>NZ_LMUX01000007.1:34715-248887 GCF_009765705.1 Burkholderia sp. L27(2015) | reverse complement strand
ATGAACATCAAGCGTCTGATGGACCTCGGTTGCTACCGCGGTGTCCGTCACCGTAAGGGTCTGCCGTTACGCGGTCAGCGCACCCGTACCAACGCACGTACTCGCAAGGGTCCGCGTCGTGCCGGCGTGTCTCTGAAGAAGTAACGCTGAAAAGTAAGCGGTTCGGATAGTTACAGGAAAAGTTAATGGCTAAGGCTTCGAACAACACCGCGGCGCAGCGCGTTCGCAAGAAGGTTAAGAAGAACGTTGCCGAGGGCGTGGTTCACGTTCACGCTTCGTTCAACAACACCATCATCACGATCACCGATCGTCAGGGCAATGCTTTGGCATGGGCGACGTCGGGTGGCCAGGGCTTCAAGGGTTCGCGCAAGTCGACGCCGTTTGCGGCTCAGGTTGCGGCTGAATCGGCTGGCCGGGTTGCGCTCGAATACGGTGTGAAGAATCTGGAAGTTCGCATCAAGGGCCCAGGCCCGGGTCGCGAATCGGCAGTTCGTGCGTTGCATGGTCTCGGCATCAAGATCACCGAGATTTGCGACGTGACGCCCGTGCCGCACAATGGCTGCCGCCCGCCGAAGCGTCGCCGTATCTAATCGATACGTGACATTCAGCTTGGTAGTCGTTTGAAACAAGCCATGCAAATTGCTGCGGCGCGAGCTGCGGCAATTTCCATTGGATCGCATGGCGTTACATAAGCCCACCGTTTCGCCCACCTTGCGGCGAGACTAGCGCGAGCGAAAAGCTCCGTGAACTACATATGAAGGATTAAAACGTGGCACGTTATACCGGCCCTAAGGCCAAGCTCTCCCGCCGCGAAGGCACCGACCTGTTCCTGAAGAGCGCACGTCGCTCGCTCGCCGACAAGTGCAAACTTGACAGCAAGCCGGGTCAACATGGTCGCACTTCGGGCGCACGTACGTCGGATTACGGCACGCAATTGCGTGAAAAGCAGAAGGTCAAGCGCATCTATGGTGTGCTCGAGCGCCAGTTCCGTCGCTATTTCGCCGATGCAGAACGCGCCAAGGGCAACACGGGTGAAAACCTGCTGCAGTTGCTCGAATCGCGTCTTGATAACGTCGTCTATCGCATGGGCTTTGGTTCGACCCGTGCTGAAGCGCGTCAACTGGTCGGCCACTGCGCAGTTCTGGTGAATGGTGTTGCTACCAACATTCCGTCGGCTCGTATCAAGGCTGGCGACGTGATTGCCGTACGTGAAAAATCCAAGAAACAAGTACGGATTCTCGAAGCTGTTTCGCTCGCTGGCCAGAACGGTTTCCCGAGCTGGGTGTCGGTCGATTCGATCAAGCTCGAAGGCACCTTGAAACAGTTGCCGGATCGCAGCGAAATCGCTGGTGATATCAACGAAAGCCTGATCGTCGAATTGTATTCGCGTTAATTGAGTTTTCGACCGGGGAGCCCCCTAAACGGGGCCTCGGTCGTTTATTTTTTCAGGTTGTTTCCGGCCGCTTCGGCCAGCCTTATCGGTGTAACGAACCGAGGGTATTGAAAAGGAAAACCTATGCAGACCAGTTTGTTGAAGCCCCGGATTATTGCCGTCGAGTCGCTCGGCGACAACCACGCGAAAGTGGTGATGGAGCCGTTCGAACGTGGTTACGGCCATACTTTGGGCAATGCGCTGCGGCGCGTACTGTTGTCGTCGATGATCGGCTATGCGCCGACCGAAGTGACGATCGCAGGCGTTGTGCACGAATATTCGACGATTGATGGCGTGCAGGAAGACGTGGTCAATCTGCTGTTGAACCTGAAAGGCATCGTTTTCAAGCTGCATAACCGCGATGAAGTGACGGTGACGCTGCGCAAGGATGGCGAAGGTATTGTCACTGCGGGTGACATTGAAGTTCCGCACGATTGCGAGATCATCAATCCGGACCACATCGTTGCGCGCCTGTCCAAGGGCGGTCGCCTGGATGTTCAGATCAAGGTTGAAAAAGGCCGCGGCTATGTGCCGGGCAACGTGCGTCGCTATGGCGAAGAAACGGCCAAGGTGATCGGCCGTATCGTATTGGACGCCTCGTTCTCGCCCGTGCGCCGTGTCAGTTATGCTGTTGAGAGTGCGCGTGTCGAACAGCGTACCGACCTCGACAAGCTGGTGATGAATATTGAAACCAATGGTGTGATCTCGCCGGAAGAAGCGATTCGCCAGTCGGCTCGCATCCTGGTCGATCAGTTGTCGGTGTTCGCTGCATTGGAAGGTACGGAAGCGGCTGCTGAAGCGCCGTCGCGTGCGCCGCAGATCGATCCGATCTTGCTGCGCCCGGTCGACGACCTCGAGCTGACAGTGCGTTCGGCGAACTGCCTGAAGGCGGAAAATATTTACTACATCGGCGATCTGATTCAGCGTACCGAAAACGAATTGCTCAAGACCCCGAATCTGGGTCGCAAGTCGCTGAACGAAATCAAGGAAGTATTGGCCTCGCGTGGTCTCACGCTGGGCATGAAGCTTGAAAACTGGCCGCCCGCAGGGTTGGACAAGTAATCGAGCTTAGCTGGCAGGTGCGGTATTTTTCTGCGAATTTCTGATAAAATCCGCGCCTGACTTTTTTATATACCGGCCCGTGCGTTACAGGTGGTTTCTGGCGCGATAGAAGAGCTGGACCAAAACTCTGTTTCAAGGAAATTGAAATGCGTCACCGTCATGGTTTGCGGAAACTCAACCGCACCAGCAGCCACCGTCTGGCAATGCTGCGTAATATGTCCAATTCGCTGATCGAGCACGAAGTCATCAAGACCACGCTGCCGAAAGCCAAAGAATTGCGTAAAGTTGTCGAACCCCTGATCACGCTGGGCAAGAAGCCGTCGTTGGCAAATCGCCGCCTCGCATTCAATCGCTTGCGCGACCGTGGCTCGGTGACGAAGCTGTTCGAAGTGCTGGGCCCGCGTTTCGCAACCCGTCCGGGCGGCTATCTGCGTATCCTGAAATTTGGTTTCCGCGTGGGCGATAATGCGCCGATGGCGTTGATCGAATTGCTCGATCGTCCGGAGCCGGCTGAAGGCGAAGAGATCACCGAAACGGAGTAAATCGCCTCGGTGCCGTTCTTCGAGCACCGCCGCGTAAGTGGAAAAAGTAGAAAGCCAGGCCATAAGCCTGGCTTTTTTCATTGGTGGCACGCAATAGCCGAGGCCGGCGACGTAAGGTTATCGATCCTGAAGCGACTAACGGGCAATGGTACGATAGTCGTTGCTATCGACTCTGCCTACCGTTGCTCGACGCCGCTACTAATTAACCTTCGTCGAATTGAGATGACCACGCCTTCCATCACACTGATCCTGACGACATTGCCGGACGCTACCGCCGCCGAGGGCCTCGCGCTAGGCGCCTTAAGCGCGCGCCTCGCGGCCTGCGCGACCCGGCTTGCGCCCGTCGAGTCTTCATATCACTGGGAAGGTCGCATCGAAAGCGCGACGGAATATCCGGTCTTGTTCAAAACCTCAGCGGCGGGCGCCGCAGCGCTTCAGGTTTTCATCGCCACCCATCATCCTTATCAAGTGCCTGAGATCTTAAGTTGGGATGCCGCAGCCGCTCCCGCCTACGGACAATGGGTTCACGCAGAAACTAGCAAAAACGCATGTTGAAATTCCCTTTGATCCCCGTCGCTTTCAAACGCGCCAATTTGCAATCGCCTGATTTGAGACCTCCTGATTTGGAATCCCCCGCCTTTGAATGCCGTGGTTTTAAATCATCCGGCTTTCGATCCGCCGTTCACCGCCGGTATTTCTCCTTTTTCGCGCTGTTGCTGCTGGTGCTCGCGAACACGTTCGGCAACGTGGCTCATGCCGATCAAGACTTTCTCGATCCTGCCGTTGCGTTCAAGTTCAGCGCGTCGGAGCAAGCCGGGGAGGTGGTCGCCCATTACAAGATTGCGGACGGCTACTATATGTACCGTGAGCGTTTTGCGTTCGCGGTCAAATCCGGTGACGCGACGCTGGGCTCGCCGGACATCCCGAAAGGTCAGGTCAAATTCGATGAGACATTCAACAAGAACGTCGAGACCTACCGAGGCGAAATCGCCATACCCATTCCAGTGGTTCACGCCAACGGCTCCTTTGATCTTGCGGTGACATCGCAAGGTTGCGCCGACAAAGGCATCTGCTATCCCCCGATGGAGCGCATCGTCCATGTTTCGGGCGCGGCCTTGGTCCCGGTAGCCGCGACGTCGAACGCGCCGGCATCGGTGCCGCCAACCGCAGCGCTTGCTATAGCGAGCGGCATGATACCGATCGCTTCGGGATTGACGCCTGTAGTAACGACGCCCGACACCACCGCTCGCGTGCCGGAACCCGCCGGCCTGGATTCAGGTATCGACAAGCTATACAGCCAGCAATACGCGCAGCAGGTTCTGCAAGGCCACAGTTTGCCCTACGTATTGGCTATCTTCTTTGTACTCGGAATGGCGCTAAGCTTGTTGCCGTGTTCATTTCCGATGATCCCGATTCTGTCGTCGATCGTGCTCGGCGAAGGGACGCAACTTACGCGCATGCGCGGATTTACGCTGTCGCTGGCCTACGTGCTAGGAATGGCTGTGGTCTACACGGGATTCGGCGTCGCCGCGGCACTGCTGGGACAAAGCCTCGGGGCATGGCTGCAAAATCCGTGGGCGCTGGGCGCTTTTGCGGTGCTGCTGGTGATCTTCGCGCTGTCGATGTTCGGCGTCTACGAGTTGCAGTTGCCGCAGGCCTGGCAAAGTCGCATGAGCGGCGTGTCACAGCGGCGATCCGGCGGCAAGCTGGCGGCTGTCTTCGCGATGGGCGCGATCTCCGCTCTGGTGGTGGGAGCCTGCATGACCGCGCCGCTCTTTGGCGTGCTGGCCTTCATTGCCCAGACGGGGAACGCTGCATTTGGCGCCGCCGCATTGTTTGCTATGGCCCTCGGCCTGGGTGTGCCATTGCTGGTGGTTGGCACGGGTGCCGGCGCGCTGCTGCCACGCGCGGGCGGATGGATGGAGGGCGTTAAGCGCGTGTTCGGCATGTTGTTGCTGGCAGTCGCCCTATGGATGGTCATCCCCGTTATCCCGGCGTGGCTGAGCATGCTGTTGACACCGCTGTTGCTACTGCTATGCGCGGCCGCACTGCGGGTGCTGGAACCGTTGCCGTCCAGCGGATCGGCGAATAGCTCGCAAAATGGACCGTCAGGCGGCGGAGCTGTCTACGTCTGGCGCCTGTTGGGTAAGGCCCTGGGCGGGCTTGCGGCGCTGGCTGCTGCGATTGTCTTGATTGGCGCCGCAGCCGGCTCGCGCGACCCGCTGCAACCACTTGATGTATTCGTCAGATCGGGCGCGTTCGCGCAGGCCGCCAACCCTGGGCCCACGTTCGGTCGCGTCAAATCGGTCGCTCAACTGGACCAGGCGATCAAAAGCGGGCATCAGAACGCGATGCTCGACTTCTACGCAGACTGGTGCGTCAGTTGCAAAGAGATGGACAAATTCACGTTCAGCGATCCGCGCGTTCAGGCGCGTCTGGCGCAGATGAATCTGTTACAGGCAGACGTCACCGCGAACGATGCCGACGATAGGGCGCTACTCAAGCGTTTCAACCTGTTCGGGCCACCGGGTACGATCCTGTTCGATGCGAGCGGGCGGGAGTTGCTGCGCGTAGTCGGCTACCAGCCACCGGACACGTTTCTGCGCAGCTTGGACCAAGCCGCCGCCGCTCATTGACCCATACGCGGGAAACGGGAAACGGGAAACGCGCGGCATAAAAAAAGGAGGCGGGACGGCCTCCTTTTTTCCCCCTCAACAATCTCGCGCAACGTCGACGCGACGCGTCTAGCGCATCTCACGCAGCAGTTTGGCCGCGTCTAGCGCGAAGTAAGTCAGGATGCCGTCAGCGCCGGCGCGCTTGAATGCCAGCAGCGATTCCATCATCACCTTGTCGTGATCGAGCCAGCCATTCTGCGCCGCGGCCTTCAACATCGCGTACTCACCGCTGACTTGATACACATAGGTCGGAAAGCGAAACTCATCCTTCACGCGCCGTACAATATCCAGATACGGCATGCCTGGTTTCACCATCACCATATCGGCACCTTCGTCGATATCGAGCGCCACTTCGCGTAGCGCTTCGTCGCTGTTGGACGGATCCATCTGGTAGGTCATCTTGTTGCTCTTGCCGAGATTGGCGGCCGAGCCCACCGCATCGCGGAACGGGCCGTAAAACGCCGACGCGTACTTGGCCGCGTACGCCATGATGCGCGTATGAATGTAGCCATTCTCTTCGAGCGCCTCGCGAATTGCGCCGATGCGGCCGTCCATCATGTCGGAGGGCGCGACGATGTCGACACCCGCCTGCGCTTGCGCGAGCGCCTGCCGAACCAGGATGGCGGTGGTCTCGTCATTGATGACGTAACCGTCGGCATCGAGCACGCCGTCCTGTCCGTGGCTCGTATAGGGATCGAGCGCCACGTCGGTCAGCACGCCCAGTTCCGGGAAACGTTTCTTGAGCTCGCGTACCGCTCGCGGTATCAGGCCCTCAGGGTTGGTGGCTTCTATCCCATCGGGCGTCTTGAGTGCCGCATCTATGGCGGGGAACAAGGACAACACCGGCACGCCCAGGCTCACACATTGCTCCGCCACACTCATCAAGCGGTCGACCGAAACGCGCTCGACGCCGGGCATGGACGCTACGGGTTGGTTAATACCCGTGCCTTCGACGATGAAAACCGGATAAATCAAATCGTTCGTGGTGAGTACGTTCTCGCGCATCAGACGGCGAGAAAAATCGTCGCGCCGCATGCGGCGGGGACGGAAATAGGAGAAAGCGCTCATGGTGTGCAAGAACCTCAGGCAAATTTTGACATTCGTGGGACAGGCCGTAACTTTCGCGGCCGTTCGGCATCATATCAACTAGGTCGGGCATACAGTGCCGGTCTCCCCGCTTCACCTCCCTGAGCAGGGGCCTGTCGTCTGACGATCAGGCTCTTCGCCCGCCGTGTGGAACGGCGGGTTTTTTATCGCCGTCTGGCGGGCGCTCGCGGCGCTAAGCCGCGCCGCACATCCTGTGCGACGTGCGACGGCTTTTTGACGGCCGACTCACCGTCGTGCTCACCGACAGCCTAACTGCCAGCCTCATCCGCGGGCTCACTACCTGACTCACTACCGGCATCGGGCTTGATCCCCCATTGCTCGATGACCAGCGGGCTAGTCAACCAACCTTCGATGGCTTGATGCGCTTCGTCAATGCCCACACGTTTGAGCGCCGAGAACAGTTGTACCGTGAACAGGCCCTCGCCGTACCGAGCGTTATATTCGTCTAGACTCTTCTGGGTCGAGCGCAGCGCATTGATACTTTCCTGGCGCGTCAATTTGTCGCATTTCGTCAGGAGGACGTGAATTGGCTTGCTGGTTGGCGCAAACCACTCCACCATGCGACGGTCGAGCTCGGTGAAGGGGCGGCGTGAATCCATCATCATGATCATGCCGCGCAGCTGCGTACGCGTTTGCAAATAATTGCCCAGCAGCTCTTCCCAGTGCGCCTTGGCGGCACCCGGTACCTGCGCGTAACCATACCCGGGCAGATCGACCAGGAACGCGGTTGGCTCGTCAGCCGGGCCGACCGAAAAATAGTTGATGTGCTGCGTGCGCCCTGGCGTCTTGCTGGCAAACGCAAGCTGCTTCTGGTTGCACAGGATATTGATCGCGGTCGACTTGCCTGCGTTGGAGCGTCCTGCAAAGGCGATTTCGGGCTGCGGGTGGCCGGGCAAATCATGTAAATGATTGACCGTCGTGAAAAACCGGGATTGATGCAGGATAAAAGCCATAGGGGCGCGATGCGTCGCTCGGTGAGGGGTAACAAATTCAGGCTGCGGGCCGATTCGACGGCGGACGCAGCATGGGAGTCGCGGCAAGGGGGGCGTCGCTCGGCGAGCGCCGCGCTCGGGCTGTAACGGCCCGTCGAATAGCGAAATGGCCTTTATTGTACAATAACGACGCTCGTGGAAGACCGTCTGGCGGCCGCGTATGCTTAATCGGTAAATGCGCGGTAGATGCGCGTCACAAATTGTCTAAGCGAAATTGCCGAAGCGAAATGGCCAAGAGCACGCAGCAATCGCGTTGGCGGAACCCGTCGCGAATTGCCGAAAAATACAAGGGTGGAGCGCCGCAGCAGTCATCGGCGCGGCCGCCCTTTTTTGTTGTGGAGCAGGAATCTGAATGAGCGTAAGTACGTCTGGCACGCAGATTAAAACAGGACCGCGCGCAGCACGCGTGACGGTCGAATTGCTGGGTTCGATGCGTTTTGCCATCAGCCTGCTGGTGATCCTGGCGATCGCCAGCATCATCGGGACGGTGCTCAAGCAAGACGACCCGTATCCGAACTACGTCAATCAATTCGGACCGTTCTGGGCCGATATCTTCCGCTCGCTTGGGCTATACACGGTGTACGGCACCTGGTGGTTCATCATCATCCTGCTGTTCCTGGTGGTGTCGGTCTCGTTGTGCGTGTGGCGCAACGGCCCGAAGATGATTGCCGACATGCGTAGCTGGAAAGATCGCGTGCGTGAGGGCAGCTTGCGTGCGTTCGGTCATAAAGCCGAATACTCAGTGAGCGGTTCGCGTGATCAAGTCGCGCTGAAGGTCGGCCAGTGGGTGCGCCGCGAAGGCTATAAATACGTCACGCGCGAAACCGATGGCGCGACGTTGATTGCCGCCAAGCGCGGCGCGATTACCAAGCTCGGCTACATTTTCGCGCACGTTGCCATCATCGTGATCTGCGTTGGTGCGCTGCTCGACAGCAATCTCACCATCCGCCTGCAGATGTGGCTGCTCGACAAGTCGCCGGTGCATGGCAACGCCGTGATCAGCTCGCTGGGGCCAGAGCATCGCATGTCGCCGTCCAATCCTTCGTTTCGCGGTTACGCATGGGTGCCCGAAGGCGACCACGTATCCACTGCGATCCTGAACGAAGCCGATGGCTCGCTGATCCAGGATCTGCCGTTCACCATCCAGCTCAATAAATTTGTGGTCGATTACTATTCGACCGGAATGCCCAAGCTGTTCGCCAGCGATATCGTCATCACCGACCGAGTGACCGGGCAGAAAATCCCGGCGCGCATCGAAGTCAACAAGCCGTTCACGTATCGTGGCATCGCGATCTACCAATCGAGTTTCGAAGATGGCGGCTCGAAACTGCAATTCTCGGCCTATCCGATGTCCGGTCCGAGCGCCAAGCCGTTTGCGATCGATGGCAAGATCGGCGGTACCGCGCCGCTGACCGAGACGCCCGACGGCGACACCATCGAATTTGCCGATTTCCGCGCGATCAACGTCGAAACCTTCCAGGCGAAGCCCGGGCCGATCGACACGCGTAGCGTCGCCAAACCGAAGTTGGAACAGTTCATCGACGGCCGCCTCGGTTCGGGCGCGCAGACGTCGAACCCCCGCGAACTCCACAACGTCGGGCCGTCGGTGCAGTACAAGATTCGTGATAAAGATGGCCAGGCCCGTGAGTACAACAACTACATGGCGCCGGTCAGCGTAGATGGCGAGGCGTTGATACTGGCCGGGGTGCGTACCGATCCCGACGCGCCGTTCCGCTACTTGCGCATTCCGGCCGACGCCGATGGGTCGGTCCAGCAATGGATGATGTTGCGCGCTGCCTTGCAAAATCCGGCGCTGCGGGTTGCCGCTGCGCGGCAATTCGCCGCACGCTCGGTGACGGCCGAAGATGCTCAACTTCAGGAGCATTTGCAGGAAAGCGCGTTGCGTGTGCTGACCCTGTTTGCCGGCGCCAACGAGGACGGCTCACCGGCGCCTGCCCAAAACGGCGTGCCTGCGGGCGGGTTTGCCGCCGTGGCAGGCTTTATCGAACATTCTGTGCCTGCCGCCAATCAGCAAAAAGCCGCCGACTTGCTGTTGCGCATGCTTGAAGGTTCGATGTGGGATCTCTGGCAAGTGGCGCGCCAACAAAACGGGCAGGCGGCGTTGCCGGCGAACCAGGAAAATAGTCGTTTCGTGCAAACTGCCATCAATGCGCTTTCAGACAGCTTTCTATATGGTGCGCCAGTATTTCTGCAACTCGACAGCTTCAAGCAAATCGAGGCCTCGGTGTTTCAGCTCGCGCGCGCACCGGGCGAAAATATCGTGTATCTTGGCAGCGCACTCCTCGTAATCGGAATCTTTTCGATGTTCTATGTTCGGGAACGTCGTTTGTGGATATGGATTAAGGCCGAAGTGCCGGAGAAGGCCGCCGGCAGTGCCGGCGCCGGCGACGTCGAATCGTCGCCCGATGTGGCCGCACCGCGCACGCAGTTACTGATGGCCATGTCGACGGCGCGCAAGACGCTGGATTTCGAAAAAGAATTCGATCAGACCCGCGCGGCCATAGGCGAACTGTTCGCCGTGCCGAGCGCGCCTGCCAGCGCGAGCCCGCGGGACGCGCAGTCTGATAAACCGCAAGACCTGACCTGACGGTAAGCCATGCAATATTCGCAAATCTCCTCCTCTGAAGCCCCGCGTGTCGGACAAGCGCCGCTGCTCAAGCGTCTGACCCCGATAGACTGGCTTTTCGCCCTGGCGCTGGTGCTGGGCGCGGGCTACGGCCTGATCCACTACGGCGCGTACACCAACTACTACGACAAGCTGGTGCTGTGCGCCGCGGTGCCGGTGTTCTCGGTACTCGGTTGGCGTTGGAAACCCGTACGCTTGCTGATGGTGATGATCGCGGCGCTCTCGCTGAGCGCGATCGCGCTCTATCACGGCGACCTAGCGCGTGCGGAACAGTCGTTTTTCCTGAAGTACCTGCTGTCCAGCCAATCGGCCATTTTGTGGATGAGCGCATTGCTGGTGATCGCCACGGTGTTTTACTGGATCGGTATGCTGGCGCGCTCGCCGTCGGGCGGCAGTATCGGTTCGAAAATGGTCTGGGGCGCGGTGCTGATGGGGTTCGTCGGCCTGATGGTGCGTTGGTACGAGTCCTATCTGATCGGCGCCGACGTCGGCCATATTCCCATCTCGAACCTGTATGAAGTGTTCGTGCTGTTTTGTCTGATCACCTCGCTGTTCTATTTGTATTACGAGCAGTATTACAAAACTCGCGCGCTGGGCGCGTTCGTGTTGCTGGTCATCAGCGCGGCCGTGGGTTTCCTGATGTGGTATTCGGTTTCGCGCGACGCGCAGCAGATACAGCCCTTGGTTCCCGCATTACAAAGCTGGTGGATGAAGATACACGTGCCGGCCAACTTCATCGGCTACGGCAGCTTCGCGCTGGCGGCGATGGTGGGCGTGGCTTATCTGCTCAAGGAACGTGGCGTGCTGGCCGATCGATTGCCGGCGTTCGAGTTGCTCGACGACCTGATGTACAAGTCGATCGCAGTTGGTTTCGCGTTCTTTACGATCGCGACCATACTCGGCGCGCTTTGGGCCGCGCAGGCATGGGGCGGGTATTGGAGTTGGGACCCGAAAGAGACCTGGGCATTGATTGTCTGGCTGAATTACGCGGCATGGCTGCATATGCGGTTGATGAAAGGCTTGCGCGGTACGGTCGCTGCCTGGTGGGCGCTGACCGGCTTGCTCGTGACGAGCTTCGCGTTTCTCGGCGTCAATATGTTCCTGTCTGGGCTACATAGTTACGGACAACTGTAAAAGGTCCCGTTCGGGCTCGCTGCAAACCGCCGCCCCCGCAGGGAACGGCGGTTTTTTTATGCTTGGTGTACCGTAAGGAATAAAAAGCAGCCGCTCGTGTTTGCATCTACAGCAACGAAAAGCAGGCTAAATAGCGTGTAAGGACCCGGTCGCGAGCGCGACCAACCTATGAATGCTGCCCCGAATGGCGCAATTGACGCTCGGGCACGGTGTTGGCAAGAGCATGCCAACCATCCGGCAGACGGCACCCTCATTCCAGGAGTTTCAGATGGCCACCGAAAAGAACCGTTTTTTGCGCGGCGACGATATCCCCCGCAGCGAAATCACCCCGCGCGATGTTTTCGAGAATCGCCGCCGCCTGATTCAACTAGCGGGCGCCGCAGGTGCGAGCGCCTTGTTCGGTACCGCCACGCTGGCCCGCGCGCAAAGCGCTGCCGTTTCACCGGATCCCAAAGCACAGAAACTGAGCGCTCGGCCCAACCCGGCGTTTCGCTTACCGGACACCGTGACACCCTATCAAGACATCACGACCTACAACAACTACTACGAATTCGGCACTGACAAGTCCGACCCCGCCCACCATGCAGGAACGCTGCAAACACGTCCGTGGGTCGTGAGCGTCGAAGGCGAATGCCAAAATCCGAAAAACTACGCGATCGACGATCTGCTCAAACTGGTGCCGCTCGAAGAGCGTGTCTACCGGATGCGTTGCGTGGAAGGCTGGTCGATGGTCATCCCGTGGATCGGCTATCCACTGGCCGAAATCATCAAGCGCGCGGCGCCGACCTCCAGCGCCAAGTATGTGCAGTTCATCACGCTGGACGACCCCAAGCAAATGCCCGGTTTGAGCGAGCCGATCATCAACTGGCCGTATTCCGAAGGCTTACGCATGGACGAAGCCATGAATCCGCTGACCTTGCTGACGGTGGGCCTGTATGGACAAGTGTTGCCTAACCAGAATGGCGCGCCGGTGCGAGTCGTGGTGCCCTGGAAATACGGATTCAAGAGCGGGAAATCCATCGTGAAAATTCGTTTTGTCGACAAGCAGCCGCCGACCGCGTGGAATACGTACGCGCCGCAAGAATACGGTTTTTATTCGAACGTGAATCCGCAGGTCGACCATCCGCGCTGGAGTCAGGCGACGGAACGGCGCATCGGCGAAGGCGGCTATTTCACGCCCAAACGTCCCACGCTGATGTTCAACGGGTATGGCGAACAGGTCGCCTCGATGTATCAGGGTATGGATCTGCATAAGTTCTTCTGACGAGACCTTGATATGAGTGATATTCACCCGCCGCCCGCCGTGGCGAAACCGGTTGGCCGCAGCGCGCCGCGCGCGGCCGCTTCGGGGGCATCGGCGGCCTCGACCGCACGCATGGGCGCGGACGCCAGGCAGATGCGCTGGATCAAGATCGTCGTCTTTTGCGCCGCTTTATATCCGTTCGCGCGCTTGATCGTTTTCGGCTTGACCCAGCAACTCGGGGCCAATCCGATTGAATTCATCACGTTTTCGACCGGGACGTGGACGTTGGTGATGCTGTGCATCACGTTGGCGATCACGCCGGTGCGCAAGCTGACGGGTATCAATCAGTTCCTGCGGCTGCGGCGCATGCTGGGCCTGTTCGCATTTTTTTACGGCACGCTGCACTTCATCACTTACATCTGGTTCGATCAGTGGTTCGATCTTCACTCGATCTATCACGACGTGTTGCGTCGACCGTTTATCACGGTGGGCTTCGGTGCGTTCGTGCTGATGGCGGCGCTCGCCGTCACCTCGCCTCGCGCCATGGTGCGCAAGCTGGGAGGCAAGCGTTGGCAACTATTGCATCGCGCAATCTACCTGATCGGTATTCTTTCGATCCTGCATTTCTGGTGGATGAAAGCCGGCAAGCACAATCTCGCGCAGCCGAAGTTGTATGCGGCGATTGTCGCGGGACTGCTCGCAATACGCGTGGTGTATGCGGTCGCGGCACGGCTTAAGCGGCCGGCTTAGTTGGCTTGAGCGGACCGTCAAAGTTTCGCTTAAGCGGGCCGGCTTAATTTGCTTAAGCGGCCGCCCTGGTTTGCAATGGATCGCGCGGCCGGCGTTATTCCGGAAGTAAGGTTTCGCCGGCAAACAATTGCGCTACCGTTTCGCGAGCTCGAACCTGATGCACGCGATCTCCATCTACCATGACTTCAGCCGCGCGCGGTCGCGTATTGTAGTTGGAGCTCATCACGAAACCATAGGCGCCGGCTGAGCGGATCGCCAGCAAGTCGCCCGCTTCGAGCGCGAGCATCCGGTCGCGTCCGAGCCAATCACCGCTCTCGCACACCGGTCCCACCACGTCATACAGCTCGGCCGGGCCCGACCGCGGCCGCACCGGCACTATCGCGTGAAACGCCTCGTACATTGCCGGTCGCGCCAGATCGTTCATGGCGGCATCGACAATCGCAAAATTCTTCACCGCGCCCGGTTTCAGGAATTCGACCTGCGTCAGCAGAACCCCGGCGTTGCCGACCAGCGAGCGGCCAGGCTCGAACCAGATTTCGCGCGTCGTGTGGCCGCGAGCTGCGAAATGATCGAGCAGCGCGGTCACAAAGCTGCCGATCTCGGGCGGCACTTCGTCGTCGTAACAAATGCCCAGGCCGCCACCTACGTCGATGTGGCGCAGCGACAGTCCATCCGATTCGATTTGCTCGATCAGTTGCAGCAACTTGTCGGCCGCATCGAGATAGGGGCTGATTTCGGTAATCTGCGAACCGATATGACAATCGATGCCGACTACCTTGAGGTGACTCATCGCGGCGGCAGCGCGGTAAGTCGCGCGGGCGTCTTCGAAGGCGATGCCGAATTTATTCGATTTCAGGCCGGTCGAAATATAGGGGTGAGTCTTCGCGTCGACGTCCGGATTGACACGTAACGAGACCGGCGCGTGCTTGTCCATGCTGGCTGCAACTTCGTTGAGCCGCTGCAATTCCGAGATCGATTCGACGTTGAAGCACTTCACGCCCGCTTCGAGCGCGTAGCGCATTTCGGTGGCGTTCTTGCCGATTCCCGAGAACACCGTGTCGGCGGCGCGGCCGCCTGCTACCAGCACGCGCGCCAGTTCGCCGGCAGAGACGATGTCAAACCCTGCGCCCAGCCGTGCAAAAACATTCAATACCGCGATATTGCTATTGGCTTTGACGGCGGCGTGTACGCGTGCCGAGCGTCCGGCGCAGGCACTGGCGTATGCTTGATAAGTGGCGGTGAGTGCCGCGCGCGAATAGACATACAGCGGTGTGCCGTATTGCTCGGCCAGCGAGGCGAGCGCGACCTGTTCGACGCGCAACTCGCCATCGTGATATTCAAATGCGTTATAGGACATGGTTACTTGCTGGAAGAAGCGGCTTGGGGTGCGGCTGCAGCACTTGCGGCGTTGGGGGCGTCGGTGCCTGCCGCGGGATTGGATGATGCATCCGGCGATACACGTGTAGCGCCGTTAGACGCCGGAGCGTTCGCGGGGGCCAGCGGGGCGGGCAACGGCGGTACCACGGGCATATACAAAGGGCCGTTTTGGCCGCAGCCACTCAGGGCCAGCAACACAAAACCCGCTACAATCGCGCTGCCGCGGAAGACGACTGGCATAACGAAATCCGTAAATTTAATCGTTGGAGTTTAGCATGACCGATAGCGAATACCTGAGCCTTGCGGAGGCCGCTCTGGCGGCTGTCGAACAAGCTGTCGAGGCCAGTGGCGTGGATATCGATACCGAGCGTAGCGGCAATGTGCTCACGCTCGAATTCGATAACGGCAGCAAGATCATCGTCAACCTGCAGGCGCCGATGCATGAGATCTGGTTGGCGGCAAAATCCGGTGGCTTTCACTTCCGTTACCGGGAGGAGGCGTGGCGCGACACGCGCAGCGAGCGCGAGCTGTTTGCGGCGCTCTCTGAGTTTGCCAGTCAACAGGCTGGCGAGACGGTGACTCTGAGCAATTAAATGCATCGAGCGCCTTTGATCGGTTCGAAAATCTAGAGGCTCTCAGGGCTCTCAGGGCTCTCAGGGCTCTCAGGGCTCTCAGGGCTCTCAGGGCTCTTAGGGCACCCAAGACCGTCGAGGCACGGGAGCCGGCAAGAAAGTCGCAGCGCCACCACCAGTTCTGGCCGCGTTGCAAAGTCGACTCTGGCCATCTGGTCGAATGTTCGACGTTTCGTTCGCCTGCAACAATCCATCGAGTACTGCGCATTTGGGCCGCAGTGTTTCCGTGGAGTTGCGATGAAACGAGTGTTTGCGAAGACCAGTCCATCCAGCAGTCGTCGCTTTGCGGCGGGCATCGACGTATCGCCCGCGGGCGTACGCGTCGTCGTCATCAGCCAGCGGTTGGCGGCCAGTGCAGAAATACGCGTCGAACATGTCGGCTACGCGCCGTTGCCGATCGACGCGATGGTGCAAGCCGAGATTGTCGATCCGGCTGCAGTCGCAGCGTCCATCGTCACTGCGCTCGAAGCTTTCTTCACTCATGGCGCGGGCGCTTCGCTGCGCGCGGCGATGGCGTTGCCGCCCGCCGCAACCGTGGTGGCCACGCTGCCGCTGGCTCAGTGCGAGCCACCGCAGCAGCACAAGCACCGTCACGATACCTTCGTCCCTGGCGTGCCGGACCGTACCGTGGCCGACGCGGTGTGGCGCGGCGTGACCCGCGTGCCTTCGGAGCTGGCGCTGGACCGGCTTGAACCCGGCGTGCGTGCGCAAGCGGAAGCGTTATCCGGGCTCGAGCGCAGCGCGCTGGCGGTGGATTGGTTACGGGCCGGAGCGCCCTACGTACCGTCCGATCATCTGACCATCGCGGCAGCCGCGCAGGAGCTTATCGACGCCCGTATCGAGACCGCTGTCGGGGCGGGTGTACATTTGGTCGCGATCGATGCGGAACCGCTCGCCGCGTTGCGTGCTTGCCGTTTCGACGCGGCGCGCGAAGTGGATGACGATGAAATCTATGCGGTGCTTTGGATAGGCCACGACAGCTTCTATCTGTGGGCATTGCAGCGTGGCCAGCGCCTGCGTGAATTGCGCATGCCATTCACGAGCATAACGGCGCAAAGCATTCTTTCTGCCCTATCGACGTTTGCCCGAGCGCTGACGACGCAGATTGCCCTGCCCAGTGCCGCAGCGCAATTCGACAATCCGCTCGATTGCGCTTGGGTCGCGGGTGAGCTCGATGAGTTTGTTCGATTAGGCATAAACCTGGATGCGATTGGCGCCGCGCTCGGATGCCCGGTTTTCGAATTCGATTGCAATAGCGAGCATCCTCATACGGGCGCCGCGGCGGCGGCGCCCGAGCGATCGCATGACCGGCCAGCAGTACTGTCGGTCGCTTTCGGTCTTGCCTTGCGCGCGGTGCTGCCATGAGCGGCGCATGGCGCTGGCGTATGCCGCTCCAGGCTCGCGCAGCCGCGGCTACACCCGAATGGATGGAGAGCGCCGTCAATTTCTTGCCTTACCGACGCGCGCGCGCACTTCGACTCAGGCGTCGCCGGCGAATCCAATTGGCGTTGGCCGCGTGCATCGGCTTACTCAGTGCACTGGCTCTGGGCGAAGCGCAGCGCTTACACGCTGCGCGTGCCGATGCCCGCAGCGGGGCGCTCAATTCGACGCTCAGTCAGATGGAGCCTGCTCTTGCCGAAAGCGCGGCTCTGCAACGAGCGCTACAAGCACGTCTTCGGCGCATGGCGTTGATCGACGAGTTGGCAGTCAAGCGCGATGAGGCATTTCATTTACTGACGGCGCTGGGCGACGCACCGCCAATCGGCATCGCGCTCACTGAGTTGCACTACCGTGCAGGGCGCGCCAGCGTTTCGGGGGTCACGAGCGGGCAGCATGCGCTGGCTGCCTGGGTCGCGCGGCTCGAGCGGCTTGCAGCGTTCGACTCGGTTGAGATCACCGATATCCAGCGTCGGGCGCCTCGTGCGCAACTGGTAGCAACAGCAACTGCGGCCGCAGCGGACAAGGCAGTGGATTTTTCCGTACAGATACGGTTCGATGCGAGCCAGTCGCGGGCCGCCTCAGTCGCAACGGCACCCGTCCAGAGGCGCGCTATAGGACCGAAAATCCCATGAGTACCATGTCGACAACGACCGAAAAAACGCCGATGTCGAATGCCGCGCGGCGGCCGAACAGATCGATCGGCGATTGGCTAAGAGCCTGGCGTGACGGATTCTTACAGCCTATCGAGTACTGGCCTTCGACGCAGTGTGGTGCCGCGCTTGTGCTGGCGGCCGGCTGTGCTTGTTGGGTGGGGTTCGGGCTATGTGCCGCGGCCGACGTATCTGGGCGCGAGGCTCGTCGCGTGGCGCTTGCCACATTAGAAACGAAGCTTCAGAGCGCTCGTACTCAGCTTGCCGCGCTGCCTGCACTGCGCCAGCGCACTCACGAACTGGGTGCCACGAACGCGCCTGAGCCGGTACCTGATAACGGCGCCTTGCTCAAGCTGATCTCGTTCGCGATCGATCGAAGCAGTGTGGTTCTCGAGCTATTTGAGCCTGGCACAGCGGCGCAGGTCGCCGGCGTCGACGAAACCGTAGTGCGTGTACGGGCAAGCGGCGGCTACGCGCAATTGGCCCGTTTCGCCGGTGAACTGGCGATATTGGGCCAACCCGTTATTCCTGTCGAAATGCATCTCGTGCGCGAGCGCAGCGGCGCGCTGGTGTTGGATGCCAGCCTGCGCGTGATCGGCGCGCCGCGACCCAACTCACAGTTGGAGGAGGGCGGCGTCGCGCGCAAATTTAGCGAGCTCGCGGATCCCTTCAAGTTGGACACGCGTCGGGCCGGCGGCATGAGCGCTGATCTCCGTGCTGAAAACCGAAATGAATACGCGGATGACCCGGTTGCCGGAACGCTCGAGGCGCAGGGGCATCGTGCCGCGCTGGTCCACTCGGATGCAGGCTGGCGGTTGATCGAAGTGGATATCCCGCCGGATACGCCATCGGACATGCCGTTGAAAGTTGCGCCGAAACTATCCACGCAGAGAGCGCAGCGCGCGGGGGCACAGCGATGAGATTCGATCTATTCGAATTCGAAGCGGGCGCGTATCGATGGGCGCGGGCTCTCCTCTCGACGAGTATGTGCATGGTGGTCGTGGCGACGGCACAATCGCAACCTCTGTTGCCGATGGCACCGCGCGCCGACGTCCGCGCCGGTCAGCCGGGTATCGCCGGAGCCCTCATTGGAGCGTCAGAGGAGGATGCCGCGGTCTTACCCGAAATGGATCCAGCACAAGCAGATCCCGCCGAAGCGAACCCAAGTCCAGCGGGCGCAACAGCCGACGCCGCTAACGACAAGTCCCAGGCGCCGCACGCCAATAACGATCAATCTTCGCCGGCTCCCGATGGCATGCAACGCGTGCTCGCGCGCCATCGGCCGCTCGCGCCGGATGCGCCGATCACGATCGCTTTTCACGACGCCGATCTAGGTGCTGCACTGCAAGCATTCGCCGAATTCACCGGTTTGAATATCGTGGCCGGCGAGCGCGTGCGCGGCAAGACTTCGCTGACTCTCACTCGCGTGCCGTGGCGGCTCGCCTTCAAGACGTTCCTCGAGGCGAACGGGCTCGCGATGCAGCAAAGCGATGGTGTTATCTGGGTGGCGCCCGCGGCAGAAGTGGCGGCTCGCGAAAAGCAGCGACTCGAGGCCACGGCCCGTCTCAACGATCTCGAGCCGCTGGCGGCCCGGATTTTCGTCCTGCGCTACCAGCGAGCCGAGGACGTGCGCAAACTGCTCGCCGGCAGCGGTAACCAACGGGTGCTCTCCAAACGCGGCAATGCGATGGCCGATCCACGTACCGACCATCTCTTCGTCACCGATTTGCCCGCCACGCTAGATCAGATCGCCGAACTTCTCAAAGTGATAGACCAGCCCGCCCGCCAGGTGCTCATCGAATCGCGCATCGTCGAGGCGGACGAGAGCTTTGCCCGCAATCTGGGCGCCAAATTCGCGTTACTGGGCAAACCCGAGGGGACAACGAGCAAGGGTGTATCGGCGGATCCTCAAGGCAATATCTTCAATCTTCCTGCCGGCGGTCTTTCGGGATATGGTGCGGCGACCCTGGGTACGACACTTTTCAGTGCGGGTGCCAGCCGAATGCTGGCCGTCGAGCTCAATGCGCTGGAGGCTCAAGGGCGCGGGCGTATCGTTGCCAGTCCGAGAATCGTGACCGCCGACCGGGTCCGTGCCTTGATCGAGCAAGGGACCGAGCTGCCTTATCAGGCCCAAGTCGACACCGGCGTTTCTACGGTGCAATTCCGGCGCGCCGGTCTGAAACTGGAAGTCGTGCCTCACATCACACCCGATCACCATGTCATGCTCGATGTCGATGTCACCAAGGACAGTGTCGGTACCTCGACCACGGCCGGGCCCGCAATTAATACCAAGCACATCCAGACGCAGGTCCAGGTCGACAACGCAGGGACGGTCGCGATTGGAGGTATCTACCTGCAAGACGAGCGTCGCGACACCACCGCCGTACCGTGGTTAGGATCAGTGCCGGTGATCGGGGCCTTATTTCGCCATCGCGCTGTGCAGCATTCCAAGAGCGAGTTGATGATCTTCATCTCGCCCAGCGAGGTACTCCCGCTACCGCCCGAAGCGCCCAATGCGCGGGCCGTGCGGGCGCCACGGGCCGACGACGACGTCGAGCCGTTGCCGGCCGCGATTCCGGATATCGCATGGCCGGCAAGCGATCCGACCCCGGTGAGCGCTCGACAAAGCACCCGCTAAGCTATTAAGCTGCAAGCCTTGGCAGCCAGAATTCACTCAGAGGTAACTTTGCAAGACCAGAAGGCTCATGCCAACGTCTTTTTCATCGGACTCATGGGAGCGGGGAAAACCACGGTCGGGCGCGCTCTCGCGAGACGCCTGAACCGGCCGTTTTTTGATTCGGACCATGAAGTCGTCGCCCGTACGGGTGTGGCCATCCCCGTCATTTTCGAGGTGGAGGGGGAAGACGGTTTTCGCGCGCGCGAGTGCCAGGTGATCGATGAATTAACTCAGCGCTCGGGGATCGTACTCGCTACCGGCGGGGGCGCCGTCTTGCGTTTGGAGAACCGCAGCCATTTGAAGGAGCGCGGCTTGGTCATTTATTTGCGGGCCAATCCTCACGAACTGTGGCTGCGCACTCGCCGCGACAAAAACCGACCGTTGTTGCAGACCGAGGATCCGCGCCGTCGCCTCGAGACGCTTTTCGCCGAGCGTGATCCCCTTTATAGCGAGTGCGCGCACCTCGTCATCGAGACTGGCCGGCCGTCGATCAACAATCTGGTCAACACTGTCCTGGGCCATCTTGACACGAGCAGCGTGCACAGCGGCTGTACGTCATAATACGGCCTATGATTACCGTCAATGTAGACCTCGGCCAGCGCGCCTATCCTATTCATATCGGCCCGGGGCTAATACACCGGACCGATCTCTTTGCCCCGCATATCGCCGGGGCATCGGTTGCGATCGTCACCAATACCACCGTGGAGCCACTCTATGGTGAGCAGTTGCGTGCGACCCTGGCACCTCTAGGCAAGAAAGTTTTCACCATCGTCTTGCCAGATGGCGAAGCGTACAAAAACTGGGAAACCCTGAATCTGATTTTCGATCGCTTGCTGCTGGAGCATGCTGATCGCAAGACCACGCTGATTGCACTCGGTGGCGGCGTGATCGGTGACATGACGGGGTTTGCCGCGTCCTGCTACATGAGAGGGGTGCCCTTTATCCAGGTGCCTACGACCCTGCTCGCGCAAGTCGATTCGTCGGTCGGAGGCAAGACCGGCATCAATCATCCGCATGGCAAGAACATGATCGGTGCGTTTTATCAACCGCAAACCGTCATTGCCGATATCGCGACGCTGCGCACTTTGCCACCGCGCGAGCTGGCCGCGGGGCTCGCCGAAGTCATCAAGCACGGATTGATCGCCGACGCGGCTTTCTTCGACTGGGTGGAACACAATATCGAGTCCTTGAACCGCTGCGAGGAATCGGCGGTGATGCATGCCGTGAAGGTGTCGTGCGACATCAAATCTCGCGTGGTCGCGGCGGACGAGCGTGAAGGCGGGGTGCGTGCCACCTTGAATTTCGGTCATACCTTCGGCCACGCGATCGAGGCGGGCCTGGGTTATGGCGAATGGCTGCATGGTGAGGCCGTCGGTTGCGGCATGGTGATGGCCGCCGACTTGTCGGTGCGGCAAGGGCTGCTCGACGCTGCCGCACAAGACCGGATTACCGCGATCGTGGCCGCGGCGCATTTGCCGGTGCGGGCTCCGGCGCTGGGCGCACAGCGCTACGTGGATCTGATGAGCGTGGATAAAAAGGCAGAAGCCGGCGCCGTCAAATTCATTTTGCTGGACGGTGTGGGGCGCGCGATTATCACGGCTGTTCCCGATTCGGCATTACAGGCAACATTGGCGCAAGCGGTTTGAACGAAAGGCAATAGCCGGGCTTGGCACCGGCAGGAGCATTATGTGAGTAGCGCGTTCGACAATAGCCCACTGGACTTGGAAGCGCATCTCGCGCCGTACGCCGCGCGTTCGGCGCTTTCCCGCGGACGGCGCTATAGCGAGCCCGGACCGAGCGCGCGCACTGAATTCCAGCGCGACCGCGACCGCATCGTGCACTCCACGGCATTTCGCCGGCTCGAATATAAAACTCAGGTTTTCGTGAACCACGAGGGTGATCTGTTTCGCACCCGGCTTACCCATACGCTCGAAGTGGCCCAGATCGCACGTTCGGTTGCGCGCAATCTGCGTGTCAACGAAGATCTGGTCGAAGCGATTTCACTGGCTCACGATCTCGGTCACACGCCGTTTGGTCACGCCGGGCAGGATGCATTGAACGCGTGCATGCGCGATCATGGTGGCTTTGAACACAATCTGCAAAGCCTCGCAGTCGTCGACGAACTCGAGGAGCATTACGGCGGGTTCAACGGACTGAACCTCTGTTTCGAAACCCGCGAAGGCATCCTCAAACATTGTTCACGGGAAAATGCCCGGCATCTCGGCACCTTGGGCGAGCGCTTTCTGAACGGACAGCAACCGACGATCGAAGCCCAGATTGCCAACCTTGCCGACGAAATTGCCTATAACAACCACGATATCGACGATGGGTTGCGCTCCGGTCTACTGCAACTCGATCAGCTTGCGCAGGTCGATCTTTGGCGCGTACATCACGCCAGTGCGCTGGCGGCGCATGGACCGCTCGAAGGGCGGCGCCTGGTACACGAAACGATACGCCGCATCATCAATGCGTTGATCGTGGACTTGATCGACACCACGCGCGCCGCACTGCGTGAGCACGTACCGGCCAGTGCCGACGAGGTGCGCGGCTGTGGTCCACTCGTCGGACACAGCCCGGAAGTTGCCGCGCAAGCGGTGCAGCTCAAACGTTTTCTGTTCCAGAATTTGTACCGTCACTACCGCGTCATGCGCATGGCGAACAAGGCCCGTCGCGTCATCACGGGTTTGTTTGACGCCTTTTCCGAAGACAGCCGTCTTTTGCCGCCCGCCTATCAGTCCGCCGAGTCCACCATGCAGGCGCGCCTGATTGCCCACTACATCGCTGGCATGACCGACCGGTACGCGCACAAGGAATACCGGCGCTTGTTCGTTATGGACGAAGATTGATGACATTGAATCGAAAATTGGCCGCATGGCCGTATCCTGCTGTGGTGGCGCATCGGGGCGGCGGTGCGTTGGCGCCCGAAAATACGCTGGCGGCGTTTCGTACCGGAGCCCGATTGGGACACCGTATGGTCGAGTTCGACGCCAAACTATCGCGCGACGACATCAGTTTTTTATTGCACGACGATAGTGTGGAGCGCACCAGTAACGGCCAGGGTGCCGCGGCAGCACTTTCGTACAATGAGCTGGCGCAACTGGATGCCGGCAGTTGGTTCGCCGCGGAATTTGCCGGCGAGCCGATGCCGACGTTGGAGGCCGTCGCGCACTCGTGCCACGATTTGGCGTTGGCGGTGAACGTCGAGATCAAACCCTGCCCGGGACGTGAGCGCGCAACCGGGCAGCGCGTGGCGCAGGACGTATTGCGCTACTGGCACGACGTCGAGCCTGCGCCGTTACTCTCGTCATTCTCTTACGTTGCTCTGGCGGCCGCCTGTGAGGCCGCGCCGGCTCTGCCGCGCGGTCTGCTGTTCAGTGTCTTGCCCACCGATTGGCAAGCGCAGGCCCAGGCGCTCGAATGTATTTCCATCCACGTCGCTCATCGTCAACTCACGGCCGTCCAGGTCGACGCAATCCGCAGCGCGGGGTTTCGCTTGATGGCGTACACGGTCAATGATCTGCAACGGGCGCAAGAGCTGCTCGACTGGGGTGTCGACGCGATCTGCACCGATCGGATCGATCTGATCGGACCGGATCTCAAGGCTTGATGAATATCAAGACTTAAGCGATCGGCGGAATCAGGACTCAAGCGATCGGATAGGATCGCAACGGATCGACTCAGACAAAAAAATGCCGTCGCATCTGGCTGGATGCGACGGCATTTTGTCGTGGCGCGCAGCGCCCGAATCGTTGCATGCTTTCAGAAACGGTAAGCGAGGCTCACGTAACTGACGATGGGATTGAGCTTGATGTTCGCCTTTTCCACCACATTGAGACCGGTCAAAGCGCTGGAATTGTTAATCGTCGCGGTCGTTTTCATTTTCAGATAAGACAACGAAACAATGCCGTACAGATGTTTGGTGAACTGATAGCTCAGGCCGGCATTGAAGACGGGGCTCCAGGCCGCGGTGGCGGTCACGTTCGAGGTGCTGCCGGGGCCGCCGATGGTTTGCTGGAATGCGCCGTTAGTGATTTGGCCACCGGTAAACCACGTGTAAGCGACACCTGCGCCAAGATACGGACGCAGTTTCGATTCTGCACCGGCGAAGTAGTATTTAAACAACAGCGTTGGCGTCCATTCTTTGACCGTACCGAGTTTTCCGAACGATTGCAGGCCGCCAGTTCCATCCAATTCGAACTTTGGCGGGATCCCGAAGACAAACTCAGTAGCGATGTGGTCCGTGATGAAGTAAGTGGCGTTCACGCCAAGTGTGTCCGACCCGGGCACCGTTGCTCCGGTTCCAGGGGAGGCTTGATTCACGACATTGCCGTTGACCGAGTAGGTCACCAGTGGATCGCTGCTCGATTGTGGAGCTTCATGGATCCACCCCGTGCCCAGCATGATGCTGCCGGCCGATTGGGCTTGGGCGGCAGATGTGAACGCGAGGGCGGCGACAGCCGCGGACAACATTTTTATATTCATAGGTCTCCTCCGGGAAAGTTTCGAAGCCATTATGACCAGAACACGATGGGCTCACTAGACACAAACTTAGAGCTGATCAACTAAAACCCCCGTCAATGCTGGCTTTGCGGCCAACCGTCTGGGGTTCGGGGACATCGGAACTTTGACGGCACGGGTATACTCCAAGTGCGATAAACGGAAATTCAAGCATGGCTCGCCTAGCACGACTATATGTTCCCGACCAGCCGCAGCACGTCATCTTGCGTGGCATCGGTCAACAATCTGCATTTCTGGATGATGCGGATTACGCGCTGTTTATCGACAGTTTGAAAACGGCTGCCCGCGACCATCACCTTTCGGTCCACGCGTACGTGCTGCTGCCGAATTGCGTACACCTGCTCGTCACCCCGCGCGATGAAACCAGTCTGCCCAAGACGATGCAGGCGGTCGGCCGCCGATATGTCGCGTATTTTAACCGGCGTCATGGGCGTCGCGGCACGTTGTGGGAAGGACGATACAGAGCTACCGTATTTGAGGGTGTGCAATACTTTTTGGCGTGCAGTCGTCTCATAGAATCGAGCCCGGTGCGTCAACAGTTGGTGGCGGCGCCCGAGCAATATCGCTGGTCCAGCTATGCGCACCACATCGGTCTCACGCTCGATCCGCTCGTAACCGACCATCCTCTATATTGGGCGCTGGCCAATACGCCGTTCGAACGTCAGCGTGCGTATAAGGAGTTATGCGAGCAGCCGCTCGATCAACGTACCGTCGATGCGCTGCAGCAAGCCACGCTCAAGGGATGGGTGTTAGGCAGCGAAACGTACCGCGCGTGGGCCGCGCGCGAAGCCAACCGCCGTATCTCTCCGTTACAGCGCGGCCGGCCGCGTAAAGTCCGATTGGCGTAAACCCCATCAGAAGCCCGGGTTCTCCGGGCTTTTTTTTACCTCGACACCGAACCCATCCGCACGCGCCTCGAATTACGCCCAACTATTTATTAGGCCCAATTGTTAGCTCCAATCGCTACGCCCAATTATGATGCGGCCCCAATTAACGTTTTCACCATAATGTTGCATTTGTAATTGGTGCCATATCATGCACGTTTTTTTGTATTTGCCTGATTCCTCAGGTATATTCCCAATTCGGCAGACTGCGCGGCGAGGGCCTTTGGGGCCTTGTGGACGTAATGCAGCGTCTGCCGCATTCAAGTTGCTCTCACGGCAAATTTCCCGGTTACCGGCGGTCGGCGTTCTGCGCCATGGCTGCTAATTAAGAATGGACGGTGCCTACCATGCACGACTCACAGCAGCCGCTCGTCGGCCACACGCAACCCGCGGCTCAAGGCATGTATGACCCGACCAATGAACACGACGCTTGCGGCGTCGGCTTTGTCGCTCATATCAAGGGCAGGAAGAGTCACGAGATCGTCCTGCAGGGCCTGAAGATCCTGGAAAATATCGATCACCGGGGCGCCGTTGGGGCCGACCCGCTGATGGGTGATGGCGCCGGCATCCTGATTCAAATCCCGGACGCGTTCTACCGCGAAGAGATGGCCAAGCAAGGCGTGACTTTACCGCCGGCCGGCGAATACGGGGTGGGGATGATCTTCCTGCCCAAGGAACATGCGTCGCGGCTTGCCTGCGAGCAGGAATTGGAACGCACGGTCAACGCCGAAGGGCAAGTGGTGCTGGGCTGGCGCGACGTGCCCGTCGATCCCACCATGCCGATCTCGCCGACGGTGAAAGCCAGCGAGCCGGTCATCCGCCAAATCTTCATCGGCCGGGGCAAGGACATCATTGTGACGGATGCGCTCGAGCGCAAACTGTACGTGATCCGCAAAACCGCGAGCCACCGGATTCAGGCGCTCAAGCTCAAGCACGGCAAGGAATACTTCGTGCCGTCGATGTCGGCGCGCACCGTCGTCTATAAAGGCTTGTTGCTGGCCGGTCAAGTCGGCGTCTATTACATCGACCTGCAGGACGAGCGCACGGTTTCGGCGTTGGCGCTGGTGCACCAGCGTTTCTCCACCAACACGTTCCCGGCCTGGGAACTGGCTCACCCCTATCGCATGATTGCCCACAACGGCGAAATCAATACCGTGAAGGGCAACGTCAACTGGCTGTCGGCGCGCACGGGTGCCATCTCGAGCGCGGTGCTCGGCACCGATCTCGAAAAACTGTGGCCGCTGATCTACCCCGGTCAGTCCGACACCGCTTCGTTCGACAACTGTCTCGAACTGCTGGTAATGGCGGGTTACCCGCTGGTTCACGCGATGATGATGATGATCCCGGAAGCCTGGGAACAGCACACGTTGATGGACGACAACCGCCGCGCCTTTTACGAATATCACGCAGCCATGATGGAGCCGTGGGACGGCCCTGCCGCGATCGCTTTCACCGATGGCCGCCAGATTGGCGCCACGCTCGATCGTAACGGCCTGCGCCCGGCGCGTTATTGCATTACCGACGACGACATCGTGATCCTGGCGTCGGAAGCGGGCGTGTTGCCGATTCCCGAATCGAAGATCGTCAAGAAATGGCGTCTGCAGCCGGGCAAGATGTTCCTGATCGACATGGAGCAAGGCCGCATCATCGACGACAAGGAACTCAAGGACAACCTCGCCAATGCCAAGCCCTACAAGAGCTGGATTGGAGCCGTGCGCGTCAAGCTGGACGAAATCGAAGCGCAAAACGCCCAGGCGCGCGATACCAGCGCGAGCTCGCTGCTCGATCGCCAGCAGGCGTTCGGCTATACCCAGGAAGATCTCAAGTTCCTGATGGCGCCGATGGCACTCAGCGGCGAGGAAGCGATCGGCTCGATGGGCAACGATTCGCCGCTCGCGGTCATGTCGTCGAAGAACAAGACGCTGTATCACTATTTCCGCCAGTTGTTCGCGCAGGTGACCAACCCGCCGATCGACTCGATCCGCGAAAACATGGTGATGTCGCTGGTGTCGTTTATCGGACCCAAGCCCAATCTGCTCGATACCAACAACATCAACCCACCGATGCGGCTCGAAGTGGCGCAGCCGGTGCTGGATTTCCAGGACATCGCCAAAATCCGCGCGATCGACCAATACACCGGCGGCAAATTCAGCGCCTACGAATTGAACATCTGCTATCCGGTCGCCTGGGGCAAGGAGGGCATCGAAGCCCGTCTCGCGTCGCTGTGCGCGGAAGCCGTCGACGCCGTCAAATCGGGCTACAACATCCTGATCGTTTCGGATCGTCGCACCGATCGCGATAATGTCGCCATTCCGGCCTTGTTGGCCACCTCGGCGGTCCATACGCATCTGGTTCGCCATGGTTTGCGCACCAGCACCGGGCTGGTGGTCGAAACCGGTTCGGCGCGCGAAGTGCATCATTTCGCGTTGTTGGCCGGTTACGGCGCGGAAGCGGTTCACCCGTACCTAGCCATGGAAACGCTGGCAAATCTCGCACAGGGGCTGTCGGGCGAGTTGTCGTCGGAGAAGGCGGTCAAGAACTTCGTGAAGGCGGTGGGCAAGGGCCTGCAGAAGGTCATGTCGAAGATGGGCATTTCAACCTACATGTCCTACACCGGCGCTCAGATTTTCGAGGCGATCGGGCTTTCCAAGGAACTGGTTGGCCAGTATTTCCACGGCACGGCCAGCAACGTGGGCGGCATCGGCATATTCGAAGTGGCCGAAGAAGCGGTCGCCCTGCATCGCGAAGCGTTCGGCGACAATCCGGTGCTGCGCAATATGTTGGATGCTGGCGGCGAATACGCTTATCGCGTGCGCGGCGAAGAACATATGTGGACCCCCGACGCGATTGCCAAGCTGCAACACTCGGCGCGCAGCAATTCGTATCAGACCTACAAGGAATATGCGCATCTGATCAACGATCAGAGCCGCCGCCACATGACGTTGCGCGGCCTGTTCGAGTTCAAGGTGGATCCGATGCGGGCCATTCCGCTGGAAGAGGTCGAGTCGGCCAAGGACATCGTCACGCGATTTGCGACGGGCGCCATGTCGCTGGGCTCCATCAGTACCGAAGCGCACGCGACGCTGGCGGTGGCGATGAACCGCATCGGCGGCAAGTCCAATACCGGTGAGGGCGGCGAGGATCCGCACCGCTATCGCAACGAATTGCGCGGGATTCCAATCAAGTCGGGCCAGACGATGGCCGACATCATGGGCACCGAGGCCGTGGTGCGCGATACGGTGCTCAAGGACGGCGATTCACTGCGCTCGAAGATCAAACAAGTGGCATCGGGCCGCTTTGGCGTAACGGCCGAATACCTGAGTTCGGCCGATCAGATCCAGATCAAGATGGCGCAAGGCGCCAAGCCTGGCGAAGGCGGTCAATTGCCGGGCCACAAGGTCAGCGACTACATCGGCAAGTTGCGCTTCTCGGTGCCGGGTGTAGGCCTGATTTCGCCGCCGCCGCACCACGATATTTACTCGATCGAAGATTTGGCTCAACTGATACACGACCTGAAGAGCGTGAATCCGAGCGCGAGCGTATCGGTCAAGCTGGTCGCCGAAGTGGGCGTGGGCACGGTCGCCGCGGGCGTGGCCAAAGCCAAGGCGGATCACGTGGTGATTGCCGGCCATGATGGCGGCACCGGCGCTTCGCCACTGTCTTCGATCAAATATGCGGGCACTCCGTGGGAGATGGGCCTGGCTGAAACGCAGCAAACGCTGGTGCTCAATCGTCTGCGCGGCCGTATCCGTGTGCAGGCCGATGGCCAGATGAAAACCGGGCGCGACGTGGCGATCGCGGCGCTGCTCGGCGCCGACGAGTTTGGCTTCGCTACCGCGCCGCTGGTTGCCCAAGGCTGCATCATGATGCGCAAATGCCATCTGAATACGTGTCCGGTGGGCGTCGCCACGCAGGATCCGGTGCTGCGCGCGAAATTCCAGGGCCAGCCGGAGCATGTCGTCAATTTCTTCTTCTTCATCGCCGAAGAAGTGCGGGAAATCATGGCGCAGTTGGGCATCGCCAAATTCGACGAACTGATCGGCCGCGCCGACCTGCTCGACACGAAGAAAGGCATCGACCATTGGAAAGCCCGCGGCCTGGACTTCAGCCGCATTTTCCACCTGCCCGACATGCCGGCGGAGGTGGCGCGCCTGCACGTCGAATCGCAAGACCATGGCCTGGACAAGGAACTCGACCATATCCTGATCGAGAAATCCAAAGCAGCGATTAACAAGGGCGAGCACGTCTCGTTCATCCAGCCGGTACGTAACGTCAATCGTACGGTCGGAGCGATGCTCTCGGGCGTGATTGCCAAGAAATACGGTCACGAGGGCCTGCCCGACGACGCGATTCATATCCAGCTCAAAGGGACGGCCGGCCAGAGTTTCGGCGCCTTCCTCGCACGCGGAGTGACGCTCGACCTGGTTGGCGACGGCAACGACTACGTGGGCAAGGGCTTGTCGGGCGGTCGCATCATCATTCGTCCGACCACTGATTTCCGCGGCAAGTCCGAAGAAAACATCATTTGCGGCAACACGGTGATGTACGGCGCGATCGAGGGCGAGGCCTTCTTCCGGGGCGTGGCGGGCGAGCGTTTTTGCGTACGCAATTCGGGGGCCTCGGCGGTCGTCGAAGGCACGGGCGACCACGGTTGCGAATACATGACGGGTGGCACGGTCGTGGTGCTGGGCGAAACCGGGCGCAACTTTGCGGCTGGCATGTCCGGCGGCGTGGCCTTCGTCTACGACCCGGATGGCACGTTCGGCGGCAAGTGCAACAAGTCCATGGTGACGCTGGACCCGGTGCTGCAGCAGGCTGAACAGGAGCGCACCGTAGAGCGCACTTTGTGGCATGCCGGCAGTACCGACGAGGCGATGCTGCGCGGCATGATAGAGCGCCATTTCCAGTTCACCGGTTCGATGCGCGCCAAGAGCTTGCTCGAAAATTGGGACGCCTCACGCCGGCAATTCGTCAAAGTGTTCCCGATCGACTACAAGCGCGCGCTCAGCGATCTCGGCGCCAAAGCCGAAGCGGACGCAGCGGGCAACGGCGTGAAAATCGTCGCTGCCGCTTGAGCTGCGCTGTTGCGTGATTGTCACTGGATTGCCACTTGATTCATTGAGATTTGACTGAAATTTGGGCGCCGGCCAGCGCGCATCACCGCCGCTGGCGCCCACCTACAACTGACATTGGGAAGAAGAGAAAAGCATGGGCAAAGCAACCGGTTTTCTCGAGTTCGAGCGTCTCTCAGAGACCTACGAGCCGCCGCAGGCGCGCGTAAAGCATTACAAGGAATTCGTTTTTGCACTGTCCGACGCCGACGCCAAAAAGCAGGGCGCACGATGCATGGATTGCGGCATTCCGTTTTGCAACAACGGCTGCCCGGTCAACAACATCATTCCGGACTTCAACGATCTGGTCTACAGCCAGGACTGGCGCGGCGCGATCGAGGTACTGCACTCGACCAATAATTTCCCGGAATTCACCGGGCGCATCTGTCCGGCTCCGTGCGAATCGGCATGCACGCTGGGCATCAACGATGACGCGGTCGGCATCAAGTCGATCGAGCACGCCATCATCGACAAGGCCTGGGGCGAAGGTTGGGTCGAGCCGCAATTGCCCACGCATAAAACCGGCAAGAAAATTGCGGTGGTGGGTTCAGGCCCCGCCGGCCTCGCCGCCGCTCAGCAGCTCGCGCGTGCGGGCCACGATGTCACCGTGTTCGAGAAAAACGATCGGATCGGCGGCCTGTTGCGCTATGGCATTCCCGATTTCAAGCTGGAAAAATGGCTGATCGATCGCCGCATGCGCCAGATGGAAGCCGAAGGCGTGGTGTTTCGCACCAGCGTGTTTATCGGCGCCGAAGCGCCTGCGGCGCACATCGCCAACGACGCGAAAGAAACGATTTCGCCGCAGCAACTGCGCGAAGACTTCGACGCGGTAATCATTGCCGGCGGCGCGGAAGCACCGCGCGATCTACCCGTGCCGGGCCGCGATCTGCAAGGCGTCCATTACGCCATGGAATTCCTGCCGCTGCAAAACAGGGTGAACGCGGGCGACAAGCTCGACGCGCAGATCAAGGCGAGCAGCAAGCATGTGGTCGTCATCGGTGGCGGCGATACCGGTTCGGATTGCGTGGGCACGTCCAACCGCCACGGCGCCGCGAGCGTGCAGCAGTTCGAATTGATGCCGCAGCCGCCCGAAGAGGAAAACAAGCCTATGGTCTGGCCGTACTGGCCGATCAAGTTGCGCACCTCGTCTTCGCACGAAGAGGGTTGCGAGCGCGATTGGGCGGTTGCCACCAAGCGCTTCGAAGGCAGCAACGGCAAAGTCGAAAAGCTGATCGCGGCTCGGGTCGAATGGAAGGACGGCAAGATGCAGGAAGTGCCGGACTCCGAATTCGAGTTGAAGGCCGATCTGGTCTTGTTGGCAATGGGCTTCGTGGCGCCGGTGGCGGGCGTGCTGGACGCCTTTCAGGTCGAAAAGGATCTGCGCGGCAATGCGCGTGCGAGCACCGAGGGTGAACGCGCGTATTACACCAATGTCGAGAAGGTCTTCGCGGCGGGCGACATGCGCCGTGGGCAGTCGTTGGTGGTGTGGGCGATCCGTGAAGGCCGTCAGTGCGCGCGAGCAGTCGATGCGTATTTGATGGGTGCTTCCGAATTGCCGCGGTAAAATGTTGTCGCGGGGTGCCGTTCTGGTGCCCCGTTGGCCCATTGCGGTGCGGCCAAGTCTATTTCCAGCGGCAGTAATAGGACCAGCACGGAGCCAACTGCGGGTCCAGGTGCGAGTCCAAAAAGCGGCTCTATTCTCGTGTCTAATCGATTCATCCGGGCGATCGTCTGTTTGTGCATGGCCGTACTATCCCTTCAGGGATGGGGTGCCGTGTCGTCGCCATGTCATGAAGCGATGGCCGGGATGACGGTTCATATGGCGCCGAACCACGCTCGCGACGCCGTATCCTCCGCTAGTTCTGCTACCTCAGATCATCTGCTAGCGACCTCGCATCCTCGCCCGATGCCGGCGTCGGGCTGTATCGAATGTGCGCTCTGCGCGACATGTGGCGCGTGCACACCGTTGATGACCTTGGCTCCCACGCAGCCGGCTCAGATGGTACTTTTCTACCGTGTCGGATCAGCGGTGCAAGCGACCTATACATCGGCACAGACTGACGTGCCGCATCCACCTCCTCGACAGTACGCTTGATGCCAGCCAAGCCCGGTGGCCGCGCGCCATCGGTTCGCGCCGTCCGCCATGTCTTGTCAGGGCTGGACGGCAGCTTAGTACGATAGAGAGATAACGAATGGAACGTAGACATTTTCTGCTGGGTGCACTCGGCTTGACCGGACTCGCCGGCTCGGGAGCGGTATCCGCCCAAACGATGCACCACGAAGCCACGGGCGCTATGGGCGCAATGCCTGGCATGCCAGGGATGGCCGGCATGACCTCGGCTTCGCAAGCGACGGCGACACCGCCCACAAAAATGACGATGCGAGGACCTAGCCCCGAGCTGGCCGCGGCGAACGCGATCCCGGCTGGAGCGCCGCTCAATGAATTGCCGCGCTTGCAAAACGAGAGCCGCGAACCGGGCGTGTTTCGTGCAAGCCTCACGGCGGCTCCCACGCGAGTCGAGCTAATCCCCGGCCAGCTCACCGAGGTATGGGCGTACAACGGCATGATGCCGGGGCCGCTGATCGATCTCAACGCGGGCGACCGTGTCGAGATCACGCTGCACAATCACTTGAGCCAGCCGACGACGCTGCATTGGCACGGGCTGCCGGTGCCGGCCGAGCAGGACGGCAATCCGGCGCAGATGGTCGCGCCGGGTGCGAGCCGAGTCTACCGCTTCACCATTCCAGCCGATACGGAAGGCTTGTATTGGTACCATCCGCATCCGCATCAACTGAGCTCCGAGCAAGTCTTTCGCGGGCTGGCCGGTGCAATCCGCGTGACGTCCGCACACGATCCGCTTGCGGCTGTGCCGCAGCGCGTGCTGATGGTGACCGACCTCAAGCTTAATCGAGATGCCACGATCTCCGAAAACGATGCCGGCGACTGGATGAACGGCCGTGAAGGCCAATTCGTGCTGGTCAATGGGCAGCGGCAGCCACACTTGGCTTTTAGCGCAATTGGCCGCGAACGTTGGCGCATCCTCAACGCCAGCAACGCGCGCTATCTGCGCCTGCAACTGCCGGGCCACGGCTACACGCTGGTGGGCACCGACGGCGGTTTGTTGGGTGCGCCGCAAAAAGGGCTGCGGGAATATCTGCTCGCTCCCGCGCAGCGCATCGATGTGGTGGTGGACGCCGGAGGCTCCCGCACGGCGTTCTTGATCGCCGGCGCCTACGATCGCGGCAAGATGGGCGCGGTGGCCACGCCGACCGCCGTCCCATTACTGGACGTCGGGTTCGACGCGAAGCACCCGCCCTTGGCCGCGCTTCCTGACACGCTGCGCCAACTGCCCGATCTGGGAAAGATCACCGCGCACAAGCAAGTGGTGATGTCCGAAGCGATGGCGATGGGGATGGCGACAGGTGGCGCCCGCCCCATGGCGTTTTTGCTCAATGGGCGCAGCTTCGATATGCAGCGCGTGGATCTGACCAGCCGTGTCGGTGCGGTCGAGCAATGGGAGATCGTCAACCGCTCGGATATGGATCATCCGTTTCATATCCACGGTACGCAGTTCACGGTGTTAGAGCGTGAGCTGCAAGGACGCGTCGAGCGCCCGGCATACGTGGCGCTACACGATACGGTCAACCTGAAATCGGGAGAAACGGTGCGCATCAAGCTGATGCAGGCGCAGCCGGGCAGACGGATGTTTCACTGCCATGTACTGGAGCATGAGGACCAGGGGATGATGGGGCAGGTCGAGGTGAGCTGAGCGGGCCGTGCCGAAGCGCGGCTCAGGTCACGGGTCAGTTCGCGGACTAATTCCCGCGGGCTAGTCCGCGGCCCAATCTGCGGTTTGGCCCGATGTCGCGCCAAGCTCATCAGCGCGACGCAATGCTCGCGCCTGCTCCCGCGACGCACCCGCTCGATCAGGCGGCGCGTTGCATTTCCAGCGTGTGCTGATGAAACGCCGCAAGCGATTCGCGATGCGCGACGCTGACAATGGCGGCCTTCGGCAAGCGCGTGATCACGGCGTTGTAAAGGCTGCGTTCGGTCTCGCTATCCAATGCGCTGGTCGCCTCGTCGAGGAACAGATAGTCGGGCTGCTGCAGCAGCACTCGCGCAAACGCGAGTCGTTGCTGCTCACCCATCGACAGCCGACGCCCCCAGTGCTCGCTGACGTCGAGCTGATCGATGTAGTCGGGGAGGCTGGCTGCCTTGAGGGCGTCGCGGCAGGCTTCGTCGCTGAAGGCGTCGGCGGCCGAAGGATAGGTCAGCGCCGCCTTGAACGTGCCGATGGGCACGTAGCTTTGCTGCGGCAAGAACATCATCTGGGCGCCGACCGGTGCGTCGATCGCGCCGTCGCCGAACGGCCAGAGGCCCGCCAAGGCGCGCATCAGCGTGCTCTTGCCGGTGCCCGACGGTCCGCGCACCAACCAGCGCGAACCGGGCTCGATGTTGATCGAACCGACCGTCGACAGCGCATGGCCGTTAGGCAGCGCCAGTTGCAAGTCACGCGTGGCAAGATTGGGCATATCGTTCATATGCCGGTTGATCCCGCCGTGCAGCGTGGCCGGCGACTCCGATTCGGCCCAGTGTTGAGTACGCATGACCCGCTGGAATTCGCGCAAACGATTGACGGTGGCGCGCCATCCGGCCAGTGTCGGATAACTGCTGATGAACCACGACAGCGAGTCGCTCACGTTGCCGAACGCGCTGGAAATCTGGAACAGCACGCCGATCGAGAACGCGCCGGCGAAGTAGCGGGGCGACGCGACGATCAGCGGGAAGATGGTCGCCAACTGGCCGTAGAGCGTGGTGACCAGCGTGAGGCGCCGCGTGAATTTCATCACCAGTTTCCAGTTGCTGCGGATCCGGGAAAACGTGGTTTTCAGGTGCGCGTCTTCCGTTTCCGCGCCGTTATAAAGGGCAACCTGCTCGGCGTTTTCACGCAGACGTATCAGCGAAAAGCGGAAATCGGCTTCGACCCGCTGCTTTTGATATTCGATCGACACCAGCGGATGGTTGATCTTGTGCATGATCCACGAGCCGGCTATCGCGTAAATTGCCGCGACCCAGAGCATATAACCCGGAATCGTAATCGGATGTCCGACCAGCATGAACGAGAGCGCCCCGGACAGCCCCCACAAGATGGTGACGAACGATAACAGCGAGACGACGGTCGAGAGCAAATCGAGCGACAGGGCGAGGGTCGTAGTGGCCAGCGACTGGAGGTCGTCGGAGATACGCTGGTCGGGGTTGTCCGCGAGTTTGTCGCGCTCGATGCGGTAAAACGCGTTGTCGCCCAGCCAGCGCTGCAAATAGCGATCGGTGAGCCACTGGCGCCAGCGGAACTCGAGCATCTGCCTGAAGTACGTGCGATACGAGTAAATGATGATGTACATGAACGCGAGAACCGAGAACTCGATCAGCGATGAGCGAAAACCACTGACGTCTTTCTTGGTGAGCGTGTCGTAGAAGCTGACCTGCCAGGAATTCAGACGCACGTTGATATACACGAGCGCCATATTCATGGCGATCACGAAGACCAACAGTCCGCGCGCGGGCCAGCGATCTTCCGAGAACCAGTAGGGGCGGATGAGACTCCACGCGGAGATCTTGTCTTGAGTCGAATCAGGTGTCATGCAGGGTTCCGAAAAGCAAAATGACCACCGTCCCGTGAGCGCGCAGCGCCGCATCGGGAGGAACGCAAAACAGGAAGGCGCGCGCCATGGTCGCGTGCCCATCTTAAATTAAGCTTAAATAGGGCTTTCTAAACCGGCTTCCTAAACCGGCTTCCTGAGTGGGTTTCCTAAATGGGCTTCCTAAGCGGACCTCCTGCGCGGACCTCCTGCGCGGACTTCCGACGCGGGTTTCGTCAGCCGGCTTCCGGAGCACGCTCCCGGAGCGGGGCATCCCGAGCAGGCTTCTGGCGCGAACTTCCCCCGGCGCCCGATTGTCGCCCATTTTGCCAGACCGGGGGCGTCGCGGGGTTGCGATTGCCGGTCTCGACACGGCCGCATCGATGACAATGTATGTCTAAGGCCGGTCGCGACAATTTGCGGATGCCGAGGAATCTATGATTTAATGGGAAACATATAAGGAACAGGGGTGCTCGGTTCGGATTGCAGCCATAGGCTGCGCAGTTTGCCCGGACCAGGCTGAGAAAAACCCTTAAGACCCGATCCAGATAATACTGGCGCGGGGAGTTTCCGGGCTTGCGCCATGTGCCCCCGTCATGAAACCTGGGATCGGGGTCGCTCATGCACAGCGCAGGTTATCTTCCCGGACCTCTCCCCGCCATCGATCGGTACGTCTACACTCCACCACCGGATATCGGTGATGTACCTATGGCTCATGATTTGAATGACCGCAGTCACCATTCCTGATTTTGCCATCCTCGGCGGCGGGCTGAGCGGGCGCCTGCTTGCCTGGATGCTAGCCGGGGAAGGCCATCGCGTCGCGTTGTACGAGCGCGGCGACGCGAGCGGCACGGGCGCGGCAGCCTGGGTCGCGGCGGCCATGCTGGCGCCGCTGGCGGAAGCGGCGTCGGCCGAAACGCTCATTACCGAGCTCGGCGCGGCTTCGCTCGAAGTCTGGCCCACGCTACTGGCCGCGCTACCCGAACCGGTATTTTTTCAGCGTGCCGGCACGCTGGTGGTCTGGCATACGGCTGATCGCGCCGAGGCGGGCTTGTTCGACAGCCGGATGCGCGCCAATGCCAGCGCCGCATTGCTCGATGGCGGCGTGCAAGTGCTGCGCGGGCCTCAACTGAATGCGGTCGAACCGGCACTGGCGGGGCGCTTCGAGCGCGGCTTGCTACTGCCGCGCGAAGGCCAGATGGACAATCGGCAATTACTGAACGCCTTGCGCGCAGGGCTGACCGCGCGTGGCGTCGAGCAGCATTGGAACGTCACGATCGAAGCCGGCCAGGAGCCACGCGCGCGCATCGTCGTCGATTGCCGCGGCCTGGGCAGCAAACCGGCGTGGCCGGCGCTGCGCGGCATTCGAGGTGAGGTGGCGCGAGTCCATGCCCCCGGCATCAATCTGGCGCGCCCGATACGTCTGCTGCATCCACGCTACCCGCTCTATATCGCGCCCAAGCAGGACGATCTGTATGTGATCGGCGCAACCGAGGTCGAAGGCGAGGATGCTTCGCCCGTTAGCGTGCGTTCGGCGCTCGAGCTGCTCAGTGCTGCGTATTCGATCCATCCGGGTTTTGGCGAGGCGCGCATTCTCGAACTCAATTCGCAAAACCGGCCGACGCTGCCCGATCACCGTCCGGCGATCGCATGGAACGGCACGCATACGGTGCGGGTCAACGGTCTATACCGGCATGGCTACATGATTTCGCCCGAAGTGGTTGGGCAAGCTGCGCGCTTTTGCGGCGATTTGCTCGCGGGCAAGCTGCAAGGCGAGGGGCAATTTGAACACTGGCGCGCCGCGGCGCGTTGGCCCGAGCTGATGCAGCGTCAGCCGTGAGGAGCGTCTGAATCGGCATAAGTAAGAAGAACAGCGAGCAAGAAGAACGGCAAGCAGGAAGAACAGAGAAATCAGTGATGGAAATTGAAATTGTGATTAACCAGCAGCCGCTTAGCGTGCCGATGCACGCGACGGTGGCCGACGCGCTTGCCGCATACGGCGCCAAGCCGCCCTACGCGGTAGCGGTCAACGGCGATTTTGTCGCGCGTGGCCTGCATGGGCAGCACAACTTGCAGGCGGGCGACCGGCTCGATGTCGTGCAGCCGGTTGCGGGCGGCTGAGCGCTTGCACCGAATCGACACGCACTAACAGAAGGATCTGGCTTTGAACAATCCAACCGAAAGACTTGAGCCTCATTTGGCCAACGCGCTGAGCAACACGTCGACCAACACGTCGACCACAGCGGCGACCGCAACGACGCACACAGGCGCCAGCGCAGCGACGAACACAGCACCCCTCGACGCGCTGACGCTCTACGGCGTAACCTTCGCGAGCCGAGTTTTGCTTGGCACGGCGCGCTATCCGTCGTTGCAGGCGCTGACCGATTCCGTCGCGGCGGCACAGCCTGGCATGTTGACCGTCGCACTGCGTCGGCAGATCAGCGGTACCGGCGACGTCAATGCCGGGTTTTTCGACGTGCTCAAGCAAGGTACGGTGCCCTTGCTCCCCAATACCGCCGGTTGCCACTCCGTGCGCGAGGCGGTGAATACCGCGCTGATGGCTCGCGAGGTTTTCGCCACTGACTGGATCAAGCTCGAACTGATCGGCGACGACTACACCTTGCAGCCCGATCCGCTGGGTTTGGTCGAAGCGGCCACCCAACTGATCCGTGAAGGCTTCAAGGTGCTGCCGTATTGCACCGAAGACCTGGTGGTCGGCCGCAAACTGCTCGATGTCGGATGCCAGGCCCTGATGCCGTGGGGCGCACCGATCGGCACGGGAAAAGGCATCGTCAACCCGTACGGCCTGCGCATGCTGCGCGAGCGGTTGCCTGACGTGCCGCTGATCGTCGATGCTGGCTTGGGCCTGCCTTCGCACGCGTGCCAGGTCATGGAATGGGGCTTTGACGGCGTGCTGCTCAATACCGCGGTGTCGCAAGCCACTTTCCCGGCACGCATGGCGGGTGCCTTTGCCGCAGCCACTCAAGCCGGTCGTACGGCTTGGTTGGCCGGCCCGATGCCCGAGCGCGACACGGCCCATCCCAGCACTGCGGTCGTCGGGACGCCGTTTTGGCATCATGCAGGCGCGCAACCATGAGCGACACGCTCGCACAGGTGTCGTTCGCCGACGCGCAACCCCAATTACAGGCGCGCGCCGCGCGAATCCGGGCGCGCCTGGGCGAGTGGCGGCCACCGGTTCAACAGTGGCGCATCTGGACGCAAGCGGTGAGCAATACCGCCCTCGAGTTGGGTCCCGGCGACCTGGTGGTCGATCAGGGACATGCGCTGAACACGACGCAACAAGCAGATCTAGTGGAACAGGGCGTGGCCCTGATCGTCGTGGCGGACGAAATCGTCAGCTTGGCGTGGGGCCAAAACGTCTATCGTCTTCACGGTGCGCCGGCCACGCAATGGATTGCGGCCCTCGCGGCGTTTCTGGACTGCGGCTTTGAGCCGCAGGACGCGCTGTGCCTCTCTTGGGGTTGGCGCGACGACGCGGCCCGCGCCGACGACTGGCCGAGCGACCTGGATGCGCTACCCCGGGTCGCGGGATTGCCGCCGCCCGGCACGCCCTTTGCGGCCTGTCCGAGCCGCCTCGGTTTGTATCCGGTGGTGCCCGATGCGCAATGGATCGAGCGTTTGCTCGATCTTGGCGTCAAGACCCTACAGTTACGCTGCAAATCGACCGATCGCGCCGTACTCGAGCGCGAGATCCAGCGGGCCGTGGCGGCGGGAAACGCGTACGACGCGCGGGTATTTATCAACGATCATAGTGCGCTCGCGCTGCAAGCGGGCGCCTACGGTGTGCATCTTGGCCAGGAAGATTGGCCGAATGCGGACATGGAAGCACTGGCGCGATCCGGCATGCGACTCGGGCTGTCGACACATGGAATTTACGAAATGCTGGTAGCGTGGCACTTTCGCCCCAGTTACATCGCGACCGGCGCTGTATTTGCCACCGCGACCAAACACGTCGCCACCGCGCCGCAAGGGCTTGCGCGGCTGCGTTGCTATATTGACCTGTTGGCCGAAAAAGTACCCAGTGTGGCAATCGGCGGCATTGGTCTGGCGGAATTGCCGAGCGTGCTGGCAACGTCGGTGGGTAGCGCTGCGGTGGTGAGCGCCATTACCGCCGCGGCCGATGTGCCCGCCGCCGTGGCTGCATTGCAACATGTTTTTGAGCTTGACTATCGGGCGAGTGAAGCGCTGTAAGGTAGCGAAAAATCCGATAATGCGGCTAGTGCAACGCCTTGTGGCATAAGCCCCTATAATCAGCAGCTCTGAATTTCACTCTCCATGTCGCCGACCGTGACTAACGTCCCAGACGAAACCTTATTGGAACTCCGCGATGTCGATTTCGGCTATGGCGATCGCCTGATCCTTTCCAAGCTGAGCATGCGTATCCCGCGCGGCCAGGTGGTCGCCGTGATGGGCGGCTCCGGCTGCGGCAAGACGACGATTTTGCGACTGCTGGGCGGCCTTGTGCATGCAAACCGCGGTCAAGTGCTGTTCCAGGGGCAGGATATCGGGCAGCTCGACCACGACGGGCTTTATGCCGCGCGCCGCAAAATGGGCATGCTATTCCAGTTCGGCGCGCTCTTTACCGATATGTCGGTGTTCGACAACGTCGCCTTCCCATTGCGCGAGCACACCGATTTGCCGGAGCCATTGCTGCGCGACCTGGTGCTGATGAAGCTCAACGCGGTCGGCCTGCGCGGTGCGCGCGACCTGTTCCCGGCGGAGATTTCCGGTGGCATGGCGCGGCGCGTGGCATTGGCGCGCGCGATTGCGCTCGACCCCGAGCTGATGATGTATGACGAGCCGTTTGCCGGGCTCGATCCAGTGTCGCTGGGCATTACCGCAACCCTGATCCGCACCCTCAACAGCGCCTTGGGCGCCACGACCATTCTGGTTTCGCATGATGTGACCGAATCGTTCGCGATTGCCGATTACGTTTATTTCATCGCGGGCGGCGGCATCCTCGCCGAAGGCACGCCGCAAACGCTGCGGGCGTCACAGGATCCCAGCGTGCGCCAGTTTATCGATGCCGCGCCCGATGGACCTTTCAAGTTTCACTACCCGGCGACACCGCTGGACACGGATTTCGGTGCCGCGTCCACGCACGGAGGACGCTCATGATTTCAGCGATTGGACGCAGCGTGATCGGTGGCGTCATGCGCGCCGGTTACGCGACGCGCATGTTCGTGCAACTCGTGTCGATGTTTTTTGCTATGCTGCGGCGCCCGCGTCTTGTCATTAAACAGATCCATTTCCTGGGTAATTATTCGCTGGTGATCATCGCCGTATCGGGCTTGTTTGTCGGTTTCGTGCTCGGTTTGCAGGGGTATTACACGCTCAATCGATACGGTTCGGAGCAGGCGCTGGGTCTGTTGGTGGCCTTGAGCCTGGTGCGTGAATTGGGTCCGGTGGTGGCGGCGCTGTTGTTTGCGGGCCGTGCGGGCACGTCGCTGACCGCTGAAATCGGCTTGATGAAAGCCGGCGAGCAGCTTACGGCGATGGAAATGATGGCGATCGATCCGCTGCGCTATGTGGTCGCGCCGCGTTTCTGGGCGGGCATCATCTCGATGCCGATTCTGGCCGCGATTTTCAGCGCGGTGGGGATCATGGGCGGTTATATCGTCGGCGTGCTGCTGATCGGCGTCGACGCGGGCGCGTTCTGGTCGCAAATGCAAGGTGGCGTCGATGTGTGGAAAGACGTCGGCAACGGTGTGGTGAAAAGTATCGTGTTTGGTTTTGCCGTGACCTTCATTGCCCTGTACCAGGGTTACGAAGCTCAGGCCACGCCCGAAGGGGTGTCGCGTGCAACTACGCGAACGGTGGTGTTCGGCTCGCTGGCGGTGCTCGGGCTGGATTTCCTGCTTACGGCGCTGATGTTCAATTAGACAGAGAAACACGATGAAAAAGACTGCTCTCGATTTTTGGGTTGGCCTGTTCGTGGTGCTGGGTTTTGCCGCGTTGCTGTTTCTCGCGCTCAAAGCCGGCAACATGAGCTCGCTGTCGTTCCAGTCCACTTATGCGGTCAAACTCAATTTCGACAATGTCGGTAGCCTCAAAGCCCGCGCGCCGGTGAAAAGCGCGGGTGTCACGGTGGGCAGAGTGGCCAGCATCAGTTTCAGCGCGCAGAGCTACCAGGCGGTGGTGACGATCGATATCGACAGCCAATACCCCTTCCCGAAAGACAGTTCGGCGCAGATCCTCACGGCCGGCCTGCTTGGCGAGCAGTACATCGGCTTGCTGCCGGGCGCCGACACCGAGATGCTGAAGGCAGGCGATACGATCACCATGACGCAGTCGGCCGTGGTTCTGGAGAACCTGATCGGCCAATTTTTATATAACAAGGCGGCAGACTCCGGAGCCTCTAAAACAGGCGCCGCTGCGACCGCCACACCGGCGCCTGCAGCGACGCCCGCCGTGTCGACCGCATTGGCACCTGCGGTGACGCCTGCAGCGACGTCGTTGCCGAACGCTTCCGGCGCAGTTGCTGCGTCGGCTTCCAAAGGGGATAAGTAATGCGTGTATGTGGTATTCGATTCCCCGCGCTTGTCGCGGCGGTTTCGGCTGGAGTTTCCCTGCTTGCATTGGCGGGCTGCGCGACGGTCACCAACCCGACGCCGGGCGACCCGTTCGAAAGCGCCAATCGCACCGTTTTCAAATTCAATGATGCAGTCGATCATGCGGTTCTGAAGCCGGTTGCGCAGGGATATAACTGGCTGCTTCCCCAGTTTGCGCGCACTGTGGTGACGAATTTCTTCGGCAATTTCGGCGACGCCTACACGATGGTGAACGATTACCTGCAGGGCAAAGGCACCGAGGGTACCGAAGACTTGATGCGGGTAGCGATGAATACGGTATTCGGCGTGGGCGGTTTATTCGATTTCGCCTCGCAAGCGGGGCTGCCCAAGCATAACCAGGATTTCGGCCTGACGTTGGGCCACTACGGCGTGCAGCAAGGCCCTTATCTCGTGATCCCATTGCTTGGACCGAGCACGGTACGCGACGGCGCTGGCCTGGTGGTCGATTATTTCGCCGATCCGATCGGCTATATCGATCCGACCTGGGTTGCGACCACGCTGTATGGTGTGCGACTGATCAATACCCGGGCATCGTTGATCGGCGCATCGGACTTGCTCAGCGACGCCGCATTGGACAAATATTCGTTCGTGCGCGGCGGCTACCTGCAGCGACGCCAATACGAGATCGACGGGGCTAGTGCTGCCGCCCCGGTTTATCAGGATGTGGGTGAGCCGACGGGCTCCGCGCTCGCGCCAGCGAGTGGGGCAGCGGCCGTCGCCCCTGCAGCCAGCGCTGCCGCGGCAACCGCTCCTGCACCAAGCACCGCTGCCGCGACGGCTCCTGCTAACACTTCGGGTGCCTCCGCTGCCGTAGCGCCGTCTGGCGCAAGCGCGGCGATTGGGGGCGGCAACGTCAACAGTGGTGTGCCGGGCTCGCAGTACACACCGCCCAGCCGCTTCCTACCGTCATTCCCGTCGTTCCACTTTAGATAAATATGACTGCGCCGAACTTTTCGAAGTGGCGCGGTCTCTAAACTGCCAACTCGATAACAGGATCTTGAGCATGAAAAAGCTGTTTCTAATCCCCGTTTTTGTTGCGCTGACGGCGTTCAGCGGCTTTGCAGCTGCCCAAAACGTCGACACCTCGACGCCCGATGGACTGATGAAATCGGTCACGACCGATGTGTTGAATACCCTCAAGGCCGATCCGGCTGTCAAGAAAGGCGATATCACCGAAATTACCCGGCTCGTCAACGAAAAGATCCTGCCCTATACCGATTTCGAGCACACCACACGCCTCGTGATGGGCCGCAACTGGCTCAACGCTACGCCGCAGCAGCGCACGCAAGTCATCGAGCAATTCAAGTTGCTGCTGATTCGTACTTACTCGGGGGCGCTCGCGCAGGTGAATAACCAAGAGATCGTGTACAAGCCGCTGCGCGCCGCCAGCGATGCGACCGATGTTGTGGTGGCTTCGCAGGTGCTGGGCCAGGGCCAGCCGATCGAACTCGACTACCGCTTGTCGAAGACGCCCAACGGCTGGCGCGTATATGACATCAACGTGTTGGGTGCGTGGTTGGTGCCGGCCTATCAGCAGCAGTTTTCGGAACAGATCTCGCAGCACGGCATCGATGGCTTGATTCAGTTTTTGACGCAGCGTAATCAACAATTGGCCAACGGCAAAGCGTCCTGATTTCGAACGAATGCGTTGACGGGATCGGCAAACAATCGGTGCGGAAATGGGTGAAAGAATGGGTGCAGGAATGCGCGTGAAGGAAAGCAGATGCTAGCCATCAACCAATTCGAGTGTGGGCCGACGCTGACTCATGCGGCGGCCACGGCCGCTTATCGGGCCGGAGTAGCGCGCATCGAGGCGGGCGCTACCCAGGTCGATTGCGCACCGCTGCGCCAGTTCGACTCGTCGGCGTTGGCGGTGCTGCTTGGCTGGCGCCGGGTGGCCCAGGGCCGCGGCGCCACGCTGCAATTTCTGAATCTTCCTGCGCAACTGGCCAGCCTGGCAGGGGCGTACGGCATCGAATCGCTGCTGGTGGACTCGCGACATCCGATCGTGATGCCGGCCTGAGGCCTGCGCCTTAGGCGTTTTTCAGGGCCTTTTCCGTTGCCCTTTTCGTCTCCCTTTCAGCCTCGTCTTGCACTTTTTTCGCCGGTTTACCTGCGCCGACCCCCGGCCTAGCGGGCTCGCAGCGCTTTCCTCTGTTGGCCAAGTCAGTTCGCCTATAATTGCAGGTTTCCCGGTCTGCGTGCAGATCAACAACATAAGGTGCAGCCTCACGCGCTGCTCGCTGCGATGCCAGCCATAGAAATCCGCAACGTCCAGAAGCGCTACAAAGCTCTGCAAGCGCTCAAGGGTGTGAGTTTGACCATACAAGAAGGTGAGTTTTTCGGATTGTTGGGTCCCAACGGCGCCGGTAAGACCACCCTGATCAGCATTCTGGCCGGCCTGAGTCGCGCCGATCATGGCAGCGTCTCGGTGCTCGGGCACGACGTCGTCACCGATTTCCGTGCGGCCCGGCGCTCGCTGGGTGTCGTGCCCCAAGAGCTGGTGTTCGACCCATTCTTCACGGTGCGCGAAACGCTGCGGATACAGTCCGGCTATTTCGGTCTGAATCGCAACGACGCGTGGATCGACGAAGTGATGGAACACCTCGATCTGACTGAAAAGGCCGACGTCAATATGCGTGCGCTTTCGGGTGGCATGAAACGGCGAGTGCTGGTCGCGCAAGCGCTGGTGCACCGCCCGCCGGTGATCGTGCTCGATGAGCCGACCGCCGGTGTCGACGTCGAGTTGCGCCAAACCCTGTGGAAATTCATCTCGCGCTTGAATCGCGAGGGCCATACCATTGTGCTGACCACTCATTACCTTGAAGAAGCTGAAGCGCTATGCGACCGGATCGCGATGCTGCGCCGTGGCGAAGTGGTAGCGCTGGAGCGCACCGATGCCTTGCTGCAGCGGTTTGCCGGCATGCAATTGGTATTGGGCCTGTCCGCCGGGGTATTGCCGGCTGAACTGCGCGCGCTGACGTCCGACCCGACTGACGTGAACGGCCAGCGGCATACGCTGCGGCTCAATAGTTACGATGACGTCGAACCGATCCTGGCGCTATGTCGGTCGGCTGGCTGCAAGTTCGACGAGATCGATATTTGCAAGGCCGACCTGGAAGACGTGTTCGTCCAGATCATGAACGGCACGGAAGTCATCGAGGGGCTCGCATGATCGGTTTCAAGACGCTCTTTTACAAAGAAGTGCTGCGGTTCTGGAAGGTCGCGTTCCAGACCGTGCTGGCGCCCATCATTACGGCTTTGCTGTATCTGGCGATTTTCGGTCATGCGCTGCAAACGCGCGTCGACGTTTATCCCGGCGTGGCCTACACCAGCTTCCTGATTCCGGGCCTGGTGATGATGAGCGTGCTGCAGAATGCCTTCGCCAATTCTTCATCCTCGTTGATCCAGTCGAAAATCACCGGCAATCTGGTGTTCATGCTGTTGCCGCCGCTGTCGCACTGGGAGATTTTCTTCGCCTACACGCTGGGTTCGCTAACGCGCGGGCTGGCGGTCGGGTTCGGCGTGTTCTTTGTCACTGTCTGGCTGGTGCCGCTGAGTTTTGCCGCGCCGTTTTACATCATCGCGTTTGCGGTGCTGGGTGCCGCGATTCTCGGCACGCTGGGCTTGATTGCCGGGATTTGGGCGGAAAAATTCGATCAATTGGCGGCATTCCAGAACTTCCTGATCATGCCGCTGACGTTTTTATCGGGCGTGTTCTATTCGACGCATTCGTTGCCGCCGGTGTGGCGCGAAGTGTCGCGTCTGAATCCGTTTTTCTACATGATCGACGGGTTTCGCTACGGTTTTTTCGGCCAGTCCGATATCAACCCGCTGCATAGCCTGGCGATCGTGGCGAGCTTTTGCGTCGTGCTGGCGATTTTGGCCATCCGCATGCTCGCCGGCGGTTATAAGTTACGCCACTAAGCTGCGTCATTAATTTCAAGGAATCAACATGTTGCCGACCCCGGAGCAAATCCAGCGCTATATCGCCGACGGCTTGCCGTGCGACCATGTCGAAGTGGAGGGCGATGGCCAGCATTTTTATGCGACCATCGTGAGCCCTGCCTTCGAGGGGCAGCGGCTGATCAAGCGACATCAATTGGTTTACGGTGCTCTGGGTGACCGGATGCGTGCCGAAATCCACGCGCTCAGCATGAAAACGCTGACTCCTGCCGAATGGCAAAACAAGTAAAGTATCAACAACAGTAAGTCAGGCGTACGGTGAGAATTACAGAAAGTATTCGAGATGCAGGCGCAGGCCCGGCAGTGGGATCGCTTGCAACAAACGCGGTTGCGCATGCGCCGCAAACGGTAGCAGAAGCGAAACAATTCATGGACAAACTGGTTATACAGGGCGGGCAGCGGTTGGCGGGTGAAATCACCGTCTCCGGCGCAAAAAACGCCGCGTTGCCTATCCTTTGCGCGGGTCTTTTGACGAGCGATCTCGTCCATCTGACCAACGTGCCCAATTTGCAGGACGTGCGCACGACGCTCAAACTGCTGACCCAAATGGGCATGCGCGCGCAAGCGAGCGGTCACGAGATTACGCTCGACGGCAGCCAGGTCAATGACCCCGTTGCGCCGTACGAGCTGGTGAAAACCATGCGCGCGTCGATTTTGGTGCTGGGCCCGTTGTTGGCGCGTTTCGGTCACGCGCGGGTGTCGCTGCCCGGTGGTTGCGCGATAGGCGCGCGCCCGGTCGACCAGCACATCAAGGGTTTGCAGGCGATGGGCGCGGAGATTTCAATCGAGCACGGCTATATTGAAGCGCGTGCCAAGCGGCTCCAAGGCACGTTGATTGTCACCGACATGATCACAGTCACCGGGACCGAGAACCTGTTGATGGCGGCGACTCTGGCCGAGGGCGAGACTGTGATCGAGAACGCCGCGCGCGAGCCGGAAGTGACCGACCTCGCCAACCTGCTGGTCGCAATGGGCGCTAAGATCGATGGCATCGGCACGGCACGTTTGGCGATTCAGGGTGTCGAGCGCCTGCATGGCGCCACGCATTCCGTGATTCCCGATCGAATTGAAGCGGGCACGTTCCTGTGCGCGGTAGCGGCCGCTGGGGGCGATGTCACGTTGCGCAATGTGCGCCCCGATTTGCTGGACGCCTTGCTGGAAAAATTACGCGAAGCCGGAGTCGGCCTCACGCTGGGTGACGACTGGATTCGCGTGGCAATGAACAAGCGGCCGATTGCAACCAGCTTTCGCACATCCGAATATCCCGCATTCCCGACCGACATGCAGGCGCAGTTCATGGCGTTGAACGCCATTGCGGATGGCACTTCGCAGGCGATCGAAACGATTTTCGAAAATCGGTTCATGCATGTCCAGGAGTTGAATCGGCTCGGAGCCAACGTGCTGATCGACGGCAACACCGCGTTCGTGCATGGTGTGGACCGCCTATCGGGCGCCAAAGTCATGGCGACCGACTTGCGCGCCTCGGCGAGCCTGGTGATCGCGGGCCTGATCGCCGACGGTGAGACCCTGATCGACCGTATTTATCACCTCGATCGCGGTTACGATCGCATGGAGGAGAAGCTCTGCGGCGTCGGTGCGCAGGTGCGCCGGGTGCACGGCGACACGACTATCAACGCGGGAGACGATGCATGAGCGCAGTCCGGGGTGAGCGACTGGATGAGCCGCGGGATGACGAACGGGGCGAACAGCGGGGCGAGCAGCAGGGAGTACAGCGGGGTGTCCAACTCACGCTGGCCCTGTCGAAAGGGCGCATCTTCGAAGAGACGGCGCCGTTGCTGGCAGCCGCCGGCGTGGAAGTGACCGAGGATCCGGAAACGTCGCGCAAGCTGATTTTGCCGACCACGTCGCCCAATCTGCGCGTGATCGTGGTGCGGGCTAGCGACGTGCCGACTTATGTACAGTACGGCGCCGCCGATTTCGGCGTGGCCGGTAAGGATGTACTGCTCGAGCACGGCGGCGCGGGGCTGTACCAGCCCATCGATTTGAATATCGCGCATTGCCGCATGTCGGTGGCGGTGCAGCGCGGGTTCGACTATGCCAGCGCGGTGCAACAGGGCGCGCGTCTGCGCGTTGCCACCAAGTATTTGCATTGCGCGCGTGAGCATTTTGCCGCCAAAGGCGTGCACGTCGACCTGATCAAGCTGTATGGTTCGATGGAGCTCGCGCCATTGGTTGGCTTGGCCGATGCCATCGTCGATCTGGTCAGTTCGGGCGGCACGCTGCGCGCGAACAACCTGGTCGAGGTCGAGCAGATCATGGAAATTTCTTCGCGCCTGATCGTGAATCAGGCGGCGCTCAAACTCAAGCGCGACGCGCTGCAGCCGTTCCTCGACGCGTTCGGGCGGGCGGCGCAGGGGCAGGACTCGGAGCAGGACCTGAAGCAAAAGCGCGCCACTGACTGATAGGAGTCGTGTACATCAGTCGTATCGCTGTGTCTGGACTGGGTTCCGGCAGCACACTGGGCCGTATGGCCAACGGATTTCGGTATGACTATTCAAATTCGAAAACTCGATTCCAGCGACGATGGTTTCAATACGGCGCTAAGAGCCGTACTGGCGTTCGAAGCGAGCGAGGATGAAGCCATCGAGCGCTCGGTTGCGCAGATTCTCGCCGACGTGAAAACGCGCGGCGATGCCGCAGTGCTCGACTACACGCACCGCTTCGACAAGCTCGAAGCGCACAGTGTGGCCGCGCTCGAACTGCCGCAAGCAGAACTGCAAGCGGCGCTGGATGGGCTGGAGCCCAAGCGCCGTGCGGCGCTCGAGGCGGCGGCTGCGCGCGTACAGGCGTATCACGAGAAGCAGAAACTCGAGTGCGGCACGCACTCGTGGCATTACACCGAAGCGGATGGCACGCTGTTGGGTCAGAAAGTGACGCCCGTCGATCGCGTCGGTATTTATGTTCCGGGCGGCAAGGCAGCGTATCCGTCATCGGTGCTGATGAATGCGATTCCCGCCCGAGTGGCCGGCGTGCGCGAAATTATCATGGTGGTGCCTACGCCCAATGGCGTCAAAAACGAACTCGTGCTGGCTGCGGCCTTGATCGCCGGCGTCGACCGGGTCTTTACCATCGGCGGCGCACAGGCGGTTGGTGCGCTGGCGTATGGTACGGACACGGTTCCGCCGGTCGACAAGATCGTCGGGCCCGGCAATGCCTATGTGGCGTCGGCCAAGCGCCGCGTGTTCGGTACTGTCGGCATCGACATGATTGCCGGCCCGTCCGAAATCCTGGTGGTTTGCGACGGCACGACCGATCCACGTTGGGTTGCGATGGATCTGTTCTCGCAAGCCGAACACGATGAATTGGCTCAGTCGATCCTGTTGTGTCCCGACAATGCCTTTATTGCACAGGTTCAGGCGGCAATCGATGCGTTGATCGACGAAATGCCGCGCGCCGAAGTGATCCGCACCTCGCTGCAGAACCGGGGCGCGCTGATCAAGGTGCGCGATATGGAAGAGGCCTGTGCAATCGTCAACGATATTGCGCCGGAGCATCTGGAAATTTCGGCATTGAACCCGCAGCACTGGTTGCAACTGATACGTCATGCGGGCGCGATTTTTCTCGGCCGTTTTTCCAGCGAGAGCCTGGGCGATTATTGCGCGGGTCCGAATCATGTGCTGCCGACCTCGCGCACTGCACGTTTTTCGTCGCCACTGGGCGTGTACGATTTCATCAAACGCTCCAGTTTGATCGAAGTCAGTGCCGAAGGTGCGCAGACCCTGGGCGAAATCGCCATCGAACTGGCTTACGGCGAAGGCTTGCAGGCGCATGCGCGCAGCGCCGAATTTCGGTTGAAATAGGCCCCCTAATAAATCGAGCCCGCAATGAGTATTGTGCAAAAAATCATCCGTGCCGACGTACTGGCGATGTCCAGCTATGCCGTGGCTGACGCTACCGGCCTGATCAAGCTCGACGCAATGGAAAATCCCTACACGCTGCCGGCGCCGCTTGCCGCGCAACTGGGGCAGCGTCTGGCCGATGTCGCGCTCAATCGTTATCCCGAGCCGCGTCCGGCCGCGCTGATCGAGAAAATCCGGCGCGTCATGAAGGTGCCCGCGCAATGCGAGATTTTGCTGGGCAACGGCTCGGACGAAATCATCAGCATGATCTCGGTCGCGTGCGCCAAACCCGGTGCGAAAATACTCGCGCCGCTGCCGGGCTTCGTGATGTATCAGATGTCCGCGCAGTTCGCGAACGTCGAATTTGTCGGCGTTGCGGTGCGCCCCGACCTGCAACTCGATATGCCGGCGATGCTCGCCGCAATCGCCACGCATCGGCCCGCCGTGATCTACCTCGCCTACCCGAACAACCCGACCGGCGCCTTATTCGACGATGGCGCGATCGAACAGGTGATTGCCGCCGCGCCCGATGCGCTGGTGGTGATCGACGAGGCCTACCAGCCATTCGCCTCACGCACTTGGATGCCGCGTGCGGCCGAGTTCCCCAATGTGGTGGTGATGCGCACCGTGTCGAAGTTGGGCCTGGCCGGGATTCGGCTCGGTTATCTGGCCGGACGCGCCGAGTGGGTGTCGGAACTCGATAAAGTGCGGCCTCCTTACAACATCAACGTGCTGACCCAGGCCACCGCCGATTTCCTGCTCGATCATGTCGACGTCCTCGATGCCCAGGCCGCCGAGTTGCGTGCCGAGCGCGAGCGCCTGCTTGCTGCGCTGGCCGAAATGCCGGGCGTAACGGTATTCCCGAGCGCCGGTAATTTCGTGCTGGTACGCCTGCCTGACGCGAGCGCCACGTTCGAAGCATTGCGCGCGGCAGGGATTCTAGTCAAAAACGTGAGTAAAATGCATGCATTGATTGCAAATTGCCTGCGCCTGACGGTGGGGACGCCTGACGAAAATGATCAAATGCTGGCGGCTTTGCGCGCGGCACTGCGGATTGGGTCCTAGCCAGGCGCGGTAATCAAAATGCAGGATCGAAATAATTGAGTGCACTATCAAGGTAAAGAGATGCGCATAGCGGAAGTGGTACGCAACACCAACGAAACCCAGATTCGGATCAAATTGAATCTGGATGGCACCGGAGTGCAAAAGCTCAACACCGGCGTGCCCTTCCTCGACCATATGCTGGACCAAATTGCGCGTCACGGCATGATCGACCTCGAAGTCGAAGCCACGGGTGACGTCCAGATCGACGATCACCATACCGTGGAAGACGTCGGTATCACGCTGGGCCAAGCCGTGGCCAAAGCCGTCGGCGACAAAAAAGGCATCGTGCGCTATGGGCATTCCTACGTACCGCTGGACGAAGCGCTGACCCGCGTGGTGATCGACTTCTCCGGCCGGCCGCTGCTCGAATTCAACGTGCCGTTTACGCGCGCCCGGGTGGGGACCTTTGACGTCGACCTGAGCATCGAATTCTTCCGCGGTTTTGTCAATCACGCCGCCGTGACGCTGCACATCGACAACTTGCGCGGCATCAACGCGCACCATCAGCTCGAAACCTCGTTCAAGGCCTTCGGCCGTGCATTGCGCATGGCTGTCGAGATCGATGAACGTGCGGCGGGCCAGATTCCTTCGACCAAAGGTTCGCTTTAAGCATGCAGCCGGGTGTGCCGCGAATTGCGGCGTGAGTCTACGCCCGCTGTCTACGCCCGGTGCATGTCGGGTCCGTTTTACCAAGACGTCATTCATACCGATTTATATTGCTTCGTACCGTGATCGCTGCACACCTGTTAGTGCGATTGGCGCGCATCGGTACCGGATGACGCCGTAGTCGAGCCTGTTGCCTGCCTCTTCGTGCCGATCGATGGATTTCGTTAAAACGTTTGTGTCCCTGTTGGCGCTGATCAATCCGATCGGCGCGATTCCTATATTCCTGAGCCTGACTGGCTCGATGACCAACGCCGAGCAAAAGCACACGATCAAGATTGCTTCGATCTCCGTGGTTTGCGTGGTGGCCATATCGGCGCTGCTGGGTCAGAAGATCATCGAATTTTTTGGCATTTCGGTGGGCTCACTCGAAGTGGGCGGCGGCGTTATCATGCTGCTAATGGCCATCAACATGCTCAACGCGCAGGTCGGCAATACGCGGGCGACCGCTGAAGAAAAGACCGAGGCGGAATTCAAGAACAGTATTGCCGTCGTACCGCTGGCGATCCCGCTGCTCACCGGACCGGGCACCATCAGCACGGTGATCATTTATTCCGAGAAGGCCGCGCACTGGTATCAATCGTTCGGCCTGGTGGCGATCGGCGTAGCCCTGGGGCTGGTTGTGTACGGCGCGCTGCATCTGGCCGAGCAGATCGCGCTTTGGATTGGGCGCACCGGCATCAACATCGCCACTCGGTTGATGGGTCTGGTGCTGGCAGCTCTAGCCGTGGAGTTCATGGTCGACGGCCTCAAGGTGTTGTTACCGATACTTGGCTAAATCGTTATGAGCATCAAATGAAGACTTCAATCGCAATTGTTGATTACGGAATGGGCAATCTGCGCTCGGTGGCGCAGGCGCTGCGCCACGCTGCACCCGACGCCGATGTCGCCATCGTCAGCGATCCGGCGGCGATTCATGCGGCCGATCGAGTTGTACTGCCGGGCCAGGGTGCCATGCCCGACTGCATGCGCTGCCTGCGCGAATCGGGGTTGCAGGAGGCCGTATTGACGGCCGCGCGCAGCAAGCCGATGCTGGGCGTGTGCGTGGGCGAGCAGATGCTGTTCGACTGGAGCTCCGAGGGCGATACCCCGGGTTTGGGCCTGATGCCCGGCAAAGTGCTCAAGTTCGAGCTCGAAGGCCAGGTCCAAGACGACGGCTCACGCTTCAAGGTGCCGCAAATGGGTTGGAACCGAGTGCGCCAGGTTCAGTCTCATCCGCTGTGGGAAGGCATTCCCGACGATAGTTTTTTCTATTTTGTGCATAGTTATTACGTGGCGCCCGCGCAAACGAGCAATACTGCAGGGGTAACGGTCTACGGCGCCGCCTTTACGTCGGCGGTGGCGCAAGCTAACATCTTTGCAACGCAGTTTCACCCCGAGAAAAGCGCCGAGGCGGGATTGCAGTTATACCGTAATTTCGCCCAATGGCGCCCCTAATGGATATTGCTGAGCAGCGGCCAGCGTCCGGAATCGGTGCACGCACGTATAATGAGCGAGCGTTCCCAAGCGAGGAGAGGTGTCTTGCCGTTAGACAGCAAGCGCTGTTCTCCGAATGAATAACTCCCGATAAAAGCACGATTGCTATGTTGCTCATTCCGGCCATCGATCTCAAAGACGGTCACTGCGTACGCCTGAAACAGGGCGATATGGACCAGGCGACGGTATTCTCAGAAGATCCGGCTGCCATGGCCCGTCACTGGGTCGATCAGGGCGCACGTCGCCTGCATTTGGTAGACCTGAACGGCGCTTTCGCCGGCAAACCGCGCAACGAGGCGGCCATCCGCGCGATTATTGAAGAAGTCGGCGCTGAAATTCCGGTGCAGCTCGGCGGTGGCATACGCGATCTGAACACGATCGAACGCTATCTCGACGACGGCCTTGCTTACGTGATCATCGGGACTGCTGCGGTCAAGAATCCTGGCTTTTTGCAGGATGCCTGCACGGCGTTCGGCGGCCATATCATCGTGGGCCTCGACGCCAAGGATGGCAAAGTGGCGACCGACGGCTGGAGCAAGCTGACGGGGCATGAAGTGATCGATCTCGGCCGCAAGTTCGAGGATTATGGTTGCGAAGCGATCGTGTACACCGACATCGGCCGCGACGGGATGCTGCAAGGCATCAACATCGAAGCGACCGTGCGTCTCGCTCAAGCGGTCAAGATCCCGGTGATCGCCAGTGGTGGCCTGTCGAACCTGGCTGACATCGACGCGCTGTGCGGCGTCGAGGATGATGGTGTCGAAGGCGTGATCTGCGGCCGGGCCATTTACTCGGGCGACCTCAATTTCACCGCCGCGCAAAGCCGCGCGGACGAGCTCAAGCCGGCGTAAGCCCTAGCGCGGCGGGTGGGTGGCGGGTAGGCCTACCCCCCTGCTCGCTACCTGCCACGAGCCGTGCCCCGCTTCGCTGAACCCCGGCCGCGCGCAAGTACCGCCGGGCCTGCAGATAACGGCCAAGCGGCAACGGCTCCCGACTCGACCGAACTGCACTGAACCGCACTGAATATACGGCGCTTATCCCATGGCTCTCGCTAAACGCATCATCCCTTGTCTGGACGTCAACGCCGGTCGCGTCGTCAAAGGTGTCAATTTCCTCGAGTTACGCGACGCGGGCGACCCGGTTGAGATCGCACGGCGCTATGACGGCGAAGGCGCCGATGAGCTGACCTTCCTCGATATCACGGCCAGCTCGGACAATCGCGATCTGATTTTGCCCATTATCGAGGCGGTCGCTTCGCAGGTGTTTATTCCGCTGACTGTCGGTGGTGGTGTGCGCGCGGTCGAGGATGTGCGCCGGTTGCTCAATGCCGGCGCCGATAAGATCAGCATCAATTCGGCGGCCGTGAGCCGCCCGGAACTGGTGGGCGAGGCCAGCGCCAAATACGGTTCACAATGTATCGTGGTGGCAATCGACGCAAAACGCGTTTCGGCCGACGGCGAGCCGCTGCGCTGGGAAGTGTTCACGCATGGCGGGCGCAAGCCGACCGGGCTGGACGTGATTGAATGGGCGCGCAATATGACGCGGCTGGGTGCGGGGGAAATTCTGCTGACCAGCATGGATCGCGACGGCACCAAAAGCGGCTTCGATCTGGCGCTCACGCGCGCGGTATCGGACGCCGTGTCGGTGCCGGTGATTGCGTCGGGCGGCGTGGGCGGCCTGCAGGATCTGGCCGACGGCATTACCCAAGGGCGTGCGGACGCGGTATTGGCAGCGAGCATTTTTCACTATGGCCAACACACCATAGTCGAAGCCAAGCAATTCATGGCCGGGCAGGGCATTTCGGTGAGGATGTGAGATGACGAATTCGGCAATAAGTGCGACACAAGGGGGCACTGCGGGGGGCACTGCGGGTAACACCGCGACCCCGTGGCTCGAAGAGATCAAATGGGACCACCAGGGACTGGTGCCGGTGATCGCGCAGGAACACGGCAGCAACGACGTGCTGATGTTCGCGTGGATGAACCGCGAAGCGCTGCAGAAAACGCTGGAACTCGGGCGCGCTGTCTATTGGTCGCGCTCGCGCAATCGGCTCTGGTTCAAAGGCGAAGAGTCTGGACACGTGCAGAATGTGCATGAAGTGCGTATCGATTGCGACGCCGACGTGGTGATACTGAAAGTCGACCAAGTGTCGGGCATCGCCTGCCACACCGGGCGGCATTCGTGTTTTTTTCGTAAATTTGAAAACGGTACCTGGGTCACGGTAGACGCGGTGCTTAAAGACCCGGAACACATCTACAAATGAGCGCAATTCCCACCGGCAACGACACGCTTGCGCGTCTGGGCGCCATAATCGATGGGCGCCGCGGCGGCGATCCCGAGCGGTCGTACGTAGCGCGTCTGTTCCATAAAGGCGACGACGCGATCCTCAAAAAGGTCGGCGAAGAGGCCACCGAAGTGGTGATGGCAGCCAAGGACGCGCAGCACGGCGGCGATGCCGGCAAGGTGGTCAGCGAAGTGGCCGATCTGTGGTTTCACTGTCTTATCATGTTGTCGCATTACGATCTGAAACCAGCCGACGTGCTGGCCGAGCTTGAACGCCGCGAGGGTTTGTCGGGGCTGGAAGAAAAGGCTTTACGTAAATCGCGCGAGCGCGAGCGTACCGAAGGTGAAAATGCGGAAGGTTGACGCGCAGAAGGTTGATGCGCGCGGTGCGAAATGCCCTTAAATCGTCAAAAAGGTGAGCTGATGGCCGAAGAAAACTGCATTTTTTGCAAGATTGCGGCAGGAATCATACCCAGCAAGAAAGTCTACGAAGACGAAGACTTTTTCGCCTTTCACGATATCAAGCCCGCCGCCCCGACGCATGTACTGGTGATTCCACGCAAGCATATCGAGACGCTGTCGGATTGTGGCCCGGCGGATGCCGCATTGCTGGGTAAAATGATGGTATTGATTCCGAAATTGGCGGAACAGCTCGGATGCGCCTACACCGGTGGCGACACGGGTTTTCGTACGGTGGTAAACGTCGGGCCGGGCGGCGGCCAAGAGGTCTATCATTTACATGCACACATACTGGCGGGAGCCAGGCCCTGGTCGCGGATGGGGTAGTACGTGATTTACCGGTGTGCAAAATTATTTTGATTGATCAGACTGCAAACCCGCTATGCCGTTATCGATACGCGCAGGGGGCGAGCAGACAAGGAGAATGAAATGGGTTCGTTTAGTATTTGGCACTGGTTGATCGTCTTGGTTATCGTGGCGTTGGTCTTCGGCACCAAGAAACTGCGCAACATCGGCACGGATCTGGGCGGCGCGGTCAAAGGATTCAAGGAAGGCATGCGCGACGCCGAAGGCAACCCGACGACGACGCCCACCTCGGCGACTTCGCCTGAAGCACGCGAACTGCCGCGCGCCAACACGGTTGACGTCGAAGCGAAAGACAAGACTTCGCAACTCTGATGGCGAGGTTCGCGCGGGGCGGCACCGGGTCGTCGCCAAGGCTGCAAGAGCCACGAGAGCCACGAGCGCCGAAGCCGCACGCTCGCCGGTCGTCGATCCTATCGTCGCGCACGGGCATATAAAGTCATGTTTGATCTCGACATATCGAAGATGGCGGTGATCGGCCTGGTGGCGCTGGTCGTCCTCGGCCCGGAGCGCTTGCCGCGTGTGGCGCGCACTGCGGGCGCGTTGCTGGGGCGCGCGCAGCGTTACATCAACGACGTGAAATCCGAGGTCACGCGCGAGATCGAGCTCGAAGAAATCCGCAAAATGAAAAGCGGCTTCGAAGAGGCGGCCAGCTCGGTCCAGAACACCATACACGACACGGTGCGTCAGCACAGCGACGAACTCACCGAGGCGTGGCACGGCAGCAGCGACGCGGCGCCACCGCCCGGTGGCTTCACGAGTACGCTCACCGACCAGCAATCCAGCGACCCGCAGCCCAGCGACTGGACGCGGCGCGGCAGCCTCATGACCAGCAAATCGGGTGGCAAAGGTTCGCGCCGCAACTGGCGCGTGCGCCAAGCTGCGACGCCGGTTTGGTATAGACGCGCCAGCCTGAAACGCACGAATGTGGTGTCGGGTGCGGCGCGCGAGGCTCTTGCAGCACGCACGTCACGAAACTCCGATACGCTCGCTGCTACGGCGAGCACGGCACAAGCAGCGGCGAGTCTCGCTCCAGCTGCGGCTCCCGTTCAAGCTGCGGCGGCTCCCGCTCGGCGGCCGATCCGCTTCCTGTAACAACCCGTTCAGACCCTATCGAGAAACAACCGGCCGTGAGCGATCCCCAGCAATCCCAACCCGCAGAAGATACTTTCATCTCGCACCTGGTCGAACTTCGAGACCGCGTGATCCGCGCCGGCGGCGCCGTGCTCGCGGTTTTCGTCTGCCTCGTGTACTGGGCGCCGAATATCTTCCATCTGCTAGCACGCCCTTTGCTCGATAACCTTCCGGCCGGCGGCAAGATGATCGTCACCGACGTGACGGGATCGTTCTTCGTACCGATGAAGGTGACCATGATGGTGGCGCTAGTGATCGCGTTGCCCGTGGTGCTCTATCAATTGTGGGCGTTCGTGGCTCCGGGGCTGTACGCGCACGAGAAGCGGCTGGTGATGCCGCTGGTAGGCAGCAGCTACGCCTTGTTCCTGGCCGGCATGTCGTTTGCGTATTTCCTGGTGTTTCCGACCATCTTCCGGGTCATGGCGCACTACAACGCGCCGCTCGGGGCGCAGATGTCGACCGATATCGACAAATACCTGAGCTTTGCGCTCACCACCTTCCTGGCCTTCGGCGCTACGTTTGAAACACCGATCGTCGTGGTGCTGCTGGTGGGAATGGGCGTGCTGACCATCAAGAAACTCAAGAAGATCCGCCCGTATGTGGTGGTCGGGGCGTTTATCGTCGCGGCGGTGGTGACCCCGCCGGACGTGTTTTCGCAGTTGATCCTCGCGGTGCCGCTGATCTTGCTCTACGAAGTCGGCATTATTGCTGCGCGCATATTCATCGGCAAGGACAAGGAAACGCTGCCAGTCGAGGATATGGCGCCTTAACCGTCACAGCCACAGCCCACCGCCACCGCCCGCCACTGCCAGCCGCAGTAACTCTCGCGGCCCTCGCCTATACCCACGGGGCCGGCGCTCAATTGCTGTTCGGTTGGTCGCTACTGTCGTCGCTGGCTTGCTTCGGCGGCGGGGGACGCTTGCCGACCTTGATGTTCAGCGACATTTCATGACCTTTGCGGATCACCCGCACCTGCGCATTGCTGCCCGGTTTGATCTGAGCGATCACGTTCAACAGCTTGGTGGTGTCGGTAATATCTTCTCCATTCACGCCTAGCAGGATATCGCCCGGACGCATGCCGCCCTTGTCGGCGGGGCTACCCTGCAGCACGCCGGAAATAATGGCGCCCGAGGTCTGTTTCAGGTTGAACGAGTCGGCAATTTCCGGAGTCAGATCTTGAGGTTCCACGCCGATCCAGCCGCGTGTCACGGTGCCGGTGGTGATGATGCTTTCCAGCACGCTGCGCGCGGTCGTAACGGGAATCGCAAAGCCGATACCGAGCGAGCCGCCGCTACGCGAATAGATCGCGGTATTGATGCCCAGCAAGTTGCCATTGGCATCGACCAATGCGCCGCCCGAATTGCCCGGGTTGATGGGCGCGTCGGTTTGAATGAAGTTCTCGAAGGTGTTGATGCCGAGATGGTTGCGTCCCAAAGCGCTGATAATGCCCATTGTTACCGTCTGGCCGACGCCGAACGGATTGCCGATGGCCAACACCACGTCGCCTACGCGCGCACCTTCCATACGGCCCAGCGTAATGGTTGGGAGATTATTCAGATTGATCTTAAGGACGGCCAGATCGGTTTCAGAGTCGACGCCGATCACCTTGGCCGAGGCTGCGCGGCCGTCGGCCAGCGCCACTTCGATCTCATCGGCGCCGTCGACGACGTGCTGGTTGGTTAAAATGTAACCTTCGGAGCTCACAATGACGCCGGAACCCAGATTGGACGCATCCTGCGGCTGCTGATGGGGCGTGCTGCCATTGCCGAAGAAGTAGCTGTACAGCGGGTCGTCCATGCGCGGGTCATGCGGACGCGTGGCGCCCCCCTTGCTGGAGAACACATTGACGACGGCCGGCATCGCCTTTTGCGCGCCGTCCGCATAGGACTCCACAGCGTGGTGGCTGCCCATGTTCGGCGCCACCTCCTTGAGTGCCACGATCGGTCCCGCTAATTGCTGCCCGAGTTGCCCCTGGTGTTGCAGCCAACTCGGTTTTAGAGTGGTGACGATGAACAGCAGCGCCAGCAACACGGTTACCGCTTGTGCGAATGACAGCCAGAATCGTCTAAGCATCTGAAATCAGAGAAATAACCAGGAGGTATCGTGGATCGGATCGAATTGGAATTGTACTTGAACGGTCTATTGCAAGTCGGCAAGTTTAAGGATTATTGCCCTAACGGCCTGCAAGTCGAGGGCCGCCGCAAAATCGAAAAAATCGCGACCGGCGTGACCGCCTCCCAAGCATTTCTCGAAGCCGCGCTCGATTGGGGCGCCGATGCCGTCATCGTGCATCACGGCTACTTCTGGAAAAACGAAAATCCGGTCGTGACCGGTCAAAAGTACCGACGCCTGCGCACCCTGTTGCGCCACGACCTGAATCTCTTCGCCTACCACTTGCCGCTGGATGCCCATCCGGAAGTGGGGAACAATGTTCAACTCGGTCAACGCCTGGGGTGGATCGTCGATAGCCGCATCGACGCCGACGGCAACCCGGGCGGCGAAACCGATCTGCTTTGCATGACGACCTTATCGCTGCCGACCACGCTCGAAGCGCTGGCCGCGCAAGTGGGGCGCGTCTTGAATCGAGAGCCGCTCGTGATCGGCGAACCCGATTGGGCGGTACGTCGGGTTGCATGGTGTACGGGCGGCGCGCAGGGGTATTTCGACGCAGCAGTGAACGCGGGCGCGGATGTTTACCTTTCCGGTGAAATTTCCGAATCGACGGTTCATCTGGCCCGCGAAAGTGAAGTGGGGTACCTCGCGGCCGGGCACCACGCCACCGAACGCTATGGTGTGCAGGCTTTGGGCCAGCATCTTTCCGATACTTTCGACGTGGAATACTTATTTATCGACATCGATAACCCCGTCTGACGGGGCTAAGCCGCTGTTTTTAGAGAAAAAAACCACCTGAATGGTAGGCAAGGCTTTAATCGCGCTGTCCGATTGCTTATAATCCGGGGTTTGGTCCGCACTTCGCAGGGTGCGTACAGAGCAAACTCAGAGCAAACGCAGGGCAAACGGCCAAGGGTGCGCAGACCGCGCGCCTGGCGTGACTGAAGCGGGCCCATAGGCGCTCGACATATTCAGTGCATTTAAGGAAACTAAAAACATGATGGTCTTGTACTCTGGCACCACCTGCCCGTTCTCGCAACGTTGCCGCCTGGTGTTGTTCGAAAAAGGGATGGATTTCGAAATTCGCGACGTCGACCTGTTCAACAAGCCGGAAGACATCGCCGTGATGAACCCGTACGGCCAAGTGCCGATTCTGGTTGAACGCGATCTGATCCTGTACGAATCGAACATCATCAACGAATACATTGACGAACGCTTCCCGCATCCGCAATTGATGCCGGCGGACCCGGTGCAACGCGCGCGGGCTCGCCTGTTCCTGCTTAATTTCGAAAAAGAGCTGTTCGTGCACGTCGGCACGCTCGAAAACGAAAAGGGCAAACCGGCTGAGAAAGCGCACGAAAAGGCACGCATTGCGATTCGCGACCGCCTGACCCAGCTTGCGCCGATTTTCGTCAAGAACAAGTACATGCTGGGTGAAGAATTCTCGATGCTCGACGTCGCGATCGCTCCGCTCTTGTGGCGCCTCGATCACTACGGTATCGAATTGTCGAAGAACGCCGCGCCATTGATGAAGTACGCCGAGCGGATTTTCAGCCGCCCGGCCTATATCGAAGCGCTTACCCCGTCGGAAAAGGTAATGCGCCGCTAAGACGCACCGTAGCAGGCCGCGGCGGCTGTTCGCGCGCCGCGCTTGCTCGTCGTCACGCAAGGATCTTATGCAAGAAACATCGACTAAACCGTATTTGTTGCGCGCGCTGTACGAGTGGTGCACGGACAATGGTTATACGCCGCATATCGCGGTGCGCTGCGATGCGCAAACCCGCGTGCCGCGCGAATTTGTGCGCGATGGCGAAATCGTTCTGAATATCAGCTTCGACGCGACCAATCAGTTGCAGATGGGCAATGAATGGATCGAATTCAGCGCTCGCTTTTCCGGAAAGCCGCATAAAATCGAAGTGCCGATTGCGAACGTGCTCGCGATTTACGCGCGAGAAAACGGGCAAGGGATGGCGTTTCCGGCTGAAGAGTCGGAAACGGGTTCTGACGAGGAAGGGATGCCGCTGGAATCGGCGGATACGTCGGAAGATGTGTTGGGGCAGGATGGGGACGCGGGTGAGGATGGCGAGCACCCGGGTACCGATGGACCGCCCGATGCACCTAAAGGCGGACGCCCGCACCTAAAAGTCATCAAATGAAGTAAAATTCGGTCCGCGCCGGCTTAGCTCATCAGGTAGAGCAGTTGATTTGTAATCAGAAGGTGGCGGGTTCGAGTCCTGCAGCCGGCACCAATTACCTGTCCAAAGAAGTCCTTGGAAATCCAGAAACCCGTGATAGCATAAGGCTTCACGGGTTTTTTTATTCCGGTAGTGTCCAACGGCGCCCGCTGAAATCCGGGGGCATGCGGGGGCACCTCTGGGGGAATTTCTGAAAATGGTGAGTGCCCCCTAAGAAAAATGCCCCCTGGGGTTGTAAGGTGCCATATGCCGCTGACAGACATCGCTATCCGAAAAGCCGCTCCCCGCGAGAAAACGTACCGCCTTGCTGACGGCGGCGGCATGTATTTGGAGGTCTCCCCGGCGGGCGGCAGGTACTGGCGGCTCAAGTATCGTTTTGCTGGCAAGGAGAAGCGTCTTGCGCTGGGGGTCTATCCGGACGTGCCGTTGGCGGCGGCACGCGAAAAACGCAACGACGCACGCAAAAAGCTGGCGGCAGGTATTGATCCCGGCGAGGCAAAAAGAACAGGCAAGCGGGCCGCATTGCTTGCAGCGACCAATTCGTTCGAGATTGTCACACGAGGGTGGATGGACGAGCGCAAGGGCTATGTTACGGCAGGGTCTTGGGGAAAAACCAAGGCCCGGTTCGAGAAAGACGTTTTTCCTTGGATTGGCAAGCGGCCCGTCGCAGAGATCGATGCTCCAGAGATATTGACCGTCTTGAAACGGGTCGATAGTCGTGGTGCACGCTTCACGTCTCATCGAGTGCGCAGCGAAATCAGCCGAGTGTTTCGCTATGCGATCAAGGAGGGGTATTGCAGGACCGATCCGGCGGCGCATCTCGTTGATGCCATTCCACCAGCGCAAACTACGCACTTCGCGTCGATTACAGATCCGGCCAAGGTTGGCGAGATGTTGCGGGCCTTCGAGGGCTTCAGCGGCACGTTTGCCGTCCTGTGCGCGCTCAAACTCGCGCCTATGCTGTTCACCCGCCCTGGCGAGCTACGAACTGCTGAATGGTCCCAGATCGATTTGGAGAAGGGGGAGTGGCGTTATCTGGTTACGAAAACCAACACGCAGCATCTGGTTCCTCTCGCCACGCAGGTGGTGCGGATTTTGCGCGAGCTTCATGCGTTGACCGGCCGCGGGCGCTACGTTTTCCCTGGGGCGCGTTCGGCTCAGCGCCCAATGAGCGATGCCGCAATCAATGCTGCGTTGCGTCGCCTCGGGTACGACACTCGCACTGAAATTACCGGTCACGGTTTTCGGGCAATGGCTCGCACAATCCTGCATGAAGAGCTTGAGCAAAAGCCCGAAGTGATCGAGCATCAGCTTGCTCATGCGGTCCCTGACAACCTGGGAACTGCGTATAACCGGACGAAATTCATCAAGGAGCGCCGCGTGATGATGCAGAAGTGGGCCGACTATCTCGACCGGTTGAAAGTGGGCGCGGAAGTGATGCCGCTGAGTCAAGGCGCACGATGAAACAAATTTGTGACTAAGTGACGTTTTCGCTCGCTTGCTAAGCGGCGTACATGGTTTTAGTTGCCGTGTCGGCGCATGAATTTCTCAAATGCGGCTTTCACACCGCTATCAGTAGTCAGCAAGTCATAAAGGCTTCCGAAAGGATCTTCGACAGATATGTTGAATGTTTTGAGAATGGTCGTGGCCTCGCTCAAGACTTTCTTGATGGCTTCCGTTTTCTTGATGGCTTCCGATTTGGATTCCCAGCCCGGCTCTAGTTCCAACGTATCGAGTAGTTCAATGTACAGCGTACGTTCCTTTTCCTTCTGATTCTCTGCTTTTTTCTTTCCGCCACTCGCCGCACGGGATTGTTTCATGTTTGGGTCAGACACGGCCACGTGGTACCCATCTGCGCATCCTAGCTGATGCTCGGCTTGGGCGAGAAAATGCCAAGCAATTTCACTGCGTTTCTCCTTCTCGGCAGCTTCTGCCAGGGCTAAACATGAACATGCCTCCACCAGATATTTGCGATGCTTCTCGTCTGGGCAATGTTCGTCTGTGACAGGGAATCTCTTAACGAGAGATGCCTCAAATTTTTCTATAAGGTCCGGAAGGGTGCCTTCGGTCAGTTTCTTCCAATGGTTAAGTTTGATGACGCGGACCATGTACACATCGAATGGCTCTTTGGCATGGGCAAATCTCCATTCCAACCCGCTACGTACGCGCGCAATCTCTTCTTCGAGGTCGTTGATCTGAATTCCGCCGTATTCAAGAGATGCGGCATGAGCTAGCAACCTCAGGGCGTCGCTCTCGGTTGTTGTATTAGTTGAGCAAGATTCTGGGTTAATTTTCCAATCTTCATGAGACTTAAGAGCCTGTCGAGGCGGATGTAACTTAATTTTGTTCGCCCGTAAGTGTCGTGCTGCGGTGCTATTACTGACGCCCAAGGCTCGTGCGAGCTTGCTCACGGTCCAGTTTGCACTCGCGTCTGGCGGGTCTAGCATGACCAGCTTCCTCAGTTTTTTTTCAGTCACCTTCGCTGGCGGCGCGCCGCGGGGTAAGTCGTGTCTTATCCCTTCGAAACCGTGCTCAACATAGCGGCCCCGCCAACGCGCAACCTGCAAGCGCCCCACGCTTATGCGCTCAGCGATCTCCGCGTTCTGTTTGCCTTGCGCTGCCAGGAGCACTATTCGCGCGCGCTGGGCCATTCGTACGCTTGTGACCTGGGAATGGACAAGCTTTACCAGCTTCGCTTCTTCGCTAGGGCGAAGTACAACTTTCGGGGCAACTCGCACCGGGTTTCTCCAGTGAAAAAAAGCAAAAATTCTGGTCCAGGGATTTATATAAGTATCGTTAAGAATAGCATAACTGTTGGGGGTGACAGATATGGCTATGACTTCCGCCGCTGTTGTTTGGAAGCGATCCGTTTTTTGCCGAGCACGTTGTAAGACGCCTCAGAGGCAATCCCCACGAGGCTCAGTACAAGGAAGTGAGCCCGTCAAAAGGATAGTCGGTTAACAGGTTGGCGACAGGAGCCAGGAATAATTTTTTAGTCGAAGCAGCGTCTGCTCAAGTCTTAGTACAGCCATTAACGTTCACCTTGTTTCACATACAAGGAGATACGAAACAAATGGACAAACTCTCTCAACTGACTTCAATTACCCCGCTGCTGGAAGGGGTTCGTCAGTACCATAAATCAAAATCGACCGTCTACGACATGCTCAACCCAAATTCAGCCCGCTACGATCCTGATATGCCTGTTCCTTTCAAAATTGGACGCAATTCGTTCTTTGTGACCGAGGAGCTCGAACGGTTTATTCAGAAAAAGATCGCGACGCGTGCCAAAGCACGTTCGGCAGTGTAAGAAGGACTGACTCATGACAAAGAACCAAGCTACCACCCCAGAAAAAACGAAGGCCGACGTGGCCGGAGCATTGCAGAAGATCCGGGCCAAGAAGTCACCGGAGCAGATCAAGACCGAGCGCTTCCTTCCGTTCGTTCCAGCAATTACCGAGGCCTTGAGCAACGGCTGGTCCTGGTCGTCGATCCTCACGCTCATTCGCGATCATGGTGGTCCGTCGCTTACAAAAAGGGAGGCCGAAGATCTATACGAGAAATGCAAGCTGCAGTCGTTGCCGAGCGAAGAGACTGGCGAGTCCTCGCAGGGCATGTCAGTTGACAAGTCCGGAGCACTGCAATCCGATGCGAAAGAAAAGGCGATCAAGTGATGCACTACCCCGTCAATCCGTTTGGCGGGGGCTTTATGCCCTCGCAAACGCCCGTGGCCAATCCGCGGTTTGGCTACGGCCCGACTCTCACCTCGCAGGCAATTAATGCACTGACGCCCACTTTATTCCGCGCAGCCATTGAGCAGCGCGCCATTTTCGGCTCAACGGAAGAGGCGATTCTAGCGAATCTGCTGGGCGCCACATCGTTCGCAGCCGCCGGTAATTCCCGCATCCGCGGCCACAATGGCAAACCAATGCTGCTGGGCCTTCACATCCGATTTGTCGGGCCGCCTTTGAGCGGGAAAACGGATGCCCACGATCGGTCCAATAATCCGATTGACGAAGGAATGCGTGGCTGGAAAAAGACTTGGCGGTTTTCTAACGTGAGGCCGCCCACGTTGATTCGGAAGATTCGCGGCGGCGCAGTATTTTCGATGCTCAGCATGTCAGAAGGGCGAGCTCATCTCGGCGACCCGCTCAGTTTCGAGTTTGCACTCTTGAGCGATCTCTACGACGGTCAAGTGCCGGCATTTTCTCGCGCCGACGACGATGACGATGCTGTCGCCAATGCGCCGGATAGCGCGATTTTCGTGAAATGCGTCAACGTGCAGAGCGATCGCCATCGCGAATGGCTCAAGAAGCACGGTGAGGAGGCAACAGGGTCAGGCTACCAGTACCGCGAACTGGTCCTGGAAACAGATCAACGCGCAGTCGAGGGCGTCGGACGCCAGCAGCCTGAGGTCGCGCTTTTGGAGTACGACCGCCGCATTGGCGAGTTGATCGCTAGTGCTCGGCGCAAACTCGAAGCAATGTCGGCAAGCCAGCTTCCCGTGATCGACGTACCGTTGGAGTCCGAGCAGATCCTGCGCCAGGCTTTGGAGCATTTCCGTGGCATGGCAAGACTCTTCCTACCACTCAACGAGGTGGAAGTGTTTGCTGTTCGGCTGGCAGCGAATACGCGGCGGATTGCGGGCTGCATGCACGTTTTCGAGGGCTACGAAGGTGGAGTGTCGGCTGACACGATGGTACGTGCCGTGACGATTGCCGAATGTTTTGGGGCGCACTGGCTTGCGTCCGTGTTCCCGCCGAAGCCGATACCCGAGGCCGTGCAACGTGCGCAGCATCTACTAGATTCGCTTCGTGCCTGGGCTCGACAGGCGGGCGTGCAGTTTCCGAGTTGGAAGAAATCCGACATCGAAGTATGGGCACCGAACTTCGGATGGACGAGGGCGGAAATGAACGAGGCCATCATGTGGATTTGCGAGCAGGGTTTCGCCCAGGTCGTCCCGCGCACCGAAAAAGGCCGTCGCGTCGTCAAGCTAGAGCTGATCGCTCCGAATATATTTCCTCTCGTCGGCTTGGGCTACAAGCCAATGAAAGGCGGGGTGTAACACCTCCGCATACCCCGTCCGCCATTTGGCGGGCGGCCTTTTTGCACGTCGTGCAGCACTGATGCGCGGCTTTCGACCCCGTCTCTGAATATTAAAACCGCAATGAACTCACGAAAATCATCCCCCTCTTTTGTTCCGCAGACGCCAGCTGGGCTAGGCGAGCTCGTCGACCGCAGTCTGAATTATCGCACCGACCCGGACGGTAACGTAAGCCCTAGCGATGGGCCAGATATTGGACTTTTGGTGTTACTGAATGACTTCGTCCGAGCGTCACTTGAAACCGACTTAGCCCCTTTCCTGATCAGCAGGCGGACGCCCAGGGGACGGGTCCTGGAAGATCATGAGGAGCCGAAGTTTTACACCAAGACTGCTGAGCCTAATTCTGCCAGCCGAGCTTCTCTGATATTGGCCAACCTTCGGCAGGCCATCTTATCGAGTGCAGCGATGCTTGACCCTATAGATCGGAACGCAGCTCAGTTGCTATATGCGCCGCACTTACGGCTGGTATGTGACGTATTCCTCTGTCACCCCATCAGTGCTCGCCTTAATTGCAACGGAAGTTCCGCGATTGACGTTATAGGTCTCACCTTGGCGGAACTGTATAACGATTTCGTCGCCGTTTTCCGTCGGGTATTTCTGGCCAAAAGGTCATCGCTGTCGGACGAACTGCACAACTGGCGGTTGAGCAGTAAAGAGAACGTGGTGAACGTGCATGCCTATCTGGATGGGCAGTTCGCGCGACCCAATAGCGTCACCGTATTGCATTTGCGCCTCTTCCACGCCAGGGAGCGGGTCAATCTGGTCTCGGCTTCGGTGGAGGATCAGCATCGTGATCTCGGAGAACTTAAGAAGTGCCGCGAGGTGTTCCTGGACCGCATGAGAGGAAAGCGCGCACTGTTCACCAAGGAGCCCGGATACGTGTGGTCAATCTTGCCCTCGCTCGAAGGAGGATATAGCTTGCACGTCACGTTGCTGTTCGACACCGCCGCCTTGCAGAAGGTGCTCGACGACAGACGTGTGGAAGCCGAACAGGCCGGTAAAGTCCTTCAGGACCACGCAGACCAGATCGGCGCTTATTGGGTGAAGGTAGGGACTCGCGGCCGAGGAAATTATCTTCGCGCTGACCAACACACCTGGCTGTACGACCAGGACTGGGTTCATGGCGAGGTTCACGCTATTGATTTTGTGCGACGCGAAAAGCTCAAGAAAACGCTCGGTTATCTGGCCATGCGCCGTGCTCTGCTGCGGCTGAAAAACGAACCGAAAGGAGAGTATTTTGGCATGCGAAATCGCAAACCACGAGCCCAACGCCAATCGGTTGAGAGGAGGGCGAAGCGAGGGTAAGCAGCGCGGATGCATGGGTAGGCATACGGCGAAACAGTATCCAAAACACCTAACCTATTGATTTTATTGTGATACTGATTTCGCCGATTACGGCGCCGGGCACGCGTTATGCCCTTGGCGGGGCGGGCTGTCGACGCCCGGTTCCTGCATCAATTTTGCAAATTCGCGAAGAGAAATTCCAAAAAAATATCGAGAGCCATGCGCAAAAAGTCGCGAAAGAATTTTCGTCGTGTTCCTGTTCACGCGACAGAACGTCAGTGCAATTTTTGTCGGAAATTTTCTCGTAGATTGGTCATCGCAAGTTTCTCGACATCTGCAATCGTGCCGCCATTTTTTTGTTGCCAGCCGCCCTGCATATCGACGCGGGCCGATGATGGCGCTCAGGTACATGAGAGGTGCAGAAGCTCATGGCAAGACGATCGGTAACTTCGTTGATCCGATGCGTGGCGTGAAGATCACTCGCGGCAAGCTAGTGCTTGCCGCGCTTTTCCCGTCTTGTCTGGCGATTGCTTCAGGCCTCGTTATGCGAATTCCCGCTGCGCGCTATATTGTTCCCGCTCTTCCTTTGACATGCTGCGAATGCGAGCCTGACCAAGGTGGCTTTCGGGCGTTCGGTCGATGCCTTGGTCCTTGAGCGCGCGGTGATCAACGCGAGCGTCGTGACCGTGTTTTGCCAGCGCGGCATTTTGCAGATCAGCGCATTTCTTCCGTATGGCGATCAGCTCATCGCGTAGTTGCATGCTGTTCTTTCCACCGCTGTCTTTCCGCCTGCCGCCAACCTCGGGATTTTTCGCGTTGTAGCGGCGAAACGTCTGCTCGGCAGAACGCTCAATACCGTCATCTTCCCGATCGGAATACATTAGGTGCAGATGTGTATTCATGCCACCTCCCAGCGCAGCAGTCGGCGCATGGATCGCAAATTGGAACGGTTTGTCGCCGACCAGTGCCGACACGAGCTGATTGACCAGCTCTTTATTCTGATCGGGCGTGAGCTCGCCGGGCAGGGCGATCTCATGTTCGCGATATACGGCACCGTTGGCTCGCTCGTGCTCGTCTCCTGTCTTCCAGAATGCGAAAGGATCGTTCTGTGCCCAGCTCGGCATGTTGCCGTGATCGGAAGCGATCAGATCTTCTCGATCTTGGTATTTCTTGCCGTCTCGCATAATGTACTTGCTATGTTCTGCAGCGGAACCCTTCTTGCCGCTCTTGATGCAATGGTGGAAGCTTGCCATGTCGACTACCTTTCTCGTGCAAAAATAAAAAAAGCCAGCACGGAAATGCTGGCAGCGCGTGAGATGAGCGATCATTGGTTTGGAATGCTTGATTTCTCTTCCTTTCTGACGAAAGGTTAAGTGCGCATCCTTTAATCCCCTCCTACCACTAGAGCATGGAGTGGGACTGCTTCAAGCAGGACTACGACTATTACCAATAGAAGAGGATTGATTGCTCATCTCACATAGCATGTAGAGAGCTGTAAAAAACTATACAAGAGAGAACAACACTAAGAAGACAGAAGAGTAGATCAACCACATACAGAGCCATGCATCAAGCATGGCTTATAGAGATCGTGATGATGGGGGTATTTGTATCGTCCATCATAGTGAGCTAGGCTCACTCATTCCGATAGTTTTTGAGGTGATATCGTTACTGCTTAGTATGAGTGATTGCGACGATCTCAGTCCTCATCTCTGTGATTGTAGGAATGTGGTTCTTGATGGTTCAAACAAGATGCCGAACAGGGTGTTAACTGCTTGCGTCAAAAGGACTGGTCAGTGTTCGTACCATGGATAGCTTAGATATTGAACTACCAACGCGGAATGAGCCGCTTTTGATTCCTTGGCCGGTACCTGGCAACATGGGCGGCTTCATTCAGTTCGAGCGCGCGGATCAATGGCATATGTTCGTCCGCAGTTTCGACATAGACTGTCGAGTGCCGGATCCCATCCGTTTGAAGTACGCGCGCGCACAGAAACTCTATTTGCTTGGCTGGATTGACGCTGATCTGATTAAGGTTGGAGAGTTGATAGCGCTGAGCGCATTGGAGTTGGCAACGAGAGACTGTTACGGACAGCGATTGCAGGAGTCGTTAGAGAAGAAGAGAGCGCGCAAGCCGTCAAAGCCCGTGAAGGCAAATAAGCCGCTTGAGATCAAGTTTGCGGACCTGCTCGAATACATGGTGATCGGCGATGGTCTGACGGACGCTCAAATGCCGATGGTGGCTCGATATGGCGGTAGTGTAGTCGGGCAGCTTACTGGAGCTACAAAGCCTACGTTAGCGCAGCGCAGAAACGCGATGGCTCACGGCGATCCCTTTGACAATTCCGTAGTCGGTGGTCTCCTTGAGCTGGTGCATGACTTGATCGTATTTGCATACCGACGCACCCTCACATAGAAGGTGATGTCCATGGATAGATCTCATGTGACCAGTATTTCCGGTTCAGACGTCCGGTGACGTAACGCCCAACCACGGTGACGTGATGCATTTCATCATCCTTAGTGACGCGGTTTTTATCACTCTCAGCTTGGAGTGGCCGATATCAATACCGAACCCACTGATCAACAACGAACGCTTAGAATTGATTCGATAGGACACGCGCTACTCTCGAAAACACATTAAACCGAGATCCAAGGCGGAAAATGACAAGTACGATGGAAGCTAAGCAACTCCCCCCACTTTATAGTGGTCGGGCGTTGCCCGTAGAAAAGCTCTCTGCGGATCAGTTTGAGGACTTCGTTTTTGCCTGTATGCAATGTGTGGCAGATTTGATCGGCCTTCATATTACTGGTAGACCGAGGGGTTCTGGAGATGGTGGATTCGACATTCAAGGGAGGATGGCCAATACGGATCGGGTCGCATGTATCCAGTGCAAGCGTCAGCAAGCGTCCCTGAGCGCAACCCAGGTCGCGGTAGAGCTGGCGAAAGTTGCCGCCACATCGAAATTAGAGAGGTCGGATGTTGGGGAGCACCGATTCATCTGTACCGGTGGCGTGAGTCGAACAGTTATTCAGCAGCTGAGAGAACGGTCTCGGGATCAACTGGCCTATGCCGCTGGCGAGCGCCTAGTCGCCGCCTCGGATGGCGAACTTGCTACGCTGCGAGTAAGGCTTGAGGAGGCGGGATTTGATCCGCGCCAAGTCGTCGAATCCTACGTCCATGGACTCGACGTTCTGATCGCATGGAGTTTCCAGGAGTTTGACGTGACGCTGTCTCGGCGGTGGGACAGTGTGCTAACGGTCATTGAGCGCTTCTTTCGAATCGAGACAGTCGTCCGCGAGTTTCCGCGTGCGTCGTTTGATCGAGAAACTTATGTGCTTGAGCATCGTGACTTCCGACTTGCGGCTGAGCCGCGGCTCAGCGAAGCTGTTTTGCCCGTTGGCCTGGTGCTTAGCTCAGATGCCGCCTCGCCGCCGGAGCGAAAGTTGCCGCAACGTCACTTCACCAATTTGATGGAACTGGCAACGCTGGACGCGGGTAGCCTTGTGGTGCTTATTGGGGACGGCGGTGCTGGAAAGTCCGCGGTACTAAAACTGACACGCGCCGAAGCACTGCGGACCGACGAAGGTGCGACGCTGCCTGTCATATTGGCCCTCTCCAAGTATGTGCCAGGCGGGCTAGATCGAGCAATTCACCAGGAGTTGGGGGTTCACCATGGAAATTGGCGGAGCCTGCCGGACAAAATTATTTTGTTGTGTGACGGTCTTAACGAGTGCCCGTCTTACCACGTCGATGCATTCTTTGAGGAGCTAATACCACTCCTGAAACGAAAACAAGTCTCGTGCATTGTGTCGACTCGAGAGGCGATCGCTCGAACGAGGATAGTATTGCCGCAAAAGCCGGCAGCTTGCGTGCAGGTGGACGCTATCACGCCAGTGGGAATTTCGCTGATTGCATGCGAGGAGCTTGGGCAAGGATCGGCAAAGGCGTTTGTCGCCGCATACAGATCTCTTGCGGACACATCGGGATCGCCATTATTGTGGACGCCCTTTGCTGTGAAGGTTGCAATCAGCGTTTGGCTAGGAAATGCCCAACTGCCGCCGACGCTCGGCGAGATGCTTGCGGTGTTGTTGCGACATCGATGCGACCGCGACATTGAGCGCTCGCATCGTCATTTGCCACCTGACGTTATTCTCCTCCTATCGGGCGCGCTTGCTTTCCAGGCTGTTGTGGTCGATGGCAGGCTGGCGTGTCCTGCTATCGAAGCGGGAAAGTGGGTAAGGGACGCGAAATTGCACTGTAATGAGGCGCTCGGTGTTTCGGACATGCCAGAGGACAGCGTCGTAAGCCTTCTGATCCATCACGACCTGTTGTACCTCTCTGAAAGCGGTTATTACAGCTTCGATCATCAATTGATGGCTGGCGCGCTAGCCGCGCCATTGCTTGCCCATTCATGGCGCTCCAACTTACGCTCGCTGGAAAATTCTGTCTCAGATGATGCTTGGGTCTTTGCAGCGCGTCTGGTACCTGCTGGGCATACGCCAGACTTCCTCACAGCAGTATTGAATGCCGATCTCATGCTCGGCGCCCGCGCTGCTAGGGAGTTGCCAGATGCTCTGCGCATGCACGTAAAGACGTTACTCGATGATTGCGTCGCGCCTACTTCGCCCGAGGCCGTGCGTATTCGAGGTACGTTTGCGCTCGCAATGCTGGGAGGGCGGGACGCGATCGAGAAATTGAAGGCGATGGGACAAGACGTAGCAAACCCGCTACAGTACCAGGCCCGCCGGGCTCTGGCTGCAACAGGCGATGAGGATTTCCTCCGCGAGGTGTTAGATATCGTAGACCGTTTGAAGTCAGCGCCGTTTGCAGTGTCAGGAGGTGAGGTCGCGATATGGGAGTCAGCCCCGTTACCGAAAAGGCTCGACCTCGCTCGCGGCCGACTGTCTGAGTGCAATCCTGGTGCGCCTGTTGGCGAGTCGCTTCTTCTTATTGCATTAGAGCGTAATCCAGAGGACGTTACTCTGATTGAAAAACACTTGGCAGCTGCCACTGACCTATTTGGTTGGCAACAAGCGCTGCATGCTCTACAAGCGATTGCACCGATTAGGGCAGAGCAGGTCCTCCGGGAGGTATTAGCCTCAGAGCTGACTGTGTCGGCTAGAGCACGGATCACGCGCGCGGCGGCGTTTGCCGGCGTACCGATAGACATGCGTGCGGCGTTTGAGTGCGCGACTGCTCAAATCCCGGAGAGCGAGCGCGACTCGTCCGGCGACTTCGCATTGTCACTGCTTATCTCCGATGTAGTAGCGAAGTCTGCGCTGCCGCCTGACTTAATGAACGCGGTGGAGCGAGATTTGCCAGCGAGCGTGGGAGATCGACGGGCTCGGCTGTGGCATTTGGCTCAGCATTGCGAGAGTCCCGCGATTGCACAATATGCGTTGGCTTGCATTGACGCGTGGGGCACGGACACTGGCCATGCATGCAACTTCTTCTTGCATCAGCAGCGTCTCCTGAGGCCTCGCAGGGACGCGCTCTTGATGTCTTGCGAACGTCACTTGCTGGACGAAAGCACCTGGTATCAATGGAGCACGACCTATGTCCTCGAGTTGTTGGCCGTGCTGGGGATGTCAGCGACTGCAGCGGATGTTCTTTCAGCGATGGTACGACGTCTCGTTCGCGTACAGGATGCGACGATAACTGGTCAGACCGATTCACTCGAGGATAAGGAGCGCGCTCTATTAGCGACGATGACGCCTGAACACACTCGATCTCATTTGGCTATGCTTGTTGCTCCACTAGTGCCGGTTGTGGCTCAGGTTCGGTGCCTAATTCCTAAAGCAACTTTGCTTTCATTGCTTCAATTTGACGTACATTCATCATCGGTTTCCGACGACCTGCGTGCCGCGTTGTCCGATTGCAGTGACGCGGAGATCGATCATGTTTTGGAGCAAGTCGATGAACTCTGGACGACACTGTCCGGTCTTGTTGTTGTCTGCCAGAGGGGATACACCAAGACCCGGGGCAGGTTGCTCGAACATTTACTCGGGGAGAACTACGCGCATCTGGCCGTCATACACCAACTTTGCAAGGCTGCGGAAGCATGCTGGTGCCGGGAGGTTCTGGAAGCGATTCTTAGGACGGTGGTTCGAATAGAAAGATGGACGCAATACGAGGAGCAATTCTTTTGGGATGTCGTGCGAATGGTAGGAAGGAATATCGGCAAAGACGATTTGCCAATAATTGAGGTTGCTTCGGCCGATGCGAAAACCCCTTTCGCTGCAAGAATATTGACGTTGTTGCGGGACCAAGCGACAGGGAAGCGTATAGGTGCAAGCTGGCTCATCTCGGAATCACAGATGTAACGAGTGATATCGTTTCGAACAATCAGAGTTTTGGCGGAGGCCGCGTGTCGCAATCTCATAACCTGCTGTTCCTCGAAAGCACAAACAATCTGTCCAGTGTCATCGAGCGCAAGCACGGCTGGCATCCCAACTTGGAGCAAACGCAAGAGATTCTTGCGTGCCTAAGGCAGGGTCGCCTGTTCTATGAAGCGTCTGCGTCGTCGCCAATCGAGATTCGACCGCTGCAACAGTTCTACGGAATGCTCGGATTTGCGAAGGCACTTATTCTAGTAACCGATCGAAAAAATCGGCTAGGAAACCTTGCGGGATCACACGCTTTAAAAGACACCTCGGCACCCGATAGCCAGTTAGCGGAACTCTCCGCGAAAATAACGGGCCGCGGGACGTTTCACTACTTCAATGATGCGGTAGCCGCCAGGAACAAATTGCATTTCATTGAGGCTGGGTCCAATCCTCGCAGTACGGAGATGCCTTGCGCGCGCTCAGACTCGCTCGAGAAGCTCACGATCAATCTTCGAGCTCTACTGAGTCGGATACCGGGGCTTGAAGACCTGTATGAGAACACATTCCAGGAGCGCGCAAATTGCGCTTCCTTCTTTCTAAATTCGTTAAACCAAGGTTCTTGGAATTTGGTGGTTACCGATTCAGACGTGCCGAACAGTCGGGATCGGTTGCGAGCCATAGTTAATGGCTGGCGAGAGCGGTATCCATTTCTAAGCCAATGGCGTTTGGCGTATGTCGATTTCGCATGGGGCAAAACGAGCCTGCAGTTTGCCAACTCGCTTCCAGAAGGAGACGACCTTGATGATCGATATTTTATCGCTGATTTGATCAACTATTCCGCTCCCCCTGATGACTTGGCGCGAACGCGGTTTGATGATTTTTCAGCATATATGTCGCCGTGCAGTGGAGGGCTTAACGGTGCCTTTCCCTATCTGGCGTCCCCCATCAGTGGTCAAGTTGTGGCCGAATACGCTCTCCAATACGTCGCGCTCTTTATACTAAGTTCCCTCGTGCGATACCGTCCTCAAACATGGATGCACTCGCTGTCGAGGACAGCGATGGGGGAGCGTCGCGCTGACGACGCTCCCTTGGCGCTTATCGAAAGGCTTATGGATATCAATCAGACCAACATGCCCATTCTGGTCGATTCGATAATAAATCCAGCGTGACCGCGGCGGTCGCGAGGCGCTAAGCCGTACCAAGGGGTCCGAAAGGCCGAAACGCTTCGAGTTTGAGCCATCTGTAGCCGTCGGGCGAGCGTCGCTTCATGGCCGCACTGAGTCAGATAGCGACCGGCTCAGGACGACCTGTCTTGGTCGGTCAAAGACCAGTAATTCTGATGGCTTCTTTCAAGGCAGAAGCCACGTTTGAGCGTCTATGTAAGAAGGTGGACCAGCGCGCTTCTCGCCACAAGCGCCCGCTCGCCGGCGCCCGCACGACGTCACTGGGCTATGGAACAGCAAGCGAAAGGCTACGTTTCATTCAATTTTCCCGTGGTACTGCCGATACACAGAGTATTGGAAGCCATCATGAACGTACATGGACATCGATTGGGTCGTTAAGCCCGTCACTGTATTAATCGGCGCATACGGAGCCGCCAAGGTTTACTATGACCTGTCGTCGGGAAAGGTCACGCGTGTGCGAGAACAGTACCGATTTGCGATGGAATATTTTTCAGACATAAAATCTGGAGACGCTAGCCACTCTTTCCTGCGCGAGAAAGGTCTTCAGGCGATCGTCGGTGATGAGCGACTCCTCGCAAAGGACATCGAATACCTGCTGCGATTGAAGGAGCCGGTGAAGGCAATCGAATATTTCGGGCTGGGAAAACAATATCTTCAACTTCGCAGATCCGGGGCAGGCGAAGCAATCGAGTTTCGGCAACCTTATCGAGGCGAGTGGTCGCGCAGATGGCGCAAGTGGACCTTTCTCGAGCTCTATGGGCTCTTTGCATTCGTCGGGTATGGCCCGATCGCATTTTCCAAGCATCTGTTCTCGACCCAGCAAAGCTTGCTGACCGCATGCGCACTGACTATTCCCGTTGGATCGTTTTACGCTTGGTTGGCTCTCAGAGCCGCGGTGCGAATCAAACGCGCTGAGACCCTCGTCGAGTCCCAGGAACTCGCCGACCCCGGGCCGGTTTCAGCAGTCAGCGACATCGCGCCGGCTGCCTGACAGTTGGAAAACGAAACGGGGCCTCGCCGCAGACGGTATCCACACCCGGGATAAGCAATCGACATGGTGACAATTCATCGCGAGGGCGGCACATACCGCCTCGACGCTAGCAGCTTGGCCAATAAACTGTTGTTGGACGGATTCGTTGCTTTCACGACGACGCGAACGCGCCAGCGTGAGCTGGCGCAGGCGATTGATTGAGCGACTGGTCGACGACGATACGAAGACGGTCGGACTTGAAAGTGAGAGCCCAAACGATTGCATGTGCGTGATCGATGTCGACCGATATTCGTTTCACGAGGTTCTGACGATGGTTGCGGCTGCTGATGTGCAGTATGAGAAGGAACAATTCCCGGATAGTTGAGCACCGGCCTTCTAACCGCGATCAATGGCTCCGTTCATGACTAGTTTGAAAATGCAGCGCTCCATCCCGCTCGGTGCCGCCGACCGTCATCCAGCGCTGGCCGCTTTCGGCGCGATGCACTCGGCCTCCCGCCCTTCGCCTGGTCGAAACCGGGGGGCTACCTTCGGCGTGGTATGCGGCGGGTTCATCGACCCGGCTGCCGCGCCTTCTCGCCATGATTTGCCAATGGCGTTCGATGAATGCGCAGTCAGGACTTGTCGCGACGTCTTTGCTGTCATCGGTCATTTGGATGCGCACGTTGCGGGATTGGCCTGGCATACAAGCAGCCGCTGCTGCTGGTAAATCAAATCGGCCTGCCCTTGAATGTCGGCGGCCTTTTGTTCGGGCGTTTGTTTCTTTGCTGCGGACGCGATCTGAGTAGCGGCATCCAGTGCATCCGACATTCCGGACGCACTGGTATAGCTGATCTTCTGTATAGATCCGTCGTCACCTAGTGACAACGAGAAGGAGTTTTTTCCGAACGTTTTTCCTATTGGGACCGGAATCGGATTTGGCTCACCTCGTTCGGGTAAGGTGAAACTCTGCGTCCATATCGTCGTATCTGAACTCATGCTTTGGTTCGGCCCCGCTATCTGAAACTTCGCAAGTACAATGCGGTTGAGCGGCAGCGGGACGAAGCTGTCGCTGTCCGTCTGAGCCCAATTGGCGCGTGGGGTCAGTTCAATGGCTTCAAAAGCTTTCTTGTTGCTGTCGCGACCGCCTACAACGGTCAACTCGAACTTCATTGTTTTGAACAGACCGGACAGCTTCGTATACGCTTCGAAGCTGTCGGGATCCGGTGGAATAGCTACGGGATGTTTTAATACGTCCAGTCCGGCTCCGTTGCCGTCGTCATCAACAACTTCGATCAAAGTCGGTGACTGAACAATGTGTTTCGCGCTTAGCGAGTAAGTTAGAACCAACACTTTGGTCGGCTTACCGGTTTGTCCCGCGGCTGTTGTGTTGCCTCCTTTTTGGGTCGCCTTGGGTGCACTTGCAGGAGCGCCGGCCGCCGCTGCGTTATCGCCGGTTGATTGCTTAAAAAGCACACCGTACTGTGCGACATAGCTGCATGCTGCAGTAATCTTATCCTGGTCGATTTGGGCAGCACTTTTAGTCGGGGTACCACTGGCCGGAGCCGTTGGCGCACCGTGGGCCGCAGGTACGACGGCCGCGACGGCTACGGCCAATCCTACGACGCTCTTGATAATCGTTCCGCCTTCACCGGTACTTGAGCTATTTATGCCAAGCAATCGTCCGTCGTCGTTGAAGTTGAACGCGAGATCAGAGTCGACCGTCTTGCCGCCAACGCTTTGGAATGAGAAGGTATGAATGCCAGCATCTACGTCAGGAGCCGGAATGGTCTTGGCTGTAACAGCTGCCATCGTATAAAGGTGCTTTTCATCGTCGTCACATGTTAGCGACTGCGTGATCGCATACTGGATTTCCATCACCGGAAAGTAGTAGGAGACCGTAACGTTCGGCAAAGTGGCGCAACCTCCGAGTGCGATTGGAAGGGCCGAGAGCACGAAGATTTTGCGCATTTTTTCTCCGCTGGGTGGATGAGCCATCGTGCTCGACGGCAGGAATTTTGTTCTCGGGACTGCGTCGTAATGTGTAATTGAGCCTGCAAACCCCAGATCTGCTCGAGTGCTATTTCCAACGGTTATCGCTTGAGTCGGGCTGCCTTCATTAGTTTAGTTAGGCGTTGGACTGGAACTGGATGGCAACGGATCCACCCGGGCAGCTGTTATCCACCGGTCCGACGCCCTGACTACAGTTGGTGAACGAGCAGGTGCTTGTCCACTCGAGGGTCGCGTCTTCGCAATTTGTTGCTGTTTGTCCGATCTTTAGCTCAATGCCACTGAACGTCACAGGGCTGGACGCGGGATAGGCCTGACAATTTGGAAGCGGAGTGCTTTCCTCGGCGCCGTACCCCTCCAATGCGAAGCACGCCCACGTTAGCTGGTCGACGTCTTTAGTGGTTATCGAAGGGCCGCCGTCGAACGAGCATTCATAGGCAAAACCGGTTGCACCTTGGCTCTGCAATGTGATGGTCGCCGTGAGCGGCTGGCCCACGTCGACCGGCTGGAGCTCTTCGCTCGGGAAAGCGTCTTGCATGTCTGGACCGACATACCAGCATCCGATTGCCCAGTACTTGCCTCCCCCTGCCGCCGATGGCCCCCATTGCAAAACCGGCTGCAATATGTATGGTCCTGTCCCTGTAGTCTGAAGTCCCGGGAACAGAAAAATTCTTTGCCCCTCCTTCGCAACAGGTTCCTCTGGAACTGTCCAACGAGCGCTAAACACCACCACTGGGCGTGGACCATTATTAGTCCAACCGGTGTAGGCGATCCATCCTTCGTCTAGGGGATCAGGCAACGGCCCGCTAAGCCGCGCACCGTCGGGAAGCAGACGATTTTTGCTTCGAGCGACGTTGGAGACTTTACCGAAGTCCTCAATAAGTGTCCCGCTCTGTGTGTCGATCACTCGAAGGCGACCTTCGCGGCCGCTTATGTGATGACCTCGCTTTATTCGGTGAACTTTCGAGCGTGGCCGCCATCCTCCCGGGGTTAATACGAGTTCGTCGTCGTCATTAATCGGATGCGGCAGCTTATGCGGATGTTCAGTACGTATCATGCCGTACCCCCGAATGTGTTGCTAATCGATATGGAAACTTCGCACGAAAGGTAAAATGAACGATTGCGTTCTATGTTTATTGCCAAATTTTGGGGGCAGGACGTTACGAAATCATAGTACATGCCAAGAAATCTGCAAGGCGTCGATATCGACTTAAACGCTAAACTAAATCAATGAGCTCGATCACGCCAATCCGGGCGACCCCTCGAAAATCTGAAACTGAAGCTTTAGAGCTGTAAAGAAAGCACAAACCGAAGCGCCAGTTGCGCTGGTTATGGGAGAGCTTAATCAACCAGTCTGTGATTTCGGCGCCCGATCTTGACGCAAAAGACCCGACGTCCTGTTGCCTAAACCGTGCCGTGCTTTGGTTAATCTGATTTAAGATATGTACAATTATCACAAAATTAGAGGGTATCGCATAAATTTATTGGTTTTAAAAAGATCGTAGCGCGATGTGCCCCGGAGAATAGTCATGCAACAATCCCGCTGGTGGAAGTGTGATCTGCAAGTGGCAACACCTGCATGGAATTTTAAGCTGCCCTCCGGAGAAAATTTCGATTTCTCTGATAAAGCAGAGCGAATTCGATTTTTAGATTTGTACATGCAACGGCTGAACGATCAGGGCATCGAAGTTATCGCCCTGGCGGATCACAATACAGGCGAATGGATTGATGACGCGAAAGCGGCCGGGTTGAGACACAATATTATTGTCTTCCCGGGCTGCGAAATTACTAGCCATACCGGATCGGACGGCGTGCATTTGGTAGTGCTCGGCGACCTTGGAAAGACGTCGCAGGATTTCGATCGACTTATTCACGGGTCATTGGGCTTTGACAATGACCACGTGGCGTTCCGTAAAGAAGGCGACCACTTGGTCCCTGGCACATCGGGAAAGTCGGCGATCCAGATACTCGACGATCTGCCCGACGGATATTTAGCTTTCGCACCTCATGCGCTCAGCGAGAATGGGATTGTCTCCGGTAAAACTGCGCAAGGTGACATACGCTGGAAGTCTTTTAACCATCCGCGTCTTTCTGCTGTCGATGCGGGAGACTGTTCGGGGATCGACGGCGGTTCGTTCAACAGCAAGTTCAGACAGCGCCAGCTCGCAGCCTATCCACGGCTTAGCACGATTGCGTTCATCTCTACCTCCGATGCCTACGACTTAGAGAGCCTAGGGTCCAATTTTTGTTGGATCAGGATGGGGCAGCCGTCAATCGAAGCTCTACGCCAGGCTTTCCTGGATCATGAGTCGCGGATCCTGTGCGATTGGTCTCCTGACTTGTTGACCCTCCCCGCGCAAAATCCGAATTCGGTTCGACACGGGTGGGTAAAGGACGTCCTCCTCGGTGGCGTATTGGGGAATTCCAGCGCCGCCCTACGGATACCGCTGCATCATGGACTGAACGTGTTGATTGGAGGCCGGGGCAGTGGTAAATCCACCGTCGTTGCCGCTATACGCGAGCTCTTTTCCGATCGGAGGAGCCTTCCGACTCGTCTTCGTGAAGACGCTGACTCCTTTGTTGAGACTGTGTTCTCAAAGGCTCATCTCAGTGCGACTTACGCGTTGCCGGAATCGCAAGAGGTCATGACCGCTGATTGGGCCCTAGACACAGGCAGCATCACCTCGTTTCGCTCGGAGAGCCTACCCACCGATTTTCCGGTCGTTGTGATTAGTCAGAAAGAACTCTTCGAACGAGCATCCGGAGACAAGGCGGATCCTTTCGTGCCATCGAGAAGCCTATTTGCCCTGCTCGACGATCGCGTTGGCCTGGGCGGCGGGGACAGTCAAAAGGTTGGAAGCTGGAGTCGTAGATGCGAAGACGCTCGGGTAGAGTGGGCAAACGCTGCACGCTCATATTTAGAGTTGGCAAAGGACGTTGGCCAACTTAAGCAGCTTCGCGAGCAAATTACGACGTTGCATGGGCAGGTCGATGCATTTGCGGCGCCGGAGGTTAAAGCTCGATTAGCTAGGATAGACGCGCGTCGCGCAGAGACTGCGCTGCTGCGTGAAGAAGAGCGGTTACTCGAAGCGGTGGTTGAGGAAGTCAATGCTTTTCTGGACGGTTCGCCGGCTGAACGGGACATAGTTGCCCCAAATCCGCCGGGAGAGTTTTTTGAAGAATTTTTGGGAATGCGCCGAGCGTTGCGAGACCTAAAGAAGGCGTTCGTCATGTCTGTAACATCCGCTGTGGACGAGTACACGGAATCCAAAGAAAGGTGGGCGGTCCTGGAAAAAGAGTCGAAGTGGTACCTGGATGCACAGGCCGCGGAGAAAGATTTAATTGCCTATACCGAGGAGCTGAAAGCACGGGGGCTTTCCCCAGCTGAGTTCAGCAAACTACAAGAAAAGCTGCGGGTAACGCGCGAAACTGTGAAAGCGCTCGAAGCTAAAGAAACCAAGCTGCCAACCGAAATATCAAAACTAAGCGACGCAACGAACAACTTATTGTCGTTATTTCTCGAACGAAGATCGCTCCGAAAAAATATTTTAACCGAGATTCAAGAGCGAAGCGGCAGGCTTAAGTTTGTGTTTTCCGAATTTGCTGATTTAACCAGTTGGCAAGAGTCGGTCCGTGCGCTCTGCGGATTCCGTATCGATGCTTTTCGAGACGATGTAACCGAATTGGCGCAACTCCTCTGGTCGGTGGACGAGGAGAGAAATGACAGATGGGCGCTGTGGCGGGGGTGTCTTGCTCGTGGCGATCTCTCGAAGTGGATGGAGAAGCATAAATGTCGGCCGGCATTTGCTCAAAAACTCGCATCACTTGATGGAGCCGTGCGATACAAGCTAGCCACGGAAGTCCCGGACGACGTCGTAACAATGTACTTTCTGCGCGAAGGCGGAGGCGGCGCGTCGGAAAGCGAATGGCAGCCGATCACAGAGGGATCGCCGGGGCAGCGTACTGCGGCCATGTTGGCATTTGTTCTCCATCACGGAAATGAACCATTGGTTCTTGACCAGCCGGAAGATGATCTCGACTCCGAATGGATCTCGAAACTAGTCGTGAAGGAACTTCGGGCCAGCCGTCTGCGACGTCAATTGATTGTTGTCTCACACAACGCGAACATACCCGTGCTTGGCGATGCGGACCAAGTTATCACTTTGGAGAATAAAGGTTCGCTTTTGGCACTGCGAGCTAGTAGAACGCGTTCGTCAGACGGAGTTTCAACGGTGAGTGAGCATGTTGGTCCGGTCGAATATGAAAGTGTTCGAACGGATATTCAAAACATTATGGAGGGGGGGGTAACCGCGTTCGTCCAACGCGAGCAGCGATATCATTGCGAGACGCAGCAGTCAAAGTCGGATAAAGGAAGTGTATAGAAGAACGTAGCTGCGCTCACCGCTGCTCACACTCAAAAAAAAACGGCATGGGTAACCAAGCTGCCGGATGGTCGCCGCTACTCGTCGGCCCAGTTTGATGTACAGCCTGACTGCGCGGATGCGGTCTTCGTATGAATACATGAACTACCTCCTTGTAGTCCAAGATTTTGTCCGCATCCCCCGTGGGTCAAGGTTTGGTGCAAATTAAGAAATCACGTACTGCGTGCCCGACCGGGCAGATTATCTGGCTTTCGAGCGCTCACGATGATCGTCCGGCCCAGAAGCACCAGTAGATGATTTTGTACCGCGACGTAACGGCGGTTGCTGGTATCTATGGTTCTATATTTTCGAACTTCCCGCCGCCACTCCATTGAGCCGAATAGGGCGATCGCCGGGTAGAACAACGGCAACTTCCATAGACTGCTCTTTTGCACTTTATCGATCGACAGGTCGATATCCTCAAACCCGCTCTCGGCAAGTGCATGAGCTAGGTAAAAGAAGCTGATCGGCGTGATGTGGCCGACCGTCGAGAATCGCTCCTTACGGCCGACCGGCAGTGGACCGAACAAGTTCGCGAATCCGAAACTCAGGTACCGCAGTCGCGATCTGAGATTTAGGATGTTGGGCGTCGTGAAAATAGCCAGCCCTCCCGGCTTGGTGACTCGGAACGTCTCGCGCACGACATTGCGATAGTTCTCCAGATGCTCGATAACCTCCGTGCACGTGACAAGGTCAAACGTATCGGAATCGTACGGCAATGCCTGCGTGTTCAAATCACAGATGTCGACGCGCTGGTCAGCGATGGCCATGAGCGTATCGGTGTAGTCACATGCGCTTGATCTGAACTTTGGATGTCGAGCCCACAGCAAGCCGATAAGCGCTCCGGTTCCTGAGCCAATGTCTAGGTGTTTGGTCGTTTTCTGAACGGGAAGCGTCGACGTCGCTAGTTTCACGACTTGGGTAAGTATTCGATCAGTCGAAAGCTCTGCGTCTAGTCTGCCGAGCGGGTTCTGGACAGTAGTACGGGAATCCTGATATTCCTCGATCGGCTCATCATTCGGGATTGGTTGATTTTTCATTAGGCAGTTGATGCTCAGAAAAGAACTGTAGTGTATACACGTCTTTTAATGGCGTGTATACACCGTCGTTTTATAGTCGACTGCTGGGCATGCTTGGCGTATGAATGCCAAACCCACAGACAAACGCAATGCAATTTCCACTGCCCTTGGAAAACGAGTCAAAGCCTGCAGGCTCAGCGTAGAGAAGTCTCAGGAGACCCTAGCGTTCGAAGCCCAGGTCGATCGGACATTTATTTCCGCGATTGAGCGCGGTGTCGCAAACCCGTCGATTGAAACGCTGGCAAATATTTGCTTCTGTCTCGGAATAACGCTAGCGGAGCTATTTACCCCGCTGAACATCTCGCTGCCACCGACGGGCGAGCGGCGTGCCAATGCAGCTGCTCCGGAAAAGAAGGCGCGCGTGCGGTTCCGCTAAGCCGATTGATCGCCACGGCATAGGTTACGAAAAAGCCGGCAAGGTACCGGCCTCGAACGTAGCGAGCGAAACCTCTCGGTCGATAACATTGGCAAGCTAGCGGTGGCGCTGCACACCGCGCCAATGGCTTTGTTGGACCTCAACCTAGCTAGACAACTCCGGGGCGAACAATGAGTCACATCTAATGTGCAGCAGACGCTTAGACATCTCATCAAGCGCGATCCTCTTGCGCGGAAGTCGTCCGCGGCGACCGGCAAAGACCTGCTTCTGCGGGCTTGGCTTTCCGGCGTTCCGTCAGCCTCACGTCTGCACCGGTACCGCATGCCTCTCATGCCTCTCATGCCTTGCATCGCCGCGCACGAGCTTAAGTCAGGCAGCCCGACGGAGGCTGTTCCGGCGGTCCGAGTGCACTTCTGCGGCTATACTCGCTCGACAACAAACGGGGAGCTATAGCTCATGGCAGCGTATCAGTTTCGACGCATCAGGCTGACGTTTCTATGGCTCCGGCTATGCGCCATGTGGGCGTGGCGAGCATGGCTCAAATACATCGTTTGGGCGCTGCTTCCCATCGCTATCTTTTCTCTTATCCCGTACCTTAGTCACTGGACAGAACTGTCAGTACGCGTCGCGGGTGTTTGCCTGCAGGGTTGCGGTTTGCTTGGTATCGTAGCTGGTGTCATCAGGACGCGGCAGCAGTTCGGCCTTCCCTCGATACCGGCATATGCCGCACAGCGGATCCGAGAATTTCCGCGCTTCCCGGCTGACATCGTTGTTACGGCGGCCGCAATCTCTGCGATGGGCAGGATGAGCTCGACTGGCTCGGTTACCGTGGGCACTGCTCCTTCCCGCGATGTCGAAGCACGACTCAACGCCCTCGAAAGGGATCATCAGGTGCTGAAGACCACGGTCGCCAACCAGCACGGCGAGACGCTCGATCAGTTGCGTAAGCAGGCCGTGGAACTCGAGAAGGAAAGGACGGATCGCTCAGAGGAAGACGGGCAGTTGCGCTTGACGTTGCATCAGACAGCGACGGGCGGACTCGATCTGGCGGTGTATGGCGTCATCGCCCTCGCAGTAGCGAACCTGTACTGTACGTTTCCGCAGGAAATCGCTTGTCATATGGACGCGTCAAACTGTATGTCATCCAGTCTCACTCCTGCAGGTGGCCCCTATCCGAACGGCGAGCATCCATGCTTTCGTACGCGTTTCTAGCCACTTCCAAGGTGAAGCGGCCTACATCACCTAACCCGTTGATAAGAATGCAGTATTTCTGGCACTTCCGGTCCATATGCCAATTCGACGCATACCCGCATTGCGGCGATCAAGCCAGTCTCGCCAGAGTGCATATGATGCAACTCCAACACGCCGCTTGAAGAGAATCCCGCATGGGTCCCGGCTACCCAGTGGTCTCTATCCAAGGCGGCCGAAATCCCCTTCTGCTCCATGATCTTCCGGCCCAACTCAAAATCCGTAGATGGCCGGTACGGCGGCAGAGCAAAATTGGGTAGGCCCAGTCCGTCCGGCAGTGGCCAGCAGCACATGTCGCGCACTGGGTCAGCGTTGTATATCGCGTTGCGCTCGATGACAACACGCTCGCCCAGCGCGTTTCCAACCCAGTAGTCAAGCAACGCTCCGGTCAGTTCTGCGGTTTTCATGTCACCCCCTGTGATATGCGCGCCACGCTATCCGCGCGACACAACGTAACTCACTGATATTGCGGACTCAAATTTGAGCACGTGGGCATGGTGCCGATATCTTCGATATATAACGGTGGTTTAGCGTGTTCATCGGGCGTCACCCGTACCGAACCGGTTGCGGCTTTGTGGTGCCGGAGCGCATGCTGATTTATCCCATCCTGTCGAATGATCCGGCCGAGGCCCATGATCGCGGTTGCCGCAGCGAAGCAGACTGGGGAGATGCCTGACCTGTGCTATGTATTCTGGCGGCAGGCGTTGCGTTGCCTCTGGCCGTCTACGCTATGTTCTGCGTCGGGGGATCGTCCATTACGTCCAGCAACTTCGACCAGAAATCACGCGCACCGTCCAGCACCTCCTGAGCGGGTACGTGGTCGCCGTAATCACCAACCGAAATCATCCATCCGAGCGTCGCTTGGTTGGATTTGAAGTCGAAGCACAGTGCGGCCTTCGTTCGCGCGGTGGGGTGGTGGCGCTGTTTGATCTTGGCGTGCTTCCCGGCAGTGGCGATTTGCCGGCAGATGTGTAAATTGGGATTGTGGAGAAACAGTTTATCGAGCGGCTTTTGATAGACCTCGCTTACACGAGATCGCTGCGTCTTAGTGATTGTGGACTGCACCCAGTCGTTCAATTGCCACGCAGTGATTGCGGCATTGAGTAGCGTATCGGCCCGCCTTTGATTATCTAGAGGATCAATGCTGACGAGGGCTTGTATCTCGCGGTCCAGTTTCGCGAGCATGTCACGCGGGGTGTCATACCAAAACCTGTTGTTTTGCTTTGACATAGTCCCTCCGGGCTGTTGTGCTTATTGATACATTTTCATCAAAGCTTGCTCTGCCGTAGTAGTCCGAAGCTCGTGAGCGATTTGGCTAACAACTGTTTTATTTCAGTAGGTTGCGATTCGTCTCTATCTGTATGTGGAATACGGCATGGACCGTCACGCCCGACGCTTATCAAGTGCAAGAAGCGGTTCTACCCGCTCGACTGCAGTTCGGCCAAGACGCGGTTCAGTGCCATGGATTAATAGCGATACCGAGGGTAAGGCGCATGTTGAACTTTGCACAGACGTAGTGGGCGGCTTCACCATTCCCATGAGTTTCGACATGAATCGTGGTTTTTCAGGATCGTAGCATGACCATCTCGTAAACAAGAAAGCTGCCGACGTGAGACTGGGGTCGCTGGCAGGAGGGCATACTGCCGAAGGCCGCAATCGCGGGCTGCAAGCCAGACACGCGGTGATGCCGGCTTTGGGGAAAGCCGAACGCTCACTGTCGACCCATCTCAGCCGCTCGACACTTGTCCGGCTCTAGGTCCGTTCGTGAGGTATAGCAGCCATTCGCTAAATCACCCTAGCCCGGCACTGAACAAGGCGCTGTCGAACCGTTACTTCCGTTCGCTGGGTCTTGCGTCGGTCGGCCCGGTATAGCCGATCAACCGATCCGAACCGCCGTGTACGGGCCCGTACGCACGGTGGTGTGGGAGGGGTCGGGCCGCGAGGCCTGCCCCTATCCCGATTCTGGCGACCGTGTAATCGCCATGTAACCCGATTTCGTCAACGGGCGCTAGGTTGCGCCTTCGATGAATGCAATGGCCGCATGGATGATTTCGCTTTCAAGCCAGTATTGCGCAATCGGACGAGTACGACTGGGATAATGGACGCGCGCGGACTTTACCGGCCAGCCAAAATACTTCAGCGTCATGATGTATGCGGCGAGACGCCAGCGGCTTGTACCGAAAGTGGGCTGCGTCAGGCGCTCGCCAGTCAGCAGGCGCACGAGCACTTCGGCCGCCAGTGTGCCAGCGTTCGGCCAGGTCGGACTGAACGGCTCCGGCGGGAACAGGCTGAATTGCTCGGGTGTGTGATTCTGGTTATCAGGCCACATCAGGCGGCCATTCGGCAGCTTGACCGGTCGCAGCGAGAAGCACGCGCCGCTCTGGCGGTAGCGTTTGCGGATGGACTGCGAGCGAATCGAGAGGAGCGCAGCCAACTCCTCGGTCGTGATTGGGCGGTTCGATTGAGCCGCCGCGAGTTGTTGCATGGTCATGTGTATCACCTTCTCGCCTACCGGCGTTGAATTGAGGTGACACAGATTCTTTACCTTACCTTTGCATTGACCGATAGGTCTGGCGGCAAGCGGCGGCAAGCGGCGGTTAGCGTCCGCTGTCGGCTTCTCAGCGGCGTTTCAGTCGTTTGGCCAGTGCGTCTCGGGTGAGCGCCTTTACCCGGCCGTTAGCATCCGTGTATTCCAGCGCTCCGCTAGGTGCGACGCCTGTAAATAGGCCTTCTCCGTTCAACGTTCGCTCGCGCAGATGCGGATAAACCAGATTCACGTCCGTACCTTTTTCCTTGATGGCATTGTCTATCTCAGGGTCGAGGATGTTGGTGCGCCCGGTAATTATCGAGTGGACAGTCCCGGTTGTGGCAAGCGCGGAAATGACGGTGACGTCGGCCGCGGATGAGTGGGGAGGTCGAGCGGTGTCCGCCAGCGCGCGCAATTCATCAGGCACGGTCCATTTCATCGTGTTCACTGTCCATTCGGCGAACTTCGCCAGGTACACCTCACCATCTTTATCCCCGGTCAGGGTCGGCAGCGTGCCGCCGGTTCCGGCGTGGCTTCGTGCGATGGAGAGTCTTTCTGCGATTTCGCGGGTGACGTCCCATCCGACAAAATCTAGCCCCAACAGGTGCGCGATGCCGTGCTCTATCGGGTTCAAGGTTGCCGCGTCGGGGCTGACGTTGCATGACAGGCATACCGCATCGGACAGACTCGCCTTAAGCATATGGTGCCATACGCTCCAATTCGGCTTAACGTGTGTCATACCGTTTCCCGACTTCGTCGCGGTCAGTTCATGCCCGGCGACCGATACGACTTCCCAAGCGATACAGCATTGGTCTAGATACCGCTTTGCGTCGGCGATGCGAAGGCAACCAATGGCAAGTCCTGCGTTATCGTAGATGTCGCTTGTCTCGATACCTGCCGGAGTTATGAGTGACAGTTCCTTGCGCTCTGCCTTCTGCCTGATTTGCTGAATGTGCTGAACATTGAAGAGACTCCAGCGTGACTGAGCAGCCTGCATTTCGTTGCTTGGCTTAAATTCCGGGCGCAAATCCCAATCAGGGCTGTTCGGTGCGGCGTCGAATGGTGCGCGCCACGCTTCGAACTGAGCCGGCGAGCATGGGGCGGGCAGGTTGCCTCCGCATATCTCTCGGACCAAACGCCAATCGTCCCCGGTCAGCGGTTCAATGTTCCACCGGTGTGGGCCATCAGGCATTTCTTTCTTCAGCGTTGCAAGCCTCTCGTCGTCGGGAATTGGGACCAATGCAAAGGCTATTTCCTGCACCAGTTCTTCAACATTCACCTTCGATGCATTGGGCAGTCTAACCGGGCGTGGCCCAAGGTCGGCAACGAGTGGCATAGATGGGGCCTCCTGTTCCCCGATAGGCCAGCATCGGGCTTCAATCGCAGCCGTCCGAACATCTGCAACGGCCAGATATTGGTATTCGCGCACGTCCATCCCGGCAACGGGGACGCCTTTCGGCTGGCTGGCGGGCAGCCCGTTGCTATGCAGGAACGGAAGGCCCAGCGCCTGGAGCCAGCGCGTCATGCTCAGTACTTGTCGATAACGGTTTTCGCCAGGCGACGGCGGATCTGCCGCCAGAATGACAAGCGCCCACGTCAGATGGTCGAGTCTGGCGAATTTCCGCTCAAGAGTATTCCTGGCCCGCTCGATGTCGGCAGCCGTGATCATCCCCTGCGCGGTATCAATGAGCCGCGCTTGCGCCGCCTGCAAGTAGGCTTCGGGCTCGGCGTCGTAACGTATCCGGGCCGCGCCTATGTCAATCCGCGACATTGTGAGCGTGTCGTACAGGGAGAGGCCTTCGTCGAAAACTGCGCTCAATAGCTGGCGGTCATAGCGCACCATGACGAGGTCTCGCAGTCGGGACACCGGGTCATCTGGCTCCGCAGTATCGTGCGCTGCCATGAGTTGGGCCCGAGCATCATTCGGGTCCGCGTCTTCCGGGACGATAGACCACGCGATGGTTGTAGATAGGATTTCAAACGACACGTAGTGACGTGCCGAGTCGTAACCGTCCTTCACACCGTCGTCTACAAGCAACTTCCGAAAGGAAATCGGCGCCTTGTTTGATGCGGCCCATGCATCCAGTTCGGCCACATTGAACATTGCACCGTTCGCGTACTCGACGACCGCTCGATAGCGGTTCTCATGCTTTGCAGCAGCGTCCATCAGCACCCTTCATGCGCTAACCTTCAATCGGATGCCGCTGCCAGGCCGGTGAAGGTGTCCGGCTCTTCGCTGGCCATAGCTAGGCTCGGCAGTTGATTATGGCGTAGCGAGCAAAGCCATGCACATATATTCCGTATGTGACCTGTTTCCCCAACGGCAGTTGCGCGCGAAACTTAATGGATCATCTGGACGGCCGTTTTCGGCGGCGGCAACGACATTCGAATGGCGAGAGAGCCCTTGCGGCGACCGTCTCATGTTGGCCGCTTGCTGCCCCACGCGGGACGATACGTCCCGATGTGCCTCTGCTCAAAACGATCAGAATCAGGAAAAAAAATAAGAGTCCGTGAACTTTCACGGGACTCAGACGATTTCGCTGAACCGAACCGTGACTCGCTTGCTAGCAGTCACGGTTCGGTATCGCGAGTCCGGCTATCGCGCTTCCTGCCAGCCGTTGTCAGTTTTCACCATCCATAGCTCTTCCGTGAATGTGTAACTGATGTCGTCCGAATAAGCCGTCATTTTAGTGTGGACACCAAAGAACTGGTTAGTGACGCTCCGCTGGACCCTTGGGCATTCGCTTACAACATTCTGCAAAAGGTTATATGGGTTGGATTCACGAAGCGCCTGCTGCTGAGCTGTGTACGCATCGCCAGACAGCGCTTTCGCTTGTTCGGAGAAAGTCCCTGCAGTCTGCTGGACTGCTTTGAGCTGCGTTTCGATATCCTGATACTTCGCGTCGTCGGCTTTCCAAGCTTCAACTTGCTTCTTGGTGGCAGACATAGGCGACATGGTGATCGTGTACTTCACGTCGACGCGATAATCAGTATCGTCGAGTTGCCGACCATTCACCTTTGCGAAATCGGTGACCTTGAAGTAATCGCAGTCGCCGAGTCGTGCTTGGATGGCAGCTTTCGCATCGCTTTCCGAAGGGGCACTGTGGCCGCAGGCGGCGAGCGCGGCAGCCATGGAAAAACACAGCGCGATTTTGCCGAGGCGCGTAGGGAATCTATTTTTCATGCTTTTTCCTTTTAAGGTTTATTTGGGCTGATTAAGCGCGATAGAGCGATATACAGCGTGGAGTGAACGGGTCGATGCGAGGGAGCAAACTCGTCCAAACGGAGCCTGAGGTCGTTATTCGCCCAGGCGAGAAGGGTGGTCCAGCGTTATTCGTGTGCGATGGATTGGTATCGTTTCCTCCAATAGAACAGCGTGTATTTGCCTCCGAAGAGCATCGGATGCGGGGATTTGAACAACGGAATTCGGGCAGAAGCCCAGTTACGGAGAGGTGGACAGTTCGCCGAGTTGCCGACGTAAAGTGGCGGCGCGAGCTTGTGAGCAGTGGAGGTGGCGCCGGATATCGGCGACGGTGGCGCGCACCTGGCCGGCGGCAATGTCTTGAGCGAGTCGTGTTATCTCGCGTTGTGCATCGTGCTGCCGATCATGCCGAGTGACTGGCTGACTGGACGTCGGGTTCGCCATGACGCCATCGTTACCCGATGTGGCCGACTCAGGTGTCGACAGCGTGACGGCCTCGACGACTGACGCGTCACGCTCCTGAAACGCCACGAACCAGAACAGGCACGCGACGCCTTCGAGCACGCCCGCAAAGAGCAACCCAGACAGCAGATCCACTCGCGGAGCCGTTACGCCTAGTAACGCAGCAAGTCGTGCGGTGACTGGATCGTCACGTAACGCCTCACGGCTCGACAAAGCCTGATCCATCTGGGCTGACCGCCGATCCGCATCTGCCTCCTGACGCGTGACCTCGCCGGCCTCCGCCGTGAGCGCATCCAACTGAGCACTCAACCGAACCCGAGTCAGATGCAATGCAATACAGTCGGTTTGGCACCGGCGCGCATTGGCAACCGCAAGAGCTGTGACAACGTGGGCTCGCTCCGCTGCGATCACCGTCAGACTGCGCCCCGGTGACGAGACCGCCTGGGTGACGGGGAGCGTCACAGCTTCGGCTCGCCTCTCTCCCGCATGCCGCTGCGACCGCAGGAAGAAGGTCGCATGACCGTAGCACGCCGCAATCAGACATGCCGCCCACAACGTGCCTGCCACGCATCGCACTGACAGAGAGGCCGATCGGCTCAGCGTCGGTATTAAATGCGCACTGGTGACCAGTACGACGCCGATTGCGACCCAAACGACCCGCTCCGCCACCCACCCGCCACGCTGCCACCCGGCCAGCACCGACATGGACAAGGCCGTACTGGTTGCCGCGACCGCGAGGCCCAGTGCCCAACCACGGTGCACACGATGACGTCGCGTCGATGGGATCATGCCGTTGCCATCCGCAGACCTGCCGCTTTGCGCTCCAGTTTGTCTGTGAGGGTGGGCTTGGTGGCCACGGTTGGGGCCGTGTCGCTGCCTGTCGTACCGCGCCCCCCGTCCTCCGGATAGAATTCTTCGGCGACGGCTGCACCTTCTTCGACACTATCCTCGAACGCGCCGTTGGCGAATCCCGTCCGGGCCGCTATATCGAGCGCCGCTTGGTCGAATCCTGCCGCGCGACGGCGCGCGTCCAGCTCACGCGCTTGACCAATGGCCTCTTCAAGCGAACTGCCAGCTCGTACTCCGAGATCGACGTAATAGATCGCCGAGCGAAAGCTCTGTGTGGTCGACTTGCCGCGCAGCTTCAGTTCCAGTGGCAGACAGGCGAGCAGTCCGCCCGATACGGCGTTGAAATAATGCAGCCGGGCCGAGAGGGTTCGGATCGAGTTGTATGAGGTCGTGCGGAAAATGAACGAACCGAGTTCATCTTCTTCCCCGATTGCCACGTTCAGCCGGCCGTAGGGCTTGCAGTGACCCGCTTGGCCGAATGCGCAGCCATCGGGCGATGGGCACGGCAGCGACTCGACGCCTTCATTGCCCACCCGTTTGCAGGTTTCACCGTTGCCGACACACACCGGCCGTCCAGTCTCTCGGTCGAACAGTGAGTACTCAGCGCGCAGGTTGAGATCCGGATCATTGAAGAGAAACCGAATGGGAATCGACCTGAGTTTGCCCGTAGTGGCCTTGCGCAGCGCTTCGTTCAGAGGGTGCAGCATCCACCCGTCACGCCCCTGTACCTGCGTCGTGAGCGTGAATTGATCATCCTTCTCTGGCAACCGCTTGCCGTTTTTCTCGACAATACGACCAATCGAAATTCGCCCGATGACGGGCGGCGTAATAGCTAAACCCTTGAGCATAGGTTCTCCGTTATACGTAAGGTGAATAGGGAAATCAGGTAGAAACAAGGAACCGGCGCGAGCCGGGTTTGGTGATGGCGTACTGCTGCTCAAGTTCAGGGTGATCGGCGAGTAGGCGTTTCAGATCGATGCCGTCCGAGTCCTTGCTGCGTTTGAACGAGATTTCGCCCGTCTCGAACACCGCACGGGACGCGTCGCCCATCGCCTGCTGAAGGGTTTGCTTGAGCGCCGCTTCCTGTTGCACACGCGTGTCGATCGCAGCCCGCACAGCGACCAGGTCGGCAAAGGTCGCTGACAGCCGCCGGTCATCCGAGAAGTCCACCGTGCTGGTGTTACCCGGGTATAGGCAGCGCAAGGCGCGATCGGCCGACTCGGAACCGTCCGAAGGCGGTGGCGTATCACTCGTCACGTACTGCCAGAACTGCGCTTCGAGTGGGATCAGCCGAGCGATCAGTTCGTCGTCGCGCTCGATGCGATGCACGCCCAGTTGCTGACCGCACAGCAGCACCGCGACATCGGCGGCGCGCTTGCCGGTGACGGCGAGCTGGTGCTGAACCTGTAACTGCACGTATTCCGGCACACCGTCGCGCCAGAGCCGCGCGCCAAACTCGCCAGCCGTTTTACATTCAAGGATCTGGACGTCGGGAACCCCGACGATTTCCCGATCCAGATTGGCGAGCATGAACGACACCGTGGGGTGCTGCAGGACCGCATTGATTCGCCGTACCCGGTTGCCGGTCTGCTTGGTGTACGCGGCAGCGACAATCGGCTCCAGCAGCGTGCCCCAGTAAATGGGCTCAGTTGTATCGTCAGGATCGGGGCGTGGTAGATGCGTATCGCGTCCGGTCTTGATCAACCACAGTTCCAGCGGACTCATGTACGGACTTAGGCCCACGGCCGCGGCCGCATCCGAGCCACCAATCCCATTCTTTCTGACCGCCAGCCATTCCTCGCGTGGAAGATCCTTCGTTTCCACGAGACGCAATGCCGGACGGTTCCTGCCACGTCCAGCCGTTTCGGATAGAGACATGCAAACCTCCAGATATAAAAACGCCCGGCGGGGAAAACCCCGACCGGGCATTTATGCCGTAACAACAGGAAGGGGAAGATCATGCGATGAGCTTGATTGCTTCGTCCCATGCCTTTTGCTTGAGCGTGGCGCCAGCTCCAAACCACGCGGCATCGCGCCGGTGGTCATCGCTGCGGGCGCGGCGCTGGTGATCGACGAACTCGGTGACGCTGTTCAACAGCCCCCAGGCGGTACCCGAAGCTGACGCTAGTGTTGCTCCCTTGCCGCGACCAGCAAACAACGCCTGCACGGCCCGGATGGCACTGTCGTTGGCAGTGGCAATCGACCCATCTGTCGTATGGTTCGCCTGATAGGTCAGTACACGCCGGAAGTACGCTTCGCTAGCTTCTGCACTGACCTTGCGTTCCGACAGTGCTTTCATGCGGACCATAAATCCGTCCCAGGAGGAGATGGCGATGCCCAGTTGGCGTTTGACGGCTTGTGCATTGAACTGACTGCGGTGCGGCACCTTGACGGCGCCGGTACTGTCGCCCAGTGCAATCGCCAGGGTGTTGTTGCACACGACACGTACCGAGGTGAATTGGGCTGTGGTGGCGAGCGTGCCATCGCACGCCGTTGCCAAAAGCAGATAGCCGTTCACCTTGTCGCGCCCCTTCAGAGACACGCTTTGACCGGTACGGGCAAGCGCCCAGAGCTTCTTGCCGTCCTTCAATACCCCGGCCGTCTCCAATTCGAAACCGCCGACTTCCGTCAAATCCCGATAAAACTCCAGAATCTCGGCGGGCTGAACGACCTGATAGCGGCTGGATACGACCGACAGGGGAGCCTTCGTGTCCGAGCGATACAGCACCATCTGTTCGGGGAAGGCGTGGATGGAACCCAAACCCGTGGCGCCCGCAACAAAGCGGACTTCGGATTCCTCGATCTTCCAATTCATGCCGGCTTGTTCGGCCCAGACTTCCAGCGGTTGATGGGGGGCAAGGTGGTTGCCCAGGCCGTGCCAGGGTGTTTCGTCAACGTAGGCCATGGTTTGGACGAGATGCATCGTGAACTCCTGTAAAAGGGCGAGCGCATAAAGCCCGGCCGAAGCCGGGCAGGGGACGCGCGATAAGTGGAATGAGGTGAGAGGTGAGGCGGAACGGGGAACTACGATCAAACGAAGCAGTGCGGCGGCTCAGTTGTAATCAGCGCTTTGGTTTGCCGAAGGTGTGATGACAGGCGAGGCAGCGGTAGTTGTCGAGAACGTTATCATCGACCACTTCGCCAAGAGAGGAGCCGGCGACGCAGCCTACGACGCCACTGGCAAAGGCGCCGACAATAGCGCCAGCGACGCTACCGCAAACCAATCCGAAGGGGCCGGCAATTAAACCGACCGCCGCGCCCACTTCGGCGCCAGACACGATCATTGCGACACCGCTTGTAATACCAACGGCAGTACCGATGGTGCCGCCGATTTTACGTGCATGGTTTCGCGTGTCGATTTGCTCGGATTGGCATTTGGGGCATTGGATCGACACGGGGTGATGCGTTGGCGGCCATGATTGAGGAAAGGGTATATCCATAGTCAATGCGACGGGGCCAAGTGCCCAGCCTTTCCTTTTAGGTTATCGATACGTTTACTGACGCCAACGGTAAAAATAACGGCGATGACAAAGACGATGGCGAATGCGGCTAGGTACTCGAGAGGGGAGTTGGTTGGTATCACGGTAGGTTCCAGGGGGTGCACGGAGGGGGCAATTGATCACTTCGGTCGATTGAGCGCTAGCATTCCGCTAGTCTCTATACGGTGATATAGAGCTGAGATTTTTATCAATCGGATTGACGAACCGCGTTGCGTCGGCGCGTGTAAGACTCGGCTATCTCCGCTTGCTTTATGGCGAAGCGACACACGTGCTGTTGCAAGATCCGCGCTTTTCGTTACAATCGTTCGCGATCACCAAGCGTCCGAGGGACATGACACGGGCCACAGCCTGCCCCGGTCACTATGATGCCGACGCACGGTCACCGCGAAGGCGTACATAACAAGAAGAGCAACGGGGGCGGTTTGACGATTCAGACACTTTCAGGGCCGCAGTTCGCCACCGCGTACTGCCAGCGACCGAACCAGCTTGCCTGGCTCCTTGGCGCAGGCGCTTCAGCGTCTGCCGGGATACCCACCGGGTACGCGATGATCACCGACTTCAAAAAACGGCTGTTTTGTCAGTTGTCGGGGATGAAGTTGCGGGAGGTCGATGCGAACGACCCGCTGTGGATCGCGCGGATCGACATCTTCCTGAGCACGCGCTCGGTGCTGCCACCGCCCAACGATCCGACCGAATACGCAGCCGCGTTCGAAGCGGTCTACCCGACGCCCGAGGCACGGCGCAACTACATCGAGGACGCGATCAAGAAGGGCACGCCGTCCTTTGCGCATCGCGTGCTTGCGTCGCTCATTACCACCAGACGCGTGCCCTGCGTGTTCACGACCAACTTCGATCCGCTTGTCGAAACGGGGGCGACGGTGACCGACCAGTTGATGTCCGCGAGCGAGCGTGCGTACCTCACTGTCGCCGCGCTCGACAACGCAGAGCGGGCGGAGCGCTGCCTGCGGGAGTCGAGCTGGCCTCTTTTGGCGAAGGTCCACGGCGATTTCCAGTCCCTTCACTTGAAAAACACCAACGAAGAGCTGCAATCCCAGGATACGCAGATACGATCGGTCCTGACCGGCGCATGCGGTCGCTTCGGCTTGGTCGTCGTGGGGTACAGCGGGCGCGACGCTTCGGTCATGGAGGCGTTGACCGAAGCGCTGTCGCAGCCCAACGCGTTCCCGAGCGGAATCTACTGGGTTGCGCGTTCGGCGCGGTCGGTTCTTCCGGCGGTGACCGCGTTCTTGGAAGCAGCGAGCGCGGCTGGGATCAGCGTCACAATCGTCGAATCGCAAACGTTCGACGAGTTGGCCGCCGACATTGCCGACGGCATTGACCTCCCGAAACCGCTGCTGGACCACGTGCTTCAATCGCGTCCCGCCGAGGTGCTGCGCAGCGTACCGCTTCCGACACGGGAAAGCCGACCGTTTCCCGTCTTGCAATGCTCGGCGATCCCGGTGCTGTCGATGCCCAAAGTGGCTCGACGCATCGCCATCAACACGCCCGTCACCACCGCGCGCGTTCGAGAGCTCCTCAAGGAGGCCGAGGTGTGGGCGGTCGCGGCCAGCAACGGACGTGAGATCGCAGCATTTGGTCCGGACGAGGGACTCTTGCGTGCGTTCGAGCCGGTGGGCGGTCAGTTGGCCGGCACCGTGGAGCTTCACCCGGAGCGCGACAGTTGGGCGCTGGGCCTGCTGTACGACGCGTTGACCCGCGCCGTTTGCCGGAATCAGCCGCTTTTCGCGCGTATGCGGCGTGCAGGTCACTACGTGCTTGCCGCACAAGGATCGCCCAAGGAAAGCAGGGAGGCTTCCGAGCGGCGCAACGCGCGACTGCTGAAGCTCAAGCAGGCATATTCAGCCGCCTTGTTCGGGACGGTGCCGAAGCAAGGCTTTCTGTTCAATGAAGGCGTTCAGCTCCGGCTCGAGCGGGCGGCGGACCGCTGGTGGTGCGCTTTTGAGCCGACGACCCACGTAGACGTGCCATGGCCCGACAAAGCCGAGCCGGGCGCGGACGATGACACATCCGAGCCCCAACCCGGGCCGGTGCGACGGGGCGATCCGGTCATCGACTGGCGCCGCGAACTGTGGGCGAACCGGTACAACAATGTGTGGGCCAGGATCGTCGCCGCCTGGGCGACCATGCTGGCCGGCGAAGAAAACGGGACCTTGCGTGCAATGGGAACGCCTGGCGAGGCTGGTGTCGATGCGGTGTTCCAAGTCTCGCCCGTGACGGCGTGGAGTCGTCCGAGCCATGACCACGACTACTTCTCACGGGGGGGACGATGAGCACGGATTACAATGCGTCGAAGTTGCCGCCGTTCTCGTTGCTGGAGGAGCCACAGTTGACGTTCAGCTCAGACGACAAGTCGCTGGACGCGAACCCGTTGCGAGGTCTCGTTCGCTTTGGCGCGTACAACAGCGCGAGTTTTCCCTTGTACACGCCGCAGTTGCGGGTGGCGACGCTGGGTCCAGCAGCGGGCCGCAAGGGTGTCGCCGGTCTCGTCGAAACGCTGCGCTCCAGCCACGCCCCGAGGGATCGTCTCGATTACGTTCCAGAGTTCCCGAGTTTTGAGAGGCTGTTCGGCGTACCGCTCGTGGCCTCGCCGATCAGCGCGGCCCACATTAAGTGGCCCGACGACCTTGCGTCGTTGGGGCAGGGCGGTGCGCCGCACTTGCGGGTGCTCAGCGCGCTGCGCGACGGCATGGATCGGCTGTCGTTGGTGAGGGACCAATTCGACGTGGTGCTGGTACACCTGCCGGACGCATGGGAGGTCGGATTTCGAGCGCCCGGCTTCGACGCGCACGATTCTCTCAAAGCGTTGGGTGCGACGTACGGCATACCGACGCAGGTCGTGAACGACCGGGCGTTCACCTTCGGCTTCAAGGCATCGTTGGCGTGGCGACTGTCGATCGCGCTGTATGTCAAAGCCGGGGGCGTCCCGTGGAAGCTCGCACCTCTGCCCGGTGTGCCCGACGGAACAGCCTACATCGGCCTCGCGTATGCGTTGCGCGGCGATCCCAAGGACGCGCACTACGTGACCTGCTGCTCGCAGGTCTTCGACGCCGACGGTGGGGGCATGCAGTTCGTCGCGTTCGAGGCGCGCGACCCGGTGAAGGACGTTGATGAGGCACGGCGCAACCCGTTCCTGACTCGCACGGACATGCGGGCGGTACTGGCTCGAAGCCTTAGCCTCTACCAAAGCCGCAACGGGGGCCTGCTGCCGCGTCGCCTTGTCGTCCACAAAACGACGTCGTTCAAGCCGGAGGAGCTTGAGGGGGCCCTGGATGCATTGTCATCGGTGCCGGAGGTGGAGTGCGTCGAGATCGGTGGTAGCCAGAGCTGGCGCGGTGTGTGGTTGAAGGAGAGCCGGGTGGCCGGCAAGAAGAGCGAGCCGGACGGCTATCCCGTCCCGCGTGGAACAGTGCTGCTTCGTTCCGGCACGTCAGCGCTGCTGTGGGCCGCTGGCAACGCGCCGAAAGCGTCATTGAAAGCCGACTACTATCAAGGGAAGAAGAGCATTCCCCGACCGATCAATATCGTTCGGCACGCGGGGGTTGGTCCGCTCGAGCTGACCGCGCTCGAAGCTTTGGCATTGACGAAAATGGATTGGAACAATGATGCACTGTACGACCCGGTGCCGGTGACGATCCGGTATTCGCAGCGCCTCGCCCGAACCATTGCGAATGTCCCTGACCTTCCGGGCAATGCGTACGCCTACCGACTGTTTATGTGAGCCACGGAAACGTCATGACCATCGTACAGACAACAGCGAAGCGCGGCGATTTCAACCCAGATTGGCCGGTGCCGGATGAATACTTGCTCGAACTCGGACGCATGGTCTGCGTGTGGGGCTCCCTTGAGTCCATGTTGGTGGCCGCGATAAGCAAGCTGGCCGGATTCGATTCGGCCGTCGATCTTCGTGCGTTGACCATGATGGCCCACTCGACGTTTCAGCAGCGCGTTGACGTGGTGAGTGCACTGTGCGGGCTGCTTGTGGACCAGGTGCCGCACCTCAAGGACTATGAGGCCGTGATCAAGAGGATCCGGGCGGCGCAGGGCGGCCGCAACAAGTACGCGCACAATGCCATGTCCCTCGACGAGAACAATGAGGTGCACATTGCTTTCCTGTCCGCCCGAGGTGCGATCAAAACGACCGTCGAGCAAGTGCGGATCAACGAGATCAAGGAAGTCACGGCGAAGATCCACGACGCCTTGTGCGCCTTGCAGACGTTGATCACCAACAAAGAGACCAAGCCCATGTGGGCTCGCTAGGGCTGCATAGGAGGTCGCCGCTCCTCTTCATCGTCAGGACGAGCGATGGCGAGGCGGGAGTCGGGCACACGCGGTCGTTGGACCAGGAACATTTTGAAGTGGCCGAGAGCGGACGTCTAGGTCCGCCGGATAGGTGGCAGTCCATGTCGCCGGCGGCCGTAAGCTACGGGAGACTAAGAAATGGGTTGGCATGTAACGGCAAGGCTAGCATGGCACAACGACGGTTGGAACGGTCATGTGTGCAGCGCTCCGCAGAAGAACACGTACTGCGTAGGTGCGCACTCGTACCCTGGCGACATGATTGCGGAACGCCGCGATCTGGCATGGGAACAGTCCTGTGCGGGTAAGGCTTGCTCTGCCTTGGACAAGATGCCCCCCTGCATGTACAGCATTAATGCCTTTGGTGCGAAGGCATTGACCGCTTTCGCCGACCCGCCCGTCTTCTTCAACAAGGAGAGCAAGCGGCGCGACTGGGAGCTGCCGCCTGCGACGGTCTGTGTTTGGCCTTACGAGGAGATGTATCGGGACGAAGTTCGTGAGGGTAACTACTACGATGCACGCGCCCGGAAGAAGTATGCTGACGAGTTCTTCTCAAAGATCGAAGAGAACTCGAGCCTTGTCTTCTACTACTCGAATTACTCCAATCCGTTCAGTACGGCTGAGGATCCTCGTTACGCACTGGTAGGCCTGTCCAGGGTGGTAGACGTAGGAGGGGAGCTGTTCTACGACGGCTGCGACGAACGCACCATGGACCGGTATGGTGGCTATGTTTGGGACCGCAACATCACCTCAGCCTACCCGGAGCAGGGACTGCGGTTGCCGTATCACCTCTACAAGGATGACCCTCGTATCGAGCGTTTCGCAGTCTTTCCTGACAACCCGCTCTTGTGTAAATACGGCTCAAAGTTGCTCACCGACGATGACGCCCTTGGACTCGTCGAGCAGTTCCACCAGGCGGTGCTCGTCCTGATTGAGCTTGGCGACACCAGCGAGAACTGGGAGGCTAGGCGGAAGTGGCTTGAAGGCGTCATCAGCGAGCTGTGGCAAAGGCGTGGGGCGTACCCCGGTATGGCCGAGATCTGTGTCTACCTGAAGCTGCAAGAGGCGATTCCGTACCTTAAGAGCCAAGTCGCGCTAGGACAGGAGATCAAGGCCGTCGAGGCGATCTGGTCGCTCCTGGAAGGCAAATCTCAGACGCTTGGAGCGAAGGCGCTTGGTAACGGGGGAGTTGATGCCGCAAGACGATCCTGGAGGCTTCTGGAGGCCGACAGTCAGACCCTATTGAAGGTCGTGCTGGCTCGACTCGATATCGATGCCGACACGATCACGAGAGTCATTGAGGGGCCCTACTATCCGCACGGTCTCTACGCGAAGACCGTTGACATTGTCGCGAACCCCTACTTGTTGTCAGAGCAATATGTCGGGCTCAACCCGGATGATCGAATCACTTGGGGCAAGCTGGATCGCGCGGCGATCCCATCACCAGAGTTAGGCGTTACCGAACTTGCGGGACACGACTCACCACAGCGACTAAGAGCATTGGCCGTCGAATGTTTATCCCGTGTCAGCGGACACACGTTCGTCGAGGAGGGTGAGCTCGTCGCACTTGTGAACCGGCGTCTGCAGAGTGTTCCTGAGTGGAAGCAGGTTCAGTTCCGTGCGAAATATTTCGAGGTCGATGAGACCGAATACTCCGATGCCTTGTACTTCCGAAGTGAAGATGAAGGCAACTACGTGTACCTGCGACATCATCAGCAAGCAGAACAGCGTATTGAGCGGGACATTAAGCTGCTGATCCAGCGCCCGGATATCGCTCTGCGCGTCCCCATGACTGATGAGAACTGGCGCGACTTCCTATACAAGGCTGACAGTCCACTCGCAGTGCGGGCGAAGAAGGAATACGACGAAGCCATCAAGACACAAGTGACGACCTGCGCGCAGGTGTTTCGCCGTGGATTCTCCGTGCTTTGCGGTGCAGCAGGGACAGGCAAGACTACGGTGCTTGCATCAATAGTGAAGGCGATCCGCAAGATCGATGGCATCGGCGCGTCGGTCATCGCGCTAGCACCCACAGGCAAAGCCGCCGACCGAGCCCGCGATGTGTTCGAGCAAGATAACGAGCTCGGTGGCGCAGTGGAGACGGCGACAATTCACTCGTTTCTTGCCAAGCGTGGTTGGCTCAATGACAACCTGACCTTTAAGCGGATCGGAGGCGAACAGGAAACCGAGCGCCAAACGATCATCATCGACGAGTGTTCGATGATGGACCTGCAGCTATTCGCGACGCTGTTCATGGCAATTAAGTGGTCGACGGTCAAGCGGTTGATTCTGGTAGGAGATCCAAACCAACTCCCGCCGATTGGAACGGGTCGGGTCTTCGCGGACGTTGTGCACTATTGCCGAACCAATGCCCCGGGGTCTATCTCCGAACTGACCGCGAACCTTCGGCAGATGGAGAGTCGCGCGCAGGGCAAGGGGACCGGGATCATCGATCTGGCGAGTCTTTACAGACAATCCGGTGTTGCCGATGAGAAGGATGAGGACAAAGAGACGGCCGTCGAAGATTTGCTTCGGCGAGTTCAGGCCTCGGGCGACGTTGACAAAGACCTGAGAGTTCTCTACTGGCAGGAGCCGGAAGACCTGTCGGCGCTATTGTTGGAGCGGATGAGGGCGGACATGGCAGAGGACGTTGGTATCGATTCCTCCTCGGTCCCGTTCTTTGAGCTATGGGATAAGGCTTACGACTGGCGTCCAGAGTACGCGCAGGTCTTGAGTCCTTATCGTGGTGAGCTCTATGGCATTGAAGCGCTAAACCTAGCCGTTCAGTTGCACAAGAGCGGAGATTTGATCAAGCGGAAGGGCACACTGGATGGCATTGCGCTGTTCGACAAGGTAATTCAGATTCGAAACCGGACGTTATCTGATCCTATATTTGGGTATGACCTTCGCACGCAACGCATTGGCCAGTGCGATGTTTTCAACGGGGAGCTGGGCTTCGTCGGACCTCACGGGTACGACAAGGCTGAGTGGAAGAATTGGAATTTCCGACTGGAGCGTTTTGCAGTCAAGTTCTCGCGCAAGGGGGACATACGGATTAACTACGGGACCGATCTAGGCAAGGACGCGCGCGGTCGTTACCTTCCCGCACAGCGAGTGGAGGAGAACCTTGAGCTCGGATACGCGATCTCTGTTCACAAAGCTCAGGGAAGCGAGTTCGACCGCATCTACGTGGTCATTCCCGCCTCGAAGCGTCAGCTACTGAGTCAGGAACTGCTCTACACTGCTCTCACGCGGGGCAAGCGCCACTGCACGCTACTGATTCAAGGTGACGCGGGGGCGCTCATCGACATGCGGCGCCGAGAGCGATGCTGGCTAAGTCGGATTAACTCATCGCTATTGGGCTGGCACGTCGCACCAGCTCAGCTTCTCAAGCTGGAGGGTTGGTACGAAGCAGGTAAGGTCCATGAGGCTCTGTCACATGACATGGTCCGGAGCAAGTCAGAGGTGATCATTGCGAACATGCTTCACGAGCGAGACATCACCTTCTTCTACGAAAAGCCGCTCTTCGCTCCGGACGGAACCATGTACCTCCCCGACTTTACTGTGGTGTGGCAAGGCGAGGAGATCTACTGGGAGCACGTCGGGCGACTGAACGATCCAATCTACGTTGAAAAGTGGACTGCGAAGCGCGCTTGGTACGAGAAGTTCTTCCCGGGCAAACTCAGAATCACGTATGAGAAGAACCCGGGCAATGCGCCGGCGGCACCGAAGGCTCCCCTCGATGTGAGCCTTCAGGCTGACGCGATCATCGGGACACTGTGAGTTCGGCTGAGATCAACGCAGAGCTCCCAGGCCAAGCGGTCAATGTCCCCTGTTCAGGTCTAGGTGCTTCTGGGGGGGCGATCGTTTTCAAGTTGGTCGCCCCCCCGTCCCATACATGGGTTTCGGAGCGCTGCGGCTACCGATGAGCGCTGGCAGTCTGCGTGCCTGGTTACGGGTCTTCACCCGCACGGACTGGCATTTCGGGCAGGGCAGGGCGGGGCGGATGCGGAGGATCCAGCCGGTGAATCGGGGCGTCGGCTTTCGAATAGCTCGTACGTTTCATCCGGCTCATGGGTACGGCTGTGATCAATCAAATCCGGGGTTTGCTGGCAGAGCGCGGTTTAATCATGGCACGCTCGCCACAGGCATTCAAGCGTGCCATACCGACCTTGTTCGGCAATGAGGGCTCTGAACTCACCGCCTTCTGCCAGGCACTGCTCACCGAGATGTTGCAACATCTCGAGGCATTGGAAGCACGAATTCACTGGCTTGAAGTGTCGATCAAGGAGTTCGTGAAGAATTCCGAGTTGTGTCGCAAGATCAGCCAAGCCACTGCTAGGCAGTTCGAACTCGAAATTGCGAGCGGCGCTCACGAGTCTGCTGCAAGCTTTCCGTGCTATCCCACGTTTCGGTTCAGATGCCCTCAAGACTCCAAGCTCACCGGACTTGCGACGTCGAATACCAGGACTGCGATATGAGACCTGCGTTCGAAGGGAACGATATATCTCAGCATTTCGGCCATCGTTTCGGCCGACTCGGGACGACTTCGAGTCGTCGGATGCAATGGTGTTTTTCGATCGCGAGCGTCGCCGAACCAAAATATGCCATACACCCCATAACGTGATGCTCCCGGATCTGCCGTATACATACCGTCTAGTTGGGTTTGCGCCGCATCCCAGACCTCAGCGTGATAGTTGCGCTTCAATTCGACGGGAATTTTGTGCAGCCCGTGTGACACTGTGAGATCGGCACGCTTGCCGTCCGCCATATGCCCCTCCGGCTCGATGACTACGCCGAGCGGCTGCAGCCGGTCTCGTAGGAAGTCAATCAACACGTGGCGGCAGCTTTCTTCAGGTTTCGGGTTTGTGACTTTGCCGTAACCGTCCTCGTTCCAGAAGCGCTTGTAGATATCATTGTTCGCATTTGCAATGCGATTAGCGATATCCGAGAGCGTATCAACCACAAGCGCATGGAGGTCAGCCGCATTCGCGGGTGCGCCGCTGGCCAAGGTTGTTACCGTCTGGGCCCAGGTTGGCTGGCGGTATTCAGCGTCGAGCCGTCGCATACGTTGACTAGCAGATGCGTGCAGAATAAAGTCGCGATAGGTCACAATTCGCTCGTTAGTAAGCAGACGGGCAAGCGACGCGGTTGCTTCAGGACTCGCGTCCGCAGAAATGCGGTTGACCATTTTCTTGAGAAATTCAGAGGCGTCCCACGGATTTTGATTTCCCGACCATCCGCGAACGGGGTGAGGCGTATCTGGAAACCGATCTCCGACAAGAAGGATGATGCGCTCGCGCAGTTCGACCGCAAACTTCACGTGTTGATCAGCGCGTGTTGAAGGAACGTCAGCGGGGATGGCGATGTCCCGCAACAACCAGATTGCGTTTGGATTGGTTTGTGCACACGCCACGAATAACGATTCAAATTCTGCTGGCGCGATAGCGAACGCAGTGACAAGCCATCGCGCGTGGCCCTCTGCATCTAGTGCATGTCCGGGCGCAAGGGTATCTCGGGCGAGACGCAAGAAGTCGGCGTGCATCTGCGAGTCCGAGCAAGCGCATTCGAGAAGCTGTTGAAGTTGTTGCGCGGGTGCATTGGGATAACGCCTTAACAGTTGAAACCCGATGGCCGAGCGATACTGCGAAAGCTCAGTTTTCCAGCGCAATTCGTGCAGCCCATGCACGTGCGGAAGACCCGCATCCAAACCGGCTGCGGCGACAGCAACATATGCATCGCGAACCAGCTCGGGACGCTGTTTCAACGTCGCATTCGCCCAGCTATGTGAAAGCGAACGAATCGTGTTTCCTTGCCGTTCTTCGGTAGGGCAGACAAGGTTGATCGCGATCGCTGTTGATATGAGCTCGTCACTGAGGCCGTCAAGCGACGGATTGTCGTTCCACCGTTCATCGAGGGCGGCAATCACTGCGAGCCACCATGCCCGAATGCTGCCTTGCACGTCCGCTTTGCCAACGGCGTCGATTGTAGGGAGATCTGGGCGAGCTAAAACTGTTGCCATGCCGAGCAAGGCAGCAGAAGTGTATTTTTCGCCGAGTAAGGCAGTTAACCTTTGGCGCGGTGGCGACTCATGACTCACCTCGCTCAGTTGCGCGAAATACGCCTGCGCGATCCAGCCCAACCAATTGAGCAGCAATCCTTCACGGATTGCTTGTTCGTTTTGACCGAAGGAGTGCCGAATCTGCTTATTCGAGACTAGATCCGCGTCGAACTGGCGCGACTTTCGCTGTGCGTCGTCGATTCGCCATTGAGAAATCTCGCTGACGAGCGCACGCTCGCGGACTTCCCTTAGATCTGCCCGCTCGCCCTCAGCATACAGCAGCTCAAAAAGTGCAACATTTTCAGTTGGGGACAGGCAAGCGAGTGAAAGGGCGGCTTCATATACGTTGGCAGCCTTGGTCGCGTCCGCATTTAAGTCGGCCAATTGTGCAACGAGCCTGTACAGCATCTCCTGATCACTCAAGGTATTTTGCGTCTTTCTTCTAAGGTCATTCAGCATTTTCCACCAGTTTTCGTTCACTGATAGCGTTCTGATTCCCTCGTCTAGTGCGTCAAGCAGGAGCATTTTATTATTCAGAAGCGCGGTCCTCAAATGCTCCGCTAATGCGCTTGGGCCGTCGTAGGAAGTCAGGTTCGATAGCCAAATCCAGAGCTTGGCTCCAGATGGTCTCGTTGAATCCTTAAGAACTTGAATCAACAGCATCGTCAAAACATTCGAAACCGTCGAGGCGTTACGCCCAACCCTTCGGGAGTTTTCGTTATCGCGTACCGGCGGAGGTACGCCATCCAGGATGACTGACGCATCGTCCGCAGGAACGCTTTCGGTAAGCATCCAGGTCTGCACGCTCCTCGACACGTCTTCACTCGCAATCTGGAGCCGCGTCAACAAGGTGATGACATCAGAGGGACCAAATGCCTCCCCGTACAAACTGGATATCGCCTCGGCTCGCAAATAGAACGCATCTGAGGTCCAGCCTATTGCGCCTTTGCATGCATCGGCGACAAACCGCTTACCTTCATCGCCACCAGTTAACAAGGCCCTCAAGGCTGCTCGACGCTCGCTGAGCCCTCCGGTTGTGTCGATCAGTACACTGGCGACGTCAATCAAAAGACCTCGTGAGATATTACCGGCTGCTAACGCTTCAAGTACGAGCAGGCGCATCGCATGATTAGGTTCGGCTAGACGGAGGATTGATCTGAATGCGTCATCCATCGCCGGATCACACAGCGCTGCAAGTCGCTCCCGTGATTGGTCGTCGCTCCGAAACCAGGGGTCGCGACGCGATAGGTCACTGAGGGCGCTAAGAAGATGAACTCGAGCTTCCGAGGAGAGCAATGCGGCGTCGCCATAGACGAAAACACCGTATGGATCTGCGTCGATGAATAGATGCGCAAACTTCGGGGCGAAGACTGGCAGCCAACTATGTAGCCCACGTAATTCTGTCGCGGGGCGACCATCCAAGCCTAATAGCGCCGTTACGCGGGTTATCGGGAGGCCGTGATTCATCTTCGAGGCTAGCCACTGAGCCGCTAGATACTCAGCGGTGGTCCGATGTATGTAGTCCACACCGGCTCCGTCGGTCGTAGACACGAATACGGGACGACGTAAAGCGGCGCGGATCTTATCCTTTTCGAGGAACGGAATGGTTCCGAAGCCCGGAAACTCGGCGTCCGTACTCTGCTCATCAATTCCGAGGCCTTCGACACCACTTATTAGCCGCAAAGCGCAAAGCGCACCGGCCGTCGACCGCAAGTCTTCCGGACCGTACCCATCTTTGCGAAGGTGTGCCTTGTTATGCTCAGACAGCAACAGCTGCGTCGATTTCTGAAATAGCTCTGCCCGGGTAGAGGGCCAACTGTCATTTTTTGCTACTACCTCGGCAAGCATAAGCAAATTCTGGGGATTGCGGAGAAATTCACCCAGCTCCCGGCGGTTGGCCTCTTCAAGAAAGGAGTCGACATCATGCAAGCCCCGGGATTCCAACACTTCTCGCTGTTCCTCGGGCCGCAGCGCATGCAGGGCCAGTACCGTTACGCTGTCGTGTGCTTCGAAGTACGGCTGGAACGCCTCAAGGTCAGATTCACCCAGCCAGTCGCGCTCCCGACAAGAAATCCGGAGCGCGGCGGGCGGGCTTGCAAAAAGCTTCTGAACCAGCGCATCAATAATATCGTCATCACCGCGGCCGCCGCGCTTCTCGTCAAGGGCATCGATGAAAATATGGTCGTTTGCCCAGTTCGGTGGGACGTTAAGGAACTGGCGAACCGTCATGTATCTTCCACCGGCTGCTTCCGCAGCCATCTTGAAAAGATACGTTTTGCCTGCGCCCGGTTCACCAAGCAGCACTATGTTGGACCGCGACAGGAAGTCCGAGAACCCGATCCGCACGCTGATCGCATCTTGAGCTGGCTTAGGGAAAATTTGTTGAACCTGGCGCTCGATCATTTTGGCGAAAAAAATTACTACTGTTATTGAGCATCCCTTAACGGGACCGATTCTAGCCGGATGGATAGATTATGTGTCGCACGGAGCCGTATTTTTGATCAAAGCCTCGCTGATATTTTATAGAATTGCGCGTTTTTCTAGTCGCTGTGAGGGCAGCCTAACAATGCATCAGAGTTACCTCGTGGGAAGCTGATTCGTGTCTACAAGTGCTTTTCATCGAGGTTGCCCGCGGACCTTGTCGGTCGCGAATGGTCGCTTACGAGCAATTCGCATGCTCCTTACTAGCCGATTCTGTTGGAAACCGCGTGCCACTCGATCAACCGACCAACGCGTCCCTAACGCTGATGCCAAGCCCGCAGCGAAAGACCTACACACCGAAACGAGTTTTGCAGATTTTCCTTAGCAGTTAATATATCGCTGCGGTCGGTCAGCTTGCCTGCCCCGCGCAGACATTAGCACGCGGTACCTGCTTGCGGCGCCCGGGAAAAATGTCCACATTAAAATGAAAACAAGAGAGAGACCATGGAAATTACTACAACCATTGGATTTGACGGCACTGCGCGGCAAGATCTTGCCACTATCCTTGGCTGCGCCGATGCAGATCTCGAACAGACGTTGGCAGCCTACTCAGCTGCCGCTTTGGATGAGTACATCGCGATGTTCCGAGGGCAAAAGGTGCTGAAGCGGGGAAGCGACTTCCTCGAGTTTCGACTTTCTCTCTTGATAGCGCACGCTTTCGGCGGGGTCATCCCTGATGAGCAGAGAGTCTCAAACTTGTTTCAGACTAGCGCAACCGAAAGCCGATCGTTGATCCGCGCGGTCATGTCGAAATATCAGTACCAAATGCGCAGCTTCGTCGACCAAACCCTTACAACGTTACTTGCCCGGGCAGAGTGCGAGGAGGAGGGAGGGGTTTACTATCTCGTGATCCAGAGTCAGAATCTTGTCGACGAACTAAACAGGATACTCGCCAGCATTGACGGCAATCTACCGCCAGTAGCGAGGAAAAAGGGCAGCGTTGCTACATTCGAGATCAACCCGTCTTCATACGAGCGCCTGCGCGTAAAGTTCAATCTGCCGCTTGTAGCACCTCGTCCGCAGTGATAAGTCGAGGCCGACAATAATGGGAGATCTCCTCGCCGCAGCCTCACTGCTTGCTACCGTCGTCACCATACTGTACAGCCTGTGGTATCCAGAGCTCATGAAAACGCTCGATATCGAGCCCAAGCGCTTCTATCACGACAATATTGCGGCACGGCGTGAAGTCGCGGTGAAGCTCTTCGGTAAGGCTCTTCCATTGGGCGTTCTGGCCGTTGCCGTCGCCATCGTGTTCCTGCCAGATGCCTGGACTATTTGTTCCGATAGTCTCGCCGGATATCGGGCCGACTGGCTTGCACAGCTAAAGCGTTACGATGCCATCCGTACTGCAATCGTCTTGGTGGTGGTCATGTCGTTGGTTCTTGCATTGTATGTTTGGGTCATCAGTTGGCGACTTTTCCGGCTGAAAGCCAGGCTAGGGAAGCCAGACTGACGCCCGTTCCTCCTTGCGAGATCGTCGCGCACGATTATTAGGTAATTCCGTGTGAACGTCGAACCTATTGAAAATCTACTCGACCTGGCCTATCTGCGCTGGCCGATTCCGCACGCGAATGAGGTTCTTTCCACTTGGTGCCGCACAGCCGATTTTCTATATCGATAAATTCAAGCACTCCATGAAGCACGCCCTAGACCGAATCGCGCGCGAGTCGAGAGATCATTCATGGGCGCCGGTACCGAGAAAGATACTTTCAAAACACTATTTAGCGGCTAGTGGGCTGATGTTCGCAGGCATCGACTATTCCTCAGCGGTACAGCCATGCTCGGCGTTGCACGCGAAAACCGCGCTTGCGGCCGAGACGGAGGATAGCAGCCGAACAAGCGAATACCCGTACATCCGCGTTATGCCATTACCCGGCTGGACTGGATCAGGCGACAACAGCGCAAGCTGCTTTCGCAGGAACGGGAGACAGCCCGTGAATATCTGGATCGGGAGAGCCACTACGTCTGGGGAAAGCGTTACCTGTTGCGTATTGTGGAAACCGATGCGGCACCGACGGCGAAGCTGAAGCATTCCACGCTCGAACTAGGTTTGCGCCCCGGGAGTGATGCAAACGAGCGCCGTGAGGTGCTTGAATCATGGTATCGGGAGCAACTTCGGGCCGCCGTACCGCCGTTGCTGGAGAAATGCGAGCCGTTACTGGGTGTCAAGGCTGGAAGGATCCTGGTTCAGCACATGAAAACGAAGTGGGGAAGCTGCAACCCGGTGTCCGACAATATTCGGCTGAATACGGATTTGGCTAAAAAACCGTGAGATTGCCTGGAGTACATCCTCGTGCATGAGTTGCTGCATCTGATCGAGCCGACTCACAATGCACGGTTTCAGTCGTTGATGGATCGGTTCATGCCGCAGTGGCGGCAGGTGAGGGATGAGTTGAATCGCTTGCCGGTACGGCATGAAGAATGGGGGTATTAGTCGCGGGCGTCGTCGATCATCCGTGCTGCACCCCCGCACCATCAGCAGCACTGTAGAAATTGGGCGAGGCGACCGCAGCGTTGTTCAGCGGGATGGTGTGCGCTTGGTTTGTGATTGCCGCCGCAGCGACGGCGCAAGACAGCAGAAGCGAGAGATGATGCGCATGGGCGGGACAGCCGGATTGCCCCTTAGTCTAACAGACTGCTGAAAAACTGTTTTTATAAGGTTTACAAGGCGAATTTCCAGCGTACCTCACCCCTTACCCATATCGCGCGAGACGCTTGTGAAGCGTTTTGAGAGGCCGAGAAATTTTCCTCGCGTGCATCCACAAGGTATTTCAGTAGCCTGCTAGGGTTGGTCGCTCGCTTGCCATTATGCTTGTAGCATAAGGCCGTGGAGCGCCTCTGATGCCTCACTCGTCCAGTGTGGTGCAGCACGGTACAATAGCGTTCATCGGCCAGGCGTCGCCGTGAGTGCCGCGTTCTATTGGTTTGGACGTTGAACTTGAACTGGCAATCGAACCAAAGTGTTCCCGAAAATTGGGGGCATTTTTGGGGGCATGCAGAAATGGTGGAGCGGCTAGGATCTTTATTTTAAAGGGCTCTCCCTGAATAATTTTGTTCCTGCAGCCGCACCAAAATGTAATGCGCCACCGTTCGGTGGTGTCCAAAAAACCCGTGGAATCGATGATTCTGCGGGTTTTTTGTTTTTTCACGTCCATTCATAGGCGCTTAGCGACGCGGCAGATTCAGTTCGAGATGGGCCCCGGCCTGCTGGAGGACAATCCGCCGCCGCGACCCCTCAGGTGCCTGAACCGCTCGCCGAAGGCAAATCGAATAAGTGCCGTGGCGCAGCGGCATGAGGCGATCGACGTGTCGATTCCGCTCTTAATCGCCGAGTACGGATTGGGGCGAGATAGGCGTCGCGCGAGAGGGGGGCGACGCATGACCCGCGCCGAATTTTGCGCGGTACAGCATGGCTAGCCAGGTCGAAAATACCGTGGCGACCACGAACGGCACCGCCGCGGCGTAGAACAACTGCGTCGAGGGAAGATGGGTCGCCAGGAGCAGGCCGCCGATCACGGGGCCACATACCGAGCCGATTTTGCCCACCGAAATCGCAGTGCCGACGCCCGCCGAACGGAAGTGAGTCGGATAGATCATACCCGCCACCGCATACAGCCCGTATTGCGCGCCGACCACGCAGAAACCGGTTGCGAACACCGCTGCGACCAGCAGCCCTTCCGACATGCTGTGCCCTAGCAGCGCGACTACGGGACAACCGATGGCCGGCAACGAGATAATGGCAAGCACACCGTGGCGATCGACAAAGCGGCACAGAATCAAGCCGCCGATCACGCCCCCGACGGAAAACATGGCGGTGACTATGCCGGCATCCTTAGGCGCAACGCCGATACCCTCGATGAGAATCGGCAACCAGTTCTGCAGGAAATACAGCGCCATCGAATTACTGATGAAGACGATCCACAACAGTGGCGTGATGTAGCGCAGGCCGTCCGAGAAAATCTGTTTCGGTGCGAAATGCGTCTTCGTCGGCGTTTCTTCTGCAACGAATTGCGCATCGCTTGGAATAATAAGTTCGGGTCTGAGGCGTCTAACGAGGCGCGCGACTACGGCGGGAGCGCGTCGCTTGACCGTGAGAAACTTGATCGATTCAGGCAGTACGAATATCAGCAGCAGCGAGACGCCTAGCGATCCCGCCGCGCCGACTATGAACATGACGGGCCAGCCGTAGCGGCCGATCAACGCGGACGAGACGAAGCCGCCGGTCCCCGCGCCGATCGAAAAGCCGGAGAACATCAAGGTCACCCATGTCGCGCGTAGCCGCTTGGGCGCGTATTCTGCCACCAGCGCGACGGCATTAGGCACCACGCCGCCCATGCCGAGGCCGGCGAGAAAGCGCAGCAGCATCAACTGCTGCAGCGACCCGGCCCACACCGAGGCGAGCGTGAGCGCGCCGAACACGAAGCCGCCGAGGATGATGGCCTGCCGGCGGCCCAGCCGGTCGCCCAAGGTGCCGAACACGAAGGAGCCGATCAAGGTGCCGAACAAGCCGGCACCGAACACGGGCCCGAAGCCGGCACGATTAACGTGCCAGTCCCTTACGATCGCCGGTGCGGCAAAAGACACCGCCGTCTGATCGTAACCGTCCATCGCCATCACGAGGAAACACCACAGCAACAGCCCTATGGCGAAGCGTCCGATTCTCTGTTCTTCCACCAGTTGCCCGATGTTGAAGGTCTGCGTTTCTTGCATGTGTCTTCCAGTACCTGGTTAGTCCAGCTTGCACAGCGGCGATCCGAATGACAGAGCCGGACCGTGCGGCGCCAAGATGTGTATGGCCGCCGATTTCGGACTGATACCGGGAAAGGGCGCGTCCCATTGGTACGCCATGCTATCCCTTCCGGTATCTGCGCGGAATCAATAAATTTGCATCTGTCTATAGCGATATTCGATCAATGAACTTGAGGATTCCGGCTTCGCCGCCAGCCCGTCTCTTCGCGGGCGGCGCCCGCCCCGCAGGGCCGAGCGTAGCGTTCAGCTCACGCTAGGCTGCGGTGCCCTGGTGCCCTCCCGGCGTGACCAGCCGAGCATCACGGAGAACAGCGCAATGAATACGAACACGACCGATACATCGACAAACAGCCTGCCAATCGGCAAATGCATGGCAAGCAGCACACCGCCCAGCATCGAGCCGGCCACCGAGCCGAGCTTGCCGATGCCGATCGCGGCGCCGACGCCGGACGAACGCAGCGTGGTCGGATAAATAATGCCGGCGAGCGCATAGAGGCCGAACTGGGTGCCTATGACGCAGACGCCGCTCATGAATACCGTCGCAAACAGCAGTGCGGGTGGCATCTCGATACCGAGCGACGCGGCGATCGGGCAGCCCAGTACCGCCAGGGCGACGATCGCCGTCATGCCGTGGCGGTCGACGAAGCGGCTTAGCACCAGCGCGCCTATCGTACCGCCGAGTGGGAACATCATTGCCGCCTGCGCCGCACGTTCGGGGTTGAGGCTCGTCATGCCAAACAGCAGCGGCAGCCAGTTCTGCAGGAAGTGCAGCGCAAGCGAATTCAGGATGAAGACCACCCACAAGAGCGGTGTCACATAGTGTAAGGAGCCGCCGAACAGCGCGCACGGCCCGGTCCGTGTGAGCCGCGTTTCGTCGTCGAGTACGAAGACTGCATCGGGCGGCACCGGCCGGCTCGGATCAAGCCGGCTCGCCAGCCGCGCGATCTGCCGCGGGTCACGCTGCTTGATCACCATGAAGCGGATCGATTCCGGTAGCACAACGAACGACAAGCACGCGATCAGCACCGCGCTCGCCCCGCCGATCAGGAAGATGACCGGCCAGCCGAAATGCGGCAACAGCCACGACGATACTGCCCCGCCGCCGCCGGCACCGACAGAGAAGCCCGAGAACATCAGCGTTACCCAGGTTGCTCGCCGGGCTTTCGGTGCATATTCGGCGACCAGCGCCACGGTGTTGGGCACGACGCCGCCCATGCCGATCCCGGCGAGGAAGCGCAGCACGGTCAACTGTTCGAGCGACGCCGCCCAGCCGCATGCCATCGTCAGCAAGCCAAAGAACAGCGAACCATAAATGATGGTGCGTTTGCGGCCCAGGCGGTCGCCGACGAAACCGAGCAGCAGCGAACCGACCAGTACGCCGAATAGACCGATCCCGAAGACCTGGGCGAACTCCCCGGCCTTGACATGCCACGCCTTGATCAGGGCCGGCGCCGCAAACGCGACGGCGATCTGGTCGTAGCCGTCGAGCAGAACGACGATGAAACACCACGCAAGCAGCGTGATGGCGAAACGCCCGACCCGCTGCTCTTCAACTCGCGCGGCGATATTGACGACTGGTTCGTTGCTCATTGGTGCTCCAGTTGCTGCGTTTTCCTATGTTCGCCGGTACTCAGAACATCTTGTTCACGCCGATCCGGGCCACCGTCTGCGAGTTCGAGCTAGACGGCTGATAGCCGAATTGTTCGGCATGGGCATTGGGACCGGAGGCGCGCTGCAGGCCGACGCCTGCATAAATCTGCGTGGTCGCAGACAGGTAGTGAGTCAAAAAGAGGTTGTACTGGTTGTAGGCCAGATCGGTGAAATTGGAGCGATTGTAGGAGATGCCAAGGATATAGAAGCGATTGCCGCCACTGAGATCGATATTGACGCCAACCTGATAATTGCGCTCCGACTCCGAGCCCTGTGTGTCGGCCAGTTTCACGTCGGTCACCGTCAAGTGCGGCGTGAAAATGCCGAGCGCCACAGAAAGGCCGCCACCTAACTCACTGTAGCGCGAGGCGTTGAACAAGGTGCCCGCAGCCAGCGGCTGCCCGAGCAAAGAACTGAGCCCGAACACACCGAACACATCGGCGGTGCGATTGTGTGACATGGTATAGGCCAGCCCTGCTTTCACCGAGTTTTGCACATACTCGGCACCGAAACTGTATTGACGGCCGGCACTGAAATCGCCGGCCGTGCCGCCGAAGCTGTTCATCACGCCAAATTTGAAGCCGTGGATGTCCGGGGTTAGGTACTTGATCGAATTGTTCAGTGCGCGCGTATTCGCGAGATCGTCAAGGTTGCCCACGGTATAGAACGACGAGATGCCCGGGACCGAATTGTTGATTCCACCCACGTTCTCATACATGAAGCCCGGCATATTCCCAGCCATGATCGCTCCGTACGACGTGTCCGAGATACCGACCAGCGCATATCGGTTGAAGAAGGCGGTTGGGTTGATCTGCGCGCCGGTGTTCGTTACGAAGCCGTTCTCTAGCCTGACGAACACCGAGTCTCCGTCGCCGAGGTCCTCGACGATCCTGAAGCCAAAGCGGTCCGGCGTGCGCTTGCCCGACGATTCCTGCACAAGGTGTTTGCCACTCGAGTTCGTTACATAGTCGATGCCGGTATCGAGGCTGCCATATATGGTGGCAGAGCTTTGCGCTTGGACGCCGGTGCTGGCGAGCGCGACGATGGCGCCCGCGAATAGGATTTCTCTCATCTAGTCTCCGTCTTATTTGGTATTTCGGTCTTGTCAAAGCGACCGATTTTCTTCTGGTAGATGGCTCTATGCGCTGATGCCCACGTAGCCATTCCCCTATTTCGGCCGAAGTGTAGCGGGCCACAATTCGGCGTGGAATCAATAATTATTTATAAATTAATAGAATAATATGATTAACGGATGGCCGGTTAGGGTTAATACCAGCCAAAATAAACCACTGCGGCGGGATTGTAGTTAATTCGACATGATAATATCTGTCGATATTATGAATTAACAGAATAAAGTGATTAGTAGTAGGGGTTAGTGCTGATCAAAAAAATCGTGTGAGACTGACGGATAAACAACCAAGCATGCCAATTCAGGACCCCCTGATCGAGTATTTTTCCCGATTAGCGGTCTTTGCGATTCGCTTGAAAACAGGAGTCAACGATGCACGTGAGAGTGACCCAGCCGCGCCGCATGGTGGTCGGTATCAGCGGTGCTTCCGGGGTGGTGTATGGGGTGCGCCTGCTGCAACTCTTGAGGAAGTTGGAAATCGAATCGCACCTGGTGATGAGCCGCTCCGCCCAGGTGACACTTGCGCACGAATCGCATTTCAGTGTGGCGGATGTGCGGGCGATGGCGGACATATGCTATACGAACGCCGACATCGGCGCGGCGATTTCAAGCGGGTCGTTTCCCGTCATGGGCATGATAGTGGCGCCTTGTTCCATCAGAACCATGTCCGAGGTGGCGACGGGGGTGACGGCCAACCTGCTGTCGCGCGCCGCCGACGTGATGTTGAAGGAACGCCGCAGGCTCGTGCTGATGGTGCGCGAAACGCCGCTGCACGCGGGGCACATCCGGAGCATGGCGGCCGTGACCGAGGCCGGCGGCATCATCTTTCCGCCGGTGCCCGCGTTCTACAGCAACCCCGAATCGATTGCCGACATGGTGGACCACACGCTTGGCCGCGTACTCGATCTATTCGGGATTGAAGCGGGCACGGTGCGACGCTGGGGCGTCTGAATATTCAGGCGCACTTACCGGTGCCGGCGTGCGGCGGCAGATTATATGAAGCACCTTGAGATATTAATAAAAATATCTTATCAGACAACAAAATTAATTTGCTTGTGTGGTCACAATGATTGTCTTAAAGTGATTTATCTTTTAGTTGACGTAAATGCTGGATGTTAATATCTAGGCATTAATTTTATAGCGATTTTTTAATAAATTGCTGCGTCAAGCTCGTGTTAATACAGGTGAATCAATTAATGAAAATAATCATAGCGGGCGCAGGCATCGGCGGCCTGATCGCAGGTTTGGCGCTATTGGAAAAAGGTTTTGACGTCACGATACTCGAACAAGCTCAGGCGCTAAAGGAAATTGGCGCCGGGGTGCAGCTCAGCCCCAATGCGACGCGCGTGCTTTATCGGCTCGGCGTGGGCGATGTGCTCGAAGAGCTGGCGTGCGAGCCGCTGGGCAAGCGCGTGCGGCTTTGGAACACAGGTCAGACCTGGCCGCTCTTCGATCTCGGCACGCATTCGCGTGAACTCTATGGTTACCCGTACTTTACGGTTCATCGTGCCGACCTGCATCAGGCGCTCGCCGCCTGCGTCCTCGCCAAAAGTCCCGATGCAATACGACTGGGCGAAAAGGTCGTATCAGTCGAGCAACGGGACGGCATGGCGCAGATTTACACGGCGAACGGTGGATTCTACGAAGCGGACCTGCTGATCGGGGCCGACGGCGTCCATTCGAGAGTGCGGCATGCACTGTTCGGCCCCGACGAGCCGCAATTCTCGGGCGTGATGGCGTGGCGCGGCGTGATCGACGCGGCCAAATTGCCCGGACATCTGCGCTCGCCATACGGTGCCAACTGGGTGGGTCCCGGCGCTCATGTGATCCACTATCCGCTGCGCAACAACCAATTGATTAATTTCGTCGGCGCGGTTGAGCGCTCCGACTGGCAAGTCGAGTCGTGGTCCGAGCAAGGTACGGTCGAAGAATGCCTGCGCGATTTCGAAGGATGGCACGAGGACGTGCGAGCGCTAATCAGCGCAATTGAGACTCCTTTCAAATGGGCGCTGATGGTACGCGAACCGATGACGACGTGGGTGTCGGGCAATGCCACGTTGCTTGGCGATGCGTGCCACCCGACGCTGCCGTTTCTGGCTCAGGGCGCGGCGATGGCGATCGAGGACGGTTACCTGCTCGCGCGTTGTCTGGCCGAGCATGGCCAAGACGGTGCCGGGCCGGGTGCTGCGCTCAAGCGCTACGAGGCATTGCGTATCGAGCGCACCTCACGCGTGGTACGCGGCTCCGCTGCCAATGCGACACGCTTCCACAATCCGGAACTCGCCCGTGCGGAAGGTGCAAGCTCGTATGTGAGCCGCGAGTGGAGCGAGGATCGAGTCAAGGAACGCTACAACTGGCTGTTCGAATACAACGTCGACGAAGTTACGCTCTAACCCACGTCGTGCACCCGCAACAGCGGGCGACTGCCGCGCTTTATGGGCGTCGCTCCATAGCGTTGCCAATACGGAGACTTCCCATGCTTACCCCCGCATCCATTCTCGGGTTGCATCATTTCGCGTGGCGCTGCCGCGACGCTGAAGAAACGCGACGATTTTACGAAGACCTGCTGGGCTTGCCGCTCGTTCATGTGATCCATCTCGATCGGGTACCGAGCACCGGAGAATTTTGCCCCTATGTGCATCTATTCTTCGAGATGGCGGACGGCTCGAACATCGCCTTCTTCGATCTGGGCGACCATACCGCCGCGTTGCCATCGGCTAACACGCCGGCCTGGGTCAACCACATCGCGTTGCGTGTGTTTTCGCACGAGGCGCTTGTCGGCATGAAAGCGCGCATTGAGGCTGCGGGCGTGGAGGTGCTGGGCGTGATCGACCACCACTTCGTCCATTCGATTTATTTCTTCGATCCCAACGGGCTGCGCGTCGAGTTGACCGTGCAAACCGCCGGCGACGACGAATTGCGAGCGTTTCGCAACAGCGCGCATACCAAGCTGGCTGCATGGACGCGTGACAAATCCAGCGTGCCTAAAACATCCGCGTCATCCGCGCCATCCGTATGAACGAGCTCAACCCAACTCATGATCCGTCGCGCCGCAGCTGGGTGCAGTCCGCCAATCAGCCCGGCCACGACTTTCCGATCCAGAACCTGCCCTTTGGCGCATTTCTGCGCGATGGCGAAGCCCGCACGGGCGTCGCCATCGGCGAACGCATCGTCGACCTGCGTGCGCTGTTCGATGCGCAACTGCTAGACGGCAACGCCGCCCTCGCGTGTCAGACTGCGCTCGGCGGTGAACTGAATGGACTGATGGGCATGGACGCGCGCTATCCATCGGCCTTGCGCGCGCGGCTCTCCGAACTGTTACGAGCCGATGCGCCTGAGCTGGCCCGCCTGCGCGAACGCACCGCGGGGATTCTGGTCGACGCGGCCGATGTCACGATGCTGCTACCGTGCCGCATCGGCGACTACAGTGACTTCCTGACCTCGCTCCATCATACCGAGCGACATGGCCGTTTCAAGGGTCTGGCCGATCCGCTGCCTGCGGCGTTCAAGTCCTTGCCGATCGCCTATCACGGCCGTGCCTCATCGATTTGCGTCAGCGGCGCAGCCGTGGTGCGACCCAATGGCCAGTACCGCGACTCGGCAGGTCAGGTGGTGTTCGGCCCCGCGCCCGCACTCGACTTCGAACTCGAATTGGCTGCCTTCATTGGGCGCGGCAATGCGTTGGGCCGGCCGATCGGAATCGACAGCGCGCGCGACCATATCTTTGGTTACTGCTTGCTCAATGATTGGTCGGCCAAGAGCATGCAATGGTGGGAGCAGGTGCTCGGTCCGTTTCTCGGCAAGAGCTTCCATTCGACGCTCTCGCCATGGCTCGTCACCGCGCAGGCGTTGCTACCGTTTCGTCTTGCCGCACCGGTGCGCGCCGCCGGCGATCCGCCGCTACTGCCGCATCTGCACGGCGCATCCGACCGGGCCAGCGGCGGTCTCGATCTGGTCCTCGAAGCCCGCTTATCGACCGCGCGCCAGCGCGCAGCCGGCCGGGCTCCCGTGCGCATCACGCGGACCCATCTGCAAAACCTCTACTGGACCTTTGCGCAAATGGTTACGCACCACGCCAGCAACGGTTGCAACTTGCGCTGCGGCGACCTGATCGGCAGCGGCACGATCTCCGGGGCGGACGATCTTTCGCGCGCCTGCCTGACCGAGCTGACCAATGCAGGCAAGGACCCGCTGTCGGTCGGCGACGACGAAACGCGCACGGCGCTGGAGGATGGCGACGAGATCATCCTGAGCGCACGCGCCGAGCACCCCGGCGCGGTGTCGATCGGTTTCGGCGAGTGCCGCGGACGCATTGCGCCCGCGCTGATTTTCGGCAGCGCGGAGTGCGACTCTGCCGATGCGGCACGGGAGGCATGATGACAAACGGCTTTCTGCAAATTGGGCACGGCTCGCGCAAAGTATTGGCACTCAACGGCTGGTTCGGCAGTTCGGCCGACTGGTCGGCAATGAGCGAGGCGCTCGATCCGCAGGCCTTCACCTACGTGTGGTTCGACTATCGCGGCTACGGCGCATCGATCGGCCGCCGCGGTACGTACACATTTGACGAGACGGCGCAAGACGTGCTGGAACTGGCCGATCATCTCGGCTGGGAGCGTTTCAGCCTGATCGGTCATTCGATGGGCGGCATGGCGATGCAGCGTGTACTGCTGGCCGCACCGGCGCGCATCGAACGCATGGTCGGCATCACCGCCGTGCCGGCATGCGGCTCGCGCATGGACGCCTCGCGCCTGGCCGTGTTCCAGCGCGCGATCGCCGAGCTAGGCGAGCGCGAAGCGATCCTTAATTTTTCCACGGGCAACCGTCTGTCGGCCGCCTGGATTGCACATCGGGCACGGCAGTCGGATCGCCACGCAACGCGCGAGGCGTTTGCCGGCTATCTCGGCGAATGGGCAAGCACAGATTTTTCCGCACAGGTGGCGCACAATCCGGTACCGCTCAAGCTCTTCATCGGCGCGCACGATCCGACGCTGACTCATGAGTTGATGACGAAGACTTGGCTTGCCTGGTACCCGAGCGCGACGCTTGAGACGCTTGCGAACACAGGACACTACCCGATGTATGAAACGCCCATCGCGCTGGCGACAGCGCTCGAAGCATTTCTCGGGCAGTAATAAGAACGAAGTCCCGGCAGGCATCAGACCTGCACGGGAATTGCTGGAGACACGTATGTACGAGACCCGGTATATCAGGCCCGCAACGCTTGCGGACGCAGTCGCTTTTCTGGGCGAGCACGCGGATGCCCGCCCGCTGTCGGGCGGCATGACACTGATCCCAACCTTGAAGCAGCGGCTCGCCGCGCCGTCGCACCTGGTGGACCTGAGCCACTTGAGCGAGTTGCGTGGTATCGCGCTAAAGGACGGCGTATTGCGCATCGGCGCGGCGACCACGCACGCCGAAATTGCTGCCTCGGCCGAGATTGCCGGCGCGATTCCCGCTCTAGCCGGCCTGGCAGCACTGATCGCCGACCCGCAGGTGCGCAACCGGGGCACGCTCGGCGGTTCTGTCGCCAACAACGATCCGGCCGCCGACTACCCCGCAGCCGTGCTCGCGCTCGACGCCACGATCATCACCCATGCGCGGCGCATCGACGCCGACGCGTTTTTCGTCGACACATTCGAAACCGCGCTGGCAGCGGACGAACTCATTATCGCGATTGAATTCCGGCTACCGCGACGTGCCAGCTACATGAAGTATCGTCATCCCGCGTCAGGCTATGCCGTGGTGGGCGTATTTGTTGCCGAGCATGCCGGCGGTGTGCGCGTGGCGGTGACCGGCGCGGGTGCGTCGGTGTTCCGGTGGCATGAAGCCGAAGCAGCGTTGCATGAGAACGGCAACGCAAGCGCGCTTAACGGTCTTTCGATCGATCCGTCGCGCCTGCCCGATGACGCCAACGCCTCGGATCGTTATCGCGCGCATCTGGTGCAAACGTTTACGCGCCGTGCGGTGCAAGCACTCACGCCCGGCGTCGCCGGTCACAATTTCGCATAGGAGCGCAAGATGGAATTCAATGGAACGCAGACGATCGCAGCACCGCGGCACGTCGTATGGAGGTGTTTGAATGACCCCGCCGTGCTGCAGGAATGCGTGCCGGGCTGCGAATCGTTCGTGGCCGAAAGCGACGATGAATTCAAGGCCGTGGTGGTCGCTTCGGTCGGACCGGTGAAAGCTCGCTTCAAAGGCAACTTGGTCCTTTCCGAGCGGATCGAACTGGGCGGCTACCGTATCGTTGGACAAGGCGAAGGCGGCATTGCCGGATTCGGCAAGATGACCGCGACCGTGACGCTGGCGGACACGGGGGACGACGCCTTGTCGACGTTGCTGACCTACGTCGCGGTTGCCGAGGTAGGCGGCAAGCTCGCGCAAATCGGTTCGCGCCTGGTGAGCTCGGTGGCGAACAAGCTGGCCGACGGGTTCTTCAAGCGGCTCAATGCAACGGTCGTCGCATCCGGTAAATGAGCGCGGCCGCGCTATACCGGCTCGACCGAAATGAAATAGGTGAATCATGATAGACATTGAATTGCGGGTGAACGGCACCGAGGTCCGGTGCCCGGTCCCCGACGAGACGCTGCTGGTCGAGTTTCTGCGCCAGAACCTGCGGCTCACCGGTACGCACGTGGGTTGCGACACCACGCAGTGCGGCGCATGCACCGTCAATTTGAATGGCGTCGCCGTCAAGTCGTGCACCATCCTCGCGGCACAAGCGAGCGGGGGCAGCGTCGTCACGATCGAGGGGCTCGCCGGCAAAGACACAATGCATCCGGTGCAGCGCGCGTTTGTTCAATGTCACGGGCTGCAATGCGGCTTCTGCACGCCGGGAATGATTATGGCGATCGACTTCTACTTACGTCAGCCGCCCGCGCTCGACGACGCCAGCATCTGTCACGCGCTCGAAGGCAACATCTGCCGTTGCACCGGTTACGTGAATATCATCGAGGCGGTGCGGCACGCGGCCCGCGAGATGTATCCGGAACTGCAGGCGTCCGTGGTCGAAGGCAGCGCGTCATGATAGGTCAGGCACTTCCACGCCTCGAGGACAGCCGTTTCGTCGCCGGCCTCGGCAACTATACCGACGACATCAACGTGGATGGCCAGTTGTATGCGGCGTTCCTGCGTTCGCCACACGCCCACGCGGTCCTGCGCTCGATCGACATCGCCGCTGCCGCTGCTGCGCCGGGCGTGGTCGCCGTATTGCTCGGTCCGGACTACATTGCGGCCGGTTTTCAAGGCATCAATCACGTGCCCAACCCGGCCGACGCCGTCGCACATGCACAAGCGGCGTTCCTGCATTCGTCGACGGGCCTGATTCTCAATCAGCCGCATTTACCTTTGCCGATCGACAAGGTTCGCTACGTCGGCGAGGCCATCGCGATGGTTGTCGCGAATTCCCTGCTGCAAGCACGCAATGCGGCGGAATTGATCGAGGTCGATTACGAGCCGCTGGACGCGGTCGTCCACGGTGCGGATGCACTCGAACCGGATGCGCCGCAAGTGTGGGATAGCGCGCCCAACAATCTGTGTTTTCAAACGCAGATCGGCGACCGCGAGGCGGCGCAACGCATTCTTGCCGCGGCGCATCACGTGGTGCGCCGCGAGTTTCACCACAGCAGGATCGTCAATTGTCAAATGGAACCGCGCGCGGCGATCGGAGAATATGACGCCGACACCGGCGAGTACACGCTGATTTCAGGAAGCCAGGGCGCGGTGCGGCAGAAGGTGGGACTTGCGGCAGCCTTGCAGGTGCCGTTGGAAAAAGTTCGAGTAGTCTGCCCGGACACGGGCGGCGGCTTCGGGCCTCGCTCGTTCATGTACGTCGAGCAATTGGCGGTGGTCTGGGCTGCCCGCCACGTTGGTCGGCCGGTCAAGTGGACGAGCGATCGCAGCGACGCCTTTCTCAGCGACTACCAGGGTCGCGACGCGATCATCCGCTCGGCCATCGGTTTTGACCCAGACGGGCACATACTGGCGATCGATAACGAATGGATAGGCAACGTTGGCGCGCACACGGTTTCCTATGTGCCGATGTCCAACGGCACCCGCATCATGACCTCGGTCTATCACGTGCCGGTAGCTGCGGTCCATGTCAGCGCAGTGTTGACCAATACGGTGCCGACTGCGCCTTATCGCGGTGCCGGTCGCCCCGAAGCGACCCACGTCATCGAACGGATGCTCGACCTGGCGGCCAAGGATCTGAAGATCGAGCGCGCCGAGATTCGCCGCCGCAATCTGGTGCGCCACGATATGCTGCCCTATCGCAGCCCGATGGGCCTCACCTACGATAGCGGCGACTTCGCGCGCAATATGGAACGCGTCCTCGAGCTGGCGGACTGGGATGGTTTTGCGGCGCGCCGGGAAGAGGCACGCGGACGTGGGCGGTTGCGCGGCATCGGCATGGCGAATTACATCGAATCGCCGGTCGGCGCGCCCCGCGAGCGCATCGAAATGACTGTGCTGCCCGAAGGCGTGATCGACCTCGTATCCGGCACGCAGTCTACCGGCCAAGGTCACGAAACAACCTTCGCGCAAGTTGTGGCCACGCAACTGGGGGTCGCACCGCAGGCGGTACGCCTGCGCACTGGCGACACCGCTTTCGTCAGCGTGGGCGGGGGCAGCCATTCGGATCGCACGATGCGACTGGGCGGCATGTTGCTGGTCGAAGCGTCGGCCCAGATCATTGAGAAGGGACGGCGGGTTGCTGCGGCGCTGCTCGAGAGCCCATGCGACGCGATCGAATTTGCGCATGGCCAGTACCTGGATCGGCCTTCGCAGCGCAGCGCCAGCCTGTTCGAGGTGGCGTTGCACGTCGCGCGCAACGGGATGCCGGGCGAGCCATCGACTCGAACACTATGTGCCTTTGCTGAGTTCAATGGCCGTATTCCCGCGCACCCGACCGGCGCGGCTGTCTGCGAACTCGAGATCGATCCCGATACGGGTTGCGTGGTGCTGGTCAATTACTCGTCGGTGGACGATGTCGGACAGCCGATCAACCCGTTGATCGTCGAGGGACAGGTGCATGGAGGCCTCGCCCAGGGGATCGGCCAGGCCCTGAGCGAAGGCTGCTATGTAGACCGCAGCAGCGGACAGGTACTGACGGGCTCCTATATGGACTACGGGATGCCGCGCGCCGCCGTCATGCCGCCATTACGCATCGAGTTGACCGAAGACCCGACGCATGGCAACCCGCTGCGCGTGAAGGGTGGCGGGGAAAGCGGCATCACGCCGGCCACGGCGACCATCTTCAATGCGCTGGCGGACGCGCTGCGTGATGTAGGCACTGAGGTAGGCACTGAGGCGAGCAGCGAGGCAAGTGCCGAGGAACTCGAGATGCCGGCCACGCCGCGCGTCATCTGGGAATACATCAACCGGGTAGGGAGAAATTCGCATGCAAACTAATCTCGTCACGATAGAACGCAGTGACAACCTGCTCGATGTCGTACTGAACCGCCCCGAGAACGGCAACCTGCTGAACGCCGCAATGAGCGAGGCGATCATCGACGCCGTGAGCCGCCTCGACGACTCGATCAAGCTCGTCAGGATAAGCAGCAGCGGTCCTGATTTCTGCAAGGGCCGCGAGTCGCCGATGCCAGCCGCCGACACAAAACCATCAGCCGAAACACTGCGCAGAATCGTCGCCGCGCCACCACTTGCCTTGTATGACGCGCTCAAGGCCGTGCGGGTGCCCGTGTTGGCGGTCGTACGTGGCCGCGCAATCGGTGTGGGTTGCGCGCTCGCAGGCGTATGCGACCTTGCGCTGAGTGCTGACGATGCGCTGTACCAGATTCCGGAGATGGAGCGCGACATCCCGCCGACCCTGGTCATGTCAGCGCTGATCGGTCGCGTGCCCATAAAGACGGTCGCTCATATGGTCTTGAGCCGGGCCACGCTGACCGCCGCCGAGGCGCTCCAGGCGGGCCTCGTCAGCAGTGTTGTGCCGCTTGCCGAACTCGATGCACGCGCGCAGGCGCTCGCGGTCACTATGTCGACGTGCAGCGCGGTGACGCTGCGAGCGGTCAAGCAATTCCTGCATTTGGCGCCGGAGATGCACGGCGCTGCCGCCAGCGGCTTGGCCGCTCACCTGGCCGCGACCGCGTTGTCGGCGCGCTTCTAAAATAGGTGGGCCCGGCACGCTCGCGTTATTTGATACCCGGATTCGAAATCCAACCCTACCGGCCATCCCGAGGAGACACACTTGAGATCACACGCTTTACATGCCGATGCATCACGACCGGGCGCCGCACAGGTGCCCGCCAGCTTGCCGGACCTCGAACGGTTTCGGCTTAGAAATTTTCTCGAATCGCTCGACTCAGTCCAACTGGAACGCCACGACCAATCGGTCGACTTGGCGCACATCGCTTCGCTATTGGAAGGCAACCCGAAAGCGGTATGGTTTGCCGCCCCTTCGGGGAGCGCCACGTCGCTATGTGGCAATGTCGCCGCGAGCCGCGCGCGTCTCGCGCAAGCCTTCGACACGACCCCCGACCGGCTGCTGGAGGTCGTGCGCGAGCGGTTGCGACAACCGGGCCAAGTGGTCGAAGTTGCATCCGAACATGCGCCGGTACAGCAAGTCGTGCTGACGGGCGACGACTGCGACTTGACTGCCTTGCCGGTGCACTTGCAACACGACTTGGACGGCGCGCCGTATATTTCGGCATCGATCGACTTCGTGATCGATCCCGAATCCGGCTGGACCAATTGCGGCGTGCGGCGCCTGATGCTGCGCGGCCGACGCAGCGCGGGGATCGACCTAGTCGCCCCTTCCGATCTGCGCGCCATTTACCTGGCGCACGCCAAACGCGGCGAACGATTGCCGATCGCATTTGCCGTCGGCACGCATCCGATCGACCATGTTGCGGCGACCATGCGCATCCCGACCGACGAGCTCGCCTTGATCGCGACCTTGCGCGCCGCGCCGCTGGGCGTGGTCAAGTGCGTGACCAATGATTTGCGCGTGCCGGCCGATGCCGAATTCATCCTGGAGGGCTACCTGGATGAGCGCGGGCATGTCGAAGCGGAAGGCCCTTATGGCGAATTTCTCGGCTATTACGGCGGTGTCAAGTCGAACCCCGTGTTCCATTTAACCGCGATTACGCATCGCCGCGACGCCGTGTTCCAGACCTGCACGATCAGCGGCCCGACCATGGCGCATACCGACACCGCTCAGCTTGCCGCGCTGCGCACTGAAGTAACGATCTGGCGTGCGCTCGAGACCGCCGTGCGAGAGGTCAAGGGGGTGTATGCGGGGCCCGCCACGGGCGGCATGTTCAATGTACGGGTCGCGATGCAGCAGCGCGTTCCCGGTGAGGCGCGCAACGCTATCGCCGCCGTGTTCGCTTCGTTGGCGAACGTCAAGCATGTTTTTGTCGTCGATCCCGACATCGATATTTTTTCGGACGAGCAGATGGACTGGGCCCTCGCGACGCGCTTTCAGGCCGATCGCGATCTGGTGATCCAGGGGGGCATGCGGGCCATGCCGCTCGATCCCTCGCTGGGCGGCGGCGGCCATACTGCGAAGGCGGGCTTCGACCTGACGCTGCCTTTGCTGCGTCCCGGTAGCACGCGTTCGATGGAACATCGGGTGCCGACGCCGCCGGCCTATCGCGGCGCTCGCTTCGCCTCGCTCGAAGCCGCGCTGGAAGACGGGCCGAAGCGCTTCGTCGATCTGATGGCTGCCAGCGGAACCACGGATGGACGGGAAATCGTGCGCTGGCTGGAGGACAGCGCGGCGACGCGCGCAATCACGCGGGACGAAGAAGGGCAATATCGATTTGCCTGAGGTGTTGCGGCGGCGCTCCGGTTGGTCGAGCGCCGCGGAAAGGGAGGCAAACGTGGGCCCGACGGTGGCCCGAGCGCGGCACAAGTCAGATAGAATTGGACGCCTATGCCGCATTGGCTCGCTGTCGGACAACTTAGATGAATCTCTCGCTCAAACAACTCAAGGTGTTTCTCGGCGTCGCGAATGCCTCCAGCTTCACCAAAACGGCGCAAAGCATGCACCTGAGCCAGGCGGCATTGAGCGCCATCATTCGTGAGCTCGAAACGCAGTTGCAATGCCGCCTGCTGGACCGCACCACGCGCACGGTATCGCTGACCGAAGCCGGGCGCATGTTTTATCCCACGGCGGTCAAGATTGTCGAAACCCTGGAAAAATCCGCGCTGGAGCTCAACGAGTTCGGGCGGCAGGAGCAATCGTCGCTGCTCGTCGGCTGCACGCCTATCATCGCCGCGAGCCTGATGCCCGCGGTGCTGTCGCGCTTTGTCGCGCTGCACCCGGCAGCCGAAGCGGTGATCGTCGACACGACGCCGGCCGAGCTGCAGCGCATGGTCGAAGACGGCGACCTGGATGCCGCGTTCGGCGCATTTTTCTCGAGCCTGTCCGGTATCGATCGTCATCCGATCTGCCCGACGCAACTCATGGCCGTTTCGTCGCTGCAGGAGACGGCGCTCGGTCCCGCCTCGCGCAGAACACCGCTGAATTGGCGTGCACTCGAAGGCCTGCCGCTGATTTGCCTAGCCAAAGACAACCCGTTGCAGCGCCTGATCGAAGCGACGCTCTCGAAGGAAGACGTCACCTCCGGCAAGCGCATGATCGTCGGACACCTGCAAACGGCGATCGCGATGGCGCAGGCGGGGTTGGGCGTGGCGGTCATTCCGTCGTTCTGCGAGCACGCTTGTCGTCACTATCGCGTGCGGCTTGATGCGTTGCGTCCGGAAGTCGAGTTGTCGTTTTATCGAATCACGCGGGCGGGACGCGGCGAACTCGCGCTGCTCGATCAATTCACCGAAATTTTCGCGCAAGCCGCGCGACAGATGGATGGAGGGCTTAGAGCGGACTAAGCGCCTCCGGGTTTTCTGTTTAGAACAGCATGTCGATACCGACGGTAACTGCTGTCTGACGGGACGTGCCGGCCGGGTTCAGCGTGCTGACCACCGCGTTCTTATATGACGTGTAATCGACTTCACTGTAGAGCGTGGTGCGCTTGGACAGCAGATAGGCGAGCGAAATGATCGACAGGCCGCGACGGCTGGCGCTGTCGTTCGACACGGTGGTCTGGTAATAGCCGCCGTCGAAAATCAGATCAGGCCTGATGGTCCACGAGATACCGCCGAAGGGGTTGTTCGTCACTTGGTGCGGCGTGCCCATACTCTGCAGATCCTCGGACATGAAACCGCCCGACACGCGTACGGGACCGATTTTGTAGCCGGCGCCGAACATGTAATAACTGTCGCCGAAGTAGGTCGCGCCGGTCAGTATGTTGCGATGCCCGTACAGGCCGCCGAAACTAATCGGACCTTCGCTATAACTCGCGCCCACTGCACGCGTCGCCGCGCTGCTGAAGTCGCCAGCAACGCCGCCGAACGAATTGTCCGCTTCGAACAGCACCGGTCCGAAGTTGTTCTTGTACTTGGCGTCGTTGTTGTTACGCGTGCCGTCCGAGGCGGTGGTCAACGGAAGGATAGGCGTGAAGTGGAAACCGAACGGATCGTAGATCCCGATGATGTCGTGCGCAATCGTGTACTGGCGGCCAAGATCCAGCGACCCGTACGTCGAATTTCCGATGCCGACGTACGCCTGCCGGTTGAATTCCGTTTGCGTGGTGTTGTCGAACGCCCCATTGCCGAGGTTGAAGCCGCTCTCCAACTGGAAATGCGCGTTCCAGCCGTCACCCAGGTCTTCCTTTCCGATGAAGCCGAGTTTATTCGAACTGTAATAACCGTTCGAATTCATCGTCGCCAGCGAGCCGCCGCCTTTTATTGCATTAGTCTGGTATCGCACGCCACCATCTACCGTACCGTATAGCGCGACGCTCGATTGCGCATGGGCGGGCATTGCGCTCAGCGCGCCGGCCGTAACCGACAGTCCAGCCACCACGGTTCTCCAAACTTCTATTTTCATTTTATGTCTCCGATCTCATGTCGTATGTATGGAATAGCTGGCGAGGGAAAACCCTCATCATATGATTCGTATAACTAATTAAAGAGCCTCCTTTTAATCTCTATTAAGGCCTTTCAGCTAAACCGGCGGCGCTCGTTTATCGGCGCCGCCGCCCGGGCATAGTTTCTAGTTGCCTGCCGGACCGCTGCTCGTCTGGTTGAGGCAGACGGGCGGCGGATCCATCGGCTTGAAGCCGGTCTTCAGTTCGCGGCTTAGCGCGACCCGGTCGAGCGCTTTTTCCCAGTTCGCTACCACGATGGTCGCGACGCTATTGCCGATGATGTTGATGAACACGAAACCGCTGGACATCGCCTTGTGTATGCCGAGTATCAGTGCGATCGATTCGACCGGAATCGTGTTCGATGCGGCGAGTGTCGCGGCCAGCACGGCAATCGCGGCGCCCGATACGCCGGCCGCACCTTTGGACGTAAGCAGCAACACGGCAAGCAGCACCAGTTGGTCATGCCAAGTCATCGGCGTGTTGGTGGCCTGAGCGAGAAACACCGCGGCGGCCGCAAAATACAGGCACGTGCCGTCGTGATTGAATGTGTACGCGGTCGGCAGCACCAGACCCACCACCGATTTTTCACAGCCCAGCCGTTCGAGCTTGTCGATCAGTTGCGGAAAAACCGTCTCCGACGAACTCGTGCCGATCACGAGCAGCAACTCCGCGCCGATATAGCGCATCAGGCGCAGCAGGCTGAAGCCGTTGACTTTCGCGATCGGCCAGAGGATCAACAGGATGAAAAGCGCGCAGGTCAGATAGAACTCGAGTACGAGCTTGCCGAGCGAAAGCAGCGTGCCGAAGCCGAATTTGCTGACTGTGAAGGCGATCGCGCCGAACGCGGCAAGCGGTGCGACTTTCATCGTCAGACCGATGATCCAGAACAGCGAGCCCGACACCGAGTCAATCAGGTTCAACGCGGGCCGTGCACGCTCGCCGATTGCGGCGAGGCCGAACGCAAAGAGCACCGAGAAGAACAGCACCTGCAGCACGTCGCCGCCGTTAAACGCGCTGATCACCGTATGCGGAATGACATTGAGCAGGAATTCGCTGGTCGTGACGACGTGGTGGGCATTCGCGACGTACGCATCGACGGCCGCGGAGTGCACGCTGCGCATGTCCACGTTCATGCCGACACCGGGCTTGAGCAGATTGATCACCACGAGGCCCAGCACCAGTGCGAGCGAGGTGACCACTTCAAAATAGACGAGCGCCTTGATCGCCACGCGGCCAACCTTCTTGAAGTCGCTCACGCCCGCGATGCCGCTGCACACAGTGCAGAAGATGATCGGTCCAATCAGCATCTGGATGACGCGGATGAAGGCGTCGCCCACGGGCTGCAGGTCGATGCCGAACTTCGGGAAGACGTAGCCCGTGACGATGCCCAATGCCATGCCGGCCAGCACCTGGAAGGACAGGTCGCGATAGAACGGTAGCCGTGCCTTGGGTTTCGCGGCGGCGGACTTGCCGGGCAAGCTCATGGTGTCTCCTTGTCAAACGCTGGCGAACTTCGGTTCGCTCAATAATGGTGAAACGGACGTACGCGCCGCTAGCGCGCGGCATCGCCCAGAATGGCAAGACTATCGGCGAAGATTTCGTCGACGGTCAGCTTGCGCGGTAGCAGTTGCTGTTGCTCGCAGAACGCAAGGGTTTCCTCAAGCGGACCGCGCAGCGCATCGTAGCCGAACAACAGCTTGTCGGGCTTGCCGGCGTACTGCGCGGCCATCGATGCCTTGCCTCGGCACAGCAGGTCGTACACCGCACGCACGGCTTGCGGATGCGTGTCGGCCAGATCCTGCCTGACTACGACAACGTGATTGATCGGAACGTAATGATGACTCGCGTACCACGCACGGTCGGCTGCCGCCGCATCGCGGATCAACGGTTCCAGCCCAGGTTCGTCCGGTAGATCGTTGCCGAGGATGGCGGCATCGAGTTCGCCTGAGCGCAGCATGGCCACGAGTTGCTTGCCGGCTTCGGCGCGGTGCACGAAAGGCGGATCCGGATACTCTTCCAGATGCGCACCCTCGATCGTGACCCATTCGATCTGATCGAGCGACACGCCGTAGGTTTGCGCCAGAATCGCGCGCACCCACATACCGGTGGTTTGCGTGTAGGCCCGCACGCCCACTCTCTTGCCCGCGAGACCGCCGACATCGAGTTTGCCGCGTCGGGCATTATAAATGATGCAACCCTGCTGGAAGCGCGCGGCTACGACTGCGGGCAATAACACCAGCGGCTTGCCGTACGCTTTCGCCTGCAGATACGTGACGATCGCCATTTCGCTGACGTCGTACAGTTGACGGCGCGCCATCGGCGCAAAAGCGCGGTGTATCGGTTCGACGTCTTCAAACACCAATTGAGCGGCAGGGTCGGTCAGCTCGCCGGCTTTCAGTGCCTTCGTGTGCGGATAAGTTTTCAGCGCAGCCTTCAGGCGCAGCGCTTGTGTAGAGGTGCTCACGGTCGGGTTTTCCTCGTGTTTTCCTGTTTAGTTCGAGACGGACGTATCAAGCGGCGAGCGCAGGATAAATCGACCGTGCGGTGCCGCCGAAGATCGCTGCGCGTGCATCGGCTGGCAGCATGGCCAGACTCTCGCGGGCGTCGGCGAGCAGTTGCGGCAGCGTGCCTTCGGCCGCTGGGAAATTGGAGCCCCAGGCGATGCGATGCGCGCCGAATGCATCGAGCACGCGCGGGAAGAAGGCCGCGGGCGTCGAGGCACCACGCGCGGCTTCTGCGATCGTGCGGTTCGTGAGCTTCAGATACACGCCCTGGTGCGACGCGAGGCTGAACAGCGGCGCGGCCGCTTCGTACGGCGGGCCGCCGGCGAGTTCCGGACGTGCAAGGTGATCGAGCAACACCCGGATGTCCGGAAAGCGCGCGAGCATGTTCAGCAGCGCCGGAATGCCTTGCGCGGTCATCTGTAGACAAATCGACACGTTGTGGCGCTGCGCGTATTCCCACACGGGGAACGAGCGTTCGTCGTCGAGCCAGCCCGCCTGACCGGGCATCGTGCTACCGGTGGTAAAAAGGCGCAGCCCGCCCAGGCCCGCGTCGAGCCAGCGCTGCATCTGCGCGACGGCGTCGCTCGCCAGCACGTCGATGGAGAACACGCCTGCGAAACGATCGGGATGGGTGCGCACCGCTTCGACCACATAACTATTGTCGTTGCCATACACCGTCGAGGCTTGCACTACCACCGCACGGTCAATGCCGGCTTCATCGAGCGACGCGAGCAGGGCTTCGAAACTGACGGGACGCTTCGCCGACCATTCCGACTGGTGTCCGCCGACGGGAGCCAGCGGATAGCGTTGTTTATCTGGGGAAATTGCGTGAGTATGGGTGTCGACGACGACGGACATGAACGGGCTCCTGGCTGAAATCTTTTTTGATCGATTGGGCGCTACTGTAAGTGGGATGTCGTGAAAGCCCTCAATATAAAGTGCGCTGCAGGACATAAATTTTGGTTAAGCTAGGGGTTTTCACGTAGCCATTCTGGAGAGTTGATGAAGGTAGTCGAGCGCGCATCATCCGATAACGATCTCACGCGATTAAGGCGTCTGTTGCTGTTCGACGCGGTGTGCGAGGCCGGTGGAATTGGGCAGGCGGCTATTCGCGCGGCGCGCACGCAACCTGCGGTGAGTCTCGCCATCAGCAAGCTCGAAGCGAGTTTCGGCGGTCAGTTGTTCGAGCGCGGTTTCGGCGGCAGCGAACTGACGCCGGAGGGCGTAATCCTGCAGCGGCGCGTTCGTCGCATGCTGGACCAGATGGAGCGGGCCGTTGCGAACGTGACCGGGCACTCCACGCCGGGGGCGTCGAACGCGGGCACGATTTGCCGGCATCTGACCGACGCGCAAGTGCGCTGCCACATTGCCATTGCGAATGCGGGTTCGGCGGCGGAGGCGGCCCAGTTACTCGGCATTTCGCAGCCCGCCGTGCATCGGGCGGCGCGGCAGATCGAGCAGACCGTCGGCGTGTCGCTATACCGCCGACGTGTGCACAGCGTGTCGGCGAACCCGGCAGGCATCGAATTCGCGCGTTGCCTGAGTCTCGCGCTCTACGAGATCGCACAAGCGAGTGAGGATCTGGCGTACGCCCGCGGACAACTCACCGGGAAAGTGGCGGTCGGCGTCTTGCCGTTGCTGTCGCCTCGCCTCATCGCGCGTACCATCCAGCGATTGCGCGCGCGTTATCCCGCCGCGCGCGTCACGGTCGATGAAGGCTCACATGCCCGGCTTTTGCGCGAACTGCGCGTCGGCGCGATCGACATCATCATCGGCAGCCTGCGCGAACCCCGGCTCACAGGGTCTGTTCAGGAAACCGAATTATTTTCTGATCCGTACGTCGTCGCGGTCCGCAAGGGGCATCGGCTGGCCGCACAGAAATCCATTGCGACGCACGATCTCGCGAACTACGAGTGGGTCGTGCCGCAGCGCAACGTGCCGCGACGCACGGTGATCGATTCGATTTTCGCTCGTTTGCTGGTCAAGCCGCAACTGGTGGTCGAAACGAGTTCGCCTGCGATGATGATGGCCATGCTGGTCGAAAGCGACTGCGTTACGCTGCTGTCACGCTCGCAGATTCGCGATGCCTACTCGGGAAACGAGATGGTCGCGTTGGAGCTGGAGATGCCGGAGGCCAGCCGGGTAGTGGGATTTACGGCGCGTACCGATTGGCTGGGTACGGCAATACAGCAGGCATTTGTTGAGCATCTGGTTCAGGAGTGTGCGACTCGCGTCTGACGGGTTCCTGGCCGGACAATTCCGGTCCCAGGGCATCGTAAAGAGGTTGCAGGATGGTTGCCGGCGGATGCCAACGATGCAACGACGTCCGGTACAAGGGCTCTCGCACCTGCGCCGCGCTAGCCGTGACGACCTGGCGTTGAGTACGATGAAACGTCATGCAGTGCTCGTCCCATTCGAGTGCGCAGTGAGCGCACATCCGTCGCGCATTGCCCTCGAGATCATCGACCAGTTCCTCATAGCGCACTTCGAGCATTACGCCATCGGGCAGTACGCTGCGCCAATGCGCCATCAACGTGTCGTAGGCGCGATAGTAGCGCCCCAGTTCACCGAGATCGTAGCTGAAAGGCACATCGTGGAACAGCCGCGAGAAATTCGACAAGCACGTTTCCACCGGTGCGCGTCGACTGTGAATGAAGCGCGCGTTGGGCAATGCCAGATGGATCATGCCGACGTGAATGAAATTGAATGGGTATTTGTCGGCGATCCGCGCGTAGCGGGCGGTGCTGTCTGCACCGCTATCTGCGCCCCCGTGCGCCGCATCGTTCGCGCCATCGTTTGTAGCGGACCGGATCGAGCGCGTGTATTCAGCGCCTAGCTGCGCTAACTGAGCCTGCGTGACGGTATGCAGCGCGTCGATATCGATTTTGGCATGATCGTCGTCCCCCGTGATGAAGCGCCATAGCGACTGAGCAAAATCGGGTCGCTCGCCAGCTCCGAATACCCGTGGGTGGCTGGCCAGGATTTGTTCGATCAAGGTCGAACCCGACCGAGGCATACCGATGATGAAGATAGCCGCATCCGACGGATCGCCCAGGCCGCGCTTGGCCCTCAGCAAATCGATGGTGAATAGGTCAGGCATGCACTTGATCAAATTCAGCGTCATCGCCTCGTCATACGGCACGCCAGGACGCTTCAACGCATTTGCTTTCAGGAAGTGCTCGAACGCAATTTCCTGATGCCCTTGATCAGACAGTGCGTGGCCATAAGCGAAATGCAACTGCGCGCGATTCTCTATCGTGAGCGTTTCAGCGCGCATTATCAATTGCGACATGGAGATGAAGCAGGGGTCGTCGGCCATCAGCCGATATGACTGCGAGAAATTGCGATAATACGAGCCGTTCATCGGTGCGAGACGAATCGCCTGACGATATGCGTCGTGCGCCTGTGCGAACCGCCCGAGCGCATGCAGGCAGTTCGCCATATTGTTGAACGACGCATCGGCACCGGGGTTGAGTCGCACGGCTTGCCGATAACAGAGCACGGCTTCTTCGAGGCGGTGCGACTGCTCCAGCGCGCAGCCGTGGTCATGCAGCATATCCGCGCTGGGCGCTTTAGTTTCTTGCGTCATTGACGCGGGGCAACGCCAGGATGAGTATCTTGAGGATCGGGTGCCGTGGTTCCCGATAGGACCGGGCCCAGGCCGTCGAGCAGCGGCTGCAGCAGTTGCGCCGCAGGTCGCCAACGGGTGAGCGCATTTCGATAAAGCGGCTGGCGGACCTGCGCGACGCTCGATGTCGCCACGGCGCGCTGGTTCTGATGAAACGTATTGCATGCGTCGTCCCATTCGAACCCGCAGTGCTGCACCATGCGACGCGCTTGTGTATCGAAGTCCACGACCAGTTCTTCGTACTGGACCTCGAGCATGACGCCCGGCGGCAGTACTGCGCGCCAGTGATCCATCAAGGCGTCGTAGGCTCGGTAATAGCGGCCCAGCTCGCCGAGGTCGTAACTGAATGGCACGTCATCGAACAACTTCGAGTAGCACGACAGGCAGGTTTCAATCGGTGCGCGCCGGCTGTGGATGAAGCGTGCATTAGGCAGCGCCAGGTGGATCAGGCCGACATGAATGAAGTTCAACAGCGACTTGTCGACAAACCGACGATGCGGCGCTCCCGCTCCCGCCGCTTCCGCCGCATCGCCCATGCGCCGCAGGTAACCCTCGCCAATTTGCAGCAACTGGGCGTCGGTCAACGCCGCGAGCGTATCCAGCTCGGAACGCCCCGCATGGTGTTGCGCGATGAAGTGCGTCAGGGTCTGGATGAAATCACGGCGTTCCCCACAGCCATACATCGCGGGATGGCTGTCGAGAATGTGTTCGATCAGCGTCGAGCCGCTGCGTGGCATCCCGATCACGAAGATCGGCGCGTCGGACTGTGTGCCGAGTCCTTGCCGCTGCTGAAGGAACTCCGACGTGAAAGTCACCCGACACCATTCCAGCAGTGCCAGCGTCGCGCGCTCGGTATAAACCGTGCGCTGCCGTTGCAAGGCATTGGCCTGAAGATAGTGCGCGAACGAGTCGTCGTGCAGACCCAGTTTTTCCAGCGCGTCGCCCAACGCAAAGTGCAGATTGACTCTGTCGTCGGGCGCTAGTCGGTCGGACGTTTGCGCAAGCTGCCGCATCGCCTCGAAATGCTTGTCGTCGGCAGGCAGCAAACCGGCTTGCACCAGGTTGCGATAGTACAAGCCCTTGTCCGGCGCGAGTTCCAGGGTGCGACGGTGATCGGCTTGCGCCTCGGAGAACCGGCCCAACGTGCTGAGTGTGACGCCGCGACTATTGAACGCCGGCGCATAGTCGTGGCGTAGTTGCAAAGCTTGTTCGGCACAGGCGAGCGCTTCTTGATGTCGGTTCAAGTTGCGCAATACATCGCCGCGTCCGATCAGCGCGTCGACGTGATCGGGTTGCAGATTCAGCGCGAGCTCATAGCTCAGCAGCGCCAATTCGGGTTTGTGCAATCGCTGCAGGGTATGGGCCTGATTAAGGCGAGCGGCTATGCTATTGGGCGCCAGTCGCAGCGCGTGTTCGTAGCTCTCGAGTGCCGCGCCATATTGGGCCAGATCCTGCAGCGCGTTGCCGAGATTGATCGATGCTTCGATCATGTCGGGCTCGATGCGCAACGCTTGCTGATAACTGTGCGCTGCCGCTTCGTGTTGGCGTAGGTCCTGCAAGACGTTGCCGCGGTTGTAGTGGGCTTCGGCGTATTGCGCATCGAGTTGGAGCGCGGCATCGAGGCTGGCGATCGCATCGACATGACGTTGCAGCTCACGCAGCACGTTGCCACGGTTGTTCAGCGCGCGCAGGTAATCCGGCTTGATTCGTAGTGCCTCATCGTAGCGCGCCAGCGCGGCTTCGGGCTGCTGCAGCTCACGCAGCACATTGCCGAGATTGTTAAGCGTCTCGACGTGTTCGGGAGCGATCGCGAGCGCGCGCTCAAAGCTGTGTCGGGCGTCTTCGTATTGTCCCAGTGCCTGATGCGCGAGGCCCAGATTCGAATGCGGCGCCACCAGTGTTGGATTGACCCGAAGCGCTTGCGTCAACGACACAATCGCGCGTTCAGCGTGTCCCGCTTGATATTCAAGGATACCGAGCAGATGCAGCGCATCGAAATGCTCGGCGTCGCTGCGCAGGGCGGTCTCGTAGAGTTCCCTGGCTAGTCGCGCATCGCCTTGCCGGTGCAATACCAGCGCACGCTGCACCAGCTGATCCGGTTGCTCCGCTTTGGAGCCGGCCGCTTGCAAGCCGTGCCGCGCTTTCCTATGTTTCATGACTGCGTCTTTTGTGAGCTGGGGTAATGCTCTGGGGTAATGTTATTTCCGACACCAGTTCGGGGCGCCCCGTGCGGTTCGCCGCAAGTATTCGAGAGGCTCTCTGTCACGGTCGCGACAGGAGCCGAAACTCCACGCATAAAAAAGTGACTACGAGATTTCCTTGCAGGTTAGACGCGTGGCTGACGAACGGCATTACATGGGGCGTGCCCAGAATTACCGAAAATTACGCTGAATCACGCCGCGAACGAGACCAGGCAGTGACGAATCCGGCCGCGCGTGAGGCGCCATAAAGCCCGCAGACGGATCGACATGACAAGGTATTTCCATGCCTCGTTTTTCCAATTAACGATGCGTAATTTTTCGCGCTGTCACGCCTCGATTGAATGCTTTCATCTACTGCTACCATCGCTCGTGACTGTAAGGGGAATGCAGGCTGGTGGCAGCAACAGCTGCAGCATCCGACTCGCTGCATTGGGCTCACGATCGCAAATTTTTTTTGGAGATCACTATGTTAGTTTCTGCAGTTGCTAGCGCATTGCCTACTCAACCGGTCACGAGCAACACGACCCAACCGTTGGCTCAGACGACGCCGCAAACCACAAGCTCCCCAACCGCGAGCGCACAACCGACAACGACCGCGCAAGTCATCGCTCAAGCGTCGAAGCACGCGGAAGCAATGCACGGTCATCATCATGGCAGTGGCGGCCACACCTATTCGCCGAACGGTACGCAAAATACCTCCGCTACCTCCGCGACGTCGAACTTCATCAACGAAAAGGCATAGTCACATCATGACGCTGCCATTGCGTCCCTGAGACGCGTGGCAGCAGTCGCCGAAACGTTCGCGCACACCGCGCAACGAATTATCCAAAGCCACCCCCGCGCATCGCGCGCTGTCCCGAAGTGGGGCAGTAAGCGCTCAATCTGGCGCATTCGCTCTACCTAATCGGGCAACACTCTCCAAACGAAGCCGCGTTCTGTCGAATGCGCTCGACTTGGAACTCGCGTGTTACATGTCAAAGCGGCGAGGAAAAACGATCTCGCCGATCTCGGTGGCTGGCCGTCCGGCTGGCAGATCAAGACCTGCGCTCAACGGCTCCCACCTCGTTACTCGGCGCACCGGGCACACCGGGCGTACTCATCGCATCTCATCCCGACGTGGACAACGGGCATAGGAATTGCTTTTTATAGCCAACATAGTGCATTTCCCCGACCGAGAATTCGATGCCGACTCATCCGATGCCCACGCAGCTCGCCCTACGCAACATCCGAAAATCCTTTTCCAATAAACAAGGCGCCGTCGATGTCCTTGGCGGCTTGTCGTTCGATATCAAAGAACGCGATTTCGTCAGCATCATCGGCCCCTCGGGCTGTGGCAAAACGACGGTGTTCAATATCGTGGCCGGCTTGTTACAACCCGACAGCGGCGAAATCATCTACCGCGGGCAGGTCGTCGACGGGTTGCGTGGCAAGGTGGGTTACATGATGCAGCGCGATCTGCTGCTGCCGTGGCGCACCGTTCTACAAAACGTCCTGATCGGCCCCGAGCTCGCCAAAATGCCACCGGCGCAAGCGCGCGAGACGGCGATGGAGTACCTCAACACCTACGGCCTGGCGGGTTTCGAAAACGCCTATCCCCGCATGCTCTCCGGCGGCATGCGTCAGCGCGTCGCGTTGATCCGCACGCTGATCAACGACCCGGACATCATCCTGCTCGACGAGCCGTTTTCAGCGCTCGACTACCAGACCCGCTTGTATCTCGAAGGCGTGCTGATGGAGGCGGTGGAGACGTTCCACAAGACCGTCGTGCTGGTCACCCACGACATCGACGAGGCGGTCGCTTTATCCAAGCGCGTCGTGGTGCTCGGCGGGCGACCGTCCCAAGTCAAGAAGATCTATGACATCGAGATCGAGGCACGCACGCCGATCGGCGCGCGCAGCGACCCCAACTTTTCCGGCTACTTCCATGCGTTGTGCGGAGAACTCGACATCCAAACCGAAGTGAGAGCCGCATGACGCAATCCGTTTCCGTGAATAAATCGACAGCCCCCGAAACGCGCCGTTCACCTCGCGTGGTGATTAACCTCGATACCGGCTGGGGCCGCACGATACTGCAATTTTTCGCCGTGGTCGCATTCTTCGGAATCTGGGAAGGTGCGGCGCGCATGGGCTGGGTTTCGAATTTCCTCGTCGGTTCGCCCGCGAAAATTTATGACGCGCTGGTGCAATCGGCGGTTTCTGGCCAACTATTCGTCGACACCGGCTATACGCTGTTCGAAGCGATTCTCGGTTTCGTATTCGGTACCGCGGTGGGCTCTTTCTGTGGACTTGCGCTTTGGTATTCGCCGTTCGTCGCACGACTGATAGAGCCGTTCATCGTTGCGATCAATAGCGTGCCGAAGATCGCGTTTGCCCCGATCGTGATTCTATGGTTCGGCACCGGCCTGGTATCGAAAGTCGCGCTGGCAATCTCGCTCACCGCCATCGTCGCGTTGATTGCCGCCTACGAGGCGGCCAAGGAGGCGGATTCCGATCTCCAGGCGTTGCTCGTCACGCTCGGCGCGGACAAGAACGATGTCTTCATGAAGATCGTGATCCCGTCCACGCTGCCCTACATTATTTCGACGTTTCGCATCAACGTGGGCTTCGGTCTGGTCGGTGCGGTTGTGGGCGAATTCATTTCGTCGGAGAAGGGGCTGGGCCACATGATTTTTACGGCGTCCAGCCTCTATGACCTGAACACCGTCTGGGCCGGCCTGTTCGTGCTCATGGCGATTGGTTTCGTGCTGTATTTCCTGATCGACCTGCTCGAACGCAGCTTGCTTCCGTGGCGGCAAGCATCGAATGCATCGACCTTACGGGTTTGACCAGATTTTTCAACCGGGTTTTTCTACCGGGTTTTCCACATTCACCACTCTCTTACCAGGACATCAAGATGGCGCTTAGCTCCAAAAAAATGCTGCTCGCATTGACCGCGGCGTTGGCAGTGTCGGCCGTGACCCCCGCGTTTGCTGCGGACAAGAAGGTCACGATTTCGCAAGCGTTCCAGTCGATGCTGTATCTGCCGCTCTACGTTGCGCTCGACAATGGCTTTTTTACCAAGCAGGGGCTCGATGTCACCAAGCAGACCGCCGGCAGCCCGAGCGCGGCCTTGTCTGCGGTGTTGTCGGGTAGCGCGGAGTTCTCGCTGCATGGCCCCGAATGGGCGGCGGTGGCGGCCGAGAAGGGCGCCGATGTCGACGTGATTGCCAACGTGGTGAATGGCGCCGCGGTGTGGATCGCGGCCGCGCCCGACGTCAAGTTCGATGGCGTGAAGGATCTGAAAGGCGGTACCGTCGTCAGCGGGCAGATGCCGACCACCAGCACCTCGCTATTCTTCAAGCTGCTCAAGGAAAATGGCATGTCGCCAAGCGACATCAGTCTGATGCAGGTGCCGCTGGGTTCGGAGATCGGCCCGCTGGTAGCCGGTCAGTCCAAAGTTGCGGTCATGTATGAGCCGGGCCTCGATCAGGCAGTGGCCAAGGGTATGAAGGTGGTGCTAAGCTTTCCCAAGCTGTACGGCGAATATGCATTTTCGTCGATCGCCGCAAAACGCAATGTCGACCCTGATTCCGCTGCGCGCTTTGTGAAAGGTCTGCAAGAGGCGCTCGTATTCATGCAAACCAACCCGACCGAGACGGCAGCAATTGCGCGCAAGGAATTCCCGACACTGGATCCGGCGATCGTGAATGCGGCGGTAACCCGGATGTTGAACGAAGGCGTCTATCCGAAGAGTGTGGATATCACGCCCAAAGCACTGACGGTGGGCATGGATACGCAGATCGCACTGGGTAATCTGAAACAGCAACCGAAGTACGACAGCTTCGTCGTACGCACCTACATTCAGCAAGCGCTGGCAGGGAAATGACGGAACTATTGCATTCAAAAGGGGTACGCGCACTGCGCGAGGCGATCGCCGCAGGCAGTGTGACGATAGCCGGCGCTGTGCAACAAGCGTTCGATGCGGCACAACGCTCGCAAGCGCAACTGCACGCCTTCATTTATTTGCCGGAAGCGCTTGCGGTGAACCACCGCATTGATCATGGCATCCCGGGCAGCAGCGGCGAGAGCCCGGCGCATGCTCCACTGGCGGGCGTGCCGGTGGCGGTCAAGGATCTGATCGATACGGCCGACATGCCCACCGCATTGGGCTCGCCGGCGTACGCCGGGCGGCGCCCGCAACACGATGCGTGGGTGGTCCAGCGTCTGCGTGCCGCGGGCGCTACCGTACTGGGTAAAACCGTCACCACGGAATTTGCTTGGCGTCACCCGGGCGCGACGACCAATCCTTGGCATCACGGCCATACGCCGGGCGGCTCATCCAGCGGTTCCGCGGCCGCCGTCGGCGCGGGCATCGTGCCGCTCGCGCTGGGTACGCAGACCTACGGCTCGGTGATACGGCCGGCCGCCTATTGCGGCGTCGTTGGCATGAAACCCACATACGGGACGATTGCGCGTACCGGCGTGTTACCGCTGGCCGGCTCGCTCGATCACCTTGGTTTATTCGCCAATAGCGTCGGCGACATCGCCTACGTGCTGCCGCTGCTGGCCGGCACCGACGATGGCGATCCGCATGGCTTTCCCTCTGCGCTTAATGATCTAACTTCGGGTCCCACTTCGGCAGCCGCCACGTCGGCGCAAGCGGCGCGTGGTTTTGCAGGCGCCGGCTACCCCCGTATCGGCGTATTGCAACAGCAGATTGGCGGCGCGATCGAACCCGCGCAACAGCAGGCGCTCGACGCGTTGGCCGGGCGCTTGAAAGCCGATGGCGCTGAGTTGGTCAACGTCGAACTTCCCGGCGAGATGGCAAATGCCCAGGGGCTGGCGTGGACCTTGTTGTGCGTCGAGGCGGCGCTCACGCACCGTGAGCTGTTCGATCGCACGCCCGAGCTGATGAGCGCCGTGATGAGGGAGCTGATTGAAGAAGGGCGCCGGATTCCTGCCACTGACTATGCAAACGCGAAAGCCCTGCAAGTCCAGATGACTACGCGGTTCAAGCGCTGGTTCACGGCAAGCATGGGGCTCGACGCTTTGCTGGTCGCGCCGGCCTCCGGTGAAGCGCCACGCGGACTTGACTACACCGGCGACGCGGCGTTTTGCACGCCGTGGACTCTGCTGGGCGTGCCGGCCATCAACTTGCCGATAGGGTTCGGTCCCGCAGGTCTGCCCCTTGGAGCGCAATTGATCGGCGCTCTGGGTGACGACGTGGCGCTGCTGTCAGTCGCTGCCTGGGTGGAGGCGCGAACCGGTTGGGCGCATGCAGTGCAGGCGAGGGGAGCGCCGAGACTGTAAATAGCAAAAAGATGCCTCAGGCGTTGGGCCGCCGTGCTGCAGCCCGCGCCTGGGACATATGCCGCTTTGTGCACACAGGCACAGCAGCGCAGCATCCATCGCCCGCAATCTTCTTGTTCATCAACCGCATTCATCGCCTCGCCGATCGGCCGTTCGTTGCCGCTTGGAAAAGACGAGATCGATCGACCCGGCAGACCGCTTGTACCGCCGTCCTTTCATGACCCCGACGTTCATGGGGGCGCGTGTTTCGCTGCTGGCGTTGCAAAATCGGTCACTGCGCTGAAAATAAAACCCATTTTTAGGCCGCTTGCGGGAATTCAACGACATTACGCGTGTCTTTGAGTCACTACTGCAATTGTTTATTGAAGCCCTTCGTTTAAAATGCAGACTAGACCAATAAAAGCATGGAGGCCGAATTGAAATCCATAAAAATACCCATTGCGATCGGGAGAATCGCGGGGTGGGCTCAAGAGCACGCGGTCGAAGGGGCCGGTCAGCAGACCGAAATGTTCCGCAGAACCACAAAATCAGGTCGCAGACGCCGGCAAATCAACATCCCGATTGCGAATCTGAAAATTAGAAGAACGGTCGAAATTGCGCCGGATAATGGGCATATTAGCGCCATTTTTGGCGAATACATGGGTCGCGACGGGCTAAGACCCGATTTGAATTAGATCAATAGTTCCACGATATTTACCTGATCGCACTAGCCCGCCCTGGCTATTGCCATTAATCTTTCATATTCCTTTGACCTTCACGCCTTTGCATGACCTCCTGCTTTAGCCTGTTACGGAATTCGTTATGTGTAACGAAACTTTAGTCAAGGATCTTAGTTGATGAATCTCAAAGACCATCCCGGCTGCCGTCCTTTTACCGAAGCCGGGGAGTTGTCTCAAGTTTCTGTGTATTACGAGGAAGGGCGCAGGACGATCTGGATGATGCTGTGCTCTCGCCCGCGCCCCTGTTTCACTCAGAAGCTGGTCAACGACATCATGCATGTGGCGCGCGTCGCCCGGGATTCCAAATTACCCTTCGATTTTTGGGTCAACGGTTCATCGGTTCCGGAAATTTTCAACGTCGGCGGAGATCTGGATTTTTTTGTTGAAGTGATTCGTGAAGGGCGTCGTGAGGAATTGGTGGCTTACGCGCGCTCTTGCATTGATGCCGTGCACGGCGTGTTCACGGGCTTTGGCACCGGCGCGATTTCCATCGCGATGCTGGAAGGTAGCGCGCTTGGCGGCGGGTTCGAAGCGGCGCTGGCCAATCACTACGTACTGGCGCAAAAAGATGTGAAGATGGGTTTCCCGGAAATTGCGTTTAATCTGTTTCCCGGCATGGGCGGGTATTCGCTGGTGACGCGCAAAGCCAATATGCGCCTGGCCGAAGAGTTGATCAGCTCGGGCGAAACGCATACGGCCGAATGGTATGCCGAGAGGGGCCTGGTCGATCAGACGTTTGATGCGGGGGAGGCGTTTATGGCAACGCGCACCTTTATCGATAGCATTCGGCCCAAGCTAAACGGCATGCGCGCTATGCTGCGCGCTCGCCAACGGGTGCTGCCGTTATCGCGTTCAGAGTTGATGGATATCACCGAGGATTGGGTGGACGCAGCCTTTTCACTCGAAGAAAAAGACCTGGCCTTCATGGAACGGCTGGTGACCTTGCAAAACCGGCGGGTTTCCAAGCTGTTTCAAGCCGTCTAAGCTGCGGCCTGCTCGACGCCACCGCTGCGTGGTTGCACGTATCCTCGTATCGAAGCCGCATCAAGCGCAAATCAATCCCACCGAGAACCTCAGGCGATCAACCGCAGCTTTCTCTTCTCAGCCACCCACAGTTCGAATTGCTCGGCGGTCAGCGGTGTGCTGTGCAGGAAGCCTTGCACGTAATCGACGCCCACTTCCTTGAGGAACTCCGCTTCGGCGTGCGTCTCGACACCTTCGGCAACCACCGAGTAACGCAATTCCCGCGCGATCGCGACCATCGAGCGCACCAGCGCCTGAGATTTGGTATCGGTGTCGATCGACTTGATGAAACTGCGATCGAGCTTGATCGCATCCAACGGAATGCGCGCCAATTGCGACAGCGAAGAGTATCCGGTGCCGAAGTCGTCCAGATGGACCTGGGCACCGAGATGCCGGAACTGCTTGATAATCTCGCGTGTCGTCGCTTCGTCTTCCATGAAGCAGCTTTCCGTCAGCTCGATGTCGAGCAGGCAGGGGTGCAGGCCCGTCGTGCGCAGCGCATGCGTGAAGTGTTTCACGATATCCGTATCGCACAATTGGCGCGCGGAGACGTTAATCGCGATGCGCACATTCAGGCCCTTCGCCTTCCAGCGTGCGGCTTGAGCTGCGGCCGCCTGCATGACCCACCGGCCTAGCGGGCCTATCATGCCCGACTCTTCCGCATAGGGGATGAAGTCGAACGGCATGATCAAGCCGCGTTCCGGCGAATTCCAGCGGATCAATGCTTCCACGCTGTGCAGCGCGCCGGTGTCCGCGCTGACCAGCGGCTGATAGTAGAGCTCCAGTTGCTGTTCTTCCAGGGCCTTGCGCAAGTTGGTGTCCAGCCAAACATACTCGGCCACCTTCTTGTTCATCTCCTGCGAGAACATCCGATACGTGCCCTTGCCGGCATCCTTGGCGACGTACATCGCGGTGTCTGCGCTGCGGATCAGGCTTTCCAGTCCATCGCCGTGCTCCGGGTAAATGGCGACGCCGATCGAGCAACCGGTGTACACCTCCATCAAACCGAGGTTGAACGGGGCGCGCAGGCAGTTCAGGATGAGCTGGGCTTTTTCTTCGAGCAACGCTGTGGTCGCTTTCTCGACCAACACCACGAACTCGTCGCCGCCCAATCGGGCCAAGGTATCGCCTTCGGACAGGCAACTCTTGATCACTTGCGAAACGTCCTGGATCAACTGATCGCCGACAACATGGCCATAGTGGTCGTTGACCTTCTTGAAGTTGTCGAGATCGAGGAACAGGATGCCAGGACGGTTCTCGCCCGCAGCGATGATCGCGCTGCTGATTTTTTCGTGTATGGCGTTGCGGTTCGGCAAGCCGGTCAGACTATCCGTATTGGCAAGTTCCAACAGCCGGTTCTTCGCATTACGCTCTTCGGTAATATCTGTGCCGGCGCAAATCAGGAACTGCTCGTCGACGCCGCTACCGCTGCGCACGAACTTGTTGCGGAAAAGAAATAGGCGCGGTCCGTTGACGGTGTTCAGATACCGCTCGACCTCGTACGGCTTGCCCGAATCGAAAAACGCGCTGATGTTGCTGCCCGATGCCTGGCCCTGCTCGGCGGACATGAATAGCTCGAGGCCGCTTTTGCCGACCACGTCTTCTTCCTTCATGCCGCTGAATTCTTCGCACTTGCGGTTGAATCGTTGGATGAGTCCGTTCCGATCGATCACCGCCACCATGGAATTCACTTCTGAGACGATTTGCTCGGCAAACGACAAACCGTGCACCAGATCGCGCGCCACCGAGACGGTGTCGTCGTAAGCCGATGCAGTGCCGGCCCATTCCACGCTGTTGGTTTTTTTGCCGACCAGGTTCAACTGCAACGCTTCGCCGAACAGGCTGACGTCGAGCACGAGGTGCGACGTGACGCCTGTCAGAGCCCTGATCTTGGCTGCCTGCGGGGCGGTCAAGACCACGCTGACGTTGGCCGGCCCACGAACGGCGGCGAGTTCGAGAGCATTGCTGTCGAACGACAAGCGCCAACAAGGGCTGCTTGTGCCGAAGTAAGTTTGAAGCACTGCGCCGTGCTGTTCATCATTCATGGGAGAGGCCCGGGCGAAATTGACAGTGCTGTCGGCCATGGTAAATCTGGCTTGGCGGACAGCTTGTCGGAAAGTAACTAACCTAGATTAATCACAGCGCCCCGTGGCGTCAACATTCCTGTGCCCCTAAATATGTCAAACGCCACGTAATTAATGGTTCACAGAGTTTTTTGAACTTTTTTTCAATCGCTTTTGTCCACGATGTGAGATTTTGGGCGCTCGTATTCTCAAATTGTCAGCGCTCGCCTTATACCGCGCTGCGATGCCGCTCGATGCACGTACGCAATACTTCCTCCCCAGGTTTGCACCACCAGTTCTGCGCAGAGAAAATTTCCACCTCCGAAAAACCCGTGTAGCCAACCGCTTCCACCCAGCTCCGAATTTGACGGATATCAATAACGCCGTCGCCCATCATGCCGCGGTCGGTGAGCATATCCCGGGTGGGCACCAGCCAGTCGCACACGTGAAAGGCCAGTAGCCGGTCCCGGCCGCAGCGCTCGATCGCGGCTTGCAATGTCGGGTCCCACCACACGTGATAAACATCGACCGCTACGCCCAACATCCCACTGCGCAAAGGGTCCAGCTCGTCGCACAGGTCCAATGCCTGGTCCAGCGTGTTCACGCAAGCGCGGTCGGCGGCATACATCGGATGCAGCGGTTCGATCGCAAGCGGCATGCCGACCTGACGTGCATAGTCGAGCAATGCGCCGATACCATCGCGCACTTGCTCGCGTGCGAGAGCGATGTTCTTGTATACGGTTTTACCGTCGGTGCCGCTGGTACTGTTAGGTAATCCACCGACGACGAGTACGAGGCAAGGTGCACCCAATGCGAGCGCTTCGTCCACTGCGCGACGATTATCGTCGCGTGCGTTACGTAGGCCAGCTGCGTCGGCAGCGGTAAACATGCCGCCTCGACAATACCCGGACAACATCATGTCGTGCTCACGCAACAATCGCATCGCGACATCGAGTCCGCACGCGGCAACTTGGTCGCGCCAAGGTGAAATAGCGCGTATGCCCAGCCGTGCGCAATGCTCGATGATTTCAGGCAACGCCCATTGCTGGCGCACAGTTGCGGTGTTGATCGAAAGCCATTCGTGGCTATCAGTGAAATCACGCATCGTGTACCCCATTCACGGCCAGCACCGCCCGCATACGCGCCACCGCGAGTTCAGGGTCGGCCAGCAAGCCTGCGCGGTCAGCCAGCCGAAACAGTTCCGCCAGATGCGTGAGTGAACGCGTACTCTGCTGGCCGCCGATCATGACGAAGTGATCCTGCAAGCCATTTAGGTAGGCCATAAAGACCACGCCGGTTTTATAGAAGCGAGTCGGCGCCTGGAAGATATGCCGCGACAGTGGCACAGTGGGCGCGAGAATCTCGTGGAATCGCTGCGTATCGCCACCCGCGAGTGCGTCCAACGCGGCCGAAGCGGCCGGCGCAATCGCATCGAAGATGCCGAGCAGCGCGTGGCTGTGACCGTGTGTATCGCCGGCGATCAATTCGGCATAGTTGAAATCGTCCCCGGTGTACATCTTGACGCGCGGGTCCAGCCGGCGACGCATCGCAATTTCCTTATGCTTATCCAGCAGCGAAATTTTCACGCCGTCGATTTTTTCGGGCCACGTGTTGATGATGTCGACCGCGACGTCCATCGCGTTGTCCAGGTTCGCCGACCCCCAGTACCCTGCGAGCGCCGGGTCGAACATATCGCCGAGCCAATGCAGGATCACCGGTTCGCGAACCTGCGAGAGGATGTGCCCATACACCTTGCGATAGTCGTCGGGAGAGGTCGCAACGCGCGCCAGCGCACGGCTGGCCATCAGGATGATCCGGCCGCCGAGTTTTTCGATCGCGGCCACTTGTTCTTCGTAGGCCCGGATCACGTCGTCGAGCGTGGTGGTCGCATCGAACGCCAGGTGATCGGTGCCCGCGCCGCTGGCGACTTGTGCGCCGGGAAAGTCGCGCGCGGCATCGATCGAATGGCGAATCAGTTCGAGCGAGGTGGGCCAGTCCAGGCCCATACCGCGCTGTGCTGTGTCCATGGCTTCGGCCACGCCAAGGCCGAGGGCCCAGATGCGCTGCCGGAACGCGATCGTTGCGTCCCAGTCGATCGGACTATCCAGCCACGGATTGCACGGCGCCAGCGGATCGGCGACCACGTGCGCAGCCGAATAGGCCACGCGATTGAATGCGCGCGCCGGTCGCGCGGCGAATGTGCGCGGTGCGCTCATCGTGTACGGTTGCAGGCGGCGATCGGCGTCGGGCAGGACGATGACTAGGCTCATGATGGTCGCTTCCTTAGGCGGGGCAAATAAGCGGCAAATAAGCGGGAAAATTACGCGGGCAAGGCCGGCACATCGACCCAGCGCCGCGCTTTCCAGCTTTGCTGCGCGAGCTCGACCAGTTGCACGCCCTTGGCGCCTTCCAGCAGGTCCCAGCGATAAGGCGCATCTTCGCAAACGTGACGGATGAACAGCTCCCACTGGGTCTTGAAGCCGTTGTCGAAGACCACTGAATCGGGCACGTTCTGCCAGTGGTCGAAGAAATTGAACGGCTGTTTGACGTCCGGATTCCATACCGGTTTGGGCGTGTTGACGCGAGCCTGCGACACGCAGTCGGTCAGCCCCGCTACGGCGGAGCCATGCGTGCCATCGACATGGAAGGTCACCAGGTCGTCGCGCCGTACGCGTGTGCACCAAGAGCTGTTCATCTGCGCGATGATGGGCGGCGCGTCGCCATTGTCCAGTTCGAACGTGGCGTATGCGGCGTCGTCGGCCGTGGCTTGGTATTTGCGCCCTTGCTCGTCCCAGCGCTCGGGAATATGCGTCGCACCGATACAGGAAACGCTCTTGACCGCGCCGAACAGGTTGTCGAGCACATAGCGCCAATGGCAGATCATGTCGAGGATAATGCCGCCGCCGTCTTCTTCGCGGTAGTTCCATGACGGACGCTGGATCGGTTGCAGGTCGCCCTCGAATACCCAATAGCCGAACTCGCCACGCACCGAAAGAATGCGGCCGAAGAAGCCGGACTTGCGCAACATGGCCAGTTTTTGCAGGCCGGGCAGGAATAGTTTGTCTTGCACCACACCGTGCTTGATGCCGGCTTGTTTGGCGAGCTGGTAGAGTTCCAGCGCCTGCTCGAGTCCCGTTGCCACCGGCTTTTCGCAATAGATGTGCTTGCCTGCCGCGATGGCCTGCTTGACCAGGTCCGGGCGCATCTGCGTGGTGCCGGCATCGAAGAAAACCGTGTCCTCAGGATTGGCAAGCGCGGCATCGACGTCGGTGCCCCAACGTTCGATGCCGTGCGCCTTCGCCAATGCGGCAATCTTCTCGGCGTTGCGTCCGATCAGGATCGGGTCCGGCATGACGCGATCGCCGTTGGATAAGACCACACCGCCTTGCTGCCGGATCGCGACGATAGAGCGGATCAGATGCTGGTTCATGCCCATTCTGCCGGTGACACCGTGCATGATCAGGCCTAGACGCTTTTGAGACATAGGATGTTTCCTCGAATAAACAAATGAAAAGGATGCAGAGGCGACGAATGAAGACTTAATCCGCACGCACCTCCATCGGCTCCAGCGTTTCCCAAACCGGGTGTGCACCGGAGGCAAAACCGGGCAGCGCCAGCGAGTCCAGTTCGAGCGAGCCGTTTTCGATATGCAACCGGACGGTGCCCGAGCCGCGTCGATACAAATTCGGATGTGCCGCGAGGAACGCCTGCTGTTCTTCGACACTGGCACCCTGGCCTGCAAAGCCGTCGACATAGTGATGGCCGTTGCGTTCCACGTGGGTCAGGCCGAGCAGATTGACCAGCGCAAGATCCTGTTGCACAGCCAGACCGGCTTGCGTAGTCAGGTCTTCCGCGGACATGAAGTAGGGCGCCGTGGCGGGCGCACTCGCGTTGCGTTGCGCGCAGCGCGCGGCATTCAGCAGCGAACGGTATACGCCTTTGCAATCCTTGCTGGATACGCCGGTATAGCCCAGGCCTAGCGCGGTCGGAAAGGCTTCGAGCGTAGCGTCGGATTCGTCGATCAGCACTGGGCGGGCGGCGGCCAGGCGCGAGACATCGGCGTCCAATGCGATGGAACGCGGCAGCGGCTGCTCGATATATAACGTTGACTCCGTCAGGCGTCGCAACGCTGGAACCTGCAGCGCGCGCTCCCAAAAGCGCGCAGCCGCCTCGGCGTCGCCGAACTGTTCGTTGCCGTCCAGCGTTACGACATACTCCGGCAAGCGATCCAGCACAGCGGCGATACGCGTCAGCCTGTCGATGTCTTCATCGGTCTTGCCGCACACCTTCAGTTTGAAATACCGGCAGCCGTAGGTCGCCACGACTTCCTCCAGTGTTTCCGGCAAACCATCGTCGAGCGCATCGATCACGTCCGAGCGAACGATCGGATCCAGCAAGCCCACCGTGTGCCGCACATGAATACGCGGCGACGGCGACAGATCCTGCAGGAAAGCGTCGATGTCGAACCGGGCCAGATCCGGACACAAGCGCGCATCGATGCCCGGCGTGTTGTGGCGCACCGCGTCGTAGAACGACACGCCGAGTGCGCGACACAGTGCGTCGAGCACGGCACGATCCAGCAGCGCAGGACCGTAGCAGGCGACGAGCGGATTCAGTCCATCCAGCGCTGCCGCATCGATTTGCGGCTGATAGTGTGCCGCGAAGTGCCCGAACGCGCTGCGCGTCGCGCCATCGCTCAGATACGCGTCACGCGCGAGCAACAGCGAGCGGCGCAACTGCGCGAAATTGTCCTCGTTGCTAAGCGCCAGGTTCTTGTCGAACCATTTCGGCACCATCAGCTCAGCGCTCGCGCCTTCGGCTTCGCGGCCGTCCGCGAGGCGAATGCGGGCTTGCACGAATGCCTGCGGGCAGGCGGACAGCGTCACCACGCCGAAACGGAACGGCAGGCGCATGGTCACGCCGCGTTCGAAGATATTCAGTTCGAGAATGCGGAAATCGGTGCTCATCAGACGGAGTCCTTGGGAACGTGGTTGCCAGAGCGGGCGAGTGCTTCGCGCACGCCGCGCAGGTAGCCGGCAGCAAAGGCCGCAGCACCGGGGCCGTCCGGGCGATAGTCGAACGGCTCGACGCCGATCGCGCCCGTGTAGCCGTGGCGTTCGAGCGCGGCGAATATTGGGCCGAATTGCATCTCGCCTTGGCCCGGTGCGCGGCGATTCGGGTCGTTGACTTGCACGTGCGCAATCAAGCCCGTGGGCATCCATAGGTCGATCAACGCCGGTATCGATTGCGACTCGGTGAGGCCGGCTGCGCTGCAGTCGATCATCGTGCGCAAGTGCGGATTGCCCACTTCGCGCACCAACTCGGCGGCTTCGGCGATCGTGTTCACCACCGAAGTTTCATGACGCGATAGCGGCTCCAGGCAATAGGTCACGCCGTTGCGGCCGGCCGCTTGCGCGGCCACCGCCAGCGCGTCGCGCAGACGCGCCATCGCCGTGGCGTGCGTTTCGCCGTCGTGGACATTGCGCTGATTGGGCGAGCCATGCACCAGCACTGCGCCGCCCAGCTCCGCACACAGTCCCGTGAGCCGCACCAGGACTTCCTGCGTACGCGCCCGTACACCCGCGTCGGGAGTTGTCAGCGACAATCCCGCCGGCTTCACCAGCAGCCAATGCAGGCCTGTCACTACGAGCCCGGCCGCCTCGACACTGCGACGAATGCGCGCGATCTCCGAGGTACTCAGTTGTTCGGGGTTGTCGCTCAACGTGAACGGCGCGATCTCCAATCCGTCGTAGCCGAGTTCAGCGGCGAATTCGCACTGACGTTCGAACGGCATCCCGGCGAGCACTTCATTGCATAGGGCGATGCGCATCGTCATGGTTTCCTTTCAACGTGCTTGTGCGCGCCGGGTAGGCAGCGGCGCAATGGCGAGCCGATCGCGCCGGTGACGCACTTCAGGCCGCGCCGAAATGCCGGCACATAGAGCAACATGGTGAACACCGTAACGATGGCGAACCCCATCGAAATCGGCCGGGTGAAGAACGGCGTGATGTCGCCGTCCGAGAGCACGAGTCCGCGGCGCAGGCTTTTGTCGAGCAGCCCGCCGAGCACCAGCCCCAGCACGAACGGGGCCATCTGGTAACCGCGCCGGCGCAGGAAGAACGCGCCGATGCCGATCGCGAGCATGCAATAGATGTCGAACAGGCGCGACGCGCTGGCGTAGGCCCCCACCACGCAGAGCACGAAGATGATGGGCATCAGCACGGCGCGCGGCACGCGCAGCACATAGAGCAGTGGCCGCACCAGGAACAAGCCGAAAATCAGTATGCTGATGGTGGCGATCGAGGTCATCGCCACCACGTCGTACACGAACTGCGGATGCTCGATGAGCATCATCGGCCCCGGTTGGATGCCGTGGATGATCATGGCCGCCATCAGCACCGCGGACGGTGCCGAGCCCGGTATGCCGAGCGCCAGCGCCGGGATGATATGGCCGGGAATCGATGCCATGTCGCCGGTCTCGGCGGCCATCAGTCCGTCGATGGAGCCCTTGCCGAATTGATCGCGTTCGCGGCTCGTCGCTTTCGCTGCCGCATACGACATCCAGGCGCCCGAATCCTCGCCTACGCCGGGGATCAGGCCCGTGAGCACGCCGATCACGCCGGAGCGCAGCACGGTGCGCCAGTACTGCGCCACCTCGCGAAAACGCGGCAGCACCGAATCGTCCATCTTCACGATTTTCTTCGCGATCGGATCGGCCAGCGTGGTCAGCACTTCGGCGAAGCCGAACGCACCGACGAGCGCCGGAATCAGCGAGATGCCGCCCGAGAGTTCCCCCCAGCCGAAGGTGAAGCGGTCGAAGCTGTATAGCCCTTCCTGGCCGATTTGCGCAACGAACAGCCCGAGCACGCCCATCAGCCAGCCTTTGAGCGGGTCGCGGCCGACCAGGCTGCCGGACATCGTCACGCCGAATAACGCCAGCCAGAAGAATTCGTACGCGCCGAACGACAGCGCGACATTGGCCAGTATCGGCGTGAAGGCCGCCAGGCACAGCACGCCGAACAGCGTGCCCATGAACGCGCCCGAGGTGGCGATGCCGATTGCGCGGCCGGCCTCCCCGCGCAGCGCGAGTGCGTGGCCGTCGGCGCATGATGCGGCGTTTGCGGCGGTGCCCGGGATGTTCAGCAGAATCGCGGTGCGAGAACCGCCATACAAGGTGCCGACGTATGAACACACGAGGATCAGGATGGCGGTGTTGGCGGGCAGCTTGATCGTCAGCGTGGTCAGCAGCGCAATGCATAGCGTGGCTGATAGTCCGGGCAGGCATCCGACCATGATGCCGAGCAAAGCGCCGCCCATGCCGTATGCAATCGAGATGGGGTTCAGAAAGCCGAGGTACGCGTGGCCCAGTTCGGCAAGACCTTGCAGCATGAGTGCGCCTCCCGGGGCTTAGGGCAAGTGAACCAGGAAAAATTCCTGGAACACCAAGGTAACGAGAGCGCCCGCGCCGAGCCCGATGACCGCGGCGATCAGCACGGTGCGCAGCGATAGGCCGACCCCCGCCGCTTTGCGCGATGCGCCTTGCAGGATCAGTACGGCAGCGGTGACGAAGAGAGCGGCTGCCGCCCAGAAGGGCAGGCCATGACCGACCAGTCCGCCGCCGAACAGCAGACATAATCCGAGCACGGTGGCGATGCGCACGCGAATCGCTCGGTGTGCCTGTGCCGGCTCCCGCGTTGGCTCACCGGGTTGCACTTGCGCCGAGGTCGAGGCGGGCTGGGAGTCCATCGAGGACACGGCCAATCTGGCGCCCGCACGCCATCCGCGCACGGCCATCAACGTGCCGAGCACCAGCATCGCCAGCCCGAGCAAGCCGGGCACCAGCCCCGGCACTGTGTACGGATTGACGTGCTGCGCCTGCAGGCGATCCATGCGCCAGGACATGACCGTGATGACGATCCCCAACGCCAGCCACAGCAGGCCGCCGATCAAATCAGCGCGTGGGGTGCCAGCGGCTTCGTGGGGGCTTTCGGCGGGGGAGGGCTGCGTACTCATGACATCGGAATCCGGTCGCGGCGTTTCAATGTGCTCGCAAATACGGCAAGCGTGGTGCGGTAGCGCGGCAAGAAGCCACCAGGGCTTACCCGGGTCTTGCCGCGCTAGGCGCTCAGGGCTTGGCTATGCCCAACGTAGCGGGCGAGACCTTGGCCTGTCCACTATTGAACAGTAGCCACGCATTGGCTTGCGCGGCCGGGAACGCCGCTTTCTGCGCGACCTCGCCGGATACCGGCGCGAACAACGCACCACGGCTGGTCGCGTATTTCTTCAGCGTGTCGCTGGTGGCGATTTTCTCGTTCCAGAGTTTCGTGACCGTCTGCACGACTTCGTCGGGCACGCCCTTCGGAATGAAAATGCCGAAATAATTCAGCGGCGCCTTGAACCCGGGCACGGTGTCGGACAAGGGCGGGACCGTGCCGTAGCCATCGATCTGCAGCGGTTTGTCGCTGATGGTGGCCAAGGGCCGCAGCCGTTTGCCGCGGATCATGTCGGCTTGCTCGGACGCCAGTTGCGTGGTCGCATCGGTTTCACCCGACACTGTCGAGATGATCGCCGGGTTGCCCCCGTCATACGACACAAGCCGGGCCTTCGCGCCCGTGGCCTGGGTAACCAGCGACATCGCGCTGTAGCCGGCCGAGCCGATTCCGCCGGTGGCGACCGTGATCTTTTCCGGCTTCGCTTTCATGGCGTCGAGCAGGTCCTTCGCGCTCTTGTACGGTGTCTGAGGGTTGACGCTCATCAACTGGATGTTGGCCACGCTGAGGAACAGGTTCCAATCGGCCAGGCGGGTATCGACGGTGCCCATCGTCTGGTAGGCGCCCAGGTCCTGCGCTGCGCCAGCGGTCCAGGTGTAGCCGTCCTTGGGGGCGTTCAGTACGCTCTTGGTGCCGATTGCCCCCGAGCCGCCAGGCTGGTTGATGATGACGATCGTTTGGCCCAGCGATTTTTCGAGCTCGGATGCGACCACCCGCGTGACCTGGTCGGTCGACCCTCCCGCAGCCCACGGCACGATCAAGTTGATCGGCCGAACCGGTTTCCACTGCGCGGATGCGCTCAAGGGTAGCGTCAGCGCCGCGCAGGCGGCGGCTGCCAAGACAAGCGCCTTACGTCGATTGAGTTGTTTCAAAGCTGTCTCCGTCGGTTATCAGGTCGACGCGCTCCCCTTGTGTGCCTGCGCCGCCCGATGTTCAGCGGCAAAACAGGCGGAGAGTCGAGCTCGATCTGTTTTCTTATTACCGTTTTCTTGATTACTGTTTTTTTATTATCGATTGTTAATTAACCAAAGCGTTACTTATTTTGTGTGAGCAGTTTTTTCTTGTCAAGCGGGTTTACGTCAGGAGATGCCGCGCATGTCGCGAGAAGCGAGGGCGAATAACTCAGAGCAGCACATAGCCCAACACCAGTTCGGTCATATGCGAAAGGCGTTGCGCTTCGGATTTCGGTGAACGTAAGTCGCGACCGAAAATAACCGACAGCGTGTAATGATTGGAAAGGTAAAAGTAAGACAGCGAGGCGATCGAAATATAAAGCTGCACCGGGTCGACGCCATCGCGAAACAAACCGGCGCGGCGACCGCGCTCGATAATCGTATCGAGCATGTCGACCAACGGAGAATTCATTTCCCGAATACGCGTCGATTGCTTCAGGTGCTCCGCCCGGTGCAGGTTCTCGCTGTTAAGCAAGGTCAGGAACGCCGGGTTTTCGATGTAGTAATTCCAGGTGAACGAGATCAGCTTGCGGATCGCTTCGATCGCATCGTCTTCGTCGAGATGCAAGGCTTGTTCGGCCTTGCGGATATCGGCGTAGGCCTTCTCGAGTACCGCGAGGAAGAGGCCGTCCTTGTTGCCGAAATAATAATAGATGAGGCGCTTGTTCGAGCCCGATCGCTCGGCGATCCGGTCCACCCGTGCGCCGCCCAGCCCGTAGGCCGCGAACTCCTGCGTGGCGGCGTCGAGAATGGCACCGCGAGTGCGTTCCGCATTGCGGCTGGCCGGAATAGTCGTGGGTGTCAACTTGGTTTGCATGGGTGAATAATTCACCAATTGGTTACAAACGTCAAGTGTGAGCGCGTTGGTTCAGGCAAGCCGATCAGGCAGATCCGTGCTGCCGATCCTTGGCACCGAATCTATCCAACCCCGTCGCTATTTCTCGTGGAGACGGTCTTGCACATTAAGCAGGTGATTGCGCATGGCGCGAAACGCGGCTTCGCCGTCGCGCGACAGCATCGCTTCGACCACCGCCAGATGCTCTGCGGCAAAGCGATCGCGGGTTTTTTGGTCTACGGTTTTCTCGCGCAAGGCTGGCTTCACGCGCACGCCGTTGATGGCTTCCAACAATGAAATGATCGCCGGATTGCGCGTTGCGCGCGCAATCAGATAGTGGAATCGATGGTCCCAATGCTGCCATTCGTCGTCGTCCTTGGCCCCGGCGTTTCTACGCGCGCATTTATCCAGTTCCGCCAGATCGTCGGGGCTGGCCTTCATGGCTGCGAGCGCGGCCAGCGCGGGTTCCACCAGCAAGCGCATCTCGGCGACATCGGTGGGGCTGGTCCCCGCGCTCAAACCACTGAGCGACGGCGCAAATTTGAGTGGGCGTGCTCCAAGGAACGTCCCGCGTCCCACGCCGCGCCAGATGCGACCTGCCACCTCGAGCGAGCCGAGCACTGCGCGCAGTTCGCGGCGGCTCAGGCCCAATTCCTCAGCCAGCGTGCGCTCCGGTGGCAGCGTGTCGCCATCGCTCAAGCCATTTTCCGCAATGTAGCCTAGCACTTTGTCGAACGCAGATTGATTGTTCATGAGTCGATGAACCAAGTTAAATTGGTTCGATAATAGCAGAGATTCTGGCCATGCCCTTGCCAATCCGGAGATATTCATTGACACCATATTTATTTATAACAACAATGGCTTGATGAAATTTTCGGTGTTTTCTGTCCCGAAATTTCGTCAATTTACCAAGCGAACCATTCGTAATTGGTTTGTTCTATAGCAAGGATACGGTATGTCGTTTACCACTCGCCCCGAACTGATCGGCACTTTCGGCATGGTTTCGTCCACGCACTGGCTTGCCAGTTCGTCGGCCATGGCGGTGCTGGAAAAAGGCGGCAACGCATTCGATGCCGCGGCCGCCGCGGGTTTCGTCCTGCAGATCGTCGAGCCGCATTTGAACGGGCCTGGCGGCGAGTTGCCGGTCATTTTCTACAGTGCGCGCGAAGATCGCGTGCGCGTTCTGTGCGGCCAAGGCGTGACGCCGGCGGCGATGACGATCGGGAAAATGCGATCGCTCGGACTCGACGTGGTGCCGGGCACCGGCCTGCTCCCGGCCGTGGTGCCGGGTGCGTTCGGCGGCTGGATGGCCATGTTGCGCGACTACGGCCAACTGCCGCTCAAGGACGTATTGAGCTACGCGATCGGCTATGCCAAGAACGGTTACCCGGTCATACCGCGCATGGCCGCATCGATATTGGCGATCAAGGATTTCTTCACCAGCGAGTGGACCACTTCGGCCGAGCAATGGCTCAAGGACGGCGAAGCGCCGGTACCCAATCGCTTGTTTGCCAACCCGGCAATTGCCGCAACCTACGAACGTATTCTTGAAGAAGCGAGCGCAAAAAGCGATCGCGCGCAGCAGTGCGAAGAGGCGCGCCGCGTGTTCTATCAAGGTTTCGTCGCCGAGGCGATCGACAAATACTTCAGGTCGACGCCGGTGCTGGACACGTCCGGGCAGCGCAACTACGGCTTGCTCAATGGCGACGATCTGGCGCGCTGGCAACCGACCTACGAGGATTCGACCTCGTACGAGTACGAGGGGCTCACGGTGCACAAGACCGGCCCCTGGGGACAAGGCCCGGTATTTCTCCAACAACTGGCATTGCTCAAGGGCTTCGATCTGGCAGCGATGGATCCGTTGGGGCCTGATTTCGTCCATACCGTGATCGAGTGCTCGAAGCTCGCGTTCGCGGATCGGGAGGTGTTCTATGGCGATCCGGATTTCGCCAGCGTGCCGATGGAATTCCTCTTGAGTGAGCAATATAACGCTGAGCGCCGCAAGCTCATCGATGCAAACCGAGCTTCGTACGAGTTGCGTCCCGGCAATCATGGCGATAGCGCGAACCGGCTGGCTCTGCTGCTGGCAAACGCCGGGCGGCAGCAGCCTGGCGGCTTTGGGCAAGGCGAGCCGACCTTTGCGGTGCTGCCCGAGTTGCGCGGCGACACGGTGCACCTCGATATCGTCGACCGGTGGGGCAACATGGTTTCGGCGACACCGTCGGGAGGATGGTTGCAAGCGTCGCCGGCCGTGCCTGGGCTCGGCTTCAACGTCACCACGCGCGGGCAGATGTTCTGGATGGAGCCGGGCTTGCCCTCGTCCCTGGGACCGGGGCGCCGCCCGCGTACGACGCTGTCTCCTACGTTGGTTACCCGCGAGGGCAAGCCGTACGCCGCGTTCGGTTCACCGGGCGGAGATCAACAGGACCAGTGGTCGATCCAGTTGTTTTTAAAGCATGTCCACCATGGCATGAACTTTCAGGCCGCCATCGACGCGCCCGCGTTCCAGACCGCGCATTTCCCCGGCTCGTTTTATCCGCGCGCCATGCAGTTGGGCAAGATGTCGGCCGAAGGGCGTTTTCCCGAAAGTACGCTTGCGCAATTGCGCGAGCGCGGCCATGACTTGAGTGTGGCCGCGCCGTGGGAGTTGGGCCGCGTCTGCGCGGTGGGCTTGCGCCACGGGCTGATGCGGGGCGCCGCGACGCCTCGGCAAATGCAGGCCTATGCGGTGGGACGCTAAGGGTCTCACGACCCACCTTCATTTGCGTAACTCACTTACGTGACTCATTTACGTAACCTAGCCTAACCTAGCCGGAGGACATCGCCATGTCCGCGATTGCAGCCCGCCTCGAGCGATTGCCACTGTCCAGTTTCCATCGCAAGCTGTTGCTGATCGGTGGCCTGGGATACATGTTCGACGGGCTCGACTCGTCGTCGCTCGCGTTTTTGCTGCCGGTGATCAGCAAGCTCTGGCATTTGAGCAGCGTGCAAACGGGGCTCGTCGCCAGCAGCACCTACATCGGCTATTTCTTCGGCGCTTTTCTCTCCGGTGTGTTGGCCGACGTGATCGGCCGGCGCCGCATCATGATGTCGGCGCTGGCGATCTACTGCGTGGCATCATTCGCCAGTGCGATGGTCAGCGACTGGCATGTGTTTTTCGCGGCGCGCATCGTCGCAGGGTTTGGCTCGGGCGCCGAAGCGGTCGTGATTGCACCGTTTCTTGCCGAGTTCATCCCCAGGCGCTATCGCGGCATGTTCTGCGGGGCGTTGGTCGGGTTCATGTCGTTCGGCTATGTGACGTCGTCGGTACTGGGTTTTACTGTGGTCAAGAATTTTCCGGACGGATGGCGTTACGTGGCCATCGTGACGGCGTTGCCGGTGCTGCTGTTGCTGTGGTGGAGAAAGTCCCTGCCCGAATCGGCGCGCTGGTTGGATAGCCGCGGCCGCGCTGCCGAAGCCGACGGTGTCGTGAGCAAGATCGAAGCGGAATTCGTTCGCAAAGGTCATACACTCGCGCCGCTTTCCGCCGCTGAGTTAGCCGCACCGCCCACCGTGCAGAAAAGCGGCGGCGCGTGGCGCAACATACTGACCTTGTGGCTGCCGCCGCTGGCAGGCACCACGGCGGTGAGCTGGATCATGTGGTTCTCCGTCGCGTTCGCCTATTACTCGTTCTTTGCCTGGATTCCCAGCCTGCTCGTCAAGCAAGGGCTGACGATCACGCAGAGCTTCGGTTATTCCATCGTGATCTATGCGTCGCAGATTCCCGGCTACTTCTCGGCTGCGTTTCTTAACGAGCGTATCGGGCGCAAGGCGGTGGTGTCGACGTACATGTTGCTGGGTGGGGCTTCGGCTATCGCGTTGGCGTTCTCGCATTCGGAGCTGCAGATCATGTTCGCGGGCATGAGCCTGTCGTTCTTTATGAATGGTGCGTTCGCCGGGGTCTATGCCTACACGCCGGAAATTTTCCCGACGGCGGTACGCACGACCGGTACCGGTTCGTCATCGTCCTTCGGCCGCTTGGGTTCCGTGAGCGCACCGATCCTGGTGGGCTATGTGTATCCGTTGTTCGGTTTTGGCGGGGTGTTTGCGATGACGACCGCGGTGTTGGTGATCGGCGCCGGAGTGGTGCTGATCTTCGGCATAGAAACGCGGAATCGATCGCTCGAGGATATCGAAGCGCAAGAGCTCGGTTTAGATCACTCACCTGCTACGCTGCAGCCTGCCAAGGGAATGAACAGCTGATTTTTATCGGAATACCATGCAAACCAACAACGCATTCACGGTCACCGCCACCGCCACCGCCACAGCGGCCATAGCGACGACGACGCCTCGCGCGCTACAACTCAGCGACCTGGCTCAATTGGCGCTCGCGGTGCGCGCCGGCCACCAGCCGTCTACGATCTTCGATGCGGTGCACGCACTTGCCGCTGAAGTGATCGGTTTCAAGTTATTCACCATCATGTATTTTGATGCGGACTGTTTTGAAGTCGAACGGCTATTCACCAACATGCCGGCCATTTATCCGCTCAGCGGCCGCAAGAAAAAACGCGGCAGTGCCTGGGGCGAGCACACGCTGCGTCTGATGAAGCCGTTTCGCGCCACCCATCCGGATGGCATCCGACAGGCTTTCGATGACCATGAAACCTTGATCGAAGGCTTGGGCCTGGGTTCGATTCTCAACATCCCGATTGCGTACGACGGCAAATGCGTCGGCACCATGAACCTGACGCATGTCGAGGGTTGGTATCGCGAAGAGCACGAGCAAATCGGTGTGCTGCTAGGGTCGTTCCTGGCCGCGCCGCTGGCCATGCACGCTATCGCGGCTATGCCTGCGGCACAGCCGCTCGTGCCGTGATCAGACCGGCGCAGGATTGCGCTCGTCGAATCCTTGCTGGTGCCAATACGGATAGATCGGCGTAACCGCACTGGCCGCGTCGAGTTTGGCCACTTGCTCGGCGCTCAGGTTCCAACCGACCGCGCCGAGGTTCTGCCGCAATTGCGCTTCATCGCGCGCGCCGATCAAAACGGTCGCGACAGTCGGGCGTTGCAGCAACCAGTTCAAGGCGATCTGCGTGATCGTCTTGCCGGTCTCTTGAGCCACGACGTCCAGCGCATCGATCACCTTGTACAGATAGTCGTCGGGCACCGGCGGACCCTTATCTGCGGTTTTATGCAGACGGCTTTGTTCGGGCAAGGGCTGGCCGCGCCGGATCTTGCCCGTCAGACGACCCCAACCGAGCGGGCTCCATACAACGGCGCCCACACCCTGATCCAGGCCTAGCGGCATCAACTCCGACTCGTAGTCGCGCCCGATCAGCGAGTAGTACGTCTGGTTCGCCACATAACGCGGATAACCATACCGATCGGCGACATCGAGCGATTTCATTAGATGCCAACCGGAAAAATTCGATACGCCGATGTAACGGATCTTGCCCGCACGGACCAAGTCGTCCAGGGTGGATAGCACTTCGGCGATCGGGGTCTTTGCATCGAAGCCGTGCAGTTGGAACAAATCGATGTAGTCGGTGCCGAGGCGTTTGAGTGCATTGTCTACGGCGCGTGTCAGATGGAAGCGCGACGAGCCGACATTGTTCGGGCCGTCGTCGACGCGAAAGGTCGCCTTGGTCGAGATGATGACCTGGTCGCGTCGGCCCTTGATGGCTTGGCCCAGGATAGCCTCGGATGCGCCGTCCGAATAAATGTCGGCGCTGTCGAACATGGTTACGCCGGCGTCCAGACAGATGTCGATCAGGCGCCGCGCTTCGGTCACATCGGTGCTGCCCCATTCCTTGAAGAAATCGCCCTTGCCGCCGAATGTGCCGGCGCCGAAACTGAGCACCGGTACTTTGAAACCGGATGCACCGAGATATCGATATTCCATTTGAAGCTCCTTCAACGTGTCAGCGGTCTGCGTGAATGCGTGAATGCGTGGGGTGCGTTGGTGTATTGTGCGCAAGCGAGTGCGTGGTATGTGGTGCGCGAGCGGCAGCGCACGTCCAATTCTACCGAGAGTAGTGAGTCTGCGCAGCGCAGCGGCGCGACCGACGTAGGATTTGAAAAGAGCGGCCATAAGACGTCGCGCCGCCTGATATTGCCGCGCGCCGCTCCACCTCGCCGCTCCCTCGATCTCTTAGGGCTTCTTCGCGGCCAAGGCGCTCGATGCCGGCGCTGTCAGCGGTGCGTCGTGCGGTGGCTGCGTGGGCGCCGGGGGTTCGTGCCACAGCGTGGTCTCGTGCCACGTTTCTTTGTCGTCCTGCCTCATACTGGCTTCCGGTTGCCGCATGCAACCGCGAATGATGGGCACGCAGATGGCATCGTCGCCGAACGTCTTGTCGTCGTCGCCCGAGTAGTGCACATCGCTGACCTTGCCGTCGATGATGCGAAAGCTGGCCGTGCAGAAGGGGCCGGCGCCGCCCAAGGTTACACCGCCCACCAGCGGTAGTGTCGCCGTGAGTGAGCCGGTCGTGCCGGGCGCGAGTTTGTAGTCGTACACGCTCGTGCGGTCGTTGATCTTGGTGGTTTTATCCGGCACGCCTGCACACGATTGCAGGTCGTCGGCCGTCATGCCGAGCATCGCGACTTGAGCCTGGTGCGCGACGTGAGAATCGTAGGCGCCGCAACCGCTCAATGTAGTGAGTGCGGCAGCGGAAAAGAAAAGAAAAGAACGCTTCATAAGTGGGCGATATCAAGAAAAACATAAGGGAAACGTCGGGCGACTGTCATGTCGTACGCCCGGGCTCCCTAGTACGGTTCCTCAATGCCCCGAAAGTTCCCTGTTTACGCCAGATCCCGCCAAGTCAGGTACAGGCGCAAATCGAATTCCAGTTGTCCATAGCCGGGCTGCATGCTTTCGCAGAGGCGGTAGAAGGCTTTGTTGTGGTCGCTTTCTTTTAGATGGGCGAGTTCGTGTACGACGATCATGCGCAAAAATTCCGGCGCGGCTTCCTTGAAGACCGAGGCAATCCGGATTTCCTTTTTTGCTTTGAGCTTGCCGCCTTGCACGCGCGAAATGGCGGTGTGCAGACCCAGCGCATGATGCTCGACATCAAGCCGCGTGTCATAGCCGACCTTGTGCAGCGCCGGGGCGTTGCGCATGAAACTCTGCTTGAGCTCGGTCGCGTAGGTGTAGAGCGCGCGATCGGTTTGCACCAGATGGCGTTGCGGGTATTTCTGCGCCAGATGTTCGCCGAGCGAATTTTGGGTGATCATCTGACGCACCTTCTCTTGCAAGGTTTCGGGGTAGGCGCTGAGATACTTGAGCTGTTGCATGGCTATGGTGATTGGGGCCGACGGGGGTCAGACGGGCGCGCGGGCGAGGGCTTCTGGGCTGGAGGCCGCGCCGTCGTCTTCATGACACTCATCGAGGTATGGACTGCGATATCCCGCGCTCACGCCCCAGTAGTAAAACCCGAGCGACAGCAAAGCCACCAACAGCATATCCCAGCCGTAAGGCAGCCAACCAAGACCGCCAAACTCCTTGCTCCCGACCAATGAGATCGCGGCCATTGCGGGCAAATAGGCGATCAGCCACCAGGCCGCATGCAAGTCGCGGCTCCAGCCGTCCCAGCCGGTTTTTCTTTGGTAGAAGAAAAAAATCGGGAGCGCCACCACCATCAGCAAAATAATCTCGCCGGTGAGTGGCCACTTGGCCCAATACAAGACGAGCGACGCGCAAACAAAAGCGAAGGGCGCGATCACCTGCATGCCGGCGATATGCAGCGGCCGTTTGAGGTCGGGCGCATTGCGACGCAGCGACATGAGGCTGATCGGTCCGGTCAGGTAGGAGATGACAGTTGCCACTGAAATGACGGCCGCCAACGAGCTCCAGCCGCGAAAGAAGAACATGAAGATAAACGCGACGATCAGGTTAAGGAACATCGCCGGGCGCGGCACGCCGTAGAGCGGGTGAATATAGCCGAATATCTTGGGCAGCGTGTTGTTGCGCTCCATCGCATAGATCATCCGTGAGGTGGTGGCCATATACGTGGTGCCGGTGCCGCTCGGGCTCACGAAAGCGTCCACATACAACAGGAATGCCAGCCAATTGAGGTTGAGCGCGAGCGCCAGTTCGGCGAACGGCGAAGCGAAATTGAAATGGGCCCAGCCCTTGGCGACATCGGCGGGATTGACCGCGCCGATATAGGCGACCTGCAACAGCACGTAGATGACCAGCGCCAACAGGATCGAGCCGACTACCGCAAACGGTATGCTGCGCGAGGGGTTGCGCGCTTCGCCGGCCAGGTTCACCGGACTTTGGAAACCGTTGAAGCTGAACACAATGCCACTCGTGGCCACCGCGGTGAGCACGGCAGACCAACCGTACGGCGCAAACGCGGTGCCGGCGCCACCGAAGTTTTCGCGGTGAAAGCCGGTGAACATCAAGCCAAGTATGGTCGCGCCCGGGATGATAAATTTGAACGTGGTGATCACCGAGTTGGCTCGCGCAAACAATTTGACGCCCCAGTAGTTCAGCAGGAAATAGCCGACCACCAATAGCGCCGCGAATATCAACGCAATGGGCGTGAGCGATCCGTTCACGTAGAGCCCATGCGCCCAACTATATGGCCAGGTGCTCATGTATTGCAGCGACGCTTCGGCTTCGATCGGAATCACTGATACGATCGCGATCCAGTTCGCCCACGCACTGATGAAGCCGACCAAGGAGCCGTGCGAGTAGCGCGCGTAACGCACCATGCCGCCCGATTCCGGGAACATGGCGCCGAGTTCTGCGTAGGCGAGGGCAATGGCGAGGATCACGACCGCGCCTATCATCCATGCGATGACCGCAGCGGGCCCCGCGATTTTTGATGCCTTCCAAGCACCGAACAGCCAGCCTGAGCCGATGATCGAGCCGAGGCCTGTCAGCATGAGCGCCATCGGCCCGACGTTGCGTTGAATGGAATTTTTCAAGATTTCTCCCTGAGTATCGTCCGGGCGGAGCTGACGCCGGCGCGCGTGTTCCCGCGTAACTTCTTGCCTGTTCCTGTCAACGCAGCATGACTACGATGCGCGTATGCACTTATGCGAATCATTGATTCGGCAACCAACGTACGATAGGTTTGGCCGAAGAAAGTTCGCGCTTGAGAATACGCACCGGCGCGCACCGGCGCGCAGCAACGAGCGTCGGAGAGACAAGCAGAACCACGTTCAGGCCATAAGGCTGAATGGTATTGCAAAATCAAGTGGCAAGGCGGGGAGGGAAGCGTTCGAAGTCAAGCTTGGGAATGGGGCTCAACGATAAAGCACGGCAATAAGCTTGGCGATAAAGCTGAAAACAGACGCGTGTTTACACAGATTCGAAACACCAGCAGCAACGTGCTAACTATTCAAATCTGAAATAAACAGCAAAGCAACAACGAATAAGACTGAAGCAAAACTCGCCCATCGCCGCTTCTGACCCGCACCGAACCCACACGGATTCTCGACAGGTTTAAGCGACAGCGACGAAGGGCGCTGTTCGCTTTAATACATCTTTTTCGGCAGCTGCTCGTGGCGCAGACGCTTACGCAGACGCGATACGGCCGAGGCTTTCTTGCGCTTACGCACGGCGGTCGGCTTTTCGTAGAACATGCGCGCGCGCAGTTCCTTGATCAGGCCATTGTTATCGATCGTGCGGCGGAAACGACGCAGAGCCACTTCAAACGGCTCATTCTCTTTTAGGCGAACAGTTGTCATGTAATTCCTGAGTGGGCTTTCCTCTGTCGGTTATGCAGAGCGACCCAAGATTATACTCTTTTTGCGCCCGAAAATCATTTCCAGACGCTCAGAGCGTTGCATTAAGGTTTACTTTTTGCCGCGAACCGTCGATTGACAAGGGCGGACGGCAAAACGCCGAGGTGTTTTTTCAGCGCGGACCGCGATTGTACCGCAAGACGGCCCGAGTACGGAAAGACGACGCTTAGGCGTTAAGCGCCAAGCGCATTGCAGCTAAACAGAGTCGGCCGTGCAAGCGGCTCAACCTTGCAGTCGACGGCTCACCCTTTCCGCGGTTCGCGTAACGGCGGCGCGCGTAAGCAGGCGCGTGGCCCAGGCACCTAGCCGCACCGACAGCTTGCCCGGAATGACCACGGGCCGGCGGCGCTCGAACGCTAGCAGCGACGCCTCGACGATGGTGGCCGGCAGGTCCATCTTCGCCGTGGATACCGAACTGCCCATTTGCTCGAAGAAGCGGGTCGCCACAGGTCCTGGGCAGACAGCCAGGACGTGCACGCCGCCTGCGCGCAGTTCGCGCCACAAGGCCTCGCTGAAACTCAGTACGAACGCTTTGGTGGCCGCATACACGCCCAGATACGGCAAGCCCTGAAAAGCCGCCGAAGATGCCACGTTGATCACCCCCCCGCCGCCTCTTGCTACCATTCCCGGCACGAACAAATGGGTCAGCGCCACCAGCGCTTGAACGTTGACCTGGATTTGCTCCTGCTCCCGCCGCAGCGGGTGGCTCAAAAAAGCGCCGCCGAGGCCGAAGCCCGCGTTGTTGATCAGCATGTCCACCTTCAGTCCGAGGCGCGAGACGTCGTCATGCAGCACCGCCGGTGCGAACGGGTCGGCAAGGTCTGCGCGCAGCGCATAGGCGGCCACGCCATAGGTGGTCGTGAGCCGGGTGGCGAGCGCATCGAGGGCGGCGTCGGAGCGGGCCACCAAGATGACGCTGCATCCGCGTGCTGCCAGCGTTTCGGCAAACTGCTCGCCTAGCCCTGACGAGGCGCCGGTGATCAGCGCAGTTGAACCGCGGTAGTTGAACATCGTGCTTCTCCTGATGATGCGTTCGCCGCGACAATCCAAGGTCCGGTGTTGCCGGTGGTATTCGAATGCCGCTGGTTGCCGTTGCGGTTTTAGTTGCCGTCGTGGTTGTTTCAGGCAGCGCGCTTTTTATCGCACCCAGCGCAGTATTCGGCATCGCCCGAACCAACAGGTTCAATTGCTGCGCGTTTTGGTGTGCGGCACGGTGCGGGTGTCCGGGGCGCAGATTGTGGAAGCGGGCAGCCCTGCGCTGACGCTAACAGACCGAAGCCGGCGTTTATTCCACGTTCTTGAGGGGTAAGGTGGCGCCAACCAAGCGCCAGGACCAGATGCCGACGCGCCGGAACGTGAAGGCGATATGCCTGGCCTCATTGGAAGCGACTACGGTCGATGCGTTGGTGTAGCGGATCCAGTACTGTGCTTTGCGGGCGGCTAGAACTCTATCGGGGGGCGCGGCCGATGACGCCGTGCTCCGATTGGCGGATTTGGCGCGCGCCGCTTGCGGCGTGTCCGCCTCGGGCTCTTCGCCCGCGGCGGCCCGCAATGAGCCACGCCTGAGCATCAACATCACGCCAGCCGGCGATACCTCCGCATCCAGCTTGGGCTTGGCCACGTTCGATACGATTGCCGCACCCAACTGAGCCAGCGGATTATCGCGGGTCGCCGGCGTGGACAACTGGCGGCGTACTTCGGCTTGCAGTTGTTCATTGATGTTTTGGCGCAGCGCGGGAAAATCGATGTATTGCGAAAAAGCCTTGGCGTCGCGCTGGTCGATTGCCTTCTTCATTTGGTAAATCGTGTAATAGGGGCTGAAATAGCTGCTTGCCGCCAAGGCCAGCACCACGAGCACGACTGAAACGACGGGTACCACCACTTTCTTTTGCATGATCTTCCGGCACGACACGATGTCGGCACCGGGCTGCCAACATCAGGTCATGAAGCGATAAGCGATAGGCAGGGCCGCTACTAAGCCCTGTTCAATATACGGATTTGCGACACACGCGAGCGATGCATGCCTACATTGTGCGTCCAAACTGATCTACGCAAGGAGTGGCAGCGAACATAAGCCCCCGAGTAAACTTCCGGTGCCGAGGTCTCTGACACGATCAGGCGGGCGTGGTGGCGGCCTCGATCAATTGCCCGGCGCATTCCACCGACGCCTTTACCACCGGGTGTTGCAAACCGTAGGTCTGGCTGGCGGCATAAAACCCCTCGAGCAGCAGCGCGAGTCCGCAAGCGAGTTCGGCTGGTTCGCGCGCGCCCGCTGCGGCCGCGATCTCGGTCAGCCTGCTCAGCAAACGCTCTTTGTGTTGCAGCACGAACTTGCGCACCGGATGGCCCGGATCGCCAAACTCGGCAGCGACATTGACGAACGGGCAGCCTCGGTAGCTATTGTCGACGCTTGACGCCCGTCCGAGGTTCTCGGAAAAAATATGCATCAATTGCTGTGCGGGCGCATCCGGCGCGCGCGCGACGCACGCTTCGAATTTTTCCCAAAACAAAATGTTGCGGCGTTCGAGATAAGCCAAGACCAAGGCGTCTTTCGAGCGGAACTGCCGGTACAGACTCATTTTGTTCAGGCCCGCACGGGCGATCACCGCGTCGATTCCGACGCAGCGCACCCCTTCCCGATAAAATAAATCGGCAGCGGCGTTCAATAGCTGCTCCTGTGCCTGTGTGCCAGAGGTGCGGGCAGCGATGTGACCGTGCGGGTGTTTCATCAAATGTCTCCTGAGACGCTTGACATGTTACTGCTCGGTAACTAAGCTCGCAAGTGCGTTGTTACGGTTCGGTAACAACGCAGCAGACACAGCAACGCAAGCTTGGGCGCTTGTTTCAGGCTCGTCGGATCCCCGAGCGGGGCAAAGTCAACGCGCAGTCCATTTTCCGCAAAGTCGAGAGTTGCATGAATTTATCTTTGGCCGCTACCCGTGAGCATCTCGCCCGACGCATACGTCCACACTTCCACTACGGTTGGTTGACGCTGGCGGTGACTTTTCTGGTGCTGCTGGCGGGCGCCGGTACGCGCGCCACGCCTAGCGTGATGATGCTGCCGCTCGAGCACGAATTCGGCTGGAGCCGCGCAACGGTTTCGCTGGCGATTTCAGTGAACATCGCGCTCTACGGCTTGATGGGGCCGTTTGCCGCTGCGGCCATGCAGCGCTTCGGCGTGCGCCGTACGGTGCTCACTGCGCTGAGTGTGCTGGCCGCTGGAATCGGCTTGTCCACGATGATGCGTACACCGTGGCAGATGGTTTTGATCTGGGGCTTGGTGGTCGGCAGTTCAACGGGTGTGGTGGCGCTGTCGCTGTCGGCGACGATCGTCGGACGCTGGTTCGTCAAACATCGCGGCTTGGCCATGGGTATTTTGACCGCCAGCACGGCGACCGGCCAATTGGTGTTCCTGCCCATGCTGGCGGCTGTAGCCGAGCATGCGGGCTGGCGCTCGGTGGTGCTGATCGTGGCGCTCGCCGCTGCCGTGGTCATCCCGTTGGTGGCGTTCTTGATGCCTGAAAATCCGCAGCAAGTGGGCTTGCGGATGATAGGCGAGAGTCCCGACTCACCGATAGGCGCCACGCCGGTCACCGGCAATCCGATCGCGCTGGCGTTCAACACCTTGTTCGTCGCGGCGCGCTCGCGCGATTTCTGGCTGCTTTTTTTCAGCTTCTTCGTGTGTGGCGCCAGCACCAACGGCTATATCGGCACGCATTTCATCGCGATGTGCGCCGATCACGGCCTGAGCGAAGTGCAGGGCGCGAGCATGCTGGCCGCGATGGGCATACTTGACCTGTTCGGCACGACCTTCTCGGGCTGGCTGTCGGATCGCTACAATAGCCGGTACTTGTTGTGCTGCTACTACGGTTTTCGTGGCTTGTCGCTGATTTATCTGCCCTATGCGTTTGGATTCGATTTCTACGGTTTGCCCATATTTGCCATTTTTTATGGTCTGGACTGGATCGCGACCGTGCCGCCTACGGTCAAGCTGACCTCCGACGTGTTCGGCGCGAAAGCCGCGCCGGTCGTGTTCGGCTGGATCGTGGCCGGACACCAGCTCGGCGCAGCCTTCGCGGTGCTCGGCGCAGGGATGATGCGCTCGAGCCTGGGCAACTACACGCTGGCGTCGACCGTGTCGGGCGGCTTGTGCCTGGTTGCCGCCGTGATGGTCTTGCGTATCCATCGCAACCCCAAGGTGCGCGCGCCCGCCGTGCCGGCCTGAGCGACCAAGCGGGCTGTCGGGGTAAAATTGCATCCACGATTTCAAACCCTGATCGTTTAACCCTTTGCCTGGAAAATCGATGACCACCAAACCCGCTCCTACCACCGTTCCGATCGATCCTTTGCTGGCCGGCCGCTGGAGCCCGCGTGCACTATCGCGGCAAGCCGTTAGCGCCGAAGATGTGCACGCCATGCTGGAAGCCGCGCGCTGGGCGCCATCTTCGTCGAACGCGCAACCGTGGCGTTTTATTGTGTGTGATCGCACCACCGACGCAAACGCGTATGATCGAGCCTTTGCCGCACTGGTGCCGTTCAACCAGGGATGGGTTGCGGGAGCGCCCGTGCTGGTGGTAGTCTGCGCGCAAACTGTGAATGCCAAAGGCGAGCCTATCGGCACCGCTCAGTACGACACAGGCGCAGCGGCTTTTTCGCTGACCCTGCAGGCTCACGCGCTCGGACTTGCTGCGCATCAGATGGCCGGCTTTGACGCCGGCCAGTTGCGGGAAAGCTTTGCGATTCCTGCGGGCGTTGAGGTCATGGCCATGATAGTCGTGGGTCATCATGGGGATCGCCAGCAGATGGAGGGCAAGTTGCTGGAGCGCGAGCAGGCGGCACGCCTGCGCTCGCCGTTGGGCGAGGTCGCGTATAACGGCGCGTGGGGTGTATCAATGTAAGCGGTGTCGCCAAGGGTGCGCCGTGTGGTCGCATTTAATTGGATGACATGACTTTCTGCGCTATTGATTTTGGGACTTCGAATTCGGCCGTAGCGTTGCCGCAATTATCGGCGGTACGCTTGGCCGAGGTCGAAGGGTCCCTGCAAACTTTACCGACCGCGGTGTTTTTCAACGTCGACGAAGGGACTCGCGAGTTCGGCCGGGCAGCGGTTCAGGCCTACGTGGACGGCTACGACGGGCGCCTGATGCGCTCGATGAAAAGCATACTCGGCTCGGCGCTCGCGGAGCAGACCACCGACATCGGCGACGGCAGTGCGATCCGCTTTGTCGATGTCATCACGTTGTTCCTTCAACATCTCAAGAGCAAGGCCGAAGCCTGCGCCCACGCACCGCTGGATCGCGCGGTGTTGGGGCGCCCGGTATTCTTCGTCGACGACGATCCCGTGGCCGACTTGCTCGCACAAAACCAGTTGGCGGCCGCAGCGCAGTCCGTTGGCTTTCGCGAAATCCATTTTCAATACGAACCCATCGCTGCGGCGTTCGACTACGAATCGCAGCTTGGCGAAGAACGCTTGGTGCTGGTCGCCGATATCGGCGGCGGCACGTCGGACTTTTCGCTGGTGCGGGTGGGCCCCAAGCGCATGAAGCAGTTGGACCGCAAAGCCGATGTGCTCGCGCATTACGGCGTACACGTGGCCGGCACCGATTTCGACAAGCGCGTGGAGCTGGCCAGCATCCTGCGTGAACTCGGCTATCAGGCGGTGGCGCGTGAAGGCCGTGAGGTGCCGAGCAAGGTCTACTTCGATCTGGCGACTTGGCATTTGATCAATACGGTCTATTCGGCCCGCCGTTACGGCGAATTCAGACTGATGAAACATCTGTACACCAACCCGCTACACCATCAGCGGCTTATGCGCGTGGTCGAGCGGCGCCTGGGCCATGCGTTGATGGGGCAGGCTGAGCACGCCAAGATTGCGGTGGCGGCGGGCGGGCGCACCGAGATCGATCTGGAGCAGGTGGAAGAGGCGTTGCGTATCGGCTTCGACGAGCGACAGATGGTCGAAGCCGGGGCCGAAGAGGCTCAACGCATAGCGACGGCTGCGCGGCATACGGTAGCGCTGGCCGGGGTGGCACCGGAGCAGGTCGCGGCGATTTATTTCACGGGCGGCACTACTGGGCTGAAATTCCTGACGGATGCGATTGCCGTGCAGTTTCCCGAGGCCGAGCGCGTGTTTGGCGATGCATTGGCCAGCGTCGCCAAGGGCTTGGGCATCCATGCGCAACGCATCTTCGCCTAAAGGCCCGCGTAGCCTACGCCCGACCGACGATAGGGTGTAGGCGACAGAGCGTGGGCGGGACGCCGCTGAAGGCCGGACACGGACGATAGCAGCGGCTGCGAGGCAAGACAGGAGGAAGCCGCCATGACGAAGCCACGACGTCAGCGTAGACCACAAAATTTGGACGAAAAAAACCCCGCTTTAGCGGGGTTTTTTCTGGTCAGGCCAGCTTTACAGCGGCCCGACTGCTTTCAACAAACCTTACAGCGGCTTGATGTTAGCGGCTTGCTTACCCTTCGGGCCATTCTTCACTTCGAAGCTGACCTTTTGGTTTTCTTGCAGCGTCTTGAAGCCGTCTGCACGAATTTCCGAGAAGTGGGCGAACAGATCTTCACCGCCGCCGTCGGGGGTAATGAAGCCAAAGCCTTTTGCATCGTTAAACCATTTGACGGTGCCGGTTTCCATATTACTTTCCTAAAATAAAAATTGAAGTGAGCCGAGGCTCGTTGTGCACGGAATCAAGGAAGGGTGAATATGACAACCGAAGTACCGTTGATGGGCGACTGCTAGTGGACAAATACTCGCCGCTTGAAAATCCTGCTACGTCTTTATACGGCCATTCACTGATTGGGTCAAGCCCTTTGAATTAATTTTCTAACTATTTTCTGCAAAGTTCTACTCGCCCCGGCAGACAGGGCGTAAAAAATACCGAAATACCGGGTTCTAAGGGGCAAATAGACCGAATGCGCCGTCCTTTTGAGATGCCGGGCGAGATCCGTTTAAAGCGCGGAATCGGCCTGTGGATCGCGCAGGCCGGTCCAGCTTGGGGTAGCGGCTGGGGCGAGCGCAAATAGGTCGAGCAACCTCACGCCCTACACCGCGCCTGAGGCCCCGGTCATTGCCACGACAACGCGACGCATAGCGGGACGCTACGATGCTGGCATCGCGAGCGTGCTTCAGGCTGTGGTGAAGAGTTGCTGCAATTCACCCGATTCGTACATTTCCATCATGATGTCCGAGCCGCCGATGAACTCGCCGTTCAAGTAAAGCTGCGGAATCGTCGGCCAATTGGCGAATTCCTTGATGCCTTGGCGGATTTCGTCGTCTTCGAGCACATTCACCGTGTGCAACTGGTTCGCGCCGACCGCCTTCAGGATCTGGATCGCCCGGCCGGAAAAGCCGCACATCGGAAACTGCGCCGTGCCCTTCATAAAGAGCACAACCGAATTCGAGTCGACGATTTGTTTGATGCGTTCTTGCGTAGTCATGATCAGGATTGCCTAAAAAAGTTGCACGTAAAATTGTACGTTGCTAGCATCATCAATGATAGCGGATTTCTTCTTTTGCGGTACCGCAGGCCATCTGGCGGGGCTTTCCGGCCTGCGCGGGCGCGGATTTGTACCACGTCTGGCGAGTCGGGCTGGCGCGAGAGAACTTGGTTCGGGAATCTGGCTCGGTGACCTGGCTTGGGGACCTCGCTTACGAAGCTGCTGAGGTGCCCACTTCGGTATCCATCTTCGGGACTCACTTCGCGCAACGCCAACGGCCACCGGTGATCCGGTCGATGCCAGCCAGGTCGGCGATGGATTCCACCGCGTCGAAGCCTCGTGTGTGCAGCAGGGCGGCGACATCCTGAGCTTGGTCATAGCCGTGCTCGATCCACAGTGCGCCGTCGGCCAGCAAGTGTGCAGGCGCGCCGGCGACGATTGCGCGTATCGCGCTGAGCCCATCGGCTTCGTCTGTGAGGGCGCCGCGGGGTTCGAAGCGCAGATCGCCTTGCAACAAATGCGGATCGTCTGCCCGAATATACGGCGGGTTGCTGACGATCACATGGAAGCGCTGCGCCACAACGGCTTGCGCCGTAGTTGGTCCCGCGACGCCAGCCTCACGTTCATCTGCATCACTCGTATCCGCAGACCCAAGCGCCGCCTCGGTTTGTAGACCGTCTTTCGACTCAAGCGCGGCGAACCAATCACCGGCCAGCAACCGCAACGCGCCCCCCGCGCGGTCAGCGGGCAGCAAGCGGTTGGCATTGCGTTGGGCGACACCCAGCGCTTGCGCGCTGCGATCGGTGGCCGTAACGCTGGCGTCCGGCCGGCTATAGGCCAACGCAATCGCGATCGCGCCGCTGCCGGTGCCCAGATCGAGAAGCGCGGGCGCGACCATGCCGACACAAGCTTGCAGCGCCTGTTCGACCAGTAGCTCGGTTTCCGGGCGCGGGATCAACACCGACGGTGTCACGCTGAATTCAAGCCCATAAAACTCGCGTGTCCCAAGCAACTGCGCGACCGGCTCACCGGCCAGCCGCCGCTGCGCCAACGCCTGATAGCGTGCAACCGCTGCGGGTTCGAGCCTATCCTGATCGCGCGTGATCAACGCGGTACGCGGCCAGCCCAGCGCATGGGCCAGCAGGATGCGCGCTTCACGTGGATCGAGCGGCGAGCGTGCGGCTGCATGCAGTAGCGCCGCAACCGTCGCAATCGTCGTTGGAGTCGGGGCGTGGCCCATGCTCAATCGCCATCTCCGAGTGCCGCGAGCAACTCGGCTTGATGCTCGCTGACCAGCGAGCGAACCAACTCGTCGAGATCGCCATCCATGATGTAGTCGAGCTTGTAGAGCGTTAGGTTGATACGATGATCGGTCATGCGCCCTTGCGGAAAATTGTAGGTGCGGATGCGCTCCGAGCGATCCCCGGAACCGACCAGGCTCTTGCGCGTTGCCGCTTCCTTGGCATGCTGTTCCTGTGCCTGCTTGTCGTTAATGCGCGCCGCCAGCACCTTCAGAGCCTTGTCCTTGTTCTTGTGCTGCGAGCGGTCGTCCTGGCATTCGACGACGATCCCGGTCGGCAGGTGAGTCACGCGCACCGCGGAATCGGTCTTGTTGATGTGCTGCCCACCCGCACCCGAAGCGCGGAACGTATCGATACGCAAATCCGCGGGGTTGATCACCACGTCGCTCAATTCGTCGGCCTCCGGCATCACCGCGACCGTGCACGCCGAGGTGTGAATGCGCCCCTGCGCTTCGGTCTCGGGCACGCGCTGCACCCGGTGACCGCCCGATTCGAACTTCAAGTGCGAAAACGCGCCCTGACCGATGATGCGGATAATCACTTCCTTGTAACCTCCCAGGTCCGATGCGCTTTCCGACATCATTTCCACCTGCCAGCGCTGCCGTTCCGCATAACGCATGTACATGCGCAGCAACGCGCCCGCAAACAGCGCGCTCTCATCGCCACCGGTGCCGGCGCGGATTTCCAGAAAGATATTGCGCTCGTCGTTGGGATCTTTGGGCAGCAGCATCTTTTGCAGTGCCTCCTCTAGCGCGGCCATCTGCGTGCGCGCCGAACCCACTTCCTCTTCGGCAAAGGCCTTCATCGACGGGTCCGAGGCCAGTTCGAGCGCGGTCGCCTCGTCGGTGTGAGCCTGTTTCCACAATTCGTATTGCTCCACCAGCGGCGACAATTCGGCATGCTCGCGGGTCAACTTGCGATATTGGTCGAGATTGGCGGTGACATCGGGCTGATTCAACAATAAACCGAGCTCGGCCAGCCGGGTCACCAGCTGATCGAGTTTGTCTTGCATGCTTTTTTTCATTACGCGTACCGATAACAACGTCGGGATGGAGAGGGGAGAGCCGATACGGCAGGGCGTCGGCGCGCCTCGCGGGAGGACGCCTGCGAGCGCGCCTGAAACAGGCGTCGCGCGAGCGAGCGGCGCTAACGGTCTGAAGAACCCGAGGACTTGAACAGTTCTGGCAGCAGCGTCACCAGCGACTCGCGCTGGTGGCCGCTCGCGTGGTTCAGCGCGTGGGTCGGGCCATGCAGGAATTTGTTGGTGAGCGATTGCGACAGCGCTTCCAGCACGCTGGCCGGGTCGTCGCCGCGCGCCAGCATCTTTTGCGCGCGTTCCAGTTCGAAGCGGCGCACTTGGTCGGCTTGCGCGTGCAGGCCGCGGATCACCGGTACCACGCTGCGCGCATCGATCCACTGCATGAAATGCTGCACGCGGGTTTCGATGATCGCTTCGGCTTGTGCAACGGCGGCCTGACGCAAGGCATTGCCCTGGCTCACGATGGTGCCCAGATCGTCGACCGTATAGAGAAACACGTCTTCGAGCTTGCCGACCTCCGGTTCGATATCGCGCGGCACGGCCAGGTCGACCATGAAAATCGGCCGACGACGGCGTGCTCGCAAAGCGCTTTCGACCGCGCCCAAGCCGATGATAGGCAAAGTGCTGGCAGTACACGAAACCACGATATCGAATTCGTGTAGCCGCGCAGGCACATCCGACAGCGGCATCGCGTGGCCGTTAAAGCGGTCGGCCAGTTTCGCGCCGCGCTCGGCGGTGCGATTGGCGACCACCAGCTCGCGCGGGTTTTGCGCGGCAAAATGCGTGGCGCAAAGATCGATCATTTCGCCCGCGCCGATAAACAGCACGCGCTGGGTCGAAATGTTTTCGAAAATGCGCTGGGCCAGCCTGACTGCTGCGGCCGCCATGGATACCGAATGCGCACCGATCTCCGTCTGGCCCCGTACTTCCTTGGCCACCGCAAAGGTGCGCTGGAATAACTGGTTCAGGTAAGTGCCCAACGCGCCGGCTTCGGACGCGGTACGTACGGCATCCTTGAGCTGACCGAGAATCTGCGTTTCGCCCAGCACCATGGAGTCCAGCCCGCTCGCGACGCGAAACGCATGGCGTATCGCTTCTGACTGCGGAAGCGCATAAACATGTGGCGCAAGTTCTTCGGGCGGCAGGTTGTGATATCTCGACAGCCAGAGCACCGCTTGCTCGCGCGCGGCCCGATCGTCGGTTGCGCAATACAGTTCGGTGCGATTGCAGGTCGAGAGAATCGCCGCTTCCGCCACGTTGAGTTTGGGCGGTGCGTCGGCGCGCCGCGTCTCGCGGCCCAGCCACGCCTGTTTAAGCGTCAGCAGGGCCGGTTTGATCTGCTCGAGCGGGAACGCCACGCGTTCGCGTAAAGCGACCGGCGCGGTGTGATGATTGATCCCGATGGCAAGCAGTTGCATGTCTGGCCGACTCCTAAGGCCGATATTATAGCGTTTTTGGATTTTTCTCATTTTCAATGAATGGCGGGTGTGCAGCTTGACGCTTCGGGCCGGCCGGGGCGTCGCGTGCGGGCCGCTTGCGCGTATCCGGCGCCGGCCATTACACTCGGCCGATAGCCGAAGCGCGCAGTGCCTGAGTGCAGCGCATGAGGGGCGCGCGCCCGAACGCGCGGGAAACGTAAAAAAGCAGCGCGAAAGCAGCGTGTGAAAGCCGCGCGCAGGGTTCATCAGGGCAAAGGGGGCACATGGGCTGGATCGGTACGATATTCTTGGGAGCGGTAGTGGGCCTATCTGGCTGGTGGTTGCAACGCCCGCGCGCGCGAGCGGGCATGCGTCTTTGGTTGGTCGTGGTATTGGCCGCTGCCGCGGCGGTCGTTGCCAAGCTGGCAGGCAATTTGACCGGTTTCTTTTACGATGGCCAAACCCTGGAGTGGCTGGCGACCGTGCTGGCTGCCATTGCAACAGTTACGGTGTTGGGCAGCGTAGCGGCGCGCTAAGCCGCACTTTGATCTATCCGGACCGGGTTCGTCGCGGCGGCAGCCGCCCAGGCGGCCTAGTCTCAACCGACAGGTTTCAACATGAATGCACGAACCCCCGTTTCCGCTCCGGCACAACGCCTGGAGCGCCTGCGCGCTGCGCTGCGCGAACAAGGGTTGGCTGCTTGCATCGTGCCTTCCTCCGATCCGCATTTGTCCGAATACCTGCCGCAGCGCTGGCAAGGGCGCAGCTGGTTGTCCGGGTTCACCGGTTCGGTCGGCACATTGGTGGCTACCGAGACGTTCGCCGGGCTGTGGGTCGACAGTCGCTATTGGGTGCAAGCCGAAGCGCAGTTGGCCGGGAGCGGCATCGAATTGATGAAAATCCGCGCCGGGGAAACCCAGCCGCACGCGGATTGGTTAGCCGCCAATCTGCCGCAGGGCGCGCGGGTGGCGGTTGACGGTACCGTGCTCGCGATGGCGGCTGCCCGCGCCTTGCAAGGTGTACTGAGCGCGCGCGGCATTGAGCTCGCGACCGATATCGATCTGCTCGATGCGGTCTGGCCGGATCGGCCCAGCTTGCCGACGGCCCAGGTGTTTGCTCATGAGGCGCCGTTTGCGCCGCATACGCGCGCCGAAAAGCTCGCGCTGGTACGTCAGGCCATGCAGGCGCATGGCGCCGACTGGCACTTTATCTCGACGCTCGACGATATCGCTTGGTTGCTCAACTTGCGCGGCGCGGACGTTAGCTACAACCCGGTATATGTCGCCCACTTGCTGCTCGGCCACGATCGCGCGGCGCTTTTTGTCGCGGAGGGCAAGATTTCAGCGGAACTGGCCCAGGCTTTGGCCGCGGATCGCATCAAGTTGGCGCCTTACGCCGAGGTATCGGCGGCGCTTGCCGCATTGCCGGCCCAAACCAAACTGCTGATCGATCCACGTCGAGTGACCTATGGTTTGGTGCAAGCGGTGGACGCGAGCCGTGTCGCGCTGGTCGAGGCGGTGAACCCCTCGACGTTTGCCAAGTCTCGCAAGAGCGAAGCCGAAGCGGCGCAAGTGCGCGCGACGATGGAGCAGGATGGCGCGGCGCTTTGCGAATTTTTCGCGTGGTTCGAGGCGGTGCAGGGTGGTGGGGCGCAAGGTAGTGAAGCGCAAGGAAGTGAACCTCAGGACGGTGAAGCGCCGCGTAGCGAAAGGATTACCGAGCTAACCATCGATGAACATCTGAGTGCCGCGCGCGCCCGGCGGCCGGGTTTCATTTCGTTGAGCTTTGCGACGATAGCCGGCTTCAACGCCAACGGTGCAATGCCGCACTACCGCGCCACCGCCGAAGCGCATTCGGTGATCGAAGGCGATGGTTTGCTGCTCATCGACTCCGGCGGTCAGTATGTGAGCGGCACGACCGATATCACCCGTGTCGTACCGATCGGCACGCCGAGCGCTGAGCAAAAGCGCGATTTCACGATAGTGCTCAAAGGCGTGATTGCGCTTTCTCGAGCGCGCTTTCCGCGCGGGATTCGCTCGCCGATGCTCGATGCCCTGGCGCGCGCACCGATGTGGCAGGCGGGCCTCGATTACGGCCACGGTACCGGCCACGGCGTCGGATATTTTCTGAACGTGCACGAAGGGCCGCAGGTCATTTCGTACCATGCGCCGGCCGAGCCTTACACCGCGATGGAGGCGGGCATGATCACGTCGATCGAACCGGGGGTTTATCGGCCGGGTGGCTGGGGCGTGCGCATCGAGAATCTCGTGCTCAACGTGCCCGATGGGGAGTCCGAGTTCGGGACATTCCTCAAATTCGAGACGCTTACGCTGTGTCCGATCGATACGCGCTGCCTTGATCGAACATTGCTCAGCACGGAAGAGATCGCCTGGCTCAACGACTATCATGCAACGGTGCGGGCGCGCCTGGCACCGCATGTCAGTGGGGCCGCCGCGAGTTGGTTGATGGAGCGCACCGAAGCGATCAAGATGTTGGCGCCGTATCCAGACTCTGACGCCCGCATTTAGACCGCTGGCACCACAAAAAGAAACAGGCCCGCAAGCTCGGTGAAGACCGGGCCTGCGGGCCTGTTTTGCTGACGTTGGCGCTAAAGCGATCTAACCCGGCAATTTAACCTGGCGATCCAATGCAGCGATTTAACGCGTAATCGGCTTATACCGCAGCCGCTTCGGCTTGGCCCCTTCCGCGCCCAGGCGTTTGACCTTGTCGGCCTCGTATTCCTGATAGTTACCGTTGAAGAATACCGCCTGCGATTCGCCTTCGAATGCCAGGATGTGTGTCGCGATCCGATCGAGAAACCAGCGATCGTGCGAGATCACCATCACCGAGCCGGCGAATTCCAGCAGCGCATCTTCAAGCGCACGCAGCGTTTCCACGTCGAGGTCATTGGACGGTTCATCCAGCAGCAGCACATTGCCGCCCGCGATCAGCGTCTTGGCCATATGCAGCCGGCCGCGCTCACCGCCCGACAAGTTGCCGACCACTTTCTGCTGGTCGCCACCCTTGAAGTTGAAGCGCCCGATGTAGGCGCGAGACGGTGTTTCGTATTTGCCCACGGTCAGGATATCGGCACCGCCTGAAATTTCCTCGAACACGGTCTTGTCGCTCGACAGCGCGTCGCGGCTCTGGTCCACATAAGCGAGCTTGACGGTCGGGCCGATTTTCACGGTGCCGCTATCGGGCGTTTCCTGTCCGGTGATCATGCGAAACAGCGTCGATTTACCGGCGCCGTTCGGCCCGATGATGCCGACGATTGCGCCGGCCGGAATCGAAAAATTCAGGTTGTCGATCAGCAGCCGGTCGCCATACGCTTTGCTGACGTTGACGAACTCAATCACTTCATTGCCGAGGCGGTCCGCCACCGGAATAAAGATTTCCTGCGTTTCGTTGCGCTTCTGATATTCCTGGCTATTGAGCTCTTCGAAACGCGCAATCCGCGCCTTCGATTTGGCTTGACGGCCTTTCGGATTCTGACGCACCCATTCGAGCTCCTTGTGCAGCGCTTTCTGGCGCGCCGACTCCGTGGACTCTTCCTGTTTCAGGCGCGTTTCTTTCTGATCCAGCCATGAGCTGTAATTGCCCTTCCATGGGATGCCTTGTCCACGGTCCAATTCCAGGATCCATTCCGCGGCATTGTCGAGGAAGTAGCGATCGTGGGTGACGGCCACCACGGTGCCGGGGAAGTGGGTGAGGAACTGCTCCAGCCAGTCGACCGATTCCGCGTCCAAGTGGTTGGTCGGCTCATCGAGCAGCAACATGTCGGGTTTGGACAGCAGCAATTGGCACAGCGCAACGCGGCGCTTTTCGCCACCCGACAGGTGGCCGATCTTGGCGTCCCAGGCCGGCAGGCGCAATGCGTCGGCGGCGATCTCCAACTGCTGCTCCGGGCTGGCGCCGTCGCTGGCCGCGATGATCGCTTCATACTTGGCTTGTTCGGCCGCGAGCGCGTCGAAGTCGGCATCTTCTTCGGCGTAGGCCGCGTAGATCTCTTCGAGCTTTTGCTGTGCCGAGAAAATTTCGCCCAGGCCTGCTTCGACCGCCTGACGCACGGTGAATTCCGGATCGATCACCGGTTCTTGCGGCAGATAGCCGATCGACAGATTCGGCATCGGCGTGGCTTCGCCTTCGATTTCCGTATCCAGGCCGGCCATGATCTTCAGCACGGTCGATTTGCCCGAGCCGTTCAGGCCGAGCACGCCGATCTTGGCGCCAGGGAAAAACGACAAATTGATATTCTTCAGAATCTGGCGTTTGGGCGGGACGATCTTGCCCACCCGATTCATGGTGAAAACATACTGTGCCATAGCGAGTCCGGATAACTTTGATGGAAGAGGGTGGCGGGGTGCGTGACAAAGCGTGAGACCCGGCGCAACAAGCAGTTATTGTACGGGATCGGGCTGCGGGATTCACGGGCAACCGGCGAGAAGCTCACGAGACGGCGCCGAGAGGTCGGCGAGAAGTGGGCGAGAAGCGCGCCCGCGCGTGTGGCAACCGCAAGCGGGGTGGCCGTGTCAGGTCCAACCCATATTGACACCCATGAGAGCAGGCAACACCATTGAGCCCGAGCGCGAGCGAGCGTCACCTCGGGGTTACCTTCTTAATCAGGACTGGGAAAAAGCATGCCTACACGTCGTCAATTCGTCAGCGCCTTGGGCGCCACCGGAATCGGTGCCATGTTGCCTTTAAGCGCGTTGCATGCGCAAACGGGAGGCGAAGCGGCGATGGCGCGCATCAAACGCACGGGGACTTTGCGTAGCGGCATGGTGGCGGGCGCTGCGCCCTACTTTGCCAAAGATATCGCGACCGGACAGTGGCTGGGCTTCGGCGCCGATTTTGCGCGCGACCTGGCCAGCGCGCTCGGCGTCAAGCTGCAGTATGTGGAGACGACCTGGGGCAATGCGGTGCTCGACTTGCAGTCCAACAAGATCGATTGCATGTTCGGCCTGGGGCCGACCGAACAGCGCCGCAAGATGATAGGGTTCACCGACCCGGTGTTCCACAACACTTTTACCATTGTCGCGCGCAAGGGCTACAACCCGACCACCTGGGCCGAGATCAACAAGCCGGACGCGCGCATCGCCGTCGATGTGGGTTCGAACCAGGATCAGTTCGCCACGCGCACGCTGCCCAATGCGACTGTGCGACGTTATGACACCTCGGGCGACGCCACGCTCGCGTTGCAGACCGGCCGTGCCGATGCCCAGGTGCTGGTCGTGGTGCTGGCCGCCACGGTGCTCGCGAAGGCGCCGGGCCTGGGGCATATGGTGATACCCACGCCGGTCGAGGGCACCGATGTGTGCGCGGGGATCCAGCAAGAAAGCGATCCGGCGCTGATGAACTTCATCAACCAGTGGCTCGCGGAGATGCACCGCACCGGCAAGACCCGCGCCACGATACTCGCCAATATGGAAAAGCTCGTCGGTATCAAGGCGACGGATTTTCCGAAAGACGCGTCGTTTTAAGCTAGCTGCGGTGCTGGTGCTGGTGCTGGTGCTGGTGCTGAGCGCGGCTCAGCTCAGCGGCGCATGCAAACACTTGCTCTCAAGACGCTGCGGCACCCGCATTAAAGCGCGCCAAAAACGCTTGCGTAGCCGCCTGCGCCGGCCGGTCGATCAGTTGCGCCGCGGGGCCACTTTCGACGACCACACCATCGCGCATGAACACCACCTCGTCGGCCACCTCGCGGGCAAACGCGATTTCATGCGTGACCAGCACCATCGTCATACCGGCTTGCGCCAGCGTCCTGATCACGCTCAATACTTCGCCAACCAGCTCGGGGTCGAGCGCCGAGGTGGCTTCGTCGAACAACATCACCTCGGGTTGCAGCGCAAGCGCCCGGGCGATCGCCACGCGCTGCTTCTGTCCACCCGATAAATTGTTCGGATAAGCCTGTGCGCGATCGGCCAGACCAACTCGAGTCAGCAACTCGCGAGCCTGTTCGGCCGCTTCGGCGTGCGGTCTTTTCAGCACCGTCAGCATGCCCTCCATGACGTTTTGCAAAACCGTCATATGCGGGAACAAGTTGAAATGCTGGAACACCATGCCGGTGTTGGCGCGAAACTTCGCAAGCTGACGATCCGGCGGCAACGCACGCTTGTGCGCGTCGAAATCGAAACTGTGAGAGCCGACCTGCAAATGCCCCCCATCGGGAATCGTGAGCAGATTGATGCACCTGAGCAGTGTCGATTTGCCGGAACCCGACGGGCCGATGATGGCGACCACCTTGCCTTTTTCGACCGTCAGCGAAATGTCCTTGAGCACGACCTGCGCATTGAATTGCTTGCGCAGACGCGTGAGGGTGATCATTGGTTCTGCCATGTTTGTCTCGTCCCGGTCACGCGTTGTCTTGCTTGGCGAGCCGGGTTTCCAGCCGCTTGGAGATAATCGTCGCGGGCAGCAGGACGACGAAATAGCAAATGGCCACGATCGTGTAGATTTCGAGCGGGCGATAGGAATCGTGCGCGGCGGATTGCCCCTGATAGAGCAAATCGGGAACCGCAAGCACCGACAGCAAAGAGGTATTTTTTAGCTGCATGATGGACTGGCTCATCAGCGGCGGCACCATGCGTTTGAACGCCTGCGGCAGGATCACGCGGCGCATCACCTGGGCGCGGGTCATGCCGATCGCCATGCCGGCCTCGGTCTGGCCCGCGTCGATCGAGATCACGCCGGCACGCACGATCTCCGAATAGAATGCGCCGCCGTAGAGCGATAGCGCCAGCACTGCGGCGGTGGCCGCCGACATGTCGATGCCGGTGAGTATCGGCAACGCGTAGTAAAACCAGATCAATTGCACGAGTACCGGCGTGCAGCGAAACAGTTCTACATAGGCACGCAGTGGCGCGCGGATCAGCACGCTTTTCGCCAGCCGGCCTAGACCGGTGACCAGGCCGATCAGCAGGCCCAGGCCGACGCAAACCACCGTGTAAAGCAGCGTGTATAACAGGCCCTGAAACAACAAGGAGCGGTAAGCCCAGACTGCGCCAAAATCCCAGTGATACACAATGCCTCTCGCGTTTAATCGGTCACCTTGGCTGTAGCCCGGCGACCGCGGTTACTTAGGTAGCTGTCGCCTGCCGTGAGGCTGAGCCTGGGCGGAGATAGGCGACGGGGCGTCGGGTGTATACGACTTTTGCGTCGTCGATTGAGCTGCGGTCGTCGCCACTGCTTCAGTCCTCGCCGACGCGTCGGACGTCGACTGTGTCGCGGCCGTCGGTGATGTAAGCGTCGTGATTCTGGCCCGATTGCGGCCAGCTTGTCTATTGGGGATGACCGACTTGAAAGCCAACAAACTGTTCCTTAGCCTCCCGCGCCGGCCGCAGAGCGGTGTTAAGACTACCGGGTTACGCGGATAAAAAAAAGCCCGCTGAACGCGGGCTTAGACACTTGCAAAATTCCTGATATATCGAGGAATTGTATTTTGGGCTAGGTAGGCTAAATCAACACACTAGACGTTGAACAAGAAATTCAGCACGTCGCCATCATGCACGACATATTCCTTCCCTTCAGCGCGCATCTTGCCCGCTTCCTTCGCGCCTTGTTCACCCTTGAAGGCGATGAAGTCATTGAAGGCTATCGTCTGCGCGCGGATAAAGCCGCGTTCAAAGTCGGTATGGATGACGCCGGCAGCCTGGGGCGCCGTGTCGCCTACATGGATGGTCCAGGCACGCACTTCCTTCACGCCTGCGGTGAAATAGGTCTGCAAACCGAGCAAGCGGAACCCGGCGCGGATCACGCGGGCCAAGCCTGGTTCTTCCATGCCCATGTCGGCCAGAAACACGCCCATATCTTCTTCAGGCAAGTCGGCAATTTCCGCTTCGATCGCGGCGCACACAGCCACAACCGGCGCCTTCTCGGATTCGGCGTATTTTGTTACGACGTCGAGCAGCGGGTTGTTGTGGAAGCCGTCGTCTTTCACGTTCGCGACGTACATGGTCGGTTTGGCGGTGATCAGGCAGAACGGCTTGAGCAGCACGAGTTCATCATCGGACAAATCGAGCGCACGTACCGGTTTGGCTTGATCGAGCTGCGCACGCACGCGTTCGAGCACGGCGGCGAGCTTGATCGCTTCCTTATCGTTGCCCGACTTGGCCGCCTTGGTATAGCGCGACAATGCTTTCTCGACCGTGGCCAAGTCGGCCAGTGCCAACTCGGTATTGATCACTTCGATGTCGGACAGCGGATCGATCTTGCCGGCCACATGGATCACGTTCGGATCTTCGAAGCAGCGCACCACATGCGTAATTGCGTCGGTTTCGCGGATGTTGGCGAGGAATTTGTTGCCCAGCCCTTCGCCCTTGGACGCGCCCGCGACCAGGCCGGCGATATCGACAAATTCGACGATGGCCGGCACGATGCGCTCCGGCTTGACGATCTCGGCCAGCGCCTGCAGGCGCGGATCCGGCACTTCGACGATACCGACGTTCGGCTCTATCGTGCAGAACGGGTAATTTTCAGCGGCGATGCCGGCTTTGGTCAGTGCATTAAACAGGGTGGACTTGCCGACGTTGGGCAAGCCGACAATGCCGCATTTGAGGCTCATGGGATCCTTCGCGAATCGGGTTCAGGCGGACCGGGTGGGCTCGAACGAAGGGTTCGGAGTGGCTTGGCGCCAGCCTGGGCGCGCGCCTCGACGCTGCGCCGGGGTCGGGCGCAGTCGCCGTTCACCACCGGGGAAACCGCTATTGTACCGTTGCGGCTGCGGTGCAGCGCAAACACGTAGATGCACACATCAATGCGAACGTCGATGCATAAGCAGATACGCGAGTCGATGCGCAGGCCAATATACCCTGGCAGACGCCGCGCGCGCGGGGCTAAGCGCAAAAGCGCACGCAGGGCACCGCTGCCGCGTTCTGCCCGATCAGGCGGCCAAAGCGCTGACGCCCACTTTTTCAAGCTTCATGACACGTTCAAGCTGCAGCGCGAGGTTCTGATTGCAGGCTTCGCTCACCGGCGTCATGGGCAGCCGCAGCGTTTCGCGCAACCAGCCTTGTTGTGCAAGCGCGGCCTTCAGGGGAGCCGGATTCGGCTCTGAAAACAGCGTTTCAATCAGCGGCTTGAGTTGCTGGAACAACGCCGTCGCCGCAGCGCCACGCCCTTGTCGAACCTGCTGATAAAGCGATACGAACAGATCGGGCCGAATGTGAGCGGACGCGCAAATTGTTCCGCTGGCACCCATCAACAAGCTCGCCAGCAACAAGATATCGTCGCCGCAAAGCACGTCCAGTTGTGGAATCTCAAGCAGGTTCAGCATTTGCGGCACGTCGCCCGCCGATTCCTTGATGGCCGGGAAGCGCCCCGTAGCCACCAGCTTCGCCACCGTGACGGGCGTCATATTGACGCCGGTGCGCGACGGGATGTTGTACAGCACGACAGGATGACGCGTGGCCGAGGCCAACTTCAGATAATGCGCGATGATGCCGGCCTGCGACGGTTTGACATAAGCCGGCGGCGATATCAGCAGACCCGCCAGGTCGAAGCCGTCGAGCAAGCGTACGCGCTGCGCCAGCGCATCGGTATGGTTGCCGGCCACGCCCATCATGACGGGGCAGCGCCCTTGCACGGCTTCAAGCACCGCGCTGAGCAACGCATGCTGTTCGGTGGGCGAAAGCGTCGCGGCTTCCCCGGTGGTGCCGCATACGACAAGTCCGGCCACACCTGCGTCGGCATAGAAGCGCGCGAGACGCTGAGCGGTGGCGAGATCGACTGCGCCGGCTTCGGCGGGGTCCTGGGCATTAAACTGGAACGGGGTGATGAGCGGCACCCAGACGCCGCTGAAGCGGGTAGCGGATTTCATCGTGAATTCTCTTAGGCGGGGGCAATTCGGCCGATTTCGGCTTCGGGCAAGGTCCTGAGGACCAGCGCGATGACGCTGTGCAGTGCGGGGCGGGTCAAGCCCAGCCATACTCTGACGCGAGTGGTGTGACGCGGGTCGGGTTGTACGCGCAGGAGTTGGATCAGGCCTTCGCGGGCGCCGAACATGTTGCGTCGGAAGGTGGCTAACAGGGATTCGTCGAGGGTGATTTGCAACATGACGCGTTCTTCGGTTACGCGTGTGCGGCGGTCCGGTGCGCTGCGCGTCGGATGCGCGCCCAACATTGCACGCATCGAATCAGACGAGTGGCGCGCTTTGATATGAGCGTAGCGTGCCGCGGGGAAGTGGGTTCGTACTATTGCAGATCGAGCTGTTCGAGCTGTTACATCGTTACGGTTAAAGGACTGCAGGGCAGTGGCATGGCCCATGACTTAGACTCACTGGTTGTGGAACACGACACCAGTGTAGGCAGCAGCGCGTAAAAAGCCGGTAAAAAAACCCCCGTCTGGCTGTAAACGTTTGTATACGAGCCAACCCGCGAGCCAACCCGCGAAACCCCGCAAATCTTCGCGACACCCTGGGGCATAAAATCCAGCTCACCGGCCCCGGCGTTTGCCAAACGACCGACAGGCGCCCGGCTATAATGCAACGATGACACTACAAACATATGACATCGCGGTCGTCGGCGGCGGTTTGCTCGGCAAGACATCCGCGCTGGCCCTGGCGCAGTCCGGTCTACGCGTGGCCTTGCTGGCAAGCCCGGCGCCGGCCGCGCCGACGCCCGACGGCTACGACTCGCGCGTGTATGCGTTTTCGTCGAGTTCGCAAGCGCTGCTCGAACAGTTGCGGGTTTGGCCAGCGCTCGATCGAGCACGCCTGACTCCGGTTTTCGATATGCGGGTGTTTGGCGACGCATTGGCACAACTTCATTTTTCCGCGTTCCAGGCTGCAGTGCCGCAGTTGGCGTGGATTGTCGAATCCGGCTTGGTCGAGCGCGCTCTCGATGCCGCGCTGGGCTTTCAACCGAACGTGACCTGGATCGCGCAGCGTGCACAGGCGCTGACGGTGGACGCAAAAGCGGCGACGCTGACACTGGACAGCGGTGCAAGCCTGCAAGCGCGGTTGGTGGTAGGCGCGGACGGCGCTCATTCGTGGGTACGTTCGCAGACCGAAGCACAAGTCAAACAGCGCGACTACCGGCAAACCGGCATCGTCGCCAATTTTCGCGCGGCCTTGCCGCACGGTGAAACCGCTTATCAATGGTTCAGCCACGGCGAAATCATTGCTCTGCTGCCATTGCCCGATCAGCACGTGTCCTTGGTGTGGTCGGCTGAGTCGGCGCATGCGCAGGCCTTGCTCGCGCTCGAACCGGCGCAACTGGCCGCGCAGGTCGAGCAAGCCGTCGGCAGCAAATTGGGCGCGCTTGAATGTGTGACGCCGGCCCGCGGCTTTGCGTTGGTGCTGCAGGAGGTGGATCGCTTGATCGCACCGCGCATTGCGCTGGTGGGCGACGCCGCCCACACGATACATCCGCTGGCGGGCCAAGGCATGAATCTCGGTATGCGCGATGTGGCCTCGCTGGTCGATGTCGTCGGGCAGCGCGAACCTTTTCGCGATCCGGGCGATCTGATCTTGCTGCGCCGTTACGAACGTTCGCGCCGCGCCGATATTCAAAAACTGGTGATCGCGACCGATGGCTTGCACCGGCTCTTTGCGGCACCGGGGGCTATGGTGCGTGGTGCGCGCAATCTGGGAATGTCGCTGGTGGCGTCCCAACCGCTGATCAAACGTTGGCTGGTCTCAAGCGCGCTGGGCTGATTTTTTAGGGCTTGGCGGCGCATCCGTACAGGTCTAATGGTTTAAACGAGGATAGATATGAACGCAAAGATGCGCTTGGGCGCCCGGCTGGTTGGCGCGATTGGCGTCGCATTGGTATTGGCCGGCACGGCCAGTGCGGACGGGGTGACCGACAAGATCAAGGCGACGCTGCAAGATCGGCTAGGTGCCGACGCACCCATCCAGAGCGTGAGCAAAACGCCCGTGGCCGGGCTGTACGAGGTCAATCTCGGCAATCAGATTATCTATAGCGATGCGGCAGGCAACTACGTGTTGATCGGCGATTTGCTCGACACCCAGACTCACACCAATTTGACGCAGGCGAAGCTGGCCGAGCAAAACAAGGTGGGCTTCGATACCTTGCCGCTCGCGGATGCAATCAAGGTAGTCAAAGGCAACGGCAGTCGAAAGATCGCCGTATTTTCCGACCCGAATTGCCCGTTTTGCAAACGGTTGGAAGAGAGCTTGAAGGACGTCAACAACATTACCGTCTACACCTTTCTGTATCCCGTGCTGACACCGGATTCCAGCGTGAAATCGAAAATCATCTGGTGTGCGTCCGACCGAGCCGCGGCTTGGGAAAACTGGATGGTGAACCATAAAACCCCGACCGGCTCGGGGCAATGCGATACCGCGGCTCTCGACAAGAACCTGGCGCTGGGCCAGCGCCTGAAGGTGGACGGCACGCCCACCATCATTCTGGCTGACGGTCGCCGGCTGCCGGGCGCGGTGTCGGCCGACGAGCTCGAAAAGCAACTCGCCACGATTCACTGATTTTTTTCTTTCAATCTATCTCGCTGCCGATGAAGCCCGTCCTTTACTCGATTGTTCCCAAAGATCCAAGCGCTCATCTATTCGAAGTCACGCTCACGCTGAGCGATCCCGACCCGCAGGGGCAGCGTTTCATGCTGCCAGTCTGGATTCCGGGCAGCTATATGGTGCGCGAATTCGCCCGCAACATCGTGACGCTGACGGCCGCCTCGGCGGATGGCCGACGGGTGGCAATCGAAAAAACCGACAAGCACAGTTGGCAGGCGGCTCCGGTTCGCGGCGCGTTGACGCTCACCTACGAGGTGTATGCGTGGGATCTGTCGGTGCGCGCGGCGCACCTGGACGATACCGTCGGCTTTTTCAACGGCACCAGCGTGTTCCTCGCGGCGCTTGGCCATGAAGCGGCGCCGTGTCGTGTCGAGTTGCGCAAGCCCGAAGGCGAGGCCTATGCCGACTGGCGCGTGGCAACCGCGCTGAGCGAAGCGCGGGGTACCCGCCGCTACGCGTTCGGGCAATACCACGCCGCCGACTACGACGAGCTGATTGACCATCCAGTGACATTGGGCCGTTTCGCGCTGGGCCAGTTCAAGGCTCATGGGGTGCCGCACGATGTCGTGATTAGCGGCCGCGTGCCGGGGCTCGATCTCGAACGCCTGACCACCGATCTCAAGCAGATCTGCGAAACGCAGATTGCGCTGTTCGAACCCAAGACTCATGCCGCGCCGGTCGATCGGTATGTGTTCATGACCATGGCCGTGACCGATGGTTATGGGGGCCTCGAACACCGGGCGTCGACGGCGTTGATCTGCAATCGCGCCGATTTGCCGTGCCAAGGGCAGACGGGTACGGCGGCTTTGACCGAAGGCTATCGCACGTATCTCGGGCTATGCAGCCACGAGTATTTCCACACGTGGAACGTCAAACGCATCAAGCCGGCGCGTTTCGCGCCCTACGATTTGACGCAGGAAAACTATAGCTCGCTGCTCTGGCTGTTCGAAGGCTTCACGTCGTATTACGACGACTTGATGTTGGTGCGCAGCAAGGCCATCACGGGCGACGACTATTTGCAATTGCTGGGCAAGACGATCGCCGGCGTACTGCGCGGCAGTGGACGCTTGAAGCAAAGCGTGGCACAGAGTTCATTTGACGCATGGGTCAAGTATTACCGGCAGGACGAGAATGCGCCCAATGCGATCGTCAGCTACTACACCAAAGGATCGCTGGTGGCGTTGGCGTTCGACCTGTCGATACGCTTGCAAACACGCAACCGCCGTTCGCTTGACGACGTGATGCGTCTATTGTGGGCGCGCTATGGACGTGACTTTTACCGCGGCAATCCACAGGGCATCGAAGAGCAGGACGTGGAGGCACTGATCGCCGAAGCGACGGGCGCGGATCTGCGCAAGCTGTTTGCGCTCGCGGTCCACGGCACGCGCGATCTTCCGATGCAGGCGTTGCTGGAACCGTTCGGTATTACGCTGGCGCCCGACGCCGGCGCGGGCAAACCGTCGCTCGGGGCACGCGTGCGCGGCGGCGCCGAGTGTACGCTTGCGAGCGTGTATGAGAACGGCGCGGCGCATCGAGCCGGGCTATCGGCAGGTGATGTCCTTGTGGCGCTCGATGGACTGCGCGTAACCGGCAGTAATCTTGACAGTTTGTTGACGCGTTATCGTAGCGGCGAGCGCATTGAAGTACATGCCTTCCATCGCGACGAATTGCGTGGCTACACCGTCAAGTTGGATGCTCCGGATGTCGCTCGCTATCGACTCACTGCTTCGCAGGCCCGTGGCACGGCGCGCAAATGGCGCGAAGCGTGGTTGGGCGAATAACTGAAGGCAGCGCCGACGGCCCCGGTTTCCAATCGGAGGCCGGGCCAAATCGATTAGCTACATTTTTAGGACAATCCGTCACGCTGCAAGGGCTTGTTCCGTTTCGAGCGCGGTCTAGAATCCTGACTTAACGAACCACCTGTTCGATAACTCACTCAGGAAACTCTCATGACCACGATACTCCAAGTCAACTCGGCCGCTCGTTCGCAAGGCGCTCAATCCACGCTGCTGGCAAGCGAACTCGTTGCCAAGCTGAAGACCAAATTCGGCGGCGCGCAAGTCACGGTGCGTGATCTGCTGAACGAAGGCACCACGCATTTGAACGACGACACGCTAGGCGCATTCTTCACGCCGGGCGACAAGCGCAGCGCGGCACAGCAGCAAGTCGTCGACCGCAGCGACGCGTTGATCACGGAATTGCAAGCAGCCGATATCATCGTGCTGGGTGTGCCGATGTACAACTTCGGCATCTCCTCGCAACTCAAGGCGTATTTCGACTGGATCGCCCGTGCTGGCGTGACGTTCCGCTATACCCCGGAAGGCGTTCCCGAAGGTCTGGTAAAGGGCAAGAAAGTGTATGTGGTGGCGGCGCGCGGCGGCAAATACTCGGGCACCCCGAACGATACGCAAACGCCGTATCTGAAAACCTTCCTGGGTTTCCTGGGCATGACCGACGTCGAGTTCATCTACGCTGAAGGTTTGGCGATGGGTGAAGCGGCCGCCAACGATGCACGTGCATCGGCGCGTCAGGCGATCGCGGCGGTTTAATGATCGTTATGGTTTAGGGGTTGTTGCGGTTTGACGATAGGCGCGGCTTAACGATAGGTCCTTTTTGGCGATAGCCGCGTCTCTCACAATCGCTCAGTTCCAAAACCAGCAAGGCAAAAAAAATCCCCGCTTGCACGCGCCGTCTGGATCGACAGCGTGGGCAAACGGGGATGATGTTTTTTTAACGCGGCTTTCTAGCGCTGGTAATGGCTTCCGCAACGTTGGACGGCGTTTCGGCGTAGTGCTTGAACTCCATCGTATAGGTCGCGCGACCTTGCGTGAGCGAACGCAGCGAGGTCGAGTAGCCGAACATCTCGGCCAACGGCACTTCGGCGCGTACTACCTTGCCGCCGCCGCCCGCGATATCTTCCATGCCCTGCACCATGCCGCGCCGCGACGAAAGATCGCCAATCACGTTGCCCATGAAGTCTTCCGGCGTTTCCACCTCGACCGCCATCATCGGCTCAAGCAGCACCGGCTTGGCGCGTCGCATGCCTTCCTTGAAGGCCATCGACCCGGCCATCCGGAACGCGTTTTCGTTCGAGTCAACGTCGTGGTATGAACCGAACACCAGCGTGACCTTGACGTCCACCACCGGATAGCCCGCCAGCACGCCTGACTTCAGCGTTTCCTGGATACCCTTGTCCACCGCAGGGATATATTCACGCGGCACGACCCCGCCCTTGATCGCATCGACAAACTCATATCCCTTGCCTTGCGGTTGCGGGTCGAGGTTCAGCACTGCGTGGCCGTATTGGCCGCGGCCGCCCGACTGCTTGACGAACTTGCCTTCGACATCGCTGACCGAGGTCTTGATGGTTTCCCGGTACGCGACCTGCGGCTTGCCCACGGTCGCTTCGACACCGAATTCACGCCGCATGCGGTCCACCAGAATTTCCAGGTGCAACTCGCCCATCCCGGAAATGATGGTCTGGCCCGATTCCTCATCGGTTTGAACCCGGAACGACGGATCTTCCTGGGCGAGCCGATTCAGCGCAATGCCCATTTTCTCCTGGTCGACCTTGGTCTTGGGTTCGACCGCCTGCGAGATCACCGGCTCAGGGAAGATCATGCGTTCCAGGATGATGATGTGAGCGGGGTCGCATAGCGTGTCGCCCGTGGTCGCATCTTTCAAGCCGACTGCCGCGGCAATGTCGCCCGCATGCACGACCTTGATTTCGTGACGCTCGTTGGCATGCATCTGCAGGATCCGGCCGAGCCGCTCTTTCTTGGCTTTGACCGGGTTGTAGACGGTATCGCCCGAATTGGCCACGCCCGAATAAACGCGGAAGAAAATCAATTGGCCGACGAACGGATCGGTCATGATCTTGAAGGCGAGTGCCGAAAACGGCTCGTCGTCGCTCGGATGGCGCTCGGCCGTTTCGTCGTCTTCGGTATGGCCCATGATGGCGGGCACGTCGAGCGGCGACGGCAGGTAGTCGATCACTGCGTCGAGCATGGCCTGCACGCCTTTGTTCTTGAACGCGCTGCCGCACAGCATCGGCACGATCTCGTTGGCGATGGTGCGTACGCGCAGCGCGGCCTTGATCTCGTCTTCGGTCAGCGCTTCGCCGCCGATGTATTTGTCGAGCAGTTCCTCGCTGGCTTCGGCCGCGGCTTCGACCATTTTTTCGCGCCATTCATGGGCCAGATCGAGCAGCTCGGGCGGCACTTCACGGTATTCGAACTTGACGCCCTGGCTGGCGTCGTCCCAAAAAATTGCCTTCATCTTGACCAGGTCGACCACGCCCTGGAAATGCTCTTCAGCGCCGATCGGAATCTGGATGGGCACGCCGACGCCTTTCAGCCGTTCGGCGATTTGTCTTTGCACGCGAAAGAAATCGGCGCCGACCCGATCCATCTTGTTGACGAAAGCGATACGCGGCACTTTGTACTTGTTGGCTTGGCGCCAGACGGTTTCCGATTGCGGCTGAACACCGCCCACCGAGTCGTACACCATGCAGGCGCCATCGAGCACGCGCATCGAGCGCTCCACCTCGATGGTGAAGTCGACGTGGCCCGGGGTGTCGATGATATTGATGTGGTGCTCGGGATAATTGCCGGCCATGCCTTTCCAGAAGGCGGTGGTAGCCGCCGACGTGATCGTGATGCCGCGCTCTTGCTCCTGCTCCATCCAGTCCATCGTCGCAGCACCGTCATGCACTTCACCGATTTTATGATTCACGCCGGTGTAGAAGAGAATGCGCTCGGTCGTGGTGGTCTTGCCGGCGTCAATGTGGGCGCTAATGCCAATATTTCGATAGCGCTCGATCGGTGTTTTGCGACTCATAACAGCTCCTTTATCGAATAGGTCAGCCGTACCGGCCCAACAGGGTCGCTCCAGCACGCACGGGGCATACAGGCGGGCGACCGAAGGCCGTCACGGCGGACTCGCAGTGCGCGCGGCTCGTGGTCGAAAAATCGTGACCGGGAATTCAGGCCAGGAATTTAGGCTGGGATTTAGGCCAAAGCGCAAGGCCGAAAACTTGACGAAGACCGCGCAGCGACAATAACGATAGCACTTGCCGGGGTCGCCCGCCTGCATAAGACAGATAAAACCTGCAGACGTTGCGTCGGCGGCCGCGGGAATCGGCTGGGGTAAGCAGCTCAAGTAACCGCCTGCGGCAACCGGCTCAGGTAACCGGCTCAGGTAACCGGCTCAGGTAACCGGCAGGCCCCAGTCTATGGGTGTGCGGCCGGTGGCGACGAGCGCCGCGTTGGCCTTGACAAAGTGGCCGCACCCGAGGAAACCACGGTGCGCCGAGAGCGGCGAGGGGTGGGGCGCTTCGAGGATGGTATGGCGCTGCGGATTCAGCAGCGCTCGTTTGGCCTGCGCGTGGGCGCCCCACAACATGAAGACGAGGCCGTCGTAGCGGTTCGCCAACTCGGCCAGCAGGGTGTCGGTGCAGGGCTCCCAGCCGCGTTTTGCGTGGCTGGCGGCCAGGCCGGCCTCGACCGTGAGCACGGTATTAAGCAGCAGCACGCCTTGCCGAGCCCAGGCATCCAGGCAGCCATGCGAGGGAATCGGCAGGTCCAGGCTGGCGGCCTGTTCCTTGAATATATTTTTCAGCGATGGCGGTGGCCGCACGCCGGGGGGGACCGAAAAGGCCAGGCCGTGAGCCTGCGGCCGGCCGTGGTCGTCGCCGTGATAAGGGTCTTGCCCCAGGATCACGACTTTGACATCTTGCGCACGGGTCAGGTGCAGGCTACGAAATACCTCCGCCGGGTAGATGGTCTTGCCGGCGGCGCGTTCGCCGTCGACAAAATCGCACAGGCTCGCGCAGATGGGGCTGGCCGTAAACGGCGTCAGCACGGCATGCCAGTCCGGCGGCAGTTCGGTGAACTGGTGCGCCAGCGCGGCCGGGCTCATGGTGGGCGGTGCGGCATCCGGCGCAGCATCAGGCGCGTGAGCGGTATCGAAGAGCCCCGCTTGCGTGGCTGTGCCGCTCGAACGTTGACGGGTTCCGGACCGCGGGCGTGGAGGAGTGGGTGCCATGGTGCTCGCAAAAAATGGAATAAAGCCGGGAGGGCTGGCGATGCGTTGCTCGCCGGCTCGTGAATGAGCGCTCGATGAAGGAGAAAGTCATGGACGAGAGCGTCACGAACGAGAGCGTCATCAGCGAGCGAATCAAGCGCGATAAAGCGCGTAGCCGCGTTGTGCCTTGCTTGTGTCGTCCGGTTTCAGCCCCGGAATTACCTGACGCAGCGCGTGTGCCAAGCTCAGCAATGCTTGCTCTGGACCGCCTTTGAGCTCGAGTTCGATTTCGCAGATCGGCACCGTATGGCGTTGCCCATCGCGCTCGACTTCGACCACGCCCCGATCCAGCGCGGCTTCGATCTGCGCGCCCTCGTGCAGCACATTCCACAACAAGCGCGTGAAATCCGTTCTGAACAGCGGTTGCAACGTGGGTACGGCCAGCTTAAGTATCAGCGCCGCCGGATGGGTTGCGCAGGCAGTTAGCAGCGGCGTCGGTTCGAGTTGGGCACCGGCAACGGGCATTTCCCACTCGTTACGGCTATGTAGACCCTCACGCGAGCCGCCGCCCGCTTTGAACGTTTGCAGCCACCCGTGCGGTGTGCGGCGCAGGCGCACCGCGCTTTTGACCTTGGCGAGCGCGCAGTCTGGCGTATCGAAATAGATGTTTTCCAGTGGAATCGAGGTGGGCTGCGCGCCGGCGCGTTGCGTCAGGAAGGCGATCGACGCGTCGACGTCAGCCTCCGGCAGCGCGAGTTTCATTTCCTGTTCGATCGCCATGACAGTTCCGATAAAAATGTGGCCGAAAGCGCTAGTCGAAAGCTGTGGCTGAAAAGGAGACCAATGCGCACCTCCCCAGTCGCGAACGACGGCCGTTCAGTGAAACATCTGCGCCAGTGCTTTACCCGGGTTTTCAGCGCGCATGAATGCCTCGCCGACCAGGAACGCATGCACGTCACGCGCGCGCACGCGCTCCACGTCCTCGCGGGTCAGTATGCCGGACTCCGTGACGACCATGCGATCGTCCGGAATGCGATCGAGCAGCTCGAAGGTGTTTTCCAGGCTGACTTCGAAGGTACGCAGATTGCGGTTATTGATGCCAATCAATGGCGTTTTCAAAGTCAGTGCCGCGTCGAGTTCGGCGCCGTCGTGGACTTCCACCAATACGGCCAGACCAAGCGAATGGGCCAGCGTTTCGAACTCCTGCATGGTCGACAGAGAGAGCGCTGCCGCGATCAGCAAGATGCAATCGGCGCCCATCGCTGCGGCTTCCACGATCTGATAACCATCGACCATGAAATCCTTGCGCAGCACCGGCAACGTGCAGGCGGCGCGAGCTTGCCGAAGATAGTCGGCGCTGCCTTGGAAAAATGGCGTATCAGTGAGCACCGACAAACAGGCTGCGCCGTGTTCAGCGTAGCTTGCGGCAATCTCGGCCGGGACGAAATGCTCGCGTATTACGCCTTTGGACGGACTCGCCTTTTTCACTTCGGCGATCACGGCGGCTTTGCCCTCGGCGACTTTGGCGCGCAGTGCGCCGACAAAATCGCGTTGATCGCGTTGGTCAAGGCAGCGTGCTCGCGCAGTTTCCAGCAGCGCGGGCAGCGGGGCTATGCGCTGAGCTGCCGCGACTTCTTCGTGCTTGACGCTAATGATGCGTTTGAGGATATCGCTCATGATGCAGGTGACTACCGTTTGAATTGTTGAGTAAAACGCACCAGCTCGTCCACCTTGGAGCGTGCCGCCCCGCTCGCGATGGCTTCACGCGAACGTTCTATCCCGACGCCGATAGAAGGCACCAGATCGGCAGCGTAGAGCGCGGCTCCCGCATTCAATGCGACAATTTCGCGCGCCACGCCAGGTTCGTTGTCGAGCGCGCCCAACAGCATCTTGCCCGATTCTGCGGCGTCGGCCACCTTGAGGGTGCGGTTGGACTGCATCTGCAGACCATAATCCTCAGGATGAATCTCGTACTCGCTCACCTGATCGTCGCGCAGCTCACCGACCAGCGTCGTGGCGCCCATCGACACTTCGTCCATGCCGTCCATGCCGTGTACTACCAGCACATGCTTGGCGCCCAGCCGCTGCATCACGCGCGCCTGAATGCCGACCAGATCGGGATGGAAGACGCCCATCAACTGATGGGGCGCGTTCGCCGGATTCGTCAGCGGACCGAGGATATTGAAAATGGTCCGCACGCCGAGTTCGCGTCGCACCGGCGCCACGTTTTTCATGGCCGGATGGTGATTGGGCGCGAACATGAAACCGATGCCGGTCGCCTCGATGCTCTGCGCGACTTGCTGCGCATCGAGCATGATATTGACGCCCAGCGCTTCGAGTACATCGGCGCTGCCCGATTTGCTCGAGACGCTGCGATTGCCATGCTTGGCAACCTTGGCGCCGGCCGCCGCACACACGAAAGTGCTGGCGGTGGAAATGTTGAACGTATTGGAGCCGTCGCCGCCGGTTCCGACAATATCGACGAAATGCGAGCGGTCGGGTACCTCGACATGCGTGGCAAATTCGCGCATCACCGTGGCGGCCGCTGCAATTTCGCCGATGGTTTCTTTTTTGACGCGCAGCCCGGTGAGGATCGCGGCGGTCATGATGGGCGAGATTTCGCCGCGCATGATCAGACGCATCAGGTGCAGCATTTCGTCGTGAAAAATCTCACGGTGTTCGATGGTGCGTTGCAGGGCTTCCTGCGGAGTAATCGGCATGGTCGATCCAGATCGAGTGGAGGCGGGTGCGCGGGGCAGCAGGCGGCGGGTGGTAGCTACCCGCCCGCCCGCTGGACTCAAGCGCGCTTGCCTCGGATGAAGTTTTCCAGCAGCGCGTGGCCGTGCTCGGACAGTATCGATTCGGGGTGAAATTGCACCCCTTCGATGTCGTATTCCTTGTGACGCACGCCCATGATTTCGCCGTCCTCGGTCCATGCCGAAATTTCCAGGCAAGCCGGCAAGGTAGCGCGTTCGATCGCCAGCGAGTGGTAACGCGTCACTGTGAACTGTTCGGGCAGGTCGCTGAACACACCGCGCCCGTCGGTTTTGATCATGCTGGTTTTGCCGTGCATGATGGTTTGCGCGCGAATCACGCGGCCGCCAAATGCCTCGCCGATCGCCTGATGCCCCAGGCATACGCCGAGTATCGGTAATTGTCCGGCAAAGCGCTCGAGCACCGACAAGGTAATGCCGGCGTGGGCCGGGTTGCTGGGGCCGGGCGACAGGCAGATGCGTTCCGGTTTGAGCGCGGCAATTTCGTCCAGCGTAATCTCGTCGTTGCGCATGGTCTGCACTTCTTCGCCGAGTTCGCCGAAGTACTGCACGAGGTTGTAGGTGAACGAATCGTAGTTGTCGATCATCAGCAGCATGGTCAAAACTCCTCCGTGCCACGGTCGAGACCGTCTTGCACCTGTTCTGCCGCGCGCAATACCGCGCGGGCCTTGTTTTCAGTTTCTTGCCATTCGCTCTCAGGGACCGAATCGGCAACGATGCCCGCGGCCGCCTGCACATAAAGGTTGCCGCCGTGGATGATGCCGGTACGAATCGCGATCGCCAGATCCATTTCGCCGGAGAACGACAAGTAGCCGACGGCGCCGCCGTACAGGCCGCGCTTGACCGGCTCCAGTTCGTCGATCAGTTCCATCGCCCGTACCTTGGGCGCGCCCGACAGCGTGCCGGCCGGGAACGTGGCGCGCAACACGTCGAGGTTGCTGATGCCTTCTTTCAGATGGCCCTCGACCGAGCTGACGATGTGTTGCACATGCGAATATTTTTCGATCGCCATCTGATCGGTCACGACGACCGAGCCGATCTTCGCGATGCGACCCACGTCGTTGCGAGCCAGGTCGATCAGCATCACGTGCTCGGCAATTTCCTTGGGGTCGTGCAGCAGTTCGACGGCCAGCTCGGCATCGCGTTCGGGCGTCGCGCCCCGCGGCCGGGTGCCGGCCAGCGGACGTATCGTGACGATGCGCTCGGTGCCGTGTTCGGTGCTACGTTTTTCCTGACGCACCAGGATCTCCGGCGAGGAGCCCACCACCTGAAAATCGCCGAAATTGTAGAAATACATGTACGGCGACGGGTTCAGCGAGCGCAGTGCTCGGTACAGCGAAAGCGGGTTATCGCGGAACGGCTTGATCAGGCGCTGACCGATCTGCACCTGCATCAGCTCGCCGGCCGCGATGTTTTCCTTGGCTTTCAGGACTGCGCGGAAATAATCTTCGCGCGCGAATTCACGGTAGGTTTCGGTGCGCACGCTGGCCGACGTGACCGGCGGTTGCACGCTCGAGCGCAGGCGCGCGCGCAACTCGCGCAGGCGCTGGCGTCCACGTGTATACGCTTCGGGAGCGGTTGGGTCGACATAGACAATCAGGTAAAGCTTGCCGGCCAGATTGTCGATGACGGCCACCTCTTCGGTGAGCAGCAACTGGATATCGGGCAGGCCCAGATCGTCGGGAGGTGCGGTATCGGCCAGCTTCTTCTCAATGAACCGCACTGCATCGTAGCCGAAGTAACCGGCTAGCCCCCCCGAGAAACGAGGCAAACCGGGGCGTTGGGCCACTTTGAAACGCGCCTGGAATTGGCCGATGAAATCGAGCGGATCGCCCTGATGCGTTTCGGTCACCACGCCGTCTTGCAGCACTTCGCAGCGTTGGCCGCTGGCGCGTATCAGTGTGCGCGCGGGCAGGCCGATGAACGAGTAGCGGCCGAAGCGTTCGCCGCCGACCACCGATTCCAGCAAAAAGGAATTGGCGCCGTTGCGCTCGGCCTGGGCCAGCTTCAGATACAGGGATAGCGGCGTTTCGAGGTCGGCGAGCGCTTCCGCAATCAACGGAATGCGGTTGTAGCCTTCGGCGGCCAGCGATTGAAATTCGAGTTCGGTCATTTACTGTTCCTGTTGCGTCACGTGACCTGCATGCCTGCAGTATGGCGCTCGATCGGCGCGGTGCAGGGCATTAGGATACACGGACGGCGTGCCGCGCCCTCAACTCGCAACGGCTGCGGCCCTTTATCGGAAGCCATGCAGCTCGCGTGCAGCTCGGAAAACCCATGTTCACCGGTGCTCGCGGATGCTCGAAATCGAGAATCGGATACGGCACCGACGGGGTTACCTGCGGGAAGAGGATTACTGCGGCGTAATAAAAAACGGATGCTGAAGACGCGCTTCAGCGGCTACCAGGTGAGTATCACCAAGACCAGCGACGCCAAGGCCATGCGCCCCGGTCGATGCTGTCCAGACTCCGTTTTTTATTCAGAAACATACGCTATGAGGTCAATTGAGGTGATCGGGATGCGAGCAACGAGGCTCGCATCGGCGTCGAACTTAATTTTACTAACCGAAGTTTAGGAATTTAAGTCCGCGAATTTAACTCTATTTACTTTAATTTAACCACGCCGAAGAATCAAACACGCAGCGCGATATAGATTTTCGACTATACCATCGGCCGGGATTGTTTGCACCGGTTGGCCATGGTTATATCCGTATGGCACCGCGAGCGACCAGAGCCCCGCCGCGCGCGCCGCGAGCGCATCGTTTTCCGAATCGCCGATGGCGACGGCATGCGCGGTTGTCACGCCGAGCGCTTTGCAGGCCTCGACCATCGGCATCGGGTCAGGCTTTTTGCGAGGCCAGGTATCGCCACCGTAGACCAGCGTGAAATAGTCGAGCAATTCGTAGTGGCGCAGCAGCTCGATGGCGAACCGGTGCGGTTTGTTGGTGATGCAGGCGAGCTTGATGCCTGCGTCGCGCAAGGCAATCAGGCCACGCTCCACTTCGGGGTAGAGCGCCGACTGCTGGCCGTTGATGCGCGCATATTCGGCTTGATAGAGCTCGTACGCGTGTTCGAATAAGGCAGCCGCACGCGGCGCGTCGTAGCGGGGAGCGAGCACCGAGCTGATCAGGTTCTCGGAGCCCTTGCCGATATAGCGCAATACTTCGGCGTGCTCGATCGAGGGCGCGCCGATCTCACGCAGCATGGCGTTGAGCGCGGCGGTGAAATCGAGTGCGGTGTCGACCATCGTACCGTCGAGGTCGATCAGCGCAGCGTGGATATCCGCGTCGAATGCGATGCTGTAGGTCGTGCTTTGCAGCGGGGCAATAGCTTTCAGGGGTGTGCTCATCGTGCGGCCACGCTCGCAAGCGCTGCGCGCATTTCATCAATCACCGTCTTGTAGTCGGGTTTGCCGAAGATCGCGGAGCCGGCGACGAAGGTGTCTGCGCCAGCCGCGGCGATTTCCGCGATGTTCTCGGCTTTTACGCCGCCGTCCACTTCCAGACGGATTTCCCGGCCGGTGCGCATGGTGTAGGCGTCGATGCGGGCCCTCACCAGACGTAGCTTATTGAGTGTTTCCGGGATGAACGACTGGCCGCCGAAGCCCGGGTTCACGGACATCAGCAGGATCAGGTCGAGCCGGTCCATGACATGATCGAGATGATCGAGCGCCGTGGCCGGATTGAGCACCAGGCCCGCTTCGCAACCGTTGTCGCGAATCAGTGACAGGGTGCGATCGACGTGGTCCGAAGCTTCCGGATGAAAACTGATGGTATGAGCGCCGGCTTTGGCGAAATCCGGCACGATGCGATCGACCGGGCGTACCATCAGGTGGACATCGATCGGGACATCGACGTACGGGCGGATAGCCTCGCATACCATCGGGCCCATCGTCAGGTTGGGCACATAGTGGTTGTCCATCACGTCGAAATGGATCCAGTCGGCGCCCGCTGCTACGACATTGCGGACTTCTTCTCCGAGCCGCGCGAAATCGGCGGACAGAATGGATGGGGCGATGCGATATTGCGTCATGGTGGGCGGGGAGGAAAGCGAAAACGCTATTTTACTCCGCGCGTCGCCGATTCCGCGCGCCACCGATTGCGCTCGGACGATGCCCGCTCCTGGGCCCCTGCAGAATCGGCGCTTTCCCGACGACGCAGCTTGCGGCGCGAGGCGCGATCAAGCAGAATGCATTTTGGGTTCGCGGCACAGGCTGCGGGCTTCGGCTGCGCGGTTCGGCTGCGGGGTTCAACTGCCGGGTTCAACTGCCGGGTTCAACTGCGATAAGCGCAGCCACCTAGCGCGCAATGCGCCGCGTCTCTTTTCGGAAATATGATGAGCCAGTACGAACTCAATGTAACGGTGCTTACGCGCTATCTCCCGGAGCAGTCCAACCCGGAGCAGCACCAGTATGCGTTTGCCTACACGATTACGATACGGAACAGCGGCACGGTTCCGGCCCAACTGATTGCGCGGCATTGGGTCATCACCGATAGCGAAAGCCATGTCCAGGAGGTGAAGGGTTTGGGCGTGGTGGGTCATCAGCCGCTGCTCGCTGCCGGCGAACAATTCGAATATACGAGTTGGGCCGTGATCGCAACGCCGGTCGGTTCAATGCGGGGCGAGTTTTTCTGCGTCGCTGAGGATGGCGAGCGTTTCGACGCGCCGGTGCCGGAGTTTTCCCTGCAGATGCCGCGTACGCTTCATTGATGCTTCTTTAGCTTCAGCGCTTGCGATGTTCGGTTCGGCAGCGGTGCTGCCCAGCGGGGCTACGTTTCTTCTTGCTCCGGCGGCCGCCCACAATAATGCAGCCCAGTATGACCGCTGCCACCAGCGCCTCGGGCAATAACAGCAGAACAGGATATTGATCGATGAGTTCAGCCATGCCACTTTTTGTCGGGACTCGCGGTTTTCGGGGTTGGGCAAAGAGCTTGGGTGCGCTGATGCTGGCCTTGTTGCTGGCATCGTGTGCAACACGGGGGCCGTCGCCCGTGGCGAGCAATAACGGATCGTACGGCACGCCGGGCCGGGCCGGGCTCGCCTCGTCCCGGCTGACCCAGGTCTCGTGGCAGCAGGTCGAAGGTTGGCAGGACGACTCCTTGATCGGCGCGGCGGCGGCGTTGCGGGCCAATTGTAGCAAGTTGGCGCGTCAAGCCGATTGGGCGCGCGCATGTGCTGCTGCTGTGCAGATCGATGAGCTCGACCCTTCGTCGGCGCGTACATTCTTCGAAAGCTATTTCACGCCCTATCAACTCGCCAACAACGATGGCACGGTGCAGGGTTTGGTGACAGGCTATTACGAGCCGGAATTGCACGGTTCGCGGGTGCGGCATGCGCCCTATCTTTATCCACTGTATCGCTGGCCGGCCGGTTATGCGCGCGGCGCAACACTGCCCGAACGAGGACGACTCGTGCAAAGCGGCGTGTTGGGCGGCTCCGAGCTGGTTTATGTGGACGATCCCATCGAGGCGTTCTTCCTGCAGGTGCAGGGTTCGGGCCAGATCCTGTTGGATGATGGTTCGGTGATGCGGGTAGGGTTCGGCGGGACGAATAATCAGCCTTACAAATCGATCGGCAGCTGGCTGATCGAGCATCGCGAATTGGCGCCCGCACAGGCGTCGATGCAAGGTATCAAAGGGTGGGCGCGCGACCATCCGGGGCAGGTCGAGGCTTTGCTGGACGTGGATCCACGCTTTGTCTTTTTCAAGGAAATGCCCGGCGGCGGCGCGGGGTCTTTGACGGGCGCCGATGGGCCGATCGGTGCGCTCGGCGTGCCGCTTACGCCGGAACGCTCGATTGCGGTCGATCCGAGCGCGATTCCGCTGGGCCTGCCGGTGTTTCTCGCCACCACGCGACCGCTGACGAACTCGCCCATGAACCAGTTGGTTTTCGCGCAGGATGTCGGTAGTGCGATTCGCGGCGGTGTGCGTGCCGACTTTTTCTGGGGCCTGGGCGACGCCGCGGGCGATCTGGCGGGCAAGATGAAGCAAGCGGGGCGGATGTGGCTGTTGCTGCCCAATATGTAAGCTGCGATATAACCGGCGATATAACCCGCCGGTTGATATTCTCCGCCGATGCTACCCGCAGTATGAGGCCCGCTGTAATTGCCCCAGACGGACCCGCCGCGCGGCTTCGCGCGCGTGCTTACTTGCGCTGGTCGACCACTCGGCGAGCCTTGCCCACCGAACGTTCAATCCCGTTGACCGCCTTGATCTCGATTTGCGCCGTGATTCCAATAAACACCTTGATGTCATAGGCGAGTGCGTCAGCCGCGCTTCGCAGTGCCGCGGTATCGAGCGCGCTTTCGGGCGCCGGTTCGACATGCACGGCAATGCAGTCCATCGGGCCTTGCTTGGTCAAGACGATCTGGTAGTGAGGCGCCAGCATCGGTTGCTTGAACAGCAATTCTTCGATTTGCGATGGGAATACATTGACCCCGCGAATGATCATCATGTCGTCGCTGCGGCCCGTGATTTTTTCCATACGCCGCATGGTCCGCGCCGATCCCGGCAGCAGGCGGGTCAGATCGCGGGTCCGGTAGCGAATGATAGGGAGCGCCTCCTTGGTCAGCGAGGTAAATACGAGCTCGCCGAATTCCCCATCGGGCAGCACCGCGCCGGTGACGGGATCGATGATTTCCGGATAGAAATGATCTTCCCAGATGGTCGGACCGTCTTTGGTCTCGACGCACTCCGAGGCCACGCCCGGACCCATCACTTCGGAAAGACCGTAGATGTCGACTGCGTCGATATGCATGCGCGCTTCGAGCGCCGAGCGCATATCGTTGGTCCAGGGTTCGGCACCGAAGATACCGGTACGCAGCGATGATTGCGTGGGATCCAGGCCTTGTCGTTCGAACTCGTCCGCGATCGACAGCATGTAGCTGGGCGTGACCATGATGATGTCCGGCTTGAAATCCTGGATCAACTGGACTTGTCGTTCAGTCTGGCCGCCGCCGAACGGTATCACCGTGAGTCCGGCGCGCTCGGCGCCATAGTGCGCGCCCAAACCGCCGGTAAATAAGCCGTAGCCATAGCTCACATGGACTTTGTCGCCGCGCCGGGCGCCTGCTGCGCGGATCGAACGCGCCACCAGGTTGGCCCAGGTGTCGATGTCGTTCGCGGTGTAGCCGACCACAGTCGGTTTGCCGGTGGTGCCGGACGAAGCGTGGATGCGCGAAACCTGGTCCATCGGTACGGCGAACATGCCGAACGGGTAGTTGTCGCGCAGATCGTGCTTGACCGTAAACGGAAAGCGCGCCAGATCCGACAGATCTTTAAGCTCGGACGGATGGACCCCGGCGTCGTCGAATTTTTTTCGATAGACCGGCGAATTTTGATACGCGTGATTAAGCGTAGCCGCAAGCCGCGTAAATTGCAGCGCTCGCAGTTCGTCCTGGCTGGCCGTTTCGATCGGCTCGAGCACCAACCCCTGTTCGTTGCGTTTGCTCGCGACGCGCTCCATGTTCATCTCCTGAATAGTTATTCTGCGATAGGGGCCACGTTGCCCCGTATCTGGGTCGACTTGCCTCTGAAGAGGGCGACCACTTTAGCGGCACGGTTGGTCACACGAATGTCGTAGACGCCGTGGCGCCCGCTTAGCGTCTGTTCAGTGGCTTCCGCTGTCAGGTGATCGTCGAAGCTGACCGGCTGCATGAACTCAATCGTGCAGCCGGCCGCGACCGTATTGATGTTGTAGCTATTGCAGGCAAATGCGAAGGTCGAATCGCACAGCGTAAATATCATGCCGCCGTGGCAGATCTGGTGGCCGTTGAGCATGTCCTGGCGCACCACCATCGACATGCGCGCATAGCCGGGACGTACCGCTTCAAGCACGATGCCCAGCGCTTTGGTGGCATGGTCGTTTTCGTACATGGCTTGTGCAGCGGCGTCCGCAAGTTCTTGTGGTGTCATGGTTGGAAGGGGTAGGTCGGTCGGGTCTGTGGTGAAGGAGGGTTAGACAAGCGCACGCGGCGAGCACACGTTAGCGTGCAAGCCGGCGTGGCTTCAGCGCCCGGTGAAGCGCGGCGCGCGCTTGTTCTGGAATGCCTCGACGCCTTCGCGGTAATCATCGCTGCGGCTGAGCTCGCTTTGCAGTCGGGCTTCCAGGTCGAGCGTGAGTTCGAGCGACTGGTTTGCACTCGCACGCAACGCCTGTTTGATCGCCGCAATCGCGCGCGTGGGCGCAGCGGCCAACTGCGTGGCGAGTTGCTGCGCTTGTTCCTGCAGGGTCTCGGCTTCGACTGCGCGCCAAATCAAACCCCATTGCTCAGCCTGCTCGCCACTGATCGGCTCACCGGTCATCGCCAAACCCAAGGCGCGCGCAATACCGACGCGCCGCGGCAGTTGCCAGGAGCCCCCGGCATCCGGGAGCAAGCCGATTTTGACGAACGCCTGGATGAACTTGGCCGAACGCGCTGCAAGCACCAGGTCGCAGGCGAGCGCCAGGTTCACGCCGGCACCGGCCGCCGTGCCGTTGACGGCCGCGATCACGGGTAGCGGTAACGCTTGCAAGCGCAGGATCAGCGGATTGTAGTATTCGGTGAGCAGGTCGCCCGGGTCGACTGGCGTCGCGGTATCGAGATCGAGGTCCGACAGGTCTTGACCCGCGCAGAAGCCTCGTCCGGCGCCGGTGATGATCAACGCGCGAGCGCCCGATGCCTCGACCCGATCGAGCGCATCGCGTAGTTCGATATGCATCTGGCGGGTGATGCTATTTAAACGATCCGGACGGTTCAACGTCAGGACTGCCACCTGCGTGGCTGCATCGTAATCGAGCAGGACAGCGGGGGTGCTCATAGTGGGGTCTCCTCCACGATATTATTTTGGAGCGCGTTTTTTTAACGCGCTTTCGACGCCCTGGACGTGCTCGTCAGATGCGCTCAATCGCAATCGCGATGCCTTGTCCCACGCCGATGCACATCGTGCACAGGGCGTAGCGACCATTGACACGTTCGAGTTCGCATAATGCGGTGGTGATCAGGCGAGCACCCGAAGCACCCAGCGGATGGCCCAGCGCAATGGCGCCGCCATTCGGGTTGACGCGTGGGTCGTCGTCCGGGATGCCGAGCAGACGCAATACCGCCAAGCCTTGAGCTGCAAACGCTTCGTTGAGTTCAATCACATCGAACTGATCGAGCGTGAGGCCGAGTTGAGCGAGCAGTTTTTGGGTCGCCGGTGCGGGGCCGATGCCCATGATGCGCGGGGGGACGCCGGCCGTGGCCATGCCCAGAATGCGCGCGCGCGGTGTCAGGCCATACTGTTTGACCGCGGCTTCCCCGGCGATCAGCAGGGCGCATGCACCGTCATTGACGCCGGACGCATTGCCGGCCGTCACGGAGCCGTCGGGACGTACCACGCCTTTGAGGCGTGCCAGCGATTCAAGGCTGGTTTCCCGGGGATGCTCGTCTCGCACTACGCTGACGAACTCGCCCTTTTTCTGCGGAATCTGCACCGGCGTGATTTCGCGAGAGAAGATGCCTTCGGCCTGCGCGCGCGCGGCGCGCTGCTGGCTGCGCATCGCCATGGTGTCTTGGTCGGCGCGGCTGATGTTGAAGTCGGTGGCTACGTTCTCAGCCGTTTCCGGCATCGAATCGACGCCATATTGCTGTTTCATCAGTCGGTTGACGAAACGCCAGCCTATCGTCGTGTCGAAAATTTCGGCTGTACGCGAAAATGCCGTATTGGCCTTGCCCATCACGAACGGTGCGCGCGTCATGCTTTCCACGCCACCCGCAATCATCAGCCGCGCTTCGCCGGCCTTGATGGCCCGCGCGGCGCTGCCCACGGCATCCATGCCTGAACCGCACAGCCGGTTGATCGTGGCGCCCGGCACTTCGACCGGCAAGCCTGCCAACAGCGCGGACATGCGCGCGACGTTGCGATTGTCTTCGCCAGCCTGGTTGGCGCAGCCGTACAGCACGTCGTCGACGGCGCGCCAGTCGACCTTCGGGTTGCGGGCCATCAATGCCTTGATCGGCACGGCGCCAAGGTCGTCGGTGCGCACATCTTTCAGGATGCCGCCGTAACGGCCGATCGGCGTGCGAATTGCGTCACAAATAAAAGCCTGCGTCATGAGCATGTTCCATCAAACGAATCGGTTAAGGCAAGGCGATGGCGGCGTGCGGGCGTGTGTGCGCGTCTGCCCGTGTGCTTTACGCTGCTGCCGCTGGTTGCGCGTGCGGCGCGACGTGAACCCTGCTCTGAATCACGCGGAAGCGGTTCACGACGAATGCCGGGTCGGTCAGCGCAGCGTTAGCCGCCGGATTTGCTCCTGTGCCGTGAAAATCGGAAAACGCGGCGGACTGATTGACAAATACCGCGCCTGTCAGATTGATTGAAAGCGCTACGCCGCCGACCAACGAAGCTTCATGCGCGGCGCTCAACACCTTCTCATCCGTACTATAAACCGAGAGCGTTAGCGCGCCGTGAGTAGCCGCAATATTGCCTGCCAGCGCGAGCGCCGCGTCGGTGGAATCGGTTGCGATGACGAAGGCGATCGGGCCGAACCACTCGCCGGTCAGTTTCTCGCTGTCGCGCGCGGTATCGAGTTTGATTAATAGCGGCGTGTGCACTCGTGCATTGGGGAATGCCGGATGCGTCAGTTGCTGGCTATCGAGCAGAACCTGACCCAGGCTACGTGCGCGTTCGATGCGTTCGACCACTTGCGTGCTCTGGATCGCGCCGATCAGGTCGACCGCACGGGCCGGGTCGGAGGTCAGCTTTTGCACCGCGTCGGCAATCGCTAGTGCGACGGTATCGAAATCGACCGTGCCTTCGGCAGTGCGAATTCCGCCACGCGGCACGTAGATGTTTTGCGGCGCCGTGCACATCTGGCCGGAGTATAAAGCCAGCGAAAACGCAATATTGCGTACGGCTGACTTGAGGTCGTCCACCGAATCGATCACGATCTGGTTGACGCCGGATTTTTCGGTATAGACCTGGGCCTGGTGTGCGTTGCGTTCCAGCCAGTCGCCGTTGGCGGTGCTGCCCGTGAAGTCGATCAGCTTGACGTCCGAACGCTGGGCCAGCGCTTGGACGATCGCGCCATCGTCAGGATTGGTCGCGAACAAGGTCACGACATTGGGATCGAAGCCTGCCTCTTTGAGTACTTCGCGCGCGATGCGCACGGTGATGGCCAGCGGCAGGATCGCGCCCGGATGCGGTTTGACAACGACCGTGTTGCCAGTCGCGAGATCGGCGAAGAGGCCGGGATAGCCGTTCCAGGTCGGGAAAGTGCTGCAGCCGATCACCAAGCCGGCGCCGCGGGGCACCACGGTAAATACCTTGCGCATCGCCAACGGCGGATTTTTGCCTTGCGGCTTTTCCCAATGGGCCGTCTGCGGGACACGACTCAACTCCTGCCAGGCGTAGGCGACAGCTTCCAATGCGCGGTCCTGGGCATGCGGGCCGCCAGCCTGAAACGCCATCATGAAGGCTTGGCCCGTGGTGTGCATCACGCTGTGGGCGATTTCGAAGCTGGCTTTGTTAAGCCGCGCCAGGATTTCCAGACATACGCCGACCCATGCCTGCGCTCCAGCCTTGCGCCATTGCACGCCGGCTTTCGCAGAGGCGGCAAAAAGCGCCTCGGGGTCGGCTGCGGGATACGTTATGCCGAGTTCGATGCCGAACGGCGATTTTTCCGCGCCGACCGTCTTGCCTGTGCTCGGCTGGTCCAATTCGAACCGCCGGTTCAAGTGAGCATTGAATGCCGCTTCACCATCGGTGGCCGCCGTTTCGCCGTACACTTTCGGACTGGGCATTTCGCTGAACGGACTCCAGTAGCCGCGCGTCGCGATGGCTTCGGTGGCTTTGGCGAGGGTAGTTTGATGCTTGTCAAAGAAAGGATGTGTCATGGGCGGCAGAGGTAAGAGCGGCAAAGGGCAGATGGAGGCTAAAGGACGGGTTATGTAGTCTTGGTCCAGCGCTATTCGCGCAGCGTAGTGATACCGTAACGAGGCTTCGATAAATTAACCGACCGGTTGGTTGGTTAATGTTAGCATCAAATTTCTACGACGAGCAATCTTTTCGTGCCTGGGCACAGGCGATCGCATCGTCCAATCACTAGGAGGCGGCATGGCATACGAAAATATATTGGTGGAAGTGCGTGGGCGGGTCGGTTTGGTGACGCTTCACCGTCCTAAAGCGCTCAATGCATTGAACGACGCATTAATGGATGAACTGGGCGCGGCATTGCGCACATTCGATGCGGATGAGGCGGTCGGTGTGATCGTGTTGACGGGCAGCGAGAAGGCATTCGCGGCGGGTGCGGACATCGGCATGATGGCGAGCTATAGCTACATGGACGTCTATAAGGGCGATTACATCACGCGCAATTGGGAGGCGGTGCGTTCGATCCGCAAGCCCATCATCGCTGCAGTGGCGGGGTTTGCGCTGGGCGGGGGCTGTGAACTCGCGATGATGTGCGACATCATCATTGCCGCCGATACCGCCAAGTTCGGCCAGCCCGAAATCAAACTGGGCGTTATTCCGGGTGCCGGTGGGACGCAGCGCCTGCCGCGCGCCGTCTCCAAGGCCAAAGCCATGGACTTGTGCCTGACCGGGCGCATGATGGATGCGGCCGAAGCCGAGCGCGCCGGGCTGGTGTCGCGTGTGGTGCCGGCCGACGTGTTGCTTGCCGAAGCGCTGGCCGCAGCGAATCAAATTGCCGAGTTCTCTTTGCCGGCGGTGATGATGGCGAAGGAATCGGTTAACCGCGCGTATGAAACGACGCTTGCGGAAGGCATCACTTTCGAGCGTCGCGTGTTCCATTCGTTGTTTGCGACCGAAGATCAAAAAGAAGGTATGGCGGCATTTCTCGAGAAGCGTAAACCGGTCTTCAAGCATCGATAAGTGTCGTGTGACAGCAGTATGA
>NZ_LMUX01000007.1:13738-34705 GCF_009765705.1 Burkholderia sp. L27(2015) | reverse complement strand
CAGGCCAAGGGTGTGTTGACCACGTTGGTCTATAGCGGCGTGCTCAGCTACGTGCTGCTGAAGATCATCGACATGGTGATGGGCATCCGCGTGAGCGAGGAAGAAGAGCGCGAAGGCCTCGATATCACCTTGCACGGCGAGCACGTCGAATAAGCGATTTTCCGGCATCGGTGCGCCACTGAGCGCACTGAAAGGAACTTCCGAGCGCAGTTAGCTCAATGCAGCACGCAGCCCCACATTTTCTCTATGTGGGGCTTTTTTTTGATGCTGACTCGGCCGATAAGGCCTAGTTACTGCTGCGGCAATAGCGTCAACAACCGACTGACAACCGGATCCTGGAATGAGCCCGCCCGCGAAACATGGAATACCGTGTCGGTCGTCGGCCGCTTGCCATGAAGCTTGACTTCACGAACCTGCCGCGCTTTTAACGCCGTCTTCAACGTGTGTCCCGGCACGATAGAGATGCCCCGGCCGGCGGCGACCAGCGCAATCGCTTCCTCGATTTCCGTGCAGTGCCCCATCGTACGCACTTGCTTGGGCATGCCATCCAGATTGGTTTCAAACCAACGCGCAAAAGTGGGCTCGCAATCGTCGTAAGTAATGAAGGCGCTATCGGCAATCCACTTGGCGGGATCGCGCGGCACGCGCTGGTCATATGGCGCGATCAAAATAAGCGGGTATTGATAGACCAGCGCAAAGATCAATGTGTTCGACGGTCGAACCGTATAGGAAAAGCCGACATCGGCGCGGCCGTTAGCCACCGCGCTGCACACATCGTCGTCGCTGCCAAAGCGGAGATCGACCACCGCGCGAGCAAACTCTGCAGCCTGCAGAAACGGCGTCAACACGTAACGTCCGAACGAAGAGCCCGTGGCCACGCGCAGCACGGGCCGTTGGGAACCCTCGTTGCCTTGGGCTGCGGCTTGCAGGGCATTAAGCTCACCCATGAATTGCCCGCAAATGGCGAACAACTGTTCGCCTAGTGCGGTCGGCAGCACTTTGCGCCCGGTGCGCTCGAACAATGCGGCGCCCATCCACGTCTCGAACTGTTTGATCTGATAGCTGACGGTCGAGGGGGTGATGTGCAGCGTCTCAGCCGCGCGCAGGAAACTGCCCGTTTCGATCGCAGCAATAAAGGTCGGAAGGTATTTGGTGCCGGCGTGCATGGTGCTATTTAATATCAAAAATTCGATCTATTCAATCGAAACATTTCGCTGGATTCGAATTAACGGCGTGGCTAGACTGGGTGCAAATCGAGGAGATTGTCATGACAGAGCGCGAGCCACTCCACACTGCATCACACCATCCGCTGATTGATCTCGAGCAGCGCGTCTGCGCCCACAACTATGCGCCGCTGGCGATCGTGGCCAGCCGCGCCGAGGGCTCTTGGATCTGGGATACCGAGGGACGTCGTTATCTCGACATGATGAGCGCGTATTCGGCCGTCAGCTTTGGTCACAGCCACCCGCGCCTGGTCGCCGCGCTGGTCGAACAGGCCGGAAAACTGGCCGTGACGTCGCGCGCGATTCACTCCGATCAGTTGGCGCCTTTCTTGTCCGAGCTGGTCGCGCTAGCGGGCTTGGATTTGGCGTTACCGATGAATAGCGGCGCGGAAGCGGTGGAAACCGCGATCAAGGTCGCTCGCAAGTGGGGCGCTACGCTCAAGGGTATTCCCGACGGCCGGGCCGAAATCATTGTGTTCGACAACAATTTCCATGGCCGCACGACGACGATCATCAGTTTTTCGTCGCACTCGCAGTACCGGGCCGGGTTTGCGCCATTGACGCCAGGTTTTCGATCAATTCCGTTTGGTGATATCGACGCACTTCAGCAAGCCATTACGCCGAATACCTGCGCCGTGTTGATCGAGCCGATTCAGGGCGAGGGTGGCGTCGTCGTGCCGCCGATCGGCTATCTCGCCGCTGTCAGGCGGTTGTGTGACGCGAACCGGGTCATGCTGATCGCCGACGAGATTCAGACTGGTTTGGGCCGCACGGGCGATCTGTTCGCTGTCCATTATGAGCAGGTGAAACCTGACGGCCTATGCGTTGGCAAAGCATTGGGCGGAGGTTTGTTGCCCGTGTCCGCGTTCGTTGCGACTCAAGAGTTGCTGGGGGTGATGCAACCCGGCGATCACGGCAGTACATTTGGCGGCAATGCATTGGCCGCGCGCGTTGGGCGAGAGGCGCTGGCGGTATTGGTTGAAGAGCGCTTGGCCGAGCGTGCCCAGGCCTCTGGCCAGATGTTGCGATCCGCCTTGGATGGGGCGCGGCATCCGCTTGTGGCCGAGGTTCGCGGCCGTGGCCTGATGCTGGGCCTGCGGCTCGTCGATAGCGTGAAGGCGCACGACGTGGTGGAGCGGCTCGGACGAGCCGGCATCATCACCAAAGATACCTATCAAAACACGATACGGCTTTCGCCGCCGTTAAATACGGATCAAGCCGACTTGCAATGGGGCGCAGCACGGTTACTTGAAGTACTCGATGAATTCATCGTACCGGAGCCGCACCGCTCGAACGCGATGGCCGCAGCATGAACATTACTTTGCATGGCCAACCAGGAGCTGCGATGAAACAGAGCCGCCCGATTGCTTGGATTACCGCGGAAATTGGTGAAGGGGCTCAGGAAATCGAATGCAAATACGGTCCGGCCGCGCTGCGCCAGCGCTTCCATGAACATTCAAAAACGGCACCCGCTCGAGCCGCTGGGCAAGTTGTCGAGCAGGACGCGTTGAATGCGAAGGGCTGGCGTAGTGTGATATCTAATCAGGCGTTGCTGGACGTCAGCAAGCTCGCCGTGGTTGCGGATTTTACGCCCAGGCTTGCGAACACGCTTAAGGACGCGGTCGGCCAGGGGCATTTTCCGGTCGTGATCGGGGGCGACCATTCGTGTGCGATCGGTACCTGGAGCGGGGTCGCCGACGCTTGGCGTGCGCACGGCAAAATCGGCCTGATCTGGATCGACGCGCATCTCGATAGCCACACGCCCGATACCTCCGACAGTCAGGCGCCGCATGGGATGCCGTTAGCCGCACTGCTGGGCCACGGCGATACGCAGCTCACGCACGTATATGAATGGGCGGCCAAGCTTCAGGCCGACCACGTGGTGGTGATCGGCGCGCGTAGCTACGAAAGCGGCGAAGCGTCGTTGCTGGAGCGCCTGGGCGTGCGTGTGATGAATATCGACGAAGTCAAAGCGCGCGGTATGGCGTCTTGCATGACCGAGGCGATCGGTATTGTCAGCCGCGGCACGGTCGGGTACGGCGTGACGTTCGACGTGGATGCGCTCGATCCGCGCGATGCACCGGGCGTCGGCTCGCCGGTTGAGGACGGTATCAGGCTCGCGGATGCAGTTGAAGGCCTGGCGGTGGCTGCCAACGATACGCGCCTGCTCGGTTTCGAGTTGGTGGAATATAACCCGACGCTCGACGATGCCGCCCTCACCACGGCCGCAGCGTGCGACGCTTTGCTTGCTGCGGGGCTTGGTCGGCGCGCCCAATGGCTGCCAGCGCTGGCCACCGCGCCAGCCACGCAATGCCCGGTGATCTTATCGGCGTGATCCGACTGTTTCTTTGCACTGACTCTTTCCACGGACGGGTCCGCACTGCATTTCTTCAAGCCTGCGGGCCGATCAAGTCGACGCTGTCGGCGCCGGGTTTATCGAGCGCGTCAGAAACGGGATACCACGTGAAGTGTTCAGCGGTGAGTGCCTGCGTGTTTGCCAGGGTGGCAATTGCAGGCAGCGGCTGGCTTTGATCAAGCCATGCGCGCGCGTGCGCGGCGGCCAGCACCAGCGGTCGCCGGTTATGCGGATCGATCAAACCGCCTTCCGGATGAGCCGTCACAATCACCAGTCCGATTTCGGATGGCGCCGGAGTACCAAGACACGCATTGCTTAGCGCGGCCAAAAACATCGGGGCTTCGGCCTGCAATCGAATGTAGTATGGCTGCCTGCCCCCCTCGTCCTGACGCCATTCATACCAGCCGTCGGCCGGCACAATCACCCGCCCGTGCTGCCAAAGGCTTTTGAAGTAGGGTTCTTGCGACGCGCTTTCAACCCGCGCGTTGACGGTGTGGGGCAGGCCGTCGTGGGAGGCCCACGCCGGCCGATAGCCCCAATGGACACGGCGCAGTGTGGCGTCGGAAAAAATGGCAACCGGGTGACTCCCTGGAGCGAGATTGAATCCCGGCCGCTGATCCGCCGTATCGAATAATAAGGCTGCATTATCCAAGCCTAGATATTCGACATAGTGTGCTGGGCGACTATATTGAGCGATACGGCCACACATGCGACGATCCCCCTATCAGTGGAATGCCGGGTTCCGGTTCCGTCGTGCGCAGTGTAAAACTTTGCGGCAGTGCTGAAAACTGTCGCTTTTCCGTAGGATGCCACTACGCTGTCAAACTAAATCATTACTCTCTTTGCTACGATCGGGAGGAAGGCGCCGGGCTCTCAGTTATATACTTGGCGCTTCCCAGTCCCGCAAAAGGGAATACCGATTTTCCGTCCGTCGTATCGCCGTCCGGCGAGGTTTTTGAGGCTGCCATGAACGACATGATGTCAGATGCTCCGATCGAAGCAGATCCTTCGGCTCTGAAAAATAGCGAACCGGAACATGCCTACCTTGGGCGCCAGCCTATCCTCAATCGTGCCGGCGCGCTTATCGGTTTCGAATTATTGTTTCGCTCGGATGTCGTCAATCGTGCCAGTTTTGTCGACGATGGACAGGCGACGGCCGACGTGATTACTCGTGCCATCGGCGAAATGGGTCTCGACGCCGCGCTCGGTTCGCACCTTGGATTTATCAACGTCCGGGGCGATATGCTGGCGGACGAAAGCTTGCGCGTGATGCCGCCGACGCGTTTCGTGCTGGAAATTCCCGCCCAGGACCTGCAGGACCGAGAGCATTGGGAACGCTATCAGGCCTTGCGGGAAGCGGGCTACCGATTGGTGCTGGACGATGTCGTCGAGCGTTCCGATGCGCTCATTGAGGCGCTGCCTTACTTCGATTACATCAAGATCGACTTTGTGCGTTGCCCAAAAGCGCAAATTGCGGCATTGGTTGTTGAACTCAAACACCACGCCAAGACGCTGGTGGCGCTCAAAGTCGAAAGCCAGAGCGAATACGCGCTCGCCAAGCAGTTGGGATTCGACTTGTTTCAGGGCTATTACTTCGCCAAGCCTGAAGTTTTGTCGTCAAGGCGAGCGAATGCCTCGCATATTGCGCTGTTGAGACTCCAGGCCTTGCTGCAGGCCGACCCAGGTATTCACGAACTCGAGGTCGAGCTCAAGCTAAATCCGACGGTCGTGATGCACTTGATGCGCTTGGTGAATTCGAGCGCTTTCGGGCTCGGGGGTAACGTTTCCTCGGTGCGCGAAGCGATCATGGCCGCCGGCATAAACCGGATTACGCGCTGGACGCAACTGCTGCTCTACGCGGATAGCAACGGTCTGCCGATCGGTTCGGACCCGTTGGTGCACCTTGCCGCCGTGCGGGCTCATTTCATGGAGCTTGCCGCTTCGCGCCTACATAACCACGATCGGCGCTTGCTCGAGTCCGCCTTTCTGACTGGCGTGTTTTCGCTGATCGACGTCGTGTTCGGCGGGGCGATCGAAGAAACCCTGCGGGGCCTGGCATTGGCGATGCCGATCTGTGAAGCGATTTTGCAGCGGCGCGGGATACTCGGCCAACTACTCACGCTCGCGGAAGCGGCTGAGCGCGGCGATCAAGTGACGATTGACGAGTTGTGTGAGCACTTACCGCCGCTATCGGCAGCTACTGTCGCGGAGGACAATATTGCTGCGGCGGTACTCGAAAATCAACATACCCGAAGCGACGAAGCGGAAAGTGCCGCTGACAATGAATGAGCCCGGTCGACGCGTGGCAGAACTCTGCCGTCGGCCACAAGCTTTATCGAAGATAGGCGAGCGCCCTAAACGCATTCTTTAAAGCAATTAACTACCATTGTAGCGACGATAGACGCTTTTAAAGCGAGTGCCTTCGACCACGCCATAATCGCCCGGCGCGTATTGCAATAACCAATCCCCTGCGGCACCGCTTAAAACATCGCCCCCGGCCGAGCGAGCTGCGGTGAACGCTTCTTGCATCTGCTTGGCCAGCACTGGGACGGGGCAGTTACGGTAACGTCCCGCCAGACCGTGACTTAGGGGCGGCATGGGCAGGTATTTTTGATCGAACCGGCCTCGCGAAACGCACCATCGATCCCCTGTCGACCCCGTGACCAGTGCGTCACCGGGTATGTAGCGGTTGGGCCCCTCGCGGCTCATCAATTCGCCGACCGTTTCGGCAAATCTGACCTCGACGACTTCATTCTTAATAAATAAGGCGGCTTGCGGATCGCCGGTTAAATCGATGTGCGTGAGCGTTAGCATTGATTCTGCAGAGTGAGATTTCGAAAAATAATAGAATGCCTGTAAACCCCGCGGTAGAGCGTTATTTATTGACATACTGAATGGGTTCGAGCGACCGATGACGGACAATTGATGCTACGATGCTGACGATAAACAATTGGTAGCTGGGACAGGCGAATCAGCCGGTAACTCGGAAAGAACCTGCTCGTAGCAGGCGTGGATTGAACCGGTCGTACATACCCCCTTATCTAGGATCAAAAAATGGGTCAACTTTCGGAGGTCGACAACTATGAACTTGCCGACGACCGACACCGGATCCGCGAGCGGTTGCAGATCGGCAGCGTGCTGCGTGATGCGATGAGTCGGCAGTGTTTTGTCAACATCGAATGCGAACGCGGCGTACATCTGGTCACCACTATTTTGGAAGTGAACACGGCCGACGGTACCTTTGTTTATGATTGGGGTGGCAGCGAAAGTGCGAGCGCTGCGCTCAAAGCTTCGCAAATCATACGTTTCTCCATGTCGTTGGGTGGCGTGCCCGTTTCGTTCACGATTCATCAGGCGGACGAGTGCGAATTTGAGGGAAGGCGTGCGTTCGAGTCGAGCTTCCCCGAAGATATCCTATACATTCAGCGACGCGAATATTTCCGTGCCCGCGCGAAGATAGCGATGCCTTTCCAGTGTGAAGGGACCCTCCCGGACGGCCAGAAGGTCAGTTTGAGTGTCTACGATCTTTCGTTGGGTGGGGTGGGACTACGTTCCAAAGACATTACGCCCGAGGTTATGCCGGTCGGCAGTGTTATTCGCGACGCATCCCTGAACTTCGATGAATACGGCACCATCAAGGCGCCTATGAAGGTTGTTACGTGCGTGCGCCTCGGCAACGACGTCAAGCCATGGCACCATTTTGGGTGCGCGTTCCTTAGCTTGGGAAGTGCCGAACCCATGGTGCAAAAAATGGTTTTTGCGTTAGAGCGGTCGACTAAAAAGAAATAAACGAGAAATAAACGTCTAACCTGACAAGGCATTGCCGATGCGGTTCTGATCGGCGGCCTTTGTCTGTTGCAACTCGCTCTTGAATGTTGTTCGTTACAGCGCCCCCCAATCTTTTCGCTGCTTGGGTCCGCGGGCTGACGCTGGCAATGCCATTTCCGTTAGGAGCAACGCATGGTTTGGCGGCTGAGATCGTTTGCGGGCGACAGTTCCGGTATCGCCGCGCTTGAGTACGCAGTGCTCGCCGGCATAGTGGTGAGCGCACTGATTCTCGCTGCTGTGGCAATAAGTGGCGATAGCGGCGTCTATGCCGTCGCGTTCCAGTCCATGTGGAACAAAATCAGCGGTGCGACCGGCGGCACCTGATTAGAACCCTAGCGCAATCGCGAGCAGTCCGCTCACGACGCCGATTGCAACGACAGCCGCGACTATGCCCGCGATCACTCGTGGCGGAAACGCTTTTCGGGTCATGACAAGCGAGGGCAGGCTGATCGGCGCGAGCGTCATAAGCAGTGCGCCCGCAGGCCCAACGCCCATCCCCAGCAAAAGCATTGCCTGGATAATCGGCACTTCGCCCGCAGTAGGGATAACGAACACAGTGCCGGCAATCGCCATCGCGACGATCCAGCCGAGGTGATTTCCAATTGCGGGACTGACGTGCGGAAAGAGCCATGCTCGGGCTGCGCCCAGCAACAACACCAGCACTATATATTCCGGAATCAGCCGGACAGTCATTGAGCCCAGCTTTTTCAACCAGCGGGAGAACGACGGCGCTTGATCCGGGTCAGCCAGACTGAGATCGAGCTGGGCTGTGGCGATTTGCGCTTCTTCGGGCCGCACAGCGCGATTAACCCAATAACCTATTCCGAAGACCATCATCAAACCCAAGCCCAGCCTTAATCCGGTCCATTGCCAGCCTAGCACGAAGCCCATAAAGACGAGTGTCGCTGGATTAAGGATGGTGTTGCCTAGCCAGAATGCCAGCGCGGCGCCCACGGATGCGTGGCTCTTGCGCAAACCCACTACGACCGGCGCGGCGCAGCATGTGCACATCATGCCCGGGATCGATAAGAGACCGCCGGCGGCGACGCTGCCGAAGCGCGTCTTGCCCAGCACGTTGGCGATCCAGCGGCGTGGCAATAACTCCTGAACGGCCGAACCCAGCAGCAAGCCCAGTACCATCGCCTGCCAGATAGCCTTGCCGTATGCCCATGCGTAGTCGAGCGCTGACTGGAATGAAGGTGTTGGCGCTTGGGCGGCGTCGCCCATCAAAATCGAGTGGCCGATCGAATGATGGGACTGAGCGACAAAGGCGCGGTTGTAATAGGGAAACCACTTGACGTAAAACAGCCCGATCACTGCGATGAGGAGGAAAACGATGATTCCTGTCAGTGGCGCTGGGCGGCTTGTGGGAGTGTGGGCAAGAGGCATGATCGTCGTCCGTGTTGACTGCGTTGCGCGATGGAGCAACGCGCCTTGCGTGAGTGGCGCCGGAAGGCGCCGCTCACGTGAATTTCGGCGAAGTTTAACATTTTGGTCGGCGCATGGAGCAGTCGTTCCGTCCGGGCTCCTTGAGGCTCGGAGCAAATGACTGAGTAGAGACTTGAGACCGCGGTACGAAAATGTGCCAAAACACAGAACCCGATGTCGGATGGCGTCGCAGAAGCACAGTCTAAATAACGTCCTGCCGACGCGCGATCAGCCGGTCAGAAGACTATCTAATGCTGAAATGCAGATGCTCAAATCGTGGGACGTTTTCGATCACGAGCGCTGTGGTGATTACCGTTATCACTAGCAGACACGCGACAGCCAGTCCGCCTTTCCATTTTTTCGAACCGCGGCCTTTCTCACGATTGCGGACTTCCTCTTGTGTGACCGATGTGTCAGTCGGGTTGTCGCCATTCGACGGGGCATTGATTATTGCGCGCAGGCTTTTTATTTCGGACAAAAGCCCATACACCAATTCAGTTTGGGCCTTGAGCGCTTGCCGTTCCGATTCCGCCTCAGCGAGCTTCGACCGTAGATCCGCGATCATTTGATTGAGCTCGGTCTTTTTTTGATTGAATAGCTGCAGGGCGACATTTTCTCGCGTAGCGCCGTCCCGATGGCGACTGCGAGCCGTTCCCGGCGAGTCTATGAATGTATCGCGGGGAGTCGTCGTCGCTGAGGAGCCGGCCGAGCTGGCGGTTGCGGTGGCCGCGGAAGCGGCAGATGGCCGCAAACCTTCGATCAAAATGTTGTAGTAGTGCGTTGCGTCATCTTTAGACATTGCCATCCCTCATGGACCCAAGGGCTCGACTTTTCTCCCGGCTGGCAAAGGCTGGTCCTAGGCGAAAAGGCTATGGGTCAAAATAGAAGGCGGATTATGTTTAGGAAAAAGGAGCGCAATGCGCACGGCAAAAAAAATAGGACAGGATTACGATTGCCAGCGTTTGAGCCAAGTCAGTCCATCGCGTGTTCCGTTGCGTGGCCGATACTCGCATCCGACCCAGCCGGCATAACCCAATTCGTCGATCAGCGTCAGCAAGTAGGGGTAATTGACTTCGCCGTCGTCCGGCTCGTGGCGGCTAGGTACTCCAGCGATTTGGATGTGTCCCACGTTAGCCATCGTCGCTTTGAGCGTGGTGGCCAGGTCACCTTCCATGATCTGGCAGTGGTAGAGATCGAATTGCACCTTGAGGTTCTCGGCCCCGACCTCTTTGCACACGGCGTGAGCGTCGTGTTGATAATTCAGGAAGTATCCAGGCATATCGCGGCTATTGATAGGCTCGATCACGATCGTCACGCCGAGTGTGCGAGCTTGTTCTGCTGCGAAGGCGAGGTTTTCGACATACACCGCGTGATGCCGGGCGCGGTCGTTGGCGTCGCCGAGTATGCCTGCCATTACATGCAGCCGGTCGTTACCGAGCGCAGCGGTGTAAGACAACGCTTGCTCGATGCCGCTGCGAAACTCGGCCTCGCGTCCGGGCAAGGATGCAATACCGCGCTCGCCGGCACCCCAGTCGCCCGGCGGCGCATTGAAGAGCGCCTGGGTCAGGTCATGTGCGTTGAGCCGGGAAGCGATTTCAGGCGCCGGAAACTCATAAGGGAACAAAAATTCGACGGCTTTGAAGCCATCCTGGGCGGCGGCTTCGAAGCGATCCAGGAAATCGAATTCCTGATACATCATGGAAAGGTTAGCTGCAAAACGTGGCATGACGAGTCTCGTTGTTCAATTAAAGTAAAGACGCAATCACCAGGTTGCTCCGAATGCCCGACTTAATTCGTCGAGTTGCGCTGGTGTCAATGGTATCGACCGCTCGCCGCACAGCCGCCACAGGCGAGCGGTTTCTTCCAGCTCCTCAAGGGCCCACGAAGCTTGCGATACGGATGGCCCCCAAACCACCGGACCGAGGCGCTCAAGCAACACCGCGTTGACATTGCCGGCCAATGCGCGAATCTGTTCGGCGACCTCGGGTGCGCCCGGGCGGTGGTAGCAAATGAGTGGGACGTGCCCGACTTTCATGACGTAGTACGGCGTGATCGGGGGCAGCACATCGTCAGGTCGCCAGACCCCCGTCAACGTCAAGGCGACCAGATGGGTGGAATGCGTGTGGACGACCGCATGCGTGTCGGGATTGCTTTCATAAATGGCGCGATGCAGTGCGAGCGTCTTTGACGGTTTGTCGCCGTCGATCCATGTGCCATCGAGGCCTACTTTTCCGAGCTTGGCTGGATCGAGCCAGCCCAGGCAGGCGTCTGTGGGCGTGATCAGCCAGCCATCGTCGAGCCGGGCGCTGATGTTACCCGCCGAGCCGGTTGTATAGCCGCGCTGATAAAGGCTGGCGCCCACCCGGCATATCTCTTCGCGCACTGCGCTTTCTTTCGATGTGTTCACGATGCTTCCAACGATGGTTGCAATAGGCGCAGCGCCTTCATAAAAAAATCCGGAGCGCCGAAATTGCCGGATTTCAGTGCCAGCGCAACGGGGCGATCACCCAGCGACACGGTCCACGGGACGCCTGGGTCGATTTGCATACCGATGCGCAACGCAGTGACGCCCAGTGCCAGAACGACCGCGCCGGATGTCTCGCCTCCGGCGACCACGAACTTGTTCACGCCGTCGTCGGCCAAGAGACGGGCTATGGACGCCAGAGCCCGTTCCACTTGAGCGCCTGATTCGGCCGCGCCAAGACGTTGTTGAACGGTTCGAACTTCTTCGGGTTCACTCGTCGCGTAAATCAACACGGGTTCTTCCGGCGGTAGCGCAGCCGCAAATGCGATGGCGTTTTCGACAACCGGTTCGCCGTCGGCCAATGCCATCGGATCGATTTTATAGGCCGGTCGCCCCGACGTTTTCCAATGCGCGACTTGCCCGTTGGTCGCGCGCGAACAACTGCCGCTGAGCACCGCGGCTCGCCCGCGCAGCGCTGGTAGGCGGGCAGCGTCGGCCGCGGCTGGCAAAAGCCCGGCGCGCTGAAAATTGCCGGGAAGCCCCAGCGCTAGTCCCGACCCTCCGGTCAGCAGAGGCAAGTCTGCGCACGCTTCGCCCAGGGAGTACAAATCGCTGTCGCTAATTGCGTCGGCGATTGCGATCGCGACGCCTTGCTCGCACAGGGCTGAGCGCGCAGCTTTGATCGCGGCGTCGCCGCGCGCGATCGTGTCAAAGCGTAGCAATCCAATCTTGCGCTCGGTTTGACGCTGAAGAACCCTCACCAGATTCGCATCGGTCATCGGCGTGAGCGGATGATGTTCCATGCCGGATTCGTTCAGCAGCGTATCCGCGACAAATAAATGACCTCGGTATACCGAGCGGCCGTTTTCGGGAAAAGCTGGGCAGGCGATCGTGAAGTCAGTTTGCAATGCGTGCATCAACGCGCTTGTCACCGGACCGATATTGCCCGCGTTTGTCGAGTCGAAAGTTGAGCAGTATTTGAAATAGAACTGGCGACAGCCATGCGCGCGTAGCCATTGCAAGGCCGTCAGCGATTGCGCGACCGCTTCGTTAGCGGGCACAGTACGCGATTTGAGCGCAATCACGACCGCTTCGGCGGGTTGGTCGAGAGACACAATCGGTATACCGATGGTTTGTACGGTACGCATCCCCCCACGCACCAGCATATTGGCGAGATCGGTTGCGCCGGTGAAGTCGTCCGCGATGCAGCCTAACAAGATCTTATCGGTCATTGGCCATTACGCTAGTGGAGAAGACTCGGTAGCCGGGGGCAGGTGGGGTTACCCAAACCTGACCGCCCCGTGTTCTCGCAGATCCTTATCGGAACTCGTCAGCCATGCTCAGGCCGAATTTTCCGCCATGAATGTACGGATTACGCTATCGAAATCAGTGTCATAAACGAAGCCCAGTGCCCGCGCATAGTCTGCGCTGAAGTTGCCCGGCCAGGAATTGACGATGCGCTCGATCGCAGGGTCGCGCTGCGGGATAATCAATTCCGCCGCTGTATCTCCAGCGACGCGTCGCAGCGCGTCTATCATGGCGCCCACCGAGATCGACAGGCCCGGCATGTTGATTACGCGGCCAGCGCCGAGTTCCTCTGGCGGCAGTTCGTGGCCATGAATGAGGTTTTCGATCGCACGTGCCGGCGACATCAACCATAAGATGGACTCCGGCGCGACCGGGCATACGGTAGCAATACCGTTTACCGGTTCGCGGATAATGCTGCTCGCGAAACTCGAGGCTGCTTTATTCGGCTTACCGGGACGTACCACGATGGTGGGCATGCGCAGGCTGCGGCCATCGACGTAACGTCGACGGCTATAGTCGCTGAGCATCAAGTCTGCCATCGCCTTTTGCGTGCCATAGGAGCTTTTCGGTGCCCACACCTGATGATCCGGAACTGTCTCGGGCAATGCGCCCCCAAACACCGCGACCGAGCTGGTCATGACAAAACGAGTCGGCTCACCCATCGCTCGAATGCGATCGAGCAAAGCACGGGTCGCGTCGAAATTGATGTGCATGCCCAGATCGAATTCTTGTTCCGCGTGACCAGAAACAATGGCTGCCAGATGGAACACGCTTGCCGTGTCCGGGCCGATCAGGCTGGCGAGTTTCTCCGGTTCGCGGATGTCGCCCGTCACGACGTGGACGCGTGGGTCGACGACGCCTTCCAGGGGAACGACATCGAAGGCGGTAATGCGCGTGATTCTTTCCGCATGGCCGCTGTGACCGGTCAGGGTCTCGTGCGCCAACAGCGCCGCGATGAGGCGTCGGCCTAGAAAGCCGGCGGCGCCCGTCACCAGAATATGCATGTTGTCTCCGTTCTAACGACGCAGGTTTTGGATTGCGTTCTTATTTTCTAAAGTATTCGTGATGATATTACATGTAACGCCGACCGAACCATTGGCTACATGGCTTGAGACAGATGCGCGTGCGCGGTGTTGCGCCCTCCTGCAGGAAGAGGAACCACATCCTCTTGCCCGCTGCTAGGACAGGTGCGTGGCGTAGCGTCGCTCCATCCAGATTCATTCTCTGCGTTAATATATAGAGACACCCGATGATATCCATGGAGATAAGCATGACCGATTCAAATTCCACTGCAGCAAATTCCACCGTTGCAGTGCGTCGCGTGGCTTTCCTCGGTTTGGGCGTGATGGGGTATCCCATGGCGGGCCATCTGGCTCGCGCAGGTCACCAAGTGACGGTGTATAACCGCACGTCGGCAAAGGCGCAGCAATGGGTCCAGGAATATGGCGGCAAATCGGCGGCGACGCCCAAAGACGCTGCGAACGGCGCGGAAATCGTCTTTGCTTGCGTCGGCAACGACGACGACTTACGCGGTGTCACACTTGGCGAAACCGGTGCGTTCGCTGGCATGGCTAAGGGTACTGTGTTCGTCGATCATACGACTGCGTCTGCGAATGTGGCGCGCGAACTGTTCGCTGTGGCTCAGAAGGCAGGCCTGCACTTCATTGATGCACCCGTGTCGGGTGGCCAGGCGGGCGCGCAAAACGGCAAGTTGACGATCATGTGCGGTGGGGAAGCGGGCACGTTTGAAGACGTACACGCTGTGCTTCAGCACTATGGGTCGGCTGTTTTGGTGGGCGAGTCGGGGGCTGGCCAGCTCGCGAAAATGGTGAATCAGATTTGTATCGCAGGCGTCGTTCAAGGATTGTCCGAGGCAATCAATTTTGGTGAACAAGCCGGACTCGATATGCCGCGTGTGCTGGATGTGATCGGCAAAGGCGCCGCCGCTAGTTGGCAGATGCACAACCGCGGTGCGACCATGCTCGAGAACAAGTTCGAATTCGGCTTCGCGGTAGACTGGATGCGCAAGGATCTCGGATTCTGCCTCGACGAAGCTCGCCGAAACGGCGCGGCTTTGCCAGTGACCGCCCTCGTGGACCAGTTTTATGCGGATGTCCAAGCCTTGGGTGGTGCGCGCTACGACACTTCCAGTTTGATTTGGCGCTTGCGCAAGCTCACGCGCGACCAAGGTTAATATTGAACTGGAACCACTCGATGCGTCGCGGGTCTGGCGTGATCGAGCGGGTTGAAAGTCCGTGCGAGGGCGGAACCCACGCTTTGCCGCGAGACTTGCCTCTTTTCCTTTGGCGGCCGCCTATTCTGGCAGTGGCGACTCCCCACCGGCAGCTAGCACGCTGATGAGGGTGTCTCCCAGGGTCACCTGTTGCCCAGCTCGGATTTTGGCTGTTTTACGCGACTCCTCGGTACCGTCGACACTGACAAGCCCCATCGCCACCATCGCCTTGCCGGCGCCGCCGCTGTCAGCTAACCCGCATAGTTTGAGTAATTGGTGCAGTTCGATGTAGTCACCCGTCAGGGTAAATTCAAGCTCAGGCATGGAGTCCTTTCGGGTGGTTGCGATATTCGACACATAGTTTACCCGAGCGGTTAGGGAAAGCTCACGTATTGCAAGGACTGGCAGGTCGCAACAAAAGCTCGTATGCAGACTTTGAGGCGCGGTACGGCGTCGATTTTCGCGACCGCTTCGACGAAAAATTGCACTCCGAAAATGGCCAAGTGTTTCAATCCGCAGGGATTTTTTTGAGCCTGTCATAGAGGTGTCAAATACCGCTTGCACATAACGATAGGGGTGGTTAGAATTCGTCTCCCTTGAGTCGCTAAGCATAAGTAGCTGGCGATCAGAGGGAGCCGCAAACCGGTGCTGGGCATGGGTTTGCGGGGGTCGGCAAGTTGGAGGTGAAGTAAAAAAACTTGTTGACGAGTTGATGGAAGCGATAGATAATCTCGCTTCTCTGCTGCAGATGCAGCGGCGCGGTAAAGGAAGGCGAGCAGCAATGTTCGGGTTCTGAAGCTAGCGAAACGATCTTTAAAAACTTAACAGTCGATAAGTGTGGGCGCTTGATAGCGAGGCACTGACCGGGCTCTGGGTCTTTGGACTTTAGAGTGGGTCAGCAGCAAAAGTATCAAGTCTCACACAGAAGTAAAGGTGGGTTACGAGCAATCGTAACTTGTCAGTATTTTGAGTGAGCGACCTATTCGGAAGAATAGAAAACAGTAACAGGGTTTGAACTGAAGAGTTTGATCCTGGCTCAGATTGAACGCTGGCGGCATGCCTTACACATGCAAGTCGAACGGCAGCACGGGGGCAACCCTGGTGGCGAGTGGCGAACGGGTGAGTAATACATCGGAACGTGTCCTGTAGTGGGGGATAGCTCGGCGAAAGCCGGATTAATACCGCATACGCTCTACGGAGGAAAGCGGGGGATCTTCGGACCTCGCGCTAAAGGGGCGGCCGATGGCAGATTAGCTAGTTGGTGGGGTAAAGGCCTACCAAGGCGACGATCTGTAGCTGGTCTGAGAGGACGACCAGCCACACTGGGACTGAGACACGGCCCAGACTCCTACGGGAGGCAGCAGTGGGGAATTTTGGACAATGGGCGAAAGCCTGATCCAGCAATGCCGCGTGTGTGAAGAAGGCCTTCGGGTTGTAAAGCACTTTTGTCAGGGAAGAAAAGGTTTGCCCTAATACGGTGGACTGATGACGGTACCTGAAGAATAAGCACCGGCTAACTACGTGCCAGCAGCCGCGGTAATACGTAGGGTGCAAGCGTTAATCGGAATTACTGGGCGTAAAGCGTGCGCAGGCGGTTTGTTAAGACGGATGTGAAATCCCCGGGCTCAACCTGGGAACTGCATTCGTGACTGGCAGGCTAGAGTATGGCAGAGGGGGGTGGAATTCCACGTGTAGCAGTGAAATGCGTAGAGATGTGGAGGAACACCGATGGCGAAGGCAGCCCCCTGGGCCAATACTGACGCTCATGCACGAAAGCGTGGGGAGCAAACAGGATTAGATACCCTGGTAGTCCACGCCCTAAACGATGTCAACTAGTTGTTGGGGATTCATTTCCTTAGTAACGAAGCTAACGCGTGAAGTTGACCGCCTGGGGAGTACGGTCGCAAGATTAAAACTCAAAGGAATTGACGGGGACCCGCACAAGCGGTGGATGATGTGGATTAATTCGATGCAACGCGAAAAACCTTACCTACCCTTGACATGGTCGGAATCCTGCTGAGAGGTGGGAGTGCTCGAAAGAGAACCGATACACAGGTGCTGCATGGCTGTCGTCAGCTCGTGTCGTGAGATGTTGGGTTAAGTCCCGCAACGAGCGCAACCCTTGTCCTTAGTTGCTACGCAAGAGCACTCTAGGGAGACTGCCGGTGACAAACCGGAGGAAGGTGGGGATGACGTCAAGTCCTCATGGCCCTTATGGGTAGGGCTTCACACGTCATACAATGGTCGGAACAGAGGGCAGCCAACCCGCGAGGGGGAGCTAATCCCAGAAAACCGATCGTAGTCCGGATCGCAGTCTGCAACTCGACTGCGTGAAGCTGGAATCGCTAGTAATCGCGGATCAGCATGCCGCGGTGAATACGTTCCCGGGTCTTGTACACACCGCCCGTCACACCATGGGAGTGGGTTTTACCAGAAGTAGTTAGCCTAACCGCAAGGAGGGCGATTACCACGGTAGGATTCATGACTGGGGTGAAGTCGTAACAAGGTAGCCGTATCGGAAGGTGCGGCTGGATCACCTCCTTTCTTGAGCGCGCTCTCAAAGTTGAGCGCTCACGCTTATCGACTGTTTTAGTGAAAGACAGAAGTCAATCAGGGCCTGGGGTCTGTAGCTCAGCTGGTTAGAGCACCGTCTTGATAAGGCGGGGGTCGATGGTTCGAGTCCATCCAGACCCACCACTCTAGCGTGCTGCGGATCGTATGTTCGAGTTGCGGGACATGGGGGATTAGCTCAGCTGGGAGAGCACCTGCTTTGCAAGCAGGGGGTCGTCGGTTCGATCCCGTCATCCTCCACCACTTACGCGTTGTGTGCTGCAAGCGATGCGTGCCTGATTGAAAAAACCCTGATGTCAATATTTAGTGCACAGCACGTTCGGTGAGCGTGTTGTGCACTAACGATTGAGTTGGTCAGTGCAATATCGACTGTCGTTCTTTAACAATTTGGAAGAAGTAGTAAAGTTTATTGGAAGCGCTTAGAGATGGGCGTGGAAGATAAATGGGTTGTGATTGTATCAAGTATGAAAAGTTTATCGAAAGATGACTTGGAATACGGCACAACGCGATAACTCAACCTATGGTGAGTGTGTTGAGAGACACACTTGTTATAGGGTCAAGCGAATAAGTGCATGTGGTGGATGCCTTGGCGATTACAGGCGACGAAGGACGCGATAGCCTGCGAAAAGCTTCGGGGAGCTGGCAAATGAGCTTTGATCCGAAGATGTCCGAATGGGGAAACCCGGCCCGTATGGGTCATCCTAGACTGAATACATAGGTCTAGCGAAGCGAACGCGGTGAACTGAAACATCTAAGTAGCCGCAGGAAAATAAATCAACCGAGATTCCCAGAGTAGTGGCGAGCGAAATGGGAACAGCCTGTATTTTTTAGCACGACGGTTAGCAGAACACTCTGGAAAGTGTGGCCATAGCAGGTGATAGCCCTGTATGCGAAAGCCGATGTGTGGAACTAGGGATACGAAAAGTAGGGCGGGACACGTGAAATCCTGTCTGAAGATGGGGGGACCATCCTCCAAGGCTAAATACTCGTAATCGACCGATAGTGAACCAGTACCGTGAGGGAAAGGCGAAAAGAACCCCGGGAGGGGAGTGAAATAGATCCTGAAACCGCATGCATACAAACAGTAGGAGCCTCGTAAGGGGTGACTGCGTACCTTTTGTATAATGGGTCAGCGACTTACATTCAGTGGCAAGCTTAACCGATTAGGGAAGGCGTAGCGAAAGCGAGTCCGAATAGGGCGTCTAGTCGCTGGGTGTAGACCCGAAACCAAGTGATCTATCCATGGCCAGGTTGAAGGTGCGGTAACACGTACTGGAGGACCGAACCCACTAATGTTGAAAAATTAGGGGATGAGCTGTGGATAGGGGTGAAAGGCTAAACAAACTTGGAAATAGCTGGTTCTCTCCGAAAACTATTTAGGTAGTGCCTCGTGTATCACCTTCGGGGGTAGAGCACTGTCATGGTTGTGGGGTCCATTGCGGATTACTACGCCATAGCAAACTCCGAATACCGAAGAGTGCAATCACGGGAGACAGACATCGGGTGCTAACGTCCGGTGTCAAGAGGGAAACAACCCAGACCGCCAGCTAAGGTCCCCAAATATTGCTAAGTGGGAAACGAAGTGGGAAGGCTAAAACAGTCAGGAGGTTGGCTTAGAAGCAGCCACCCTTTAAAGAAAGCGTAATAGCTCACTGATCGAGTCGTCCTGCGCGGAAGATGTAACGGGGCTAAGCAATATACCGAAGCTGCGGATGCGAGATTTATCTCGCATGGTAGGAGAGCGTTCTGTAAGCCTGCGAAGGTGCATTGAAAAGTGTGCTGGAGGTATCAGAAGTGCGAATGCTGACATGAGTAGCGATAAAGGGGGTGAAAGGCCCCCTCGCCGTAAGCCCAAGGTTTCCTACGCAACGTTCATCGGCGTAGGGTGAGTCGGCCCCTAAGGCGAGGCAGAGATGCGTAGCTGATGGGAAGCAGGTTAATATTCCTGCACCGTCGTTAGATGCGATGGGGGGACGGATCGCGGAAGGTTGTCCGGGTGTTGGAAGTCCCGGTCCCTGCATTGGAGAAGGCACTTAGGCAAATCCGGGTGCGCAATTCAAGGGTGTGGGGCGAGTGACTTAGGTCACGAAGCAATCGGAAGTGGTTCCAAGAAAAGCCTCTAAGCTTCAGTCTAACGAGACCGTACCGCAAACCGACACAGGTGGGCGAGATGAGTATTCTAAGGCGCTTGAGAGAACTCGGGAGAAGGAACTCGGCAAATTGGTACCGTAACTTCGGGATAAGGTACGCCCTTGTAGCTTGACTGGCTTGCGCCAGAAGGGTGAGAGGGTTGCAATAAACTGGTGGCTGCGACTGTTTAATAAAAACACAGCACTCTGCAAACACGAAAGTGGACGTATAGGGTGTGACGCCTGCCCGGTGCCGGAAGATTAAATGATGGGGTGCAAGCTCTTGATTGAAGTCCCGGTAAACGGCGGCCGTAACTATAACGGTCCTAAGGTAGCGAAATTCCTTGTCGGGTAAGTTCCGACCTGCACGAATGGCGTAACGATGGCCACACTGTCTCCTCCCGAGACTCAGCGAAGTTGAAGTGTTTGTGATGATGCAATCTACCCGCGGCTAGACGGAAAGACCCCATGAACCTTTACTGTAGCTTTGCATTGGACTTTGAACCGATCTGTGTAGGATAGGTGGGAGGCTATGAAACCGGAACGCTAGTTTCGGTGGAGCCAACCTTGAAATACCACCCTGGTTTGTTTGAGGTTCTAACCTTGGCCCGTAATCCGGGTCGGGGACAGTGCATGGTAGGCAGTTTGACTGGGGCGGTCTCCTCCCAAAGTGTAACGGAGGAGTACGAAGGTACGCTAGGTACGGTCGGAAATCGTGCTGATAGTGCAATGGCATAAGCGTGCTTAACTGCGAGACTGACACGTCGAGCAGGTGCGAAAGCAGGTCATAGTGATCCGGTGGTTCTGTATGGAAGGGCCATCGCTCAACGGATAAAAGGTACTCTGGGGATAACAGGCTGATACCGCCCAAGAGTTCATATCGACGGCGGTGTTTGGCACCTCGATGTCGGCTCATCTCATCCTGGGGCTGTAGCCGGTCCCAAGGGTATGGCTGTTCGCCATTTAAAGAGGTACGTGAGCTGGGTTTAAAACGTCGTGAGACAGTTTGGTCCCTATCTGCCGTGGGCGTTGGATATTTGAAGGGGGCTGCTCCTAGTACGAGAGGACCGGAGTGGACGAACCTCTGGTGTACCGGTTGTCACGCCAGTGGCATCGCCGGGTAGCTATGTTCGGAAGAGATAACCGCTGAAAGCATCTAAGCGGGAAACTTGCCTTAAGATGAGATATCCCTAGGAACTTGATTCCTTTGAAGGGTCGTTCGAGACCAGGACGTTGATAGGTCAGGTGTATAAGCGCAGTAATGCGTTAAGCTAACTGATACTAATTGCCCGTGAGGCTTGATCCTATAACTGGTGTGTCTTGCAGCCAAAGTTAGTGCTTTGTCGGCCAGAGTTAGTGCTTCAGCACTTACTGCGGCCACACGCAAAGCGGCTTACTTAGGCCCAACCCCCGTAGGGGGTAGACAC
>NZ_LMUX01000007.1:0-13728 GCF_009765705.1 Burkholderia sp. L27(2015) | reverse complement strand
AACCCCACCTACTCAGGTGGGGTTTTTGCGTTTCGCCTCCCCCGTGCCACTGCTTACACGCCCAAATCAGCCGAGAAACGCGATCGCGCAGGTGATGTCCCGGGCGCCGGAACCCCCTATATATGCGGGGCTGAAGCATGTCCCTGTATTGACAATTAGCGGCATCAGCCTCATAATCGTCAATTCTCTGCGGAGGGGTGCCCGAGTGGCTAAAGGGGGCAGACTGTAAATCTGTTGGCTTACGCCTACGCTGGTTCGAATCCAGCCTCCTCCACCAGAATTAAGTGCGGTAATAGTATGTAGGGAATCCCCGTGCGGGTGTAGCTCAATGGTAGAGCAGAAGCCTTCCAAGCTTACGACGAGGGTTCGATTCCCTTCACCCGCTCCAGTATTAGATGTATGCCCATGTGGCTCAGTGGTAGAGCACTCCATTGGTAATGGAGAGGTCAGCAGTTCGATCCTGCTCATGGGCACCAGAAGTTACGATGTTTGCGCGCGGCGCAACCGATTAAAAAAATCCTTGTTTGGAGTCGAATATGGCCAAAGGTAAGTTTGAACGGACCAAGCCGCACGTCAACGTCGGCACAATCGGTCACGTTGACCACGGCAAGACGACGCTGACGGCAGCGATCGCAACGGTGTTGTCGTCAAAGTTCGGCGGCGAAGCAAAAGCGTACGACCAGATCGACGCGGCGCCGGAAGAAAAGGCGCGCGGTATCACGATCAACACGGCGCACGTCGAGTACGAGACGGCCAATCGCCACTATGCGCACGTGGATTGCCCGGGTCACGCCGACTATGTGAAGAACATGATCACGGGTGCCGCGCAGATGGATGGCGCGATCCTGGTGTGTTCGGCCGCTGACGGCCCGATGCCGCAAACGCGCGAGCACATCCTGCTGGCTCGCCAAGTGGGCGTGCCGTACATCATCGTGTTCCTGAACAAGTGCGACATGGTGGATGACGCCGAGTTGCTGGAACTGGTGGAAATGGAAGTGCGCGAGCTGTTAAGCAAGTATGACTTCCCGGGCGACGATACGCCGATCGTGAAGGGCTCGGCCAAGCTGGCGCTGGAAGGCGACAAGGGCGAGCTGGGCGAAGTGGCGATCATGTCGCTGGCTGACGCGCTGGACACGTACATTCCGACGCCGGAGCGCGCGATTGACGGTGCGTTCCTGATGCCGGTGGAAGACGTGTTCTCGATCTCGGGTCGTGGCACGGTGGTGACGGGCCGTATCGAACGCGGTGTGGTGAAGGTCGGCGAAGAAATCGAAATCGTCGGTATTCGCGATACGCAAAAGACGACGTGCACGGGCGTGGAAATGTTCCGCAAGCTGCTGGACCAAGGTCAAGCAGGCGACAACGTGGGTATTCTGTTGCGCGGCACGAAGCGTGAAGACGTGGAGCGCGGCCAAGTGCTGTGCAAGCCGGGCACCATCAAGCCGCACACGCATTTCACGGCTGAAGTGTATGTTCTGTCGAAAGATGAAGGTGGCCGTCACACGCCGTTCTTCAACAACTATCGTCCGCAGTTCTACTTCCGTACGACGGACGTGACGGGCTCGATCGAGTTGCCGGCAGACAAAGAAATGGTGATGCCGGGCGACAACGTGACGATTACCGTCAAGTTGATCAACCCGATCGCGATGGAAGTGGGCCTGCGCTTCGCTATCCGTGAAGGCGGTCGTACCGTCGGCGCCGGCGTCGTGTCGACCATCATCGCTTAAGTTTCGGCTATTACAGCGAACTGCCGTTGAGTTGTCCCGCGGTTTGGTGCTCGCGGTGTAGTTTCTGTAGTCAGGTATCGGACCGATGCGCTCTCGTGAGCCATCGGTCCAGCGCTCTTTAAACTTTCGGCGGCCTTAATTACGTCTACGCGGATATTCCGCACGCGAATCGGCTGCCTCGCTCTTTAGGAAAAATCATGCAAAACCAGAAAATCCGCATCCGCCTGAAAGCTTTCGACTACCGCCTGATCGATCAGTCGGCAGCTGAAATCGTCGACACCGCGAAGCGCACCGGCGCAATCGTTCGTGGTCCGGTACCGTTGCCGACCCGCATTCAGCGTTTTGACATCCTGCGTTCGCCGCACGTCAACAAGACGTCGCGCGATCAGCTCGAGATCCGTACCCACCAGCGCCTGATGGACATCGTTGACCCGACCGACAAAACCGTCGACGCGTTGATGAAGCTCGACTTGCCCGCTGGCGTGGACGTCGAAATCAAGTTGCAATAAGGCTGTAAGCCACTCGGGCAGGCCCTGAGTGGCGTAAGTTGTTGATTGCTTGCGGAAAACAAAATAGCTCGATATACTGTCGGGCTTCGCGTCTTTTCGCGAGAAAATAGTCGGCCCTGGCTCTCGGATCAGGGTATCGACACTTATGTGGCCGGGTATGTTTCCTGGTTGCGTTATTAGTTAGCCCCGGCCAATCGCAGTCGGGAATGGAGAAAACGATGAGCCTTGGACTCGTAGGTCGCAAGGTTGGCATGACCCGTATTTTTACGGCTGAAGGGGATTCGATTCCCGTCACCGTATTGGACGTGTCCGACAACCGCGTGACGCAGATCAAGACCCTTGAAACGGACGGCTATACGGCCGTACAAGTTGCATTCGGTGTGCGTCGCGCATCTCGTGTTACGAAACCGCTTGCAGGGCACCTTGCAAAAGCTGGCGTTGAAGCTGGCGAAATCCTCAAAGAATTCAAGATCGATGCCGCAAAGGCAGGCGAACTTTCGAACGGCACCGTCATTGGCGTCGAGTTATTCGAAGTGGGCCAGAAGGTCGACGTGCAAGGCGTGTCGATCGGTAAAGGCTATGCCGGTACGATCAAGCGTTATAACTTCAAGTCGGGTCGTGCTTCGCACGGTAACTCGCGCTCGCACAATGTGCCGGGCTCGATCGGTATGGCGCAGGATCCGGGTCGCGTGTTCCCGGGTAAGCGCATGACCGGTCACATGGGTGACGACACCAAGACCGTACAAAACCTCGTGATCGCGCGTATCGACGCCGACCGCAAGCTGCTGCTCGTCAAGGGTGCAGTTCCGGGTGCGAAGGGCGGCAAGGTTTTCGTTACGCCGGCCATCAAAGTGCGTCTGAAGAAGGGAGCGCAATAATGGAACTTAAGCTCCTGAATGCACAAGGTCAGGAAGGTGCGGGTGTGAATGCATCCGACGTCGTGTTCGGCCGTGATTACAACGAGGCACTGATTCATCAGGTCGTCGTTGCATACCAGGCAAACGCACGTAGCGGTAACCGCGCACAAAAAGACCGTGAGCAAGTCAAGCACACGACGAAGAAGCCGTGGCGCCAGAAAGGTACGGGCCGTGCTCGTGCTGGTATGTCGTCCAGCCCGTTGTGGCGTGGCGGTGGTCGGATTTTCCCGAACTCGCCCGAAGAAAACTTCACGCACAAGATCAACAAGAAGATGTTCCGTGCAGGTGTCTGTTCCATCCTGTCGCAGTTGGCCCGTGAAGGCCGCCTGCTGGTAGTTGAGGACATGACGCTGGAAGCGCCGAAGACCAAGCTGTTGGCCGAGAAATTCAAGGGCATGGGCCTCGAATCGGTGTTGATCATTACCGACACGATGGACGAGAACCTGTACCTCGCGTCGCGCAATCTGCCGCATGTGGCAGTTGTCGAGCCGCGTTACGCTGACCCGCTGTCGCTGATCTACTTCAAGAAAGTGGTCATCACGAAAGCTGCGGTTGCGCAGATCGAGGAGTTGCTGTCATGAGCGAGATTCGCAAAAACGATCATCGTTTGCTGCAGGTCCTGCTCGCACCGGTGATCTCCGAAAAAGCAACCATGGTTGCCGACAAGAACGAGCAGGTTGTGTTCGAAGTAGATCCGAGCGCGACCAAGCCCGAAATCAAGGCTGCCGTTGAAATGTTGTTCAAGGTCGAGGTCGATTCGGTCAAGGTCCTGAACGTTAAAGGCAAATCCAAGCGTTTCGGCCGTTTCATGGGTCGTCGCAAGGACGTGCGCAAGGCCTATGTGTGCCTGAAGCCGGGCCAGGAAATCAACTTTGAAGCGGAGGCCAAGTAATCATGGCACTCGTTAAAGTAAAACCGACATCGCCGGGTCGCCGCGCGATGGTCAAGGTGGTCAACGACAGCCTGCATAAAGGCAAGCCGTTCGCTCCCTTGCTGGATACGAAGATTCGTTCTTCGGGCCGTAATAACAACGGTCACATCACGACGCGTCACATGGGTGGCGGTCACAAGCAGCACTACCGTATTGTCGATTTCCGTCGCACCAAGGATGGCATCCCGGCAAAGGTCGAGCGTCTTGAGTATGACCCGAACCGTACGGCGAACATCGCACTGCTGTTGTACGCAGACGGCGAGCGTCGCTACATCATTGCTCCGAAGGGCGTCGCAGTTGGCGCAACGTTGTTGTCGGGCTCGGAAGCGCCGATTCGTGCAGGCAACACGCTGCCGATTCGCAATATTCCGGTCGGTACGACGATCCACTGCATCGAGATGTTGCCGGGCAAGGGCGCGCAAATGGCGCGTTCGGCTGGTACTTCCGCAATGCTGCTGGCTCGCGAAGGCACGTACGCTCAGGTTCGTCTGCGCTCCGGTGAAATTCGCCGTGTGCATATCGAATGCCGCGCAACGATCGGTGAAGTCGGTAACGAAGAGCATAGCCTGCGCCAAATCGGCAAGGCCGGTGCAAATCGTTGGCGCGGTATTCGCCCGACCGTCCGCGGTGTGGTGATGAACCCGGTCGATCACCCGCACGGTGGTGGTGAAGGCAAGACGGCAGCGGGTCGTCATCCGGTTAGCCCGTGGGGTACGCCGACGAAGGGTTATCGGACCCGTCGTAACAAACGCACGACCTCCATGATCGTGCAGCGCCGCAACAAGCGTTAAGGAGTAAGCAATGGCACGTTCTGTTAAAAAGGGTCCTTTTTGTGACGCCCATTTGCTGAAGAAGGTTGAGGCAGCTGCAGCGGCACGGGACAAAAAGCCGATCAAAACCTGGTCGCGTCGTTCGACGATCTTGCCGGATTTCATCGGCTTGACGATAGCCGTGCATAACGGTCGTCAACACGTTCCGGTTTATATCTCGGAAAACATGGTCGGTCATAAGCTTGGCGAGTTCGCGTTGACCCGTACGTTCAAGGGACACGCGGCCGACAAGAAGGCCAAGAAATAAGGGGCTATGAGATGGAAGTGAAAGCAATTCATCGCGGTGCCCGCATCTCGGCGCAGAAAACGCGCCTTGTGGCTGACCAGATTCGGGGTTTGCCGGTGGACAAGGCGCTGAACGTTCTTACGTTCTCGCCGAAGAAAGCCGCGGGTATCGTCAAAAAGGTAGTGCTGTCGGCGATTGCTAATGCCGAGCACAATGAAGGCGCTGATATCGACGAGTTGAAGATTAAGGTCATCTACGTCGACAAAGCTGCATCTCTGAAGCGGTTCACCGCGCGCGCTAAAGGCCGCGGTAACAAGATCGAGAAGCAGTCTTGCCATATCACCGTGACGGTTGGGAATTAAGGGGCCATACGATGGGACAAAAAATTCATCCGACTGGCTTCCGCTTGGCTGTCAGCCGTAACTGGTCGTCGCGTTGGTACGCAAACAACACCAATTTCGCCAGCATGTTGCAGGAAGACATTGGTGTTCGTGATTACCTGAAGAAGAAGCTGAAAAACGCTTCGGTCGGCCGCGTGATCATCGAGCGTCCTGCCAAGAACGCGCGTATTACGATTTATAGTTCGCGTCCGGGCGTGGTGATCGGTAAGAAGGGTGAGGATATCGAACTGTTGAAGGCTGAACTGCAACGCCGCATGGGCGTTCCGGTCCACGTCAACATCGAGGAAATCCGCAAGCCGGAAACCGATGCGCAACTGATCGCCGACTCGATTACCCAGCAGCTCGAACGCCGTATCATGTTCCGTCGCGCAATGAAGCGCGCGATGCAAAATGCCATGCGCCTCGGTGCGCAAGGTATCAAGATCATGAGCGCCGGCCGCCTGAACGGGATCGAAATCGCACGTACGGAATGGTATCGCGAAGGTCGGGTACCGTTGCACACGCTGCGTGCCGATATCGACTACGCAACTTCGGAAGCGAAAACGACGTACGGCATCATCGGCGTCAAGGTTTGGGTCTACAAGGGCGACACGCTGGGTCGCAATGACGCTCCGGTGGTTGAAGAAACTACCGAAGACAAGCGTCCGCGCCGCAACGCACGTCCGGGCGATCGCCGTCCGCGCCGTGACGGTGAAGGTGGCGACAAGCCTAGCGCCCGTCGTAGCGCTCCGCGTCGCTCGGCTGATAAGCCCAGCGATGGCAAGACTGGAGAATAACCATGCTGCAACCGAAACGTAGAAAGTATCGGAAAGAACAGAAGGGCCGTAACACCGGCAAGGCGACCCGCGGTAACGCAGTGTCGTTCGGTGAATTCGGTCTGAAAGCGATCGGCCGCGGTCGTTTGACCGCTCGCCAAATTGAAGCGGCGCGTCGTGCAATGACGCGTCACATCAAGCGTGGCGGCCGCATCTGGATACGCATTTTCCCGGACAAGCCAATTTCGACGAAGCCGGCCGAAGTACGGATGGGTAACGGTAAAGGTAACCCTGAGTACTACGTAGCCGAGATTCAGCCGGGCAAGATGCTGTACGAAATGGATGGCGTTAATGAAGAGTTGGCACGCGAAGCGTTCCGTCTGGCTGCAGCGAAGCTGCCGATCCAGACTGCGTTTATCGTTCGCCAGCTGGGCGCCTAAGGAGAATAAGCGATGAAAGCATCAGAACTTCGCGATAAAGACCAGGCCGCGCTCAATCAAGAGCTGTCGGAACTGCTTAAGGCGCAATTTGGCCTGCGCATGCAATTGGCGACCCAGCAGCTCAGCAACACGAGCCAGCTGCAAAAGGTTCGCCGCGACATCGCGCGCGTGCGCACCGTGTTGACTCAGAAGGCGAGCCAGAAATGAACGATAGCGTAGAAACTTCAACTCGGACCTCGCTGAAACGCACGTTGGTGGGCAAGGTCACGAGCAACAAGATGGACAAGACGGTCACCGTGTTGGTCGAACATCGGGTCAAGCACCCGATCTACGGCAAGTACGTGGTTCGTTCGAAGAAATACCACGCGCACGACGAAGCGAACACGATCAACGAGGGTGACCTGGTTGAAATTCAGGAAACGCGTCCGATTTCGAAGACGAAAGCCTGGGCCGTGTCGCGCTTGATCGAAGCAGCTCGCGTTATCTAAGTTGTAGAGCTGTGAAGTATCGCTTGCAAGACCGAGGTTATTTGCTATAATCTCGGTCTCCCTTAGTTAAGGGGATGCCCGCGCAGGGTAGTGGTTCAGCGCTGTTTCCAGGGGTCTGGAAGCGGTTGCAGGAAAAAAACGCAGGGGTGGCTTCCGTTGCCTCTGTTCGCTGTTCTAACCCAAGCAGCCAGCCGGCTGACGGGACCAAGACTGACCGGATGCGCCATGGTGGCTGTTCGGATTAAGTTGGGAAAGATAAACCATGATTCAGACCGAAACTCGGCTTGAAGTGGCCGATAACACGGGTGCACGCGAAGTATTGTGCATCAAGGTGCTCGGCGGCTCGAAACGTCGCTATGCAAGCATCGGCGACATTATCAAGGTGAGCATTAAAGAAGCGACGCCGCGCGGACGCGTCAAGAAAGGCGAAATCTACAATGCCGTCGTGGTTCGCACCGCGAAGGGCGTACGTCGCCCGGATGGCTCGCTGATCAAATTTGATAGCAATGCCGCCGTGTTGCTGAACAATAAACTCGAGCCGATCGGCACGCGTATCTTCGGACCGGTCACGCGCGAACTGCGTAGCGAGCGGTTTATGAAAATCGTTTCGCTTGCGCCGGAAGTGCTGTAAGGAGCCGCGATGAAAAAAATTCGCACAGGCGACCAGGTGATGGTCGTAGCCGGAAAAGATAAGGGCAAGGTTGGTACGGTGCTCATCATTGATGGCGAAAAAGTGGTCGTCGAGGGGCTTAACCTCGTCAAGAAGCACGTCAAGCCGAACCCGATGAAGGGTACGACCGGCGGCGTGGAAAGCAAGTCGATGCCGCTGCATACATCGAACATCGCTTTGGTCGACGCAAATGGTAAAGCGTCGCGTGTGGGCATCAAGGTCGAAGACGGTAAGAAAGTTCGCTTTCTCAAGTCGACCGGTGCCGTGCTCAGCGCTTAACGCAACGGGAGAAAAAAATGGCTCGTTTGCACGAATTCTATAAAGAAAAAGTTGTACAGGAACTGACTGAAAAGTTCGGGTACAAGTCGATCATGGAAGTGCCCCGCATCAGCAAGATCACCCTGAATATGGGCCTTGGTGAAGCTGTTGCCGATAAGAAGATTATCGAAAACGCAGTGGGCGACCTGACCAAGATTGCTGGCCAGAAGCCGGTTATCACGAAGTCGCGCAAAGCAATCGCAGGCTTCAAAATTCGTCAGGGTTACCCGATCGGCGCGATGGTAACGTTGCGCGGTCAGACCATGTTCGAATTCCTGGATCGTTTCGTGACCGTGGCGTTGCCGCGAGTACGTGACTTCCGGGGTATCTCGGGCCGGGCATTCGACGGTCGAGGTAACTACAATATCGGGGTGAAAGAGCAGATTATTTTCCCCGAAATCGAATATGAAAAGATCGACGCGCTGCGTGGGCTGAATATCAGCATCACGACCACCGCGAAGACCGACGAAGAAGCTAAGGCGCTGCTCGCCTGCTTCAAGTTCCCGTTCAGAAACTGAGGTTACCGTGGCGAAACTGGCACTGATCGAACGTGAAAAGAAGCGCGCACGTCTGGCAAAGAAGTACGCACCGAAGCGCGCTGCCCTGAAAGCGATTATTGACGACTTCAGCAAGTCGGAAGAAGAGCATTTCGAGGCGCGTCTGGAGTTGCAACAACTCCCGCGCAACTCAAACCCGACTCGCAAACGTAATCGTTGCGCATTGACGGGTCGTCCGCGCGGTACTTTCCGCAAATTTGGTCTGGCACGTAACAAGATCCGCGAGATCGCGTTCCGAGGTGAAATCCCCGGCCTGACCAAGGCGAGCTGGTAATCGGAGAAATAAGATGAGCATGAGTGATCCTATCGCCGATATGCTGACTCGCATCCGCAATGCGCAGATGGTTGAGAAAGTATCGGTAGCGATGCCCTCGTCAAAAGTCAAAGTCGCAATCGCGCAAGTGCTGAAAGACGAAGGCTATATTGAAGACTATGCAATCAAAGCAGACGGCCCGAAAGCCGAGTTGCAAATTGCATTGAAGTATTATGCAGGCCGTCCGGTTATCGAGCGCCTCGAACGTGTCTCGCGTCCCGGGTTGCGCGTGTACAAGGGCCGCAACGACATTCCTCAGGTCATGAATGGCCTGGGCGTTGCGATCGTGTCGACGCCGCAAGGCGTGATGACCGACCGCAAGGCGCGCGCGACTGGCGTGGGCGGCGAAGTCATTTGCTACGTTGCCTAAAGGGAGAGAAACATGTCTCGTGTAGGTAAAAGCCCGATCGCATTGCCGCAAGGCGCTGAAGTCAAGTTGAGCGCAGGGCAGATTACGGTTAAGGGTCCGTTGGGTACGATCACGCAGCGTCAGAATGAGCTGGTTAAGGTGATCGACGAAAGCGGTACTCTGAAATTTGAGCCGGCAAATGAAACGCGTGAAGCAGACGCAATGTCAGGAACGATGCGTGCGCTAGTCGCAAACATGGTGAGTGGCGTTACGAAAGGCTTCGAGCGCAAGCTGACGCTGGTTGGAGTGGGTTTCCGCGCGCAAGCGCAAGGCGACAAACTGAATTTGTCGTTGGGTTTCTCGCACCCTGTGGTGCACCAAATGCCGGAAGGCGTGAAGGCTGAAACCCCGTCGCAGACGGAAATTCTGATCAAGGGGATCGACAAGCAGAAAGTCGGGCAAGTAGCCGCTGAAGTGCGCGGTTATCGTCCGCCGGAGCCTTATAAAGGCAAGGGCGTGCGTTATGCCGACGAGGTTGTCATCCTCAAGGAAACCAAGAAGAAGTAAAGGGTGCGTACCATGGATAAAAACCAATCTCGTTCGCGCCGTGCTCGTCAGACGCGTATCAAGATCGCTGAACTCAAGGTTCATCGTCTTGCGGTGCATCGCACCAACACGCACATCTACGCTCAGATCTTTTCGCCGTGCGGCACGCAAGTGCTGGCCAGCGCATCGACCGTCGAGCCGGAAGTGCGTCAGGAGCTCGCCGACAAGTCCGGTAAGGGCGGTAACGTTGCCGCAGCAACACTGATCGGCAAACGTATCGCCGAAAAGGCAAAAGCAGCTGGCGTTGAGTCCGTCGCTTTTGATCGCTCGGGCTTCCGTTATCACGGCCGCGTCAAGGCTGTCGCCGAAGCCGCTCGTGAAGCTGGGCTCAAGTTCTAAAAGGATTCGTCATGGCAAAGATGCAAGCGAAAGTGCAGTCCGATGAACGGGACGATGGCCTCCGCGAAAAAATGATTGCGGTCAACCGCGTAACCAAGGTGGTGAAGGGCGGCCGGATTCTCGGTTTCGCAGCACTGACCGTGGTTGGCGATGGCGATGGTCGTGTCGGTATGGGCAAGGGCAAGGCGAAGGAAGTTCCGGTTGCTGTGCAAAAGGCAATGGAACAAGCTCGTCGCAATATGTTCAAGGTGCCCCTGAAAAACGGTACGTTGCAGCACGAAGTTCACGGTAAGCATGGCGCGTCGGCAGTGATGCTGGCACCGGCCAAGGACGGTACGGGCGTAATCGCCGGCGGTCCGATGCGTGCAGTGTTTGACGTGATGGGCGTGCAGAACGTAGTGGCGAAGAGCCACGGTTCGACGAACCCCTACAACCTCGTGCGCGCAACGCTCGACGGCCTGCGCAAGCAGTCGACGCCGGGTGATATCGCGGCGAAACGCGGCAAGTCCGTCGAAGATATTTTGGGCTAAGCCCAGGTGGTCACCATGTCTGAGAAAACTGTCAAAGTACAGCTCGTCAAGAGCCTCATCGGGACCCGCGAAACGCATCGCGCCACCGTGCGCGGTCTTGGTTTGCGTCGGATCAACTCGGTCAGCGAGTTGCAAGACACGCCCGCAGTGCGCGGGATGATCAACAAGGTTTCGTACCTGGTCAAGGTGCTCGGCTAAGTAGTCGCCGATACCGAAACGGGTAGATGAAGGAGTTGATGATGGAATTGAATAGCATTAAGCCGGCTGAAGGCGCGAAGCACGCGAAACGTCGCGTGGGTCGCGGTATCGGCTCCGGCCTGGGCAAGACCGCGGGTCGCGGTCACAAGGGTCAGAAGTCACGTTCGGGTGGTTTTCATAAAGTCGGCTTCGAAGGCGGTCAGATGCCTTTGCAACGTCGCCTGCCCAAGCGTGGTTTCAGCTCGCTGACGCGCGAATTCGTTGGTGAAGTCCGTTTGTCGGATCTTGAAAAGCTGCCGGTCGACGACATCGATCTGTTGGCGCTCAAGCAAGCCGGCTTGCTGGGCGTACTGATTCGTAGCGCCAAAGTTATCGCGACCGGCACGCTGACCCGCAAGGTCACGCTCAAAGGTCTGTCGGCAACGAAAGGTGCACGCGCAGCAATCGAAGCCGCTGGCGGCTCGATCGCTGAGTAAGAGCGCTTTTTGCTGTTAATCGCATCTGCATCGGAGAAGGTTCTTGGCCAACAGCTCGACAATTGCGAAGGCTGGTAAGTCAGCACCGAAGTTCGGCGATCTGCGTAAGCGGTTAGTGTTTTTGCTGCTCGCTTTATTTGTGTATCGAATCGGTGCTCACGTGCCGGTGCCGGGGATAGATCCCGATCAGCTGGCCAAGTTGTTCCAGGCTCAGCAGGGCGGGATCCTCGGGATGTTCAATATGTTCTCCGGGGGCGCTTTGTCGCGCTTCACCGTGTTCGCATTGGGCATCATGCCGTATATATCGGCGTCGATCATTATGCAGCTTGGGTCTATCGTTTCGCCGCAGTTGGAAGCGTTGAAAAAAGAAGGCCAGGCAGGGCAGCGGACGATTACGCAGTACACGCGTTATTTCACTGTGGTTCTGGCGACGTTCCAGGCGTTCGGAATCGCGGTTGCACTTGAAAATCAGCCCGGGTTGGTGCTTGACCCGGGTATGCTGTTCCGGGTTACGACAGTGGTAACGCTGGTGACCGGAACGATGTTTTTGATGTGGCTGGGCGAGCAAATCACTGAGCGGGGTCTCGGAAACGGGATTTCCATCATCATTTTCGGTGGTATCGCGGCGGGCTTGCCCAACGCGGTGGGTGGTTTGTTTGAGTTGGTGCGCACGGGGTCGATGAGTATTTTCTCGGCGATCATCGTGGTTGCGTTGATTGGTGGCGTTACGTTCCTCGTGGTCTTTATCGAACGCGGGCAACGTAAGATCCTGGTCAATTATGCAAAGCGCCAGGTCGGCAACAAGGTGTACGGCGGGCAGTCTTCGCACCTGCCGCTGAAGTTGAACATGGCCGGAGTTATCCCGCCGATTTTCGCCTCGTCGATTATTCTGTTTCCGGCGACGATCGCGAACTGGTTCAGCTCAGGCGGGAAGGCGCAGTGGCTGCATGATATTGCCGGCACGTTGGCTCCCGGCCAACCGGTTTATGTATTGCTTTATGTGCTCGCTATCGTTTTCTTCTGCTTTTTCTACACGGCCCTCGTGTTCAATAGCAAGGAAACAGCGGACAATTTGAAGAAAAGCGGTGCTTTCGTACCTGGGATTCGTCCCGGTGACCAGACGGCGCGTTATATCGATAAGATCTTGACGCGTTTGACCCTGGCGGGTGCGATTTACATTGTTTTCGTGTGCTTGTTGCCTGAGTTTTTGGTGCTACGCTGGAATGTTCCGTTTTATTTTGGTGGCACGTCGCTGCTGATTATTGTGGTCGTGACGATGGATTTCATGGCTCAAGTTCAGTCGTACGTTATGTCGCAACAATATGAATCGCTGCTCCGGAAAGCCAATTTCAAGGGTGGCAATGTCCCGATGCGTTAAGGCTTTGACCGCTGTTTTTGGCCGTTTAAGCGCACCGGGTTAGCTCGACTAAGGGACGAGACAGGCACGAGAAACATGGCGAAAGACGATGTAATCCAGATGCAGGGTGAGGTTGTCGAGAACCTTCCCAATGCAACGTTCCGGGTCAAGTTGGAAAACGGACACGTGGTGTTGGGACATATTTCCGGGAAAATGCGGATGCATTACATTCGTATTCTTCCGGGCGACAAGGTGACGGTCGAATTGACGCCTTACGATCTGTCCCGTGCGCGGATCGTGTTCCGGGCAAAGTGATTTAGAAAAAGGGTAATATCATGAAAGTGATGGCTTCGGTAAAGTGCATTTGCCGCAATTGCAAGGTCATTAAGCGCAAGGGTGTTGTGCGCGTGATTTGTAGCTCTGATCCGCGCCACAAACAGCGTCAAGGCTGAGCGGCGCTTTTGTTTGCGTTTGTCTGAGGAATAACAATGGCTCGTATTGCAGGGGTAAACATCCCCAACCACCAGCATGCTGAAATCGGTCTGACCGCTATTTTCGGTATCGGTCGTACACGTTCGCGTGAGATCTGTGTTGCTGCTGGCGTTCCCTTCTCGAAGAAGGTGAAGGATCTGGATGATGCAGATCTGGAAAAGTTGCGTGATGAAGTAGGCAAGATCACCGTCGAAGGCGATCTGCGTCGCGAAGTCACGATGAACATCAAGCGTCTGATGGACCTCGGTTGCTACCGCGGTGTCCGTCACCGTAAGGGTCTGCCGTTACGCGGTCAGCGC
>NZ_LMUX01000001.1 GCF_009765705.1 Burkholderia sp. L27(2015) | reverse complement strand
CGGTCCGTGCACGGAAATCTTCTACGACCACGGCGCGGGGATCGCCGGTGGCCCGCCGGGCTCGCCGGACGAAGACGGCGACCGCTATATCGAGATCTGGAACCTGGTGTTCATGCAGTTCGATCGCGCACCGGACGGCTCGCTGTCGCCGCTGCCCGCACCCTGCGTGGACACCGGCATGGGCCTGGAGCGCCTCGCTGCGGTACTGCAGCACGTGCATTCCAACTACGAAATCGACTTGTTCGCACATCTGATCCGTGTTGCTGGTGAACTCACCCGCACGAGCGATCTTTCCAA
>NZ_LMUX01000073.1 GCF_009765705.1 Burkholderia sp. L27(2015) | reverse complement strand
ACACTGGGGAAGTGAAGCAGGCCCACTGGTGGGAGCGCCGTGGCGGCAACTACCCACCAGCCACAACCGGACGGGTCAGCCGCCAGAGTCCATCGTGCCGTCGCTCTTCATCGGGTCTTTTTTCGCGGCATCCTTTTTCATGCCGTCGGACTTCATACCGTCGGACTTCATACCGTCTGACTTCATGCCGTCGGACTTCATGCTGTCTGACTTCATGCTGTCGGACTTCATGGCGGCGTTGTGCATCGCGCTGGACTTCGACGCGTCCATCTTCATCGAGTCGGACTTTGCAGGAGCTTTTTGCATGGCGTCGTGCGACATCGCCGTGCTGGAGCTGGCGGCCATTGTGTCTTGAGCGAACGCGACGGTAGCGGAAAAGCCACCAGTCAGGGCGGCGAGGAAAACTAGGGCAAGGCGTGCGTTCATGGCGAGATCCTTCGAGGGGAGATTTCAGACAGGACAGAGTGATGGGGACAGATGCCGTCCCCATCACTTGTTTCGACATGAACCTGACGACAGTTACATCCCTCTCGAAGACGCCGGGTCGATCGAACCCGACTAGCCCAACCCGGCAACGATGTTCACCGTGATCGCGATGATGAACACATTGAAAAAGAACGAGATCACGCTGTGCAATAACGCCACGCGACGCAAATAGCGGCTGGTGATCTGCACATCGGAAACCTGGAACGTCATGCCGATCACGATCGCGAAATAGGCGAAATCCCAGTAGTCCGGGGTCTTCGTATCGGGAAACTCAAGCCCTGAGTGCTTATCGCCCTGATCGCCATAAAAACCGTGCGCATAGTGAATCGCAAACATGGTGTTGAGGAACATCCAGCACAGCACCACGCTGACCGCACCGACCACCACGGTCATTGCGCCGCCCGACTTGGCCGCATGCAGTTCATTG
>NZ_LMUX01000072.1 GCF_009765705.1 Burkholderia sp. L27(2015) | reverse complement strand
TGCTGTCGTACAGGGACTTGAAGGAGAGCATGGTCTCCAGCAGGGTTCCCCACTTGCCCTGGGTCGTGCCTATGGAGAACAGCACGAGAACGGTGTAGTCACCCGTGCGGGCGATTTCCTGTCGCCGTGCGTCGAGGAATTTGCTGAGGATGGCACCCGGGATGCCCCAGTTGGCGAGCTTTCCCCGGGCATCGGTGCCCGGACAAAGGATGGTCACCTTGGTGGGATCGAGCATGCAGAAATCGTCCGCCACGACGTCGTCTGGCAGCCCATGCCAAGTTTCGCCCGTTTGCAACGTCCAGTATTT
>NZ_LMUX01000071.1 GCF_009765705.1 Burkholderia sp. L27(2015) | reverse complement strand
TATCCAGCGCGGCCAGACCCTGCGGTACCGTGACCGCTTCGCTGACGGGAGTCATCGGCGCCTTGAGGATGGCGTTGTCGGTCACGCGCGCGACCTGTACATCGAACAGGTCGCTCATCGACCAGGCGGTGTCGTCGTACGGATGCTGCTGCGGATCCTTGGGTGACCAGTACTGGCGGTCCAGCAGCGCATCGGCAATGCGCGAATACGGCTGGTCCATGCGCACTACGTAGCTGCCGGCAGCAAACGTCCGTGAGGTCGGCTTGCCGGGCTTGCCTTCGTCGCCCTTGGTCTTGGGCAGCGTCACTGTGATGGGCGCCGTGGTGCGGCTGATTTCAGAGTGCTGCAGTTGCAGTATGCGTAGCAGCTGTGCCTGTGACCCGGTGCGCTTGTCGTCGGCCGGGAACACGTAAGCAGCCGGGCCGGACTCCTGCGGCTTCTCGATCGAGCGCTTGCT
>NZ_LMUX01000070.1 GCF_009765705.1 Burkholderia sp. L27(2015) | reverse complement strand
GGCGAGCCTGGCAGCGACATCGATCAGCGGATTCTGGCGCTCGCCGAGTGCGCGAAGGCTTTCGTGCACCTCACCCATGAAGCGGTGGTAATGCCGGCGCAGCGCAATATTGTGCGGCAGGCTGGAGACGAACAAGTCCATCAGGAATGTCTTGCCGCGGCCGACGCTGCCCCACAGATACAACCCCGGCACGGGCGCGACCGTTTCGTTGCCAAGCAGCGACTTCAGCCGTCCAAACAGGCCATTGCCCGCGCCTGGTTCGGCGCACAGCGCAGCTTGCATGCGGTCGAACTCAGGCAGCATCGCGAGCTGGGCCGGATCGGATTCCCAGCGATGCGCGGCGACACCTTCCTGGTAACGCGCACTAGGCGTA
>NZ_LMUX01000069.1 GCF_009765705.1 Burkholderia sp. L27(2015) | reverse complement strand
TGGGCTGGTAGACCAGGTGGAATTCGTTGCGCGCCAACGCCTGACGCAACTCGGTCGCGAGCTGCAGGCGCCGACGGGTATCGGCGTGCATCATCGGGGTGTAGAAGCGGAACGCGTTGCGCTCCTCGGTTTTCGCCGTATACATCGCGGCATCGGCATTCGCGATCAGCGTCGCGGCATCGATGCCATCCAGCGGATAGCCGGCCACGCCGATACTGGCGCTGAGCACAATTTCGTAGTCGTCCACGATGAACGGCTCGGACAGGGTCGCGAGCATGCGGCTGACGATCGCCCTGGCATCTTCCCGCAGACTCAGTCGGGGCAGCAGCACGGTGAATTCGTCGCCACCGATGCGCCCCGCCACATCGTCATCGGACAACTGACGTCGGATACGATCGGCCACCTTAACCAGCAGGCGATCGCCGATCGCATGGCTGTAGCTGTCGTTGACGATCTTGAATGCGTCCAGGTCGATGAACAGCACGACCGCCGCCAGCCGCTCGCGCTCGGCAATCGCGATCGCGTCGGTACAGTGCCGCTCGAACTCCGCCCGGTTCACCAGCCCGGTCAGCGGATCATGCCGCGCCAGATGCTCCAGGCGGCGCTGATTGAGCTTGGCGGTCTGAATGTTGGTGAATACCGCGACGTAGTAAAGCACCTGATGGTCCGCATCACGGATGATGCTGATACTCAGGTGTTCCGGATAGGTATCGCCGTTGCGGCGGGTGCTGAGCACTTCGCCATGCCAGTTGTGGCCTGCGGTGATGACTTCCCAGATGGAGTTCGGCAGCGGTGCTCCAC
>NZ_LMUX01000068.1 GCF_009765705.1 Burkholderia sp. L27(2015) | reverse complement strand
CCCTGCACGCGGCGAAGGGACTGGAGTTCCGCTTCGTCTTCATCGTCGGTTGCGAGGACGGCACGCTACCGCACGAAGGCGCACTGGATGAAGGCCGCATCGATGAGGAGCGTCGACTGATGTATGTCGGCATCACCCGCGCCAAGGAACTGCTCACACTGTCCTGGTCCGCCAAGACGAAGCGCTATGGCGATGTCCACAGCAACCAGCCTAGCCGGTTCCTGCACGAATTGCCGCAAGCCGATCTGCATTGGCAGGGCAAGGATCCGGAAGCAGACAAGGAAGTGACGCGCGAAACGGCCGAGTCCCACATGGCACGGATAGCGGCCATGCTTGCAGGCGGCTAACGGCGAGTGCCTGCCGTC
>NZ_LMUX01000067.1 GCF_009765705.1 Burkholderia sp. L27(2015) | reverse complement strand
CGCAGATATGGGAAGTTACATCTCCGAACCTTGCCATCGTCCGGCTGCACGGTCGGAACGCGGAGACATGGAACGTCAAGGGACAGACGGCGGCATCTGATCGCTTCAACTACGACTACTCCGATGAGGAGCTGTCGGAGATCGCACCGAAGATGCGGAAGCTTGCTCGGGACACACTGAACGTCCAGGGCATCTTCAACAACAACTATGAAGATCAGGGACAAAGAAACGCCACCACGCTGCAACGACTCGTCGAGGAACCAGCATGAATTCCCGCACCGTTTCGCACCGACCCATGCCGACTAACGAAGGCCGGCACAGGTACCCGCACACGGCCGGCTACTTCCCGGACCTGTCGTCGGCGGCGCTGGAGCCTGACACCAGCTTGCCATGTTCATGCATAGTGCTGTGCGCTCCACGGTGCGCAGGGGAGTGCGGTTGCTTAGCTTGCAAACTTCAGTTCGTGATGTGGGCCGATGAGTCCGGTTACATGGGCCATGAGAGGCCGCTCTTTACGGAGGACGAGCAACTCAGGTTCTATAGGGGGGAACAGTGTCGGCAGGAGAAGAACCGTGGGAGAGGCGAGGCGGAGGAAAATGGTCAGGGACAGTGACCGGCAAGGCATCAAGGCGAGCTACTTGCTAATTATCGAATGGCTGGACGACGGCGAGGACAAAACAGGCACAAGACTTCAACAGACGCTCCTGGAAAGTGGGGTGCCAGCAAGGCTCGTAGTATGTCACTCCGGTGAAGACGTCATC
>NZ_LMUX01000006.1 GCF_009765705.1 Burkholderia sp. L27(2015) | reverse complement strand
CCATGGTGCCGTTTCCAGCGTTGGCCGGGTATATCAGCAACCATACTGCGACCCAGGTCAGTCATCAGAGCGGCCTCGTCGCCGCCACGATTTCCTTCAACCTTCCGCCTGGTGGCTCACTGAGCAAGGCGACCGTGGCGATCAATGAGGCGTCGCAGCAACTGGGCTTGCCGGCTTCCATCCACGGCAGCTTCGCCGGTGCCGCACAGGTCTATGCGCAGTCGATGTCGACCATGCCGCTGCTGATCCTCGCCGCCCTTGCGGCCGTCTATATCGTGCTTGGCATCCTGTACGAAAACACTGTGCATCCCATCACCATTCTTTCCACGCTGCCATCGGCCGGTATCGGCGCCACGCTGGCGCTGCTGATCTTCGGCACGCCGTTTTCGGTGATCGCGATGATCGGCATCATCCTGTTGATCGGTATCGTCAAGAAGAACGCGATCATGATGATCGACGTCGCCATCCATCTGCAGCGTGACGAAGGTTATGAACCGCAACGGGCCATCCATGACGCGGCCGTGATACGGCTTCGCCCGATCATGATGACGACCGCCGC
>NZ_LMUX01000066.1 GCF_009765705.1 Burkholderia sp. L27(2015) | reverse complement strand
AATAACTCCGGAGTAGCGTGAGGGTGAGAAGACTTTAAACGCGAAGTTCGAGTTATTTAATGTCGAAAACGTTCCATTTTATGCTATTTCGTCTCAATGACTCGAGGCGCCCGTCAACTGCCCGGGCACCTCGTCTCGAACTGATCGACGTTTTTGGGTCAAGAAGGCCTGCGCGCTTCATCCAGCAAATATTTCCGCTGACCCGGCATGAATGATTGCCGGGGTAGAAGCCCCGGGCCTCGCAAAAGTATTTGGACGTCTGTTTTGATGAGTCGTTTCTACATCGGCTATTGAACCAAGGTCGTGATCAGGGTCGATTTCGG
>NZ_LMUX01000065.1 GCF_009765705.1 Burkholderia sp. L27(2015) | reverse complement strand
ATACCGTTACCGCACACTTGGCCGTGCGCGCCTGCATGCACGGGAAATGAATCATCCGCGTGGCGCCCTATACCCATGGCGCACGATCAGCGGCGACGAATGCTCGGCCTATTTCCCCAGCGGCTCGGCGCAATACCACATCAATGCTGCGATTGCCTGGGCGATCCGGTTGTATGTGGATGCGAGCGGCGACCAGGCGTTCCTGCTGTCGCATGGCGCGGAAATTCTGTTCGAGACAGCGCGCATCTGGTTCGACGTCGGCCACTTCAATCCGCGTCGCGATGGCGCTTTTTGTATTCACGAAGTAACGGGGCCGGACGAGTACTCCGCACTGGTCGACAACAACCACTACACCAACCGCATGGCG
>NZ_LMUX01000064.1 GCF_009765705.1 Burkholderia sp. L27(2015) | reverse complement strand
CGGCAAGCACGTCAACGGCCAGCTGACCATGGGCGAGAACATCGGCGATCTCGGTGGCTTGAACGCAGCGTATACCGCGCTACAGATGGCGCTGTCGAAAGACCCGGCGGAAGCGCACAAGAAGATCGATGGCTACACCGAAGATCAGCGCTTCTTCCTCAACTGGGCCCGCGTGTGGCGCGGCAACATCCGTCCGCAAGCGCAGATCACCCTGCTCAATACCGACCCGCACGCTCCGGCGCAGTTCCGTGCGATCGGCGCGCCGTCGAACATGCCGGAGTTCGCCCAGGCATTCCAGTGCAAGCCAGGCGATGCCATGGTGCGTTCGCCGGAAACACAGGTGAAGATCTGGTAGGTCGGGCTGCCAAGCCGGCGCTAGCGGTGTTTGAAAAGCCGCAGCGCCCGGCTGTGGCTTTTCATGCATGATGATCGGCGGCAATATCAGGCAGGTGACGCATTACCTGCCTGCATCGGCACCCACTCATGCGAGACGGAGACAACATGCACAGCGCAGCGCGATTGCCCGATAACCTCACCGGCGCCGCGTCGCCGATCGTGCAGGTATCCGGCCTCGGCAAGACCTACGCGTCCGGACATGTGGCGCTCAAGCACATCGACCTGGACATCCGCCGCGGCGAGATCCTGGCCCTGCTGGGTCCTAACGGTGCCGGCAAGACCACACTGATCAGCATCATCTGCGGCATCGTCAAGCCGACCAGCGGCACCGTGCTGGCCGATGGTCACGACATCGTGCGCGACTACCGGGCTGCGCGCGCGAAGATCGGCCTGGTACCGCAGGAGCTGTCCACCGACGCTTTCGAAACGGTATGGGCCACGGTGACTTTCAGCCGTGGTCTGTTCGGCAAACCGGCGAATCCGGCGCACATCGAAAAAGTGCTGCGCGACCTGTCGCTATGGGACAAGAAGGACAGCAAGATCATGGCACTGTCCGGCGGCATGAAACGCCGTGTGCTGATCGCCAAGGCGCTCGCGCACGAGCCGCAGATCCTGTTTCTGGACGAACCCACGGCCGGTGTCGACGTGGAGCTGCGCCATGACATGTGGCAGATGGTGCGCGGCCTGCGCGACAACGGCGTGACCATCATCCTGACCACGCACTACATCGAGGAGGCCGAGGATATGGCCGACCGTATCGGCGTGATCAGCAAGGGCGAGTTGATCCTGGTCGAGGACAAGGCCGTGCTGATGCGCAAGCTCGGCAAGAAGCAGCTCACGCTGCAGCTGCAGAATCCGCTGCAGCAGATACCTGTCGAACTGGAGGCGCTGCCGCTGGAGCTGACCAACGACGGCCATGCGCTGGTCTACACCTTCGATACCCAGGGTGAGCAAACCGGCATCGCGCCGCTGTTGCGTCGGCTGGGCGAACTCGGCATCGACTTCAAGGACCTGCATTCCAGCGAGAGTTCGCTGGAGGAGATCTTTGTGAGCCTGGTGCATTCCAACGGCGGCAAGCTGCCTTCCGAGAAAGGATCGCGCGCATGAACATCCA
>NZ_LMUX01000063.1 GCF_009765705.1 Burkholderia sp. L27(2015) | reverse complement strand
CGCGTGCCGACTACGCCGAGAAGCGCCTGGCAGTATTCGGCGCCGAGGCGAAGTTGCCGGAGAACCTCCCGCCACGGCACCTGGCTATCCAGATCAATCAGGCACTGCACGATCTGCTGGCGAAGTATCCGCAGGCGCTGCTGTTCGGCGAGGACGTTGCACAAAAAGGCGGCGTGTATACCGTCACCAAGGGCTTGAACAAGACGTTCAAGGGCAGCCGCGTGTTCAACACCCTGCTGGACGAGACGATGATCCTCGGGCTCGCCCAGGGCTACGCCAACATGGGCATGCTGCCGCTGCCGGAGATCCAGTATCTGGCGTATTTTCACAACGCCTGCGATCAGATCCGCGGCGAGGCGGCGTCGCTGCAGTTCTTCTCCAACGACCAGTACCGCAACCCCATGGTGATGCGAGTCGCATCACTGGGTTACCAGAAGGGATTCGGCGGCCACTTCCACAACGACAATTCAATCACCGCACTGCGCGACATTCCCGGCCTGGTCGTCGGTTGCGCC
>NZ_LMUX01000062.1 GCF_009765705.1 Burkholderia sp. L27(2015) | reverse complement strand
CAAATGCTTTCATCAGGAAAGCGCCAGCGCAATGGCGGACGCGGTGTGACTTGGTCGAGCAGGCCATCATGGGAGATTCTTGCATTTGGTAATGCGGACGCTTCGCTTAGACGAGGGTTACAACGATTAACGGCCGCATGATCATCATGAAACTGGGGTCAGAGCGCACTTCCTTCGACCGAGAAATCAAAACCCGCGCGCGAAAGTGCAACCTGACCCCAGTTTTGCGACGAAATCAGATTCGTACTTAGCTCGCCTTGATGAAGGCCAATAGGTCAGCATTGATCAGGTCCGCGTGGGTCGTAGGCATGCCATGGGGTAGCCCGGGATACGACTTGAGCGTCCCATTCTTTAGAAGCTTCCACGACACCGCACCCGTGGTGGGGAACGGACAGATTTGATCGTCCTCGCCGTGCATGACGAGCACGGGAACATCGATAAGTGCGAGGTCATCGTAAAATTCCGTTTCGGACAAGACGCGAACACATTCCGTGTGAGCCAGGACGCTGCCCATCATGCCTTGGCGCCAC
>NZ_LMUX01000061.1 GCF_009765705.1 Burkholderia sp. L27(2015) | reverse complement strand
TTGCCGAATACGGCATAGCCCCAGGTCAGGCCGCTCTGATTGCCGACGAAATCCAGTCGGCGATTGTCGACCAGGTTGAAGAAGAACTGCGAGGTGCCGGAGTTCGGATCCGCGCCGCGTGCGACGGCGACGGTGCCGCGCAGATTGGAGACGCCGTTGTCCGCTTCGCTGGCTACCGCCGGACGTGTGCGCTTGGGCTGCAGATCCCGCGTATACAGGCCGCCCTGCAGCAGATAGCCGGGGATGGCCCGATGCAACAAGGTGCCGTCGTAAAAGCCGTCGCGTACGTACTGCAGGAAATTCGCCACGCTCTTCGGTGCCTTGTCCGGATACAGCTCGAGCGTGATGTCGCCCTGCGAGGTATGCAACAGCACTTGCGGCGCCGCCACGGTGGCTGCTGGTGTCGGCTTGGCCGTTTGAGCTGCCAGGGTCAGCGGCAGAATCAGGAGCAGGGTGGCAAGCAGGGATTTGAGCATGGGCATCAACAGGGTCGTCTAGGCGTCGGGACATGATACGCGGCCACGATGCGAGTGGCTCGCGGCGACCAGCATGGTCAGTTGCTGGACAATTCCAGCTTCAGGCCCAGTTCCGCCATCGGTGATTGCTCCTGCTGCAGATCGGACTCGCTGAGCGGGTGCTGCTCGAACCAGGCGATCGGCAGGGTCAGGCGCAGGCGTTGGCTGGTGGCAGCCAGGCGCATCGGTGGCAGCGACTCGGCCCGTCGGGCACGCCGGAACAATACGGCCAGGCGCAACAGCGCGGTGGTGTAACGGGCCAGCTGGCGATAGCGTTGCGGCAGTGCCGAGATCACGGCCTTGTCGGGCTTGCGCCGATGCATCTGGACCACTGCGGCCAGCAGCTGCTGCTCCTGCCGGGAGAAGCCGGCAAGATCGGCGTGGCGCAGGATATAGGCGCCATGGTGATGGTGCTGGCTATGCGCGATGGCCAGGCCGATCTCGTGCACTCGTGAAGCCCACGACAG
>NZ_LMUX01000060.1 GCF_009765705.1 Burkholderia sp. L27(2015) | reverse complement strand
GGGTGATCGAGCATGCCGCGCCGATGGGCGTAGGCGATCGCGCCGCGCACCAGCAACAGCGTACCCAGCAAGGCAGCCAGCAACCATCCGATGGCCATGAACATCCTCATGTCACTCGCTGGCAACGCCGTGAATCGGACGAATCGTGCTCCAGCTCTTGCAGCTGGGGCACTGCCAATGATGTGCCTTGGCACCGAAACCACAACGACTGCAACGGTACATCGCCTGCCCCTCCAGCAACTTTTTGGTGAGATCGCGCAGGATCAGGAAGTTCTCGCGCGCCTCGCCTTCGATCTTGTCCATGGTGGCATCGATCAACGCCATCAGACCCCGCACCGACGGCCGCAGGCGCAGCTGCGATGTCAGGAAGTCGATCGCCGCTCGTTCGCC
>NZ_LMUX01000059.1 GCF_009765705.1 Burkholderia sp. L27(2015) | reverse complement strand
TTATGGGCCACGATCGCCACGGCAACGCTGTACTTCTAGATCTACGGTACCCAGTACGACGTGACCCAATGGTCGTGCCTGCAGAGGCCCTGAACGCGGCTATCGCGCTAGGCGAAGTCAAGACCGATGTTCCATTCGACATCGGACTACCAAGAGACATATCGATGTTGTCACCGGCAGCGAAAGGAGCCTTCGACCGCAATATTCACTTACTCGGGGACCTAGTGGCGCCGCGACAGACACAGAAGATGCTTGATCCGATAGTCCGACGTGATCTCGTAGCAAGGCAGGCTGAGCGCGTAAACGTCCCTTATCGAAAGGTTCTCGAACTGCTTTTTCGGTTCTGGTGGGCTGGCCAGGTCGAAGCAGGTCTGATACCGGCCTACGACAAACGAGGAGGCCCTGGACTCCAGCAGGCAGCAAGGGCCAAAAATGGTGAACCCGCGAAGCGGCGCGGAAGGAAGCCGCGAGATGAACGTAATCGCTGTGATGTCGACTTGCCCTCAGTTCGGGATCTCCTTAAAAGCTTCGCGGCTAAGCGCGTTTTCGACGCAAAGCAATCAGTTCCCACAGCCTACAACGAGCTACTAGACGAGCACTTTGCTGAAAGTCTTAAAAGTGAGCAGGGCAAGGTCA
>NZ_LMUX01000005.1 GCF_009765705.1 Burkholderia sp. L27(2015) | reverse complement strand
CAACAGTAACAAAACGGAGCATTTCCAAATTTTTTTTTGCATCCTATGCAACTTTAGGAACACCTAAATCCTTACCCGACAAGGGTTTAGGTGATTTTCTGCAATTTTCTGAGGCGCGCCAGGGGATTGCGCGGTTATACGCGAACGCATACAGTTCGTGTGTCACATGGACCCAATGGGTACATATGGGAGGGGCCGAGAGCGGTCCGCTCTTTGGATCATACGATCCAAAAGAAAAAGCCCGGCTTGCGCCGGGCCAAAGTTACTTCACCAAAAAAGGCATGATCAAGTCAAACATGTGGCGCGCCAACGCCGTAATCTTGTCCGACTCGAGCAATGCCACGGCTAGTTTAACGACTAGTACCGCAAAAAACTCGCCCATCGATTGCTCCTTCTAAGGGCGGTCCAAGGCCGGCGAATACCAACCCCGCAAGGCTCTGAGAAGCCTTGCGGGGTTGATTCTTTTCAGCCTTTGACTGGCAAAAATATACCCCTCTTTCTGCTTCGCCTCCAATTACTTTATTTGTTCTAGTTCGCTTGACTTTTTGACGCCCCCCACTCTGTCGGAAAGCACGTCCTATAAGGGTTTCGGCGTCGCCGTCGGCGCCGCTTATCGCGTGGCGGCGCCGCGACATTTCTCACTCCGTTTTAAGTGTTCCTATTTGGCTAATACTATTTTCGCGCCCGCGAAAAATCACTTTCTTTTGGATAACTGACAACTGATCCTAAAGCGACAGCCTTTAGGGTATGAGGAAACTCGGCCAGACACAACTGGCGTTAATCCAATTTCTTCCCCTCATCGCATCCACGTCCAATCACCAAATCCATTCCTTGAATTGCGACCGCGCAGCGAATGTACGAAGAAACGAATGGAAAAATGATGTGAAAACAGGCCCCCCATTCACTCAGTCACGTCCATTCCGGACGCGGCCGGCTGTGCAGCCGCGATTACATCGAGTGGCATCACGACTGTGGTTCGAGGTCGCCCGTTTTCCGTTTTTTGACCATCGACACGCATCGCGACCGCACGGCGTCAAGCATAAGCGAGCACGGAGAGTGAGCGAGCTGGAAACAGCGCGCATCGAGTGGTGTTTTCGACGGATTGGGCGCGAGCACTCAAAGGTGACGCGATGCGGCCCGCTGTCGGGCCGGTGGTGTGACTGTGCCGGCGAGCGCGGCGCAGATCCTCTTGCGGTTTTCCGCGCGAGGGCGGGTTACTGGCTTGCAGTCGGCTTGGGCAGTAAGCCTAACCACGTCGACATGGAGAGCGCCTGTTTCACGGACATTAAGGTTATCCACAGGGAGGGCCGATTTTTTTGCGAAATTTTTGGCGAATTTTGGGCCCGCGCGCTTTTTCGACCTTTTTCCCCTGAATTTCTGCATCTGGCAGCGTACTGCCCGACTCCTTTAGATGCCACAGCTGCATGGCGTAATCCAAGATTTCAGCCGATGTTGCCCCCTACCCCAAGCGCCTAAGCTATGAGATCGGGAGCAGGAATTTCAGCACCCCAGCGGGTCTGCGGATTTTTACGTAGAGGCCGTTCAACGATGCATACGCACCTTTCTGTCCCTCCCCTACGCCCTGATAGGCCATCCACTGCCAGCCTACCCAGACACGGAATTGCACCGGCCAAATTACGGCGACGTCTAGGATTAGTGGTTTCCTTGGCAGCAGCCCCCCGTGCGGCTCATTGCTATCGCGACCAGTGCGGTCTAGTAAAAATAAACCAGACCCCTTATTTTCTCATGTTCTCAAGCCAAACTCCACCTTATATAGTGTGTTCTGGCATTTTTGACACAATACATAGTGGTTTAGAGCAGACTAAAACAGAATTGATAGGGGCTGGGGGTGAGGGGTTGTTTCGCATCCAATATCCGAGTGCTTAGAAGTCCGAGGGGCGTCGAGCTGCTGCCGAACGTACTGGCGCGCGTGGCTCGCAACCGCCTCTTTTGGCATTTCGTGGAGGAGGAAATGCGTCGCCCTACGATGCGACAAAATTGTCGCGACAATAATGTCGCTTAAGTAATATACATGCTTCTCAATATTGCTTTGCTCCTATAAAATAGCTTCTCATGAACTCAGTCTCTGCCTCTGCCGCGATCGACCTCGCACTCAGCAACTACCCCATTCAGGAGAAATTTGGGGATGCACTGCTGCCTGGATTCACGGTTGTCCCCTCCATCCTGCTTCGCGAACAACACTCGCTTCGCTTGAACGATGGGGAAATGCTGGTGGCAATGCATCTGCTGTTGGCTTGGTGGGAAAAAGACCGATTGCCCTACACCAAGTCGGCGACGATCGCGAAACGGATGGGGGTGACCGCTCGCACGGTTCAGCGACACATGAAAGGGCTTGAAGCGAAGGGGTACTTACTTAAGGTTATCGACCCGCAAGACAGCGATAAGACGGCTTTCGACTTGGCGCCGCTGGTTAATCGACTCCAAGAGTTAGGTCGAAAAGCGCATGCAGCACGATGGAAAGCCCAACCGGCAGAGCAGGCAAGCGAACTGGTCGCGTCGGGCCTGGCCAGTTCAGTAAGTTGAGAAGAAGGACGCCACGGTACATGTCCAAACGTACCGGGCGGCAAGACGTCGATGTAGACCAAACGTCCAAACTTGGCCTACCCGACGAAGATGTGAGAAGACCTGTCAACCCTCTGCGGATCCCTGGCAGGACGGCTTGGGCGTCCAACACCCGTGCCGCACGCCGCAGAAAGATGTCGCGAAAAAGTTGGGCCTCCAAGACCCTTCTTTTTCGCACCAGGCATTTTAATTGTAGCAGCTGAGAACGGCTGACTAGACCTCGTTGTTGGTACCTCCCCCTTTTTTGTTGTTCTCGCCCAGTTGCCAGCTTTTCGGCCGCCCCGCGCGCTGCAGATATACTGTGTTTTTATACAGTACTACGCACCCATGTACGCCCAGATCACCTTGATGCGCCTGCACGGCAAAGCGCTCGATCAGCATCAAATCCGCAGAGCACAACCGGTGCGAGCCGATATCATCGTGTCCCACCAAAACGTGACGGCTCTGGGACGTTACTCCGACGTGGCCACGGTCGCGGGCGGGGTCGGTCTCAAAGAGTCATTGCTGCCGGCGCTCTATGACTGCCGACTCGCTGGCATGAGCACGAACGGCTTTGTTCTCACGGGCCTGCAGCTCGAAGGCTCGATTGCGTTCGCCCAGGCGTGGTGGTGCCGGCCGGCATGACACCATCACCCGTTTTTCGTGGAAACACCTTTGCGGGCATTAACGCCGAAAAGATCCGGGTCCGTGTACTCGGTGTATTCCATTGGCTCAAGTTCGCTCAGGTGCACCGATATGTGGCCGTCTCGGTCGGCCGGATCTTTCATCACCTGAAGTCCGGTCTGAAACTCAAGACGCCTCAGGCGCGCGGTCATGCGGTCCATTCGCGCATCAATGACCCGTGCGCCGCCACTGAGCCCGACATTGACGGATGCCATTGCTGCATTTAGCCAAACCGCCAGCCAAACGATCGCGGCACCCTCGATCACAACCAACGCCCACAGCAACTTATACATTCCAGTCCTTACCAAAGGTTTGAAAGCAACATGCTACAACGCGAGGGTCTTGAACTGGCCCTCAGCTCACGCCTCAAGGTCGTATCATGAGGTTTCGCTGACGTCATCGCGGGAGTTCACCCCATGTGCTATTCGGCTCAAATCATCGCGGACTATCGCAAATACACCAAGCTGTACGGTGCGGATATCGATATTAAGGAATTCGCGCGGCTGTTTTGGGAGCGCCAGCAGGGCAGCAAGGCCAAGGTGCCCAAGGCACTCGCAGCACCCTTTCTCGATGCCCACACCGACGAAGAGCGGCGCATCCAGGCACTGATTGCCGAGTTCGACGCTGACCAGGCCGCCCAGCTCGAACAGGATCTATTCAAACAGCGCGCCCGCCTGGCCGACGCGAACCGCGCCCTACAAACCAAAACCACCAAGGCGGCCACCGAAAGCCGGCGCATTGCAACGGGCAAAATCGACTGGGCGATCGGCAAACTGGCCGACCTGCGCCGCACCGAATTGAAGGATCGCGACGCGCGGATTTTTCCCGGTCAATACGCGCCCGTCATGCTCATGGAGCACGGCCGCCGCGTCATCAAGCCAATGCGCTATCAGTGCCGTCCTGCCGGCAAACCCGCGTTCTACGACGTGAAATATCCCGGTACATACAACGCGCGCCGCGACAATTTAGGCGGCTTCTGGAAGGGTCTATTCGGTTATACACACGGCCTGATCGTGGTCAACGCCTTCTATGAAAACGTCAATCGGCACCGGGTGGAACATCGCGAGCTGGCCGAGGGCGAGGCAGTCGAAAACGTCGTGCTGGAGTTCAAGCCGAACCCGCCTCAAGACATGCTCGTTGCCTGCCTATGGTCACACTGGCAGGGTAAAGGCGAACCCGACTTGCTGTCTTTCGCGGCGATCACCGACGATCCACCGGCAGAAATCGCGCTCGCGGGTCACGATCGCTGCATCGTCCCGATCAAGCGTGAGCACATTGACGCGTGGCTCAACCCGGACCCGCAGTATCTGGCCGATCAGTACGCGATCCTCGATGACCGCAATCAGCCTTACTACGAATATCGGCAAGCCGCTTGAGTGTCGGGCGGGGTAGGTCCCGCTCGTCAAAGCGAGGTCACACACACAATCGCTACCGAACACACCAGTGCCGCCAGGCACACCAGCATGATTGCGCCAAAACGGTACTTTTCGAGCTGCTCGACCAGGCGGCCGCATGCGTCAATAAACTCAGCGTTGAGGTGTTTAAACGGATTCATCATGGCGTTCGCCAAAAGTTACGATATCGCCATCATGAGATCACGACTTTTTCGGTTCCACCCGTGGGTTTTCCGACTTGAGCACTTAATCGCAAACCGCGCGCCTCTCGCTACCATCACGACCCCTTGCCGGGTGGTTTAAATACCGGGTGCCGGCGCAATTTTTTGCGGGGCGGGTGTTTCTTTCCCAAGTCGTTCACCTCGGCCGATTGCACGCTGAACCGGGAAAGCACCCCGCTTTGCAGCTCCTTTCCGCGCTGCTCGTTCCGAGTCGTGGTTCCACGATAGAGACCAGGCGTTGCGCCGGCCGGCGCACGTGCGCGAAGTGATAAACACGTTGTGCCTATACGTGACTCCTGAACCAGAAATCGTGGAGTCCATGAAAAACCCAGCCTCTAACCTTAACCAAGCCGCCGCGTTTGTCAATGCGTGCAGCAACTTCGTCACGCAGCTCGATGCGCACCAGGTCGGCGGTGCCATGTTCGTCTGCTGCATCGCGCTCGTGGGCGTTGTGGTCGTGGCGCTGTCGGTGCGTGCTGCACTTCCCTCGCGCGAGGACACGCCGAAGGCCCACAAGAGCGCACGGCGCGCGCCGGCTGTGGGCAATAATCAACAGCCGCGCAGATAGGTCATTGTGGCAGTTCGTCGAGTAGCTGGTTGGCGAGTTCGAGCGTCACCGGCTGGCCGCTTCCAGCCTTTCGAGGCGAAAGCGTCACTAGACTATCCGTGGGCATTTGCGCCGGCGCAAATGCCACACCCCACCCGGCTTTCCACTCTTTTCGCTTGACACTCAATTACTCAACTCATAAAATCAACTCAATGAATCAACTCATTTGAGTTATTGAGTTGATTTGGTTGGTGCGGAAAGGGGCGGGGTCGGAAAATAGACCATCACTAGCAATCTTGCAGTCCGCTCGGACATCATAGTATCGACGTTGTACTGGTGGACACGGACGGTCATGCAACCTGTGCGCGATTTATCGAGCGCCCGGACGAAGCCAGCATCCCACTTTTGGTCAGGGAACTGATCCTGCGCGAACTGGGGCAGTTTTAATGCAGTAGATTTAATGCAGTAGCGGTGCCTCCTGGTGCTGGAACACCGGGAGGCACCTGACCACAACCCACTGATAGGAGCAGTGAGCAATGGCTACGTCCATTCTATCGTTACCGGTCTACTTCACGGCCGAATACCTTTCCGCATGTGAACTCTCTGCAAGCGATGGCGTACCCCTCGATGCACAGGGTGGGATCTCACGCGAGGAGTTTCTTCGCTATTTCCAAGCTGTCTCACGCGAGGCCGCACGCGTGATTTTTACTAGTGAAAATCACGCTTCGTAGCTCCACCCAAATAAAGCGTAACTGCTAGATAAAAACCTAGTTGCTAGGATAAAACCTAGCAACAGACTAATTATCTAGTTGTGCTAATTATGCTGCACAATAATCAATATTTCGTAGAGAGGTCCGATATGCAAACAATCGACAGGCAAGGGCGAATCATAGTTTCGCGCGAGCAACGCGCCCGCATCGTTTTCCATCTGTTGGCAGCAACGGTCGTGCAGTGCCTGTTCTTCGGTGCGGCATGTGCGGTGCACCTGGTCAGCGGCACGCGGGCAATCACGCTCGTTTTTCTCGTCGCCGGCCGTATAGGTCTGCTGTGCGCTTATCTGTCCCAAAGACCGGTCTCGCCCATTGCCTGTTGGCTTCTCGTGGCGGCATGGGGCTGCATTTTTTCGTTTGCGCTCGGCCTTGCTGAAACGATGGGGTTTGCCGGCATGGTGGCGTGGCCCGCTGCGCTGTTCCTTGTAACGAAGATCGTCCAACACACCAACCTGGCTAATTGACGAGGGATTATTCGCTATGAATTCGCGTATCCGTGTATTCGCTCTTTTCCTTGCCGTTTTCGGTATCTCCACCTCGCCCAGCAGCTGGGCCGGGTCGGTTCTCGGCACGGGTGGCTCGACCGAAGTAACTCAGTTGGCGAACCAGGTCCAGCTAATCCAGGCAGCCATAACCCAGGCGCAGCAACTGTCGGTGGCGCTGCAGCAGGCCACAACGAATCCGAACACACCGTTTTCGCAGACCATGCAAGAGCTTGAGCAGTTGCGCAGCGTGTACAACACCGCGCAGGGCGTCGGCTATTCGCTGCAAAGCGTCAACCAGAACTTCACGAACCTTTACCCTGGCTTTGGCACGGTCAACGGGAATATCCAGACCAACATCACGAATTGGCAAAACCAGACGCGAAACACGGTCCAGTCTGCCATGCAAACGGCGGGTTGGACGATGGATCAGGTGGCATCGTCCGATCAAATGATTGAGACGCTACGCAGCCAAAGCCAGAGCGCACAAGGACAGATGCAGGCGACACAGGCCGGCAACGCAATTGCCGTTGAGATGGTGCAGCAGCTGCGCTCGCTGAGTCAGCTGCAGGCCGCGTCGTCTCAAGCTCAAGCTTCGTACATGGCGGGCGTTAACGAGAAGAGTACGCAAGACCAGGCTGTGCACAAGCAATTCTATCAAGTGACGCCTGTCTCCGAGACAGGCCAAGCTATGCCAATCAACTAATGAAGGTAAGTAAATCGTGAAAAAGACAACTTGGATGGTGATTTTGTTTAGTGCAGTTCTCTTGCTGTCTGCTTGTTCGAAGAAGCAAGACAGTGATAGCGCTAAAAATGCGTGGAAGATTGCCCCAGTCCCTGAGACGGGCAAGCCAATGCCAATTCAATAATGGGCGCTACAGCGATGACCGTTAGTCGTTTAGGGAAGTGGTCTCTCGTATTCCTGTTGATGGTTGCCCCCGTGCTTGCACTTGCTCAGGCTAGTACAGGCACAGCATCGACAGGTTCGGATTCTGCCGTCCAAAGTACTGGTTTGCAGATCCTGCAGACACTTCTTACTGCGTTCCAAAATGATAGTGCCGGGTGGATCACGGTGACCCAGAAAGCCGCCCTAGCCATCTTCGGCCCGCTGGCTACGATTGATTGTTTCCTGGTGGGTTTGGAGTTGGTACGCAACTCTGAAGATACTGTCGCTGGGCTTACGTTCAAGCTCTCGCGGATGTTGCTCATATGGGGCGTCTGGATCTATTGCATCCAAAACGTGACAACCGTGATGGAGATGATCCCTAAGGGATTTGACATGTTGGGGGCACAGGCTTCGAATATCAGTGGGGGGTTGAACCCGTCCAGCGTAATCAGTGCCGGCATAAATGTCGCGGGGAAGCTGATGGGGGCGGCTGGGGACCTATTGTCGTCAGCTGACATCGGGCTCGCGTTACTTGTGGTGATTACCGCATTTGTGGTTGTTCTTGGGTACGCGATTCTTGGTTTTCAGATGTTTGCTGTGTTGGTGCACATGTATATATGGCTCGCGGCAGTACCGATATTCCTTGCTGGTGGAGGAATGAAATTTACGCGTGAGTGGGCCACGAAGCAGTTTTCCGCCGGGATGGCAGTTGGTGTGAATATTTTTGTTATTTATTTGATTGCGGGTGTCATGACCACACAGTCAAAGTCGATCGAGAATATTTTTAACGGCGCGTCGATCTCGACCGCTGGTCCAATACTCGTCATGTTGGCAATCGCGTTGTTGTTTGTGTTTTTGGCATTTAAAGCGCCGAGCATAGCCAATGCACTGATGAATGGTTCATTGTCTGTGAGTGGTGGCGAAATGCTCGGCGCAGCTGCGGGAGCAACAGCCGCGGCCGTTGGCGCGATGGCGCTGGGGGCAAAGGCGATGACAGGCGCCGCCAATGCCATTACAGAGGGACTCGGCAAGATGGGTGGCGGTGGTGGTGCCGCTGGCGGAAGCCTGAGTGAAGGCCACACAAGCATGGCCGAGGCGTTTTCTCAACGCTCAGCCGCGTCATCATCGGCTGGGTCGTCGTCAGGGAGCGGAGGAGGCAGCGACGGTATGGCTGCGGAAGAGGCCAGTGAGGCGTTGCTTGGTCCATTGGGGAGCGATATGGCAACTGCAGAACAAGCAGCTGAATGGGACGCTGATGACGAGACGTCAAGCAGCGGTAGTAAAGAATCTGCTGCAGACCAACCATCCGGTAATAGCAATTCCTCGGGGCAGAACGGAAGCCCGGAAGGGAAAGCTTCGACCGCTGGTCAAACTTCGGGAATTGGCACGCGCACCGCCGCCCAAGGTACGCCGACTAACTCGTCAGCGGCGGCTAGCACCGCACGATCAGCGAAGCCAGCATCGCAAGGCGGCGGCCGATCGAGCGCCTGGCAACTCACCGCTCCGGAGTCGGATGCATCCGACGCAGCGATCAGTGGATCGGAACCCGACGCGGGACAGCGCTCACAGCATGAGCCTAAAACAGCGGCGCATCCGCTCGACCAGCTCAACGATAAAATTCAGAAAACGGCCAGGAAAGTACAGGAGCTAATCCCTGAATCGAGCCATCAGGGAACGATGAATATCAACCACCACGATTAAACCGCTCAGGTTACCTCGCTCCTCGTAGGGAATGCGAGGTTTTGATTCACGCGCTCGCCGAACACCTCAGCGTCCAGTGCCACGGCCTCGGTGACGGCATCCTCCACGAACGCGCCAAGGCTTTCTGCTTCTTCCATGCTGTATCTGCGTCGTTCCATCATGTTTGCCTGGCTCAGCCATCGCGGCCGGTGCAGTGTACCGCGAGCCTGCCGTGGAAATGTCCCGAAAATCAGCGTTTAGCCGGCCAGCCAGCTCGGATGGCGCCGGTACAGGGTGGATGGCTTGCCGACCCGCCGTAGACCAGCCTATTGCGCCAGGTGAGGCAAAAACCGCCGACCGCCCCTTTTACTGTAAGCCGATTTTGAACGTGTGATAACCGATTACGCTTATGCGCCCACGCGCATCGCCGGTGGATGCCCGCCGCTTTGTATGCTGAGCCAGGTGTTTACCGTATGCACTGGCTGACCCCGCCGCGCCTTCGGGCGCGGCTTCGTTAATCTAGATAAAGGGTTTTGTTCGGGGTTTATCACGCGCCGATCGGCGCGCACTTGTTTTCCCTCACGGGTGGACGCCGAAGGCGGCCGGGTGGGGTTAGACCCACTGACGAGTGAGTTATCAACAGCGGGGGCTAAGCCGTCTTTTTAAGAGATTTTTAAATCTTTTTAAAACCTTTTTAAAACCTTTTTAGGGTCGAGCAACGCCATACTGGGTAAGGGGTTGCGGCCCGCTATTCTGACAAATTAGTGGTTTTACCTGACATTTTCGTGGGTAGCCTGACATTTTCGTGGTGATATCTGCCTTTTCCGTGGGTAGTCTGACATTTTCGTGGTGCCATGCCTAAAATTTAGGCGAGCAAGATCTTGACCACTCGATCTATTCTGACATAAATTCATGTTGTCAGAGACATGTATTCTGACGTACATTTAAACCGTCAGAATAACCACGGATTTGTCAGAATGAACGACCCGATCGAGCTACCCCAGCAGCCACGCGACCAAAGTGTGGTCATCAAAAATGAGCTTGTTCGGCGCGTTCAGAAAATGAAGCTATCTGAAAAACGATTGCTTGCTCTGGCCATTGCGAAATGCAACCCCAAGCCGAAAATCTTACTCGACAAGGCTGTACGCCTTGATCCTCACACCGGGATCGCTCCGGGATGGTCTGTGAAGGTCACGACGCAGGAATTTATGGAAGCCTATCCACAGATAGATTCTAAACACGCTTATACGGATTTGAAGACGGCGGCCGAAAACTTGTATGAATGTAGTGTCGAGTGGGACACGTTCGAAATTGATCGCGGCAAGAAAATACCTGTGCGCAAGAGCATCCGGTGGATCTATGAAAAAGTGAATACGACCACGCCCGGTTGGGTTGAGATTAAATTTTCACCTAGCATCGCCCCGTATCTCCTGGGCATATCAGACGAGTTCACGAAATACAAGTTGAAGCACGCAGCCGATCTTCGATCGGTTTATAGCTGGCGAATGCTGGAAATGATGGCTCAGTACCGTGGAACCGGCCTAATCACTATCAAATACGACGAGTTTTGCGAGGCAATGGGCGCACCCGATAGCTGCGTTAAGGATGCCGGGCAGTTGCGCCGCCGAGTGATCGAACCGGCCATCAAAGAGCTTCGTGAAAAAAATGGGATTGCAATCGAGTGGGAGCCGACCAAGCCAGGAGGGCGAAAAGTCACAGGCTTTAAATTTCGATTTGAACCGGACCCGCAAGGACGGCTATTCTGACGGAAATTCAATCCGTCAGACTAACCACGAATTTGTCAGAGTTTGCATAACGAATGCGTAACGTATGCATAGGGTTTGCATAACTAGTAAGAACGGGCAGCAGCGCCTTGGCCGAGGTCATCACGCGCCTGTCGGACGATAGCCCACCAGCACCAGCTCGCTACATTGGCAAACGCAAGTAACTGGCAAACGGCGTATTCTGCCGCAGACGTTCAGCAAGCGGCGAGCGGGCTTCAAGCAGGTCCGCTATCGCCTCGGGCGAGCCGGCCAACAGTGCGTGCCACTGCTCGATGTAATCGCGGCTGCACAGCCGGCCGCGTTCCCACTTCGCAACCTGCTCAAGCGCGTAGGCGATCACGGCCGGCGCGCGCGTAGCGTCACGCAACAGCGCAGCGACGCCGGCATGGGCGAGGTGGCGCTGTTCCTCGCGTTCACGCTGTTGGGCACGCGCAAGCTGCCTTTGATGCGGTTGGTTGTCGTCCATGGTTTATTGCGTTTTCACTGGTGAAGGTCAGCGCTTCGGACTGCGGCGGCGCTCCTGCTCAGGTAGGTATGTGTATCACGCAGGCGCTGCTCAATATCGTTTCCGCTCATCCTTCCACCAACGTCCAGACAAGATCTGTTCTAGTACCCATTGGGGTATAGGTCTCGCGCTCCTCAAGCGTGTAGTGTGGTCCAGGGCGAATCTTTCGGTGCAGAAGGTAATATCCGACCTGCGCCATTACCAGTTCCGCGGGGCCGCTAAAAATCACATTGCCATCGACCAACAGAGAGTAAATAGGCACGTCGCCATCTACATAGCCGACCAGATGAATGAAGCCGGCCACGCCACCGCCTAAATCAACACGAATAGATTCACCTTCTTCCTTCGGAAAATTTTCAATGCTCAACGACATGCAATACCCCATGTGGATGTTAGCGGCTCTGATGGTCCGGACCCAAAATATTCACTGGAAATTGCCAGCAACACAAGTCTTTAAGGCATTGGCACCACTTGACACTCAATTACTCAACTCACATAATCAACTCCGTTACTCAACTCAATTAAGTGGAGGATTATATGATCGTCCTAGTGGCTGCTGAAAAAGGCGGGGTCGGCAAGTCAACCATTGCCAGCAATTTGGCCGTGTACCTCGCGCGTCAAGGCGTCGATGTCGTGCTCCTAGATACGGACGCACAAGCCACATGCGCCAGATTTGTCGAGCGCCGGGACGAGGCGAAAATCGAACCGCCTCTGCCATGCGTGCAACGCACTGGAGAGGTATCCGCCACGTTACGCGATCTGGCGCGGCGCTATCAGGTGGTGGTGGTTGATGCCGGTGGCCGCGACTCACGCGAAATGCGATCCGCCATGGCTGTGGCAAACCTTCTGCTCACGCCAATTCGCGCTAGCCAGGCGGATCTAGAAACCTTACCAAAGGTAAATGAGCTGATCGGCCTGGCTCGAGGATTAAATCCTGAGCTGAGGGCCTCGGCAATTCTCTCCATGGCGCCGTCCAATCCGGTCATTCGCGAGGTTGAAGAGGCGCGCGAGTTGTTGGCGCAATTCGATCAGCTAGAGCTCGCAGACACTGTGATCCGAGACAGGAAGGTCTACCGCGATGCCCTTCTTGCCGGCCGGGGCGTTGTCGAACTCGAAAACTCACAGGCCCGCGCTGAAATACAGTTGCTAGGCCAAGAATTTTTCGAGCTCGAGCAAGAACTGAGTAACAACTCAAAGGAGTTGAGTAAATGAGTAAATTTAAGATTGGCGCAGGAGGTGGCTCGGTTAGTGAAAAACCGGCGAGCGCGGCTGAGTTCGTTTCCGGCGCGGCAATGGTGAAGTCGCAAGCCGGTTCCCGGCCGCTGAAGCCCATCCGCCTCAACCTCGATCTCGATCCCAATATTCACCGTCAGCTGAAGCTACGTGCTGTGGAAAACGGCATCTCCATCGCACAGCTCGTGCGTGCCCTGATAACTCGGGAACTCGGTTAACGCGTTGGGCCAATCTGGGTGAGAACAACAACATGGGGTTTACCAAGAAAGAAGTCACGGCCAGCGTCGTCAAGAAACTCCGGCTAACGCCAGCCGACGCGGCAGAGATTGAAGAGCGTGCTCGCCAAGCATGCATGACCTTCAGCGGGTACGTCCGACGCTGCAGCCTTGGGCGGCGTACCGACACGCGATACGACGTAGATTCCATCCTCGCGCTAAGAGACGTCGTCAACAAGATCCGAGCGTTGTATCAGGATCCGCGCGTCGAGCTCTCAGAGGAAGAAGTTAGAAGTGCCCTCCAGGAAGCCGTCTTGGCTATGAAACGCGTATGAGCTTCTGCGACCGGGTCTCGGGGCGGAGCCCTGAGTTTCCCCAGTAGGGGTGAGCTGCGACGGGCGCGAAGCGACCTAGCAGCTCACCCCGGTGAGGTCACAAACTTCAGTTTGTGGCCACAACTGGCATCCTGTCCAAGAAGTTCTTTTGTTTTTGTAGGTGAATTCGTCGATGATCGAGTAGTGACATCGCCAATCTGTCACTAGCGAAAGTATGGAGCAGGCGCGAAGGTTTTTTTGGTAAAACGAAAGCATCGGCGTCGATCGAAAGTGCGGCGTCTTCTAGTGGTGGTGAGGGCAAAAGCAATGACATGAAACAGCTCGCTGAGATGCTCCAACCGAAGTCAAATTTGGGCCAAATCGCGCGAGCCGGAATGGGCAACTAGAAGGAATGCACGGTAACGGCGCAGGTTTAAGGCGGCCGGCTTGCCAAAATTGTGGGCCGCGCCGATATAGTGGTAGTGACTGAGCCGGCTGGAAGGCCTGCTCACGCCTTTGAGTGGCCTTTGGGGTAAGGGGTCAATCTTTGTAATCTACCGGCGCAATTCATGCAGCACTGACTAAACCCGAATCCGCTCCACTTCATCAAGGTTGATCTCGTCGTGTCGCCGGTCATACAGCTGGGTGGTGCGCGTCGATGTGTGATTCGCCATCGTCGCAGCGTTTTCGAGCGTGCCGCCGTTCTTCAGATACGCGGTGATCCCGGTCGCGCGAAACGTGTGGTTGCCGATCTTCGTGCCGATGCCGGCTGCGAGTGCGCGACGCTGCACCATCGCGTACGCATTCGCCTGCGGTAGCGAAGTTACGCTAAGCTGGCCCGTGCCGCGCTGGATCGTGCGGAACAGTGGTCCTTTCGCGTCGGAGGCGATGCCGGTGCCGTCCAGATACGCGTGTAGATACGCTTCTAGCGTGTGATGACAGGGCATTTCATGGCGCTTGCCGCCTTTCTCGTGCAGGCGCACCCAGAGCCGCCGGTTTTGGACGTAAACGTCCTCGACTCGCATGGCCAGTGCCGCGCCGATGCGCGCAAAAGAAAACACCATCAGCCCAATCAGCGCTCGATCCCGTAGTCCAATCGGTGTGCTGACATTGATGCTGTCGAGCAGCTGCCGCGCTTCGGTCGCATCGAGCACGGGTGTCTTGCCCTGGCGCGCAGTGTGACTCGGCCCCCGCACCGAGACGGCGGGATTGTGCGGCACGACCTGGCCTATCACGAGCCAGTCGAACAGGTGACGGATGGCGGCCAGGTGCTGCTTGACGGTGGGTGCCGATAACGTCTGCGTTTGCGACTCGATCCAGGCCGCCACATGCAGCGGCTGGACCGCCGTGATCGACGGCACGCCGGCGCCGGCGCACCAGGTCAAAAATTCGCCCACCGCATGCGCGTAGGCGCGGCGTGTGTTCGGGTTGCGAATGTTCGACGCAAAAAATTCAAGAAAACGCACGCCGGCCTGATCACCCGCAGCGGCAACCAGCACGGGCATCGCGGCGCCAGCAGGGACGGTAAGGTTGCTCCTCATGCGCTTTTCATATCGGAGGTAACACTGGGTAGCGGATGTGGAGCATGGCGTCATATGTGCCGTGCTTGTGCCAGGAACGGTCCGCGATAATCGTTGCGCGAATCGGGAGACCATTCTGAGTGACATGCTGGTCTTTGAGCGTGAGTGAAAATCTTCTTCCTAAGCCGCGTTCCCCTTGCGGTACGTTGCAGACCGCCCACTCGATCCGGTACGAGTCCTCGGCAAAGCTCTCGTCCAGCTGAACCTCCAGCTGCAATGTGTCTCCAGGGCGGAGCGGCGTATTGTCGAAGTGAAAGCTACAATTCTGGGATTCCTCAACCTGACCGCTGTTTCCCAAGCTATCCCAGACTCGTAGGAAGGACGGTGCGTTATAGGTTTGTGCCAAGTTATTTCTCGCGTAGTAGGCCTTCAGGGACTCGATCACATCGGCTGAGTAGCACGCCACGCGCAAGGCTTGATGGGTGGTGATGTCGTTGGTGTGCGCAAGCGGATTTCGCGCCTCGACAATCCGATCGAGAAACGTACGTGCCTCGGGTGCGCCATCAGGAAAAGCGTCTTTCAAGCTATCCTGAAAGTGGCCATACATTTGCGGGTGGCAGATGATAGTGACAAGGTCATCGAAGAGCAGTGCATCAACCTCGCGCGGATAGCGAGGCGGTTCTTGACTGCGGCGCTCGGCGGCCTTGGTCACGATGTCCTTCTTGATCGGCAAGGCCGACAATGACCCACCGTGATGCGCACGAAGCACATCATCAATCAGGCGCCGCAGCCAACGCTCTAACGTCTCAATCTGGTGGCGAACAAGGTTACGCATCTCGTCCGTGGACATGTTGCGGAACGGCATCCTCGGGTTCTCCTTATATATATGATAAAGGACATTATCATATATAAGAGGCTCCCCGAGGTAGTCGGACTGATGGTGTGTCTCTAAATTGTGGATTCAGGTTAGGCGGTGTCAAAAAGACACCTTATGGTGGCATTTTGACACCGATCGGTGCTATACTCTGGTTTCCTTCTGCGGAAGGGAATAAAGCGTTTATCAAACGCCTAACAGGACAGGGCATATTGCCCGATTGTCAATTACAGCAAGAACCATAGCCATGTCACCGCCTGGAGGCGTCACAGGGTTGGTTCAATACAAGGAAATAGCGATGGCTATCAAGCACGACAGCGACACGGAAAACTCCGTTCGCGGGCGAATCACTGCCCGGTTGAGTGCGGAGAAGCAAGAAGTACTGCAGCTCGCTGCAGACTTATCGGGTAGTACCCTCAACCAGTTCGTTGTGCAATCGGCACTGCGGGCGGCTGAGCATGTGATCGAGCAGGAAGACGTCATCCGGTCTATTCGGCTGACGGTGGAACAGTCCCAGCGTTTCTTTGCGTTGCTCGATGCACCTGCCAAGCCGAACGAAGCGTTGCAGCGCGCAATGGAACGTTTTCGGAATAATAAAATTGGAAGCAGAAATTCGAAGCCTGAACCCGAAGGACGACCGCAGCAGTTTTGATTGCGGCGTTGCTTCGCTGAATGATTGGCTGCAAAAAACGGCCAAGCAGCATCAAGAAAAAAATCTTTCGCGTACGTTCGTCGCGATTCTACCCAACGATCCACACCGGATCGCTGGGTACTACGCTCTTGCCGCTACCTCGGTCGAAACCCTGGGCATGTCTGGTAAGAAACTCCCCCGGAATGTATCCGCAGTGCTCTTGGCACGGCTCGCCGTTGACAAGAACAATAAAGGTCAGGGCCTCGGCGAATACCTTCTGGCTCACGCGCTAGATGCAGTCGTTAGTACCGCTGAAATCGTCGGCGTTCAGTGCGTTGTCGTTGACGCCATCGACCATGAAGCCGCCAACTTCTACAAAAAGTACGGCTTCGAGCCGCTTACCGATGAACCGCTCACGCTATTCCTGCCGGTAGCGTTCATCCCAAGCTGAACTGCAAGCTGGAATCCCTTGGACACGGGCTCACGCATCGACAGCGTGCCCCGTGCACAGGCGTACAGTATCGAGAATCCAATGCTGGCGTGCTACTCCAATTGCCAGGCTTTGGTCGAGCAACGAACGCATGGTCTCGGTGAACCACCAGCTTCGCTGCCGAAAAAATTTAGCCGCTAAAGTTACTTTGTGGGCGTCGCGATGTTGCATTAATTGCAAGATGGCGCGCCAGGGCTAGCACAACAGTAACAAAACGGAGCATTTCCAAATTTTTTTTTGCATCCTATGCAACTTTAGGAACACCTAAATCCTTACCCGACAAGGGTTTAGGTGATTTT
>NZ_LMUX01000058.1 GCF_009765705.1 Burkholderia sp. L27(2015) | reverse complement strand
CGTTGTCGAGGCAATTTCCCTTGCGGGACATGCTCTGCGTTATCGAACGGTCCGCCAGCATTTGTCGATAAGCTGGCTGCTGGTACTGCCATCCCTGAAGCGGAACTTACGCTATGTCAATTCAAGCGGAATGTTTTGCAGCGTCGGCGGTTGCCAGGGATGCCTCTGGCACAACGGTGCGCAGTGCGGCAGTTGTTCCGTAGCCCAAGAGAGCACCAGCGATCTGCGCGAGTACAAAGCCCGCGACGTCTTGAAGACGTATCCCCGAAAACGTTTGGGTCAACGCACGCGCAAGTGTCACCGCCGGGTTCGCAAAGGATGTGCTCGCAGTGAACCAGTAGGCGGCGAAGATGTAACTCGCTACCAGTGCCGG
>NZ_LMUX01000057.1:502-1338 GCF_009765705.1 Burkholderia sp. L27(2015) | reverse complement strand
CTTGAATCGGTCGCAGGCGCACGTTGAGGTCCGGATATTTGGCGGCTTTGGTGCTCAGGCGCGCCAGCACAGCAAAGGTATCGTCCCGGCGTCCCTGTGCGTGTGTCTTCAGTTCGATATCGAACGAACCGCTGGCGCCTTGCCGGCTGCTGCCGAGGCGCGCGCCCACGGTGGCGACATCGTGATCCTTCAGCAGCATGTCGATCAGGCGTTGCTGGCGGTTCGACGCGTCCTTGAACGATACGGTGGCGCCGGAAGTGGCACGACCGCGGATCAGACCGGTGTCCTGTGGCGGAAACAACCCGGTCTTGACCTGGGTGAACAGCAGAGCGGTGATCCCGATCAGGATCAGCGGGGTCAACGAGAACAACAATGCGTGACGCAGCGAAAAATCCAGCGCCCTGCTGTAGAACCGCAACATGCCGTCGTGGAAACCATCCAGCGCGACTGCCAGCTTCGAGGGCTTGCTCGTTGGCAGATCGCCGTGCGCATCATGACCACTCAGAAAATGTCCGCACAGCGCCGAGGTCAGCGTGAGTGAAACGATCGCCGATATCGCAATCGCCGCCACCAGCGTGAGCGTGAACTCCTTGAAGAACATGCCGGTAATGCCGCCCATGAACAGCAGCGGGATAAACACGGCGATCAGCGAGGCAGTGATCGAGACGATGGTAAAACCGATCTCGTGCGCACCGGCAAGTGCCGCCTGCAAGCGCGGCATGCCCTGGTCGATATGGCGGATGATGTTTTCGATCACCACGATCGCATCGTCCACCACGAAGCCGATCGCGATCACCAGTGCCAGCAGGGTGAGGTTGTTCAGCGTGAAGCCCATG
>NZ_LMUX01000057.1:0-333 GCF_009765705.1 Burkholderia sp. L27(2015) | reverse complement strand
CGCCGCAATCAGGGTCGGTGCCAACCTGCGCAGGAACAGCGCCATCACCATCACCACCATTGCCAGGCTGATCAGCAAGGTGAGCTGCACTTCATGCAGTGAGGCACGGATCGTCGGTGTGTCGTCGAAATACGGCGTCAGCGTGGTGCCCGGCTGCAGGTAGCTGCGCAGTGTCGGCACCTCCGCCTTGACCCGATCCACGGTGGCGATGATGTTTGCGTCGGACTGCTTGTAGACGTACATCAGGATCGCCGGCTTGCCCTGGAACCAGGCCGCCTGGTAGGCATCCTGCAGGCCGTCGTAGACCTTGGCTATATCGGACAGATGCACCGG
>NZ_LMUX01000056.1 GCF_009765705.1 Burkholderia sp. L27(2015) | reverse complement strand
GACCGTCTGCAGCTCTTCGTTGATCGACTGCATCTCTTCCGTGGAAGTCTCCAGCTCCTCATTGGCAGACTGCAGTTCCTCGTTGACTGACTGGTATTCCTCGTTCGCCGATTTCAGTTCTTCGCTTGCCGTTTCGTGCAAGTCGACGGCGGTATGCAGCTGAATGCGGGTTCCCCGCAACTCTTCCTCAAGCGCGTGGATGCGCGCGAGCTCGTTGTCGGGTGTGCCGTCCGCTGGTGGTTCGCTTGCGTGCGGCGCGGGCTCCAGCTCGTGGAAAGCCACCACACACATCTCGACCCTGCCGTCGCCTTCGGGCAGCGGCTCGACGATCAGTCGCAGCGACCGCTCATGTCCATTGAGCAGGAGGGTTAGTCCTTCACTGATCACCCGCTTGCCGCTGGCGAATGCCTGCAATACCGCTGCACGCACGGTGCCGCGCAATGGCTTGTCGAGCAGTTGGAAAAAGTTGAGGCTGGCAGTACCGGACGAAGGCGCGAGATAACGTCCGGTGTCGCCGCCAAAGCGCAGCACGTCGTGGCTGGCGTTGATCACCACATAAGCCGGTGACCACTGCTCCAACGCCTGGCGCGCATGCTGGTCGATCAGGTCTTCGACGTGCCGTGGCGCGGGGCGCTCTACGTGTTCTGCGCTGTTGGCCGGGCGACGTTGAGCACCGAGAAAGCCTCGTGGATGCGGGTGAACGTCGTCGCGGCGAACGTACAGTCGTTGCTTCTTGTCCACTTTGGTAAACAGGCGGGCGTTCTTT
>NZ_LMUX01000055.1 GCF_009765705.1 Burkholderia sp. L27(2015) | reverse complement strand
CTGATGGCTATGACGATTGCGAAGGCGATCTGGTCGCGCACATCCGCCGGATTGTGGGGCCTGACGTCATCATCGGCATCGAACTTGACCTGCACTGCCATTACACGGAGCTGATGCACAGGTCGACGGACGTGATCATCGCGTTCAAGGAATACCCACATATCGACACCGAAGAGCGCGGCCGGGAGCTCTACCGCCTGCTGGTTGATGCGGCATCAGGTCGGATCCGACCGGTTACCGCCGTGTTCGATTGCAAGATGGTCGGCCTCTGGCACACGACGCGTGAGCCGATGAAGTCATTCGTGCAGCGGCTGCAGGCTGTCGAGTCCCAGGCCGGCGTGTTGTCAGTCTCGCTTGGTCACGGTTTTCCCTGGGGAGACGTGCCGGAAGCCGGGGCCAGGCTTTGGGTAGTCACAGAC
>NZ_LMUX01000054.1 GCF_009765705.1 Burkholderia sp. L27(2015) | reverse complement strand
CGGAAATCTTCTGGATGCGCGACAGCGGCTTTTCCTCGATCTCGCCGAACTTTGCGAAATCGATCTTCGGCCACGGCAGCAAGCTGAGGCCACCCAGCGAGGCGGATGCGCCGGCGACCGGACGCGCACCCGAAGCAAGCGCATGCTTCACGTAGTCACTCACGTCCTCGCGCTGAATGCGGCCACTGCGACCGCTGCCCTTGACCTGCGCGATGTCCACGCCCAGCTCACGCGCAAACGCGCGGATCGCCGGGCTGGCGTACGGGGCATCGCCGGGCATCACGATGGTCGCGTCGAGCGGAGGACGCGCGGCGGGCGATACATC
>NZ_LMUX01000053.1 GCF_009765705.1 Burkholderia sp. L27(2015) | reverse complement strand
CAGCACCTCAATGGACTGAATCCAGTCGACCTGCAACAGCAGGTCGAGGGTTGCAGCGCACGCATCGCAAGCTTGACGGGGCATCGGCCATATTTCTTCCGACCACCGTTTGGTGAGACATCCATCCAGGTGGCACAAAGTGCGCAGTCGGCGGGTATGAAACAGGTGCTATGGAACGCCAACAGCGAAGACAGTTGGCTGAAGAAACCCGATCAAATCCTGAGTTGGGGTCTGGAGCAAACCGCAGACCGATCCATCCTCCTGATGCACGACCGACCCTCTACGGCGGTGGCACTCGATCGATTGCTGACCGCTTTGGAGCAACGCGGGTTTCGCTTCGTCCTGCCGATAGAGCGACCCTCGGCGGATCTTCAATAATCGGATCAGGTTCGCTGCCAGCGGCAGCCTGCTTCTCGTTCTGGCGTACATGGCTGTCTTGGCGCCATGGGCAACACCCTTTCCGCTTGCGCGTTTATCGTGTGCTGCGTTCACCAGCTGAAATCGCACCTGAAAGCATTCCATCGGCAGTTTGCCGAGCGGCTCTGGCCGCCGCCCCAGCTTTCCCGAAGAAGTAGTTACTTCCGGCCCTGCATTGTTGATTGCAGCCTGAAAGAGCGAGTCAGGACCCAGAGCCGCGTCGACCATCGCCCTACCGTGCAGGAAGTCATGGATAGGAAGCGGCGCGTCTTGCCGATAAAGTCGGCGTGTTGCGCAACCGCGCACGCAATCCACCTACCAGCGGGTTCGGCCATGGCGATGGCCACTCCGCATCGGAGCATCTATGCGCAAGTTGTCACTCACCGTTGCCTTTGCATTGTCTGCGTTGTTGTCCGGCAGCGTTCTGCAGGCGCAGACCGCACCGCTGACGCCGGACATTCCGGCGAGCTATACCGCACCCACGGGGAGCTACGACTACGTCAAGCGCGAGGTGATGATTCCGATGCGCGATGGCATCAAGCTGCACACCGTGATTGTGATACCGAAAGGTGCAACGCACGCACCGATCCTGCTCACACGCACACCCTACGATGCCAGCGGCCGCGTCGCGCGGATCGAGTCACCGCATATGCTGGCGGAGC
>NZ_LMUX01000052.1 GCF_009765705.1 Burkholderia sp. L27(2015) | reverse complement strand
TCGGATCGCATCAAAGTGGTAGTAGTCATTCGCGAGTTGAGAGATGTGTACCAGCCCGGATACTTTCGACTCGTCCAGCTCCACGAACAAGCCGAACGACGTCACGCCGGTGACGACGCCCTCGAACTCGCTGCCGATGTGCTTCTCCATCCACGCACACTTGAAGCGCTCGTCGACGTCGCGCTCAGCTTCTTCGGCACGCCGTTCGCGTTGCGAACAATGCACGGCCATCGCCGCCATTTCGCCTGGGCTGTAGCTGTAGTCGCTCGGCTTGCCGCCGGTCAACGCATAACGGATCGC
>NZ_LMUX01000051.1 GCF_009765705.1 Burkholderia sp. L27(2015) | reverse complement strand
AGGTCTTGGCGTGATCTTCGCCATGGCTGGCGGTGAGCTCATATTGCGGCAACGGCCAGCCACCGGCCTGCAGCCATTCCTGAAGGCGGGTCTTGGCGTCCTTGGAAGATCGTCGCAGCGCCGCGATACGTTCACCGAACAGCCCGCGTACGACTTCGCGGCAGGCTTCAAAACCGGCATCCAGGTACACCGCGGCCACCAGTGCCTCAAACGCATCGGCCAGGATCGAATCGCGTCGGAAGCCACCGCTTTTCAGCTCGCCGGGTCCGAGTTTCAGCTCGTCACCCAGCTCCAGTTCACGCGCCACGAGCGCCAGCG
>NZ_LMUX01000050.1 GCF_009765705.1 Burkholderia sp. L27(2015) | reverse complement strand
CTGCCCAGCGTTATCCACGGCGAAACTTTCTCCACCCGGCTTTCCTAGCTGCTGAGGTTTATATGCTTGCTGTGCTTGGCTGCCAAACATTCTCTGCCTTGTCCAAGAAAGATCTTTGCAAAATGATCACGCTCAACACTTATTAAAACAATAACTTACATTATCGATCTTTTACTTCACAGAACAACCATGTCATCCCCCGCAGCTGTTCGGCAAGTCTTGACGCACAAGATGGCCATCCAAAAGAAAAGGGTCGGTGTAGCCGACCCTTTTCTGTTTCAACACCAAGAAATCATTGCTTCTTAGGCGGTGCTTCCTTTAGACCGCGATTGAGCAGCATAGGCTCGATGCTCGGGTCCTTGCCGCGCCAGTTCTT
>NZ_LMUX01000049.1 GCF_009765705.1 Burkholderia sp. L27(2015) | reverse complement strand
AGTTGATGCTGTGCGGCGGTGCGGAGGAATTGTCCGGCCCCGGCGCCGCCGTGTTCGACACGCTGTTCGCCACCAGCACGCGCAATGACGAACCGTCACTCACACCGCGTCCGTTCGATCGCGGCCGCGATGGTCTGGTGGTCGGCGAAGGTGCGAGCACGCTCGTGCTGGAGGAATACGAACATGCGAAAGCGCGCGGCGCGACGATCCACGTGGAGGTGATCGGCTTCGGCTGCAATTCCGATGGCAGTCATATCACCCAGCCGACCAGCGAGACGATGGCCGTGGCAATGCAAATGGCGCTGTCCGATGCGCAGCTGCCGGCTTCGGCGATCGGCTATATCAGCGCGCATGGCACCGCTACCGATCGTGGCGACGTTGCCGAAAGCCATGCCACGGCGGCGGTGCTCGGCTCGCGTGTGCCGATCAGCTCGATGAAGAGTTATGTCGGTCACACGCTCGGCGCCTGCGGCGCGCTGGAGGCATGGTGGGCGATCCGCATGATGCGCGAGCGCTGGTTTGCGCCGACCATCAACCTGGTCGATACCGACCCCGAGTGCGCCGAACTCGATCACATCATGGGCAGCGGCTGGCACATCGACACCGA
>NZ_LMUX01000048.1 GCF_009765705.1 Burkholderia sp. L27(2015) | reverse complement strand
CCCAAGATCCCGTACACCATCGTGTACCCCAACGCGATGATCGCGTACACGCTGCCCAACACTAAACCGTTGATGAGCTGCTGGACGAAAATATCCATAACCGAATCCTTCGATGAAAACTACAAAATGGATCACCGGCTCGGATCCAAAATCCATCGTGCCGGAGATGCCCCAATATAAATTGGAATTGTCGAGTGGAGGCGTGGTTAACCCAGGACGTGAACCGAGGAACGCAACTCGAGTGATTAACGCGATCGCATAGCTCTCAGCAGGGGCGCGATGATTTTCTGCTCGACGCGCTTGGCGCATGCGGGTCAAAAAAAAGACGCGGGCTGCGACGCCACGCGTCATTCAATTGCCTCTCGCGACACTACCTCTGGAGCCATACACTTTCTGGTGTTACCACCGGGCATTACCGCAACTCGGGTTGCATACAGCCATCGCTACCCGAGCTGCGCTGCGATAGCTGCCGAGACAGCCATCGCAGAACAAACATCCTTGAAACTCCACGCGCTTAGAACTTCGCGCGTATCCCTACGCGTCCCAGCACCTGGTTGGTGGTGCTCGATTGTCCTGCCGGGAAGCCGTCATAAATATCGGCGAATGCGCCGCCTGATGCCTTCTGATACACACCCATCAGGTACACGTCGGTACGCTTGGACAACGCGTAGTCGGCCAGCAAGTTGAACTGGTTGTACTTCGGACGGTTGCCGTTGACCAGGTAGTTGACCTTGCCCGTGGTGTAGGTGTAACCGGCCGACAGCGTCGTGGCCGGCGTGATGGAATACTGACCCCACAGTTCATAGTTGTTGAACGTGACCGAGCTGGCGGTGCCGTTGGCTGAACCGAAGCGGGTGTTCGTATAGTCCAGGCCCAATATCGCGGGTCCGATTGCATACGTACCGCCGGCGCCGATCACTTGCATGTTGGCCGGGTGACCCACATAACCGAATGCGCCGTTCGCGCTCGGGGTTGCCTGGTTGGCCGTGAAGTTGCCGTCGAGGAACTGGGTCGCCGGGTTCTTCGCTGTGAAGTACGCCGCGGCCAAATAGACCGGACCGTTGGTGTAGCTGGCACCCGCGGACAACGTGCTGTTCGCGGTCGTCGAGCCGGCTACGCCGCCCAAGGAATACAAGCCGCCGAATTGGAAGCCGGCATACGAGAGGCTCGTGTACTTGATCGCATTGTTGACGCGAAAGCCGTTGTCCGAGTTGTCGATGTCGCCGGCGTGCGAGAACAGCGCGCCCCAGGTGCCGTTCATCGTGGTGGGCTGGACGAAGTCGACGATCGAGTCGTATTGGCGACCCAAGGTCAACATACCGAACTTGTCGCTGGAAAGACCGACATAAGCTTGACGGCCGAAATCGAGACCGCCTTGGCCGAGCGCGCCATTGTTGACGTTAAAACCGTTTTCGAGTTGGAAGACTGCCTTCAGGCCGCCACCGAGATCTTCAGTACCCTTCAAGCCCCAACGGCTACCTTGCGCAACACCGCTTTGCATCGCGGTTACCGCACCCTTACCCGCATTGTTCACATATGTCACGCCGGTATCGACAATGCCGTATAGCGTGACGCTGCTCTGTGCGTAAGCCGGGACGGCGAAAATGCCGCCGATGGCTGCAGCCAGGACCAATTTTTTCATGTTGTTGCCCTTGGAAAGTTGGATTACGAAAAAGACGGTGTTCTAGGAAAATCGCCAAGCAGCGCGATGACAGCAAACAGGCTTGCCCGATTTTCCAACACGGGGTGGATCTTAATTTCGTAGTACTAATGGGCTTATTAGTAAAGACCCTGACAATCGCTAAAACACAACACTACGTGAGCTTTTCGGCCACGGGCATACGCATCCACGGACCGCCGGTGTGCTGCCGGTATCCGCAAAGCATTGTGTTTAATTGATCCTAAAGCGCGATCTTCAAGCGTGTTGCCACGTTGCGGCTGATGGATGTCGCGCCATCCACCGCAACGTGCTACCGCAGTTTTACATCTTGACGATGTCGAGCAGTTTTTGCTTGCCGCCAACGTAGTCGTACAGCGAGATCACGCCTTGCTTGAGGTCACCCTTGGAGTCGAATTGGG
>NZ_LMUX01000047.1 GCF_009765705.1 Burkholderia sp. L27(2015) | reverse complement strand
GCCCAACCCTACCTTCAGTCCTTCTGCACCGTTTTCCACCGGGAGGCGGCCCTCCCGTCATCATCTCTCGAGGAGATACGACCGTGACACAACCCACATCCTCCACCGCCAGGACAGTCAAAGTGCCTGGACCGGATCATCCCATCAGCGTCGAACGCAACCCGCGGCGTGTGGTGGTGAGAGTCGCGGGTCGCGTTGTCGCCGACACGCGCAACGGGCTCACGCTAAAAGAGGCAAGTTATCCGGCAGTCCAATACATTCCTCGCCAGGACGTGGACATGACATCGCTGGAGCGCACGGATCACGCCACCTACTGTCCCTACAAAGGCGAGTGCGCTTACTACAGCGTACCCGTGGGTGGCGAGCGCGCTTTGAATGCGGTATGGACGTATGAGCAGCCCTATGATGCTGTTGTCATGATCAAGGATCACGTCGCGTTCTATCCGGATCGCGTCGAAGCAATCGAAGAGCTCGACGACTGACCTTCCACTTGCTTATTTTCCCTACGAACGGAGAAACTTCATGAGCAGCAGCCTCAGTGGAAAAACCGCCCTGGTGACTGGCGCATCGCGCGGCATCGGTCGAGCCGCGGCGCTCGCGCTCGCCAAAGCGGGCGCGCAGGTTCTGGTCCACTACAGCAGCGCACAAAAGGAAGCCGATGCTGTAGTGGACGAGATCCGCAAGTCAGGCGGTCGCGCCGAGAAAGTCGGCGCCGATTTGAGTACGCCGAATGGGCCCCACCAATTGGCCAAGCGTGTTCGAAGCGTCATCGGCGACCGGTTGGACATACTGGTCGCCAATGCCGGTATCTCAAAGTCAGCATCACTCGAAGAGATCGGCGTTGAAGACTTTGACCGACTATTTGCCGTCAATGTGCGCGCGCCATATTTCCTGGTGCAGCAGTTGCTTCCGGCCATGTGCACGG
>NZ_LMUX01000046.1 GCF_009765705.1 Burkholderia sp. L27(2015) | reverse complement strand
CGCCTTCCGGCGCATCGATGATCTGCGCATCGCGCGTCGTGCCGAGCGTGACTACAACCAGTGCCTGCGTCTCGCCGCGGGTGAACAGCGCCGAACCGTGGGTACGCGGCAGCACGCCAACGCGCACATTGATCGCACGGACGTCATCCAGCTGACGGCCGTCGATACGCACCTTGGTCTTCAGCACGCTGTCGCGCATGGTGTGATATTCGAGCTCGCCGAATTCCTTCGAGAGGTCGGCAGAGTGCCAGGCATTCGCTTCAGCCTGTGCCTTCAGCTCACCCAGCACGTCAGCCTTGACGGCGGAAATCGCGTCACGGCGCTGCAGCTTGTCGCGGACCTGGAACGCTTCGTCCAGCTTGTTGCCGACGGCACCCTTGATGGCGGCGACCAGCGACTCGTTACGGGCCGGCGGCTGCCAGTCCCATGACGGCTTGGCGGCTTCGGCGGCCAGCTCGGCGATCGCGCGAATCGCGATCTGCATCTGCTGGTGACCGAACATCACCGCGCCCAGCATGACGTCTTCGGACAGCAGCTTCGCTTCGGACTCGACCATCAGCACGGCACCGGCGGTACCGGCGACGACAAGGTCCAGCTCGGAGGTCTTCAGCTCGGTATGCGACGGGTTCAGCAGGTACTGACCGTTGGCGTAACCGACGCGGGCAGCGCCGATCGGACCCTTGAACGGGATACCGGCCAGGCTCAGCGCAGCGGACGCGCCGAGCAGCGCGACGATGTCGCCATCAACCTCGGGGTTGAGCGACACGACCTGCGCGATGACCTGCACTTCGTTCTTGAAGTCTTCCGGGAACAATGGACGCACCGGACGATCGATCAGACGCGAGGTCAGCGTCTCCTTCTCGGTCGGACGGCCTTCGCGCTTGAAGAAGCCGCCCGGAATGCGCCCGGCGGAGTAGAACTTTTCAACGTAATCGACGGTGAGCGGGAAGAAATCCTGCCCTTCCTTTTGCTTGGTCGCAGCCACAGCGGTGACGAGCACCACGGTGCCGCCCATGCTGGCCATGACCGCACCGGACGCCTGGCGGGCAATTTCGCCCGTCTCCAGTGTGACTTCGTGACTACCGTACTGGAATGACTTGGTTACTTTTGCCACGTTGTTCTACTCCTCGTCCGGTGGATTAACGGCGCAGGCCGAGGCGTTCGATCAGGGTCTGAT
>NZ_LMUX01000045.1 GCF_009765705.1 Burkholderia sp. L27(2015) | reverse complement strand
ACCCAACGCCACATAGAGGTCGCGGAAGAGGCCGGCATCCACCGCAGATTCCGTCTGGACCTGGCCACGCAGGTAGGTGCGCTTCTGCGGGTGCATCACGGTGATAGTGTTGCTGCCGCGGGTGACCGTCACGACGCCCTGGTCGGCGCGCCAGTTCGGTCCGGTGGTGCGATGCACGCCATCAAAGCGGAAATCGTAGCCGGCGATGTGCTGGGTCTGCCCCGGTGCCATGCGCACATCGCTGGTCACGCTAAGCGATTCGGTGATCAATACGCCCGCTACAAACACGCCAACGCCCAGATGCGCCAGCAACATGCCGGCCATCTCCGCTGGATAGCGTCGGCCAGCCGGCATTTCGCGCCAGCGCTTGAGCGCATATAGCCCGACGCCAACACCCAGCCATACCAGCGACGCCACGCCGGCGATCGCCTTGGGCTGACCATCCACGAAGAACGCGGCCACGATCGCGCAGGCGGCTGCGGCGATACCGGCGCGCAGCAGTACCTGCTTGAGTACCGG
>NZ_LMUX01000044.1 GCF_009765705.1 Burkholderia sp. L27(2015) | reverse complement strand
CGTTGTCGAACACGTTGAGATCGGGAATCAGGTTGAACGCCTGAAAGATGAAGCCGATCTTCTCGTTGCGGATCTTCGAGCGGGCGTTGTCGTTGAGGTTGCTCACTTCGATGCCGTCGAGGTGATACTCGCCGCCACTGAAGGTTTCCAGCAGGCCGGCGATGGTCAGGAAGGTGGTCTTGCCGGAGCCGGACGGACCGGTAACGGCCACGAATTCACCTTCTTTCACGTCGATGTTGAAATCGCGCAGCGCATAGGTCTCCACCACTTCGGTGCGGTAGACCTTGGACAGGTGGGTCATCTTCAGCATGGTTATTCCTCGGTGGTGGTGATGTTTGTCGTGGTGCTTTGGCTCCTCCCCCCTACTTGTAGGGGGAGGCTGGGAGGGGGTGGGCTCTTGACCTTTGGAGCAAGAGCTTCACTCCTCCCCAACCCTCCCCCGCGAGCAGGGGAGGGAGTAAATGCTCGTCAGTTGCTGATCGCGACGCGATCCGCGTTCTTGAAATTGTCGGTACCGGAAATCACGATGCGGTCGCCTTGCTTCAGGCCATCGAGGATCTCCACCTTGTCGATGCTGCTGGCGCCAACGCGGATCGGGGTTTTTGTGGCGATGCCGTCGCGAACCACATACGCATAGCTGCCACCGGATTCATCGACGAACGAGCCACGCTGTACGGTGAGCACGTTCTCGCGATGATCCAGCAGCACACGCACCGACAGGCGCTGGTTCTGCCGCAGTTCTTTTGGGGTGGTGCC
>NZ_LMUX01000043.1 GCF_009765705.1 Burkholderia sp. L27(2015) | reverse complement strand
TTGCAGAACACCAGCGCATGTTCTGCGCGATCACTGCTGAGCAATTGCGCCAGTGCATCCATCTTCTGCGCCGGCTCCACTTCGTGGAAACGTTGCTCGATCGCCGGCCGCTCATCGATGGGCGCATCCACCGTCACCTCGACCGGGTCACGCTGCATGCGCTGACTCACCGCGCGGATCTCCTGCGGATACGTCGCGGAGAACAGCAGCGTCTGATGATGCTTGGCGATGCGTCCCACGATGTCGTCGATCGCTTCGCTGAAACCCATGTCGAGCATGCGGTCCGCCTCGTCCAGCACAAGCACCTTGATGCCGCCCCCATGCAGGCTGCCGCGCTTCAAGTGTTCCTGCACCCGCCCCGGAGTACCGATCACGATATGCGGATCGTGCGTCAGCGACGCCAGCTGCGGCCCCAGCGGCATGCCACCGCACAGCGTCAGCAGCTTCACATTCGGAATGTTCGCTGCCAGCTTGCGGATCGCCTTGCTGACCTGATCGGCCAGTTCGCGGGTCGGGCACAGCACCAGCGCCTGCAGGCGGATCGTGTCGGCATCGAGTGTCTGCAGCAGGCTCAGCCCGAACGCGGCGGTCTTGCCGCTACCGGTCTGCGCCTGCGCAATCACGTCACGCCCAGCCAGCATCGGCGGCAGACTCTGCGTCTGCACCGGGGTCATTTCGGTGTAGCCAAGCGTTTCTAGGCTGGCGAGCAGGGCGGGTTTGAGTGGGAGCGTGTTGAAAGCGGTCATGCGATATCATCGCACGAGCGCTGAAGCGGGGAAGATTTGGCGTCCGATGTTTGCGCGAGGACAATACGTAACGCGCCGCAATGAATCGTAAAATCAGGGGGAATAGATGCGGAATCTGACGTTGGCCGCTGTCTGTGCATTGGCGGTGTCCGCCTGTGCAACGAGTACATCAAACAATCGGGCGCAATCGAGCGCGACTCCCGCTGCGCAAAAGGTTCAGGCCAGCCAGGCGGATTCTGATCTCAGGTATGACCCGGCGTTTCAGGCCAAGCCGATATACCCGGGATTTGATGCTGTTTATGGCGTCGAGGGGGTCGCAGTTGTCGTGGTGTTGGTGAAACCCAACGGTCGAGTGGCAGGTATCAAGGTCGAAGAATCCACGGGCGATCGCGAACTCGATCGAGCTGCGATCA
>NZ_LMUX01000042.1 GCF_009765705.1 Burkholderia sp. L27(2015) | reverse complement strand
CGGGGTTCTTTTCGCCTTTCCCTCACGGTACTAGTTCGCTATCGGTCAGTCAGTAGTATTTAGCCTTGGAGGATGGTCCCCCCATGTTCAGACAAGGTTTCACGTGCCCCGCCTTACTCAATTTCACACAAAATGTCTTTTCGTCGACTGGGCTATCACCATCTATGGCCGGGCTTTCCATCCCGTTTGACTAAAACATAATGTGCTTTTGGGCTAGTCCCCGTTCGCTCGTCGCTACTCAGGGAATCTCGGTTGATTTCTTTTCCTCCGGGTACTTAGATATTTCAGTTCCCCGGGTTCGCCCTGCATGGCTATGTATTCACCATGCAGTACTCCTTGCGGAGTGGGTTTCCCCATTCGGACATTGCCGGATCAAAGCTTGTTGCCAGCTCCCCGACACTTTTCGCAGGCTGCCACGTCCTTCATCGCCTCTGACTGCCAAGGCATCCACCGTATACGCTTAGTCGCTTGACCATATAACCCCAAGTCGCCTCGGGGC
>NZ_LMUX01000041.1 GCF_009765705.1 Burkholderia sp. L27(2015) | reverse complement strand
ACGGGTATCCGCACTATCATTGGCGTGGAGTCGTTTCACGGTCCTGTTCGGGATGGGAAGGGGTGGTACCAACTCGCTGTGGTCATCAGGCATAAGGGTTGAGCTGGGCCGGCGTAGGGAGTACGTGATCGGCCGAGCAAATAGGGGGAAGAAGTAGTAAGGGGTTGTGAGCGTAGCGCTGTGTTTGAGCGCTGGCACAACTGTAAATCAACCTGGTGA
>NZ_LMUX01000004.1 GCF_009765705.1 Burkholderia sp. L27(2015) | reverse complement strand
GATGGCCTGGACTCGGGAAGAAATGGCGGCGCGCGCGGCCAAGGAACTGCGGGATGGTTTTTACGTCAATCTGGGCATAGGGCTGCCCACGCTGGTGGCCAACCATGTGCCCGCGGGCATCGAAGTGTGGCTGCAATCGGAAAATGGTTTGCTGGGCATCGGCCCCTCGCCGTTTGAGGACGAAGTGGACGCGGACATGATCAACGCGGGCAAGCAGACGGTGACTACGCTGCCGGGCTCGTCGATTTTTTCGTCGGCCGATTCGTTTGCGATGATACGCGGCGGGCACATCAACCTGGCGATCCTGGGGGCGATGCAGGTCAGCCAGCATGGCGATCTGGCCAACTGGATGATCCCGGGCAAGATGATCAAGGGCATGGGCGGTGCGATGGACTTGGTGGCCGGCGTGAAGCGAGTGGTGGTGATCATGGAGCACGTTGCCAAGGGCGACCAGCACAAGATCCTCGAAGCGTGCAATTTGCCGCTCACGGGCGTGGGTGTGGTGAACCAGATCATTACTGACCTGTGCGTATTGGATGTCACACCCGATGGCCTCAAACTGATCGAGTTGGCGCCTGGCGTGACGGTCGATGAGGTCAAGCAGAAAACCGGCGCACCGGTGGATACCAGCGCGATTGCCTGAAGTCGCTTATCGGCTGCAATGAGCGGCGGCAATAAGCGGCGGCTGTAAGAACGGGCGGAGCGATCCGCCCCAGACAATCGACTTCGGATTCACCGGACGGGGTTCACTTCACCCTTTCGACAACCACCCTTGGGCCACACCGCGCTGCGCGATTTGCTTCGCAATCGAATCTGCCATCCGTTCGGCGTCGTCTACAGGCTTGGCATGACGCGTCTCTGATGTCGCGTGCAAGACACCTCCCGTCGCAGCCGACACTGCAAGCCGATTCGTGGCGGCCCCCACACCCATGGTTTCCGCCATACCTGGCATGTGCCCGCTGTCAGCCGACACATCGTAGGTCTCCAGAAGTTGCGGTGCTCGACCCGCGGCCTGAGACCAAATTTGCACAGTTGCGCCTACCTGGCTCTTGCCTGCACCTAAACCCACCACAGTGCGGCGCGTGCCGTTCCCCGAATCGACGGTTTCAAACCGCCCCGTCACGAGCAAAACGTTTTGGTCACGGGGTGCGGGCACGTTGGAACGAATTGCAGGCAAACCCATGGACTGTAACCGCAGCACCACCTCATTGGCGACCTCCTCCTGCGTCTGCACGGCAAGGGCGGCCTGTTCCGCGGAGGTGGATTTTTGGGCGATTTTTGCCCCCAGCCGCGCGAGGATGCCGCTATCCACTTTCACTTGCTCGGGCGCAACGTCGAACGTATACACATAGATGGCATCTGGGCGAGTCAGCGGCTCAGCTCGGTATTGAGCCATGTTTTTGACGTTACTGCTGGCGCATCCCGACAGCAGTATTGCACACACGCCCAATGCCCCCCATGTCCACTTTGAATCACGTTTGAATGTCGAAATCATAGTTCTAAACATCGTTAAATCCGCTTATCTGAGTAGAAATTGTTTGGCTATAAAGCCTGGGTTGCGGCGCCTGACGACGAGAACTGCCAGGTGAAATCCTGGCGACAGTTACTGGCCGCCCGCCGCCCCGCCGCCCAATGAAGGCCTTGACGCTCGCTTCAACGGACAACCACGACAGCGCGAGCTGGGGGCGCCCAATAACCGGCGCGCCATACCACGGTCGCCGGCGGCGGTGCCACGACGTACACGGGACGAGGCACCACGACAGGCGGTACCCCATAGATCGGCACTACTGGCGCAGGTGCATAGACCGGAACCACCGGCGCAGCTGTATAGACCGGAACGACTGGCGCAGCTGTATAGACCGGAACGATTGGCACGACTGCAACAGGAACGGGAGCACGGACCACCACAACAACGCCCGCGAATGCGGTGGTTGCGGTCGAAGCAATCGTCATGGCACCAGCGAGTACGAGAAATGATCTAAGTTTCATTTTGATATCCTTACATTGTCAGAGCCATCAATCGGTAGGTGGTGGCGCTGAGTGCAATGTAGGCGGAATACCCCATACAATCTATTGCAAAGATATGTCATGAAGTTTCAGGATAGCTAGCGTTTCGCGCGGGTTTTGATATTTAGCCGCGCTGACATATCCTGACATTAAGTGTTACGTCCCCGTGCCCGCTCTTCTTCTAAACTGCCGCTTCGACGATAGCCCGACACATTGATCCAGGGAGAGTTTGATGAAGAATCTATGCTTTAAGTTGGCGGCAGCGGCGGTGGCAGTTGCGATCGGATCGCCCGCATTTGCGCAAACGACGATGCGGCAGCAGTTGGAGGCACGCTTTTCTGCCGCCGATGTTGACCACGACGGCAAGCTTACGCGAAGCGAAGCGCAGCCCGGGATGCCGCGGGTAGCCACCTATTTTGATGCGATCGATACCGGACACCGCGGATATGTCACGCTCGTGCAGATTGAGCAGTTTACCGTTCAACATAAGCCATAGCGTTTAATCGTCACCATTATGTCTATACCCGTTGATGCGTCAAACCCGACCCGGCCGGGCCGTCTCATCGTGCTCGATGACGAAGCCGAAATCCGCAATATGCTGCGGCGTTTCCTGGTCGCGCAAGGTTTTGAGGTCCGCGCGGTCGCGAACAGCGTGCAGCTCGATGTCTTCCTTGAGCGCGAACCCTACGATCTGCTCGTGCTGGACATCATGATGGACGGGGAAGACGGTTTGTCCATATGCCGAAGGCTGCGGGCGCAGGGCCAGACGATCCCCATCCTGATGCTCACCGCACGTGGCGACCCGGTCGACAAAGTCGTGGGCCTCGAAATGGGCGCAGACGACTATCTGGCCAAACCGTTTGTCCCCAGCGAATTGGTGGCGCGCATCCGAGCGATGTTGCGCCGCCAGCAATTTCTTGCGCGTCAACAGGCCGTACGCGGCGATTTGCTGGTCGAAACTGAAGTGGGAGCACTTCGTTTCGGGCCATTTCGCCTGGATTTGCAGCGCCAGGAACTGCTCAAGGACGGGGAGCTTGTCGCGCTCAATGCAGCGGAGATGCGCTTATTGTGCGCGCTGGCGGAGACGCCAAACCGTCCCGTGAGCCGAGCCAACCTGCTTGAGCGAGCGAAAGGACGGGAGCACGAAGCACTCGCGCGCAGTGTCGATGTTCAAGTGCTGCGGCTGCGGCAGATCCTGGAGGTCGACGCCGGCTCGCCTCGGTACATCAGGACAGTCTGGGGGCTCGGCTACATGCTGATCGCGGAGTTTGAATCATGATGAAAATCTGGCCGCGTTCGCTACTCGGGCGCAACGTGATGTTGCTGATCTCCTTGGTTTTGGCGAGTCAAGTCTGTGCATTCCTGGTCTTTCTGATGTTCATTCAAAGACCCCGGGTCGACAATGCGGCATCATTGGTGGCATCGCAGATCGTACTGGTCGACCGATTGATCTCGGCACTCCCGCAAGCGCAGCGACAGACCACACTGGTGAAAATGCATGGCGTATCGGATGCCGACATGGCGTCCTTACCGATACATTGGCAGCATCCCAACGGTTACATCATGCGCCGATTCATTTCGCGGATGGTCGCGCAGTTGCCACCGGGCGTCGAGGTCCGATGGGAAGAAGAAGGCCACGAGCAACGATTCTGGGTTCGGCTGCGCGCCGCCGACACGTATTACTGGATCATGCTGCCGGCCGTGCCGGCGGAGGGCCATCTCGACACCTGGACGGTGATCTCCCTCCTGTTTATCTTGGCCGCATTCCCGATACTCGGCGCGTATCTCATACACCGTCGTATCGAAGGGCCGCTACGACGACTCGCGCGAGCCGCAGCCAGCGTTGAAAATGGCACCTGGCCAGACCCGGTATCGGTGGAAGGGCCGCTTGAACTCGCGACCGTCGCGGTGGCATTCAACCGAATGATGGCGGCACTTGCGGAGACAGAGGCGACGCGCGCGGAAATGTTGGCCGGGATCTCGCATGACATACGTACGCCGCTGACGAAATTGCGCATGGCCATCGCCGCACCGGAGACCTTCGACGCCCCGATCGCCACCGCCGAACGGTTTATTGAAGAAATCGATTTGATCGTCCAGCAGTTCATTGATTTCGCTCGTGGCAGTGATAGCGAAGTGGCTGCGCCCGGCGATTTGAACGCGCTCATCGAACAACTTGCTGGCGACTATGCCGGTCTCGGCCATCCCTTCGAGCTGATGTTGGAGCCGTTGCCGCCGATCTCGTTTCGTCCGGTCAGCATCCAGCGCGTGCTCATGAATTTGATGCAAAATGCCGTGATTTACGGGCGTATCGGGCTGCGTGTGCGCACTTGGACTGATGCTGGATTCGCCGTCGTGTCGGTCGAGGATGGCGGTCCGGGTGTTGCTCCGGCTCTTTTACCACTGATGAAACAACCGTTCCGCCGTGGTTCGCATGTCAACCAGAAAGGCGGCACCGGTCTCGGCTTGGCGATTGCAGACCGCATCGCACGGCAACATGGTGGACGTCTGGATCTTCGTCTTCGACATGAAGGTGGCATGGCCGTCGACTTGCGGTTGCCCTGCGCGTGAGTATGAGTGTGACCGCGAGCCCGGTCCTTGAAACCTCATGACATAACTTGCTCATAGTTTTTAACGGACCTGGTAGTTAGACTGAATTCAGTGGGCTCGGCGGCGATGTACACCGCGAGCGTATCGTTCCAGGTCTACTCACCTACTCTGAAATTATGGAATCCTTAGGTAAATACTCGATTTACGTGACCGTTTTCATCGTGACCGTTTCGATGATCGAAGCGCTGGTACTGACCCGCAAAGGCACCGAGCCATTCGATAGTCACGAGGTGGCGCTATCGCTGTTCGACATGCTGGGCCGAAAATTGCTGGCAGTCGTGCCCCTATCTCTCGCCGCTCCGTTATTCGCCCTGGCTTGGCACCATCGGCTTTACACGATCAGCATCAACAGCGCACTCATGGTGTTGCTGCTGTTTCTCGGACAGGAGTTTTTTTACTATTGGTATCACCGCGCGTCGCACCGGATCCGCTTCTTTTGGGCCACACACGCGGTTCACCATTCTCCGAATCAGCTGACGCTTTCCTCGGCCTACCGCTTGGGTTGGACAAGCAAGTTGGCCGGGCCGGGCATATTTTTTGTGCCCTTGGTGTGGCTCGGCGTTCGTCCCGAAGCAGTGCTTGCTATTTTGGCGCTCAACCTTGGGTATCAGTTTTGGTTGCACAACACCTGGATGCCGAAGCTGGGTTGGCTCGAATACGTTTTCAACACGCCGTCCGCCCATCGTGTGCATCACGCGTCCAACGTCGAATACCTCGATGCGAACTACGGTGGAGCATTGATAGTGTTTGACCGACTGTTCGGAACCTATGTGGCGCAACGAGACGACATTCCCTGCCGCTACGGGTTGGTAACGCCCACGCGTACACACAACCCGCTCGTGCTGGAGTTCGAGCACTGGCTTAGCCTCGGGCGAGACATCCTATCCGCACGAAACCCGTGGAACGCAATCGGTTATGTGCTTCGACCACCAGGATGGCAGCCCGATGGCGCCGGGCAGACGACCGAGAATCTGCGCCGACAAGCTCACGCCCAGGAGAGCAGTCAAGCGAGCGCCCCGGGAAGTGCGGTACAACTTCCCGGTGTCTGAGGCACGCGGCGCGAGAACTACCTACGCGATTTCGTTTAAGACCTTGGCCAAGCTGGCTACCGTGCGCTCGACGTTGTGCAGCTTGTCCAAGCCGAACAGGCCAATACGAAACGTCTTGAAGTCAGCAGGTTCATCGCATTGCAGCGGCACTCCAGCCCCAACTTGCATGCCCGCCAGTGCGAATTTCTTGGCGGACTGTATAGCGTCGTCGTCCGTATAGCTGACCACCACGCCCGGCGACTGAAAGCCTTGTGCCGCCACGCTCTTGAAGCCCTTTTCGACCAGCAGCGCGCGCACCTTGTCACCTAGCTCCTGCTGCTGCGCATGCACCTTATCGAACCCGTATGCCGCCGTCTCCTTCATGACGTCGCGCAGGACGGTCAGGGCATCCGTGGGCATGGTGGCATGGTAGGCAAAGCCGCCCTTCTCGTAGGCCTCCATGATCTGCATCCACTTGCGCAAATCGCAGGAAAAACTGGTGCTGGTAGTGGAATCAATTTTCTCGCGCGCCAAGGCGCTTAACATCACCAAACCGCAGCAGGGCGAGGCGCTCCACCCTTTTTGGGGTGCGCTGATCAGTACGTCCACTCCGGTCGCCTGCATGTCGACCCAGATCGTGCCGGACGCGATGCAATCCAATACGAAGAGTCCTCCGACAGCATGCGTCGCGTCGGCGACTTTGCGAATATAGTCATCGGGCAATATGATGCCGGACGATGTTTCAACGTGCGGAGCGAAAACCACATCCGGCTTGTTTTCCTTGATCGCCGCAACCACTTCTTCGACAGGTGGCGGTGCAAAGGCGGCTTGTCTGTCGTCGCTCACGGGGCGCGCTTTGAGCACGACAGAGCTGGACGGAATGTCGCCCATATCAAAGATCTGGGTCCAGCGATAACTAAACCACCCGTTGCGAATGACCAGACATCGCTTCTTCGTCGCAAACTGCCGCGCAACGGCCTCCATGCCGAAGGTTCCGCTGCCGGGAACGACAATCGCCGATTGAGCGTTATAGACCTGTTTCAATATCTTTGAAATATCTCTCATGACCTCTTGGTAGGCCTGCGACATATGGTTTATCGCGCGGTCGGTATAGACAACCGAGTACTCCAACAAGCCGTCGGGATCGATATTAGGTAGTAGGCTAGGCAAGTTCGTCTCCTGGAAGGATAGTTATTTTTCTATGGTTGATTCGACAATGCAGTAAAACACTATCGTACTCTGAATGGCCGTTTTTGACGCAAGGTGACCGTCACAGCATACTATCGGCTTTAAACGTCAACGAGCCGCCGCCCTTCATGAAGCAAGCGCCCAGTACCTGGCAGATCGACCCTACCTCACTGCGATTGTTCATCGCCGTGTGCGAAGAAGGCAGCATCACGCGCGCCAGCGAACGCGAATTCATTGCCTCGTCGGCCATCAGCAAGCGCATTGCCGACTTGGAAGCGACGATCGCCACCCCGCTTCTGTTGCGCACGCAACGCGGCGTGACGCCCACTGCCGCCGGCAACGCCCTGTTAAGCCACGCGCGCCAACTGATGCGCAGCCTCGAAAAACTGCATGCCGAACTGGGCGAGTACGCCGAGGGTGTGCGTGGCAACGTGCGCATCCTCGCCAACGTCTCGTCGATGGTCGAATTCCTGCCGGAAGAACTGGCCAGCTTCCTGCTGGCGAATCCCCATATACGCGTCGACCTGGAAGAACGTGTCAGTAGCGAAATCGTGCGTGGTGTTGCGGAAGGCGCCGCCGAATTGGGTATCTGCCGCAGTTTCATCGCATCGCCAGGCTTGCAGTTACTGCCTTATCGGACCGACCATCTCGCGGTAATCGTCAACGCTCAACATCCGTTGGCAGGCAAACCGAGCCTATCGTTCGAAGACACGCTCGAGCACGATCAGCTCGGCCTCGCATCCAATGCGTCGATCAATACGTTGATGCAGCGCATCGCCGCCGAACGAGGGCGTGAACTGCGCTACCGGATCCACGTTTCGACCTTCGACGGGGCGTTCCGCCTGATTCAGGCAGGCCTCGCACTTGCCGTATTGCCTAAGGAGGCCGTAGGTCGGTATAGTGAAATGTACGGCTTGCATGTCATCCCGCTGACGGACGCTTGGGCCCGCCGCGAACAAGTGATCTGCGTACGCGACGCGGCCACGCTATCGTTACCGGCCAGCCGGCTATTGGAACATTTGATTTCTCGCGCGACCGCCACAGCATCTTGCACTGCCACATGATCCCGCACTGCCGGAGCGTTCTGATCAAGCAACGGCATGCACGCACTCTGCAAGCCAGGCCCATCGACTACTAAGCTCATCGACACCATGCCGACCTCCCCGATTTCGACGCTCCTGCCACGCACCGGTGGCCAGATTCTGGTTGATCAACTTCACGTGCATGGCATCGGTCATGTGTTCTGCGTACCGGGCGAAAGCTTTCTTGCGGTGCTCGACGCGTTATACGACGCATGGATCAACGTCACCGTGTGCCGGCAGGAAGGCGGTGTCGCGATGATGGCCGAAGCGCACGGCAAGCTGACCGGCGTGCCGGGCATAGGCTTTGTCACACGCGGGCCAGGTGCGACCAACGCGGCGCATGGCATCCATGTGGCGAAGCAGGACTCGACCCCGATGATCTTGTTCGTTGGTCAGATCGCACGCGGCACACGCGGTCGCGAGGCCTTCCAGGAGCTCGATTACCGAGCGGTGTTCGGGTCGTTGGCGAAGTGGGCAACCGAAATCGATGATCCAGCGCGCATTCCCGAGATCGTGTCACGAGCCTTCCATGTCGCGACCTCGGGGCGCCCTGGGCCGGTCGTGATTGCGCTGCCGGAAGACATGCTAACCGAGTCATGCATAGTCGACAACGCCCAACCGTTCAAGCCGACAGAAAGCTGGCCCGGCGAACCAGCGCTGCATAGCTTGCATGCGCTGCTGGCGCAGGCGGTCAAACCGGTGGTGCTGCTCGGCGGCAGCGGCTGGAACGCCGCCGGCGTGGATGACCTGAAACAATTCGTCGAGCGCTACGATCTGCCGGTGGCGGTATCGTTCCGACGCCAGATGCTGTTTCCCGCCAGTCATTCCAACTTCATCGGCGACGTCGGCTTGGGCCCCAACCCAGAGTTGATCCAGCGTTTTCGCGAGGCCGATCTGGTGCTCGCGATCGGCGCTCGTCTATCTGAAACGGCAAGCCAGGGTTATACGTTGCTCAACATTCCGAACCCCGTGCAAAAGCTCGTGCATGTGCACCCTGGCGCCGAGGAGCTGGGTAGCGTGTACCAGCCGCATTTGGCCATCAATGCCACACCGTCTCACTTCGCGGCCGCCGCCGCACGGCTCAAACCGGGCAAGCCGGTTAGCTGGTCGAAACACACGCGCAGCGCTCGCGCGAGTTACGAACGCTGGAGCGATACCCGCACCATTTCGAGCCCGGGCCGGCTGCAGATGGCACACGTGATCGCCACCCTGCAAAAGCGTCTGCCCGACGATGCGATCCTGTGCAACGGCGCGGGCAACTACGCCACGTGGCTGCATCGGTTCTACCGCTTCGAGCACTTCGGCACTCAGCTCGCCCCGACCTCCGGCTCGATGGGTTATGGTGTACCTGCCGCGGTTGCCGCCAAGCGGCTTTACCCGGAACGCACCGTGGTGGCGTTGGCGGGCGATGGATGCTTTCTGATGAACGGTCAGGAATTCGCGACGGCCGTGCAGTACAAACTGTCGATCATCGTTATCGTGATCGACAACGGTATGTACGGCACGATTCGCATGCATCAGGAGAAACACTATCCAGGTCGAGTCAGCGCGACCGCTTTGACCAATCCGGATTTCGCGGCCTATGCGCGCGCGTTCGGCGGCCATGGCGAACGTGTCGAGACCACCGAGGAATTCGCGCCGGCGCTGGAGCGGGCGCAAGCGTCCGGTCTACCGGCGATTCTGCACTGCTTGCTCGATGCCGAGGCGATCACGCCCAACGCAAGCCTGACCGACCTGCGCAATGCAGCGCTGGCCGCTAAATCCCGTTAATGCTAATGCAACCCGGCATCTCAGCGATCCAGGCTCAGCGCGTCGGTGCCTTATTGCGCAGCGGATCAAGCAACCCCGACAAGCCGTTGTGATCGAGCTCCTGCATCAGCGCCAACAGGCGACCAATCTCTCCGGGCGGAAAACCTTCGCGCGCAAACCAATTCAGATAATGGCCGGGCAGGTCGGCAATCACCCGCCCTTTGTATTTGCCGTAAGGCATCACGCGCGTTATCAGCAGCTCAAGGTGTTCGGAATTCATCGTTGCGGTCGGGTCGAGGTAAGAGCGTTTTCGGGCGTTGAAACAGGATTATGCTCCCGCGACCGCCACCCGCGGCGCGAGCCGAACCATGACCACCGCACCGCACGCGAGCACCGCTGCCGCCAAAAACAGGCCTGAAGTAATTTGATGCGTTCTCGTCGTCAACCATCCGATCGCAATCGGTGCGATCAAACTGCCGATCTGCCCCACGCTGCTGATCAAGGCAATCGCCCCGGCCGAGGCAGTTCCGCTCAGGAAACTTGCCGGAATGGTCCAGAAAATCGCGGTACATGACAAATACCCGATGGCAAGCAAGCCGAGACACGCGATTGCGGGCGTGAAATGGGTATGCCCGACCGCGAGACCCACCGCACCCGCCGATGCCGCCAGCGCAAGGCAAGCGAAATGGCGCACACGCTCTTTACGCGCATCCGAATGCCGGCCCGCCAAGATCATCCCAATGGCCCCGATTGCATAGGGAATCGCGGAGATCAATCCGATATGCCACGTGCTCACGATACCGGCTTCGCGGATGATGGCAGGCGACCAGAAATTCAGCACACTGCCCGCCCACGTAATCGTGAAGTACCCGAACGCGCAGACATACACTTTCGGATTGCGCAGTGCAGCGCCAAACTCGTGCGTACTGCGTGACGATCCTTCGTGGCTGCTCAGCTCGCGCGTAATCGTCGCTCGCTCGTCAGCCGATAGCCACTTTGCGTCGGCTGGCGAATCGGGCAGATACCACAAGGCGACAAGACCGACCAACACGGGTGGTATGCCTTCGAGCAGGAACAGCCATTGCCATGCGTGCATAGCCTGCCAGCCGCCGGCATTCGCGAGTATCCAACCCGACACCGGACCACCGGTAATACCCGCTACCGCAATGCCCAGTACAAACGCCGAAAGCACGCGTGCGCGGTGACGATCGGGAAACCACGAGGTCAGATAGAAAATGATGCCGGGGAAAAAGCCCGCTTCCGCAATGCCTAGTGCGATCCGCGCAATGTAAAACTGGGTCGGATTGCGAACAAACATCATCGACAGCGACACCAGCCCCCACAACACCATGATGCGGGCTATCGTCTTGCGGGCTCCAATCCGGCGCAGCAACAAATTGCTGGGCACCTCGAAAAAGATGTACCCGATATAGAAAACGCCAACGCCTAGTCCATACGCCGCTTCAGTAAGACCCAAGTCGCCGCGGAACTGCAAGTGGGCGAAGCTCACGTTCACGCGATCGATGTAATTCAGAACGTAGCAAATGAAAAGGAATGGGATGAGCCGCAAAGCCACCCGCCTGAACACCACGTCGCTCGCGGCGATGTCGGACGCCGTAGTAGGGGGAATATCGGTAGTCATCGTTCTATTTGTAGTTGTCATAGCTGCTGTCTCCTTTCAAAACCGCATTCAAAACCGACTGCGCTGATGCTGCTGTCATCACGTCTCTACGTGTGCACCTTCCGGGTTGCTGCGATGCTGCGCCCGTATGCGTTCGCGAATCGGCTCCAGTACGTCGTCGTTGTGCTCCCCCAGCGTTGGCGGCGCAATCACATCCATGCTGCGCTCCCCATCGAACGTGACCGGCGAGCGTACGGTACGGAACTCACCCATGGTCTTGTGTTGCGACGTGACGAGCATCTCGAGGTGTTTGGCCTGGGGATCCTCAAGCGCTTCGCTCGCGTCGTACATGGGCGCATGCGGCACATCTTCGGCTTCGAGACGCCGACACCATTCGGCACGCTCGCGCGTCGCGAAAATGCCGGACAACACGGCGATCAGTTCTTGCTGATGGGCAATCCGTCCCGTGCGATCGGCAAAACGCGGATCGGCGAACAAGGTCGGTTGCTCGATCGCCTGCGCCAATCCCTGCCAGAATTTCTCGGGCGACGACATGTGCAAGGCCAACCACTTACCGTCGGCGCACTCCATCACGTATGACTGCGAGACGCTCGGCCGGCTGTACGGTCCCATCACTTCACCGGCCGAGTAGTAGTGCGTGAACGCATCGAGATTGAAATGGCTCATGGCCTCCAGCATCGACACTTCGACCTTGCGTCCCACCCCCGTGCGATGGCGTTCGTGCAACGCACCCAGGATCCCGTAGGCGGCATAGAAACCCGTGAGCGAATCGGCAATGGCCGGGCCGACCACACGCGGATTCTCCGGGTTGATCAACAAGCCCAGGAAGCCGCTCGCGGCCTGCGCCACCGTATCGTAGGCCGGCCTGCCGGCAGCCGGGCCGGTCGCCCCAAAGCCGCTGATCGAGCAGTAGATCAAGGCGGGATTGATTTTGCGCAATCGTTCTTCGCCGGCATTCAGGCGTTCCGCCGCGCCGGGCCGGAAGTTCTGGATGTAGACGTCCGCGCCGCGAATCAGCTCATCGAACGCTTCCAGGTCTTCGGCGTTTTTCGTGTTGAGCGTAATGCTGCGCTTGTTGCGGTTGTATGTCTGATAGTGCGGGCTGTATAGACCGCCCTTGAATGCGCGAAACGGATCGCCCGTTTCAGGTTGCTCGATTTTGACGACATCCGCGCCCAGATCGCCGAGCAGCATGCCCGCCGCGGGGCCGGTAATGAACGTCCCCTGTTCGAGCACACGAATACCGTCGAGAACTTTTGCCATGGTTGATTACTCCGTCGGTCGTACGAGCACATCGTGTGGCTGGATCTTGTGGGTAGATCCTGCCGCTAGACCGTGCCGCTCGCTTAACCTCAATTCCTGTTTAGTGGTCGGCCACAAAGCCGTCGGGCACTTCGCCGTCGTATACGACTTCGCGGGTGGCCTGGTAAGACAGCGCAAAACCGATGGGCCGCTCAAGCTCTTCCGTCAGGTGGCCGATCAGGCCGGCCGTGCGCGCCAGAATCGGCACACCTTTCAGTGCCCCGAGCGGGAACCCGACACCCAGCAGCACTGCGGGAATGGCCGCGGAAACGTTCAACATCAAGTTCTTGCCGACCACGTCCGGAATAACGCGCTCGATGGCTTCTGCAATTTCCACGTAAGTCATGTCGGCGCCCGCATTCTTGGCGACGTTGAACAGCGCTTCGACGCGCGGATCCCGTGCTTTGTGCAGGGGATGCCCGTACCCGGGGATAGCGCGACGGGCCGCACGATATTCGGTAATGACGCGCTTGGCCGCGCCCGCGTAATCACGGTCCGCGCCGGCTGCCACGCGCACCTCTTCGAGCAGCAAGCCGCAGGTTTCCGAGGCGCCCAGGATGACCGAGCCGCAACCGAGTATCCCCGCGGCAACAGCACCCTGCAAAGCTTCGGGAGCGGCCGCATACGTCATCCGGCTCGCTTGTACGCTAGGCACCAGGCCGTGTTCCGCGATAGCAACCAGCGTCGCATCGAGTACAGCCGTAGCAGCGCTGCTGGCAGGTTTGCCGGTTACGAGCAGATGGAAATAGTCGGTGAAGGAGATCTTGCCGATCAACTCCTGCGCCAGATCCTTGCCGCGCACGACGATGGTCTCGGCATTCGACGTCGAGACGGACGTTTTGGGTATGGTTTCTTTGCCGATTTTCATGGGTGTCGGTCCGGTAGTGGAATGCACTTGCGAGGCGGTGGACGCCGCGGTGCATTCAGTGAGTGCGAAAGCAGTGTATCTTTGGCGATCGATGAATGAAAATGATGTTTATAATTACAAATCATCGATGTCATCGATAGATCAGAGGGGCCGTGGCGATGTCGGCGACCTGTGGCGAGCTTCAGATTAACCCGGGTAAGCCCCAGTCGAGGGGGCCCTTGTGGACGATTTCCGCCCCATGGCCTACCACTCCACGGTGGAAGAGGCCGCGCTTGCGGCATCCCTCGTTTGAATAATGAGTTCCAGTCCCAACGCCGCGACAAGGGAGAGGAGCTGGTCGACAGTGATGGTGTCCGGATGACGCTCCAGCTCAGACATGCGACTCTGGCCTATGCCTAAGCGAATCGCAACATCGGCCTGGGTAAGGTCCGCGGAACGACGTGCGGACTGCAGCACGCGCGCAAGCTGAGTGGCGGTGACGAGAGGTTGTTTCACGTTAGCTACCGAAAGAGAAGACCCAGTTTAGCGGTTATACCGTTAAACGAGAAATATTGCTTATCCCGCTACGACTTATTCTTGATTAAAGCGAGGCCCCCATGGAATTGCGCCACCTCCGGTATTTCGTCGCGCTCGCGGAACAGTTGAGTTTCACGCATGCGGCCGACAAGGTGCATGTGACCCAGTCGACGCTCTCGCATCAAATCAAGCAACTTGAAGACGAGCTTGGCTGCCGCTTATTCGATCGCATCGGCAAACGCGTGCTCATGACCGAAGCCGGCGAGGCCTTTCTCGAACGCGTCAACAACGCATTGCGCGAAGTCGACGAAGGGGTCTGGACCGTACGCAAGACTTCGGAAGAGCTCAGCGGTCAGTTGCGTATCGGCGCCACGCATACGTTCAACGTGCGCATCATTCCCAAGTGCATCGCCATGTTCATCGAACGGCATCCATCCGTGTCGGTGACCGCACTTGAAATGTCGGGGGATGCCATCGCCAAGGGGCTGCTCGCGGGGGAGCTCGATATCGGCGTGACCTACAAGCCGCAAAACACGGCGTCGCTTCGGTTCGAAGCGCTTTATAACGAGGAAATGGTGCTGGCGGTGGGACGCCACCATGCCTTCGCCAAACGCCGTTTCGTCAGGATGGTGGAACTGCATCGCCAGAAGCTCGTGTTGCTACCCGCGACGTTCGCTACCCGCACGCTGCTCGACGAATGCTTTCGCATGGCGAACGTGGAACCCGTGGTGGTGGCCGAGATGAACGCCATTGCGCCGATGGTGGAACTGGTGAGCATGGCCGATATCGCGGCGATCGTCTCCGAGCATGCCATTCGACATGAAAACGTCCATGTGATTCCGCTGGAAAGCCCGACGCCGGTTCGCACGCCTGGCCTGCTGTGGCGCAGCGACACCCCGAGAAGTGCGGCCGCTCGCCACATCGCGGCCATCATCCGGACCGTTGCCGACGAAGCGAATCCGAGGAAGGCACCGCGCGCGCAGCGCAAGCCGTCTTCACTCGGCTAGCAAACCCGCCTTGGACGGCGCCATCGGCACAAAGCGCGGCAGCGCTCTCACTCTTGCCAGCCAGGCGCGAATATTCGGGTAGGGCTCGAGCGACACGCCGCCTTCAGGCGCGTGTTCGATATAGCTGAACGCGGCAACGTCCGCGATCGTGGCTTCGTCGCCCAACGCAAATGGCTTGCCCTGCAACAGGCCTTCGACCACCTTGAGTAGCGCCACCGCCGTCGTCTTCGAACGCTCGTAGTCGAGCGGCGCCCCAAACACCGTCACCAGACGCACAGCGCAAACGCCCGAAGCAATCGGCCCCGCTGCCATCGACAACCACTGTTGCACAGCCGCGGCACCCAGCGGATCGCGCGGTAGCCAGCGGCCGCCGGTATCGTACTTCAACGCCAGATACATCAGGATGGCATTCGAGTCGTACAGCACCACATCGCCATCCTGGATCACCGGAACCTGTCCAAACGGGCTGAGCGCCAGAAATTCCGGGCGGCGATTTTCCCTGTTGGGGATGCTGATGTCGATAATCTCGTAAGGCAGATTGAGCAAACTCAGGAACAGTTGCACGCGATGTGCGTGGCCGGACAAAGGAGCGCGGAAGAAGCGTATCGGTTGGGTAGGTGCACCGGTAGTCATGAGGTTCCTGATTGGCAAAGATGAGGGGCTAAGGCGGACTGAGCGCAGTTTATCGATACCGAATCGCATTGATTAGACAGGCAACGCTTCAATCACTGTTCTCTTTAGGGGGACAATCCGATCGCCCCTAAATCGACGTGTTTCCTATCCTTGAGCCGCAGAACAACGCACCGTGCCCTCGCCACGCGCACGAAGAACACCGATAATCGACGCACCTCCTTATTCGAGTATTCAAATCGATGGCCGATCTCAGCGCTATAAATCTCAACCGGCTGGTCGCATTCGTCGCAGTCGTGGAGGTCGGTTCGTTGACAGGCGCAGCCGCACGGCTGGGTCTGGCGAAAACGATGGTCAGCAAGCATATGCAGCTTCTCGAAGCCGAGCTTGGCGTGACCTTGCTGATGCGCACCACGCGCCGGCTCAGCCTGACCGAAGCGGGTCGGGCGTTCTATGAAGCCAGCCGCGATGTGCTGCAGGCCACTGAAGAAGCGGTGGAGATCGCGCGCACCGGACTGAAAAACCCGCAGGGGACGCTGCGTGTAGGGGCGCCGATCGACTATGGCACGGCGGTGATCGCACCGTTGCTGGTGGAGTTGCAGCGCAGCCATCCAGCGCTGAAGATCGAGTTGCTGTGCGCCGATCGGTACGTCGATTTGATCGCCGAAGGTATCGATGTTGCCGTCAGGTTAGGCAAGCTCAGCGACTCCAGCCACGTGGCGGTGCGCGTGGGTAGCTTCGTGAAATGGCTGGTGGCTAGCCCGCAGTTTATTGAAACGCATGGCATGCCCGATACGCTGACGCAGCTCGCCGCGCTGCCCTACGTCGTGTTGACGGTGTTACCGCACCCGCACACATTCGTCCTGGAAGGCCCAGGTAAGAAAAAGCGCACGGTGCGCATGACCGAGCCCGCATTTTCGACCAACACAGCCTATGCGGCCCGCGCCGCGGTGCTTGCAGGCGCGGGGGTCGCACTGCTGACCGATTTCTCGATCGGCGAAGATGTTGCCGAGGGCCGATTGGTGCGACTACTGCCGGACTGGGACATGCCGAGGGCTGATATTCAGGCGATTTCACCCGGGGCGCGGCATCGGCAGCATAAGGTCCGCGTGTTCATCGATGCTTTGAAAACTCGGTTCGCCGACTCGGCTCGCTAATTTGCCGACTCATTCACCGATCCACCCAGCGATGCATCCGGCGCCAGAATCAGTTGCATGAACACCAAGTCCAGCCAGCGTCCGAATTTATAGCCAACCTGACGGCATCGCCCCGTCGATTCGAAACCAAGCCGTTCGTGAAAGCGAATCGACGCCTGGTTTTCAGCGTCCACCGCGCCCATCATCGCGTGACATGTGGGAAGTGGATAGGAAGGGTATCGCATACTGACGCGATCGACCACTCGCGCGGCACGCTACGAATTACTTTAAATAATGAATGAAATCAATCCGATTCTGGATGGATGCAGATATTAAAATTATTCCAAGAGAAGCTCGACTCTGAACAAGGATTTTTCTCGTTGTTGCATAACTTCTATTCTGATGATAGATTTCATGCGCACTTGATTTAATATAATTAAATTACAAATTGTAATTAAAAAAGACAAACTAGCAAACTCGCCGTAAGGCGGGGACGCAAAGCCACCGGGCCCACGATTCCTATTGAATCAGGTCAGCGGGGTTGCCGGTTCAATGCCGCTCAATCTTGGCTTTGCGTTTTGTGTGGCTCGGGGATAACGGCAATGCAAGACGTAACTGCGAATGTTCGCATGTTTATTTCACAAATCCCGCACGGGATACCAAATCCAGATCGAACGTCTACCGACGTGGATCTTCTCTCTAGAAAATCTTGATACACCACGGCAATCAGAATTCGCTATTGCGATAGTGAAGATTTTCCTATTAAAAATCGATCACGCAATCACGGATTCATCTCCGTACTCAGGCGTTTGAAAAAATTGGATCAACTAACAGGAGAAGAAGTAAATATATTTGTCTATGATTAAAATTTATCCGAAAAATTTATTTAAAAAGCTTGGCCTTTCCTTTGCCATCCTTACTGTGCTTAGCGCGAGTGCTCTAGCTGCTGACGAACGGAATGAAAAAGCCAGACCAACGGCTAACGCGGCACGGCCGGAGAATCACGCAGACTTCCGCGCCGCGCCGCGTGCGAATGAGGCTCGCGGTGAGGCGCTTCGTCATGACAACGTACGCGCGCGTTACGCGTACCGGGAGCATGACGTACACCGGTTCAATCACGATGATCTTGAGCGTTGGCGGGGGGGAAGGTGGAACAACACCTGCTACAACGGTCGTTGCGGTTGGTGGTGGTTCAGTGCCGGACAATGGTATTTTTACGATCAGCCGGTCTATCCCTATCCCCTCGCCGTCTCTCCAATCGAATTTATCGAGCCTGATGCGGCCACGGAGGTTCCCGCACCGATCGTTCAGGCACCCCTGAGGGTCGCGGCACCGCCGACCCTCTGGTATTACTGCGACGAACCTCGCGGCTACTACCCCACGGTGGCGACTTGCACCACGCAATTTCGTCAAGTCGCGGCCCCCCCTCCAGGTTGAGTGCAACGCATGCGGTCAGCCATGCTGCCGCATCGCAACTAAGCCATCTTTCTCCGCATTAATTTAACCGAATGGAAAAGTCATGAAAATTGGCAGGATATCGTTCATCGCCTTAGCCTCGATCTTGTTGCTCGACGCCTGCGCCACTACACCAATGGGACCGACGGTTCAGGTAATGCCCGGCGCTACCATACCGTTCCCGATCTTTCAGCAGGATCAGGACTCGTGCAAGCAATACGCCCAATCACAGGTTGCAGGTCAGGCGGACTCCGCTAACAAGACGGCAGTTGGCACTGCTGTATTGGGAACCGTTTTGGGTGCGGCGCTTGGCGGTGCTGTAGGCCAGGGTCAGGGCGCGGCTGTCGGCAGCGCGGCCGGAGCGATTGCTGGGACTGGCCTAGGCACCGGCACATCGCAGAGCGCACAATTATCGATTCAGGATCAGTACAACAATGCCTACGTGCAATGCATGTATTCCAAGGGCAACCAAGTGCCCGGCGCTGCAGCGCCTCAAGCCGTCGCGCCCCCACCGCCGCAGCCTATGACGCTGATGCAGGCACAGGCGAAACTGAATTCACTCGGTTATCCGGCCGGCACAGCCGACGGGGCGATGGGCAACAGGACGCATCTGGCACTGAAGCATTTCCAAAGAGATCACGGTATTGGGCAAACCGGCGAGCTTGATGGCAATACAGCCGCAGCATTGAGCAATTGATTTGCCTCGGCCTCGGCCTTGTCCGGGCCGTTGATTTATTTGAAATGTCATCGTGTTTGCGCGCCGGATGGGCGCAACGCCGACATGTGGTGTCTACGGCCTTACGCCAATCTAGCGTGGGGCCGTAGCGTAGCGCTTTTTGGCGTTCCTGGATTTGCTCCGCAGCGAAATTGTTCGCGCCTCTTACCTCAAGCCGCCGGCGCCAAATACTTCTTGCTGATGGCGGCCCCGACCGAATACTTCGGATCGACAAAGTTACCCAGCCTGACCTGCCCGCACTGGCTGAGCATCATGTAAGCGTCCCAACGGTCGTAGTCATATTCCTTCTCCAACCACAGCACCAATTGGTTATAGGCGATGCGCGTGGCATCTTCCAGCGGCCGCGCGCTACCGATCGTCATCAGCAGCGCTTCGGTTTCCAGGCGCGGCCAGTCGATTGCCCAACCCTTGATCAGATCGACGTGTATGGTCGTGGTGCTGGCGTACTCGACCGCGGTTCCGCACACTTCGCCATCGCCTTGGCAAGCATGGGCGTCGCCGATAAACAGACGCGCGCCCGCTGAACGCACCGGCAAATAGGTAATGCTGCCGGGGCCCATGTCAGGCACGTCCATGTTGCCGCCGTGGTTGTCCGGCGTGAGCGAATTGATCGAATCGATTTCGGGCGACAGGCTCAGCGTGCCGATGTGCGGCTTGTAGGGCAGCGTCACCCGCTTGCTCCAGTACACGCCCTCCTCGTCGACGTCGATCTTGCGGGTGATTTCCGGCAACGGATGGTTCAACGTTGCGGTGTAGTCGGTGCCCGTCAGTGCGCCGAAACGCGGAATCAGGCAGCAGGTGCCGCGCGGGTTTTCGCCACGAGGCAACATCGACTCGATGTACACGGCCACCACGTCGCCTTTTTCCGCGCCGGCTATCATGATCGGACCGTTCTGCGGATTGAGAAACGGCACCTTCAGCTTCTGGCTCGGCATGTCCTGTTCGGTTTTGATCTTGCCGTCGAAGGCATCGCGTGTCTGGACGATCACGCGGTCGCCGGGCGCGATGTGCAGCACCGGATCCGAATAGGGGCCTATTGTGTAATGGAATTTGCCCTGGCGCTCTTCCGTCAGTTCGTGGGTTTCTCCGACTGCGCCGTGAGCGAGGCCACGCGTATGCATGATCGAATGTTTCAGCCAGTTCATTTCGGCTCCCAATTCAATGAGGGTTGGTTAATCCTCCAATGTACCTCAAAGGCCGGTTGCCGAAATGCACCGTGATGCCCAGGGCCTAGGCCAAAATACGCACCGAGCTTTCGCGGTCCCATTGTCGCGTCATCGCAGCAGCGATAAACGCTTTCTTGTCTGCCGCATCGACCACGCCCGCATCCATTTCGATCTGCGCCTTTTGCAATAGCGCTTGTGCCCCGGCATCGAACGCGATCGCCTTAAGGTGACCAAATGCGTCACGCACAAAGTCGATTGCCGCCGACTCGTTCAACAGCTCGGCCGCGCCCTCGTCCGACAGAATGATCGCCACCGCGTCGAACATCACCGACGGCGTGCCCGCCAACTGGCCGTTCGCCGGCAGCAACCCACCATCGGACAGCTTCGCGCCGCCTACTTTGGGGGCAACAATCTTGACCGTCGCGCCGGCATCCGTCGCCGCTTTGCTGACCGCCTTGATCGCTGCGGCGTCCGAGCCGTCGGCCACCAAAATCCCGATCGTGCGGCCCTCGAGCGTGTCCTTCATCTTGCCGATGATCTGCAAGGCGGGCGATGGCTCACGTTCCTGTACCGGGATCGCGCTTGCGGGCGCCTCCGGCAAAGTCTCTAACGCGAGCGCATCGGCCACCCGTTGCCCGAGATCCTCGTCGATGTTGAGTAGATGGCCGACGATCGCTTCTCGCACGTGCACGGCGTCCACCTTGGAGAGTTCAAACGCCAGCGCCGTCGCGATATGAGCCTGTTCGTGGACGGTCTGGCTGATGTAGAACTGGCGAGCCTGACTATAGTGGTCGGCAAAGCTGGCTGCGCGGATGCGGCTTTTCTCGCCGCTTTCGCTCACCGTGGCGCTGCGAAAGCCGCTCGCCGGGATTTCGCGCGGGGTATCCTGCTCCAGCGAACTTGGCTCATAGTTGACCCGGCCTTTGGGCTGCTCCATCTGCATATGCGCATCGCGCTGCTGATTCGCCACCGGACACTTCGGCGCGTTGATGGGGAGCTGATGAAAGTTCGGCGAGCCCAGGCGCGATAGCTGCGTATCGAGGTAAGAAAACAAACGCCCCTGCAGCAAAGGATCGTTGGAAAAATCGATACCTGGCACGATGTGCGACGGACAGAAGGCGACCTGTTCTGTTTCCGCGAAAAAATTATCTGGCCAGCGATCCAGCACCATCCGCCCTATCACTTGCAATGGCACCACCTCTTCGGGAATCAATTTGGTCGAATCGAGGTGATCGAACGGGAATTGATCGGCTTGCTCCTGCGTGAACAGTTGCACCGCGAATTCCCACTCGGGGAACGCGCCGCTTTGCACTGCCTCGAACATGTCGCGGCGATGATAGTCGGGATCCGCGCCGGCAATCTTGACCGCCTCGTCCCACACTGTCGATTGCAAGCCCAGCTTCGGCCGCCAATGGAATTTGACGAACGTGGACTCGCCCTTGGCATTGATCAACCGGAAACTATGGATACCGAAGGCCTCGATCATGCGCAAGGAACGCGGGATGGTGCGATCGGACATAATCCACATCACCATGTGCATCGATTCCGGAGTCAGCGAAATGAAATCCCAGAAGGTATCGTGGGCCGTTGCCGCTTGCGGAAAACCGCGATCCGGCTCCATCTTGACGGCGTGGACCAGGTCCGGAAATTTGATCGCATCCTGGATGAAAAAGACCGGGATATTGTTGCCGACCAGATCCCAGTTCCCTTCCTTGGTATAGAACTTGACGGCGAACCCGCGCACATCGCGTGGCGTATCGACCGAGCCGGCTCCGCCGGCCACCGTCGAAATACGCGTGAACAGCGGCGTCTTCTCGCCCACTTCGGTCAGGATTTTGGCCGTCGTGTATTTCTCGAGCGAATGCGTCAGTTCGAAGTAGCCATGCACTGCCGTACCACGTGCATGCACGACGCGCTCCGGAATGCGCTCGTGGTCGAAGTGCGTAATTTTTTCACGAAGGATAAAATCTTCCAGCAAAGAGGGACCCCGCGAGTTGGCCCTCAATGAATTCTGATTATCCGAAATCGGCAGGCCTTGGTCGGTGGTCAAGGGCGGATGTGTTCCACCGGCGCTCTGATGCAACTCGCCTGCGGTGCCCGCGTGCGAGTTACTTTGTGAATTGCCTTGATTAGGTGCTGCAGCCTTGCCAGGTTTGCGCTTGCTGGTACCTTCCGTGGCATCTTTGGCAGTATCTTGCGAAGTCGTTTTTTCGTTTTTCACGATCGTGGTCCTTGCGTTTAAGCGCGATGTTCGATGGGAGAAAGCGTTGCACGTCCGAGCGAACGGGAAAAATCCGTGCGACGGAAAGCCCGCGCGGCGGTGCCTCAATGGATGCCTCGATTGGGGCCTGGGTCGGTACCTGGGCGGGTGCCGCCTGGGTTGGTTCCGATTCGGAAGCAAACGCTAGCGCGGGCGCGCGAACGACCTTATGGACTCAGCAAGCCGCGTTCCCAGTCGATCAGTCGCAAATACGCCGTAAAATTAAATCAACTTATCCAACGTGATCGGCAAATCGCGCACGCGCTTGCCCGTCGCGTGATACACCGCGTTGGAAATCGCCGCGGCCACGCCGGTGATACCGATTTCGCCGATGCCCTTGGCTCCGATAGGATTGACTTCGGTGTCCTGCTCGTCGACTACCACGACGTCGATATCGTGGATGTCTGCATTGACCGGCACGTGGTATTCGGCAAGATTGCCGTTCACGTAGCGGCCATAGCGCAAATCGAGGTCGGAACGTTCGAGCAAAGCCATGCTCAGTCCCCACACCATGCCGCCCATCAATTGACTGCGCCCGGTCTTGGCATTGAGCAATTTGCCGACGCCATAGGTACCCGCCAACCGCGTAACTTGCACCGTGCCCAGCGCTTCATCGACACGCACTTCGGCAAACACCGCGCCGAAGGAATGCATCGCCAGGCGCTGCTGCTCTTCGCCGGGCTTGACGTCGCTGCGCGCTTCTAGCGGCTGGCCACCCAGCCGGCCAAGCACTGCGGCCGGGTTGTCGCGTCGGCTCGCATCGCTGGCAAGCTGCAGCCAGCCGTCGACTATCTGCACTTGATCGGGGTCCAGTTTGAACAGCGTGGAATTGCTGTCCGCCACTGCCGCGTTGATTACTTTGCGGCGCAACGCAAGCGTGGCCGCCTTGACGGCCGGCCCCACGCTCGCCGCCGATTGCGAGCCTCCGGAAACCGGTGCCGGTGGAAAGTTGCTGTCGCCCAACTCGAACACCACGCGTTCGATCGGAAAGCCCATCGCGTCGGCGGCAATCTGCGTCATGATCGTGTACGTGCCGGTGCCCAAATCCTGCGACGCCGACCGCACCAGCAACCGGCCATCCGGCATCAAGCGCGCCGAGGCCGAGGCCGCTGAACGCCGCGTGGGATAGGTCGCACTCGCCATGCCCCAGCCGATCAAGATATGGCCTTCGCGCATCGAGCGCGGCTGCGGATTGCGCGTTGACCAGCCGAAGCGCTTCGCGCCCTGTACGTAGCATTCACGCAGCGACTTGCTGGAAAAAGGCTTCTCTTTCTCGGGATCGATCTGCGCGTAGTTGCGCAATCTCAGTTCGATCGGGTCGATGCCCAACTGATACGCCAGTTCGTCCATCGCCGATTCGAGCGCAAAGCTGCCGCTCGCCTCGCCCGGCGCGCGCGTGAAGGTCGGCACGCCGAGATTGAGCTTGACCAGGCGATGGCTGGTCGCCTGATTGGCGCACGCATACAAGGTGCGGGTGACCATTGCCGACGGCTCGGTCCAGTCTTCCATCACCGACGTGTTCGATATCACGTCATGCCGCATCGCAGCCAAGCGCCCGTTCGAATCGCTGGCCAGTTGCAGCCTTTGTTCGGTGTGCGGCCGTGCACCCACGGGCCCGAACATCTGCGTGCGTTCCATTGCCAGCTTCACCGGGCGGCCGAGCTTTTGCGCGGCCATCGCGGTAAGCACCACATGCGACCAGACCGACCCTTTGGAGCCGAACCCGCCGCCGGTGTAAAAGCATATCGTGCGTACGTTTTCGGGTGGGATGCCGAAGGTCTTGGCCACCGTCTTACCCACACCTGCGACGTATTGGGTCGAGTCGTAAAGCGTAAGCCGTGGACCATCCCACTGGGCGATGGTGGCGTGCGGCTCCATCGCGTTGTGGTGTTCGATCGGCGTGGTATAAACCGCATCGAAATGCGCAGCCGCGCTCGCAAATGCCGCGGTGGGGTCGCCACGCAAGCTGTCGGTCGGGCCGCCCGTAATACTCTTGGGCGCATACGCGCCGCCTTTGAGACGTTCAAAATCAAGCGCCGCAGGCGCGCTGGTATAGGTCACACGCAAATGATTAGCCGCGTCGCGCGCTTGTTCGAGCGTCTGCGCTACCACCACGGCAATCGGCTCGCCGTTGTAATGGATTTCGTCATCCTGCAGCAGCGACAACATACGGCCCGAGGGCGGCTGTTTGGCCCCGGCCTGACCTTTCTCCGGCAAAGCTTGCGCGTTCTGATAAGTCAACACCAGCAGCACACCCGGCATGCGTTCAACTTCCGCACTGTTGATAGCGGTGATGCGCCCAGCTGCCACCGTACTTTGCACGAGCGCCGCGTAGCTCATGCCCCGCAACACGAATTCGGCGGCATAGCGGGCCTGGCCGGTTACCTTGGCAACGCCGTCTTCACGGTCTATGCCCTGACCGACATAGCTTGATGGAACATTTAGAGCATTCATTGCACGCCTCCTGCGAGTGCGAGCGAACGCTCTACCGCACGCCGCGTCAGTTCGACTTTGAACCCGTTGTGCGCGTATGGACGAGCACCGCTCATCGCCATGCGCCCGGCCTCGGCTCGCGTAGCCGCGTTGAACGGCTGCCCGCGCATCGCCGTTTCGGCAGCGTGCGCACGCCACGGCTTGTGCGCGACGCCGCCCAGCACGATACGCACATCGCGTACCACGCCGCCATCGAGGTCGAATGCGGTTGCCGCCGAAACCAGCGCGAACGCATAACTCGCTCGATCGCGCACCTTCAAATAATGGGCGTGATCGCTGAACCGCGAACGGGGCAAGTCGACCGAGACGATCAGTTCATCAGGCGCCAGATTGGTATCGCGCTCGGGGGTGTCGCCCGGCAGCCGGTGAAAATCGGCGATTGCGATGCTACGCGCACCGTTGGGCCCTTCGACATTCACCACCGCATCCAGCGCGCTCAACGCAACGCTCATGTCAGATGGGTTGACGGCGATGCACTGTGGACTCGCGCCAAAAATCGCGTGATTGCGGTTGTGCCCATCGAGCGCCGCACATCCGGAACCGGGTGTGCGTTTGTTGCAAGCGTCGAACGCGGTGTCATAGAAATAGCCGCAGCGGGTACGCTGCAACAGGTTGCCGCCCACGGTCGCCATATTGCGCAATTGCGGTGAAGCGCCCGAGACCAGCGCTTGCGTGAGCAGCGGATAACTACCCCGCACCACCGGATGCGCGGCGACATCACTGTTACGCGCGAGCGCACCGATGCGCAGCCCGCCATCGGGCCTGACGGTGATATCGCTCAAGGGCAATTGATTGATGTCGATCAACAGCACCGGACGTTCAATGCCGCCTTTCATGAGATCGAGCAGATTGCTGCCACCGCCGATAAATTTCGCGCCAGGCTCGCGAATCTGCTGCAGTGCGCTGGCGACATCGCCGGCGCGCTGGTATGAAAATGAATTCATGGTGCCTCCAGGCTAAGCGCGGCCGCGCAACCGCAGCGCGTGCCGCTCTTATATCAAGTCGATTTGATCAGGACCGTGCGCACTGCCGCAACGATGTTGGGATAAGCACCGCAGCGACATAGATTGCCGCTCATGCGCTCGCGAATTTCCGCATCGCTGAATGTGGTCTGGGTTGTCTTCACATCCTGAGTGACCGCGCTGGGCATGCCGTCTCGCATCTCCTGGATCGCACCTACCGCGGAGCAGAGTTGCCCCGGGGTACAGTACCCGCACTGAAAAGCATCATGCTCGATGAAGGCCGCTTGCAAAGGATGCAGTACGGGTTGAGCAATATTCGATGCAGCGCCATTCAATCCACCGGTGTTCAATGCGGTGGGAGTGGCACTGCTCGTATGCGCGAGGCCTTCTATCGAAGTGATGTTTTGCCCTTGATGCATGATCGCCAGCGTCAGGCATGAGTTGATTCGCCGCCCATCCACCAGCACCGTGCACGCACCGCACTGCCCGCGATCGCAGCCTTTTTTGGTGCCGCTCAGATGCAGGGTTTCGCGCAACGCGTCCAGCAAAGTGAGGCGCGGCTCGGCGAGGAATTGGTGTTGTTGACCGTTGACCTGCAGGGTCATCGGCACGGGCGGCACATAGTTCACGGCAGGCTGCGCGGCAGATAAGGCCATCGATGGCTGATCCGCTGTCATGGATGTGGCCGCGCGTAGCCGACCCGCCGCGCCGACAAAAGCCATGATCGCTGCGGCGGAGCACAGGAAACTTCGTCGCGTCACACGCGACCACGTAATGGATTCCTGCTTATCGATCGGCGATGAAATAGCGTGTTTTTTTTCGGACATGCAAAGCCCCCTGGGTCGTCTTTCTGTGCCGCTTTCTGTGTGCTCGTACTTCAGTGTTTTCAGTGTTAGTACCCGCAGTCGCGCGCCCTACCCAAATTTACTGATGTTGGCATCTTTTACACGCGCATACGTGGCTACGCCGCTCCGACAATCGGGCAGCGGGTCGCTGAAAGCCGGTATCCGCCGTGCAATGACCAACCTTTACGGACATTGGCACGCAACTAGCGTGCCGGAGAGTTCGACACTCAAAACTCACAATCGATGGGGAGAATTTCATGGAATACATCATTGCAGCCCGTTTCGATCAGCAAGACCAGGTAACGCAAACCGTAGAAGCGTTAGAGCGCGTGCACATCGACGCGGGCGCGATAGCGTCGTTTTACCTGACGCCACCGCGCGAACAAGGAACCACCCCGGAAGAACAACTCACCGAAGTGGAACCAGCGCACGAACGCGCAGAAAAGTCACCGGCCGGCAGCGCCAAGGGTATCGTCGCTGGCGCCGCGGCAGGGGCCGTGGTGGGTTTGGCGGGTGCGCCCGTCGCTGGGCCGGTGGCACCGGCGATAGGCGCGCTGGCGGGCGCCTACGTCGGCTCCTTGACCGGGGGGCTGTCAGAAATCAAAAAGACGCACGGCACTCATGAGACGGCTCCCGTCGACGAGCCCCGCAAAGCCGGCTTGATGATTGCCGTAGGCGTATCCGAACAGGCCCAGGAAGAAACCGTGGTCAAGGTGTTCAGAACCTTGGGTGGACGAGATATCGAGCGCGGCGAAGGTACGGTAGCCGACGGACGTTGGCAGACCTTCGACCCGCTAAAGCCGATGAATCGGATCAACCAGGATCACAGCGGGGGTTGAAAAGAGTGCCCTGAAGATTGAGGCCTGAGGCTTGCAAACCTCTATGCGAGCGTATCGATGATGATCTTTGCGTTCGCACCCGACTCGACGCGTTCGTGGGCCTTCGCGATTTCCGACAGCGGAAAAATTTCGACCTGAGGATGTTGCAGCGCCCCTCGTTTCAACAGAGGGGTGAGCACATCGATGCCGGCCTTCCTCAGCGGGATGGGCAACTTGTAGACGATAAAGAACCGCAGATTCACAAAGCCCACGATCATCGGCCTGAACGGAACCTCGACAGAGGTAGCCCCCGAACCATAGATGATCACATCACCGTCGAACTTCAATAGTTCTCCATATTTTCCTGCATTGGCTGCCGCGTCGACTTCAATGATGGCGTCCACACCTCGGCCGCCCGTGATCTCACGTACCGAAGCCGTCACATCCTGCTCGTTACGATTGATGACCCACTCGGCACCAAGGCGGGAAGCGAGTTCGCACTTCTCGCGACTGCCGGCCACGCCTATGACTCTTGCGCCCGAGAGCGCGGCCAATTGCGTCGCGTAGCTCCCTACCGCGCCCGTGGCCCCGTAGACGAGAACCGTCTTGCCCAGAAGTCCTGCGCAAGCATGCACCGCGTACCAGGCCGTCAAAAGCGGAATCCCCAGTGAGGCACCCGTCTCGGTCGACACACTGTCAGGCAGCGGCGCCACCTGGCTTTCGGGCAAGGCGATCAATTCAGCGGCTGTACCGAACGGTCGCTGCCACTGGCCGTTGATCGTCCAGACTCGTTGTCCGATCCACTGTTTCGAAACGCCCTCTCCAACTGCCTCGACGACGCCAGCGCCATCGCTGTGAGGAATAACGCTCGCGAACTCCATTGCGGAGCTGAAGAGGCCCGAGCGGTTTTTGACGTCTGAAGGATTCACGCCCGAGTGCGCGATGCGCACCAGGACTTCGCCCACTTGAGCTACCGGATCACGCTGCTCGTCAACGACCAGCACGTCTCGAGCGAGACCTTTCGAGGAATAGTGCGCAGCCTTCATAACTTTTCAATCTCCATACACTTGGACGTTCAACTACCATGGGGAACTACGAACGGCGATGCTGGCGCTAGCGCGCATACCGCCCGACTATGCTCATCCCGCCCAGCGTATGGCCCTTGACAGCAGCCATTAGCCCTGCGCGGTCCAGTCCGCCCGGCAGCGCATCGGGTGGAAGATCGAGCGCGATCACGGTGAGCACATAGTGGTGAGGCGTGTCGCCCGCAGGCGGGCAAGGTCCGCGATACACCTTCGCGCCGGCGCTGTTGGTGCCCAGTGTGGCGCTTTTGCCATCCTCTTGCCCTTCGCCTTCGACGAGCTGCGAGCGCGTAGCATCGATGTTGTAGGCAATCCAGTGCGACACGCCCATACCTTTCGCACCATCAGGATCGAACAAGCTCACGGCGACGCTACGTGCACCGGCAGGCAGATTGGTCCAGCTTACCTGGAACGCCTGCCCCTTGCCGCCGCATTCACCAGTCCCTGCGTATTGGCGGGGGATGGTCGCGCCGTCGGCGAACGCGCTCGAATACACCGTCATGCCGGTGCCGGCGGCATAGGCGCCGCAAAACGGTAATGCAGCAACAAGAGCAACGGCAGCCAAGGCCATGTGCTTCAGGCGCAGCGCTCTACGCATAGTGTCGTTCCTCACCCCAATTTATGCCAAGTGCGTCCGTCCCGAGCCAACAACGCATCAGCGCCCGCGGGGCCGTCCGAACCCGACGCATAGCCCTCGACCGCAACCTTGGCGCCGCCGCTTTTCCACGCATCGATAAACGGCTGCACCGCACGCCAACCGTTTTCGATATTGTCGGCGCGCTGGAATAAGGTCTGATCGCCGATCAGGCAATCATAGACCAGCGTTTCGTAACCGGTGGACGGCGTCATTTCGAAGAAGTCCGCGTAAGCGAAGCCCATCTCCACGTGTTCGACCTGGAGTTCGGGCCCAGGGCGTTTGGCCTGAAAATCAAACCACATACCCTCGTCGGGCTGAATCTGCACCACCAGATAATTGGGCCTGAGTCTTTCGACGGCGCTCTCCCTGAACGGTGCAAACGGCGCAGGCTTGAAACAGATCGCGATTTGCGTATCGCGCGCACTCAGTCGCTTGCCCGTGCGCAAATAAAACGGCACGCCAGCCCAGCGCCAATTATCGACCATCACCTTGAGCGCGACATAGGTTTCGGTGTCGCTGCTGCGGGCCACGTTCGGCTCGCTGCGGTAAGACACCACATCCTGGCCCGCTATCTCCCCGGCCCGATACTGGCCGCGTACCGAATTCGCCAGCGCCTCTTTCTTGGTCTGCGGCCGGATTGCACCCACCACCTTGGCTTTCTCGCCACGTACGGCGTCCGCGCCAAACGCCGATGGCGGCTCCATCGCAATCATGGCGAGCAGTTGGAACAAGTGGTTGGGCACCATGTCGCGCAGTGCGCCTGTGTGCTCGTAAAAGTCACCACGTTCCTCGACTCCGACCGTTTCGGCCGCGGTGATCTGCACATGGTCGATATAGTGGTTGTTCCAGAACGACTCGAATAGCGCATTGGAGAAACGGCTGACCAGAATGTTCTGCACCGTTTCCTTGCCCAGGAAGTGATCGATCCGGTAGATCTGTTCCTCCGGCGCGCTCTTGAGCAAGCGCGCGTTCAGAGCCTGGGCAGACGCCAGGTCGGAGCCGAACGGCTTTTCGATCACGAGGCGCCGAAAGCCGCCCTTACCGCCTTTGGCGCCCCCGGCCCCTTTAGCGCCTTTTGCACTCTCGGAGAACAACCCTGCCTTGCCGAGGTGATCGGCCACTTCACCAAAAAAACGCGGCGCGGTGGCCAGATAGAACAGCGCGTTGCCGGTGCCCGTTTCGGCCAGTTTGGCCGCAATATCGGCATAGGTGGCATCTTCGAGAAAGTCGCCCTTGATGTATGAGATGCGCTTTGTCAGCTTGCTCCACAACGCGGGGTCCAGCGTCTTGCCGGCACCTTTTGCTGCCTTTGCGCCGCCCTTGGCCGCAGAGCGTATGAATGCCGAAAGGTGATCGCAAAACTGCTGGTCGGTGCTGTCGATGTGATCGATGCCAACGATATGCACGTTGGCCCCGACCAAACCGTCACGGGCCAGGTTGTACAGCGCCGGCATCAACAAGCGCTGTACGAGGTCGCCATGCGCTCCGAACAAGAACAAGGTGGCAGCGGGCGCTGGCGGCGCCTTGCCCGGCTTGATTTTGGCCGGCGGCTTGGTTTTGCCCGGCGGTTTGGTTTTCGATGCCGCCATTATTTCGGCCCTTGTTCGACGTGACCGCCGAAGCCGAAGCGCATCGCTGAGAGCATGCGGTCGCCATAGGCGTGCTCTTCTCGTGAACGGAAACGAGCGAATAGCGCGTTGGACAGCACCGGCACCGGCACCGCTTCTTCGATGGCCGCTTCTATCGTCCAGCGCCCTTCGCCACTATCGGCAACGGTGCCCGAGTAATTGGCCAGCGACGCGTCCTGTGCCAGCGCCTGCGCAGTAAGGTCGAGCAGCCACGAAGAAATCACGCTGCCGCGCCGCCATACTTCGGAAATGTCGGCCATATTCAGATCGTAGCGCTCGTTCTTGGGCAGCGTCTCGGAGGACTTTTGCTTGAGGACTTCGAAGCCTTCAGCGTAAGCCTGCATCAAGCCATACTCGATGCCGTTGTGTATCATCTTGACGAAATGGCCCGAGCCGATGGGGCCCGCGTGGATATAGCCGCGCTCAGCGCGGTCGTCACCCGCCGCGCGTCCCGGCGTGCGTTCGATCGAGCCATAGCCCGGCGCCAGCGTGTCGAAGATCGGGTCGAGCCGTTTGATCACCGCGGTGTCGCCGCCTATCATCATGCAATAGCCGCGCTCCAGCCCCCAGACACCACCCGAAGTTCCCACGTCCACGTAATCGAGTTTTTTCTCGGCCAGCGCCGCGCCGCGCCGAATATCGTCCTTGTAGAAACTGTTGCCGCCGTCGATGATCGTGTCGCCCGCTTCGAGCAGTTTGCTCAATTGATCGACCATATCCTCGGTCGGTTCTCCCGAGGGCAGCATTACCCACACGGCACGGGGTTTAGCCAGCGCCTTCACCATCGCCTCGACGCTAGCCGCGCCCTTCGCGCCATCCTTGACTATGCTGGCGATCGCGTCGCTACTGCGGTCGAACACCACCGTCTCGTGGCCCTTTTGCATCAAGCGGCGTGCGATATTGCCGCCCATCCGACCCAAACCAATTATGCCGAGTTGCATGTCGTGGTACTCCCGCGTGTAAGGTGGACTTGGGTGATTCTTGCTAAAAGCGGCTTGACGAGGTGTCTTCAAGTCATGCTTGCTGCAAGCGCCTTGATCAACTGAACTGACTAGTCACCGCTTTCACGATGTGCTTCAACCCGCCTTCGATATCGCCGCCCTTGATATGGACGCGCAGATAACGCCGCTTGCGTTCGGCCAGCACTTCGAGATCGCCGCGCGCCTGAGCCGCCTCGACCACACCAAAGCTGATCGCGCGCCCCGGAATTGCCAGATCGTGCGCCGGGTCCGCGGTGATCTGCAGGAACACCCCCGTGTTCGGACCGCCTTTGTACGCTTGGCCGGTCGAATGCAGAAAACGCGGACCGAAGCCGCCTACGGTGGCGACATGCTTTTCATCGCGCAGCGTCTTGCGCAGCTCCGTGATGATTGCTTGATGCGCTGGGTTGCGTTCGATGTAGGCCAGCACGGCGGCGTAATCGCCCGGATGAAGCCGCGCCAGATGCGCCGCGATAATGCCTTGCGCACTGCCATCGCTTTTCAGCGCGGGGTCGCCAAAGAACATCAGCGTGCCATCTTCGGCAAACGCCGTTTCGGGCGCGAGCTTGCCGCTCTTCTCAAAGGCGTCGGTAAGCGCCCGCGTCTTGAGCTTGCTCGCCTCCACATCGGGCTGATCGAACGGGTCGATGCCGATGACGGATCCGGCAATCGCGGTGGCGATTTCCCAGCGGAAAAATTCCTGGCCTATCAACGCCAGGTTCTTGAGCGTGATGCGCACAACGGGGTGCCCGGCCTTGGCCAACGCATCCACCTGACGATCGAGCTCACCCACCGCATCGCCTTCTGCGCGCAGAAACGCGAATAGCCGATCGCTGCCGTACACATTTGGCTTGCCGATCGGTTCGAGATCGACAGGAACGATGCCCTTGCCTTGCTTACCCGTCGATTCGGCCAGCAACTGCTCCAGCCACGATCCGGTACTGGCCAGCGAGGGCGAAGCAAACACCGTGACCTTGTCGCGTCCCGCTTTCACCGACTCGCCGAGCACCACACCCAGGTAGACACCAGGGTTGATCGCCGGCGGCGAACCCGCGTCGCAAGCTCGCACCATGGGCTGGGTGGCGTCGAAGAAGGCGGCGACGTCATGCCCCATCACACCCAAGGGCACCATGCCGAATACCGACAACACCGAATAACGACCGCCGATCGCCGGATCGCCATGGAAGATCGCCCGGTAGCGGCGCTGCTTCGCGAGCGCATCCAGCTTGGAGCCGGGGTCGGTCACAGCGACGAAATGTTTGGGCGCCTCTTTCTCCCCGACCGCCTTCTCGGCGGCCGCCAGAAAATAGGCGTTCAAGATCTCCGGCTCCAGCGTCGAACCCGACTTGCTGGAAACGATGAACACGGTACGCGCAAAATCGACCTTGCTTTCGATCTGCGCGATCTGCGCGGGGTCGCTGGAGTCGAGCACATGCAATGTAAGGCCGCCGTGCTTGGACACACCCAAGGTTTTCTCGAGCACCTCCGGACCCAGGCTGGAGCCGCCCATGCCGAGCAGCACCGCGTCGGTATAGCCTTCGGCGCGCAAAGCCTTGAGCAGTTCCGCGACGGCAGCCGCATCGACCTGTTTGCCTTGGCCCGCCGGCAGCCAGCCCAGCCATTTGGCTTCATCGCCACCGGTCCACAAGCTTGCATCGCCCGCCCACACACGGCGCCCCCAACCCTCACTGCGCGCGCGATCGAGGCTTTGTTCCACCGATTTCTTCAGTGTATCGGGCAGATCATAGTGAGCCTCGTTGAGACGCTCACCGAGAAACGCAATGCGTTTGGCGCCCACCGCCGCGAGCAGCGCATCGGCCGCATCCGCGAACAGCTGAGCACCATCCACGACCAGATCATGCGTCACGCCCGCCAAATCGAGGCCTAGACGCTCGGTATCGGCGAGCACTTTTTTGGCCTCATCGACGCCTGCCGCCAGTGTTTCGGCGACCTTGCCGTGGTCGCGAAACGCATCCATCGTTTTCGGCGGTATCGTATTGACGGTATCAGCGGCAATCAACCCGTCGACATACAAGGTATCGGGGTAATCGGGGTTCTTGGTGCCGGTCGATGCCCATAGCAAACGCTGGGGATGCGCGCCATGCTCCGCGAGTTTTTTCCAACGCGGGCTGCGGCTCTGTTCGAGGTAGTCCTGGTAGGCGAGTTTGGCATTGGCGATGGCTACCTTGCCTTTAAGTGCCTTGAGCGTCTGCTGATCGGCAGGCGTGGCTGCCGCCAATTTGCCATCGATTTTCTTGTCGATCTGCGCGTCGATACGGCTGACGAAAAAACTGGCTACGCTGGCGATGCGGCTCACGTCCTTACCCGCCTTGATGCGTGCTTCCAGCCCTTCCATATAGGCTTGCGCTACCTTGCGATAGGCCTCGCGGGAAAACAGCAACGTGATGTTGACGTTGATACCCTCTTCGATCAATTGGCGTATCGCCGGCACGCCCGCATCGGTACCCGGCACCTTGATCATCAGGTTCGGCCTATCGACCGCCGCCCATAACCGGCGCGCCTCCGCCAAAGTACCGGCGGTGTTGTTCGCGAGGTAAGGCGCGACTTCGAAGCTGATATAGCCGTCCTTGGCCGCAAGACGATCGTAGACCGGGCGCAGCGCATCGGCTGCGGCCTGGATGTCTTCGATCGCGAGACGTTCGTAAAGATCGACCACGCCGGTATCCGCGCGGCTCAACACGGCCTGCAGGCTCGCATCGTAATCCGATCCATGGCCCATCGCTTTTTCGAAAATCGAAGGGTTCGAAGTAACGCCGGTCAAGCCGTCTTCTTCGATATGCTTTTTCAGTCCACCGGAGGTTAAAAATTCACGGCTGACAAAATCCAGCCACACGGCTTGTCCAGCCTCGCTCAATTGGCGCAGCATGTTGCTCATCTTGTACTCCCTGCATGTTGGGTTTGTTGCGCTTGTTGCGCTTGTTCTTTCGCCACCTTCACGACGTTCTCGACCGTAAAGCCGAATCGCGCCTGGAGTTTCTCGATCGGCGCGGAAGCGCCGAAGCTATGCATCACTACCTTCGCCCCGTGGGCGCCCACGTAGCGGTCCCAACCTATCGGACCCGCTTGCTCGACCGCGACACGCCCGCTCATCGCAGCAGGCAGCACGCTCTCGCGATACTCGGCGCTCTGTGATTCGAAAAGCTCCCAGCTCGGCATCGAAACGACCCGCGCTGCAATGCCTTCGGCTTTCAGTTTTTCATAGGCTTGTACGCACAACGATACTTCGCTGCCCGTACCGATCAGTATCACCTCAGCCGGCTTATCCTTAGAGTCGGCCAACACATAAGCACCGCGCGCCGTGCCGCTTGCCGCAGCATAGACGCTACGGTCCAACGTCGGCAAGGGCTGACGAGACAAAATCAGCGAAACGGGGTGCCGGGTTTGCGCGAGGGCAATCTTCCAGGCCTCAATCGCTTCGTTGGCGTCGCCAGGACGCAGCGTGATCATGCCGGGTATGGCGCGCAAGTGCACAAGCTGCTCGATGGACTGGTGAGTCGGGCCATCTTCGCCCAGACCGATGGAATCGTGCGTAAACACGAAGATCGTCGGCACTTCCATAAGGGCGGCTAGCCGCATCGGCGGCTTCATATAGTCGCTGAATATCAGGAACGTGGCGGTGAAGGGTCGCAGATACGATAGCGCCATGCCGTTGGCGATCGCGCCCATCGCGTGTTCGCGTATGCCGAAATGCAGGTTGCGGCCGGTATAGTCGCCGGCCTCAAAGCTGCCGGCCCCGTCGAATGTCAGTTTGGTTTTGGTGGAAGGTGCGAGGTCCGCTGCACCGCCGAGCAACCACGGTACCTTGACGGCAAAACCGTTGAGCGCTTTGCCGGACGATTCGCGTGTCGCCATCCCTTTCGCGTCGGGCTTGAAATCAGGAAGGGCATCGATCCACTGGTCGGGCATTTCGCCCGCGCGCATCCGGCGCAGCTCATCGGCGCGCGCGGGATCGGCTGCGCTGAGCGCGGCCACCGCTTTTTCCCAGCGTTCCAATTCGGGCGCGGCACGCTTGACCATCGCGTCGTGCAGCCGGCTGCGCGCATCGTCCGGCACCAGGAACGAAGAGTCCTCGGGCCAGCCGTACGCCTTCTTGGTCAAGCGAATTTCCTCGACGCCCAGCGGCTCACCATGCGCTGCAGCCGAGTTATGCTTATTGGGTGAGCCGTAACCGATCACGCTGTCGACAACGATCAGCGTGGGCCGATCCTGCGTGCGCTTGAATTGTTCGATAGCGGCGGCCAGCGCCGCAGTGTCGTTCGCGTCCTTGACATGCAGCGTCTGCCAGCCATAAGCGCGAAAACGCTCCGCCACACTTTCGCTGAAGGCGAGCTCGGTGTGACCTTCGATCGTGACCGTGTTGTTGTCATAGATCCAGCATAGATTGGCCAGCTTCAAGTGCCCGGCCAGCGACGCAGCTTCGCTTGAAACCCCTTCCATCATGTCGCCGTCACCGCCCAGCGCATAGATGCGATAGTCGAACAGCGTCGCGCCGTCGCGATTGAAACGCCCAGCCAGCCAGCGCTGCGCCATCGCCATCCCGACGCTGTTGCCATAGCCTTGTCCGAGCGGCCCGGTCGTGGTTTCCACGCCGGTGGTCATGCGATATTCCGGATGCCCCGGCGTCTTCGAATCGAGCTGACGAAACTGCTGGATATCGGCCAAGCTCACTGCGGGTTTGCCGGTCGGTTTACCATCAGCATCCATCTCGATCACACCGCTCAAATGCAAGAGCCCATAGAGCAGCATCGATGCGTGCCCGACCGATAAGACGAAGCGGTCGCGGTTGGGCCAATCGGGATGCTCAGGGTGATAGCGCAAAAACTGGCCCCACAGTGTGTAGCCCACGGGTGCCAACCCCATCGGCGTACCGGGGTGCCCGGAGTTGGCTTTTTGCACCGCGTCCATTGCGAGCGTGCGCAAGGTATTGATGCTTAGGAGATCCAGTGCGGCATCTGAGCCGTCGTGGGGAATAGAAGAAGGGGTATTGGATGCAACAGTGGTCATCGTCGAACTCCCGATCATGATGGCGAAATTGGATCGAGCGAAACAGCAAGCAGCGGGCCCCTCCACTCAGCACCTCGTGGATTAGGCTGACCCGCTGCTACATAGTTCACCCGGCGTTCACCCATAGTTCACGGAGCTAGCCATGGGGTCCCATGGGGGCATTGCGCGGGAGATTCACGACCCGCCCATGACCCGCGCTGACACTTCAAGGCCCGGTGTGGATCGCAGCGATCTTGAGACCCTGCTTGCGCCATACTGCGGCTCCGCCTTCGAGGCCGGCGTCGTTCGAACCTATCGTGACGTTTTCCGGTAGCTCGATCTCAAGGTTACGCGCATTGCCGCCGCCGATAAATAGCCGATCGGGAGAAAACAGCGCTTCGAGCAGCGCCAGCGCGCGGCCGACCCGTTTGTTCCAGCGCTTCTTGCCGATTTTTTTATAGGCCGCATCACCCAAGTATTCGTCATACGTTTTGTTCTTGTGCATCGGGTGATGAGCGAGTTCCATGTGCGGCATCAATTCGCCGTCGCGAAACAATGCCGTGCCCATGCCCGTGCCCAGCGTGATGGCCAGCTCGATCCCCACGCCGGCAACCAGCGAGAAGCCTTGCATGTCCGCATCGTTGATCAGCTTGACAGGTTTGTTGTCGAATTGCCGGGAAATCGCCTCGGCGAGCCTGAACCCGGCCCAGTCCGCGGTGCCCAGATTGGGCGCGGTAGAAATGACGCCGTTACGTACCACACCGGGGAACCCTACCGAGATGCGATCGAAGGGCGGCAGCGACGCGGTCATGCCGACGAGCTTATCGAGCAACACCTCCGGGGGGCACGGATGGGGCGTGGGCACGCGCACCCGAGTCGTCTCCATTTCGCCTCGATGGTCGATCACCACGGTTTTGAGCCCGGTGCCTCCGATATCGATGGCCAAGATGCCTGGTTTCATGTGCTGCTCTCCGATGGGTGGGCTAATTTGACCCAAGGAGTATGCCGCAAGTTCTCTTCCGCCCCTACAAACCTGCATGGATCTTTAGCGTGATCTTTAGTGCCCTGCAATCAATCAGTATAGTCAGTGACGAGCACTATAGCGAAGTGCGCACTTGCCAAAGCTCGGGGAACAGCACCACATCGAGCATCTTGCGCAGGTACGAGGCCCCACTGGTGCCGCCGCTACCGGTCTTGAGGCCGATGATGCGCTCAACGGTCGTGACGTGCCGGAAGCGCCACTGCCGAAATGTATCTTCGAGGTCGACCAGCTCTTCAGCCAGCTCATACAGATCCCAATAACGCGTGGGGTCCTGGTACACCGCTAGCCACGCCGCCTCGACGCTCGCGTTGTGGACGGTCGGCCCGGTCCAGTCGCGATCCAGGCGCGTGGCGTCGATCGCGAAGCCGCGGCGCGCCAGCACTTTCACCGCTTCGTCATAAAACGACGGCGCTTCGAGCGTCGCCTTGAGTTCGGCGTGCACTTGCGGCCGGTGCTCATGCGGCTTGAGCATCTGCGCGTTCTTGTTGCCGAGCAGGAATTCGAGTTGCCGGTATTGATGCGATTGGAATCCGGACGATAGGCCCAGGTATGGTCGGATCGCCGAGTATTCAGATGGCGTCATCGTGGCAAGCACGCTCCATGCCTGCACGAGTTGTTCGAACACACGCGAGACTCGCGCAAGCATTTTGAATGCCGGCGCCATATGGTCATCGTGCACCGCCTGGACCGCGGCGCGCAATTCATAAAGTGCCAGCTTCATCCATAACTCGCTGGTTTGATGCTGGATGATGAACAGCATCTCATTGTGGTCGGGTGACAAGGGATGCTGGGCATCGAGCAGCGTGCCCAGCGATAGATAATCGCCGTAACCCATCGTTTTGGAGAAGTCGAGTTCGGCGTTATGCCAGCCGTCTTGTGCGGGTGGCGCACTCTGCGGATCGCTCGCTGCGGGGGCACCGTAGCCGAATGGGCATCCGCCGCTTGCGCTGGATCCTTCGCTGCCCCCTACGCTGACCCCGTCGCTGTGTCCTTCGGCAAGCACCGGTGACTTGGCGTCTTCGGCGTGTGCTCGCTTCTGCGCCGGTCCATTTGCCGGTTGATTTGTCGGCTGATCCGCTGGCTTATTCATTGCCTGTCTCCCGCTTCGTCGTATCCATCAGGTCACGAGCCCGCGTTTGCTGAACTCGGGTGCGCGCCAAGTCTCGGCGGCGAGAATTTCGTGCAGGATTTCGACTGCATCCCAGACATCGACGAAGCGGGTGTACAGCGGCGTGAACCCGAAGCGCAACACGCGCGGCTCACGGTAATCGCCGATCACGCCGCGCGCAATCAGCGCCTGCATCACCTCATAGCCGTGCGGATGTTCGATGCTCACATGCGAGCCACGGCGGCCGTGCTCACGCGGTGTAACCAGCTCGAGCGGAAAAGCGGCGCAGCGCTGCTCGACCAGTGCAATAAACAGATCGGTCAGCGCCAGCGATTTACGCCGCACCGCAACCATATCGGTCTGTTCGAAAATATTCAGGCCGCACTCGACCAAGGCCATCGAAACAATGCTCTGCGTGCCGCACAGGAAACGCCCGACCCCTTGCTCCGGCTGGTACTCCGGATGCATCGCAAACGGTGCGCTATGGCCCCACCAACCCGACAGCGGTTGGGAAAATTCGTTCTGATGCGCGGGCGCAACCCAGAGAAAAGCCGGTGCGCCCGGGCCGCCGTTCAAGTACTTGTAGGTGCAGCCCACCGCGTAGTCCGCTTGTGCGCCATTCAAATCAACCGGCACCGCGCCGGCGGAATGGGCCAGATCCCATATCGCGAGCGCACCTCGCTCGTGGCTGAGCTGAGTCAGTGCCGCCATATCGTGCATATGGCCGGTACGATAGTTCACATGGGTGATCAGCGTCACGGCCGTACGCTCGTCGATCGCCTCGTGCAATTCGTCGGGGCTATCGACCAGGCGCAAGGAATAGCCGCGATCGAGCTGTTCAATCAAACCCTGTGCGATGTAGAGATCGGTCGGGAAGTTCGAGCGCTCGGAGACGATCACCCGCCGCGACGGATCGCGTGCAGCCTGCAGGCGTAGCGCCGCTGAGAGGATCTTGAACAGGTTGATGGAAATGGTGTCGGTGACGACGACTTCGCCATCGCTTGCGCCGATCAGCGGCGCGAGCTGATTGCCCAGGCGTTTGGGCAACGCAAACCAGCCCGCGCTGTTCCAACTGCCGATCAGGTCACGCGCCCATTCGTCGTTGATCACCGCCTGGGCGCGCGCCGCGCACGCACGGGGCGCTGCGCCCAAGGAATTGCCGTCCAGGTAAATCACGCCCGCGGGCAGCGCGAATTGCGTGCGTAGCGGCGCAAGCGCATCGTCGCGGTCGAGAGCGAGGGCTTGTTCACGGGTTTGGATAGTCATGGTCGGTCGGATCTTTCGAGTGAGGAATGTGCGGGGGGAAATATCAAAGCAAGTAGCAACGCGCGGAGTTCAATGTCCGACGATCAAAGCGAACGCAGTATCGCTCGCACCGGGCTCGCATCCAGTGTCGCGAACTTCAGCGGAAGTGCGATCAATTCGTAGTCGCCCACCGGCACGCCGTCGAGCACCAGGCCTTCGAGTATCGCCATACGATGGCGTTCGACGGCATAGTGCGCGTCCATCGTCTTCGATTCTTGCGGATCGATCGAAGGCGTATCGATGCCGATCAGGCGTACGCCACAGCTCGCCAGCAAATCGATCGTGGCAGCCGATATGGCGGCGAAGTCGGGGTCCCAGCGGTCCAGCGGCGCTTGCGCATAAGTGCGCAGCAAAACGCGCGGCGGCACGTTTTCCAGTGCGGCCCGCACATGCTCGGGCTCAACTACGCCACGCACGCCAACGCAATCGATCACGCGCGCGGGCCCAAGGTAGTAGTCGAGCGGCACGGCGCCTATCGCGACACCGTTCTGTGCGTAATGCAGCGGCGCGTCAGCGTGCGCGCCGGTGTGCGGCGACAGCGTAACGCAGCCCACGTTGACCGGGCAGCCCGGACCTATCGTCCACTTGCTGCCCTGCTGAAATGGGGTATCGCCTGGCCAAGTGGGCGTGGCAGGAGAAAGCGGCGCGCTGATATCGAAAAGCAGCCTCATGGCGGTACCGTAAAGGAGAGGGCAAGGAGATGAACAGAACTCCATGTTATCCATTAATCCGTCGAATTTGCTTGCTTAATCGATGCTGTTTCGGCTATTTATGAAATAAAATTCGAATAATCTCATTAATTCTGACGGATTACGCCACATGCAACTCGACAAGACCGATCTGAAGATACTCGCCGAACTCAGCCGCGACGGCCGGATCTCCAATCAGGATTTGGCCGCGCAGGTCGCGCTTTCGCCATCCTCATGCCTGCGCCGGGTCCGGCTGCTCGAAGAGGACGGCATCGTGTCCGGATACCGTTGCGAGATCGATCCGAAGCGCCTGGGGTTGGAAGTGGAAGCGCTGGTGCAGGTTTCGATGCGGCAGGATGTCGACCAGTGGCACGAGCGATTCGTCGAGTCGGTGTTGAGTTGGCCTGAGGTGATCGCCGCGACTATCGTGACGGGGCAGGCCAATTACATCCTGACCGTGCGAGCGCGCGACCTGACGCACTATTCCGAATTTATCGTCAATCGACTCTATAAAACGCCGGGTGTCATGTCGATCAATTCAAATATGGTGCTGGGCACGGTCAAGAGCGGCGGTTCGCTGCTCGGGCTTCTGGAATCACCGAGATAGCCGCTCCTGCACGAAATCGAGGAACACACGCACGCGCGGCGATAGATGTTTTTTGCTCGCAAATACCGCATAAAGCTCGATAGCGTCACAGTGGAATTGCGATAGACACTCCACCAATGAGCCGTCAGCAAGGTCGGACTCGATATCCCAATGGGCTTTCAGTGCGATACCTCGCCCCTGCAGGACCCAATCGTGCACGACCTCGCCGCTGCCGCTGGACAGCGTGCCGCGCACCTGCACTTCCCGCGGCCGGCCGTCCTCGACAAACATCCAGCGATCGAATGTGCGCTGCCCGCGCACCAAACGTATGCAATCGTGCTGCCCGAGCGACTCGGGCGTGTCGGGCAAGCCGTGCCGCGCCAGATAGGCGGGCGCGGCGCACACCACGCGGCGGCTCGCCAGCAACTTCTTTGCGATCACACCGGTGTCCGGCGGCAATCCGATGCGCAACGCCACATCGAGGTTATCGTCAACCACGTCGAGACCGATATCCGACAGCACCAGCCGCACTTCCACATGGGGATAGCGTTCGCTGAATTCGAGCACCAACGGCGCAATGCGCTTGCGCCCAAGTTCCGAGGGCGCTCCCACGCACAGCAAGCCGCGCGGCACGCGTGCGCTTACGCTCACCTCGCGCTCCGCCTCTTCGATGGCGCTCAGAATAGCCTGTACGCGCTCGTGGAACGCCACGCCTTCGACCGTCAGGTCAAAGCGCCGCGACGTGCGAGTGGCCAAGCGCACACCGAGACGGGTCTCCAACGCGCTTAACCTGCGGCTCATTGCCGCCGGCGACGAATCGAGCAAACGCGCCGCCGCCGACAGGCTGCCGGCTTCGACTATGCGTGCGAACAGGCGCAAATCATTGATATCGTCCATCCCGCAATGGTGCCGCATCTTTGCGACCAGTGCAAAGAAGCCATCCTGACCGGACGCTGTTCGAACCGCCCGCCGAGCGCAATAATGCGACTACGCGATCGAGCTACAGCACCTTATTACAGCCTCTTTATTACCGCACTCTCAGCAACGCTTTAAAGGCCAACCCATGAAAACCATCCGTTTCGAACGTCACGGCAAACCCGACGTGCTGCACGTCCAGGAAGTCGCCGACCCCGTCGCCGGCGTGGACACCGCCGTCGTAACCGTACATGCCGCATCGATCAACCCCAGCGACGTGAAAAACGTTGCAGGGCGCATGTCGCAAACCACGCTGCCGCGCACACCCGGGCGCGATTATTCCGGCGTGGTCACACAAGGCCCGGCGCAGTGGCTGGGCACCGAAGTGTGGGGTTCAGGCGGCGACGTCGGCTTCACACGCGAAGGCACCCATGCCGAGCGCATCGTTGTGCCGGTTGCAAGCTTGCGCCGCAAACCGGCCAACCTGAGCCACATCCAGGCTGCCTCGATTGGCGTCAATTTCATCACCGCCTATTGCGGGCTGATTCAGGCGAGCGGCTTTGCGGCGGGCGAAAGCCTGGCGATCATCGGACTGGGCGGCGTCGGCGGCGCAGCGGCGCAAATCGCGCGGCGCGTCGCAAACCAGGCCGGCACGAGCGCGCCCATCATCGGCGTGGCCCGCAATCAGCCGCCGGCCGATGCGCCGGTGCACGGCGCCGTCGACCATATCGTCACGCCCGAGCTCGGCGACAGCGTAGAACAGGTGCGCGCGCTAACCGGCGGTGCGGGCGTTGCGGTCATCTTCGATACGGTCGGTGGCTCGATGTTCGAGACTGCGCTGCAGATGCTGCGCGTGCGAGGCCGCTTGATCGAAATATCGGCCGGCGATCGTGCACAGGTGTCGTTCAACCTCGCGGATTTCTATCACAACGAGAGTCGTCTGTATGGCGTCGATACGCTCAAGGGCGATCTGATTACCTACGCCGACATACTCGAGCAATTGCGGCCGGGCTTCGAAGACGGCAGCTATTTGCCACCGGTGATCGAGCAAACCTTTACGCTCGACCAAGCCGTAAGCGCGTACCAGTTGGTCGATCAAGGCGCGCCGGGCCGAGTCGTGCTGCTGCCGCAACAATAGCCGATATCGACATGATGAAAATCAAACCCGCATCACTTTGGTTTGCGCTGTTTCTCGGCGCACTGGCCGCGTTGCCGCCGATTTCGATTGACCTTGCCCTGCCCGCGCTCGGTGCAATCGGACGCGGGCTCGATTCGTCCGCGAGCACGGCCGGTTTGACCTTGAGCCTGTTCATGGCGGGCTTTGCAGGCGGCCCGATCGTCTACGGACCATTGGCAGATCGCCATGGGCGCAAGCCGGTGCTGTTAACCGGCCTCGTGCTGTTCGCACTCGGTGGGCTAGCGGCCGCCTGTGCGCCTACCATCGCGGTGCTGCTCGGCGCGCGCCTCGTGCAAGGTGCCGGTGCGGGCGCCGGCATGACGCTTGCGTTCGCGATCGTGCGAGATCTGTTTGAAGGTACCGCCATGCAACGGCGGCTCGCCGCAATTACGGTGGTTGCCAATGTGGCGCCGGTGGTCGCGCCGTCGATCGGGGTTGCGTTGCTCGCCGTGCTAGGTTGGCGTGGGATCTACGGCGTGATGGCGCTGTGCGGTGCAGCGGTAGCGCTGGTCACATCGTGGGGGCTGGCGGAAAGCGCACCGGCGCGCAACGCTGGCGAGCCGCGACGCGCACAAAACGCGACGGCCACGCGAGACGAAGTTGGCGGCAATGGCAATGATGGCGGCAGCGTCAATGTCAATGTCAATGTCAATGTCAACGGCGGCGAAGGCAACAGCAACAGCAGCGTCGTCGCAATGCTCGCGGCTCTCGGCCAGAATTACCGGCGTTTGCTCACACACCGCGGCGTGCTCGCCCATATTCTGATCAATGGCTTCGGCTTCGGTTGGATGTTCGCTTATGTCGCGGCTTCGCCGCTGATCCTGCTAGACGTGCTGCACGTGAGCCCAGTGCTTTACAGCGCAATGTTCGCGCTCACGGGCTCGGCGATCGTGGTCGGCGCCACCCTCAATGAACGCCTGGGCGCCCATGGCGTCGATCCCGAACATGTGCTGGCCGCGGCAATCTGCACGGCAGTGGCGGCCACCGCCATGCTGGTCGCGTTGTGCATGCTGCATACGCTCACGCTCGTGCACGCGATGCCGTGCTTCGCCATGGCCACGTTCTGCTTCGGTCTGGCCGCACCGAGCGCGGCGCGCGGCGCACTCAACCCGCTGCCCCAATTTGCGGGTGCGGCCGGCGGTCTGCTGACGTCGTTGCAAATGCTGTGCGGCGCAGCGTCGAGCTCATTGGTGGCGTTCTTGTTTCCCCGCGAGGGCGCGCTCGCGGCCAGTGGCGTCATGCTGGGGTTCGCACTGGCAGCCGCCGCGACCTGGATATGGCTGCGCGCGTCGCCGCGAGTGCACCCGCGGCTGGTCCGCTCAAGCCAATAAGCGACGCGCCAACTGCAACAGCGCGCGGTCGCTGCCGTGCGGGCCGATCAACGAGAAACCGAACGGCGCGCCATCGATCTGCATGAGCGGCAGCGAAATTTGCGGCAAGCCCGACAGACCGGACAGGCACAACATCCGGATCGCCTTGTCGCGATAGCTTTCCAGCGCGTCTTCGCTATCGCTGAGCAAGGGCGCGACATCCGGCATGGTCGGTAGAACCATGACGGACCCGGTGCCCAGCAACTCGTTGAATTCTGTGCGAAACGCGGCGCGTACCGCTTCATGCTCGGCGACCTGTGCCGCAGTAATGGCGCTCGACCAGGCAAACCGTTCCTTGACGCCCGGTCCGAGCTGCAGGCCATATTGCTCGATGATCTCGCCATGATGCTGCCAGGCCTGATAGCCCTGGATATGACGAAAGGCCCAATACAGGGTGTCGAATGAATGCTGCGCGACCTTGACCGGTTCGGCCTTGCCAAGAATCGGTGTCAGCCGCGCAAGGGCCGCTGCGAACGTTTGCTGCACGGCCGGTGCCAGCATCGTCAAAACGTCTGCTGCCACCAGCACCTTCGGCGCATGCGGCAGGCTCACGCTGTCCACACCCAACAGCACGTCGCCAACCCGGGTAAAGGTGTCGATATCGCGCGCAAACCACCCGCAAGTGTCGAAATCGTGCGCGAGATCCATGGTGCCCTTGAGGCTGACACGTCCATGGCTCGGACGCAGGCCGATCAGCCCGCAATGGCTGGAGGGCGCACGCACCGAACCGCCGGTGTCGGTACCGAGTGCGAAATCGCACAAGCCGTTGGACACCGCCGACGCCGACCCCGAACTGGAACCGCCCGGGATGCGCTGCGGCGCGGCGCCGTTACGCGGCGTGCCGTAGTGCGCGTTCTTGCCGTTCATCGAAAAAGCCAATTCGTCGGTGCACACCTTGCCGATGAATTCGGCGCCGGCCGCCAGCAGTTGCGACACCACCTGCGCCGACTCGGTTTTGATGCCGGACAAGGCGAGCCGATGCGGGTTGCCGCAACCGGTCGGATAGCCCTTCACGTCGAAAATATCCTTGACCGCGAAGGTCAAGCCGCGCAGCGGGCCGGTTGCGGCGCTGTCGACCGGTGCCGGTGGGTACGGCATGAAACAATGAGCTTGGGCAGAATCGGAACGCATGTGTTCTCTCTGAAAAATGATTGGAGTTTCAAATTCGGGGGCTGTGTTGTACTGCATCCGGCGGGGTGTTCAGCGCGGTTTCCATCGCGAGTTCCGGCGCAGTTTCCATCGCGGTTTCCATCGCGGTTTCCATATTAATACGCCACAATTCCTGGGTAACGAGCAACTACGCGTGACCAGGATCAGCGCGACCCAAGCTCCCTTGCTCGTTGGGCTCATCCGATGCGAAACAGATATCGAGGAACGCGCGGGCCACACGCGACAACGCCTCTTGGTGCGGCACCAGTATGGTAATGCTGCGGGTCAAGCCGTTCGAATGGTTCGGGTTTGCGTTCGGGTTTGCGTTCAGGCTCGCGTGCGCATTCGGTTGGTTCCGATTTTCAGCCTTGCTCTCAGCCTCGCCAGGCCCCATGAGTATGTGCACGCTCGCAAGCGCGGAATCCTCGTGTCGCATGGCCAACGCCGAAACGAAACCAATGCCCATTCCGGCGCGCACGGCTTCCTTCACGCCTTCCACACCCGTCAACTCCAGACTAACGCGCACAGCCACGTCGGCGCGGATAAAAGCGCGCTCGACAATTTGCCGCACCCCCGACCCCGGCTCGCGCCAGATCATCGGAAAAGCCGCCAACTCAACCAGGGTCGCGCCTGGGCCACCGCGCTGCGCAAGCGGATGCTGACTCGGGACTACGGCCACCACCTCGTCCTGTAGCCAAGGATAAACCCCTACCCCGGCCGCGAGCCCGTCCGGCACCGCGCCTTCGATAAACGCCACGTCCAGGCGGGTCAGCGCCGACATAATTTCGGCGGTATTGCCATCGATGGTCGAGAGCGAAATCTCCGGATAACGCCGATGAAATTCGGCGATCCGATACGGCAACAAATAACTGGCCGGCGTGGTGCTGGCGCCGATACGCAACGCACCGGCTTTGAGCGAGCGCAGCGCATTTTCGAATGCCAGCGCCTGACGGTAATTGTCACGCAAACCTTGCGCATGCAGCGCCAACTGACGGCCGGCCTCGGTCAGCCTGATGCCCCGGCCTTCGCGCTGATAGAGCAATTCGCCTATGCTTTCCTGCAACAAGCGCAACTGCCCCGAAACGGCCGGCTGTGAGAGGCACAAGGCGTTCGCGGCATGACTGACATTGCCGTACTCCGCTACCGCGGCAAAGGTCAGTAGTTGTTCTGGCGTCATGCAGAGGCCTAAATATAAGAAATTCTGATGGTTGACGGCGAAAATGGCGATTTCTACGATGATGCGCGCTATCTTAATATAAGCTTATTACTAAAGCGCATAGTGTCGATTGTCACCAATCGATCATCGGAGACACAAATGGAACACGGACACCGCACGCGTGACGAGAAGCTGGAAGTCAAAACAACGACCTGCTACATGTGCGCTTGCCGCTGCGGGATCCGCGTCCATCTGCGCGACGGCGAAGTGCGTTACATCGACGGCAACCCGGAACACCCGCTGAATCAAGGCGTGATTTGCGCCAAGGGCGCTTCGGGCATCATGAAGCAGTACTCGCCGGCGCGCTTGACGCTGCCGCTGCGACGCGTGCCTGACGCCGAACGCGGCGAAGCCAAGTTCGAGCCGATTTCCTGGGACGACGCCTTCAAGTTGCTGGAAGACCGCTTGGGCCACCTGCGTGCGACGGACCCCAAGAAGTTCGCGCTCTTTACCGGCCGCGATCAGATGCAGGCGCTGACCGGGCTGTTTGCCAAACAGTTCGGCACGCCCAATTACGCCGCGCACGGCGGCTTTTGCTCGTCCAATATGGCCGCCGGCATGATCTATACGGTAGGCGGCTCGTTCTGGGAGTTCGGCGGCCCCGATCTCGACCAGGCACGTCTGTTCGTGATGATAGGCACCGCCGAAGACCACCATTCGAATCCGCTAAAAATCGCGATATCCAAATTCAAACGCGCCGGTGGCCGATTTATATCGATCAACCCGGTACGCACCGGTTATTCCGCGATTGCCGACGAATGGATACCGATACGCCCCGGCACCGACGGCGCGCTGTTCATGGCGATCATCCATGTGCTGATGGCGCAGGGGCTGTACGATCGCTCGTTCATCGCACGCTATTCGAATGCCGGCGAGCTGGTCAATGTCGACCCCGAGAGCGACCGGTTCGGCCTGTTCGTGCACGACGAAAACAGCCCGGTCGTCAATCCGCTGTATCCGCAAAACAAGATGTGGTGGGACCGCCATAGCAACGGCCCCGTCAAGACGCACACGGCCGGCGCCGACCCTATCCTGCGCGGCAGTTATACCTTGCCCGACGGCACCCCGGTGAAGCCGTCGCTGCAATTGCTCGAAGAACAGGTCGAACATTGCACGCCGGAATGGGCGGCCGAAATCACCGGCATCTCGGCCGACACGATACGTCGGCTCGCGATCGAAATGGGCGTGACCGCACGCGACCACAAAATCGAAATGCCGATCCCGTGGACCGACGCATGGGGTGTCGAGCATCAAACCGTGACCGGCAATCCGGTGGCGTTCCATGCGATGCGCGGGCTCGCTGCGCACTCCAACGGCTTCCAGACGATACGCGCACTGGCCATCATGATGTCGCTGCTGGGCACGATAGACCGGCCGGGCGGCTTCCGGCACAAAGCGCCGTTTCCGCGTGCTGTACCCCCTTCCGCCAAACCGCCGAACGGACCGGAAGCGGTACAGCCCAATACGCCGCTGGCAACCGGCCCGCTGGGTTGGCCGGCTGCCCCCGAAGACTTGTTCGTCGGCCACGACGGCGAGCCGTTGCGCATCGACAAGGCGTTTTCGTGGGAGTACCCGCTGGCCGTGCACGGCCTGATGCATAGCGTCATTACGAATGCCTGGCGAGGGGACCCCTATCCGATCGACACGCTGTTGATTTTCATGGCCAACATGGCATGGAATTCGTCGATGAACACGATGGAAGTCCGCAGGATGCTCAACGACCGTCACCCGACGACCGATGGCTCACGCGGCGAGTACAAGATCCCATTCATCGTGGTGTGCGACGCGTTCCAGTCGGAAATGACCGCCTACGCCGACCTGATCCTGCCGGACACCACCTACCTCGAACGCCACGATGCGATGTCGATGCTTGACCGGCCCATTTCCGAATTCGATGGGCCAGTCGACTCGATGCGCATTCCGGTGCTGCCGCCCACAGGTGAGTGCAAGCCGTTCCAGGAGGTGCTGATCGAACTGGCGAGCCGTTTGAAGTTTCCGGCTTTCACCAACGCCGATGGCTCGCGCAAGTTCAAGGGTTACACCGATTTTCTCGTGAACTTCGAGACCACGCCGAACTCGGGCACCGGCTTTCTGATCGGCTGGCGCGGTGAAAACGGCGACCAAGCCGTGAAGGGCGCGCCCAACCCGAAGCAGATCGAGCAGTACCAGAAGAACAACTGCTTCTACCACCACGTGATGCCCGAGAACATGCAGTTCATGCGCAACTGCAACGGACCGTATCTGGACTGGGCAGTGGAAAATGGCCTGCGCAAATTCAAGGAGCCCATCGTCATTCAGTTGTATTCGGATGTGATGCAAAAATTCCGGCTCGCGGCCCAAGGCAAGACCGCAGGACGCCAACCGCCCGATCATCTGCGCGCGCGCATCGAGCGTTATTTCGACCCGCTGCCAGTATGGTATGCGCCGCTCGAGCAAGCCCACACCGACCGCGAAAAGTTTCCGCTGGCGGCTATCACGCAACGACCGATGGCGATGTATCACTCGTGGGATTCGCAAAACAGCTGGCTGCGGCAGATCCACGGCGAGAACTACCTGTTCGTCAATCCGCTCATGGCGAAAGCGCAGGGCATCGCCGACGGAGGATGGATCTATGTCGAATCGCCATGGGGCAAAGTGCGCTGCATGGCGCGCTATAGCGAAGCCGTGGAACCCGGCACGGTGTGGACATGGAACGCCATCGGCAAGGCATCAGGAGCATGGAACCTGAGCCCCGACGCCAACGAATCGCGGCGTGGCTTCCTGCTCAACCATTTAATTACCGATGAGTTGCCCGGCAAGTTGCCCGGCGACTCGGCCAGCGCGTTGCCAGGCGCGTCGCCCAGTGCAGGCGGTCGCACCTCCAACTCGGACCCGATCACCGGACAGGCCGCTTGGTATGACGTGCGGGTGCGCATCTATCCCGCCGAAGCGGATGCGAACACCAGCCTGCCACAGGTCGCAGCCATGCCGTCGCTGCCGGGTTCCATGAACCGGGTCAAGCGCGCCTGGCTGACCTATTTCGCGGGCAGCAGTACCCCCAAGCCACGTAGCACGGAGGAACAGTCATGACCCAACTGGCGCTCGTTATCGACCTGAACGTCTGCGTGGGCTGTCACGCCTGCGTCACCAGTTGCAAGGAATGGAACACCTCGGGCGAAGCCGGTAGTCTTGCCGACAAGAACCCATGCGGCGCCGAACCGTCGGGCACGTTCTTCAATCGCGTGCTGACCTATGAAGCCGGCACCTTCCCCGATACCGATACGATCCATTTACCGAAGTCGTGCCTGCACTGCGAAGATCCGCCGTGCGTGCCGGTCTGTCCGACCGGTGCGAGCTACAAGCGCAAGTCCGATGGGCTCGTGCTGGTCGACTACGATAAATGCATAGGCTGCAATTACTGTTCGTGGGCTTGCCCCTACGGTGCGCGCGAGATCGACGAAAAGCGCAAGGAGATGACCAAGTGCACGCTATGTTCGGACCGCATCGACAACCCCGATCTACCTGAGCGCGATCGCAAGCCGGCATGTGTGCTGGCCTGCCCCACCTCGGCACGCCTGTTCGGCGACATCCATGATCCGCAGTCGGAAGTGTCGCTCGCCATCGCCGAGCGTGGCGGCTATCAACTGATGCCGGAATGGGGCACCAACCCGTCGAACCACTACCTGCCGCGTCGCAAGACCACCATGCAAGTGAGGGACAACGAAGCGACACGCCAGGACAATGCGCGCGGGCTGGACGCCCAGATGGAGCGCGGCGAACTCAATCTCGCTGCAGCGGCGCAGCGCACTCAAAACTAAACCAAGGTCTCCACCATCATGCGTCCCGCTTTCTCGGTAGTATTTTTGACCACCTTGACCGGTGCGTCCCAGGGGCTGTTCCTCGCGCTGCTGCTGGTGCAGTTGCTGGCCGGCTATGGCACGCTGGCGATGCCGGCACCCGCTTTCTTTGCGATCGGTGCAGCGCTTGGCGTCGTGTTCGCAGTGCTCGGCTTGATCGCTTCGTTCTTTCACCTCGGACATCCTGAACGGGCGTGGCGCGCGGTCGCGATGTGGCGTACCTCGTGGCTCTCGCGCGAATGCATCTGTCTGCCGGCATTTACCGCGGCCGTATTCTTCTACGGCGTGGCGCACTGGTTCGGCGCTGCCTCATCTGTCACGCTGGGTATCGGAGCTGTAGGCGTCGTGCTGTGCTTTGCCCTATTCGTGAGCACCGGCATGATCTATACCTGCCTGAAGTTTCTGCAGGAATGGGCTACGCCTTTGACCACCACCAATTTCATCGTGCTGGGCTGCGCCTCGGGCTTTACGTTGGCAACGGCATGTGCCACGTGGGTCGCCCCGGACCTCGTGCAGTTTTTCGCCGTAGCGGCCATCGTGCTGACGGTGCTTGGTTGCTTCACACGCGGCGCCTCGCTGCTGCGCAACGCACGGCTGCAACCGAAGTCGACCCTGCAAAGCGCGACCGGCATCAAAGCGCGCCCGCTCGTGCAGAAGTCGCGCGGGTTCACCTCGGGCTCATTCAATATGCGCGAGTTCTCGCATGGCCAGACCGAAGCGACCATGCAGTCCATCAAGCTGGCCTTTATCGTGCTGGTCTTTCCGATCCCGTTGGCGCTGTTGATCGGTGGCATCGTGCTCGGCGCGTCGGTGCTGTTCGACCTCGCTTTCGTGGTGCAGTACCTGGGCTTGGTCGCCGAACGCTGGTTCTTCTTTGCCCAGGCTAACCATCCGCAGAAGCTTTACATGGGATCGGCTTCCTGACACCCGAACCACCATCGTCGACATCGTGCTGAGCGCGCTGCTACGGCTGAGGGTTTTTCTGGCACGCCGGTTCCGCCTGGCGGAAACCCATCGCATGTTGCTGTGGGCCGTGGTGGTCGGCTTTCTCGGTGCGCTCACCACGATCTCGTTTCGCGAAAGCATACGGGGCCTGCAGTGGACCTTGGTCGGTCACAGCGGTTCGCTGGTCGAGATGGCGCGCGCCTTGCCGTGGCCGGCTCGGTTGGCGCTGCCGGCGGTGGGCGGAATTGCCGCCGGCTTTGTGTTGATGCTGGCCCGGCGCTTGACGGTGGGCGCCTCCTCCGACTACATGGAAGCGATCGCCATCGGCGATGGGCGTATTCCGGTGCGCTTCAATCTGCTGCGCATTTTCTCGTCGCTGCTGACTATCGTCTCGGGTGGCTCGATCGGGCGCGAAGGCTCGATGGTGCAACTGTCTGCCACCTGCGCGTCGGTCGTCGGGCGCCTCACGCATCTCGACCCCACGCGGCTCAGGTTGCTGGTGGCATGCGGTGCGGCGGCAGGGATTACGTCGGCCTACAACGCGCCGATAGCCGGGGCCTTCTTCGTTACCGAGATTGTGCTCGGTTCGTTTGCGATGGAGAATTTCGGTCCGCTGGTGGTGGCCTCGGTGGTGGCCAATATCACCATGCGCGAATTCCCCGGTTATCGCCCCACCTACGAGATGCCGTCGTTTCCGACCATCTTCGGCCCGGAGGTCGCGCTATTCGTCGGCCTGGGCATACTCGCGGGCCTGTGCGCGCCGTATTACCTGCGTCTGCTCGAACAATCCAAGAAACGCTTCCAGGCAACCGGTTGGCCGCTGCCGATACGTCTGGGCGTGGGGGGCGCGATTGTCGGCGTGTGTTCGATTTGGGTGCCCGAGGTGTGGGGGAACGGTTATAGCGTCGTGAATTCGATGTTGCATAACCCGTGGACTTGGTCTGCCGTGTTGGTGGTGCTATTGCTCAAGATCGTCGCGACCGCGGCGACGACCGGCTCCGGCGCGGTGGGGGGTGTATTCACGCCAACGTTGTTCGTCGGTGCCGCACTTGGGACCTTGTTCGGTCAGGGCATGCACGGGTTGTTTCCCGCGAGCACTTCGGCACCGTTCGCCTACAGCATCGTCGGCATGGGTGCCTTCCTGGCCGCTACCACCAGTGCGCCGTTAATGGCGATCCTGATGATCTTCGAAATGACCCTGAGCTACCAGGTGATGTTGCCGCTGATGTTGTCTTGCGTGGTGGCCTACTTTGTCGCGCGTCTCATCGACGAACGCTCGATGTACGAAATTACGGTCAAGCGGCATCGCGATGCGCGTGAGCGGGTGCTGCTGCGCGGCACGCAGATGCGCGCTTTGATCAAGCCCGCGGAAACCGTGCTGCAACTCGATGCGCCGTTTGAAGAGGTGACGCGCATGTTCGTGCGGCATCCGGTCAAATATGTGTATGTGGTGGATCACACTCAGCGTTTTTGCGGCGTGGTGGCGCTACAGGATGTGACTTCGATATTGGTCGATGAGACAGGGCCCCACACGCACACGATTGCCGGATTGCTGCGTGAACGGTTCGACTTTCTGACGGCCGGGATGTCGATGAGCGAGGCCTTGCAACTGTTTCTCGCTCACCAGGGAGAACGCCTGCCTGTGGTGGAAAGCCGGGAGAATCCGGTGCTGTTGGGCGTGGTGTATAAGTCGTTGCTGCTGGAGGCCTATGTCCGGCTCAGTACGCCCGATCTGGTTTAGGTTTGAGTAGCGAAACCCATCAAGACCCCCTCTTAAGCCGCGCATAGAATGGGCGCACACACATAGTGCACCGCACCATGCATGTGCCGCGATTCATATTCATGGTGCCTGGCGCAGCCTTATCGGGCCGGATGAAACAGTCCTGCGACCCTGCATAAAAGATCCCCTGCGCATTGCCTTCGGTTCAGCTCGCGGTTCGCGTTGAACCTTTACCCACTATGGGCTCTGGGCACCCAACCACCGAAAAAAAAGATCCAACCATCGGTGCCGAGCGACCCCGTTCGGCACCGGATGGCATGGCTATTGCTTAGAGTCTAGGCGAGACCAACGGCGGTCTTAATTGAATTTGGTTCGCTCACGATGGGCGGGCTGCTGGGATAAAGGCGTCCCGAAACGTAATTGCTTCGATCGAGTAATCGATTCTGGTGGCTACGCTTCGGGACGCTTTTTTTTTGCGCCGACATTAGGTCGTCAAACAGTAATCGATTTAGCGAGAGCCCCGATGAAGCATCTACTGCATTCCTTGAAAAGCGGCAATTGGCGCGCACTGCTCGCGTGCTTCCTGTACTTCGACACGGGCTTTACCGTATGGGTGATGTTTGGCCCCTTGGCTCCCTTCATCCAAAAAGACATCCCCATGTCGCCGGCTGAACTGGGGTTTCTGGTCGCAGTCCCCGTACTAGGTGCAGCGATCCTGCGAGTCACCCTCGGCAACTTGTATCAGGCCTACGATGGCCGCCGCGTCGCGTTGCTGGGCGTCGCCCTCTCGGCACTCCCCGCAGTCGTTCTACTCCTTCTACCGTCCGCGCCTTCCTACACCTTGCTGCTGGTGCTGGGGGTGTTCCTCGGCGTAGGCGGCGCGAGCTTCGCCGTGGCATTGCCGATGGCGGGAAGCAACTATCCGGCAAAGGTACAAGGGCTCGTTCTCGGCTTGGCTGCCGCCGGCAATATCGGCGCAGTGCTCGATGGCTTCATGTTCCCCGGTCTGGCCGACCACTTCGGCTGGGCGAGAGCCACCGGTGCCGCCCTGCCGCTGCTGGCGCTTGCGGCTGTCGCGATCTTCTTTTGGGCCAAAGACCTTGCTCCCAAGTCGGGCAGCGCACCGCGTGCATTTCTCAGCTTCGCCATCACGCTGGCCGCTTTGGTGGTGTTGGTCGTCGCCGTGCATGCCGGTGTGTTCGGCTCGGGCAGGGCCGGTGTGCTACTGCTGCCGGTGATGGGCGCTTTGGTAGCCATTGCGGTATTGCCCAAGCATTACCGCAGCGTGCTCGTCGAAGGCGATACCTGGGTGGTGATGCTGGTGTACAGCATTACCTTCGGTGGATTCGTCGGCATGTCTTCATACGTAACCACACTGCTCACGAACTTATACCAAATGCCCAAGCTCGAAGCGGGCCTGTTCATGTCCCTGCTGGCGTTTATCGGCGCCATGGTGCGCCCGGTCGGCGGCTTGATCGCGGATCGTATCTCCGGTGTGCGCGCGTTGATCGTGCTACTGGCCGGAATCTCCTTGTGCGATTTCGCGTTTGCTGCATGGATGCCACCGCTTGCGGGCGGGATCACTTTGTTGCTGGTGATGTATGTGTTTTTCGGGCTCGGCAACGGCGCGACATTTCAGCTCGTGCCGAATCGCTGGAAGGGCAAGACGGGGTTGATGTCCGGCATCATCGGCGCGGCCGGCGGCATCGGAGGGTTCTATCTGCCCGTCATCATGGGCATGGCGAAGGAAAGCACCGGCAGCTATCAAATGGGCTTCGCGACATTTGGCGGCATCGCGGCCATCGCTTTCCTGCTGGTTGTGATGCATCGCACGCAGTGGCTTACCTGGGCGATGCCGCAGCAAGAATCGCACGCAGACCCGCACGCGTCACCGGATAGGGTGCAAGGCGCCATCGTGCAAGCCGATAGCGGCGCATAAACTCCATCGAATCAGGAAGTCAATGCTATGAAAGTCATCGTCATCGGGCACGGCATGGTCGGCCACAAACTCGTCGAGTCTCTGGCCGACAGCGGTAGGGATCACCTCGACGTCACGATCTTGTGCGAAGAGCCGCGCCCGGCATACGACCGCGTCCACCTGTCGGAATTCTTCGCGGGTAAATCTGCAGAAGATCTGTCTTTGGTCACGCCGGGCTTTTTCGAGCGCGACAATCTCCTGCTCAAGCTCAATGCCCGCGCCGAGGCCATAGATCGCGTGGCAAAGGTCGTCACCGTTTCCACCGGTGAGACATTGCCCTACGACAAGCTAGTCATCGCCACCGGATCCTACCCGTTCGTGCCCGCGCTACCGGGCAAAGATCGCCGGGACTGCTTTGTCTATCGCACCATCGAAGATCTCGACGCCATGAAGGAATGCGGTGCGCGCTCAAAGACCGGTGTAGTCGTCGGCGGTGGCCTGCTCGGCCTGGAGTGCGCGAAGGCCTTGCGCGACCTGGGATTGCAAACGCATGTAGTCGAGTTCGCGCCGCGCCTGATGACGGTACAAGTCGACGACGGCGGCGGCCGCGTGCTGCGCCACAAGATCGAAGAGCTGGGCGTGGCGGTGCACACCGGTAAAAACACCACTGAAATTGTCGATGGCGAAACGGCCACGCATCGCATGCAGTTCGCCGACGGCAGCCACCTTGACACCGACATGATCGTGTTCTCCGCCGGCATACGCCCCCGCGACGAACTGGCGCGCAGCAGCGGGCTCGAAATCGGCGCACGCGGCGGTATTGTGATCGATGACACTTGCCGCACCGCCGACCCCGACATCTACGCGATCGGCGAATGCGCGGCCTGGAACGGCCAGGTATTCGGGCTGGTCGCGCCGGGCTACGATATGGCCCGGGTCGCCGCGCGCCATATGCTGGGCGAAGACGCCGCGTTCACCGGTGCCGACATGAGCACCAAACTCAAGCTGATGGGCGTGGATGTCGCCAGCATCGGCGACCCGCACGGCAATGCACCGGGCAGCCGTTCCTATCAATTCACCGACGAACGCAAACAGATTTACAAGAAGCTGGTGGTTTCCGAATGCGGCAAGTATCTGCTGGGCGGTGTGATGGTAGGCGACGCCGCCGAGTACGGCACGCTCCTGCAGATGATGCTCAATCGCATCGAATTACCGGACGCGCCGGAATTTTTGATCCTGCCGCAAGCTGACGGCACAGCCAAGCCGGGTCTCGGTGTGGATGCGCTACCCGCGGCAGCGCAGATCTGTTCGTGCAACAACGTCTCCAAAGGCGCGATCTGCGAAGCGGTCGGCGCGGGCGCGACGAACATCGGCGAACTGAAAACCTGCACCAAGGCCGGCACCTCGTGCGGTGGCTGCGTTGCGCTGGTCACGCAGATCATGAAGGCGGAGATGAAAAAGCAGGGGCTCGCCGTCAACAATCATTTGTGCGAGCACTTTCCCTATTCGCGCCAGGAGCTCTATCACTTGGTGCGAGTCGGTGGCATCAAGACGTTCGATGCGCTTCTGGCGGCACATGGCAAAGGCATGGGCTGCGAGATCTGCAAGCCGGCAGCCGCGGGCATATTCGCTTCCTGCTGGAACGAGTTCGTGCTCAAGAAAGAACATGCAGCGCTGCAGGATTCAAACGACTATTTTCTCGGCAACATCCAGAAGGACGGTACCTATTCGGTAGTGCCGCGCATGGCCGGCGGCGAGGTCACACCGGACGGCTTGATTGCGGTCGGGCAAGTCGCCAAAAAATATGGGCTGTATACGAAGATCACCGGCGGACAGCGGGTGGACATGTTCGGTGCACGCGTCGAGCAGTTACCCCTGATCTGGGAGGAACTGATTGCCGCCGGATTCGAATCCGGCCATGCCTACGGCAAATCGCTGCGCACCGTGAAATCCTGTGTCGGCTCGACGTGGTGCCGTTACGGCGTGGACGATTCCCTTGGCCTCGCCATTGAACTCGAGAACCGATACAAAGGTTTGCGCGCACCGCACAAGATAAAATTCGGGGTTTCCGGCTGCACGCGCGAATGCGCCGAGGCACAGGGCAAGGACATCGGCATCATCGCGACCGAGAAGGGCTGGAACCTCTATGTTTGCGGCAACGGCGGGATGAAGCCACGCCATGCCGAGCTGCTCGCGTCCGACCTCGACAAGCCGACGCTACTCAAGTTGATCGACCGCTTCTTGATGTTCTACATCCGTACGGCGGACCGCCTGCAACGTACCAGTGTCTGGCGTGACAATCTCGAAGGCGGACTCGAGTACCTGGTTGACGTCATCGTACGCGACAAGCTCGGTCTTGCCGTCGAACTGGAACGCGAAATGCAGCATGTCGTCGACACCTACGAATGCGAATGGAAGAAGGCCGTCGAGGATCCCGAAACACGCAAGCGCTTTCGCCATTTCGTCAACAGCGAGCAGGCCGACCAGAACGTGATGTTCCTGGAAGAGCGCGGACAAATCCGACCGGCTACACCGCAAGAACGGCAATCGCGGCGCAAGCCGACTCCCATCCCGCTTGCCAGCCCGATTGCCAGCCCGCTTGCGATCTCGATACCCATCGTCAAAGTCGCCTGAGCCTAGGAGCACGTCATGAGCCATATGGAAAACTCGAAGAATTGGATAGCGGTCTGCTCGCTGGACGAGATCGTGCCCAACACGGGCGTCTGCGCATTGATTGAAGGCGAGCAGGTAGCCGTATTCCATGTCAGCCATGGCGATACCCGCGTGTTCGCGATTGGCAACTACGATATCAATGCCGAGGCGGCGGTGCTCGCGCGCGGACTGATCGGCAGCCTGGGCGACCGTATTGTCGTCGCGTCGCCGATTTACAAGCATCACTTCGACCTACGCACCGGCGAATGCATTGAGGTACCGGAACATTCCGTCAGCAGCTTTCCCGCCCGCGTGGAGGGCGGCAAAGTGTGGGTCTCCCTATGAGAACGACAAATCACGAATCTGTACGGGTGCTCATCGGTAACCGTACGAGCGATATGTCCGGTTTGCCGTGCTCGCCAAAACAGGCGACCTTGGGTGTGCGCAACATGATGGCGTTGGACCATCGCCGCACAGTATCGCGATGACGAGCGAAAGCGTAAAAACGGTTTGCCCATACTGCGGGGTAGGCTGCGGCATGATCTTGCACGTGGAAAACGATCAGGTCATCAAGATCTCCGGCGACAAGGAACACCCGGCCAACTTTGGGCGGCTCTGTACGAAGGGCTCGTCGGCCCATGTCGCCCTGCGCAAATCGGGCCGCCTGCAGAGCGCCTTCGTGCGTCACGCACGCAATCAGGATCCCGTCCCCCTGCCCATGGCGCAGGCGATCGCCGATACCGGCCGCCGACTGCGCGGCATCCTCGACACGCATGGGCCGGACGCTCTTTCGTTTTATGTGTCGGGTCAGATGTCGATCGAAGCCCAATACCTGATCAACAAGCTCGCGAAGGGCTTTGTCGGCACCAACAATATCGAATCCAATTCGCGGCTATGCATGGCCAGTGCGGGCAGCGGATACAAACTGTCGCTGGGGGCGGACGGCCCGCCGGGTTCCTATGAAGACATCGACAAGGCCAATCTGTTTTTTGTGATCGGTGCCAACATGGCCGACTGCCATCCGATCCTGTTCCTGCGGATGATGGACCGCGTGAAAGCCGGTGCCAAGCTGATCGTGGTCGATCCAAGACGCAACGCGACGGCCGACAAAGCCAGCCTCTTCATGCAGATCAAACCGGGGAGCGATCTGGCGTTGCTCAACGGCCTGCTGCACCTCATTCACAAGAATGGCGACACGGACGCAGTCTTCATCACCGAATCGACCGAGGGTTGGGAAGCGATGCCCGCCTTTCTCGAGGAATACACACCCGATAAGGTCGCGGAGATCACGGGCATTCCCGAGTCGGATATTCGCACCGCTGCGCAATGGATGGGCGCCGCCCCCGAGTGGATGAGTTGCTGGACCATGGGCCTGAACCAGAGCACGCACGGCACCTGGAATACCAACGCGATCTGCAATCTGCACCTGGCTACCGGCAAGATATGCCGCCCCGGCAGCGGGCCATTTTCGCTAACCGGGCAACCCAATGCCATGGGGGGTCGCGAGATGGGCTATATGGGCCCTGGGCTTCCTGGCCAACGTTCGGTGCTGGTGGAGGAGGACCGCGCTTTTATCGAAGCGCTATGGGGTATTCCCAGTGGCACGCTCAAGACTGAACTGGGGAAGGGTACAAGCGGTACAAAAGGCACAAGCGGTAAAGGTGGCACGGGCGGCACCATCGACATGTTCTCTCGCATGGCTGCCGGGGACATCAAAGCCTGTTGGATTATCTGCACCAATCCGGTGGCAACCGTTGCGCATCGTCAGAGTGTGATCGCCGGGTTGCAGGCCGCCGAGCTGGTCATCACCCAGGATGCGTTTCTCGACACGGAAACCAATCGCTACGCGGACGTGCTTCTGCCAGGCGCCTTGTGGGCCGAGGCTGAAGGCGTGATGATCAATTCCGAGCGCAATATGACGCTGATGCGCAAAGCCGTCGAACCCCCGGGAGCGGCGTTGCCGGACTGGCAGATCATTGCGCGCGTCGCGGGTGAAATGGGTTTTGCCGAGGCCTTCAGTTACGCCAGCGCGGACGAGGTCTTCGAGGAAATCACCCGGATGTCGAATCCGAAGACCGGTTACGACCTGCGCGGGGCGAGCCACGCGCGGTTGCGCGAAGCGCCGTTGCAATGGCCGTGTGCGCCCGGAAGCACCCACGACCGCAATCCGATTCGCTATATCAATGATGGCGTCAGTCAGCCGCTCACGGAACAGTCCGACGGCCGTCGGCCGCGCCTGGTTTTTCCCACTGCACGGGGTAAGGCGATTTTCTTCGCGCGTGCGCACGTCGCTCCCGCCGAAATGCCCGATTCGGATTTTCCTGTCGTACTCAATACGGGGCGTTTGCAACATCAGTGGCACACCATGACCAAAACCGGCAAGGTTGCCATGCTGAACAAGCTGAACCCTGGCCCCTTCGTGGAAATCCATCCGGAGGATGCGGCGGCTCTCGGCATTACGGAAAAAGACACCGTCGAAATTCGGTCTCGCCGAGGTCGTGCTTTGCTGCCTGCGATCGTGACCGATCGGGTTCGTGCCGGTAATTGCTTCGCCCCCATGCATTGGAATGATGTGTTTGGCGAAGATCTTTGTATCAATGCTGTCACCAATGACGCCGTAGACCCGATTTCGCATCAGCCCGAATTCAAGTTTTGCGCCGTCGTGCTCAGTCGCGTAACACCCGCAGCAAGTACGACCACGACGCGCGATATGCATGACGACATCTTCAACTCGCAACGATCTGAGTCATCTGCCTCATCCGTGTTAGCGACCGTCGATCAGGGCGGTTCGCCCCAGGAACTGGATATGCCCAAAATTAATGCCCTCGTAACCCTGCTCGGCATTCCAGAACTGCCAGTACCTCAACTCACCGATACACAGCGCATTTACATATCCGGCTTCCTCAGCGGCATGCGCACGCTCGAGGGTCGGCAAATGGACGGCGTTCCCGCGTTACCGCTGGACGCGCCATTCACCGCCGACACCCGGCTTTGGTTTAACGGCATGCTTGCGGGTGCGTTTAGCCGCTGCGCTCTTGTCGCGCCCGTGCTGGAAACATCCGCGCAAGGGCCGCAGACAACCGAAGAGCCCTCCACTGTCCGGATCGCTCGTACACGGCCCAAGGTTGTGCTGCTATGGGCATCGCAGACGGGGAATATCGAAACGCTGACCGACCTGTATGCCACGCAACTGATGGAGTCCGGCTTCGAAATACGAACCGCCAGCATGGCCGACTATCCGATAAGCGCGCTGGCAAAAGCACAATACGTGCTGCTGATGACCAGCACGTTTGGCGACGGCGATCCACCGGACAACGGACTAAGCTTCTGGGCCGCGATGAAGGCCGAGAATGCTTTGCGCCTTGATGGTCTGCGCTACGCGGTGCTGGCATTCGGCGATCGAAACTATGATCAGTTCTGCGCCCATGGCCGAAATCTGGACGCCCGTCTCTCCGAGCAGGGGGCATTGCGCTTGATGGAGCGCGTTGATTGCGATGCCGAGTATCAACCGGCGGCCGACGCTTGGCTCGAGCGCATCATCGCGCGCATCAAGGAAGAAGACGCGGCGCTACACGCCGTGCCGGCCGAAGGAATGATCCCTGGCGTATTACCGGGCACCCTGCATTCGAAGACCAATCCGGGAGCTGCCCGGCTGGTGAAAAATCTGCGGCTCAATAGACACGGAGCATCAAAAGACACACGTTATTTCTCGCTGGAAACGGGTGAATCCGGCCTCGAATACGAAGTTGGCGATGCGCTCGGCGTGTGGCCCAGCAACTGCCCCGAACTGGTCGACGAGATCATCGGGGTGAGCAAGCTCCATGCAGATACCGCAGTGAACGTGCCGGGTGTAGGGGAGATACAACTTGTCGAGGCGCTCGGTAAGCACTTTGAAATTGCGCGTCCTAGCCCCGAGGCATTGGCCTACATAGCGGCGAGAAGTCAAAATGGCACGCTCAGGGAATTGCTGAGCGAGGATCGCAAAAGCGATTTAAAAAAATGGTTGTGGGGTCAGCAGTTAGTCGACGTGCTGCATGAGTTTCCGATAGAGCTCGGCGCGTCGGACCTGGTCGGCATGCTCAAGCGCCTGCAGCCCAGGCTGTATTCGATTGCTTCGAGCCCCAAGGCACATCCTGGTGAGATACACCTGACCGTAGCGACGGTTCGGTATAACAACGGTCGGCGTCAGCGCAAAGGGGTTTCCTCGACCTTCTTGGCCGATCGAGCCGATGACTTAAGCGTGCCAGTGTTCGTGCAAAAGTCGGCGCATTTTCGCCCCCCTCGCAGTGGCGACACGCCTATCGTGATGGTCGGGCCCGGTACCGGTGTGGCGCCGTTTCGCGGCTTTCTGCACGAACGGCTTGCACGTGGCGATACCGGTCGCAATTGGCTGTTTTTTGGTGAACAGCATGCCGCCACGGATTTCTATTACCGTGACGAACTGGAGCAGATGCGCAAGAGTGGCCTGCTGACCCGGCTCGATCTGGCCTTCTCCCGCGACCAAAACGAAAAGATCTACGTGCAAGATCGTCTACGCGAGCACGGAGCAGAACTGTGGAGCTGGCTGGAGGCCGGAGCTCATTTCTACGTTTGCGGCGATGCCGGTCGCATGGCCAAGGACGTCGACGCGGCACTCAAGGCTGTCGTTGCTCAACACGGTGACATGAGCGACGAAAGAGCCCTGGAATACGTTAGCCGCCTCGCGAAAGACAAGCGCTATGTGCGCGATGTCTATTGACGCCCTCTCCAGCACCGGGTGGTTCGATCGGCGCCGAGTGTATAGCGCCGTTCAGCGTGGCCCAGAGGCAGACTTCAAAATCACGCTTTCATTCCCATAGTGATGTGCCATCCCAGCGCGGGACGGATCGCCCACAGGCTGATCGCCCAGCGTGGGCTCATCCTCAACCTCGTCCTGCGGCACAAACTCGCCCGCAAGAACCGCCCGCGCCCGCACCAAATCTAGCGCCCCCTCCCAGCGCGCCACAACCAGCGTCGCCACCGCATTGCCGATCAGATTAACGATAGCGCGAATCTCATTGAGTATCCGATCGATACCAAGGATCAGCGTGATGCCGGCCACAGGAATGATGTTGTGCGAAGACAGCGTAGCCGTGAGTGCCACGAGCGCGGCACCCGCCACCCCCGCCCCGCCCTTCGACGTCAGCATCAGGATCGCCAGCAAGCCGATCTGCTGCCACAGCGACAAATGCGTATTGGTCGCCTGCGCGATGAACAACGAAGTCATCGTCAAATAGATCGCCGCTCCGTCGAGGTTGAACGAATAACCGGTCGGCAGCACCAGCCCGACGACAGTACGCGAACAGCCCAGCCGCTCAAGCTTGACCATCAAGCGCGGCAGCACTGACTCGGTGGTCGACGTACCCAGCACAATGAAAATTTCTTCGCGCAGATACTTCAGCATCGGCCACAGCCCTACGCCCACGCAACGGCAAATCGTGCCCAGCACCAGCACGATGAATAAAATGCTGGTGATGTAAAAGCACACGATCAGCAAGCCCAACTGCTGCAAGGTACCGATGCCGTAACGCCCGACCGTAAACGCCATGGCGCCGAACGCACCCAATGGCGCCAACTTCATGATCATTTCAACGATGCGCATCAGCACTTCGCCGAATTGCTCGACGGTGGTGGCCAGAAACTGGCTACGCCGGCCCATCATCGACAGCGCGATGCCGAACAGCACCGAGAACATCAGCACCTGCAAAAGATTGCCGCGCGCAAACGCCCCCACCACCGAGTTCGGCACGATTTCTTCGAGGAAACTGGAATTCGCCGCGGTGTGGACCTCCGCCACATATTGACTCAGCGAGTGCGTGTCCAGTGTCTTCGGGTCGATGTTCAGGCCCGCGCCCGGATGCACCAGGTTGGCGACCACCAGCCCTATCACCAGCGCCACAGTCGTCACCGCTTCGAAGTAAAGAATGGTCTTCATGCCGACCCGGCCGACGCTCTTGAGACTTTCCATTTTCGCGATGCCGATCGACACAGTGCAAAAGATCACTAGGGTAATCAGCATCTTGATCAAACGAATAAAAGTGTCGCCTAACGGCTTGACTTCGATCCCGAAGGCCGGCGCGAAATACCCGACCAGAATTCCGGCCACCAAGCCAATCAGGACCTGGACATAAAGATGTTTAAGCAAGCGCAAAATGGTGTCTCCTCCATTTGTGACAGCGCGACCGCCCGATAGCAGCGCGCTGGTGTGTGCCGGTCGTATGCCGGATGTGTCGCGCGAAAGGCCGAATCCGTGGGGTAGACCCGCGTGTATCCCGCGGGTTCTACTTTTGGTTTTACTTTCGGTTCTGCTTTTTATCTAGCCCTGCTTGCGAGCTTGAACTCCCTTCGAATCGATTATGGCAGAGCATCGCAATTCGTTCAACTCATCTGAATCATATAGTTGACTTCGACGATTTGCGCGCCTATGATGATTTACGCTTTAACCATTTAACGCGCTATTCATTACGGAGGAATGTCGCATGATTCACGTTGTGTTGCACGACGCAAAAGACACGGTCGCAGTGGCGGTCGTCGAGGGTATCCAGGCCGGCACCGAGTTGACCGCTTGGATCATGGATGAAGACCGCACCATCTCGGTCAAGGCTGTGCAGGAAATTCCCATCGGGCACAAGGTTGCGCTCAAGAGCATGGCAGTCGGCGACACGGTCTACAAATACGGCGTGGACATCGGCAAAGTGGTCGCGCCTATCAAGGCCGGCGAACACGCGCACGTGCACAACATCAAGACCAAGCGCTGGTAATTCACGCTACGACCTTGCGACGTTCCGCATTCCATTGAGGTAGCGCCGAAATCGGGCTCAGAAGCGCAGCTACGAGCGCAGCTCCCTAGCGCGGCTCAAAAGCGCATGCCCGAATGTGCACCTCATTTGCGCCCTTATTCATCAAGGAATTCTTAAATGCCAGTTATCGACAAGAACACCACCTTCCGCGGTTATCGCCGCGACAACGGCCGCGTCGGCGTGCGCAACCACGTCCTGATCCTGCCGTTGGACGACCTTTCCAACGCCGCCTGCGAAGCCGTGGCCACCGCCATCAAGGGCACCATGGCGATTCCCCACCCGTATGGACGTCTGCAGTTCGGACCCGACCTCGACCTGCACTTTCGCACCCTGATCGGCGCGGGCTCCAACCCGAACGTCGCTGCGGTAGTCGTGATCGGCATCGAAGACGGCTGGACCAAGAAAGTGGTGGACGGCATCGCCAAGACCGGCAAGCCGGTCATCGGCTTCGGCATCGAAGGCCACGGCGACCACGAAACCATCATGCGCGCGTCGCAGGCCGCCAAGAAGTTCGTGCAGTACGCCACGGGATTGCATCGTGTCGAGTGCCCGATCAGCGACTTGTGGGTGTCGACCAAATGCGGCGAATCGGACACCACCTCCGGCTGCGGCGCCAACCCGACCGTGGGCAACGCCTTCGATAAGCTGCACCCGTTGGGCACCACGCTGGTGTTCGGCGAAACCTCGGAAATTACCGGTGGCGAACATATCGTTGCGGCGCGTTGCGCCAACGATAAGGTGCGCGACGATTTCATGTCGATGTTCAACCGCTATCAAGCCATGATCGATCGCTGGAAGACCACCGATCTGTCGGAGTCGCAGCCGACCAAGGGCAATATTGCCGGCGGCCTCACCACTATCGAAGAAAAAGCGCTGGGCAACATCCAGAAGATCGGCAAGAAATGTACGGTCGACGGCGTGATCGACAAAGGCGAAGAGCCGACCCATCCGGGCCTGTGGTTCATGGATTCTTCCTCGGCTGCCGCTGAAATGGTCACGCTGTGCGCGGCTTCGGGCTTCGCCGTGCATTTCTTCCCGACAGGCCAAGGCAACGTGATCGGCAACCCGATCGTGCCGGTCATCAAGCTGTGCGCCAACCCGCGTACCGTCCGCCTGATGGGCGAACACATGGACGTGGACTGTTCCGGCCTGCTGCAGCGCGAATTGACGCTGGACCAAACCGGCGACAAGCTGCTCGAATGCATGATGGCCACCATCAACGGCCAATGGACCGCGGCTGAAGCGTTGGGCCATCGTGAATTTGTGCTCACCCGCATTCACGAAAGCGCATAAAAAATAATCAGAAGGAGCACAATAAGGAAGATGGTGAACATGCCCGGGAACAGTATCGACTAACAGATACTCCCGGGTAAAACAGGGCGTCGCACGCCCTGTTTCCGTTCCCGTCGTCCCGCACGGCCCGTATCACTGCACGTCAATAAGCGAGCACGCAACGAGGAGACAACCGTGAAGCTCACATCAGTCCTGGCCATATCCGTGGCCACCGCATTTATGGCGCTGGCAACGCCGTCGTACGCTGAAGTCAGCGAACTGGAAGTGGCCGAGCAGTACGGCATTAGTTATCTGCCGCTGATGATCATGGACGACCAAAAGCTGGTCGAGAAATACGCGAAGGAAGAAGGCATCCCGGACCTCAAGGTGAATTGGGCCAAATTTGCCGGCGGCAATGTGATGAATGACGCGCTGCTATCGGGCAGCCTGCATTTCGCCTCGGGCGGCGTGGCTCCACTGATCACGCTATGGGCCAAGACGCGCACCAACTACCAGATCAAGGCAGTATCGGGGCTGAACTCGATGCCGCTTTATCTGACGACGAATAATCCCAACGTCAAAACCATCAAGGACTTTACCGACAAGGACAAGATTGCGCTGCCGGCGGTCAAGGTCTCGATCCAGGCCGTCACGTTGCAGATGGCAGCCGAACAGGCGTTCGGGCCCGGCCAACAAAACAAGCTCGACTCCCTCACGGTATCGATGAGCCATCCGGATGGCGAAACCGCACTGCTCTCAGGCAACAGCGAGATCACCGGACACTTCAGTTCCCCGCCATTTCAGTACCAGGAACTCGCGGCGCCGCACATCCACACGGTGCTCGACTCCTATCAGGTGCTGGGCGGCCCAGCCAGCTTCAACCTGATCTGGACCACCACCAAATTCAGGAACGAAAACCCCAAGGTGTACGCGGCGTTCTTCAAGGCGCTCAATGACGCCATCGGCCAGATCAACAAGGACAAGCCCTGGGCTGCCGATGCTTACCTGCGCATCTCCAAGGACAAGGACACCAAGGCTCACATCCTGGGTATGCTGAACGATCCGAATGTGGTCTTTACAACCACGCCGCAGAATGTCCTGAAGTATGTCGACTTCATGAACAAGATCGGATCGATCAAGGCACAGCCCACCTCATGGAAGGACCTTTTCTTTCCCGAAGTTTACGCACTGCCCGGTAGCTGAAGGGCGCAGCGCGCAAACGCATATGGCTAGTAGCTGATGAACACGCGAAGCGGCGCGGCCCACCGCCGCGCCTTTTTCGCTTTTGCTCCCGGAGTGCCTGTATGGATATGAGTGCCAACCCGATTCCCAGCTCCGCACCTCTGCTCGACGTGAGCGGAGTGACCTTGCAGTACAAGACCAAAGAGCATCTGGTCACCGCTACCTATCGCATCGATTTCCAGGTTTTCAAGTCCGACCGCTATGTACTGCTTGGGCCTTCAGGCTGCGGCAAATCGACCTTGCTCAAAGCCGTGGGCGGATATCTCACCCCCACTGAAGGCGAGATTCGCCTCAAAGGGAATGTGATCAAGAAGCCCGGCCCGGACCGCATGATGGTGTTTCAGGAGTTCGACCAGTTGCTGCCGTGGAAGACCGTGAAGGAAAACGTCATGTTTCCACTGCTGGCTTCGCACAAACTGTCGGGCAAGGCCGCCGAAGACAAAGCCATGCAGTACATCGAGAAGGTCAAGCTCGCGAAGTTCTGCAATCACCATCCGCATATGTTGTCAGGCGGCATGAAGCAGCGGGTGGCGATTGCGCGCGGCATGGCGATGGAGCCCGACATACTGCTGATGGACGAGCCGTACGCCGCACTCGATGCGCTTACGCGCCGCAAGATGCAGGATGAGCTACTGCAGCTATGGGACGACACGCATTTCACGGTGCTGTTCGTGACCCATTCGATCCCCGAGGCCATCAAATGCGGCAGCCGCATCCTGTTGCTCTCGCCACATCCGGGCCAAGTCAAGGCCGAGTTGGCCAGCGTGCCGCGCGACCGAATCGATGGTCAAGAGGCCAAGGCGCTGGAAGCGCACATCCACGCCATGCTGTTCTCCGACGAAATCGAAGAGGAAACCCATCATGGATGACAAGGACGCAATGCTGGTCAGCCGGCCCGAAATTCATCGCACGACCATCGCCTCCTCGGCGTTCGGCGTAGTTGAAAAGCCCCTGTCGTCGTTCGAGCGGATCTATAACATCGCCGCGTTGCGCAAGGTTGCGATCCTGATACTGCTCGCAGTGATCTGGGAAATCGGCGCGCGGATGCTCAACAACGAACTGCTGTTCCCAACCTTTATCGCGACCAACGTCGCCTTTATCAAGGGCATTGCCAGCGGCGAATTGCTGATCAAGGTCTGGGCCTCGCTGAAAACGCTGCTGGTGGGTTATTCGATCGGTATTGTGTTGGCGGCGCTGCTCACCGCTCTGGGCATCGCCTCGCGCATCGGCACCGATCTGCTCGAAACGCTGACCTCGATGTTCAATCCACTGCCGGCCATCGCCCTGTTGCCGATCGCGCTGATCTGGTTCGGCTTGGGCAGCGGCAGTTTGATATTCGTGCTGGTGCATTCGGTGCTGTGGTCGGTTGCACTGAATACGCATTCGGGCTTTCTTTCCGTTTCTACCACCATGCGCATGGTGGGCAAGAACTATGGCTTGCGCGGTTTGCCGTATGTCGCGAAAATCCTGATTCCTGCAGCCTTTCCATCCATACTCACCGGCCTGAAGATAGGCTGGGCGTTTGCGTGGCGCACATTGATCGCCTCCGAATTGGTGTTTGGCGTGAGCTCCGGCTCCGGCGGCCTCGGCTGGTACATCTATGAGAACAAGAACGAGCTCGAAATCGCCAATGTGTTTGCCGGCCTGTTCACTGTGATCTTGATCGGACTGGTCGTCGAGAACCTGATTTTCCGGGTGATCGAAAACCGCACCGTGCGCAAATGGGGCATGCAGAACTAAGCGATTCATCACCGACGAGGTCGCGCGGTTCCTGCGGTGCTGCAGTCGTTAGTGCCGCTCGTGCGGCCTTTTTTATTCAATCAAGTTTTTTTAGTCGATGCCCAAACTTTCGATCACTCAATTGCAGGATCTTGCAGCTCAAGCGCTGCGTCATGCCGGTGCCTCCGAACCGATGGCGCAAGCCACCGCGGTCGCCCTGGTCGCAGCGGAAGCGCAAGGGCTGGCCTCGCACGGCCTGTCGCGCGTCACCCAATATGCCGGGCACTTGCGGCATGGCCGAGTCAATGGTCAAGCGCAAGCGCGTGTGGTGACCAACGGCACCCAGAAACGCGGCGCGTGCCTGGTGGATGCCGATGAAGGACTGGCCTTTCCGGCGTGCGCACTGGCCGTGCAGGAAGCGATCGCGCGTGCACGCGAATGCGGCTGCGCGTTTGTCGGGGTTGCTCGCAGCCACCATTTCGGAGCGGCGGCCTACCACCTGGAAGCAGTCGCAGCGGCCGGCATGGTCGGCCTGGCGTTTGGCAATTCGCCGGCTGCGATGCCTGCTTGGGGGGGACGCCGTGCGCTGTTCGGCACCAATCCGATCGCGGCCGTGTTCCCTCGCCAGAATCAGGCGCCGCTGACGATAGACTTGTCGCTTTCGGAAGTGGCACGCGGCAAGTTGATGGTCGCTGCGAAAAAGGGCGAACCGATTCCACTGGGCTGGGCGCTAGACAAAGACGGCCAACCCACCACCGATGCCGCCGCAGGGTTGGCCGGCATGATGCTGCCCGCAGGCGGCCTCAAGGGCGCCATGCTGGCGATGGTTGTCGAGCTTCTGTGTTGCGCGCTCACCGGTGCGGCATTCGGTTTCGAGGCCGACTCGTTCTTCACCGAAGAAGGCAACCGGCCGCGTCTTGGCCAGGCATTCCTGGTGATAGACCCGGCCGCGATGGCCGGCAGCGACGTGTTCCAGGAACGCATCGAAACGCTGATCGCCATGATGCAATTGGACGCTGAAGTGCGCATGCCGGGCGCGCGCCGCCTCATTCTGGCCGAGCGCGCGCAAGCGGACGGCATCGAGATCAGCGACGCAATGCTGGCGCAACTCACCACCGTACCGTAAGCCGATCGCAACGCCATGCTTGCCCTTCAGGCCTGGATGCAACTGCCGCTTACGACGCTGGTTCCAAGTGCGATGATCATCGTGCTGGCCTACATCATTTACGGCCTGACCGGCTTCGGCTCGTCGATCACCGCGATTCCGCTGCTGGCTCAGTTGTTGCCGTTGCGCACCGCGGTACCGTTGATGCTGGTCTTCGATCTGTGCGCCGGCTTGGTGATGGGCATGAAAAATCGCGCATCCATCGACCGGGCCGAACTGCGTCGGCTGATCCCGTTTATGCTGGTGGGCATGGTACTGGGTGTGACACTGCTGGTAAGAGCACCGGAGCGCGCGCTGCTATTGTTGCTCGGGGTATTTGTGCTCGCTTACTCGGCCTGGAGTTTGCTGTGGCGGCCGGTGGTGCGGCCGATTTCCGGCATATGGGCGGTGCCGCTGGGGCTCTCGGGCGGCATCTTCACTGCACTGTTCGGAACCGGCGGTCCGATCTACACCATCTATCTGACACGCCGGCTGCCCGACAAGATAATCATGCGCGCCACCATCAGCGCACTGATTTTTCTCAGCGCAATCGCGCGGCTGGTGCTGTTCGCGGGCGCCGGGCTATACGAACAAGCGCACCTGCCTCAGTTGGCAATACTGTTGCTGCCTTGCGCGATGCTCGGGTTGTTTATCGGCAATCACCTGCACCACCGGCTGCCGCCACATCGCGTGGTGCAAGCCGTGTGGGCAATCCTGATCTTCGGCGGATCTAGCCTCGTATGGCGTAGCCTTGCGGGCTAAAGTATCGTCTCGCCCGGGCGCACCCGCGTGAAATTCACGGGTTCGCGGGTCAGCGTGAAGTCGCTGGATTGCGACTCGCGGCCGTGGTTGTTGCTGTTGCCGACTTCGGCTCCATCTCCGTTGCCAATCTCATTGCCGATCACCTCGCGGATCACATTACCCCCGCGCGCATCGCGTGCGCGCACGACCGTGTAAGTCGAATTGGGCAGATCTCCCGTCTCAGGAAAATCCTCGCGGAAGTGTGCGCCGCGCGAATCCTCACGCGCCAGCGCAGCGGTCGCAATCACACGGCTTATCGTGACGAGGCTGCGTAGATTGAGCCAATCGTGCCAACTCAGATTAAAGGCACGGCCGCCCGGCTGATCGTCCCGCAAACGGATGCGCGACAATTCCGCCTCAAGTTCCTCTAACTTGCCTTGCGCGCGCTGTAGCCCTTGCGCGGTACGCAAGATGCCGACGTCGTCCCACATGCAGTCGAACAACGCTTCACGAATCGACTCGAGATCGCCGCTGCTGTGTTGTTGCGTGTTTGTTTGCGTATTTAATTCTGCATTCGCTTGCATGCTCGTCGACAGTGGCTGCGCTTGCTCCGCGGCAGCCGCCACAAACGGCGCCTCGTGCATCGCGATGCTCTCGCGAATCGCAGCCTCGTCGGGCCCACGCCAGTCCCCATGCTCCTGCAACCAGTGCACCATGCTCTCGCCGGCGATACCGCCGAACACGGTGGAGTTCGCCACGCCGTTCCCGCCCAGGCGGTTCGCGCCGTGCACGCCGCCGGTGTCCTCGCCCGCCGCGAACAAGCCTTCCAAAACGGTGCGGCAATCGGGCTCGAATACCACGCCGCCCATCATGTAATGCGCGGTCGGTACCACCTCGACCAGACCGCCGGCCAGATCGAAGCCGCAGTCCGCGCAACGCTCGACCATGCCCTTGAATTGCTTGCGCACTTTCTCGGGGCCGAGATGGTGCATCTGGATATAGACTCCGCCGTTGGGCGAAGTGCGGCCCGCACGCATTTCCGAATAAATGGCACGCGAGACGATATCGCGCGTAGCGCGTTCCTGACGTGCATCGTAATGCTGCATGAAGCGTTCGCCGGGCTCGTCGCTACCGTCGTTGCGGCCATTGAGCAAATAGCCGCCGGCGCCGCGCAAACCTTCCTCGATCACGGTGCCGGTCATGCGCGTGCCGGTGCCGGCGAGCAGACCGGTCGGATGGAATTGCACCATCTCCATGTCGCGCAACGGCAAGCCCGCGCGCAACGCCATCGCGAGGCCATCGCAACTCTTGTCACCGGAAGGCGTATGGTATTTGTACATGGTGGGGCCGCCGCCGGTCGCCAGCAGCACCGCACGTGCCTGGACGAATACGAATTCGCCGCTGCGCATATCGATCATCAACACGCCCGCGATCGCACGCCCATCCGCGGTTCGAATCAACTCGATGGCGCGATGCTCCTCGAGGCGATCGATGCCGCGCGCCCAAACCTGCTCGGCCAGCCGATTGATGATCTCAATGCCGGTCAAATCGCCCTTGTGCACGGTGCGGTCGAAGGTCTGCCCCGCGAACGCCTTCTGATGCACCGTTCCGTCGGGGTTGCGATCGAAGAAGCAGCCCAGCTCGTTTTCCAGCTCATGGATGCGCTCGACCGCGCCCGTTACCAGGGTCCAGGCGAGGTCCTGATTAGCTAACCACTTGCTGCCCTCTATCGTGTCCATGAAGTGCCGCTCGATCGAATCGCCTTCGGCCAGCGCCACGTTGTAGCCGCCTTGCACCATGCGCGTACAACCGCACTTTCCGAGCAAACCCTTCACGGCAACCGTGATCGAAAGCGAAGGATCGGTTTGATGCGCATGAAGCGCCGCAAAGAGCCCCGCGCCGCCGGACCCCAGGATCAGGATGTCCGTCTGCAGCCGCTTGAGCGTCATGCCTTTTTCTCCGCGTTCGCGTTGGTATTCGCGCCCGTATTCGCGCTGGCATGGGTAATTGCAGCCGCGCCTGCACTCGCCCCAACGCCGAGGCTGGCCAATGCCAGCGCACGTCTGGCCTGTGCATCCTCGCGCACTGTCTCGTAGAGACTGCCGCCGTAGCTGTCCATCGCCACGCGCAGCGGCCCGAAATCGCGAATGCGAAACTTCCACAGCGACTCAGGGTTGAGATCGTCGAGATCGACGTCCTCGATTTGCTCGACCCAGGTAGATTCGAGGGCCGCCGTCCCGCCGATGATGGCGAGATACACACCGCCGAGCTCACCGAATGCCGCAAGCGAATCCTCGCGCAGACCACCCTTGCCGATGATGATGCGCACACCAAGTTGAGTCATGAGCGGTCGAGTGAAGCGCTCCATGCGATCCGAGGTGGTGGTGCCGACGCAGATCGACTCATAGCCGGCGGGGAAATCCGCGCTCGGCTCGACTTTTCTCACGTTCGGCGCGGTGTGGATCACCGCATGGCCGCTCAGGTCAAAGCGCGTGGTGCGGCCGCGATCGAACAGGTGGATTTGCGTCGCGTCGCGAATGCCGTAGAGCGTGCCTTGCAGCGTGACCGTATCGTCGATCCGGAGTTGCCGCATCTGCGCTTCGGTGACCGGTGTGGTCAATTCATGATGTGCCATGATGAGGGTCCTTGTTCAGAAGCCGTAAGCCACACCCGACGGCGAAAACCGGGCGCGCGCGCGTCGTGCCGAATGGCATTGCATGTTGACCGCGACCGGGTTCATCGTGATGTGCGTGGCAGCCAGTTCGATATGCACGGCGAATGCGGTTGAGTCGCCGCCCAACCCCTGCGGACCCACACCCAGCAGATTGACCGCCTTCAATAATTGCGTCTCGAGCTTTGCCCCCTCGGGGTCGCTGCACACGCTGCCGAGTGGCCGCGTGGCCGCGCGCTTGGCCAGCGCCACGCATAGATCGGACGTGCCGCCCACGCCAACGCCGATGATGGTCGGCGGACACGTCTTGCCGCCCGCGGCCAGCACACAGTCGATCACGAAGGTCTTGATGGCATCGACGCCCTCGGCCGGTATCGCCATCTTCAGGAACGAGTTGTTTTCGGAGCCGCTGCCCTTGGGAATCATTTCGATATCGAACAGCTCGTCGGTGTCGCTGAAGTCGATGTGGATCACCGGCACGCCAGCGCCGCACGAGGAGTGCTCATTCTTGCGCGTGATCGGATGCACGACCGACGAGCGCAGCGGGTGCTCGTGCGTCGCACGTTCGCAGCCGCGCCGGATGGCTTGCATGAGCGCGTGTCCGTCGACGCTGACATTGCGCCCTATGGTCACGTTGTAGATCGGCAGACCGGTGTCCTGGCACAACATGTTCTCGGTATCTTCGGCAACCTGGATATTGGTCACCATGATCGCCAGCACGCTTTGCGCGGTCGGTGCGGTCTCGCTTTCGGTCAGCTTCGTAAAACCAGCCTTGATATCGGGCGGCAGGATCTTCAGCGCGCGAATGTAGAGTTCCTTCGCCGCTTCTTCGACGGCAGGCAAATCGATCTTCATGATGCCCTCTCAATGTAAATGGACGCACGATTGCGCAATGGCATTTCGTGTGTGTCGTGCATCTCGTATGTGTCGTACGCTTTTTGCCGGTAACCTTAGCTAACCCATCAGCGCCAACGCGTAAGCCAACCCTGCCAGCAAGCCAAAGCCGCAAGCGGCCGCGATCCAGTTCTTGCGCAACCCGGACCAGTCGCCAAACTCGATCAGCAGCAAGCGCACACCGCCCATCATGTGCAGCGCCAGCAGTACGACCAGGCCCCACTCGGCGAACTGGAACAGCGGTTGATCGACGAAGCGCAGGAAGCTGTCCAGCCCCGCTACGCCCTGCATGGCCCGCCCCAGTGCCCAAAAATGCAAAGGCAAGAACAAGCCCAACGCAAGACCCGAACACCGATGGACCAGGAATGCCCAATAAGCGGGATGTTGACGGGCGCGGTAGTCGTTGCGACGTTTCATGGTTTTATGGAAGTCGACGCGCAGCGCGCCGACGTAGGCTGATCGACGTCGGGTTTATCGGCGCAAGGTTTATCGACGCCGCGTTTATTGACGTCGTGTTTGTTGACGCCGCATTTATTGATGTTGGGCCTATCGACGTGATCGTATCGTGCACCCGCGCTCATGCCAGGACCACGCCATACACGGCACGCAGGCCCATGAACAAGATAAGCAAGCCGAACAGCCGCGCGCCGATTTGCGCGGCACGCGTCGAACAACCGAGCCATTCCTCCGCGATGCGGCCCAGGCCGATCGGCACGTGCACCGCACAGGCGAGGACAAAAATCACATAGAACCCGCCGAACAGCAAGCTGCCGTGCGTGCGCCCAAGTATCGCGGCGGCGCTCAGGCCACTGCGCACCGCGTAGATGATCACGCCCAAATGCAGCAGCACGCACAGGGCGAGCACCATTGCGCTGATGCGTTGCCAATACCAGTGCTTGGCCTGCGTCGCCGCGAGGGAGGGGGAACTCGTCATAGCCATCGGCGCTCTATCCTCGACGAAGCATGCGCGCGACTCATAGCCTCATTCATCGTCCGACTCATAGCCCGACTCATAGCGCAGCTTATAGTGCGCCTCACAGCGTACCCCGCACCGCCGCCTTGGCAACCATGCGCTTGAGCCCGGCAATGCCGGCCGTCGGCGCAATCTGCTTGGGGCAGCGCTCGCTGCAAGAACCCTGCGTATGACAAGAATGACAGCCGGCGTCGCCAGCCACGGCGCGCAACCGCTCGGCGCCCGCCACATCGCGCTCGTCGTTGACGAGAGTCCAGGCCCGATTGAGCGCTGCCGGGCCCAGGAATTCAGGGCGCCACGCAACGACGTCGCAGGAGGCGTAACACACGCCACAGCCAATGCATTCGATGCCGGCACTGGCCGCGACACGCGCCTTCGAGGCCGGCTCGACTTGCGCGAATTCGTCGTGTCGGGTCAGCTTGCCTTTGAACTGTCCTTGCGCACGCGCCCATTTATCGAAGAATTCGCTCATGTCGGTGGCAAGGTCCTTGATCACCGGCAAGTTGGACAACGGGGCAATTTCGAGGGCGTCGCCCTTGGCGACTTTCGCCACATGCGTGCGACAGGTCCAGCGTGCAATCCCATTCACGGTCATCGCGCAGGAGCCGCACATACCGACGCGGCAAGCGAAGCGATAACTCAGCGAGGGGTCCAGCACGCGTTGGATGTAGGTCACCACATCGAGTACCGTCTGACTCGCCTGCCGCGGCACACGATAGGTGCTAAAGCTGCCCTCCACCGTACCGCGCCACACCTTGACATCCAGCACATCACTCATAGTCCGACCCGCCCTTCGCTACCGGCCCGACCTTATACACAATGCGCACGATGCGCACCGCCTGCCGGGGGATGAAGAATGCCTAATTGTCGGAGACCTCAAGCACAAATAAAAGCGAATATTTTTTCTGTTGAGATAAAGTTTATATTTATAATGGATTCATACCGTTTTACAAGTGATTCATGCCCTCAATCCGTACGTTCAAGACTTTTCTGACTGTGGCCAAGCACGGCAGCTTTGCCGCTGCAGCCGCGGAAATCGGGCTGACCGCCGCAGCGGTCGGTCTGCAAATCCGCGCGCTGGAAGAGTCGCTCAACCAGGTGCTGTTCGATCGCAGCGCGCGCGCCGTCGTGCTGAACCCGGCGGGCCGGCAAGCGGTGCCCGCCATCGAAGAATTGGTGCTGCGCTATGAGGCGCTCGCGCTCACCGGGGAAGTGGACGCGCTGGCGGGCACGGTGGTCATGGGCGCGCTGGTGTCGGCCTTGATGGGGGCATTTGCCGATGCGCTGTGGGCACTCAAGCAAGCGCATCCCCGCCTCGACGTCAAATTATTCGCCGGCATGTCCAGCGATTTCGCACAGCGGGTGGAGGCTGGGGAGTTGGACGCTGCGGTGGTCACACAGTCGCCTAACACTTTGCCGGCCAACTTGTTGTGGACACCGCTGTATGACGAACCGATGGTGCTGATCGTGCCGCGTCGCCCGCATTTTGTTTTGCCCAATGATCCGATCGAGGCGCTGCGGTGCTCACCGTTTATTCGCTTTGACCGGCAGACCTGGACCGGTCATCTGGTCCTGGATGTGCTGTATCGCGCCGATGTCACGGTTCAGGAGGGCATGGAGTTGAATTCGGTGGAGGCCATTGTGGCGCTGGTGCGACAAGGTTTCGGTATATCGATCGTGCCGCAGTTGGCCAACGTGCAGTGGGCGCGGGATCGCGCATTGCAGGTGATAGCATTGCCGGGCATCGATGTGCAGCGCCGGGTCGGGCTGCTTGAACGCAGCCGTCACTCGCGCATGCGCTTTACCGAAGAGATCAAACAGTATTTCCACGGCCGCATGCCCGCGCGCACGACGGTATAATCAACCATCTCATATAAATCATATAGTTGAATTTGATCTGTATGTATAATTGAGCTTACTAGAAAGTAAACTCGAGTAAGCGCAAGTAAGCCCCACAAGTGGAAAAACTCATGACGGAAACCGCGGCTTTGAGAAATACGGCGACAGCCGGCGGTGCCCCAATGATAGGTGGCACGCGTTACAAGGAAGTAAAACACAGCATGCTGGCAGCGCTGGCAGCCGGAGAATGGCGCGCGGGCGAAGCGATCCCGGCGGAGAAGCGTCTGGGCGAGCGTTTCGGCGTTTCGATCGGCACCCTGCGCAAGGCGATCGACGAACTGGTGGCGGAAAACATCCTGATCCGGCATCAAGGTCTGGGCACGTTTGTGTCCGTGCACAGACGCGACGACCATTTCTTCCGTTTTTTCCGGCTGGTGCGCAAGGACGGCGTCAAAGCGTATCCCAGCGTCTCGCTGGTCAGCTTTCGCAAGGGCAAGGCGTCCCGTGCCGAGAGCGAAAAGCTCGCGCTCGAGACGGGCGCACGGGTATTTCACTTCACCAACCAGTTGGCGCTGCACGGCGACGTGATGTTGATCGACAATATCACGCTACCCGAAAGTCTCTTCCCGGGTTTGACCGAAGCCGCATTGCGCGAGCGACCGAGCACACTCTACAGCTTCTATCAGGCAGCCTTCGGCATCAACGTGATCGACACCAGCGAACGACTGCATGTGACGGTTGCCGACGAAAGGGAAAGCCAGTTGTTGCAAATCGAGCTCGGCACACCGCTACTCGAAATCGCACGAGTTGCCTATTCCTTTCACGGCCAACCGGTCGAGCTGCGGATCTCGCATGTCAATACCGCGGACTATGAGTACATCGGTTCAGAGGCCAGCGCGAAAGTCACGCCTTGAGCCCGGCCGCGTCACGCCTCGCCCGGATGCTTCCTCACGGGATTCCAGCCTAGCGCGTTGTACACATAGTAACGGGCGATGCCGGCATATTCATGCATCGCGAAATCAGCGATTGCGAAGTTGTACGACAGTGGCACCGCAGAGAACACCGCGCCCAGATAGTCCGCACGCACCGGCGTTGCCGCGACACCGAAATGCGTGAAGTACAGCACACTACGTCGCAGATGGATGCCTGAGGTCACCAGCACCACGCGCTCGGCATCGTATCGCCGCAGCGCGGCGCTCGTGAATTGCGCGTTCTGCCAGGTGTTCATGCTGTCGGGTTCGAGAAGTACGTCGGCCGCAGCTATCCCTAGTCCTATCAGCACGCCCCGATAGACCACCGCTTCCGGCGAGCCGACGTGTCGCGCATCGCCGCCGCTCACGACAATCTTGCAATCCGCTTTCGTCTTTCGACAGTCGTTGTACAGCTCTGCTGTTTCGACGATGCGTGGGTATGCGAACGTTTCCGGTTCGACCAAACCGGTACGCGCGACTTTTTCGGCGCCAGCGCCCAGCAGAACAATCGCGTTGCGCTTGCCCCACTCAATAGTCGGTTTCACTGCATAGGGCGATTGCAGGTCGCCAAGCAGCCACGCCGGAACGGGACCACAGCCGACTGCCAGAAACAGGATGACCGATACGATGTAAAGCGTTCTGCTCGTGCGACGCCATTTAAGCACTGCGCAACCGATGGCGAGCACTATCACTACAACAAACACCCCGAACGTCATCCGAACCGCCTCCGATTGAAAGTGATGACAGAGCTATCAGCCTCGCAGCGGTTTCCGAAGCTGCGCGGCCATAAAAATGCCCCCTGAGATGCACCCCCGGGATGCACCCCGGGATGCACTCAAAGATAAACTCAGCGGGTCTTTCCCAGCAGCGCCAGCACATCTTCTGTGCTTCCCGATTCTCCCAGCCGCGGGAAGATCCGTTCGAGACTGTTGCGATGGGCATCGGCGTTCAGGTCGGTCATCGCGTCGATTGCGAGCGTCACGTTATAACCGAGCTCGTGCGCTGCCCGCGCTGTGGACTCCACCCCAATGCTGGTCGAAATGCCGGCAAGCACGATCTGCGTAACACCACGGCGGCGCAGATGCAAGTCGAGCGCGGTTCCATAAAAAGCGCCCCACTGATATTTAGTGACGGTGTAATCTTCCGGCGCTCGCTCCAATTCCGGGACCAGTTCTGCCCAGTCCGCCGCACGCGTACCGCCGGGGGCTGCCGCGTCGGCGCGTCCGGGTGCGCCTCCGGCCACGTTGACCAGCACCACCGGCAAGCCTTTGCTGCGAAACGCCCGCGCCAGCTTGGCGCTGCGCTCGATCACGTTGGCGGCCGGATGCACGGTGGGCAATGCAACGATACCTTTTTGCAAATCGATCAGAACGAGCGCAGTACCGGAGTCAAGTTGGGTAATAGGCATGGAAGCACTTCCTAAAACGGTTCGGGAATATAGGAGTTTGCCTCAGTTCGCGGTATATACCAATCTCGCGCGCATTACGAAACAAGCAATGCATGGTGAGGGGCTTCGATAGCGGGCCGGCTCATTTGCTACTCATTTGCTACTCATTTGCTACTTACTTACGACTTACTTGCTACTTATTTACGAAGCATCGATGTGGAGAATTTTCACCGTGGCCAATAGACGCTGGGTTGCAGTCGTCAGTCTTTTCCTCGCCTGTTCAATGCCGTCGCTCGGCGTAGCCGCCAGCTTTGACTGCGGCAACGCCAAGACCCGTTTCGAACGCACAGTCTGCGCGGATCCCGAGATCTCGGCACAGGACACCGCAATGGGCAAGCGTTACGATGACGCCCTACCCTTACTGTCCGCCCCGGGAAAAACCATATTGCGCACAGGACAGGAGCAGTGGCTCAAAGTGGTCAATGTGCTATGCGTGATCAACAAGCGAGATGAAAGCCCCAGCGCCTGTCTACAACGGCAATACGCCGACCGGCTTGGCAACTTGCGTAGCGCCGCAGTTTCGATGGGCCCGTTCGTGTTGAGCCGCAGCGACACATATGGGTCCGCTGGAAAAGAAACCGGCACGGGTCGGCCTTTCGAGCAACATACCAGCGTGCCGAGAATCGACCAGCCGCTTTCCCCCTTGGCCGAACAATGGAACGCAGCGATGGTGCGATGGGCGGCAGCGCAACGGGCCAAGCAGTGCTTCGGCGATCCGCAGATACCTGGCGACCAGTTTTTGGACTTCAAGGTCCAAGCGGCGATGCCCGGTTTCATCAACGTTGAAATGACACGCGTCGAGGAATGTGACGGGCAAGCCGCCGCCGAGGAGTTGACCAACGTGACCTACTTGCTACAACCGACCTTGCATCCGCTCGCCGCGGCAGACGTGTTCAAGCCGGGTAGCGGATGGGAAACCTTCCTGGACCGTCGCGCCTCGAAAACGCTGGGTGCCGATGATGAGATATTATTTGCCGACGGGATCAACAGGCGCGTACGCGATCCGCAGGCGTGGTCGTTCACCCCGCAGGGTCTGCTTATTTCGTTCAACCCTGGCGATGCCACGGCCATCGCGACCGGCGTCGTACATGTAACCGTACCTTGGACCGATTTGACGCATTTCCTTGCAACAAACGCGCCGATACCGCATTAATACGCAATCGCTAGCATGCCTGAGGAGGCAATATGTTTGATCTTTCGACGTTGGGCACCTTCGTCGCGGTGGTACTCGGTCTGTTTCTGATCCCTGGCCCTGCGGTACTTCTCGTTTTGACCCGCACCGTGCAAGGTGGTCGAAAGGTGGGGATCGTCACGGGTCTAGGCATTGCGACGGGCGATTTCTTCCATACGCTTTGCGCGTCGATTGGCCTGTCGGCGCTGCTGATGACATCCGCGCTCGCGTTCGACGCGGTGAAATTCGTCGGTGCCGCTTATCTCGTGTACCTGGGCATACGCGCACTGAGAGCCAAGCAATCCAGCGCGCACTCGTCAGCGGCGGCCCCGGCAACCGCGACCCTCACGGCGACCCAGGCATTTTTCCAAGCGATTCCAACCGAAGTGCTGAACCCGAAGACAGCGCTCTTTTTCTTGGCATTCTTGCCGCAGTTCGTGCGCCCTGGACACGGCTCAACGTTCATACAGTTCGCCGTACTCGGATTGATCTTCGTCACGCTGAGCGTGCTATATACAACGCTGATCGTGCTGACGATCCGCCCACTGGGGCGACTCGTCAAGCGTATGACCTGGCTGAGCCGCTGGCAAAACAAGATCACCGGCGTTTTGTTTATTTCGCTCGGCCTTAAAGTGGCGGCGCAGTCGAGATAGCCAGCAAGTCGGCGGCCGCTTCCTCGAGTATCCAGTTCCGGAACACCTGCATGGCCGGCGACATGTGCCGCGACTTCAACCACGTAAGCCAGTAGCTGCCCGTTTCCACTTCCGTATCGAATGGGCGAATCAGCCGACCAGTCTGCAGCTCGCGAACGAACATCCGAGGCGGCGCCAAAGCGATCCCGGCGCCTTGTATCGCGGCCTCCACCATCAGGCGCGACGAGTCGAAGATCGGACCGTTTGCCGCCCACGGCTCCAACCCGGCGGCCGCAAACCAGTTGATCCATTCGTCGGTGCGATACGAACGTAGCAACGTCTCTTTCGCCAAGTCGCACGGCTCGTCAAGCCGATTCGCGATTTCGGGCGCGCATAACACGGCAAACGGGGCGTCGAGCAACAATACGTTGTGTGTCGCAGGCCAGACCCCCTCGCCGAAGCGAATCGCGAAATCGAGCCCCTCGCCGGCCAGATCGACCAGGTTGTTATGCGTAAGCAGCCTCAGCTCCACGAACGGGTGCGTCTGCCGAAATAGTTTGAGCCGTGGCATCAGCCAGCCTACGGCGAATGTTCCGACCACGCCGACCGTGAGTACTTCGTGAAAATGGCCGCCCTCAAATTGCTTGAGCACGGCCTCGATGCGGCCGAACGTGTCGGTCAACACAGGCAGAAGTGCACGGCCTTCGTCCGTCATGCCCAGTCCACGCGGCAATCGTTTGAACAGTGCGCTGCCCAGCCGGTCCTCGAGCATCCGCACCTGCTGGCTCACGGCCGCCTGCGTCACGTTCAGCTCGAGCGCCGCGCGCGTGAAACTCAGATGTCGCGCTGACGCCTCGAAAGCTCGCAGCGCATTAAGGGGCAAGTAAGGTCGCATTGAAGTTGAGCCATAAGATTTTCTTTACCCTAGACGAAATTATCCTCGCTTGTCAACGGCTCGCAATGGCTCGATATTTTGGTCTGCGCAGGACGCTACCCACCCTTAGTTTGTATAAGCGAGACAACCCTCTATGACTCACTCTCCGAATCGGCGTGCATTGTTGTTGGCGGCCGCGGTGCTTCCTTTCACGACGGTTACCACCGCATGGGCAACCGAAGCATCGAACACAGCCCAGCTCGCGACACTCGAAAAAAATTCGGGCGGCCGCCTCGGCGTGACAGCACTGGACACAGCCAACGGCATGCTGATTCGATATCGCGCAGACGAGCGTTTTCCGTTCTGCAGTACATCCAAGGTGATGGTGGCGGCCGCCATCCTGGAACGCAGCACGCGACAGACGGGGCTGATGCACAAGCGCATTCATTATGCAAAGAGCGATCTCGTCCATTACTCCCCGATTAGCGAGAAACATGTCGCCGACGGCATGACTGTCGCTGAACTGTGCGCCGCCGCGATCCAGTACAGCGACAATTCGTCTGCCAACCTGTTGATGAAGATCCTCGGTGGGCCGCCTGCGGTCACGGCTTTTGCACGATCGATAGGCGACAAGGAATTCCGCCTCGACCGCTGGGAAACCGAATTGAACTCGGCCATCCCTGGCGATCGTCGCGACACGACGACACCGGCCGCAATGGCGATCAGCCTGCGCTCATTGATGCTGGGCGATATCTTGCCGGCCGCCCAGCGCCAGCAGTTGCAGGACTGGCTACGTGGAAACACGACCGGCGCAAACCGCATTCGGGCTGGCGTTCCTGCTGACTGGCGGGTCGGCGACAAGACGGGCACCGGCGACTATGGAACCGCGAACGATATCGCCGTGCTCTGGCCGCCGGCGCGCAAGCCTATCGTCCTCACGATTTATCACACGCAACTGCAAACGGATGCCAAGCCGCGCGACGACGTTATCGCAGCGGCAACGCGTATCGTCGTGGCGGCGTTATCTGCATGACTGCATGCCGTCGATGACGAGTCTTTCAAATCGACGGTCGTTGATTCTAATAAGAGGAAGGATCGATGTATTTACGACGCATTGCTTACCCCTTTTTCGCGTTGGGGCTAGTCGCTTCGGCAGCCCAGGCCGCGACGATTTGCACAGTGGTTGCCGATGCCGCATCTCACAAAATCTTGATGCAGAAAGGCGATTGCAACCAGCGCGTGACCTCCGCATCAACATTTAAAATCGCCATCAGTTTGATGGGCTACGATTCCGGCTTTCTGAAAGACGCACATATTCCCGCGCTGCCGTTTCGCGAGGGTTACGTCGATTGGGGCGGTGACGCGTGGCGTCAGACCACAGACCCGAGTCGATGGATTCAATATTCGGTGGTTTGGTATTCGCAGCAAGTGACACAGTCGCTCGGAGAAGCACGCTTTCAGAAATACGTCGACGAATTCCAGTTTGGTAACAAGGATGTGACGGGAGACCCGGGAAAACATAACGGGTTGACTCACGCCTGGATCGATTCTTCGCTACAGATTTCGCCGTTGGAGCAGGTGTCGTTTTTAGAAAGGGTAGTCAATCGACAGCTTCCGGTTACTGCTCATGCCTACGACATGACCAGCCAGATTACACAGCTTGGTCAGCTTCCCAACGGCTGGGACATCCACGGCAAAACGGGTGCCGGTTTCCCGCGCGCGGCGGACGGCACGGACGATACCGCTCATGGCTACGGCTGGTTCGTCGGATGGGCGACAAAGGGGCCTCGGACCATCGTTTTCGCACGCCTCATTCAGGACGAGAAGCAAGAAGCGACTGCAGCCGGCTTGCGAACCCGCGCTACACTCTTGCATGAGCTGCCTGCACTGCTGGATACGCTAGCGGGCTGAAGCGTCATCAAAAACCGGAGTCTGAAATGCCTTCCCTCACAACCCCATTTCGTCAGTTGCATAACAATGCCCAACCGCTTCTTCTTCCCAACGCCTGGGATGCCGGCAGCGCTCGACTCTTCGAGAGCGTCGGCGCGTCGGCAATTGCTACGTCCAGCGCGGGTGTTACCTGGGCGTTGGGCTATCCCGACGGTTGGCAGCTCCCCGTGGATGAGGCGATCGGCATCGCCGCTAAGATCGTTCGAGTGCTTAAGGTGCCGCTGTCGGTTGACTTCGAAAATGGCTACTCGGATAGCGCTTTGGCAGTCGCCGAGAATGTAAAACAATTGATCGACCTGGGCGTCGCGGGCATCAACCTCGAAGATGGTCGCGATGCGCCGAGTCAGCTCGCGGCCAAGATCGAGGCGATCAAGAATGCTACCGCTAAGATGGGGGGCGACATTTTTGTGAACGCGCGGTGCGACGTGTTCCTCGCGAACCTCGTCGACAAATCTAAGCTGCTGGAAGAAACCCTCTCGCGTGGCACGCTCTACAGTCAGGCAGGGGCAGACGGATTCTTCGTTCCCGGTATCAATAGACCGGACGACATCAAGGCGATCGTTAGCGGCGTTCCATTGCCGCTCAACGCGATGGCATGGCCCGGTCTAGCGCCCGCGGCAGACCTGGGCGCGTTGGGTGTGCGGCGCCTGAGCGCAGGCTCGGGCATTCCGCAAGTGCTTTGGGGGCAAGCCGAGAAGCTTGCTCGCGCGTTCCTGGAGACAGGCCGTTCGGAGCCGATGTCTGAGGGCGCTATGTCGTACGCTCAGTTGCAGGGCTTGTTCGCTGGTCGTTAATTTAGGTTTTTCGCCATGATCGACTGCGAACGGAACGCAATGAACACCCCACTGTGCGCCACGATTGAACTGCCCTTCAAGCCGCCGTTGGACTGGGCACGCATGCTGCGTTTTTTCGGTGGGCGGTCCACAGCAGGTGTTGAGGCAGTCGAAGATGGGGCGTACCTGCGTGCAATCGAATGGGCCAGCGACGACGGTACCATCGCTGTCCGAAAACACCCGCGCAAGCATAGTCTGGTCGCTACGATCGAAGGCAAGGTCAGTCGTCATGCAGAGGCACTAGCCGCGCCGCTCTCGCGAATGTTCGACCTGCAGACCGATCCGAAGAAAATTGGCAGTTGTCTCACTACGGATCCATGGCTGGCGCCGCTCATAGGCGCAGCACCCGGCTTGCGCGTACCTGGTTCGTGGTCAGGCTACGAACTGGTGGTGCGCACGATAGTCGGCCAGCAAGTCAGCGTGAAGGCGGCGACGACGATCGTCGGCCGCGTGGTCCAGCGCGCCGGTGAGCGCATCGAAGGCCACCCTCACGAAGCGACGGCGTGGCGGTTTCCGACGCCGCAGGCGCTAGCGTCAGCAAACCTTGTGCAGATCGGCATGCCGGGAAAACGTATTGCCGCGCTGCAAGGATTTGCGCAAGCCGTAGCGTCCGGCGACGTTCCGATTGACGGTCCGGACCCCGATGTCCCTGCTCTGCGCAAAGCGCTTCTGGCTTTGCCTGGGATCGGACCGTGGACCGTAGAGTATGTGGCGATGCGCGCATGGCGCGACCCCGACGCGTGGCCGGAAACGGACCTCGTGCTGATGCAAGCAATTGCTGACCGAGATCCGTCCATGGTGCGGGCAGCGCATCAGCGAGCAAGGACGGAGGCTTGGCGTCCTTGGCGTTCATACGCAGCCATGCACCTATGGAATGAATTTGCCGATCGGCTGGGTGTCGCGCGCGGCGGCTGAAAACATGACTGCCTGCGGTGAGGTCACGCCGTCGTGCTCGTCCAAACACCCGAACTGCCACGGCGGTGACTGCCGAGCAGATGCGTGTCAACGATACCTATCGCCTCCATCAACGCGTACATGTTGGTTGGCCCGACAAATTTGAATCCTTGCGCCCGCAGCGCATTACTCAATGCGATCGAATCCTCCGAGGAAGTCGGAATATCGCTGAACACCTTGGGTTCGGGTGTTGTTGCAGGCTTGAACGACCATACAAAATCGACTAGCCCCCCCTCTTCCCGTAAGCGAATAACGCTCAAGGCATTGTTGATCGTCGCCTTGATCTTCGCGACATTGCGGATGATGCCGCTGTCGGACAGCAAGCGTTGGACATCTTCTTCGCTGTATGCCGCGACCGCGTCGGGATCGAAATCATGGAAAGCGGCGCGAAATGCCGGACGTTTTCTAAGGATGGTGGTCCAGGAGAGCCCCCCTTGAAACGCCTCCAAAGAAATCCGTTCGAATATGCCCCGCTCATCGCGTACAGGCATGCCCCATTCGGAATCGTAATAGGCTTTCAGCAGCACATCCTCTGACGCCCATGCCGGTCGTGCCAATCCGTCATCTCCGGCAACGAGGTCCAGAAATTTTGGTGCTGCAACTGCTTTAGCCATCGTTTTCCTTCATAACGTCGCAACCGGTACGATCTGGTTAGCGTTTGGCGAAACTCAGCAAATAATCGCGGTCTTCCTCGCTAAGCGATTGGAGCCACGAATCTTCTTCGCCCGGCTCAGGGAGCACTTGACCATACTCGACCATTTGCGACGGCGGCAATTCCGCGAGATACGCCCAAAGGTAGCGCTTCTCCATCTTGGTGGCCACTGCAATCGAGTTCACTATGTCGTCGAGCAATGCTCGCTTCTGCTCTTTCGTGCGCCCTGCACGGATTTGTCCATGAACGAAAATCTGATCGGTTTCGATGCGCTTGCCGCCCATGAAATGGCATCCCGCCGAAATCTCATTGAAGATAACCTGAGCGAAGAACCCTTGTGCACCGGTCGCTTTGCTATGCGCTCTCGTGATTTCGCTGGCGATGGCTTCCTTGTGCTGCGCGGTCAACCGTCCATGGGTTGCATGTACGACGTAGGTCGGCATGTTGTCTCTCCAAAGGTAAGGATCGTTGTAGACAAATAGAGTTGTACGATCATCTTAGAACAGCGATCGCGAATGACAATCGCTTTTTCGCTGCTGAGTGCCTTCTCATTTTCGCCTCATTTTCTTTTGTCACACTGTACTTAATCCGCGAGCAACGGCGTTCTCCCGCGAAGTCAGTAGCGTTTGGAACTCACGTGAGCCACGGGTTGAAAAGGTAAATTTTCGACGAAAAATTCAATTATTGGAGGGCACCATGATCGCTATTCTTTTCACTACGCTTAGCAACTGGCTCGAACAATCGGAACGCCGCAGGATCGGCCTTTATCTCGGTTCGGCAACCAACCACGCGGAACTCGAGCGTCGCATTCGATCGCTGGACAAGAGCCCGCTTTAAGCCGCCCGGCGACGCCGTCCAAGCGAAACAAGCGCCTCACTGTCGTGCGGAATGAGCTCGTTGCTCAAGCCCCCCCTCGGCGAAGATCAACTTCACTACCGACTTGTAAGATTCGCCGGTGGGGCCGCGCAACGAGCGCAACGGATACCGCTACAAGAGGCTGCTAGCCCTAAGCGACCACCTTGTCCTGCGTCTTGGTTTCGAAATCGGCGGCGTCATGGCGCTCATGCAGTTGACTTGAAGGTTCGCCAAAAACACGATTGACCATCCGCCCGCGGATCGCAGCCGGGCGTTTGCCGATCGCATCGGCCCAGCGCTGCAAGTGCTTATAGTCCTGCACCGCCAGGAACTCGGCCGCCTCGTAAAGCCAGCCCTTGGCCAAGCCACCATACCAAGGCCAGATCGCGATATCGGCGATCGTGTACGCGTCGCCCGCCACGTATTCATTGCGCTCGAGCTGCTTGTCGAGCACATCGAGCTGGCGCTTCGTTTCCATCGCGAACCGGTCGATCGCATATTCGATCTTCGTCGGCGCATACGCGTAGAAATGGCCGAAGCCTCCGCCGAGATAGGGTGCGCTTCCCATTTGCCAGAACAGCCACGACAGGCACTCAGCGCGCGCCTTGGCTTCGGTCGGCAGAAAGGCGCCGAACTTCTCGGCGAGATACAGCAGAATCGAGCCGGACTCGAAGACCCGAATCGGCTCCGGCCCGCTGCGATCCATCAGCGCAGGGATCTTGGAGTTCGGATTCGCCGCCACGAAGCCGCTACCGAACTGGTCGCCATCACCGATCTTGATCAACCAGGCGTCGTACTCCGCACCGTGGTGGCCGAGCGCCAGCAGTTCCTCGAGCATCACCGTGACCTTGACACCGTTGGGCGTTGCCAGCGAATACAGTTGCAGAGGATGGCGGCCGACCGGCAAGTCCTGGTCATGCGTCGAGCCCGAAATCGGGCGATTGATATTCGCGAAGCGACCACCGCTCGCCTTGTTCCAGGTCCAAACGTTCGGCGGTACGTAGTCGGACGAATCGCTCATGTTTAACGCTCCTTGAGTTACGGAATATGTGATTGATGCGAGATTGACAAGTGAGATTAACAAATTAGCGGGGAGGATGCGGTCATAGGGCTGCCGCGGGGGTCTTGGGGGAAGCGCCGTCGCGAGTTCGGCGTAAGACCGGGCTCGATATGACGTGTTACTGCGGGTCGTCGCCGGCCACGGGTCCGGCTGTAGTCCTTCGCCTTCGACAAGCGCGAGCAGGCCACGAACGAACGCATCTACTCGGGACTCTATGTCCTCAGTGCGATAGAGGAGTTTTGCGCGCGCGAGGAAAAATCAAGCGCCTGGTTGATCACCGCCAGCCTATGATGGCTCCCTCGCGCACATGCCGCTGCACAACCACTTCTATGGCTGATACGGCACAAGCTGTCCTTGTTTGAACGTGTGCAGGCTGACGGAAGGCGACTTCAGGTCTCCATTGCTGTCGTATTCATAAACGCCGGCAATGCCGTCGTAGTGGCCACTCGCGATTTGAGGAATGACCTTGGACGGATCCGTCGAGTCAGCCTTTTGCATCGCGTCCGCCAGCATCATCATGCCGTCGTAATATCTGACGGCATCGACGAGCGCATCCGTTTTGTAAGTGGATTTGTATCGGGCGAGAAATGCGCGCCCGGCTTCCGAAGCCGCGAGCGGAGCGTTGCCCTTCGCGCAATAAACGTGGGTTGCCGCGGCCCCGGCCAGTTTCGCCATGTACATCGTGCAGGCCGCGTCGTCCAGGAGCAGGTTGGTCTCTATACCGCGCGAGCGCAGCGCCTTCGCCAGCAGTGCGCCTTGCTGTGCATAACCGCCCAGAAACACCACGTCCGGATTCTTGTCCTTGATGGTATCGATCAGCGGCTTGTAGTTGATCTCGTTTGCGCCAACGTGCAGACGCGCATCGATCTGGATTCCGTCCGCGCCGGCCTCCTTGGCGAACAGATCGGCGATGGGGCCGCCGTATGCGGTGCGATCATCGATCACCACTGCGCTTTTTGCCTGAAGCGTCTGCTTGGCAAAATTACTCAGCGCGCCAATCAACTGATTGGAATTGGTATCGATGCGAAAGATATTATGAAACCCCTGTTGCGTCAGTGACGGGTTGCCGGCTGCCGTCAGCATCGGTATGTTGGCCTTGCTATACACCCTGGAAGCGGGAATGGCGATGCTCGAATTGAATGGTCCGAACACCGCGACCACCTTCGAATCCGCGAATTGCTGCGCCACGCGCATACCAGCCTCGGCCGAAGATTTGTCGTCTTGCGAATCGAGTACGAACTTCAGCCGCTGGTTGTTGATCACCAGCCCTTTCGCATTCAAGTCGGATATTGCCAGGCGCAGGCCATTGTCATTGTCTCTTCCGTCCATCATCTGCGGCCCGCTCAGCGGAGCCGAATGCCCTATCCTGACGATTTTCTGGTCCTGGGCTGTGGCGATGGAGCAGAAAATCAGTAGAAGTCCTGCAAGTACAACGGACGTCGTTTTCATTCCATTCTCTCCTAGCGCAAAGGGCGTTCGAATCGCCCGTTCGATGGTAGCTTCCCGAGCGCGTGTACGTGCCGTGACAACGATTCAGGACGCTGTTCGAGAATTAGGTGATGGAAGTTCCTGGCTCTCCGTGAGGCATGCGAAACAATGCCGAGCGAAGATTCTCTGTCTGCCTGAATTTGAGACGATCAAAGTGTGCCATGCGAGCACACAGAACTCCAGGTTTTTGATGGCTGTCGAGATAGGGGAAACACTGAGGAGCATTTCATGCACTGCGGTCGTCGCTGGTCACGCACAACCCATGGGGTCGCGGAAATTTCTTCATCAGCGATCCGCGGGCATCACTTGCAATAGCGGTTCGGGCGTCACGGCGATGACGCCTGAGAAGGGTCGATCATGCGAAAGGATCAACAACATGGTCGTTGCGAGCCCCGCGGAAAAAATCCCGATTGCCACGGCAGAGGACAATCGGTTCCCACAATGAACGAGCGCGATTGCGAACAGCAGGCAGACGGCCAGAGAGATCAGACATGCCCACTTGAGACCGCTAACTTCGGAGCGACTAACCAGGATACGTTCGCGACGCGCCTCCAGTGCCTTCTCCAGGGACGTCGCCACCTGGCGCTGCGCAATCTGCTGTCCGGGCGTATTTGCCGCCAGGGAAAGCGTGACCTGAAGCGCCTTGTTCAACGAAGGAGGACTGAGTTTCAGTGTCGCCGCTCCTTGCGCCATCATTGGCCATTCGGTATTTATGGCGTACTCGATGTAATCCCGAACCAGCGTTCGCAGCTGGATCTGTGCATCTTCCGGCAAAACGGCAGACAGGATAACGACAGATTTTAGCGCACCGGCTTCCGTGGCGACCGCAACATTGGCGCGCTCCGTATCGTTCCAGACCTGCGTGGCAGTAAACGCGATGAGCAAGCCGAAGATAATACCGATTGGAGACAGCAAACCGGGCGAAACTGCCATCAATGACAGCCTATGCGGACCCGCAGCAAGCCGGTCGGTGACGACGTGAACCGCCGTTGCCGCCAGATATGTCGCACCAAAGGTAACGAGGGCCATTTGCCATAACGGCAGGTTATGCAGCCAGGTACTGGTCATTGGCGCGCCCTCCATGTGCAGAGTCTCGAAAGATTACCACACGACCGAATGACCGAGGCCACCCGTGCGCGCTCCGACATATGTCTGTGCACAGACCTCGCGGAGTCTGCTCAAACACGCCAGTGCATGCGACATACTTTATTGTCGCCCGACAGACTTTAATTGTTCACTTCCAGCCGTGAGCTACCAGGTCGTCTCGCGTTCGGCCGTCGACGAAATGCGATGAAGCGTCAGGTCGGCGCCATTGAACTCGTCTTCCTGATCGAGTCGCAGCCCGACCGTCACCTTGATCAGACCGTACACGCAGGTGCCACCCACTACGGCGACGGCGATCGAGCCCACCGTACCGATCAACTGGGCGACAAACGAAACGCCGCCTATCCCGCCCAGCGCCCGCTGCCCGAAGATGCCGGCCGCGATGCCGCCCCACGCGCCGCATAGTCCATGCAGCGGCCATACACCGAGCACGTCATCGATATGCCATTTGTTTTGGACGAGCGTGAACATGCGAACGAAGAGCACACCGGCAACGCCGCCGACAACCAGTGCGCCGAGCGGATGCATGACATCGGAGCCTGCACACACGGCCACCAGCCCCGCAAGCGGACCGTTGTAGGTGAAGCCAGGATCATTGCGGCCAGCCAGCCATGCGGCCAATGTGCCACCTGCCATTGCCATGAGCGAGTTGACCGCAACCAGTCCGCTGATCTTGTCGATTGTTTGCGCGCTCATCACGTTGAAGCCGAACCAGCCCACGGTAAGCACCCATGCACCCAGCGCGAGGAATGGAATGTTCGACGGCGGATGCGCGGCGACACGCCCGTTTTGATAGCGGCCATGGCGCGCACCCAATAGCAATACAGCCGGCAACGCAACCCAGCCCCCGAACGCGTGCACCACGACGGACCCGGCGAAATCATGAAATGGCGCACCGAACACTTGCGCGATTTCGGCCTGGATGCCAAACCGGCCGTTCCATACGATGCCTTCCAGGAACGGGTAGATGAAACCGACGAGCACAAACGTCGCGAACAATTGCGGATTGAACTTCGCGCGCTCGGCAATACCGCCGGACACGATAGCCGGAACGGCCGCCGCGAACGTCATCAGAAAGAAAAAGCGCACGAGCTGATAACCGTTGTGCTCGGCGATCACATCGGCGCCCTGAAAGAATTGCACGCCGTAGGCAATCGTATAGCCGATGAAAAAGTAAGCGATGGTCGACACGGAAAAGTCGACGAGGATTTTAACTAACGCGTTGACTTGATTCTTGTGACGAACGGTACCGAGCTCCAGAAAAGCGAAACCCACGTGCATCGCAAACACCATCACTGCGCCCAGCAAGAGAAACAACGTATCGGAACCGGATTGCAGAGTTTGCATGATCGAAAATAGGGCAAAAGGCCCATCCGAATGCAAGAATCGGGCCAAAGCGGCGCATTTTATGGATATTACGGTGCATTCGGCGCTTGTATTGCCTTCTTCAGGTGCAGAACCGGGAGACCGAGAAACACCAAAGCCTCATTTAGGTGCTTACTCGCTCGCCGCATGCACAGAAATGAAAATATATGTTCTTTTGTGGTGCACACGGCATCTCTGGGCAAGTGCGCTCGCTATCGCGGAGGAAAGCGGCCGACCAGCATGGCGCGTTTCCAGCCAAAGCCGGCCACTTTGCGATATTCAAAGCCAGCCTCGAGCAGCGCACGTTTCACATCGCCGGCACTAGTGTAGGTCGAGAACGTGGCGCCTTCGCCAGCCAAACCCGCTAGCGATTTGAAGATGGCAGGTGTCCACAGCTCGGGATTTTTTGCCGGCGCGAAGCCGTCGAGATAGAACGCGTCGGCATGCAGCTGGAGTGCGGGCAGCCTATCCGCCGCGTCGCCAAATACCAGCGTCAAGGTGACATTGCCGCCTTCGAATTCGAGACTATGCACGCCAGGTGACAGCGTCGGCCACGCAGTCAGGAGCCGCTCAGCCAGTGTGGCGACTGTGTCGTCATCGACGGTCGTCGCGTACGCGCGACGCAGATCGTCCGCGGAAAACGGATGCTTCTCGATCGACACGAAGTGCAGGTGTTCACAATGCGCACTGTCGCCTCGCCACGCGGCCCATGTCGTCAGGAAGTTGATGCCGATGCCGAAACCGGTTTCCAGAACAGTGAACGCGCGCCGCCCCTGCCATCGTTCGGGCAAACCGTTGCCTTGTAAAAACACGTATCTCGCCTGAGCGAGGGCGCCTACGGCGCTGTGATAAATGTCACCGTAGAGGGGCGAATAGGGTGTGCCGTCGGCGCGGAATGCGACCGTTGCGGGGACGAGCGGATCGGCCATGCCCAACTCCCCCTCGCCCCCGCATCACTCTGCCGGCTCATTGGGCATGCTTATTCTCGGTGTGCTCATCCAGCTCGCTCATTGCCGCTCATTGCCGCTCATTCGGCGTGCTCCCCCAGCGCAATGTCGACCATCATGCTCGCGGCGAGCGACTCAAGCAATGTGCGCAAGCTGTCGATCGAAAGCGCCTCCGGCACCGCGAGAATGGCTTTGACGTTGAACTGATGGCTCGCTGCCGCTGCGCCCACGCGAGCGACGTCGGTAATCAACTCCTCGATGCTGATACCGCGTGCCGACAGATCGGCCGACAAATCCTGCACGATGCCCGGACGATCAGGCCCGCTCAATTCGAGCGTGACGCGGCGCTGGCCCGGTGCCACAGGCGCCGCATCGCTGCGCGCGATCACCACACGCAACCCCGACGCTTCAAGACCGCGCAACGCAGTCGTGAGCGCGTCCGCGTTGCGCTGAGCGACATCGAAATGCACCATGCCGGCGAACTGGCTGCCCAGGCTCGCCATGCGGCTACCGGCCCAGTTGGCGCCGAAACCGCGTGCCCGTTCCGAAAGCATGTTGACGATGCCGGGCCGGTCGGCACCGATGGCCGTCACGACGAGTGACGTGAATGGCCCATTGGACTCCTCGGTCAGTTCGATACTGCGGCGAATAATCGGCGCCCGGGTCGCATAGCGTTCGTCCTGGGCGCTAGCCGGTAATGAGCCATGCTCGCGCGCGTGATGCACGGTGCCGATCAGCAGCGCCAGTCCCATCGGTGCCAGTGCCCGTTCCCACAGCTCACGCGCCGTTTCGCCCTTGCCGACAAAGCACCAGTCCTGAGCGGCAATTGCACCGGCGTCCCAGCCTTGCGCCAAGTGATAGACCGAACCGCCGGCAACGGCATCGCCCTCCAGGATGGTCCACTCGACGGCTGCGATGCCGCGATGACGCGGCAATAGCGAAGGGTGGTACCCCACCCCACCCAGGCGCGAACGCGCCAGCGCCTCATCGCTTACACGCGCATGCGTATGCGCGGCCACGATCAGATCAGTGCCAACGGGGATGGCACTGCCGCTCACGAACTTGGGATTCTCATGGATTACCGTAGGCAACCCTGCCGCACGGCCGGCAAGCGCCAGCCTATCGTCTTCGGCCGGGGCCACCACCCCCGCAATCTCTATGCCGTCCGCCAGGAACGCCTGCAATACCGATGCGCCGAAGTACCGTGATCCTACGATCGTGCATTTCATTCATACGCTCCATGTGCTTGGGGCTGGGTTCGTCTTGATCAGGCGTCGACATCGCCAACATCGTCGACAAAGACGCCATTCTAGCTTCGACCAAGGCGCAATGGCGACGCCATCGGTCGTGGCGGTATCAGTGAGTGCAATCGGTGAACACATCGCCAACCTTGTTAGCACCGCCTCATTTCACTAAACTGGCGGATCGACGCACTATGCAGCGCCACCTTCCCAGTCGTGATGACCAGCCAAACTGACACTCCCGCAACACCCACCACACCCGCTGCTGCGCCCGCGCCCGACTCCACGTACTGGTTGCGTAATGTGTATGTATGCTTGTTCGGTTCGTTCACCACGATAGTCGGCATGACCGTATTGCTGCCGATTCTGCCGCTCTATATCGCCCATCTGGGAGTCAGCTCGCAGGCCGCCATCGTGCAATGGTCGGGGGTGGCGTTCGGCATTACCTTCCTCGCGGCCGCCACCGTGTCGCCGATGTGGGGCACGCTGGCCGATCGCTACGGCCGTAAGCTGATGCTGATACGCGCCAGCCTGGGCATGGCGATCATGATATCGATGATGGGGCTGGCCCAGAACGTGTATCAGTTGGTGTTCTTGCGCTTGCTGGTGGGACTGGCTGGCGGCTATGCCTCGGGCGCGATCATTTTGGTTGCCACGCAAACGCCCAAGGCGCGAGCAGCCTGGGCGCTCGGCACGCTGTCGATCGGCGTGATGGCGGGGAACCTGGTCGGGCCACTGATCGGCGGCGTCCTGCCCGCGCTGATCGGCTTGCGCATGACATTCGTCATGTCGGGCGCGATGATTTTCGTGGCGTTCATCTGCACCACCACGTTGATACGCGAAAGCCAGCCCGTACGCAAAACAGTGCCGGCCTCCGGCGCTACAAAGCGCGCAAGCAGTTGGTCGCAGATTCCCGACCGGCGCCCTGTGTTCGCGATGCTGATGACGGCGCTGCTGTTGATGCTGGCGAATATGTCGATCGAGCCCATCATCACTGTCTATGTGCAGCAACTGAAACTATCGGGGTTCAGCGTGGCGGCGATGGCTGGGCTGGTGATGTCGGCGGCCGCGCTGGGCAGTATTCTTGCCGCGCCGCGCATGGGTAAATTAGCCGATCGCGTCGGACCGTTGAAGGTCGTGATCGTATGCCTTGCGTTGGGCGGCCTGTTGCTGCTGCCGCAGGCTTTCGTCACTACCGGCTGGCAACTCGTGGTGCTGCGCTTCTTGATGGGGCTTGCGTTGGCTGGCCTGTTGCCGTGTATCACCACGCTGATCCGGCATAGCGTGCCGGACACGATCGCGGGCGGCATTCTCGGCTATTCGCAATCCGCGCAATACGCGGGTCAGGTGGTGGGGCCACTCATGGGTGGCTTCATCGGCGCGCACGTGGGCATGCGCGCGGTGTTCTTTATGACCAGTGCGTTGATGTTCGCAGGCGCGTTTTATAGCTATCGCGCAGGCCCGCGGCGTTAGGCTCACTTACATCGCGTTGTGCAGACGCGCGGCCCTTTTGATCGCTTGCGGCGGCTGACCGAAAGTACGGATAAAAGCACGCCGCATACGCTCGGTATCGGCGAAGCCGGTTTGCGTCGCCACCAGCTCCATCGAGTGACGTCCCGCTTCGATCATCGAGCGCGCCGCCTCGACCCGCAGCGTTTCGACCGCTTTGGCCGGCGATTGCCCCGTCTCGACCCGGAAGGCCCGGCTGAACTGACGCGGGCTCAGGTTCGCCGCATCGGCCAGTTGTTCGACCGATAAGTTCTCGCTTAGGTGATTCTTCGCGTAACTCAGCGCGGTCTGGATGCGGTCCGATTTCGGTTCGAGTTCGAGCATTGCCGAAAACTGGGATTGGCCTCCTGTACGGCGATGGTAGACCACCATCTTCTTTGCGACGGTACGCGAAACCTCGGCGCCGAGGTCGCTTTCCACCAACGCCAGACATAGATCGATGCAGGCCGTCATGCCGGCCGAAGTCCATACCGATCCGTCGACGATAAAAATACGATCCTCGTCCATTTTCACCTTGGGGAACTGCCGCTGCAGATCACGCGCATACGCCCAGTGCGTGGTGGCGCGACGGCCGTCGAGTATCCCGGCCTCGGCCAGGATATAGGCGCCCGTGCAGATGCTTGCGGTGCGCCGCGATGCCGTCAGCACCTCGTTCAGAAATTTGAGCAGCCCGGGCGTCGATGGCGCAACCTGCATTGCCCCAGTCACGATCACCGTATCGAATACCGGACTTTCGAAACGCTCGGTCTCGATCCGTACCCCCGAAGAGCTGCATACCGAACCACCATGCTCGGAAAGCATGCGGACTTGATATGCCGGTTCGCCCCCTGCCTGATTGGCTACCTCGAAAATCGACGCCGCCACCAGATCGAGGATCTGAAAGCCCGGAAACACAACAATCCCGATTTGTCTCATGTTGTCTCAAAAGGAGGGTTATATGTCATTCAGGACGTACGATACTTCCATAGAATTCATTCGTCAACTACCCAAGCCGAAACGCCGACGCGCCAACTTTTACGCTTCGGTCCTCGCACCGGTCGATCCGGGACGATCTTCGGTTCACTTACGATCATACGATTGAGGACTCAGAAAATGAACACGCAAGCCAAGCAAGGCACCGCTCTTATTACCGGCGCATCGACGGGCATAGGCGCCATTTACGCTGACCGTCTGGCACGCCGCGGTTACGACTTGATTCTCGTGGCTCGCGACCAGGCCCGCCTGGACACACTGGCTGGGCGCCTCGCCGCCGAAACCGGCCGTAAAGTGTCGGTGCTCGCTGCTGACCTTACGGACAAAGCCGATTTGCGCCGCGTCGAAGAACGTCTGCGCTCGGATTCGTCCATCACCACGCTGGTCAATAACGCCGGCTTCGGCGCTACCAAGCCGCTGTTCGAGACGGATATCGATAGGCTCGAAACCATGATTGCCTTGAATGTCACGGCGCTCACCCGCTTGACCAGCGCAGTGGTTCCCGGTTTGATCGAACGCGGCAACGGGCTGATTATCAACATCGCATCCATCGCCGCGCTCGCCCCCGAGATATTGAACGGTACCTACGCCGGTTCGAAGGCTTACGTGCTGACTTTCACGCAATCGCTGCATCATGAATTGGCAAACAAGGGGATACGGGTGCAAGCCGTGCTGCCGGGCGCGACCAGCAGCGAGTTCTGGGACCGTGCAGGGGTGCCCATCGCTTATCTGCCCACGCAGATCGTGATGTCGCCGGACGACATGGTCGACGCGGCACTGGCCGGTCTCGACCAGAACGAACTGGTCACGATCCCGTCGTTGCCGGACGCTGCCGATTTCACGACCTTCGATAACGCGCGTCGGGCGCTTGGGCCGAATCTGTCGCGTAGTCAGGCGGCGGACCGCTATAAGATTGGGGCGTCGCAAAACGCCTGAAGGGTCTGAAGAAGGCTGGAAAGACCTGACAGTTGGGCTTGTAAGGCCTGCGGGGCTTCAGGAAGCTGGGACGCCAACGGCGGGGCTGCGGCATCGACGATGCTCGCAGCCCCTACTGCATATACTGGACGTCGCGCTCGCGCACCTGAATGAACAAGCCAACGTCGCCCAACGCTTCGGCAAAGCGCCAGATCGTTTTGGTCACACCGCTCAAAGCCGGCACTTCCAGCCATCCGCCCAACAACGCTATCGTTTCGTCGAAACGCGAGCGTTGCAGCAAGCCGATCGCTTGCAGTATGGTCGCCTCGTCTTTAGCGAGCGCCGGGCAGCAACGGCAGCGCATATCGAGTGGGCGCGGCGAAACGTAAAGCAGCGAGCGCAAGAGCGTGTCGAAGCACTCCATCGCGTCCACGCCCATACCGGCGCCGAGCAAGGCTTCGCGCCAGTCGAGCTTGCCTTCGACCGCCGAGCATTGCGGCCGTAGCCACGCACGCAAAGCGGCCAGTACGATCAACTCGGGGCCGTTGTGACGATACAGGATGGTTTCGTCGAACGGGTCGACATCGCGGCTGGGCTGTTGTTCGGTATACATGGCTACTCCTGAAATAGCTTGGCGTGAACGTATGGTGCCAAGATTCCATTCTAATTGCAAATGATTCTCATTTGCAATGCAGCCATTCACGAATTTTTGTCCTCGATGGCGTGGGCATCGACGCCTGCTTCAATACCTCGTTTCCCGACCTTCGCCGCCTCCAACGAGTTTTGCCTCACCGGGTCGACTCACCGGGTCGACTCACCGCGTCGACTCACCATATCGATGATTCCACCCAATTTTCTGACCAGCCCGTCGATGTCTTGCGCCGGCACCCCGGCATAACCGAGCATGAAACCGTTGTAATGCCCGTTCGACGTTCCAGGCAGGCAATAGGTGCTGATCGGCTGTAGCACCATGCCCTGCGCGAGTGCGGCGCGGCTGACTTGCGTGTCTGCAATCGGCAAGTTCAAGCGCGCCGACAAATGCATGCCGCCTGCGCCTCCCGATACCGTAACTATCTGACTCAGGTGCCGTTCGAGCGCTTCGAGCAGCGCATCGCGCCGTTGCGCATAGAGCTTGCGCATGCGCCGCAGATGGCCCGCGAACAAACCGCTGTCGATGAATTCGGTCAGCGCGATCTGATCCGCCAAGCGCCCGCGTCGGCCGATTTCGCCCAGCGTTCTAGCCAACGGCGCAGCCAGGTTGCGCGGCACCACCATGAACGCAAGCCGCAGCGCCGGAAACAGCGTCTTGCTGAAGGTACCGAGGTAAATCACTGGCGCATCGGCCACCAAACCTTGCACCGCGGACAACGGCGGCCCGTCGCGGCGGAACTCGCTGTCGTAATCGTCTTCGATAATCCACGCACCCGCCGCGCGCGCGCCTTCGAGCAACTGCAAGCGGCGTTCAAGACTGAGCACCGAGCCGAGCGGATATTGGTGCGACGGCGTGACGTAGATTAATTTGGGGCGAGTTTCCCGCCATTGCTCAGCATCGGGCGCCATACCGTCGGCATCGACCGGAACCGGTACGACTTGCAAGCCTGCCGATTGAAACGCCGAGCGCGCGCCGCCGTAACCGGGGTTTTCCAGCCAGGCGTAGTCGCCGCTGTCGGCCAGTACCCTTGCGCAAAGGTCCAGGCTGGATTGGGTGCCGTCGGTGATGAACACCTGATCGAGCGTACATCGCACGCCTCGCGAGACCTTGAGGTATTCGGCAATCGCCAACCTCAGCGGCGCGTGCCCCTGTGCATGCCCATAGCCGAGATGCTGCGCGCCCAGGGTGCGCAGCGCCCGCTCCATACACATACGCCATTGCGATAAGGGAAACTCGCTGAGCGCCGGCACACCGGAGCGAAACGGCAGCATGTCATCGAGCACGTTGCGTTCGCGCTGCAAGCCGCGCACCCGCTCGGCCAATTGCGGTTCGCGCTCGGCGGCCGGGGCTAACCCCTGCGTCGGCGGCAAACCCACGCGTGCAACCACGGTTCCGTGTCGCGTCGTGATGACAAAGCCTTCGTCCGTAAGCCGCTCATAGGCATAGATCACGGAATTGCGCGCCATCCTCAATTCGTCCGCGAGTGCGCGCGTCGCCATCAAGCGCGTGCCCGATGCGATCTTGCCACCCAGGATCGCCTGGCGCAGACACTCGTAAAGCTTGCGTTGCCGGGTCAGCTTGCGACCATGCAGTTCGTTTTCAAACGCGGAAAACAGAAAGCCGTAGTCCATATCGTGGCTCTATAGAGTGGATTCCAAGTGGATCTATTTATAGTGCCACAAAAGGCTTAATTTATAGCCTGATCCTTTCCTGATATTGCCTGCGAGATTGCCATCATGACCCCTGTCGTACGAAAAATCGAAGCATGGGACGAAGCGCGCTGGCGCACGCTGTGGGACGGCTACACGCGCTTTTATGAAAGAGAGCCCAACGAAGCGCTGACGCGCTCGACCTGGAGCCGCCTGATGGATCCGGCCAGCCCGATCCACGGCATCGTCGCGGAGCATCGTGATGCGGGCGTGGTCGGCATGGCCAACTACGTCATACACGAAAGCACTTCGACGCTCACGCCGGTGTGCTATTTGCAGGATCTGTTCGTCGCGCCGGAGCTGCGCGCGGGCGGCGTGGGCCAGCAATTGATCGACTGGCTGGTGGCGCAGATGAGCGCACAAAACTGGGCACGCGTGTATTGGAACACCCGCGAAACCAACTACCGGGCGCGCGGCCTCTACGACAAATACACCCCGCACAGCGGCTTCATCCGATACAACCTGAACCGCGCCGATATCGATCCCAACCCCGACCCCGACGCAACGCCGAATTGACTCTCGCTGGCTGCATTGCGGGTGCAGACGCAGTTTCTTTCAATGTTGTACTGCGATCCATTGCGTCTGCACGCTGCCGCATCGGCTGATCCGTCAAAGCAGTGTTCGTACCGCGCGAGCACCATGCCCCATTCAGTTCACCAAGCCGGTCGACAACCACGGCACCGCCGCGATCACAATCAACGCGACCAGCAGCGCACCCAAATGCAGCCAGACACGGCCGATCACGCGCTCCGGCGCAGTGCGACCGATCGCACAGGCCGTGTAGAAGCCCACGCCAAACGGTGGTGCGAAAAGTCCCAGGCCCATCGCGAACACAATCACCATGCCGTAGTGCACTTCGTCGATGCCGGCAATGCGCGCAACCGGAAACAACATCGGTCCGAACAACACAATCGCGGGGATGCCTTCGAGCAAACTGCCCAGCACAATGAACGCCAGCACCGAGACGGCCATGAAGCCCCACTTCCCGCCCGGTATCGAGGTCATCGCCTGCACCAGTCGTATCGACAAGCCCGATTGCGTCAAGGCCAATGCCATCGCCGTGGCGCAACCTACGATGAGCAGAATGGCGCCTGACAGCGCAACGGTATCGACCAGAATCGGATAGACGCGCCGCCAATCGAAACGCCGGTAGATGAATAGCCCGACCAGCATTGCATAGACGATGCCTATGGTCGAGACCTCGGTCGCCGTCGCCACGCCTTCGACCACCAGCGTGCGTATCAAGAACGGCAATGCCAAGGCAGGTAGCGCAATCACAAACGAACGCGCGATTTCCGCACGCGAGGCGCGCGGTTTTTCAGTCTGCCGCGTTTCAGGCCGCTGCTTTTCAGTCTTCTCTTGGACCGATGGCGTGCTGCGCGTCTGGAAAAACACCACCACACTCAACGCCACCATCCCCACCAGCGCCGGCAGCAAGCCGCCCTTGAACAACGCGGCAATCGATACGCCTGTCACCGAACCCATCGTAATCAACACCAGGCTTGGCGGTATCGTTTCCGACATCGCGCAGGAGGCCGATAGCAACGCCACAAGATCGGCATCGCGCGCGCCGCGCTCGCGCATTTCCTTCATCAGCGCGGGCGCGACGGCCGCCATATCGGCCGCTTTCGAGCCCGAGATTCCGGACACCAAGTAGATCGAGCCCAGCAGCACGTACTCGAGACCGCCACGTACATGGCCGAGCAGAGACAGCAGGAAATTGATCATGGCGCGCGCCATGCCGGTCATCTCGATCAGGCCGCCCAGGAATACGAACAGTGGCACCGCCAGCAAGATCAACGACGACATGCCCTCGTCCATGCGACCGGCGACGATAGACAAGGGCTTGCCGGTGCACAAGGCCAGATACGCGATGGTCGCGATGCCGAACGAAAACGCAATCGGCACGCCGATGGCGACGCAAAATCCGAGCAACACCACGAAGAAAATCAGCAGGTTGTACTGGCCGAGCCCAGCGAACACCGGCTTAAGCAGCCACCCGCCAAGCGCCACCAGCAAGAGCAAAACTGCGACACCCAGCACTTGCCGCACCGTGGCATGCCGCCATACGTCGCACACGGCCGAGATCAACATCAGCGCGGCCCCCACCGCCAGCGCCGCACCCTGAAAGGCATACGAGATCTCGAGGTCCGGCGTCGTGACCATGAGCTGCGTCATGCAATGCTGATAAGCCGGGCCGATAAACATCAGCAGGAACACGATCACGATGCCGGAGGCCAGCGTCTGCAGCCACGCAAGCGCCGTGGGTTGCAGCAACGAGGCGAACAAGGTCAAGCGCATATGGGTGCCGCGCCGCAACGCCACGACGGCGCCCAGCATGGCAAGCCAGATCAGCACCAGGGTAGAGAGCTCGTCGGTCCAGGTCAGCGGCGCATCGAAGCCATAGCGCGCGATCACGCCGGCCAGCAGGATCACGATCTCCGCGACCAGCAGCACGACGGCCGGCAGCTCAGTGAGCCAGCCGAGTGCCGCATCGAGTTTGGCGTAACGGGCCGACACGGCGGGTTCGCTTGCGCTATGGCTGGGCGTCATGACAGGTCCGAAGGGTCATTACTACCGTTGTTACTATTGCGCTCAAGCACCAAGCGGGCCGGTGTATTTCTCCAGCGCAGCCCAGGGCTGAGCGCCGAACTTCGCCTTCCAGTTGCGGTAATAGCCCGCTGCCGCCAGCGCATTCCTGAACGCCACGCGATCCGGCGTGTTGAAGACGATGCCCTTGGCCTGCAAGGTGGAAACCGCATCGGCCTGGGCCTTGGCGAACAAGACACGCTGCTTGGTAACGGCGGCATCGAAATGACGTGTGATGATCGCTTTAATCGGATCGGGGAAGGCGTTCCAGGTCTGTTTGTTACTCAGTACCCACATGCCGTCCCAGCTATGTCCGGTACGTGAACAGTATTTCTGCACTTCGTAGACCTTGGTCGCTTCGATATTGACGAGCGAATTTTCCATGCCGTCGGCAATACGGGTCTGCAGTGCCGAATAGGTTTCTCCGAGGTTGATGGTGGTGGGCGAGGCGCCCAATCCGCTGAACAGCGAAGTCAGCAGCGGGCTGGGCGGAACGCGTATCTTCAGGCCCTTGAGGTCGCTCACCTGAGCGATCGGACGCGTACCGCAGATGATGTCGCGAAAGCCGTTATCCATCGTCTTGAACGCGACGATGCCAAGCTTGTCGAGGATCGTGCGTGTCATCGCGCCCAGTTCGCCGTCGTCGAGCGCGGGCCACAAGGTATCGTAGTTCTTGAACGCGAATGCGGTGCCGGGGATGCCGATCGCCGGCACCAAGGTCTGCAGCGAGCTGACCGAGAGATTCGCGAACTCAAGCGCACCTGAGCGCATCTGCGATTGCATATCGATTTCGCTGCCGAGCTGGCTGCTGGGGTAGAACTTGATGTCTACCTTACCCGCCGTGTCCTTGCGAATCGCGTCGCACGCCTCGGCCAGGCAGATCGAGGCGGGATGCGCCGCCGGCAGCACCGAGCCCATACTCATGGTTTGCGCACCGCTGCCCTGGGCAAACACGCTGCGGCCCGCAGCCGCGGCACTCAAGGCGGTGCCCAATGCGATCTTGCCGAAACTCCTACGGGTTAAGCTCATGTAGCGATCTCCTGTTGTCGGTTTTTTTTGAGTGAAATTTATTCTATTCACACTTGTACGGGCCGGCAATCGGACAACACCCTACTATTGCGCGCATCGTGGTTCGCCAGCGCCGCGCGTGCATGCTGGCTCCTTCGGTAGCCCCTCGCGTGGTGCTTTATGGCGCGGCTTCATTGAGGTAACTTCGTGAGGTACCTTCCGTAACGTAACTTCGGTCCATCCCCCTTATTGACGAGAATCACATGCCATCGCTCACCAACGCTTTCGGACAACCCATAGGCACACCCCTGACCGATTGGACCACTCGCGCCGAACCGCCGCGCACGCCCATCGACGGGCAGTACTGCCGCATCGAGCCCGTCGATCCCGACCGTCATGCCCAGGATCTCTTCGAGGCCTACAGCGAAGCGCCTGATGAGCGCGACTGGACCTACCTGAATGTCGGCCCGTTCACGGACCCCGCCGTCTTCCGCGCTCATCTCGAACGTATGGCGGCGAGCAACGATCCCCTGCATCACGCGATCATCGACCGGGCGAGCGGTCGGGCAGTCGGCACCTTTGCGCTGATGCGCATAGACCGCGCCAATGGCGTCATCGAGGTCGGACACGTCACGTACTCAAAGCGCCTGCAGCGCACGGCTGCGGGCACCGAGGCGATGTTCCTGCTCATGCAGCGCGTGTTCGACGAACTCGGCTACCGGCGTTTCGAATGGAAATGCGACAACCTCAACGGTCCGTCTCGAGCTGCCGCCGCTCGATATGGATTTCAGTTCGAGGGGGTTTTTCGGCAGGCGATCGTCTATAAAAACCGTAGCCGTGACACCGCGTGGTTTTCGATTATCGACGGCGAGTGGGCCGCATTGTGGACAGCGTATCGGGCGTGGCTGGCTGCGGAGAATTTCGATGCGGCTGGGCGGCAGATCAAGCGCTTGGCCGATATGATCGCGAGCAGATAACGAAGCCGGACGGGCGTATTTCCAAACCAGTATGTCGACAAGACATGGAATCTGGCGAAGTCGGTGACGGCTAAGCCTTACCCGACAAGGCGTAAGCGGAACTAATTACCAGAGGATGCTGAGGACATTTTCAGCGCCCTTTTTTTTCAGCCGGTCTTTCGATTTTTGCTTTCAACGCGGCGGGCTATCTTGAAGAGTGGCCGAGCGTTTTCAGTGTGAGGGCCCGAGCTAGCGCGACAGCGAATTCGTTACCCAGCCATCACCATCGACCATATTGAAATGGCGCGCCCCAGCGGGTGTCTGACAAATTATCCCTTATGGGCCGAGAAGCCGGTGACGCGACAGTTCGCTATCGAGCTAATCGAATGCTCACTGTCGACGGCGGATTCAACCGGTCGTTCGCCGCCCGACCGGCAAGCCCGACCACGAACCTACACTTCGCCGCTTACCAGCGTCGCTTCGATCCACGCCAGCACTGCTGACACGCGAGCGAGGTGTCGCACATCCGGATGGGTCAACGTCCAGATTTCCCGCTCCAGTAGCGCTGGACTACCAAAGTCGAGGCGTGCAAGCCCCGCCGTGCGATCGGCAACGATTCATGGCAACAACGAGCCGGGCAAATACGCGGTTACCTACTGCGTCACCGGGTCTCGCGAGGCGAATTGCGATGTCGGCATCGCGCCGGCTCAGATTCAGGTCGCGCGTATCGGCGACCAGTTCGATTCGCAAGTCGGGGTATCGCGCGAGCAACGTCGACAGTGCGGGAACCAGCACGTGATTGACGAGCACCGGCACGGAAGTCACTCGCACCGAGCCGCTCACGGCGCCATCGACGCCTTCAACGACCGCGCTCAAGCCACCAATATGCGCCTCAACCATTTCCGCGCGCTCGATCACGACTTCGCCGGCTTCAGTCGGACGCATTTGGCCATTCGTCGAGCGTTCGAACAATTTCGCATGCAACGCGGACTCGATGGCACGCACCCGCCGCGCGACGGTTGTCGGATCGGTTCTCAAGCGTTGCCCGGTTGCGGCGTAGGCGCCCTCGCGGGCAACAGCGAGGACGTATTGAAGATCGTTCCAGTCGAGGGCGGGCATTTTTGCAGTTTTAACCGGCAATTTTTCTCATTGAGACTGCAATGATGCCGCACTAAGCTAAACGCATCCACCTCACAGGAGATGCAACGATGCTATTCGCGGTCCTATTCGAAGACAACGACGATTGCGCAGCCGATCTGCGCAGCCGATACATGCAGGCGCATCTGGATTTTCTGGGCAGACATGCATCGATGATTAAGGCTGCCGGGCCGCTTCGCCACAACGAAGGCTTGGCGGCGGGTGGGCTCTGGCTGGTAGAGGCGGATACACAGGACGCCGTAGATCGATTGGTGCGGACCGATCCGTTCTGGCCCACAGGCTTGCGTCGATCCGTTCGCGTGTTGATCTGGAAGCAAGTCTTCGCGGACGGCGCACGTCTTTGAGGTTGCGTGTCATCCGACTCCGGGCTGTCCAAATCCATTTCTAAAACACCGATCACGTATGTGAGGTTCATCTGGCGCGCTTCGGCGAGTGACGCATGTGTAGCGCTATATCTAAATTAGATGCGATCAACTTACAGCGACTTCGTCATAAAAATCCGGCTTGTACCGAGCGGAGAGCACGCGATTTCGCCAAACACCACCCAGCCGTTACGTTTATAGAATTCCGGTGCTTGAAAGCTGATCGTATATAGCACTGCCGACCGACAACCCCGCCTTCGCCCCTCATCCTCGAACGTTTTTAATATTTGTGTCCCAAGGCCTGAGCCGCGTAGCGACTCGGGAAGATAGAAAAGATCGAGAAACAGTAATCCCAGAGAAGAGCGACCTGTCGCCCCGCCGAGAACGCCATCCGTCTCGGGGTCTTTCAAAATCACGGCAAGTGGCTGCCTTCAATCACAAAGTGTTGGTGTCGTCAATTTCAACGATCGTCGCAAATCTAAGCCCCTGTCTAACGCCCTATAGTGGCCGAACTCGGTCCCATGATGAACTCCCGTAGTCGACCCGCAACACACTCTTGGCACGCTCGATGTCGAAAGTTGCGGAAATGCCTGCCCGACGCGGCGAACATCCTTTACATGTCATGTGGCTAGCGCGGCACTGTCCGGCGCCGGTCTTCGGCGTGCGAGCAGCAACAGCAAAGCCAACGCAGTTCCAGAACATAAAATTGCAACTTCCAACAAAGCATCGTTACCAAGCCGCGTCAACAACGCAATGAACAGCGGCGGCGCAACTGCTGATATCAAGTTAATGGGGAGAGCTATACGAGATGCCGCTGACGCATATTCGGCCTTGTCGTAAAATGACAGCGGTATGGTTGCCCGAGCGACGGCAAGTGCTCCACTACCCAATCCATAGAGAATGACGAAAACCACGACCGCCGAGTGCGAACCCTGACCCAATATGAGCAGCCCCATCGCCACGGGAAGAGCAATGCCCGCAAAAATGCCGGTCGAAATACCATCCCACTTGCCGCCCCCCAGGAAATCCACCGCTCTTGCGCCGACCTGAATCACGCCGAGTGCTGAACCGAAGACTACAGCCTGCATTGCAGGTAATCCGACAGCTTTGAGTAATTCAATGAATATCGCACTGAACCCAAATGTGACAAATGCATTCAACGTAATCGCTGCCGCCATCAGGTAGAACGTGCTTTTGCGCCTCGGCACATTGGGCGCAGCATTAGAAATAGCGTGTAGATTTTGAGTTGCTGAGATCGTCTTCGCCGGAAGTCCAAACACATAGAGCGGCAGGGATACGAGCATCATCATTGCGGCATAGATCACGCATATTGCCTGCCATCCGACAGCCTTCGCAAGAACCGATGCTATCGGCCAAAAAACACTGCTCGCGAGCCCGGTGAGCAACATCAGCCCGCCGATCGCGCGTTTCGCATTCGGTCCGGCGAGTTCGTTGAGCATAATATAAGCTGCGGTCGTGAGCGTGGCACTACCTGCCGTGCCCAGCGTCACCCAGCCGGCAAAATACAAAAAAGGCCCACCGCTCGACGCGAGCAACAAAAACCCCAGGGCCGCCAAAATCGTGCCGCCCATCATGACGCGTCTAGCACCAAATCGAGCGAACGCTGTGGCCAGAACGGGCGCCCAGAATCCCATGACAACATACAGCACGGAGCTGCCAGCAAAGACGGACGAAAGGTCCATCTTGAGGTCATGGGCCATCTGCCGCCCAACAATCGCTGGCAAGCCAACTTCAATTGCGGCCCGGTTGTAGACGGTGAACCTCTCCTCTTGGAAAACAAGCTGGAAATAATCGTGAATAAACGCCACCTGCGATAGTGGCCCAAGCGGTATTAGCCTGCTGTCCGAGCAGCAACTGCGCCGCCCGAAGATTTTTTGTGCGGCGATAGATCAGCGACGCTTTGGTGCGCCGCATGGTGTGCGTCCCGTAAGCCATATCGTCTAGTCCGATGGATCGAATCCAACGGTGCACGATTCTCGCATACTGACGTGTCGAGATGTCTGGCGACTCATGTAATCTGCTCGGGAACAGGCAGTCTGCCGACTTCAAACCTGTGTGGGCTATCCAAGCCGCAACGCTGTCGCGCGTCTGCTCAGTGAGTTCGAATTGAACCGGACGCTTGGTCTTCTGCTGCATGACTGTCGCTCTGGGCGCGACCCGGTCGCCGTGGCAAACGTCCCGAACAAGCAGCTTGGTCAGATCGCACGCGCGCAGTTTGCTGTCTATCGCTAGGTTGAACATGGCTAGATCGCGAATCTGCGCTGACAACTGCAACCGACCTCGAATAGCCCAGATCTCTTTGAACTTCAATGGCGCTTTCTGACCGACCAGCTTTCCTTTGTTCCACGGTTCCCGCCGCGCAGTGTGAATATTGGTGGCTTCCATGATCGTCTCCTTCTGCGTGAATGGAGATCTAGTTGCCCCTACCCACCGGCTTGCCGCGACCCGTTAGAGCCACTCAGACGGGACCTGCGATCGTCCGCTCCCGAGCCGAGATGAGACGGTCGCGGATGACGCCTAGACCGACCGCTCACCTTGACCATACCTGCCATTCGAAGCCACCGGTTGCGCTTGAGGTCGCTCAACACCTCGGTCGCAATGCGTAAAAATTTCAAGTCGGTATTTCGTGGAGACTTAATTCATCGCCACCGCCTGACGGAGTGCGCAGCCGGAGATCTACAACACCGCGAAACGGTGAACTCCGTGCGCATCAACCCGACCAAGGTTGCCAATAGCACAGAAGTCGCGCTCTGCTTTGATGCATCGTCTTGCGCAAATGCTCCCACCACGAGCGTGGCGGGTTCGCCCGACGCGCGAAGTCACTTCGTTCAAGCAACGACGCGACCCATACCAATTGCCTGCCTGGCCTGCCGCCATTGCCCTGATAGCACCCGCCTCTATGCCTTACGGGAATGATTGTTATGCGGTGCGCGTGTCTTCTGCGGTCGTTTGTATTGGCGGACTATTCATCCAACGCAATGCAACTGCAACACACCACCAAACCGTTCCTCAAAGGAGATTGTCATGTCACTTCAAGCCAAGCTCGACGCATTCAAAGCCGATTTCAAGGGCGGAAAAGCCCCGTACTTTGCACCACCGGAAATGCATCCGATCATGGAACGCGCGACGGCCGAGCTCATCGCGTCAGGTCAAGCCAAGCGCGCTCTCAAAGCGGGCGACGCGGCACCGGAATTTACGCTCACCGACCCGGATGGCAAACCCGTGTCATCGGTCGAACTGCTCAAGCGCGGGCCGCTCGTCATCAGTTTCTATCGTGGCGTGTGGTGCCCATATTGCAACCTTGAACTAACAGCTCTTGAAGAAGCACTGCCGTCATTCAAGGCCGAAGGCGCCAATCTGGTCGCAATCTCACCGCAGAATGCCGTGAATAGCCGCAAGTCGGTTCGTAACAACAAGCTGAATTTTCCGATCCTGAGCGACACGCACAACGATGTAGCAGCCGCATTCGGCATTCGCTTCGCTCTTCCCGACTATCTTGTCGAGTTGTACAAGGGCCTGAAGAACGATCTGCCGGCGTTCAACGGGGACGATAGCTGGACGCTGCCCATGCCGGCGCGCTATGTGGTTGGACAAGACGGGACGATCCTGTACTCTGAAGTGAATCCCGACTACACGCACCGTCCCGAGCCGCAGGACATGTTGCCCGTTCTGCGCCGCAAGGTTACGTCGGCTTCGTAAGTTGGGCCTGCGACGCTGCGGACTCTGAAGTGTCCGCGGCGTCGGCATGGGTGACAGACTTTTAAACAGGGAGACATCGTGAAATCACGCACTTTTCTAGTAACGGGTGCCAGCAAAGGTATCGGGCTAGCTCTCGCGCAGCGGCTGCACTCAGACGGGCACCGCGTAGTGGGGCTGGCACGTCAGGGGAACGAGCGTGGCTTCCCTGGAACGCTCGTGTCCGTCGACCTTTCCGACCGCGCGAAAACGCAGGCCACGCTCGACAAACTTGCGCTGCAATACCAGTTCGATGGCGTGGTCAATAACGTTGGGCTGGTGAAACCGCAGAGGCTGGGCGCCATCGATCTGGACGCACTCGACTCCGTCATGTCACTCAATCTCCACCCTGCTGTGCAGGCTGCACAAGCGATGCTGCCCAACATGCGCGCGCAGGGCTGGGGGCGTATCGTCAATATCTCTAGCCTCACCGTGCTTGGCATCGTGGAACGTACCGCTTATGCTGCCGCAAAGTCCGCCTTGGTAAGTTTTTCACGTTCCTGGGCGCTTGAGCTGGCGACCACCGGCATCACGGTCAATTCCGTTGCGCCCGGCCCCACGGAAACCGAACTTTTTAGAGCCAACAACGCGCCAGGAAGCGAAGGCGAGCAGCGCTACCTCGCTGCAGTCCCAATGAAGCGATTCGGCAAGCCAGCCGAGATCGCTGCGGCCATCGCTTTCCTGCTGTCGGAAGATGCCGCTTTCATCACGGGGCAAACTCTGTTTGTCGATGGCGGTGCATCGATTGGTAAGGCATCAATTTGAGTGGATGTTGTCCGGGAGGTGTTAGCGATTCGTGATATCGAATGCGCCGAACATCTCCTCGACCCATGCAACGAAAGCACGCGCTTTCGCGCTGACCATGCGTCCGCTCGGAAAAACTGCCCACAGATCGACGCCAGGTAATTCCCAGTCGGTGAGCACCTGTTTCACCGCGCCACTCGCGATTTCCGGCGCGAACATCCATTCGGACGCGATTGCGACGCCCATATCGGCGAGCACTGCTGCGCGCACGCCTTCCGCCGCATTCACGCGGACGCGCCCGCCGACGGCAATCGATGTTTCCGTACTGCCTTGCTTGAACGACCAAGCGCTTCCGCCGCCGCCCTGCTCATACACGATCGCCTGATGCGAAAGCAGATCGGCAGGTATGCGCGGCTCGCCGGCTTTCGCGAACCAGGTCGGCGTGCCGACGACGCAACGCCGGCTGTGGCCAATCTTGCGCGCCGTCATGTTCGAGTCGCCGAGCACCCCCATCCGTAACGCGACATCGATGCCGCCTTCCAGTAGATCGATGTTCTCATCGTCGAGCACGATATCGATGTTGAGTTCCGGATGTCGATCGAGAAACGCCGAGAGTCGCGGAACGAGATGCAGCCGCGCAAAGGTCACCGCCGCTGAAATCCTGAGACGACCCGAGAGGGCACCAGCCGATCCCTTCGCCGCCACCTCCGCTTCGTCCGCTTCTTCGATCGCCCTCTTCGCGCGTTCGTAAAATGCCTGGCCTGCCTCGGTCGGCGTCAGTCCGCGGGTGGAGCGCAGCAGCAGTCGGACCGCGAGCCGTTCTTCGAGTTGCGCGACGGACTTGGAAACGGCGGGTTGCCCCACATCCAGCAGTCGCGCTGCAGCCGAAAAAGAACCGGACTCCACCACGCACACAAATGTTTCCATCGCTATCAGTCGGTCCATCGTCCTCCCTCCGGGGAAAGCACGCGCTGCGCGTGCGACATCGGTCGGCGCAGTGGGTTAGCTAGCGCCATTGCGAATGGCATCTCTGTCGATTATCGATCTTTCCGGGTCGCACAAACGCGTCATGCTGCACTCAATCGAGCCACCATTTTGGCCCCTACACCCTTTCCCATCGCGTCGCGATGGCGCCGTTGACGCGCATGCGTTCGGAGCCCGGCGACCTGCCGGGCGGTGACGCACACGGTTACACCGACTATCCGTTCCATGCTGAAACGCGCGCTGCATAAGTCTTAACCCCACCATCCAGTTTCGAAGTTAGGCCGGTTGTCCGGGTGAGGCGGACATTGCGCCACGTCCACGGCTCCCCCGGCGGCAACGATCAGACCGGGAGTTTCGGGGCAGCGGGAAAGTCGACCGCTACGTGCGTCGTCCCGTGCAGATAGTTGGTCACCGTCTTGTCGCCGATGGCGACGATCGTGTCTACCAGGTTGGCCTTGGTCCAGCCCGCGGCAAAGAACGCATCGACAAGTGCCTGGTCCGCGTGTCCGCGATTGACCTCGATGTTCTTGACGAGCCGAGCCAGTGCGTCGAGCTTCGCATCGAAGCTCGCCCGACCACCGCGGATCTCGAGAATCTGCTGGTCGGTGAAACCGTTCATCTTGCCGATGACGGTGTGGGCCGCCAGGCAGTATTCGCAAGTATTCACCTGGCTAACGACGAGGTTGACGACTTCGCGTGCCTTGCCGGTGATCGTGCTCTTTGCATTCTGCAAGGCGAGGTAACTACCCAGCGCAGTCTCGGAATGGGCGAGCGTAGCGTAGAGATTGGGCACGGTGCCGAGGCTGCTCTTGAGCCTGTCGAAGAGGGCCTGATTGGCCGGGGACACTTCTTCGCGGGTTGGGACGTTGATGGTGGTCATGCGAGTTCTCCTAGATTAAAAACGACGTGATAAGCGGGTTAATAAGCGATAAGCCGATGCCTTACTGCGCGGTGTAGCCACCGTCGACTGCAATGCTCTGTCCGGTGAGGTAGCGCGCCTTGTCGCTGGCGAGGAACACGATGGTTTGGGCGATCTCTTCCGGGGTGGCGGCACGTCGTGCCGGGATCGTGGCCAGGAAACCTGCTTTGCCCTCTTCGGTACCGGCGAAGCGGTCGAGCATCTCGGTGGCCACGGGGCCGGGCGCCACGGCGTTGACGCGCACGCCGGCGGCAGCGCCTTCGAGAGCCGCGCTTTTCGTGATGCCTTCGACAGCATGCTTGCTGGCCACATAGACCGAAGCGCCTGCGAAGCCGATCTGACCCGCGACCGAGGAAAGGTTGATGATCGAGCCCGAGCCCTGGGCCAGCATCGCGCGCATCTCATGCTTCACGGACAGCAACGTACCCAGCACGTTCACCGAGAAGGTCTCTTCGTAATTGGCCGCCGATTGCTCGACGATCGGTGCCAGTTGGCCTTCGGTGCCGGCATTGTTGACCGCCACGTCAATACGGCCAAAGCGCTCGATCGTCTGCTCGACAACGCTGCGGACTTCGGCTTCGAAACGCACATCAGCGCGCACGAATTCGGCTTCGGTGCCGAGGGCGCGCAGTTCGGCGGCGAGCGCGTGCCCGGCTTCTTCGCGACGGCCGCTGACGACGACGCGGTTGCCTTCCCGGGCGAAAGCGATGGCGGTGGCGCGGCCGATACCGGTCAACGCGCCTGTGATGAGAACGACGGGTTGAGTCATGTCAGTGTTCCTTCAATTGGGGTTATGGGGAATCGCGTTTGCGATGACTGCACTTTGACTGATGCCGCATGATTGATATAGACGGCATATGGTCATATGATTAAGTCCCACCAGGAATATATAAGGCGCAAATGGATAAGCTACAGGCCATGAGGACGTTTGTGCGCGTCGTGGAGGCGGGAAGTTTTTCGGCGGTGGCGCACGAGTCCGACACGACACAAAGCGCGGTGAGCAAGCAGGTGGCGGCGCTGGAGCGCGAACTTGGGGCGAAATTACTGACACGTACCACGCGTTCGCTCGCGCTGACAGAGGAAGGCGAGCGCTACTTCGAGCAGGTGCGGCGCCTGGTGGCGGAGATCGCGGACGCAGAAGGCGTCTTGCACCGCGGCGAGCGACAATTGACGGGGTGGCTTCGGATCGCGGCGTCGGTTGGCTTTGGGCGCCTCAAACTCATGCCATGGGTTCAGTCATTTTTGAGCGAACATCGCGGCATAAAAATCGACCTGCGCTTGCACGACAACTTCATCGACCTGGTGGAACAGGGCATCGACGTAGCGGTACGTATTGGCGATTTGCCAGACAGTAGTTTGATCGGCAGGCGCGTGGGGACGACCTACCGGCTGATCGTGGCGCATCGCGATTACCTGCGCTCACTGCCCAAAGGAACGAAAGCGCCCACCATTCCCGAAGACCTTGCCCAGCACAACTGCGTGGTCTACACGGAGTTGCCTATGCGCCATGCCTGGAGTTTTACGGCGGGTTCGGGAGCGTCTGAACCGGTCGGAACGACGCGTGTCGTGCGCGTCGACGGTAACCTGCAAACCAACAGCAGCGAGGTGATGCGGGCTTCGATTCTCGCTGGAATGGGAATCGGTTATTCACCGCTGTGGCTTTTTGATAGAGAACTCACGAGCGGCGAAATTCAGCAGCTTTTGCCGGATTGGAAAGCGCCCCCTGTTCCGATCCATCTTGTGAGCCCTCGTGAGCGTTGGCATTCGGCCAAAGTCAATGCCTTCGTCGAGCATGTCAGCAAGGAGATAGCGCGTGGGTGAGATCGTCGTGGTGGGAATGTCATTGTCGGCGAGCGTCGCCAGTGAGTTCACTAGCGGACGGTTGCGAGATTTGGCTGACTGACTGAAATTGGCCGGCTGGTGCCGGCCGTGACCGGCGATAGCCGGCCCACTGCTGCCACTCGACCGCGTTGGTTGGCTGCCAGAAACCGGACGTTCGCGAAGGTCTACTGCTAGCCTATATACTTCGCACCGGCACCATCTGCACCCACAACAACCTAACCCGATAAATGTTCGAGCAACCGCACGAGAATTTGGATAAACCTGACCTGCAGATTGGAGGGATGAAACTTTGGGTACACGGTCGTCAATTTCCGTTGGCGCACGATTACTGGGATGGAAACTGGTTGCAAGTGACCGCCCGATACGACTCCGCAAGCTCAACCGTTTCGACGGTCGGCCCCATTGTGCACCTAGGTGAGTTGGTGAGCCTCCTCGGCGAATGCGAGCGTCTCTACGAATCCCTATCCGGCGTGGCGAAGCTTGATTGCATGGAGCCGAACCTCGGCATTACCTTGACGGCCAAGACAAGCGGACACATCGATGTGCGGATTCACATTACGCCCAACCACATACCAGAGTCTGGTGCGTCAAATGTTGCACAGCGCACAGACTCGTATCATCGTCGAGGCGATAGTCGATCTGGCGCATAAGCTCGACTATCGCGTTGTAGTAGAAGGGGTTGAAACCCGAGAGATCTATGACGCCGTGACGGATTGGCACTGCGATGAAGCTCAAGGGTATGAGATCGCGAAGCCGCTGACGGCGCAGGCGTTTGAGGCTTGGTATCTGGCATTGCAGCAGTAGCCGCTACTGTTAGCCGGTCGATAGGTTAGTAAACGAACAGACTGCCGCCAATATTTTCTCTCTAATCAGCCCCTAGAAACCTTTTCTCGCGCGCCGCTTCATCGCGGATGGCTATTGGAGGGCTAGTGCTTTTCTGAGCGACCATGTTGAGGCGCCGGATTCACAGTTGTTATCGTGAATGAGCGCCTCAGAGCCACCGGACGTCGGGTCGGGTCTCGCTGTTACACGTTCGGGGCCGCAGAAAACGAAAGTTCACGAATGTTGTCGGGCAGACGCGTGGTCCGCTGTCGCCAATGAGCAGCCATTGTTCCGCAGCGCGCGCACATGAAAGGGCGACACATGGTTGATCTGTCGTTGGCGACGTCAACCATGCGGTGCCTTAGACTATCGCATGGTTGCACTCGTCGCAGCGGATCTTAAGCTTTGGCTTACCCCACACAGCGGCATTTCAGCCAGGGCATGTGTATTTTTCTCGTAGGCTTCGATTCACGTCGGCGCGCTCCAATACAGGCATACCCGGCACCGCCTTGATCGGGATCGCGTACGCCAATGCCATTATGTCAGCCGCCGGCATCTGCGGGGTCGCTGCGATCGTGACCACGGACGTGATCTCGTCAAGCGTCGAGTCGATGACCTGGTCGTCGGCCGGCACTGAGCTCGTGGTCACGCTCGCCGATGTATTGTGGAGAAATCGGTGCGGCGCCATCTTGACCGGGAAGCGATCAAACCAGCTAATTGAAAACCCCGTACTCAGAAGTTCGCGCGTCGCCAATTCGAACCGCCCTCCTTTGATCATGTAATCGCCTATTTTTTGGCCGGTCTTTTTACCGCCAGGCATGCCGGTGTCGGACGGCATGAGTCCGACGAATCGATTGTGTGGCAGAGCAGATTCGTCACGGATGCCGATCGCTGTCACATGTATTGAACCGGGCGCAGTTCCGGATCTGCAGTGGCGATGATTTCATCCATGTCGGCATGCGGCGGGTAGATCCAGGATGTGTTGATTTTCGCTTTCAGCGCGGCAGCATCGGTGCCGGACAGCTTGATATGCCGGTCCCATCCTTCAGAGTAAACAGCCCCCCAAGGTCCGAGTGCCAGGCAAGTTACATACTTGTGTTGGTTGTACGGGATGCAGGGCAGCCCCAGTACATCAGCCATCGCGTTGTAGCCGGCTGAGCGTCCGAGATTCATGGCGTGTTGGCACGACATGAGGGCGTGGTGGCCTAGATCGTCGGCGGCAACGAAGGCGACATCGCCCGTCGCATATACATTCGAAGCACTGACCCGCAAGTCGGTTGTTACGTGGAGGCGACCGAGATGATCGTGTTTACCGGAAACTTGCGCGGCCAAGGCATTGGCGCGAGCGCCGGCAGTCCAGATCACGGTCTCTGCTTCGATCCGTTCTCCGCTGGAGGTGGTAATGCCGTTGGGGTCGATCGATGTCACCGCTTGACCCAGGCGCAGCGACACCCCCTGTTCTCGCAAGGCGTGCTCGATGATAGGACGCGGCCCCTCACCCAACTCTGGGCCAACCGTTTGTGCCTGCTCAACGATGACTACGTCGACCTGCGCATCATTGCCCAGGATGGCGCGCAAGCGCGATGGCATTTCTGCCGCCGTTTCGATACCTGTGAAACCACCGCCACCGATAATTACCGTATTGCGTGATTTGCTTGCAGGGCGCTGTGGGAGCGCGTGCAGATGCCGCTGCAATTTTTCAGCATCGGGCAGCTGATCCACGTCGAAAGCGTATTCCCTCAGGCCCGGTATATCCGGGTGGAACAGCGTGCTGCCACTAGCCAATACCAGTCGATCATAGGCGATCGAATGCTTGTCGCCATGAGCGTTGACGTAGACCACAGAGTTGTCGCTCTCATGAATCTGCTCGACCTTGCCTGCAATGAAACGCACACCTGCCACGTCGAACAGCGCTGTCAACGATGGGTCCATTCCCGACAAATCCGCTTCGTATAAACGAGGGCGGATATGCAAGTTGGGCCGCGGCGAGATGACCGAAATCTCGACGTCTTTAGTGCTCTTGCCTTCGAGATGGCGCAAGCGCGCCGCAGCGAGGGCACTCCACATTCCCGCGAATCCGGTGCCAATGATCAGAATCTGAGCAGCCATTTGTTTAATCCTTTCGATCAACTCAAGTTAAAATTCACAACTACGACTATATCAGTCGCAGTTGTGAGGCGCAAGAACTTTCAGGCAATTCATGATGGTGAGACGCTCGCGTTATAATCAGCGACAAATATCATCGGAGTTTTTATGGCTCACATCAGTTCGGGTGTTGAATATGGCATTCACTGCCTTCTATTCCTCATCGACGAGTCCGGTTGCGAGCGGGGAGCGAGTGTTCGTGACCTTGCTGAGTTGCAGGGTGTTCCTGTCGATTTTCTGGCTAAGATATTCACGAAACTGGCCAAGGCACGGCTTGTGGTGGCTACGGAGGGAGTGAAGGGCGGTTTTTCTCTGGCCAGGTCGGCGAGCGAGATCAGTGTGCTCGACGTGGTGACCGCGATCGACGGGAAAAAGGCGTTATTTGAATGTCGCGAAATACGTGTGCGATGTGCGGTATTCGGCGACGTCGCTCCGGCTTGGGCGACGTCGGGAACCTGTGCTGTCCACTCGGTCATGTTGAGCGCCCAGCAACTGATGGAAGAAGCGCTGGCAAAAGAAACGCTATTCGACCTGGCGGATCGTGTCAAACGCAAGAGCCCGGCCAGTTATGGCACCAAAATCATTAGCTGGTTGGATGATAGAGCTGCGCTGAGGAACCCCAAACTCGGGTAAAAACCCCGCTGGGCAGCAATCGCACTGCCGAGCGTTATAGCTCCGTGGCCGCCGCGTGAGAATTTTAGTGGGCAGGACTGAGCCAGCCACAGATTACGTTTTCTGGTCATGTCGCAGATTCGCGGACACATCCTTCAGCACGTCTGCGAAAGTTGTCGCGACGCGAGTCCGCCCGGTTCCCTTCGGCCATAGTAAACCGAGTTTTCGGGACAATTCCGGATGCGTTATGGGTATCAATTTGATGCATTCGAAGCCCGCCCCGGCACGTTCCGGAATGATGGTTGCAAGCTGCCCTTCTGCGGCGACTGCCAGAAGCGACTCCGTGGCATCCATTTCTACGACCACTCGCGATTGCACACTGGCGGCCCTGAACGTCTCTTCAATCAGGATGCGCGTCGAGAATTTTGGTGTGAGCAGCGCAAGGGAAATTGAATCGAGCGTTTTCCATTGAACCCGGTGCTTTTGCGCGAACGGGTGGCCCCGACCAACGGCCAAGACGAGCCGCTCCGAGAAAAGATACTCGGATTCGACGTCGTTCCGTGAAGCCGGATGGAATGCGATACCGAGATCGATTGTTCCCAGTGCCAGTTTTTCCTCGAGCTCTGTCGCGAGAAGATCCTGGACCACGATCCGCACCTTCGGGTACCGCTGGTTGAAGGACGAGACAGCTCGAGGCAGAAATGAAAGTGGAAATACCGGGACAGCGCCCAAAGTAAAGGTACCTGCATCGAGCTCGTTGAGTTCCTGCATGGCACGCTTGGCTCGCATCGTTTCATTGCACACGCGTGCCGCATAGTCGTAAAAAACCCGGCCTGCCTGTGTGAGGCGAATGCTTCGTCCTACTCTGTCGAACAACGCGATACCCAGTTCCTCTTCGAGTTGACGAAGGGCGTGCGACAGGGTGGATTGCGCAACGCACATCGTTTCGGCTGCGCGTGAAAGGTTGTTGAACTCGACAATAGCTAGGAAATAGCGAAGGTGGCGCAGTTCCATGTGTCTCCCGCTGGGTTATTGATAAGCGTAACGATATCCATCGAATTAATTCATTTTCCCGATCATCGACACCTACGTATCATCATCCGTTGACACACCTCGATATCCCGATTGACCAACGAGCGGGCGCGTCACAATTGGTTGACACACGAGAGGCACGGTCAACTCAACTGACGGTGTCATGTCCGTCGGTCTCACCTTTGGAGTACCTTATGAGCGACACCATTGTGCGGCACCATACCCCCGCGCACCTCGAAGCGTCGTGGGCACGAGAATTTTCGGAAGCAATCGAGATCCCCACTAACGCGAAAACCATCACGTTGAGTGGGGTAGGCGCACTGCCGTCGAATCTCGACGCCGACCCGCACGCGGTGAACTATTTCGGCGATTTACAAACGCAAACGAAAAGCGTGCTGGATCAGATTCAGCGAATCCTCGAAAGTAAAGGGTATGGGTTAGGCGATGTGATTGCCGTGCACGCTCTTTTCGTTGCAGAGCCCGCGAAAAACGGTGCGCCAGACTACGGCAGTTTTTCGAGCGTCTATGCCGACTATTTCGGCTCGGCAGCGCAACCCCACCTGCCGACCCGGACTCGTGCACAGGTAGTGGGGCTTGTCGAACCTGGATGGCTGGTCGAAGTGACCGTGACGGCGGCGAAGATCATGAAGGTCTGATCGCACCATCATCGATTCGACCTTTTTGTTCATCGATCCCGCGACAATGTCGACAATCCAGGTGCGGCAGTCGAACGGCGGCTCCTGGCCGAACTAGGTCCGACGGTGAGCTACCGTAGCCGCCCCGCTTCCGACGTTCGGTCCGACGTTGCCGCAGTGGCCGTTTTCACGTGTACGAAGGTCGGCTAAACGCCTTGTTCGAGCACCTGCGGTCAGATCGTCGACTCGTGTAAACTGTGCCGATGTCCCAAGAGATCGATTACCTCAACCCCGCCCTTCCTCCTGGCCTCCGACGCGTGTCGATGCCTGTGGTCGACGCGACCCCTACAACGCTTGATGGATTTGGCAGGCTTGTGACAGACCCGAGCGAGTGCGCGATCGAGATTGTGCAATGGCCGGCGGTGGGGACAAGGCCCATCGATCCTGGAACCGGTGATGAGGCAGGCACAACCGAAGGGACATTTGTGAGCGAATGGCGCGGGGATATTCTCTACGGTCGAAACGAGGCCGTGGGCGGTAACTACATTCTTGCGTACGCAAGGGAGCCTGAAGAAGCCCGCGACGACAGCACCAATGCCCCGGAACGCATGTTGCTTTGGCACGCGAACTACCACCCAGACGGCGGACAACTGTTCTTTCCTCTGGACCATCTTCCGTTCTACATTCCACTGGCATTGCCCGGGGACGACATTGCACCAGAGAAGTTCGTGTGCTTTCGCTTCAATGGACAGCAGGGTCTCTACATCCACCCAAACGTCTGGCATGAAGGTGTGTTCACTCTTAGAGGGACGCAGCGGTTCTTTGACAAGCAGGGCGCAGTCCATGCGCGCGTCTCTGTCGACTTTGCCCGCGAGTTTGGCTGTCTTCTCGAGGCGCCGATCGCCAGCGATGCCTAATCGTTTGGTGGAGGCGGCGATCCCTGCGGGTGCAATTGCTCAACGCGTATAAATTGCCGGACGCGGCCTTTACTCAGATGCCGCGAAAAACCCCAGGTATTCGAAGTCCGCAGTACTGTTCGCATGGACGAGAGAACCGAGCGCGCCAGCCGACACAAGTGTATCGACCATCGTTCGGCGGTTGGATCAGCGGCAGGATGCCAGCATCGACCAGCTTGCCAGCACGCAGCAGCGGCGGCAATCCAGGCGTCCACGCGTCAGGCGGACAGGCCTTGTGCATTGGCGTCAGTTCGACGAATGGACTGATTTCCGCCGGATAGATTCGGCACACCAGAGGCCTTTGCTCATAAATACCGCAGCGCATGTCGGGCTGGAGATTCGGGCATGGGCCCGCATACGCTCCTGTCAGAATGACCACGACCCTCGTGGGCAACGACCCACTCATCGCGGCAAACGAACGACGACGTCTATGCGCCACTGGAGGTTGTCTTCAGGCGGCTCCTCGGGCCACGGCGACGCGTCGCAGAGAATCTGCACATCGTTGCCACGCTCCAGCCAGACAACTGCCTCCGTCACGGTCAAAGGCAAACGCAGATAGCGCGATGAAGAAGAGCAAAACCCCTGACTAGGGTTACCGTTTCCCGGCCGCGGTCATCAGCTGCGCGGTACGCTGGTACCTTCGCCTGGGTTGCACAAGTACGCGGTTAGGGCGTGCCAGCGGCGATTGGAGAATGGGTCTGCAATGCTGGGCCCGATGTTGAACCGGTCCGTTGGAGCAGCCGGTGACTGTTGATCGCGATTCCAATGGATGCCGTCGGTTCCGGCGCTCGCTGGGTAGCTCGACTGTCCGATGCACTGTGTCCATTCTCGTTTGTGGACAGAGTCGGTCGCTCGTGCCCATCACAGCCGATCATTGCATCTTTCTACGCGAGGCGGGGAGCGGTACAAATGAGACGCTGACGTTTGTTACGCGCTAGTGCCGGTCACAGGCCGCCGCCTGTACGAAATAGTAACGCCAGCGTCTCGCGGCACTCCCGAGTTGGTCCGCGCGCTAGTAGTCTCGCGCGGCTTCCCCGTTTCCTCCTGGATGGTGGAAATTCCGTGCTTGTAGACAGCCTGCATGCCTGATGTCGAACTCAGTATCACCATGTACTGGTCAAATGACTCGACATGTCCTATGAGCTTGATGCCATTCACAAGATATACCGCGACCTTTTGCCGCTCTTTGCGCACCCTGTTCAGCATCTCATTTTGGTAATTCTGCGCTTCTGAACTCATCTGGATCCATTCGTAGGTGTCGGGGCAACTCGCTCTCGACCGTTGAGCGTACAGCGCTGCGAGGTCGCCGAACTTTTCCGCTCGCATTGAGACAGCTACGTTAACACATTGCGTGTCTTTTAGATGAGCCCAGCAGAACAGAGACGGCGCCAACCTTCGTTTGCGAGCCCGTGCGGGCGGCGACGCGAAGAGCCTGCGCATGCTGGCCAGGTTTGCAATCAACCGCCTTAGATCGCGCTAGGCACCGAAAAAACTAGTGCGGCTTATGCGCGCCATTTTATGGACTGATCTGTCAAAAACGGAGATAAAAGTGAACGAGAGTCGCAAACTTACGGGAAAGGTTGCCATTGTCTTTGGCGGTTCGCGAGGCATTGGTGCGGCGGCAGCAAGACGCCTGGCAAACGAGGGGGCCGATGTAGCGGTGACCCACGTGTCGGCGCCGGAGCGAGCAGCCGAAACGGTTGGGGCAATAGAGGCCGCCGGACGGACCGGCCTTGCCATCAAGGAAGGAGTCAGGCTACATGACGGGCTCCAGCCTCACCATCGACGGTGGCGTGGCGCTATGACTGTCCGGTGACGGTCCGGGCGGAATTCGTCAAGAACCAGTATTCACGACAGCGTTTCTACGGCCTGCTACGCCGAAGGACAGCTTTGGCTCAACGAGCGGACGCTTGAAAATGGATTGCCGTCGTCCGCTCATGGCCGCACTGAGTCAGATAGCGACCGGCCTAGTCTCGCGTCTTATCAGAACCGATTTTGTCCAACGACAATATCGCATTCTCTGGCAAGCGAAGGTCCACGCTCTCGATGTTCTGCTTCAGATGCTCGACCGACGAGGTTCCGGGTATCAGGAGGATGTTCGGTGAGCGCTGCAACAACCATGCAAGGGCGACCTGCATAGGTGTCGCGTTGCACTGGTCTGCGGCGTGGCTGAGTGCATCAGCCTGCAACGGAGAGAAGCCGCCGAGCGGGAAAAACGGCACATACGCAATGCCGTCTTTTGCAAGACTGTCGATCAGCGCGTCATCGTTGCGATGTGCAAGGTTGTACATGTTCTGCACGCACGCAATGCGCGTAATTGCGCGTCCCTGTGCCACCTGCTTTGCTGTCACATTGCTCAGCCCGATGTGACGAATCAAGCCTTTTTCCTGAAGCTGCACGAGCGCCGTCAGAGGCTCTTCGATGTCACCCTCGGACGGCGCTCCGACGTTGAACATCACACGAAAGTTTACGACGTCCAGCACATCGAGACCGAGATTGCGAAGATTGTCATGCACCGCTCGTTCCAGTTCGGCCGCCGATGATGCAACGTTCCACGAGCCATCGCTGCCTCGGCTGGCGCCTACCTTTGTGACGATAGTGAACGCATCGGGATAAGGATGAAGTTCCTCGCGGATGAGCTGATTAGTGACGTGCGGGCCATAAAAATCGCTCGTATCGATATGCGTGATCCCGCTTTCCACCACGGCACGAAGCACCGCGATGGCTGCCGCGCGATCTTTCGGTGGCCCGAAAACGTGAGGCCCCGCTAGCTGCATCGCGCCATAGCCCATGCGCGTAACAGACCGGTCGCCGAGTTGAAAAGTACCTGCTTGAAAAACTTTAGTCATTGGATGGTTCCTTCCTTCGGGTTGTTGCTTCCGTTGCTGCGAGATATTCGTATAGAATACGAATAATTATTCAGATTGTGAATTCGCATATGCGCACAGACAACGGACAAGGGCTGGACGCCCGCAAACAGCCGCAGCAGGCGCGTTCGCAGGCTACTGTGGACGCGATCTTCGATGCAACTATTCAGGTTTTGCTGGTTGAGGGCCTGCAGCGACTTACCACCATTCGGGTGGCAGAGAGGGCCGGCGTCTCAGTAGGAACGCTTTACCAATACTTTCCTCAAAAACAGGCGCTTCTGTTCGCCGTGCTGCAGCGGCATTTGGAAAGAGTGGTGAGAGCAATCGAGGATGCCGCGGCGTCAGCGCGTGACGCCTGCTTGAGGGAGATGGTAAAGGCCGTTGTCGCAGCATTCGTAAAAGCCAAGACGGCAAATCTGGACGAATCGCGTGCCCTTTACGCGGTTGCCGCTGAACTCGACTCACGCGACTACGTTCGAGAAGTGGAGGCGCGCAACCGTGCGGCGCTGGAGGCTATGCTGAAGACCGCTTCCGATGCACATTTTGACGATATTTCCACGACCACATTTATGTTCACGGGAGCGTTGGTCGGCCCGATACGTTTGTTGCTTGAGGGAAAGTTGCCGCAATCAGTGATCCGCAAATTTCCTAGTCAACTTGAGTCGATCTGTATAGGGTATTTGGAACGCGAGGCGCGTTCGAAGTTATCGGCGGACTAGTCTCAACTATGGTTGGCGTGGGAACAGGCGCACGCCTCATGAACGCGGCGGGACGCGAAACCACGTGACCGCCACGACCAGCAGGAACGCCGCGTAGGCCATCGCGAACACCCAGCCCGGCAAGTTGTAGTACAGCCAGTGGCTTACCCAGCGCTGCACGAACCCCTGCGGGCCGACGCGTCCGCTACGAAGCCAGTCCTCCAGTACCGTCAACGGGCACGGTATGTCAAGAACAGCGAGAATCGCGACGACGCCTATCGCTGTGAGATGCGCAATCCGGAACATGCGGTTGCGTACCCAGTCGCGTTTTAACCATGCACCTGTCCAGATAGCGATTAACCCGCCGACGATAAACAGCACGATCAGCGCGTGCAACACAAGAACGGTATTGGCCAGCCAGTTCATGACGCGCTCGTCCGGTTCGATAACCGTCGCAAAGCCGATCAACCTTTCGAGCAGCGCTCGGCTTGATCCGTCATTCGTTGCCCGGCACCCCGTAGCTGGGCGCGGCGGTCGGATTCAACGCCCGGGTCAGGTAGTCCTGCATCTGCGGCCGATACGCGTGCCACAAACCGTCGAGTTGGCCGAGGGGATCGTCATCCGCCCAATCGACCCGCAAATCGACCATCGGCCAGCTCAGGTCGCCCACGATCTTGAGCGCCGCCGAATGCACGGGTCCCGCCTCGCCGCCGGCGGCCATCGCCGCATGCATGGCTGCGAGCAGCCGATCAGCAAGCGCGCCGGTTGCCTGCTCGAACGCCGAAACCATCGCCTCGATCACTTCGACGCCGGCGAGCATGTTGCCCGCGGCTACGCATTGCTTGCCGGCTAGGGCGTGATGCGTGCCCAACGCTTCTTTACCGCTGAAGAACGCCGTATGGCCCTGGCTATCGACCACCGTGACCTGCCGATATTCGGACCACTCGCTCGCGCCGAGCGCATGGTCCAATGCGGCGGTGGGATCGAATTGCCCGCTCTCCAGAAGATCGAGAACCTGCGGACCGAGTGCCGGCAGCGTGACGTTCTGGGTCGCCACCGCGCCGACGCCTGAGCGCACCCACGGGCATCGAGCGCCCACCGCGATGCTCGAAGAACTGATCGCGATACCGAGCTGCCCCGATTCTGCACAACGTCCAACGATAGAGAATGTCATGTCCTGTTCCTTAGGCTTTCGGCCGCGCCCATCCATCGGGAATGACGGCGATAACGTCGATCTCCATCAGCCATTGCGGCTGACCCAACGCGACCACCACCAGTCCGGTGGAAATGGGAAATACGCCTTTCAACCACTTTCCGACTTCCTGGTAGACCGGCTCGCGGTAACGGGTGTCGGTCAGGTAAGTGGTTGTCTTGACGATGTGGGACAAATCGCTGCCCGCCTCCTCAAGCAACTGCTTGAGGTTCTTCATCGCCTGCTCGGCCTGGGCGCGCGGATCGCCGAGGCCGACCAAACGGCCTTCGAAATCCGTACCCACCTGGCCGCGGACATAGACCGTGTTGCCGGCGCGCACGGCCTGACAAAGATCGTTGTCGAGCGTCTGGTTCGGATAGGTATCCTTCGTGTTGAACATGCGGATACGGGTATGCGTAGGTTGGCTCATCAATGCACCTTAATGTAAGGAAGATACCGCTGAGAAGAAATAGATCGCGGATTAAAAAGGCGTAGGTATCAATTCAAGCCCATCTCGCTGACATTATGGACGGATGAACCGGCGGCGGATACGCCATCGGCACTTCCAGCGCTATCCTCGCCGCGGCTCGGTGCATGGCGCTGCGATTCGTCGTAATACGCCAGATATTTGCGTTGCGTGGCGATGTGATCGGCGACGTGCTTCGCGTCGTGCCACACGCCCCAGATAAATGCCGACCCACGACGCGACAGCCAGGGCAGACCGAGAAAATAGACACCCGGCTCCTTTGATACGCCGCGCTGATGCGTCGGCTTACCCTTTTCATCGAAGGCGTTGACCTGCAACCAACTGAAATCGACTGCATAGCCGGTCGCCCAGATAATCGACGTCACGCCGGCTTTCGCCAGGTCGAGATCGTGCAAGGGATGAGTGACACACTCCGGATCGGCGGGAATGACGCGCGCTTCGGGCTCTCCCGGAAGATCGAGACCGTTGCGCTCGGCGTACGCGTCGGCCGCGTCCAGCAGCGACAGATAGTTCTCGTCGCCGCGCGCGATGTTCGCCGCGAGATCGGCTTCGAAACTCGCCACGCCATTGTCGAAAGCCTTCGTGAGCCCAACGAGAGTGATGCCCTGATGTGCGAGACGCCGGAAATCCACGGTATAACCGCCACGCGCGCCGCTCACCGCAATGGTGACGTGCTCGCGGCCGGGCTTCATGACCTCCGCGTCCCATTCGCCGAGCACGCCCAGCCACCAGCAGAAATCGCGACCGCGATAGGCGCGCGGCGGACGATCATGCGCGCCAACCGACAGATAGACGCGCTTGCCCGCACGTTGCAACTCGTCCGCGATTTGCACGCCGGACGATCCTGCACCCACCACCAGCACGCCCCCTTCGGGCAATTGCCCGGGATTGCGATAGTCGGCGGAATGCATCTGCGTGAGACTGGAATCTTGCGGCGCGATCGGCGGAATGACGGGGCGCTGGAAAGGTCCCGTCGCGACGACCACGCGATTGGCCTCGATCGTGCCCTCCGACGTTTCGATGGTAAACCCCTGCCGCCCCGCATTGCGCACGACCTGCTTCACTTCTACGCCGGTGCGGATCGGCGCTTCGAACTTCTTCGCATAAGCGACGAAATAGTCCGCGACCTGCTCCTTTGGAGCGAATGCATCCGGGTCGACGTCCGCGAACTCGAGATTGGGGAAACGATCGTGCCATGCTGGACCGTTGGCAACCAGCGAATCCCAGCGTCCCGTGCGCCAGCGCTCGGCGATACGAGCGCGCTCCAGTACGAGATGCGGCACGCCGAGTCTGCTCAAATGTTCGCTGATGGCGACGCCCGCTTGGCCCGCGCCGACCACCAGCGTATCGATAGCCGTTCTTTCCACTGTCATGACTCTGTCCTTCTGAAGAGGCGGATGATTTTGATTCGTCCTCGGAAAAATGTACGCGCCCGTTCAGGATCTGAAAAATATATTTAAAAAATGCATAGCATCGGAGTTTCCTATGCAGGTCTTTTTGACCGCTTTACACTTCTTCCCATTGAAGACCTTGAATATTGGAGCGGCGTCGATGGAAAATCACCCGTTGCGTTATTCGTTGCGCCAGTTGCGCTATTTCGTGGTCACGGCCGAAGCGCTGTCCTTCACGGCCGCCGCGAAGCGTCTGCACATCTCGCAGCCGTCGATCTCGACCGCGCTTGGGGACCTGGAAGTGTCGTTCGGCGTGCAACTCTTCATACGGCATCACGCAAGCGGTCTCTCGCTCACGCAAGCGGGACGCGATCTGCTCGGGCAAGCGCGCAATCTGCTGAAGATCGCCGAGGAACTGCAGACGACCGCAAAGGAAATGGATGGCCGCATGACGGGCTCCATCGCGCTCGGCTGTCTCGTCTCGCTCGCGCCACCGCTCATGCCGGCGCTGATCAGCCGGTTCACGAGCGAACACGCAGGCATTTCGTTTCGCACTGTCGAGGCACATCAGGACGGCCTCTTGCGGGGCCTGCACGATGGCTCACTCGATATCGCCCTCACATACAGCCTCGACCTGACAGAAGACATCGCCTTCACGCCGCTGCTCTCGCTGCCACCTTATGCGATCCTACCGAAGACGCATCGGCTCGCACGCGTGCGTAAGGTATCGCTCGCAGACCTCCTGCCCGAGCCCTATGTGATGCTCGATCTGCCGCACAGCCGCGAGTATTTCGCCGCGCTCTTCGATGCGGTGGGCAGCCGCCCCGTGCCGGCGTTCCGTTCATCGCAGCCGGAAGTCGTGCGCGGCATGGTGGCCAACGGTCTCGGGTATAGCCTGCTCAACTTTCCACTCAAGTCGAATCGCACCGTGGATGGCGAAGAGTTCGTCATTAAACGCTTCAAAGACAATGTCAATGCAACGATGCTGGGTATCGCACAATCGCGCGCGATGAAGCCGCGCCAGCTTGTGCATCGCTTTGCATCGTTCTGCGAAACCTATATCGAGCAACTGCACATCGACGCGTGATGCACACCGTGCAATCGTCTGCTTCAAGCCTGCGCCCGGTCTGCCCCCCGCCTGCACCCGCTGCATAGGTAAAAGCTTTGCTTTGTATCCAAAAACAATATTTTGACTTGGAATTTGGCTTGGTAGATTAATGTTCATATTGAGCGCCACGCTGCGAAGGGCGCGCTCATACTGTGATGAATCAAGGGGGACACCATGGTTAACCCGGCAAGGACGATCGCAGTGCAAGCGCTTATCGACACGCTGCGCACGGGTTGCGAACGGCCATTCAGCGATGCGCATGCAATGCCGCCCGGTGTCTACACGTCGCCTGAATTCCTCTCGCTGGAAGAGCACACTATCTTCGAGCGGGAATGGCAATGCGTCGGTCGCGCCAGCACGCTCAAGGCGCCCGGCGATTACTTGACGGCGCGCATAGGAGCGCAACCCATTGTCGTCTTGCGCGACGAACAGATGCAGCTCAAGGCCATGTCGAACGTGTGCCTGCATCGGATGTCGGTACTGCTCGAAGGACGCGGCAATGTGCGTCGCATCGTCTGCCCCTATCACGCCTGGAACTATTCGCTGGACGGCGCGCTGCAAGGCGCGCCGCTCATGGACCGGCAACAGAGCTTCTGCAAGGAAAGCTACAAACTGCCCGCCGTGCGGTGCGAAGAATGGCAAGGCTGGCTCTACGTGACGCTCGACGAAAACGCGCCGCCCGTGCATACGCAACTTGCCAGTTTGAGCGAGCTCATCGGCCAATACGGTATGTCGGACTACATCGAAACCTTCCATGAAGAGCATGTGTGGGACACGAACTGGAAGATCCTCGCGGAAAACTTCATGGAAAGCTATCACCTGCCGGTGCTGCATCGCGCGACGGTAGGACCGCATTCGCGGCTCCAAGACATGGAATGCCCGCCGGGCTATCCCGCCTTCAACTATCACTGGATCACGAAAGAAGCATCCTTGCCCATCGGCAATGCACATCCGGACAACACGCGTCTCACGGGGCATTGGCGCAAGACCACGGCGCTGCTCGCGATCTACCCGACGCATCTTGTTACGCTCACGCCGGGTTACTTCTGGTATTTGGTGCTGCAACCTCAAGGCGTGGGGCGCGTGCATATCCGCTTCGGCGGCGGGCTTGCGCCGGAGTTCATCACGGACCCCGAGGCCAACGCGCACATGACCACGTTGAAGAAACTGCTCGATGAGGTGAATGCGGAAGATAGACGCGGCGTGCAAGCCGTCTTTCGTGGCGTGCACGCGCCGCTTGCGAAGCCCGGCCACCTGAGCCATCTCGAACGCCCCAACTATGACTTCGCCCGCTACGTCGCTAGCAAAATCGTCGCGACGAAGCTCGACACACATTGATTACGACGCACCATCGACAGGACGCGATCACGATGTCAGACCCTTCCTTCATTTCGTTCTCGCGCGTGAGCAAATCGTATGACGGCGTCCAATACGTTGTCGAAGACTTGAATCTCGACGTGCGCAAGGGAGAATTTCTGTCGCTGCTAGGCCCGTCGGGCTCGGGCAAGACGACCACGCTCATGATGCTCGCGGGATTCGAATCGCCCACCCAGGGCGAGATTCGCCTCGATGGCCGTCGGCTCGACGATAAGCCGCCGCATCAACGCGACATCGGCATGGTGTTTCAGAACTACGCGCTCTTTCCGCATCTGACGATTGCGGAGAACGTCGCGTTTCCGCTCTCCGTGCGGCACGTGAGCCGCGCCGAGCAGAAGGCGCGTGTGAAGCGCGCGCTCGAGATGATCGAACTGCGGCATCTGGCCAACCGGCGTCCCGCACAGCTCTCCGGCGGACAGCAGCAGCGCGTGGCACTCGCACGCGCGCTCGTGTTCGAGCCTAGCGTCGTGCTGATGGATGAGCCGCTCGGTGCGCTCGACAAGCGCCTGCGCGAGACCATGAAATACGAAATCATGCGCCTGCATCGGGAGCTGTCGCTCACGATCGTCTATGTGACGCACGATCAGGCCGAAGCGCTGACGATGTCGGACCGCGTCGCCGTGTTCTCCGATGGCCGTATCCAGCAGGCCGCCATACCGAGCGAACTCTATGAGAACGCGCAGAACGCGTTCGTCGCTAACTTCGTCGGCGAGAACAACGGGTTGACTGGGCGCGTCGTCAATGCGGGAGAAGGCTGGGCGACGCTCGCGCTCTCGGACGGCAGCGTTATTCGCGGCCGCTGCGAAAATGGGCTGCGCGCAGGCGACGAAGCGATGCTCGCTTTGCGCCCCGAACGCGCGCATATCGCGAGCGCGGAGGGCACACACGCCGACGAACACAACAACCTGGTGCGTGCGCGCGTCGAGGAACTGGTGTATTGCGGCGATCATCATCGTGTGCACCTGACGCTCGGCTCGCACGATTCGATCGTCGTGAAAGTGCCCAACACGCAGCGCCATGCGCTGCCTTCGCCCGGCAGCGCGATCGAGATCGCATGGCGCCACGACGACTGCAAGATTCTCGCGATGAGTGCGCCGCGAAGCGCGCCTGCGATTCACGTATCCACACCGCCGTCACCTTCCATTCTCACGACCTCACCAGCAGGAGCCAACTGACATGCGCACTTTCATCCAAGCACAATGCGTTGTACTCGCCGTATTCGCATTCGCCACCGTGACTACCCAGGCCGCGGAGACGCTCTCCGTCGTGACTTTCGGCGGCGCGTATGAAGCCGCAGCCAAAAAGGCCTATTTCGAACCGTTCACACAGGCCACGGGAATCGGCTTCTCCACCGAATCGTATGACGGCGGCCTCGCGAAGCTCTCCGCGATGGAGCAGGCGAAGAACACCACGTGGGACCTGATCGACCTCGAAACCAACGATGCGATCACCGCCTGCGACGAAGGCCTCCTGATGAAGTTCGACAGGAAGACGATCGGCAAGACCAGCGACTTCATACCCGGCACGATCAGCGATTGCGCGGTCGCGAGCATGGTCTGGTCCACGGTCTACGCGTACGACGCGAGCAAGCTGAAGGGCACCCCGACCACCGTCAACGACTTCTTCGATCTGCAGAAATTCCCAGGCAAGCGCGGCCTGCGCAAGTCGCCGAAGGTCACGATGGAATGGGCGTTGATTGCGGACGGCGTCGATCCGAAGGACGTCTACAAGGTGCTCGCTACGCCCGCCGGCGTGGATCGCGCGTTCAAGAAGCTCGACACGATCAAGCCGAACATCGTGTGGTGGGAGGCGGGTGCGCAGGCGCCGCAGTTACTCGCAGACGGCGCGGTCGTGATGACGCAGGCCTACAACGGCCGCATTTCCGATGCCGCGAAGAAGGACAACAAGCCATTCAAGAGCGTCTGGGACGCGCAAGTCTACGACTTCGACTGGTGGGGCATTCCGACGGGCGCGAAGCACGCCGACGCTGCCGCGAAATTCATCGTCTTCGCTTCGCAGCCGAAGCAGTATGCCGACTTGTCGAAGTACATCGCGTATGCGCCGCCGCGCAAGGACGCGATTGCGCTCATCGACAAGCAGCGCCTCGGCGACCTGCCAACCGCTCCCGCGAACTTCGGCCGCGCATTGCAGATCAACGCGAATTTTTGGGCCGACAACTCGGACCAGATCAACAAGCGCTTCCAGGTGTGGCTGACGCAGTAACTCCATCGTCTGACGAGCGCCTAACTTGACTTGACTACCAGCATGCTCGCTTCCGCCCAAGGCACGGCCCCAGGCTCTCCGACGAGAGCCGACGGCCGTGCGTCGTTTCAAAAGGCGCGCCGCCGCGCATCGATGCAAGCGCTGTTGCTTGCGCTGCCGTTGCTCGTGTTTCTGCTGTCGACGTTCATTGCGCCGATCATGCTGTTGCTCGCGCGCAGCGTCGAGAATCACGAAGTGCCCGACAGCATGCCCGCGCTCACGCGCGCGCTCGATGCGTGGGACGGTCGCGGCGTGCCGGACGAACACATGTTCGCCCTGCTCGCTGCGGGGCTCAAACAGGCGCAGCAAAGCGGACAGCTCGGCATCGTGGCGCGGCGGCTGAACTTCGCTCAACCCGAGTTTCGTAGCTTGCTGATGCGCAGCGCGCGCCAACTGCCCGCCGATGCGCCGCCCGCGTGGAAACCGGCGCTCATCGGACTCGATGAGCGCTGGGATTCGCCGGAGACCTGGCGGTTGCTCAAGCGCGCCGCCGCGTCGCCGACGCCGGACTATCTGCTCGCCGCAGTCGATGCGCAAGTGACGCCGCAAGGCGCGGTCGCGTTCGTCCCGGACAACGCTTCCGTCTATCGACAGGCGTTCGTGCGCACGGTCTCAATCAGCGCCACCGTCACGCTGCTATGTCTCGTGCTCGGTTATCCCGTCGCGTGGCTGCTCGCGAACTTGCCCGCGAAAAGCAGCAACCGCCTGATGCTCCTTGTGATCGTGCCGTTCTGGACCTCGCTACTAGTGCGCACGACCGCGTGGTACGTGTTGCTGCAACCCGGCGGCGTCATCAATAGCCTGCTGATGGGCCTGGGTCTCGCCACGCATCCGCTGCCACTCATCTTCAACCGCGCGGGCGTGCTGATCGGCATGACACACGTGCTCCTGCCTTATATGATTCTCGCGATCTACTCGGTGATGAAGGGCGTGTCGCCGGTGTACGTGCGGGCCGCGCAATCGCTCGGGGCGCATCCGTTCACCGCGTTCGTGCGGATCTACGTGCCGCAGACGCTGCCGGGCGTCGGCGCGGGCTGCTTCCTTGTATTCGTGCTCGCGCTGGGCTACTACATCACACCTGCGCTGCTCGGGGGCGCAGGCGACGAGATGATCAGTCAGCTCATCGCGATGCAGACCAACACGCAGCTCAACTGGGGCCTCGCCGGCGCGCTCTCGGCCTATCTCGTGATCTTTACGGCGATCGTTTATTTCCTGTTCAACCGCCTGGTCGGCATCGACCGCTTGCGCTTCGGTTGAGTCTGGGTTGAGTGTCAATTAAAAACGCGCACATCGAAGGAACGACATGCCAGTTCAACGCAACAAGGTGCTGACGGAACGCATTGCGCAACGCTGGGTACGGCTGCATACCGCGCTCGTGCTGTTCTTCCTGATTGCGCCGATTCTCGCGATCATCCCGCTCTCGTTCAATTCGGGCTCGTACTTCTCGTACCCGATGCAGGGCTTCTCGCTGCGCTGGTACGAGCAGGCGCTCACGAGCGCGGACTGGCAACGGGCACTACTGAACAGCATGGGCATCGGCGCGGCTGCGACGCTGATCGCCACGTGTCTGGGCACGCTCGCTGCGCTGGGGCTCGCGCGCACCCAGTTTCCGCTGCGCTCACTGATCATGCCGCTCATCATCTCTCCGATGATCGTGCCGATCGTCGTCGTTGCGGCGGGCTTCTATCTGGTCTTCGCGCCGCTTGGCCTTGTGAACTCATATACCGGCGTGGTGCTGGCGCACGCGGCGCTCGGCACGCCATTCGTCGTGATCACCGTGACGGCGTCACTGATTTCGTTTGATAACAGTCTATTGCGTGCCGCTTCCGGGCTCGGCGCGCCGCCCTGGGTGGCATTCAGGCGCGTGACCTTGCCGCTCATCACGCCCGCGGTCGCGACCGGCAGCGTCTTCGCTTTCGCGACCTCGTTCGACGAAGTGATCGTCATTCTATTTATCGGCGGCCCAGATCAAACAACCGTACCGCGGCAGATGTGGAGCGGCATTCGCGATTCGATCGACCCGTCGATTCTTGCCGTGGCGACGATGCTGATCGTGTTCGCAGTGCTGCTCTTCGCGAGCATTAACTGGCTGCGCGGCCGCACGGCCGCCGCCAGCAACGCTCTTACCTGATCCATCGAGGGCCCCTGGGGGCGCCCTTCACGGGTTACCCAAACGAACGCCGCGAATGCGGCAAGACCGAGAACTCACTTTTGAGCAGCCAAGCCCCGCAACCACTCGCTGACCGACCATGCCGATCCTGATAGCCCTTATTGTGGTGTGCGCCGTAATCTACGGCGCAGTCCGCGCATTCAATGCGCTCGATGCACAGTTCGGGATCGCTGTCGCGCTCGGCGCGGCCGCCGTGGTCGCTCTACTGCTGGCGGTGCTGGTGGTCTGGCTGCTGCGACGTCATCGCGATGTCGCACCGAACGCAAGCTCGGGCACCTGGACTCACGTGCTTGAGCATAGCTGGGGGAGCTTGCGGTTTTCCGCCCCGCAGAGGCTGATGATGGTGACCTTGAACGCGGTCACCGGCAATTACATATTTGCCGACCTGACCGGCGCCAGCGTGCAGCAAGCCAATCAGGGCTGGAGCGTGACCATCACGGTCAATGACCGCACGCATCCGCAGTGGGTGCTACCCATGGATAGCCAGCGCGAAGCGCAGCGCTGGGCACGTGTCGTTCAATTGGCGATCGCGCAGAAATTACCAGGACGGTAGCGCGCTCGGCTGACCAGCGCCGCTAGCAGACCCGCTTTCCGCCTTCCACATCAAAGAAATGCAGCCGTTGTCGAGGCAGCCCCAGTTCTATCGTGTCGCCGCGCGCGGGACGATATTCGTGCGGCAGGCGAGCGACCACATCGTGACCGCCCCACCGTCCATAGGCCAGGTTGTCGGCCCCGAGCAGCTCGCAAGTATCGACCTGCAACGAGGTCCGCGCAGAACCTTCATGCGGCATCATGTGTTCGGGACGTACCCCAAGGATATATTCGCGCCCGGCCAGCACGCTTTCCCCCAGGCCTGGCGCGCCTTCGATCGGCAAGCTCACGCCGTCCGTTAGCTCGAAGCGAGTCAGATCGTGCGAAACACGCCCCGGCAGCAGATTCATGGCCGGCGACCCGATAAAACTTGCCACGAAGGTGCTAGCCGGACGCTCATAAACGTCTGTGGGCACGCCAATCTGCTCGGCACGCCCCTGGTACATCACGACAACGCGCTGCGCCAACGTCATCGCTTCAGTTTGATCATGGGTTACGTACAGACTGGTGGTGCCCAGCCTTGCGTGCAGGCGCTGAATTTCGAGCCGGGTGTGTACCCGCAGCTTCGCGTCCAGGTTGGACAACGGTTCGTCGAACAGAAATACGGCGGGCTCGCGCACGATCGCCCGGCCCATTGCCACGCGTTGCCGTTGGCCGCCCGACAGCTCGCGCGGACGACGCTGCAACAGCGCGTCGAGCTCGAGAATTTTCGCCGCGGCAGCCACCCGCTGATCGACAGTCGCTCGGTCCAGGCCACGGATCTTCAGTCCGTAAGCCATGTTCTGTTCCACCGACATGTGCGGATAAAGCGCGTAGTTCTGGAACACCATCGCGATATCGCGGTCCTTCGGCTCCAGCGTATTCACGACACGATCGCCAATCGCGATTTCGCCGGACGTTACGCTTTCGAGCCCCGCTACCATTCTGAGCAGCGTCGATTTTCCGCACCCCGACGGGCCCACCAGCACGACGAATTCGCCGTCGGCGATATCGATATCGATGCCGTGCAGCACCGTGTGCTTGCCATCGTAGGATTTTCGGACGTTCTTCAGTGACAGCTTAGCCATCGTATCCCCACACCACTAGCGGCGCATTCAAACCTGCAGGTTCATTTTTCGGCATCGACCAGCCCTCGGACAAACCAGCGCTGCATGACCAGCACCACCACCAGCGGCGGCAGCATCGTCAGCAGCGTGGCGCTGAGCATCAAGTGCCATTCAGTAGCGACGTCGCCACTGCCGATCATGCTCTTGATGCCCACCACAGCGGTCGTCATGGGCGCGACGTTGGTGATCAACAGCGGCCACAAATATTGGTTCCAGCCGTAGATGAAGGTAATCACGAACAGCGCGGCGATATTGGTCTTCGACAGCGGCAACACGATGTCGATGAAGAAACGCACCGGTCCCGCGCCATCGATGCGCGCAGCCTCGATCAGTTCGTCGGGCATGCTCAGGAATGTCTGGCGAAACAGGAACGTGGCCGTGGCCGAAGCGATCAACGGCAAGGTCAGCCCCGTATAGCTGTTGACCATGTGCAGCGACGACACCACTTGCACCGTGGGGAAAATCCGCACTTCGACCGGCAGCATCAAGGTGGCGAAAATGAGCCAGAACGCCAGTTGCCGGCATGGGAAACGAAAGAACACGATGGCATAGGCCGAAATCATCGACACCGCGATTTTTCCGATCGCGATCACGAGTGCCATCACCAAGCTGTTCAACAACATCACGCCGAACGGGCTGGCAGCCGAGCCGGTGCCGTGCTGCCAAACGTTGGCGATGTTTTCGAACAAATGAGTGCTCGGTACCAGCGACAAGGGCACGGAGAAAACTTCATGCTCATTCATCGTCGCGGCGCAAAACGCCACGTATACCGGGAACACCACCAGCAACACGCCAGCGATCAGCATCGCGTGGCAAAAGATATCAAGACCGCGCCGATTTTCTATCATGAGTACTGCACCCGGCGTTCGATGAAGCGAAATTGCAGCACAGTGAGTACGACGACAATGGACATCAGCACCACCGACTGTGCTCCGGAACTGCCGATATCCAGGCCTTTGAATCCGTCGTCATAAATTTTGTAGATCAGCGTGCGCGTCGACTGGCCGGGACCGCCGCCTGTCGCCGCATCGATGATCGGGAACGTGTCGAAAAACGCGTAGACCAAGTTGATGACCATCAGGAAAAAACTGGTCGGCGACAACAAGGGCAGCGCGATATTGAGAAACCGCCGTACCGGGCCGGCGCCGTCGATCGCTGCGGCTTCGATCAACGAACGCGGAATGGCCTGCAATCCGGCGAAGAAAAACAGGAAGTTGTAGCTGAACTGCTTCCACACCGACGCCAGCACGATCAGGAACATCGCCTGACCGCTGTTGAGCGCGTGGTTCCAGGAAATACCGAATTTGGCGAGCGCGTAGGTCGCCAGGCCTATGCTCGGATTGAACAGAAAGCCCCACAGCACCGCCGCGATCACGGGCGCCACCGCATATGGCCAGATCAGCAGCGTTTGGTAGATACCGCGCCCCCGCGTGACCCGGTCGGCCAACGCCGCAAAAAACAGCGACGTAACCAAGCCGATCACCACGACCAGGGCGCTGAACACCATGGTCGTGTTGAACGAGCTCAGATACAGCGGGTCGGTAAACAACTGCTTGAAGTTACCCAAGCCGACGAATTCGCTGGACGTGCCGAACGCATCCTGCGTCTGGGTCGACTGCCACAACGCCTCGCCCGCCGGCCATAGGAAAAATACGGCCGTGATCGCCAGTTGCGGAGCAACCAACAGGTAGGGCAGGAAGCTGACGCCGAAACGGGAGCGTTCTTGCATGATTAGCCGCGTCCGAGTTTAAGGTGCACTCAGTTGCCCTGGCTTTGGAAACGGCGCAGCAATTCATTGCCGCGCTGCACCGATTCATCGAGCGCAACCTTGGGCGTCTTCTGGCCGGACCACACTTCCTCGAGTTCTTCGTCGATCACGGTGCGAATCTGCGGCATGTTACCCAGGCGCAAACCTTTGGTGAAAGGTAACGGCGGCTTGTTCAACATTTGGCGGATTGCCGTATCCGAGCCCGGATTCTTATCGTAGAAACCTTGCTGGCGGGTCAGGTCGTAGGCGGCCTTCGTCACCGGCAGGTAGCCGGTGTCCTGATGCCACTTGGCGGCCACAGCCGGCGAGGTCAGGTAAGCGAGGAATTTGGCCACGCCACGATAGACGTTCGGATCCTTGCCCGCGATCACCCACAAGCTCGCACCACCAATGATGGCGTTTTGCGGCGCGCCCGGCACAGTGGCGTCATAGGGCATGAAGCCGGTACCGAACGAGAATTTCGCATACTTGCGGATCGTGGCAAGCGCACCCGACGAACCGGTGATAATGCCGCAGTCGCCGCTGTAGAACTTCGAGTTCGGTTCGTCTTTGCGACCGACGTAGGTGAACGTGCCCTGCTTGGCCATGTTGGCCAGGAACTGGATATGGGCGATTTGCAGCGGCTTGTTGAATTCAAGCACGGCATCGGCGCCGTCGAAGCCGTTGTTGCGCGTGGCAAACGGCAGGCCGTGCCAAGCACTGTAGTTCTCAAGCTGAATCCAACCCTGCCAACCGCTGGAGTAACCGCACGACATGCCCGAGGCCTTCAGCTTGGCTGCGTCGGCAGCCAGTTCGTCCCAGGTCTGGGGGGGCGTATTCGGATCCAGCCCGGCCTTCTTGAACGCGTCCTTGTTGTAGTACAGCACGGGCGTGGAGCTGTTGAACGGCATCGATATCAGCTTGCCGGTCTTCGAATCGCTGTAATAGCTGGCGATGGTCGGCACGAATGCATTTTCATCGAGCTTGACGCCGGCCTGCTGGAACACCTGCGAAACCGGGATCACGGCTTTCTTAGCGGCGATCATGGTGGCGGTACCCACTTCGTACACCTGCAAGATGGCCGGCGCGTTGCCGCCGCGATAGGCCGCGATGCCGGCGGCTAGCGTCTGGTCGTAAGTTCCCTTGAAGACCGGGACAATCTTGTAGTCGGTTTGCGACGCGTTGAAATCGTTCGCGATGTCGTTGACGCGGTCGCCGAGCGCCGCTTCCATTGCATGCCAAAACTGGATTTCCGTGGCGGCCAGGGCCGCGTGAGACGCGCCCAATAATAACGCCGCTCCCATTGCGATCGAACGCAAAAGTCTGCTCTTCAACATCTGACTACCCCTGTCATTGAATTCTGTGTCTGTGGTCCGACGCACCGCCCACGGCTATCGCACTGCGCCGGATGCCGTAGATGACGCTTGCCTGCACCCAAAAATTGGATCCAGATCGGAAGGAATGCAGAGATTACCGGCCGTTTATTACAGACCGGTGTCTTTGCACATCGAGAAGTCAGTCTACGAATTCAGTTGACTAATTCTGTCGATATGATTGCCGGAATTAAGCGGTTGTCCTGATCTCTGTTTAAAGATAGGCATCCGCATTTTTCTTTTTTTGGTCACTTCGTCCCCTCCTAATCATGACAATTTTATGCGTGTTGCATTGATAACACTTTGTCTGACAATTTTCAAGTTGACATCAATTTCGGTAAATCGATTTTATACACTCTGACCCCGTCGGGAACCTGTCCCATGCGGTTTGGCGGATTCTTTCAAGCTCGCGCTGTTCAAGCGGGCACGACATTTTTTAAATCAATTCAACCTATTCGCGACAATTTCGGGGTTATAAGAATGAAGAAGATTATTTTGGTGAGCGCTCTCGCAAGCGTATTTTCGATCACCGCACACGCACAAAGCACCGTGACCTTATATGGCATCATCGATGAAGCGGTTCAGTTCAATAGCAATGCCAAGAACACCGTGAACGGCGTCAATGTCGGTGGACGTCAGGTTACGTTGGATTCGACCAATGGCATCAACGGCAGCCGCTGGGGTTTGAAAGGCGCTGAAGATCTGGGCGGCGGCCTGTCGGCCGTGTTCACCCTCGAATCGGGCCTGAACCTGAACACCGGCGCCTTCGGTCAAGGCAGCACGCCGTTCGGCCGCCAGGCGTTCGTCGGCTTGCGCAGCACGCAATACGGTTCCTTGTTGCTGGGTCGTCAGTACGATCTGGTGAACGATTACGTTCAGCCGGTGACGGCGCTGGGATACTTCGGCAGCACGGCGTTCGAACATCCGGGCGACCTGGATAACACGAACAACTCGATTCGCGTCAACAATGCGATCAAGTATGCGAGCCCGAATTTCAACGGCTTGACGTTTGGCGCCGTTCTGAGCTTGGGTGGCCAGGCTGGCAACGTGACCGGCAGCGGCGGTTATTCGGCGGGTGCGGCTTACAACAATGGTCCGTTTGCCTTGGGCGTGGCTTACGATTACTTTAAAAATCCTACAGGCCCGTTCACCACGGCAACGCCGGGTACTACCAGCAGCGCCAGCAGCGGCTTTTTCACCGACAACGTGAGCGGCTCGAACGCACTGAGCGGCGCGCTGAATACCGGCTACCTCACCGCCAGTTCGTATCAGGTGGTGGCTGCAGGCGGTACATATGCAATCGGACCGGCGTTGTTCGGCGTGTCGTATTCGAACGTGCAGTACGCTTCGATCACTGCACTGGCAGGCGCGACGGCAATCTTCAACGATGCGGAAATCGCGTTCAAGTGGAGATTCACGCCGGCCTTCTTTGCAGGCGCTGCGTATAACTACACCAAGGGCAATAGCGTGCGTAACGCTGCAGGCGTGAGCATCGGCAACCAGCATTTCAACCAGATCGCTGTGATGGCCGATTACTTCTTGTCCAAACGCACCGACGTGTATGCGGAGGCTTCGTTCCAGAAGGCTGCGGGTACCAGCTCGACGGGTGGCGCTGCAGTGGCGGACATCGGTAACATCGGTGATTCGTCGAACAGCCGTCAGGCGCTGGTTCGGTTGGCCTTGCGTCACAAGTTTTAAGCCCGACCTCGTTTGAAACGCGCTTAGAAGTATGAAGACGGGGGCATTATGAGTCCCCATCCCCTAGAGTGAATAGAAGTGGCGGCTAGGTCGTGTGGGCTGAGTCCTGTATTGCATAGGACTCAGCCCTTTTAATTTGAGATTGAGACGTTCGCACTGCGTTGCATCGCGGTGCTAGGCTACAACCGTCCGGTGGCGTTGGCCGGTTGGTCAGTTTCGGCGCCTTTGCTCGCGGAGCCGGTCATCGGCAGACCGGTTGCCGGGTCGAGATTTTTGTCTTTGCTCAGACGCTCGATCAGCTCATCCGAAGGCTTCTGCGGAGGAACTGTTGCATTCTGCTCCCTCTGCCATTGGAACGTGCCGTCCCATGGTGGCAACTGCGCCGGCGGCAGGGGCACGATCTGGTCGATGTCAGGCACTTTCGGATTGTGACCGTCGTTGACGCGCATAAACTCCGCAATTGCACGGTAACGGCGTGCGCGCTCGGGATCGCCGGGGAGCCCCACGTACTCCATGTCGTCGCGCGACACCCTCTCTCCGAACCCAGACTCAAACACCATTGCCGAGATCATACTGCCAGCCTCCACCCCCTTCTGGAAGGCCTCGATTGCTTCGGGATAGCGTCTCTTCTTCGCGAAATAAATGCCCAATCTGCTAGCGCCGCGAGCATAGCCCTCGTCGGCTGAGCACCGGTACATCTGCTCCGCAATCTCTGGCGCGTTCTCCACGGGTTCTAAAATGTCGCCGACTTCAACCTGCGCCTCGGGGCTGCCCAGATCAGCGGCCTTGCGCAAATAGCGCAGCGCCTTGTATTTGTCCGGCTGCACACTATAGTCAAGATCGAGGTAACCGCTCATGTCGATGTAACCGTCCGGCACACCAGCGTTCATCAACCGCCCAACCAGATCGATGGTTTCCCGAGCAGGGGTGGGCGACGAGGCGGAATCTTTCCACACTAGCCGCTGCAGATTGTGCATGGCCTTGTAGTGGCCATGTGCAGCCGCGATCCGATAGTAACGGGCGATGGCACTCAAATCCTTCGGTCCGTCCAGCCCTTCCAGATAATGGCCATACTCAAAAAGCTCGTCGGCCTGTACGTCCAGCGGCGGCAGACGATCGGCTTCATGCGTGCACGTGAAAGGGAAACTGACGCGCACCGCGCTCATGTCAGCTTGAGACCACGCCTCCAGGCGACGTCGGGCAGTCTGGGCGCTTTGGGTTGTTGAGGCAGTCAGTGGCAAACCGGTCGCCGGGTCGAGGTCTTTATCCTTGCTCAGACGCTCGATCAGTTTGTCAGAGGGTTTTTGCGGCGGAGCCGCATCCTGCTCCTTCTGCCACTGGAACGTGCCATCCCAGGCGGGTAGCTTCGCCGGTGGCAGTGGCACGATCTGGTCAATATCCGGCACCTTCGGATTGCGACCTTTGTTGTTGTCAATGAAAGACCTGATCAGCTCGTATCGGCGTGCGCGTTCTGGGTCGTTGGGTAGCGCAAAGTAGTCCACGTTGCCTGGCGATAGGAGTCCTTTGAACCCACTCTCAAGAATAAAAGCCGAATCTGCATTGCCGCCTTGCACTCCCTTTTGGTGAGCGCTGACGGCGGCGGTGACGTTTTCATTCACCGCGTAGTACTCCGCCAAGTTGTTAGCGGCGTCCCCGTTGCCTTGTTCCATCGCACACGCAAGCATCTGCTTGCCGATCTCGCGTTCCGCCTTAATGAGCAAATCGCCCACATAGTTTTGTGCATCCGAGTTACCCATATCGGCGGCTTTACGGAGATAGCGGAGCGCGTTGCTGTCATCCTGCTTCATTCCATAGCCATAGAGCAGGGAGTAGCCCATGTCGTAGTATCCGGTTGGCACATCTTGCCTGACCGATTGCCCGATCAGATCAATGATTTCCTCACTACGGTTGGGCGATGCAAGCCCATCCGCCAACATCGATTGCAGGTTGTGGTTGGCCTTGTAGTGACCGTGGGCGGCAGCAATCCGGTAGTAGCGCGCAACCTCGTCAGAGTCGTTCGGTCCGTCCAGTTTTTGCAGGTAACGGCCATACTTGAACAACTGATCGGCCTCCGGATCGAGTGCCGGCAGATGATCCGATTCACGTCTGCATGGGAAGGCAAACTTGGTACGCACGACGCTCATGTCTGCTTGCCGCAGCATTTCGCTACGTGGCGCCGCCTGCCAGCGCCAGTGTGTATTTCTTGGTGGTGACGTGGTGGTCGACCGGAATTTGGCCGCTTGCGTCGATCACACCTTGCTTAACCAACACACCATCCGCGAAGAGCTTGTAGGGCATGCCTTTCGGTATGCTGCCCAGCGAAGCCGGCGCAGCCGCAGCATCGAGCATCACATGCTGCGTGGGCAAAGCGTTCGCCAGCGCCTGTTTGTGGACAGGGCTGGATGCCGCTGGCTCCAACCCCCAATACGCACACCGCTCGTAGATATCGCCCGGCGTACAGTATTCAATTCCGTTGGCGCTGATCCTGATATACGACCCGCCCGCGCCGATCCAGACTTCCTTAGCTGCCGTCAGGACAATCCTGTCTGCAGAACTGGTGATCGTGAAGTCCTTGAGCGCCGCAAGCGTCATCTCACCGCGTTGCGCCTGGACTTCTACCTTGCCCCTCGCGGCAAAGAGTTTCATGCCCCCCTTCTGCGCGAAGAGCGAGATGGCCTCACCCGCCGCGACCGTGAAATTATTCTGCACGCCGATGTCCGCACTGCCCCCTGCGTTAGCAATCAAGTTCTTGCCGGCCGACAGCTGCAGATGGTCCCCTGACACCAGACCAATGCCGTCCGGCGCACTCATCACCACGGCCGGGTACTCGAACCTCTTGAGGACGTTGTCCAGCACCTCCCGTTGCGCGGCAAGATCAGCGACGCCTGCTCGCGCCGATTTCGCTGCGGCGGCAAGTTCCTCCATCTGTTCCAAGGCCTGTTCAAGCAATTTGCGCGTGGACTCCATGTCCATTTGTTTGCCATTGGCCCCAGGCTGCGCATCGGCTGAGATCAGGATGCCCTTGCCGCTGCGCATCGCAAGGTGCTCGTCGGTGCGCAGTTCAGCCCCTTGCCCGCGCTCTTTGCTGTTGCCGTCGACCATGTGCCCGAGACTCAACTCGCTGGTCTGAAACGGTGTTGTCAGCCGGATATGCTCTAAGCCGTCTCGGTCCTCCATCCGCAGTTCGTTCTGCGCGACCGTGCGGATAAGGTTGCGGGTGTGGTTGAAGGTGTTGACCAGATCCGGATGCAAGCTATCGTGCAATGCGCCGACAATGATGGGCCGATTGGGATCCCCCAGCGTAAAAGCGATCGCGACCTCCGCGCCATCGATCAGTGGGAAGTGATGACCATAGTTGTCGCCGCTGAAGGGCTTTGAGCGCCGCACGGGCCGGCTTGTACCACCCGGGCTCCAGGCATCCAGATCGAACGGTAGCTTGATCACGTACCAGCCTTCCGGGGTCAGGTAGGCACGGGAATAGTCGCCGGGCGAGGTGATGCGTGCCGGCAGGAGACCTTTAATCACCGGCTGCGCCTCCGGATCGATGGGTGTGCGCCAGACGCGGTCCGACGGAATCGCCGTGAAGGTATTCCAGTACGCTTGGCGGCGGCCACCACTCGACTCGACCGATAGGATGAACAAACCGTGTGGTGCGTACGCAGGGTTGGGATCGATTTTCAATACTTCGCCGACCTCCAGAGCAAACGCGTTGCCTTCGCCCTTGAAGGTCGTCTGCTGGGCTAGATGAGCTTCATGGCGTAACTGTGCAATGCGTTGCCCTTCTTCCGGTGTCGCGTAGTGTTCGCCCCAGCGAGAGTCCACACCATTCGTGGTCGTGTCGTTGCGCGCGGCGTTTGCCTCGACGAGCAGAGGCACGTTTGCCTGTCGATGGTTGTAATCGTTCAACTGAACCGATTCCGGCACGCGCTGCATGCGACACTCAAGCGACTTGATGGCCTGAGCGCCTGCGCTCTCCAGACCCGACTCGCGTCGCAGCGGCACCGTTCTCTGGTTGCGTGCATACGCATCGAGGTCGTCACCGAAAATGATGACTTCTCGATTCTTCACCTGCTCGAAGCGAAACCAGATGCCTTCGTCCGCCGCGATGCGTTGGATAAACGCGAACGTGCTCTCATGGTATTGCGTGATGTATTCGTGACGCTTGTACTGCGCGCGCAACTGGAACTTGAAGTCAACACCGTCGCCGTAGCCGTAGTGGTTCAGCGTCTGCGTGATGATTTCCTGTACCGATTGCTTCTGAAACAGCCGGCTCTTCTTGCCGCGCGCGAGATCGGCCGTGCGCGGCTCAATCACCAACTTGTAGCGTGTCTGATCCGCCGACGTCTCGAACTGGACGAACTCGGTGACAACGCCATGTATCGTGCGCGCTGGCGGCATGTCGCTGAACTTTTCTGCATTCTCGCCAAACATATGACGCAGATACTCAGCGTTCGGATCAATGGTGTCGATGATGAATCTCGCGGGCCGCCCGAGCACTTTCTCCGTCGGGATATGGGCAACGGGACTCGTGAATTCGACCTCGTACCGATATAGCTCGCTGACCGCATCAAGGCCCGCAAATTTGAGCACCGAGAACGGCGCCGGATGCGGCGCGAGCTTTAACTCATATGCCTGGGACGGCAACACCATCGATTTCATAAATGAATTTTTCCCTAGTCGAAGAGACGCCCGCTAACACGGCGCGTCCGCGAGGATAAGCGATATTCTTCAAATAAATTGGGATGCGGATCGTGGCGAAACGCGGAGCAATATCGAGACGATATCGGCGCATTTGCGAAAATTTGGAAGACTCGTTTTCAGCGAAAGTCGAGAGCGTTGACCGCGACCGACATTCGATCGCTTACAGTTCGACCGAGCGCGTTGTCACGTATCTCAGGAAGATCGACATGCTGTGGGAGCGAGGTGGAAGACTGAAAAAGTCGGAGGTACTCGCAAGGATTTGCGACGACTTCAAGTTTCAGATACTCACTGGCACTTCGTCATAAAAAAAGAGATTGGACGGGTGTCCAATCTCTGAGGTGCACTTCACATTAGCGATTTTTTTCTCTTAACCATTCCCGCTCAGGGCAGGAAAAACCCGTCGCCTCGTTCAAGGAATCAGCCAGAGCGCCGCCGCATAAATCACGAGCGAGACAGCGAACGTAACCGCCGTGTAACCCATCACGCGCTGGATGCGTATCCCGGCGATCGCGACCACCGGCACCGCCCAGAACGGCTGCAGCATATTCGACACGTTCTCCGCCATCGCCACACCCATGGCGGTATGCGGCACCGAAGCATGCAGGCTAAGCGCAGCGGGCAACACGAACGGGCCCTGCACAGCCCAATGGCCGCCCGCACTGGGGATCAGCAACGTGATGATCAGCGAGCTCAAATAACTCCATACCGGCAACGTGGCTGGCGTGGCAATCGCGACGAACGCCTTGGCAATAACGGACGCCAGTCCCGTGCCGATCATGATGCCCATGATCCCCCCATACACAGGATATTGCAGCAGCATCGAGCCGGTTTGCCGAGCCGCCCCGCGTATCGCGTCGGCATAAGCAATCGGCGTACGTTGCAAGGCCAGGCCGATCAGCAGGAAGATCAGGATCGTCGTATTGATGTCGAGCTCGAAGCCCTTGCTGGACCACGTCACCCACAGATAACCCACGCCCAATGCCAACAAGAACAAAGTGCCCAGCATCGAACGTTCCACGCGCGACGCGAACGAGTTCGGCGTTGCCTGCCGCGCGTGCGAATCCTGCAACGCGCCCTCCTCGGCTTGCGTAAATGCAACAACATGCTCGGGCTTGGGGTGCATCCAGATGAAGATCACCATCATCACTACGACGACCAGCACGGTAGGAATGAGGACAAACGGCGCGAAAACGGTCTCATTCAAACCGATCACATTGCCGGTCGCTTTCTCGACCAGATTCAACGCATTGCCGTGCGACGCCTGCGACAGCGCGATCGAGCTCGACAGGCCGCTATTGCAGACCGACCACGCCGAATAGCTTCCGGCCACCAGCCACGCGAAATCCACTTTGACGCGCCGGGCGATTTCTCGCGCCAGCAAAGCGCCGACCACCAGCCCCAGCCCCCAGTTCAACCAGGCGGCGATCGCCACCACCGGAAACACCAGCAGCGCCGCACGCGTGGGCGTGTGCACGCGCGCCGCCAGCGCACGCAAGCCGCCCTGCACCACAGGTGCATCGGCAATGGCATAGCCGGTGGCGAGGATCAGGATCATCTGCAGCGCGAAGCCGAGGATGTTGAAGGTGCCGTTGTACCAGGCGGTGAGGATGTTCGGTATCGAGCCATGCGGTGCAAAGCCTGCCGCCACCAACGCGACCACCAGCGTGAGCCCGATCGACAAAACGAAGGGGTCCGGCATGATTTGTTCGAACGTGTAAACCAACCCCGTGACCAAACCTCGGCGCGGTGCAGCGGCGCCTGCAGGCACCGGTTCTCTATGTATCTTGTCCACTGTCTCGTTCCTTTATATTGCGAGCGGTGTCGACGCTCGCATTAATATTTTGCACCTGCTTTTCTGTCTTGCCGTGGCGGCCGCGCGAGAACGATCTCGCGCGCCGCCTGCTCCCGATTCAGATCCAGGTATCGAACCTGGCGGCTGATTCCGACGGTCTATGCCGGATGCATATGCCTGATCCTTAAACCCGCTCGATAATCAGCGCGATACCCTGCCCCACGCCGATACACATCGTGCACAAGGCATAGCGACCACCGGTACGAGCCAGTTGATAGGCCGCGGTGGTGACCAGACGCGCGCCGCTCGCGCCCAACGGATGACCGATCGCGATCGCGCCGCCATTGGGGTTCACATGGGCTGCGTCGTCGGGCAAACCGACATCGCGCAACACAGCCAGAGCCTGCGATGCGAATGCCTCGTTCAATTCGACCACATCGATATCGGCCATCGTCAGGCCTGCCAACGCCAGCACCTTGCGAATCGCATACGCCGGAGCAAAACCCATGATACGCGGTGCGATACCGGCGGTGGCCATCGCCACCACACGCGCTCGCGGCGTTAAGCCCAAGCGGGCAGCGGTCGCTTCGTTGGCGAGCAACACCGCGCATGCGCCATCGTTCACGCCCGAAGCATTGCCGGCCGTTACCGTGCCGTCGGGACGTACCACGCCTTTCAAGCGCGCCAATGCTTCGAGCGTGGTATCGGCACGCGGATGTTCATCCACGGCGACGATCTTCGGATCGCCTTTTTTCTGCGGCAGGCTAACCGGTACGATCTCATCGTCGAAGCGCCCAGCCTGCTGCGCCGCCGCCGCGCGTTGCTGGCTGCGCAACGCAAAGGCGTCCTGATCAGCACGCGAGACGCCGAATTGGTCCGCCACGTTTTCACCGGTCTCGGGCATCGTATCGACGCCGTACTGCCCTTTGAGCCGAGGGTTGATAAAGCGCCACCCGAGCGTGGTGTCCTCCATCTTCATCGACCGCGAAAACGCCGTATCCGCCTTGCCGACCACGAAAGGCGCGCGCGACATGCTTTCCACGCCGCCGGCAATCAGCAACCCGGCTTCGCCCGCTTTGATCGCACGCGCAGCCGTGCCGATCGCGTCCATGCTGGAGCCGCACAGGCGGTTCACCGTACTGCCCGGCACTTCCACCGGCAAGCCGGCCAACAGGCCGGCCATGCGCGCGACGTTGCGATTGTCTTCCCCGGCCTGGTTGGCGCAACCGTAAATCACGTCTTCGACCGCCGCCCAGTCCAGCGAGGGATGACGCTCCATCAGCGCCTTGATCGGCAGCGCCGCCAGATCGTCGGCGCGCACGCTAGCCAGGGCGCCGCCATAGCGGCCGAACGGGGTGCGAACCGCGTCGCAAATAAAAGCGTGTTCCATGGTATTTCCTTTGGTGCTTCCTTGCATGTTCCCTTAGGCGGACTGCACGAGCGGCAAACCCGCCAGGCGCTGCAGTTCTTCAAAGTCCAACCCATCGACCATCTCACGCACGAGCAAACCCTCGGGCGTGATGTCGATGATGGCCAGATCGGTATAAACACGATCGACGCAGGCAATCCCGGTAAGCGGGTAAGCACATTGCTCGACCAGCTTGGATTCCCCGGACTTGGTGAGCAACTCCATCATCACGAATACTTGCTTGGCGCCGATTGCCAGATCCATCGCACCACCAACGGCGGGGATGGCACCCGGCGCACCGGTATGCCAGTTCGCCAGATCGCCACGCCGCGATACCTGAAACGCGCCGAGCACGCAGATATCGAGGTGACCGCCGCGCATCATCGCAAACGAATCGCCGTGGTGAAAAAAGCTGCCGCCCGGGAGCAGCGTGACCGGCTCCTTGCCGGCGTTGATCAACTCGGGATCTTCCTCGCCCGGGGCGGGCGCTGGCCCCATGCCCAGCAGGCCGTTCTCGCTGTGCAGGAAGATTTCCCGCTCCTGCGGCAAGTAGTTGGCCACCCGGGTGGGCAGACCGATCCCCAGGTTGACGTAAGCCCCTTCAGGGATATCGCGGGCTACACGGGCAGCCATTTGATCGCGGTTCAGTCGGTTCATAGCGGTTCTCTCTCAGGCCGGAGTGGTTTGCACGACGCGCTGGACGAAGATGCCCGGGGTAATGATCGTCTCGGGGTCCAGCTCGCCGAGGGCCACGATTTGGCGTACCTGAGCGATGGTGCAGCGCGCAGCCGCCGCCATGATCGGCCCGAAGTTGCGGGCGGCCTTGCGGTACACCAGATTGCCCCAGCGGTCCCCGCGCTCGGCTTTGATCAGCGCGAAATCGGCTGTGATCGGGTACTCGAGCACGTAATGGCGGCCATTGATTTCACGAGTCTCTTTGCCCTCGGCCAGCAAGGTGCCGTAGCCGGTCGGCGTGAAGATCGCGCCCAGCCCGGCGCCGGCAGCCTCGATGCGCGCCGCCAGATTGCCTTGGGGCACCAGTTCGAGTTCGAGTTCGCCGGCTCGATACAGTGCGTCGAAAACCTGCGAGTCGGACTGGCGAGGAAACGAACAGATGATTTTGCGTACCCGTTTGGCCTTCAGCAGCGCAGCCAAACCTACCTCGCCGTTACCGGCGTTGTTGTTGACGATGGTCAGGTCGCGGGCGCCGTGCGCAATCAGCGCATCGATGAGTTCAGAAGGCATGCCGGCGGTACCGAACCCGCCAATCATCACAGTGGCGCCGTCTTGAATAACGCTGACGGCCGCCTCCAGCGAAGCAACGGTTTTATCGATCATGGTTCTCTCTTTCCAATTGAGCAGGGTGCGCAGAGGGCAAACGCAAGCACCGTGCAACGCGTGGCTGGACAAACCACTGCAAAGCGATACTATTGCGTTGTGCGATAAACGAACATTCATCCGATCAACGCACGGTCAATTTAAGATAAGAACCGATACAAGGTCAATCCGGTGCGCGCAAATTGCGTGCGGTGATCGAACAAACCTGGAACAAAAACCGGAACAACCCGGTTCAAAAAGAGGAGCCGCGCATGTCCACCGCAAAGCCGCGCATAAGGCGTACGGACGCCCCAAACCCCGTTGCGCAATCGATCGCTGCGCCCAGCGATCGGGATGAAATCGTGCAGGACCTTAGCGGGCAGAACGACAGCGCGATGCCGGACGTTGGCCTAGCCAGCGACGAAAGCGCTCCGGTCAGCGACCCGAACTACATGACGTCGCTCGCACGCGGTCTGGCGGTAATTCAAGCGTTCAGTCCGCAGCGCCGTAGCTTGTCGATCTCGCAGATCAGCCAGAAAACGGGGATCCCGCGCGCGGCAGTCAGACGCTGCCTTCATACCTTGAGCCTGCTCGGTTTTGTCGCGGCCGACGACGCGCGTAACTTCGTGCTGCGCCCACGCATCCTGTCGCTGGGGCATGCCTATCTGGCGTCGACGCCGTTGGCCAAAGCGGCGCAGCCGGTTCTGCGGCACGTGAGCAGCGTATTGAGCGAATCGTGTTCGATTGCACTGCTGGACGGTGACGACATCCTTTATATCGCACGCGCCTCGACCTCGCGCATCATGACGATAGACCTCGATATCGGCAGCCGCCTGCCCGCGAGTTGCACATCGATGGGTCGCGTCATGCTCAGCCAGCTCGACCGTGCCTCGATCGACGCGCATCTGGCGCGCGTCAAACTCGTTCAGTACACCGCGAACACACTGATAACGCCCGCGGCGTTGCGGCGCGAGCTTGAAAAAGTGCGGGAGCAAGGCTATGCCGTGATCGATCAGGAACTGGAGATCGGGCTGCGCTCGATCGCGGTGCCTATCATCGATTCATCCGGCAAAACCGTGGCGGCGATCAATGTCGGCGCGCACGCGGGACGCGCGTCGGTACAGGACATGACAGAGCGCTTTTTGCCCGTGTTGAACGACGCCGCGCGCGAACTGACGTTGTTGGTGGGATAAGAAGCGGTGGGATAAAGAGGCACGACACCGCAGATCAACGCGCCGCCACGCTCACACGCACGCGAGCGCTTCGCGACGCTCGGGTGCCGCGAGCTGGCGCAATGCGGCGATCGTATTCACGCACGCCTGTGCCACCTCAGCACCTTTGACGACAAAGTGTTGCGAGAAAAACTGTTGATGTTCCTCATGCCCATGGAAATGATGCGGCGTGAGCACCGCCGAAAACACCGGTACTTCTGTTTCCAGTTGGACCTGCATCAGGCCACTGACCACCGACTGTGCGACGAAGTCATGGCGATAGATTCCGCCGTCGACCACGAGGCCAGCGCCGACGATGCCGGCATAGCGCCCGCTTTTGGCCAGCAACTTGGCATGCAAGGGAATTTCGAATGCGCCCGGCACTTCGAACAGATCGATTTGCGAGCGTGCATAGCCGGCGCGTTCCATTTCGGCCAGGAACGAATCCCGGCATTGGTCGACGATATCGCGGTGCCAGCAAGCCTGGATAAAAGCGATGCGGCCGTTATGTTCGGGACGTTGGGTGTTCATCATGAAGCTCCTGTTTTCAATGCAAAAACAGGGCGTATGGGGACGCGCGAGCACCTCGGCCCAAATGGCCCGAGCACCTGCGGAAGGTCCCGCTCTCTCTTTATCCGGACTATACCGTCGGCCCCGGAATCACACCGGGTCTGCTGACCTTGCGGCATACCGCCACAAGCGCTCGCGGGCTATGCGTCGTGACGCAATTACCGCCGGTGGGGAATCGCACCCCGCCCTGAGAACGTTGCGACGAGGTGAATCGCCGCGGGAAGAAAATTATCAGCAATATCGAGATGCCGCAAGCATGCCCTGGCAGCGGGTAGGGCTTAATTCGAGGGTTGATCAGCCCCGCGCGGTTCGTCGGACGACGGCACCGTATCGCCTGGAATCGAAGCTGCGTTAAAATCACGGTTTGCGCAAGCAAGCTGCACCCCAACCTGCACTCACCCGCGCCACATTTACGCGTCACATTTTTTTAGCAACACGGCATTACCAGCATTTACCTACACAACATTTACCACGCGTCATCTACGCATAGACCTACGCGAGATTCGCGGGAACGGGAGTTATCCGGCATGGCAAACGAACAGCAATTCAAGTCCAGTGGCGCAGCGGCCGTCGGCCTCGCCACTCTAACGCCGCAAGGCGTGATCCTGGACACCTGGTTTGCGCAACCGGCATTGACAGCACAGGCTGAGCAGGCCAAGGCGAGCGGCACCCAGCGCTTGTCGGCCGACGAAGCGCAGCGCCTGCTGGGCGCCGCAGCCAAATGCGTGGGGCCAGACGAGCGCCGCGGCGTCGAGGTGGTCGCGGTGCGCACTGAAATTGCGTCGCTGGCTCAAGCGCCGGTCGATGCGCATGACGTCTACCTGCGCCTGCATTTGCTCAGCCACCGCATCATCAAGCCGCATGAAGCCAACCTCAGCGGTGTGTTCGGGCTGCTCGCCAATGTGGCATGGACCTCGCTGGGCCCGTGCCCTGTGGAGAATGTCGAGCAACTGCGTCTGCTTGCCCGCGCCGAGCGCATCCCGTTCGAGATCAGCAGTGTCGACAAATTCCCGCGCATGACCGACTACGTGGTGCCGGCCGGCGTGCGCATCGCCGATGTCGACCGGGTTCGCCTGGGCGCCCATCTGGCTGCGGGCACGACCGTCATGCACGAGGGCTTCTGCAATTTCAATGCGGGCACACTGGGCTCGTCGATGGTCGAAGGGCGTATCAGTGCGGGGGTCGTGGTCGATGACCATAGCGATATCGGCGGCGGCGCTTCGATCATGGGCACCTTGTCGGGTGGTGGCACCACGGTGATTTCGGTCGGCAAGCGCTGCTTGCTCGGCGCCAATTCGGGTATCGGCATTTCGCTCGGCGACGACTGTGTGGTCGAAGCCGGCTGCTATGTCACGGGCGGCACACGCGTCACGCTGCCGGACGGCAAGGTCGCCAAGGCCAGTGCGCTATCGGGTCAGTCCGATCTGTTATTCCGCCGCAACTCGCAATCGGGCGCAGTCGAGGCGATCGCGCGGACCAAGGCTTGGGGTGGCCTGAATCCGATTTTGCACACGCATAACTGAGCGGGATTGAGCGCGGGCGATTGATTGGGCGGCCGCTGCTCGCGGCCGTCGAGCCCATGCTCAAGCAGACGTGGCTTGGATGAAACCAAGCACATACCGATTGAACGCGCTCGGATGCGCAACGTTCATACCGTGCGAGGCGCCCGCCACTGTCTCGCGCCGCGCATCGGCAATCCAGCTCGCCAACATCTCGGTATTCTTGCGAAACATGCGCGGACTTTTCTCGCCATCGATCAGCAAGGTCGGGCAACGAATCGTCGCGGCCAACTGCGCCGAATAGGCCGGCAACGGATCGCGAAACTGCAGCGCCAACGTATGTGCGTTGTCGGTCGCCATCATGCGGAATTCGTGGGTGCTTTTTTTCCAGAAACCGGGGCGGCTGACGGAATCGACGAACAGCTCCAACCCCGTGTCGATATCGCCCGCGGTGATCAGCCCGGCGGCCTTCGCGCGCAGGGCATTCAATGTCTCGGGGAGTTGCGCGACCGTGGCCTCACCCTGCTGCAGCGGGCCACCGGGGTCGGCCAGCGTCAGCGTGCGTACTAGATCGGGATAGCGCGCAGCCAGATGGAACGCGACGCAACCGCCGCGCGAATGCCCAACCACATGGGCCGGCCCGGCATCAAGATGCGCGATCAACTCGGCCATTTCATCGACGTGACGACTCCAGCTGAAGCTCTCACTTTCGGCCGGTTGCGCACCTGGCCAGTAATGAGCCAGGCTCGGCGCAACGCAACGATAGCACGTCGAAAACGGTGCGAGCTGCGGCTTCCAATAACGAAAGTCGCATAAGGACCCATGCACCAGTAGCAGCAACTCACCGTCGCCACTGTCGAGGTAAGGGGCGGCTAAACCAGCTTGCAGTTGAGCCGCGAGCGGCGCCGGCAGGCCGAATAATTTGGCTGGGTCGGAAATTTCCATGCATTCGGCCAAAATTGGACCCTTGAGTTTATTCCTCGACCGGACTCGCGACGCTCACCCCACGCGCCGTGTTCTTCAACGAAGTTCTCATGTAATAGAACACGAGCGACGACGCCAGCGTCACTACGCCCACCAACACAAAGGTCACCCGAAACGCGAGTATCGGATTCGACCATGCCGCCGATAACGATTTGACCAGCGCGCCACCTACTGTCACGCCCAAGCCGATCGCCAGCATCTGCGCCATCGAAAACAAACCGTTGCCGCTGCTGGCCTGCTCGCGGCTGAGGTCTTTCAGCGTTACGCTGTTCATGGCCGCATATTGCATCGAGTTGCCCGCGCCGAATATCGCCAGTTGCAAGATCGTGAACCACAACGGCCAGCTCTGTTTGATAGCCGAGAACGCCATGATCGAACCACCCACCAGCAAGGTGTTGGCGACCAAAAATTTGGAGTAGCCAAAGGTTTTCACCAGCGGCGAAACCAGGCCTTTGCACGCGACCCCGGCGATCGCAACGGGCAGCATCATCATGCCCGATTGCAATGGCGTATAACCGAGCTCGAGCTGAAACAACAGCGGCATCAGGAACGGTACGGCGCTGGCGCCGACGCGGGCAATCAGGTTGCCGATCAGCCCCTGGCGAAAGGTCGGGCGCTCGAATAGCGACAACGGAAACAGCGGGCTGGCATGGCGGCGGGCATGCGGCACATAAGCCCACCCTGCCACGGCACTGAGCGCCATCAACCCGGCGATCCAATGCCAGGCCTTCGCGCCGCCGGCGCTATCGAGCGCCAGCGAAAACGCGACCATGCAAACAGACAGCAGCGCGAAGCCCGTCATATCGAAACGCGGCCGGCTATCCAGCGGTAATGTCCGTGGCAGAAAAACCAGCACCGCTATGCAGCCGACCAGACCGATCGGCAAATTGATCAGGAAAATCCAGTGCCACGAAATGGCCTGGACCAACCATCCGCCCAATACCGGGCCAAGCAGAGGCCCGACCTGGCCCGCGATCGACACGACCGCGATCGCGGATAGATATCGGGCACTCGGAAACGTACGCAGCACCGCAAGCCGCCCAATCGGCAACAACATCGAGCCGCCAACCCCCTGCAACACGCGCGCCGCAACCAGTTGGTTCAGCGTGTGGGAGAGCGAGCAAAACAGCGAACCGATGGCAAAAATCAGAATCGCGACGAAGTAGACGCGCCGCGTGCCGAAACGGTCGGCGAGCCAACCCGAGGCCGGCGTCAGCATTGCCATGGTCAGCGAGTACGCAACGATCACCGGCTGCATGTCCAGCGGCCGCTCGTGCAGGCTATAGGCCATCGAGGGCAATGCGGTGTTGACGATGGTGGTATCCAGCGCCTGCATGAAGAAACCGGCTGCGACGATCCACAGCAGCGCAGTCAGTGATACATCGTTTTTCATACTAAAAAATTTCCCGTTCCTGCTCGAAAGTCGTGCGTTCCCGTAACGGCGACGTGCCGATTTTACTTCGACGCACGCCGACGAGCAGCCGAAGGGTGCCCTAAGCGGGCGCGTACTGCAAGTTGCCCGCAATGCGATCACTGTTGCCGTGCGACTAAGGCCCCGGCATGTTGGGAGCTGCTTGCGAAGTGGCTACACCCCGCGCGCAGGCGCTTGCCTGCTCGGTTGCCTGCTGGGTTGCCAGCTCGGTTGAGAGCTCAATAAAATGGCTCACCGGATCGTCTGCATTGCTCTGTCCCGGCTCGCGATAAGCCAGGTTCAACGGCACCGCGAATGCCGATTGCGCATCGAGCCTGCGATACGACACACTGGCCGTGTGTAAAGCACTCATGGTCTCGGGCACCAGCGTAACGCCCCGGCCAGCCGCGACCTGGGTGAGCGCCCCCATCAATCGCGGCACCTCCTCGACCACATGCGGGCTAAAGCCGGCGCGCTGGCAAGCCGCGATCACAGCGTCCAGCGTACCCGGTCCGTCGGCGCGCCGATACAGAACAAAATCCTCCTGGGACAAGGCAGACAACGGAATGTCCGTGGGGTAGACATGGGTCAGCGGATGCCCGATGGGCAATGCGACGATCATCGGTTCATGGCATAGCACGATCGAGCGCAAGCCCGGATAACGCAGGGAGGAAGCCCGCACGAAGGCGATATCGAGCCGACCGCCAGCGAGCGCTTCAAACAACGGGTTGGTCAGGTTTTCCTCGATGGCCAGCGTCACCAGCGGATAAGCAGCGCGAAACGCTCGGATGATACGTGGCGCCAACGCGTGCAGCGATGATGAATTGGTATAGCCGACCGCAATACGCCCGAGTTCGCCGCGTGCCGCCTGTTTGACCCGCAGTACCGCCGCATCGGCGTCGGCCAGCAAGGCACGGGCGTCTTGCAGAAAAATCCGGCCGGCGGCATTGAGCAGGATCTTGCGAGGCGAGCGTTCGAACAATTGCACGCCCAGCTCCTCCTCCAGCGCCTTGATTTGTTGGCTCAAGGGCGGTTGCTGAATACCCAGCCAAGCGGCGGCCCGCGTCATGTGCTGTTCTTGCGCAACGGCCACGAAATAACGCAGGTGGCGTAGTTCCATTTGGCTTGCCTCCAGAAAATGGCGCATCAGATTGCATGCGAATGGATACTTATTACATATCCATTTGCAATGTTTGAGATATTTTACATTGCGATGCGAGATCGGTAAGCTTCACGTATTCGGTCATACAGGAGCCTTATCATGCAATCGCGCGCAAGCGAGATCGAAGCGGGTGCAGCGGGTGTAATCGACCCGCCGCCGACAGCGCTGCAGCTGTTCAATGGCTTTCTTGCGCTCGGTCTGACGGGTTTTGGCGGAGTCCTGCCGATGTCGCACAGGATGCTCGTCGAAAAACGTCGCTGGCTGTCTGATGCGGAATTCACCGATTTGCTCGGCCTGTGCCAATTTTTGCCGGGCGGCAACATCATCAACTTATCGGTCGCCGTCGGTCTGCAATTTCGCGGCATTCGCGGCGCCCTGGCCGCGATTATCGGCCTGATCGCAGGACCTTCGTTGATCTTGATCGGCCTAGCCATCGTGTATGGCCATTACGAAAGTAACGTCACCCTGCAGCATGTGTTTGCCGGCTTGGCCGCAGCAGCGGCAGGCTTGCTTGCAGCGACGGCGCTCAAAATTGCCGCGCCGTTGCTCGGCAAACCGATCTCCATCGTGATTGCCCTGCTGTGCTTTGGTGCCATTGCGGTGCTACGCCTGCCTTTGCTGCCCACTATGCTGATCCTCACGCCGCTGAGCATCTTGGCCATCTGGAAATACAGGTCATGATCGCGCTTCTGATGGCGCTGGCCGGAATTTTCTCGGAGCTGTCGTTATTGGCGTTTGGTGGTGGCAATACCATCCTGCCGGAGATGCAGCGCCAAGTGGTGGAGATCCACCAATGGATGTCGGCGCGCGACTTCAGCGCGATGTTCGCGCTGGCGCAGGCCGCGCCCGGGCCGAACATGATGGTGGTGACGCTGGTCGGGTGGCGGGTTGCCGGTTGGGCCGGGGTGTTGGTCACGTCGCTGGCAAAGTTCGGGCCGTCGTCGATACTGACGGGTATTGCGCTGCATGGCTGGAAACGCTACAAAGACGCGCCATGGCGCCCTATCGTGCAGGCCGGGTTGGTGCCGATCACCGTCGGCCTCGTCAGCGCCAGTGCGCTGTTGATCGCCAAGGCGTCCGACCATAGCATCGCCATGGCGGCCATCACCGTCGTCTGCGCGTTGCTCTCCTGGAAGACGCGGCTGCATCCGTTGGTCTTGCTGGCGGGCGGTGCTGCGATCGGCTTGATCGGGCTAGGTTGAACGGTTGGGGGGGCAGCGTTAGACGACATGCCGCGGCGCCTGCGCTATGATGTAGCGCACATGCCGCACGCGAATCTATAACAGCTCGATACAAAGAGCGCACCCAGTATATTCAAGCGTGTAGCCGATCCGCCCACCGAAGTTGTCGTCCTTTTTGTCCTTTTCACCGGAGCACTGCATGAGTCCATTTACCGCGTTGGCGGCGATCTTGGCCGCACTTCTGATCGGCGCAATGAGCCCCGGGCCCAGCTTCGTCGTGGTGGCTCGCAATTCAATTGCCTTGTCGCGCCGCGATGGTTTGGCGAGCGCCGTAGGCATGGGCGTCGGTGGGGTATTTTTCAGCGCCGTTGCTTTGATGGGGCTGTACACGCTGTTGGCTGCGGTTGGATGGCTGTACGCCGGATGCAAGATCGCTGGCGGTCTGTATCTGATCTACATAGCCATCAAAATCTGGCGTGGTGCTGCGCAACCGCTCAGTTTCGAAGCGGCTGGCGCTGGTCGTAATCCACAGGCAGCCAAGAGCTTCTGGGTTGGACTGAGCACGCAGTTGAGCAATCCGAAGACGGCAATCTTCTACGGCAGTATTTTCGCCGCGCTGCTGCCCCAGCATCCGCCGGTCTGGAGTTACTTTGTGTTGCCGCCGGCTGTGTTCGCGATCGAAGCGGGTTGGTACACCGTGGTGGCACTGTGCTTTTCAAGCGCCCGGCCGCGCGCGCTGTATTTGAATGCGAAGACGTGGGTGGATCGCGTGGCCGCGGGCGCGATCGGCGTGCTAGGCCTGAGGTTGATCATTGGGGCGCATCGGGTCGGTATATAAAGCAAGGGTGCGCTCGTCTACTCGTCGCGTTGTGCGTGCTCTTAGGCGCGGCTCAGCTTTCTGCCCATCTCTCGGAGCGGCTTAACTTCAATACCGGTGAGCAAGCGACGCTCGCCGGCATTTGGAGTCACAATCATGTTGACCCGCTCCCTCACTTCTTGAACCTTGTCGTCAAGGCCTATCAAGAACCCGTCAAGCTCATGCTCCGCCCCAGCGCGTCTTAACCCCAACTGCTCAGCAAACAAGAGCACCTCCTCACGGGTAACGTCATTAAAGAATTTAGCGTGCCCCAAGGGTATTGTCAGTTCGCAATTGGGCCACCGTTCGCCCGAAGGTTGATAAGTTGGGTTGTTGTAGGCGACCGTGCTTACCATGTCGTAAAACGGGGCGAGGTGATAGCCGCGGTTCGTGGAGAAAAAAGAGATGTTTTTAAGATGCGCATCGGCATTGCCAATGAGCACGTTGAATACTGACCATTTGAAAATGGCCAACCGTGTCGCGGCCTTGGTGCTTGTCAGCGCTATGCAGCGTCGCAATGACTCGACATTTGCTTCGTGATACTTGTAGGTACGTGAAATACCCAGCAGTTGAGTCGCGTCCAGTGTATGGAGACGCGTGGCAGGTTGCGTAGAGCTGTCGCGATCGAAACGTTCGATGAGGTAGCAGGCAGAGGGAGCGCGAAGAAAATAGGTCCGTGGAACATTCAGTCCCATCTTCTGCGCAAGCTGCATACAGAAAAACTCATTCACAGCCGAGTGAGGATAGGCGGTCGTCCGTTGATCTGGCTTAAGCAGGTGCATGGAAGGCTCGCTCCCCACCGGTTCAAACAATGCGCAATCGGGCGGTTCGCCTTCCATTATCACCAGCAGTTTTTGTTGCGCCCCCGCTGCCGACATGCGTTTAGGTGCCCTGGCAGTGAGGGCCTGCTCTGGCATTGCCTGAATTCGCGCCTCGAGTTCTTCCAACGCAAGAGGCTGACGGCCTCCTGCCGGCTCTATGTCGTCTTCACCGAGTAGTGTCAACGCGCCGGCCGTCTCGCGGCCAAAGTACGAGAGCAGTCCCCACGCGTCGCTTGTATCTACCTTGGCTTCGCGAGCTATGACCTCACGCATGGCCTCTTCCGGCAGCAGGTTGTCGAAAAACCACTGGACCGGCCGCTCGCTCGAAGCGTCAATGAGCGTTTCGGCTGCCAGAGGAATCTTTGGCGAAATAGGGTATGCCTCGCCCATGTTGACCCAGTCCTCCTCGTAGACGAAGGACCAGATGCCATTTGTATCGAATAACGTACCCACGCGCCGCCCGTTCGCGAGCGCGACAAGTTTTCTATTTTCCATGTGGCGACCGACGTCGTTGCGTGGCAGCTAAAATCGTTTTATGCGATATATCGATCGAGGTGTGCGCACATAAGGTCACCCCGAGTTCAGCCAGCAACTGCAGCACTTTTCCAATTTGCGCTGTAGGCTTGCCAGCTTCCACGTGTGAAATGAACTTGGGGGACAACCCTGTCGCATTGGCCAGAGTGTCCCTCGTAAGTCCTTGCTGCAACCTGGCTGCACGAACCAACGTTGCTAATGCCGCAGTGGAACCAATCATTTCGCCCGTATTGCCCAAAATTCGCTCCTTCGTACCCGCTCGGTACCATTTTCGCACGAAACGGACTTCATGTAACGTTTCGTACCGGATCGGGTACGAAGAGATGATTTATCCAGGGATTCAACCCGATTCGTACCCGACCAGGTACGAATGAGCTCAAAAACTGCAGTGAGATTGTTTTCGTACCCAAGCGGATACGGAGTTCGGCCGCAGCGCCAATGCGGTGAAAAAACAGCGCCGGCTTGTGCGGGACCGCCTTCTAGCGCGCCCATCCCTGCTAGCCCGCTTTACGAAAGGTCAGGTTGATGCGCTGGTCGCCCAACGTTGCGTGCTGATTCGGCTTTAGCGGCATGACACCGTGGAAACGCAACCGCGCCGGACCGCCCCACACCACGACGTCGCCGTGGGTCAGCGCAACGCGCATCGGCTTGTCGCTACGTTGCATTCCTCCGAACAGGAACACAGCAGGAACGCCGAGCGAGACCGAGACGATGGGCTGCATGAAGTCATGTTCGTCCTTGTCCTGATGCAAGGACATCCGCGCCCCCGGTTCGTAGCGATTGACCAGGCACGCGTCGGGCGCAAAGTCTGCAAACCCGGCATCGGCGGCAGCCTCTCGCGCAAGGACAGCAAACACTTCCGGGATGGCCGGCCACGGTCTGCCGCTCTGCGGATCGCAAGCGTCGTAACGGTAGCCGCCCCGATCCGTCACCCAACCTAGCGCGCCGCAATTGGTCATGGCCACCGACATACGCAACCCGCCCGGTGTGACCATGTTGCGAAACGGCGCTTGCTCGATAATCGCAGCCAACCCATCAAACAGCGCCCTCTCCTTCGCCACCGCAAAACCACGCAGCACCACCGCACCTGGGCACAGCGCTTCGCACCATTGCCGGTTCGGCTCTATCTCGTCGAATAATCCTCGCGCGATGGCACTGACGGCACCGGGTTCCACAGACATTACACAAACTCCCTCATGCAGCAACCAATCCTGCCGCCAATTGGGCCGTCGCGGCAGACAAAGTCCAACCCAGGTGGCCATGCCCCGTGTTGTAGTACACGCCGCGATGGCGCCCCGCGCTGACCCTGGGCAACATGTTCGGCAACATCGGCCGCAAGCCGCTCCACGGAATGACCTTCGCGGTGTCGATCGCGCCGAAATGGCGTCGCGTCCAGTCAACCAGCGGCTTGATCCGGTCCGCTCGAATATCGCGGTTGATCCCATTGATTTCGGCTGTGCCCGCTACGCGAAAGCGATCATTGCCCAGACGGCTCGTGACGATCTTGGCCGCGTCATCGAGCAGACTCACTCGCGGCGCGCCTTGCTGACTCTGCGCATCGTCCATGCACACCGTAATCGAATATCCTTTTACCGGATAGATATTAACGCGATCGCCAAGCATCGCGGCGATCGCGCGACTGCCGACACCGGCACACACAACCACGCGATCAAAGCGGATGGTCTCGGTCGAACTGACGTGTTCCACCTGCTCGGGCTGATGCACAAGCGCGATGTCGAATTTGCCCTCGACCGGGGTGATGGACGTGATGGCGGTGTCGAACCGGAAGTCGACGCCGCGGCGCTGGCACGCTTGCGCCAAGCCTCGCGTGAATTTGTGAATATCGCCGGTACAGTCGGACGGGGTAAAAAAGCCGCCGTAAAACGAACCTTGCACGGTCGGTTCGATCTGTTTGATTTCCTCCGGCGTAACTGCCCTGCGCTCCAGACCTCCCGCCATCAGCAGCGTGTTGACCTGCGCAGCGGCGTCGAAACTTTTCTTATCGTGGTACACATGCAGTATCCCTCGGCGTTCCAGGTCGAACTGCACGTTCTCCTGCTCGGCCATGGCGAACAGATGCTTGCGCGCTTCGATGGCAAGCCGGGTCGTTTCTATCGTGTTGGCCCGGTAGTTCGGAATCTGGCTGACGAATTCCGCCATCCACGAATACTTGTGCCAGGTGGGTATCGGGTTGAGCAGCAGAGGCGCGTCGCGGGTGAACATCCAGCGCAATCCTTTCATTACGGTCGCGGCGCTGTTCCAGACTTCGGCATTGCTGGCCGATAGCTGCCCACCGTTGGCAAACGACGTTTCCATCGCAGCATAACGATGACGATCGATCACAGTGACTTGGAAGCCGCGCTCGATAAGGGCGTGCGCAGTGGTGACGCCGGTGATTCCGGCGCCGATGACGGCGATATGAGACATTTGATTGATTCTCCAGACAGGTGACGTAAGAAAGCCGATAACGGCTGCTACGCCCCATCTGTCTGTGTACCTGAGAGTTTCATCCACGCTATAGGCTCAGCGTGAAATCCCCTTCGGTGGACGCTAGCTCGCGTCGCTCTCCAGATGTTCTAACATCGCGGTCCTTTTGCCTGAGAGTTTCCGGGGCGGTTGCTCCATCGGCGCCGCGCTGGTCAGCGCAGGCTCTCCCGCGATATCGGTAAGAACGTGTGGATCATAAACGCGGAAAAAGAGATGCGCAAGCACCGCGTAAAACCGGGACCAAGCAGAGGCTGAACAGGGGCTGAACACCCCGAAGGTTGCAACGCGGCTTTTACTTTAGCGCGACGAACAATTGCTCGACCCTTTCCCTGGCCCAGGGCGTCTTGCGCAAGAAGGTCAGGCTGGATTTGATGCTGGGGTCGCTTTTGAAACAGCGTATATCGATCTTGCGAGCGAGTCCGTCCCATCCGTAGTGTTCGACCAGTTTGACGAGAATGGCCTCGAGGGTGACGCCGTGCAACGGATTGTTGTCTTGGTGGCTCATAGAATGCGTGTGTTCTCGATAATGCGCGGGGCGCCCCGAGCCGGCAACCGGCTGCCCGGCTAAAGCGGGGCTATACAACCCGCAAAATAAAGATCGAGTATTAGAAGCCGACTTGCGTCACGAACTTGGTATTCAAATACGCTTCGATAGCTTCCGAACCGCCTTCAGACCCATAACCGGAATCCTTGACGCCGCCAAACGGCACTTCCGGTAAGGCCAAGCCCAAGTGGTTGATCGAGACCATGCCGCTTTCGAACGCCGAACCGATCGCGTTAGCCGTTTTCAATGACCGCGTGTACGCATACGCCGCCAAACCGAACGGCAAACGATTCGCCTCTTGCACCACTTCATCGAAACTGGAGAACGGCACGATAGGTGCGATCGGGCCGAACGGCTCTTCGCTCATGATGCGTGCTTGGCTTGGCACATCGACCAGCACGGTCGGCTCGAAGAAGTTGCCTTGCGTGCCGATGCGCTTGCCGCCGGTCGCGATTTTCGCGCCGTGCGAGGTGGCGTCGTCCAGCAGCATTTGCATCGCTTCGACGCGGCGGCCGTTGGCCAGCGGCCCCATCCGGGTACCCGCGTCGGTGCCGTCGCCTACCTTGATGGCCTTGGCTGCCGCGACGAAGCCGTCGACAAAGCGCGCATAAACCGATTCGTGCACCAGGAAGCGCGTCGGCGAAACGCACACTTGACCGGCATTGCGAAATTTCGATGCAGCCAATTGCTTCACCGCGGCATCCACATCGGCGTCTTCGAACACGATCGCCGGGGCGTGGCCGCCGAGTTCCATCGTGATGCGCTTCATGTGCAGGCCAGCCAGCGCCGCCAGTTTCTTGCCCACCGGCGTGGAACCGGTGAACGTCACCTTGCGGATCACCGGATGCGGGATCAGGTATTCGGAAATTTCGGAGGGCACCCCAAATACAAGACCCACGACGCCAGCGGGAATCCCGGCGTCGACGTAAGCCTGGATCAACGCAGCGCAACTGGCCGGCGTTTCTTCGGGCCCCTTGAGAATCACCGAGCATCCGGCAGCCAATGCGGCCGATACCTTGCGCACCGCCTGGTTGATCGGGAAATTCCACGGCGTGAATGCGGCTACCGGACCCACCGGCTCCTTGATCACCAATTGCATCACACCTTCGGCGCGTGCCGGCACGATGCGGCCATAGGTACGGCGCGCTTCTTCGGCGAACCAGTCCATGATGTCGCCAGCCGCCACGGTTTCCATGCGGGCTTCAGCCAGCGGCTTGCCCTGCTCTTGCGTCATCAACTGGCTGATCGTGTCGGCGCGGCTGCGGATGATGTCCGCGGCTTTGCGCAGCAGTTTGTAACGATCGAAGGCCGACACTTTGCGCCATGTGTCGAAGCCCTTTTGCGCGGCCGCGAGCGCGTGGTCGAGGTCGGCCCGGCTGGCATGCGCGAGACGGCCGATAGACTGCCCCGTCGCTGGGTTGAAAATGGGTTCGCTTTTGCCCTCGGAACCTTCAGACCATTCGCCGTTGATGAAAAGCTTAACGTCAGAATACATAGTTGTGTCCTTGTTGGTTTTACCCCGCCATTGTATAGCGCTAACATCGACACGCCTGTTGAACGCTAAATCGGCATCACGGCTGTGCAAAAGGCAGATCGACTCGACCCTGCGCTCTCATTTCGAACTGCGGCAATCGGGGAGTCATTGAATTTCGCTTCGATAACTTATTTGGCTTCGATAACCTATTTGGGTCACTCGATCGACGGTTAGATCAACCGGGTTAGATCGATCAGTTCTCGCGGTAATGCGCCGTTGGCCAACCAACCCAGCAGCGCATGATTGATTTCACGCGCGCTCTCGTACTGCACCCAGTGCCCACTGCCCGGAACGCCGTACCAGTGGGTATTCGGTAACCCCGCCGAGATTTGACGAGCCATTGCGCCGGGGTCAGCCAGGGTCACGTCCTGGTCCCCCCATATCGCCAGCACCGGGACATCACGCAACTTTTCCAGCATGGGCCGCAACGATGCCGTCAACGCGATGTCCTTGCTGCGAAAACGCGTCGCGACGCAGGACAATTCGTAAACCGCGATCGCAAGCGGATCCGCCACGGCAGCGTCGTACAACATAAAATCCTTCATGTTGCGAGTCAAGGCATCGCGACGTTCGATCACGCCCTCTACCAGCCGCCAATTGACCATCGCCGGGAACGGCCGGCGCGCGCCGCCATGGCCGGCAACCCCCAGCAAGGCCAACCGGCGCACCGGGCGCCGCACCGCGAGCTGCATGGTCACCAGAGTGCCGAACGAGAAGCCGACGATATCCACCGGCACCTGCGCGCCAACCAGTTGATCGAGCGCCAGCACGGCCGCATCGAGCAAGGCATCCATCGGAGCATCGCCGCGCGCCTCGTCGGATTCTCCAAAACCGGGTAGATCGGGCACCCACACCGTGTAGTGTTGTGCCAATTGCTCGATGTTACGAGCCCAGTGCAGCCAACTGCCATGGCCACCATGGATCAAAACCAGCGGCTCGCCCGCACCGAAACGCCGCCAGCGCATCTTGCCACCGCCCGGTATCGCGATATCGTAGTGGCGCGACGTCTCGTCCAAGCGAGCGATCTCTTTCAATGCGTCGTTGTAGTTGTTCATTGGCTCAGTATCGGTGCGCAGACGAACGACAAACGGCAGCAGGCACGCGGGAACACGTGCCGTCCATGCGTCGAATGCGCGGATAGAATTCGGATGGCGCGAAAGTCGTCATCGCGCCGGTTTAAACCAAATTCTATTGGAAATCAGCCACGCACACGCGCATACACCATTTAGCGACGCGATCCGCGTGGCCCATCGCCACGCCTGCGGCAAAGCTCGCTAAGCGAACGCATCGTAATAAGCGTTCAAAGCCGGCGCTCCGCCCAGATGGACATACAGCACGTCCGAGCCCTTTTTCAGTTCCCCCGATTTCGCCATCGCGATCAATCCAGCCATCGACTTGCCCTCATACACAGGGTCCGTCAGCATGCCCTCCAGTCGGGCCGCCATGCGGATTGCGGCTATCGTCGGCTCGTCGGGCAAACCGTAGTCAGGCCCTGCAAAACGCGGATCGATGATGACGTCGGCATCCTCGATGGTCCGCTCGATGCCGATCAGTTCGGCTGTCGCGCGCGCGATCTTGGTGACGGCCCTGCGCGTCATGTCGGCGTTGCACGCGGTGTCCACACCGATCAGCCGGCGCGGGCGGTCCTGCGCCTTGAAACCGGCCACCATGCCACCCTGGGTCGACCCGGTGCAGGTCGCGGTGATAATGGTTTCAAAAAACACACCTTGTTCTTTCTCCTGCAGCGCCAGTTCATCCGCAAAATTGGCGTACCCGAGGCCGCCCAGCGGATGGTCCGATGCGCCGGCTGGAATCGCATACGGCTTGCCCCCGTCGCGACGCACCTGCTCGAGCGCGCGCTCCCAGGTTGGCTTGACTTCGGTCGAATAGCCCTCGCCTTCGAGCAAGGTCTCGGCGCCCATCAAACGGGATAGCAAAATGTTGCCGACCTTGTCATAGACCGGGTTTTCCCAATGCGTCCATTCTTCCTGCACCAGCCTGCATCGCATGCCCAAGAAGGCAGCTACCGCCGCGACCTGGCGCGTGTGATTCGACTGGATATTACCGATGGAGACCAAGGTATCGCAGCCCTGCTTGAGCGCTTGCGCCGCCAACCATTCAAGCTTGCGGATTTTGTTGCCACCGTATGCCAGGCCGGACGACACATCATCGCGCTTGGCCCAAACCGACACGCCCAATGCTTCGGAAAGCCGATTCAGGCGTTGCAGCGGGGAGGGAAAATAACCGAGCTTGATGCGGCCGAAGCGGCTTTCAAGATTGAGTGACATGGAATCTCCTGTTTCGTGGGAACGGTAGGAAAATTCTAGGAAAAATGCCGGGGAAGGTGCTTTTTAATCAACATCTCGGTTTCGAATAAATATCTTCTATTGCTCGTTATAGAAACGGATATCCTTAAAAATAGGCGATCAACAAGAGGATATTTTTATGGATTCGTCGCAAATTACACCGGTGCTGGATTCCGTCGACAAGAAAATCCTGCGGGCGCTGCAAGCCGACGGACGCGTGAGCAACGCCGATTTGGCCAAGGAAATCGGCTTGAGTCCCGCCGCTTGCTGGAATCGCACCAAACGTCTGTTCGATGAGAAAGTGATTCAATCGGTGCGCGCCTTGATCAATCCCCAAGCGGTGCAGCGTGCGGTCGTCGTTCTCGTTGGTGTGGTGCTCGATCGATCGACGCAGCAAAGCTTCAGCGAGTTCGAGAAGGCAGCGCGAGAGCTGCCACAGGTGCTGGAGTGTTTTCTGGTAGCCGGGGATGTCGATTATTTTCTGAAAGTGCGGGTGCGCGACCTCGCGGCGTTCAATGTGTTTCACAGCAAAAACATCCTGAGCCTCCCCAATGTTCGGCAGGTCAGGACGTTTTTTGTGATGAACGAGGTTAAAACGGACGGCTTATTGGTGTTTTGAGCCTTCCGGGAGCTTCAAGGCCTCGGGGTGTTCTCAACGTTCCGGGGATATTGAATTATTGGCCTTCGGCTGCCCTTTTGGCCGCGAGGCGTTGCTCCGCGGCCTGGATGTTCTCTGGGTAATTGACCCAGTCGTTCGGGTTGTAGCCGACAGCTATCAACGCGGCCAATTCTGCACGTACCTGCGCGCGGGTCACAGGGCCATTGTTTTGTTGCGCAAACGCGATGGCCGGCAAACTCAACATGATTGCCGCAGCCGCTGTATAGATTAACGCCTTCATGATGACGATCCCTCCTAGTTACCTGATGCATCCGCGGCGACGAAATTCTCGAAGCGAACACTACAAATATAGGAGTAGGAAGCCTAACTAAAAAGCCTTTACTGCCAAAATAACGTTTCGCTTATTGCAACGATCCCGACTGCCTTCATGCGCCCCCGGAAAACGAATATTTCTCCCCTCGGGAGTGATCCGAACGGCACTGCCTACCGGCCAGCATTGTGCAGATGTATTGCGCAGATGCATGGCGCAACCGCCCCACACCAGCTCGATTATTAGCCTTTCTGCAACTATCTATTCCCGGGTACAGGCTTTTTCAGCCGGCCCCGCAGCCCTATAGTGATGTCACTGGCTTACGACATTCAAGTCATGGCCGCACCTACTAAAAACAACAAAGAGGGCATCATGAAATCATTTATTTACGCTGTAGTCGCAGCAACCATTCTGGCAGCTCCGGCACTTTCGTTTGCTCAGCAAAGTACTGCACCTGTGACACGAGCAGAAGTACGCGCCGAACTGGCAGCGCTTGAGAAGGCCGGGTATAACCCGAACGACTGGCTGAACTACCCGGACAACCTTCAGGCCGCCCAGCGACGCGTCGATGCAGAACGTATCGCGCAAGGTCATGCCCCGGCTGTCACGACATCGGCCAGCTCGCAATCGTCGGTCGTCGGCTCCTGAGTTACGCGTCCCGGGTTGCTTGTCCCGGGCGAGGTGTGCCGGGCTAGATGTGCCGGGTTGCGGGTTCGGGCGCGACGACAATTCGCGAGCGTGGATTGATCGTGAGATCCGGCGAAGAGGTTCAAGCAGTTTTTAAACATGAGTTGTTGATGGGCACGTTTAGCGGACGATCTCGATTGACCTGGGTGTAGGAAAGCACCGAGGCCAGTCGAGGGCTCTGGACCGTTGCCCTCTTGCTGCCTCGATGGTGGCGTTGCCCAGCCCGAAAGGCCTGGGCTTTTTTTTTGCAAGTGAAGAACCAAGCAAGCTGATAATCGAACACCGTCAGTGACCAGCGTCGCGAATGGAACGTTTTATGCTTGATCCTTCAGGGATCTCGCCGGGTGCAGCGACGCTACACCCGAAAAAACGGAAGCTCCCCCTAGTGGATAAAATGGCATCGCGACGTAATTCGCCCAAACTGCTCCTAGCCGACGACGACGATTCGTCGTTGCGTGCGTTCGCGATATTCTTCGAACTCGAAGGTTTCGACGTACGGATTGCCCACGATGGACGGGAAGCCGTCGAACTCTGCGAACACTGGCATCCGGACCTCGCGCTGCTCGATATCGACATGCCCTACGTCAATGGCTACGAGGTTGCGCGCCGAATGCGGGCGGATACGCGCGCGCCGCCGCCGCTACTTATCGCGGTAACGGGCCGTGGCGATTCCCCGTCGGAACGCGATGCGTCCCTGACAGCCGGATTCGACTACCATGTCAGCAAGCCGGCCCGGCTGTCACGCTTGTTGGAGCTCGCGAACCGCCACCTTTTCAAAATATCCCATTGATCGTTCATCGCAACGGCCCGCTCGATCCAGCCCCGCGATGACAGTGACGGTAACAGCGACGACTAGCGTAAATGTTACCGGTGGGCGGTAATAATTATCATGACCGCACTATCGTCGAGGTTCAATCGTCGTATACAATCGGTCGCTTTGCCGACGATCCCATGTGGTTCAAAAATCTACAGTTACACCGTCTTTCGGCCCCTTGGGCGATTTCTCCCGATCAATTGGAAAAGCACCTTGCCCCGCACGCATTCGAAGCGTCCGGCGGCTCGGAAATGCAGACGCAGGGATGGGCGTCCGCGCGCGATAACGGCCTGCTCGCGCATTCGATCAATGGGCAAACCCTGCTGGTCTATCGCGCCGAAAAGAAGCTGCTGCCCGCTTCGGTCGTGAATCAGGTGACCAAGGCACGAGCGCTCGAAATCGAGGATCAGCAAGGGTTCAAGCCTGGTCGCAAGCAATTGCGTGAAATCAAGGAGCAAGTGACCGACGAACTGCTGCCGCGCGCGTTCAGCATTCGGCGCGACACCCGCGTCTGGATCGATGCCACGCATGGCTGGCTAGTCATCGACGCCGCTTCGCAAGCGCTCGCCGATGACGTGCGCACCCTGCTGATGAAATCGATCGACGGATTGCCCTTGAGCAATTTGCGCGTGGCGCAATCTGCCGTGTCCGCGATGACCGGTTGGTTGCTGGCCGATGAAACGCTCAGCGGCTTCACCGTGGATCAGGACGCCGAGTTGCGCTCGAATGGCGAAGGCAATGCAACGGTACGCTACGTCGGGCACACGCTGGAGAGCGACGAAGTGCGCAAGCATGTGGAGGCCGGCAAACAATGTATGCGCCTCGCGCTCACATGGAATGAACGGGTTTCGTTCGTGTTGACGCCATCGTTGATCATCAAGCGCGTGACACCGCTCGACGTATTGAAAGAAATGGCGGACCCGACCGCGCAAAACGACGACGAGCGCTTCGATTCCGATTTCATTTTGATGACAGGCGAACTCGCCAAGATGCTGTCCGATGTCGTGGAAGCACTGGGCGGCGAGCTCGCTTGATGCACTTAACAATGCACCTGAGGCAGGCCTAGCTCTTGAGCCGGTAGCCCGTCTTGAAGATCCACATCACGACCCCGAGGAACAGCGCCAGGAACACCGCCGTCATCGCAAGGCTCACGCCGATGCTGACGTCGGAGATCCCATAGAAGCTCCAGCGAAAGCCGCTGATCAGATAGACCACCGGATTGAACAAGGTGACAGTGCGCCAGAACGGCGGCAAGATCTGCGTCGAATAAAAGCTGCCGCCCAGGAAGGTCAGCGGTGTGATGATCAACAGCGGCACCAGTTGCAGTTTCTCGAAGCCGTCGGCCCAGATGCCTATGATGAAGCCAAACAGGCTGAACGTAACCGCCGTGAGCACGAGGAACAGGATCATCAACAACGGATGATCGATATGCATCGGCACAAACAGGCACGCGGTGGCAAGGATGATCAAGCCGAGGACGATGGACTTGGTTGCCGCCGCGCCGACGTAGCTCACCACGATCTCGATATGAGACACGGGCGCCGACAGCAGTTCGTAGATGGTCCCGGTGAACTTCGGAAAGTAAATGCCGAACGATGCGTTCGACACGCTTTGCGTGAGCAACGACAGCATGATCAGGCCCGGCACGATGAACGCGCCATAGCTGATGCCCTCGACCTGCTGGATGCGTGACCCGATCGCGGCGCCAAACACGACGAAATACAGCGAAGTCGAAATCACCGGCGAAATAACGCTCTGCATCAAGGTGCGCCACGTGCGCGCCATTTCGAACAGATAGATTGCGCGGACTGCGTGAAAATTCATTGTTTGTCTCCCACCAGGCTCACGAAAATATCTTCCAGCGAACTCTGGGTGGTATGGAGGTCCTTGAAGCCGATACCCGCCTGGTTCAAATCGCGCAGTAGCGCGATGATGCCGGTACGTTCGCCCTGCGCGTCGTAGGTATAGATCAGTTCGTTGCCACCGCTGGCCAGCTCGATCTGGTAGGGCGCAAGCTCCGACGGAATGTGCGCCAACGGGTCTTGCAACTGCAGCGTCAATTGCTTCTTGCCGAGCTTGCGCATCAGTTCGGCCTTGTTCTCAACCAGAATGATTTCGCCCTGGCTGATCACGCCGATCCGGTCGGCCATCTCTTCGGCTTCTTCGATGTAGTGCGTAGTGAGGATGATGGTGACGCCGCTTTCACGCAGGCCGCGCACCAGTTCCCACATATCGCGTCTGAGTTCGACATCGACACCGGCGGTCGGCTCGTCGAGAAAGAGGATGCGCGGCTCGTGCGAGAGCGCCTTGGCGATCAGCACGCGGCGCTTCATGCCGCCCGAGAGCGTCATCAGCTTGTTGTCCTTCTTGTCCCACAACGAGAGATCGCGCAGCGTCTTCTCGATATGCGCGGGGTTCGCCGGCTTGCCGAACAGCCCTCGGCTGAAGGAGACCGTCGCCCACACCGTCTCGAACGCGTCGGTGGTGAGTTCCTGCGGCACCAGTCCGATCAACGATCGAGCGGCGCGGTAATCGGCAGAGATGTCGTGGCCATCCACCATGACGGTGCCTTCGCTCGCATTGACGATCCCGCAGATGATGCTGATGAGTGTTGTTTTACCTGCGCCATTGGGCCCGAGCAGTGCGAAAATTTCGCCCCGCCGGATGTCCAGGTTGATGCTTTTCAAGGCACGAAAACCGGACGCGTAGGTTTTGGATAGGTTAGCTATCGATATGATATTCGGCATGGGGCGAAGATAGCACAAGCCGGCGTTTTTTGGATTGCATGCGGCCAGCCCGGCCTTCATACGCCTTTGCCGGTCTTCATGCCCTCCCGGCGGCTGAAGGCCGAATGCGCTACGCTAATGCCGTCACCACAACGCACCGGCCGTTACGCATGAATTCTCTCCCGTTTTCGAATACCTCCGCCGACGAATCCGATAGCTTGCACGCATTCGTGATGCGTCATCCGAAGCTGTTCGTGTTGTCTGGCGCCGGCATCAGTACCGCATCGGGGATTCCGGATTACCGCGACGCCGACGGCCAGCGCAAAGGGCGCTCGCCCATAATCCTGCAGGATTTCCTGCGCGCCGAGCCGGCTCGCCAACGGTACTGGGCTCGCAGCATGGTGGGTTGGAGGACGGTGGCGACGGCTGCGCCCAACTCGGCCCATCGCGCGCTGGCAGAACTCGAATCATTGGGCCGAGTGGAGCAGTTGGTTACGCAAAACGTCGATGGTTTGCATCAACGTGCCGGCAGTGCAGACCCCATCGAATTGCACGGCAATATCGGCTATGCCATCTGCCTCGACTGCGGCCAACGGCATGCGCGCGCGTCGATTCAAGTCATTTTGGAAACAGACAATCCCGAATTTCGCGCCATGTCGGCAGCCGCGGCGCCCGACGGCGACGCCAATCTGGAATCGTCCCACTTTGCGACATTTCGGGTGCCGTGTTGCATCGCTTGCGGCGGCGTATTGAAACCGGATGTAGTGTTCTTCGGCGAGGGGGTGCCCCGAACTCGCGTCGATGCGGCGGCGCAGGCGCTGGAGCGCGCCGACGCGATGTTGGTCGTCGGTTCGTCGCTAATGGTCTACTCCGGCTACCGTTTCTGCGAGTGGGCTGCACGCGCGGGCAAACCGATCGCGGCGATCAATATCGGACGCACCCGCGCGGATGGGCTTCTTGCGTTGAAAGTACTTACACCGTGCGCCGAGGTACTGACTCGATTGCTTGAGCAGCTCGTACGCTAGAGGTGTGTTCCAGCCATATCGTAGGTCTGGGCCTTATGACGCCGCATGAGCTCGCCGCATAAGGTCGCCGCGTGAGGTCGCCGCATAAGCTCACGACTTATGCCCTAACCCTCCTAGCCCTACGCACTACTACTTTCACGTAGGCAGCAAGCCTCGGAAAGCGCGTTTATACTCTCGCTTTTTGTCAGATTTGGATCCGCGCGTGGAACGAACGAAGTATTCGCCGGCTCCAACATTAGCATACGCCCAGTGCTGTACGAGTCGAGTCGGGTACCCGCGAAGAATACACGCAGGACCCAACAGTCGCCTGAGCCAGGAACCCAGATGAATCGATACCGAATCCTGCTTGCCGTTACCTCGCTAGCACTATTCGCGGCAAGCACCGTCGCCCACGCCGAACCTGAAGACGTGCAGGCGAAAGCCTGTCGTGGCGACGCCCTGCGCTTTTGCCTTGTGGATATACCGCACAAAGACAAGATCACGGATTGCATGAAGCGACATATGAGTGAACTCAGCCCGCGCTGCCGTGCGATGTTTCACCCGAGCGACCCCTCCCCCGAGAAATCCGACGAGTGAAGTCGTGTAGCGCGGCGTTCGGCATTGCCGCGCTCGCTGAAAATACCGTTACCGCGTCACTACCAAGCGCAATGACGCAGTGGCCGGTGCCGTTGCCGTGACAGTCACGCGATTGGCGCCGCGCTTGATGTAAAAGTGTTGGCGCCCCGGACTGTTCACGTCGTGTACGGCCTCCGGTAGGCAGGCGGCGATGTCGGCACCCAGGGCCTGCAGTGCGACGCTCGCGGTACCGTTCGGATTATCCGCATTGGCTCGCACTTGCCATTGGCAGTCGTAAGCACTCGCGCTGGCCCGGCAATCGGCCGCGTCTTGCGCGGCAGGCGGCCGCGCAGCCGGATCATCGCTTAAACCGGTAAAGCTGGAGTCGGCTGCGCTGACGACATGCGTCAAGGCCGGACAAATACCCGCGCCTTGTTGAGCATAAGCGGGCATGCTGAGCGCAGTCACACAGGCGCTGCCTATCGAAACAAACGCTACCCATCTTTTCGTCGCCATTTTATAAACTCCGTCGTCTGCATGAGCAAAAAAAACGCCCGGCATGCCAAGGAATTCCTTGGCATGCCGGACGCGACATCTCTACCTCGAGTTAGACATCAAGGTAAGACGCAAGCTGGTTTAATGACGTTTTGCGTCGTCTTTCGCTTGTTCGCGTGCATCGCCCACTGCTTTTTGGACTTTGCCCACGCCTTGCTGAATGTCGCCCTTCACTTCCTGGGTCTTGTTGCCGGTGACCTTGCCAACCACTTCGTTGACTTTACCCTTCACCTGTTCTTTCACACCGTGGGTTTGATCTTTGTTCATATCGACTCCTTGAGTTAATTGACCGGGAGGGGACCGCCGCATGGTCTGAAACGCGTTGGCGACCACTCCTCTATGAAACACCTGGCAAATTTTCGTTCGCCGACAGAATGTAACGAAATGTCTACCGTTGATAGCCATTCCTTACATACTCAGGAATAAGCATTTATCGTTCCCACGCAAAGGGCCGCGCCGCAAAAAATGACGAGCACCCAGTCGGAATAAGGAGTTACAGGCGGGTCGCGGTGCGGGTTGCGCTCTTGCGCAGCTTTGACGTGTAGTGTTGTTGGCGCGGGTGGGAAATACGTGCCGTGTGTAAAACAGGGAGTTCGGTAATAAATACATGCCGCCGCGCTGCGGATCGAGCAATCGAGGCCAATGCGCGTGGCAGGCGTCCGCCCGAGGCGCCGGGACGAGGATGCCGCGAGCCGCTTAGAGCATTTCGAGCGCTTGTTTGCGCCTGGGTGGCGGAAAGGCGAGGTCGAGATCGCTCAAATCGGCGGCGGTTAATGCGACGGTCAGGCTTGCGCTGTTTTCGCGCACGTGCGCCTCGGAACTCGCTTTGGGAATCGCGATGACGTCTGGATGGCGTAGCACCCAGGCCAACGCCACCTGAGCCGGTGTCGCCCCATGGCGCTCGGCGATCCGGACGAGGGTTCGGTCATCGAGCAGGCGCCCTTGCTCGATGGGCGAATACGCCATGATCGGCACATTGCGTTCACGGCACCAAGGCAGTAAATCGTATTCGATCCCACGCCGGCTGAGGTTATAGAGCAACTGATTGGTCTGGACCAACCCTCCGGTAGCCTGTTCAGTGAGCTCTGCCATATCGTCGAGGTCGAGATTGCTCACGCCCCATAGACGAATCTTGCCTTGTTCGACCAGGGTGTTCATGGCTAGGATTGTTTCCGCCAGCGGATAGCTACCGCGCCAATGCAGTAGATAGAGATCCAGGTAGTCCGTCCCCAACCGTCGCAAGCTCGCCTCGCAGGCCGCAACGGTGCCGCGGCGCGATGCATTCGACGGCAGGACTTTGCTCACCAGGAACACACCGCTGCGCCGGCCCGCGATCGCCTTGCCGACTATTTTTTCAGCGCCTCCGTCGGCATACATTTCAGCAGTGTCTATCAAGGTCATGCCCAAATCGACACCCAATTGCAAAGCGCGTACTTCCTTTTTGGCGTCGGCCGGCGAATCGCCCATGAACCATGTACCCTGCCCGAGCGCGGCAACGCTTGCGCCATTGGAAAACGTGACATGTCTGATTGCGGGCATCGCGCAAGTCTCCAAAAATTGAACCCCGAAGGCGCCTAGTTTATCGTGCCTTGCGATCGATGTTTTGAAGCTGCGCAGTTACGCGTACCGGCATAAAAAAACCTCCGCAAGGAGGTTTGTGAGACTTCTGCTTCGACTGCTTCTTGTCGGCCAGCGTGGACGCTGTAGCCTCCACGCTGACCCGCGCCTGCGTACTTAGCTGGCGTCGTGGCCAAACGCGAAAATGTTGTTCTTCGAGTTCGAAGCGACGTTCACGCCATGCTTGACTGCGGCACGCGACACGCTGACGTTGCTTAGTCCCAATTCCGGGTAGGTGGTTTCTTCGTTGCCGGTGCGGCCGGCGACTTGTTCCGATTGAATCAGCTCGGCACGCACTTGGGCACGCGATTCGCCGGAATTGCTTTGAGCCAGTACCGGGTACGTGGTTTCTTCGTTCGTGTTGCGGCTTGCGACTTGGCTCGATTGGATCAAGTCCGCACGTACTTGAGCGCGGGTCACCGTACTCGGCGTGCTCGTGCCAACCAGTGCATTGACGTCGTCACCAACGTGAGCGTTACCAGCGAACGCGGGGGTCGCAATTACAGCGCTCGAGAACAACAGGGCAGCCAAAAGTTTCGTGTTCATTTTAATACTCCAGTCATCGTTATTTTTAGATGGGGACGTCAGCGTGGGAGGTTTCCGTTTGCTGCGTCGACAGAACCCATGGTAGAGATTCGATGACCGAAGATTAAGAGGGGCCGATGGAATGGATTATTGCGGATTCCGTGGCAATCCCGGATGGATAGTCCAAACCCCTTGTTATTACAGCGCTTTCGATAAAACCGTAGCACTGCCAAAACGATTGTTAGCCTTTTCGCGGCAATCTATTACGATACGCAGAATAATGAAGATTCGATTGCAAAAAAAATCCCTCATGGCGAGCGTTTAGAGGGATGTCTCGTTTGCCGCGAAGTTTCCCCTAAGGGCCGTCGGCGAGATGCTGAGCGTGTGATTGTCTTGTTAGCGAACCCGGCTGTAAATTGGGTTGCCGCCTTGAGTGACCCGACTAAGTGACCTAAATAAGTGACCCAACTAAAGTTACCTAACTAAGTTGCCGGACTCAGTTACCAACACTAGTTACCGAAATAAACGCTGCATTCGCTGGTCGGAACGTTACAACGTGTCTGCTCGCGTTGTTGCTGGTGCAAATAAGCTGAAGCCGATGACATACCCACGATCACACTACCCAATACTGCAATAACCGGGACGAGTTTCTTAAGCACTTGCATTTGATGTTCCTCCTTCCGTTACGTGGCAGGCGCCACATTGGCAATATAGGTCGGGCGCGCGCTTCAGAACAGTCGAAATACAAATAACCTAATTACCTTTTTGTGGGGACGTATTGGATTGTCGCGGCCCGTCATTCGGCCGGCTGTGCGTCGGGACACACCCACTCGGACCAAAGTACCATCAAGATGGTCGTGAGAGCGGGCCCGATAAACAGTCCCAGCAGACCAAACGTTTCCGCGCCGCCGAGAATGCCAAACAGTGCCAACAGAAAGGGGAGTCGCGTGGAACCGCCAACCAGAACCGGGCGCACAAAGTGCTCCGCGATAAATACGATGACGAAGCCGAACGCCAGCAGCCCTATCGCCGCAGCGTTTTCGCCTTGAGACAGCAACCATAGCGCCGCACCGCCGAAGATCAACGGCGCGCAAAACGGCAACATCGCCGCGATTGCCGTCAACATGCCAAGCAAAGCAGCGTGCGGCACATCGAAAATCAAATATGCAGTGCCCAACAAAGCCCCTTCGCCAATACCGACTGTAACCAAGCCTGTCACCGTGCTACGTACCGAGGATGCCATGCGCACGACCAGGCTCGCCCCATGCTGCCCGAAGGCCCGGCGCGTGCCGCCCAGTAACTGCGAGCTAAGGCCCAGCCCGGCGCGCAGGATGAAGAACAGCGTCATCAGCATGAAGCCGAACTGCACAGCGCTGTGCAACGCATGGATACCGAAGCGTCGGCTGAATTCAACGAGGGACCCATCGTGCAGCGCTTTGCCCACGGGGGTGGTCTCCAGCGGCCCTGCCAAATTGGTGTCCCACCAATCGTTAAGCGTCCGGCTCACCATGGGCAAGCGCGTAAGAAAGTCCGGCATGGGCACGCCGTTGTCTTTCGCATCCTGGAACCAGACGAATACTCCGTGCGCTTCGCGTGCTGCCTGTGCGGCGGTGAGTGCGAGCGGCAACACGAACAGCACGCTGACTGCCAACGTCAGGGCTATCGCAACCAGCGTGCGCCGCCCCGCTAGAGCGTGAACGCCTTCGATTTTGCGCAAGACCGGCCAGAGCACGATTGCCAGCACGCAAGCCCACGCCACTGCGGCAGCGAAATCGCGCATGACCCACAGGGCCAACGCTGCCAGTACCACGTACAGGACCGCCAATGCTCTGCGCTGCGTGAGGGCGCCCCGATTATCGGCCGCCTCGCGAGTCTGCTGATGCTCTTGCTCGTGTCCTTTCTCAATCATCGAAGCTCCTTTTGCTCTCTGTACGTTATTGTCCTGCTTTGTTATGTCGTGTCGTGGAAGCTGACCCACGGCACGCGCTATTAGACCATGCGCGCCTTACCGGACATCTACGCCAAGACCCGCGGCGATACCTGTGCACCGATCAAACGCACCGCGTGCTGTGACAACGCGTCGGCAGCCACATTGCGCCGGCGCGGAATCCAGCGCAATTCGACCGCGCGGAGTTGCGAGATCAGTTGTCGCGCACGCTCGCAGTAATGCGACAAAACTGCCGCGCCACCGCCTCGTGCGCTTCGTGCGCTTAGCGCCTGTGTGACACCATCGATCACCACCTGGCTGTCGCCATACACGATCAACTTGGCCGGCTGTGCGCGCACCGCGGCTTCCAGAAGAGCGATCAGTGCCAGATATTCAGCCTGATTGCTGTCGCCCTCGCCCGCAGTCACACAAATTTCGACGCGTTCTCCTGCGGGGCTTAGAAGCAAACCGCCCAGGCCCATCCTCCCCGGATTGGGATGAGTCGAGCCATCGAACCAACCGAGCCAGGCGGCGGGATCCGGGCGATCCGGGTAATGATTCTTTTCCCGGCGATTCGCCAACGCGTCGGCCCGCGCTTGTTGCCGCGCTGCAAGCCGCAATTCGGCGCCATGCGCGGCTGCGCGCGCCGCCGACTCGCGCGCGGCGATCAATTCGCCCAGCGGCCGATCGCCGGCCACTTGCTGAAGCACTTGGGTCAACGCCTCGTGCAGCGAGGCGCCGGTACGTTTCGCCAGCCGCCGGCCCAGGGCCGCTTCCTTCTTATATGCAATCGCCAACAGGATTTGAAAATCGATCATCTTTAGCAGTATTTAAGGCCGCATAAGCAGCATGAACGGCCATGAAGGCGACATGGGCGCCTGCGCGCCGGGCCCTATGCTACCCGCTATTAGCGCGCCACCACATCCCTTTAGTCGGTGTATTGGGGTCGAGGGTGCGATAATTGCGCTTTTGCTGGCGCACCTGCCCCCTCGCCTCGCCCATGTCGCTTGCCCTGAAGACCTTTATCGTCCCTCTGATTGTTGCATGCGCAATGTTCATGGAGGCCGTGGACGCGAATGTGATTGTCACAGCGCTACCGGCAATGGCACACGACTTCGGCCGCGACCCCGTCACGCTTAAAATTGCCGTGACCAGCTATGTGCTCGGTCTCGGCGTGTTCATCCCGATCTGCGGCTGGGTGGCCGACCGTTTCGGTGCACGTACGGTGTTTCGTCTCGCCATCTGCATCTTTGTCGGCGGCTCCATGCTGTGCGCCGCGTCGAACTCGCTGATTACCTTCACGGCCGCTCGCTTTGTGCAGGGCATAGGCGGCGCGATGATGGTGCCGGTGGGCCGCATCATCATCTTTCGCGCCGTGCATCGTTCGGAGTTTATTCGGGCGATGAATTACCTCAGCTTGCCGGCCATGCTGGGACCGGCGGCCGGGCCACTGCTTGGCGGCTTCATCACCACCTACCTGCACTGGCGGCTGATTTTCTTCATCAACATTCCGATCGGCATACTCGGGATCTACCTGACCAACCGCCATATCGCCAACATGCGCGAAGAGCATCCGGGTCCGTTGGACTGGTTTGGCTTTTTCCTGTCTGCCAGCGGCGGCTCGTTATTCCTGCTGGGGCTATCGCTGGTCGGTGGAGATTTGGTTTCGGGCAGCACGGCGTTTTACATGTGCGTCACCGGGCTCGTGGCGCTGCTCGCCTACTGGTTCTACGCGCAGCGCATCACACGGCCGATCCTGGATCTGCGGTTTTTGCGTGTGCCGACTTTTCAGGCAAGTGTGCTGGGCGGCTCGTTATTTCGCATCGGATTGGGCGCGGTGCCGTTTCTGCTGCCGCTCTCACTGCAAGAAGCACTGGGCATGACGGCGTTTCAATCCGGCCTGATCACCTGCGCCTCGGCTGTCGGCGGCATGTTCATGCGCACCGCCGCGGCACGGCTGCTGCGCCATTACGGCTTTCGCACTGTGCTGATGTACAACGCGGCATTGTCCGGCATTGCGATTGCCGCTTGCGGGACGTTTTTCCCCGGCACACCCACTTCGGTGATCTGGTTGGTGGTATTGCTGGGCGGTTTTTTCCCGGCGCTGCAATTTACCAGCTTGAACTCGCTGGCATACGCCGAAATCGAAAGCCGCGATGTCGGCCGCGCAACCAGCCTCGCGAGCGTCATCCAGCAAATATCGCTGGGGCTGGGCGTAACGGTCGCCGGCATCGTCCTGGAGGCGTCGCAACAGTTGCAAGGTCACGCGACCATACAGTGGACAGATTTCTGGCCCGCATTCCTGGTGGTCGGACTGTTCTCGGTGGCGTCGATCGCGGTGACACGCCGTTTGCCGCACAACGCCGGCGCCGACATCGCACGCGGTCGTGTCGCTTCGACTGCCGCGAGCGGTCCTGAGCCATCCTGAGCAGCCCTGAACCGTCTTGAACCGTCTTGAACCGTTGAACGGTCGCTCGCCGCTGTGTCCGTTTATAGCCTAGTGATCCGGTATGGAGCGCTACCGACCGGATCGACCTCGCGAAAGGCCGATCCAGCCACGAGACGTTACCGGTTGGCTTTCTTGTAGTCGAGCCGGAACTGATGCAACAGCGGCTCGGTGTAGCCGCTGGGCTGCTCGCGTCCTTCGAACACCAGCGCGCAAGCCGCCTTGAAGGCCAGCGAAGCGTCGTAGTTCGGCGCCATCGAACGATATGCCGGATCGTTGGCATTTTGCTCGTCAACGACCTTGGCCATGCGTTGGAACGCTTCGACAACCTGCTCCCGCGTCACCACCCCATGGCGCAACCAGTTGGCAATATGTTGGCTGGAAATACGCAACGTCGCGCGGTCTTCCATCAGGCCCACGTTGTTGATGTCGGGTACCTTGGAACAGCCGACACCCTGGTCGATCCAACGCACCACGTAACCGAGTATGCCCTGCACATTGTTGTCGACTTCGCGACGGATATCGTCGGCCGACCATTGCGTGCGATCGCCCACAGGCACCGTGAGCAAGCCCGTCAGCAATTCGTCCCATACCGTGTCGAGCTTTTGTTTCTCAAGTTCGAGCTGGATGGCTTGCACGTCGATCTGGTGGTAATGCAAGGCGTGCAAGGTCGCAGCCGTCGGCGACGGCACCCATGCGGTATTGGCGCCAGCCTTCGGATGCACGACTTTCTGCTCCAGCATCGCGGCCATTAGGTCAGGCATCGCCCACATGCCTTTGCCGATTTGCGCGCGGCCACGCAGGCCCGCATCGAGTCCGACCAGTACGTTACTGCGCTCATACGCGGCGATCCACTCGGACGACTTCATATCGCCCTTGCGGCGCATCGGGCCCGCTTCCATGGCGGTGTGCATCTCATCGCCGGTGCGATCCAGGAAACCCGTGTTGATAAACGCCACCCGAGCGGTAGCCGCGCCGATACAGGCTTTCAAATTGACGCTGGTGCGACGCTCTTCGTCCATGATGCCCATCTTGATCGTATGGCGCGGCAGTTTGAGCACGTCTTCGACACGTCCGAACAGTTCGTCGGAGAAGGCCACTTCGGCCGGCCCGTGCATCTTGGGCTTGACGATGTAGATCGAGCCGGTGCGCGAATTCTTTTTCAGCTTGATGTCGTGCAGCGCGGCCAGGCTGGTGATCACGCCGTCCAGGATGCCTTCGGGCAGTTCGCGGCCGTCGCGATCGAGCACGGCCGGCGTCGTCATCAGGTGTCCGACGTTACGCACGAACATCAGCGAGCGACCATGCAGCTTGAGATGCGAGCCGTCCGCCGCGGTGTATTCGCGGTCAGGATTGAGCGCACGCGTAAAGGTCTTGCCACCCTTCGTGACGCTTTCGGTCAGGTCACCCTTCATCAGGCCCAACCAGCTGCGATACATGACGACTTTGTCGTCGGCATCGACGGCGGCAACCGAATCCTCGAAGTCCATGATGGTGCTCAGCGCCGCTTCGAGCAGCACGTCCTTCACGCCCGCTGCATCGGTCTTGCCGATCGGGTGGCTGGTGTCGAACTGGATTTCGAAATGCAGGCCGTGGTTTTTCAACAGCACGGCCTTCGGTGCGTTTGCATCGCCCTGGAAGCCGACAAATTTGCCCGGCTCTTTAAGCGTCGTGGCGCCATTCTTCAACTTGATGTGCAACTGGCCGTCCTGCACCGTGTAGGCGGTCGCGTCCACATGCGAGCCGGATGCGAGCGGCGCGGCCAGATCGAGGAAAGCGCGGGCGCGGGCAATCACTTTTTTGCCGCGCACCGGGTTGTAGCTCACGCCTTTGTCGGCGCCATCGGTTTCGGCAATCGCGTCCGTGCCGTATAGCGCGTCGTAAAGGCTGCCCCAGCGCGAGTTGGCCGCGTTCAGCGAATACCGTTGGTTGCCCACCGGCACAACCAACTGCGGGCCCGCTTGCTCGGAGATTTCGCTATCGACATTGGCGGTGGTGGCCGCAACCTTCGCCGGCGGCTTTACCAGATAACCAATTTTTTCGAGGAAGGCGCGGTAAGCGGCCATGTCCCGAACCGGGCCCGGGTTGGCGTGATGCCAGGTGTCAAGTTCCTGTTGCAAACGGTCGCGCTCGGCCAGCAAGGCACGGTTCTTCGGCGCAAGATCGTGCGCGAGGGCGCTGAAACCTTTCCAGAAAGAGTCGCTGTCCAGCCCGGTACCGGGCAGGACTTCGGTTTCGATGAAACGGTCCAATATGGCCGCTACTTGCAGGCCGTGGCGCTCGATACGATCACTCATAACCTTCTCCCATCCTTTTTCGGTTTCAAAAATTACTGTACAAATGACCGCGAACGCGGTGTCGGCAATCGGGCGGCACTGGCTTCCCAAATCCGCAAAATCGGTGTGGGCGCGCAAGATACCACCCGTGCGTTGGCGGCTATCGGCCATCAATGCAAGGGTAGCATCCGGGACCGCCCTGCGGACCGAACGATGACTCTGGAATTTGGGGGGAATTCGGCAGTAGCTACAATCCGGCAGTAGTTACATGATAACCAAGGTTATCGCGTCACGCTTGAGCAATGATACAGCCGCGCAGGGGGAGCGCCGCCGCGTTGCCCGGTGGAGAGGCTAGAGCTATAAGGGAGCGGGGTTGTAAGCGGAGTTGTGAAGCGAAGGCGCAAAGAGCAGCGCCCAGGCACGAGACTGAGGCGAGATGAAGCACGCGGGTGAAATGACAGTGCGCCGCTACGCGCGTAGCGGCGCAGAACCCGAGTCGGCTGATCAACGCACAGGCACTTGGTCCGTTTTCGGTAACCCCAGGGCGACAACGCCCAGCAAAGGCAGAAACGCGCAGACCTGGTACACCACTTCCACGCTGGTCCGGTCGGCCAACAAGCCCAACACCGCAGCGCCCAAGCCGCCCATGCCGAACGCGAAACCGAAAAACAAGCCGGCAACCATACCGACCTTGCCCGGAATCAATTCCTGTGCGTACACCAAAATCGCGGAGAAAGCCGACGCCAGCACCAGCCCGATCACCACCGACAACACCGTGGTCCAGAACAAGTCCGCATGCGGCAGCAACAGCGTGAACGGTGCCACGCCGAGGATCGACACCCAGATCACGGGCTTGCGCCCGATGCGGTCGCCGACCGGGCCACCGACGAACGTGCCCACTGCCACGGCGGCAAGGAACAGGAACAAATGCATCTGTGCGTTCTGAATCGACAGATGGAATTTATCCATCAGGTAAAACGTGAAATAGCTACCGATGCTGGCCAAGTAGAAATACTTCGAAAAGACCAACAGCATCAGCACGCCGACGGTACCGATCACCTTGCCGCGCGACAACGTGGAGATGGCGGCAGGACGTTTTGGCCGGCCGCGCGAGGCGATCTGCCTGTGGGCGTACCAGCGGCTCACCGGGGTCAGCAAGCAAATCCCGAGCAATGCGGCCAATGACAGCCAGGCCAGGCTGATCTGCCCGTATGGGGCGATCACCGCCGCTGCGATCAACGGGCCTAAAGCGCTCCCCGCATTCCCGCCAACCTGGAAGAACGATTGCGCCATACCGTGCTTGCCGCCCGATGCCATACGCGCGACCCGCGACGATTCCGGGTGGAAGATCGAAGAGCCCACCCCGACCAGCGAAGCCGCAAGCAGTACCAGCCCGAAGTTCGGCGCGACCGACAGCAGCAGCAGGCCCGAGAGCGTGAAGGCCATGCCCACAGGCAACGAGTAATGCTGAGGCCGCTTGTCGGTAAACAAACCCACCAGCGGCTGCAACAGCGATGCGGTGAGCTGATACGTCAAGGTAATCAAGCCGATCTGGCCGAAGCTCAAGTGAAAGTCGTTCTTGATGATCGGATAGATGGCCAGGATCAATGACTGCATCATGTCGTTGATCATGTGCGAAACGCTGATCGCGCCGAGCACGCCGAACGACGCGCCGGCGCTGCGATCGTGATCGGGTATGGGGGCGGGCGACGACGGCGCGGCGACCGTCGTGGTCTGGGTCTGCATGACACGAGCTCCTGAACTGAAAATGCTTGATTTAGGACATCGTAAAGATAAAATGATTGTCGTTCTCACGCAAAAAGTGAGTCAACCCTCGAGAAAACGACATGCAAACGGTGCCGATGTCTCCCGAATACCTGCAATGGGTGGACGAAAGCCCAATGCCGGTCGCAGCCGGCGCGGCGATCGACTACCCGATCGATCATCAGATCGCACCGCACAGTCATAAAAAGAATCAACTGATATGTGCGGTCCACGGGGTGATGGTGGTGGCCTCCAAGAGCGGCCAGTGGATCGTGCCGCCCACCCGGGGTATCTGGATGCCGGCCGGTAAAACCCACTGGATACGCTGCATCGGCACAGTGCATATGCGCAGCCTCTACATCCGGCCCGAGGCTGCGCCTGGCATGCCGATGGAACCCATCGCGGTCAGCATCTCGCCCTTGTTGCGAGAGTTGATCCTCGCGGCCTCGCAAATCGTCAAACCCTACGACGTAGACTCGCGCGATGCGCGCCTGATGCGATTGCTGATCGATGAAATCGCGATCCTGCCGATTCTGCCGTTGCACCTTCCTCAGCCCGTGGATCCGCGCATCCGGCGTATTTGCCAGGCGATCTCCGCAACACCCGACGACACGTCCACCTTGATCGAGTGGGCGCAGCGCCTACAGGTCGATCCGAAGACCGTGCAACGGCTGTTTAGTCGCGACACGGGCATGACGTTTGGCCAGTGGCGGCAGCAGGCGCGACTGTTGAAAGCGCTGGAGCAGTTGGCAATTGGCACGAAAGTCGTCGATGTGGCGCTTAATCTCGGCTACGACAGCCCCAGCGCGTTTGCCACCATGTTCAAGCGACAGTTCGGCCAAACGCCGAGCGCATTTTTTCGTTGAGTGTTGCTGCACGGCTCGAAGACATAGCCAATACTCGAAAACATAGCCAATACGATAGTCAATACGACGAAGTGAATTGTCGCAGTGAATTTCCTGAGGTCGAGCGCTGTCTCATAAGAATGGAGGAAGTTCGCATAAAATCGCCGCTCACCTGAACGTTAAGCCAAGTCCTTGCTACGGACATGGTTCGTTCTCTCTGTTCAAAAAGGAGCCTATCGTGTCTGCGAAATCACTGCACGCCTATCTCGCCTTCGACGGAAAATGTGCCGAAGCTTTTGGTTTTTATGCCGAGTGCCTCGGTGCCGAACTCGAAGAAATGCACCGTTACACCGGTTCGCCCATGGAGAAGGAAATGCCGCCCGACTGGGGCGACAAAGTCATGCACGCGAGCTTGAGCTGGAACGGCTTTCGCCTGATGGGCTCTGACGGTCCGGCGCCGGGTGGCTACTCGGGTATTTCGCTATGCGTGAATCTCGACGATGTAACTCAGGCTGAAAAGGTGTTCGCTGCATTGGCCAAAGGCGGGACGATCATGCAGCCGATCGCTGAAACGTTCTGGGCCAAACGCTTTGGTATGCTGAAGGATCGCTTTGGCGTGAGCTGGATGGTGAACTGCGAGTAACGACGGTGCACAGGTGGCGATGAGCGTATGCGTCGCGTCGCATCGCCGCCTGTTTCAGCGCGGTTTGGCAAATTCGTTTTCGATCCAGGTGGTCGCCGACCCCATACTCAACTTGAATGCGGGCGTCACCTTGACCTGCGCCACCTGCTCGTCGAACTCGTCGAATGCACTAAGCATCGCGTAAGGGTCGTATTCGTCGGCCACGATATCGAGGGTCACTTTCCAGCGCGTTTCGCCGACCGTCGCATACACTTCCTTGTGCAACATGGCGTGCAGTTGCTGCTCATGCCTGCGCAATACCTCCGAAGCCGTTTTGACCCAAGTGTTGAACGCATTCGTATCGAGCGGCTTGGGGTTCTTTTTATCGCGGCCCATCGTCCAGGGCGCTACGAGCGCGGGTTCAGCCTCACCGTCCTTGATCATTTCGACGGCCCAGCCCTCGTCGCTCTCGTTCTTGATGACGCGTGCGGTCCAGCCATCGCCCTGCCACAGCCGCGCTTCGCGCGTAGGCGCGTTTTCCTCGCCAGACTCATTGGATGTTTCAGGCGTGGGGACAGATGAATCAGTTGCTACAGCGTCGGTCATTACAGCGGCTCGCGTCGAACGTGGGGGTGCCTATCATAGACCAAGTCGAGAGCCCTGGCCGCCTAATATAGGCGATCGATAGACACCTCGCCCATTCGGCATAGCGCAACGGCGCATTCAAGCACGCAACAACCGGGGCAGCGAACTCGTGCCGCGGTTCTGCGGAAACAAGGTTTGGAACGTGTGCGCCGGGTCGAGTCCAAAGGTCTCGCTCGCAGCGTTGGCAATCAGCGTGTCGAGCCCGGTAGTCGCTTTCAGGTCGCGCCCTTCGTACAGCGAGCTGCTCGCCAACCCCGGCCAATCGGCAAGCACGCGCTGCCCTTTGACCGCGCCGCCCAGCACCATGGCCGCAGAACCGGTGCCGTGATCGGTGCCGCCGGTGCCGTTTGCCGCCGCGGTGCGGCCGAACTCGGTGGCGACCACAACGGTGGTCTTGGCCCAAACCGGCCCCAGATCGTCGCGCAGCGCAGCCATCATCGTATCGAGCGCTTTGAGCTGCGCGGCAAGGCGCCCGGTTTGCGCACTATGGGTATCCCAGCCCCCCGTTTCGATCATCGCAATACGCGGGCCGTCGGCGCGCCCGAGAAAACTGGCGGCGAGATGCCCAAGGCTGGCGGGGTCCTGGCGCGGACCGGTGTCGCCCGCGAGACCACGCGCCTGCATCGCCGAGGACCACAACGGGTGCAACTGATCGTCGCTGGCGTAAAGCCGCGCGACGCGGTTCAGCAGATCGTCGGACGCCTGCGGCAAAGCGGACGGCGCATACGAGGTGACCTCGGCTGGTCCGCGTAAAGCCATCGGCACCGTAGGCGCAAAAGCGATTGCATTGTCGCGGCTCCTGGGCAACAACGTTACCAGCCGATTCATCCAACCATCCTTGAGCTGATAAGGCGCGGTGCCGCCCGATTCGAGCACGTTCTGACCATCGAAATGCGAGCGATCACGGTACGGCGACGCCACCGCGTGGACAAAGAGCGCCTGACCCGATGCGTACATCTTGGCCATTTCGATCAGTGAAGGGTGCAGTGCGAACGTACCGTCGAGCTTGGTGGCGCCGGCAGGATCGATGGCCAGCGCGCCGCGCAGGTTTGCGTATGCCGGGTCGGCATAGGGCACCACGATGTTCAAGCCATCGGCGGCGCCACGCTGGATCACAAACACAAAGCGCTGATCCGACTCCACATTGGCAAATGCCAGGTGCGGCGACACGAGGATGGCCCCCGCACCGGCACCCGCAAATCTCAGAAAATTCCGGCGGGAAATCATGATGCTTATCTCCGTTGAAAATCGGGTGAAACAAGCAGCAGCGCAATGGCTGTCGTCGGATTGTCGGCTTCGCGCACGGCCTCGCTAGTCGGCGCGCTCAGCGCACCACCGCCGAGCAGCGTGCGGCCAAGCAACTGGGGATCATGCCCATCGCCGACCTGGGCCGCGAAGCGCTGGGCGAGTTCGACCCGGCGCACCAACGCATCGGGCGCGGCCCAGCTCCCGGCAATGTCGTCGTAACCGGCGGGCGACCCCGGCCGCCAAGTGGGCTGACCCAGTTGCGTCAGCATCTGCGCGCACTGGATTTTGCTGACGTCCTGCCAGCCCAGCCCGCGCATCGACGAAAGCGTCCAGTCCCAAGGCGTCTTGAATTTGACCGGGTTGGGCACCCACGACTGCTGCGCTTCTATCAATGCCCGATAGACACTGGGCAAATCGCCGTTGCTGCCGATAAACACACTGGACAGCCGCTCGACCAAGGCCGGTGGCGGCGTATCGCCGACGAAGTGTCGTGCGAGCTTTCCTGAAATATGTTGGGCCGTGGCCGGCGCCGCCGCGAAATCGCGCAGCACCGCGCCGGCTTGATCCTGACCCGGCTGATCGTAGCGTCGGCCCAAGACGATGCGCTCCCCCGGTTCATGCAGTTGCTCACGAAACACAAAGCTGCCCGCGCCGCCCGAACCCGCTTGGCCACCGCCCATCCCTTCGATGCTCCAGCCCGTCAGTGCACGTGCGAATTCCGTCACATCGGCCTGGGTATAGCCGCTGCGCGCACCCAAGGTATGCAGCTCCATGATTTCGCGAGCCAGGTTTTCGTTGAGCCCGCGCGGATGATCGGGATTGCGCTGCGCGGCACGCACCGCCGCGAGGCTGTTGGGACCGACCGAGCGCGCCTGATCGAGGTAAATCTGCATCGCGGGGTGGGTCTCGACGGCCAGCAGCATGTCGTCGAAACGGCCGAGCACGTGCGGGCGTATCGCTTCGACTTCGAACGCGCCTGCCAGCGTCGCGACGGGGATTTTTTCTGTCGAGAGCGCAAAGTGATTGGCCCAGAAATGCACCAGTCGCTCGACAAACGGGGCGGGCGTGGTCAATGCGCTGGCAACCCGCGCATTGACCGCCGCGCGATAAGTGGCCAGCGTCTCGCGGCCCAGGCTTTTGCGCGCCGCTTGTTTGGCGTCGGCATCCGCCATGCGCAACTCGCGTTGCTGTTCAAGCAACTCGCTTGCAAGCGCCGCGGTGCGCGGCTGGTTGGCCCAAGCGGCAGGCGCCGCCTGGTAAAGCTCAAACTGTCCGAGCAGCCAGCCTTTCGGATTGGCAGGCGGCGATTCATCAGGACGCGCGCCCAGCCCAAAGCGATTGACCGCAATTGCAGCCGACGTCATATGTGGCATGTCAGTCATCACGACCTCCGTTCGACTGTCCCGGCAATCCGGGCGGAAATGGGAGTGAACATCGCGTGCCGTCGCTTATGAAGCCAGCCCGGCGCGACCGATGCTATTTTTTTTCCGGCGGCGCAGGCGCAACCCTCAGCAAACCGTCGTGCCTCAAACCATCGGCAAAAATAACGCGCTCTTCGGGCGATAAGCTCGCCGCAAAAGTCGCTATGGTTTGTTCGACGCGCATGCGCAAGGCCACATCGGCATCGCGCGTGCGCGTGAGTGCGGCGTCGAGTGCAGTCGGGTCGAGTTGCGGCGCGGCCAGCACCTGTGACACGTCGAGACGGCCTTCGCGACTGTCTTGAGCCAGCGTACGGCTATCACGGCGCGCCTGCCGCAGATCATCGGCGAATTGTTGCTGGCGCTCCTTCGACAGGCCATCGACCGCAAACCGCAGCGGCCGGGCTTGTTGCGCGGCGACCGAGCGCTGCGCCGCAATCCATCGATAACCACCGCCGACAATGCCGCCAATCAGGAACACATTCAGCAACACCGAGACGATCACCAGAACCCGAACCGAACGACTAGTCATTCGCTGCCTCCGTCCGCGAACGGCTCACTGAAAACCGCAGTTGAAAACGCGGGGTTGACTGGCGCCGGCGGCGTCAAACTCGAAACCACTATTGACACCACCAGTGCACCGGCCAGCCCCCCAGCAACGCTAAACCCGGCCAATGCCGCGCTCGACCACCAAACCCGGGCGCGACGCCATGCGGCGCGCGGCGCCGGGGCGGCATCGAGAATTCGACGGTATAACGCGCCATCGGGCTGCGCCACGCGGTGAGTCGCCAGCAGGCGGTCGAGTTCGACCGCCTCGGACCACGCGTCATGCCCGTCGAGGCTTGCGTAAGCCGAGGCAGCTGCGCGTTCGGCGGCAGGCCACAGTTGAGGGTCGGCCCCATAGGCTTCGATCAAGGTACGGAAACGTTCGGGTGTCATAGCATGTCCTTGGTATCGCCTTGGCCGATGAGAGACGCACGCATGTTGCGCCGCGCACGCGCGAGCAAGCTTTCAAGTGCTTCGATGGATACGCCCATCAGCGCAGCCGCGTCTTCATTGGATAATTCCTGGTAATAGTGCAGCACCAGTGCCTCGCGCTGCCTGGCCGGCAATCTCGCCAACGCCGCGCCGACGCGATCGCCACGCGAGCGTTCGTCGAATTGCTCGTCGGGGCGCTTGGCCGGATCGACAGCGTCCGCGACATCCTCGACCGGCTCCTCACGCTGCCCACGCTGTCCGCGCAGCCGGTCGTAACACAGGTTCAGCACCACACGATGCATCCAGGTGTCGAATCGGGCATTGCCCACTTTCCAACGCGACGCCTGTTTCCAGATGCGCACGAACGTCTCCTGCGCGACATCTTCGGCTTCCGCTCGATCGCCCAACATGCGCGTGGCCATGGCCAGGACCCGCGGTAACTTGCGCGTCACCATCTCGCGCACGGCATGCGGATCGTGCTCGCCCACACGCGCGAGCAAGTCCGCATCCGGGTCCTCTTCAATCAACGGGCGCTACCCCGGTCACGACCTACACCGCCAAAGCGGTCGACGCGGCCCGGTGCAAAAGCCCGTGGCAATGCCCGCGCTAAAACCCATGAACGAGCTGATGCACAAGCGTCCGGTACCACGACGCCAAGGGTCGTCACGAAAATGGCTTTCATCTAGCGTCCTTGTGAAAACAATTTCAGCGCACCCAATGGCCTTCGACCCAGATCCAGTTAGGGCCGCGCTGGACCCAGTGTCCTTGCGCCCAACGATAGCCAACCCGCACGCGGCGCCAATGGCCGGGAATCCAAACATAGGCCCCGCGCTGCATTTGCCAGTGACCCGGATCCCATACGACACCAGGCCTTGCTTGCGGTACGACCTCGACGCGCGGCGGCGGGGGTGCCACCACAATGACTTGGGCAAAAGCGGTCGACAGCGCGAGCGCACCGGCCGCACCCGCAGCCAGCTTCGTCAGCCGAAGACGGGTCGCCCCGAAGGGTTTGAGTTTGAGGGTGTTTTTCATAGTTATCTCCGTTTAACTGCAATGACGATAGTGGGTTCGTACTTGTTAAACGCAGTTGCGCGAGAAATCGGTCGTTTTCCCGCGGTAGTTCACCATTGTTTTTATTACGGCTGAAATATTTGCGCGACCCAGCGTGCCGAGGGTGCAGCAGTCACGCACGGACCCTGTAGTGGTACTCGTAAGCCAGAGCAAACCCCAGCTTGCGATAGAGCCCGACCGCAGCAGTGTTGCTGGCAGTCACTTGCAAATAAGCTTGCGCAGCGCCCTGCCCTTGGCCCCAGCGCAGCAACCCCGCAATCAGCTTTTGACCTGCACCGCGCCCGCGTTCAGCAGGCGTGACAACGATATCGAACAAGCCCACGTTGCCGCGCTCGGCCACGGCGAGCCCGTAGGCAATCGGAACACCATTGCGAGTCAGCGTTGCGAATGCCGCCGGTAGCGCGATCAACCCCAGCATGCGATCGTGTACGGGACGAGAAGCAGGCGCCACGGCATTCGCCCGTGCGAAACCCTCGCGCCACTCGGCACTGGCCGTAGGCTCGATCACGACCTCATCGTCGAGCGCCGTCAATTCGCTTGCACGCGTGCTTGCGCAGGCGGCTGGGAGCGTCGCTGAAAGCGCGAGCGTCATTACCAGCGTGGGGTCGACGTATCGGTAACCCGCCGCGTCCAGGACTGACGCCGGCTCAGTGCCTGCCAGCGGAGACAAACGAAACACGGTGGGCAACGCATGGCGTGCATAAAACGCCTCGATGAGCGGCACGATCTCGCTAAACCGTCCGGTCGGAAACAAGGCGTTCGCAGAATTTGCGCGCTTGGTATAACCGGCGGCCAGACGTAGCACCCAACCGTCGCACAACACGCTTTGATGTGCCGGCCAGGCATTCATCGCGCATTCTTCAAGGATTTTGATCGCGTCGGATTCGGGCGAAGGAACTACCATTGTTTGCTCCTGGGACATTTTAAAATTGATCACCGCGATTTGTGTCCAAAAGGACCATCGGGATTGACGTAGAGATTGCGTTGATTCTTTTGGACTAACCGTCCTCGTCAGACAGGACAGCCTGCACTCCACAGAAGATATTCTGATTTGATGTTACTTATATGGAACATTGATATCTAAATCAACTGAAGATGCGTTTAGGAATCTCTTCCAACCGTGGGAACGGCGTCTATTGTTAAATAAAAAACGCCCCCGAAATTTCGGGGGCGTTTCATGTTCATGGCAAGACCAGGGTGGCGACCCTGCCAGCACTGACTTAGCGTTTAGCCGGCCGCGTGGCGAAGAGCAAACATGTCTTTTGAAGCCGCAGCCACTTGGGGCACTCGGCCCCACTACTGTGAAGCGGTGACTTAACCGGCCTTGGAATTCAGCACCGGATAGGTGGTTTCTTCACTACCCACGCGACTGGCTAGTTGACCCGATTGGATCAGCTCCGAGCGCACATGAGCGCGCGATACGCCGCTATTCGCTTGAGCCAGTACCGGGTACGTGGTTTCTTCGCTGCCAGCACGGCTTGCGAGTTGACCCGATTGGATCAAGTCTGCACGCACTTGAGCGCGGGTCGTTGTGCTCGTACCAGCCCATGCGCTGACGTCGTCACCAACGTGGGCGTTGCCGGCGAATGCTGGCGTAGCGATTACAGCGGTCGAAAGCAACAGGGCAGCCAAAAGTTTCGTGTTCATTTTAATACTCCAGTCATCAATTTTTAGAAGGGGACGTCAGCGTGGCGGGTTTCCGTTTGCTGCGTTGACAGAACCGATAGTAGAGATTCGACGACTGAAGATTAAGAGGGGACGATGGAATGGATTATTACGATTTCGCGCACAGTGCACCGAGTGACGTCGCGGCCATATCGACCTTACCCTTATGGCACAAGCGCTTCAGGTCACGGCCATGTGTCGCCCGACCGAATTATTCTTAGATGCGCAACAATGTATTGGCTCGCGCGCAAGAAACGCTCATAGCATCAGGCGTTGCGCGATAAAGTCGAGAAAGCTCGTAATGCGGGCCGCCAGCGAAGTATTACGGTAATACACGGCGCTGATCGGCTGGCGATAAGGGGCAAGCGCGTAGCTCAGTACCGGCAGCAAGCGGCCGGCGCTCACGTCCGAGCCGCTCATGAAATCGGCCAGGCAAACCACGCCCAAGCCGGCCAGCGCAAGCTGACGCAGTGTCTCCCCACTGGAAGCAGCAAGATCCGGCGTGATCTTGAGCAACTCGCCGCCTGCGTGCCGCAGCGGCCAATGATTCAATATTTCGGGATCGGTGAAGCCCAGCAATCGATGGCGCGACAGATCGGCGACTTCGAGCGGTTCACCATGTTCAGCGAGATACGCCGGGCTCGCCAGCAAACGCACGGCGCTACTTCCCAGCGAACGAGCATGCAGCGTGGAATCCTCGAGCGCGCCGATGCGAATCGCGATATCGGTGTGCTGCTCTAGCAGATCGATATTGCGCTCGTTGCTGCTCAAATCCAGTCGGATCTTGGGATGCAGACGGCTGAATTCCGCGATATGCGGCACGATGCAATGAAGCATGAACGGCGTTGCGGCGTCGACGCGCAAACGCCCCGCAGGCTGGTGTCGGCGCAAGGCAATCTGCTCTTCGGCTTGATCCATCGCACGCAGGATCTGGCGCGCGCCACCCAGGAACAGTTCGCCATCCTCGGTCAATCGCAGACGCCTCGTCGTGCGTTGCAATAGCGTGGCGTCGAGCTTCTTTTCCAACCGCCCCAATGCACGACTTACGCCGGAAACCGTCTGCCCCAATTGCTCGGCGGCAGCCGTAATCGACCCGCAGTCTATCACGGTGACAAAGGCCAGGAGTTCGTTGGTCGAGAAAGGCATTCTTGATTTTTAATCAATATAATATTGATATTAACACTGTTTCTGCGTTGAATAAGATCCGGATAATAGGTCCCAGCCTTTCCACATCCAGGAGCTCTTCATGAAAATTTTCGTTACCGGCGCAGGCGGCTTTATCGGTGGGTCAATCGCCACGGGTTTGCTCAAGGCGGGTCACCAGATCACTGGCTTGGTTCGCAGCGCCGAACAAGCGCGCGCGCTCGAACAGTTGGGCATCGCCACTCGCGTAGGCACGCTGGACGATCGCGAGTTGCTGATCGCCGAGGCGCGCGCCGCCGACGCCGTGATCAATGCGGCCAGCAGCGACCATGCCGGCGCGGTCGAGGCGTTGATCGAAGGCTTGGCGGGTTCGAACAAACCCTTTTTGCATACGAGCGGTTCCAGCATCGTCGGCGACGCGTCGGGCGGCGACACTGCCTCCGACGTCATCTATGACGAGGCGCATTTACCCGTCCCCACCGCTGACAAGGCCGCGCGCGTGGCAATCGACAACCGCGTATTGGCTAGCGCGGACCAGGGAGTGCGCTCTGCAGTGCTGTGTAATACCTTGATTTACGGTAACGGCGGCGCCTTGTCGCGCGAAAGCGTGCAGTTGCCACGGCTGATCAATCAGGCGCGCAAAAGCGGCGTGGTCCGGCATGTGGGGCGTGGCGCGAACATCTGGTCGAACGTGCATATCGATGACGTGGTCGCGCTCTATCGACTGGCGCTCGAAAAAGCGCCCGCAGGCACGTTCTACTTTGTCGAAAACGGCGAAGCGTCATTTCGTCAGATGAGCACGGCGATTGCGCATGCAATGCACCTGGGCGAGCCGCAAGACTGGCCGCTCGAGGCGGCCATCGCGGAATGGGATTACGAAATGGCCTCTTATGGACTGGGCTCCAACAGTCGGGTCCGCGCCGACCGCGCGCGCAAGCAACTGGGCTGGGCGCCGCAACACAGCTCGGTGCTGGATTGGATCGCTCGCGAGGTGCACTGAGCAGCCATCGCATGACAGACGTACGCCTTGGCCACACGCTTTAGAGGCTTTCGCCGTGCGGCTAAAGCGTCAACCTCGGCTGAGCTAGACTGCGCTCGCCGATTGCGATTGCGATTGCGATTGCGATTGCGATCAGCCTAGTTGAAGCGATTACCCTCGTCTACCGGCTCCAGCACCAGAAAGATAATCAGCACGATTGCGCCGATTGCGGGCACGAGACAGATCCACCACCACCATCCGCTGCGATTGGTATCGTGCAGCCGACGAACCGCTACCGAAAGCGAAGGCAAGAAAAAGACCACAAATAAAATAAGATCCAGGAAACTATTGATAAGGCGACCCAGCATCGCCCCGATAAACGCGGCGACAAGAGAGCAGAGACCGCTGAACAACGCGAACCACCAATATTCGGATCGCGATGCGCGTCCGGAGAACACCGCGTACTTCGAAAAGGCGATTGAAATCGCGGCATTGAGCCCCACTCCCCGCTGTGCTGTCGTCATACTCATCTCCGGTCGATAGTCACTACGTTGCCCGGCTGTCGTATTCGAATAATGGACTGGATTGCTTACCAAGTTCCAAATTGGGTTTCATCGACGTTTTCCGAGTTATACCGTACCGGCAATGTAGGCGGCATCCAGAGTGCTGTCAATAAAACGTCATGCAAATTCTTTTAAACTACTTCGTGCTATTTAAGACACAAAAAATGTGCTCGATAGTTCTATGGGTTCCTGAGAATATCAAAACCGAGTTTAACGGTTAGCAAGGTGCTGGCACCCAGAAAGATGATTCGCACCGCCCGGCTACCATTGCGTCGAGCGATTGCTACTCCGGCGACGCCGCCGACGGCGCAGCCCAGCGCTAAGGGCACAGCGACGTGGAAATTAACAGCGCCTTTCGCTATGAAATTTGCTACAGATGTCCCCGTGACTAATAAATTTATTCTCGTCATTGCGGCCGCACTGTCGAGAAAAGACAAACCGTAAAAGTACATTAGCGCGAACATCAAAAAGGAACCGTAACCCGTTCCGAAAAATCCCGAATAGGCAGCCAACAAAAAAATTGCGACGGCACCACCGATTTTCTTTTGTGAAAAATCGTCAGCGGGGCTTTCGCTTTTAAATTGCTTGATGGTGCAACTCATGACTAGAACCAGCACCAGCAGCACCAGGACAATCAGCCGTAGAACGTTGGGAGCGACGGTGAGCACAATGCTCGAACCGGTCAGTGCTCCGACGAACGACAACGGCCAGACTATTTTCGGAATCGAAAATTCGGTCTTGGCAGAACGTTTATAGGCGAGCGTGCCAGCGATAAATGACGCCAGCAGGGCAAACTTGACGATCACTATCGCGTCGTTGGCCGTGTAGCCATAAGCCATCAAAAACGGCACGCCAAGCGTAGCGCCTCCGCCGGCGGTTACGGAAACGATGCCAACGAAAAGGCCGGCGATCCCGATCGGGATCGATTCGAGAATGTTCATGGGCTAGCTAAGCGATCGACTCGAATGAAACGCAATTTCCAGTTTCGAAAGCGTCTTTTCTCAAGAAAGCAGCAAGCAACGCCATGCGCACCGCTACGCCGTTCGATGCTTGCGCGAAATATTTGTTGTGCGGCGTGTCGTCGACGTTGCAAGGAAGCTCGGCCGTTCTAGGAAGACAATGCAGAACGATCAGATTGGGACGGGCCTGCTTCAAGAAATTCCGGTCAATGCGGAATAGGTCGAGTGTCGAGGCATAGGCCGCCTCACTCTCAAAACGCTCCCTCTGAACTCTGACTACGTACAATGCATCGACTGTCGCTAAGAAGTCTTTCGGGTTCTCGTGTCGTCGAACGCGCACCCCGTTTGTTCGCATGAAATCGACGATATCCAGATCGATTTCAAAGCCGCGCGGACTTGCAAGGTGGACCGTGACATCGTTGAACTTCGCTAGACCCAGACAAAGTGACTTTGCCGCGCGTGAATGCTTCAGGCCGCCAGCAATACCGATGTGGCGCCCGTCGATGCTGCCCAATTCCTTTTGGATCGTATAAAGATCAAGGAGCGTCTGGCTAGGATGATTATTCAACCCATCCCCAGCATTGATCAGTGGAGTCGTGATAGCGCCCCCGGCAAACTGCGCGGCAGCAAGAGTGGGATGCCTGACAATGACAACATCCGAGTACGCGCTTGCCATCCGGATCACATCCTGTACGGATTCGCCCAACCCTCCCCGCGTTGAAGCCGGATCTGCAAACCCAATCACGCTGGCCCCCAATCGGTGGGCCGCGGCTTCGAAACTCATCCGCGTGCGCGTACTTGATTCAAAAAAAAGCATCGATACGATTTTCCCCGCGAGTATCAGTCGATGTCTATCCTTGAACGACTCCATCCGGCTAGCCAGACGAAAGATCATGTCGATCGAATCGCGATCCAAGTCGGCCACCGTTAAAAGTTTTTCTGACCACATAGGTTGGGAGTTTGTAAAAAAACAATTGTATAAGCCTGCCATCAAAAAAAAACATTTACGAGGGCCAGCGCCGGGAATCACTTCAGGAAAATTCTTAAATTAGTAGTACTGATATAAACCTCGGTGGATTTTGTCTAAAAAAATCCACTCACCTGATTATTTCGACTCAAAGTCACCAGACGGGCATACTAGATAAACAAAACGCTGCGTAGCCAAACCGATGACAAATCCCACCCTTGGGCCCTGCATGGCCCTACCCCTGCGCCTCGCGCCCGGCAACGATCTCCGCATAGCCCTGGAAGCCGCGTTGCACGCTCAGCACATCGGCGCGGCGTTCGTCATACAGGGTATCGGCAGCTTGAGCGTGGCGCAGATACGCTTGGCCGGGGCCGACCAGCCGACAGTACTGCGCGGTGATCTGGAGATTCTCACGTTGGCAGGATCGCTCTCGCCAACAGCTAGCCATTTGCATATGAGTGTGTCCGATGCTCAAGGTCGCGTCATCGGCGGTCATGTGTCGCCCGGGTGCATCGTACGTACCACGGCCGAAATACTATTAGCCCTGCTGCCACACCATGAGTTTTCTCGCGAGCATGATCCGCAATCGGGATACCCGGAGCTTGTAATCCGGGAGATAACAGGATTGGAGTGAAAGCATCTCCGAAATCACAAGCGCACGAAACCCCGGCGGTCGTGATCGTGAGCGCCGCGACCACGTCGGCGACGCGCATCATTTTTTGTCCACCGTTTCAAGGTGCGTCTGTGTATCCCTCGATTGCAAACGCGCCGGCATCGAACGCGTCGCAATACGTCTGCCAGTCCTGCTCGACCTTGACGCTGAGTGCCTTGGCGGCGGCCAGCAATTCCCGCCGCCACGACTTTTGATTCGCGAAAGCAATCAACTCATCGGCCGTCGCGGAGTCTTGCCGCCCCGAGCTTCGTAAATGATCCCACGCGGTGCACTGGCCCATGACCCGCATCACCCCGGCAATATTTTCGATGTCGTGATGACTCTTGGCAAGCGGTACGCGATCTTCCAGCGGCTGCAAAGCACGCAGGATGTAGCTGCGCCGGCCGAGCATGACGGGATGCAAGAACGCCATCGGCACCGCCTGCATGCGCTGCTGTAGTGCCACGACACGATGCGCCTCGCTGGCCCACGCCGGTTGCCCACGACCACGATGAGACGCGATGCTGGAAGGCAGCGCCTGCTTCAGATCGAGCAGATAGTTCTGGTTGGGCAAGCCTTTGCCGCCCACGAGGATCGCGTAACGGTCAACGCCCAGGCTTCCGGTACCGGCAATCCGGCGCGCGACGTCGAGCACCTTGTAGAACGCCGGATCAGGCTGCGTTTTGGCAAAGCGTTTCATAAACGCGGTGACACGCTTGCGCTGCGCATCGGAAACCGGCAGCGTTTTCCGGCCGTCCAATCGAAACACGCGCCGGCCGTCCTTGTTGATCGTACGGGTGTCGAGAAACGCAGCGCGGTTACGCTCTCGCAGACGGTCCAGCAATTCTCTGACCATCCCCTGCGCGGTTTCGCGTTCGACCCATCGCGCCTTGCCCAAGGCCAGCGCTGCTGCGTAGGCATCGATAAACTGCCCGCAAAGCGCACGCGCCTGCGCGCGGTCCACCCCGAATGTCCCGGCGCCAATCAGGATGCTGGTCAGCAAGCGTACCAAGTCCCAACTGAGCGGGCCCAGCGCGGCTTCGTCGAAATCGTTGATGTCGAAATAGGCGAGCCGGTTATCGCCTTTATAACTGCCGAAGTTTTCCAGGTGCAGGTCGCCACACAGCCAGGCCAGTGGCGCCGACTTGAAAACACCGTCCTTGGGCAAACGGTCGTAGAACAAATGGCAGGTGCCGCGCAAAAAGCTGAACGCGCTGCCGCGCATGATCGCGTATTTCATCGCGAGACGCTCGGGATCGCGCCCCTCGTTGGCTTTGTGGATTCGACGGATGACGTTCACGGTGACCTCTCATTGACAGGCGTTAAATTACTGGCCAAACCGTATGACAATACCGACGGCGCGTATCAGCAGCCGCGAGAGCACGGTCATGTCCAGCGGCATGCCACGCCTACGCACATCGAGCAGCAACGCGATGCGCACGGCATCGCTGCGATTGTGCACTTCGTGCGCGAAGGTGTCGTCCCACAACATCGCTTGCCCGTCGCCGATACGATGCTCCCGGCCATCGAGCGTGAGCACCGCAGCGGCTGCGCCGTCGGCCGCCCGCGGCACGGATAAACCGAGCTGGAAACGCAACACACCTCTGAACGGGCCGCGATGACGTGGAATATGTTTATGCGGCGCCAAAAACGACAAGGATGCCGACAATACATCGGGGCACGACGCCACCAACTGCGCGAGTTGCGGGCACGCCGCCTGGTTCTTCTTGATATCGATGCCGTAGGCCTTGAGCACGAACACACGCCAGTCTATGCCGTCATTGGCCGAGATCTCCGCCTGGGACGCCATCAGTTCATGAAACCGCGGCACCGCATGCAACTGCTTGGCGAGCGTCAAGGCCTCTTCGCGCAGTTGTGGCCACGCTTGCTGGAATCGGCGACCGTCAGGAAATAGCGTTTCCATGTCCAGTACCGGTTGATCAGAAATCCGCGCATCGTAAATTCGACGAATAAGATTGGCCGAGAAATCGTACAAAACACTCATGTCTATTTTTTCGGTTGCAACTAGTCAGGAAAATTTGCACGTTAGCATCAATCGCCGTTGCATATCCCCTTTGTAACGCAAGGTAAGGAAACGTTCATCCGCGAGGCGCCGAGCGCGGCGAAGGCGGACAACCCAGCAGCGAATCCGAAGAACCCGGCGGCGACCGCGATTTTTCCAAGGTCCTCGTCGGCATCCAAATTTATAGTTGCATAGCTAATGATATGTGTTTTATCATGGGCTCATGTTCGATCACTGCCTTTACTTCAACGCCACCGCGCTCGCCCGTATTGTCGAGCGCGAATGGACTGCCGCTTACGAGCCGTTCGGCCTCACGCCGCAGCAGGGGTTTGTACTGCGTGCGGTGCTGAAAACGCCCGGGATGTTGAATCGCGAGATTGCAAGTTTGCTATGCATCGCGCGCCCCACCGCAACGCGGGTCATCGACGGGCTGCTGGCCAAGCAATTGATCGCGCGGCGGCCTTCGACCGAAGATGGTCGCGAATGGCATCTTTTTCCGACGGAGGCTGCACTGGCAATCGATGAACCGATCAATGCCGTTAGCGCCGCACTCGCGAAGCGCTTGCGCGGACAACTCGGCGCTCAAGTGTTCGACAATGCAATCGGCACGCTGGGAAAGGTTAGGGGCAAGCTGACCTGATTAAGATCGGAGTGAAAGGAATGAAAAGCCCAAATTTCGCGTGCACATGAAGCCGCTTTTTTTCAGCCATTCTAGTTGTCTAGCTAACCATTTGCCGCTGCAGTATCTAAAGGAAAAATAAAATGAAGCCAGCCTGCACCGCTAACTCCACGCCCTGCATTTCCCGCTACGTCGCCACTCAGTCGGCAGCGCGCCCCTCGCGCAAGCGTGTGTCCGCCGCCGCCGTGACCGCAATTGCACTGGCTGTTGTGCTGATGCCCGTCACGATAGATAGCGCACGTTCGAATCTCGCGCGCTGCGTCGACAGTCACGCAACGCAAGCGGGTGTGAACCCGAACGTCTCCACTGCCGACTCGCGTTACCGAGCGAGCCATCTAGAAGCCATCGCCGCATGCTCTCGCGGAATCTAGTCTGCATCACAGACAAAAATAGTTAGTAGGCCTGTTCGCGCCCCAAATAAAATTAAGCGCCCCCTGAAATCTCCGTGTGTTTTAACAACACGGCACCAGAAACTTTTGAGATTAGGGTTAAACAATATAGTTAAACGTCAGAATGAGCGGTACGCTCCAGCGCTGGTATGCACACGCGCGTACACACACATCGCGACACCGGCAAGACTAAGCCGGGACGTTGGACTGAAACATATTGAGAGGGGCTGCGATGCACACACTGACTTTTAAACAGAAGCTCTGGATGCCGCTGATCATCAGCATCCTAGGGTTACTTATAGTAGGCATTTTCAACGCCTATCAAGCCCGTGAAGTGCGACTTGGAGAACGTCAGTCCGATCTGGTACATGCGAACGAAATTGCGTTGTCCATCATCAAGCAATATGCGGCCTATGCCGACAGCGGCGCGATGAGTGTCGCAGAAGCGCAAAAGCAGTCGCTCGAACGCATCAAGGCGCTGCGCTTCGGCCAAGACGGATACATCTCGGTGTCCGACTTCGATGCACGCAGCGTCATGCATCCGATCAAACCGGAACTCAATGGCAAGGACCTCAGGGACTTCAAGGATCAAGCGGGCAATCCGGTCTACGTCATGATTTCCGATATGGCCCGAAATTCTGGATCCGGCTTTATCAACTACGTTTGGCCGCATGCCGCCGGCGGCGACCCCGTGCCCAAGACCAGCCACGTCCTCGCCTATAAGCCGTGGCAATGGGCGCTCACGACGGGCGCCTACACAGACGATATCAATACCGAAGTATTGAAATCGCTGATCTTTCCTTCTTCGGTACTGGCCGCCATTGTGGCGATACTGTCGTTGTTTATCGCGTACGCTGCGCGCAGCATCCAAAAGCAGCTCGGCGGTGATCCCAGCTATGCCTCGGCCGTCGCGGCGAAGATCGCGACCGGCGATCTGTCCGCAGAAATCGATACGGTACCGGGCGACACGAACAGCTTGATCGCAAATATGAAAGCGATGCGCGACAGCTTGGTCAAAACCATCCACGGCATCACCAGCTCGGCCGATAACGTTGCCGTGGCAGCCAAGGAAATCGCCGGCGGCAATCTGGATCTTTCGCAACGCACCGAAGAGCAAGCGGCGTCGCTCGGCGAAACCGCGTCGAGCATGGCGCAAATTACCGCGATGGTTAAGCGCACTGCCGACAACGCGAAGCGCGCCACCGAACTGGCCGGCGACGCGGCAACTGTCACCGATCGTGGCGGTGCCACTGTGTCGGAAGTCGTCGAGACAATGCGCGATATTTCGAGTCAGTCGAACAAGATGGTCGAGATCATTTCGGTGATCGAAGGCATCGCGTTCCAGACCAATATTCTGGCGCTCAATGCCGCAGTGGAAGCGGCCCGAGCCGGCGAGCAAGGGCGCGGCTTTGCCGTGGTGGCGGGGGAAGTCCGTACCTTGGCGCAACGCAGCGCCACGGCCGCTAAGGAAATCCGCGATTTGATCCAGACCTCGGTCGGCAAGATCGATACGGGTTCGACCTTGGTCGAAAGCGCCGGCGCTACGATGCAAGAAGCACAGGCCGCGCTGTCGCGCGTGTCGGGCATCATCCACGAAATCGAAACGGCGGCGCAGCAGCAAAGCCAGGGCATCGCCCAGATTACGGTCGCGGTTGCGCAGATGGATGAAGTGACGCAACAGAATGCGGCGCTCGTCGAAGAAGCGTCGGCGGCAGCGCAATCGTTGGAAGAGCAGGCCGCGCATCTGCGCTCCGAAATGGCGACCTTCAAGCTGCGCGAACCGGCGCGCGCCCATGTCGAGCCTGCTCGCGCGCGCCCACCGATCGTGGTGAAGAGCGCCCGCGACGTGATAGATCGCGCCCGCAAAGTCCCGGCGCGTACGGCAAAACCGGCCGTCGCCCGCGAACGACCCGCCCCGAAAAAAGCACTCGCGGCTACCGCTTCCTCATCCGACGATTGGGAAACCTTTTAAAGCGGCAAGGCGTTCGACTATCGATGACGTTGGGGGAGCTGGATGAATAAGATGAAGAGCCAAGTGCAATTGCTACACAACGATGACACAGTGCTCGACCCTGCCGACCCGTCATTGCGCGAACGCGGCGCCGTGATGGTCGACGGGCGGGAGTGGGGCAATTGGGAAAGTCATCGCAGCGGTAGCTGGACTGCCTGCCAGCACCACGACACACTGAGGTTGGAGGCGTCGTCCAAAGAAGCGCTGGAAGCGGCTATCGCAAGCCACAATTAATCACTTCCACATGCTTTTCAGGCCACCCGCAATATCGATGCGGGCTTGGGCCAAGGCTCGGCGCCCATGGTCGGTGGGCGCCGCCGCGCGCGGCCATGACAAGCTCTCGAATAACGTCAGCAACTTCCCCGGGATAAAACGCGTCCGGTTTGCATACACATGCCGGTCGCCCTGGCTGGCTTGTTGATGCACATAAAACCGCTGCGGCACGACAATATGCAACTCGTCTTTGGCGCGCGTCATGGCGACATACAAGAGCCGCCGCTCCTCTTCTATGTCCTCGCTGCTACCCGTTCCGAGATCCGAGGGCATGCAACCGTCCACTGCATTGAGCAGGTAGACGCTGCGCCATTCCTGGCCCTTGGCGGAATGGATCGTGGATAGAATCAGATAGTCCTCGTCGCGCAAGGGCACGCCCGATTCATCGCTGGTCGCATCGGGCAAATCGAGCGACAGCTCAGTCAGGAAACGCTCCCGGGACGGATAAGTCGAAGCGATCTGCTGCATTTGCGCGAGATCGGCTACGCGGGTCTCGGCATCCTCATGCAGTCGTTGCAGGTGCGGTTCGTACCAGGCGCGGATCAGTTCGAGCTCGGCCGGCCACGCCGCGCTCTGCGTCGAAACCTGTCCCACCAGTTCGAGTAATTCCGACCATTGCTGCGCGACGCGAGGCGGCGGTGCAAATGCACTGAGCGCGGCAAGCGTGTCGCCGCCTTGTGCCAAGCTGCCGAGCACACGCGACGCCGTGCCGGGACCAACGCCCGGCAGCAGTTGCAGCACTCGAAATCCGGCCACCTGATCGCGAGGATTCTGCAGCCAGCGCAGCATCGCCAGCAGATCTTTGACGTGACTCGAATCGAGAAACTTCAAGCCGCCGAACTTCACGAACGGCAGGTTGCGCCGAGTCAGTTCCACCTCCAACTGGGCACTGTGATGCGAGGCGCGAAACAGAACGGCCTGCTCCTTGAGCACCATGCCGCCCTCGCGGCTGGCCAGCACCGATTCGACCACGAAACCAGCCTGCTCCCCTTCGTCGCGCACCGTCACCAACTGAGGCCGGTCGGTACCGGCTTTATCGGACCAAAGTTGCTTGGAGAAGCGCTCGGCTGCAAGCCCGATCACAGCGTTGGACGCGGCCAGAATGGCGGTGGTCGAACGGTAGTTGCGCTCCAGCGTGACGGTTTGCGCCGGCGGCGTGAACTGCGCGGGGAAGTCGAGAATATTGCGCACGGTTGCGCCGCGAAACGAATAGATCGATTGCGCATCGTCGCCCACCACTGTCAAACCGCGCCCATCCGGTTTGAGGGCAAGCAGGATGCTGGCTTGTAGACGATTCGTGTCCTGGTATTCATCGACCAGCACATGCTCGAAACGCGGCGACAAGTCCGCGGCAATCACAGGCTCGGCAGCCATCCGCGCCCAGTAGAGCAGCAGGTCGTCGTAGTCCAGCACCTGCTGCGCCTGCTTGGCCTCGACATAGGCCGAGAACAGCGAGCGCAACTCATCCTCCCAGCCGGCACACCAAGGAAACGTACCGGCGAGCACGGTTTGCAACGGCACCTCGGTATTGACCGCGCGAGAATAAATCGCGAAACAGGTGTTTTTCGTTGGGAACCGTTTGGCCTGGCCTGAGAGGCCCAGATCGTGACGCACCAGGTTCATCAAGTCGGCGGAGTCCTCGCGGTCGTTGATGGTGAAGCTGGGGCTCAGCCCGATATGCTCGGCATACTCACGCAGCAGCCGCGCGCCTACGCTATGGAAGGTGCCGGACCATGTCAGCGCCGCCTTGGTGAGTCCGGAATTCGGACCCAGCACCTGCGCCGCGAGCCGCTCAACGCGGCGGGTCATTTCGAAAGCCGCGCGTCGCGAAAACGTCAGCAGCATGATTTTGCGCGGGTCCGCGCCGTTGGCCACCAAGTGCGCCACCCGGTGCGCCAGTGTGTTGGTCTTGCCGGACCCCGCGCCGGCCACTACGAGCAGCGGGCCGCCATGCCCAGCGCCGCGAGGGTCGACGCCATGCTCGACGGCTCGTCGCTGCTCAGCGTTCAATTTATCGAGGTAACTAGCGCGGGCGGTTTCGGGTCCGCGTTCTGACTGGACAGTCGTCACGGCAATCGGTGCTCAAGAAATGCGGGTTTGGCGTAAAGAATCGGTGCCGGGTGGGCTGTATATCCGTACAGCATACTATACCAGTGCCGCAGCCCTGGTATTCGGACAATCATTGCTGATGTGGGAGATCGAGCAACAGTCCCGCGGCGGCCAGGACGTTGCTGATGTACAGAAGCACAGCGAGAGGCACTGCGCAGAATCACGGTTCGTCAAGCCGCACGCAGCGCGTCGACCTCGATCCGGTCGCGGCCACCGGTTTTTGCCCGATACATCGCCTGGTCAACTTCCTTGAGCCACATCTGATAGCTTTCCAGCTCCGGTCGATAACCGACCAGTCCAATGCTGGCAGTGCATGGGCACATGCTGTCGAGTTGCGAGGCCATGCGTCGGATCGCCCCGGTGAGCCGTTCAATCACCAGCACCGCCTCGGCGAGCGGAGTATCCACCAAAATCACGACGAACTCTTCGCCGCCGTAACGCCCGATGATGTCGGTGGCACGTAGTTCTTTGCGCAGCAGCTGCGCGAAAACCTGTAGCGCAAGATCACCGCTGGCATGCCCGTAACTATCGTTGACACTTTTGAAGTGATCCAGATCGAGCAGCGCCAAGCAAGAGGACTGCCCCTTCGCGCGGCAATCGGCAAACGTCTCGACCAGGCAAGTCTCCCAATAAGGCCGGTTGAACAAACCGGTCAGCCCGTCGATGCGGCTTAAGCGCTCGAGCTCGGCCGAACGCGTCGACAGTTGCCTGGCCAGACGGTAAGTGGTGCTGCCCAGCACGAGTGGATACAGAGCCATGAACGGCAAGCAGGCGAGTATCGTCTCCATGCGCGGCTGAAACTGAAACTGCAGGCCCAATACCGCAATGCCGATCAACGCTCCCAGCAACTGTGACGCCAGCCCGCGAAAAAACAAACGCGAACCGCCGGCGGCCATATTGTCCATACTCATCATCGCCAACATCACCGTGCAAGACAGCACGTTGAACTGCATCGCGATCGTCCAAAAGCCACCGAAGCAAGAATCGACCATGATGCAGAAGCGCTCGAACCGGTACGGATAGCGATTGCGTAGCCCTAGATAGCAAGCCAGATGCGGCCAGATAAAACCGTGCAGGACGACCAGTGCCCAGATGGCTGGCGAGACATGGGGCAAAAACCATAGCGCCGAGACCACGCACAACGACCCCGCGCCCAAACCGACAACCCGCAGTTTGTAAAGGCGCCTAACAAACCTTTTCCCCTTACCGGGCAAGTGTTCGGGTACATGAAGGGAAACGTTGTGTCCCAAAATTAAAATCCTGACGTGACGCTAAAAATGGTACGGAGCCGAGCGAACCTGGTGGGCGCTTATTCGGCGTCGAGTCGACGCTGAATAAGCGCCGCTCTTCCACATTGGTAATATTTAAAATATCACCGTTGGCGTTAATTTAAGCAGATACCGCGCGTTTTGCCATGTTTATTTTTGATGTCATTTGCGAAACTCAAGATTTTGCGAAAGTTTCATAAAGAAAATCGACAAAAACGCGCAACGCAGTTGAACTCTGGCGATGTTGCGGATAAATCGCATAGACGCCGCCGTCGGCAGACAGATAGTCATCCAGGATTGTGACAAGCTCGCCTCGCTTTAAAGCTTCGCCCACGATAAATGTCGGTAGAACGGCAATGCCTAATCCTGCCAGCGCCGCGTCCCGTACTAATTCGCCATTATTGACGCGCAATCGCCCGGTTACAGGAATCCCACGTGTGCGACCATTGATTTTGAACTGCCATTCAACGGTTTTTGCGTGGCCATACAACAGGCATTCATGCTCTTTTAAGTCGTTCGGCGTGACAGGCGTGCCACGCCGCCGCAAATAGTCAGGCGCGCAACATGCCACCAGATTAAAGGGGGTAATGCGCCGCGCGATCAGGGAGGAATCGCTCAACACCCCAATACGCATTGCCATGTCATAGCCCTCTCCCACCAAATCGACGGTGCGATCGTTGAGTTCCAGCTCGATCGATACGTCGGGATAACGCTGGAGAAACTTTGGAATAACCGGACCCAGGTGCAGCGTGCCGAACGACATCGGTGCGCTAATGCGCAAGCTGCCTCGGGGGCCCGCGTTCTGACTGGAAATCGCCTCCTCGGTTTCAGCCACCTCCGCGAGGATCTTTTGGATACGCTCGAAATAAGCTCGGCCCAGTTCCGTCACTGTGAGCTTACGGGTGGTTCTGACCAATAAGCGCACACCTAGCCGCCCTTCCAGGGCCATCACCCGCCGGCTGACGAATTGCTTGGACAATCCCAGCTTGTCGGCCGCCGCCGTGAAGCTCTGCGCCTCGACGGTGGTGGCGAAAATCCGCATGTCTTCGAATTGATTCATCGGGCGCCCTTGAAAAACAGCATTGTGCTGAATTGTCACATACTAGGTGACAGTATTACGCCAGAATCGATCTTTATCAATCAATAATATGACACTAAACTTGCTTCATCGGTCCAGCGCCACCCTAACGCGGCGCCCGGGCTCAAACCCAGTTTCCCGGAGTTCATCATGATTGAAGTTCGCAAAGCAAACACCCGCGGCGTCGCCGAGCATGGCTGGCTGAGCTCGCGTCACACGTTTTCGTTCGGTCACTATCGCGACCCGCAGCAGCAGGGTTTTTCAGATCTGCTGGTGATCAACGACGACCGCGTGGCACCGGGCAAAGGGTTCGGCACCCATCCGCACCGCGACATGGAGATTTTTTCCTATGTCCTCGAAGGCGCTTTGGAGCATAAGGACACGATGGGAACGGGATCCGTGATCCGCCCCGGCGATGTCCAGATGATGAGTGCAGGCACCGGCGTGGCTCACAGCGAATACAACCATTCGAAGAGCGAGCCTGTGCACTTCCTGCAAATCTGGATCGTGCCGCAGCTTAAAGGCGCAGCGCCCCGGTACCAGCAGTTGAATTTCACGGCGGCCGAAAAGAGCGGTGTGTTCCGGCGGATCATTTCTCCCGACGGTCGGGATGGCTCGCTGGGCGTGCATCAGGACGCGAGTGTTTACGCCGGGCTTTTCGACGCGGGCCAGAGCGCTACGTTCGATGTGGCGCAAGACCGCTACGCCTATGTGCACGTTGCAAGCGGTAGCGTCGAGATGAACGGCGTAGCGTTGAGCGCTGGCGATGGCGTGCGAGTACGCGACGAGCGTGCGCTCACGTTTGCCAAGGGCGAACACGCCGAAGTGCTGGTATTCGATCTGCGTCCGAACGAATTGCCTGACTTCTGAACCAGCGGCATGTTGCAGTGAAAGCTTGCAAAGGTGCGGGGAGTATTCCGCACCCTTGATGGCTTATTAAGCCGCGACCCCTGCGTCTGCGTCAGTATCAATCACCGGTGCCCCGCTGAGCACCTGCCCCAACTTCTTGCGATCGAGTTCGCGCTCCCACGCCGACACCACCACGCACGCCACACCGTTACCCACGATATTGGTCAGCGCACGGCACTCGCTCATGAAGCGGTCGATACCCAGAATCAGCACCATGCCCGTGACCGGCAAGCTAGGCACCACCGCCAGCGTCGCCGCCAACGTGATAAAGCCCGAACCGGTCACACCGCTGGCACCCTTCGAAGTCAGCATCGCCACGGCCAGAATGGCCGCTTCCTGGCCCCACGTGAGATCGATGTTAAGCGCTTGTGCAATGAATATCACCGCCATCGTCATGTAGATGTTGGTGCCGTCCAGGTTGAACGAGTAGCCCGTCGGTATCACCAGCCCCACCACCGAGCGCGAGCAACCCAACTTCTCCATTTTCTCCATCAGTTGCGGCAGCGCCGCCTCCGAGGAACTGGTGCCGAGCACGATCGCAAGCTCTTCCTTGATGTAGGAAACAAAACGCAGGATGCTAAAGCCCGTCAGGCGCGCGACGATCCCCAGCCCGACCACCACGAACACCACCGCGGTCAGATAGAAGCAACCGATCAGCTTGAGCAGCGGAAACAGCGAGACGATCCCGTATTTGCCTATGGTGAAAGCCATCGCGCCAAACGCGCCGATCGGGGCGACCTTGGTAACGATATGCACCATGCGAAAGAATATCTTCGAAATCTGGCCGATAAAGTCCGTCACGATCTGGGCTTTCGGGCCGATCATCGACAGCGCTGCGCCGAACAGCAGCGCGCCAAACAGAATCTGCAAGATATCGCCCTTGGCGAAGGCATCGATCATCGTGTCCGGGATGATGTGCAACACGAAGTCCACCGTGCTCTGGCCTTTGGCCTGGGTGGCGTACGTGGCGATGCTCTTGGCGTCCAGGCTGGCCGGGTCGATGTTGAAGCCGGTGCCGGGGCGCAGCAAGTGCGCGGCAAGCAAACCGATCACCAGCGCGACGGTCGACATGACTTCGAAGTACAGCAGTGCCTTGCCGCCCACACGCCCGACCTTGGTCAAGTCCTGCATGCCTGCAATGCCGGTGACCACCGTACAGAAGATGATGGGCCCGATCAGCATGCGTATCAGCTTGATAAAGCCATCGCCGAGCGGCTTCATGTCGATGCCCAGGCTCGGGTAGAAGTGCCCGAGCAAGATTCCAAGCGCGATCGCGATCAGCACTTGGACGTACAAAATCCGATAGAAGGGTTTTTTCACGGTGTCTCCTGATTGAAATAGTTGAACTTGAGCGGCGAGATCCGCTCGGTCTTTTTGTTTTTGTGGGTCAAATTAACGCAAGGGCCGTGCCATTCGGGCACGCCTGCTAAGCGACTGATCTATATGGGATAAGCGCATGCATGCGGGACACGCTGTGCGGAAAGACAGACTTTCGGCGCGTGCGCTGGCTGGAGAACGTTACGCAAACCAACTTATGCGAACCCGCTCATGCACGCTGCCTACGCAACCGGGGCGGGGCGACGCGACCGCAGCGCTTTATTTGAATTCTTCGGTACTGATACCGAGTCGGCGCATCTTGTCGTAGAGAGTCTTCTTGGGAATGCCGAGTTGTTCGCTGGCGGTCGCAGCGCGCCCGGCGCTACCGCGCAAGGCCTCTTCGATCAGGTAGCGCTCGAAGCCGTTGAGTTGTTCGTCCAGCGAGCGCCGCGCACCTGGTTGGCCCGCTTCGCCTTCGCCGCGGCCCGCCGCCGGCTCATCAACACGCGTCAACATGCCCAGCGCAAAGCGCTCGGCCACGTTGCGCAGCTCACGCACGTTGCCTGGCCACGAGCGCGCCATCAGATCGCGCATCTGCTCGGAGGAAATGTCCGGCACCGGCCGATTGTAGGCCGCCGCCGCATGCAGGACGAAATGCTCGAACAACAGCGGGATATCTTCGCGGCGCTCCCTCAATGGCGGGATTTCCAGAATGATGACGCCGAGCCGATAGTACAGATCGTCGCGGAAGTGCTTTTGCTGCGAGAGTTCGAGCAGGTTCGCCTTGGTGCCGGCGACAATCCGGCAATCCATCTCCAGCAGTTCGTTGGATCCGATGCGTTCGAACGTGCGCTCCTGTAGCAAGCGCAACAACTTCGCCTGCAAGGACATCTGCATGGTCTCGATCTCGTCGAGAAACAAGGTGCCGCGCTGCGCGTATTCTATTTTGCCGATACGGCGTTTGATCGCGCCGGTGAAAGCGCCCGCTTCGTGCCCGAACACTTCGCTTTCGAACAGCAACTCGGGAATGCCCGCGCAGTTGATAGCGGCAAAGGGATGTGCCTTGCGCGGGCCGTAGTCGTGCAGCGAGCGCGCAACCAGCTCTTTGCCTGTACCGGTTTCTCCCAGCACCAGCACATTGGCGTCCGCGCCGGCCAGCTCGAGTATCATGCGCCGCAGCCGCTCGATTGCGCTCGATCGACCGAGAATCTTGGCTTCGATCTGATCACGTTGCTGCAAGGTCTGCCGCAGCGCCTGCACTTCCAGCGTTAGCTGGCGCTTTTCCAGCGCACGCCGCGCAACATCGACCAATTGCTCGGAAGAAAACGGCTTTTCGATGAAGTCATAGGCACCGCGCCGCATCGCATCGACGGCCATTGCGATGTCGCCATGGCCGCTCACGAGAATGACGGGCAGCGTCGGGTCGATCGCTTTTGCCTGTTCCAGCAGCGCCATGCCATCCATGCCGGGCAGGCGGATATCGCTCACGACGATACCGGGAAAGCCCCGCTCGATCAGCTTGAGCGCAGGCTCCGCGCGCTCGAACGCCCGCACCTCCAGGCCGCCAATCTCGAACGCCTGCACGCTGCCCAGCCGTACGGCCGCATCGTCTTCAATGAACAATATGGTCAGCTTATCTTGCATCCGGCTCTCGCGGCGTAGCCGCTCTCAATCTGATAATGAACTCGGCGCCGCCCTCGGCCCGGTTGTGCGCGCTCAGCGCGCCGCCGAACTCCTGGACGATGCTCAACGAAATAGTCAGCCCCAAGCCCAGGCCTTCGCCTTGATCCTTGGTCGTAAAGAATGGTTCGAACAAATGCGCGAGCGCTTCATCGGTGAGGCCGGGGCCGCTGTCGTGCACGCTGATAGAGACATCGTCGGCGTCACGCGCGATCGAAATCGTCAATTCGCCCGCTGCATAGTCCCGCGCTGCCGATACCGCCGTGGCGGGCATCGATCCCGATCCCGATTCCGATCCAGACGCCGAGATTGCCCGTGCCTGCGCTTGTGCCCCCGCCGTCATCGTCATCGCATCCAACGCGTTGGCGATCAGGTTGACCAGCACTTGTTCGAGCCGAGTCGCCTCGGCCCACCCATACACCTCAACGTCGGGTTCCGTACGCACCGGCAGCACCAGCCGCACTTCGCTGCGCCGCAAGCGCGCATCCAGCAAAAACAGCGCATTGGCCAGCGCAGCATGCAATGAAACCGGCTCCAAAAAAGCCGGTGATTTGCGCGCAAAACGTTTGAGCTGACGGGTGATTTTACCCATGCGCTCAGTGAGATCGCAGATTACCTCGAGATTTTTCTGGGCACCGGGCACTTGCCCGCGCTGGATAAAAATCAGCGCGTTGTCCGAAAGCGTGCGCAACGCGGCCAGCGGTTGATTGAGCTCATGGGTAATGCTCGCAGACATTTGCCCCAGCGCTGCCATCTTGCCCGCCTGCATCAATTCCTGCAGCGTCGACTTCAGAACGGCCTCGGTGTTTTTCCGTTCGGCGATCTCGACCTTCAGGCTCTTGTTGGCGTGGCTCAATGCATCGGTACGTCGCGACACCTTTCTTTCGAGCTCATCGTTCAACCGACGCAAAGCGGATTTGGTCGCGAGCTCCTGCGCGATGATACGCCGACGCTGCAACACGAACAGGACAAACACCGTAACGAACGCCAACCCCAGCCCCGTGCCCACTGCCACGTTCAGCGCGGCGCTCTCCGCCGGCTTGATATTGGAAAGCGTGACGATCTTCCAGTCGGTGCCCGACACCGGCCGGCTGACCGCAAGAAACCGCGGCCCCAGCAAGGCCGGAATACTGCGCCGCAAGTCGACGTATGACGCAAACCGCTCGACGGCCGTGCCGGCATTGATTCGATTCTGTTCGACCAGACCAATCGCTTCGAGCGCGCCAGGCGCATCGTATTGACGGGTCGCCGCGATGCTCGCACGCGCCTCGCTGGACAACGCGATCAGGGACTTGTACTTCCATGGATCGAAGGTCGAAAGAAAAATCACACCGTTCGCATCGGCGGCCACTACGGTATCCGCGCCACGCTTCCACACCGGCTCGATCTTGTCGAGATTGATCTTGACGGTCGCGATCCCGACCACCTTTCCGCCCGCGCCGCCCGCATACACGCGCTCGGCATAAAAGTAGCCGGCCTCCTTGCTCGTGGTACCCAAGCCGTAGAACACGCCGTGCCCCTGGGCCAGCGCGTCCAGAAAGTAAGGCCGGTAGGCGAAATTCATGCCGACGAAAGTGATCGGCTGATCCCAGTTGCTCGACGCCAGCGTCTTGCCCTGCAGATCCATGATGTACAGCGTGTTGGAATGGGCGCCCCGATTGACCGCCGCGAGGTAGCGATTGACCTTGTCGGTCAGCGCGGCGGTGCCAGGCTCCTGAAGCAGGCGCACGGTGTCAGGGTTAAGGCTGAGCAACGAAGGCAGATAGGTGTAGCGGGCCAGTTCGCTGGTGAGTGTGTTTTCGTATATATCGATCCGATGCGCGGCAGCGTCACGGATCGTGTCGATACCGCTGCGTTCCGTATATCGATAAGCGCTCCATACGCCCAGCGGAATCAGCAGCAAGACGCAGAGATACGTCAGGAGCCTGGGTTTGCGCGCAGAAGCGCCGCCTGCGGCGGTAGGCTCCGAGGCCATCAATTGCCCGGTAACGGTCCGACGACGATACTGACCTGTGTGCTGCCGAACATCGACGAAGTGATCTGGATCGTCGCGGAACGGGCGCCCTTGGTGAACGTCAGCACGCTAGCCTTCGAAAACAGGCTGGTGACCAATGACCACCCCGAACTCTTCGGTTGATCGCGATAAAAGATGAAGGCGTCGTTTGCCGAACTGTCGGTCGCGAAAATGATCCGCCCGGTCCAGGTCGAACCGCTGCCGAGCACCAGACTGTCCTCGGGATCGATCTTCACGCCCAGGGGAATCGGAAAATCGCCCGCCAGACGCTGCTCGATCGGCTGAGTGTTAGCCTGGAACCCGCTTTGCGGAGTGCTGCCAGCGGCACGCCCCGGAGAACTCGTGGTACAGGCGCCGATCGTCAAAACCAGCGCAGCGATCGTCAAGACGCGAATCAAAACCATAGGTCACCCGGAGATACAGTTAGAAGGAGCCGCGAACGTAACGCTCAGGCCACAAACAACGCGTACGCAAAACTCAATCGGAACTGTCCAGCCAGGGAATCTCGACGTCGGTAATGAACGCCACCACAGCGAGCGGGCCATCTTCGAAACGCCCCACCTTACCGTCGGCACGCTGCCACTCGACGCGAAACTTCGGCGGATGGGAGTCGGCCAGCAGCCACACCGAGCGCAATTCCTCTTCGTCGGTTTTGGCAACGGCGCCGTCCAGCGAGATACGGATATGTTGCGGCCACAAGCCGCCGGTCGGTTCCGCGAATTTCTCGGCATCGAGAATATCGTAATCGGCCTCGATGCCGATGGTCGCCGCTGCATCGACGTTCATCTTGCCCACACTATGCAGCAACGCCGTCGCCCGCGCGAAATCGGCGTGACGTATCGCCAAGGCGCCGCGAGTCAGAGCCTGTTCAAGCTTGGGGTTGGTTTTATTTCGGCTCACGCGCAATCCTTATTTGGTTAGCTGAGGGGTTAGCTCAGTGGTAAATCCACTCAGGCTGGATTGTACCGGTCTCACTGATCAGCGGCACTATCGCCGAGCACGGTATCGCGCTTGTCCAACAGGTGGCGCCGCAACACAGCCCCCAGGCGCTTGCCATCCCGAGCTTCGAGTGCCTCGATCATGGCTTCGTGGTCCTGGACCGCACGATTCCATTTGCCGATCTGGAAATTGGATTTGTACCGCAACGCCTGGATGCGTCGATTCAACGACAAGTAAGTTTGCCGCAAGACCGAGTTACGCGCGGCCTCGTTGATTTTGTCGTGGATGGCCTGATTGCGACTGTAATAGCCCGAAAGATCGGACTGCGCGTGCGCGGCCAGCATCGCGAAATGCAAAGCCTTGATTTCGGCCACTTCGGCTGCCGTGATGCGCTCGCAAGCCAACTCGCCGGAAAAAGCCTCCAGCCCGCTCATCAATTCGAAGGTTTCGCGGATATCGGCCTCGGACAGTCGTGACACCGAGGCACCGCGGTTCGGCGTGATCTCGATCAGCCCTTCAGCCGCCAGCACCTTGAGCGCCTCGCGCAGGGGCGTACGGGAAATACCGAGCAATTCGCATAGCTCGCGCTCGTTGAGTTTGGCGCCGGGAACCAGGAAACCCTCGACGATATAGGTACGCAGATGGTCGACGACCATGTCATGCAGACGTTGGCGTTCGAACTTGGGCAACGCGGTCGCCGGCGGATCAATATCCAGTAAAGCCGTATTTTGCATGCAAAACCTCTTAGGTACGCGCTGCCATTATAGCTTACGGTTCATGGCTTAATATCGCTCGAAGACACCGCTTGCAGGCCTGAAAGCTGCCTGCGGTACTGCCGGCCACGGCCAGCAAAATTTGACTTCCCAACTACCTCTATTATCGGCTAAAGTATTTTGAATGCAAAATTCAAAAAGGATACCAAGATGCTGAAACTCGACTTTCATCCCGCGGGCCGTCACTTCCTGCAAATCCCCGGCCCGAGTCCGGTACCGGACCGAATTTTGCGGGCGATGAGCTATCCGACGATCGATCATCGCGGGCCGGAATTCGGTGAGCTTGGCCTGAAGGTGCTGGCCGGCATCAAGAAAATTTTCAAGACCGAGCATCCTGTGGTGATCTACCCGGCGTCCGGCACCGGCGCGTGGGAGGCGGCGTTGGTGAATACGCTCAGCCCGGGCGACGCCGTGTTGATGTTCGAAACCGGTCATTTCGCCACCTTGTGGAAAAAAATGGCCGAAAAGCTCGGTCTGAAGCCCGAGTTCATTGGCCTGCCTGGCGTCGAAGGCTGGCGCCATGGCGTGGATGTCGCGATGATCGAAGAACGTCTGCGCGCGGACAAAGGGCATCTGATCAAGGCCGTGTGCGTCGTCCATAACGAAACCTCCACCGGAGTCACCTCCGATATCGCGGCGGTGCGCCGCGCGATCGATAGCGTCAAACATCCGGCGCTACTCATGGTGGACACCATTTCGGGGCTTGCCGCGGCCGATTATCGCCATGATGAATGGGGCGTGGACGTCGCCATTTCCGGTTCGCAAAAAGGGTTGATGCTGCCCCCAGGAATCAGCTTCAATGCGCTCTCCCCCCGGGCAATCGACGCCAGCAAGAAAGCGACGCTGCCGCGCGCGTTCTGGGATTGGGAAGAAATCGTGTCGATGAACAAGACCGGTTACTGGCCCTACACGCCGAGCACCAACTTGCTCTACGGTCTATCCGAAGCGCTCGATATGATTTTTGCGGAAGGCCTGGAGCAGGTATTCGCGCGCCACCAACGGCTCGCCGCAGCTTGCCGCAGCGCCGTGCGCGGTTGGGGTCTGGAGATTCAATGCGCCGACGAAGCGGTCTATTCACCGGTCCTGACCGGCGTCATGACACCCGCGGGCGTCGATGCCGACGCCGTGCGCAAGTTGATTTACGAACACTTCGATATGTCGCTGGGCACGGGCTTGGGCAAAGTGAAAGGCTGCATGTTCCGTATCGGACATCTAGGCGACTGCAACGATCTGACGCTGATGGCGACACTGGCTGGTTGCGAGATGGGGCTGCAAATGGCGGGGGTGAAGTTGAGCGGCAGCGGGGTCCAGGAAGCGATGCGTCATTTGAGCGCGCATCCGTCGAAATTGCGTCATGCGGCTGGGTGAGTGACGAGCAAGTGACTGAATAAGCGGCCGATATGTGACCGATTGATCGGTTGAATAGGCGGCCGAATAAACGGTTAAATAAGCGATTGAACTAGCGGCTGAATAAGCGACCAAGTAGACGCACGGGAAAATAATATGCCGGTATTGGCACCTCATCTGGAACAGCTGGCGAGCACGCTTGCCGCTGCAGCGCGTAGCGCGACGCCCGCGGCGATCGAACCGGGCATGTACCCCCGTTCCGCCTTCGAAGCCTATCGGGTACAGCGTGAAATCCTGCGCCTGGACGGCCGTGGCTTGGGCGGCATCAAGGTCGGCTCCAAATCCGCCACCGGGCCGATTCATGGCGCGTTGCTGCCCAACTCGGGCCTCAAGCCCAGCGCCGAGAATGTGCAGCTTCGCGACTTTCCAGTCGTCGCGCTTGAGCTCGAAATCGCGTTCCGGTTTGGCAAACCATTCCTGCCCCGTCCTACGCCTTATACCGAGCAGGAGGTGCTGGATTCGGTAGCCATGATGGCGGCCACGATAGAGATCGTCAGCAGCCGGTTAGCCGGCTGGCCCGACAGCGATGCACTGTGCCAGTTGGCGGATCTGCAAAATCACGGCGCGCTGATCGTCGGCGAATTCGTGCCCTACGATCCCCGCTTTCCCTTCGAACAGCCGCCGCTGACCTTCACCTTCGCCGGCCAGGATATCGGTGGCTCGGCGCCCGTCAACCCAGCCGGCGATCCGCGTCGCTTGTTGAGTTGGGCGGTCAATCACTGTCTCGATCAGGGTCTGGCGGTGGGTCCGGATCTGGTGATCACCACCGGGAGCTATACCGGCGCATACTTTCTGGACAGACCCGGCCTCGCGGCCGGTGAAATTGCGGGCCTGCCGCCGGTGCAAGTCCAGCTCGTGTAATGGGCTCGGCGTGCCCCCGCCACTCACCCGGCCACCCACCCATCCCTACCGATCGATGAGCCACCGTTCATGCTGAATCAACCTTCCAACACTTTGGTTAAACCGGTGCGCTTCGTCGACGCAGGACGCGCGTCGGCCACGCCGCTGGCGCAACACTTGCGGCGCGAGTTGCGCGGCGGTGTGATGTTCGATCGCGCCGCGCGCGGCCGCTATGCAACGGACGCCTCGATCTACCAGATCACGCCGATCGGAGTAGTCGTGCCGCGCGACCAGGACGACCTGATCGTCGCGCTCGATATCGCGCGCCATCACGCCGTACCCGTTCTCGCTCGCGGAGCCGGCACCAGCCAGTGCGGGCAAACGGTGGGCGAGGCGCTCGTCATCGACACGAGTAAATGGCTGCATCAGGTGCTGGCGTTCGACGCGCAAGCGCGCACCGTGACGGTTGAACCGGGGCTCGTGCTCGACCATCTGAACGCGTGGCTCAAGCCGCATGGCCTGTGGTTTCCTGTCGACGTGTCGACCGCGGCCCAATGCACGATAGGCGGCATGACCGGCAACAATTCCTGCGGTTCGCGCTCGATCGAATACGGCAACATGGTGCACAACGTGGTCGGCATCGACGCGGTGCTGGCCGACGGTTACCAAGCGCGTTTCACGACGCTAGCTGCCATGGCCCCCGATACGCGCCTGCAAGCTCTGGTCGCAAGCCTGAAGCAGATCGCGCAACGCGAAGCCGCACAAATTATCGAGCAGGTGCCCAAGGTCTTGCGGCGCGTCGCGGGCTACAACATCGACGTGTTCGATTGCCAGAATCCCAAGCCCTACAGCGCGGATGGCATGCCCAATCTTGCGCATTTGCTGGTCGGCTCCGAAGGCACCCTCGCCTTCAGCCGGCAGATCACGCTGCAGCTTGCGCCGCTGCCTGCCCACAAAGTGCTGGGCGTGGTGAATTTCGCAAGCTTCCATCAGGCGATGGATCTCACCCAGCATATCGTCAAGCTCGGCCCGACCGCGGTCGAATTGGTCGATCACACGATGATCGCGCTGTCGATTACCAATCCGGCATTTCGCCCGGTGATCGAGGCAGCGCTGGTCGGCACGCCGCAAGCGATCCTGCTGGTCGAATTTGCCGGCGCGGACGCGGCCGTGCAATTGGCCAAATTGGCGCAACTTGATGAGCTGATGGGCGATCTGGGTCTGCCCGGCTCGGTCGTGCGCATGACCGGTGCCGCGCAGCAAAAAGCGCTTTGGGAAGTGCGCAAGGCCGGGCTGAACATCATGATGAGCATGAAGGGCGACGGCAAGCCCGTTTCGTTTATCGAAGACTGCGCGGTGCCGCTCGAACACCTGGCCGAGTACACCGCAAGCCTGACCGAAGTGTTTCATCGTCACGGCACCGAAGGCACGTGGTACGCCCATGCCAGCGTGGGCACCCTGCATGTGCGACCGATACTGGATATGCGCCGCGACGGCGCACAAAAAATGCGTGCCATCGCCCAGGAAGCCTCAGCGTTGGTGCGCAAGTTCAAAGGCGCGTATTCGGGCGAGCATGGCGATGGTCTGTGCCGTGGCGAATGGGTGGCGTGGCAATACGGCCCGCGGCTCAATCAGGCGTTCAAGGACATCAAGAACCTGTTCGATCCCGACAATCGCTTCAACCCCGACAAGATCGTCAATCCACCCAAGATGGACGACGAGCGCAATTTCCGCTTCGGCGCGAAATATGGCGAGGTGTCGCTGACCCCTAGACTGGATTGGTCTGCCTGGAATGTCACGCGCGCGCCACTGACCGGCACCGAAGGCGAACCGGGCTCGGGCGGCGACCGCACCGGTGGCCTCGCCAAGGCAGTCGAGATGTGCAATAACAACGGCCACTGCCGCAAGTTCGATGCCGGTACGATGTGCCCAAGCTACCGCGTCACGAAGGACGAAATGCATGTGACGCGCGGCCGTGCCAATACCCTGCGGCTGGCCCTTTCGGGCCAATTGGGGAGTGAGGGTCTGGCGAGCCCGGAGGTCAAGGAAGCGCTCGACCTGTGCGTCTCATGCAAGGGCTGCAAGCGCGATTGTCCGACCGGCGTCGATATGGCGAAGATCAAGATTGAAGCCCGCGCCGCCTGGCAAGATAGCCACGGGCTGACATTGCGCGAACGGCTGGTGGCGTTCATGCCGCGTTACGCGCCGTTGGCCAGCCGCTTGAGCCCGCTCGTCGATTTGCTCAAGGCGCTGCCCTTGCCTTACGGCTGGGCCAAGCGTCAAATGGGTTTTGCGACGGAACGCTCGCTGCCCAGTTTCAAGCCATCATTCCTGACAAGGCGATCAGCCACCTCATCTTCCAAACCCGGGGCTAACCTCGCGAGCGGTGACAAACAAGTCCTGCTGTTCGTCGACACCTTCAACAATTACTTCGAGCCTGAAAATGCCGCTGCCGCCAAACGCGTGCTCGAAGCGGCCGGCTATCACGTCCACCTCAACACGCGCGCTGGGGAACGACCGCTGTGCTGCGGGCGTACGCTGCTCTCGGCGGGTCTGGTCGCACAAGCCAAGGAAGAAGCGCAGCGCATGCTCGATGGTTTGCTGCCTTTTATCGAACAACAGATCCCGATTGTCGGGCTCGAGCCCTCCTGCCTGCTGACTTTACGCGACGAATTCCTCAACTACGGTTTCGGCGAACCTGCGCGCAAGCTGGCGCAATCGGCGTTCCTGTTCGAGGAATTTCTCGTGCGCGAATCCGAAGCGGGCCGGTTGCAACTGGATCTCGGCGCCATCGCGCAAACCAAGGCATTGATCCACGGACACTGCCACCAGAAGGCTTTCGACGCATTGGGCGCCGTACCTACCGTGCTCAAATGGATACCCGGGCTGGAAGTGTCGGTGATCGAATCGTCGTGCTGCGGGATGGCGGGCAACTTCGGTTACGAAGCCGAGCATTATCAGACTTCGATGGCCATGGCGGAATTGGCTTTGCTGCCTGCCATTCGCGAGATCGACGACCATACGGTGGTGGTGGCGGACGGTACCAGTTGCCGGCACCAGATCGCCGACGGGGCTCAGACCGACGCAGTTCATGTTGCCGTGCTGCTCGCGTCGGCGCTATCGATCACCCAGTAATTTGCTGTCTATATCGATTGATATAGGTTGCTGCACATCACCGAAGATTCCAATCGATGTCTAAATGGACGCAACTTCGCGTACTGCTCTTATTTGCATGCGGCTACTTCGTCTCGTATGTGTTTCGCGGCGTCAACCTGGGTTTCGCGCCCTACCTCTCCCATGACCTCGGCCTGTCGACCGCCGGGCTGGGCGTACTGACCAGTCTCTACTTCGTGGCGTTCGCGGCGACCCAGATCCCCGCCGGGGTGCTGCTCGATCACTACAGTGCGCGACGCGTCATTCCGGCGCTGCTGTTGCTCACCGGCCTGGGCTCGTTCCTCTTCGGCCACGCCCACGGCCTATCGGGCCTGATGTTGGGTCGCCTGCTGATCGGGGTCGGCGTTGCTGCCTGTTTCGCCGGCGCTATCAAAGCGCTGGCCATGGTTTTTCCGGTCGAGCGTTTGCCGATGGTCAACGGTTTGGTCATGGCGATCGGTGGTTTGGGCGGTGTCTTCGTCGGCTCGCCGCTCACGTGGCTGCTGGGGCTAACCGATTGGCGCACGATCTGTTACGGGCTGACCGGCTTGAGCCTGCTGGTGGCCATCGCAATCTGGTACGGCGCACCCGCCGTGACCAAGCCCCACCAGCACGGCGGCGTGCTGGCGCAGTTCAAGGGCACCGGTCAGATCTTGGCCAGCGGCACATTCTGGCGCGTAGCGTCGTTATCGGTCGTGACGCAAGGCGTGTTCTACGCGATGCAATCGCTGTGGGTCGGGCCTTATCTGAGCGACGTGTCGCAGTTGTCCGCCCGCGACGCCGGGTCGATGGTGTCGATTCTCGGTCTGGCCATGATGGGAGGCTGTGTGGGCTTTGGCGCCATCGCACGTCACATCGAACGCATCGGCATGCGGCTCTATACCTTCTGCGGCGTCGGCATGGTGGCGTTCATCGTCACGCAGTTGCTGATCATGGCGCAAGCACCGTTGCCGCCGGCATTGCTATGGGCCGCGTACGGTGCGTTCGGCAGTATCGGCATATTGACCTATGCATTGATGGCCGAATATTTCCCGCAGCATCTGCTCGGCCGGGTCAGCACCACCCTCACGCTGGTGATGTTCGTGCTGGTCGTCGTGTTCCAGACCGGCGTGGGCGCGCTGCTGAATCACTGGCTTCCTGTGAACGGCCATCATCCTGCAATCGCTCATCTGAGCGCATGGAGCATCCTGGTGGTGGTGCAGATCGCTAGCGCGGTCTGCTATTTCTACCCGGCCGCCAAAGCGCGGCCGAATCCATGCCCGCCGCCGTCGGCATCGTCGCCGCGTTGATTCGGCGTTGATTCCGCGTTGATCCTTCCGTCAACCGCGTCCGACGAACGGCATTTTCGCGGCCATCACGTTCATCGTCAGCACGTTGGCGCTGAGCGGCAAATTGGCGATATACAACACCGCATCCGTGACATGTTTGAGGTCCATGAGCGGCTCCACCGCGACCTCGCCGTTGGCCTGCATGACGCCTCGCGCCATGCGTGCGGCCATTTCGGTATCGGCGTTACCGATATCGATCTGACTCACCGCGATATCGAAATGCCGGCCGTCGAGGGAACACGCGCGGGTCAGTCCGAGCACGCCGTGTTTGGTTGCCGTATAGGGCACGCTGTTTGGCCGCGGCGCATAGGCGGAGATCGAACCGTTGTTGATAATGCGGCCACCGCGCGGCGCCTGCGCTTTCATCAAGCGAAACGCGGCGCGAGTGCATAAGAATGCGCCTGTGAGGTTGGTGCCGACCACCGCGTTCCATTGCTCGACCGTGAGTTCATCGATCGGCACCGCCGCAGCGCCGATACCGGCGTTGTTGAACAGCACGTCGAGGCGCCCGTACGTGGACTGGATGCGCTCGAATAACGCATCGACGCTCGCTGCGTCGCTAACATCCGTCGGCACGGCCAATGCCTCCCAGCCCTCGGCTTTCGCTTGTTCCGCCAACACCTGCAGCGGTTCAGCGCTGCGCCCGCTGAGCACTACCCGGTAACCGTCCCGCAACAAAGCCAACGCCGTCGCTTGTCCAATGCCGCGACCGGCGCCCGTGACGAGCGCCACTTTGCCGTGCCTGGCTTGGGGCGCTGGGTGAGTTGGCGCTGGGGTCACCGCTGGTCTCGCCCCTTGTGCCACCGTCTGTGCCGTCGCTTGCGCCGCATCTGTCACGTTCTTGCCGTCCTCATTCATCTTCGATTCCCTTGATTGTTCGACCGCGGCGCTTGCATCAGGTCTGCGCGTGGCTTGCGCCGCCTCGGATACCCCTGTCCAGTACGTCATCGATTGTAAGGCCTCGCGACATCCTGGGCACCGCTTCGAGTAGCGCTTTAGTGACGACGTCACCCGCTCCCGATACAGTGAAGTGCCCCGGGGGGATCGATTCCCGGTTCGCATTGTCGAACTCCATTTGCCGCGCCCTCCAGGATAAAACCCGATGATCACCGTCCATCACCTTAATAACTCGCGTTCCCAACGCGTTTTGTGGATGCTTGAAGAGCTTGGCTTGTCTTATCAGGTGAAGCGTTACGAGCGCGACCCGAAGACGCTGCTCGCACCGCCGGCACTCAAGGCGATCCATCCGCTGGGCAAATCACCGGTCATCACGGACGGCGACCTGACACTGGCCGAGTCGGGCGCGATCATCGAGTATCTGGCCCGGCGCTACGGCCACGGCAGACTGCAGCCACTGCCCGGCTCGCCCGACGAAATTCGCTATGCCTACTGGCTGCACTATGCCGAAGGGTCGGGCATGCCGCTGCTGGTGATGAAGCTTATTTTTCAAAAAATTCCGCAGTCGCCGATGCCGTTTTTCATCAAACCCATTGCGCGCATGTTGATGCAAGGTGTGCAGACTGCGTATCTCGACCCGCAAATCAAGACCCACCTCGACTATCTCGAGGGCGAATTGGGCAAAGCCGCTTGGTTCGCCGGACCGGAATTCACCGCCGCCGATATCCAGATGAGTTTTCCGCTCGAAGCGGCTGCGGTGCGCGGCGGTCTCACGCAAAATCGACCGCGTCTGTGGGCATTCCTGCAAACGATCCACGCGCGCCCGGCTTATCAACGCGCGCTGGCGGCCGGCGGCCCTTACGATTTGCTTTCTTGATGCGGCCGCCCCACAGCAGCCCCTTTCTTCATGCGGCAGCCCTCGCGGCCGCGACTGCGCTACGGGCGGCGGAGCCCAACGCCGTATTTACCGCCCCAAAGGCGGTCCCCCCGCTATCTCCCACAATCGAGTCGATTGCGCGGCCACGCGTTGTCAAGACATAGCTCCTAAGCACCACAATCCCCGCCTCGGGGGGGTGCCACGCCGACGCGCTTCAAGCATACTAACGGCTTGGACGAATCGAGGAGTAGCGATGGACGCGAATACGGAAGCCGCGCAAAGGCGTGCGGAAGAGGCTCAGGCAATGGAACGCATCGTGGCGGCGACGCTACGCGTTCAGACTGCGTTTGCCGCGCTGCAGACGCATTTCCCGCCGGTAGGAGAAGCACATCCCTCGAAATTCGCCCTGCAAACGTTCGACGCAGCGTTGCAAGAGTTGGAGGACGCCCAAGCGGCGTTCGACAATTTGCTCGGTGATTTGCTGGACGGCGCTCGCTAGCGGCATCCCGGATTTCGGCCGCCTAGGCCGTCGATGGGAGACGTCCGGGCAGCCCGTTCAGGCAATTTTCGGGCAGCGCGTGGGCAATCAGTCGAAGCCGTAAATCACGGCAATTGGTCGTCCTGAACAGATGACGCGATTACGGCGAACCTTCCGCCAGGATCGCGCCCTTTTTGGTATTCTCTGCGACGCAGACTACAAAATTGCGAAAATGCGCCGCTATCCTATTTATATTGCTGCATCGCAGGCGTGCTAACTTGCACGCAGCACAATCGTGAAACGCTCCGCCCTCGCAGGGTTTTACAAATCTCTTACAGCGTCGAGCTTCAAGGCGGACTATGAAAGACACTAGCGTCGCACGGCACGACGGGGAGCGACTCGCTACGCTAGACACGTATCAGCCACAGCTGATCGTGGATCGCACGGCGTTTTACGAAATTGCGGCCCTGGCCGCATCGATCTGCAGCACACCGAATTGCCTGGTGTCACTGGTTCATCGCGACCACATTGACGTTCTGGCCGCTGTCGGCTGGACTCCCACCGCACACGATGCCGATGTCGATGTCGATACCAACGATACCGGGGCATTCTGTAACCATACGGTTCTCAGCGCCGACGTATTCGAAGTGGCCGACACGCTCGCCGATATCCGCTTTGTTCATCACCCGCTCGTGACAGCAAGCCCGCGATTACGCTTCTACGCCGGCGCGCCGTTGCTCAGCCGCACCGGACAGATCCTCGGCACCTTGTGCGTAACGGATGTCGCGCCGCGACAACTGACCGAAGAACAGCGCCGCGCATTACTGCGGCTTGGCAACGTCGTTGTCAGCCTGCTTGAAAATATCAAGACGATCCGGGCTGCCACGCCGATCGCCAGCCTGGTCGAACAAACCGCTCGCGAAGTCTTGGTGATCGACAGCGTGTCATTGTTGGTCCTCTATGCCAACCGCGCTGCCTGCGACGCGCTCGGCTATACCAAACAAGCGATCCGCAATCTGCCGATCGCGGCGCTCGACCCGGATTACCTCGAGTGGATCGCCCATTTCGATGCAACGGGCCACGGTCGAACGGCCGAACCCCAGCCGCGCGGCTCGATGGGCATGTTCAAGCACAAGCGCAGCGACGGCTCGACCTATCCGGTCGAAGCACGGCTGCAGCGGGCTCATGACGGCGACGCCGCCGTATGGCTGCTATCGGCGGACGATGCGAGCGAGCGCGTGGCGCTGGAAGAGTCGCTGACGCGCTCGAGGCGTTTTTTCGAAGTGGTCGCCATGACCAACCACGCGATCATCGATGCCGAGACGCAAGTGGAGTTGTTCGCCAAGACCTGCCGCATCGTCGTGGAAACCGGCGGGGCGAAAATGGCCTGGATAGGCTTGGTGGAAAACGACGTCGAACTGATGCCGGTCGCCTCGGCGGGCTTGCCGCTCGAAACGCTGAAAAACTTGCGCTACCGGCTCGACGATCCTCTATCGCAGGCACGCAGCGGTTCGGTGCGCGCCGCCGTGACAGGCGAAACCGCCCTGATCGACCACGTCGATACCGCTTACCCCACTCCCGGCTGGCAAGAACCGTATCTCGCTGCCGGGCTGAGGTCTGCGGCAGCCTTCCCGCTCAAGTTGCGCGGCAAGGCCATCGGCACGATGTGTGCTGCTTTTTCTCAACACGATTTCTTCGACGCGGAGTTGATCTCGCTGTTCGAGAAGGTCGCGGAAAATATCTCGCTGTTCCTCGAACGCAAGCACCTCGAGGCGGAAAGAGCCGGCGCGGTCGCGCAGGTCAGCCGCGGTGAAGAACGTTACGCAACTCTGGTAGACCTGTTCCCTGAAAGCGTCCAGGTCTATCAGGACGGGGTGTTGCAATTCATCAACCGGGCAGGCGCGCATCTGTTCGGCGCGCGCGATCCCAAGGAGCTGATCGGCCAGGCGTACATGAGCCTTTTCGATGAGTCCGCGCACCCGGTACTCAAACAACGCATGTTCGCGCTCAAGAGCCAGAAGCGTACGCCCCCGCTGATCTATCTGGGGCGCAAGCTCGACGGCTCCACGTTTCATATGGAGGTCCAGTCGTCCCAGTACCCGGCTTTCGGTAAGGGGGCCGTCCTGAGCGTGGTGCGCGACGTTACCGAGCGCGTCCTGCGCGAAGCGTTTATCAGCGAAGAGGCGCGCATCCTGCAGATGTCCGCCTCAGGCGCGCCATTGCACGCCATTCTCGACCGGTTGGCCCTGCTGCTGACTCAGCAGGCGCCGCGCATCATGCCGGCAATCATGCTGGTCAACAGCAAGCGGCAAATGCTGCAACTGGCCAGTGCGCCCACGCTGCCGGCCGCGCTTTGCGACTCCCTGGATGGCCTGGCGATCGGGATGACCAGCGGTTCATGCGCCGCCGCCGTGGTCCTCAAGCACGAAGTTGTAGCGCAAGACATTGCCAACGACGAGCATTGGCGATGTTGCGCGGCAACTGCCGCGGCCCACGGCGTACTCGCCTGCTGGTCGACTCCCGTGGTGGCGTCCAATGGCGAGGTGGTCGGCACCTTTGCGTGCTACTACCGGGTTGCAACCGAGCCGACCGATGCCGAGCGCGAGTTGTTGCGCGCGTTGCGCGGCGTGGCGGCAGTGGTGATCGAGCGCGACCGCGCCGATCGCCGGCTGGTCGCCACGCGCAACCGACTGCTCGAAGCGCATTCGCTTGCGCGCATGGGTTACTGGCGCTACGAAATCGAAACCGACCGGTTCAGCGCCTCGCATCTGGCGCTGCAAATCCTCGGCCTGCCGCCGCATTCCCGCACGATCAGCCGCGCCGAATACAACGCGATGATTCATCCGGACGATCGCGCGCGCGTTGCCGCCAAACGGCTCGATTCCATACGCAATTTCACGCCGTTTCATCAGCACTATCGGATCATTCGACCCGATGGCGAAATCGTGTACATCGATGGGCGAGGGTCGGCCACCTTCGACGAAATCAACCGGGTGACTCACTTCTCCGGCGTGATCCAGGATGTGACCGAACGGCACCGGGCCGAGCAAGCGCTGCGGCTACGCCAACATGCGGTCGATGCGACGCTCGACGGCATCGTGATGGTGGATGCGACCCACCCCAATCTTCCGATCCTCTACACGAACCCGGGCTTCGAATGCATGACCGGCTACACCGCCGCGGAGGTGCTAGGGCGCAATTGCCAGTTCCTGCAGGGCCCGGACACGGATCAACTCGCTCTTGAGGAAATCCGCGCGGCCTTGCGCGAACAGCGGCCAGGCCAGACCATTCTCAAGAACTATCGCAAGGATGGCTCGGCGTTCTGGAACAGCTTGCGCATTGCGCCGGTACGCGACGAGAACGGGGTGCTGACCCACTACGTCGGGATTCAGACCGATGTGTCGGAGCGCATGCGCTATGAGGAAGAGCTGGCCCGGCGCGCCAATTACGACGCGCTCACCGGCCTGCCCAACCGCGCCTTGTTCTTCGACCGGGTGCAGCAGGTCATGCTGGCAGCGTCGCCGACTCAGGCGCCCGTTGCGGTCGCCTTCGTCGATCTCGACCACTTCAAGGTATTCAACGACAGCATCGGCCACGACGCCGGCGATCAGGTGTTGAAGACCGTCGCGCAGCGCTTGCGCGAACACATCGAGGAAGGCGAAACGCTGGCCCGCTTTGGCGGCGACGAATTCGTCATCTTGTTTCCGCGCGTTGCGCATGCATCGATTATCGAAAGCCGCCTCAAGGCGGCCATGCAAGACCTGAAGCAGCCTGCGATGATCGCCGGACAGGAAGTCTCGATCGGCGCCAGCATCGGCTTGGCGATTTATCCCGATGATGCCGACTCTGCCGAAAAACTGGTCAGCCACGCCGATTTTGCGATGTATCGGGCCAAGGCCGAGGGGCGCGCGGAATTACGCCGCTACGACCCGCGACGCGACGTAGGCAACGCGCGCCTGCTGACGATGCAACAGGAAATGCGCCGCGCGATCGACCAGAACGAATTCCAATTGCACTATCAGCCCAGGGTCGACGCCGAGTCGCACGAGATTGTCGGCTTCGAAGCGCTCTTGCGCTGGGCGCACCCCGAAAAAGGCTGGCTCCCGCCGCTCGAATTCATTCCGATTGCCGAAGAAACCGGTTTGATCGTCGAAATAGGCGAGTGGGTGCTCAACACGGCCTGCGAACAAAACCAAAAGTGGGTCACCGCGGGGCGTTTCGAATGTCCGGTTTCGGTCAACGTTTCGGTAGCGCAATTCGAGAAGACGAATTTCGTCGAGGTGGTGCAGCGCTGTCTGGCGAATACCGGGCTCGCGCCGGCTTTGCTCGAACTCGAAATCACGGAGTCGCTGGTGATGGAAGACCCCGAAGCGTTTATCGAGGTGTTGAAGAAGCTTAAGGCACTCGGCGTGAAAATCGCCATCGACGATTTTGGTACCGGCTATTCGAGTTTGAGTTACTTGAAACGTTTCCCGATCGACCACCTGAAAATCGACCGGTCATTCGTGCGCGACCTCGCTACCGACCCGGCCGATGCCTCGATCTGCCGCACCATCATCGCGATGGCGCATTCGCTCGAGATCAGCGTGGTGGCCGAGGGCGTCGAAACGGTCGAACAGGCGATTTACCTGAGCGCTCACGGTTGCGAAGAGTTGCAGGGCTATTTGTTCTATCGCCCGGCCCCACCTGAGACGTTCGACGCCGTCGATCAGGGGCCGTCTGAGCGGATCGCGGGCGGAGCGCTCTGATCGCGTTGCCTGACGGAATCGGTGTGCATGAGGTGGTGTGCGGAAATCAGCGCGCAAAATACAGCTCATGCAGATGTTCAAGACTGATCTCGCCGGCCGCTTGCGACAAAATCACCCGGCCTCCCTGCATCAGATACACATGATCGGCGACGCTCACCGCCATGTGCGTATTCTGTTCGACCAGCACGATGGTGCGCCCTTGCGCCTTCAGCTCTTTGAGGATGTCGAACAGCTCGTGCACGATCACGGGCGCGAGACCCAATGAAGGCTCATCGATAATCAGAAGTTGCGGATCGGACATCAGCCCGCGTGCCATGGCCAGCATCTGTGCTTCGCCGCCGGACAGCGAACCGGCCATCTGATTGGCGCGTTCGCGCAGACGCGGAAAGCTCGCGTAAGCGCGCTCCAGATTGTGCTTGAGCTTGGCGCGATGCGGCTTGGCAAAAGCGCCCATGATCAGGTTTTCCGCGACACTCATATCGCGAAAGATCATCCGGCCTTCCGGTATCATCGCGACCGAGTGATCGGCCATCTTCCAGGTCGGCGTGCCTGCCAGCGAACGGCCGTCCAAACGGATCTCGCCTTGCGTAACCGGAACCAAGCCCATGATCGCGCGCAGCAAGGTGGTCTTGCCGGCGCCGTTCGGACCGATCAGCGTGGTGAGCTTGCCCGGCTGGATCTGCAGCGAGACATCCCACAGCACGTTGATCGCGCCGTAGCCCGCGCGCACCTTGTCGATTTCAAGCATGCGCGGCTCCCGTATAGCTCTGGATCACTGCTGGATCGGCAAAGACTTGTGCGGGTGTGCCGTCCGCAATCAGCTTGCCGAAGTTCAACACGGCGACGCGCTCGCACAATGTGCTGATCGTATCGATGTCGTGTTCGATGATCAGTATGCCCACCGCGAACGCCGTGTGCAGATCCTTGAGCATGGTCATGAAGCGACGCTTACCGTGGGTTTCCAGGCCGGCCAACACTTCGTCGAGCAAGAGCAATTTGGGCTGCGTGGCCAAGGCCTTCGCCACCTCCAGCGCCTTGAGTTCAGTAAGTGCGAGTTCAGTCGCGGCATTGCACTCGGCCTTGCCGGTCAGTCCGGTAAAGTCGAGAATTTCGTCCAGCTTGGCACGATCGACCTGCCCTGTGCCGAAGCGCTGCGCAACCAGCAGATTCTCGCGCACACTCAACTCAAACATGGGCTGCGGGATCTGGAAGGTCCGGCCTAGCCCCAACCGCGCGCGCCGATACAGCGGCGTGCGCATCACATCGATTTCGTCGAACAGAATGCGCCCGCCGGTAGGCCTGACCAAGCCCGAGATCGCATTGAACAATGTCGTCTTGCCCGCGCCGTTCGGGCCCACCAAACCGACGACCTCGTGACTGCCGACCGACAGCGTCACATCGCTGAGCGCACTCAGGCCACCGAATCGCACCGACACGCGTTCGAGCTTGAGCGTGCTAGTGCTTCCTGAATTGAGCACGCCGGCGCCTCCCGACTCAAGCATGCTGAGGCTTCCCGAACCAAGCGCGCTGGCGCCTCCAAACTTGAGCAGTCCGGCGCCTCCCAATTTAAGCATGTCGGCCCCTCCCGAAAGGTCGCTGCGCCAGCGTCAGCAAACCGCGCGGACTGAAGATGATCATCGCGACCAGCAACGCACCGAGCACGAGCTGATGGCCCGATGGAAGCCAACTTTTGAAGATCAGTTGATCGACCAGATACACAAACACGGCGCCAACCAGCGGCCCGACGATCGTGCGATAACCACCGAAAATCGCAGCAACGATGGGCAACATCACCCACACCCCGTTGAACGCGTAATCGGGTTCGAGAAAGTTGATGTAGTGCGCATTGAATGCCCCGACGATACCCGTCATGAACGCCGACACAAACAGCATCAAGCTCTTTAGCAAAGTGCTGTTGACGCCCACCACCCGGGTGGCGTCTTCGCTCTCGCGCATCGCCCGCAACGCGACACCATAGTGGCTACGACGCAGCGCCCAGTAGGCACAGGCGAACAACAACACTATGGTGAGGATTAACAGGTAACTTCCCAGCTTGCTGCCGAAATCGAAACCGAACGCCGCGGGCACCGTGGGAATACTGGCAATGCCGCCCGAACCACCGGTCAGGCTGCTCCATTCCGTTGCAATGATTTCGAAGATGCGCGCGTAGGCAAGAATGGCCAAAGCGAAATACGGACCTTTGAGCCGCAGTACCGGCAACATGACGAGCGATGCCAACCATGCGCCCACGCCACCCAACACGATTGCTGCCGGCACAGGCACGGCGAACTTCATGCTCAGGATCGCCGACGTATAAGCGCCCACGCCGAAGAACGCCGAATGCCCGAAGCTGACCATGCCGCCGAGATTGCCCAGCAAAGCCCAGGGCAACGCCACGCCGCCGATAATCAACGCGGCCACCAGCAAACTCATCACATAGGGATCATGGCCCCACAGCATCGGCACCACACCATAGCCTAGCACCAGCAAACCCAGCACCGCGCCGTTTTGACCGGTTTTCATCCGCGCCTCCGCACGGCCCCAAACAGGCCGCTGGGCATCACGAACAGCACCAGCAAAAAGAGCATCATGCCGACCAGTTCCTGTAGCGCCGAACTGGCCAGTGTCACGGTCAACGCTTCCGCCACGCCGAGCAAAACGGCGCCAAGCAGCACGCCGGGAATCGACCCTACGCCGGCCAGCACGGTAATGATGAAGGCCTTGACCGTCAGCACATTGCCGTAGGCTGGCTGAATCACGCCATAGCTGTAGAGCGCCACCCCGGCAAAGGACGCGAGCACGCCGGCCACGACAAACGAAACCAGTTCCGTGTAGGCGGGCGCGATGCCCATCAGCTTGGCCGCGTCGCGGTTACTCGATACCGCTCGCAGCGCGCGCCCATACCAACTGCGCGATAGCCACCACCAGAGGGCAACGAGTATCACCACGCTGATGGCAAAAAATAGCAGTTCGCTACGCATGCTGAAGAGCGGCCCGACTACGAACGCCTCCTGGAACCAGCTCGAACTGCTGGAACGCACATCGGCCTTCCAGATCAACAGCATGGCGTTGGACAACATAATGCCGATGCCATACGTCAGGATCAGCGAATTGAGTTCTCGATCCCCCTTCACCATACCGACCAGAAAATACACGGCAACGGAAGTCAGGCAGACGATCACGAGCGCCACCGGAATCGCGAAAATCGGATTCAAGCCGTAACTCGATTCGACGGTGTAAGCGATGTAGGCCGCCAGCAGCACGAGTTCGCCGTGCGCCAGGTTGATGACCTTCATCGTGCCGAACACCAGCGCCAAACCCAGGGCGATCAGCGCGTATGAGCCGCCTTGCAGCAAGCCCGAATATAGCGCTTGGGAAATAAGTTCTGTCATCCGCTTTTACCAGGGCACGCCGGGGAAATTCATCTTGCCGGTGGCCGCGTCCTTGGGCCACACGATCACGATTTTTCCGCTCTGGTGCTGGCCCATGCGTTGGGTGAAATTGGGGTTGTCGCCATCGGCGCTGAATTGAACACGACCGATCAGGGTGTCGCGATCGGTCTTGCGCATTTCGTCGGCAACACCGCTTTGTTTGAGCGTGCCCTTATCGGCCGCGCGCGCGATCGCTTCAAACAGCAGCATCGATTGCACATAGCTGAACTGCCCCAGATAATCGGGTTCCTTGTTGAACAAGCGCTTGTACGTATCGGCAAATGCACGGCCGTCGGCGCTGCGGAATTCCGCGGGGAAAGGCAGCAGCGCCGTGCCATACACGTTGGGCATCAGGTCCGGAAAATCCGACGCCATTTTGGGCGTCGCCAGCGACCACACCCCTATCATCGCTTTGACGTCGGGCTTGAGCACGCGTGCCGCACGCAGGATGCCGACATAGTCGTTTTCGTAACCGACCATCAGGATCACGTCCGGTTTGTCCTGGATCTTGACCTTGTTGATGATGGGTTTGAAATCGGTAATGGCGGGATCGAACGAATGAGACGTTACCTTCACGCCTTTGGCGCTGAGCACCTTCTCCACGTCGATCGCCAGATTGGCCGGCGCCTCCTTGGTCGAATCGATGATGGAGACCGACTTCACACCCATGTCGCTCATCAGGCCGACCAGCGCCTTTTGGTAGCCGGCTGTGTTGTTGATGCGGAAGAAAGTTTTCAGGCCGCGATGGGTCAGGCTGTCATCGACACCGCCCGATGTGACGTACACGAGCCCCAACTTGCTGGCGGCCTCGGAAGCTGGCGCGATATTGTTCGAACCGTAACCACCGGTAATTGCGAGCACGCCATCGGCTGCAAGCTTCTCGACGGCGGCAATCGCTTTGGCCGGCGACGACTCGTCGTCTATCGTCTCGAGCTTGATCTGGTGCTTGGGGTTGTTCTTGTTGAATACGTCCACTGCCACCTGGACGCCCTCCTGCATCCCCGACCCGACGCGGGCGAGCGTGCCGGTCAGCGGCATCTCCACGCCCACTTTCAATTCGTCGGCGCACGCGGCCGTCGTACCTGCTGCCCAGCAGGCCCATACCGCGAGCGCGGCCATTGCGCTTTTTGTGGTGCGAGAAAACATGTCTGCGTCTCCTGTGAGTGCGAGTCTCTTTTTGGACTCGCTTTCCTATGCTTGCTGCCGAGCTTCGTACATCTGCTGCGCTTGCTGCTTGAGTCGTCCTTTCAAAATTTTCCCGGTTGCGGCCGCGGGCAAGGCCTGCATCGCAACGATTTCGGCGGGGCATTTATACGGCGATAGAATCTTCGCCAGATAGGTGTGCAATTCGTCAATCGCCACCGCTCGTGCCGGGTCCAACTCGACGAAGGCCACGACCTCTTCGTTCCCGTCGACCACCGTGCGTCCAACCACCGCAGACTGGATCACGCTCGGATGCGAATTCAGCGCCGTCTCCACTTCCACCGGATAGACGTTGAAACCCGAGCGGATAATCAATTCCTTCGTACGTCCGACAATGAAGAGCGCGCCATCGTCGGCCTGCTGCGCGATGTCGCCGGTATTGAGCCAACCACCCGGCAACAACGCCTGTGCGGTCAAAACGGGTTCACGGTAATAGCCTTTCATGACGTTCGGGCCGCGCACCCACAACTCGCCAGGTTCTCCGGCAACCACATCGCGCTGCGCTGAATCGACGATGCGCACGTCGATGCCGGGAATCGCCGGGCCGACCGAAGTGTCATGCCGCGGCGCCTCGCGTCGGGTCTGACTGATAGTCGGCGAGCTTTCGGTCATGCCATAACCGTTGTGCAAGGGCTGACCAAATAATTGTTCCACCTCGCGCTTGAGCGTTGGGTCGAGCGGCGAGCCACCTGCATAGATAAAACGCAGCGAGCGTGCCGAAAACGTGTGACCTGCGTGTGCCTGTGCCTGCGCTTGGCCTTCCGACTGCCCGCCTGCTTGCCTGTGCGCTTGTGCGTCGCCCTGCGCGTCCGCTTGTACATCCTTAAGACATTCAAGCAAACGCGCGTACATCGCCGGTACGCCCTGCAACATCGTGATGCCCTGGTTGCGCAATGCATCGAGCAGACCGTGCGGCGTGTAGCGCGGCACCAGATAAAGGCAAGCACCCGCGTTCAGCGTACCCAGCATGACGGAAGCCAAGCCATAGACGTGCGAGATCGGCAATACGCCGTAGACGCGATCGTCAGCAACCAGACTGCGCAGCGTGCTCGATATCTGCGCGATAAACAGCAGATTACGGTGCGTCAACATCACGCCCTTGGGCGTGCCGGTGGTACCGGTCGTATAGATCAGCGCGGCTACCTGCTCGTGGTTTTCGGCAGAAACCGGTTCAACCTCAGCCGCCGAATTAAGCGCTCCGATCGCCAGCGCACCCAACAGACCCCTCACGTATTTCGCTTCGCGAGTTGCATCGGCTTCGACCGTACTTTCGGCCTCGCGCGTCACCGTATCTTCGGCCTCACGCGTCACCGCAGGTTGCGCCTCGTAGAGCGCCGCGCCGTGACGCTCGGCATGCGCGGCGGCATCGGGCGAGACGCCTATCGTATAAAGCACGCGCCGCGCGCCGCAATGGTCACGAATCGCGTCGAGCTCGCGCGCCGAGAGCCGTGCATTCACGCACACCGCCCACGCATCGCACGCGCCCGCAGCAAAAATCAACGCCACCTGCAATGCGCTGTTTTCCCCCACGATCATGACCCGGTCGCCCGGTCTGACTTGCAGTTCGCGCAACAAGGCAGCCGCCGCTTGAACCGCCTGATGCAAGTCGCGATAGGTCCAGCTCAGCGCGCCTTCGCACAGGGCCGGCGCGTCTGGCGTACGCATGGCCCAGCGTTGCGGGATGTCGCTCAAGCGCCGCGGCAAGGCCGCGAGCAGCGCCTCGGCCTGGGCACTCATCAGGCTTGGGCTCCCTTGATCATGTTGCGCGCGATCACCAACTGCTGGATCTGCGAAGTCCCTTCATAGATGCGGAACAAGCGCACGTCGCGGTAAAAACGCTCGATCGCATATTCGGACACATAACCCGCGCCGCCATGGATCTGCACGCAACGATCGGCCACGCGTCCGCACATCTCCGATGCGAACAACTTGCAGCACGAGGCTTCCGTCGACACGTCCTCGCCCGCATCGCGCCGTCGCGCCGCATCAAGCACCATGCAGCGCGCCGCGTAAATTTCCGTGCGGCAATCTGCCAGCATCGCCTGCACCAGTTGAAACTCCGAGATCGGCTTGCCGAATTGCTGGCGATCCATCGCGTAGCGCAAGGCGTCGTCGAGCATGCGCTCGGCCGCACCCACGCACACGGCCGAAATATGCAGGCGGCCTTTATCAAGCACCTTCATCGCGGTTTTGAAACCCACACCTTCTTTCCCGCCGATCAGGTTGCCGGCCGGCACGCGACAGTTTTCGAATATGACATCGCAGGTGTGTGCGCCCTTCTGCCCCATCTTGCGATCGATCTTGCCCAGCGACAGACCAGGCGTGCCCTTCTCGACGATAAACGCGGAGATCGCGCCGGCACCCCGCTTTTCCGCGTCGGTCCTGGCCATGACCGTGAAGATGCTGGCCTCGGGCGCATTGGTGATATAGCGCTTGGTGCCATTCAATACGTAGTCGTCGCCGTCGCGTACCGCGCTGGTGCGCAGCGACGCCGCATCGGAACCCGCACCCGGTTCGGTCAGCGCGAACGAGCCGATGATGTCTCCGGCGGCCAGCCTCGGCAGGTAACGCTGCTTTTGTTCCTCGGTCCCGTCGATCACAATCCCCTGCGAACCGATGCCGTTGTTGGTGCCGATCAGCGAGCGAAACGCAGGCGAAGTGCGAGCAATTTCGAAAGCGACGAGGGCCTCCTCTTCCATCGTCAACGCCAGGCCGCCGTAGGCCTCGGGAATCGACAGCCCGAACAATCCGAGCTCACGCATTTCGGCCACCAGTTTCGCCGGGATCTCGTCGGTATCGGCCACTTCCGACTCATTCGGCACCAAGCGTTCGCGCACGAAACGGGAAATGCTGGCCAACAGGACGTTCAGGGTTTCTTGATCGCGAATCATCAGGGTCTCTAAGATGCCGGGCAGGCTCAAGCACGGCCCAGGCTGGTTTGTACTTTACGGACCAATCTGACCAGACCCGGGCTCAGATCGGTTTCAAGCGCATCGCGCGACAGCAGGAACGCCGGGCCGCCGCAGTTGAACGCCATCACTTTTTCGCCATCCACGCCGACCAATGGCACGCCCACCGAATGCACGTCTTTTTGCCACTCGCCGGCCGCCATGCAAAAGCCATGATCCTGGTAATCCTTGAACCCTTGCTCGATGCCAGCTTTGATGCGCGGCCATTTTTCTTCGTCACGCATGCGGATGTGATCCATCAGGTAGTCGCGCTCGACTTGCGGCAATGCGCTTAACAACGCCTTGCCCATAGCGGTCGTACCAATCGGGATGCGCGAACCCACGTCCAGGCGCAAGGTCACGTTCGAGTTGCTACGACAGGTTTCGATATAGACCATGCTGAGCCGATCACGCGCCCCGATCGACACGGAAGCCTGCGCATACTCGGCCAGCTCCTGCATCCAAGGGCGCGCCACCTTGCGCACGTCGAGATTCGACAGCAGCGAATACCCGAGGGCCAGCACACCGGCCGCCAGTTGATATTTGCCCTGCGTGCGCGAGTAGCTCAGGTAACCGAGCCGGGTCAGCGTGTGGGTCAGACGCGAGACGGTAGGCTTGGGCATCGCCGTGCGCCGGGCAAGCTCCGCGTTGGTCAGGTAGACCTCCCCCGGTCGGAAGCAGCGCAGAATTTCGAGCCCGCGTGCGAGGGCATTCACAAACTGACGATCTTGGCTCGCATCGTCGGCGTCGAATGCCTGCAATGGCTGGCCCGTCTCTGTCTGCATCGCTATCGTCCTCCGAGGTGTCGATGCAGCGCTGGATTCTTGCGCATCGTTCTTGAGGCCAAGTGTGCCGACGCGAAATGGCACGGTCAACAGATTTCGGACTAGCCGTTCGTCTAGCGAAACACTTTGACGACCACGGGGTAGCCGGTTCAGAACCGTGTCCTCGCACAGCAAGCCTCTGCCGGAAAAATCAGTGCAAACCCTGTACTCGTTGGGGTTCCTGCTCTTCGGCCGACTTCGAGCCATCGAACCTGGAGTTCATCGAGATGTTTTGAGCCTGGGGATTTGGGTGAAATCTGAGCGAGTTGGCGAACGAGCGTTTCGCCTAGCGAACCAGCAAAAAAACCGGGGCGCAGGGTTACGCTCCGGTTTCTCGCGAGTTCACGTTCGCAGGCGCTATCTTTACCCGATTGCTCCCGCGAGCTTTACTGCGGCCTTCTACCGCGGCCTCTCTTCTGACCGCTATTCCGATTTGATGGCTTCCACTTGAATCTGCAATTTCGTCAAGGTCTTGTAGCCCATGTTGGCGCCGTAGTTCATGCCGAAATCGGCCCGATCGAAACTGCCGGTCGCGTCGGCGCCACATATTTCGCGTTTGAGCGTTGGGTGTATATGACACTTGAACGAAACGATTTTCAGTGTCACCGGCCTGGTCACGCCGTGCATGGTGAGGTCGCCGATGACCTCCGAAGGCTGGTCACCCGTGAAGACCACTCGCGTGCTCTTATAGCTCGCGGTCGGATATTTCGCGACATCGAAGAATGCGTCGCTCTTCAACTTGGTGTCAGCGCCGAGTTGCCGGTATCGATTGCGCTCGGGTCGATGCTGATGTCGATCGAACCGGTGCGTGCCTCGCGGTCGAGCTTGACCACGCCGCTGTTCTTGGTGAATTTGCCGCGAAATACCGATATGCCAAAGTGATCCGCTTCAAAGCTGGGATAGGTGTGCGCGGGATCGATGTTATAGGTCGCTTCGGCAGCATGGGCGCAAACGGCAAAGCCCGCGGCAATCGCGCCCGCGGCTGCAAGGCCGAGAATACGTTGCTTCATGAGAACTCCAGGTGAATAAAAGCGTTACCTCAAGCCGTGTGGGGCAAGCCGTGCAGCGCGATGGCTGTACCGGTGCAGCGCCCTGTCGCGGTAGACCTTGTGGACCCCACATAGCGCTAAATAGGGGAACTATAGTCTTTTGAAATTACTTTTATATAGGAGTTACCCTCGGGGCCGTGGGGCTACCTGATCACTGGTCGACTCTCATCATCAAGCCGGTATCGCTTGAGCATGCCGCGCCACCACCACGCCAAGCGCGACCGAGGCGAGCCGGGAGAATTCCGAGTCGGCACGGCTCGTCAGCACGACCGGCACACGCGTACCGAGCACAAGACCCGCGCATTGCGCATGCCCCAAATGAACGAACGATTTGTACAACGTGTTGCCGGTTTCGAGGTTGGGTACCAGCAGGATGTCGGGGCTTCCCGCCACTGTCGACGCAATGTTCTTGGTGCGCGCACATTCGGCGGAAATGGCATTGTCAAAAGCGAGCGGACCGTCAAGCTCGCCACCGGTGATCTGCCCGCGATCGGCCATTTTGCAAAGCGCGGCGGCGTCTATGGTGCCGCGTATCGCCGGGTTGATCGACTCCGTCGCCGAGAGTATGCCCACGCGCGGACGAACGATGCCGATGGCATGCGCAAGATCGATCGCGTTCTGCACGATGTCGCGCTTCACCAGCAAGTCGGGCTCGATGTTGACGACGCAGTCCGTCATCAGCAGGGGGCGATCGACATCGGGAAGATCGAACAGGAACGCGTGCGAGATGCGGCGGCTGGTGCGCAGGCCGGCCTCGCGGCTGACCAGCACGGACATTAGTTCGTCAGTGTGCAGGCTGCCCTTCATCAGGATCTGCACGCGCCCTTCGGCGACCAGCGCCGCCGCTACGCGCGCGGCCGTGACAGGGTCGTCCGGGGTATCGACGATCTCGACCTGCGACAAGGTCTGCAACCCGTCCAGCAACTCGTCGGCGCCGTCCGCCCGGGCGAGCGCCGCGATGCGCGGTGCGGGCCCGACCAGGATCACGCGGGCGAGATTGCGTCGCGCGACATCCAGGCTCGCGCGCAAGGCCACCGTCTCGCACGGATAGACCACCGCCAGCGCTTGATCCGCTTGACGGGTGGCGCGATCGATCAGCTGATTCAAATAGAGGTACGCGTGCGACATGTCTTCTCCCGCCCTATTCTTATGCCGGGTCGCCCCGGTTATTCGATAGTCGTCCGTCGGCGCGCACCCAAGGGACCGAAGGCAGGGGCATGCGCGTCAGAACGTCTTGGCAATCTCCCGCGACGCTTCCTGAAGACGCGGCACGAATTCCAGCGCGCGCGACAACGGAACGCGCGAAACCGGGGCATGCACTGCGATCGCCGCAATGCAAACGTTGCGTTCGTCGACAACGGGGGCAGCAACACAGACGATGCCCGCGAAAAATTCTTCGTTGTCGATACCGACGCGCTTGTGGGCCGTGCGGTCGAGTTCGGCCTGCAGCAGTTCGGGGTCGGTAATCGTGTTGGGCGTGTAGTGCTCAAGCTTGAGCGCACGCGTGAGCGACGTGCGCTGATCACGCGGCAGCATGGCGAGCAGCAGCTTGCCGCTCGCGCTGCAGTAAGCCGGAACGTGCGAACCGGGTTTGAGGTCGAGCCGCAGCGGCCAAGGTGCTTCGACCCGGTCGAGATACAGCACTTCGGTCTCGTGCAACATGGTCAGGTTGCAGGTCTCGCCGAGATCGCCCACCAGCCGAGACAGCATTGCATGGCGCGTACGCCGCGCACCGGAATGCATGACGACGCCCAAACCCAGTTGCGCCAGGCGCGGGCCAATCACGTAAGCATTTTTTTGCCCGGGCTCGCGTATGACCAAGCCGCCGGCTTCGAGCGAAGCCAGCATTCGGTGCAGCGACGCCTTGGGCGCCGCGAATTCATGAACGATGTCGGCCAACGATACCGGGCCTTCTGCCTGGACAAGGTGTTCGAGCAACGCAAACGCGCGCAGCGTAGGTGTGTCTGCTTTAGTCATATCAGCCGTTCCGGAAAATGGATCGCTCTCATTGTACCGGACACTCAGGGTCGGCCCATTTTGCAACAAGCGAGGACGGACCGATTCGTTCCGTTTTTCGGAACGCTCTAACAGCGCTTCTCCCGCCCCCGAAGACACCGTTTCGTTGGGTTCCGAGCTACTTATCGACTGAAGTTCATTGCTGTCCATGCAACCCACTATGGGATACACAAACAAAAAAGTCAACAAAACGTACTGAAAAATGATTTGCGATTTTGATTTCCATGAAATAAACTTCATAAAATCAATAAACAGAACGTTTTGTTCCACCACGCCGCTCGCTGACGCAGTTGATCCTGCAGATCGATCGACACCAAGCCCGCCCATCATTCAATTCAGCAGGAGACACACTATGAGTAAGCGCGACCCCCTTAAGCGTGAAGTCACCAAAGGCCTCACGACCATGACACCGTCCGAAGCCTTCGTCGAGACCTTGGTCGCCAACGGCGTGACGGACGTGTTCGGCATCGTGGGATCGGCGTGCATGGACGCGCTGGACATCTTCCCGGCCGCCGGCATCCGCTACATCCCGACGGTTCACGAACAGGGCGCGGGCCACATGGCCGATGGTTTCTCGCGCGTAAGCGGGCGTCACGGGGTGTGCATGGCGCAAAACGGCCCAGGCATTACGAATTTCGTGACGGCGATCGCCGCCGCTTATTGGGCCCACAGCCCCGTTGTCATGATCACGCCGGAAAGCGGCACGATGGGCATGGGCTTGGGTGGCTTCCAGGAAACCGAGCAGTTGCCGATCTTTTCCAAGATCACCAAGTATCAGGGGCACGTGAATAACCCACGCCGCATGGCGGAAATCACCGCGCGCTGCTTCGATCGCGCGATGCTCGACATCGGCCCGACCCAACTGAATATCCCGCGTGATTATTTTTACGGCGAGTACGCATACGAAATTCCGGAGCCTATCCGCATCGAAAACGGTTCCGGCGGCTCGCAAGCGCTCAAGGAAGCCGCCACGCTGCTGGCCGGCGCCAAATTTCCGGTGATCATCGCCGGCGGCGGCGTCGTGATGTCGGACGGCGTCGATGCGTGTGTCGCCCTCGCTGAATTGCTCGATGCCCCGGTGGTGAACAGCTATCTGCACAACGATTCGTTCCCGGCCAATCATCGCTTGTGGTGCGGTCCGCTCGGTTACCAGGGTTCGAAAGCCGGCATGCAACTGATCCAGCAAGCCGACGTGGTGCTCGCACTCGGTACCCGCCTGGGACCGTTCGGGACCCTGCCGCAGCATGGTCTCGATTACTGGCCGACCCATGCGAAAATCATCCAGGTCGATGCCGATCCGAAGATGCTCGGTCTAGTGAAGAAAATTTCGGTGGGCCTTTTGGGCGATGCGAAATCGTCTGCATTGGCGCTCGCGCAGGAGCTGCGCGGCAGCGAGCTGGCCTGTCACACGAACCGCGACAAGCGCCTCGCGGAAATCGCCAAGCAAAAGAGTGCGTGGGAGCACGAACTCAACGAATGGACCCACGAGCGCGATCCCTATAGCCTCGATGTGATCCGCGACTCCAGCGCAATGCACCCGCGCCAGATGCTGCGCGAAATGGAAAAGGCGATGCCGAAAAATGCGATGGTGTCGACCGATATCGGCAACATCTGCTCGGTGTCGAACAGCTATCTGCGCTTCGAGCAACCGCGCTCGATGCTGGCTGCGATGAGCTTCGGTAATTGCGGCTACGCGTTCCCCGCGGTCATCGGCGCGAAGGTGGCCGCACCCGACCGGCCGGCTGTCGCCTATGTCGGCGACGGCGCGTGGGGCATGAGTTTCGGTGAAATCCTCACCTGCGTGCGCGAAAACATTCCGACGACGGCCGTGGTGTTTCATAACAAGCAGTGGGGTGCTGAAAAGAAAAACCAAGTGGACTTCTACAGCCGCCGCTTCCTCGGCACCGACCTTGAGAATCCAAGCTTCGCGGCCATCGCGCGTTCGATGGGCGCCGAAGCGCTGGTGGTCGAAAAACTGTCCGACGTCGGGCCTGCACTGGCCGCTGCTTGTGAAGCACAAAAGCAAGGCAAGACGACCGTGCTCGAAATGATGGTGACTCGCGAGTTGGGCGATCCGTTCCGCCGTGATGCGCTGTCGATGCCGGTGCGCAAACTTGCGAAGTACAAGGACTACGTCTGATCGAAGTCGGCGCGCCCTTTAATTGGGGCGCGCTTTTCTTTGTGCAATCGACTGGCTGAGAGCCGGCGCTGCATTGCGCATCAGCCACTCGCTAACGACTCGTTCGCGACTCCTCATCGGCTCCTCATCGGCTCCCTATCGAGGTCTCTTCGACTCAACAAGGGCACAAGTTTGGCTGCCGCAGCCTCGATCCGCGGCACGGCTTCCAGCAGGTCCTGCAAGCTCGCACGCGCAGTAGGCGCATGTGCGGCCAGCGAGGCCAACACGCCGCCCTGCGCGTCTCGCACCGGCACCGCAACGGCCACCATGCCGCGCACGAACTCCTCGTTGTCGATACCGATGCCGCGCACAGCCAAGCGATCGAGCTCGGCTTCGAGCAGCGTCGTGTCTGTCAACGTCCTGGGCGTCATGCGCTTGAGCGGCAGGCGCGCGAGCAATTGCTTGCGCTCCGCCGGCGCCATCTGCGAAAGAAACAGTTTGCCGCTTGCGGTGCAATGCAAGGGCACGCGCATGCCGGGCTGCATGTGCAGCCGCAGCGGCTCGTGCGTTTCGACTCGCTCGATATACAGCACCGAATCCCCTTCTAACGCCGTGAGATTGCAGCTCTCGCCGAGTTGCTCCACCAGCGCGCGCAATACGGAGCGGCATCCCCGGGTAAACGCGTTGTTGGCCAACGTAAGCAAGGCCAATTGCGCCGCGCGGGGCCCAAGCGCAATGCCGCGATCCGCACCCCGCGAATCCGGCGTATGCGTCACGTATCCCTGCTGTTCGAGTGCCTCGATCAGGCGCATCAACGTTGCCTTCGGAATGTGCAGGCGGGCAGCCAGCAGCGACAGCGAATGCGGCTGCCCCGCCACGGCCAGTTGCTCGAGTATCAGGAGCGATCGCAGTACCCGGGTTTCGTCGTGCGGTCGCTCGTCCGCAACGCAGTCGCGTAGCAATTCCATTCGTTGTCCTCGCGAAAGTGAAACAAAAAGTCGGTTTCCGTCTCACATCGCTCATCCTAGCGTGGATTCACTTGATTCGAGGCATTTCGATGAATATATTTGTACGAAACATACCGGTTTTTGTAACGGACTCTGGAGCGAGACTACCTCATGGTGCAAAGCTTCGACTATGTCATCGTCGGTGCCGGTTCGGCCGGCTGCGTATTGGCCAACCGCCTCACGCAGAACGGTCGTTATTCGGTATGCCTGCTGGAAGCCGGGCCCGCCGATAGATCCCCCTGGATCCATTTGCCGATCGGCTATGGCAAGACAATGTTCCATCCGGTGTACAACTGGGGCTTCTATACGGATCCCGATCCGAACATGCTGGATCGCAAGCTGTATTGGCCGCGAGGCCGTACGTTAGGCGGTTCAAGCTCGATCAACGGCCTGATCTATATACGTGGCCAAAAGCAGGATTACGACCACTGGGCCGCGCTCGGAAATCAAGGCTGGAGCTGGGAGGAATGCCTGCCGTATTTCCGGCGGATCGAGCACAACGAACTGGGCGCATCGGCCACGCGCGGCGTCGATGGACCGTTATGGGCGTCCACCATCAAGCAGCGCCACGAACTGGTCGACGCGTTTATCGGGGCCTCGAATTCGTTGGGCGTGCCCACCGTCGACGATTTCAATACGGGCGACCAGGAAGGCGTTGGCTATTACCAGTTGACCACCAAGCACGGGCTGCGTTGCTCCACGGCCGTGGCCTTCCTCAAGCCTGCGCGAGGACGTGCCAATCTTCATGTCGAAACCGATGCACAAGCGTCGCGTGTCGTGTTCGAGGGCACGCGTGCGGTAGGGGTACGCTATGCGCGGCACGGCGAAACCGTGGACGTCCGTGCCCATCGCGAAGTCATCCTGGCGGCCGGCGCCTTGCAGTCACCGCAATTGCTGCAGTTGTCGGGGATAGGGCCGCAGGCTTTGCTACGCGAATTCGGCATCCCGGTGATCGCGAACCGGCCGGGCGTCGGCGAGAATCTGCAAGATCATTTACAGGTCCGGCTGCTCTATGAAGTGACGAAACCGATCACGACGAACGACCAACTACGTTCCTGGAGCGGACGAGCGAAGATCGGCCTGCAATGGTTGCTGCTGCGCGACGGGCCACTCGCGGTCGGCATCAACCAAGGCGGCATGTTCTGTCGCGCGTTGCCCGACGAAGCCAAGACCCCGGATATCCAGTTCCATTTTGCGACCTTATCGGCAGATACGGCGGGCGGCGATGTCCATGCGTTCCCAGGCTGCACCTATTCGGTTTGCCAGTTGCGTCCGCAGTCGCGCGGCAGAGTGCAGATACGCTCGTCGCAAGCAAACGTAGCGCCATCCATCCAATCCAATTACCTCGATACCGAGCTCGACCGTCGCACCGCGGTAGCGGGTGTGCGCTTTGCGCGCCGCGTCGCCACGAGCGAGCCGATGGCGTCGCTGATGAAACGGGAGTTGCGGCCCGGCGCGCACGCGCAAACCGATGCCGAGTTGCTGCACTTTTGCCGCGAGCACGGGCAGACCATTTTCCATCCCTCGGGCACAGCAAAGATGGCAGTCGCCAGCGATCCGATGGCCGTGGTCGATGAGCGTCTGCGCGTGTATGGCGTAAGCGGCTTGCGCGTGGTCGATGGCTCGATCATGCCCACGCTCGTATCCGGTAACACCAACGTGCCGATCGTGATGGTTGCGGACAAAGCGTCCGACATGATCCTCGAGGACGCGCATGAGACAGCGAGCCGGCAAGTGCGCCCCAAGGTTCAGGTGCCGGCGTAGTCCATAGACCTCATATCCATAGGCCTCATAGACCTCACCAACCCGCCCCGGAGGAGACACCGAGGGGCATGACCTGCCAAGCGGCGCAACGCACGTCGCGCGGCATCCATCGGAGCAGCAGCTATGACAATCGATTACCGCATTGTCCGTCGCGTCGCACTAGCCAGTGTGATCGGCGCGACCGTCGAGTGGTACGACTTCTTCCTGTACGGAGTTGTGGCCGGTATTGTGTTCAACAAGCTGTATTTTCCGGGTAGCGACCCGCTGGTCTCGACCATGCTCGCCTATGGCACCTTTGCAGTCGGCTTCATCACGCGACCGCTGGGCGGCATCATCTTCGGACATTTCGGCGATCGTATCGGCCGCAAATCGGCTTTGGTATTCACGCTGCTCATCATGGGCGTGGCTACCGCGGGCGTGGCTATCGTGCCGACCTATGCGCAGATCGGCATCTGGGCGCCGATTCTCTTGCTGGTCCTGCGCATGCTGCAGGGCATCGGACTAGGCGGCGAATGGGGCGGTGCGGTGCTGATGGCCTATGAATACGCGCCACCCAATATGCGCGGCCTTTATGCGAGCCTGCCGCAGATTGGCTTGTCGATCGGGCTGTGCCTTGCGTCCGGCGTGGTCGCGCTGCTCTCGCACACACTGTCGGAGACGGCCTTTTTCGCGTGGGGATGGCGTGTCGCATTCGGGGTATCCCTGCTGCTGGTCGGCATCGGCTTGTATATTCGACTCAAGGTCATGGAAACGCCCGAGTTTCTCGCGCTCAAGCGTGCCCGCAAGGACGTGAAGATGCCGTTCGTCGATATGATCACTCGCTATCGCAGCACCATATTGCTGGGTATGGGCGCGCGCTACATCGATGGCGTTTTCTTCAATATTTTCGCGGTATTCGCGATCGGCTACCTGACGCAACGCATCGCGATGAGTCGCACCGACGCTCTGCTCGGCGTGATGATCTCGGCGATCGTGATGTGTTTCTTTATTCCGGTGTTCGGCCGGCTGTCGGACATCGTGGGGCGGGCCCGCATGTACCGCTGGGGATCGATTGTGTGTGGCTTGTCGGTGCTGCCTTCTTTTTGGTTGATGGAAAACCAGGTGGGGAATACCTTCATGATCTGGCTCGCGATGGTGATCCCGTTCGGTATTTTCTACGCGATGGTGTACGGACCTGAAGCCGCACTATTCGCAGAGTTGTTCGACGCCAGTGTGCGCTATACCGGCATCTCGTTCGTCTATCAGTTCTCCGGCATATTCGCCAGCGGCCTTACGCCCATCATCGCCACCGCCCTGCTTCGGATGAATGGTGGCAGCCCCTGGCTGGTGTGCGCATACGTGATATTTTCCGCGGCGGTTTCGGCGTGGTCGGCGCGAATACTGGAGCGACGATCGGCAACGTTCAATACCGTGGCCACCGTGTAAATCAGGTCCTGAATGTCTGTGCGGTCAGCTCGGCCGCGTGCCGCAAATCGGGGACGAAACTCAGTAGATCATCGAGAACGACCCGACCGACCGGCGCCTGTACAGCGATCGCGGCACAGGCGCGATTGCGGTTCAGCATCACGGGTACTGCAATCGCTATTAGCCCTTGCAAGTGCTCCTGGTCGTTGATCGCGAGCATGCGTTTGCGGGTCTGCTTCAGTTCGTCGCGCAGCGATTCACGACTGGTGATCGTCGATTCCGAATAAGCGCGCAGCGGTAAGGAGTCGATCATGCGTTCGCGCTGCTGCTTGGGCAAAAAGCTCAGCAGCAGTTTGCCGCTCGCCGAACAATGCAGCGGCACATGCGAACCCGGTTGCAGATGCACGCGCAGTGGCCAATCGGTTTCGACGCGATCGACGTAGATCACGTCGTTGCCCGAGAGCATGGTCAGATTGCAGGTTTCACCGATCTTCTTGACCAACTCCTCAAGCAGCGCATGACGCGCCGCAGCAGGACCGGCATGCATCAAAACGTTGACCGCGAGCGTACGCACGCGCGGCGAGCATTCGTATAGCTTGTCACCCGCGCCGCGCGTAACGAGCCAAGCATTCATCAATTGTGCAAGGATGCGGTGCACCGTCTGCTTGGGCAATTCGATTGAGTCGACGAGGTCGGTCAGCGAAAGCGGCCGGCCGGCCGCGGCAAGAATTTCAAGGACCCGAAATGCGCGAACTGCCGCCGCATTGGACTGGTTTGATGTCGACATGTCGTCTCCAGACTGTCGTTCTTCGAATGAACCAATCGCGTTGGTGCGTTGGCTTCTTTTTCGACTGTTGCATCGATATTATCGCTTTTCGGGACTTTCAGGAGTCCCGGAAATTGCACTTTTCGATTCTTTTTACGTGGCTGGAAACGAATCTTGAGAAAACGGGACTTCTTGCTTCGGTGTCTTGACTAGATTTAAGTTCATACCAGTTTTCTCAGGACGGGGTCAGGAATGAATGCACGACAAAAAGAAAGCGAAGCCAAGGGCGCTAACGATAGCGAGACCCGTGATGCGGTGAGTGCGTTGATGGCGCGCGCGCGCGTGGCGCAGCAAGTCTTCGCGCAAAGCGGACAGGCGACGCTCGACGCCGCGGCCGATGCGGCGGCCTGGGCCATCATGGAGCCAGACCGAAACCGCCAGCTTGCCGAACTCTCCGTACACGACACCGGCCTGGGCAACGTCGATGACAAATTTCGCAAGAATTTTCGCAAGACGCTCGGATTGTTGCGGGATTTACAGGGCCAGAAAACAACCGGCGTCATCTCCCGCGATGAGGCGCGCGGGCTGATCGAAATTGCGCGTCCCGTCGGTGTGGTCGCGGCCATTACGCCATCGACCAATCCCGCGGCGACCCCCGCCAACAAAATCGTCAACGCCCTGAAGTGCGGCAACGCGGTGATCGTCGCGCCCTCGCCTAAAGGCTATACCGCTGCCGCGTTGCTAGTGGGATTCATCCATCAACAACTGCGCAAGGCGCAGTGTCCCGTCGATCTGGTTCAGCTCCTTCCCGCGCCGGTCAGCAAAGCGGCTACCGCTGAACTGATGCGACAAGCGGATTTGATCGTCGCAACCGGGTCGCAAGCGAATGTACGCATGGCCTACACGAGCGGCACGCCGGCGTTCGGCGTAGGTGCCGGTAATGTCGCGTCCATCGTCGATGCATCGGCAGATTTGCATGCGGCTGCCGACAAGATCATGCGCTCAAAGACCTTCGACAATGCCACCAGTTGCTCGTCGGAAAATAGCGTGGTGATCGAGGCCTGCGTTTATGACGCGATGCTGGCCGCCTTGGCCGATTGCGGTGGTGTGATGCTAGACGCATCGCAAAAGAAGCATCTGCAGGACGTGATGTGGCCTGAGGGCCGGCTGTCGCAAACCTGCACCGGGCGTAATGCGACAAGCATCGCAAAGATTGCAGGCCTGGACGATATTGCCGCTCACGAACCGAAATTTCTGATGGTCGAAGAGTCGGGCTTCGGCACTGAGCATCCGTTCTCCGGCGAGAAGCTCTCGCCTGTATTAGCCGTGTACCGCGCACGCGACTTCGACCATGCAGCGGATATCGTGCGCGAGATCTATGGCTACATGGGCGCCGGCCACTCTGTCGGACTCCATTCCACCGACACCGCTCGGGCCGAGCGGCTCGGACGAACGCTGCCGGTTGCCCGTGTGATCGTCAATCAAGCTCACTGCCTCGCAACAGGCGGCAACTTCGATAACGGCCTGCCGTTTTCGCTTTCGATGGGCTGCGGCACATGGGGCGGCAACAATTTTTCCAGCAACTTGAATTTTCGCCACTACCTGAACATCACGCGCGTGGCATTCCCTATCAAGGAATCCGTGCCCGACGCCGACGCCCTGCTCGGCACTTTTTTCGAAAGGTTCGGACGATGAATTCGCGCTCCCTTCCTCCTCTGCCATCCGACATGCCAATGAGCATTCGGGCGTTGATCGATGCGCGCGCACTGCAATATCCCGACAAGCCGTTTTTACTCGCGACGCAAGACGATGACACACCGGCAGACAAAGCGGCTGTGCTGACGTTCGGCCAGCTGCGCGACGATTGCCGCGCGCTCGAAGCACAATTTCACAAAACGGGTCGAGTGGCAGGCGATGTTGTTTCGGTATTCATGAGCAACGGCATTCAGACGGCCAGATTGCTGCTTGCGGCCATGTATAGCGGGATGATCGCCAACCCGCTCAATTTGCTGTGTCAGCCCTCGCAGCTAAGCTATGTCATTGAGCACTCCGACACGAATTTGATTTTTTCCGCGCCCGATACAGAAGGCTCGATACAGGATGCGCTCGCTGCGTTGCGTGCGACCGGTTGCACGCGCGAGATCGCCGTGGTCGGCACGGAACCGACTGCGCCGGCCTTACCGGTTTGGGGCCGCCCGCATGCGACGCTCGCGCAAACCACCGGTCGTTCGTCCTTCGCCGCGGTCGGGGTGGCGGCCGATGGAGGCGCTAACTGCGGGACTGACTACGAGGTTAACCGCGAGACCAATCCGCGGGCCGCGCGCGCGCTCGAACCCAAGGGTGCGGACAACGCGCTGCTGATGTACACGTCCGGCACCACGGGCGCGCCCAAAGGCGTGCTGCTCACGCACGCGAATCTGCTGGCCAATGCTCGCAACGTCAGCGCCGAACATCGGCTAGGCACGCAGGACCGTGTGCTGGCATCGCTACCGCTGTATCACATCAATGGTCTGGTCGTAACCTTGCTCGCCCCACTTTTTCATGCAGGCTCGGTGGTGATGCCGGCGCGCTTTTCCGCGCGCGCGTTCTGGCGCGATGCGGCACATTACGGCTGCACCTGGATCAATGTGGTGCCGACCATCATCGCTTTCCTGATCAATGCCGATGAAACTTGCGCATTCGATCTCAGTGCGCTCAAATTTTGTCGCTCAGCTTCCGCGGCATTGCCGGCGGAACACCATCGCGCGTTCGAAGCACGCTTCGGTATCGGTGTCATCGAAACGATGGGCATGACCGAAACGGCTGCGCCGGCATTCAGCAATCCGTTCGAACCGGCAGCGCGTCGTGTGGGCAGCATCGGCCGGCCTTCCGGATGCGATGCGCGGGTGGTTGCGCCGGACGGTCACGTCTGCGCACCGAACGAGTGTGGCGAACTGGTGCTGCGCGGTGAGCAAGTGATGAGTGGCTACTACAAACGCCTCGAAGAAACGCGCACGGCGTTTACCGAGGATGGCTGGCTGCGCACCGGCGATCTGGGCTATCAGGATGCGGACGGCTATTTCTACATCAACGGCCGCGCCAAGGAACTGATTATCAAGGGCGGCGAGAACATCTCGCCGCGAGAGATCGACGAGGCGTTGCTCAAGCACCCGGCCGTGCTGGAAGCGGCTGCGGTCGGCGTGCCCGACCCCGTGTACGGGCAGGAGATCGTCGCGTTTGTCGTGCCGCGTGTATCGCCCGATGTCGTTGATGCTGCCGATGCCGTGAAGCTCGTTGATGAATTACGCCGCCATTGCCTGGTCGAGTTGGGTCGCTACAAGACGCCGAAAGAGTTCCGATTTGTGACCGAATTACCGCGCGGGCCGTCTGGAAAGGTTCAGCGGCTCAAGCTATTGCAGACCTGAACCTGGCAAGCAGGCCGCGCCACGCTTTTGTTTTTATAGGAGGCACGCCGAAGAGCCCATTTCAATGAGCCGCGGACGTGATGGCAACACTTCAGGCAACGATGCTCAATCAGCAAGCCGCCCTCGTCGATGGCTGAAGTATAGAAAAAATACAGGAGACAGACACCATGCAACTCTTCAACAGACGCATAAAAACGCGCCACATTATTCTGGCGGTCATGTGTTTGATGTATTTCATTTCGTACATCGATCGGGTCAACATTGCCGTCGCCGCTCCGCTGATCCGCCATGAAATGGGGCTGACGTCGGGTCAGCTCGGACTGGTGTTTTCCGCCTTCGCCTATCCGTACGCGATCATGCAAGTCGTGGGCGGTTGGCTCGCGGACAAGTACGGACCTAAACGTGTGCTGATCGGTTTGTCCCTCGTATGGGGGCTGGCAACGCTTGCGACCGGCTTTGCGGGCAGCGTGTCGATGCTGGTGGCGGTACGCTTCATACTCGGCATCGGCGAAGGCGGTGCCTTCCCCACGGCGACTCGCGCATTCACTTACTGGATGCCGGTTGCCGAGCGCGGTTTCGCGCAGGGGATCACCCATAGCTTTGCGCGGCTCGGCGGAGCGGTTACGCCACCGTTGGTGTTGGCGGTGGTGGCCACCGGGGGCTGGCGCGATGCGTTCATCCTGCTCGGCGCGGCAAGCCTTGCTTGGACAGTGCTTTTCCTGTGCGTGTTCACGAACTCCCCGGAGCAGAATCGGCACATCACGCCGGAGGAAACCGCTGAAATCGGTTATTGCGAAGGCGACTGCGATCGCGCAAAGCATGCGGTGACGCCGTGGCGTAAACTGATACACCGGATGTGGTTGGTGACTGTTGTCGACTTTTGCTACGGCTGGCTGCTGTGGGTGTACTTGACCTGGCTGCCGTCCTATCTGAAAGAGTCGCGAGGGTTCGATCTGAAGCAACTTGCGCTGTTCACCGCCCTCCCGCTGATGGCAGGCGTGATCGGCGACACGCTCGGCGGTGTCGTGTCGGACAAACTATTCAAGGTGACCGGGCGGTTGCGCTTCGCGCGTTGCGCGGTACTGGTGGTCGGTCTCGGAGGGTCACTCGCGTTTTTGCTGCCGATGATTTCCGCGACGAATCCGCTCACGGCGGTATGGTTCTTGTCGGCCTCGTTCTTCTTCCTCGAGATCACGAACCCGGTACTCTGGACGCTGCCGCTGGACATCGCGGGCAAATACGCCGGAACGGCGGGCGGGATGATGAATACGGGCTTTGGCGTAGCCGGGATGGTGTCGCCGGTGGTATTCGGCTTTTTGATCGAGAAGACCGGCAGTTATAACGTGCCGTTCACGATCTCGGCGGCCCTTCTGGCCGTTGGCATGGTAGCGGCCTTGTTCATCGATACGGGCAAGACAGTCGAAGCCGACGAACGAAGGGAAGCAGAAGCACTGGCGGGGAGCGGCGGCAGCGTGCAAAACGATCCGGCGTCGGTGCCGGCATTTGCCAGCACCGGGTCTCCACCGGTGCGTCTGGAACGCCACCACCTGCGTCGGCCATTGCGGTGGCGCAAGTAGGGTTCGGTGCGGCGTTCACCGCGGCGGGGCACTCCCGGTTTTAGTCCGGGTTTTAGTCCGGGTTTTAGTCATTACGCATTTTCGCCTGCGAGACATTGCTGCCCGCCGGCACGCTTTGCGTCAACCACACATTACCGCCTATGGTGGAGCCTTCGCCAACGGTGATGCGTCCGAGCAAGGTCGCTCCCGCATAAATGACAACATCGTCCTCGATGATCGGATGGCGTGCCGTGCCTTTGATCAGCGCGCCATTGTCATCAGCGGGGAAACGTTTGGCGCCCAGCGTCACGGCCTGGTACAGACGCACACGCTGGCCAATCACCGCGGTTTCGCCGATGACGACACCCGTGCCATGATCGATGAAGAAGCTCCCACCAATTTCAGCGCCTGGATGGATATCGATGCCGGTCAATGAATGCGCGATTTCAGTGATCAAGCGCGCCAGCAGTGGCATGCCGAGCAGATGCAGCGCATGCGCCAGCCGGTAATAAATCACCGCGGTCATGCCGGGGTAGCACAGCAAGATTTCCGAGGTGCTGCTGGCGGCCGGATCGCCCTGGTAGGCGGCCAGCAAGTCGCTGACGAGCAAGGCGCGGATCGCCGGCAGTTGTGCTGCAAACGCCCCCGTGATTTCCAAGGCCTTTTGGTGCAAATGCGCATCGCGCACCTCGTCCTGGGTATAGACGAACAGCAGCGCGCGGCGCACTTGTTCGACCAGCACGTTAAGCGTGTTGTGCAGCGTGTTGCCAACGAAGAAGTCGATGCCTTCGTCAGTCAAATCGGATTGACCGTAGTGCGTGGGGAATAGCACCGCCGACAACCCATCGAGAACCCGAGCGAGCGACTCGCGCGATGGCAGCTCGCGGATTCTGCCCAGGTGGCGAACGTTGTGCGTGACTTCTCGCGAGTCGCGCAGCCCCTCGACAATATGCGCCAGGTTCCAGTACGGGTTATTGACATTGGGGCAATCGGGCAATTCGGCCCGGCCACCGTTCCGGTGGTTTGCGGCGTCGTTCGTCCCAGTAGGTAACTGGCTCACCTGATTCGCGCTTTCGAGCGGCGTCAACGGTTCCATCTTCATGCTTCATTCTCCGGCGTGGGATGGCCTGGTTTCGATGCGTGCATCGACCGGGCCGGCGGCGTAAACATCATCACGGATGCAAATTGCGAGTCGCGACCGCACGACTGTCTATGGCATGCCAGGTGAGCGCTGGCGATGCGGCTGCGGGCGACGACCCGTGCAATCCATTTGCAGATGGTACCTGCTTCTTGAAAATCCCATGCGACCGCTCATTTTTGTCCATGCAGGCAGCGTGGGAATGACGGTTGGAATGACGATTAGACTCGCGGTCGAGCCGCAATTCAGCGGCGGCCGAAGTTAAGCCAAATAAGAAATGAGCGGCGGATGGGGAACGGGTGCGCGGCAGGTGAATGACTCTGAGCGCTGGGTGAGTGGCGGGTAAGCACGGCCACACACGGCACTAAGGTGAGTCGATACAGGGACCAAGTATCCGGCAGTCCACGCGAAAGGAGCTGTCTTTATTAACGCGCGGGGACTGCCGGGTCGGACACGTTATGGGCGGTCCGATCGCCGAATCAAGGGGCGTTCTCGCCAGCCTTGCGGTATAAGCCGATGATCGCCGAAAAATCCATGCCGCCGCCGCCGTGTTGACTGAACGATTGATAAAGTTGCTGCGCCAACGCGCCCAACAAGACCGGCTGCTTGACCTGGCGCGCGGCTTCGGTCGCCAGCCCCAAGTCCTTGAGCATCAGATCCGCACCGAAACCGCCCGTGTATCCGCGTGACGCCGGAGCCGTTTCAATCACCCCTGGGAAGGGGTTATAGGTGTCGGAACTCCAGCAACGCCCGGTGGAGGTGTTGATGATGCCGGCCAACACCTTGCTATCGATGCCCAGTGAGGCGCCCAACGACATCGCTTCGGCGACCCCTATCATCGAGATACCCAGCAGCATGTTGTTGCAGATCTTGGCGATTTGGCCGGTACCGCAGTCGCCACAGTGGACGATGTTCTTGCCCATGCCCAGGAGTACCGGCTTGATCTGATCGAACACCGCCTGCGTGCCGCCGACCATGAAGGTCAGCGTGCCCGCTTGCGCCCCCCCGGTACCGCCCGAGACCGGGGCATCGGCCAGCAAATTGCCCTGCTTGCCAGCCGTTGCCGCGATTTGCTTGACCGTTTCCGGGTCGATCGTGCTCGAATCGATCAGCGGCACGCCGGGCGCCACATGCGCCAGTACGCCGTCGTCGCCCAAATAAACCGCTCGTACGTGCGCGGCCGCAGGCAGCATGGTGATGATCAATTCGCTGCCAGCAGCGAGCGATTTGAGCGAATCGGTGCGCGCGGCGCCTGCCTTCACCGCGGCATCGACCGCCGCTTCGTTGAGGTCGAATACCGTGAGCGCATGCCCCGCTTTCAACAGGTTTTGCACCATCGGGCCACCCATATTGCCCAAGCCTACAAATCCGATCTTCATGGAAATTCCTTGGTTAAGCGTTGCTGTGATCGTGTGCGTGATCCAGAGCGTGCCGTCTATTTCATGCTGATAGTAGTGTTGACGCCATCGTTGACGGTAGCGTCGTCGAACCAGCGTGCGGTGACAGTTTTGGTCTGGGTGTAGAACTGCACCACTTGCTTGCCGTAGGGACCCAGATCACCCAGCTTGGAACCGCGCGAACCGGTAAAGCTGAAGAACGGCACGGGCACCGGAATCGGAATGTTGATGCCGACTTGGCCCACGTCGATTTCGTTCTGGAATTTACGCGCCGCGGCACCGCTCTGCGTAAATACGCCGGTGCCGTTGCCGAACGGGTTTGCGTTGACAAGCTCAATGGCTTCGTCCAGCGTGTCCACTTCCATGACCAGCAATACCGGCCCGAAAATTTCGGTGGTGTAGATTTTCATGCCGGTCTTCACGCCGGTGAACAAAGTCGGGCCGATGAAATTGCCCGATTCATAACCGGGCACGCTGCAGTTGCGACCATCCAGCAGCAGGTTGGCGCCTTCGCGTTCGCCATCGGCGATCAGTCCGAGCACGCGTTCCTTGGCCCGCTTGGACACTAGCGGTCCGATGTCCGTACCGTTCTCGTGACCGGCATTGACCTTGAGCCCACGCGCTTGTTCGGCGAGTTCACCGATCCACTCTTTCGACGAGCCGACCATCACGACCACCGATGTCGCCATGCAGCGTTGACCGGCTGCGCCAAAGCCCGCGCCAACCAGCGCATTCAACGTTTGCTGCTTGTGGGCATCGGGCAGTACCACCGCGTGATTCTTCGCGCCCATCATCGATTGCACGCGTTTGCCGTGCTGACCAGCCAAGTTGTACACGTGGGTGCCGACTTCGGTCGAGCCGACGAATGAAATCGCCTTGATATCCTTGTGTGTGCAGATGGCATCGACAACGTCCTTACCCCCTTGCACTACGTTCAACACACCCGGCGGCACGCCTGCTTCCAGGGCCAGCTTGACCAGTTCGATGGTCGACAGCGGGTCCTGTTCGGACGGTTTGAGCACGAAGGTGTTACCGCACACGATCGCCATCGGGAACATCCATAGCGGAATCATCGCGGGGAAATTGAACGGCGTGATGCCGGCGCATACGCCTATCGGCTGGCGCAGCGTGTAGGTGTCGACGGTGCCCGCGACATTCTCGCCATATTCACCGAGCTGCAGCGTGCCGATCGAGCAAGCGTGTTCAACCACTTCGAGGCCGCGGAAAATATCGCCCTCGGCATCGGGCAGCGTTTTGCCCTGTTCGGCGGTCAGCACCGCGGCGATACGTTTGGAATGCTCGCGAATCAGCGCCTGGAATTTGAGCATGATGCGCGCACGTGCGCCGGTCGGCGTGTGGCGCCAAGTCTTGAACGCTTCCTTGGCTGCGGCGACCGCGGCATCGACTTCGGCTGCGGTGGCGAACGGAACCCGAGCCAATACTTCCTGCGTAGCGGGGTTGACGATGTCGCGCCATTCGGTCGCTTTCGACTCGACCCATTCGCCATTGATCAGCAGTTTGACAGTAGGCGCTGCGACGCTGGTGGATTGCAGTGAGGCATTCATGATGTGAACTCCGTTTGGGTATAAGGCGCAACGTCAGTGCGCGTGTTATCGGGGGTTAAGGGGCGGCGTTGGATTTACCGCAGCTCGGGAAAATCTTCTTCCCAGAATTCCAGTGCACCGCGCTGGGTCAGGTCGGTGCGGCCTTCCTCGCGTCTGCGCAATTCGACGCGGCGAATCTTGCCCGAGATGGTTTTCGGCAATTCCGCAAATTCGAGGCGGCGTATCCGTTTGTAAGGCGCGAGGTGATCGCGGCAGTATTCAAACACCGCGCGCGCCGTAGCCCGATCGGCGGTGAAGCCCGTGCGAATCGAGACAAAGGCTTTGGGCACGGACAGGCGCAATGGGTCGGGGCTGGGCACAACGGCCGCTTCGGCGATCGCCTCATGCTCGATCAGCACGCTTTCCAGCTCGAACGGGCTGAGACGGTAATCGGATGCTTTGAACACATCGTCGGATCGTCCGATGTACGTGTAGTAGCCATCGGCGCCGCGCTCGGCCAGATCCGACGTATGGTAAAAACCGGCACGCGTCGCCCGCGCGGTTTCGGTCTGATTGCCCGCGTAGCCCGTCATCAGGCCAAGTGGAGGGTCCGCCATTTCAAGCGCGATTTCGCCTTCTTCGGCCGGTTCGTCGTCGGGGTCGAGCAAGGTGATGTGATAGCCGGGCAGCGGCCGCCCCATCGATCCTGGCTTGACGATCTGGCCCGGCGAATTGCCGATCTGGCAGGTGGTTTCGGTTTGACCGTAGCCGTCGCGTATGGTGATGCCCCAGCCGTGACGAACCCGCTCGATCACTTCCGGGTTAAGCGGTTCGCCCGCCCCCACCAGTTCACGCAGATGAGTGGGGTGCGCAGCCAGATTCTCCTGGACCAGCATGCGCCACACGGTAGGGGGTGCGCATAGCGTGGTGACGCGACACCGCCCGATGGTGTCGAGCACGGCTGGCGCGTTAAAGCGCGTGTAGTTGTAGATAAACACCGTCGCCTGTGCATTCCACGGCGCGTAGAAGCAGCTCCAGGCGTGTTTGGCCCAGCCCGGCGAGCTGATATTCCAATGCACATCGCCCGGTTTGAGCCCGATCCAGTACATGGTCGACAAGTGCCCGACCGGATAGCTCTGGTGGCTGTGAGCCACCAGTTTCGGTTTGGAGGTCGTGCCCGAGGTGAAGTACAAGAGCATCGGGTCGGTGGCGTCAGTAGGCGCATCGGCGGTGAAGTGCGGCGATGCTTGATAGGCGTCGTCGAGATTTTCCCAGCCGGGTCGTGCGCCGCCCACTGCGATGCGTTTAAGCGCCAAGTCTATGCCGTTGAATTTGTCGAGTTCGGAGGCTGCGGCAACCACGTAGTCGACTTCGCCAAGCACGATGCGGTCCCGCAGGTCGCTGTTCGCGAGTAAGGTGGTCGCCGGAATGACCACCGCGCCAAGTTTCATTGCCGCCAACATGACGTCCCACAGCGCGACTTGATTGGGCAGCATCAATAGGATGCGCTGCTTGCGTTTGACACCCAGGCCACGCAGATAGTTGGCCACGCGGTTGGAGCGCTCGGCCATTTGCGCGTACGAGAAGCGGGCGTCGCTGCCATCTTCTTCGACGATCCAGAGCGCTGTTTGGGGGTTGTTGACGGCGATTACGTCGAAGTAATCGAGCGCCCAGTTGAATGCTCCGAGCTTGGGCCAGCGAAAATCCCGGTAAGCCGTGTCGTAGTCTTCACGATGCTTGATGAGAAAATCGCGAGCTTCGAAAAAAGCCTGTGCTGCATCCATCTATGTCTCCTGATCGGCTTGACCCGTCGCGACTGGCGCGCGATTTCGGGGGCTGTGCTGTGGCAACCGCGGGTAACGTATGTGTTGCCCGTGTATCTGCTGCCGGTGGCTTATGTCGTTCGTGTCCTTTGCCCAATTGGCGCTATCTAGTGTAACGAGTGCGGGGTTGGGGTAACCACGGTCATTACCCTACCTTAGAGGGTTCCGCGCGCGGATTGTGCCCATGCTTGCTTACAGGTCGCGGGCAATCACCATGCGTTGGATTTCGCTGGTGCCCTCGTAAATTTGGGTAATGCGCGCGTCGCGGTAATGGCGTTCGACCGGATAATCTTCCAGATAGCCGTAACCGCCGTGGATCTGTAGCGCTTTCGAGCACACCCATTCCGCGGTTTCGGACGCAAATAATTTAGCCTGCGAAGCTTCCGATAGACACGGCCGCCCTTCGGTGCGCAGTTGCGCAGCGTGCAGTGTCAACAAACGCGCTGCATTCAGGCGGGTATGCATGTCGGCCAGCATTTGGCTGATGGCTTGGTGCTCGGTCAGCGCTTTACCGAACTGGACGCGGTCATGGGCATAGCGCTGTGCGGCTTCGAGCGCTGCCCGCGCGATGCCCACCGCCTGGGCAGCGATGCCCACGCGGCCACCTTCGAGGTTCGACAGGGCAATGCGCAATCCTTCGCCGCGCGTGCCCAGCAGATTGGCCTCGGGAATTGCGCAATCGACCAGGGAAATGGCGCAAGTATCCGACGCGCGTATGCCCATTTTGTGCTCGGGTTGATCGACGTTGAACCCCGGCGTTTCAGTCGGCACGATGAAGGCGGACAGCCCGCGCTTGCCCATGTCGGGGTCGGTCACCGCGAAGACGATCGCCAGGCCCGCGCGTCGCCCGTTGGTGACGAATTGCTTGTTGCCGTTCAGTACCCATCGCCCGTCTTGAAGGACCGCGCGCGTCTTCAAATTGTTGGCTTCCGAGCCCGCTTGCGGCTCGGTGAGGCAGAACGCGCCGATAATCTCGCCACTGGCGAGCCGACCGAGATACGCGGTCTTTTGCGCTTCAGTGCCGTATTTGAGGATAGGCATGCAACCGACGGAGTTGTGCACTGCCATGAGCGTTGAGCAACTGGCGCAGCCGGCCGCGATTTCTTCGATCGCCAGAGCATAGGCGGTGTAATCGGTATAGTTGCCGCCCCACGCTTCCGGCACCATCATGCCAAGCAGGCCCAGTGCGCCCATCTCGCGCACGACTTCGGGGGGCAACTGACGGTCCCGGTCCCATTTACCGGCGTTGGGCGCCAAGCGTTCGCTGGCGAAACTGCGCGCCGCGTCGCGAATCATGGTTTGCTCTTCGGTGTAAAAATCAGACATGAGTTCGATCCTGGTGAATTCAAGCGGGAGCGATTTGAGCGCCAGCAATGGGCCGATGCATGTCGGCGGGCGCGGAACATCGTTGAAAACGATTTCAGATGTCGCTAATCCGAAAAGTATAGGTGCCCGGCGGCCCCCTTTCTATCGCCCAGTCGCTCAAAATATTTGGAATAAATTACCATGTTCGCCTACCATCGGGGCTAACCTAACTCGGTGCGGATTCAATGGAAAAAGGCACAATTGCGATGTGTTTCGTCGAGCAGGCGATACAGCCGGTGCAAGCGCGCGGAATCGATACCATCCCGATTTTACGGACGGCGGGCATCGCCCCCCACTTGCTCACACTGCCACAGGCGCGGGTGTCGGCGTCCAGTTACAGCACCCTGTGGCGGCTAGTCGCGCGCGTGCTCGATGATGAATTTTTTGGGCAGGATTCGCATCCTATGCGGGTCGGCAGTTTCGCCATGCTGTGCCATAGCGTTATGGGTTGTCATACGCTTGAGCACGCCCTGCGCCGCACCTGTCGTTTTTTTTCGCTGGTGCTCGATGATCTCGCTGTGACGCTCGAGCCCGGCTCCGGCGCCGGGGCGCATCCGCTTGCGATGCTGCGCCTGGGTCCGTGCCGGCCAGATGCCGCGGTACGCGTGTTCGGCCACGAAACCATGTTGATTCTGTTGCACGGGCTAATGTGCTGGCTGGTCGGGCGCCGAGTACCGATCGTGCAGGCGTGCTTTGCCTACGCCGAGCCGCTGTATAGCGCAGAGTACAAGATGATGTATTCGGAGCGCATGAAGTTCGATATGCCGACGACGCAAATCGAATTCGAAAGCCGGTATTTAAGCTTGCCGGTGATCCAAACGCCGGAAACGCTTGAAGCGTTTCTGAGCAGCGCACCCGAGAATATCGTCCTCAAGTATAAGAACGAGCGCAGCTTGACCGCGCGGGTGCGCCGGCAGTTGCGTATTTTGCTGCCGGCCGACTGGCCGAGATTCGAGGAGATTGCCGATACCTTGCATCTAACCGCCTCGACTTTACGTCGGCGCTTGGCTGACGAAGGGCAGTCTTACCAGTTGCTGCTGGACGAGCTTAGACGCGATTTGGCCATTGGGGCTTTGATTCATTCGACGAAAACCGTGAGCGCTATCGCTGGCGAACTGGGTTTTGCCGATCCTGGGTCGTTTCATCGCGCTTTCAAAAAGTGGACGGGGACGCCGCCGGCGGGATATCGGAAAACGCGCGCGGTGCGGGGGACTGGGGTGGGAGTGGGAGTGGGAGTGGGAGTGGGAGTGGGAGTGGGAGTGGGAGTGGGAGCTGGAGCTGGAGCTGGAGCTGGAGCTGGAGCTGGAGCTGGAGCTGGAGCTGGAGCTGGAGCTGGAGCCATCAAGCGTACGAGAAGGTGATTGGAAGCTGCGGAGGAGAATTTGCACCGTGATTTTATATGGTGGGGCTAAACGGGTACCCCACCTTCGTCGAGAATGGCGCGGTGATAATTTACGACCGCGAACACCTAGCTGCAGCCACCATTTGGGACCGTTATTTGCCTCAATAATCGCTGACTCCAAAACAGCGGACCACCTCGGCGCGCACGTCTTTTCGGGCAGGCCGACAACCGTCTTCTGGCGATTTGAGCGAATATCACGCAAACATAGGCGACGTAACTGCATTTTTGCTCGGACTTTGAAGGACGAATCGCCTAGCAGGCTAGATTTCTTAAAGGTGAAGATCCCTGTTTCACCTCACCTTTCAGGTCGGGCTCACCGCCGTCTGTCGAGGCCGTTCATTGCAACTTATCTCTCAAGCCGATCGCAAGAGCAGGGGTTTTGTTGAATTAAGTCCCTGTATCGGCTCACCGTTACAATCGGATAGCGCGCAACTCGTATAAAATGACCCTATGCATAATTCAAAGCTTGCCAACCTTTCGTGATTGAAACCCTGCAGCCCCCCCGCCTTGAGTCTGCTCTTGCGCTTGCGGAAGAGTATTGCCGCAATCGCGGCGAGCGGCTTACGCCCATTCGACGAAAAGTGCTGGAATTATTGCTGACCGCAGGTCGTGCCACCAAAGCGTACACGCTGCTCGATGAGATGAAAAAGACCCATCCCGGGTCCGCGCCCCCGACCATTTACAGGGCTCTCGACTTTTTGCTGGCAGCTCGTCTAGTGCACCGAATTGAATCGATTAACGCGTTTACGGCGTGTCACGATTTGACGCACTGCGAGCATGGCATTTTGGTCGTGTGCCAGGAGTGCGGCACGGTAACGGAGTTGCATGACCCTCCATTGCAACATGCCCTTGTCGCAAAGATTCAGATGGCGGGCTATCAGCTGGCGGGTGAGGGTTTTGAGTTGAAAGGGATATGCCCGGACTGCCAACAAAACCGCCCGGCTATCTCCGATGCCGCTCATCACGGCCACGTTCACAACCACTAAGCGTACGGCGTGGCAGACGTGCACGTCTGCCACGGCCAATCGGAAACCACCCGGTTGATTTGGCTCGTAGAATTAATGAAGGCTCAGTCCTCGCAATCTCGGCTCGCTACTTCCAATTTCCCACCCCCTGGCTGCAAACAGGTTCAGCGCTCGCTGACGTTGGAGCATTGACGCCGGAAATTCGGTGTCATATAGTATTCTGAATTCATTTTTAATTGGCGAGAACTCCATGACCCTGCCGCTTGGTATTCATGTGGCCTAAAAGTCGACGCTATTATCGCGGTAGCGATCTCGCACGCATGACGACGATAGAAGACTTACGTCACGCTGCGCACCGCCGGTTACCGGCGTTCATCACCGAATATCTCGAAGGCGGCGCTGAAGGGGAAATTACGCTCCAGCGCAACCGCGACGCTTTTGCGCGTCGGACGCTCGTCCCACGAATGCTTGTTGGGGTCGATGCTTTGGATTTGTCGACCACGCTGTTCGGCGAGCGGCTGCCAATTCCACTGATCGTTGGACCTACCGGTTTGAACGGCTTCTTAATCGATCAGGGCGATATCCATCTGGCGTCTGCTGCATCCCGCGCGGGCCTGCCATTCGTACAAAGCATGGTTTCGATGGCTTCGATCAAAGCCGTGGCCACTCACCTCGAAACGCCCCATTGGATGCAAATGTATGTGCTGCGCAACCGGGATTTCGCGCTACATCTGATCGCTCACGCGCTAGAAGCGGGTTGCTCAGCACTCATGCTAACGGTCGACGGCCCGGTGTATGGCAATCGCGAATGGGATAAACGCAACTATGCGCGACCGGCAGTGCTCGATTGGCCAAATCGGTTCGATCTGCTGCGTCATCCAGGGTGGCTGACGAACATCTGGCAGAGGGGTCACAGTCCTCGTTTCGTCAATGTCGAGTCGTTCATCGGCGCCGGCATGTCCGTCGCACAGACGGCCGACTGGATGCGCAGCGAGATGGATGCTTCGCTCACGTGGAGCGATGTGGCTTGGCTACGCCAGCGCTGGCCTAGGAAATTGATCATCAAAGGCATCCTCTCGTTGACCGATATACAGCGCTCGATTGATTCAGGTGCCGATGGTGTGGTGCTATCCAATCACGGCGGCCGCCAATTGGATCTCGTGGGCTCACCGCTAGACCTCTTGCCGGCGGCCGCGGCCCTGATTCGTGGCCGTATCGCATTGCTGATGGACGGGGGCATTCGTCGCGGCAGCGATATCGCCCAGGCCGTAGCGTTGGGCGCCGACGCGGTACTTATCGGGCGCGCTACACTGTATGGCTTGGCTGCGGCAGGCCAAGCCGGGGCGTCTCGAGCGCTGACCATTCTTGCCGAAGAGTTTGCCCGCACCGCGGCATTGCTCGGGTGCACGTCGCTTGCAGATCTGAATTCGTCGGTCTTCGAAGAGGCTATTTGCGTCGCACCGGACGACGCACGAGTCGTTTCCGCTTAAAGAAGCCATACATCACCTGCGCGATCGCGTTTCTCGGCTGATTTGGGCGTGTAAGCAGTGGCACGGGGGAGGCGAAACGCAAAAACCCCACCTGAGTAGGTGGGGTTTTTGTTTG
>NZ_LMUX01000040.1 GCF_009765705.1 Burkholderia sp. L27(2015) | reverse complement strand
ATCAGCCCGGAAACCTTGATCGCATAGTCATTGCCATTGCCTGTGGTTTCTGAAGCGCCGGCCGTCATGTTGACACGCCTCGGCAGCGGATGGACGCGCGGTTGCACGACGGTACAGTTGACCTGTTTCCACAGGATGCTGGGGTACGAGGCCTGAAAGCAGCCTTCCGTGGGTGTCTCGACACGCGTCATGTCCGAGCGCCAACTCTCCATGGCCTGCGCTTGTGCTTGATCAGCGACATCATTGACGGGAGGAGCGGCAGAAGCCGCTGGAATCCACGCTGCACCAACGAGACTTGCAACGATGGCGATCCGGACCAGTTGACGCGTGCCAAAAGCCTTATTCGATTGCATATTTTTCTCCAGTGGAAGCAAGATGTTGTGGTCGTCGGACTCGGATTATCCAAGTCCACCGGTATACCCAAAACAAAAATACGAACTGGATTCCCCGTCCCTGGTCGCCATGTAATGGTGACTCCTCACGCTAGCACTATCGAGGCCTCTGGATACCTGTAATTTATTCCGGGTTTTTTCCATATAAACAACCAAATGAATAATCATTAGTGTGACCGAGCTCATTGAATCGCGTTGACTGGCGGTTGCGGTGTCCGTTGCGCAATACTCAGACATGAACAGATTCCTACCAAGCCTTTGCTGCCTGCTGTTGATCGCCGCGGCACACAG
>NZ_LMUX01000039.1 GCF_009765705.1 Burkholderia sp. L27(2015) | reverse complement strand
TTCCTGAACAAGGCCGACATGGTGGACGACGCCGAGCTGCTCGAGCTGGTCGAGATGGAAGTGCGCGAGCTGCTGACCAAGTACGACTTCCCGGGCGATGACACCCCGATCATCCAGGGTTCGGCCAAGCTGGCGCTGGAAGGCGATCAGAGCGAGATCGGCGTGCCGGCGATCATCAAGCTGGTTGATGCGCTGGACAGCTACATTCCGGAGCCGGTGCGCGTGATTGACCGCCCGTTCCTGATGCCGGTGGAAGACGTGTTCTCGATTTCCGGCCGCGGCACCGTGGTGACCGGTCGTATCGAGCGCGGCATCGTCAAGGTCGGCGACGAAATCGAAGTGATCGGCATCCGTCCGACGCAGAAGACCACCGTGACCGGCGTGGAAATGTTCCGCAAGCTGCTGGATCAGGGTCAGGCAGGCGACAACGCCGGTCTGCTGCTGCGCGGCCTGAAGCGTGACGACGTCGAGCGTGGCCAGGTCCTGGCCAAGCCGGGCACAATCACCCCGCACACCGACTTCGAGGCTGAGGTGTATGTGCTGTCGAAGGACGAGGGTGGCCGTCATACGCCGTTCTTCAAGGGTTACCGCCCGCAGTTCTACTTCCGCACCACCGACGTGACCGGCGCTTGCGAGCTGCCGGAGGGCGTGGAAATGGTGATGCCGGGCGACAACGTGAAGATGGTGGTGAGCCTGATCCACCCGATCGCGATGGACGAAGGCCTGCGTTTCGCCATTCGCGAAGGCGGCCGCAC
>NZ_LMUX01000038.1 GCF_009765705.1 Burkholderia sp. L27(2015) | reverse complement strand
TGGTGTGCTCCTTCGCGCGGCTGGCGCAATAGGGTCATCACCGCCTGCCGCGCTTCATCCACGCCGGTACCGGCAGAAGATGAAAACACCTGCGCAGTGGCGTGCAGCCCTTCCGCCGCAAACTGCTTCAGCAAGGTCGCCAGCGCCTGCGTGGCCTGGCCGCGCGAGAGCTTGTCGGCCTTGGTCAGCAGCAGGTGGCAGGGCAGTTGGGTGGCGAAGCAGAACTCCAGCATCAGCCGGTCGAACTCCTTCAGCGGATGCCGGATATCCACGATCAGGATCAGCCCGCGCAGGCTGCGCCGCTGATGCAGATACGCGTCGATTTCCAGCTTCCAGTGCTCGCGCATCTCCAGCGGGACTTTC
>NZ_LMUX01000037.1 GCF_009765705.1 Burkholderia sp. L27(2015) | reverse complement strand
TGCATCGTATTGAACACGTCCGTGACCGGCACGCCCAATTGCTTGGCTTTGACCCGATCGAGGTCGACGTTCAATTGCGGCACGTTGATCTGATAGCTTGAGAACGTCGGTCCCAGTTCAGGCGTTTGCGCGGCACGCTTCAGGAACGCCTGCGTCGCATCGCTCAGCGCGGCGTAGCCCAATGCTCCACGATCTTCGATCTGGAACTTGAAGCCACCCAAGGTACCCAAGCCCAAAACCGGCGGCGGCGGGAACACGGCGATGAACGAACCTTTGATCACGCTGTATTGCTGATTCAAGCTACCCGCAATCGCACCGGCCGACAATGCCTTCGTACGACGCTGATCGAACGGCTTAAGTGTCACGAACACGATGGCCGCACTGGACGAGTTGGTGAAACCGTTCACCGATAGACCCGGAAACTCGACGGCACTTTGCACGCCCGGTGTTTTGAGCGCGATGTCGGTCATCTGCTTCACGACCGCTTCGCTACGATCCAGTGAGGCACCGTTGGGCAACTGCGCAAAGCTGATCAGATACTCTTTGTCCTGCGCCGGCACGAAGCCACCCGGCACCACCCTCGCCATCACCACGGCACCGCACAGCAACAGGGCGTACACCACCATCATCAGCCCTTTATGGCCGATGACACGCGTCACACCGCGACCATACCCCTCAGCGCCGCGATGAAACACCTTGTTGAAAACGCGGAAGAAGCCACCAAAGACCCGGTCCATCGCACGCGTGAGCCAATCCTTCGGCTCGTCATGGCCCTTAAGCAACAACGCGGCAAGTGCAGGCGA
>NZ_LMUX01000036.1 GCF_009765705.1 Burkholderia sp. L27(2015) | reverse complement strand
CAAGCGTTGCCGCGTTTGCCGCAGGACGTGCAGTTGCTGGGTGTGACGACGATCAAGTCGTCGCCGACGCTCACGATGGTGGTCCACCTGATCTCGCCCAACAACCGCTATGACATGACTTATCTGCGCAACTACGCGTTGATCAACGTCAAGGAACGGCTGGAGCGGATTCAGGGTGTCGGCGAAGCCCAGCTCTGGGGTTCGGGCGATTATTCGATGCGCATCTGGCTCGACCCGCAAAAGGTTGCCGAACATGGCATGACTGCGACGGATATCACGAATGCGATTCGCGAGCAGAACGTGCAGGTGGCCGCGGGGGTGATCGGTGAATCGCCGATGAGCCCCAACGTACCGATTCAACTGAACATCAATACGCAAGGCCGTTTGCAGACCGAGTCCGAATTCGCCGACATCGTGTTGAAGACGGGACCCGATGGCGCCGTGACGCGCTTGGGCGACGTCGCACGCGTTGAAATGGCGGCTTCCGAGTACGGGCTGCGGGCCTTGCTGGATAACAAGCAAGCGGTCGCCATTGCGATTAACCAGTCGCCGGGGGCCAACTCGCTGCAGATCTCCGACGAAGTGCGCAAGACGATGAAGGAATTGAAGGCCGACATGCCGCCGGGTGTCGACTATCAAGTGGTCTATGACCCGACGCAGTTCGTGCGCTCCAGTATCGAAGCGGTAGTGCATACCTTGCTTGAAGCGATTGCGCTGGTGGTGGTCGTGGTGATCGTCTTCTTGCAGACCTGGCGTGCTTCGTTGATCCCGTTGCTGGCGGTGCCAGTTTCGATCATCGGTACGTTTTCGCTGCTGCTCGCGTTCGGTTATTCGATCAACGCGCTCTCCTTGTTCGGCATGGTGCTGGCGATCGGGATCGTGGTCGACGATGCGATCGTGGTGGTCGAGAACGTCGAGCG
>NZ_LMUX01000035.1 GCF_009765705.1 Burkholderia sp. L27(2015) | reverse complement strand
ACCGCTGGCATCCTGGACTTCGCAGGCGGCACGGTGGTGCACATCAACGCAGGTATTGCTGGTCTGGTGTGTGCGCTGGTGTTGGGCAAGCGGGTGGGCTACGGCAAAGAAGCCATGGCGCCGCACAACCTGGTGCTCACGCTGGTCGGTGCTGCAATGCTGTGGGTAGGCTGGTTCGGCTTTAACGCGGGTTCGGCCGT
>NZ_LMUX01000034.1 GCF_009765705.1 Burkholderia sp. L27(2015) | reverse complement strand
TGTCGCCGGTGGCAACCTGGCCGACGCGGCACTGCGCGATCACGACTATGACCTGCTGGTGCTGGATCTCGGCCTGCCCGCCCTCGACGGCAGTGAAGTGTTGCAGCGCCTGCGCAGCCGTGGCGCCGGCCTGCCCGTGCTGGTGGTGACTGCGCGTGACGGTTTGCCCGAACGCGTTCGCGTGCTCGACCTGGGCGCCGATGACTATCTGGTCAAACCATTTGCGCTGTCCGAGTTCGAGGCGCGCGTGCGTGCGCTGTTGCGGCGTGCCAGCAGCCGCGGCGTTCCGGAATTGCAGCTCGGTCGATTGCGGCTGGACCTACCCGGACACCGCGCCTGGATCGACGATGCACCGCTGGAGTTGACCGCGCGCGAATTCGGTTTGCTGGAAGCGTTGGCCCTGCGCGCCGACCGCGTCACCAGCCGCGCCCAGTTGATCGAGGCGCTGTGCGACTGGGACCAGGAATTGACCGACAACGGACTGGACATCGCCATCCACCGCTTGCGCCGCAAGCTGCACGGCAGTGGCACCGGCGTGCGCACGATCCGCGGTCTTGGCTACCTGCTCGAGGAAGCTGGCGAATCCGAGGACGGTCCAGCATGAGCCACGCACACACACGTCATCTGCGCCCCAGCCTGCGCCGCCGACTACTGATTTTCCTGTTGATCCCGATGGCCGCGCTGCTGCTTCTGGATGCGCTGCTGACCTACGGGGTCGCCCTGGCCTATGCCAACCGGGTGCATGACCGCGACCTCAGCGACGATGCGCTGACGCTGGCGAAGATGCTGGGTAACGACCAGCTCGGCAGCGACCTGACGCCTCAGGCGCGTTTTCTGCTCGAATACGATCCGGATGGCCGCAGCTATTTCAGCGTGAGCAGCGCCAAGCATGGTTTGTTGGCCGGCAACGGACG
>NZ_LMUX01000033.1 GCF_009765705.1 Burkholderia sp. L27(2015) | reverse complement strand
TGGCGCGCTACGGCCGCAGCCGCAACATCGGGCTGGCGCGTTTCGGACAGCTCGAACAGCTGCGCTTCGATACACGGTTCGATCTGATCGTCTGCACCGATGTGCTGCACTACCTGAAACCGTCCGAGATTCGCGCCGGCTTGCAGGGCATTGGCGAGATGCTCGAGGGCGTGGCGTTTCTGGAAGTATTCACCAGTCGCGACGATGTTGCCGGCGACCATCACGGTTTCATTTCGCGCGCTCCGGCTTGGTATTTGCGCGAATTCGGGGAGGTCGGGCTGTTGCCGTGTGGCTCGCACTGTTATCTGGGGCCGCGCCTGGAGCGTCATATTGCGGCGTTGGAGCGGGCGCAGCTACCTGCCCGAAGCTAGCCAACAGCGTCGATCAACCGCGTAGGTTGGGGTGAGCGCAGCGAAGCCCAATATTCCCGCGCTGACCTGTTGGGCTTCGCTGCGCTCACTCCAACCTACAGCTCGACCTGCAGTTTATCGAAACCGTTCGGGCTGGGCGTAGCGCCGAGGGCGTGAAGTCGAAGCCTCGCACTAGACCCCCTTCGACTTCGCCGCTGCGCGGCTACGCTCAGGGCGAACGGTGAGAGGAGTTTGGGGGAAGAGCTCAGGGCGAGCGGTGGCTGGAGGGAGCGCGTAGGTTGGGGTGAGCGTAGCGAAGCCCAACAGGTCGGCGCGGGAATGTTGGGCTTCGCTGCGCTCACCCCAACCTACAAATGCGCTCAGCTGGCGGGAGTCTTGTCTTTGTAGCGGCACAGGTCGCGGATCACGCATTGCGGGCAATCCGGTTTGCGTGCCTTGCATACGTAGCGGCCGTGCAGGATCAGCCAATGGTGGGCGTCCTGCTTGAATTCGGCCGGTATTACTTTCACCAGCTTGTCC
>NZ_LMUX01000032.1 GCF_009765705.1 Burkholderia sp. L27(2015) | reverse complement strand
GTATCGGAAATGAAGACCGAGTATTCGTTGCGCCCACTCATGTCGCCCTGCAGCGTATTGAACAAGCCGCCGACCGGGCCGCTCATGCCGGCATGGAAACGTGGGTTCTGGCGTAACAGACCGGCAAGCAGAGTCGATCCGGACCTGGGTAGGCCCGAGATGAAGTGAACAGGTCGCAAGAATTTCCCCTGATGGATTTCGCTTAACCACAACGCGGCAGCAACAAATGTGCCATGTATTTGCGAAAACGTGAATTGGGTCGCAATCTATCTTCACGGAGCAAGTTGCAGAGTGCATTGAGTTGTGGCAGACACATTTAGAGGCACCTTGTGACGCGAAAGATTCGATGCGCGTCAGTTTTTTTTATTGGGTCGCAGCTCACCGATGACCATTCGCCTTGTTTGTGGTGGCCCGATTTCCGGCCGGTGACCCAAACAGACTCAGCAAATGGCAACGCCTTCCTCGTATCCGCAAACAATGCGAGGCCCAGCTCATCTGACGAGCCCGACTGGCGTCCGAAGAACTGAATTTCTACTTTTGTGATTGTGATCTCAGAATTTCGACAGACTTGACCGTCTGTCTCACTTTCAAAAAATAAATTTTCATGCCAAGCCAGCCCTGATAGGCTGTGACCACATCTCAGTTCTTGATGCCACCGCCAGGCAAGCCGCGTTGGTCGAGGCCACTGGGCCGGAACTGCATCCATCGATTGTCGAAGTCACCTATGTCTCAATACCCAGTGCCGGCTCGACCTGTTCGCGCCGACGTGCCGCGCCCTCACATCGAGACGAGCAGCTTCAGCACGCGCGTACTGACTGC
>NZ_LMUX01000003.1 GCF_009765705.1 Burkholderia sp. L27(2015) | reverse complement strand
ACCTTGGGGTTGGCGCCCGGGTACTGTGCGTGCACGATCACCGAGGGCGGCACCACTTCCGGATACTCGGAAATCGGCAACTGGAACAGCGAGATGATACCGGCTAGCAGAATCAAGACCGATAGCACGCCGGCAAAAATCGGCCGGTCGATAAAGAACTTTGAAATATTCATGGCAGCCTCAAAAAAATCGCTGAATGTTGCGCTGGAGCGTTGAGCTTGCTCATGAGGGTTGCGTCGCGGTGTTTTCACCCGACATCGGCACCGGATTGGCCTTCACTTCGCTGCCCGGGCGTACCCGCTGCAAGCCGCTCACTACGATCTTCTCGCCAGGTTGCAAAC
>NZ_LMUX01000031.1 GCF_009765705.1 Burkholderia sp. L27(2015) | reverse complement strand
CCACGTCGTGAGTTACGACAACAGCGGCATCTGGAAGCGAAGCAATCAGGAAATCCTGGTATACGGCACGATTCTTACCGTGAGTGCCGGTGCCTTGGCGTTCGGCGACCAGGACAAGCTCGGCGACACTTTCTGGCGCTCGGTCGATGCGATGGCTATCAGCAGCGCGGGCGCGGAGGTGATGAAATATACGTTCCAACGCGAACGACCCTCGCAGACCAACAATCCGAACGAGTTTTTCAAGGGCGTACACGCGCAGAGCTTTCCCAGCGGCGAAGTGACTGCGATTGCTGCCGCCGTGACACCGTTCATGGCCGCCTACGGCGACGATCATCCGGCGATCTATGCGTTGGCCTTGTTGCCGGCCTATGACGCCGTGGCGCGCGTCAAGACCCATGGTCATTGGCAAAGTGATGTACTGGTTGGCGCGGCGCTCGGCACCGGGGTCGGCCTGTGGGCCTCACACCGCCAGTCACCACTGATTCTCAGCTGGTTGCCGGGCGGTTTTCAGATCGGATTTGTGCATCACTTCAAGCCTTGAAATGCCTGCCAAGCAGGCACCTGGTGCATTGATCGACACGCTCAGACAGGTACCGGCTGAGCGAGCTGGACGAAGGGAACAACAGATGAAATCTGGCTGACTCCGCGAATGGGGTTCACGCAAAGTTAGCTGTCATAGCAAGTATCATGTCGGGCAATGTTACCCCCAGCCGCCGCGGATCCCCACGCTGCCGCCCCCGCTGAATCGATACCAGCGACGGTTTCAGCCGCCTTGTCCGACATCTCCTCTCGTGAGCGCTTCCGCGGCTTGCTGTGGCTGGTTGCCGCCGCGTTCTTCATGCAGGCGCTGGATTCCACCGTCGTCAATACTGCCGTGCCAGCG
>NZ_LMUX01000030.1 GCF_009765705.1 Burkholderia sp. L27(2015) | reverse complement strand
TCAGATGCCCGCCGGGTGGCAGGCCCTATGATCGAGCCACTCACTGCCGGATTCCCCCCACGTTGGACTTCTTGACCCGTACCCGTTCGATCGCACGCGCCTGTTGGCCGTGGCTGCGCATCCCGTTCTGGATCGGCATGGGCCTGTTGTTCGGTTTCGTGCTGCCGTATACGCTGGTGTTGAACAAGCGCGTGCAGGATCGCTTCAACGATCTGGTGTTTGCCGTGCCCACCCGCGTTTACGCGCGACCGCTGCCGCTGGCCGCGGGCACGCCGATGACGCCGGCCGCACTGGAGCTTGAGCTCACCTTTGCCGGCTACAGCGATGACGGCCACGGACAAGTGGCCGGCAGCTGGGTGAAGCAGGGCACGCGCTACCTGATCACCTCGCGCGGCTACGCCGGCCCGGATGGCGGCGAGTTGCCCAAACATATTCGCGTCACACTGGGCAACGGCACAGTGCAGTCGGTGCAGGACGTGGTCGGCGACAAAGCCATCGCCCTGACGCATCTGGATCCGGCGCGCATCGCCA
>NZ_LMUX01000029.1 GCF_009765705.1 Burkholderia sp. L27(2015) | reverse complement strand
CCGTGCAGGCGAAGATGCACGCGTTGGGTGTGAAGGACGAAGATGCGCTGCAGGGCTGGTTCAACGATCGCGTCGGCAAGTACCTGGCCACGCATGGAAGGCGCTTGATCGGCTGGGATGAGATCCTCGATGGCGGTGTCCCCGCCGACGCCACCGTGATGTCATGGCGCGGCGCGCAGGGTGCGATCACGGCGGCGAAGCAAGGGCATGATGTGGTGCTTTCGCCAGCGCCCGGCCTGTATTTCGACCAGTTGCAAAGCGATCGCGCCGACGAGATCGCCGGGCGTATCCCAGTGCAGGATCTGGCCAGCGTCTATGCGTTCGAGCCGGTACCGAAAGAGCTCGACGCGGCGCAAGCGAAGCACGTACTCGGGGCGCAGGCCAATGTGTGGACCGAGCACATGCCGACGATAGCGCACGTGGAGCACGCCGTGTTCCCGCGACTGGATGCGCTGAGCGAAGTGGACTGGTCAGCGGCTGGATCACGAGACTGGCACGGGTTCCTCGCCCGCCTGCCGGCGCAGTTCGCACGCTATCGCGCACAGGGCATCGGCTATGCCGACAGCGCGTTCGCGCCGGATATCGGCCTGGATCGCAACGCCGCACTGGCCAGTGGTACGGCCCAGGTTACGTTGTCCGACCAAGCCGGCGCTGGTGCGTTGCACTACACGCTGGACGGCAGTGCGCCGGATCTGCACTCGCCGCTGTATCGCACACCGATCGCGGTGAAGTTGCCGGTGACCGTCCGTGCAACGACTTTCGCCGCCGACGGCAGTGTGCTGGCTTCGCCACGTCAGCGCGTACTGGACCAGGCGAGTCTGCTCAGCCTCGACGGCAACGAAATGCCCAATTGCCCGGGCAGCGATTTCCGCCTGCGCGTGCAACCTATGCCCGATGCCACTTCGCTGTCGCCGGTGTACAGCATCAATGTATTCGACAACTGCCAGTTGTATCCGGC
>NZ_LMUX01000028.1 GCF_009765705.1 Burkholderia sp. L27(2015) | reverse complement strand
CAGTTGGCCAAATCGCCATGCTGGCTGACCTGCATCGCCCCCAGGATCGCCAGATTGATGTGCCCGCCGCGTATCATCGCAAACGAATCGGCCGACGAAAAAATCGACGAGCCCGGCAGCGTGGTCACGGTCTGCTTGCCCGCGTTGATCATGTCCGCGTCCACTTCGTCCTCAAACGGCGAGGGGCCGATGCCCAGCAAACCGTTTTCCGATTGCAGCCACACTTCGATGCCCGCCGGCACATGATTGGCCACCAGCGTGGGCAACCCTATGCCCAGATTGACGTAAAAACCGTCCTTCAATTCCTTGGCCGCGCGCGCCGCCATTTCTTCCCGAGTCCAGGCCATCGTTATTCTCCTTTTTTCCCGCTGCGC
>NZ_LMUX01000027.1:243283-249332 GCF_009765705.1 Burkholderia sp. L27(2015) | reverse complement strand
ACCTCCGTCACGGTTATCCCCGAGACGCCGATCGCCGATAAGGCTTCGCGCGCCTCATCGAGCTTGAATGGCTTGATGATTGCGGTTATCAATTTCATGGAATCCTCGCTTGATGTCCCTGTCGTGGCTTGGTACCACAGCCGATGTTTAGGCCGCGATGTTTAGGCCGCGCTGTTTAGGCCGATATGTAAGCCAATAAGTACGCCGATATTGCAGTTTTTGAGTAGTACCGAATTACTTGAGCAACTCCCATGCCATGCGGCCCTCATGCGGCTCAACACGCGGCTTAACGCGCGCCTGATCGGACCTCGCAGACTTGATACGCACCGTGTCGCGATGATGCTCTTGCGCTCGCTCGCCCGCGTCGAACACCGGAGGTAGGCCGTACGGTCAATCCTAAGGGGGACGCTTCTGTGCTGCGTGGTGGACGTGCTAGAGTGTTTTGAATCGCTATACAGCGCCAATTACCGCGCATTAGCCCACACAACCAACGGTGAACCGGGTGATGCACGACCCCGCAATCCGCACCATAATTGCGCGTTTGTCGTGGCACCCGCTACACTTCAACCGATAACGCACCATTTTTGTGCAAACAAGGAAAAACCATGAAACCCAATGAAGTCCTGCAAGACATCCAAGCGAAAATCAACGAAATGCTGAAGAACTCCCCGGCCAAGGACGTCGAGCGCAACGTCAAGGCCATGCTGGCCCAGGGTTTCAACAAATTCGATCTGGTCACGCGCGAAGAATTCGATACGCAAGCGCAGGTGCTGATCCGTACCCGGCTGCGTCTGGAAGAGTTGGAACGACGCGTCGTCGAACTCGAAGCGCGCCTGAAGACCACTGCTGCGCAGTAAGCGCCGCAGCCGCTAGGCCACGCGGTCGCTCGCTACCCTCCCACTTCGGCTCCGGCACCCAAGGCCCGGTTGTGTCGCTCGCTCTAGTCCGTAGCCGCGCGCTGGCGCCAGGCGGTGCGCCTGAGGTCAAGGTGGAAGTGCATCTTGCCAATGGCCTGCCTGCGTTTTCAATTGTGGGATTGCCTGATCTTGAAGTGCGCGAGAGCCGAGAGCGGGTCCGCGCGGCTCTGCAGAATTGCCGTTTCGAGTTTCCCGCGCGCCGTATTACCGTCAACCTCGCGCCCGCCGATCTTCCCAAGGCATCGGGGCATTTCGACTTGCCGATAGCGCTCGGCATCCTCGCGGCCAGCGGACAATTACCGATCAAGGCGCTCGAAGGCCGTGAATTTGCCGGCGAGCTTTCGCTTTCCGGGGCTCTTCGGCCTATCCGGGGCGTGTTCGCAATGGCGTGCGAATTGGTTCGTACGCACGCCGAAAAGTGCCAGGCGCGTTCGTCTCCCGCCACGCGCGAGCCTGAGCTTTACCTACCGCTTGAAAGCGCGGCCGCGGCCGCCTTGGTGCCGGGTGTAAGCGTGTTCGGCGCGCCGGATTTACCGAGCCTGTGCGCTCATTTGGCGCGGGCCGCAGGCGCAGCACTGCAACCGCTCAGCGCTCCCGCTCCAACCGCCCCGCCGCCCCAACCGGATCTAGACGAAGTGATCGGGCAGGCTGCAGCTCGGCGCGCGCTCGAGGTGGCCGCGGCGGGCGGACATCATTTGCTGATCGTGGGTCCACCCGGGGCGGGAAAATCGATGCTGGCCGCGCGGTTGCCCGGCATTCTTCCGCCAATGACGGCGTCCGAGGCACTGGCCTGTGCGGCAGTACTGAGTTTGAGCAAGGGTGGCTTTTCGCCTGCGATGTGGCAACGCCGTCCGTTTCGAGCACCGCACCATTCGGCGAGTGCGGCGGCGCTGATCGGTGGCGGCAATCCCCCTCAGGCCGGCGAAATTACGCTGGCGCATTTGGGCGTGTTGTTCCTGGACGAGTTGCCCGAATTCGATCGGAAAGTGCTGGAAATGCTGCGCGAGCCGCTCGAGAATGGCCACATCACCATTTCGCGAGCGGGACGGCAGGTCGAATTTCCGGCGGCGGCTCAACTGATTGCTGCGATGAATCCATGCCCCTGCGGCTGGCGCGGCTGGTTCAGCGATAACCGGGCGCGCTGCCGCTGCTCGCCCGACCAGGCGGCACGCTATCAGAATAAATTGTCGGGCCCGTTGCTGGATCGCATCGACATGCAGATTACGATGCCAGCGCTTACGCCTCACGAACTGGCCGAGCGTGCCCAACAGCCGGGAGAGAGCAGCGCCGCGGTAGCGCTGCGCGTGGCGAGCGCTCGACAACGGCAAATTGCGCGACAAGCTTGCTCGAATCAGGCGTTAACCGCGCGCGCACTCGAAGCGGCTTGCCAACCGGACCAGCGTGGGCGCGACTTGCTCGAACAGGCAGGGCATCGCTTCCAGTGGTCCGCGCGAGCCCATTATCGTGTTTTGAAGGTCGCCCGTACGCTGGCCGACTTGGATGGAGCCCCGCAGCCGGAGGCTTTGCACATCGCGGAAGCCATCCAATATCGCAGCGGATTCCGGATGAATTAACGGCCGCAATATTAATGCGCCCGCCCCTGAGGAAGATCGATTGACGAGCTGTCCATTGCGACTGCTTGGAATCTCTGCGCCGCCCCCCGCTTACCCAACCGTGGCATCGAACACCCTGCGGTAGTTTCCACCGAGTATCTTGTTCACCTCGTCGGCCGTATATCCTTCGTCCAGCAGCGCCTGCGCGAACGCCGGCAACTGCTCATAGCCGGTGAACACCGGCGGCGAGATAAAGCCCAGCATGTCTGTGCCCAATCCCACATGATCGACACCGACAACGTCGGTCATTCGTTTGACGCCCTCGGCCATGGCGCGCAGATCGTGGAAATTCCCGGAGTTCGGCCAAACACCGATGACGCCGCCGGTACCCGCAATCGCCCGGGCATGGTCCGGCGTAATCAGTCTGCTGCGACTGGAAGGCCGAGTGGCTAAAGCGGTATGCGAGAGCACAAGCGGTTTGGTCGTGACCGTCGCCGCACGTTTGACCAAATCGTAAGTGCCGTGCGCAACGTCGACCACGATACCCAGCGTGTTGCACCGCCGGACAACGTCGGCTCCGAAATCCGTCAGGCCGCCATGGACGGGTGCCGCAGTCTGGATATCGCCCAATTCGTTGACGCGATAGTGCGTGAGCTGCAAGTGGCGCAGTTGATGCAAGGAATACGCCTCATCGACCCGCTCCAATTCTCCTTCGAGAAAATCGGCGCCCTCGGCAGAGATAATGGCGCACGGCCCCCGGTTTCCGTGTGCGCTCAAGGATGCGCTGTCGGTCACGACCGTGAGCTGTTCGCGCTCGATCAGGGTATGCACGCGCGCGAACTCGGCTTGTCCGAGCGCATATAACTCACCGGCCTGCGGCGTTCGATAGGCTTCGAAGCGCCTGCGGTCCGACGACACGCGCGTAACCAGGGTGTCTGTCACGATGGCTAGGCAGACGACGTTCATGCCCCCGGTACGCATGGGCGCCGCAAGGGGCAGGAATGGGCGATTGGCGCCTACGGCCGGATCCCGTGAAACGATCACACGCCCTGCGTGACTATGCATATCGATCGTCATCGTCTTGGCGTCTCGCCATGCGTTCGTGCGATCGATTGGCGCGCTCGAACTGGAGCTCGAATTGGCGGTGGAAGCGACCAATGAGTCGGCGCGTGAATCCGTGCCTGAATCGGCACGTGAGTCGGTATATGCAGCGAAGCGGCCGGGCGCACACGCAGCGAGCCCCAGCGCCGCGCCTGAGGCAAGAAATGCCCGGCGCCCAGGAGAAGGCGCGGCATTATCGGGCTGGACGGGTATGAGCCGCGCATCGATCAGTTGATACCGCCAGCCCGCCGGGTCGTCGATCAAACGGCGTAGTTGTCCGCGTATCGTTATCGCATGGGTTTGAAACGGAATCGGCGATGCGGTAAACACTTCCACGCATGCCATCGGGTCGCCCGGCAAGCAACCGTGACAACAAGGCGCTTCGGGCGCCAATAAAAAATAATCGATGTTGGCTTCGTGACTGAGCGCCACCGCCCAGCCGGAAATCTCGACAAGCGAGCCGTGCAGCGCATCAGCCTGACCTGTATAAATGCTCGACCATTCGATAGGCATCGGCGCTTCCTTCGTTTTGCTTGGGACATCGCGCTTGGACGCCACGTTTGGGACACCACGCTGGGAACATCGCACTGCCAACGTCACGCCGAGAACTTCATCCGGCAGCGCCGGTTTTCCCGAACATGCGGCATAGCGAACCATCCCCACGTATTTACAGGGAGTTTGGCGCCCGCTAAGTACAGCAATATAATCCGCCGGCCCCAAAAAATACCATCAAAAAATACCCGCGAGTCCTTGACTTATGCACATCGCTGTCAGTCGGCCGCCCCACGGGGATGCGATGCGCAGCGCGCACTTACATACACAAGGTAAGCGATTGATTTTAATAACATTTTTATATTCGCCCGGTTTCGCGGCAATTTGTAGAATCGCCTTCTGCCACAAGCATTTAGCGTAACTATTCAAAGATCTCCACAATGTTATCCACAGCAACTGTGGATAGATTAAAAAAGAATGCTAAATCAGAGACATAAACGAAACTCATAGACCTCTTCTCTAACTTTTCGCGGGTCCGGCAACGGAAAAATGCATCTTCCAACCCGCGCATTTCCGAGCCTTCGTCGCCCCTTCGTCCCCTCGCCGCCCCATAAAAAAAGACCTGAGGTTAGTCAGGTCTTAATCCCGCCGAGGCGGGTGGAGATCGCAGCCTATCAGGCACTGCGGGATAAACCGGCGGCTCGCGTTCCGCCGTTGCTACACACCGAAGCGATGATCCGAATCGGCGAGTGACGCGCTGCAAACTGGCCGGCCCAAACACACTGCACGAGGCCGGCCAAGTCCTGCAGCCCTTCAAACACATGCGCAGCCTGCCCTTCTTGCCGGCAGCGCCACGCTCATTGCTCGATCAATGAATCTCGGGCTCATCCTGCGCATCTTTCTTGCGCACCAGAAAATCGAAATCGCAACCGCTATCCGCTTGCAGCACATGCCCTTGATGCATGGCACCAAAACCGCGCTCGAAACGCGGCTTGGGGGGCGTCCAGGCCGCGCGGCGTTGCGCCATCTCCTCGTCCGAGATTTTGACGTTCAGCTTGCGCGCCGGCACGTCGAGCTCGATCAAATCGCCGTCGCGAACAAAGGCGAGCGGTCCGCCGACGAAGGATTCCGGCGCGATATGCAGCACACATGCGCCATAGCTCGTGCCGCTCATGCGCGCATCGGAAATCCGCACCATGTCGCGCACATCCTTTTGCAGCAGTTTTTTCGGAATCGGCAGTTGCCCCCATTCCGGCATGCCGGGTGCGCCCACCGGCCCGGCGTTCTGCAACACGATCACGCTGTTCTCGTCGATATCGAGATTGTCGTCGTCGATACGTGCCGCCATGTCGTTGTAGTCGGAAAACACGACCGCGCGGCCGGTATGCACGTGCAGCTTGGGATCGGCCGCACCAGGTTTGATCACCGCGCCGTTGGGCGCCAAATTGCCGCGCAATACCGCCAGGCCGTTATCCGGCATCAACGGATTGCTACGACGGCGGATCACGGTGTCGTTGAAGATCTCGGCGCCGGCAATGTTTTCGCCCAAGGTGCGACCGTTCACGGTGGCCTGAGTGCCGTCGATCAAGTCACCCAACTCGGCCAGCATGGCCGGCAAGCCACCTGCATAAAAGAAGTCTTCCATCAGGTATTGGCCGGTGGGTCGCACGTTGGCCAGCACCGGGGTACGCCGCGACAGTTCGTCGAACCGATCGAGCGTCAACTCGACACCGGTGCGCCGCGCCAGCGCGATCATATGAACGATCGCGTTGGTCGAACCCGACAGCGCCAGGATGGTGGTGATCGCGTTGTCGATCGATTTCGCGGTGATCACGTCCGACGGCTTCAGATCCTCCCACACCATCTCGACGATACGCCGGCCGGTTTGCGCGGACATTTGCGCGTGGCGCGAATCGGGCGCCGGAATCGAGGCGAAACCCGGCAACGTCATGCCCATCGCTTCGGCCGCGCTGGTCATCGTCGACG
>NZ_LMUX01000027.1:179730-243137 GCF_009765705.1 Burkholderia sp. L27(2015) | reverse complement strand
ACGCGCAATGCCGCCCTCGACGCCGCGCCAATCCTGCTCCGTAATATTGCCCGCGCGCAGGTCGGCCCAATATTTCCAGGTGTCCGACCCGGAACCCAAGGTCTTGCCGTTCCAGTTGCCGCTCAGCATCGGGCCAGCCGGCAAATAGATGGTCGGCAGATCCATCATCACGGCACCCATCAGCAGCGCCGGGGTGGTTTTGTCGCAGCCGCCCATCAGCACGCAGCCGTCTGCCGGATACGAGCGCAACACTTCCTCGGTTTCCATCGCTAGAAAGTTGCGGTACAGCATCGTGGTCGGCTTCTGAAACGGCTCCGACAACGTCGACACCGGCAGCTCGATCGGAAAGCCGCCCGCTTGCCAGATGCCGCGTTTGACTTCTTCTACGCGATCCTTGAAGTGGCTATGGCAGGGGTTGATGTCGCTCCATGTGTTGAGGATCGCGATCACCGGTTTGCCCGCGTATTCTTCGCGGCTGTAACCCATTTGTGCGGTACGCGAGCGATGCCCGAACGAACGCAAATCGTTCACGCCATACCAGCGATGGCTGCGCAGTTCTTCGGCGGTCTTTCTTTTCTTGATACTCACAATTTCTCCACACCCGTCCCACGGACGGAATCAATAAGACAATTCAATTAGGCTGCAAACGCAAGGTCAGTTGTCCCTGCATGTCTTGTTGGGGCGCAAGCCGCTGTAAGCCGGTCGCGGGCACGCCGGCATGCGCCAGATTGAACGCGTCGCTCACATGCGTGACGGGTTCGAGGCACAAGTAATCGCGGCCAGGCGCGCAGTGCACCACCAGATGATCGAAGGCCGGGTCCGCCGCCATTTCCAGATGCGCACCGTTGTGCCACGTAAGGCGCGCGCGCCCGTCCCAGCCACTGCAATATTCCGTATAGCCCTCTGCGGTGCGGTCATGGATGCGCTCGCGCGCCACGGCCGGTTCACGCCTGAGCGCAATTTCTTCGTTGTCGTGCGGCCAGCGCCAATCGGCGCTCAGGCTGGCTCGATCGGCACTGAAATACGGATGAAAACCGAAACCCGCGGGCATCGCATAGTCCGACAGATTGCGCAAGCGCATCGCGAGGGTGAAGCCATCGGTGTCCAGCGTCAGGGTTTGCGTGGCGTGAAATGCCCAAGGCCACCCCGAATCGCCTTCGCGATGCGCATAACTCAGAGTCACCGCGGTATCGCTACACGCATCGACCTGCCACGCAACGTATTGACCGTAGCCGTGCAATGCATGAGCCTGGCCATCGAACGTTGCGAGTTGATGCTCGGCATCGTCGAACGCGAAACGCGCGCCGCGTACCCGGTTCGAAAACGGCACGAGGGGATAGCAGCCGCCCTTGGGCCATTCGCTGTTCAACCACTGATGCGCCGTTATGGGCGTCAACCATTGGTGGACTTGCCCGCTGCCGCCGCCGTCGCGTCGCTCGCTCGAAAGGCTAAGCACGCGCCCACCAGCCTGCGGCGCAATCAGCGCGCTATGCGCGCCGGCGCTTAGCCGAATCGGCGTATCAATACTTAGCAGTGCGGATGGACGTTTCATTATCGCTATTGCTTGCTATTCGCTGGTGCAGCCTACTCACGCAACCTGATTAAATCGCACGATCAAAATTGCGAGCAGCGTAGTCGCCCCCTTGATACACCGCATCGCGCGGATCCACCGGCACGCCCGCAGCCGCAATCGCCGCGGCGAAATCTTCGGCATTGTCCTGCGGCCGGTACGGCACGCGACTCGTGCTGTTGTCCCACCACGACCGCGTATTGGCCGATACCCCGTATACGATTTCGAAGCCAAGACCCTCGGTGTACACGCTCGCGTCGAGCAAGGCGCAGAAATCGCGGTGCGATAGCCACGTACTCAGGTTGCGTTGCGAAACCGGTTTGGGCAGGAACGAGCCGATGCGCAGGCAGACCGATTCCACGCCGTGCTTTTCCCAGAACATCCGACCCAGCGCCTCGCCCCATACCTTGCTGGTGCCGTAGTAGCTGTCGGGGTTCACCGCAACGCGCGTGTCGATCTTGCGGCCCACCGGATACATGCCGATTGCATGGTTGCTGCTCGCAAAAATAATGCGCTCGACCTTCTGCGCATGAGCGGCGACATACAGGTTATTGAGCGCGACAAAATTGTGCGGCAATACGACATCGAGCGGCTGGTCGTTCGAGATCCCCGCCATATGGATCACCACGTCCGCGCCTTGAAGCAATTGCGCGGTGAACGCCGCATCGGATAGATCGCCGTGCAACGCCGTCTCGTTGCTGCGCACATCGCTGAGTGCGCGCAGATCCGAAATCACCAGAGGGCGCCCGGCTGCATGAAAATATTCACGGATCACCGTACCGATCATGCCGCCCGCACCGGTCAAAACAATTTTCTTATCGAGCATCTTACGTAAGTGAGGAGAGCGTCTGGCTTGATTTGAAGCGCGATGCCGGCAAACCGGCAACCGCTACCTGGAAACTGAACAAACGCCCCGCCAACGGTTGGGTCGCGGCGAGCGCGGCGTCCGGAGGTAGCAGCGAGGTGACGAAGAGCGTGGTGTGATTCGCACCGCCAAAACAGCACATGGTCGGATGCGTCACCGGCAGGCGGTAGACCTCGATCAGTTCGCCTTCAGGCGAAAAGCGGTTGATACGTCCGGCGTCGATACCGCAACTCCAGTAACAGCCGGTGACGTCGACAGCCGCGCCATCCGGGCGCCCCCATCCCGCCTGCATTTCGATCCACTGTACCCCGGCACCCACCGTTTGAGCGGCCGGGTCGAACGGATAGCGCAAGATCCAGGGCCCGCGAGAATCCGAGTGATAAACGTAGCGGCCATCGGGGCTGAACCCCAGACCGTTCGACACCTTGACCTGCTCGCCCACACGTTGTGCGCGGCCATCGCTGCTCACTCGATAGAGGCTGGCAACGTTGGCTTTTTCGGCACGCTGATCCATCGACCCCACCCAGAACGCGCCGTCCGGGCCCATCTTGCCGTCGTTCAAGCGGTTGGTCGGAATATCGGTCTCGATCTCGGCGATCAATGTCAGCGCTTCGCAGCTGTGGCTCAACGGCGAGCCCGAGCGAGCGGCCAGCTTCGTATCGAAGCGATAAACGCCGTCGCGCAACGCGAGCACCAGCGTTTGATCGTCGCTCAAACCCATGCTGCACACTTCACGGTCGAATCGCCATTGCCGGGTGGCGCCCGTGCGGTACGTCCACTGCAGCAGGCTGTGCCCTTCGATGTCGACCCAGTACAGCACGCCGTTACATGCATCCCAAACGGGCGACTCGCCCACCTGCGCCACATACTTCGAGAGCACCTCGATCTCGGGCGAGTGCTCGCGTACTGGGCGCCTCGCCGGCATAGTCGTTCTCGCCGGCATGCTCACTCTCCCTGCGGCTGTTCTTTGACGCGGCTGACCAACTGCGTCGGGCTGACGAACTGCAGCGCGATCAACACCCACACCAACGTGATCGCCATGTAGATCATCGCCATCGCATCGATCGATTGCGACGCGCGCACACCGGTCGAAAACACCGCGTAATACAACGCCACCACCAGGGTTTGCGTATCCGGGCCGGCGGTAAAGAAGGTCAGCTCGAACATACCGATGGTGCGTACCAGCACCAGCAACCCGGCTGCCAGCATGCCCGGCACCAGCAGCGGCACCAGCACATAGCGGAAGTACTTCCAGGTGTTCGCGCCAAAAATACGCGCGGCGGCTTCGAGATTGGGGTCGATCTGCTCGATGAACGGCGTCATCACCAAGATCACGAACGGCAGCGACGGCACCAGATTGGCCATGATCACGCCCGGCAAGGTACCGGCCAGGCCGACCTTGTACATCACGGTAGCCATCGGAATCCCGTACGTGACCGGGGGCACCATCAACGGCAGCAGGAAAATCAGCATCGCGAAGCGCTTGCCGGGAAAGTCGACACGCGCCAGCGCATATGCTGCCGGCACGCCCAGCAGTACCGAGAGCAGCACCACCGCGCCAACCACTTCCACAGTAACCCGCAACACGCTCGCCAGTTGGAAATCGCTCCACGCCTGCACATACCAATGCAAGGTAAAGCCCTCCGGCAGCAACGTGCCGAACCAGCGTGTGCCTACCGAGTTGACCGCTACGGTCGCGATCAACAGCACCACGTTCAGCAGGAAAAATACCACCGTGCCCCAGACGGCCCATTTCCAGATTTTTCCCGGCAATTTGGACTGCTCTTTCATGACTTCTTTTCTTTGAACGGGTTTGTTGCTCGGTGTCGAACGGTCCCATTGTGCGTCGACGAGTTTGGATTTGCTATGCATCAGCCTTTTCCTCCCGAGACCGGGCCGCTATAGAACGCGCGCCGCGCCGTGAGCATGGCCGCTACGATCAACAGTTGGACAAAACCCATCATGATCGCGATGGTCGATGCAAGACCATAATCGTAGGATTCGAACGCAGCCTCATACGCGGCGATCGATACCACCCGCGTCGCGCCCGCAGGAACCCCCAGCAAGACCGCCGATGGAAACACGGAAAACGCCTGCACGAAAGACAAACAAGCGGCCATCGTCAGGCCCGGCACCAGCAGCGGCAGATAGATGCGCCGGAACTGCTCCCAAGGCCCCGCGCCCAACGTTGCCGCGGCACGCGCCAGCGTGGGATCGATGCCTGTCACGTAGGACAGGATCAGCAGAAACGCGAACGGAAAGCCGGACACCACCAGCGAGATCAGCACGCCCCAGTAATTGTGGGTCAGGCGCACTTCCTCGGAATAAAGATGCGTGGCGCCGACCGCTTGCGAGAACCAGCCATTCGGCCCGAAGTACGTCAACATGCCGTCGGCGATCAACACTGTGCCCAAGGTCACCGGAATCACGAGCAAAGTGGTTACCAGCTTTTGATAGCGCGATTTGCGCCTGAGCGCGAACGCCACCGGCACCGATGCCACAACGTTGATCAAGGTCGCCGGAACGGCCAGCTTGAGCGTGACAATCAAGGTCGGCCACAGCGTGGCGTCGGTAAAGAATTGAATATAGTTAGCCCACGCGCTGCCGCCGTTGAGCGGCTGAAATGATAGCGCGAGACCATAGGCAAATGGATAAATGAATAGCGCGACGATGCACAGTAGCGCCGGCGCTACGAGCCAACCCTTGAAATCGCGCCCGGCAACTCTCGGCGCACGAATAGCGAATGCGCTCATGCTTCGTCCCCTGCGTACACCAGTGCGCGCTCCGGTGCGATACGCAGCGCAATGCGGTCGCCCGCGCCGAACTCGCCCGGCAAGCGTGCGTACAACTGGCCGAACGCGGATTTGACCCGGATCAGCGAATCGCGGCCGCCGTATTCGACCGTTTCAATATCAGCGGTAAACGCGTTCGCGGTACCCGGCGCGCAGGCTTCGAAATCTTCGGGCCGCATCGCGACGTTGGCGCTGCCTTGCAGCGAGCCGCCCAGATCGTTCACGGCAGTGCCGGTCAGTTCCACGCCATTGGAATTCAGTGAGGCGCGTCCTTCTTGTACAGCGCCTATCGTGAAGCGCGCCACGTTGCGATAACCCATGAAACGCGCGACATGCAGATTCGTCGGCCGTCCGTAGACTTCCTTGGGTGTGGCGACTTGCTGCACTACGCCGTCGCGCATCACAACGATGCGGTCGGCCATGGACAGCGCTTCGTCCTGATCGTGCGTGACATAAATCGTTGCGCGCTCAAGCTGGCTATGAATGCGGCGGATCTCGGCGCGCATCTCGATGCGCAGCTTGGTATCGAGGTTGGACAAGGGCTCGTCCATCAGCACCAGCGGCGGCTCGATCACGATCGCGCGAGCGATGGCAACGCGCTGCTGCTGGCCACCCGATAACTGCCCCGGCAATTTGTTGTCGTGGCCGATCAGTTGCACCAGTGTGAGTGCGTCCCGCGCGCGCTTGGCCGTTTCCTGCTTGGACACGCCGCGCATTTTCAGGCCGAAACCGACGTTCTCCAGCACCGACATATGCGGAAACAATGCGTAGTTCTGAAACACCATACCGAAGCCGCGGCGCTCGGGCGACAACACGTCGATGCGCTCCTCGTCCAGCCAGATGCCGCCACCGGTTAGCGAGGTCAGCCCGGCAATGCAATTCAATGCAGTCGACTTGCCGCACCCCGACGGCCCCAGCAAGGCGATGAATTCGCCACGCTGTATGTTCAGATCCAGCCCCTTGAGGGCGTGAACCTGCTGGCCTTCGGCGTTGGTGAAACTCCGGCATACCGAATCGAGCCGCAACTGCTTGAAATTGTGCTTCATAACGATGTCTCTAACGCTTCAGATGAGTGATCCGGGCGCAGCAAAATGCACCGCCCGGATCACGTCGTAAAAAGCGGCCACACAACATGTGACCGCTGCCGTACTACTTACTTGGACTTCTGTGACCCAACCTCGGCGTCCCACTTCTGGAACGCAGCCACCATCGCCGACGCATCGAGCGGCACTACCTGCGGATGATCCGCGATCAGCTTCGTGTACTCGGGACGGCCGTAGGTCTTCAGCACCTCCTGGCTATGCGCAGGCGCTTGATCGATCGACACGCCCTTGATCACGGGACCCGGATAGAAGTAGCCGTCGTCGTAGGTCATCGCTTGCTGCGTCGGCTCAAGCATGAAATTCATCAGCTTGAACAGCACGTCCAGCTTTTCCTTGGGCACGCCTTTGGGGATCACCATGTAATGCGCGTCGCTGACCCAGGTCATATTGTCGAATGCCTGGATCTTGAAGCTCGCGGGAACAATGCCCAGTGCGCGCGGGTTGATGTCCCAGCCCGTCATCGACACGGTCATGTCGCGTGAACCTTCGCCCAGCTCTTTCATCACTGCAGACGTGCCGCCCGGGTAGTAGGGGATGCAGTCGTTGAGTTGCTTGAGAAACGCCCAGGTCTTGTCCCAGCCGTGGATCGGATCGTGCGGATCCTTATCGCCCAGCAAGTACGGCAAGCCCATCAGGAAGGCACGTCCCGGACCGGAATTGGCCGGACGCGCATAGATCAACTTGCCCGGATGTGCCTGGCACCACGACAGCAATTGCGCCGGCGTCTTGGGCACGTCGGTCACCTTGGCCGGGTTGTATTCCAGCAGCGGGCCGGCCGGCGAATAGGTCACTTCGAGGCCGAAGCCGTGCGCAAGCTCCTGCATTTTGAGCGGGCCGGCGGCGAATTTGTCCAGGACACCCGGAAACTTGGCAGCTTGGTCCGGCAACAATGGCATCCACAGGTTTTGCTGGATGCCGGCGGCCAGCGCATCGGTGCCGGTCAGGACCAGATCGATATCGGAACGTCCGGCGGCCTGCATGGCTTTCAGCTTGCCCGGCAGTTGCGGCGCCGGCGCGTTGGTGAAAGTCATGTTTGAAACGAGATCGGGGTATTTATCGCGGAACGCTTCGAACCCCTTTTGCGTCAGCGCCAAATTGCCGGCCACGTCGACTATGTTGATAGAAACGGGGGCCGCGTACGCCGGCACAGTTGACCACATCGCAGTCAGCAGCACGCCCAAAACGGACAGGCGCCCCGCTAATTTGCTTGATAACTTCATATCGTCTCCTTTTTTTTGGTTCTTTGGACCGCGTAAATCGCCCCGGTTCTACCGAGTTTTGTCAAAGATAGCTAAGTTGTCTTACTATTGTCAAGGAACCTTTAAATGGTTGTTTTAGAGAAAAATTGCAGAATTTTCATAAAAATCAATTATTTATGCTTTCATCAATTTTTCAGGGTCGGTAAAAACCCTTAGCAAAAATAGTGTATTTGCTTTTTTGTCTTACAACTTTTATACTGATTCAACATTTTGGCGATCCCTTTTTCGCGATTCAACAAGGAGCATGCATGAACCCCATCTCAGCGCGGCGCGCGGATTTGAACCTGTCCCCGCTTGCGGTCCCTCCCGTCGCGCGCAATGCCGACCTGTCATTGAACCCCGTCGAGAACGGTAAGCTGATTCGGCACCTCGAAGAGGGCGGGATACGATTCCTGATGTATGGCGGCAATGCCAACTTCTATCAGTCCCAACTCAGCGAATACGCTGAAATGCTGAGCATGCTGGACGATTTAAGCAGCGACCAGACGTGGATCATCCCGTCGGTCGGCCCCGATTTCGGCAAGATCATGGATCAGGCGCCCATCCTTAAGAAGCTCAACTACCCGACCGCAATGGTGCTGCCCTACGTCGGCCCGATGACGCAGGCAGGCTTGCTTAATGGGCTGCGCCGGTTTTCAGATGCATTCGGTAAGCCGTTCTTCCTGTACATCAAGTCCGACGAATACATCGACCCGCAGCACGTCGCAACGCTCGTCGGCGAAGAGCGGATTCTGGCGGTGAAATACGCGTCGGTGCGCAGCGATCCGGCCAACGATCCCTACCTGCGCAGGCTGTTGGAGGCGGTGCCGGCTGAATACTTCATCAGCGGCATCGGTGAGCGCCCGGCGATTGTCCACTTGCGCGAATTCGGCATGAACAGCTTCACGACGGGCTCGGGTTGTATCGCTCCGCGCGGTTCGCTCGAAATCTTGAAAGCCATCCTGGCTGGTGATTGGAATCGTGCCGCGACATTACGCGAGCATTTCATGCCACTCGAGGATATTCGCGACGCGACCTCCCCGATCCAGGTTCTGCATGATGCGGTCTCGGCTTCGAAAATCGCTCAAATGGGCCCCGCGGTCCCGTTTTTGTCCAATACCCTGCCGGAGAACCTACCCGCACTGACCGAGGCGGCGCTTCGCTTGGCCGCATTCAATCAGTCGCTGTTCGCTTGATGACAGGCTGACGCCGTAGCTGGCTCGATAGCGTTCGACTGCGTCAATTTGACACGCCCCACGGCAAAGCTTGCCGTGGGGCGTTTGTTATTGAAGGCCGCGATGTTTATAGAGGGATATTCTGTTCTTGCCGGATGACCGGCGCATGAATCGCAGCTTGCGTCGCTGCTTGCATCGCTGCATGAGCCCGTACATGAGCCGGTGTATGAGCCCAGCCGCGGCCCCGGGCCTGGACCGGGTTGGGATCCCAGGCGTGGACCGCCGCCCGCCGAGCGGGACTAATCGCCCTGGAACATGCGCTGTTTCGCGTTGTCGATGTGCTCGCGCATGCTGATTTCCGCCTGCAATTCGTCGCGCCGCCGGATCGCCTGCAGCACCCTGGCGTGTTCCGCTTGCACCTCTTCGCGACGCTGGTCGCTCCTCTCCTGCGATAAGCTGCGCGAGAGTTGCATGCTGAAAGCCGTTTGCTCCTGGATCGAATCGAGCGTCGACACGAAGAAGTTGTTTTTTGAAGCGATCGCAATGGCGCGGTGAAACAAGAAATCCTCGTGAGAGCCGACCTTGTCGGACGCGATCACCTGGTTCAACGCTTCGTAAGCCGCTTCGAGCGCAACGATGTCGGCCGAATCGTGCATCTTTGCCGCCAAACGCGCCGCACCCGCTTCCACACTCAGGCGGAATTCATAGCACCGACGAATATCGGCGATGCTTTCGACACGCGCGAAGCGCAAAACGCTCTTGCTCGGCGTATGCGTGACGTAGGTGCCCGATCCTTGACGCGAAACGATCAGGCCGTCTGCCCGTAACCGCGCCAATGCCTCGCGCACCGTAGGACGCGACGTGCCGAAACGTGAACATAGCGCTTCCTCCGTAGCGAATCGCTCGCCCGCCTTGAACTCGGCGTCGACTATCAACTTCAGTAGCTCACCATATAGGACATCGACCACTTTCTGGCGATTCGGACCGGTGCTAGGCGTCATTAAAAAATTCTCGGGCATCAGTAATCTATTGCGTAAACCGTGCACATAGTGGCGCTTCACCATGGGATTGAAGCGTAAGGAGAAATTGTCTCACATGTTGTCAGACAGATCGACGGTTGCTTATCCCATTTGGAGTTCTAGCCTCGCGCAGACCCTCGCCGTCGCGCTTGCCCCAGCCTAACCGTCGCCGCTGCGACGCTCTGTCATCCCTGTCGCCACGCTGCGGGCCCAAATAAAACCTACATAAATCGCTTGTCAAGACTTGACTTATACACAATCGCCTTTTTTCCCAACCGATGCGGTTAGGTCGATGTGTCCCCACGACCGTGACCGCTTAAACCGTTGATTTCATTGCACTTGGGCATTTTGCCCAGAATGCTGGCAAAGTGTCTGGAAGCCTTGCCGTTCAAGCATTTAGCGTCGACTTTCAAAGATATCCACAAAGTTATCCACAGGAACTGTGGATAGTTTTAAAAGCGCTGCCGAATCAGTGAGATAAGCGATTTAGCTCGTTTTCACTTTAGCTCTGAGCGCCATCTTTCAAACCTTGCGCCGCGGCCTGGCAGTCAAAAAATCGTCGACCGAGCATCAAAATAACTTAAACGAATCGAAGAATTGATCGACCTGTTCGGTTGCGGGCTCGGTGGGTGCCACGATGACCACTTCGTACACGCGCGCGCCATGCGCAGCAAACCGCGCCGACATGAACCGGTGCTCGTGTTTGGAATCGGGGACGACCCCGCTGGCCGCGAACTGCGTCGCCGGGATGCTTTCGCCCGTCGCATCGAGCTGGATGCGCGCGGGCTGCACCTGGGGCGCCACACCAATGTTCCTGGCCAGCCCTTGTTGCAGATAATCGAGCACCGCCGCCTGCAACGCCGGGGTGTCGGCCGGCAGCATCACCACGCCGACCGCGAACACGGTGTCGCCGACCCGTGCGCTTTGCATCTGCATGCGCAGCGATTGCCCGGCAATCTGCACTGAACGTTCGTCCAACGCCGGCTTGGCCGGATAGGTCGCACTGAAGCCGCCGTCCGTGTTGGTGACGCTGCGCCAATCGAATGCAGGCGTGCACGCTGTCAGGCAGGCGCCAAGCGCCAGGCCGGCCGCGCCTAGCAAGACTTTCCGCGGATTCGGGAGTGCGCGGCGGATCACGTCAAAGGCGCGCAGCAAAGTAGCAAGCGAGGGAATGGTGGGTAGTTTGAACATGGCAAGGAAAAGGGGCCACCGGCACAAGGAGTGCCGGTAAAACGTCTATTATCCTTCACCCACGCCCGGCTTAGGTTCTATCGTCGGCCCAGCCATTTAAGAGGGCATTTAACGCCGCACTACGTCCTTCACCAATTTGCACTAAAATGCCAAGGCAGCTGGAAAAAGTCCCGAGGTCAAGAAAATGAATTCACCGCAAGCCGCTACACGTCGCTTCGCCCCCGCGCACATTGCGCTGCTGGTCGCGGCGATCGTCATTGCCGCACTCGCCTGGTTTGCGTTCGGTACCTCCAAGCAAGTGCCGTCGGCAACCTTCACGCTGCTATCGGGGCAAAAGATTTCGACCGATCAGCTCAAAGGCAAGGTCTACGTGATCAATTTCTGGGCGACCGATTGCGACACCTGCATCCAGGAAATGCCGCAAATGGTGCACACGTATAACGAATTCAAGGATCAAGGTCTGGAATTCGTCGCGGTGGCGATGAGCTACAACGCTCCGATGTATGTCGCCAACTACAGCCAGACGCGTCAGTTACCGTTCAAGGTCGCGCTCGACGACGGCAGCGCAGCCAAGCAGTTCGGCGACATCCAGTTGACTCCGACGACGTTCGTGGTCGACCGTGACGGCCATATCCTGAAGCGCTATGTGGGCGAGCCGCAGTTCTCGGAACTGGACGATCTGCTGAAGAAAGCGCTGGCCAAGCAGGCTTGAAAGCGCGTTTGACTCGATAAAGAGGACGGGGGCTCAGCCGGTAGAGAGAGACCCGCCTCTTACCCGGTAACGAGACCCGCCTCTCATCCAATAAACAGATCCGCCTCCTCGCGCGCGCACACTCGGTTGCGCCCGGTCAACTTTGCCGTATACAAAGCCTTGTCCGCGGCATCGATCAATTCTGTCGGTAGTGTCGTTCCGCGAGCCGGAACAAAGGCCCCCACACCCGCGCTCAACGTAACAAAACCCGCCGGATTACCGGCATGTTCGATTTTCAGGTCGTGAATCGCATTGCGGATTTTCTCTGCGACGTTCACCGCACCGATGACATTCGTGTTTGGCAGCAACACCGCGATTTCTTCGCCCCCGTACCGGGCCGCGAGATCGCCGGGGCGTTGTGGCGTCAGGTTCTTGATCGTGCGGCTAATCTCTCGCAAACACTCGTCACCGGCAGCATGGCCGTAGATGTCGTTATATTGTTTGAAGCAATCGACATCCATCATGATCAGCGCAAGCGTACTGGCCTCGCGTATGGCCCGGCTAAACTCGTTGCCTAGCGTCACGTCGAATTGGCGGCGGTTGGCCAGTCCGGTCAGGCCATCCTGCATCGCGAGCCGCTCCAGCGTTTGGTTCAGGCTTTCCAACGCATCGCGAGCGCGCACGACCTCGGTCTCAGCCTTGGTCCGAAATTCGATCTGCTGGATCAGGCGCCAGCCGAAGAAAGCCACCACCAACGCCAGAAAAATAACGCCCCCGGAATGCCAAAGCGTGTCGCTCCACCATCCGGACAACACTTCGTCCTTGGACAGCGCGGCGGCGACGAACAGCGGATAGCGCGTCAAACGACGGAAGCTGAATATCCGCGTTACACCGTCTTGCGAGGACTTCGTCAATCGCATCCCGACCGGGCCCTGCGCGACGTAATCGCGAAAGAGTCCGGTATCGCTCACGTTCTTTCCGACGGAACCCTCCGCTAACGGGCGACGCACCAGCATCACTCCAGATTCCGAAATAAGCGCAATTGCACCGGCGTTGCCGATGTCGAGGCTAGCGTAAAAGCGCGAAAAAAAATCGATATCGATCGTGGCCAGCGCCACGCCCGCAAAACTGCCGTCCGGGTGATTGATGCGTCGCGACACCGGAATAATCCACTTTCCGGTCGACCGGCTGATTACGGGGACCCCGATGTGAGGGCCCCGGTCGGTATGGGTACGATGAAAAATGAAGTATTCGCGATCCGAATTATTCAGATTCAGCAGAACCGCCTGGGAATCCGCAATCCACCGTCCGTTTTCGTCGTACACGAACAAACCGTTCAATTGCCCGAGCGCGGCCGCCTGTTGCGTCAAGACCGTGTGTATCCGCGCTAAAGCCGCCGGGCTGGTGCCGTCGTGCTCGATCCGTTCCACGATGCCAATCAGCGCGGTATCGGCCTCCTTGAGGGTGTCGTCCGCCTGCTGCGCGGTCGCGCGCGCAAGGTTCGACGCGGCCACTTCGGTTTGGCGCAACTCGATCGCGCGCCCGTTCCAGCTTCGCCAGCCGTCGATCACGATAAGACTCGTGCACACGGCCACCACAAACGCAACCGCTCGCAATGTGATGGAGGACCGCTTGAATATCGAATCGCTCACAATTTATAGGGCTCCGCGGGTAGGCAGAAACGGTGCACGCCGTTCAATATACAGGTCGGTGGACCGAGATCGAGTTCGATAAGCGAATTATCGGCGCCGCCGGCTGCAACTTGAATTGCCCGCGCACTGAGCAAAAACTTAATTTTTTACGTGAACGAATGGAAGCCAACGGGCGTCTCACCACAGAGCCACGCGGTTATTCTGAGTACTATAAATAATAGGCTCGGGGTCATCCCCAGCGATTTTTGGACCGCTACGACGTGAAAAGCGAAACCGCATTGACGCCTGACGCATTGACGTCTGAAACGACCGCTGCCGAAGGGTTTCGAAGCTTGGTTCCCGCCCTCATCGAAGCCGCGTTAGGTCGTGCGCGCGAGTTGGAAAACAAGTCCGACGCCGAAGATTTTCACAAGCTACGCATCGCCCTGCGACGTTTGCGTTCGCTTTGGTGGGCGTACGAGCCGCTGCTCGACAGCCAGGATGCCGAGCTTCATCGGGAGCAATTCAAGCGGCTCGCGGACGCTGCCGGCAACACCCGGGACTGGGACGTTGCGCTTGAGCTTTTCTCCAAGAAAAAACGCACGCGGACTTCGTTCGCCGAACTGCTGCCGGCCCTCGACGAGCAGCGCATCCGTGCATTGCTGCTCAGCCGCGCCACCATCAATCCCGCCGAGGTCGAGCAAATTTTGCAACGCGCGCTGGATGACGCGCTCGAACAACTGGCCCGCGACGACAGCGCGATCAAACTGACCCAATTTGCCAATGAGCGCATTCGCTCGGCCGAAAAAACGCTGCGCAAGCGGCTCAAGCAGGCAGCGAAATCGGATTGCGATTATGAGGCCCTGCATCGGGTACGCATCGCCGGCAAGAAAGTGCGATACATGCTGGAATTTTTCTTACCGGTGCTCGACGACTCGCATCGAACGACCCTCGAACACATGGCCGAGTTGCAAGAGGAACTCGGCGAGCTCAACGATTTCGTCGCCAGCGAAAACCTGATTCGGCACTACGCGAGCCAAATTGGGCGAAAGACCGGTGGGCGAAAGACCGGCGGGCAAAACACGAGCGAGCGAGAGACAAGCGGGGGAAACACGGAGCGGGGAAAAGACGCGGGCGGAAAAGACAAAGGAGCGCGAGACCAGGCCACACAAGGCGATGTCGACGACGCGTTGCGATGGCTAAAACGTAGAAAGCGGCGTCGCATGGATCGTGCGCACACGCTGTTAAAGCGCCTGCACGCCCATCGTTAGCGCTACGGCGCCAAACTAGGCTCAAGTAGGGCTCAATCTCGAGGGACCTACCGCGCGCCGTGTTATATGATTGCCCGATGGGCTTCGAGCCCTTCGACGGGAGGGTCCGTATGCAGTCTCCAACCGGGTCGGTTGTCGCATTGAGCTCCGCCGCATCGACCGTCTTTTCGATCGGCATGGTATTTCTCGGGTATTGGGGCTTGAACGAGTCGACGAAATGGCGGCCGCTCGACGTAGTGGTTGCCGCCTTGGCGATCTGCGGCTTCGTCTGCCTCGCCTCGGTGCCGTGGTTCGCCACCAAACCCAGTCACGACCCCGATGAGGCTGCGGCCTTGCGCATCGCGCGACGCGCGTTCCTGTTGGGCGTCAGCGCAGAGTGGCTGGCCATCGTTGTTTCCCTGTTCGCATGACAAACCGACACTGACCGGACATGTCCGAGATCGGCTCAGCCCTGCTGGTTTTTGTACTGCTGCTGGTCGGCACCGGCGTGGGCGTACTCGTTCGGCCCTTGCTGCCTGAAGAGCACAAAGCTCACGAAACCGTGCAGCTCATTCAGTTGGTTATCGGCATGCTCGTCACGTTCGCGGCGCTCGTGCTGGGCCTGATGACCGCCTCCGCAAAAAATGGCTTCGATGCCATCAGCAACGACTTTCGCACCTATGCGAGTGACCTCGTACGGCTCGATTCGAGCTTGCTCGAATACGGCCCCGACGCGAACCAGGCGCGCAGCGTCTTGCGCACTTATACCGCCGCTGCGATCGCGAGCACCTGGCCGCACGAGCCGGCGCCGCCCGGTAACGACTACCCGCGCCATCTACGCACGGACCCTGGCACGGAAGAACTCGAAAGCGTCGAACTCGGCAATTTGCTTGGCGTAGTGGAACGAGATATCCGCGCGCTAAACCCCAGCGACTCGCTGCACCGTTCCCTGGCTGACGATAGCCTGATGCAATTCGACCGGCTCAGCACAGCTCGCTGGAAATTGATCGAAGAAGCCCATAGTTCGATCTCCGAACCGTTCTTCGTTACGCTGACGTTCTGGCTGTTCATCATCTTCCTGAGCTTCGGGCTGATCGCGCCACGCAACGCGCTCGCTCTGGTCACCATCACCTTGGGGGCACTGTCGATTGCGTCGGCCGTCTACGTGCTCGTCGACCTGGACACGCCCTTCACGGGTTCGATCGCGATATCGAGTCAGCCGATGCGTGACGCGCTTGCCCATTTGAACCGCTAGAACATCGGATGCGCGACCGGGTATAGCGCAGTGCGCAGCGCGAATCCGCCCAGCACTACGAAGATGATGGCCGCAACGATATGCACGGCCTGTGCCGGTAGCCGATCGGAAAACCGGTTGCCCAGATAAATCACCGGGACATTCGCCAACATCATGCCCAGCGTAGTGCCGGCCACTACGCCAAAGAATTCGTGAAAGCGCGCAGCCAGGGCGATGGTGACGATCTGGGTCTTGTCACCCATCTCCGCCACGAAGAACGTGAGCGCCGTAGTCAGGAACACGCCCATCGCGCGCTTCGTCGCAATCGCGTCGGCGTCGTCCAGCTTGTCCGGAATCAGGATCCAGACGGCCATCAATGCGAAGGATGCGACCACCGCCCAATTCATGATGTTGGGGCTGACCACGCTCGCGAGCCACGCACCGAGCGCGCCGGAGCCGGCGTGATTCAGCACGGTCGCAACGAATACACCGAGGACGATCGGAATCGGCTTTTTGTAGCGGGCCGCGAGCACCAGCGAAAGCAGTTGGGTTTTGTCGCCGATTTCGGCCAGGCCGACTACGGTAGTCGACACGAGAAAAGATTGCATGGGATTCGCTCTGGTCACCGGGTCGCATGTCGAACGATGGCGCATATCCCCGCGACCCGGCTAGGTGGGAATACGCGTCATCGGTCTTGCCAGGCTTTACGCTGCGCACGCCATGAGCGGTTTACACCGCGCAAGTATGTTGACGTGCGCCCCTGGACATTGCGTCCAAGGCGGCTACTCCCCGAAGAGCGAGCGAATTATAACTGACCGCTAAGGCATGGGGCGATGAAGGATCGCTATCGCTTTTTATTCGCCATTAGCGCGAAACGCCGCGACTGCCTTGAAATATTCGGTCATCGACACTCTTTTTTCCAAATACAAACAATTCTCATTTATGTTTAGAATGACCGCTCTTTCGCTCATGCGGCGCCTCGCCTCTTGCATCTCGATCGTCAACGATATGAAAAGCAAATCCTTCGTCATTGCCTCATTGGCCGTCGCTTATGCCTGCAGCGCTCACGCGCAAAGCAGCGTCACGCTGTACGGTTTGATCGACGCCAGCATCGTCTACGTGGATAACCCAAAAGGTCAAAGCGTGGTGCAGGCCGGCAGCGGAACCGTGACCGGCAGCCATTGGGGCATCGACGGTCGCGAAGATCTCGGCCAAGGGACCCAGGCGATCTTCGAGCTTGAAAACGGCTTCAGTGTGACGAACGGCTCGATCCGGCAAGGCGGTCGGGAGTTCGGTTATCAAGCGTACACAGGGCTCGGCAATAACCGGCTGGGAACGGTGACTTTCGGCCGTCAATACGATTCGGTCGTCGATTATCTCGCGCCGCTCAGCTTCACCGGGGCACACCCGGGCGGTAACAACCTGAGCGTGCATCCGTTCGATAACGACAATCTGAACAACTCGTTTCGGGTCGATAACGCAGTCAAATACTCGAGCATCTCGTACTCGGGCCTGAGATTCGGCGCGCTATACGCGTTTTCGGATGAGGCAGGCGGCTTTGCGGACAATCGGCTGTACAGCTTTGGCGCGTCGTACAGCGTCGGCCCATTGAGCCTGGGCGCCGGCTATTTCCAAGCGAACAATCCTGGCAGCAGCAACACCGATGGCGCCATAACCCTGACCGAGCGGACCTTTATCGCCGCGCTGCAACGCACTTACGGCGCAGGGGTAAATTACTCGCTCGGCGCGGCAAAAATCGGCTTTGTCTGGACGCGCACGCAGCTCGGCGGTCTCACGATGATAAACGGCGCGAATAGCCTCGGGATTGCGGAGAATGGCGACGGCGCCAGCTTCGACAACTACGAAGTCAACGGTAGTTATCACCTCACACCCACTTTAAGCCTGAACAGCGAGTACACGTTTACCGATGGCAACCTGTCGAGCGCGACAGGCCAGCACCGTCCGAAATGGCACGAGGTATCGCTGCAGGCCGATTACTTTCTTTCCAAGCGGACCGACGTGTATCTGCAGGCCAGCTACCAACATATCAGCAGCGATGGTTCCGGTTTAAGCGCCGATATCAGCGGCCAAGGCATGTCGGGATCGGACCAGCAGTTGTTGGCGGCAGCCGGTTTGCGGCATCGGTTCTAGAGGCGCAGTCTAGAGGCGCGGTCTAGAGGCGCGGTCTAGAGGCGCTTCTACACGCCGGTTCTATAGGCACGGCCTTCGGCCGCGCAGTTCCAGCCCGTGCCGGTTCTACGCCGCGTCGTCTTTAGCCACGCTACGCCGACGTCGCCGGGTCGGCGGCGCTTTTAACAGCGCCTCGCTCGACGCCGCCAAAGCCGGGTCGATCTCGGTCGCATGGGGGTCGAGCGTCGGCGTGTTCACGTCTTCTTTCAAATCCAGACTCAAACGCGCATCGGCGATGTGACGGCGCATCAATTGCTCCGCCAAATCCCCATCGCGCGCGCGCATGGCCCGCAAAATCTCGCGGTGTTCTTCGTCGGCATTGGCGCGCTTGGGCGTCACGCCCGAGCGTGCGCGATATAGACGCAGCAGGTAATACATGTCGCCGCACAGGTATTGAATCAACTGCCGATTCAAACTGGCCTGGGCGATCCGGTAATGGAAATCCCATTGCTGCGGCTTGCGATGAAATGCGCTGCCGGCCGGCGGTTCGGCCGAAACGTGGCGAAACTCCACGCACTTCTCCAATTCGTCGAATTCGGCATCGCTCATATGCTGGGTCGCGAGCTTGCATGCGAGGCCCTCCATGACCTCGCGCACGGCAAAAATTTCACTCACATCCCAATCGGACAGCGCGGCCACGCGCACGCCGATGTGCGGCACCCGGTGGATCAGGCGCCGCCCTTCCAGTCGGTTGATCGCTTCGCGCAGTGGCCCGCGGCTGATGCCCAGCCGCGCCGCCAGCTCCGACTCGCTCAACTGCATGCCGGGCGGCAAAGTGCCGTTGAGAATCGCGTGGTCGAGCATTTCGCACGCACGGTCGGCCAGCGTCTGGATTTCGAGGCGGCGCATACCGGTATCGGGAGGCGCCAATGCCGAACGGAAGTCGGCTTGCTCAGTCGTCATGTTTGCGTTTTGATGTTTAAATTAAACTGTTGACAGGTATTGCACATACCTTCTATTCTCGCTCAAAAGAAGTAGACGAAGATATTTTTATCGCTCAAAAAAGTGCGACGAGATATCTTCTCGCTGACAAGAAGCAACGCGGGGACACAAGATGCAAACGCTTTTCAATAAAATATGGGACAGCCACTTCGTCGCGCGTCGCGACGATGGCAACGAGTTGATCTACGTGGACCGGCATGTGCTGCACGACCTGCATGCGCCGCCCGCATTCGAACGCCTGAAACGCAGCGGTTTTCCGGTGCGCAGGCCCGACCTTACGGTCGCGGTGACCGACCACATGGTCGCGACCGCGCCGCAGCGCACCGAAAGCAGCAACCCCGAGGGCGCGCCGTTCCTGGCCGCCACGCGCACCGGCTCGGCGCTGCACAAAATACGCCTGATCGGCCTGGACGATCCTGCGCAAGGCATCGTGCACGTGGTTTCGCCGGAGCTGGGCATAGCGTTGCCGGGCAGCACGCTGGCGTGCCCCGACAGCCACGCGTGCACGGTCGGCGGCTTGGGCACGCTCGGCTTTGCGACCGGCACGACCGAACTGGTGCATGTGCTAGCAACCCAGATGTTGGCGATTCGCAGGCCGCGCCAGATGCGCATCATGCTCAATGGCACGTTGAACGCGCATGTCACCGCCAAGGATTTGATCCTCTACCTGATCGGACATTACGGCTCGGCAATCGCACGCGGCCACGCGGTGGAATATGCGGGGCCGGTCGCGCGAGCGCTGCCGGTCGAAGCCCGGCTCACGCTATGCAATATGACCGCCGAATTCGGTGGCCGCACCGGGCTGATTGCTCCCGACGACACGGTGTTCTCCTGGCTGGCCGGGCGCGACTGCGTGCCCAGCGGCGCACATTGGGACGCAGCCCTGGCCAGTTGGCAACACTTGGCGAGCGACGACGCGGCGCACTTCGACCAGGATCTGGCCATCGACTGCAGCGACCTCGAGCCGCAAATTACCTGGGGCATCGATCCCACGCATGTGCTGCCGATTTCAGGACGCATTCCCGACCCGGCCACCGCGGCACTCGACGCGCGGCCCGGCTACGAACATGCGCTCGACTACATGGAATTGCGCGTGGGCATGCCGATCGAAGGCGTGCCGGTGGACCGCGTGTTCATCGGCTCATGTACCAACGCGCGCTTGAGCGATCTGCAAGCAGCGGCGGCTGTAGTGCGTGATCGCAAGGTAGCGCCTGGCATGCTGGCCTCGGTGGTGCCCGGTTCTTCCACCGTCAAGGCTGAGGCCGAGAGCCTGGGGCTGGACCGCATTTTCCGCGACGCCGGTTTCGATTGGCTGTCCTCCGGCTGCTCGATGTGCGCGGGTGTCAACGGCGACGAAGGCCGGCCGGGCCAGCGCATCGTCTCGACCACCAATCGCAATTTCGCCGGTCGCCAGGGCGCGGGCGTCAAGACGCATCTGGCCAGCCCCGCGATGGCGGCAGCGGCGGCGATAGCGGGCAAGATCGTCGACGTGCGGCGCTTTCTTAGTTGATCGATGAGTTGACCACTGAGTCGATCCCCTCCTCTCCTATTCTCCTTTTCCAGCCATGCGACGTTTCGAGCTAGTGCAAGGCATTGCAGCGCTGCTGCTGCAAGACGATATCGATACCGATCAAGTATTGCCATCGAGCTATCTGCGGGGTCTGCATTCGGACTACGGCGTGGGCCTGTTCGCGCAATGGCGCAAGGACCCCGACTTCGTGCTGGCTCGGCCCGAGTATCAGAGCGCAAAAATCCTGATCGCCGGTGCCAACTTCGGTTGCGGCAGCACACGCGAGCATGCCGTCTGGGCCATCGACGGATTCGGCTTCAGGGTATTGATCGCGCGCAGCTTTCCCGAAGTGTTTCGCGCCAACTGCCTGAAAAATGCGCTGCTGCCCATCGTCCTCGACGAGGCGCCGCACGCTGCGTTAGTGAACGCTGTGCGCGCCGCGGGCAGCACCGGCCAGTTCACGGTTGATCTGGTGAACCTGCGGATCGCCGGCCCCGACGGATTCACGCTCGCATTCCAGATTGCACCGAGCGACCGTACCGCCTTGCTCGAAGGGTTGGACGAAATAGGCATGTCGCTGCGCGCAAGCGATGCGATCGACGCCTACGAAGCACGTGAACGCGCCGAGCGGCCCTGGCTTCAGGAATTGAAAAAGCCGAGCTAAAGGCGCCGACCTAAAAATCCGATTTCAAAACGCAATCTAAAGAACCGAACTTCAGAACTCAGCTTCACAGCCCGATTTCACAGCCCGACTTCAGTGCCCAGCATAAGGGCCCACGTCACTTGCCCGGCTTATACGTTTTACGGAGGAGACATGACACAAAACGCCATAACCAACAAAGCCCCTGGCAGCACCACGATCCGCTCGGGGCGCAGGTGGCCCCGCGCACTGCTTGCGCTGAGCGCTGCTTGCGTCGCACTGTCAGCCCCGGTGAGCTCGCGCGCAGCCGAAGTCGTGGTGTCGCATTACGCCGAGCTGATGTATGGGGTACCGTGGGCGATCGCCCTCGACCAGGGCTTCTTCAAGAAGCGCGGTGTCGATATCACCGGCTTTCTGTCATCCGATGGCGGTGGCACTACGATCCGCAATATGATGGCCAGCGACATGCCGTATACGGAGACGGCATTGAGCGCCGCGGTGAGCGCTATCCATGATGGCCTGGATCTGAAGATCGTCAACGGTGCCGTCAATAATGCGGCGGACCTGGTGTGGGTCACGTTGCCGAACTCGCCGGTCAAGAACATCCACGATTTGGCCGGCCGCAAGATCGCCTACACGCGCGCCAGTTCAACCACCGAAGTACTGGGCTTGCTCGCCCTGCAAAACGCTGGCATCCCGACCGACAAAGTCACACGCCTCTCGCTAGGCACCATAGGCGGCGGTCTGACCGCACTCGATCAAGGCGCAGTCGACGCCGCGCCCGAGCTCGAGCCGACCTACTCGCGCAACATCAAGAAGTATCGCGTGGTATTCAACGTTGCTGATGTGATGCCGCCGATCACTCAGCATGTCGGGGTCGTCAGCACCAAGTTCCTGCACGATCACCCCGATCAGGTCAGGGCCATCATCCTCGCCCGCCGCGACGGCGTGCAATTCCTCAAGGCGCATCCTGAACAGGCCGCGAAGATCGCCGCGCAGGCCTACGACATGCCGCTGCCCACCATCGACACCGCACTGCATCGCCTGCTCGCTGCCGGTTACTGGGACGAGGGCAAATTCGATTATCAGGCGATGGACCGCTCGGTGGCCGCGCTGCATCTGGTGGGCGCTTATCCCGATCAGAAGGTCGACTGGTCGACCATCGTCGACGAATCGGCGCTGCCGCCCGACCTGAGGAGCAAGAAATGAGCGCCACGACCAAGGCCGCCAAGGTCGGCCTGCGCATCGACGCGCAGGGTTTGACGCGCCGCTACACGCGCGCGGATGGCAGTGAATTGCACGCGCTCGGCCCGATCGATCTGGCCTTGCGTCCGGGCGAATTTTTCTCGATCGTCGGCCCCTCCGGTTGTGGCAAGTCGACGCTGATCGATATCCTCACGGGGCTCGCGCCTCCCGATCAAGGCACTGTGTCCGCTGACGGCGTGCCCTATGCCGGCAAGGTGCCTGCCGGTGTCGGTCTGGTGCTGCAGGAGGACGCGAGTTTTCCCTGGCTGTCGGTGTGGGACAACGTCGCGTTCGGCCTGAAGCGTCTGGGCCGGTCGCAGCAGGACATCGACGCGCGTGTGACGCACGCGCTCGGGTTCATGGGCTTGACCGAATTTGCGCACTCACGCACGAATCAACTCTCGGGCGGCATGCGCCAGCGCATGTGCATCGCGCGCACGCTGGTGCTGGAGCCGCGTTTCCTGGTGCTCGACGAGCCGTTCGGCGCGCTCGACCAGCAGACCCGTCTGCTGATGGGCGACGAACTGTTGCGAGTGTGGCGCGAAACCGGCGCTACAGTGCTGTTGATCACGCACTCGCTGGATGAAGCCGCGATGCTGTCGGACCGCGTTGCCATCATGTCGGCACGCCCGGGCACCTTGCTCGAAACGATAGAAACCGGATGGGACCGCGACCGCGACAGTACGGTCGCCAGCACCGCGGCCTTCGGCGCGATCTCCGGCAGGTTGTGGGAGCGCCTGCGCGGAGAGTCCATGAAATCGATGCGAGGCGCGACGTGATTAGCCACGTGCGCAGTCAAGTCAAAAAGCCCGGTCTGCTGCGGCGCGCCGGCCCACTGCGCTTGGCTATCGTCCTGCTGGCCCTGGTGGCACTGGAGGTAGCCTGTCGCGCGGGGTTGATCAAGCACATCACCATGGTGCCTCCCAGCACCATGGTCGTCGCGGCCATCGATGCCCTGCTCGACCCGGCCATGCGGCACTCGATCTTGATCACCCTCGGCGAAGTGCTGGTGGCCAGCGTGCTATCGATCACGATCGGCGTGGCGTGCGGCTTCTGGCTATTTGCGGTGCCGTGGCTGCGCAAGTTGGCGGACCCGGTGCTTAGCGCGTGGTACGCGGTGCCCGTCTTCGTGTTTTACCCGGTCATGATCGTGCTGTTCGGCATCGGCGCGCGGCCGATTATCGCCATCGCCTTCGTGTTCTCAGTCGCGGCGATGGTGCTGAGCACCGTGACCGCGCTCGACCGCATTCCCGTTGCGCTGTTCAAGATGGCGCGCTTGCATCGGCTCGACTTGCCGCGCCGCGTGTTCTTCGTCTTGCTGCCTGCGGCTTTGCCACACTTGATGGTTGGACTGCGGCTGGTCACCGCCTATGCACTGATCGCGACGATTGCCGGCGAGTTTATTTTGTCCAGCGTCGGCATCGGTCACGAGATTGCGTTCAGCTATGACAACTTCATGACCTCACGCATGTACGGACTGATCCTGATCGTGATTTTTGCCGCGGTCGGGCTGAACATGGCGCTGTCGATGCTGGTGCGGCGCATGGGCGGAACGGTTACGGTTATCAAGGGGGTGTCCGGTGTCTAGTACCTACCGTTTGCAGGGACCGGCGCGTTGCCTGGGCCGTCTGCCATTGCCCGGCGGCCTGGCCGCGCTGGCGTTCGTCGCGCTTTGGCAAGTGCTGGCGCTGTGCCTCGGACCCGATGCGCTGTCGGGTCCGGTGCCCGCAGTGCAAAGGCTGATCGAAATCCTCGGCGGCGCGCGCTATCGCCCCGATCTGGTCGCGACCGCCGAGGGCTTCACAATGGCGCTGGCCATTTCCTGGATCGCGGGGTTGGCCGGTGCGGCCTGGCTAGGTATGCGGCATTTGGCGGGCGATGTCGCCGAGCCACTGCTGGTCTCGTTCTATGCGATTCCCAAGGTGACGCTGTATCCCGTCGTGCTGTTGATCTGCGGGCTCGGCCTGCCGGCCAAGGTCACCTTCGGCGTGATGCATGGCATCGTGCCGGTGATATTGATCGGCATGGCGGCGATTCGCAATCTCAAACCCGTCTATGTGCGTACCGCGCGAGCCATGCAGCTGTCGCGCCTGAACACGTTCTTTCACGTGCTGTTGCCTGCGGTTCTGCCGCAGTTCATTACCGGCATGCGCATCGGCTTTTCGCTGACGCTGCTGGGCACGCTGATCGGCGAAATGTTCGGCGGCGGGCGTGGCCTGGGCTACATGCTGATACGCGCGATCAACCTGGCCGATAACGACACCATCATGGCGATTGCCTTGCTGCTGCTCGTATTCGCGGTAACGGCCAACGGCGTACTCGGCTATCTTGCACGGCGCTTGGCCGGCGATTAAAGGAAGAAAAAAAACAATGCATCCAGGAAAACGTCTGCGAGAACTATTGGCGCAACCCCGCATCGCGGTGTTGCCGGGTGTCTATGACGCGCTGTCGGCCAAGCTCGCGCAAGCGCACGGTTTCGAGGCGCTGTTGGCAGGCGGCAATGCGGCAATGGGTACGCTGCTGGGCGAGCCTGATCTCGGACAGATCAGCATGCGCGACTATGCAGACCACTACGGCCGGATCGCCGCTGCCGTGCAAATCCCCGTGCTGGTCGATGCCGACACCGGCTTCGGCGGAGTCCACAGCGTGCGGCAGGCCGTGCGCGCGTTCGAGCGTGCCGGCGTGGCCGGGCTGTTCATGGAGGACCAGACTCTACCCAAGCGCTGTGGATACCTGGCAGGCAAGGCGGTCGTGCCGATCGACGAGATGCTAGGCAAACTCGCAGCCGCGCTCGACGCACGGACCGATCCGAATTTCGTGATCTGCGCGCGCACCGACGCGCTCAGCGTACTGGGGCGCGACGCGGCAATCGAGCGAGCACAGCGGTATTGGGAAGCCGGGGTCGACATGACTTTCGTGCAAGGCGCCGACCGCATGGAAGATCTGCGTGCCGTTTGCGCGGCAGTGCCAGGTCCGCAATTGGCCAATGTGTCGCAGGCGGCGCAGGTCGCCGGGGCATCGATAGCCGAGATCGAAAGCGCGGGCGCGGCGGCCGTCATGTACTCGATCACGACGATCCTGTCGGCCGCGCGCGCGGTCGATCAGGTGCTGGGGGCACTTAAGCGTGACGGCAATCTGAGCGCGGTGACCGAGCGCTTGATGCCGATCGAACGGTATAACGAGATCTGCGGCCTCGCCGAAAAAGAAGCGCAAGAGCGTCGGTTTTCAAACCCGACGCCGCGTCGATCACGCCCTGGTTAACTACGCGGCAGTTCAGCTCAACCCAGCCGATCACACCCCAATAAAGCGCCGACGGCCGTCACGGATCCGTCACAAGCGATCCCTATACTCATCGCAACTCAACGTTGTGCTGATGGGAGATTGAACTTGAAGGCGTCCTTATTACTAGCCGTGGCTGCTCTGGTTACGGGTTTCACTGCCGGCACGGCAAACGCTGCCGGCGTATGCCCAAATGGCGGAGTGATCCGGTTCGGCGTCGAACCTTTCGAGTCGGCACAACGCATCCTGCCCGTGTACACGGACCTCGCCAAGATGATCGGCGACAAGGTCGGCTGTAAGGTGGAGTTGTATGTCGCCACCAGCTACAACGCCGAAATCGAAGCAATGCGCAACGACAAGCTGGAACTCGGCGAGTTCGGCCCGTTGGGCTACGTGCTCGCGCACCAAGTTGCCCACGCTGAAGCCGTCGCCACCTTTGCCGGCGCTGACGGCAAGCCGGCTACCTATTACGCCTCCATCGTCACGTGGCCGGGTTCGGGCATCAAGACGCTGACCGAGACCAAAGCGCGCTCGTTCGCCTACGCCGATCCGGCCTCCACCTCGGGCCACCTGTTTCCCGCGTTCGGTCTGCGCAAGGCCGGGGTCGACCCTGACACCGGCGTGAAAGCCATTTATGCCGGCAGCCACACGGCGTCGTTCGAAGCGTTGCGCAACCACAAAGTGGATGCCGGCGAACTGAACAGCGAAGAGATCGCCAGCGCCAAATTGCACAACGAATACGACGCCGCCGCCTACACCACGCTGTGGCAGTCGGAGCCGATTCCGCTGGATCCGTTGGCGATTCGCGGCAATCTGCCTGCCGAGTTCAAGGCCCGCTTGGCCAAGGTGCTCAGCTCACTCGACTTGCACGATTTGCCGGCGGACGATCAGAAATTCCTGGCAGCCAATGAAAGCCCGGCTTTGATCACGGTGCCTCAGTCCGACGCTGCCTACAATCAGATCCGCGATCTGGTTTCCACGCTGCACATCGACCTCGCCAAGCTGTGAACACTCTGTATAGCAATGCTGACGCGTTTGCCCTGGATGATTCGGGGCATACGAACGTCGACGGCGGCCGGCAAGCTACGGTCGCCGCAAATAGCGCCGCCCGCACGGGCGTGCGCTTGGCTGTGCGCGACCTGGCCATGCGCTATCCGAACGGACACACCGCGCTCACCAATCTGAACCTGGCGGTCAACGCCGGCGAGATGGTGGTTGTCTTGGGCAGCAACGGTAGCGGCAAATCGACTTTCATGAAATGCGTAGTCGGCCTCAATCGACCAACCAACGGTTCGATCGAGGTCGCTGGGCGCGACCTGGCCCAGTTATCGGGCAAGGATTTGCGCATCGGCCGTCTGCCGCTCGCGATCATTTCCCAGAATGCCAATCTGGTCAAACGGCGTAGTGTGTTGGCGAATGTGTGCTGCGGCACGCTGGGCCGTCACCGTACGTTGGCTACTGCACTGGGCCGAATTCCGAAAAGCGAAATCGAGTCGTCGTTGGGCTTTCTTGACGAAGTTGGCTTGCTGCACCTGGCGCACCAGCGTGCCGGCACGCTGTCGGGTGGTCAGGCGCAGCGCGTGGCCGTTGCACGCGCACTCGCGCAACGCCCGCAAGTGCTGCTCGCTGACGAACCGGTAGCTAGCCTCGACCCGGAGGCCGCCGATGAAGTGATGCAATTGCTGCGCCGTCTGGCAACCGACGACGGCCTGGCAATCGTGTGCGTACTGCATCAGCCCGAGCTGGCGTCGCGCTATGCCGACCGGCTGATCGGCTTGCGCCGCGGCCGGATGGAATTCGATCAACCTGCATCCGCGGTGTCCAGCCGTCAGATAGCCAGCCTGTACACGTCAGAAGCCGCTTAAGGCTTGAGCCAAGACCCGCATGAATCAAACTTTTAGTCCTACCCTTCCTGGGGGCATGCCCCCCAGGAAGTCGGCGCTGCATACGGCATGGTTCGTATTCGCGGCCGTCGTGGCGCTGGCGGTATTCGCCCAGACGCTGTATGTCGTGCAGGCCCGTCCGCAAGACCTGATCACCGGCGCGCATGGGATGGCCGATATCATTTCGCGCGCAATGCCTCCCGCTTATGACCAGTTCGTGCCGAATCTTTGGCCGGTGCTGGAAACGATCGATCTGGCTATTTTCGGCACGGTGTTTGGCGTGTTGATGGCGTTTCCGCTGGCGATCCTGGCTGCGAGTAATGTGACGCCGGCTCGTCCGCTGTATTTTGGCGCGCGGGCGTTGATTGGTATTACCCGCGCGGTTCCTGATCTGGTTTGGGCGTTGTTGTTTGTTACGGCGGTTGGCTTGGGTCCGTTTCCAGGTGCGCTGGCGTTGGCGGTGCATTCGGTTGGTATGCTCGGTCGGTTGTTCGCCGAGGTTATCGAGGATATGGATATGGGGCCAGTGGAAGCGTTGACGCTGACCGGTGCCGGGCGTCTGCAGGTGTTCACGCATGCGGTGGTGCCCGGGGTGCTGCCGTCGCTGCTGGGGATTAGCCTGTTCCGCTTCGATGAAAACCTGCGCTCGTCGCTGATACTCGGATTCGTGGGTGCGGGCGGTATTGGGTTCCAGTTGCTGACTTCGATGAATCTGTTCCAGTATCAGACCGTATCGTTGCTGCTGATTATTACGTTTGCACTGGTGGCTTGTGCGGAGCGTGTTTCGGCTTATTTGCGCAGCAAGGTGACCTGAGTAGCATAGGAGGAAGGGCCGTTAAGTCGGCTGGTCGGGTTCGTTCCGCCGGACCCGGACGAAACCGACCTGCAGACCGAAGAGCTTTGCGACGCTGTTGAGGGAGTCGACGGTCGGGTTGCCGGTACCGCGCTCGATGTCCTGGATGACCCGGCGGCTGACGTCGCGATGCGCGGCGAATTCCTCCTGGGTCAAGCCTGTCATCTGGCGCATCGCTTTCATCGCCTCAGGAATGGTCATGTCGCCGCGGCCGATCCTTTCGTAGAAAGTTCGGCGCAGAGCGTTCTGCTCGTCACGGGTAGGTCGGGTCCGACGGGGCATGATGAGTCTCTGGAGGTTGAAGGGCTTTCAGTTGGCGGACCTGCGTATCAATGGATTGCGTCAGGAACTCGATGATGTCGCGATCGACGCCCTGCGCTTCCATGATGTCGGGCAGGCATTCGACCTGCTTGGCAAACCGGCTCAATGCCTGGGCGAGCACTCGGCGCTCGTGTTCATGTATAGGGAGCACCGCGAGCACGTCGGCCCAGTCCGTCAGCTCGATGCGGCTGTCGGGCGCATACCATCGCAGCGCACGTGGAATCAATTCGGGATCCAGATACATGGGCGCGAAGTCGAACAGGGGCGTGAGCCGGACCTGACCGTCAACCCGTTGCACGGCTGTATTGCGCGCGTGATTGTCTGTGTTGCGTAGCGCCAGATTGAGCACGTCCCGCTTGATGAATTCGAGTGTTTCTGCCGCGGGGTCGGTGACAACCTTGCGGATCCCGACCACCACGTCGAAGAGGCTCGGGCGCAGCTCAAAGCCGGACAACCCCAGAATGGATGCCACGCTTTCCTGATGAAGGCGAACGACTTTCCCATCGCGCACGATCCGGTCAAATCGCGGGATCAGCAGAACGTCGCCGTGAAGAGTCGGCAAATCCGTATGCGTACGAATACCCAGCGCGGCGGCCACCCGCATATACGCCGCTTCGTTGCGCAGGACTTTGTCATCGGCCGTGCTATTCCCGCGCGGTAGCTTCGCGATCAGGTGCTCCGCCGCATCGGCATCGGGCAGGACGGCATCACCATGCAGCAGGCCCGCTCGGTCCCTGGTCAGCAGGTATTTCGGCGCCGCACCCTGGACCCCCGTGGTGCCGGTGCCCAGCATTCCATGCAGGAACATCATCTCCTTGAATTCCGCGCTGCGCAAGACGACCTCGTCGATCGTCAGGCCGGGCAGGCCACGCGTGGCCGGGTGCCGTGCCACGTGTGTATCAAAATAGCCGACCGCCTCCGCCACCCGGATCCGGCCGATCGGATTGAAGGCGCCTGCGCGGACCAGCGCAAAGTCCGCGTTAGGGCCATCGGACAGTTTCAGCTCGCTCAACAAGAAACGACGACCGGCTCCCTGCGGGACAAGGTCGTAGAGGAAGGCGGGCATGGTCCGGGCCGCGCGAATGTCAATGTCTACGGGCTCAGCCAGTGATAGCGGAGCGTTCGTATGCTCCACGGCGTACATGACCAGGTAATTCCACTGGCAAAGGCCGCCGTTAAGCTCGATCTGCGCGCAGTCGACCCAGCGATCATCGAGAAATATCTGTAGGTTGCAATCCATGAAACAACTCCTTACGCATCATATATGCAGCACAATAAGGCGGTGGATTGATTATACGCTTCTTATAAGTGCTTTTTAGCAAATCGAACGATGGATGGCTTGCGCGCCTAATCTGTGCATCCTCGCTCCGCCGCAGTGCATCTTCACACCAATGCGTCGATGCGTTCTACCGGTCTGGCTTGAATCGGGCCGCCCGCGTGCATGGCGCGATGGCATGGACATTGCGTAGATATCCTCCCACGATCAACGTCTCCAGGGTATCCGTTTGGACTTGCAGCGCTTTACCACCGAGTCATATCCCGAAGCTGAACGCTTGCGCGCATGGACCGGCGCATTGGATCGCGTCGGCCTGCGCAGCAGCACCAGCGCGGACGAGGTCCGCTCACTGCATGGCACGATCAAGTCACAGACTTCCACTGGCGGATTCGAGCTGAGCCTGCTGACTTCGGTCGCGCAAACGCTGGACCTCAAGACCGACGCCGGCGACAGCCTGATGATCGTGCTGCACGCGGACGGCGACGCAACACTGGTGGCCGACGGCGTGCGGGAGCGCGTAGCGATCGGCGACATCGTGTATGCGTCGTCCCGCGAGCCGTTACGCCTGGCGTTTGCGGCGGAATTCCGGGTGTTCGTGGTCCGTGTGCCGAACAACGCGGTTAACGCCAGGTTGTTGATGCCATTTTCATTACGGGCCGGCTGCCTCTCGGGCGACACGGGTATCGCGCACGTGTTTTCGGGTTTCCTGCGCTCAATTGCCGAAAGCGTCGAGACGCTGTCATCGAACGATCTGCGCCCGCTCGAGTTGGCATTGGCCGAATTTCTCGTCGCCAGCCTCGCCGGTCATGAACGGGAGGGCAGCTTCGGCGGCCTCACTCCCTCACAGGCGGCGATTTTCTCGCGCGTTTGCCGGATCATCGAAGCAAGACTGGCCGATTCGGAAATCAGTCTTGCGCTGATCGCCAAGGAAGAACGCGTCTCGCCACGTTATCTGCAAAAACTTTTCGAAACCGTCGGGCAAAATTTCTCGACCTATCTGCGCTCGCGCCGACTCGAACGCTGCCGGGCCGAACTGGTCGATCCGCTGTACGACAAGGTGTCGATTTCAGATATCTGCTTTCGCTGGGGCTTTAACGATTCGGCCCATTTCAGCCGGGTATTTCGCGAGCAGTACGGCGCGTCGCCGCGCACCTTCCGGCATGAAGCGAGCCTCGAGTTGTCGCGGCACTTGGTGCGGCGCATCTCTCGCGGGTTGCCGCTTAATGCGCAGAGCCTGCTGCAGCATGTCCAACCCGTACCCCATGATAGTGCCGACCTGTCGCGTACGCCCACGGTCGCCGCCGCGGATACTTTGGTCGCGCCGCCTCCCATCGACACGCATCAGGGCAAACCGGAAATCGCCGCCAAAGCACCGTCGCGATCGCGACCGCGTCATCATCTGCTGCGCGCCACCGCCAACACCGTTCACTGGGGTTATTTCAGCCATGACCTGAAGCCGGTGCTCGAGGTCAGCAGCGGCGATACGGTGACGATAGAAACATTGACACAACACGCCGCCGACGACTGGGCGCGCATGATCGAAGGCGATCCCGGTGCCGAAAGCGTATTCCACTGGACCGCCAAGCATAAGAACGTCGACCGGCGCGGCGCGGGTCCGATGGACGCGTCGATCTATGGACGTGGCGCAGGCGAAGGCTTCGGCGTACATATCTGCACCGGGCCGATCGCCGTACGCGGCGCGCAGCCAGGCGACGTGCTCGAGGTACGCATCCTCGACATCCATCCGCGTCGCTGCGCGAACCCGCGCTTTCCTGGCCGCGCGTTCGGCAGCAACGCGGCCGCCTGGTGGGGTTTTCATTATCGTGAGCTGCTGACCGAACCCAAGCCTCGTGAGGTGGTCACGATTTACGAACTCGACGCGACCGACGCCGCCAACCGCGGCAATGCCAATGGCGAAACCGCCTGCGCGCGGGCGGTCTACAATTTTCGCTGGACACCGCAGCGCGATCCGTTCGGTGTGCTGCATCCCACCATCGACTACCCGGGCGTGCCGGTCGACCATACAACGGTGGTCGAAAATCACAACATCCTCAAGAACGTCAAGATCCCGGTGCGTCCGCACTTTGGCGTCATCACGGTGGCGCCGCAGCAGAATGGCCTGATCGATTCGATCCCGCCCTCCACCTTTGGCGGCAACCTCGATAACTGGCGCGTCGCTCGCGGTGCCAGCGTCTTCTTGCCGGTTGGCGTGCCCGGCGCACTGCTGTCGATTGGTGACCCGCATGCATCGCAAGGCGATTCCGAACTGTGCGGAACGGCGATCGAGTGTTCGCTGACCGGCGACTTCGAGCTAGTGCTGCATAAAAAAGAAACGCTGGCCGACCAGCCATTTGCAGACCTCACCTACCCGCTGGTCGAAACCGCAGACGAGTGGATACTTCACGGCTTCAGCTATCCCAACTACCTGGCTGAATTTGGCACCAGCGCGCAGAGCGAGGTCTACGACAAGTCGACGCTGGATTTGGCCATGCGCGACGCGTTCAATAAAACGCGACGCTTCCTGATGACGACAAAAGGGCTATCGGAAGACGAGGCGATCTCGTTGATTTCAGTGGCGGTGGATTTTGGCGTGACGCAAGTGGTCGACGGCAACTGGGGTGTCCACGCAATAATCCGCAAGGCTTTGTTCACCGACTAGCGTCCCTTGCTTTCGTTGGCCGACCAACGCCCCCCGCCTTCGTTGGCCGACCAACGTCCCCTCCGTTTCGTCGAATTGCACCCCGAGCGGATGACCCGCACCCCGACGTGCACCCTCGTGCAAGCATTTGTGCGTTTCAAGACAAGCCCCCGGAATTTCCTTCACCTACGCTCCTACCTGTGCGATGCAACACGGCCCGCGCGGTGCAGGCCATTGTCATCAGCCGCTTAGGAGTTTTCCGATGCACACCAACCTTTTCGACTACGGGCAAAGCTTCCGGACCGCAAACAGGGCTATCGGGCGTTGGCGCCTGGCCGTGTTCGGCTGCGTCTGCCTGATGGTGTTTTTGATCTCGGGGCGCGCCCAAGCGGCGACGTCGGCGGTACCGGCCGAGTGCACAGCCTTGCAGGCGAAGTACCCGCAATTCAAGGGTAAGACGCTGATCAACGCAATCAACCCGCACACGCCGGGCTACGAAGCGCTCGACCCCAACGACCCGAGCAAATACATCGGCTTCGACGTCGATCTGGGCGACACGATCGCCAGTTGCCTGGGCGCCACCATGAGCTACACGCCCGTCACGTTCGCGGCCTTGTTGACCACCCTGCAAAGCGGCCAAGCCGATATCGTGATCTCCGACATCTATGCGACCGAGGACCGCGCCAAGGCAGCCGACTTCATCACCTATTCCAAAGTGTTCGACGGCGTTCTGGTCGTGAAGGGCAACCCGAAGAAGATTACCGGCATCAACACAACGATGTGCGGCGATGCGGCGGCGGAGAACACCGGCTATGTAGAAGTGCCGCTGATCCAGAATCTCGGGCCGGCGTGCAAGGCCGCGGGCAAACCGGAAGCCTCGGTGCAACTCTATGACAACAACGCCAACGCCATTCAGGCAATCCTGGCCGGCCGCGCCGATACCTACGTCAATGACGTCAATACGGTGGACCAGGCGGTCAAGGCCTTTCCGGACAAGCTCGCTAAGGCAACTGCCGTAACGCTGCCCTATTCGGTCGGCATCGCCGTGCCCAAGGACAAGCCGGAGTTCCGCGCCGCCGTCATGGCCGCACTGGTCGCAATCCAGAAGGCCGGCATCCAGACGCAACTGCTTAACAAGTGGGCGCTGGGCGCAGAAAACCTCGAAACACCCAAGCTTATCGTGTCGAACTAATGAATCTTTTTTTGCACTATCTTGGTCTGCCTTACCTGCTTAAGGGCATCGGCTTCACGGTCGCGGTCACTGGGTTGGGTCTGGCAGGCGGAGTGTTGGTAGGACTGGTGTTGGCGAGTATGCAGCTCAGTCGCGTCGGGCCACTGGCCGCGATCGCTCGCGGCTATACGGTGATCTTTCGCGGCACGCCGCTGATTCTTCAATTGGTTTTTGCTTACGATGCCTTGCCGCACATCGGCCTGAAGTTGAGCGCGATGGCCGCGGCGGGTCTCGCCCTGGCGGCCAACGAAGGGCCATTCATCGCGGAGATTCTGCGCTCCGGCGTGCTGGGTGTCGACCGCGGCCAAGTTGTCGCGGGCCAAGCACTGGGGATGACGCCCTGGGTGCTGATGCGCCGCGTGATAGCGCCTCAGGCGATACGCACGATGGTGCCGGCGCTTGGCAACGAGTCGGTCAGCGCGTTGAAGAATTCGTCGCTGGCTTCGGTGATCGCCGTCGACGAGTTGACACTGCGCAGCACGCAGTTGGCTTCGTCGACGTTCGACTTCTTCTCGATCTTCTTTGCGTCCGGCCTGATTTACCTGTTGTTGACTGGCGCGATCAGTGTGATCCAGTTATTCGTCGAAGGTGCGCTCGATCTCGACCGGCCAACGTCGCCGAATCGCTTCAAGCAACTTTTTGCGCGTTTGTTTGCGCGGGATAACTTCAGCGTTGCTGCGAGGTCGAAGGCAACGGCTTCGGCCGAGTTGGCGACATCGCTAACGCCGCTAACGCAGGCATCGTCCGTACATACATCGGACGAGCCGCCACCGACTATCGCCAGAGCACCGATGCCCGATCGGGCCAAACGCTACGCCGCACTCGCGAGTGAAGGCCCAGCGGTGCAAGTGCGTGGCTTGAAAAAGCGCTACGGTGAGCAGATCGTGCTCGATGGGTTCGATCTTACGATCCGTACCGGAGAGGTCGTCGCGCTGCTTGGGCCCAGTGGGTCGGGCAAGAGCACGCTGCTGCGCTGTATCAACCATCTTGAGAGCTGGGACTCAGGCGATATCCGCGTCGAAGGGCGGCGCATCGGTTTTCGCGTCGACGGGCGGCCGTCCAACCAACACGAGCTGGCAAACGAACGCGCCAGCGTGGGCGTCGGCATGGTGTTCCAGCAATTCAACCTGTTCAGCCACCTGAGCGCACGCGAGAACGTGGCCGGCCCGTTGCGCTGGGTGCACGGCATGGCGCCCGCGGACGCCGATCGACGGGCACGCGAGCTGCTGGAGCGTGTCGGCCTCAGTCATCGCGCCGACGCGTTGCCCCGGCATCTGTCCGGCGGACAGCAGCAACGCGTAGCCATTGCGCGCGCCCTGGCGCCGAACCCTCGGGTACTGCTGCTCGATGAACCGACTTCCGCGTTGGATCCGGAGTTGGTCGGCGAAGTGCTCGATGTGATCCAACGACTGGCGATCGAAGACGGGCTGACGATGATCATCTCCACGCACCAGTTGCGCTTCGCCGACGAAGTGGCCGATCGCGTCGTGTTCCTCAGCGGCGGATCGGTGGTCGAAGAAGGTCCGGCGCATGAGGTGCTGACGCAGCCACGCCATCCGTTGACGGCCAAATTCCTTAGCGTGATGGGGGCCGACAGCAGGCTGGAAGTCGCGCCATAAGTGCGTTGCAACAAGTGAGCGGCAATCCGCACGCCGCCGTCAGGAAGATGAGTCAGCACGATGCAGCGATCGGGCCGTCGTCAAGAGCTCTTGAAATCGAGCCCGATCCGTCCGCGTCTACCTATTTCAGAACCGCTGTGCGCGACGCGCGCGGCGCATCACGAGGTCCAAACATGAAGCATCACATCCTTCCCGTGTCGTCCGATACCGTGCATTGGGGATACTTCAGCAAGAAGGTCGCGCCCGCTCTAACGCTGAAGTCCGGCGACCGGGCCACGATCGAGACACTGACTCACCACGCGAATGACGACCACGAACGCATGATCTCCGGCGACCCCGGCGCCGAAAGCGTCTTTCACTGGACCCGCGAGCACAAGGCGGTATCGCGGCGCGGCGCTGGCCCCACGGAGGGCCCGTTCAAACTCGGCTCGGGCGAAGGGATCGGCGTGCATTTGCTGACCGGCCCGGTGGCAATCGAAGGGGCTGAACCCGGCGACGTGCTGGAGGTTCGCATTTTGGACGTGCGCCCGCGACCCAGTTGCCATGCGTGTCACGCCGGGCGCTGCTTCGGCTCGAATGCGGCCGCTTCATGGGGCTTCCATTATCACGACCTGATCGAGGAGCCCAAGCCTCGCGAAGTCATCACCATCTTCGAACTCGACACGTCCGGTGAACCCTACGCACGCGCCGTCTATAACTATGTCTGGACGCCGCAGACTGATCCCGATGGCATTGTTCATTCGATGATCGACTACCCCGGTGTAAAGGTGGACCATACGCTCGTGCGCAAGCGCGAGAACATTCTGCGCAACGTCAAGGTCCCGGCACGCCTGCATTTCGGAACGATGGGGCTGGCACCCTCGGAGTCGGACTATGTCAGTTCGATCCCGCCCAGCTACACCGGCGGCAATATCGACGACTGGCGGGTCGGCAAGGGGGCGCGGATGTATTACCCGGTCGCGGTCGAAGGCGCGTTCTTTTCGGTGGGTGATCCGCACGCGGCGCAAGGCGACAGCGAACTAGGCGGCACCGCCATCGAGACCTCGCTGACCGGCGATTTCGAGTTCGTACTGCATAAGCAGTGCGACTTGGGGGGCACCATCATGGAGGGCTTGACTCATCCTCTGCTGGAAACGGATGAGCAATGGTCTGTCTACGGCTTTACCTTTCCGAATTACCTGGCTGAACTCGGGCCCAACGCGCAAGTCGAGGTGGCGCAGCATGGCAGTGTCGACAAGGCCATGCGCGACGCATTTCGCAAGCTGCGGCGCTTTCTGATGACTGTGCACCATCTGAGCGAAGATGAGGCGATCGCGCTGATGTCTGTCGCGGCGGACTTCGGCGTTACCCAGGTGGTCGATGCCAATTGGGGGGTGCATGGGTCGATACGTAAGAATGTTTTTACGGATAGCTGAGCTAGGCAGAGCGTTGCACTATTTAAGACCCGAGGTTTGTGCCCACTAATGATTGATTCGCGACGGCGGCCGCGCTCATCTCCTGGCGCGTGCGCCGCACAGCCACGAACATCAGTGCCATGAAAACCAACGGTCCAAAACCCACGTTCCACAGATGTCCAGTGATCGAACCCAGCGTGGGATAAAGCCACGCGACGCACAATATCTCGCGCTCCCATCGCTGCCATCCCTCGCGCAGCGCGCGGGCGGTAAATAGTGCGATCGGTGCGCCCAGCCATACCGCATCGTAGTTGTAGATGTATGGGCTCACCAAGAACGTCCCGGCGACCAGTGCCATGGCACGCACGTCCAATTCGCGGGATCTCAGCCATACCCAGGCAACGGTGCCTGTCGCCGCGACGGCCACGCATGCCTGGGCCACGTAAGCAGGCAAGGCCGCGACGTGGAGTCCACGCAGCGCTGTGAACAGGCTCGCGGTCTCTGCCCACGGCAGCACGCCGTTGGCGAGGTGGCCGTTAGCTTCGCTCAGTCCATGCAGAAACGCGGGCAGCACGGCCATCCCAAACATGGCGACCGATGCGCCGACGAACAATACAACCGTTGCAGCCGCCGCGATGAATGTGGTCCACATACCCGCACATGCGAGCGCAATGGGAAACAGGATCGCGAGATGCGGCTTGATCGACAACATGCCGATACATACCCCCGCCAGTACCGGCCGCTTCTTCAGCAATAGGAATGCGCCCAGCACCAGGGCGGCTGTCAGGCATCCGTTCTGTCCATACCCCGCATTGAGCCAGATACCGGGAAAGGCGAGGATCGGTAGCCACGCTTGGCGCATCGGCAGCACCCGGCGAAGCAGAAGAACGAAAATCGCCGAGGTGACGAAAATGAAAATCGGATAGGCAATAGGACAGGGCAACAGCGAGAGCGGCTCGACCAGTAGCAGGAAGTTCGGTGGGTAAGACCACGCTCCTGGCACTGAGATATGGGGCATCGCGCTCCGCGCAACGTGGGTGATGGCTTCGCGGGAGTACGCTTCGAGCGGCGTGCCATTAAGTGTAAGGCGCGATGCGGCCCAGAATGTTACGAAATCGAAACCGTTCGGTTGGCCGTATATGCGCCAGGCCTGCCATGCGCTACGCAATCCGTAGATCGTGAATGCAATGATTAGCGTCGCACAATAGGTATGCAACCGGCGTAAATTCAGCCAGTGTCGGGCCGGTGATGCGGGCAACGCATGCATTGATTACCTAACAAAAGGACATTCAAAGAGGGGTGGCGATGAATAGCCACCCGGTAAAGGTGACAGCGCTAGATCATAGCGCCGATTCGGCAGGTTTTGAATTGGCCGCTTGCTGATGAGTCGACAAGGCGTGCCGGGTTTCGGCCAGGTTAGTGTTGTTTTGCATGGAATCCTAACCCAACTGGTCTTAGTGGGTCAGGCTTCGGTGCATGTATGGACCCGACGCGTTTTGCAAGCTCTGTGTGGTGACTGGAAATGGTCTGCATGCATGTATTCGGCTTGCTTGTGGGCAGTTGCCGAAGCACGCCCGCAGCCTCGATGAGATCCGCGCACCCTATCCTGAGCAAATCATCGGCTTGAGCCTACTCAGCCGGCACTGAAGGCAGGTTTCAGGATGCTGGTTCTACCAATTTCGTCATCACCTATAAGAGCTACGCAAACCTGCGCTGGATGAAACACCAATCTCAATCTATCGTACGTTCATGCTGCCGCCGGCCGATACGCCGCGTCGCTGCTTAATAAAACTTGAAGAATCCGCGCGTTCTTGTTGGCTAGGGCCACCGCCGCGCAATTGTAGCCACGTCGGGCAATCAATTGCTGCAGCCAGCGGCTTCGTTTATCCGTCTTAGCTCCCGCGTATTGCAAAACAGTTCTTGCGCCATGAATCAAGAGCGTTCGCAAATAGGTATCGCCTCGCTTGCTAATGCCCTGCAAACGGGCTTTCCCACCCGAGGAGTACTGGCGAGGCACCAAGCCCAACCATGCAGCTAAATGGCGGCCGTTGGAGAACTGTTTGGCGTCGCCGATGGCGCCGACAATAGCGGTTGCAGTAAGCGGACCAACGCCCTCGACAGCGGTGATCTTGCGACACAACTCGGAATTCTTCACGAACTCCTTGATCGACACTTCAAGCCAATGAATTCGTGCTTCCAATGCCTGGAGATGTTGCAACATCTCGGTGAGCAGTGCCTGGCAGAAGGCGGTGAGTTCAGAGCCCTCATTGCCCAACGAGATCGGTATCGCACGCTTGAATGCTTGTGGCGAGCGTGCAGTGACCAAGCCGCGCTCTGCCAGCAAACCCCGAATTTGATTGATGATAGCCGTGCGCTGGCGGACCAGAATCGCACGCATCCGATGCACGGCTTGAATATCCTCTTGCTCGACCGATTTAATGCTAACAAAGCGCATTGTGGGCCGAGAGACGGCTTCGACAATGGCCTCAGCGTCGTTACGGTCGTTCTTATTCGTCTTCACGAACGGCGACACATATTGGGGGCTTATAAGCCGCACTTCGATACCCAATGCTATAAAGCGACGTGCCCAGTGGTGGGCTGAACTGCAAGCCTCCATCGCGACGATTCGGGGACGAAGCTTGTGAACGGTCTCGATTAATGCGCCACGACCGACTTTGGAGCGGTGGACGGCCCGCCCACTGCGCTCAGCGCCATGTAACTGGAAGACGTGCTTGGCTAGATCAATGCCGAGAATATCGATTTCCATGATGAACCTCCTGATGTTGTCTGGTGAAGACGACATTCAGTATGTAACGCGCCTCCCCGAAGGGGCGCCGGGTCCATCTCAGTAAATCAACAGCCCGGTCACAGAATCGAATTGCTCAGCAGTCCATAACCGATCAGCCCGGAAGATGCCACAAACGACGCGCTTGAGAAGATTGCTAGACGATCCGAAATAGAATCTGACCAACTCAAGCATTGGGATCAACACGATCGCGCCGCTATACATGAATCGCATGCACCACGATTCAGTATGAGCGCGATGGTAGGGGTGAGCGGCAAACGGAAGCCAGTAATTTCCAGTCACGGCACCGTTATCGCTGGCGCCAGCCCTTACAGCGATAGCAGATGTTGGATCGATTTTTATTTCTTCGATGTTCGTCACCGAGACATCGTATGGCGATACTTTCCTGCCATCAGCCCAGATCGAATCGATGGGAATTCCGGACAGCTCGCCTACCGGGACTACCGTATCAACTAGATTCTGTTTAACCGTGGCGTGACCAATCGACTCGAGCGTCACGGATATCGTGGGCTGTGTATAAAGCCGCGTCTGATAATGGAACGCTACATCACCGAGCCATGCGACGCGCCAAGTTCCTGTAGGGAAAGTGAGAAGCTTGAAATCTCTACTCGACGTCACCTCGGCCATGGACAGGTTTCTATACGTTCATTTTTTGAACAGGGCGAATCGATCGATTCGCCACTACCCGGACCGCACACGAGCCCACGGATTGGGTCAATCCTAGTTGACAATATCTCGATGCATCGCCGTCACCATCGATATTTAGCCGCCTCAAGCGGCACAATCATATCAAGCCATTGATTTATATGGATAAAGATGGTTTTTCAGGAGCATCTTTGGTCGCGGAAATTATCAAATATCACCACAAATTTTCAGATAATTCTGTAAATCTGAACGATATTTTCAAATAACGTTGTCTATCACACCCGCTTCAAACGCCTGCACATCAGCGTGATAGCTTGAACGTACCATCGCACCCACTGCTGCATGCGTGAAGCCCATCTTGTTAGCTTCGGCCTCATACATCTTGAACACGTCCGGATGCACATAACTGCGCACCGGCAAATGATGCTCCGACGGCTGCAGGTACTGACCTATCGTCAGCATGTTGACGTCATGAGCGCGCAAGTCGCGCATCACCTGAAGAATCTCTTCCTCGGTCTCACCCAAGCCCACCATCAACCCCGACTTGGTCGCGACTTCCGGATGCGACGCCTTGAACTGCTTGAGCAAGTTCAGCGAATGCTGATAATCCGAACCCGGCCGCGCTTCACGATACAAGCGCGGCACCGTTTCCAGGTTATGGTTCATCACATCGGGCGGCGCTGCCGTAAGAATTTCCAACGCGCGATCGAGCCGTCCGCGGAAATCGGGCGTCAAGATTTCGATGCGCGTCTGCGGCGACAGCTCGCGCACACGTCGAATACATTCGACGAAGTGAGCCGCGCCACCATCGCGCAAATCGTCGCGATCCACGCTGGTAATCACCACATATTTGAGCCTGAGCGCCGCGATGGTCTTCGCGAGGTTTTCCGGCTCATTGACGTCAAGCGGATCCGGCCGACCGTGCCCGACATCGCAAAACGGGCAACGACGCGTGCACTTGTCGCCCATGATCATGAAGGTCGCCGTGCCCTTGCCGAAGCATTCGCCGATATTCGGACAGCTCGCTTCCTCGCACACCGTGTGCAACTGATGTTCGCGCAAAATCTGTTTGATTTCATTGAAGCGCGAACTGCCGGTCGCCGCTTTCACGCGGATCCAATCGGGCTTCTTGAGCTTTTCCGCCGGGATGATCTTGATCGGAATGCGTGCCGTCTTGGCCTGCGATTTCTGCTTGGCAGTAGCGTCGTAGGCAGTGCCGTCGGCCGCGATTGTTTCAGTCACGGTACCGGTATGTGCTTCGGTCATATCAATTCCATTTTCTTGCATCCGCCGCAGCCCACCATGAGCCTGGCCGCAAGTTTTCAGACAGCTTCGATCTCGACAACAGGTGCCTGCAACGCCGCCGCAGTGCCGCAAAACTGCACGGCCAGTTGCTCGGCAAGCGTGAGCGCCGCATCGTTCCAGTCGGCCTCGATGCCGAGGCTGGCCATATCGACCGTCTGCAAACCCGCATAACCGCAAGGGTTAATCTGTAGAAACGGACGCAAATCCATACTGACATTCAGACTTACGCCGTGATAACTGCAGCCTTTGCGAATTTTCAATCCCAGCGCGGCTATCTTGGCGCCGGCATAACGTGCAGGCGCAAAGTCCTGCGTCAGATAAATGCCGGGCGCGCCGGCCTTGCGTTCGCTGGCCAAATTATACGCCGCGAGCGTATCGATCGCCGCCTGCTCGATCCGGCGCACCAATTCGCGCACCGTCAGTTGGCGGCGGCGCAGATCGAGCAGCAGGTAAGCCACCACCTGGCCCGGGCCGTGGTAAGTGATTTGCCCCCCTCGGTCGACCTTGACCAGCGGGATGGCGCTATTCGGATTGAGCAGGTGCGCCGGGTCGCCGGCCAGCCCCAGCGTATAGACCGGCGGATGCTCGACCAGCCACAATTCGTCGGGCGTATCGGCTGTACGTGAGTCGGTAAAGGCACGCATTGCGTCGAAGCTGGCGGCGTAGTCTTCTACGCCACGCCGGCGCAACACTATGGGCAAGACAGGAGAGTTGGCGGGAAATTCGGATTCCATCGCGCAAGTGTACCGAAAAGCGGCCGGCGGCGCGCACAAGCCGCCCCCGCGCCGACTATCATTACATGACGACCTTGACCATCGGGTGCGCGGTGAGCGCACGGTAAATATCGTCGAGATGCGCGCGGTTGATGGCGCGCACGGTGCAGGTCAGCCCTGTGTAGTTGCCCCCGCTGGACGGCCGCACTTCCATCGTGCCGGCATCGAACTCAGCATCGAATTGCAGTATCACCTCGGTTACGGCACCGGCGAATTCCGGATGGCTCTTGCCCATCACCTTGATCGGGAAATCGCACGGAAAATCAAACAATGCGTCGATCGCACTGGTATCGGTACTGTCGGTAGTCATGACATTTCTCCTTTTCAGGCTTGGGCCGAGCGCGCCTTCATCTGCTGATAGCCGTCATACAGCGCCTTAAATACCGGCCCCGGCCGACCCGTCCCCACTGCAACGCCGTCGATGAGCGCGACCGGCACCACTTCCTTGGACGCCGAGCTGAGGATGATTTCATCGGCACTGCGCAATTCCGCTTCGCTGATTGCACGGGCTTCGAAGGGTATGTCCGCCGCTACGCAGAGTTCCTCGACCAATGCATAGCGTATGCCTTCCAGAATCAAGTTGCTACGCGGCGGCGCCAACAAGCGCCCTTGTCGTACCACCCAAACATTAGACGACGACGCCTCGGTCAGATAACCGTCGCGCAACTGGATTGTCTCCAGCACATCGTTCTCGGCCGCGTGCTGCGCCATCAACACGTTGCCGAGCAGCGAGGTCGACTTGATATCGCAGTGCAGCCAGCGCTTGTCGTCGGCCACCACGACCGCGACGCCGCGTTCGCGCTGCGCAGCGCTAGGCAGATTGAGCGGCGTGACCATCGCAAACACGGTCGGCGTGACGTGCGCCGGAAACGCATGGGCACGTTTGGCGACGCCGCGCGTCACCTGCAGATACACAAGGCTGTCGGGCACCTCCGGATCGAGCGACGGATTGGCCGCCAGCGCCTGGCCGATCAGCTCGCGCCACTGAGCCGGGCTGTGCGGATCCGCGATGCCGACCTTGGCCAGGCTGCGCGCAAGCCGCTGCAAATGCTGCTCCAGCCTGAACGGCCGCGGCCCTTGGGCGCTGTGATACGCGGGCACCACTTCATAAATGCCGTCGCCAAAAATAAAGCCTCGGTCCAGCACCGATACGCGAGCCTCGGAAACTGGCCCCCAAACTCCATTTAAGTACACCACCTGTTCGGTCATAACGTGATCCTGACGTGCGCCTCAGTACCCGAATCGCTCTTCGGGTTATCTGTCGGCTTGTTGCTGGACTGTTGCTCGCTTTTCTGCTGGCTTATTTCTTCTGGAACATCAGCAGCGCCGAATCCCACAAGCGGCCCAGAATACCCGCTTGCGGCACGGCGTTGAGTGCCACCACCGGCACGCTGGCAATTTCCTTGCCGTCGTCCGACATCACTTTGGCCGTACCGACTTGCTGGCCCACCGTAATCGGTGCGATCAGCGGTTCGTTCAATGCGAACGCGGTCTTCGTCTTGGCAGCGGCGCCCTTCGGAACCGTCACGAATTGATCGAGCTGCACGCCCACTTTGACCTGGCTTGCCGTGCCTTTATAAACGCGCGGTGTGGCCAGCGCCTGCCCGCCATGAAAGAGGCGCACTTCGTCATAAGCCGAGTAACCGTACTCCAGCATCTTCATGCTGTCCTGCACCCGGTTGTGCTCACTCGGTTCGCCCATCATCACCGATACGAGGCGGCGGTCCACGCCGTCGGCTCCCGCCAACGGACGTTTGGCCGAGGCAATCAGGCAATAGCCGGCGGCTTCGGTATGGCCGGTCTTCAAGCCGTCGACAGTCGGATCGATCCACAGCAGGCGGTTGCGGTTCGGTTGCTTGATCTTGTTGTAGGTAAATTCTTTGATCGAGAAGATCCCGTAGTACTGGGGAAAATCGCGAATCAGACGCGCCGATACGATGCCCAGATCGCCGGCGCTCGTGTAGTGCTGCGGATCGGGCATGCCGTTCACGTCGGCAAAGTGGGTGTGCGTCATCCCCATTTTCAGGGCTGCCGCATTCATCATCGTGACGAAATTCGATTCGCTGCCGCCGACCAGTTCGGCCAGTGCGATCGCGGCGTCATTGCCCGACTGAATGATCATGCCGTACACCAGGTCATGCACGGTGACGGGCTTGTTCGCCTCGATGAACATGCGCGACTCGTCCGTATGCACACGGCGCACCGCGTCGCTGGGCAAGACCGTCTGATCCATCGAGATCTTCTTGTCGGCCAGCGCCTCGAACACCAGATAGGCGGTCACCAGCTTGGTCAACGAGGCGGGTTCAACCCGTTCGTCCGGGTTTCCGGAGGCGAGAATCTGATTGCTCGTCGCGTCGATCAGCACCCAGGAGCGGGCGGTAACGGCAGGTGGCGGCACCTGGGCCGCGGCCTGCAGCGAGAATAGCGAAACGTAAGACGTCAAGGCTGCGGTAAGCAGGGCGGAACGGGAAAATGCGACGGGGAAAGTCATAACGGGCGGGGAAAGCTCACTGGAGAAGGTCAAGAACAACGGCGCAAATTATACGCGCCACGCATCGGTAATGATTTGTTTGAGCAGGTGCAGCTTGCGGTGAAAGAAATGTTCGGCGCCCGGAACCACGATCACCGGCAGTTCCTGGGGCCTGGCCCAGTCGAATACGGATAGCAGCGGCACCGTCTCATCTGTCTCGCCGTGAATCACGATGGTGTTGGCGGGCACGTCCGCCACTTGCCAGCGGCTCGCGGCCGTGGCGACCAATATCACGCGTAGCGCGGGCGTGCCGGCCTGCGCGAGTTGCTGTGCTACGTGCGAGATCACAAAGGTACCGAATGAAAAACCCGCCAGCACCAGCGGCAACTCGGCAAACCCGGGCCGGGTGCGGGCATGCGCGATCACGGCCAGCAGGTCGTCACGCTCGCCGATACCTTCGTCATGCGTGCCGGCCGTACGTCCGACGCCGCGAAAATTCGAGCGAAATACCGCGTAACCCAGTTGTGCCAGCGTGCGGGCCAGGGTTTGCGCGACTTTGTTGTCCATCGAGCCGCCGAACAGCGGATGCGGATGCGCAACCAGGGCAATTCCCTTTAACGCACCGGCCTGCGCAGCAGGGTCTGCCAGCGCGCGCGCCGCGTCAGGCAAGTCGAATGCGACCTCGATGGCCCCCACGGGACCATCGATCAGGTAAATCTCGGTGTGTACGTTCATTGTCTCGGATCGGTCGCGAAAAAAGAAGCGCGGGTAAAAAGTGTGATGCCTAAGTCTGGTAAATAAGTCAGGTCAGTAAGATATGTAAGATGCCCAGCGAAGTATGCCCAGCGCCTTTACTGCGGCAGCAGCAGGCGTTCGACAATCTTGCCCTGGACCAGATGGCTATCGACGATTTCGTCGATATCGGCTTCGTCGATATAGGTGTACCACGTGCCTTCGGGATAGATGACAACGACGGGACCTTCCTCGCAGCGGTCCAGGCAACCCGATTTATTGATGCGCACTTTGCCCGGGCCAGCCAGTCCCAACTGCTTGACGCGACGTTTGGCGTATTCCTGCATTTTCTCCGAGCCGCAGGCCGCGCAACTGGGCCGGTCGCTGCCTTCGCGCTGGTTCAAGCAAAAGAAAACATGGTGTTTAAAGTAGGCGCTCATGGCATTCCATCGTAAAACAGTCTTGGGCAAGTCGAATTGACCCGCCGGGGTCCGGTGAGTTCATTATAACGAGTGCGGCATCGGCCCCACTTCTATCCAGCCGCATTCTTGCACTTACTTCAGCGGCTGCGCCGCCAACCATTGGATCAGCGATCCGATCGACGCGTCGGTGGCCTGCCTCAACGCCCGCGCGCCGCCGGCCGCGTCGGCCGTGGCCGCGGGCGCCTGTGCCTCGAAATCGTGCTGGCCCGTCACCGTGCCACCGCGGCTTAGCGTGGCTCTGAGCCGTATCACTGCATGGCTGACGCCGATCTGGTCGAACACCTGCTCGAACTTGAGCAAATCGACTTGCAGCACCGGCGCATCGGTCGAACCGAGATTGGACATGACTGCGCCGTGCTGCGAAAGCTGGTTGCGTAGGCGCTGCGTCAGCATTTGCGGAGGTGTCATCGACCAGTGGCTGGTGGTGTAGCTGCGGCTCTCGAGATCGCTTAAATACTTCAAGCGGTAATTGATCCGATCGTTCTCGAGATCCGATGGCGCGCGCACATCGGGCACAACCAATACGCCCACACGCAAGGCATCGCTCGCGGTGCTGAGTGTCGCAGGCGGCTCGCCCAGATCGAATCGATTTTGCACGACGGTGGCGGTGTTCATGCAGCCGGCAAGGCTGCCAACCAACACCGACGCGATAGCCGCGACCAGCGCCCGCTTTGCCGGCCGGCGCGCGCCGGAACGCTTCGAGGACAACGCTATGCGATCCATGACGACTCCAATCAGGGTTGAGCGGAAGACCGCGAGTTCGGCCATTTGAAGCCCGTCTCGCCCGGCCCGGGTTCAGGCGTCGGATTGCCGAACAGGAAACTGCGCGGATTGGAACCCAGTGAGTCTGTTGCGCGATTGAACGAGCGCGTGGCGGCACGCACGTCATCGGACAAGGCGTTCAAGCGCGGCAAGGTATCGTCGGCGACCCGGTCGGACACGGTCTGGACCGCGCGATTGATGTCGTCGGCTGCCTGGCCGACCTTGTTCAGATTGCGCACCAACGGGCCGTTATCCTTGCCCATCGCGATCATCAGTTGAGTGGTCGAATCGAGCGTGCGGTCGAGTTTATCGATCGTGTGCGGCAATTGCTCCAAGGCCGGACGTGCCGCATCGGCGGTCACTTGTATGCTTTTCGCCATGGCCAGCAATTGGTCACGGGTCTGCTCGTCGGTCAGCTTGTCGACATGCTGCGCCACCAGTTCCATTTCTCGCAACAGCACCTCGCCACGCTTTTGCAATTGCTCCAGCAGGCCCGGGTTGAGCGGTAGTCTGGCGACGTTCTTGGGCGAGGTTGCCAGCGGCCGTTTGTCGTCGCCCGTGTCGTCGAGTTGCACGAAAGCGATCCCGGTCACGCCCTGAAAACTCAGGCTGCCGTAGGTCGAATGCGTGACCGGCGTCCCGCGATTCACCATCACGCGAATAATGATCTGCCCCGCATTGGTAGGATCGAACTTGATGCTCTCCACCCGGCCGACGCCGAGACCCCGGTAACGCACCGATGCGTCATTGGCCAGCCCGGTCACATTGGTGGTCGCGATCAAATCGTAGGGCACCCGCTCGGAGTGGTCGCGATTGAACCAGAACAGGATCAGCACCACAGCCAAGCCAAGGCTGATCGTGAATAAGCCAGCCCAGAATGCGTGTGATTTATTTTCCATCATCGATTCCTGATCGCGTCGAGCGCGTTCCCGGGTTGATGCCGCTGTCGGGAGGCGTCGGGTGTTGCGCCGGGGGTGCCGGAGGATAGGCCAAACGCACCGGCGCCAATGCCGCCGCGCAAAGTGTTGCACGGCGCTCCGGCGGCAGCGCCTCCAACGCGCGTCGCCCCCGCGCGCCGAGAAAATATTCGCGGATGAACGGATGATCAACGTTGGCCACCTGCTCCACGGGCGCGCAGATCAGCACGCGCTGATCCGCCAGCACGGCCACCCGGGTAGACAAGGAAACGGTGGTATCGAGATCGTGCGTCACCATCACCACGGTCAAGCCGAGCATGCGGTGCAAGGTGGCGATCAAATTGACGAATTCTTCGGACGACTGCGGGTCCAGGCCCGCTGTCGGCTCGTCCAGAAACAGCAACTCCGGCTCCAGCGCGATCGCGCGCGCGATGCCTACGCGCTTGACCATGCCACCCGACAAGGCCGCGGGCATTTTGTTGGCGTGCTTGAACGGCAGGCCCACCATTTCGAGCTTGAGCATCACGATGTCGCGCAGCAACGATTCCGGCACTCGCCCCAGTTCGCGCAGCGGCTGCGCCACGTTGTCGAACACGCTCATCGCCGAAAACAACGCGCCTTGCTGGAACAGCATGCCCGAGCGGCAACGCATCAAGCGCGCGGTGGGGGCGTCGACCTTGCTGATATCTTCGCCGAACACCTTGATGGTGCCGGACGTCGGGCGCTCCAGGCCGATGATCTGGCGTACCAGCGTGGTCTTGCCGGAACCGGAGCCCCCCACGAGCGCGACGATTTCGCCGCGCACGATATCCAGGTTCAAGCGATCGTGGATCATATTCCTGCCGTAGCACTTGATCAGGTTCTGGATCTCGATCACCTTGTCCGGCGCTTCGAGTGCCGGGCTGGAGCTCACGGGGGCGGTCACTGTCATTAGCTGTACCCCACGCCCTGGAACGCGATCGCAAAGAGCGCATCGGCCAGAATGACCACGGTGATCGAGACCACCACCGAGGTGGTCGTGCCTTCGCCCAGGCTTTGCGAATTAGGCTTGATACGAAAACCGAAATGGCAGGCAGTCAGGGCGATCAGCATGCCGAACACCGCGCCTTTGCCCAAGCCGATCCAGAAATTCGAAATCGGCACGGCACCGGGCAGCGCTTGAATGAAGTACGAGAAATCGAGATCGAGGCCGAAGTGGGCCGCGAGCATGCCGCCAGTCAGCGACACGATATCGGTCCACACCACGAGCAAGGGCAGCGCAATGGCCAGCGCCAGCACGCGGGGCAGAATCAGCCGCATGCCGTGGGAAATGCCCATGACCCGCATCGCGTCGAGTTCTTCGGTAACCCGCATGACCCCGAGCTCCGCGGTGATCGCCGAGCCGGAGCGGCCCGCGACCAAGATGGCTGCCAACACGGGCCCTAGCTCGCGAATGATCGAAAGACCGAGGATATTGACGACGAAGGTGCTTGCGCCATAAGCCTTGAGCTGCTGCGCCGATAGGTAGCTCAGCACCACGCCGATCAGGAACGCGACGACGGCGATGATGGGCATCGCGCGCGAGCCGGTCGAATAGATGTTCGACGAGATTTCCTTCCACGGCGCCTTGGCAGGGCTGCGCAGCATCCGCAGCAGATTGAAAATGAAACCGCCCAGGATCGCAATGCCGTCGTACAAATGCCCGGCGAAATTGAATATGCCCAAACCCAGGTTCGTGACGGGATCGATGCGTGGAACCGGCGCCGGCCGATATTCGACTGAGTCGACCTGCGATTGCAACTCGGCAATGCGCTTGAAAATTTCCTGCTGGGTGGGCGTCAGTCGCACCTGCACCGGTAGCGCTCGCCCCCATACCTGCCAGATCGCCTGGCCGCCGACGTGGTCGATACGCTCGATGCCGGTCAGGTCCCAATGCAATTGCTGGCGGATATCGATTTGTCGCAGCCGCGTGGTCATGCCGCCGCGAGCGAGGTCGCGCGCCAGTGCGAGCGCCGTCCACTGCCCCGAGAGCTGCACCAGCGAGCCAGTCACACCGGATTGGGCCGGGCTGACGATCTTCAGAGCGGGCGGTTGGTCAAAAGTCAAAGGAGGTCCAAAGCAGGTCTGGTGCAGAAACGCCAGAAGGCACGGTGCGCCCCGGTGCCGCGGGCGAGCTCACTTTAGTCGACGCAGGACCCATTGTATCTAAGGCGGCCAGCAACGCTCGACATAATCGATGCCGCGCAGGCGTCGGATGGGTTCCCGCGCGGATCAGCCGTGGGTCACGTGCGGATTTCCCCGCGGGTTCCCCGTGGATCCCCTCTCAGCCCTCGAATTCACGCGCGCCGCCCGCTTTGTCATGCACTCGTTACAATACGCAGATGGATACTTCGAACCGACCCGATATCACCGGCGCCAACCCGCTCACCACCGCACGCGCCGCCGCGGCGGTTACCGCTGCAGCCGGCGGATCGACTGCAAGGACAGCCGGCACGGCCGACCCCGCCCGGATAGATCGGGCCCGGCTGGAAAGCCTGCTGGGCGATGGCGCGCGCGGCTGGTCCATCGAGATCGTCGAACAGACCGGTTCGACCAATGCAGACTTGACCGATCGCTTGCGTGAAAGCCGTGCCCTGCCCGCTCCAGTGGTTCGTGTCGCCTATCTGCAAAACGCCGGGCGCGGGCGCCGCGGGCGCCCTTGGCTGGCGGCCCCGGGCCACGCGCTGCTGTTTTCGCTGGCGTATCCGCTGCAACGCGCGCTCGACGGCTTGGCCGGCTTGAGTCTGGCTGTGGGCACCGCCGTCACGGCGGGCTTGCGAGCGTTGCCGCTCGATGCCGCACACCGGCTTGCGCTGAAGTGGCCCAACGACATCTTGCTCGACGGCGCAAAACTCGGTGGCGTGCTGATAGAAACGGCGTGGAGTACCGCCGAAATGAGCGCGGTGGTTATCGGCATCGGCTTGAACCTGCGCGACGTCAACGCGCTTACCGCGGGATTGGCTGCGCTTTCGGCCGCCGCCGGCGACGCGTCGGAGGGTCGCGCAACGAGCGCGGCGACGAGTGCCTACTCAAATAAGCACCCGAGTACGAACATGAACACCGACCCAAGCGCCCCGCCTACCGCTGCGGCCACGCTCGAACAAACGTGGCCGCAACCCGACATCACGGAAACACTGGCGCAGTTGCTCAATGCGTTGGCTCATACCTTGGGCCGCTTCGACCAAGCCGGTTTTGCGCCATTTCGCGAGCTGTGGTTGGCCGATCACGCGTATGCTGGGCGCCAGGTAGCATTGATCGAGAACGGCGTGACGATTGCGCATGGCACCGCCGAGTCGGTCGACACACTGGGCCAATTGTTGATTGCTACCCCGCAGGGCAGGCATACTTGCGTCGCTGGCGATGTGTCATTGCGTTTGCGCCACGGCGCGCACGCAAATTCCACTGACGGACCGTGAGACCGCTTATCCATGCCCCTCATGCCCACTTCTGCGTCCGACCTTCTGCTTATCGATGCCGGCAATAGCCGTATCAAATGGGCGTTGTCGAACGCATCGGGCGTGCTGCAGGCGCGTGGCGTAGTGCCGCTGGCGACGTCGGCGGATGCATCGCCCGGTGCGGCTGCGCAAGCCGCGGCGCTCGACGGTTGGCCCGACAATGCGCGCCCCATCGGCGCCTGGATCTCCAATGTTGCTGGCGCAGTCGGTGCACAGCGCATCGGCGACTGGCTGGACGCGCGCTGGCCGGGATTGCCGCGTCATCTGATAAGCGCATGCCGCGAGCAGTGCGGCGTGCTCAATCGGTACGACACACCGGCCCAGTTGGGCAGCGACCGCTGGGCCAGCCTGATCGCCGCGCATGCGGCCTATCCCGGTGAGCATCTATTGATTGCCACGTGCGGCACGGCCACCACGTTCGAATCGCTGCATGCCGACGGCACTTTCGATGGTGGCCTGATCGCACCAGGCCTACGACTAATGATGCAGGCGCTGGGGCAACACACGGCACAACTGCCGCTGATTGCCGACCATCATGAAATTGCGGCTGACGTCCGCGGTGAATCGCCTGGGCTCGCGGCTCATGCGTCCACCAATGCGCCGATCGAGGCTGTCGCACCAAACTCATCAAGTGCTAATCGCGAGTCCGTCGAAGAGCCTCCTCGCGCGCCGCAGTTCGCGCGCGAAACCCTGACGTCCATCGGCCGCGGTTGTTTGCTGGCTCAAGCAGCACTGATCGAGCGGGCGTGGCGCGACTGGGCGGAGCACTTACATGCCGACGTCCGGCTCGTGCTCAGCGGCGGCGACGCCGACGCTATTTCTCCATTGCTGAACGTGCCCTACACGCGCCACGACCATCTGGTGCTCGAGGGACTGGCGAGGATCGCCGCAGATACGAATCCTGGCGCGCCGCAGGCAGTCGGCGACCGAAGCGCGTCGATCGAGCGCGCCCATCCGGAGCACCTCATTTGAACAGGCCTTTGACGACGCGCATCGCGATCGTGCTATTGCTCGCGATCAATGTGACCATGTACTCGGCCAATTCCGGGCTGTGGGGAGCGCCGCTCACGGCCGGCTTGCGCAACCCTGCACCGCTGACGAGCCAATTGAATCCTACCGCGATGCAAGTACGCCCCCTGGCACCCGGAGAAGGCGATGATCATCCGGTTGTGGGTCCTCCCGTGCCGGACGTCAAAGTCATGCAAACCGATCTCTCGGGGGCGGCCGCTGGACAGCAGCCCGATGGCGCAACGGGTGCGGCTTCGGGAGCCAGTGCTCCGACCGCGTCGCCTGCACAGGGGGGCAGTTCTTCGATCGGGCTCCCGGTGGCGACCGCGGGCGCTTCTGCCGCGCTGGGCGCTTCGAGTTTGGGAGTCGCCTCTGCGGCTCAGGGAACTCCGGCGGCTTATGCGCCCCCGGCGACTCAAGCGCCCTCGGCTCCAGCTACGAAGGCCACGGGACCGGCCCAGAAAACGCCGGGCGCGCCCAAAAGTTGAGCTCTGTTCCGCGAAATGTGTGCTTGAGTATGCTGGACAGCGCTGCTAACGACGCACCGTCACCAGCCTATCAGTCGGCCGCTCGAACGCGGCGCAACAAGGCGGTGGTCGAGCGCTCATGCTCGAACGGAATCGCCAGCGCGACACCACCCCAACTGCGTACCAGCGCCGACTCGGGCAGCGTATCCATTTGATAATCGCCCCCTTTGACCAGCACATCCGGGCGCAGCGCCGCAATCAAATCCACCGGCGTCGATTCGCCGAAGCACACCACCCAGTCGACGCTTTCCAGCGCGGCCAGCAAAGCCATGCGATCGGCTTCGTTATTGATAGGGCGGTCGTCGCCTTTACCTAAAGTGCGCACCGAGGCATCGCTGTTCACCGCGACGATCAGACAACTGCCTTGCGCGCGCGCATCCGCCAGATAAGTAACGTGGCCGCGGTGCAGGATATCGAAGACGCCATTGGTAAACACCACCGGCGCGGCCAGGCCAGGGCGCAACGCCAACAGCGCCTCGCGAGTCAGAATTTTGCGTTCGAAAGCGGCGGGCATCGGAAGGGGCTAATGAAAAAATCGATGGGTAGTTCGCGGGAGCAGTGGCAGTTCGCGAGAGCCGCGCACCGCCACCGAGCGACCCGTGGGGGCCGCAGTTTTCAAGCCTGCTTTTAAGCCTGTTCGGGCTGGATTTCGCCCTGTGCTTGCAAGCGCGCAACCACTTCTTTGCGGTAGCGGTTGAGCTCCTGAGCGGTATTGAACGTGCGCTCGAACAGCAAGGACATATTGTGAAGAATGCGCTCGACGACCTTCTTCTCCCAGGTATCGTCGAAGCAGATTTGCACGTCTAGCCAATGTTCGAGCCATTCCGGATCGGGCAAGCGCGACTGGATCGTATCGAGCGGGAACAGGTCGCGATTCACGTGCAGATTGGTCGGGTGCAGCGGCTTTTCGGTGCGGCGCGCCGAAGCCATCAGTACGCCGATCTTTGCAAAAGCTGCGCGGGCACTGTCGCCGAATTGGGTCAGCGCTTTCTTCATATAGCGCAAGTACGCGCCGCCATGACGCGCTTCGTCGCGCGAAATGGTTTCGTAAATGTGCTTGATCACCGGTTCCGTATGCCATTCCGCTGCACGGCGATACCAGTGATTGAGGCGGATTTCGCCGCAAAAGTGCAATGTCAGTGTTTCGAGCGGCGGGGCTGGGTCGAACGGAAAGCGCACCGCCTGCAGTTCGGCTTCGGTGGGCACCAGCTCGGGGCGAAAGCGCCGCAGATATTCCATCAGCACCAGCGAATGCTTCTGCTCTTCAAAAAACCAGACGCTCATAAACGCAGAAAAGTCGCTGTCGTGATGGTTATCGCGAAGAAACATTTCGGTCGCAGGCAACGCGGACCATTCGGTAATCGCGTTCATTTTGATCGTCTTGGCCTGCTCGTCCGACAACAGCGATGCCTCGAACTTGTCCCAAGGGATATCTTTTTCCATATCCCAGCGCACCGATTCCAACGATTTATATAGTTCTGGATAAAGCATGGTGTTCATTTTCATGACCCCTGTTCTGCATAACATCATTCACGAGCGACGACGACGATAGACGTCAGCTAACGCTGCAATGGTGCGTGGTTAAGCGCATGATGAATGCAATTCGGTGCAATTCAAGTATTCGCGCCCGTGATTACTTATACGTCGGCGGGGTGGAACCGGATGCCGTGAGGCAATTCGGCCTAGCCTGCTGCGACCCGGTTCGACCCAGGCGGGACCGGCAATTCGGACCAACCTGGCTAGCGGGCGATTTACCCCCGGGCAAACCTTTCAATCATAACATGCGCAGATGGCGGTTCTATTGCAGTCGGCGCGCACGCGACATCGCCTTTTCAGGGTCTGCATACACCGTAGCCCTCCCCCTGACGTCCGTCAATCGGGGGTTTGCGCCGGTCCCTCGGTCTTGGTCAGTTAGCACCCCGCAGCTATCCACGACCCTGACCGGCCCAATGTAGCCCGGCGCGCCAGTCGGCGTTTTGATTTAGAACAAATCGCGTGGCTTCCAGTTCCCCCAGTGACTTCCGGCCGTTGCGCAAAAACATCCATAGATAGTAGGGCCATGCCCCGATCGCTCAGATGTAGACGCGCCAGACCGGCATGCCGCCTTCGCCGGCGGCGTTTTGCGCCGGAGTGGAACGCGCCGGACCGCGTGTGGTCGAACAGCTTGCCTTCGTACCGTATAGGGAACATCGATGATTCGTTCGCCTCTCCCCGCTCGTGGCTTACCGCTGGCAAACCGCGCATGGCGCCTGTTTGCCGGAGTAGGCGCCACGCTTGCCCTGCTCGGATGGTTCAGCACCTCTGCGCTCGCATTCGACGCGCTCGACACTGTCAAGCAAGTGATTCCCGATGCACGCTTGGCCGGCACAGGGCCGCTGACTTGGCTTGGCTTTCACGTGTACGACGCTCGCTTTTACGTCAGTCAGGCGGGGTTCTCGCCCGATCACATGACGACCGAACCGTTCGCCCTGGATCTGGATTACGCCCACGCCTTGAGCGGCGTGAAAATTGCGGCCAAGGGCCAGCAAGAGATGGATCAGATGGGCATCGCGACCAAGCAGCAATCGGACGCGTGGGAAAAGCAAATGGCGAGCATTTTTCCGGATGTGAACGAAGGCGATCACCTGATCGGCTTGTTCGTCCCGGGCAAAGGCACTTCGTTTTATCTGAACGCAAAGCTGCTTGGTACGATTGCCGGGAATGATTTTGCCTACGCGTTTTTCTCGATATGGCTGGCTGCGAAAACGCCGGCGCCGAAACTTCGGACGTCCCTGCTGGCGGGTGCGGCGCCCTGATGGCGCTCACTCGTCGCCTATCCGTTGGCTGGCCGTCGTCGCTCTTCGCTCTGAGAGCGTTCAGGCATCACTTAGGAATGCGCTCAACTTATGCGCGTTGGCTTGCGCATCGCGATAGCCGAGTTCGATCAGCTCGCGCGTGTACGCGGCCTCGAACAGCAAGTAACTCGCAAACGCCGCACCTCGTGCACGGTCCGCGCCCACCGCGCCGAACAGGCCGCGTATCGTCACGGGCAGTTTATGCAAATGGCGCGCGGCGATCAATTCGATGCGTTCGCTCGGCGCAATCGCCAGTACATCCATCTCACGCCAACCGCTCTCGGCTGGTACGCCGTGCGGCAACTGCCGCACAATCTGGTTGATGTGTTCGATGCGCTCGATATCGCCGCCCAGCGAATCGAGGAAAACGCTGGCCAGCACCTGCTGTCCAATTTGAGCAAGCGACGGATAATCCTGAATGCGTTCATGGTCAATCGGCACTTCGGGCTGGGCCGCAGCCGCCCCGACTACCAGAATCTTCGAGGCGCCGAAGTGTATCGCCGGGCTTAACGGCGCAATCTGCCGGATCGCGCCATCGCCAAAATATTCGATGCGCCCGTCGATTTCCAGCGGCACCGCCGGAAACGCGAGCGGAATGGCACTGGAGGCCAGCAGATGCTCGGGCGATAACTCGACCAGTCGTGCCGAGCGCTGTGCGCGCCGCCACGCCTCGATCGGCTCGGCGCTCTGGTAGAAAGTCACGTGTCGCCCGGACGAATAACTGAGCGCCGTCACCGCCAGCGCATGCAGATGACGTAGCTCCAGCATCCGTTCCAGCCTGCCGAAATCGAGGCGGTGACGCAGCAGCGAGGCAAGCGGACTGTTGTCGAGCAGCGCGCGCGGCGAGCGGCGCACGGCCCAGCCGAACGTCAGCGCCGAGAGCCAACGCACTCCGCTGGCCATCACGCCTAGCCAATCGGAACGGTACACTTGCTCGACATGGAAATCGTGCCACACGGCTTCGAGGTGAACGACACCGTGCGCAAAATCATCGGCGTGCATCGCCAGCGAGGTGGCATTGATGGCACCTGCCGAGGTGCCGCACACGATGGAAAAAGGCGAAACGCGCCGGCCGGGATGCAGCGCCTGTTCGATTTCGACAATCCCCTTGAGCACGCCGACCTGATACGCGGCCCGCGCACCGCCCCCCATCAACACGATCGCCACGCGCATGCGCAACCCCGCTACTGAATGGCTATTCGAACGGGTTTACGGCGCTGCGTAGCTGCGCGGATGTCGCCACCCTCGTCACCACGCCCGTCGTTGCACCCGTCGATAACGCCAATCTCGACTATGTTAGGAATCGGACGGTTTGTCGCCAGGCACGTCGGGAGCCGTGGTCGATGCATGGGTTTTCTTGATGCCGGGCTTCTTGGCCGCGGCTTCGGTTGATTTTTTTGCCGGGGCTTTGCCTGCCGTGTCCTTGGACGTCGAAGCCTGGGGCCCCGTCGCGGCGCCGGTCGCGTGAGCGGGGTTCGCTCCTTGCTGTGCCGCCAATGCCATCCCCGCGATCTGGTTGAATTGCGTTTGCAGCAGATTCCACCACACGGTGGGATCGATCTGCCCCGCGGCGGCTGCCGCAGCACCTGTCGCGGCATTGTCGTCGGATGCGGTCTTCGTCGATTCTGTCGATGCCGCTGGCTCGGCCGACGCAGCCGTTTTTGCCGACGCAGCCGAATGCGGGTCAACCGCTGTCGGCCCAAATGGATTATTCACCGTGGGCGTCGCCGCTGCGGCCTGTTCCATCGAGGTTTTTGCGAACGCGCCAAATGCCTTGAGCGTGGCGAGCGTCGCGCGCTGCACTTCCAGCGCTTGTATCGCCGACTGCAGCATGCTCAGGTTGAGCTTGAGCCACTGTTCCACGGCCCGCATGTCGGTGATGCGCTTGTCGAGATCCTCGATGTTGGTCATCGGTGCCATCATGCTCGACATCATCGACGACGGGCCGCCCGGGGTACCGCCCAAGCCAGGCACCTGCATCATTCGCCACATCTTTTCCAGCATATCGAAGCCGCCTGTGGTCGAAAAAGAACCGAACGGAAACTGTGACTCGGGTGCGTCGCTCATGGTTGTCTCCTGGGAATCTTCAAGCAGTGGGATGCGAGCAATTCGTTAAGCAGTGGGATGCGGGCAATCGTTAAGCAGCGGGATGCGGGCAATCATCAAGCAGCGGAATGCGACCAACAATCAAGCAACCGGATGACTAGCGATCATACGCTCGCCATCTCCTTAGAACGGTGCATCGCCCGAAAAATCCGGAGCCCGTCGCTCGCGCAACGATTGAATGCCCTCGCGCACGTCAGGTCCGTCGAATCCCATGAATTCCAGCGCCAACGATGCATCAAACGTAGGACCCGCAAGTCGCAACCAATTGTTCAACGCGTATTTGGTCCAGCGGATCGCCGATTGCGAACCGCGCGCAAGCCGATTCGCGACATCGAACGCGCGCTCGATCAATTGATCGTCGTCGACCGCCAGCGACACCAGGCCGATGCGCTCCGCTTCCTCGCCACTGATCGGCTCGCACAGCAACAGGTAATACTTGGCCTTGGCCATCCCGCACAAGAGCGGCCAGACTATCGCGGCATGGTCGCCGGCCGCCACGCCGAGCCGCGTATGGCCGTCGATGATGCGCGCGGTCTTGGCCGCAATCGACACATCCGCGAGCAAGCCCGCCACGAGGCCCGCGCCCACAGCCGGTCCGTGCATCGCCGAGACGATGGGCTTGCTGCAGTTGATCACGTTGTAGACCAGATCGCGGGCCTCGCGCCAGACCCGCGCGCGCACCTCGAAATGGTCCGCCATGTCCTGCACCAGATCGAGATCGCCGCCGCCGGAAAAACCTTTACCTTCGCCGCGAATCAACGCCACGCGCGTCTCGGGATCGGTGTCGACGTCGCGCCATATTTCGGCCAGCTCGCGGTGCATGCGATGGTCAGCGGTGGCCAAGCCGCTGCGGTTCGCACCCGCGCCGTTCATGATGATCTCGAGTACGCCGCCGGGGTGGCGGCGCAGCGTCAGCGACTCGTAACGCGCGTAGTGAGCTAGCGTATCCATTTCTCGTGCCTTCGATTAAAGCGGGCCGCATCGGCTAGGACCAAGGTCCAAGGACCAGGAGCAAGGGCCAAAAGCAGGGCCCCGCACCAAGGGCCGAGAGCCCAGGTTCAGGGTTGATACACCCATTGCCCATCGCGAATTTCCACCATCACGCGAGCTTGCTGGTCGAGTCCCAGATGGTCGGTCGGACTCATTTGGACTACGCCGTTAGTGTCTTTGAGGCCATGCGTCTGCTCGAGCGCTGAGCGCAAAGCCTGCCGGAATTGCGGCGTGCCAGGCTGGGCTGTTTTCAAAGCCTGCGGAATCGCGTTTTGCAGCAGCATGCCCGCGTCCCACGTGTACGAACCGAATGCCGAGACGCTGCCCGGGCCGTGCTGCGCTTCGTACAGCTTGATGTAGGTCAGCGCTTCGCGTTTGGCCGGATGATCGTTAGGCAATTGAGCCGCCACGAGCACCGGGCTGGTCGGCAAGAAGGTGCCGTTACAGGCCTTGCCGCACACCCTCAGGAAGTCTCGGTTGCCTACGCCGTGGTTATGATAAATCAGGCCTTTGTAGCCGCGCTCGATCAGCGTGGTCGGCGGCAATGCCGCCGGTGTGCCAGCCGCGCCGACCACCACTGCATCGGGGTGCGCGGCGAGTATCTTCAGGACCTGTCCGGTGACGCTGGTGTCGTTGCGGTTAAAACGCTCGCTGGCCACCACCTGGATATGATGGAGCTGCGCAAATTTGGCGACTTCGACATAGAACGCTTCACCCAATGCATCGGCCTGTCCGATGTAGGCCAGCGTTTTGACATTGTGATTGCTGGCGTGTTCGGCAATCGCAGAGGCCATCATCGCGTCGGTCTGCGGTGTCTTGAACACCCAGGCCCGCTTGGCATCGACCGGTTCGATAATGCGTGCCGACGACGCCAGCGAGATCATCGGCGTCTGCCCTTGCGCAACCACGTCTATCATCGCCAGTGAATTGGGGGTGATCGAGGAGCCGATGATGGCGTCCACGTTCTGTTCGGAGATCAGTTTCTTGGTGTCCTGCACGGCCTGCGTCGTATCGGACGCGTCGTCCAGTACGATGTATTGCACCTGCTTGCCGCCAATTTCGTGCGGTAACAGCGCTACGGTGTCGCGCGCCGGGATACCCAGTGAAGCGGCCGGCCCCGTCAGCGACAATACCAGGCCGATCTTGACCTGGGCGCTGGCGGCGCCGCTAGCCGCAACCGCGGCGGTGGCGACAGCCGCGATCAGGCTGCGGGTAAAAAATCTACGCATGGGGTGGTTCTCCTTGTCCATTATTGTTTTGTTTTTTGGTTTGCCGTGCGGCCGCGCCGGCCGGGCGACGCACTAAGACAAACAACACCGTAGTGTAACGACAGCCGTACCCCTGCCGCATCCGGCTAAACCAGCATGCGAACCTCAGGGTGCGTCAGTTGCCCGCCCGCTACTCGGACGCATTTCCGTGCGCGCCCCTGCGCCCCCCTACGCGACTCGTCTGCTACCCGCCGGTTATTCGACTATTCGTCCGTCGTGGGCGAGACTGCCTGTTCGATCGCGCCGAAGATCGATTTACCCGCGCCATCGAACATCTCAATGCGCACCCGGTCGCCGTAACGCATGAATTCGGTTTGCGGTGCGCCGTGTTCGATGGTCTCCAGCATCCGCTTTTCAGCGATGCAGCAGTAACCGCGGCTACGATCGACGTTGGAGATGGTGCCCGAGCCCACGATGGAACCGGCCCGCACGTTACGGGTGCGCGCAATGTGCGCGATCAGTTGGCCGAAGTGGAACACCATGTCGGTGCCGCAATCGGGTTGCCCCACTTTCTTGCCGTTCCAATGCACCGTCATCGGCCGATGCACGCGTCCGTCGTGCCAATCGGCGCCTAGCTCGTCGGGCGTCACGGCTACCGGCGAAAACGCGGTGGCCGGCTTGCTTTGGAAAAAACCGAAGCCTTTGGCCAATTCCGCCGGAATCAGGTTGCGCAGCGACACGTCGTTGACCAGCATCAGCAGACGCACGCCGTGCAGCGCGTCGGCGGCTCTCGCTCCGAGCGGCACATCGGTGGTAATCACGGCCACTTCTGCCTCGAAATCGATGCCGAACGCCTCGGATGGGCAAACGATGTCGTCGTGCGCGCCGGCAAAATCGTCGCTACCGCCCTGGTACATCAGCGGATCGGTCCAGAATTCGGGCGGCATTTCCGCGCCGCGGGCACGCCGTACCAGTTCGACGTGGTTCACGTAGGCCGAACCGTCGGCCCACTGGAACGCGCGCGGCAACGGCGCCATGCAATCGCCCGGGGCAAAATTGAACGGGTAACGGGCCCGGCCCTGATTGAGCGCGTCATAGAGCGACTCGAGTTGCGGAGCATAGAAAGCCCAGTCGTCGAGCACCTTTTGCAGGGTAGGGGCGACGCCGTCGGCGATGACCGCGGTGCGCAAATCGCGCGAAACGACGATCAATTGACCGTCGCGCGATCCATCTTTTAACGTAGCTAGTTTCATGGCAGTTAAAATGGCTAAGTGGTGAACATAGGTTCAAAGACCGGATGCCCGCTTTGGCGGCCCGATTTCAGCGAACCCAACGCATCGATTACAGTCTGCCTTTATACACGCTGTTTTTGCTCCGACTTACACTTGCCATGTGGTTTTACCTGAATCATCCATGACTTCTTCGACGATACCCACGCGTGGCGCAGGTGCTCCCTCGGGCGATCGATTAAACGACCCCTCGCCGCCCACCGCCTCCGAAGGCGATGCCGATCTGTCGGAAAACCTGGGCGCCGAAGAGAAACTGCGCTCAGGGATTCAATCGATCGAAGTGGGCTTTCGGCTGCTCGAAGTGCTGACCGCCGAACGACGCGCCATGATGCTGCGCGACCTGGCGCTGGCCGCGGGCATGAACGCCGCAAAAGCGCACCGTTACCTGGTGAGTTTCCTGCGCCTGGGCGTCGTGGCGCAGGATCCCGTGACAGGACGCTACGAGCTTGGCGGATTTGCGCTGCAAATGGGACTCGCGCGGCTGGCCCGCGTGGATGGCGTGAAACTCGCGCGCATTGCATTGACGCAGTTGCGCGACCAGATCGATCAGACGGTCGGCATTGCGGTATGGGGCAATCAAGGGCCGACGGTGGTGCACTGGATGGAATCGAGTCATCCGGCCAAGGCATCGCTCAAGCTAGGCGATGTCATGCCCTTACTGAGCTCGGCCACCGGACTGATTTTCAGCGCCTATCTGCCGCGCAGCAAGACGGGCGCGATGTTGGACGAAGCGTTGCGAGATGCACGCAAACAGCACCGCAGCGATTTGCCACAGACCGCGGAAGCGCTCGAAGCGAGCTTGAACGAGGTGCGCGCACATCAGGCCGCGCGCGTCGAAGGCATGCTGCTGCCCACCATCCACGCGTTCGCGATGCCGGTGTTCGATTCCGTCGGCGATCTGGCGTTGTGCCTGATCGCGTTGGGTCACGAGGGTCTCTTCGACATTGCCTGGGGCGGCGAGGTGGATCGCGCTCTTCGCGAGTGCGCCACCCGACTCTCCTATGAACTGGGCTACAGCCCGCAGGACCGCGACGCGTGAGCGCACCCGCACACCGTATTTCGCCGCCAGGCCCATCTCTCGCTGAAGTGGGGCACCGCCCGCGCTGGCGACGCACTCTGGCTTGGATCGTCCTCTTTTTGCTGGTGCTGGGCGTTCATCTGGCGGCGCGCTATTGGCTCGCACAGCAGATCGCTCGACAGCCGGAGCCGGAAAGCGCACCGCCGCCGGTCGAAGTGGCGCTGCTTACGGCTCAACCGATTCGGCGCGCGCCGCCCAAGCCGGCGGCACACCCGCCGGCACCGCGGCCCAAGGCGGTAACCGCGCCGCAAGAGGGGCCGAGTCTGGAAGCGGTTGAAACCGATGCGCGCGCGCGGGCTGCGCTCGCGGCCGCGTCTAGTGCCGCAGCGGCCAGTGCAACGCAGTCGTCCGCGGCTAGCGCGTCCGACGCGGCAAGTGCTGCGAGTGCTTCCGGCGCCTCGTCCGCATCAAATGCGTCATCCGCATCAAGCGCATCATCCGCCACCGCGGGTGCCGCCAATGCCGCACCCGCTTCCGCTACCGCAACCAACGGCGAGCAATTCTCGCTCCCGCCCGCAGCCGACCTGCGCTATGACACGTTCTTCAACGGCCAGCGCAATATGCCGGGTACCATCAGTTGGCTCACCGACGGAAAGAATTACGATGTCGTGATTTCCGTACCCGTGCCCTTCGTCGGCCGGTTTACCTACATGAGCCACGGGCATGTCGATGCGTACGGATTAGCCCCCGAGCGATATACGGAACAACGCGGCTCACGCCCTCGCGACGAAACAACGTTTGAGCGTGGCAGCAACGACGTGAGTTTCACCCGCACGCCCAATCGCGTCGCGTTACGCCCCGGCACGCAAGACCGCTTCAGCATGGTGTTTCAATTAGCGAGCCTGGTGCGCGGCAATCCGGCGCGCTACACGCCCGGCGTGACACGAGTGTTTTTTGTGGTCGATAACGACAGCGGCGAAGAATGGCCGGTCGAGACGATAGGCACCGAGATGCTCAACACCGGCAACGGCTTCATCAACGCTTTGCATTTCACGCGCCTGCCACGCCATGCTGGCGACCGTCGCAAGATCGACGTGTGGTTGGCTCCGACCTTGGGCTATTTTCCGGTGCGCATCGTGCAGACCGAGCCTAGCGGCACGCAGATCGAACTGTTGCTGCACGATGCGCCGCATCGCCTCGATACGTTGCAGGGCGACGCGAACGATAACGCTGCCGCGAGCCCGCCGCCGCCCGTGGCCCTACCTGCCAATCCGGCCAGCGC
>NZ_LMUX01000027.1:35302-179574 GCF_009765705.1 Burkholderia sp. L27(2015) | reverse complement strand
CCAAGCCCAAGCCCAAGCCCAAGCCCAAGCCCAAGCCCAAGCCCAAGCCAGCAATGATCGGGCCGATTTATTGCGAGCGCGGACTGTTTTTGCGAAGACTGGGATAATGCCCTATCCGCCGTACTGCGCCATGCCGCGCCCCACTTTCCCGCCCAGGAGTGCTCGATGATAGATTTACGCAGCGATACCGTAACTCGCCCCACCCCCGCCATGCTGCAAGCGATGACGCTCGCAGAAGTCGGCGACGACGTATGGGGCGACGACCCCACCGTATTGAAGCTGCAGACCAGCGTAGCGGAACGCGCCGGCAAGCAGGCAGGTCTGTTCTTCCCCAGCGGCACACAAAGTAACCTCGCGGCGCTGATGGCGCATTGCGCGCGCGGCGACGAATACATCGTCGGCCAACTGGCCCACACCTATAAATACGAAGGCGGCGGCGCCGCCGTACTGGGCAGCATCCAACCTCAACCGATCGAGAACGCCGCCGACGGCAGCCTGCCGCTCGAAAAAATCAACGCCGCCATCAAGCCGATCGATAACCATTTCGCCCGTACTCGACTGCTCGCGCTCGAAAACACTATCGGCGGCAAGGTCTTGCCGGCCCAGTATGTCAATGACGCGGTCAAGCTGGCCCGCAGCCGCGGCCTTTCGGCTCACCTCGACGGCGCTCGCGTATTCAACGCCGTCGTGGCCGAGCGTTCGACCTTGGCCAACTTGTGCGCACCGTTCGACACCGTGTCGATATGTTTTTCGAAAGGACTGGGCGCGCCGGTCGGCTCGGTCTTGGTCGGCTCACGCGAGCTGATCGAGCAGGCGCAGCGCTGGCGCAAGGTGCTAGGCGGCGGCATGCGGCAAGCGGGGCTGCTGGCGGGCGCCTGCTTGTACGCGCTCGATCACAATGTCGAACGGCTGGCCGACGATCACGCCAACGCAGCGCGCTTGGCCGCAGGCCTGGCACAGATCGCCGAGGTGCAAGTTATCTCGCATGCCACCAACATGGTGTTTGCGCAGTTTCCCGACGCGCACTGCGCGCCGCTTGAGGCATTCTTGAAGAGCCGGGGCATATTGACGCAAATGCTCTACGCGTCGCGCTTCGTCACTCACCTCGACGTGTGCGCTGCCGATATCGAAACCTTCCTCGCTGCAGTCAAGAGCTACTTCAGCGCAGCCGGTACGCGCCACGCGGCCTGATCGCCCGCGGCACCGGGCCGCCGCCATGGTCCGGTGCCATTTCGCCACATATACATTTTGTTACCAGCAGTAATGCCAATTTGCGGCTATGCTGGAATCGTAGTGGCAAGACACTGTCTGACCCTGAGTGCAAGTCGTAAAGAAATTCGATAAGCGGTCGATAAGCAGTAAGTAGTCGATGCGCGCTTCAGGTAAAGAGCCCCTTGATTTCGCTCAAACCGCACCAATATCTGTAGTGAACGCGAGCGGAACCCATTGAATTTGCGGTATTGAATGACCGTATCAAGGTAAGCGAAGCGGTGCTGGAAGGTCGGCGCCGGTGTGCAGACAGAATATGTCCTCGTACGGCAAGCCGGCCAAGAGCCCGCTCGATTTCTTAAGTGCGGTTGCATAGAGGAGTGTTGCCATGCAAATGATTTATAACAGCCCTAATTATTGCGTCGTTGAATTTCCGGCACTCGATGGCACCATGGCCTTGTTGGACGGTGGCTACGAGATTGTCGACAAAACCAACCAACGTGAAATTTTCATCGACGGTGCACTCGCGGCGCAATTCCGCGAGCATGTGCAAAAGCTGATCGACGAACAACCCTCGATTGAAGAAATCGACGAGTTTCTTGGTCAATTCGATAGTTTGATGCACCAGCCGGTGATACTCCACTGAGCTCTTGCGAACGGACGGCCTAGGGACAAAGCCGTCGCATCGGATCGAACTCCGCACCCATACCTGCGCACTATTAGCCGCCGTATCGACGCCCGCTTCCATACCGGAATGCGGGCGTTTTACTTTGGGCCCGCGCGCTCGGCCCGTCGCGCGTCCCATGGTATGTCCCGCGCATGTCCCGTACTACGCGTCCCAGTCGATGACAATCGGCTACAATGCAAGGTTCTAAAAGGCCTACAAAGCACCGTCATGACCCAGTCCAACGCCTCCATCGAGTCCGGCCGCATCACACACGCCGCTGACTCCGTCCGCTCGCCGCTGCGCTACACGCGCGGCCAGGCGCTGCCTGCTTTGCTTGAGCAGCGCATACTGATACTCGATGGCGCAATGGGCACCATGATTCAGCGCTATAAGCTCGGTGAAAGCCAGTATCGCGGCGAGCGCTTCGCCGATCTGGACCACGACATCAAAGGCAACAACGAGTTGTTGTCGCTGACGCAGCCTCAAGTGATTCGTGAAATTCACGAACAGTATTTGGCCGCCGGCGCCGACATCCTCGAAACCAATACCTTTGGCGCGACCCGCGTAGCCCAGGCCGATTACCAGATGGAAGACCTCGCGGCCGAGATGAACGTGGCCTCGGCCAAGCTCGCGCGCGAAGCCTGCGAAAAATACTCGACGCCGGACAAGCCGCGCTTCGTCGCAGGCGCCATCGGCCCGACGCCCAAAACGGCCAGCATCTCGCCGGACGTCAACGATCCTGCCGCACGCAATACCTCGTTCGACGAACTACGCAGCGCTTACTACGAGCAAGCCAAGGCGCTTCTCGACGGCGGCGTCGATCTGTTCCTGGTCGAAACCATCTTCGACACGTTGAATGCCAAAGCGGCGTTGTTCGCGCTAGACGAGCTGTTCGAAGACACCGGTGAAATCCTGCCCATCATGATTTCGGGCACGGTAACCGATGCCTCCGGGCGCATCCTGTCGGGCCAGACCGTCGAAGCGTTCTGGAACTCGCTGCGTCACGCCAAGCCACTGACCTTCGGGCTCAATTGCGCGCTAGGCGCAGCGCTGATGAGACCGTATATCGCGGAGCTCGCCAAGTTGTGCGATTGCTATCTATCGTGCTACCCCAATGCGGGCCTGCCCAATCCGATGAGCGATACCGGCTTTGATGAAACGCCGGATGTCACCTCGTCGCTGCTGCATGAATTCGGCGAAGCCGGCATGCTCAACATTGCCGGCGGTTGCTGCGGCACCACGCCGGAACACATCGCCGCGATCGCGCAATCGCTGTCCAACGTCAAGCCACGCCGCTGGCCGCAACACTACCGGGATGCTGCATGAGCCAAACCGACGCCCCTGACGACCAGGTCCATCCCTCGTCCTCCGAGACGCCACCTGAACGACTCATGCGGCTAGCCGGCCTCGAGCCGTTCAATGCCGGCAAAGGTACGCTATTCATCAACGTCGGCGAACGCACCAACGTAACCGGCTCGAAAGCGTTCGCCCGCATGATCCTGAACGCCCAATTCGACGAGGCGCTGGTGGTCGCGCGCCAGCAAGTCGAGAACGGCGCGCAGGTGATCGATATCAACATGGACGAGGCCATGCTCGATTCGAAAGCGGCGATGGTGCGCTTTCTGAATCTGATCGCGTCCGAACCCGATATCGCCCGCGTGCCCATCATGATCGACTCTTCGAAATGGGAAGTGATCGAAGCGGGCCTGAAATGCGTGCAGGGCAAGGCGATCGTCAACTCGATCTCGATGAAGGAAGGTGTCGAGGCGTTCAAGAAGCACGCGCGGCTGATACGTCGCTACGGCGCGGCCGCCGTCGTGATGGCCTTCGACGAGAAAGGCCAAGCCGACACGTACCAGCGCAAGACCGAAATCTGCAAGCGCAGCTACGACATCCTGGTCAACGAAGTCGGCTTCCCGCCGGAAGACATCATTTTCGATCCGAACATTTTCGCGATCGCCACCGGTATCGAAGAGCACGACAACTACGCGGTCGATTTCATCAACGCTACGCGCTGGATCAAACAGAACCTGCCGTTCGCGAAAATCAGCGGCGGCGTGTCTAACGTGTCATTCTCGTTTCGCGGCAACGACGCCGTACGCGAGGCGATACACACGGTGTTCCTGTTTCACGCGATTGGCGCCGGCATGGATATGGGCATCGTCAACGCGGGCCAGCTCGGCGTCTACGAGGCTCTGAATCCGGAGTTGCGCGATCGCGTTGAAGACGTGGTGCTTAATCGCCCCGCCACGGGCGAGCTGACCAACACGGAACGGCTGCTCGAAATTGCCGAGCGTTTCAAGGGCGGTGCTGCGCGGCGCGAAGACAACCTCGATTGGCGCGGCACGCCGGACGATCCGAAGACGGTCGAAAAACGCCTGGCCCACGCGATGGTGCACGGCATCACCACGTTTATCGTCGAAGACACCGAAGAAGCGCGCGCGAAAATCGCCGCGGGTGGCGGGCGGCCGATTCAAGTCATCGAAGGCCCGTTGATGGACGGCATGAACGTGGTCGGCGATTTGTTCGGTGCGGGCAAGATGTTCCTGCCCCAGGTGGTGAAATCGGCGCGCGTGATGAAGCAGGCTGTGGCCCATCTGATCCCGTTTATCGAGGAAGAGAAGGCGCGCATGGCGGCAGCCGGCGACGACGTGAAGGCCAAGGGCAAGATCGTGATCGCCACCGTGAAAGGCGACGTGCACGATATCGGCAAGAACATCGTCACGGTGGTGTTGCAGTGTAATAACTTCGAAGTGGTCAACATGGGCGTGATGGTCGCCTGCAGCGAGATCCTCGCCAAGGCGAAGGCCGAGGGCGCCGATATCATCGGCCTGTCGGGCCTGATTACGCCCAGTCTGGAAGAAATGGCCTACGTGGCCTCGGAAATGCAGCGCGACGATTATTTCCGCGAGCGCCAGACGCCGCTGCTGATCGGCGGCGCGACCACGTCGCGGGTGCACACCGCGGTGAAGATCGCCCCGCATTACGACGGCCCGGTAGTGTACGTACCCGATGCGTCACGCTCGGTGTCGGTGGCCTCGAGCTTGCTGTCGGACGACGGCGCGAAGCAATATCTGGCGGATCTGAAAGCCGACTATCAGCGGGTGCGCGAACAGCATGCCTCGAAGAAAGCGCTGCCGATGGTGACGCTGGCGCAAGCGCGCGCCAACAAGACACCGATCGATTGGGCGGCTTACCGACCGGTCAAACCGAAGTTCATCGGTCGGCGCGTGTTCAAGAATTACGATTTGAGCGAGCTGGCCAACTATATCGATTGGGGTCCGTTTTTCCAGACCTGGGACCTCGCGGGCCCCTACCCTGCGATCCTGAACGATGAAGTTGTAGGCGAATCGGCGCGCCAGGTGTTCGCGGACGCGAAACAGATGCTGTCGCGTTTGGTCTCGAACCATTGGTTGACCGCCAACGGCGTGATCAGCTTGCTGCCCGCCAACACGGTCAACGACGACGATATCGAAATCTACACCGACGACACGCGCACGCAAGTCGCGTTGACGTGGCGCAACCTGCGTCAGCAGACCGAGCGCCCGGTCATCGACGGCGTGCCGCGCCCGAACCGCTGCCTGGCCGATTTCATCGCGCCCAAGGAGAGCGGCATCGCCGACTACATCGGTATGTTCGCGGTCACCGCCGGCCTGGGCGTCGACGTGAAAGAGAAGCAATTCGAGAAGGATCACGACGACTACAGCTCGATCATGTTCAAGGCGCTGGCCGATCGTTTGGCCGAAGCTTTTGCCGAGCGCATGCATGAACAGGTCAGGCGCGATCTGTGGGGATATGCGTCGAGCGAAACACTACCCGTCGACGCAATGATTCATGAGAAATATGCTGGGATACGGCCCGCGCCCGGTTATCCCGCGTGCCCAGACCATCTGGTCAAAAAGGCGATGTTCGAAGTGATGCGTTGCGAAGACGTCGACATGACGCTCACCGAATCGCTGGCGATGATGCCGGCGGCCAGCGTCTCGGGTTTCTATCTGGCGCATCCCGACAGCACGTATTTCTCGGTGGGCAAGATTAGCCAGGATCAGTTGGACGATTACGCGCAGCGCAGCGGCTTGTCACCTAGCGAAGCGCGGCGCGCGTTGGCACCGCAACTGTAACTAAACGGCCGGTAATGCGCGGCCGATGATGCGCGCCCGGCGCGTGACACCGGGCACCTCGGGATCACACGCCCCAGATGATGTCGGTCTGCGCCTTCAGTGAATCGCGCAGCATGACGAGGAAGGGAAAAGCGCGCTGGGCAAGCCCGACTGGCATCTCGCTCTGGTGATCTCGAGGTTCGGCATCGCGCTCGATGTCGTGCCCACGCTGAACGGCTTTGTCGGCCGTGACAGCCGCTTCGAGCTTGGCGATCGCGGCCGGCAATTCGGCGTGGGTGATCACGCCACGGTCGCCTAGACGTTTGCCGATGATGCCCAGCAAATACTGGGCGTGATTTTCGAGCATCTGGACGTCAGGCGCGGCGGAAGATTTGAATGTGACCAGCATGACGACTCCTTGTTTTATAGATCAAGAGCTGGGCTGGCCATGCGGCCGGAATACTGGTAACAGGCTGGAAAGCCGGCCTGGGAGTTGACCCCGAGCGCTCGCTTGACATTGGCCGCTGCGCGGTTTCCGGACGCGCATGAATTAACCCTAAGCACATCATAGCACCTGTTAAAATCACAGACTCGCGAGGTTATTGCACGCCGAGAACCTTCGCGTACTCACCCGGGTCTGATACCTGAAGTTTCACTTTTACCGCGATCGCGACTCGCGGCAGGCGCACTTTGCACAGCACGCTACGCCGCCGCTTTGACCGATCGCCCGGACCGTTTCGCATGTTGCCTGCTCAAAAACAGATTATCGAAGCCATCCTCGCCGACGCCGTCGCCGGCCTGCTGGGTGCCCTGCCCGACGCGCCCGCGCTCACCCCCGTGATTGCGCTCGAGCGCCCGAAGATCGCGGCCCATGGCGACGTCGCCAGCAATCTCGCCATGCAACTGGCCAAACCGCTGCGCGCCAACCCGCGCCAACTGGCTCAGCAGCTGGCCGACGCGGTGCTCGCTCATCCCCGTTCCGCTGGCCTGATTGAGGCAGCCGAGGTGGCGGGCCCGGGCTTCATCAATTTGCGTTTGAGTGTGCCGGCAAAGCAAGCGGTGCTGTCGGCCGTGTTCGAGCAGCAAGCGGCCTTTGGCCAATCGCAGCATGCTGCTGGCAAGCGAGTGCTGATCGAATTCGTTTCGGCCAACCCGACCGGCCCGCTGCACGTAGGTCACGGTCGTCAGGCCGCGCTGGGCGATTCGCTCTCGCACTTGCTCGCGACGCAGGGCTGGGACGTCTCGCGCGAGTTCTATTACAACGACGCCGGGGTCCAGATCCAAAACCTGGCGCTGTCGGTGCAAGCCCGCGCGCGCGGCTTCAAGCCCGGCGACGCCGATTGGCCGGCGTCGGCCTATAACGGCGAGTACATCGGCGACATCGCGCGCGACTATCGCAACGGCGTGACCGTGGCGGCGAGTGATGGCGAGCCTGTCACGGGCGCGGCCGACCCTGACAATCTCGATGCGATCCAGCGCTTCGCCGTGGCCTATCTGCGCCGCGAACAGGATCAGGACTTGCTCGCGTTCGGCGTCAAGTTCGACCGGTATTACCTGGAATCGTCGCTGTACTCCGAGGGGCGCGTCGAGCGTACCGTCGATGCGCTGGTGGCAGCCGGACGTACCTACGAACTGGACGGCGCGCTTTGGCTGCGCACGACCGACGAGGGCGACGACAAAGACCGCGTGATGCGCAAGACGGATGGCACGTACACCTACTTCGTGCCTGACGTCGCTTATCACGTCAGCAAGTGGGAGCGCGGCTACGCCAAGGTGATCAACGTGCAGGGTTCGGACCACCACGGCACCATTGCGCGCGTGCGTGCCGGCCTGCAAGGGCTGGACATGGGCGTTCCGCGCGGTTATCCCGACTACATCCTGCACAAAATGGTCACCGTGATGCGCGATGGCCAGGAGGTCAAGATTTCGAAACGTGCGGGCAGCTATGTCACGGTTCGCGATTTGATCGAGTGGTCGGGCGGTATGAGCGAAAACGCGGCCGACAATGCCGCGATCGAACCGGCCGTGTTGGCCGAGATGATCAAGCGCGGCCGCGATGCCGTGCGTTTTTTCCTGATCTCGCGCAAGGCCGATACGGAATTCGTTTTCGACATCGATCTCGCGCTCAAGCAAAACGACGAGAACCCGGTCTATTACGTGCAGTACGCGCATGCGCGGATCTGTTCGATCCTGAACTCGTGGGGCGGCGACGTGCAAACATTGCCGCAGGTCGATTTCAGCCTGCTGGTCAGCGAGCACGAATTGTCGCTGCTGCAAAAGCTGGCCGAATATCCAGATATGCTGACACGTGCCGCTGAAGAGCTGGCGCCCCATTCGGTCGCATTTTACTTGCGCGACCTCGCTGGCGAATTCCACTCGTTCTACAATGCGCAGCGGGTCCTTGTAGACGACGAACAGATCAAGCTCGCGCGCTTGGCCCTGTTGGCGGTAACGCGCCAAGTACTGGCCAACGGCCTGGCGGTGCTCGGTGTGTCGGCGCCGGCGAAGATGTAAAGCAACGATGTGAAGCGACGATAAAAACGGTGGCGGCTCGCTATAATCCTTCAACCCAGTTGACGTACACGTGGTGAACACAGCGATGGCAAAAACAACCCGGCAGCCCAGGACCCCGCAACGCGAAACGCACAAGCAAAGCGGCGGGACTTTTCTAGGCATCGTACTGGGCCTGATCGTCGGCCTGGGCATTGCCGTGGTGGTCGCGCTCTACATCACGCGTGCGCCCACGCCGTTCGTCGCCAAGGCGCTGAATGGTGGCGACACTGCGGCGAGCGCGTCCGTTGCGCCGCCAGCCGGTCAGTTCGATCCGAATCGCATTCTGCAAGGTAAGTCGCCCGGCTTGGCGGTCGCGCCCACGACCGCCGCCGCGCCTGAGAACACCGCGCCGCAGCCCGATGCCAAGGCCACTGCGCCCTCCGGCATCTTCAAGGAACCGCAGATCGTAGAGGTTCCGTCGGCGACTCCGGCCGCTCAGGCCCCGGCAGCCGCGGCACCTGCGCAAGCGCCAGCACAGACGTCACGCACTCCCGCCGCGCCAACCGCCGCGGTCGCGCCGCCCGTCGTGAACGAAGCGAATACGGGCTATTTCCTGCAAATCGGTGCCTACAAGACCACTCAGGACGCCCAGCAGCAACGCGCTCGCCTCGCCTTGCAAGGATTTGAGTCGACCGTGACGCAACGTGACAGCGGCGGAATAACCTATTTCCGCGTGCGTATCGGACCGTTCAGCAAGTTCGACGAAATGAACAACACGCGGCAGCAGCTTTCGAATGCGGGAATCGATTCGGCTGTGATTCGCTTTACCAAACAGTAAGCGCCTTAACTCAACCTATGGTGAGCATGAGTTGCCTGTCCCTTACGGGGATGGGACCTGAGTGGGGAGACGGGGCGGGGGTGGATCGGAGGTTGGGTTCGCCGTTGCGTCCGCGGTTGCATCTGATTCCGCGTTTGAATTCCGCGCCCCCAAATCCGCACTTTGACTGAACCTGAGCCATTGCCGACAGTCTCAGCAGACTTGCTTTAAGATACTTGGGCCCGTAGCGCGTGCGCCTGGCATCAGCTTTCTTTACCCCCGATACCTTCCTATACGACATGAAAAAACTGATCAGTTGTGTGTTTTTCGCGCTGGGCCTCGTAGCCAGCGCCGTTCAAGCCTCACCGAGCGCACCTGTCGCCGGTACCGATTACACCGTCCTGGCCACGCCTCAGCCCACCGAGTCACCCGCCGGCAAGATCGAAGTTACCGAGTTTTTCTGGTACGGCTGCCCGCATTGCAACGAGTTCGAGCCGTCGCTCGAAGCCTGGTTGAAGACGGCAGGGCCGGACGTTGTGTTCAAACGGGTACCGGTCGCCTTCCGCGACGACTTCGTGCCGCACTCAAAGATGTTTCACGCACTGGACGCCCTGGGTTTGGCGCCGGAGCTGACGCCCAAGGTTTTCCACGAAATTCACGAGAACCACAACTATCTGCTGACCGAGCAGGCGCAGGCCGATTTCCTCGCCAAGAACGGCGTCGATCCGGTCAAATACAAAGCCGCGTATGAGTCGTTCAGCATCAACAGTGCGCTGCAGCGCGACACCAAGCTGCTCAACGATTACAAGATCGACGGCGTGCCCACGCTCGCGGTCCAAGGCAAGTACGAGACGTCACCGGCGCTCACCAACAGCTTGCCGGGCACCATACAGGTACTCAATTACCTGATTGCGCAAGTTCGCGCGAAGAAGATGTGAGCGATTTGTCATCGAGCAATGATACGGCCGCGCCTGGCGCGGCACCCCTCAAGGTATTCCTGACCGGCGCCTCCAGCGGCATCGGTTTGGCGCTTGCGCAGCATTATGCAGCCCAGGGCGCAACGCTCGGGCTGGTGGCGCGGCGGGCCGAATCGCTCAGCGCCTTCGAAGCGCAAGCGGCAACGCAATTTCCCAACGCCAAGATCATGGTGCTTCCGGCTGACGTGCGCGATGCAGCGACGCTGGCGAGCGCCGCGCAGTTGTTCATCGGCCGCTTCGGCTGCCCAGACGTGGTGATCGCCAACGCCGGTATCAGTGAAGGCGCAGTCACCGGATGCGGCGAGCTGCAGACGTTCGATGCGGTGATGGCGACGAATTATCTCGGCATGGTCGCAACGTTCGAGCCGTTTATCGCCGAAATGAGCATGGCACGCCACGGCACCTTGGTCGGTATCGGCAGCGTGGCCGGCGTGCGCGGCTTGCCCGGGCATGGCGCGTATAGCGCGTCGAAAGCGGCGGCCATGACTTATCTTGAGAGTTTGCGTGGAGAACTGCGCGCCGCCGGAATCAGCGTCGTGACGATCGCGCCGGGGTATATCCGTACGCCGATGACCGACACGAACGCGTTCCCGATGCCGTTTTTGATGGACGCAGCGCCCTTTGCCGCGAAGGTTGCGGCCGCGATCGAGCGCCGTAGCCGGTACAGCGTATTCCCATGGCAGATGCGCATCGCGTCGGCACTGCTGCATCTGTTGCCGCGCTCCATCTACGACACGGTGATGCAAAAAGCGCCGCGTAAGCAGCGTGGCCCCCAGCCATAAGATTTAGCACATTCGCGCATTTGCGCCAAAAACAAGTCAGAATAACGGGGCCTCTACCCTCTTCGGTTCGTGCAGCGGGTATTCCTACCTATTCTGGAGTCGTCATGCGCCTTAAATTCATCGCTGCGGTCCTCGCACTATGCGTCCCGCTGGCTGTGATGTCCAAACCGCTGACCGTCTGTACCGAAGCCAGCCCGGATGGCTTCGACGTCGTTCAATTCAATTCGCTGGTCACCACGAATGCCAGCGCGGACGTGATTTTCAACGGTCTGGTGGCGTTCGATGAAACGACCAACCGCGTGGTGCCGGCACTCGCCGAAAAGTGGGAAATCAGTGCCGACGGCCTGACCTATACCTTCCATCTGCGCCCTAACGTCCAGTTCCAAAGTACGGATTATTTCAAACCCAGTCGCACGCTGAACGCCGATGACGTGATTTTCACGTTCGACCGCATGCTCGATGCGAATAACCCGTGGCATAAGGTCGCAGGCGCCAGCGGGTTTCCGCATGCACAGTCGATGGGGCTACCCAAGCTGATCAAGTCGATCAGCAAGGTTGGCGACAACACGGTGGTATTCCATCTCAGTGAGCCGAACGCGACCTTCCTGCCGATTTTGACGATGGGATTCGCATCGATCTATTCGGCCGAATACACGACTCAGTTGCTGCGGGCCAATCGCACGGGCGACCTCAACAGCAAGCCGATCGGCACGGGGCCGTTCATGCTGCGCAGCTATCAGCCCGATGCGATCATCCGCTATGACGTCAATCCGCATTATTGGGGGGCTGCGCCTAAGGTGGACCGTCTGATCTTTGCGATCACACCGGATGCGGCGGTGCGGGAGCAGAAATTGAAGGTTGGTGAATGCGACATCGCGCTCTCGCCTAAGCCGACTGATGTGCTTAGTGCGCGTGACGATGCCAAGCTCAAGGTGCTGCAAACGCCCGCTTTCATGACCGCGTTTGTTGCGCTGAATACTCAGCATAAGCCGTTGAGTGATGTGCGGGTGCGTCAGGCGATCAATATGGCGTTTGATCGCCCCGCCTATTTGAAAGCGGTGTTCTCGGATATGGCTACGCCGGCGATCAACCCGTTTCCTGCGAATAATTGGGGCAATGCGGCGAGCGTGCAACCGTATACGCAGAACGTCGCTGAGGCCAAGAAATTATTGACCGCGGCGGGTTATCCGAACGGCTTTGACACGACCATCTGGACGCGTCCCGGTGGCAGTTTGCTCAATCCGAATCCGAAGACTGGCGCCGAAATGTTGCAATCGGATCTGGCGCGTATTGGCGTGCGTGCGCAAGTGAAAATCGTCGAATGGGGGACGTTGATTCGCAATGCCAAGGAAGGGCAACATGATTTGTTGTTCATGGGCTGGGCAGGCGACAACGGGGACCCGGATAATTTCCTGACGCCGCAATTCGCGTGTGCTTCGGTGCAGTCGGGGATTAACTTCGCGCGGTTTTGCGATCCGGAACTCGATCGTTTGATCGCGGACGCGAAAAGCACGCCGGAGCGGAGCAAGCGCGTGAATGATTATCAGGCTGCGCAGAAGATCATTCACGATCAGGCATTGTGGGTGCCGTTGGGGTATCCGACGGCGGTGGCGTTGACGCGTATTAATGTCAGCGGGTATAAGGTTAGCCCGTTTGGGCGGCAGAATTTTGATGGTGTTTCGGTGGAGTGAATGGATGGACCGGTTCGCCGTTTGGCGCTGACAAGCGGTTGAGGGGGGATGAAGTTAGTCTCCGGCTAATCAGATTTCCGCGGTCCCCTCTAAAGTCCCCACGGCCATGGGCCTTTCGCGGGCATGTCGCCACGAGGTATCTGGGTGATTTTATAGCTTCCTCCCAACGTTTCTGCCGCGAAGCAGCGAAAGATATTGGTCGGCTCAAAACCGGTACCACACGTAAACGCATCAAAGAAAGCTTTACCTTGATCGGGATATGTATGCAGCGATACATGCGATTCTGCAAGCAATAGCAAAATCGTGACGCCGCACGGTTCGAATATCTTGCTCATAGTGCCGAGAACAGTGACACCTTCCGTCACGGCGGCGGAAACCAGGGACTTCTGAAGGATTTCTAAGTTATTTAGAACATCAAATTTGGCATCTTCGATATCTACTAAAACGTGTCGTCCGTAAGCAAAATACTCTGTATCAGCCATGTGATCTCGCAGATTTTACTTTGCCTACATAGGCTACCGACGCCACCAGCAAACCAATTAGAGTGATGCTAGCGCCGACCGAGGAAACCAGTACGAGCAAACCCGCGAAGCTACCCGACAACGCCTCTCCGGTATTTGCTAGGGTTGAGAACAGACCGAAATTCTTTCCAATATCGCCAGTGGTTGACAGGCGCTGAATATTAGTCGGAAGTACCACATCGACGAATGCCCCAAAAATACCAAGGACCACACAACCAATCAGAAGCGCGAAAGCGTGCGCTATGCAAGCAGGCAGCATGGACAGCACCAGGCCATATAAACACCAGTACGCCATGAGACTTGTGGTACTAAAATCCCGTGCCACTCTGGCACACAGCACCGCACCCGCGATCGTACCAAGAGCGGTCAAGCTCATGGCATACCCGATCATGCTGTCGGAATAGCCTGCGCTCTTCATCATCGCCGGGATAAGGATGCGTAGAGCGGCAGCGACGAAGAGGATGCACGCAGACGAGTAGGCGATCGTGATAAACAGGTGGCGCTTGGCGATGACCCCAAGCAGATTTCGCCAAAACTCGTGGTATAGGCTACCCATTCGAATTCGCGTCGAAAGCGATTCCAGCCGATGCTCGATGGGAATGCGCACCGCCACGATGCACATTGCAGACAGCAGATATGTCACCGAATCCAGGATCAGCACATATCCTGGGTTTTCGATTAACGCAAGTGCCATTCCGCCAACTGCGGGACCTACGAGCCCGCCAAACTCCGCGACGATTTGTGTAGCCCCATTCGCAACAGGAAGGGCCTTGGCCTGAACCAATGACGGAATAGCGGCTTGGAACGCCGGCTGGAAGATCGAGCGGAACGCTGTCATCAGCATGCCATAGACAGCAAGTGAGATTGGATCGGCTCTGCCAACCGCGAGCAATGCGCAAAATGCGCTCGTCACTATCATGCGGACGATATCGGCTGTCAGCATCAACAGCTTACGCGACACTCTATCTGACAGCGAACCTCCGATCGGCCCTAGGATAAGGTAGGGAATGAAGCGAAAGAAATAAATGAAGCCCGTCATGGCGATGGCGTTATTTGTCACCTTTAGCGCCAGGACGATAAAGATAAGCTCGTGCACGCCATCTCCGACTTTGGAAAGCAAATTTCCGAATAGGAGGGTGACGAATCGCCTGTCATAAAATAGCGTGCCGACCATATTCCGCTAGCTCCTAAGCCACCGCTCGCGGCATGATTGACGGATAAAGCAGCTCCCGCTTGACGAAGCTACGCCCTCCGCGTTTTAGCCTGTCGACGACCAGTCGGTTCATGACCATTTGATCTGCCTTCGGCATCAAGTAGTACATGATATTTACGTACCAGTACCAACCCAGCTTAGTCAGAGAAAATCGGACGTCGTCCTCGGTCACGAGCGACTCATCTTTCAAATTCCGAAGCTTTTGCAGCACCTCTGGATGAATCTGGTCCCAACGTACTAGCTGTTTTTCTATGTGCCCGTGATACGCCAGACGGAGAATTACAGGCCGTGAATAGTCCAACGCTTTATCGTGCTGGCTCACCGTGCATGGGAGCAGTCCGGCAGTTAGTTGCTCCTGGTATATCTTTCTGCTCTGTGTGTTGGTAATCACGTGACCTATGGTCGAGCTCACGGCGTTGATGCCAAAGCCGAGAAGATCGAGATCGTGATAGCCATAGACGTGTTCGTGATAGACAAAGGAATACGTGGCGCTTACAACCTCGGACGTCGGGCGAGTACGCACATAACCGTGACCGTTATGTGGCATAAAGCCTGAATGTCGCATAAATTGGTCGACAAGTATGTTCATGCTCAACTTGCGCATCGCCGACGTCGGAGCCAAACCTGCGTGGCCAATCTTGGTGTGAAGGCCAACCTGCGTCATGATGTTGTCAATCGGATATATGTCAACGTTAGTGGTCCCCATCGCCACCGCCGCCTGCAAATCAGCGATCAACTCCTCTTCATCCTGCCCGCTCATGCCGTAAAGGATGTCAAAGGTCTGATAGGGAAACATCCCTTTCAGTAATTCTGTAGCTTCGCGGATCTGGTCCAACGAGGCAGTTAGGTCGAACATCTCGCGCCACTTCATATTGAAGGTCTGAAGACCAAACCGCGGGTGAGTAACGCCAATGGCACGCATCGCTTGTGCACGCTCAACAGTCAAGCTCTTGACCTCGATCTCGAAGGAAAACTCGCGCAATTGCGAAAGATCAAAAGTATTTTGAATAAGCTCCCCGAGGCGAATGATCTGATCGGGATCGAGCAAGCTCGGCGTCCCCCCTCCAAAAAAAATCGCCCTAATCGGGGTTCCGCTCAAATCGATTGAACCGGCTTTTATTTTGATCTCAGTGAGCAAAGACTCGAAATACTTTTCGATCACGGTCCGATCCGAATATTTTCCTCGTGTGAAAGGGCAAAAGTTGCAAATCGTGTCACAAAATGGGATATGAAAATACAGCGCTCGCCCTTTGACTTGGCTTTTGGCTTCCTCAAAAATCTCGCAAACTGATTTTTTTGAAATCTCCTTTCCCTGGCTTGGGAAAAAAAAATTATGTACAGGAAATTGGCGATCAAATTTGATCATCGACTTGTCGGATATTAAGTTCATAGCCCTCCCAAAAGATAAAAGGGGGGGGCCAGCCCCCCCCTCTCTCAACAAAAGCTTACCAACCTACGATGAACGAACCGACGATTCCATCAAATTCATCAGCTTCAAAATAGCTCAGAATTTCTTCCATGACGTGCTCCATATTTAGATGCAAGGTTCCCCCTTGCGTGGATGCCAGTAAGTGTTGCCGGCATTCTTTTAGCGTTCCATCTCATGCGCCCATGGTTGCCGAGATAGAGCGAATCATCTTTTGAACAAACGAACCTGTCGGAGGAGGCACATTGAAAAGCATGCCTTCCATGCTCAGCGCACAACAGCTTTGCCAACGCCCTTATTTCACCGTCCCTCTCCAAGTCCACTCGTTTGATGTCTTCGATTCTAGAACCACTCCGCCTCGAAAACACCCTCGCGAATTGCGATTGATTTTTTCCCCATCCAATGCTACTTACACCATCACCATATTTTGTTATCCTAACGATATGACCGGCCCGGTTGGCTCAAGCATCTAGTCTTAATATAACGGGGGTCGTAATTGCACCGAAGCGTATGTGTCATCCACCTACACGACCATGCTCAGATCCCCCCTCCGTCGCTGGTTATGAGAAATTCTCGAAAAGCTAAATCAAGAGGCCCTGCTGGAAGGCTAGCTTTGCAGCAGCCGTAACCCGACCTACTCTCATTTTTGCATTGATACGCGCGTACAGCGCGTACACAGTGGCGACGGACCGGCCCAATTGAGAAGCAACCTCACGGGCAGACTCTCCGCGTAAAACTCTCCGTAAAGCCCACAATTCCGTCTCACTGAGTTCGAATCTTTTAACTAAGAAGCGTTCTTGTGATGCTATCCGGCTGTCCAGTAACGACCCCGCGATGCCTCGAAAGAGAGCCTTATATTGCATTAGCCTCGTTTCACCTCCATGTTCTGGCTCGGCAGCATTACTAATTTGCAACACCCCAATTAGTGCCGTGGCGCGAGCATGGACGGGCACGATAACGCTGCTTCGCAAACCGTATCTGCGCGCTGTTTCGAGCATTTCTCGTTGGCCTCCACTGAAAAGAGCGACGCGCCGCGCAGAAACAGGCGCCTGGTTATAGCGCGCGTAGTAAAAGTATGGGTCGTTGCTATACCAATGACGATGCTGATAGACCTGCATCCATTCGGGACGGCATCCGATCAAAAAACGGTAAGCGCTCGCGTGGCCCTCTGAGTTCGGAGAAAAGGTCGAAAAAATATACGCGTCCGCTCCAAACCCAGGGAGTAGATCCTTCATCAGCTTGCTAACTTGAGCATCATGCACACACTCATCTAACCTGTTTATCGTTCGAATTGTTTCATTTAATTGATCCGACACTTTCGTCTCCGAACGCTATGCTTTCTGCACTCTAAGGGGCTTCCTTCCGCGCTGCTATCAGGTTTCGATATTTCTCCCGAAGGGCCTTATAGCGGAAATCTAATTGAAGGAAATACGGATCGTTCGCAATGAAACTGTTCAATTCATTTTCACTCCCGATAGGTAGACCATGTATGAATGACGTGCCATCGGCGTGAGTTAACTCGCGCTCCAAAAATACGCAGGTGTCGAAAGTGATCAACTTAATGCGGACACATTCGCGAGCGACAAGTAACTCCGCTTCAAAGACGAGGACCTCATTCATTTTTGGGTGCCGCTAGCTCGGGCGGCCGTCGAAGCTTGCTCGCGAGCAGTCGCTCATAATCCCTATTACATCGCCAGAAATCTGGGTTGCTTACCATCGCGCAGACCTCTATCAGACGCTCTGCCATATCAAGCGCCTGTTGTTCGGTGCGGTAGTCGCTGAGCGACTGTAGTGAGCCATCGATTTTTCGTACGTACAGGCGGTAACAATCAGGGGTCACGCCAAGATCCTTAGCCCACAGCACTCGACCCGCCCGTTCGATGACACCCTCGATTTGGATCGCACCGATCCAACCATGCAACTTTTCCAGACATATTTCATGATTGGGGGACGCAATATTGATGGGCGGGCGCGGATGCGGAGGACCGACTAAAGGCGCGCCAGCAGGAGACGCTTCGCCTTGCCGAGTATCCCCAGTAACTTGCTCAGAGATCACGTTACTCGACAGTTTTTTAACTTGATCGCTCATCGTCTAGCGCTCCTTGCGACAGGCGCGAGGAACGCGGTGCTGCAACGCTGATCGCGGTCAAACGTCGTAGTATTTTGAAGCATCCAGTGCGCATTCCCCCAATTTATGAAGCACGGGAATTTTGGAAACACCGCTACGAATGTTCGATGGAGACGACATGGGATGCCGTCTCGTGTGCGCCAACTCGACAAGGTGCGCGCGGTGACGTTACCACGCGCTATAATATTGCTAGCCATTCAGAGCCTCTCAGGTTTTTCGATGGTCAGGCTGACGCCGGTGTTGGTAGCACCGGCGTCAGCTGCTTTCTTCTCAAAATTTAGTTATCTTGAATATCCTCCTTATTAAGTACAAGTTTTGTCAAACTCTCACGCTAAATCGATGCGCGTCAGTTGCTGCCGGGTTCACTATTTCGATAACAAATTCCGGCCAATGCACTAATCGCTGCCGCGCCCATTACATAGAATGCCGGCGCTAAATTACTTCCCGTGACGGCGATCAGCCACGTCAAAATGACCGCTGCAAAACCACCAAATAGAATCACTGCGGCGTTGTATGAGACAGCGATTCCGCTTGAACGAACTCGATTCGGAAAGAGATTTGCGAGCACAGCCAACACAGCCCCCTCATAGCAGGCGATCAAGACACCAAAGACCAACTGGAACATCAACAAGGTCACAATTCCTGGATGCACATTGATGAGAGCGAACATCGGGTATGCAAGCGCGAATATCGACGCAGCAGCTCCGACAAGGAACCGGCGCGCCCCGTGACGATCAGCTAAGAAGCCCATGATTGGCGTCAGGCAAAAAGCGGTCAGTCCGCCGACCAACACGGCAGAGAACCCAATAACAATCGGCAGATGCAAAGCCGCGGCCGAATAAGTGGGGATATAAAACAACAGTACGTAGGAACAAATTGTCCACAACGCCGTGAGGCCCATGCCTGTTATGGTCGATCTTAAATGCAGATGAAAAATCTCACGCAACGGCGTGCGAGCGTTCGAGCTTTTGCCCGCTTGGACGTGATTTGCAACCTGCCGCCGAATGTAAAGTCCTATCGGACCAAGCAATATGCCCAACAGAAATGGCATGCGCCAACCCCAACTGTTCAAAGCTGACGGATCGAGTTGGGAGGTCAGATAGAAGCCGAAGCCAGCGCTGAGCAAAATTGACATGCCTACGCCAGCTTGTATCCAACTGGTGTAGTAATTTTGACGGTTGGGCGGAATACGCTCAATCAGCAAGGCCGCGGCACTGCCCATTTCACCACCTACCGCGAAGCCTTGCAGGAGTCGAGCGAGTACGATAATCACAGGCGCGGCGATGCCGATTTGTGCGTAGGTCGGGGCTAGCGCGATTAATGCGGTTCCGACCGTCATCAGCGTAATGGTAAGCGTCAAGGCGGCGTTACGGCCGACGCGATCAGCGTAGGCGCCGAGCCATAATCCGCCAAGCGGTCTCACGAAAAGACCTACACCGAGCGTCCCGAGCGTTAGTAATAGCGAAATCACCGGATCCTCGGTCGGGAAAAATAGCTTTGCGATCACGACCGAGAAAAAACTATAGGCGATGTAATCGAACCATTCGAAGCAATTTCCGACAATTACCGCGCCAATTACGCGACGCAGCGCGGTGTCTCCAGTCAAGTGAAGATAGTGAGTGCCAGTAATACGGTTCGAATTTCGCGCAATGCCTACTGTATCTTCCATAGAGAATTTTCCTTTCTATTTTCTTTTGTCGTTTAGATATACTGATTTTATCTATCACGATAAAATCACTAACTACTGAGAAATTTTTTCTGTTGGTAAGATACTTCTGCGCAAGTCAAGAGTGACTTCTAATCGTTGGACACGACCATCGAGCCTGCACAAGCGTACCTCTGTTCGCCCTCCGCGTGGAATGAAAATGTGCAACACCTTTTGCGATTTCGGAAACCCGCGCGGCTGCCTCAGTTGCCGGCTCGGATTTTCTATCTCCTATTTAAGAATAGTGATCTCATAAAATTCAACGCATTGAGAATGATGTCTACGGGATTGAGACGATCTGTGCAGCATTCGCGGGTTATGGGAAAGGAGAGGAGTAGATGCCGGTGGCAAGATCGACGTATGTGGCGGGCGGCCCCATGACCTACTACTTCAACATGTGGTTACGTGAGGATCGATTGAACCCATTCTTTAAATAACCGGCTGGCCATACATTGTCGCCGAGTGGTTGGCCACACCACGTAGTAGCCCCCGCCGTAACTTGCGTAGGCATCCGATGCTTTGACCAATTTTCCGTCATGCACCAAGGAATCGATCATTTTTTCCCAGCCGAGTACGATCCCTTGGCCTTGCGTCGCCATTTGCGCCAGTATGGGATAATGGTTGGAGATAGTCGCATACTGATATTTTGGTGTAGAGACGCCGCATAATTTGAACCAGTCGCACCACTGCATCCATTGCAGTTGCTGATCCTCTGCGACCAGCAAGGTTTTGTCCAACAACATATGAGGTGCCAATTTGGCGCCATCCAAATATTCCGGAGCACAGTAGGCGTGGACCCTCTCGTCTATGATTTTTTCGCCAGCCAGGTAGGGAAGCAGGGACTCCCTGAAATAATAAATCGCGACGTCAAACGTAGCCGTGGACAGGTTTCGAACGCTCTCGTGTACGATAATCCGCACTTTGATATCCGGATAAGCGGCCTGAAATAGGCGTATTCGTGGGCCTAACCAAAGCGTGCAAGTCCCTGCCGCGCAAGCGATCGTAAGACTGTGCGAACCGTTGGATTTCATTTGCTTGCCGGTAAAGTCTGCGCAATCGATCAATAGAGCGTGGACTTGCTCCGCGTACTGCTGTCCAGCGGGGGTCATAGCCATTCGACCTTTTTTTCTCACGAATAGGGGGCGGCCTAGGAATTCCTCTAGGTGCATCACCTGTCGGCTGACTGCGCTTGGTGTCACGCCCAGTTCAGTCGCCGCTTTGGACAAGTTACCGTGGCGCGCGGCGGCGTCGAAGTACACCAATGACGCGAGAGGTGGCAGCGGAGAAATTGACACGATTTCATTCCTTGATATATTTCGGCCTCGCTTGCGAATCTTCTAACGAGTGCAATCGATATGAGGATGGCGTATAGAGCTCGCTGGTGGTCTTGCCCAAATGCAACCATGAAGAATGAAGCCAGGAAGGTCGATACGGATCTCACACTGAATCCGATTACACAGAACCATCGACTGCCCCCCCTCAAAACAATTCGTGACGGTCGGGTGAGACCGGCTGTCGCGAGAACAATGGCTCCTGGCCGGAACAATGGAAGCGCCTAGCGGAACGAAGAAACTACGGCTTTTTATTTTCAAGACGGATCCTAAAGAGAAAATAAGGCTCGATTACCGGAGCTTTCAATGCGAGCTTGGCTTGATGCGAAGTGAGCGGTAGTCGTAGAGACATGCGAATTTGAGTGGATATCAGATCGAGCCGTTCGGAGCCGACACTTCGGTTGCGTTTCGGTGGAGTGAGCAGCGGACCGTTTCGGGTCAGTGACTAACCGTGGGAAAGGCGGACATGGGCGCGTGTCCAGTCCGTATAAGCCTCTGAGTGAATACGGTGAAACGCGCAATCATAAGCACCGCCGCGATCGTCAGCGCGATAACAAAACCCCACCATACTTGCTCAGGATCTGCGGGTATCTGTTGCGATGCGTACCACGTCAGCGGAAAGCCGATCACCCAATAGGCGGTCACTGCAATCACGAATGGCACCAGTGTGTCCTTGAACCCACGCAAGGCGCCGCTGCAGCCTACCTGCAGGCCGTCCGAGATCTGGAAGACGACCGCAATCAACAATAGGGAAGCGGCGATCGAGGATATTTCCGGATCGACCGTGTACAGCCCGGTGATCTGGCGACGCAAGGTAAGGAGCACCATCGCGGATATTGTCATTACGACCGCGCACGCCAAAATTCCTACCGTTCCGCGCTTACGGGCCTCGACCAAGTTTCCCTCGCCGACCGCACCGCCTACCCGAACGGCCAACGCGGAGGCAAGCGCCATTGGGATCATGAACATCATAGAAGCGTAGTTCATGGCAATCTGATGAGCGGCCGCGGCGTTCACCGATATCCTACCCATGACCAGGGTGGCGGCCACGAAGAATCCGTTCTCGGCGACGACAGCTCCCGCGATGGGTGCGCCCAATCGCAGTATTTCCCATGGAATGCGGCTTGTGGCACGGCCCGGCACAACGTTACGCAGAACGTCCAACCATCTCGAGCGAAGTACGTAAGCGACTGTGATCAAGAGAATCAGCCACATCGACAGAGCGCTGGCGACACCGCAACCAACCCCTCCCATTGCGGGCGCACCGAGGTAACCGTATACAAAGACGAAGTTGGTCGCGACGTTGAAAAGCAAACCGATGATCGACAGGAAGAAAATCGGCCGAGTCGAGCCCATGCCTTCCAGCGCAAAACGGAACACCAGGAATACACACAATGCCGGCGCACCCCAAGCAATGGCTTTGACGAAGTCCGTTGCCATGATGCGCAGCGGTGGATCGATACCTACCGCTTCGAGCAGAGGGCCCGCGCCGAAATGCAGCGTGGTCAGCACCGCTAGCGAGAGCACCAAAGCGAGCGCTACTCCGTGACGCACGTAGGAGCCGATCAGATCGATCCGCCGTGCCCCATGATGCTGCGAGATGATTGGCGACAGCGCGGCCAATACGCCTCGCGCGGCAAAGAAGAACAGCAACCAAACATTGCTGCCGACCGCGACAGCGGCAAGGTCTGCCCCGCTGAGACGCCCCGCCATCACCACATCGGTGAAACTCATCAGCGAGACGACAAGGTTATTTCCGACCACAGGCCATGCCAGCGCGAACAGCGTCCGCACTTCCGCAAGCGCTGGATGATCCAGGTATTTGATCTGAGTTTTCATGGCTGACGATACACGGGGAAGTTATCGTCAGGAGGTGCTGAGGTGAGAGGCCTCCGAGGCAGCCGGGCGCTGCCAGAGACCGACTACCGTGAGAACGGCAGTGCCCTATCCGAACGATCGAGCCGATGAAACTACAGGTTTTTTACTTTTAAGATCGGTCTCGCCGAAGAAACAAGACTCGATTACCAGGGCGTTCGGCACGAAAGATTCACGATTCAATCCGCAACCACACCGAACCGCCACACCCCGTCCTCGCCCTTCGTCCGCTTTAACTCCCCCGCATGCCAAAACAAATGCAAATGCGCCAGCGCCTCGCCCAACGCGAACGTCATCTGGTGCAAATCGAGCTTGCGCTTAAACATCACAGGCACGATATCCGCAGCACTCTGCGGCGCAACAGCACAAGCCTCGCGCACCTCAGCCAGGCGGGCCACATGATGCTCACGCAATTGTTGCAGTCTCGTCTGCAACCCACGAAACGGCTTGCCATGCGAGGGCAACGTCAACGTATCCGTCGGCAGCGGCTCATAGCGCTCCAGTGATTCCAAATACAGCGCCAGCGGATTGGACTCAGGCTCAATATCAAAAACCGAAATATTGGTAGAGATACGCGGCAGTACCATATCGCCCGAAATCAGCACCTTCAACTCCTCGCAATACAACGCGCAGTGCTCGGTCGAATGGCCATAGCCCGTGATCACCTGCCAGCTATGCGCACCGATGGTCACGAAATTGCCCTCACGCAAGCGCCGATACGCCGGCGGCATCGACGGCACCAGACGCGTGAAATATCCCGCACGCTCGCGAATCTGCGCGAGCCCTTCAGGATCCGTCAGGCCGTGGCTGGCAAAATGCTGCGCAGCCGCTTCGCCCCCCGCGCTCGAACCCTGCGCGGTGCCTGCGGCCTGCACACGCCCCATCGTATATTCGCCCAGCGTCATCCATAAGCGCACATTCCAGCGCGCCTTGTCGCCGCCACGGGTCAACCAATCGGCCAGCCCCAGGTGATCAGGATGAAAGTGCGTGCAGATAACCCTTAGCACCGGCAACCCTTCCAGATGCTGCTCGAAGATTTCCTCCCAATGCCGCTTGATCGTTTCATCGCTGATGCCGCAATCGATAATCGTCCAACCCGGACTACCGTTTTCATCCTGATCGCGCAGCAGCCACAGATTGATGTGGTCGAGTGCAAACGGCAGCGGCATGCGTAGCCAAAATATCCCCGGCGCCACCTCGAAGGTCGTGCCCGAGGCCGGCAGTGTGTCCTGGAAAACGTAGTCGAGCTGATGTTCGAGTGCATTCATGGGCTTAGAAACTCTCAGTACGGTTATTGAGAAAATACTATCCTGCGACCGCCACCAGCCAAAATTCCCCAGGAATCACGGTGACGGGTTTTCCGGGCTTGCATTCTCTTTCGGTTGACGCTAACGTTAACGTTATTGTAGCGCCTTTGGCCGCTGGCACCATGCAAAGCGACAGGCGCCCGTTAAAAATCGGTTCTTCGAGGAGACCATCGATGAACGACCGCGCTTCAGGCGTTGCCGACGTAGTGAGGACTCACTACACAATCACGGATTTGGCCCGCGAATTCGACATAACCACTCGCGCCATCCGCTTCTACGAGGATCAGGGGCTGCTGGCCCCTACCCGGGAAGGCTCCGGCGGCCTGCGCAGAATCTACACGCCGCGCGACCGCACCCGCCTTAAATTGACGCTGCGCGGCAAGCGGCTGGGCTTTTCGCTGCTCGAAATCAAGCAATTGCTCGATCTGTACGAATCGCCCGGCGACACCCTCCCTCAGCTTACTGCGTTCCTCGATTCACTGGCGTCGCAACGCCAGGTACTGGAGCGGCAACTCGAAGACCTGACCGCAACGCTTGCGGAGCTCGACCAATACGAAGCGCAATGCCGCACATTGCTTGCCAACCATCGAGAACCCAGCACCGCTTAATGCGCGATTCGAGCATGTTTAAACAAAACTAAGCGGACTCAGGCAGATCCGTTAGCAGATTCAAGCGGGCCCGAACGCCCCCTTAAAACTCACACTTTGCATTGGAGACAACCATGATTGAGCTACCCGGCCTGAAATTTTCCTTGGGCGAAGACGTCGAAATGTTGCGCGAAACGGTCAGCCATTTCGCCGCCAAGGAAATCGCGCCGCGCGCGGCCGAAATGGATCGCACCGACCAATTCCCGATGGATCTCTGGAAAAAACTCGGCGACCTCGGTGTGCTCGGCATGACCGTTTCCGAGGAATACGGCGGCTCCGATATGGGCTACCTCGCGCACATGATCGCGATGGAAGAGATTTCACGCGCGTCGGCGTCGGTCGGCCTGTCGTACGGCGCGCATTCGAACCTGTGCGTCAACCAGATTCGCCGCAACGGCAACGAAGCCCAAAAGCGCAAATACCTGCCCAAGCTGGTTTCAGGCGACCATATCGGCGCGCTCGCCATGAGCGAACCCAACGCCGGCTCGGATGTTGTCAGCATGAAGCTGCGCGCCGACAAGAAAGGCGACCACTACGTGCTCAACGGCACCAAGATGTGGATCACCAACGGCCCCGATTGCGACACGCTGGTGGTGTACGCGAAGACCGACCCGGAAGCCGGCTCGCGCGGCATGACCGCGTTTATCGTCGAGAAAGGCATGGCAGGTTTCTCGGTGGCGCAAAAGCTCGACAAACTGGGAATGCGCGGTTCGCACACCGGCGAACTGGTGTTCAATAACGTCGAAGTGCCGGTCGAAAACATCCTCGGCACGCTCAATGGCGGCGTCAAAGTGCTGATGAGCGGCCTCGACTACGAACGCGCAGTCCTGGCCGGTGGCCCGCTGGGCATCATGGTGGCCTGCATGGACTCTGTCGTGCCGTATATCCACGATCGCAAGCAATTCGGCCAGGCAATCGGCGAATTCCAGTTGATTCAGGGCAAAGTGGCCGACATGTACACCACCTTGCAAGCGTGCCGCGCCTATGTATACGCGGTCGGGCAGCAGCTCGACGCGATCGGCGCGGAGCACGTGCGGCAGGTGCGCAAGGACTGCGCCGGCGTGATTTTGTACACCGCGGAAAAAGCCACCTGGATGGCCGGCGAAGCGATCCAGATCCTGGGAGGTAACGGCTACATCAACGAATATCCGGTCGGACGCTTGTGGCGCGATGCCAAGTTATACGAAATTGGCGCCGGCACCAGCGAAATTCGCCGTATGCTGATCGGTCGCGAGTTGTTCGCCGAAACGCTCTAAGCCCGAGCAAGGCCTAGCGGCGACGCGCTCAACATCCCACGGCACAGCGACCCATTCCTGGACACAGCATGTATCCATTTCCCAAACTTCTGTCATCGCAAATCGGTTTCGATGCGGCGCAGACGATACTCGACGGTTTCGACCGTCACTATCGTATTTTTGGGGAAGCCGCGCTCAACGCCATGCAGGTGTTCGAGCGCCGCGACTGGTTGGGCATGCAGCGCCTGTCGCGCGAGCGGATCGCCTCGTATGACGAGCGCGTGCGCGAATGCACGCATGCGTTGGTCGATAAGTACGACGCAGAAAATCTGGACTCGGAAATATGGCAGCAGATCAAACTGCATTTCATCGGTCTGCTGATCCACCACCGCCAGCCCGAATGCGCCGAAACGTTTTTCAATTCGGTATGCTGCAGAATCCTGCATCGTTCTTACTTCAATAACGATTTCATTTTCGTGCGTCCGGCGGTATCGACCGAATACATCGAGAACGACGAACCCGCCGCCAAACCGACCTATCGCGCCTACTACCTGGAACGCGACGGCCTATCGCCCACGCTCGAACGCGTCATCACCAATTTCCAGCTCGATTTGCCGTTCGACGATTTGCGACGCGACGTCGCATGCGTGATTCAGGCGCTGCACGAGGAATATGGCGAAATCGATGCCAAGCCCAATTTCCAGATTCATGTGCTGTCCTCGCTCTACTTTCGCAATCAGGCCGCTTATGTGATCGGCCGCATCATCAACGGCGATCAAGTCATGCCCTTCGTGCTGCCGATCCGGCACTTCGGGCAAAACGGGCTGGTCATCGACACCGCCCTATTCAAGCGCGAACAACTGCTTATCCTGTTCAGCTTTTCTTACTCGTACTTCCTGGTGGACATGGGAGTGCCTTCGGCGCATGTGGAATTCCTGCGCACGCTGATGCCGGGCAAATCCAACGCCGAACTCTACACGTCGGTCGGTTTGCAAAAGCAGGGCAAGAATTTGTTCTACCGCGACCTGCTTCACCATCTGTCACATTCGAGCGATAAGTTTGTCATCGCGCCCGGCATCAAGGGCATGGTGATGCTGGTATTTACGCTGCCCTCGTTTCCTTACGTCTTCAAGATCATCAAGGATGTGTTTCCGCCGCCCAAGGAGACCACCCGTGAGCAGGTCGAAAGCAAGTATGTGCTGGTCAAACAGCACGACCGCCTCGGTCGCATGGCCGACACGCTCGAATACTCGAGTGTCGCGCTGCCGCTGTCGAGGCTGGACAACGCGCTGATACGCGAGCTCGAACGCGACGCGCCGTCGATGATCGAGTATGAAGACGACAATATCGTGATTCGCCACGTATATATCGAGCGCCGCATGATTCCGCTCAATATCTATTTGCAGGAAGGCAGCGATGCGCAGGTCGAGCATGGCATCATCGAATATGGCAACGCGATCAAGGAATTGATCTCGGCCAATATTTTTCCTGGCGACATGCTGTACAAGAACTTTGGCGTAACCCGCCACGGCAGGGTCGTGTTTTACGACTATGACGAGATTGAATACCTGACCGACTGCAATGTGCGCCGGGTGCCCGTGGCTCGCAACGAGGAAGACGAGATGTCGAGCGAGCCTTGGTACGCGGTCGGGCCACACGATATTTTCCCGCAGACGTACGATACGTTCCTGCTCGGCGATGAGCGCGTGCGCCGCCACTTCATGCGGCATCATGCGGATTTCTTCGACCCGGGGTTGTGGCAGACTCACAAGGATAGAATTCTGAAGGGTGAGACACTGGAGTACTTCCCTTACGATGGCGCGCTGCGTTTCGTGCGCCGCTATGCACAGCAATTCGCCGGCGCGGCGCATGATCGCTCGCGATCGGCAACCCTGGCATCATCGTCGCCCGCCTTCGCGTCAAGTGCATCCGGCACATCGGGCTCAGCGACGACCGCTTCGCACATCAACATCGACACTAACGTTCACGCATAATCATGACCGACAAAGACATCTCAGCATCGACTCCATCGGCGAATCCAGAGACATCGGCCGCCCCCCATCAGCATTATTCGCTCGAACATCTGTTCCGCAATAATGAAGCGTGGGTCACGCGCAAGCTCTCCGTCGATCCCGATTATTTTTCTCGGCTGGTGGCGCAGCAAACCCCCGAGTTCTTATGGATCGGCTGCTCCGACTCCCGCGTGCCGGCGAACCAGATTATCGGACTGCCGCCGGGCGAAGTGTTCGTGCATCGCAATATCGCCAACGTGGTCGTTCATACCGACCTGAACTGCTTGTCGGTCATACAGTTCGCCGTCGATGTGCTCAAGGTCAAACACATCATGGTGGTGGGCCACTATGGCTGTTCGGGCGTGGGCGCTTCGTTGTTCGGCCACCGTGTCGGTCTGGCCGACAACTGGTTGCGCCACGTTCACGACGTCCACGAAAAGCATGCGGCTCTGCTCGAGAACTGGCCGATGGGCGAAGTACGCCATCGCCGCCTGGTCGAGTTCAACGCCGTCGAGCAAGCTGTCAATGTATGCCGTACCACCATCGTGCAAGACGCGTGGGCGCGCCAGCAGGACGTGACCGTGCATGCGTGGGCCTACGGCATACACGACGGCAAGATCCGCGACCTCGGTATGACGGTCAGCGAAGCTGCCGCACTCGATACGACCTATGCCGTCTGTATCGACAACCTGGGCAAGCGCGGTGGCGACCACCATCATCGGCAAGACCAATACAACGCCGGCGAATCACGCCAGGCGGACTAACCCATTGTTATTTGCAGCAGCCGCTATCGACAACCGCATAGCCCACGCTGATTGCGCAAGGAGACCAACATGACCCAGCACGATCCCATTGTGATTACTGCCGCCGCCCGCACGCCGATTGGCGGCTTTCAGGGCGACTTCGCGTCCGTGACTGCGCCCCAGCTCGGCGCCGTTGCGATACGCGCCGCGCTCGAACGTGCCGGCTTGCAACCGGCGCAGATCGATGAAGTGGTGTTCGGCTGCGTGCTGCCCGCGGGCCAGGGCCAAGCGCCGGCACGCCAGGCTACGCTGGGCGCGGGCCTGCCGCTGGCGACCGGCGCCACCACCGTCAATAAAATGTGCGGCTCAGGCATGCGCGCGGCGATGTTCGCCCACGACATGCTGGCCGCGGGCTCGGTGGACGTGGTGATCGCCGGCGGCATGGAAAGCATGACCAACGCTCCTTACCTGCTGCCCAAGGCGCGCAGCGGCATGCGCATGGGCCACGGCCAGGTGCTCGATCACATGTTTCTCGACGGCCTCGAAGACGCGTACGAAAAAGGCCGCTTGATGGGCGTGTTCGCCGAGGCTTGCGCGGGTCAGTATCAATTCAGTCGCGCCGCGCAGGATGCGTACGCGATCGAATCGCTGCGTCGCGCCAAGCTCGCCAATGAGGACGGTTCGTTCGACTGGGAAATTGCACCGGTGACCGTGAGCGGCAAGAAAGGCGACGTGATCGTGAAGCACGACGAACAACCCGCCAACGCCAACCCGGAAAAGATTACGCAGCTCAAACCCGCGTTCGCCAAGGATGGCACCGTGACGGCCGCCAACTCGTCGTCGATTTCCGACGGTGCCGCGGCGCTCGTCATGATGCGGGCATCGAAAGCCGAGCAGTTGGGGCTCAACCCGCTCGCGCGCGTGGTGGGGCATGCGAGCTTCGCGCAGGAACCGAATTTATTCACCACCGCGCCGGTAGGCGCGCTGCGCAAGCTGTTCGACAAGACCGGCTGGCGCGCCGAGCAGGTGGATTTGTTCGAAATCAACGAAGCATTCGCGGTGGTTGCGATGGCGGCCATGCACGAGCACAAGCTGCCGCACGAAAAGGTCAACATCCACGGCGGTGCCTGCGCATTAGGCCATCCGATCGGTGCGTCCGGCGCGCGGATTCTGGTGACCTTGCTGGGCGCGCTGCGCAAACAAGGCGCGCGGCGCGGCGTCGCGAGCCTGTGCATAGGCGGCGGCGAAGCCACCGCGATGGCGCTGGAATTGTTCTAAAGCAAACCCTAACCTTAAGACAAGACCTGCTTTCATGAAATCTGTTTTAGTAGTCGGCGCATCGCGCGGCCTCGGTCTCGAATTTGTGCGGCAGTACAGCGCGGCCGGCTGGCGTGTGCTGGCAACCGTACGTGATGACGCAGCCGCCAAGGCCGTGGAAGCGTTGGGCGCGCAAAGCTTCTTTCTCGATGTCACGCAAGCCGAGCAGATCGCGGGGCTTGCCTGGCAACTGGACGGCGAAACGCTGGACCTCGCGCTGTTGGTGTCAGGGGTGTTCGGTCCGCGAACCGAGGGTGTCGAGGTCGTGAGTGATCGCGATTTCGACACCGTCATGCATACCAACGTGCGCGCGCCGATGCAGATGATTCCGATCCTGCTGCCGCTGGTCGAAGCGGCATCCGGCAAGCTGGTGGTGCTCTCCAGCGTGATGGCCAGTATCGGCAGTGCCACCGGCACCACGGGGTGGTTGTATCGCGCCAGCAAGGCCGCATTGAACGCCGTGCTGGGTTGCGCCGCGCTGGAAGCGAAAACCGCGACCTGCCTTACCCTACACCCAGGCTGGGTACGCACCGATATGGGCGGCGAGGGTGGGGCGCTGGCGATCGAAGACAGCGTAAGCGGCATGCGACAGGTAATCGCCGCAGCGACCCGCGAGGACAATGGCGCGTTCAAACGATACGACGGTCAGGTGTTGCCGTGGTAACGGCGCAGGCGCGGCTCGAAAGCGCATCCGCCACCTGCCCTTGCGGCGGTCAGCCAGTGGGTGCGTCTTACGATCAATGTTGCGGCCGGCTCATCGATGGGCAGCTCCCCGCGCACGACGCTAGCGAGCTGATGCGCTCGCGCTATACCGCCTATGTGCTGCAGGCTCATACGTACTTGCGCCAGACCTGGCATCCCGACACCTGCCCGGTCGACCTGGAGGCCGGCGTCGACGCCGGCCAGAAAACCCATTGGCTTGGCCTGAGCGTAAAGCGCAGTGCGCAGCTCGATGCCACGCATGCGGAGGTCGAATTTATCGCGCGCTACAAAATAGGCGGTCGCGCGCACCGCCTGCATGAAGTAAGCCGCTTCGAGCGCACTGGCGACCAGTGGCGCTACGTCGATGGCGATCTTCTGACGTGAATCTCTGTTCGCTCCCGGTGTGCGCCAACGTTGCGGCGCATCTTGACGGTGCCCGAACCGCGCCGAACTGCACATTAAGCGGGAATTTTTGCTAAGACTCTTATGCCGATACTAGAAACGCAGCTCAACGTTCGCTCCGACGATTTTCACACCAACACCACGGCCATGCAGGCCTTGGTCGACGACCTGTACCAGCGAGTCGCCACGCTGTCGGCCGGCGGCGGCGAAGCCGCGCGCCAGAAGCACCTGGGACGCGGCAAGCTGCTGCCGCGCGAACGTGTCGCGCAGTTGATCGATCCGGGCACGCCCTTCCTGGAGTTTTCCCAGTTGGCGGCCTACGGCATGTACAACGACGATGCGCCCGGCGCCGGCATCATCACCGGCATCGGACGGATCTCCGGCCAGGAATGCGTGATCGTCTGCAACGACGCTACCGTCAAGGGCGGCACGTATTACCCGATTACCGTCAAAAAGCACGTACGCGCGCAGGAAATCGCCGCCGAAAACTGCCTGCCCTGCGTCTATCTCGTGGACTCAGGCGGCGCCAACCTGCCCAATCAGGACGAGGTGTTCCCCGACCGCGATCACTTCGGCCGGATCTTTTTCAACCAGGCCAATCTATCGGCTGAAGGCATCCCGCAAATTGCGGTGGTGATGGGTTCCTGCACGGCGGGCGGCGCCTATGTCCCCGCGATGAGCGACGAGTCCATCATCGTCAAGGACCAGGGCACGATTTTCCTGGGCGGCCCGCCGCTCGTGAAAGCCGCGACCGGCGAAGTGGTGACCGCGGAAGATCTGGGCGGCGGCGACGTTCATACTCGCTTGTCGGGCGTGGTCGATCACCTCGCGCAGAACGACGCTCATGCGCTCAAAATTGCTCGCAGTATCGTCGCCAACCTTAACCGCACCAAGCCGACCACGCTGCAAGTGCGCGAACCGCTGCCGCCGCGCTTCGACCCGAGAAGCGTCTACGGCGTGATTCCGGTCGATACGCGCAAGCCCTTCGATATCCGCGAGATCATCGCCCGGCTCGTCGACGATTCTGCATTCGATGAATTCAAGGCGCGTTACGGCACGACACTGGTGTGCGGCTTTGCGCATCTGTGGGGTTATCCGGTCGGCATTATCGCGAACAACGGCATCCTGTTTTCCGAATCTGCGCTCAAGGGTGCGCACTTCATCGAGCTATGCTGCCAACGCAAGATCCCGCTGATTTTCTTGCAAAACATCACCGGCTTCATGGTCGGGCGTAAATACGAGAACGAGGGCATCGCGCGCAACGGCGCCAAGATGGTGACCGCCGTGGCGACTGCCAAGGTACCGAAGTTCACGGTGATCATCGGCGGCTCGTTCGGCGCGGGCAACTATGGCATGTGCGGGCGCGCGTATTCGCCACGTTTCCTGTGGATGTGGCCGAACGCGCGCATCTCGGTGATGGGCGGAGAACAGGCGGCTTCGGTGCTGGCGACCGTACGGCGCGACGGTTTGGAAGCGAAAGGGCAAAGTTGGAGCGCCGAGCAGGAAGAGGCGTTCAAGGCGCCGATCCGCGACCAGTACGAAGCGCAAGGGCATCCGTATTACGCCAGCGCGCGGCTGTGGGACGATGGCGTGATCGACCCGGCCGAAACCCGCAATGTGCTGGGTCTGGGCTTATCGGCGGCGTTGAATGCGCCGATCGCGGAAACGCGTTTTGGCCTATTCCGCATGTAAACGGGGACAGGCGGGGGGCAGGCGGAGCGGGCAGGCCGCGCTTGCGTCGCGAGTGTGCCGCTAGTGCGTCGCGGACAGGCCGGTTTGCCCAGAGCCCTCTTTGCGCAAAGTAACGGGTTTTTATTGCGTTTTACGCGAATGAAGCGCGCAGTAACCGAAACGAGCGCGCGCCGCACCGCTCGACCCGCGAGTGGCAGCGGGTAAACGAGGAGACGGATCGCCCGCAAGTCCGTCTTTTTTAAGATAATCGATCATTTGGCCACGCATTTCCGCCCGCAAGGGCGTCATGCTGACGCACAGTGCCGAAGCTGGATGCTGGGGCTGGCTGCAGATGTTGGATGTTCAAGTCTGATCTGCAACACACTCAGTGCCAACATAAGGAGCAAGACACACCATGAGTTACGAACGGATCACGCTGACGCACGACGACCGGCTACCGCACGTGGCTCAGGTCACCTTGAACCGCCCGGAGATACGCAACGCGTTCGACGAGATGACGATTGCCGAGTTGACACAGGTATTCAGCGAACTCGATGCCAATGGTCAAGTGCGCGTGGTGATACTCGCCGCGAACGGCCCGTCGTTTTGCGCCGGCGCCGATCTGAACTGGATGAAGCGCATGTCCGGCTACACCGACGCTGAAAACCGCGCCGATGCGCTCGCGCTGGCGACGATGCTGAACACGATATACCGCTGCTCCAAGCCGGTTATCGCGCAAGTCCAGGGCGACACGTATGCAGGCGGCATGGGCTTGTTGGCGGCTTGCGATATCGCGATCGCCGCCGATCACGCGCAGTTTTGCCTGTCTGAAGCGCGCCTCGGACTGATGCCCGCGACGATCGCACCGTATGTGATCCGGGTCATGGGCGAGCAAGCAGCGCGCCGGTATTTTGTGACGGCCGAGCGCTTTGGCGCGGCCTACGGCGCGCAGATCGGGATGTTGCATCAGGTGGTGCCGGCCGATGTACTGGAGGCGGCGGTGGGTGAAATCGCTCGCACGCTGGCCGCCAACGGCCCGAGCGCAGTGAGCGAATGCAAACGGCTGGTGATCGATTTGGCGCACCGCCCTATCGATACCGCGTTGATGTGGGACACGGCGGATCGCATCGCGCGGATACGTGCCAGTGACGAGGGCCGTGAAGGTATTGCCAGTTTTCTGGAAAAGCGCAAACCGAATTGGTTGGCGACGTGATGTCGCCTTGCACTTTGCTTTGTATAGCCGTTTTTTGAGATAGGATTCGATGTGAACAAGCACCAATCCAAAGAGTGGGCGGACCGCAGCCTTGCCTCGGTCTGGCATCCGTGCACGCAAATGAAACAGCACGAGCAGACGCCGCCGCTGGCGATCGCGCGCGGGGCCGGCGCCTGGCTGTACGATTTCGACGGCAATCGTTATCTGGACGCGATCAGCTCCTGGTGGGTCAACTTGTTCGGGCACGCGAACCCGGTCATCGGCGCCGCGCTCAAAGCCCAAATCGATACGCTCGAACACACGATGCTGGCCGGTTGCACGCACCAGCCGGTAGTCGAACTTTCCGAGCGGCTGGCAGCACTTACGGGTGGCGTACTCGGCCACGCGTTTTACGCGAGCGATGGCGCGTCGGCAGTCGAGATCGCGCTGAAAATGAGCTTCCACTATTGGCGCAATCATGGCAAAACGGCCAAGCAGGAATTCGTCTGCCTCGCTCATAGTTATCACGGCGAGACGATAGGCGCGCTTGGGGTGACGGATGTCGCGCTATTTCGCGATGCCTATGACCCGCTGCTGCGTCGGGCCCACCTGGTTGCATCGCCCGATGCGCGCGGCGCGCAGCCCGGCGAAAGCAGCGCGGACGTAGCCGCGCGCGCGCTAACCGAAGTGCGCGCACTGTTCGAAGCGCGCCACGAGCAACTCGCGGCTATCATCGTCGAGCCGCTGGTGCAATGCGCGGCCGGCATGGCGATGTATCACCCGTCGTATCTGAGCGGCCTGCGCGCGCTGTGCGACCAATACGGCGTGCATCTGATTGCCGACGAAATCGCGGTCGGGTGCGGGCGCACCGGCACGTTTTTCGCGTCGGAGCAGGCCGGTGTTTGGCCCGATCTGCTGTGTCTATCCAAGGGCATCAGTGGCGGTTACCTGCCCTTGTCGGTGGTGCTCGTGCGCGACTCGATTTACGAAGCGTTCTACGACGACGAGGTCGCCCGCGGCTTCCTGCACTCGCACTCGTACACGGGCAACCCGCTCGCCTGCACCGCCGCGCTAGCCACGCTGGACCTGTTCAAGAACGAAGACGTGCTGGCAAGCAATCGTGCGAAGTCCGCGACGCTGGCCAAGCATATGGCGCCGCTCGCGAGCCACCCCAAGGTGCGCCACCTGCGGCAAAGCGGCACCATTTTTGCCTTCGACGTACAACTCGGCCAGCAAGTCAGTGCGCAGGCGGCAGGCGCTTTTGCACGACGTTTTTTCGAAACCGGCTTGCGTCACGAATTGATGATTCGCCCAATCGGGCGCACCGTGTACTTTATGCCGCCGTATGTGCTGACCGATACTGAGCTCGAACTCCTGGCCTGGCGCACACGCGCGACGCTGGAATATGTACTGAACACGTACGAATAATTTAAGGTTGGTTGTTATGGAATTGCTGGACTCACTGGAACGACAGTTGCGCGAGATCGAGGCGCAGCGGCTGACCCGCCAACGCCGGATCGCCGACACCCCGTGCGATGCGCACATGAAGATCGACGGGCGCGACATCATCGGCTTCGCGAGCAACGACTACCTGGGCCTGGCGGCCCACCCGGCGCTGGTGGCGGCAATGGCCGAAGGCGCCGCGTTGTACGGCGCCGGCAGCGGCGGTTCTCACCTGCTGGGCGGTCACTCGCGCCCTCATGCGCAGGCCGAGGACGATCTGGCAGCCTTCACCGGCGGCTTCAGCGATGCACCGCGCGCGCTGTATTTTTCGACCGGCTACATGGCGAATCTGGCGGTGCTCTCGACGCTAGCCGACAAAGACGCCATGATTTTTTCGGACGCGCTGAACCATGCGTCGCTGATCGATGGCGCGCGGCTCTCGCGTGCGACGGTGCAGGTTTATCCGCATCTGGATTTAGTCACGCTCGAACGGCAATTGAACGCCTGCTCCTGCGCCACCAAGGTGATCGTCAGCGACGGCGTGTTCAGCATGGACGGCGACCTCGCGCCGATTCCGAGCTTGCTCGCGCTGGCCGAGCGCCATCATGCGTGGCTGGTGATCGACGACGCCCATGGCTTCGGCGTGATCGGCGGGGGCGCCGGCATCCTGGCGCACGCGCAAGTGCGCTCGCCTTACCTGGTGTACGTCGGCACGCTGGGCAAAGCGGCGGGCGTGGCCGGCGCGTTTGTCGTGGCGCACGAAACCGTGATCGAGTGGCTGCTGCAACGTGCGCGCCCTTACATCTTCACGACCGCGGCACCCCCGGCGATCGCCCATGCCGTGTCCGCGAGCGTGCGCCTGATCGCATCAAGCGAAGGTTCCGCGCGGCGGCGGCGCTTGCAACAGTCGATTGCGCGCGTGCGCGACATGCTCAAACGCACGCCGTGGCAACCGGTCGATTCGCACACCGCGATCCAGCCGCTCATCATCGGCGAGAACCAGCCTACGCTCGCGCTCGCCGCAGCGCTCGACGCGCACGGCATGTGGGTGCCGGCCATCCGACCGCCGACCGTGCCACGCGGTAGTTCGCGCTTGCGTATCTCGTTATCGGCCGCGCATACCGACGCCGATCTCGACCGGCTCGAAGCGGGGCTGCGCGAGGTCAGCAAGGTGGCTGCATGAAAACCTTAATACCTGATCACGCCTCGACACCTGATCAAGCCTCGTTATCGCCTCGAGTTTCGGTGCCGCATCAAGCCTCGGTATCGCCTCAGGCCTCGTTACCGGATCAAGCGCCGATGCCCCGGTCGATCTTCGTCACCGGCACCGATACCGGCATCGGCAAGACGCTGGCATCGAGCGCGTTGGTGCACGCGTTCGGCGCGTTGGGAGCGCGTACCGCCGCGATGAAGCCGATTGCATCGGGCGCGGTTTGGCACGGTGGCCGCTTGCTCAACGACGATGTCGAACAGCTCGCGGCCGCCGTCAATGTAAAGTTGCCGCTGGAGATGACCACACCGTACTTGTTCGAGGAGCCGGCGGCACCGCATCTGGTTGCTGCCGCGGCTGGCGTCACACTCGAACTCGAACGCATCGTGGCGTGTTACGAAGAGGTACGCACACGCGCGGATGTCGTGGTGATCGAAGGCGTCGGCGGCTTTCGCGTGCCGCTTGACGACACGCTCGACACGGCCGACCTGACCGTGGCGTTGGGCTTGCCGGTGGTGCTCGTGGTCGGCATCCGGTTGGGCTGCATCAGCCATGCCTTGCTTAGCGCCGAAGCCATCGTCGCGCGCGGCTTGACGCTGGTGGGCTGGATCGCCAACCAGATCGATCCCCACATGCTCCACCGCGAGGCCAATATCGATACCTTGCGAACCCGGCTCGAGCGGCAGTACGGCACGCCGCTGCTGGGCAGCATCCCTTTTCTGAATCCGCCCAGCGCTGCCGGCGCGGCCCATTATCTGAATATTAAACCGCTGCTTGGCGTAAATTACGCCAGCACGCACTCGACGATTTAAAGGAATCCGATTATGACGCTCAATACGCTGACCCCGACGCCAACCCCGACTCAAACCCTGACGGGCGCCGCCGCGTCGGTCAACGCAACGGCCGCTAAAAGCGCGTCGGCTGCATGGAAAGTGGCCGATGTCATCGCGCTATACGACCTGCCGTTCAACGACCTGATGTTTCGCGCACAACAAGTGCACCGCGAGCACTTCGATCCGAATCTGGTGCAGCTCTCGACGCTGCTGTCGATCAAGACGGGGGGCTGCCCCGAGGATTGCGCCTATTGCCCGCAGTCGGCGCATCACGACACCGGTGTCGAAGCCGACAAGCTGATGCCGATCGCCGAAGTGATCGAAGCAGCGCGCGCCGCCAAACAACATGGCGCAACACGCTTTTGCATGGGTGCTGCGTGGCGCAGCCCGAAAGAACATCAAGTTGCGCAAGTGGCCGAGATGATCCGCGAGGTCAAGGCGCTCGGCATGGAAACCTGCGTGACGCTGGGCATGCTCAAGGAAAACCAAGCGCAGTCGCTCAAGGAAGCGGGCCTGGACTACTACAACCACAATCTCGACACCTCGCCCGAGTTCTACGGCCAGATCATCAGCACCCGCACCTACCAGGACCGCCTGGATACGCTAGAACATGTGCGCGACGCCGGCATCAACGTGTGTTGCGGCGGCATTGTCGGGATGGGCGAATCGCGCCGCGAACGCGCCGGCTTGATCGCCCAGTTGGCCAACCTCGATCCGTATCCGGAATCGGTGCCGATCAATAACCTGGTGCAGGTCGAAGGCACGCCGCTAGCCGGCACCGCGCCGCTCGATCCGTTCGAATTCGTACGCACCATCGCGGTGGCGCGCATCACCATGCCGCGCGCGATGGTCAGGCTCTCGGCCGGACGCGAGCAAATGGACGAAGCGTTGCAGGCACTGTGCTTTGCCGCCGGCGCCAATTCGATTTTCTATGGCGAGCGCTTGCTCACCACCGGCAACCCGCAGGCCGAGGCCGACCGCGCGTTGCTGAAACGGCTGGGCATGCGCGCCGAGGGCGTCGACTATAACGATAAACAAGCCGCCACCGCATAACACGCACGCCGCACCGCAGCCTAGGAGACACCATGTTCAACAAAGTCCTGATCGCCAATCGCGGCGAAATCGCCTGCCGTGTGGCGGCGACCTGCAAGCGCATGGGCATTGCCAGCGTAGCCGTCTATTCGGACGCCGACCTGCAGGCACGCCACGTTGCGGTATGCGATGAAGCGGTGCGCATCGGCGAGGCCAGCGTCGACGCCAGTTATTTGCGTATCGATGCGATCATCGCCGCAGCGCTGGAAACCGGCGCGCAGGCGATCCATCCGGGCTACGGTTTTCTGTCCGAGAACGAAGCGTTTGCACAGGCTTGCGCGCAGCACGGCATCGCCTTCATCGGACCGCCGGTCGAGGCAATCGCGGCCATGGGCTCCAAGGCGGCGGCCAAGGCGCTGATGGGTAAAGCCGGTGTGCCGCTGGTGCCGGGCTATCACGGCGCCGATCAGAGCCCGGCGCTACTGCACCGCGAAGCCGATCAGATGGGCTACCCGGTGTTGCTCAAGGCGAGCGCCGGCGGCGGCGGCAAGGGCATGCGCGTGGTCGAGCGCAGCGAAGATTTCGAAACGGCGCTGAGCTCCTGCCAGCGTGAGGCGCGCAGCAGCTTTGGCGACGATCGCGTACTGATCGAGAAATATTTGCAGCGCCCGCGCCATGTCGAAATTCAGGTTTTCGCTGATGGCCTGGGGAATTGCGTCTATCTGTTCGAGCGCGATTGCTCGGTGCAGCGCCGCCATCAGAAGGTGCTGGAAGAAGCGCCTGCGCCCGGTTTGTCGGACGAGCGTCGTCGGGCGATGGGCGAGGCAGCGGTAGCTGCGGCGCGCGCGGTCGGCTATGTCGGCGCCGGCACCGTGGAATTTATCGTGGCGGCGGCGCCCGATGGCGGCGAAGGCCCGTTCTATTTCATGGAAATGAATACCCGCCTGCAGGTCGAACATCCAGTGACGGAAATGATCACCGGTCTCGACCTCGTCGAATGGCAATTGCGCGTGGCCGCTGGGCAAGCGCTGCCGCTCGCGCAACACGAGCTCACCGTGAACGGTCATGCGATCGAGGCGCGCGTGTATGCGGAAAACCCCGCGCGCAGCTTCCTGCCCTCTACCGGCACGCTGCGCTATTTGCGCACGCCTGCGGCCGTGCAATTCACCGTGGGCGACGGCCCGCAGCCGGCCGCGGTGCGCATCGACAGCGGCATACGCGAACACGATACGATCAGCCCGTACTACGATCCGATGATCGCCAAGCTGATCGTGTGGGGCCAGGACCGTGCCCAGGCGCTGGCACGCATGGCGCAGGCCCTGCGTGAATTCGAAGTGGTGGGGCTGCATACCAACCTCGCGTTTCTGGAGCGGCTCGTGATCAGCGTGCCGTTCAGCACCGCCGATCTCGATACGGGGTTGATCGAACGTCATCACGACACTTTGTTCGCGGAACCACCGGCACTGCCGGCCGCGGCAGTAGCCCTGGCCACGGCCAGCCTGCTCGCGCGCGAAGCCAGCCGATACGGCGGCGTCGGCAGCGCCGATCGGGCCGATCCGCATTCGCCATGGCAAGCTCTGCACGGTTGGCAGCTTAATGGCCGCTACACGCGCAACCTCAGCTGGCTCGATCCGATCAGCGAGACTGAGGTCAGCGCCAAGTTGAGTAGCGATGCAAGCGGTTCGCAACTGACCTACAACGGCGTAACCGCCCGCTTCGGCTGGACGCGCGACGGCAGTGGCAGTGGCAACGTCGATGGCAGCAACAGCGATGGCAACGGCAACGCGTATAGCCTGACGGTGACACTGGACGATGCGCGCGCAACCGGGCGCGTGTTTGCGCAGGGCGACACATTCACCGTGTTTCATCAGGGCCGCGCCATGCCGCTTGAATGGCAAGACCCGCTCAGCCATGCCGATGAAGGTGATCATCGCGAAGGCAAGCTCACGGCGCCGATGCCCGGCAAGGTCATCGCAATTTTGGTCGCGCCGGGTAGTTCGGTTGAAAAAGGCGATGCGCTGCTGGTGATGGAAGCGATGAAAATGGAGCACACGATCCACGCGCCGGCCGCCGGCACCGTGGACGAAATTTTGTTTGCGATCGGCGATCAGGTCCAGGAGGGTGCGCAGTTGCTGGCGTTCACTCCGGCCGAGGCCGAGGTTGCGCTCGCGGCGGTCTAAACGCCGCGTTCGAAACCTGAGGCGGCTCGCGCTCGGGCGACGCCCAGTGTCATGTCTCCGAGCGTGGTCTAGCGATCGTTGCACCGATCTTCACTGGATGAAGGGCATGGATTTACTGATTTATGTCGCAGATACCGATGCTGCAAAGTGGCTCGCGGGTTTTGCCGAACGGATGCCCGATGCGCGCGTACGCGCGTGGACGCCGGGCGATAGCGGCCACGCCGACTACGCGATAGTCTGGAGACCGCCAGCGCAAATGCTGGCAGCACGTCAAGGCTGGCGCGCGATCTTCAACCTCGGTGCGGGCGTCGATGCGCTGCTCGACCTGGAGCGTGCCACACCGGGATTGCTGCCGCCCGAGCTCGCGCTGATCCGCCTGGACGACGCGGGCATGGCGAGCCAGATGGCGGAATATGTCGCGTATACCGTGTTGCGGTATATGCGCCGCTTCGACGAATACGCGGCTCAGCAAGCGCGGCGCGAATGGCACCCGCTCAAACCGCATCCGCGCACGAGCTTTCACGTGGGCGTGCTGGGCCTCGGACAACTCGGCATGCAGGTAGCGCAAACCTTGGTCGGACTCGGTCTGCCGGTGCGCGGCTGGAGCCGTAGCGCCAAGCAATTGCCGGGCATCGCGAGCTTTCACGGCGAGCAACCGTTCGGCGCGCAGTTCGATGCGCAGTTCGATGCATTTCTCAGCGGCGTACGCGTGCTGGTGAACCTGCTGCCCAACACGCCGCAAACGCGCGACATCCTGAATCGCGACACGTTCGCGAAGCTGGCCAAGTCGGGAGAGCCCGCTTATCTGATCAACGTGGCACGTGGCGCACATCTGGTGGAGGCCGACCTGCTCGCAGCGCTCGCTCAGCAACAGATAGCCGCGGCCACGCTCGATGTGTTTCGCGAAGAGCCACTGCCGCAAGATCATCCCTTCTGGAGCGAACCGCGCATCACCATCACGCCGCACATTTCAGCTCTGACCCTGCGCGACGAAAGTATCGAACAGATCGTGGCCAAGATCGCCGCGCTGGAGCAGGGGCTGGCGGTAAAGGGTATGGTTGAGGTTGCCCGAGGATATTAAGAATAAGTCAGGACGCTAAAAAAGCCGGGGCCGGCTGAACCGGCGCACTGCACAGGAGAAATGCCATGAAGTTTCCCGAACACGTCAAAGTGGTTGAAGTGGGTCCGCGCGACGGCCTGCAGAACGAAAAAGACTGGGTACCCACCGTCACCAAGGTCGAACTGATCGACCGGCTGACGGCCGCCGGCTTCGCCAACATCGAGGCCGCATCGTTCGTGTCGCCCAAGTGGGTGCCGCAAATGGCGGACGGCTCGGAAGTGATGGCTCGCATCAAGCGCGGCCCGAACACGATCTATTCGGCGTTGACGCCGAACCTGCGCGGCTTCGAGGCCGCGGTCGCGGCGGGCGTGGACGAGGTGGTGATCTTCGCGGCGGCCAGCGAGGCGTTCTCGCAGCGCAATATCAATTGCGGCATCGCCGAAAGCATCGCCCGCTTCGAACCGGTGGCGCAAGCGGCCAAGCAGCATGGCTTGCGGCTGCGCGGCAGCGTTTCGTGTGCGCTGGGCTGCCCGTACCAAGGCGAAGTGCCGGTGTCGTCGGTGGTCGACGTGATCGAGCGGCTCGCCGCACTCGGTTGCGACGAAATCGATATTGCCGACACGATAGGCGTGGGCACCGCGGCGTTGACCCGCGAGGTCATGGCCGCAGCCGTTCGCACCTTTCCGCGTGAACGCTTGTCGGGACATTTCCACGACACGTATGGGCAGGCGCTCGCCAACATCTATGCGTCGCTGGAAGAAGGCATTGCGATTTTCCATGCGTCGCTCGCTGGCCTCGGCGGTTGCCCGTATGCGAAAGGCGCGACCGGCAATGTGGCGACAGAAGACGTGCTGTATCTGCTGCATGGACTGGGCATACGCACCGGCATCGATCTGGCGCAGGTGGTCGCTGCCGGCGATTTCATTTCGACGGCGATCGGCAAGTCCAATGCGTCGCGTGCAGGCAAGGCACTGCTCGCCAAGCAACGCGCGGCGGCCGAAGTCTAAACAATGCGGAGTGCGATGTGAAGTACAACGCGAAGCACAACGTGAAGCACGATTGCGTTCCTCGACCTTTATGAACTCTCCTGACTCAAGCGCCAGCCCCACCTCAAGCGCGGCATTCCCTGACGCAGCGCAACGGATTATCGAAGTGCTGCGCGCACGCGGCATGGATCTGCCCGTCGTGATGCTGCCCGAAACCGGCCGTACTTCGGCTGAGGCCGCTGCCGGCCTCGGGTGCGCTGTCGCACAGATCGCCAAGTCGATTATTTTCAGACGTCTTAGCGACGATGTGCCGGTGCTGGTGATTGCGAGCGGCGCGAACCGCGTCGACGAGACCAAGGTGGCAGCGCATACCGGCCCGATCGGCAAAGCCAACGCCCGATATGTGCGGGAAAAAACAGGTTATGCGATTGGCGGTGTCGCACCCTTCGCACATGCAACGAAGCCCGTGACCTTGATCGATGCCGACTTGCTCGAACTGGAAAGCCTGTGGGCTGCAGCAGGCCATCCGCACGCGGTATTCAATGTGACGCCCGCACAATTGGTCGCGCTCACGGGCGCGCCGGTATGCGACGTGGCGCTGCGTGAATCCGATCTCGAGCTGCAGCGCTCCTGATTCATGAGTTGCTGGATCATGGCCTTGCTACTCATGACCTGCCGGCTTAAACCCTACTGACTTGGTACCCCTTGAACCATGGCCGCCCAACGTCCGTCTCCCTGCACCAGCGTATGCACCATGAACCCCGAGACGCAGCTATGCGACGGGTGCCTGCGCACGCTCGGTGAAATCGCCACATGGTCGCAGTTGAGCGCCGCGCAACAGCGTCAACTGTGCGCGACGCTGCGGCAGCGACGCGCGCTGCAAGAGCGCCGCGCCCCATCCACCGGAGCGTCGCCGCAATGAAGCTGCCTGCACGGCTCGTCAATGTCGGCGAGCGTTGTTCCAAGAATCTGACGCTGAACGAGGAGAACATCAAATCGTTCGCTACACGCGTCGAAGATTTCAATCCGCTGCATCACGACGCCGAATATGCGGCACAGTCCCGTTTCGGCGGCTTGATTGCGTCGGGCACCCAACCGGTCGCCTATTTTATGGCCATGCTGGCCAGCCATTTTTGCGACGAACGCCAACCGCTCGGCCTTGAGTTTTCGATGAAACTGAGGAAAGCGGCGCATCTCGGCGATACGCTGACGATGAGTTGGGAAGTGACCGAATCTCACTGGAAGGAAAGCCTGAACGGCGACATGGTTACGCTGGCCGGCCAAATCGTGAACCAGCGCGGTGAGACGGTGACGGTGGGCTGCGCGAAAATTTTGGTGATGCCCAAGCCCAACACGGCCGCGTCGGATACCGACCGCGCGGCTCATGCATGACCGCGCCCACATTGCCGGCATCGATGCACGTCTTCGAGCGTGGCTGGCTATCGTCGAACAATATTCTGCTGCGCGGTCGCAACGGCAATGCATTGGTGGACACCGGCTACTCCACGCATGCACCTCAAACGCTGGCGCTCGTGCAAAACGCTTTGGGCGAGCAAACGCTAGCCTTGATCGTCAACACGCATCTGCACTCCGACCACTGCGGCGGCAACGCCTTGCTGCAACAGCATTACGGCGCGCACATCGCGATTGCAGCGCACGAGGCCGATGCCGTGCGCAACTGGGACGAGGACCAACTCAGCTTCAAGGCGACCGGCCAAACCTGCGAGCCGTTTACGTCCGATCGCGCACTCACGCCCGGCTCGACGATCGAACTCGGGGATCTCGAATGGCGCATCCTCGGCGCACCCGGCCACGACCCGCATTCGCTGATGCTGTATTGCGACGCTCACGGCATTTTGATCAGCGCCGACGCACTATGGGAAAACGGTTTTGGTGTGATCTTTCCGGAGCTGATCGGCGACAGCGGATTTGCCGAGCAGCAGGCGGTGCTCGAAGAGATTGCGCGACTCAAGCCGCGCGTGATTATTCCTGGCCATGGCGCACCGTTTGAAAATACGGAAGCGGCACTGGAACGCGCGTTCTCCCGGCTTGCCTATTTACGCGCCGAGCCGTTGCGCAATGCCCGCCACGCGCTGAAAGTGCTGATCGTGTTCAAGCTGCTGGAGGCGCGTACGCTGTCGATGGTCGAGTTGCTTGCGATGCTGCACGACGCCGCCATCATGGGCGCTTGCGCCGAGACGCTGATCGGTCGGCCGCTGACGGGTGACGATGATGTCGCGTGCAAGGCGTTGCTGGTATCGCTATTGGCGGATCTGGAACGAGGTGGTGCACTGGTCGTGGAAGGCGAAAGAATCCGCGCGGCGTGACTGCGTGCCTTATTGTCGCTGCGAGCCGTAGCTGTGACCCGCAGCTGTGAACGGCGGCCACAAAAAGAGAAAGCCGCCCGGCTATGAGCCCTGGCGGCCTAAGAAAACTAAAACATAAATTGTGAGACGTGATCAGCGTCGAATGCATAGTACCGCGGCACAAACCCTTGCCGCATCGGGACTTTCCCTCGATCACAAGCAGCTCGCTAAGCGGACAAGGCGCGCAAACCGTTCCCTGCACACCCCGTCTGGAACGCCGTGCCTAAACACAGCCGGCTTGGACGATCAGGCCGCCCCGCTGCCGATGGCTTGCGCGATGGCGGTGCCCAAGTCGACGGTGTTTCCCTTGCCGCCCAAATCGGCGGTCAACGGTGCGTGCGCCACGCCGCTACTCAGCACCTGCTCGATTCCGGTCAGGACCGCCGCGCCCGCTTCCGGATAGCCCAGGTGCTCGAGCATCAGGCCCCCACACCAGATTTGCCCGATCGGATTGGCGATGCCTTTGCCGGCAATATCTGGGGCCGAACCATGCACCGGTTCGAACAGACTCGGAAATTTGCGTTCCGGATTGATATTGGCCGACGGCGCGATACCGATCGTGCCGCACACAGCCGGCCCCAGGTCCGACAGGATGTCGCCGAACAGGTTGCTGGCCACCACCACATCGAACCAGTCGGGATGCGCGACGAACTGCGCGGTCAAGATGTCGATATGATATTTGTCCCTTTTGACCTGCGGATAGTGCTGAGCCATCGCTTCGACTCGCTCATCCCAATACGGCATGGTGATGGCGATGCCGTTGGACTTGGTCGCCGAGGTCAGATGCTTTTTCGGGCGACGTGCTGCCAGCTCGAATGCATATTTCAGAATCCGGTCCACGCCGTGACGCGACATCACCGTCTCCTGCATGACGATCTCGCGCTCGGTGCCCTCGTACATGCGACCGCCTATGCTCGAATACTCGCCCTCGGTGTTTTCGCGGACCACGTAGAAATCGATATCGCCGGGCTTGCGGTCAGCCAGCGGCGAGCGCACACCCGGCATCAGGCGGCAGGGCCGCAGGTTCACGTACTGGTCGAAATCGCGCCTGAAGCGCAACAAGGAACCCCACAGCGACACGTGATCGGCAATTTTCTCGGGCCAGCCGACCGCGCCGAAATAGATGGCGTCGTAACGGCTGAGCACCTCGAACCAGTTATCAGGCAACATCTTGCCGTGCTTCTCGTAATGATCCCAGCTCGACCAGTCGAACTGGTCGAATTGCAGGTCGATGCCGAAGCGGCGTGCGGTCGCGTCCAGCGCGCGAATGCCTTCGGGTATGACTTCCTTGCCGATACCGTCGCCGGGTATCACAGCGATACGATGTTGCGCCATGGTGCGGTCCTTTTCTAAATGAGCGGTGTCCCCATCTCATTATAAAGCGCACTCACTCGCGCTACCTGTGACCCGATGGACACATTAATCTTTCAAGCCCGATCGGCCACTGGCTTGCCGAGGATCGCCCGCGCCGCTTGTCGAATCAACCGCGACCTCGTGGGGCCCTCGCCTCATTGCTGTTTATGTTGTTGTGTAAATTTATTATTATGCTGTACTAACCTTAAAATCGTTCCATGTCGATGGTGAATTTTTTCATCTACATGAATTATTGAAATGGCACCATCCATGCGCGATCGGGACCGGTGCGTTAGCGAACACCGTCGAGCTTCAGTGCGGCAAGCGGCAACCGGAGCCATCGATACACGTAGGCTCGAAGCATGCTCCGATCGAAGCGTCCTTTAACTCTCCTGCGCCGTAAAAAACGCAATCATCTCCGCATACAACGCATCCGGCGCTTCCTCCGGAATGTAGTGGCCACAGGGCAACGCCCGCCCGCTGACATCGCGCGCCACGCTACGCCACGCTTCAAGCGCATCGAAGCATTGCTCGATCACGCCATACTCTCCCCACAACACACGCAGCGGGCAGGCCACTTTTCGGCCACGCTCGCGGTCGTCGCGGTCATGTTCGAGGTCTATGGTGGCGGCCGCCCGGTAGTCCTCGCAGATCGCATGGACGGTATCCGGATTGGCAAACGCGGCTTTGTACGCAGCCAGTGCCTCGGGCGCAAACACGCCCAGCCCCGCGTGACGGCTGCCCATGACGCGTTCCACATAGGCATCGGGATTGGCCCCCAGCAATTCCTCCGGAAACGGCGCCTGCTGGATCAGGAAGAACCAATGAAAATACGCGGTGGCAAAAGCGCGATCGGTGTTTTCATACATGGTCAGCGTGGGCGCAATGTCGAGCAGCATCAGCCGCTCGACCGACGCCGGGTGATCGAGCGTCATCCGATGTGCGACGCGCGCACCGCGATCGTGGGCGCACACCAGGAACTGATCGAAGCCGAAATGTCGCATCACGGCGACTTGGTCCGCGGCCATCTCGCGCTTGCTGTACAGCGCATGTGCGACGTCTTCACTATCGTTGCCGCCGGCCGCCACAGCGCGCGGTTTGGAAGACGCGCCGTAACCACGCAAATCGGTGACGATCACGGTAAAGTGTTCTGCCAGCCGCGGCGCCAGCAGATGCCAGATCATGTGGGTCTGAGGATGGCCATGCAGCAGCAACAGCGCAGGGCCGGTTCCGCCCTTGAGCCCATGAATGCGCGCGCCGCCGGTATCGACTTGAAACTGCGTGAAGTTTTCAAACGCCATGATGGGTGCGCCTTTTTTTTGAGACTTAATTGTAGGCGGGCGCTGCATCGAGACAAACCGCGAATTGCGCGTTTCTTGCGCAATCCGAATGTTTACTCAAATTTGACCGGCACGAGCAAGCGCTCAGAGCCTCTATAATCGAACGATCGTTCGTATTTAAGGAGAGTCCCGTATGGCCCTGCCTAAGGTTTTGCAACACCTCGCGCTGCCGGTCGTAGCGTCGCCGATGTTCATCGTCAGCTACCCCGAGCTTGTGCTCGCCCAATGCAAGGCGGGGATCGTCGGCGCATTTCCCGCGCTCAATGCACGACCGGCCGAAATGCTCGGCGACTGGCTGGTGCAGATCGAAGAAAACCTCGCCGCGCACCGCGCCCAGCATCCCGATGCCATCGTCGGGCCGCTGGCGGTGAACCAGATCGTGCATGTGTCGAACGCGCGCCTGGAGCACGATATCAAGGTGTGCGTAGAACACAAGGTGCCGATCTTCATCACCAGCCTGCGTGCGCCGCCCAAAGAAATGGTGGATGCGGTGCATAGCTACGGCGGCATCGTCCTGCACGACGTGATATCGATTCGCCATGCCGAGAAGGCGCTGGAAGCCGGCGTGGACGGGCTGATTCTGGTCGCGGCCGGCGCCGGCGGTCATGCCGGCATGCTGTCGCCGTTCGCTCTGGTCGGAGAAGTGCGGCGTATGTTCGATGGCGCCATCATTTTGTCCGGCGCCATCGCCAATGGCGGATCGATTCTGGCGGCTCAAGCGATGGGCGCCGATCTGGCTTATATGGGAACGCGCTTCATCGCTACGCGCGAGGCGCACGCTACGGATAACTACAAGAAGGCTATCGTCGACGCGCAGGCGGCCGACATCATCTATACCAACCTGTTCACGGGCGTGCATGGCAATTACATACGCGAAAGTATCGTCTCGGCCGGGCTGGATCCGAATAACCTGCCCGATTCCAGCAAGCATGCGATGAATTTCAGCGATGGTTCGAGCGCCAAGGCATGGAAAGACGTATGGGGCGCAGGACAAGGCGTCGGCCTGACCAACGATGTGCCGAGCGTGGCTGAACTGGTCGCGCGATTGAAGGATGAGTACGAGACGGCGCGGCAAAGATTGATCGCGCGCTAAAGAGCTTGTTGCTCACCGGGAAACATCGGGGAAGTGTGAACCGGAATCGGTCCCGAAGCGTGGCGCCAAAGTAGCCCGTTAGATCAGCAACGGGCCTATATGCAGAGCGCGGGTATCGCGCTTTTAATTGCTGTAGAGATTCGGAGAGTACGTCTGCGGCGTACGAGTCAGCTCAGCCGGACTCGATTCCGACTGCCCATGGCCCGAGCGTTCGGCGCTATAACGAGCGATATCTGCCCGCAACGAACCCGCGCGCACCGGACCCGTGTCGAGCGGCGGCCGAAACGCCGTGACGCTGCCTACGCTGAGTGGTGTACTCGGCGTCGCGGAATTGACGGACGCACTGGCAGCCAGGCTGGCCGAAGCCTCTCGAATACTGGCTCGCCCAACCGGCTGTGTCGAACCCGCGTGCAAGCCGTATCCCAAGCCGGTGCCATGTTTGGTCGACTGGGGTGCCTGCGGTTTCAGACCGGGCGTCCACCCCGTTTGGGGCCGTACAGCCAGACCGGGCTGCGCCGGAGCCTTGGCGCTGGGCGCGATGGTACTGAGTGGGGGAGGTTTAGCGGAACTCGCCTGGGGCCGTGATGTTTGCGTTGTTTGCGTTGAAGCAGCTTCGTCTTTGGCCACCGCACAAGTCCCGAGTAGCAGTGCACCCCCTAGTGCCAGGGAAGCAGCCACTGCCGCGTAGAGAGGGATGCGCTTAACCATCATGGGTCGTCGTTTGGTCGGGGTGCGCGGCGTTTTTCCCGCGGAAAAACGTTTGAGAGCGCGATGACCTTAATTTAGTGCGGCGCGCCTCCTATGTCGAGTCACAAAGTGTTAGTCCGGTAGGAGGGATGTAACACCCTGTAACCTATTGACCCATAAGCATAAATTGTCGGTGACCAGCCCGACGCGAGCCCATCGCGGAACAACTCATGCGATCGGCACATCAATTTTAAATTTAAATGAATTTGTTTTTCCAATTCAAATTCGCGGAAAATAAGGGTTTTCCGCTATATCGCACGTGCATATGGCTCACCCTGGTTTGAACCGACATCATGGCCCGCCCCAAGCTTTTACCCGATAACTTCACTCTCTGCCTGCTCGCAACCGTTGCCACCGCCAGCCTGCTCCCTTCCCGAGGCGAAACCGCCGTGGTGTTCGACTGGGCTACCAATTTCGCCATCGGCCTGCTGTTTTTCCTCCACGGCGCCAAGCTCTCGCGCGAAGCGGCGCTGGCTGGGGCGACCCATTGGCGACTGCATTTGCTCGTTCTACTCTGCACATTCGGCATGTTTCCGCTGCTCGGTCTCGCGCTCAAGCCGCTCTTGATGCCGATTGTGACTCCGGCGCTGTATGCCGGCGTGTTGTTTCTGTGCACGCTGCCCTCGACCGTACAATCTTCGATCGCGTTTACCTCGATGGCCAAGGGCAATGTGCCGGCGGCCGTCTGCTCGGCATCGGCGTCCAGCCTGCTGGGCATTTTCATCACACCGGTAGTGGCCAGCGTCGTGGTGACGTCCAATACCGCGGGCGGTATTTCGCTGCATACTATTTGGGGCATCGTGCTGCAATTGCTGGTGCCGTTCGTAGCCGGGCAAATGGCCCGGCCGCTGATCGGGAAATGGGTCGCACGTCATCGCTCGTTCCTGCGTTACGTCGATCAAGGCTCGATCCTGCTCGTGGTGTATACGGCGTTCAGCGAAGCCGTCAACGAGGGTATCTGGCGTCAGACGCCGTTACTCGCGCTAGGCGGCGTGCTGGTCGTGTGTGCCGTGGTGCTGGGCCTGGCACTGGTCATTACCTATTTCACCGCAAGACGCCTCGGCTTTGACCGAGCCGATCAAATCACGATTATTTTTTGTGGTTCGAAGAAAAGCCTGGCTTCGGGCATCCCGATGGCCAAGGTATTGTTCGCAGGTCACGCGCTCGGCTCAGTTGTATTGCCCTTGATGCTGTTTCATCAAATGCAGTTAATGGTTTGCGCGGTGCTGGCGGCGCGCTGGGGAGCTCGTCCCGAAACGGAAAGCACCGAGATCGTTCACAAAGCGTAGGTACTTTAAACGGGCTGATAAGAAGTGGGCTTTCTCGATTTTTTCATTCGATTAAGATTCAGTATTCTTTTCGAAAATGCAACGTCAAATATATTTCGAGCAGATTATTGTAGCTAAAACAAAGCACCGCACTCGCTTGCACAGATGAATTCAAACGCAGAACCTATTGCTCCATGCCCGTAAGCAAATAAATCGGCAATTGATTCTGATAGAAAAATATCGCATCGAAGTTAAATTTTTCTTTCGCATATCGGCAGATTCGAAGCGATAATCATTCGCCTGGGGCTTATCGCATTCGCGGTATCCTTTATCGGTGATACCGGCCACGTTACATCATCCAGTGACGCGAAAACCCCGATTTGTCGAGACCATCATGGCATTAGTCGGGGATGTGAAAAACGAGCCGCGCGGACACGAGATGCCCGATGACGCCCGCTCGTTCAGCGAATACGTTTCGCGGCGGCTGGGGTCTTTCATGCGGGTGCAATTGATCGCCGGCATGATCGTTTATTGCGTCGCCATCCTCGGCCACTCGGTCATCGAATTGCCCAGCGTATCGTATTGGCTCATCGCGGCGCCCGTCTGCGCAATGCTGCTGCTTACACTAGCGACCTGGCGCAGCCAATCCAGCATCGTTCTGGGCGCCGCCTGTGTCTTGTATGTGGCGTGCGCCGAAAGCGGCGTCATCATCAATGCGCTGAGTTGGACCGACGGCGTGAAAATGGGCTTGCCGTTTTTTGTCTTGATCCCCATGGTTGCGTCCGTGGTGCTGGCGCAGGGTTGGGATTTCGCGCTGGCCAGTGCGATTGCGGCGATTGCGCCATTGGTTTTGATACTCATGCATTCGGGTTCGCCAGCGATGCGAATCTACTACACGCTATATATGCTGATTGCGATCTCGATGAGCATCGTGACCAATATTTTCGCGGTACGCATTTATCACAAGAATTATCGATTTGAACGTCAATTGCGCGCGTTTGCCGATATCGATGAGTTAACTCAATTGCCTCGCCGGCGTCGTGTTATTGAATTGGCGAAACGTATCTTGCATCGTTGCGAGCGGGCCGACTTACCGGTCTGCGTTTTATATCTCGATGCGGATCGCTTCAAGTCGATTAACGATTTATTTGGGCACGACGCGGGCGATCGCGCATTGGCGATGATCGCCACTCAAATTCAGGAAGCGGTACGCCCCGCCGACGTAGCAGGACGTTTCGGTGGCGAGGAATTCATTATTTTTCTGCCTGGCGCCGACCTGCACGTGGCCACCAGGATCGCCGAGCGCATACGCAAGCGCATCGAAAGCATCAACGATTTCGAGGCGTCGCTAACGGTAAGCATCGGCGTGGCGCAGCATATGAAGGACCAGGACATCCACGATGTGATCCAGGCGGCCGATGGCGCTCTGTTGCATGCAAAACGCACGGGCCGTAACCGCGTCACGATTGCGGACGCCTCGCTGCGCGTGCATGGGCTGCCCTCCGCCCTGACCGACCACGCGGCCGAAAACGGTGCGCAAAACGATCTGAACTGTATCGGCTCCTGATTCGACGCTGGGTTGCCCGCTCGTCTGCCCGCTCGTCTGCCCGCTTATCTGCCTGCTGGTCTGCGGTGCCCCCGGGCGCGTGTTCCCGGCGGCGCCCTACGTAAATCCCCGTAAACGTGCATAATTCCTGCCCACCTGCGCGGCCGGCGCTCGTGCATGGCCGCGGCTTTCTCGGTGATGGCGTCGGTATCGTGATAAAACTGATGGCAATGGACTATTCAAACGCGCTTACAGACGCGCTCGCGCTACGGCCGAGTGACACGCCGCCCGGTGCATCTGTAGCGATTTGTACCTTGGAGCAAACCTATGACCGATAAGAGCCAACCACCGGACAGCACACACGCCGGCCATGACCACGACCACAGCCATGACCACCACGACGCGGACCACGGCTTCAGCGAAGTCGATTGGCAAAGGTTTTTAGTCAGCCTGGGCGAAGATCCGAATCGCCCGGGGCTGCGTGAAACACCGACCCGCGTGACCCGCGCATGGAAGCACTGGACCTCTGGCTATGCGCAGGACCCGACCGAAATTCTCAAAGTGTTCGAAGATGGCGCCGAGCGCTATAACGAGTTGATCGTGGTGCGCGGCATCCCTGTGTACAGCCATTGCGAGCATCATTTGGCGCCGTTCTTCGGCACGGCGACAGTGGGCTACGTGCCGGAAGGGAAAATTGTCGGCCTCTCGAAGCTGACTCGCCTTGTCGAGTGCTTTTCGCGCCGCCTGCAAGTGCAGGAGCGGCTCACGAGCCAGGTGGCCGAAACCCTGCTGCGCGAGCTGCAGCCCAAGGCCGTCGGCGTTGTCATTCGGTGCCGGCACTTATGCATGGAAAGCCGCGGAATTCGCACCCCGGGCGAAGAAACCATCACCTCGGCCATGCTCGGCGAGCTGCAGACCAATTTGGGCATGCGTTCCGAGTTACTCGCGCTGGGTCGGGAAAAATGAGTGTGCAACACGCACGTGCGCCAACGTATTGCCAAACTCTGGCGGCGCGATAAAAGGGTCTGGCGGGAAGGAAACCCGGGCCTCAGTGCAATTGCCCTTCGGTGGCAACCGCACCGAAGGTCTCGCTACGATTGGCCGCGCGCATTCGATGAGCAAATCCACGCGCAGTGAACAGTGCGACGACGATTGCGACTCCGCCCGCCCCCAGTAGCGCCGGTTCGCCGTATGTGACGTAAGCCGATTTAGACGACTCCACGCCTAGTGCCATCAGCAACATGAAAAGTGTGTTGATAGCGGCGGCTACCGCGCCTTTGGCGCCGTCCGAGGCGAACAAGGCCTGACGATAGATCGACGTATAAAACGGCCCCAGGCCCAGCGCGTAAATGGAGAAACCGGTCACGGCGCCGGTGAACGCCCCCGTTAGTACGTAGCCCAGATACGCCACGAAAACGCCGGCCACCATTGTGATCATGCCCGAGCGCATCAAGCGTTCGAGCGACCAGCGGCCGGCCACCCGCGCCACGATGATATGGCCGAGTATCATCGCGCCAAACACCGGCAACTGCCACCAGCCATAGTTCAACGGCGTCAGATGGTGCTGGTCGATCAGGATGACAGGGGCCAATGCGATCCAGTTCATTAGCGGCACGCAGGCACATCCGAGCGCAGTGGCCCCCAGCAGAATACGGCGATTGCGCAGCACCGGCACGTAGTCGCGTACCAATTGGCGCAAGGTGAAGCGCTGCCCGGCTCCCGGATGAGTCAGTGGATAAATGCGCGCCCCTGCGGTCTCGGGCATCTTCACCCACAGCCCGCAGAATCCGATCGAGGCAATCGCCGCAATCACGCCGAACACCATGCGCCACGACCATATGGTCACGACCCACGCGCCGAGCAGCGGCCCGAGCAAGGGCGCCAGCAACGCCACGCTTGCCATCAGCGCCACCGTGCGCACGGCGGTGGCTTCGTCAAATGCCTCCTGCACCGACGGATATCCGACCGCCGCGACGAATGCGCAGCCCATGCCTTGCAACCCGCGCAGCACGACAAACTGAGTCATCGTTTGCGCGAAGAACATGCCGAGACAACTCAGGATGAAGAATGCCACCCCCGCCAGCAAGACCGGGCGCCGCCCTTTGTAATCGGACAAAGGGCCCAGCAACCATTGCAGCGCGACATTGCCCAGCAAAGCCGCCGTCAGCGCGAGCGAAGCGCTGCCGATACCGACGTGAAACTCATGCACGACGCGAGGCATCCCCGGCATGATCATATCGTTGGAGATGTATGTGGAAAATTCAAACAGCACTAGAAACGCGGGAAACCAAAATCTCATTACACACTATCCACTTCAAAATATACGGGAGACGAGGAGCACCGCTGGGAGCGCATCGGTGGAGCGACACGGCAACCTGATGACACGACAGATGACACGGCGGCACGATCACATGGCTGCGACAAGTCGTCGCCCGAACGGCCACAGCCCCACCTTATGCTAACCGCTGCGCGGGTATGCGGATTCGCGGAAAATCAGACGCCGCGCTTGGCATAACATGCACGACGCGTGGATCTGAAAACCGCGAGCCTGGCCTTGGCATCGGATGACCCACTGTCGACGGATCTTGCAGCGTAGCACTATGCGAACATCACGTAGCGGGTCATGACGGCAAGCGTCAAATACACCGAGCCGGAAGGTAGAGAAGAGCCACTGGAACGAATTGCGACGCGGATAGGGGCCAGGTGCCGAGAGCCAGGATGCGCTGGAATAATCGTTTATCGAATTCTGGTGGAGGTGATCGGGATCGAACCGACGACCTCAACGTTGCGAACGTTGCGCTCTCCCAACTGAGCTACACCCCCCATGCATTCTTTTCCGCATCGGTAAAACGCGCGGCCTCCGAATTTCATCGCCAAATTCCACCCTCATCGGACGCCGTTCGAAAATACTAGCATAAACGCCTGCGCGTTTGGCCTTTTGCAGCGTCCTCCAGCTTGTGCTGTGCGCGTGGCACAATGCCGAAACCGAAGCGCGTCTTCTCCACGCGCCAACATTGCATTTTCGAAAGGTTTTCAGTTGGCCGATCTTCTCTCGTTCGCCGCGACACAGCAGTATCCGGCCGCCACCTTATATGTGGTGGCCACCCCCATCGGCAATTTGGCGGACATCACATTGCGCGCGATGCATTTGCTCAACCTGGTGGATCGCATTGCGGCCGAAGATACGCGCACCACAGGCCAGATGTTGTCGCGTTATGGCATCAGCAAACCATTGATTCCAGCCCATCAGCACAACGAGCACGAAGCAGCGGCGCGGATCATCGAGCACTTGCGCGCTGGCGAACGGGTAGCCTACGTCTCGGATGCCGGCACGCCCGGCATTTCCGACCCTGGCGCCAAGATCGTGGACGCCGTGCGTGCAGCGGGTCTTACGGTTGTGCCGCTACCCGGTTGCAGCGCGCTGGCAACCGCGTTAAGCGCCGCGGGTGCATGGGTCGATACCTTTACGTTTGTTGGTTTTCTGCCGACCAAAGCCCGGCAACGCGCGCAGTACCTGGAGAGCTGGCTTACCCATGTCCCGGCTCTGGTGCTCTACGAGGCGCCGCATCGTATCCTCGAAACAGTGGCAGCACTGGCTCTAGCGTTGGGCGGCGAGCGTCGCATCCTGATCGGGCGCGAGTTGACCAAGCTGCACGAGTCACTGCATGTGTGCCCCTTGGGAGAGGCGTCGGCGTGGCTGGAAGCCGACGCCAATCGCCAACGCGGTGAATTCGTGTTGGTGGTTCAAGGCGCGGCACCGCCCGCGGAAACGGGCGCGACCGAGCACGATGCGATGCTCAAAATTTTGCTGGAAGAAGTGTCGGCCAGCACCGCGGTCAAACTGGCTGCGGCCTTGACCGGCGCCTCGCGCAAAGTTTTGTACGCGCGCGCGCTTGAACTCAAGCAGGACTAGAACTCCCGCTTAGAGCCCCGCTTAAGAACTAGATCCCCGTTTATTTGGGGGCACCCGCCAGAATCCACTGGGTCACCGTCTTGATATCGGCGTCGTTCATATTCGGATGGGACGGCATCGGTAGCATGCCCCAGACACCGGATCCACCCTGTTTGATTTTTTGCATCAGCTTGGGCACCGCGCCCGGATCGCTCCCGTATTTGCTGGCGATCTCCTGAAACGAAGGCCCAACCACGTTACGGTTCACTTGATGGCAGCCGAAGCAGGCATTTTTGGTGGCGATCTGCGTGGCCGCGGCAGAATCGACACTGGGGCCGCCGGCAGCGTGAGCAATCGACGCTACGCCGCTCGCCGCCAGCGCGACTATCGTAAGAGCAAGTTTCATCGGGTAGGATCAGCGCGAACGCACACTCGCGTTATTTCAACTCGACCGGCTTGGGCGTCGAATCGACGATAGGTGCGGGACTCTGCAGATCGACCGGGGACGTGGTGGCCGGCGCATTTGCCGCAGTATTGGCCACCGAAGCATTACCGTTCGCCATGCCACCGGCTCCCGATATCGGCGCTGAGCTCGAATTCGAATTCTGATTGGAACTCGAGTCGAATTGCGTATCGAGCGACAAGGCGCGAGCCTCCTCCGGTGTGATGTAGCGATACACTTTAACGACCCCCATGACGCCGGGCACTTGGCTTGCGACCAGCGCGCCCTGATCGCCTTCAGCCTTGGTGACGAGACCCATCAAGTAAATATTGCCGCGCGAGCCGACCACTTTGAAATCGTTGGCCGAAATACCCCTCTCGGCAATTAGGGCGCTTTTCACGCGACCTTCAAGATACAGGTCGTTCGAGCGATCGGTAAACGACGCCTCGGGCATGACACCCAGTTCGTTGATTACGCCCTGTACGTTGTCGACGCCACGCGCAATGTCTCCGGCATGTTTTTTCGCGGCCTCGGTAGGCACCTCGCCGGTCAACAACACCCGCCGGTTGATGACGGTCGCGCTTGCATGAGCGTCGTCGGGCAAATCGTGATTCATCTGCACCTGCGTCTTGACCTGGATTTCGCGGTCCTCGGTTTGCGTGCCGACCGTGCGCCGGTCGCTCGCAACCAGAGCACCGCCGCCGGCCGCGCCGACCACCAGCAACGGGCAACCCTGCAACGACGCGATAACGCCAATGCCAAAAACGGCCTTGACCACTGTATTCGTGAAGCGAGTCGAAATCGTCAAAATCAGGTTCTCCTTGAATAGCGTTCGGCGTGGGCGGCGGTAACCCGCTCATGAAGCCACATAATTAAGCCAGATCGTAGTCCTCGCCTTTACACCCAGTCGCCCAGTCGCTCAATCGCTCAATCGGCATCGCCGAGTAACATCGCATCGATGCCGTCGCACAAACAATGCAGCGTCAGCAGGTGCACTTCCTGAATTCTTGCCGTGCGATCGTTCGGCACGCAGATCTGCAAGTCGGTATCGAACAACACCTCGTTCATTTTGCCGCCGCCCTTGCCCGTCAACGCAATCACGATCATTTCTCGATCATGTGCCGCTTCGATCGCCTCAAGCACGTTCGCCGAATTGCCCGACGTGCTGATAGCCAATAGGATATCGCCCGGTTGGCCCAGTGCGCGCACTTGCTTGGAGAAAATTTGATTGAAATCGTAGTCATTGCCGATGGCGGTCATGATCGACGAATCGGTGGTCAGCGCAATGGCGGGCAAACCCGGGCGCTCACGCTCGAAACGGCCGATCAGCTCCGCCGCAAAGTGCTGCGAGTCGGCCGCCGAACCGCCGTTGCCGCACGCGAGGACCTTGCCGTTATTCGTCAGCGCGCCGAAAAGGGTATCGATGGCCGCGGCGATCGGTGCAGCCAAATGATCGAGAGCGTCGAGTTTGGCGGCCGCGCTGTCGCGGAATTGTTGTTGAATGCGCTCGATAGACATAGAGATTTCCAGTAGCTCACATAAATCGGCTACGAGTGTACCGCACTCGCAGCATCGCGCTTATCAAAAGCCGTCGAACACATGCGGCAACCAGTCACAGCGACCACCATCGAACGCTACCACGTCAAAGCGGCACGGCGGACTGGGGCCGCGCCACCGAGCCAGCACTTGCCGCGCGGCGCACCGCAACCGAGCGCGCTTGGCGATGCCTATGCTGGCCGCAGCACCTCCAAAACGCGAGTCGGCGCGCGCGCGCACTTCGACAAACACGAGCACGCCTGCCGGATCGCGCATCAAAAGATCGATCTCGCCGCAGCGAAAATTGAGATTGCGCTCGATCAATTCGAGCCCCTCGTGTTCGAGAAGGGCCAACGCCCTGTTCTCAAAGGTCTTGCCGATGGATTTCGACATGCTGGCTGCAAAAAAGTTGTGGGTTCTGGTGAGCCCTATTTTGAGCAGAGTCGCAAGTTGGCACACCCTGGCCCAACGGCCAGGAATGTAAGGAAAACAGGCGAGCGCGAAACGTCGCCTGGCGAGGATCAGAGGGTCGTTATGGGAAACGAGAAGCGCTTATTTACCCGATGCCAGTACCGCGCCTCGTGCCTCTTGGGCTTCGTCCGCAGACAAGCCCTGAATTTCGACCCGTGCCGTGCCGCTATGCTGCAGGTCCAGCGCACTGGCCGCCGCAACTGACAAGTCGATGATACGGTTGCCGAGATAAGGGCCACGATCGTTGATGCGCACCACAACCGATTTACCCGAACTCTTGTTTGTCACGCGCACGTAACTCGACATCGGCAAAGAGCGGTGCGCCGCCGTCAGCGCAGCCATGTCGTAGCGCTCGCCGCTGGCAGTGCGGCGTCCGGCGAATTTATGCCCGTACCACGATGCTCGGCCTTCTTGATGAAATTTCGATACATCGGGTGCAGTGAGCGGCTGCGCGTCGGCCAATGAAGAGCCCGAGGTGGCGCCGTGGCTTTCACCTTGGCCGGAGAAAACGTCGCCAGGTTGGCCGCCTGCTTGCGCAGTGCTATTTACAATGCCGGAAGGGCTGGTTGCTGCATGCTCACCCGGCTGGGTGGCACAGCCGGCGAGCAAAAGTGCCACGACCAGGCTGCTAAACGTATGAGTAACAGAGAAGTGAAATGCTCTCAAAACCTATCCCTTTTTAAAGCAGGGGCTATAAGCCGCCACTGGGTTAAAAATCCGGACGCAATGGAAGATCACCTCCGACAGAAATCGCTGTCTGATGCGGATGTGTCTAACGGGTACGTCAATTACCGGCCGCAGCGGATGTGGCATTGCTGCATGCCCGCCAGACCGGGATTTCCCGCGTCTGCGCGTACTGACTTGATACTTGAACCGACCGCCAACGAAGTTCTCGCGCTTAAGGCAAGCGTGCTAGCGGGGCTAACTCTTTGCACCCGGCGTGTGCTCGACGGTTCTGCTGTCGGACGGCGGGTACTGAAACGTGCACCACGTTAAATTGGGGCGCAATTTGATGCAGATTACGAGTGGTAGTGAATCTATTATACAGCCTACCCGATTTCGCGTCGGAACCGCCATTTTTGGCATCGCACTTGGCATCGGCAAGCACCGGCAGGCCCCGGCAATGCGACACCAGCGTGTCGCGCCTGTCGATACAATAGGGGCTTTGGTCGATCCGATCGATCGCCCACTTCTGCCGGTTCGAACGAACACACCGTGCAGTACGGGCATCTCCCGGGTTCGGCCCTGCTTGCAGGTGCGCCCAGCGCAACCGCACGCAACCCACGGAGTCAGCTTATGAGTCAGGAAATTTACGTCAGCACCGATATCGAGGCCGATGGCCCGATTCCCGGCCCTCATTCCATGCTCAGCTTTGCATCGGCCGCCTACACCGCGGACAAGGAGTTGATTGCGACGTTTTCGGCCAATCTCGAAACTTTGCCGGGGTCGGCCCCCCACCCGATTCAGGCCGCTTGGTGGAAGACTCAACCGGAGGCATGGGCCGCCTGTCGCAAGGATTTGCAAACGCCCGAAAAAGCGCTGCCCGATTATGTGAAATGGGTCGAAGCACTGCCGGGCAAGCCCGTGTTCGTCGCGTTCCCGGCCGGCTTCGATTTCACCTATATGTTTTGGTACATGATGCGATTTGCCGAACGCTGTCCGTTTTCGTGGTCGGCGCTCGATATCAAGACGCTCGCGTTCGCGATAACCGGTATGCCGTACCGCAAGTGCATCAAACCGCGCTTTCCCAAGCACTGGTTCGACCCGCACCCGCACACACACGTCGCGCTCGACGACGCGATCGAGCAAGGCGCGTTGTTTTGCAACATGCTGGCCGAATTGCGTGCAACACAGGCAGCTGCGGCAACCGCGCCCGCCACGGCAGCCATCGCCTCGCCACCGCCCGAGGATGCAGCGGCGTGAGCCGTCGGAGCCATCGGCTACCCGGAATCGCTTCGAGCGCGTTCAGCGCACCGTAACCACCGGGATTCCCTTGAGCATGTTCGTGCCAGACGCGAGTTCCGCCATCGCTTCCTTGACGACCGGCGCGGTTGCCACGTCGACACCGAGCTGGCGCCCCAGCGCTTGCTCGCGCTTCTTGATCGCGACCAGATTGGCCAACTTGACCGGACCGTAACCGCGAATCTTGGCATGCAAGCCTGCCAGTTCGACGGCCGCGTCCAGGTTGCCGGGTTCGAGCTTGCTCAACAATTGCGCCAGCGTCGTCTCGTAGTCGCCCGGCAGCGCACGCTCCATTTTGCGCTCCAGCGTGCGGCCGAACGGGTCGATCAACGAGCCGCGCAGGAATTTGGCGCGCGCCATCAAACCGAGCACCGGCCACAACCAACTGCCAAAGGTCAGCTTGCGGGGTCGCCCGCCTGCGGTGGTCCCGCGCGCCAATCCCGGCGGCGCCATATGGAACTTGACCTTCAATGCGCGGCCGTCGACGGCCTCGAACTGGCTTTCGACCTGCGCGCGGAAGCTGCCGTCGGTATAAAGACGCGCCACCTCATATTCGTCCTTGACCGCTAGCAGACGATAAAAGGTCTCGGCCACTGCGGCGGTCAACGGGCCCTCGACGCCGCTGACCCGGATTTCAGCGTGACGCCCCTGCTCGATCAAGGCTTGGTATCGCGCCGCGTAACGTGCACCTTGCGCGCCGCCACCGTAGGCGAGCAACCGGTCGCGGCGATCGGCCACGAGATTCGCATTGTCGCGTTGAGGATCAACCGCTGCGTCGATTCCCACACCCGCGCCGATACCCGCGCCCACACCGGCGGCTGCGCCAACAACGGGCCCCGCGCCATGCAGCAAGGCGTCCAGCCCCGCTGGATCGGCGGCGGCAAGCCGTCCCAAGCTCAGCGCGAGCCGGTTCATCGGGACCGCGACGTTGTTCAGCTCGATCGCACGCAGCAGGGCGACCAGCGATACCGGAATCAGTCCGAGTTGCCAGGTGTAACCGAGCATCACAATATTGGCACCCATCGTATCGCCGAGGAAACGTGTGGCCAGTGCTTGCGCATCGCAAGCGTCCAAATGCTGATCGCCGGCCGCGGCGCACATCTTCTCCAGCAGCGCGTCGCCGTGCAAATCGGCGTCGGGATTTTGCACGAAACTGGCGTTCGGAATGGCATGGGTATTGACCACGATCCGCGTGCGTCCACGCCTTACCGTCTGCAGCGCATCGGCGCCGGCGCCCACCACCATGTCGCAAGCAAGCAGTACGTCGGCTTGTTGCGTATCGATGCGCACCTGGTTGAGGAACTCGGCACGCGCGGCGAAGCGGACAAACGACAAAACCGCGCCGCCCTTTTGCGCAAAACCCATGAAGTCCAGCACCGAAGCGCTTTTGCCTTCAAGATGCGCGGCCATGCTGATCAGCGCGCCGACCGTCACGACACCGGTGCCGCCCACGCCCGTCACCAGGATGTCGTAGGGCGCGTCAAAGAGTTGCACTTGCGGCTGGGCCAGCGCGTCGACGCGCGCCGCCAGCGCGGCCGGATCGAACACCGCGCCCGACGGCTTTTTCACGCGTGCGCCTTCCAATGTCACGAAGCTCGGACAGAAGCCGTTCACGCACGAGAAGTCTTTGTTGCATGACGATTGATCGATGCGGCGTTTGCGCCCCAGCTCGGTTTCCACCGGTTCGACCGCGAGACAGTTCGATTGCACGCCGCAATCGCCGCAGCCCTCGCACACTGCCGTGTTGATGAACAAGCGCTTGTCGGGATCGGGAAACTCGTTTTTCTTGCGGCGCCGGCGCTTTTCCGCGGCGCAAGTCTGGTCGTAAATCAGCGCGGTGACGCCCGCGATCTCGCGCAATTCGCGCTGTACGGTGTCGAGATCGTCGCGGTGATGGAATGTGGTTTGCGACGGAAATTGCTGTTTGTGACCATCGAATTTTTCCGGTTCGTCGCTGACCACCGCCAGGCGTACCACCCCTTCCGCTTCGACCTGCCGCGCGATCTGCGGTACCGAGATGCTGCCATCGACCGGCTGCCCACCTGTCATCGCCACGGCATCGTTATAGAGAATCTTGTAGGTGATGTTGGCGCGCGCCGCTACAGCCTGGCGGATCGCCAGGATGCCCGAGTGGAAGTACGTGCCGTCACCGAGGTTCTGGAAAATATGCGGGGTTTTGGTGAACATGCCGTGCGCGGCCCAATCGACGCCTTCGCCGCCCATCTGGATCAGTCCGGTGGTTTCGGCGCTATCGGCGCGCGTCATCCAGGACGCCATGAAGTGGCAACCTATCCCGGCATGCGCGACCGATCCTTCCGGCACACGGGTGGAGGTGTTATGCGGACAGCCCGGGCAAAAATACGGTAGCCGTTTCACGCCGTCGGCGGCGTTCGAGAGTATCTGCGGCGCCACCAGATCGACCACGCGTTCGCATCGATCCAGCTCCGGCTTGTGCCGTGCCAGCCACTGCGCGAACACCGGCAGAATCCGTCCTGGGCGCAGCTCGCCCAGCGCGGAAAGCAAATGCGCGCCGTCGGCGTCCGTCTTGCCCAACACAAGCGGGCGTGTGCCGCTGGTCCGGTTGTACAGGTACTCCTTGATCTGCTGCTCGACGATCGGACCTTTTTCCTCGACGACAAGAATTTCGCTTAAGCCCGCGACCAGCGCGTCGATACGCGACATTTCGAGTGGGAACGAAAGACCGACCTTGTAGATCCTCACGCCGGCACGCTCGAGATCGTCTACCGTGAGATCCAGGCGGCGCAGGGCCTCCATCAAATCGAGGTGGGCCTTGCCACACGTGACGATGCCGACGTTGGCGTGTGGGCTGGGCGCAATCCATCGATCGATGCTGTGCAGACGCGCAAAGTGCCGGGCTGCGTCAAGCTTGGCTGCAAGCCGCGCCTCGATATCGAGGCTGGGCAAATCGGGCCAGCGGTTGTGCAAGCCGCCGGGCCTTGCCGCCAAACCGTCTGCATCATGATTGCCGGGCGCCGGCCCCCAGTCGAGCTGCAGCGTATCGAGGTTGACTGTCGCGCCCGACTCGACCGTTTCCGAGATCGCTTTGAAGCCTACCCATGCGCCGCAAAAGCGCGACAATGCCCAGCCGTACAGACCGAATTCCAGCATGTCGGCCAGGTTGGCAGGGTTCACGATGGGCATCTGCCACGCCATCAAGGCATGGTCGCTTTGGTGCGGCATCGACGACGACACGCAGCCGTGGTCGTCGCCCGCCACCACCAGCACGCCGCCATGCGGCGACGAACCGAACGCGTTGCCGTGCTTGAGCGCATCGCCCGCGCGATCGACGCCGGGACCCTTGCCGTACCACATCGAAAACACCCCATCGACGGTGCGCTCGGGATCCGCCTCCACCCGCTGGCTGCCCAGCACCGCTGTGCCGCCGAGCTCTTCGTTGATCGCCGGCAAGAAGCGGATCTGGTTGGCCTCGAGCAGCTTCTTGGCCTTCCACAATTGCTGATCGACCATGCCCAACGGAGAGCCGCGATAGCCGCTGATGAAACCGGCCGTGTTCCAGCCGCGTTGCACATCCAACGCCCGCTGCATCAGCGGCAGGCGCACGAGCGCTTGGGTTCCGGTGAGAAAGATCTGCCCATGGCGGGCGACCAGATTGTCGGTGAGTTGATATTGCGCAAGCGTGACGTTTTCGCTTGTTTTCGAATGATCGGTCAAGGCTGTCTCCGGATAACGGTGCACTTCGGCGCGCGTGAGCACGCGACGAGCGTCCATCCCGTTATTTTCAGCCTCTACTTAAGAAATACTTTACTTGGTTTTGCGGAGAAACCCGCTATGATTGAGTATAAATAACCCGAGAGTATTGCATTTTGGGATATTCCTTCTTGTTGACCCCAATAGTCGTTGTTAAGCGCTGGTAACCGCTGGCCCCATAGACTCACCGGCGTCCTTTGCGCGCCGCACTTGACCAGCAAGATCGACTGAACGCCAGGTCCGCAGCGATGCGCCATCGGGACACCCCTGGCGCAGCGCGAACGGTCGCCGAGCAAAGCGAATGAGTTTGCTTTCGCTTCTCGGCACTTCTACCATCAATTACGGGCGATCCGCTGCGGGAGTCATGCCTTGAGCCTCGACGCTTTTTCCCAGAAGATCCTGCGGCTGCTGCAACTCGATGCACGCCGATCAGTGCAAGAGATTTCCGATCAGGTCGGACTCTCAAGTACGCCGTGCTGGCGGCGTATCAAGGATATGGAACAATCGGGTGTGATTCAGCGCTATACCGCGTTGCTGGATCGCGAGAAACTCGGTTTGCACATTTGCGCGCTCGCGCACATTCATCTCGCGCGTCATACGGAGGGCGGCGTCGAGCAGTTCGAACGCGAGATCGCGCTGTGTCCTCAGGTGACCGAGTGCTACAGCACGACCGGCGAAGCCGACTATATTCTCAAGATCGTCGCGCCTGACATCAAGGCGTACGACGCATTCCTGCATGAACGGATTTTCAAAATTCCGGCGGTCGCGCAGGTCCGTACCAGCATGGTGTTACGCGAAATCAAATTCGATACGCAGTTGCCGCTCTGATCAAGTCCGTTCGGGCACCACGGCCAATTCCCGCGCGACTCTGATCTGTCGTACACCGAGCTTCTTGCGCAATTGTTGAAGCTCGGTCGCCGCCGGCATGGCCGAGTTTTCGGGCAAAGTAATCTCAAGGTCGATGCCACGTCGCAAGTAGTGAATATTGACGTCCAGCACGTGAATGCTTGACGTTGCAAATGCACGGGTAATCTCTGCGGTAAGCTGTTCGCGCGACGGCAGTCCGGGCGTCGGCTTGCCGAACAGGTCGTTTTCCGGATCGACGTGTATCAGCGCATCGAGTACGCTGGGCGCCTCCAGCACCCTGAGCCGCGCCGATTCGGCGATATAGTGGCCTTCCGACACGCTGATCAACGGGTCAACCAGAATATGCGCGTCGACGAGTGCCATGTCACCCATCTTGCGTGTGCGTAATTCGTGCACGCCACGCACGCCTGAGGTGGCCATCAGCAATGCATAGATATTGTCGGCCGCGCTCTCGTCGAGAGCCCGGTCCGATAAATCCTGCACCGCATCCCAGCCGAAGGTCCAGCCCATGCGGGCAACCATGAAGCCGACCACCGCTGCCGCAATCGGGTCCAGCAGGCGCACGCCGCAGACGCTACCGATGATGCCCAGCGCCACCACCAGCGAGGACGCCGCGTCCGAACGCGCATGCCAGGCGTTGGCGATCAGCATGGCCGAGCGTACGCGACGCGCCTCGCGCAGCATGTAGCGAAACAGTAGTTCCTTCGAGAGCAGCACGACAAGCGCGATGCCGAGCGCGCTAATGTGCACCGCCGGCAGCGTGCTCAACTCCGTGAGGCGCATGCCAGCTCGCACCAGCATGCCGACACCCACTGTCACCAGCACTGCGCCCAGGAACAAAGACGCGACGGTTTCGTAGCGACTATGGCCATAGTTATGATCTTGATCGGGTTCGGCGTGGCTATGAAGATTTGCAAGCAAAACGATGAAATCGGAGACGAGGTCGCCCAGCGAATGCACACCGTCGGCGATCAGTGCTTGCGAATGTGCAAAAGTACCGACCGCGATCTGCAACACCATTAATGCCAGATTGAGCACCACGCTCACCAGCGTGGTCTTTTTCGCGACCGATTGCTTGCTGCTCATCGGAAAGCGCGGCGCAATGGCTGGTTGAGCCATATAAAACTCCGGGGATGCGGTGTTCGGGCATTCGAACGTGCCCGCGATCTAATTGTAGGCGCAAGCGCGGTTTCACCGCGTAATTCCCACAATAAATACATTTAAATCAAATGCTTACGATAACGCGACGCATTCGCGTTCAATAAATTGGAGAATGGGATAGGTGTGCCGGAGGCGGTTCGGGAGGGAGCGAACAGCAACTACGATAGCGGGCGGTGGCAGCGGTTCGCCGCAACAACCCGTCGCAACGACAATTCGTTGAAAACAAAAAATCGAGTATGAAGCGAAGAACGAAGTGCTTGCAAGGCAGGAAAGCGACGGCAGGCATGGAGGAATAACTGGCCTGCTGTCCTTGATTTACTGTCGTTGACGTACCGTCGCTGACCTACCATCGGAAATCATTTCTGAATCAGGAATTCGTCGCGATTTTTACCGGCGATCCATTTGGGCGGTTTTCCCCGGCCCGACCACGAGCTACCGGACAGCGGATCGCGAAACTTAGGCGCGACTCCAGCACGCGGCCGGCCCTTTACACCCTTGCCTGCGCGCGCCAAACCCAAATCGACTGCCGAGATACCGTAGTCCAACATCTTTTGCTTGATGTCTGCGACAACGGCGTTGAATTCTTTTTCCTTCGCTTGCTCGATTTGTTTTTCGAGATGCTCACGTTGAATCAGAAGATCTTTATAAGATGACATGGTGTAAATTAACTCCTTGATATCAAAACGGCATTCTCGCTGGACGGGAATCCACTGTCCCTTCCATTGCGATCGCGAGCGTACTCTAACATATCATTCAAATATCATAAAGACGGTATAGATCGATTTTTGGACGACGCAAAGCAGGTTTGTCATTTACTGACATTTGTCAAAACGATTCATTTTCATTTTGAGAAAGCAGTTAAGTTTTGGGGGCGGACCGTGGCCGGGTCGCGTTTTGCGCGAGCCTATTTGACAAATCTACCTGCAGATGTTGGCAAGCATTGAGTATGGTTGCGCTAACTTATTCTATTTCCCCTACGAGAGCCTATTCATTGTTATTAAGATTTATTACAAAAATCCTGCGCCAATAATGTCAACTACGTCGGACTGACAAAAATCGCCGCTTATTAAATACTTATTTAAAATGATTGCTCGGTATGCGGACGAATCCGTATGCGAATTGTCTAATTTGTCAGGCTAATTATTTTGAGAAATGACCCGTCCAGGGTTATTTCCGGCGTTATTGATAGTAATCTGCGAGCAAAACCATCAGTCTCTGGGTCAACAAATCGGCATCGCCGGCAGGCTCATCCAACGCGATTCGCACACGTGCCTGATTGACTCGCAAATCCGCACCAAAGTAATCCACTCCCAACACGGCAACCTCGGCCCTCAGCCCGATCGCGAGCCGCTGTGTAATCGCCGCTTCGTTTTCTTCATCGAGCAGTGCAAGTGATGCCCAATCGGTTGCAGTAATCCAACCCATGGTGGCGAAACCGCCGATATACCGCATGCGTTCCAGTTTTAGTCGGTAGAAGGCGAAATCGCCCAGGTCCAGATAGCGCTGCGCATCAGGTTGATAACGCAGGTAACGTGCGAGCGTCTTGGCGCCTGGCTGACAGGGCAGAAATTCGCCCACCAAGGTCAAGCGCGCACCACTCAACACGTCCTCGTCAGGCCCGGTAAAGACCACGAGACCGGCCCTGGAATCGGCTTGCAGATTGCGGGCGTGCTCGGATAACGCGCTCGCCAGGATCAGCGGCACGTGCGCTGTATCGCATGCAAACGGCAGCACTGTCGGGTACGGGTATCCGGCAGGTTCTCGCGCATGCGTCGCCAGGGCGCAGTACGTGCTTTGATGCAGGAGGTGGAGCGCGTTCAGGGGCGATCAGCATGGCGTGATGTCGTATTTGAGCGGCCGTCCATTCGATGGGCAAGCGCGACGCGATCGAAAATCCTAGGATAGCAATTTGCCGGTATCTGGTGGACGCATTGCGCGCAACATTGGGCTGTTGAATCGATCCCAACTCGCTTGGCTTAGGTCGCAGCCCTGGTAGCGGCGGCGCATGCGGCAAAAAGACGCAACTCAAACAAAAACGGCGCGTGCCCGGAAGGCACGCGCCGTTCGATCAACTTAAACCGCTATTACATCTTGACGATGTCGAGCAGTTTTTGCTTGCCGCCAACGTAGTCGTACAGCGAGATCACGCCTTGCTTGAGGTCACCCTTGGAGTCGAATTGGGTTTCGCCCAGCACGCCGTGGTAGTCCGTGGACGGCATTTCCGCCAGGATCTTCGCCGGATCGGTCGAGTTGGCACGCTTCATTGCATCGACAATGATGTACACAGCGTCATAGGTGAACGGTGCGTAGATCTGGATCGGTTGGTTGAAACGCGCGATATAACGCTTCTGGAATGCAGCACCACCGGCCATCTTCTCCAGCGGCATACCGGCGATCGAGCAAATGATGTTGTCGGTCGCGTCGCCTGCCAGGTCCGACAGCTTGTCGGTACACACGCCGTCGCCCGCCAGCACCTTCGAGGTGATCGCCAGTTGCTTGGCTTGCTTGGCGAACGGGCCGCCGGTAGCGTCCATGCCGCCGTACATGATCACGTCCGGATGCTCACCCTTGATCTTGGTCAGAATCGCGCGGAAGTCCACCGCCTTGTCGTTGGTCGCGTCGTGCGAGAGCACGGTCACGCCATTGGCTTTGGCTTGTTTTTCGAACTCGTTGGCCAGACCTTGACCGTAAGCGGTGGCATCGTCAACGATTGCCACCGACTTGGCTTTCAGGCCTTTGGATGCGTAGTTGGCCAGCGCCGGGCCTTGCTGAGCATCGGTCGCCACAACCCGGTAGGTCGTCTTGAAGCCTTGCAGCGTGTAGGTCGGGTTGGTGGCCGACGGCGAAATCTGAACGATGCCGGCATCGCTATAGATCTTCGACGCGGGGATCGACGTACCCGAGTTCAAGTGACCCACCACGGCGACGACCTTATCGTCCACCAGCTTTTGCGCGACTTGCGTGGCTTGACGCGGGTCGGCTGCATCGTCTTGTGCGTCCAGTTCCAGCGTGATCTTCTGGCCGCCGATTGTCAGACCTTTCTTGTTGATTTCTTCGATGGCCAAGCGAGCGCCGTTTTCATTGTCTTTGCCCAGGTGAGCGATACCGCCCGTCAAAGGAGCAACGTGACCAATCTTGACTACTTGGTCCGCCGATGCCTGCGATGCAAAACCTGCGCAGAGCATAGCTGCAGCGGCGATCGGCAGAAGTTTGTGAAGCTTGCTATCCATGTAACTCTCCAGTTTCGGTTCCAAAGTTCGTGCGCAAAGTTTTTGGGTCACGCCCCAGCGGATATTTTCCGTCGACTTCAATCGGGATTACATCCGCAGCCGTACATCATGTATGTACTGCCTTTTCGACAATCGCGGTTTCGCGTTTTTGACGGACCCCGCGAACATCTGCGCGAAGTGTACGGCGTCAAATAAAGTTGTGGTGAGGAATTTTAAAAGCCGTTACTCCACTCGATTTGATAGGCGCAAGCATGTCTGCCGAACCTTGCAAACGTCAATCAGGGTTTGCGAGCGCTTTCTTTTGCACCGGTCAAAGAGGCCGCCGACAAAGTTAACTGAACAATGGCACACTAACTGACCCCCTAACCCTTCGCGAGGAAATTGCAATGACCGTACGTTCAAGCTGGATCGATGTTGCTGCCGATGGCGGCACCATGCCGGCCTACCTGGCGTTGCCGCCGACCGGCAAAGGTCCCGGCATCTTGTTGTTCCAAGAGATTTTCGGCGTAAATAGCCATATTCGCGGCGTGGCCGACCAATACGCACAGGCCGGTTACGTGGTGCTGGCACCCGATGTCTTCTGGCGCGCCGAGCCGCACATCGAGCTGGGCTATGCCGAGCCCGACATGAGCCGCGCCATCGCACTCATGCAACAACTCGATCCCGCACGCACACTCAGCGACGCCGCGGCGGCCGCCAAAGCGCTGCGCAGCAGGCCCGAGGTGACAGGCAAAATCGCGGCAATCGGATATTGCTTCGGCGGCCGCATGTCTTATTTGTCTGCATCGGAAGGGCTGGTGGATGCTGCCGTGCCTTATTACGGCGGCGGCATTCAGGACAAGCTCGATGTCGCGAGCAAGATCAAGGTGCCGATGCTGTTCCACTATGCCGAGAACGACGGCCACATTCCCTTGTCTGCCGTGGAGCAGGTCAAAGCCGCCTTCAAGAGCCACGGAAACGCCGAGTTCCACGTCTATCCCGGTGCGGACCACGGCTTTAACTGCTGGGATCGCGGCGCTTATCAGCAAAAGGCTTCGGCTTTGGCGCTGGGCCGTACGCTGCAATTTCTCGTGCAAAACCTCTGATCGCAACGTGCGGCTATCGGTCTGATTGAGTACGCAACGCCGCGGCTTAAGTAGGCAACGCCGCGGCTGAAATGCACGACGCCACAGCTTAAGTGGACGATGCCACGGCTTGAGGACACCACGCCGCGGCTTAAGGACACCACGCCGCAGCTTAAGAGCACAACGCCGCGGCTTATGGAATACGAGACGCCGCCGCTTATGTGAGCCGTGCCGTCGCGTATTCCGCCAGCGCCAAGGACGACGTCAAACCGGGCGACTCGATGCCGAAAAAGTTGAGGAGCCCCTTTACGCCGTGCTCGAGCTCACCTTGCACTATGAAATCCGCCGCGGGCTGCCCAGGCCCGACCAATTTCGGTCGTATCCCGGCGTAGGCCGGTTGCAACGCGCCGTCGGCCAGGTCAGGCCAGTAAGTGCGTATCGCCGCGTAAAAGCTGTCGGCTCGATGCGGATCCACCTGGTAATCGACGGTATCGAGCCACTCGACATCCGGACCAAATTTAGCTTGCCCGCCAAGATCGACTGTCAGATGCACGCCTAGCCCCGCCTCGTCGGGCATCGGATAGATCAGCCTGTCGAACGGCGAGCGGCCTGACAGACTGAAATAATTGCCGCGCGCCATGTAGAGCGGCGGCACATGCTGTGGGGCTAGCCCTTGGATCCGGCTGGCCACCGCCTGCGCCTGCAGGCCCGCGCAATTCACCACGTGCTGCGCGCGTAACATGAAGGGCTGGACATCTTGCTCTGACCCGTGCTGTGACCCGGACGCTGACGCGGACTGCGATCCGGACCGGGCCCCAGGCTCTCCCGCAGGCTCGGCCACACCGCCTGCGGCATCGTCACCCACTTCAATCCTGAACCGGCCATCCGCCTCGCGCTCGATGCGCTGCACCGGCGCTCGAAACGCGCAGATCGCGCCATGCGCCTCAGCGTCGCCTTGCAAGGCCAGCATCAGCTGATGACTATCGACGATCCCAGTGTCGGGCGAGTGCAAAGCCGCCACGCAATGCAGCGCCGGTTCCAGCGCGCGCGCCTGTTCGGCACTCAGATGCCGCAGGCTGGACACGCCGTTGCGGCGCGCCTGCGTTTCGATCGCCGCCAGCTTGGGAATTTGCTCCTGCGTTGTTGCAACCAGCAGTTTGCCGCAACGTCGATAGGCCACACCATGGCTGTCGCAATACGCATACAGCAGCTCGCGCCCGCGCACGCACAGGCGCGCCTTGAGCGAACCCGGTTCGTAATACAGGCCCGCGTGTATGACCTCGCTATTGCGCGAACTCGTACCCGTGCCTATCATCGCTGCCGCTTCGAGCACCAACACCTCTCGGCCCGCCAGCGCCAACGAGCGAGCCACCGCCAGCCCTACAACGCCGGCGCCGATCACCACTACGTCGATTTCATCCATACAATTGGAACATCCATTCAAGTGCGGGCCATAATTACCACCGCCGATCCACCGATCCACCGATACCCACGCCACCATGGCAACCGCTCGCGTCGTGACGACCACCTGTCGCGAGCACCCTTAAGGGTTGCTGTAACCCATCCAGTGCCAAGCTCGCGTAAAATCAGAGGCGACGCATGGTGCGCCTAGTTATTCGCTGGAGGAATTCATGATTCATCGTACTCTGACCGTGCTTGCATGCGGTTTGCTCGTGTGCAGCACCGGGGCGTTCGCACAATATCGTCCCGGTACGCCCGGCGGCTTGGTCACCCCCGACTGGCAACTTCAAGCGCATCCGCAACTTGAATTCGCGGCATCGAGCTCAGTTGCGGAACAAAAACAAGCGATCGCCGACCAAAAACGCAAGAAAAGCTTCAAAACAGCCGACCCCGACGATTGTAACTTGCAGTGCCCGACTGAATGAACGCAAACCGGTCCGGCGCTCGGCCCGAGCAAGCACCTGACCCGACCGCCGGCGCCGTGTATGACGACGCATCTATCGCCGAGGCACCCCTACCTGCAGCATCCATCGCTCAGGCATACGCTGAGGCGACCGCTCATGCAACGGCTCATGTAGCCACTCAGGCGCCCGTCGATAAGACCTCCATCGCCGAGTCATCTCCCCATAAAGCCGCGGCGTACCACCTCAACCCCGTGGCACACGCCATCGCGACACGCCGCTCGGTGCGTGCCTTCAAGCCCGATCCGATCCCGCAAGCCCGCATCAAGGCGCTGCTTGAATTGGCCAGCCGCGCGCCGTCCGGAACCAATACCCAGCCCTGGCGAGTTTATGTCCTGAGCGGCCAGACCCTGCAGCGTGTGGTCGCCGCACTGCTCAAAGCGTATGACGACCCCCAACGCGACGCACTCTATGTGCAGGAATACGCCTACTACCCGCGTACCTGGTTTTCCCCCTATATAGAAAGGCGACGCAAAGTCGGCTGGGACCTCTACACACTGCTGGGCATAGGGCGCACCGACAAGCAACGGATGCATGCCCAGCACGCGCGCAACTTTCGCTTTTTCGACGCGCCGGTTGGACTGGTCTTCACCATCGACCGCCGGCTCGAGCTAGGTAGTTGGCTCGACTACGGCATGTTTTTGCAGAACCTGATGATCGCTGCGCGCGGCGAGGGCCTGGACACCTGCCCGCAAGCCGCCTTTACCCAGTTTCACCGGGTTCTCACGCGTGAACTCTCGCTCGGCGACGACGAGATGGTGGTATGCGGCATGGCGCTCGGTTACGCCGCCCATGACGCGCTCGAAAATACGCTACAAACCAGCCGCGATCCGGTCGAAGCTTTCACTCGTTTTCTGGATTGAGAGCCGCGACTTTCCAAAACAGGCTTTCAACCTCGTGAGGTCAGCATGACGATAGACCGACCCAGACGCCACGATCCGGTCGTCACATTTTTCAATGCCATAGCTGATCTCAGCGCCATAACTGAGTGCCGTCGGGCAGTGTTCGGTAAAACGGTGCTGCACGGGTTCATCGGCGCCCTGCTGATGGCCGGCGCGCCTTGGGCCGCCGCAGCCCAGAACGCGATTCAATGGGAACTCGACGTTGTCGAGCAAGGTCAGACCGTCGATCAGTTCAAGGACGTCACAAGCCTGGGCCAAGCCCGTACCGAGAGTGCATCGCACACGGTGCAGCACGTGTTGAATTGCCCGCCGCCGGCGGGCAACCCGATCGCACCCGGCTTCAAGCTGACGCGCACGATCACGCTCTCGCCGATACACCTGGGTGCCGACGACATCACCTTTGCCATCGATACGCGCGAGATGATCGAAGATCCCGTCGCGAATCCAAGCGCAAGCGGTTGCAGCTTGCCTCCCGAGGCGCGAGTCGTGTCGGCCAGCCATCCGGGGCTAACTGTGCGCACCGACGGCAGTTGGACGAGCTGGACTGTTATCGAGCACGACCCGTCGCTCGTTTATCGCATCAAAGCGATGCTGGCTGCGCCGACATCGCCAACTCAATGAGGTGTAAGCGATGACGTCGCCACCGAACCTACCGCATAACGAAGCGCAGAACGAAATGCATGAGGCAGCGCATGAGTCCGAGCATGATCGAAAGCACGATCCCGAGGACAACGCGCGCGACTTTGTCGCGGTCAGCTGGAATCTGCACAAAGGTCGTTCGCCGCTGGGCCTGCAGGCCTGGAGCGCGATGCGCCACTGGCTGCACACGAATCCGGCCAATGCTTATTTTTTGCAAGAAGCCGAAGCGCAACGACCGACCCCATGGCGCGCCGACGCTCGCGGAGAACCGGTGGTGCCGGCCAGCGAATTGCTATGGAATTGCCAGGCCACCGACATCGCGACCTCGCTCAAACTGCAACTCGCACTGGGCAACACCGTCATCAAACGCTCGCGCCGCCATGGCAACGCGATACTGTCGCCGCACCCGCTCGATCTGGGCGGGCGCTGGAATATCTCCGCGCATCGCTTCGAACAGCGCGGCCTGTTGGTCGCGACGGTCAAATTTGCCGATCAGCAAATCACGCTCTTATGCGCACACTTGGCCCTCACACGTGCAGCGCGTCTGCGGCAAATGCACTGGATCGCGGAGTGGATCGTGCGCGAAGCCCCCAGCGGGCCGCTAATATTGGCCGGCGACTTCAACGACTGGCGTAACGATTCGGGACCGCTATTCGGCACCATCGGATTGATTGAAGTGGCTGCCGCGCTCGGCCGCAAAGCCCGTACGTTTCCGTCCTTCTCTCCGGCATTGGCACTGGACAAAATGCTGGTGCGCGGACTCACGCCGGTCGAATGGCTGGTGCCGAGCCAGAAGACCGCCTGGCTATCCGATCATTTGCCTTACATGGCGCGGCTGCGGCTGCCCTGATCAACTGGCTGGCAAGGACGATGGCGGCAGGAATACCGATGGTGACGCTGAAGCCGAGCCGATGCCGATGCCGAGTCCTACGCCGACGCCGACGCCGAAGCAGAAAGCAGCCGTGCCTGCAACGCGGTCAGTACGTTTTGCAGCAGGCCCGGCCAATCTCCCGAAGCCGGCTGCCGGAACAGCGTCGCGCTGGGATACCACGGCGTATCTTCGCGATCGAGCATCCAACGCCAGTCCGGCAGAAACGAAATCAGGATCCACACCGGCCGGCCCAACGCACCCGCCAGATGAGCGACCGAGGTGTCGACCGAAATCACCAGATCGAGTTGCTCCACCACCGCGGCCGTATCGGCGAAATCGGTAAAGGACTCGCCGATGCGATTGACCTGCGCATACGCGTCCAGTGTTGCCCGATCTCCGGGTCGAATATCCGGCTGCAACCACACCCATTCCACCCCAGCCAATTCGAGCAGCGGTTTGAACACCTCGAGCCGAGTCGAGCGGATTGCATCGTCGGGATAATGCGGGTTGCCTGCGCACACCAAACCGATGCGCATGCCGCGGCGCGGCCCCAACGCATCGCGCCATTTTTCGCGATACAGCGCAGGCACGCTCAGATAAGGCACACCGCTCGGTATCGTCGACGCTTTCGTCCCATAGGCATGCGGCAGGCTGAGCAGCAGGGTTTGCCACTGCGTGGGCGGATGCGGCGTGCCTCGCCCGATCACCTCGACGCCCCATGCTTGCGCCTGCGGTTCGATCAACGGCAATAGCGAGCGCTGCACCTCGACGATGACCCGAGCCGCACCCATCGCCTTGATCAGGGGCGCGTAGCGGACAAAGTTCAGCGTATCCCCCAGCCCCTGTTCCGCCATCAAGATAATCGACTGATCCGTCAGGTCGGCGTCGCCGAGCCAGTAATGGTCGCCGGCCAGTCGTCGCGCCATGCTTGCCGACTGGCGACGCTCATAGGCTTGCCAGCCTTCCTGCAAGCGGCCGGCGCGCAACAGTAAACCGGCCTCATCCAGCCATGCTTCATTCCAGTCGGGGCGCAGGCGCCGTGCCTCTCGCAAACAGACTAACGCTTCGCGGTCCAGGCGCATCATGGTCAGCGCATTGCCCATATAACGATAGGCCGGCGCGTAGTGACGATCGATCTTGAGCGCCCGCTCGAACCATTTCACCGCTTCGTTCAAAAAACCCACCCTGCCCAGCGCCAAGCCGAGTTCGCTGGCTGGCTCCGGGTCCTCGGGTGCGGCCGTCACCGCCTCATTTAAAGAGACCAACGCGCTGGCCGAGCGTCCCAACGCCATCAACGCTAAACCTCGCCCGACCAACGCCTCGCCATAACCGGGCGTGAGCGCAAGTGCGGCTTCAAAAGCCCGCAGCGCTTCAAGCGGTTGTTTCGCGGCGAACAATACGCGCCCGTGTACGCAACGCGCCTCGGCGCCGGCGAGTCCATCGACAGCCGATTCGAACAAGGCCCCCGCATCCCCAATCCGATCTTGCACCAACAACGCTCGCGCCAACGCCAGACGCACTGCGAGCGCCTGCGGATTCTGTGCGAGCGCAGGCTCCAGAACTTCGACCGCCTGGGCGTACTGGCCGGCTCGGCTTAGCGCCACGCCGAGCACGCCGGCCGCAGCGCCCGGCTCGAACTGCGGCGAAACGTCATCGGGCAGTGCCAGGCAAGCGCGCGCAAGCGCCGCCGCGACATCGAAACGCCGCTGTTCCAGCCTGATTTCCGCAAGCTGCAGCAAGTTCCGGGACAGATCCGGTTGCCCGCTCAACGCCGCGAGACAGGCGGCCTCGCGCGCAGCGAGCCCATCGGCGGGCGATGCGGCGACTTGTGAAACAACCTGACCTGCGGGTTGGCTCGTGGGTTGGCCGGGTTGGCCGGGTTGGCCGGGTTGGCTAGTGAGTTGGCTCGTGGGTTGGCTCAATAAGGCAGACCCTAGCGTCGAGACAACCGGTGCGGCAGACGGAGATGAAGGCACGTGGGGAGCTAAATCAGCAGGTAAATGTTAAATGATCGGCTAAGTGCGCGCGTATAGAGTTCGTCGTAGCGCGATCGCCACGATCCCTCATAAGCAAGGCAGAACCTTACGGCAGCAGGGCCTATTGCGCACGGTTTTTCTCAGTGAGGTAAAATACCAGATTCATAAGCAGGGTGGTGTGTCGTCCTGTGCGCTTTATTTAACTCCAGGCTAAGCATTTGTTAGCCATCGCTGTTCGATCAACCACAAGCCATGAGCAACCTGAACCAGCAAACCGTTTTGTCCGTCCACCACTGGACCGATACTCTGTTCAGCTTCACCTGTACCCGCGACACCTCGTTTCGTTTCGACAACGGGCAGTTCACGATGGTGGGCCTCGACGTCGAAGGCAAGCCACTGATCCGGGCCTACAGCATGGCAAGCGCCAACTACGAGGAAAACCTCGAGTTTTTGAGTATCAAGGTACAAGACGGGCCGCTCACCTCGCGCCTGCAGCACTTGAAGGTCGGCGACCAGGTCTACATCGGCAAAAAGCCGGTGGGTACGCTGGTGGTCGACAACCTGCTTCCCGGCAAGACGCTGTGGCTGCTGTCGACCGGCACCGGTTTGGCGCCGTTCATGAGCGTGATCAAGGATCCCGACGTGTATGACCGTTACGATCGCGTGATCCTGACGCACACGTGCCGCTTTGTCGACGAACTCGCGTACATGGAATACATCACGCAGTCGCTGCCGAACCACGAACATATCGGCGACCTGATTCGCGAGAAACTGGTCTATTACCCGACCGTGACGCGGCAGGAATTTGCCAATCGCGGCCGGATCACCGACCTGATCGAGAACGGCAAGCTGTTCGAAGACCTTGGCCTGCCGCCCTTCTCGCTGGAAAACGACCGGATGATGCTGTGCGGCAGCCCGCATATGCTCAAAGACACGCGTGAACTGCTGCACTCGCGCGGGTTCGAAGAAGGTAGCCAGTCCAAACCGGGCCATTACGTCGTCGAAAAGGCATTCGTCGGCTAAAAATCGAGTTCTCCGGTGTTACACGAAAAAGCGGCCCGTCGGGTCGCTTTTTTTGTGACGAGGACAAATCCGCAACTGTTGCGACATCCGTTTCGCCCCGCTTGCACTTCTGCGCCCGCCCCCTCTATTCTTCTCCCCGCATCTTCATCGCGCGGTCGTCGCGCGCTCTTCCGTCGCATCAATTCGGCGTGTAGGAATTTATTACCTTCGATTACGCGTTTCGTTTCATTTCTAATACAGAAATGAAACGAATATTTTCGTCGCGAAAACGCCGCACGCCTCTGGAACGTCATTTATCTTCAATAATTTTGGGATACCATGGCGTCTTGCAGAATTTTCCGGGGCTGTTTTCTAGGTTTTATATCGCCAAGGATTTCTTTAAAGCGCGGTCTGAAATTTGAAAATTGACAGGGTGTTTTTCTTACACCGTGTCAGCCGATTTGCAAGCCAGAAGTAAGTAAATTGACACCCGGTTCGATCCGGGCCTCGGGCTAATGACATACAAAAATACTACGCCGCCGCCCCTTGCAGGCACCCGGAAGCCGCGGCACAACACCCCACAGTCGTCAACCGCGCTAAATGCCGCCCGAGAACAGGAACGAGAGCGTTTGGCCCGCGACCTGCACGACGAACTGGGCGCCCATCTGACCGCATTCCGATACGTTTTCGCGCGCCTCGAGGCCTGGCTGCCGCTCACCGATCCAGCCTGTCAATCCATGCTCGACACCACCCAGCAAGCGTACGACGCACTGTGCGAAGCGAGCCGGCGGGTCATCAGCGATTTGCACTCCCCTATCATCGAGGCCGGTTTGATTGCCGCACTCGGGCAATGGCTGGACGGCTTTTCAGCCCAAACGGGGTTGGCTACCAGCCTGGTTTGCGCCGCCGATTCACGCATCACCCAGTTGAACCCACAAGCCGCCACGGCGGTGTTCAGAATTATCCAGGAAGCCGTCAATAACTCGGCCAAACACGCTAAATCGGAACGCATCGACGTGAGCATCTCCACCGAATTGCGTCAGTTAACAGTAACCGTGACCGACTATGGACTCGGCTTTGCTGTGGGCACGCCGAGTCGAATCGGGCATTTCGGCATCGACGGCATGCGTGAACGCTGTCGAAATCTAGGGGGAACCCTGAAGATCAGTTCCGAGCCTGGTGTGTCGACCACCGTGTCCGCGCGCCTGCCTTGGCAAACGCTGCTTCAGCCTCAGGCGTGACATTCCTTCATGGCGCTTAAAATTTTGCTTGTCGACGACCATGCGATCGTTCGGCAAGGCGTTAAACAGCTGCTGCTCGACCTCGGGGTAGCCGACACCGTGAGTGAAGCCGAAAGCGGCGCGGATGCGCTGTCTCAAGCCGATCGTGCCGATTGGGACGTGGTGCTGCTCGACATCTCGCTACCCGACATGAATGGCATAGAAGTGCTCAAACGCCTGCGCCGCAAGGCGCCGCGGCTCCCGGTGCTGATGTTCAGCATGTATCGCGAAGACCAGTTCGCGGTGCGCGCACTCAAGGCAGGCGCAGCCGGATACCTATCCAAAACGGCGAATACCGCTCAAATGACCAGCGCAGTCCAGCAAGTTGCGGCCGGGCGCCGTTATGTCAGCCCGAAAATGGCCGAGGCACTCGCCGACTACATTTCGCTGGACAGCGACCAGCTTCCGCACGAAAAGCTATCGGATCGCGAATACCAGACGCTTTGCATGCTGGGCTCGGGCAAACGCCTGACCGATATCGCCAAGACGCTCTCGCTTTCGGTCAAGACCATCAGCGTGTACCGCTCGCGCCTGCTCGAAAAGATGGAGCTCGAAAACAATGCGCAGCTCACTTATTACGTCATGAATCACCATCTGGTGAATGACGAGATGGAGCGGTAAGCTCCCGTTGCTATTCGGCCGCCATACCCCGTCAATCTTTCCGTACCGCACCCACACACTATATATATGCGAAAAAGTAGCCAAAAAGCAGCCGTTCGCTCGCAGACGGACGTACCCAGCGTGCACGCAGCACAGATCGCGCGCGCCATAGAACTGCATAGACAAGACAAGCTGCCGGAAGCGCGAGCTATATATCAGTCTGTGTTGAAGGCGTCGCCGCGGAACTTCGACGCGATCAATTTGCTCGGTGCAATCGATGTACAGGTCGGCGAGCACGCAGCGGCCGTCGAGAAAATAAACCGCGCGCTCAAGATCAACCCCAACAACGCCTCGGCCCACTCCAACCTGGGCCAGGCGTTGATGAACCTGCGCCGTTATGACGAAGCCCTAGAGGCCCTGCTCAAAGCTGCCGCGCTCGATCCCAACCATATCAACGCCCACCAGAACCGTGGCGACCTGCTGGTTACCATGTACCGCTTCATGGATGCGATAGAGGCGTATCAAATCGTCGTCAAACTCGCGCCGGATCACGTTAAAGCCTGGTGCAACATGGGACTGGCCTTTGTGGGGCGGCAACTGTTGAACGAGGCGGTCGAGTGCTTCAACAAGGCCATCGCGATCGATCCGAAATTTGCGCAAGCGCTGAACAACCGCGGCCAGGCGCTGCGCATCTTGGGCCGCTACGAAGAAGCCGCGCAAACCTTCGCTGCGGTGTTGTATTGCCAGCCCGGTTACGACTACGTACCGGGTTATCTTTTCAACTCGCAACTCTATTGCTGCAATTGGAGCGCGTACTACGACAACCGCGCAGTGATCGCCGCCGAACTGATGGCCGGCCATGCCGCCGACAATCCGATGCAGTTCTTGTCCGTATCGGATTCACCGGCCGAGCAGTTGGTCTGCGCAAACGCTTACACGGCGAAACGCCATCCGCCGCACGAGCCCGTGCTGTGGCAAGGCGAGATCTACGGTCACACGCGCGTGCGAGTCGCCTATCTGTCGGCGGATTTCAACAATCACGCGACGGCCTATCTGATGGCCGAGTTGTTTGAAATCCATGATCGCAGCCGTTTTGAAATCGTCGCATTTTCGTTTGGCCCCAATGACGCCAGCCCGATTCGCCGGCGGCTCGAACAGGCGTTCGACCACTTTGTCGATGTTTCCGGCAATACCGATGTGGAAGTCGCGAAAATGATCCGCAAGCTGGAGATCGACATCGCGGTCGACCTCAAAGGCTACACCCGGGACTGCCGCACCGATATCCTGTCCTCGCGGCCGGCGCCGGTTCAGGTCAACTACCTCGGTTTTCCCTGCACCATGGGCGCGCCGTACATCGACTATTTCATCGCCGACCGGATTACCGTGCCCGAAGAGCATCATGCCTTTTTCAGCGAGAAGATCGTTTATTTGCCGGGTACCTATCAAGTCAACGATACCAAGCGCAAGATTGCCGATGAAACGCCCACGCGCGCGCAAGCCGGTCTGCCGGAAGCGGGCTTCGTGTTTTGCTGTTTCAACGAGACCTATAAACTGACGCCCTTTGTTTTCGACGTCTGGATGCGTTTATTGGCGCAGGTCGAAGGCAGCGTGCTCTGGCTGCTGGACGGCAATGCTTCGGTTGCGCCCAATCTGCGACGTGAGGCGCAGGCGCGTGGCATTTCGCCCGACCGATTGATTTTTGCGCCGCGGCTGCCGCTAGCCAACCACTTGGCACGCTACCGGCTCGCCGACCTGTTCCTCGACACCTTGCCAGTCAACGCTCACACCACCGCCAGCGACGCGTTGTGGGTCGGCCTGCCGGTGCTGACCTGCCTGGGCAACGCGTTCGTCGGACGCGTTGCGGCCAGCTTGCTTAATGCCGTATGCCTGCCCGAGATGATCACCACGAACCTCGCGCAATATGAACAACTCGCGCTGGAGCTGGCGCACGCCCCGGAACGGCTGCAGGCGATGCGGCAAAAATTATTGACCAATCAACTTGATTTCCCGTTGTTCGACTTGGCCCGCAAACGGGACCATCTGGAAACCGCCTATCTCGAGATGCATTCCCGCACAGCCAAAGGCCTGCCTCACGGCCCCTTCGAGATCGTGCCCTGATCGGGCGTCGAGCCGGCCTCGATCAGACTTCGATCGGACCTTACCCGCCGCCGGCATGGGCCTAGCCGGCGAGCGCGGGCTTCCTAATACATTACATTGCGTTGCAACATCGGATGCCCGCAGATCGCTCGCGCGGCTCTTGTGCCAACCCGTGGACCCATGCTTGGCCGCCCCGTGAGCCCACGCTTGAGCCCACTAAGGCAATTAATCTCCAGCCACCGCGAAAAAAATCGAAATTCTTTGCTAAAGCTTTCGGAAGTGCTTCCGATAACCTATTTAACGGTGGCAAGCGCGCAGCAAACTGCGTAGCCGACGTTATACGGCACGTTTGGCCGGAAAGCATAACTTCGCGAATTAGGAGCGTCTCAGATGACCACAGTAATTAACACCAATATTGCGTCGTTGATTGCCCAGAACAACCTGGCCAACACGCAAAACTCGCTGACCACGGCAATCACCCAGTTGTCGTCGGGCCTGAAGATCAACAGCGCTGCTGACGATCCTGCAGGTCAAGCTATCGCCAGCTTGCTGCAATCGCAGATCAACGGCCTGACCACCGCACAGTCGAACGCCAACATTGGTATTTCGCTGGCGCAAACCGGTGAGAGCGCGCTGAGCCAAATCACGAACAACTTGCAAACGATTCGCCAGTTGGCCGTGGAATCTTCGAACGGCACGCAGTCTGCAGCCAACCGCGCTTCGCTGAACCAAGAAGCTCAACAAGCGATTGCACAGATCAACACGATCGCCTCGACCACCCAGTTCAACGGCACGACCTTGCTGGACGGCACGTTTGGTCTGCAAAACTTCCAGATCGGCGCTGACGCAGGTCAGACCCTGGGCCTGAACATTTCGTCGGGCGTGAAAGCTTCGCAAATCGGTCAAATCTCGAGCACCACGTTCCAACTGAACTCGAGCTCGACGGGCAACTTGTCGGCCGCCGGCGGTACGCTGACCATTGACGACAACGGCCAGTCGACCTCGATCGGAACTGCACAAGCAGGCACGGGCGCAGGTCAAACGGCTAACAGCGCGTTCGCCGCAGCCGCAGCCATCAACAATTCGGACATCGTCGGCCTGGACGCTACCGCGACCAACAACCAAGCCTTCAACTTCACCGCTGTGGGCAACAGCAGCACGGCTGCAGACACGTTCTCGCTGACCTTGAATGGCCAGACGATCAACACCAACGTTGCAGGCGGCACCACGCTGACCGCAAACGACCTGATCCTCGCGATCAACAACTCGGGCACCGGCGTCGAAGCCGCAGCATGCGGCAGCCAGATTATCCTGACCGCAGCAGACGGCAGCAACATCAGCCTGTCGCAATCCGATACCAAGAGCCTGCTCAGCGGCGGTCTGTCGGCGACCACCGCAGCATCGGCACCGGCAGGTGACGGCACCGGCGGTTTGACCACCGCACTGGCTGCAGGCGGGACGTCGTCCACGGCTTCGGGCCAGTTGTTCGGTAGCGTCACGCTGTCGACCGCCAACACGCTGGCGCTGAGCGGCTCGGTTGCAGGTACGGCTGAGTTGGCTGACTTCTCGAACGTTGCTGCAAACTCAACCGGCGGCCTCTCGGTTGTGACGACCGGCACGCTGGCACAACTGAGCTTGACCACGGAATCCAGCTCGCAGACCGCCATCGAAATCGTTGACGCTGCACTGAATCAGGTCAGCACCTTGCAAGGTCAACTCGGTTCGGTACAAAACCGGTTCACCTCGACGATCTCGAACTTGACCGCATCGACGCAAAACGCGACCTCGGCTCAGTCGACGATTCAAGATGCCGACTTCGCCAGCGCAACGGCCTCGCTCTCGCGTGCACAGGTTCTGTCTCAGGCAGCCACGGCGATTATCGCCCAGGCTAACCAGTTGCCGAACCAAGTTCTGAAATTGCTTCAGTAATAAGTCGTAAGTGAGCGTGGCGGATTCCTTGTGGAATTTGCCACGCTTGCCGCAAAAAGCAGATGCAAGAACTTAAGCCCTCGGTAGAATACCGGGGGTTTCACACTGGGCGAGCAGTAATGCCGACCCGAAGCAGCAGTACCGAATACTATGTGCACCATCGCATGATGGGCATTGCGGGTTTTCCGCGAATATAGACAGCGTAGGGGTAAATATGAGCGTTGGGTCAGTTCCACCGAGTTCGGGTAACTCAGGCGGCTCTTCCGTAGCGCCTTCATCGACGTCAACGGCGACACCGGCCTCGATCATTGCGCAGCTCGGCATCGGCACCACCCTGCCGATCAGCGCAATTCTGGCTGGACTGCTCAATATCGACAGTATTCCGCTGGTCAACCTGCAGAATCAGGTCACCGGCATCAACACCGAGATAACGGCATACGGCTCGCTTTCACTGGCCTTATCGACGTTCCAGGATGCTGTGCAGCAACTCACGCTGCCCACCGAATTCGGCGCGCTGACCGCCACGTCCAGCAATACCTCGGTATTGTCGGCAACGGCCGTCCCCGGTGCCCTGCTCGGCAACGAAACCATCGATGTCACCGCCCTGGCGCAAGCGCAATCGATTGCGACGGCGGGGCAAGCGAGTCAATCGACTTCGCTGGCGACCGGCACCAGTTCGTCCACGGTGACGTTTTCGTTCGGCACTGAAACCGCGGCCACAAGCACCAGCCCCGCGTCGTTCACGGCCAATCCCGCACTCGCGGCCGGCAGCATCACGATCGACAGCTCCAACGACACGCTGCAGGGGATCAGGGACGCGATCAATAGCGCGACCAACCTGAATGGCGTCACGGCTCAAATCGTCAACAACGGCAGCACGTCCCAACTGGTCATTACGTCTGCGAGCGGCGCGTCGCAAGCGGTGCATATCAGTGTCAGCGGCGACTCCGGCATTTCCTCGCTGTTGACGTATCCTCCTGCGACCGGCACGACGACCGGTCCAACAGAAACGGTGGCAGGTCAGGACGCGGCGTTGACGATCAACGGCGTGAGCGTGACCAGTCCGACGAACTCGATCACGGCATCCATACCGGACTTGTCGCTAACGCTCACGGCAACCGGTACCACCACGCTTACCGTCGCGCAGGACAACACGAGCACACAGAAGAACATCGACGCTTTCGTGTCGGCATATAACGTGCTGCAAACCGAGATTTCGTCGCTCACGGCCTTCAATGCGGCGACGGGCGGCACGAATGGTCCGCTGATCGGCGACTCCACCACGCTGAACGTGCAGAGTTCGCTGCAGAGCATCCTGGCCAGTGCGCTGACCGGTACCGGCAAGGGTGGCTTGACCACGCTGGCCAGTGTTGGCGTTACGTTGAACGCCGACGGCACGCTAAGCGTGGCCGACTCGGTGCTCAGCGCCGCGCTTGCCGCCAATCCGGCCGCCATCACCTCGTTATTTGCGACCTCGGGTAGCTCCACCAGCAGCAACCTGACCTATCTTGTCGCCGGCTCCGCCGCGCAGCAGGGTTCGTACGCCGTGAATGTGACGCACCAGGCGACGAGCGCCTCGGCCGTCGGTACGACTGCGTTGGGCAGCACCACCAATTTTGCCAGCCCTACGTCGTTGAGCGTTTCGCTCGACGGCGTCAATGCAAGCGTGACCATTCCGGCTGGAACCTATTCGCCCAGCAGTCTCGCATCCGAATTGCAAGGCTTGATCAACAGCAACACGACCTTCCAGACCGGCGGACTCGCTGCCAATGTGAGTATCAATAGCGCCGGTGAGCTGTCGATCGCCGGCACCGATTTCGGCTCGGCAGCAACCATCAAGGTTTCGGGCGATGCCGATACCACGCTGTTCGGCAGCGGCGGCGCGACCGTCACGGCCGGCACCGACGTGCAGGGAACCATAGGCGGTATCGCGGCAACCGGCCAAGGTCAAACCCTTACCGGCAATAAAGGCACCGCAGTGGATGGCCTGGAGATCCAGGTAGCGGGCGGCGGTACGGGCAATGTCGGCACGATCAATTTTTCGCAAGGCTATGCGGCCCAGCTCAATACGGCCCTGACCAGTGCACTCGCCAGCACCGGCCCGATCGCGGCTGCCACCACCAATCTGAATAATCAGATTACGGCGCTGAACACGCAGGAAACCGCCACCCAGGCATTTATCACCAGTCAACAGCAACAATTGCAAGCTGAATTTTCAGCACTCGATGCAACATTGGCGGCTTTGCAGAATCAATCGAGTTTTCTGCAACAAACCTTTAATCCGACCACGACGAGCGGCTAAACTAATGTCCGCTGAGCGCGTATAGGCAGATCGTTTGATAATCCGCGCAATTTAAGCCTCGGGCACTCACAGACAAGAGGGAATCATGTACCCATCGAAGAATTTTGGCGCGAGCGCTTACGCACGCGTGGGTCTCGAATCGGGAGTCAACGGTGCCTCGCCGCACGGGCTGATCGCGCTGCTGTTCCAAGGTGCGCGCCGCGCCATTTCCATCGGCCGGGTGCACATGGAGCGCAAGGATTTCATGGAAAAGGGTAAAGCGTTGTCGCACGCGATCACTATCATCGGTGGTGGCCTGCAGCAGTCGCTCAATCTCGAGCAAGGCGGCGATCTCGCGCGCAAGCTGAATTCCCTTTACGATTACATGACACGCCGCTTGCTCGAAGCCAATCTGAAGAACGATCCGACCATGTTGCTCGAAGTCGATGGGCTGCTGGCGACGATCGAAGAAGGTTGGACCGCCATCGATCCGGAAGCGGCGCCGAAAAGCCCAGTACAAAATACGCGCTTGTCGTCGCCCTCGTTCAACTTCTAATATGCAATCCGTCGCTCAACTATTCGAATGCTACGAAGAGATCGCCAAGGTCGTTTCGAAAATGTTGGCAGCGGCGCGCGAAGATCAATGGACTGTATTGATCGAATTGCAGAAAGACTATTCTGCGTTGGTGGATCGGCTGCGCCCGGTCGACGCGACCTTTGTGCTCAGTGAGCACGAGCGAGCTCGCAAGCATGACCTGATACGCCGGATCTTGTTGGACGATGCGGTTATTCGCGAACTCGCCATGCCGCGTCTGGCACGCTTGTCCGCGCTGCTGGCGAGTAACCGCCAAACCCACGCGCTCACCGAGATGTACGGCGGAAAATCGCGCCGGTAGGTGCGTGCTTCGGGTGAGCTTATGGTGAACTCAGGCACGCGCTCGCAAGCGAGCCGCCACCCAGCCGACATGGCATACAACATCATCACTTAACTTAACTTAGGTCGTCATCATGAGCGGGCTAGACCCGATCATTGCTTCCACCCTCGCCAGCCGTCTCGATAGTGTATTGAGCGCGGTGGCGAGCGGCACATCGACGGCCACGCAAACCGGTACGGCCCAGCAAACGGGCCTCCAGAGTCCATCGGCTGCGAACACGGCTGCCAACGCCGCGAACCCGGCGAGCCCACCCAACTCGGCCGAGGCCACGCTGAGCACTACGGCGCTGGCCGTCGACGCGATCCTGCGCTCCGATACCGCGCCGCCCGGCCCGGTCGTCAGCCCCGTGCCGCTGATCGCGACACCGCCCGGCCAACCCAGCGTCCTCGTGCAAACCGCCGCTGCACTCGTCGATTTGGCGGGTACCTCGAACGCCGCAGTGACCACCACGCTGCTCAATGAGCTAGGGCAAGCGCTGCTCGGCAATACCGCCACCCAGAATCCCGCCGCAGCGCTCAATGCCGCCAACGGCCTAGGTAACGCCGCCACGCTGAGCAGCACCACGGCACTCAACAGCACGACAGCGCTGAGCAATACCGGCGCTGCTACCAACAACCCGCTCGCCACCAGTGCGCTGGCGGGGGTGTCGGCAGGCGCAGTCGAACCCTTGGTCGTGGCACTGGCCAGCGCGTTACAGCAGAGCGTCGAATCGAGCGGCCTGTTCTACGAGTCGCATCTGGCACAGTGGCTGGTCGGCAACCGCAGTTTGGCGGACATGCTGGAAGAACCGCAAGCGCAAGTGACCACCTCCGCCCCCGCAACGCCCACGCAGCCTCAAGCGCAGAGTCAGCCTTCGCCCGATACGTCGGGATTGGCCAGTCGGCTCACGGCTACGCTAGCGAGTACCTTGATGGGTGGAAATCTGGCGGCAAGTGCGCGCGGTGGGGCGCCATCGAGCGCGCTTGCGCAGAGTCTCACGGCAGACAGCGCCACGGCGAGCAACTCGGCCCAAGCCAACAATGCAAACGCCGCCGCGACTATCGTGGTCAATCCGCAATTGCTGCCCCTGGTGCGGCAGCAACTCGAGGTGCTATCGGAGGGGCAATTCCGCTGGGCGGGCGAGGCCTGGCCCGGTACGCCGATGGACTGGGAAATCGAGCGCCGCGCCCATGACGGCGGTGCATCGGACAGCGCCGAGGGCACCACGTGGCGCACCCGAATCTCGATCGAACTGCCTTTGCTGGGCCGCGTCGACGCGGAGCTTTCGCTGAACTCGCAACAACTGAGCGCGCGCATCAAGGCCGCGCCATCCGGTGCTGCGATGCTGATCAACGGCAGTGCCGATTTTCGGCGCCGGGCGGCCGCGGCCGGACTCGATTTGCGCGCGTTCCAGGTGCTGCAAACGCGCAGCGCCACGACCGCGGCCACGGTAGACACGGCAGCCACGGTACAGACAGCAGAAACGGGGACCCCCGCCGCCGGCGAGCGCACCGCGCCTGACGCGGCACCCGCAACCTTGCGCCTACCTGGGCCACACACGTCATGAGCGACGACACCCGACGCAGCGCAGTTGCGCTCAAGTACGACGCCGACAGCCGCGAGCAAACGCCGCGCGTGGTGGCTAAAGGATATGGGCTGGTCGCCGAGATGATCGTGCGGCGCGCACGTGAAGAAGGCCTATTCGTGCACGAATCGCCGGAGATGGTGTCGCTGCTGATGCAGGTGAACCTGGATAGTCAGATCCCCCCGCTGCTGTATCAAGCCGTAGCCGAACTACTGGCGTGGCTGTATCAGCTCGAAGCCGGCAAAGACGACGCCGACCCCGCGCCTGCCCCGGCTTTCAAGCCCCCGCCTAAACGCTCATCTGCATGACGTCGTTGTAAGCCGTCACCAGCTTGTTGCGCACCTGAAGCGCGGTTTGAAATTCGATATTCGCCTTCTGCCCGTCCAACATGACGTCATTGAGAGCGACATTGGGCGAGCCGAGCTCAAACGCTTGGCCCTCGGCCCCTGCGTTTTGCTGCGCTTGACTGACTTTCGCCAGCGAGTCCTGCAGCATGCTGGCGAACGTGCCCCCGCTGGAAGCGCTGTTTGCGGCTCCTGCGGCGGCGGTGGCATCCGGGCCATCGGCCTGTCCCGCCATCGATTGCATTTCCTGCAGCACCGACGCCATCGGATTGATACTCGGAACCATGGTTTCTCCTGTTACGCTGCTGCCCGAAAAGCGGAATCACCCGGGATTATTGCGATTGAAGCACACGATAGCACCGGCCGCACCAACTCTACAGTGAGGATAGACGTGAAAACTAGGCTCTTTTCGCGTGATTAAGCGGTGACTCTCGAACTGATAATCAGGAGGATGCAGGGAGTGTGCGTGCCCTATTTTGTCCCATGGGCACACCGCCTGAACCGGATTCGGAGAGCAAAACCGTGGCTAGCGCCATCTTCGCCAACCTATTGAAAGCTGACGACATGCACCGCCGAGGCATTCGATGAGCGACGCACAATCGCTGCTGCCTGGTGCAGGAAGTCTCATAGCAAGCGCCGCCAAGCCGTCTTTGGTGCAACAACTGCGCAGCAACCCGCGCGTGCCGCTGATCATCACCGCGGCGGTCGCGATCGCGATCTTGATCGTGCTGGTGCTGTGGAGCCGTCAACCCGACTATAAAGTGCTGTACGCCAACCTGACGGATCGGGACGGCGGCGCCATCATCACGTCCTTGCAGCAGATGAACGTGCCGTACAAGTTCTCCGACAACGGCGGCGCCATTCTGGTTCCCTCGACCGCGGTCAACGACGCCCGGCTGCGCCTCGCGCAGCAGGGGCTGCCCAAAGGCGGCTCGGTCGGGTTCGAGTTGATGGACGGCCAGAAGTTCGGCATTAGCGAATTCGCCGAACAAATCAACTATCAGCGCGCCCTGGAAGGCGAGCTCGAACGCACCATCAGCTCGATCGGCGCCGTGCAGGCCGCCCGCGTTCATCTGGCAATCCCGAAACCCTCGGTGTTCGTGCGCGAACAGCGCAGCCCATCGGCCTCGGTGCTGGTCAATCTGTATCCTGGACGCATACTCGACGACGGCCAAGTGAGCGCGATCGCCCATATGGTCGCGTCCGGCGTGCCTGATATGTCGAGCAAGAACGTCACGATCGTCGACCAGGCCGGCGACTTGCTCACGTCGCCCTCTTCCAGCGGGGACCTCGACGCCACCCAGCTCAAGTACGTCAAGCAGGTCGAATACGATACGCAGCAACGGGTGCAATCCATCCTGACGCCGCTGTACGGCAGTGGCAATGTGCGCTCGCAGGTCAGCGCGGATGTCGATTTTTCGCATACCGAGCAGACCGCCGAGACCTTCACGCCTAACCCCACCCCCGCTTCCGCCACCTTGCGCAGCGAGCAGATCAGCGAAGCCTCGGATGTCGGCGCACACTCCGGGGGCGTGCCCGGCGCGCTTTCGAATGCACCGCCGCAACCGGCCAGCGCACCGATTTCCACGCCGGCCGTAGCGAGCGGCGCGAGCGGCGCCAGCGCGACGATCATCCCGCCGACCAGCATCCGGCACGACGTCACCACCAATTACGAAGTCAACAAAACCATCCTTCATACCGCGCAGGGGATCGGTGGCGTGAAGCGGCTGTCCGTGGCGGTCGTAGTCAACTATCTGCCGCAGGTCAATCCCGCCGGCAAGCACATCATGCAGCCGCTCACCGCAGCCCAACTGGCCCAGACCGAGCAATTGGTCAAAGACGCGATCGGCTTTGACGCGAGCCGCGGCGACGTGGTCAATGTCGTGAACAGTACGTTCTCGAACGACGACGAGCGCGCAATTTCCGACCTGCCATGGTGGAAGCAGCCGGACAACATCGATTACGCCAAGACCGGCGCGAAGTACGCGTTGATGGGCGCGATCGGCCTGTATGTGTTCTTCGGCGTACTGCGTCCCACCATGCGGCGCCTGTTCACGCCGCCCGAACCGCCTTTGCCGGCGCTTGCGGTCTCCAGCGGCATCAACACGGAGGTCATCACCTCGCTCGACGACACCGTCAAGCTGCAAAAATCCGCCTCGTTTGAACGAAATCTGACGACTGCGCGCAGTCTCGCCAAGGAGGACCCGAAAGTGGTCGCCAACGTGGTAAAAAATTGGGTGGCCGATGAACGCTGAAGGAATCCACCGCAGCGCGCTGCTGCTGATGTCACTCGGCGAGGATGAAGCGGCCGAGGTCTTGAAATTTCTGGCACCCCGCGAGGTGCAGAAAATCGGCTCCGCCATGGCGTCGCTGAAGGGCGTGTCACGCGATGAGCTTGAAAAAGTGCTTGAAGACTTCTGTACCGAGGCCGAACAGCTGGGCGCGCTGAGCGTCGACTCGGACAACTACATCCGCGCGGTGTTGACCAAGGCGCTGGGCAACGACAAGGCCGCGGGGCTGATCGAACGGATCTTGCAAGGCGGCGACACCAGCGGCATCGAAGGCTTGAAGTGGATGGACTCGGCCGCGGTGGCCGAGCTGATCCGCAACGAACATCCGCAGATCATCGCCACGATCCTGGTCCACCTGGATCGCGACCAAGCCTCCGAAGTGATCGGCTTTTTTACCGAGCGCACGCGTAATGACGTGGTGTTGCGCATTGCCACGCTCGACGGCATCCAGCCGACCGCCTTGCGCGAATTGAACGACGTGCTCACCAAGCTGCTTTCGGGCAGCGAAAATATCAAGCGCAGCCCGATGGGCGGCATACGCGCCACAGCCGAAATCCTGAACTTCCTGGGCAGCGTGCATGAAGAGTCGGTCATCGAAAACATCAAGGGCTACGACACCGAGCTGGCGCAGAAGATCATCGACCAGATGTTCGTGTTCGAAAACCTGCTCGACGTCGACGATCGCGGTATCCAGTTGCTGCTCAAGGGCATCGAGTCGGAGTCGCTAATCATCGCGCTGAAAGGCGCGCGACCGGAACTGCGCGATAAATTCCTCAAGAACATGTCGCAACGTGCAGCGGACCTGCTGCGCGAGGATCTCGAATCGCGCGGTCCGGTACGTGTTTCAGAAGTCGAGGGCGAACAGAAGAAGATTTTGCAAATCGTGCGTCGGCTCTCGGACGCCGGCGAAATCGTACTGGGCGGCAAGGCGGACGACGCTTATGTTTAAGCTCCGCCGCCCTGAGGACCGAGGCCGGACTCTCGCCTGGAGCGCCCAGCGATGAAAGCCAGCCCCTATATCCCGAAGGAACGCCTGTCGGCCTACGAGCGCTGGGAAATGGCTTCGTTCGACCCGGTTCCTCCCGCGCCGCCGGCGCCGGTCGAGATACCGGACCCCTACTTGGGCGAGCTTGCACAGCGGCGCGAACAAGCGCATCACGAAGGCTATGCGGCGGGACTGATCGAGGGGCATGCAGCGGGACACGCAACCGGTTACGACCAGGGCCGTGCGTTGGGCCTGGCCGAAGCCGAGGCGCAAGCGGCATCGTTGCAACACATCGCCGCATCGTTCAAACACGCGCTGGTCGGCGTCGACGCCGAAATGGCCGAACATCTGGTCGCGCTGGCCTTCGATATTGCCCGGCAAGTGGTGCGCCAGGACGTGGTGATCGATCCTACGGTCATACTGGCCGCGGCGCGCGAAGTGATCGCCACCGAACCTACGCTTACCGGCGCACCGCATCTGCTCGTCAATCCGGCCGACCTGCCGGTGGTGGAGGCTTACCTCAAGGACGATTTGCTTGCCGAAGGCTGGACCGTGCGTGCCGACCTCACGGTCGAGCGCGGCGGTTGCCGCGCGCACGCGGTGAGCGGCGAAATCGATGCCACCTTGCCCACACGCTGGGAGCGGGTGGCAGCAGCGATAGGACGCGTTCTAGAATGACGCCCGCCTCGACCGCCACCGTCGCATCCAAGGGCTCGGCTACGCCGCCGCCGATGGCTGCGCCGGCTACTGTCGAGGCCGAGGATCTGCTGGACATCGCGCATTCCTCGCCGCCGGAAGAAGCTGACGCCTGGACGCGCCTGGTCGAACAGGACAGCTTGAGCGGCAGCACCGTGGCCGAACTTGAGGCAGAGCTCGAGGCCGAATTTGACGTCGAGCCTGAGGTCGAACATGCGGCCGAATTTGATGTAAAACCCGACGTAAAACGCGACGCCAACCTCGACGGCGACCTCGGCGACGACCTTGACCTCGGCGACGAATCCGAACGATCCGAACGCACACCGCAGGCCTCCGATCTCGATGCGCCGGCCACCGTTCGCGACCGGCCCTACACTATAGAACGCGATCCAGCGCTGGCCGACAACGTGCACGCGCTGCGCTGGCATAGCGTATTGGACGCAGCGTCCCTCGGCGTCGCGAAAGTGATTCCGCACCGCGCCTGCGGGCGCCTGATCCGCGCCGCGGGCCTGGTCCTTGAAGCCGTGGGGGTGCGCATCCCGGTTGGCGGCGCCTGCTTGATCGAACTGCCGCCGGGCAACCCCCTGGGCATGGCACAGGCCGAAGTCGTCGGCTTTTCCGGCGACCGGCTCTTCCTGATGCCGACCTCCGAGGTATCGGGCCTGCTGCCGGGTGCACGGGTTTTCGCGCTGGAAGCGGCCCCCATCGTCGACCCGCATGCCGGCGCCAAGCGCTTGCCCGTAGGCCTGGGCATGCTGGGGCGCGTGGTCGACGCGACCGGCAAACCGCTGGACGGGCTCGGTGCGCTCAAAACCGACGAAAGCGGCGCGCTGACCGCGCCCACCATCAACCCGCTGCAGCGCGAACCCATCCATGAAGTGCTGGACGTTGGCGTGCGCGCAATCAATGCGCTGTTGACCGTGGGACGCGGGCAGCGCATGGGCTTGTTCGCCGGCTCCGGGGTCGGCAAATCGGTACTGCTGGGCATGATGGCGCGCTACACCAGCGCGGACGTGATCGTGGTTGGCCTGATCGGCGAACGCGGTCGTGAGGTCAAGGAATTCATCGAACAGATCCTCGGCACAGAAGGCATGGCGCGCGCCGTCGTGGTAGCCGCGCCTGCGGATGTGTCACCGCTGCTGCGCATGCAGGGCGCAGCCTATGCGACCTCGCTTGCCGAAAACTTCCGCGATAGCGGCCTGAACGTGCTGTTGATCATGGATTCGCTGACCCGCTACGCGATGGCGCAACGTGAGATCGCGCTGGCCATTGGGGAACCCCCGGCCACCAAGGGCTATCCGCCTTCGGTCTTCGCCAAGCTGCCGATGCTGGTCGAGCGTACCGGCAACGGGCCGGCCGGCGGCGGGTCGATCACTGCGTTCTACACCGTGCTCACCGAAGGCGACGACCAGCAGGATCCGATCGCCGATGCCGCGCGCGCGATCCTGGACGGTCACATCGTACTATCGCGTGCCTTGGCCGAAGCCGGGCACTATCCCGCCATCGACATCGAAGCGTCCATCAGCCGCGCCATGACTGCGCTGATCGACCAAACGCAGTTCGACAAGGTCAGGCAGCTCAAGCAGATGCTGTCGCGCTATCAGCGCAACCGCGATTTGATCAACGTGGGCGCGTATGCCCAAGGCCGCGATCCTTTGCTCGATCGCGCGATCGCGCTGTATCCGAAAATTGAAGGTTTCTTGACGCAACGTATCAACGAACGGTCCGATCACGCTGCCAGCGTCGCCCAACTGGCGACGCTCGTCCAGGGATAGCCGCCATGGTTCGCACGCTCGGGAGCGCACGATAATGGAACATTTGCCGCTGAACACCTTGATCGATCTCGCCCAGTCGGACGTGGACGAGTCGACCCGCCATCTGGGCTTGTTGCAAAAGCAGCGCGATGAAGCGAAGCGCCAGGTCGATTCATTGGCGCATTACCGCGATGAATACCGGCGACGCTTGGCCACCGAGGCGCAAGGGGGCATGAATGCGTCCCACTGGCGTAATTTTCATCAATTTATCGACACCCTGGACGTGGCGATGGCGCAGCAGCGCTTGTCGATCGAAACGGTCGAGCGGCGCCTGGCGGTGGCCCGCACGGACTGGCAGCAAAAGAAGCAGAAACTCGATTCGTATGAAACCCTGCTGGAGCGCGCCAAGCAACGTGAGAACGTTCGTGTGGCCCGCATCGAGCAACGTGACTCGGACGAATTCGCCGCGAAGGCCATGCGGCGGCGCTCGGGCCTAGCCTTCGAATAGCGTGCTTGAGACGAAAAGACAGGACAACCGGAAAACAAAATGAACCCGACTAATCAGATCGATAGCATTGTCAACTCGACACCCCCCAGCAGCTCGACGAGCACTGCATCGTCGACTCCGAGCGACGCACCCAGTTTCGGCCAAACGCTGCAGGACACGATAGCCGCAGCGCAAAACGCCGCGCAGCAGGGCAAGCTGCAGGCTGAGCAAGTGGCGCAGCAAGCCGCAGCGCAGGCTCAAGCGATGGGTCAGCAGGCTGCGAACGTGTCGGCCAATGCCGCGGCGCAAGCCCGTTCGGCCGCTGGCGCGGCGTCGGCCAGCGTGGCGACCGGGAAGCTCCATCTGCACTCGCAAGGTCAGACCCAAACCGCCGACCATCACGTTCACGGCCATTCGACCGGTTCGACGACGGCCAAGGCCCACGAGCACGGCACGCACCAGACGGCTCAAAATTCGAGCACCGCCACCAATCCGAACGCTCAGGCAACCACTCAGGCAACCACTCAAGCAGCCACACAGGCCGCAACTCAAGCAGCCGGTCACGCAACCGCGGGCACAAAATCGCTGTTCCCCCCGGCCGCAGCAAACGATCCTATCGCGGCGGCGGTCACTGCCGCTTTGAACGCCGTGGCCAGTACTGCCACCGCGATACCGCGCACGGTACACGTCGCCAATACCGGCAAATCGGTCGATAAGGAAGCCCTCAACGCGACCAACACGTCCACGACCACCGCCGCCGACAGCGCCGCGGCGAAGGAAGCCCTCGAAGCCAACGCGGCTTCGAGCAAACCGGCCGCGCAGCCGGTCGCGGGCAACGAGGGCATCGGCGACAAGTCCGTGACCAAAGGTTTCACGCTGGGCGCCCAGACGGCTGGCGGCAAAAACACGCCCCCCTCGGGCGACGTCAAGGAGGGCGCGAGTCAGGCCAACGCCAACACCCGCGATGCCAACACCAGCGTCGCGTCCTCAAGCCCGGACGTGAGCGCGTCCAAAGATGCGCAGGCGTCCCAGAACACGTTGAACGCCTTGGCCGCACAAGTCGCGGCAGCACAACAACAACCGGCCAACCAGTCCGATGCCACCGCCTCAGTCGCGGCTGCCGCGGCGGCGGCAGCCGCCGTCACGACCGCGACCCCGCAGGTCGCCTCGGCCGACGCCGCCGTCAATCCGGCATTCACGATCACGGCACCTGTGGGCAGCCCGAACTGGGCGGGCGAGTTGAGCAACAAGGTGGTTTTCATGACCAACGACCATCAACAGACCGCGCAGCTCAGCCTCAACCCGCCCAATCTCGGGCCGCTGCAGGTGGTATTACAGGTGAGCGGCGCACATGCCCACGCGATGTTCGTGTCCGAGCACCAGCACGTGCGCGACGCGGTCGAGCAAGCCATACCCAAGCTGCGCGAGCAACTGGCGGCAGGCGGCATGGGTCTGGGCAGCGCCAGCGTGAGCGACGGTGCAGCTCAGCAACAAGCGTTTAACCAAAACAACGGCAACGGCTCGCGTCGCTCGGGCACGGCCCAGACGGAGGCTGCAGCCGCCGCGCTGGCGACCAGTGCGGCAGCCCCGGCTCGCATCAGCCAAGGCCTCGTGGATACGTTCGTGTAAGGCACTGCCGGCCGCCCGGGCCGCTCTCGTACTGCGTCCGCGCCACGCGGACGCCCCCGGTTCTGCGTGCGCGGGTCGCACGCGGAACGATGCCGCTTTTGCGATGCATCAAATTTTCGCCCGCTACCCTCAAGCCTGGGTCAATTCGCCCGTTAACGTGTTTACCGTGGTTTGTGCAACGCGAATGCGTGAGCGATATGACGGTGACGGCGTATAAATGCGCGAGGTGGCTCTAATTGTCCCTTCTGTTTGGGCAATCGCCAGCGGCGTTTTTAGCGAAAATTCACCTTGAAAGATTGAGGCTTCATCATGGCAACCAGCGCGAGTCGTCAACCAGCAGCGCCAGTGGCTGCGGCGGCACCCCAGAAAAAATTGATTGTTGTATTACTGGTGGTACTTTTAGTACTTTTAGTCTTGGGCGGGGCCGCGGCGGCATATTATTTCTTTTTCATGCCGCATGACAGCCAAGCCACAGAGAAACACGTGGAGAAGCTGCCGCCTCCGGTGTTCTTTGCGATTGATCCGTTCACCGTGAATCTGCAGTCCGACGATGGCGAGCGTTATTTACATGTGGGCCTCACATTGAAACTGAGCAACCAGTCTGCCGCAGACGACCTCAAGGAACACATGCCTGAAATCCGTAGTCGGATCTTGATCCTGCTTTCCAACAAGCATCCTTCCGACCTGACGTCGCTCGATGGCAAGAACACGTTGGCGCAGGAAATTCGCGCGCAAATCGAGACGCCGTATTCTCCGGGTGGCGCGGTGACGCACGTGAACGACGTCTTGTTCACCGATTTCGTGGTGCAGTGAGCGGGCAATGGCGCACGAAGAGTTCCTATCACAAGACGAGGTCGATGCCCTACTGAAGGGTGTCAACGGCGAGCAGGACGCGGCGGTCGACAAGACCGACGCGAACGGCGTTCGCCCGTACAACCTGGCTACCCAGGAGCGCATCGTGCGCGGGCGCATGCCCACGCTCGAAATCATCAATGAGCGCTTCGCGCGCTTGTTGCGGTCGGCGTTATTCAGTTTCATGCGGCGCACGGCCGAAATCGTGGTCGGGCCCGTCAAGGTCCAGAAATACAGCGAATTCATCCGCAACCTGCCGGTTCCGACCAACCTGAACCTGGTTCATATCAAACCGTTTCGCGGCACGGCCCTGTTCGTGTTCGACCCCAACCTGGTGTTCCTGGTGGTCGACAACTTGTTCGGCGGCGATGGACGCTTTCACACCCGGGTCGAAGGTCGCGATTTCACGCCGACCGAGCAGCGCATCATCCTGCGTTTGCTCAATTTGATATTCGAGCACTACACCGCGTCGTGGAAGCCGATTTATCCGATCGAACTGGAATACGTGCGCGCCGAAATGCACACTCAGTTCGCGAACATCGCAACACCGAACGAAGTGGTAGTGGTGACCACCTTCACGATCGAACTGGGCTCCGTTGGCGGCCAGCTCAACATCTGCATGCCGTACTCGCTGATCGAACCGGTCCGCGACCTGCTCTCCAGCCCGTTGCAGGGCGAAGCGCTCGAAGTCGACCGCCGCTGGATCCGCATGCTGTCGCAGCAAGTGCAGACGGCCGATGTCGAGCTGGAAGTCGATCTTGCCGAAATCACCAGCGATTTTCTGCAAATCCTGAACATGCAGGTCGGCGATGTCCTACCGCTGAACTTACCCGAGACCGTTGTGGCCAAGGTCGATGGAGTGCCGGTGATGGAATGCGGATACGGAATTTTCAATGGTCAGTACGCACTGCGCGTTCAACGCATGATCAGTGCGGCTGACGGATCACGCGATGGAGTGGACGAATGACACGCGCCACCCGCCCACCTGCCTCGAATTAGGAAGCCTACGATGAGTGAAGAAGCAGAAACAGGCCTGGACGACTGGGCGAGCGCCATGGCCGAGCAGACCAGCGTGACCGAAGCGGAAGCGCCGGCGCCCGCTGCGTTCCAGCCGTTGACGGGCATTACCGCCCCTGGCACCAAGAACGATATCGACATGATCCTCGATATCCCGGTGCAAATGACGGTCGAGTTGGGCCGCACCAAGATTGCGATCAAGAACTTGCTGCAGCTTGCACAAGGTTCGGTCGTCGAACTCGACGGCCTGGCCGGCGAGCCGATGGATGTGTTGGTCAACGGTTGCTTGATTGCGCAGGGTGAAGTGGTGGTGGTCAACGACAAGTTCGGGATCCGTCTCACCGATATCATCACGCCTTCCGAACGCATTCGGAAACTCAATCGATGAGGTGCTCGGACGAGACCGAGGCCGGCAGCGGGATGTATTGATGACGAGATTCAAGTATGCGGGCGGGTGGTTGCGGTTCGCGTGTGGCGTTGGCCTGAGCGTTTCCACATGGGCCATGTCCGCTGCAGTACTGGCCGCAGAGCCGCGTGCCGCCAGCGGCACGCTCGTGACTCCGGCCGTCGGCGCCGGCACCGCGCTGCCCTCGCTGGGCGTCGGCGGTATGCTCCAGGGTATGCTCGGTTTGGTCGCGGTGCTCGCGATGGTGTTCGGCTGCGCCTGGTTCGCGCGCCGTTTTGGCATGCAGGCCAAAGGGCCGCGCGGCGTCGTCAAGATCGTCGGCGGTGTCATGTTGACGCAGAAGGAACGCGTGGTGGTGGTCGAGGTGGCTGGCACCTGGCTCGTGCTGGGCGTGGCGCCCGGTCAGGTCAGCACCTTGCATACCGTGCCGGCCGGTTCAGCTGAAGTCGGCGCGACCGGCTCCCCCGGTGGCAACATCCTATTTTCGAACCGCCTGCGCGACTCACTCGCCAAGCGCTTCGGCAGCCCAATCGAACGGGCTTCCAGCGCCGCGGGTGCCGGATCCGAGCGCGAGACACGTTGATGTTTTTCAGGTCCGCCACGAGCGCTAGCCAGCGCCCCAGCCTGCGCACCTGGGTTGCGCTTGTCGCCTTTCTGACCTTGTTCAGCATCCCGGCCCTGAGCTGGGCCCAGACCGCAGGACCCCTTTCCTCCGGCATCGCCGCCTTTAACAGCACCCCGGGCGCCAACGGCGGAACGAACTACAGCCTGAGCGTGCAAACGCTGCTCGTGCTGACGATGCTGTCGTTCCTGCCGGCGCTGCTGCTGATGATGACGAGCTTCACGCGCATCATCATCGTCTTGTCACTGCTGCGCCAGGCCATGGGCTTGCAAACCACGCCGCCCAACCAGGTATTGGTGGGTCTCGCGCTGTTCCTGACGTTTTTCGTGATGTCGCCGGTGCTGGACAAGGCCTATACCGACGGCTACAAACCGCTGTCGGACGGCACCATCACCGTGGACCAAGCCGCCGATCGCGGCCTGCAGCCGTTCAAACAGTTCATGCTGCGCCAGACCCGCGAATCCGACCTCGCGCTATTTGCCCGCATCGCCAAGGCACCCGCGATGAACGGACCTGAGGACGTGCCGATCCGGCTTTTGGTGCCGGCTTTCGCGACCAGCGAATTAAAGACCGCGTTCCAGATCGGCTTCACCATTTTCATTCCCTTCCTGATCATCGACTTGGTCGTCGCGTCGGTCCTGATGTCGATGGGTATGATGATGGTGTCCCCGGCCACTATCTCGTTACCGTTCAAACTGATGCTATTCGTGCTGGTCGATGGCTGGCAATTGATCCTCGGCTCGCTGGCGCAAAGCTTCTACACATGACGCCCGAATATGTCATGGCGTTGGCGCACCAGGCGATGATTGTTTCCTTGTCGCTGGCAGGTCCGCCCTTGCTGATTGCTTTGATCGTCGGTCTGCTGATCGCAATGTTCCAGGCGGCCACGCAGATCAACGAATCGACGCTCGTGTTTATTCCCAAGCTACTCGCGGTGCTGATCACGCTGGTGATCGCGGGTCCGTGGATGCTTGGCGTGATGCTCGACTTCATGCGCAAGCTGTTCACCAGCCTGGCCGGCATCGCCGGCTAAGCCGCGCCGCATCGCCAAGATAAGGCCCAGGACAACCACCATGTTTTCCTTCACGTCGGCTCAGTTGAACGCGCTGCTCGGCGCCTATCTATGGCCGTTTTTCCGCATCCTCTCACTGCTGGCCACAGCGCCCGTATTCGGACAGCCCAATGTGTCAGTGCAAGTGAAGCTCGGCCTGGGTGCGCTGCTGACCATCATCATCGCGCCCACGTTGGGACCCATGCCCGATGTCAGCGTGGGTTCGCCGGCGGGCCTGCTGGTGGCCGCGCAACAAGTCCTGATCGGTGTATCGATCGGCATGGTAATGCAGGTGGTGTTTGCTGCGGTCGAGGCGGCCGGTGAATTTGCCGGCCTGCAAATGGGCTTGAGCTTTGCGCAACTGATCACGCCGACCGCACGCGGTGGCGCCACCGCAGTGCTGGCGAACCTCCTGAACGTGATCGGCACGCTGATATTTCTCAGCGTCAACGGCCACCTGCGCATGCTGTCCGCACTGATGGATACGTTCACGACCTTGCCTATCTCACTCGACCCGATCAGGGGCCGCGGATGGGAGACCGTGTCGGCCTGGGGCAGCACGATCTTTGCGGGCGGCTTGATGCTCGCGCTGCCGCTCGTAGCCGCGCTATTGATGGCCAATCTGGCGCTGGGAATCTTGAACCGCGCGGCGCCCCAGGTCGGGGTATATCAGGTCGGATTCGCGATCACGCTACTCACCGGCATAATCGTGCTCGACCTGAGCCTACCCAGCATGCTGCCGTTGATCCTGCAGTTGCAGGAGCGTGCTTACGACACCATCTCGGCCACCGTGGGCGGCTTCGGCGGTGCCCCTCCTTAGTTCTTAGTTGGGAATGACCGAAAACAAGGTCAAGCTTTGAGTCTGTGCGAAGGTCTTGTCCGCCGCTTCCATCGAGGTAATCAATTCCTGAATCTGCGTGGCGGTCTGCACCACATTGTCGCTGGTCAGCGTGCTCAGGTTGGTCTGCAACGCGGTGCTCGTCGCGGTGTTGTCCGTCGCGAGCGCCTGCAATTCCTGCCCGCGCGCGCCCACCGTTGCCTGTACGTTGAGCACAACGTTCAATGAATTGGCGATTTGCGAACTCGCAGTCGCCAGCGCATTGGTCAATGCGGCCGCATTGACCGTGCCGCTGCCCGGCTGCTTCAATGCGGCCACGATCGTGTTGAGGGTCGCGAAAATGCTGTTGCCGACATTTTGCTGAGCGCTCGTGAACGAATCGCCGTTGGCCGGCGTGCCGGTCACCGTCACCGATTGATCGTTGCCCAGCGGCACCGTGGTCACCGGCGGCGTGCCCGTCCCCAGCGGCACGGTAATCACGCTCGGCGGCGTGGTGCTCGAGTCGGTCACCGTGAACTGATTGGTGCCCGTCGAATACGAGACCGAATAGTTATCGAGGTTGCTCGCATTGACCGGCACCGAGGTCGTGACAGCGCCGATGGTCGCGCCTCCGGTATTGGCGCCGCCGGCGGTAGCGGTCGATGCCGTACCGAGCGCTGCGGGCGGCGTCACGCTGAAGGTGTCACCGTTGGCCGGCGTGCCGCTCAACGTAACCGACTGGCCTGCTCCCAGCGGGATGGTCGTTGACGGCGGCGCGCCGGTGCCCAGCGCAACGTTGTACGTCGTGGGCGGCGTCGCGCTCGTATCCGTGACCGTGTACTGATTGGTCGCGGTCGAATACGAAATCGAGTAGTTGTGGAGACTGCTCAAGGCGTTCGTGTTCGGAACCGCCACCGAGCCGACGCTGGCCGTGCCGGTGTTGCTCGTCGATGGCGTGAGCACGGTGTTCGAGCCGGCGCTTTGGGGCGGGCGGACCGTGAACGTGTCCCCGGCCGCTGGTGTACCCGACAGCGTGAGCGTCTCACCACCGAGGTTGATCGCGGTTCCGGAGGTATAGGGCTGCGGCGTCACGGGACCCGCCGGCACCGGCTGGTTGGTGGTCAGGTCTTGCACGGTATAGGTTGGGTTGCCGGTGGCATCCACGCCGAACGTGACCTGGAACGTGTCCCCATTGGCAGGGTCGGACGAATTGGTCACCGCTACCGCCCCCCCGCCGTTGCCCGCGGTCGCCGTCGCGCCGCCCGTGTTGTTGGCACCCGCATAGGCAATCGCCGTATTCGTACCGGGCGCCGTACCGAAGAAAACGGCGCTGCCGGGATCGTTGGTGGCGATGCTGCGGGTGTTGCCCACTTGCGCCAGCAATTGTCCGTTATCACCGGAATAGTTCACTGTGCCGTCGGCGGCGACGGTGAACGGCGGCGTGTTCGTCTCGAAACCACCGAAAATATAGTTGCCTTGCGCGTCCTGGGTATTGCCCAGGCTCACCAGTTGCTGCTCGTTCGTCTGGATTTCCCCGGCAATGGTGCTGCGCGAGGCGTCGGTCAGACCGGGTTCGCCGGCCGCGACGAGCTCCTGCTGAATCGAACCGATGGTCTTCGAGATCGAGGTCAGCGTCGAGCTTTCCAGGTTCAGGCTGTTGGTGGCCGAGGCCTGGTTGGCCGCGAATTGCGTGTTCAGCGACTCCGCCTGCTGCACGCCGACTGCAGCCGCTGCAGCCGTCGGGTTGTCAGAGGGAACATTGACGCTCAACGAGCTGCTTTCCTGGGCTTGGAGCGCGGCTATCTGAGACTGTTGGTTCAGGATGCCGGCCAAGCCCGTTTCGAAAATGGTACTGCTTGCGATACGCATGGGTAACCTCGTGCTTACTGAAGCGCCAGAATAGTGTCGAACAGCGATGTCGCGACAGCGATCACCTTGCTGTTGGCCTGGTAGATGTTTTGGAACTGCACCAGATTCGCCGCCTCTTGATCGAGGTTCACGCCCGACACCGACTGCTGTTGCGTCGAGAATTGCGTGATCAGCGCCGTCTGCGCGGTGCTCGCCGTCGTGACACTACTCGCCTGGGTGCCGACCTGGCTGACCAGCACGCTATACGCGGTACCGATCGTTTCCGTGCCGTTGCCCGCTACCAGGGCGGTTTGCAATGCCGCCAAGGCACTCGCGTTGCGAACATCGGAAGTGCCATTGCTAGGCGCAATCGTGAACGTGTCGCCGTCCTTGGGTGTGCCGCCAACGGTGACCGAGACGCCGCCGAAGCTCAGCGTGGTGGCCGATCCGTTATACGGAACCGAACTCACCGGCGGAGCAAACGTCGTGGTCACGCCGTTGACTACCTCGGTGACCGTTTCCCCGGGCGGAAAGCCGCTCAGGCTTTGCGAACTTGCCGAATAGGTCAGCGTGGTCGTGCTGCTCTGCGGCGCATTCGGGGCAACCACGAACGAGTCGCCCGTGGCGGGTGCGCCGCCCAGCGTAAACGACTGGCCGCTGATGTTGACGGTCTCGCCTGCGGTGTACGGAATCGCGGTGCCCGCGGGGATGGTGCTTGTCGTGCCGCCCACCGTGATCGTCACGGCGGTAGCAGGCACAGCGGTGTAGGTTCCCGGCGGCCCAGCCGTGAATTGAAAGGTCACGGGGCCCGCGAGCGGTGTCGCCCCGGCCGAACTGGTAACGACCGAAACCGTGCCGCTACCCGTATTGCCGCTGAGCTCGGTGCCGATCGCCTGCGAGAAATAAGCTGCGCTGACGGTGCCCGACGTGATCGTTCCGTTCCCGGTGTTGTTGGTCGAGGCGCTGGCCAAAACCGGTGCCGCGGCCGCGATCTGCGAAGGATCGCTGGTGGTGAGCGCGATACCGCCGGCGGCTCCCGCATTGGGCTGGATATTGAACGAATCGCCGGGGTTGAGCGTGCCGGTCAGGTTGATATTCACGCCAAAGGCCGAAACCGGGAAGGTCGTGCCGGTCGGAAAAGTCGTGGTCGCGCCCGTGGTCTGGTCGCGCACCAAGTAATTGGTACCCGTGAACGACAAGGTCAGGTTGTCGGCCGGCGGCGAGCCCGGGTTGATCACCGACGCGGTGACCGCACCTGTGCCGGTGTTGTTCGCGTCCGCAATCACATTCGGGCCGGGTATCGAAAACAGCGGTCCGCCCTGTTGGCCGGCCTCGTTCACACCCAGCTCGTTTTGCTGGTTGACCGCGCCTGCGACACTCGCGGCGAGCGCATTGATCGAGGTTTCCGCCGGCTCCAGCGATTGCGAGCGGAAGGTCAGCAGGCCGCCGAGCGTGCCTCCGGTCAACGACGTGTCGGGCAGCAAGGTCGGCGTGCCACCGTTAGGGTTCGGGTTGTACGCGATAGTCGTCTGGGACGGATCGCTGGGCGAGGGCACAGCCTGCAATTGGAACGCCGTCGTACCTTGCACCAGCGGCTGGCCCGAGCCAATAGAGACGTTGATCGAAGTGCCTGAGGTCACCACCGAGGTGCCGACCAACTGGCTCAATGAGGAAATCGCCTGATCGCGCTCGTCGAGCAACTGATTCGGCGGCTGGCCTTGGCCATTTGCCGTCGCTGCCAGGATTTGGCCATTGAGCTGGGCAATCTGAGTTGCAAGCGTATTGACTTGCGTAACGTTACCCGTGATCGCCTGGTTGATGTTCTGGTTCAGCGCGGTGAATTGCTGCGATACGTTGTTGAGCTGGTCGGCCAGCTGCGTCGCATCGCCAATAAACGCCGAACGCTCCGCGGCTACCGACGAAGTGCCCGTCGCCAGCGACTGCAGCCCGTTGAAGAATCCGCTGATGGAAGTCGTGAGACCGGCCGTAGGGCTGCCGAAAATGCTGTTGAGCTGGCCGAGCAGTTGGCCGTTCTCGGTGAGCGAGCTGCCTTGCGACTGAGCCTGATTGAGCTGATTGGTCAGCAGCTGATTGTAGGCGCGCGCGACGGTCTGCACATCCACGCCGCTGCCGAGAAACCCGACGCCGGTGTTGATGCCAGTGGCTTCCGCCGTCACGACGTTCTCGTCGTCATAGCCCGGCGTGCTGACGTTGGCGATGTTCTCGCCCGTCGTGGTCAGGGCGAATTCCGCCGCGTTCAGGCCACTTACGCCGATCTGAAAAAGACTACTTGTCATATGCCACCTATGCGCAGAGAACCCAAATAGGCCCAGTTTTTTTGTCTAACGGTAAACCAGATAACGACGTCCGCTCGGCAAACTTTAGGCCGCAGAACCAAATTAGTGCCTCATTATCCGAACCCGGTAAGCACACCGGGCCGGGCGGCGCCGCGTTCAGCTTGCCGGCGCCACGGCTTCCATCTTTACACCTGCTTCATGACACTCATCAGCTTTTTCGCATACAGCGGATCGGTGGCGTACCCGGCGTTCTGCAGCCCTTGGGCAAAACTGGCCGGATCGCGCGATGCGGACACCACGGCCGCGTAGCGCGGATTGTTCTTCAACAGCGACGCGTAGTCGGCAACGGCCTCGTCGTACGAGCCATAGGCCCGGAATCTAGCCACCACGTGATGCGCCACGCCGCCGATATATTCGGTGGTCTTAGCCAGGACGGTGGGGCCGGTCCAGCTCTTGCCCGCTTTGACACCGAAGACATTGTGGGTGGTCGACCCGTCCTGATGACGAATCTCCTTTTTGCCCCAGCCCGATTCGAGCGCGGCCTGCCCCAGGATATAGCGCGCCGGGATGCCGGTCGTGCTGCTGGCGGCTTGCGCCGAGGAAGCCAGTTTGCTGACGAATGCCTGTGCGTTGGTGGCGCCCTCGGCGTGCGCCAGGGTGTCGTCGGCATCGACCGATGCGGCGTCGAACCCTGACGCCTTCGACAAGCTGCCGTTGGTCGCCGAATTGGAATAGGCCTTCAACGCCGTTGCGTTGGCCCCCGCCCCTGCGGTGCTCGCGCCCTGCGCGCGCATCAACTGCCCGAGCATCTGGTTCGCCAGGCCGATGCCCTTGGACGAGAGGCTCTGCGAGAGCTGCTGGTCGAGCATATCCGTGTAGGTCTGGCTTTCGTGGCTGTCCAGCATCCCATCGGACGGCGTCGCTTCGCGCATGCTCTTGAGCATCATTTGCGTAAACATCACGTCGAACTGCTTGGCGGCGATACGCGCGCCTTGCTCCGGAGAAACCTTCGCGTCCTGTCTGAGCGCGTTGAAGCCCTGCATGTCGAATGCGAACCGCTGATTGAAATCATCGGGGGCCGACATGCCTGGGTTATTGGAAACGCTATCGGTCATATGCGTGCGCCATTAGATGATTTGTAAGTCGGCGCGCAAGGCGCCCGCGGCTTTGATCGACTGCAAAATCGAAATCAGGTCGGCCGGCGTGGCGCCCAGCGCATTCAGCGCACGCACCACATCCGACAAGGAGGCCCCGGCGCTCACCAACTTGAGCGAGCCATTGGCCTGCCGCACCTGAATATCGGTCTGGGCCGTGACGACGGTATTGCCGCCCGAGAGCGGGCCCGGCTGGCTGATCACCGGCGTCGAATTCACCACCACCGACAAATTGCCATGCGCTACCGCGCAATTTTGCAGTGTCACCATCTGGTTCATCACCACCGAGCCGGTGCGTGCATTGACGATCACCTTGGCCGCGGCCTGCGCCGGCGTCACGTCGATGTTCTCGATGCGCGCCATGAACGCGACTTGCTGGTTCGGGTCGAGCGGCGCGCGTACGGCGATGTTGCGACCGTCCAAGGCGGTGGCCGTGCCCGCGCCGAAGTTCGAATTCAACGCCGTCACCACGCGCTCCGCGGTGTTGAAATCCATATCGTTGAGTTCGAGTTGCATCAACCCGGACTGGCTGATCGAACTGGGCACCGCGCGTTCGACGATCGCGCCGCCGGAAATCCGGCCGGCATCAAGTTGATTGATCTGAACCTTGCTGCCGCCGGCGCTGGCGCCCGCGCCCGCGATCAGCAAATTACCCTGTGCGAGTGCATAGACCTGCCCGTCGGCGCCTTTGAGCGGCGTCAATAGCAAGGTCCCGCCGCGCAGGCTGCTGGCCGTACCCATGGATGACACGGTCACGTCGATCGCCTGGCCCGGCCGCGTAAACGCGGGCAAGCTGGCGGTCACCATCACGGCCGCCACGTTCTTGAGTTGCGCGTTGCTGCCGGCCGGCACCGAAATGCCGAGCTGCGTGAGCATGTTGTTCAAGCTTTGGGTGGTGAACGGCGTTTGTGTCGTCTGGTCGCCGGTGCCATCCAGGCCCACGACCAGCCCGTAGCCGATCAATGGGTTTTCGCGCACGCCCTGGATCGCCGCCAGATCCTTGATCCGTTCGGCGTGGGCGATGCCATGAGCGCTCAGCCCGACCAGGCAGGCCAGCACGCCCGCGGTGCGCATGAAGCGCTGCCGCAACGACCGGTGGCTCGTTGGAAAAGTGGTTTTCATCGTCAGTACGGCGCCACGCTTAGGAAAAGACGTTGTAGCCAACCCATCGTCTCACCTTCGTTAATAAACCCACGCGCGCTGTATTCGATCCGGGCGTCGGCAACCTGTGTGGACAAGACCGTACTCGTGCTGGAAATGGTGGTCGGGTTGACCACGCCGGAGAAGCGAATATATTCGTTACCCTGGTTGATCAACATCTGCTTCTCGCCGCTGATCTCAAGGTTGCCGTTGGCCAACACATCGGTCACGGTCACGGTCAACGTGCCCGTGAAGGTATTGGCCGCGTTCGCGCCGCCCGTGGACTGGAATTGGTTGCTGCCCGCCACCGTCGTGCTGGTGTGCGAGAACAAGCCGGCGATCAGGCCCGGTAGCGAAGTCGGCGTGAACGACGAGTTGCCGTTGCGAGTCGAGTTGGTGCCCGACGTCTTGGTCGCGTTGATGTTTTCCGCGATCACAATGGTCAAGATGTCGCCGACGTTACGCGGGCGCGTGTCCTCGAACAGCGGGTGATCGGAATAACCGGGGTTGTAGATCGAGCCATTGGTCTGCGACGGCAGCGAGCGCGGCGGCGGACGCGCCGTCATCGGCTGCGCCACCAACGGCTTTTGCGGCACGACCCCGCAACCGGCGAGCAAACTCGCGCCCACGAGCGCCGCCAGCAAGCGTCGCCGGCTTGGCATTTCGGCAATGCCCGCAGTGACACCCGAGGAAATCGCTTCGGTCAGTTCCGCGGCTATCCCGACGGTAATTCCGACGGGGATGCCACCCGGGTTGCCACCGCGCATGCCCCCGTTGACCCTGCTATCGCTCGACCAGACTGCCATCACTCAACGCCTTATTACACCGTTAACTGGCTGAGGGTCTGCAGCATCTGATCCGATGTCTGCACAGCCTTGCTGTTGATTTCGTACGCGCGCTGGGTCTGGATCATGTTGACCAGTTCCTGCACCACGTTCACGTTCGAGGTTTCCACGTTATCCTGATTGATCAGGCCCGCGCCGTTCAACCCTGGCTGCGACACGATGGGCGCCCCGGACGCCGTGGTTTCCGATAACAGGTTGTTGCCCAATGCCTGCAGGCCCGGCGGATTGATAAAGTTCGCCAGTTGGATGGTACCGATCTGGGCGGCCGCGACCTGGCCGGGCTGCGTCACCGAGACGGTGCCGTCCTGGCCCACGGTCAGCGATGTGGCGTTGGCCGGGATCGTGATCGCCGGGATCACCGGAAAACCCGTTTGCGTCACCAATTGACCGTTCTGATTCGGGGTGAACGACCCATCGCGCGTGTAGGCCGTGGTGCCGTCAGGCAGTTGCACCTGGAAGAAACCGTTGCCCTGGATCGCGAGATCGCCGGCATTACCGGTGTTTTGCAGCGCGCCTTGCGTGAAGAGCCTTTCCGTCGAGACCTGTTGCACGCCCGTGCCCAATTGCAGGCCGGTGGGCAAATCGGTTTGCTGGGTGGACGGCGCGCCCGGCTGACGCACGGTCTGGTACAGCAAATCCTGGAACACCGCGCGCGAGGACTTGAAACCATTCGTGCTGACGTTGGCCAGGTTGTTCGAGATCACGTCCATCTGCGCCTGCTCGGCATTCATGCCGGTCGCTGCGATGTATAGAGAACGATTCATTTATTGAGCTCCCGCTCTTAGGGCGTGAACGCGAACGGCGTCGAACGCCGGGCGCGCAAAATTGCTGACTAAAATACAAGCCGCGATCGAATCCAACCGCAAAGCCAACCCAAGCAACGAGGCCGGCATCAAGAGGTAAACGTCATGAGTGCGTTGGACGCCTGGTCGTCGGTGTCCGCGGTTTGCAGCAGCTTCATTTGCATATCGAACTGCCGGGCGTTCGCAATCATCGCGACCATCGCATTGATCGGATTCACGTTGCTGCCTTCAAGTGCATTGGGCGTCACTGTGACAGTGGGATCGGCGTCGGCCGGTGTTCCGTTAGCCTGCCGGAACAAACCGTCGTCGCCGCGCACCAGGGTCGTCACGTCCGGATTGACGAGCTTGAGTTGATCGACCACCGCCACCGAGTCGGCCGGCTCCCCTGCCCCAAGCGCGGACACGGTGCCGTCATTCGAGATGGTCACCTCGGCATTCGCCGGTATCGCGATCGGGCCTGCGGTGCCCAGCACCGGTAACCCGTTCGACGTCACCAACTGGCCGGCCGCGTTGATTTTAAAATCGCCGGCTCGCGTATAGGCCTCGTTACCATCCGCCGTCTGCACCGAGAACCATCCTTGGCCCGCCAACGCGACATCGAGCGGATTGCCGGTGGTCAGGACCGGCCCCGGCGTGAAATCCGCCGTCGGCGTGGAATCGACCACATAGGTTCGAGTCACATCGGTCGTGCCGGCCGCGAGCTCGTCCTCGTTGCGCAGCGGCACCGCCCGATACGCGCTGAGCTGCGCGCGAAAGCCTGTCGTCGAAGCGTTCGCCATGTTGTTGGCGATTTGCCCCTGCTGCTCGAGTGACTGAGTAGCACCTGTCATTGCGACGTAAAGCATTCGGTCCATATGGGATCAATCTCTCGCTTGAGTTCGGTGGATGGGTCGCGATCTAGGGTTCAGTGCCTGCCGCCCATTACAACTGGAACAGCGTCTGGTCGACCGTCTGCTGAGTCTTGATGGTCTGCGCATTGGCCTGGTAATCGCGTTGCGCCGTGATCAGATCCACCAGTTGGGTCGTCAGATCGACGTTGGACGACTCGGTCGCGTTCGATTCGAGTGAACCCAGGTTGGTATCGCCCGGCACGCCGATGATAGGTTGACCCGAGGCATTCGTTTGCACGTAGAAGTTATTGCCGATCGCGGACAAGGCGTTGACGTCGCCGAACGTCGCCAACGCGATCTGGCCGAGCGCCAGTTGCTGACCGTTGCTATATATCCCTTCGATCAAGCCGCTGGCGCTCGTGGTGTTACCCGTGAGCACGCCGGTGGCGAAACCGTCGGTGTCGAGCCCATTCTCGGAGAACGCACCGCCAAACTGGGTGGTACCCGTCAGGTTCAGCGACAAACTCAGCGGCGTACCGGCTCCCGTGGAGTCAGGTATTGAAATCTGGACGGCGCCGGCAGTCGCGGCAACCGCACCGCTCACATTGGCGAAACCCGTCAGTGTGCCGTTGGTGTTGAATGTCGCTGTGCCGACGAGACCGGCGGGTGCCGCGGTGCCGGCTTGCGTGGTGGCTGCACCGAAGAGCGCGCCAGAATCGGCGCCGCCCACGGTGATCACAGCCGCGGGAGTCGTTGGCGGCAAAGCGGTGAGCACCAAGTCGCCGGCCGCATCGACTGACGCTGAAACGCCCGTGCCGGGCGTGCTATTGATAGCGGTCGCCGCCGCTGCCGCCGTGACCGTGGCCGCAGGGGCCGTGCCCGTGGCCGGAATGGTGACGTTCACGCCGTTGATGTTGATGGCACCCGACGCACCCGCTACCGTGGCCGGAAAATCCGCGGCGGCGCCGGTGAACGTAACGGGCCCAGTGCCCTGCGAAGGCAGCAGCGTGTTGCCGTTATCCGAAGCGTATACATTCCACGTCCCCGCGACCGCACCCTTGACAAAGAACAGGCTCAGGTTTTCCTGATTGCCCAGCGAGTCGAAAGCCGTCACCCCCGACTGGTTGTTGAAACTAGCCGGATCGGTCGGGCTGAACGGCGTATCGACGGGCACCGTATCACCCGAATCAAGGTTGAATTGAGCCTTAACAAACGTCGATATTTGCGGCGGGATATTGGCCTGCGGAATTTGCAAGGGCTGGAGTGTGCCCGAGGTCGCGACACCGGCAGAATTGACCGGGAACCCCATCAACTGCGCGCCCGACGCATCGACGATGAAGCCGTTTTTGTCGGTGGTGAACTGCCCATTGCGGGTGAACACGGTCTGGCCGGCGTCCTGCATTTCATAGAAGCCGCCGCCATTGATGGCGATGTCCAAGGAATTGGGGCTGGTGGCGATATCGCCCTGGGTAAATGAGGTTTCGATTCCCGACACTTGCACGCCAATGCCGACCTGGTTGTTCGAACTTTGCGCCAACGAATTGGCGAACACGCTGGCAAATTCTGCGGAACCTTCCTTGAACCCGACCGTGCTCGAGTTCGCAATATTGTTGCCGATCACGTCCAGGTTGGTCGACGCCGCATCCAACCCGCTCAAGCCTTGTTCATAACCCATGAAACTCTCCCGATGCGCGACATTCGCAAAAAAGCTGGTTTAGTAACTTTAGTAACGCTGATTTAGTGACGCAAATACTAGAAAACGACAATAAAGGCCTGAGCCGTTTTATTAAGACGACGTTCCCGATGCCGGCTGCGTTCCTGACGCTGGCGCCGCTGGCGGCGCCGGTAAAATATCCACGATTTGGCTCAAGGCCACGACATCGCCGTCCGAGAGCGTCACGCCAGTTGTGCCGTCCGACTGCTGGATGATGCTCGTGACCGTATTCAGCGTAATCGTCGTGGCCGTGACAGCCGTCGTGGTTGCCGAAGCCGCGGTGGCGGAGATCGTGTACGTGCCGTCCGGCACCACGTTACCGTTGCTGTCCTTGCCGTTCCAGGTGTTCACGCTAAGGCCGGCCGGCTGCGCGCCTTCATCGATCGTGCGCACGGTGTTGCCGTTCGCGTCCTTGATCGTCAGCGTGAGATCGGTCGCGGCGCCCGAGAGATTGACCCCGGAAGTGCTGGGCTGGCCCGAGACGACCTGCACATTGGAGCCCGGCGCAAACACAGTCTTGCCGAGCAAGGTGCTGGCCGACACTTGCTGGCTCGCCGTGAGCTGCGTTTGCAACGAAGTCAGCGTCTGATTCAACTGGGCGATCCCGGACACCGTATTGATCTCGGCGAGCTGCGAGGTCAATTGCGAACTGTCCATCGGATTCGTCGGGTCCTGGTTCTGCAACTGAGTCACCAGTAGCGTCAGGAACGTGCTTTGCAGACTTGCGGCCGAATTCGCGTTACTGCTCGTGGTACTGGTCGAGTCGTTGGCGGCATTGCTGGCGCCTGGGCTGTTGACGGCTGTCATCGCGTTCCTTTACTGACCCATGGTCAAAGTTTTAAGCATCAATGTTTTGGCGGTATTCATGGCTTCTACGTCGGCCTGATAAGCGCGCGATGCCGAAATCATGTTGACCATCTCTTGAACCGGATCGACGTTGGGCAGCGTGACGTAACCGTCCGCATTCGCACCGGCGTTCTTCGGGTCGTAGACGGTTTTCGACGGTGTGGGATCCTCGATCACGCCGCTCACCCGCACGCCGCCGATGCTGTTGCCCGACGCGTCCCCACCCAGCGGATCCGTTTCGAACAGCACTTGCTTGGCGCGATACGGCTGACCATCCGGCCCGCTCGTCGTGTTGACGTTGGCCAGATTGCTGGCCGTTACGTTCAGGCGCTGCGACTCGGCCGACAGTGCCGAGCCGGCCACCTGGAAAATGCTCATCATCGTCATCTTAGGTTCCCGTCGAAAGCGCGGCCAACATGGCCTTGATCTGCCCTGTGAGACCGTTCAAAGCCGTCTCGTAGTGCAGCGAGTTATCGGCAAAATTAAGGCGCTCTGTGTCTAGATCCACGGTGTTGTTATCGAGGCTAGGCTGGGCAATATTGCGGTACATCAGCGTTGCGGACTGCTCGCTCGAACTTTCCCGCCCGGCGATCTGACCGCCGGCGTCGGTCGCCAGCACTACCCCACCCGAGCCCGCCGCCACGCCTTCGGACGGTGCCGCCATGGCGAGCGTGGTCGTGCCCGCCATGGGCGTAATACCGTTGCGCGCGAGCGCGCTCGTCAGCGTCGAGGCAAAATCGATGTCACGCGCTTTGTAGTCCGGCGTGTCCGCATTGGCGATGTTCGACGTCAGCACTTCCTGCCGATAGGCGCGCAGCCCCAACGCTTGCTTGCCGAATTCAAAATCCGCATCGAGTCTATCCATCTACGTACGATCCTCTAGTTAATAATCTTGCCCATCGCCGGTCTGCAGTCGAACGCTCGACGCTCACTCGCATTTCACTCGACGCGCCACGCATGCCGCAGCACACCGCTCAATGAGGGATTTTTACCGTTAGCGCATGTTATTTCGGCCGCGCAAGCGGCAATTGGCGGAATAGGAGGGTAAGGGCGCCTCAATTCAAGGTTTTCAGCCCGATCACCCTCTCTACAATCCGTAGGTAGTCGAAAAGTGGAGAAATGTCATGGCGCTGTATAGAATGCGCCCCGCCGTAGCCCGGGGGGCCAATACCCCGGGGCGTGACCGACGTCGCGCAAGCACGGCGGACGACAACGCGATGCCGCGCTTGAGGCGCGCGCGCGGGCGACTGGTCTCGCTGGCCGTGCTGGTCGGTGCGTTCAGTGCCACCTGCCAGGCTCAGACTTCGGCCTCCGGCACGATGATCATTGCGCCGAGCGCCGGCGGCATTGCCGTCAATGCGGGGAATATCGCCAATTCCGCCAACGTGGCGCTGCCCATTTCCACCAGCGTGACGCCCGCCGCGCCCCACGCGCTCGACGTGCACCCCGTGAGCGTGGCGGCCGACACGACTGCCCCGCGCCCCCTCATTGTTCCGTCGGGCAGCTCATTGAGCAGCGCGCCGGGGGCACCCCATGCATTGCAGCCAGCGCCGCTGCGCAGGATCATACTGACGCAGCGCACGCCGATGCCGATCATTCCGGCCTATGCGGCACAGCACCCCTACGTCATGCCGAAGATGGTGAGTCACGATCAGCCTGTGGTTGTGACCGCGTCTACCGGTTCCGCTCCTACCGCTTCCTCGCCCGTAGCGGCCGCGCCTGTCGCGACCGGCCGGCCCTTGGCCGGACACCTGCCGGAACCGGTGATAGATCCGAGTATCGGCGCCGGCAATGCCAGCGCCGCGGTGAACGACACCCGCATCGTCATCGAACCGGGCGCCCCTGCCGCGCCTGCGCCCGCAACTTTGCGCGCAGCGGATGGCGGCGTGGCTCGTCAGCTGGATACGGCGGTTCAGCCACAACCGGTTCCGCCACAATTCGTAGCGGCCAATACATTCCCGGCCCCCGCCATGCCGCCTCCTGCGCTGATACCCAACCTCGACCAGCCGGGCAAGCAAAATAATGAGGCGATCCGCGTCGCCGCCGAACAATTTTTGCGCCAGCAGGCGGCCGGTCTGCCAGGACAGGTGGTCATCACGGTCAAACCCGCGGCGCCCAGCGGACTGGCTCAATGTGCCTCGCTCGAACCTTTTCTGCCGCCCGGCGCGCGGGTATGGGGACGCACGACGGTAGGCATGCGCTGCGTGGGCGATCACCCGTGGACGCTTTATTTACAAGCGCGCGTGGCGGTCAACGGTAGCTATTACGTGGCCTCCCGCGACATCGCCCCGGGCCAGTCCATCTCCCAGGCCGATATCGAGGCGCGTCAAACCGATTTGACCAATATGCCGCGTAGCCTCGTAACCGATCTCTCGCAGGTCGTCGGCACGGCAGCGCAATCGCGTATCACCGCGGGCATGCCCTTGCGCACGGATTTGCTGCGTACGGTCAACGCGGTTAAATTCGACCAGCCCGTCAAGCTCGTCGCCCAAGGCGCGGGGTTTTCGATCAGCTCCGAGGGCCGGGCGCTCGGTAACGCGGCCCCCGGGGAGTCGGTGCAGGTGCGTACGGGTTCCGGGCAGATCGTCAGCGGCGTCGTAAGAGACGGGGGAACTGTCGAGGTGCCGATGTGATCGAAGTTGCACCAGACAGGATGCGTCCGTGCGCGGCGACGGCCTTTGGCCGCAAGCGGGATCGGACGGCGAAGCTCGCTGGGCGGCGGCGGGGCATTGAATCGGTAGGTTTTTTTGCGCCACGCGTACGATAATGGCTAAAGAATTTCAGCAGTTTGCCGTTACGTTAGTCAGACGCTAAATGTGAGAAAACACCGTGAAAATTGATCCAACCGTCACCCCTACGCCAAGCAGTTCATCGGCGCTGAACGGCAGCGCGCAACGCGCAGCGCAAGGTGACGCGTCGACGCAAAACGCGTCAAATACGCAGGCAACGTCGCAAGCATCGGCACCGGCAAGCTCGCAAGCAAGCTCGCAGGCATCGACACAAACCAGCACGCAAGCAGCCGGCACACAGCAAGATGTCAATTTGTCGACACTCTCGTTGGAGATCCGTGGGCTCAGCGGCGGCCTGACCAACGCCACTGGCGGCATCGATACAAAACGCGTGGCCGAAATCAAGGACGCGATCAGCAAAGGCAATCTGTCGGTCGATCCCGGCAAGATCGCCGACGGCTTGATCCAAACAGTACGTGATCTGCTGCAAAAACCGCACGAGTCGAGTTGATTCGGGCCTGATTTCATACTCGCATGCCGGCTGGCTGGCCGGCGCGCGACCGACCCATAAAGGCAAAACACAATGACCGATGCGCTCCTGACCTGTCTTGTCGAAGAACATAAGACTGCGGCCGAATTCGATAGCGTGCTGGCCGAGGAACAGGCGGCCCTGACGTCAAGTTCCCTGATGGAGGTTTTGCCGAGCATCGTCGAACGCAAGAGCGCACTGGCTAGTCAATTGGCGGAGCTTGCGCTGGAGCGAGGCCGTTGTCTGGCGGCGATCGGACAGGCGAACGACCGCAAGGGCATCGAGGCGGCGATACGCAAGGACGCTCGCCTCGCGCCGGTCTGGAACGAGCTTACCCGCAGCGCGACAAGCGCGCGTTCCTGCAATCTGACCAATGGGATGCTGTTGCGCACACGCCTGGAATACACGCGGCGCGCCATGGTGGCGTTGCGTGAAGCGCGCGGTGCGGGCGGCGCCGCGGCCGCGGTGTACGGGCCTGATGGTCGCATGCCGACCGATATGCGCTAAGCTTGGTGGCTAGGGATTGGCACTAGAGATTAGCCTGGTCCCGACAGAGCGCGGTACTTTCTTCCCGTGTTTTCATGTGCTTGGCTTTAACCTCCAAGCCATCCGCTCATTCAGTCTGACTCCGGCCGCTCCCAGGCCAGTTCACGCAACCGCACGCGCAATCGCGACACCGCCTGGCTGTGCAGCTGGCAAACGCGCGATTCGCTGACTTCCATCACCGCCCCGATCTCGCGCAAGTTCAGGCCCTGTTCGTAATACAGGCCCATCAGCAATTTCTCGCGTTCGGGCAGGCGCTCGATCGCGTCGATCAGCGCGTTGCGCAAATGCTCGTCGAGCAGCGCCGAAAGCGGGTCGCTCTTGTCGACGCAGTATCGGTCGAGAAACGATTCGTCGTCGCCGTTGCGGTCGAAATCCTCGTAATAGATCAACTGGCTGCCGTGCAATTCCTGCAACACGGCCTGATATTGATCGAGCGGCAGCTTCATCTGCCCGGCCACTTCGGTGTCCAGCGGCGCGCGGCCCAATTGCTGCTCGATCGCGTGTATCGCCTGCTCGACCTCGCGCGACGTCTTGCGCAAGCTGCGTGGCAACCAGTCGTTATTGCGCAGCTCATCGAGCATCGCGCCTCGAATCCGCTGGCTTGCATAGGTTTCGAACTGCGCGCCCTGATCTTCCTTGAAGCGTCCGGCCGCGTCCATCAAACCGATCGTGCCGGCCTGGATCAAATCGTCCAGGTCAACGCTGGCCGGCAGCTTGGCGATCAACTGCAGCGCCAGCCGGCGTACCAACGGCGCGTACCGCATCAACGCTTCGGACGAGGAAACGACCTTTCCTTGGGCTGTGTACATAACCGACATCATTAGGCGGGGTCTATCGACGCCATGGGCGTCCTGAGCGTTTTGCCCGACGGGGCTTCCGTGGCAGCCACCGGACGCCACGGCCAATACAGCAGGTCGCTGGCGACCCGGCGGTAATCGAGCGCCGCGGGCGCCGCGGGAAATGCCTCCACCACGCTACGACGCAATTGCAGCGCACGCGCCATCCTGGCGTCCAGCGAGATCGCACCGGCCAGCGACAGCGATACCGATAGATAACGGTTCGCCACCTCGGACAAATTCTGATAAACGCTTTGCGCGTCGCTCGCGGAGGCCACCCCGTTGAGCAGCACCCGCAATTGCTGGATCGCATGGACGTAATGCAAGCGTTTCACGCAGGCATAAGCGCCCGTGATCGATGCCGCGTCGGCGCGCATCGAAATCACCAGGTCGTGACCCTGCATGGCGAGCGGCGAGATGCCGCCTTCATCGTCGAGCATCGCGTCGATCAGCACAATATCGGCGAAGCCGTTCAACGCTGCCGACAAACGACCCGGAGCATACCCGTCGATAGTGGCACGAGGCGATGGCAACACCGCCACGCCGTCGGGTGTCCGACCGACCGCTTGCGACAATGGCAAACGCCCGGCCAGCACGCCCGCGAACGATCCGGCCGCGACAATGCCGAGCGCGGCCGTCACCGAGTTCTTCCCGCCGTCGCTTTCGTCGATCACGAGCACGTCCTTGCCCTGATGCGCCAGCGCCGCGGCCAAATTGGCCACCGCCGAACTGGTGCCGGCACCGCGCACGCCACCCACCAGCGAGACAATGCGCGCGACGTCGGGCGCGAGCAGCCGACGCAGCCCTTCGGCCTGGTCGAGTACGATCTTATCCAAAGCGGACGGCACCCAATTCAGCCGCGACGTTCGACGATGCGGCGGCCATCACGGCGTGGAGATCGTCCTCGTTTGATACGAACGGAGATTGCTCTCGTGAAACGCTAAACGCGGCCTTCATCAGGAAGTCCTTGCGACCTACGTAGAAATTCTCCGGCACTTTTTGGCCGGTCGACACGTAATGAATCGGCAAACGGTAGCGAATCACGGTATCGAGCGCGGCACCGATATTGGTCGCCTCGTCGAGCTTGGTCAGGATGCAGCCCGCGAGATCGGGATCGCTTTCGGCCTGACGATTGCGGTAGGCGTGCACCACCTCGTTGAGGGTATCGCCGTGGCTGGTCGCGTTGAGCAGCAGCAGCCGTTGTACCGGCACGCCCGTGCCGCACAGCATGGCGATCTGTTCGGAAACCGCGCGATCGCGTTGGCTCATGCCTATCGTGTCGATCAGGACGATGTGCTTATTGCGCAGCTCGGAGAGCACCAGGCGCAGATCGACGGCATCTTTCACCGCATGCACGCTGACCCCGAGGATCTTCCCGTAGATATGCAATTGCTCGCGCGCGCCGATCCGGTAACTATCGGTGGTCAAAAGCGCGACGCGGTCCGCGCCGTAACGGATGACGCAGCGTGCGGCGAGTTTCGCGGTCGTGGTTGTCTTGCCTACGCCGGTTGGGCCCATCAGCGCATACACACCGCCGCGCTCGAGCAACGCGTCTTCGCTTTGCAGTACCGGCAGGTTGCGCTCTATCGTGGCTTTGAGCCATTGCATCGCCTGAGCGTGATCGGTCTGGCTCGGCATGCGGTCTATCATCAGCTTGACCAGTTGCGCCGAGAAGCCCGCGGCCAGCAAGGTTTTGGCGGCATGGCCACGCACCGGCTCACGCTGCTGACGATCGCTCCAGAGCAAGCCGGCGAGCTTTTCTTCCAACACACCACGCATCGATTGGATTTCGCCGATGACGCTTTGCGCGACGATTTCGGCGACACGCATCTGCGCTTCGTCGACGGGGACGGCGGCAATCTCTGCGGCAAGATCGGGCTTGGACGTGACCGGTGCTGCAGCGACGGGGGCTTCAGCGACGGGTGTTGCTGTGACGGGTGCTGCTGTGACGGGTGCTGCTGTGACGGGTGCTGCTGTGACGGGTGCTTCAGCGATGGGCGCTCCAGCAATCGCTTGCTGCAGCGCTGCAGCGGTAGCGGCAATGTCGGCGGCAGAACTATCCGCGGCGCAAGCGACGGCGGCCTCGCTATCGGCGGCGTCCCTGGGCGTTTGCGAGGCCGTGGCCGTGCCGCCGAGATTGAACGGCATGCCGAACGAAGCGGAGACATTCGTCTGGACCGAGTACGCGAGCGCAGGCTGAGTCGGCATAGTCTGCGACGTCGGCGCCTGTGGTGGTTCGGCAGCACTCTGCGGCTCGGGCGCGCTGAAGCGCACGGGCGCCACGGCGAACGCGGCGGCGCTCAAGGGCATCCCATGGCTCTCCGAGGGCTTGATTGGTTGGCTCGCGACCTCCGGGCGCCCGGCCCGGCCCGTGTCGGTGTCGGTTGCACGCGCTGCGTGCCTTTCAACAGTTCCGCCGAGATGTTTCGCCATGGCATCGGCCGGCGTCATGGGTTTCGCGTCGACGTGCACGACATGGTCAGCGTCGCCGAGGTACGGCGGACTAACCCGGGTCGCGAGGCCCGGCGTCGGGCCAGTACCCGCACCGGTCTTGAGACCGGCAGTATCGGACGATGCCGGTTGCTGACGCAGCCGTTCCAGCGCACGCTCGAGCGCGGCGCTGGGCGGCACGCCTAGCGTGGGCGACATCGTTGGCACGCCTTGCGTTGCACCTTGCGTTGCACCTTGCGTTGCGCCTTGAGTTTTAGCCTGAGTTGTACCTTGCGACGCGGACGAGCCGTACATGCCTTGATCGACCACCGAGGCAGGCGCGCCGAACCTCGATGCAAACGGATCGGGCAAGCCGGCGTGGCGCATCGGCGCATCGTGCGAAGGCACTTGTGAAGACCCGTTCGACCCAGCCTGCGCAGCCTGTGGCGTCGCGTACGGTGTCCATGGCTCGGGGCGCGAGGCCTGCGGCACATTCGCGCGGGGCGTAGCCGACTCGCCTGGATGCGCCAGCGACGCGAGATCGTCTTCGGCCAACGCAACCAGTTCGACTCCGTCTTCGGTCGCGCGGTTACTCAGGACCACCGCATCCGGGCCCAGCGCTTCACGTACCAGGCGTAACGCCTCGCGAGACGACCCTGCGACAAATTTACGGATTTTCAAACCTGGCCTCCGATCATGGCTGTGACTTTAATAGTCCGGGTGTCGGGCACCTCGGCGTAGGATAAAACTTTCAGGTGCGGCAAACTACGGCGCAAGAATCGCGCGAGCAAGGGACGCAGACCGTGCTGCACCAGCAGTACCGGCGGGTGTCCGAGATTTTGCTGGCGCGTCATCGCCGTCTGCGATTCCTGCAGCAGCGTGCTTGCCAGCCCGGGCTCCAGGCCCGGCTCTTGATGCCCGGCCGGGCTGGCCGACATGGCCTGCGCCAACACGCGTTCGAGCCCGGCGTCCAGCCCCATGACCGACATGTCGCCGGTGCCCGGGTACCACTGCTGTGTAATCGCGCGACCCAGTGCGAGCCGCACCAGCGCGGTCAATTCGAACGGATCCTGAACCTTAGTCGCATTCTCGGCGAACGCGTCGAGGATGGTGCGCATATCGCGGATCGGCACACCCTCGTCGAGCAAGTTCTGCAGCACCTTCTGGACCGTGGTGAGTGGTAGCAGCTTGGGCACCAGATCCTCGGTGAGCTTGGGCGCCTCCTTGCCGACACGATCCAGCAGGCTCTGCACTTCCTGGCGCCCCAGCAGCTCGGACGCGTGCGTGACCACCAAATGATTCAAGTGGGTAGCGACCACCGTGCTGGCATCCACCACGGTATAGCCGAACACCTGGGCTTGTTCGCGCGCGGCGGAGTCGATCCACACCGCCGGCAAGCCGAAAGCGGGATCCTTGGTCTGCGTGCCCTGCAACGGAGCGCTCACCTGCCCGGGATTGATCGCGAGCCACTGGCCCGGGTATGCCTCGCCGCTGCCCACTTCCACACCGTGCAGCGCAATCCGGTAAGCGTTCGGCTTGAGTTCGAGGTTGTCGCGTATGTGCACCACCGGCGCGAGGAAACCAATCTCCTGCGCAAATTTCTTGCGGATGCCTTTGATGCGCTTGAGCAACTCGCCGTCGCGGCTACGGTCGACCAGCGAGATCAGGCGATAGCCCACTTCGAGACCGAGCGGATCGAGCATCGTCACGTCGTCCCAGCTCGCTTCAGGCGCTTCGACCGGACCGGTCACGGCCGGCACGGCCGCAGCACTCGCGGCGCTCGCCGCGTCCGCCGCGGTGCGCTTGCTCATGCGCCGCGCCAAATAAATCAAACCACCGCCCAGCGACAGAAAAGCCACGTGCGGCATGTCGGGGATCAATCCCAAGCTGCCCAGAATCACTCCGGTAATGAACAGCACGCGCGGGTTGGCAAATAACTGCCCACTGAGCTGCGTACCGATATCCTCATTGGTGGCGACGCGGCTCACGATCACACCCGCCGCCGTCGAGATCACCAGGGCCGGGATCTGTGCAACCAGGCCGTCGCCGATGGTCAGCAGCGTGTAATTCTTGGCCGCCGCGCCGATATCCATGTCGTGCTGGACCACGCCGACGATCAAGCCGCCGATGATGTTGATCGCCATGATCAAAAGGCCGGCCACCGCATCGCCGCGCACGAACTTGCTGGCACCGTCCATGGAGCCATAGAAGTCGGCTTCCTGCGCCACTTTGGCGCGCCGCGTACGCGCCTGCTCTTCGTTGATCAAGCCCGCATTCAGGTCGGCGTCGATCGCCATCTGCTTGCCGGGCATGGCGTCCAGGGTAAAGCGCGCCGACACTTCGGCGATCCGCCCCGCGCCCTTGGTGATCACCATGAAGTTGATCACGATCAAGATCACAAACACCACGATGCCGACTGCGTAGTTGCCGCCGACCAGGAAATGCCCGAACGCTTCGATCACCTTGCCGGCCGCGTCGGGCCCGGTGTGGCCTTCGAGCAGCACGATACGGGTTGAAGCGACGTTCAGCGACAGGCGCAGCAACGTGGAGAACAGCAACACACTGGGAAACGACGAGAATTCCAGCGGCTCGGTGGTGTACATGCTGACCAGCAGCACCATGATCGCGAGCGCGATATTGAAGGTGAACAACAGATCGAGCGCGAATGCCGGCAACGGCAAGATCATCATGCTGAGAATCAGCACGATCAAGACCGGACCCGCGGCGCCCTTGAGCTTCAGACCTGTGAGTGCGGCGGGCAGCTTGAAGCCGCTTTTGCCCGGCGCTTGTGCTGGTGTACTCATGCGAGGCTTCCGGCGCCGCGCGCAGGTATGTCGAGTTCAGGGGGCACTGCCAGTTCTGAAGGCGCATCGGGCGCATTCCCGCTGCCGTCCTTGTGCCAACGGCGCAGTTGATACACCCAGGCCAGCACTTCGGCAACCGCGCCGTAGAGCGCGGCCGGAATTTCCTGGTTCAGTTCGGTGTGTTGGAACAAGGCGCGCGCCAGCGGCGGAGATTCGAGCACCGGTATGTTGTGTTCTGCCGCAATTTCGCGAATCCGCGCCGCGACCAGGTCCGCGCCCTTGGCCAGCAAGCGCGGCGCCTTCATCGAGCCGTCTTGATACTGCAACGCCACCGCGTAGTGCGTCGGGTTGGTGACAATGACGTCCGCCTGGGGAACCTGCGCCATCATCCGGCGTCGCGCCATTTCACGCTGCTGCTGGCGGATCTTGCCCTTGATGAAGGGGTCGCCCTCGCTTTCCTTGAATTCGCGCTTGACCTCTTCCTTGGTCATGCGCAGCTTCTTGGCGTGCTGCCACAACTGGTAAGGCACATCGAACAACACCAGCACCAACATCGAAGCGATGATCCATATGCAGGTGTTCGCCACCATTTGCAGGGCATGGCCGAGTGCGGTATGGAGCGACTCGGCGCCCAAGCCGAGCGCAGCATCGCGGTAGTGTCGCATCACGAGGATCGACACGCCGCCGACCAGCACCGACTTGGCAAAAGCGAAGCCCAGGGTCGTCAGGCTTTGGCCCGAAAACATCTTGCCCAGGCCCGAGATCGGATTCAAGCGCGAGAATTTCAAACCCAGCGGCTTGCCCGATATCATAAAACCGCCCAGTGCCATCGGCGACGCCAAGGCCACCACCATGCACGCCGCCAGGATGGGCATTATCGTCACGGCGCCGTGAAAACCCAGCAGACTGAGGTGTTGCAACATCGCGCCCGGCTCGAATGCGGCCGCGCGATCGAAGATGAACGCGCCGCGAAACACAGCTTCGAAATTCGCGCTGACGGTCCCAGCCATTGCGTACAGGCCACCGAAACCCGTGACCAGCAATGCGAACGTGGTCAGTTCACGCGAGCGCGCAACCTGTCCTTCCTCGCGCGCCTGTTCCAGGCGCTTCGGAGTCGCTGATTCTGTTCGTTCGAGATCGCTGTCTTCTGCCATGAATTCTCCGTGCGGGCCCACGGCGCAGACGAACTTGCGCACGCGGATTTACCCACCGAATGCATTATTCAGGGTCCAGTCAAGCGACGATGCGGGGATAAACGCGTGAAAACAGGCGCAATTCAGCAGATCAAACGCGGATCAAATCAGAGCGCGCCGATGCTGGCCGGAAGGCGCTGCGCAGACTGCCCGCAGCGCCCCGTCCGGCTTGTCAGAAACCCAGGCTGGTCAACAGATCGTCGACCTGTTCCTGGTCGGCCACCACGTCGGTATGCTGGGTCGGGTTTACCTGCGGTCCATTGAGCAGTGTGTCGCCCGAACCGACGGTGCCGCTGACTACGGCCTGGATCTCGGCGCGGCGCTCCGGCGAGATGTTTTCCAACAGCACGGCCAGCAGCTGTTGCTCGATGTTGTACACCACATCCATGATTTTCTTGATGACCTGCCCGGTCAAGTCCTGAAAATCCTGGGCCAGCATGATTTCCATCAACTGGGTATTGGTTGCCTGCGTGATAGCCGGCAATTCCTGCAGATAGGTGCGCGTATCACGCACGATCTGGCGCGCATCGTCGATTTCCATGGGGGCGTCGAACCACTGCTGCCAGCGGCCCTCAAGCGCCTGCGCATCCTTTTGCAGTTGCTCTTGCAGCGGCTTGGCGATCTCGATCGAATTCAGCGCACGCTCGGCTGCCTGCTCGGTCATCGATGCCACATATTCGAGCCGGTCGCGCGCGTCCGGAATCGCCACCGCGGCTTTTTCGACCTGCGTGTCCAAGCCCAGCTCGCGCATGCTCTCGCGCAAGGTGCGGGTCAACTGGCCGATACGGTTGATGATGCGCTCGGCTGCTTCGTCACCGCCCGTCAGGTTGGCCATGGCCGCCTTCGCGGCGGCTTCCGTGGCGTAGGCATCCTGGGCCGCTTGATTCACGTCTGGCTCGATGCTCACATCAGGTCCCCTCTTTTGCCATCTTGTCGATAATCTTGGAGAGCTTTTCGTCCAGCGTAGCGGCGGTGAAGGGCTTCACCACATAGCCGTTGGCCCCGGCCTGCGCTGCCGCAATAATGTTTTCCTTCTTGGCTTCGGCGGTCACCATCAGCACCGGCAGATGCGACAGGTTCGCGTCGGCGCGAATTTCCTTGAGCATCGCCAAACCGTCCAGGTTCGGCATATTCCAGTCGGACACGACGAAATCGAAATTGCCGCCGCGCAATTTCAACAGCCCGGCTGCGCCGTCTTCAGCTTCGTCCACGTTGGAGTAGCCCAGCTCCTTGAGCAGGTTGCGAACGATCCGACGCATGGTCGGAAAATCGTCCACCACCAGAATCTTCATGCCTTTGTCCATCGTTTCCACTCCAAAAATCGATTGCTTGTGCGGGCCGCCCGAAACGTCGTACCCGATGTTTTGCTTAAACGCGGTGTCCCCGATCGCCCATTGAAGCCAGGCGCGACAACAGGCGCGTACTAATTTCACTGAGTGCCGTGACTTCATCGGCACCGCCCATCGCGATCGCTTCGCGCGGCATGCCGAACACGATGCAACTCGCCTCGTCCTGCGCTATCGTGTACGCACCGGCCTTGCGCATTTCGAGCAATCCCGCCGCACCATCCTTGCCCATTCCGGTCAAAATCACGCCCAGCGCATTTTTACCGGCGAAGTGGGCCGCCGAATGGAACAGCACATCGACCGACGGACGGTGGCGATTCACCGGCTCGCCATAATCGAGTTCGGCGACGTAGTTTGCACCACTGCGCGCCAACTTCAAGTGTGCGTCACCAGGCGCAATATACGCGTGTCCCGGCAAAACCCGTTCGCCGTGCTCGGCTTCCTTCACGGTGATGCGACACAAAGTATTGAGGCGCTGCGCAAACGAACGCGTAAAGCCCGGCGGCATATGCTGGGCAATCAGCACCGCTGGGCAATCGGGCGGCAGCGGCAGCAATACCTCGCGAATCGCCTCGGTCCCGCCCGTGGAAGCCCCGATGATAATCAATTTCTCGGTACTTATGAGCGGATTGCGCAACAACGGCGCGTCGCCTGTGGTTCCGGTACGTCCCGCCGCATGCGGCGCGGCTGCGTGCGGATGCTGCCGCACGCGCGCGTGCGCCGCGGCGCGAATTTTGTCGGCGATCAGTTCCGCATAATCGAGCATCCCGTCGCGCAGGCCGACTCGCGGCTTGGTCACAAAATCGACCGCGCCCAGTTCGAGCGCACGCATCGTAATTTCCGAACCGCGTTCGGTCAACGACGAAACCATGACCACCGGCATCGGCCGCAGGCGCATCAGTTTCTCGAGGAAGTCCAACCCATCCATGCGCGGCATTTCAACGTCCAGCGTCAGCACGTCGGGGTTATGCAGCTTGATCAGATCGCGCGCGACCAGCGGATCGGGAGCCGTGGCGCACACCATCATGTCCGCGTGACTATTGATGATCTCGCTCATCAAGCTGCGCACCAACGCCGAATCGTCGACGCACAGCACTTTGATTTTAGGTTGAGGACTCAAGCCTTCTCCACGGTTCGGTTGATGCGATGCAGCCCTGCTTGCGGCGCTGCCGCCGAGCTTTTAGGGCTGGTGAAAAGCTCGACTCTCGGACGGGCCGCGAGATCGGGCTGCTTTTTATACGGCGACGCACTGCGTGTGCTGAACAACTCCACCGCCCCGCCACCCTGCGTGCGCTGCTCGCTGAGCTGACGTGCCAGCGCTTGTTCGCGCTGGACAATCGAGGCACCCTCGCTCGCACTGATAAGCTCTTGTTGCAAACGTAATTTCTTGACCATGACCTGTCCGGTCGCGGGCAAAAAGGCCACCTTGCGCGGATGGCTACCTTGCAAATCCTCAGCGGTGATACGCACTTTCTCGGTTGCCAGGTAGCGCCGCACGAACTCCGCGTTGCGGTCGCCGATGTTCAGGGTCGTCATGCCCGCCAGCACCGCGCCTCCGCCGAACACCTTGGCCTCCAGGCGCTCGCGCTTGGCGCCCCCCTTGAGCAGTTCATTGAGCAACACTTCCATCGCATAAGCGCCGTAACGGATTGCATCGGACGCGCCACGGTTCGGATCGCCGTCGTCGGGCAGCATGAAATGATTCATCCCGCCTATGCCCGCCGTGCGGTCATGAATACACGCAGCCACGCACGAACCCAACACCGTCGACAGTACCAGATCGTCGGTCGTGACAAAAAACTCGTTGGGCAACAGCTTGACACCGTTACGATGAAACACCGTATCGACGTAGAAGTTGCTTGCAACGGGCAGGCCGCTCACGATGCGCTCCGGGTTCCGGTTATTCCGGCCGCGGCGCCCGTTCCAGCCATTCCACCCGCGCCAGCCGTGCCCGTATCCGCGCGCCGGTTGCTATCGTTCGCGAGTTCGTAGACGGTCTGGCCACGCAAGCGGAAAAACCGCGTCACATACGTGAAGTTTTCGGAGTGGCCCGCAAACAACAAGCCGGATGGTTTCATCAACGGCGCGCAGCGTTCGAGAATCCGGCCCTGTGTCGGCTTGTCGAAATAGATCATCACGTTGCGGCAAAACACCACGTCGAACGGGCCGTGCTTTTGCGCGAGCGGCCATTGCGTATCCGTGAGGTTGAGCTGCGCAAAGGTAATCATCGAGCGCAGTTCGGGGCGAACCTTGACGAAGCCCGCTTGCGCGCCGGTGCCCTTGAAGAAGAATTTGCGCAGCCGCTCGGGCGTCAGGCCTTTGACTTGGTCCACCGTATAGACCCCGGCCGCAGCCTTGGCCAGCACCTGGGTGTCGAGATCCGTCGCCAGGATCGTGCACTGCGAGGCGCGCGCCCCCAGCGTTTCGATCAGCGTCATCGCGATCGAATACGGCTCCTCGCCGGTCGACGCGGCCGAGCACCAGACCGTCACCGGCTCGCGTACTTTCGCGACATGTTCGGCCAGCAACGGGAAGTGGTGCGCTTCGCGAAAGAACGACGTCAGGTTGGTGGTCAGCGCATTGGTGAACGCCTCCCACTCGGCTGGATCATTGTCGTGTTCGAGCGCGTCGAGATAGGCGCTGAAGCTCGATTTTCCGCACGCGCGCAAGCGCCGCGCGAGACGGCTATACGCCATGTCACGCTTGTGGTCCGACAGCGCGATCCCTGCACGTTGATAAATCAGCGCACGGATCCGGGTGAAATCGGATTCCGTGAAATCGAAGTCGCGCTCGTGATCTGCGGCCGCGTGTTGCGGGGCAGTATCATCGATCCGACGCTGTGCGCGTACTTCCATGCTCATCCTCTCGCGGTAACGCTGTCACCGCATAACCTAAGTGCTGTTCGGTTGCCGTGGCGCCCGAACCGATCGCGCTGGCTAGGCGACCGATTCAATCAGCGCCATTTCTTCGCTGGTCATTAATTTTTCGATGTCCATCAAGATCAACATGCGACCGTCGACGGTGCCCAGGCCGGTCAGGTATTCGGTCGTCATCGACGCACCGAATTCCGGCGCCGGCCTGATCTGATCGTCAGTCATGGTCAGCACGTCGGACACGCCGTCGACCACCATCCCGACCACGCGACTCGCCACATTCAGGATGATCACCACGGTCTGGTGGTCGTACTCGACGCGGCCCAAATGGAACTTGATGCGCATATCGACGATAGGCACGATGATGCCGCGCAGATTGATCACGCCCTTGATGAAATCGGGCGCATTGGCAATGCGCGTCACCGTGTCATAGCCGCGAATTTCCTGAACTTTCAGAATATCGATGCCGTACTCTTCGTCGCCCAACGTGAAGACGAGGAATTCGCTGCCGGCGGCTTCCGCCTGGCTTGAAGGACGGCTGCGGGTCATTGCTTGACTTTCAGACATCGTGATCTCCGGATGCGCTGTTTTGGGTTGATCGGTTGGATTGATCGAAATTAGTTGTCGAACATCGCGGCTTTCGCCGCAGCCTGCACGTTCGTGAGCATTAGGTTCGTGGCCGTCATGTCTTTATGCCGCCGCCAGCTTGCCCGCAGGCTTGTCCCGCATGCTCTGCGCGCTGCGGTTCAAGGTCGCCACGTCGACAATCAGCGCCACGCTGCCGTCGCCCAGGATCGTCGCCGCCGAGATGCCACGCACTTTGCGGTAATTGGTTTCCAGGTTTTTCAACACCACTTGCTGCTGACCGAGCAAATCGTCCACCAGCAAGGCGAAACGCCGGCCTTCGGCCTGCATGATGGTGACGATGCCCTGGGTCGGGTCGGTGCGCGCATTCTCTACCTGGAAGAACGAGTGCAATTCGACCAGCGGCAGGTATTCGCCGCGCACGCGAACCACGCGCTCGTCGCCCGCCACTTGGTAAATGTCGTCCATCGACGGCTGCAGCGACTCCATGACGAAATTCAGCGGCAGGATAAAGACTTCGCTGCCAACCTTGACCAACATGCCGTCGAGGATCGCCAGCGTGAGCGGCAACACGACGCGTGTGGTCGTGCCCTGCCCCGCTCTCGATTGGATTTCGACATGGCCGCCCATGCCCTGGATATTACGTTTGACGACGTCCATCCCGACGCCACGCCCCGACACATCGGTGACCTTTTCGGCGGTCGAGAAGCCCGGCATGAAAATCATTTGCCAGACGTCCTCGTCGCTCATCGATTCGCTGGACGGCAGGCCTTGTTTGGCGGCCTTGGCGAGAATCTTGTCGCGGCGCAAGCCGGCACCGTCATCGCTGACTTCGATGACGATATTGCCGCCCTGATGTTCGGCCGACAGGATCAATTGGCCGACCGCATCCTTGCCCGCGGCCACGCGCACGTCCGGAGTCTCGATGCCGTGATCGAGACTGTTGCGCACCAAGTGCGTGAGCGGATCGATGATGCGCTCGATCAAGCTCTTGTCGAGCTCGGTCGCTTGACCGAACGTGACCAGTTCGATTTCCTTGCCGAGCTTGCTGGCCAAATCGCGCACCAGACGCGGAAAGCGGCTGAACACGTAATCCATCGGCATCATGCGGATCGACATCACCGCTTCCTGCAAATCGTGCGCATTGCGCTGGAGCTGCCCCAGGCCGTTGAAAAGGCGCTCGTGCAGAACCGGGTCGAACGCCGTCGCGGTCTGCGCGAGCATCGCCTGGGTGATCACCAACTCGCCGACCAGGTTGATCAACTGGTCGACTTTTTCTACGCCCACCCGAATCGAGCTGTTCTCGCTGGCAACCGCGCGTGGCGCGGCAGCTGCGGCACCGCTTGCCGCCGGTGCTTTGGCCGCGGCTTCCGGGTTCGCGGGCGCCGGTACAACGCTTAATGCCGCGCTCGGCGCCGGGGCGGCCTCGACCGGTGGCGCAGCTACAGGTGCGGCGCTCGCGGGGGACGCAGCAGGGGTCGACGCCGGATTGGATGCGGACGCCGCAGCAGGTGCAGTCGCTGGGGCCGCGCCGCTGTCGACTTTCTGCACTTGCGCCGAAAGTTCGGCTTCGGCGATCTCCTGCGGCGTGTATATGCCGCGGCTCACATCGATCTGGTCGCCATCGATCACGAAGCAACAAACGGCCATGATGTCGTCCGGATCGCAATCCGTTTCCAGCCACAGCGTGAATACCTTGCCTTGCTCGCTGCGATCCAGAATTTTCCCGAGGTTGCCGACCTCCTCCACCAGCAGGTCGCGGTCGCGCTCACTCACGCCGGTGAATTTGACTTTCAGGCAGGGTTTGCCCTCGGCGCCTTCCGCATGGGCGCCGGCGGCATCGCTGCCCAGCACGCCGGCCAATTCTTGAAGTTGCTGGACCAGATGCCCGGGCGGCTCGCTCGGATCCACCACGGCCGGTGCGGGTGCGGGTGCAGCCGCCACCGGTGCGGCTGGCTTGGGCGCGGCCGGTGCGGGTGCAGGTGCAGCCGATTTGCCGCTTTCAGCATCAGCTAGCGCCTGCAAACGTCCGCACATCGAGGAGACCAAGTCGGGATCGGGATCGGTGCTGGCGCGCAAGGCCTGCAACAACTCGTGCAACACGTCCTTGGTCTCAAGGAACAGATCGACCATGTCGGTGCGCAGCGTGAGCTCGCCCGTACGCGCGCGATCCAGCAAGGACTCGAGGATGTGGGTGGTATCGGTGAGCGCCGTAAAACCAAAGGTCGCGGCGCCCCCTTTGATCGAATGCGCGGCCCGGAAAATCGCGTTCAAATCCTCGGATTCGGGGTGCGCAACATCGAGTCCAAGCAGCAGCCGCTCCATCTCGGCCAACAATTCGTCGGCTTCGTCAAAAAACGTCTGATAGAACTGTGTAATGTCGAGTGTCATGCCATATACCCATGTGGGCTGATCGTTGCGCTGGGGGTCGAGCAATGAACCGTGAATCTGGTGCATGCTTGCTCGACCCGCTTTACTTTTTCCTGTGCTCGCCTTGCGTGCCCGCTAACGCTTTTGTGCTCACGCGCCTTCGATTTCGACAAACGACGCAACGATGTCGGTCAGCGTGCGCGGATCGAACGGCTTGTTGAGCCAACCGTTCGCGCCGCAGTCGCGAGCCTCGTGCTTGAAATCTTCGCCATGTTCGGTGGTCAGGATCAGGATCGGCGTTTCCTGGTAGGTTTCGAGTTCGCGCAAGGCGCGCACCAATTCGAGCCCCGAAAGCCCTGGCATGTTCTGATCCGTCAAGACGAGGTCGAAGCTGCGAATCAGCGCCTGAGACAGCGCTTCGCGCCCGTCCGCCGCGATCGTGACCGCGTAACCTGCGTCACTGAGCGTGACCTCCAAAATCTGCCGCATGGAAGCCGAATCATCGACCACCAAGATGTTTTTTGTCATAGCGTCGCTATCCCCAGTGTGACTTCGTGACTTTGTGCTCGTGTCACTGTTATTGAAATGGCGAACTGCTTCAGCGCGCCGGCGACGGGGCAAACTGCTGTATTGCCCCGAGCGCCGCCCCCGGCGTATTCGGCATGTCGGTCGTTTGCGAAGCCTCATGTGAGTAAGCGGCTTCGGCACGCTTGTTTAACACAATGATGCTGATGCGTCGATTCGTGGCATCGAACGGATCGCTGTTCAGGTTCTCGATCGATGCCAAGCCAACCACGCGCAGTACCTTCGCTTCATCCATTCCGCCGGCAATCAGCTCGCGCCGTGAAGCATTGGCCCGGTCCGCCGACAACTCCCAGTTGCTGTAACCCTTTTCCCCACCCGAGTACGGATGGGCATCGGTATGACCCGACACGACGATCTTGTTCGGCACGCCATTGAGCGCAGCCCCGATCTCCCGCAGGATCGCCTGCATGTAAGGCTCGACCACTGCACTCGCATTCGCAAACATCGGCCGGTTCTGCAAATCGACGATCTGGATGCGCAGGCCGTCGCGGGTGATATCGATCAAGACCTGGTTACGAAACTGCTTCAGTTGAGGTGTAGCGGCAAACGCGTTGTCCAGCTTGATTTGTAAATCGCGCAAGCGCGCGGATTCAAATTTTTCCTGGAAGCCGCCTGAGCCACCCGCGACTTTGTCGTTGATCGGGCTCGAACCTTGGTCCAGCGGTATCTGCTTGCCCTCCGCATCGCTGGTATCGCCATCCTGTTTCATCAACTCCAAGCCGCCGGCCAAGATCACGCTGGCGCCTTCACTCTTTTTCTTCCCGCCCAGCAACGCCGTGCGCAGCGGCATCTTGAAGTAATCGGCAATTCCCGAAAGCTCGGAAGTATTCACCGATCCGAGCAGCCATAACAACAGGAAAAACGCCATCATCGCGGTCATGAAGTCCGCATAAGCGAGCTTCCACGCGCCGCCGTGGTGCTGATGGCGGGGCGGCGCACCGCGCTTGATGATGATGGGGCGTTCGTCGCGCTTGGACATGGTCGATAACTATTCAGGAAAAAAACTCGGGTCCGCTTAGCGGCCCTGGCTCTTGACCTGGTTGACGTGCTCTTCGAGCTCGGCGAACGACGGCCGTTCGGTTGAAAACAGCACCTTGCGACCGAACTCGACCGACAAAGCCGGCGCGTAACCATTCAGGTTGGCGAGTATGGTCACCTTGATACACTGCAGCATCTTGGTCGATTCGGCCACGCGCTGCTCGATCAACGAGGCCAGCGGCGAAATGAACCCGTACGACAATAAAATCCCGAGGAAGGTGCCGACCAGCGCCTGAGCGATCAATGCGCCCAGCTCCGAAGGCGGCAGGCCGGCCGAAGCCATCGTGTGCACGACGCCCATCACGGCGGCCACGATGCCGAATGCCGGCATCGCATCGCCGACCTTCTGCAAGCTATGGACCGGAATTTCGCCTTCGCTATGATGCGTTTCGATTTCTTCGTCCATCAGGTTTTCGATTTCGAACGCGTTCATGTTGCCGCTCACCATCAAGCGGAAATAGTCGGTCAGGAAATCCAGCACGTGGTGGTCGGCGACGATCTTCGGGTATTGCTGGAACAGTGGGCTTTGCTCCGGCATGTCGACATCCGATTCGAGCGACATCATGCCGTCCTTGCGTGCCTTGGCCAGCATGATGTAGAGCAACGCCATCAGTTCCATATAGGCGCTCTTGCTGTAACGCGAGCCACGCAACAAGGTGGGCAATACCTTCAGGGTCGCCCGGATGACTTTGATATTGTTGCCAACGAGAAAAGCGCCAAGACCAGCGCCGACGATCATCAGCACTTCGACCGGCTGAACCAGTGCACCCACGTGGCCGCCCTCAAGGGCATAGCCACCGAAGACCGACGCTAGCACGACCAGGTATCCAATAAAGACGAGCACTACCGTGTCCTCTTGCAGTTACTGAAAAAATGAATAAAAAAACATCCGCATGTTTCAGTATTACGGCAACGTACGGCCGGAACTGAAGGGTAACGAAAAAGTATTGCTGAGGTGGGGTATCTAGCCAGAAGCCCCGCCAGAAAAGGCTGAGCACAGTCTTGATGCAGCTTGGCCCGAGTCAAATACACGCATGCGCCAGGAAAGATCGGGAAAGAAGTGCTGAAATCGTCAGAAATGGCGTGGGCTGCACTCGCTTCGCCCTCATGCGGCCCGATTTTACGGCCTACTTTGCAGCCCGCTTGCTGCCCGCTTTACAGCCCGCTTTTAGCCCCTTCATGCTGCCATTTCTCCTGCCTCTTCCGCTTCTTCAGCCAGCGCCAGCATCTTGTCGGAAGCGGCCTTGCGAGTTTTACCGGCACGTGACGGCGGCTGGCACAAGCCGCACACCACATGCTGCTGCGGATCATGAGCGTGGGCGATGAAATGGCCGTGGCAACGGCAGCACGCTGTCATCTGCAGCATCCCGCTATCGAAGAAGCGCACCAAGGTCCACGCGCGCGTGAGCCCCAGCACCGGTTCCCGGTCTTGCAATTCCATCTGCTCAAGGTAAAGGCGATAGGCTTTGACCACCGCAGTGATCGAATCGCAACGGCCCTCGTCGACCATGAAGCGATAGGTGCTATAGAACAGCGAAGAATGGATGTTCGGCAGCCAGGTGGTAAACCAGTCCGTCGAAAAAGGCAGCATGCCTTTGGGAGGTGAGACGCCTTTGAGCTCCTTATAGAGCTTGATCAGACGGTCGCGGCTCAGGCTGGTTTCAGCTTCGAGCAATTGCAGGCGCGCACCCAATTCGATCAACTCGATGGCCAAGGTGATTTCCTTGGCTTCGCGCACTACGCTTTTGCCAGCCATAATCTTATTTCCTACAAATAATGCATACAGCAGGGAGGGGTTGCCGGCCAAGCGTTGTTGGGTCGCGCCCCACGCTTTAGCCGATCTGCTCGACGGACTGCCCGGCCAGCAGGATCGCAACGTGCGACTGAGTCGCTGCGGCATTTTTACTGCTGTGGATTAGCGTCGAGAGTATTGCGTGATCATCGAAACGGAAGCGGCACAATAACTGGCTTGCGGCCGCCAATTTGACTGTTTGCGCCAAGGTCATACTGGAGAGCACGTCGGCTAGTTGCTCCGAGATACCCAACCGGAACATGCCGGTCGCTTTGTCTTCCCGCACCAAGCGTTGCGCCAGCAACAGGTAGGACAGATTGACCTCCTTGATCTCGCTGAGCGTATCGCCACTTGAACCCATGTTTCCCTCACTTTAAGTACCGCCGCATTGGCTAAGGCCAGAACCTTGATGCCAAGCTGACTTAGCGCCGATTGTGGGGAAACGCTAATATTCTGGAAATAGGAGAAAGCCCCCAATACAACAGAAGGGATATTCCGTAAAAGATGTAGGAGTTTTTCTGACAAGACGCATCATCGGCTTAATTTTGTGCCGACATGCTGATGGAACCTACTCTAACGACCTCAAATGGCAAAACTTGAGGGGTGGAAAGCAAATCAACCGAGTAGCATTACCTACCCAAGATAGGACATTTTTCTCATTATTTCGGGCTACTAGCCGGCAATTGCGCCGTTTATTGGCCAGAAATTGCGTTTCATCAAATTTTCCGCCCGTCTTCGCAAAAATGTCACAGAGCGCATTTATTGCACTTTCCGAGCAGAATCTTGCTTTAGCCGATTCGACTGGGCTCTCTCATAAAAGTTTAATTTTTGTCTCTTGGCCCCAATTTAATGTCTCTAATGATCAAAAATAAGTACTCACCGTGCTCGCTCGCCCTTCGATTCCTTGCGTATTTTGCGGCTGCAATCCTCGCCATTGGCACCAAGCCGGCAAGCGCAGCGAGTGACCCGGCCACCGTCAGCGACGTGGCCGCCGCGCAGAATTCGGAGCAAACGCTGATTCTGATTCGGCATGGCGAAAAACCCGATGCCGGACTCGGTCAGCTCGATTGCCAGGGTTTGAACCGCGCGTTGGCATTGCCGGCGGTATTGATGTCCAAATTCGGTCGCCCCGATTTCATCTTCGCTTCCAATCCGGGCGAGCTTAAGTCCGATCGCGGACAAACCTACAACTACGTCCGGCCGCTGGCGACGATCGAGCCCGCTGCAATCCAGTTCGGCATGCCCGTCTATACGCCCTTCGGATATCTGGATATCGACAAATTGCGCCAGACACTCGAGCAACCGGTTTATCGCAATGCAAAGATCGTGATCGCCTGGGAGCATACCTATGCCGAACGTTTCGCTCGGAACGAATTGCAAGCGTTCGGCGGCGATCCGCGCGTGGTCCCCAAATGGCCTTCCGACGATTTCGATCGGATCTATGTCGTGAAAATCGCGCGCACGCCCCAAGGCGCGACAGTCAGTTTTTCGGTGGATCAGGAAGGCCTCAATCAACAACCGACCACCTGCCCAGGGGCGAATTAGTAACCCTGTTTATCATTGATGTAAGACGATATTACTTGGCGTGTACCGCATGCGGGCTTTATGCGGGGCGCGCCAGCTTCGTGCGTTTAGCTGCGCAATCTCTGCCCCACCCCACGTTGCGCCAAGCCCAGCGGACCTCCGCCTCGTTTCCAGGTACGCGCGACATCCGCTCCCGCAGGTATCCCGTCAGCCACTAGATCGGCGCCTTTTGGCCTTGCACTCCGTTACACGTGAGTCCAACACACGGTCGCGACGGAGCATACATTGAAGTCATGGCATCGCATTCGCGGGCCCCTTCGAGCAGGAGAGCATCATGAAGACGATCGGAAAATGGGTGGTTGCATCAGCTTTGATGGCAGCAGCATGTGGCGTCGCTCAGGCACATACCTCCATCAGCGTTGGCTTGGGTGTGGGCGGCTGGCAACCCGCCTACGCCGCGCCGCAGCCCGTGTACGTTGCACCCGCTGTCGTACCGGTCTATTACGGCTACGGCGGATATCACGGTTATGGCAATCGCAATTGGGATCATCGTGGCTGGGATCACGGCTATCGCCCGGGCAATGGCCACGGTGGCCGCGATTTCCATCACGACAATCGCGGCTACCGCGACTGAACGTAACGATGGGCCAATAGCAGTGCGCCGCTTGCGGAGTCGCCTTGGGGCGCACGCAAGCGGCTTTTATATTGGCCGGGCACCCAGTCCTGCAACGCGGGCGCAAGACCACCGGCCAGCACCAGCGGCATCGCGTCATGTGGATCGAGCGCCGCGATCATCAATCCGATCTCCTCACCGGCTTTGAGCAGACATTGCACGACGAAGGCGTGGTCCCGGTAATCGAGCACCACCGGCGCCAGTCTTGCATAGTCGGCTTGCCGAGCGGCGGCCAGCCATTCGATGAGGCTTTCGTGCCCATCGATGCCAGTGCTTTTGAAAAGCGCTTGCGCAAAGGCGTCGCGCGCGGCCCTCCCGTCTAATGCGTACTGCGCGTATTGCATGGCGCGCAGTCCTAGCCAAGCGCCGCTGCCTTCGTCACTGGCGGGAAATCCATAACCACCGACCGTGCGATAGGTGCCGTCACGTTCGAGCACTGCGCCTATGCTGCCGGTTCCGAGCGCGACCACCACGCCGGGCGCGCCGCCGTGTGCGCCCAGTACGGTCGTATAAGCATCGCTATCGATCGTCAGGGCTGCCAGCGCGGGGGCACGTTCGATGAACTCGGCGCGCCACTGCGGATGATTGACTCCGGCCAGACCGCACGCCATCACACAGGCGGAGGCGTCGAATGAGTCCGGCGACGAAAGCGTCGACGCTTCAAGAGTCGACGCTTCGGTTGCCGACTGGGTCGCCGAGTGAGTCTTGGAGACGGTTGCCGAGTCGACTGCAAAATCGGATCTCGCGTCGATGGCCAAGTCAGACACGGCGCTCTCCGAGGTTACCGAGCCGGGCATAACGAGGCCCGCTTGCCTGAACGCAAGGTTGCACGCGGCTTCGATCGCCGCCCACGCTCGAACCGGTCCCAATGCGAGCGTCGCGGCCGCGCCCTGGGCTCTCGCCAGAATCGCACCATGCCGGTCGGCCAACACGACTCGACAACCGGTGCCCCCTCCATCGACGCCAATCAAATAACGCGCCGAGTGCTGGATTTCCGACTGAGTGGCAAAGTGAGAGGCAAAAGCGTAACGCGTGGAAGTCAAAGACATCGATCGAACATGTAATGGGAGATGAGCCGACGAGTCGACCATTCGACCAGTCGACGCGTCGATGTTGCAGCACGCCGGGCAGACAAGTTAGCGAGCGCAGTGAGCTACGAAGTTAGCTCACTAAGTTAGCTAACTTAGTTACCTACCTAAATCAGCGGCAGGCAATCAGCAGGCTGCGCGCCGCGTTGTCATTGCTGCGCGAAACGATGTCATAGGCGCCGTCGTGGCATTGCGCGCGAGCCTGTGCAAAACAATCCTGCCAGGAGTCTTGATTGCCGCATTGAACGCTTTGAGTAGGGCGCCCATCGGAAGTAAACAAAGTCGGGCCGGAACTGCATCCAGCCAATAACATCACGGCCAAGACCGTCATAATCCGCTTCATCGTCGCCTCGCAAATCGGTTTAGATGCGTTTATAACGCAAAACCCGGATTGGGGGACAGCAGAATATAAGGTTTGCGATAAAGCGGACGTCGGCATACTTGCCGACGTCGCTCAGCGGCGATGATCAATAACGATAGTAGTCGTGGTGCAAATGGCCTTCGGGTACCACGATGCAGCCGCTCAGGCCCGCACCGAGCAAGATTGCAGCGGTCATCAGTAACAGCAGTCGTTTCATCTCTAACTCCTTGTTGATCATGTGAAACGACTATAGCGAGGCCACCTGCAGCTACCGGTTTCGAAATGTAATTAAGTGATTCGGCTTATCCGACCGTGCACTTCCGCGCCAAGGCCGATCGCGCCATTATTTGAGTGCGCGCGGCACACCAATAGCCGCGCTGTATAGCACCACTCGCGGTGCAAGACCCGCGCGCATGACCGCTGCGGGCGAACTTGGGAAAGGCCGCGTAAGCGCTCGTTACATGCGAGACAAATTGATGTCGCCGCAGCGGCTCACACAAAGCGGTTAAAGTAGCGAATTGCGCCCACCGCAAGTTGGGCAGTTTCGACTTGTATGGAGTACAGGCATGAGATCGACGCGCGCAGTGGCGGCAGTAGAACGGCTTAAATCGCGTAGCGCGAACCCTGGCTACGCGATGATACTCAGCGGCGGTTTGTTTCACCTTGGCTTGCGCAGCGAGGGCGGCGGCACGCAAAAATTGTGTGACCCGTTGCCGCTCGACGCATTCGTCAAATTCGTCGACGGCTATGGGCCGCCGAAACCGCGCAAGGTCAGCAAGCTCGACGAGGCCTTCGAAAAGCAACTGGTCAGAAAGCCCAGCGCCAGCGCAAGCGATTAAGCTTTCTTGAACAACACCGTGAGCGAGCGCACGCCTTGCGCGCCGCGTATCAGGATGCCCTCGATGTCGGCCGTGGCTGATGGTCCCGTGACCAACACCGCGTAGCGAGCCTGCGCAAAATCCGGGCGCCGATACGCATCCTGGACGCCCGGCACGATTTCATCGGGATCCAACAGGATCACCAGATGCTGCGCCAGGTAGCCGATCGAATTCACCACGTATTCGGCTTCGCTGAACCATACCGATCCCGTTTCTGCCACGCCGAAACGCGCTCTCACGACCGCCACTTCGACGTCGTGCATCGAAGCGGGCGACATGCTCGCATCCAATGGACGATCGCCTTGCACCTCGGCCGTGGCCGAGCAAATCGGCAGATCGCCGAATCGAGCGCGGATGATGTCCAACGCGTCGGGCGCACCCGGCGCGGTCAGGTCGACGCATTTGCCGCCCATGCCATCGAGCGCCTGCGTGAAGTGAGCAATGCGCTCGGTGGCGTTATGCGTCACGGGCTCGAAATCGGGGACCACGGGCCGCTGTCGTGCGGGCGGTTGCGCGGCGCGTACCCGCGCCAGGAATGCGTCGCGCGCGGCGACGCTTGCGCTCGGCAAGCGCGGATGAGCTGCACGGGCATCGGGTTGTGCGGCGGGTCGCGGGTCGGGATAGGCGGCGGGTCGCGCGTCAGGATAGGCGGCGGGTTGTGCCGCTCCCGCCTCGGCCGGCTGCGCCGGATCGGTTTGAGTAGGCAGCGTCATGACGCGTCCCCCTTGGGCTTACGGTTCTTCTTATACCAGTCGTGGAACGTCGCCTTCGGCGCATCGGGCAAGTCGCGGTTCAAGCCCCAGATGTTCAGCGGGTTGTACAACACGAAGTTCGGCAGCTTTTCCAGTGCCACGCCCATCGATTTGACTGTCGCGCGATAAAGCTTGGGGCTTGCCAGCAGCTTGCCCGCCATCTTCAGCGCTTCGGTTTTGACAAATGGAAGTTCGTGGTGCGCCGCAATCACCGAGCGCCATTTATAGATCTGCTCGTGAATATTGATTCTCACCGGGCACACGTTGGTGCAACTGCCGTTGAGCGTCGAGGCAAACGGCAGCGCGCTGAACTTCTTGAGATCGTAGGTGGGGTTGATGATCGCGCCGATCGGCCCCGAGTAAGTGCTGCCGTACGACAAGCCGCCGCTGCGCCGATACACCGGACAGGTGTTCATGCAAGCGCCGCAGCGTATGCATTTCAGCGAATACCAGAAGTCTTCCATCGCGAGACGTTCGACGCGGCCATTGTCGACGAGGATGTAGTGCATCTCGGTGCCCGGTCGCGGCGCGCGAAAATGCGAGGTGTACTGGGTGATAGGCGAGCCTAGCGCACTGCGCGATAACAAGCGGATAAACACGCCGAGATCGGCAATGCGCGGGATCAGTTTCTCGATACCGATCGAGGCAATATGAATCGGCGGCACATTGCCTGAAAGGTCGGCGTTGCCCTCATTGGTGCAAACCACCACCGAACCGGTTTCGGCGACCGCGAAGTTACAGCCCGTCATGCCCGCGGTTTTTTCCGCGATGAAATACGGACGCGTATGTTGACGCTGGCTTTCCGCCAGATAGTGCACGTCGCTATTGGTGGGATCGGTGCCCAGTGTGCGGCCGAACAATTCGGCCACATCGGTGCGCAATTTGTGAACGGCCGGCATCACCATGTGGCTCGGATCCTGATGGTCGAGCTGCTGAATCCGCTCGCCCAGGTCGGTTTCCATCACTTCGATACCGCGCGGCTCGAGGTATTCGCGCATCGCACATTCGTCGGTCAACATCGACTTGCTCTTGACCAGCTTTTCGATACCCCGCGATGACAGCAGCTGATGCACGATCTGGTTGTGTTCTTCGGCATCAGCCGCCCAGTGCACCGTCACGCCGTTGGCTTCGGCGCGCTGCGAAAATTGTGCGAGATAGTCGGACAGGTTCGATAGCGTGTGTTCCTTGATCTGCGACGCAAGCGTGCGCAGGGTTTCCCATTCGGGGATCGCCTCGCCTTGGGCATCGCGCTTCTTGCGGATGTCCCACAAGCGGCGATCATGGAACGCGACGTGATCCGGTTGGGCGATAAACGACGCAGCACGCTTCGCATGATCGATCCGCTTGGCGCCACTCGATTTGGTCGGGGGTTGGGTGCTCATTCGTGCGCTCCGTTAAGGATCTGCGCCAAGTGGATAAAGCGTACATCGACACCCATGCGCTGCGCACATCCGCGTTGGTGCATCAGGCACGACATGTCGCCCGAGACGACATACTGTGCGCCGGCCTGCTGATGGTCACGCACCTTGTCCTGCCCCATGCGCACCGACACCGCCTCTTCCGAGACCGAAAAGGTGCCGCCGAAACCGCAGCACTCGTCGGGGCGTTCGGGCTTCACGAAAGAGATACCTTTGACTGCGCTCAGCAAGGCGAGCGGCTTGGAGAAGGGCGTGCTCTTGACTTCGGAGATCGACGCCTGATGCAGATGACGCAATGCGCTGCAGCTATTGTGCAAACCCACCGGATGCGGAAATTCGGCCCAGGGGAAGTCCGTCACCTTGAGTACGTCGTGCAGGAATTCGGTCAGGTCGTAAGTGTTTTTGCGCACCGCCTGCACTTCCGGGGTCTGCTCGATGGCCGTCAGATGATCGCGAATGTGGTACACGCAACTCGCCGAAGGGCCGACGATATAGTCGTAGCCGGCGAAATTGCGGATAAAGACTTTTTCCGCGCCGACGGCATCCGCCTGCGCGCCACTATTGGCCATCGGCTGTCCGCAGCAAGTCTGCTCGCGCGGATAGTCGACCTCGCATCCCAGCCGTTCCAACAGTTCGAGCGTCGCCACCGCAACTTCGGGGTAAAACGCGTCGATAAAACAGGGGACAAACAAAGCAACTTTCACGTATCTCTCCGTCAGGTTTCAGCGCGGCGACATTATGCAGCGAATAGGGCGCGCATAAGGCGCGAAATGGATTGCCCCCTGGGTCGAGCAGGCCGTCGCGGCAGCAGAGGCTACTCGGAAAAGAATATCACCAAGGATGGTGCAACGCGCGTGTAGGTGTTCGCTGTAGCGCGGTTTCAGGTGGGTAGCGGGTGGATAGCACCCGGGCGCTGGGGTGCCAGAAGCGCCGCATGAGAAAACGGCGCGAAGAAAGCACGAAAAAAATGGGATGGCTTTTTTGATACATACCTACTAGTATGTATCTAACCAGCCCGCGTTCTTATAGGAGTTCGTTATGCCGCTAGTACGTATGTCCTTCAAGCAAGACCGTCCGCAAGCGTTTCGTCGCAGCGCCGGCGCCGCCGTCCACCGGGCGTTGATGTCAGTGGGCGTGCCCGCGCAGGATCTTTTCCAGGTCCTTTCCAGTCATGGCGAAGATCTGGTCTACGACCCGAGTTTTCTCGGCGTGGAGCGCACCGATGGCATCGTGATCGTGCAGATTTTTCTTTCGCGGGGTCGCACCGTCGCGATCAAGCAGGCGCTTTTTAAAGCGATCGCGGAGAACCTTCAACAGGATTTGCAGATTCGCCCTGAGGACGTTTTTGTCAGCCTGGTAGAGGCGGGACTGGACGACTGGTCGTTCGGGAATGGGCTGGCTCAATATGTCGAAAACCCGCCCGCCCACCTGACGCGCAAAGCCGAAGCAAGTTGAACAAGGCGCCGAGCGGGGGGGTAAATAAGCGGCCCAAGAAGCCGTCACGCGAGCCGTCCAGCAAACGCGCCGCGCTGCTTGGCGCGGCCAAGCAGCTGCTATGGGAACGCGGTTACGAGGCCATGAGCCCGCGCGATGTGTTGGATCGCAGCGGCGCCGGTCATGGCGCGTTATATCACCACTTCACCGGCAAGCAAGCGCTGGCGTTGGCCGCGCTCGAAGAGATTGCAGCCGAAGAAATGCAAGCGCTGGATGAGATTTTTCTTGGGGCCTTACCGCCGCTGCAACGCATACGCGGCTATCTGCGGCGCGAGCGCTCCGCATTGCGTGGTTGTCGGCTAGCGCGACTCGCCAACGAAAGCGCGATTGAATCGGAGGCATTCCGTCTGCCGATCGTGGCGTTCCTGGAGCATATCGCCACCCATCTGCAGGCATGCCTCAAGGCTGCACAGCAGGACGGGACGTTGGCGGGCAAGCTTGATCCGGCGGCAATCGCCGCGGCTTTGGTCGCCGTTATCGAAGGTGGCTTCGTGATGGCGCGCGTGTATTGGGACCCGGCGAAAATGCGCCTCGCGGTCGAGGGCGCACTGCAGTTGCTGGACAGCGTGAGCACCCGGCCAAGGGGGGAGGATTAGTCGTCCGTATTGCGCCGCAGCGGGCCGACAAAGAGCTGACGCGGCCGACCAATCTTCTGGTCTGTTTCCGAAATCATCTCGTTCCACTGCGCGATCCAGCCCACCGTACGTGCCATCGCGAAGATGCAGGTGAACATCGGCGTCGGAATGCCCAATGCGCGCTGCACGATGCCGGAATAGAAGTCCACGTTCGGGTAAAGCTTGCGCGACACGAAGTATTCGTCTTCGAGCGCGATTTTTTCCAGTTGCATCGCCAGCTTGAACAACGGGTCGTCGTGCAGCCCCAGTTCGTCCAGCACTTCGTGGCACGTTTCGCGCATCAGCTTGGCACGCGGGTCGTAATTCTTGTACACGCGGTGACCGAAGCCCATGAGCTTGACGCCCGAGTTCTTGTCCTTGACCTGCTTGATGAACTCGGGAATGTTGTCAACC
>NZ_LMUX01000027.1:1267-35292 GCF_009765705.1 Burkholderia sp. L27(2015) | reverse complement strand
ATTTCTTCAAGCATGTTCAGCGCCGCTTCGTTGGCGCCGCCGTGTGCCGGGCCCCACAAGCAAGCGATACCGGCCGCGATACACGCAAACGGGTTGGCGCCCGAGGAACCGGCCAGACGCACGGTCGAGGTCGAGGCATTTTGCTCGTGGTCGGCATGCAAGATCAGGATACGGTCCAGCGCACGCACCAGCACGTCGTTGGGCACGTACGTCGAATCGGGTTCGCCGAACATCATGCGCATGAAGTTGGCGCTATACGACAACTCGTTGCGCGGATAGATAAACGGCAAGCTATTGACGTAACGATAGGTCATCGCCACCAGCGTGGGCAGCTTTGCAATCATCCGGATGGCGGAGATTTCGCGGTGGCGCGGGTCGTTGATATTGAGCGAATCGTGATAGAACGCCGAGAGCGCGCCCACGCAAGCGGTCAGCACAGCCATCGGATGAGCGTCGCGCCGGAAACCCCGGAAAAAAGTCTGGAGTTGCTCATGAACCATCGTGTGATGCGTGACCAGCTCGATGAATTCGGCCTTCTGCGCCGCGTCCGGCAGCTCGCCATTGAGCAGCAGATAACAGGTTTCGAGGAAATCGGCGCTGCGCGCCAGTTCTTCGATCGGATAGCCGCGGTACAGCAGCTCACCCTTGTCGCCGTCGATGTAGGTGATGGCGGAATTGCACGCCGCCGTCGACATAAAGCCTGGATCGTAGGTAAAACGACCGGTTTGACCGTGCAACTTGCGCACGTCAATGACATCCGGACCCATCGAGCCCCGAATAATAGGTAGCTCGACACTCGGTGTCCCATCCGAGAACGCCAGAGTGGCAATTAGACGATCTTGCGGCATATATCCTCCTTCATCTGCGATCTGCATTGAAAGCAGTTCACAGCATGGGTCCACTATGGCGAACCAGCACTTTAACGCAAAACAAATAGTCTTGCTGCGTCGCACCATGGTAATCCGAATTCGTCCTACGTGCGCTCTTAAGCCACATGCTGGACCGCCATCTAGGTCGTCATGCCCCGCCCTAAACCGGTTACAATAGTTGCCTTATCAAACAATATGCAGACGATAAGCCGGCGAGCGAGGTTTTTCCGGCTTGAAACATCCTCCATGTCAGAAGCCGTAGCGCCCGCCCCCCATCCCGCACTGCCATTTCGCGAAGCTTTATTGGCGATTCTTGGCATCGCTCTGGTCAATATGCTGGTCGCCCTCGACCAGACCGTCGTCAGTACGGCGCTGCCGTCGATCGTCTCTGAATTGAAAGGGTTCGAATACTACGCCTGGGTCGCCACGTCCTATTTGCTGGCGTCCGTCGTGACCGTGCCGATCTTCGGCCGACTCGGCGACTATTTCGGACGCAAACCGTTTATCGTCGCGGCAGTGGTGATCTTCGTGCTGGCCTCGGTGCTATGCGGAATGGCCAACAACATGCGCTTCCTGGTCGGCGCACGTGCGCTGCAGGGCTTTGGCGGCGGCATGATGGTCGGCACCGCGTTCGCGTCCATCCCGGATTTATTCCCCGACCCGCGCGCTCGAGTGCGCTGGCAAGTGGTGATGGCAGCAGCCTACGGCATAGGTACGGCGGCAGGTCCCTCTTTGGGCGGGTTCCTGAGCCAACACTACGGCTGGCGCTCGACCTTCTTTATCAACCTGCCGGTAGGCGTGGCGAGTTTGTATTTCATTACCCGTTATCTGCCCGCTTTTAAAGCGACAAGCAGCGGCCGTATCAGCCTGGACATCGGCGGCGCGGCCAGTATCGCGGTGGGTCTAGGCAGCTTGCAAATGCTGGTCGAGGGGCTGCCGGAGACGGGATTGTCGGGCGCAAACCTGCGTCTACTGGTATTGATACTGCTCAGTGTGGGCGCGTTGCTGTGGTGCGAACGGCGCGCCTCGCATCCTATCCTGCCGCTCGACCTATTTCACCACCCCGATATCGTGCGGCTATTCGCGCTGTCCGTGTTGTCGGGCTTCGTCATGTTTTCGTTGATCTTTTTCGCGCCGTTGCTGTTGCAAGGTGGTTTCGATGTGTCGCCGCAACTGGCCGGCTTGTTAGCCACGCCGCTGGCCGCTTTCATTGCGGTGGGCAGCATCATCAATACGCAAATCGTCACGCGCCTCAAACAGCCCACGCTGATTCTGACCATCGGCTTCACGCTGATGCTGTGCGCTTGCCTGGGTACCGCAGCCACCTTCCGCTATACGGGCCATTGGCTGATCGAGATATCGATGATCGCGGGCGGTACCGGTCTCGGCTTTGTGCTCAACAACATGAACATATTCGTGCAGGATCTGGCCGGCCCGAAACGGTTCGGCATCACGACGGCGCTGATGCAATCGACCCGGATGGTCGGCGGGATGTTGGGCACGAGCCTGATCGGCACCCTGGTTACCCACAACTATGCGGCCGGCGTCTCGGCCACGCTCAAGCAACTGGCAGGTCCGGTGCTCGCCGAGCGCTGGGGCACCCGCTTCGACGATCCGCAGATTCTGGTGGACGCAGCCGCGCAAACCCGGCTGCTCTCGGATCTGGCGTCGACCGGTTTGTCCGGGACCGATCTGCTCGAAGCCTGCCGCGCCATCCTGGTCGGCTCGATACACATCGGTTTGTTGATCACGGCGGTGGCCGGATTGGCCGCCGTGTTTATCGTGCGCAAGCTGCGCCATATCGTGTTGCACAGGAAACCCGAAATGGCGCTGGGCGACTAGGGTAGGCGCCGATGTACGGGCCAGCAGCTTAGCGGCTAGAACCTCAGCGATGAGAACCCGCGAGGGAAACGACAGGCGCTTACTTAAAACGACAGGCGCCTACTTATACAGGCGCCTGCTCAAACATGACACCGACTCAAACGCTCGGTTTGGTCATGGAAATCGGCGAGAGCCATTCATCGTAGCGCTCAGGCGGCACATAGCCCAATTCAAGCGCCGCCTCGCGCAACGTGGTGCCTTCGTGATGCGCTTTCTTGGCGATCTTGGCGGCCTTGTCATAGCCGATATGACGGTTCAACGCCGTTACCAGCATCAGGTTTTTCGCCAGATTCTCGTCTATCTTCGGCAGGTTGGGCTCGATGCCCACAGCGCAATGATCGTTGAACGCCCCGCATGCATCGGCAATCAATTCGATGCTTTCCAGCACGTTATGGACCATCACCGGCTTATAGACATTGAGCTGGAAATTGCCCTGCGTGCCGGCGAACGCGACCGCCGCGTCGTTGCCGAACACCTGCACGCACACCATGGTGAGCGCTTCGCATTGCGTCGGGTTGACCTTGCCCGGCATGATCGACGAGCCCGGCTCGTTCTCAGGAATGGTCAATTCGCCGATCCCGCAGCGCGGGCCGCTCGCGAGCCAGCGCACGTCATTGGCCAGCTTCATCAGGCCGCCGGCGAGCGTGCGCAGGCTGGCCGACACGTTCACCAGCGCGTCGTGTGCGGCCAGCGCGAAGAATTTATTGGGTGCGGCGCGAAACGGATGACCGGTCAATTCGGCAATCTGATGCGCGGCGCGATCGCCGAATTCCGGGTGCGAATTCAAGCCGGTGCCAACTGCCGTGCCGCCGATCGCTAGATCGTAAATGCCCGGCAGCGCCTGGTTCACCGTGGCCAAACCGAATTCGAGTTGCGCGACCCAAGCGCCGATTTCTTGCCCTAGCGTGATTGGCGTAGCGTCCTGCAAGTGCGTGCGGCCCGTCTTGACGATGCCTTGATAAGCCTGCGCCTTGGCAGCCAGCGTGTCGCGCAGGCGAGTCACCGCGGGAAACAGGCGTTGATGCAGTTGCTCGGCCACGGCGATATGCATCGCGGTCGGAAACGTGTCGTTGGACGACTGGCCGCGATTGACGTGATCGTTGGGATGAACCGGCTGCTTGCTACCCATCGTGCCGCCGGCCAGGTCGATTGCCCGGTTGGAGATCACTTCGTTGGCGTTCATGTTCGACTGGGTGCCAGAACCGGTCTGGAACACCACCAGCGGAAACTCGTCGTTGAGCTTGCCGTCGCTGACTTCACGCGCAGCGCGCTCGATCAGTTGTGCCACTTCGGCCGGCAATTCGCCAAGCTCCGCATTGGCACGCGCCGCCGCCAGTTTAAGGATACCGAGCGCCCGAATGACCGGCGGTTGCCAGCGAAAGCGCGCTATGCCGATAGGAAAATTCTCGATCGAGCGCTGCGTTTGTGCGCCCCAATAGTGATCCGCCGGGACATCGATACTGCCCATCGAATCCGATTCGCGACGCGTGCCAGCTGCGTTCATGTAAAAGCTCCCCAGACGAAATTACGGTAAACCCAAAGTATAGGGGAACGGCGTGCCCGCCGCCTCGCAGACGTCGTCATGGCAAGTGAGTGGCAGGGCGATGGCAGGCTGGCGGCCGCGTCATGGCAGGGTAAATGGCATGCTCAAACCGACAAGGTGTTCAGCACATCCTTCGCGGCCTGGCAGGCTGCGGCGAGTTGCTCGCGCATCAAATCGGCCGCCCGCGGATCGCCCACCAACATGGCCGCCTTGATCTTGAGCGTCTGGTCCAGCGATGCCCGCATGCGCCCACCGCGTGCCATCGCGATCCGGCGCAAGCGCCGCACCGGGCCCAGCAAACCCGCGTGCGTATGCTGCAGCGTGACATTGTCGGCCAGCGTCATCACGATCATATAAAAGCGGTCGAGTTGTTCGACATAGGCGACCGGGTCGTCCGCCTCCACGCATTGCTCCATGGCCAGCACCACTTCATCGAGTTGCGCACGCCCCAGCGCCGTCAGTTTGCCCGCGGCCAGGGTCACCGCCAGGCTTTCCAGCGCGGCGCGCACCGTATAGATCTCGTCGACATCGCGTGCGCTGACCGCGCGCACGAAAGCGCCAACGCGCGTCACCACGGTCACCAGCCCCTCGCGTTCCAACAAAGAAAACGCCTCGCGCATGGGTGTGCGGCTGACGTTGAGCTGCTTGGCGAGCAGCACCTCCGAGAGACGGCTACCGGGCGGCAGCAGCCCTTCGACGATCGCTTCGCGCAAGGTCGGCACCACGACGCCGTCGCTCAACGAGTCCGCCGCTGCCACGTCGAACCGCATTTGCGCGTGATAACGCGCCGCGATCGATTGCAGACGCGGCAGATAAGGCGCGCCATCGAGCGGCTCGCGCGCCGGCGCGGCCACCGGCGGCTCGATTTGTAACTCCGTATTGTCTTTCATTGACATCCTCGTATTCTGTGAATACCCTGTATACAGCGATTCTCTCATAGGCCTATTTCATGCACAACACGTCCCAGCCGTCCCCCGTTCTGATCGAACGCGAGGGCGAAATACTGAGCTTCACGCTCAACAATCTCGCCCACGGCAACGAAATCAACGGTGCGATGTTCGACGCCATGCTGGCCGTACTGCGGCAGGAAGCATTGACGCCGACCGCCCGCGTGCTGCGCATCCGCGCGCTAGGCGAGGTGTTCTGCACCGGGCGCGAACGCGCCGGCCGCGATGCCGCCTCGGTTCACGCAGAAGTCAGTCGCCTGATCGAATTCAAGCGCATGCTGCGTGCCTCGCCGCTGATTACCATCGCCGAAGTCCAAGGCAACGCGCACGGTTTCGGCTTCGGGTTGGCGATTCTATGCGATTTCGCGCTGGTCTCCAGCAGCGCCGAACTGGCGTTTCCGGAAATGCGCAAGGGCTTGCCACCCGCGGCCATCATGGCGTATCTCGGCGATTATGCCTTGCCGAAAGCCGCTTTTCCCCTAGTGTTGTTCGGTGACGCGATCGCGCCTGAACAGGCCCTGCAATTCGGCCTGATCTCGGAAGTCTGCGCGCCGCACGCGCTGGGCGCGCGCGCCGATGCGCTGAGCGCGCGCGTGTTGCAGCTCGACGTGGACGGTGCACGCAACTGCAAGCGGTTCTTCCAACTCGCGCAAGAAAACTCGCTGGAACAGAATTTCCGCTTGGCAACCGAAATGCTCACCGTCAACACCTTGCGGCTGATGCAAAGCCGCTAGAGTGAGATAGCCAGCCAGAACAAACGGATCGACTCAAACAGAATAAAAAGCCGCATACGGCAATACGGGCCCAGCCATCGAACGCGCAGTGCGCACAGCGCGCACTGATGTGCGGTGCGGTTGGGTGCACTGAGTTTGGTGCACCTTAAGTGGCGGCCCGAATCAAGGAGACCAATATGAAGGTAAATGCAGGCGCACGACTTGACCGTCTTCCCATTTCCGCCTTTCACCGGCGGATCATGTGGCTAATCGGCATTGGCATGTTCTTCGACGGCTTCGATATCTATGTCGCCTCGACCGTGCTCGGCGCGACGCTCAAAAGCGGCTTCTCGACACTGGGTCAAAACGCGCTGTTCGTTTCCCTGACCTTCGTCGGCATGATGCTGGGCTCGCTGATTACCGGATTTCTCGGCGACCGGTTCGGCCGCCGCTTTACCTACCAGTCCAACCTGGTCATCTTCGGCCTGGCGTCGCTCGGTGCGGCGATCGCGCCGAGCATGACGATCCTGATCATCTGCCGCTTCTTCATGGGCCTGGGCTTGGGCGCGGAAAACGTGGTCGGCTATTCGACCATGACCGAGTTCGTTCCGCCGCAAGCCCGCGGCCGCCAGCAGGGCCTGATGGCCGTGTTCGTCGTAACCGGCCTGCCGGTGGCGGGCTTGCTCGGTCTCGTGTTGATCCCAAGCTTCGGCTGGCGCTCGATGTTCGTGCTCGGTGGCCTGGGCGCATTGGCCGTATGGTATGCGCGCAAGTCGCTGCCCGAGTCGCCGCGCTGGCTCGAAGCGGTCGGGCGCGACCAGGAAGCCGAAGCGATCATGCAGAAAATCGAAACCGAGGTGGCGCTCACGCATACACTGACCGAGCCCGTGATTCTCAACAAGGTGCCGCAGTCGCGTGCGCTCGCTTCGCTGTTCACGCGCACCATGTTTCCGCGCATGGTGGTCGGGTGCGTGACCTTGATCGTGATCAACACGCTGTTATACGGATTCGTCACCTGGCTGCCGACCTTCTTCGTTCATCAGGGCTTCAGCATCGCGAAGTCGTTTACGTTCGCGCTGGTCATGTCGCTGGGCGCCCCGGTCGGGTCCGCGATCGGCGCGTTCACGGCCGACTCCTGGGGACGCAAGCCGACCATCATCGGCGCATCGATGCTCGCCATCGTGTTCGGCGCGATCTATCCCTTCGTGTCGAGTGAAACCCTGCTGCCTATCGTCGGCCTGTTGCTGGTTATTCCGATCTATGTGCTGGTGGCGCTGCTGTTCGGCATCTATGTACCGGAGCTGTTCCCGACCGAAACGCGGCTGCGCGCTTCGGGCATATGCAACACGCTGGGCCGTGGCGCCACGATCGTCACGCCGTTCATCGTCGTGGCGCTGTTTGCCCAATACGGCGTGATCGGCGTACTGGCCATGATGATCGGGCTGCTGATCGTCCAGATCGTGGTCGTGGCATGGCTGGGTGTGGAGCCGACCGGCCGCGGTCTCGAAGAAATTCAAGCCGGTGAGCAACCGGTCCAGGGCGCGCACGCCGCGGGCGACGCGCCGCTTTCGTCACTTAAATAAACCCGGAGTTAAGGTAAAGATGGACGCAATCAATTCAGGCTTTCTTTCAGCCCAGCTTTTTATCGACGGCCAGTTCGTCGACGCGCAAAGCGGCAAGACCATGGACATCGTCAACCCGGCCAACGGCGCCGTGATCGGCAAGCTGGCGGCGGCTGACGCGGCGGATGTGGACCGCGCGGTGCGCAGCGGCTACGAGGCATTCCAGCAAGGCGTGTGGCGCGACCAATCGATCCACCAGCGCGCGCGCGTGTTGAATCGTTTCGCCGATTTGTTCGAAGCGGACATCGAGAATTTCTTCAAGCTCGAGACGCTCAACAACGGCCGGCCGGTCACCGAAACGCGCGCACAAATTGCACGCTTGCCGCAGTTCTACCGGTACTTCGCAGCGCTGGCGCTCACGCGCCGCAGCGACGTGATTCCGATCGAAGGCCCCTACCTCTGCTACACGCAGCGCGTGCCGCTGGGCGTGGTCGCACTCATGACCTCGTTCAACCATCCGCTGATGATTTTGTCCAAGAGCTTGGCGCCGGCGCTTGCTACGGGCAACAGCGTGGTCATCAAGGCTTCGGAACAGACACCGTTGACCACCGTGCGATTGGTTAAATTGCTGAAAGAAGCCGGTGTCCCGGACGGCGTGGTCAGTGTGGTGAACGGCGAAGGCCGTGAAGCGGGCGCAGCGCTCGCGCAGCATCCGCTGATCAAGAAGGTGGTGTTCACGGGCGGCACCGATGTGGGCCGCACGATAGGCGAAGCCGCCGCGCGCAATTTCGCCTTGACCACGCTGGAGCTGGGCGGCAAAGGCGCCGTGATCATCTTCGACGACATGGATCTGGAGCGCGCCGTCAACGGCGCAGCGTTCGCGGCCTACATCGGCGCCGGGCAAACCTGCGTGTGCGGTGCCCGCATTCTGGTGCAGCGCAGTATGTATCCGGCCTTCCTGGAGAAATTCCGCGCCAAGAGCGCGGCGATCCGGGTGGGCGACCCAACCGATCCGCGCACCCAGCTCGGGCCAGTGATTTCGGCTCGCTCGCGCCAGCGCATATTAGCGATGCTGGAGCGCGGCCTCGCCGATGGCGCCAAGTTGCTGACCGGCGGGAAGGCCCCGGCCGGCCTCGACGCAGGCTTTTATCTCGAACCGACCGCGTTTTATGACGTCGATCCCAAGTCGGAGATGGGTCAGGATGAAGTATTCGGACCGGTCACGGTGATCATGCCGTTCGACGACGAGGCCGATGCCTTGCGCATTGCCAACGACACGCAGTTCGGCCTGGCCGCCTCGGTGTGGACGCTGGACGTGGCGCGCGCGCACCGTGTTGCCGGGAAACTGATATTCGGCATGGTGTGGGTCAACGACCACCATCGGCTCGATCCGGCATCGCCGTGGGGCGGCTTCAAGAATAGCGGGGTGGGCCGTGAAACCGGGATGGAATCGTTCGACCAATTCAGCGAGCCGCGCGCGGTCACGATTAATACCAGCGGCACCACGGTCGATTGGTACAAGGACGATGGTCAGCAAAAACGGCTGAACTGAGTCGAACTCAAGCCAGCTGGAATGAGAAAACGTGCGGCCCACCCCGACTTTCGGGGTGGGCCGCGACGCATCGAGGACAAAACAACGGTAAAACAGGCGTAAACGCGCATCAATTTTTTTGGATATTTGTGCAACGCTCGGGCCAGGTGTAATTTACCGGGCTTAGCCTACAGCCCGACACGGAGAATTCCCCATGACCTCTGCTGCACTGTCCGATGATGCCGCGATCCCCGCCTCCAGCACGCGTGCGATTGTGGCCGCCTGTGCCGGCAATATGCTCGAGTGGTACGACTTCATCGTCTATTCGACGTTCGCCGTGCAAATCTCGCTGTCGTTCTTCCCCGGCAAGGATCAATTCATATCGCTGCTCGCCACGCTCGTGACCTTCGGCGTCGGCTTTCTTGCCCGGCCAGTCGGAGCGGCGCTGATCGGCGCCTATGCCGACAAGGCCGGTCGGCGCGCAGCGCTCACACTGACCATCTTGATGATGGCGCTGGGCACTTTGCTGATCGCGATTTGCCCGCCGTTTGCCACGATCGGCATTGCTGCGCCTATCGTGCTGGTGGTAGCCCGGTTGATCCAGGGCGTGTCGGCCGGCGGCGAAATCGGCGGTGCGCTGGCGATGCTGGTCGAATATTCTCCCCCGGCGCGGCGCGGTTATTTCGCAGCCTTTCAGCAACTCGCGCAGGGCGGCTCGTTCCTGCTGTGCGGCTTGCTGGCCACCGTCATTACCTCGGTATTTACGGCTGACCAGGTGAACAACTGGGCATGGCGCCTCGCGTTTGTGTTCGGCATCATCATTGCGCCCATCGGCTTCTACATCCGCAAGAGCGTGGCCGATCCGGTGCTGTTCTCGGTGCACGCCAAACAAGCCGCACACGGCGCACCGTTCAAAACGATCGTGACGCAATACTGGCGCAGCGTTCTGATCGGAATCGGCGTGGTCATCGCCTGGACCGTCAGCACCTATGTGACGCTCTATATGCCGACCTTCGCGTTCAAGACCTTGGGCATTCCGCAGTCCAGTGCCTATCTGGGGCTGTTCGTGGTCGGCGTCATTGTGATGCTGTGCCCGTTGGCCGGTAAGCTGGCCGATCGCTACAGCCGCAAGTCGGTCATGATGGTGGCCGCCATCTGCATGGTGATCTATCCCTACCCCGCGTTCCTGTATCTGACGCAACATCCGACCGGCGGCACGCTGATCGCCCTGCAGTGCGGCTTGGCCTTGCTGATGGCGTTCTACACGGGGCCGGCGTCGGCGCTGATCGCCGAATTGTTTCCGACCCAGGTCCGCTCGACCGGCATCGCCATTACGTACGGCTTGGCCGTGGCGATCTTCGGCGGCTTCACGCCGGCCATTGTTTCTATCTTGATCAATTCCACCGGCAACAAGCTGTCCGTCGCACTATGGCTGATGGCCGCGGCCGTGATTAGTTGCTGCGCGCTGTTACTGGTGAAGGATCGCAGCCGGCAGGTATTGGTCTGAGTTTGACGCCGGCCATCGCCTGTGCGCGATGGCCGGTGGTGCCCCCCCTTTTCGCCCCCTTCGGCGCCCGGCTTCTCCTACTATTCCCCTTCCTTTGCGGCGCCCCCTTTCGGCACCTGGTTCCTTCTGTTTCTTCCTTTGCGGCATCCACTTCAACTTACCGCGCGGTAATATTTGAAGGCCGATTGCATGCGAAAAACTGTTGACAGTTTCCATAATTCAGTTAAATATGGGCCCATGGAAGCCGAACACACATCCCGAGTCACCGTTGCCGAACTGCGTGCCCACACGCTGACCGGCGTGGTGCAACGCGAAATCGAGGGCATGATCCTCGCGGGCGAACTCGCGCCGGGCGAACGATTGAACGAAAAACTCGTCGCCGACAAATTGATGGTGAGTCGCGGTCCGGTGCGCGAAGCGTGCCGCGCGTTGGCGGAAATGGGCCTGGTCTATCTGGTACCCAACCGTGGTGTGTTCATCAGCCAGTTGTCCAGGGATGACGCCGTCGAGGTCTACGATTTGCGCGCTGGGCTAACCGCCCTCGCATCGTCGTTACTGTGCCCGGTGGTCGGCGCGACTACCCTTGCGCAACTCGAAGCACTCATCGCGGAGATGGAGCTGGCCGCTGAAAGCGGCGACTTCGCGAAGTTCTATCCGTTGAACGTCGAATTTCATGATTTGATTGTCCGCTCGACCGAAAACGGCCGGTTGATCAAATCGTATCGTGCTCTGGTGAGAGAGTTTCATCTGTTTCGCACCCATGGGCTCGTGCAACGCGGCGCGTTGCTGGAGTCCAATCGTGAGCACCGCCAGATTCTTGCGGCGCTCACGGCCAAGGACGCACAGGCCTGCTACGCCGCCAGTTTCGACCACGTGAGCTACGGGAAAGACCGGATGCTGCTCGCGCTCGACAGCCTGCGCACCGGTGGGGCGGAAACGCCTCGTGACGCTTTAGGGAGCCAGATATAACGCCCCACACCGACTGTACAGATAAGCAGGCCCAACGCTAGCCCGGAACCTGCACCTTGCATTGAATGCTATGCACGCACACTCGAAGCTTGCTACCCGTTATTTTATTTCGTCATCCGAAATAATGACTTCGTATTAAGGAACGCCTAACTATGCTCGAGCTCTCTCTTGCATGCCAGAACACCGATCGCACGCGAGCCCTCTTCGACGGCCGGGTGACGGTAGACGGTTGCCGCCTGAACCTCATAACGGGTCCGGCCGAAGAACTGTTCCAGCGCGCATTTCGCCACGAAGAATTCGATATCTCGGAGCTGTCGCTTAGCACGCACTTGCTCACCACTGCGCGCGGTCAGAGCCGCTATATCGGTGTGCCGGCGTTCGTGTCGCGCTCGTTCCGGCATTCGGCCATTTATATCCGTACCGATCGCGGTATCGATACGCCGGCCGATCTGCGCGGGCGCCGCATCGGCGTTCCAGACTTCCAGCAGACGGCAGGGGTATGGGTACGCGGGATGCTGGCCGAAGAATATGGCGTGAACACGGCCGATGCGGTGTGGGTGACCGGCGGCCTCGAACAACGCGGTCGGCAGGTACGCATGCCGCTCGAATTACCGCCGCAGATCCGCGTAGAAGCGGCGCCCGCGGACCAGACGCTGGCCGCGATGCTGGCCGATGGCGAACTCGATGCGATCGTGTCGCCGCGCGCGCCCTCCTGTTTTGGCCGGCAAGCGACCGTAGCGCGTTTGTTCCCTGATTACCGCGCCGCCGAAGAAGCCTATTACGCGAAGTGCGGCGTATTTCCGCCCATGCACTTGATCGGCATACGCCGCTCGCTCGCGCATGCGCATCCGTGGCTGCCGGTGAACGTCTATGCGGCGTTCGTCAAAGCCAAGGCACTGGCCATGGCCGACCTCGCCATCGTCGATACCTTGCGCGTCACGCATCCCTGGATCACCTCGGAAATCGAGCGCGTGCGGGCGTTGATGGGCGACGACTACTGGCGCTATGGTGTTGCCGAGAACCGCACAGAACTCGAAGCGCTGCTACGCTATGCACAGGCGGACGGATTGATCCGTGAGCCTGTCGCGCTCGAGGCGTTGTTTGCAAAAACCACCTTCGACGGCTTCAACTTTTGATGCACACAAAAATAAGGAGACGTGTCATGGGGATCAAGCTCAATCGCTTCAGTCACTTATCTGCCATCGCTGGCGCTGTATTGGCGTTTGGCGCAGCGCTTGCCGCAAGCCAGACCGCGATGGCCGCGGACACCTGGCAACCGACGCGGCCGATCCAGATCGTCGTGCCCAGTGCACCCGGCGGTGGTCTCGATCTGGTCGGACGCACGCTGCAGGCCGCGATGACCCAAGAGAAACTGTCCAGCGAACCGGTGACGGTGCTGAATCGTCCCGGCGGCGGTGGCACGGTCGGCATCGCCTATATCAACTCACATCGTGGTGACGGCGACTACGTCTCGGTCCAGGCGCTGCCGCTGGTGACCAATCGCATCACGGGCTTGAGCACAGTGGGCATAGCCGACGTGACGCCGCTCGCGGTGCTCGTCACCGAGCCGATCGTGTTCTCGGTAGCCACGAGTTCGCCGATCAAAACCGGCCAGGACCTGATCGCGCAATTGCGCAAGGACCCAAGCAGCGTCGGCCTCGCTGTTTCGAGCTCGCCGGGTGGACAAAGCCACATTGCGGCTTCGATGGTGGTGAAGAGCGCAGGCCAGGATACGCGCAAGCTGAAGATCGTCTTCTTCGACTCGGGCGGTGAGGCAATGACTGCACTGATGGGCAATCACGTCAACGTCGCGGTCACCCCGGTGGGTGTCGCGTTGGGCGCCAGCCAGGCCGGCAAGGTGCGCATGATCGCGGTGCCGTCGGGCACACGTGAAGCCGGAGCGCTTGCGGGCGTGCCGACCTGGAAGGAACAAGGCGCCAATATCGACTTCACGACCTGGCGCGTGCTGGTCGGACCGAAAAACATGACGCCGGCTGCGATAGCGTGGTGGGACAACGCGCTGCAAAAGGCAACGGCATCGCCCGAATGGGCCGCTGCGCTTAAACGTAGCCTATGGACCGCCGACTACAAGAACAGCGCGCAGGCCGCCGCGTTCCTGAACGACGAGAACACCCGGCTCACGCCGTTGCTGGGTGAGTTGGGATTGGCGAAGTAAGTATTCGCAATAAGAATTTGAAATAAGCAGCAGAGGCAGGCATTTTTTTAGCAAGCGTTCTATTTTTTTACCGCAGTACCATCACATGGAGATCGATATGTCACGCATAGTCCACCTTGCCATCAAAGTCATGGACCTTGAACAGGCAACCAAGTTTTACACCGAGGTGTTCGGTTTCAAGGAAATTCGTACCTCCCAGACCCGGGAACACATCTCCCGCCACATGACCGACGGACACATCGATTTCACGCTGATGAAGTACGACAGCGAAGACGCCGATGAAGCACAATTGGCCGGGCCGGGTTCGCGTATCCATCACTGGGGCGTGACGGTTGACGACCAGGAAGTGGCTGCTGAAAAGATCCGCGCGTTCGGCGGCGAAATCCTGTCGCCCCCGGGCACCGGTGCATTGAAATTCCGTTCGCCGGACGGCACGGTTGCTGAAGTGGTACTTGAAGGACGCTACAAGACCGAAAAATAAGAGCTGCAGCACGAGCGCCGCGGTGGCGAAACATCTCGGGCGAAACCCATCGCCTCCGCGCGCGCACGATGTGGCACAACGGCACACGTAGCATGCAGTATCGTCGATGTATGGAGGAAGAGACATGAACACCAAGAAGCCGGATGTCTGGCTGGCCCTGTGCGTCATTGCGGGGGCGCTCGTCTATCTGTACTCGGACTTGCACATGCCGGTGATGCGTAGCGGCGACCCGCTCGGGCCGCGTGCCTTTCCCGCGCTGATCGGCGGCGGCCTTCTATTCGCCGGCGCGCTGTTGCTGGTGGAAACCTATCGCAAGGCGCGCGCGGAAGCGGCGTCACGCGTACCTACTGAAGCGGCGTCACCCGCACCTACTGAAGCGGCGCCACGCACCCATGACGACATACGCAAAGGCCGGCACCAAACCGTGGTCCTGCTCGCGATGGTCGTCTGGACCGCGCTCTACTACACGGCATTCGAGCCCGTCGGCTATCTGGTTTCAACCGCGGTGTTCCTGGGCGGCTTGCTCAGCTACTTCCACCGCGGGCATTACCGAACCAACATACTGGTCGCGCTCGGCTTCGTACTCATCGTCGACCTGGTGTTCTCGCGTCTCCTGAACGTGCCGCTGCCGGCGGGCATTCTTTCGCTTTAACGGAGTCGCCAAGATGGATAGTCTTCACGGAATTTTGCATGGCCTGGCGATTGCGAGCACGCCAACCCATTTGCTGTACACCCTGATCGGCGTGTTCATCGGCACGATGATCAGCCACCTGCCCGGCATCGGCCCCTCGGCCGGCATTGCGTTGCTGATTCCCGTTACCTTCGGGATGGATCCGATCACAGCGCTGATGATGCTCACCGGCATTTACTACGGTTGCATGTACGGCGGCGCCGTAACAGCGATCTTGCTGAACACCCCGGGCGACGCAGCCGCGGTGATGACCGTACTCGACGGATATCCACTGGCGCGCAAAGGGCGCGCCGCCGCCACGCTCGCGATTGCGGCAGTGAGCTCCTTTATCGCCGGCATGATAGGCGTAACTGCACTGTCGTTCGTGGCGTTGCCGCTCGCGGCAGTGGCGCTGCATTTCGGTCCGACCGAATACTTCGCGCTGATCCTGTTCGCGCTGACCACCGTGAGCGCGCTGACCGGCAACTCGCTGGCCAAAGGCATGATCGCCACCTTGATTGGACTGGCGTTGGCGACCATCGGCATCGACCTGCAAAGCGGCGTGCCGCGCTTTACGATGGGCTTCGTCGAACTGCAGGATCGCGTCAACTTCCTGGTGGTGGTGGTCGGCTTGTTCGCGATCTCCGAAGTCAGCCGCATGGTGGAAGGCACGATGGGTGGCACGCTGCATACGGTGAAGGTGAAGGGCAAATTGTGGTTCACTCGCGCGGAGTGGAAGCGCGCACGCCCGGCCGCTTTACGCGGCACGGTGGTGGGCTTCCTGTGCGGCGCGGCACCGGGCTTGGGCGGTACATTGGCGGCCATGCTCTCGTATGTGCTGGAAAAGAAAATCTCCAAGCATCCCGAGGAATTCGGTCATGGCGCGATTGAAGGCGTAGCCGCCCCCGAGGCTGCAACCAACGCCGACAGCTGCGGTGCGTTCGTGCACTTGCTGGCGCTGGGCGTGCCGGGGTCGGGCGCAACCGCGGTGCTCATGGGCGCGTTCATCATGTACGGCATCCAGCCTGGGCCGATGTTGTTCACCTCGCAGCCGGACCTGGTATGGGGGTTGATTGCGAGCATGTATGTGGGCAATATCATGCTGCTGGTGTTGAACCTGCCGCTGGTGGGCTTGCTCTCGCGCATCCTCTACGTACCCCCCGGTGTGTTGCTGTGCGTGGTGCTGGGCATTGCGACAGCGGGCGTGTACTCGTTCAATAACGACGTGTTCGACCTGTATATGGCACTGGGCTTCGGCGCGATCGGTTATGCGTTTCGCAAGCTCGATATCCCCAAGGCACCGTTGCTGTTCGGTTTGATCCTGGGCCACACGCTGGAGCAATCGTTCCGCCAGGCGATGACGCTGTCCAACAGCGACCCGCGCGTGTTCCTGCAAAGCCCGATCGCAGCGGGCCTGTTGGTATGCTCGATGATCTCGGTGATCGCATCCGTGTGGACCAATCGCAAGCCGTCCAAGGCGTACCAGGAAGCGGAAGCGCGCATCGAGGAAACCAAGCATCTGGAGGCCGAACGACTGGTTGAAGATCCGCGGTGACGCCGACGCCGCGGCTTGCACCGCCGACCTCGGTAACTCTGGCGCAGCTCGCGCTGCTGTTTGCCCGCATCGGCCTGACCAGCTTCGGCGGCGGCCTCTCGGCGTGGCTCTACCGCGAAGTCGTCGACGCACGCGGCTGGCTGGACGAGGATGAGTTTCTCGGTGCGCTGACGATGAGTCAGATTCTGCCGGGCTCCAATGTCGTCAATCTGTCGATCTACATCGGCCATAAGCTGCGCGGCGGCCTGGGCAGCCTGACGGCGGTGCTCGCTTTGCTGTTGCCACCGATGATCGTCGCGGTGCTGCTCGGCATCGCCTTTGCGCACCTTAGCGACATACTATGGCTGCATAACTTTCTCGAAGGCCTGGCAGCCTCGGCGATCGGGCTGACGGCATCCGTCGGCCTGCGTGGCGCGCGGCATTCCCTGACCGAGGGATACTGGCCGCTCGTGATGATCGTCGCGGTGTTCGTTGCGATCGGATTGCTGCACTGGCCGCTTGTGCCAGTCGTCATGGCGCTTGCCGGCTGTTCGCTGGCGCTTGCGCGAAGGCGGCTCTGAGATGCGCGACAACCTCTACTTGCGCTTGATTGCGGTATTTGCGCCGCTCTCGCTGCTGTCCATCGGTGGCGGCCAGAGCGTGGTCGCTGACATCCATACCCAAAGCGTAGAGATACAGCACTGGGTCACTCAGGCGCAATTCGTCGATCTGTTCGCGCTTTCGCGCGCAGCACCAGGCCCCGGGGCACTGCTGACGACGTTGATCGGCTGGCATGTGGCGGGCTGGCTCGGCGCGCTGATCGCCTCGATTGCCTTGTTTGCGCCTTCGTCCGTATTGGCTTATATCGCCACGCGAGCGTGGCATCGCCATCGCGACAAGCCTTGGTATCAAATTGTCCAGCGCGCGCTGGCGCCGCTTGCGACCGGGCTGATTCTGTCGAGCGCGTTCACGGTGCTGCGCGCGGCATCCGGCACGCTGTCGCTGTGGCTGATCGCCGTGCTGTCCGCAGTGCTTTTTTATCGGCGCCCCAAGCTCAATCCCATCCCGATCCTGCTGGTCGCGGGCATCGTGCAAGTCGCGGCGCAGTTGTGGTTGTAATTGCCGTGGCTATTTATTAGTCGGATTGACCGTGCGTTTTTTGCCGCGCAACTGATTGTCTGCGCTGACGTACGAATCCCGCGACGCGCGGCCAATGCGATGTGAGCCACGACGACACCACCGTCCACAGTCGCACGAGGTCATAACCGGCTGCGGGCAATACGATGACACAGCAAGCGGCGTCGCCACTGTAGCCCCGCCGACTAGCCTCGAACCTGACCATGCCACGTGTCGTCAGCGCATACGACTCGCCCTCGTGCACAACGACCTCTCTGTGCGGCGAAGGCGCACACAACCGGGCCAACGTCGGGTCGGAATAACGCAGCAGGACTGCGCCGTGTGTGACCACGATGCGACTTTTCGCGCACAGATACCGGGTCAGGGCCAGGTCGCCCGTCAATCGAATTTCAACGGATTCGCCGGGCAGGGAAGAAAGGGACTGAATCGCACACATGGATCGGGCTCTGTTGTGAGTAAGCGTGCAGCCAGTCTATGTGCGGCGATGCGCTAGATACAGGCACAGAGATTTGCAATCTGAGCCGCAACAGATCGCGGGGGCTGCTGCTGTTCCGGTGCGTATCATGCAAGTCTGTATCTGTTTTCGCGACGCCAACGCTTGCATGATCACTAACCATGAAACCGTCCTCCCCCTCGCAAAACCCGCTTGAATCGCACGTTGAGTCCGCGCTTGGGCCCGTTGTTGAGCCCGCTGCGGCGCAGCGACCCAGCACGCCGCTTTACAAGCAGATTGCCGAGCACTATCGCAGCACCATCGCATCCGGCGCGCTGCGGCCCGGCGATCGCATGCCTTCGGTGCGAGCGTTGATGCGGCAACATGCGGTCAGTTTATCGACCGCGCTGCAGGTATGCCGGCACCTGGAACGAGAAGGCTGGCTGGAGGCCAGAGCACGCTCGGGCTATTTCGTCCGACGCGCAGCGGCTGTCGCGTTGCCGACCTCCTCCGAACCCGACGCCATGCAGGTCGATCCAGCCCAATATGTTGGGGTGCATGCGGGCATCTCCGCCATCATCAATCGGCAATATCAGTTTCCGGACGCGCTCAATCTGGGGGGCGCCACAGCCGCGCCGGAACTCTACCCCGCGCAATTGCTCAAGACTTCGGCCTTGCGTGCTTTGCGACATGCGCCCGAGTTACTGACCACGTACGGCTCGCATCACGGCAATCTGGCGTTTAGACGCGTGCTGGCACGCCGCGCGTTGACGGCCGGCATACACGTGGCGCCCGAGGATGTCGTCGTGACCCACGGCGGCATCGAAGCTGTGAACCTCGCCTTGCGCGCGGTGGCTCAGCCCGGCGATATCGTCGCGGTCGAATCGCCGACTTTTTTCGGCTTGCTGCAGATTCTGGAAAGCCTGGGCATGCGTGCACTCGAGATTCCGACCAGCCCCACCACCGGCTTGTCGCTGGAGGCGCTTGAGTTGGCCATTGAAACCTATAGCAACATCAAAGCGGTCGTGGTGGTGCCCAATCTGCAAAATCCGCTGGGCAGCATCATGCCGGACGCTCACAAGGGGCAGTTGATTCAACTGTGCGCGCAACACGGCATTGCGGTTATCGAGGACGATCCGTACCGCGAATTGTCGGATCGTGCGACACCGCTCAAAGCGGCCAAAGCGTGGGATGAGGAGGGCAACGTGATCTACTGTGCGTCGCTGAACAAGACTCTTGCGCCCGGAATGCGGCTGGGCTGGATGGCGGCCGGCCGTTGGCTCGAACGCGTCAGGATGTTGAAATTTGCACAGAGCCGTCATAACGAAGAATGGCCGCAGATCGTCGCCGCCGATTTTATGGGTAGCCCCGCCTACGATCGGCATTTGGCCCGCTTGCGCGAACAACTGCGTCAGCAGCGCGAGCGCACTGCCGCCGCCATCGCCGCTTACTTCCCGAGCGGCACGCGCCTGACCCGACCCGATGGCGGTCTGTTGTTATGGGTCGAGCTGCCGGGCCAGATCGATACGCTGGTGGTGTTCGAGCAGGCGCTGACGCTGGGCATTCGGATCGCGCCCGGGGCGATGTTTTCGAATTCGAATCGCTGCGCGCGCTTTCTGCGCATCAGTTGCGGCGCGCCCTATACCGTCGAACTCGATCACGCGCTGCGCAAGCTGGGGCAACTGATCGAGACGCTGTCGCTTTGAACGGGCACCGTCACGAAACCCCGGCGCAGGCGTCCATCGCGTAAAATCGGGTTTCTTCGCACTGTCTCCGTACCTTCATCGAATGGACAAACCCAGCAGCATCGTCAGCTCCAAAGAAAGCGAAGGCGTCGCGGTGCTGGATCGCGCGTGCGCCATCCTGTTCGCCTTCAAACCCGACGACGCGCCGCTGAGCCTGGCCGAACTGGCCGCGCGCACCGGTTTGTACAAGAGCACGCTGTTGCGGCTGGCCGGCTCGTTGATCCAGCATCGCTTGCTGCTGCGGCTCGATGACGGTCGCTATCAGATAGGCCCCGCGTCTTTCATGTTGGGCGCACTTTATCAACGCAGCCTGAAGGTCGGCGATATCGTGGTGCCGCTGATGCGCGAGCTCGCCGAATCGAGCGGCGAAAGCGTGGCGTTTTACGTGCGCGATCAAGCGGTGCGAGTGTGCCTGCATCGGGTGGATTCCAAGCATGCGGTGCGGTTCCACGTGCGCGAAGGCGATGTGCTGCCGCTGGAAAGCGGCTCGGGTGGCAGAGCGTTGCTGGCATTCAGTGGGGTGGCCGGCGAAATCTACGACACCATACGCCGCGATTTTTTCTGCGTTTCGATCGGCGAGCGCGATCGGGAGACGGCGGGAATTTCTGTGCCGGTATTCGGGCTGTCGCAAAGCCTGCGCGGCGTGCTGACGCTGGCAGGCCCCAGTTCACGAATCGATCAGGCATTCATCGAACGCAATATCGACGCGCTGTTCAACTGCGCGGCGCGCGCGACCGATGCCTTGGGCGGCGATGCGGGACCGCTGCGGACCGCCCGCCTGCACGCTTAAGCGCCCACTACCGCTCTACCCTTGCTCGGCCTCGCCCGTGCCGAGATGTCGCTCGGGGGCACCCGTATATTTGTACGGCAGTTGACGCGGCATCGGCCCCTTGTTGCGTTCGTTGCGGCCGCGCTGCTCCCATGCGTGCGCGAGAATGCCAACCGCGCGCGACAGACAGAACACCCCACGCGCCAACTCAGCCGCAAAGCCAAGTTCGGCATACACGACCGCTGTCGCCCCATCGATATTCATCGGGATCGGTCGGCCTTTGCGCTTGAGCAAAAGCGCCTCGATGCCCCGCGCGATCGCCGCGTACCGGCCGTCGACGATGCCCTGCGCAGCGGCTTCGTCAACCATGCCGAGCAAGCGCCCCGCACGCGGATCGATGGGATGAAAGCGGTGTCCGAAACCGGGCAGGTATTTGCCCCGCACAGCGATAAACGCGTCGAGCTCCTGCTCGATCGCAGCATTCAGCGCGACACCGCTGTCCATGCGCTGCACAATCGCGTCGAATAACTCGATCGCCTGTTGACCCGCGCCGCCGTGCACATCGTCGAGCGTGTTCAGCGCCGAGGCCATCGCGCCGTTCAACGGCAAACCGCAACTGATCGCCATGCGCGAAATTGCAATCGATGGCGCGTGCGGCCCGTGATCGACCGATGCGACCAAGGCCGCTTCGAGCAGGCGAACCTGGCCGGCGCTGGGCAGTTCGCCACGCAGCATCAACCAGATCATCTGCGGGAAACTGACGTTGCCGATCAACTCCTGAATCGGATATCCACGCGCCCGGATCGATCCCGGATGGATATCGATGATCGCGGTGCTCCAATAGTCGGCCGCTAGTGCGGCGGCATCGATAGGCTTGTCCATGCTCAAATGACTCCTTCAGCGCGCAATGTTTCGATTTGTTCGTCGGTGTAGCCCAGTGCCGCAAGATGAACGCGTGTATGCGCGGACAAGGCCGGAGCCGGCGTGGTCGGCGCCGTATCGCCGCCCGAGATTTGAAACCCGGCACGCGTGACGCGCTGAGGCGCGAGGGCGGCCGTGGCCTCGTCTCGCGTTTCCTCTCGCGCGTCGCCCCGCGGCTCGACGCGCGACTCGACCGGTAATTCGCAGACAAAATTTCGCGTAGCCAGGTGCGGATGCGCAAGAATTTCGGGTACCGACATCACGCGTCCGGCAGGCACGCCAGCGGCGACGAATTTTTCTTCCCACATCGCAGCACTTCCTGCGGCAAGCGCCTGTTCGATCTCGGCTTTCAACTCGACGCGGTTCAGCTTGCGTGCATTGCGTTCCGAAAACCGCGCGTCGGTCGCCAAGTCCGCGCGGCCGATCAGCGTGCACAGGCTAAGGAATTGTTTGGTCTCATTCGCCGCGATATTGAGCAGGCCATCGCCGGTGCGAAATGTGCCGGATGGCGCCGCGGTGAAATTCTCGTTGCCCATCGGCGTAGGTGTGACGCCAGCGTTCAGGTAGTTCGATACCACCCAACCCATGGTCGAAAGTGTCGCTTCCAGCATCGACACGTCCAGCATGCGTCCCTGCCCGCTGGTGCGCGCATCGACGAGCGCTGCACAGATGCCGAACGCCGCGGTCAGGCCGCCAACCGTATCCGAGACCGGATAGCCGACCCGCAACGGTGCGCTATCGGCGTCGCCGGTGACGCTCATTACGCCCGAGATTCCCTGGATGATCTGATCATAAGCGGGCCGGCTGGCGAATTCACCGTCGGCGCCGAACCCCGAAATGGCGCAGTACACCAGCTTGGGATTGAACGGCTTGAGCTGCTCGTAATCGAGCCCTAGCCTGGTCATTACGCCGGGCCGAAAATTCTCGACCAGTACATCGGCGTTGGCCACCAACTGGCGCAGGATCTCCTTGCCGCGTGGCGCCTTCAGGTTCAGCGTGATCGACTGCTTGCCGGCATTCACCGCGACAAACGAGGTGCCCATATTGCGTGCCGACGCCTGCGGATCGGCGCCAAGCCGGCGCGCCAGATCGCCGCCTTCCGGATGCTCGACCTTGATCACTTCTGCGCCTAGCAGCGCCAACTGATAGGCGCAAAACGGGCCGGCCAGAACGTTCGAGAGATCCAGTACCCGAACACCGGACAACGGTAACGCCATGATCAAACTCCTTCAATGTAATGCGGACTCCCGAGCGCGGCTTTACTGCCACTGCTTCGCTGCCACTGCGTTGCTGCCATGCATTTGCTGCCACGAATTCACTGCCGTGAACTCACCGCGTGCGGCTCAGTGCGAGCCCTTCACTGCGAAATCTCATCGAGGTTACGGCCATTAGTGCGCGGCCCGAAAATGCCGATCGCGCCCATTACCATCACCATGGACGCGCTGATCAGCGCGAACACCCCTGTCACTTCGAAATGACGCAAGGTGAACGCAATCAGAAAGCCCGAGAACATCGCACTGATACGCGACATCGAATAAACAAACCCCACCGCACGCGCTCGCACCCGAGTCGGGAACAGTTCTGTCTGGTACGCGTGGTATCCAACCGAGAGCAGCGTGCCGCACAGCGTGATCAGGACGCCGAGCACCATCAGCAGCCACGCGGACGTCTGCGTCGCGAACAAGGTGCCGAATACGGCGATGCCTAGCGCGGACAGCACGATCAGCCACTTGCGTTCGATCCGATCGGCAATCACCATGCCGAGGAGTGGGCCGACCGGGTTCGAAATCGCGATCACGAAAGCGTACATCAAGCTGTGAGTGATGGTGACGCCTTTAGACACCAGCAAAGTGGGCACCCATGAGGCGAAGCCGTAGAAGCCGATCGACTGAAATAGGTTGAACACCAACAGCGTGATCGCACGTTTGCGATACGGCGGTTGCCAGATCTCGCGGAATGACGCCTTGCTCGTGGCGGGCTCGACAGTGGCCAAGGGCGGCGGTAGCGCGCGCCCATATTGAGCGGCAACCTTTTTCTCGAGTTTGCTCAGCACCTCGTCCGCCTGTGCGGCTCGACCTTGCTGGGCCAGCCAGCGCGGGCTTTCCGGAAGGCTGCGGCGTATCGCCCAAACCACCAATGCGCCGAGCGCCCCGATGATCACCACCCAGCGCCAGCCGTCGAGTCCCAGCGGCGCCTGCGGCACCAGCCACCACGCCAGCAGCGCCACTGCGGGCACGGCGCTGTATTGGATCGCGTGCACAAATGCGAACGCGCGCCCGCGCAGATGTCGGGGCACCAGTTCGCTCACGTAGGTGTCGATCGTGACGAGCTCCACGCCCACACCGATGCCTGCGATCAAGCGCCAGAGATTAATACTGCCCGCCGTGGTCTGGAATGCCATCACCAGCGTCGCCACTGAATACCACAGCAGGGCCACGGTAAATACCGCGCGGCGACCATAGCGGTCGGCCATGCCGGCGAAGAAGAATGTACCGATGAAGAGTCCGGCGAACGATGCGGCCACAAAAGCGCCCAGACCCGAGAAGCCGAAAAACGATGCGGTCGTCGTAGAGAACATGCCGCTCTTGACCAAGCCCGGACCGACGTAGGCGGTAAAGAACAGGTCGTAGAACTCGAACCATCCGCCGATCGATAGCAAAAACACCAGCATCCAGATCGACCGTGTTGCAGGCAAACGGTCGATACGCGCATTGACACCATGTACACCCAGTGCGCCAGGTGCGCTTGGTGCGCTCACCCTGTCCCGGGGTAACGGCGACTCGGGAGTCGGTTCTATCGATGCGCTTGCCATATGCCTCTCCTGGAATTTCGCCGGCTTTTTGCAGCTGACGTTTGTCGTTCTCTCTGACAGAACGACGTTCTGTTTTTAACACGGAGGCGATTTTACGCGGCTGGGCTGACAGGGAAATAAGGGGTTTTACCTAGACCAGAGGGCGGTGATACCTGGGAAGCCGCCTACGCGGCGCTTCCCAGGTATCGAGTCGGGCTTGGGGTCGGCTTCGGCACAGGCCTCGAATGACGCAAGGAATGACGCAATTCAAGACGGCGTAACGAGCCGGGTCAGAAAGTCATAACACTGCTTGAGTTCGTCGATCTCCACATATTCGTCAGCCTTGTGCGCACGGTTGATCGAGCCGGGGCCGCAGACCACGGTCGGAATCCCGATGGCCTGGAACAAGCCGCCTTCCGTGCCGAAGGAAAGCGTGGCGAAATCGTGCACACCGAGCAATCCACCGCACAGCGCCTTCAATGCCTCGGACGACGCGTCGTCCTTCAAACCCGGATAGGCGTTCAGTTGCTCCAGATCGATGGCGGCGTCGCTAAAAACCGTGCTCATTTCCGGCAGTAGCGTCTGCTTGGCGTACGCCGTCAAATCGCCGACCAATTGTGCCGCGTCCTCACCGGGCACCTGGCGAATCTCGAAATCGAATTCGCAATGATCGGGCACGACGTTGATCGCTACGCCGCCGCGTATTTTCCCGGTCTGCACCGTGGAAAACGGCGGATCGTAGCGTGCGTGACTGGCGCCGCTCGATTGCAGCGCTCGACCGCCACGCCGCAGGAACGCCACCAGCTCCGCCGCATATTCGATCGCGTTGACACCCAGTTGCGGTTGCGCGGAGTGGCCCGCCAAACCGCGTACGCAGCACCGGTACGCGCTCTTGCCTTTATGAGCAGAGGCCACGCGCATCTCGGTGGGCTCGCCGATGATGCAACCGGTCGGTTTCGCGGCATCGCCGGCCAGCTCTTCCAGCAAACCTCTCACGCCCACGCAACCGATCTCTTCGTCGTAACTGATCGCGATATGAATCGGCGTTTCGCCGACGTGTTCGATGAAGTGCGGAACCGCCGCGAGCACACAGGCGATGAAGCCCTTCATGTCCGATGTGCCGCGTCCAAAGAGCCGGCCCGCCCGTTCGGTCAAGACAAAGGGGTCCGTGCTCCAGGGCTGGCCCTCGGTGGGCACCACGTCCGAATGCCCCGACAGGCAAATACCGCCGCGCTGCGTGGGACCTATCGTCGCGTATAGATTCGCGCGCTCGCCATCGCTGCTGTAGACCCGGCGCGCGCCGATGCCGAAGCCGGCCAGGTACCCTTCGACGAAATCGATCAGGTCGAGATTCGAACGCCGGCTGACGGTCTGAAAACCCACCAGCGTCCTGAGTAGTTCAACAGCGGTTTGCATACATTCTCCGAAAAGCCGCTATGCCTTCACGGCTATCACATCGATTTCCACCAGCCATTCGGGCCGCGCCAGCGCGCTCACCACCACGCCGGTCGAAACCGCGTGCACGCCTTTGAGCCAACGCCCCATGACACGATACACCGCCTCGCGATACCGGACATCAGTCAGATAGACAGTGACCTTGCAGATTTCTTCCAATTTGCTGCCGGCTTCTTCCAACAGCATCTTCACGTTGGCCATCGCTTTCTCCGCCTGGGCGGCAGCGTCGCCAATTCCCACCGATTCGTAGCTATCGAGATCCTGTCCGATCTGGCCGCGCAGAAAAACCATATTGCCGGCCACGACCGCTTGCGCCAAATCGTTGCTCAGCGATTGCTCGGGATAGGTGTCCTTGGTGTTGAAAGGGCGTATGCGGATATGTTCCATTTGCCTGTCTCCAGAAGTCCAGAAAATTACTTGCGCTTATCGAAATAGCCCGCGCGGATCGCGCTGCCGATCAGGTTGAGAATCAGGCGGCCGGCGGTAATGCAGGAGATCTGGTTGACGTCCTTTTCCGGCTGGATTTCGACGATATCCATCCCCACCACGCGGCCTTTCTTCACCAGGCCATGTATCAGCTTGCGAGCCTGGATGAAGGTCACGCCACCGGGCGCCGGTCCCGCTACGGCCGGCATCACCGAGGGGTCGAGCCCATCGGCGTCGATCGTGAGGTAGTAGTTGCCACCATCGGGAATGCGCGCGAGCACCGCGTCCATGCCGATATCGTGCAGCTCGTAGGCCGTGATCAGCTCGGATCCATAAGCGCGCGCCGCTTCCAGTTCTTCTCTACGGCCACTACCTTGCGCGCGCAGACCGATCTGTACGATCTTCGCGACGTGCTTCATTTCGGACGCACGACGTATCGGGCTCGATAACCCGTCGCGCACCCCGCCCACCTCATCGCGCCAATCGAGGTGGGCATCGATATGCACCAGCGTGATCGGGCCCAGGGTATCGAACGCGCGCAACACCGGCGTGGTGATGCCGTGGTCGCCGCCCATGATGATAGGCAGCGCGCCGACGGACAGGATCTTTCGCACGACCGCTTCGACTTTTACATAGTGACTGCCGGGCGCGGCGAGATCGGCGATCACGTCGCCGCAATCGACAAAACGGATATCGTCGCGGTCTTGCAGTAGTGGCCCGTCGATGTCGAAATCGTAGTGGCGCGGCGAGCGGACCACGCGATCGGTCGCTTGACGGATCGCGGTCGGGGCGTTCGTCTGGTCATTGGTGAAATCGGCCGCCGAGTAAGCCGAGCCGTAGGGCATGCCCAGCACGGCGATGTCGGCCTCGAGATGCTCGAGATCCATGGCGAGATCTGCATAGAGCAGGGTTTTGTGTCCGGTCTTCGGTGGCACGGTCAGTGGGCGAGTCATGTTGAAGTCTCCTGCGTGAAAAGAGTTGTAGAGAATGTGGGCTTAGCGGGCCTAGCCGGCCCTACCATTAAGCAGCACGTCGATAACGGGTGGCATAGCGTTCCGACCACTGGCCCGCGATGTCCAGCAAGACACTGCACCCCCAGTAGATCAGCGCGGTGGTCCCCAGGACTTCGACGTAGGCGAAGGTATCCGCGGTGAGCAGATTGCTCTGATACGTCAACTCGGTGAGGCTCATCACCGAGAAGATCGACGAGTCCTTGAACATCATGATCGTGAGGCTGGTGGTAGCCGGCGCAAGGTAGCCGAAGATCTGCGGCAACACGATGTAGCGCTGGACCTGGAAATTAGTCAGCCCGAGCGAGCTTGCGGCCTGCACCTGGCCGCGCGCCAGGCTGTTGATCGCGCCGCGCATGATTTCGCAGAAGTAGCCGCCTGTATAAAATGCGGTGGCCGCAACCCCGATCGCGAATGCGGACATCGAGATGCCGAGCTTCGGCAGCCCGAAAAAGCTCAGGTACACCAGGATCAGGAACGGTACGTTGCGCACTATCTCGACATACGCAAATACCAGCGCACGCAAGGCACGCCAAGGGCTGCGGGTCAGGTACGCGGCCACGGCCCCCGCCAGAATGCCCAGCGGAATGCCGAGCACGCAGACCTGCACCGTGACCTTGAGGCCTTGCAATAACGGCAAGACCGATGACTGCACGATGGAAAAATCAATGGCCATGCGGCAACACCTTCGCCACCCGGCGTTCGAGACGCCGCGACGCCGAGGACGCCGCGAACAGGATCACAAAGTAGACGGCAGCCACGGCGGAAAACACCTGCAGCGGCAAATTGGTCTGCAGGCTGGCGTCGCGTGCAACCGTGGCAAGCTCATGAACCGCAATCAATGACATCAGCGACGAAGCCTTGAGCAACATCGTGAACTCGTTGGTCAACGGCGGAATGGTCCGATAGAACAGTTGCGGAAAGATGATGTAGCGCCACGCCTGCACGCTCGTCAGGCCTAGCGCCTGGGCCGCCGGCAATTGCCCGTGTCCGAGTGAATTGTTGGCGCCGCGCAAGATTTCCGATACGTAGGCGCCCGTGTTCAAGGTGAGCGCGAGTATGCCCGCGGCGAGTGGCGACAGCGGCAGATGCAATATCGACGGCAGCACGTAATACGCCACCAGCATCTGGATCAGCGCAGGCGTGCCGCGTATGAAGCTGACGTAGATGACGACGAGAGCCGCCAACGTACGGCCACCATGAACCCGAGCCAGCAACAACACGGAGCCGAGCGCAATGCCCAGCACGAAAGCGACTACGCTCGCCACCGCGGTTGTCGCCGCGCCCTGCACGACATCCTGAACGAACGGCGCGAAGCTTGCCCAAGTAGTCATCCACCCATGCGACATCACGTGACGTTCAGACCGATCCGGTGGGCAGGTAACCGCTCGTGGGAAGAATCATCGTGTAGCCGAACCACTTTTTCTGGAGCGTGGCGAGCTGGCCGTTTTTGCTCAGTTCGTCCAGCGAGGTGTTGATGAACGCGCGGATTTCCTTGTCGTCCGGATTGGCCACCCACGCCAACATCTTGGGATCGCCGATTTTCCCAACCGTCTTGTATTCGCCAGGCTCCTTTTTCATCAACACGGCGGCAACGATCGACGGCAAGATCGCAACATCGACCGTTTTGTTGGTCAATGCGACCATCACATCCGGATAGGCCTGGAACAGCTTGATATCGGAGTAACCGTTACCCTTTGCGGTTTTGAGCTGGACATCGAACGCCTGGGCGATAGGCTGCGACGACGACCCCATCTGCGTACCGACGATGCGGCCTACGATATCGTCAGGCGTTTTGATCGCGCTTTCGTTCGAGCGTACGACGAGCACCGTGTCGACCACGCCCACGGGTTGCGAAAACGCGAAGCGCTTGGCTCGCTCTGGGTTGATGCCGACACTGGTCGCGACAAAATCGAACTTGTGCGTCATGAGGCCCGGCAACAAGCCCTGAAACGGCAGATTGACCTGGTTGAGCGTAACGCCAAGCTTGCCCGCCATGTATTCGAGAATGTCGTGTCCGTATCCCACCACCTTGCCGTTCTCGACGAATTCGAACGGTTCGTACGCGGCCTCGGTACCCACCGTTAGCACGCCGCGCTTGCGGATGTCGGCCAATGAGCCGCCTTCGGCATAAGCGAAAGAAGGTGCTGCGAGGGCAAGCGTCAGGCCGCCCGCGAGCGTGATGAATTTGCGTCGATTCAGCGTGTTCATGGGGTTCCCCGGTCGTTGGAACGCTCACTGTAGGTAGACAAAATAGTTTTGAATAACTATTTTTTTGCTGCTATGGTCTCGAAAACTGTAACCTTTTCCATGAAAAAACTCGACCTTACTGAGCGCGATTTACGCTCGCTGCGTGTATTTTGCGCGGCGGCGCAGGCGGGCGGCTTTGCCGCCGCGGAGCGAGCGCTGGGGATGTCGAAGGCGTCGATCAGCCGGCACATCAACGATGTCGAGGCGCGCCTGGGCTTGAAGTTATGCGAGCGCGGCCCCAGCGGCTTTCATCTGACCGAAGGCGGCGAAGTGGCATTGCGCGTGTCGTTGCTGGCGCTGGAGGCATTGGAGCGCATCAAGCCGGAAGTCGATGCGGTGCGCGGGGTGCTGTCGGGGCCGCTGGTGTTGGGCGTATCCGAACACCTGATGACGCACGAGAAATGCCGGATTGCCGAAGCGTTGGGCGAACTCAAGAGAATCGCGCCGCTGGTCACGCCGAGCCTGTCCATCATGACGTTTCGCGACCTGGGCGCGGCGCTCGCGGAAAGGCGCGTGCAGATTGCGATTCGCGGCGTCTATAAGCGTGACCGGAATTTGCGTCAGTACCCGTTGTTCGCGGAGACGCATCGGGTTTTCTATTGCCCTGCGGCGGCGGGGAACGATCTACGCGGCGCAGAGGTGGGCGTGGGATTGCGGCTTCCTTTGGTCTATCGCGCGCATCCCTTCGTCGAGGATGCGCTGGCGATCCACGGTTTCGAACAAGGGCCGGAAGTCAGTGGGCTGGAGGCCGTAGCCACGATGATCGCGACCGGACATTATGTGGGGCTGCTGCCCGAGCATTTCGCAGCGCAGTTGGCGCCGCGTTATCGATTTGAGGCGGTGGCGGGGTCGCCGGTATACACGATTCCGTTCTGCGCCATCGTCGAGGAAGCGCGGCCCCTCACGCGCAGCGGCGAAGCATTTCTGCAATTGCTTTTGAAGGTGCATGACGGTAATTGAGGTCGATCAACGCAAGGCTATCTCGGGAGCATTTCATGTTACGAAAGCGCATTTGCCGTGGTTTCATCTTTGCGGCGCTGTTTGCCGCGCTGTTTGCCGGTGGAAGTGCTCTGACGTGGGGCGCTGATCTGCCTGTGACTGTCGCGGCTGCGCCAACATCGGGGCCAGCGCAGAGCTCGGGCCCAGCGCAAAATCCCGCCGGCGGCGCGCCCACTAGTGTGGCGCCGTCGGGCGACGATACTTTTCTCCTGACCATTTTCCTCAAGCACGACGAATCCAAGCCGCTGCCGAAAATCAACGAACAGTTGCGCGAGCAGGGATTTTTCAAGGCGTTCCCGCCACCCGGTATCGAGGTGGTGTCGTGGTACGTGATGATGGGCGTCGGCCAGGTGGTCACGTTGCGCGTGCCGGCCAGCCGCTTGCGTGAAGTGAATCGCGCGATTGAAAACACGGCTTGGGGCGGTTACCGCACAGAGTTTTATCCGACTTACGATTACAAGGCCGCGGCCGAACAAATGCGCGCGTCGGGAGCAAAGTAGGGACCGTTTGGATATGAGACGCAATCCGGGATCTGATCGCACGATGCCGGCAGCATCGTCATGCTAGGATGGGTCGACTCACGAGGGGACGGCCATGGTAGAACCAGCAATCGAGATGTATCGGGGCTTTGAAATGATCGCCAATGTTGACGGCGATGTCACAGCCGGGTTCTACGTGGCTACGCAAACCATCCGCCTGACTTCGCAGGGAACACGGATGGTGGTGGAAGTCGAGGGGGTTGCCACTGGGCGGTTCGACACGAGAGAACGTGCGTTCGCGGCGTCGTTTCGCAGAATGATCGAGGCGGTCGACCATCATCTCGACCGTGCCGAATCACGGTAGTCTGATTCACCAAGATCAACGATCCGTGGCGTCAGCGCCCACCACATCTAGCGCCTTGGCTTCGAGCACTTCCCTGAACCGCTGCTCGAGATTACGAGTGAATCTGGGCGTATCGAACAGCACACCACTCGTCTTGACCTGCGCGAGCACGCTGCGAAAACGCGACAATTCCTGCGCAGCCCCCGCCAGCGCAACGGCCTTTTCTTCGTAATCGCGCAGATTTCCGGTAATCAGCTCGGGAAGACCCGCGGCCGTCAGTAGAGCGCCTGCCATGCGTGACGCAAATGTGCGTCCTGCGCAGGTCAGCACCGGCAGTCCCGCCCAGAGCGCGTCGTTGGCCGTGGTTCCCGCGTTGAACGGGTAGGTGTCGAGGAACAGATCGGCAATGGAAAGACGTGCGAGGAAGTCCGCCGGAGATGCGCGTTTCGCGAACACCAAACGCTGCGGGTCCACGCCGCGCGCTACCGCCGCCTCGCGCAGATTGGCCTGCGCCCACTCGTTGTCGGACAGCAGCCATAACACGCTATCCGGCACACGCTTCAGGATGCTCATCCAGATATCGAACATCTCCGGCGTAAATTTGTAGTTGTTATTGAACGAGCAGAACACGAAGCCCGTGTCCGGCAGTCCGCAACTCTCGCGCGACGGCGCTTCGGAGATCACCCGCTGGCGGTCGCTGACCTGGTATATGTCCGGCATGTACAACATGCGCTCGGTGTAATACTGCGTGAATTCCGGCGGAATCAAATACCGGTCGGCGATAACGTAGTCAATGAACGGGAATCCGGTGGTCGCCGGCAACCCCAGGTACGTGATCTGCACCGGAGCCGGTCGTGCCGCCAGGACGTTGGGGCGTGCACCGAAGGTCTGACCGTGCAGATCGACCAGGATGTCGATCTCGTGTTCGCGGATCAGTTGCGCCGCTTCGGCATCGCTGAGCTTGTCGATGCGATGAAAATGATCGACCGCGTGGATCACACGGTGGCGCAGCGCGGAGCCGTCGTCGCGCGCCCAGCAGTAGCCGTATACCTCAAAATTCTCTCGGTCGTGCAATTCGAGCAGTTCGACCGTCAGCATCGCCACCGGGTGCAGACAGAAATCCGAGGACAGATAGCCGATCCGCAGCTTTTCGTGCCCGTAACCGCGGCCATCCGTGAGCGCCGGCGGACTGATACCAACCTTTTCGTCGACGAAACGCCGTGCCGCAGCCAGTTGCGCGGCCGGATCATCCGACTGCGAAATCATCGCGAGCGCCGACGTGGACTGGCGCATCAGCTCGAGATCCACACCATGCTGCTGCGCGTAGACGGGCCACGAGCAGGTTTTCGCGCGCAGAAACACCCAGTGCTGCAATACGTCGGTTTGGTCGGGCTGGATTGCCAGGCTCTGGCCGAGCCAGTCGAGCGCGTCAGCGAACTTTCTTTCTATTTCGGACAGACGTCCGAGATTGTTAAGCGCCTGAAGACGCAACGGCACGTTGGCGGTGTCGTGGTCCGAGATGGTACGCGCTACCCACATCCACTCGGCCAGCGCCGCATTCGGGTCGCCCAGGCGCTCGTATAGCTGCCCAAGATTGAGTCGCGGCTGTATGAAGGCGGGCGCGAGGTCGATCGCCTGGCGGAACGCGCGCTTCGCGTCATCGAGGCGATTGAACTGGAGATAGGTCGCGCCGAGATTGAACCAGACTAGATGGTTGAACGGCGTCGCGTTATGGTCGAGCCACGTCCGATAAAGCACCTGAGACAGCTCGCTCAGCCCGACTTCACTGATCCGGTTTGCGTACTCGATCAGATCGACAAGCGACAGCTCTGCGCGACAGGCGGCCAGAACTTTAAGGGCGTATTCGTTTTCCACTGGATTTGTCACGTGAGGCAAGGATGCCGCACCTTACCCGGTTCAGGCAGATCCCACAATACAGGCGTGCCCATCTCACGGCTTATGGCCGAACAGATGGGCACGTTTATCTTCACAGACCCGCCCCTCGGAAAACAGGGGCGGCTACGGCGCTAGAGGGTCAAGCCCGGGATGTCCCCGGGCTTTATCCATTAGAAGCCGAGTGCCTGCACTGCGCTCGACGTCAACGCTTGGATCTGCGGCGTCGACAGCTTGGCGACATCTGCCGTGGTCAGCAGCGTCGTGATTTGCGCCGAGGTCAAGCTATGCACCTGAGCCGTGGTCAGGCCAGAGATCTGTGCCGTCGTCAGCACTTCGCCCGTGATGCCAGCCAGTGTTTGCAGACCTGCCGAACCCAGCGCACCGACCTGAGCAGCCGTCAGACCGCTAGTAGCCGACGTCGTCAACGACCCGAGATTCCCGCCGGTAACCAGCGCGGAGACCTGCGCGGTGCTCAGCTTCGAGAGTTCCGCCGAGGTCAGCGTACTCACTTGCGTCGTCGACAGATTCGCCACCTGTGCCGTGGTCAAGCCCGTGACCTGTGCCGTGTTCAGCGCTTCACCGGCGATACCTGCCAGTGTGGTCAGACCTGCCGTGCCCAGTGCACCGATCTGAGCCGCCGACAGCGCGTTTGCAGCCGACGACGTCAACGAGCCGAGATGGCCGCCGCCAACGAGCGCGGCAACCTGCGCGGTGCTCAGCTTCGAGACTTCTGCCGTGGTCAGCGTACTGACCTGCGTCGACGTCAGATTCGCCACCTGTGCCGTGGTCAGGCCCGAGACCTGTGCCGTGCCCAGCGTTTCACCGGTGATACCCAACAGTGTCGTCAGGCCTGCCGTGCCCAGTGCGCCGATCTGCGCAGCCGACAGCGCGTTTGCAGCCGACGACGTCAACGACCCAAGATGGCCGCCACCTACGAGCGCCGAGAATTGCGCGGTGCTCAGCTTCGAGACTTCCGCCGTGGTCAGCG
>NZ_LMUX01000027.1:0-1257 GCF_009765705.1 Burkholderia sp. L27(2015) | reverse complement strand
TTCTGCCGTGGTCAGCGTACTGACCTGCGTCGACGTCAGATTCGCCACCTGTGCCGTGGTCAGGCCCGAGACCTGTGCCGTGCCCAGCGTTTCACCGGCGATACCCAACAGTGTCGTCAGGCCTGCCGTGCCCAGTGCGCCGATCTGCGTAGCCGACAGTGCGTTTGCAGCCGACGACGTCAACGACCCGAGATGGGCGTTGCCTACGAGCGCCGAGAATTGCGCGGTCGTCAGCTTCGAGACTTCCGACGTGGTCAGCGCACTCACTTGCGTCGACGTCAGATTCGCCACCTGTGCCGTAGTCAGGCCAGAGACCTGTGCCGTGCCCAGCGTTTCACCGGCGATACCCGCCAGCGTCGTCAGACCTGCCGTGCCCAGTGCGCCGATCTGCGCCGCCGACAGCGCGTTTGCAGCCGACGACGTCAACGACCCAAGATTCCCGCCGGTAACGAGCGCGGCAACCTGCGCGGTGCTCAGCTTCGAGACGTCCGCCGTGGTCAGCGCACTCACTTGCGTCGACGTCAGATTCGCCACCTGTGCCGTGGTCAGGCCCGTGACCTGTGCCGTGCCCAGCGCTTCACCGGTGATAGTCGCCAGTGTCGTCAGACCTGCCGTGCCCAGCGCGCCGATCTGCGTAGCCGACAGCGCGTTTGCAGCCGACGACGTCAACGACCCGAGGTGGCCGCCGCCTACGAGCGCCGAGAATTGCGCGGTGCTCAACTTAGAGACTTCCGCCGTGGTCAGCGCACTCACTTGCGTCGTCGTCAGATTCGCCACCTGTGCCGTGGTCAGGCCTGCGACCTGTGCCGTGCCCAGCACTTCACCGGCGATACCCGCCAATGTCGTCAGACCTGCCGTGCCCAGTGCGCCGATCTGCGCAGCCGACAGCGCGTTTGCAGCCGACGACGTCAACGACCCAATATGGCCACCACCTACGAGCGCCGAGAATTGCGCGCTCGTCAGCTTCGAGACTTCCGCCGTGGTCAGCGCACTCACTTGCGTCGACGACAGATTCGCCACCTGTGCCGTGGTCAGGCCCGAGACCTGTGCCGTGCCCAGCGCTTCACCGGTGATAGTTGCCAGTGTCGTCAGACCTGCCGTGCCCAGTGCGCCGATCTGAGCCGCCGACAGCGCGTTTGCAGCCGACGACGTCAACGACCCGAGATGGCCGCCGCCAACGAGCGCGGCAACCTGCGCGGTGCTCAGCTTCGAGACTTCTGCCGTGGTCAGCGTACTGACCTGCGTCGACGTCAGATT
>NZ_LMUX01000026.1:30604-31072 GCF_009765705.1 Burkholderia sp. L27(2015) | reverse complement strand
ATCATCAGCCCTTGAGAAGGTACGCCGGCATTGACTGCAATACCAAGCTTCTTCTCAATATATTCGGCATCAGTGCGGTCCCCTTCCTTAATAAGCTGCCGAGCGATTGCGGCGTAAGAGTCCCTATTGTTTTCGGTTGGTGGCTCGCACGTCATGAGGTTCATGATGCCCAAATTATCCACTAGAGCATCTTGCAACTTGTAACGGCCAGATATCGACGTGGTCGCTTTATAAAATTCATTCCAGAGGTCATGGGCAGTTGAAAAACCGGGGTTTACCATTGCCGCTGTATCTGCTTCGATGTCGCCGCCAACCCCTACCTTCCAACGATCCCTTTTCTTGTCCCATTGGCCGCCACAAATTTCACCGGCTTGGATGCTTATGAGGCAGCCAGTTTTTGTTACCAAAACAGGACAATATTGGCGACTAACGACATTGCCGATGTGGCTTTGTGCCACAGGATCATCC
>NZ_LMUX01000026.1:0-30495 GCF_009765705.1 Burkholderia sp. L27(2015) | reverse complement strand
GGGGGCAATTTCTCCATAGGGATAAGATTTATACGCTGCCCATTTGCGCGCACAAACGAAACTGTCTCCCGTCCCGGCCCGAAATTTTTCTCCTCTTTACCGTGGATAGGATCGGAGAACTCAATTGCGGCATTGACTCCAATGCGTAAGCCTAACGCCCTTCGCGTCTGCGTTCGTTGCAAGAGATGCGAGCACCAAACAACCACATTGAAAAATCGCTTTTGACATTTGTTTCATCGGATGCCTTCAATCAGTTTTCCTTTCGCTGCCGCCTAACGGGTCGGTACAATCGATGCTCAATAATTGCCCAGATCGTCGATTTTCTCGATGCTCCCCCACGGCACCCCATTTCTCGCCTTCTCAGAGAATGGTATGTAGTCGGCTCCTCCGCAAATTCTATCGAATACAATTTTCTTTTTTTTTGCGACGTACACTTCGCCAGGAATCAATGAGTTTGATATTACATAATCATATTCACCACTTTTGAATTTCAAATGAGTACCTAGCCCCAGTGCGCTCCTTGATATGTCGATGATCGACATAATGTCGCGTGGTGGTATAAGGGTCGCCGGATATTTGAAATCCAATTTTGATTGGATTCCGTATCGGTACTGGACGTAACCAACGTCTGGAGAAGCATTTTTCGCTGCACAGACAGAGGCGATTTTGTACACGCCGTCTAGCTCGCAACTAAAGTACACGTCCTCGTCAGCCGTACACAGCGTTTTCTCGTCTGCGAAATTAGAAGCGTTGGCTACTGACCGGATATCTATCGAGAGAACGCAAATCAATGCAGCCTTTAGTACCCGGTGAAATATCACTTCAGTCCTCCCCACCTTTCAATATCATTAAAATTGACGCGGCGCCCATTTATACTTTCTGCCTTCTGAGCACTCTGTCGTCCATGGAACAATCCGGGATTAATCGCTCCTGAAATGTCGTCAACAATTGCTTGGGCCAGTCCACCATCAGCAATGGTGTAGAGATTATTCATTACCCAAAAATAGCACGCGGACCGCACGGCGTATTTCACTTGCCCAACGGCTTCCGGGCTGCCCTCGAAATCTATATGCCTATCCTGCGGCCACTGAGCGCCATTCGCGCGGTGCCATTGAGTAAATCGGCGATATCCTCCACGATGAGTCAATTGAATCATGCCGCGACCTCTATAAAGGTACCCGTCCCCGCTCGCAATATCTCCATTTCCATCCTGGCCGGCATAGGCATGATTGGCGATTGCTGCCTGATCGGCTGGGTGTTGGTTGGTCCTCCCATAAAGCTGGGCGTCATGCGGATGCGCGGTAAAATATGAGAACAATCCGCCAGTCAATGCGGTCGACGAATAGTCCAGAATCTCGTTATGTATTGCCAATCCGGCGCCTGTTTCCTGCTTAACTTGTGCAAAGAAGTGGCCGCGCCTTAAACCGGTGTCAAGCTTGTAGAGACTGATGTGTGCGTTGAGCTCATCCACCACATCCTGCAATTCCGGACCGTTAGCACGCGGGAAAAGGTGCTCCATCATCGCCAACGTGAATTGAAATCCACCTTTGCGGAAATTACCCACTAGCCCGATCGGATGAATGTGAAAGACGTCCGACGCTGGCAGGTCAGCCAGACCGGCCTTGACCTCATCCCACCAAACAAGCTTGTCGATTCGTTTCTGCTCCGCCTCGTGCTGGACCTGCGGGCCGGTCCGCTTTTCAATCTCCGCGATGAGTTGCTTCCACTTGCCTGGATTGGCCCACTCGCTCTCATGCTTAATGATCAGTCGCGACATGCGCACCGAAGTCCATGGATCGTGCGCCGCAACGCAAAGCTCGTCCGCGGCCTGGCTACCGTCTCCAGTTGTATATAACGCTCGATAGATCGTTGCCATGAGCGGACTGAGTTTGCCGAGCGCTCCCGCATCCGGCACGTCCGCGCCGCTTGCATAGTCGACAAACGCTTTCGGGGTTGCAAACATCGTATGCGTCGGATCGTGCGCATCTTCGAAGGTTTGGAAGTCCACCCACTTCTGCGCAAACTCGCGCGTCACCCGCCCGCCCTCGAAACTCTGCTCCCGCACCCAGCCATTGATGGGCTTGCCCCGCACGTCTGCACTGTCCACATGCCACCAGTTCAGCTTCAGGCCGTCAGGACCGGGGTCGGCGTCCACCTCCGGAGCTCCAAGTCTCGCCAGTTCGGTGAACGCAGCGATCAGGATTACGCCTGTTTGCTTCGCATCCTGCCCCCGCTCGTGGGCCTTCCCGTACAGCGTGGTATTTTTGGCGACACGCAGGATCGTCGGATCGCTCGACAACCCCAATGGCTTCCATCGGTTGGGATGCGCCCCGTTGCTACGGATCCAAGCCCGACCTTGTTCGATAAACGACTTGACGCTATCGTCACAAAACACCTCAATGTGGACCATGCGGTTCGCCGCCGGCTGACTCAACGAGTCGTAGCGCCCGAGATAACCGATCAGTTCGCCAGCCTTGATTGGAAACGGTGTGGATGGCACGACCACGCGATCGAGCGAGGAATCCGGCATGATGTCCTCGACAACAGGATGGCCGCCTTCCTTGCCGAGGAAAATCCATCCATTCGTTGCTGCGTTCGGAGCGACAAACTCACCCACCGTCGGCGCAAACAATTGCGCTCCATGCATGTCCTTTATCTGGCCCCAGTCGCCTTCGCGCTTGCCGATGCTGACCTGTGAGGCACGCGGCAGGATGCCGATGATCGTGCCATGAAGCTTCGTCGCACGAACCCGTAAGCCCTGCTGTTCCGCGGGCGCCGCCTGGCCCCTCGGGCCGGCGTGAGGTTTGTCCTTGGCAAACTCAGTGACGCGACACTGGGGCGACCAGTACGCAGGCTTTTGCACTGACGTATCGGTTTCACATATTTCATAGCCCGCGAGATCCTGCAGGTGCATGTACAGGCTGAAAAACTTCAGCGTGGTGCCTTTGGGAAATTCCATCGTGTGACGCACCAGCGCAAATCCCGTGCTATACGGCGCGCTGATCGCAGGCTTGCCGTTCTGCGCCGGGATTTCACTGATCGGGTAGGTGCGATCGACACGCCACGCGACCACTTCGCCATCGGCCATGCAGCGCACGCCATTCTTCAGGTCGAGTGCTTGGCCCGCGCCCGCCTCTGTGACGTGAATTCCACCGTGCCACATGCCCTTGCTGCTGACCGAATAGCAGCCCGATGGCTCCTTTTTCAATAACTTGTGGAAATCATGCTCGTCGGTAAAGTCAGCGGATGCATCCGCATTGCCTTGGCCCTTCTTGCGAAAGGGAAACGCGAAGTTCAGCAACTCCACAGGAGTGCTATGCGGATTCGGTGGTGTCGTATTTGCCATGATTGTGCTTAGGATGCAATTTCCTGAGTAGTCGAGACGGGCTGGAAAGACGCTGGTGCCGCCGCCGACAGCACAACCACGACATCTACCTGGACGCGTCATCGGAAGTTGTGAGTTCGGACAGAGGGTCGTCGTAGTTCAGACCGATGAGGAGCCCTCTAGCTTGTCGGCATCGGCATTGCTACGCCGCGCGTTTGCGAGCATAAATGAACTTGCTCATATAAATTGGGATGAAGATCATGACGAAACGCGGAGGCAGTGTCGCGATGACATCAACCACATCTGCCAAAGCTTGGAAGGCCCACGTTTGACGGAAGTCAACGGCACCAACGGCCACGAGGCTTGGAACATTCAGGGTTTGGCCGAGAACGTCGTCATGTACGTCAAGAAGATCGACGTGCTGCGGGAGCTATTCGCATGGGGCCGGCGCAATAAATGCCATGCTCGGAGCTATCAGCGAGAGCGCGTAAAGACGAATCTGCAACCAGCCTAAACAGCGTATCTCCGCGGCAGCGCTGCACCCTGTAAAATGGTGGATTATTAGCGCGCCGTCAGAACACCATGGCGCACGCCCCAGCTTGAAGAATAATTTCACGGAATTACCCAGATGTTGCGGCTCACCGACGTTCAACTCCCCCTCGATCATCCCGAGGACGACCTGCAAGCGACCATCCTGAAACGGTTGGGGATCGCGCCGAAGGCACTGCTCGGCTACACGATCTTTCGCCGCGGCTTCGACGCACGCAAAAAGCGCGCGATCCAGCTCATCTACACACTAGACGTCGAGGTTGAAAACGAAGCCGCCGTACTCGAGCGCCTGCGTGGCGAACCCCACATAGGCCCCACGCCTGACACGGACTACCATTTCGTCACGCACGCACCCGCCGGGCTGCAAAGCCGTCCGGTGGTAATCGGCACAGGCCCCTGCGGCATCCTTGCCGGGTTGATACTCGCGCAGATGGGCTTTCGCCCCATCATTCTCGAGCGCGGCAAGGCGGTACGCGAGCGCACCAAAGACACCTGGGGCTTCTGGCGCAAGCGCGAACTACACCCCGAATCGAACGTACAGTTCGGCGAAGGCGGCGCCGGCACATTTTCCGACGGCAAGCTGTGGAGCCAGGTCAGCGACCCCAAGCACTACGGCCGCAAAGTGCTGACCGAATTCGTCAAGGCCGACGCGCCGCCCGAAATCATGTACGTGAGCAAGCCGCACATCGGCACCTTCCGCCTGGTCAAGATGGTCGAGAAAATGCGCGCGTCGATCGAAGCGCTGGGTGGTGAATTCCGCTTCGGCTGCAAAGTGGACGACATCGACATCGCCGAGGGCAAAGTGCGCGGCGTGATGCTCGCAGGCGGCGAATATATCGCCGCGGAGAAAGTGATCCTGGCAATCGGTCACAGCGCCCGCGACACGTTCGAGATGCTGCATCGGCGTGGCGTCTACATCGAAGCCAAGCCCTTTTCGATCGGCTTTCGCATCGAACATCCGCAATCGCTGATCGACGCCGCACGCTTCGGGCCCAGTGCCGGGCATCCCGTACTGGGCGCAGCCGATTACAAACTCGTGCACCACTGCAAAAACGGCCGCACGGTCTACAGCTTCTGCATGTGCCCAGGCGGCACCGTAGTCGCCGCCACGTCCGAAGTCGGACGCGTGGTCACCAACGGCATGAGCCAATACTCGCGCAACGAGCGCAACGCCAACAGCGCGATCGTGGTCGGCATTACGCCGGAAGACTACCCAGGCAATGCGTTGGCCGGCATCGATTTTCAGCGCGAACTCGAATCGCGCGCGTTCGAACTGGGCGGGCGTGACTACAGCGCCCCAGGCCAATTGGTCGGCGATTTTCTGGCCGCACGCCCCTCCACCGCACTTGGTTCGGTGGTGCCGTCGTATAAACCGGGCGTGCACTTATGCGACTTGGCACCCAGCCTGCCCGCCTACGCTATCGAATCGATCCGCGAGGCCTTGCCCGCGTTCGAGCGGCAGATCAAGGGTTACTCGATGAACGACGCGATGCTCACCGGAGTCGAGACTCGCACATCGTCGCCGCTGCGCATCAAGCGCAACGACGCGTTTGTCAGCCTGAATACCGAGGGTCTCTATCCCGCCGGTGAAGGCGCGGGCTACGCGGGCGGAATTCTCTCCGCGGCGATCGATGGCATTCGGGTCGCCGAGGCGGTGGGCTTGGCCATGAGTCGAGCCACGACCGTCGCGGCGAGCGCTTAGCGTGCCGCGCGAGCCGGTGCCGAAACAAAAAGTGTCGGTGTCGGCGGCTGATACCGAGGTGGCCACGTCAGCTACATCAGCGTCACGCACACCCCCGGGCAAATGGACTGGCCTGATCTACTTCGTCATTTCGCAGATCGGCTGGTTCGCCTGCGTGCTCGGCGCCGCGCATGGCGTGCCGTCGATCGGGGTCGCAGTCACTCTCGCAATCGTGATATGGCACCTGCTGCGCGTACCCCGGCCACGATGCGAACTCAAGATGTTGCTGGCGGTCATAGCGATCGGCGGCGTATGGGAAAGTGCACTGGTCGACCTGGGCCTGCTCACCTATCCCAACGGTATCCTGCTACCGTGGACCGCACCCTACTGGATGCTGGCCCTCTGGGCACTCTTCGCCATCACGCTCAACACGACATTCAATTGGCTCAAAGGTCGCCCGCTGCTGGCGGCGATACTCGGTGCGCTGTGCGGCCCGATGTCATTCTCGGCCGGCGCACGGCTCGGCGCGGTGCAATTTCATCCGCCGCAGTTGGCGCTGCTCGCACTCGCGATCGGCTGGGCTATGCTAATTCCGGCCGTACTGGCCATCGCCAATCACTGGGACGGTACCCGCTCATCATGACACTCCCCCCTTCCGAACTGGAACACATCACCGCGCGCACGCTCGGTCACTATAACCAGAGCGCCGAAGAATTTCGCCTCGGCACGCGCGATCACGATGTCAGCCAAAACATCGATGCGCTCTTGCGTCATATCGAAGCGCAGCCGCCGCTCACAATACTCGATTTCGGCTGCGGCCCCGGGCGCGATCTGAAAACCTTCACGGCACTGGGCCACACCGCAACAGGATTGGATGGCACCGAACGCTTCGTGCAGATGGCTCGCACCGAAACCGGCTGCGAGGTATGGCATCAAGATTTTCTCAAGCTTGCGTTGCCGCCCGAGCATTTTGACGGCGTGTTTGCGAACGCCGTGCTGTTTCATGTACCGAGCCAGGAACTGCCCCGCGTGTTGCGCGAATTACAAGCGACGCTAAAACCTGGGGGCGTGCTATTCAGTTCCAACCCGCGCGGCGACAATGTCGAGGGCTGGAACCGCGATCGCTATGGCGCGTACCACGACCTGGAGCACTGGCGCGCCGCGATGACAACGGCGGGCTTCTTTGAACTCGAACACTACTACCGTCCAGCCGGTTTGCCACGCGAGCAGCAACCGTGGCTCGCCAGCGTCTGGCGCAAAATCTAGCTGCTCAGTTCCAGATGCAGCGCCACATACTCCTGCGCGAGCTTATGGCGCGGCTCCAGGTAAATCATCGGCCGTGCATGCTGGTGGCTCTCGCGGATTTTCACCGACGACGACAAATATGAGCTCAGCACCGGCAAGCCTTCGTCGACCAACTCCTGCACCAGTTGCTGCGGCAAGCTCGCGCGCGGCTGAAACTGGTTGATGACGATGCCCTCGACCTTGAGATCGGGGTTATGGTCATGCTGGATCTCCTGCACATTTTCAAGCACCGCATACAACGCCCGGCGCGAGAAATCGTCGCAATCGAACGGAATCAAGCAGTGCTCGACCGCGATCAGCGCCGAACGGGTAAAGAAGTTCAGTGCCGGCGGCGTATCGATATACAGCGCGTCATAGCCTTCCAACCCTTTGAGCGCATCGCGCAGCTTGTAGATTTTATAGCGCGACTCAAGCTTGCTTTGCAGCGCTTCGAGATTCGGATGCGACGGGATAATGTCGAGGTTTTCGAACGGCGTGCGATGCACGAACGAGCCGATTTCCGGTTCCTTGAAACTGAAGCTCAGCGCAGTTTCAAAGAAATCAGCCATGCTCGGCTGCGCGTCCTGCGCCTGAGCGCCCAACAGATATTGGCTCGAATTACCTTGTGGATCGAGGTCGATCACCAGCGTGCGCAGACCCTGCGAAGCGCTGATCGCCGCGAGATTGCACACTATGGTGGATTTGCCGACCCCGCCCTTTTGATTGAATACCACTCGACGCATGGGTTTTTAGTCCTCGATTACCGCTACGTACATCTATAGACAGCCGCATTCAGCGACATATTGCGCGATATCCCGCGCCGATGAGCGCATGCCACACTCGCCAACATAGCATGTCCATCATGACAAAAAAACAGCGCGACAGTTTAATCGCGCGTTTTCTTGATTGTGTTTTTCCATCGACCGATCGCCGCGAGCGGGCGAGCAATGTAGGGCCTGGGCGGGCTTACTGCGCTGAATCCGACGCGGGTGGTAGATAACTGAGCAACAATTGTTCGGTGCTCAAGCGTCTATCCTTGGCGACGCGCTCGATCGAGCGGTCCAACTCGGAGCGCTGGAATTGCTCGACGCTCATGCCTACGGCCTGCGCATGACGCGCCGTGATCGCCTGCAACATATGGAGTACTTCGGGGTACTCGCTGAGAAAACCCTGCTCGGCGAGCAGTTGACGTACGGGGGGAAGAGTCATCGTGGAATTGAGTGAGGGCTGCGCCGCGGAAATTCGCGCGCTTGAGGCGGGCACCGGAACGGGGCTGATCGAAACAAATAGCACCGACCGGCACACGGTATCACGATCATCATAGCCGATGACGACAGGCGCCTGGCAAAATGCAGCACGCGCCTGCCTATCCAACGCTCCAACGCTCCAACGCTCCAACTCGATCGGACACCTCGCTCAGCGCGGCCACCGGTCGAGCCTGCTTGGAGGTCAAGCTTCGAGCCGCGCATCCATGGTGATCTTGGCATTCAACACTTTGGAGACCGGACAGCCCGCCTTCGCGCCCTGGGCTGCTTTTTCGAAGGCGGCCTTGTCGGCGCCGGGGATGCGTACTGCCACATCCAGGTGTACAGCGGTAATCGAAAAACCGCCATCGTCCTTGTCGAGCGTCACAGTGGCCTGCGTGGCGATATTTTCCGCCTTCATGCCAGCTTCCTGCAGTTGCAGCGAAAGCGCCATCGTAAAACACGCTGCATGCGCCGCTCCCAGCAACTCTTCCGGATTCGTTCCAGGGCCGTCTTCGAAGCGTGCACTGAACCCGTATGGGGCGTCCTTGAGCACGCCGCTCTGCGTGGAAATATGCCCTTTGCCGTCTTTGATTCCGCCTTGCCACTTTACCGATGCTGTCTTTTTCATGCGAACTCTCCTAGAGGTAGAAGTCATGCTGTAGTAGGACGCGGCGTACTCAATTACGTTCACGACAAACTGAGGCGCCTGGGGTCCCCGTCTAGCAGTATTCATGTTCGCGCGGGGCGCCGTTAGTTCAGCCGGTGCAACGCCGCCGGCGTGCGCGCGAACGCCTCCGGTAAAATGCGGGCATGCCCATGACCCTCTCGTCGCCCGCCCACAGCGAACTCATCATCCGTAAAAGCCGCTTCATCGGCTGCGTGCAACCGATGAGCGATCGCGCGGGAGCGCAAGCCCAAGTGGCCGCGCTGCGCGCGTTGCATCCGGGCGCGGCACACGTGTGCTGGGCTTTGCTCGCGGGCGGTCACTCAGCCGCCGTGGACGACGGCGAACCCGGAGGCACTGCAGGGCGCCCCATGCTCGACGTACTGCGTCATCAGGATCTGGAAAGCGTGCTGGCCACTGTGGTGCGTTATTTCGGCGGGGTCAAACTGGGCGCAGGTGGGCTCGTTCGGGCCTACACCGGCACCATCGCGCAAGCGCTGCTGGACGCGGACAAGATCGTCTTGCAGCGCATGCTGACCTTGCAATGCGCAGTGCCGTACGCGCTTGAGGGCGTACTGCGTCGCAGCATCGAGCAGGCCGGCGCTCATTTGCTGCAAGTCAGCCACGGCGCGCTCGTCGAACTGAGCTTCAGCTTGCCGGAATCGCAGGGCGCGCAGTTCCTCGCATTAGCGAATGAGCAAAGCCAGGGCCATATCCAATGGCTTTGATTTCACTGGCTTTCATGCGTGGGCCACGCGATTTGCATGTGTGGCCCACGCAGCCGTAGCGCCGTGGCCCTGAGGACGTTCCTACTGGCCGCGCGACTCCGCAGGCATGGTCTTTTCAGCCGCCGCATGCACCAGATTCAGCGCGGTGTGTATCAACGCCACATGCGAAAAAGCTTGCGGAAAATTGCCGAGTTGGCAGCCCGCCCTCGGGTCGTACTCTTCGGCCAGCAGACCCACGTCGTTGCTGACTGCGATCAAGCGCTCGAATAGTTCCCTGGCCTCGTCCAGGCGCCCTTGCATCGCCAGGTTGTCCGCGAGCCAGAAGCTGCAAGCCAGAAATGCACCTTCGCCAGGTGGCAAGCCATCGGCGGTCTCATGCGTCAGGTAACGCACCACGAAACCGTCGATGACCAGCTCCTTCTCGATCGCCGCAACGGTGCCGATGATGCGCGGATCGTCGGCCGGCAGAAAGCCCACCTGCGGTATCAGCAGCAAGCTCGCATCCAGCGCATCCGAACCGTAGGCCTGAACGAAACTATTGCGATGCGGGTTGAAACCGCGCGCGCACACTTGCGCATGGATCGTGTCGCGCAATTCGCGCCAGTGATCGATTGGACCTTCAAAACCAAACAACTCCACCGATTTGATCGCGCGATCAAAAGCGACCCAGGCCATCACCTTGGAATAGGTAAATTGCTGGCGTCCCCCGCGCACCTCCCAAATGCCTTCGTCGGGCTCCTGCCAGACATCCTCAAGATGCTCGAGGACGGCCAATTGCACGCGCCACGACGCTTCATCGTTTTCCGGGTCCTCCGGGGAATCGGAGTTCAGATCGTACTTACGGCACTGGTGCAACGCATCCATTAACTCGCCGTAGACGTCGAGCTGCAACTGCGTCGACGCCTGGTTGCCGATGCGCACCGGGATTGAATGCTCAAAGCCCGGCAGCCCGTGGACGACGCGCTCGTCGAGTTGACGTTCACCGCCGATGCCATACATGATCTGGATCTGCGATGCGTCGCCGGCCACCGCCCGCACCAACCAAGCTCGCCAGGCACGTGCCTCCCTGTAGTAGCCGGCCGCCATCAATGCGGTCAGGCTGAGTGTGGCGTCGCGCAACCAGCAGTACCGGTAATCCCAATTGCGCTCGCCGCCTAGCCATTCCGGCAGCGAAGTCGTGGGTGCGGCAACGATGCCGCCCGTCTGCTGGTAAGTCAACGCCTTGAGGGTAATCAGCGAACGCCTGACCACGTCGGACCACGGTGCCGCGGCTACGCAGTCGCCCGACCATTTCCGCCAGCGTTGCTCCAGGTCGTGCAGATCGTGCTGGGCATCGCCGGCGCTGGGAGCGTCCACGTACGATAGTCCATAGGTCAATTCGAAACTGTAGTGCTCACCCGCGCCGACGTCGAAACTGCCGACGGTCTTGCGGTCCTCGCCACGTACCGGCACCGGTGAGCGCAAGGTCACCCGGTTCGGGCCGACCACGAAGCTCATGCCCTCTTCCTCGGTCAACTGGCTGGCCCACGGCACCGAGATCCCATAGTCAAAGCGCATGATCAATTCGAGCTGCATCTCGACTCGCCCGCGTACGCCCTCCACGACGCGGTACAAACGAGAGGTATGAGTACGCACCGGCATGAAATCGATTACCTTGACCACGCCTGTCGCAGTTTCGAATTCAGTTTCGAGGATCAGCGTTCCCGGCCTGTAACGCCTCGTAACTCTCACCTCGGCGGCGCTTGGTGCAATCAGCCAGCGACCGTTCTCGGCATCGCCCAGCAACGATGCGAAACAGGCCGGCGAGTCGAAGCGCGGCCAGCACAGCCAATCGATCGAACCGTCAATGCCCACGAGCGCTGCGGTTTCGCAGTCACCTATCAGGGCGTAGTCTTCGATTCGGCGCGACGGGGGCGGTCGCGCGGGCAGTGACGGGGGCAAGGACAGGTTTTGCACGGACTGATCTGGCACGGGGCTTCCTCGAACGATGGCTGCGGCCCGGACCTTGCGGCGGTCCGGTCTTGATAGGTTTGGGGTTGGACCCACCGGCTGCCATTTTGTTCAGGCCGCGCTACAAGCGCGGGTTGCTCGCGACGTCCTTTGCAAAGCTAGACGGGATCGGGCTCGCTGCCAGTGCGCGCTGCGGTGTTGGGGTCGGCGGGAGCTGTAGGATGGGTGGCAACCATCGGACGAGTGTGAGCCATGGGACCGGCGGCGGCGGTTGGAACACTGGGAACGTCGGGAACAGCAGCACTCACCTCGCCCCAAGCGTTGTCGTACATCACCGTCTCCAGCGGCTGACGCTGTGCCCACCCTTGCAGCTCCAGCATGGGCTTGGGATAGAACGCATCCACCTGCCCCAGGCACAGGATCGCGACGGGCTTGGCGCCGGCCGGCATGGCAAGCAGTTCGCCCAGTTGTTGCGGGTCGAACAGCGACACCCAGCCCATGCCGATACCCTCGGCGCGTGCCGCCAGCCAAATGTTCTGGATCGCGCAGGCGACCGAGGCCAGATCCATTTCCGGCAAGGTCCGGCGCCCAAAGATGTGAGATTCGCGCCCTTCCATCAACGCCACCACCAGGATTTCGCCGCATTCGCGTATGCCTTCGACCTTGAGCCGCATGAATTCGTCTTCGCGCTCATCCAGCGCCTGGGCAGTCTTGACCCGTTCGGCTTCGACGATGCGATGCAGCGCCGCGCGCAAGCCCGGCTCCGAAACACGGATAAAGCGCCAAGGCTGCATGAAGCCGACGCTGGGGGCGTTGTGCGCTGCATGCAGCAAACGCGCCATCAAATCCTCAGGCAGCGGCTGGGGCAGAAAATGGCGGACGTCGCGCCGCTGCTCTATCGTCTTATAGACTGCGGCAATTTCCGCATCGCTGAATTTATTGGTCACGATGGCTCACGGTTTGAAAAGGTCCACGACCGCCGCCGGGTTGGACGGGAAATAAACGTGGATGTAGGTCGCGACCAGCCGTGCGCGGCAGAAAATCCGCTCGCCCGGCGACGTGTTGTGCAGCCGCTCGCCAAACGCCTGCGGGGCCACCGGCGTATCGATCACTGAATGATGAAAGGTGTGCCCGCGCAGCGTGCCGCCCGGCAGCGGCGCGCTCTGGTATCCCAGCCCTTGCAAGCGATGATGCATGATTGCATGCCCCCTCAACACACCGGCCATTTCGCCGCGCTGTCCGGTTTTATCGGTCAGTGATTCCAACAAATACAGCATACCGCCGCATTCAGCAAATAGCGGTTTTCCCTGCTCTGCGTGTTGCACCAGGGCGGCTTTAAACTCGGTGTTTTGCGCCAGGCGCTGCAGGTGCAGTTCGGGATAGCCGCCGGGCAGGTAAACGCTATCGACCTCCGGCAGCGCCGTATCGGCTAGCGGCGAGAAGAACGTCAGCTCGGCACCCAGCGCGCGCAGCAAGTCGAGATTGGCGGGATAGAGAAACGAAAACGCGGCGTCGTGTGCGATCCCGATACGTACGCCCGCGAGCGGCAAGCCTGCGGGCATGACCGCGGGGGCAGATGCAGATGCGGGTGCGGGCGTGGGCTCGGGCTTGTGTGCCGGCGTGGGCTCGGGTTTGCGCGCGGGTTTGCGTAATCTGGCTAGGGTGACCACCGGAGCAAGCGCTGCGGACGATCCGTGCTCGGCGACCGATCCATGCGATGCAGACGATGCGTGCGTAAACTCGACCATCGGCGGCAATTCGGCCAGCCCGGTCTTGGCGATCAACGCGGCGCAGGCGCTCAAACGCGCATCGAGATCCGCTATCTCCTGCGCTTGCACGAGACCCAAATGGCGCGCCGGCAACGCGAACTGCGCCGAGCGTGGAATCGAGCCGAAATAGGACAGCCCAGCCGGCATGCCCTCGAGGATCATTTCTTCATGACGCGCACTGGCCACCGAGTTAGCCAGCACCCCGGCCCACCGCAAACCGGGGCGATAGGTCGCCAGGCCATGCGCCAGCGCCCCCAGTGTCTGCGCCATCCCACTCGCATCGATGACAGCGAGCACCGGCACACCCAGCGCCTGCGCCAAGTCGGCGCTACTGGGACGACCGTCGTAGAGCCCCATCACGCCTTCGATCAGGATCAGGTCGGCACTCAGCGCGGCTTCATGCACGCGGCGCCGGCACTCGGTCTCACCAGCCATCCACAAATCAAGCTGGTACACCGGGTGACCGCTCGCGCGCTCGAGGATCATCGGATCGATAAAATCGGGGCCGCTTTTGAACACCCGAACCTGGCGGCCTTGCTGCGCGTGAAAACGCGCGAGGGCCGCCGTGACCGTCGTCTTGCCGTGGCTGGACGCCGGGGCGCTGATGAACAAGGCAGGACACCGGCTGCTCACGTCAGAACTCCACGCCTTTCTGTGCCTTGATGCCCTGCTCCTGGTACGGATGCTTGATCGGCCGAATCTCGCTGACCAGATCGGCCGCTTCGATCAGCGCATCGGGCGCATGACGGCCAGTCACGACGATGTGCAGCATCTCGCGGCGCCGGGCAAACACGGCCAGCACCTCGGCCAGATCGAGATACTGATATTTCAAAACGATGTTGAGCTCGTCGAGTATCACCATATCGTACGACGGGTCCTCGATCATGCGCACCGCCTCGGCCCACCCAACAGCGGCAGTTTTCATATCGGCGTCGCGATCCTGCGTATTCCATGTATAGCCGGCACCGACCACATGAAAATCGCAGTTCGGATCGCGCCCGAGTACCTCGCGCTCTGCGCTATGCAGCGCACCCTTGATGAACTGGACCACGCCGAGCTTCATGCCATGCCCAAGAATGCGCAAGCCCATACCAAAAGCGGCGGTCGACTTCCCCTTGCCGGTGCCGGTATAGACCAGCAACAGGCCTTTTTCCTTTTGCGCGGCCGCTTTCTTTTTTTCGAAACCGGCTTTGTGACGTTCGGTCATGCGCTTGTGTGCGTCGGGATCGGTTTTCATCAGGCTTATTTCCAGGTGCTTGCGGTGAGTTCGGATAGCAGCGCTGCCACGACGCTACGGCTTAAGTGATAGCCGATAAATACCAGTTCGGACTTCGTGGCAGCGGGCTTTTCGACGTCTTGCTCCAGCGACACGCGTGTACGCACACCCTGGACCAGCACCGCATGCGGCGTGTCGGCAGCACGGATGTAACCCTTCGCGCGCAACACCGGTTCGCGCCGCGCGATCTCGGCCAACGCCGTCTGCAAGATCTGCGCCGGCTGAGGCGCGGCGCTGCGCAATACGAACGACATCCAGCCTGGGTCTTGCTCGTGAAAATGCTTGTGCGTCGCCAGACCGTGGCTATGCCGGCCGAGCCCGGAATGCGCGTGACCGTTCAGACGCTGCTGGTCGGTCAATACGCGGGCATCGGCACCGGGCATCGCTGCCACTGGGGTGTAGCGATGTTCGTGCGTGGTCTGAGTCGGCTGATGCAGCCGCAAGCCCAGCGCCAATCGGATATCGAGTTCGGCGCGCCATGCGAGTTCAAGAAAACGCACCTTGGGTGCGCATCGCCGCACTCGGGTTTCGGCCTCCAACAACGCTGCCTCATCGAGTCCGTCGATTTTATTGAGCACCACCACATCGGCATGTTCGAGTTGCTGTTCAAACATCGTCGCGACAGAATCCGCTACAACGGCCTCGGTTACGCGGTCCTCGGTTGCATGGTCCTGCGCTGCATCGTCCGCCGTTGCACGGTTCCCTGCTGCATGATCCCCATTAGGCATGCCGCCCGTGCGCTCGAACTGATTGGCCAGCAACAACGGCGTGTCGACCACGGCGAGCGTCGCATCCAGAATGAAGTCTTCGGCCAGCCCTGGGCTTTGCAGCAGTTCCATCACAGCAGTGGGCAAGGCCAGGCCCGAAGTCTCGATCAGCACATGATCGATGCCAGCTCGCCGCGCCGCGAGCGCTTTCATCGTGGGTATAAAGCGCGTGTCGTCGCCGTAGGCGATCAGCCCATACGGGAAGTCGTGAATCCGCACATGCTGATCCTCGCCGGCGGTATCGCGTATCAATGCCCCATCGATCGACACCTCACCGAACTCATTGATCAACAATGCAAGCCTTCGAGTTTGCCTATGCTTGATCAGGCTGCTGAGCAAGGTGGTTTTGCCGGAGCCTAGAAAACCGGTGACGATGGTGACCGGAATCAACGCGTTCATGATACGGCCCGGCGGTTCAAGTGTTCGAGCACGGCGTCGAAACTTGCGACCACGGCGGGATAAGCGACCTGAGGCCGCTCGATCACCAACAAGGGAATGCCGAGCGCGGCCGCTGCTGCCGCTTTGGCGTCGAAGCCCCCCGCTACGCCGGAATCCTTTGTGACTACGCAATCGATTTGCCAGTCCTGCCAGAGCGCCGTATTGAACGCCTGCGAAAACGGTCCTTGCATCGCGCAGATCTGGCTGCGTGGCACCCCTAGATCAATGGCTCGTTGGATGAAATCAGGTTCGGCCGTGATGCGCACAAACCATTTTTTGTCGGCGGCGCCGGGCGCTTGCAGGAAAGCGGCGAGATCCTTCGAACCTGTCGCGAGAAAAATGCGCTGGCCTTGCGCTATCGCGCGTTGCGCTGCGTGTTCGGGCGAGGCGCACAGCTCGAACGCGCTTGCGCTCTCGCGTGTGCTTGCCCTCTCGCCTGCGTTCTCGCGCGTGCTATCGGCCCATTGCGTCGGCACGCCAGCAAGCAGCGTACTCGGACGTTCATAGCGCAGGTACTCGATGTCCAGCTCTCGCGACAACGCAATCAACTGCTGCGAGATGGCGCCCGCATACGGATGAGTCGCATCGATCAACGCGCGTGCGCCGCTGGCGACCAGCGCCTGACGGCGCGCTTCCACGCCCGCGCGTCCAGCCCAGACCGTCACGCCTGGGCAATCCTCCTGGACCAAGGTCGCGCCATATTCGGTAGCGGCCGATACGACCACCGCGTTACCGCATTCGGCGAGCCGATTGGCCAGCGCATTGCCGTCACTCGTGCCGGAGAAAACCCAAAGCGCGCCTTGCGGCAACGCCGATTCGCAGACGGCACTCGTCGCAACCGTTTCATGCGCAACAGTGGACCAATCGTTATAACCGCGCGGCGTAAAAATATAGCCACGCCGACGCTCGGTAAATCGATTGCCGATCACGATGGTGGTCAGCATGTCGAACTTCAACGCAGGCAATTCCGACAACCGATAAGTGTTCACCTGCTGGTCTGGCCGATAGGCGTTTCTGACCACGCCACACCAAGTCTGCGGGCTCTTCGACGCCAGCATGATGTTCAGGATCCGGTACACCCCTTCCTGCCTTCCCGCGCTTTGCACGTTGTACAACACGCAGGCGAGATCGGCCTGTGCGATATGCGCCGCGCGCTGTTCGATCCAGCTCCACGGGCACAGCAAGTCGGACAAACTCAGCGTGGCAAAATCGTGCGACAGCGGCGAACCCAGCAAGGACGCACAAGCGTTGGCCGAGGTGATCCCGGGCACCACATTGACTTCGTAAGTGTCGTCCTCGCGCATCTCGTCGAACGCGAGCGCCGCCATCGCATAGATACCGATGTCGCCGCTGGAAATCAACGCCACCCGCGCGCCCTGACGCGCTTTCTCGATCGCCAGCAGCGCCCGTTCACGCTCCTGTGTCAGCGGCGGCGTATGGATCTCCTTGCCCACCAGCCAGGGCTGAATCCAGCGCAAATACAATTCATAAGCCACGATCACGTCGCTGTCTTGCAGCGCGGTAATCGCGCGTGGCACGATCAGATCGCTAAAGCCGGGTCCGACCGACACCAAATTCAATACACCTTTCATGCTTGAGTCCAATCACTGTCTTCAACTACTGCCACGGCTACGCCGTCCTTCGTCGTCTTCGGCACGATCAACGTGCCGCGCGGGCTGGCGATCAGCGCGCACGGTTCGCACACGCCGTCGAGTCCGACATTCTGTTGCACCCATTCCGAAGCCTGCGTGACCCATGCGCGTGCCGCCACCGTCGTGTGCGACAGCACCCGCAGCGGCAAGCCATGGCGCTCGCAAAAGTCGAGTAAACCAGGCTCATCGGCTTTCAGCGCAATGGTCACCACTTCGCGTACCTGACTCAGCGCGCGCGCCTCCAGCGCGAAGTGCACGGCGGCTTCGATCATGTCGGCCGATACGCCTTTGCGGCAACCAATGCCCAACACCAGCGGTTTCAAGGCTTCGGTCGCGGTGGTCACCACCGGCACCGCACCGCTGGCTCGCGCCACCTGGTAAGCGAGGCGGTTCGCGCCGCCTTCATGACCGGCCAGCAGCGACACGGCAAAACGCGCCGCTTCGTCCAGCACCACCACGGCCGGGTCACTGTATTTGTCGGCAATCTGGCCATCGAGGAAGCGCACCGCGATGCCGCTCGCGGCTATCATCACCCAGTGCGAGTGCTGCCGATACGCAGCGGCAAACTGCTCCTTGGGCGAGTGCGAGGTATCCAGCCAGGGGCGGTAGATCACCCCGCCTATATGCGCATGCAGATGGACCGCCAGCGCTTCGCTGTCCTCGCGCACCAGCCAGATGCCCAAAGACGCCACGACCGAGCGCTCCGTCAAGAGCTCCTGCATCGCGATGTCGGTCTCGGGATCCTTAGGCTCGCCCTTGAGGATGTCCTTGGACTTGTCCGCTGCTTCTTCGCCCATCAGGGCACTCACTAAGCCACTCATTGCGCTCTCCCTGCGGCTATCACGCCGCCACCTTCTTCTTGCTTTTGCGCACAACCCGGAACAGATGCGTGTAATCCTTCGCGTACAGGCGCGACTCAGTCTGCGCGCCGTGCCCGATCGCCGCACCCACCATCATCATGGTGGTGAGATTCCATTCGCCGCGCTTGGTTTCCTTCAGCACCCTGCCGAGCGTGCCTTCATACACCTTCTGTTCGGGCCACGTGGCACGATAAACCAGTGTGACAGGCGTATCGTCCGGGTAATGCAGCTTCAGGTCGGCAACGATTTTCTTCAGGTGCGGCCCCGACAAAAAGATACACATGGTGGCTTGGTGCGCAGCCAGCTTGGCGATCGCCTCCTCGGGCGGAACCGCCGAAGCGCGGCCCGACACACGCGTGAGGATTACCGTTTGCGATACCTCGGGCTTGGTCAGCTCGGCTTTGACCGCTGCAGCCGCTGCGCTGAACGACGACACGCCCGGTACCACTTCGTATTCGATGCCCAGCGCATCGAGCCGCCGCATCTGCTCGGCGGTCGCGCCATAAATCGCGGGGTCTCCCGAGTGCAGGCGCGCCACGTCGAAGTCGCCTTCCTGCGCGCGGCGGTAACACGCTTGCTGCTGCTCCAGATCGAGCGCGGCCGTGTCGAGAATTTCCGCATCGGCATGGCAATGTTCGAGCATGGCCGACGGCACCAGCGACCCCGCATACAGCACCATGCGCACGCGCCCCAAAATATTCGCGCCGCGCAAGGTGATCAGGTCGGACGCGCCCGGTCCTGCGCCGATAAAATAAACCTTCATGAATGCCGCCTCTCTCGCGAATTCTTACGGATCAGCAGGGTCGCCAGATAGCCGGTCGCATCGGTGGCGTCCAGGTCTTCCACACCCTGCGCCAACATTTCGCCGGGCAAGCCGATACGTCGCGCGAAGGCGCAATGCCGAGCAATGCCCAGCGCCTTGAGCACTTGCAGCACGCCGCTTAAGCGCGCACCGATTTTCATCAACACCACGACGTCATGCGTTTCGATTTCGGCTCGCAACGTGTCCATGTCATCGGGGCACGGCAGGATCAATGTGCGCTCCTTGCCCTCGCCCAGCGGCCAACCGAGCGCTGCGGCTGCAGCCGCGTAGCTGGTAATGCCGGGGAACGTGCGATGCGGTAAATCGGGCAGACGTTCGAGCAGCGCGGCCAGCACGTAGCCGTAGGTCGAATACGTGAAGGTGTCGCCTATCGTCAAATACGCGACGTTGCGTCCAGCCGATAGTTCGAGCGCAATCGTTTCAGCCAATTGCGCATAGTGGTCACGCAGCACTGTGCGATCCGGGTCCATGTTGAATTCGACTTCCCGGATGCATTCCGGCGCGATCGCGATGCCAGCCAGGCACTGCAGCGCCACCGACGTTTCGGCGCTGCGCGCGCGCGGCGCATAGATCAGGTCGGCCTTTTGCAAGGCGTCGAGCGCGGCCAGCGGCAAATAGCCGGCGGGGCCTGGGCCCACGCCCACGCCCCAGAACGTGCCCAGAGTCGATGCCGGTTGCACTTGCGGCCGCTGTGATTGCAGATGCGATTGCGGATTGGATGGCGAAGATGCCGTCATACCGAGGCTCCGGATACGTTGGTGGCCAATTGATTGAGCGCGTCTATCATCAACGCGTTGACCACGCTGGCCGCCCAGGGCGAACCACCGCGCGTGCCGCTATTGGTAATGCGTGGCACCTGCAAACAGCGGCGCAAAGCGTCCTTGCTCTCGCGAGTGCCGACGAAGCCGACCGGCAAGCCGATCACCAATTGCGGACGCCAGCCCTGCTCGCGAATCAGCCGGGTCGCTTCGACGATCGCCGTAGGCGCGTCTCCGATTGCCAGCACAATATCGTTGCCGAATTTTTCCCATGCGCGGCGTATGCCAGCGGCCGAACGCGTGATGTCCTGGCTTTGCGACAGCAGATGCGACTCCCGGTCGTGCACCCCACACCACGTGTTGATACCCAGTTGTTCAAGCAGCGCGCGCTTTAGCCCGGTCTGCACCATCGTGACATCGGTCACCACCTGCTTGCAGCGCAGCAGCGCGAGAATGCCGCTTTGCACCGCCCCCGGCGAGAAATACAGATCGTCGACCGCGTTGAAATCACCGCTCGTGTGCACCAGACGCTGTAATACCGTGAGTTGCTCGGCGGGAAAACCGGACCAGTCGCGGCCCGCCGCAATGATCTCGAAGCTTTCGGCCTCGATCGGATGCGGCACATAGGATGCAAACTGCTGCACGGGGGCGGCAGCAGGCTGCGCTTCTTTTTCCAGCAGGCCTCGCACCTGCAGATGATGCGCGCGCTGCGGCTCGCCGACTTGCTCTTCGAAGCCGACGATCTGCACCCGGTATTTGCACAGCGAGCAGTTCATCGCGGCGCGCCCTTCTATCGCTTCGCGCGCGCGCTCTATCATCACGTCGGCCACGTACGGATGCGCGCCCAGATAGCCGGCCTTGAGTATTTCCAGCGCAGGCTCGCGCTCCTGCAACGCGTCGGCTGCTGCATAAATGCGCTTGACCAGCACGCCATCGAACAGAAAGAACGGCAACACCACGAGGCGCCGCAAACCGTGGCGTGCCGCCGCCCGCAGGCCATCGGACACGAGCGGTTTGGCGGTGCCCGAATAACACACCTGCACGCTGCCGAAACCCATGCCTTCTTCCAGCATGCGGGCGACCTTGGCGATCTCGCCATTGGCGTCCGGATCGGTCGTGCCCCGGCCCACCAGCACCAGGCAAGTCTCGTCGCGGCGCACGGTATGCGGCGAGCGCGCTTCCGCCGCAACCACTCTTTCTTGCGCCAACTGCAGCAGCTTGGGATGCAGATCGAGCGGCGCACCGAAATGGAAATCGATAGCAGGATGTTCGCGCGCAAGCGTAAGCATCTCCGCCGGTAGATCGTTTTTTGCATGGCGGGCCGCGAGCAACACGCCCGGCACCATCGCCACTTGCTGTGCACCGAGCGCCAGGTTGGCCGCTACCGCATCACTGAGCGTCGGGCTGGAAAACTCCAGGTACCCGTGACTGACCGGATGCGGGTGGGCGCGCTCGCGCACCAGTTCGACCAGCGCCTCGAACTCGCGCACGGCATCGGGATCGCGGCTGCCATGGCCGGCGAGCACGATACCGAATGACACCGATGCGGGTACCGCTGCGGGCACCGATACCTCCGCAGCGTTGACAACGGGCTTCATTGAGGGTTCCGTTACGGGTTCCATTACGCGTTTCATTGGGCAGGCGCCGCTTCGATCTGACTCGCCATTGGGTTGCGCGTGCGGATCAGCATGATGCTCATATCGGAAAACGTCTGCGCTACGCAATCGCCCAGGTTGCCTCGCCACTGCGCCTCGGCGCCGGTCAGGTTCTCCCATACCTCCGTGGGATGCCCGGCATCGATGCCCTGCTCCAGCAGATACGCCGCGATATGCGGCGGCATGAAGGAGCGTGCCGCATCCCACGGGCACGGAATGACGATTGCATTGCGCTGGTCTTCGAGCACATGCACCAAATGGCGTTTGAAGGGCGTGAGGTCGCCGCGTCGATGAAAGGTAATGAAACTGGTTTCGTCGAAACACACCTTGGCGCGCGACGCGAGTATCTGCGCCGACGAAATGCCCGGCAGCGTTTCGACCGGATGGCCGCAGGCGCGCTCAACACGCTCCAGGTATTGGAATCCGCTAAAGTGGATGTCGCCCATGAACACCACCACGCAGCGTTTGCCCTCGTGGTGAGCGCGCGCCACCTCGTCCAGTTTCTCGACCTGGTCGCGATAACCCATCGTCACCACCTCGGTGCCCGGAACGATAACGCTGCTCACGACTTTAACGACCGCATCGAAACCGGCCACCACGTCGGCCGAGCGTATCAACTCCGCGCCGCGCTGGGTCAGGTAGCCGACGTCGCCTGGCCCCGCCCCAATACAAATAATCATGTCTTGTCCTCGAAATAAGTCTGTGCGCGAGCGCGTATCGTCAGCGCCAGGCTCTGCGCCGACAGCGCTTCCAGCGTCAGGCATTCGGCGCCGAGCACCTGTGCGAGTTGCGCGGCGCGTCCCAGCCGCAGGAAGCCGGCCTCGGTATCGAGCACCAGGCTGGGCACGCCGCGCCCGGCCAGCAGTTCCGCCAGCGCCAACGACTCGCGCCACGGATCGCCGCCGTCCACCAGCGCCACGTTGGCACGGCCGTCGGTCAACAGCACGAGCAGCGGCTGCGCCATATTATCGCCGGCCTGCTCCAGGGTTTCGAGCGCCAATTGCAAGGCATGTGGCAACGGCGTGCGCCCGCCCGTGGGCAACGCGCGCAGCCCTTGCTCGGCGCGCTCGACACTGCGCGTCGGTGCCAGCAGTAAGCTCGCATCCTCGCCGCGGAACGCGATCACGGCGACTTGGTCGCGCCGTTGGTAAGCATCCGTAAGCAGAGTGAGTACGGCGCCCTTGACGGCTTCCATGCGGCGTTGCGCGGCCATCGAACCGGAGGCGTCGACCACCAGCAGAATCAAGTTGGCATGCGTGCCGACGCGAATCTGCTGATGCAGGTCGCTCTTGCCCACCTTGAATTCGTCGGGGCTGCGCATCGCAGCGCTGCGCAGCGTCGCGCCCAATGCAAGGCTGGTGGGCTGCGGATCGGGCACGGCGCGTACCACCCGGCCACGCTCGGCAAACTGCGCGGCACTGCGGCGCCCCGGCGTGCTCTTGGCGACCGGTGCGTCCACGGTGATACGGCGCAGCGCAGCGCCCGAGGAAGCGACGGCGAATATCTTGGGTTTGGTCTCGGGGATATTCCCGGGCGAGCCGTCGGCCGGTGTTTCTGAACGGCTGTCGGGAGTCGGGTCGATAGAGTCGGCAGACTGCGCGGCATTGAATTGCTCACCCAACTCAGGTTTCAGGTCCGATCCGGGCGCATCGCTTGCGTCCTTTGCGTCCTCCCTGTCGCGCGCGTCACTGGGCCCACGACCATCATCGGATGCATCGGAATCGCGTCCCAAACCATTAGTCATGCCATCACCGGGGTCGCCCGTCTGCGATGTATCGCCGGTCTCAGCTTGCGATTCGGCATCCGATTGCGCAGCCTCCTGCATCAGCTCGTCGAGCTTCTCGTGGTCAAGGCCCGGTTGCTCGAACGGCTTGCGACGGCGACGGTGAGGCAACACCAGCTCCGCTGCGCTGCGCACGTCTTCGGGCGTGACCTGCAAGCGTGCATTGAGTGCAGCGCTGGCGCGTGCCGCCTTGTGCATAACGATGTCGGCGCGCAGGCTGGCCACGTCGAATTCGCAGCACAGGTGACTGATCAGATCGAGCAGCGCATCGTCGAGCTCGACTTGCGGCAGCAGCCGCTGTGCCGCGGCGAGTTGCTCGCGCAGCGCCTGCTGCTGCGCTTCCCACTGCAATGCATACGCGGCCGGATCGGCCTCGAAGCGGATCCGCCGGCGCACGACCTCACCACGCTGCACCTTGTCGCGTGGTGCCGTCACTTCGACCATCAAGCCGAACCGGTCCAGCAGCTGCGGACGCAGATCGCCCTCTTCCAGGTTCATGGTACCGATCAGCGTGAAACGCGCTGGGTGCGTGACCGACAAACCTTCTCGCTGGACCGAATTAACGCCCATCGCAGCCGCGTCCAGCAAGGCATCGACAAGGTGATCGGCCAGCAGGTTGACTTCGTCGATATACAGAATCCCACGGTGCGCTGCGGCCATTAGCCCAGGTTGAAAGGCGCGCTTGCCGCCCTTGAGCGCCTGTTCCAGATCCAGGGTGCCGAGCACGCGATCTTCGGTCGCGCCCAACGGCAGTGTGACGAACGGCACGGAGCTCAGTTGCGCCTCGCGCTGGACCAGGCGCGGATGCGCGGTCGAAAGGCCGTCGGTAAGCTCGGTTGGAAGCTCGGTTGGAAGCCCGGTTGGAAGCCGGTTATGAAGCCCGTTATGAAGCTCCGTCGTATTGCCTGAGTTGCACCACTCGCAGTATCCATACGGCACATCCGGCGCGCAATTGAACGCGCAGCCCGGCACGCGCAGCAGCGGCGGCAAGATCTCGGCAAGCGCGCGCGCCGCAGTGCTCTTGGCGGTGCCCTTGTCGCCGCGTATCAGCACGCCGCCCAGCGACGGATCGACCGCGCACAGCAGCAACGCGCGCTTGAGTTGTTGCTGGCCGACGATGGCGGCAAACGGAAACGGTTGGCTACTCATCTTATGCGCCACGCGGTGTCTCGCCGCGCGCCTCGAGCAATGCTTCACTATGTAAATACAATTCGCGCAAGGCCGCCAGCGTCTGCGGCTGCGGTTGCGCCCACATGCCACGGCTGGCGGCTTCGAGCAGCCGCTCCGCAATGGCATTTTGCGCCCACGGGTTGGCAGATTGCAGGAATTGCTGCATCTGCGGCGCCAAACCGTAGATTTGTGCGATTTCTTCGTACATCCAATCGTCCATCACCTGCGCAGTAGCATCATAGCCAAACAGATAGTCAACTGTCGCGGTCAGTTCCAGGCCGCCCTTGTAACCGTGCCGCTGGATGCCGGCGAGCCACTTCGGATTGACCACCCGCGAACGGAACACCCGTAGCGTTTCCTCCTTGAGGTCGCGCACCTGCGCACGCGCCGGATCGTGACTGTCGCCGAAATAGCGGCGCGGTTGCTGGCCGGTCAGCGCCCGGATGGTCGCGATCATGCCACCGTGGAATTGCAGATAGTCGTCGCTATCGAAGATGTCGTGTTCGCGATTGTCCTGGTTGTGCAGCGCAACCTGCACGCCCGACAGCCGCATCCGAAATGCTTCGCGCTCGTCGATGCCCTGGCTGCCTCGGCCATAGGCATAGCCGCCCCAGTTTACATAGGCGGCGGCGAAATCGGCATCGCTTTGCCAGTTCTTTTCCTGAATCAGCGGCAAGATGCCGGCGCCGTAGCTGCCCGGTTTGGCGCCAAAAATCCGATGGCCGGCACGCTGCGCCGCCTGCGGTTCACTCAGGCCTTCACCGATCCACGCGCCCAGTTCGGCCAGGTAGTGCTTGCGCACGAAGTTCTGCTCGAGCGGCTCGTCGAGGACCAGAACGGCCTGGACCGCGTCGTCGATCAAATCGATCAACTGCGGGAACGCGTCGCGGAAGAAGCCGCTGATGCGCGTGGTGACGTCCACGCGAGGCCGTTTGAGTTGTGCCAACGGGATGACTTCGACACCGCAGAGTTGCCGGTTTTCCGGGCGCCAGACGGGACGTACGCCCAGCAAGGCGAGGATTTGCGCAACGTCGTCACCGTGAGTGCGCATCGCGCTGGTGCCCCAGATGCTGATCGCCACGCTGTGCGGATATGCGCCCGTTTCGCGTAGATGGCGCTCCAGCACTTCGTTGGCCAGTTGCTGACCGACACGCCAAGCCGACTGCGAGGGCACGCTGCGCGGATCGACCGAGTAGAAGTTGCGCCCGGTCGGCAGGATCTGCGCCATGCCGCGCGTGGGCGAACCGCTCGGTCCCGCCGGCACGTAGCCGCCGGCAAGGCCGTTGAGCAGATTATCGATTTCGTCGGTTGCGCGCGCGAGGTTGGGCACTAGTTCGTCGCAGGCAAACGTGAGGATACGGTGCAACGCGGTATAGCGCGCTTTAGTGGCCGTCGGTGCGCCGGGCTCGCGGGATGTGTCGGCCGGTTGCGCGGGCGGCTGTGCAAACTGCGCGGACACGCCCATGGGCTGAGACGGCGGAGCAGTAACTCGCGAGGGGACGGCGCTCGCGCTGCGTTGCTTGTCCGCGCGTTTGAGCTGCTGCACGACCGATACGCCGCGTGCGCGCAGGGCAGGTTGCAAACGCGGCGCGTCGTGAGTTGGATCCTGCTTATCCAGCGGGCCGAATAGCTGAACAATCACTTCGTCGATCCGTTCCGCTTTGTAGCCATGCGTGTGGAGTTCGGCGAATAGTGTTCGGCACAGCGCATCGATCGCTTCCAGCGCGTCGGCGCGTGTCACGACCGGACGCTGCGCGATAAGGGCGAGCGTTGCGGTGACATTCAGTCGACGCCCTTTCTGCTCGAGCAACGTGTCCAGTGACAGACCAAACAATTGCGCGACCGCTTCCTGCAGACCCGGGATGTCCTGGTTCGGCAAGCGGGTGAGCGACACCAGCATGTCGATCAGTTGGCCTTCCTGCGGCGCTTGTCCCAGCGTGTGCAGACCATCGCGGATTTGCGCTGCGCCCAATTCGCACAGGTATCCGTCGAGGTCTTCGATCAGATGCGCTACGTCCGAACCGGCCATGCTGGCTAGAACTGCGGGGAGCGCTTCTTCGTGATCGTGATCGTGATCGTGCTCGTGCTCGTGTCCGTGCTCGTGTCCGTGTCCGTGTCCGTGTCCGTGTCCGTGTCCGTGCTCGTGCTCGTGCTCGTGCTCGTGGCCATCCCCATGATCATGGTCATGATGCAACAGTCTGGCCCGCAGATCCGCATCAAGATTCGTCTGTTTCACCAGCTCCCAGATCTGCTGTTGCAACAACGGCAATTTGGCTGGGTCCAGCACTTCGACCTGGTAATACTCATCGACCAGTTGCGTGAGTTGAGCGAGCGCGCCGTAGGTATCGGCGGTCGTCATCGGCGGCGTCAAGTGGTCGACCACCACCGCATGGCCACGGCGTTTGGCCTGCGAGCCTTCGCCAGGATCGTTGATGATGAACGGATAGAACAGCGGCAGATCGCCCAACAACGCGTCCGGAAAACACTCCTGCGACAAGCCCAGGCCTTTCCCCGGCAACCACTCCAGCGTGCCATGCTTGCCGACATGCACAATCGCGTCGGCCTGCCAGATATCACGCAACCAGCGATACAACGCATAGTAATGATGCGTAGGCGGAAGATCCGGCTGGTGATAGATCGCATCCGGGTCCATGCCATAGCCGCGCGGCGGCTGCAGCGCGACGAACGCATGGCCCAGCTCGATACCCGCCAGTGCCAGATGTCCGTCGTGCAAATAGGCGACGCCGGGTGGCGCCCCCCACTGAGCCGTCATTTTTTCCTGCAACACGAGCGGCAGTTCGTTGAACCAGACCGCATATTGCGCAGCCGACACGTGTCCCGCCGCCTGCGCCAATTGCTCGGCGCTCAGGTAGGTTTGATCGTAGGAACAACGGTCTACCAGCGCGTGGATCAGCGCCGTGCCGCTCTCAGGCAGCGGACCGATTTGATATCCGGCGGTGTCCATCGCGTGCAGAATGTGCATCAACGAGGCCGGCGCGTCCAGGCCCACCGCGTTGCCGATTTGCGCAGCCTTGCTGTTGGAATTCGTAAAGATAAAAGCGACGCGCTTGTCCGAATTCGCCATGCGCTTGAGCCGCGCAAATCGTGCCGCGATACCGGCCACCCGGGCCACGCGATCGGCGACCGGTTGATACACGACTTGCTGCTGCAAAGCGCCCGCTGCGCGCGCCTTGAAAGACACCGGTACCGTGACGATGCGGCCGTCGAACTCCGGCAGCACTACGTTCATTGCCGCATCGAGCGGATTCAAACCCCGCGCCGATTGCTCCCACGGCGCTTGCATCATGCCGCTCGTGATCGCTTGCAACACCGGGATGTTCAAGTATTCGAGCGCACCGACGGCCCAGCCCGCAGGCGTTGCCCCACCCGGCGTGATTTCGCCCATTGCGAAGGCGGTCGTGTTGATCAGCACGTCGATGCGCGTACCGTGTTCCCCTGCAAAGTAGGCCAACGCAGTGGGTAATGTGCGCCCTTCGGTCGCGCCTTGCGTGGCACCTTCGCCGGCCCCCGCACGCAGCGATGAAGTAAAGACCGGCAACGCGACAATCTCGTGGCGCGCCAGCGCATCGACCAACGCGTCGATAAAGTGGGTGTTGCCACTGAGCCAATGCGCACGATAAAACACGATGCCCACGGCCGGCCGCGCCGTAGCGCCACCAGCGTTACTGCCAGCAATGCCGCTTGCAGCCCCAAATTGCGCTTGCCAATCCTCGATACTCGCGCTTTCGGGCAGGCCCGGATGATAAATGCCATGCTCGGGCAGCGACACTGCTGGCTCGAAACCGAACCCGCTCAGTAACAAGTGATCCGACAGATATCGCAGTAGTTGCGCGAGGTTGACGCTGCCGCCCGCCTGGAAATACGCCGAAGCCTGCTGCAAAACCTCGGCTGTGACGCTAGACACGGCGGCCAGTTCGGGATCGGGTTCGCCCGTGCCGCTGACCGCGAGCAAATAACATCCGGCGCGGTGCGCATGGCGGACCAACTGCGCAAAGCCGGGAATACTAGCGAGCCGTCCCAGCACGCGCACGACGATCACGCGCGTGTCGGCCAACTGATAGTCCAGCAACGACGCCATTTCAGCATCGCTTTCGAGCGCTTGCAGATTGATCGCGTCGACCAGGGGGAAATCGTGCGGCAGTTGTCCAAGCGCGCTGTGCAGCACGCTCAGATCGTTGGGTGCATGCGTTAGCAGTGCAATGTGAGGGTGAGCGGCTTCAGTCATTTTCCGGGACCTCGACATCGCTTGCGCCTGATATGTTGCCTGGGCCCGATATATCGCCTGTGCCAGTTGCGCCCGATATGCCGCCTTCTCCCTGCACCTCGCTCTCGTCAAACAAATCGCCTACACCCAAACGATGAAACACGAGTTCGTCGACGATCTGCCCGCCCTCCAGATGCTCGGTGACAATGCGCTCCAGCGCCGCTTCGTCGATACGGTGATACCAGACACCTTCGGGATATACGACCAAGATCGGCCCCTGCCGCTTGCACGCCAACATGCAGTGGGTACGAGTGCGCTTGACGCGCAGCGCCGGGCGCGCATCGATTTTCTCGCCGAGCGCGGCAAAGGTGGCGGTCGACAACACACCGTCCTCGGTACAACGGGGACCGGTGCACATCAGTACATGACGGGTGTGGGTTCTCATCGCCGCGCTCCGCGCGCGAGCTGGCCGCGGGTGCAACGACGGGCGTAACAGATAAGCGCCGCGTCAGCGCGCAGCACAAGCGCAACGGCGCAAGAAGCGGCCCAAGAAGCGCCCCATAAAGCGGCCGAAAAAACGGCCCAGGCAACGGCGAAAACGCTGGCCAAGAAGCGGTTTGGATGTGAAGGAGACGTCATTGAAATCCCTGGCGAAACTTGACGTCGTCGCGGGCGCACGCAAAGCGCGTTCAAGCGCAAAAATCATGCTCTCTGCCAGCTCACCCCGTCTGATAGAGGCCCGGTTCGACTGGGGTGATGGCCGGTCTCCTGGCTCGCGGATCGACACCCTGCACGGCCTTCCCGGAATTTCCAGTGGCATTGCGTGCGGATTCACCGTCTTCAGTTGCGGGGGCAGCCGCGGTATCGCACCGCGTTCCCGTTTCACCCTTGATGGGCACCATCACGCCCGTATGATAAAGCAATTCGGCACCGCCCCACCATTTAGGCCCTTGCAAACAGGGCCTATAGGGCAATTTTCGCGTAAGTCGCTGCGCGGCGACTCGCGGACTTCGTTATGCGGCGACTCGCGTGCTCGCGATAGTTACGGTGCAAGCGTGATGCGGTCGAAGCAAGCGAACGCTGGCTAACAAACGAAAACAGCCCGGCGACCGGAAACCGGTCACGTGGGCTGCTTGAAGCAATAGTGTGGAAGAAATACCGAGGCAAAAATACTGCGCAGACACCGTACAGACGTTGTGCAGTCGCGCGAGCCTCAGCGCGAAGTCACATGATAGCGACGACAGTCGTCACAGCAATGCACTGCTACATCAACGTATTACTGATCCTTGGCGTCGCTCAGGTTAGCGTCCGCCTTCTTGTTGTTGGCGTCGCCCTGAGCCTCCGTCTTGGTCTTGTCGGCTTTGGCCTGAGCGACCATCGATTTCTTGGTGGCTTCCTGCTGCGCCTCAGCGGATTTTTCGTCAGCTTTTTGCTGTGCCTTGGCGGCCTTCTTATCCGCACTTGTCATCGGCGTCGGCGCGGTATTCGACGGTGCGGCTTGCGCAAAGGCGCTACCTGCATAAACACCGCACATCAAAGACAGAGTCAAGGCTGCGAGTTTGTGATTCATTGTCTGGTTCCTTTTCAAATCGACCAGTGGTCTGGAGATTTCATTATAGGAACGACAGCGGCGCAGTTGATGCGTCAAACTGCAAGCCATGTAAGAAAACGTTGCAGTGCTTGCCAGGTAAAACTTACCTGGCAAGCGTGCGATTGACCTACTAATGTTGCAGAAAAATTCCCGTGCACTGCGCAACAATCGCTTCAACGCGCAACGCTGCATCGACTGACTCAGCCAACGAGCCGGTGGTTCAGCCACGGCTGTTTAGTCAGCCGCTCCGCTTCGAACGCCTTGATCTTGTCGGCATGCGCCAACGTCAAGCCGATATCG
>NZ_LMUX01000025.1 GCF_009765705.1 Burkholderia sp. L27(2015) | reverse complement strand
TGCCGCCAGCAGTGAGCTGGCTGGTACCGGCGACCGTGCCTTGCACAATATGCGTGTCGCCGCCGCTGTTGGACAACAATGCCCCACCCACGGTCAGAGCGTTGATGGTCGTGTTGCCACCCGATGCCAGCGTGGCATTCAACGCCGTGTTCAGCGAGCCGGTCACGTCGAGATCGCCCTGCGTCGCGGTCAGCGTTGCCGCGCCACCAGCGTTGAGCGTCGTCGCGTTGAGATTGCCACCTGCCTGTGCCGTCAGATCTCCGGACGTGGTCACGCTCAGCAAATTCATGTCCGTGCCGGAGGACAGATTTGCACCGCCGTTCTGTACGTTCAGCAGCTGGTCCACGTCGAATTCGCCGTCCGCGTTTCCTTTGTAGGAACCGCTGCTCAGTACGACGTCGCCGAGATGGGTATCGCCTGCCGACTGCGTGGTGACATCGTTCCCGGCTTTCAGGTTGTCGATATTCAACATGCCGCCAGCAGTGAGCTGGCTGGT
>NZ_LMUX01000024.1:245348-254882 GCF_009765705.1 Burkholderia sp. L27(2015) | reverse complement strand
AGGAAATTGCGGCGGCGTCCGAGCAGCAAAGCAAGGGTATCGAGCAAGTCAATCAAGCGATTGCCCAGATGGATCATGTCACGCAACAAAACGCCGCACTGGTGGAAGAGGCGGCGTCGGCGGCGAAATCACTGGAGGATCAGGGGCACCTTTTAGATGTGTCTGTCCGAGCATTCCACATCACAGAGTTATCGACCCGGCCGATAGAACTTCGCTCAGACATTGCGTGGCAAAACGAATTATCCGACGTGCGGCCCAGAGGCATGAGAGGGCAACCAAGATTACATAGGGTACTTGAAGATTGGTTGTCGAAAGAAAATGCGATTTGAACGCATCCACCACCTCGAAAATTCAGTGGTTAGCGGGCGATGTTTGCTCGGCATGGCATGACGAGCACCAAACGACCTTAATATGACTTATCGCAATAGAGTGACCCGAAGAAATCTTAGGCAAACAACCAAACAGGAAGGTCAGATAGTAGGGTTGCGCGTACGCCCGAAGCCTGAGCGGCGAACACCGGTGACTCGCAGAAGCCAGGAGACGAGTCATTCGCGCTTTCGGATGCTTTACGAGGCCTTACCTGCCATCTCGCACTCGATCGATGCGCAAGGGCGGTTGGTCCTTGTCAGCGACGTCTGGCTTAGCACGTTGGGCTATGAGCGCAGTGAAGTGGTGGGCCGGTTTTGGCCTGACTTCTTGACGCCCGCATCGCGCGCCTATGCGACCGAAGTGATCATTCCCGAGTTGTTCCGTACTGGTCGCTGCAAGGATATCGAGTACCAGATGGTACGCAAGGACGGTGTCCTGATAGACATACTGTTGTCTTCGTTTATCGAACGTGATGCAAGCGGCGCACCTTTACAATCGCTTACCGTCATTCAAGACGTTACGCAGCGCAAACGCGAACAATCTGAACTCGCGGTACAGTATGAACGCTTGCGCGTGACCCTAGACTCCATCGGAGATGGCGTCATAACCACAGATGCGCAAGGCCGCATCGAGTACCTCAATCCGGTCGCCGAAAGATTGACCGGATGGACCAATGCTCAAGCTCGGAGTCGGCCGTCCGCCCCGGTATTCAATATCGTTCACGAAGAAACTCGCCGGCGCGCCATGAGCCCCATCAGCGTTTGCCTGGCCGAAGATCGCATCGTCGGTTTGGCCAATCACACGATATTGCTCAGTCGCGATTGCCGGGAATATCACATCGAGGATTCGGCCGCGCCGATCAAGGACGCAACGGGGCGAACCGTGGGTGTGGTGCTGGTATTTCGCGATGTTTCGGAGCAACGGCAATTGAGCCTGGAAATGACCTACCGGGCCACGCACGATGAGCTAACCGGCCTGCTGAACCGAAGCGAATTCGAACGCCGCTTGGAATCCACTTTGATGGCTGCCCACAAGGTAAAGGACCGGTACGTATTAATGTACATCGATCTGGACCGGTTCAAGCTAGTGAACGATGCGGGAGGCCATGCCGTTGGCGACAGGTTGCTCAAGCAAGTTGCCGGTCTGATCAAGAAGGTTGCACGGCGACACGATATTTTTGCGCGACTCGGTGGCGATGAATTCGGCCTGATCGTCGAACATTGCTCGATTGAGGCGGCGCAAAGCATCGCGCAGAAAATCTGTGAAGAAATCGATGAATTCCGCTTTCAGCACGGCGAGCAGCTTCTCCATATCGGGGCAAGCATAGGGCTAGTGCAGATCGACGAGCGCTGGCCGACTGTGGCCAGTTTGCTACGTGCGGCCGACAGTGCCTGCTATGCAGCCAAGGAGGCGGGGCGCAACCGCGTCTACGCTTATTTTGCAGCCGACGAAGTGATCGACTCTCACCAGAAAGACATGCAATGGGTTCGCCGGCTCGAACATGCACTGGACAACGGGCAATTTGTGCTGCATTGGCAGGAGGTAAAGGCGATGGGCTCTGTCGAGGAAGGCCTTCATGCGGAAGTCTTGTTGCGCTTGGTGGGTGAAAACCGGAAACTGATTTCTCCCGGTGCTTTTCTGCCGTCCGCGGAGCGCTTTTACATGGCTTCGCGCATCGACCGGTGGGTAGTGAACGAGGCATTCGAATGGATGGCCAGACATCGCGATGCCTTGGGACATCTCGATACGTTATCGATCAACCTGTCAGGACTGTCCATTGGCGACGGGGATTTTCATCGCTATGTGATCGATTTAATTGAGACTATGGCTTTCGACCATCATAAGCTTTGCTTCGAAATCACCGAAACCGCAGCCATCACCAATCTGAGCGATGCAACTTCATTCTTCGAATCGATGCATGCATTCGGCATACGATTTGCGCTTGATGATTTTGGCAGCGGTTTGTCGTCTTTCAGTTACCTGAAGAATTTGCCGGCGGACTACTTGAAAATCGACGGGCAGTTCATCCGCGATCTGGCAACCAATCTGGTGGGGCAGGCCACCGTACGATGCATTCAGGAAGTAGCGAGGATAACGGGTAAAAAGACAGTTGCAGAGTTTGTGGAGACCGAAGCGGTCGAAGCGCTATTGCGCGAGATCGGGGTCGACTATACGCAGGGGTTTCTACGACATCGCCCGGAACCACTCGACACGATACTGACGATGCGCTCACCCGCGCGGTCCTTGTCAGAATAAATGCTTGTCGCGTGGCTTGCCCAGCAACGCATCGCACGCCGGGGGTACGCCGCATTCCAGACGATCATCAGCGCCAGTGTTATTCCCGGAGCTCCATCTGGCCGGGTAAGCTCGCGCGCGATTTAGTCCGCGGTGTTCCGGCACCATCGGCTATGCCGAGGCCGCCTGTAAGTCGGTGATGTCGCGTTTTGGCGATGTTCCGAACATCCTTGCGTATTCGCGACTGAACTGCGAGACGCTCTCATACCCCACTCGATAAGCGGCGCCCGTTACGTTGGCTCCATCTTCTACCATCAGGCGGCGTGCCTCGAGCAGACGCAACTGCTTTTGATACTGGATTGGCGTCAAGGACGTGAGTAACTTGAAGTGCTGGTAAAAAGACGATGGACTCATCTGAGCCGTATCAGCAAGTTGCTCGATGCGGATAGGACGAGCGATGTCGTCACGCAAAAGCCAGATCGCTTCAGCAATGCGTTGCGTGCGGCTGTTAGGGGAGGCGAGCTTGCAGATTTCACCGGCACTCTCGCCGGTCAGCAGCCAATAGGATATTTCCCGCATGATTGCAGGATAAAGGATAGTCGCAGCCTGGGGCGTCCCAAGCATCTGGATTATCCGGCCGATGCAGTCGGCCAGCGGCCCATCGACATCCATCGCGAAGACTCCCATGCGGGCATTGTCATTCGGTTTTGGAGGGGGGGAGAGTTGTGCTGCTACCTCCCGCAATATGCCGAGGTCAAGCAGCAGGGCGATGCCCAGATAGGGCTCGCGGATGCTGGCTCGCGTCACTCTACCGACGCCAGGTAGTTCTGCGCTGACCACGAGGGCTTGCATCTCACCGTAGTCAAACTGCTTGTCGCCGAACAATATCTGTTTCGCCCCCTGCACAGTGATGCAGAGCGCCGGTTTGTACACGACATGGTATGGCAGCCGCTCGCACGTCGAACGCATCAGGAACAACCCTTCGATCGGAGTGACGAGCGCGCCATCGTCCCCGCCGTTGCTGTCCATGTATTGATTCAAGGCGGCTATCAAGGTTGGCGACATGCGAGGTCTCCAGAGCGGGTGAGAGGAGGTCATTGTGGTCTATAGCGTTGTGGGCATTTTAGCGTTCAATCTCAAAATAAAAATTGAATTTGGAGGATTGTGCAAAATATTTGAGGATTCCGGCATGCGGGCCTCGACCCCTTCAGCCCATACTTCCTGGCATGGACAAGCCACTCGCGAGGTACGACACGGCGGGCGAAACTCAAGGAAGCGTGATTGGAAAGGTGGCCGTCGTAACAGGCGGTGACTGCCCAACGCATAGAGGCTTCCAGCGACATATATCTTTAACACACGGACGAAGGTGATCCATTGAAAACCATAGTAATGACCGGCGGTACGTCGGGTTTGGGCGAAGTGGCCGCACGACAGATCGCCAGGACTCCAGGCATGCGTCTTGTGCTCGGGGCTCGTCGTGCAGGCCAATCAACAATCGAGACACTACCGCTGGACCTTACCCGCCTGGCCAGTGTCCGCGAGTTTGCGCAGGGCGTCATTCAGGGGCTTGGGGATAGCTTGATCAACGGGCTGGTGCTGAATGCAGGGACGCAGTTTCCCAATCTTGACCAGCGGACGGAAGACGGTTTCGAGACCACGTTCGCGGTCAACCATCTGGCGCACTACCTGTTACTCCAGTTGCTGCTACCCAAGCTGGCTCAAGGTGCGACGGTCGTTATCACGACCAGCGATACACACGACCCGAAGCAGAATCCAATGGCTCCGAAGGAACTCGATCCGCAGTTACTGGCTCATCCACAAGCTCAGAGCCGTCCGACGGGATTCTCGGCGGGATTTCGCGCCTATGCAGCATCGAAACTCTGTGATCTGCTCATGGCTCGCGGGTTGGCCACATCCGACGAGGCCAAGGCGATGCGCTTCACTGTTGTTGCCTATAACCCTGGTCTTACCGTCGGGACATCTCTATTTCGGGCGTGGCCGCTCTGGGCTCGACTGGCAATGGGTACCGTCGGCCTGATCCGGCCGATGGTGCGTCTCGCAACCGTGGAGCAGGCTGGGCAAAACCTCGCAGACCTCGCACTTGGACGGATAACGCCACCCGCCGGACGTCTGTATGCCTCGCTCGTCAAACGCCAGCTCACCTGGCCCGATCCATCGGAGCTTGCGCGCCAGGATGACGTGATGAAGGGCCTTTGGCGCGACAGCGCACGCATGGTAGGTCTTTCTAGTCCGGTATGAAATCTTTAGGAAGGGGAAACAAATACATGGCCCGGCAGAAATCCATGAGAGCCATCCTTGGAGAGGGTGTTCAGTGGCTCCTGGTTGCCGCATCGCTGAGCAGTTTCGTCATCGGACTGGCGGGCTGCAGTTCAGGCCCGGTTGCCAGTGATCCATCGCTCACGACAGGGCAACGTGACCAGGCACAACGGGAAGCCAGGCGCCCATCTGCTGGGCCGGACGAGTCTTACGAGACGGTGATCGTTGAATCCGATCTTCCAGTTCCGCTTGAGCAATTCTCCAAATGGTTTGCGCAGAAAGGCGCCGCCGAATTCTCGGTGTTCATGACGGGTGCCTCCGCAGTGCCTCCGATCAGGCTGATCGCTCAGATCCACAATGGCGCGGTGCGCAGCGATGCGCTGATTGGCTTGTGGAGAAACGTTGGCGACCGTCGACGAGTCGTTTTTGCCGATGGTGCCAGCGCCCTTGAGGAGATTACAAACGATCAATTGCCACAGTGTTTCCAGTATGAGGTTTGGAATCTCACGGACGATACCGGTCGATACATCACCTACGCGCTTTCAGAGTTTCGCTTCTCAGGAAACGATCGCGGCACGCACATTCGTTGGGAATATTCGTTCCGCCCCAGGGGTTTGCCCGACGGTTGGTTTATTTCCCGATTCGTCCACGAGGACTTCCGGCAGTTCATGGCAGCGACGTTGACAGCGATGCAGGTACAGGCAGGCGCTGAAGCCGTGGCGATGTACGTCTGGCCCGCTAACTTGCAATAGGAATAGGCGAAGCCGCCTTTTTGGTTGCCTGTTTCTTCCGCGCTTCTAGGTATTGATTGTGATATCGCACGAGTTCATCGGTTCTGTCTTCGACATCGATTCCGTTCGCTTTTTCTCTGTAGGACACAATATTCTTCGCTGTGAATCGTCATCCCCTGTATGGAACCGCCGCTAACCACGAATCCGATGATCGAACGAGATCGCGATATCACCGCAATCTTCTTGCGTGAGCGTACCAAGCTCGGGAATTTTATTCGGCGCCGCGTACGTGATCCCGGTGATGCTGAAGACATTTTTCAGGACGTGTTTTATGAGTTCGTACAGGCCTACCGGCTGCTCGAACCTATTGAACAGGTCAGCGCGTGGCTTTTTCGCGTGGCGCGAAACCGCATCATCGACCGCTTTCGCAAGAAGAAAGAACAACCTCTGGGCGAAACCATCGGGCACACCGATGACTCGGAAGGCGAGTATCGGCTGGACATTGATTTGCCCGCAACCGATGCCGGGCCGGAAGCGGCCTATGCAAGGTCGATCTTGCTGGAAGCGCTGCAAGAAGCGCTCGATGAATTGCCGACAGCGCAGCGCGAAATCTTTATCGCTCACGAACTGGAGGGGCGCAGTTTCAAGGAACTCGCATCCGAAAGCGGGTTGAGCATGAATACGTTGTTGGCGCGCAAACGTTACGCCGTACTGCATCTGCGCGTTTGCCTGAACGCCGTGTATGACGAACTGGATATTTAAGGGAGAGAGTAAATGCGTTTCGGACTGAAATTCCTCTGCAAAGCTGTGCTGATTCTCGCAGCAATCGCAGCCCTGGGATGGGTTGTCATGACGTTATGGAACGCGGTCATCCCGGCGGCTTTCGTCGGCGCCCGTGCGATTGATTACCAGCATGCCGTCGGCTTGCTGGTGCTGAGCCGCATCCTGTTCGGCGGGTTTCGCGGCCATAGCGGGTGGCATGGGCGCCGCCAATGGCGCCGATGGCAGCAAATGACGCCAGAGGAACGCGAAAAATTTCAACAAGGCGGACTTTCGGGGCGATGCAAACGTCAGGCCGAGTCGGCATGAACAATATATCGACATCCACCTGTAAACAAGAACCTGGCGTTATCGTTCCTCGCGTCGATCTGAACCGGTGCGAGGGTAAAGCGGATTGCTCAACGGTGTGCCCCGAGCATGTTTTCGAAGTTCGCCGAATCGACACCGCAGACTTTCAGGGCATGGGGCCACTGCAGAAATTCAAGCTGCGCGTGCACGGCATGAAAATCGCATACACGCCAAATGCGCAGGCATGTCGAGCGTGTGGACTCTGCGTAACCGCGTGCCCCGAAGGGGCGATTACGTTGATCAGGATGAAATGACTGGCATCCGCGTTATGTCGCAACCCGATCCGTTATTCGTGGGACTATCGATATAGGAAAAGGTACTGGCAATCGGTGAAACGATCAACAGACGTCGCACTCTTACCTGACGGTCACGATCCCAAGTATCCGGATCCGATAGTTTAGCTGACTGAGCGTCATTCCAAGCTTCTGCGCCGCCCGTGACTTGACGCCTCCAGTACGCTCCAGCGCCATGTTGATCTGATCGCGGTCCGCTTCGTTGATGCGACCTGCGGGCCAGAGCACACCATCGGCTGACTTCGGCAGCGCGTCTTTTTCTGTCATACGTGGACTGTCTTCCGAACTGAGGACTGTCATGACAGCAGGGGCGTCGATGACCGCGGAATCCGACAGTAAGGCAAGCCGGTCCACGACGTTCTGAAGCTGGCGTACGTTGCCGGGCCATGCATAAGGAATCAATGCGGCCAAGGCGTCCCCGGAAAGACGAACATTACGCTTGAACCGCTTATTCGCCTCCAGTAGGAAATGCCCGACCAGCAATGCAACGTCTTCCGGGCGTTCACGAAGCGGCGCGATGTGAATGGGAACCACGTAAAGCCGGTAGAACAAGTCGAGGCGGAACGTGCCATCGAGAACTTGTTGCTTGAGGTCCCGATTCGTCGCCGCAACGATCCGGACGTCGAGCTTTCGTTCTTTTGAAGAGCCGATGCGCGAGACAGTACGCTCCTGCAGCGCGCGCAAGAGTTTGACCTGCATGCTTAAAGGCAGGTCGCCAATTTCGTCGAGAAATAACGTGCCCCCTTCCGCCTCCTCGAAGCGACCTGTTCGGCTAGTTGCCGCGCCGGTAAAAGCGCCTTTCTCGTGTCCGAACAGTTCGGACTCGAACAACGCTTCCGGCACGGCCCCGCAATTGACTCTCACGAACGGCGCGTGGTTGCGCGGGCTGGCAGTATGGACGGCTTGCGCGAGCAATTCTTTTCCTGCTCCCGATTCGCCGAGGAGCAACACGGTCGCGTCGCTCGAAGCGACCTGTTCAATCTGCTTGACCACGGCGCGAATCTTGTCCGATGTGCCAATGATGCCGTAGCTACCGGCGTGGTGGTGCAGCGCCTCTTTGAGGTTCTCGTTCTCGTGCTTCAATGCTGCAGTCCGGGCCTTGATGCGCTCGGCGATGAGATCGTCGAGAGGCAATAGCTGCGAAATCTGAACCGCCACTTCGCGCAGTATTTCAAGGTCCGACGCAAGGCTGCGCGAAATGCCGCGAAAGCGGTTCACTGCAAATACCCCGCATGTACGACCATTGACCTGTATTGGAAAAAAGAACATCGAGATCGTGCCGTTGGGCAACGCGCTACGCGGCACCGTACGCCACAGATAGCGGGGTTCGGAATCGATGTCCTGAACGATGACTAACTGGCCAGATTCATAAATCTGCCCTGTCACGCCTTCTCCACGCGCGAGCACCCCGCGCACCATTTCTTCACGTGTCAAACCGTAGGCATGTTTGAGTATCAGACGGTCCGTTGCGGCATCGAATAGAAAGAGGCGTCCCCGGTTCAAGCCAAGGAGCTCAGAGAGTAGATGAAATATCTCCCGGAAGGTCTTAGTGGAATCCGAGTAACGGCCAATCACCTCCGCGAGTTCGCGTCGAAAAAACAACTCCTGTGTGGGCCAATCGACGTCGACATGCACCTCTGTCGCTAAATCCACGCGCGCGGATGATCCGCCTGTGTGCGTGTCGGCTCGATGGAGACTCGGGCGGGCAGAAAAAGGCCGCATGGCTCAGATCCTCGGTCACGGAGAGGGCAACAGATCGACAAATCTTTAGCCGTGTCGTCGTTGGATGAGGCGTTATACTATAACATAACAAATTGTGCGTTTATTACCAATCCGGCCGTACTTAATCGACGAATCTTGCCGACATCCTACGAACCGGTTGTTCGGTAGCGGTCGATGTATTGTTGAGCAGTTCTCTTATACGCAATCGTTTTGTTAACAAACATGCATTTTGTTAACAGATGCATCTGCGATGCGCCGTTGACGCGACGCCTCTTCCGTCGGTGCGGACCTCTTGTTCGAAGTCCATGCTGGCATGAACAAGCCGTTTCGCAAGCTGTTTTCCCGGGGGCAAACAGGCCAATGTCGCGGGACGGTTTTGGAAAACCCGCGAGACGTTGCGCACGCTCCATCCGGCACCAGGGTAAGACAACCGCTGATTCGTCATTTCATTCGCATGGCCCAAAAGTTGCGTATTACAGCCGTGTACCCAATCCGGATTAATAGCCTTCCACCGCGAACCCGCCGCCACTTTATTTACGGTTACATTTACATCACGCACGCGAACTGGCCAGCCATTAGTCCCTCCAATCATTTACGGCATCACCATGACTCATCATATCGACGCGGTACCTTATACGTGGCCCGTGAGCGGTTTGCTTACCCCCCGGAATACGGCGCTCATCGTAATTGAAATGCAGATCGCCCCCTGCGGATTCGGTGGCTATGTAGAGAAAATGGGCTACCACCTCTCGCTCACGCGAGCTCCCATCGCACCCATC
>NZ_LMUX01000024.1:207274-245338 GCF_009765705.1 Burkholderia sp. L27(2015) | reverse complement strand
CCCAATTTGCAGCGCGAGTCCTTCGAGACGGCCGAGGCTTCCGGGTGGCTTTGTCTTGGTATCGATGACATGTTGAAGCTCGGCTGTCATTGATCTATTGAGCGGTTTTGGCGTCATGTTGGCGTTTTATGAGTAGTCGATGTAGGCGCGCCATGATGGCGTCGTTAGCAGGTGCGTTGTGTTGGAGAGCCATTCGTTTCATACCCGCACCCTTCAATCGACCAATCGCAGCACTATCCGGCGGTTCTGACGACCTTTCTTATCGATCTTTTCGCACACGACTTGGCCAATCTCCGACGTATTGCGTATATGGGTGCCACCGCACGGCTGAATATCCACACCGCGAACCTCGATCATCTTCACGGAATTCGTTGACCTCGGCGGGAGTGCGTATCGGTTCCTCACCAGCGCAAGGGCGGCATCGTAGTGGTCGGGCGAGATCAGCCGCGTTTCGACCTCGATCTGGCTTGCGATCAGTGCGTTCAAGGATTTAGTAATCTCGTCCTTACTCATCGTCATCTCGGGTAGATCGAAATCGAGCCGCCCTTTGCCCTGTCCCATGCTGCAACCTGTCACCGGAGCGTCGATCAGCGAACATAGCAGATGCAGACAGGTGTGCATTTTCATATTGTCATACCGCACTTCCCAGTCGACCTCCCCTGTTACCGTAAGCCCGACCGCCAAAGCTTCAATATCGCCTTCGAGTCGATGCCAGATAAGCGAACGGTCCGTATCGTCCCGATGCGTCTCCATCACCCGCGCCCGACTTCCATTCGCGTGCGTGATGAACCCCGTGTCGCCGGGCTGCCCACCGCCAGCCGGGTAGAACAACGTCCGGTCAAACGCGACAAGGTCTTCTCTACTGTCGATGACGGTCGCCTCAAAAGTAATTTCATACGGGGTTTCGTCGAACAACGGCGCCGTTGCGTTATTTTTCATCCAGCCTCTCCATCTCGGGGCCAATCCCATAAAAAATCGTCGTGGCTGACGATTGTCAATTTGTGCACGTATGCGATGCCACTCTCACATAGTTTCGACTGCAAAAAACTAACGCCCCACAGATGGACTGTATACAGATGCAGCGCCATTTCTTGCGTTAAGTTGCGCTCATAGGACCACATATTGCTCCTAGAGAAGCGCCAAGCCGCCGGCAGATGAAACGTTAATGAGCACCCCGTGCCGATTCGAGCGAAAATGTGGCGCGATCGCATGGACGCATTCGATCAATCCGAATACGTTGACATCGAACTGTCGCTGAATTTGCGCCTGCGAGCCCGCCTCTAGTGGGCCGAAGGCGCCATAGCCGGCATTGTTGACCCAAACATCGATTGAGCCGAAGAGCGCAACCGCCTCGGCAACAGCGCCGCGGATGCTAACGGTATCTTGCACGTCGATTGGCATGAGTTTTAGGCGATCGTCCTCAACCAGTTCCTTCTCGGCTCGTGGCTGCCGCATTCCTGCAACGACGTTCCAACCTCGTCTCGCGAAAATTTTTGCCGTCGCCTTGCCGATGCCGCTCGAGGCACCGGTGATGAATACCGTTTTGCCGTCGTCGTACATTAATAAGCTTCCCTGTTGTGTATGCGCACAAGCGATCCACCAGCAACGGGCGCTACGCCGATCCGCGTCCAAGCCATGCATCAAGTGAAGCGGATGATACCGAGATTGATTTCTGAGATAAAGTGCTAGGCAGTACATGCGCTATGAACCCTTGGTTTACAATACGACAATGCTTAATGATTCCCTCGATGGCGTAACTACTTTCCTGGCGGTGGCTGAAACTTGCAGCTTTACGACGGCAGCGAGGCGGCTTGGAGTAACGCCTACCGCTGTAAGCAAGGCAATTCGCGTGATGGAAAGCAAACACGGCGTCACGTTATTCCAAAGAACCACGCGGCGTGTCGCGCTCACCGAAGCGGGCGAAGCGGCGTTCCTGCGCTTGCGACCAGCGGCCTTGGAAATCTCGGAGACGTTTGCTGCACTCGGCGGGTTCCGCGAGAAGCCAATGGGCTCGTTGCGGATAACGGCGCCGCACAGTGCCTCTGGACTGCTCGCTGCTCTGGTGCCCGCATTTCGCAAAGCTTACCCAGCGGTGACTCTGGAGATTTCGCTGGATGACGCAATCGTGGACATTGTCGCATCGGGCTATGACGCTGGAATCCGGCTTGGAGACTCGGTCGAGAAGGATATGGTTGCCGTTCGACTTACGCCAGAGATCACTTGGTCGGTCGTTGGCGCTCCAAACTATCTCGCTATAGCGGGCCGACCGACGACGCCCGAGGAACTCGTGCATCACCAATCGATTCGTTACCGCTTCTCGTCTTCGCGGGCGGTGCACCGTTGGGGATTTAAGCGTGGCAAGCGGAAGTTTTTGGTGGATGTCCCCGGAGGGCTGATCGTGAACGAACGGAGGCTTCTAGTTGAACTTTGCCTCCAAGGCCTCGGCTTGGCGTTTGTCGCCGATAGAGAAGTCCGGGAGTACGTCGCGGATGGACGATTGGAACCCTTTCTCCAGACATTCATCCCCAATGAAGGCGGCCTTTACCTTTACTTTCCTGAGCGGTCGCTGACTCAGCTAAAACTCCGAGTGTTTGTCGATTTGGCAAAAGAGCTGACTGCGAGTTGATTTGAAATCGCGACAAGTGCTTCCTTGATGAGCATTCCTGCCGCTAATAGGCGCCCGCAAGACCATCAGTGGCATGATGATTCCGTGGGGCTTGGTAGCCTAAGAAAATTATTGAGTAGCACTGCTATAAAAAATTCGGGCGCCGTAATTTCAGCCCTCCGACAGAAGATACCAACGAACAGCACGACTTTTACGGCAACGACGATGCCGTTCGCGCTGCCTGTTCATATAATCCGCTCATGCGCCCCAAAAAGCGGGCGAGCTCCTTGATCTGCGGATTCACCTCTTCATCGACATTGCTCATGAGACACAATTCGCCCACTTCCCGGTACTTCTCGATGGCGCTCTCGCCAGCGTCCGTAGTGCGATACAAGACCTCCTTTCCTACTTTTTCTCCTATCGCAAGCCCGGCTGCCATTAGTTTTTTTCCATGAGTAACTCATGAGGTGGATGTCGTCCAAATTCAGCGTGAACCATATACCGGCCTGCTTGCGGTTGTGCGCGCGGTGCTTCAATTGGTGCAGCACGATCACATCGATGAATGAGAGCGCTGAAAATCAAAGCCCTTGCGGCGCCTATCGAAGGTGTCACCACGCTCGGGGCCGACGTCCGAGCAGGTTGGTTCGCAGCAGTCACGGATCTATGGTTGCCGGAATGCAGAACGAGAACCGTGATGCTATGGATCGTATGGTCCTTTACTTTGCTGGGCTTCGGCTGCGGTCTTCTTTTTGCTTGGCAGCGCGTGCTGGCCGCGATGCGCGACCGGGGGTTCACAATCATTCATTCTCGTGAAAGCCACGGCCCCGACCTGTCGGATCTCTCCGCCAACAAGGGCTGGCGTAGCCGCCACGCCGGCACCGATGGCATCGGCATTGGTGACCCTGGTCCATGCGGCCGCACCCCGGTGCCAGGGGAGCCCGGCTGGCAGATCATCGACGAGTTGGCGCCATTGTCCGGCGAGATCATTGTCAACAAACCCGGTAAAGGTTGTTTCGACGCGACCGACCTAGAACTGATCCTGCGCACCAGGAGCATCCAGAACCTGGTGCTGACCGGCATTACCACGGACGTATGCGTGCACACGACCGCACTGGAAGCCAACGATCGAGGCTTCGAGTGCCTGCTGCTCTCCGACTGCTGTGGTGCGACCGATCCTGGCAAACATCACGCGGCTCTGCGCATAGTAACCATGCAAGGCGGCATCTTCGGCGCGGTTTCGGATTCGGCAGCGCTGCTGGCAGGCCTAGATACCTTGCCGGTCGAATACGATGGGTAAGCACGAGGACTTGGCATACTCACCCTAACTGTGCTGAGAAGCACGATTGATTTTACTGGGGCAATAATATGAACGACAAGGACATACCGCTTGCGAATAGCAAGGTTCAGTACCACACCCTACTCGAAGAAGAGGGTTACTCTGTCTCGGAGACCACGGTGCACGCCGGCGGCGAGACCCAGTGGCACCATCATACCCATGTGAGTGACCGCTTCACTGTAGTCAAGGGTGTGTTGACAGTCGAGTTTAGAGTAGGCGACGAAGTGAAGAAGATCGATGTGCGCGATTATTACGCTGTCGATCCTGGCGTCAGTCATCACGTCAAAAATGAAACTGACGAGGACGTCGTCTACATCATGGTCCAATCGGGAGGAGAGCGAGATATTGTGTTAGAACCTCATCGGCCAGTGTGACTATAGGCAGGCAATCGAGTTCATCCCGCAACCGTTCGAACCATATCGATGAACGCTCGCAAACTCGTCGGCATATGACGAGTGCGAGGAAAGTAAAGGAAGAGGCCAGGAATCGGCGGGCACCAATCCTCTAACACGGCAGCAAGTCGCCCATCACTCAATGCCGCGCGAGCATAGGGTTCCGGAACATAAGCGATGCCCAGGCCGTCTATCGCTGCCTCTACGATCAATTGGTTGTTGTCGAGCGTCAGGGCTCCAGGTACGTCGATCGCCACTTCCTGCCTTCGCTTGAGAAACTCCCAGCGATAGCGTTTGCCACTGGGGAGACGTTGCCGTATGCATTGATGGTGTAGCAGTGCATCGGGCGTTTTCGGCGCAGGATGAATCGCCAGATATTCTGGAGCGGCAACCGCCAGAAAGCGCATGTCAAGGCCAAGACGAACCGCCACCATGTCTTTGGGCACGGCCTCCCCCAATCTCACACCCGCGTCGAAGCCCTGTTCAACGATGTCCACCAGCCGTCCGTCTGCCACAAGGTCAAGTTCCACACCGGGATAGCGCGCTAGGAATCCCGGCACAACCGTCTGAAGCAACAATCGAATGGCGTTTTCTCCGCCATTGATCCGCAACGTACCCGTAGGGTGCCCTTGCTCGCCAGCGACTTCCTGCAATGCTGCATCAAGATCGCTTATCAGGGGATCAAGACGCCCCAACAGGCGTTCGCCCGCCTCGGTCAGCGACACACTGCGCGTCGTCCGGTGTAACAGTCGAGCGCCCAAGCTGTCCTCCAGCCCGCGCACTGCATGGCTAAGCGTGGAGCGCGTAATTCCAAGCAGATCGGCAGCACGCCGGAAACTGCGGTGCTCGGCCACGGCCATAAAGGCTCTTAGGTCGGTCAGTGTCGGTTTGCTCATTGGTGGGTATTTTTCACCTGCTCATGCCATTCGTTGGTGGTTGTCCCAACAATGGTAACGCCATAGTATGAATCATTGAAGCTCTCTTCTTTCTTCCCCTTGGAGGCCCATCGTGACCAAGACATGGTTCATTACAGGAACATCCACCGGCCTCGGCCGCATTCTCACCGAACGCTTGCTGGAACGCGGCGATCGGGTGGTCGCTACCTTGCGGCGACCCGGGGCATTAGACGAATTGCTCGCTCGACATGGTGATCGCCTGCATGCCCTCACGCTCGACGTGACAGACGTCCCGGCAATCAGAACGGTCGTGGCAGATGCGTTCGAGCGCATGGAGCGCATCGACGTGGTAGTTGGCAACGCCGGCTATGGTCTCTTCGGCGCTGCCGAAGAACTGAGCGACGCGCAGATCGAGCGGCAGATCGCCACCAACCTGGTGGGCTCGATTCAGCTCATCCGTGCGGCCCTGCCATATCTTCGCAAGCAAGGCGGCGGGAGAATCGTTCAAGTGTCGTCGGAGGGCGGCCAAATCGCCTATCCAAACTTCAGTCTGTACCATGCCACCAAGTGGGGAATTGAAGGTTTTGTCGAATCTGTCGCGAAGGAGGTCGCGCCGTTCGGCATTGATTTCCTGATTGTAGAGCCGGGTCCAACTCTCACCAATTTCGGCCAAGGTTTGGAGCACGCGCTGCCCATGGATTGCTACGAGAGTACGCCGGCCGGTGAAGTACGCAGGGCGGTGTCTTCCGGTACTTTTGTACTCAAGGGTGACGCTATCAAAACAGTCAACGCAATGATAGCCGCGGTCGATGCCGACAGGCTGCCTTTACGGCTTACCCTAGGGAGTACCGCCTACGCTTCGATCAGTCAGGCGTTGGCCGAGCGGCTCCGCTTACTGGAGGCACAGAAAGAGGTGGCGCTTTCCACTGATTTGGACAACTAAGGTAATTTTAACGCCCATCCGCTAGCTTTTGCTTAAAGCCGAAAGGCTCTACTTACAAATCGCATTTGCGTACGATAGCCAAGCCATCGGCGCACCCGCCAAAGAAGCTTGGCGTCGGCCCCGACAAGATAGCGAAGGCGGTCGCTCGGGTCGGTCGCCGCTTTAAAAATCGTAGACGCGACGAGTTCAGGCGAGCCTGGATTGCTCGTGAGCCGCGCGCGCGCGGCCATTATTTTTTCCATCAAGCTTGCGTATTCGGGCAAATTCGAAAGATCCCAAACGTCCATCGAACGGCTACCGAAATCGGTTTTGATAACGCCCGGCTCAATAAGTTTGACTTTGATCCCGAACGCTTTCAATTCGTACCACAGCCCTTCGGAAAGACCTTCCACCGCAAATTTCGATGCATTGTAGACACTGTAGCCCGGAGCGGTTGCCAACCCGCCGGCGGATGAAACGTTAATGAGCACGCCGGCCCGATTCGCGCGAAAATGTGGCGCGATTGCATGGACGCATTCGATCAATCCGAATACGTTGACATCGAACTGTCGCTCAATTTGCGCCCGCGAGCCTGCCTCTACAGGGCCGAAGGCGCCATAGCCAGCATTGTTGACCCAGACGTCGATTGTACCGAACAGCGCAACTGCCTCGGCAACAGCGACGCGGATGCTAGCGGCATCTTGCACGTCGATTGGCATGAGCTTCAGGCGATCGTCCTCAACCAGTTCCTTCTCGGCTCGCGGCTGCCGCATTCCTGCAACGACGTTCCAACCTCGTCTCGCGAAGAATTTTGCCGTCGCCTTGCCGATGCCGCTCGAGGCACCAGTGATTACTACAGTTTTGCCGTCGTAGTTCATTAATAAAGTCCCTTTTGTGTCGGCGGGCAAGCGATCCGCCAAAGATGCGGCGTAACGCCTATCCATGCATCCAGTGAAACGGATGGTAGCGAGATTAATTTCTGAGATAAAGTGCTAGACGGTACATGCGCTATGAACTCACGGTTCACAATATAACGATGCCTATGATTTCCCGGATGGCGTAACCACTTTCCTGGCTGTTGCGGCAAACCTGACGGCGCCGCGGCATTCTTATCAGCTAGTTTCCGGAGAAAACAGGCTTGCGATCCAGTCAATGAACACCCGGACCTTTTGCGCCAGGTGGCGATTGACAGGGTATCCGCACAAGGTCCGTAAGCTCGGTCTGATCGCCCCGCAATGGGTGAGTCACAAGCCAATACCGCTCGATGCCGGAGGTGCGCTGGACGCCTATCGGATCGTACGGGCATCGGGCATCGGACGCCCGCGTCCGATGGATCGCCGCCGCGCCGAACGGGAAACAGGACACCCTGATATTGCGGAAGTCGCTGCCGCTGGGAAACGGTGACCGGCAACTCGATGCTGGATCGTCGTGCCGCATAAATCAGGAATATTACGTTCTACGTTTTCGCTCGGGCGATCTGCAGGAAACTCTCGTCCGAGCCACCGCTGGCAAACAGGCAACTTCGGCAGAGTGCGAGCGTCTTTATCAAATCACTGCAGAAAGCTCGTCTTTAAATATCCTTAACACGAAGTTCGATTCGGTATGAGAAATGCCAGCAATTTTGTAAAGGCGCTCACGCAAAAATCGTGCATATCCGTCGGTGCCGCTGATTGCAACCTTCACGTAGAAGTCGCGCCCACCGGTCAGCATCAATACCTCTAGAACTTCGGGCACCATCGACATCTCTCGTCCAAAGTCCTCTAACGTTTTTAGGCTGTGCTTCTCAAGAGAAATTTGAAAAATAACGATATCTGAGTAGCCCAAGGCAGCATGGTCGACTGCGATGGTGCTGCGTCGAATAACTTTCTCATGCTGCAGCGTTTTCACCCTGTTCCAGCAAGGCGTTGTCGACATCCCAACATTTTTAGCCAGTTCTACATTCGATTGCCTGGCATCGCGTACCAGCTCTTTGAGAATCTTCCGATCGAATTCGTCAACGGTGAATTTGCTCATCTGCTCCTCCTAGCGTTGCGTTGGACTGGGTGATCGTCGAGCGCTGCTGCAAGCGCATCGCTTAGCGGTCGTCGACGCAAGCGTCGGCAATCATCCGCAGTTCATCGTTACTTTGGAGAAGAATTATATCCTGGATTTTCTGCTTAGAAAAAATTTTATCCTTGAAAAATTCTATAACCGCCGATTTTAGGAAGCTAATTTCGAAACTGTCGAGATAGAATTCTTGCCATGCTAGAACCTCTTGGAGGCAGCACTGTTGAAGGTTGCGTGACTTTCAGAGTCAAGTTTGGTCCATCGATTGCTGTATGGGCCCGATCAATCCAAGCCTAAGCGAGCAATCCAATTTTGCTCTTCACGGCAGCGAGACATTGATGAACGATTTCATTGAAGAGATTTCTAGGCGCACGATTTTCATCGGCGGGCGTTGGCAAGAGTCAACCGATGGCCAAGTACTGTCGGTCGAGGATCCTGGATCGGGTGTTTGTTTTGCGAAAATTTCCAACGGAAATGCCCGTGATGTTGACGACGCCGTCAGGTCATCCCGGATTGCATTCGAAAGCGAGTGGCAACACGTAAGCGCATACGAACGCGGGCGAGTGCTTCGAAGGATTAGCGATGAGATCTTGTCAAACTTAGATATCCTATCAAACTTGGAAGCCAGAGACACAGGCAAGCCGATACGCAACGCAGTCGCTGATATCACAATCTGCGCCCGCTATTTTGAATACTATGGAGGCGGAGCCGATAAGTTGCACGGTGACACCATCCCTTCTCAGAACGGCTACTTCGCAGCGACTAGTTGGGAGCCGTGGGGTGTGACCGCGCATATCATCCCGTGGAACTATCCCGCGCAGATCTTTGCGCGTTGCGTTGCTCCCGCCCTTGCGGCAGGTAATACCTGTGTCGTGAAGCCTGCAGAGGACGCCTGCTTGTCCATACTGTGGTTAGCGGAACTTGCCACTCGCGCAGGATTGCCGCCCGGCGTACTCAACATTGTGACTGGCGAAGGAAAACATACCGGCGCCGCTTTGGTAGAAAACCCGGAGATTGACTTCCTGTCCTTTACAGGGTCGGTCGATACGGGCGTTCAAATTCAACGAATGGCCGCGAATCGCAACCTACCGGTGACGCTTGAGCTAGGCGGCAAGTCTCCACAACTCGTGTTCGCGGACGCGGATTTATCGACCGCTCTCTCAGCGATTTTTGGTTCGATCACCCAACACGCTGGACAGACGTGTTCGGCCGGTAGTCGCCTACTCGTCGATCAAGCAATTTTTCCGGAAGTTAAGCGCCGCTTGGGCGAACTTTTTTCGAGTTCAGTCGCCAACTACTCGTCCTCGAACGCAACTTGCGGGCCGCTGATGAACGGCCGCCAACTTGCAAACGTCTCTCGGGCAGTCGCGCTAGCGCAAGAAGAAGGTGCCTACATCGTTGCACAAGGATCGATAGCTCATGACGCCTCCAGGACCGGCTACTACTATCCGCCCACGCTTCTCGGCGGGGTTGCGGCAAATAGTGGCGCTTTCCTAGAGGAGATTTTTGGCCCCGTCTTAACGATGACTACGTTCGACACTGAAGACGAGGCGGTGGCGTTAGCAAACGCTACGAAGTATGGTCTCGCCGCCGGTGTTTGGACGAAAGACGGAGCAACGCAGCTTCGAGTGGCTCGCCAGTTGAAATGTGGGCAAGTGTACGTCAACAACTATGGGACTGCGGGTGGCGTGGAACTGCCTTTCGGCGGGGTTAAACGGTCAGGCTTTGGCCGCGAGAAGGGGTTTGAAGCCTTGCGCACATTCTCCGTATTAAAAACCATAAGCTTTCGGTATAGCTCAGAGGGAGCGATTTAATCCGGTCTATTGCCGTGCGGATCCACTTTCGCAATCCTGCTCACAAGTTTTATTTAAGACGAAAACGTCAAAAATCCAGAATGATACCTACTGTTGCAGTCACCCGTGAATTGCCCGCGCGGGTTGCGGAAAGACTCTCTGTCGGCTACCAACTTAAAAAATCCGTTAACGATGTCCCGCTCTCAAGCGATCAATTGGCCGAGCTCTGTCGAGATTGTGATGCTGCATTTGTTACGGCGACTGACGCCATAGACGAGAGATTTTTGGAAAAAGTGGGCCCACGACTAAAACTCGTTGCGTCACTGTCGTCAGGACATGATCACATCGATCTGAATGCGGCATTTAAGCGACTCGTTTCGGTTACTCATACGCCAGGATTACACAGTTCAGCGGTAGCAGATATGGGAATCCTTCTCATGCTAGGTGCTGCCAGGCGGGCGTATGAGGGCCAGTCGCTAATACGAAGTGGCAACTGGACCGGATGGTCGCCAACACAATTGCTCGGCAAAGATTTGAACGGTGCAAGACTAGGAATTTTTGGGATGGGAAGGATAGGGCGTGAAGTGGCTAAACGCGCTCGATCGTTTGGAATGGAAATACATTATTTTAATAGGAAACCGGTTGATTCAGGTGGAGAGGAGGCGTTGTATCACGCTTCTCTGCAATCCTTGCTTTCCGTCAGCGATTTTTTGATCATTGCAGCGCCGGGATCTCCTGAGACGCATCGCATCATTAACGCGGAGGCTATAGATTTACTGCCAGATCAATCGATAGTGGTAAACATATCTCGCGGAAGTCTGATAGACGATAAAGCGTTGATATCGGCTCTGCGTTCGGGAAAGGTTTTAAGCGCAGGGTTAGACGTTTTCGAAAATGAACCTAACGTCCATCCAGACTACCTGTCATTAAACAACGTCTATCTTCAACCGCATCAAGGCAGCTCGACCATCGAGGCACGCCACAAAATGTGTATGGATTTATGCGACGAAATAGATCGCTTTTTCTCCTGTAAACCTTTGTTGCATGAACTCAAAATGGAGTCACGTTCATCATGAAAACCATGACGGAAGTCTTAGCTTTTTTACGGAATTCGACTTGGATTGATTTAACCCACGCATTCGACAAAAATATTCCTCATTCAATTTTCTTCCAGCCAGAACAACGGACTACTTTGTACCATTACGACGAAGGGATCGGTACTCTTGGGGCCGGGATCCTGGCACACGAGTATAAGTTCGTCGGACAGTATGGCACGCACGTTGATCCTCCTTCGCACTTCGTCAGGGATGGACGCAGCGTCGACGAAATTCCCATTCAAGAGATGGTCCTACCTCTGGCGTTAGTGGATATTTCGGCAAGGGCCGAGGTTAATCCAGATACGGAGCTCACCAAGGCTGACCTTATCTTGTGGGAGGAGAAGAATGGTCGTTTGCCTGACGATTGTTTCGTCGCAATGCGCACGGGTTGGTCCGAGCGTTGGCCCGACAAGAAAGCAATGCAAAACGCAGATCCTAACGGAACTCTACATTATCCGGGGTGGAGCCTCGAGGCATTGGAGTTTTTAGCACAGGAGCGGTCAGTCATCGCAATTGGGCACGATACCACTGATACCGATTGCGGAATCGTCGCGACAAAATATCAGGCACCCGTGGAAGATTTTTGGCTGAAGCAGGATAAATGGCAGATCGAAATGCTGTGCAACTTGGACAAGGTCCCGTCGAGCGGCGCATTGATATTGTGCTCTTGGGCTAAACCGAAAAAAGGGTCCGGTTTCCCCGCGCGTTGCATCGCCATATTTTAAATTCAGTGTTTAGCCGGTTAAACGACAGAATGTAATTGACTATTATTTATATCGAAAAAAACATGAACCACTCCGACGCAAACAGCATAGCTTCCACCTCATCGGGGTTTGATCAGCGCGATGGGTTTATCTGGGTAGACGGTCGCCTAGTTCCGTGGAAGGAAGCTAAGCTTCATGTCCTTAGTCACGGGCTGCATTATGCTTCCAGTATTTTTGAAGGTGAGCGTGCATATAATGGAAAGATTTTTAAATCCAGAGAACATTCTCAAAGATTTTTGCGTTCCGCAGAGTACCTTAACTTTGAACTTCCTTACTCGGTAGACGAGCTGATTATGGCCAAGGATAAGGTTCTCGAAGCCTCAGGTCTACGCAACGCTTATGTACGTCCTATCGCTTGGCGCGGAAGTGAGATGATTCAAGTGGCTTCGCGTAACAACAGCACCCACGTGGCAATCGCTGTTTGGGACTGGCCGAGCATGTTTGCGCCCGAAGAGCGGATGAAAGGTATAAGACTCGATATAGCACAATATCGTCGACCTGCGCCAGACACAGCTCCCATACATGCGAAGTCTGCCGGGGGTTATATGATCGCTACCATCTCAAAGGATCTGGCCGAACAAGATGGTTTTGCGGACGCATTAATGCTCGACTATGAAGGGTACGTGGCAGAGGCTACGGGCGCGAATATATTCTTTGTTCGGAACGGAGTTTTGCACACGCCTAAAGCAGATCGTTTTTTGAACGGAATAACCAGGCAGACGGTCTTGGAGATTGCTGCGGAAATGCAGATAGAGGTCATCGAAGAGCGGATCTCAGTCTCTCAACTTGGACACTTCAGCGAATGCTTTCTTACAGGCACTGGAGCTGAAATTACACCCGTTGCTGCAATTAAAGAGTCACTTTTCAACCCTGGAAAAGTGACGCAATTGCTCATGCAAAAATACGATCAGTTGATAGGAAAATAATGGATTGAACAACTAGCAGTCGAGGGACGTCGCTGCAGGAGAGACGTTTCTTACTGTTAGCGTGTACGCGGGCGACGAGCCAACGAGTCGGAACGGTCTTCGTTATTTGCCTTGCCTCGGTAAAATGTACATGTTCTATATTTATAACCCCAGCTAAATATTTTCAATAGGTATGTTATGGATAACGAATCGATCAGAATCGGCCAAGAGCTGAAAAGGGGCCTCACGTTTTCGGACTTGGTCATATATGGTGCTGTCTTTATGATTCCGATCGCTCCGTTTGCAATTTACGGATACGTATCGGCGGCGTCAGGCGGAATGGTTGCACTTGCGTATTTGATCGGTCTGGTCGCTATGTTTTTCACCGCACTAAGTTATAAATTTTTATCGCAGGACTTTCCGGTCTCAGGCTCTGCTTATGCTTATGCACGACGCGGCATTGGGCTTAGAACCGGTTTTTTGACCGGATGGATGTTAATCCTTGACTATCTACTCATTCCGGCCCTTACCTATATTGTGGCTGCTGCAGCGCTCTATCAGCTCTTTCCGGTGATCCCTCGGTGGGTATGGATAGTTCTTTTTTTGGTCGGCGGAACTGTGCCGAACTTAGTCGGCATTACGACTACTGCCAAAGTGAACAAGATCTTCATGGTACTTCAGCTTGTCGTATTGGCAATTTTCATTGCAGCAGGTTTGCATCGGATTTACAGCGGTCCTGGTATCGGGCATCTAACGCTGCGACCTCTGTTCCAGGCGAATATGATGAAGCCGGAACTACTGTTCTCAGCGGTATCCGTATGCGCACTGTCCTTTCTGGGATTCGACGCTATATCGACTCTCGCCGAAGAGGTAAAAGGCAATGACAACAGAACAGTCGGTAATGCGACGATAGCGTCGTTATTGTTGATCGGTATTTTATTCATCGCGCAAACTTGGATTGCTGGAGATCTTGCGGCTGGGATGACTTTTAAATCACTCGATACCGCTTTCTATGAGATCGCCGAAATCGCAGGCGGAAGACCGTTGGCGTTACTAACCGCCATCGCGGCTGCAATAACTTTTGGCCTTTCGTGTTCGATCGTCTCGCAAGCCGCCATCGCTCGACTGCTTTATGCAATGGCACGCGACGGTCAAATGCCTAAAGTGCTATCAAGCGTACACAGCAAATATAAAACGCCTTACGTCAGTGTCCTGGTGGTCGCTGCAGTATCGTTTTTTCTTTCCATTGGATTTATGGAGCATCTTGATACGCTCACCAATTTTGTGAATTTTGGCGCACTAAGTAGTTTTTTAATTCTTCATGTGACGGTAGTCGTGCACTTCATATTTAAACGCGGCTCAAAATCTTTCATAAAGCACCTAATTTGCCCGATTTTTGGGTTTCTGATCATTGCTTATGTGTTGTGGTCGATGGGTTCAGCGACATGGGAGTTAGGACTGTCATGGCTTTTTGCGGGCATTGTTTATTATTTAGTGTTAACTCGAGTATTGCGCCGTGATCTACAGCTTGAGCTATGAGAATTTTTTAATGTGGCTTTAGCCAAAATGACAAGATCGCTGTTGGGATTCGAATGTCGGAAATGACATTGACTTACAAATTGAGGTTTTTATGGCCAAGGTAGGAATGGTGGGACTCGGGTTAATGGGCTATGGTATTGCGACGAACTTGCTCAAACATGGCCATTCGTTGGTTTTATTTACGCACCCAGGCAATCAACCGTTGGATTCGCTTATCGATGCAGGAGCCGCCACCACGGCAAGCCTGATGCAATTGGCATCTAACGTCGATGTCATCGTCCTTTGCCTCACGGGAACCCCTGAAGTTGAAGATGTCTTGTTCAGTAGCGAGGGTCTATTGAGAGGGCTTGTTAAGGGTTCCACAGTAGTTGATTGCTCTACTTCCTTGCCGTCATCCAGCATTAAAATTGCTGCTGCTATAAAGGCAGTCGGCGGGGATTTTCTCGACGCGCCCATGACTCGAACTCCCAAAGAGGCAGCCGAAGGAAGACTAAATCTTACCGTCGGTGGCAACAGGGCGACGTTCAACATGCTGCACCCCTTGCTCGCATGCTTTGCCGAAAATATTACTTACGCGGGCCCCGTTGGATCAGGCCATAGACTCAAGTTGATCCACAACTTCGTTTCCCTCGGGTTTTCAGCGATTCTCGCTGAGGCGGCCGCATGCGCACGACGAACTGGGATAACCCCTGACGTGCTTCTAGAAGTATTGAGCAACGGTGGGGGGGCTGGCGTGGTGCTTGAACGCTTTCGACCCTACCTAGAGTCCGGGGATCTGACTTCGTTTCGGTTTTATATCGCCAACGCACTGAAAGACATGAATTATTATCTTTCTATGGTTGACGAGGCGGGGGTTGCTCAAGAGATGGCTGTAAGCGTTCAGAAGACTTATGGCATCGCTTCGCGGGTTGCCGGAGTGGGTGCAGTCGTACCCGAGCTGGTTGACATACTCGCTTTGCAATTATGACTGTGCGTTCAATGCAGCATTCAAGCGTGGGACGCTCCCAGCTAGATGTTTTCGTTGAGAGCTCCACTGATAGGTGCAAATGATATTACGAGTATGAATTCGAAGAGCTGTGTTTGAGTAGTTTTGCACTAATTCAGTTTTTGCTGCCATCAACACAGCGATGATCACCATAGAGTCGCCGCCATGCGGTGCACACGGCCCGCTTTAAGCGCCGTTGCTGGTGGTTTTTGACGTATCAATATCTTGCGGCGAGGCCGCTTTGGAGAAAGAAAATGGACTTGACTACAACAGCTGACCCCGTCGAACTGCTAGAAGCATTTGACACGGTGCATGCGCACTGGTCCCCTAAGGTGGTCGCTCAGGTGAATGACCAATACGTAAAGATAGCCAAATTGTTTGGCCAACTAGTCTGGCATAACCATGAGCACGAAGATGAGTTATTTTATGTTGTTCGGGGAGAGCTGCGTATGGAATACGAAGGAGGCCGAACCGTGAATCTTCGCGAGGGCTCGCTTCATGTAGTCCCACGTGGCGTGATGCACAATCCAGTAGCTGAAAGCGAATGTTGGATTGTGCTTATAGAATCTGTCACGACCAAGCACACGGGTGATGTCGTAAGTCCGCTAACCAAATCGCTTGATGAGCAGCTTTATTAAGGTACGTCGCCGCAGAAAACTGCGCACGTTCACCCACACACGGACTAAGGAATGCGGAGCGCATTGTCACTAGCGGCAGAGCGTTCGCCGATTCGACCCTGAGGGGTGTAGCTGAAATAAGAAGCAAGGATTTACACCGTTTTGATAATGTATATGCCCCCATTTAAATGTACGGACATTCGGATAACCGAACAGGTAATCGTGCGTAAAGCCAATTATGCTTAAAGATCTGGAAAACTCAGCGCGCGCGCTCGACGGCGTTCGCGTCCTCGATCTCTCCAATTTCCTTGCTGCGCCTATGTGCGGCATGTTTCTGGCCGACCATGGCGCCGATGTCATCAAGGTTGAACGACCACAGATAGGCGACGAAATTCGCCGTTGGGGCGAGACCAAGGACGGCGTCGGCCTTTACTACAAGGTCATTAACCGTGGGAAGCGCTCTGTGACGCTGGATCTCAAGACGAAGATCGGGGTAGAGGCGGTCAAGCGCCTGGTGGAAGACGTCGATATCGTCATCGAAAACTACCGGACAGGAACGCTGGAGAAGTGGGGGCTGGGGTACGACGTACTCAAGGAAATCAACCCCGGCCTGATTATGGTACGCATCACGGGCTTCGGGCAGACAGGCCCCTATCGCCATCGTCCAGGATTCGGCACGCTCGCCGAGGCGTATGCAGGTTATGCGTACATCAGCGGCAACTCAGATCAACCTCCGCTTTTGCCAGGCTTCGCCCTGGGCGACGCGAGCACCGCAGTGATGGCGGCGTTTCTCACTATGGTCGCGCTGAACGAGAAGCGCCGCACGGGCCGCGGCCAAGTGGTCGATCTCGCCATCTACGAGACACTGCTGACACTGCTCGGCCCCCATGTCGTGAACTACGACCAGCTCGGCCAAATCCAGGAGCGCAATGGCAGCCGTCTGCCGTTCACCGCACCGCGCAATACTTATCGAACTGAGGACGGCAAGTGGATTGCCATCGCGGGCAGTTCGCAGGCGGCATTCGAGCGCATTTGCGATCTGATCGGTCGTGCGGATCTTGTCACTGACGTGCGTTTCGTGAACAACCGCGCGCGCCTCGACAACGACAAGGCACTTGATGCCGAGATTCAGGCAGCCATCGGCCGCCTTGATCTGGAGACCGTCATGAGCCGTTCGGAAGAACGCGGCGCAACGGTTGCGCCCGTCAACGACGTGTCGATGATCTTCGACGATGCACAGATCAAGGCGCGCGAGAACATTTGCCATGTACCTGATACCGAGCTTGGCGTGCCCATTGGCATGCAGAACGTCGTGGGGCGTCTGACGGTGACGCCAGGGCGCATCGACTCGGCGGGACCTTCGCTTGGCGCGCATAACCGCGAGATTCTGATCGAGCGCCTGGGCTATACAGAGGCCGAACTGCACCAATACGGCATAACGGTCTAGGGATACGCGCGATGATCTCCGATTGGGCCAAAAAAACCGCTTGGCGAGAGGCCGCAACGAAAAATGGGCGACAATACGTTCATTCGATGCACGCCGGACCAAGCGACGCACGTTCGCCGGGGTCCCGCGTTATACAAACAGGACGTCATGGCGATCAATACCGAAACAGCGACTTCGGAACACCTTGCGCGCAGCGAGGGCCAACAGCCGCTGTATTCGACACTCGCGGACATGCTCTCGCGCGAGATTCACGACGGCAGGTATCCGCCCGCGAGCACCTTGCCGTCAGAGAAAGAATTGAAGGAACGTTACGGTGTGAGCCGGCAGACCGTGCGTTTTGCGCTGCGCATGCTTCGCGAGCGCGGGCTGATTTCGTCGCATCCAGGCATTGGGACGATTGTGCGCGAGCCGGTACGCAATCAGGGGCGCTTCAAGGCCCTGAACTCGGCCGAGGCTTTGCTGCAGTTCGTCGAAAACACGGAGATGCACGCCTCGTCGCTGCGCGAAGTGATCGTCGATGCGGCGCTCGCCGAGTTGATCGAGTGCAAGCCGGGCCTACTGTTGTCCGAGGCGACTTTCGTGCGCAAGACACCGGGCGACGACTTGCCGATGAGTTACGTGAAAATCTACGTGCCGCCGCGCTATGCGGCCGCGCAGCAGAAGCCAGCAGTGTCAAACACGCCGGTGTATCAAAACATCGAGAAGATGTTCAATGTGCGGGTGCGGGAAATACGGCAGGATGTCACGGCGACCGTGCTCGACGACGAACTGGCGGGCATTCTCAAGACCGAGCCCAGCGAGGCGGCGTTGCAAATGACGCGCTTTTATTACGACGAGAATCAGCAACTGCTGCAGGTTACCATCAGCTATTACCCGCGCAGCCGATACACGCAATCCGCGCGATTTCGCGTAGCGGACGAAGAGGTGTAACGCCGGGGATCGGCTTTGCCAAGGAGCGTGCACGATGAGCGCGGCTCCGAAAATCCGCGTGCAACGCACCGGCCGCCACGCAGTTGTCACGCTCGACAATCCTCCAATGAACGTTGTCTGCGCTGCGCTCACGCGTGAGCTCTACGCGGCGTTGCGCGAATTGGAACGCGACAGTGAGGTGCGAGCGGTTGTCCTGACAGGCGCCGGAGAGCGTGCATTCTGCGCGGGCTCTGACATCGCTGAAATCAAAGAGCTTCTTACGCCGGGTACCGTACTGGAGAAGAAGCTGATTTTCCAGAACAAGGTGTTTGAGCTGTTGCGCTCATTCCCTAAACCGACGATCGCAGCACTTAACGGATACACCTACGGCGGCGGCCTAGAAATCGCTGCTTGCTGCGACGTGATCGTGGCCGAAGAGCAGGTACGTCTGTGTCTTCCTGAGATCAAGCTCGGTCTTTTTCCGAGTAGCGGCGGGACATATCGCATTGCGCGCAAGATTGGTGAGGCGCGGGCAAAACGCATGATCCTGACGGGCGAACCGATTGATGCGCCCACCGCGCTCGAGTGGGGCCTTGTCAATGACGTTGTTCCGCGCGGCGAAGCCTTGTCGCATGCGGAAACACTCGCTGTAGCTATCGCGAAACAACCAGCCCAGGCAATGCGCGCTGCCAAGCGTCTCATCAACGCATGCTTCGATGGCCCAGAAGCGGCGCTTGTCGCTCAATCGCTCATGGAAAGCGACCAAATCTTCTGCTCTGCTGATGCCGTGGAAGGCGTCAGCGCATTTCTCGAAAAACGCGAGCCTCGCTTCGAATAAGAGTGTGTCGCTAGATAGCGGCACGATCACTTCTGATCTTGAACGGTGAGAATGTTATGACTTACCCATTCATCAACACGCTGCGGGTTATCGAAAGTTCGGCCTTCATTGCGGCTCCGCTCGCAGGGCTCACGCTCGCCCAGTTCGGTGCTGATGTAATTCGCATCGACATGATCGGTGGCGGAATTGATTATGGCCGCATGCCGCGCATGCCGAATCACGAAGGGCACGGCCGTAGTCTCTACTGGACCTCGCTCAACAAAGGCAAGCGTTCGATCGCAATCGATCTGCGCAGGCCGGAAGGGCGGGAACTGATACAGGCGCTCGTTACCGCGCCCGGCCCCGATGCCGGCGTTCTGCTTACCAACATGGGCACTCCATGGCTTGCGCATGAGATGCTGGAAAAGGGTCGTTCCGATCTTATCTCCTGCACGATCCAAGGCAATGGCGATGGCAGCACCGCGGTCGACTACACCGTCAACTGCGCGACAGGCTATCCTGCCGTGACGGGTGGTGGATCAGTGCAGAATCCGGTAAATCATGTGCTGCCAGCTTGGGATATTGCGTGCGCTTATCAAGCCGCTTTTGCCGTGCTGGCCGCGCTCAATCACCGGCGGCTGACCGGTGCGGGGAGTGAATTAAAGCTTGCGCTATCGGATGTCGCGTTCAGTGCACTTTCGCACCTCGGAATTTTGTCTGAGGCCGAATTGCTGCAGCAAGACAGGCCGTCGATCGGCAATCAGCTTTATGGCGCGTTCGGCCGCGACTTCGCCACAGCCGACAGCCATCGCGTAATGGTAGTGGCGATTTCCACCGGGCAATGGCAAGCGCTGATCCGATGCTGCGGCATTGCCGATGCAGTCGCGATGCTGCAGTCGCGCATGAGCCTGGACTTCGGCGACGAAGCTCAGCGTTTCGAAGCACGTAATGAGATCGCTGCGTTGCTAGAACCGTGGTTCGCCGAACGAAAGCTTCGCGACGTGAGGGCCGCATTAGAAGAACACAAAGTGTGCTGGGGGCAGTATCAAACGGTAAGGGATCTGCTCAAAAACGACCCTCGTGCATCGCTGGCTAATCCGGTATTCGAGCGTGTGGCTACGCCCGGTATAGGCGAGCATCTGAGCGCAGGCGCGACCGTTCGTGTCCCGACTATGACGCGCGAGGCGATGCGGCCCGCGCCGTACCTAGGCACGCACACGGACGAGGTGCTGTTCGAGCTGTTGGGTATGGACAGCAGCGCGATCGGACGCCTGCACGATGCCGGTATCGTAGCCGGACCCGAGCGCGATCCAACTATCGCATAAAAAATTTAACAGCATGATGGCACCGCTTGCGCGGCATTCAAGCAGGAGGCACCCAAATGAACGCTTACATCGCAAAGAATGATGGCCATTGATAACATCTACGCGGGCTGGATCGGGCGCAATGAAGTGCGACGGGAGCGCGTCGATGCGCATCGTGCGCAGGCACTCGCAGCGACGCTCGATGTCCTCTTCGATTTTGTCGACGGGGCACCGCTGCCGCCTGGCTGGCAATGGCTGTATTTCAACCCAATTGCGGCGCGCAGTACGCTCGCTGAAGACGGGCATCCACGCCGCGAACTGGCAGGCAGCTTTCTCCCGCCCGTACCGCTGCCCCGTCGCATGTGGGCTGGTAGCCGCGTACGTTACCTTCGAGAGCTGCCAATCGGCGTCGACGCGACGCGTGAGAGCCACGTCGTGAAGATTGTTGAAAAGGACGGGCGCGGGGGCAAACTTTGTTTTGTGACTGTCGAACATCGCATATCTGCGGGCAGTGACGAATGCATCGTGGAGGAGCAGGACATTGTCTATCGCGAGGCCAGCGCCCGTTTGCAATTTGCTTCGGTAGGACTCGAACCGGCGCCCGACGCGCCTGTTGAATTCAGCGATCGCATTACGCCCGATAGCACGCTGTTGTTTCGGTACTCCGCGCTGACCTTCAACGGGCATCGCATTCACTACGACAAACCCTATGCTCGCGACTTTGAGGGTTATCGGAATCTCGTTGTCCATGGACCATTGACTGCCACGCTGCTGCAGAATTTTGCACGCGCCTGCAAGCCGGAATGCGCTCTGACCAGATTCGATTTTAAAGGAGTGAACCCGCTTTTCGTTGAAGAGACATTCGAGCTTCAGGCATGGAGCGATGCAAACGACTCAAACTTGCTTAACATGCGCGCGCTCGATGCACGCGGTGTGCTTGCCATGCAGGCGAGCGCGTATTGCAAGCCCATTTACTAACCAGATGGTCTTGCCACATTTGCTCCAAGTCCAACCTCGACCAGTGGCCGCGATGTAGTGGACGTGGTCCACTGGCTATGCTGTCTCGGCGAACAGCCGATGTTCGGAACGGACCGCCGCCGCGCTGGCGCAGCGTGATGTCAGAGGCCGGAAGACACGACACGTTATGAATGGAGAAAAATCGAGGCGATTTTATTCGCAAACCTTTTGGGTGAGCGTCCCTGAAAGCCTCAAAAAAAACTTGACGCCCTGAATTTTGGTTGTATACAGTCGACCCAATACAAAAGCAGAGGTTTCCACGGGTTGGATCATCTTTTAGAGATGTATACAGTCGACTACACACAAATTTCGGTGATTAAGTATGGATGAACTTCCGATTCGCGCTGCCTTGGGCGCGTCAGTGGCAACAATTCTTCGCAAGGCCATTCTCGACGGTTCGTTAAAGCCTGGAGAGCCGCTTCAAGAGACCGCGCTTGCGCGGCAGCTGTCAGTAAGTCGTTCGCCGATTCGCGAAGCATTAATTCTGCTTGAGCGAGAAAGGCTGGTGGTTAGTCATATCAACCGGCCAACAGTAGTCCGGAGGCCGTCTGCGGAAGAGATCCGGCAGATCTACACAATCCGATCGGTATTAGAGGGTACGGCTGCACGTTGGGCGGCTGAAAAAGCCACGCCTGCTCTTGTTGAGTCGCTGGGGGCCAATGCAGAAGAGCTTAACACTGCAACGATTGCCCGCAAGTCCAACACCGATGCCAGAGTTGTTGCTCTCGCAGTCGACTTCCACACGTCGATTGCGGCAGCGGCTGACTGCGTGGAACTGACGCATCTGCTGGAGAGCATTTGCAACCAAATCAAGCTAGTTATGACCGCTGGGCTCGCGAGCTTACAAAGTCGCCGTGCTGAAGAAATTCATGCGGAGCATTTGGACATCATCGCGGCGATTGCCGCTCATGACGGTGATCGCGCCGAAAAGCTCGCTATTGCGCACGTTCGCGGTGCACTGCATCGCTTGATCTACCTCAGTGATGACGAGCTGGGCGCAAGCGCACTAGCCAACCACTGATTAAGTTGACCTTAGGAAAAACGACGTAGAACCACGAGAAAAATAATGGGACCAGAATATAAAAAGACGCTTGAGCGGGCCCTTCAATATCTCTGTAAGGGCGCCGACGCAGTTTGTGATGGTGTAGCCCAAACCGGCGGAGTTCCCCGGTTGAATTACATGAATGGTAGCTATAGCTGGGACAGCGAATATGTATGGGACAGCTGGGCCAATTTTCAGTGGGCTGGCTTCTTGGCGGGTCGCATGTGGCTGCTGCATGCATTGACGAAAAACCAACAGTACGCCGACGCCGCGATGCATATATGCGAGCGGATAGGGCCTGTTCTTGCAAAGCACCCGACGGTATTCTCTTCTACCGGATTGGATATGTATTACGCCCTAACGCTTGGTTATAAGATCACCAACGAGAAGGTACTGAAGGATTGGGCACTAGCCGGTGGTGACAATTTCGCAAACATCTTTGACCGCAAAGCAGGCGCTTTTCTTCAGATTGCAAACGCTGACCGTATCGTCATCGATACCGGGCTCAATTTACCGTCGATGTTGTGGGCATCGCAATGGGAGCCGAACCGCGGCACCTTAGCCTATCAACATCTCGATACGGTGCTTAAAGTCGGGTTGGTGCGTGACGACGGCTCTAACTGCCATGCAGCGGCGCTCGATCCGGAAAGTCGTGCCGTCACTGGACTCTTCAGTCTGCAAGGATGGACCAACGAAAGCGTCTGGGCTCGCGGGCAAGGCTGGGCAATGCTTGGCTTCGCTCATGGCTATGAGGCAAGCGGTAGATTAGATTATCTCGACGCGGCGCGGCGGGCAGCCGATTGGTATGTCGAGAATGCTCCATCGGGTTGGGTGCCGCGGTACGACTACAACGACCCTCAGCGCGAAGCGCTTCCCTACGATTCATGCGCGGCTTGTATTGCGACGGCGGTTCTGATGCGTCTGGCCCGATGGCTGCCAGATCGCGCTGAGCAATACAGGAAAGTGGCGCAGGAAACCCTCAAAGCTCTCATTGCAGACTTTCTCACGGTCGGCGGAGTCGTGCTGCATGGAACATGGGGGAGGATGCGGCATATCGAGCCCGGGAAGCCCCGTCTCGGCAGGTTCCCTCAGGAAGACGTTATGCCGTATGGCAACTATTGGATCGCCGAATGTCTTTTCCGCGAGATGTCGGACGATTGGTCGGTTCTTTCACTCAAGCGCGAATAAAGGAACGTCATGCAATTTAGTCCAAACGGAATTTATACGGCGATTGTTACGCCGTTTACTGCGGGTGATGAATTCGACGAGAGGGCTTTTCGTCGTTTGATCGATTTCCAGGTCGATTCGGGTGCGGCCGGCCTGCTTGTCATTGGCGGAAGTGGCGAGTTCGTCAGCCTTACGCCCGCCGAGCGCCAACGAGTAGTGGAAGTCGCAATCGATCAGACGGCTAATCGCATTCCCGTGATTGTCGGGGCTCTTGCTCCGGGGACCCGGGAAGTTCAAGAAACTGCCCGCTACGCTGAGAAAGCCGGTGCATCAGCGCTATTAGTCTTGCCGTCTTACTACATTAAAGCTAGTGCAGCAGGTGTCTTTGAACACTTTGAACGGGTTGCGGACACCACGTCTCTTCCAATCGTCGCGTACAACAACACAGGGCGGACCGGGATCAATCTTGACGTGCCCTTATTGGAAAAACTCGCGACTCTCTCTTCCATCGTCGCACTGAAAGAGTGCGAGCGCGACTTGGCCATCGTATCGGCGAAGATCAGCGCGGTGGGCGATCGAATTGCCATCATGTCAGGTGACGATGATCTTGGCTTTCCGACTTTCCTGTTGGGAAGCCCTGGCGGGATTTTTATGACGGCCAATCTAATCCCTGCGTTCCATCGCAAACTTTTCGATGCGGCGATCAATGGAGACCTGACTACGGCTCGCAAAGCTCACTATGCATTGCTTCCTCTGGTTGAAGCTCTATATACGGTTGACCACCCAGGTTCGCTTAAAGATGCCATGGCTTTTATCGGGCATCCGGTAGGCCCCGTCCGCGCTCCTCTGCAAAGGGGGAGTGAGGAAAATTTGAAACGTGCCAAGATCGCACTCGAAAAGTTGAACGCTGCGTAATTCTTGATGCGATGGGAATTTCAGTTTTATCGTGTATGACTTAGAACTACTGACAAAGTAATGTCGGCCAACCCAATCCGCGTTGCGGATCGGGTTGGTGCCCCGCCATTTTTTACGGAGTTTTCCAGGTATGACGAAGCCCATCTCCCGCATCGCTGGCAGCGCTTTGCTTGCTCTCGGAATATTTGCATCCATGCCGGCACAGGCTGGGCAAACCCTGAACGCCATAAAGAGTCGCGGACAGCTGATCTGCGGTGTCAATCCAGCTCTTCCAGGCTTTTCAGCGGCTGACAATCAAGGCAACTGGGCAGGCCTGGACGTCGATGAATGCAGAGCCGTGGCCGCAGCCATCTTATCGGACGCCCGAAAGGTTAAGTGGGTGCCGCTCAGCGTGGCGCAAAGCTTTGCGGCTTTGCAGTCAGGGGAGATCGATTTACTAACGCGCAACATGACCTGGACCCTGACGCGCGACGCGTCACTCGGGCTCAACTTCACAGGGGTTGATTTTTATACCGGCCAGGGATTTATGGTACCCAAACCTAAATTGGATCCAAAGACACACAAGATGAGCGGGGTCAACATCACCAGCGCCAAGCAGTTGAAGGGGGCCTCTGTGTGCGTCCAGTCGGGCACTACCACGGAAGAGAATCTGTCCGACTACTCCAAATCGTCCGGGCTGCTACTGAAGCCGGTGGTCTTCGAGACTCAGGAAGCGGCCACCAAAGCCTATTTCTCAGGTCGTTGCCAAGCCTATACGTCAGACGCATCCGGTCTTGCAGCCGTGCGTGACAAGCAAAGCGCCAACCCCGACGACCAAGTCATTCTGCCCGAATTGATCTCGGAGGAGCCGCTGAGCCCAGTTGTACGCCGTGGCGATGACGAGTTTTTCGCCATTGTCAAGTGGGTGGGATTTGTGTTGATCCAGGCAGAGCAGTACGGCATCACTCAGGCGAATGTGGATGAGATGAAGGCCAACAGCAAGGACCCTGCGGTGATGCGCATCTTGGGCAGTTCAGACGACACTGGAAAGGCACTCGGACTCGACAAGGACTGGGCGTACAGGGCGATTAAGACGACCGGCAACTATGGAGAAATCTACGAGCGCAACGTCGGTTCAAAATCGAGTCTGAATATTCCGCGCGGGATCAACAACCTCTCGAGCAAGGGCGGCCTCATGTTTGCGCCACCGGTGCGCTAAGAAGACAAAATCCACGCCCATCCAGGACTGTCATGACACCTTCGTTCTTTCCACCCAAGACCAGCCGCCTTAGCTGGCGTAGCAAGGCATTTCGTGGGCTTGCTTGCCAAGCTATTGCGCTGATACTGGTGATTGCGCTTGGTGCCTACTTGATGCACAACGTCTCGCAGAACATGCGCGTGCGTGGCATTCACAGCGGCTTCGATTTTCTCAGCCAGTCGGCGGGGTTTTCGATTGGCGAAAGTGTGGTGCCGTTCGACTCGAACGACAGCTACGGAAAAGCTTTTCTTGTTGGGTTGTCTAACACTCTGCGAGTGGCTATCGCCTCGGTAATCCTAGCGACCTTACTCGGCACGGCGATCGGCATCGGAAAATTATCGCGTAACTTCCTGCTGCGCACGCTTTGTAGCGCTTACGTTCAGGCATTCCGCAATGTGCCCTTGTTGCTCCAGTTGTTCATGTGGTACTTCGTGATGACTGAATTGCTGCCGCCCGTGACGTCCGCGATCCAGCCAGTCGCTGGTTTGTTTTTGAGCAAGAATGGCCTCCAGTTCCCAATTCCCGTTTGGGTCAACGGCCAATGGATGACCTTGGCCGGGCTGCTTGCAGGTGCCATCGGTGCTTGGTTTTGGACTCGCCAAACGAAACGACATCTCTATGCTACCGGCCGGTTGTGGCCAAGTTTCTGGCCCTGCGTGGCTATTGTGATGGCTGCCGCTCTAGTGGGCTGGCTGCTCGGCGGTTCGCCGTCGGCTATTGATATTCCCGAGCAGAGCGAACTAAGTATCACCGGAGGCGGGGCAGTGACGCCCGAATATCTAACCATGGTCATTGGGCTGACTATCTACAATGCGTCGTTCATCGCCGAAATCGTACGCAGCGGCATTCAGTCCGTGCCGTTTGGCCAACACGAAGCGGCTGCGGCTCTCGGGTTGCCGCCCGGCAGAGAAATCCGGCTAATCCAGATGCCTCAGGCATTACGGGTAATCATCCCGCCGCTGACCAGCCAGTATTTGAACATCACCAAGAACGCATCGCTGGCGGTGGCCATTGGTTACCCAGACTTGGTCTCGATCTCTAATACATCGATCAACCAGACCGGGCGTGCGATCGAATGCATCTCTCTGGTAATGGCTTGTTACCTTACGCTCTCGTTGCTGATGGCTGCGTTTATGAACGTCTACAACAAGCGCGCTGTTATCAAGGAGCGGTGACATGATCAGCGGCGCAGAAATGACTTACGCCAGCACTAACGAAACGCCATTCGAGCCGATAGCGAGCCGGCCTCCCCCGCGATCCGTCAATGGTCCCATTGTCTGGTTGCGAAATAACCTTTTCGACGGATGGCGAAACACATTGGCGAGCGTGCTTGTATTGGGCATTTTGGCACTGACTTTGCCGCACGTGTTGCAGTGGGTCCTCTTCAAGGCGGTATTCGCCCCGGACAATGCCGCCTGCCGCGCTGCGGTCGGAGTAGGCGCCTGCTGGGGCCTGGTGGCGGAAAAGTACCGTCTGATCCTGTTCGGACGTTACCCTTTTGGCGAACAATGGCGACCGATGGTGGCCAGCGTGCTGCTGGTTACGTTGTTGGTCGCAAGCTGCTATCGCCGGTTTTGGAGGCCTAGCCTGTTAGTCGCCTGGGTGCTGGCCTGGGTCATTTTTTTCACTCTGATGCTGGGTGGTGTTTTGGGATTGGCCCCGGTGGAAACAGCACGATGGGGTGGCTTTCCCCTTACTTTGCTGCTGTCTACTGTCAGCTTGGGACTCGCATTTCCGTTCGCCATATTCGTGGCATTGGGGCGGCAGTCTCGCATGCCGGGTATCCGCACCTTGTGCGCCGTTTACGTGGAGCTGATCCGAGGCGTACCATTGATATCGGTCTTGTTCATGGCCTCGTTCATGTTCCCGCTGTTCATGCCGCAAGGCTCCAACATCGACGTTCTGGTGCGCGTGCTTGTCGGGTTGACGTTGTTCACGGCTGCCTATTTAGCCGAAGTCATTCGTGGCGGCCTGAATGCCTTGCCCAAAGGACAGGTCGAGGCCGCTCAGTCCCTTGGTCTATCGAGCTGGCAGATCACGCGCAAGATCGTAGTACCGCAAGCACTGCGATTGGTCGTGCCAGCTATTGTCAATATCTTTATCGGAACGTTTAAAGATACCTCCCTGGTTTCGATAGTTAGTCTGTATGACTTGACCGGAGCTTTACAGCTAGCACTCGGTGACCCGAATTGGCGCGAGTTCTTCTTCGAAGGGCAGCTGTTCGTTGCAGCGATTTATTTCGTTTTCTGCTTCGCCATGTCGCGCTACAGCCTGTGGGTGGAAAACCACCTGAATACCGGGACCCGTCGTCAATGACCTGGACTCCATCAGTTCTACCCAAGGAACCCGTATGATTGCTGAAACCCCGATCATAGAATTCAAGAACGTTAACAAGTGGTACGGGGAGTTCCACGTGTTACGCGACATCAATCTTACCGTGGCACGGGGCGAGCGCATCGTTCTGTGCGGCCCCTCGGGGTCGGGCAAGTCAACATTGATTCGCTGCGTCAACCGGCTGGAGGAACATCAACAGGGAAGCGTCGTCGTCGATGGAACCGAGCTAGTCGATGATCTGAAGGCAATCGAGCGCGTTCGAAAAGACGTCGGCATGGTGTTTCAGCAATTCAACTTGTTCCCGCACCTGACTGTGCTTGAGAACCTGACACTGGCGCCGATGTGGGTCGGTAAGGTTCCGAAGAAAGAAGCCGATGAGCGCGCGATGCAGCAACTCAAGAGGGTACGCATCGGCGAGCAAGCGGGTAAGTACCCGCTACAGCTATCCGGTGGGCAGCAACAGCGAGTTGCGATCGCGCGATCGCTATGTCTAACGCCGAAGATCATGTTATTTGACGAACCCACTTCGGCACTGGACCCAGAGATGATCCAGGAGGTGCTCGACGTGATGGTCGAATTGGCGGACGCGGGCATCACTATGCTTTGTGTAACCCATGAGATGGCATTTGCGAAAGCGGTAGCCAATCGAGTAATTTTCATGGACCAAGGGCAAATCGTCGAGCAGGCACCTCCGCATGAATTCTTCGACAACCCTAAGAACGGTCGCACCAAAGATTTTCTGTCTAAAATTTTAGCTCGTTGACGGTGTGCTTTCCCTAAAAGCCAATTTGCTCATCGGTTCAAAAATTTAACGCTTTAATTACACCCCTTGCATCGGAAGCCTCAGGCAGAATGGTTGCACGTGCGTATTTACCACGCTTAAGACAGCGATGACATGCATGAAGTCGTTGGTATCCGTCACTTGCTGCCATTGTTAAGCGCCTCTATTGCCGGGGCTTCACAAGTGTTTCAACATCACGCGGAGCAGCCGCAATTGGAGAGAAAGAAATGAATTTGACTACGATCGCGAACCCGGTCGATCTGCTCGAGGCGTTTACCTCGGTGCATGAGCACTGGTCCCCTAAGGTGGTCGCCCGAGTGAACGACCAATATGTAAAGGTAGCCAAATTGTTTGGCCAACTAGTCTGGCATAACCATGCGCACGAAGACGAGTTGTTTTATATTGTTCGGGGAGAACTCCGCATGGAATATGAAGGAGGTCGGATCGTGAATCTTCACGAAGGCTCGCTTCATGTAGTCCCGCGCGGCGTGATGCACAATCCAGTCGCCGATAAAGAATGTTGGATCGTGCTTATAGAATCTGTCACGACCAAGCACACGGGCGATGTCGAGAGCCCTCTGACCAAATCGCTTGAGCAACAGCTTTATTAAATGTGTGTCGTCAGAGAAAAAGGCACACGTTCGACGAACAGCAAAATCTCCATCGCCTGCGCGTCATATTCTCTCTATCCGTTCGAGGATCGCCCCGGCTTCGGAACCAGTAGCCATGACAGCAACGCACGAAAAGCCCGGCTATCGCTGGACCGCGCAGGAACTGGCCGAAGCCATTAAAATTTGTGTCTCAAACCTATTCGTACAACCGCCTGATGGTCGTTGCTTGATGGCGACGACTGATTGTTGATCGACGCAACGGCGGTCACTCCGCGCGAGTCTGTGCCGGAAGCTTTTTGGTACACGCCGAGCAGGTAGACATCCGTGCGACTTGAGAGAAAATAATCGAGCCCTAGCATGCCCTGACGGTAGATAGCGCCATCATTGGTTCCTATATTCCCTTCGATACTGCTGCTTTTCGTTAAGTCGTACGCGACACCCGCTATCAATGCCGGAGTAACCGTGTACTGAAAATTGACCTCAGCATTGTTGAAATGCACACTTCCCCGATATCCAGTTGGATCCGGTCCTGAGGAAAGATCACCGAGGTTCTCGAACGCGACGTTCGAGTAGGTGAAGCCAATTAAAGCCGGCCCGAACGTGTATGTGCCGCCAGTACTCGCCACCCTGTAAGCGCGTGCGGATAGAAACCCGCTATAGATCGGATACGAGGTGTTTGCTGTGGTGGGCGATGGGGTTCCAGACGTTGAATTGCCAAAATAACTCACATTTGGGTTGCGCACGTTCAGGTAGCCAGCCGCCAGAACAAGGGGGCCATTGGCATAGCCGATAGCGGCTGACCAAACTTGGTTGCGCGTCGCATCACCAGCCACCCCACCTAGGCTGTACAGGAGGCCAAACGTGAACCCCTCGAAATTCACGCTTTTAAACTTCAGAGCATTATTCGTGCGAAACGAATTGTTCAAACCATCAAGATCGCCGGGATGCGCGCCGATATTACCTGCCCAACTGGCACCCGCTTCGAATGGTCCGACGAAGTCGGTGTTGACATCATATTGGCGTCCCAGTGTCGCCGTCCCCAAGGGAGTGGATATTCCGACGTAGGCTTGGCGCCCAAACAGCAGGCCGCCTTGCGCAAATTTTCCAGTACTGGCATCAAAGCCGTTTTCCAGTACGAACACCGTCTTTAGGCCTCCGCCAAGATCCTCGTTCCCACGTAGTCCCCAACGGCTTCCTGACATGACGCCGCTTTGTTGCGCATAGGAACCCTTGCCCGACATATTGCTGTTGTAGTTAAGACCCTCATCAACGATGCCGTAGAGAGTCACACTACTCTGCGCGTGTGCAAGACTTGCGAAACTTCCGAGCACTACAGTTGCGAGGAATTGTTTTTTCATCATAGTCTCCGTCCTTTTATAATTGGCAAAGCTCCGCCTGCGAGGGAGCATCGCTGCTCCCTCGTGGATCCTGTGTATCTGCTGTAGCCTGCTAGAAGATTGAGCCCACCACCGTTTTCCTTAAAATCAGTGTTCGGGAAAATCGTCGTCGGTTGTTATTGGCTGTCCGATTTCTTTCATTAAATGCTCAGCCGTAGGTTCAGTCATGTCGGGGGTAGGTGACAATTCTATATACATCGCATAACTAAACACTTTATTTTATTGTGTTTATCAGTAATACAAATTGTATAGTCTGAATTGTTGTCCTTTCGTTTCATCCATCCCGAACTTCGACACGATTTGGATCGCACAATCATGACGAAGTCTGGAGCGTGCCGATCACGTTCACAACACGCGCAAAGTATCTTCTTGCCAAACGCTTCATCCGGCGTTTCGTGGAGCTCGTGCGTTCGAGTGTCATCTGTTCAGTCTTACTCGAGTGCGGACTCGGGCCACGCGCGCGAATCCCTATCCACGTATTCCTAATAGAGTGTCTCAAAGCCGTTTGTTGAGCCGGTCGACCCAAGCTTCGGGCTCGGGGACGAACATCTGCGCCAAACGTTGTGAGCGTAATTTGCTGCTTTTCTCTCTACCCTGCATCTACCTGTCAGGTTATGAGTGGTACTATGTCACAGCAAAACACCATTTACAAGCGGCGACTTCCAGGTACAAACCCCAGGTCGTAGAGGTCAGAGTTCCCTTGAGTTACGTCCATCCATAAAGTCGCGCAGGATTGTCCGTGAGAATCTTCTTGTATGCTTCGCCTGAAGCTTGGCGCAGAAGCGCCAATAGGCGTCCATGGTCGATAGGTAAATATTCCACGCTCTGCGGACCGCCAGCCTTGCCGATATGAGGCCAGTCGGAGCCCCATATAAGCTGATCCGAGTTCGCCTCGATCAGCGAGCGCATGATCGTCAACGCTTCTTCTGGCGCCTCTCGGTGCGCCGAAACGTGGTCTGCGCCGGAAATTTTTATCCAGCACTTGCCCTTCCGAAGCAGACCAAGTGCAGCCTTGAAACCGGGCTCGTCGAGTCCAAGAGACGTCCGCGCCCCGGCCATGTGGTCAAATACGACTGGAACCCCTAGATGGGGGACATGAGCGGCAATACTTTCGAGCAGTGCGCCGCGAGCAAGCACCTGAAGGTGCCAGCCAAGGTCAGCAATGCGCGCTGCGATGGCCTGTAGCTGCGCTGGCACTCTGTGGGGGTCGGGAGATACACCCGTGACGAAGTTCAATCGAACACCACGTACGCCAAGTGCATGCATGGTCTCCAGCACATGGTCAGGTGTCGCATCATCAATGACCGCTATTCCTCGCACCATGTCGCCCGCTTTTCGCAGCCCATGCAACAATCGAGCGTTGTCCGTCCCGTAGGCACTGGGTTGAACTAGTACAGCGCGTCGCACCCCTAAAGGTTCGGAGATTGCGCGCCATTGCGACAGGGTAGCTTCGGTAGGGGTATAGCTGCGCTCCGCTATTGCGGGATAGCGCAGGGCGTCGCCAAAAAGATGAATATGGCAGTCGATACCGTTGGATGAGATGTCATTCATGTTTGTCGCCTGGTCAATTGATAGCGTCACTGTCTTCATGACAAAATCCGGCGACAACCGTCACCAAAATTTGTAGTTAAATAAAGGTGTGTAGTGTCCGTTCACACACTTGCTCGCCCATGTGCGTTTCCCGGCGCGAGTCCTTGCGCAATAAGATCCGTTGTCAATGTCCGGCTCGCTCCGCGTTTCGCTGGGCGCTTATTAAGAGCCCTTCCTTGGGACCTGCGAAGGGCCGGGCGAAGGACGGTTCCGTGGTATGTCTCCTTCTCCATTAGGTTGGCGCCGCGGGGCGTCAAAGTGAGAGTTGTGACCGACCAGCACCACCAAAACAGCGGAGAGCATAGGAGCAGCGGCGAGGCACAGAAGTGCCACGCTGTTGCTGCCACTTGCATCCCTGATAGACCCAAATGCCCAGGGTCCTAACCAAGAGCCCAGTTGCCCAACCGACTGGATCATCGCGATTCCACCGGCCGCAGCCGTTCCCGTCAAAAGGGAGCTGGGAATCGCCCAAAAAGTCAATGCGATCGATTGCTGGCCCATTTCTGCCAGGATGAGTGCTGCAGTGATGAGGTAGGGGTGGCCCGGTCCAATGAAGACGCAGGCAGCCATCCCTGCAGCGCAGACCAGGCACGCGATGGCGCAGTGCCAGGTCCGCTCACCCGTTGCGTCCGAGTGCCAACCCCAAAGCAGCATTGCCACGAAGGCGAACAGGAAAGGGATCGCGCTAACCCAGCCAATCATCTTAGGCGAGACACCGAGCCCTTGGACGATCATCGGCATGAACAAAACGAGCCCATATTGAGAGACATTCTGACCGAAGTAAGCGATCGTCAAGATCCATACTTTCGGATGGGTGAAGGCCTCCCTCAACGAATATTTGCGAATGGCTTCTCGCTGAGTACGTTCCGCGGTCAACGTTTCGTCCAGCCACGCCCGTTGCTCCGGCTTCAGCCAGGCAGCATCGGCCGGTCGGTCGGTCAGCTTGCGCCAGATAACGACCGACATAACGACAGATGGCAAGGCTTCGACGATGAATAGCCACTGCCAGCCATGCAAGCCTAAAACCCCATCGAATTGCATGAGCAGGCCGCCGAGTGGCATCCCGATAAAAAGGGATATGACGCTGGACGACTGAAATAGGGCGAGCATCCGCGTGCGATATCGGGACGGAAACCACCACGTTAAATAGAGGACGATGCCCGGGTAAAATCCGCCCTCTGCAATTCCGAGAAGAATGCGCGCTGCGTAGAATCCCCAATCGTTCCAAACGAAAGCGGTCAACCCAGAAATGATGCCCCATGTCATCAGGATGCGAGCGATCCACCTCCGCGCTCCCACTGAGTTGAGGATAAGAGTACTGGGTATTTCTGCCAAAATGTAGCCAACGGAAAACAGACCGGCACCAAATCCAAACACCGCGGAAGATAGCCCGATTGCCTTGTTCATGGTCAGAGCGGCCATGCCAATGTTTGATCTGTCGAGGTAAGAACAGAAATAGGCAAGCATGAGCAGCGGCATTAATCGCAACGCGACCCGACGGACAGTTTCTCGTTCTATTACGGCTATGTTCACAGCGTCTCCTCCTTTATCCTGGTTGCGCCCGGTCGCGATCGGAGTCGCGCTATTTGTTGTCCCGGCAAGTACTGGCGATCACTGCCTTCTTAGGGAAGGTCTGAACAACTCATTTTCAGCCTGACTGTTCGTCAATTCGAAATTGGCGGGTCTCGAAAGTCGTTTAGCGTTGGAAACCGAATGAATGCGGACCAGAAATTGGGCTCGATGTTTGTGGATCGCCGCCTTCGCGACATCTAGAGATTGGACAGCGCGAACAGCTTTGTCAGTTGTGCTGTGTTTTTCTTCAGACCACGGTAGCGGACTTTCGCAAAGCCGAACTGCAGTTTGATCACCCGAAACGGATGCTCTAGCACGCTTCGCACGCTTCGCACCGAAATGCACGCAGCTCGCTTCTCTTTTTCGTTACCCCTACATCTACTGGTCCGTTGATAAATGGTACTATGTCACAGCAAAACGCCATTTACAAGCCGCAAAGTCCGAGGACAAACCCTAGGCCATGTGCTGGACCGGCAGCAGTAATCGGAATGATGCGGTCCGAATGACTTGGCGGCTGTGGCCCGTGGCGGGTGCGACGGCGGTCGTGATCACTTGCAGTAACCCGAAGACTCGTGATTTTTCTCGGTTTGCTTCGACGTGAGCCGCCGTACCCGCTTTATTTCGCTCTCCCGCCCTTTAGGAGAATGCCCCCACGTGCCGGATGGGGTGAGCAGGCGGTTTGGCGCACACGGGCGTTGTACCGACTCCTATACTTGTTGCAAATGGCACTATGTTGTGACATAGTGCCATTATCAACCACAAGGAGCCATCATGGTAGTGAGAAAAACGAGCAAGCTGCGCGCGTTGCTCAACGCGAAGACGTTTTTACATATGCCGGGCGTGTACGACGCATTGGCGGCCAAATTGACGGAACACGCCGGATTTGAAGCGGTATATTGCGGCGGCTACGTAACGGGCGGATCGCGCGCGGTTACCGAACCGCTGCTGACGATGACTGAGCAGATTACATTGGCGTCGGACGCAGCGGCAGCGGTCGATATTCCGATGATCGTCGATGCCGGCGCGGGCTTTGGCGAACCACTTCACACTATGCGAACGGTTCGTGAGTTCATTCGCGCGGGTATCGCAGGCGTGCATATTGAGGATCAGATCTTCCCGAAACGGGCTCATTACCATACATACCAAGTGCACGAGACAACGCCTGAGGAGTTTGGCGACAAGATTCGCTATGCGTGCAAAGAGCGGGATGAGCAGGACCCGGATTTCGTTATCATCGCCCGATCGGATTCATGCCGCGAATTTGGATTAGATGTGGCTGCGGAACGCGTGAATCGTGGCGCTGATGCCGGCGCAGACCTGGGTCTCCTGTTCCCGCGAACGCCTGAAGAAACCGAGCGTGCACCGCGAGTTTGCAAGGTGCCACTGTTGTATGTGATGAGCCGTGGCAACCGCGACGGGCGACCGATTTTCAGCCGGAAGGACTTGCAAGACATGGGATATGCCGGGATCATCGAATCTCAACTGATGATGCTGGTATCCGTCGATGCGCAGCAGCGAGCACTCAAAGAGCTGCGCGACACGGGCAACCATTCTCTGCTAACTCACGAGCAGGAAGTCCGAATCCGCAAGGACATCGAAGACCGAATCGATCTCGAAAAATATTATGAAATCGAGCGGCAGACGGTGGAAGCGCGTTAGGTCGCGATTTATCAAGGCTCCGGAATGCTCGACGAATAAATTCGTATAACCATAGATGCAAACGTCGAGCCATCCGTCGGTGGTGTAGGGTCGGTCGGATCGGTTTAGGCTTTCGAGTTGTGTTTGGAGATATGTATGTTTGTGCAAACGCCAGACCTCCGGCTGGCCTCAGAAGTTTTGAGTCTGATAGGTTCGCGAACATCCGCCAAGGTTCTAGGTGGACCGCAGCCGAATGACAGGCAGATCCGATCGATCATTGAAGCCGGCGACCGGGCGCCAGACCATGGGCGACTGCGTCCTTGGCGCGTCACCGTCGTTGCAGGTGACGCGCGCAATCGTCTGGCGGATTGGCTTGGTAATTTCGCTCGAAAGTGCCGGCCTGACATGACAGCTCTCGACCTTGAGCGCGCCAGGGCCAAAGCTTTCCGGGCACCGCTGATATTAATCGTCTCAGCGAAGATCGCTGCCGATTCGAAGATTCCAGCAATTGAGCAGGTCATGGCGGTGTCGGCTGCGGTGCAAAACATGTTGCTTGCGGCGCACGCGTTGCAGTTGGGCGCAGTCTGGAAAACGGGCGCAGCCGCTTACGATCCAGAGATAAAGGCTCATCTCGGCCTGGACCCGATCGACATTGTTGTGGCTTTTCTGTACATCGGCCAGCCGATTACAGAGAACGCGGTCATAGATCGATCTGTTGACGAGATTATTGCTTGGCTTTAAACGATTTGTAGACCATAGCAGTCGTTCGTCCGATTAGAGCTGCGGAGCAATTTTCAATCGCGATTGGACGAACGTTCGTGAACTTGGCTAGGCCTGGTACGTACGGTTCGTCAGGCAATCACCACGAGAGGCGCCGCGAACGAGAGCTTGCTCTCATAGATTGTGCTGTGGATCGATTGAAGAATGCTTTCGGATGGAAGCGCATTGAACTTGCCGAGCTATCCGGCGGGGGGGAAGCGTTTGTCGCAATTCCAAATCGACTAGCTGCGCAGAAGCGCTTTCGCCATATCGACGAACACGCGGAATTTTAGCTGGGTCAGCGACCGCTCAGGAAAGTAAAGGTAAAGGCCGCCATCACTAGGAATGAACGTCTGGAGAAATGGCTCCAAGCGTCCATCCGCGATGTACTCTCGGACTTCTCGGTCGGCGACAAACGCTAATCCGAGGCCTTGGAGGGAAAATGCAACCAGAAGCCTGCGCTCGTTTACGATGAGCCCTCCCGGAACATCCACCAAAAACTTCCGCTTGCCACGCTTAAATCCCCAACGGTGCAGCGCCTGCGAAGACGGGAAGCGGTAACGAATCGATTCGTGATGCACAAGTTCCTCGGGCGTCGTCGGTCGGCCCGCTATAGCGAGATAGCTGGGCGCGCCAACAACCAACCAAGTGATCTCTGGTGTAAGTCGAACGGCGACCATATCGCTGTGGACCCTGGGTGCGACGACTGTACTCGCCTTGTTGTTGACGGCTGCGCTGGCCACCCATCTATTTCGACTTATCCGGCGTGGACTATCGAATATCCAGCGTACCGTCACGGCGGTCAGTCTATCGTTGGATCTTACGCAACGCGTGCCCGTTGACCGGGCCGATGAAATTGGTCAGATAGCGAACGCATTCAATCAGCTCATCGAGCGTATCAGTGGGGTACTGTGGACAGTGCGACAGTCCTCCGAGTCGGTCGGCACAGCGGCCAAGCAAATTGCTGCGGGCAACGTGGACCTGTCGTCTCGCACCGAGCAGCAGGCCGCTTCATTGGAAGAAACCGCCTCGAGCATGGAAGAACTGACCTCCGCAGTTCGACATAACGCAGACAATGCGCGCGAAGCCAGCACGCTGACGACCGACACTGCTGGGCTCGTGCACAAAGGTCGTAGTGCGGTGCATCGCGTCGTCGAGACCATGAACGAGATTGATCAGAGCTCCGACAAAATTGCCGGAATCACCGGCCTCATCGAGGGGATCGCGTTCCAGACCAATATTCTTGCACTGAACGCGGCGGTGGAGGCGGCTCGTGCCGGCGAGCAGGGACGAGGCTTTGCCGTAGTGGCTAGCGAAGTACGCAGCCTTGCCCAGCGGTCGTCCAGTGCTGCCAAAGAAATCAAGGACCTGATTGCTGTGTCGGTGCAGAAAATTCACGACGGCTCGGCATTGGCCGACGAAGCCGGAGAGACGATGTCTCGGGTCACGACGGCAGTGGAGCGAGTGGCCTGTGTGATCGAGGAAATTGCGGCGGCGTCCGAGCAGCAAAGCAAGGGTATCGAGCAAGTCAATCAAGCGATTGCCCAGATGGATCATGTCACGCAACAAAACGCCGCATTGGTGGAAGAGGCGGCGTCGGCGGCGAAATCACTGGAGGATCAGGGGCACT
>NZ_LMUX01000024.1:135548-207264 GCF_009765705.1 Burkholderia sp. L27(2015) | reverse complement strand
CATAGGGTACTTGAAGATTGGTTGTCGAAAGAAAATGCGATTTGAACGCATCCACCACCTCGAAAATTCAGTGGTTAGCGGGCGATGTTTGCTCGGCACCGGATGATCACTAAACGGTTTTAATCTAAAGTATGAGTTATCGCGATAGAGTAGTGACCCGAAGAAATCTTAGGCAAATAGCCAAGCGGGAAGGTCAGATAGTAGGGTTGCGCGTACGCCCGAAGCCTGGGCGGCGAACATCGGTAAATCAAAGAAATCGGCAGAATAGCAGTCCGCGCTATCGGATGCTGTAAGAGGCCTTACCCGCCATGGCACAGTCGATCGACGCACGGGGGCGGTTGGTCCTTGTCAGCGACGTCTGGCTTTGCACGACACGATACTGACGATGCGCCACCCACGCGATCCTTGTCAGAATAAATGCTTGTCGACGTCTTAGCTAAGACACGCACTCGGCGCTCGGATATCAATCTCCGAATTAGTTCGCTGAACCTGGATAGCCAAGAAATCATAAGTTTGATATAACAGAATCCCAATTGGAAAAACAAAATCGTGCGAGGCCATCATGCTACGCGACGCTGTCCGTTACTTCATGGTCGTGGCACGAACAGGATCTATCAGGGCTGCTTCCGCGACGCTCGGTGTGGCCCAGTCGGCCATCAGCCGCCAGCTGCAGACTCTCGAATATGAATTTGGCACCATGTTGATCGAGCGTACCCCTCGTGGCGTAAGGTTAACGGCCGCAGGTGAAGCACTTTTAAAGCACTCGAAAAACGTCTCATTCCAGTTCGAGCGGTTTTGGTCGGAACTGTATGAGATTGATGGCGCCAAACCAGGCCATGTGCGCGTTGCGATCATCGAGTCAATAACTTCCTATGTTTTTCCGCGCGCCGTCGCCTCCTATGTGTCGGACTATCCGGGTACTACTTTTTCGGTCAATGTCGACACAACGAGTTCGGTGATTGAGGCCGTGTTGAATGATACGGTCGATTTTGGCATTTGCCTCAATGCGAATTCCGCCGGGATTCAGACCTTGTCACGCGTCTTTGAGCCGCTTTTTGTGATTATGCCGGAAGCCCATGCCCTTGCTGGGTACCCTAGTCTCAGCCTTAATGATATTTCGGCATTTAAACTTGCTGTTTCCAGCCGCTCTGGGGGGCTCGGATACGCGCTTGAGTCCTCGTTCCACCGTGCCCAACTCTCACTTAACATAGCTTTAGAGACCAATTCGTTGGAATTGCTGAGGCAATTTGTCAGTATTGGCCGCGGCATTGCCGTAATGACGCTGCGCAGCTGCATCGGCAGTCTACTTGCGAGCGATTTTGTGGCGATACCTGTCGTGGATGACAAGCTAGAGGCCATCTCAACGGACATCATAGCGGCGCCCGGCCGGCTTCTGCCTCTGCCGTCGGAACGATTCATGGAGCGCATCAATCGCGAATTGATGGTCACGCTGGACGACCCAGGCGCGTGGTTGAAACGCAAGATGTCCTGATATGCTCACAACATCGCTACGATTTTTCCTCTCCGTTGCCGAACATGGATCGATAAGGCTGGCTTCAGAGCGGCTGAATATTTCGCAGTCCGCTATCAGCCGCCGCATCCAGGCACTGGAGTACGAGGTCGGAGCAGTGCTCTTCGAGAGAAGCGCAAGAGGCGTCGTATTGACTGCTCATGGTAAGCTTCTTGTCGCCACAGCCCAACAGATCGGGGCCGCGGCGTCCGACCTTTCAAAAGAAATAGAATCTCTGCGTCGGGTAGAAACAGGTCACGTTCGAGTTGCCGCCATCGAGTCCGTGTTGCCTGATTTGCTTCCCAATGTTCTCGACCGTTACTTGGAAAGCCATCCAAAAATAACCTTCGATATAACGATTGCCACTTCCTCCGCTGTTGTGTCGCTCGTGCGAAATGGCGAAGTGGATATTGGTGTCACCTTTTCAGCGGGAAAGCAGGCCGACACAAAGAGCCTTTTCAAATCCCGAGAACCTCTGCTAGCGGTGTTTCGTTCCGACCATTCTCTAGCGTCGAAGGCCATCGTATCGGTGACCGACGTAATGCAGTTTCCGACGGCAATGCCGGCGCCGGGAAGCGCAATGCGTACTATTTACGATGAAGTATGCAGGAAGGCTGGGTTCGAGCCCAAACCGGCAATGGAAACCAACTCACTAGAGCTATTGCATAATTTCGCAATCAGCGGTTTGGGCATCGCAATCCTCTTGAGGCATACGGTACAAACCTCGATCGAAACTGGGATTCTCAAGGCGCGTCGCTTTCAGGAGACGAGCCTTCAGGGCTCGCTCGAAATCATTGCGCTCAAGGGGCGGCCTATGCCGCCGGCCACTCAGCTCTTCAACTCCGTATTGCAGGATGCAATTACGTCGCGCCCGACCCCAGAGTGAGTGATGCGTTTTGGGCATCACTCATCGCGAAACATAGCGGTTCTAATTATTTTCGGCGGTAGTAGTCTGTGGTTTAAGAAAGTAGGTAGACCCAGATAACTGCGCGACAGGGGACAATATGGACGTGCGATCGATCGAGCCTTTGCTCGAAATCAAGAACCTGTTTTTGCAGTATGGAAACCAGAAGATCCTGAACGACATCAATCTATCCATCCGGAAGGGCGAGGTGGTCGTCATCATCGGCCCAAGCGGTGGCGGCAAAAGCTCGCTATTGCGCAGCGTCAACCTTATTCAGCCAGTTGCCTCGGGCTACATCGTGCTGGCGGGTGAAAAACTCAACGCACCCGGCGTCGACATCAATGTGGTACGCCAGCGCATCGGCATGGTGTTCCAGCAATATCACCTGTTTCCGCATCTCTCCATTCTCGGCAATCTAACACTCGCTCCAAGGCGCGTTTTAAAACTGTCGCGGCAAATAGTGGAGGAGCGAGCGACGACCCTACTCGCGCGTGTCGGCCTCGCCGACAAGGCTGAGCGGTATCCCGCCGAGCTCTCTGGAGGACAGCAGCAGCGCGTGGCGATTGCCCGCGCGTTGATGATGGAGCCGGCCATCATGCTTTTCGACGAGGTGACGTCGGCGCTCGATCCGGAGCTGGTGGGCGAAGTGCTCGCCGTCATGAAAGACCTGGCGAAGTCGGGAATGACGATGATAGTCGTCACACACGAAATGGATTTCGCCCGTGAGGTGGGCGATCGCCTGATTTTTATTGCCGATGGAACCGTCGTTGAACAAGGGCCGCCGCGCGAGATTCTTTCCGCACCTCGCCATGCCAGGACACAACAGTTCCTGTCCCGAAAATGTGCCGCCTGATTATGTTTTTAAGGAGAATCCCATGTGCCACCCAACACTGAGGAAGGCCACGGCCTGCTTACCTATCCTGATAAGTGCCCTGGTGGCCTATCCCGCCTATTCCGCGGCTCTTCCTAGCGCCATCGCCACCGCCGGACACCTGACCATCGGCATCAATTGCAGCTATCCGCCCGCCGGATATGTTGGGCTTGACGGACAACCGGCGGGTTACGAGATCACCCTGGCCAAACGCATTGCCAAGGCGGCATTTTCCGGTGCTGGCGGTTTGCAAACGCAATGCGTCAATGACAGCAACCGCATAGCCTTTCTGCAATCCGGCAAGGTGGATATGGTTCTCGCGGCTCTCGCATGGACACCGGCGCGCGCAGAGCAGATCGATTTTTCCGACCCTATCTGGGTCAGCAATCTGCAACTCGTTGTCAAAAAGGACTCACCCATCAAAAGTTACAAGGACCTGGCAGGCAAAACCGTCGTGACGACCACGGGAAACATCTATGAGGCCTGGCTTGCCAAATGCACCAAGGCCGACATCGTCACGGCGCAAAGTCCTGCCGATTCCGCCAACCTATTGACACAGGGGCGCGCGGATGCGATGGCCTATATTGATGTGTATTCCTTCAATTTTGTCAAACATCACCCCGAATATCGGCTGGCCGGTAATCTCGCCTCGCCAGCCATACAGGGAATTGGTGTGCGAAAGGGCAATGCGGAGCTGACTGCCTGGCTCAACGGCGTTATCGCCGATATGCGTGCCAACGACGTCTTCTACGATGTCTTCAAGGATGAAGTCGCCGACAGCGCGTTCGCTGCAAAATATCGTCCTGTCGTCCCAAGCCCGAACCACAAGCTGGCCTACGTCAACCCCGCAATCGCTGCCTGCACAGAATGAGGCGTTGGAACCTGATGGCAATGCATTTTTTCGCCGAGATCGGCCCACGATTGATCGTGGGCCTGCTCCACAGCCTGCTGCTCAGCGCTGTGGGATTTTTGTTGGCTATTTTAATCGGCATTGGCTGCGGGACCTTGCGTTATGGCCGCCTGCCCGGGGCTCATTTTCTCATTGCCTGCTATGTCAACATCTTTCGCTGCACGCCGTTGCTGGTTCAAATCTTCATGATCTTTTTCGCGCTTCCGGAAATCGGGTTGCGGCTGTCGCCGTTCAGCACCGGGGTTGTCGCGCTCGGCCTATGGGGAGGCGCTTACTTGACTGAGGACATCAGGGCCGGCCTTGATGCTGTTTCAACGAAAGATATCCTGGCGGCGCGCGCTCTTGGCATGGGAGCCGTCACGACATTCATGGAGATCACGCTGCCTCTGGGTCTACGTTATGCGTTGCCTGCGGCAACGACGACGGCGCTGAATCTTTTCCGCTCCTCGTCCCTCATGATCGTCGTCAGTTACAGCGAGCTGACCTATACCGCAAACAGGATTGCATCCGATACCTTTGATATTTTCGGCGTATTCGGAGTGGCAGCGCTTCTCTATCTGATATCGTCCATCCTGCTCAGCTACTTCGCCCGAGGTCTCGAGCGGGCCACCTATGTCCCGGGTTTTGGAAGGGCGGTTTGATGAATGAACTATTCTTGCCGATCGCGAGCTACCTGCTGAGGGGATTCGGTATAACTCTGCTCATTGCGATCCTCAGCATTGCGCTCGCGACGCCGCTGGGGCTGGTTCTGGGGCTGATGACCCAGAGCCAGAATCGGGCAAGCCGGCTCGTGGCCCGCAACTATATCGAGGCTCTGAGAGGCATCCCCTCTTTGATGACGCTGCTCTTCGTTTTCTTTGCGTTACCAAAATTCGGCATAGAGACGAGCCCGATTGCAGCCTCGATTCTGGGTCTCAGCGTCTGGAGCGCCGCCAACATTGCAGAAGTGGCGCGCGGTGCACTATCGTCGATCGCTGCTGGTCAGACCGTCGCCTCGCGGGCACTTGGTATGAACCAGAGCCAGGCGCTGATCTGGGTGATCTTCCCGCAGGCGCTGAGGCGGTTCATTCCACCTTATGTCAGTCAGCTAACGCTTCTGATACAGGCGAGCACGCTTACATCGGTGGTCGGAGTGACTGATCTGCTGGGTTCTGCTCGCCAGATGATTGAACGGCTTGCTTATGTTCGCGCCGATTCTGACGCGATCATGATTTACGGTTGTGTGATGCTCCTCTTCTTTATTGTTTGCTTTCCACTAACCCTTCTTGCTCAGGCACTGGAAGCTAGAGCACGATCGGAATAGACGTTTTCACAACGCTTGGCCGACTGCATCTGATGGGCAATCGAATGCATGGCCCGGTCAGCATCCTTGGCCAGCAGCAGGTGTTCCACCAGCCAGCGTGAAGCGGGCAGGGTCCAGCTCCCATATCTCGGCCACGGTGAACTGTCGGTGGATCGGGTGCGCAGTGTCAGCCCACACCGAACGACAGCGTTTGCCCAGCCACGTATTGAGCTCGATGAACGAGCCAAAGCGGCGAGTTCTATTGAACCTCGCAAAAGCTGTCCGAATGAACGGCGCCCCTCTTAATTCGGTATGCTTCACCGCAATCCGGGCGGCATTGTATACTTCAGTCATTGCGGACACCTTGGACAACCGAGTCGCGTATGGCCGAACAACTACTTTCTCCAGAGCTAGCCCGCCAGATATCGCTTTATATCCGAGCGCATGGCCTTGAGCCCGGGACGCGGCTTCCCGAACGAAAGCTCGCCGACCAGTTTCGCGTGAGTCGTACACCGGTCTCGCGAGCACTACGCCTACTTGCCGATTGGAACGTTGTCGTGGCGTTGGCAGCCGGTGGGTATGCAGTCAGTGCGGCAGCCGTTTCCATACCCCCCGCCGCTGGGGCCGATACCCCCCTGTCGGACGAAGACACGCTCTATCTAAAGATCGCCAACGACCATTCCTCAGAAACACTGTGCGGCAAATTGACGGAGAACGAGGTGATGCGGCGTTATTCGGCAGGACGCGGCATTGTGACCCGCGTGCTTCGGCGCGCGGCAGACGAAGGCTGGGCCGAGCGCCTACCGGGGCATGGCTGGAGGCTCATCCCCTTGCTAACGTCTGAACTCACCTACGAGCATAGCTCGCGTTATCGGATCATCATTGAACCGGCGGCCATTTTGGAGCCAACGTTCAAACTTGATCGCGAGAGCCTCGAGGCCTGTCGCGCACAGCAGATTGCGATGTTCGATAACGGTGCGTTGGCGTTATCGCCACCGGAGGTATTTGAGATCGGCTCTCGATTTCACGAGGCTGTACTGCGGTGTTCGCGCAATCAGTTTCTAATCAATGGACTAGCCCAAGTGAACCGGCTGCGGCGTCTGGCGGAATATCGACGAACGTTGGCCAGCGCGAATTGGCGCGAGCGCTGCCGGGAGCATATTCAGATAGCAGACCTACTCCTGGACAGTGATCTTGCAGGCGCCTCCAGCCTACTGCGCCAGCACTTGATCGATGGCGCGCGGGCGAAGATCATCGATCTGTGAGGCGTCTAACAAAGACCATTTTACTTAGAACAACGTCTGAATACCTATTTGCAAATTGCGTCCAGTTGCGTTCGGCGTAGCGGGTGCACCCGTATAGATTGCTCCACCCAATGAATACGCGGAGCCTTCCTTGTTCCATACCTGTGCATAGGCGCAATAAATCGACGTTCGCGTCGAAAGGCTGTGCACCAGCGCAAGCGCCGCGATATAGGCGCTCTTTGACGTCGGCAACGGATCCGATGTATCAACGATCCGTATTACCTGCCCCAATAATCTATCAGAGACGCCCAGTTGGTACTGGACACCAACGTTTTCGAGTGCGAAGCGCAGAGTCGCACCTGGGGTGGTCGCGTTGACATCCTTTGAATAAGCTACGATTACTCGAGCGGCGCCGAACCCGACGTTTCCCCCCAACGTATAAGCGTCGACCGTGCCGAGGCTGCCAGTGGGACGGTTTCTGATAAAACCTCCGTTGAGAGTCGCAGGTCCGACGGCCAAGCTCGCCCCGGCGCCAACCGATGAGCCATCCGAGAGAGATCCCGCCGTGCCACCGACACCGTACATCGCTCGCAGCGTGAAGCCGTCAATTGTCGGTGAAACGTAATTGATCGAATTATTCGTGCGACCTGTGATCGAATAGGCCGTTAGAACGCCCGCTGTCTTGCCCGCCTGAGTTGTGCCAATATTGCTCAGCCCGCCGGCCAAGCCATGGCTGAATGCGTCGTTGGCCGAGTTCGCCACATATTCAGGCGAGTATTGCCGGCCGAACGTGACTGTTCCCCAGGGGGCCGCCAAACCCATCCACGCTTGGCGCCCGAATAGTAAGCCATTTTGAAGGAGGACTCCCGATGACGAACTAAAGCCGTTTTCGAGATCAAAAATCGCCTTGTAGCCGCTGCCTAAATCTTCCACGCCTTTCAATCCGAATTCGGAACTGTTTAACCCCCCACCTTGCATGGCCGCGAGCGTTCCGTTTCCTTGATTTGAAATGTCAATAGCGACGTCGACGATTCCATACAAGGTCACGCTGGATTGAGCGCAAACCCATGACGAGTAACTAAGGCAACCTAGTGCAACGAAGCCCGTGCTCCAATGTTTTGATGGCATGTCTCCCCTCTTATTTTAATTAGTTTACCTAATTTATTGCGTAATTCCGCATTGAGCTTTTTATGCACTTCCCGTCATTCGTCATTATTTTTAATAAGAAAGACGTTTACGAAACCTAAAGCTGCCCAACTTTGTAGCGAAATGCGGTGAACTAGCCTCGCGCCTTCGGATTGCGCGATGTGTCATGAGCGAGCGTCAGACCCAACAGACCGGACACAAACAGCACACCGCCCATGGCCAGAATGCCTGCTGTGAAAGAGCCAGTCACTTGGCGCAACCAACCCATAAGGACAGGCCCAAAGAAGCCACCGAGCGCTCCGATCGAATTGATGAACGCAAACCCTGCTGCAGCACCCGCACCACTGAGGAATTTCGCGGGGATCGCCCAGAAAATTGCGCGCGCCGACGTGACGCCCACCATAGCGATGGTGAGACCGATCAACGCCGGCGTCAGTGCACGGTCAACCACCGAAAGCACGAGACCAATGACGGCGCAGGCACAAGCGCCGATCAGATTTCGGAGCAGACCGCCACTATGATCGGCAAAACGTGCCCACACGAGCATACCGATCGCTGCGAACAAATACGGTATGGTCGATAAAGATCCGATCGTAACTATCGATAAATCATACTGCCCGAGGATCTGCGGCAACCAGAGCGCAATACCATATGAGCCGAGGACGAAACCAAATTGAATGCCAGTCAGGATTAGGACTCGACGATCGATTAGCGCCGCCTTTATACTGCTTCGGACTTCTTTTTTTGGTTCGCTAGCAAGAGCGGATATCAGCGCGCGATGTTCCTCGACGCTGAGCCAATGTGCATCTTGCGGGTTATCGGTGATGAGCTTGAGAATGACAAAGCCGAGGAGACAGGCGGGCAATCCTTCGATAATAAACATCCATTGCCAGCCGGCGAGCCCTAACCATCTGTGTATCGATTGGAGCAACAGTCCGGAAATTGGCCCTCCAATCACTGAAGATACGGGTACTGCCAGCGACAACCAGGCCAAAGCGCGAGCACGATATTGAGCGGGAAACCAAGTGGAGAGCAAGAACGCAGCTCCGGGAAAAAAGCCCGCCTCCGTCACACCGAGCATGAACCGCGCAACGTAGAGGCTGACAGGGCCGCTGACGAAAGCATTGGCAGCCGCGACCAATCCCCAAGTGATCATGATGCGCGCCAGCCATCGTCGCGCGCCGACGTGATACAACGCGAGATTGCTCGGTATCTCACACAAACAATATCCAATGAATAGCACCCCCGACGCGAACCCAAACTGCAGTGGGGTAATGCCAAGATCGCGGTTCATGCTCATCGCCCCGAATCCGATGCATATCCGGTCCATATAATTTACGATGAACGCAAGCGTCAACACGGGCAAAAATCGCCAGAAGTTTTTTCGAATCGCTGAGTGAAGGTGTCCGGAATTTTCCACATGGGCCTCAGCCCCATGTTGAGCAGGTAATTCGGTCCCTGTGGTTGTCATGGTCGTCTCCTTGGTGCGGTCGCTCTGATCGGCCCCGTACTTTATTGGCATTGCATTGGAATTCAGACGGCTTGCGAATTCCACAATCGTCCCTAGGCAGCAGCTCCGGCTTAAAACTGATAAAGGACTGCCGCATTCTTGGCGAGAACACGCGCGAACCGGGCAGGGTCGTCGCATTGTTCTGCCAAAAGTTCGAGCAACGACGTTTCATCGATATCGCGGAACGCGATCTGCGACGCCCCTTTTTGCGGCCGACTCGCGTGTTCGGTCGTGTGCGGCCAGTCGGAGCCCCAGACGATCCGCTCAGCATTACTATCTAGCAAGGTTCGCGCAATTTGAATGCTGTCGGCGAAGCCTTCACGTTGTTCGGAGACCCGATACGCGCCTGAGAGTTTGACCCAGCAGTTGCCTTCGCGCAGTAGCGCGCACAGAACCTGTAGATCGACCGATGTGTGTTGAACGCGCGCTCCGCCCATGTGGTCCAGCACAATCGGACAGGGCGCGTCGCGGAGAACGTCAGACATGGCCGTGATGACGTCCAGATCAGCATATATCTGCACGTGCCATCTGTAAGGGGAGATGCGTTCGGCGATCTCCGAGATCCGCCTGCTCAACACCACAGGGTCGCGAGCACCGACGCTTCTTGCGTTTACCCGAACGCCTCGCACGCCAGCGTCGTGCAATTGCATCAGCTCGCGTTCGGAAATCGACGAGTCGATGTCCACCACACCTCTTGCACATCCATCGAGCGCGAGCAACGTCTCGAGAAGGCAACGATTATCGGTCCCGTAGCAGCTTGGCTGAACGACGACCAGCCTCTGGATCCCAAGCGACGTGAACGCGCGTTTCCAGTCGTCGATTCGCGCCGGCCTGGGCGCGTAGCTATGTCCTGCAACACCGGGAAAACGGTCCAGCGCACCGAATACATGCATATGACAATCGCAAGCATCGGTGGGAACGGCATATTTTATGCTTCGGGAAGGATAGGTAAATGACATAGTTATCCTAAATACTGTATAACTTTAAACATCAAGATACGTAGTTGCGAGGCCTACAGTCAGTAAACAACGTCATCGATAGAACGACTAATGACGGTGTTTTCCGTAACTGGCTGCTTCTTTCTCGCGATGTCAGCAAGCCACTCTGCCAATTGATTGCGCGCGTCGTCTCAGACGACTGTGATACGCCGGGGCCGCAGTCCGCCGTGATCCGGCGCTCGATCGCCCGCCTCGATAATCGCGCGAATCTGATGATCGCGGGGCTGAGAAACCGCTCCGCGATAGATCACAACTTAGTATCCTTCCACCGTCTGGCGCTCGATCTCGTAATATTCTTCGAGATCGATCCGGTCTTCGATGTCCTTGCGGATGCGGACTTCCTGCGCATGGGTTAGCAGAGAATGATTCCCTGTCTCGCGTAGCTCTTTGAGTGCGCGTTGCTGTGCGTCGACGGATACCAGCATCATCAATTGGGATTCTATGATGCCGGCGTAGCCCATCTCCTGAAGCTCCTTACGACTGAAAATGGGTCGGCCGTCACGGTTGCCACGGCTCATCACATACAGCAGCGGCACCTTGCAGACGCGCGGGGCACGCTCGGTCTCCTCAGGCGTACGCGGAAACAGTAGCCCCAGGTCGGCGCCAGCATCCGCGCCTCGGTTCACCCGTTCAGCCGCCACGTCCAGCCCGAACTCGCGACACGAATCTGATCGAGCGATGATGACAAAATCCGGATCTTGTTCATCGCGCTCCTTGCACGCATAGCGGATCTTGTCGCCGAACTCCTCGGGAGTGGTCTCATGCACTTGATAAGTGTGGTAATGCGCTCGTTTCGGGAAGATCTGGTCTTCGATGTGCACACCCGCGATGCCCGCGCGAATAAACTCCCGCACGGTTCTCATGGTGTGGAGCGGTTCGCCGAAGCCCGCACCAGCGTCGACGATCATTGGAATGTCGACTGCTGCCGCTGCGTCGGATGCCAACGTGATCTGCTCGGTCATCGTTAACAGTGGCTCGGTGACAGCGCGCGAACCGCCCGTGACGTAACCACCGCAATATACCGCTTCAAAACCAGCATGTTCGGTCAGTTTCGCTGCGAGTGCGTCGTATACACCTGGCATATGCAAAAACGTTTTGGCGTTGAGCAGCGCGCGAAGCTTGCTCGTTTTTCTAACTAACATGGTACCTCCTCGTGGTTGATGAATGGAACTATGTCACAGCAAAGTGCCATACGCAACACTCTTCACCCAAGTACAAACCCTAGGATTTCGCCTATTGGCAGTACGCTGTCAGTTGCAAGAACGTGGTCGGACACGGCCGGAAGTTGTTCCACGGACGCCGGCGGATCCTGTTGAAAAACGCGATTTGCAGCTCGCTCCTGTAGCGCTTTTCTGTTGGCGCCTCCATCTTGGTTGCGGTGTTGAAGACGGGTTCGCAGGGTCTAGCTCGCACTTGCACGAGTACGAGATCGAACATCAAAGGACGGTGCCTAAGGTGATGCCGAAACGGCATCAGTACTGGCGAAAAATAGCTCTTTTAAGCAAGTATCTTCCGGCGCAAAATAATTTTCCAATCAACGACTTTAATGGTGAGGTCATAAAATGATGAGAAAACCGGGAACAGTGTTTGGAATCGGAAATGTCACGACAGCTGAGGATTTTGTCGGGAATGCCATCGATCGTCTGGTGACGATTGAGGCAAAAAATCCGGGCATGCCGCATAACGTGACAACGCGAATGTACGAAGCGGCACGGAAACTAGTTGGGGATCGCCCGATCTCGATGACGGCCGCTGAGCGGTTAATAAATACGCTCAAACCTGGCGACACGGTTCTTTTCCTGACCGGGGCCGGTTATCCGCCGCAAATGCCCAAGGGTGAAGACGACGGTCCTCCCGGTGTCGTCTCGTTGGCGTATGCGATGTATAAGGGCATGGGTGTGGTCCCCGTTTTCGTGTGCGAGAAATGCCACGCAGAACCCGTTATTGCGTCGGCTGTCGCGTCGGGAATAATGGTGGTTCCTTTCGAGGATGCACGCGACGGGCACCTGGGCGCCGCGCTTGAAACCGCTCCGACCTCGCAAGCAGAGATTGGCGCCTGGATAGACAAGGTTTTTGGAGAAATGAAGCCAAAAGCAGTCATTTCAGCCGAGCGGCTTGGACCTGCAGCAAACGGCTTTTTGCATAATCTGACGGCACAGGCATATGGGGGACCGGAGTCGACAATCACCCATGATGTTATCGACATTTCCGGCCTAGTCGACCGCGCGGCGGCGGAAGGCGCTCTGACCATCGGTATCGGCGATCATGGCAATGAGATTGGCTTCGGCCGAATTCAGGAAACTATCGCCGATGTGATGCCCAACGGTCATGTTCTTTGCACTGTTGTTGGCACCGACATTCTCCTGCCTGCGATGGTGTCAAACTGGGGCTGCTACGCAATCGAAGCAGCTTTGGCGTTTTTGCTCAAGCGCCCGGAGCTGATGCACAGCGGCAAGCAGGAGGAGATTATCGTTCGAGCTTGCTTGATGGCCGGCGGCATTGACGCCGTCAAGGTCAGCACGGAGTTTGGAGTCGACGGATTGGACGGTGAGGCATCGATGGCTTGCGTGCATTTTCTCGGCAGTATCGTGCGCAAGGCGCTCGAAATACCGGACAAAGGCTTTGCGCACTAAGCTTGATTCCATTCGTCGGGCTTGGAAACAGGTCCGACGGGTTGTAACTCTGTAGCTCAAAACGAAGCGACCGCTGTGATCGGCCTAGACCAAACTCGTAAAGTTGCCAACGCCGCCGTCCTCTCCGAACGCTGAGACCCATGGTGATTGCTCGCGGTCCATTGAAAGACGAGGTGCTTCATCATTCCGGCGTTGCTTTATCGGCAACGCGGTCGTGCGAAAGTTGCTCTTGCGACGGATATTTTTCTCAAGGACGATCTCTCTTCCGTGGTTTGTGTCTGTCAATTCTCAGAGATCGCCTTGCCAACTAACTATTGCCTTCATGTGCTTTCCCGCAGGCGTGCGCACCATCATCAGCATTAAAAATGAGGAATACGAATTTGCCAATCCGAGTGTTGATCGCAGGCTTCCAGCACGAAACCAATACCTTTGCGCCTTCGATGGCGACCTATCAGAGCTTCGAGCGCGGAGAAGGTTTTCCTGCTCTCGTGCGGGGGGGCGCTGTGCTGGGTTTGAGCAAAGTGAACATACCCATGGGCGGCTTTATCCAGGCGGCTGGCGCGCTCGGTTTTGCGCTCAAGCCTGTGATATGGGCAGGTGCCAGCCCGTCAGCGCACGTGACGGCAGACGCATTCGAGCGCATTGCCCAGGAGATCGTCGCTGCGACGCGCGAGCAGGAAATTGACGCGATTTATCTGGATCTGCATGGCGCAATGGTCGCCGAACATGTGGACGATGGAGAGGGCGAACTGCTGGCGCGCTTGCGCACAGCAGTCGGAACTTGCGTGCCTATCGTCATCTCGCTCGATCTGCATGCGAACGTAACACAGCGCATGCTGGCACATGCCGATGTCATGGTTGCATACCGAACCTACCCGCACGTGGATATGGCCGAGACCGGGCGGCGGGCAGCACAGCTGCTCGACACGCTGCTCAGGTCGGACAATCGACCGCATCTTGCATCGAAGCGCCTGCCGTTTCTGGTCCCCATCAATGGCATGTGCACACTGTTGGAGCCGGCGAGTGGCATGTACGAACGGCTGGCGCAGCTGGAAGTCGACACGATTCTCTCGCTGTCCTTCGCGCCAGGATTTCCCGCCGCGGATTTCCCGGAGTGCGGCCCGACAATCTGGGGATACGGGAGCGATGCAGCAGTCTTGCAAGCCACAATTGATCAGCTTTACGAAAAGATGCTGAGAGATGAATCCGCGTGGGAAGTCACCTTCCTCACACCCGATGCCGCGGTAACCGAAGCGATGCGACTGGCGCGATCAGCAAGCAAGCCGGTTGTGATTGCCGATACGCAGGACAATCCCGGCGCGGGCGGCGATGCGAACACGATGGGCATGGTGCGCGCGCTGTTGCGCAATGGAGTGTCTGATGCCGCCGTCGGGTTGATCTGGGATCCGCACGCAGCTGCCGCGGCCCATGCGGCGGGTGCCGGCGCACGTATCCGCCTAGCACTGGGCGGCTTGTCCGGCGTGCCAGGCGACGAGCCGCTGGTCGAGACTTTCGAGGTCGAGTCGCTGTCCGATGGCAAATGCCGCTATGACGGCCCCATGATGAATGGCATGCTCGCTGAACTGGGACTCGTCGCGTGCCTGAAGGTGGGTGGTGTTCGGATTGCCGTGAGTTCATCGAAGGCACAGATGTTGGACCGCAACCTGTATCGCGTGGCGAATATCGAACCCGAAGCCATGAAGATCCTGGTGAACAAAAGCTCGGTGCATTTCCGTGCAGATTTTCAGGCGATGGCACATGCGGTGTTGGTGGCCAAGGCCCCAGGCCCGATGACCGCAGACCCGGCAGACCTACCATGGACCCGGTTGGAGCCGGGCATCCGTACCCGGCCCATGGGATCTCCATTTGTACCCGTGGGCAGCGATACGCCAAGCCAATGATCTTGCTTGGCTCGGTGTTGCAGGGCAGCTTCATGTGCGAGGTGGATTTGCCAACGCTTCTGTGGCTTGGTCCGACAAGCGTTATATGCAAACATCGCAGGTCGCGTTACCGCCCATGAAGGCTTTGTGACTCAAGAGCTCGATAGCGAAAACAAGCTGGCAACCCAATCAACAAAACTCTGACCCTGTGCACAGGATGCCGGTTATCGTGGCCGTCCGGCTGATCGATGCCGTCAGCCGAACTGGAAATCGCGTTATTCAGAACTTCCTAAACATGTTTTTCTGCATTCGGCGATTACCGTTCGGAGATGCGTATAACGCGATGACCTTACTGACGTTGCGACCCGCGTTGAGCAGGTCGCTCGCCTCATTAGACCGACTGGTTTTGGGGGAACATTGCGAGGCGCGCTTCCTCGTCCATCTCCGACTTCAGCTTTAGCTTGCTCTTTAACGCATTGACCCGTTCGACCGCCTCTCGAGCGGAGATTTCATCGACCAAGCGCTTAACATTCGAGTAGTCGGAAACACCGCGCTCCCCAAAGATGTAGTCTGCGGAGTTCGCCCAGCCCCAGAGCGCGATGTCGGCGATGGAGTAACTGCGACCAGCAAGATATGGCGTTTCGGAAAGTCGCTTATCGAGCACCCGATAATGCCGCTCTACTTCTTTAAGATATCGATTGCGCGCATACGGCACCGGCTCCGGTGAGTAGTGCAAGAAGTGTACGGCTTGACCTGAGAATGGTGACAGACCGGTGGCGACCAACTGGAGCCAAGACAGTGCTGCAGCGCGCTCGCTCGCCTCTGAAGGCATGAACCTGCCGTGTTTCTCGGCAAGATGCAGCAGTATCGCGTGAGAGTCAAAAATAGTAATGCCATCATCAACTATGGCAGGGACTTTGCCATTCGGATTGATCTTCTGATACGAAGCATCGTGTTGCTCACCTTTTAAAATATCAATGAGCTTTAACGCGTATGGCAGTTGCAGTTCTTCAAGCAGGAGCGCTACTTTAGTGCCATTCGGCGTCGGGTGGAAATAGAAGTCTAACATTTGAGATGCTCGGAGTATTTGGTGATTTAAAATTGTTGCAAGATGAAATCACTAACCTTTGGCGCACCTTGTCTGAACAAGGTGTCAATGCGCGAATTCAGCACGTAGATCTTGCCGTCTGCGTCGACCGCAGCCGACGGCATCGAAGCTTCGCTCTTTTCGCGCCGTACGATTTGTGCGGTCCGCCAATTATCCTTGGAAAGTAGTTCGACGATTTCATCGGTGCCTGCATTCTGCACGACCACCAGATGCTGACCGTCGATCAAATGGAAGCCGTCTGCTCCTTTTATTGCCTCAGGGATGTTCACCAGATCAACCTTCGAAGGATCTTTAATGTCCACCCGGAAAAGCTTGCCCGAGTTGTAGTTACCGATAAGCAGATAGTCGTCGTGTATCGCGATGCCGTTCAGATTGAATCCGTCGCCAGTCTTAAAACGCGGATCCTGCGCGAAGACCGACGCATGGCCATCCGTGTCGACACGATAGACGACTGGCGAGAAACTGTCGGTCACATACGCGTTGCCGCTGGCGTCGAGGACAAGGTCATTCGCCAAATGCGCACCCGGATTGAGCTTGGATAAATCGTAGTAGGCCAGCGGCTTTCCCGTTGTTGCGTTGAAGGTTGCGACCGCAGCCAACTTGCCACGCGTGGCTTCGGCCGAGCGGTCACCGGCACCCGGGTCTGAATTTGTTACCCAGAGCACGTTGCGCTTATCGTCGACAAGTAGTCCGAGCGTTGAAATCAGCCGCGTGTCCTGAATGAACGGTGTGTATTTTCCGTCGGTACCGACTTTACCTACAGTGCCATGTTTGACCGAACCCACCATGAACACGTGTTGCTGCGAGGACCATGTCAAGCTTTCCGCATAGAGTTGATCGGCAGTGAAATGAATATCGCCGGCCATCGCGACATTGGATGCAAGTACAGCGGCGCCGACTGCCATGTTAAGCAGACTCTTGCGCATGCTGATCTGTGAATTGAGCGTTCTCATCGTTTTCCTTTCGGCGTTGTCCCTGTGTCGATGCGCTATTGTGCTTTTGCTTAAATTGCTAAACAATAGGCTTAAATGCAAATTGAATTTGCAATAAACGCAAATTGAAAGAAAACGATATGCTCAAAGATCTAGACGTTTTCGTTGCGATTGTCGACGCCGGCAACTTCTCGAAAGCGGCGCAGGAACTCGACGTTGCGGTGTCATCGGTGACGCGCAGACTCGACGGACTGGAGGAAGAGTTAGGCGTGCGACTGTTCCGTCGCGGATCGCGAAAACTGGTGCTGACCGATGCCGGCGAGCACTTCCTGCAGACCGCTCGCAGCGTGTTGTCAGAACTCAACGAGGCGCGCGAATTGTTCGCGAACGGCGAGGCCGAACCACGTGGCTTGTTGACGATCACAGCACCAACGGCATTCGGGCGACGCCACGTCGCGCCGGCTGTCAGGACATTCCTGGCAGCCTATCCCCTTATGAAGGTCGATCTTCGACTGAGCGATAAAATCGTTGATCTCTCGGTCGAGCGGGTCGATCTCGCCATCCGGATAGGACGTCTCGCCGATAGCGAACTGGTAGCGACTCGACTCGCGCCGTTGCGGCGTCTGGTTTGCGCGGCGCCAGCGTACTTAAAAACTGCGGGGCGTCCGGTCGACACCAGGGAACTCGTCAATCATGAATGCCTGACGGTGTCCTCTAAGCCAACGCCACCCGGATGGTGGACTTTCCCTGGGCTGAACCGGGGTGCACCGTTGCCCGTCAGCGGAAGGCTGCAATGCGACGATACCGAGACCTTACTTGAGGCAGCGGTCGCTGGGCTTGGCATTGTCCATTTGGCAAGCTGGATGGTTAGCGAGCTAGTGCAAGACGGCAAGCTGGTGTCGCTATTTCCGCCAACTGAGGACAAAGGAGTGAAGGACGCAATTGCAATTTACGCTGTCCGACTCCCCGGTCGCTCTCATGTGGTGAGGGCGCGCTTGTTTTTGGAACATATTCTCGAACATATCGGAACCGGACCATACTGGGATTTGCCGCAGTCGTAGAACCCATCGCGTTATACGCATCTCTGAACGGTCAACCGCATCGACGGACTGCTGCCGTGGGTCGTAGCCGATCAAGAGCCGCTCGACGGCCGATCAAGTCAGCGGTACGCCTTTGGTCTCAACGCCCAACAAGACAATGCTGATAGCGGATATCAGGAAACACACTGCGCCGATGCCGAATGCACCATCCTGACCCATGGCGGGAAGAATCAAACCAATACCGAACGGGCCTATCATTGAACCAATTCGACCGATTGCAGACGCCATTCCAGAACCCGTAGTGCGTGAACGCGTCGGATAGAGTTCTGGAGTGTAGGCGTATATGACACACCACATGCCGAACAGGAAAAATTGTAGCAACAGCCCGGAAACAATCAGTTCCGCTACGGCAAGGTGATGGCCCGCGCATTGACCGTAGATAAAAGCAAAGACCGCGCTGCCAAGCAAAAAGAAGACCGCAGCAGGTTTGCGCCCCCATCTCTCAAGAGACCATGCTGCGCACATAAATCCAGGAATCCCGGCACAAGACATGACGACCGTGTACAGGATGGATTTGGTCACTGCGTAACCGGCTTGTTGCAGTAGGGCCGCCAACCATGAGGTCAACCCGTAGAAGCCAAGCAAGGTAAAGAACCATACGATCCACAGCATCACGGTTCTCGTCCTGCATTCCGGCAACCATAGATCCTTGACTGATGCGAGCCAGCCTGCTTCGACATCGGCCCCGATTGTGATGACACCTTCTACAGGCGCCGCAAGGGTTTTGATTCTTAGCGCTCTCATAACGTGGTTTTCAATCGCGGCCATGGTGGTTTCGGCAGTGCCATATTTCCCTGTTGCCTCCAGCCAACGCGGCGACTCCGGCACGACCCGGCGGATGACCAGCAAGAACAACGCCGGGATTGCCATCACGATGAAGATGCCGCGCCAGCCAAGCACGGGCATGAGAAAGTAGACTAGGAGACCCACTGCGATAAATCCGATTGGCAGAAATCCTTCGAGCACAGCGGTATAACGTCCACGCAAACGAGTCGGCAGAAACTCCGCAACCAATGTCAGTGCAATAGGCAGCTCCATTCCCATCCCGACGCCCAGCAAAACCCGCGAGGCCATGAGGCTGAGGTAGGTATTCGAGAGTCCGCAAAATAAGCTGCCCGCACCCCACAAAACCATGCTGAACTGGAAGATGGGTTTGCGCCCATACTTATCCGACAAGATCCCAGCTGCCGCGGCTCCCACCAGCATGCCTAACAGACTGGCGCTTGCCAGCAGGCCAGTTTGTGCTGTCGTGATGCCGAGATCCGCTTTGATGGTGCCCAGCATATAGGCCAAGGCAGCCGTATCCATCGTGTCGAATAAAAATGCCGTCGCTATGATTAAAAATATGACGTGCTGATAGCGGCTTAGCGGAAGCCGTTCCAGCCGGGACGCGACGTTAGGCTGCTTGCCGGAAAATTCAGTGTCCATTTCAGTATCCTTAGGCTAATTGTGAGCAAAGCGGCCTGCATCCGGGCGGATGTCCCGGCATGCGTAGCGACTACGCAAAATCAAAATCAACGAGGGCCATGCTGGGTATCTGGCATACGATCGCTCAAGCTGCGCCATAAACCGTGTGTGCTGTTGCTGCAGAAATGAGCTGGTCCTCGAGGTCGCGGCTGACGAACTCCCGGGAGCGCGCTTTGGGATCGTCTCGGCCGGCTCCCCCGGGGGTCATGATGATCAATCGTTCCCCCCGCTCGATTTTTTGATTTCCTTTGCCTTTAAGCGTGCGTCCCGACTGTAATCCGATGAACCCTGAGGCACCGTTTTGTCCTCCATCCTGCCCGCGCGGCGGAAACTGGATTCGGTCGAAGGAGGCAAGAATTTCGAAGGACTTGTCGCAGGCGGATTCGACTTCGATCACTTGACCCAGACCGCCACGCGTTTTACCGGCTCCGCCTGATCCTTCGCGTAACTCCTTGCGCCAGAAGATCAGTGGCGTTTGGGTCTCCGCGATCTCCACAGGCGTGCCGGAAAGATTGGTGGGGTAGGCGGTAGCCGACATGCCGTCGCGTCCATTTCGTGCGCCAGTACCGCCGTTGCTTGTGAAGCCCAGCGTGAACCCGTAACGTCCTGCATTGGGGTCCGTCGTCTCGCCGCGCATCGTAATCAGCCAAACCGACGAAGCACCCTCGGCCGGAACACGATCCGGGCTCATCTGCCGCAGACATCCGAACATCACATCGGGCAGCATTTGACCGATCACGTGGCGCGTCGACACAGGAGCCGGCTTGAGCGCATTCAATACCGAGCCGGGCGGGGCCGATACGGAGAAGGCTGACAGGGATCCGGTGTTATTGGGAATTCTCCCGGCAACTGCGCACGCCAACCCGAACATGGTGTAAGCCGTTGCATAACTCAGCGGTACATTGATGCCATGCGTGGATTGCGCTGAAGTGCCGGCGTAGTCCACGTGAATCCCGGCGTCGGAGACAGTCACGCTAGCTGACAGGTCAATCGGCGTGTCGTAGCCATCGATGGTCATGGTATTTCGCCATGTGCCTTTGGGCAATTTACGTATTTCTTCGAGCACCGCGGCTCTGGAATGGTGAAGGATGTAGTGGGCCAGCGCATCCAGCGATTCCAACTTGAACTCATCCATCATTTCCAGCAAACGTGTCGCACCGACCCCGTTGCAGGTTGCCAGTGCATAAGTGTCGCCTTCGGTCTCCAGCGGTTGCCGGGTATTGGCACAAATCATCGACATCAATGTTTCATTGACCGTACCCCGATCGAACAGTTTGAGCATGGGGATATATAAACCCTCCATAAACACATCCGATGCATCCGGGCCGAACCCCAGGCCACCGATGTCCATGACGTGGCTGGTGCAGCAAAACAAGGCGATAGCTTTACCACCCTTGAAACACGGTGTGACGACAACAAAATCGTTCAGATGCCCCGTTCCCATCCACGGATCGTTGGTGATGAACACATCTCCGGGTTGCATAGCTTGCAAAGGATATTTGCGCAGGAAGTGCTGAACCGAATCGGCCATGGTATTGACATGACCTGGTGCGCCGGTAATGGCTTGGGCCAGCATCTGGCCTGCCGTGTCAAAGACCCCTGCGGACAGGTCCCCGCATTCGCGCACGATGGGGCTGAATGCGGTACGGAGCAAAACCTGTGCTTGCTCTTCAACGATAGCTATCAATCGATGCCACATCATCTGGGAGTCTATGGTCAAGCTTGCGTCGTTACGGCTCATCGTGTCACCTCTGAAGTCAGTTTGCGTTCCAGCAGGATGTTGCCCTGATGGTCTATACGTGCCTCGAAGGAAGCCGAGACGAAGGTTGTGGTTTCTTTTTCGACGACGAGAGCTGGACCGCACACTAGATGTCCAACGCGGATGTCTTCCCGCAGAAACGCCGGTATGTCGATAAACTCACCCGACTTCCCATCGAAGTAAGCGCGCGAACTTGCCGCAGACAGCGGCAACGGCGACGAAGCATGCGGCGCGGCAGGTGGCATATGCTTGGGCGCTTGCGTGGATGCCACTACCGACCAGCTCAGGATTTCCTTGGCAGCGCCGGGGATGACGCGGTTGAACAGATTTGAATACGCGCGTTCGAATTCGTCGTTGAGCTCAAGCCCGTCATCTGCGCTTAGGCGGCGGTCCGGGATGGAGACTGCAATTTCATGCCCCTGGCCCACATAGCGCATAAATGCGGTGCGCCGGGCCGTCACTGCAGCGCCTTGAGCGCCTTCTTCTACCAACGCATGAGCCTCTCGTGCCATTTCATCGAGCAGGTCGGAGATCTCATCGGCCTTGAGCGCGGCCAACAGCATATGGCGACTGCGCACGATTTCGTATGAAATCGGCGCGCGCAGAAAGCCGACGGCGGAGCCGACGCCGGCGTGGCCCGGAATAAGGATACGTGCGATATTCAGTTTTTCTGCCACTCGCGCGACGTGCAACGGGGCTGCGCCACCGAATGCGATGAGCGTGTGCTGCTCGATCGGGCGTCCTTTTTCGATGGCGTGGGCCCGAGCCGCGCTGGCCATGCTTTCGCACACCATTTCGTATACGGCATAGGCAGCCATATCAGCAGACATACCCAAAGGCTCGGCAACGTGTTGTTTAAGGGCCTGGCGCGCTGCATGCAAATCCAGAGGGACGGCTCCCCCGGCAAATGCAGCAGGATCCATCATGCCGAGCGCCGCATCCGCATCTGTCACGGTGGGCAGTTCGCCTCCGCGGCCGTAACAGACGGGCCCAGGTTCCGATCCTGCACTCTGCGGACCGACCGTGACGCTCTTGAGTAGATTGACGCCCGCGATAGAGCCGCCGCCAGCGCCAATTTCCACCAAATCAATGACCGGGATGCGTAAGGGCAAGCCGCTTCCTTTTTGAAAACGTGCCGCTCTGTCCACTTCGTAGACGCGATCGCGGTCAGGAATAAAATTTTGGATCGAACAGATTTTTGCGGTGGTCCCACCCATATCGAAAGACAGTACGCTGCGCTCTTGAGCTCGGGTTGCAATGTCCGCTGCGAAAATCGCGCCGCCCGCCGGGCCAGACTCAATCAACCTCACGGGGAATCGCCGAGCTGTCTCCAGCGACGTTAGATCGCCGTTCGAGGTGACGAGATAGAGCACACCTCGGAAGCGCTCTTCCGTAAGCTTGGAACGCATACGCCCGAGATAATCGGCGATCTGCGGCTGCACATAAGCGTTAGCTACCGTGGTCGAAGTGCGTTCGAACTCCCGAATTTCCGGGCACACCTCGCTGGAGATCGAGATGGCAATCCCCGGGAGTGCCTTTGCGAACAGATCTCTTGCGCGTTTTTCGTGCGATGCATTGGTGTAGGCATGCAGAAAACATATCGCCAGGCTTTCAACCGATTTCTCTTTCAAAAAGGTGATGTGCCGGGCTATCGCATCTTCGTCCAGATCCAGCAAGGTATCGCCCTGGGCATTGATACGTTCGGGGACCGTCAACCTGAGCGAGCGCGGCACGAGGGGGGCACGCTTTTCAATCTGCAGATCGTATTGATCGAAACGGCCCTCTGTCCCAATCTCCAGAATGTCGCGAAAACCTTCGGTGGCGATCAGCGCCGTACGGGCGCCGCGCCGTTCAAGCACGGCATTGGTAGCCAATGTGGTGCCGTGTACAAACACGTCGATATCGGAGAAACCGAGGCCGGCCTCGCGCAAAATTGCGCGTCCCCCTTCGATTACCGCATGCTCCGGTTTTTTGACGGTGGTCAGCACCTTTTTGGTTCTCAGAAAGCCGTTCACCTCAAGCACCACATCAGTGAATGTTCCCCCAATATCAACCGAAAGCCTGATTTGCATGGCGTGCGTGGGGCTCGTTACTGCCGGACGTTGGTCTGGATACTCTTCACTCATTTTTCTCTCGCTTGCATTGAAGGTTTCTTAAATTAGTACTGCTAATCAGGGTTTTCCGCCGTGCATATCCATGTCGGTGCATCTATCGGACAGGGTTCCTCATCTACGCGCGCTACGATGGTCCCAACCCACTGCAGGTCCGGACCGCCGGCAGAGGCGCCGCGGCGGTCCCGACATGGGTGGCCAGCAAAGCGAGCGAGCGTGGCACGAATTCGTCTGCGTCGGCAGCGGGGCGTGAAAACATGCGATCATACAAACGTTGGTGTTATTAGCGGCTTTACGTCAGGTTGATGCTGACGATATCCTGACGATTTACTTATGTCAACGTCGATTTATGATTGGGAGAAACCCTATGTCCGATAGCTCAAAAAAAGCACTGGTCTTGTCTCAGCATCTCATTTCGCCAAGAAGTGCGGAGCTCAGCGAGTTTGAATTTGGCATGATTGTCTGCTGGAACGCCTTTAGCCGTTGGCTGGTACGAGGCTCGGCAGCCAGTGGCCACAAGGATCTCAGCTTCATCGATGTGATCGTGCTGCATCAATTGAAGCACCGCGCGCACAATCGCAAGCTGGCTGACATATGCTTCACGCTGAATCTGGACGACATCCACGTCGTGAGTTATTCATTGAAGAAACTAATGGCAGCCGGGCTTGCGATAGGAGAGAAGGTCGGGAAGGAGGTGTTGTATCGCACCACCGACGCAGGCGAGAGCGCTATCGAGAAGTACCGGGAAGTGCGCGAATTGTGTCTCATGAGCAATGTCGATGAAGAGGTGAATCCGCAGCTCAAGGAGCTCGCGCGTTTTTTGGGGCGCATGAGTGGGTTATATGAACAGGCAGCGCGAACGGCATCGTCGTTGCCGTAAAAGTCATGCTGTTCGTCGGTCTCTTCTGTCGGCTGGCTGAAATTAAGGCGCCTGAAAATTTTTTGTAGCAATGCTACTCAACCATTTTTTTTTAGGCTAAGCTTGCCACGCAATACACGGAATCGCTCGTCCATCATCTAGTTGTGAGCTGAGGCGGCTGTACCTCGGATTGGCAACGATGCCAATTTAGCTGACTGGACTGGCAATTTTTCGCCTAGCTGTACGTAACTACAATTTTGGCACGATACTGTGCGACGGCAAGGAAGCCCCGACTCTTTCAGAGCGCGGGGCTTTTGCGTTTTCGGAGCCGAAAGTTTCGAATCGACACTCCGGAAAATTTATGTTGGGTGCGTTTCGGTAGAAAACTGAGCCCGATGATCTTGGAGTAAATAGCCGCACACGCACTTTTTTACAGAAGAATGACGATAGATTTGGAGTACTGAAAATTTCAGTCATCTTTTTGATTGATGTGATGCCGATTCTCTTTATATGGCAGCAAGTTCACTTACCAAGGCAATTATGCGAACCAACACCGTTGGCTCAGATAGTTCAAGAAACGAGTTCAAGCTGCGCCTGGTCGACGGCCCGCAACTCGGACTGTTCTCAAGTTTGGGCGGGGCCCTGTTGACAGAACTATTCGCGGCATGCGGATTCGATTGGATTCTTATCGACACCGAGCATTCACCTAACGAACTGGGCGACGTCGTGCAGCAGTTACAGATACTGAACGGATCACGTACCAGTGCGATTGTGAGGCCGGCCCACGGCGACCCTGTATTGATCAAACGTCTGTTGGATGTGGGTGTTCGAACGATATTGATCCCTGATGTACGGTCTGCGGACCAGGCTGCGGCCGTCGTGAGGGCGACCCGCTATCCACCTCACGGGATACGCGGCGTGTCGGGAAATTCACGTGCTTCATTGTATGGACTCAACTCACGCTATGGTGCCGAGGCGCATCGTGAAATATGTCTGTTGCTGCAGATCGAATCAGTGGAAGGCGCGAACAATCTCGAAGAGATTGCTGCCGTGGAGGGGGTCGATGGCATTTTTATCGGCGCCGCCGATTTAGCCGCATCGATGGGCCACCTGGGCCATGCCGGGCACCCAGAAGTGCAAACCTGTGTCAGCCGAATTCTCGCGACCTTGAAAAAAATAGGTATGCCGGCGGGTTATCTGACTACCGATGAAAACGAATACAGAGCGCGGGCGGCAGAGGGAATCGCAATAATCGGCATAGCCACCGACACGTCAATTATTACCCAGCGCGCCCTTGAGTTGATCAGCAAGTACCGGCAATGCGTCGCCGCACTCGGTCATCGGTGAACTCAGGCAATAGGTACTGCGCTCGCTGGTGAAGCTGGTGCCGCAGGGGTTTATTCGGGAAGCGACTCAAAAACTGACTTATTCCGTCCAGGAGGACATGGTGAAACGTCTGCGAAATTTTTGGAAAAAAGAACTTCGGCAATGCATTCTCGTCGCGGCTATTTCATTGCCGTTTTTTTCGGTCGCCTATGCCGCCGATTTCACGATGGCGCTTAGTTCACCACCGACATCGATGGATCCGGATTTTTACTACGCACAAGCCAATATCAACGTGTCCGAACACATCTTCGAATCGCTGGTGAAGCTCGACGCCAGCAGTCATATTGTCCCTGGTTTGGCCGATTCATGGCGACTGGTGAACGATACAACATGGGAATTCCATTTGCGCCCGGGCGTGACCTTCCACGATGGCTCGCCGCTCACGGCAGAAGATGTGGCATGGTCCCTGGACCGACCGGCCACCATCCTGAATAGCCCGGGGAAACTCGATGTCTTTACCAAATCTATCGTCAGCAAGAAAATTATCAGCCCGTCGGTCATCCAACTGACCACAGCAACCCCATACCCGCTGCTTCCCGTCGATCTGGTCAATATTCTTATTATTTCGAAAAAGGCAACGCAGGGGTTGAGTAGCGAAGATTTTTCCAGCGGAAAAGGCATGATAGGCACAGGGCCGTATAAGTTCGTCGACTATCGCAGGGATGACCGGGTAACGCTGCGTCGCAACGACAACTATTGGGGTCCTAAATCCGAATGGGAAAACGTGACCTTGAAGTTCATTCCCAATGATGCGTCGCGCATGTCTGCATTACTGGCAGGCGACGTCCAGGCGATTGAGAATGTGCCCACACCCGATTTGGCGCTGGCGCTGAAAAATCCAAAATTGTCTGTGTACTCGAAAGTCTCGCAGCGTACGATCTACGTGTATGTCGACACTTCAAGAGTGGCATCTCCGTTTGTCACAGACAAAGCCGGCCAACCTCTGGCCGTCAGTCCGCTGACCAACCCCGACGTGCGCCGCGCAATTAGCATGGCAATCAATCGGGATGCGATCAAGTCACGCTTGATGGAAAACCTGTCTGAACCTACCAATAATCTCGTGCAGCCTGAAGCATTCGGCTACAACGCAGATCTAAAGGTGGTTCCTTACGATCCGGCGGGTGCGAAAAAATTGCTGGAACACGCGGGATATAAGGATGGCTTTGGGGTGACGTTCGACACACCCAATAACCGTTACACCAACGATGAAAAAATTGCCCAGGCAATCGCGCAAAACCTGACGCATGTTGGAATCGTTACCAAGGTCGAGTCGATGCCGATGGCGACCTATTCATCGCGCGGCGCCAAACACGATTTTTCGATCGGCCTGCTGGGTTGGGGTTCGGTCGAGGCCAGCTCGCCATTAAGGGCATTGCTCGCATGTGAAGACAGCAAGAAGGGCTTTGGCACACAGAACTGGAGCCTTTACTGCAGCAAGGAAATGACCGCAAAGCTCGACTTGGCATTGACTACCGTCGACGACGCCAAGCGAGAGCAGCTCCTTAAGGATGCAATGGCGATTGCCATCAATGATGGAGCGATCATCCCGATTCATCAGCAATTCACGACTTGGGCGACGCAAAAAGGCATTGTCTACGAACCGCGTACCGACGAACGTACCTATGCCTGGAAATTCAAAACGTCGTCCGCCGCGAACTAGGATCTGTGGCTTCTGACCGTTGCTTCTGTGGTTTGTCGATCGCTACGGGCAAAAAGAGAAAACAATGCTGACTTTCATCATTCGGCGACTGATACAAAGTGTCAGTGTGCTTTTTATCATGTCGCTACTGGTCTTTTGCGGTGTTTTTGCGATTGGCAATCCGGTCGATCTATTGATCAACCCAGAGGCGGATCAACAAGACAAAATCAGAACCATCGCCCAACTTGGGCTGGATAAGCCACTGTGGCAACAATACCTGCATTTCCTGTGGAATTTTTTGCACGGAAATATGGGCACCTCGTTCGCGCAAGGCGCCCCGGTCGGGCAACTGATTTTCGAACGTATGCCGGCAACCATGGAGCTCGCAATTTTCGCGATCCTGCTCTCGATCATATTGGGTATCCCTCTTGGACTGTGGGCAGGGCTGAAGCCAAACTCGCTAGTGGGAAAAACCATCATGGTGGGGTCGGTGCTGGGTTTTTCATTCCCTACTTTTTGGGTCGGCTTGATGTTCATCATGCTGTTCGCGGTGAAGCTGGGTTGGTTGCCCTCCGCTGGGCGCGGGCAGACCGTCGATCTGCTGGGTTTGAGGGTGAGCTTCCTCACGCTCGATGGCTTGCGCCACTTGGTCATGCCCGCGATCACCTTGGCGCTCGTCAATATTGCTATGGTGATCCGGCTAACACGCGCGGGTACGCAGGAGGCGCTGCTGCAAGACTACGTTCGGTTTGCCCGTGCCAAAGGGTTGTCCGGGACGAGGATCGTGTGTGTACACGTGTTGAAAAATATCTTGATCCCGGTGGTCACCGTGATTGCATTGCAATTCGGTTCGATCATTGCCTTCGCAATCGTGACGGAATCGATCTTTTCATGGCCAGGCATGGGTAAGTTGATTATCGACTCCATTCAGGTGCTCGATCGTCCGGTGATTCTGGGTTACCTGATGATCGTCGTGACGATTTTTATCCTGGCCAACCTTGTTGTCGACATTTTATATAGCGTGCTCGATCCAAGGATCGACATATCTGACACCGGAGGTTAGGACATGCTTGCTGCATATAAACAAAGAGCTGATTTGAAAGTCGAGCCCTCGGAACTGCGCCGCCTGATCGATGAGTACATGCGCAGCAAGATTGCAACCATCGCCTTGATCATGCTGGTGGCGGTGGTGTTAGCAGCCCTATTCGCGGTTTGGCTTGCGCCGCAGAATCCTTACGATCTGGCCACTTTGGATTTGCTCGATGCAAGGATTGCGCCGGGAGGCAGGTCTGAGACCGGTGTGATTTTCCTGCTTGGATCCGACCAACAGGGTAGGGATATTCTCTCGGCGATCTTGTACGGCTTGAGAATAAGCATGGGAGTAGGGGTACTCAGTACGGTAGTGGCGCTGATATTTGGCGGCGTGCTGGGGTTGATCGCCGGCTCCGTTGGTGGGCGGATCGATGCGCTCATCATGCGGATCGCGGATATTCAGCTCTCGTTCCCGCCCGTGTTGCTCGCACTCATTTTGCTCGCTTTCCTCAGGCCGGGAATCGGTAATATCGTTATCGCTCTAGTGGCCGTGCAGTGGGCGTATTACGCCCGCACGACCCGCAGCTCGGCGTTGGTCGAATGTCGGAAACAGTATATGGAAGCGGCCGCTTGTCTCGGCTTGTCGCCTACCAGAAAGATGTTTAAACATCTGCTACCCAATTGCCTGTCTCCGCTGATTGTCATTGCGGCGCTCCAGGTGGCATCCGCTATTACGTTGGAAGCGACGCTGTCTTTCCTTGGCTTGGGCGTGCCAGTGACTGAGCCGTCACTGGGATCGCTGATCGCGAATGGGCAGCAATATATGTTGTCAGGGGATTACTGGATATCGTTGTTTCCCGGTGTAGCACTGGTGATCGCCATTGTGTCGCTGAACCTGGTGGCTGACCAGCTCAAGGACATTTTGAATCCTCGCCTGAAGTTGCAGTGAAGACTATCAACAGAGCGCTATCATGAAAAAAGTAGCTTTAGCGGTCTCCCATCTGCAAACCGAATTTGTCACGCGGGCCGGGATCGCACGCGCTGTCAACGACGTATCGTTGTTCGTCGAGCCGGGTGAAATACTCGGTCTGGTAGGTGAGTCGGGTTCGGGAAAGTCGATGACCGGGTTTTCTATCCTCGGTCTGGTGGAACGGCCGGGGAGAGTGGTGGGCGGGAAAATCGAATTGACCGGCGCCGATGGGAAGTCCGTCGATCTTCGCCAGCTTGACGATTTGCAAATGCGCAGCATTCGGGGGAATCGCATTGCAATGATTTTTCAGGATCCCATGATGACCTTGAATCCGGTATTGAAGATCGGCACCCAAATGATGGAAACGGTGCGGGCGCACAACCGTGTCAGTAAAAAGGAAGCTTACCGCCGCGCGGTGGAGGCGCTCCAGAGCGTCGGTATTCCTGCCGCAGAGCAGCGCATGGCCGCCTATCCTCACCAGTTTTCAGGTGGCATGCGGCAGCGTGTGGTGATAGCCATCGCGCTTCTTAATAAGCCCGACGTGATTATTGCGGATGAGCCGACCACCGCGCTGGACGTGACGATACAAGGCCAAATTCTGTTCCAAATGCAGAAAATCTGTCGGGATTCAGGAACTGCGCTGATCTGGATTACCCACGATTTGTCGGTTGTCTCCGAGCTGGCAGACCGAGTCAGCGTGATGTATGCAGGCAAAATTGTCGAATCGGGATCAACACGACAAATTCTGGAGTTGCCCGGCCATCCTTATACGCAAGGGCTGATCAGATCCACACCGTCCGCGAATATCCGCGGAGTGCCCCTGAAACAGATCCCTGGCATGACGCCCTCATTGGTCAATCTTCCCGGCGGATGTGCATTCCGCGATCGCTGCGAATTCGCGACGGCGCAATGCGAGACCACTCCGGCTCTTGAATCGCGTCGCGACAAGGGTAGTGTTCGCTGCTTTCATCCACTGACGCAAGATGAGGAGGTTTTCGCATGAACGATACGCTTTCTTATGCGAGCGACCACATCGTGCTTGCAAGTTCTTCCTCTCAGAGCGAACCCGCTTTGCTCGAGCTAAAAAATATCTCGAAGAGGTTTATCAAGCGTCGCGATATTGCCGTCAAAGTGGCCGGCCTGCTGGGTGTAAAGTCACGCTCAGAAGTGGTCCATGCGCTCGATTCGGTGAGTTTGCAGATACGTTCGGGCGAGGTGGTCGGGTTGGTAGGTGAATCAGGCTGCGGAAAGTCAACGCTAGGCAGAATCGTTGTCGGGCTTGACTCGCCTAGTGGCGGCGAGCGGACCTGGAGGGGGCGCGACTATGGACGCGCTGCGGGCATCAGCGCCAGCGCTCGGTTGGAAATACAAATGATTTTTCAGGATCCGTACGCATCTCTCAATCCGCGGCTAAGGGTTTTGGATCTCGTCGGTGAAGCTCCTGTCGTCCATAAGCTCGTGTCGAGAGATGAGCAAAAAGATTACGTGCAGCAAACTCTGACGCGTGTGGGTATCGATCCCGGCACATACCGGCGCTTTCCTCACCAGTTTTCAGGAGGTCAACGCGCTCGTATCGGAATTGCACGGGCACTGGCTGTACGCCCGAAATTTATTGTGTGCGACGAATCGGTGGCGGCGCTGGACGTGTCGATACAGGCGCAGGTCTTGAACCTATTCATGCGCCTGCGTGACGAATTGGCGTTGACCTATCTGTTTATCAGCCACGATTTGGGGGTGGTCAAACATATCAGCGACCGCGTAATCGTGATGTATCTGGGGCGGGTAATCGAATCGGCATCCACGGACGAGTTATTCGCCAATCCGAATCATCCTTATACGCAGGCTCTGCTGGCGGAAGCACCGAGTATCGCCCTGGTCCAAAAAAGTTACGCAGCTATCCGTGGGGAGATTCCGTCGCCTCTGGCGCCGCCGCCAGGTTGTCATTTTCATCCGCGTTGCCCGCATGCCGTGCCGCTTTGTGGGCAGAATCAACCGCCACTGAAAGAAGTATCACCGGGGCATTTCTCGGCATGTCATTTGAACGAATAGACTTAGACGTTCCATTAGTCGCAGACGTGTCGCCTGCGACATCCAAGGTCTTGATCCAACGATGGCTGTGCTGCGCTCAGTCAATTTTCGCGATGGCAGAAGGTGCCGGGTTGCGATACAGGAGTTGCGTGTGAGTATGACCAAGCATAAAAATTCGGTGCTGAAAAAGACTGTGATTTCGGTGGGCGTACTGTATTCGCTGACAGGCACTTATGGTGCTATTGGTCGCGAGATGTTGAATGGGGTGTTACTGGCGATTGAACAGACCAATGCAAATGAAGCGCTGGACTTCGTCATCGAGCCGATTATTCGCGACCCGGGTGGCGATTTGGATCAGTATTATTCGATGTGCAGTGAAATGCTGCACACACTCGGTCTTCGGCATGTGATTGGCTGTTACACCTCGGCATCCAGGAAGCGGATCCTGCCTCTCATAGAGGGCGCCAATGCACTTTTGTGGCATTCGCCACGTTACGAAGGATTCGAAAGCAGCGCAAATGTCATCTATCTTGGCGCCGCGCCGAACCAGCACGTCATACCGCTCATCAATCACGTTGTCAGCCATCACGACGCCAATATCTATAACGTCGGCTCCAACTATGTATGGTCATGGGAAATACATAGAATTGCCAGTGAAGTGATCCAGGATAAGGGCGGCTCGGTGGTTGGCGCGCAGCTATTGCCGATCGGGGAGCGCGATGTCGGCGCGATCATCGCAGACATCATCGAAAAACGACCGGCTATCGTACTTAATACATTGGTCGGTGAATCTGCATATTGTTTCTATGCCGCCTGGAAAGAGGCATCCCGTTCCCACGCTTTTCTCGGCTCTGGCGATGTGGCGAAATTGAGCCTTACCTTATGCGAGCCGGAAGTACAACTCGTAGGCGCGGATGCAGTGGAAGGATATCTGGTCTCTTCGGTCTACTTTCAGTCCATCGATAACCCGGAGAATCGCCTTTTCCTACGTCAATATCGCAGCAGGTTCGGCGTTGCAAGTTCTCCGTCAGTGGATACTGAGGCGGCTTATCTGATCGGCGTGTTTCTGACTCGCGCCATTGATGCATGCGGCTCCGACGAACCTTCTTCGGTGCGCACCGCGGCTTATGGGGAGACGGTAGCGGCGCCGCAAGGGAAGGTGCGTATCGACGTCGACAACAACCACAGCTACTTGACGCCCAGGCTTGGGCGATGCCGTCCGGATGGTCAGTTCGAGATATTCTGGTCGGCACCGGAGCCGATCAAACCTGATCCTTACTTGACCTGGGTGGATCTTTCCGAGGTTGGCGGCAACACAGGGATGACGCCGCCCGCCAGGCACATGGCCTCGGGAGAATAGCTTGAAAAAGCCGACGCTGTCGCTGCGAGGAATTCGAATCGGCGTGCTTTACTGTGAGAGTAAAGATCAGACCAATCTTGAGCAGCAATTTCGCAGATTGGGTATCGAGGGCATTTTCCTCCAGGATTTTCCTGATTTTCGTGCGCTTGCAGCGTTCGACATTTTGATGTTCGACAGCGACCATACCTCTGCGGTTCATCATAGTTCGCAACCGCAATGGCCGGATTTGCCGCGCATCGCTGTGCTTGGCACCGAGACACCTTCCCGTTTGCAATGGGTAATCAACCAGGAGCCTTCCGGGTACATCCGTAAGCCGGTCAAGTATGAAGGTGTGCTATCAGCCTGCATACTTTCGCTAAGGACCTACCGCCAGAGCCAAACTCTGAACGATAGGGTTCGACAACTGGAAGCCCGACTCGCAGCGCGCAAGTTTGTGTTTTCGGCTTTGTTGATTCTGATGAAAGATCTCGGTCTCAACGAAGACGAAGCCTACGTCTCGCTACGAACGCTTGCCATGAGCCGGCAGTTGAGCCTCGAGCAAATGAGCATAGAACTGGCCGAAACGAAGCGGACTGGCCAAAGTAAATAATCGCGAGTCTGCCCGCGGATCGACTCGCTTTTCCACGTGCTATTTACCTACCAGGACTACTCTTGCCGCGGAAAGTGTAGCCAGATGGCAGCGTGAATCCTGCCTTTGCATTGGTCACTGTGTGACGGTTAGCTCATTAGTGTCGGCAGCGCGATGTCCGTAGCGTGGCATTGTCGGCGACGATCGTACTCTGCGTAATTAAGTAAGACCTCCATTTCCAGATGCGAAGAGACGCTGCCTTCCAAGGACCGAATATTTTTTGTTTCCGTGAAACGTTGCAAGGCCCGTTTAATCCCGAATGTCGCCGCGTCGACGCAGAAGCTATGATAGATCACGATATCAGCCCCAGCCGCGCGTTCAGATTCAAGCGAATCTCCGTTGGTGTTCACGATCACGACAGGTGCAGGAATGCGTTGACGTATTTCACCCAATTGCTCAAGCGTCAAGCCGATAGGCATCACTGCATCGGCACCGGCTTGGGCAAACGCCAGCATCCGCTCAGCCACATCGGCGACCCGATTCGTTACCGACGCGATATCTGTGCGGGCGATGACGAGAAAATTGGGATCTTCACGCCCGGCCACTGCGGCGCGTATTTTTTGAACCGCCTGTTCCAAGGGTACGACGCGCTTAGGCTCCGACGTATGCTTGCCGCTGAGATGGTCCTCGATATGAATCCCGCATGCACCGGCTTGTTCGAAGGCGCGTACCACGCGTGCGATGGCGGCGGGGCCATGAAAGCCATTCTCGGCATCTGCGATCACGGGGATCGACACAGCCTCGGAGATCTCGCGAACCTTGTTGCACAGTTCCGTCATGTTCAAGATGCCGACGTCAGGCAGTCCAAGCGATGATGCGAATGAATAGCTGCCAGCATGGACGGTTTCGAAGCCGGCCAGCTCAACCTGCATGGCGGACAGAGCATCGTAGACGCCAGGTGCAACCAGCGTCCTGTTCTCGGCGAGCCGCTTGCGCAGTTGCGCCCGTAGATTCATGTACTTCATTTTTCCCCCTTAGCGAAGCGTCTATGGTCACCTCGCTATCGCGAGGCAACAAGATCAAAGTGCATCATCCTGTGTTGCTTGGTAAGCAACGTGGCTCAATTTCAATCTGGACTGTCTATGCGTGAACTCAATCAGCGCCGGTTACGCTACTTCTTTGAAGTGTGCCAACATGGCTCGATCCGGCGCGCTTCGGATAGCTTGAATACGTCTCCTTCGGTCATCACCCGACAGATCCAATTACTCGAGGAAGAGCTCGATGTGGTGCTCTTCGAGCGACACGCGCGCGGACTGCGGCCAACAGAAGCGGCGCAGCATCTATTGGAGTTTTGGCGCGGCTTCGAGGCCAATCAGGAACAGTTCGAGAACCGCTTGTCTGCCTTGCGCGGCCTCCAGGTTGGTGCCGTTCACATCGCCACCAGCGAAGGCTATGTGGTGGACTTGATGAGACAGGTCGTCGCGCCATTTTGCGCTGCGTATCCAGGTATCAGCGTCAAGGTCGATGTCCTCCCGGTCAGCGACATCGTCGAGAAGGTGGCATCGAGCACCGCACATATCGGACTCGCGTTCAATCCGCAGATCCGCTCGGATATCGTCTTCAAAAACAGCTCCCCGCAGCCGGTCACGCTGCTGGTGCGTGCCGATCATCCTCTTGCACGCCGCGGCAGTTCCGTGACTGTTGCGGAGATGCTCGCGTGTTCGCTCGCGATCATGCCAACCAGCAACGGACTAGGGCAGATCATGTCCTTGCTCGCTTACGCCGAGCACTTCGAGTTGAAGCCTGCATTGGTGACCAACTCCTTATCGGTATTGCGTGAATTTGCCTTGGGCGGAGAGGGCGCAACGGTCATTGGCGGCTATACTTCGCTGCGCGAGCTGTCGACCGGAGAACTGGTCGCACTACCGATTGAGCATCCATTGCTCGCCGGTGCGAAAGCGTGTCTTATCGTCAAGCGTGGCAGGCCGTTGGGCGTCGCCGCGGGCGAAGCATTGAGCTGGATCAGTTCCCGCATGACAATGTTTGCGACCTCCGAGGCCACGTGATCGGTCTAGGTGTGTGGATACCCCCGACGATGGCGCGTTGCGCTTTCATAGTCATATGCCATCGCGAGCAGTCCCGCTTCGTCCCATTGTCGTCCGACCAGAATTAGACCGAACGGGCAGCCGGACGCATAATAGCCGGCCGGCACGGTGACCCCCGGAAGACCTGCGATGTTGATTTCGCATACGGTCGTCTCGTGAAGGCTATCGGAGGAGTCGCGCGCTGGCAATTCGTCGCGCAATTGCGGGAACACCAGGGCATCGAGACTGTATCTTTCCATCACGCCGTTGAAGCACGCCAGATAGCTTTCGCGTAACTCGAAGAACGCCGCTACAGTCGAATTCGTGGTGGGATCCGCCAAAGCGGTCGCGAACCCGTCGAGACTATGCATAAAAGGCAGCACGCCGTCGGGTCCGAACGGATCTTCCTTTAACGCGACTGCGATGAATTCAGACCATGTTTTGATGGCGGCGTCGGGACCCATGCGTTCAAGATACTTTTGCATGTCGTACGGTAGGCATTGCATCCCACGTGCGTCGAAATGGTCTGTACCTGCTGCCGGGTGGCCCAGGTCCGCGAAGCCGCTATCGGCGAAGGGGTCGGCGATCAAGATCGCACCGCGGTCTTCCAGTTCGCCTTGCGCGCGAGCATAGTGGTGCTGCGTTTGCTCTGATAGAGCACGATTGCGCCATCCCGGACCATATAGACCCAGCCGCTTGCCACGAAGCGCGTGTATATCGAGCAGGCTGGTATAGCCGCCGCGGGGCCGCTTGCCGACAGCCGCCACCGTTTTCGGATCCGCTGCGTCATAGCCGGCCAGCACATCCAGAACCAAGGCTGCATCACGTACGGTCCGGGCGATGGGGCCAACGACGTCGCGCGTGCTGCCGGCTAACGGCATGACACCCGTGTTGGCAACAAGTGCGAAGGTGGGCTTGATCCCGACCAGGGCTTGCGCCGCCGCAGGGTTCTGAATCGAGCCGCCGGTTTCTTCGGCCAGACCGACCACGGCCATCTGTGTGGCCACAGCCGCTGCGGTGCCGGCACTGCTACCGCCCGGCATCAGCGTAGGTTCCACCGCGTTGAGCGTCGGGCCAGCCCAACTATTATTGGCATGTGTACCGGTTGCGCTTAAGATGGGTACGTTGGTCTTGCCCAGGATCACGCACCCAGCTTCGCGCATTCGACGCACGACGGGCGAGTCGGTTGCCGGCATTAAATCGACTCCGCCGGTCTTGCTGCAAAGAAGTGTCCATCCGCCCGTGCTCGGATATCCCGCCATATCCATCGTATCCTTGACGACGATGGGGATGCCCGCCAGCGGCCCGAGTTTTTCTCCACGATCCCTTCTCGCATCGATTGCTCGGGCTTCTTCAAGTGCTCCGTGATGCTCAAAGATGATGGCGTTATAGTAGGGATTGAGCGCCGCCACGCGCGCGAGATGTACCCGTGTCAGTTGCTCTGCGGTAAGGGTTTTCGCTGCGAAGCGGCGATTGATCTCGTCTATCGTCAATTCCGTCAAATCGTTTGCTTGTGTTTGGATATTCATAGAAATGTAAAGTCGAATGGGCCAACGCGATAGTCAGTTTCACAGCGAACTTCGCAACAAAGGTGGTCGGACGTTAGCTGGATTGAGCTGTGGGACGAATGACAATTTCGTTCACGTCGACCTCGCTCGGTTGTTCGATTGCGTAGGCGATAGCACGGGCAATGACATCGGCGCCGATGGCAATTTCATAAGCGCTCTTTGAATCGCTGACCCATTGAGCATGGGTGATGTGGTCCGGTAGTTCGGTGCTGACCAAGCCAGGGGAGATCAGCGTTGAGCGCAGTTTGGGGCCGGCTTCTTGGCGAAATCCTTCGGAGATGGCTCGCACGGCGTGTTTGGTCGCGCAGTAGACTGTGGCACCGGCGCGTACGCGATGTCCTGCAATCGATGCCACGTTGATGATATGGCCGTGGTCCTGGAGACGCATCACAGGCAGCGCGGCGCCTATGCCATGGAGCACGCCCTTGATGTTGACATCCACCATGCGATCCCATTCATCGGGGTCGGTCTCGTCCAGAGGACCGAGCAGCATGATGCCGGCATTGTTCACCAGTACGTCGAGCTTGCCAGTACGCTGCACCACGGCGGCGATGAAGGCGTCCATGCTGCTTCGACTGGTGACGTCGAGGGCGTGAGCATGGGCTTTGCCGCCGGCGCCCACAATCTCGGCGGCGATTTGCTCAAGTTTGTCGATGCGGCGTGCCCCTAAAAAGACCGTCGCCCCCGATTTTGCGAGCAGGCGTGCGCTCGCTTCGCCTATGCCGCTGCTGGCGCCTGTAATGGCGATGACTTTCTCTACTGCATTCATGGATCTTTCCTTCTTCACTTCAGTTCATGCGGGTCACGCCGCGGCGGATGAAGTGCATCCGTCCAGGACGTGCGTATCGATGTGGCCACAGAATTAACCTTCGCTCGAAAGGGCGGAGCGAAGAGGGGGCGTGTTTCTGACATGCGGAAATTTATTCGCAACAAGCAGGATTGCGCCCAGAGCGGTAATCCCCACCATGACATAGAGCCCCGCGTCGATCGTGCCCGTAGCGGTATGAGCCCAACCGATGATCGTGGGGCTGAAAAAGCCGCCGAATGAACCTATGGTATTGATCAATGCAATCCCCCCGGCTGCCGCACTGCCTTTCAAGTATTCGGAGGGTATCGCCCAGAACACCGTATAGGCGCACCAGATCATGGCGGTTGCGATTGACATAAAGATCAGCGACAAGGCCAGATGGCCCGTGCTGTAGGTTGCTGCTGCGAGGGCCAAGGCCCCTATGACCGCAGCCACCGCGCTGTGGTAGCGCCGCTCGCCTAGACGGTCTGAGCGGCGGCCGATCAGAAACATCGCGATAGCCGCGGCGATATACGGGATCATCGAGTAAAAGCCGATTTCCATCGTGTCAGTAACGCCATCCAACTTGATGATCGCCGGCAACCAAAAGCTCACTGTGAATATCCCGCAGATAAGGCAGAAATAGCTTATTGCCATCAAGTAGATGCGCGGATCCCGGACGACTTGCGAAAACACATGATGCCGTTGCGATGGGACCGATAACTCGGCCTCGATCAGTGCTCTTTCTTCTGCGTTTAGCCACTTGGCCTCGGCTGGCCGGTCGGACAGAACCACCAGCGACAAGAACCCTAGGATCACGCAGGGTAAGCCTTCCGCGAGGAACATCCATTGCCATCCAGGCAGACCACCACTGCCGTTGAAGCGAGTCATCAGCCATGTGGATGCAGGGCCGCCGACGATCCCGGCGATGGGGCCGGCCAGCATCACGATCGCGATGACCTGTGCCATACGTTTGGGACCGTACCAATAGCCGAGGTAAAAGATCATCCCCGGGGCGAAGCCCGCCTCGAAGACGCCGAGTAGGAACCGCGTGACATAGAAAGATGTTGAGTTATGAACAAACATCATGCTGGCGGAAACCAAGCCCCAGAGAATCATCACGCGACTGATGGTCTTGCGCGCGCCTATTCGCGGCATCAGTAGATTGCTTGGAATCTCGAAAAGGACGTAGCCAAGAAAGAAAATGCCGGCGCCTAGACCGTATACCGCGTCAGAGAAATGTAAGTCGCTTTGCATTTGCAATTTGGCGAATCCGACATTGATTTTGTCGAGATTCGCGAGCGTGTAACAGATCAACAGAAAGGGCAAGATTCGCCAATCCAGTTTCGAATGCAGTGTGTGCGCATTCGACTTTGTCATGTCTTTTTTAACAACCGACATATCGCCCTCCAGATAAAGTGAGCCCATGGTGTCTTCGCAAAATTTGCGCGGCAAGATCAAAATTCGCTGCCCTGGGGTGCTTTTTGAGCAACACTTCGTCGGCTGCTTCGCGGTGGGAATCATCGACCGGTGTTGACGTCGACCTTCCCATATGATCGATGTGCTTCTTCTTACGGAGGAGCTAACTCAGCTTGAAAATCGATACTATTAGTACGGTTCGCCACCACCGCCATGACGAGACGGTGAACTTTTACCGGGACTAACAGATGACGACATCCTCCACGAAGGGCGCACGGCGCCATCCATTTGATGAGCGAGACAGATGCGACAACCGTGTCCGTGCGGCGCAAAGGGGGATGGACGTCTCGAAAGAGGGCGCTGTCGGCTATCAAGGGCTGAGGACGCGATGAATTCAAACCGGCTCGATTGTTACGCCGTGTTGCGCGAAAGCGCCGTTATTTACAGTCCGTCAAACCGAAGCGTGATTAGGCTTCTTAGTATTAGGTTGAAGTCTGGCCAAAATATAAAGCTCGCGCGACATGTATAACAAGACAATGAAAATTAAACAGCTTCGTCTGTTCGTTGCTGTTGTTGAATCAAAAAGTATTCACCGGGCAGCATCCATGCTCGGTATTTCTCAACCGGCTGTTTCCATGGCCATACGCGAACTGGAAACGATTTACGGCGGATCACTGTTAATACGCAAGACTAAGGGCGTGGAAGTCACGACACTTGGCGCTTTATTGCATCGTCGAGGTCGTGCAATTCCGGCAGACCTGGATCGAGTGGGCGAAGAAATGGCGCGCTTACAGAGCGAAAGGGGGGGGCGGTTTCTATCGCTGTGTCTTCCGTCATTGCCTGTACAGTTCTTCCTGACGTGTTGCTGCGGTTTCGCGAGAAGATGCCAAATGTACAAGTGAGGGTAAGCGAGGTCTGGGGGAGAGATGCTCTAATTGGTGGACTGGTAGAAGGAGAATTTGATTTTGCAATGGTACTTACTGCACCTTATTTTTATCCGCTTTCTGACGACATCGAGATACTAGTTGAGATAAATATACCTCTAATCAACCGGTCCGGTTCGTCGGCAGTGGGCGCCAACGCGGTAGCGTCGGCGCCAAATTCAGTGGCGCCCGGCGCGGGCTCGGTAGCGAGCGAGGCGAACTCGGTATCGGTGGGCTCGCCGGGCAATGAGCGCACCATCACCAACGTGGCGCCAGGCGTAAATCCTTCCGATGCGGTCAATATGTCGCGGCTGAACAGCGTGCAGGATTCTGTGAACTCAGTCGCGCGTACCGCCTACTCCGGTATCGCCGCCGCTACTGCGTTGACCATGATTCCTGAGGTTGATCAAGGCAAGACCCTCTCGGTCGGAATTGGTATGGGGAGCTATCAAGGTTAGCAAGCCATGCGCAACGAGGGCTTGCGCGTGATCGATCATTCCGGTGAATTGAGTCCGTTCGATGACACGGCTGCCTTGCTCCAGAGCGTGGATCTGGTGATCACTGTGTGTACGTCGGCGGCACATCTGGCCGGTTCACTCGATGTGCCGACATGGGTATTACTGGATGTGAACCCACATTGGGTCTGGATGACCGAGCGCAGCGATAGTCCGTGGTATCCCTCCATTCGCCTGTATCGGCAACAAAAACATGGTCAATGGGCTCCGGTTTTGGAACAGATCGCACGGGATCTTGAAGCCGTCACTGAGCATCGGCCGGGACTCGTTAAATTTTCGCCAAAAATTATTTAAATAATTGATCGAAGGAAGGTCTGCACAACCTGCTTTCTGCACGTTGACGGTTTGCGACCCACGTTACAGACGCGCTGGAAACATGCTGGTACCTTGATCGCCGAGGGGGCCAGGTGCTTCTTCCAGCAATAGCGACGTTAGCTCATCAGGACTATCGAGCATGACGTTATGGCCCGACGCCACTGTACGCACCTTCCACCGGGGATCGTCTTTCAGCCGCGCATGGGTAGAGACAAACCAATCCCCACCATTGGCTGTCGCGAACACGTAGGTACGGTTAGCGACGGGAACCGATTCCGCACCGACTCGCACGGCTTGTACAAAGGACGCTAGCGGTTGTGGCACGCACATCGCGTCAACCCAGGGAGCATCTGCGACATTCACGTTAAATACGGCAGATGGAATCGGCGGGATCATCCCCTCGTTCCCGCTTGCCTGCTCCAGAACGGCAAGTGACATTCCCGCTCCGGTGATGCCCAGTAGGGATTGCCCCTTTGCAGGCGCGTAGGCATCGAGGTAGAAAAGCGTGCGAATACGATTACCGATTTCTCCTGCCACCCCGGTGATCACCAATCCTCCATACGAATGGCCGCAGAGGATCACATCGGTAAGGTCTTCGTATTTGAAAACGTTGACGATATCCTGGATGTGCGTATCCAGGTTGATCGCGTGATTCGCCAGGTGGGAACGCTCCCCTAGCCCGGTCAGTGTCGGAGTGTAAACCTCGTGGCCAGCCTTTCGAAGCATGCGCGCAACCCGCGCATAGATCCAGCCGCCCTGGAAGGCTCCATGCACCAGAACATATGTCGCCATCAGTGTTTCTCTTTTCGTTGAAGATTAAAAAAATTCGATACGCCGCTCAAGCCGCTTGGGCTACCGGTCTATGCTGTGTAACAGCGACGCCGCCGAGGGCGACCAGCCCCCCGACGACTAGCATCGGCGTCAGTCGATCACCGAGGAACAATACGCTCGACATTGTCGCGAACACCGGCATCAGCAGACCGAATGGCGCAATGCGGCCCATCGAGCAGCGGGCAATGAGCCAGAACCACAAACCAAACCCGACGATCCCGCCGATCAGCACGGTATAGACGAGCGCCAGCCATCCATATGCATCTGCCGTTGCAAAGGATGCTAATTGGCCGCGTTCGAGTACGAACGAGGCGATCATTACCTGGGGCACCGTAAATAGTGACATCCATGCCACCAACATCAATGAGTCGAACGGGCCGTAGCGCTTGGTCAGGACATTGCCGACCGCATAGGCGAAAGCCGCCGCGGCGACAAGCACGGCAGCAATGGCGTTCACCGATATGCCGCCTGAAGCCGCGACAACGCCGATGAAAGCAAGCAATACGCCGGCTGCAGTGCGCAACGATGGTCGTTCTCCCAACATTGGCCACGACAGGAGAATGATGAAAGGCGTGGCAAGTTGATAAGCAACAGCCGTAACGGTTCCCGTCCCGAGCCCAAGGCCGATATAGAACAAACCGAAGTTCAGGGCGCTGAGAAATACGGATATCGCCAGGATCGGGCCTAGCTGCTTACGCATGGGTCTGGCGACGAATGGAATGAGCAGCAGTGCGATAGCCAGAAAACGTAGCCCAAGAAAGAAGAGCGGCGGAAACTCCGCAAGGCCGAGCTTGATGGCCACGAACTGATAGCCCCAGAGCAAGGGGACAAGCACAGCACAAACGATCTGAATCGGGGACATTAAATACCTTCAAGACCATTCGGTCCATAAATAAGCGTGCTAAAACAGATCGGTGTCGTTTAACGTCTTAGCCCGTGAGCCGGTCCAGGAGCGTTTCAACCATAGCCTGCGTCGTGGCGCGAGCCGGAGAGGTCTTGCCTACCACCCTCAGACCCTCGACAAGGCAGACCAGCAAGTGCGCGGTACTTGCTGGTTCGACGGCTTCGGCCAACTCCCCAGCTTCCTGCGCGCGTGTCAACGCGGCAGTCAGTCGCGCCTCCAATATCCGGAAGAATTTGGCGATTCGATAATTTACTTCGCTATCCTGAGCGGATAGTTCCATCGCCGTCGCCACGACCAAACAGCCGCGTTTACCGTTGATGCCGCTCGTGCGATCGACATACCCCGCGAGAAAGGCACGCAGACCCGCCAGCGCGCTCCTTTGCGAATCGAGTTCGGCATCGAGTCGAGCCAGTGCGTCTTCGATATAGCGGTCGAGGGCACGTAGAAAAAGCCCATGCTTGTCTCCAAACGCGGCATAGAGGCTGCCCCGCGAAAGCCTTGTCGCCTCCAGAAGATCAGGAAGCGACGTGCCGTGATAGCCGCTCGACCAGAAGACGTCCATCGCTCGCTTGATAGCGGCGTCAATATCGAAGCTTCGAGGGCGACCACGCGGCGAGGGGACAGAAGTGTGTTGTGCCATCTAGCAAATTCTAGACCAATTGGTCTTTAAATTCAAGCCCGACTCGTGGCAAAGGACCTCACATGCCTAATGAAAGGCTACAAAAGTCCAGGCGTTAGGTGCCTTGCCTTGCGTCCTCGGTGCCAACACATTGCCCAGGCGTTCGGCACTGCCGGCCACTAGTGCCCTCACCAAACCCGGCTCGGTACGTTTGAACATGATTCTACTGACGTTTTGAATCCATCAACTGCGCTTCTTCCAGCAACCATTCCTTCACTAGGCGAATCTTGCGTGTACGCCCCGCACCTGGCGCATGCGCGATGTAATACGCCTGCTCATTGCGCAACGTCTTTTCATATGGCTGTACCAGCCGCCCGGATGCCAGCTCATCTGCAGCAAAAAATTGCGGCAGCAGGGCCACACCCATCCCTGCTGCAGTCGCTTCGATCAGCATGAAGAAATGTTCGAATCCAGGTGATTGACTAAGATCGGGTGGCGGCAGGTTGTTGGCGGCGAAGTATTGTCCCCACGCACCGGCGCGAGTGCTGTGCTGCAATAGCCGATGCGCCGCCAGATCGGCCGGTGCGCGCAGGGGTGGTCCGCGCTGCAGCAGCGATGGCGCACAGAACACTGCGACATCTTCATGCATGAATAGCGTCGCCTCGGTATTTGGCCATTGGCCCAAGCCGTAGCGCACGCCAATATCGATTGGTTCGGTCGAAAAATTAACCAGACGTTCGTTGGTCGTGATGTCAATTAGGATGTCGGGATGGCGTTGTTGAAACCGGGCCAGGCGCGGCACCAGCCAACGCATCGCGAATGTCGGCAACACGCTGATCGACAGAACCCCGCCGCCATCCATATGCTTGATCGAGCGCGTTGCCGCAGCGATACGGTCGAGCGCTTCCAGAATGTGGGGGTGATAAGCCGCGCCAGCGGGCGTCAATGCCAGATTGCGCCCCATGCGTAGAAAAAGGGCGACACCGAGTTCGGATTCCAGCGTCTGCACCATGCGGCTGACCGCCCCCTGCGTGACGCACAGTTCGCGCGCTGCGAGCGTAAAACTCAAATGGCGTGCCGCCGCATCGAAGCTGCGTACTGCATTAAGCGAAGGAAGGCGGCGGTCACCCGGGACTACCGTTGGCATGAGTTAATCTCATTCATGGTGCGTAATTATCGTTTGCAGGAACCTGCCTGGAGCAGTTTATCATAGGGTTCCTGCTGCCCAATTTGCTCCACGAAGGTACGTATTCATGAGAAAAATTAACCCATTCCATCTCGCCTTCCCGGTTGATGACCTGGACAAGGCACGGCATTTTTACGGCACCGTGCTGGGCTGCGCCGAAGGTAGGTCCAGTGAACAATGGATCGATTTCGACTTGTTCGGCCATCAAATCGTCACCCATCTCGCCCCGGAAAAAATCACGCAGCATCACAACGCGGTGGATGGCCACGACGTGCCGGTGCCTCACTTTGGCGTCTTGCTAGACTGGGATGAATTCCATGTTTTCGCCGAGCAGATCAAGGCGGCCGGCGTCGCATTCGTGATCGAGCCATACATTCGATTCAAGGGCCAGGCTGGGGAGCAGGCGACCATGTTTTTCCTGGACCCGGCCGGCAATGCCCTTGAGTTCAAATCGTTCTTCGATCCAGGCCAGTTGTTCGTAAAGTAACTCTCATGCACGAGCCGCGCGCGTCTTGTCGGCTCCGCCATTCACCGGAAGGAAATACATGTCGTCCACGTCTACCCAAAACCAGGATTTGCTGACCGTCGGCCTGGCCCAGATTGCGCCAGTCTGGTTGAACCGCGAAGCAACGCTTGTAAAAATAATCGACTACATCGGCCGCGCCGCCGAGCAGCAATGCCGCTTGGTCACATTCGGCGAAGCACTGTTGCCCGGCTATCCGTTCTGGCTGGAGCTGACCGATGGCGCGCGCTTCAATTCGTCGATCCAGAAAGATATCCATGCCTACTATCTCGAGCAGGCGGTGCAGATCGAAGCAGGGCATCTGGACGCCGTATGCGCAGCTGCGGCCAAGCATGGCATCGCGGTCATGCTGGGTTGCATTGAGCGGCCGCAGGATCGCGGCGGCTACAGCGTGTATTGCTCACGGGTGTATATCGGGCCGGACGGCGTGATCGGCTCGGTGCATCGCAAGCTGATGCCGACGTATGAAGAACGTCTGTCTTGGTCACCAGGCGACGGCCACGGATTGCGGGTACATGCGCTGGACTCCTTTACGGTGGGCGGGCTGAATTGCTATGAAAACTGGATGCCCTTGTCGCGAGCCGCACTCTATGCCCAAGGAGAAGATTTGCACGTTGCGCTATGGCCGGGCAATTTGCGCAATACCGAGGACATCACGCGTTTCATTTCAAAGGAAGGGCGCAGCTACACGATTTCCATATCGGCCCTGATGCGCCGCGAGGACTTTCCCGCCGATACCCCGCATCTGGACCGGATTCTCGCAGATTGTCCTGAGGTGCTGGCCAACGGCGGCTCGTGCATCGCCGCGCCCAATGGCGAATGGGTGATCCCGCCCTCGGTCGGCACGGAATGCTTGCTGGTGGCGACTTTGGATCGCAACGAAGTTCGACGCGAACGGCAGAATCTCGATCAGGCCGGGCATTATTCCCGGCCGGACGTAACGCGGCTGGTGGTGGACCGGCGCCGGCAAAATGTTGCGTCGTTTGAAGATTGATGCGGGCGGCGCGCTCATTGCAATTACGCAGGATTGCTCGCCTCACGTAAGATATATGTCTGCCCGTCGGACACAGAATTCCTCACGAAACAGCGGAGACACGCATGTCCACCAAGTTTCGCCACGCAGTATCGTTGAGTATCGGTAGTAGCCTGATCGTGTTCGGCAAGTTGTTTTCGGCATAGGAGAACACCGATGAATCGCTTCGTTACACTTTCCCGGTTCGCACTCGCATGCAGCAGCTCCCTACCTGTGCTTGCGGGCTGCCTCGATGATGTCAAGGCAGCTGGAGTGCTCCGAGCGCATCGAGAGCACGCGTAAGCTCGGCGCGTTCAAGACCTCAATGCTGCAGGATTTGGAAGCGTCGCGGTCGCTCGAGTTAATGCCCATCCTCGGGGTTTTTCCCGAACTCGGTCGTAAGCTCGGGGGGCCTAAGCCGTTCTGCGACGCCGTCCTGGACTTGCTTCGCCAGCGCGCGGTGAACAGCGTTCGTTCTAAACCGTGAGCGTTCGTACAGTGGCCGATGATCGGCGGCGAAGGCATCATTAGAAAGAACGCATCGGCTCGGGGCCTATCTTGCCTTCATTGATCGGGCCTTCGAAGTTAAAGGGTGGCCGAAGAGATCGGACTGTAGAACACACAGATGTGATCCTGTCCGGTATCGAAATGGATGTGCATGCCATCGCCGATTTGCGGTTGCAGAAGATTGTTTAACCCAACCAGTTCGCATCGGGCCACCGGCCTTGTTCGAATGTGCTCTTGACGCAGTCCAGCAGCGCAGCGACAACACAGCGCACGGGCGCTGTGGCCTGGCGACTGCTAGGCACCGCCAGCACGATGGTGCGCTGCAGGCCCGACGATGCCAGAGGTGCCGCACACAACAGGCCCTGTTCGACCTCCTGTGTGACACCCACGGCAGGAAGAATCGTCCAACCGTGACCTTGCACGACCAGCTCTTTCTGCACGCTCAGCGCGTTGGTTTCGGCAAAGACTCGCAACGTCACGCCGGCCTCGGTCGCCGCGTGTTCGATCATGGCGCGTAGGCCCTGCGGCGCGGCGGGCAGGACGAAAGGCTCACGCGCGACGCGCGACAACGCGACCGGGTGCGCGTGCGACAGTCCCGCGGCTGGATTGGCTACCACCCACAGGTTCTCCTCGAGGAGAGCCTTCACGTGCAGCGCGGGCGTTTGCTTTTGCCCGTAGAGCAGGGCGGCATCCAAGTCCCCCGCTTCGAGCCAGTCCTGTAGATGGCCTGCGTAGCCGATAGTCAGTCGCAGGCGGATGTGCGGATGTCGTCGCGCCACCTCGCCAGCCAGTAACGTGGCCAGCAGGTCCGAGGTGCTGGCCAACAGGCCAATGCTTACGATGCCAGAGACTGGCCCTTCGGTCGGCTGGATTTCAGCCTTGGCACGCGCCACCTCGTTGAGTATGCGACGCGCGTATTCAAGCATTGTTTTGCCCGATGGCGTGAGCAGCATGCCGTGACGGCTGCGGTCGAACAGCTCTGTACCCATGTCCTCTTCAAGCAGGCGCAGCTGACGCGACACTGCAGGCTGCACAAGATTTAGTAGGCTGGATGCACGGGTGACGTTGCCGGTTTCGGCCACAGTGACAAAGGCGCGCAGTTGCTTGAGATCCATCAGACACCTCGATACCGAAAACTGATGTTTGCATCAAATAATTCTATTATTCTCTAAAATCATTAAATATTACTATGAGTCAATTAAAGCAATTTAGGAAACTTCATTCATGAGCGCTTCCATTTTTTCTGCCCCCGATCAATATCAGGAGATCCGTGACGCGGTACGTAGCTTGTGCAATCAATTCCCGGCCGAATACCACCGGAAGATTGATGAAGAGCGCGGCTACCCCGAGGAATTCGTCAATGCTCTTACCAAGGCCGGTTGGCTAGCCGCGCTGATTCCGCAGGAATATGAGGGCTCGGGACTGTCAATGGCTGAAGCCTCGGTCATCATGGAAGAGATCAATCGCTCGGGCGGCAATTCGGGCGCTTGCCACGGTCAGATGTATGTAATGAATACCATCGTCTTTAGTGGCACGGAGGAGCAGAAGCAGCGCTATTTGCCCCGCATCGCTTTGGGCGAGCTGCGCGTGCAATCCATGGGCGTGACCGAGCCCACCACGGGTAGCGACACCACTAAGCTCAAGACTACGGCTGTGAAAAAAGACGGCCGCTGGGTCGTCAACGGGCAGAAGGTCTGGATCTCACGCGTGCAGCACAGCGACCTGCTGATCCTGCTCGCCCGCACGACGCCGCTCGAGCAGGTGCAAAAGAAGAGCGATGGCCTTTCGTGCTTCATCGTCGAACTCGACAAAGCCATCGGCAACGGGCTCACTGTGCGTCCCATTCTCAACATGGTCAACCACGAGACCAACGAGTTGTTTTTCGACAACCTGGAGCTCCCTGAGGATGCGCTGCTTGGCACCGAGGGCAAGGGCCTGAAAGTGATCTTTGACGGCCTGAACGCTGAGCGCACATTGATTGCTGCGGAGTGCATTGGCGACGGCTACTGGTTCCTCGAAAAGGCACGTGACTATGCGACCGAGCGTAATGTTTTTGGCCGCCCCATAGGTCAGAACCAGGGTATTCAGTTCCCGCTCGCTGAGTGCTTCATTGAACTCGAGGCCGCTAACCTCATGCGTTGGCGTGCCTGTCAGAAGATCGATGCGCGCCAGAACGCGGGGGTCGAAGCCAATATGGCCAAGTATTTGGCCGCTAAGGCCAGTTGGGAAACCGCTAACGCCTGCCTGCAGACGCATGGCGGCTTTGGTTTCGCTTGCGAATACGATGTGGAGCGCAAGTTCCGCGAAACGCGCCTGTACCAGGTCGCGCCCATCTCCACCAACATGATTCTTGGACATGTGGCCGAGCATGTGCTTCAACTTCCCCGGTCCTACTGATTTTTCAAAGGAATCCTGAATAATGAAAATTCTCGTAGCCCTAAAGCGATTGCCACTGTGCAAAGCACTGACAGCATTGCCGTCATCGCCTAGCGCACAACGGCCTTTGACGCTGCGAGCGCCACCGGCGGCAGCGCTGCAATCTGAAACCGTGTCAGCCGTGGCCGACACCGGTTACGCACCGAACGACTTGCAGGTGGGCCAGACGGGCAAGACCGTCGCGCCGCAGGTGTACATCGCCTGCGGTATCTCGGGTGCAATCCAGCATTTGGCCGGGATGAAGGATTCGAAGGTCATCGTAGCAATCAACAAGGACCCGGAGGCACCGATCTTCAGCGTGGCTGACTACGGACTTCAAGCCGATCTGTTCACGGCCGTGCCCGAACTGGTCAAGGCGCTGTAGTACCGGAAGCGATTGAAAAAGAGCGCCTCCAGCGCTAACTAAGTAAGCGCTGGAGGCGGTTGTCATCCTTTCTTGGGTAGAGCGCGATGCATACTAGTCTTGAAAGCCCAGCATCCTTCGAGGCGTGGGTCGGCCGCAGCGATGAGCGAACGGACTTGATCACGCAAGCACCTGTGCGCCTTATGCAAGCCACGCTGGACATAGCCGATGCCGGCGCGCTGCCTTCTCAACTGCCGCCGCTGTGGCATTGGCTGTACTTCTTGCCTAGTGAGCGACAGTCCAACATCGGCCCGGACGGCCACCCTACGCGCGGCGGTTTTCTGCCCCCCATTATGCTGCCGCGGCGTATGTGGGCCGGTGGGCAGCTGCAATTTCTGCGTCCGCTGGCGATGGGCGAACCGATACAGCGTATCTCCACGATCAAGAGCATACAGAGCAAGTCGGGGCGCAGCGGCGGGCTGGTATTTGTGACAGTGCTGCACCAAATTAGCGACGCCCAGGGAATCGCCATTCGCGAAGAGCAGAACATCGTCTACCGCGACGCGCCGGCGGCTGGCGCGCCTGCGCCTCAGCCTATTGCGGCGCCCGCCGACGAGCAGTTCTGCCACACCGTGCGGCCTGACCCGGTGCTGCTGATGCGCTATTCGGCGCTGACCTTCAACAGCCACCGCATCCACTACGACCGTCCCTATGCCATGCAGGAAGAGGGCTACCCTGGCCTCGTGGTGCATGGGCCGCTGATCGCCACACTGCTGATGGAAGAGCTGTGCCGTACTCATCCAGAAAAAGCCATCCGCAGCTTCGAATTCAAGGCCGTCAGCCCGCTGTTCGACACTGCGCCGTTCACGGTCAACGGCAAGCTCGAAGGCGGGGCGGCACGCCTGTGGGCGCGTGGTCCCGAGGGCCAACTGGCTATGCAGGCCAGCGCAGAAATTGAATAATACCGAGACGAGACAAGCCATGCCAGAATCAAACCGCAAGGGACCGCTCAGCGACCTCACTGTCATCACGCTGGAACACGCGATTGCTGCGCCGTTCTGCACACGTCAGCTCGCCGACCTTGGAGCGCGCGTCATCAAGGTCGAGCGTCCTGGCGTCGGCGATTTCGCGCGTGCCTACGACCATCGTACGCGTGGGCTGGCCTCGCACTTCGTCTGGACCAACCGCTCCAAGGAAAGCCTGACGCTAGACTTGAAGCAACCAGCGGCCCAGGAAGTACTAGGCGAATTGATCTCCCAGGCCGACGTGCTGGTGCAAAATCTCGCGCCCGGCGCGGCCGCACGGATGGGATTGGGGTTCGAGACGCTGCACCCGAAGCACAAAAGGCTCATCGTCTGCGACATCTCGGGCTACGGCGCCGACGGCCCCTATCGCGACAAAAAGGCCTACGACCTGCTGATCCAGAGCGAAGCGGCTTTTCTCTCGATCACGGGCACGCACGATGAGCCCAGCAAGGCGGGCAACTCGATCGCCGACATCGCGGCGGGCATGTATGCCTATACGGGCATTTTGAGTGCGCTGCTGCAGCGAAATATTAGCGGCGAAGGCTCGCATGTCGAGGTCTCCATGCTCGAAGCGCTTGGCGAATGGATGGGTTTTCCCATGTACTACGCGTATGACGGCCAGGAGCCACCTGGACGCCACGGCACAGCCCATGCCACCATCTATCCCTATGGTCCGTTCAAGGCGGGCGACGGCCGGGTGGTGATGCTAGGCCTGCAAAACGAGCGCGAGTGGAAGCTGTTCTGTGACATCGTGCTGTGCAGGCCTGAACTCGCGGTCGACCCGCGCTTTGACGCCAACGTTCGCCGCGTGGAAAACCGCGCAGCCTTAAAGGTAGTTATCGAGCAGACTTTTGCCAGCCTCATGGCGCAGGTTGTGACCGCGCGTCTCGATAAAGCTCAGATCGCTAACGCCGCGCTCAACCAGGTCGGCGATTTGTGGACGCATCCGCAACTGCACGCGCGGCAGCGTTTTAGCACAATCGGTTCACCCGCCGGTGAGCTCCAGGCAATGCTGCCGCCCGCTAACGTGAGCAGCTTCGATGTCCGCATGGATCCAGTGCCTGCGCTGGGCGGACACAGCGCGGCCATTCTGCGCGAACTGGGTCGCTCGGATGCTGACATCGAGAAGCTGCAAGCCGACGGAGTGACCTGAGCCATGTCCGCGACCGTTGGTATTTACGAGCGCCATGCGCGCAGCCTGCTATTCGTGCCGGCCACGAAGCCCGAACGCTTCGTCAAGGCGCTTGATTCGGGCGCAGATTGCATCATCATCGACCTTGAAGACGCGGTAGCCGAGGGCAGCAAGGACAGCGCGCGCGAGCAACTCGCGCAACATCTGCCGCGAATGACGCGCGCACAACTGGCACGCACTGTGGTCCGCGTGAACACCGTCGGCACCCTTTGGCACGAGGCTGACATCGCGCTGCTGCGTGGCTGGACTTCCCAAGGCGTGGCGGTGATGCTGCCCAAGGCTGAGGATGTCGGCGCGCTGCGCCGCATGGCAAAAACGCTCGGCGACGCGGCGCGCATCGTGGCATTGATCGAGTCGCTAACGGGCCTCGACGCGGCCGATGCGCTGGCTCGAGAGCCCCAGGTCGTGCGCCTAGCCTTCGGCCACCTGGATTTCCAGCTCGACTTGGGCATGCATGCAACAAGCGAGGAGCCTGAATTGGCATTTGCGCGCAATGCGCTTGTGGTCGCGTCGCGCCGCGCCAGGCTGCCCGCACCCATCGACGGCGTGACCACCGAAACAAGCAACGCTGAGCGTCTGGCAGCCGATGCGCGACGCGCGCGCGCGTTCGGCTTCGGCGGCAAGCTGTGCATACACCCGGCTCAAGTTGCGGAGGTGAACTATGCCTTCGGCCATACCGAGGCCGAGCAGGTCTGGGCACGCCGCGTGCTCGAAGAAGCGGCCAAGCACGGCGGCGAAGCCTTCAGTCTGGACGGCCGCATGGTCGATCTGCCCGTGATCCGCGCGGCCCAAGCGATTGTCGCAAGCGCACAAAAATAACCGCTTCCGGCGCCTAAATGGGCTGTGTAGGCCGAAGTTTGACTCGACGCCCGAGCTAACCTGTTAAAGCGCAGGGAGATTTTCGAACCGAAGGGGTCGGCTACTGGAAACAGGCAGAGATGCGTCACTGCCTGACGATAGTTGCAAGCAACCGCGAGCGCGACCATTGCACCGATATCGTGTCCGCATATCGCATAACGTTCGAAACCTAACACATGCATCATCTCGTGAATGTCGGCGGCCATGGTCGCGTTGTCGTAACCGCCCTGAGGACAGTCAGAATGGCCCGCACCTCGCAGGTCGGGCACAATGACGGTGTGACTTGATGTCTTCTACCTGAACGACCTTGTGTCGAAATCCGCGGCGTCCATATCTCATCCTTGCAGTGTTGACTAGGTAGTTTCGCTCGATATGAATTCGTTCACCGCTTTGGCGAATTCAACAGGCCGCTCTTCAGGAACGTAATGACCGCATTCGTCAATGATGATCTCCGACACGTTCGCCGCGACACGCCTAAGCGTTTTAGCGGATGCCGGTCCATAACCCCATTGCGCGCCGATACTCAATGCGGGCATCGAAAGCGGCGTCTTGCCCCAGATAACGTTGTCTTGCCGGTCGAGCGGCAAAGTCCTGTAATAACTAAAGGAGCAACGCAAGGCGCCTGGACGCGCGAGGGCCTGAGCATAGACGTTGACGTCGTCGTTGGTGATTGAATCGGGATCGAACACGCCAACAGTCTCCCGGCGCACGAAGTGATTCACGAAGAGAAACTCGCGGCCTTCGACGAGCGATTCTGATATGTCGCCGGCCATGTTGAAGCCGAAGTGCCAGCTTCCGCCGCGGGATACGTCCATCGCTTCTTCCTGTCCGAACGCAGGAAGACTGCTTTCAACGAACACGAAATGGCTGACCGCTTCCGGCCACTGAGCGGCGTACGCATACGCGACGTGACCGCCCAGATCGTGACCGACGATCGCCACCTTTTCTATACCCAGCGCTTCGACCAGTTCATGAAGCCAGCGCGCGATGGTCTTCTTGTCGAAGCCGAACTCGGGCTTCGAGGAATCGCCGAAGCCGGGGAGGTCGGGCGCGATTACATCGAACTGCTGACTCAGCAGAGGTATGACATGCCGCCACGCCCAGGATGTTTGCGGCCAACCATGCAGGAGTAGCACGGTTTGTTTCGCGCTGGCCGCCGTGCTGCGACGATAGGCTAGTCGTCCATCATGCAGACGATGAGAGCGAAACGAAATGTTTTCTTGGGTCATCGTTATTCTCGTGCAAAGGTGACGATATCTTCGATGCTCGACGCTGGCATGTCGGCAGACGCGACATCGGGCGCGAAGATGCTCTTGATGAAAACGGCGACCATGCCGATCGCCATCGGCACGCAAAGCGCGCCAAACACGGCATTGAAGCTCCAGCCTGTCGCAAGCAGTACGCCACCCATAGCCGCACCGCTGATGGCGCCGAACCGGCCTATCCCCTGTTCCCAGCTTGTACCCGTTGCGCGGACGGAAGTGGGATAAAAGCGCGCGGCCAAGGCGACATAGCCAACGTTCAGGCTGTTCATGCAATAACCCATCGCGCATACGAGCAGACTCGTGGCGATGAACGTGCGCTCGGTGGCCGCGATGCACAGCGCGCAAAGTCCGGCGGCGACATGCGTTGCACAGAGCACCTTGTGAGGCGAATAACGGTCCATGCACCAGCCGACCGCCAGCGAACCCAGTGCTCCCCCAGCCTGGCCAAGCGTCGCGATCAACGATGCGTCGCTCAGGCTCATGCCTGCATCCTTGATCATCAGCGGTAGCCAGCTATTGATGAGGTAGAGTGTAAAAAGCGTCGCGAACACGCCGATCCATAGACTCACGGTTCCGACGATATACCCGCGCCCAACGATGATCGCCACCTTGCCTCTACCGCTGCCCGCGATGTCGTCCGAGGTGCGGATGACCGTGTTGGCTAGCAGGACACCGGGCGCCAGTTTCTGCATGATGCGTTGAACCGCGAGCCTGTTGTCATGACGTGTTGCAAGAAATCGAATGGACTCCGGCAGCGCGAAAATCATCAGCAAGCCGACTGCGATCGGCAGTACGCCACCAGCGAAGAGAACGGCGCGCCAACCGGATAGTTCGATGAGGACGTTGCTCGCGACGCCGCCGATCGCGCCGCCGATTGCGAAGCCTGCATACACGAGCGTGATCATCAGATTGCGATGCCTTGCGGGCGCATACTCCGATACCAACGTTGCAGTGTTGGGCATGGATGCACCCAGACCGAGTCCCGTCAGAAACCGCAGCAGCGCCAGGGTCCATAGATCGTTCGAAAAGGACGAGGCAAGGCTGAAGATGCCGAACAAAAAAACCGATGAGACGATTACCGCTTTCCTGCCGAGCCGGTCGCCAATCGGGCCTGCTGTGAGCGCACCGACGGCGAGGCCGAAGAGCCCGCTCATGAAGACCGGCGACAGCGCAACGCGTGCGAGCTTCCAGTCGGCAACGAGAGCCGGCGCAACGAACCCCATGGCAGTGGTATCCATTCCATCAAGGATCAGCACCAGCAAACCCAATAGAACGACGCGGATCTGGAAGGCACACAACGGCCGGTGGTCCAGGAATGTCTTGATGTCGATTTTCGATTCGGCTTCCACGCTAAGTCTCCTTTATTTTTTAGTTTACTTACCTGCAAAACTGAAACATCGCGTCGATGAAGTGCCCCGGCTGCTCTTCGGCGACAAAATGCCCGGCGTCTGGAATCGATACGCTCGTCACGTTCGATGACACGGTGCCGAGCCGCTCACCGACCCGGCCAGCCCAGCGCTTTTCGCCGCCAATGGCGAGCACCGGGAGCTCTTCGGGAAGTCGTCCTGCATTGCGGTTGTCGATTGCGTCCTGGGGGAACTGGCGGTACATCTCCATGGCCGAGCGAAACGCACCCGGTTGTTTGTACGCCTCGACATACTCGCTGATGTCCGAGAGAGAGATCGAGCCCCGGCGGAATGTTTGCTGATTGATAAACGAGCTGATGTACACGTGCTCTCGGCCGCCTACGATCAAGGCTTCAGGTAGATCGCGGTTTTGGTGAAAGGCAAAATGCCAGACACGTGGATCCGCGATCACCTGATCCCAATCGCCGACACCTGGAATGGTCACATCGATGATCGTGAGCGAACGCGCCGGATAGCGGGTTGCGTAAGCGTAGGCAATCATCCCGCCGATATCGTGACCGACAATATGCGCGGGTGCTCCGTCCAGGCTCTCGACGAGAGCGTGGAGATCGGCGGCCATCTCGCGCTTCGTATATCCGCACGCGGGCTTGTCGGACAAGCCAACGCCCTTGAGGTCTGGCGCGACGACGGTATATCGCTCTCCCAGTTCGGCGATGACGCTATTCCAGCACCACCAGTTTTGCGGGAAGCCGTGAATGAGGAGCATCAGCGGCGCGGAACCCGGCGCCTTGCCACCGATCACATAGTGCAGGTTGACATCGTTCACGATTGCGGACCGATGCTCGAACGACGAGGGGATTTGGACAGCATCTTGAGAAAAACGCATGGAAGTAAGGTCCGTTAATTCGGTTAGTCGATAACGCTGCGTTTGAGCGCATCGGCTGACGCGCTTAAATCTTCCAGTGGCGACGAGGAAATGATCTCGAGAATTAAGGTTCCGGAGACTCCAGTTTCTCTCACTGCGCTCAGGATTTCATCGAAGCGCACCGTTCCAAGGCCGATGCGGTCATGGCGCCACTGGCTGCGTGTACCGTCGGAAAGGTGGAATTGCCCGATGCGATTGCCGGACCGCCTGATCGCGTCAGGCTGATCTTCTCCGACGAATTCAGCGTTCGAGACGTCGTAGGCGATCAGAAGCCTTTCATGAGCGAGCCCGTCGAGAAAGGCAAGCATTGCGTCAGTGGTCGGAATAGGCGTTTGGGGATGAAGCTCGATGAAGATTTTCTGATCGAGCCGCTCGGCAACCCGGAGAAGCTGCTCCAGGCTGTCCCTAAGCAACAACTCCGAATCCTTACTGGGCGGCGGGAACAGAGATGAAACCCTTCCGGGAACTACCACTACTGCACCCGCGCCGAGGTCGGAGGCGAGTTGCATGGTGCGAATGTACAGGTCGATGGAGTAGCGCCGGAATTCTTCGACGCGACTGACAAGGTTGAGATCGAGCGCCGGAAGATTGAGTGACTCGATGCGAATGCCTTCGTTTCTCAAGGTGCCTGCCAAGCCGGATCTCTCCGCTGCGGAAAGCTCATCGGGCCAGAGATGACCGGGGACGACCAGCACGTCGAAGTTGTTCAAGTCCAGCTTTTGCATCTTCCGCAATGCGGCGAGTGCTGTGTCTTGCCACATGAATGAGAAGGTGCTGCCTCCATAGCCTTGCGCGATTTTTTCCATGTTCTCCTCGCGTGTAAATGGTCGTTCATTGAAGTAATAGTTGTTAATCCGATTGTGAACGTGTTCTACTAAAGGAACAAGCGTTATCTGACAATTCTTGGCCGAACTGCTTGGCCGAAGCCCGGCCTGCTTGACATTTACCGGGCGAGATATACCATGTTCCCCCATATGAATAAGGACCAGAAGACCATGCGCGCGAACGATGTCGAGACGGCGAGTACCGTGAAGTCGGCTGATCGTACCCTCGACCTGCTTGAGCTTTTGGCTCAATGGGGTCGTGAAATGTCGCATGCGGAAATAGCCGCGGCGCTCGATATCCCAAAGAGCAGCTTGACCAAGCTCATTCGCAATCTCACGGACCGTGGCTACTTGCGCTTCGTGGCCGAAACCAAAGGCTACAAGCTTGGCGACGCCATTCTCAAGCTGGCGCAGCAATCAAATCAGAGGCGCAGCCTGATCGCCTGCGCGGAACCGGTTTTGCGCGACATCACGCAACAGACCGCGGAATCGTGCGCGCTCAATCAATTAAAGGGCGAGCAGGTCGAAGTCGTCGCCACGGTCATTAGTCAGCAACGCCTGCAATCGCACATGCGGCTTGGCGATCTCGCGCCGCTCTATGCTGTGTCCGGCGGCAAGGCGATTCTTGCTTATCTTCCCGACGCGATGCGTGAGGAATACATGCGCGCGGTCACGTTCCAGCGCTTCACGAAGAATACAATTTCCTCCAAGAAAGCCTTGCTCGCGGCGCTGGAAGACGTGCGCAAGAAAGGCTTTGCGCAGTCCTCGGAAGAGTACACGCCGGGCATCGTGGGCGTCGGGGCGCCCATCCTGTCGGCAAGCGGCTTTCCGCTCGGTTCGTTGAATCTCGCAATTCCAGCCGTGCGTTATTCGAAAGAGATTGGCGAGCGGGCAATCGCCATTCTTACGACTTCGGCGGCACGAATACAGCGCCAGTATTTGGCGGAGTGACGCGCTCAGGCGAGAAAGCGCTGCATCCTTTCCATGATCGTGCGCGCCTGTTCATCGAATGGACGGCCACGTAATTCTCGCGTCGGCGCTTCGACGGCAAGCGTCAGGTCGGCCGGCAGCTTCGCCAATAGTTCGTGCAATGGAAGTTCGCCTTCGCCGGGCAGCAGGCGCGCGGTGCGCGCTTCCGTGCGCCGCTCATCCACCGAAGCAGGCGAAGCGCGCGGGCCGTCGCATATCTGAATGTATTCGATAAGGCGTGTTTCTACATTACCGATGTCCTCCACGCTGGCGCCGGACCGAAACACTTGCAGTGTGTCGATCAGGATGCGCGCATTCGGCTGACGGCTTGCACGGATTAGCGAGAGCGCATCGTCTAGCGTGCCGACAGGGCAATAGGTGATCAGTTCGAGGCCGACGGTCATTTCGAAGCGTGCGGCGGCTTCGCACAGTGCGCTGAAGTTGTCGATGAGGCGAGCACGGTCGTCGTCGAAGCCCACGGCCAGCGCATGCTTCGCGCCAAGGCGATGCCCTGCCTCCAGGGCCGGAAGCAAGTCTTCAATACACGTACTGGCCTGTAACCAGATCGCTTCGATATCGAGCAGACGCACACCAGTCGCTTCCATTCGTGCCGACAGTTCCCGCATAAGAACGGGATCATGTGCCACGTCGATGATGGTATCCGCCGCAGTCGGCGCGACGACGCGCAATCCGTAGTAGTCGAATCCGCCAGCATGCGCGGCGTCGACGAGCTGCAGCGGGTGCGCGTCGAGCATGGTCAGGTGATGCAAGGAAAGCTTATGCACGAGTCCTTCCGCTAGCCTCTGGTTTTGTCTGGGAGAACGAACCGGTACGCGATCAACGACGTGCCTGATTCGACTTCGTGTCCGCCGGGGCTCACACGTCCCTCTATCCGTGAGAGCTTCGTGATCAGGGCATCCTTCACGCCAAAGACGACATCCGAGTCCAGATACGGATCGCCATCGATGAAGACATGCGTCACGATGGTCTCGAACCCCGGCGCGCTCAGTTTGAAATGTACATGCGCGGGACGAAAAGGATGCCGTCCTTGAGCGTCCAGCATTTTGCCCACGGGGCCGTCGTTCGGAATAGGGTAGGCAGCGGGCACGACGGATCGATACCAGAAGCGTCCGTTCATGTCGGTATGAAAGCGCGCACGCATGTCGAGTGCCGACTTGCCGGTGTCGCGCTGAACGTCGTAGAAGCCGCGATCGTCGGCGTGCCAGGTTTCGATCAACGCGCCCGTTATCGGAGCACCGCGCACATCTTCGATCGTACCTTCGACGATCAGCGCAGGGCCGCCGGACTCGTGGGAAATATCGGCGCCGAGCCGGAAGTCGCGTGCTTCCTCCACATAGAATGGACCGAGCACCGTGGTTTGCGTGGCCGCTTCATCGAAACGATGATTGATTGCATCCACGAGCATGGAGACACCCAGTGTGTCCGACAGCAGAATAAACTCCTGCCGCGTATCAGAGCACGTCTGGCCGGTTTCGGTGAGAAACGCGATGGCGCTCGCCCATTCCGCGTCACTGGGTTCGATCTCTTTCACAAAGGCATGCAGATGACGAACGAGCGCCTCGCTGATCTGGCGCGTGCGCGGGTCCGCGCAGCTGCTCAGCCTGTCGAGCACAGCCTGCGTGATGTTGTCTTCGTTGAAGTTTCGCATGGTGCGTCCTCATTTCGTCGGCTCGGGCGGCAGGCCTTGCCATGCCAGCCGGAGCATGTGGCCAAGCGCAGGAGCGTCGGGCGCACGCGGGTTGGAGTAGGCGTTCTGCATGATCAGATCCACTGCGCGATCGATGCCCGATTCAGGCATGCCGAGCGCTTCTAGCGAGCGCGGTGCATCGAGTTTGACCGCGAGCTCTTGTAATCCAGACCACGCGAGCCGTGAATTCAGCGCGCGAGCTATGCTCGTCATCGCGCGTGGCGCCGCATTTGCATTGTAGGCGACGACGTGCGGAATCATGACCGCATGGGTTTGCGCATGCGCGAGGTTAAACGTTCCGCCGAGCACGTGGCATATCTTGTGATGCAGGCTCATGCGGACCGTTCCAAGACACGTTCCGCACAGCCATGCGCCGTATTGGGCGAGACGCCGCGCCTCCACCGAATGAGGTGACTGGACGATGTGCAGCAACGACTCCGCAAGCGCCGCGATGCCTTCCTCCGCCATCAGCGAGGTCACCGGATTGGCGTCTGTCGCGTAGAGTGCCTCGACTCCGTGCGCGATCGCATTGAGACCGCTCGCGATACTCAGCGCGATGGGCAGAGTCAGCGTGAACTCGACATCGTATATGACGACTTCGGGCAGCACTTCTAACGTGCGCAGGGTGTGCTTCTGCCCGTCGCGCGTCTCTCCGATAATGGGCGTCACCTCGGAACCCGCGTACGTGGTTGGCAGCACGATCTGCGGCAGTTTCGTGCGCAACGCGATGGCTTTCGAGAGACCGATGGACGAACCACCACCGATTGCTATCACGCAATCCGCGCGCGCGCTTCGAGCCGCGTCGAGCGCCCGCTGGGTCACATCCCAGGGCGTATGCATGGTGGCACCGGCGAAGAGGGCGGTCGATCCGGCGTCGAACTGTCGCGCGATGTCGTCGCCGAGCGTCGCCTGTTCGCGCGTCGTGACAATCAAAGGACGTTTGCATCCGAGTCTTTCGACTTCCGCTGCGACGTCCTTGCGCTTTCCCGCACCCATGACGATGCGGGCCGGCAACGCGTCATAGGTGAAAGCGTCGACCTGTCCTCTCATCACAGTGTTCCCGTGTCGAGCCAGGCGCGGCCGCGCGCGTAGAGCGCCTCGACGGCGGGGCCCGTGAGTCCGGGCATGTCGCGTTTGACGGCATAGCCGATCTTCGTCTGAATATACGCAAGATGACGATAACCCTCGGGGAAGCGGCCGAGTATTTCGGCATCGAGATCCAGCTTTACACCGGTCTTGACAGGATCAAGGCGGTCTTTCTCATAAATCGGCTGACGCAAGCGCAGCAGCCATTCGCCATCCAGTTTTTCATAGAAATCGTAGAAGCGCCCGGTGCACACGACATCGCATTGAAGCCCTTCTACGTCGCCGCGTTGCGAGATTGTCATCTTGGTCTGCGCGATCGCACGCGTATCCGCGAGATCGATGGACGTACCACCGAGGAAATGCAGGATGCTGACGCCGCGTGCCCAACCCTCTCGCGTCACGCGAATGAATTCAGGTCCGCTCCCCTGAAACCAGGTAGCCATCATCCGGCCCTCCGGATGCCACAGTCTCGCGAAGCGGTCCCAGTCTCCGGCATCTCGCCACACGGCCCAGTTATCGATTGCTTCGCGAATGGCCAGGCGGTCAAGCATCACAGCGTTCATGGATGTCCTTAAGTTCATATGGGTGAATACGTTCACATATTGATTACGATAAGGCGTGGAGTCAAGCGCGTTTTGGCTATTTCGGGATAAACCCTCGTTTGTTCCTCTACGTGAACCCGAGTGGAAAATGCGTTGACATCCTGTTTATCTAGTTTCTAAACTTGCGACATGCATGTACGAGAACACGTTCACATACAAGATATTCTTGAGGAGGCATCAGGCCAATGTCGGAAATCAGCATCGCGGTAGTCGGGGCGGGAGTCATCGGCAAGCGTCATATGCAGGAGATCGCAAATAGTGATCAATGCAAGCTTGTGGGAATAGCCGATCCATCCCCCGAAGCCGAACATCAAGCCGCTACGCTGGGAGTGCCGCTTTACAAAGATTATCGCAAGCTGCTCGATACGCAGCATGTCGACGCGGTCATTGTGTGTACGCCAAACAGCACGCATGTGGAAGTTGGAATGGCGTGTATCGACCGCGGAATTCCGGTGCTAATCGAGAAGCCGATTTCCGATGATCTTGCATCCGCGCGAGCGCTTGCCGAAGCTTCACGCAATGCGCGTGTGCCGGTGCTCGTTGGACACCATCGTAGGCACAACCCGATGGTGCGGGCTGCAAAGAAGGCGATCGGCGAGGGACGCATCGGCAAGCTGGTGGTCGTAAACATCATGTGTCTCGTGTACAAACCCGATGCTTACTTTGCAGTGCCTTGGCGTCGGCATACCGGAGGTGGGCCGATTCTCATCAACATGATCCATGAGATCGATCTGATTCGGCACCTTTGTGGAGACGTCGTTTCGGTTCAGGCGGTAGCGTCGAGCAAGACCAGGGCGCATGAAGTCGAGGATTCAGCTGCTTGCACGCTTGAACTCGATAACGGAACGGTTGCGAACATCAGTCTCTCCGATACCGCTGCGACGCCGTGGAGCTGGGATACCGCAGCGGGAGAAGACCGCCAGCTTTTCGATTACCGTCAGGTGCCAACACATTTCTTCGCGGGCACGGACGGTGCGCTTTCATTGCCCGACCGAACCCTTTGGTCATACGACGGTGAGAAAGGCCGTCATCGCCGGATTCATGACCAGCTCATTCCAGTGGAAGAAGAGAACGTCTATGCAAATCAATTGCGCCACTTCGTCGATGTCGCAAGCGGCGCGGCCGAACCGCTCATCGACGCGTACGACGCCGCGCGGACGCTTGCGACAACTCTCGCTGTTGTGGAGGCAGCGCGGTCGGGTCGAAGGATCGATATCACCGCGGATACCCGGTTTAGAGTAGACGATGCCGTTGCATGAAGTGGTGCACGCATAAGCGTAAATTAAAAAGGGACGTAGAGGTCCGCTGTCAAGCAACTCAATGTTGAATACATCCTCGATACGCGACCCTTTGGGGCTTTCTGCTGGACGTGATCGACTTTCCAATCTGAGGTAGTCGGTGCGATCTAGCCCATCGCGACAACATCGAATCGGTCGAGAATTAGCACGGTCAATCCCAGCAGCATAATCTTCGACACTGGAACTTCGCTCAGCTTTTTGTATTACTCACGATACCGATCGGCACTGCGATTGCCGCAGCGTTTATCCAGAGTCGCCGGAGCGGTACGATGCTACAAAATGTCACCTCGCACTGACTGGCTTGCATCGGGTCGAGAGATCCGATGCCAACATGGACTAGATAATGACGATAAAAGATGAAAGACATTCGCTCAACTCACCCGTCGACGCGCTGACGCGCCTCTTCTATATCCTCGGTTCTCCTATCTCGCATGTTCGCGCGCCGGTCGTCTGGAGCGCGCTCTTCAAGCGTTACGGCGTGAACGCCTTGATGCTGCCAGCCGACGTGACCGCTTCGAACTTCAATACGGCGATGAAAGGGTTGAAGGCGACTGAAAATGTCGATGGTGCGATCTTGACCATGCCGCACAAGTTCGCAGCAATGGACCATGCTGACGTGTTGACGCAACGTGCCCAGCGCATCGGTTCCATAAATCTGCTGCGGCGGCTCGCGGATGGGACTTGGGAAGGCGACAACGTCGATGGCGCCGGGTTTCTCGCGGGCTTGCATGCGGATGGCGTGAGTCTGGAGGGTGTCAATGTCTATCTGCATGGCTGCGGCGGCGTTGGCCGTTGCATCGGATGGACGCTGGGGATGGAGAAAATCGCGAGCCTCACCGTCAATGATGTCGATGAAGGGCGCGCGCATGAACTGGCACGCTCAATTGCAAGCGTGTCCAGCGCGCGTTTGGCAATGGGTATGCCGTCGATGAAGGACATCGATATCGCCATCAACGCGTCACCGGTCGGACTGAACGCCAGCGACACCCTGCCATTTCCCGTCGATGCACTGCCGTTCCATGCAGTCGTCGCCGATGTGATCATGGAGCCGCGCATGACCGCGCTGCTCGAGTCCGCACGCGCGCGCGGACTCAAGGTTCATCATGGAAGAAACATGATGAACCACGCTATGCCGATAGCAGCGTCGTTTTTTGGCTTGCCCGATTCGTTCGACTGGAACGGAAACGTCCTTTAAAGACACTCGTTATTGGCCGCAGCAATTGCGGCTGCGTCGGACAGTTTATTCGCGGAGCACCGTGAGGCTGACTTCGTCAAGTAAATCGCGGCGGTGAACCAATTATGATTCGTATAACGAATTAATAAATAATAGACTTCTTAGAATATCAAAGTATGCGGAGAAGAAGCCCATGCCGCTGTACATGATGAGCCGCGCTCGCAACTGGTTAAACCTACAATAAGAGATTTTGAAATGAGGAGGAAAAGCAGCCATGCTCGCCGGTCTTGATCTCCTGTAATCATTTGAACGGAAAAGATTTCCAAAAGTTCTGCGGTTCCGGCTTACAACCCAATCATGTCCGGAAATCGGTGCCTGGAAAGGGTTTCGCGGAATTTCCAGTTTCCGGAAAACGGCGAAAATGATATGGCACTAGTTTATGACCGTAATACGGTCCTTGCTAAGTGTCGTTTGGCCTCCTATGCTAATAGCATATTACCGTATTACGCTATTAACGACTGCTGACTTGTATTGAGGAAAATATGTCCGAAGCACGCGTTTTCCAGATTGTCTCGGCGGCGCCGTTGCGTCAGCAAGTTGCCGCCATGCTGCGCAAGGCGTTTGCACGTGGAAAATTTGAGCCTGGTCAGCGGCTGGTAGAGCGCGACCTGTGTGAGATGACTGGGGTAAGCCGAACGTCCGTGCGCGAAGCACTACGCGAGCTTGAATCTGAGGGGCTTGTCGTCACGCTGCCTGTTAAAGGGCCGATTGTTGCACCTATTACATTGAAAATCGCAGAAGAGCTTTATGAGTCGCGTGGTGTCCTTGAGGGCCATATGGCGAGGCAATTCGCGCGACGCGCTCTCCCTCAACATCGGGCGGCGCTACATGCCGTGGTCGACGAATTTGACCAGGTGTACGAAGCTGGAGATCTCGAAAGCTTGCTGGACGCGAAAGAGCGCTTTTATTCGATCCTGATTGACGGAGCAGACAACAGTGTGTTGGCGGCCGGATTAAGAAGCATCCATGTACGAGCTATGCAGTTACGCTCAATCGGCATCGCCCGCCCACACCGGAACAAGGAAAGTCTTGCGCAAATGAAAGTGTTTGGCGCAGCGCTGCTCGCGGGTGACGAGGATTTAGCATGGCGTTGCTGTCAGGACCACGTGGCGGGTGCGGCGCAAGCTGCCCTTGCCACACTTAGAGATCGCGAACAAACGGGTATTTCGAAAAGCCAGAACCCTAAATAAGGGTACATCAAATAAAGTTCTGATGATCTGCGGCTGCACCTTCGCGACGCCTTAAGAAACGGCTGCACGCCCGAAGAGATCCGCGAGGTTCCACTTCAGGGCGCTGTGTACTGCGGCGTCTTACAGGGTTTTTCGAAACAGTAAAATTAGGATGCCTAACCTCTATCACGATGTTGTCATGCTGAGATTTTGCTTATACAAACCACATTAAGGAGCTAGACCAAATGACACGGAAATTGGATCATTCGCTTGTGCAAGAAGCGGTGAAGGCTTGCACGTTGACCGGCTTACCCGCACCTCATCGTAGTCGAGCGCTGCTTGAGATCGACAACGTCCGCTTTGGCGTTGAAATTACCCGTGAGGGCGTTCACTATCTTCCGGATGTCGGTATCAACGCGAGTTGGGATTTCTCGATCGCAATAACCGGCGAAGAATGGAAATTGTTTTGCGCACCAGTTCCTCCGCGCGGCTTCACCTCCGTGGGGGCAATCGTTTCAACGCAGGGTGCCGAGCGGATCGGTGGCGATCGCGCAAGTTGGGCACGCGCCACTGTAGTCCTTGACCGTATCGTTGAGAAGCTGCGTGAAACGCAGGTAGGAAAACGCTCGCCGACGGCTAAGGCACCCCCATTGCGTAAAGGCCTCAGCCCGATCGAAGGGCGCTATATGACCATCGACGTTAATGGCGTGCCGCAACGCATCTACTTCGAAGCAGCGGGCAAAGGCGTCCCCGTAGTCTGTCTGCATACCGCTGGCTCGGATTCACGGCAATTCCGCCACATGCTTGAAGACCCTGAATTAACTTCACGTTATCGCCTCTATGCATTCGATCTGCCCTGGCACGGCCGCTCGGATCCACCGGACGACTGGGAAGACCAGCGTTATGCGTTGACTACCCAAACCTACGCGGACACCGTACTGGCATTCATTGCGGCCCTTGATCTCGATCACCCTATTCTGACTGGCTGCTCTATCGGCGGCGCGATCTGTCTGTATTTGGCTAGCAACCACAGTGACAAGTTTGCCGGCGTCTGTGCGCTAGAGGGCGGTCTCGGCAATCCGGGACGTTTCGTCGACTGGACCAATCGCCTCGACGTCGATCACTCAGCGTTCATGGTCAGTTGGGAAAGAGGCTTGATCGCGCCGTCGTCGCCAGCGGGGCCGCGCGCACAGACCCTTTGGCAATACGCGCAGGGAGGGCCGGGTGTCTACCAGGGCGACACGCACTTTTATTCTATCGATCTACCGAAGCACGCTGCCTCGCTCAAGCCGGCCACCTGTCCGCTCTATATTCTTACGGGGGAATACGATTATTCCGCCACGGTCGAAATGAGCCGGGAGGCGGCCAATCAGCTCGGCGGTGAGTTGATCGTCATGAAGGGGTGCGGCCACTTTCCTATGTCGGAGGACCCTATTGGCTGCGGCAAGTACCTGTATCCCGCGTTCGATGCCATCGCCCAGACCCGAACGGAGAAAATCTGATGCTGATCATACGGGGAAGAGCCGGCCTGCCGAGCGAGCAACGCTCGACGAACTTCACCGGCAGTGTCTGGGGCGACGCGTTATCCAAACCAGGCCAAGACCCAACGGTAAATAACGTCATCTTCGCGCCACGCGCTCGAACGTTCTGGCACAAACATCAAAAGGGGCAGCTCATCATCCCATCGAACGGCCGTGGTCTCGTAGTCACCGCTGACGGGAGGGCTGAGGTGCTGAGTGTAGGTGACATCGCTTGGATCGAAGGCGGTGAAATCCACTGGCATGGAGCTGCCTCGGATAGTGTCCTGACCCACGTGGCCAGTTCCTTTGGCACAACCGATTGGCTTGATGAAGTCACCGACAAGCAATACGAAGATGGCCTGCGAGTTGCCGGTCTAAATGGTGCCACACCCAAGTAATCGCCGCAACGGGTCAAGACGATAATTCAGCAAGGACATTGCTTCCATCGGTGACTGGCCGCAAGCATGGTCGTCCCTCATCCCCGGAGAAATTCAAGATGTCGAATACCGAAGTTCAAATGTTCATCGATGGCGCCTCAGTGCCAGGCGCCGAGACGTACGAATCGTTCAATCCAGCCACTGGCGAGCCCTGGGCTCTTGTTGCCAATGGCACGGCAGCAGACGTCGATACAGCCGTCAAGGCGGCGCGCAAGGCGCTTACAGGCGATTGGGGCCAACTCACCGCGCCGGCACGAGGCAAGCTGCTGTGGAAGTTGGCATCACTGATTGAGCGCGACGCAGAGCGGTTGGCACAGATCGAGACGCGAGACAACGGAAAGCTTCTGCGTGAGATGTCCGAGCAGATGCGTGCGCTGCCGGACTGGTACCGCTACTTCGCCGGCATGGCCGATAAGGTCACCGGCAAGGTTGTTCCGACCGACAAGTCAAACTATCTTGTCTACACACAAGAAGTTCCCGTTGGTGTGGTTGCAATGATCACGCCCTGGAATTCGCCGTTGTTATTGCTCACGTTCAAACTTGCGGCAGCGCTGGCGGCCGGTTGTACTGCCGTTATTAAGCCGAGTGACTACACGCCTGCGTCTACGGTGGAACTGGCAAAACTGGCGCACGAGGCAGGCTTTCCTCCTGGTGTCGTAAACGTCGTGACCGGGGTCGGTCCAGAGACGGGGAAGGCTCTCTCTACTCATCCGGATATCAACAAGATTGCCTTCACGGGGTCAACCGAGGTGGGTCGGGCGATCGCGCACGCCGCGGCAGAGAATTTCGCCCGAACGACGCTGGAACTGGGCGGTAAATCGGCACAAATCGTGTTCCCTGACGCCGATCTTGCGGCCGCCGCGAATGGAGTGATTGCGGGCATCTTCGCGGCTAGCGGGCAGACCTGTTTGGCAGGCTCAAGGTTGATCGCCCACAGCTCGATTGCCGACGAACTGGTCAAACGGATTGTGGCGCGAGCTCAGACCATCGTGTTGGGCGATCCCACCGATCCGACTACGGAGATGGGACCTTTAGCCAACGATCGCCAACTGGCCAAGGTTCTTGAACATTTCGAGGCTGCTCGAGCCGAGGGGGCGACTTTCGCATGTGGCGGTAAACAGGTCCCCGAGCTCGGAGCTCTATTCGTTCAACCGACCGTGCTGACCGGGCTGCGCCCAGACGCTCGGTCGCTGAACGAGGAGATATTCGGTCCCGTACTGTCGGTGATCACATTCGATTCGGAGGATGAAGCCGTCGCTATTGCCAACAACACGAAGTTCGGCCTCGCCGGAGGCGTGTGGACCAAGGACATTCACCAGGGCCATCGGGTCGCATCGCGCCTTCGCACAGGCACGGTCTGGGTGAATACTTATCGTGTCGTGGCACCTCAGGTCCCGTTCGGCGGCTTCGGTGACTCGGGCATTGGTCGCGAGAACGGAGCTGATGCCATTCACGCGTATCTGGAAACCAAGGCGATCTGGATTGAACTCTCCGGCAAGAGCCGCGATCCGTTTGTCATTGGCTAAATGGACCTGCTCTTCGGCGTGCTAGTCAATCAGTCCAGCAAGCAACCGCCGGCGGGTTGACATCGTTGTTTTGACTCACCGGGCTGTCCGCGCAAGCTTCAACGCAACGTGACAGTCGCGTTATCAAGGAGAACATCATGCTCTATGAACTGACTACGATTTCCAGCTCACCGCTGGAACAAACCGCCGTCTCTACCGCGGCGCGCAACTGGGTTCTGGATGGGGAAGGTCGGCTCCTGGGCGCTTGGCGCACAGAGATCGGCGAGCTCTTTCAGATCAAGCTATTGCGAAGCTTCGAGACCGCCGAGGCGTTCGAAAGGGAGCGGCTGCGGGCGCTCATGAGCGCCCATCCATTCGGTATCGATGACCCGTCCAGCCGATTGAGCATGGAGCGGTACGCGCGCTTCCCTTTTCTGCCCGACGTCGAGCCCCTGGCATTCGGGCGATTCTATGAATTCCGAACCTACCATCTGAAGCCCGGTGGCTTGCCACCGACCCTGGCGGGATGGGAGCAGGCCATGGGTCCCGCTCACGACTACAGCCGCCATTTGGTGATCAATATGTATGCTCTGGATGGGCCGCCCCGGATCACCCATATCTGGGGGTTTTCCAGCCTGGAGGAACGCGTTGCGCTACGCGCACGTCACTATGCCGACGGCCTGTGGCCACCGAAAGGCGGCCCGGAACAGATTGCAAGGGCGACATCAACGATCTGCATTCCGGAAGAGTACTCACCACTTTGCTGAGGCCACCGGTTCCGAAATCTTTGAACCCCGGCATCGGCCAAGTGATGCGTTTGATGGCCCGATGGTCCTGCTCGACGATGTTGTTCAAATATTTGACTTGACGAACCTTGATGGGTGTCTCGCGCTGCGTGTTACCGCACGCAGCGCCGCCAAATTAGTCGAGATGCATTCTTCGGGTGCCCGCTAAAACTGCTCTGCAATTGGAATGGTTCGGCACGGCGCCGCCTCTCGGCACACCGCCAAGACGATCTTACGTAACCACCGATGAGCTGGATCAGCTTGCATACGAGGATGCCGCATCGCTGACCGGAGACCGCATGTCTTGGACAAGAAAAGCAATCGATGATTTTAGTGTACTCAACGCGGGCATCGCCCGCGATTTCGTATCCTGGCCCGAACGAGGCCCTCGCATCATCGACGAATGCGAATGCGTTGTATCGGTCCTCCTGGCAATCGCCGCCGCCCATCTCATAGGTGTCCGAAATGTTGGATGGGCTGCATTCAGCGGATACATGGTGATCCGCTCGGATTTTTCTGAAAGCCTGAAGCGCGGCAGCCTGCGGGTCATGGGGACCGCCACCGGCGCAGCGCTGGCATGGCTGCTGGCGGACCGTATCATGCACTCCTCGATCCTGCTCAGCACCGCGTTGGCCGTAGTCGGCGCCGTGACGCTGTATTTCGCACTGATCCGCCGCAGCGGCTATGCGTGGCTCTTTGCTGGATTGACCTTCTCCATGGTGCTCATCGACGGCATGGAACATCCGGGCGAGGCGCTTGGCGTCTTCGCCAGGTCGCGGTTCATCGAGGTGTCGGCCGGCACCTGCGCATCCGTGCTTGTCAGCGCGGTTTCGGCGGTCTCGATTCGCCGAAAATTCCTGGGGCCGGGCGGCCAATCCGTTCAGGAGGCGCTCATTCTGAAGTCCCCGCTTTGGCATAAAGCTGCATTTCACAATGCCATGCAGGGCGCGATCGCCCTTGCCATGATTCCATGGGTGTGGGCCTGGTTCGGTATCGAAGCGCTCAGCCAGTCCAGCACCACCATCCTGGCGGTCATGATGGTACCGGTCGCCAGCCTCTCAGCCGCGCATCATCCTGCGACTTCAAAGCTAATCCACCGCTTCATCGGCTGCAGCATAGGCGGGCTGCTGGCCACCGGCATACTGATGGTCTCCCACGACTCGCCGCTCGCCATGACGCTGGCGGTGTGCATCGGCGTCATCGTCGGACGCCATGTGGAAAACGGCAAGCTCGGGGTCGCCTATGTCGGGACGCAATTCGCGCTGGCGTTCCTGGTGGTACTGGTGCCGGATACCTATTTCAATGTAGATATCCAGCCAGGGCTGTATCGTCTATTCGGTATTGCCTTCGGGATGGTGCTGCTTGAACCGGTGCGCCTTGCATTTCGTCAATTCAGACGTTCTCGGAGATAAATGTTCAGCCATGGCCATAGGCTATTGAACTCACGGCGATCGAAGCAGTTGTCTGCAGGGCAAAGCCGAGCAACAAGACAACACTGATCAGGTTGCGACAGCATTTTCAGCAGCTCTTTTCGTACTCATCCTCCCCGATCCTCTTTCATGTAACGTACAACTTCTGGACGTCGACTCTGGAGGTGTTGTCCGAGCTGAAGAAGATTGCAGAGAAGGATGCGCCCGACGACTTCCGGTTCCTTCAACTCGGGGATTGGGAATTGAAAGATAGCGGTCCTAGGGGTTTCACAGGGCGGTATGTCTACGATGGACAGAAAACGGCGGTAATGCTCCTCGTCCTTGATCTCGATCAGTCGGCCAGAAGCCGGGCGGCTGCAGTTGCCGCGACGTAATTCCTTCCATGTGACAACGTAAGGTAATAGTACTGTGTCGTCTCTCGTAGACTCCACAGCGACGTGGACCGTATGATTGAGATCAAGGCGTTCATCATGGAAGGACACACCTCGCTGGGCTGCGTGGCCTGTGCCTGGATAAGCGGGCGAAGCCATCCCACGAGCCACCGCTGCGTGCGGGAAGCGGAAGAGCCGAGCAGCGACACCTCAGTAGAGCGCGGACGAATGAAACTATGCCTTTGTCGGTTTCGTCCTTGCTGCTATCGCGTGCATAAGCACCTTGGGCTGTATGAGGCTAGCCGCTCAAGCCTCACGCCACGTTGGTCCACTCTGCGGTTTCCTCCCTCGAGGCTTGTCCAACGCCTGGCCCCATGCGCCATCGCGCGCTTACGCGGCAGCAGACAAGGGCAGGCATCGAACAACCCTTAACAAAAGCGGCCACTCGCGACATTGTTTCAGCACCGCATTGGAAATGGCGCTTTGTCGATCCCATTCCGCCGGTCGCCGTACGGCACTGGAATGACCGCCTCGACCGGTTGAATCCGCCCCAATAAGCGAGCACTCACGGTAGAACGTCATGATTTTATAGGCTGGGCGATAGGCCGCCGTCAATTCGCAGATTCATGCCGGTAATGTATCCAGAAAGTGGACTGGCGAGGAAGGCGACGGCATCCGAAATTTCGTCCAGTCGGCCAACGCGGCCAACAGGAACCTGCGCAAACATCGGCAGGACGGCACGTTCGATAACTTCCCATGGCGCGTCCTTGTCCGCCACGTTACGTTCTGCAGCGACCTCACGGAAACGGTGATCTAGCGCCGAGCTGTGTATCGTGCCGGGAGAGACGGCATTGACCGTGACTCCATCTGTCGCCACCGCCTTTGCCATCGACGCGGTCATTGCGTTCATAGCAGCCTTGCACGCCGAATATTCGGGGGCATTCGGTGGTGGCATTGTCGCGGCGAC
>NZ_LMUX01000024.1:105271-135319 GCF_009765705.1 Burkholderia sp. L27(2015) | reverse complement strand
CCCCCCGAGCCGCCGGCATTGTTGACCAGGATATCGATAGGGCCTGCGAGCTTTACCGCATCCTCGACCAAACGCTGCACATCGTCGTCGTGCGTGAGGTCTCCGATCACAACATAGGCGTGCCCCCCCAGCGCGGTAATATCATTCGCCACTTTCTCAGCCTGCGCTTTATCGCGGCCATGGATGATGACGATTGCCTTCTCTATTGCGAGTTTCTTTGCAATGGCTTCGCCAATCCCTTTGCTGCTTCCTGTGACGAGTGCCTTTCTGCCATACAATTGCAAGTCCATTGGACGTGACCTATTTTTAGTTCCGAGGATCTTTTAGGTTAGGGGGAGTTGATGGATGAAACAAGTACGCACCTTTATGTGCCTACCCCGCAAGAAAAACGGGAGGCCTGCCTTGGACCGGACGGAGCGGTCGCGCACGTGACTAGGGTGATACGGATGATCCACGGCCGCTGGAAACTGCCCATCCTTTTCAGGCTCTACGCCGACCCGTCAATACGTACTTTGCACTTGAAAAGGGACTTGCCAGGGATCTCGCAAAAAATGCTCACCCAGCATCTCCGCGAGCTAGCCGAGGCTGGGTTGGTGGAGAGGATTGATTTCTGTGAGAAGCCTCTACGAGTCGAATATCGATTGTCGGCGATGGGTATGCATCTGCTTCCTGTCTTGACAACCGCCCTTAAGTTTTCGACTACCCACCCTGCTTGAGCAGCACGGAAGGTACTACTTCGGTATCTCCCGGCTTGTCTGCTGCCGCGTAAGCGCGCGACGGCGCATGCGGGCAGGCGTTGGACAAGCCTTAACAAACCCGGTCCGATGTCGAAGTTCCGAATGAGACGGTAGGTTCGCCGTTTATCCTTGTGCATAGTGCGGGGACGAGAGGTGCGATTTCACCTCGGTTAGAGAAAAACCAAGGCGGCGGCCCCGGTCGATGAACAGCAAAATCTCCATCGCCCGCGCGTCATATTCTCTATACCCGTTCGAGGACCGCCCGGGCTTCGGAAGCAACCCGCGGGCCTCGTAAAAGCGAATTCGGGTCGCGTTGATCCCAGTTTGCGATGCAAGTAGCCCGATGCGCATGAACTTGACCTTCAAGTAGGTGGAGGGTGCAGCATCCTCATTTTTCAATCTAGGATGCATCGATCCGATGGAAACACTTGTGATGATACCGGGCCTCTGCAGCGATGCCACCGTCTGGGACAGAACAATTGCTGCGCTGGACGGGAAGATCGACTGTCTCGTTGGTGATACGCTCAGCGATGTAGCTCTTGAGGGCATGGCGCATCGCATTCTAGCCCAGGCCCCGGATCGCTTTGCTCTGGCGGGTATGTCTATGGGCGGAATGGTGGCGCTGGAGCTCATGAGAATTGCCGCCCGACGGGTTACGCGACTGGCGTTGATCGACACCAGCGCACGGCCCGACAGTTTTTGGCGAGGGATGCATCGTCGCCTCGCCAACTTATACGTCGGCATGACCAGCGGCTTTCAGCGGACGGCAGAGCGCAGCCTCAAATCGCTCGTGCATCCATCGACCCCCGAAGACGTGCGCGGCGAGTTGGTTGGCATGAGTATCCGGGTTGGCCCGCAAGCTTACATACAGCAAAATCTGGCCGTTCTTGCTCGCTGCGATTTGCGGCCCGTCCTGTCAACGATTGACATTCCGACCATCGTGGTGGTTGGTAAGGAAGATCGGGTCACGCCGGTTCATCTGTCCTATGAGATTCAAAACCTGGTCCGAGAATCGAAACTCCATGTCATTCCTGAATGTGGGCACCTGCCGCCAATCGAGAAGCCGCACCAAGTGGCTGCCTTGCTGTCTGCATTCATTACGCCTTGACACTAAGAGCGGGTGGCCGGGAGTGGTTTCCGTGCCGCGCTAGGGGAGAGTCGATGTCGTGCGCATTCGCAGAGCAAGCTGGACGGGTACTGCACGAAAATCCGTCGTTGACGGACGAAATTTGGCTAGATAGCTTCCGCCCACGAGTTCAACGCCGACAAGGCACGCACGCCTTACGAGTTGGTGTGAAAGTGCCGATCACGACGACACACAACGAAGGGTTGGTGGTCGACATGCGCTCGATGCCGGGCAATCCGGAAGACGCTCATACGCTGGCTGATGCTCTGGAGCGTGCGGCAATCCGGTGCGACGCCACACCGGAAGTCACCATCGTCGGCCGTGGGTACAAGGGGGTGTCGCGGTCGATGAACGCTTTGCAAGGAAATAAATATGGTTGATCCGCTACTCTCGATTTCTGTGCGCGCCGTCGCGCTCACCGCTTTCATCCTGTTTGCTCCCGTTGTAGCGTCGTTCAAGCTTGCGCCAGGCAGTCGATGGCCGGAATACCTGGGTATTTTCTTTCATCTCGCTACTTTTTTTCTGGTTGCGAAGCTCCCGGCTCCCGAATGGGCGAGAGCCGCCGGCTATAGCTGGTTGGTGCTCGACGTCACGACCGGTGCCATGATTATCAATCGCGTTCCACGCGCCGTTGCCGATTACGTTCGCCTTGGGGGACATATCTTTGCCGGGATCTGGATCGTCGTGGCATCGCTGCAAGGATCTGCTGCGGCAATGTTGATCGGCTTGCCGGCTGGCGCGTTTCTTTTCGGCTATACCTTCGCATCGCCTTTTCTCCGGCCGGTTTGGCTAAGCCCAGCATCAATTCTCGTTCTGCTCTGGCTGGCGATCATTGCATGGCAGAACGGCATCTAGGCAGATGGTCTTGCCACATTTGCTCCAAGTCCAACCTCGACCAGTGGCCGCGATGTAGTGGCCGCGGTCTGCCGGCTATGCTGCCTGGGCGAACAGCCGATGACGCGTTTGAAAGCTTTGCCGAACGCGCTTTCGGACTCGTAGCCCAGCGATGTAGCGATACGCGGAATTGACTCGCCTGAATTTTTCAGTCGATCGCATGCCAACAGCATTCGCCAACGAGTCAGGTACTCCATCGGTGATGTTCCAACCGTCTCCTTGAAGCGCAGCGCAAAAGTCGAGCGCGACATGCCTATGCGCACGGCCAGCTTCTGTAACGTCCACGGATGTCCAGGGTCATCGTGCATGCAGGAGAGGGCTACGCTCAGCTGTTTATCTGCCAATGCGAAGAACCAGCCAACGCCGGTACTTGCCGCATCGGCCAGATGCAGGCGCAGTGCTTGAACCAGCATCATGAAGGCGAGTTGCTGTGAGATCAAAGACGCGCCCGGCTGCCGGTCGCGTACTTCTTCGGCCATGCGCTCCAGCGACCAACGCATCGCCGCCTTATCCGACTCCTTGCGGATATGGACGATGGGCGGCAGCGAGCTCAACAGCATGTCGGCGTGGCCACCGGTGAGTAGAAAATGGCCGCCGACGAGATAACAACCCTCTTCTTCGCTGCTGGAGATACCCCTCCCCAATCGCCCCGCTATAAGAGGCAGACTGAAGTCGACAGGCTTTATCGATAGGTCCGTGGCAAGACAGAAAGGCGGTCCAGGTGGCAACAAGTAGCAGTCGCCAGCCGTGAGAAGCACCGGCTCGCTGACGCCGTCCACCGATAACCAGCATTGACCGGAGACTACGGCATAGCATTTGATGCCGTCATGTTGTTGCCATTGAATCGCCGAGCTGCAACTCATCCCAAGGCCGCCCGATACAACGCTGCGAGGCTTTAGCAAAGACAACAAGTCTGAGAGTGGATCCATGATGTTCCCGGACGTTTGATCCAAAAATACGGACTAGACGACATTGATCGTATCACGAGCACCGCCTACATTCGGTATTGCTGGACTGCGACTGCAGCCGTCAATCCACGTAAAGGCGAATTCATCATGCGTATTTTTGTAACTGGTGCCACTGGCTTTATTGGTACAGCCATCGTTCACGAACTCATCAACGCGGGCCATCAGGTGCTTGGACTGACGCGGTCGGAGACGGGTGCCCAGTCGCTCGCCGCTATGGGCGCCGACGTGCACCGTGGCGATATTGAAGACCTCGACAGCCTACGCCGCGGCGCAGGCTTGGCAGATGGTGTCATCCACACGGCCTTCAATCACGACTTTTCGAAGATGGTGGCGAACTGTGAAGCAGACCGGCAAGCTGTCGAAGCAATGGGTTCCGTGCTGCACGGGTCGGACCGCGCTTTAATCATTACCTCCGTTGCCGTGCTGGGTGCCGCCGTGCCCGGCAAGCTCGCGACGGAAGATAACTTCAATCCCGACCAGCCGAACCCACGCAAGGCTTCGGAATTGACCGCCGTCGCGCTGGCGCAGCGTGGCGTCAGGGTATCGGTGATGCGTCTTCCGCAAGTTCACAATCCCGTTAAGCAGGGGCTCATCAGCTACTTAACTAGACTAGCTCGCGAAAAAGGCGTTTCCGCCTACGTCGACGACGGGCTCAACCGCTGGGCTGCCGTGCACCTCAGTGACGCCGCCCATTTATACGTTCTGGCGTTGGAGAAACGCGCGACAGGCAGCCGATACCATGCGGTTGCCGAGGAGGGCGTACCACTGCGAACCATTGCAGAGGCCATTGGTCGTGGTCTGAACCTACCGGTAAAGAGCATTGCCGCGGCCGATGCACCCGCGCACTTCGGTTGGTTCAGTGCATTCGTCGGCACCGACATGCCCGCATCCAGCGCGCTCACGCAGGAACGATTGGCATGGCAGCCGAAGGGGCCGGGACTGATCGCAGATCTAGCAGAGGTGCGCTAGGTAATAGACAGCGCGCGCCACGCGTTGGACGCAGCCCTCAGGCCAGCCAAGCTGGCTAATTGCTTCACCGAGCGCCTGAGGCAGCTTTTGCGACGGTCCCGATACACGCGGTGAGGCGTTGGGTAGCGGCTTCGATTTCGTCGTCGCTGAAGCCGCCAAGACCCAATATCAAGCCCATCGGACCTCGTCGACCGGCATACATGGAGGACACCGCTCGTACGACGACTCCGCTTTCCGCTGCCAGAGCCGCAACGGAAAAGTCGTCAATGCCCCCACCCAGCCATAGCACGAGGTGCATGCCCTGATCGCTGGGTTGTAACCATGCGACGTCTTTCGGCAACCATCGTTCGATATTGTTGATGATGCAGGCGCGACGGTCCGCATAGACGGTACGTATGCGCCGGATATGACGATTCAAGTGACCTTCTGCGATGAACGCAGCAAGTACGTGCTGATCTGCGTTTGGAGGGTTGCGGTCCATCAGTACCCGCGCGCCGCAGAACGCCTCCACCAGATTGGGCGGAGCAATGACATAACCGAGCCGCAACGAAGGGAACAGGATTTTGCTAAAGGTGCCGAGATAAATCACGCGGTCCGGGTCGAGCCCTTGGAGGGATGGAAACGGATGCCCCGCGTATCTCAGTTCGCTGTCGTAGTCGTCCTCGACCACCCATGCGTTATTTGCGCGAGCCCAGGCCAGCAGCGCTTCTCGCCTCGCCATGCTCAATGGCATTCCCAGCGGGTACTGGTGCGATGACGTGACGAACGCCGCCCGTGCATGCGGGCCAAGCCTGATGCCTTCGTCGACGTTTAACCCGTCCGCATCGACAGGCACCCGGATCATACGTTCAGGGCGGCCGGTACTTTCGAGGATCGCAGTAATGCCCCTGTATGCCGGATCTTCTACCCACGCCGATGCGTCGTCATCGAGCAGAACCTGACATGCAAGGAAAAGGCCCTGTTGCGTGCCACTTGTGATGATCACCTGCTCGGCCTCGCAGCGAACCGACCGCGACTTCCTGACGTAGTCGGCTACCGCTTCGCGCAACGCCCGCGCGCCTTGAGGATCGCCATATCCTGCGGGCGCACCGGCTCCGCGTGCGCGGAGCCGGTTGCCGAGCCGTCGCCATGCATCGTCTGGAGCGGCAGGTCCCACAGGTACCGAGACGGCAAAAGGCGCTTGCGGTACCTCTGGAAACTGACGGGCAACCTGGGCAAACAGCTGCGCGCGTTCTGGAATCGGTCCGGCTTTAACAGTCGGAATCCGTTCCTGGGCAGAAGCGGGCGAGGTCAATGCCTGCGCGACCCGAGTATCGGCCCTAGGTTGCGATTCCAGGAAACCTTCGGCAATGAGTTGCTCGAATGCCTCTATGACGGTTCCACGGGCAACACGCAGGGACGCAGCTAGCGCGCGCGTGGACGGAAGCACCTCGCCCGGTTGTAGATCGCCACGCCGGACGGCGTCGCGCAGCGCCTGCGCGAGTTGTCGTCCGAGATGGCCTGCGGCCCGGTCCAGCATGCCGAGCGATGGAATCTCCACAGTTCCCGGTTTGCGTGGCATCGCTTTCTGGTCCAGTAAAATAGATAAAAACTGGTTCTACAACATAAACCAGTTAGACGCCACAATTCTTTCGTGGTGCCGGTACGGCAATGCGCACGACCGCCCCTATATTGCTGCACTCAATTGGGTGCAGGCGCATTGCTATATTCACGGAGCCGACATGTACGTACCAAGCCATTTTGAAGAACGGCGCACCGAGGTGCTCCACGGTCTGATCACGACCAATCCGTTTGGCACCCTTTTCACGCACGGCAAAAGCGGTCTGGACGCCAATCACATCCCCTTCGAGCTGCACGCAACTCAAGGAACTCTCGGCGTTCTGAGTGCCCACGTGGCGAGGGCGAATCCGGTCTGGCAGGACGTGTCCAACGGCGACGAGGTGCTGGTCGTGTTTCGAGCAGGCGATGCGTATATCTCTCCTAACTGGTACCCAAGCAAGCATGAATTCCACAAGCAGGTGCCGACATGGAATTACAGGGTGGTCCATGCCCATGGCCGGGTGACGATACGCGATGACGAGCGCTATGTCCGAGCTGTGGTCGGCCGCCTCACTCGTACCCAAGAGGCATCGGAACCCCGCCCGTGGAAGATGTCGGACAGTTCCAGCGATTACATTGATACGATGCTCAAGGCGATCGTTGGGCTGGAGATCGAAATCACCCGCCTGGTTGGGAAGATCAAACTCGGCCAGAACAAGGAAGTACGCGACATACAAGGCGCCGCATTGGCCCTGAACAAAGAGGGAGAAACTGTCATCGGCTCCGCCATGCTTCAGGCCGCGGCGACAAAAGCGCAGTAACTGTTGGTGATAGATAGTGCGCCAGCGGTTCCACTACGGGGCCGTGCTGCGAACGTGCATTCGTCTGTCATTCTTGCCTGATCCTATGAGTCACTGGTGATTTGTGCTCCCGCGTGCGAGACTGCCCCTGTCGCCCGATAGGGCTAGTCTTCGTGCCGCCATGGAATCCGAATCGAAATTGCAGGCGCGCTTACGCCAACAGATGATCGAGTTGTTGCTCGAACTCGCGCCCAATGAGGGCTATAACCTTTCGCCGCTGCCCGACATCCGGTTTCTGCGATCCAACCGGCCGCTCACCAGAACGCCGGTGCTCTACGAGCCAGGCATCGTGATCGTTTGCCAGGGCCGTAAGCGCGGCTATCTCGGCGTCCACGCGCACTTCAAGACGATGACGGATACATCGCCACTTCAATACATCAAGTCCACGCGGCTGCATCAGGCGCGCCTCCTGATGGCGCGACAACGTATGACCGTAGCGGCGGCGAGTGCACAGGTCGGATACGAAAGCCCGTCTCGATTCAGCCGCGAATTTAAGCGGCTGTTCGGCGGCAGCCCATTGCAGGAAATCGCGCGGATGAAGCGTAATTTCGCGTGGCCAGATGAAGGGCCGCCATCGATTTTCGTGTCGTCGCACTGACGGTCATCCTTAAGGAAACTTCGAACATGGCTCGCCGCGATCCGCTGCCGCCGCTCAATCCCACGCGCGCTTTCGAGGCGGCCGGGCGCCTGCTCAGCATTTCGAAGGCCGCCGACGAACTGTCCGTCACGCCGGCAGCGGTGAGCCGGCAGGTCAGGGCGCTGGAGGACTTTCTGCAGACGCCGCTGTTCGAGCGGGTACGCGGCGGTCTCGCGCTGACTTCGGCGGGTGCGCGGTATCTGTCCGATCTGATACCGCTTTTCGCCACGCTGCGCGCGGCAACGGAAGCCGTCAGATCCGGCAGCCAAAGCGGCAACGTGCTGCGCATCCGCTCGCCGGCCACGTTTGCGGTGCGCTGGCTGATTCCTCGTCTGGCAGGTTTTCACCGGCTCAATCAAGGCATCGATGTGCAGCTGACCACGTCGTCGGTACCGTTGAATTTCGAGCGCGAAGATATCGATGCGGGTATCCAGCTCGGTAGTGGTGACTGGCCAGGAATGAACACGCAGCGCCTGATTCCCAACGAACTGGTGCCGGTGGTTGCGCCCACGCACGCGTTGAAAAAACCGAAGCAGCTCGAACGGCAAACGCTGCTGCATTCGCTCGCGCGAGCCGATGATTGGGACCTATGGCTGAAGGCCGCGGGACTGTCGAGGATCAACGCGCAGCGCGGCATGCGCTATGAGACTTCGCTGCTTGCATACCAGGCGGCGATCGAGGGACACGGCGTGGCGATCGCGCAGAAAGCACTTGTGGAAAAGGACCTCGCCGAGCGCACGCTGGTGATTCCCTTTGGACCGGTGCTCGATCGTGGCGCGCACACCTATTATTTCGCATGGCCGTCAGGAAAACGGCAGACCGCGGCGTTGCGCGCGTTTCGCGAGTGGCTCGCTACGGTCATACGCGATTGACGTTTTCTGCCGGAGGCAATGTCTTTACAAAAAGTCAAAAGGTGCGGTCGATAAAGTCGTTTGCCCGCACGCCGTGCGCTCCCTATTCTGTTCTCAGTAACTGCAAACCGGCAACGCGAACGTCGTTTGCGTCGCTGGACAGGATAGGAAAACATGATAAGAGACAGTCTTCGAGACTTACGTGTGCTGGATTTTTCACACGTGCTGGCCGGACCCGTTTGCTCGATGATGCTTGCGGATCTCGGCGCAAATGTCGTCAAGATCGAGCCGCCGTCGGGTGAGCTCGGACGCCAGATCGGGCCGCCCTGGATCAACGGGGAAAGCGTTGCGAATCTGAGCGTCAACCGCAACAAGCGCAGCTTGGCGATCGATCTGAAAACCGACGCAGGTCGACAGGCGATAAGAAAGATGGCCTGGCAAGCCGATGTGATCATTGAGAACTTCCGGCCTGGCGTCATGAACACGTTAGGGCTGGACTACGCATCGCTCGAAACCGCTAACCCTAAGCTCGTCTACTGCTCGATATCCGCGTTTGGACAGACTGGTGCGTCGCGCCGTCGTCCAGGCGTGGACGGAATCATTCAGGCGGTCAGCGGGCTCATGAGTACTCTGGGTGAACCCGGCTCGGAACCGCTGAAGGTGCCGGTTCCGGTAGCGGACATGGTGGGCGGCTATATGGCCACCATTGCAGTGCTTGCAGCGCTGCACGAGGTCCGTTATGGCCGGCCGGGTCAACATCTGGACGTGAGCCTGTTCAATGCGGCAATCATGCTGCAGCAGGTCGGCTTCACGTCTTTTCTCGCCTCGGGCATCGACCCGGAAAAGGTCGGCAGTGCCGCGCCTTACGCATCCCCCAACGAGGCATTCCCAACCGGCAACGGCTGGCTGATGATTGCAGCCTATCACCCGGACAGATGGGCGTCGCTTTGCGAAGTGCTCGACATGCCGGATCTCGAATCCGACCCGCGCTTTGCGACCAATGCAGACCGTGTCCACAATCGGGCGGCGTTACGCCAGACGCTGAGCGAGTGTTTTCGGACCCGTACCACGACTGAATGGATCAGCCTGTTATCCGCGCGCGACATTCTGTGCGCACCGGTTTCGACCTACAGCGAAGTGGTGAATTCTCACGAGTATCGCGAAAGCGGGATCGATACGAGCGTCGATCATCCGGTTGCGGGAAAGGTGCGGATGCCCGGCTTCGCGATCGCCAAACCGGACGAAGCACGGGCGCAGGACGTTGCCGCACCGCTTGTCGGACAGCACTCGATCGAAGTTCTCAGCGAATACGGCATCCCCGATGAAGAGATCGCCGATCTGCTCAACTGCGGAGTGATCCGCATCGCCGCCGCACAGTGTGCGCCGGCTTCCCTTTGAGAGGTGGGTTGTGAAGCGTGTGCCCGTACTTGTCGAACCGCATGGGAATGTCGTGTTGCTGCGGCTTGCATCGGAGAATCCATTAAATCCGCTGACAGATGAACTCGTCGATGCACTGGGGGATGCGCTTGGCCGGATCGACGCCGATCCTTCGGTACATGCCACCGTGATCACCGGCTCGGACAAGGCGTTTGCTGCTGGTGCCGATATCGCAGCGATGTCGGTACTTGATTATGCAGGCGCGTTCCGGCAGGACTATGTTGGCAGGAACTGGGATTGCATCCGTATGCATCGTAAGCCACTGATTGCGGCGGTTCAAGGCTACGCGCTTGGCGGTGGGTGCGAACTGGCGATGATGTGCGACATCGTAATCGCGGCGGACAGCGCCACGTTCGGGCAGCCGGAGGTAAAGCTCGGCATCGTGCCCGGCGCGGGCGGCACGCAGCGATTGCCGCGCGCAGTGGGCAAGTCGATGGCGATGCAAATGTGCCTGACAGGCGCGTCTGTTTCAGCGCAGCAGGCGCTGGCTGCGGGTCTCGTCTCGAAGGTCGTGACACGGGAACAGCTGGTCGCCGAAGCCCTCGATATCGCCAGTTCGATCGCAAGGCATTCGTTACCGGTGGTGATGGCGATCAAGGAAGCGGTAGGTCGCTCATTCGAGTCGTCGTTAAACGAAGGACTTCTGTTCGAGCGACGCCTCTTTCACGCGGGCTTCGCGTTGCATGATCAGAAGGAAGGCATGGCGGCGTTTCTGCAGAAGCGAGCGCCGGAATTTCTTAACAAGTGACGCATTTGGACGATCTATTAGACAATGAATAACACGACACCTGAATGGCTCGAAGCTCAAGGTCTTGTCTTGACTCGCATCGCCAATGGCGTACTGACAGTCACGCTGAATGCGCCGAAAGCCGGCAACGCGCTCGACGTCGCGATGACCGAAGCATTGGCGAACGCGCTCGAAAGCGCGAACGCGTTGCCCGATGTGCACTGCGTTCTACTTCGTTCGTCAGGTAGGCATTTTTGCACGGGCGGCAATGTAAAGGATATGGACGCTGGCGCGGACCTGATGCAAGGCTCGGTCGAGGCGGTTCGTGAACGTCTCACAGGCAGCTTGCATCGCATTACCCGGGCGCTGCATTCGCTGCAGGTTCCGTCTGTTGCAGCCGTTAACGGCGCTGCGGTGGGTGCAGGCCTCGATGTCGCGTTGATGTGCGATCTGCGCATCGCCTCAGAGAATGCGCGCTTTGCAGAGAGCTTTCTACGCCTCGGCCTGGTATCAGGCATTGGCGGCGCCTGGTTTCTTGCGAAGATCGTCGGTGCGGCCAAAGCGATGGAGCTGACGTTGACCAGCGAATTTATCGACGCACGTTCCGCGCTTGATCTGCGGATTGTTTCACACGTGGTGCCTGATGACGAGCTGCATACGGAGGCGGAAGCTCTTGCCGAAAAGATCGCCGCCAGCCCGCCGCGCGCACTGCGGATGGCCAAGCAGCTCGTGCGCCTATCGGCGGAAGCGCCGCTGTCGATGGCACTGGAGATCGCCGCATCGATGCAAGCCATTCTGCTTTGTGGCGACGAACACAAGGTAGCGGTACGCCGGTTTCTTGAGTAACGCGCCCGCAGACGGCGCGCTCGAGGTCACGTAAATAAAAAAGCAATGGAAGGAGACAATCATGGATATGCATCAAAATCAGCCTGCGACGTTACGCCAGATGTTGAAGATCATCACGACCTCGAGCCTTGGGACCATGCTCGAATACTACGATTTCTTTGTCTATGTGGCGCTGACCGGCACGTTGACGCAACTGTTCCTGCCGTCGCAGAACAAGACCGTCGCGTCGCTTGCCGGCGTCGCGACCTTCGGCATCGCGTTTCTCGCGCGACCGCTCGGTACGATTATCTTCGGCCCTATGTCCGACCGGATCGGACGCAAGCGGACGTTCGTCGTCACGCTGGCGCTGATGGGCATTGCGACGGTCGGTATCGGCTGCTTACCGACCTATGCAGAGGCGGGTGTGTTCGCGCCCATCGCGTTGCTGATTCTGCGCATTGCGCAAGGCGTGGCACTCGGTGGCGAGTATGGATCGGCAGTCGTCTATGTAGTTGAGTACGCGCCGGCCGGCAAGCGGGGCATGCTCACGAGCGTATTGCAGAGCACCGCGAGCATCGGCTTGCTGCTGGCATTGGCGATCGTATCGATCCTCAAGCTCACGCTCGACGCTCACGCGTTTGCTAGCTGGGGTTGGCGCGTGCCATTCCTGATCTCGGCACCGATCGTGGCTATCGCGACGCTGATCCGGTTGGGAATGAAAGAGACGCCGGTGTTCGTTGAGATGAAACAGAGCGGACGTCTTTCGAAATCGCCTCTGGCCGAAACGCTGACGAGTACGACGTCATGGAAGTCCATTCTGGTGGCGATGTTCGGTGCGCAGGGTGGGACCTCGGTTTCGCTCTACACATCAATCGTCTATATGCTGTACTTCCTGCAGAACGTGCTGAAGGTCGAGCCAACCCGCGCCAGTCTGTGTCTTGCGGTCGGCATCGTCGTCGCCGCGCCGATGTATCCCGTGTTCGGCAGTCTGTCCGATCGGATCGGCCGTGCGCGCGTCATGTTCATCGGCATGCTCTTGTGGATGGCTTGCGCTTATCCGGTTTTTGCAGGAATCCGCGCAAGCGCGCTCGATGCGTCGTGGGCGATGGTCTCGTTGCTGATTGCCGTGCTCGCGGTGTTGACCGCGCTGATCATGGCGCCGTTGCCCGCCTTTATCGCAGAGTGCTTTCCGCCGCAAAGCCGGACCACCGGATTCGGGCTTGCGCAGCAACTGGGCAATATCCTGTTTGGTGGATTTCTGCCGTTGATCAGTTTGTCGCTGGTCGCGTTGACCGGCAACCAGTTGGCGGGGGTTGCCTATTCGATTGCGTCGCTCTTGCCTTGCCTCGCCGTGACGTTCTTCTGGGGATTCAAACAGGATCGTGCGAGCCGCCGGCCGGTGTTGATGAATGCGCCTGTGTCCGCAGGGAAGTGACGCGCGCGAACAATCCACGTTCGTCACTTGGGGGCGGTGGGCACAGCGATGCCAATCTGCAAGCTGTGCTGTCGCTGTCGTACTTTAGCGCGCAATGGCCGGAATTGACCCTGCCCGACCCACTTGTTGGCGTGCCACACGTAGTCCCCTGTCAGACTGATGTGATTCCAGCCGAGCGGCGCATCACCCAAGCGCGGACTCCAGCGCGGTCTTCAAAGCCGTCAGAAACCGCTCGACCGACGCCGACAGGCGCCGCTCGTTCATCGCCGTCACTTGCAATCGACGCTGATTCAACAACGGCTCGTCGATCGTTTTGGCGATCAGCGAAAGATCGCCGCCCATTCCCCGCAACGCGAGCCGGCTGCCGAGCGTGATCGCGCCCGTCAGCGACGCGAACGCATGCAGCGCGCTCGAATTGTTGCTCGTCAAAAGCGGCTCGAAGCTTTTGCCATGCACCGAGCAGCACCAGTCGATCAACTGGCGCACCGTCGTCCCGCGTTCGAGGAGCGCAATCGGGTGGGCGAGCAGGTCGTTGAGGGTCAGCACGTCCTTATCCGCGAGCGGATGTGACGCCCCGATGAGCGCGCAAACCGGTGCCCCCACGCTGTATTCGACGCGCACGGCCGTCGAACTCGCGGTCGAGAACGCGACGCCCAGATCGACTTCACCGATCGCGACCCAATGCTCCACCTGCGCCGGCGTGCCCGCGCGCAGCACAAAGCGCGTGTGCGGCTGCACGGCGTGATAGGCGGCGAGCGTGCCCGGCAGGAAAGAGCGTGTAAAGCCTTCGGTGCAGCCAATCCTTACGATGCCGCTGCCGAGCGCATGCGCGGCGGAAATCTCGCCGAGCACGGCGTCGCCGTCGAGCAGCGCGCGCCGCGCGTGCTGCGCGAGCAGCTCACCCGATTCGGTCAGCACCATGCCGCGCGGCATGCGCTCGAACAGCTGCGTACCGGCTTCCTGTTCGAGTTTTGCGATCTGCCGGCTGATCGCCGATACCGCCACGTGCAGGTTCGCCGACGCGGCCGCGAGCGACCCCGTGCGCGCGACTTCGACGAAATACCGTAAAGCGATGCCATGCAGCATGAATCGACCTCGTCCCTTGTGTTGCCATTCTGGCAATGCTACCCGCAAATATTGAAATTGTTGCGAATTTTTGGCGTTCCTATACTCGTTCGAAATCAGTGATCCAAGGAGAGACTGTGACGGCAAGCCAGAACACCCGCGCCGCGGCCATCGAGAATGCATTCCAAGCCTTCGATTCGGGCATCCTGCTTCAAGACCTGAAGCGCCGCGTCGCGTTCAGGACCGAAAGCCAGAACACATCGCAAGCGCAAACGCTGCACGCCTATCTCACCGATGAAATCGCACCGGTGCTGTGCGAACTTGGGTTTGCGAGCCGTATCGTCGAGAATCCAGCCGCGGCTGGCGCGCCCTTTCTGATCGCGGAACGCCACGAAGACGCCGGTCTGCCAACGGTGCTGACCTATGGTCACGGCGACGTCGTGCGCGGTTACGACGAACAGTGGAAGAGCGGCCTCACGCCGTGGGACGTCACCATCGACGGCGACCGCTGGTACGGCCGCGGCACCGCCGACAACAAGGGCCAGCATTCGATCAACTTCGCCGCGCTTGCCGCCGTGCTGAAGGCGCGGGGCGGCCGGCTCGGCTACAACCTGAAGGTGATTTTCGAAACCGGTGAGGAAATTGGATCGCCGGGTCTGAACGAGCTCTGCAAAGCGGAAAAGAAGGCGCTCGCCGCTGATCTGTTTCTCGCCTCCGACGGCCCCCGCGTCTCGGCTGAACGCCCGACGCTTTTTCTCGGCTCACGCGGCGGCGTGGCGTTCGAACTGCTCGTCGATCTGCGCGAAGGCGGTCACCACTCGGGCAACTGGGGCGGCGTTCTGAAGAATCCTGCGGTGGTTCTGTCGCATGCGATCGCGAGCCTCGTCGACCGCAATGGCCGGATCGTGGTGGAGGGCTTGCGTCCGCCGCCCGTATCTGACGTGGTGCGCAACGCGCTCGCCGATATCGAACTCGGCCGCGACGAGGATTCCCCCCAGATCGACCCGGCGTGGGGCGAACCCGGCCTTACTCCGACCGAACGCGTGATCGCCTGGAATGCGCTCGAAGTGCTCGCGTTCAAGTCCGGCAACGCCGACGCGCCCGTCAACGCGATCCCGCCGGTTGCAAAAGCGGTGTGCCAGTTGCGCTTTGTCGTCGGCACGGATTGGAAGCGGCTCGACGAGCATCTCGAAGCACATTTTGCGCGGCTTGGCTTTCGCGACGTCCAGGTGAGCGTGACGCGCGGCACGCCCGCGACGCGCCTCGACCTCGACGATCCGTGGGTCCACTGGGCGCTCGACTCGATGCGCGCAACTACGGGGAAAAAGCCGGCGCTATTGCCCAACCTCGGCGGCACGGTGCCAAACGACGTGTTCGCCCACACACTCGGCCAGCCAACGCTGTGGGTCCCGCATTCGTATCCGGCGTGCGCGCAGCATGCGCCGAACGAGCATCTGCTCGGCTCGGTGGCGCACGAAGCGCTCGGCGTGATGGCCGGTCTCTGGTGGGATCTCGGCGAGACCGGCGCCGCGATCGTTGCAACCCGCAAAGTCAATTCTGTCAATTCTCCCAAGTAGGTCATCATGACGAAAAAGCCCATCAGCCTCACGAAGATCGTGCTCGCCACTTCGGTCGGCAACGCGCTCGAATGGTTCGACATCGCGATCTACGCGTTTTTCGCCGTCTACATCGCGAAGAACTTCTTCCCGACGGCGAACGAAACCGCCTCGATGCTGCTCACCTTCGGCTCGTTCGGCGCTTCGTATCTCGTGCGTCCGCTAGGCGGCATGATGCTCGGCGCCTACGCCGACAAACGCGGCCGCAAGCGCTCGCTGATGGTATCGGTGGGATTGATGATGATCGGCACGGCGATCATCGCCCTCATCCCCACCTACGCGACGATCGGCCTCGCCGCGCCTGCCGGCGTGTTCATTGCACGGCTGATCCAGGGTTTTTCAGCAGGCGGCGAATTCGGCGCATCGACGGCCATGCTGATCGAACACGCACCGCACCGGCGCGGCTTTATCGCAAGCTGGCAATTCGCGACGCAAGGCCTGAGCACGCTGATGGCGTCCGTGTTCGGCTTTGCGCTCGCGAAGCTGATGGCGCCCACCGATCTCGCGGCGTGGGGCTGGCGCATTCCGTTTTTCTTCGGCTTGCTGATCGGGCCGGTGGGCCTCTACCTGCGGCGCTTTCTCGAAGACGCGCCGAGTTTCACCGAAGCCGCGCACACGGCGACACCAGTGCGCGACGTCTTCACGAAGCAAAAGCTCATGCTGCTCGCGACGATCGGCGCGCTGACGGTGTCAACGGCTGTCAACTACCTGCTGCAATACGTGCCGACCTTCACGATCCGCGAACTGCACATGCCAGCATCGACGGGGTTTGCCGCGAGCATCGTGAACGGCGTGATCCTAACGGTCGTCACGCCGTTCGCGGGCTATCTCTCTGACAGGATCGGGCGCCGCAAGCAAATGGCGACCGTGGCCGTGCTGTTCATCGTGACCGCTTATCCGGCGTTTTCCTACGTCGTTTCGCATGTTTCTGCGACCGGACTGTTCCTGCTCGTCGGCTGGTTGTCTCTCCTGAAGTCGATCTATTTCGGCGCTTTGCCCGCGCTGATGTCGGAGATATTTCCGGTCGCTACACGTGCGACCGGTATGTCCATCGGCTACAACATCGGCGTCACCGTGTTTGGCGGCTTCACGCCCGCGATCATCATCTGGCTCCTGAGCGCGACTGGCAACAAAAGCGCACCCAGCTTCTACCTGATTTGCACGGCAATCATCAGCCTGGGCGCTCTGATGGCGGTGAGCCGGGTGCAGACGAGACCGAAGGCTGCGCAGCTTGCGACCTGAGAGTCGCGCCGGGTCTGTTCGGCGATGCGACGAGTTCAGCGCCGCGCCGCCCATCGTCAGGAGCACTGTCTGAAGACGGCCGAATCTGTTCGTCAGGAGCGTCGCCAACGCCAACTTAATGGAAACGGTGTCGGGTTAACTTATACGCTATCCTGATGGCAAGGAAGTCCTGTCAGAAACGTCAGAATAGGGCCGGTGGATCGATTGTTTGACACTCGAAACTGAAGGTCATAGATTTCAGTCTGACATCTTCACCGGAAGTTCGTCATGAACGGTCAGCGCGTCGAGGCCCGCCGATTGTCGCGCTGCGCCTGCACCAGTTGCGCCACTTGCAGTACGTGCCCCAATCGCTTGTGCTCGACCACCGCGCCTTGATCCATCTCGGAGAGCCGGTCATAACGACGATAGGAGAGGGCGCTGCCATCCACGCGGATTTCAATGCGGCGGCCCACATGCAACTGCGCAGATTCGGTCCGATTTCATGGCAGGGTTCCACGCAGATGTAGAGAGTGGCGGGGTGGCGCCCGCCGCGCTCGAGGGGCAAAGGCTGTCTGGAGTTCTATCGCAAGAGCCTTGGCGGCCCGCCGTTCTCTCGCGCAACGACCGCAATAGCAGGCGAACAGCCATCGCCGGGCTGGATCCATAGAATCCATACGGCTGGTACTACCCGCGTCTTTATTGATTGACAATCCTTGACTAACGGGCGAACTTACAAATATCTGTCACGCGCGAGGCCAAGGTCCGTGTTTGCCTGCGCTGACTATACTTTTGATCAGGAGCCAAACGGAAAACGGAACCTCCCAGATACCGATCGGCGGCCTGAAGCCGCTATTAGTCTACGGCTATCCTCAGCTAATCCTGCGAACCCTGTAGACCGACACAACACCCGGGTGTGTCGCGCGTGCACTGGATGACGAAGGCCATTCGGGCGCGTCGATAGTAAGTAGTTGGAACTTGAGGAGGCGGCAGTGAGAACCCTATCCGAACAAAGCAAGACGACCACACGGCCCGCTGCGTCGGAGAGCGAGCTGAAAGTCACACATCGCCGTGCGCGCGCGGGGTTGGGCTCCTACGGGTTAACTTTAGCGGTCATCGTGGCCTCGGTCGTGCTGTGGCAGGCCGTAGCGATGGCCCGGATCTTCCCGCCGTTCGCGCTCCCGTCGCCTGTGGCCGTTTGGCAATCCTTCGTCAGCATCCTGCGCAACGGATATGGCGGAGAGTCGTTGGCCGGCGATATTTACGTCAGCTGTTTTCGTATCGCCATCGGTTTCGTCGGCGCGATTGTGATCGGCGTTCCGGTCGGACTGCTGATGTCGCGCAGCAAGGTCGTGTTTGACATCATCGACCCGTTGCTGCAGTTCATCCGCCCGGTTCCACCGCTTGCCTACATTCCGCTTCTGGTCGTGTGGTTCGGCATCGGGGAATTGCCCAAGGCGATCCTGATCCTGGTAGGCACGATCCCGGTGATCATTATCGGCACCATGTCGGGGGTCAAGAGCACCCCGGCTCTGCGTATTTCGGTCGCGCGTACGCTCGGCGCGACCAACGGGCAGATTTTCCGCAAAGTCATATTGCCTTCAGCATTGCCGGAGATTTTCACCGCAATGCGGGTCGGCATCGGCATCGCCTGGACTTGCCTCGTCGCAGCCGAACTGATCGCTGCCAGCAGCGGACTGGGCTGGCTCGTGCAGTTCGCCGGGCAAGCGCTACAGGTCAGCATCGTGATCGTGGGCATCGTGATCATCGGGCTGATCGGATACGCAATGGAGTTGGTGATTCGCAAAATCGAAAACCTGATCGTGCCTTGGCGCGAGCATAACTGATAGTACGACCACGACTGGAGGAACTGAAAAATGAAAAAACAATGGTTTCAAGCCGCGACTGCGGCGCTGCTCGCCCTCTGCTATGTCACCTCGGGGATGGTCCACGCCGCCGACAAGCAACAGGTCATCATCGGCTACGAGGACAATGGCGCGGATCCGTACATGGTGTCGATGGCCGAGCATCTGTTCGAACGACACATGAACGCCGACGTCCAGTACAAGATGTTCAGTTCGGGCCCGGCAGCAATGAGCGCGCTGGCGTCGAACAGTCTGACGTTCATGTGCGGTCTTGGTGTTCCGCCGCTCGTCGCCGCGATCTCGCAGGGCCTGCCGATGACCATCGTGTACAACCAGGAACGCTATACCAATGCGGCTGGCATTGTGGTTAAGCCGGAAAGCGGAATCGACAGCGTCGCCGCGCTGAAAGGCAAGAAGATCGCCATCGTTGCCGGCTCGCAAGCCTCTTTCGAGCTTGCGACATTCCTCGCGCAGGCGCATGTGCCGTACGCCTCTGTGACGCAGATCAACATGGCGCCGCCGCAGATGCGTACCTCGTGGGTGACCGGTGCGATCGACGCGGCGATCGTCTGGGATCCGGTATTCAGCGCGCTGCGCGAGGCCGGCGGCAAGGTGATCAAGACCGACGGCGATCTGCCGCGCGAAGCATCGAGCTACAACGTATGCATCGCCAACGCCGACTGGGCGAAATCCCATCCGGAGGTGGTGCGCGGTTTCGTCGCTGCCCTCGATCAGGGCTACCAGATGACGCAAACCCAGCGGGATCATGCCTTGGCCGATATGGCTAAGGAAACGGGCGTCACCGTGCCCGTCGCGACAAGCGAACTGGCCGGCTACGAGCTGTTCTCCGGTGCGGATCAAACCACGCCGAAAGTCATGGGGACTGGCGCTGGCGTCAAAACATCGGCGACGTACCAAACGCTGGTCAATACAGCGAAGGTGCTCAACCAGATTGGTCGCATCGATTCCGTGCCCGCGAGCTTCGATAACAACGTCGCGCCGCAGTATTCCCAACATCTCGCCCATTGAGCTGAGGATCCGCCCAGCCGGAGACAAATGTGACTATCGTCATCGATTCCCTGTACAAGACCTTCGGCGCGACCACGGCGCTGGAAAACATCAATCTGCAGTTTCAGGGAGGCGAGTTCGTCACGGTGCTTGGTTCGTCCGGCTGTGGCAAAACCACCTTACTCCATCTGCTGGCTGGCCTGACGTTGCCGACGAGCGGCAATATCTATGTCGACGGCAAGATCAAGGATCAGCCTGGCGCGGATCGTGTCGTCGTGTTTCAGCAGGCCGGATTGTTTCCGTGGCTTAGCGTCGAGGACAACATCGAGTTCGGGCTTTCGCTGCATTCGGTGCCCAAGGAGCAACGCCGCCAGGCATCGGCAGAGATCCTGCGCACCGTCGACCTGGAAGGTTTCGCGCAACACAAGCCGTACGAGTTGTCTGGCGGCATGCAGCAGCGCGTGGCGATCGCCCGCGCGCTGGTCATGAAGCCCAAGGTGTTGCTGATGGACGAACCGTTCGGGGCACTGGACGCGCAGACCCGCAGTTCGATGCAGACGTTTCTGACAGCGCTCTGGGAACAACTGCGGTGCACCATCGTTTTCATTACCCATGATATCGACGAAGCGATCGTTCTCGGTACGCGCCTCATCGTGCTGTCGGCGCGACCGGGGCGGGTCGAGATTGACGTGCCGATCGAGCTTGAGCGGCCTCGCACCCCGGAAGTCACGTTCGACCCGCACTTCCTCGATTTGAAGAAGCGTGCGATGGGCATTCTCGCGCATTGAGCGCGAGCAGCGATTCAAAGCGCCGGGCGATCCTTCCGATACGCATTCTTCACGGCGATCCTGCCGTCCTTGAATGTGAACACGTCGACCATGCGCGCCTCGACACGCGAGCCATCGGCCTTGGTGCCGCGAAAGGTCGATTCGGAGGCGCCACGGTCGCCGCTCACGAAGTGCTCCCCCTCGGTCCACGAGGCATCGGGGAACGTTTCCCACGCAAGCGTGAAACCCTTGCGCACCTCGTCCCTTCCGTTGAAGGTCCGCCCCAGCAACTCGGGGCCCGCCACGCCGTGGAAGACACAGTCGTCCGCCATGCAATTCATCAAAGCCTCGATGTCGTGGCGATTCCATGCATCGTTGAAGATCTCGAGGAGGTGAAGGTAGTCCTGGTTCGATTGGTTCATGGTGATGCGACTCTGGTTGCGGGTTGAAAGTCGATTCGAGCCGAAGCCTGTGTTCAGCTATCGGCGAAATGGCGTGCCTAGCGCTTTTCGTCCTGCGCCAAGTATCTCTGATAGAGAAAGCGCTGACCGACGCGGCGAAATGGCGCTAAACCTTTCCAACGCACCTTGCCCATCACGTTAGGATATTCCAGAACCGAATCGTAAATGGGCAGGTCGTCGTGCCCTGACCACTTGCCAGCGATACGCTCGGCCATGCGGCGTCCCGCGTGCGCGGAGAACGACACGCCGTTTCCGCCGTAGCCCACCGCATAGAATAGGTTCTGGCACGGATCGGGTTGCGCCACGCGCGGCATCATGTCATGGCTGACATCGACCCAGCCCCACCACGAATAATCGACGCCAATACCCCTGAGCGACGGAAATTTCCGATGAAGCCCCTCGACTAGCGAAGCCATGTGCCGTGGATTGGCGGCATCGGCACCGGTAATCGCGCTGCGACTGCCGATCTGCAGCCGCATATCCGGCAACAAGCGATAGTAGTGGCGCAACGTCCGCGTATCGGTGATCACCTGATGGGTGCGAAAGTGGGTGGATTCAATTTCGTCCGCGGTGAGCGGACGCGTGACCAGCGAGTTTGAGAGAATCGGCATGATTTTCGCGGCCAGTTCCCTATGCATGTCGTTGCGCGTGTAGCCGCCCGTCGCGAACGCGACCGCCTTCGCGCGAATTACGCCGCGCGGCGTACGCACGTGATGAACACCTCGCACCACCTCGACGCCGAGCACCGGCGTGCCCGGATGCACCTTCACGCCATGCGCTCTGGCCATGCGAAGATAACCGAACGCGAGCTTGAGCGGATGCACGCCGATCCCGTCCGGCTCCAGTAACGCGCCGCAGCTTTCTTTGTCATCGACGTACGATTCAGCAACTTCGCGAGCACTGAGCATGCGTGCGTCATAGCCGAACACGTCGCGCATTACCGTGCATTCGTTGACCAGAAAGGCCATCTTCCGCTCACGGTGCGCGATGTGGAGGTGTCCGCCCTGTTGTGGATCGCAGGGGACTTCAGAGATCAGTTGCTTGAATGTATCGAAGCCTTCGCGGATTTCCGCGTCGAGCTTAAGCGCAGTCGCCTTACCCCACCGCTCGATCCATTGCGAGCGGCTAAGCCGGCCGCTCGCGTTTTGTCCCTGGCCGCCATTACGGCTGGTACAGCCCCATGCGGTTCGATTGGCATCGACGACGGTCGCCCGAATGCCGTGCTCGCGGGCCAGAAAGAGCGCTGTGGAAAGGCCGGTGAAGCCTGCGCCGACGATCAACACGTCCACGTCCGCATCACCCGGTAGCGGGCCGTCATCTTCGGGCGGTGTACCGGCCGTGGCTACCCAATACGTGGGCGCATAGTCCATCGGCCGCCCGGCGATGGGCGAAACAAGCGGATCGTAAAGTGGATCGTACGGCATGGACACGTCGCTGCGGACCGCATCGACCGAATAGCCTGTAGTCATGGCAACTCCCCTGGAAACTTCCATATCGTGCCGGTTATATAGCCGACAGCTAAGTACCAGAAGAGCACGTTCGATAGTGCCAGTGGCGATGCATCGCCGCTAACACGTGCTCTTTCGCCGACGACGAGCACTAAATAAAAGGACATCATGGGGATATCCGTTCATTCGAACGGGTGCATGTCCCACACGGTAGATAAGGTGGTCGCTGCGGCGTAGTTCCAGTTGGAAGGCGTTGCTGGGGCCAGGCATCGCGGGAAGCGGGAACGCGGCTGTGCTACGCGATGGATGGGCGCGAGGCTGGTGCCTGTTCCTGCAACAGTTCGCCCAGTTGGCGTATGCCGGCGTCGATCTTGTGGATAGGTATCGACGAGAAACCCAGTCGGAAGCAATTGCGGTGCGCATCAGGCGTCATGAAGAACACTCCGCCTGGCTCTATCAGTATGCCGCGTTGCGCAGCGGCGACGGCCAGTTGTGCCGCGTCGAGCCAATCGGGGCCGATGACCCAGCACGACGAGCCGCCCGACACAGGTATGAAACGCGCTTGTGGAAGATAGCGCTCGAGTGCAGCGGTCAGTGTTTGCGCGCGTTGTTGATAGGCATGTGCGAGGCGGCGCAGCAGTGCATCGTGATGGCCGAGTGACAGAAAGGTCGCAAAGGCGCGTTGCACATAGGCATCAGGATGACGAATCATCAGGCGCCGCAACGCACGGACCTCGCTCACCAGCTCGCGTGGACCGACGATATAGCCCAGCCGCAAACCGGGCGCGAACGATTTCGTGAGACTGCCTATATAGATGACGCGGTCGCTGGTATCGAGACTCTTGAGCGCCGGATGAGGCGTGCCCGAGAAATTGTTTTCGCTTTCGTAGTCATCTTCGATGATGACGAAATCATGCGCTTGCGCGCTTTTAAGCAGAGCCTCGCGGCGCCCGATCGGCATCGTGGCGGTCGTCGGGCACTGATGGCTCGGTGTGACGTAGACGTAGTCGCAGCGCGCCAGCGCGGCATCGACGGTAATGCCGCCCGAATCGACCGGCAAGCCGGTCAGCGCATGCGTGCGGTTGGTAAAGATGTTGCGCGCGTCCGGATAGCCGGGATCCTCGAATCCCACCACCGTGCGCTCGGACATCAACAAATCCGCCAGCAGGTAAAGCGCCTGTTGCGCGCCCATCGTCACGACGATCTCGTCTGCCGCGGCCCACACGCCCCGCCGCGGCAATACGCGGGTGCGGATTTGCTGGACCAGTAGTTCGTCGTCGCGCGCGATCAGATCAGGCGCCCAATCGCGAATCTCCATCACCGACAGGGCTTTGAGGCAGCATTCGCGCCAGTCGCTGGTGGGAAAGAGGGCGGAATCGAACTGACCGTAGATGAAAGGAAACTCGAAGCGCTGCCAATCCGATGGCTTGACGATGTTGCGCTGCGCCGACGGCCGGCGTGCCAAGCGTTCGTCCCAGTCCGGTTGCGCGCCTTCCCGCGCGCGGTTTTCCCGGGCCGGCGCGTGCCGACCTTCGAGGATGTCTGGGTTAATGAAGTGCCCGCTGCGCTCGCGCGAAATCAGGTAACCCTCATCCACCAACTGTTGATAGGCCAGCACCACGGTGTTGCGCGCCACGCCCAATTGGTCGGCCAGCTCGCGGCTCGACGGCAGCGCTGCATCGCACGGCAAATTGCCGTCGAGTATGACCGTGACCAGCATCTGGCGAATCTGCCCTTGCAGGGTCATGCCCCCTTCGGTCGAGCGCTGAAACTGCCGACCCCAGAGAGCCGGTGATATCCGGCCCGACATGGCTTTCTCCGTTATCCTTGCGATATGCATTTTGATGCTAAGCATCCGCTACGTACGCGCTATCACGCATGACTGTTTCACCGCCCGCATGCTAGCACGCAAAAGATGTGCGGCGCGCAACATGCGGACAAGGCGCGCGCTGGACCATGTTGACTCAGCGATTCACACGGCGAACTTTACAGGCCGTGACGCGAACATCGCGTCACGGCCGATGCCGTCACTGTCTGCCGGTGCGAGGAAGTTACGGCCGGAACGCTGCGCGAGCACATCCGGCTTGGCTGTCAAGGACCCAGTCAACTAAAGGCATTTGGCCGCTGTGGGATGGGGCCATGTCAGGGTAGGGAGTGCGGACTTACGGTCACGGAGTTAATTGCATCTGAGCGAGCGGTCCCGCCCTCGGAGGTTGGATACTTCCGAATCCGACCTCCTATCAAACAAATCACGCTTGGCGAACTTATGCAAGAGTAAGTAAGGAGCATGTGATGCGTCTGACTGGTCGAGCCGCTTGCTCGACAGCCCACCGCTGCCGCCGCTGCAAGCCCCTCAGGCCTTAGCGCTAGACCTCGAGCCGCTGGCCAACGTAGATCGCTGCGACCAGCTCAGAGACCGGCAGAACCATCATGCAGCTTGATGCCATGGCGGAGATGCTCAAGGCGCTCAAACTGCACGGCATGGCGCAGGCATTGAGCGAGCTGGCAGCGCAGGATTCACCGGCCTATCATGCCGCCGCGTTGGTGCTGGCGGACTTGCTCAAAGCGGAATTGAGCGAACGTGAGGTACGCTCACTGGCCTAAGCATTCGATGAGATCAGCGGATATCGATCTGCCGCCCAAAGTGCAGCATTAATCGATGCCGTTTCGGCGAAGATAGTGGCGGAGAAATCACAGCGAAACTGATGCTATTCAGATAATTCTTCTTATCACAATAGCTCTATTTTTCGTCTAAACTACCCCGTATGAAAACGCGTCACACTGCCGCCTTGCCATCGCCCGAGCCCGATTCGTTCGGTTTTCCGGATCATGCCGCGCTTGCCGCGCTGCGCGGCTGGTACGCGGGGCTGAGCACCCGCCAAGCGGTCGAGCGCTATCTAAACGACCGTCTTGGACCTGGTCTCTCGGCGCGCGCGATCATCGGCGGGATCCGCCGCACGTTGATTGAGCTTGCGCGGGTACGCCAACGCCCGGATCTCGTGGCAGTGTTGCAGCACGACGCGGCCGAGCGCGTAGCGCGTGCCAAAGCGGCGGGGCAGGCAATCGAGCTGTTGCGATCCTCGCCGGCGACCGAACCGCGCATCAGCGACGACGTCGCCCTCTGGTTTGCGGCGCGCATCGTGCGGGCACTGCGGGCCCACCGCATCGATACGCTCGCCGACCTCACGGTACGCATTCCGCGCCGGCGCCGCTGGTGGTCCGCGGTGCCGGGGCTCGGGCAGGCCAGCGCGCGGCACATCGAGCGCTTCTTTGCCCAACACCCCCAACTGACCGAGCGCGCCCGCGCGCTGATCGTGGCGTCGGATCGCGCAGGGATCGTCCCCTGGGAGCAGTTGCGCCTGCCACACGAGGTCGATGGTTCGCGCGGGACCTTCCGCGCTCCCCAGCACACCTGCACGCTGACCGCTAGCAACGACTACGCTGCAATCCAGGCGTGGCTGGCACTGCACGAAGCGGCGTCGACGCAGCGCGCCTACCGTAAAGAGGCCGAGCGGCTGATTCTCTGGGCGATTGTCGAGCGCAACTGCGCCTTGTCGTCCCTCACGACCGAAGACGCGATCGCCTATCGCAGTTTTCTGCGCCGACCAACACCGCACGGCCGTTGGGTCGGGCCACCGCGCCCGCGCACGGCGCCGGACTGGCGGCCGCTTAGCGGCGGCCTGTCCGCGCGCTCGATTGCGTATTCATTGTCCGTGCTGGCGGCAATGTACCGCTGGTTGATTGCGCAGCGCTATCTGCTGGCCAATCCGTTCGCCGGCCTCAAGGTGCGCGGCAGCAACCAATCGGAACTGCTCGACACCTCGCACGCCTTCACCGACGGCGAGTGGGCCTTGGTGCGTGTCATCGCGGACGGGCTCGAGTGGTCGTACGAATGGCAGCCGCCAGCTGCGCGGCGGCTGCGGTTTGTGCTCGATTTTGCGTACGCCACGGGTCTGCGCGCCAGCGAGCTGGTCGGGGCGGTGCTCGGTAGCATTCGGAGCGATCCGCAAGGCGATCACTGGTTGCACGTGGTGGGGAAGGGCAGCAAAGCCGCCAAAGTCGCTTTGCCGCCATTGGCGCGTAGCGCGTTGGGTCGGTATTTGGCCGAGCGCGGTCTGCCGATTGCACATTCGCGCTGGGACCCAAAAACCTCCTTAGTCGGTAGTCTTGAATCGGAGATCGCAAGCGGCATCACCAGCACGCGGCTCCGGGTCATCATGCGACGCTTCTTTGGGACTGCGGCGGACGTGATCCAGGGCGAGCATCCGGTGCTGGCGGAAAAGCTGCGGCGTGCCAGTCCGCATTGGATGCGCCATACGCACGCGACGCATGCCTTGGCGCGCGGCGCCGAACTGACCACGGTCAGGGACAATCTGCGCCATGCGTCGATTGCCACCACGTCGATTTACCTGCATGGTGACGAGGTCAAGCGGGCGCGACAGTTGGGAGAGGCGTTTTCAGCATGATGAAGGGCATTTCGTCCATCTTAGACGGTGGTCATCCAACGAGCTGAAGTGTCGCGTTTCGAGAAGACCGAATGCTGTAAGCCATTTTCCTCGTTTGCGTTGCTGGCAGGTGTTGTACACTCGAAAAAGAGCCCAACGGGTTCTGTCTCTGAACACCGATATTCCATAGGCTATTCAGAGGCTCGTATGTCAAAAATCAACCGCGCAGCAGTTCTCACGGCGGCTCAAATCCGCCATCTCCTTCGTGTCACAGAGGTCAATAGCCGGCATCCGGAGCGAGATGCCGTGGTGCTATTGCTAGGCCATGCGATTGGATTGCGTATAAGCGAATCCGCTCAAGTCACGGTCGCAGATATTTGCTTTGCAAATGGCACATTGCGCCAGGAGGTCAGTTTGCGAAGCGCAATCACCAAAGGCTGCCGGCAACGCTGCGTCTACGTGACGTCTGAGCGGCTTATTGCTGCCATCGAGCGGTATATCGAGTACCGGATAGCTAACGGGATCGGAACGACTTTCGAAGTCGAATACAGAGGTTTGGAGCCTCACCAGCCGCTTGTCATGAGTCGGCGTGGCTACCGGTTCGCGCTTAACCGCAAGCGGCGTGTTTCGGACTCGGGAGAGGTTGTCGACTATTGGGCCGCTGATAGCCTGCAGAGCTATGTCACCCGGCTCTACCAGGCCGCTGGCCTGTCTGGCTCTTCACATAGCGGCCGCAGGTCCTTTGCTAGCAAAATCTTGGCGAAAACAGGGGATCTGGAGGTGGTGGCCAGACTCTTGGGCCACGCGGATATCGACATGGCACAGCGATACGTCGAGGTCGACCAGAACATCTTGCGGCAGGCGTTTACCGAAGTGATATAGTACGGCTATGGTACTAGACAATCATTCAAAAGGGCTTTTCCAGCGTTGGCTCGAAATCGAGGCGGCGGCTGGCAAGCCGCTCAAAGACACGCTTGAGGAAATCAACGCCGCGTGCGGCACCGCATATCGCCACAACTGGCCTTCCAAAATGGCAGAGGGAGGATATTCGATGGAGCGGACTCCTACAGCAGTGAGGCGATATATGATGCGCCGAGTTCTGCCAGCCGAGCTGAGTGCTCGCGGAATAAATTTTTCACCAGAGGTGATCGAAGGATTGATTAAAATATTGACGTAGTACCGTAGCGGTACTATACTTTGATTAAAGGTCCGCAGTGCAGTGCCGTTAATCAGGGATAGGAGCTTCGATGGAATCGAAACAGCCGCTTATTTTCTCGGTGCTTTGCTTTTCGCCAATAGGCGAAACGAAGTTCAAGCTGGACGTGCATTATGTCGCTGGGTTCGATAGCGCCGATGCTGAGCAGCGCATCGTTACGAATGACTCTGCCCACCTGGTCGGGCGGCGATTCATCAACACGGATGGGCTAATGGAACACCATCCAAAGCCGACTTGCTTGTATGCGACGCGGTACACGAACGTCACGTCTATTTCCGAACAGGAATTTAGCAACTGGGTGCGGCAGATGACGGTTGATAACAACAACGACGGCGAGCGCTAAGCGCGTACTTCGTCAAGAGTTGGATCTTTTTTTTTTTCGCAAGCGTAAAAAAATAAAGCGAACGACCTCGTTGGTAGGATGAAAAGGAAAGAAGCAGAATGCTCGTAACCTCTGAGATTGTCGAACTTGCGAAAGCGATGCTCGCTCGAGGAGAGGATTTTTCGGAAGCAGCCGATGCATTGCTGTCGTCAGACAACTCGCTGTGCTTGTGCGCATACCCCGAAGGAGCCTGGATCGTAGAGACGCACGACGATATCAGCCTGAAAAATTGGACAAAGTTGGAATTTGTTATAGCCCGTACCTAGACATGTACAAAGGAAGAAAATGCACAGCATCTTTCCATTATCAAACAGCGACCTCAACTTAATCCTCCGAGCACTCGCGAACGAGCACTTCCGCATGGAAGCGGACGGTAAACGCGGTAGCGACGATCATCGTCGGCTGCGGTATCTAGAGGACGAGCTGGGCACCATGGTTTCCAACGACCGCGATTTCGAAATCCGGGTTGTTAATCCCAAATAGAGAAAACCAACGTGCTTACACAAGAGGAAGTGCTGGACGTATTCGACTCATTCGATGATCGCGTTGTGCATCACAACGCTCTCCAGGCCCGCCTGCGCGCGATGGGCCATGACACCAGCGAAGTGGCGAGCGCGGTGACGGCGGCGGTGCAAAGCGGCGCGCTAACGCTTGACGACATGGGGCAGCTCCGCCGGCCATAGGAAAAAAGGAAGACATGAACCATCATATTCGCAATGCTAAGGCCAACGGCACTGGTCAGTTGCCCCGTAGCGATCTTCGAGCCGCAGCAATCGCGATCGCGCTGTATGTAGGAGTTGGCTTGCTAGCTGGATGTACGACCGCACAGGTATCGGATAAGAGCTACGCAACCGAGTTCGAAGGTGAATTCGTCGTTACTGATAGCTCGAATGACCCCTCGTTGCAGGCACAAACGGTGAGTCTTATCGCAGTAAGTCCAACGAGCCTGTCTTTTTCAGTAGGCGGCAAACTGAAATACTCTTTGGCTAACTGTTCCTCTCGCGAGGATAACTGGAGCAACACATTGGGAAACGGCGGTGGACAAGACAGGGTGCACCAGCTTGTCTGCACCGACTCACAGGGATGGCGCTGGTATTTGTCACATGGGGCACCCGGCTTGGTCGAACAACCCGCTCTCTTTAATCGGGTATTACCGAGCTTTCATACCATACAGTCGGCAAGTGGATATATTTTCCACAGGGCGAGACCCAATGATCTCCCGTTTGACTACGCTCTTGAGCCTGCTGCACGGTAATGCGTCGCCGTTCCAAGGAAAAAGCCGGTCCGCCGGCGCATGGAAAACGACGATGACAAATTCACCGACACTCCATACGAACGACGACGATTCGAGGCCAGCGGCTCCGCCGCCGAAGTGGTTCATCGTAGGGTTCTTCGGGCTCGGTGCGGCCGGTCTCGTGGCTTTCGTGGTGTTCAGCATTATGAGCATCCTGAACCTTCATGATGCTTCGGTCGGAGATAAAGTCGCGCAGTATCACCTTGCCAGGACCGCTGCGTTGCAGGAGTGTGCGCAAACAGGCGGCGGTGCGAGCAG
>NZ_LMUX01000024.1:26171-105222 GCF_009765705.1 Burkholderia sp. L27(2015) | reverse complement strand
ACCGGAGGCTTCTCAACACGCCGGAGCCTCGCGAGTTGGTTGAATATGAACAGAAGCACCATATCGGGTAGGAAAAAGGCGAGGACGATGAAAGGTCGAATCTACGGTCGTAAAGTCGGCTCTGGACAGTCTTTTGACCTCTTGATCGAAAGCGACGGGGCGTCCACAGGTGGTAAGAGAGTCGATCAAGGACGGCTTGAAGAGTTTGAGGTCGCCAATACCCGCCGTGCCGTGCAACTACTTCGCGATAAGCGTGTTGAAGGCTATGTTTTGTTTGACGGCGACCAAACTCGGTATGAATTCACACCAGATGCGGACTTTGTTTATCCCGCATCCCTGCACTAGGAAGGTAGATGAATCGCATGGAAACTATTCAGCGAATTTTCGAGGATGTCGAGGCCGAGCGCTGCGCGCGGAGAGAACGCGATGGCGGTGTGCTCCTGCAGCGTGACGGCGACAACCGCATTGCAGAAATCGCAAAGCTCGCGGGAGACGCCTGGGGCGGAGGTGATTTTCGGGAGCAAATGGTGAAGGTTGCCGCGGCGGCAATTGAGGCGATTGAGCAGAGTGATATCGAGGCTGCGCAGTTCGATGAATTTAATTCTAGCTTGCGTGGCTAGTCGAAGGAAAAGCCGGTTGGCCGCCGGCACAAGAAAAAGCCTCGGTTGCCAGTTGCTTCGTAAAGACGACTTTCAAATAAATCGCCGACTTTTCGGCGCAAGGTGAAATGAAAATATCGTTCCGTCTTTTCTGCAGTTTGTTATTCGTGCTCTGTGTGTCGGGTGTTGCCCTCTGGCATACTGCGACGCAGTCGTCAGGCGGGAGGCAGTTATACGTCTGCCGCTCCCCGCTCCTAGCGTTTGCCTTTTGGAATTCGTTGAAAGAGATTGGACGTAAAGGCGTCACGATCACCCCTGCGATCGCGAAGCGCGTGTGTGACGGTATGAATACCGGCGGGGTGCCACAGTGCGTGTCCATCAGAGGCGAGCATCTAACGCCTGTTGTGACAGGGGCGGGAGGCGCGATGTCGATGAGTGATGGCACTACCACAATCTGGTTTCACAACCCCAACGAGGGCGGTTGGATCCACCCTGAGTATTACGTTCAATTCTTACACGCGAAATGATATTCGCCAGAATCGCGACGGGTCATTGTTCGGCCTGACAGCGGGATGCGATAGCGTAAAAGCCGGCCAGGACGCCACCTAGGAAAAATATGGCTCTCATTCTTGTTGATGAAGACGATGTACGCGTCGCTGCGTTGAGCGCAGACGAGAAGGCGTGGGCAAAGAAGCTCGATGCTCTGCTCGCGAAGATGCCTGAGCGTCTGAAGCTGGTCGAGATCGACGACAGCGTCATGCTCATCGATCGTGAAGCGGCCGAGGGAAGCGAAGGTGGCTTCGGTGTATTGCGCGAAGCAGGAGCGGTCCTGGCCGATTTGACGGGCGGGGTGATGAAAATTAGCGGTATGACCCACTAAACAGCGGGAAAAGCGCCAGGCGCGATGTGCGCCCCGTATCCGGCCGGTAGCCGCTAGAAGGTCCGAAATGGAAAAGAAAATGGTACAGGACAAGCTGCATCCCCTAATGCGGCCTGCTGGTGACGCGGGCAAGGTTTTTCAGCGCAAGCTGGATCTTGAGAGCGACGTAGAGCGCCTGAAGGCGGTTGTCGCGAGCATGCAGCGGAAGTTGGATGCCGGCTCTCACGCGGTCACGGTCGAAGACCTTGCTGCTCGCCAGCGCGAGTTACTCCAGGCCCAAGACGCGCTCGCGAACGCAAACGACGAATTCGCCGCGCTGGCTGTTTGACCAAGGAAAAGCCGGGATCGCCGGCACATGAAAGCAAGCATTGGGAGAGCTAAGAATGATGAAAAAAATAACGATCGAAACCGCCAAAGGCGACAATGTCTCATTCAACGTCAGAAAGATCGACGGAACCCCGCCACAAGGCGTGGGAGTCGTCTATGAACTCGTTGATGCCTCGGGTAAGCGACAGCCTAATTCCCTGGATAACTGGAACTCGAAGAACCGTGTTATCGGTTTCTTTGACTGCATCGAAGTGTTGGAGGAAACCGGCTACGCCTACCGCTTCCTTACCAAGGAGCGCGTGGTCGAAATCGGACGCGTGGTAACGCTGGACTGAAGCGTCGGGGCGCGATGCTTAACGACTAGGAAAAAACATGCAGAAGTTCAAGATTGGCGATAGCGTTCGACAACAGGGCAAACGACAGATTATGACCGTGGAAGGCGATGCTGCCGTGGCGGCGGTATCTACGAGACCAGGCTACGTTGCAACGAGCCCAGGAATGGTTGTTTGCTCGTGGATGAATGCGAAAAAACGCAAAATCCAGAAGTCGTTTGTTGAACTCAGCCTTGAACTCGCTGAGTGAAGGAAAGAACGTCATGGCAACGCAACAAATGTCGCTTTGGATGCAAATTGTGAACAATTAATAAAGTTGGACACAACAATAAACTCCGACACAAGATAATAAAGTCTGACACAAGTCGGAGCTCGATAAATGCCCTCGGCGCGCTCGTGTCACAGGAACCATCCGCTGTCGAATCCACCGCAGACGCAGACTTTCGTGCGATTGCCGTCACGGCCTAGGTTGAAGGAAGAGGCACTATCCGGTTACGCGGGTAACTTGCTGCGAAAAGTCATCGCAGCAAGCAGCGTGATTTGTATTCTCCTAAGCGTCTTCAGCCGTATTTCGGTGGCCGCAGCATTGGCGAACCGAAGCGTGCTGATTTGCGTGGTTATCGCGTAATTTCTCAGCGTTGCCGTGGTTTTTTGCATCCTCCGCTGATGCGAACATCACGACATTTCAGACGGGTTTTGAGTCAGCTTGCGCAAGATCTGGAATTAAGGATTTTCGCGTTCACGATTTACGCCACACATTTGCATCGTGGCTTGTGATCGACGATGCCTCGTTATATGTTGTGAAAGATCTATTAGGTCACTCGTCAATAGAGGTGACAGAGCGATATGCGCATTTATCGCCAGTCAGGAGCGCGCGGCGGTCCAGAAATTGCGCTCATTTTGATCAAATAAATGTTAAATCGAAGGTGCTGGTGAGATTGAGTGGGCGGCTGTTTCGTTAAGCCTTTTTCTTAAATAATTATATTGATTGGCTAAACTACATGAACATGCAAAATTGGATGGCAAGTCTCGAGCCTAAACAATCTATCGCTTGGGTCAGTATTCCGGGGACACACGAATCCGGTGCAATACCAGAGAGCGTATCACAATCACAGTGCCAATATCATTCGATTAGAGATCAACTCGATTTGGGCATCAGGTTTTTGGATATCAGGCTCAAGGAGGATGGTTTAGATAAACCATTGAGGGTTGTTCATGGCCCGTCTGATCAGGAACTCACCTTTGCATCCGTACTAGTCGACGTCTACAACTTCCTGGAACAGCATAAAACTGAGTTCGTACTTATGAATGTTCAGAAGTACGATGAACACACCAGAGGCGCTTTTTCGACGAAATTTGATGCAGAAGTGCGTAATAATGAAAGTAAATGGTTTTTCGAGGCGAGAATTCCGACCGTCGGGGAAGCTAGAGGTCGGATAGTGTTGATCCGTGCAAATGGGAAGGGGCAAGCTTGGGAATCGACAAAAGGGATTCCTTGGAATGGCCACGATGTTAATGGTGAATTGGGATTCGGTATCAAAGAAAATGGTTTTTTTTCGACACAAAACCGTTGGTATCTCATCGCTACTTCTAATAAGAAAATATGGATAGAACAGAACATCAAAAAGATTGCGTATCCACCAGATATAAGAAAAAGTAAAACCGAAGATGAGATTAAAACAAGTCGAGATTCAGAAAAAATACTTCTCAACTTCCTATCCTCCACATGGGGGGAGTCACTCCGGCTTCATGCCGTGAAAATTAACCAAACTATTTTTGAATTCCTCAAGGATCAGAAAGAGCCGCCTAGGCGTTATTGCCTCGGCGTGATGCCGATGGATTTCGCAGGAAATGTCGATGGATTTATCAGCGAGATAGTCAAGCGCAACATCCTGAATGGTGCGCGAGTGCGGGATCAACGCGGAGTTAATAACGGTGCGGTTTACCTCGTTCTTGATGGAAAACTGCGTGGTATTCCCCGGACGGCATACGAAGCGCTGTTCAAAGATTGGGAGAGTATCATCAACTATCCTGATTTGGATCGTTTTGCCATAGAGAAGGACCTTTCCGAACACGCTTGTCTGGCCAAAGTTGAAGGTACAAAAGATGCGTTCTTATTGCTAGATGGTGAGAAACGTTTGATTAGTTCTTCCGATGTATTTGATTGGTACGGATTCGATGAACACAAGGTTAACGAAAAGACGGCAGACGAACTGGAAGCGATTCCAACAGGAAAACCGCTAGATTGATTGCAGTATCAGCGCGGTTTCGGCGGTCGCTTCGGACGTGCGCACCTGTGCGCTTACAGCGTTTTGAGCGTTGCATATGAATCGGCGATGCATGTGGCAATGAGGGGGCGCGTGAGTGCGTTCGTCAGCGCATTGATGAGCCATTTTAACGCTCGACAACCCTGCCGGTTCGTGTTTGAACTTACAGTAGGAAAAGCGGGAGCTAAGATGCGCGGGGATGAGAAGCGAGTGGTCGAGGCATTCTGTGCCTATCTTGTGAGGGAAGGCTGGACCGTACAGACCGAGGTTGCTCGCGTTGATGTCGTGGGCACGCGCGGACAAGAACGGCTGTATGCCGAGGCCAAGGGACGAACCGGACGGAACGGCCCGCTCGACGTCGACACCCTTTATGGGCAATTGCTACGCCGTATGCCTGACGAAGAGGTGGGCCAAGCGCGGTTTGCGGTTGTCGTCCCGGCAGAGATGGAGCTTGCGGCAGTGCGAGTACCACCCCGTGTTCGGGCACTGCTGAACATTGAGGTCTACGCGGTGACCGACGCCAACGATGTCCGTTGCGTCGTCAAATAGGAAATAGCCGGCCCGCCGGCACAAGGAAAAAGTGGAGTTCTGATCGGGAACAAAATGACGAAACAATCACTTTCCATTCTCCACGAAGTTGGCCAACTGTACGCGTTTGACGCCCAAGATTTTGCCGACCGCTTTGACGTGACGTGGGAGCGTATTACCACCAAGACTGGTCGGATCAAATCGTTCGTCGATCTCTTGATGGGTTTCGAATGTGGGTTGAAAGCGCACATAGCGCTCGCGGGTGAGCGCGACGGTCAGGAACCGAAGGTCACATACCGGCAGATTAGGGCGTCAAATCACGGAATATCGAAGCTTGCGTCAACTGCCACGCTGTTGCCTGACAGAACGCTCTACGATGACATCGCATCCCGGCTAGATAGCTTTTCCGTCTTGATCCGGTACTCGCTTGATGCATATGAGGCTTTCTTCCCCTGGTATGTTGACCAGGACGCGGCGCGACTCAACTATTCAAGCACGATCGGTAACGAAGCGTGGGTCAGTGCAACGAGAGCACTACTGGAACCGCTGATGGAGAGCGCGTACGCGCTGATCACAGGTGAGGTGACGAACGACATTGGCCGCATCTTCGACCACGAAAGGGAGATGATGGAGTTTGTCGCTACTGTTGTGAAGAAGCCGGCGCGTTAGCCAGCGCTGAGCAAGCTGGAAACAAGGTCCGACGATAGGACGGAAAAGATGGCGAGCAAGATACGCCACCGCAGCGGCCGGTAGCCGAGATGGAGTTGGGCATGGTGGCCTCTGACGAAGCGAGGTGTATCGGTTGCGGATGTACCGACAATCGAGCGTGTTGGGATGATGACGAAGGTCAGCCGTGCCACTGGAGGCGTGTTGAGGCTACGCGGAGTTCCGATTCCTGCTTAGGGGGTTAGGAACAAATTTATGCAAAAAACGGGAACAGATTTGTGCAAACCAACGCCAACGAGAGGGCATCTAGGTTTTGTTTTAATTTAACATAAGATAAATTATCGAACTTTTTGTTGTAGTAGCTTTTTAGAAATGTCGTGTTCTAGCCATTTAGAAATGTCGTGTTTGGACCTCGGTAAGCTTGTCGGTTCCTCGTGGCACTACGGAGCCGGAGTGCCGTTACGTAACTTGTTGGCGAAATTGGACGTAAAGTGCTGCGTAATCGCCAAAATAGCCACAAAACCGCATTCCACAACGAGTTACGTCAAAATTTACACTTGCAAATTCGACCGCGAGTTTCTACAACGATTTACGTCAAAGTGACTTATCCCAAGTCGGGTGGAAAACAGAGTGAGATATTTTAAAGAAATTGGAATGCGAGGAGATCGGGCCACCTTGCCGGCAGACACGGAAAATTGACGTAACCTGTTATCGAAAAGGGGGGTAAGCCCCCCTTTGGAGCGCACCGAGCTGATCGAAGTAAGCTATAGGTGCAGCCATCCTCCCCATCTCTTTCGCACCATGCGTAAAGCTCTTCGTTAAGCAGAAAACGCGTCATTCAGCTGCCGTGCGCGCTTGGCCTCGTCACCGTGCAGATAAATCGACGTCGTCGCAATCGACGCATGGCGCAGGTTGTCTCTGACTGTCGTCAATTCGGCGCCACTCGCTAGTGCATGGGTCGCATGCGTATGTCGCATCCAATGCGGACTTGCCCGACGTAATTTTTCGGCCAGTACCGGATGCTCATCCTGGATTATGTCCGCCGCAGCCCGAAAGAAGCGCCGCATGATGGCCCATAGCCGCGCGCTGGTGATGCCACTTGCGATCTCCGATTCAAGACTACCGACTAACGGCGTTTTCGGGTCCCAGCTCGAAGGCGCAATCGGAAGACCGCGCTCGGCCAAATAGCGATCCAGCGCGCCCCGCGCCAATGGCGGCATAGCCACTTTGGCGGCCTTGCTACCCTTCCCCACCACGTGCAGCCAATGATCGCCTTGCGGATCGCCGCGAACGCTACCCAGCTTCGCCCCGACCAGCTCGCTGGCACGCAGACCCGTGGCGTACGCAAAATCAAGCACGAATCGCAACCGTCGGGCGGCCGGTGGCTGCCAATCGTAGGACCACTCGAGGCCCTCCGCGATGGCGCGCACCAAGGCCCACTCCCCGTCACTGAAAGCGTGTGAGGTATCGAGCAACTCCGCCTTGTTGCTGCCGCGCACCTTAATGCCGGCGAACGGATTGGCCAGCAAATAGCGCTGCGCAATCAACCAACGAAACAGCGCAGCGAGCACCGTGAGCGAGTACGCAATCGAGCGCGCGGCCAGGCCGCCGCTAAACGGGCGCCAGTCAGGCGCCGTGCGGGGGCGCGGAGGCCCGACCCAGCGCCCTTGAGGCGTTGGTCGTCGCAGGAAACTGCGATAAGCAATGGCGTCTTCCGTCGTGAGGGACGACAAGGCACAGTTGCGCTCGACGATGGCCCACAGAATTAGCCGCTCGGCTTCTTTGCGGTAAGCACGCTGGGTCGACGCCGCTTCGTGTAGTGACAACCAGGCCTTGATCGCCGCATAGTCGTTACTGGCAGTCAGCATGCAAGTGTGCTGAGGGGCGCGGAAGGTCCCATGCGAACCATCGACCTCGTGCGGGAGGCGCAACTGTTCCCAGGGGACGATCCCTCCTTGATCCGACGCGACGACGAGGGCGCGGGCGCGTTCTGTCAGTTGTGGATGCTCGGCAAAGAAGCTCTCGATGTGGCGAGCACTGGCTTGCCCCAGCCCCGGCACCGCGGCCCACCAGCGGCGTCGGCGCGGAATCCGTACTGTCAGGTCGGCAAGTGTATTGATCCCGTGGGCCCGAAGTGCTCGAACAGCCCGCTCCGCGAACCAGAGTGCGATGTCGTCGCTGATGTGCGGTTCGGTCGCTGGTAACGAGCGCAACAGCTCGATTGCCTGCCCCGCCGCTTTGGCACGCGGTACGCGCCCGGCCGCGTCGTGCTGCAACACTGACACGAGATCCGGGCGTTGCCGAGCTCGCGCGAGGTCGATCAGCGTGTTACGGATCCGGCCGATGATTGCCCGCGCCGAGACACCAGGTTCAAGACGGTCGTTTAGATAGCGCTCGACTGCCTGCCGGGTGCTCAGTCCCGCGTACCAGGCGCGCAGCGCAGCCAACGCGGCGTGATCCGGAAAACCGGCCGGTTCAGGGTCGGGCGATGGCAAGGCGGAAGTGCGACGCGTTTTCATACCTAACAGTTTAGACGAAAAATAGAGCTATTGTGATAAGAAGAATTATCGAAATAGCAGTAACATCAGACGCATCTCATTTAACTCGTTCTCATGCGGTCCCTCGATCCTCACAACTTGCAGCTCTTGCGTTATGCGAAGGACACTTGATGACCCACTGCCGCCGTTCGACCCAACGTAGCTCCTTAGTCGGTTTTCGAATTACAACCGCCGTTCGCACTGTTGTTCCAGCCGGCGAGTTATCGGCCAACCGGTCATGAATACACAAACGGCGCGTCGCGCTCGCTGTTCGGACTTCGTAAACGGGTGCAGCGAGTGCGCGGCCAGCAGCACGACCAGCTTTGTTTCACGGATGGAGTGACCCGAACGATCCGGGAAATGTTGCCAGAACCTACTAGGGCGAAGCGCTTGCCGAAATGGAAGCGCACGACGGCGATGTTTGGGGCGTTACTACAAATTGGAGGCGAAAAATCTCCAGACGGCTCAATTTCGACCTGAAATTTGCGATACATTAGCGCGTTGAATTAGCTGTGAGGCGTACCCGTTAAATGCTCCATATCCGTCTCGAAAAGCTGCGTTTCGTGGTAATGGAAATGAGACTCGCGATGCGTTTGGCGCAGTTCGCGCCCACCGACGCTGATGCACGGATGCTCACGCGGCACGTCCTTATCCGCGCGGTTGATTTCATCTCGCACGCACGCCAGATTCGCAAACCCTTGACAAAGGCGGGATACGACACAGGCGCTTTCAACACTCTCAAAGAATACTATGCGAAGGAATTTCAGGAATATTTCCAGAAGGTTCGCGATCGACTCAGCGCCCACGTTCAAGACATCGAGCTGAGCGAAGGAATCGAGCTATGGAATGGCGTCGATGCAGCAAAGTCGGAATTTTTCGTAGAAGGCGCGGCCGAAATTTACCGCGCACTTGAACTATTGAGCATCGCCAATTTTCCCGCTCTAACGGACTTCCCAGAATTTGGCAATCCGGCATTCGAGGAGGCTCTACGGGCCTATCAAGCTTCAGGCAGCAAAGTGCAAGCCGTCGAAATGGGCATGGATCCTCTTGCGATGACGAGGCCTGATTCGACTGCCCTCATCAGTACTCACCCGATTCATGCCCGTGCGGGTCATCTCGCTCTCCTCCAACGTTGGATGATGGCCCAAGCCAAATTGCTTCGGAAGTTCGAGACCTTTCCGAATGTCGTCCGCATCTTGAAGGCTCGGATGATTACCGACCTAGTTAGCGCCTGCGATTGTCTCATTACGCGTGATGTTGATCCTGCGGCCCCGCAGCGAATGGACGGCCTTGATTTTCTCCTTGCAAAGGAGGTTTCACAGAACGCCATAGAACAATTCAAGGCGATCTTCCGGGTGGACGAAGCGATCACACCGTATCGGGAGATCAGAAACAAGGTCAGCAGCCATCTCGACGAAAACATCAATGTCACGCTCGAAACGCTCCTGAAGTTCCTCGACGATGCCGATTTCGAGGCCGGGCTGGGCATTTACGACAAGCTAAGACAGGTCTTTGAAAAGGCCTGTCGCGACATCCTGATCTTGCGCTCCTACCTGGCCGATGGCCAAACCATCAACGGGGTGCTGGGGTCAGGAAATGGCACACATACAGCACCTTTCAGCGACGGCGAGCAACCGGGGAGAGTCATCCCTCAGCGTGACCGAATGGAAGACACCGATGTGGCCTACTCCTCGAAGCTGGAAGAGTGGCTAGTCGGCGAGCCGGCCACACAAGGGCGTGCTCGCTCCGCCTTTTGGAACGCTTTCCTCCATTCCCCCGTCGTAGAAAAATACGAAACTGTCGAACTATTTCCGGGAGGCGGGGAGCGGCGCGAGACGCACTCATTACGCCATGCTCACCACTTCATTTTAGCAAGACTCGAATCCGAGACCGATCCGAACCGAATTTTTCGCACACTTGAGCTTACTCGCCAATGCTCCAACGGGGCACCGGCCGACCTGACCGAGATTCTGCTGCGGTACACACGAAATCCGAAATCTGCCCCTTACATGTCGGCTATCGCCCTCTGCTTCGGCGATCTCGCAAATTGGGACGATCTCCGGGTGCGCACTTATTTGATGGCGGGCTTGAGTGTTACGTCATCACTTGCCGTACATACGCGCGTGGCCTTGCTGCGGATTTTCGTCCGCACAGAGGGTCTAGCCCGGATCAATCGAAAGCCGCCAACGGAAGACTTTTCTAATGTGCTTGGGCACTTGACCCGAGGGCTTAGGCTGGAAGCCAAGCTGATGACCGAAATTTTCTTGGCCAGTCAGTTCTGCGATCAGCGGGTGGCGACATTCGTGAAGCCTTTTGAGAAGGACTACGCCGTCCTGCAAGCCGACATCGTGGCCTTGGTCTACAGCTTAACGCCTGTAAAGGAGGCCTCCCGTATCTCTGAAATGGTGCGTCGCTTGGCCGGGACTCACGATTACACCGGTGTCTGCCTATATTTGTACGATGAGCTGAAAGGGAGCCGCTTGGAGTTCCTGGTTAAGGATCTGATCGGGATGGCGTGTGACGGGATCGTCAAGGCAGCCTACCATGACCAATCGCGCAAGCACTGGTGTGGCTGTTTCCTAAGACTCGAACGCAATCGTGAGGCGCTGGCCATTGCGGAAAGCCTCGCCCTTTCAAACCCCGACAGTCCCGATTTCCAGATACTCTTGGCCCAGGTAATGACCAGCTTGCCCGAGTGTCGGGAAGCCGTCCCAAGTCTCACCAGCAACATTAAGTGCCGGTACAGATTAAGCGACGACCAACTCGCAGCGCTCGAAGCAGTCAGGTCAGCCGGCAGCAACCCTGCGGAAAATGAGCGATGATTCAATAAATTTGATGACAATGATATTTATCATGGCATTGAACTTGATTGCCGCATGAAAAGCCTTTCCTTTAAAGGCTTTGATACGGCTATTGATAATCAAATGGGAATGCTTCAGCGCGTTGGTTGGGGGCAGCTCGATGCCTGCACGGTCGCTGGGCCATTTTCGGGTATGGGCGACACTTGTAGCAGGCGACCTACCAAACCGCACTACGCTACGGCGCGCTTCGTGTCTGTGGCCGCTAGCTAATGGATAGTGGCCATTTGGTTGGCCCAGCGACGCGAAGGACAACTGTCTCCTTCTGGGCGCCCGTGGTCCCACGGTGAACTTCCGCACTCGACCCTGAATGGTCAGCTAATCAGCGATCTGTCTGATGGCTGCTTCCGCGTGTGATCGGTCGTACAGAACACGCCGGCTAGAATGAACGGTATTGTTTGACCCTGAGGTTAACTGGGCACCGCCACCGGGAGTATTCTTGCCAGAAGAGTTAATCTTCGTTATGGGTTTAGTGCCATGAGGTGACGCCGTCCCCCTGCTCTTGGTCATAGCGTCATTCAGCATGCGCTCGCCGATCGATTGTTCTGCTGCTTCCGACAGAATTCGACGCGCCTCAAGATAGGCTGGATGCACAGGTAGTTTGCGATGCGGTTGACTTTCTACAAAGTTCATAAAAGTTTCGATCGCATCTCCACCGGCCGGGAGCGAAAACTGTCCCCGTGAATATGCCTGGCTGATTGCCGTGCGGACCGTGAGGTTGTGGGGTGACACATTCCAGGGTGGCGCTGCTCGCAGAATGCCAAGCGACATACCGTTCATCGTGGATGCCATGGCGACTCTGCAGTCGTTTTCTTTGTGACATACCACCCAGATTTCGGAGCCGACGAGATCGTGCCGGTTGTGCAGGATCTCATTCGTATATCTGGCGTAAAAAAATTCCACGAATGGTGCCCTTCCAGTTGCAGCCCCGCCCCGGACAACGCAACGTTTTCGTATGCTGAACAACGATTCAACACGTGCCGGGTCGGCTTGTCGAAACGGCGCTTGCGAATTCCGGTAAAGGAACTCTGCATAGGCTAGTGGCCTCCGATTGCCGATCCCACGATGTGGCGTGGCGTTATAGTTAGCAATCAACACATCCAACAGTTCCTCCGCATATTCGTACTGGAAACGACTGGCGAGCGCGACGTCTTCGGGAGCCTTTCCCTTTCGATCTCTAGGCTTAGCACCTGTTGTATTTGACAGACGTTGAAAACCCTTGCCTGCCAAATTGCGGAAAAATGATTCGATGAATGGTCGATCATCCTTACTGTGACGTTTGGAAAATGCGCTACGTGGTTCTAGTAGTGTCGAACCGACAGCATCATGCAGCACGCTGCGCACACGCTGGCATGTTTCCGCGAGGGCTCCGTCCACACTGGTTTCATCCCAGCAAAGACCAACAAAATGCTCGCCACGAGATGAAAGTAGCCCGGCTTCTGGAAGGTATGGGGTGTCGCAGAAGCTGATCGGCCGCAAGCTCCACCGGCACAATGCCCGCTTGATAGCACGCACCACGTCGTCACTCGATACCTCCCGCCGCATACTGAAGAAATATCCGAGTACGGCTCGCGAGACGACTTCCAGGATCACGATGACCCAGAGTCGATGGACGATCTTTTCTTGAAAATCCCCGTCGGCGAGCGGAAGCGATACACAGAAACGGCCGTCGAGCTTGTGCGCGTCCATCTCGACGCGTTGCATGAATTTCAGCACGGGACGGTTACTACCATCGCCAGTTTTTAGCTTCGCAACCAAATCCGGGCCACCGGTTACTGAGGCCAGAGCACGCGGATTTGCTGCTAGTACTGTCTCGATGTGGCGCCGAACCGAGTAATAGCCCCGACTCGATGTGTTGAAGGGCCACTCTCCCCTAGCTTCGTAGCCAAGGTCCCGTAGCTGATTGATGAGCCAGTCGCAGTGGCGCTTGTGCGAGTGCCTGGCCTCAACCAGTCGCTTGCCTGAATAGCTGGTCCGGATACGGGCCTCGAACGCCTGCTGCAAATCCGGATGGCAATCGAGAAGCGCTTGCAGCGCACCGGCACCACCTGAACCGAACCGGTCGATGTGGACCTTGATACGACGGCGGTACGGCTTCAGCCTTAGCCATGGCACGATTCCTCGCCACCCGTATGGACGACCGTCCGAGTGTGTTTCTAGGCATCGCTCCCTGATTAAGCGATAAGCATGTTTTGCGCCGAGAGACGTAACTCGTTTGATCGCTTCTTCCGACGTGCCCGAAAGATAAAGATAGATAGCCTGCTTACGGGCGAAGTAGAGCGTACGCCGCTCTCCTTGCATCGCACCCTCGTCTGGTGTGGCCCAATGAGAGATATCGATGCTTTGCCCGTTAATAACCCGTCGCGAATATTGCGATCGCCCTTCAAACTCTTCGTCTGCCATGTGCACTCCCGAATGGGCAAAACCCTACGTCCGAGATAGCACTAACAATAGTAGGTGATTACAGAAATGCAAGACGGTGAGTATTTCGATGGGTCCGATTACGATCAAGGGGACGCATGTGAAACACTGCTGGCCCCCGAGTGGTCATCCAGTTTTTACGATTGTGGCTATTCAATGCCGAAAGCTTGTCGAGCCTTAGTTACCCCACGGACGGCGCTGGTCGATCACGATACTTACTATCTTTCCTCCAACAGAATTTATATCTGGCCCCTATTTGGTAACAGGTGGTGACACCCACTGCAATTGCTGATAGCGTTGATTATCTTCAACCTGAAAAAAATCACAATGAGCCGTTCGGCGGACTACACAATCCAGGGTTTTCTGTACCAATTCAATCAAACGCTCTCTGAACTGCTTAAGGCAGCGGATGACGCAGTAATTACTATCGAAGGAATTGTCGAAGATATCGAGGTGGCGACCTTTGCAGGGACCAAAGCCATTCAGTGCAAATACCACGAGACAAAAGATAAATACGGCCCAAGCATTTTATATCACCCATTGCTTCAGATGATGAAGCACTTTAAATCCAACCAAGATGCCAAAATAAAATATCACATATTCGCACACTTTCCTGGCAATCCGATTGTTGATATAACAGTAAAGGACATCAATGGTGCGCTAAATTCGAAAAACAAGGATTTGAAGGATTTGATCGCAGAAGTCGCCGACGTCGATATCGATAAATTTCTTAAGGTGTTTTCCGTTTCTGTCACGCCCAAGTATGACGAATTGATGGAAGAAAATTATAAGCAGCTTGAAGTTTTTGGCTTCACCAAGGGAGAAATTGAAACTCTATTCTACCCAAATGCCATTCAAATTATTGCTGATCTCAGTATCAAGCATGATGTGAAAATGAGAAAAATTACAAAAAAGGATTTTTTTGAATCGTTACGAAAAATTAGGTCCACTGCGATCTCACAATGGACGCTTGCGCTAAAGACGCGACAGAAAATCATAGAAACACGGCGCCAGCAGCTTAAAGAAAACTTAAACGCTAATGCTCGTTTGCGTCATTTAGTGATATTTCCGGCGTTTCTTGAGAATTTCGATGACCAAATTGTTATTTTCATAAAATCATTCATTGATAAATACCATTTCAAACTTGCGCATACGCAGACGCCAATTTTTGCCTTAGATGTTCCACAAGATGTATTCGATGGGATTGCGGAGCGATTAATTGGAAAAGACATTTTTCCAAATCTCGGGCGACCGGTAAAAATGTTTTCAGACATTTATTTTTTTCGCGAGCCAATGGTTCAGAAAGATAAAAAAGAATTTGTTTTACGATTTATCCGATGGGATGATTACAAAAATCTCCCTCTTAAAACCAAGGCAGACGATTTTTTTGTCATCGGCCATGGAGACATCACAAATGTCGACGTTAAGGATGTAAACCTGGAAATCCTCGGCGCCGAAAAATTCGATGAAATCAAATACATGATGAGGATAAGCAATGCCTATTAAAATTGGATCTGTACTCTCATGCGCACCGGAAGCGATAACTGTTGCAGTCGATAATCTTGAAGCATTCGAAAAAAATAAAGACGGGCTGCAAGTAGGTCGCTTCTTGAAAATTGCACAGGGTAATCACGATTTTACGATTGCCACCATTTTGAACATTAAGGGTACAAACAATATTTCGTCAGATGGAAAACTAATTTGGAGCTTCCAGATTGAGTGCCAGGCGATCGGCAGCTTAGTCGAAGACAAGACGTTTGACCGTGGCAGCCTCCTTTTGCCCGTACCGACTGAGCATGCATTCATTGCGGAAAAAGACACTCTCGACAAAATGTTCTCGGCCGATGGCGATCACGATTTTCCACTTGGAAAACTCTCGATGAACAAGACCATCGATCTGATGATCAATGGCAACAGATTCTTTAGCAAGCACATCGCCGTTGTCGGTTCGACTGGCTCTGGTAAGTCATGCACGGTCGCGAGCGTGCTGCAGGAGGTCGTTGGCATTTCTCAGAGCAAAAATACAAATAAGGAAAAGCAAAATAACTCCCACGTCGTAATATTTGACATTCACGACGAGTACACTGCGGCGTTTACTCTGGAAAAAGAAGAGACCTTTACCTTGAGTCGACTCGACATTGATTCTCTCCAGCTTCCATACTGGCTGATGAATTCGGAAGAGCTGGAGAGCATGTTCATCGAGAGCAATGAGGCAAACTCTCATAATCAGGTTAGTCAGTTCAAGCATGCTGTTGTACTAAATAAGGAAAAGCACAATCCGAGTGTTCAAGAGGTCACTTATGACACCCCGGTTTATTTCTCGATCAAAGAGGTCTACTATTTCATAGAAAATCTAAATCGCGAAGTTATCGGACGACTGGCCGGTGAAGACAAGCCTAAGCTGGTCGACGGGAATTTAGTGACCGATCGGAAGGTCTATTTCGACAAGATCCACGACTTCATTGCAAACTCCAGCGCGGCGGCAACCAGAGCGACTAATGGGCCATTCAACGGAGAGTTCAACAGGTTCGTTTCCCGACTGGAGGCGAAATTAGCCGATAAGCGCCTCCGGTTTCTTTTGAACGCAAAGAAGGCTGACGGTCACGCCCATGTCACCGCGGACTTTGAGACACTGATGAAGCAGTTCATCGGCTACCTCGACAAGGCGAACGTTACTATCGTGGACCTGAGCGGCGTTCCTTTCGAGGTTCTCAGCATCACCGTCAGCCTAATTTCTCGTCTCATCTTCGACTTCTGTTTCCACTATTCCAAGTTGCAGCATGCCCAAGGCAAGCTCAATGACATCCCGGTCATGCTCGTATGCGAAGAGGCGCACAACTACGTTCCACGTAACGACCATGTAGCCTATCGCGCCTCCCGCAAGTCCATCGAGCGGATAGCAAAAGAGGGGCGGAAATACGGTTTGAGCCTTATGGTTGTCAGCCAACGGCCGTCGGAAGTGTCGGAGACGATATTTGCCCAGTGCAACAACTTCATGGCACTGCGCCTGACGAACGACGCGGATCAGACTTACGTGCGCAGGCTCTTTCCCGATAACGCTAATGCGATCACGGAGATCCTCCCGAATCTGGCTCCTGGCGAATGCGTGGTGGTCGGTGACGCTGTGCTGCTGCCAGCAGTCATAAAGATGCCGTTACCGGTCCCCGAACCTCATTCGCAAAGCGTTAAGGTTCATAAGGAATGGAAGGAACAATGGCGTGATGTTAAGTTCGCCCAGGTCATCGAGCGCTGGCGAAAATAAGGAGTTTTACCACCTTACGCGGTAACCCCGTTTTCAGCACGACTACCGGCAGCGCAATTGGATCGTTGCTGGCCGTGCCCCCACCGCCGCAAGCTACAGTCGTCGCTTGTTGATCCAGGCGGCACTGTAGGTATGGGGCAGCGTCGACAAATCTACAAATTTGCTTAAATTGTCAGGTGCGGGAACAATTTCACTTAAACCATTTTGCGGAAAACTGGTTCCCACTGACAAATGCAAGCCCACCGCGTCAATCCATGATCAGGAACAAAATTGTGCAACTCAACGGTTGGGCACCGACATCGCGTGCGAAACGCACGAATACCCGGGGTGCCGGCGTCGGTTCATCGCTTGCGCCCGTGATGAGCGCAGCGGTTTCGATTGCCGTGAACAATTCGATCGGCAATCTGTGCGGCTTCGTGGGGCCGTTTGCGATCCGCTATATCAAGGGCACAGGCAGCAGTGCCAGCACGGGCTTATTGTTTTTGGCGGCGCTGTTGGTCGTGGCGTTTTTCATGACATGGCTGATGCGTCTCGATGTGCGCCCGCCCAGGCCAGTGCAGCCCAGCCCGTCGTATCGCGCCCGCACGTCTGAGGTGCCGGGTTGCAAAAGCCTGTGGCAGTAAAAGCTTGGGGCGCTACCGCCCCAAGCCTCAATTAAACCTTACACTCAAACTGCAGTGCGGCGCGCCGTTGCAGCCGGCGCGCCATGGGCGGCGCCGGAGTCTTTACCTCGCATGCGAATAGCCACCACGATCAGCGACAGGCCCGATAGCACTGCGGCCGTCAGCACGTAATAGGCGGGCGCCAGCTTATCGCCTGTGAGATGGATAAAGGTTTCCACAATGGTGGGGGCAAAGCCGCCAAAGATCGTTACGCCCACGCTATACGCCACCGACAGGCCCGTCGAGCGCACCCGCATCGGAAAGATCTCCGACATCAGCGCCGGCATGGGACCGGAATACGCAGCCTTGAAAATACCCGCCATACCTTGCAGCAGCAAGAGCATGCCTATGGTCGGGTGGGTCTGCAACAAGGCAAACATCGGATAGATCAACGCACCCATCAGAATGGATGTGGTCAACATGATGCGGATGCGGCCGATGCGATCGGATAGCGCGCCCATCACGGGCGAGAGCAAAAATTGCAGACCGCCGTTGAGCACTACCACGCCAAAGGAAGCCGCCGCTGCCATATGCAACTGCTTCACCGCATACATGGGCATGTAGAGTTGCAGCACATACACGCCCACCGTCGATTGCGCCACGATACCCACGGCCAGCAGCAGATTCACCCACTGATTGTTGAACGACACGCCCGCGCTGCTGCTTTCGCCGGCCGCACTTTTCTCGTGCGCGGCCGCCAAAAACTCGGGAGTCTCGTCCAGATGCGCCCGAATGTAATAACCCACCGGCCCAATGATCAAGCCGAACACGAAGGGAATGCGCCAACCCCAGCTGGCCAGCGGCTGCGCTGGCATCCAGCCGGTCAGCAAGGCGCCAAACGCGGCGGCCATGATCGCCGCCAGGCCTTGGCTGGCGAACTGCCAACTGGCGAAATAGCCCCGCCGCGTGGGGCTATGTTCCACCATGAAAGCGGTGGCGCTGCCGAACTCCCCGCCCACGGCGAAACCCTGTATCAGCCGCGCCACCAGGATCAAGATGGGCGCAGCCATACCGATCGACGCATAGGGTGGCATCACGGCCATCGCAAAGGTGCCTATCATCATCAGCCCTATGGCCAGCGTCAGGGCCGCCTTGCGCCCCTTGCGGTCGCCGTAAATGCCCAGCACCACTGCACCCAGCGGCCGCATCAAAAACGAAATGCCGAACGTGGCAATGGTCAGCAGGGTAGATAACCACTCGTTTTGCAAAGGAAAGAATTGCTTGGCGATCAGCGTGGCGAAAAAGCCGTAGACGAGAAAATCGAACCACTCGAGCGCATTACCCACCGAAGATGAAAATACGATGCGGCGTATCTTTGCCTTCGATAGCGGCGCGGGCGCGACATAGGCTGCGGCTGCGTGCGTCGGACCACGCGCAACGGGAGGTGCGCTCGGTGTCAGGGTTTGGTTCATGGAGTTTCCTTCGGCACCGGGCTCAGAAGCCTGCAGCCAAACCGTCGCGACGGCTGTCGCTGGCGGCGACATAGCCGCGCTCGGGTTCATTGCGATCGAGCTTCCAGATATATTGGCCCGAGCCGAAATCCATATACGGATCCTCGATCGATTTGATGACGTGACCGAGATCCTGCAACGCACGTGTGGTCTGCGGGTTGAGCGTTGCTTCCACATCGACCGTGAAATCGCGGTTCACCTTCCAGCGCGGCGCGTCGCAGGCAGCCTGCGGTTGCTGACCGTAATCGAGCATGCGCACGACCGATTGCAAATGGCCTTGCGGTTGCATGTCACCACCCATCACGCCGAAGCTCATCACGGCTTCCTGTTTGCCGTCTACCTGCTGCGTCAGGAAGGCCGGGATGATGGTGTGAAACGGCCGTTTTCCGCCGGCGACCACATTGGGCGATTTCGGATCCATCGAAAAACCGCAGCCGCGGTTCTGCATCGCAATACCGCTATCGGGCACCACGATGCCTGAGCCGAAGCCCATATAGTTGGATTGGATGAAGCTGACCATCATGCCGCGTTCGTCGGCCACCGACATATAGATCGTGCCGCCTGCCTTGGGCATGCCGAAGTCGAACTGCGTGGCGCGCTTTGGATCGATCATTTTGGCGCGCGCCGTGAGGTAGGCATCGTCCAGCATCTGCTCAGGCGTGACATCCATGGAGCGCGGATCGGCCACGTACCGGTAGACATCGGCGAACGCCAGCTTCATGGCTTCGATCTGCAGATGTTGCGATTCGATATTGTCCAACGGCAGCGCGCCGAGATCGAATTTTTCCAAAATCCCCAGCGCGATCAGCGCTGCAATCCCCTGCCCGTTTGGCGGGATCTCGTGCACGGTATAGCCCCGGTAATTCTTGGCAATCGGCTCGACCCATTCGGCCCGATAGTTACGCAAATCGTCCAGGGTCATTGCGCCGCCGCCCTCGCGGGAGAAGGCGGCAATCTGCTCGGCGATCTCACCTTCGTAGTAAGCGCGCGGGCCCAGCGCGGCCAGCTTGCGCAAGGTCTTGGCGTGGCCCGGCATACGCACCAACTCGCTGACCAGCGGGGCACGACCGCGCGGCATAAACGTGTCGGCAAAGCCGGGCATATCCTTGAGTTCAGGCACGGCGGCCGCCCATTTGTAGGCGACGATGCTGGCTACGGCATGCCCTCGCTCGGCGATTTCGATGGCAGGCTCCATCAGATCGGCAAACGGCAGCGAGCCGAATTTTTCGTGCAATGCTTCCCAGCCGGCAATCACGCCAGGCACCGTCACGGCATCCCAGCCGCGCTTGGGCTGCTTGGCCAAGCCGTTTTCCTCGCCGTACTTGCGCTTGAAATAGTCGACATTCCAGGCCGCCGGCGACACGCCCGATGCATTCAGGCCATGCAATTTGGCACCATCCCACACTAGCGCAAAGGCATCGCCACCGAGCCCGCAAGACACAGGTTCCACCACGGTAATGGCTGCCGCTGCTGCGATCGCTGCATCCACGGCGTTGCCACCTTTCCACAACATGCGCAGTCCAGCCTGCGCTGCCAGGGGGTGGGAGGTGGAAACGATGTTGCGCGCGAAAACAGGCAGGCGCTGGGTGGGGTAAGGGTTTTGCCAGTTGAATTGGGTCACGAGGGAGTCGATTTGTAAGGTTGTCGTAAAGGCCGATGCGCCCCGTTGTCGTCTTGGGCGAACCACTCAGCAATTATATGAACACGTTGAGATCAAGAAATATTAATATTTCTTTTTAATACATAAAATTAAATTGAGTAAGACATGTCGACCATACGTATGTTGAAGACATTCCGCGCCGTTGCAAGAAGTGGTTCGTTTGCTGCAGCGGCAGAGAAAGTGTCCCTGACGCAGGCCGCCGTAAGCCTGCAGATGCGGGGGCTCGAACAGGCGCTGGGCCGCCAGTTATTCGACCGTAGCGCGCGCCAGGTCGCGCTGAGCCGGCAGGGTATGGAAATTGTGGCAAAGGTCGAACAAATTCTTGAACTGCTGGCAGAACTTGAAACCACTTCCGCCGATGCCCTGCAAGGGCCCGTGACAATTGCCGCAGTGGTTTCGGTGATCGGGGCCTTGTCGATGGCCGTCGCGAAGCTCAAGACCGCACATCCGCGTCTCGATGCGCGCTTGCTGTCGGCGCGGTCAGACGAATTGGCGACGATGGTGCAAAACGGCGAAGTGGATATTGCTGCGGTGGTAGCCACGCCCGACGACGCATTGCCGGACAGTCTGAAATGGACCACGTTGTATACCGAACCGCTGATGTTGGTGGTCAGCCGCAAGATAAGCGATACCGATATCCAGCACATTTTGCACAGCCACGGGTTTCTGCGCTTCGACCGGCGCGTGCGCACTGGCCGCGTGATCGACCAGGCTCTGCATCAGTTGGGGCTGACCGTGAATGAATACCTGGAGCTGAACTCAATCGAAACCATAGTGGCGCTGGTGCGCAACAATGTGGGCGTGGCTGTCTTGCCGCAGCTGCATCATGCCGGTTGGCAGCATGATGCGTCGCTTCATTTGTTGCCGTTGTCCTCGCCACCTGTGTTGCGTACCATAGGTATGATTCAACGGGCGTCATTCGGGCGCGGCGGGATCGCAGCGGCACTGATCGATACGCTTAACGCAGTGCCGGCCGCCCCAGGTGCCAGCTCAAGTCTTTAAGTTGGGGCTTTTAAATTTGGCTCTTTAGTTGGACCTGTTCAGCAGGACCTGTAGCGCCGACGTTCGCACAGCCTGCGTCGGGCTGCCGCTCAAGGGACCTTTGATCGGTCGGATGATGCGTTTGATGGCCCGATGGTCCTGCTCATCCACGTTGTTCAGATACTTGACCTGACGAATCTTGATGGGTGTGTCGTGCGCGGCGTTCACCGCGCATCGTCCTGCGCAACGACGACCACGCCTTCAGAACACCAGTCTTGGGGAGTTTTACAGGCCTTCGCAGCCCAACCGGCGCAAGAACTCATCGATCCACGATTTGTCGTCGAACTTGCCCGATAGGGTGTTCTCCAAGATCGTGACCTCGCCTGCGCTCTTCTTCGCGGCCATGGCGTAGACCGTCTCGACATCGTCGTAGGGCACGCACATGAAGCCGTCCGCGTCGCCTACGATCAGATCGCCGGGCTCGACGATCATGCCACCGAAAGCCACGGACACGTTGATCTCGCCGGGGCCGTCCTTATACGGGCCGCGGTGAGTCACGCCGGCGGCATAGACCGGCATATTGTGCTTGCTGATCCAGTCCGAATCGCGGATGGCGCCGTTGATGATCATGCCAGCAAAGCCGCGCTTCATGGCGTAGGACAGCATCAGCTCGCCGATGATGGCATTGGTCAGATCGCCGCCGGCGTCCACCACGATGACGTCGCCCGGTTGGGCCAGCGTCAGCGCCTTGTGCACCATGAGGTTGTCGCCCGGGCGGGTCTTGACCGTGAACGCAGGGCCTGAGAGTACGCCGCCGGCATGCATGGGGCGCAAGCTCGGGCCACCGGCGGTCATGCGCGACATCACATCGCTGATGCAGGCCACGGACACGTTGGCAAAGCGCTTGGCCACTTCCGCGCTGACCGCCCGCTTGCGGTCGAGAATTTTGAATCCGATTGGCATGTTTAGTATTCCTAAAAAGACTCGGCATAATCCGAGCCGTAAAATGAATCGCCCTGGCCCGCTGCCAGAATGGCTACGGGTCCCCGGCAACTGTTACGGCAATCGATAGGGGTAACCCAGTTTTTGCTTCAGAGGCAGGAATCAGGAAAGCAGGCCTCCCAATCGCGCCACACCTTCTTCGATCGAGCGCTCATCGGTGGCATACGACAGTCTCAGCGCGTGCTTGCCGCTGCTGCCGAACTCCTCGCCGCGCCTGACCATCACACCTGCTTCCGCGGCCTTGGCGGCGACTTCCAACGACGTCCCCAACTTGCTGGGATACTGCACCCAGAAATAAAAAGCTCCGTCGGAGCGCCTGAACTGGATGGTAGGGATTTTTCGCAGGCACGATTCCATGAGGTCACGCCGCTTCTGGAAGACGCGTCGCATCTTCTCCGCATCTTCGCCAGCCTTCAGCAGCGCAGTCGCGCCTGCGAGCTGGTTGGCCGAGTTGATGGAGCCATTAAACGTGCGGTGGGCCGTGGAGGCGGACGCAACCAGGCGCGGCTCGCCGACGAGGTAGCCAAGCCGCCATCCGGTCATGGCGTATTTTTTCGAAAACGTACGGCAGACAATGAGGTTGTCGCCCAGACCGGCTATGTCCAGCGCAGACACGAAAACGTTGTCGTAGGTGAGTCCTTCGTAGGCCTCGTCGCACAGAATGAAAAGGCCGTTGCGCCTGGCGATTTCCGCGAACGACGCCCATTCGATTAGGCTGATGACGGCCCCGGTCGGATTCGACGGGTGGCATAGGACGATCAGCTTGGCGCCCTTGGCATCCTTGTCGATCACATCGAAATCGAGCTTTCCATCCGCGTCCCTGGAAAACCGCTTCACGCTGGCGCCGACCAGATTGATCGCGTCTGCATAGAGGGAGTAGGTCGGATCCTCCAGCAGCACCACCTCCCCAGGATTGAGGAGGCCCAGAATGGTCGCGGTGAGGCCCGCCGAGCCGCCATGGGTGACCAATATGTTCTCGGACGAAAAGGCCTTACCAGCAACGCCGACCGCCGATTGCAAGATCGCGTCCACGAGCTCGGAGCGGCCTTCTTGCGGGGAATAATGCGTATAACCGGAGCTGATCGCCTGTATCTGGGCATCGATGACTACTTGTGGCGTATTGAAGTCCGGCTCGCCGATGGCGAGCGAAATTTTGTCGGTGGCGCCCGAGATCAGGTTCTTGCTCCGCAGAGACTGGCTCCTGACACGCAATGCTGCGTCGGATGAAATCGAGGGTAGGAACTGATTCAATTTGCTTTCTCCATTTTTCTGGGCACCACGCCAAGAAATTCTCGGGTTCTCTGTTCTTTGGGGTTGTCTATGACCTGATGCGCGGGGCCTTCTTCCACGATGCGGCCATCGGCCATGAACACCACGCGGCTGCACACTTCACGCGCAAAGCCGACCTCGTGCGTGACGACGAGCATGGATATGCCGAGGGATGCGACCTCTTTCATCACGTTGAGCACTTCATTCACCAACTCCGGATCCAGCGCGGAAGTGGGCTCGTCGAACAGGATGACCTCCGGATCCATCGCCAGCGTTCGAGCTATCGCGACCCGCTGCTTCTGGCCACCGGACAATTCCGAAGGATAAGCGTCCATGTGCTCGGCCAACCCGACCCGCCGGAGCAATTCGCGCCCGCGGGTGATGGCTTGCCCCCGGGGCGTTTTAAGAACGTGCAGCGGACCTTCGATGACGTTTCCCAGCGCGGTTTTGTTGGGGTAGAGATTGAAGTGCTGAAACACCATACCTACTTTCTGCCGCTGCCTGGCAAGGCGCTTGCCGAAGATTTCCTTGAGCGTGTCGCCGTGACGTTCGTAGCCGATGTAGTCGCCGCACACTTTGATGGAGCCGCTCGTCATCTCCTCCAGGTGGTTGACGCACCGTAGCAGCGTGGATTTTCCGGAGCCCGAAGGGCCGAGAATCGCGACCACCTCGCCCTTCATGACGTAGAGATCGATGCCGTTGAGCACAACCTTGTCGCCAAATCGCTTCTTGACGTTGACTATCTCTACAACCGGAGCTTCAGGTTCTGCCATTGTCGTTAACCTTTCTATATGTCGCCCGACACATGGATGCCTATGCGACGCCCATATTCACGTTGCTTTTTGCTGCGCTGCCTTTCTTACCGTTGGTCCGGATATATCCCTTGCCTATGGTGCGTTCGAGATGGTATTGACCTATCGTCGCAACGGTAACGAGCACGAGATACCAGATAGTGGCCACGACGAGCAGCGGCATGACCGCGTAATTGACGGCGTAGATGTCCTGGACCTTGCTCAGCAGGTCGCCACCGGAAATGAAGGCCACCAGCGCGGTCGCCTTCAGGAGATTGATGGCCTGGTTGCCCGTGGGCGGCACGATGACCCGCATGGCCTGCGGGAGGACGATTCGGCGCATGGCCTGGCTTTCGGTCATGCCCGTTGTGATTGCCGCTTCCCGCTGGCCGGGATCGACCGACATGATGCCCGCGCGGACGATTTCGGCCATATAGGCGCCGTCGTGTAGAGAGAAGCCCACAACGGCGGCGGTGAAGCCAGAGATCACCGCGTTGGTCTCGAGCGTGACGCCCAGGCTTGTAAAGGGCACGCCAAGGAACAGGACCGGAAACAGAGCGGCGAGGTTGTACCAGAAGATCAACTGCACCACGAGCGGCGTACCGCGGAAAAACCAGAGATACCCGTTCGCGATGGTCACGAATATACGGCTTTTGGACAGCTTCATCATCGCGATCAAGGTGCCTATGATGATCGCCAGAATCTGGCATACGATGGTTACCACCAGCGTCACGCGTACGCCGGACAGCACGTGCGAATCAAAGAGGTAATGGCCTATCACCGGCCATTGCATGTTCTCGTTGTCCGCGATGCGGAATAAAAACGAGAGCAGCAATATCAAGACCACAGCACCAATCGCTATTTGAACTGGATGTTTGCTGCGAACAATGCGCAGTTGATGAGTGCGCTCGTCATTCTTTTCCATGGAAGGATCCCTCGCGTTCAGAGCATCTGGCGCCACCGGCATTACCTTCACCGGACTGCCCTTTCCAGCGTTGCCTGGCGCTACGGTGCGGACATGCGGGCACCGTAGCGATAGTTCAATTACCGGGTCTTAATTCTTGCCTTGCATGGCATTGACCACCGGACTGTCGATCCGCATTTGGGACACACCGTAGAAATCGACAATCTGCTTATCGATCCCTTGCTTGGAAATGCCCGCGAACGCTAGTTGCAAGGCCTTGGCGAGCTGCGCGTTCTTGATGCTGACGGCCGCGCCATGGAGTCCGGATTCGAAAAGATCACCGGTCAGTTCGGCCTTGCCGCCCGAAGTCTTGACGACATCGGCCGCGATTGCGTAGTCGATGCCCATCGTGTCTATGCGTCCGGTCTGCAGGGCGAGGTTCGAAGCGCTGGCCGACGGATAGCCCTGAACACTTACCGCCGGTTTGCCTGCCTTGGTGCACGCATCTGACTGCCGTTGAGCGATGGCGAGCGAGAGGCTGCCGACAGGTCCACCTGCAGTGGTGCCGCAGAGATCTGCTACGGAATGGATGTTCTTAGGATTGCCCTTGGCCACGATCAATTGCTGGCCCGTCTTCGTGTAGTCGACAAAGGTCACTTGCTTTTCGCGCTCGGGCGTGTCGGAGAAGTCGGACATCGCCACGTCTAGGCGGCCGGAGGCAAGGCCTATCACCATGGACCCGAAATCGGTATTGATGACCTTGATATGGACGCCTAGCGCTTGGCCGAGCGCCTGCATGAAATCCGCTTCGATACCGGTAATGCCGCCATCCTGGCGATAAAGGTAAGGAGGCAGAGTGGTTTCGCCGCCTATGGTCAGAACTCCTTTTTCCTTGATGTCGCTCGGCAGCGCGGCCACCGCCGCCGGGTTGAGGGCCGCCTTCGAGATTTTCGAATTGATCACGAACTCGTCGGCGTTATTTTCGGCGTGCGCCGAGCCGATCAAACCCAGACAAGCGGCGCAAGCGAGCGAGATCGCGGAAATTGTCTTGAATCCATTTTTCTTAAGCATGGTCACCTATTTTCAGTCACGAGGAGGTTGCTTCAAATTCAGTCAAGAGGAGGCTGCTTGAAAAGTACATCGAAACCTCTGGGCCCTTACTCAGGGTTTTCCCTTCAGGGCTTGCCTGTTTCTCGGCGTAATAGCGTGCATCTCCTGCAAGAGTATCGATATTGATTTTTGTCCAAAAGCGAATTTTTTGCTTCTGATATGATTCATTTTTCTCATGTATTGGGTTGCCATCAAGTTGGGTCCAATCGAGCCAATAAAGCATAGGAAGGCTGAGCAGTGATTACGCTAAAGCAAGTCGAGGCGCTGTATTGGATTGCGGAGCTTGGCAGTTTCGATGCGGCCGCCTTGCGACTCAGCACGACGCAATCGGCCATTTCAAAGCGCATCCAGGAACTCGAAATTCGCTTCGGTCTCTTGATCTTTGATCGCAGCCGCCGCTCCGCCGTCTTGACGCCCAAAGGCGAGGAGATCCTTCATTCGGCGCGGCAACTGCTGGCCATGCGCGATGGCCTGCTGATGCAACTGGGGGCAAAGAACGCGACGTTCCGCAGGCTGCGGCTCGGTGTGACCGAACTGACGGCGCTGACATGGCTGCCTATCCTGGTGGACCGTTTGCGCAAGCATTTTCCGCAGTTGGAGATCGTGCCGGAAGTCGGATTGGGCCGCATGCTGTACGAACGGCTCGCCGATCACACGATAGATTTGATCATCGTGCCTGATGTGTTCAATGACCCGCGCTTTTCTGTCATGCCGGTGGGTGCGGTCGGAAACGCATGGATGTACGCCGATGGCGTCATGCCGGTCAAACGCTCATTTACCCTGACCGAGATCGCGCAACAGACCCTCATTGTCCAAGGCAAGGATTCAGGCATGGGCATCGCCTATGGCCAATGGTTCCGCGCCCATGGCATCGATACGCCCAGAACCGTCGTGTGCAGCAACCTGGTGGCGCAGATCGGCCTGACCGTTTCGGGGCTGGGCGTCAGCTTTCTACCTAGGGAATGCCTGTCGCACTTGATAGCCCACGGCGCACTGCGAACGACCAAAACGACGCCGGCATTGCCGAAGATCCAATACGCTGCAATGTATCTGCGTACCCAGCATGTGGATTTCCTCCATGAGGTGGCGAGTCTGTGCCAGACATACTGCGATTTTTCCCGGCTGGTACTGCAGGTGTAAACGACGCTTGAAAAGCGACAAAAAAATGGTTCTGGTGCAAGTAGACAAGCCGGTTGAGATGTTTCCAATAGGTAGGATACCTTATCGAGTAGACAGAGCAGCATTCCATGCAGCGGGCGATATGTGCTCGCGGAACCCATCCATCCGCCGCTGATCAATTCTACGGCCTCGCAATATAAGCAACACAATACTTATCATATTGATCTCGCTCACCCTTCGATCCTTACCGCGACAAAACCTTCAGCCAGCGCCTCGCAGAGCCAACTGCAGAGAGGTCGCAAAATTAAAATCACTTTTTCTCATATAAATTCATCAAAAAAAATCGCTATTTTGTACGATTTTGTTCGGTAACAATTGCCCCAAATACGTGAATAAAACCAGGATTAAACAGGTCATGAACGACAACATCGGCACGCTCTTTTCTGACGATCTGATGCGTGAGGTCAAGCATCGCTTCCACTACGTGGACCACGATCTAAATGACCGAGAAAGACTGTTTTTCGACAACGCTGGAGGTTCTTTCCGGCTCAAAACTGCCGTTGAACAGCTCGCCCGGATCGACGCGATACCCGATTGCCCGGAGCGCATTCACGAACTCGCCTTGTACCTGCAGCAAGTGCAGGCGGAGGGTACGGCTGATATACGCACGATCCTGAACGCGCGAGGGGGAACCGTCTATGCGTCGTTGACTGCATCAGGCGCGATGTTCGATATGGTCCGTGCGGTGGCCGAGAACATTCCCGGCACGAACATGGTGACCACCGTACTCGAACACCCGTCGTCCTACGATGCGATGGCCTTGTATGCACAACGGCTCGGCAAGGAACTTCGGGTCGCCAAGAGCAACCCGGTGACCGGCGGCATTGACGTGACAGAGATCGTAGGCCTAGTGGACCAGCAGACCAGCCTGCTGAGCGTAATGTACGCGTCCAACATCTCCGGCGCCAAAATAGACATCGAAGAGATCGTCAGGCAGGCCCGAGTGATCAAACCCGATCTATACATCATTGTGGACGCCGTGCAGCATGCGCCTCACGGTTTGATCGATGTGCAGAAGACACTGGTGGACGGCATCAACATCGCGCCCTACAAGTTCTTCGGCTGCCGGGGCTCCGGCATCTCGTGGTTATCGGAACGGGCCTCCCATCTGCCCCACCACAAGCTGGCCGGCAAAAATCCGAATTTCTGGCAGCTCGGCAGCGCTGCGCCTGGGCAATTTGCAGTGGTAACTGCGATCGTAGATTACGTGTGCTGGCTCGGAAGTCAGTTCGCTGACAGTACGGACCGTCGAACGCTGTTTGCTTGCGGCATGGAAAGAATCGCGCTGCACGAAAGAGCGCTGTTAGCGCGAATGCTCAATGGCAGCGATGCTGTCGCCGGTTTGCGGAACATCGACCACGTCACCGTTTTTCTGGATCACGATGACCTGACGAAGAGAGAGCTGATCCTCGCGATCGCCTTCGATCACATCGGCCAGACGCAGGCCGTCCGTGAATACGAAAAGCGCAATGTGATCGTGTACGAGCGCGTTTCATCCAGCTTGTACTCGAAGCGTATGCTGGATTCTTTCGGGATCGACGGTGCCGTCCGTGTTTCGCCGCTGCATTGCAATTCACCCGCAGATATAGACAGGTTTCTCCAAATAACGCTTGAAATCGCAGAAACGTTCGCGCCCGCTGCGGTCAGGTAAACGAAGATACCGGCTGTATTCCACGACGCCTTCTTGCGATGTGATGGGTCTACGCTGCGGTCTTGAGCGGCGTGACCGGGGCTGCGGAAAGACTGCTTCCGGCAACCGCAAGCGCGATCGTCGGATTCAGACTGTCGACCATCGAAGTTGGCATCAGAATTGTCGCGCCACGCTCCTTGGTCGTTTCATAAATGATGTTCATTGCGCGCAGTTGCAGCGCCCCAGGTTGTGTTTCATAAACCCTTGCCGCTTCGACGAAATTCGCGGCAATGGCAGCTTCGGCGGAACCCAGAATCACGCGCGCCTGTTTTCCCGCTCAGCCTGAGCCTGGCGGGACATCGCATCCTGTGACGAGCGCGAACACCACGTCCCACTGTCTCGTGGGTTCCTGTTTCTCGAGACGCACCGCGTCGATATCGTCGCGCAACTGCTCTACCAGACGTTGTAGCTCTGCGATTCTGTCCGGAACGACTTCTGTGTTGTGTGCTTGAACCTCCTCGGCAGCGGAGCATTGCTGCGATGCGACGTCAGCGGTCGGCAGCGAGTCGGTGCTTTGCGCCGCTTCGGGCAACGAAGCCTGTAGTGACCAAGACTTGGAAATAAGGCTAAATAACCATTCCAATGCGATGCGCATCTGGATAGCTAACTTTACTTAAAATAATGTTTAGTTATACGAATAATTAGTTTTTTATTTCGAGAAAAAACCTCTTCGTTACATCATGGGAAAGATTAGTGATCAATCCATCTTGGCCATCCAGGCAGGATACGGAAACAGAGTGAAAGTGCTGCAGAAAGACTCCAAAATTCACATGGTCCTATTCTTATTTCCGCGCATTTTCCAAAAAAAATGGAGGCCATACTCAAGGTGCCAAGTAGGCTGACCGCGTTTAATTTTAGCGATTTCATTCGCTTTTCATTGATGAAGCGGTCGATCCTCACATCCTAAAATTAGAGGTCGCATGACAAGTACCCGCGATAAACGAATTTCATTTCATCGAGACCCCGCGCCGGTCCTACATCAAATCGCTGAGCGACGTTTGAAATTGGCTCACCCGGAACACTTGCCGGAAAGCCTGCTGTTCGATTACATGAACGCCTCATCCCAGCCAGCGAGTGTCAAATCACCGGAATCCGAGAAGTACATTTTTTCCAACCCAGCCAACACCGACCTGATGGGATTCGCATCCACGGGCCAATTGATAGGGTTGACCGTCCGCGATCTCAACTTTTCTCGATCGCAGCAAGGCAACGCGTGGGCCGAAAAAATTCGAAGAATGGACTGCTTATCCCGCAAAAATAAGTGTGCCGTTGAGGATACTGATAAGTATCTAAACGAAAACGGCATCTTGTCATACAAGACTACAACGAAAATACCTCTGATAGGCATGCGCGGCAACGTGTTCGGCATCGTCACGTTCAGCCAGGACCTGACCCACCGCTTGTCCCATCGCCTGCTTTACGAGCAGTACAAACATATCTGCGGCAAGAAAATCGCCATCGGGAAAACGCTACGTCACCTTGAGATCGAATCTTTTTTCCATGTCCCGCCCACCGAAGCCGAACTATTGAACTTGCTCCAGCGCGCAGCGGGCAAGGTCGACAAGGAAATCGCCAGGGCGCATGGCGTCTCGCTAAGAACGATAGACACACATTTCGCCCATCTTCGCGCCAAGTTAAACGGCGAGGTCTTGCGCAGCATCATTGTTCGCCTTAGAAATCCTAGTCATACGATCAACACGATTTGAATTCAACGCAGCAGATCGGCGCCCTACCCGCCCACTCGGCCTAGCAGTGCCATCAACATCGCATCTGGATCGCATGCGCGCTCGAGACGGCACTGTCCGAGTGTGCCTTACCCCTTACATGGAGGAAAGCATGTCGCACCACAAGCAGTTTTATATTGACGGTACCTGGGTGGGGCCGCTCATTGCTCACGATTTCGACGTCATCGATCCGTCGGATGAGAACGCATTTGCAACGATTTCCCTTGGCGCGAAAGCGGACGTGGACCGGGCGGTGATCGCGGCCAAGCGAGCTTTCCAGACATTTAGATTAGCAACGCGAGCCGAGCGCATCGAGCTGCTTGAGGCCGTGTTCGCGATCTACAAGAAGCGGGCCCGCGACCTGGGGCTTGCGGTATCGCGCGAGATGGGCGCGCCGCAGCAGTTTGCGCTCGATGCGCAGGTCGGCATGGGCGCCGCTCAGTTGAAGAAAATGATCGCGGTCCTCAAGACATATCCCTTCGAATCCAGCAAGGGTTCGACGCTCATCGCCAAGGAGCCGGTCGGAGTCGTCGGTATGATTACGCCGTGGAACTGGCCGCTCAATCAGATTGCCTGCAAGGTAGCGCCGGCGTTGGCGGCCGGCTGCACCATGGTATTGAAGCCGAGCGAGATAGCCCCCCTCGACGCCATCATCTTCGCGGAGATCATGGATGAGGCCGGGGTCCCGCATGGGGTCTTCAATCTCGTCAACGGCCGTGGCTCGGATGTCGGGCAAGCACTCGCCAGCCATCCCGACGTGGACATGATGTCCTTCACGGGCTCAACCCGCGCTGGTATTCTCGTCGCCCAAGCCGCCGCCGACACGGTCAAACGGGTCCAGCAGGAACTCGGCGGAAAATCAGCCAACATCCTTTTCCCTGATGCCGATTTCGATCAGGCTGTCACCAAAGGCGTGGCGGGTTGTTATCTGAACAGCGGACAGTCGTGTAACGCGCCGTCGCGCATGTTCGTTCCGGTCGATCGGCAGGCCGAGGCAATCGCAATCGCCAAGCGAGCGGCCGAAGCCTATGTCGTCGGCCCCGCGAATGCCGCCAATACGACGATGGGACCGGTGGCCAGCCAGGCCCAGTACGACAAAATCCAGGCGCTGATCGAGAGCGGTATCGCACAGGGGGCAAACCTCGTGACCGGCGGCCTGGGGCGCCCGACCGGCCTCGAACGCGGGTATTACGTCAAGCCGACCGTCTTTGCCAACGTACGGCCCGAGATGCGGATTGCGCGTGAGGAGATATTCGGCCCCGTCCTCTCTATCCTGCCCTACGAGACGCCCGAACAAGCAATCGCTCTGGCCGAGGACACGCGCTACGGCCTGGCAACCTACATCCAGACCCGCGATCTCGAACGCGCCCGAAAGATCGCCCGCCAAGTCCGCACCGGCAATGTCTACATCAACTATCCCGCGTGGGACGTGGGCATTCCTTTCGGCGGCTATAAGCAGTCGGGCAACGGCCGGGAATGCGCCGAGTTTGGCCTGGACGATTACCTCGAAATCAAGGGCATTCTGGGCTATGAGGCAGCTTGATTTCCGTTGAATGACAGGGGGGTGGGCGGCAGCAGCTGTGGCAATCCGTCCCCCTGTAGTGATCCCCTGTGGTAATCTCATCTCACTGGAACGGCGTACCCCCACCTGGTACGCCGTTCCAGCGACAGTGAGCGCAAGGTTACCCCCCTGCGCGACGTCTTTGTTCCAGAAGCGTGCGACATAATCAAACGTGGAGACAAACAGATGAGCCAATATGGGCCGCTGAAATTGCACGTGCCGGAGCCGACCGGGCGCCCGGGCTGCAAGACCGACTTTTCCTATCTACATCTCTCGCCAGCCGGCGAGGTGCGCCAACCCCCCATCGATGTCGCGGCAGCCGATACCCGTGACCTGGCATATGGTTTGATCCGTGTAATCGACGATGACGGTCAAGCTGTCGGACCTTGGGCGCCCGACGTCAGCCACGATCTGTTGCGTTCCGGCATGCGGGCCATGCTGAAAACACGCGTCTTCGATGCACGCATGCTGATCGCGCAACGCCAGAAGAAAATCTCGTTTTACATGCAGAGCTTGGGCGAAGAAGCCATCGGCTCCGCGCAAGCCATGGCGCTCGACAAGGGCGACATGTGCTTTCCCACCTATCGACAGCAAAGCATTCTGCTCACGCGCGATGTATCGCTGGTCGACCTGATGTGCCAGTTGATGTCCAATGAGCGAGACCCGTTGAAAGGACGCCAACTGCCCGTGATGTATTCAGTGCGCGAGGCCGGTTTCTTCACAATCTCCGGCAATCTCGCCACCCAATTTATCCAGGCTGTGGGCTGGGCCATGGCGTCGGCGATCAAGGGTGACACCAAGATCGCATCCGCTTGGATAGGCGACGGCGCCACGGCCGAAGCCGACTTTCACACCGCACTGACCTTTGCGCACGTGTATCGCGCTCCGGTGATCCTCAACGTAGTCAACAACCAATGGGCCATCTCGACCTTTCAGGCAATCGCCGGTGGCGAGGGCACAACCTTCGCCGGGCGCGGTGTGGGATGCGGCATCGCATCGTTGCGCGTGGACGGCAACGACTTCCTGGCTGTGTATGCCGCGTCGCGCTGGGCCGCCGAGCGCGCTCGTCGCAATCTGGGGCCGACGCTCATCGAGTGGGTCACTTACCGGGCAGGTCCGCACTCGACATCCGACGACCCATCGAAATACCGGCCAGGCGATGACTGGAGCGACTTTCCTTTGGGGGATCCGATCGCACGGTTCAAGAAGCATTTGATCGCTCTGGGAATCTGGTCGGATCGGGCGCACGACGACTTGAAGGCCTCGCTGGAAGCCGAGATCCTGGCCGCGCAAAAGGAAGCCGAACGCTACGGTACGCTGGTTGACGACGGGCACGTCCCGAGTGCCACCAGCATATTCGATGACGTCTACAAGGACATGCCGGAGCATCTGCGCCAGCAGCGTCTGCAGCTCGGAGTTTGATCATGGCTACAGAAAAAGAGGCGGGTCCGGTCACAACGCCGATGACCCTGATCCAGGCTTTGCGCTCGGCCATGGATGTCATGCTCGAACGCGACGGCAACGTAGTGGTGTTTGGGCAGGACGTCGGCTACTTCGGCGGAGTGTTTCGCTGTACCGAAGGCTTGCAGACCAAGTACGGTACCTCGCGCGTATTCGATACGCCCATTTCCGAAGGCGGCATCGTGGGCGTCGCCGTGGGTATGGGCGCCTATGGCTTGCGGCCCGTCTGCGAAATTCAGTTCGCCGATTATTTCTACCCCGCTTCCGATCAGATCGTTTCAGAGGCCGCGCGCTTGCGCTACCGGTCGGCGGCCGAATTCATCGCGCCTATGACGATACGCATGCCGTGCGGCGGCGGTATCTACGGTGGGCAGACCCATAGTCAAAGCCCCGAGGCCATGTTCACCCAGGTATGCGGTTTGCGCACGGTCATGCCCTCGAATCCGTACGACGCAAAGGGCCTGCTGATCGCGGCGATCGAAAATGACGATCCGGTGATTTTTCTGGAACCCAAGCGTCTCTATAACGGCCCGTTTGACGGACATCACGAGCGGCCGGTCACGTCCTGGATCAAGCATCCCGCCAGCGCTGTGCCCGAGGGTTATTACACGGTTGCCTTGGAGTCCGCCGCTGTTGTGCGCCCCGGAGAAGCCGTCACGGTGTTGACCTACGGCACGACGGTCTATGTGTCGCTGGCCGCCGCGGAGGAAACCGGCATCGACGCCGAGGTCATCGATTTGCGTAGTCTCTGGCCGCTGGATCTGGACACGATCGTGAACTCGGTACGGAAAACCGGGCGTTGCGTGGTGGTACACGAAGCCACCCGTACCTGCGGCTTCGGCGCGGAGCTCGTCTCGCTGGTGCAGGAACATTGCTTCTACAGTTTGGAGGCGCCTGTCGAACGGGTTACCGGTTGGGACACACCCTATCCGCATGCGCAGGAATGGGCGTATTTTCCCGGACCTCGCCGAGTAGGTGAAGCACTGCAACGCGTCATGGAGGTATGAGATGGGCATGCATGTCATCAAGATTCCAGATATCGGCGAAGGCATTGCCGAAGTCGAGCTCGCAGCCTGGCATGTGAATGTCGGCGATACGGTGGTCGAGGACCAAGCGCTCGCAGATGTCATGACCGACAAGGCGACAGTCGAGATTCCGTCGCCCGTGGCCGGGACGGTGATTGCACGAGGTGGCGACGTGGGCAACTTTCTAGCGGTCGGGAGCGAGCTGATCCGATTGCAGATCGAGGGCGCGGGTAACCAGAAAACCGACGTGCAGGAAAACGCCATGGCCGCCGAGCAGATTGCTCAGGCGGTAGCGCCGAACACCCTCACCGAGGGCATATCCCCGGAGACAAGCGAGGACACAAGCGACGTCACCGAGCGTCTTTCGAGGACCGACGAGGGCTCGCAGGATACGGTATCCGCCGCGCACCCACCGGGAGAACACGCCCTTGCCTCCCCCGCTGTGCGCAAGCGCGCCTCAGATCTGGGCATCGAGCTGCGCCTCTTACACGGCACGGGCCCGGCCGGCCGCATCCTGCACGAAGATCTGGATACCTATTTGCAAGGCCGAGCAGGCACGGCCACCGCGCGGACGGGCTACATAGAGCGCAACAACGAAGACCCAGTGCCGGTTATCGGATTACGCCGAAAGATCGCGCAGAAAATGCAGGAGGCCAAGCGGCACATTCCGCATTTCAGCTATGTCGAGGAAATCGACGTCACCGAGCTGGAAGAGCTGCGTGCGCAATTGAACCGGAAGTGGGGCGAGGAGCGAGGCCGGCTGACGGTATTGCCGCTACTGGCGCGTGCCATGGCGATCGCATTGCGCGATTTCCCGCAGATCAATGCGCGTTTTGACGACGAGGCTGGCGTAGTGACGCGCTATGGTGCCGTGCATATCGGCGTTGCCACGCAAAGTAAGGCGGGTTTGATGGTACCGGTACTGCGCCATGCAGAAACGCGCGACCTGTGGTCGATAGGCGCCGAGATATCGCGGCTGGCCCAGGCAGTGCGTAACGGCCGGGCCGAGCGCGAGGAACTCTCGGGGGCGACGATTACGATTACCAGCCTCGGGGCATTGGGCGGCATCGTCACCACGCCAGTCATCAACCGTCCCGAAGTTGCCATCGTGGGTGTGAATCGGATCATCGAGCGGCCCATGATTCGTAACGGCACCGTGGTGGCGCGCAAACTCATGAACCTCTCATCCTCATTCGATCACCGCGTTGTCGACGGCATCGATGCGGCGGAATTTATCCAGGCAGTGCGCGTACTGTTGGAGCAGCCTGCCATGCTTTTCGTGGAGTAGCAATAAAGCGGATCCAAGCGTCGCCGCCACTGCCGATCGCTTATCCGCCGGGTCGATTCTCCGAGATCAGCGCTTTGGGATGTTCCGTGTCATTCGCTTCAAACTGCTCGACACAAGGTGCATTGATCACTTCAAATTTCACACGTCCCTTGGATGTTTGTTTCTTCGACAAGTGATAACCGATCATGCACTCACGGTTGCTGTTTTTGCCCCATTGGACTTTGAGCACGCCGGATTCTTTGTCCGAGCGCACTAAAATACGGTTCGCTTGCCCGACTGTGCCGACCGGCGTACCGCTTTCGTCGAGTACGGAGGCGCCGAAAGGCAGCATCTCACCGTCTTTACGATGTGCTTTGACGATGAAGGCACGGCCCTCCTCGGTATCGAAGTTGAGCATTACCGCAGCACCTGCGAATGGCGCAACACGAGCACTCGTGGTCTTTAGCTGTACATTCAACGAAGACCCTTTGGGATCGATCTCAATGGTGTTATTCAAATAAGGAGAAAGATAAGGCACTACCGCGTAACCAAAACGGTTCACATGCACACCCTGCGCATTGACAACAGCGGCGCCCTCCGCGCCCTTTGCCCGAACAATGGCAAACGTGTCTCCGAGCGATTGAGAAAATGTCACGCCGCCAGGATGTGCGACGATACCGCCGCTGACATTCAAAGACGACTGTGTTCGATTACCAGTCCGACCGACTGATGCGCCAACGTTTGCGTACGACAAAGCCGTGTTTGCGCTTGCACCATAGCTTGAGCTTGCGCCGGCCGAGTGTGTGCCGTACACGCTATACCCAATCGAATTCGCTGTGCCGAAAGAACCACTCAAGGTCGACTGAATATTTGTATTGTCGCCGAGGCGTGAAACACTGGTGTTCAGCGACGACATTCTCGACCCGCGGCCCAACGGGATCGAGAGTTGAGCAAAGTATTGGGTATCCGTTTTGCCAAACAGGTTTCGAGTGCGCGTTGCAGACAGACTGTATCCGACGGAAGAAATACTGCCACTGTAGCCAACTTGAAACTGGACATCCCGGCCCCGGCTGTTCCAATAGTCCCGCACTGACCCGCTCGCAAACACGGATCCATATCGGCCCAGAGACTGGTTCACGTTCAACTGCAACTGGTGGCGTTGCCGGCCGATCGGCGAGGAATCTGACTTCGGATGACTTGCTTGATCTCGAACATATAAAGCGTCGTTAAAGCTCAAAAAGCCACTACTGGAATAGCGATACGCCGCGAGAGAGAAGTTTGTGTTCGTTGCGCTGACCAACTTGCTATAGCTGAGCCGAGCGCTCTGTCCGACCATGCGGTTTTCCCCCGGAACCTCGGTTGCAGAAAACGTAATGTCCGCACCGATTGCCCCGACGGAGGTATTCGCGGCGACGCCAAAAAGCGCCGACGCATACCCCGACGACGCCGTTGTGCCGACATATCCCGTGAAAGTATTGTTAAGCCCTCTCTGCAACGTAGCCTGGACGACGATGGGTGCGGACGACAAGTTGTGTGCACGCACCTGCCCCGCGGACACATTGTATCGATACTGACCGGGACGCAATGACTGAGGCACCGCTGCGTACGGCATCTGGAAAGTGCGTATGCTGCCGTCCGATTCAGTGATGATGACGTCTAGATCGCCACCATAACCCGTGGGATACAGGTCGTCGATTTGAAAGGGTCCGGGCGCTACCGTCGTCTCGTACAGGAGCACGCCATTTTGCCGCACGGTGACTTTTGCGTTGGAGTTGGCAATACCGCGGACCACCGGCGCATATCCACGCATCGATTCGGGCAGCATGCGATCGTCGGTCGCCAGCACGCCCCCGCGTATGGCAACGCTATCGAGCAAATCGCCACTGGTAAATGTATCGCCGAGAGTCACGCGAGCATGCAGACCAGGCAGGTCATGCATCACATAGGTCGCGATGTCCTGCCATTTCGTTCCGGTCCCCGAAGCGGATGAAAGCGACGACTGATGCCCAAAATACCAGGAACCGACGTTCAAGCCCGTGTTAAGACCCAGGTACGCCTGGTTGGACGCTATACCACCGCCATTTACCCGGAACGTGTTGGCGTTATAGTTGACGAAGCCTGCGGTTACGCCATGGTCCCAGTTTTTTGGATCGACATACCCGCGAGCGGAGCGCTTCATGTACGCCTGCGGCACGCTGATGTCCAGGCGTTGCTCACTTTGGTCGAAAGTAGCGACGGAGCCCGGCACTAGATCGGATGGCACGCGGCACGCCTCACCAGCGGTAACTTCAGGCGGTTTAGGAAATTTTGAAAAATCGACACCCAATTTATCGAGCATCTCGCTCGATAGACACGGCCGCGCATTCTCGCCCCCTTGTTCGTCCCGGAATTCAATGTCTTCGCGACTAGCCCAGACATCGTTGATATAGATGTCGGCACGATAAGTCCCAGGCATAACGGGGTTTCCATGCGAAAACCGTTTCAAGTCCACGCTCTGCCGCGTGGCCTGCGGAAGAAATGCGTAACTGAACTCGGCGTCCGCAACCTGAACCGCCGCATCATCGGCTTGCGCATGCGAGCAGGTGGCTGCAACGCAACTGGCTACAATTGCGCTGATGGGTCGCATGCGCGGTGTCGGAATGCTTCGGTTCATTTGATACACACGTCAGATCGCCCACCGTGTTGGCAGGTGATTAAAATTCTTGAGGGAGAACGCGGCACGAATGGTCTTCGGCCGACGTGCAGGCTTGACTATCGGTCGAGCGGCATCTCGTACTTCCGAGCGCTGCCATAATCGTCAATGGCGAAGTACTGAAGCGTTATTGGCGCGGCCGAATCGCTCAATGATTTGGATAATTCAAAATCGTAACTTTCATTGGGCTTGATCATTCCGCCCCTGTCATTCTTGACGCTCTGCCCTGCCGAGATAAGAGACAGCTCCGAAACGGAGATGTGGTACGGGCTGGAATTTTGGCAGCGGAGAGTCAATTTTCCCGACTTGTCATTCAAAACCCTGCTGCAAACAAGCTTCGCTGCGGCTTCCTCCGGGGAACCTCCAAGCTTTGTAGGCCGAAAGAACAGCTTGATGCGGGTGCGTACCGCAAACTGAAGCACATTGCGATCCCCCTCCTGTTTAGGCTTTGGCGGTATATCCAATGTATTGAGCCAGAACACGCTTTCCCGGTCTTGCGGCAACGCCTCGCCGGTGTACACGATACGAAGCGATTGGTTTTTGTGTGCTTCGATCCGAAACAATTGCGGCGCAATATTAAATGGCACATCGACTTTTTCGGGAGCGGCTTTTGAATCGCCGTCGTCTATCCACGCTTCCACGAGGGCCGGGACATCGCTGTCGTTTGATAACTTGACAGTGACCTCGTTCGAGTCCGCCGGATAAATGACTCGGGTTCCGCTGATAGTCACGCTTGCTTGCGCGAGGTTAGCGCAGAGCCCTGCGGAAAAGATGCTACAAGCTAAGACCGATCGGACTTTCATAAGGGACACCATTAAAAACGAGCGCACCACTAGGCACGCTCGCGAAGACATCAATTAACGCTGTACGAATGACTTATTGATACGCGATGGAAAACTGGATACGGCTGCTTACTGCACCGGCCACAGCAGCGGCGTTGGCGTAATACTGAGCGTAATAGTTGAGTGTTCCGTTGCCGGAGGCATCAAGGGTTGCCGCTGTTTCCCCGGTCGAGGGACCCGGCACGCCGTTGTTTGAGTTCCGGAGGTTGATCGGCACAAGGCCGTTGTTCAAGAGCTGGATCGCAACGCCTGTTGCAGGGAGCGTGGTTGCAATGTTTTGCAAATTGCCGTTCAAGTCGACCGGTGCATTATTCAGTTCCCAGACAGCGTAAGCATTGTGATACGTAGCATTTCCGCAACCCTGCAGCGTGATAATCAACGGGGTGGTGCCGGCAACCGCTCCAGGACTTTTAAGTGTGTCTTCGGCGACGGGCGGCAAGGTAACCGTCTTATCGCCTTGATTGCCCGCGCCAGCGCTATTGACGTTACACGTCGAAGAAATGACCGAGCCCACGAAGGTGATCGTGCCATCGGCGGCGAAAGATGAAATGGGAGCAGCACATGCGCCCAGTACACCCAGGGTTACAAGAGTGCGAGACAACTTTTTCATATAAACCTCTATCTACATCCAACTAAATTAAAAGAATTCGCCGCGTGATGCGGCTTTGCCCTACTCGTGACGCCGAAGTGCCATGAGGGTTCGTTGCGGACCGGACTTGCTGAAAGCCCGGACGCGTCCTGCGCTTGCTGCATAAGTCGCCCCACCGCAGCAATAAATTTTCCGAATACACCGAGCGCGTTGACCATAACGAAATCGCATTGTCACTTCCGACAAAGCCAGAGATTATCTTCGACATCCCACACCGCTCATAGGTCAAACAGTCCGATTTTTTAGGTTAAGAAAACCTAAAAGGTATAAATATTGAAATTAAAATTCTTCTTGAATAAAAATATCGTAGTACTAATCGTATTTTCGTAGGGAAAGAGCGACTTCCCGTGAATGCAACGCACACTGTAAATATTTACACATTGGCCACAGCTAGTTGAGCACAAAATAAGACCATTTAACCTTCGTAAGAAACGCGACTCGGGATGCCTGGTGCTATTGTTGCTAATGCGGCGCTGAGAATTTCGATAGTGGGTGCACCGACTAAGCGTGTGCGGCGCGAAATCGCGGATGTCCTTGGCTGCGGCCCAGCAACTATGTGGGACGTAAAGCAATACTGGTGAGCGATTTGAACGCACCTCTGCTTCTTGACAACCTCTAGATTGGTGGAGGCAGCTGCTCGCATTCGGGCAGCACGGCCCGGAGGCTACCTGAAAAGCGCGACGGCCTGTGGTAGCCCTGAACATAGACGCGCTGCGCCAACACTTTCCCGGCAAGCGCGCTCTTACGACCACACTGATAGCACGTGCAACCGCTGGCCCACCGAACCTGACGCCGCAACTACAAACCGCGGGCTCGCGTGTTCCACCAATCGGCGACATCCTCTATGGTACGTCCACCGTACCGAACGTAGCCATGCTGTCGCTGTTGGCGCAAAGCGCTTCGAACGCATCGCTCGTCCCGAGTCGTACACGAACAATATATGCGCTGTTGTCGGCACCGCTTTCCTTCCTTCCGACTGTTCCAAGGTATATCGAGGTGGTCGTGACTAAATTCATCGGCTCGAGTCTCGGGAGTAACGGATGAATGAGCTGCCGATGCGGCCGGCAGTGTGGCGGGATTGCCTACATCTATTTCCTAATTCGACTTCGGCGCACAGGCTTCAGGTTATCGGCCGTCCATTTGAGCGCGACCTAAAGATCAAATTAGACGGCTGCCGACACAACTTGGGCGACACACAGAATCAGACTGTTTAACCTTATGCGGTCGCTTCGAACACGTCATAATTCCATCCTTTATGGGCAGTGGTCTTTACGAGCAGTCGCCTTGCTTACGCACTGTTCAGTCGCGCAGCGCAGCATGATCCCGGCGTTTGATGTTTGCTGGGGCACTGATACGCGTGCCCCAACAAATATATCCTCGAACAAAGACAAAAACCGAATGAACATTGTCAGAAAAATACTTACCGCTTGGGCGATTACGCTGTCCTTATCCGCGGCTGGTCAAACAACAACGACTACTGGATGTACTCCTTTCGACAATATCTATAGGATCAGTGGCACAACCGCCATAACAGTGACGCCTACGCTGATGCCAGGCACAATTCTCTATCAGGGTCGAGGGACTCTACTTCCAGACAATATTGACCCCACGACTGCAGGGATGTTTGCCGATTGCGATGATAAGAGTCCTGACTACTATGAAATGCCCACCCCCAATTTGGATTTGAATTTTGGGGAAAAAAGCGATACGTTTGAGTCTCATAACCATTCTATTGGTCCCGGCGGCGACGCCGCAAACACCTCTGTGAGCATAGAGATGACCTATAGAGGTCAACGGGTCTTTTCAGAGAAGTGTCGCTTCAATGACGCAATGCCATATACCCAGCAAGGAGACCTTTCCACTGGCCAATTAGCTCGCGGCTGCGTGTTCGCCAAGCCCTTGTTATTGCCGATCACTGCCCGCAACGGACGGCGGGGAGTTTATTTGGATCCAGGAGATCTGATGTTTAGTTGGGTCTGGACCTACGATGGCCCCGGGCCCATCGGTTGGACATCAGGTTTTAATTTGAACATGTCGTTCAGTTTCAGCACTGCAATGGTCTACCCCCGGGTTTGGCCGTTGGGAGCGCCGCATATCACTGTGATTCCCTGCGTCGTTTCACCTGCTTACCAAGCGCAAACTATCACTCTTGGCAATATCTCGCCAAGCGACCTTCAGGCAAACGGCTCAGCAATCACAAAAGGGGAGAAACTCGCCCATTTCGAGGCTTCGTGTCTTCCAAATGTTCACAATATTCCAATGCAGATAACGATTACCTCGCCAGACGGCCAAGGCGCAGGAACTAATTTGCTGCCCGTTGCCTCAGAAAAGCCTGCTGCCCGAGGCGTAGGATTGGCTCTATTTTCAGCAACCAGTGAAACGCCGCTCACATTGAATGAACCAATTCCGATGCAAGCTGCCCCGCTAAACCTGGATTCCCTGACTCTACAATCGTTTGATTTTCGCGTTCGATACATAAAGACGGATCAAACCGTTACCGCAGGTTCAGTTTCCGGTAGCGCATGGTTAAACATAAGTTATCTCTAGCAGGGCGCGGAGACTGCAACTCATTCGGCAATTCGTCCCGTCTCGACCTGCGGATCGACAAACCGGCGCTGCGCCAGCTCGAAGCAGCGTCCGCCCTCGCCGACACCGTATAGCCGTTTTTCCGATAGCTCGCGCCCTGGCCGTCAGCCGCGGTGGTACTGATCTTCTGATCGATATTGTTGTATTTGACGACGAAGTCGCCATACCAACCCGCGTTGGACATCCAGGTCGCATAAGTGCCTATAGTCCATGGCGTCGCACTACCGGTGCCGCTGTTATTGGCGAAGGTCTGATTGACCCAACCGGTGCCGGCCACCATGCCGAGGTACCACGCGCCTAAATCGGTGGCGAAGCGGTGATCGACGCCGGCCTCCACACCGTACTGGGCGATATTCACACCGACCGCATTGGTCGGTGTGACATGCACCGAATCGCCATAGGTGCGCGCCCACACACCGTCGCCGGCGGGATTAAGTCGCAGTTCACCGAGGCGGCGATAGAGCGGCTGCAATTCGCCGTACCAGACCAAACTGGCAGCCTGCGCTGCCGCCTGCGCGGAGTCGGCGGTCTCGGTACGCGTGCCGAGATTGAATAGATACCAATCCCCGCCTTGATTGACGAGCCCGTATTGATAGGCGCCGACATCGGTGGCGCCGTTGACCAGGCTAAATACAGCGGGACCGCTGGCGCTGATGAGCCGCAGGCGCTGAGTCGGATCCAGCGCACGGCCGTCGTAGTAGTCATGTACAAGAACCTGCTGGCTGGTTTGGGCATTGTTCACGGTGAGGAAGTCGCCGTTTTGCGCGGCGACGTCGGTTCTCATCGAGACCACGCCACTGCCGTTCAGGGTGTTGACGGTAGTGGAAATGAACGAGGTAGGCTGCGTGTTCGCTGCGCCGAACTGCAAGGTACCTCCCGCGAGCGTGAGAGTCCCGAATTGCTCGTTGGTGTCCTGGATCGCGAGTGTGCCGGCAATGGTCGTGATGCCGCCGATGAGCGAGCCGGAATAGGTATTCAGTTGGCCACCGTCAACGATCGCGGTATCGTTGAACGCGGCGCCATTGACAGCATCGACTTGCGCACCGATCACGGCTTGATTGGCCGTACCGCCCGATGCCACTGTCAATACCCCGCCGCTATTGACCACGGTGCTGTTCGCCACTGCACCTGTGGACACGACTTCCGCGCCGCCACTGTTGACCGTAGTCAGATTAGCGATGCCGCCTGCCGCGACAATTTGCTGCCCGGCACCAAGAATTGCCGTGCTGATCGCGGTACCGCCGGAAAAGATGCTTTGCAGACCACCACTACCGATCTCGGTGACGCTCGCCGAGCCTCCCGCGCTAATACGCTGTTCCCCGCGGGCACCGATCGTTGTTGAAACGGCGCCGCCATCGATTACCAAGTTGCCAACGGTGGTGTTCTGGATAATTTGGAGCCCGCCCGCAGAAATGATGGTGCTTGAGGCTGTGCCGCCCACCAAATTCTGCACGCCGTTGGTAAGCAATGTGGTCGACACCGCCGTCCCTCCAGGCTGCACCGTTTGTAGACTGCCTGCTGCTGCGCCACCCACCATGGTCGACACCGCGACGCCACCGGACAAGACGGCTTGCTCGGCACTCCCCGTTACGATCGTTGCAATCGCACTCCCAGTCACGACCGTTCCAAACGGCCCGCCTGGTCCCACGACTTGAAGGCCACCATTGACAACGGTGGTCGACACGGCGGTGCCGCCAGCGATGGCCTGGAAGCCGCCGTCGACGAGTGTGGCGCTCGCGAGCCCAGACACATTTTGGAAGCCGCCGCTGGAGACCGTTGTGCTGGTCGCAAGACCGCCGGGCTCGACAGCCTGTTGACCGCCGTTAGCAATCAGAGTGCCAGTTGCGATTGCCGATGCGCCCACGTCCTGAAAGCCAAAATTGCCATTGATGACCGTGCCGCTCGCCACACCGTCCGACGAAATAAATTGTTGGCCGCCGCTGAGTACCGTGGCACTCGCGAGCCCTCTGACAAGTTCGCTACCCTGGCGAAGAACGGTCGTGCTGATTGAACTACCCCCGTTCACGACGATCTGCACCCCACTATTCACTGCAGTGCCAATTGCCGTCCCACCGGAAGACACCGCGATACCGCCGGCGCTATTGACGACCGTGCCGCTCGCCACGCCGCCAGAAAGAATAGCCAACGCTCCGCCGTTGAGTATCGTGGTACTTGCGACGCCGCCCGACAAAATGCCTTGTTGCCCGCCAAGGAATGCCGTGGTGGCAATCGCGAGCCCGCCGTTGCTTTGGGCACCCCCATTGAAAACCACTGTGCCGCTCGCTAGCCCACCCAACGATATCTCCTGACGGCCAAGATTGAACGCCGACGTGAAGAAAGCTGTGCCGCCGCTGAGCACGTTTTGAAACATGTTATTGCTGACGATCGCGCTGATGACCACCTGACCGGAAATCACGTTTTGAGCCCATGCGTGTTGCGTACACAACGGTATCGTCATCAAGACCGCAGCAGCCACAGGCCGAGTGGGAAACGCCCCGCTATTGTCGCTGCCGGAGCTGACGCAACAATTCTGCATGCCGTCGAGCAAGAAGTCGAGTTGCGAACTTACAGGTTGCGTAGGCATGACAAAGTCCTCCAAAAATGGAGAAAGTGACGACATTGCGCTGTGTCTGTTTAGCGCAGTAACGCGATTCGTCTAATTTCCGCTCATGCGGTTCATACTAGCTAGCGACTCGCTCGCGCCGCTTGCGACGCCAACCGATCGCGGCGATCGGCGAGCAGTTGCTGAATCGCGGCTTTGACCTGACCCGGAGTGATAAAGCGCGAGCATTCGAATTGCCGCTCGGTGCCCTTATGGCGCGGACACCACATGAAGTCGTCGTGGACGAACTCGATGCGCGTATCGTTCCAGCAGCTATTGCACACGTGGTAATTGATCACGCGGTAAGGCGTAGCGAATTCGTTGATGGGATGCGTAAAACCGCTGATCATCACGACCGGCGTGCCTACCGCGCAAGCCAACCATGACAGGCCGCTGGACAGTCCAACGAAGAAGTCGGCGTGCAACAGCACGCTGGCGCGCTCCTGCAACGACAAATCGCCGGTGAAATCCTCCGCGCCATAGGGAATCAGATTCCACGACAGACCGTGACCATGCGCCGGTTGCTTGTCGATACACAGCACGCGGTAACCGAGCTGTTTCAGGAATTTGACGGTTTCGAGCCAGCCGGTCGGATGGTTCCAGTATTTGCACTGGGTAGAAGCTTGTGCCGCGATGCACACGTAGGGCTCGGCAATGCGACGTCGTGGATCCGATACTTTGGCGATCGGCTTGATTTCGGCCGGCGTCACACCCAAGAGATAGCCGACCGTCTTGTGCAAACCCACCACCCGGAAGTCGACCGGTTGGTGCGCGCGGTCGTCGCAAGGAAAGAAGATGCCCAGGTGATAGGTTGCATAACATTCGGCCACCTGAGCCTCGGGTAGCACAAAGTTTATTTCGGGATAGGACGCCTTGAACAGCTCTGCGATCTCAGGCGCGACGGCACAATACAGCTTGCAATCATGTTTGCGGCGAAACTCTTCGGCATACGGAAACCATGCCAACGCGTCGCCCAGGGTGCCGACCGGCAGCTTGATCAGCACATTGCGGTGCCGTGCATCGTAATTGTGTTCGAACAGCAGCTTGCCGTCGCGCAGCACCTCGATGCGGAAACGGACGTAATAGCGTTTGGTGCTGGTAACGAGCACGTTTTGCCCTTGGTCGTCGTAAAGCGTGACATCGTCATCGAGATCGATCAGCCTGACGCGCACGAGATCGCTGCCGACCTGAACGCGTGCGCCGTAGTGAAAGTCGTAGCGAATTTGAGTTCCCGGTACCGCGAACTCGACCGGACCCGGATCGATGCGGTAGCCATGAGATACCGTGGGTACAGGCTTGTCTTGGGCATCGGTGCCGCCGCGTGCGACGGTCGTGTCAGGCTCGGATGAACCACAGGCACAGGCTGTTGCGGGAGAATGAAGCGGGAGTTGCAAAAGCGGTTCTGCCATGGCCGGCGGACACGCTAAATCGGCCGGTGCTGTATCGGTAGCGATGGGTTGATTCATCTGAGTTCGCTCCGTTACCGCCCAGATGCCAATTTGAAAAATTGGCAGTTCGAGTTTTGTCTAGGTTAATTCTAGGTATTTATTCGTTATACAAATCATTATTTGAATTTTTTTGTGAATTTCGCAACAAAATCGGTATTCCTTCGTTATCCAAACAGCTTTACCGGAAAGGATCTCACGTGCGGATGTCCGAATTTTATGACCGCCATCTCCTGTCGAGCGGCTGCCCGAACAGCAAGCGGAATACGGCGATCGCATCGATAAAAATCGATGCACCTTTCTATGGCGCCGCTTTGTGCGGTCGCGCACGGCGGAGCATGGGGCGTTCGTGTGAGCTGGCCGCGGCCGTCGGGCACGGTGCTATTCGGGGTGGGTGCCGTCTACCCGGAAAACCTAGGCACCGTCATCCGACTCGCTCGCAGGGGGTGGCATTGCGCCCAAGATCCGTTCCGACAGCGCGTGATCGTAGCTCGAGTGAACGTGAACACGTTGTTTCTCTGGAAACGCATACGTGTACGCTTTGCGCAGCGCAAGCGACGCTTCATGGAAGCCCGACAAGATCAATTTCTGTTTGCTCGGATAGGTAGCGATATCGCCCACGGCGAAAACGCCCGCGCGCGACGTTTCGTAGCCCGAGGTGTCGACCGCAATCCGTCCACCGCGTATGTCGAGCCCCCAGTGCGCAATCGGCCCAAGGTCGGCGACAAGTCCATAGAGTGCAACGACATGGTCGACCGGGAGCGTCACGACCCCGCCGATCTGCTTGATCGCGACAGAATCCAGTACGCCACCGGGCGCGTGCAGCGCGGCGATCGCACCGATCACGATGTCGATTTCACCCGCCGCGGCTGCCTGCTTGACCTGCTCGACGGTCGCGGCCATGGCCCGGAACGTGTCGCGTCGATGCACGATCGTCACATGCCGGGCGACCTTGCGCAGCGCAAGCGCCCAGTCGAGCGCGGAATCGCCGCCGCCCGCGACGATAACGCGAGCATCGGCAAATTGCGCGAGTTGGCGCACCGCATAATGCACATGTTGGCCCTCCAGCGCTGGCGCTTCCGGTAGCGCGAGGCGTTGCGGCACAAACGCGCCGTTACCGGCCGACAGCAATATCGCCGCCACGTCGAACACCCGCCCCTGATCCGTGGTGACCGTCCAGCGTTTGTCGTTGTCACGCTGCGCAATGCTCATCACGCGCTCGCCAAGATGAATCGGAAACCCGAATGGGCGGCATTGTTCGGCAAGCCGCTCGACCAGTTCGCGTGCAGTGCAAACGGGAATCGCCGGGATATCGAAGATCGGCTTGTCCGGATACAGCTCGATGCACTGGCCTCCTATTTCTGCCAATGCGTCGACGATATGGCAAGACAACCCAATGACACCAGCCTCGAACGCGGCGAAGAGTCCGACTGGACCCGCGCCGACGATCAGGACGTCAGTGCGCAGCGCAAGACGCTGATCAGGGAGCGCTTCGACATCAGCATTTTTTGCAAGGTCGTTGATCGGTGCAGTCATCTCGCTCATCGTTCTACCCCGCAATGATGAGTTAAACAGAGGAATGTCGGCGGCCCCGATCGAACGTGGCACTGTGTCGGACGGCTGCGTTACCCACCTATATCACGATGGGATGTACACGTAAACAGCATGCCCAGTGCACCAGACCGGGCGGACTATCGATGTCCCGACCGCTGGATCGATTACATCGTGAACAACGGCCGCAGCTCGCGAATGTTGCCCACTGCTTCAAGATTATTGATCCGCTTAGCACGAACGTTTTTTACTCGCGGCAGAAATATAAGGGGTGTCGGCTAGGCGCCCGTTCAATCGGATAGGCGCTGCCGGAAGGCAGTGAATGCTCCTCCCGGCGCCTCAATGTTCCCACGAGAATGGTCTTATTTTGCCGTTGCCGGACTGTACTTAGAGCCTGCCAAATGACAATCTGCGGCTCCGTAGCAAGTAGCGCTAAGCCTGTCTGTAGATCCCGGCTCAGATTTTCCCAAGGATAAAGAGTAAGAACATGAATTTGACGTCTAAAGTATGCGCCGCCGCGGCCCTCATATTGGCTTGTTCCGCCGCATTGGCACAATTGGCGCCCTTGGCGGTAACCGGTAACATTGTCCCCGCCGGATGTGTGCCTACGCTCTCCACCAGCGTGTTTGACTACAACGACATATCGGGAGACCATCTTCAGGCCAGCTTCTACACACCGTTGGAAGCAAAAACAGCGGCGATGAGCATCGAATGCGGCGGTGCCAGGCAAGTCGCATTCCAGGCCTTCGATGAGCGCTACGCCACGGTTCCCCAAGATATGTTGGGGGTGCCCTATGTCTATGGCTTAGGTGCGGCGGGAGGCAAGAACCTGGGCTACTATGAAATCACGATGAGTGACTTTCAGATCGACGGCGACTCCGCCAAAGGCACGTACTCGAACGACAGCGGCGTCACGTGGAAGCCCAGCCCCTCCACTCAAGCTCTGATCCCAACGTCGTCGAAATGGTTTTCGATGGCAACAGAGGCGGAACCTGGCAAGCCCGCCCCTGGAAAGATGTTCAGTACGACGCTGACCTTGCAGGCTTTTATCGCGCCTAAAACCACGCTGGATATGACGCACACAAGCGATCTCGACGGTAGCGCAACGATCGTTCTGCATTATCTGTAGTACCGGTCATGTTGGTACGTGCTGTGAGCGAATTCAGCCGCAGCAACAGCCAAATTTGACTACACACGGTACGCAATTCCGTCAACCCAGTTGCCCATGCCAGTCAATAAGTGGACGTGCCGGGCTTGGGTCTCGGCGGCCACACATCCCAATAGACACATAATTATGTGTTGCACTTGTTCATGTGCTACGATTTAGGCTGTTATCGGAGAATCCATCATGGCTCAAACCGTCAATTTCACCGGCGCAGTGGATCGCGATTTGCTAAAGCGCGCGAAGATCCTTGCAGCCAAATCGGATACGTCGATCAATGCCCTGTTCAACGCAGAATTGCGATACCTAGTGGAGACTTTCGAAGCAGCTGAAGCAAGCAGTAATCATAACTTCAAGACGCTGCTCGATTTCTCGCTGGGACGGATCGACGACAGGAACGCCATGGATGCATTGGGAATCGACACTGACGAAGACCTGTTTCTGCTAATGGCCCAAGCCCATTTGCCGATGCCGCGACTGGCCGATACAGACACGCTGCAGATGGCCCACGAGCTCAGTACGCTACTTAATAGATAGAGATGGCAAGTAGCCGCGTCATCACCTTGTTTCCTGATGCAGGTCCGCTGATCACCCTCGCGTACGCGAACGCATTAGACCTATTATTAAAGCCGTCCTGGACAGTCGAAATTGTCGACATGGTGCTCCATGAGGTCACTCGTAACCAGACTCCCACGAGCCAACAGATCGCCGATTGGGTCAGCATCAAAGGGCTGTCTGTTACCACCACCCAGATCTATCGACACTATGTCCAATCCTCCGGCGCTGTACCGAAGGTGCGCAAATCCAATCTCGGCGAACACGCGGCTCAGGAAGCGATGCAGGGCCTCGGACTATCCGCCGAGCGGGCGGGTATTTTTCTGTTTGAAGATCATAAGATCGCCCGGGCTAGTTTCATGCTTCCCGATAACTGTCGCAAGATATCGACTCGCGCCTTCCTACTCTTTCTTGAGCAAAGCGAACTGATCGAGTCGGCGGCGGAAATCGAACGCCGGGCCGTCATCGCGGGAAGGCATTTCTCGCAGATTCGATTTCCACCAGATTAATTATTCGCCCGCGATAGCATCGGTTCGACGTGATCACAACGCCGATTCCGCCAGATATCGGTGAACAAACGTAACCGCCATCGCCCCTTCTCCTACTGCCGATGCGACTCGCTTGACGGATCCATAGCGAACATCACCCGCTGCGAACGAGCCCGGCACGCTCGTTTCCAAAAAGTAGGGGCGCCGCTTGAGTGGCCAAAATCGTTCGAACTGCGAAAACTCGCTCAGATCCGCGCCTGTCACCAAATACCCATTCCTGTCCCGAACGATGGTAGTGTCTTTTGCCCACTCGGTGTTGGGCGCGCCGCCAATACAAACGAATAACCGGTCTACCGGAACAACCTGCGTTTTTCCCGCCATGTTCGTGAGTTGCAGCGCTTCAAGTTCGGTGTCGCCATAGAGTTCAGAGACAGCCGATTCAAGTACGACATTGATGTTGCTGGTATCCGCTATGCGATCCAGAAGGTAATGAGAAAGCGTTGCACCAAGCGACGGACCACGAACGATCATCGTGACGCTTTCTGCCATACGTGCAAAATTCATCGCGGCCTGCCCCGCGGAGTTTCCGCCTCCTACGATAAAAACTTTTTTCCCGCTGCACATCGGCGCTTCGCTGGTGCCGGCGCCGTAAAACAATCCGGCATTCAACAGCCTTTGCTCATCGGGAATCCCAAGGTTGCGGTACTCGATACCCGTCGCGCAAATATTGGCGCGCGCCGTAAGCCGCGCTCCGTCGGCCAGACTGACTTCGATTTTCCCATTCACGAACGTGGCATGCACGCCCTCGCGCATCATCAGAAGTTCGATACCGAACTTCACTGCCTGCTGACGTGCACGTTCCGCCAGCTCTGCGCCGGCGATGCCGTTCGGAAAGCCCATATAGTTTTCGATCAGTGAGCTGGTTCCCGCTTGGCCGCCAATCGCCGCGCGCTCGATAACCACCGCGCGCAGCCCCTCCGATGCCGCGTAGACCGCGGCCGATAGTCCTGCCGGTCCCGCTCCGTAGATCGACAGGTCGTACTCCCGATAACGCGGACGAGAGACCCAACCCAGCTTGGTAGCAATCTCCGCCAACGTCGGAGCGTATAGCATCGAGCCGTCTGGAAACACAACCACGGGCCAGCAGATATCATCAAGGCCTGAAATGCTCAACTCCCGGACGCAATCGCTGTCGGATGCAACTTCCAGCCACTCATATTCGACTACGCCTCGAGAGAGGAAGTCCCGGATAGCGTACGCCTCCTTGCTGTGTGCCACCCCGAGAACCCGGACTACTTTCGCTCCATCCATCACCCACCTCCGCTACGAACCTGCCGCGCCAGTCGAGTCGATGCCGCTGAACAGGCATCGCGGTGTGCGCTGTGTCGACCAGCGCCCCCGCTCTACCCACTGCGCTTACGCCGGCGTCGCGCTGCCGTTCAAGGCGCCCTCAAGCGTCGCCCGGAACAGCGCCACAGACTGCGCACCCGTGACGATGTCACTGGCTACCCTCACAGACGGCACCGAATTCACGCCACGCTCGATCGCACCCGTTTCAAGCGCACGCACCTCGTCCACGCCCTGGTTCGACGAAAGAAACGAGCTGACCTTGGTTCGGTCGAAGCCCTCAGCAACCGCAAGCTCCGTCAATACAGCGACATCACCAATGTCACTGCCGGCGGAAAAATACGCATGGAAGATCGATTTCACCAATGCCGTCACGTCGTGCTCCTGTTGCAGCATCCACACGAGTCGATGAGCCGCGAGCGTATTCGGCGTGCGCTTCGCTAGCGCATAGTTGAACTCCAGGCCCACTTCCCGTCCTGCCAACTCAACTTGAGCGTCCATTGCCTGCGAGCGCGCCCAACTTCCAAACTTGGCTGACCGATACGCTTTGCGATCAACACCTTCGACAGGCATACCCGGATTGAGCTCGTAGGGAACGAACACGAGCTTCGTTTGCGCATCGGCGTTGGCTTCCGCTATCGCTGTCTGCAGTTTCTCCTCGCCTATCCAGCACCAAGGACAAATGAAATCGTATGTGACCTCGATATTCAGCTTTTCCATCGAACCTCTCCAAAAGAATTGTTGGCCTAGATAGAATAGGCCATCAGGCAGCAGATAGAATGGCAACACGAAGCAATGCACCGTTGCGCAAGAGGCTATGACATGGACAAATTGATGGCGCTCAGTGTGTTTGTGGAGGTCGCTGAGACAGGCGGATTCAGCAGCGCGGCGCCTGAATGTTGCGACATCATCGGTGACCCGCGCCGTCGAAGCACTCGAAGACTCATTAGGCACTGTCCTCTTCAACAGGACGACAAGGCAGGTAGCCCTGTCGGACGCCGGGGTCAGCTACTACACCCGAGCCAAACGCATCATTGAAGCCCTCGCCGAAGCGGATGCCTCTGTCTCGGACCGCGGCGTCGAGCCATCGAGCATTTCAGCCGGTACGTCGTTGCCAGCAAATCCTATCTTGATGCTCACGGTATACCCAAGTCGCCCGAGGCGCTCGCAGAACACCAATGCTTGCGGTTTTCGTACGGTACCGAACAGCAAGTCTGGACGTTCTGCGCTAACGGCGCTACCACCACGAAAATTGCAGTGACAGGCCGGCTGAAGACCAACAACACCGAAGTGCTACGCGAAGCAGCACTGAATGGCTCCGGAATCGCCTTGCTGCCGAGCTGGCTCATCGATGCGGATGTCCAGGCCGGTCGCCTCACGAAGCTTTCCGAGCAGTATGAGATCAATCCGAACGACACACGCTCTTCCATTAGCGCCCTTTACTTGCCTAACCATCGCGGGTCCCACCGCATCACTGCATTTCTCGACTTCCTTACGAGCACCCTGGCGCTGCCTGCTCGCGGATAACTCCGGTTCGCGCATACGAACTGGACCGTTGCGGGCCGAAGACGCTCACCTGACAGTCGGCCAGGGAGCGAACGGCGCGGCCAATTTGGAGCAATGAGCAGAACAATTAAGCAGGGACCGTAACCGCTTTCGTCAACCCGGTACTACACTGGACGCATGCGGTCGAGCTTACGCACGTTTGCTTTTCATCTAAAGCGTGTTTTGTCGATGCAAGTTACGCCGCACATTCCGCTCAGGCAGCATCTCGTGCAACACCTCATGCAACAGTTCATGAAAACGCGCATGAAAAATGCTCGTGGACCACGCGCATGGAAACTGCTCATGGAAGACGATTCCGCAGCGTGTCTGAGCCTACCCCGTATTTCTCTGGAGGCCATGTATGAACGATTCCAAGAAGACCGCTGAGCGAAGAAAGGCACCGCTGAATACCCCCAATGCCCTCAGCGAGGACGCGACCCGCGACATCTCGACGGAGCTCAATACACTGCTAGCCGATACCCTGGCGTTGTATATGAAGACCAAAAATTTCCACTGGCACATGTCCGGCCCTTACTTCCGCGACTATCACCTGCTGCTCGATGAGCAGGCTGACCAGATCTTCGCGACGACAGACCCGATTGCGGAACGTGTGCGCAAGATTGGCGGCACGACACTGCGCTCGATGGGCCATAGCACGAAGCTGCAGCGCATTCTCGACAACGACGCCGCTTTCGTGACACCGCCCGACATGCTCGCCGAGCTGCGCGAGGACAATATGTCCCTGGTGCGGTACATGAAAGAAACCCATAGCCTTTGCGACGAGTATGGCGATGTCGCCACGGCGAGTGTGCTGGAGCAGTGGATCGACGAAGCCGAGCGCCGCACGTGGTTTCTGTTCGAAAGTGGCCGGACCGGGTAGGCAAAAACGGGGCTGGAACGGGCGACGGGGCCAAAACAGGCCCCTCCCCGTAATGCGGCGTTCAAAAAGGCACGCTTCGGCGCTTCTGGGTAAGTACGAACGCACATGCCCATGCCCGTGCGCAGGAATGGGCGCAGCGCAGTCGCAGCGTCAAAATGCATCCGACAGCTCATTTATGCGCCTCGCGCAACGCTGGTTTGCATTGCATTGGGATTCTCCGCTGATTACATAACGGCTATTCTTCCGCTACCAAGACGAGAAGGCGAACGCCGTGAACGTCATGGCGCTGTATCGGCCATCGGAATCGGGCCGCGGCCCCTTCAGACGAGCAGACGCAAACTATCAGGAGCTCCCCATGGGTCATATATGTCGCATGGCGTGGCCTCGTTGAAGAAAATGATTTACCGGCCGACGCGGCAGACGTTCTGCGTGGTCGATTTACTTTCCACCGAGGCGAAGCGCATCTGATCCTGGTCTATCTCGTCCCTGGGGAAGACGGTGCAACCGAGGTCGGCAAGCGGCGTTGGAATTGGGTCTGGTATCGCCCTCTATCTGACGAACGCCTCAGCGCGTTGATGCTGGACAGGAACGGGACGCAACGCAGCACGTCATTGCCGCCGGGTATAACCAAGGACGAGGATATCGCCGAACTCCGTTCAGCCGCCGGAAAATGGCTCGCCCCGACGCTGCGGGCCCTGGTGAGGGCGACTGCCGAACCGTTCGTTCAAGCGATTCAGGACCTTCGGGTGCATAAAATGGTCTTCGGCCGGACAATCCTGCTTGGGGACGCTGCGTACGTGCCGCGCCCGCATACCGCAGGAAGCACCGCGAAAGCAGCGGCGAACGCGGTTGCGCTGGCGCATGCCCTGTCCAGCGAAGACAATCACCTGCAGTCCGCGTTATCCCGTTGGGAATTGCAGCAACGACGGCTCGGCATCAGCATGTCGGAGCTTGGCATCTCACTCGGTGACCGTATCATGCAGCTTCGTCGCTTGCACGTATGTTTTCTCATGGACCGCATCGATTATTGTGGTCAAATCTTTTTAAGGTGATAGAGGGCGTTAAATGAACACTCGCGTTGAAACACTCGCTCCAGAAAACCCCGGCGTCAAGATGACGCGCGGCTTGATCCTGCTATTTTCGTTCTGTTGCGGGGCAATTGTCGCCAACCTCTACTACACGCAGCCGATTACCGCGCTGATTGCCGCCGACATCCATATGTCCGGGGGCACCGCGAGCCTGATTGTCTCGCTTACCCAGATTGGCTACGCGTTGGGGCTTTTCTTCCTGGTGCCACTGGGCGATCTGCTCGAAAACCGCAAGCTGATGATAGCGACGGCGTTGGTAGCCATCGTAAGTCTCGCGGCATCGGCATTCGTCCACCAACCGGGCGCTTTTCTAGCCATCTCCTTTCTGATCGGATTCAGTTCGGTGGCGGTTCAGTTGCTGATCCCCCTCGCGGCGCACCTGGCCTCTGATGAATCGCGCGGGCGGGTGGTCGGCACGATCATGAGCGGGCTCTTGCTCGGCATTCTGCTTTCCCGCCCGATCGCCAGTGTTATCGCCGACCATTTCGGCTGGCGCGCCGTATTCGGGTACGCGACCGTGCTGATGGTGGTGGTAACAACAGTGCTTGCGCTGACCATCCCGAGCCGTCAACCCGACCACAAGGCGACCTATTTTCAGCTGATCAGATCGCTGGAGTCACTCGTCGCAAGCATGCCCGTGCTACGCCAGCGCTCGCTGTTTCAGGGCTTGATGTTTGCTTCGTTCAGCCTGTTCTGGACCGCGGTGCCGGTTGAACTGATGCACCACTACGGGCTCTCGCAGTCGGCTATCGCCGTATTCGCGCTGGTGGGCGCGATCGGAGCGACCTCGGCGCCAATCGCGGGGCGTCTCGCCGACGCAGGCCATACCCGTCGCGCCACACTCATTGCACTGGGTGTGGGCTGCTTCAGCTACCTTCCGGTGCTTGTGGATCCTCGCCTTGGTGTGATCGGACTCGTCATGACGGGGATCATCCTGGACTTCGCCGTGCAGATGAACATGGTGCTTGGACAGCGCGAAATCTATGCGCTGCACGCCCCAAGCCGCAGCCGACTGAATGCCCTCTATATGACGAGCATCTTCATCGGAGGTGCCGTGGGATCCGCACTCGCGAGCGAGCTGTATGAGCATGGTGGCTGGGCTTGGGTGGCTATCGTAGGAACGCTCTTTCCCGTGCTGGCGCTGGCTCGTTTCCTCACGATTGGACGACCGGTGATGGCGTCGACGTCCCAGACCTGATTGATCTTTGCGCCCTACGCAATGGTGTGTACGACTGCGTTGGGATTCTGTCAGAGCGCTTTCTAAGCGCTGCCCGACACCTGAGCTGTCGAACGGACGGGTCGGAGTAAAGTAATGTAACCTGCGAGGAAAATTCCAATTAAATGGTCGTTGGAACAGTTCAAACGCCGCCTGCACACGACCATCAACGAATAGGAAGCCCTCATGAAGCTTGGCATTCTTTTCGCATTCGTTATCAGCCTGGCCGGCTGTGCCTCGCTGCCACCGCTTGCTCAGCCTGCACCCACGGCAGCGCTCGAGCCGCCGGCCGACTCGCAATTGGCGCGGCTCGCCGCGAATTCGCTCCACACCCCGGGCGATTCCGGATTCCAGATATTGCCGATTTCCTATGGCTCGATGGCCGCCCGGGTGATCCTTGCCGATCGGGCCGAGAAAACACTGGACGTTCAATACTACGAAATCGCGGCCGACTCCACCGGTCAGTATTTTCTACGCGCGCTATATCGGGCGGCCGGCCGCGGCGTGCGGGTGCGCGTCTTGATCGACGATCTGCATACAGTGGGTGAAGACGCACTGCTGTCGTCGCTCGCGGAGACCCCGAACGTCGAGGTACGTCTGTTCAATCCCTTCCCGGCGGGGCGCTCCTCCATTCCCCTGCGCTTCGCCAGCTCGTTGACCGATCTGCAGCGCACCAATCATCGGATGCACAACAAACTGTTTATCGCCGATAACACGTTCGCCATCATGGGCGGGCGCAATATCGCGGCCGAATATTTCCTGCGCAAACCCGATCATAATTTTCTCGACCTCGATTTGCTCGCGGCCGGACCGATAGTGCGGGATCTGTCCAAATCATTCGATGCGTATTGGAACAGCGAGTATGCCTACCCGATTGCACAGATTGCCTCGTCAAGCCCGCGCGGACGATCCGATCAGTACTTCATGGACCAAACCGGCGAGGTGATGAAACCGGATCCCCCGGGAATGAATCTCGGCATGGAGCGTTACGAAGCGCTGATCGATCAGTTGCGCGGCGATTCCGTGCCGCTGATCCAAGCTCCGGCACGCGTCGTGGCGGATATGCCCGATAAAATTGCCGGGTCTGGCCGGCGCGATCACGGCGATACCGTGCGTCGGGAGTTTTCCGCTCTGGCGGCCACGGCGCAACATGAGTTCATGGCTATCTCACCGTACTTCGTCCCAGGAAAGGAAGGCATCGCGCATATTGCCGCGATGCGCGAGCGCGGCGTGAGGGTGCTGGTGTTCACCAACTCGTTGGCGTCCAACGACACGATATTGGCGCATATCGGTTATGCGCGTTATCGATTCCGTCTGCTGCATTTGGGTGTCGAGCTCTATGAGCTCAATCCCACCCAGCCGTTCAAGCGCGGCAAATTCGGCGACTTTGGTGCCTCGCGTGCGCAGCTTCACGCCAAATTGGCTACCGTGGACGGCAAGACCTTGTTCATTGGTTCGATGAACCTCGATAATCGCTCCGCCAACCTGAACACCGAGGTGGCCGTCATCGTCAATAGCCCCGAACTCACCGCGGAAGTCAACTCGCTGATCGATTTAGGCAGTGCATATAACGTGCGTTTGACGAGTAGCGGCCATCTTCAGTGGGTGGGTTCATCGGAAGATTATGTGCAACTGATCGATCATGAGCCGAACACCAGTGAGTGGGAGCGCGTGGAAGTCGAACTGCTCGGGCCGTTGGTACCGGAGAGCATGCTGTAACGTTGAACGCCAGGCCCGAGGTTGCGGGCCACTATTTCGTCAGCCGCAGGCCCTTCTCGATTACCACGCCCTTGGTTTGATCGATCAACCAGATATCGTCTACCGCGACATGGAGGGTCGAGGTTCGCGTGGTGATATCGGTCGGTTCGTCATCGGTGGCGTCACGATGGCTATGTTGCTCAGTCAGGTAAGGCGGCACGACGCGGCAGATAAATACCACCGCGAGGTTTCCGTCGGCTTGAGCGAATGCGCTCGACGATAGGGCAAAGCGTCCATGCACGGTGGTTTCATCGCGCTTGCCCGCGGCTTGTATGTCAATCAGATCGATCGTCTGGACGAAGCCTTCGGATTTGGCTTGCGCGGCAAAAGTCAATTTTTGTCCATCGGGCCCGGACACGACCCTTCTGAGGATGATGTCATCGGGATGGCTCTCGTCCGAGAAGCTGACATCCACCTTCATGATATGGGTCGTTGAGCTGTAGAGAATTCCACGCGATACGGGGGCAACGAACGCAAGCTCGCGTCCCGGGTTGTCTCCGAGCAGGGCTGACACCGTGCGGTTACTTGGCAGTACCTTCCCGACCCACTCCTTGATGTGACTGCGCGTCGAGCTGGGGGCGCCGCCATTGGCGCCGTTTCCATTTTCCTTGCCGATGAAGGTATCGCGTACGGCCGACGGATCGTCGCCACTGAAGCCGGGTGTCACGACGAGTTCTGACGACGGGGTGTCCAAACCTGCCGTTGCGTTGCTGGCGGCTTGGCCACGCGCCACTTGGGCGGTAGCAGACCCGGTCAAGCCAAGCAACATAAGCGCGGCGAACGCGCCGGTCCGAACTGTCTGTGAAAAAACCATACACATCTCCGAGAAGTATTGGCAGGCTCGCGTAACTTGGGCAAACAGAGACGCAATGATAGCCCTGGACGGTGTTCGTAGCGTATTCATATCCGCGGAGATGAAGTGTGGGCGATGAAAGACAAGACGATCTGGGCGAGCGTTGGTCAGCATGGTCGACTCGTCGGCAAAATTGTCTGCATCGGGTATTAATTGACTGAAACAGCAATTTCAGTACGATAATAATTGACGCTTTGCTCAAGAGGTCTGTCATGACAGGACGAACACTTCGACTAATCGATGAAATTATCGCCCACGCGGAACAACAAGGCCTAACGCAAAAGAAGCTTGCACAACGCGCAGGCATTTCCGAAGCCGGGCTCTCTCGTATGAAGAAACGGGGTTCCGGACAGCTTGAGGCGATAGAGCGGCTGGCGAACGCTGCAGGCATGCACGTCGTGGCGCAATCGTATGTTTCCGCCGCTGTTGCACCTGGCGTCGCTGTTGACTCGACGCACCAGCAATCCCGGCGCTTCAGAGACAAGTACCGGTCGCTGGTCTTTTCAAACAGTAACGCGCCCGACACCGTGTATATGCGCCGCGCCTTACTCGCCCCACGTTTTCCGATGCTGCTCGACGCAGCGCTTGAGTTCGGACTGCCGACGCTGGAAAACGAATGGGCAACGTTGAAGATTGAAGCTTCCAGAGAGGTGACCCGGGCTTCTGCGTCGACCGACCGCATTCTTATGACTTTACGCCGTGGATACGAGCAAGCTTCGGCCTGATACTCGCCTAGTCTGGGAGAAACTTGAGGGGCATCCTATGCTCAACGGTTTCGTTCTGATAGGTGGGACAGCATTGATGCTGCACATTGGCCACCGAGTGAGCGAAGACCTCGACTTCGCGTTTACGGAAAAGCATCTGCCTCGCGTGCGGCTTCAGGCGCTCGCGCGTGATCTCGATCGCTTGGGCGTGTCCCTGGCGCCTAATCCGAGTCCGCTCGACGAAGAGGACTTCATGAACTCAGGACTAGAACTCGCCAACTATCAGCAAAATTACATTGCAAATGACGCGGTAAAAATCTCGTTCGTAGTACTGGCCCCCCCGCCTATCGGGTGCTACAAGGCGCACCCTCCGTGCCATTGCGCGTAGCTACGCTTAACGAGATATTCGCGACTAACGCGCTTTTGTGCGCCGAGCGATCGACGACGAGAGACTGGTTCGACCTCTATGTGCTGCTGACCCAGCACGGCTTCACGATGGACGATTTCTATGCGGTCTACGAACGGCTATCCGTCTTGAATCTCTACGAAATAGCCGCGATGCATTTGCGAGCCTGTAGACCAGACCCGGCGGATGAAGGGTACGAGCGGTTGTTATCCGATGCGCCGTCGCTGGACAGTATGCGAGCGTTCTTTCGCGAACAGCTCGGCGAGCTCGAAGTAAGAGTTGCCACTCGAGCGTTTAGCGAAAAGGGGGAGTGACGAGAACATGCCTATTTCTGGCAAGAGTCCAACTTACTCACTGATACCGCACCTGTTACCGGCCGCCCAAGCTGCCGCCGCCATCGACGGCGAGCACTTGTCCGGTGATAAAACTCGCTTCCTCGGACAATAGGAAACAGATGGCTGCGGCAACTTCATCCGGGGTTCCTAGTCGTCGCATGGGAATGCTCGAAAGTATGCGCTTTTCCCCGTCGCTCCCGACTGGTCGGCTCTTGCGGAATAGCTCCGTTTCGATGGGCCCGGGCGCAACGGCGTTCGAGGTTATCCCGTGTTCGGCGAGCTCCAATGCCCATGTTCCCGTGCAACCGACCAGTGCGCTCTTGGCCGCGGCGTAGGCGGTTCGATCAATAGCACCGTGGAGGGCGCGGCTGCATACGTTCACAATTCGTCCCTTGCGGCGCTGCTTCATGGCGTCAATAAGAGTTTGCGTCACTTGCACAGCAACGCGGACATTCAGATCGAAGGTACTCTGCAAGAGCTCCAGATCAATCGCGCCGAGCGGCTGTGGAGAAACCGCGCCGACATTGTTGACGATGCCATAGATTTCGAATCGCTCGGCAATAGTGTGTAAAACAGCATCCGTTTCGTCGATCTTGGCAAGGTCGCAGGAAATGAGCGTGCCGGGGAAGCTGACGCCCTGCGTGTTGCGGGCCAGCCCTATAACCTCGTAGCCCTGCGCGGACAATTTATGCGCTACGGAAAGCCCGATGCCTTTCGATGCCCCCGTCACCAGAACTGCAAGCGTATCCATAACTTAAGCCTCGTCATTGTCTAGGTCGTGTCGTCGATAGCGCACGTTTGAACGCGCTTGCATTTTATATTGCATTCCTAGGCCCGAGAACCCGACGCTGCTCGACGAGCGTCGGGCGGCGTTGCCGTCGCAATCGCAGCGGTCCTGATGCTATTGCTGGTCACTATGCTGGACAAGGCGATTGTCCACCGAGGTCACGCCGGGGACTTGTTTCGCAATCTCGCCGGCGCGTTGTATCTGCGCCGTGTCCTGCCCCCCACCGAGCAATGTCACAGCACCGCCCTTGGCTAGAACGGTCAAGGAACGCGCGTCGATTTTCCCTTTGGTGAGCGCCGTGCGAACTCGACTTGCCAGGCGGCGGTTAGCTTGCCTGATTGACTTGCTGGTATGCGGTTGCGGTGCACTGGTTGCCGACGGCGTTCCAGTGGCGTCGCTGCTGTTCTGTGCGAACGTTGCGGCGGGCGCCATGGCGACTGCTAGTAAGACGGCTATTCCGGCCTTACGGATTGCATTCATTTCAAGGATTGCATTCATTTCCCTCTCCTAGTGTTTGACGTTCAATCGAACCTGCTTAATCAAGCCCCGCTAACCTGCTTAATCAAGCCCCGCTAACCTGCTTAATCAAGCCCCGCTAACCTGCTTAATCAAGCCTCGCTAACCTGCTTTAACAACTCCCGCTATCCACACGATTTCAGTAACAGTGGAATTTACAGATGCCTTTATCGTAGCTCGCCGAATCTGCGCGCGTTAGTTAATCCTTGTTAACCGCCGATTTTGGGGAGATTTGTGCGTCAAACAGCGCAATATGAACGCCGTCGGCCCCGGCTTCGAGAGTGCCGATAAACCGATGATCGGTGGATTGCGAGACATCACCGTGAAAAAGAAATGGGGCGTGATTCGGAAGCGCGGCTAAAGCAAACGCTGCACGCTCAGCCTATGGGGTGCGGCACCGTGGTGCGCTTGAGGAGGGGTGAAAACGGGATCCATGTAAAGATCCCGCGAGGCTAACTACAGGGCCGAGATCCATTCTGGTTCGGCTAGCGGGCGCCTTACGGCCAAGCTGAAGTCGCCCGCTGCAGTCCTTATTGCTGCTGTACTCGCGGCTGGCTTTCCGAGTAGGTCTGGCCGTGAGCTGCCGCGGCACGTGCAACTTCCTGGGCCTGAACCCGTGTTTCGGCGGCTTGCAGATTGCTCGGGTATTGCGTTTCATCAAGGTTCGAGCGGTAACCGGCAGCGACCAGTTCAGCCTGTTGGGCCTTGACTTCAGCACGCGTGGTCTGGGCTTGAGCAGGTGCAATCCCGGCCAACAATGCGGCGCCGGCGACTGCGGCAATAGCGACGGTAGATTTCAAAGAGATAAGTTTCATGATCGACTCCGATTGGGTGGATGCGTCGACCGCATCCTTGGCCTCGAATATAAGCGAGACCTCGAGTCGGAAAAACCGCGTTCTGCGTAAAGGTTTATTGCACTTTCGGATAATAGTCGAGTCGGGGCCGGCAATCCGTTCCGAGCGTAAGCAGCGCCCTTTTGCCAAGAGTTAGCCCCCGCCCGGGTAAAACCGCAGCGAGGAGCATCCCCTGTGCAGAGTCGACTATCAAGGCTAATGGTGCTCGTCCGACTGAATCAAGCGATTGTCCACGGATGTGACTCCGGCGACGCTCTTCGTCGCGTTGCCGGCGCGATCGACCTGATCAGTTTGCGGCACCGAGCCAACCAGAGTCACCGCACCGCCCTTGGCCAAGACTGTCACGCTTACCGGGTCGACCTTTGCTTTTATCAGCGCGGTACGCACTCTTTTTTCCAGGGCGTGATTGGCCTTTCTGTATTCCTTGCGGGTAATGGGCTGTGTCACATTGCCGGATGTCGTCGGCGCTGCGGTCGTGTCGCTGCCAGTCTGTGCAAACGTTACGACGGGTGCAGCGCTTGCTGTCAGCAAGATGGCGACGAGAATAGAGTGACGGATCAGACCGTTTTCTTTCTTCGTGATGTTCATCATTTTCTGGGACCTCCATTCAAAGTGTTTGGGCACTCGCCTCCGAGTCACACTACGATGCGCCCCGGCCTCAAGCAAGTAAAGAGTTGTTAATTGATGCGCTCGTGTGTTGTGTCGCTACCGGAAGTGCACACCGGCTCGGCGAGGATCAGATACTTGGTAGAAATGGCTGTCGCCGGGAATAAAACGAATCGCCCCGCAGTCTTTCGGTTGAACCCAGTCGAGAGGCCCGTCGGATACTCCGTCGGTCGACCTCCGAACTTAACCGTGAGGCCACTATGTCATCCGATCTCCCATCTAATCCGTCGCGGCGCGGCGCGTTGAAATGCCTTGCTTTCGGCGGCGCAGGCACTTTGTTTGTCTTGGCCGGCGGCATTCTCGCGCCGGTGGATTTAGCCCTCGCGGCCACGCAGAAGAATGCATTGGCTGTCTCGGACATTCCCTTGTTCCTGCAGATCAGCGACACGCATATTGGTTTCAAGCAGGAAGCCAATCCCGACGTGGCGGGCACACTCAAGCAGACGATAGACTATGTCAACGCCATGCCGATCAAGCCGGCGCTGACGATACACACTGGCGACATCACGCATCTTTCGAAGCCGGAGCAGTTCGACCAAGCGGCCCAATTGTTGTCGGGCCTGAATATCACCGAGTTGCATACGGTGCCCGGCGAGCATGATGTGACCGATGGCGCAGGCACGGAGTACTTCAGCCGTTTCGGCAAAGCCTCCAACAATAAAGGCTATTACAGCTTCGATCACAACGGTGTGCACTTTATTGCCTTGGTCAACGTGATGCATTTCAAGCCGAACGGTTTGGGAAGCTTCGGCGACGAACAGCTCGCTTGGTTGCAAGCCGATCTGAAGGGCCGCTCGTCCAGCACGCCGATCGTCGTCTTCGCGCACATGCCGATGTGGACGATCTATCAGCCGTGGGGCTGGGGCACCGGCGACGCCGATCAGGCAATGAGCTATCTGAATCGCTTCGGTTCGGTCACCGTCTTGAACGGCCATATCCATCAGATCGTGTCGAAGGTGGAAGGCAATGTCACGTTCCATACCGCGCGCTCGACAGCGTTTCCGCAACCGACAGCAGGCAATGGCCCCGGCCCTGTTCCATTGAAGGTGCCGAGCGATCAGCTCGCCAAAATGCTGGGCGTGACCAGCGTCAATATCATGCACGACCCGCTGGGCGCGACGATCGCCGACACCACGCTCGCCTGACTCGCCAGATACCACTCACAAACCGGAACCTAAATCATGCTAACGACTATCCTCCGCCGCGCCTTCGTCGCTTCCTTCGGGGCCGTGATGCTCGTGGCGGCATCCGCTGATTTCTCCTTCGCAGAAGCACAAGCGCAAGCGACCAATGCCGTCGTGATAAAGAATTTCATGTTTTCGCCGATGTCGCTCACGATCAAGGCCGGCTCGACCGTGACCTGGAAAAATCTCGATGATGAGCCGCATACGGTTGTCGATGACGCTGGCGTGTTCCACTCCGGCGCGCTCGATCGGAACGATACCTACTCGTTCAAGTTCGATAAGCCCGGTGTTTACAAGATCTTCTGCGGTATCCATCCGTATATGAAGGCGACGATCACCGTCGAATAGATACGCGGCTATAACAGCCGGCGTAGCTTGAAGTGGGCATGACATCCCAAACCCGGCTTCCCAAACCCAGTATCCCGAACCCGGAGTGCGGGAACCGGGCGCACCAGGAGAAACGCGTATGCCGCCAATTCTGCGTCGTTTGCAGCTCGGATCGGGCTTGGTCATGCTGCTCTACATCTTCCTGCACCTTATCAATCACGCCCTCGGCATCTGGTCGCTGGAGCTTGCCGAGCGCGGTCTCACGTTGGCGATGCAACTCTGGCACAGCATGCCCGGGACGATCCTGTTGTACGGTTCCGCCGCCCTACATTTCGCCCTGGCGATGCGAACGGTCTACGCGCGTCGCCGTTGGACACTGTCTCCGACAGAATGGGTACGTCTTTGGGCCGGATTCAGCCTGCCTCTCCTGCTGATCCGGCATGCGGTCATGACCCGCCTCGCTGCCTCCTTCTATGGTTTCGACCCGAGCTATGAACGTATCGTCGTCTCGCTGATCACCAGCGGCACGCAGGGTTTGCAATTGGGGCTACTGGCACCCGGCTGGATGCATGGGGGCATCGGACTGTGGCTGCGTCTGCAGCATCATACGACGGTGCGCCGCGCAAAACCTGTGCTGATCGCCCTGTTCGTCCTTCTACCGTTGCTGTCAGCGGCCGGCTTTATCCAGATGATTCGAGACGTCGCAATGGCCCATCCCGCGCTCCCGGCACTCGACCCAAAATTGCTCGCTCATCAAGTCGCGCTCAATGCATGGCGTCACAATCTGGACGTTATCTACCTGTCGTTGATCATTGGCGTTTTCCTCATCGGTCAGTTGCGCAACTGGCGTGAGCGTAGACGTATGACACACCTGCTAGAAGGGCCAACGACGTGATACGGGGAAATTTTCTTGTGCTGGGGCGTATCACTTTTTTATAAAAATCGGGAATAGAGTGCACCGAACCCGTGTCTTTCAGATGTGCATACTGCACAATTTCTAAGGAGTCCAAAATGAACAAGATCGCCATTTCAATTCTTCTGGTCACCCTCGCGTCGTCAAGCGCATTTGCACAAAGTAAAACGCGCGCAGAGGTCTATCAGGAACTCGTGGACGCGCAGAACAATGGCCTGAACTACATCACCGACACCTCATACCCGGACATCAACCCGGTCTATGCCAAGGTCGTCGAGCAGATGCAACAACAGCACCTGGCCCAGCAGAACGCGACCAAGGTAACGAGCAACGGCCGCTAGACAGGCGCCACGCCTAGTCATGGTAAGAAAGGCAGAAGTTTAGTGAAAAAAAACATCGACCGTAGTTCACGATCGATCAAGATTCACCGTCGGACGGTTTGACAACGATTGGACGCGAGCAGTATCTGAAATGCCGCCGCGCATTGCTTCATCGCGCTGCCGCGTCCAAGCCTTTTCGCCAGCTCGGATCGCGTCGTCCAGCTCGCCAAGCCCCCTCCTCGCCTGGGTAGTCCATCCGCCTCGCCGTATGCGGACTTTTAATGTCCCGCGCCACGAATTTTACAAATGCGATACATCGCAACCACTACCCTCTAGGCTCTTCGATTTGCCAGCCGCTTACCGTGCGTGCGCCGCAGAACCCGATACGCAGCATTTGACTTTCTAAACCCTAACAGCACCACCCGGCAACGCAGCTAGTGAACTATGACGCAATACAACATCGTTCAACGTCTCGACGTACAGGACGATAACCGTATCTTCGCGGATATGGCCGACGACGAAGCCAACCCGTGCTTGTCATGCGGCGCCTGTTGCCAACATTTTCGCGTATCGATGTACAACGGCGAAATGGCATGCTCACCGGGCGGCACCGTACCCGATGAATTAGTCAGCGTGGTCAATCCCTTCATTGTTTGCATGAAGGGAACGGAAGCCGGCCATGGGCGTTGTATCGCTTTGCACGGTGCAGTCGGCGAGCCTGGCGTACGTTGCGCGATATACGACCGACGCCCGACACCGTGCCGCGAATATCGCGTATGGCTAGACGACGGCACGCCCAATCCCGATTGTCAGCGGCTGCGACGGGCCATCGGACTTCCGCCGTTGGTGCCCGCGCAATGAATATTCTGACGTTAGCACCGGGCAAGGAGAAATCACTGCAACGCCGGCATCCTTGGCTGTACTCCAATGCGATCGATCGCGCCGAGGGCAGCCTGGCCTCCGGTGCAACGGTGTTGGTTCGTGCGCACAACGGCCGTTTCTTGGCTCGCGCATCGTTCAGCCCGATTTCCACGATCCGCGCGCGAGTCTGGACTTTCGACGCCGATGAAGCCGTCGACCATGCGTTTTTCAAGCGTCGTATCCAGCGTGCGGTCGCGCATCGCACGGCAATGGTGTCAGGCACCGGCGCGGTCAGGCTGATCTTCGGCGAGGCGGATGGGTTGCCGGGCCTGACCGTCGATCACTACCGGTCGGTTGAAGGCAGCCGCGAACAACTGGTTTGCCAGTTCACCGCAACGGGCGTCGAGATATGGAAGCCCGCCATCGTCAATGCGCTGATCGATGCGACCGGCTGCACGAACGTCTACGAACGCTCCGACGTATCGGTGCGCGACAAAGAAGGATTGCCACGAATCGCAGGTGTCCTGGCCGGCGATGAGCCGCCCGAATGGCTGTTGGTCGACGAAGGCGGTGTCCGTTATCAGATCGACGTGCGGCGGGGCCACAAGACCGGCTTCTACATCGATCAGCGCGACAATCGCGCTCTGATTGCACGTCATGCAACAGGACGCGAGGTGCTGAACTGCTTCTGCTACACCGGCGGATTCTCGCTGGCCGCATTGAAAGGGGGTGCCCGAAGCGTGGTGTCGATCGACTCATCGGGCGAGGCGCTCACGCACGCACAGGCGAACATCGTCGCGAACGGTTTCGATCCGGCGCTAGCGCGGTGGCTCGACGCGGACGCGTTCAAGGCCTTGCGCTCGCTGCACGACGATGGCGAGCGCTTCGATCTCGTGGTGCTCGATCCGCCGAAGTTTGCCTCGTCGCAGCACCATATCGAGGGCGCTGCGCGAGCCTATAAAGACATCAACCTGTCCGGGCTCAAGCTGTTGCGCCCGGGCGGCCTGCTGGCCACGTATTCATGCTCGGGCGCAGTCGACGCGTCGCTGTTTCAGAAGATAGTCGCTAGTGCGGCCGCCGACGCAGGCGTGGACGTGCGCATCCTTGGTCGGCTTGGCGCCGGCGTCGATCATCCGCTGCTCACAGGATTTCCCGAAGGCGAGTACCTCAAAGGGCTGTGGCTACAACGTATTTGAACGAAGCTTCAAAAAGCGTCTGCACCCAATTGAAACACCATCGTAAGCCCTCCTCGATCTTGAATAGCGTCTTTTGTCGACAATATATATTGTACAATTTTTGATGCTGTTATTTGCCCCCCATTCTTTCGATGTGCCTACAGCGTTTTCGGCACACGACGTCCGCTTTGTACTCAACGTCGCACTCAAATCTTTCTAGGTTTTATGACCATTTCGAAACGCTTGATCCTGACACTGACTGTCGCCTTAATAGCATTGATTTCCTTAGGAAGTTTCGGGGTTTGGGAATTGAAACAAGCGCAGCAGCGATTCGAGAATGTCCAGACGGACATCATGCCCAGTATCAAAGAACTCACGGATGCGCAAAACGATGTGGCCGATCTCCGCAGACTCAACTATCGATACCTGATCCTGACCGACGCCGCCGCAAAGGCAGGTGTGGAGACAGCGATGGCTGGCTTGGACCAGAGTTTGGACAAGCACATCGCCACTTACGAGCGCGATGACATTTCAGATGACACAGATAGAGAATTATTGGAGGCCGACAAGACTCATATCACCGCCTTCCGCTCAGCGAGACTCGGCCTTATCGAAAAAGCGCGGGCCGGTGACATCGACGGTGCGAAATCGATTCTTCTGGACGGAGGCGCTGTCGACACTGCGTCCAAGGCGCTTGTTACCGGCTTCGATAAGCATGCTGACTACAACAGCAAACTTGGCAGTGAAATACGGCTAGCCAACAACACGGCTTACACGCGGGCCTTCTGGTTGCTTGTCAGCAGTATCGCGCTTGTTTTGCTCGTCACTGGCACATCGGGCATTCGTCTTTACCGCTTGATCAATAGCGGTCTGGGTAACCTCCAGGGGACGCTGCAAGATGTGAGCGTATCCCTTGACCTCACGCGTAGCGCCAAAGTCGCGCGTATGGACGAGATTGGCCGCACTGCCATTGCATTCAACGCGCTGCTGACTCGAGTGATAGAGGTCGTGAGCGAGGTGCGTCAGTCGGCAGCCTCCGTCAGTATTGCCTCAAGGCAAATCGCCACGGGCAATGTCGATCTTTCCGCACGCACCGAAGAACAGGCGGCATCGCTGGAACAAACTGCGGCAAGCATGGAAGAACTCACAACGACCGTAAATCAAAATACCGATAACGCGCGTCAAGCCAGCACGCTGGCAATAAGCGCATCGGAAATTTCTGACCGGGGTAGCCACGTTGTCGGGCGTATGGTCGCGACGATGGAAGCCATCACCGCGAGCTCTAGCAAAATCGGCGAGATCACCGCACTTATCGAAGGTATCGCGTTTCAGACCAATATTCTCGCGTTGAATGCGGCTGTGGAAGCCGCACGAGCAGGAGAACAGGGACGCGGTTTCGCGGTCGTCGCGGCCGAGGTACGTTCGCTCGCACAGCGTTCGTCCGCTGCCGCGAAGGAAATCAAAGGGCTTATCGCAACTTCGATCGAGACCATCCAGGAAGGTTCCAGTCAAGCTGCAGCGGTTGGCAAGACCACCGACGAGGCACGACTGGCGGTGCGTCGGGTTGTCGATATTATTGGAGAAATCGCAGTTGCGTCTGCGGAACAGGGGCATGGGATTGAGCAGGTCAATCGGGCGGTTGGCCAGATGGATGAAGTGACGCAGCAAAATGCGGCACTCGTCGAAGAGGCTGCCGCAGCGGCTCAATCGTTGGAAGAGCAAGCCAGTAAAATGAATCAGCTGGTTTCGGTGTTTACGGTATCAGGCATCACCGACAAAGCGCCTTCGGCGATGCCGACCGCGGCTCATGCGTCGGATCCCGTCAATGTCCGACGGAGAGCAGCGCGATGAGCAAAGCCTCCGTTACGATGCCGAGGATCGTACTGATCAAGATCGTCGAAGTCGCATCCGCAGTGTAAGTATTGTTCTTGAGCGCGAACATCGAGGCTGCGGTCGCCGTCGGCACCGCGCCGGTGATAACCACTTGATGAGCGGCCGCGCCCGTTACGCCGAATATGAATACGCCCAGAAACATCAGGCCAGGCTGCACGAAATTCTTTAGCCCTATGTTCGTCAGCACATCCGCATTGATCCGGAAACGCTCGCCGTAGAGCATCAGGCCAAGCGCGAAGAGCGACGTTCCGCCCGCCGCCTTCGCAACCAATTCGACCGACTCGTGAACCGGGCCCGGGAGCTTGACATGCGCAAAGCTCAGCACCGCTCCCGAGATCGGCAGCCACACAATCGGATTGGTGACAGCCCCCATCAGACTGTGGGCCAAGATCTGCCCCATTTCACGCCAGCTATGCCCGGCTTCGGTCTTGTCAGAAATGCGCGTCAGGATGATGGTCAGCGGCAGCATGAAGATACTGGTGACGAGATTGCCAACCAACACGGCGAGAAACCCCTCCGGCCCAAAGACTGCCGCAAGAATTGGCGCACCGAAATAAGCCATGTCCGGAAACGAACAAACAAGCGCCTGCATCGTGCTGGTTCGAAGATCATGCTTGAAGACAAAGCGGCCGACCATGAGCGCAATCAGGTACGTGCCCATCAACCCGAGTATGAGGCACAAGACGAAAGGCACATTCTCGAGCTTATCCGGAGTCGTCGAGGCCGCCCCTTCGAACAGCGCGAGCGGAAGCGCAAACCGAATCACAAGGGTTGCCAACACCCCAGCGTCTTCATGTTTCAACAAGCCCAGTCGGGCTGAAAGCCAGCCGAGCACAATGGCGAAGGCGACAGGCAGCAACCCGTTGAGTATCGTCGTTATCATTTGGCTTTCTCGTCGTTGGCGCTGGGTTGCGAGTTCGAATGCGAGTTCGGATGCAAATTTGAATGCCCAGGCAGCGCTGCCTAGATACGAGCATAGCTCTGGTATTGCGGCGTCCAGACCTTGGCGCGAATCAAACCCTCGATCTCGTCGGTCTCGATGCCTTTGGTCAGACCGTCCTTGTGGGCCTGCAACGCCACCGCGAGCGCGACCTCGATCGCAACGTCCCGCAGCGAGGTGACAGGCGGCAGCAGATTGGCGGCAGGATTGATCCGAGCCGGCGACACGTTGGCCAGCGCCTTGGCCGCGGCGAGGAACATTGCGTCATTGACGCGCCGGGCCCGCACCGCGATTACCCCGAGACCGACGCCTGGGAAGATGTAGGAATTGTTGGTCTGGTCGACTTTGAACTTGCTGCCGTTACGCATCAACGGCGGGAACGGCGTACCCGTGCCGATCACCGCTCGTCCCTCACTCCAGGCTTCGAGATCCTGGGGCGTCGCCTCGGCCCGCGAAGTCGGGTTCGACAAGGGGAAGATAACCGGCCGCTTATTGCATTCGGCCATAGCGCGCACGACGGTCTCGGAGAAGGCACCGAGCTGCCCCGAGACGCCAATCAACACTGTGGGCTTCGCGTTGCGCACCACGTCGAGCAGCGCGATCTTGTCAGGATGATCGGTTTCCCAATCCGCGGTAGAAGACTTGTCTTGCAAGAACGGTTGCTGGAACGATGCGATATCGGCCATCCCGTCAACCAGCAGGCCATCGCGGTCCACCATCCAGAAGCGCTTCGCCGCCTCGCTCTCCGCCAAGCCTGCCTCGACCATCGCCTTGAGGATCAGGCTGGCGATGCCGCAGCCGGCGGAGCCTGCGCCAAGCACGGCGATACGCTGCTGCGTCAACGGCACGCCGGTGACATTGATCGCGCACAGCAATGTGCCGGTTGCAACCGCTGCCGTGCCCTGAACATCGTCGTTGAAGGTGCAAAGCCGGTCACGGTAACGCTCCAGCATCCGGGTCGCGTTATTCTTGGCGAAGTCCTCCCACTGCAAGAGCACATGCGGCCAGCGCTTGGCGATCGCCTCCACGACGGCCTCGACGAAGTCGTCGTATTCTTTGCCGCGCACGCGCTCGTGGCGCCAGCCGATATAGAGCGGGTCTGCCAGGCATCCTTGATTGTCGGTGCCGACATCGAGATGGATCGGCAGCGTCGTTGCGGGATTGAGGCCGCCGCAACCGGTGTAAAGCGCTAGCTTGCCGATGGGAATCCCCATGCCGCCGGCACCCTGGTCGCCCAAACCGAGGATGCGCTCGCCGTCGGTCATGACGATCGCCTCGACGTTGTCGAAGCGTGGATTGGCGAGAATCTGCTTGAGACGCTTTTTATGCGTGAGGGTAAGGAACAACCCGCGCGGCTTGCGAAAGAGCCGGCTGAATTGCTCGCATCCGGCGCCGACCGTCGGCGTATAGACGATGGGTAGAAATTCCTCGATGTTCTGCACCAGCAACGCGAAGAACAGTGTCTCGTTGGTGTCTTGCAGATCTCTTAGAAACGCATAGCGATCGAGATCGGTCTCAAAGCCGCGCAACACCTGCAGCCGGCGCGAAGCCTGCTCGTCGAGCGTTCCGATATTCGGTGGTAGCAGACCGTGCAGCTCGAAAACATCACGCTCTGTTTCCGTAAAAGCCGTCCCCTTGTTCAGTAGCGGATCGGCCAGCAGTTGATATCCGGAAAGCGGCGTGGATAGGATTGCGGCTTCGGCAGCGGTGCTTTTCTTGGCTTTCGTCATGGCTGTACTCCGAAAGGTAGAACGGACGGCTTCGTTGCGTATGCTTGTGCCGGTGCGCAGCAGCAGACCCGCGAAGCCAAGCTCAGATCTTAGCGCGATAGAGTCCACCGAGATGCTCACAGCGGTTTTTTAGCGTTTCTTTAGCAGACACGCTCAAAATCAGCCGTATTTCACAAAGTAAGCGCCCCAATTGAATAGACTCGCTGAGTCTAATCATAGTGGGCGATTGCCAATCTCGCATCGTGCGATGTTGAATCCACGCCCCGCTGCATCCGAGCGCACGTCATGCATTTGCGAGTATTCTGTCAACGATGATCGTCACCCCAACTTTCAACCGCGCAGTCCGCGCCCGTCAGGAAAACAACAATGGCTACGATAGAAATCAAAGTTCCCCAGCTTTCGGAGTCCGTTTCAGAGGGTACTTTGCTGCAATGGAAAAAGAAAGTCGGCGACTCGGTTACGCGAGATGAAATCCTGGTGGAAATCGAAACCGACAAGGTCGTGCTCGAAGTGCCGGCGCCTTCTTCTGGAACATTGGCAACGCTGGTGCGTAACGACGGCGACACCGTCCTCGCGGAAGAGGTCATTGGGACCATCGACAGCTCGGGCAAGGCCGTCGCCGCTGCGCCAGCCGTGCCGGCTGCTGCGCCGAAAGCCGCGGCCCCTGCTGCTGCACCGGCACCCGCGGCGGCCGCCCCTGCCGCTACCGCCGCTGGCGCACCAGCCGCTGCACCCGCTGCCAGTCCTTCGACGAACCCAGCGCAGCAGTCGGGTACGCCCGCCGATTTCGACGTCATCGTGATCGGTTCGGGCCCGGGCGGCTACATTGCCGCCATCCGCGCGGCCCAGCTTGGGAGGTCGGTGGCCTGTATCGAGGAGTGGAAAAACCCTGCCGGCAAACTCAAGCTCGGTGGCACCTGCCTGAACGTAGGGTGCATCCCGTCCAAAGCGCTGCTGGCGTCGTCCGAAGAATATGAAAACGCCTTGCACCATCTCAGCGATCATGGGGTGGACGTCGAAAATGTGACGCTCAACGTGACCAAGATGGTAGGCCGCAAGGAAGCCATCGTCGAAAAGATAACCGGCGGCGTCGAGTTCCTGTTCCGCAAGAACAAGATCACATGGCTCAAAGGTCATGGCAAATTTGTCGGCAAAGCCGAAGGCAATATCCGCATCGAAGTGAGCGGTGAAGGCGACACGAAAACCTATACGGCGAAGGACGCGATCATCGCCACGGGATCCAAGGCTCGCCATCTCCCAGGCGTGCCGGTAGACAACAAGATCGTGTCCGACAATGAAGGCGCGCTCGCATTCGACTCGGCGCCGAAGAAACTCGCGGTGATCGGTGCCGGGGTGATCGGCCTGGAACTGGGTTCGGTCTGGCGTCGCCTTGGAGCGGAGGTCACCTTGCTGGAAGCGTTGCCCGCTTTCCTCGGCGCCACCGACGATACGATCGCGAAGGAAGCCGCGAAGCAGTTCAAAAAGCAAGGCTTGATTATCCACTTGGGCGTGAAGATCGGGGCAGTCAAGACCACCAAAAACAGCGTATCGATTGCCTACACCGATAAAGACGGTGCTGCCCAAACCCTTGAGGCCGACCGATTGATCGTATCGATCGGCCGTGTGCCCAACACGGACAATCTCGCCTTGGAGGCGATAGGCCTGAAGGTGGACGAGCGCGGGTTCATTCCCGTGGACGAGCACTGCGCGACCAGCGTTCCCAACGTCTATGCCATCGGCGACGTAGTGCGCGGTCCGATGCTCGCCCATAAAGCGGAAGACGAAGGCGTGATGGTTGCAGAGATCATCGATGGTCAGAAGCCGCATATCGACTACAACTGCATTCCGTGGGTGATCTACACGGAGCCGGAAATCGCTTGGGTCGGCAAAAACGAGCAGCAATTGAAGGCTGAAGGCCGGGCGATAAAAACCGGTCAGTTTCCCATGCTGGCCAACGGCCGCGCGATGGGGATCGGCAAAACGGAGGGGTTCGTCAAGATGATTGCCGATGCCGAGACCGACGAGTTGCTGGGCATCCATATCATTTCCGCAAACGCATCAGACCTCATTGCCGAAGCGGTGGTTGCACTGGAGTTCAAGGCTTCGTCGGAAGACATCGGCATGATCAGCCACCCGCATCCGTCGCTGTCGGAAGTGATGCGCGAGGCAGCGCTCGCGGTGCAGAAGCGGGCGTTGAATATTTAGTTTCCAGGTGCCGTGCCCTCGCACGGTGGTATCCGCGTATGGGGATACCACCGCGTTGGGGCACGGCTGAAGCCAGCTTGATCTGCAAGGCCGAAGCGTGGTCTGCGCCGGGCTCAAGCCGCGCCGCAGCCACGCCAACTCGGCCCGGCGCCGTGCGGAGTCAGGCGCGGTGCCCTCAATACGTTTTGTAGCCCAGGAATTTACCCGATAGCACCACATTGACGCGGTCCCCCTTAGGATCCGACTCACGCTGGATATCCATCGAGAAATCGATCGCGCTCATGATCCCATCGCCGAACTCTTCGCTGATCAGTTCCTTGATGGTTGTGCCATACACATTGACGATCTCATACCAACGATAGATCAAGGGATCGGTCGGCACGGCATTTTCCAGCGAGCCTTTATACGGCACAATCTGCAGCCACGCGACCGCTTCGTCGGGCAACGCGAAAAGCCGCCCCACCACCTCAGCCTGGCCTTTGTTGAAAGTCATTTGTCCCAGGCAGGCAGCGGTGGTCCATTCCTTGCTCTGGCCAACCGCCTTGGCGACTTCAGCCCATTTGATGCCCTTGGCCACCTTCGCGGCGACGATCATCTGCGTTACTTCATTGCGGCTTGAAATCATGGATTCTCCCGGAAAGGTCCAGTGTATAAGGGATTAGTAAGCGGTCTTCAGCGGCGCGGTTCAGGCCTTCACCGGCCCAAGCGCCGGATTCGGTGTCCGCGTTCCCAACTGCTGCGTTGACACAAATTTTGCCACTCCAAAAAAGGCAGCGGCTATTTGCGCTCTGATGCAGTACAACGTCACGTTGAATTCGCTGGAACCTATCTCGCGGCAATTGGGGCTTGCCGCGGCCGACCGAAACGCGGCCCTTACTTGATCGACTGGATCTGGGTTTGACTCAGTTCCCACGTATGCGGCGGCAGCGGGATGAAATGCACCGCGTCGAGATAGCGTGCCTTGGTCTCGGACGGCACGATCGCCCATGACAGGAACTGCCGCAAGGCCGCTGCCACAGCGGGGCTCGGTTGACGAGTCGAGACGACCGCATACTCGTAGTTGACCAGCGGATAAGCGCCGCTCGCCGGAGCGTAGACCAGGCTCAGGCGCTCGTCGGGAGGCGTACGTGGGCCGAGCGCGGCAGCACCCGTGGTAATCGTCTCCTTGGTCGGGAGCACGAATTCCCCCGCACCATTCTTGAGCGCCGCAGTGCCGAGCTTGGCGTCGGCTATCCCGGCGCTGAAGCTCACTCCCACGTAGCCGATCGAATCGGGCGTCGCGGCTATCGTCTGTACCATCCCCGCATTGCCGGTGGCTGCCAGACTGCCCGCTACCGTTGGCCATGCGATCGTGGTGCCATAGCCCTTGTCGTCCTCCCACGAAGGCGTCGAAAAGCTCAAGAACTGCGTGAAGATGAACGTATCGCCGGCGCCTTCCGCGCGGTGGATCGCAACGATGGGCCGATGCGGCAGCGCCACGCCCGGATTGAGCGCGGCAATGGCCGGCGCGTCCCACTCGCGGATCGTGCCGGTGTAGATGCCCGCGAGCGTCGGGCCGTCGAGCTTCAGGTTGACGGCGTTCAGGCCCGCTACGTTGTAGTTGACCGTTTGCGCCGAGATCGCCAGCGGCACGTCGATGAGCTGCGGGTTCTGTTTCACCTGGGCATCCGACAGATACGCGTCGGAAACCCCGATCTGTGCCTTGCTGGCAATCACTTGTGTGACGCCGGCTTCCGAGCCGGTCGCGGCGGCCGTGATCTGCACGCCCGGGTGGGTCGTCTTATAGGCCGCGATCCAGGTGCCGAACAAGGGATACACCAACGTCGAGCCCGTTTCGCTCAACGCGATGTCCTCGGCTTGAACATTGGGTGCGTACAGGATCGCCAGCATCGGCAGCGCCGCGGTAACGAAGGCCAAGGCGAAGGCGGAGACGGCGGCAGCGGCGGTAGTGCGGCGACGGATCGAACCGCAGGCTTGCGGTTTGCTCGGGTGACTCATGAGTATCTCCTGGGCTTCGCTCATCACTCAACGCCCGATGGCGTCGAGGCTCACGCCGTTCGTTTCGATTCGATACAACCAGGTGACCACCGCGCCGATCAATGAAGTCGCCACCAGGATGTATAACAGCGGCGCGGTGCCAATACCCACCAACAGGATGGGGAACAGGAATGCAGTGGCAACCGCACCGATCTTGCCGAACGCGGCCGCGAAACCGGCGCCAGTGCCACGAATCGCAGTCGGGAACACCTCCCCCGCCAGCAGATAAGTCTGCGCGTTGGGGCCGATGTTGGTCATGAAGTTGAACAGCATGAAGCCGACGAAGATCACAGTGGTTTTCGAGCCGCCGCTGAAATCGTCCGCGAACGAGGCGATCAGCAAGCCGGCGGCGCAACCGATAAAGCCGAGTATTTGCAACCAGATGCGCCCGACCTTATCGGCCAGAAGCACGGCGAAGATGATGCCGACGATGAGCAGCAGCGTGATCAAAGCCGCACCCTTGGCGGCAAGAATGTCATTGAGGATCAAGTCGCTAACGCTGCGCACGTGGTCGGGCTTGTTGCCGATCGCCGCAGCCAGGATGGTCGGCGTGAAAATACCAATGCCGTAGGTGCCCAGATCCTGCAGGAACCATGGCACCGAGGCGAAGATCGTCGCACGCAGGTTGCGCTTGTCGAACAGGGCAATAAAACTACCCAGGCCGCCCTGCTGATGGCCAGCCTTTTCCAGCACGGTTTCGCGCGATAGTGTGATCTCGCTCGGATATTGCGGCACCCGAACCAGCAACCGTTTTGTCACCTGCTCGGCTTTTTCGACCGCGCCGCGCACATGCAACCAGCTTGCGCTTTCGGTGATGAAAAAACGCCCGATGGTCACGGCCAGCGCCGGCACGATGGCCGTGCCGTACATCCAACGCCAGGCGTCCAGATTGGGCGTTGCGGTCAGCACTAGATAGCCCACTGCCGTGCCACCTAGCGCGCCCAGCGCCTGAAAGCCAAACGCGGCCAGCACCAGCTTGCCGCGGCTGGTGCTCGGAATGCTTTCCGAAATGATCATATGGGCCGTCGGGTAATCGCAACCCAGCGCCAGGCCGATGCCGAACAGGCAGATGACCAAGGAAGTGAAGTTGGTACACAGCACGAGCAGCACCAGGAACGCGCAGAAGATGATCATCTCGGCGATGAACATCAGCTTGCGCCCGAACCGATCGGACATCCCGCCCAGGCATACCGCGCCGACCAAGATGCCCATCAGGCTCGCCGCGCTGATGAAACCGTTTTGCGCGGGGCCTATGCCGAATTGGCGCGAAATCAACGGCAGCGCGACCCCAGTCATGAAGACGACGAAGCCCTCGAAGAATTTACCCGCTGCAGCGAGCGCCCAGATACGCCATTGCATGCCCGTCATCGGCACCGAAAGCACATGCGTGCCATCGGGCCACATCGGGCGTTCGTCAATATAATCCTGCACCGATCTCGCTTGGGTCGGACGCAACAGGGTGGGCTCGGTGACATCGTGCATGGGTCGGGTCCTTGAACGGCGCGGCGGTGATCGAGGCGAACAG
>NZ_LMUX01000024.1:0-26090 GCF_009765705.1 Burkholderia sp. L27(2015) | reverse complement strand
GCTCATAGTGCGGCGTTTCGATGTCTCCAAGATGACAGGCGAGCACAGGTTCGCCTGATGGCGCCGCCCGCCCGTCGGCCGTGAGCCATGCGCTAAGACGACTGCTCAGCCGCCAATTGTTCAAGCAGCGACGCCGCTTCAAGCAGATCCCGCGTCGAGAAACCCTCGGAAAATCGGCCGTAAACACCGTACAAGAGCGCTTGAGCTGCGTCACGCTGGTTCGCGCGAAGCCGCAGACGCGCCAAACTCATGGCGGTGCGCAACTCCCACGACAAGGCTCCCTGCCGACGGGCGATACTCAGGGACTGCATAAATAGCGCCTCTGCCTTTTCGATCGCGTCCGGCGCCCCTCTGCGCAGCAATCTCTCGCCCTGGGCGCGCAAAATCTCGGCCGACGACCAGCCGGCCTCCCCCGAGCGCACCCGTCTCAGCGCTTCGGGGGTAACCATCTGCGCATTGAGCGTAACGAGAAGTTCATGTAACGGACTCGCGAATTCGCAGACCCCCGACTTAATAAGCGCCTCGGCTGATTCCTCACTCTCATGCGACGTCATGGCGATCTGAAAGCATCGGATCCACGTCTGCCAATGCGGCAACGCTTGTTCCTGCGCATGACGTGACAGCATCGAAAAAAACTGCTCCAGCTTTCTCCTGTCACCGGCCCATGCCGTAACCGGGCACGCACCAACAGCCAGTGCGTAAATTAACGAAAACTTGTTGCCCACGAACAGCGCGTGGGCGACTGCCTCATCGGCGATCGCAAGTGCTTGTTCGGGGTAGCCTTTCACCCAGAGAATTTTGGCCTGTACGGTCAGGACAGCGACGTGATGGTTTTGTCTCAGGGCATTCTGGACTACCACGTGGGGAAGGTTCAGAGGCATTGCGAGTGCACGTTGCGCATGGCCTCGCGCGGCACGCAGTTCGCCCAGGTGAAAGCACGCGAATGCCATCAATCGCTCATACAAAATCAACGCGTCGTCCGACACCGGCGCAACATTCCTGATATCGACCGCGAGGCGATATCCCTCCTGGTACTGCCCGCGTGCCAAAGCCGCTACGCATAGGCCATACAGTGCATTAAGCTCGTGCGGTATGTTGCCCATTTTTCGAGCCATACGCTGCCCTTTCCTGAACGCTGCATAACCGACCTCCGACACGGGTCCTGACGTATAAAACTCCGCATAGGCGAACGCGATGTTGAGCCGCAACTCGACCTCTCCCAGCATGAGGTGTTGCGACTCGATGGCTGCCAACGCTATCCTCAGGCGTCCACGGTACTCGGCGATCAACGACATGTGATACCACAGGGGCGCCGAGTCAGCCGTGAGACGCACGCCGATTTGAGCATCGCCCTGTTCGCCAAATGCCCAATCCATCGCCGTGCGCAAATCATTCATGACGCGGCCGTAACGCTGCACCCATTTCATAATCGATTCGGTTGTCAGCTCGGAAGCCGCGCGAATGAGCAGACCCTGGCAATACACCGCATGTTTGCTGGCGACCGCGCGGCCTTCATCCGATTGCGACAGTTTTTCGTACGCATAGGCTCGCGTATTGTCGAGCAGCCGGTAACTGGTGACGTCGTCATCGGTTTCTACCGTGAGCAGGGATTTCGCCGCGAGCTTCGACACTGCGTTGAATACATGAGGGGTCAGCAGTGCCGCGCAGGAGGCAACCGCCGTGGCTGCGCCCAGCATGAAACTTCCGCCGAAAATAGACAGTCGCCGCAGCACAGCTTGCTCATCGGACGCGAGCAGCTCATAACTCCAGTCCAGCGTCGCACGCAGGGTTTGATGCCTGGGCAATGCTGTCCTGCGCCCCGCCGTCAGCAGGCGGAATCGGTCACCGAGTTCCAGCAAGAGCCCCTTGATGCCGAACAGTTCTATCCGCGCGGCGGCGAATTCAATCGCAAGCGGTAGTCCGTCGAGTTTCTGACACAACTCCACGACTGCGGGCACGTCTTTGTCGCGCAGGACGAAGGTGTCCAAGCCCGAGCGGGCACGCTCGTAGAACAAGCGGATGGCTGAAAACTTGCAGGCTTCCAAAGCCGTGACGTTACGCCCGTCCGTCGGCGTTTCAAGCGGCTGCAGCCGGTACAGCGACTCGCCCTGCGCGCGCAGCGGCTCACGGCTGGTGGCAAGGATAAATAGCTCCGGCGAGAGCAAGAACAAGCGTTCTGCCAATATGGTAGCTTCGTTGATCAGATGCTCGCAGCTATCCAGCACCAGCAAAAGACGCTTGCCCTTGAGCGCGGTCAACACGACCGGAAGCACCTCATCTGTGAGTATTTGCAAACCGATAACCGTCGCCAAGGCGCTTGCGATCAGGCCGGGTTCGATGATGGCGGCGAGATCGAGGAAGCGTACGGGCAATTGAAGGCGATCGGCAAGCTGTCGCGCGATCGGAATGGCGATGGTCGTTTTTCCTACCCCTCCCGGGCCGACAATCGAGAGAAGGCGCCGCTGTGCCAAGGCATCGACGAGCGTTGCGATGGCTCCTTCTCGCCCGATAATACTCGAGGCTAAGGGAGGTAGATTTTCTTCGCCCTTAAGCCAGGTTTCGATGGCTAGTCCGGCAGCGTGCTCGTGCGGGACTGCTGGCGGCGTTACCGAGGAGATGAAGCAGTATCCTTGGCCGGCAACGCTCTCGATATAGCGACGGCCATCCTGACCATCGCGCAGCACCTTGCGAAGCGAAGAAATATGAACGCGCAGATTGACTTCCTCCACGACTCTGCTCGGCCATACCAAGGCAACCAACTCTGCCTTGCCGACAACGCTGCCGGCACGTCCCAACAGGGCGACCAGCAGATCGAACGCACGACTGCTCAGGCGTACGGGTTCTCCCCCCTCGTACACGGTACGCTCGCCGGGCACCACGCGAAACTCATCGAATTCGTAAAAGTCTGATTGCATAACGGGGCATTGCTAGCTGGGCGCATAGTTAAGTCGAAAGATCGAGCGCGTCAGCCGAGTACATCTGCATGATCCCACCGCCGGAGACTACGCCAGCCTCGTGGTGTTTCGAGAAAACCAGCATAACGCTCCAACCAGGGTTCTACGCGCGCGTTTTATATATGTCTTGCAGTCGATCCTCTGTTATGCAACAGCGTTGCCATGATTGAAATCAAGCGATGCCGTTGCGGTACGGAAAGTCGGGAAAATTAAGTAGGGTTGCTTACAGTATGAGCATCATAGGTTTGCCCGATGACCACGGGTTTTGGTCCGCGCCGGTCTTCATCGACCCTTCGCCGTCGTGTGCATGAGTTCGATTCTCCTCAAGATGACGCGAGCGCGGCGAACGCCTGGCATCCAAGCCTAGATCGGACAACGCGCTTGACGGCCCGATGAGCCTGCTCGACCAAGTTGTTGAGGTGCTTTGCCTCTCGAATCTTATAAGCCGTCGCGCACAGCACGGGTGACATGCAAGCCCGCGAAATTTGCACCGCATGTACGATCGGTACCTTTCCTGGGACGCCGCCCCGATGAACGGCTTTGGCGGGTAATCATCTTGTCTCGCCTGACGCGAAGCGCAAAGTTATCTGTATCCCCGGGTTGCCGATCGCCCGTAGGCACCTTCACTCCTCTTTTGGCAATCTAATCCTCATTCATTCACTGAAATGAGAAATTATTCTTACAAATTCCATTCATGCGTTTCGACACCTTGTACGCATGCAAAGGCACATGAATATCGTTTTAATAAAAATTAATTTCAATTTAATTAGAGGGATCAAGCGCGTAGCTCACTTCATGAAGCGTAACCACGACCGACACCCTAGGAATGCCATCACATTCGATCATTTGGCTTAAAAAATATATCAGCCGATTCTGATTTTCAATGTAAGCCATTTCCTACTTTTCATGAAATATGAGCCATTTTTTATTTATATTCGGCCCAAGCTAATCTTTTATATTACCAATTTGCAATGCGTAAATTCTATTCTACTAAGTGGAACGTCACAGCATACCTAATCAATTCAGCATTGCTTTGGCAATTCAACTTTTTCATCAACCTTACTTTGTGTGTGCTAACAGTTTTGTTGCTGATAGAAAGCTCCTCGGCAATTTCGTTGACGCCCTGGCCGCGAACCAGCAAATTAAGCACTTCAAGTTCGCGTATTGTGAGAAGTTCGTGCAAGGGACGCTCAGCAATATGTCCGCGATCAAATATCAATGCCTCCGTCAACCGTGGATCGATGAAGCGTTCACCCGACACGACGCTGAAAACTGCGTCAATCAAGGTTTTCGGATCGCTATCTTTGGTCAAGTAACCGGATGCGCCGGCGTTCAATGCATACCGCACAACCTGGGCCTCACAATGCATGCTCAGCACGAGGATGCGCGGACTACCTTTGTGCATGCGTACGCGATTGATAAGATTGGCGCCACTGATACCCGACATCGACATGTCGAGCAGCAGCAGGTCGACTTGCACCTGCCGAAGTACTTCGAAAATTTGAGTTCCGTTCGCGGCCTCGCCGACCACCGAAATGTCTTTTTCCAGTGCGAAAAGCCGCTTTAGTCCTTCGCGCATAAGGGCATGATCGTCGGCGATGAGTATTCTGATCATTATTATCGTAAGGTCTCGAACGTCGACGGCGTCATTGTCAGCTGTGGAACGATTTTCGTTGATTCCGCGGACATCGCGACACCGGCGTGTCGCACGCCCGGTCTATGTGCCATCTCGGCTACTCAAGCCGCCGCTAGTCTGGCATTAGTTCGCCACGCGAACAATAATTTAAAACGACATAAAACGGCCAATCAGACGACGTTTACGGCCACCTTTGCAAAATGTCTGTTCGGGGGACTGGCCGGCCTCGTCCGCGGTTAGTACGATGACGACCTAGCGCTCGCCCCTTATGGCTTGCGTCCGCGTACGTCCGTGGATTGCCCTTCAGCGCCGCCCTATTGTGAATTTCGACCTTCTCGCTTAGCAGCGTTCCAAACGTCGTTAGCCCGGCACTATCTCGGACAATTTGGAATCGCCTGGAAGGTCTCGATACACCAGAAGAAGTGACTTCATTTGACATATAAATTTCCAAACCCGTCGTGGCGCAATGCGCACAGCGGCCGCTGTTTATCGTTGCTTTCGAGGACCGGGATCGCGTTGCTTGCCATCGTCCTCGCGCTGCTTGTCAATCGATGGATGGAACTCCAATTCGTGGAGGTACGCGCTTCCCTGTTCCTTTGCGCGATCGCGGTGAGCGTGTGGGTAGGCGGTACCGGGGCTGGCATTTTGGCCATTGCGCTCTCGGTATCGGCCTTCGGTTGCCTATTCGTGTCACCCGAGCGTCTTTTTTCTGCACACTTCGTAGATACGCCACGCTTGATCATTTTCTCGCTGACCAGTCTTTTCATCGGCGCGCTGGGGATCGCGAAAAATGACGCATCCAGGAAGCTAAAAAAAACGCATGACCAATTGGTCCGCACCCTCCACGAATTAGAGGCCACCAATTTAGCGTTACAAGTTGAAAATACCGAACGCAAGGACGTTCAAGATCAATTGCTGCGTAGCGAAGCGTTCCTCGCCGAAGGGCAGAAGATCAGTCAAACTGGCAGTTGGCGCTGGGATTCTTCTCAGAGAAAACTCACTTGGTCCGATGAGCACTATCGAATTTTTGGTTTTGAGTTGCGGTCTGAATCCCCGGATTTGCTTCGTATTGCAGAGCAAATTCATCCTGACGATCGAGACGAAGTACTGCGCATCGTGAGAACAGCCATTCGGGAGTGGGCTCGCTTCGAATGCGAATATCGCATCATCTGTTCAGATGGCAGCTTGCGATATGTCCAGGGCATGGGTCGTCCGCTGGCGCAGGAATTGAATGGCAGCAAAGAATATATCGGCACCACGGTGGACATCACGGCTCGTCGAAACGCGGAAGAAGTTCTGCGAAAAAGTGAGAGAGAATTTCGGACCTTGGCCGAAAACTTGCCCGATGAGGTTATCCGATACGACCTAAATTGCAGGCGGATTTATATCAATCGAGCGTATAAGCAGTCCCGAGGTATGAGCGCAGCGCAGATACTGGATACCCCATTGGAAGCGAATTGGGCCGCCGATATTTCCCCCGAGCAATTCAGAGAAATCCTGTTGAACGTGATGAGAACCGGCACACCAAACCAGACGGTCGGTATGTGGACTACGCAACAGGGAACGGCCCGTTATTTTTCGCTGCATATCGTGGCGGAACGCGACACCCATGGAAAGATCACCGGGGCTTTGGCGATAGGCCGCGACATTACGTCGCTCAAAGAAGCCCAGCAGAGCCTTGAAGAATCGCGGCTCCTGCTGCGGCAGTTGGTGGGCCGCAGCGAATCGGTTCGTGAAGAAGAACGCAAGCACCTGGCCCGGGAATTGCATGATGAACTTGGACAATGTCTGCTTGCATTGCGCCTGCAAATATCGATGCTTAACCGCGAGTATGGAGCCGAGGATTTTTCTTTTCAGACGAAGATACGCAGCATGCTGGAACTCGTGGACTCCACCATCAAAACAATACGAAATGTAATGGCGGAGCTGCGTCCGGTCGAACTCGATATGGGCATACTGGCAGCGCTGGAATGGCTAGTGCATGAATTCGCGACGCGAACCGGCGTTCCGTGCGAGTTACGTAACGAGGTCGTCGATATTGCATTGTGCGAAAGAAGTACGACGGCGATCTTTCGCATAGCGCAGGAGGCGCTACGCAACGTAGCGAGACATGCAAACGCGCAAAAAGCCGCGGTCGATTTCAGGTATGACGACGGTAACTACATACTGGAGGTGCGAGACAACGGTAAAGGTTTTGATCCTTTTGAAAAAAAAGCCAAATCGTTCGGCTTGGTAGGTATTCGCGAACGGGTCCTGATGCTCGATGGAAAAATGAATATAGCTACGGCCCCCAATGAAGGAACGACTGTCCAAGTCCACATACCCATTTTCGCGGTTCCGCAATTCTGATGATTAAAATTTTGATAGCGGATGATCACACCATCATGCGTGAAGGTCTGAAGCAAATTTTTTCCTTCGAAGAACACATTTGCGTGGTCGCCGAAGCCACGAACGGCAGCGAGATTTTTGAGGCACTCCAGCGTGTCGAGGTCGATCTCTTGTTGCTCGATATGTCGATGTCGGGCGTCTGCGGGGCAACGCTAATCAATCAAATTTTCTTGCAAAAGGATAGTCCGCGCATCCTGGTCCTCAGCATGCATTGCGAGCCGCGGATTGCACGGCATGCGTTGAACGCCGGCGCGGCTGGCTACCTGACCAAAGATAACGACTCGAAAACCTTGATGGATGCCATTTCCCGGGTGGTGTCAGGGGGCCGTTTCATCGACTCGCGGCTGACATCATCATTGATATTCGATCGAGAACATCTTGAGCAACGCCCGCTCCATGAACGTCTCTCGGCTCGTGAATTCGAAATCTTCGATTTGCTCGTCCGTGGACGCAGCATCAATGAAATTTCCGAAGAGCTGGCCATCAATCGAAAGACGGTCAGCACGTACAAGATACGGCTAATGCAAAAGCTCGATTGCCAAAACAATGCGCAGCTGGTGCGATATGCGATCTCGTCCGACTTGATCCAGTGAGCTCTCGCGAATGTACCCGGCGAGGTGCGTGCGCATTCGAACTCCAATGACGGGCACCGCTGGAATTCCCAGCGGCGCATTGCACCCGGTTCGACAACAGCACGTGTTTCTAGAGCGCCATCAACCGTGCACGCATCAGACCAAACAAAGGGCGTGTCAAACCATTCGCGAAACGATCGATTGTCAGTGCCAGCGGTATAGCGGTTTGTCCGAATAGGCTTGTCGATGTATGAAAGCAGTCGCCATACGGCGTCGGTGGTAATGGCGCCGTGGGCCTGCTGGTGCGCACTATCCTCGCCTCGCAACGCGGCTACGGGCGAGGATTGCGACGCCCCACAAATCTGCAGTTAGGTCTGACTTTCGCGAGAAAAATTGTGCGTAATTGCACGAATGTCCGGGCGGTTAGACTTCTTCTGCGAATATTGCGCTACCAACCAAGCCCCGAGCAGTAAGCCGGAGAACAGGGTGCCTACGAGACAAACCCCGAGCCAGCCCGCCTTTTCATAGGCCACGCTCGCAGCACTGGACCCGATCGCACCGCCGAAGAAATAAGCCGTCAGATAAATGGTGGTGATACGGCTGCGTGCATCCGGAGCCAACGCATAAATCACGCTCTGGTTGGAGATATGCATGCCCTGCACACCCACGTCCAGCAACAAGACCCCAATCAGCAGCGCTACCAGCGAATGCGCTCCAAGGTAGATAAATGCGAACGAGACCAGCATCACCGCGCTAAATATTCCCGTCGCCCGATGGCCATGCCCTCGATCGGCCATACGCCCGGCGGAACCAGCAGCGAGCGCACCGGCCGCACCGGCCAACCCGAACGCGCCGATTTTGGCCTCCGAGTAATGATAGGGTGCGGCACTCAGGAGAAACGTCAGAGCAGTCCAGAAGACGCTGAACGAGGCGTAGCCCAAGGCGCCATACAGCGAGCGCAAACCTATCGCGGGATGCTCGCGCAGCAGTGTCAGCAGGGACCCCATCAGATGGTCGTAACGCCATGTCTGATTGCCACGCTTATCCTGCGGAAGCGCCCGCGCAAGGCATACGGTCAGAACCAGGATCATCACAGCCGCGACCCCGTACACCGTGCGCCAGCCCGCAAGGTGAGCGATGGTGCCGGAGACCGTCCGCGCCAACAAGATGCCCAGAAGCAAACCGCTCATCACGGTGCCAACCACATGTCCGCGTTCCTGATCTGTCGCGAGCGACGCGGCGAATGGCACCTGCAATTGCGCAGCGGTGGAAGTTACGCCGAGTATCAGGCTCGCCGCGGCGAACAGCATGAAGCTGGGACTCAGCGCAACCGCCAACAGCGCCAGTACAGTGAGCAAGAGCAAGGACACGATCAACGTGCGCCGATTCAGCACATCGCCGAGCGGCACGATCAACAGCATACCGCCGGCATAACCGATTTGCGTCAGGGTGACCAAGAACCCAAGACGTGATGGCGTGAAGCCGAAGGTGGGAGCGATCGTGGCCAGAAGCGGCTGTGAATAATAGATATTCGCGATGATGATCCCAGAGGCGAGCGCAAACAACAGCGTCAGTCCTCTGGTTAAAGCAGGTGGCTGGGTAGACATTGAACATCCTTTCCCGCGCCCTTACGGATCCGCTTTGGGCGCATTGATGCCGGCGATGAATGGCAGGCAGTGTTTGTGGCTGGCGATCAGCCGGTAACACAAGGATGATGCGATTCGGTTATAGCGTCCAAGACCCATTTAGGATCCTGGCGATAAGTCATATTTATAGTTCAGGCCCCATGCTGCTAGGACATCACCGGGTTTTCCAACCAAAATGCGAGAAGATCGCCGCTCCGTTGCCGGATCTTAGAAACTCGATGAACTGCTCAGCTCCGCCATTGCGCTCCCCTCTCGCAGTTATAGCCACTCCAGTGTCGCGATATATGGCGTACTTCGGCTCGATCGGCACAACGTCGGCTAGCGATGCGTTGGAGATCTGCCATATATTCCATATCAGCCAAACATCGATGTCCGGACGCTGGGTCCAGGTCGTGCGTGCCAGAGCGCTGTTGCTCGCGTAACTGACGATGTTTTCACGTAGCGCGGTGACCTGTCGAATGTCACCGGTTCGCCCTGCCGCGTCTTCCCATACGCCGTTTTGCCCCGAGCCATTCACTACGAGCACCTTGACGCCAGGTTTCATCAGATCGGTAAAAGTGCGGATATGGTGCGGATTGCCCGGACGAACGAGCATGGCCAATGGACGAAGATAGAGTGGCGCCGGAGCACTGGCCCCAAGTTGATCACCCATCGCCGCGACCAGATCCGTCATCATCGTTTCAGAACCGCTGTACACGAGGTCTGCGTCCTGCTGCGCCTGGGCGATCCACGCGCCGGTCGGGCCCGCGGTCAATTCCACCTGGATGCCGGTCTGCCTTTCAAAAGCACTCGCGGCCTCTTTCATGGCAGGAGCCGGGCCGCCGGGGCCATACACGCGCAAGACATCTTGGGCACATGCGTTATGGCAGGCTGTAGCGAGAAGAGCGCTCGCGAGCGCGGTGTGAAATTTCCTCATTGAAAATTCCCTTTCATTGCAAGGTTAATGGTCTATTTAAAAAGCGGTCAGCACATGCCTGGCATCTACACTCCATTCACCATCGTCATGTGTCCCATGAGCGATACAGCATATAAGCAGCAATCAGCACTATCATTGCCGAGAACAACATGGTTAGCACACCACGCCTGTTCGCAAGCCGCCCGGCGGCGCGGGCCCCCAACCAACCGCCAACCAGGCCGCCCGCGACGAATTCGCCAGCCACCCGCCAGTCCACTTGTCCCGACAGCGAATAATTGACGGCTGTGGTCAAACCAAATGATCCAACAGCGAATAGCGACGTTCCGATTGCATCCGCGATTTGCATGCGTGCTGCGAATACAAGCCCAGGGACCACCAAAAATCCACCACCAATACCAAAGAACCCCGATACTCCCCCAGCCCCCAACCCCGTCCCGCATAATCTCGAGTACAGCGCTACACGCTGCGGCTCTTGTTCGAGTGTCCCCCGAGCAGACCGCAACATGAAGACCGCCACCAATAACATCAGGATAGCGAAATATCTACTCAATGACTGGCCGTCGATAATCTTGCCGATCGAGGAACCTACAGCAGCCCCTACGACACCGCTTGCTGCAAAGGCCAGCGCGGCGCCCCATTTGATATGACCCGCTCGCGCATGCGGAATCATATTCAGATAGGCGCTTACGGCGACCGCAAGGGCTGCGGTACCGATCGCGAGGTGGGTATCGTGAACCCCCGCGACATAAATTATCAGCGGCACCGCGAGGATGGAACCGCCTCCTCCGACGAGCCCCAGGGAGAAACTGACGAACCAGCCGCACGCTGCAGCTGCCAGGCCCTGCGCAATGGGATTGGAGATTATCGTCATCACCCTTGGCTCTTATCTAGCTTATCGGATTGGCCACACGCGATATTCGCGGGGATTGCGATATCCATCAGTTTCGGATGAGGCAGTTTCAGGTTCGCCATAATCGCGACGTATTCCGCCTCGGTCTTACCCGACAAGCGGGGGTTGAATCGCCTCTCCTCTCCGATGGTCGAGTTCGACCAACCCTTGTAGTCATGCGCCGGGTAGAGGATGGTGTCGTCGGGTAGCTTGAACAGCTTGTTGACAATGGAATCCCATGACCGATGCGGGTCACCGCCCTGAAAATCGGTCCGACCACTGCCGCGTATCAGTAGCACATCGCCCGTAAAAACCGCCCGTGGCGAAGACGGGTTGAGCACGAAACTGAACGACTCTTCGGTATGCCCCGGCGTGTACATTGCCCGAAGCCGGGTGCCGGAAATATCGATTACATCGTCTTCACGAACGTGTCTTGTGACACATTCCGCTTTCGATAAATTGCCCATGACGGTCGCGCAATGCGTAGCATCGCGCAGATCCCCGAGGGCGGTAATGTGGTCGGCATGAGTGTGCGTGTCCAGCGCCTGGACTAGCCGAAGATCCAACTGCTCGATTGCCGTGAGGTAGTGTTCCAGTTGTTCCTTCACTGGATCAATAATCAAGGCCTCCCCTCCTACTCCGGAAGCCAGCAAATAGGTGAACGTACTCGACGTCTGATCGAAGAATTGGCGAAAAATCATATCGCCCCCTATTGTGTAAGGTGTATTGAAAGACAGCATGACCAGCCCCCAGCCCCAGTCGTGCACGTGTGCACGCTGGGGCTGCTCAGACGCTTATCGTTCGCCGATTTAGTCGGTCAGACCGATGGTGAACGGAATCGGATTGCGCATCGTGTTGGCCACTGGCGAATAGAAGTTCGCTTGTTGCACGATCTCGTCAAGCTCCGCACGTGTTGCATCGCCTTCTACGAACACCTTGACTCGTATCGCCTGGAAGCCCATTTGCGCCGACTGCATTTGCGCGCCGCCTGCGCCCCATGCGCCAGGATTGCCGATGTCCGCTTCGATAAACACTTCGAGCTTGGACAGCTTGACCTTCTTCCAGCTCGCTACCGCCGTGATGCCCACCGCCAGGCAACCGCCCAGGCCACAAAGCGCGACCTCGCCGGGAGCCGGAGCCGTGTCTTCGCCGAACAAATGTAGCGGCTCATCGACCACTACAGGCGTGTGCTGACCCACATAGCTCAACGTGCGAAACATGCCTTGCGAGATTGTGTGAACGTTATTTTTTCCACGCGATGCCGGATTGCCCCGACCTTTTTCTGCGAATGCCGCCAAGCCGTCGTGGTCGATTGGGCGAAGATAAGCAGAAACGGTTTTGGTGGTGGTGTCAGTCATGAAAAACTCCTTTGGGTGGGTGAAAATACATCGCTATCGATTTGCGGAGGCTCTGCCTCATCCCGCCACGTAAAACGCGGCAGGATCGCGAATCAGAATGGTTTGGTCGGCAAGAACTTGCCGTTCAATGTGATGACGGCGCGCTTGCCGCCGTCCGAGTCGTCGATCACCTTCAAATCCATCTTAAAGTTGATCGCACTGATGATCCCGTCCCCCAACATCTCGTTGACCAGACATTTCAACGTCGTCCCGTAGATCTGGACCATCTCGTAGAAGCGATAGACGGTCGGGTCGGTCGGAACGCCGCCAGGTATGCTGCCGCGCAGAGGGATGCGCTCTAGTAGAGATACCGCTTGCGCATCGAGGTCCAGCTTCTTGCAGACGACTTTCGCAGCCTCCGTCGGAAGCGGATGTTGACCCAGCAACGCTGCCGTCAGAAAGACGAGACTGAGCCCCGTGCCTTCGGTCAAATCCTGCCAAGAGAGTCCTTTACGTGCTTTTGCCTCAAGCACATCGTCGGTAAGCGCTTGGCGTGCGTCTTGAGATACGAGTGTCTGAACCATGATTTTTCCTTGAGGTAAGTGAGTCGATCAGGCGAAGCGTGCGGAAGATAACGTGGCAGTGGCACAGGCCTGCGGGAACTCGGAGAGCGGGACAAAACATAGGGTTTCGCTATTGAAGGTGAGAATCGAACCGGTTTCGATGTCGTAGACCCAGCCATGCAATTTCAAGTTGCCTTTGGATAAGGCCAGCGCCACGGACGGATGCGTCCTGATGTTGGCCAGTTGTGCGATGACGTTTTCGCGCACCATCGAATCCACGGCTTCGGTAGGCGACGCGTGCTCATGCGCATCGTTGATCGCCTTCGCCGCGTCCGCATGGCGCAACCACCCCGCGACCGCGGGCAAATGCTCGAGATGCTTGTGCGTTGCGACCGCAGTCATGGCGCCGCAGTCCGAGTGCCCGCAAATAACGATGTCCTTGACGCCGAGTACCGCGACGGCATACTCGATGGTTCCTGAAACACCGCCCGGTTCGCCGACGTAGGCCGGAACGATGTTGCCGGCATTACGGATGACGAAAATGTCGCCGGGTTCGCGCTGCGTCATGATTTCCGGAACCACGCGACTGTCTGAGCAGGTGATGAAAAGCGCGGTCGGCGATTGTGTGGTTGCAAGTTTTTTGAACAGAGCCGCGCGAGAGGGAAAGACGTCGCGTTGGAATTTCAGAAATCCTTCGATGATTTCTTTCATTACATTCTCCAGTCGTAATCGAGACTTGAGTATGTATCGCGGCCACCTGCCACGTCTTCCAGGCGTGCATGATACTTTTTAAAAACGCACGATCTATTATTTATAAGTAGTGCATATCATGTTAAAGACCTACGTACATCATATAAACATCCGTACAACTTATTTACTAAAATACGAATGGGATGTATTTATTCCGTGTCAGACCGCCGACCCGTCTCGCGCACGCGGACTCGCCACCCCGAAATTCAGTCGATACTGACGAGGCGAGAGGCCGAGACGCTTCTTGAAAATTTCCCGCATGTGGCGGGTGTCATTGAAACCGCACTGGTAGGCCACGCTCTTGAGGGGTGCTCTTGGATCTTCGAGTAAGGCGCGCGCCGCGTCGATACGCGCATTCTCAACAAAATCATAGGGCGACATGTTTGTCTCTTTGGCAAACGTTCTCGAGAGGTTGCGCACACTCATATTTGCGACGCGTGCCAAGGCCGGCACGGACAAGTCCCCTAAAAGGTTAGTCAAGACGTACTGTTGGATACGCGCGATCGGAGATTTTGACCTAGCGAACGCCGCGAGATAAGGACTGAATTGCGATTGTCCTCCGGCCCTTTGCGTAAAGACCACGAGACGCCGCGCCACCTGCAATGCGATGTCTCGCCCGTGATCCGCGGCAAGCAAATGTAGAGACATATCTATGCCGGCAGTAATCCCCGCAGACGTGATTAGCGGACCATCTTGAATATAAAGCTGGTCCGGCTCGACCACTGTGGTGGGGCAAAGGAGTGCCAATGCGGCGGCGTGATTCCAATGGGTGGTAACAGTATGCCCCTCAAGCAGCCCCGCTCGTGCCAGGATGAAAGCGCCGCTGCAGACTGAACCGAACTGCCCGGCCTTAGGCACGACGTAACGCAACCAATCACGAGATTCAGGACACAACTCGTGCTGCGGAAGTTTGGGACCACCCGCAATGAGCAAGCGATCGAAAGCATCGGACACTTCATAGAAAGGACGATGTGCTTGGATAAGAAGGCCATTTGAGCAGCTCAGCAGGCCTGGTTTTGATCCAATCACTTCAATCTGATACTGCGCTTGCGGGGGCAAAAACCGGTTCGCTTCCGCGAATACATCCATTGGACCGCTAACGTCCAACGACTGAACACCGGGAAAAACAAAAATGCCAATTGTTTTCATATATGCCAACAAGCGGCTAGCGGGTCGCCTTAGCCGGCGCACCTTCCTGAAGATACGGATCCGCGCGTGCAAATGCATCGAGCGCATAGCAGTTCTTCATGATCCGATCGATTACCGGTATGCCTTCCATTCGGATGTCAAATGCTTGCATGACTGAAAACATGCTTGCGAGGCAGATATCCGCGATGCTCGGCTGGTCGCCGTGGCAAAAGGCCCCGACTTCCGGCTCGACCGCCAGTCGGCTTTCGACGGCTTCGAGATTAACGCGCAGCCAGTGAATCTGCCACGCGCGCCAAGCCGCATCGTCGAACCCTCCGGTGGACACTAAATACTTTTTAATGCGCGGCGTGATCAATGGATGAGTATCGGTTGCAAGCATGCCTGCAATAGCTCGCACGCGTGCCCTGCCATACAGATCACTGGGCAGCAATGGCGGGTTGGGTTGCTTTTCTTCAAGGAACTCCAGGATAGCCAATGATTGCGTGAGCGGTGCATGCCCTTCTTCGATCAGCGCCGGGATTGCGCCAAGAGAATTGATCGCGAGAAACTCCGGGGTTCTGTTCTCGCCTTTCTCCAGATTGATGATGCGTTCGCTGGCCGTCAGCCCTTTGAAATTGAGGGCAACGCGCACTCGATAGGTGGATGCCGTGCGCCAGAACCCGAAGAGTTCAAAATCTGCCTTTTTTTGCATGGGGATACTCCAAGAATAATCAGTGATTTGCGAGTGACCAGTCTATCTGGCCCGGTTCGTTGTGAAGTCGAGGGTTTGGCTAGGTCGACGTGAATGACTATATCTGTCTAACTAACTAAGGCCCGTGCGCATGCGTCTCAAGTCGATGCTCATTCGTCTCAACGTTCGCGCAAGGTGCATTTGTCAAGACGGCCGGATACCGCTTTGAACGCTTCATCAAAGCTGCTTTGCTCTAGCTTAGAGGGCCAGCCGACGTGTTCGCCAGTTAATACTTGTTAAAAATTCGAGTTGCGGCGGAGCATTAATTTTTGGGGAATTCCTACCTCCTTTCATAGCGGACCTCCTGCTGCCACGGCGGGTTCTCGTCTACCACTCATGTCTATCGTTTCGATAGAAAACTATATTTTTAGTGATATTTTGGATCGCATAGATTTAACCCTAGGATAGCCTACGGATCCCGGGAACAGTCCGGTCAAAAAATTCTGACAGGCTTTACGTGACAAGCATCAATAATAACGTACTACTAAATAATATAGACTGAGCAGCCGGTGCTTGAGATTCTTTACCGGACATACGACACAACTCGGCCGACGCAGGTTAAAGCGGCGATTGGGTCGACAATCCAGGTGCACGGCGGGGGGGTTGAGTGGCGTCTATCGAGAGTTGACTGAAGTCATTGTGATTGACTCACCAAACCCACCTGTACGCGTTCCCGAGCGGAAATTATTGGGGTTGATACTCTCGTCACCGAGGCCGGCGAAACGCCCCCCCTCTGATGCCTGAGCCAGAACCTCTTCGGGAACCGAGTTTGCAAGGACGTATGTAGACAACGCCCCTACTCCGATCAACGTCAATGCCGTGGTTAGGATATCCATTTTTGGCTCCGGTTCTAGTGTTCAGTGATGCACACGATGACGCACATCGGCGACCGGGTCCAAGACCAATTCGTTATTAGCCCAATAACTATTGCTTATAGTTGAAGCCGAATCGGCTTGTGGTGTCAGACCGACGTCCGACATGCCGCGATGCGCGTCTGGACGACAGCCAGCTAGAATGGCCAGGGCGCCACCGAACACTGGCACCTAAATATGTTCGCGCCGATAACCGCCGCGCACGCCGTCTTTCGACAGCACCCACTGCCAGAGCTGTATATCTCGAGAACGAAACGCTCCAGCGCACGAAAGCAGGTAATACCGCCACATACGATAAAAGCGCATACCCAAACGATTTCCGAAAGCCGGCCAGGATTCATCAAAATTTTGGTACCACGCCATCAGCGTTTTGTCGTAGTCAGCGCCAAAATTATGAAGATCTTCGGTCACGAACAAATTCTCGAGAGCATCGCCAATTTGTCCAATCGACGGTAAGTCCCCATTGGGGAAAATATACTTATCGATCCACGGATCGGGAGCTGATCGCCGCACATTTTTCCCTATCGTATGGAGGAGAAATAATCCGTCATTCCTCAAGCACCGATGCGCCGTTTGGATATACGTACGAAAATTCTTCCTACCGACATGTTCGAACATGCCAATGCTGGCAATCGCATCGAATTGCCCATCCATTTCACGATAATCTTGCAAGCGAAATTCAAGCGGCAGATGCGAATAGCGGTGCTTCGCCCACGCGACTTGTTGCTTTGATATGCTCACACCCACCGCTTCCACACCGTAATTTTCGGCAGCATAAGCCATGAGACTTCCCCAGCCGCAGCCGATATCAAGGACGCGCATGCCGGGTTTCAATTTCAATTTTCGACAGACCAAATCCAACTTGGCTTCTTGCGCCTGCTCAAGATTAGTCGCGTTCGCCCAATATCCGCAGGTGTAGGTCATGCGCGAATCGAGCATTTCCTTGTAGAAATCGTTGCCCAAGTCATAATGCATTTCGCCTACTTTTTTGGCCCGCTTGATGTTCTGACGATTCAGAAATTTCGCCGCAAGTACGTGTCCCAACAAGCGTAGAGGCTGAATCTGATCGGTCAACCGCGTGCCAAGCAGACGCGCAAAGAACTCGTCTAATTGCTCGGCATCCCATGCGCCGTCCATATACGCTTCGCCAAGTCCAAGATTGCCTTTTGCGAATGCCATTTCAAGCGCGATCGGGTCATGCAACTGCATATCCCACGGATTCTCGCCGTTTATTTTTATCGATGCCTTACCGAGCATATCGACCGCCATTCGATGGATACCAGTATCCTTCGAACCAAAATTGATATCATTTTGTTTCCCTAAATACGTGCTCATGACTCGCCTCGATTCCTAATGAAATACTCGATCTATCGTGAATTAAGTCAAGCGCCCATCGTGAGAACGATACGGAATCGCGCCTTGCCGGACATCATGCGGGCGTATGCCTGGGCGGCCTGCTCAAGAGGCATGCACTCGATCATGGCAGCGACACCCGCCAATGAACTGAACTTCAGCGTGGCATCTCCGGTTGCTGGATCGCCGGTCATGGCACCTTCGACGCAGCGATTGCCAAACAGCAGATCGGTGGATGCCACCTCGATCGGATCGGGCGTGACACCGAGTGCGATGACGTGGCCTCGTGGACGAAGGCCTTTGATGACGTCGGCCACCGCCCGGCCCGCGGACGCCGTCGCGAGCACCACGGCAGCGCCGCCAAGCGCTTGCAGCGCCTGGCCGACATCGGTTATGGAGCTATCGATATAGTGGTGCGCACCGAGTTGCTTGGCAAGCGCCGCCTTGTCTTCACCGCGTGCAATTGCGGCGACCTCGAACCCCATATGCCGCGCATATTGCACGCCCAGATGACCAAGCCCTCCAATGCCGAGCACAGCCACAAGCTCGCCCGCCTTCGCCGTCGAGTTGCGCAATGCGCTGAAGGTCGTGAGTCCGGCACAGAGTAGCGGCGCGGCATCAACCGAACCAAGGTCATCCGGAATGGACATCAGGCCGCTGGCCTTCGCTATCATCACCTCCGCGTAGCCACCGTCAAGGTGGACGCCAGTAAATTCCTGATTTCGGCAGTTCACCTGGTCGCCGCCGCGACACGGTCCACAGTGACCACAACTTCCCCCCAAAAAGCCAACGCCGACCCGCTGCCCGACCGCCCAGCCCTCTACACCCTCGCCGAGCGCATCGATGCGGCCCACGGCCTCATGGCCGGGAACGCGCGGCCATGCAATAGGAAACTGTCCCTCGACAGTCGCAGCATCCGAATGACACACGCCGCACGCCTCGACACGGATGCGTACATATCCGGGTCGCGGATCGGTCAACGGCTTCTCGGCCAATTCCAATTTTCCGGGACTGACGGCCTGCACTGCGCGATAGGTGTGGCTTGCGTGGGACATTTTGCGCGCCCTCTAATTAGGAAAATCGTACGTTGCTGAGGTCGATGGAGACCATCAACGGATCCAGATTCGCCCGGCGGTCCGGATCGCGGGTATAGGCCCGGCGCTTACTTGGCAAGCGAATGCCGTCAACCTGGATATAGTCATGGACAAGCTGCACTGCCTCGAAGCCACCCGCCACGTCAACGTTGTAGTCGTGACGGCGCAAAAGGAGATCGGCGCCGAAGAAGTAGTCTTGAACCGCACTGTGGGTTGCAATCGCATCAGGGAACCTGGCACGAAGTACGCGCCATGTCTCGCCACCCTCTGACCATGGCTCGATCTCTTGCACCTCGACGCCTTTTGTCGTCATCAGAAACGGCCCGCTCAGATATGTCCACAGCGCATAACCATTGAAGTATGCGCGGTGCAGCGGATCCCAAGGGGTCTCCTTCCGATGACCAAAAAACGATGCTCGGGGATTATTTCGTTCAGCGACGACGGTGTCGTCGCCTTTGAGGATCGCGATGCGTCCAGGCGTGAAATCGGTACGCCAGTTTGATTCGCCGAATGGCGTGACTGACGAACGCTCCTCGTGCAACCAAACGGTCATCTGGCGCGGATCCTGATCCTGAGTCACTTTCTTCATTCCCCAAAACGCGCCATCCGTGACTATCGTCGCATCGACCTTGCTGAATGCGTTCCAGCGGTCGAGTCCACCATGCAGTTCAATGACTTTTTCCAGTAATTCGTTCATTACATGCTCTCATTAATTTTAATCAGCTCAGGGCCGAACAGACCGCCGGACGCAACTTCAAGACTCAATCTAGGTTAGGGGTTCAGCCAGCGTGGGCGCCAGTTAATACTTGTTAAAAATGCAGATGTGATGGCGTGGTGAATTAAGTAGACACGGGTCTGCGCAATTAACAATGATTAACTCAAGATTAAGACGCAGCTAACTTACTATCACTCACAAGTAAGCGCTGCGGAGCGAAAGTGCATGAGCCGCCGCGCACATGTCCCTTCGAAGGAGCGGCTAATGGAGTTCGGAATAACTGGCGAGATGCTGATAGGCGGCAGCGCGGTGCGCGGCCTCGGCGGCAATTTCAGAGCATTCGATCCGGGTGCCAATGTCGAAATCGATCCTGCCTTTGGTATTGGCAACTCTACCGATATAGAGCGGGCTTGCAACCTGGCGGCTGCAGCAGCCGACACGTATCGCATGAGCAGCGGTAGCGAACGAGCGGATTTTCTGGAGACCATCGCCGACCACCTTATCGACATGAAAGATCTGTTGATAAGTCGCGCAACGGCCGAAACCGGTTTGCCCGCCGTCTGCGCATGGGAACAACTGATTCGGGCGGAGCTACAACTGCGCATCTTCGCAGAACTCGTTCGAAAATCCGGCCCCACCGAGACCATAGATAATTGTGCGGGCCACTCGGTCGAACAGATGCTTACCCGCAATCTCGCCATCGGACCTATCGCGGTGTTTGCCTCTGACCAGACTCCGCTAGTCTATGCAACGGCAGGCGTCGATATCGCCGCGGCGCTCGCCGCCGGTTGTCCGGTGGTGGTAGTCACGCACCGAGGCCATCCGGGCGTATGCGAACTGGTTGGCCGGGCCATCCAACGTGCAATCGTCCAATGCAATTTCCACGTAGGTGTGTTCTCGTTATTGATCGCGCACGGGGATTCAGTGGGCGACTCAGTAGCCAACTCAGCGATCGACTCGCTGATCGATCATCCGTCGATGCGAGGGATCGCCTTTGTCGGTTCGTCCAGCGAGACGAGCGTGCTGGCGCAGCGTGCAGCGCTGCGCCCTGAGCCCATTCCTCTCTTCGCCGAAATCATCACCGTGAACCCCAGTTTTTTTCTCCCGCAAGCGCTGAACGCGCGCGCCGAGCAATTCAGCTTTCACTTTATCGAACAACTGACGCTCGGCGTCGGACAGCGACGTGTGAAGTCGGCCATGATCGTAGCAATCGCGGGAGATGGATTTGTCGACCTAAGAGAAACACTCGTGGCAGCCATCGAGGATAAAGCCGCGGATCTGATGTTTTCCCCGGCTCTGAGCCAGCGTTACCAACACTGGCTTACGTGCCAACAAGCGCGGCTCGACGTCGACTTGATTGCTGAAGGTGCGGCCGCGGTTGGGGTCTCGACGGCCCAAGCCGTCTTGTTCGAAACCAGTGCCCGGAGCTTGTTGGCGTCGCCCCAGCCAGTGCAACATGTCTTCGGACCCTGTGCACTGCTGGTGCGATGCGAAAACCTCGACGAGATGATCGCGGTCGCAACGCAACTGAACACGCAGTGGATGGCGACGGTGCATCTGGAGACAGGTGACCTGGATTTGGCTCGGCAATTGCTGCCGGTGCTGGAAAAGAAAACCACCCGAGTGGCCTGCATCACCGCGAGCACCCTGCGTACTGCGACCACGAGTCAGGCCCACGTCGAGTGGGCGCAAGTATTATTCGACAGCGCCTTCACCTATGAGGGCGCGATGTCGATCGAGCGCTTTCTGCACCCGGTCAGGTACGTCGGGTTTCCGGACGCGCTATTTCCTTAGCCTGGCTTAGACTCTCCATTTGACCGTGCGATCAAGCGCCAGAAATTCCGGTGCATCACGAAGAATATCGAACCGTCGATCGACTTGCTGGAATAGGAACAAGGGCTCCCTCAATGCCACAGCTTCAGTCAGGCATCCCAGGGCGGCACCCCCCTCTCCCGTGGCGGCATACTGCGCTGCCTTGCACATGGGGCCGCGCATTATCGCCTCCCATTGGCGAGCTGCAGTTTCTGTTGCACCCGCGCTCGACAAGGGGTTGTAAGGCTCTTCACGACGATAAAACGCGCACGCGAGCGCAGCAAAATGATGGCGAACCGTGTAGGGATCCAGCTGACTGGCTATATCCAGATAGAACGATGCCTCGTCGAATCGGCCGGTCATCGTGAGCAACTCGGCGAGCAGCTCTGCGCGGCGCGCGCTGGGACGCAAAGCCAGCGCCGCGCGAAATCGCTGCTCGGCGAGCACAAGATTCCAGTCTATGTAGCAAGCGACCGCTCCCATCGCGCACAGGGTATCGGCGCCAAGACGACGATCGCACGCCACGGCCGCTCGCACAGCGGCGCAAGTATTTTTGGACGCCTCTGCATGGCTAATGGCGCCGCGCCGAAATAGATCGATGTGACAATGAGCCATCGCCGCGTGCACACCGGGGTAAGACGGAGATTTCCGAATCACCTCTTTAAGCAAGGAAAGCGCGGAACGCAACCCCGGCTCGTCACAGGCCTCGCATAGTTGGCTGGCGCTATACATCATCGCAACGAGTTGCTCGCTTGAACAATCGTCGGTTGTTCCATGCCCTCGTATAGCACTTGCGCTTGCCGCGGCCACCGGTCTTACTACAAACGTCTGCACGTACGACCCCGTCTCGTAGTCGATGAGAACCAGCGCATCCTTGCCCTCGTCAGCGCAATACCGTTTCAACTTTGTCCTTAGTCCGCTTGCCTGGACGCGGACAACCGAATCGATACCGATCGTCGACACCGTCGGCTCTGCCTCAATTGACGTTATATTTTTCAAGTTTTATACCCCCGAACCTCGGCGATCGACAAGGTGAGAGACATCGTAAAGTCGAGCAGTCTTAAGTGTTAGTAAAAAATTGTTAAATCGTCGCGATCGTGAGCACGTTTTATCTGACTCGGCATCGCATTGCGCGAGGGCTGCGCACCGCAATCTCATCGTGCATTTTCTGAAATTATCATGCATGCCTGAAAGACGCGGCGGTGCGCTGCGATAGATACTCAAGCCCTAACCTATTGACACCACCGCCATGACTCCATCCGTTGTTCCGCTCAATATCGGCAACACAGCCTTCATGCTGCTGTGCGCCAGCCTGGTCATGCTGATGACGCCAGGGCTGGCGTTCTTTTATGGCGGCCTGGTCGGGCGCAAGAATGTGCTCGCGATCATGATGCAAAGCTTCGTGTCGCTGGGATGGACCACCGTCCTGTGGTTTGTGTTTGGCTACTCGATGTGTTTCGGCCCGACCTTGTACGGAATCGTCGGCGACCCCACCTACTACGCATTTCTGCATGGCGTCACGCTGCACACCATGTTCGCCGGTAACGATGCGGGGATACCGCTGATCGTTCACGTTGCCTATCAGATGATGTTCGCAATCATCACGCCGGCGCTGATCACCGGTGCGTTCGCAAATCGCGTGACATTCAAGGCCTACTTTATGTTTCTCACGGGCTGGCTGGTTCTGGTTTATTTCCCCTTTGTCCATATGGTATGGAGTCCGGATGGCATTCTGTCGAAGTGGGGTGTACTGGACTTTGCGGGCGGCATCGTGGTGCATAACACCGCCGGTTTCGCCGCGCTGGCCTCCGTGCTGTTCGTCGGTCGGCGACGTGTGGTCGAGAACCGGCCGCACAACGTGCCCTTGATCGCGTTGGGTACAGGGCTGCTCTGGTTCGGCTGGTACGGATTCAACGCCGGTTCCGAACTGCGTGTCGACGCGGTTACCGCGTCGGCATTCCTCAATACCGACGTTGCCGCTTCGTTCGCTGCCGTCACATGGCTTTTTGTCGAATGGTCGCAGCATAAGCAACCGAAGCTGGTCGGCTTGCTGACCGGCTCCGTGGCCGGCCTTGCGACCATCACGCCTGCGGCGGGCTATGTATCGCTTGGCGATGCGGCGTTGATCGGCATCATCGCGATGCTTCGTCTGCTATTGCGCGGTGGCGATGAAAAACAAATTGCAGTGGGACGACGCGCTGGATGTGTGGGGCGTCCACGGAGTCGGCGGCTTGATAGGCACCGTGCTGCTTGGGGTCTTCGCCTCCCGCGCCTGGAATCCCTCGGGTGCCGATGGTTTATTGAACGGCGGAACCGCGTTTTTCTTCAAGCAATGTGCTGCCGTGGCGATCTCGGGTACTTGGGCGTTTATCTTCACTTACGGCATGTTGTGGCTGATCGATAAAGTGACGCCAGTGCACGTCGCGGTTGGCATGGAGGAGCAAGGGCTCGACACCGGATTACATGGCGAGAGCGCTTACTGGCAGTGATCGTAGTAGTGAGTGAGCTACGTAGATGAGCTACGTAGATGAGCGTCGCCCAATCGAAGGCGACGAAAGGCTTTTTGTAGCTTTACCTGTCCGCTATCGCGGTAGACAACCAAGCAGTTCCTGGAGAAAAAACATGAGCAACATCATCGCCGGCATAAAAATTCCCGACAGCAAGATGGCCCGCGAAGCCACGCAACTCGTGCGCGACACGGAGTCCGATCTGCTGTTTCATCACTCAACTCGTGTGTTTCTGTTTGGCGCGCTGACCGGGGAACGGAAAAAACTCCAGTACGACCCGGAATTGCTCTATATCGGCGCGATGTTCCATGACATGGGCCTCACCCAACAGTTTGGCAAATCGCAAAACCGGTTCGAGGTTGACAGTGCCAATTCGGCGCGCGACTTTCTTCGCCAGCACGGTATTACTGAAACCGACGTCGAGATCGTGTGGGATGCGATTGCTCTTCACACCACGCCGGGCATTCCGGAGCACAAGAAATCGGTGGTTGCGCTCGTAACGGCAGGCGTAGAAATGGACGTATTGGGTCTCGCCTATGACGATTTCACGGCAGAACAGCGCAAGCTCGTCGTAGCTTCGCATCCGCGCGTCGAAAACTTCAAGGAAAGCATCATAGAAGCGTTCACACAGGGAATGATACACAGACCGTTGTCGACCTTTGGTACAGTCAACGCCGACGTGCTGGCACTAAAAGACCCCAGCTACAAACGCCTTAATTTCTGCAGCATCATCCTCGGCTCGTCGTGGGAGGATGCGCAAGTGGGCGCTAATGTGTGCCGTAATCCCGAGCACAAACACCACTAAGTCACCCACGCTGTGGATTTGGAAACGATCGCAGAAGCCGTCAGTGCAACGTTTGCGCTGACGGCTTCTGCGATTTTTTGTTATCCGAACATCACCGCGTGTTGAATAGCGATGGCCGCGCAGTCTTCATTTTGCAGCGACTTGGAAAACTGTTCGGCGCAAACGACGCTCACGATGACGAGAGCAGACGTTGCGCCGACTCGCGGATTGCGCGGTGTGGCAAATTTCGCCAACACCGTCGCGCGTGACGACCGCTCTATTTGAGCGCCTTGAGTGCCTTTGAAACCCCGGCGCCATAGGCCGGATCGGCCTGCGTGCAGTGCTTAACGTGCAGATCCTGTATCGCCTTGGACGCACCACCAACCGAACGTGCCGTATTCTCGAACAAGACTTGCTGCTGCGCCGGCGTCATCAACCGGAACAGCGCTCCGGTTTGCGAGAAATAGTCGGTGTCGACGCGATGATTCCAATGGTCCGCAGAACCGTCGATCGATAACGGCGGTTCGGAAAAATCCGGTTGCTCCTGCCATTCGCCCTTGGTATTGGGCTCGTAACCGACGCGAGCGCCTGCGTTGGCGTCCACGCGCATCTGGCCATCGCGGTGATAGCTGGGGTACTTGGTCTTGGGCGAATTCACCGGAATTGCATGGTGGTTGACCCCGAGCCGATACCGTTGCGCATCGCCGTATGAAAACAAGCGCCCTTGCAACATCTTGTCCGGCGAAAAGCTGATGCCCGGCACCACATTGGACGGCGCGAATGCCGCTTGCTCGACATCGGCGAAATAGTTTTCCGGGTTGCGGTTCAGTTCGAAAAAACCGACCTCGATCAGCGGATAGTCCTTATGCGGCCACACCTTGGTCAGATCGAACGGATTGAGGTGATAATAGCCCGCCTCTTTCTCCGGCATGATCTGCACGAACAAGGTCCAGCGCGGGAAATCTTTCTTTTCAATGCTCTCGTATAGATCGCGCTGATTGCTTTCGCGATCGCCTCCGACCACCTCGGTCGCCTGCGCATCAGTCAGGTTTTCGATGCCTTGCTGCGTCTTGAACGTGAATTTCACCCAAAAACGTTCGTTCTTCGCGTTCAGGAAACTGTAGGTATGGCTACCGAAACCATGCATGTGACGAAAGGATCGCGGAATGCCGCGGTCGCTCATGATGATGGTGACCTGATGTATCGCCTCGGGTAACTGGGTCCACCAGTCCCAGTTATTTTCCGCGCTGCGCAAATTGGTCTTGGGATCGCGCTTGACTGCGCGATTCAGGTCGGGGAATTTCAGCGGGTCGCGCATGAAAAAGACCGGCGTATTGTTGCCGACCATGTCCCAGTTACCTTCTTCGGTATAGAACTTCAACGCGAAACCGCGAATGTCGCGCTCGGCGTCGGCTGCGCCCCG
>NZ_LMUX01000002.1 GCF_009765705.1 Burkholderia sp. L27(2015) | reverse complement strand
CCCGCCGCTGGAGAAAAGCCGTAATGACGTAAGCCATAAAGAAGCGCAGTGGCCGCAATTCCCGTCGCTGCGTCCTCGTGATAGCCCGACGATCGTGGGAACTGGCGCGCATGAAAGATATGACGCTTCGAATCTTCTACCGCGAATGGATAGAGTCCGGTTGAATCCAGGGCCGCGCAGACCGCTTCGACGGATGCGAAATCGGGCTTGAGAGCATGTAAAACATCGGGAGACCTCAACGCAATTAAGGTCTTGATTCGACTCGTCTTTGAATTCAGAACCGAAAGCGGCATTATGTCGCCAGGACGCAGATTCAGCACTTTCATCAAGGTGTCGATAATCGCCGTATCCGTGAGCGGGTACACGACGCCCTCAGGCTGGCTGACTTCGATACGTTCCGCGCTTGCGACCTGACTTGCCACCGGGCGCGCGACCACGCTTGCGACCGCGTTAACCAAACCACTCATGGTTTCTACCCGCGCCCGCGGTGTCGTCCATAAACCGTTGCGCCTAAGCAGCCAGAGCGCGCCAACGGTCGCATGCCCGCACATCTCCATTTCATGATTCGGCACGAAAAACCGAAAGCGGAAATCGTTGTTAGGGTCTTGCGCAGGCAAGACGAATCCGCTCTCGTGTCCATAAGCTGCCGCAACTTGCTGCATTTGCGCCGCGTCAAGCTGGCTGGCATCGAGCACGATCGGAGCGGGATTTCCGCCACCGGGCCCAGCGCTAAAGACTTTAACAACATCCACTCGGCAATCGCCAACAGGACCGCCCCGTGTCCCGCGCCTCGCATTCTCTCCGACACCTTGCATTTTTTCCGCTCCCTCCATTGTTGGAGCAAGCGTAACGCGTCAAATATTATTTTTCGCGCTGGATCGGGCCAACTAATCCGCACAATCGGGCCACGTGATCGGACTACCTAGTCTGGGCATGTAAGCGGACAGGTAAGCGAGCCACATAATCCGGCCACATGATCGAGTTCCATGCAGGAGCGCTAGATTCGTGGCGCGCGCGGGTGTTGCACGCCATATTTCGCAAACAATTTCGCCAAATAAGAGGGCGATTCAAGCCCGACCGCGAGGCATACGGATAGAACCGTGCTTCCCGGACTGCTCAACAAAACGGCAGCTCGCTTGACCCGCAACCGATTGATAAACTCAACGATGCTCACCCCACTCTCCTCGCGAAACACCCGAGTGAGGTGCCGGCGAGAAATGCCAAATTCGGCCGCGACACCATCGATTTCGATTTTCTCGTCGAGCCGCGCTTCAATGAATGCCTGAATGCGCTCGATCAAGAGCGTGCGCCTCGCGCCCGTCGCCACGGTAACCGAATCGGCGAAGATGCTGTGCTCGATACACAGCGCAGCGAGCAGTCGACCGGCCAAGTCGTCGCAATATTGAACCAGGCCCTGGCGTGCCATGCCATCCAGGGCATCTCGACACGCTATAGCGGCCCTCAGTCGCGTGGGTACGCTCCAGATCAGCGCTTTGTCTTGCGCTATCGAGCGCCCGGCTTGGCCCTCGCAATATTTTACGAAGTCGCCATCCACGTAGACGGAAAGATGCGCTTGCGGGCATAGACTCGCTTTCGTCGAATGGTAAATCCCCGATGGAACGAGCGCGTACTGCGCGCGAGCAACCTGCAAAGGCGCTTTCGAAATCTCGGTCGAAATCGACAGGTCGCCACTTCGAGGCAGGATGAACATGTACTGGTCGTGAGCGTGCCAGTCGGTTTCATAGTCGGCCGTGTCGACATAGCAAAACTTTGCCGCTGCACCTGGCAAAAGGTGCGAGCGTGTCGTTTCGTAGGACATATGCCGCCTCCCCACCAATGAAAGAGAAATGCCAGATTCGAGAATCGGACTGGCGTATAGATCAATGTTACCCGGTAGTGACCATCGCCGCGCCGGCCCTGAGCGTCCATTTCCAATTGTTGCGACGCCGCAAAATTTAACAAGATTTATACATGTTAACCCCTAGAATTCGAGCCGCTTGCATAAACGCCGGTCCGCGTTACAAATGACTGTGCCTTATGCAGGCTGCTTTCGTTCGGTTCGAATCGAGCGCCAAGCAAAGCGTTAATTCGCTGCACAGCAGCTTTAAAGGCCTCGTCACGCATGCAATCGCCACCTTATTTGAGTTTAGCCATTTGGGTCCCCATCCTGTTTGGCTGCGCGATCCTCGGGTTGAGCTCAGATCGCACCCCGCAAAGAGCGCGGTGGCTAGCGCTCGTCGGCGCGACGGTCGGACTGCTGCTGACCTTCCCGTTGATTGCCCATTTCGACAACCATGCCGGGCAGATGCAGTTCGTCGAACAGCTCGCCTGGTTGCCGGCATTGGACATCTCCTACCATCTTGGCATCGACGGCGTTTCGCTGTGGCTCACCGTGCTGACCGCTTTTACGACGCTGATTATCGTGATCGCGTCGTGGACCGCCATTACCGTAAGGGTTGCGCACTATCTCGCGTCCTTCATGTTTTTGTCGGGGCTGATGGTCGGGGCATTCACCTCGCTCGACGGCATGCTGTTCTTCGTGTTCTTTGAAGCGACGCTGATCCCGATGTATCTGCTGATCGGCGTCTGGGGCGGCGCGCAGCGCGTGCTCGCGGCGCTCAAGTTCTTCTTCTTCGCGTTTATCGGCTCGCTCGCGATGCTGGTTGCGATGCTGTACCTGCATTGGCAGTCGCATACCTTCGACATGGCGACGTGGCAGACGATGCAGCTCGGCTTTACGCCCCAGCTCCTGATCTTCCTCGCGTTCTTCGCCGCGTTTGCGGTCAAAGTGCCGATGTGGCCGATCCACACATGGCTGCCGCAAGTTCACCTGGAAGCACCGACCGGCGCTTCCGTCGTGCTTGCCATGCTCAAGCTCGGCGCCTACGGCTTTCTACGGTTTTCGCTGCCGATCACACCGGATGCGAGCCATTTCTTCGCTCCCGCGATGATCACCCTGTCGCTAGTCGCCGTCATTTACGCGAGTCTCGTCGCCTTGGCGCAGACCGACATGAACAAGGTCCTTGCGTATTCCTCGATCGCGCATATGGGGCTCGTCACGTTGGGGCTATTTCTGTTCAACCGCATCGCCATGGAAGGCGCGATCGTGCAGATGATTTCGTACGGGTTTGTCGCGGGCGCCATGTTCCTGAGTGTCGGTTTGCTCTATGAACGCATGCAGACCCGCAGAATTGACGCGTATGGCGGGATCGTCAACGCCATGCCGAAATTCGCCGTGTTCGTGATGTTGTTTTCGATGGCGAATGTCGGCTTGCCGGGCACCTCGGGTTTCGTCGGCGAGTTCATGGTGATCATGGGGGCGATCAAGTTCAACTTCTGGATCGGGGCGATCGCCGGCCTCACCCTGGTTCTCAGCGCGTCTTATACGTTATGGATGTACAAGCGCACGATCTATGGCCCGCTTGGCAACAATCAAGTGGGCAAGCTCGTCGATCTGAACAAGCGTGAATTCGCCATGCTGGGCGCGCTCGCGGTGCTGGTGCTGGCGATAGGAATCTATCCGCGGCCGCTCACCGATGCGATCGATGCTTCGTCCACGACCTTGCTCGGGCAAATTGCCGAGACTAAGCAACCGTCGGATGATGGGGGTGCGTCGGCGCGAAGCGCTATCGTGCAGAACCGTAGCCCGAAAATCGGTGGTTCGCAAGCGCCGACGTAATTTCCGAATGGGTCGTTCGCAAGCGCCTAATGATGTAGGTATCGATGACGCTTTTCTCGAAGCCGAGCAAAAACAGAGGTGCCAACACCGCCACGCGGGTCACCGTTATTTCCAGCAAGTGCAGCCGCGAGCCGGCCAGCCAGTCCAGCGTCTTGACGCTATGGTGAACCGCATGGAACTTCCATAGCCAGGGCACCTCGTGATACGCACGATGCGTCGCATACTCCATCAGGTCCGCCCCGTGGCGCCCCCAGGCTCGCCAGCGTAACGGCGCACTCCGCCTCGGTTCACGCCAAGTCTCCCCCCGCCTCGCGTCACCGCTCCAATCACGCTAGCAGGCACGCGCTTATTTGTAATACAAATTAGAGAACTCGCTCTCAATCTCATAGGTTTTGCCGAAATTGAGATTTAAATGGGCTTTTACAGGCTATTTTCGATGATTTTTATCGGTTTTCCGGACTTTATCAGTATAAACTGGCATTGACAGTTGCCTGACAACATTGGTAGTTTGTATCCAGCGCAAGGACTGCGCGCATCGCTAGCAAACTCACCAAGGACAGCCAGATGAAGTGGTTACACAGCCTTAAGCTTGCGAACAAATTGCTGTTGGCTTTCGCGGTTTGCGCAATGATCACTGTGGCGGTGGGCGCGATCAGCGTAGTGACTCTGTCCAGTTTGAGCGCCATGCAAACCACCATGTATGAGCGCGAACTCACGCCGATCCGCGGTATCGGTAACGCCCTCTCGGAAGCCGCAGAGCATTACCGCCGCCTATTCGACATGCTGACCAACGACGATCCCGTGGCCAGCGCAGCGTCGTTGGACCTCAATCGACACGGCGAGCAAATCATCGTTGCCGCCATCGACTTCGAACGCGCTCACGCCACCAGCGATGTGGATAAACAGTTGCTCGCGCAATTCGATACCGTATGGCCCGCATATCTCGCTTCCGTGAAAAAGGTCGTAGAGGCCGCCGACGAAGCCAATCTGCCGGGCGGCCTGCACGAAATGCATGCTCAAACCGACGCATTGCATGTCAAGGTGCGCACGATCCTGAGCGCGTTTGCCAGCGCGCACGACAACTCGGCGAAAACTCAATACCAGGCCGGCGCCGCGCTCGCGGTTCACGTGACCGAATGGATTGGCGGCTGTGCGCTCCTCGGCATGATCCTCGCGCTCTCGGTGGGGTTCGCGATCAGCCGCTCGGCGACGCGTTCGATCGGTGGCGAGCCGCGTCAAGTGGCCAAGGTAGCAGCCGATATTGCCCGCGGTAACTTAAGCGAAAACATCGCGTTAATGCGAGGCGACGACAACAGCATCTTGTTTGCGATGCACGAAATGCAGACCTATCTTCGCAACACGGTGGGATCGATACGCACCAGCAGCGTTTCGGTCGCAGACTCGGCAAGCGAAATAGCCCATGCCAACGAAGACATGTCCCAACGCACGGAGCGGCAAGCAGTCTCGCTAAGCGAAACTACGCACAATATGGACCGCTTGATGGAGATGGTCAGGGACAACGCCGCCAACGCGCACAAAGCCAGTACGCTCATGCAACAGGCATCGGGCACGGCGAGCCAGGGCGGCTCGGCGGTACAAGAACTCGTGGCCACCATGAACGTCATCGAACAAAGTTCAAAGCGCGTGGTCGACATCATCAGCGTGATCGACGGCATTGCCTTTCAGACCAACATCCTCGCGCTCAATGCCGCCGTCGAGGCGGCACGCGCCGGAGAACAAGGGCGCGGCTTCGCCGTCGTGGCATCGGAGGTGCGAAACCTGGCGCAGCGCAGCGCCACGGCTGCCAAGGAAATCAAAGTGCTGATCAACGATTCCGTAGGCAAGATCCAAAGCGGCTTGTTGTTGACGCAGAGCGCGGGCAACACGATCAACCATACCGTCGAGGAGGTGACTAACTTGTCGGGGTTGATGACTCAAATCGCGACGGGATCTGCGGCGCAAACCGATGGCCTGGAGCAAATCACGCTCGCCGTTGCTGCGATGGACGAAGTTACGCGTCAGAATGCTGCGCTGGTTGAAGAGGCCGCGGCAGCGGCGGCATCGTTAAGCGAAACGGCCGGTGCATTGCGTGAGACAGCGGCTCACTTCGACATCGAACGCAGGGACAGCGCGCAAACGCCGGCATCCGCGCGGGCGAGCGCAGGCGACTTGGACTACCGAACCGCCCAGCGTCGAGCGACATGAAGCCGCCCCGCTAAGGGTGACTGAGTTGATAGCCGAAGCGGCTGATGGTTTCCAACCGAGCACTGATGCCGTGTTCCTTGAACTTGCGGCGCAGGCGTGTGATGACATGATTGACGTTCAACGGATCCACACTGTCGCTCTCCGGCCATGCGTACCGACTCAGGTAGTCGCGAGCGACCGGGACATTCGACCGGCGAAGCAGGCATTCGATCAGCAGAAACTCACGCGGGCTCAGCGGTAGCCGCTTTTCACCCGCGCTCTCACCCGCGCTTTCACCCGCGACGAGTTCGCGCGTGGAAGCGTCGAGCCTGAACGGCACATTCGACACGGGCTCGGCACGCTGCGTCGGCGACGCCCGGCGCAAAGCCAGCATCCTCTCGTGCATTTCGACGAATGAATACGGCTGCACAAAGCAAGCGTCCGCGCCGTCGCGTAGCAAGCGTATGCGATCGGCCGTGCTCGCACGGCCGAGCACGGCAACAATAACGGGCGATCCAGCCAAGCGCGCAAATTGGGCCAAGAGCGGTGGCAGGAGCGCCTCTGCGCTCGCGATCGCATCGACGTCTGGCGCCACCATCAGCACGGCATCGAATGCGTCATTCGAAGCAAGATAGAGGCCATCATGGAGATCATCGGTCACCTGCAAGCTGTGCGCGCTTTCGCCCAATGCTTTGTACAGATAGTCGGCCTGCGCACCAGGAGGCGAAATGATCAGGATACGCATGATCAGTGCAGCGCGTGTGACCAACACTCAAGCGTTACGGTAGTGCCCGCGGCCTCACCGTTCGAGCCGATGCGCAACGTGAAGTCGTGCAGTCGAACGACCGCGGAGACAATGCTCAGGCCTAGCCCCGACCCCGCAAGGTGACGGGCCTGCTCGCCGCGGTAAAAGCGCTGCAGCACCGCCTCCCGCTCGGCGCCGGGAATGCCCGGGCCGTTGTCCGAGATGCGCAGGCGTGCGCCGTGCTCGAGTGCCACCAATTCGATTCGCACTTCGCCGTTGTCAGGTGCGAACTTGATCGCGTTGTCCAGCAGATTGCTGAACGCTTCGAAGAGCAAGGCGCGATCGCCGTGTATCTCCGGCACATCCTCCACGTGCACATTCCAGACGATGCCGCGATCCTCAGCGAGCGGTTCATACAACTCGCTGACCTCGCGAACCAGCGTCGCCAGATCGACGGAGGAGAAACCGCCGCGCCGCTTGAGTGCCCCGATCTCCGAGATCCGCAACATCGCCCGGAAGCGATCGAGCAACACGTCCGTCTCGAGGCGCGCCTGTTCGACCATGCCGCTGACGTTGGCGTCTGCGCTGACATCGAGCCTCTGCGCGACACTGCCAAGCAGTGTACGGATATGCGCCAACGGCGTTCGCAGATCGTGCGCGATTCCGTCGCAGGCGCCTTTGACTTCGGTCATCAAGCGCTCGATTTCGTCCAGCATGTAGTTGACGAGATGCGAGAGCATGTCGAGCTCATCGCGCCCGCCCGTGGGCAGGCGCTGGTTCAGATCGCCCTCGGCGATGCGCAGCATCGCGCGGCGAATCTCGCGCACGCGACGCATTTGCCGCGTGCTCAGAAGCAGCCCTGTCGCAATATTGAGTAGCAGGAAGAACACGCCACCGCCGAGCAGCGCATTTAGCGTTGTCCGGCGAACTTGCAGGATCGCCGTGAGATCGCGCGCAATCACGAGTTGCGATCCGTCGGCGCGTCGTTCAGCCATCACGCGAACCACCGGTGGGCCCGACGAGACATCCATCGCGAGCGTTTGTTTCAGCGTGAACCCCGTGGCACTGAGGCCGCGCCCGTTGGCGGCAGTCGTGATGCCCGGGGGCATGACCAGGATATCCCCGGCGATATGGGAGCCGTCGGCGGCAAAGAGCCCGAAATAGCTGGTATGAAAGTGTTCCTGCTCCAGCCTGCGGCGGATGGCGTCGGGCACATTCTGGTCGGATATCGATTCGAAGTAGAACAGCTCCCAATGCATCAGGTGGTCGGTGTCTCTTTCCATCCTCACGGTCACCGACCAGCCGATAAAGCCGAGCAACACCATGACCGACAACACGAAGATCGCCGCATAAACGGAGAGCCAGCGGAAGGTCGTGGAGTGCCAGCCTCGCCCCAGGTCCGCGGACGGCGCGCGCTTCAGTGCGTCGCTCATAGTGCCTTATGCAGGTGCTTCATGTGGGTGCTTCATGTGGGTGCTTCATGTCGGTACATTCGTGCGGATGTGCTCATGGGGTGGCATGCATGTGGGTACATTCATGCGACAGCGTTCAAGAGAGAATGTAGCCCGAACCGCGTACGGTCTGGATGACGGCCTTCACGCCGGGAGGATCGATCTTCTTGCGCAGGCGTCCCATATGGACGTCGATCAGGTTGGTGCCCGGGTCGAAGTGATACCCCCAGACCTCTTCGAACAGCATGGTCCGGGTGATGGTCTGCCCGGACAGCCTCATCATGAATTCGAGGATACGGTATTCGGTGGGCAATAGCGCGATTTCCACACCATCGCGCTTGACCTTGCGCGAAATGAGATCGACCACGAGCGGCCCCACTTGCAGCGTCGAGACGTTCTGCGCAGGTGCCTCGCGACGTCGGCGCAACAATACTTCGAGACGCGCGACCAGTTCGTCGGGATCGAACGGCTTGGTCAGGTAATCGTCGCCGCCCGCACGCAGGCCGCGAATGCGCTCATCGACATCGCCCAGCGCGCTGAGCATGAGAACCGGTGTCTGCACGCCCACCGTGCGCAAGGTGGTGAGGACGGTCAGGCCGTCGAGTCCAGGCAGCATCCGGTCGAGCATGATGAGGTCATAGCCGCCACTCATTGCGCGAGCGAGGCCGTCCGTGCCGTTGTCGACCCAGTCCACGTCGAACCCGCACTTCTTGAGCTCGGTCACGATCTCGTTCGCCGTCAACGGATCGTCTTCAATCGTGAGTACTCGCGTAGTCATCGCCCTTGATTGCGCGGCGACATCTGTCGAAAGCCCGACGTCGCCTTTATTTCCGATGAGTAAATGATGCCACAACCCCGAATCGCAGGTATTTGCGCAGAGTTGGTGCGTACGCATGTCACGCCCAGCCTGCCTTAGGAACCTTGATAGATGAAGGTGTTGAGATAGCGCACCTCGCCGTCCTGTTGCGCGACGGCCAGTTGGTGTTCGACTTGCGCGCGGGTCAGCGTCGAAGTCTGCTGTGTGGACGATAGCTCTTGCTGCGCTTGCGCTACTGCTTGCGCTTCCGCTTGCTCTTGCGCCGTGGTGGGCGCTTGGGCAGCGAATGCGGCCGACGAACATAGGCCGGTGAGTACGCTTGCGGCGATGAGAAGTTTCTTCATGGTTCACTCCGGTTTGTACAGCGGCGGTATGGCCGCAATGTATGGCCGCGATATGTGGCCACCGGTTTTGAGATTACGCCCCCGCCCGTAACGGTTCGGATGCGCATTCATGAAGAAAAATTTAGGTTGGAGGGGCTTTTGCGCTCGATCGATTCACGGCGATGCCGGTTTGCACCGCCGGGCGTGGTCAATAATCCGTGATGTCTGCCTTGTATTGACTGTCATAGGGCCCCGCCGGCAAACCCTGGCCATGCATACCCACCGACAAGAAGTTGGCGCGCTGAGCCAACGGGATGTAGTTCGGTTTGGCCTTCGCTATCGCTGCCTGGACGGCCGCTACGATCAATGTTGCAAGCGGATTACCCCCACTCGAACCCTGTGGCTGATAGAACACCCGCTGATGGTGCTTCCACAGAGTCTGGCCCGTTGTGCCACTTTTCAACACGTACTCGAGCTCGACCGTCACGGTTGTGGATATAACCAGGTACCGGGCATCCCAGCGATCGATCGTGATGTACATGATCGCATCCGCGCCGAACATCTTGCCTAGCTTCGTCGGATCCTGAGCGTGCACCATGTTTGCGTCGCTCAGCCCATCGTCCTCCATCACGCGCTTGGTCAGGTTGACGGGAAATACGTAGTAGCCGCGCTCGGCGATCGGACGCGATATCGTGGAAAGGAAATAATCCGGCGCATCCACGTCAACGCTGCGATTGATCACAGGAACGATCAGGATCGAGTGCGGATCGCTGTTACGCAGGGCCGAGTAGTCTAGATGGACAGGCGCTTGCACACAGGCCGCCAGCGTCGATACGCTCGCCGCGATCCCGAAAAATTTGAATAGGCGCATGACAGCTCTCACTATTTGGCGGGCTTGGTGTTAGATGCGAGCCGGATCATCGTGTCCATCAGAAGCTTGGACTCAGGCCACGTTTGTTTTTCTTTCTGGAAATACACGATGGCCTGCGGGCCATTGCCGCTTTCCAGCAGCACGTTGCCGTACTCGGCATACAAACCCGGCGGGACTTTTTTGTTCGTACTTTCGGCGCTGCTGATTGAGTCCGCCAAATGCTGGGCGAAGTCGGTCTTGTCGGCCGGCGTCTTGTAGTAGCTGTAGAGCGATGACTCGTAGCTCCCCCACGCGTACTTCGGCGGCGGAGCACACGCGGCGACAGTGGCCGCCAACGCGCAAATGACGGTGATGCGTGCGAGTGTCATCATGGTGTTGTGCCCGCTGAAACGTCGACGTTCACGGACTCGCCGGAAGCCGCAAAAATGCGCTTGGTCAAAATCGCCGTCGTGCCTTGACGCACCTCCACCAAGTGCACACCCTCTTCGACAGCGAGCACTTCCTTGCTGCCGTCATAGCGATCGGCAGGCCCGATGGACTGCCCGTCGAGTATCAGCTCGCTGCCTTGCGGTGCACCGCTGAGGCGCAGGGTTGGCCGATCGCTACCCGACGTTACGTTGGAAGCGGGCAAAGCACAGCCCGCAAGCGCGACGCAGAGCGCCACGACATAGGTGGTTCGTTTCATCGCTTCACTCGGCTACGAAAGCACTGCTGGTTTGGGTGAGGGTTCCCGATGTGAGCTCGGCAATCGAGCCTTCATTGGTTTCGTTGTCGCCAAAATTTCCCGTGACGCGTAAGGTGGCGATCCGGGTCGATGGCAGCGCGATCGAGAAGCCGGTTTGTGCGCTCTTGATCTGTTCGCCCGCACGGTAGACGTGCAGCGTGTCGCCGGGCCGGATGCCCTGGCGGGCTCCACCGCTGATATAGACAGTTTGCCCCTGCGCCTTGAGGATGTCGGTATGCCACGGGCGCTCTTTGAGTTTTGTCATCATCGCGCCGATCACATCGGAAATGGCGGCAGCAATCGCTTTGTCGTTGAGCGATTCGTCGTAGTCTGCGCGAGCGCCGAACCCGGCTACCTCGCCCGATTCCGTGGACGCGTCGCCGGTACCCGAGGCCGAGAAAAACACATGGCCCGTCTTCACATCGACCAGACGCAATTCGACCTTTGCATGGGCATGCTGAATCTTGGTCGCACTCAGAAAGCCCGCAGTACCCGTGGTGCTGCGCCCGAACTCGGTGACCGAGCCGAGCACCAGCGAGTCGACCCCGACGAGTTGCCCGTCGCCCGACAATGATTGCTCGGCCGTGACCTTCGCCAGATCCGGACGCTCAAACACCATGAATTGACCCGACGCGACGAGCCGGCTGGCGAGGATGTCGCTCGCTTGCTTGCCAAGCGGATCGAGGCTGCCATCCGTCACAAAGGTGCGGCCATATCGCGTTTCGTTACTGAAACGCCCGATCGCGATTTTGCGTTTGAGGGTTTTTATATCGACAGCGGCAATCTGCGCTTGTGCGCTCTGCTGCTCCATTCTGGGCTTCGGCGCTTCGGTTACTTGAGGCTGCGGCGTAACCGTCGCGCATCCCCCCAGCAACGTGCAGGCCGCTGCGAGCGCAAGAATTTTTCTTGTCATTTCCCCTGACTCTTCAAGTGTTTATGGCAGAAACTTAATTTTTATATTCTATTTTTCCTGAATTCCAGCCCGCACACTTCTTTAAAGTGAGAGTTATCGATTTGGAAAAATTAGTTTTTTGCAGAATAACATCACCGTGATTTACGATTAGAACGTGCAATCCATTATTGTATTAATTTCAACTTTGTGTCTGCATTAGAGCGCGGATTGAAATGTGCCATTCAGGGGATAGCGATTTTCGGATCAAAACGATAATCCTGGAAATTAAAGCAATTACATTGCGCCTGGAGTGGTATTCCGCCCATTTCTAGCGATTGCCAAAAATCTGGGTGGAATGTCGGATCGTCACCTGGTGACGTCGGCAACTGTTTCTGCGTGGGGTCTCTGACATTTGCATTAACATCAGTACACTGAACGTATTGAACGCAATGTGTCCCGGCCAGACGTGCTGGTCCGATATTCCGTTGTCGAAAGAGGGAGGCGATCGTGGCTGATGAGAACATGCTGGCGCAAGTTTGTGAAAAGCAGGGATTTTTCGCAGCACTGGATCAGAGCGGCGGATCGACCCCCGGAGCCCTGCGGCTTTACGGCATTCCGGAGAGCGCCTACAGCGGCGACGCCGAGATGTTCAAACTGATACACGAGATGCGGGTGCGCGTCATCACTGCGCCCGCCTTTACAGGGGACAAGGTCATTGGAGCCATTCTGTTCGAAGCTACCATGGACGGACAGGCACTGGGAAAGCCCGTTCCGACCTTCCTGTGGGAGGAGCGCGGCGTCGTGCCGTTCCTGAAGGTCGATAAAGGCCTGGAAACCGAAGCCGACGGTGTGCAACTGATGAAGCCGACACCCGGGCTGGACGCGCTGCTCGATCGGGCTGGAAAGCTCGGTATCTTCGGCACCAAGATGCGGTCGGTCATCAACCTGAATTCGCAAAGCGGTATCGCTGCGATTGTGAAGCAACAGTTCGCACTGGCAGCGCAGATCGACGCGCACGGTCTCATCCCGATACTGGAACCTGAGATTTTGATCAAGAGTCCGGACAAGCCAGGGGCGGAAGCTACCCTCCTCGCGGAACTGACCAAAGGGCTCGACGCCTTACCGGACAGTCGTCGCGTGATCCTCAAGCTGACCATACCTGACGTAGCGGACTTCTATCGTCCGTTGATCGAGCACCCGCGTGTCGCACGTTTAGTCGCGCTTTCCGGAGGCTACGCGCGAGCCGACGCATGCGAACGGCTCGCTTCGAATCACGGCATGATCGCCAGCTTCTCCAGGGCTTTGATCAACGAGCTCAAGCAATCGATGAGCGACAGTGAGTTCAACGCGACGCTCGCGAACTCCATCGACGAGATCTATAGTGCGTCCGTGGTAAAGGTTTGACGCCTGTTTCAGGAAGGCAGCCTCTGGCGGATCAAGGCTCCGAGGGGCGCAGGAACTCTGCCCTCTATCGTCGATTACGGCCTCGATGCCCGCAATAGCTTTCCAAGTGCATCCACTTTCGACGCTACCCGCCAGGAGCCACAGCTGGCAAAACCACCGAATCCCGCGTAGAATGGCGGCCTGCGCGGGCGTCGTATAATGGTAATACCCTAGCTTCCCAAGCTAGAGCCGTGGGTTCGATTCCCATCGCCCGCTCCAGTAGCACCCATATAGTCCGTCTGATCATTCCCCTACGTTTTGAGAGCCGTTCGGCGCCATGCGGCGCGTGCGCGAGCCGCTTAATCTTGCCGCAAAATAAAATGGGCCGCGCTGGCGATGAAGCCAGCGCGGCCCAAAAGCGTTGCTACGCAGTATTGCTATGGCTTACTTCAAAACGTTTCCCAATCTCCCGCCGCACTAGCCGATGCCGTAACCGCCGGTGCCGCAACCCTCGGCTCGCGACGTGGTGCACTTGCGGGCGCAGTCGCAGCGCTACGCGCCACGGCCCGCTTCATCTCAGGCTTCTTCGCGACATGACCGGGGGCAACCACAGCCGACGCTTGTGCCTTAGGACGTGCAACCGTAAACACCGAAACCATCTCATTCATTTTCATCGCCTGCTCTTCCAGCGACTGAGCGGCGGCCGCAGCCTCCTCAACCAACGCGGCGTTTTGCTGAGTCACTTCGTCCATCTGATTCACGGCCAAATTCACCTGCTCGATCCCGCGGCTCTGCTCTTCGGAAGCCGCGGCAATTTCGCCGATAATATCCGCCACACGCCGTACCGCCTGCCGTGCCTCGCCGGTAGTCTGGCCGACTTCCGCCGCCTGGCTCGAACCTTCCTGGATCGTCCCGACCGACTTCTCGATCACGTCCTTGATCTCTTTGGCCGCCGCCGAAGAACGTTGCGCCAGCGTGCGCACCTCGGCCGCCACGACCGCGAAGCCTCGCCCTTGCTCGCCCGCACGCGCCGCTTCCACTGCCGCGTTCAATGCCAGGATGTTGGTCTGGAACGCGATGCCTTCGATCAGTGTGGTGATTTCCGCGATCTTGCTGGAGCTGGCGGTAATCTCGCCCATGGTCTGGACCATGCGCTCCACCACCGAATTGCCTCGATCGGAAATGTCCGATGCGGTCACAGCCAGCGCGCTCGCTTGGCGCGCGTTGTCGGTATTCTGTTTCACCGTACTGGTCAATTCCTCCATGCTGGCGGCCGTTTGTTCGAGCGAGGCCGCCTGCTCTTCGGTACGTGCAGAAAGATCGATGTTGCCCGCAGCAATTTGCCTGGACGCTACGCTCACCGAACCCGAGGACAGCCGCACTTCACCGATGACTTCGGCCACGCGGCTCATCAAGGTATTGAATGCGCTGGCGGTAAGACCAATCTCATCCATGCGGTCGATCTTGGCTGTGGTGGTCAGATCGAGCGATTCGCTCACATGTTGCAAGGTCCGTTGAACATTGCTCAGCCCTTTCGTGACCAATTGATAAAGGTGCACACCTAATCCGCCCGCGACGATCAACACTGCAATAATCGTGGTAACCAGCAACCAGAATGCCTGCGAGTAGTCGGAGTCATTGGTCGCACGAATCGTATGACTCAGCGAGTCGTTGTACGCGATATGGTTGTCGATACCGGTCCCCAGGGTCTTGCCCGCGATGTCCTCGACACCACCCGCGACTAGCAAAGCCTTCGCGCCGTCTTGGTCGCCGCTTCGAGATTTCGCTACGAAGTTGTCGCGACTGGTCCGAAACGCCGCCATGTTCGCTTTGTCGGCGTCCAGCATTTTCCGATCGGTGTCGTCAGAGATATCGCTGCGCTCGTAAGTCGCCATCTGTTGATCGAAGACCTTATCCGCGTCGGCCATCTGTTGCTCGACCGCAGCCTTACCGGCCGCATCGACGGCCAGAACATGCCGCAAATTCAGTCGGCGCAGCGTCTCCATCGTGCTCTTGGCCGTATAGAGCGTCTTGATGCTCGGGATAATATCGGTTTGAACCTCGTCGAATCGCTGCTGCGCCGCGCTGAGTTGCCGCAGGCCAAAACCACCGACCAAAATTAGGGCCAACAAGGCGATGGTTAACGTCAGGATCAAACGTTTGGAGATGGTCATGAATTCTTCTTAAGTTGTGGCGTCAAAAAATTTCCGCGCAAAGCCCGCTCCAGCCGATCGGGTCGCGAGCACTGCTTTATCAAGCAATTGATATATACGTGTCAAGCGTTACAACAATCTGTCAATTAGGTGTCGCGATAGTGCCACCGCCAAAAACAAAAAGATTGTGTTCAGGGTGCAGCCAGGGATAAGTGCAAGCACTTTGGTGTCGACTTTGGCTCGCCTTCCTTTCGATCACCTTTCGCCCGACTGAAGAAGCGTCGGCGCTCGTCGAATCGACCGCCGAGGCTCCGCTTGATCCACACAGGCACATGCACAGGCGCAAGGTATAATTGCCGCTTGCCCGTTAGTCCGTAGACGAGTCGCGTGGTGCGCCGCAGTACTAGTCGCTGCTCACGCGGCTTGGCCGCAACGGCTGCCCTACTCGTCGTATTGAGCCGTCCACTCCGCGTAGCGGTATTTGTCCGCCCCGCGTTCTACTCAGCATCATGAAGCCCTTTTCTTTGCCAGATTCCCCCGACGAGTCGACCACCGCCGCGGACCCTGCGCTGCGTCATCGCAAGATTCGCAGCTTCGTCACGCGCGCCGGACGCGCCTCCAAGGGACAATTGCGCGCACTTGAAGCGCTGGGGCCGGAGTTTTGCCTACCCTATACAGCCGCGCCGCTCGACTGGGCGCAGACGTTCGGGCGCAGCGCGCCGCGCATTCTGGAGATCGGTTTCGGCATGGGCGTGACAACGGCTGAGATCGCGGTGCTACGACCGCAGGACGATTTCCTCGGGCTGGAAGTCCATCAGCCCGGCGTCGGCGCACTGCTCAAGCTGATCGGCGAGCAGGACTTGACCAACATCCGGATGATGCAGCATGACGCGGTCGAAGTCGTGGAGCACATGATCGCCCCGGATACGCTTGATGGCATCCACATTTTCTTTCCCGATCCCTGGCATAAGTCGCGTCATCACAAGCGACGCCTGATACAAGCGCCGTTTGTGACGCTGCTGGCATCGCGACTACGCCCCGGTGGCTATTTGCATTGCGCGACCGATTGGGAAAACTACGCCGAGCAGATGCTCGAGGTGCTCTGCGCCGAAGCGTCGCTGGAGAATACGGCCGAAGGCTACGCGCCCAGGCCAGCCTATCGTCCGGTAACGAAGTTCGAGCGGCGCGGCATAAAGCTCGGGCACGGCGTGTGGGATCTGCTGTTCAACCGGCGTGTGGGCTGAAGCTAGGCTTCAACCGGCAGATTTTTCGATAATCGCAACGCGAATTCCGTGGCTCTCCACGCGGATTTCGCCCGGTTGGTAAGCAACACCAGCAAACGACAACTGTTGCGGCTTGAACGTGTAGATCGGATAGTGATCCAGCAACTGCGTCGCCAGCACCGATGCGACAGCGTTCAATTGCTGTGCATCCTCGCCCGAAAGATCCGCCACATCGATACGCTCCAGCTTGGGGCTACGCAGTACGACGGCCGCACGCGCCGGATCGTATTCGAGTTGGCTGTTGACGGCGAAACTCCCGCTTGCCGGATGACGCAACAAGGGGCTTTGGAAATCCGCGTTGAGTGCGATCGTGACGCTATTGGTTTCCGGATGCAGCATCAATACGGGGTGACTCAGGTTCACCGTCATGAATTGCCCGAAGTTACGCTGATAGGGAAACTTGCGCTCGACGGCGCTTTGCGCGTCACTCTGCGAGAACGTGTAGTGATCGGGGATAAACGGAAACACCTGGCAAGCGCCTAGCGTCAATACGGTCGCCAAGCCAGTGAATACGGCTAGTTGAAAGAATCGGCGACGCAATACGCGGGGATGGGACATCGTCAAAACGCTCCTGTTTTTTGCGAACGTAGGTGATCTTGGACGGCTTCGAACTCGGCTTCGAACTCGATCCTGAACTCGCATTATGCGCGAGCATCGAGCCGGCACGCGGCTCTGACCATTTGGGCTTATTTTGGACTTACCGCAGCAAACAGGGTTCAGCCGCCGGGGCACGTCTCTATTTCAAGTCGTTGCAGCCAGATAAGCGCGTGAGCCGCGTCGGCGCCGCACATTTCCGCGCTCGCCTGCAGCCCTCCGCAGCAAGCCGGCCGTTCGGGCTGTCCGAAGATGGCGCAGCGGTAATCGGCGCCCAACTGCACGCAGCGCTCGCCCGCAGCCTTCCCCAAAGGCATGCCGGGGATAGCGCTGGATATCGAAGGCGCGATGCAACACGCGCCGCAATCAGGTCGGCAGTCCATCTATTCTCCTGTTCGAGCCCTCGTGCGGGACGGTATTGCGATAAGGCTGCGGATTGCGCCGCCAGTTTGATACAATTGCACAGTTAAGTTGCATCACTTCTTTGCGTCATTTCTTGACTGATCCGGAACGATCCCCACCATGAATATTGAGCAAGCACGTTTCAACATGATCGAACAGCAGATCCGCCCCTGGGATGTGCTGGACCAGGAAGTGCTCGGTCTGCTCGCGGTCGTCAAGCGCGAACATTTCGTGCCCGTCGCGTATCAGGCCCTGGCGTTTGGTGATTTCGAAATTCCTCTTCCGGCCGGCCAGCAAATGCTCTCGCCCAAGGTCGAGGCACGCGTGCTGCAGGAACTCGGCGTGAAAAAACACGAGTCCGTGCTGGAAATCGGTACCGGTTCGGGTTACATGGCGGCCCTGCTCGCCCACCGCGCGCAACACGTGCTGACGGTCGACATTCTCCCCGAACTGACCACGTTTGCTAAGGATAATTTTGCGTCCAACGGCGTGACCAACGTCGAAGCCGTCACCGGCGACGCGGCGCTGGGATGGCCGGCGCAAGGTCCCTACGACGTGATCTGCGTGTCCGGCGGCCTGCCATTGCTGCCGCCCGAGATGCTGAATCAGTTGAAAATTGGCGGACGCTTGTCGGCCTTCGTCGGGATGCGCCCTGTCATGACGGCGCAGATCGTCACGCGCGTGAGCGAAACGGAATTCCGTGTGGCCGAAGTATTCGACACCTATGTGCCGCCGCTGGTCAACGCCGTAGAGCCGTCGCGCTTCCACTTCTGATCGCGCGTTGATCTCACATTATTGCGTTTTTTCGCTACAAGGCTGCAGATGCAAAACCTGACCGCTCCCGCCCTGGCCGAATGGCTGGCCGATCCAGCGCGCCCCGCTCCGATTCTGCTCGACGTGCGCGAACCGTGGGAAGTGCAAACCGCCCATATCGCCGGCATCACGCCTATCCCGTTGCAGCAAATCCCCACACGCGGGCTGGAGCTGGATCAAGACGCTGAAATCGTCTGCATCTGCCACCACGGCGGCCGCAGCGCCCAAGCCGCCATGTTTCTCGAAGCGCGCGGTTATACGAAAGTCCACAACCTGCAAGGCGGGGTCGATGCGTGGGCCCGTCAGGTTGACGGGACCATGCAGACCTATTGAGGTATTAGGTGGAGCCCGGGCCGGGGCCCGGGTTGTTGTGCCGGATCGCCGTGCCGGGTCGCAGTACATCAATCGACCGTATTCAACACCTCCTGCACCACGCTGAATAGCTGCTGGATCTGCTTTTCTTCGATGATCAGCGGCGGCGAGAACGCCAAGATGTCGCCGGTATAACGCAGCATCACACCTTTCTCAAAACACTTCACAAACACCTCGTAGGCACGCGCGCCTGGCTGGCCCGGGCGCGGTTCCAGCTCGACTCCGCCGACCAAGCCCAGGTTACGCACGTCAATCACATGCTTTTCGCCGCGCAAGGCGTGGATGGCGTTTTCGAACACAGGCGCCATTGTCGCGGCCCTTTCGAACAGGTTTTCGCGCTCGTACAAATCGATGGTCGCCACGGCAGCGGCGGCCGCCACCGGATGGCCCGAGTACGTGTAGCCATGGAATAGCTCGATGCCATTGGGCGCGGCAGCGCCTACGATGGTGTCGTGCACTGCGGTCTTGACGGCCACTGCCCCCATTGGCACGGTGGCGTTATTGGTGCCTTTGGCCATAGCCAACATATCGGGCACGACGCCGAAGTAATCGGAGCCGAACGCGGTACCCAGGCGGCCCCATCCGGTAATGACTTCGTCGAAAATCAACAGGATGCCATGCTTGTCGCAAATTTCGCGCAAGCGTTGTAGATAACCTTTGGGCGGCACCAACACGCCGGTGGAACCCGCTAGCGGTTCAACGATCACCGCTGCGATGGTCGACGCGTCGTGCAGCGTGACCAGACGCTCCAGATCTTCGGCGAGATGCGCACCCCAGGCCGGCTGACCGCGCGAAAATGCGCTCTCCTTGATATTGAGCGTGTGGGGCAAATGATCGACCGCGGGCAGTAGCGCACCCGAATAGATCTTGCGGTTCGGCGCGATGCCGCCCACCGAAATACCGCCGAAACCCACGCCATGATAGCCGCGCTCGCGGCCGATCAATCGGGTTCGCTGCCCTTCGCCACGGGCGCGATGGTAGGCCAGTGCGATCTTTAGCGCACTATCGACCGCCTCGGAACCGGAGTTGGTGAAGAAAATGCGTTTCAGGTCGCCCGGCGTATGTCGGGCGATTTTCGTCGCGGCTTCGAATGCCTTCGGGTGGCCCATCTGAAAGGTGGGCGCAAAGTCCATTTTCGCGACTTGCTGCTGTACCGCCGTCACGATTTCATCGCGGCAATGGCCCGCGTTGACGCACCACAGCCCCGCTGTCCCATCGAGAATCTGGCGGTTGTCGTCCGACGTGTAATACATGCCCTTGGCGCTCACCAACATGCGCGGCGTCGCCTTGAACTGGCGATTGGCCGTGAACGGCATCCAGAACGCTTCCATATCGACCGCTTCGGCGGGACCGACTGAAGGTGCGTGATTGACGGTATTGGCGTGGTCGGTACTGGCGGGATTCGAGTCGCGCGTATTCATGGAAGCTCCAAGGGTAGGCATCTCCTAATTTTAGGCAGTGGCCACCATTACAGACATGCACAGTTTCGAGCTTTTACCGACAAACTGTAGTGGTATGATCGGCAGACTGTGTTGCTTGAGGTGCTACTACCCGCTGCAACGCTAGCGCTCTTTCAACCTCTACGTCCTGACTTTCGGGCGCCCCCGATCGGTCTGCGCATATCGCCATGAAACGCCTCGCCTTATTCGAACTTGACCGCGAACGCCCGCAGTCCTTGGTGGATCAACTGGTCGGCGCTGTGACCGGCGCGCTCGCCGCGCATCTGCTGCGAGCCGGCATGCGCATGCCCTCGGTGCGTCAACTCGCGCAAGAACAAGGCGTCAGCACCTTTACAGTCGTCGAGGCATACGACCGGCTGGTGGCTCAAGGTGTACTGGTAGCGCGGCGTGGCGCGGGGTTTTTCGTGGCCGGCAAGGGGCCGAGCGAAGCCAGCATGCCTCAACGCGAACCCGGGGCGCTCGATATCGGCAACACCTGGTTGCTCTCCGAGGTGTTTGCCGACAACAGCGATTCCGTCAAAGCCGGCTGCGGCTGGCTGCCGGCCACCTGGGTCGACGAAGCCGGCGTGCATGGGGCGCTGCGGCAACTCGCCAAAGATGTGCTGCCGGAATTCGTCAACTACGGTCAGCCGCGCGGCTATCTGCCGCTGCGCCAGTGGATCGCGCGCCGCCTCGAAGACATGGCGATCGATGTGCGGCCCGAGCAGGTGATACTGACCCATGGCGCAACCCAGGCGCTCGACGTGATCGCGCGCACGCTGCTGCGGCCTGGCGACACCGTCTTGGTCGAGGAGCCCGGCTACTGCAACTTGCTGGAGATCCTGGCGCGTACCGGGGCACGCGTGATTGGCGTGAGGCGCACCCCTCAAGGTCTGGATCTGGCGCAGCTCGACATACTCGCGAGTCAATACAGCCCGCGTGCGCTTTTTCTCAATACCGCGTTGCAAAATCCGATGGGCACATCGCTCACACCTGCCTGCGTACATCGGGTTCTGCAATTGGCTGAACGGCATGATTTTCATATCGTCGAGGACGATATCTACCGCGATCTGGCGCCGCAAGGCACCGCGCTATTCGCGGCGCTCGACGGCTTGAACCGGGTAATCTACGTCAACAGTTTCTCCAAAACCATCTCGCCTTCCACGCGGGTCGGCTACATCGCTTGCACGGCCGCCCTGTGCGGCGACCTGACCCGCACCAAGATGGTGGCCGGCCTCACCACCTCGGAAATCAACGAAAGGCTGGTGCATACCATCCTCACCGAAGGCCGTCACCGCAAGCACGTCGAACGGCTGGGCGATCGCCTCGCGCGCGCCCGCGGACAGGTTTCCACCCGTCTCGCCGATAGCGGCATGACGCTGTTGGCGGAACCGGCCGGCGGCATGTTCGTCTGCGCGAGCTTGCCTGAGGGCGCGCCGCATGCGCGCGAGGTCGCACAGCAAGCGCTCGCGGCCGGGGTGATCCTCGCGCCCGGCGAATTTTTCATGGCGAGCGGCGTACCCACGCACTGGCTGCGCTTTAACGTCGCGTTTTCCGACGATCCGCGGCTGTACCGCTTTCTCGACGCGCTGGCGGACCGCTACGCGTAGCCGGTCCGTGAGCGCTACGCTTTCCGTCTCGCTCTCTTTAAACATGGGCCAACCATGACGTCCGAGCGATGCTTCCGAAGCCGCAGGTGGGTCGCACCGCTCGCCGGGTTGTATAATCGAAGGCTCGATCGGCTGCCCATGCGGGGCGCCCACTACTTCTGCGGATTTCGATGAGTTCCCAACTGCATAAAAAAGGCGAGGCCTGGTCGGCCCGCTTCTCCGAGCCGATGTCGGATCTGGTCAAACGCTATACCTCGTCGGTGTTTTTCGACAAGCGTCTGGCACTATTCGATATTGAAGGCTCGCTCGCACACGCCACCATGCTGGCTACCCAGGGCATCATCGCCCAGGACGATCTGGCCTCGATACGCACGGGCATGGCCCAGATCCGCGGTGAAATCGAACGCGGCGAATTCGAATGGTTGCTCGACCTCGAAGACGTTCATCTCAATATCGAAGCGCGCCTGACCGCGCTGATCGGCGACGCGGGCAAGCGCCTGCACACCGGTCGCTCGCGCAACGATCAGGTCGCCACCGATATCCGCCTGTGGTTGCGCACCGAGATCGATCGCATCGTTACGCTGCTCGCCGCTTTGCGTAGCGCGCTGCTCGACCTGGCCGAGCACAATGCCGACACCATCATGCCCGGCTTTACGCATTTACAGGTCGCGCAGCCGGTGACCTTCGGCCATCACCTGCTCGCGTATGTCGAGATGTTCACGCGCGACACCAGCCGCATGCTGGATTGCCGGCGCCGTATGAACCGCTTGCCGCTGGGTGCCGCGGCGCTCGCCGGCACCAGCTACCCGATCGCGCGCGAACAGGTAGCGCAGCAGCTCGGCTTCGACGGCATTTGCGCCAATTCGCTGGACGCCGTATCAGACCGCGATTTCGCGATCGAATTCACGGCGGCGGCATCGCTGGTGATGACGCATATCTCGCGCTTTTCTGAGGAGCTCGTGCTGTGGATGAGCCCGCGCATCGGCTTTATCGACATTGCCGACCGCTTCTGCACCGGCTCGTCGATCATGCCGCAAAAGAAAAACCCCGACGTGCCCGAACTGGCGCGCGGCAAGACCGGCCGCGTCTATGGTCACCTGATGGGCCTGCTGACCTTGATGAAAGGCCAACCGCTCGCCTACAACAAGGACAATCAGGAAGACAAGGAACCGCTGTTCGATACGGTCGATACGGTTGTCGACACCTTGCGTATTTTCGCGGAGATGGTGGCCGGGATCAGCGTCAAACCGGACGCCATGCGCGCCGCCGCATTGCAGGGTTTTTCGACGGCCACCGACTTGGCCGACTATCTGGTCAAGCGAGGCTTGCCGTTTCGCGACGCACATGAAGCGGTCGCGCATGCGGTGCGTATCTGCGTCGACCGCGGTTGCGATCTAGCCGACTTGACGCTGGACGAAATGCGGGCGGAGCTGCCCAATGTCGCAGCGCTCATCGGTGAAGACGTGTTCGAATACCTGACGCTCGAAGGTTCTGTCGCGAGCCGCAATCACCCGGGTGGCACGGCGCCGCAACAGGTGCGGCTGGCAATTGCCGCGGCTCGCCAGGCACTCGAAAGCTGAAGGCGGCGTGCGGCCGCATTGACGGAAAAAAGCCGTTCGGATGGTAAATCCCGAACGGCTTTTTTGTGCCTGGACATTCTCGTGAAGACTAGGTGTTCGCTGCGTTTTTAGTCCCGCACACAATCCACGAAATATTCGAGCCGGCCGTTGATTTGCTCCGTGACCAAGCCGTGAATATCGGTGTGGAAACCCGGGAAGCGGCTATTGAAGTCGCGGGCAAACTGCAAGTAGCGCTGGATGATGCCGTTGAACCGCTCACCCGGAATCAGCAGCGGAATGCCCGGCGGATACGGCGTCAGCAGAATGCTGGTGACACGGCCCTCGAGTTCGTCGATCGGCACCCGATCGATCTCGCGGTGCACCAGCTTCGCATAGGCATCGGCCGGACGCATCGCGGGCTCCATGTTCGACAGGTACATCTCAGTCGTCACGCGAGCCACGTCGTTGGCCTTGTACACGCTGTGGATCTGGTCGCACAGTTCGCGCAAACCGGTGCGCTCGTAGGCGGGATGCAGCGCGACAAACTCCGGCAGAACGCGCCATAGCGGCTGATTGTTGTCGTAGTCGTCCTTGAACTGCTGCAACTCGGTCACCATGCTGTTCCACCGGCCTTTGGTAATGCCGATGGTGAACATGATGAAGAACGAGTACAACCCGGTCTTCTCGACAATAATGCCGTGCTCGGCCAGGTACTTCGTGACGATCGCAGCAGGAATGCCGGTCTCGCCGAATTCGCCGTCCACGTTCAATCCCGGCGTAATGATGGTCGCCTTGATCGGGTCGAGCATGTTGAAGCCCGGCGCGAGGTCGCCAAAGCCGTGCCACCGCTCGTTGGGTTTGAGCACCCAGTCTTCGCGATCGCCTATGCCCTCTTCGGCCAGCGCTTCGGGGCCCCACACCTTGAACCACCAGTCTTCGCCGTACTCGTCATCCACCTTGCGCATCGCGCGGCGGAAGTCGAGCGCCTCGGCGATCGACTCTTCCACCAGTGCCGTGCCGGCCGGCGCTTCCATCATCGCGGCCGCGACGTCGCACGAGGCGATGATCGCGTATTGCGGACTGGTCGAGGTATGCATTAAATACGCTTCGTTGAAGCGGTGCTTGTCGAAGGTGCTGTTCTCGGAGTCCTGCACGACAATCTGCGACGCCTGCGAGATGCCGGCCAGCAGCTTGTGCGTCGAGTGCGTCGCGAACACCAGCGCGCCGGTGCGCGGACGGCCCGCGCCGATCGCGTGCATGTCCTGGTAGAACTCGTGGAATTCCGCATGTGGCAGCCACGCCTCGTCGAAATGCAGCGTGTCGAGCAGGTCGCCCAGCAGATCCTTGATCATCTCGACGTTGTAGATCACGCCGTCATAGGTGCTTTGCGTAATCGTCAGGATGCGCGGCTTGACGTTCGGGTTCTTGGCCAACGCCGCACGCGTGAACGGGTTCGCTTCGATTTTCTTGCGGATGTTTTCCGGCTTGAATTCGTCGCGCGGAATCGGCCCGATGATGCCGAAGTGATTGCGCGTCGGCGTCAAGAATACGGGAATGGCGCCCGTCATCGTGATCGCATGCAGGATAGACACGTGGCAGTTGCGGTCCACCAGCACGATGTCGCCCGGTGCCACCGTGGCATGCCAGACGATCTTGTTGGAAGTGGACGTGCCGTTGGTCACGAAGAACAGATGGTCGGCGCTGAAAATGCGTGCGGCGTTACGCTCGGAGGCCGCTACCGGACCGGTATGGTCGAGCAACTGGCCGAGTTCGTCGACCGCGTTGCACACGTCGGCACGCAGCATGTTCTCGCCGAAAAACTGGTGGAACATCTGTCCCAGCGGGTTTTTCAGGAACGCGACGCCACCTGAATGCCCCGGGCAATGCCACGAGTACGAACCGTCGGCCGCGTAATGGGTCAGCGCGCGGAAAAACGGCGGCGCCAGCGAATCGAGATAAGTCTTGGCTTCACGGATGATGTGACGCGCAACGAACTCCGGCGTGTCCTCGAACATGTGAATGAAACCATGCAGTTCGCGCAGGATGTCGTTCGGGATATGGCGCGAGGTGCGCGTCTCGCCGTAAAGGAAAATCGGCAAATCGGCATTGCGACGTCGCACGGCTTGGACAAAAGCCCGTAGCGAAACGATCGCGTGCGCCAGCTCGCCGTTTTCCTCGACACCGTTCACGCCGAGCTCATCGTCGTCGATCGACAGGATAAAGCATGAGGCGCGGCTCGCCTGCTGCGCAAACGAGGACAGGTCCCCGTAGCTGGTCAGCCCCAGCACTTCCATCCCCTCGCCCTCGATCGCCTCCGCCAGCGCGCGTATGCCGGAACCCGAAATATTCTCGGAACGAAAGTCTTCGTCGATGATGACGACAGGGAAACGAAACTTCATCGGGGCTGCTCTCCAAAAAAACGATCACCGCCTGCTGGGCGGCGGTGCTGCGGGTAATTTATCCTTACGTCACGTCTTGGGCAGCGTGACACCTTCCTGGCCCTGGTACTTGCCGCCGCGATCCTTATAAGACACTTCGCAGACTTCGTCGCTTTCAAAAAACACCACCTGCGCGACCCCTTCGTTAGCGTAAATCTTGGCCGGCAGCGGTGTGGTATTCGAGAATTCCAGCGTGACGTAGCCTTCCCACTCGGGTTCGAACGGCGTCACGTTGACGATGATGCCGCAGCGCGCGTAGGTCGATTTGCCCAGGCACACGGTCAGCACGTTACGCGGAATCCGGAAATACTCGACAGTGCGCGCAAGTGCAAACGAATTCGGCGGGATGATGCAAACGTCGCCCTTGAAATCGACGAACGATTTTTCGTCGAAGTTTTTCGGATCGACGATGGTCGAATTGATATTGGTGAAAATCTTGAAATCGTCAGCGCAACGGATATCGTAGCCGTAGCTCGATGTTCCGTAACTGACGATCTTTCGTCCGTCTTCGCCGACCCGGATCTGGCCGGGGACGAAAGGCTCGATCATTTTGTGCTGTTCGGCCATACGCCGAATCCATGTGTCCGATTTGATAGTCATGTGCGCGCGGGCGGCCCGGATAAATGAAAGTGAGAAATAGGTACAAAACCAGGTTCAAAAACAGATTCAAAGCGAGATTCAACGCGAGGGTCAAAGCGATTTGAGTCGGTTCGAATCGGGTCGTTCCGCTGCAATGGCGCAACTGCGCTAAGGTGGGCGGAAACAGAGCCGCTTATTCTACTTTATCTGGCCACACGAAGGCCCACTTTGGCCATTTGGCCTGCAACGGGAAACCCGTCGTTTCCGCGGGGCACCATGCTCGCCCGGATTGTAAGGCGCCGACCGTGATGCCTACGTGACAAGCTCGTTCAGGGGCTATGCAGCACGCCGCACGCGAGCGCGGGGCCCGCGCCACGGTCCGGCGCGGTATCGTCCAGATCCGGGTCGCGATGCAGCAGCACCGCGCGCCCGACCGCCGAATCGACGCCGTCCAGCGCCAATTGCGGCGCCACGATGAAACCGCTGGCATTGCCATTGCTGTCTGCACGCACGTCACCCAACGCCCCATCAGGACGGGCGCCGCGCTTCAGGCGGCCAGCATCGGGATCGAAAATCGGCCCGGCGCTGCTCGCATCGCGTGCATTGCAATTGCCTTGTTCGTGCAAATGCAACGCATGTAGGCTGCCGGGCACAAGACCGTACAGGTCATACGTGACCTGTACCCCGTCGGCACGCTGGACGAAACTCACCGATCCACTAGCATGGCTACCGCGTGTAGGCAGCAGGTCGGTGCCGGCCCGCAGCTCACTGGGCCGCAAGAACCCGCAGGCGCCCAACAAAGCACAGCCGGCCGCCACCGTCCCTACGCGTGTCCACCGGCCGAGCGCCGGCGCGCGAAACCGCACATCAAACGGCTTGCTCATCAGCCTCCTCTTCAGTCTCCTCTCCAACCACCGATACGCTCAGGTGTTCTGCACCACGATGGCGGGAAATTTCGACGCCATGTCGCGCGATTTCTGCGCCACCTTGATCGCGACTTTGCGGGCAATGGCGCGGTACAACTCGGCAGGCTTGCCGGCCGGGTCGGCCACCACCGACGGACGTCCCGCGTCAGCCTGTTCGCGGATCGCGATATCGAGTGGCAAACTGCCCAGGAAATCGACGCCGTATTGTTCGCACATCGCGGCGCCCCCGCCCGCACCGAAAATATGCTCAGCGTGACCACAATTCGAACAAATGTGGATGCTCATGTTCTCTACGATGCCGAGGATCGGAATGCCGACTTTCTCGAACATTTTCAATCCCTTCTTCGCGTCGAGCAAAGCGATATCCTGCGGCGTGGTCACTATCACCACGCCCGTCACCGGCACCCGCTGCGATAGCGTGAGCTGAATGTCGCCGGTGCCTGGCGGCATGTCGACCACCAGATAATCGAGGTCGGTCCAATTGGTCTGGCGCAGCAGTTGCTCGAGCGCGGAGGTCACCATAGGCCCGCGCCACACCATCGGACTATCGGCTTCGACCAGAAAGCCTATCGAATTGGCCTGTACGCCATGGCCAATGAGTGGCTGCATGGTCTTGCCATCGGCCGACTCGGGGTTGCCGCTGATGCCCAGCATGGTCGGCAGCGACGGACCGTAGATGTCCGCGTCCAGGATACCCACTTTGGCGCCCTCGGCGGCCAGCGCCAGCGCGAGATTGACTGCCGTGGTGCTCTTGCCCACGCCGCCCTTTCCGGACGCCACCGCAATGATGTTCTTGACGTTAGGCAACAGTTTGACGCCCTGCTGCACCGCATGCGCGACGATCTGCTGCGATACCGCCACCTCGACCTTTTTGACGCCCGGTAGCGCGCCCACGGCCGCCTCGACGCTTGCGCGTATCAATTCGAACTGGCTGTGCGCAGGGTAGCCCAGCACCACGGCCACCATCACCTGCGAACCGTCGATGGTCACGCCGCGCACGCTTTTGGAACTCAGCAAGTCGATGCCGGTGTTGGGATCGACGACGCGCGCCAAGGCGGCGTCCACTGCACTTTTTTCGAGACTCATGCCTACTCCATCGATACTCGGTTAATTGTTGGCTTCTTGCGACTCAGATCTCAAAATGAGCGCCGAGTGGATGCGATAGTTCGTGGTGGAACCATGACATGTCGCTCGGGTTCAATACCGACATTGTAGTGGCTCGCACCATCTCGCGCCCATGCAGACTGAACCGCAGGGCCGAGTCGCCATCCAGCGTTGCTTACACATGCTTATTTTTTTAACGCAACGCTTTTATTAGGAGAGCTTTAATGCTGTATTCCAAGACATCGCGCCTATTGATCATCTCGGGGTTAGCTGCCGCCCTTTTGGCCGGCTGCGCGACGCAACAAGGCACCGACACCGCGATCGGCACCGGTGCCGGAGCCGCTACTGGCGCGTTGATCGGCGGGTTAGTGGGACAAGGCAAAGGCGCCGCGATCGGCGGTGCGCTAGGCGCGGCCGGCGGTGCCGCCGTCGGATACAACTGGTCGGCAATTCATCGGAAATTGAGCGGCGCGACCGCCGGCACCGGCGCACAGGTCGTCGAACAGCCGGACGGCTCGCTCAAGGTCAACATTCCCAGCGCGATTTCATTCGATACCGGCAGCTACGCGATTAAGCCCGGCTTCGCTCCAGTGCTCGACCAAGTGGCGCAAACGCTGGTGCAAAACCCCGAGTTGGTGGCCCATGTGGTTGGACACACCGATAGCACGGGCAACTCGGCAAGTAACCTGACCCTCTCTCAAAACCGCGCACAAAGCGTAGTGTCCTATCTGGTTCAGCGCGGTGTCGCGGCGAATCGCCTCGGCGCCGAAGGCCGTGGCGCATCGCAACCGGTTGCCAATAACGGCACAGCTGAAGGGCGCGCGCAGAACCGTCGGGTGGAGATCTATTTGCGCCCCGCCCGTCCCCAGTAATAGGCAGAAACATCGGGCCGCACCAAGCCGGAAATTAATTCGAACTTAGGGCTAAGGGGGGTGTCAGTATTAATGATGCATGTCCAGTTTCATCGGTACATCATCATCTCCTCTTGTCGTTGTTCTTACGGGGCCTTTGGGCCCCGCTTTTTTTGTCCACCTTATTTTAGTTTTTACCTTCGAGTTTGTCTTCTGCCCCCGCCCCACACCTCGGCTCGGCGGTCCACCCGCCGCGCGCCTGCTAGAATCGCTGTTTGATCCGATTGCTTCCTGGAACGCCGCCTCATGCCCTCGCTCACATCTGCCCCTCTCGCCGCCCGTCGCATTCTGGTGACTTCGGCGCTGCCTTATGCCAATGGCCAGATTCATATCGGCCATCTGGTCGAATATATCCAGACCGACATCTGGATTCGGACCCTGCGCATGCACGGCCATGAGGTGTATTACGTGGGCGCCGACGATACGCACGGCACGCCCATCATGCTGCGCGCCGAAAAGGAAGGCATTACGCCCAAGCAATTGATCGATCGCGTATGGACCGAGCACAAGCGCGATTTCGACAGCTTCGGGATTTCCTTCGACAACTACTACACCACCGATTCGCCAGAAAACAAGGAATTGTCCGAGAAAATTTACGCATCCTTGCAAGCTGCAGGACTGATCGATGCCCGCGATATCGAGCAGGCCTATGATCCGGTGCGCGAAATGTTCCTGCCGGACCGATTTATCAAAGGCACCTGCCCAAAGTGTGGCGCGAAGGACCAGTACGGCGACTCATGCGAAGTGTGTGGCTCGACCTATCAGCCTACCGAGCTGATCGATCCGTACTCGGTGGTCTCGGGCGCCACGCCGATACACAAGACATCGACCCATTATTTCTTCCGGCTTTCCGACCCGCGCTGCGAATCGTTTCTGCGAGAATGGGTGGCGGGGCTGGCACAACCCGAAGCGACCAACAAGATGCGCGAATGGCTGGGCGACGATGGCGACGCCAAGCTCGCGGATTGGGATATTTCGCGCGACGCGCCGTATTTCGGCTTCGAGATCCCGGGCGCTCCGGGCAAATATTTTTATGTCTGGCTCGATGCACCGGTCGGTTACTACGCGAGCTTTAAAAATCTCTGCGAGCAGCGCGGCATGAATTTCGACGAGTGGGTCGCGCCCGATTCCACCACCGAGCAATACCATTTCATCGGCAAGGACATTCTTTATTTCCACACACTGTTCTGGCCCGCGATGTTGAAGTTTTCCGGTCACCGTACGCCGACCAACGTTTTTGCCCACGGCTTCCTCACGGTTGACGGCGCCAAGATGTCGAAATCGCGCGGGACCTTTATCACTGCGCAAAGCGTGATCGACAGCGGCTTGAACCCCGAGTGGCTGCGTTATTACTTCGCCACCAAGCTCAACGGCTCGATGGAAGATCTCGATTTGAATCTCGATGATTTTGTCGCTCGGGTCAACAGCGATTTGGTCGGCAAATACATCAACATCGCCAGCCGCACAGCCGGTTTCCTGGTCAAGCGTTTCAACGCGCGCGTGCAGGACAGCGCCATGAATCATCCGCTGCTCAACACGTTGCGCACCGCTTTGCCGCAAATCGCTGCACTTTACGAAAGCCGCGACTATGGCCGCGCGCTGCGTCAGGTGATGGAACTAGCCGACGGCGTAAATGCCTATGTCGATAGCGCCAAGCCGTGGGACCAGGCTAAAGACCCGGCCAATGCGGTAAGCCTGCACGAAACCTGCTCGGTCTGTCTCGAAGCCTTCCGCCTGTTGACGCTCGCGCTCAAGCCGGTGTTGCCGCAGTTGGCCGCCTCGGTTGAACGCTTCCTGGCCATCGAGCCGCTGAGCTGGGCCGACGCCGACCTGCCGCTCGCCTCGCATCGTCCGATCAATGCTTACCAGCACTTGATGACGCGGGTCGATATCAAGCAAATCGAAGCGTTGCTGGCCGCCAACCGGGAGTCCCTGCTGGCAACCGAAACAGGCCCGATCGATGCTGCCGGCGCGGCCAATGCAAGCAAAACGCCCGCAGCCGATGTCGCTAACGGCAGCGTCGCGGCTGCGCTCGCGAAAGCAGCCGCACCCAGCAGCGCAAGCCAAGCCGGCGATGCCGGCGCAACCATCAATATCGACGATTTTGCCAAGATCGATTTACGCATTGCACGTATCGTCGACTGCCAAGCCGTGGCGGGTTCGGACAAGCTGCTGCAGTTGACGCTGGATATCGGCGAAGAGAAAACACGCAACGTTTTTTCGGGCATCAAGTCGGCCTATCAGCCGCATGAACTGGTCGGGAAATTGACCGTTATGGTCGCCAACCTGGCGCCGCGCAAGATGAAGTTCGGCCTATCGGAAGGCATGGTGCTCGCGGCTTCAGCGCGCGACGAAAAAGCCGAACCGGGGATTTACATCCTTGAACCCCACGACGGCGCTCAGCCCGGCATGCGGGTGAAGTAGACGGGAGTCGGCAGACTGTGACGTGACGGCGCGATCCGTCACGTCACGTCACGCCAAGCCATGTCACGCCCAGCCCAGCCCAGCCCAGCCACGTCACGTCACGTCACGTCACGTTACGTTACGTCATACTTCAATCGAAACGCCGGTTATACAACAGCGTTGCACCGTTCAGCGCGCCGGTATGAATTGCCACTGCCCAGAAACGCGATAAATTCAGCGTGGCCTTGAACACGCTAGCCGCCGTGGTCAGCCCCTGCTCGTAACCGAGCACGATCCGTTCGTTGACTGCTTTGGACAGTATCACCACCTGCGGATCGGTCAGTCCCACTTCGCTTTGCCCAACCGTAAATTCATCGAGCCCCAGCGTTTTTGCCACGCGCTTGCCACCGGCCGAGCCGAGTAGCGCGAACGCCTGCGAAACCGTGCTTTGCTGACCGACTGTACTGCCCTGATCGGTGCCATGGCCGAACAATAGCCACGACAGCTTTTCGTTATCGGCCACACTGGGCTCCGAGGTCAATCGAGCAATCGGTGCCTGCAAGGTACCGGTCACCTGCACACCCGCTTCGACCTCCTGGTTGTGACGCATCGCCAGGATATTGATGCCCGGGTTATCGATCGGCCCGTTGAACGTGAAATAGCCGTTGTCGATCGCCAGCTTGCGGCCGAACGCGGTATAGGTGGAACCCTGCGCCACGGTGATGTTACCGACTGCGCGCAACGGCTCGCCCGGTTTGCTGGTCGCCTGCAACTCGCCGCGCAAGGTCAGATCGGCACCCGCGCCGCGAAAGCGAAACTTGTTGCCCAGATCGATGGCGATATTGGCATGCGGCGAGAACGTCCCGGCGGGTTTTTGCGAGCTCGGCAGTTCCGGCTTTTTCGCCAATTGCTCGGTGCCGTCCTGAGTAATGATATGCACGTCGCTACCCAGTGACGGCGCCGGACTTTCCGGTAAATCGAACAGCGCGTGGTCGACGAGGAATTTGCCGTCGATCGCGATGCCGCCGCCCGCCCCTTCATTGCGTACGGTCGCTTGGCCTGAGAGCTGCAGTTGGCGGTCGGGTGTGGAAAACAGTTCGAGTTTGTCGGCAACCACGCTCACGGCCAGATTGGCGTTGGCCTCGTCGAGTTTGATCTGCCCGCTCGCCCGCACGGTGCCCGATTCGCCGTGAAACTCGACCTGCTGGAATTGCACCAGATTGTCGGCAAGCGCGATGCGCACCACGCCTTGCTTGAACTGGATACCCTGGTCGATGAGGGTGGCCGACAAGTCATTGCCGCTGATCAGTCCGCTGAATTTGGGGCGAGCCAGTTGGCCGGCCACCTGCAGTTGCAATTGCAATTTGCCGTCCAGGATATAGGTCGGCCCCAAGAGGCCGCCGGTGGTACGCAATTGCGGCACCTCGCCGCTGACCGTGCCGCTTAACGGCGCGTCGTCGGCGAGCACCAGCATGCCATCGCGTGTGCTCAGCGCACTGTGCAGTTCGGCGTTCAGCGTGCCGACACGATCCGCCGTCGCGCCGATTTTCAAGGTCACGCGATTGCCCGCGCTGAATTCGGCACGTGCCTGTAGCGCGCTGAAACCCAAGGCCGAGGCCCCGCGCCAGGTACTGAGCGTGACGTCGCCCGAGCGCCGCGTCAGTTGCACATAGCCGCTGGCGGTATCGGCCACGCTGACGTTCCAATCGCCATCGACGATCAAATCGGTCTTGAACGGGGGAGCGGTGCCGGTAAGCTGCTGACCGATGCGCAGCATCCGGTCGACGTCGATCCCACGCACCGAACCCGCAGTCTGCAATTTGCCGCGATCCAGCACGAATTGCTGCAACACCAGGTTCGCCCCCTCCACCGTGAGGTTGGCTGCTCCGATGCTCACATGCTGGCTGGCTACGCTGAGTTGCACAGGCGCCCCGAGTTGCAGGGCGGGAAAGCCGCGATTCACCAATTGCGTGAGCGTGCCGTCCCAACCGGTGCTACCGCCCTTGTCGGTCAATTTGCCGTGCGCGGCCAAGTCCAGATCGACCGGCCTGCTGTCAACCGCTCCCGCGGCGTGGGCGACCAGGGTATGGCTTGCGCGGGTTCCCGCCAGCGTAGCTGAAACGGTCGTGAGAGAGAGATTCGGCGCGCTCAAATCGCGCGCATCGAGATTGAGCGAGAGCGCGCCGTTGGCGCCGTCGCGCAACTCGGCGCGTCCCTGCGCGTGGCCCAGATGGTAAGCGCCGAACGCGAGCGCGTCGGCGCTGTAGGTGACGGCAATATTCGGATGAACCAAGTTGCCCTGCACCGTGCCGTCAGCATGCACGGTGCCCGCGAGGCCAAATCCGAGCCGGTCGACGTTAGGCGCATCGATATGAAACGCGAGCCGGTCGCCCGGTGCGCCAAAGCCGCCCGACAAATCGACTTCGTTGCCGGCCACCGAAAGCTTTAGATGGCTCGGGAGCAGTCGCTCGCCTGCCAGTTGGACAACGCCGCCGCCCGTGAGTGGCAGTTCGTCGTAGACGCTATCGCGCAGCGTCAGCGTAGCTTTGGTGCTTAGCGCAGGACTCAAGGCGCCGGTCGCGTCCAACGTGCCGCTGATGCGCGCCACCACCGGGGCGCGATTGTCCGCGACACGCGGCTTCACGGGGGGTGGCTTGAGGTCGGTATTGAGCCCAGCTCCGGCTTCGGAACCCGGTGCTGAACCGATAGCACGACGGGCCTCGACGGGCGTCGCGGCTGGCCCCTCGCGACCTCGCACATGAGGTGGTCCGCTACCGGGAGGCCCCTGCACCAGGATGGCAAACGGATTGAAATCGGTCAGCGTCGTCTTGAGCGCGTAGGTATCGGCCGCATCGTGCTTGAGGGTCCCGTTCAAGTCCACACGGCCCGCGCCGGCGGTAAGACGAACGGTCTCGAACGTGGTTTGCGCCGGCTCAAACCGCAAGGCGGCTTGCACGCGCAACGCGGCCTTCGGGTCGGCCAAGTCCAGCGTCAAGTGTTGACTGTCTGGCTGCGAAACCAGCTTGAGCGCGCCGCCCAACCGGGTTGGGCGGATGCGCGCTGCGAGCAGATTCAGATCGAGCCCGGCGACATTCAGGTCCAATTGCCCCTTGCCCGCGCCGAACTGACCGGCGCCCTGCAACGTTCCGCCCTGGAACAGCCTCACCTGCAGACCTTCGAGAACCTGCGCCTGCGCATCTAGACGCACGTTGGCGCTGGCGTCCACGAGCGGCAGCAACTGCGCCGTCAGCGCACCGGGATGCGCGTTCACGATGGAAATCGGCCCCTCGACCGTGAGCCCGGGCGCATGGGCCGGATCGGGCTTGCCGCGCACCGTTGCAGATGTGCCGCCACTCACCGGCACAAGCCGCGCGCGCAACGATAGATCCGCTGCCGGCGCACCGGGCGCGAACGCACGCAAATCGACGTGATCGGCCGCGAGCGTAATGAACTTGAACGGCACGGCCCCGAACGGCATCGCTTCGAGATGAGCGCGCCCATTCAATTGCTTGCCGCTTGCGTCCACATCGGCGCTCAGTTGTTCGAGCGAGCCGCCAAAGCGCGCCGACATCTTGATCGGATCGCTCGCCAGTTGCCCGGCAAAGCCGAGCGCACCCGAGAGCTTGAACGGTCGCACGCCGTCCAGATCGAGAGAGCCGCTCAAACTGCCGTATTCGGTATTCAAGCTATCCAGGGCCAGCGCATGATGCGTGCCATCGCTGCGTGCGCTCAATGCAATACGATCGAGCGCGGTGACGCTCGTCCCACTATGCCAACGCAAATGATCGATGCGCACACTGCGAACTTCAAGTTGCAAAGGCAGCGTGAGGCTGGTGGGCAGTTGCGCCGGCGCCCCGCTGCTGGACGGCGCGAGCTTCAGATCAAGCGTACCCACGTGCAGAAAATCCACTGTGAAACGCCATGGTGCGCGCGTCAGCGCCCACTGGCCATTCAGGAAGTCGATCTGGATCAGATCGTCAGGCGTGCGCCATACCACCTGTTCGAGCTTGATGCCGCGCTCCAGCGTGCCGCCCATGTAGCGCCCCGCAAGATGACCTGCGCTGAGCTTGATCGCGGTGTCCCACGCCAAACGAGTGCCACGCTCGGTGCGAGCGGCGATAAAAAGCGCGGTGATCGGCAATAGGATCAGCAGCGCCACCACCACGAGGCTCACGAGCCACCAGCGGCGCGCGCGCCTGCGCCCGCCGCTTGCGGGCGGTGTAGGCGCGCTTGATCCGCCGCCCGACGAGCCGGATGCGACCAACACGTCGGAGCTCCCGTTCGCGACTAAGGCGTCGGAATCACGCAACGAATCAGGCGGCGAATCGGGTCGCGAATCGGGCCGTGACTCAGGTGGATGCGATTGCACTGTGCTCATAATTCTCACGGGGCCGCGTCAAAACGCGACACCCAAAGTCAGATAGGGTCGCACGCTGCGGTTGCGCAAACCATAAGCCAAATCGACGTTGATTGGCCCGATCGGGCTGCGCCAGCGCGCACCGATGCCCACACCTTGGAATACGGTCTTTTCCGCCCAGGTGTCGGCCGCGGTGCCGAGGTCGAAAAACACCGCACCGCCGTATTCATGGGTGAACCAGTGCTGATATTCGGCTGAGCCGGTCGCCACGTATTTGGTCGGCAGTACCGACCCACCGACATTGTTACCAATACTGTCGTAACTATAGCCGCGGATCGAATCGGCACCCCCCGCCCGAAACAGCAGCGACGCCGGGATTCCGCTCGAACCGCCCGTCGTGAACACGCCGCCGAGTTCGGCGCGAAACACCAGCAAATCCGACTTGCCCAGCGGCAGGTATTGCTTGCCGTGCGCGTACACGCGCCCGAAACTCTGGTCGGTTAATAGCCCCTTCACCGCGAAACCGGCCTGTACTTGCACCAAGTTGCCATGGCTCGGAAAAATCGGATCATCGACATTGCGACGCGTCCACGACCACCCCGGCACCAGCGCGCGGCTCGTGGTCGGGCCCGCCGTATTCTGATCGAGACGATCTTCGTAAAACAGCAGCGAATAGGTCCAATCGTAGTTCTCCAGCGAACGGGTGCGCTGCAGGCCTGTGAGCACGCTGTGAATATCGGTGTCCTCGTAATCGGTACGCGTGTAGGACGCCATCACGCTATTCACGTAAGCCTTCGAGTCGGGCGGCATCGCCAGTGTAAGCGCGCCATTCTGCGTTTGCGGTTGCAGCAGGCCCTGCACCGTAAACACCCACGCCTTGTTGAAGACGTTGTTGTACTGGTAACTGCTCTGCAGGCTCGGACCCGTGCCGGTCGAATAACCGACACCGCTGCGTATGCTCTGATACTGGAACTCGCTGAGCTTCACATGCACGGGCGAGAGTGCGGGTTTGGCGGGGTCGTTGGCGACATCGATGGCGACGTTCGCGTAATAGGGCGTGGCCTGAATCTGACGCTGCAACTCCTGCACCTGCGAGGCGTCGTAAATCGCCCCGGGATGAATCGGGTCGATATTGCGCACGATCTGTTCGGGATAGCGTTGCCCCCCGCTGATCTCGACCGGGCCGAACGTAAACGTCGGGCCGCTGGCAAATTCGACCTGCAGCGCCGCGCGATGCGTGCGCGGATTGACCTGGGCATCCGAGTGGATGATCTTCGCGCCCAGATAACGGCGCGCTTGCAATGCCTTGAGCGATGCGTTCTTGGCCGAGTCCCAGCTACCCTGCGTAAAGGGTTCGCCCGGATGCAGGTCCCAGGCGAGCCGTGCCGTATTTTGCAAGCCCGGATCTTCCGTTTCGATCGGACCGGTAAAGGTCAGTTTCACCGATTCGACCACGGTGCGCTCACCAGGCTCGACCGTGACGGTCACGCGCTTTTTCCCGCCAGGCTTACCGTCGGCGCTGCGCACGTCGGTTTTGACGATCGCGGAAAAATAGCCGGCGGTCTGCACCAGGTCGTTGGCCTGCTGCGGCGCGGCCGTCACCAGAAAGCCGAATTGCTCGTCGGAAATATCGGTGCGCTTGGCAAATCGGTACAAATCAAGATGGTCTTTGAGCAAACTACGAACCGAACGCGGCGCGTCGATGTCGACCTCATAGGTCGCCTGCGCACGGCTACAGACGGCCAGCAGCAGCACGCCGAACAGCCCGGCGATGCAGTACCTGCCAAGGCGCGTTGCGCCCCGCGCGGCCGAGGATCGAAAACATCCACTCACAGCCAAACAAAATTCTCCCGAGGCGTAAATCAGCCTATGCTGACGTCATGTTGCAGGCCAGCACGTATTTCACCACATCGAGCCCGATGCACCGTGATCGTTTTTCGCACCGGCCGGCCAATTTCGCGCGCTGGACGCGACGCATGCGGTAAAATCGCGAAATCCCGGGCGCTTGCCCTGTTTTTGCCTATTTCCGGTATTGCGGCCCGTTCGCCGCATTTCATTTGGATTGTCGCCATGTATCAGTCGGATATCACGCAATTTCTCCAACAGCTCAAAGCGCAAAAGCCTACGCTCGAAGCCGAGCAACGCCAGGGCCGTTCCCTGCTGTGGGATAAGCGTCCCGTCGATCTCGACGAAGCCGAGCGCGCCAAGCAGTCGCGCGTCCAACAGTCGGCCTACGTCTACTATCAAAAATTCTGAAACGCAATCCGCCTGCCCGCTCTGAGCACCCAGCCGATCGCCCCCGACGCGTCGCCGGCCGACCATGAGCGCGACTGAACCTCACCCGCACGGGCCAAGCGCCACGGATGTTTCCGCGGCGGCGCTCAGCGAGCGTCTGCACGCGCCCGGCAGCGACAGCACGCCCAACGTCATCGACGGCGTAGCGTTCGCTCGCCTGTATGGCGAGCCGCTCTTCAAGCTGCCGCAAGACCTGTACATTCCGCCCGACGCGCTGGAAGTGTTTCTGGAGACGTTCGAGGGCCCTCTGGACTTGCTGCTCTACCTGATCCGCAAGCAGAACTTCAATGTGCTCGATATCCCGATGGCTGACGTCACGCGTCAGTATCTGGGCTACGTCGAGCAGATTCGCGGCACCAATCTCGAACTCGCGTCGGAATACCTGCTGATGGCAGCGATGCTGATCGAAATCAAGTCGCGCATGCTGTTGCCGGTCAAAAAAGCCGACAGCGACGACGAAGCCGAAGATCCGCGTGCCGAGCTGGTGCGCCGCCTGCTGGAATACGAGCAGATGAAACTCGCGGCCCAGCGCATCGATCGCTTGCCGCAACTAGGGCGCGACTTCCTGCGCGCCGAAGTGTTCGTCGAACAAAGTCTCGCGCCGCGCTGGCCCGACGTGAATATGGACGATCTGCGCGAAGCCTGGCTCGATGTGATCAAACGTGCCAAGCTGGTCCAGCACCATAAGATCAGCCGCGAGGAGCTTTCGGTGCGCGAGCACATGAGCCAGATCCTGCGCAAATTGCAAAATATCCGTTTTATGGAGTTTTCCGAACTGTTCGATGCGACGCACGGCGTGCCCACCGTCATCGTCAATTTCATTGCGATGCTGGAGCTATCACGTGAATCGCTGCTCGAAATCACCCAAGCCGAGCCGTTCGCACCGATTTACGTGCGTCTGGCCTACTCGCCGGCCTGAGCGCGAGGCCATCGGCAGTGCCACCGACATCTTGCCGCTTGGCGGCTCGGTGGCTTTGCGTGTGCCCTGCAGAAAAATCTTATAAAATCGCGCGGTTTTGCGCAGGCCGGCGGCAGTAGCGCCACGGCACACATCACTCAGGAACGATCGGAACATGAAAGTCATCAGCTCGATTCATGAATTACGCGATCAGATGCGCGGCCAGAACCGAGTCGCCTTTGTGCCGACCATGGGGAATCTGCATGCAGGGCATCTGTCGCTGATGCGCTTGGCGCGCCAGCACGGCGACCCAGTCGTCGCCAGCATTTTCGTGAACCGCCTGCAATTCGGACCCAACGAAGACTTCGACAAATATCCGCGCACCATGCAGGACGATATCGCCAAGCTGCAAGGCGAAAACGTCTACGTGCTGTTCGCGCCGACCGAGAGCGAGCTTTATCCCGAGCCGCAGCAATACCGGGTGCATCCGCCGACCGACCTCGGCGATATTCTGGAAGGCGAATTCCGCCCCGGCTTTTTCCAGGGCGTATGCACGGTCGTGATGAAACTGTTCATGTGCGTCAGCCCGCGGGTGGCGGTGTTCGGCAAGAAGGACTATCAGCAGTTGATGATCGTGCGCCGTTTGGCGCAACAATTCGCCATCCCCACCGACATCGTGGCAGCCGAAACCGTGCGCGACGCCGATGGTTTGGCTTTGTCGTCGCGCAACCGTTTCCTGCAAACGGCCGAGCGCGCCGAAGCCCCACGCCTGTATGCCACGCTGGGTGAGGTGGCCGAGGCGGTGCGCGCCGGCAACCGCGATTTTGCCGGGCTCGAGCGCAAAGCCATGCAGGCTTTGGCCGATCACGGCTGGGCGCCCGACTACGTAGCGATACGCAAGCAGGCCGATCTCAGGGCGCCCGGCGCCAATGAAGAACCGCCGCTGGTGGTGCTCAGCGCCGCCAAGCTGGGCGCGACGCGCCTGATCGATAATCTGGAAATCTGACGCGAAGCGAGGAAAGGCGATGCTGCGTACCCTTTTGAAATCAAAAATCCACCGCGCCACGGTGACGCACTGCGAATTGCATTACGAAGGTTCATGTGCAATCGACGAAGACCTGCTGGAAGCGGCCAATTTGCTCGAAAACGAGCAAATCGATATCTGGAATATCAATAACGGCGAACGGCTGACCACCTACGCGATTCGCGGCGAGCGCGGCAGCGGCATGATCTCGCTGAATGGGTCGGCCGCGAGACGGGCTCAGTTGGGCGATCTGCTGATCATCGCAGCCTTCGCACAGTTGGACGAAGCCGAAATCAAGGCCGGTTTTGCGCCGCAGTTGGTGTTTGTCGATGAGCACAACCGCATCAAGGGCAGCCGCGACCATGTACCGGCGCAAGCCTGGACGCAGCCGGCTTGAGCGTCCGCTTGAGCCCCGGCAGCCCTATTTGTCGAGCCAACTGATGAGCGGCTCCCACTGCTCCAGGTCTTTTTCGACCTTGCTGCGCGCCACGTCCCACAGCGTCAGCCCATGCGCGGCGGTCTGCACGTAATTCTGCGTATCGCGCAAATACCCCAGCACCGGCAAACCCAGACCGTCGACAAATCGATGCAATTGCTCGGCCGAACGCGTGCGCGCATCGACGCGCATGCCGACGATACCGATCTCGATATTGCCCTTACGTATCGCCTTTTCCTTGGCGAGCTTTTGCAGAAAATCCTGGGTTGCGAGAATATCGAATAGTGACGGTTGCAGCGGCACGATCACCTTGTCGGCAAGCGCCAGCGCCGTGTTCAGGCGAGTGCCGTGAACGCCGGCCGGCGTGTCGATCACGGCGTGCTCGAGCCCCTGCGGCGGGCGCGTCGGGTTGTCGAGGTCGACCGGCCAGTATTCGATGACGGGCAAACCCTGTGGTCGCAAATCGAGCCACGATCGCGACGACTGCTGGCGGTCCAGGTCCGCGAGCGCGACCCATTCGCCGCGCGAGGCAAACAGTCCGGCGAGATTGGTCGAGAGTGTACTTTTACCTACGCCTCCCTTGGGATTCGCGACCACGATCACTGCCATAACCGTCTCCTCGTACGATATAAGGGTTTTATTATCATCGAAACACCGATTTGAGTGTAAGACGCTTTTACCCCACCCCGCTGCCCTTACAATATTGCGATGAATCCACTCGACCTGCATTTTGTCCTCGGCGGCGCGCGCTCCGGTAAGAGCGCCTACGCCGAAAGGCTCGCCAGTGAAGCGCGACAGCCCGTCACCTATATTGCCACCGCACGTATCGGTGACGACGAATTTGCGGCACGCGTAGCCTTGCATCGTGCCCGGCGCCCAGCTGACTGGACGCTCGTCGAAGCGCCGCTGGATTTGGCGCAAGCGCTAAACCACGCCGATGGCCCGAAACAGGTGATCCTCATCGACTGCCTGACGTTGTGGCTCGCCAACCTGCTGTGCCCGCCCGATAGCGAAGCACCTCAAACCGGCTGGCAAGCAGCGCTCGACGGCTTTATCGATGCGCTGCAGCACGCTCGCGCGCGGGTCCTGATCGTGAGCAACGAGATCGGTTTAGGGGTGGTGCCGATGGGTAAGGTGACGCGGTTGTATGTGGATGAGCTGGGGCGACTGAACCAGCGGGTTGCAGAGTTATGCCCGGCAGTAACCTTGATGGTGGCGGGTATTGCGATGGTCGTTAAGGCGCCCGCGCCGCCATTCCCAGCCGACTTGTACCGTCATAATTGAACTTTCGGGTCAATTTGACAGGGATTGCTGACAAGTTGCCGTGAGTTGATAGACCCGAAGGGGTTATCGCCGGAGTTCAACGCGGGCCGTCAAACACCGTTCCAGCTCACCAATATCCACCGCTTTTGCGACACCTTGTAACGTAACTGGCATAAGCCACCAAATGGCAGATGCCAATCGACGCAGGTAGCGAGCGGCAGGCGCAGGGCGAGTGCCGCGAGCACGCGGATGACGCCGGCATGAGCGATCACCACGACGGGACGTCCCGCCGAGTTCTTATCCGCGACCGCCGATGTCTCCGATGTCTCCGATGTCTCCGATGTCTCCGATGTCTCCGATGTCTCCGATGCGTTCGATGCGTTCGGCATGTTCGCCAATGGCGTCGCGTGCCTGCCACTCACGGCAAGCACGGCCCGCCCCAGTGTCCGTTCGCACTCTTCGAGCCACGCCCCCACACGCAGCGCCAGCATCGCGACGCTTTCACCGCCGTGAGCTCGCGCGTTTTCCAGGTCCTGCACCCAGGCGTCGATTTCTGCGCGATCAATGGCGTCCCAGGCTTGCATTTCCCAGCGGCCGAAGTCGATTTCCCGCAAACGGGGATCGGCTTGCAGGGCGACATTGAAGTGCGCAGCCAGCGGCGCCGCGATCTGTGTGCAACGCGACAGCACGCTGGCGTGCACCGCGCCAACCGGGTCGCAAAGGTTCAGCATACCGATCCGGTTCAGGTAGCGCTGCACCTCCGCGCTCGGGTCTGCGGCGAGCGGCACGTCGCTGCGTCCATAGCAGATTCCGGTCGGCACCCCCACCGCCGGGTGACGAATCAAGATCAGATCCATGCCAGCGCCAGTAGATAGATCAGGATTTCACTGAGTTGTTGAGCCATGCCGAGGCAATCACCGGTATAGCCGCCGATGCGGCGTCGATACCACCACGCGAGCAGCGCACGCAAACACAGTAACGCAAGTACGGCGGCCAGCCCGAAGCGCCACGCAGGCCAGAATAACCAGATCAAGCCAAACACAGCCGCCACGCACATCGCTGCAGCGTTCATTCGGTGCGCCACGGGCTTTGCTTTGCCGTCGCCGCCTACATAGGTGAGCGTGATCATCAGGCTGATTGCCGCGGCGCGGCTTGCGGCATGAGCGCCGATCAGCAGCCATGCCACCTTCGTGGCAGGCAATGCTGCCAGCGTCTGCCATTTCAGCAATAGCGCCAACGCAATGCCAATCGCGCCGAAAGCGCCCAGTCGCGAGTCGTGCATGATACGCAGCACATCATCACGCTGGTACGCGCCGCCAAACGCATCGCAGCAGTCGGCCAAACCATCTTCGTGCAAGGCGCCTGTCGCTAGCACAGTCGCCACCATGGACAGCAGCACCGCGACGGTCGCTGGAAACACTTTGAGCGCCAGCAAGTAGACTGCCGCACCGAGCGCGCCCACCAGCACGCCGACCAGCGGAAAATACCGGGCCGCCGCGTTCAGATAGCGCGGCTCGAACCCCACCCAGCGCGCGAGTCGCGACGGCAGAGGCACGCGCGTGAAATACATCAGCGCGGTCAAGGCATAGCGCAACTCGTCGGCAAGCGGCGTGCGGCTCGTATCGCTGGTCATAGCGCAGTTCGCCTTGCCGTCCACATCACGCCTCGCGCCCGCTGACGCCCGCCGTGTCGAAGCTGGCCATCTGCTCCATAAACGCGCTCGCCGCCCGCAGCAAAGGCAGAGCGAGTGCGGCTCCTGTGCCTTCGCCCAAACGCAGCCCCAGCGAGAGCAAGGGCTGCGCCTTGAAATGGGCAAGCAACTGCCGGTGCCCCGATTCATCCGACTCGTGGGCGAACACGCAGTAATCGAGCACCGCGGGCGCGATCCGCGCCGCCACAAGCAGCGCCGAGCTGGCGATAAAACCGTCCACCAGTATCGTCATGCGCTGCGCCGCCGCACCGAGAAATGCGCCTGTCATCATCGCGATTTCAAAGCCGGCGAACGTCGCCAACACCTCGACGGGGTCGCTACTCGCCGGATGACGCGCGAGTGCGCCGGCCAGCACCGCACGCTTGCGTGCGAGCCCGGCGTCGTCCAAACCGGTGCCGCGCCCGACACAGGCATCTATCGGCAAATCGCACAGGCGACTCATCAAGCAAGCGGCCGACGAGGTGTTGCCTATGCCCATTTCGCCGAAGCCGATGACATTGCTGCCGAGTGCCGCGTGATGGCGCACGCGTGTGGCCCCGGCGGCAATCGCACGCAGCGCCTGCGCGCGCGTCATCGCCGGCTGGTCGGCGAAGTTGCGTGTACCCGGCCCGATCGGGATGTCGATCACGCTCGCTAACCCGTGTAATGCCGGTAACGCATGTAGATCGCCCGCTACGCCGGCATTGACGACTTCAAGCGCCATCCCCGCGACACCGCTAAACGCATTGATCGCGGCGCCCCCAGCGATAAAGTTGGCGACCATCTGCACGGTAACAGCTTGCGGGTAAGGGCTCACCCCTTCGGCCACAATCCCGTGGTCACCGGCGAACACGATCAGTATCGGACGCGCTATCACCGGCGTAAGGCTGGACTGGATCAAGCCGAGTTGCAGCGCGAGCGCCTCGAGTCGTCCCAGACTGCCAGGTGGCTTGGTCTTGTGATCGATCTTTTCGCGCAACGCCGCTTCGAGGCCGCGTTCGAGCGGCGCGACCACGGGCAATTCAGGCAGCAGCGTATCAGGAGGTATATCAAGGTTGGTCAAGACGTTCAGCCTGCAATGTGAGAATAAATCGTGTTGAAGCGAACAATGCGACGGGGCGCACCTCTAAGCTACGCAGCAGATTATAAGCGCCCGCGTGCACGCCGCAGCGGCCAACGCGTGGGCTGGTAGGCTACCTTTTTTAGCCTGAACGCGATCGGGGCTCGGCCCGCGCACCGATCCGGGTTAAAATATGTGGCTCTTGAAGTACTTAGCCGACAGGACGCAGACGAGATGCTTAGCGAACTCGAACAACTCTCCCAAAATATTAGCCGGCTGATTTCTCTTAGCAGCCGGCGCATTCAGGCGCATCGCGACCTGGAGCAACAACTCGCCCTCGCCCGCGAGGAGCGCGATGCTGCGCGCGCGGCGCTCGATCCGTTGCATGCCGAGCGGGACCAATTGCGCGATGAACGTGACGCGCTAGCCGCAAAGATCGACGATGCCCAGGTCCGCCTGAACGCGATTCTGGAAAAATTGCCCCATACCAAAACCGACGACAATCAGCTCGACTTGCTCGCGCCAGGCTCGGCTCACGCCGTGGGCACGCCGCATGCCGCAGTGCTTGCCGATGAAGGAACCGATGAATGAGCAACGCCAAGCAAATCGAAGTCACTATCCTGGGCCAGCAATATCGACTGGCCGTGCAGGAGGAAGCCGAAGCCGCGCTGCTTGAAGCGGTATCTCGCGTCGATGCCGAAATGTCCAAGGTGCGCGCCTCCAGCACCGTGCGTGGTCAAGATCGTATCGCGGTGATGGCGGCACTGAGTCTTGCATCCGAATTGCTCAAGCTGCAGCAGAGCGTGCGCTTTGGCGAAGCATTTCCGGCCGACGAAATCAAGCACACTTTAGTCGAAATGAATCAGCGCATCGGTGCCGCAGTCGACAACCTGGAAAAGTTTTAAGCCCTTACACCATCTGGGCTTTCGTGTCGCTTACAAACAATAAACAGGGCTCAAATAAAGTGAGCTGCACGAGATTGAAATGCGTTGTATAGTGAAGCCATGTTGCAGACGTTTTGGTGTTGGCAGTTTCATTCTGCTTAGGCAACAACTGGTTTTCCGGTTTCCCTGCCTGGTTCGCTAAGGTCATATATTCCTTGAACCAATGCCTTTGTGCACGGTTGTGGAAATTTGTTGCGCGGGCGTGATCGTCACTCTGTCTGACGAACCCGAAGTGCTTCTAACTGCGACCACTCTTGAACCCAGGTTCAGGATGCCGGCCTGGCGGCCAAGGTGGGGATCTTAATTAACGGCATCGGATACTGTTCCGATGCCGTTTGCGTTTACGGATTCCCTATGCACTATTGGTTGATGAAATCGGAACCTGAAGAAGCCAGCATCGACGATCTGGCTCGCGCACCCGATGCCACGCTGCCTTGGACAGGCGTGCGCAACTATCAAGCACGAAACTTCATGCGCGACAGCATGCAAGTGGGCGACGGTGTGCTGTTCTATCACTCCAGTTGTGCACAACCCGGTATCGCGGGCATTGCCAAAGTGGCGTCAACGGCGTATCCCGATCCCACTCAATTCATTTCGGATAGTCCTTATTTCGATCCGAAGGCATCGCCGGAGTCCCCGCGGTGGATACTGGTCGATGTCAGCTTTGTGCGCAAGACACCGTTGATCTCCATCGCCACGCTGCGCGAACATCGGCAGCTCGAAGCGATGCGCGTGCTGGCCAAAGGCAATCGCTTGTCGATCACGCCGGTAAACGCGCAGGAATGGCGCTACATCACGGAGCATCTGGCCAAAGGCTAGTGCTGGGAACTTGCGGGGTTCGATTGCGCACTAAAGCACACTGCGCCGTGCTTACTGAGCGCATATTTTTCGGACATCGACAATGAAAAAAAATACCCTGGCACTGCTGCTCTGTCTTGCGCCGCTGACCTTCCCTGTTGCTCACGCTCAAACCCGCGACTTCAACGCGCGCCCTTCCGGCGTGCTCACGCTCGACGCCCAGGCAAACGCAGAGGTGCCGCAGGATGTCATTCACATTACGGTGTTTGATGAACAGCAGGCGAGCGACCCGGCGCGCTTGTCCGAAACCTTGAATCAGCACACGGCCCAGGCCCTGCGCACCGCGCACGAGGCCAATCAAACGGCCGTGACGGTGCAAACCGGGCAATTGACAATCTCGCCCTCGACCGACACCAACGGCAAGATCTCTGGGTGGCGCGGACGCAGCGAGCTGGTGCTGGAGTCGCACGATTTTGCCGCGGCGTCGCGCCTTGCCGCACAGCTCAATGGCGAAATGCAAGTGGCTGACGTCAGTTTCTCCTTATCGCCCGAGGCGCAACGTGATGCGCAAAGCAAGCTGACCGATCAGGCGATCGCGGCGTTCAGGCAGCAAGCGCAAGCCGCCGTCCACGCGTTTGGATACAAGAGCTTTACCGTGCGCGAAGTCAATGTCGGGCGCAACGGCGTGTTCGCGCGGCCGATGAAAATGACGCTGATGCGCAGCGCACCGGCGAGCGCACCCGCGGACAACATCCCCGTGGAAGCCGGACTCGCGACCGTGACCGTAACCGTTTCGGGATCGGTGCAGATGGCGCAGTAATGGCGCAGAGTGCCGGTGGTTCACTCCGGCACTGTGAGCCGCCCACTCATCAAGAGCAGAATAAATAATAAGCAGGAGATTCGCATGTCGACATCCACTCACGCTCACCCCGCCGGTCGCATAGCCGACGACACATCGCTTGCTGAATTGACAGTGCGCGGCATTATCCTCGGCGCGATCATCACGGTGATCTTCACCGCATCGAACGTCTACCTCGGCCTGAAAGTCGGGTTAACCTTTTCCTCGTCGATTCCCGCAGCAGTTATTTCGATGGCAGTCCTACGTATGTTTTCAGGGTCGAACATTCTTGAAAACAATATGGTGCAAACCCAAGCCTCGGCTGCCGGCACCTTGTCGTCCATCATCTTCATCTTGCCAGGCCTGGTGATGATCGGATATTGGCAAGGTTTTCCCTATTGGCAAACGCTCGCCATCTGCGCGGCAGGTGGCATGCTGGGCGTGATGTACACAATACCGTTGCGTCACGCGATGGTCGTGCAAAGCGACCTACCCTACCCGGAAGGCGTGGCTGCAGCCGAGATTCTACGGGTCGGCACACGACACGACGAGGTGCAGGGTGCCACGCTTGGCGGCACACGATCGAAGACCGTCGGCCAAGCGGAAACGGGCATCACCGAAATCGTCGCCGGCGGCGTGACTGCCGCAGTAGTTACCTTCGCGACGTCCGGGTTACGCGTACTCAGTGAAGGCGTGAACGTCTGGTTTGCCGCCGGGACGGCAGTGATTCGATTATCGACGGGCTTTTCGCTCGCTTTGCTCGGAGCGGGCTATTTGATCGGTATCGTGGCGGGGATGGCGATGTTGCTCGGCTTGGTCATCGCGTGGGGCGTCGCGGTACCGGTGCTGACTTCCCTGCATGCCATGCCTGCCGGCAGTACCTTGGCTCAATACGCTACAGGCCTGTGGAGCCACGATGTGCGCTTCATCGGCGCCGGCACGATCGGTGTCGCGGCGGTGTGGACCTTGGCAACCTTGTTCAAACCGATGTTGGAGGGTCTGCGCACGTCATTTCGCGCTTTGAGCATGGCGAAAGGAAAGATAACTATCCCGCGGACCGAACTCGACCTGTCGCCAACCTGGATCGCCGTCATCACCTTGGTACTGATCGCCGTGCTGGTCGCCACATTTGCCAGTTTTTTGGGCACTGCGCCCATCACCCGAAGTGCGATCCGGGGTTTGGTGATTTATAGCGTTCTGTTCGCGGTGTTGTTCGGCTTTCTCGTTGCAGCGGCGTGCGGCTACATGGCAGGCTTGATCGGCTCGTCAGCCAGTCCAATTTCGGGGATAGGGATAGTCGCGGTGATCCTCGTCTCGTTATTGATTCTGCTGGTCGCCAGTGGTAACGGATTGCTCGAGAGTGGCGCTGCGGGCAGACAACTGGGCATTGCCTTGGCGATCTTCACGACTTCGGCCGTGATTGCCGTGGCCACCATTTCCAATGACAACATGCAGGATCTGAAAACGGGCTGGCTGGTGGGCGCAACGCCGTGGCGCCAGCAAGTTGCGTTGCTGATCGGCTGCGTGGTCGGCGCGATGGTGATTCCGCCCATACTCGATTTGTTGTATCACGCGTATGGCTTCACCGGGGCGATGCCGCGTGCGGGGATGGACCCGGCCCAGGCATTGGCGGCGCCGCAAGCCACGTTGATGACCGCGATCGCAACGGGAATTTTTAGCGGTGCGCTCAATTGGAACATGCTCTTGATCGGCGTTACGCTGGGGGTGGTGCTGGTAGCGATCGATGAAATTTTACGGCATCGCGCGGGCCCGGCTAGATTGCCCGTGTTGGCTGTCGGTATAGGCATTTATTTGCCGCCGACGGTGGCTGCAACGCTGGTGTTGGGTACGGTGTTGGCTTGGCTGATCGAGCGTACGTTGAAGGCGCGGGCGCGCAAGCAAAATGTTCCGTATGAGCGATTTGCTGAAGCGTCAAACCGGCGTGGGGTGTTACTGGCGTCGGGGTTGATCGTGGGAGAAAGTCTGGTCGGGGTGTTGATCGCCGCCGTGATCGGATTTAGCGGTAAGGACGCACCGTTGGCGGTGGTGGGCAGTGGGTTTGGCGCTACCGCGCAATGGCTGGGGCTGATTGTGTTCGCAGCCGTGGCGTGGATGTTTGCGCGGCGAGTACTCTCGGCGCGAGCGGCTTTTTAAGCCGGTTTGACTGCGCCGACTTGATTGCGCCAATTTCATCGCGCTAATTTCACTGCGATGCGAGCGATCTCGCATCGCAGGCGGCGGGCAACCGAAATGCCCCGCCGTCCCTCAAGCCTTCTTGAGCACTTCTCGTCCCGCCGGCGCCACTGGAAACTTTCCACGTCGATACGCCCACACCAGCATCACAACTCCGGCAATAATCATCGGCAATGACAACCATTGCCCCATCGACAAGCCAAACGTGAGCAAGCCGAGAAAATCATCGGGCTCTCGCGCAAATTCGACGATGAACCGCGCGCACCCGTAGCCGATTAAGAATAGTGCCGAGATTGCCCCGATTGGGCGCGGCTTGCGGGCAAACATCCACAACACGATCAGCAGCAGGAAACCTTCGAGCGCCATTTCATAGAGTTGCGACGGATGACGTGGCAAGCCATGAAATTGTTGGAACACCGCATATAAGCCGTTTTGCGCAGCCTGCTGGGGATGTGCAGCCAACCAGGCCGCGTCGTCAGGCGCCGCCGACTGAAATAACATCGCCCACGGCGCATCGGGCGAGGTCACCCGCCCCCACAACTCGCCGTTGATGAAATTGCCGAAGCGCCCGCTCGCCAGGCCGGTCGGCACGAGCGGCGCGACGAAGTCGGTCACCTCGAGCCAGGTACGTCCGCGTTGCCGCGCGAACACCACCACCGCAACGACCACGCCCAAAAAGCCCCCGTGAAACGACATGCCCCCTTCCCAAACTTTGAAAATATCGAGCGGGTTGGCAAAGTAGTAGCTTGCCTTGTAAAACAGCACATAGCCTAGTCGGCCGCCGAGAATCACGCCCAGCACGCAATAAAACAGCAAATCGTCAATGTCCTGCGCGCGCCAGCCGGCCGCCGCAACGTGCGGCTGACGCAAGCGGATACGACCCAGCACGATGGCCATAATGAAACCGACCAGATACATCAGGCCATACCAACGCACGGCCAACGGACCCAGATGAATCGCTATGGGGTCAAAATTCGGATGAATCAGCATCGAGGGAATGCACTCCAAAAATCAGTGAATCGTAAAAGCGGCTGGCTTGTGTACTTGCTATCTGCCTGCTGCGTGTCTGGTTGGCTTGTGCGTCTGCTTGTGCTTGTGCGTCTGCTTGCATGGCGGCTTCTGTGTCTCTAATGCCCCTATCAGGCATGCTAGCCTCGAATCGACAGCGCAAAGCGCCGCGCAATCGCGATGAAACCTTCCAGCACCGGACTAACCTCGGAATTACGCCAGACCAGCCCCGTTTCGACCACCGGCTGCGCGTCGCGCAGGGGCCTGTACACCACACCAGTGCGCTGCAGATTACACAACGATTGCGGCACCAATGCGACTCCCATGCCCGCCGATACCAGACTGACTATCGTCTGCATCTGGATAGCTTCCTGCCCAATCTGCGGCACCAAACCTGCCTGAGCGAAGCAATCCATAATGATGTCATAAAAGGCCGGCGCCAAGCGCCGCGGAAACACAATCAACGCAATCCCGGCCAGTTCGCGCAGCGTTATCGGTGTCGCGGCGTCGCTGCCGATCAGCCGAGCTTGCGTTTCGGACATTGCTACTACAAGCGGCTCGCGGGCAATCGGCAAGTAGACCAATTGGGTAGCGAAACGCGCCGGGATCGGCGGGATGATCAAGCCCGCATCGACCCGGCCCGCCATCAATTCTTCGATTTGCACGTCGCTCGTCGCCTCGCTGAGTTGCAGGCGCACACCCGGATGCAATTCACCGAAACGCTGTAACAGCGGCGGCAGCACGCCGTAATCGGCGGTGGAAACGAAAGCCAACGACAACAGCCCCGCCTCGCCTCGCGCCAGGCTTTGCGCCATCGGCGCGAGCGCGTCCGCGCCCGCCAGCAGCCGCCGCACTTCAGGCAATAGATCGCGCCCGACCGCGGTAAGTTCAACCGAACGCTTGGTACGCAGGAACAACGGCGCGCCCAAGCTCTCTTCAAGCGAACGGATCTGCTGCGACAACGGCGGCTGGGTCATCGCCAGACGCTGCGCGGCGCGGCCAAAATGGCGCTCCTCAGCCACTGCGACAAAATAGCGCAGTTGGCGTAGATCGAAAGACATAGCCCAAGGTTCCTTATGCCGCCGGACATGGCAGCTACACATACGTTGAAGACACTGGACGCGATACTGCGAGAACCGACAGGTATTAATACTTTAAACGACCTAATAGGCACTGAATAATATATTTGACACGCATCAAAGGAAACCTCATTCTTGCGCCTACCCGGCCCACGGTGCATTCTGTGTGGGCTCAGCTTTTCTTTGTGGAGACTCGACATGCCCTATAACCGCCGCTCGAAAAATATTACGCAGGGCGTCTCGCGCGCCCCCAACCGGTCGATGTATTACGCGCTCGGTTATAAAGAGGAAGATTTCGACAATCCGATGATCGGCATCGCCAATGGCCATTCGACCATCACGCCGTGCAATTCCGGACTACAAAAACTGGCCGACGCGGCCGTCAGTGCCGTCAAGAGCGCCGGCGCCAATCCGCAGATTTTCGGCACGCCGACCATTTCGGATGGCATGGCGATGGGCACCGAAGGCATGAAGTATTCGCTGGTGTCGCGCGAAGTGATTTCCGACTGCATCGAAACCGCCGTGCAAGGTCAGTGGATGGACGGCGTGCTTGTGATCGGCGGTTGCGACAAGAATATGCCCGGCGGCATGATCGCGCTGGCCCGCGCCAACGTGCCAGGTATTTATGTATATGGCGGCACGATCAAGCCAGGCAATTGGAAAGGCAAGGATCTGACGATCGTTTCATCGTTCGAAGCGGTCGGCGAATTCACCGCCGGACGCATGAGCGAAGTCGATTTCAAGGGTATCGAGCGCAACGCCTGCCCGAGCAGCGGCTCATGCGGCGGGATGTACACGGCCAACACGATGAGCTCGTCGTTCGAAGCGCTGGGCATGTCCCTGCTGTATTCGTCGACGATGGCCAACCCCGACGAAGAGAAGGTGACCTCCGCAGCGGCTTCCGCCCAGGTGCTGGTCGAGGCGGTCAAGGCCGACCTCAAGCCGCGCGACATCATTACCAAGAAGTCGATCGAGAACGCCGTGGCGGTGATCATGGCGACCGGCGGCTCGACCAACGCGGTGTTGCATTATCTGGCGATCGCCCACGCTGCCGAAGTGGAATGGGACATCGACGATTTCGAACGGATGCGCAAACGCGTGCCGGTGATTTGCGACCTCAAGCCATCAGGCCAATACGTGGCGACCGATCTGCACCGCGCCGGCGGCGTGCCGCAGGTGATGAAGTTGTTGCTCAACGCAGGCTTGATGCACGGCGATTGCATGACGATCACCGGCAAGACCCTGGCCGAAGAGTTGGCACACGTGCCCGACGTGCCGAGCGCCGACCAGAAGGTCATCTACCCGATCGAGCAAGCTATTTACAAGGAAGGCCATCTGGCGATCTTGCGCGGCAATCTCGCGGTCGATGGCGCCGTGGCCAAGATCACCGGCCTGAAGAGCCCCGTCATGACCGGCCCCGCACGCGTGTTCGAAGACGAGCAAAGCGCGATGGCCGCGATCTTGGCCGATCAGATCAAGCCGGGCGACGTGTTGGTACTGCGTTATTTGGGTCCGAAGGGCGGCCCCGGGATGCCTGAAATGTTGGCGCCCACCTCCGCGCTGGTCGGCCAGGGTCTGGGCGAATCGGTCGGGTTGATTACCGATGGGCGTTTCTCGGGCGGTACCTGGGGCATGGTGGTCGGGCACGTGGCGCCCGAAGCGTTTGCCGGCGGTACGATCGCTTTGGTGCACGAAGGCGACTCGATCACGATCGATGCGCATCGTCTGGTGTTGGAGCTACATGTCGACGAGGCCGAATTGAGCAAGCGTCGCGCTGCATGGAAGCAGCCAGCGCCGCGCTATACGCGTGGCGTGCTGGCCAAATACGCGGCGCTCGCGCTGCCGGCCAATAAAGGTGCAGTGACGGGCTGAAGCTGCGGCTACGGCTACGGCTACGGCTACGGCTACGGCTACGGCTACGGCTGCAATAGGAAAGGGCTGGATCGCAACCGTTCACGGTTTCGAATCCAGCCCTTTTCGTTTGAAATTCTGCTGGGCGTGGCCCGGTTTCCCGCCGCTGCGCCACGTGTGCAGCCCGACTCGGCAGAGTCGGCTTCTAACTACTTGCCCGAGCCCGTTGCGCCGTTCTGGCGCTCCAGCGCTTCCACTACGGATTCATAAATCCACTGACGGATCTGGATCTCGAGCATCAGTGTGACTTCCGCTGAAATCTGCTCGACCATCTGGGCCGTGTGCGTTTCCAGCATGCTGCGGCAACGCAGCTCGATCAAGCCGCGACCGTCTTTGCGAAGATAATCGTTGAGCTGTCCGCGCATGCGTTCCGCAAAGTCGCCGGCGCTATCCATCGTCAGCTCTGGCGCTTGCAGCGGCATCGCAGGCTCTCGTGGGCCAGGGCTCGCGTAAGCCGAGCTGAACGGCGCGGCGGGGCCGACGCTGGAGGCCGTGTTAGACGTAGGATTGAACCCACTCCCGCCCGCAGTTTGCCCTAAAACCCCCTGCACCCCAGCGCGTGCCTTCGCGGGGTCGCCCGTGGCCAGCACTTCCGTCAGGACCGGCACGGCCTGCGCAGCAGCGGGCTTTGCTGAGGCCGCATTGGCACGTGCGGCACTGCCCCATCGCAATAAAGGTTCGGCGCGTTTAAACATTGGGCTTATAGGTATTCATCGGATAACCGCGGTCGCGGTAAAAACGGTAGCGCTCACGCCCCGCGGTCAAATCGTCGGGCGCATCGCCTACCACCTCAAGCAAACGTTCGAAGCGCGCAAAGCGCTCCGGCACTGTAGCCCCCAGGTTGAGCAAAATCCGGTAATGCGGGGCATCGTCGAATTGCTCAGCCAGTACGACTGGGGTCACCGCCGCAAGTTCACTGCCCAGAGCACAATGGGGAATGAAGTCCAGCGGCGAAAAAGTCCAAAGCAGCGCATCGAACGCCTGCAAAATCTGCGCCTCGCCCGTCACCAGCACAGGCTGACCCGCGAGGTAGGCCTTGCGTGCCAAGCGGCACGCATAGGCGAGTTTATCGCCGACGTTGGTATGGAAATCGACTTGCGTCATCCGCTTGCCCGCGTCGCCTATCAGGCCGTACGGTCGATCAGGTACTGCGTGAGCAAGGGCACCGGACGTCCGGTCGCACCCTTGGCCGCGCCGCTCTTCCAGGCCGTGCCGGCGATATCGAGGTGGGCCCACGGATACGCTTCGGTGAAGCGCGACAGGAAACACGCCGCGGTCACGCTACCGGCGGGGCGCCCGCCGATGTTCGCGACGTCGGCGAAATTCGACTTCAGCTGATCGTGGTATTCGTCGTCCAGCGGCATGCGCCAGGTCGGATCGATCGCCGTCTTGGAGGCCGCCAGCAAGGCGTCGGCCAGCGCATCGTCTTTCGAAAACAGCCCCGTATTGTGATGGCCCAGCGCAATGATGCAAGCGCCGGTCAGCGTCGCTACGTCGATCACCGCTGCCGGCTTGAAGCGCTCGACATAGGTAAGCGCGTCGCACAGGATCAGGCGCCCTTCGGCATCGGTATTGAGGATTTCGATGGTCTGCCCGGACATGCTGGTGACCACATCGCCCGGCTTGCTGGCATTGCCGTTGGGCATGTTTTCACAGGTCGGCACAACGACGATGACGTTCTGCTTGAGGCCCATCTCGGCGACCGCGCGCAGCGTGCCCAGCACAGAGGCCGCGCCGCACATGTCGTACTTCATTTCGTCCATGCCTTCGCCAGGCTTGAGCGAAATACCGCCCGTATCGAAGGTGATGCCTTTGCCTACCAGCACCACCGGTGCTTGTTTGGCCGCCCCGCCCTGATAATGCAGGACGATGAAGTGAGGCGCTTCGACCGAACCCTTGGCGACGGACAAAAAGGAACCCATCTTGAGCGCTTCGATCTGCTTTTGACCCAGTACTTCGACTTTGAGTTTCCAATCGCGTGCCAGCTTCTTGGCCGTGTGGGCAAGATAGGTCGGGGTACAAACGTTGCCCGGCAGATTACCCAGATCGCGCGTAAGATCCATGCCGTTGGCCAGTGCGACACCTTGTTTGACGGCAAGCTTGGCGGCCTTCTCATCGGTCGTGTCGACGGTCAGCACTGCTTTTTTCAGCGACCCGGGACGTGCTTCGGGTTTGCTTTTCATTTGCGTGAATTTATAAGCAAGGTCGCGCATCGTCACCACGGCGGTACGCGCCGCCCAACTGGCGTCGCGTTCCTTGACCGGTTCCTGGGCCAAGGTCCACACTACCTGGGCCACCTGCGTGTCGGCCAACGCGCGCCAAGCACTGCGAGCCGCTTCGGTATAGGCTTTGTGACTGAATTTGTCCTGTTTGCCCAAGCCCACCAGCAGCACGCGGGCAGCGCCTATGCCCTGCACTTCATGCAGCATCAGCGTGGAGCCGCTTTTGCCGTCGAAGTCGCCGGCCTTGATCAGCCGGGTAATCAACCCCTTGGTGGCGAGATCGACCTGATGCGCCGCACCTGCCAGGGTCTGCCCTTCGAACAGACCCACCACGATGCAATCGGATTTGCCGCTCAGTGAACTATTGAGTGAACCGTTTTGTGATGCTTTGTTCCAATCACAGCCTTTTATGCTAAAGTCCATCGCGCTAATCCTCGGAGAAAGTCATGGCATTCGTTGCGGTTTGCCGTAATTATCCGCTATTTTTCCCTGCGGCGGCGGTCCGCACGCCCGAGGCGCAAACCACCCCATCATGATTTTCGAACGTTCCCTGCAACGCGAGCTTACCTACACAGCTGCTGCTGTGTTTATGGTACTGCTGACCATTATGTTGACGACGATGATGATACGCATCGTCGGCTTCGCCGCGTCCGGCCAGGTCGACCCGCGCGATGTGGTGGTGCTGATCTCGCTCACGGTGGTCGGTTATCTGGCCGTGATGCTGATCGTCACCCTGTTTGTCTCCATCCTGTTCGTGCTGACCCGCTGGTATCGCGACTCCGAAATGGTCGTGTGGCTGGCCTCGGGCGTCAGCCTGACGCGTTTCATTCGCCCAATCGCGCACTTTTCGGCGCCTATCATCGCGCTGATCGCGTTTTTTGCCTTCGTCGGCTGGCCGTGGTCCAACGAGCAAAGCAAATTGCTGCGCGACCGTTTCCAGCAGCGCGACGATGTTTCGCTGCTAGCGCCTGGGCAGTTCCGCGAATCGCCGCTGAACCACCGCGTATTTTTCGTCGAAAAGATGTCGCCGGACCAGAAGCACGTGGAAAACGTGTTCGTGACCTCGACCGAGAACGGCAAGGTCAGCGTGATCGTATCGAGCCAAGGCCACGTAGAGATCTCGCCCAACGGCGACCGCTTCGTGGTGCTGGAAAACGGCCGCCGTTACGATGGCGAGCCGGGCGCGCTCGACTACAAGATCATGGAATTCCAACGCTACGGCGTGAAGCTTGAAAACGCCCAGTTGACGAGCATACCGACCGCTTCGACCACGTCCACGCTGGCACTGCTGCAAGCGCCGACTCCAGCCAATCTGGCGGAGTTCGCGTGGCGCGCGGGCTTGCCGCTGATTGCGATCAACCTGTTCCTGCTGGCCATACCGCTTGCGTATCAAAATCCCCGACGCGGACGCACCATCAACTTGGTACTGGCCGTGCTGATCTACCTGACTTATTCGAATTTACTGAACCTCGTGCAAAACTGGATCGAACAACAAAAGCTCTCGTTCGTATTCGGCCTGTTGTTCCTGCATGTGATCGTCGCCGTCGTAGTCGCGGGTTTGTTCTGGTTCCGGGTACGCAACCGGCCGTTGTTCCCCCCCTCGCTGTTTCGGCGTGCTGACCGCAACGACGGCAAGGAGGCGTAACGGATGCGTATTTATGAGCGTTACTTCGCGCGGCAAATCTACCTCACGTTCGCGTTTGTCCAGTTTGCGTTTATCGGGCTGTTCTTCTTTTTCGATCTGATCAACGAACTCAATACAGTCGGGCACGGCAATTACAAATTCAGTTACGCGGTATTACGGGTACTGCTGCTTACGCCGTCGCGTTTCTACGAGATTATCCCCGTCGCCACATTGATCAGTTCGATCTTCGTGTTCTCGACGATGGCGTCGACGTCGGAATACACGATTTTCCGCGTGTCCGGCCTGTCGACCCGCATGTCGCTGATGTCGCTATTGAAAATCGGCGTACCGCTGGTGATCGTCACGTTCGTGTTCGGCGAAGTGATCAGCCCGTACTCGGACCAACTCTCGGAGCGTATCCGCCTGGAAGCACTGGGCTCGGCGGTGTCGACGAATTTCCAGTCCGGGGTATGGGTCAAGGATACTGTCAAGGATGACGAGGAAGGCCGCAATGTGACGCGCTTCGTCAACGTCGGCAAGTTGAATCCGGATACAACGATCGAGAACGTGCGGATCTACGAATTCGACTCGCACTTCCGGCTCAATGACGTGCGCCTCGCAGCCAAGGGCTCGTTCGTCGCACCCGATCACTGGCGCCTGCAGAACGTGACCGTAACGCAACTGCAGAGCCTGGTGCCCAATACATTCTCACCGGCGACTGCACTCACGCCGGTGTACCGCTCGAGCGTGAGCAAGCTGCCTGAATACTTGATGCGCTCGCAATTGACGCCGGCGATTCTGTCGGTGTTGCTGATCGCACCCGAGCGCATGTCGATTTACAATTTGTTCGGCTATATCAGTCACTTGCAGCAAAACCAGCAGGATGCGCAAACCTATCGCATTGCGCTGTGGCGCAAATGCGTCTATCCGTTCGCGGTGTTCGTGATGCTGGTGCTGTCGTTGCCGTTTGCCTACCTGCATACGCGCGCGGGCGCCGTCAGCGTCAAGGTGTTTGGCGGCATCATGCTGGGCATGAGTTTCCAGTTATTGAACACACTGTTCTCGCATATCGGCACGCTCGATACTTGGCCCGCTCCTATCACCGCGGCCGCGCCTGGCTTGCTGTACCTGTTGCTGGGTCTGGGCGCGCTACGTTGGGTGGATCGGCATTGACGCGCGGCACTGAAGCGCTCGGGGGCGGCTGCCGCGGCTAAGCCGGGGCAGATAAGCGCGATGTCTCGGGAGTCACATCATGAGTAAAGACAATTCGCAGGGCGTCGTTCTGTTTGGTCACGGCGCTCGCGATCCGCGCTGGGCCGAGCCTTTTGAGCAATTGGCCGAGGTGTTGCGCAGCCAGCGCATCGCTAACGGCGATACGGGGCCGGTGACACTCGCCTTTCTGGAGTTGATGCAGCCTGATTTGCCCAGCGCCATTGCGGCTCAGGCGGATGCCGGCTGCGACGTCGTTACCGTCGTTCCGGTGTTCTTCGGTCGGGGGTCACATTTGCGGGAGGATTTGCCGGCGCTGCTGGCGGCTTGCCGAGCAGCGCACCCCGCGCTTGAAATTCGCTGCACCACGGCCGTGGGGGAAGATTCTACGGTGCAGGCGGCCATTGCCAGTTTTTGTCTAACGCAGATAGGCGCTTAGGTCAGGCTATCAAGCAGCGCTCAACAAGCCCGCACTCACCTGTTCTTGCAGCACGTCGCCGGCCAGCCCTTGCGCTGCACGCGCCGCAAACGCCTCGCCTATCATCACCAGGCTCGGTTGCGCGGCGTCGAGCCAGCTCTGCGCGCGCCCATGCGCCAACTCACCCAGCGTCAACGTCAAGGTGCGTTCGCGCGGCGTGCTGCACGCCTCTACCAGCGCTACCGGTGTCGCCGCATCGCGTCCGGCGGCTAGCAACTGCTGCGCGATCTCGGGGGCTGCATCGCGGCCCATGTAGAAGACCAGCGAATCGGCATTCACATGCTCGCGTATCTCTTCGGAATCGGCTGCCCGGCTGTAAGTGGCAAACGCGACCGAGCGGGCCACGCCGCGCAGCGTCAGCGACCGCCGCAACGTGGCGGCACTGGCCAGCGCCGCGGTAATCCCCGGCACGACCTCATAAGCGATGCCTGCGGCTTCCAGCGCCCGCATTTCCTCGTCGGCGCGGCCGAACAACATCGGGTCGCCGCCCTTCAGACGAACCACCACATCGTGCCCACGTGCCGCGTCCACCAGTTGCTTGTTGATAAAATGCTGCGCGGTCGAACGCTGACCACAGCGTTTACCCACCGCAATCAAATGAGCCTGCGCCGCCATTTCGAGCATTTCGGGTTCTATCAATGCGTCATGGAGCACCACCTGGGCTAGTCCCAAAATGCGTGCGCCGCGCACTGTAATGAGGTCGGCCGCCCCAGGTCCCGCACCGATCAGATAAACCTTGCCCATATCGAATCTCACTGTGTGATCACCACGACCGCAGCCGCTCGGGTTCACGAAGAATATGCACGAATCATACCCGCAGCGACCGTATGATGCGTCGCTTCGTCGATCAGCACGAATGCGCCGGTCGCCGGATGGCTATCGTAGGTGTCGCACACCACGGGCTTTTGCAGCGTCAACGAGACCGCGCCGATATCGTTCATGCTCATGTCGAGCCGGTCGGTCGCCTGTGACAGCGTATGCACGTCCAGCACCTCGCGCACGGCACTCACCTTTGCAAACACCGTGTTTGCGGTCTGCTTGAGCAGGTATTTCCGTTGCTGCGACAGCGGCTCCTCGTCAAACCAGCACAAGTCGGCTTCCAGCTTGCGCGCCGGCACCGGCGCGTGCTGTTCGGCAACGAACGTGTCGCCGCGCGAAACGTCGATGTGCTCGGCCAGGCGCACCGTCACGCACTGCCCCGCGTACGCCCGTTGCACTGGACCTGTACCGCCCGGCACCGGTGCGATGATTTCGGCAACCGTCGCGCGACGATCGGCCGGCAGGATAGTCAGCGTCTGACCGACCACGATTTCGCCCGATTCGATGCGCCCCATGTAGCCGCGGAAGTCGTCGGCCTGGTTGCCGTCCTGGCGAGCAACCCATTGCACGGGAAAGCGCAGCGCACCGGTATGTTCGTCACGCGCCGGCAGCGTTTCGAGTATCGCCAGCAAGGGCTCGCCCGCGTACCAGGGCATCGCTTCGCTGGCCGTTACCAGGTTGTCGCCCTTGAGCGCCGAAACCGGCACAAAAATGACGTCGCTCAGGCCAAGCTGGCGTGCCAGCAATACATAGGCCTGACGGATTTCGTTAAAACGCTGCTCACTGAAATCAACTAGATCCATCTTGTTGATCGCGACAATAACGTGCTGCAATCCGAGCAGTCGCACGATCGCACTGTGACGCTTGGTCTGTGGCAGCAATTGCGCAGCACCGGCCGTGTCATACGTCACGCGGGTGGCGTCGACCAGAATAATCGCCGCATCGGCGGTCGAAGCGCCGGTCACCATATTGCGCGTGTACTGCTCATGACCCGGCGTATCGGCCACGATGAATTTGCGTTTGACGGTGGCAAAGTAACGATAGGCGACATCGATGGTGATGCCCTGCTCACGCTCCGCTTCCAGTCCGTCGGTCAGCAACGATAAATCGATCTCGTCGCCCACCGTGCGTTTATTCTTGGCGCGCGAAAGCGCCGAAAGCTGATCCGACAGCACAGCCTTGCTGTCGTACAGCAAACGTCCGATCAAGGTGCTTTTACCGTCGTCGACGCTGCCCGCGGTAATAAAGCGCAGCACGCCAAGATCCAGCGTGGTTTGCGTGGTTTCCGATGTTTTAGTCGTCATGCTTTATGCTCCAGCTCAAACCGGCAAGGCGGCGAGCTCAGAAGTAACCTTGTTTTTTACGTTGCTCCATCGCAGCTTCCGAAGCCTGATCGTCCATGCGGGTTGCGCCCCGCTCGGTGATCTCGGTCACGGCCGTCTCAGCGATGATCTGCTCCAGGTTGGTCGCATCGGACTCGACCGGGCAGGTGCAACTGATATCACCCACCGTGCGAAAGCGCACCGTGGCCATTTCGCTCACGTCGCCCTCGCGCATCGGCGTGAGTGGCGTGACAGGAACCAGCAAACCGTTGCGGCGCACGATTTCGCGCTGATGCGCGTAATAGATCTCCGGCAATTCGAGGCGTTCGCGCGCGATGTATTGCCACACGTCGAGCTCGGTCCAGTTCGAAATCGGAAACACGCGCAGGTGCTCACCGGCATGATGGCGCGCGTTATACAGACTCCACAGCTCGGGGCGTTGCGATTTCGGATCCCATTGACCGAACTCGTCGCGAAACGAAAAGATCCGTTCCTTGGCGCGGGCTTTTTCTTCATCGCGGCGCGCGCCGCCGATCATCGCGTCGTAACCGTATTGCGCGATCGTCTCGAGCAAGGTCACCGCTTGTGCAGCGTTGCGCGAATCGGTCTCGCGACGCAGGCGCACGGTACCGCGCTTGATCGAATCCTCTACATGGCCTACCACCAGCTCGGCGCCGATTTCAGCGGCGCGACGGTCGCGAAAGTCGATGACTTCCGGGTAGTTGTGACCGGTGTCGATATGCACTAACGGGAACGGCAACACCGTGCGACGGTTCGGGCCCAGGCCAAACGCCTTGAGCGCAAGATGCAGCACGACGACCGAATCTTTACCACCCGAGAACAGCAACGCCGGCTTGGCGCACTCGGCCACCAGCTCGCGCAGAATGTGAATCGACTCGGCCTCTAGCCAATCGAGGTGGTCCATGCGTGTCGCCGCAACCGGCGGGGCATCTAAAGTGAAACCCATGATCTAGGTCCTTCGTTGGAACATTTGGTTTTTCGAAGTTGGGAAGTGGACAGCCCGGGCACGCCAGGCGCCAACTTCACGCACGCTATTCAGTTCGGTGCGGGCGCAATCGCGATATGCAAGCCGCATTCCTTGGACTCGCGCGATTCCCACCACCAGCGTCCGGCGCGACTATCTTCGCCAGGACGTACCGCGCGCGTACAGGGCTCGCAGCCGATGCTCGGATATCCACGTGCATGCAGCGGATTGACCGGCACGTCGAAAGCACTCAGATAAGCCCACACGTCGGACTCGCTCCAATCGGCAAGCGGGTTGTACTTCGCGATCCCGCGTGCGGCATCCTGCTCTTCCAGATGCAACTCGGCGCGGGTAACCGACTGTTCGCGCCGCTGGCCTGTCACCCAGGCCTGCACGCCGGCGAGCGCGCGATTCAACGGTTCGACCTTGCGAATTTCGCAGCAGCGTTTGCGCAGATCGACGCTTTCGTAAAACGCATTCGCGCCTTGCGAGGCCACGTATTCGGCGACCGCTTCGCGCTGCGGATGCAATTGTTCGATCGCGTAGCCGTAGCGCGCTTCGACCTTGTCGAGCATCCCCAGCGTCTCGGCATGCAAGCGGCCGGTGTTGAGCGAGAAAATGCCGATGCCCAGCTTGCGCGACAGGATCGCATGGGTCAGGACCATATCCTCGGCGGCCAGGCTACTGGCCAGCTTGACCGAGCTGTGGCGCTGCGCGATCGTGTCGAGAAACATGTCGAGCTCGGCAATCTTGGCGGCCAACCCGTGCTCCTGCGCTACGCGCGCAGCTGCGACGGCAGTCATGCTGACGTCCCAGCGTGCACGGCGCGGCGGCGGAATAACGGGTTAGGTTCGTCTTGCGCGGCCTGATAGCTGACAGTGAATTCACCAAAGGCTTTCAGTGCGTCATGAATATCCTTGTCGGCGCGCACGGCAAAGGCGTCGAAACCGACGCGCGACATAAAGAACAGTTGATCGCGCAGCACGTCGCCAATCGAGCGCAGCTCACCGTTCCAGCCGTAACGCGAACGCAGCAAGCGCGCAATGCTATAGCCACGGCCGTCGCGAAACACTGGGAAATCGATGGCAATCAGGCCCAGCGCGGCAAAGTCGTCGACCAGTTCGGCCGGCTCCTGATCGGGGTCCAGCCATACGCCCACTTGTTCGGGCGCATGAGTGGCGATCAGCGCTGCGCGATGCGCTTGCCAGTAGACAAACGGCACGATCACCTTGCTCGAAGGCAGTGCCGCCGGCTCAGGCAGGCTACCGTCTTCGGCCGCGCGAATCACGGTCCAATCGTCGCTGACCACCGTCGGGGTAGCCGCGACCAATTTGATAATTTCTGACATGAAGATATCTCGGTACTGTGTCGGTTACGTTAGGCGGTGGCGGGCTGGCGGGACGCGTAGACGCGATCTTTGAACGGCGCGAGGCCGACGCGCTGATAGGTCTCGATAAAACGCTCGCCGTCGATACGCTGCTCGACGAACGTCTCGATCAAGCTGCTGACCACGTCGGGCATTTCTTCCGCCTTGAACGACGGACCGATCACGCGGGCCAGCTTGGCGCTGTTACCCTGCTCGCCGCCCAGCGACACCTGGTACCACTCCTCGCCATCCTTGTCGACACCGAGCACGCCGATGTTGCCGACGTGGTGATGACCGCAGGAATTGATACAGCCAGAGATATTCAAGGACAAATCGCCCAAGTCGTAAACGAAATCGAGGTTGTCGAAACGCGCTTGGATACCTTGTGCGATCGGAATCGACTTGGCGTTGGCCAGCGAGCAGAAATCGCCGCCGGGGCAAGCAATGATGTCGGTCAACAGCCCGATATTCGCGGTGGCGAAATTCAACGCCTTGGCGCGCAACCACACAGCGTGCAGGTCGCGTTTACGCACATCGGCCAGAATCAGGTTCTGCTCGTGCGACACACGCAGTTCGCTGAAGCTGAATTCATCGGCCAGGTCGGCCGCTGCATCCATTTGCACGTCCGAGGCGTCGCCCGGGGGCGAGCTGACACCCGGTTTGAGCGACAAGGTCACGCTCGCATAGCCGGGCACCTTGTGCGGACGCACGTTGCGCTCGACCCAACGGGCAAAAGCGCGCTCGTCCAGCAGATGCTTCTCGTACGAAGTATCGGTGTCGGGCAACTTTTCATAGGCCGGGGCCGAGAAGCAGGCCGACACACGCGCGAACTCTTCTTGCGTGATGGTGGTCTGCTGATCCTTGAGGTGGGCCCATTCGGCTTCGACTTCCTCGGCGAACTTCGCCGGACCGAGCGCTTTCACCAGAATTTTGATGCGTGCCTTGTAGATATTGTCGCGACGGCCATAGCGGTTATAGACGCGCAACACGGCCTCGCAATAGCTCAGCAAATGGCGCACCGGCAGATCTTCGCGGATCACCGAGCCGATGATAGGCGTGCGGCCCAGGCCGCCGCCGGCCAGTACGCGCGCCACAACTTCGCCGTGCGCGTCTTTGTACAGGAAGATGCCGATATCGTGAATCAGCACCGCGGCGCGGTCTTCGCGCGCGCCGCAGACCGCGATCTTGAACTTGCGCGGCAGCCAGGCAAATTCAGGGTGGAAGGTCGACCACTGGCGCAGGATCTCGCAGTACGGCCGCGGATCGACGATTTCGTCGGACGCCACACCCGCGAATTGATCCGAGGTGATATTGCGCAGCACGTTGCCAGACGTCTGGATCGCGTGCATCTGCACCGACGCCAGCTTGGCGAGGATCTCCGGGGTATCTTCGAGCTCGATCCAGTTGTACTGGATATTCGTGCGCGTCGAGAAATGGCCATAATTGCGATCATGCTCGCGCGCAATGCGCGCCAACATCCGCATCTGGTCGCTGCGCAGATGTCCGTAAGGAATGGCCACACGCAACATGTAGGCGTGGCGCTGCAGATAAAGACCGTTCTGCAACCGCAGCGGACGGAATTCTTCTTCGGTCAACTCGCCCGACAGACGCCGGCGCACCTGGTCACGAAACTGAACGACACGTTCATCGACAATCGTCTGATCGTACTGATCGTACTGATACATGCAAGGACCTCAGTGGTTCTGGAAGCCGGTGCTACGCACTGGCATCGAAAATAAATTTCGACAGAGGTGGCGAAAACCCGCAATGGTTTTGCTGGGTGCGCTGGACCTGCCGCCGGGATGGACTCGCTTGACGCTCGTTTGACACCGAGCTGACACTATTCCTAGCTTTCTTGAATCCTTATCCCGAATCGTAATAAACTCGCTTTATATGTCAAACTACTAAAAAATTCTTTTGATATACCCTGAGGTTATTATGAATCTGCACCAATTCCGTTTTGTGCGTGAAGCCGTCCGTCAAAACTACAACCTGACAGAAGCCGCGAAAGCGCTGTACACCTCGCAGCCGGGCGTGTCCAAGGCGATCATCGAGCTTGAGGAAGAGTTGGGCGTGGAGATTTTTACGCGCCACGGTAAGCGGGTCAGATCACTGACGGAACCGGGTCGCATCATCCTGGTATCGGTAGAAAAGATTCTCCAGGAGGTCGAAAGCCTGAAGCGCATCGGTAAAGACTATGCCGCCCAGGACCAAGGCAACCTGACCATCGCCGCCACGCATACGCAGGCGCGCTACTCGCTGCCGGCCGCGGTCGCGGAGTTCAAGAAGCGTTTTCCGAAGGTGCGGCTGTCGATCTTGCAGGGCAGTCCGACCCAGGTGGCCGAGATGGTGCTCCATGACCAGGCCGACCTGGCGATCGCGACCGAGGCCATCTCCAGTTACAAGGACCTGGTCTCGCTGCCCTGCTTCCAATGGCATCACGTGGCCGTCGTCCAGCCAGACCACCCGCTGTTGGAAAAGCGCAGTCTTACGCTTGAGGATCTAGCCCAATACCCGCTGATCACCTACGATCCGGCGTTTGCCGGCCGGGCCAAGATCAATCATGCGTTCGCCCTGCGCAACCTGACGCCCGACGTAGTACTCGAAGCGATCGACGCCGACGTGATCAAGACCTACGTGGAACTGGGCCTCGGAGTGGGATTGATGGCAGACATCGCTTACAACGCCGAACGCGACAAAAACCTCAGGGTGATTCCGGCTGGCCATCTGTTCGGCAGCAATCTGACGCGCCTCGCGCTCAAACAAGGTGCTTATCTGCGCAGTTATGTATACACGTTGGTCGAATTGCTCTCGCCCACGCTGAACCGCAAGTTGATTGAACAAGCGCTGCGCGGCGAGCACGAAAACTACGAACTGTAAGCTTGCAGCCCTGGGGAAAACGCTGTGCACAGGGAATTTGCGGCGGTTTATGATTGCTGCGCAATCAATTAATGTGCGGTCCCACCTCTCGTTAGAACAAGGAAGATCCATGCCCGTTTTATCTTCTGCCGCGCGCTTCGCGGCTACCGTGTTCAGCCTTACCGCATTTGCCGCGGCGCCTGCCTGGGCCGCGTCCGACACGCCGATCAAAGTCGGCATCGACTTGTCGAGCACCGGCCCGGCCGCCGCCATCGGCATCACCAGCAAGAACGCGATGTTGATGTGGCCGGCCACCCTGGGCGGACATCCGGCGCAGTACACCATCCTCGACGATGGCTCGGACCCGGGCGCGGCGGTGCGCAATGTGCGCCGGTTCGTGTCGGAGGATAAGGTCGATGTGGTGGTTGGACCTAACACCACGCCCTCGGCGCTTGCAGCGTTGGATGCGGTGGCCGAGACCGGTACGCCGATGATCACGCTGGTGGGCACCTCCAACGTGGTCGAGCCACAGCAGGGCAAGCGCATCTGGGCCTTCAAGATGGCGCAGAACGACGCTGCCATGGCTGACGTGGTGACGCGGTATATGTCGAATCACAATGTGAAGACAATAGGGTTTATCGGGTTTTCCGACGGCTACGGTGAAAGCTGGTTGCAGCAAATGACGAAATTCGCCGAGCTACGCCACATACAGATTGTTGATGTCGAGCGCTACAACCGCACCGATGCCAGCGTGACCGGTCAAGTGCTTAAGGTCATGGCCACCAAGCCCGATGCGATCCTGATTGCGGGCGCGGGGACACCGGCCGTGCTGCCGCAGCGCACATTGATAGAACGCGGGTACAAAGGTCCGATCTATCAAACGCATGGCATCGCTACGCCGGAGTTCATCCGCTTAGGCGGCAAGGACGTCGAAGGCACCCTGTTCCCAACGCAACCGGTAGTGGTGGCGCGCGATCTGCCCGCTGATAATCCGATCAAGAAAACCGCGCTCGATTTTGTGACTCGCTATGAAGCGCGTTATGGCGCGGGTAGCGTGACTCAGTTTGCTGGGGATGCTGCAGGGGTATATCCGTTGTTGAATGATGCGGTGACTCGGGCGTTGACGAAGGCTCAGCCCGGAACTCCGGAGTTTCGTGCGGCGTTGCGCGATTCGCTTGAGCAGACACATGAATTGGTGGTGCCCAACGGTATTGTTAGTACCAGCAAGGCCGACCATGTTGGACTCGACCAGCGGGCCAGCGTAATGGGGATCATCAAGGGTGGCCAGTTTCATTATTTGAGCCAGTGATCGCGGGATGAGCGGTGTTTGAATAGGCTAGTTGGAGTAAACAGTCACGCACCGCTTGTCTGAGCGAGAGTTTTCGGACATAATTTCGGTCTTGTCCGGGGGTTACCACTCGGACACGCCAAGCGGGTTCGCCCCGCAGCCCAAAGCCCGGGTGGTGAAACAGGTAGACGCAGGGGACTCAAAATCCCCCGACGAAAGTCGTGTCGGTTCGAGTCCGACCCCGGGCACCAAGCATTAATCCCAAACGCTCCAAAGAAGTCCATAAAGCCGCATAGCCCATTAGGTTTGCGGCTTTTTTGTTGATTTGATGCCTCTATCCTCACGCCTTAATGATCCAGTCCTCGACAGCAAGAACCCCACCAGGAACAAGGGAAAAAGCCTCATCGTGCGTGACGAGAATCGCTTTAGCGGCTATCGCATGCGCAGCAATCATCATATCGAGCGCACCAAGCGTGATACCGGAAGCGGCGCAGGATAATCGCAAATCGCCGTAGACGGTTGCGGCCTCTCCATCCCAAGGTAACACTTCTACGCGAAGCAAAAATTCGCGTATGAGATTTGCAAAAGCGGCGGGATGCCCCTTGCGCGCCGAGCCGTAAAGCAGTTCCGCTTGCGTGACAACCGAGACGACAACGTTGTCCATCGGCAACGCGGCCAGTCGCTGGCGAGCTTCCGGCGGATGTCCCTTAATGACATAGCTCGCCATGTTTGTGTCTAGCATGACGCGACTCAAAACAGGTTCCTTTCTTCGGCAGGCAGGTCTTCGCGATCAGTCATGAAATCGGCAGGAATGTCGGTGCGGTCGGCAAGCTCGAAAAACGCTAACCAAGATGTTGGCTTCGGCGATAGAACAACCTCACCCGTTGCCGGATTGCGACGAATGAAAACTTCGGTTCCCTCAAACCGGAATTCCCTTGGCAGTCGTACCGCTTGGCTGCGTCCTGTGATGAAAAGCTTAGCAGTAGATGACATTTGAACCTCCTTTCTGATACCTACCAAAAGTATATATCACCCCAATGATAGATATCAACGATAGATACCGCATGGAGTGACCCCACCAGGCTGGACCAGAGCGCAGCAGCGGGAAGACTGGTGAATATGGGCAGCGGATCGCACGCCATACGCAACGAAGAACCTGTCTCCCGGCAATGGTAGGTTATCGTAGAGCTCTTTTCGAACAACCCGTTTTTCTTCTGCACAAACTATGGAGCCCACTATGCCGGTCGCGGCCGCCGTTGTAGCGCCTCGGAGCCAAACCAGCAATGTTCCTGGGTTGATTCTCGTGGCGATAGGCGCCGCCATTGCCGCCATAGCGCCATGGGGGATCGCAATGGGCACGGCAACGGGGCACTCACCTGGGCTTCGTGCGTGTTTAGTTTTTGCCCTAGGGCTGATCGGTCTATTCTTTGCGCGACGCACGGGGCTCGAAATCATGCCGACGGGTCTCAAACACCCGGTGCGGGTTTCGTTTCTGATAGGAGCCGCGGTCGCAGCCTACGTGCTATTTATAGACGGCTTTGCATTTCGGTCCGTGCTTCCAGCAGAATACCGGGCTTATTTCGCAGCGCAAGGACTCACCGTCCGTCTAATCTATTTCACATTGCGCGCGTTCAACGAACATGTCATCTATCAGCTTTTTGTCGGATCAACGCTGGTCTGGCTAATGGGTTTGGTTTGGCGCCAGGCCGATGGGCGCATCGCTCCAAACGCTTACTGGCTTGCAATGATTCTTGCGCAGGTGCTGAACATCTACATCAACGTCGTCGCGATAACGGTAGAGCCCCTTACGCCCTTGATTCTGACGTACGACATGTTTCGGTTTGTTACACCGGGAATACTCTGGGGCATCTTGTATTGGCGTTATGGGCTTGCCACCGCGGACTTAGCGCATATCTCGACTCATATCTTCCTGCAGCCGACGCTGGGAATCGTATTTTCGTAGATCGGGCGACCCGCTGGTTTCCGGTGGCGCAGGCGCGTGAGCATCGTCGACAGTAGCGATTCGACTACGAATTTCTCACGCACCATCCACAAATATTAATTCGCACTACAAATTTAATTAGACAGAATCGATCCCTTATTGTTATTACCTGAAATACTTTTTTTGGGGCAGACAGGAATATTCGCGGACGAACAAGCGTTAGCCCCTATGCATACCCCATCAAACACATACACTGGAGTTGAAAATGAAGAAGATCGCCATGCTTACCCTCTCGCTTATCGTTCTCGCATCCTCGAACGCATTCGCGCAAGAAAAAACACGCGCCGAGGTTTACCAAGAATTGGTAACGGCCCAACAAAACGGTTCGAATCTCGTGACCGACGAGTCATATCCGGACATCAGCCCGGTGTACACGCAACAAGCGCTGCAACTGCAAGCCCGCTATGCGCAGTCGCATGGCACCGTGGACATGGCAAGCAACGGCGTGCCCGCCAACCCGTACAACTGAGCGGCATGACCGCACCTGCCGCGTTGACGAAACCCTACCAGATTCAACGATACGGCCGCACAGCATCGACACTGTGCGGCCGATTCGGGGTTATCGTTCCAATCGTGCGGTTGGAGTAATTTGCAGAGGGTCCGTGCGCAACTCGAGCACCGCCGCCACACCTGCGGCCCGTGCGCGAGCAAAAGCCGCCGGGAAATCCTCGCTACGTTCGACCGTTTCACCATATGCGCCAAAAGAACGAGCCAGCGCAACGAAATCGGGATTGCGCAGATCAGTGCCGGAGACTCGACCTGGGTACTCGCGTTCCTGGTGCATGCGTATGGTGCCCAGCATGCCGTTGTTCACCACGATGACTATCATCGCCGCGCCGTATTGCATCGCTGTCGCCAATTCCTGCGGATACATCATGAAGCAACCGTCGCCGGCGAAGCACACGACCTCGCGCTCCGGGTGCTGCAATTTCGCAGCGATCGCGGCGGGCAGGCCGTAACCCATTGCGCCACTGGTAGGCGCCAGTTCGGTCGCGCTCTGGCGATAGCGGTAAAAGCGATGCACCCAAACCGTGTAGTTGCCCGCGCCGTTGGAGATGATCGAATCGGCCGGCAACACCTCGCTCAAATGGGCAACAACCTGCGAAAGGTCAACGCCATTGGGCACGATGTCGGGAACCCTGGCGGTCGAATGCGCCATATACGCTTCACGCGCGGTTCGCGTCCACGACTGCCATTGCACGTCGAGCGCAGGCAATGCCGCTAGCGCCTGGGCAAAGTTGCGCATTCCCGAGTTGATCGGCAACGTGGCCTGATAGACCCGACCCAGTTCATTCGCGTCGGCATGCACATGCACGAGCGTCTGCTCCGGTACGGGGCTTTGCACCAGCGTGTACCCGCCCGAGGTCACTTCGCTCAAACGCGTACCCACGGCGATCACGAGATCGGCCTCGCGCACGCACTGGGCCAGTTTCGGTGAAATTCCAAGGCCGATCTGGCCGACATAATTAGGCGCGCAATTGTCGAACAGATCCTGCCGCCTGAACGCTGCCGCAACTGGGATGTCGTTAGCTAATGCGAAGGCCTGCAGATCTGCGCAGGCTTGCGGGTCCCAGCCCGTGCCACCGATCACCATGAGCGGTCGGCGCGCCTGCGCAAGCAACGCACGAAACGCGTCCATGTCGCTGGCTGTAGGAGCGCTTTGCGCAGTGCGCGACGGCGGTGCGTCTTGCGCCACACCCGACGCGAACAGAACATCCTCGGGCAGCGCCACGACGACCGGGCCCGGCCGCCCCGAAGTCGCCACGCTGAACGCACGAGCCAGCACTTCGGGAATCCGCGTCAGGTCCTGGATCTCCGTCACCCACTTGGCCAGGCCGCCGAACATCTGCCGGTAGTCGACTTCCTGGAACGCCTCGCGTTCTGCAAAGCCGGTGTCGACCTGACCAATAAAAAGAATCATCGGCGTCGAATCCTGGCGGGCCGTATGCACACCGACACTGGCGTGCGTGGCGCCTGGGCCGCGCGTGACGAAGCAGATGCCGGGGCGACCGGTGAGCTTGCCGTAGGCGTCCGCCATATTGGATGCAGCGCCTTCATGACGGGCTACGTAGGTGCGTATGCTGGTGGTGTCATGCAAAGCGTCGAGCACAGGTAAATAGCTTTCGCCAGGCACGCAATACACCGTGTCCACGCCGTTGATCTGGAGCGCGTCGACCAGGATGCGGCCGCCCGTGCGGGGTAGTTGAGGTTTGAGGTCAGACATGTAGTTCAAGCTCCTTATTACGAGTCTCGGGCATCGCCAGCGCGGCCACGAAAACGAGTGCATATGAGGCCGCCGCCCAAGCGCCTATCGACGGTCCGAGTCCGTATTCCGCACTCGTGATGCCGACTGCAGCCGGCACCAGCGATCCGAAGGCGCGGCCGAAGTTGTAGGAAAAGCCGCCGGCGCTGGCGCGTATCTGTGCCGGAAACAGCTCGGAAAAGCAGGCTCCCATGCCGGAGACGATGCCCGACTGGAACATCCCGACCAGGAAACCCAGCAACAGCATGGTCATGCCGACCACAGGCAGGAAGGTATAAGTCAGAATCGCAAGCGTCGCGCCGAGCGCGGACAACACGAACGTCTTGCGTCGCCCGAGCAGGTCGCTCAAATAAGCCGCGCCCACATAGCCGCAAAATGAGCCGAAGATATTGATCGCCAGGTAGCCGGTCGTCCCGCCGATCGACATGCTGTGCGTTTGCCGCAAGTAGGTCACGAGCCAGGTCAGAATGGTGTAGTTGCCACCCAGCGCACCCGCCGCCAGCAACGAGGCCGTGAGGGTGCGAGGCAACACGTTGCGTGAAAAGATCAGTGCAAAATTGCCGGCGAAGCTGGTTTTCTTGCGTACGTCGGCTACAGCCTTGAAGGCCTCCGACTCGGGGACGTTGCGGCGCAGCCAGATGACCGCCAACGCGGGCAGCAAGCCGACGAAGAACAGCAAGCGCCAAGCTACATCCGCGGGCCACAAGCTGAAAATAATGAAGTAGGCGAGCGCAGCCATTGCATAACCGATCGGCCAGCCCGCCTGGACTGTGCCCACCGCTCGGCCGCGAATACGTTTGTCGACGGCCTCGCCGATCAGCACGGCGCCAGCGGCCCATTCCCCGCCAAAGCCCAAGCCCTGCAGGCTGCGGGTCAGCAGCAGTTGATGATACGAATGGGTCAGCGCCGAGAGTCCGGTAAAAAGGGCGAACCAGAGTATCGTAATCTGCAGGACACGAACCCGGCCGATACGGTCCGCGAGCAGGCCGGCCAGCACTCCGCCGATCGCCGACGTAATCAGGGCGGCGGTGCCCACGATGCCCGCTTGCGACTTCGTCATCCCCCACAGCGTGATCAGTGTCGGAATCACAAACGCGAACAGCTGAACGTCCATGGCGTCGAGTGCCCAGCCCATCAGGCACGCCCAAAATGTCCGCTTTTGCGGCGGATTCATGCTGCGATACCAAGACGTCATTGTGTCTCCTGTGCTGTGCCAATGTTTTTTTATAGTGCGCGAGCTCCGCGCGAAAGTATGCCGCAGCCACCGCCGCCATGCTATGCCGTGAACACACATCAGATATGGGCGCCATGCATCGAAGCGCGGGACAGGTTCCCACGGGGCTTGTTTGCCCAGGTTCGCAGCCTAAACCAGCGTCGCGCCGGCCCAAGCCCCGATCTCGACCAGTTGCACGATTTGTTGGCGGACCGTTTCAAGAACCTGCCGTTGACTCGGTATAGGCGGTCTATTGCGCGCAGAAATGATCGCCACATCGCGAACGATCTCGGGATCGATCAGGGGCGCCGCTTGAAGAATGCCCTTTTGCACTTCTTCCTGGACCGAAGCCAACGGCAGGATGGTGCAGCCGCAGTTTTCGGCCACGAGCTGCTTGGTGATGTAGACGGACGCGTCACATTCCATGCTCAGGTTCAGCGTCCGGGAAAATCGCGCAGTGAGCGATTGCGCGAGCACTCTCAACCCATGCGGATGCGCGGGAAGCACCAGCGGCACATCGGCCAGACGCTCGACCGGAAACCCCGCGCCGATCGGACCGAATTCTGGCGGTGCGACAAAACTCAGTTGCTCGCGCAGGATTACGTCGACACCCAGCGACGAATGATTCTCGGGCAGATAGACGATCGCCGCGTCGATTTCTCCGTTGGCAATCCACTCCTGAATATGACCGCCCAAGCCTTCCTTGAAGTGCATTTTGATACCCGGATATTGCAGCTTCAACGCCTTGCCGATCGAGCCGAACAGAATTTTCGCAATCGTCGGCTGTGCGGCGAGGACAATGCTGGAAGGCCCCTGATGCGCGGGAGACGATAGATCCAGAGTGGCCCGCTGCAGGACGTCTGTGACCTCGGTCGCATATTTGGCCAGACGATGCCCCGCTTCGGTGAGCACGACACCGCGCCCGCTACGGTAAAAAAGCCGGACATTCAACTCGGCTTCCAATGCGGAGACTCGCCGGCTCAACGCGGACTGGGACAAACCAATTTCGATCGAGGCGCGCGAGAAATTGCCATTGATCGCTACATCGAGAAACAGCTTCAGATCTTCGGAGTTCATCTTGTGATGCCCGGCAGGAGTACGGTGTTGCCTGCGGAATTCGGTGCGAAGTTGGGTGCAAAATTGCGTGCAAGGTTGAGTGGAAGCGAGAACACCGTCACGGCCCAACCTCTGAGCCCAGCAACGGCCAATAGCAGACGGTTTGCTGGTCTGCGCTGGCGTTGGAGGCGTAGGGCGAAAAGTGGCGTGCCCGACTGCGCGCGTAGTCGGCTCGCGCAGCGGCCAGGTTGCTGCACTTGCCGACGTAATCGACCGTGCCTATCCAAAACGGTTGGCCGCCCGGGCGTAAATTCATCCCGGACCAGAGCATCAGCTCCCCTTCGGCAGTGAGGTCGTGGGCCGGTTGATAGACTTCCTCGTGCGCGACGCCGTCGATGAGCGTCGCATAAGCGCCGGCCGACGTGCGCCCAAGACGCGTGACATCACTGGTGGCGTTTTGCATCACGATCGTCAGGTTCGGATATTTCGCACGCAGCTTGGCGACGAAGTCCAACGCCCCTCGCACGCAAGCGCTATTGCAAGGCCCATTGGCGGTCCGAGTGCCGTGCTCGACGATTTCCATGTTGTCCAGATAGAAGCCGTCGACGCCTTGGGCGACCAGCCGCGGTGCTACATAGTCCAAGAGCAGATGCTGATAATCGGCGTTGCTCGGGTCCATCCAGACTTCGTTCGGATAGCCGTCGTAGTTGCCGCGCTGGGCGGCAAGATTGGCCGAACAGGAGACGAAACCCTCGGGCACCTCAGACCAGTAGTTGCGACTTTTCTCGCAGGAGCCGATGTTGAAATAACTCAATACCTTGTTGCTTCCGCCATTTTTTAACGCGGCGACTTGCTGCGGCGTGAAATTTTCCTGGTCCGGATCGGCATCGATATCGAGCATCCGGAAGGTGGCCGCCAGTTTAGTGAGATCGATATCCGTCGCCGCGCCATAGAACGTCGCCCACGGTGCGCCTTGCCGTATGCCCCTTTGCGACGACGCATCGGACAACGCCGACGACTGCGCCGACGAATGAGCCGATTCGGGGGCCATGGAAGCGATTTGCGGCGAGCCCAAGGCACTGGTGGTATCGGTAGCGTAAGCGCTCGAAGACAAAATGGCCCATAGCAAAAGCAGGCACTTCCAGCCGGTGCGACTATTCATCTAAGGTGTCTCGCTGAGAAAGATCAATGCCGGTGCCGATGATGCATATCCGGAAAATGCGCATGCGCGTGGACCATAGCAGTATGCCTATGCTGATGGCTATGCCGCGTGCCAGGCGCAACCGGAAAATCATGTTCATGCTGATGATGCGCGTCATGCACATGCTCATGCCGATGCTCCGTCGCTTCATGAGTGTGCGTATGTACGTGGCGTTCGGTCAGGTGCAACCAGATACCGACGGCCATCAATGCCCCCGCCACCAGCAGCGGCAACGTCAGCGGCTCGCCCATCGCCAACGCCAGAACTGCCCCGAAGAACGGTGCGATCGAGAAGTACGCGCCGGTGCGCGCCGTACCCAAATGGCGCAGCCCCATCACGAACAAGGTCAGGCTGACGCCGTAGGCCAAAAAACCGACCAGCATTGCGGCACCCAGATGAGCCCAGTTAGGGAGCGTCGCGCCCAGCGATAAAGCCAGCACCAGGTTGACACTGCCCGCCACGCCCCCCTTGACGCAGGCCACCCAGGTTGCGTCGCTGAGCGACACCTTACGCGTCAGATTGTTATCGAGACCCCAGGCCAGGCAAGCGCCTAGGATGGCCAGTGCGGGCCAGCCCCCGGCCAGCCGAACGGTGCTAGGCCAGCTCAACACCGCCGCGCCGGCCACAATAGCCGCCATACCGAGTGCAATGCGCCGATCGAAGTTTTCCTTGAACGCAAACCACGCCAGGAGCGCGGTAAATACCCCTTCGGCGTTGAGCAGTAGCGAAGCGCCGGAAGCCGGCATGCCGGTCAGACCGATCATCAACAGCACCGGCGCGATGACGCCGCCGCACAGAATCGCGCCGGCAAACCACGGCGCTTCATGACGTGGTAGCCGCACCGCGGGCGCGCGGCTCAGACGCCGATACACCGCCAAACCGATGCCGGACCCCAGATACAGCAGGGCGGCCAGCATCCAGGGGCTGACATCGCCCAGTAGAGCCTTGGCCAGTGGCGTTCCGGCGCCAAATAACAATGCCGCCGCAAGCGCCGCGAGTACGCCCGGCTGCCGCACTGCGCTATTCCAATTCATGATCGCAATCCAGATGAGGGAGTGTAGGCGTGTGGAGCACCCCTTCCAGCTTAAACGCTGGACGGGCAATCGTCCAACGGCCGAGCGCTTCGCACGCCAGTACCCTTAACTATTTGGAGGAAACCCGCCATAATCCGCTCCATGATGGCTGCCGCAAGGCATTAATAGGGAATGTGGTGAGGCTTCGGCCGAGACCACAGCTGTGCCCGCAACTGTGAACGCAGAGTTTGTTATCGAATGCCACTGGCAACTAAGAAGCCGGGAAGGCGATAGCAAACGATGACGCGTAAGCCAGGAGACCTGCCCTCGTCGAGTCCGCCTCGTGCAATCCCGCAATGTTGCATTGCATGCACATCGGCTCGTACCACACTCCGGCGTTTTGCCGGATCCGTTAACAGCATGCGAGGACTTCATGCCCAATAAATTCATCACCCTGTTCAACGATACCCCTGCCCATCTGCGCGCCAAGATTGGCGGCATCTACCTCTTGCTGATTGCCGCCAATGTCGGTGCCTGGGTGTGGGCTTTTGTCCTGTTTCACGGCCAGTCGATTCTGCTTGGAACAGCCTTATTGGCCTATACCTTTGGCCTGCGCCACGCCGTGGATGCCGATCACATCGCCGCGATCGACAACGTGACGCGAAAATTGATGCAGGAAGGCAAACGTCCCGTTTCGGTCGGGCTGTTCTTTTCGATGGGGCACGCCAGCGTGGTGTGCGCTCTTTCGGTCGGCATCGGCTTTGCCGCGACCGCTTTGCAATCGCACTTCGAAATCATGAAGTCGATGGGTGGCGTAATCAGCACGATCGCCTCGGCAGGCTTTCTGTTCTTGATCGCGTTTGCGAACGTCCTGATCCTGATTTCGGTGTTCCGCACGTTCCATGCGGTCAAGCGCGGCGAAGCGCTGGTCGAAAACGATTTCGATTTGCTGCTCAATAAGCGTGGCCTTCTGTCGCGTCTGTTTCGCCCGTTGTTCAGGATGGTAACGCGCAGTTGGCACCTGTTCCCGATCGGGATACTGTTCGGCCTCGGTTTCGACACCGCCACCGAAGTGGCGCTGTTCGGTATCTCATCGAGCCAGGCCGCTCACGGCATGACGTTCTGGAGCATCATGGTGTTCCCGGCGTTGTTTTCGGTGGGGATGTCGCTGATCGACACCACGGATGGCATCTTGATGCTGGGCGCCTATGGCTGGGCCTTTTTGAAGCCGATACGCAAGATTTACTACAACATGACCATCACCTTTGTTTCGGTCGTGGTGGCCGTGGTGATCGGCGGCATTGAGACCTTGGGCCTGATCGGCGATCAGTTCAAGATGACGGGACCGGTGTGGGATTCGATCAGCATGCTCAATGACAATTTCGGCGTGCTCGGTTACATCGTGATCGGCGTGTTCGTGGTGAGCTGGCTGCTCTCGATGATGATTTACCGGATCAGGCACTACGACGATATCGTCGTCGAGGTGCAGCACTAATCGATCTGGACCGACTGCTCCAGATACGCCGCCAGTTGTGCGGCCGCCGGGCTCAGGCCCGCTGCGGTCGTGATCAGCGCCAGCTCTGCGGTTGGCGGCGTGCTGAAGCCATCGTCGTCGCCCAGCACGCGGTGATCGCTCAACACCGCGTTCTTCGGCAAAATCGTGATTCCGAGCCCGGACGAGACCGCAGCCTGCACGCCCGCCAGACTATGGCTACCGTAGGCGACGCGCCAACGGCGCCCCGCCGCCTCGAGTGCATGGATCGCTCGATTGCGGTAGATGCAGCCCTGAGGGAACAGCACCAACGGCACCGGACTGGTTTCGTCCGCGCCGCTTCGGTCCTCATTTAAGCCGGCTACCCAGGCCACCTCTTCAGGCCAGCAGGCCAAGCTGGGGCCACTCCCCGGTTCTCGTTTGATCAACGCCAGATCCAACTCGCCAGCATCGAGATGCAGACGCAGGTCGACGCTCATTCCACTGACCGTATCGAGCCGAATCCCGGGATGGGATCGTGCGAAACCCGAAAGCATCTCGGTCAATTGGCGTGCCGCAAAATCCTCGGGAATGCCCAATCGCACCAAACTCACCGTCTCCGGGTTGCACAACACATCGTGCGCCTCGGCCGAGATCGCGAGCAGTTGTCGCGCGTATCCGAGCAATCGCTCGCCGGCTTCGGTGGGGACGATCTGGTTGCCCGAGCGAGTTCGCACCAGCAATGGCTGCCCTGCGCTCTCTTCGAGCTTGCGGATCTGCTGGCTGATCGTCGATTGCGTGCGGTGCACACGCTCCGCCGCGCGCGTGAACCCGCCCGCATCGACGACGCAAACGAAACTTCTCAATAGCTCCAAATCGAACATGCCGGACCTTAGTCGAAAATCAACTTATTATCATTATTATATTTAATTTTCAAATAACATGCCAACTCTCTATGCTGTCGCTATGGAGCCCGAGTGAACGCGAGGGCGCACCGCGGCAAGCGGCATTTCATGCTCGATCGCCTGCTGGTTTTATTGAATTTTATCGACGGTTATCGACCTATTGGACAGCACGACCATGAACACTCTGCACCATACGACACGCCCTGAGTGGCTGACCTTTGACTGCTACGGCACCTTGATCCAATGGGACGAGGGTTTGCTCGCGGCGGTCCAGCATATTCTTGCCATCCGCGGCCATGCAGATATCGACCCGATGCGCTTGATTCAGATTTATGACAAGTATGAGCATGCGCTAGAGCAAACCGCGCCCCATCGCACGTTCAAGGAAGTGGCCGGGGAAGGGCTACGCCTGGCCATGACCGAGTTGGGCATGCGCTATGCGCCCGAGGATATCGACATCCTGACGAGCCGCATTGCCAAAATGCCGCCTTTTCCCGAGGTCGTGCCTACGCTGGCGCGCCTTAAAGCGGACGGGTTCAAGCTGTGCATTATTTCGAACACCGACGACGCGATCATCGCCGGCAATGTCGCGCAAATGGGCGGCTACATCGACCGCATGATAACCGCCGAGCAAGCTGGCGCTTACAAGCCGTCGCGGCGCATTTTCGAATACGCTCACGCGCAGCTTGGCGTTGGCCTGGCAGACGTGGTTCATATTTGCGCAAGCCCGCACCTGGACCATGCCGCCGCACGCGATATGAAATTCCGCTGCGTATGGATAGACCGGGGTACCGGGCGCAAGCCGCTTGCCGATTACACCGCGGATGCGACACTGGCTACACTAGACGGCGTGCCGGAATTATTCGACTCGCTCGGTTGGGGGTTTAAGCCCAATGCGTAGCGCGATCGGAAAGTTTAATCCGCAAGCTCGCCGGCTCTAAGCTCGCTGGCTTTAAGCCCGGCCTATTGCTCCGGACTAACATATCCGCAAGGCGTGCACGTTCGAGCGTATCGATTGGAACGTATTGATTAGATTAGGGAAGGTCCAAGATGGCCCATGAATTGACGACTGGCGGCGCCGACTCAGCCGCAATCCTGCGTTATGGCAGACTAGATACACAAGCGGTCGTGCAGGCCCGCATCGATCTTGCAGCGTGCTTCCGCATGGCCGCGCGGTTGGGCATGGCCGAGGGAATTTGCAATCACTTTTCTGCGTTGGTGCCGGGCTGCGAAGGCCTGTTTCTCGTGAATCCGTACGGTTTGGCTTTCGAGCAGGTTACCGCGTCCAGCCTGTTGATTTGCGATTTCGACGGACACGTGATTGCCGGTCACGGCAAGCCCGAAGCGACCGCGTTCTACATACATGCGCGGCTGCATAAACAAAAACCGCGGGTCGTCGCGGCCTTTCATACCCACATGCCGTACGCAACCGCGCTTGCCATGGTGGAGGGCGAACCGCTTGTCTGGGCGGGTCAGACCGCATTGAAATTTTATGGCCGCACGGCTGTCGATGAAAATTACAACGGGCTGGCGCTGGACAATTCCGAAGGTGATCGAATCGCCGGCGCCCTGGGCGACGCCGATGTGATTTTCCTGCGTAATCATGGCGTGATGGTGGTTGGCCCCAACATTGCCGAAGCGTGGGACGACCTCTATTATCTGGAACGCGCGGCGCAGGTGCAGGTTACAGCGCTGAGCACTGGACGGCGCATCAAACCGATACCGCATGAGATCGCATTAAAGACTTATCGGCAGATGCGCGAAGGGGATCCGGCCAGCGCACAGCAACACTTGTTGAGTATCAAATCGGTGCTCGCCGGCGATGGTGAGAATTTCATGGCGTGATTTTTCTGCTAGTCCTGACCAATCCGATTCAAGATGGTTACGTAGGTCAAGGTGCCCACGACGATCATTCCGACACCGAGTTTGGTCAGGTCATATTCGATGAGCAACAACCCTCCTATCGTCAGGCAAATGCCACCGACCGATACGAACGCGCCAGCGACGGCAACGCACATCCAAAGCGTCCGCACATTTTCTTTTAACACGATGTCTTACCCTTTGTTCAGCCTTCTCGTTTTTTGCTTAATGGCTTCTAGTCCTATTACAGACTATACAAGAAACGGTAGCAGGATGAGAGGGGTGCTCAAGCGGCAGTAGGGGCGCCCGCCGGCCTTTCTCGCTCAGCCAGCCAGGTAAGCAACGCATTGAACGCGAGCGGCGGGCTGTAGTAATACCCCTGCAGCAACGAGATGCCTTGCGCTAGCAGAATCTCAACCTGCGCTTCGGTTTCGACGCCTTCGGCGATCACTTGCATGCCGAGCTTTGCACTCAGTGTGTATAACGCCGAGACAATCGCGAGGCTGGTGGCGTCGTCGGGTAACCCTGCCACGAAACTGCGATCTATTTTCAACACGTCGAAGCGGAACTGCTGCAGGTATTTTAATGAGCTGTAATCGGTGCCGAAATCGTCGACGGCGATTTCAACGCCCAATTGACGAATCTGATCCAACACCGCTTGCGCTTGTGTGAAATCGCCGATCACCGCGCGCTCGGTAACTTCGACGTCCAGCCGATAGTGCGGCAGCAGATCGTGAAAAATTCCGCGCAGATCCTCGACTATGACGCTATCGCACAAATGCCGGCTCGAGAGATTGATCGCGACTCGACAGCCCGGCGGGAAGGCTCCTGAGCGCAGGTCTACCGCAACCCGCTCCATCAGTTGGCGCGTCAACGGGATCACCAGACCGCTGCGTTCAGCCAGATCGATAAATGCGGCAGGGCTAAGGATTTGACCGTCTGGGGTACGCCAGCGCGCCAGCACTTCGACGCCCACGCAATGTCCCAGGTGGGCGTCGATCAGCGGCTGATAGTACGGAATAAAGGCCCGTTCGTCGATGGCGCGTCGCAAGCGCAGCGCAGCGCGGCGGTCGCGCTCGCAGTACCGATAGACAAGGGAAAAAACCAACGCCGCGAACGCAATGCCAAGCAAAGCGAGACGCGGGTACTGCGCGGCTGCCAGGAAGGCCGTGTACCGCGCCGAGGGTTCGATTTCCACTGCCAGACGAGGTAAACCCGCTTCGGCGGCACGTATGAAATTCGGATGCATTGGTGTGCTTGAGGCCGTGCCACTGCCGCGACTCGTCAGCGCAATGGGCCCGATCTGCGCACTCACGCCCGCGTAGCTGCGGCTTTGCTGCGCGGCAAGCAAGTCGGTGAAATAAGCGCTGTCGATCAAGGCGACCACCTGCCGGTCCTGCGTCTGCGGCCCTCGCACCGTAAGCACCGGCCGATCGGCAAATTGACCGGCCAATCGAGCAGTGCCGATGCCTGAAGCATCGGGCACGTCAGCCAACAACGGTATGCCGTCGTCTGGCGCAAAACCGCTGATCGATGAGCAATAAATCTGCCCGCGCTCGATCAGATGAATGGCGCTGAGGTAAGGCAAGCGTGTGACCTGATCGCGCAACGCCGCGCTTACCGAATCGCATGGGCGGGTCAACAGTGGCGCGTCGCTGCTGACTGCGGGCAGCACCTCCAGAAAGACGTGATCGATGGCGCGCCCTATTCCCTGCGCGGCGCTCGCCAGTAGCTGCTGCTCCTGGCGATGGGCCAGCCGCTGCGCCCCCCAGTGGGCCAGCAGCAGACTGAGCGCGAGCACCACGCAGGCGCTCAGGCTTGCTGCGCCGAGTCGGTGCCATTCAGGCGCCGAGAGTTTGGGAAAGGGCCGCATGGTGGGAGTAAGGTCTGAAATCGGATCGAGGTAGCGGGCTGAGAAGTGGCTCGAAACCCGGCTCGAAACCCGGCTTGGATAGTGGTCGGAGGCCGGTTTGGGTATCGGGTTGAACACCTTCAGAGCGGTAAACCGACACAGCCTGCGCCAATCGGGGTTTCTTCGAGCGTTTCTTACTTAAAATAAGACCAACCCAGATTTACCTCACCCTCTTACGCTTGACGAAAACACCAATAACGTCGATCCTGCCCGGCGGCCGCAGGAGACCTCTCGGGCCATATACTTCGTTTTTTGGAACCCGTTCCGATGGAACTCGAACGCATCCTTCATACGCAAGGGTTTGGCAGTCGGCGCCAGTGCCAGGCGCTCGTCGCGAGCGGCGCAGTCGCCATCGCCGGCGAGCCATGCGTGGACCCGCATCGAAGGTTCGAGACCGAGGGCCTTACATTCACTGTGGATAACGTCGTCTGGGCCTTTCATGAGAAGGTCTACCTGGCCATGCACAAACCGGCCGGCTTCGAGTGTTCGCATACGCCGCAGCACCACAGCAGCATTTTCAGCCTGCTACCCGCACCGCTTCGTGAGCGCGGCGTGCAATGCGTGGGGCGGCTCGATCAGGACACGACGGGGTTGATCCTGCTCTCGGACGATGGCGCTTTTATCCACGCCTACACCGCGCCAAAACGCAAGGTTTCCAAGGTGTATCACGTTGGCGTCAAGCATCCGTTGGACGAAAATCAGCTCGAAACCCTATGCGCCGGCGTCATGCTGCACGGCGAATCCACTGCGTTACGCGCACTGGCTGCTCGTCGCCGGACCGCGCACGAACTCGAGTTGAACATCCTCGAAGGCAAATACCATCAGGTAAAGCGGATGCTGGCGGCAGTGGGCAACCGGGTTGAAAGCTTACACCGCCACGCGATCGGCGGTTTCGCCCTGCCCCCGGAACTTGCGCCTGGACTATGGATGTGGCTGGGAGCGGCCGAACTTGCCCGCTTGCAGGCGCAAGACTGACGGCAGCGGCACCGAAACACGCTTTTTGCATCTCACTGCCAACGCCAGACGGATGCACCGCAACGTGTTTTCATGGCTGACCTCTCCTATACTTGAAGAGTCGACTCGCACGGTCGATCACGGAGGTCATCATGAACTGGAACGGTTTAAGCGTTGACTTCGTCTATGTCGGTAGCGCCCTACTGCTGGTCGCCACCCTTGCGGCCGCGCTTACCGTGACGGCCTATCAACTTAATCGCATCAATCCCCAACTCGCCGGCGCCGTGATCGGCGCGCTGATCAGCTTGATCGTGCTGGAGTGCGTGCCATTGCTCACGTAAGCGAAGTACGTTGCAAAGCGTATTCCTGCAAAAACTCGGTGACACTTGGATAACGCAAGCGCACGCCCAATTCGCGTTTGAGTCTCGTGTTGTCGAGCCTGCGCGATTCACGCATGAACGACAGCAGCATAGGCTCCAGTTCGCGCCCAGCCTGCTCGCGTGCAATGCGCCGCGGCAAGGGCAAGCCATGAGTCCGGGCGACCAGATCGAAGTAATCTCCCATTTTCAATCGACTATCGTCGCTCGCATGGACCACGCGCTGCGGCATACCGCGCCACAGAGCGCGACACAATATGCTTGCCAGATCGTCGGCATGAATGTGGCTGGTGTACACGTCGTCGGCCGGACATAGCGCGGGGGTGCCTTTGTTCAAGCGCGCCAGCGGCAGGCGATCAGCCGCGTAAATGCCGGGGATCCGCATGACTCGCAGCGATATCAGCCCACGCACGCCGGCATCGCGCAATGCGGTTTCGGCATCCACGCGACGAATCGCACGAGGGTTGGCCGGGCGTGTCGGGCGCGTCTCGTCGATCAGTGCCCCTGCGCAGTCGCCGTATACACCTGAGGTGCTGGCGTAAGACAGGATCCTCGCGGGGGCCAAACCGGGCTCGGGTACAATGCACAGGGATGCCATCCGACGGCGCAGGCGGCCGACCGCCATGCGGGGCACGCATGCCGCATGGGTATTACGCGGCCTAATGCGCGGCATATTGGACGGCGTGTTGCCCGAACTGCGCCGCAGCGGTGCTCGGCCCCTTGCCTGAGCTCGTCCCAGCGCTGCCAGCAGACTGCGGGTGCGCGTATCGGTCGCACCGGTTGTCGGAGGCGGCGCCAAATGCAGAATCCAAGGCGCGAGCGCCGCGATTCGATGCAGGCTTCCAGGTCGATCGAGGTCGGCGTAGACCGGTGTGGCGCCGTGCATGCGCAAGGCCGCGGCATTCTGCAGGTCGCGCGTCACCGCAAAAATACGGAAACGCTTGCCCAGCGCGTCGATACAACGCGTGCCTACGTCGCCGCAGCCAACGATCAACACCCGCGGACGTCCGAGGTTGCCAAATTTTTGTAGGGCTTTCATAAGGCTGGATTGTAACGTCGTGGCGAATGGCGCGATTGGAACACCCTTTTAACGTAATCTGTTTTTTTGATTTTTGATCATAGTTATGGCATTTAATGTAACGCTCCGGCATAGCGGTCGGACTTTCCAAGTCGAGCCCGGCGAACCGGTGCTCACCGCAGCGCTGCGTCAGGGCATCGGATTGCCCTACGGTTGCAAGAACGGCGCCTGCGGCTCCTGCAAGGGCATGTTGATCGAAGGCGAGGTCGAGCACGGCCCACACGCGGCATCTGCCCTCGCCAACGACGAGAAGATGCGCGGCGGTGCGCTGCTGTGCTGCGCCAACCCGCTCAGCGATTTGCTGATCGACATCCGCGAGGTCAACGGCGCCGGCGACATGCCGATCAAAAAGCTGCCGTGCCGGGTCAATGTGATAAACCGCGTGGTCGACGACGTCGTCATCATGGGTCTGCAACTGCCGGCCAACGAACGGCTGCAATTCTTTGCCGGACAGTATCTCGAATTCATTTTGCGCGATGGCCAGCGCCGCAGTTACTCGATCGCCAATGCCCCGCATCATGAAGGCCTGCTGGAATTGCATATCCGCCACATGCCGGGCGGCCAGTTCACCGATCATGTGTTCGGCAGCATGAAAGAACGCGAGATCCTGCGCTTCGAAGGCCCGCTGGGCACGTTCTTTCTACGCGAAAATTCCGACAAGCCGATTGTGCTACTGGCCTCCGGCACCGGCTTCGCACCGATCAAGGCGATTATCGAGCACGCCATCTTCAAGAAAATCGAACGCCCGATGACCTTGTATTGGGGTGCACGCCGTAAAAAGGATTTGTATTTGCTCACGCTCGCCCAAGAATGGGCAAGCCAGGTGCCGAACTTCACGTTCGTGCCTGTGCTGTCCGACGCGCCGCTTGAAGACGCGTGGCAGGGCCGCCGTGGCTTGGTTCATCATGCTGTCATTGCCGATCTGCCAGACTTGAGTGCGCACCAGGTTTATGCCTGCGGCGCGCCGGTGATGGTCGAGGCGGCCCGGCGCGATTTCATCGGACAGCATGGGTTGCCCGACGACGAATTTTTCGCCGATGCGTTTACCAGTGCGGCGGACCTCGCCAATCCGCTGCAGGATTAGCTTGTATACGTAATCCATTTTGACAAACCGCCGCCGCGTAGCGTATTCTTTTTGGCATGAACTCTGCCCTGCTCTCGCTGCGACGTCGCGGTAACCTGCTTTGCGCGGTAAAACCGCCTGCAAGCCGACCTTTCGTCGCGGGTTTCGTCTGAGCATTGAGCTTCATGCGTCCCGAACTCAAAAGGCCACGGCAACCCCCGTGGCCTTTGTTTTTTTTCTGTGTCCCTTTGAACGTTCTTTGTGCGGAGCCCCTTGCCATGAAATCGAATGACTACCCCGTCCAGTCGCTGATGTACATCACCAACCGGCCCGATACCGTCTTTACCAGCGGTAAGGGTTCGTGGTTGACCGACAGTGACGGCAAGCGTTATCTCGACTTCCTGCAGGGTTGGGCGGTGAACTGCCTGGGCCACTGCCCCGACGTCGTGATCGAAGCGCTCGAAGTACAGGCGCGCAAGCTGATCAACCCCAGCCCCGCGTTCTACAACGAGCCGATGGCGCGCCTGGCCAACCTGCTCGTCGCCAATAGTTGCTTCCAGAAAGTGTTCTTCGCCAATAGCGGCGCGGAAGCCAACGAAGGCGCGATCAAGCTCGCCCGCAAGTGGGGCCAACTGAATAAGTCGGGCGCTTACGAAATCATTACGTTCGACCACAGTTTCCATGGCCGCACGCTGGCCACGATGTCGGCCAGCGGCAAACCCGGCTGGGACACGATATACGCGCCGCAGGTGCCCGGTTTTCCGAAGGCCGATTTGAACGATATCGCGTCGGTCGAGCGACTGATTACCGATAAAACCGTGGCCGTGATGCTCGAGCCGATCCAGGGCGAAGGTGGCGTCATCCCGGCCACGCGTGAATTTATGCAACAGTTGCGCGAGTTGACCCGCAAGCGCAATGTGCTGTTGATCGTCGATGAGGTGCAAAGCGGCTATGGACGCGCCGGCACGCTGTTCGCGTATCAATTGTCGAATATCGAGCCGGACATCATGACGCTGGCCAAGGGCATCGGCGCAGGCGTGCCGCTGGCGGCCCTGCTGGCGCGAGAGGAAGTGTGTTGCTTCGTCGCGGGCGACCAGGGCGGCACCTACAACGGCAACCCGCTGATGACAGCGGTCGGTGTCGCCGTGCTGGAAACCTTGATTGCTCCGGGCTTCCTCGAAGGCGTGCGCGAACGCGGCAATTATCTGAGCCGCGAATTGCTCAAGCTCTCGGAGGAGCGCGGTATGGAAGGCGAACGCGGCGAGGGCTTGTTGCGCGCGTTGTTGTTGGGCAAGGATAACGGTGCCGAGATTGTGGAGAAGGCACGCTTGATGGAACCGCAGGGTTTGCTGCTGAATTCGGCACGCCCTAACTTGCTGCGCTTTATGCCTGCGCTGAATGTCACCATCGGTGAAATCGATCTGATGCTGGCGATGCTGCGGGAAGTGCTGGACAGCATCGATTGATATTCGCGGTATTTAGACCGTAAAAAAAGGGCGATGCAGTTGAATGCATCGCCCTTTTGCTATCGAGTCGCAGCTACAGTTCTGGGAGCTGCTCAGATGGTAGCTCGCCTCGCTGTTCGCGTATTCAACGGCTCATTCACCAACTCACCCACTCATTCGCCCAAGTAAGCCGCACGCACCTTGGGATCATCGAGCATGTCTTTAGCATCACCGGACATGGTCACCAGCCCCGAGTCCATCACATAGCCACGGGTAGCTGCTTTGAGCGCCAGGCGCGCATTCTGCTCCACCAGCAACACCGTCAAGCCCTCCTTGGCGATCTCGCGCACCACCTCGAAGATCTTCTCCACCATGATCGGCGAGAGCCCCATCGACGGCTCGTCGAGCAACAACAGCTTGGGCCGGCTGATGATCGCGCGCGC
>NZ_LMUX01000023.1 GCF_009765705.1 Burkholderia sp. L27(2015) | reverse complement strand
GCGAAGTGACCGCCTTTCGGTTGTCGGTTGTAGTACAGCAGATTTGGAAACGCCTTCTCGACCCAACTCTTGGGCGCTTGATAGAGCTCGTCCGGAAATGCACTGACCGCAACCGGAATCTTGATCCCCTTGGGAGCAAAGAAGGCGAGCTTATTCTCCCAGTACAAACGCGACGAAGACACGCCGGTCTCGGTCAGCCAATAGAGCGTGACGTTATCGAGAATATCGTCTCG
>NZ_LMUX01000022.1 GCF_009765705.1 Burkholderia sp. L27(2015) | reverse complement strand
CTCGTTGCCGCGCGCCCGGCGACGCAACCAGTCAGCGAGCTCCGGATGAGGCGAAATGAAATCTTCAATTTCGTGCCCGGGCTTGAACGGGGCCGGCGCATGAATCGTCACGCCTCAGCGCGACCAACGCGGTTGCCGCACCAACAGGCGCCGCAATGCCTCGGGGTTGGGTAACGGCGCGTCAAGCGCCTGCTCGAAACGCTTCGCCTGTGCATCAGACAGGACGAAGCGGGCGCGGTCGGCCAAAACAGCCTCGGCACGCTGCAGGGTCGCGTCCAGCACGAATGCCGTGCGCGTCGTGCCCATGGCCTCTGCGGCACGCTCAATCAACACCTTCTGCGCCGGCGTGGCGCGAAGGTTGATGTTCTTTTCCCGGGTTACGCTGGTGGCAGTCATGGCGCGGCTCCAATGTGCGCACATTGTACATACACGACGGATGGTGAGGCAAGTTGGTAGATGCAGGACCGAAGCAGTACCCCTGCTTCCAGACGACCGACAAGCAGACGGTTGGCGAAACACTGCGCTGAAAGGCCCGTCACGAACCCGCCTGAATCAACCCTTCAGTTCGTCCCAGGTGACGCATCGGTTGGCGCTGCCACTTGCTGCAATGGGCCAACGGTGACGTGACCTTT
>NZ_LMUX01000021.1:1690084-1776508 GCF_009765705.1 Burkholderia sp. L27(2015) | reverse complement strand
CTTTTGCTGCTGACCCACTCTAAAGTCCAAAGACCCAGAGCCCGGTCAGTGCCTCGCTATCAAGCGCCCACACTTATCGACTGTTAAGTTTTTAAAGAACATTTCGTAAAAAAGCGTCTCGCTTTTTTCGCCGTCTTCATCAGACGGGAGGCGAATATTGACGTCTAAACGCAGCACCGTCAAGCGCTATTTTCGAAAGAGTGTTTCGGCCCCTTCGTCTCTCGCTCAATCGCTGCGCGCAACCAGTGCAAGTACGCGTAACGGACTGCCGGAACCGCCTTCGATTTTCAACGGTGCCGCCACAATTACCGTCCCTTGCGGCGGCAATTGATCGAGGTTCGTCAAGCATTGCAAGCCATAGCGATTGGCGCCGTGCATCAGCGTGTGACACGGATAGGGAAGCGGCCAACTGTAGGCCTGGCCCGCATCGGTATTGATCGTCTCCACGCCAAACCCATGGACCTTTCGTTCCCGGATCAACCATTCGACGGTCTCTTGAGTCGGACCGGGCGTGTGGGCCCCATCCTCCCCCATGTTGACGAACGCGGCAGGATCCTCCGCGCGTTTTGACCAGTCCGTACGAAACAGCACCCATGCACCCAAGGGGATACGACCATGCTTCGTCTCCCATTGCTCGAGAAACTCAACCGTAAGAAGCCAGTCTGGATTCGTCGCGACCTCCGCACTTGCGTCGACCACGACGGCCGGCGCAATGAAGTTTCGTGCGTCGATTGTGTCCACGCTGTTGTTGGGATGGTCTTTACCGGTGACCCAATGCACCGGTGCGTCGAAATGGGTACCGGTATGCTCGCCGCAAGAAAAGTTGTTCCAGTACCACCCTGGACCCGCTTCGTCGTATTGACTGATCTTCTCCTTCTTGAACGCCCACACCTGACCGAATTGCGGCGGCAGTTGCAGCGCAGGGAATCGGTCGGACAGCGTTTGCGTCAGATCGACGATCTTGACGGCACCTGTCGCCAGACCCTGCACCAGCGGGCTCAATGAAGTTGTATCCATGAAATGCTCCTTGTTGTCATAGTAAGCAAACTGTCGGGGGAATGCGCACCGCTCAAGCGGCTTGCGCGTCAGTAGCCGGTGCAACGCGCCATTCCTGCAGCAACGCCCCGAGTTTTTCACCGTGTTCGTCAGCGAGTGCGGCTTCGCGCATTGCCGCAAGGCGCGCGGCCACGTCGCCACGCCCGGCCAGACTCGCGAGTGCAACGTCTATCGTCCTCAGGTTCCGCATACCGCGTGCGTGCGTGTCACCGTATCCCTTGACGAGTCGCTGGCAACGCGCGTATTCGATCGCGAGCGCATAGTCACTGGCGGCATAGCTTTCAATCCGATGCAGCCACATCTCGATCTCGCGATTCTCACGCACATATCGCAGCGACACGCGACGCCAGCGACGACTCGAAGCGACGCCGTACAAGGTCAGGAATCCCGCCAGCGAAGTCGTCTTCACCACTCGACCATGCTGCGTCAGCGATAGAACCCACCGATGCATCAGACCGGGGCGCATCAACCAGCGCCCCAACGCGGCAGGCAGCGTATCCGCAATCTCTTCCAGGCGCGGATGGAAATACTCATTGATGTCGAGGATCTGATCGTCCTTCACGCGCACCTCTTTCGTCACGCGTGTAAAACGGCCACTGCGTATCTTCAGTTCGGCAACTCGGGCCGTGTCTTCATAGGTCATCCACAGCGCCAGATGTCGTGCCGCTTCGCCCAGCAACAGCGCGTTCGGATCACGCTCACTGCTCGTCAACGAGCGTATTCGTTCGACGCGCTCCAGGTAGAGTTGCGCGTATCGCAAGTCCTGATAGTCGGCGAGTCGGCGCAACGCGGCGCGTAGTGTGGGGTGCGTCGGCGTCGGGAAGGCATCTGCGACACGTGCATCGAGTTCTTTCAGCATCGGCACGGGAGGTAACGACACCTCCTTCGGCAATTCCGTGGCCGTCGATGCGAGCGGCTCAGTTGCCAAGGTGAAACCCGCAGCGAACGCCTTCAGGCTGCTCTCTACGCCCACTCCAGCGCGCCTGACGGCCGACTCGAATGCGTCGCGAGGAAACGGCAACGCGCCACTCCCTGCAAGCGCACCAAACAACGCGGCGCTGATCACGCTACCTGCACGTGCAGCGGTGGCCGCAAAGTCGCCATGAATGAATCGTAACGCTGCACGTGTGCCAGACTCGATAAAAGGCGCGGGGTCGACGCGGCCGTCGCCCATCGCCATTTTCTCCGGCATCGAATAGACACGATGAGTCGATGCGATCAATGTCGTCTTATCACGTGTGACAATTCCGCGCTGCACCGCGCGTCCCATTTCCATCAACTCCGACGCTATCACCACATCGACGTCGCCCGGCACGGGCATCAGGGATAACACGGCAGCGGCGCTGCCATTGCGCTGTTCGACCGTGCGTGGATCGAACTCGACGTAATACACCGTGGTCCCGGTCCGCTGGGCGACGCCGGGCACCGAAGTGGTCTGCGCCGTGAAGCCAGCCTGCTCGGCGAGATCTACGATCCAGTCGGCAAGAACGCCACCGCCTTCGCCTCCCATCGCCAGTATCGCAATGCTGATCGGACGGGGAGCCAGGGGCATGAAGATGCCGGCGGGCACTGCGCTATTTTTCGCGTCAGACATAACGCACCTCCCGGGCAGCCAGACGCCGTTGCAGGAACTGGATCACCGCGGTGCGCAACCGCTGTCTCAAGCGCTCGCCCCAGCTCGGATTGCTAATCAACTCCGCGCGGAAGAACGATGGACACAACACGGCCGCGTGCGCCGCTTCGCCGCATACGCCACAACCCACGCAGCTATCCAGCACAGTCGCGACCGGATCCGTGCGCAACGGATCGGGATTGTCCTTGATCGACAGAGACGGGCAGCCCGAAATGCGAATACACGAGTGATCGCCGGTACAGACGTCATCGTCGACACCGAACCGCTCCTGCACGACGCGCTTGCCCTCTCCGATCGCTTTTTTGGTTAGCGGCTTGACCCGTCGCTGCTTGTTCAACATGCATTCAGACTGCGCGATGATGACCTTGGGTCCGCGCGACTTCGTGGTGAGCGCCTCGCGCAGGGTATCGCGCATCCGCGAAATATCGTAAGTCCGCGTCAACGTACGCACCCATTTCACGCCGACGCCGCGCACGGCCTGCTCGATCGGCAGTTGTGTCACCCGTTTCGTGTTATCGGCCTTGGACGACAGGATGTCCTGTCCGCCGGTGGCAGCGGAATAACCGTTGTCGACGATGAGCGTGAGATTGTCCGACTTGTTGAACACCGCATTGCCGATGCCGCTCGTCAAACCGTTATGCCAGAATCCGCCATCACCCATGATCGAGACTGCGCGCTTCGTGCTGTCTTCGCTGCTGAATGCCGCCGCACCCGCCGCACCCAGACCGTAGCCCATCGTGGTCGCGCCCAGGTTGAAAGGCGGCAGGATCGAGAACAAATGACAGCCGATATCGGCACTGATGTGATGATCGCCCAACTCGCGCTGAACGAGCTTGAGCGCAGTGAAGATCGGCCGTTCCGGACAACCGGTACAGAATGAAGGCGGCCTTGCATGAACCGGCAGGTGTTCGCCTGTTTCAGCAAGTAACGGTGCCGGCTCAGGTGCGGCGGCCACGACAGCCACCTTCGACACCGCACTCGACGCCACCACCGGAATCGGCACTGGCTTAGGCGCCAGTGTCGCCCTGACACCGGCCGGCAAATGATCACGCAAAGCGAGTTCCGGGCGATAGCGCTCGAAGAACTTGAGCAAGCCTTTGAGCATCATGGTCGGCGAGTATTCTCCGGCACGCGTGAACATATCCTTGCCGTGAATGCGCGCTTGTAGATCCGCCTGACGCAAGGACGTGTTGACACCTTGCTCGATGAACTCCGGCTGCCCTTCCTCGATCATTAACACCGCTTCCTTGCCGAGTGCGAAGCGGCGCAGTTCACTGTCAATCAACGGATAGGCGACATTCATCACGTAGAGCGGCACGTCGGTGTTGCCGCTGGCATCGGCCAGACCGAGTAGCTGCAATCCACGTATCACGCCGTTGTAGCAACCACCCTGCACGATCAAGCCATGCTTGGCGCTCTCATCGCCGAAAAATTCGTTGAGGCCCGCCTTCTCCACATATTCGACTGCGGCCGGCCAGCGTCGCTCGACTTTCTCTTTCTCATGCGCAAAGCTTGACGGCGGCAACACGATGCGCGAGAGATCGCGGCGCGGGTGATTCATCGCATCCGCGAGCGTGAAGGTCGGCCGAACGTTGTCCTTCGCGACGAACTGACCGTGCATGTGGCAGGCACGAATGCGCAGTTGCAGCATCACCGGCGTGCTGCTGGCCTCCGACAAGCGGAAGCCATGTTCGACGGCATCCACGATCGAAGGCAGGTTCGGGCGCGGATCGAGCAGCCAGATCTGCGACTTCATCGCGAATGCATGCGAGCGCTCCTGCATGATGCTGGAGCCTTCGCCATAGTCCTCACCGACGATGATCAACGCGCCGCCGGTCACGCCGCCCGAAGCGAGATTCGACAGCGGATCGGACGCCACGTTGGTCCCGGCCGTCGCCTTGAACGTAATCGCGCCACGCAGCGGGTAGTTCACGGAAGCCGCAAGCGTGGCTGCCGCAGTCGCTTCGCTGGCGCTGCTCTCGAAGTGCACGCCGAGGCTACGCAGGATGTCGTCGGCGTCGGCCAGCACGTCCATCAGATGCGAAATCGGCGCCCCCTGGTAGCCGGCCACATAAGACACTCCTGACTGAAGCAATGCCTTCGTTACGGCAAGGATGCCTTCGCCACTGAAAGTCTCGCCCGCACCGATCAGCAGCTTCTCGACTTCTTTCTTAAACGACCGCTCTGCCATCTTCACTCCACGTATGCGCTGGTATCAGTAAATAACTAGACATGTACTCATTGCAACGGAGTATAGAAATCCCATAAGATATTGGTCAAATAGATCAATATCGCACAAGGTCATAAAAATATGGATACAGGTCGGGTCGATCTGAACTTGCTCCGCGTGTTTCACGCCATTCTCGAAGAGGGTAGCCTTACGCTCGCGGGCGTGCGTCTCGGACTATCGCAACCGGCTGTCAGCTATGCCCTTGGACGCCTGCGGGGAGCTATCGGAGATCCCCTGTTCATCCGAACAGGCAACGAGATGCAGCCCACCTCGGCTGCGCTCGAAATGCGCGAACCGTTGCGACGCGCAATGGCGGCAGCGCAAGAAGCCCTGCGCTTCATGACGCCCTTCGATCCGGCAACGAGTTCACGGCTGTTTCGCCTCACGATGTCGGATATCGGCGAACTGGTGTTTCTGCCTCCGCTATGTGCACGGCTCGAAGCCTTGGCCCCCAATGTGCATCTAGACGTGCAGTCACTTCCGGTCGCGCAGGCTGAGGAAGCGTTGCGTAGCGGCAAGCTGGATCTGGCGATTGGGAATTTACCGACGCTGCGCGAGCGTACCCCGCATCACGTGCTGTTTCACGAGGAATACGTCTGCATGACGCGTCGGCGCCAAGGCTTGCCCAAGCACGCGCTATCACTGGAAGACTATCTCGCGCTTTCGCATGTATTGGTCAATTCTGTCGAGAATGCTCATCAGCAGATCGAAGATGACTTTCGGGAGAAGACAGTGCATCGGAAAATCGCGCTACGCGTCCCGCATTTCACTGTCGTTCCATTCATTCTGGCGCGAACCGACTGGATCGTTACGTTGCCACGCAGAGCGGCCCCGTTTCTCAACCCCACGGGTAAATTTTCGGTCTTCGAACTACCGGTAAAGATTCCCGAGGTGACCGTCACAGTGCATTGGCACCAGGATTTCGAAAATAACGACGCCAATCGATGGTTACGCCAACAGGTCATCGAGACGCTCGGCGATCAGGCGCTCGCTCAATAGCGCTCGACGTCGATCGCCGCGAAGGCACGTCATGACAGCTCCGGCCGAGATCATGTTGTGCCTGTCCTCAAGCAACGGTTTCCGCCGAGAGTTCTCGTCCCGTTTTGACGATTTGCTTCATCGTATCGCGCAGCGTTTTTGCTTTGCCAACGCCGAATTTCACCTCGAAGCGCTGGTTCACCGTTTCCCACAACGGCTTTGCGCGCATAAGCGCGCGCCGGCCAGCCGCAGTCAGATTGATCACGCGTTGGCGCCGATCCATGCCAACTTCGAGGCAGACCAAATCGTCGCGCTCGAGCGGCTTCAGGTTACGACCCAAGGTAGTACGATCCATGGCCAGCATCTCCGCGAGATCGTTCAGCGGGTGTGGACCCACCGCCGCGATGCGCGCAAGAATCGAAAACTGCGTCAAACGCAGCCCCGAAGGACGCAGCACTTCGTCGTAAGCCAGCGAAAGCGTGCGCGTTGCGCTTCGCAGCGAAGAACAATTGCACTGTAATAATTCCATGTAAGTCTCCCCCTGAATTACGCTTCAATTCACCAGTATAAGACCGACTAGGAGTATATGCATCTACTGGATCGCCTGAGCACATCGATCCAACGCGCGCCTTATGTCTCTATCTTTGGTGAATGTCGAGGGACGATTGCCCCCAGGGAAGATTTGACCTAAACCTGATTCTGATTCGACAGGTTACGCCCGAGGGAGCGCACAGCGCAGGAGCGTGTGCGTTTACGATTTGCTGAACCAGCGCCGTTCGGCGCGCGAAAACAACCAACTAACGAGCGTTGCACACAAGGTTCCCAACACGACCTCAAGCAGGCGAGACAGCGCAATGCTCCAGACCGGCCCGTCGAGCGGAACCAGCATGACGATGGTCGCGGTGATCGCTCCCAGCCGGGCGGCGCTGCCTACGTTCAAGCCCCAGCAGATTACGATGACGGCCATGACGGTCGCCACGTAGCCAATGTAGTGGCCGGCTCCCAATGTCGCACCGAAAAAACCGAAAATTGCCCCTATCATGGCGCCGATAAATTGATCGCGCGATAGGTTCACGGTGTCCGTGTAATTAGGCTGGGTTACCGCGATGGCGGTAATCGCCGCCCAAAACGGCTGCTCGGCGTGTATCGCCTGAGCCAGGCCGTATGCGATGCTAGCACCGCAAATAGCTTGCAGCGCAGCGACGCCCCCTTGAACCAATCGGTCCTTCAGGGGGAGTTCCTTGAATCTGCTCAGTAGCGGCTTGTGCATCAGCGAGCTCAACGCTGCTCCCGGGGTTGGAATTTACGCATACACACGAATTCGTACTCGTCGCACCTTCGCAACCGCGATCCCTCTAGGCACGGAAGCGCCCTTCTTATTGTACGGGTAAACGCCCGGTCACGACATTGCGTTCAAGGTGGCGACTACGCCCCACGCGTCTCCAGCGCCTTCAACCGTTCCAGCATGAACCCAAGCCCCCCTCCGGCAGCCACGATATCGCGCATGATCACAGGCAAAGCGGGGATTTCCATTTGGCTGTTTTGCGTCAGGTTCTCGATGGACCCATGCTCGAAATCGACGGTGACGACGTCGCCGGTTTGAGCAAACGCGCAAATACCGGGCGCCGGCGCGAGAACCGGCACCCCGGCATTGACGCAAGCCCTAAGCGGTCCACGCGACATCGATTCCGCAAGCACCGCCACCCCCAGCCCCTTGAGGCCAAGAAAGCCCTGGGTATGCGGATTCCCACATCCGAAGTTCTTGCCCGCAACGATGAGGTCACCCGGTTGAATCCGAGCGGCCAAGCTGGGATCGATATCCTCGAAGCAGTGCTGGGCTAGCACCTGCTCGTCGTACACCTGTGCGCGCGTAAAGCTGATCGGCATCAATCCGTTATCGTTGGGCAGCGCATCGCCGAACGCCCACACCCGACCCTTCCAGAGCCAATTCGTCATAGCTCGCCTCTCGCGAAGAAAACACGGGGATCGCAAATCTCGCCGGCGACGGCGGCGACGCTCGCAGTAATCGCGTTACTCAGATAGATGGACGCCCCAGTACTGCCCATGCGCCCGGGGCTGTTGGTGGTGCCTGTACCAATGCAGACATCGCCCTCGACCAACGGCGCGAGATTGCCATAGCACGGACCGCAACTCGGACTGTTGACGATCGCGCCTGCATCGACGAAAACTTCGAGCAGACCCTCGCGCGCCGCGTTGGCGAAAATTTCCTGCGACGTGGGAATCACCAGCATCCGCACACGCGGGTGCACCTTGCGGCCTCGCAGCACGCCGGCAGCAGCCCGCAAATCTTCGAGTCGTCCTCCGGCACACGAGCCGATATAGACCTGATCGACCTTGACACCGGCCACCTTCGAAACCGGCACGACATTGTCGGGGCTCGGCGGCGCCGCGACCATGGGTTCGAAGTCGGCCAGATCCTGACGAAACACCAAAGCGTATTCGGCATCGGCATCGCTACGTGTCATGTCGAGTACAGCCGTGGTACGCGAACGCAGATAAGCAGCGGTCACCTCATCGGGCTCGACCAGCGCTGCCTTTGCCCCGACGTCGATCGCCACATTGCACAAGGTCATCCGAAAATCCATATCCAGCGCAGCAAAAGCGGGGCCACCATACTCCAGGACACGGTAATCGCACAGCTGCGCGCCTAGCCGGTGAATAATCCATTGCGCCACGTCGCGACTCATCACTCCTGGAGGCGGTACACCCGACAGCTCGATCCGTATGGTCTCGGGAACCCGCAACCACATCTCTCCGGTCGCCATTGCCTGCACCGCTTCGTAGTTCAGCGGCGGAGACAATGCGCCGACGCAGCCGAGCGTGGTGATATGCGTATCCGGGCCGGTGACCAGCATGCCGGGAAGCACGTGCCCGTGCTCGATAATCGCCTGGTGGCTGATGCCGTGGCGACCCTCGCTGTAAAAGTGGCGCACGCCGAGTTCTTCGAGCTGTCGCGGCAGACGCTTTTTCATCATCGCGGTCGCCGGGCTTTGCGATGGCACCTCGTGATCCGCAAACACCACGATGCGCTCGGGATAACGAAAGCGATGCACGCCGTGCTCGGCGAGCGTCTTGATGTAATGCGGCATGACCAGATCGATCGTCTCGATCACATCCGGCTCGCAGATCACGACCTCGCCGACCGACACGCTATTCCGGTGGCTAGTGCGTGCGATGATTTTCTGTGCCAGCGTATTGCCCATGTCCCCTCCTCCGATGATTCCGGCTGCACAGCGCTCTGCAACGTTTTCTAAGTATGCTCTATGGTGCGGCTTGCCGGCCCGTCATAGCCGATTTGATCCTCAGCGATCTGGCGCCAACCCGGCTCGCGGACTGCTTCCTCGAAAGCGTGCGCGAACAAACCCGCGGTACGCGGAATGACCAGTAGCGCGCGGGCGAGCCGCCAGTCCAGACCCAGGTCCGCAGCGATCGCACCGATGGCGGCATCGATATTGGCCGGGATCGCACGCTTGGCACGAACCTGCAAGGCTTTTTCCAGCGCCCGGGTCATCGCAATGTGAGCGCCTGCCACCCCATATTCTTCGGCCAGCCTGAACAACACGGCGGTGCGCGGGTCGCCATCGGTATGTTGGGGATGTCCGAAGCCGTCGATGCGCTTGTGCGCCTGGACGAATTCGCGTGCCACCTCATCGAACTCCGCTTGGCTCTCCTGCGCCTGCGTGACCAGTTGCTGGATATTTCTGCAGAACTCCTGCCCTGCGCCACCGTGGATGTCGCCGAACATCATGACCCCGGCGGCCACCGAGCATTGAATCGGCACTCCCGCAGCCTGGATGAATCGCGTTACGGTAGACGACGGTGAAATACCGTGATCGGCGCAGCATACGAATACCGCATTGATCATTTTGGATTCGTTGCCGCGCGGCAGCTCTCCTTTCAGCAGCAGGTAGACCATGGCACCGAAATCGATGTTTCCGGTCAGCTCTTTCAATACATCGTAGCCGCGTACGCTGACGCCGTCATGAGTAAATTCGGCGATCGCCGTGCGCCACGGCTTGTCTTTGGAGCAGTCCATGAAATCCTCGCTTGAGGTTGGCCAAAATCAGCGGGAAATATTCCACCGGAAATAAGCTCTTACATCAGCCTTCCCAAACCTTCTCGGGCAACGGCAAGCCCGCCAGGTCCTCGCGCGTGAGTGGGCTATCCGGCGCAATCCCGAGCGTATCCAGCACAAGCAGCAACTGGCGCACGTGTTGCGCCGAATGCCAGGTGGTCCGCTCCAGCACGTCATGCACCGATTGCCGGCCGAAATAGGTGTCCATTTGCGCCTGGCAGGATTTGTCGGGATAGCGCACCCACCACGCGTTAAACTCCGCCAGAACCGCCGAGCCGTAGGTCAACACATCGTCTCCGGGCCGCACGGCCTCCGTGGCATCCATGATCAGCTCGTTGCTCAACTCGACGCCTGTTTCCATCGCCTCCACAAATGCCTCGACGATGCGAAACACATGGTGGGCGATGCCGCGCAGCAAGCGCACGCTGTTGCGAAAGCGAACGTCCAGCACGTCGTCGGGAATTTGTTTGATATATCGCTGCCCCGCCGGCAGGATGATATTCACTCGCCGTACCAGTTCATGCGGGCTCAGTTGGCGATCGACCTCAACTTCCAGCCCAAGAAAGCTGGCCACGTCCGCGAGCGATTGTGCATAGACGAACGCATCGCCGCGCGAGACGATCGGCACACTGCGGGCCCCCAGCCGCGCCATCTCCTCAACGTGTTCGGCACTGGAGGCGGCGTTCACCGACTCGTAGTCGATCTCCAGTCGAGTCAGAAATTCCTTGACCCGAAGACAACTGGTACAACCGGGGGCCCAGAAGACCCGGATTCTTTCGTCTGCGGCAAGCATCATCTTCGCTCCTCTAAGACTTCAGCGCCCAAGGCGTTCGCTATTGGCGTGATTCGGCGTGATTCGGCGTGATTTGCATGGACATCCCCTCACTCGGCCTTGGCGCCCGATTTGCGGATCACCTCGGACCACTTCTTGGTCTCTTCATTGATGAAGACCGTGAACTCTTCCGGGCTCGCGATAAATGGCACGAGTGCCTGCACGGCCAATTGCTTTTTGACTTCCGGATCCTGCAAGGCTTGCCCAATAGCCTTGTTCAAGATAAGGACGACGTCGCGCGGTGTGCCGGCCGGCGCCACGATGCCATGCCAGCCCGACGCGACGAAGCCGGGGTAAGTCTCGGCCATGGTGGGCACATTGGGATATTCGGGTAGGCGTTGCGGCGTCGTGACTGCGATCAGCTTGAGCATGCCGGATTTAACGTAGGGCAGTACGCGACCGCTGTCGAACATGTAATCGACGTATTTGCCCAGCACCGCATTGAGCGCGGGGGCGCTCCCGCTAAACGGCACATGCGTGACATCGAGCCCCGCGGCGAACCGGAACATTTCGCCGGCGAGATGATTCGAGCCCCCGACACCGGCCGAGGCATAGCTCATCTTTCCTGGGTGGGCCTTGATATAGGCGACCAGCTCGGCCAGATTGTTGACCGGTAGGGAGGAGTTCGTGACCAGGAACAATGGCAGGGTCGCCAGGGGCGCGACCGGTTCCAGATCCTTTACGGGGTCGTAGGGCAGGCTTTTACCGAATAATGCGGCGTTGACTGAAAGCGTGCTCAAGGGCGTTTCAAGCAGCGTGTAGCCGTCGGGCGCATCCCGCGTGAATTGGGCGGTTCCCAAGTTGCCGCTCGCACCCGGTCTGTTTAGTATAACGATAGATTGTTTCAGCTCCGCGCTCAATTTCGGTGCCAACAGTCGCGGCAAAATGTCCGCAATGCCGCCCGGCGCAAACGGAACGATGATTTCGATGGTCCTGGTAGGAAAGGTTTGCGCCGCAACGGACGTAAACGCCGTGGCCAGAGCCATCAATATTGCACCCAGCATTAGATTTTTGATCTGCATAGCCGTCTCCCTCGTTCTTCGTGCCGACAGCGACGGTATTGCCGTGCAGTGCCACGAAGTGCCGCGTGCCTGAGTCTTTTACATGCTCAGTCGGTGCTCCTGCTGCGTACCGCGTAATCCAATCAGGACATCGACCACGCGCACCCCGAGGCCGCGCGGCAAAACGATCAGCGGGTTGATATCGATCTCCGATAAGGTCGCAGCATAGTCGTGCGCGAATCGCGACAGACTCACGATGGCGTCCGCCAGCGCCTCCACGTCCGCCGCAGGCCTGCCGCGCGCACCCTCCAGCACCGCTCGGCCGCGGATCGACGCGATCATCTCGCGCGCAAGCGACGGGCCTATCGGGGAAAATCTGAATACCACGTCGCGCAGCACCTCGGTAAAAATGCCGCCTAGCCCAAACATCAGCACCGGCCCGAAATGCTCGTCGTTGATCACGCCAAGGATAGTCTCGACCCCGTCGACGACCATCTCCTGGATCAACACGCCCTCGATAACCGCGCCGGGTGCATACCGGTAAGCGCTAGTCACGATCGCGTCGAACGCCGCGCGCGCCGCTTGAGCATCGCACACATTCAGTTGTACACCGCCGGCCTCGGTTTTATGTGGAATATCGACGGACTGTATTTTCATCGCCACCGGGAAACCGACTTCGGCCGCGATCACTATTGCCTCGCCACGGGTGGTCGCCAGACGCTCTACCGTGGACGTAAACCCGTAGGTAGTCAGCGCTAGTCGAGCGTGCTTTTCGGTGACGCAGTCGATGCCGTGCGCGAGAAGGTCCTTATGCGGCGGTGGCGCCATCAGTGCTTCCAGAACGTCGCGCTCATGGCGCCGCAGCGCTCCGGCAAACCGGCACAAAGCACCCACCGCCTTGCAGCAGCGCGTCGGTGTTCGAAACAACGGAATGCGGGCGCCCCGAAGAATCTCATACGCCGCCCCCACCCGCGCTTCGCGCGAGCTCCACGATACCAACACCGGTTTATGCGTGGCCGCATCGAGCTTGACCAGTTCTTCGGCGATTTTCGACGCCATCGGGCCTTCGACCGACGACGCAACGATCAACAGACTGCCTACGGCCGGGTCGTCAAGAATGATGGTCAACGCCGCGCGGATCAGGTCCGGCTGGTTCAGCACGCTCGCGGTCACATCGACCGGATTGTCGAGCGTCGCATAGGCGGGCAGCACCCGCGCAAGACGCATGCGAGTCGCGTCAGTAAGTTGCGGCACCTGCAGATTCAACGCGGCGCAGCCATCGGCCAGCAAAACACCCGCACCGCCCGACACGGTGACGATGCCGATGTTGTCGTTTTCCGGCAGCTTGGCGCGAGCGAACGCGGCCGTGTAATCGACCAGTTCCTCGACATCCTGGATCCGCGACCAGCCAAATTGATCGAACACGGCTTGATACAGCTCATTCGTTCCACCCAGCGTGCCGGTGTGGGAGAGCGCAGCACGCTGGCCTTCCGGCGAACTGCCGACTTTCCACACGATCACCGGCTTACGCTGCGAGAGCGCACGCCGAGCCAGTCCCGGCAGGCGGTGCGCGTCGCCGATGCCTTCGAAATAGGCGGCGATGACAGCGGTGTGCTCGTCTTCGATCAAATGCTCGAGGATATCGAGGCTGGTTAGATCCGCTTCGTTGCCGGTGCTCACCACATAACGAAACCCCACGCCCAGTTCTTCGGCCATGTTGACCACGGAAAAGCCGAAGCCTCCGCTCTGGGTCACCATGCTGACGCCGCCCGAGCGCAACTCGCTCATCGCGAATACCGGCCCGAAACCCGCGAAGACGTTTTCGCGCAGATTCATCAAACCGATGCAGTTTGGTCCAAGCAACCGGATGCCATGCGCGCGCGCGGCCTCGACCAACTCGTGCTGCAGACGCTGACCGGCGGCGCCAACTTCGGCGAACCCCGCCCCGATGACGATGCCGAACGCGACCCCGCGCCGGCCGCATTCGACCACCGCTTGAACCGCACGGTCCGCGCTAAGCAGTATCAGCGCGAGATCGGGTACCTCGGGCAACGAAGCGACGTCGGGATAGCACGCCATCCCTGCGATGTGCGGATGCTTGGGATTAACCGGGTATAACGCGCCTGCGTAGCCACGCGCGACCAGATTGCTTAGCGGCTGTCCATTGATCGTAGACGCATCGGGCGAGGCGCCGATGATCGCAATGGAGCGCGGGTTAAATAGACGCGCGATCGCAGCGTCGCTCATACCGCCACCGGCAGGTTCAGTATCTGCTTGGCCAGCACGTTGCGCTGCACCTCGTTGCTGCCGCCGTAGATCGTGGACGGAAGCGCGTTCATGCATAGCGACATCGTGTCGATGCGGGCATTGCCGAGCGGCGTTTCACCACTGAGGCCGCCACTGCATCCGATCGACTCGATCGTGAACTGGGATATGCGCTGATAGGTTTCAGAGCCGAACAACTTGAGAATCGACACATCGGAACCCAGCGGATCACCGCGCCGCACCTGATCGGCAAAGCGCTTGTATAGACTGCCGAGATCGTAGACATCCATGCCGAGTTGCGTGAGGCGCGCAGCAAACACCGGATCGCTCGTCAGCCCCAACTGCGCGTGAACGGCTTCCAGGCGCTTGAACGCATATTGCGCCTGCCGAGGATTTCCCAGGTAGAAGCGCTCCCGCGAAAGCAGCATCTTTGCGACACACCATCCCGCATCGACCGCTCCGAGCACGCAGTCGGCGCCGACTCTTACTTGATCGAAGTGCACCTCGCAAAACTCTTCGTGACCGGCCATATCCCTGATGGGGCGAACGCTGATGCCCGGAGTACTCATGTCCAGTAGGAACACGCTGATGCCATCCTGCTTCCTGGGCTTCTTGGCCGTACGGGCCAACAAGAACATGTGCGTTGCGTCTTGCGCAAACGTCGTCCATATCTTGCTGCCGTCGATGACAAAAAATTCGCCTTGCGCTTTGGCCTGCGTGTTCAGGTTAGCCAGATCCGATCCTGCATTAGGCTCGGAAAAGCCCTGGCACCACATGTGCTCGAACTTGAGAATCGGCCCGAGGTAGCGTTCGCGTTGCGCGCTGGTGCCATAGTGAATCAACGCCGGCCCGACCATCGTGATGCCCATGTCCGGGGCACGCGCAACGCCCCAGCGATCCTGCTCTTCCATGAAGATGATCTGCTTTTGCGCGCTAAGCCCGGCGCCGCCAAACTCCTTGGGCCATGCCAGCGCAAGCAGGCCGTAGCTGCCCATTTTTTGGTAGAAGGCCTGGCACTGCCGCCACGTGAGGCGTTGCGGCGGGTTGCGTAACCCAGGCGGATATTCCCGTTCGAGAATCGCGCGGACCTGCAGCCGGAACACGTCGTCAGCCAGCGCGTTCCAGTCCTTGGGCAATTCGATATCGGATGCGGCCGGGCGCGGCGCCACACTCTCCGTATCGCCCTCTTCCTGCCGCTGAGCGCTGTGCAACTGCTCGATGCGCCTGCGATGAGCCGTGCCGTTACCCAGCCACGCCGCCAGCACCAGCGCGCGCTTCAAGTACAGCCCGATGTCGCATTCGTCGGCAAACCCCATCGCGCCGTGCATTTGCACAGCCTCGCGCCCTATCGTCAATGCCGCATCGATTGCGCGAACTTTGGCGCGACTGGCGTGTATGGCCCGTTGCCGAGGGTCGCACGGGTGCGATAGCGCCTCGGTCGCAGCGCCCAGCGCCGCTCTCGCCAGTTCCTGCTTGACGTATAGGTCGACCGCGCGGTGCTGCAGTGCCTGGTTTGCACCGATCGGTCGCCCGAATTGTTCGCGCGTGCGTAAATGCTCGAGCGTATGCGCGAGCGCAGTCTCGGCAATACCGAGCAGTTCGGCCGCGACGCACAGATTGCAATCGTCGACCACCCTCGCGATGGCGGCGCAGTCCAGCGTTTCGGACATCGCGAAATGATAAGGCGTGACCCGCACCGAGGAGAGCTGCAAAACGCCGCTCACCGTTCCATCCACCCGCGATTCCGTTCCGAGCGCGAGGCCGGGCGAGCCGACCGGAAGCCAACACAGGGCGCTGCGAGTGCCCACGATCGCGGTCAGCAGAAATCCATCGGCATAAGCCGGCAGAACAAAGCGGCGCTGGCCGTCGAGAACGATGCATCCATTGAGAAGTGGAGCCGATACCGTGCAAGCGCTTCCCGGGATATCCTCCGCCCACTCCTGCCAGGCCAGGCCCGGGATCACGGTGCCGTCGGCAATTTCCGGACTCAAGCGTGCGGCGAGCTCCGAGCCCGGCACCAACGCGAGCAACCCGGCGACACCCACCGCCGTGGCCACGATCGGTTCGGGAATCAGAGCTGGACCGAATTCGAGCATCAACGCGACCATGTCGGCGAGTTCCAGACCGGTGCCGCCATATTCGCTCGGCAGCAACGCGCCTATACACCCGAGGTCGGCGAGTTCCTTCCAGAAGGTGCGTTGGAAGCCGGGATGCTGATCGCGCAATTCGCGCACGCGTGCCATGCTGTTGCGCTGGGCGAGAAAGCCGCGCACGCCTTCGCGCAGCGATGCGCGGTCGCTATCGTTCGAACCCTTCCGATCGCCGGAGTCCGATGAGGCATGGGGCAAAACGCTGGCAGACATGCGCAGCTCCTAGACAACATACCGCGCTTCGGCACTACGCAGTGCCGCCAAACCAACCAGCGCATTGAAGTCGTTCGGCGAAACGAGTTCGGAGCCGATCAAGGCCTCGGTCGAACCAGTCGTCAAAATCGTTTGCAAGGTGTTCTGCATCGCTTTTGCCGCGGCAAGAATCAACGCCGTGGGAAAAATCACCAGCGGCACACCCAGCTCATGCAGCTCGGCTGGTGGCAGCATCGGCATGGTCAGGCTCTCTGCGTTGAGATAGGCCAGCGGCCCGGGTGAGCGGCGGATCAGGTCGTGCGCCATGGCGCGATCGTACGGACCCAGCACCATAAGCAGGTCGGCGCCCGCTTCGCGATAGCGGCCCAACCGATCGAGCGCAGCGCTTGCGCCTTCGGACGCCAGTGCATCGGTACGCGCAATGATCAAGAGATTCGGATCGCTACGCGCGTCGACCGCCGCCTTGATTTTGCCTACCATGGCATCGGTCGAAATCAACAGCTTGCCCGGCATCGAGCCGCACTTCTTGGGCAGGTCCTGATCCTCGAGCTGCAAAGCGGCGACGCCGGCGCGCTCCAAACCGCGCACGGTGCGAATGACATTCAAGGCGTTGCCGTATCCCGTATCGGCATCGGCGACCACGGGCAGATTGGTGGCGTCGGCGATCTGTTCGAGCCGGGCCGCAACTTCCGAGAAACTGAGCAGGCCCAGGTCCGGTTTGCCATAAGTGCCTTCGATGGCATAACCTGAAACATACACAGCCTTGAAGCCGGCTTGTTCGATCAGCCTGGCGCCCAGCCCATCGCCGGTGCCCGGCGCAACGATACCCGCGCCCGGTGCGCGCAAGGCCGCAGCAAACGCGGCACGTGTCTCATTGATGGTAGCGATGATGGTCTCCCCGCAGTTGAAGAGCCGAACTGTGACGTGAGACGCCACAGTCGCTCTCGTTTTAAACACCTTAGGTCGGCGCCACACTATTGTCAACAATATTGTTGATTGTAAAATTAACAATATTGCTCACTATCATGCTAGACTGGCTTTCACCGTAGGACCGATCTCTCAGACCAATCTCATGAGTCGATCGACTCTGCCTACGCTTGCGGCGCCCAACACTTACGACCTATGCAAAAAAAGGTAGCTATCGAGGACAGCGCGGTCAGCTCTTCCGATCCCGAGGACGCGCCCCGGCTGGACCAGATCATCGACACATTGCGCAAGCGAATTTCGCGTGGGCAGATCGCGCCAGGCACGCAATTACAGGAAATTGCGCTGGCGCTCGAATTCGGCGTGTCGCGCCCGCGCATCCGCGATGCGCTGCTGTCGCTGCAGCAACGCGGCTTGGTCGAGCGGCAACGCAATCACAGTGCAGTCGTGGCCAAACTCGACCTGAAACGCGTGTTCGAAACGCTCGACGTCCGGGAAAATCTGGAGGGCCTGTGTGTGCGGCTCGCTACGCAGAACCGCCCCCCCGAATCATGGCAATATCTGGTCGACCTGTTTCACGGCCCCATGGAACGCTATGCGCGAGAAAACGACTTCGATTCGTATCTGGCGGAAATCGAAAATTTCCGCGTGGCTGTAGTCGAGGCCACCGATAACAGCGTCCTCGTCGAGATGCTCGATGCACTGCGCGACCGAACCCGCGCGATCGTCGACCGCACGACGATGCTGCCCGGGCGCATCGAACTCGGCCTCAAGGAGCTTCAGCTTGTGGTCGACGCAATGCGGCGCGGCGACGCCGTAGAGGCCGAGCGCTTGCGACGCGCCAACATCGCAAGCCAGCGCGACTTCGTGCGCCGCTTCCAAAACTATATTCTCTGACTTCGATATCACGCCACTTGCGAGGACACACCCGATGTTCCAACCGCCGGCAATCATTGAAACAGAAGTTTTCGCATCGGTACCCGAGCGCTATCGCAAAGCCGGCCAGCGTTGCAACTGGGGCAATGTCAACAATGGCGGCAGACCCACCGATAGCTTCCTCGAAGGGCCTTCGTTCGACCGTGCCGGCAACCTGTATTGCACCGATATTCCCTATGGCCGCATCTTCCGCATCGATGCGCAAGGCAACTTCAGCCTGATCGCCGAATACGACGGCGAGCCCAACGGTTTGAAGATACATCGGGACGGCCGCATTTTCCTGGCCGACTACAAGAATGGCATCATGCTGCTCGACCCCGAGAGCGGAACGGTGAGCGAGGTCATCGGACGGCGCCACACCGAGTCGTTCAAGGGCGTCAACGATCTTGTGTTCGCCTCCAACGGCGACATGTACTTCACCGACCAAGGGCAGACCGGCCTGCACGACCCGACCGGCCGCGTATATCGATACACGGCCGGCGGGCAACTGCAATGTTTGCTCAACAACGTGCCCAGCCCCAATGGCATCTGCTTGAATGCGGCCGAGACGGTACTGTACGTGGCGGTTACCCGCGCGAACAGCGTATGGCGCGCGCCGTTGATGGCCGACGGCACCGTGTCCAAGGTCGGGGCGTTTGTCTATATGAATGGCGGCGCCGGGCCGGACGGCATGGCGATGGATGTCGAAGACAACCTCGCGGTGGCTCATGCCGGCCTGGGCGGCGCCTGGCTATACAGCAAGCAGGGATTGACGCTTGCGTTCGTACGTTCGTGCAAAGGCGACTTCACCACGAACATCGCGTTCGGCGGCGCGGATAACAAAAGTCTCTACATGACCGAGTCGAGCAGCGGTTGCATCTTGAAAGCGCAACTGCCGTTCGCCGGAAGAGCGATGTATTCGCACGCCGCCTGAACTCAGCTCGGCTCAGCTCGGCTCAGCTCGGATTACCCGGCGATGTGGCCAGTTGCGGTTTGTCGCGAGACGCTCTCGTATCGCCCAGCCAACTGGCGACCAGCCCACCCAGTATTCCGCCTACGATAGGCGCCAGCCAAAACAACCACAGTTGATGAATGTAGGGGCCGCCGGCGAACAGCGCCGGCCCGGTGCTGCGTGCCGGGTTGACGGAGGTATTGGTCACCGGGATGGAGATCAAATGGATCAGCGTCAATGCAAAGCCGATCGCAATCGGCGCGAATCCACCCGGTGCGTTCGCGGCCGTCGAACCCATGATGACCATGAGGAAGAAGAAGGTCGCTACGACTTCCATGATCAGACATGAGGCCAAACTGTATTTCCCAGGACTAAGATCGCCGTAACCGTTGGACGCGAAGCCGCCGATTTCAAACCCGGGCTTGCCGCTCGCGATCAGATAGAGAACCGCCGCTGCGGCGATTGCGCCGAGGACCTGAGCAACGATGTACGGGACGATATACGTGGCCGGGATGCGTCGCCCGGCCCAGAGACCTATCGTGACAGCAGGGTTGAAATGGCCGCCGGAGATGGGACCGACGGCATAAGCCATCGTCAGCACCGTCAGCCCGAAAGCCAGCGCAACTCCGGCGAAACCGATGCCGAGTCCGGGAAAGGCCGCGGCGAGTACCGCGCTGCCGCAACCGCCGAAAGTTAGCCAAAAAGTGCCGAAGAATTCGGCCGTCGCTCGTTTTAGCATAATCATCTCCTTGTCCGTCGTTGGCAAGAGTTTTGCCCCAGTTCGCACACCGAAGTAGCACAAACAAATCTACACCATTCTTATGACAGTTGTAGAACTTTTAGATGACAAGTATCGCTTTTACGGAATAGACAGGGCCGGCATCATTCCATAGACTCTAGCGTCGCTCTTTGAGTGGCCACCGGCGAAACGCCAACACGTTCGTCGGGGTAGAACACGCGATTGGATGTACGCGATGCATCCGACGTATCCAAAATAAAAAAGCTGGAGACACCCTTGAATATCCGCACCTTTAGATTGAGATCCTGCACATCGTCTGCTCTTGTATCAGCAATTCTTGCATCGTCTGTATATGCATCTTCCCTGCTCATGCCCACCGCTGCTCACGCTGCCAACGGCATTTCCGATGGCGTAGTGAAGATCGGGGTACTGACCGACTTGTCCGGCGTATCCAGCGATAACGCCGGCAAAGGCTCCATCGTCGCGGCGCAAATGGCGATCGACGATTTCTCGAAAGATCACAAGATTCTCGGCGCACCGATCGTACTGATTTCGGCCGACTCTCAAGGCAAAACGGATATCGGCGCGAGCGTCGCGCGCGAATGGTTCGATCGTCAGAACGTCGACATGATCACCGACCTGACGTTTTCCAACGTCGCCCTGGCCGTGGATCGCATCGCCGACGAAAAACATAAGCTGGCGCTGGTGACAGGCGCCGGCTCATCGGCAATCAGCAACGAGCAATGCACGGCGCACAGCATCCAGTGGATGTACGACACCTACGCGCTAGCCAATTCGACGGCCGGGGCGCTGATGAAAAAGAACCTCAAGACGTGGTATTTCATCACCGCCGACTATGCGTTCGGCCACGCGCTCGAAAAGGACGCCAGCGAGATCGTCGTGCGTGACGGCGGCCGGGTGCTGGGTTCCGTTCACCACCCCGTCAATTCGCCCGACCAATCGTCTTATCTGCTGCAGGCTCAATCGTCCGGTGCGCAGGTCATCGCGCTGGCGAACTCGGGTACCGATACGCTGAACACGGTCAAGCAGGCGGCTCAATTCAACATGATCCAGCAAGGCAAGCAGGTTTTCACGCCGCTGCTGTCGTTGATCACCGAAATCCACGGCATGGGCCTCAAGAACGCTCAGGGCATGATGCTTACGAACGGTTTCTACTGGGATCGCGATGATCGTTCGCGCGCGTTCGGGCAGCGCTTCTTTGCGATCCATCATCGCATGCCGACCATGATGCAGGCGGCGGTGTATTCAGCGGTGTTGAATTACCTGAAGGCGATTCAGGCCACCGGCACCGACGACTCCGATGCCGTGGTCGCGCAGCTAAAATCCGCGGAAATCAACGATGACGTGATACGCCACGGGCATATCCGTGCCGATGGAAAGCTGGTGCACGACATGTATCTGGTACAGGTAAAGACGCCGGAAGAATCGAAAGGCGAATGGGATCTGTATAAGGTCGTCGAAACGGTGCCGGGCGACCAGGCGTTCGCACCGCTGTCCGGTTCCAAGTGCGCACTCGTGACGCACTAAAGCAGATCACGCAGGCGCCATCGCATCGGAGTGCTTCGCGTCCGGTCTCGGCGCCTCGTCCCAGCTTGGTAAGCTTGTCGCCCGATCGCAGGCAATGCGTCCCGAGATGAAGCCGTTTAGGAAACCGCTTGCGTTCTCGTTTATTGCATTCTATGATCATCTAATGCAATCCAAGCGGGAGACTGACATGGCCGATCCCTTACGTGTTTACTGGCAGCCGGGCTGTTCGAGCTGCGTCAAGGTCAAGGAATTTCTCGCGCGGCTGGACGTGCCGTTCGTGTCCGTCAACATCCTCGATGAGCCGGAAGCGCGCCAGGAGTTGGTCGCGCGCGGTGTGCGCAGCGTGCCGGTATTGATACGCGGGGAAGAGATGATATTCGCGCAATCGCTCAAGGACGTTGCCGCGTTCGTCGGCAAAAGCGTGCACGACATGCGTCTACCTGCCGCGGAACTGATGAGCCGCTGGAGGTATTTCCTCGCGACCGCGCGTGGCCTGATCGCGCAGATCCCGCCCGGGCATCTGGAAACCCGTCCGATCGCCAAGCGCGATCGCTCGGTGTGCCAACTCAGTTATCACATCTTCCAGATCCCCGACAGTTTCCTGCAGGCAGTCGAGAGCGGACTCAAAGATACGCGCGACGTCAGCAATGCCATGCTCGATCACCTGAAAACTGTTCCCGACCTGCTGAACTATGCGGACAGCGTCATCGCGCGTCATGATCGTTGGTGGGCCGCGCAGGACGACAAGACCTGTGGGTTTCGCATGCACACGTACTACGGCGAGCAAGATGCGGACCAAGTCATCGAACGCAGCACATGGCATTCGGCGCAACACACGCGGCAACTCGACTATGTGCTCGGCAGTGAAGTGAGCGGCTTGCATGGCCGGCTCGATACGGCGAAGTTCGACGGACTGCCGATGCCTGATGGTCTGTGGCAGTGACGCGTTGCTGCGAATGATGACAGTCGAAATTGTGCCGGCTAAATTGTGGCAGCAGAGCAGCACGACCTGACAGAGCTGAAACCCAGCATGACTGAAACTCAACTAACGCCGTTGCAGGCACGCGTTGCGCGCGAGATCGTCGCTCTCGTGCGGCACGACGATCTCGCGTGCGGCGAACGCCTGATCGAATCCGCGCTCGCCGCACGTATCGGCACGTCGCGTTCCCCCGTGAACGTGGCGTTGCGCCATCTCGGCCAAATCGGTGTGCTGCGCTACGACATCAACCGCGGGTATTCGATGGCGCAGCATGCGCGCGAACTCGCGAGCGTGGCGGCACGCTTTTCGGCCACGCCCAGCGACCCGCTATACCTGAAGATCGCGCAGGACAGGCTGGCCCGCGAGTTGCCCGACATTGTCGCGGAAGGCGATCTGATCCGACGTTACGCAGCGCCACGCAGTGCGCTGCTACGGGTATTGTCGGTGATCCAGGAAGAAGGCTGGATCGAGCGGCAGGTCGGTCACAGTTGGCGCTTCATGCCGATGATCGATTCGCTTAAAGCATATGAGGAAAGTTATCTGTTTCGCGCGGCGATCGAACCGACCGGCATCCTGTCGCCGTCATTTCGATGCGACCCGCATGCGCTCGCGCAATTGCGGCGGCGGCAGCAGTTCATTCTCGACGGCGGTTACTTGAACATGACGCCCATCGAGCTGTTCGAAGCGAATTGCGAGTTTCATGAAACGCTCGCCGGCTGGTCGGACAATCGTTTCATCGCGCAGTCGGTGCGCCGCATCCATCGGATGCGCCGGCTCATCGAGTATCGGCAGGATCGTCCGCGCGAGCCGCGCGAGCCGCGCGGGCGCGATGCGCGCGACCACCTCACAATCCTCGCGGCAATCGAAGCGCAAGATCTTGAGGGCGCGGCCGCGCTCATCAAGGAGCACATCGAATCGGCGCGCCATGACACGGCGCATACGCGCAATGCGTTTCCCGGTTAAGACCCGCGCTTGGGATCCGCTTAAGACAGTCGGCCCGCCTTCCTTAAATTTCGTCAAAAGCCTTCATGCAGCATATTTGCAATGTTCCGCTCCCGACTCGGCGTGCTTCATATTAGACTGAGGAAGACGCTACCGTGCAGCATCCCTAGCTGCACTGCGCATCAATCAAGGAGAGAGTCATGAGCATTCTGTTGATTGGCGCGACCGGGCGGACGGGTCGATTGGTGGCCGAAAAATTACATGCCGCAGCCATTCCATTCTGTCCGTTGATACGCAACGCCGCAAAGCGCGACGAGTTCGAGCGGCTCGGTGCCCGGCCGATCATTGCGGACCTGGCGGGAGATTTCTCGAACGCATTCGTTGGCATGCGTACGGTCATTTATGCCGCCGGTTCCGCAGAAACCGAAGGCGCCGAGCAGGAACGCCTGATCGACCGCGACGCGCTTATCAAGTCAGTGGATTACGCGAAGCAACACGGCGCAGCCCATTTTGTCGTGATCAGCGTGTTGCTGGCGTACCAGCCGGAACGCTCGCCGCAAGCGCTGCGCCATTACACGCAAATGAAGCGCGAATCGGACGACTATGTCATGGCTAGCGGGCTCGATTACCTCGTACTGCGTCCGGGCACGCTGACGATGGAACCGGGCGTTGGCTCCATCCAGATCATGTCGGACGTAGAGTCTTCGCGCGCCCCTGTCGCACGCGAAGATGTGGCCGACGTCGTGCTCGCGGCTCTCAAGGCCGGCATGGCAAACAAGGTGATTGGCTTTGCCGGCGGAAGCGTGCCTATCGACGACGCATTAGCCACGCTGTAGACCCGCGGGTCAGGCGACCGCGATGGGATCGAGTACAAACACAGTGCGCTCGGCGAGGTCGTTGATCTTCGAGATGTAATTCTTGAAGTGCGGCGTTTCGCGATGCGTCGCGACAGCCGCAATGTCGGTGTATAGCTCGTCGAGCACAAAGCGGCTCGGATCAGCCTGGTCCCGCCAGATGTCCCAGCGCAGGTTGCCCGGCTCAGCCCGGCAGGGTTCACGCATGCCGTCGAGCAGCATCTTCAGTTCATCAGTCTTGCCGGCCCTGGCGGCGAGGATTGCCGTAAGTTTGACGCGATTGGTCATAGTGCAATTCCTTTATGGTTGCTGTTTATGATTGTCGTTTGTTGTTACTCTCACGGATTATTGCACGACACTGCCCAACCTGATCCACCGCCATCTTGCCGATGACTCGGGCACGAATGGCTCCGTGACGATGAAATGAGGATGAACATGCAGTTGACGACAAAAATCTTGACGGCATTCAATCGCCAGAGCAGGTGGTCGGAAGGTCATATCTTCGCCTTCACGCCGGAACAGATCGGCATCGTCGAAGGCATCCGGGCTTGCGTCGCCGTCGCGGTCATGTTGATCGCCGACCTTCAATTGCATATGCCGGACCTCGCTTTCGGTGCCGTCGCGGCGTTTTGGACGTGTCTGTGCGATCCGGGCGGACCTAATCGATCCCGCATCAAGGTCTTGGCGACTTACGCGGTGGGTTCGACGCTTACCCTTTCCATTGCCGCCTATTGTGCCCACTGGGGGATCGTGGCGGGCGGCGTGGCCCTTTTCGTGTTGGTCTTGCTTTGCGGGCTTACCCGTTCCTATCGCCCGACGTTCGGCCCAATGCCTACGCCGACCGCGCTCATCGCAGCGATCGCCGTTGTGATTGGCGTAACGACCCCGCGCTCCGCCGTTGGCGCCTTGGAACTCGCCGGCAGCTTCCTGCTGGGGGCTGTTTGGGCCATGGTGTTGTGCATCTTCATCTGGCGTACCGATCCTCGAGCACCCGCCCGCCGTGCCCTGCAGGCCATCTTCGCCAGGCTTGAAGACATGGCGCTAAGCCTGCAACAGCTCGATGCGGGCGCGCATGCCGATGCCGAGCAATGGTCGGAATTGAATGGCGACCACCGCCGCGCCGTGCGCCTCTCCATCGAGCGCGGCCGAGAGGTCGTCGCTCGCCTGGCAGGCGGCCGCGCGCGCCTCGGCCAAAGCATCGATGCGGCGGGCCGCGCTTATGCCGCGTTGATGGCGCTCAGCCACTACCGGGCCGGCAGCCCGCATCCCTTCGATGCGTCTGTCGAACGCCCGCTGCTCGAAGGCTTGCGCCGGCTTCTCCATCAGGTGGCCCATCAATCGGACAAACTTGTGCCCAGCCCCGAACCTCTGCTGGGGGAAGGCGCAGCGCTTCTGGACGAAGCGGGAAAGCAGCAAGGCGTCGTGGCACACGCGATCGCTGTCGCGACGCACGCGCTGGTCGCACTCGCGCGCCACTGGCAGGAGCCGGAACCGCAGGAACACGCGAGCGAGGCGGCGGCTGCCGCGGCGGGACAGTCGAGCTTCGACGTCCCGGCCATCGTATGGCGTCAGGCTCTCAGGGTGGCCATCGCTGTCACGGTCTCCTATACGCTCGGCGCTTGCTTCGATGTGTCGTTTTCCTACTGGGGGACGATCGCGGCGCTCGTGATCATGCAGCCGTTGGGCGCCAATACTTGGCTCAGGGTCGTCGAGCGCGCGGTGGGCACCATTATCGGCGGCGTGCTCACGGCAATCCTGATCGCGCGCCTGTCGAGCCCGTTGGAGATGCTCCTCTTCATCGCGCCGCTGTCGGCGGCCGTCATCGCGCTGCGCCTCGTGAACTACGGCCTGTTCATGATCTTCCTGACGCCCATGTTCGTTCTCGTGTCCGACTTCATTCATCCGGCCAGCAGCCTGATCTCCTCCCGCGCCATCAACGAGATCATCGGTGCCTGCATAGGCCTGGCGGGAAGCCTGCTCCTGTGGCCTGAGAAGCAGGATGACGCGCTTTCCGACGCCGTGTTGGCGGCGCTGTCGGCAAATATGGCTTTTGCGTCTGGGATGCTGCGTGCCGAAACAGATGCCTCGGCTCGTCTCGATCCGCTTCGTCGCGAAGCCGGCTTGACCAGCACGCGTGCTGAAATCGCCCGGCAACGCACACTGCTGCAAGGGCATTCGCAGGCGGCCCATCTCGATCGTATCCGCGGGATACTGGTCGCGCTGCGCACCATATGCGGGGCCACCAATGTCCTGGCGATCACGCGGCAATTCGAGCCCGTGGAGTACTGCGGGGCGCAAGCCGATCGCTACGATGCGTTGACCGAGCTTTTGCGAGCGGCGTTTAAGGGGGACGACAAGGGAAGCGAAAACGGAAACGATAAGGAAAACGACAGCGCAAGGGCAGCGATAGGTTCACTCGACCTTCAGGGACAAGATTATCTGAGTCAGGCTGTCCACAACCTGGTGCTCGCGATCCAGGACTATGCCGCCGACGCACATAGGATGAGCGAGTCGGCCGGCCAGCGCACATAATCCCTGAGACCCAAGCCGATCCTGGCTCACTCTGCAGGTTTCCCATCGAGCGTCTTGTAGTCTATGTAACCTTCCGCTCCCCCACCGTAGAAGGTCTCTTGATTAGGCTCGGTCAGCGGCGCATCGCGGCACAAGCGCCTGACCAAATCCGGGTTGCCGATGAACGGTCTGCCAAAGGAGACCATGTCCACGCGTCCCGACGCGAGAGCGTCGATGGCCATCTGCCTGCTGTAGCTGTTGTTGGCAATGTATTTGCCGCCGAACGCGGCATGCAGCGCTTTGAAATCGAATGCATCAGCCGCATTGTCGCCGCGAGTCTGCCCTTCGATGCAGTGCACATACGCCAGACCCAATTTGCCCAGACGTTGGGCGTAAAAATCGTACGTGCTCTGCGAATTGCTGTCCAGCGGTGTGTCACCCGCTGATCGCGTAAGCGGCGAGAGCCGTACGCCCACCCGGTCCGGTCCCCAGATTTGCGCGACGGCCGTGATCACTTCCACGGGAAAGCGCGTGCGATTCTCCACCGAGCCGCCGTACTCGTCGGTGCGTTTGTTGGTGCTATCGCGTACGAACTGATCGAGCAAGTAACAGTTCGCCGAATGTACCTCGACGCCATCGAAGCCGGCTTCCTGAGCACGCCGCGCTGCATTCTTGTAATCTTCGATCAGACCCGGGATCTCGTCGGTCTCGAGCGCGCGTGGCATCGATGGACGTGCCCGCTTGCCCGTTTCCAGGAAGACGGTTTCTCCCGCCTGAATCGCGGAGGGCGCCACCGGCGCCGCACCATTTTCCTGCAAGTCAACGTGGGAGATTCGGCCAACGTGCCAAAGCTGGCAGACGATCTTGCCGCCGGCCGCGTGCACCGCATCGGTCACGGGCCGCCACGCGTTGACGTGGGCCTCGGTATAAATGCCGGGCGTGAACGCGTAGCCGCGTCCTTGCCGGGAGATGTTGGTGGCTTCAGTGATGATCAGGCCGGCCGTGGCCCGCTGACGATAGTATTCGACGGCGAGTGCCGAGTGCACGCCGTTTTTGTCGGCGCGCGAACGCGTCAGCGGAGCCATGGCGATCCGGTTGGCTACATCGATTGAACCAATTTTCGTGCGAGAGAACAGGGCAGATTCCTTCGTCGTTGGCATGATAACCGCTCCTTGATACGGGTTGATCTCCCATCCGAAGAGCGCTGCACACGACAGCACGCATGGGAGAATACTGTTGCTCTCCATATTGCGGCGACGGGTTATTCGATCTGTAGATCGTCCTCCATGACGTAAGCGCCCTGGTCCGATAGCCGATTTAAAAGGCTAGCAGACGCACTCAAAAAAGTCTTGTTAATCGTTGCGGTTATCCGAAGTTGAACCGACCCTCCTTAGTACACTCCTTATGACCCTGCGCTGATCCGCACCGCTCCCAGCGCTCTCGCCAACCGACTCACACCGTCGGTATCGAACGCCGCGTGCAACGGCGCAAGCAATGACTCGGCTGCGTCTTCGCCAATCGCAAACGACGCCAACGAGCGATACTTACGCTCGATCTCTTCGAGCGACATGGTGTTTTCCGGCATGCCTTTCGAATAATCGACGCGCTGCGTGAAACTGCGGCCATCGGTCAGGTAGATCGTGACCTTACCCGCGTAGAGTTCCGGATACACAGCGTCCATCTCATCGTCGAACACCACACTGGTGCGCTCGGCCAGATCGCAGACGTCACGGTCCTTGATCCGTTGCTCGGTGAATTGCTCGAGATAAACGCTGCGATCGGCGAGCGCCACGGCAACGTCGTAGCGTATGCTCATCTGCGCGTTGAGCACCGTAGTCGGGTGGTACACGAAGCCGGTTTGCTTCGTAACGACATGCCCCAGGCCCAGCTCCACGCGCGCAATATCGGCAAGCGTCAGCGACTCGCGTTGCGCGATCAACAGCGCGGCGTCGATGCACGAGTGATTGCTGCCGCAGCAGGCGTAGGGTTTGAAGCATGTGCCCAATGTGCGCCAGTCACTTCCGAGCCCGCGGCCGATTTCCGCAGGCCGAGCCTCGTCGGACATTGCGCTCAGGAAACCCCCATCTTCGGCTTCGAGCATCATGCGCGGCCCGTGGTAACCACGCTTGGCTAATAGCGCCGCCATCAAGCCGCTCTGTGCCGAGCGGCCCGGGTGGAAACGCTTGCTCATCGCGCCATCCGAGTTGAACGCCCACGTGCCCGCCGATTGCGTGCCGGCCAGACCCAGTGCACTGGCGGTCGCCGCTTCATCCAGCCCCAGCAGAACCGCCCCAGCCGCCGCCGCGCCAAACGTGCCTGTCGTGCCCGTCAAATGCCAGCCGCGCATACGCGCCGCGCTCGGGTTGGACGCGAGGCTTACGCGTGTCATCACCTCATAGCCTGCCGCAATCGCAGTCAACAATTGCTGCCCGCTCGCACCGGTGCGTTCGGCCAAAGCCAGCGCCGCCGGTATGACCACCGCACCGGGGTGTATCTTGGCCCGGCTGTGATCGTCGAAGTCGAACGAGTGGACGGCCGTGCCATGCGCGAGCGCAGCGTTCAGCGCGCTCGTGCTGGCGCCGCCGGTCGCCCAGAGCGCAGCCTCCGGGCGAGTCCCGCCCTCCTCCCGCGCAAACTCCTGCATCATGCGCCCCCACTCAGTGGTGAGACCGTGCAGCCCACAACCCACCGCGTCAACCAGAGCCTTTTTGAGCACGTCGCCCACATCGTTCGGTACATCGCGTGCGGTTAGTCCCGCTACAAATTGTGCAAGAAGCCGTGTTTCTGACATCGCGTCTATTCCTCCGGGAAAGGCGCTCGCGAGCATCGGCCGCGAGCGGTCGGTCGATCGTTATTGCGGAACAATGCCCGCCTGTTTGCTCAGCGCTCCCCAATTCGCGACCTCGCTTTTCAGGAAGTCGCCGAATTGAGGCGGTGTGGTGATCTTGGGCGCGAGCCCCAGGTTCGCGTAGGTCTGGACCAGGCTCGGATCCCTGAGCGCGGCCGAGAGCGCCGATGAGAGCCGGCGGGTCACGTCGGCCGGCATCTTCGCCGGACCGGCAAGCCCAAACCACACGATCAATTCGTAGCCGGGCGCCCCCGATTCATCGATAGTCTGGATATCGGGCACCAGCGGGAAGCGATCCTTCGTCGTTACGCCCAGCGCTTTCAACGTACCCGCCTTGATCTGCGGCAATGCCGGCGACAGGTCGACAAACATCACGTTGACCCGCCCACCCATCACATCGGTCATCGCTTGCGGTGAGCCGGGGTAAGGCACCGGCACACCCTTCAAGTTACCCATGTACATCAATTTTGCCCCGGCCAGTTGGGCGCTGCCGGAGCCATATCCATACGTGAGCTTGCCCGGATTCGCACGCGCGTAGCTGAACATCCCGGCGGTGTCCTTGGCCGGAAAATCGGGCGCCGCAACGAGCACCAGCGGCGAATCGGCAACCATCCCGATCGGCGTGAAATCCTTGAGCGGATCGTAGGGCAGATGCTGGAACGCGCCGACGTTGCTCGCACCGGTCGTCACGCCCACCAGCAACAGTGTGTAGCCGTCGGCCGCGGCGTGGGTCACCGTCGTGACGCCAATAATGCCTTGTGCACCAGGCTTGTTGTCGATGTAAATCGACTGGTGTAACTGCTTGGACATTTCCTCGGCAAGCTTGCGGGCAACATTGTCGGTACCGCTGCCGGCCGGAAACGGCACGACCAGACGGATCGGATGATCAGGGTATTCCGCGTGGGCAGCCAGCGAAAACAAGAGAGCGAACAACAGCAGGATGCGGAGTTTAATAGACCTCATTTTCGTAGGACTCCTTTTATATCGTTGGTGTTTCTATGCAGAGTATGTGCAATAGCCTCGTGGTGCAATGTAAGGTGCGCGAAAGCGCACGAAAGTGCATCCCGGGCTCTCCATCGATCAAGGCATCGCGAGCGCCACGGTGCTGTATCTGGTGTACCGGTTCAGGCTCAAATAGCACCCCGAGGAAATCAGCAAGGCGCACATCATGAAAATGAATCCGCCATTAAACGAGCCTGTGCTGTTCACAACGAAGCCGACAACGATAGGCGCGAAAAATCCGCCGATCTGGCCACCGGTACTGATGAAGCCGACAAACGCGGCGCGTTCCGGCGCCGGCGCCAAGTCGAGCGCAATCGAGCCATACGGTCCGAAGCCGCCATACAGGAAGAACGCCGCGCAGCACAGGCCGATCATGCAGGGGCCGATGTCGCTCGCGCTGTAAGCCAGATACAGCGACAAGGCGGCGAGCGCATAACCCACGCCGACCAGTTGCCCGCGATAGCGGTAAAAGGTATGGCTGCCGAGCCACCCGAACACTAGAAGCCCGAAGAAGCCGAACACATAGGGGATGGAGGCGGCATAGCCTAGCGTCTTCAAATCGATGTGCCGCGCCATCGCCAGGTAGCCGGGCATCCATCCAAGGAAGCCCCAAAAGCCGACATTGAAGGTCAGATAAGCGATGAACAACAGCCACGTGCTTGGGCGCCTCAGCAGCGCTTTCCAGCCTATCTTGTGCGTTTCCTCGACCGAGTCGGCGCGCACCAGACCACGCTTGTCGTTAGGCAGCACGTACCACAACAGCAGCGCCATCGCGAAGCCGGGCAGCGCGAAGATCAGGAACAGGTTTTCCCAGCCGGTGCGACCCAGCACCCACACCGCGAGCGGCGCGACGCAGGCCGGCCCCAGCGCGAGCGCGGTATTCCAGTAACCCGCCGCCTTGGCGCGCTCCTTGGACGAGAAGTTGTCGCCGATGATCTTGTAGAACGACGCGTTGGACGAACCCTCCGAGAGTCCGAAGCACAGACGCACGGCGATCAGCGCCTCGACCGTATGCACCATCCCGGTGAGCCCGGTGAAGATGGACCAGACCAGCGGCGCGCAAACCAGCAAGGTCTTCGCGCCGAAGCGATCGGCAAGAAAGCCGCCCGGCATCTGCATGAAGGCATAACCCAGCGTGAACGCCGCAAGGATCAAGCCGAATGAGCCGGCGTCGATCGACAGCGACTTCATCATGGTCGGACCGGCAACGGAAATGTTGACGCGGTCCAGATAATTAACGAATTGCAGCAGCCATATAAAAAAAATCAGCTTGTAACGTGAACTCATTGTCTTCTCCATGGAGAGCCTGATGCCGGCTTGACGCCGGTCGATGTGTGGCTGTGGCTCGCTTGTATTCCCCGCTTTTATCGTCCGCGGCTATTCGCGCTCACGAATTGCTCCGGTATTTTTCCTCCAGCCCATCGTAAAAGCCTTTGTTCACCAGGCGTTGCCGCTCGGCGAACGGTGTAACCAATGCCGGGTCCTCATCGAGCCGGCCGTTCTTCTTGAGCGTCGACAGCGCGCGATTCATACCGGCAACCGCGCCTTGCAACGCGGCGTTCGCGTACAGGACCAACGAGAAACCCATCTGGGCCAATACACTGGCGTCAAAGGTAGGCGACTTGCCACCGATGACAATGTTCATCAACAGCGGCCGGTCCAGCAAAGTGGGAATCCGGCGTATCTGCTCCTCTTGTTCGACCGCCTCGACGAACAGGATGTCGGCGCCCGCCTCGCCCATGCGCTGCGCCCGCTCGATCGCCGCGTCGAAACCATGCACGGCGGCGGCGTCGGTGCGGCCGATAATGAGCAAGTTGCTGTCCTTGCGCGCATCGACAGCGGCCTTGATCTTCGATTCCATATCAGCGATATCGATTACATCCTTGCCGGCGAAGTGCCCGCACTTCTTCGGGAAGATCTGGTCCTCGAGCTGTATCGCGTCGGCGCCGGCACGTTCGAGCACTTGCACGGTGCGGTAGGTGTTCACCGCGTTGCCGAAGCCGGTGTCGGCGTCGACGATCACGGGGATGTCCACGACGTCGCGAATGCGCGCGGTATGTTCGGCGATTTCATGCAAGCCCACGAAGGAAAGGTCGGGCATGCCGAAATACATATTGGTCACGCCGGCGCCCGTGACATACACGGCTTCGAAGCCGTTCTCCGCCACCGTGCGCGCGCTCATCGCATTGAAAGCGCCTGGGACTACCAAGCCGCGTCGCTGCTCGACCGCACGGCGCAATACTTCTTTTGTTGAACTCATCGTTTCGTCTTTATAAATGCGCCGGTCGCGATATCCGTCGATCGGCGGGACTAAGGAAGGCGCACCTCACGCACGCCCGCTTTCGGGTTAAAACGTTTGCATGGAGCGGACCGTGGCCACCCCGGCCTCATGCCACCAACGAGCGCAGCACATACTGCAAGATCCCCCCATGCCGGCAGTACGCCGACTCGATGGGCGTATCGACTCGCAACGTCAACGCGGCAGCCTGTTGCGTGCCGTCCGAACGCCGAATCACCAGCCGTACCGCTTGTCGTGGCGTGAACTCGCTGTCCACCCCTTCGATGTCGAAACGCTCGCTGCCGTCGATACCGAGGCTGTCGACGCTCTCACCGGCCGCGAATTGCAGTGGCAAGATGCCCATGCCGATCAGGTTCGAACGATGGATGCGCTCGAAACTGCGCGCCACCACCGCACGCACGCCCAGCAGCGCCGGCCCTTTGGCGGCCCAGTCACGCGACGATCCCGTGCCATACTCCTCACCCGCAAAGACCACGCACGCGACACCTTGCGCCAGATACTGCTGCGCGGCGGCGTACAGCGTCATTTGCGCGCCGCTGGGCTGATGCACCGCGTAGCCGCCCTCGAGCGGCCGGCCATCGGGTAAAGGTGGGCACATCCGGTTACGCAAGCGGATATTGGAAAACGTGGCGCGTGCCATGACGTGATAGTTGCCGCGCCGCGCGCCCAGAATGTTGAAATCGGCCACAGCCACGCCCTGTTCCTGCAGCCACTGCCCCGCCGGGCTGTCGGGTCGGATGGCATTGACGGGGCTGACATGGTCGGTGGTAATCGAGTCGCCGAGAATCGCCAGCGCACGCGCGTCGCGGATAGGCCGTGGCGGGCTGGGTTCGAGCTCGGCATCGTCGAGGAATGGCGGCTTCGCGATGTAGGTGGATTGCGGCCACGTATAAGCCGCCCACGACGGCGTCGGGATGGCTTCCCACCCTTCATCCCCCGTCAGGACGTCGGCGTAAATACGCCGCGCCGCCTGGGGATCTTCAGCGTAATGCAGGAGCTCACGCACCTCCGCGTCGCTGGGCCAGATATCGCGCAACCATACCGGGCCGTCAGCAGCGGTGCCGATGGGATCACGGTCGGTGTCGATGCGCACGCTACCCGCTAGCGCGAACGCAACCACCAGCGGCGGACTCATCAGATAGTTCGCTCGCAGGTTCGGATGGATACGTGCTTCGAAATTGCGATTGCCCGACAGCACCGCTGCGCAAACCAAATCGTAGGCGACGACGGTGCTTTCAATCGTGCTTGACAAGGGTCCCACATTGCCCGAGCAGGCCGCGCAACCGTACGCGTCGGGACTGAACCCGAGTTGAGCAAGATACGGCGCGAGGCCAGCGCGTTCGAGATAATCGGTTACCAGCCGCGAACCCGGCGCCATCGTGGTCTTGATCCGCGGATCGACACGCAAGCCCTTTTGCACCGCCTTGCGGGCCAGCAAACCAGCAGCCAACATGACCGAAGGGTTCGAGGTATTGGTGCACGAGGTGATCGCGGCCAACAATACGTCGCCGTGTCCGATCGTGGCGTCGGCGCGCTGCACATCGTAGCCCGCGCGCTTGTCCAGCTCTTGCGCATCACGACCGTAGCCGCCTTGCTGCGCAGGTGCCGCAAACGCTTGCTCGAAGCTGCTCCCCAAGCGATTCAAGTCGATCCGGTCCTGGGGTCGCTTCGGCCCGGCAACGCTGGGAACCAGCGCCGCGAGATCGATCTGTACGACGCGCGAGTAACGGCAATCGCCGGCCTGAGGCATGCCGAACATTTGCTGCTCGCAGTAATAGCGCGTGAACAGCTCGATCTGATGCTTCGTACGTCCGCACTGACGCAGGTAGTCGACCGTCCTGTCGTCCACCGGAAAAAAACCCATCGTCGCGCCGTACTCGGGTGCCATATTCGCAATCGTGGCCCGGTCCGGCACCGCCAACGCAGCCGCGCCCGCACCGAAGAATTCGACAAAGGTGCCCACGACTTTCTCGTCACGCAGTCGCGCCGTAATCGTAAGCGCCGCGTCGGTGGCTGTGACACCGGCAGGCAGCGCGCCCAGCAATTCGACGCCGACCACGTCCGGTGTCAGGAAATAAATCGGTTGGCCCAGCATCGCCGCTTCGGCCTCGATGCCGCCCACGCCCCAGCCCACCACGCCGATGCCATTGATCATGGTCGTATGCGAATCGGCGCCCACGAGGGTATCGGGGAAGACCACCGAGCCCGCATGGCGTAGACCCTGCGCGAGGTATTCGAGGTTGATCTGGTGAACGATGCCGCGGCCCGTGGGCATCACCTCGATGGACTTGAACGCCTGGCCGCCCCACTTCAAGAACGCATAGCGCTCGGCATTTCTCGACAGTTCGAGTTCGAGGTTCTTGCGCAGCGCGTCCGGGCTCGCCGCGTGATCGATCTGCACCGAGTGATCGACTATCAAGGTCACCGGCACTATGGGCTCGACTCGCCTCGGGTCACGTCCCCAGCGTTGAGCGGCGTCGCGCATCGCCGCCAGGTCGGTCAGCAGCGGCACGCCGGTGTAGTCCTGCAGCACGACGCGTGCGACTACGAACGGGATCTCCGCGGTACGTGGGGCATTGGGTTCCCAGCCTGCCAGTTGTTCGATGTGCGTCGCGTCGACGCGGTGGCCGTCGCAATTGCGCAGCAGCGATTCGAGCACGACGCGCAAGCAGTGCGGCAGCGACGAGACCGCCGGGTAACGCTCAGTGAGCGTAGCCAACGAATAGATTTCGACGGGTTCGCCGTTCGGCACTTCGAGTCGCTGACGGGCATGCAGGGTGGTATGAGGACCGGCTTGGGTCACATCGTCTCCTTTATAGAGCGGCTTCGTGTGTTCGGTGGCAGGCCAACAGCTCGCCTCGCCAACGCCGCAGTGATTTTTCATGAAACGTGCAATCTCCATGCCATGACCGAAACGCAGCAAACGGCGGCGAACCGCCGCCCTGCGACGGGCTCGACATGGGCCAACCCCGGGCCAACCCCGGGGTCAACCCCGCTTGACGGAAACGTTTCATACGTATCAAATTGAACACATGAAACATAAGAAACCCTCCGATGAAACGTCGGGCCAGCCGCGCGATGTGAACGCGACCGAGTTGCCTTCCATCCTCGCGGTGGGTTTCAGCAAGCTCGGCGGGCGCTTTCGGGACGTCGCGATGACGCTGGAGAGCGAAGCGCGCATACGCGTGCTGGCCAAAGGCTTCGACGATGCCATGAGCGACATCCATGCATTGAGCGAAGATCAGATCGACGTGATCGTCAGCGCCGGCGCAAACGGCACCTACATCAAGAACCACACCGACTTCCCGACCGTGCTGATCAATGTGACCGGCAGCGATCTGTTGTACGCGGTGTCGAAGGCGCGCCTGATCTCCCCGACGGTAGGCGTGGTCGCACACGGCCATATCCTTCCCGAGCTGCTGCAATTGAAAGCGGCGTTCGGGCTGGACCTGCCGTGTAGCACCTACGTGACCAATGACGACGCCGAATCGGCCGTGCTCGCGTTGCGGCGGCAAGGCGTGGAGGTCATCGTCGGACCAGGCTCCGTGACGACGATCGCCGAACAGTACGGGATGGCCGGTGTGCTGCTGTACTCGGACGCCTCGATCCGCAATGCCTTCCTGACCGCGATCGATATGGCACGCACACGGCGCGCCGAACTGCGCAAACGCGCCTTCATGGACGGCATCTTGCGCAATCTGCGCGACGGCATACTCGCGCTCGATGCCGACGGCCGGATCCAGTCGATCAACGCCGCGATGTTCGCGGTGCTGGGTGCCAAGCAACAAAAGCTGGTGGGCCTGGCCCCCGCGCAGGCCTTCCCCCAGGTGCCCTGGCACAACTTGATCAGCGACGGTGTGCGTGCTGCGGACATCGAAGCCATTATCTCGATCGGCGCGCAATCGTATCTGGCGCATAACCGGCCGCTGCTCGATCCGAGCGGTGTCGCGGGCCGCCTGATCACGTTCACCGAGACGAGCCAGTTGCAGCGCATGGAACGTTCGGTACGTTCGACCAATACGCCGCGGCAATTGCGAGCGCGTTACGTACTGGCCGACCTGATACATGATTCGCCGGCGTTGCGGCGCGTCAAGGAATACGCGACGCAATATGCGCAGTCCGATGCAACCGTGCTGGTCACGGGAGAAAGCGGCACCGGCAAAGAGCTGGTCGCGCAAGGCATACACAATGCGGGCACGCGCTGCGATTATCCTTTTGTCGCCGTCAACTGCGGTGGTCTGAGCGAAAGCCTGCTGGAAAGCGAATTGTTCGGCTACGAGGACGGCACATTTACCGGGGCGCGGCGTGGCGGCAAGATCGGACTCATCGAAGCGGCCCATCACGGCACCTTGTTCCTCGACGAGATCGGCGAAATGCCGGTGGTATTGCAGACTCGGCTGCTGAGGGTGATCCAGGAACGTCAGATCGTGCGGGTCGGCGCAATCGAGCCGACGCCGGTCGACATCCGCGTTATCGCCGCGACGCACCGCGATTTGCGTCAGGAAGTGGCGGCTGGGCGCTTTCGTGAAGATCTGTTCTATCGATTGAATATCCTCAGGTTGTCGCTGCCCCCGCTGCGGGACCGACGCGAGGATATCTGGCCCGCCCTGGCTCGCATGCTCGACGAGTTGCTCGGCGCAACCGATGGCCCACGCTGCCTGAACCACGTGCTGGCGCCTTGGCGCGCGGCACTGCTGGCCTACCGCTGGCCTGGCAATGTGCGCGAACTGCGCAATGTAGCGATGCGCATCGCTGCCCATGTTCGCGTGCCCTCCAAAGATATGCCCTTGCCCGTGCCGGATATGCGGGAAATCATTCCGGAAATTTTCACGGCGCCGTTCGAGCCGGCAGCTCTCCCGAGCGAGCTGTTCAAACGCGCACCCGACTTCGCGGAAATCCTCGCCGCGCTCGACGAAGCCGGTGGCAATCGCGAGCAAGCGTGCCGCCGCCTGGGAATTAGCCGCTCCACCCTGTGGCGGAAGCTGCGCGAATTTCGCATCGATAGCGATGCTCAAACGCCGGGCTAAATAAACGCGTCATCGCATCGTCAACCCCATCAGTGACGCGACGTCCGACGACTCGATGCCGGCGACTGCATCGGCTAAACGGCGCGCGCCATCCGCACCGATCACCGGCATGGCAAGGCTATCGAACTTGATACGCAGCTCGTCGTTGTTCATCGGGTTGCCGATCGATCCCTTCGGATCGTCGACTTGCGCGACATAGCTGGACCCATCGTTCATCTCCATCGTCATGCGGCACGAGACGCCACGCGGCAAGGTGTCGTTGGCGACGATCTCGATCACGTCCATCGCATGCAGCAGTCCCGGCTGTTTCAATTTGTCGTCGCGGTACTGCGCGAACAGCGCGGCGCCCTCTTCCAGCGCGACCGCAACCGAATACGGCAAGCTCACCTGCGCCTCGTGATAGGTCGCCGGCGTCTTGTTCTGGTGATAGTGGGCCCAGTCCGGATGCCGTTCCATCACGATGCGCCGAATCGCCATCAGGTCGGGCTTGTGTTGCTTGCGGATCGTGAGCGCGCAATCGATCGCGTTATGAATCGGCCGCGCGCAAGAGTACGGCTTGAATTCGATCAGCAACTCGTAGGGCGCGTCCAAGCCTTCGGTCAACGCGCGGGCGTCGTGCTTATCGGTAAATGCACGCAGGAAACCGCGCTCGCCATCGAAAATCGTTGCCGCGCCCGTAAAGCCGAGCGAAGCCATGGTCGCGGCGGTGACCCCGTTGCGCGCGGCCGGCCCCGGATTGAAGCGCTTCTGCATCGACGGGCCGTACATCTCCATCAGGCCGCACGCCTGCGCACCCGCGAGGCCGAGCGCCGAGACGATCTGGTCCGGCGTGAGCTTCATCAAATAGGCGGCCGCGATGGTTGCACCGAACACGCCGGTCGTCGGCGTCGTGTGAAAGCCGCGGTTGCGCAGCGACGAATTGGCCGCGCGGCTGACCCGTTCCATCATCTCGCAGCCGGCCGCCAGCGCCGTGATCAATGCCTCGCCGCTTGCGCCCACCGCTTCGCCCACGGCCAGCGCTGCCGAAAACACCGGCGGGCTGAAGTGAAATAGTGCAAGCACGTCGATGTCGTCGAGTTCGATGCTGTGTGCGGAAATCGCATTGGCGAAACTGGCCAGCACGGCCGGCACACGCATGTTGCCGCCGATCACCGTGGCTTGCTCTACGCCACCTTGTGTCTTGGCGAACTCGCGAGCAATGCGGCCCGATTCGCTTTGGCTGCCGGACAAGCCGACGCCGAGGTAATCGAGTAGCAACCGCTTGACCGCGTCGCGCGTCGCGACAGGCACGCGGGCATAGCTGAAATCGTGAAAATGCTGGGCAACGCGTTCGGCAGAGGTCTGTGTCATGGTTGAAATGTCGGGTCGTAGGTGAAAAAAAGGACCATTCAAGGCCGTGCCGCGCCGAGTATGGCAATCAACTCCTGGAGGTCGCCAAGTTTCTCCAGTTGCGCGACAAGCTCGACCACGCGGTCGATATGACGCTTCGATAACACCGAGGCCGTGACCTGGCGGAATTTGTACTCGATGTCCTCGCGGCCCAGTGGGTTCTCCGGGCTGCCGCGTCGATTGAGAATCTCGTGACGCAGCGTGCGGCCGTCGCGGGTACGCACCGTGATACGTGCTGCATGCCGATAGGCCGGACCCATCGCATCGATTTCCGGATCGATGCGCGCGCTCACGCGACCGATGAAATCGAGCAAGCGTGGATCACGCAGCCGGTCCTCGCGATACTGCTCGACGAAAGCCACACCATCCACGGCGATCACCGCGAGTCCGTACGAGAGGTTCATCTGCGCGGCAGTCACGCCCTGCGCCTTGTATTCCCATGCGCAATGCACATGGGTCATGTTGCTCAAAGCCGCGTCGACCGATTCGATATCGTCTGCTTTCAGATGGTTCTCGCGCATCAAATGGGCCAGAGCATCCAGCGCCGTATGTATGCTGGTCACGCTCGCATGCGGCTTGTAGCCGATCTTGGCGGTTTCCCATACGGTGCCGAGGCCGTCGGTGAGCCGGGCCGGTTTGGGCTCGCCCGAGTAAGTGCTGAGGTAGCCGCCGTAGCCCGCTTCCAGCACATCGCTGATGCCCGTGAAGCCGCGCGCCGCGAGCAGTGCTGAATACACGCCACTTTGAGCAGCCCGCCCGGAGTGGAAGCGCTTGACCATCGCCCCTTCTTGCGCTGCCATCAGGCCACCGGCCTGCGAGCCCACGATGCCCAGCGCATGCTGGGTCTGCCCAGCGTTCAAACGCATCGAACGCGCGGCGCTGGCCGCGGCCACGAACACGCCCGAGGAGCCCTGCGGATGAAAGCCACGATAAAACAGGCTCATCGTCGCGGCATTCCCCACCCGTGTACCGATCTCGTAGCCCGCGACGATGGCGGCGATCAGCTCGCGTCCGTCCATCGGTCGTCTTGCCTCGGAAAACGCCAAGACGACAGGCACCGCGATCGAGCCCGGATGCACGATGGATTCCTTGTGGATATCGTCGAGCTCGAACGCGTGGCCTGCAGTGCTGTTCACCAATACCGCTTGCGAGATCGACGTCTTGGTGTCGACACCGAACACCGACGCCACGGGCACCCCGCCCTCGGCGCGCACCATGTCGAGCACACGTTCGGTCCACGGCAGCGAGGTGCCGAACAATACGCAGCCCAGGCTGTCGAGCACGCTGAGCTTCATGCGCTCGACCACTTCGGCGGGCAGGTCCTCGTATTCGATCTGCGACGAGAACGCGGCCAGATCGCGGCTGGCGTGCTGCAGCAAGGACGGCTGTTCGGTGCTCATGGTGTGGTCTCCACTGGTCTTGGCCTGGATGCGATATCAATAAGGAATAGGCTCGGCGTCCAGCCGCACCACGATGCCTTCGAGTTCGGGCGATGCCGCCGGATAGCGCGCCATGACCAGCGGGTCATGGCCGGGCACAATGTGGCGCGGCGAGTCGGCAAGACGGCGCAGCACGTCGTAGCCCTCCAGCGCCTGTCCGATGTGGAACACCGTGGTGAACGAGCGGTCGGTCTCGAAGTGTTCGTAGTAGTGGCTGGCGTCCGACGCCACCACCACCCAGCCGCGCCTTGTCCATACGCGCACGCATTGCAGCCCGGCCGTATGTCCGCCGATGTGATGGACGCTCAGGCCCGATGCCAGCTCGGCATCGCCGGCGTGGAATTGCACGCGGTCCTTGTAGACCAGCCGGACCATGCCGACCACGTCGTCGATTTCATAGCCGTGGTTAAAGCGCTTGTGCCGCATATAGCGACCCGTCGCATATTCCATCTCGGCATCCTGAAGATGAAAGCGCGCCTTCGGGAATTTGTCGAAGGTGCCGACGTGGTCGTAGTGCAGATGGGTGATGATCACGTCCTGCACTTCGTTGGCGTCGACGCCGACCAGTGCCAGGCCCTCGGTCGGGCAACGCAGGAACTCGCGCTTGCGCTGTGCCGCGACCTCCGCGGTGAAACCCAGATCGATCACAAAGGTGTGCGCCGGGCTCTTCGCTACCCAGACAAAATAATCCATCGGCATCGGCCCATCGTGCGCATCGCCGCCGACAAAGTTTGCGCTGCGGGTGCCGTCGCGTGTGGCGTAACGGATCGCAAATAATTCGTATTCGTTCATATCGGTTCTAGGCCTTTTTGATCGGAGCCGTGATAAGTGCTGCGGCACGCGCTTCAGGGTGCTGAATTCGGATATTCATGTCGCAGAGAGCAGCACTGTGGAATGCGCAGGGGAAAGTTCCGGCTCACGCACCGAGGCAGTGCGGAAACGTGTTTCCATGCTAAGCGCAATCATCCATGCATCGCGGATGCAACTGAGAAAATCGCCAGGACGATAGCAGTCGCCGGCCAGCGCATATTCGATGCCGGCGGTGTCCAGCATACCGACCGCGTCGCGGTTGGAGCGCGGCCCGATCGCAACGATCAAGAAATCGCCCAACTCAATCCAGCTCGAAACATCGCCCGGCCCTTGCACTTCCATGCGGCGCCCGGCGATCTGCACGACTTGCGTTTCGGTGAGCAGACGAGTGCCGCGTCGTTGCAAGCGCTCGATCAGCTCCATCCGGTTGTTGCGCGCCATCCCCTGCGCCAGGTTGCCCAATGCTTCGACGACACAGACCTGCGAGCCGCGCTCGCTGAGCAGATCGGCCGTCTCGATGCCGACCATGCCGCCGCCTATGATCGTGACGCTGGCGCCGGCCGGTATCGTATGTGGGTCGCCGAGCACGTCCCAGGCATGGAGTGCGCGCACTTGCGGCGACATCGCCGCGATATCGAACGGGATCGGACGCGGCTCGGCACCGGTCGCGACGACCACCAGGTCGGGGCGGAATTCGCGTATCTGATCGATCGTAGCGTCCCGTCCGGTCAACACCGGCACGCGTAACGCCTCGATCTCCTGCCAACGATAATTCCACGCGCCCCACACTTCCGCCTTGTCCGGCGCCGCCGCAGCGAGATGCATCTGGCCGCCTACGCAGTCGCGTTTTTCCCATACTTCGACGTAATGCCCGTGCCCCGCCAACAAGCGCGCCGCCTCGATGCCCGTAATGCCGGCGCCGAGTACCAGTACGCGTCGGCTTGTTGAGGCAATCCCAACCGCTACGTTCGACATACCCCCCGAGGTAACTCCAGGGCTCCGATCAACGAGCGACAATTGCGGTTCCGCATAACGCAGCGCTTCGAATTCGGTGCCCACCATCGGATTGACCACGCACGAAACGTCCTTCTCCAAGGTCAACCGCTCGAAGCACACATTGCACGAAATGCATTGCCGTATCGGCGCGTCGATCTTGCCCATCGCCTTGTCGCACCAATGCGCATCGGCATACAACGCGCGCCCGAGCGAAATGAAATCGGCACTGCCCGAGGCCAGCACCGCCTCGGCATCTTCCGCGTCGATGATGCGTCCGGCCACGAACACCGGAATGCTCACCGCCTGCTTGATCGGCTTGGCGTACGGCGCGAGAAATCCGCGCGGGAATGATGGCGGCTGGATCGTGTACTTCGACAATTGCGGGCTCTCATTGCTGCCGCCCGAAATGTCGAGCGCAACGCAGCCGCTCTTTTCCATGACGCGCGCGACCTCGATGATCTCTTCTTGCGTGTAGCCCCCGTCGACGAATTCGGTCGCGCTCAGTCGCACCATCGGCAACAGATCCGGCACGTCGTTGCGCAAACGCTCCAGCGTTTCGCGCAGCAGTCGCACGCGATTTTCGAGCGAGCCGCCGTACCGGTCCGTGCGCTTGTTGATGCGCGGCGTGAGAAATTGCTGGAACAGATAGCCGTTGCCGCCGTGCAATTCGACGCCGTCGTAGCCTGCCTGCCAGAGCCGCCGCGCAGCCGCGACAAACTGCCCCTGGATCTCGTCGATCTCGGCCAGCGTCAGCGCACGTACTGCATCGCCCGTATTCGGGTTATGCCAAGCGGACGGTCCAACCGGCTCCATGTTCAGCACCGAGCGGCGCAATAGTGCACCGCGATGATTGAGCTGACCGAACACGTGGCAGTCGTGCTCCTTGATCGCTTCAACGATGCTGGCCAGGCCGGGAATAAAGCGATCGTGATACACGCACAGCGAGTTGTGATGCGGACGAGCGTGCTCGGTGACGACCATCGCCTCCGTCATGATCATGGCCACGCCGCCACGCGCGCGTTCGGCGTAATACTGTTTGTCGCGCTGCGTCGAAAGGCCGTCGGTGGTGCTGTAGTTAGTACCCATCGGCGCCATCACGATGCGGTTGCGCAAGGTCAACGGGCCGATCCGGCCAGGTTGTGCGATCAGCATGACGAGAGCCTGCACTGCGCGCGCATGAATGCGTCGCGCGGTCTCGCGAGTGGCGATTGATGCCTGCCGGTCATCCGAGTCTCCTGAATTCGTTCAGAATTTGTCCCGAGTTTGTCTCGAGTTCGTCTTGTGTTTGCTTGGTGCTTATTTGCTGCTCATCTGCCAACCGCTTAGGAATTGCCGCGCTTTCTTCGAGCGCTCACAGTCCCTATCCAGGCAGGGCGTGCAGCCTTGCGAGCAGAGTACGTCGAAAAACGAGGTGGATAAATATGCTAGAGTTCCATTAAAGTGTGAATTCAATTCACGAACGTGGCGCCATGAAAAATCTCAATGCGATCCCGTTGTTCATCAGTGTCGGCGAAAGCGCCAACCTCACCGCCGCCGGTGAGCGCCTTGGACTCTCCGCCTCGGCAGTCAGCAAAGCGGTCTCGCGACTCGAAGAAGAGATCGGCCAGCGACTCGTACACCGTACCACCCGCAGGATCACCCTGACCGAGGAAGGCCATGCTTTTCTCGATCGCTGCCGGCAGATCATTAGTGAGGTGGCCGAAGCGGAATCCGCCATCGCCCACATGCGCGCCACGCCGCACGGTCGTGTGCGCGTGCAGATGCCGATCGGGTTCGGGCGCATCGTGGTGGCGCCGGCACTGGGCGAATTCACCAAGCGTTACCCTGAGCTGGTGCTCGATCTTGAACTGAGCGACCGCATCACGGACATCTCCAACGAAGGCAAGGACGTCGCAATCCACATCGGCGAGCTGCGCGATTCACGCGTCATTGCACGCAAATTATGCGATTTGCGCTTCGTCACCTGTGCTTCGCCCGAGTACCTGGCCCAACATGGCACGCCGCAGACGCCCGAAGATCTGCTCCAGCATCGCTGCCTCGCGTATTTCATACCGCAAGCCGGCCACTATCGAGAATGGACGTTCGCGCGCGACGGCGAGCCCTTCAACATGCCGATATCGGGCTGCCTGAACATCAATAACGCCGAATCGCTGCTCGACGCAGCGGTCGCGGGCGCCGGCATCGCACACATGGCGACCTTCGTCGCGGCCAAAGCGGTGCGTGCAGGCAAGCTGCAAATCGTGTTGCGCGACTTCGTATCGGTCGGCCCGAGCGTATCGGTCGTCTACTTGCCGAACAAGCATATGTCGCCGCGCGTGCGCGCCTTCGTCGACTTCCTGACCGCCCTGGTGCCCGCCGATCCGCAGTGGGACCGAATTCTCGCGACGCCGGGTCGACCGGTCATTTCGGCCGCGGCCTGAACGACCGGCGGAACCCGGCCCTGGGGACCCGCGTGAGTTCCACAGCCATTGATGAATTGAATTCACTCTCTTTTGGAATCGATCGGCCTTTATCGAACGCCGGTTTCGCCGCACAGTACGAATTCGACGGCCGCGCCGCTGGATCAGCACGGCTAACGTAGGGGGTAGAAGGTAGGAGCTGACGCAACGCGTGCAGCGGGAAGCTCATTCCCGTATAAAAAGCTGGAATACCAGCGCCAAAATAGAAGGAGACAACGCAATGAGCAACGCTTTCGTTCGCCACATCGTTCATGCATTGGCGAGCACCGCCGCGAGTGCCACCGTTTGTGCCGCGGCTTTCACCGCTTTATCGCTCGCGTCATGGCCAGCCGCAGCACAAAACACCGCAGACACCTTCACAGTGGGTGTGGCGCTGCCCCTGACAGGCAGCACCGCCTGGGGCGGACGCTCGGCCCGGGTCGCGGCCGAAATGGCCGCGCAGGAAGTCAACGCACAGGGGCTGGCCGGCAACCATAAGCTCAAGCTGGTGTTCGCCGACGGCGCCTGCGAGCCGCGCACGGCGTACTCGGCGGCACAGCGTCTCGTGACCGTGGAGCACGTGCAGGCCATCATAGGCGAATGGTGCTCGAGCGCGTCCATCGCCATTGCCCAGGTGGCCGCGGACGCCAAAGTGCCGATGATCGTGCAGATCTCCAGCGCCAATGGCATCGCCAAGAACGGTGGACCGTATATTTTCCAAAGCGTGATGCAGAACAGCGACATCAACGCGCGCGAAGCGGCCTTGCTGCTCAAGACCTTCAAGTTCAAGACCGCCGCCGTGCTGGTCGAAAACGACGACTTCGGCTTGAGTTTCAGCAAGAACATGGTCGAGATACTGCAGCGCGCCGGCATCAAGATCGTGCTGCAAGCAGCGCAGGACCGTGAAGACGCCAACTGGTACGCCACGCTCACGCGCGTGCAGGCGGCCAAGCCCGATGTCGTGATCGTCTCGATCGCGGCTGGGCAGGCGGCCAACTTCGTCAAGCAATACGCCGAGGGCAACATCCAGATCCCGGTGTTCTCCGACTATCCGCCGCCGCCCTACATCTTCGAGAAGCAGGTCGGCCTGCAAGCCGGCAAGATCGGCCTGGTGCGCGGCACGTTCTTCTTGCAACACCCGAAGGAGACCGAGGCGCAAAAAGATTTCATCGCCAAGTTCGAACCCGCGCTGGAAAAAGCGATCAACGCCAAGCAGTCCACCACGCACTGGGACATCGTCACCTACGATGCGGTGATGCTGGTGGCCGACGCGCTCAAGCGCGGCGGCACGAAGCCCGACGACTTCCTCAAGGCCCTCGCGGCTACGCATCATCAGGGTGTGCTCGGCATGTATGAATTCGACAGCGATCGTGAAATCAAGCCGCAAGGCCTCGGCTTCATGTTCATCAAGGACCTGCCCGACGGCAGCCTGCAGGTGCTCGAATAACTCGCGCGGGGACCCGACTCGATGCTCGTCCAGATCCTGATCAACGGCTTGATACTCGCCGGCAGCTACGCGCTGGTGGCCGTCGGCCTCACGCTGATTTTCGGCGTGATGCGCATGGTCAATTTCGCCGAGGGGCAATCGGTGATGATAGGTGCGTTCGTCGCATTCATGGTCGCCCCCTACACCGGCTACCTGATCTCCATCGGCGTGGCCATGATCTTCAATGCGGGCCTGGGCATCATCATTGAGCGAACCGCCTTCAGGCCGTTTCGGGGCGCCGAGCTCAACGGCTTGATCGCCTCGATGGGTTTGTCCATCATCCTGATCAACCTGGCGGAGATCATCTGGGGCACGGTACCGTTGAGCTTCGACACGCCGTTCAACGATATCTCGGTCACGATAGGCACGGTGGGCGTGAGCGTGCAGCGCTTGATCGTCATCGGTGCAAGCGTGCTGCTGCTCGGCGCGCTGTGGTGGCTGGTCGAATATTCGCGCCTGGGGCGGCAGTTTCGCGCGGTGTCGGAAGACCCCGAGATCGCCGCCGCAATGGGCATCGACGTCAACAAGATCTCGCGCGCCAGCGTGGTGATCGGCTCCTCGCTGGCCGCGGCCGCTGGTGCTTTGTCGGGGCCTGTCAATCTGCTCTCGCCGCAGCTTGGCCAGACCGAAATGCTCAACGCCTTCGCGGCCATCATCCTGGGCGGCTTTGGCAATGTGAACGGCACCATCCTCGGCGCGCTCTTTATCGGCATGGTGCAAAGCGTGGCGTCGGTCTACATCTCCAACTCGTATTCGATGTCGATCGCGTTTGGCCTGCTGCTGGTCACGTTGATCTTCTTCCCGCGCGGCCTGGTACCTGAGAGGTTAGAAGAAAATGTCTGATCGCAAACGCTCGGGCGCGATGCTCGCCGGCGTGTCCAGGGGCGGCGGCGTGTCCATGGTTGCGACGGCTGTCGTGGCTGTCGTAATTGTGGCGCTGCTCGCCGCGGCACCGCTGATGCTCGACGATTACTGGATCAACATCCTCGTGCTGGGCTTCATCTCCAGCGTCGTGGTCTTGAGCCTCAACGTGCTGACCGGCTACACGGGCTTGCTGTCGTTCGGTCAGGCCGGGTTTGTCGGCGCTGGCGCCTATACGTATGGCGTGCTGTCGGTCTGGGGCGTGCATCCGCTACTGGCTGCCATCGCCGGCGTAGCGCTCGCGCTCGTGCTCGGGCTGCTGCTCGGATTGCCGGCGGCGCGTCTCAAGGGGCACTACCTGGCGATCGGCACGCTCGGCTTTGGCGTGTTGATGGCGCAGAGCCTGAACAATATGGTGGACGTTACGCGTGGTCCGATGGGGCTGCTCGGCATACGCTCGTTCGGCTGGTCGCATCAGGTCTGGTACTGGGCCGGTCTGGCGATTTCGCTGGCGCTGGTGGCTTTGCTGCACTGGATCGAGAAGCGGACCTTCCTCGGCGTGATCCTCAAATCGGTCAAGTACGACGAGATCTCAGCCATGTCGTCGGGCATCGCCGTATTCGCCGTCAAGCTCGGCGCCTTCTGCGCATCGGCCGCGCTGGCCGGTTTTGCCGGTGTGTTGTTTGCAAGCTATGTGCGCTTCCTCACGCCGGATCTCTTCACCAGCGCCGATTCGTTTCGCTACCTGATGATGACGGTGGTGGGCGGTGCCGCGAGCGCTGGCGGAGGCTGGATCGCGGCACTTGTGCTGACGGCATTGCCCGAAGCGCTGCGTGGCTTCGGTGAGACCAATCTTCGGTTGCTGATCTATGGCGCAACCGTGTTGTGCGTGCTGTGGTTCCTGCCGCAAGGCGTGGGCGGCGTGCTCGAAACGTGTAGCGCGCGGTGGCGTCGCAGCCGCGGTGGCGCCGTTATCTCTGCTCCGGTGGCTAACGCTATCCCCACGCACTCCTCCTCTGCGTCCACTGCAAGCCGCCCCGCGCAAGATCAACAACGCTCGGAGACTTTGTCATGAGTCGCCCCCTCTTGAGTCTCGCAGGCGTGACCAAGCGTTTCGGTGGCGTAACCGCCGTCGACGGCGTCGAGTTGCTGGGCATGGCGGGCCAGGTACACGGCCTGATCGGTCCGAACGGCGCCGGCAAGTCGACCTTGATCGGCTGCATAACCGGGGTCAACCGAATCAACGCCGGCGAGATCTGGCTGGGCGACGAGCGCATCGACGCGCTGCCGGTACATCGCCGTGCCCGCTTGGGGATCGGCCGCACGTTCCAGAAGATCCGGTTGCCCGCGCAACTGACTGTCTATGAAGCGGTCGCCTCGGGCCTTGCGGCATCCTGGTTCGCGCGTGGCGGGCGCGGCTGGCTCCATGCGCTCACTTCGCTGCGCGCGCCAGCAATCGCGCAGCCGGTGCATGCGGCGCTCGAAGCCGCGGGCATCGAGGATATCGCCGAGGTGCGCGTCGCTTCGGTGCCCTATGGCCGCCGTCACTTTGTCGAGCTGGCGCGCACACTGATCGCCGAGCCCAAGGTGCTCTTCCTCGATGAGCCGGCAACCGGCATGACCGCCGACGAGCGGCAACGCTTCTCGCGGCAGGTGCGCGATGTCGCGGCGCGCGGCCGGTTGGTGGTGCTGGTCGAGCACGACCTGACCTTGGTCGGCGAACTGTGCGACCAAGTGACGGTGATTGAACAGGGTCGCCGCATTTTCACCGGCACACCCAGTGAAGCGCAGCAAGACACAGCAGTGATCCGTGCGTATCTGGGCACGATGAGTTTTGTGACGCCCGAAGTGCAACCACCAGCGCCACCGCCACCTCCAGCGCTCACCCCAGGCGAGGCCACAGCGTGAGCAGAGAACTCCAGGTCGAAGGGATCAGCGTTTCCTACGGCGACGTTACCGCGCTCACCGATGTCACGCTGCACGTTGCCCAAGGCGAGATCATTGCGCTGCTGGGCGCCAACGGCGCAGGCAAGAGCACGACGCTCAAGGCCGTGATGGGTATGGTCAAGCCGCACGAAGGCAAGATTCTGCTCGATGGCATGGACGTTACCGGCCTGCCCGCTCACACTGCTGCGCGCCGCGGCGTGGCGCTGGTGCCGGAAGGGCGACGCATCTTCAAGAAGATGACGGTGCGTGAAAACCTGGAGGTAGGCGGCGTCACGCAACCGGCATCGAAAGCCGCGATGCATATCGAGGAAGTGTACGCATTGTTTCCGCGGCTACGTGAGCGGCAGCGGCAACTGGCCGGCACGATGTCGGGCGGCGAACAGCAGATGTTGGCGATTGGGCGCGCGCTGATGTCAAAGCCCGCGTTCATATTGCTCGATGAGCCGTCGCTGGGATTGGCGCCGCTGATCACCGCGCAGGTCTATGAAGTCATCAAGCGCATCAGCACGGAACTCGGCATTGGCAGCATTTTGGTCGAACAGAACGTGGAGCTGGCGCTATCGGTTGCCACGCGCGGCTACGTGTTGGCCCGAGGGAAAGAAGCGCTGGCCGGACCGGCGGCATCGCTGCTGGGTTCGCCCGCCTTACATCGCGCTTACCTCGGGATGTAGCTCAAGCCACCTACCTTTGGCGCTACTCCATGTAAACCAGGGCACATCGCGGCATGATCCGGCGATGCACGTGCTCTTCGTGAACAGGGATAAAACCGGACATTGATCGGTTTTATCCGCCTCCGCCTAGCTCAATCGGGCCGGAACGGTCGCTTTCCTACAACATCCCTGCGGACATTCCCTTAAGAGAACATTTCCCTCTTCTGTACGCCGAAAAAACGTCGATAATGCTGATAAGTGGCGAAATCGAAAAGGATGTCGGAAGCTTGGGCGGCAACGCCGTTATCGAACCCCAATTTCCGTTGCCGCAACGCATATACAGGTGACCTATGCGAATGAGATTGCTGTCCGGGATTTCAATGGCTCTGCTGTCCTTTGCCGGCTTGCTGCATCCTGTTTCCGCGCGTGCCGACGGTCCGACCTTGGCCTACGGCAACGGCGTCACCGATGCTTCTCTCGATGCCGGTGAAGAGCGCATAACCACCGATGAAGAAAGCCGCGCGCACCTCAGAGACCTACACAGTGCTTATCAAAATGGGCACGGCGTACGGGCTAAAGACGACGTCCGGACATCCGCATCGTTGCATGATCAGCCGGAGCATTCGCCGAAACCTGCGCCTGCGCAACATCAGTTGATCCAAGCGTCGGAGCCGCATCTCTCGAAGCCAGTTCCGGCACAGCATCAATCGGTCCAAGCTTCCGAGCAACGTCAGGGGAAACCGGCCGCAATGCAGCACCCGTTAGCGCAGGCTTCGGAGCAACATCAGGCGAAGCCGGTTCCGGTGCAGCGTCAGTGGAGCCAAGCTTCGGAGCAGCATCAGCCGAAGCCGATTCCGGCGCAGCATCAGTGGAGCCAAGCTTCCGAGCTACATCAGCCGAAGCCGATTGCGGCGCAGCATCAGTGGAGCCAAGCTTCCGAGCAGCATCAGGTGAGGCAGCTTCCGGTGCAGCACCAGTTAGCGCAAGCTTCAGAACTACATCAGCCGAAGCAGGTGCCAGTACAGCATCAGTTGGCGCAAGCTTCTGAGCTACATCAGCCGAAGCCAGCTCCAGTACAGCATCAGTTGGCACAAGTTCCGGAGCAACATCAGACGAGGCAAGTGACGGCACAGCATCCGGCAGTGCAAGTTGCGGAGCAAAATCAGCCGAAGCCGATTCCGGCGCAGCCTATGCCGCCGCAACCGAAAGCCGTGCCGGCACGCGATGAGACAGTAGTGGCATCCATCCAACGTCCACAGAGCGTGCAGCGTGTATTGCCTACCGAACCCACTGAGTTGCCGCCGCAGCCGCAATATCGGCAAGCGTACCAACCGCCTCGCAATGCGTCGTCTCAGCCCATGCCCTATCAACAGCCGCCCGCATACTCGCCGGACCCGCCCTATGCCGCGGCATCGCAAGATGATGACGAGTCTGACAACGCCGATCAACAAACCTACACGACTTACGCGACGCGGCCTCGACCCGCGCAAACCGCCCAGGACGACTTGCCCGTGTACGGCCCGCCTATCTATATACCCCAGCCGCCGGTTCAAGTCATCGGGCGGCCCGTCATCATGGTTGGCAATCACCCTTCCTATCCGGGGTATCGCCAGGGTTACTGGGCCGGTCAATACCGACCTGCCTACCCGCCTCGTTACCGCGATTCATCGCAGCCAGCAGACTATCGAGGCTGGCAGTAAACGCGTAGCGAGCCGTTGTGCGGGACTAAACCTCAATGACATTGCGATTCAGTTTTATCACACTGGCGCTCCTGGCCCTACTGGCCGGATGCGAAGACCGTTCGATCTCTGGCGCGTACGTCTTCCATGACAGCACCAGTGCTGCACTGATGCTGATCACCGAGACACCGGACCATCGGTTCACGGGCACCCTACGCCGCGCGACGCTGCATGACGACGGCACCGTCACAGCACCGGGAGCGACGGCGGTATCGGGGACCGTCGATGGATCCAGTCTGACACTGGTCGTGGGTGGCGAGACCGTCAGCGGCATGGTCACGAGCGATGGCATCGACGTCATTGGCTCGGCCGGACAAGACGCCGACACCCAAACATCGCATTACGCCAAGGGCGTTGTGGTCGACTACGACGGTCACGTTCATCAACTCAAGGAAATGAGCGCACCGATCGCCGCGAACATGCGCAAGGCCCAACAGGTCGCCGCCGCGAAGGCGGAGATGGCGTCGCTCGTGAAAGAGCTGAACGACTTCGTTACCCGATCCCACGACATCATCGACAAAACGCCTGCAATCATGGCGATGTATGGGTTCGAGGTGGAGAGCCAGCGCAAAGCGCTTCAAAGGGGCCGTACACTGAGAGCGTCCGGGTCCCCGGCTGAGGCTGTGCTTGCCGGCGACCTGCGCACAAAGATGTTGGGAGCCGACCGGGACTACGTGACGTCGATGGACGAGGCTGTGAGCACGGGCCGGATCAACTCGACCCGTCGCGAAGCCTTGTTGGACCAACACTTGGCACAGTTCAAAGCGTGCGTAAGTCTCAACGACCGTGCGGCCGATGGCACCGGGCTGGACGCGCAAGCATGCAAACCGCTGGCCGACGCGCAGACCGCGTACCGGAACGTCTTGGCGCCGCTAGATAAAGCGCTGACCGACGCCACAACCGTCAAGATCCAGGCAGACGCGGAACTGGCCACGATCTGGGATGCGGCCAGGAAGGCGCTCAACTGATCAAAAAGTGCTATACGATTCCGGCACGCGGGGCACACGGGATTCGCGAGTCGGCACGAAGTACCAGATGGCGCCGATGATCTGAACGACGATAAGACCGAACCAGACCGCTTGGTGCGCCGCTGCCGGATAATGTCCATCGGACGACGACCAATGCCCGAGCGCAGAACCGATCGCCGATTGCATCACGAAGATCAGCAGGAAGATGACCAGCGTAAATGTTGTGTTGACCCGGCCCAGCAATCTTGCCGGAAAGTACGCGGCCAGCACCGAGTACGTCATGATGCCTGTGCCGCCAAGTGCGCCATAGGCCGACCACAACAACACCTGCGGGATGGCGACCTGCGTTGCAATCGCGATCTGCACTGTGACGAACAACCCCATCGTCAACCCCGAGAACAGGTACACGCTTAAGCCGCGCCGTTCCAGAACCCGCGCCAACGTCCCAAAGCCGATCATGCCCGCGATGAAGGCCAGGCCCATCACGGAAATCAACGAGGCCGCTCGACTGGCGACGTCGGCAGTGTGCGGCAGTACGTCGCGCAGGTAGGCACTCGCCCACAGCGATTGCATGGCATAGAACACGCTCTGCGTGAGAGACGAGAACGTTGCAGCCTTCCAGAAGGCGCGGCTGCGCAGAATGTGTGCGGTGCCTTTGAGTTGATCGAGCATCGTGGCGTGACCACGCGGTTCCGGTGTCTTGGGGGCGAACAGCCCGATGGCCAGCGCGACGGCGGCGGTTACGGCTGCCAAAGCGACGCATACCGAACGCCAATCTGTCAGGGACAATATCCACGATAACGGTGTGCCGACGGCCACGCCTCCCAAGCCGCCGACCGCCATCACCAGCCCGTTGACCAAAGTGAGCTGGGACACCGGGAAGTGCTGCGCATTCGCTTTGAAGGCGCCCGCAAGGCAGACCGACACGCCCACTCCAATCAGAAGACGTCCGACCATCAAGGCCGCAAGGCTGTGCGAGCCGCCATAAACCAGTATGCCGACTACAGCAACCAGCATGACGCACGCAGTCACACGTCGTGCGCCGAAGTGGTCAAGCAATACACCGGCGGGAATCTGTGCTCCTGCGAAGCCGAGGAAGTAGAGGCTCGTCAAACTGCCCAAGTCGGTTGTCGATAACCCGAGATCGCGCATCAGCATAGGCGCAAACCCGATGTTGACACCGCGGTACAGGTAAGAGACGAAGTATCCGAGAGCGAACACAACGAATACGCGCAGTTTTGTGGAGTTCATGGCCAGAAGAAAGTAGGAGCCAACGGCTTCTTATTATTCGCGAGCGTACAATTTTAAGCCAACGAGATATTTCGACGAGTATTGTGAGTTAAATTTGACGTCATGGCGACCACACTTCCCCCTTTGCAGGCACTACGCGCGCTCGAAGCCGCAGCACGCAGGCGCAGCTTCAGCCGCGCCGCCGAAGAGCTAAATTTGACGCATAGCGCGATCAGCCATCATCTGCGGGCACTCGAAGCACAGGTTGGCGTGGAGCTTTTTCGACGCGCTGGCGCACGCATGATTCCCACCGCGGCCGGTGCGCAACTCGCGGAACGAGTGCGCAGAAACCTCGACGACTTACGCGACGCACTGGATGTCGCTAAAAGCGGAGCGAAGGGGGTGACGCGCCTCGAGCTCAGCGCAATGTCCGATTTGCTTTCGGTCTGGTTGATTCCTCGGCTAGGCGACTTCTATGAGAAGTACCCGCTGGTCGACCTGTCGCTGCACATGCATACCGATGTCGTGCCGCCCGACCCCTACTCTGTCGATATCGGCATCTGGCATCGTCGTGTCGACGAGCCGGGGTTTCAGTGCAGGAAGTTGCTGGACGATAACGTTGTTGCGGTGTGCAGTCCGGCGCTATTGGCGCGATACAAGCGGTTCAAGATCGACCATCTACCCAATATGCCGCTGCTGCGTTTTACTCGCAGGTCATGGCGCGATTTTTTTGAAGCGGCAGGGTTGCCGGCGGATGAACCCGAGCGCGGGCCGATTTTCGATGACTCGGGGTTGATGCTGCAAGCTGCGGTGGCCGGACAAGGGGTTGCGACGGCGCGGCTGCAGCTTGCACGTGGCTTCTTGGAAAGCGGTGAGCTCGTGCAGTTGGGGCGGGTGCGGATTCCGGCTTCGCTCGATTACTTTTTTACCTGGCGCGAGGGGCATCCGCGTGAGGCGGAGATCCAGCAGTTTTATCGCTGGATCAAATCGCATTTGGGGCCGTGAGTTTTCTGAAATGAGCCAACCAGAGCAGACAGGCTCGCCGGGCGAAGAGGCAATTGCGGGCTAATCCGTGTCCGCTCCCACTTACTCACGCTCGGCCATTGAGAGAATTCGCTGTGCCATCCGCACGTTCGCGAAGTCGACCATCTTGCCGTCGAGTGAAACTGCCGCGAGGCCGGCGGTTTGCGCCGCAGCCAGCGCTTCCAAGGTTCGACGGGCATCGCGCACTTCATCGTCCGTCGGCGTGAACGCCGCACGCGTGGGCTCGATCTGGTCTGGATGGATGACCTGTTTGCCGTCGTAGCCCATCGCCGCAGCCTTCAATGCCCACGCACGCGTCAGCACGGGGTCCCGAAATGCGCCGCACGGACCGTCGATCGCGCGCAGGCCGAAAGCTCGCGCGGCGACCAGAATCCTCATCATCGGATACGTCCACAAGTCGAGCGGCGTTGCGGCATAGTTGCCCACTTCATTTTTCAGAGTGACTGCATAACCGGGATGCGTGCCACCTATCTCGACGGTGCGTGCACCAATCGATGCCGAAAAATCGCCGACACCAAAATGCAGCGCTGTGAGCAAGACGCTCGAGCCGGCAATAACATCGACGTTCATCACGCCGCGTGCCGTCTCGATCAGTGCCTCGATCTCCAGTGGCGCAAACGACTCGGGGCGTGCAGCCAACAATCGTTCCACTTGCGCGATGACGGCTGCCGATTCCACCTTAGGTACAAGCAGTGAATCCAGCCGCGCCGCTTCGCTGACCAACGCTCGGACCTCGTGTTCGGCGACGCCCGTTTCGTTCGAGTTGACCCTGACCGTGACGGTCTTGTCACCCCAGTCAATCTCGTTGAGTGCCTGCACGGCCGTCCTGAGTGCTTCGTCCTTCTTTTCGAGCGGTACAGCATCTTCCAGATCGATGAACACCGCGTCGGCCGCGCTTGCCGCCGCTGATTGCAGCATCCTGAAACGATGCCCTGGCACGGCGAGTGTGGTACGTGTCGTACGCGGCCGTGGCTTCGATGTCAGATTCGGCTCAAATTGACTCATGAGCCGCTCCGACTTGAGCGCGCATCCGCTTCGATTTCCGCAAGAATCGCCTCGGTATGCTGACCAATCGCCGGCACGGGCCCCATCACGGGTTCGAGGCCCGGAATCGTCACAGGCGGCAGGAACATGTCGTGTGCGCCAGTCTGCGTTTCGACGCTGCGATAGCGATTGCGCTCTCGCAATTGCGGATGATCGAGCAACGCCTCGACATCGTTCATCCTGCCGTTCGCAATTGCCGCGCGATCGAGCCTCGCCAGCACTTCGTCGCTGTTCCAGGCGGAAAAACGCAGCTCGATCATCTTTTCAAGCGCCTCGCGATTCGCAACGCGCAACGAATTCGACACGTAGTCCGGCTCGACTGCGATGGCGGCGTCCCCCAATACCACGGTGCAGAAGCTGAGCCACTCGCGTTCGTTCTGAATGCCGAAGAACACGGTCTTGCCGTCGCCGGTCGCAAAAGGACCGTAGGGCGCGATGGTGGCGTGCCGTGCGCCGCTGCGTGGAACCGGCTCGCCGCGACCGCGAGTGTAATACGCCGGATAACTCATCCATTCGGTCAGCGCATCGAAGAGCGAGACCTCGAACGCCATGCCCTTGCCCGTACGCGAGCGCTGATGCAGCCCCATCAGGATGCCGTTTAGGGCGTACATGCCGGTCGCGATATCGGCAATCGCGAGGCCACATTTCGACGCGGTCTCGGGCGTGCCGTTGATCGACAGGAAGCCGGTCTCACATTGCACCAATAGGTCGTAAGCCTTCTTGTCGCTATAGGGTCCGTTGGCGCCGTAGCCGGAAATGTCGCACGCAATCAGTTGCGGGAAACGCGCGACCAGAGACTTCGCGTCGAGACCCTGGCGCTGTGCCGCGCCGGGGGCAAGATTTTGGATGAACACGTCGGCACCGCCAAGCAGTGCTTCGAGCGTTTCTTGGCCACGATCCGTCTTGATGTCGATGGCGAGGCTTTCCTTCGAGCGATTGACCCAGGCGAACTGGCTCGACAAGCCATTCATCGCGGTATCGTAGTTGCGAGCGAAGTCGCCAACCTCGGGGCGTTCGATCTTGATGACGCGCGCACCCCAATCAGCCAGGTGCCGGCTTGCGAGGGGGGCGGCAATCGCCTGTTCGATCGATACAACTGTGATGTCGTCTAGAGGGTGGTTCATCTTTTACATATCCTCGATATTTCATTGCATAAAGCGGTTGCTTCGTATGACACTGCGGCGGCCACGCTCATTGCGGCACCATCCAGCTGAAAATCGGCGTGGACTGGAGATAGACGAGCACGCTGAGCACGGCGATCATCAAGACAGTCCAGCCGAACACACGCCGGAATAGCACACCCTCCCGGCCGATCATGCCAACCGCCACCGCACCGACTGCGAGGTTCTGCGGCGAAATCGCCTTGCCGACGACGCCGCCCGACGTATTGGCCGCTGTTAATAAAATTTCGGATAAACCGGTGTGATGCGCGGTGGTGAGTTGCAACATGCCGAACAGCGCATTCGCCGACGTATCCGAGCCGGTGAGCGCGGTTGCGAACCAGCCGAGAATCGGGGATACCGGTGCAAAGGCTGGCCCGGCGTTTGCCGCCCAGATGCCGAGCGTCACGATCTGACCGGACAGATTCATCACATACGCCACGCCGACAACGCAGCACACCGTGAACACTGCCCAGCGCAGTTCATGAAGGTTCTTCAGATAGGTTCGGGCGGCAACGGCGGCACCGAGTTTCAGAATCGGCACCGACAGCAAGCCCGCAATCAATACGATCGAGCCCGCCGAAAGCAGCCATTCAAACTTGGCATTCACAGCGGACACCGCTGCCCCTTTGGGGTCGACGACGTGCAGGCCGGGCCATGGAAAGGTCGAGGTAATCGCGCCCAGCGCATGGGCGATAAAGCCAATCTGCGTCGACGCGACAACGAGAACGACTGCTGCGTAGGGGGCGAGCGCGCGCAGAATCTCGGCGTTCGAATCAGATCTTGGCGTCGCCTTGGCAGGAGCACTTCCGCGCCCATTGGCCGCGTGCTGCACACGCGCGTCTGTGCCCGGCATCGGCAGCGCCAAAGTGGCGCCAAGAGACACGGTTGCGCCGTTGTGGCCAGCGTCAAGACGCTGCCGGCCGCCGGAACTCGCCACTGCGGATGCGGCAGTCGCGAGGTCGCTACGCAGTACGCCGGGCGCCCAGACACGCAGAAAGAGGATGGATAAGCCTGCGCAAATGAGCGCCGCGACGATGTCGACGAGTTCGACCGGCAGCAGCATCGATCCGGCGAACTGCGCGAACGCAAAGACGACGCCGGCGACCAGCGCGAGCGGCCAGACTTCTTTCAGGCCGCGTCGCCCGTCGACAATGAAGACTAGGATCAGTGGAATGAAGAGCGAGAGCAACGGGGTTTGCCGTCCCACCATCACGCTGATCTCATGGACCGGTAAGCCGGTGATTTTGGCAAGCACGGTAATCGGCAAGCCCAGCGCACCGAATGCGACCGGGCTAGTGTCGGCGATCAGGCAAACCGTTGCGGCCTTCAATGGCTCGACACCAATCGAAATCAGCAACACCGCACAGATTGCAACCGGTGCGCCGCCGCCCGCAAGCGCTTCGAGCAGCGCGCCAAAGCAGAACGCAATCAACACCGCCTGCACACGCTGGTCGGCGCTCACGCGAGCGAGCGAGCGCCGCAGCACGTCAGCGTGCCCGCTTTCCTGCGTCAGCTTGAAAAGCCAGATCGCATTGATGCCGATCCAGATGATCGGAAAGAACCCAATCGCGGCGCCTTCGATTGCGCCGCTGCCAGTCTGGCCAGCGGGCATTCCATACCCAAAGATGGCGACGCCCATTGAGACGACGAGTGCGGCCAGCGCCGCCCAACGCGCCTGGAAGCGCAGGACACCCAGCAAGAAAAACAGCGTCAGGAGCGGGAGTGCGGCGAATGCCGCGGAAGCCCCTATTGAGTGGGCAACCGGGTCGAAAATCTGGGTATACATTTATCTCCTTCGGGCTCTTTGCGAGCGTCTTTTATCGACTTCGAAGGACACAATTTAGACGCATGCAGCGTCTGTGTGAAATACCGATTCGAGCTACCGGGTATAGGTGCGGCCTATAGCTGTAATGTTCCTGTATCGTTGCGATGCAGGACGCCGGACCAGACCCCGCTTGCGACTAACTCGGCCACGAGGCGAATGACGACTTTCTGAATCGCCAACGACACGGCACTCGTTGGTAGTGCATTCGGCACGCATAAGCTCACGGGACGGCTGATCTCCGGATCGATAAGCCGATGGACCAGATGCCGGTCTGCGGTATTGCGGCCGAACGCATCCGAGGAAACGATCGTCACGACCTCCTCCTGGCGTGCGATGGCGAGCATGGTCGGCAGCGAATCAATATCCGCGACAATGTCAGGGTCAACGCCTTCGTGCGCAAAGGCTCTCTCGATCAGAACGCGCAAGCCGTTCGCCGCGCTCGGCAGCACCATCGGCACGTTCGCTAGATGGCGCATCGGCACGTCTTGCGCTGGCCCAATGCCATCGATTCGTCCGAACACGAATAGGTTTTCGTCGAAGAGCGGACGCACGGAGACGCCGCGTGTCTCCGTTTCGCGGAACAGGATCGCCATGTCAAGCCGGCCGTTCGCCATCAGTTCGGCGAGGTAGCCGCTCATCCCTTCGACGATCTGCAAGCGGATCCCTGGATAGTGACGCCGCACGTACTCGAACATCGGCAGGGCGAAAACGACAGCGACACTGGTCGGCAGGCCGATTGCGACCTGGCCGGACTCCATGCCATTCATACGCACTGCAAGCGGGATCTGCGCCATCTGACGCATCACATCGCGGGCGCGCAGATAAAGCGTGCGACCGGCCTCGGTCGGCTGCACCCCCTGGTGGCTGCGCAACAGCAGCTTGGCTTTAAGTTCCGCTTCGAGCCCGGCGACCTGCTGGCTCAGCGATGGTTGAGCCACGCACAGTTTTTCGGCCGCCTTCGAAAGGCTGCCGCACTCGACGATCGCGACGAAATATTTGAGCTGACGAATGTCCATGGTCGAAGCTTAACGCATCAAAGCGAATGTTAGATGGTTGAGCTTTGTTAGGCGACGGTGCATCATATTCGCGTCAGTCGAGCGTAGAAGCCGTCGATGAGCAAGCCTTCGGCCACATATCCAACGTCTCTAGTGAAAAGCGAGCACACCATGAGTACCGGAATCGTTAATCTTCACCGCGTCTTGCGCGCTACTCCCGAGCGCGTCTATCGAGCGTTCCTCGAACCCGATGCGATAGCGAAGTGGCTTCCCCCTTACGGGTTCACGTGCCAGGTCCACCACATGGATGCTCGGGTGGGCGGCACGTACAAGATGTCCTTCTGTAATTTCGGCACCGGCAACAGCCACGCGTTCGGCGGCGAGTATCTCGAACTGGTGCCGTTCGAGAAGATCCACTACTCGGACCGGTTCGACGACCCGAACCTACCGGGCCAGATGCACACCGCCATTTCATTGCGGCAGGTGTCTTGCGGAACCGAGCTCACCATCGTGCAGAAGGGCTTGCCCGAGGTTATTCCTGTAGAGATGTGCTACCTCGGTTGGCAGGAGTCGCTTGTTCAACTGGCAAAGCTGGTCGAGCCCGAGATCCCTGGCTGACCTTGCCTGCACAGTTCGGGGCACGGCCGTCTATGCGTTCGATCGGTTGGACGACTTCACGGTTGCGGCGCGCGCGGCCAGAATACCCCCCAGTGCACCGCCAAGATGGCTTTGCCACGACACTCCAGGATAGATCGGCAGTAAGCCGAAGAGCAAGACTAGACCGTAGCTGCTTGCAACGAACAATGCCACGAGTATCGATACGATGCTGCGCGCATAGTAGCCTCGGGCGACCAGATAACCGGCATAGCCGAATACCAAGCCGCTGGCACCGATGTGCACAGAGTCGGGAGCACCGAGCAACCACGCGCAGAGTCCTGCCCCGAGCATGCCGCCCAAGGTCGCCTGCCAGAAGTTCGCGATGCGCGGCCACATGCACAGCCAGCCCAGAATAAGTAGGCCGCCCGTGTTGGCCACGATGTGCCAAAGCCCTGCGTGCAGCCACGGAGCAAACACGATGCCCTGCAACCCGCTGAGCGTGCGCGGCACCACGCCGTGCCGGTTCAACTCCAGCGACGGCAGCGCGGCCGAGAGAAAAAAGACCAACCACATGGAACCGACGAAGAGGCCGAGCAGCAGGATGCGCGCCTTGATCTGAGCGCGCAGTGAACCCACTGTGGAAGTCGAGGCAATAGCGTTCATCCAAACTCCCTCCCGTCAGCCGCAAGCATCGGTGCAACGTGCGTCTTGAGCAAATCCAGCCATGCTTTGGTTTTTGCGTCCAGGAAGCGGCGGGACGGATAAAGCGCGAAGACACCGACGTCTACCGAACGCCAGGACGGAAGTATGCGCACGAGACGTCCACTGCGTATCGAATCTATCACGGTAAAAAACGGCAGATAGGCAATGCCGCTCGCTTGCTCGGCGGCGTTCAGAAGTACGTCGGGATTATCCCCGGTCAGTGGCCCATCCGGATTCACCTGATACGACTGCTTACCCGAAATCAACTCCCACTCGACCGACGTCGACGGATTAATAAGCCGTATGCACGCGTGCTTCATGAGCTCGCGCGGATGGTCCGGGATGCCCCTTGATGCGAGATAGGCCGGGGCCGCACACAGCACGCTGAACGTCGTGCCCAGCGATAGCGCGATGTGCCCTGAATCGGACAGCTGTCGTGTCAGATAAACGCTGACGTCGATTCCTTCGGCGAGAAGATCCGGCGCGTACTGCGAGGTGCTGTATTCGACTGCGACCTTCGCATAACGCGAGCAGAATCCCGCGAGCAGCGGAACGACGTAGCGATTGCCAAACCCTCCCATGCAGAGCACGCGTAACCGCCCCGACGGCTCGGTCGTCGAGCCTGAAGCGACCGCTTCTGCCATATCGACGCGCTCAAGAATATCGCGGCATTGAATCGCATACACGTCGCCCGTGCCGGTGAGCGCAATGCGGCGCGTAGTGCGCTGCAGGAGCTTGGTCTGCAGACGCGTCTCGAGTTCCGAGACCAAGCGCGATACCTGTGCGGTGGTAAGGCCCATCTGCTCGGCTGCGGCCGTGAACGTGCCGGTGTCGACAACCTTCACGAACGCGTTCATCGCGTGCAGCAGCCCATAGTCGAGATTTTTACGCATGACGTAACTATGTTTCCAATCTGAGGCCATTGTTGCTCAGATTAGATGTGTTGAGAATGATCGTCAAGGCAAGTTCAACGTCTTGAAGCCACATCCTGGTGACTTACGGCGTCGGACCTCAACATTAAAGGAGTAGTCGCCATGAACGGAGCAGAAAGCTTGTTGAAATCGCTGGTCGCCAGCGATGTGAATGTATGTTTTGGAAACCCGGGTACGTCGGAAATGCATTTTGTCGCAGCACTGGATGCGGTCCAAGACATGCGGCCCGTGCTGGTCCTCCAAGAAAATGTCGCAACGGGAGCCGCCGACGGCTATGCGCGCATGGCGGGAAAACCGGCTGCTACGCTGCTGCATCTCGGACCGGGATTGGCGAACGGGCTCAGTAATCTCCACAATGCGCGGCGCGCTTCAAGCCCGATTGTGAATATCGTCGGCGATCACGCTTCGTCGCACGCCCGCTATGACGCGCCGCTTGCGTCCGATATTGCCGGGTTTGCCCGACCGGTGTCGGACTGGATACTCTCGTCCAAGAGTTCACGCAATGTGGGCGCCGATGCAGCTCGCGCGGTGCAAGCCGCGAAACAGTCGCCGGGCCAGATCGCAACCTTGATTCTTCCCGCTGATGCCGCGTGGGACACCGCGGACGACGTTGCGCAGCCCTTGCCGACGTCGGCCCCCGTCAAAGCTGCCGACGCGACGGTCGATCGAATCGCCAGCATGATGAGCGGCGGATTGAAGGTCGTACTTCTTGTGCGAGGCGAGGCGCTTCGGGGAGCCGGTCTGGTTGCCGCCGGCAAGATCGCGGCAAAGACCGGTGCTCGACTGGTTTGCGATACCTTCGCACCGCGCATCGAGCGCGGTGCAGGGCGCGTTAGCGTCGAGCGGATGCCATACTTTGGCGAGCATGCGGCAGAGTTTCTCAGTGGAACCGAGTTGATGGTGCTGGTCGGCGCGCGTCCTCCCGTCAGTTTTTTCGCATACCCTGACAAACCCAGTTGGCTCACACCCGAGGGATGCGAAATAACTGTGTTGACCCAGCCGCATGAAGACGGCGTAGCGGCACTCGAAGCGCTGATGGAGGCACTCGATGCCCAAAGCGCTTCAGAACACGTGCATGAGGCTAGTCCGCTTGCCTTCTCCCTCGACGGTGCTCTGGATGCGCAAACCATCTCGCAGATTGTGGCAAAACATCTGCCGGCAAACGCAATCGTCGCCGACGAAGGCGTGACCTCGACACTGCCTTACTACGAAGTGTTATCGGACGCTGCGCCGCACGATTTCCTGAACCTCACCGGCGGCGCGATTGGCAGCATGATGGCCGTGTCTACCGGGGCGGCCATCGCGTGTCCGCAGCGTAAGGTCGTGACGCTGGTCGGCGACGGCAGCGCAATGTACACGGTGCAGTCACTCTGGACGCAGGCGCGCGAGCAACTGGACGTGATCACCATCGTCTACGCCAATCGCGGCTATAAGGTTTTGACCAATGAACTCAGGCGTGTCGGTGCGCGCTCGGACGGCCCGAGAGCCACGTACATGCTCGATCTTCATAGTCCGTCACTGGACTGGGTATCTATTGCACAGGGGCTTGGCGTCAAGGCGATCCGCACTGAGTCGCGACGAGCCTTTGAGGATGCTTTCGTTACCGCCGTGAATCAGCGCGGACCGTGCGTAATCGAGGCGATTGTCGACTGACTTCACGCCGCGCCTTTTCAACTTCTTCAGCGGGTGCGCCTTAGGCGCACCGATGCTGGCTTCGTCACGTACTATTTATTTACGGAGCGGTCTCAAGCCCGCTCGAACCTCCTCTGCAAATAGTTGTGGCTGTTCCCACGCCGCAAAGTGGCCGCCTTTATCCACCCGGTTGTAATAGATGAGGTCGTGATACGCCCGCTCCGTCCAACTGCGCGGCGCCTGATAGTTCTCGCGAGGAAAGACGCTCACGGCGGCCGGCACGGACACATCGGCGGCGGCCGTGAAGTTGAAGTGAGACTCCCAATAAAAGCGAGCCGCGGAAATCCCCGTATTCGTCAGCCAGTAGAGCGTGATGTCGTCGAGGACGTCGTCTCGCGTCAGCTCGCCTGCGGATTCTCCATTGACGGGGTGCCCGTACACGGCCGAGGTGAGCGCCGCCGCCGGCTGAACATATCCGTCACCGTGATCGAGCAGCCAGCTTGCGAGTCCAACGGGCGAGTCGGACAGTCCGTAGAGCGTCTGTGGGCGCGTGCCCTGCTCCAATGCGTAGGCGCGTCGCTTCTTGGCTCCGCTGCTCAGTTGCTCGTAAGCGTGCTTTTCGTCGTCCGACAAGCCAACTGGAGGCGGATCACCGGCTTGAAGCGCTTTAACGATCTCCGGGGGAACCGTCGCAGGGAAGTTGACGTGGATGCCCAGCAGTTCCGGTGGCGCCTGCTTGGCCATCACATTCGCGACCACTCCACCCAGGTCGCCGCCTTGTGCGGCAAATTTCGCGTACCCAAGACGCTTCATTAGCACGACCCAGGCGCGCGCGGTGCGCTCAGGGCCCCACCCCGTCGTGGTAGGTTTGCCTGAAAATCCGTAGCCCGGCAAAGACGGAATGACCAGATGAAACGCGTCTGACGCGCTCGCGCCATGTGCCGTGGGATTGGTCAGCGGATCGATAATCTTGAACTGCTCGATGACCGAGCCGGGCCACCCGTGCGTGACGATGAGCGGCATCGCATTTTCATGTTTCGAACGCACGTGAATGAAATGGATGTCCAGCCCATCGACCTCGGTCACGAATTGCGGCAAGGCGTTCAGTTTGGCCTCGCACTTGCGCCAATCGTAATCGGTCGCCCAATGGCGCGCGAATTCCTGAATCATCGCGAGCGGTACGCCTTGCGAGTCATCCGTGACTGTCTCCCGGTCAGGCCATCTCGTCGCTTTGATGCGTCTTCGCAGGTCGATGAGTTGTGATTCAGACACATGCACCCGAAGTGGGCGAATGGCGATTTGGTCATCACCCGTCGCCGGGGCAACGTCAGTGATCGCTTGATTCGTTTCCGCAAAAGCGAGCGGACTCAGCGAGCCCGCAGCGACACTTGCCGCCGCCACACTAACAAAACGACGGCGAGACGGCGATTCGGGAGAGATATTGTCTGACATAAGAACTCCGATTGGTGATGAAGCTAGCTTCTCAATCAATAGCCGCGTGATTCACGAGTCACGGGAGGCGATATCCGACGCAGAGCGCGCTCGTGTGGGGTATTGGAGCCCGCAGATGTGTCTCACTTGTTTCTGGGAACGATCGTTTTGAAAGCATACGTACCAAAGCACCCAGCAGATACGTTGCGATACAAAGAGGAACCGCGCCAGCGCAACGTGGGCGGAAGAGGCGGATCAACGCGTCGCGCTGCGCTCACGGGGCAATTATTGGCGGTCCGACGAACTCGACCGCCGGATACCGTCACGCAACGCTGCGGACCTCACAAAACGACGCTATTGACCACTCACTCAATGAAAAACCAAGTCCAAACACAATATTCGACATTTTTTTGTTGCATTCTCCTATTCAAGCCTCATGAGACGCTCGTGATCCATTTGCTGGAAATAGAAAACTTTATGTCGGTTCGCGATCTTCAAGTCATTGATTTGAAGGTCGGCTCTGCCGTGTGCGACTTCCCCGAGCGTTTCGCAGAGACGTGGGCAGGCTCTGGACAACGGATTCCAAAGGTCGTTGCGTTCTTCGGGGCAAACGCGGCCGGCAAGTCGACAGTACGGGCTGTGCTCAAAAAAATCTTGCGCGACAACGCCAGTGTTATCGCAACGTTAGCGCAACTGGATCATCCACCTTCGCTTGCATTACGGCAGGCTGCCGGAAGGTTGTCGTCCAATATTTTCATGGAAAAATTGCCAGTTAATGAGATGGCGATACTTCAGTACTATCAGGCTAACCCGACCATGTTGGCGTCAGTCAATGTTGATCTGGCGAGCATTGATTTAGGCATCCGCTCGATGTCAATCGAGCAAGGCAACAACGGCCCCGTCGCGACGTTTCAACATGAAGGTCTCTCGCGTGATGTGCCATTGGTGCTTGAGAGTCACGGCACGCGTCGGTTCCTGCAGATCTATCCATATTTGGCCCATGTCCTGCAACTGGGTGGGATAGCGGTCATCGACGAGCTCGATCTGGCGATTCATCCCCACGTTCTCCCTGAAATCCTGCGCTGGTTCTATTCGCCGGAGCGCAATCCGCACAGTGCGCAGCTTTGGATGACTTGCCAAAACGCTTCCCTGCTCGAAAATCTGGCGAAAGAAGAAGTTTACTTTTGTGAAAAGGATTCAACCGGCGGCACATCTATCTAGGCTCTGAAAGACATTCAAGGGGTGCGGCGCGTCGACAACTTTTATCGGAAGTACATGGGGGGCACTTACGGCGCAGTGCCGACGATTGGATGACAAGACATAACCGGATTCCGCAGAGAAAGCGTATCTTCATCGGCTGCGAGGGTGAGAGCGAACGCAGCTACGCCGCGCTTCTCCAGCAACTGCTTAGAGGACGATCGGCGCAACGAGACGAATTATGTATTTTCCTTGCCAAAAAATTGAGCATCCAACTGATCTGGCAAGATCCATGTCACGAGGCGGTATTGCTAAGGCATCTACTCGATTGCGAGCAACGACGACCGCCTACGAGCAGAGAAAGTGAGGAGCAACTGAAAGTACAGTGGCCTGGCTACGTCAAGAACTTCGGCAAGGACAGACTCCGCGAACGAATCGACATGACAGCTCTTCTGAGAGTGATTCGATACGAGCCGGAACTCGCTGTCCTGCTGAAGCTCATCAAGCTGGTTCAATGAATTAATGTCCGTCAGTGCTCGACCGCCCCAGGCTAGTCCCCGATAAGCTCCAACGTCGATCGGCCGAAATTGGCTTCTTCGTGCGTCGACGTGCATTCCTGAAAATTTCCGTTCAATCTGAAAACACAGACCGCGCCTATAGCCGCGATAATGGTTCCATACACGATCCGCAGCGGAACTAGGCAGCCCATCACGCTGATACCGACGCATTTGAAGGAGTAGAAAAGTGCCAGATAACGAGCGCGATTCGACTGACTCCCGGCGAACGCTGAGCATGACCGCGGTGTTGGTGAGGCTGGTCGTGATCGGCGTCGTGGCGCTAGGCGTCGCAGCGCTGTTCGCCTATGCCGGCGGCTGGCTATCGCCGCACCGGCTGACACCAACACGGATGATCACCGCCTTCGAAGAGGTCGACGGTCCTCATCCCGGCTTCCGTCGCAACCACGCGAAAGGCATCTGCGCAACGGGCTGGTTCGAGAGCAACGGACAAGCGGCGTCACTATCGAAGGCTGCGCTCTTTGCGCCAGGCAAGGTGCCCGTGGTGGGACGAATCGCTTTCGCAGGCGGGATGCCGTTCATACCCGACGAACCCGATACGGTGCGCAGTCTTGCCCTTCGCTTCCTCCCCGCGGACGCCGAGGAGTGGCGCACCGGCATGATCAATATTCCGGTCTTCCCGGTCAGGACCGCGCAAGCGTTCTATGAGCAGTTGGTCGCATCGAAGCCGGACCCGGCGACCGGCCAGCCCGATCCTGCGAAAATGCAGGCGTTTGCTGCCAATCATCCCGAATTCGTCGCGGCCATCGACATCATCAAAAAGCGCCAAGTGTCGTCCGGCTTCGCCGATGCCACCTACAACTCGCTGAACACATTCCGCTTTGTCAATTCTGACGGCGTGTCGACGCCGGTGCGCTGGTCCGCGGTCTCGCTCCAGCCGTTCGTTGCGGCCTCAGCGGCCTCAGCGAGTGGCGCTTCCGCAGACAAAAATGCCCTGTTCGACGCCCTCATCGCCGACGTGGCGAAACATCCGGTGCAGTGGCGGCTGGTCATCACGGCCGGACAGGCGGGCGACCCGACGGCCAATCCGACCTTCCCCTGGCCCGCAGATCGCAAGCAGATCGACGCGGGCACGGTGACGATCGACAAGGTGTCCAGCGAGGACGACGGCCCGTGCGTGGACGTCAACTTTGATCCGATGGTATTGCCCGCCGGGATCGAGGCATCCGACGACCCCATCCCGAGCGCCCGTTCAGCGGCCTATGCTCGCTCCTTCACCCTGCGCGAAGGCGAGCGCAAGGTGAAGCCACCCAGTGCGGTCACGCCGCAGGAAGTCAGCTCGGTAGGCAAATCATGAGCACACAAAGTCAACGTTTCCCCGCGTCGTCCCGCGTGCTGCACTGGCTGATGGCCGTGCTGGTCCTGGCCATGCTGTTTATCGGGGTGGGCATGGCGGCGTCCGAATCCGCCCGCTATAGCACGCTGGTGGCTATCCACAAGCCGCTAGGCATCGCGATCCTGATCCTTGTCGTGATTCGTATCGTAAACCGCTTGTTCCACCGGCCGCCGCCGCTTCCGGCGGATATGCCGGCCATCCAGCGTTTCGCTGCGCATGCCTCGCATGTCGTGCTTTACGCACTGATGTTCCTGATGCCGATTATCGGATGGAGCATGCTTTCGGCGGCCGGTTACCCGATCGTCCTGTTCGGGCCACTGCACCTGCCGCCGATACTGACGCAGAACGCCACCGTATATGCAACGCTGCGCCAGTTGCATACGATCCTCGCTTATCTGTTGTTCGCCACGTTCCTGCTTCATTTGGCGGCGGCGTTATTCCACGGGCTGATCCGGCGCGACGGTGTGCTCCAGAGCATGGCTTCGTGGCGCTCGGGGGATTAAACGACGCGTCGGCCTTCCCCCGCCGTTGCGACGCATCAACCTGCGCGCAGCGCCTTCGCCAGATCCGCGAGCCGGTAGGGCTTGTCGATGAACGTGAACTCGCTGAGCTCGCCATGTTCCCGGCGCAGCGTGGTAATCGGATAGCCGGAGGTCAGCACGATTTTGATGTCGGGATACTGCTCCCGAACCAGTCGCGCAAGCTCCAGACCGCTGATCCCGTGCGGCAACACGATGTCGCTAAACAGAATGTTGATCTCCGGACGTTGCATGAGGATATCGACGGCATCCGATCCGTTACTGGCCGTCACCAACTCGTAACCGATGCTTCTAAACAGCTCGGATGCCGCAGCCAGCAAGTCAGGTTCGTCCTCCACCAGCAACACGGTTTCCGTCGCCAAGTGCCCCGAATAATCGCCGGGGCTCTCGGAAGAGTCTGCTGCTGCGGGAAGATAGATATCGATCAGGGTTCCTTCGCCCTCCACGCTGTGGATCGAAACGTCTCCACCCGACTGGACGATAAACCCGTATACCTGACTCAAGCCGAGTCCGGTGCCTTTGCCAAGCTCCTTGGTGGTAAAGAACGGCTCAAACGCGCGCGCAGCGACTCCGGGCGACATGCCGGTTCCGGTGTCTGCGACAAAAACCCTGACATAAGGGCCGGCCGGAAGACTACCGATCGCGGCTGCAGCAAGCACAACGCGTTCACTGCCGATAACGATGTTTCCGCCATCGGGCATCGCATCGCGGGCATTCACTACAAGGTTCAGCAATGCCGCTTCAAAGCGCGCCGCGTCCAGCAGCACTGCACTGCGCCCCGACGCCAACTTGAATTCCAGCCGGATCGACGCGTTCCCGGCCCGATGCAGCATGGGTTCGAATCCGTGGATTAGAGCGTCCACATTATGCGATTCTGTCTTGAGTGGCTGCTGTCGAGCAAACGAGAGTAGTTGTTGGGTCAGCGACGCGCCACGGTCAACGGCCCGCTGCATCGTTTCCAGCATCCTCGTGTCCAGGTGGGTCCGCGACTGAGCGACGAGAACCTGCAGCGCGTTCGATATCACGGCAAGAAGATTGTTGAAGTCATGTGCGACCCCGCCCGTGAGCTGGCCGATGGCTTCCATCTTCTGCGATTGGAATAGCGCGGCGTTGGCGCGTTCCAAGGCAGCCGCCGCCTCTTTCCGCTCCGTAATATCGCGCGTGACTTTCGCGAACCCTACGAGCCTACCGCTCTCATCCCGGATCGCGTCCACGACCACATTCGCCCAGAAGCGGGTGCCGTTTTTGCGAACACGCCAGCCTTCCAACTCCACCCGACCTTCCTGTGCCGCCATCGCCAAGGTCTTTGCGGGCAAACCCCGAGCGCGATCCTCTTCGGTGTAAAACCGGGAAAAATGCTGACCGATAATCTCGCCGTGATCGTACCCTTTGATTCGCGTCGCGCCGGCGTTCCAGCTAATCACCTCCCCGGCCGGGGACAGCATGTAGATCGCATAGTCCGTTACCCCTTGGACCAGGAGGCGGAACTGCTCCTCACTTTTTCGTAGCGCTTCCTCAGCAGCCCTGCTTTCGGAGATGTCGCGTGTGATTTTAGCGAAGCCGACGAGCTCGCCGGTCTTGTCGCGGATGGGATCGACGACCACGCTCGCCCAGAAGCGCGTGCCATCTTTACGCACCCGCCAGCCCTCGTCTTCAAACTTTCCCTCCTCAAGCGCCGTGCGCAAGGCTCTTACCGGGACGCCGGCCGCGCGGTCTTCGTCGGTGTAGAACTCGGAAAAATGCCTGCCGATAATCTCGCTGGCGGCGTACCCCTTGAACCTCTGGGCGCCAGCGTTCCAGCTCACAACGTAGCCGCTTGGATCCAGCATGTAGATTGCGTAATCCTTCACGCTGGTCACCAGCAACTCAAATCGCTGGGAGTCGGTCATTCCAGCGGGCAATTCGTGGTTATCGGTGTTCATCGTCATTGGCCGGAAATTGATCGGGATACACGAATCTGTCATGCAATCCCGGTTAGCCTAACCTCCCGGCGCCTTTGCGCCAAGTCCCCATGTTCTTTCGGAGACAAAGATGCTCAGTCCACACGAATTCGCAACGCTGATGTTGGTGAAGAATGCCCAGGAACAAATTGACCTGGATCGCGCCGATCTCGATGCCCTATTGGAGCGCCAGCTCGTTTCATTGGAGAGTCTTGCGGAAGGGCGGCACGTCTCGTTGGTCACGACCCACGGTGACCGAGTGCTGAAGGCGGTCTCCCGTTTTCGTAAGAGCTGAAGGGATGCTTCATGCTGGCCCTGCGGCTAGCCCGGCGGCTTGCGCGATCAGGCATAACCCTGCCCCGATGACGACGGCTCCGATGACTCGCGCGACACGCTCCCCGGACGGTGCGAGGCGTTCGACGCTGATGGCTGCCGTCACGACAGCCATCGCGCGCAGATCCATGATGTCGACGACGACAAGGGTTGCGGTCAGCCCTGCACAGCAGTAGCTGCAGTGCAGGCCGAGGCGCAGACCGTGTCGCCAGGCCGCGCATGCGGCCGCCGGCAACGCACGGCCGCGCTGCGGTGCCGCCTGGCAGCAGGCAAGATAATGTGCCTTCCACGCGGTGAACTGCAGCGCCCCCGCGATCAGGACGACCACACCGACCGCGATCGGCACGGCGCGCGCCAGCGCCGCTAGCTGCAACTCGAGCGTCGCAAGCGCAGCGCCCAGCGCAAAGACGGCCATTCCGAACGCGGTCCACACGCAGAAGTACCCCACGGCCACCAGCGCGGTCAGTCGAGCCCGGCGGGTTTCGCTTGCATCGCTTGCATCGCTTGCATCGCTTGCATCGCTTGCCTCGCCAGTTGCCCCGACAGCCCCGACAGCCTGATGGTAGCGCCACAGCATGGGCGCCAAGGATGGCAGCATCATAGCTACCATCATCACGACCCACATGCGCAGGAACGACGCCGCGACACTGAGCCACGTCTGCCCGCACATCGGCGTCCACGCCATCGACATCGTCCAGCCGCCGGGCATCGGCATCCCGCCCATGGCCGACATGGACGTGCACCAAACTATCGTCATCGCCGCGCTGGCGGCAAAGAGCAGCGCCGAGGCGCCGAAGAAGGCTCGCCGGGACGCTCGCTCGGAAACCGTGCGCCGCGACATCTTACGCCCGCCGGTTGCGCCGACGAGACCCATGATTTGGCTCAGCGCCCATCGTACTTGCGATGCTTTGGGTCCTTTTCCGACTCGCCGTACTCATCGTGCCGACGCCACCAGACGCCCGTCTCATTGCGCCCCTTGGGAGCGTGGTCGAGCCACTGGTACATGCCCCACAGACCGTCGAGTCCGCGCGCATAGGTGGAATAGGTATGATAGACGACGCCGTCCTCGAGCACGAACGCGCTCATGCCCGGTCTGTCGCGCGAATACGTGGGCGCATCGGTTCCGCACGTGGCCGCGAACTGGGCGACGGGCTCCGGGACCTGTGCCGCGTCCATCGCGTGGCCGCCGCGCTGGTAGTTATATTCGATGGCGCCCTCGCGCTGTTGCTCCTCGGTGAACGAAACGTTGACGTCAAAATTGAAGTCACTGCCCTGCGAGGACGCCCAGGGGAAGGTCCACCCCATCCGGCGCTTGTACGCCTGCAACTTCGCTAGCGGCGCCCGCGACACCGCCGCTAGCGTGACGTCGTGGTTCGCCAGGTGGACGGCAAAACCGTTGAACCCGTCAGCGATCGCCGAACAGGATGGACACCCCGCCGTGTAGTCGGGCCCGAACATGAAATGGTAGACGAGCAGCTGCGAGCGCCCTTGGAAGAGGTCTGCCAGCGAGGCGTTTCCTTCAGCGGTCTCAAACTCAGAAGTCTCGAACCGGTAATCCTTGTCGACCCGAACCCACGGCAGCTCCTGACGTCGCCGCGCCAGCGCGTCGCTGCGCCGCGTGAGTTCCTTCTCCGCCTCGAGCAGCTCGAGGCGGGCCGCCAGCCACGTTTCGGGTGTCACTGTCATATGCGTCGTCATGGTTCCTCTCTCCATTAGGTGTCCTGCATCGTTCGCTCGGTTCTCGTTACGACGTAGGGGTTGGTCGTGCTAGATTAGTACTCGGGCATCGAACAGTAGGAGTGACAATCGTGGCGCGATTCAGATGGACTCGCTAATCACGGCTGCGGCGCATGCGCTCGCGGCGGGGGACCCTCTCGGTGCACTGAACTGGGTCGCCTTGCGCGACGACGCGCCCGCGCTTGCGCTTCGAGGTATCGCGATGGCGCAGCTCGGCGATCTCGTTCGAGCGAAGGCTCTCGTGCGCAGTGCGGCGCGTGCCTTCGGTCCGAAAGAGGCCGTGGCCCGCGCGAGATGTGTCGTCGCCGAGGCCGAGATCGCACTCGTCTCGCGCGACCTGGGCTGGCCTGCGAAAGCGCTCGACACAGCCCGGGCGACGCTCGAAGCGCACGGCGACCGGGTGAATGCCGCGCACGCGCGATGTCTCGAGGTGCGGCGCTACCTTTTGATCGGGCGCCTCGACGAGGCCGAGCGTACGCTCGCCGAGTTAGATCCGGCTCCGTTGCCATCTGCGCTGAGGGCCACCCACGAGTTGGTCGTTGCGGCGATTGCGATGCGGCGCCTGCGGACAAAGACGGCGCGCGCGGCACTCGCGCGCGCCCGGCACGCGGCACGCCGCGCGGGTATCCCGGCGCTGACGGCGGAGGTCGAAAGCGCATCGCTCGTCCTCAACACACCTGCAGCGCGCCTGATTACGCGTGACCAGGAACAACCCTTGCTACTCGAAGAGGTTGAAGCCCTGTTGGCATCGAGGGCACTCGTCGTGGACGCATGCCGTCATGTCGTGCATGGGACAGGCGCACATGAAGCACGCACGGTGGTCTCGCTAGCAAGGCGTCCCGTGTTGTTCGCGCTGGCACGCGCGCTGTCCGAAGCGTGGCCCGAAGACGTGCCGAGGGACGTCCTGGTCGCGCGGGCATTTCGAGCGAAGCACGCCGATGAATCGCATCGCGCGCGGCTGCGAGTTGAAGTCGGGCGGCTGCGCACGGTGCTTCGGACGCTGGCCGACGTCAGCGCGACGAAGCGAGGATTTGCGCTGGTGCCGCACCGCGCACGCGAGGTCGTCGTGCTGGCGCGGCCGGTCGAAGAAAAGCATGGGGCGATGCTCGCCTTTCTCGCCGACGGTGAGCCGTGGTCGAGCTCGGCCTTGGCGCTTGCGCTTGGAGCGAGCCAGCGCACAGTGCAGCGCGCGCTCGATGCGCTTGCGACAGCGGGCAAGGTGCAGTCGTTCGATCGCGGACGCGCTCGCCGGTGGATGACCCCACCCGTGCCGGGATTCACGACAATCTTGTTACTCCCCACTCCACTACCCAGTGATTAGGATGAGAACATGAATCGATCAACAGCCGAAATCATCAGTGAATACGGACCCTTTCCGGGTGCAGACAGCGTGCATGGCGTCACGTATGACGGACAGCGAGTCTGGTTTGCTGCCGGAAACAAGTTGCATGCCTTCGATCCGGCAAGCGGGGAGATACTGCGCTCGATTGACGTGGCGGCATATGCAGGCACGGCCTTCGACGGTCAGCACCTGTTTCAGATCGCCGAGGGCCGCATTCAGAGGATCGATCCCAACACCGGCTACGTGCTCGCAACGATTCCGGCGCCTGGCGGCGGCGGTGACTCGGGGCTCGCGTGGGCCGAGGGGACGCTCTGGGTCGGACAATATCGGGAACGGAAGATCCATCAAGTCGATCCCCTGACGGGGGCGATTCTTCGCACCATCGAGTCCAACCGCTTCGTCACCGGGGTCACCTGGGTCGAGGGAGAACTCTGGCACGGCACCTGGGAAGGTGATGAGAGCGACTTGAGGCGTATCGATCCCCGCACAGGAGAGATCCTGGAAAAGATTGTCATGCCGCCGGGAGTCAGCGTGTCGGGGCTCGAGTCCGATGGCGGCGACCGGTTTTTCTGCGGCGGCGGAAACAGCGGGAAGGTGAGAGCCGTGCTCCGACCCAAGCGAGGTCGCGAGGCCGACAGCGACGCCGAAGTCCCCGTCGACTCCGCGAGCAAGTGATCGACCTAAATAGGCTACCTAAATAAGCGACCCAAGTAAGCACCACAGGTGGTTTCGCCAGTATGTGACGCAACAGTTCCAAGGCGTGGCGCGCGGCGGTGCGCCCCACCGTTAGTTACCTACTTTATAAAAGAAATTACCGATTCTCTCCCACGCCCCTGCTCAGGCGTCGTGCGCAGGTCGTGTTTATGTAGAACACAGTACCGGGCACGGTTCTCGCCTGTACCCTAAATGGGGATGTGCCAAGCCGCACTCCCTATCTGTCCAATCTGTTCCCCCGGCAAACCCATGATCGCGTAGCCCTCAGCCGCTACAGCCGATCACCTCCGTTCACCAGCACATCAAATTTGCAAATTGCTCACGATACCGTGAGTGATTCACGTAGGTCGAATCAAGGAATCACATGAAATACTCAACATTGGTTGTCGCCGCACTGACAGTAATCGTGCTCGGCGCATGCACCGGCCCCGCCGGCCCTCCGGGCCTGACGGGTAATCAGGGACCTCAAGGTGATATGGGGTACTCCGGCGTAAACGGTAGCAAGGGTGCAACGGGTGCGACCGGCTACACGGGCGCGACTGGCGCCACTGGGTACACAGGCGATACGGGTGCCACCGGCGCGCAGGGCAATACGGGTAACACCGGCAATACAGGTAATGCTGGCGCGCGAGGCACCAATGGTGCCAATGGTGCACGTGGCGTTTCGACGAACGGTAGTACTGTCGTTGTCGTTCCGCCGTCCAACTAAGGACGATGCGTGTCGCCCTGGCGACACGCTGTGGGGTGTGGCCTAAGTGCGGCGCAACAGCCTGATCAACACACCGACATCTTCCAACCCCTCAAGATCCCGCACGACCGCCACAACCTGCGCAGCCGTCTTGCTCGGAAAACGCGCATATTCGGCGCATCCCTGGAATTTCTCCACGACGTCATCGAAGGTAACGGGGTCCTGTGGACTACCCTTGCCGTAATCGGCCTGTCCGGAAATGGTTCGCCCATCCTTGAGGCGAATGTCGATGATAGTGCGCATCTTGTCGAGGCCGGCCGCGTCCGCCGCCGGGTTATCGTAGAAGTCCACGCGGCTTATCATGGCCTGGACATCGGAGCGCCGCACGACGTCATCCTGGAAGTCATTTAGGGAAGCCTTGCCATCGGTGATCAGCAGGATGGCGACGCAGAACTCCATACTGAACTTCGCCTCGAGCCCGGTTTTCGGCTGGTGATGGATCAGCGTATTGAGCATTTGTCGGCTTGCACCCACACGCACTTGCACAACATCCTCGGCTCGCACATGCTGAGTTCGGATAAGTTGCTGCAGCAACGTCATGCCGGGGTGGGTCAGGGAGCCCGAGGGAAATGGCTTGATCGAGACGCCCGGCGTGACCATCGTCCAGGGCTGGCCCAGGCGCTCCATGACGGCAGGGTCGAACCCGCCGCCCTCTGCCTCGAAGAAGCCACGCTTCGCTTCCAGGATGTTTTCGGCCGCGGTCCAGCCCAGTGCCACCAGGTCGCTGGCGATCACGCCGCCCTCAGCCGCATGCCCCGCCTGAAATGGCTTGGTCATCGTGCCAAAGTTCTCGCGCAGGCCGCTGGATTGTGCGGCGGCCACTCCCAGTGTTCGGCAAATCTGACGGCTGTCGAAGCCGCGCAGCTTTGCGCAGGCGATCGCGGATCCGAACACGCCGCAGGTTCCGGTCGTGTGAAAACCATCCTCGTAATGACGCGGCGCTATCGCTTCGGCAATCTTGGTTTCGATTTCGACGCCGAGATGGTATGCAAGCATGAAATCGCGACCCGACCGATGCCCCACCTCCGCGGACGCGAGCGCTGCGGGTAGCGCCGTGACGCTCGGGTGAGTCAACAGTCCATAGACCCTCGTCGGGTTCATCGCGAGCTGAGTATCGTCGAAGTCGTCGGCATGGATTGCAACACCGTTGGCAAACGCTGCAAAGCGTGGCGGCACGCGCACGCTGGTGCCCAGTACGCTGGCCGCCTTTACATCCGGCGTATTGTGTCCAAGGCCCAGCTCCTTCAAGTAGCGCAGGACTATCGAGCCGGTATCCGCCCGCCTTCCCGCGAGCGCGAGGCCCAGGCTGTCGAGGATCGATTTCTTGCCGATTTCGATCAGATCGGGAGGCAAGCCATCCCACGTGGTGCGCACGACGAAATCGGCAACGTCCGCGGTTACGTGGGTCGATGCGCTGGAGGTGGATGATGTGCCTACGGTTGCTGACGCCGACGTGGTGCTAGCTGCTGGAGTGTCCGTTTTGTCCGTGGTGACCGCCCACACAGGCATGCCGATTCCTACAGATGACAAACCGACTACGAATTTCCTTCGATCCATGACGTCTCCATTTGTTTTTATAGATGATTTTTGTGGACGTACTTTACCTAGTTTTTTTGGCCTGGATCGGTGCTGAACTTAAAGCATTGTTAAGTTCTATTCATAAATGAAATGAGACCGCATCGCCCACTGCGAAGGTCCGCTATCAATCAAGTCATCAGGCAGCAGTCGACCCCAAACAGACCTTCGCTCATCCATAACGAACGTCCGTTGCTGGATTGTCGTTTTCGTGGGCCCACGGGCGGCCCAATAGAACCGCCGTATCGCGTCCGCTATACCGATATAGCGAGGAATCAGCATTTTCAGTCTATCGTCGATCCCACCCATACACTCGGTTTCCGCGTCGCCCACGGCAAATTTTGTTCAAGTTGGCCCGCGACACGAAAGAGTAGATCCTCCCGACCCGCCGATGCGACGAACTGCATGCCGATCGGCAAACCGCTTGCCTCGTCGTTGAAGAGCGGTACCGACATTGCAGGCAATCCTGCTGCGTTAAAGACCGGCGTGAACGGTGAATTGCCAAACACACGACTAGTCCATTCGTGCCCGTTCATGGTCTCGGCACCCAGCGCGTACGTGCCGATGTCCGGCCCGACATCGGGCAAGGTCGGTGTCAGCAACAGATCGTAGCGGGAGAAGAACGACGACACGCAGCGGGTTACTGCGTTTCGTAAATCAAGCGCACGGATGACTTCGGTGCCGCTGATTCCAAGCCCCGTTCGATACACTGCGAGCGTTTGCGGTTCAAGCGTCGTCGCGTCGATCTTGCGCCCCATCGCCGCAGCCATGTCTTCTATCCATGCAGCGATGTTGACAGCCCACAGGACCGAGCTTGCGTGAACAAACGCATCCCAACTGACGCCCAAAGGCATCCCTCCTTCTTCGACTTCGTGATCGAGCGATGCGCAGAGCCGAGATGTTGCCGCTAGGCAGTCAAGGATCGCAGGGATCGTACGCTTTCCACCCCATGCCTGTGGCATCATGCCGATCCTCAAATTCCCCGGCGCCATATTGACCTGCGCAAGATAGCTCGCTGACGGTGGCGCGATCACGAACGCTTCTCCGCCGGTCGCTCCATGCACTGCGTCGAGCAATGCCGCACTGTCACGTACCGAGCGACTGACGCCGAGCTGTGCTGCAAGCCCGTTGATTGCCTCGTCGAGCGAAGGCCCGTTCGAGACGCGGCCACGGGTGGGCTTCAGGCCGAATAAGCCAGACGTTGCCGATGGAATGCGAATCGAGCCGGCCGCGTCCGTTGCGTGAGCAAGCGGCACGATGCCGGCGGCGACCGCCGCCGCAGCTCCGCCGCTGGAGCCACCCGCGCCACGCGCCGTATCCCATGGGTTGCGCGTCGGGCCGCACAGGGCGGATTCCGTCGTGCCGCTCCACGCGAACTCTGGCGTAGTCGTTCGTCCCAACGTAACGAGTCCGGCGCTGCGAAAGCGCTGCATCAGGATCGAATCAGCGGCCGCCGTGAACCCTTCAGCCAGACGGCTGCCGAATTCGAGCTTCCTGCCTGCCATCGTCACGCCGACATCCTTGATCAGGAACGGCACGCCTGCGAGTGGCGATCTACCGCCCAATTCGCGCGCAATGTCCGCCGGCTCGGGCTGCCAGGTTTCGATCACTGCGTTGATGTGTGGATTGACCGCTTCACATGCACGAAGGGCAGTTTGCGAAAGCTCTTGCGAACTTACTTCGCCGCGGGAGACGAGGTCGCCAAGGCCTACGGCGTCGTAGCTTACATACTCGGACAGCTTCATCATGATTTTCTCCAATGACTGACGATGGCGACACGACCCGGCACGACTGCGGAGCCATCATGGTACGATACCGATCGGTATCTATGAGGGCCGTATACTGATACCGACCGGTATCATTGTCAATGTGATATGAAAAATTTCCAGATTGTCGAAAAGGGCGCAGAGCGCTCGTTGCCACCGCGCGAGCGGGTGCTGGCCGCTGCGGCCGAGCTGTTTTATGCCGAAGGGATTCATGCAACCGGTGTCGAAGCAATTGCTGCGCGTGCCAACACCACGAAAATGGCGCTGTATCGCCATTTCCAGTCCAAGGATGCGTTAGTGGTTGAATGGTTGCGAAAAGTAACGGGGCATTATTGGGCTGCATTTGACGCTATTGAGTCGGCTCTCGTTGGCGATCCTCAAGCACAGATTCGTGGCTGGGCGACCTTCATAGCCGACGAAGTCGCCGCCTGGTCGCAACGTGGTTGTCCATTTATCAACTCGATCGCGGAACTGCCGGACCGCAATCATCCGGCTCGCCAATTGATCGAGGAACACAAGGCGCGTCAGTTGAAACGTCTTGGAGGGCTGTGTAAATCAGCGGGTCTCGCGTCGCCCGACGACACCGCGAGCGAAATCATGTTCGTGCTGGAAGGGGCACAGGTCGCTGCCCAAAACATGTCGGTTCGCAATATCGGCGTACGCCTGCCACGCATCGTAAATGCGATCGTCGCACGGCAGTCGGCATTGCCAGGCGGTGCGGGGCGAAGGACGCCAAAAAAGAAGTAAAAGGCGAGATTTGTCGAGCACCAGAATCCGCCGGCATAGGTGATCGCATTTACGGGTTTGTTCGTCGTGGCGTGCTTGCTCGCTGCCTGCTCCAATATCTATCGAACCAGATGCCGAGATGCTTTGCCGACATAGCCGAGCACTCAATATGCCAACCTGGAAATCCGCGCCCCCATGGGCTATCCCATTCCATCTGCCGCGTGATGCCAGCCGGACTGAACTTCCATAGCGCAAAATCCGTGATGTTCTTCTTGTCGCCGACTGCGACGCGCTTGCCCGCCTGCAGGCCGGCGCGGTCGAGCCGGGCCAGAAAGCCGTAGTTATCCTGCTTGCTTGTGTCGAAATAGAGACCGTCATTGGTCCGATACACGTAGCCGAATCGTTCCAACTCGCTGATGAACGCTATTTGTTCGGCGATGTGATCGGTCGCACGGCACCATACCGTCGGTTCCAGCAAGTTGAGGGCATGCCAATCCGCGACAAAGGCCTCGGTGTAGCGCTGAGCGATAGCCCATGCCGACTCTCCGGTCCGTCTGCTACCTTTTTCCATCTTGTCTTCGCCTTCATCGGCATCCGAGGTCAGATGGCCGACGTCGGTGATATTGACGATGTGGCGGACCTCATAGTCGTTGCGCATCAGCACCCGGCGCAGGATGTCTTCGAACACATACGTTCTCAGATTACCGATATGCGCATGGTCATAGACGGTGGGTCCGCAGCAATAGATGCCAACGTGGCCAGCATGGATTGGCGTGAACGGGCGCACGGTACGCGACCAGGTGTCATACAGCGCAAGCGGCATCAACTCTCTCCGTCTCGAAGGGGGCAGGCAAAAACAAAAAGGCCGCCGGTTTTACAACGGGCGGCCAGAGGCGATTGATTCAACGTGTAGCTAGATTGCTAGACGCAACTTCCCCTCGGCACGTTTTGACAACATGCACGGACCAGCGAAAAGAGGAGTTTGGTGCGACTGGGCATGCTCACAATCCTAGCGTTTATTGGCTGCGCAGGTCAATACCGGCGAATGGCCGCTTTCAGCGAGTTCTTCCGGACGACCGCTCCTGGCCGAACCCGGAATTGGCGGTCAACCGAGTCGCGAGGCTCCGTTACCCGCCGGCCGCGCCGCTGCCTGCCAGCGCGCCGCAAACCGCCAGCCTGTTCCAGGGCGGGCGTTACTCATCCCCACGGATCAGGATTGGCGTTTGCCACGGCCACCAGCGGGTTTGCCAACCGGCTTACGTGAACCCGCAACTGGCTTGCTGGCGGCTTTGCTGCGTGGCTTTTGAAGACTGAATGGGTTACCGCTGGACAAGCTTGTGCCTTTACCCGCGGCCACAGCGCGCTGCGCCTCAGGCTTGAGTTTGTTTTCGCCAGCTTGCAGCACGTTCGACTTCTTAGGCTTTTTGGGTTTCTTGATGATCTGGCCCGTCGCGCTAGTTTGCGGCACGCGGTGGTCGGCTTCAAAACCCGGCTCTTCTTCACGGGGCAGCGTTTGCCGGATCAGCGCTTCAATCGCGGCCAGTTGCGGCGCTTCATCGGCACACACAAGGGACACCGCCACGCCGCTGGCGCCCGCGCGGCCGGTACGGCCGATACGGTGCACATAGTCTTGCGCCACGATTGGCAGATCAACGTTGATCACCAGCGGCAGATCGTCGATATCCAGCCCGCGCGCAGCCACATCGGTGGCTACCAGCATACGTACTTCGCCCGTCTTGAAGCGCTCCAGCGCACGCATGCGGGCGGGTTGCGGTTTGTCGCCATGGATAGTGTCGACCGCATAGCCCGCTTCATCCAGCATGGCCGCCAGGTAATCCACGCCATTGCGGGTTTTGACGAACACCAGCGCGTGCTCCCAGTTGTTCTTAGCCACAAGGTGCATGAAGAGGTCAGGCTTGTTCTTTTTATCCACCGGCACCACCCACTGCTCGATATTGCTGGCCGTGGCATTGGGTGGGCTGACGCTGATATTGACCGGGCCGCGCAGAATGCCCGCCGCCATGGCACAGATATCATCGGTAAACGTGGCAGAGAACAGCAGGGTCTGGCGCTGAGCGGGCAAGGCAGCAAAGACGGCGTTGAGTTCGCGCGCAAAGCCCAGATCCAGCATGCGGTCGGCTTCATCCAGCACCAGTGTTTGTACTTGATCAAAATGCACTGCGTTCTGGCGATTGAGATCTAGCAAACGGCCCGGCGTGGCAACGAGCACATCCACCCCTTTGCGCAACTTCATCATCTGCGGGTTGATACTCACACCGCCGTAGGCGGCCAGAAATCGTAAGTCGAGGCCTTTGCCGTAATCGATAAAGCTTTGCAGCACTTGTTCGGCCAGTTCACGCGTGGGCACCAGCACCAGAACACGCACGCGGTTGCTGGACACCGTCGGGCCGTGTTGCACCAGCCGTTGCAACAGCGGCAGCGCAAAACCCGCCGTTTTGCCGGTGCCGGTCTGTGCCGCAGCCATGACGTCGCGGCCACTGAGCACGGCAGGAATCGCCTTGGCCTGCACCGGCGTAGGTATCTGGTAATTGAGGTCCTGCAGATTACGCAGCAAGGGATCGATCAGGCCAAGCGACGCAAAAGACATTGAGGTATTCCATGCTAAAGCCGCAATTCTAGCTGTTACCGCCTCATTGCGCCGCGCAGATCAATGGTCAAAAAGATCGAGGTTGATCGATACTGAAAAACGTAGCGGTGCCGGGCGCCGCGCCGGCAAGCTGTTCTACGAGACACCGATGAGCAGAACTGCCGCCAGCGCCAGCCCCAACGTAGTTGGCTCGAACATGGAGCTGTTTGTATCCACCGCTTTTCCTCTTTGTTGTATTGAATATCGGCAACGAAACGCATAACCTGAGACACCACACTCGATGACCGCTCCTGGCGCCAACCGTGCTTGCCGCGACTGCCCATATGTATCAAGATCAAGTCGACTCATCAAGAATAGGCCATTGCTATGATAGACAAGCCAGATCCCGACAACCTAAAAGGACCCGGCGGCTTGACGTTGCGCCAGATCCACGAACAGGTTCAGAAGAGCGTCGAGCGTGACCGCGGCGCGCAGGCAACCCGCGACCATCTCGCTCCGCCGCAGAGCCGTTGGCAACGTTGGGTGCGCTACGTGTGGGGCCGTAGCGGACGTCGCTAGCGTCGCCCACACACCTATCGCTGCACGCCTGCGTAGTATGCAATCACCTTCGCCGCCTGACCGGCATCATTCATGGTGACGCAGTCCATCACACGATTCCCGCTTTCCCTTCTGTACAGAATTGCGTAGCCTGAGGGTGCGAGGAGCACCTGTTCAAGCTGAAATTTCAGCTGCGGTGCCAGTTTCAGACCTAAGGCGAAGTGTTTCCTCAGTTCCGCGATTCCGAAGAGTTTGCCGTCCGGTTTCTCCCAACGCGCCCTAACTGTTTCGGCCTCGAACACCACATCTTGTGAGTAGTGCGACATGATCCGCTCCAGGTCGTGAGAGTTCCAGGCTTCGATCCAGTCGTTCGCATGAGCTTCGGCATCTTCGTATGTCATCGTCGTTTCCGTCAACAAGGTTTTCCTGCAGATTTCACCGTGATTGCATGCCGATTGTCGGCGATCTGAGCGATGCTGTCGAATGGCCGTTCCTGGCCGCACTGAGTCAGATGATGAACGGCTCAGGATGAGTCAGTGCGATTTTCGGAACGGCGTGTGCTGCCTCCTACGCAGATGACAAGACGCCAATCTCAGTTCGGACTCGGCTGGGGGATGTTTGACTCCCGACGGCAGCGCGACCAGTTGCAAGTGGTCGCGGCGAAATCGCGGCTGTCCGGATAAGCAATTAGGCGCGCCGTGACATATCTCGCTTCCTTCGTCAAAGTTGAAGGCGAATGTCCTCGCGCCCCTTCTCGCTGTCGCTCAGGCTCTTTTCAAAGGCCGATGAAGTACGTCTGCACGTCCATTTCCTCGGCCCAGATCTGGACATCGAGCATTTCCCTTAACTCCACCGGGGCGTCGTGGTACATACAGCAGAACCCCCGTGCGGTCCGGTAAACAATCACCCACTCGGGCGTCGTCTCTGTCGACGTCATTCCGAAACTGGATAAACCTTTCAATGCATCTAGGTGAAGAGCCCTGCTGATACGTCTTCGGGCGGCCCACAGGCTATGTTTATGGCTCACTTGACCCTCCTTGACCGAGGTCTGCGCCGGCTACTTTTCACGGGCTTCCACGCAGTGCCTCGCATGCTATCCGGGACACGGAGGTTGCCCTCCTAGTCTACCCCGGAAAGATCCTGATACTGCTTGCAACCGAGTCCGCAATGTGTTCTTTTGCAATCACGCCGAGCACTCTGGTGGGATCGTGCCCTTCCTGTCCTCCGACGACGACCGCCATGACCGCATGCTGTTTCCAGAGCCGGGTAATGACGCTGAAAGCGACTTCGTTCTCGCGCACGACAATGAAGTTACGCTGCGCCAAAACGCCGAGCGTGATATCAGCCTCACCCTGGCTCACTGCGCGGCGCAGTCCCGTATTGATGCGTAGTACGCCATAGATCTCCTGCTCCTTCGTCACTACGACGTGCCGAAATGGAACCCCTTCCGAGCGTGCAAGCATGTCGCGAAAGGGCGTGTCCGCATCGAGCACAAAGACGTCAGTCTCCATCACCTGGGCTGCGTTCTGTACCAGGAACATGTTGGCGTGTAACGCAGTGGGAATGGGATGTCCACGCCTTACGAGCTTGAGCGTATAGATGCTTTCCCGTGACAGCATGCGGCGAACGCCAAGACTAAAGGCTACGGCAATGATCATGGGCAGCACAATGTCGTAGTCGCGAGTCATCTCGAAGATCATCGCGACGGCCGTCATTGCAGCGCCCGTGCCGCCGCCAACCATTGCACCCATTCCAACCATCGCAAATGCGGGTGCGCTGACCGGTGCTCCCGGCCACACCATCGAGATCAGCGAAGCAAACGATGCGCCGAGCGTCGCGCCGATGAAGAGCGACGGGGAGAACACACCGCCCGACGAACCGGAGCCGAGGCTGATTGATGTCGCGAGCATCTTGAACACCGCCAGCATCAGCAGGAACGCACCGCCTTGCAATTGGCCGTAGAGCGTTGCCTGGATCGTCGCATAGCCGACCCCTTCGATGTAATAATGGCCCGCATTGCGCCATAGCAAGTACATCGTCACGCCAACCATCAACATGCCGAGTGCATGACGAAAGTAACGCCCTGGCACCCGGTCGAATGCATCTTCGGCCCAGTGAAGCGTACGAACCAGCAGCGTAGCAGCAACGCCGGCCACCACGCCGAGCAACGCATAGAGAATCAGCGTGACCGCGCTACCGAGTTGGTTGGGCATCGCGCCGAGCTGTTGCGGCACGAAGAAAGCCGGCATCGCGCCGAAAAAGAGTCGTCCGACGAACGTCGCGGTACCCGTCGCAATCGCAACGGGCAGGAAGGTGTTGACGCTGATTTCGGGCATCATCAGTTCGGTGGCGAAAAGCACACCACCAATCGGCGTGTTGAACGTCGCCGCGATGCCGGCCCCGGCTCCAGCGGCCACGAGAGTGATGCGCTGACCGGGCGTCATTCGCATGATCTGCCCGAGCGTCGAGCCCAGCGCCGAGCCAATCTGGATGATGGGCCCTTCTCGTCCCACAGCAGCACCGGAGCCGATCGCGAGTGCCGAAGCAATCGACTTCACCACGGCGACCACGGGACGGATCACACCACGTTTGTAATAAATGGCGTCCATGACTTCCGGCACACCGTGCCCTTTTGCTTCCGGCGCAAAGTTACTCACGATCCAGGTGACAGCGAGCCCACCCACGACCGGCACGAGAATCACAAACGCCCCCCAGGGTGCCGCGGGCGTGAAAATGCTGGCATCGTACGCGAACGAAAATTGACCGAGAAAGAGCACGTTGTGTACGAACCCGATCAGTCCGCGAAAGATGACGGCGCCCAACCCCGTTACGATGCCTACAACGAACGCGAGACAACATAGCCAGGGCAAAGCCATCGGCGCCGGGGAGTCTTCGTCCGCTTGAGGAGCGGGGTCGGGCTGGGTCGAGGCGACCCGGACGTGCCGCGTATCGCCCAGTACTGCTTCGTCAGATTGATCTAGGTCGTCAGCCATCTTGCTACCCTCAGGTGCGTGGCACGGATGCGTCTTGGCTTGGACAGTCCTTGGGCCGGGACGTTCGAGCGGCCCATCTCGGCGGCGGTGCAAGCCCGCGCGCCATGCTGGACGGGCGTATTCTTCTATCTGCTCTGACCTTTCCACGCTTGGCACCATCATTTCCACGTTTGTCATAGGCGCCTTGTTCTGGTGCGCAGCTTATCTGCTGGGATATGAGCTGCGCTTCATCTTTGCATTGCTGTTTGGCGCACTGATCTCGCCGACCGACCCCATTGCGGTGTTGGGCATTCTCAAGAAGGCGGGAGCGCCGAAGGACCAGGAAACCCGGATCACTGGCTAGAGCCTATTCAACGACGGTGTCGGCGCTGTAATCTTTCTGACGATCCTTGATATTGCTACCGGTCGGAGTGAGCCCAGCATTGCCAGCGTGTCGTGGTTTTTTG
>NZ_LMUX01000021.1:1545751-1689952 GCF_009765705.1 Burkholderia sp. L27(2015) | reverse complement strand
GCGCTCGGCTGGCTTCTTGGCTGGATTGTGTTTCGCCTGCTTCGCAAGATCGACGACTATCAGGTCGAGGTTCTGCTTTCCATCGCGCTATGCATGGGCTCGTATGCGCTTGCCGACGCGATTCATATGTCAGGGCCGATTGCCGTGGTCGTCGCCGGACTGTTCCTGGGCAACAACGAACGAAACCTGATGATGTCCGAACAGACGCGAAAGTATCTAGGGACGTTCTGGCAACTGGTCGACGAGATTCTGAACAGCTTGCTGTTCCTGCTGATTGGGCTAGAAATTCTCGCGATCAAGGAGGCTGGAACCTATCTCGCGTTCGGATTGGTCGGTATTGCCTGCGTACTGATCGGTCGCGGCATCCGCGTCATGATCCCGATCGGGATCATGAGTTTCATTGTATCGTTTCCGAAAGGCACCATCACACTGCTGACATGGGGTGGCCTGAGGGGCGCCCTTTCAATCGCGCTGGCTTTTCTGCTAGCTCCAGGTCACGAACGCGAGTTGATCCTCACCACCACGTATATCGTCGTGATCTTCTCCATCCTGGTTCAGGGCCTGACGTTTGGTCTGCTTCTCAAAAGAATCGTTCCTCCAGCGCAGAACGGCTGACGGTCTGCAATTGGTTGGATGCATCCGCCCCAACCGACCGGCAAGATCCCGCCTACGCGTTTATTGAACCCCTACCGCGCAGATAACGCTTTAAACGCGAGGGAAAACAGACTCGGATTCGACCGACGAGCCCCGAAGGCCAGCCCTCGATTCTGCCTTTGCCTGACGAAGGATTTTGGAGGCAGAGGTTAACGCGAGCATTGACATGATTGCGGCGACAGCCAAATCCGGCCATCCTGCTCCAGTTCCGAACACACCCAGCGCGGCCAGAAGGACGGCAATATTCCCCAGTACATCATTGCGCGTGCAAAGCCATACGCTGCGCATGTTGCTATCACCGTCCCGGTAGGTGAACAGAAGCAGCGCAACAACACCGTTTGCGATCAAGGCACTCGAACCGACGATACCCATCGTTGGTACGCTGGGCACCACTTTTGAGGTGAGGTTCCAGATCGAGAGACTAACCACCCCAACGCCAAATGCCGCCATCGAAAACGCTTTGATCCGGGATGCGTTAGCGCGCGCGGTGACGCTCAAACCTATCACGAGAAGACTGATACCGTAGTTCGCGGCATCGCCCAGAAAATCTAATGAGTCTGCCAACAGTGACACGGAACCACCGCGCAAACCGGACATGATCTCGACGACAAACATGGAGAGGTTGATCACGAGGGCAACCCAGAGAATCTTCCGGTATCGCCCGTCACGCTGACCCGTCTGATCTTCACAGTGATTACAGCAGCCTCCAGCCATGGTCCGCTCCGACACAAGTTTGGTTAAAGATATATGCTGAACCCTGTAGCTACTACAGGGTCAAGCAATGGACGCCACCTATCCCATTGGAATGTTGAGCCGCCTGTCTGGCGTGAACATCGAAACAATCCGATATTACGAACGAGTAGAACTGCTGCCCGCGCCGGTGCGGGGCAATAATGGGTACAGGCGTTACAACGCCGCTGCCGTGCAGCGACTGGCGTTCGTACGCCGGGGCCGCGAACTCGGCTTTACGTTGGACGAAATTCGCAGGCTGCTGGAGCTGGCAGACCATCCAGAGCACCCCTGCGCGGGCGCGGACGAGATGGTGCTTGAGCATCTGACGGACATTGAAGGCAAGATTCGTGATCTCCGACGAATGCGTAAAGCGCTCCGTGAACTTGCGCTTTGTCGTAGCCAGACGGCCGCGCACTGCCGACTTGTACAAGCCCTTGGATCCAAGGGCATTGACTGACCCCAGGTGGCCTAAGGCGGACGCTTACGAATGACCGCTGCGCAACAGGGGCGACCGGAATCTTGCCGATCATCAAAATGAGACCGGTTTGCGCGAGCATTCGATGCGCCTCGCGATAACGTGCACAGCCAGCGTAATTAAGAGACCGGTCGCACTGCCGGCCGCTACGTTGATCAGACGCTCGCTAGCGAAAGTCCACGACTGCCCGGCAACCACGAATGCCATCGCGGCGCAGGCGCAACGCGTGCCGAATGCCATAACGTAGGGCCGAATGCAGACGAGTGTCAGCAACGCAGCGAGGATAACCAGGTCTCGCACGAAATAGTCGTGGGGGACCAACAACCCAACGAAGATACCGGCCGGTACGCCTACGATGGCCCCCGCGATACGATTCCAGAACTTGACTCGGGCGCTCGCCGCACTGCCCGTCACCACGCTCGCCGCTGACCAGATCATCCATTGTTCGTGCTCGATATGCCTCCACTCCACGAGCGCTGCTGCGAGGCCTACGGCGAGTGCTATTGCGATCGTCGTTTCGACGTACGGAACACGATCGCCACGCTCAGAACGCTTCGACCATTTCGCAAAGTGCGCTAAATATGAAACCTCTGGACGGCATTCGCGGTAATGATTGATCGAGGAAATCAGCAGAACCGGCAAGAAAGCAGTCAATACGAAGGGAAGAAGCTCGAACCCGCGATGAATGAGTGCCGACTGCCTTACTCCTTCGGCGCTCTCGCAGGCGAGGTAAAGCACTGGAATGAACGTATAGCTACCGAGTGAGCGCAATTCGCTTCCCCGTGTGGTCACCAAAATCGACCCCATTGCCACTAGGGCAGTGGCTATGACAAACAGTGGTGGATACGCAAGCGAGGCCATCAATACCAAGAAGCCCGCTCCGATGGTTATCCCGTGGGAAATAACCCCGAGCGGAGCGAGATGCGAGCGATCCACTGCGATAGCGGTCGACACCGTCACCAGCGAAACGAGCAACCACTTTGTCTGACCGGAAACCAGCGCGAGGACGATTAACGGGAAAAGGGCCGTCAACGTGCGAACAAGCGCCTTGCTATCGATAGCAGCCCCGATGCGCGACACGGCCGATCCGACAACCTCGTAACGACTTTTTTGCGTCGGCGAAGCGTCGGTTATACGGTCAACTGATTGTTCGTCGGACCTTGATTGGGACATCCCGGAACTCCTGCACTGAATCTTCGTACTCTGCTGCCGCCCTCTCGCGTGTGCGGACAGGTCGATGTACAAATCCGCGAGTTGACTCGATCCGATCGGTCGTTCCAGGTGAAAGGCGTACCGACCGACGCACTTTCCGGCCTGTCAGCGGCTGCGCAGTCGGGCCCTCATGCCCCTTCGTGGACCAGTGTCAGTCCGCGAGTGCCTGGATCACCTCCTCGGACTGACGCACCAGGCCGAGTCTCGGAAAAATGTAATTAACCGACGCGTGATGATGCTCAGCCGTGGCGCAACTCATTGCATCCTCGGCGAGCACGAGTGTGTAGCCAAGTTCATAGGCAGCTCGCGCCGTCGACTCCACACCGATATTCGTCGAAATTCCGCCGAGCACAATGGTCTTGATGCCACGGCGACGCAATTGCAGATCGAGTTCCGTGCCGTGAAATGCGTTCCACTGCCGCTTCGTGATCTTGAGATCATGCTCGGCGGCTTCGAGCGCTTCGGGGAAGTCCCACCACGTCGACGGAAGTCCGCCGGCAGGAAGCGCCGCGGGCTGGTCGACGGGTTGCTTCAGCGCGTCGCCGAAATCGTCGCTCCAGCCTACGCGCACCAGCGCGACTGGCGCACCGAGTTCCCGAAAGCGCTTCGCGAGCTTCGCTGAGGCCGTCAGCACGGACTCGGCGCTGCGAGGGGCCTTCCCAAAACCAAGGATGCCCTGTTGGAGGTCGATCAGAACGAGTGCCGTAGTTTTGGAGTCAAGTTTCTGCAACATCTTTTGCCTTCCGTTGAAGTTAGTGAGCCAAAGGTGTATTGTGAGGCTCGTCTCACATTTCTATTTTATGAGCATGTCCTCACAAAAGTCAACCGCAACATTGCGCGCCGAAAGCGGGCAAGCGAAAGCCCCACAGCGTGCACGCGGTCACGCACGGGTCGCAGCGCTGCTGGAGGCAGCGGGTACCGAATTCGCAGACAAGGGATACGACGCAGCAACCATGACGGCGATTGCCTCCCGCGCGGGCGCATCGATTGGCTCGCTGTATCAATTTTTTCCCACCAAGGACCGGATCGCGGGTGCGTTGCTCGAAAGCTATCTGAACATACTCGCAGAGACGTTCCACAAGCTGCGCGAGGCTGCGCCGTCTCTGGACGTATCGCTGCTTGCGAGCCGGTTGACGAGAACGTTCGTGAAGTTCCGCGCGACCCATCCGGCGTTTGCGGTCCTGGTCGAGACCTACAGCTACGCTCTGCCGCGCACCATGAGCATCCGCGAAAGTCTGCGTAGAGAGATCGAATCCGTGCTGGCTGAAGTGGCGCCGCACCTGGCGCCAGCAGAGATCGCCGTCCGTGCCGCCGTGATCCAGCAGATCATGAAGGCGGCCGTCGCGGTTAATGGCGATACCTCCATAGCCAGTCGTAAAGCTGTCATGGACGAACTGGAGGGCCTTATGCGTCATTACCTGCAGGACGCGATCCAACGTGCGAACCTGGATACCCTCACGTCTTCATAAGTCTCCACAGCGTGGTACGTCCAATCCCGAGCGCACGGCTCGCCGCGGCGCGGTTACCGCCGTGTTGTTCCAGAGCGCGTTGTACGTCGTCACGGGTTACGGCCACGGGCGGCGGACTAACGACATTGCCATTGGATACCGCCGCGACAGACGGTGCATGCATGCGTCCGAACTCCGGAAAAACGTCCCGCAGATCCTGCCACGCGCCGTTCGCGGCATCGCCCAGATAAATCGCCGCGCGCTATCCTCGTGCATCGGACGACCGTTGCGTACGCCGCGCATGCGGGGCTGTCCGTGAACATCGCAAAGCGGCCCATCGAGTAATCGCAATGAACGGCTGCTTGTGGTCGAATGCTGACCGACCGCAGTCAGCACCGCGCGACCCTAAGCTGATAGCGGAGCGGCAAGCAGACGTTGAGAGGCACCATCGGAATAGCATCTACCATGGTTTGGTAGAAACCTAGTTAGGCATCAGGTTCTTTTCACTGCTGGGGCGATTGAGGAAAGTGAGGAATTGCTTGATCAAAGCAAACCCACCGTTGCGCACTAGCGGTATATATGTCTAGCATGGGTTTAAAGTCAGAGGTGTCGTCTAGCGAGGGAAATCGGATAGAAGTGACTTGTGGATAAGCTGAGCTTTGCGTGAACAAGGGGGTTCCACAGTCAGGGCAAAAACTACGGGTTGTGAGGCCACCGCTGCTTGCAGGAACTGCATATGTTCTCGGCTTACCATAGATCTCAAGGTCGGCAGTCTTGACGATGATGCCTGACGCGAAAGGAGCGCCACTTGAGATCTGACAGTCTCTGCAATGGCAGTTGATCATGGCTACCGGCTCCCGCACACAAGCATAGCGAACCGATCCGCAGGCGCACCCGCCTGAAAATGGAATATTCATATTACGCTCTTCAATCGATAGCTAAATTAACCGCGAGTCTACAACTTTTTGTAATGGCCGCTTCTGGCCGGCTGCCGACCCACTTCGGCCCTCCGCTTTTCCCGGAAGCAGACTGCTGAGCCGCAGAAGCAACTTATGTCACTCCCGCGCATCGTGCTGAAAATCTCGCAGACAAAGAATCGCTTACTGCGGAAACGTGATCATGCTGGAGCGAGTTAGCGTGATGTTCCTAGTCACGCTGGCCGGCGCATTGGCGAGCATCCAGGCAGTCGAGAGCTCACCGAACGGCTCTTTGCTCGACATGCCATCGGTCGCCACCACTACCTTAAAGCCGCGCAACGCCGCCTCGCTCGCGGTGTACAACACCGCGCCGTGTGCCACCGTGCCGGCAATGATCACAGTCTGAATGCCCTTGGTCTTCAGTGCAGCTTCGAGATCGGTGTTGAGGAACTTGTCTACACCGGACTGCACGACCTTCTCATCACCCTTAGCTGCGATGGCCGGCGGCACCGCCGCCAGTGTGCCCGTGCTGGTCAGGCTGTAGACGGTCATCAGGTTCGCCTGGCGCGCCTTGCCCAACAAGTTGGCGATATACGGCAGTGAAGCCACGCAGGTCGGGCGTTCCTTCGTGTTGCAAGTGCTGGTGTCGAAATCGAGCAGCAGTAGCGCGGTATGAGCAGGATCGGTCACAGTGACGGTCTTCAAAGCCGGCGGCGGCGGCATTTGAACCGACTTCCAAGACTCAATTATGTCGGCTTGTGCCACGCCACAAAGGGGTAAGGCAAGCACCAGGGCGCACAACACGCTTCGAACGTTACGCATAGCTTCTCCAAAATAAGCTTTCATTAGACGGGTCGCCCACGGCGCGTGCGCTACGGCTCGCACGCTCGACCATGCCCGGGGCCAAATGATTCTACCGGCTAAACCCTTCAGACACATGATGGGCCGAAGCCGATCGTTCTCCATGGCAGCGGCTACGCAACCCGTTAGTCATCGCTCTATTAGTCACTCCGACGCACTTCGCTCGTGGCCGCGTACTGCCCGACGCGGTGGACGCTTGCCGACCCTTGACGCACGAACGTCGCCTCGGCCGCCGGACGGCTGCTTCCGATATTCAGCGGCCATTTGATCGGCGAATTCGCCTGTTCGAGCTTTTTCGAAAGTGGTCTTTTTGAACGGATGCTTTCGATAAATCATGGCTTTGAAAGCAATTTGTAATATCTGCGTTCTATACGTTGGTTAAACGCCAACGGAGCAAGAAAATGGGCAAGTTCAGCGACTACGAGTACAGGACTCAACCCTGGTTCGATATGAATACCTTCGAGGGCGCGAACCAGGCCATCCCGATGAAGACACTTGTGATCTACTGCTTTGACCCTCGGGCGGTCGAAATCCCACAGGCCGTTGCCGAGTATTTTGGGGACGAGGTCTACCCGGGAGAAATCATCACCGACGAAAATGGCACTCGAGTTGGATCCACGCGAACACTGTTTACCGCGACCAACGCGGGTGGACGCGCCGCCTTTGCCCTACAGTCCGTGGCGGCTATGGATTATATATTTGATGTCAAAAACGTCGTCGTAGTTCACCACTCGTTCTGCGGTACGACGACCCTGACGCCGGAGCTGTTGGTCGAGGAGTTTCGTGATCATCATCACGCTAATATCTCGACGTTGTTTGATCACGATAGCCTCGCCATCATGGATTTCGAGGACTCGCTCAACTATGACATCAAGTTGCTTCGTTCGAGCCCGGCAGTGCCGAAGCACATCAAGCTCTACGGCTTCTTCTACGAAATCAGTTCCGGCAAGTTGACCGAGGTGGTGCGGGACATTCCTGCATAGATCGCGGTGTGAACATCTGCTACCAACCCGCTGCATGAAGGCATATCGGGCGTCAGGACGCCCGATATGCCCTTGGTGACAAGGGATGTCCGCGATGGCCGGCATGCGCATGCATAATCGGCCAGTGCGCTACACGTCGGTCGTGCACGTTTGGCCATGACGGTATATCGGCAACGAAACGCATAACCTGGGACACGGCACTCGATGGCCGCAGCCGGTTGGCGTCATTCGTGTCTACGCCGGCTGACCCCCGGCGAGCGACCGGGCTGACCCCGTGCGATACTTGCCGATCCTCTCACCCATATGTCAACGACCGTCATGACCGCCCTTTCTGCGTCCATCGGCTTTAACTTCAACCCGCTCGACCGCTGCTCCGACAAGCGGAACGACCACGCCTTCATCGAGCATCTACGCAGCGACCCGGCCGCGCGCTTTCTCGTCTTCGACGGCGACGTCCCCTTGCTCAAGCGCGGCCGCGAGCATGACCCATGGTTCGTCGCCAGCGAGACCGCTGCCTTCGGCCAGCCGCTTCTTAGCGTCTTCCTCGGGGAAGACACGGACGGCAGTGGACGCTTCGCGCTCGCCATCGAGCTCAAACCTGCGCTCAACCTTGCGCCAGAGGACCCATCGCCAAGCACCGGTTATGACCGCATCGACCTTCGCTCGCTCGCGCTGCAAGACCTCGTCGCTGCGGGAGCGCTCGGAACACTGGCCGAGGCGAAGTCGATGCTCGACTGGCATCGTCGCCACTCCTTCTGTGCAAACTGCGGCTCTGCAAGCCGCGTCACGATGGCCGGCTGGCAACGCATCTGCGATGTTTGCGGCGCACGCCATTTCCCGCGGGTGGATCCAGTCGTGATCATGCTGGTGATAGACGGCGAACGGTGTCTGCTCGGACGCCAGCGCCATTTCGCCCCTGGAATGTACTCGGCGCTGGCTGGTTTCGTTGAACCGGGCGAGACCGCGGAAGACGCCGTGCGCCGCGAAGTGATGGAGGAGGCTCGCGTGAAGTGCGCACAGGTTGTCTACTTCGCGTCGCAGCCGTGGCCGTTTCCTTCATCGCTGATGATCGGCTGCTTTGCGCAGGCGAGCGATACCGACATCGTTGTCGATACGGACGAACTCGAAGACGCCCGCTGGTTCTCGCGCCAGGAGGTTGCGACGATGTTCGCGGGAACGCATGCGCACGGGCTGTCGACGCCCAAGCCGTTCGCCATTGCCCATCATTTGCTGCAGGCGTACGTCGAGAAGGGTGGCTCGGTATTGCTCGGCTGAGCGCCACATATCTCCGATATGGGTTCCGAAGTGCAGTCGACCGGTTCTCCCGGACGGCGTCATCGTCCCGGTCGGGCGAGCCTGCTACTGCGCGTTACTAACCCTCGGCGCAATAAGCGGCAACTGATCCGGCGGCACGCCTCGATAGAGCGATGAATTCTCCCGCGCCGTTTCCTGGAGAACGACCATTACGTCGGCCGCTTGCAAGCCAACGCGAGTGTCGAGGTTGCGCTGGATTTGCTCAATCATGTCGCGCTTCATTGAATCGGGACGACCTGTGCTAATCCAGATTTGAACCAGCACGAAGTCGCGGGTCCTCGGCGCCGCGGCGTAATTTGGGAACGTGGAATCAATAATGAAATCGTCGTCCGCGTACTCTTGAATTCTCTGAAAGCGGTCATTGCTTGGGTAACCCGCGAAAGAAAGCGCATCTTGGATACAGTCAGCAATAAGCCGTTTTTCCGCCGGGGTACGGCCTTTGTACAAAGATATGGTCTGAATAGGCATCGTGGTCCTCTAATGCTAGATGAGACGCAGATTTCGGCCGGCGCGCTCGAAAACGCCCAGCGCAAAGTCAATATCGTGATCCGTGTGTGCTGCAGATGTCTGGATGCGCAGGCGAGCCGTGCCCTCGGGCACGACTGGAAACGCCAAAGCTGGAGCGTAGACGCCTCCTTGCTCAAGCAACTGTGAGAACACGTGTGCCCCCTCGGCATCTCCAATCAGCACTGGCGTAATAGGGCTTTCGCTGTGGGCCGTCTTAAATCCGAGTTGCTCAACGCCGCCGCGAAATCTCGCAGCAACGTAGCGCATGCGTTCCAGCGACTCCAGGTCCGAGCGCGCCAGCGAAACAGCGGCCGCCGCAGCGGCTGCCGCTGCCGGACTTATCGAGCTGCTGAAAATCGCCAGGCGTGCTTTTCCTTTGAGTTCCTCGATGCGCTCATTGCTCGCACAGATATATCCGCCACCAACGGCACCAAATGCCTTCGACAGCGTCCCTGTGACATAGTCGATTTTGTCCATGCAATCGTGAAGCTCGGCGCTGCCTCTGCCTGTGTTTCCAACCACCCCCGCCGCGTGACTCTCATCGAGGGCGAACAGGGTGTTGGAACGGGTCGTTGCATCGAGAAATTGCGGCAGCGGCGCAGTGTATCCTTCCATGCTAAAAACGCCATCGGTAATGAACAGCTTGCGTTGCTGCGATTCGCCTGAAGACGATTGCTCTAGTGCCTGCAAAAAACTCACAACGCTACGGTGTTTCACTCTCACGACGCGCGCCCGACTTAATCTACACCCGTCGATGATGCTCGCGTGGTTCAACTCATCGCTGAAAATCAAATCGCCAGCAGTTGTAACGGTGTCGAGCAGAGCGAGATTGGCCGCTGTGCAGGAACTAAAGATCATCGCCGCCTCGGTCTGATGAAACTCGGCCAAAGCTTCTTCAAGTCGCCGATGCGCATGCGTGGTTGCAAGCGGAGGGTTCATCCCGGTGCCGGCGCCATATTGCCGTAAGCCCTGATGAAACGCGGCCAAAACAACGGGGTGGTTAGCCAAACCACGATAGTTGTTAGAACCGAGTACGACAATCTTCTTGCCATCTATCTGGGCACACCCCGATACGGGACTTTGTATCACTCTCAACGACATGAAATTTTCAACCTCCGGCGCTAAACGGTGCGCCTATCCGTTCAGTTAAGCCGCCCGAATTTGCGGGGGCGTCCAAACTCAATTCATGGGCACCCTGACTTGCCCAGCCCATCTGCTGCGCAAGCAGGGTCGGAAAATCTCCCTATTGTCGTTAGAAAATCTAATTTATCTACAGTGTGGCAACATAGACATCTCACGCGCTATGTGGCAGATTTTTTTGATCACATGGTGAAATGGTAATGGCGATAGCGGCCATCATGGGTTATCGTTTCTAAATGTTTAGGGTTAGAAAAACTTATCTATGGAAAAGAGATTTCCGCCTTTGAATGGGCTCCGTGCATTTGAGGCAGCAGCGCGTAACCTGTCGCTCAAGCTGGCAGCGGACGAACTGTGCGTGACTCCTGCAGCTGTCAGTCAACTGGTGAAAGGTCTCGAGACCTATCTTGGAGTCGCGCTGTTCACGCGTGCCAACCGGGGCATTCACTTGACCCAGGCGGGTGTCGAATATTTCCCTGCGATTCGAAACGCGTTCAAACAGATTGGCGATGCAACTCGCAGCACCGCCAAGATTGCGGAAACGGGATCGCTCTCGATAAGCGTGACACCGTCGTTCGCCTCTCACTGGTTAATTCCTCGCCTCCAAAGTTTTCGCGATAAACACCGAGACATCAACCTTCGGCTGATGACGGGTAAGGAACCTGTAGACTTCAGCCGCAACGTGATGGACGTAGCGATCCGCCATGGCACCGGGCAGCACGGGACGTTCTACTGCGAGCGGCTATGTGCGGTGGATCTAATTCCGGTCGCAAGTCCGACCTTGATCGCGCGCTTTGGCATGCCCAAAGCGGCTTCGGAGCTGACACGCTGGCCTCATTTACACGAGGTCGAGCGGATGAACTGGCATCTTTGGTTTCAGTCGCAATCTGTACAAAGTATGGGTCTGCCAAGCGGAACTGCGTTCGATGACTGCGGCATGATGCTGACGGCGGCTATTGCGGGACAAGGAGCTGGCCTCGTGCCTGCAGCAATGGCAGCGCCCGCCCTCGATGACAAGAGGCTAGTCAAGCTTTGGGATTTTGGCTGGCCGGAGGACTACGCCTATCACTTGGTCTTACCCGATGAAGTCTATGGGCCCCTAGTGGGTGCTTTTCGCGAATGGATAATCGGCGAGATTGCCAACTCATAGAAACAGCAACGTCTGCAGGTCGAAGAAAATCACCGGACACGCTATCCAAAAACCCGAGCCCATGCCGCCCGAAGGCGACGCGCGCGGTTTTCGAAGAGATATGAGGCAGCCAGCGTCAGGAGACCTGAAACAGCACCCGTCACGATGTGCTCGACATAAGGGATGCGGTAGTGACTCGCGTGCGCGTAACCGTCGCCTACCGTCGTCAGCAAGCCGACGACAAGCGCATTGCCGTATCGATGCGCGTAGAGCTTCGCCGCAGGCGTGAAGGTCAAAAGTACGGCCAGGAGTCCGGTGAGCAGACCGGTATGGAATGCAATCGTCCAGTGGGCAAGGCTCATGACATTGCCCCAGCTCCCCGGCATGCAGGTCATGCACGCGCTGGTCGGCTGCCAGAAACGCAGGATAAACAGCTTGGCGCGGCGCTTCCACTCGGTTGACATGATGTGTTCCCATCAATGCCGTTGTCACGGCCGACGCCACCATTCGTTTCGTTGGAGCGGTTTCCCGGCCCTTTAACCAGCTTGCCTTCCTCGTCATGGACGCGTCTCAAGACGCGTACGATCCACCATCCGTGCAGCGTGCTTGATCGTATGTTCGAGCGTACACGCCCACAGTCCGTGCGTGTTGCATGAAGTTGTGAATATGGGCCCCGCTGTTCACTATCTAACGAAGCCCGGTGGCTGTGTCTGTCGTTATTTCTTATCCGGCAGATTGACCTCGCCAGTGTATTTGGGAAGATGAATTTCCACGTCAGGGTTTTTCTGCAGCCCGAGTTCCATTAGTTTCTTGAGATTGTGCTGCGCCGCCGGACGCTGAACCGAGGTGATGAATGCGCTGCACTCCGCGCCGACTTCCTTGTCGGAAGGCAGCGTGGAAGCATTGACCATTTGCTTGATATCGGCGAGAGACTGTTTGTCGAAGCTGGCGATTCGGCGCGCCAACGTGTCTACGAATTTGTCCAGTTCGGCATCCGGCACGGCGCGATTGACATAGCCGTAGCGCTCGGCGATGTCACCGGGGAAGTCGTTGCCACTGAGCAGAATTTCCAGGGCTCGGCCCCGGCCGATCATGTGCGGGAGGCGTGCTATCGGGCCGCCGCCCGGCGTGAAGCCCGCGCCGATTTCGAATTGCGACAGCACCGCTTTTTCACGGCTGGCAAAGCGCATGTCACACGCGAGGCAAAGTTCGCTGCCAACGCCAGTAGCCCGGCCGCGTATCTCGGCAATCGTCACCACAGGAGAACGGGTCAGGCGGACAAGAATATCGGGCAGCGGGGGCAAGCCGGTAGAGCCGGCAGGCATGCTGATGGTGGTCTCGAGGGGCGGAATGAAATCGTAGTGAGTCAGAAAAAATCCGGGCACTGCACTCTCGAATACGACGACCGTAACCTTTGGATCGTTCTCTATCTCGGTCACGACGCTATTGAGCATCGGAATGGATTCTGGACCGAAGATATTGAACGGTGGGTGGTCAATGCTGACGCGCCAGTATTCTGGGCTGACGTGAGTAATCTTGAATTCTTGCTTCGCGCTGGTCATTATGCGTCCTCCGTGTAAAACACAAACATTGTGATGAACTACATTTGGAGGACGTTGTGTCGCGGCAGCTGCGAACTTCATTTAACCATTAAAGCACGCGTTGTAACCGGCGTCAAAACGCTCTTCCGGGTTGGGCCTTGCTCGCCCTTTCCACCCAATCCCTTCGGCCTCGCCAGTTTGGGGTCCGGTCCGGTCCTGTCCTGTACCACGGCGCGCTCTTTCCGGCCAACGATCGCGATTCCCGGGACTGACGTCGTTGCTGGGAGGCCCTAATTGACGCTCGCTCTCTAGGCTGGCGTGCCCTCATCAGTGGGGCTTGGGCCGCTCCCGCCGCTCCCGCCGCCCCCGCCTCCCGGTGTCCCGCCGTCGTGCTTGCCGTGATCGTCCTCGCCGTCGCGATCGTGATGAGGCATCTTGTGCGACACCTCATCGAGCTTGTCGCCCAGGAGTCCCCGTACGACCACATAGAACACCGGGATCAGCAGCAGACCGAAGAACGTCGCGAACAGCATGCCGCCGATCACGCCGGTGCCAATTTCGTGACGCGAAGCTGCGCCTGCGCCCGATGAGGTAACCAGCGGAAACACGCCGAGAATAAAGGCCATCGAGGTCATCAGGATCGGACGCAGTCTGAGCCGCGCCGCGGTCAGGACGGCGTCGCGCAGCGTCATGCCACGCTGCTGACCCTCCACCGCGAACTCGACGATCAGGATTGCATTTTTCGCCGCTAGACCGATCACGGTCACAAGCCCGATCTTGAAGTAGATATCGTTAGGAACTCCGAACGAAAGACAGAACACCAGCATGCCGAGCATGCCCAGCGGCACGACGAGCAGCACCGCAGCTGGAATAGACCAGCTTTCATACAGCGCGGCAAGACACAGGAACACTACCACGATCGACAGCATCAGCAGCGTCACCGCCGACGAGCCTGACAGCAGCTCCTGGAACGACTGCCCGGTCCAGTCGGCCGCGAAGCCCACCGGCAATTGGTGGTCGACGATGTTCTGCAGCACATCGATCGCCTGTCCGGTCGCGTAGCCCGCGGCGGGGTTGCCGACGATCTCGATCGCCGAGTAGCCGTTGTAGCGCGGCAGCACCGTCGGCCCGAAGGCCCACTTGGCATTTACCACGCTGGAAAGCGGCACCATGTTGTAGGGGCTGATCGACGTGTTCGCGGGCGACGGGTCGACGGGCGTCGTGAAGCCGTTCGACGTGCTCGCGCTGCTCGATGACGACTGGTTCGCGATCGCGCTGATGCTGGTACCGGCGCTGGTACTGGTGCCGTTTGTGAATAGGCTCGGCGTATACAGGTGCTGGAACGCGTCGAGCCCCATCCGGTACGGCGCGTCCGCCTGGATATAGACGCGCTTCACGCGCCCGCCGTAAGTGAACTGGTCGATGTAAAACGGCGCGAGCTCCGTCGCGAGCGTAGCGTAGACATCCGTGAGCGACAGGCCCATCGCTTGGGCCTGGGTCCGGTCCACCGCGATGGCCAGTTGCGGCGCGCTCGGCAGCGAGTTGGGGCGAATCCCGAACAGCACTGGGCTCTTCGTCGCAGCCGCGAGCAGCGTGCGCGTGGCCTGCGCAAGCTCGTCGCGCGACTGGCCCTCACGTGCCTGCAGATACATGTCGATGCCGCCGAACTGGCTGAGCCCGCGGATAGTCGGCAGATTCACCGCAAAGATCTGCGCATCGGGAATGCTATGAAGAATCTGGTTGATCTGCGGGATCAGCTTCATCGCGGTGTCATGGCGCTTGTTCCAGTCTGCCAGTTTGATGAATGACATGCCGACGTTTTCGCTCGTGCCGACAAAGCTGAAGCCTTCTGGCTGGAAAATGCCCACGATCTCCTTGCCGATCGCACTCTGCGAGAGCTTGTCGCGTACCTCGGCCATCACGTGATCGGTGCGCTGCAGCGTCGAGCCCGGCGGCAGATTGATGAGTGCGAGCACGAAGCCCTGGTCTTCGTCGGGCACGAAGCTGGTCGGCAGCTTCGTGTACAGGAACCCCGTCAGCACCACGACGAGCACAAACACCACCATCCAGCGCGGCGCGTGGCTCACGGCCCGGCCGGCATGGCCGAGATACTTTTTCGTCGTCCAGTCGAAACTACGGTCGAACCAGCGGTAGACCGCGTTCTTCTGCGTCGCGTGTTCAGGCCTCAGGATCGCCGCGCACAGCGAAGGCGTAAACGACATGGCGAGGAACGCGGAGAATCCCATCGATACCGCGATCGTCAGCGCGAACTGCGCGTAGATGATGCCGGTCGCGCCCGGCTGCAGCGCGGACGGTATGAAGACGGCGGACAGCACCACCGTGATTGCGATGATGGCGCCGGTGATCTGGCCCATTGCCTTGCGTGTCGCCGCCCTTGGCTCTAAATGCTCCTCGGTCATGATGCGTTCGACGTTTTCGATCACGACGATCGCATCGTCGACCACGATGCCAATCGCAAGCACCATGCCGAACAGCGTCAACTGGTTGAGCGTGTAGTGCAGCGCCGATAGGCCAATGAAGGTCCCGAGCAACGCGACCGGAATCACGAGCGTCGGGATGATCGTGGCCCGCAGATTCTGCAGGAAGATCAGCATCACGAAAAACACCAGCACGATCGCCTCGACGAGCGTGCGGATCACGTCGAGGATCGACGCGGTGATAAACGGCGTGGTGTCGTATGGCACGCTCCACGTGACGCCCTCCGGCAAGTCCCGGGCTAGCGTCGCCATCTCGGCTTTTACCGCCTTCGCAACTGAAAGCGCATTCGCACCCGGCAGCAGGAAAATCGCCATACCCCCGGCCGCCTTGCCGTTATAGACCGGCGCCACGCCATACGTCTGCGAGCCGAACGAAATGTGCGCCACGTCGCTTAGCTTGACGGTGGTGCCGTTGCCGTTCGCGACGACAATGATGTCCTCAAACTGCTTGAGCGTCGAAAAGAGGCTGTCGCCCGTCACGGTCGCCGTAAATACTTGCCCCTTCACGGCCGGATCCGCGCCTAGCGAGCCGGCGGCGAACTGCGCGTTCTGCGCGGTCACGGCATTGACCACCTGAGTCGTCGACAACCCATAGCTCTGCAGCTTGTCGGGGTCGAGCCAGATGCGCATCGCGTACTCCGAGCCAAGCAGCGTGGTGTTGCCGACTCCGTTCACACGGCCGAGGTTAGGCTGGATCTGTGACGCGAGAATATCGCTCAGACGCCCTGCATCGATCGACGGATTGTCCGACTGCAGCGCGACGAACATCAAAATGTCCGGGCTCGCCTTCGCCACCACGACCCCTTGCTGCGTGACCTGCGAAGGCAGCAGCGGCTCGGCGAGCGTGACCTTGTTCTGCACCTGCACCTGGGCGATGTCCGGGTTGGTGCCCGTCGCGAACGTGAGGATGATCTGCGTCTGGCCATTCGAGCTCGAGTTCGAACTGAAATACAGCAGATTGTCGATGCCCGTGAGCTCTTGCTCGATCACCTGGGTCACCGTCGATTCCATCGTCTGCGCGCTCGCGCCCGGGTACTGGGCAGTGACGGTCACTTCCGGCGGGGCAATGTCCGGATACGAATCAATACCCATGCCGTGCACCGAGATGATGCCGAACAGTGAGATCAGGATCGCGATGACCCAGGCGAAGACGGGGCGGTTAATGAAGAAGCTCGGCATGAGCGCTCTCCTACTGCGCCGTGCCGGCCGAAGCCGGTGACGCAGCGGAAACCGGCGCAACCGCGGGGCCCGATGACGACGCTGCAGGCACCGCCGGCGCTGCAGGCGCTGTGTAAGCAGCCGCTACCGTCGACGCACCCGAGGCCGACGCACCGGACGCCGCCGCAGGCGGCTGCCACGCGACGGCCTTCGCCGGTGCCCCTTCCCGCACCATCTGCACACCCGTCACAACGACTTGGTCGCCGTCTGCCAACCCGCGCGTGACGACCCAGTTGTTGCCTAGGCTATTGGGCGCCTCGACGTCCTTGCGCGCCACCTTGCCGTCCGCGCCCACCACCAGCACGTATGCGCCCACCGTGTCGCGCTGCACTGCCTGCTGAGGAATCAGAAAAACATTGTTCTGCTGGCCGAAATTGACGCTCAGCGTCACATACATGCCGGGCAGCAGACGCCGCTGCGGGTTCCCAACGAGCGCACGCAGATTGATCGAGCCGGTCGCCGCATTCACCGTCACATCGGAGAAATCGAGCGTGCCCGCAGTGCCGTACGCAGTACGATTGGGCAGCCCAATCTGCACCGTGGTCTTGTTCTGCTGCTGCAGGTTGACCGAGCCATTGATCTGGGACTGCTGCAGGGTCGCCAGATCGGCCGAACTGATGGTGAAGTTCACGTACATCGGGTCGAGCTGCTGGACCGTCGTCAGCAGCGTGCCGCTGCCACCCGTGTCGGACGTGCTGCTGCCGACTACCGCGCCCGCCGTCACCTGTTGTTGTCCTGCGATGCCGCTGATCGGTGCCGTCACGCGCGTGTAGTTGAGCGAGACCCGCGCGCTCTCGACGGTTGCCTCGTCGGCCTTGACCTTGGCTGCCGCGCTGCGCTCGGCGGCATTGGAATTGTCGACGGTCTGCTGCGAGACCGAACCGACCGGCAGCAGTTTGCGGTTGCGCACCGCCGTGATGTGGTCGTTGACGTAGGTGGCCTGATCCTCGGCCAGCAACGCGAGATCGTTATTGAGCTGCGCGCGGTAAAAGACCGGATCGATCTCGAACAGGAGTTGCCCCGCGCGCACTGGCGTGCCTTCCGCGTAGGTGCGCCGCAGCAGCACGCCGGACACGCGGGCCGTTACATTCGCGCTGTAGTAAGCCGACAGCCGGCCGACGAACTGACGCTCGAGTGGCACCGACTGCATTTGCGCCCTCACCACCGCAACCTGCGGCGGTGGAGGCGGCGGCACACTTTTCGAGCAGGCGGCCAGTACGATCAGGCAAAGGTAAGACAGCGACGCGCGCCGAGGACGTGACTTCATGAGAACTCCGTTCTTGCTTGAGGCCGGCACACGCGAACGCCGCGCAATGCCACATCGTATGGAACAGCATGTCAGTCAGTCGGCGGACTGCGTTGCAGCAGGCCGTACCGGTGCTTGCAAGGTGGGCGCTAAGGTACCCGATGAAGCGGCGGCCGGCACCGACGCGACCTCCGCGTCATCGCGCTGCCAGCCGCCGCCAAGATTCTTGACGAGCAGCACGTTACTCTCGGCGAGCAGCGCCTGCGTGTCGCGCAGACTCTGCTCCGCCTGGATCAATGTCAGCCGTTGCGTCAGCAAGTTCTGCTGGCTGACTGCCCCGGCATCGAACTGTGCCTGTTCGCTCGCGAACAGGCGGCTGTTGCTGTCGTACACGCTCGCGAACGCGCTGGCTTGCGAGCGCAGGTGATTCATCGACGACAGGCTGTCCTCCACGCTCTGGAACGCCGTCAGCACTGTATTGCGGTAGTTCGCGACGTCTTCGTCGTAGGTGGCACGCGCTCCGTGCACCGCGGCCGTGCGTGCGCCGGCGTCGAAAATCGTTTCCGCGAGATCGGGGCCGAGCGTCCAGTAGCGGCTCGGCAGTGTGAACAGATGCGCCAACGTGTTGTGCGCGAAACCGCCCTCGGCCGAGAGCGTCAGCGACGGATAGAACGCCGCTTCGGCGACGCCGATGCCCTCGTTGGCCGCCGCCGCCGTGCGCTCGGCACTCACCACGTCGTAGCGCCGCTCGAGCAATTGGGAAGGCAGCGCCGACGGCACGACAGGCGAACTGAAGCGATAGTCCGGATCGTGGGCGATGGAAAATGACGCCGGCGGCGTGCCGGTCAGCACGGCAATCGCGTGCTCAGCCTGCTCGCGTGTCGTTTCGGTCGCCTGCAGGTCGGCGATCACAATCTCGAGCGTCTGCTGCGCGTTAAGCACGTCGTCGTTGGACGCAAGTCCTTCTGTGAAGCCGATTTGCGTCATCACGAGAATCCGGCTGTCGATATCCTGCTGCTCCTTCAGCGCTTGAATGTCGAAGTCGGCCTGGCGCAACTGGAAGTAGTCGGTCGCGACACTGGCCGCGATCGAGATGCGTTCGCCGGCAAGCTGCGCATCCGACGACTGGGCGTTCGCCTTCGCTTGCTCGATCTGGCGTCTTATCTGCCCCCATAAGTCGAGTTCCCAACTCACACTCGCGGAAGCAAGCACGCTGTTGCCCACGCCGGTGCCGGCCGACGCGGCACCGGAACTCCCCTGGAGCACTCCGACGTTGCCGCCGGAACGCGCACCGGACACGCCAGCCTTGACGATCGGAAACAGGCCCGCGCGATTCTCCTCCACGGTTGCGAGCGCGACGCGGTAGGCGGCTTCAGCCGCTGCGATCGATTGGTTTGCCTGCAAGGCCTGCGCGACGAGACCATTGAGCGTGTCGTCGCCATACATGCGCCACCACGTGCTTGAGATCGCAGCCTGCGGATTCGCCTCGGCGCGCTGCCAGTCGACGCCTTCCTTGAACCCTGCCGGAACCTGGATCTCGGGCTTGCGATAGTCGGGGCCGACCATACACGCCGCAAGGGACGTAGCGACGACGAGCGCGACGCCGCCCTGCACCGCGCGCCGCGATCGAGAGCGTGTAGCTTTTTCGCAAGCGAGCGGGAGGGTCCGCGAATCTCTGGTCAAGCGTGTACTCCTGTTTTGTCGGATCAGCAGTCCAGTCCGGCAACGAGACGACACGTAGTTTGTATATTTAAGTACCTTAAAAAAAAATTACAAGCTCCATCGTGGCTACAGACAGCGCCTGCTGCCGACCGGCGATCTATTCCGCGTAGTAACATCTGCTGTTTCTGCCATCACAGCCCCGTGTGCTGCCTTCACTCATGTCGACCCCCTCCAGCCAGGAAACCCTGAGCATTCCCGAAGCGCTCGGCCGTGCTTATGCGTACTGGAATGCCGGCCAGGCTGATCAGGCCGAACAGTTGTGCCAGCGCGTGCTGGCCGCCTGGCCGGGCCAAGCCGATGCGCTGCACCTGCTTGGACTGATGGCGCACGCGTACGGCAATCTCGATCTCGCGATTGCGCACCTGCGCCGGGCCTGCATGGCGCCGCGCGCGCCCGCCGTCTATTCCAGCAATCTCGCCGAAATGTGTCGCCAGAAGGGCCTGCTCGCCGAAGGCGAGGAGGCCGCGCGGCGCGCCGTGTCCATGGACCCGGCGCTGGTGTCCGGCTGGAACAACCTCGGCATCCTGCTACAGGAGGCGGGCAAGTTCGAAGAAAGCCTCGCCTGCCTCGAACGCGTGATTGCGTTCCAGCCCGATTCGGCGCAGGCGCATAACAACCTCGCCAATACATCCCGACGCCTGGGCCGCATGGACCGCGCCGAACGGCATTACCGTCAGGCGCTGGCCCTGGATCCCTTATACGCCGAGGCGCATAGCAATCTGGCATTCCTGCTCTCATCCCAGGGCAGCTACGACGAGGCGGCAGCCGCCGCGCTGCAGGCCATCGAACTCAGTCCGCGTCTTGTCGATGCGTATCTGAACCTGGCCGAGGTGGAGATATCACGCCACCACCACGACGCTGCCCTGCGTGCACTCGACATGCTGCAGGCATTCGCGCCGCGGCATCCGGCAGCACTGGTCGCCCGCGCGAAGGCGCTTAAACAGATCGAGCGCCTCGACGAGGCGCTCGCCTTCGCCCGCGAAGCGGTGTCGCTGACGCCGAACAGCGCCGAGGCGCGCAACACGCTCGCCATGGTGCTCCAAGCCCTTGGGCAGACTGACGAAGCGCTTGATCAGTTCGAACAGGCTGCTCAGCTCCCCGGCACAGTGGCTGAGGAAGCGTTGGTCGGGCGTGCGACGCTATTGATGGAAGCCGGCCGCAAGGACGAGGCACGGGCGGCCTTCGACCAGGCGCTCGCGGCGTTTCCCGGTTCGATACGGGTGCTGACCGGCCGTGCTGATGCGCGGACCTTCAAGGCCGGCGACTCCGACATCGCAGCGCTCGAAGCGTGCCTTGCCGAAGGCGAGCGTCGCTCGCTCCACGACCGGATCTCGGTCCACTTCTCGCTCGGCAAGGCGTACCTCGATATTCAGGACCCGGCGCTGGCCTTCCACCACTTCGACACAGGCAACCGCCTGAAACGGGCAAGCTTTACCTACGATTCAGGCGTGACCGGACGATGGATGGAGCGCATCGCCGAATCCTTCACGCCCGAGCTGTTGGCTCGAACGCACGGCACGGGCGATCTGTCGGAGCTGCCGGTATTCATCGTCGGCATGCCGCGCTCGGGCACCACGCTCATCGAGCAAATCGTATCGTCGCACCCGCAGGTGACGGGTGCTGGCGAGCTGTCTGCGCTGCGCCTCGTGGTCGACGGCAACGGTCTGTTTCCGGCTGGGATGCTGGGGATGACGGCCGAAGACGCTACCCAGCGTTGGCTGCAACTCGGACGCGACTACCTCTCGCGCATCGCGCCACTGGCGCAGGCAAGCACACGCCTGGTCGACAAGATGCCCGGCAATTTCATGTACGCCGGATTGATTCCACTGATCCTGCCGGGCGCGCGCATCATCCATGCGCGGCGCGACCCAGTAGATACCTGTCTGTCGTGCTATACGAAGCTCTTCGGCGGCGAACAGCAATTCACGTACAACCAGACTGAACTGGGTGAGTTCTACGGGCACTACCAGAAGCTCATGGCGCATTGGGCTCGGGTGCTACCCGCCGAGCGTTTCATCGAAGTCGATTACGAGGCCGTCGTGGACGATCTCGAGGGTGAGGCACGACGTCTCATCGATTTCCTCGGCCTGCCCTGGGACGATGCCTGCGTCAGGTTTCACGAGAACCGGCGGGTGGTGCGCACCGCGAGCGTCAACCAGGTGCGCCAGCCGATCTATCAAACCTCGAAGGGCCGCTGGCAGGCTTACGCCGATCATCTTGGCCCCCTGCTCGCCGCGCTCGGGATCGACGCGCCTTGATGTCCAACAGCATGCCCGATGTCCCCGCCATCGAGCGCCAAGTCCAGCCGCTGATTGCGGCCGCACGCTTCGAGCAGGCCGAGGCGCTGCTGCGCATGCATCTGGCCTCGGGCAGCGGGCCGCTCGCGTTGTGGAAACTGCTTGCGGCGGCGATCCGTCCGCAAGGACGCATCGCGGAAACACGCGCCATCCAGGAGATGCTGGTAGCGCACGCGCCTGGCGATTTCTCGACGCGGTTCGACCTGTCGGAAACGTTGTTGCTGCTGGGCGAGTTCGATCGCGGCTGGCGCGAATATCACTACCGGTACAGCCTCGCGCACACGACGGGCATCGAGCGCAAGGTGCAGCGGCCACGCTGGGACGGCCGAGCCATTGCTGGCAAGACCCTGCTCATTCATGACGAACAGGGCTTCGGCGACACATTCCAGTTCATGCGCATGGTGCCCTGGGCCAAAGCGCGCAGCGGGGCGCGCGTAATTCTAGAGGTGAACGCGCAAACGCTGTCGCTTGCACAACGCAGCGAAGGCTTCGACGAAATTGTGGTGCGCGGCAGCCTGCCGCCCGCATTCGACGTTCACTGCGAAATGATGAACCTGCCGATGGCGATGGGCCTGAAGCTGACCGATCTGCCCGGCGCGATGCCCTACCTGTCGGCCGATCCACAGCGCGTCGCGAAATGGCGGCAGCGGCTCGCGGATCTGCCGCGCCCGCTCGTCGCGCTGGTGTGGGCCGGGCGGCCGACTCATTTCAACGACGTGAACCGCTCGTTGACACTGGCCCAACTCGCACCGTTGGCGCGACCCGACGTGACGTTCCTGTCGATCCAGAAAGGACCCGCCGAGGTTCAGGCCGGCGACCCACCGGCGGGGATGTCGCTCGTGTCGTTGAGCGATGAAATCAGCGATTTCGAGGATACCGCTGCGATTCTCAGCATCGCCGATCTTCTGATCTCGGTGGATTCCGCGCCGGTTCATCTGGCCGGTGCGCTGGGGCGCCCGGTGTGGGTCATGCTGCCGTTCGTGCCGGACTGGCGCTGGCTGCTCGAGCGTCACGACACACCGTGGTACCCCGCGACACGGCTGTTCCGTCAGGCGTCGCGTGGCGATTGGGGCAGCGTGATGGCCGCGATGGCGGCAGAACTACCTGCAAAAGGGCAATCCTAGACCGACTCGTCCTGTAGTGGCGGCCTGACCGGTTTGTGCGCAACCAGCGTCGACAGCACGATCGCCGTCGAGGTCCTGCCGTATGTGTTCAGTGCATCAACAATGCGCTGCAAATGCTGTACGTCGGTCGCCAGCACGCGCAGCACCGCGCAATCGTCGCCTGTCACCGTATGACATTCGACGATCTCAGGGCACTCCCGCACAAACGCTTCATACGGCCGCCCCGCTTGCGTCTGCACACGGACCATTGCGGTGATCGTGTAACCGAGTTTCGCCGGATCGACCCACGCGCGATAGCCTGCGATCACGCCCTGCGCCTCCAGTCGCTTGATTCGCTCAGACACAGCAGGCTGGCTGAGGTGTACGCGCCGCCCAATTTCCGCATGAGATACGCGCGCGTCCTGCTGCAAAAGCTCCAGGATTTTTCGGTCGTGATGGTCAACTTTGGTATTCATTGGAAAACCCCGATAAATCCGATCAACGATAGTGTTTTCTCGAAAAACCCCGTTGAATGCCTATTAGAAAACGCGTAATAGCGCGATATATTATAAGTTAATCTAACTATTTCGCGGTGTCGATATGCATCTGAAAATCTGGCTACTTTTCATCGCAACGACGGGTCTCGTCTGCCTGACACCCGGCGTCGCAGCCCTCCTCGTGGTCGCCCAAGGCATTTCCAAGGGAGTGCGCCGCAGCTACTGGGCCATCGCTGGCATCGCGCTCGCCAATGCGATTTACTTCGCCTTGTCGGCGACCGGCCTCGCGGCTCTGGTCGTCGCGAGCCACACCGTGTTCAATGCGGTGAAATGGGCCGGCGTGGCTTATCTCGTGTATCTCGGCATTCGGGCGCTATTCAACCGGTCGAGCGCGCTGACCATCAAACCGGCAGGAGGCGCGCCAGTTAGTGGCCCGCGCGCGTTGAGCCAGGGCCTGATGATTGAGTTGTCCAACCCGAAAGCACTGCTCTTTTTCGTCGCGCTGCTGCCGCAGTTCGTTGACGTGCACCGGCCGATCTGGTTTCAAATGCTGATCTTCGGCATGACCACCGTGGTGCTCGACCTCGGCTCGTATTCGTTCTATGCGTGGCTCGGCGCGAAGAGCCAGGGGGTTGCTACCAATCGTAGATGGGCCAATGCCGCGGGCCGGGCAACCGGCATCGTATTGATCGCCGCAGGAGCGCTGACCGCATTCGCCAAAGCCTGACGCCGCATACGATATCAACAACGCGCATCAAGGTGATGCGGCTCCAGTATGCGGTTTTGTATTCGACGGCGACGGGGCGGCCGCTCTATGAGAAGCTAGGTTGGGGGCCCACGACCGAAATGGCTAAGGTCCTGCGCGGCGCTCAGTAAGGGAATCGCGATTGCGGGATCACGCACCGTGCTAATTGGAAACGCAGGCCGACGCTCGCAAAGGCGTCGAAGCATTCTTGCGGAAGCGCACGCCCGTCTTTCCCGGCGTAGCATAAGCAATCAACCAGCGACGGAGACAAAAGACATGACTTTCTCAGCCCTATATTTGCAAAAGGATGAGCACAGCTTCTCTGCCGACGTGACTGAACTTGACGACCAGACGCTAGACGAGAATTCGCTGGCGACTGGCGAGGTGCTTGTTCGTATCGCTCATTCAACGCTTAACTACAAAGATGCCCTCGCGATTACGAACCGCGGCCCGGTCGTGCGCGGATGGCCGATGGTAGCCGGGGTCGATGGCGCGGGCGAAGTCATCGCATCGACCGACTCACGCTGGAGCGTTGGCGATACGGTGCTCGTCAACGGGTGGGGCCTTGGTGAAACGCATTGGGGTTGTCTGGCGGAGAAAGCGCGCCTCAAAGCCGATTGGCTGATCGCGGTGCCGCGGGAATTCTCCACGGCAGAAACGATGGCGATCGGCACGGCGGGTTATACGGCCATGTTGTCCTGTCTCGCCGTGGAGACCGCCGGCGTCAAGCCCGGCGACGGCGAAATACTCGTGACCGGCGCGAGCGGCGGTGTAGGCAGCGTCGCGGTGTCGATATTGAGCAGTTGGGGATACACCGTTGTCGCGTCGACGGGCAAGCCGGAGCAGGCAGAGTTCCTGAAGCGTCTCGGCGCGGCGAGCATTGTTGATCGAGAGAGCATTTCGGCGCCTGGTAAGCCTTTGCAAAAGGAACGCTGGGCCGCGGTTATCGATTCGGTCGGTTCTCACACACTGGCCAACGCCTGCGCGCAAATGAAATACGGTGGCGTAGTGACGGCGTGTGGCCTCGCTCAAGGCATGGATTTTCCGGCGAGCGTCGCGCCGTTTATCCTGCGCGGGGTGAGGCTGTTGGGCATCGACTCGGTCATGTGTCCAATCGAGCGTCGGCAGGCCGCGTGGGATCGACTTGCGAGCGATCTCGATCGAGGCAAGCTAGCAGAACTCACCCGCGTGATTGCGTTGCGCGATGTGCCCGCGGCGGCCGCGCAGTTGATGGCTGGCAAGCTGAGCGGTCGGACTGTGGTCGATATTCGTCTGGGTACGTGATCGAGCCATTGGGACACTACATAAGTCCGATTGCGAGTGCTTGCGTATCCATTGGCCGCTATCGATCAAACCCCACTACTCACGGTTAAGACATGCATCACATCATTTTCCGAACGGCGCTACTTGAGGACCTACCTGCAATTGTTGCATTGTTGGTGGACGATGAGCTTGGCAGCCAACGAGAGACCGTTAGCTCACCCTTGGACGAAAGGTATGTTGCCGCTTTTAAAGCAATAGAAGCTGACCGGAACCAGCGTCTCGTAGTCGCCATAGATGGAGAAGCAGTGATTGGCACACTGCAAATTTCGTTCATACCAGGGGTCGCTCGAAGGGGCGCGTGGCGCGGGCAGATCGAAGCGGTTCGAATCGCTGCGCCCTTCCGTAGCACGGGGATAGGCCAGCAGCTGTTCGAATGGGCGATCTCCGAGTGCAGATTACGCGGTTGCAAATTAGTCCAACTGACAACGGACAAGGCCCGCCCTGACGCGCACCGTTTCTATGAAAAACTTGGCTTCGTTGCGAGCCATGAGGGCTACAAGCTCATCTTGTAGCTAGCGTGATCACCATCAGTAAAGTTCGGCAATCGTGCGATCAGGTAGTTGGCGGTCATACGTCTCGCTGTCAAACGAGCCCCCAGTTAGCCGACGGTGCATTTGACCGGCACTCGGCAAACTGTCGCGCGATACATGCGTCGCCGGGTTCCACAGGTCAGAGCGTACGATTGCCTTTGCACAGTGGAAATAGGCAGCCTGGATCCTGACCACGATGACCGTGCGCGGCAACTTGCCCTTGATTTTGCATGACGTGAGCAGTTCAGGATCGGTAGAGATATGCGCGAGACCGTTGACACGGAGCGTTTCGCCATTGCCTGGGATGAGGAACAACAACGACACCCGCGGATCGGTGACGATGTTGCGCAGGTTGTCGATCCGGTTGTTGCCCGGACGATCGGGGATGGCAAGCGTCCGCTTATCCAGAATAGTGACGAAGCCGGCTGGGTCGCCCTTGGGCGAGCAGTCGGAGCCTTCGCTACCAATCGAAGCGAGAATGACGAACGGCGATGCTTTCACGAACGCGCAATAGTCGTCATTCAAATGATCGATCTCCTTCCAGAGCGCACGCTCGCCCGGCTTGCCGTAAATGGCTTCCAGCTGCTCCACATTGGAGATGACGTGTTCCATCGGGCGAACTCCCTCGGCCATTTGGCGCTCCAGTATATCAAGGGCGATGCCATCAAAACAGTCAATGCAATGATAGCCGCGGTCGGGTCATTTGATTTTTTCAGCGCAACGGCGAATAAGGTTCCGGTATGCAAATCGTCGATGTCGCTTTCGCGATTTGCTGAGGGGCGTTCTTCGGCGGCCACAGGCCGTCGGCGTAGTGGCGTGTGCGCAGCGCAGCGCGCTCTTCCAAGCTGGAAAATCCCCAGATATGTGTGATGCGTGGTGGCCCATCCAACGCGTACATATTGACCACTAGATGTCGTGTGTAATCGCCTGCGGGCGCGATGGCGTCTCGCCAGCTGTTCAGGGTCGGCGTAAGACCACCCGGCTTCAGGAAATAGGTCCTGAACTCGTAGAAGCTTCCGAACGTCGCCGGCTCGACCTCTGGTAAAAAGGGAAACCGCGCATAGCGTTCCATGTCCAGTCGTATAGCGGGATCAGAGATTCCGAACGGCGCTGGAGCCATAAGCGCGCGGAGGCGCTCTTCCTCAAGCGCATCTGCGGTATCGAACTGGCGTAGCAGTTTGACTTGGAAAAGGTCGCCGATTTCGGTACGCCAAACGCCCAGTAACCGGCCAGCGCCTTGCGCTATCCAGTCGCGCGCTGAAGCGGCCACAGCCCCCTCAGTGAGCGGCGCGCAGGCAAGCGTAGTGAGTTCATATAGCATGGCATGTTCCAATGATTAAGCTGGATGAAACTCCCTCCGCTCACCGCTCGATGAGAGGGGTCGAAGGGGGAAAATTGCGCCACGCGTGAGCAACGGGGATTCCCCATGGAACGATTGACGTTGCACTCCGCTCGTAACGAGTGCGATATGGCAGTCGAGATGATAGTGCGGCTCAAAGCGAAATTCGACAAACAGAGCCGTGCTAAGGATCAAGCCGGGGATGTCGGTTGAGTGACTATACTGGACTTCTTCGGGGATAACTCACCTCCGGTTCGCCGCCGCCTTCAGATTAGCCCCGAAAGTTGTGCCGTGACGGCTTCATTATCCCAGCTTCCTTTTGGTCTGCACTGACTCAAATCGGATCGCCGATGGCGAATGTATGATTCTGGCCGGCTGCCGCCGACCCGTCACTGCGATGCGTGCCTATCCAATCCAATGGCCGTGATCTCTGTTCACCGGCCATCAACGTACCTCGCAGCACGCTGATGGCCGTTGCCTTTACGCTAGTTCACGATCAGACGTTGCCCCCTGCGCTGAATCGCTAACGGTTGTGGCCCTGGACTGGGGAGAAAAACCGTTGCCCATCGCCGGATCGCTGATGCTCGGCTGGCCAGTCTCGACTCGGCCCGCGATGCGCCTCGTGAAATCCGTCGCCGTGGCCGTGAAGTCGTACCAGTTGCCGAAATCCGCCACTTCCCAACGGTGTTCGGCCGATCTGCGGCCCGGCACCTCCAGTGTCTGCGGGCGGATGTGCGCGCTCGCGTACGCATTGTCCGTCAGCGTGACCCGCACGTCTTTCTCGCCGCTGTTGGTGAACGTCGCGTCCAACGCCCCCCTTTCGGCGTCGTAGCGGAGCTCCATTTCCAATTGCGCGCCGGTGACCGTGTTGCCGCTGAACTGACGCACGAATCCGTTCGGTCCGTACACCCACAGGTTGTAGTTGCCCTTGGCGTCACCGATCCATGGGTTGTCCTTCAGTTGCTTGCCAGCCTCGACGGTATAGCGCCGCGGGATCGTGCCCAGGTTGTTCTGGTCGTAGACGTGGAATACCGCGCCCTGCTTGCCGGTGTTCTTGAACAGCAGTTCGATCGCGCCGTTCGGGGAGACACGCGTGCTCGTGTCCAGTTCATAAGGCAGCGCGCGCGACGGCCGGTAGCCTGGCTCCTGGAACAGCGGCTCGGACGTGCTTGGTGCGACGGCAGCCGGCAGCGCTCGCTGCGCGGCGTCGAAGGCCGCGGTGTTGGCCGTGCTCGGCAGCCTCGAATACGTGGACGCGCTGGGGTCCGGACGCTTGAAGTCGAAGCAGCTGGTCAGGTCACCGGCGATCGCACGGTTCCACGGGCTCACGTTCGGCACCGTGATGCCGAAGCGCTTCTCCAGGAACATCGACATCGACGTATGCGAGAACACCTGCGAGTTGACCCAGCCGCCGGCGCTCCACGGCGAGATGACGAACATCGGCACGCGCCCGCCGAGCCCCCACGGGCGCACGGAACCGCTGATCGTGTCAGTGGATTCCAGATAGTTGGCGTAGAGTGCCGGCGTCGTCGCGAAATATTCGCCGGCCAACGGCAGCGTGGAGCCGCCCATCACGTTGCCGCCCGCGTCGTAGGACGGCACTGCCGGGTGCAGAGCGTGATCGAATTGCCCGTCTTCCTCGTCGTAGGCGATGAAGAACGCGGTCTGGCTCCAGACTTCGGGGTTAGCAGTCAGCGCGTCCAGCACCTGCGAGACGAAGTTCGCGCCGTCGCTCGGGAAGTAGCTCGGGTGCTCGGAGACGTTCGGTGTCGGTAAGATCCACGAGACCTGCGGCAGCGCGCCACTCTGCACGTCGTTCGCGAACGACGTCAGGAAATCGGGGCCGCCGGTCATCCCATTGTTGTAGATGACCGAGCCCGGCTGCGCAGTGCGGAAGCTTTCGAACGCGAGGCAACCGTGCAGCAGACCGTTCCAGTTGTTGTTCGGGTCCTGGTAGATCTTCCACGTGACGCCAGCCTGCTGCAGCAGTTCCGGCAGCGTCGGCCACGTGAACCCCGTACCGCTGTACTTGTACTGCGGGGTCGCGGCCGAGATCGTGCCCCCTACCGAGCAGCGCACGTTGGTCGCTTCGGCGTTCCCGTCGGTCGAGTTGACGCCGCTGCTGGCAAGCTGCGGATTGAAGTTCGACCCCGAGAAGAACGCGATGCGGTTCGGGTCGGTCGGCCCCGTCAGCTGGCAGTGGTACGCGTCGCAGAGCGTGAAGGCTTCGGCCAGCGCGAAGTGGAACGGGATATCCGCGCGCTCGTAATAGCCCATCGAGTACTGCGACTTCCAGTACGGCCAGTGGCCAAACTGCCCCTGGCTCCACGCCGCCTGCCCACTCGGATAGTCGTGCGGGCAGTCGTTGACGCCCATCGCGTTCATCGTCGCTGTGTTGAGGTGAAACGGCGGGATTAAGTTGACGGGGCTGGCGCCCGGCGCCGTCGACGCCTGCTGCCACACCGTCTGGCCGCCAGGCAGCGTGACCGGGAAGCGATCGCCAAAGCCGCGCACCCCCTTGAGTGTGCCGAAGTAGTGGTCGAACGAGCGGTTTTCCTGCATCAGGATCACCACGTGCTTGATGTCCTGGATCGTGCCAGACCGGTAGTTGGCGGGAATCGCAAGCGCCTTGCGAATCGACGCCGGCATGATCGTGGTGGCGGCCAGCGCGCCGGCGGCTCCTGCCGAGCGGCGCAGGAAGTTGCGGCGCGAGTCGTTGTGCTGCATGGACGGGGTCGGGTTGTCGTCGTTGTGTTCGATATCTTTCATTACGTGTCTCGACATAGTGGGGACGGGCAGCACCCAGTATTCGGAGCCGGCGTGTGCTGCCGGTGGATTACGGGGCGCAGTCAGGACCGGGAACGCTGTCGTGCTCGGCGCTGGGGGGACGCCACCACGCCCGATCTGCTACGTAGATTACGAGCCGTTCGTGACAGGTAAATGAAGTTTATTTATCAAATATTTTTCAATATTTGAATATTTCTCAATTTTGGGTTTTCTATTTGGCTTTCGCGCCGCCCCTGTTCCGCGCCGATGGCCGGCCGGGGCACGCTCAGTAACGCTTGAGCGACAGTACGTCGAACGTGTGGCGGATTGTGTCCACGGAGCGCTCGTAATCCGCCAGCGCGAGACAGGCGATCAGGGTGTCGACGATCGCGAACTGCGCGATTCGGCTTGCCATCGCCTCGGTGCGAAACTGCGTCTCGCGCGCCATCGTCGTTAAAACGATGTCGGCAAACGCATGGATCGGCGAGCGTCCGAAGTTGGTGATGCAGATCGTGCGCGCGCCGGCTTCCTTCGCCAGCCGGGTCGTGGCAACCGTCTCGTGGGTTGCGCCGGAATGCGAGATGGTCAGCGTGGCTACGCTCGAATCGCACAGCGACGCGCTGACAGCCTGGATATGCGGATCGACCGCGACCCGCGCATCGAGACCGATACGCAGCAGGCGGTAGTGCGCGTCCTCGGCGACTGGCGCCGAACTGCCGACACCGTAGATTTCGATGCGCTTCGCGCTGCGAATCGCCGCCACGGCTTGTTCGAGTGCATGCACGTCGAGGGTCGCCTCGGTTTCGCGCAGCGCCTGGACGTTGGAGCTGAAGATCTTCGCGATCACGGCAGCCGTGCCATCCCCGCGCGCGAGGTCCTCGTGAATCAGTTGGACCGGCTGCACGATTTCCTGCGCGAGCACGATCTTCAACTGCAGGAACCCCTTCGCGCCGAGCATCTTGCAGAAACCGACGACGCTGCCTTCGCTCGCGCGGACTCGCTCGGCCACCTCGCTCACCGACATATGCACGACCTCCTGCGGATATTCGCGGATGAAATCTGCGATGCGCCGGCTAGCTGCGCCGTAGGTCGGATAAAGCTGTTCGATGCGCGACAGGATGGCCGACACGGTGATCGCGCCGGCCGGCGCTGCTTTTTCGTTTGCCACACGGTTTCCTTGGTGGGTGCGTCGGGAGGGCGCGGCCATTGCTGACCTAGGCCGACGCCGATGGGCGCGAGAATGATAAGGATAATACGATGCATATGGCCCTGGATATGCGACGCCGCCAGAGACTTCTTCCTAAGCATCGCCACCGAGCTTTACGTGCGGGACCGAGGACTATATTTCGATAATACTTGAAATGTCGAATCGATCCGTATATTGTTTTGGTCATGGACTCAAATCTCGTTGTACGCGCTCTAAGCGCGCTCGCCCATGACTCGCGCCTCGCCATCTTCCGCGCGCTGGTGGTCGCTGGCCCCGAGGGTATGGCTGCCGGTGAAATCGCGCAGCGGCTGGAAATTTCGCCCTCAAGCCTGTCATTCCACCTGAAGGATCTGTCACACGCTGAGCTGGTGAAGCCTAGGCAGGAAGGCCGTTTCGTCATCTACACGGCAAACTTTGGCGCGATGACAGGTTTGATTGGATTTCTGACGGAAAACTGCTGCGCCGGCGCAGCTTGTACGGCGAGCGATCTTCCCAACTGCTGTGGAGACACACCATGAAACGCATGCATATCCATATCGCGGTCGAAGACCTGAACGACAGTATTCGGTTCTACAGCGCCATGTTCGGCAACATCGAGCCCATGGTTCTCAAGAGCGACTACTGTAAATGGGAGCTGACCGATCCTGCTGTAAATTTTGCGATCTCTCAGCGTGGCGCGAAACCGGGCGTCGATCACATCGGCATTCAGGTTGAAACCGACGCGGAGCTAGTCGAAATGAATGCACGCTTCTCTGCGGCGGAACTGCCGGTTCAAACGCAAACAGATACCACTTGTTGCTACGCCCGATCAAATAAGTCATGGACGATTGATCCGCAAGGCGTCGCTTGGGAAACGTTTCGAACGCTTGATGCTGCGCCCGTCTATGGTCAGTCGCACGAGCAATCGCAACCGTCAGCCGCATGCTGTACGCCAACCGCATCCGTCGGGAGCTGCACGTGAGCGACAAGCCTTATTCGATTCTCGTTCTATGCACGGGAAACAGCTCGCGCAGCATCATGGCTGAAGCATTGTTTAATGTGCTGGGAAAAGGCAAGTTTCGCGCATACAGCGCCGGCAGCCATCCTTCAGGTGCGGTCAATCCGTTCGCAATAGAACGATGCGAGGCGGTAGGCTATGACACGTCTCAGTTGCGCAGTAAGAGTTGGGATGAATTTGCGACGCCGGATGCGCCACATATGGATTTCGTTATCACGGTCTGTGATCAGGCCGCAGGGGAAGTTTGCCCGATTTGGCCGGGCAAACCGATGACTGCGCATTGGGGTTTTGAAGATCCAGCAGCTTTCAAAGGTAGCGATGACGACAAGCGCAAGATATTCAGCAAGGTCTATCGGCAAATCATGAGCCGCGTGAGCCAGTTCGTGAACCTCCCGCTGCACGTGCTTGACGGGAACGCGATCCAGCGCGAAATGCGCGCGATAGGAGAGCAACCTGCCGAGGAATCGAATGAGCAGCATTGATGCCGCAACAGGAGAAGCACGGCCCGCCATCGGTTTCTTCGAGCGCTACCTGACGGTCTGGGTGGCCCTCTGCATCATTGGGGGCATCCTCTTCGGGCAGGTGCTCCCCCAGCTCTTTCAGGCTATCGGTCACATGGAAGTGGCCCAGGTCAATCTCCCCGTCGGCGTACTGATCTGGGTGATGATTATTCCAATGCTGGTCAAGATCGATTTTGCCGCGATGACGCAGGTTAAAAGCCAGTGGCGCGGCATCGGCGTAACGCTGTTCGTGAATTGGTTCGTCAAACCGTTCTCGATGGCATTGCTCGGCTGGATTTTCATCCGGCATGTATTCGCGCAATGGCTACCCGTCGGCCAGCTCGACAGCTATATCGCTGGCCTGATCCTACTGGCTGCGGCCCCTTGCACGGCGATGGTGTTTGTTTGGTCACAGCTTTGCAAAGGCGATCCGTATTTCACGCTATCGCAGGTGGCGCTCAACGACTCCATTATGATCGTCGCCTTCGCACCGCTGGTCGCGCTACTACTCGGTCTGTCAGCGATTTCTGTGCCATGGGATACGCTGATTATTTCGGTTGTGCTCTATATCGTCGTGCCCGTCATCATTGCCCAGGTGATTCGGCGACGACTACTCACGAAGGGTGAGGTGCATTTCCGCCAAACCGTTGCCCGTCTCGGTCCGTATTCGATCTGCGCGCTGCTCGCGACACTGGTATTGCTCTTTGCCTTTCAAGGACAAGCGATTATCAATGAACCGCTCGTGATCGCCATGTTGGCTGTGCCGATTTTGATTCAGGTATTTTTCAACTCCGGCCTCGCCTACCTGTTGAATCGCCGTCTTGGCGTCCCGCATTGTGTTGCGGGGCCGTCCAGTTTGATCGGGGCAAGCAACTTCTTCGAACTCGCGGTGGCCACGGCAATCAGCCTGTTCGGTTTTCATTCTGGTGCAGCGCTAGCCACGGTTGTCGGCGTTCTCATTGAGGTGCCGGTAATGCTCCTTGTCGTTGCTATCGTCAATCGCTCGCAGCAGTGGTACGAAGCGAAGGCTCGCTGAGACGACCAGGGTGCCTCGATGCCGACAATGACCATAGCAAAGCGGGATGCTGGCGCGGGTACGCTCACAACATGGGCGCTCGCCGCAGCGCAGCTCGTTTCCTGGGGCTCGATCTATTACGCGTTCTCCCTCTTCGTCGTGCCGATGGAGCATGCGATGGGATGGAGCCGGACCTCGACAAATGCGGCGCTCTCGGTCGGTCTGCTGGTTTCGGGGCTCGCAGCCTACCCGATCGGCACCTGGATCGATCATGGCCACGGCCGGCGCGTTATGGTCTGGGGGTCGGTGCTCGCTGCGGCAATGTTGGCGCTGTGGTCACAGGCGCATAGCCTGGCAACGCTGTTTGTCGTGTGGGTCGGCCTCGGCATTGCGATGGCTGCGACGCTATACGATCCGGTTTTCGCCATCATCACACGCGATTTTCCGGGCAGCTTTCGCACAAAAATCACGCTGATAACCCTGGTGGCTGGCTTCGCCAGCACCGTCTTCATACCGCTGACACAAGGCCTCGTCGACTGGTTTGGCTGGCGAGGCGCGCTTCTCGCGCTCGCTGCGGCCAATCTGGTGATCTGCCTGCCACTTCACGTTGTCGCCATTGGTCGTGACGCACCGCGTGAGAATGCTGCGTATCACAAGGCTGCGCTCAAGGTAGTCAATGCGAAAGCTACGCAGCGGGCGCTTCGGACGCCGACCTTCTGGGCGCTTGCCGTGTGCTTCACTGCCTACTACGCGACGTTCGCTGCGTTGACCTTCCACCTCGTGCCTCTCATGACAGAACGGCGCGTGCCACCGGCACTGATTTTGATCACGATGGCAGCAATTGGCCCAGCGCAAGTTCTCGCGCGCGTGCTGTGGTTCACGGTCGGCCGCAATGTGCGGCCGTCGATCGTCGGTATCGTGATCACAATCGCCTTCCCCGCCTCGGTTGCCATTCTGATGTGTGCCGGCATCTCGCCAACCTTGCTGATCCTCTTCGCAATCATTTATGGGGGCGCCAACGGCATGATGACGATCCTGCGCGGAACGATCGTGCAGGACGTGATGTGGACGGAAGGATATGGGGCGGTGAGCGGGATGCTCTCGATGCCGTCGAACATCGCAAAGGGTATCGCGCCGATATCCGCCGCCGCGATCTGGGCGATCCACAGCAACTATCTCCTAGTCGAATGGACCGTGCTACTGGTATCGCTCGTCTCGGCTACCGCCTTCGTCATGGCGATGCGCTTCGCTAATAAGCGGCACATACGTCAGTAGGTGCCGCTCCAGCTCCATGTAGCCGCGAACGTTTATTGCTTGACGAGCTTTACGATGGTCAAGGTTCCCCCAACGTCTTCAACGCGCACTTTGACCTTCTCGCCTTCCTTGGCCTGCTTGACCATAGCCGTATCCTTGGCCTTGTAGGCCATCGTCATCGCCGACATGCCGATGTTCTTCAGCGCGCCATGCTGAAGCGTCACCATACCGGTCGACGGATCGACCTTCTTGACTACTGCATCGGTGAGCGCCGCATTATCCGGCGCCATGGCACTCATTGGGCTGCCGTCCATCTTCATACCGGCCATATCGTCCGCTGCCAGCGCGGTACCGGCGAGCGTGAGACCGGTGCAGAACACAACGGACAGGGTGATTAACTTCTTCATTGGGTTTCTCCAGAGTGAGATTGCGGCACAAGCGTGCCAGTGGGTACTACATGAGGTTGAAGCGTTTCTTTAGCGTTTGTTTTCGTGCGGGCAAGACGTCGGCGTTGCAGCAGAAGCCAAGCCGCCGGAATGATGAACATCGACAGGAGCGGCGCAGTCACCATCCCACCGACCATCGGTGCGGCGATGCGTTGCATCACTTCCGAGCCGGAGCCATGACCGAGCATGATCGGGATGAGACCCGCCAGTACAACCGCGACCGTCATCGCCTTCGGTCTGACGCGCAGCACCGCACCCTCCCGAATCGCGTCGACGAGCGTTGCGTCGGTGAACGGCTCACCCTCCTCGAGCCGGCGGTTGAGCGCGCCTTTCAGGTAGAGCAACATCACGACGCCGAATTCGGCCGCCACACCCGATAACGCGATAAAGCCCACCGCAGTGGCAACCGACACCGCATGACCCAATATCCAAATCAGCCAGAAGCCTCCGACCAGTGCAAAGGGCACGGTCGACATCAGCAACGCGGCATCGGCGGCCGAGTTGAAGGTCAGGAACAGCAATACGAAGATGACCACCAAGGTGACGGGGATCACCGTGCGCAATTTGGCCTCCGCGCGTTCGAGGTACTCGAACTGACCGGACCAGGCGATCGAATAACCGGCAGGCAGCACAACGTGTTGCGCGACCGCAACTTGCATCGCCTTCACCGCCGACTGCAGGTCCGTATTACGAATGTCGACGTAGACATAGCCGGACAATCGCGCGTTCTCGCTACGGATCATCGGTGGGCCATCGGAGATCTTGATGGCGGCGACATCTCCCAGCGTAATCTGCGCGCCGCGATCCGTGACAACCGGCAACTGACGCAAATTGTCGACCGAGTCCCGGATCTCGCGTGGATACCGGATATTGATCGGAAAGCGCTCGCGACCCGCGATGACCTCGCCGACGTCATCCCCACCCACGGCCGATGACACGATGGACTGGACGTCCGTCACCGACATGCCATAGCGTGCGGCGGCCAACCGATCGATGTCGACGTCGATGTAGTGCCCGCCGTTCAAACGCTCCGCCAGCGCCGACGTGACACCGGGGACGTTCTTCAGGACCGACTCGACCTGCGTCGCGATCTTGTCGATCTGCCCGAGATCGCCGCCCGATATCTTCACGCCCACCGGCGTCTTGATGCCCGTCGACAGCATATCCAGACGATTGCGTATCGGCGGCACCCAGACATTCGACAAGCCGGGGATCTTGACTCGCGCGTCGAGTTCATCGATCAGCTTCTGAGGTGTCATGCCGGGACGCCATTCGCTGCGTGGCTTGAACTGGATGGTGGTCTCGAACATCTCGAACGGTGCCGGATCGGTCGCGGTGTCGGCACGGCCCGATTTGCCGAAGACGGTTTTCACCTCGGGAACCGTCTTGATCAGACGATCCGTCTGCTGCAGCAACTCGGCGGCTTTGTCTGCCGAGATACCGGGTAAAGCGGTCGGCATATACAGCAGGTCACCCTCATCCAGCGGCGGCATGAATTCACCGCCCAGGTGCGACAACGGAATCACCGTGAGCGCGAGCGCCACGACCGCCAAACCGATCGCAGCCCACGGCCGGCGCAACGTCGCCTCAAGCAGCGGCCGATAGAGGCGTATCAGTACGCGGTTAATCGGATTGGCATTCTCGTGCGGAATCCGGCCGCGGATCAGATAGCCCATCAACACCGGCACCAGCGTCACCGATAATCCGGCGGCTGCCGCAATCGTGTAGGTCTTCGTGAACGCTAGTGGCGCAAAGAGTTTGCCCTCCTGGCCTTCGAGCGAGAACACGGGGATGAACGACAGCGTAATAATCAACAACGAGAAAAACAAGGCCGGCCCAACCTCGGCCGCCGATTGTGCAATCAACTCCCATCGCTGGGCATTCGTGATTGGCATGCCCGGGTGCTTATGGTCGTACGCCTCCAGATGCTTATGCGCATTTTCTATCATCACGATGGCAGCGTCGATCATTGCACCGATCGCTATCGCAATGCCGCCCAGCGACATCAGGTTGGCGTTGACGCCCTGATAACGCATCACGATGAACGCGGCCAGAACGCCCAGCGGTAACGACAGGATCGCAACGAGTGCGCTGCGCAAATGGAACAGGAATATCGCGCAGACGATGCCAACGATGATGAACTCTTCGATCAGCTTGTCTTTCAGGTTGTCCACCGCGCGCTCGATCAATTCCGAGCGGTCGTAGGTCGTCACCACCTCGACACCGGGCGGCAACGACCTCTTGAGATCGGCGAATTTCGCCTTTACCGCATCGATGGTGGTCAACGCGTTCTTGCCGGAGCGCATCACGATCACACCACCCGCGACTTCGCCCTCGCCATTCAACTCAGCAATGCCACGCCGCATTTCCGGACCGATCTGGATTCGCGCGACGTCGCCGAGCAGCACCGGCGTCCCGGCATCGTTGGTGCGCAGCACGACGTTGCGAAAGTCGTCCAGCGTGTGCAGATACCCGGATGACCTCACCATGTATTCGGATTCGCCAAGCTCGACGACTGATCCGCCCGATTCCTGGTTGGCCTTGTCGAGCGCCTGCGCGACGGTCGCCTGCGCAATGCCATAGGCTCTCAGCTTGTCCGGGTCCAGCACGACCTGATATTGCTCCACCATGCCGCCGATAGAGGCCACTTCCGATACGTCCGGCACCGCCTTCAACTCGAACTTGAGAAACCAGTCGTTGAGCGCGCGAAGTTGTCCAAGATCGTGCTTTCCGGTGCGGTCGACCAGCGCGTATTCGTAGACCCAACCCACCCCGGTTGCATCCGGGCCGAGCGAGACAGTGGCACCGGCCGGTAGGCGGCTTTGAACCTGGCTTAGGTATTCGAGCACGCGCGAGCGTGCCCAATACTGATCCGTTTTGTCGTCGAACAGGACATAGACAAACGCGTCCCCAAACGATGAGTACGCGCGAATTGTCTTCGCGCCCGGCACGCCGAGCAGCGTGGTGGTCAACGGATACGTCACTTGATCCTCGATCACCTGCGGCGCCTTGCCCGGGTACGAGGCCTTGATGATGACCTGGGTGTCGGATAGATCAGGCAACGCATCGAGCGGGGTTTCCTTGAGCGAATAAACGCCCCAGGCGGCAATCAGCACGGTCGCCAGCAAGACCAGGAACCGGTTGTAAATCGACCAGCGAATCAGGCGCGCGATCATTTCGCACCTCCGGCCGGTTCGACCTTGGTTAACTGGTATCCGTCGTCCGACGTCTTGAAAACGAAATGCACGGCCTCACCAACTGTGATGTCCGGAAAGGCCGTGGGAGATGCCTTGCCGAATGTCATGGTCATCGCGCCCCATCCGAGTGCCGGCACTGGCTGATGTGAGAACGTGATGTCACCGGTCGTGATCTTTTCGACCTTGCCGGTCGTTTCATAGGTTGGTGCAACACCGGGCTCGGAAGCCGATGCCTGGACAGATGCCGAGGCAGACACTGGCGCAACCGCTGCCGCGCCAAGCGCCACGCTTCCTTCGAGTTTCGGCAACACGGACTGCAAGCTCGCCTCGGAGTCGATCAGGAACTGACCGGACGCAACGACTTGCTGGCCTTCCGTTAGTCCGCTCGTCACCTCGGTGTTTTCGCCCGTGTCGTTGCCGACCGTGACTATCGCCGGTTGCAAACGCCCATCGCTGTTTTTGACGATAACGATGGAGCGCTTACCGGTGGTAATCACCGCTTCAGACGGCACCAGCAGGCGTGACACAGACTTCGCCCCGCTGATTTGGACACGCATCAACATACCGGGCGTGAGTTTCAGTCCGGCATTGTCGATTTCCAAGCGAGCCTGCAAGGTTCGACTATCGGTGCTGATCCCCGGCAGAATTTCCCGGATATGGCCGGAGAAGTGTTGAGACGCGTCGCCCGCAAAGGTCGCATCGACCGCGAAACCGGGCTGTACCTGCAAGGCAAGCGATTCCGGAATTTCCACGATCAGCCACAACTTTGAGAGGCCAGCGACCTTGGCTAAGGTCTGACCCGGCGCGACCATGGCGCCCTCACGCACATTGAGTTCGGTGAGCACACCGGCGTCTGGCGCAGACAATGTGACGTGGGTTTGCACCTTGTCGGTTCGGTCCAGGCTGGCGATCACACCTTCCGGTATCGACATCGCACGCATGCGAGCGCGAGCCGCTTCGAGCAGACCGTCGTCCATGTCGCCCTTCTTCAGTGCCAGGTATTCCTCTTGGGGCGCCAGCCAGTCCGGCACAAAGATCGACGCGACCGGTGCGCCTTTCGCAACCCGTTGCATGGGTGCATTGGCGTACAAACGGTCGATATAGCCGGTCGTGCGGGCCTGAATCACGTCAGCCATCGATTCATCAAACTGGGTGGTGCCGATGGCATTGAATGCGACAGGCGTGTCTTGGCGGCGCACGTTGGCATAGCGTATGCCCAGATTCTGTTGCAGTCCGCTATCGATCTTGATGCCGTCCGAGCCGCTCTCGTCGGCATAGACCGGCATGAGTTGCATATTCATAAAGGGGGATTTCCCCGGTTTGTCGAAATGCTGCTGCGGGACCATCGGGTCGTGCCAATACAGTACTTTTTTACCGCTCTCAGGTGTGGCGCCATCACTGGATGCGGATGTCATGGGTGCGCCCGAAACCGATGCAGAGGAGCGGTTAATGCCAACGAAATAGCCCGCGCCGGCAAACATTGCGCCGACCAGCAGCGCGAGCAACGTGCTGGGAAGAGAAGGTTTAGTCATGTGCCGCTCCGTCATGTGCCGCTCCGTCATGTGCCGCTCCGTCATGTTTTGCTTCGTCACGTTTTTCTTCGTCATTGATCGCGCCCAGATCGGGCGGCACAACCTGATATTCCAATTGCGCCCAGGTCAGCGAAACCTCCCGCTCCAAGTTCAACACCTGAAGGTCCGTTTCGAGTTGCACGTGCCTGGCATCCAATGCATCGGCCAGCGTGCCGGTACCGGACCGATAGGCGGCATTGGCTAGCTCCACTTTCTGTGCCGCAGCGGGCAGAACGGTTTGCTTCAGATTGACTAGTCGCTCTCGACCACTAGCGAGCTTTGCGGTCAAACTTTGGATATCGGCGAGAACCTGTCGCTCGGTGTCTTCATAAGTGAGTCGTGCTTGCGTACCCATCTCCCCTTTTTGGGCGACGTCGCGATCTTCGACGTTGCTACGGTTGATCGGCAAGGGAATCGAAACGCCGAGCGACACGTAGCTCGGAAAATTTCCGCCGGTCTTGAAATAGGTCAGCCCCCAGGTCCAATTCGGATTTCGATTGCTGCGCGCGACGTCGGTGTCGGCATCGGCCAGCGAGATGGCGGAATGGGCTTCGATCAATGCAGGCTGCACTTGAGCGAGTTGCGCGGCGCTTAAGTCGGACACATGCGACACCAATTCCGGTGGGTCGCCGGCGACCTCCAACACGTTGCCGGCCGTCCAACGTGACAAAGCAATCAACGCCGTCTTCTCGTTTTGCTGCGCATCAATCAGCTCATCACGTGCATTGCCCAGCGTCAGGTTGGCCTGAGCGACATCCACTGCGGTACCGTTTGCACCGCGATACGACGCCTGTCTTGTGGTCAATTCCTGGCCCAGATGGTCTACGAGTGCTGCATCCAAGGCGACGGCCTTTTTTGCATAGACGGCGTTGAGCCACGCCATGGCCGTTTGCTGACGGACATCGGCGACTCTTTCGAGGTAAGTCGATTTATCGCGGTCTACCGCACGATTCGCCAGCGCGGTTTGCAATCGGCGTTTTTCCGTGGACACCCATTCCTGCTGGATGCCGATGCCGCGCATCGTGAAGTTATCTTGCCCAATGGTGAAAGCCTGGTGTCCACTGATAGGCAGATCCTGGACGCTCAGATTCAAGGTCGGATTGGGCAGTTGTCCAGCTTTGATAACTACATCGGAACTACCGCGAACCGAGGCTTGCGCTGCCTGAATCAAGGAAGAGCGACCGGTCGCTATTTGCAGCGCCGCGTCGAGTGTCAAGCCTGTGTCTTGAGCTTGAGCTTGAGCTTGAGCTTGAGCTTGCGCCGCGCTACCGGCGAACATCAAGAGCGCCGCTATGGCCAGGCAATGCAGCGGCCCACGTCGGTAGACCGACGTAAAGTGTGGGAAATGCATGTGTACCCCGAATGGTCGAGTCCCATAAGGACCCACGTCCTGAAGCAGGACGACATCACCGCGTGAATGCGGCGTACCAGAGAAACGGAGTTAGAGCGTGCGCGGCGGTCGCCAGAGTCCGTCCGGGGTATGGACGATCAGCGACTGCGTGTAGTGGAAAATAATGGGACTGAATAATCCGGTCGGGCGATGCGCCACCGGGACGGCAACCGGGTGATACAGGCTACCCATCTGGCATTGGGCCGTCGCCTTGCATAGAGAACCTTTGATTTTGCCGACAGAGGTCGATTTCATGTCGTCGCAGTCGGTCATGTTGGCAGACATCGCCGATCCGTCATCGCTAACCATGGCCGCCTGCATCATCGGACACTGCCCGGTCAAGCCACTAGCTGCCAGCCCACTGAGGGGCAGCACAGCGCACAGCAGCAAAACGAGGAGTGTCCGGAGAATCTTCATCGCGAAAAGTATAGCGTAATCACAATGGTTTGGTATCTGCATCACCGCCCGCTGTATCTCGGCGCGAACGGCGATGATTGATCAATGGCCTTTGTAAGCCACTTTTATGCGCGCAAACTCACCGCTCTTTTCTGCATCAAGCAGTTCCTGGTGCACCTCGGCATGCGTCTTCTGTTGCATTTGTGCTCCCGCTTGCGCAATGGCTGGCTTGATCGAAACCACTTGTGCACTAGGTAGGTTCGAGCGCGAGTCTGCATACGGATAGGGGGCATTGTGTGCGCCGCGAGGACCACTGCCGCCGCCATTAGCAAATGCCACGGTGGACACCGCGATGAGTGCGGTGGCAAAGAGAGCTCGATTCAATAAAGTAGTCGTTTTCATGATCGTTTCCTAAATTCAGAAAAATGTAAGTTGAGTGCCAAGTTGATGCCACGCGGCTCAAGATGGTTGCTCTAGCAACGCATGCTGGATCGCGCAGGTAAGGCGTTCGGAACGGAAATTGCAATACGGATGAGCGCTGTCGCGTGCTAGCTTGCGCAAAGCACGACAACCGTCATAGGGATTGGATCAAATGCGGAAGACTTGGAACAGAATGCGGGCAGGTGGAGGCGCCGAGATCAAAATCGGCTCAAGGCGAATGGGCGTTTGCGGTTGATTCGCGAACACCAGGATTGCGGAGTGGCCCCAGATTACGGGCAACAATAAGAGTGGCGGCGGACTGGGCTGGTCGGCGTGAGTCGGCTGTGCCGTGTTATCACAGTGCGCATTGCAAATCGCACTCTCATGGTGATCGCTCATATCGCTATGAGGGTTCGCCAGCACGGTAGAAATAATTGGGCTAGCAGAAACCGGTTGCTGCACCGTTGCGCAAGCGTATGCCGAGATCCACATCTGACTGAAGATCAGAGCAATGATTACCATTACAGCGGTAATCGCACGGTTAGCTTGGCGGCGCATCATTTCTGTTCAGCTTGCTTGGTTGAGTATCAGGACAATGGAACGAAGTGTAGCCATTCCCACGATGGCAATGTCAAGAGGCGAAATCAAAAAAATATCGAGAAATCAAAAAATAACGCCTTGACCTTCCAACAACTGGAAGCTTTACAGTTGGATCATTGAATGCGCGATGACGCTGAGTCGTGGGGGGTAACACCGCGCGATCAGCGTTCGAATACACGTTGCGATCTAATCCAACCTATCCAAGGTGTTGCATGAATATAGGACAAGCTGCCAATTCTTCCGGCGTCTCCGCCAAGATGATTCGCTATTATGAAAGCATAGATCTGATGCAAACTGCTGGGCGCACCGGCTCCGGATATCGAATCTACAGTGAAGATGACGTCCATGTGCTGCGTTTCATACGACAAGGGCGCAGCCTGGGGTTCTCAATCGAGCACATTCGGCGCTTGCTTGGTCTATGGCAAAACCAGCATCGCACGAGCGCCGAGGTCAAAGCGATCGCGGTGGAACACATCGATGACCTCAATCACAAGATCGCAGAGCTGGCCGAAATGCGTGACACGCTCGTCGAGCTAGCTCAGCGTTGCTCCGGCGATGATCGGCCATGTTGCCCGATTTTGGATGGAATGAGCAAAGTTGATGCGGGAAGGCTCTTGCATCAAGATCAAGCGGGCGTTTGAAGAGCCGACGCCAGTAGCCGTTCGGGTCCGCCATATCAATCAGAGTTGCTTGCAGTAGAAAGTTGTCCCGCAGAACTCGCCGTCAGGCATCAGCGCATATTTTGGCACCACTCCGACGCGCTGCCAGCCTGCCCGTTCATAGAGTCGTTCGGCATCACCGCCGGTCACCGTATCAAGCACAAGCACACTCTTGCCTTCCTCCAGCGCAGCGTGCTCGATTGCTACCATTAGACGCTGAGCGATTCCGCAGCGTCGAGCCTTACGGTGTACGAGCATCTTCGCGACATCTGCGCGATGCGGCTGGTTCTCCGGCTGTGCGGTAATGAGCTGCACAGTACCAACCAGTTGCCCGCCTCCGTCCTCCGCGACGAGGAGTACACGCTCGCCGCGTGCCACACCATCCGCGACCTTGCGCCAGAACGCCAAAGCTTTATCACGTGCTATCGGCAACATGAAACTCACTGAGGCTCCGCCTTCGACGCAGTCAATGAGTACATCGGCAAGTGCCTCCAGGCAAGCCGCCGCTTCGTCTGCGCCGACGCGGCGCACGTTCACATTATCGATCACCCGCTTCCCCCAAGATCATTGATAAAAAGAATTGTCAGCGCCACGAGCTTACTCTCAGTCAGCGGCCGCAACCAGTTCCCGACTGGTCAGTTCAACCTTCGGCGGAGTGTCCGCAGAAAGCTTTTTACGTCCTGACGTTCTTTCGACGACCGCGAGTTGACGTTGATCAGTCTGAGAATACGTACCGGCCGTCGACCTTCCTGGCGCCTATAAAGCCAAGGTCGGGGAACAACCGCTGGCGGACAAACCACACATACGTGATCATCGCCATGCCTATCGCGATGATCGCTGAGATCGTAAGGGGATTCTCTGAAAGGCCCAGGAATCGAAGCGGAAATTGGATCAGTGCGAGTATGAGATACACGTTGTACACGCCAGCTTTGTTCTTCGAGAATCCCCACACGAACAGTGCGGCGAACAAGAGCGAAATTGCTCCAAATACCAGTCCTATTGGTAGCGACCTCTCAGCCACGATATGGCCGCCGTCAACCGCGCCCACTACGTGGAAGTAGGCAAGAGCGATTGCGATTCTACGATATATCCTGTTTTGCGCGCAGCGTCGCAGATCGACATGCGATGCGATCAAATAGGCGAGAACGCGATCCTTGACGCCCTTCCCAGATAAACCGGCAAAGACGTCCTGCTTCTTTTCACCAGCGGAAAGCATCTTCGTTACCTTCTCTCGCACTTCATTTTTGTTCATAATTGGATTACCTTTCAAATATATTTTTCACTGGCGACATTCAATTCGTCACGTCCAGAGCAGCGCGAGGGACGGTACGCTTGATCGATCTTTCGCCTGAACCGTCCCCTCGATCGTCCACCACGGAGCTCATTCTCATTCAGTAGCCGCAACCAGCTCCCGACTGATCAGTTCAACCTTCAGCGGAGCATTCGCGGAAAGCTTCTTCTTAGGAATCACACGACGCCAAGCGTGGTCTGAATTTGGATCACGATAAAACGCGACGATCGCCACGTATTTCGTGTCGGGCCGCATCGGCTGCGAAAGGCTCGCGGACGCCCCCGGATCGACCACCTTAGCGACGTTCGCCTGCAAGTCCTGCGCGAGCACGGTTTTGTCGTTCTTCAACAGGTCGTCGTAGGACGCTGCATCAAAGAGCTTTCGGTCCTTGAGCTGATACACGCTCACCGAAACCGAACAAGGCTGGTTCGTCTCATCCGGATTAATCGACCCGCGCGCTGTCAGCTCGACGTCCAGCACCTTGACCTGTTTGAAGAGCACCGCGTGATACGCGCTCGAAGTCGTATCGGATGCGGCCTGCCAAGCGCCGCAACCAGACAGCAGCAGACTGGATGCGAGCGCGATAAAAACTGAAGATCGGGACATGGGAACTCGGGATTCAGGATGTAAGTGCGGGATCAAGATACGGATTGGGCGCGAGGGTGGGAAACACCTCGTAGCATCCCAGTGGAATGGTTATCAGCTGTACGCTCTCAGAGGGCAGAACAGTGGTCCACGACAGGCGCGGCGCCGGACCGGCAGACGCTGAGCCGATCCGCGGTGCGGGCGCGAGCTTGGATGACACTTCCATACGCAGGAACACGTCAGCCTTGGTGCCGACATAAAGCCGCAGAAATGCCATCAGTTCACCGTGGAGTCGAGCACCGGGCAACAGGTCATGCGCCTGCTCGGCGTTAGCCGGCCACAAGGTCACACGCGCAGCGCGGCTGCGATACGCAAGACGCGCTCCAAGCACATAGCCACCACCGAGGCCGTGTCGCTTGCCTTTTTCCCGCGTACCATCGACCCTGCCCGTCGACGCGAGTGGCTGCGGTTTTCCCGCACGCCTGAGCGTCGGGTAGAACTCGTCAACACGTACCTCGACGCCCGGAACCGCCAGAGCGACGACACCGGCGAGTCCCTCGGGCGTGCGCGTACGCTGGATCAGCAGCCCCATCAGCGCGAGAACACGCGAAGCGGGCAGTCCTGCGCGCATCGGCTTCTCGCCCCAACCGAAACCCGCGAGGCACAGCAGATTGCGCGAATGCGCATCGGTGCCCCCGGCGCGAAAGCCGATTGGATAGCGATATTTTTTCCAAGCGCGATACAGCAGCGTCACGATACGGTGATTGAACTGGTCGAGAAACGCCTCGACCGCTTCGTGCCCCTCCTCTCGCAGCACGATGTCGTCGATCATGTGCGAGGGCATCGCGGCATCAACGCCATACAGTCCCAGGAACGTCGTACGCACGGTCGGCGCGGTGGTGGCCCCGAATGCGCCCGACCCGTCATCAAACTCCACCGACGCCACTTCGCCTGCGGGAAAACCCACGCGCGGCTGAGGCCTGAAGCGAACAGGCTCGTGCTCGGGCGTGTCACGTGTGCCGAAGCCGGCATTGTCTGTCGCGCGCATTTCAAGCAGTTGGCAAAGCTGCATGAAGCTCATCGTCGGCGCACGCGCGAGCAGCGATGCCACAAGCGGTTCAATATCTGGCAGATCGCGCGGCTTCATAGCGGGGAGCGCAACGCTTTGCTGCGCGGCCATTCGGTACGAACTTGCGTTGGCAGGCTGACGATCGCGAGCTTCGTAAATAGATTGATTTCGGCATACAGACCAAAGAAGCGATGCAGCAGTTCACCGAACAGCATCACGTCACCCTCCCCTGCGAAAGCGTGACTGTCGAGCGTCACCTCGATCAGCACGCCTCGTTCGACCGAGCCGCCCGACACCTCTTCGAGCAACTCCTCTGACACATGCAGGATGCCCGCAAGACGCCGGCGATTGAGCTCGTCGCCGGTCCAGTCGTACAGTGCAAGCGCGCCGCGCAGCACTTCGGCGTCCATCATCGACAGGAAGTTCGGCGCGAGATGCGAGAGCACCCGCCACTGGAAACGGTCGCCAGTCGGTGGATACAGCGGCAACGTCGGTGCGGCCAGATTACGCACGGCGGAAACATTCGTTGCGGTACCGCCCAACTCATTGATACTCGCTTCACGCAGACCCTTTCTCGGCAGCATGCCGTTCGTGCCAGTCATGTTCAGCGATAAGTTTTCTTCGGGTAGATCCTCCATCGTCTCCCAGGCGTGGCCACCGAGAATGACCCAGGTGTCGTGCAGGCCGGTGACGCCCTGCCGCACACGAGTATGGAAGTAGCGTTCCGGCGCTTCGTGGCGCAGCATGCCACCGCGGTGGCGGAACGTGGAGAACGGGACATACTCGAATCGCTTCGCGAACTCGTGATCGAATGCCACGAGCGCGTCTACCGAATAGGTTTCGACATGTTCGCCCCGATGGCCTGCAGGAACAACGCGATATTCCGTCTCGCTGTGGTCAACCCGGATTGGCTCAGCCGTTAGCGTGAACAGGTTGATGACAGGAGTGCAGAAGAGGCGCAGGTTCTCCGCGGTGAAGTGCTGGTCTGACGGATAAGCGTGCTGAAGCAGGATCTCCAGTTCGAAGCTGGTTGAATTCACTGGTAGCTTCGCCACATCGAGTCCGCACAAATCGATGAACAGGAATTTCTCGCGAAACGTAAAGTATTCGAGCAACAGCTGATAGCCGGAGAACGCGCTTTCCGCTTTTGGCCATAGACGTTCTTCGGTTGAAAAGCCTGCGGGCTCGATTGTCACGCCCGTGAGTGGCAGCGCTTCGCCGTCGCGCACTTCGGGAATACGCCACGCGATCGAGTCGACCTGGCGGGTGAGTGCGAGGTGTATCCCCCACCAACATCCGAGTGAACGCCGGGATACATCACTTCAACCGTGTTCGCTGGATACTGCGTTCCGTCGCGCACCGAGTCCAAAGGAAACGAGTCACGCACTTCGTGTGCGGCGACGTAGTGGACACACTGCTCCACCATCGCAGGAATCTTGAGCTGCTTCCCCCAATCGTAGTGTCCATTTTTTGGCGCGACCATCAGCGCGAGACTCATAGGCGGGGCGATTATGGTAGTGGCAGCCTGGAGCGGCGGACTATGGTCCCAGGCCTTCGCACCTGCGGGCAAGCCAACCGATGCGACCGTATCGAACAAGCCCATGAAGTAAAGGCGGATCGGATATTCGCGCCACTGCCATCCCTCACCTTGTTGCTTGCATTCCGCCGCAAGGCGAACCGCAAAGGCACGTGCGCACGCGGCGCCTCTGGAAAAGCCCAACAGCGCCACGTTTATCATCCGAATCTGATGTTTCGGGTTCGTCGCACGAGCTTTCGCTTTCGCTATTATCTGATCGAACTTTTCCCGTGCCCACTGCAGGCGCCTTTCTCCACCAGCCCCAAAGGCACCCCCAAGGGCGCTTCCCGTGTTCTCGTGAATCTCGCGGAAAGGTGTACCCAAACCGGGGATATAGATCCGATACCGCCCGCTGCTGTCGTCATCCTGTGCATGCGTTAGGTACAACCTGGCCACATTGCTATGTTTTAACCGAGGCGTATCGTCGTCCAGGTTATTACCCGTGCCATCGAAAAATAGCGAAATCCAGAGCGATTGAGAGCAATCAGCAACGCCAGGTTTTTTAGCAGGGTCGACGCAATTCATCGCCGCAGCACGCTGCAGACGCTCTGCTTCTGTAAGCAGCCTATGTCCAGCTTGATCGGGAGTTTGGGTATCATCCAACATGAATTTTCTTTCCTCTATCGGGCAAAGGCGGAACGAGTTTGCAGTTTGAGACGTGGCTGCGACGGACCATCGACGAGCAGAGGCACCCCCGCCTGTCGATGGTTGTAATCGTTCAGCTGAACCGATTCAGGCACGCGCCGCATATGCTGCTCCAGCGACTTGATAGCCTCAGCGCCAGCGCTATCCAGACCCGACTCGCGTCGCAGCGGCACCGTTCTCTGATAACGGGCGTATGCATCGAGGTCGTCACCAAACACGATGACCTCGCGGTTCTTCACTTGCTCGAAGCGAAACCAGATCCCCTCATCCGCAGCGATGCGTTGAATAAACGCGAACGTCGTCTCGTGGTATTGCGTGATGTATTCGTGACGTTTGTACCGCGCGCGCAACTGCAACTTGAAGTCGACACCGTCACCGTAGCCGTAATGTTGCAACGTCTGCGTGATGATTTCCTGCACCGACTGCTTTTGAAACAACCGGCTCTTCTTGCCGCGCGCAAGATCGGCCGTGCGCGGCTCAATCACCAGCTCGTAGCGTGTCTCGTCGGCCGACGTCTCGAACTTGACGAACTGTGTAACGACGCCATGTATCGTGCGCGCGGGTGGCATGTCGCTGAACTTCTCCGCGTTCTCGCCAAACATGTGGCGCAGATACGCGGCGTTCGGGTCGATCGGGTCGATGATGAATTTCGCCGGCCGCCCGAGCACTTTCTCTATCGGCAGATTGGCAACCGGACTCGTGAATTCGACCTCATAGCGATACAACTGGCTGACCGCATCATGGCCCGTAAATTTGAGCACCGAGAATGGCGCCGGATGCGGTGCCAGCTTCACCTCATATGCCTGCGACGGCAAAACCATCGACCCCATGAACAATCCCCTTGAATACATACGACGTCAAAGACAACCAATCCGAGACGTCTACCACCACGTCCCCCGCGCTACATCACGCACTCCCAATCACCCTTTTGCCCTAGGCATCCGCGACACCAACGACAACTCAACGTCCATCCCCTCCACCTGAAAATGCGGGACGATGAAAAGCGTGATACGGAAGAATCCCGGGTTATCCGCAATATCATCGACTGCAACCCTCGCCTCACGCAGCGGGTGGGATGCCTGCAACACATCGCTGGGGTCCTTCATCTCCGTGACAAGACCCCTGATCCATTTGTTCAGCTCTAGCTCCAGAAGACGCCGGTCCTTGGTCGTGCCAATGTTTTCACGCTGGATAAGCTTCAAATAGTGCGCAATATTCGAAAGCAAAAGGATGTACGGCAGCCGCGCATTGATGCGGCTGTTTGCATTCGCGGTCGCCTCTTCGCCCTCGTGTAACACGGGCTTCTGCGCCGAATTCGCCGAATAAAAGCAGGCAAAATCGTGGCTTTTGTAAAACGACAACGGAATGAATCCCAAGTCGGCGAACTCAAATTCGCGCGTCTCCGGAATCAGCACTTCGGTCGGAATTTTCTGCTGAGCACCGATGCCGAGCTCATACCGATGGGCCGGCAAGCCATACACATCGCCCCCTGCCGCCGGCCCGCGGATCTGCACGCACCAGCCGCTGCTGGTGAAGCTGCGCACCATATTGAGTGCAAACGCGAACGATGCGTTAACCCACAAATAGCAGCTACGGTCCGCGCCCCTGACCATCTCCTGGTAGTTAAACGCACGCACAGCCGGGGTATGCACGCCATAGGGAAGACGCCCCAATACGCGAGGCAACGTCAGTCCAATATAGCGAGCGTCATCCGTGGCCCTGAAACTATTCCACTTGACGTACTCAGGACGATCGAGATAGTTGTTGATGCCCCGGATCGCGACCACCTCTTCCATCGACTGCTTGCCGAAGAACGCTGGCCCCACGCAGCCAATGAACGGCATATGCGCTGCGGCAGCCACCTTCGAGATATTGCGCAGCAGCAACACATCTTGCGGCGAATTCGTGAACTCGAAATCGCTAATGATCGCGCTGATCGGCTGGCCACCCGGCGTGTCGTACTCCTCAATGTAAGTCAGACGATACAATCCGCTTTGAGTGATTTCAGGCGCGTCCTCAAAGTCGCGCATCAGCGCATCTTTCGACACATCCAGTACCTCGATGCGCACATTTTTTCGAAAGTCCGTGCGCCCCACCAACATCCAGAGGCCGCGCCAACGTCCCTCCAGCGCCTGAAATTCCGGCGTATGCAGCACCGCATCCAGTTGCCGTCCGACCTGTTTGTCGAGCTGCCCGATGTGAAAATCGAGCACCGACTTGTCGAATCGTTGAACAGGCTTTCCAGTCTTGGCGACCAGATTAAGGAAAGCATCCATTCCACGTGCGAGGCGCTCATCGGCCGACGACCCGGCGAGCACACCGTTATCTCGAAACGCTTCGAGCGAGCGTGCCGCGATAACCGGCTTCACGTTGATCCTGCCGCACAGCAGTTCGTAGATGCGGCTGCTTTCGAGCACGACTGCCTCGGCCCCATTGAGCGCGATGGTCTTGCCCCCAATCTGCGCAAGTTCATCACGCAATTGCTGCGAGCGCGTGTCGTCTTTGAGAATCGTCTCGAACTCACGACAGAACGTGTCGTTCTCAAGCAAGTTCGACTTCATGTCACACAACAGATTGCGCATCGCCAGCATAGTCTGCAGTTCCGGGATCTGGTGCGCGACCTGTTCCGGCTCGAAATCCGTCATCGATCGGAAGCGGAGAGACACAGGAAGCTCGGAACCTCCATGGGCGAGCGTGTTCACCGTCGCGACATTCAATTCGGGCGACAAGTCCGACAGCACCGCGTCAAATTTGCTCATATCGATATTGATCTTCTTGCGTCGCGCGAGCGCTGCCTGTTCCTTGCCCGCGCTGAAGTCCCCGGCAACTAGCAGTTTGAGCGGCAGCTCGACCTTCTTCCGGGATCCGGCCGTGTTCAGATCTAACGCAATCGACACCCTTGATCGCGGAATTTCTCGCTGGTATCTGTCCATTAGTAGTCCTTTAAATAGTAGGTATTCCAAGGCGTTTTTGAACGTGTCCTTCTCGATTCGGCCATCTCTTCCGTGCCGACAACCGCACTCATCCGATCGATCCTCGATGACATTCTCAGCCATCTCAGGACCGATCTTTACTCATGCGACCTTCGATCGCCGACCGTATTAAACACGGCACCCCTGCCTTAAGTCAAACGATCTTTGCGGGCAATCCATCCCATAAAACATCAAAATTAGATCTCGATTTTTTGAGAAATAATCACAGCACTGCGTAGCCATCGCAAACACTCAAACCTCTGGCAATTGCTGGACGTATTAACCAGATTATTCCCATTTCCGCGCGATTCCTCTTCACACTAGTTAATTTTCATGACCGACGAATGGCATCTTTTTATCTCACAAATTCATCTCCATTCCATCTCGAATAATATGTATTCCATATCAATTAAAAAAGGTATACGAGCACCAACAACCGCGTATAAAATCCGCAATCCATAACCAGCAACACTACGCGAACCACACCCATGCGGATCGACAAACCGCTTTGGCACGAGGGCCTCATCCTCAGCCAGCAGCATTTCCAGCAACAGGAACGATGGACGGATTTCGTCCATCGACAGTTCGCGTCAGCCGCGATCGCCGAACCATGGGGAACGCGCGAAATCGGGATAGACGAGGAGGCACTCGCAAATCGTCGCCTAAAACTCTCAAACCTGAAATTGCGCTTTCCCGATGGAACACTGGTAGATACATCGATCAGCGACGCACTGCCACCAGCACGCGATCTCACGCAAGGGCTACCGGCTGATCTGCAAACCATCGTCGTGCTGGCCGCGTTGCCTCTCGTGGACGCAACCGGCAGCAACTGCCGCTTCGATGAAACGACCCTCGCGCGTCCGCGGCGGACATACCGAGAATTTGTCAAGGTCACGGACCTGAACGGCGTCGGCGAATCAGAGATAGCCGCTGAACGTCGCGCGGTAAGGCTGCTGTTCGACTTCGAGCCACAAGCAGACGACACGGTGTGCGCAATCGCGCGTCTCACACGTGGCGCGGGCGGCCAGTTCCAGGTCGATCATCGCTATGTGCCTCCGTGTCTGACGCTGGCCGGCCACTCGCTGCACGTTGAACGGGTGACCCGGCTCGCCGACATCCTGCAGGCGAAAAGCATCGCGCTGGGCGTGCGTAAGAGCGAACGTATCGAAGAGGTCGCCGAATATGGCATCGCGGACGTCTCGCTGTTTTGGCTGCTGCACTCCATACACACGTACTGGCCACAACTACGGTTCTTCGCAACGCACCCGAGCCAGCCGCCCGAACGTCTCTATTCCACGCTCGCGCAGCTGACCAGTGTACTGATGACCTTCTCCACCAGTGCCCAGCTTACGGACATCCCGCCCTATGACCACGCGCGTGCCGACGAGATTTTCGCTAAGCTCGAGACGCTGATCCGCGATCTGCTTGACGCAATCATCCCGTCGCGTGTCGTACCCATCACCCTCACGCGCAAGAGTGTGACCACATGGACAGGTCAGTTCCTCGACGAACGGTTGCGTTCCAGCGCCGACTATTACCTGTCGGTCAGTGCCGCCCTCACGCCTTTCGAACTGGTCGAACAGGTGCCGAAGCTATGCAAGATGGGGGCTCCCGACGAAGTCGAGCAGTTGGTCAATTCCGCGCTCGCGGGCATTCCGCTCAAGGCGGTACAACGGGTGCCCGCAGCCATTCCGGTGCGCCTGGACAATCATTACTTCGCACTCGATGCAAGCGATCCGGCGTACGCAAGAATGCTGGCCGCCCATGCCTGCCAGATCTACCTGCCGGCGATGGTGCCGCAAGCCTCGCTCGAACTCTATGCGGTGCTGCGATCATGACACCTTTCATAGGCTACCAGCCAGGCGGCAATCGCCTCCCAAATACCAGCATTCGCGATCTGCTGCGCGACACAGCCCTGCTCGTGACAACGCTCTCACAGGGCAACGAAAATGCATCAGTGACAGTACTGCGCCAGCAGTGCCGTCAGCTTATGTCTGAATTTTCCGCAGCACTCGAACAACGCGGCGTGGCAGCAGACGTGCAAGAGGACGCGCTCTATGCGCAGTGCGGGCTGCTCGACGAGGCAGCGCTGCGAGCGCTGCCGACGGAGGACAAATCCCGGTGGGATAAGCACCCGCTGCAGGTCGAGCGCAATGGCCGCCATGACGCTGGTGAGCGTGTGTTCGAGCGTCTCACGTTACGCATGCGTGAGTCCTTGCCCAACGTAGATTTGCTCGAAACCTATGCCGCAATCCTCGGCCTCGGCTTCCTGGGTCGTTACGCGCGCGAAGGCGCGGAGCAGCGCACGTCGCTGATCGCTACACTCAACGCGGAGTTGGAAGAGTTGCGCCCCACCGCAACGCGCGGTTTCGTCATCGCGCGCAGCGGCCGGCGTCTGGCGGACTGGTTCTACCGGCTCTCGCCATGGGCAATCGCCGGACTCGGCTGTGTAGCCGCCGCGCTCGTGTACCTGATTTGGAATCAAGCGCTAACCCTGCAGCTCGCACATTTGGCAGCGTCCACGCCACGCATAGGAAATTGAGGGAAATATGCCTACAGGCCCTTCGCTCTACGACATGCTGCGCGGACATATTGATGGCGTACCGCTCGACGCTTACGACGACAAGACTCTCGAAATCCTCAGCGTCCAGCAAAACATCAAGTACATACTCAACGCCCGCGCCGGCTCGCTCAAGCACCTGCCCGACTACGGATTGCCCGACCTCACGAACATCTACCAAGCGCTACCTGCATCCATTCACTTGCTCAAACAGCAAATGGAAACCACGCTGCTCGCTTACGAACCGCGAATCCGGTCAATAGAAATCGATCTAGACGACGAGCCGGATCCGGGCCTGAAGATAAGCTACGTGATGATCTGCCATCTCAGGAAGGCTGGACTCGTGCGGTTCGGCACCTATTTCGAACCGCCGAGTCGCGTGCGCGTGGAGCGACGAGTTCAGGCCGATCGCGCTCATCCATAGCCGCCAACTGCGACACAGGCAGACGAGCCACTAAAGCCCATCTTTCAACTCACATCGTTTCAGGTTCAGCGTGTCATCGAGCAAACAGTCTGTCGCAGCAAGTCACATGTCAATGAACACTCACACCGCAGACCGCGTCATCCGCTCCAACATATCCAGATCGGTTTTCATCCCCGAGGTCTCACGTATGCGCATCAGGATCTCTCGCTTGAGTTCCGTGAATTCCGGCGACAACTTCATTTCCGGGTTGCGTTGTTGCGCCAAGGGCACCTCATAAATCGAATCGATACGCCCGGGCCTGGGCGCCATCAACACCACCCGATGCCCCAGATAGATCGCTTCCTCAACATCATGAGTGACAAACACAATAGTGGTCTTTTCCAACGCATGGACGTGCCGGATCAGATCGTGCATCACCTCGCGCGTCTGCGCATCCAGCGCACCGAACGGTTCATCCATCAGCAGAATCGCGGGCTTGCACAACAACGCGCGCGCGATCGCAACGCGTTGCTGCATGCCCCCCGAGAGCTGATTCGGATACGCATGCGCAACGCCAGTCAACCCCATCGACTGCAACAGCGCGTCCGCACGACCACTCGCCACCTCGACATCGCTGGAACTCAGATTCCGCTGATTGACCTTTAACCGCCGCGAAAACCGAATGTTCTGCATCACCGTCAGCCACGCGTACAGACTATAGTTCTGGAACACCATCGCTCGGTCCACGCCCGGCGCGCTGACCTCGCGGCCATCCACGCACACGGAGCCGCCATCGCTGGTCTCGAGTCCACCCAGAATACGCAATAGCGTCGACTTGCCGCATCCGGAAGCGCCCACCAAGGTGACAAATTCGTTGGCCTGCACTTCGAGGTTGATATCTGCAAGCGCCTGCACTTCGCGCGCACCCTCGCCAAAGTATTTGCACAGTCCGGCGACCTGAATTTTATGTAGAGAATCGCTCATCGTTTTGCCAACCATTGCCCGAAGCAGATGCGGTGCAGCAAGCGAAACATCTGATCGATCATGAGCCCGATCAGGCCGATCAACAAAATGCCCGCGAAAATCTTGTCCGTTTGCAAATACCGTTGCGCTTTCAAGATCGAATAGCCTAGCCCGCTATTGGCCGCGACCAACTCTGCCACCACGAGATAGGTCCACGCCCAACCCATGGTGATGCGTAGCGTATCAAGCACCGCCGGTTTAGCGCATGGAAAAATCACCAGCCGCACCAGCTCTTCGCGCGATGCGCCCATGGTCTGCGCCGCTTCGATCTGGGCCATCGGCACAAAGCGCACGTTCTCCGCGACCATCAAAACCATCTGGAAAAACGTGCCGATGAAAATAATGGCGATCTTCGCGCTCTCATCGATTCCAATCCACAGCATCACCAACGGGATAAATGCCACCGCCGGCATGTAGCGGATGAAATCCGTCAGCGGTTCCAGCATCGCTCGCACCGGGGCGAACGTGCCGATCAGCAAACCCAGCGGCACGGCAAATAGCGCAGAGAGAGCCCACCCGGCGCAAACCCGATAGACGCTGATGGCGATATCGCTAGACAGCCCATCGTCGCCCCACCATGTCGCGAGTCGATGCATCACATCGAGGGGGCCGGGCATAAAGACCCTGTCGACTATGCCGGAGGCGGCCAGCGCCCACCACGCGAGCAAGGGGATCAGCAAGCCGAGCAGCGCGAACAACAGATAGGTCGAACGGGGCATTTCGCCACGTACGCTCCACAGTGCGCGCTTCGCTCGCGCGGCGCGCGGTCGCGGCGGCTCTATCGCATGGCGTAAGTTGTGTTCGACGGTGGACATTACGGCTCCTCTACAGTCTTCGGCTAAGGTTCGGAGGGCGGCAGCGCGTCTAGCGCAGCGCCGGTGTGCGGGTCGAAAGCCGCTTGGCCTTCTCGCCACGGCAAGGTCGAGAGACTGACGATCCAGCGTGCGCCGTCGGGGCGGTACACCTCGCCCAGGGAAATTTCAAAATCGAGCCATGTGCGCGCGAGCTCGATGCTCACCGCCGGATCGCGCACCGCCTGCGCGAGGCTTCTGCCACGCTGCGCCACCAGCGCCGCCTGTGCGTCAGGCGAGCGCGTCCGCGCCAGCATGAAGCGGTTGCCGCAGCGTGCCACGAACACAGCAGGAGCCGCGTCGCCTGCGTCCTGCCACGCAGCGCCCGACGACAACAAGCCAGCCGCATATGCCTGTTGCGGTGAAAACCGTAGCGCCCACACGATGCCCGCCGAATTCGCCTCACGCTCCCAACGCTCGTGATACACCGCCTCGATTCCATCTTCCAGCACGATATTCGGTGTCTCGAATCGCATGGCGCCGATGTCCTTCGCCTCGCTGGGCACGCTGTAATCAATCTGCCGGTGCCACGTGCACGACTCGGAAGTCATGCCGGGACCACCCTCCACCACCGTGATCCCGGCAAAGCCCATCTGTTCGCCCAGCCCCGCCAGCTCGTCGCGAGTGAGCTCGTCGAGACTGCCCGCGCCGACATACGATGAACGGCTGGCCGGCACGCGTATGTCGATATGCAAGCGCGCCGTCTGCATCCAGAACACGCGCGTGTCCTCGTCGCGGCTGCCATCCCCGGAAACCAGCAAAGTACGTCGCCATAGGCCGCGATAAGCCGCAGGCACGGTTGTCGGAGCCCGGGACGCCGCCGTGCCCTGCTCCAGAGCAAGCTGCAGCAAGGCATCCGCCTGCGCCGCGGGCATGGAGCCTTCCGGCGCCGCGGGTATAGACCCGGCCTGCGCCGCTGACATGGCGCCACCCCGCGCTGACATGGCGCCGTCCGGCGAGATCATCAAGCTTGCCATGCCGGTCCCTCGCACAAGCGCCGCCAGAACGCCATATCGTGATTCGGCCAGATCGTCGCACCGGTTTCGTGACCCAGTGCCTTGAGCTTGCGGATGCTGGCGAGCGCAAGATCCTCGCGGTCGTTCCAGCAACTGCCGGGCGCGACTTCGTCTTCAAGGTTCTCGGTCAGGTCAGCCGCATCGCCGGCGAGTATCAGCGGTTTGCCTTTCGGCAATTCGATCCACAAGGACATGTGTCCCGCGGTATGTCCCGGCGTATTGATCGCTCGCACGCCGGGCGCCAAGTCATACTCATCGCGCTGCAGCCGCCAGCGGTAGTCGGCGGCGAAATCGTCCTGGAAATAAGCGCCGTCAGCCTGTGCACGCGCCGCCGCCAACTCGTCCTCATGCACGTGAATATCGCAACCGCACACGTCGCACAAACCACCGGCATGGTCGAAGTGGAGGTGGCCGACCATCACCACATCCACGTCGGCGGTACTCAAGCCCAGCCGCGCCAAGTGTCCAGGCAGACGCTGCTCCTCGGTCATCTGCGGCACCGGCATCGGGCTCGCAGCCGAGTTGTAATAGCGCTCGCGCAAGGCCGGGTCGCTTATCTTGCGATAGTCGCAGCCGACGTCGTACAAAATGCGGCCGTTACGCGTCTCGATCAAATACGCGAGTATCGGTGCATCGATCTCCGTGCCCGCCCCGCGATTGCGCGTGGAGATCGACTTGTCGTAGCGGTGTGTGGCCGTCAGCAAAGGCCACATTCTCAGGACCTGGGTCATGCACTTCTTCCTCCTGGTTGGGATGCCCTAGACGGCGGTCAGGAACGACACGCCCACCGCGCCATAGAAGTCGTCCGCATGCTTTTGCGAAATGTCCATCACACCGTAATCGCTCGACAAGATGCGCGTCACACGATGCCGGTGAAAGCTCGTCAACAAACGCGACATCGGAATCACCTGACTGTCGTCGCTGCCGTAAAGTTTGACGTGCGCAGCGGGCAACCGATACCACGGCTCGATCGGCCGGTCGTGATGCGCGTTGTGATACGGAAAGTTCAACAGCAGCAAGTTTAGCCAAGGCAAGCGCACCGAGACCAGATTGGAATACGTGTTGCGCTGCTCGTAGGCATGGTCACGCACCTTGTCGTTCGGGATTGGCGCGCCGTCCTCAAGCACCGCGTAGGCATCGTAGGTATGTTGATAGGCATCGGTGAAACGCAGCACGCTCACGCAGATCAACCACGCCAGCAAATAAAGCGCCACCGCTTTGAGCGAAATCCAGGCAAGGAGCGCGAACAGCACCGCACGCACCACAAGAACCGTCACGATGCGCCGCCGCTGCGCACGCCGCGCCGCCGATTGAAACGGCGCAGCGATCACGTAGCCATGCATGATCAATTCGACCGCGGGAAAATACGCCCACTCGAGCGCCAAGACCGCGTTACGCACCCAACGCGGCAAATGCAGCAGGAAGGCCTTGGCATCGAAAGTCAGCACGTCGGCGCGATCGACATGATGACGCATATGCTTGCGCCTGAGATCGCCGAACGGCGCGTAGCAACTGCCGTTCAACCAGGTCAGCCAGGTGCCTAGCCGGGCGTTGGCTGCCGCGCCGTGGAACATCGTGCCGTGCGCTGCCTCGTGCAGAAAATACGCACCGATGATCAGGGCATGCGCGAGCAGCAGTGTGCCCAGCACCGCCGCCCACCAGGGCTGCATGAGCAACAGCCCGATGCCGGCGGCGAAACCCCCGAACGCATACGCCAACCCTAGCGTGTTCGGCAGCAAACCATCGCGATATCGATAGAGCGTCGGCATGACGTTCACTTGGCAAGCTGGGCGACGAACTGCGCGTCGATGGTGGTCTCGACTGCAGGCACGGTGCTAATTTGCCCTTTCTTCTGCAGTAAGGAACCGATCACAGCGCCGCTGGTGTAGTACGACTTCGTGCTCGGGCCTTTGACGAAACTCTGTGGCATCTCCTTGGGCGGGATGTTGTAGACCCCTTCAAGTTGCGCCTTCACGTCGTCGGCCGACACGCCGAGCGCCTTGCCGATGATCTGATCGGCTTCTTTCGGATGGCTCTTCATATAGGCCAGGCCATCTTCGTACGCTTGCAGAATCGCCTTCACCTGCGCCGGATGTGCATCGATGAACGGTTGGTCAAAAACCAGCACGTCGGCGATCAGGCCCGGTGCGTTGTGCGACGAATAGACCACATGGTACTTGCCCTTCTTCGCGGCGAGGATCTGCGAAACGTTGGGCTCATAGGTCACGCCGATCGGCAAACTGCCGGACACCATGGCCGCCGGAACCGCTTCGGGCGTCATGTTGACGGAGTCGATATCGTGGTCGCTCATGCCGTTGGTTTGCAACGCATAAGCGAGCAAGAAGTCGGAGGGCGACAGCGGGTTATACGCCACTTTCTTGCCCTTGAAGTCGGTCACCTTCTTGATGTCCGAGCTGGCGACGATGGCGTCGGCGCCATCCGAGAAGTCGATCGGCATCACCACCTTTTGCTGCAGACCTTTCGCGTCCGAACCGATCACCTGATCGTAGGTCAGCATCGCACCGTCGAGCGCGTGGCTTTCTATCGCGGCCGGCAGCAAGCCGGGATCGGTGAAGAACTGCAACTGCACCGATACGCCATATTTCTTATACATGTCGAGCGCCTGCGCAACATAGAACGGGCCGTAGCCTATCCACACGACAGTGCCAATCTTGAGGGGCGTGGCGGCCGCTGAGGTGGCCGCGGGAGTGGCCGTGCCAGCGGCTGATGCAACCGGCGTGCTTAACCACGTTGCGGCCAGCAAGCCGGATGCGACGGTCAGTGCGGAGAATGCGGACAGAGTCTTCTTGAACTTGAACGACATGCGTAGGCTCCTGAAAGGGAAAAAGGTCGCGGGAGAGCGCACTATGCGCATCTCCCGGGCTTTTATCCCTCCGTGGAGCCCCGTTTTTGAAGCGGAGCCGGACTGCTCTCGGACCAGCATTCGCGACGTCTTGTGCGAACCGGAACCCTAGCTTTCCTATCAGTTATTGAGCTCGACGCTCATCCGTTGACGCTAGCCATTGAGCATGAAGCGTGCCAGAGCACGCCGCTCTCGCGACGAACTTCATGACAGCCGCGCTACTCCGTGGTCTTGCGCGCTTGCCTGGAAACGCACGACGATTTGTGAGTCATGACGGACAACTCTGGCTAGTCGCGCCGGGCACGCGATCGGGCATCCCGGCCCATTTCCGGTGCAGCGAATGGCACACGAGCGGGCATGTTCGGTCGCGCCGCAGGTTGCGATGTCGCGCCAAGCGCAGGCCGGACGCGAAAAGCAAGCCCGTGTGATACTGGACGGACACAGAAGCGGAGATCGCCGCGAAAATTCGACCAGGAAAACCTATGCCATACGTGTTAGATAGACAGAGTAGATTGATCCGCGCTGCAATCGGCAGCGCATTTCTGCTGGCGTCCTACGCCGCAATCGCGCAGACCACCGCGCCGCCCACGCTGCAACCTGCCGATGCGCAGCATGTGATTGTTTCCCTGACCGCATCCGGTGTGCAGGTCTATGTGTGCAAGCGCGATCCGAAAAATCAATTGACGTGGACGCTCAAGGCGCCCCAAGCGGATCTGTACGATGCATCCGGCAAGCGAGTCGTGAAGCATTACGCCGGCCCGAGCTGGGAAGCATCCGACGGCAGCAAGCTGACCGGCAAGGTCCTGCAGCAGGCAGCCAATACGAGCGAGCCCGGCAGCATTGCGCTGTTGCTGTTGCAGGCGACGAATGCCGGGGGACCAGGACTCCTCGCTCCGGCGCGCTACGTGCAGAGATTGAACACGCGCGGCGGCGTTGCGCCTACCGTACCTTGCACGCAAGAAGGACAGGAAGGCAGCAGCCCCTATCTTGCCGATTACGTATTCCTCGACTAGCGGCGAGCCGCAGCGTATCCGGTCCGCGGCTTTCTAATAAGGAAACCGCGGAGGAAACCACGAATGAAACCGCGGACGAGCAAACCTTCCAGAACGTCGCTCACCTCAATGCTTGTTTGAGTTTCAACGCCAGTTGCATCGCATCCTTCTCATCGATGACATTGGCAAAACCCATCAACAATCCCTGTCGCGGCTTGGCATTGATGTACCACCGTGATAAAGAATGCACGGCCAAACCGGCAGCCCGCGCAAGGGCCCCCAGCGCGATATCGTCTTCGTGATCGGCCAGCTTCGCCAGTATGTGCAAGCCGCCCGGCTGCAAATCGATCCGTATGCGGTCGCCGAGCACTTCCTGGAAAACGCGCGACGTTACCGCACGACGTTCCGCGTACAACAGACGCATCTTCTTCAAATGCCTTGAGAAATGACCCTCGGAGATAAAGTCGGCAATGCCAGCCTGAAACAGGTACGGGCAACCTGCGTTCAGGTTGTAGGAAGCCGCCTGAAAGCGCGCAACCGCGCTGACCGGTGCGACGACATAAGCCAACCTCAACCCCGGAAACATCGCCTTGCTGAAGGTGCCGCTATAAATCACGCGATCGTTGCGGTCCAGGCTTTTCAACGCCGCCAACGGCCGCCCCCGATAACGAAACTCACTATCGTAGTCGTCTTCGATAATCCAGCTACCGGCTTTGCTGGCCCATTCCAAAAGCGCCATCCGACGTTCCAACGATAACGTCACGCCCAGCGGACTTTGATGCGACGGCGTAACCATCGCGAATTTCGCATGCGGACTGAGTCGTTTGCCGGCTTCCACCATCAATCCATTTTCATCGACCGGCACCGGCACCATCTTGACTGCGGCATTCTGCAGAAACAAGCGAGCAAAAATATAACCCGGGTCTTCAAACCAGAACGCATCGCCGGCCGTGGAAAGACTGCTTAACGTCAGTTCCAGCGAGTTGCGCAAGCCGGTCGTGATGAACACCTGTTCCGGCAGACATATCACGCCACGCGACACGCCCAGATAAGTCGCAACCCTTGCACGCAAGCTGTCGTAACCGGCAGGGTCCGGATAGGCCAGCCGCGCCGGTTCGCTGCCGCGCAGGCGATGCCCGACGAGCCGGTTCCACACTTTGCGCGGAAATGCGTCGAGCGCCGGCAAACCCATTTGCAGCGGCTTCGGTGCCTGACCGTCGTAATCGACGAGGGCCGCATCCGCTCGTCCGGCCACGATCACGCGCGGCTTGAGGGCCGCCGGCCGCGGCAACGACGGCGAGACCACGGTGCCGGCCGCACCCCTGACCTGCAGATATCCCTCGTCCGTCAGGATGCGATAAGCCATTTCCACCGTACCGCGCGCGAGATTCAGCTCGGTCGCCAGCGCCCGTACGGCCGGCACGCGATCGCCCGCACGCAGGTTGCCCTGCTCGATTGCCGTTTTGAAACGCTGGCATATCTGCAGGTACATCGGCAATTCCAGGGCGCGATCGACGCGCAGATCCAGCTCAGGTTTGGCTGCTTTCATGGCCTAGTCATTTTGTCATTTCTTGGCTCTTCTAACACGGCCATGATTTTCGCATACTACACCTCAAGCAAACGCAACTTGTTCACTTCGATCTACCTGACCCAGGAGCTTCAAATGCAAACTCGCCTCGACTTCGCAAACGCCGACAAAGACGCCATCAAGGCACTGATGGGCGTGGAAAGCCAAATCAACAAGGGCACGCTGGACATCCTGCTTAAGGAATTGGTCCGCTTGCGCGCATCGCAAATCAACGGCTGTGCATTCTGCCTCGACATGCACGTGACCGACGCCCGCAAAGCCGGCGAATCGGAACGCCGCTTGGCTACCACCGCTGCATGGCGCGAAACCCCGTTCTTCAGCGATCGCGAGCGCGCCGCATTGGAATGGACCGAAGCGCTGACGCTGGTCTCGCAAAGCCACGTGCCGGATGCCGTGTGGACCGCGGTTCGCCCACATTTCACCGATGCCGAATTGATGGAGCTGACACTACTGATTACGTCGATCAACAGTTGGAATCGCTTTGCCATCGCGTTCCGCAAGATGCCGGAGTAAGGGCTGGTTGCCCTGGTCGCCACTCACTTCATGGAGAAAAGCATGCGGTCTCAATTGGAAATAAAACATATCGAAAGCGACGACGATCTGGAAGCGTCGTTCTCGGTGATGAAGGAATTGCGACCGCATCTGAGCGACCCCGCAACCTACGCGGCGCAGATCGCGCGGCAACGCGCTCAGGGGTATCGCTTGCTTGCGGCGTGGCACGATGGCGCAATCGTTGGACTTGCCGGCTATCGGTTGCAGGACAATTTGATCTACGGCCGCTTCATTTACGTCGACGATCTGGTGGTAACGGCTTCGTTGCATCGCGGCGGGTTTGGTGAACGTCTGTTGCAAGCGGCACGGCAACGCGCGGTCGCGCTGCACTGCCAACATTTTGTGCTCGATACCGGCTTGCATATGGCGCTGGCGCAACGCTTTTACTTCCGGCAGGGGCTGCTTGCAAAGGGCATGCATTTCGTCGAAACGCTTACCCAGGAATCAGCGACATGACGCGCATTTTGCTATTGAACAGTGGCCCGCACAGCGACATGAGCCATGGTTATCACCTTGCAATGGAAGCGATTGCTGCAGCGGGTATCGATCGCGTACAGATCACCGAACGCGATCTGGTGAAGTCGCCCATTCCACCCATCGGCCGCGATTATGCGCTGGCCGTCACTTCGCAAGCGGCACGCGATGCGCAAGCATTCGAATGGTCGGAACGCTTGATCGTCGAACTGGAACAACACGATATGTTGTTCATCGTTACACCGATGCACAACTTCACCGTACCCGCCGCGCTCAAACTGTGGATCGATCATGTGATCCGCATCGAGCGCACGTTTCACGCGACACCGCACGGCAAGGTCGGGCTACTGAAAGACCGCGCGACCTTTGTTCTGGTCAGCTCTGGCGGCTTTCATGCGGGAGAACACGCGAATCAGGTCGATTTCCTGACACCGTACTTGCGCTATGCGCTCGCATCCATCGGCATCAAGGATGTACATTTTTTCCCGCTGCAAGGGCTGGTTTTCGGTCCGGGAGCTGTGGCACGAGCAGTGCGGGAAGCACATCGACAATTGTCCGAGAAGCTGTCGTTGGCGGTTGCGTGCCCATCGGCAATAGCCTCGTGAGGCAGGCTGCGCTACCTATAAGCATAGCGTGGCACGGTGCGAGAACGAGTAGCACAATGCTTATTCGCCGCGTGTGCCCTGTGCGCGTCACCCCGTTCTTTGCGCTCGTGCTGGTAAATCCTGCAGTACGCCCAGAAATGCCCTGACCTTGGCACTCAGCAGACGGCGCGAGTTATAGAGCGCCCAGATCTCCACGGGCGCACCCTGCTCTGTGCCCCAGCGAACGAGTCGCCCCGCCGCAACATCCTGCTCCACGAGTAATCTGGGCAACAACGCCGCGCCTACGCCGGTCAGAACGGCCTCGCGCACCATCAACAGCGACGACAGTCGTAGCACCGGCACGGGCTTGAGTACTCGCACGTCACCCGATTCTGTCCGTATGTGCCAGGTCGCTCCTGACGGTGTCGCCGTCGACAAGACGGCCGGCACGGACAACTCGGCTGTGCCGCGTGCTGGCGTCGAAGGTATCGACACGGTGGGCGTGGCGACCACCAGCCGCTCGTCGGCAAGTATGCGTCGCCCCACTAGCAGTTCGTCGCGCGGTGGATCGATGCGGATAACGAGATCGTAGCCGTCGTCCACGGGATCTACGACACGGTCTTCCGCAACGACCTCGAGTTCGACTTGCGGGAAAGCCAAAGCAAAGCGCGCGGCAATCTGGCACAACACGACGTGTGCAAACACAATGGGCGCACTGATACGCAACCGCCCCCGCGCGATGGGCGCACGTGACGCCACCGCCTCCCCGGCTTCCTGAAGCTCTGCCATGAGCCCTCGCGTGCGCTCATGGAGTACAAGGCCATCTTCGGTCAGACGCATCCGCCGTGCTCCCCGCTCGATCAGCCTCACGCCAAGCTCTTCCTCCAGTTCGGCCACGCGTCGTGACAGGGTGGCCTTCGGTCGGTCGAGTGCGCGACCGGCGGGTCCGAAACCGCCATACAACGCCACTGCATTGAAATCGGCCAGAGCCGTTAAATCCATAATCGTTCCATATATGAGACGGATCATCGCGATTGTATATCTATCGCTGCTTCGATGGAACGAATATTCTGTCTCTAACGGCCTGCTTCGGCCCTCCCATTAGAGAGAAAATCATGACTATCCTTGTAACCGGCAGTACTGGCGTTGTAGGTAATCAAGTTCTTGAACATTTGAAAGGCAGCGGTGCCGAGGTGCATGCACTCACGCGCACACCTGAAAAAGCCCGCCTCCCTGACGGCATCACCGCAATCAAAGGTGACCTGTCCGACGTGGACTCGATGCGGCACGCGATGAAAGGAGTCAGCACGTTGTTCCTGCTGGTACCGGGTGTCGCAGACGAACTGACTCAAGCGTTACAGACACTGAGCGTGGCGCGAGAGTCGCTTGTAAAAGGCGTGGTGTATCTGTCGGTTTTCAAGGGCGCCGAGTATGTCGACGTGCCTCACTTTACCGGTAAGCATGCGGTCGAGCGCATGATCGAGCACTGCGACATACCAGCGACGGTGCTGCGTCCCGCCTATTTCATTCAGAACGATCTCCGGCAGAAAGAGCCGCTGCTGATGCATGGCATATATGGGATGCCGATCGGGGGTAAAGGCATTTCCATGGTCGATGTCCGCGATATCGGCGAGGCCGCGGCACAAGAGCTCCTGCGGCGCGAACGTGCCGCCGACCCGTTGCCGCGAGCAACGTACGAACTTGTCGGTCCGGACGCACTCACCGCGCAGACCATCGTGCGGATCTGGGCTGAGGCGCTGGGGCGTCCGATCCGTTATGGTGGTAATGATCTCGATACCCTCGAGCAACGTCTTAAGTCAGTCGCACCTGCTTGGCAGGCCTACGACATACGCCTGATGATGAGCCGGTATCAGCAGGACGGCGCAGTGGCGTCGACCGCGCAGATCGAGCACTTATCGACACTGCTCGGGCGACCGCCAAGGTCATATCGTGATTTTGCGCTCGCTAGCGCCGTGGCTTGGGCGAAGGGCTGATGCATTTGGATCGCTCTTAAAACTGCTGTCGAACGGCTTTGATATGATGCCGCATTGGAAAAATGCGGTGTCAGTCGGAGTTGAATGAAATGTCACAAAAAAGCGAAGGCTCCAATTCCCCTCGCCGTAAGAATGTAACGATCGCCCGCATCAAGATTATTGCGTATTCACTGCTCCTTGTCGTCATGGTGGTTTTTATCATTGCGATTTTGATCCAGTTTGTTTAACCATAGATTTGGCGGCTTAAGCCGGGCGTAATGGCGCGCTACCAACGGATTCCAGCACGATAGCGGCGAGCCGGTCGACCAGTGGCGTTGCATTGATACTGGTGAACGCCATGCGCACATGCTGACCGACCGCTGGGGTGACCGCCCTGTGCTGCTCACCGGCCTTCTCAGCACTGCGACTGTGCTTGCGGGGATGGCGTGGTTTGTCGCGCCGTCCACGGCGGGCGTGTTTTTTATCGCGCAGGCCCATGCATCAGTGCCTCCGGCGATTGTCAAAGTGGCCGGCTGCGCAGGTGTCGGCGCGATCTATTTTCTTGTCTCCGCGCTGTGGCTATCGGCCGGCCCACTGCGGCGCAAGTTTGCATCGACGCATTAAATAACCGGACTACCGCCGCTGTCTTTTCGCATGAACGGCCGGCGTGATTGACGATCCGATGTTGACGACCCGAATAGGAAAGGAGTTTGCTTACGATCAGATCGAACGGGCCATGGCCTACGGTTCGCTCGAAGGTGCCAAGGCTGTCCTAGTGGCGTAAATGTCGCTTGGAGTTGGGCAACCCAGCAGTCCCTCGGCTAGGGAGGATCAGAACAACTGGCGTACGCGCACTGTGCCCGTCTGCGAGACGAAACCGGATGCTGCCTGCAGTTCGTAGCGCACCGACAGGCTCAGGTTGTTCGCCTTTAGCAGCGTCACGCCCAGCGACACGTCCGCCAGATCCGATACCGGCGTCGCGCCCACCGTCGTGAATGCCGTTTGACCTGTCGGGTCCCCCGCAAAACTTGCCCCCGTCGCCTGCGCCGTGTGGTCGTACTCGTGGATCCACTGCACTTGCAGGTCCGGCTCGATCTCGCCGTAGTGGCTGGCGAAGGCCTTCTCCAGCTTCGCGCCGAGAGCGCTCTTCACCGAGTTCGCATGCGTGGCACCCACCGACAGTGCCGCGCCGTTGCCGCCGCTCTCGGTATAGCTGCCTTGGTCCTGGTAACTGTAGGTCAGGCTCGCCAGCGGTGTAAGCGTGACCCCGCCCAGCGCCAGCGGATAGCCCGCCTCGGCGCGCGCCACATACTGCTGACCGCTGAAGTGGCCGCCCGCCGTGCCCGAGAAGCCCTGGAAGTTGACCGCACGCGTGGTGTCGTACTGCTGCTGCACCACGCCGCCCGAGAGGTTCACATACCACGGACTGCCGGTATAGCTCGCATAGCCAATCAGGCCGTAGCCGTTGATGGTGGTGGTGTCGCCTATGGTGTCGCCGGTATTGTTGACTGACGTGTTGCTGTAGCTAAACACGCCGCCGGTACGCCAGTTGTCGTTGATCGCGTGATCTACGCCCAGCAGCAGGCCGCCGTAGTTGGCGTTGTAGCCGTCTACCTGGTCGCGCTCGTTCTGGCTGGCATGACCACCGAAGGCCTGGCCCCACACGCCCCATTGCGCCGGGCCTTCGCCGGTTGCCACCCCGGTATCGCCATTCGCCTGTGCCAAGCGCAAGCCGTCAACGTGCGCGCTCACCACGCTTATGGTATCGAATGTCGGCGCAGCGGCCGCCGTGCCGGATTGGGTCGGAGGAGCGAGTTGCTTGCCGATCCGGTTGGCCGTCGCAGCGGAACCCTGGCTTAACGAACCCAGCGCTGCGTTGCGCAGATTCAGCAACGCGGGATCACTGATACCGGTGTAGCTCAGCAGGCCATTGAGCGACGCAACGGCGTTCGGTGCAGTCGCGATCAATGCAGGGTTCGGAGTCGAGGCTGAAGCCGGTGGAGTTGACGGGGGCGGCGTAGTCGAATCCAGAGTTGCACTGAGCACATTCAGCACCAGATCGCTGTTGCTGCCGTTAGCCACAGTCGAGCCTGTCACGCTCGACGTATAGCCGTTGATCGAATAGTTCAGGCTGCCAGGGTTGTAGACCGCGGTACCCGCCGTATCCACCACCACGTAACGCTGGCCTGCGGCGAACGCGAAACCGTTGGACTGCAGCGTCACTGACGAACCCGAAGCAATCATCGAGTTGCCGGTCACCACCAGTCGGCCGTAGCCGGTGTCCGTGATCGAGCCCAGCGTCGTCGCACCGCTGGCCACGCCGATCTGCAGGGTCGCGCCTGCCCCTTGGTTGTAGTTGCCCGTAATCGTCACCGGCCGGTTGACTTGGAGCACGGCGGTCCCGGTATTGCTCACCGCATTGCTGCCGACGTTGACGTTATCGTTCAAAAGCAGATTGCCGGAACCGAATGCGACATTCGAGCTGGTATTGGTGATCGTGCCGATGGTGCTGCCGCCGCCAAAGCCGGTCAGCGTACCGAAGATCGTGCCGGTGCCGCCGCTGATGCTCAGATCGTTGCTGGACAGGTTCGTGATATTGCCAGCAATCATGCCCGAATTCGTGATCAGGCCAATCGAGCCCGACGCGCCGTTGTAGAGCGCATTATCGGGGCCGCTGATGACACCGCTATTGATCAGCGTACCGATCGTGCCCGCAATGGCGTTTTTTATGCCTGTCTGCGCACCGTTGATCATGCCGCTGTTAGTGAGGGTGCCAATAGTACCGGGGACGGTGCTCTCGATGGCGCTATTATTGACGGCGACGTTGGCGCTAATGATGCCGCCGTTGTTGTTCAACACAGTGATCGTGCCGCCGTTGACAATGCCAACGCCAGTGCCGGGGCCTATGCTAATAGTGCCCCCGTTGTTGGTCAGCGTGCCGATACTGCCAAGGTTGAAGATCGCATTGTTCTGGAAGGAGTTAATGGTGCCGCTGTTCGTCAGCGTGCCAATGCTGCCTTGGTTAACAATGCCGTCGGACTGACCGCTGATCTGGCCGCTGTTGTTCACCGCGGTGATCGTGCTGCTATCATTTTCGAAACCAACAATGCCCGAGATAACGCCGCTGTTGGTCAGCGTGCCGACGCTGCCACAGGCAACCACGCCGTTCACGGCGGCCAAACCGCAGCCGGCAACGCCGCCGACAATGCTGCCGGAAATGGTTGAGGTAACGGACAGGTTACCGCTAGTCCAATCGTAGGTCCCCTGCGGGCTGCTGATGACTGTCGTCTGGGCCGTCGCCGCCTGCGCAATGACCGCCAGGGGCGCCGCCAAAGCAAGTGTTAGGGCGTTCTGTCTGAGACAATGATCGGCTTTCCGCTTCATGTTGTCGTTCCCCGTTCTTTTATTTGTTGACCGCGCTCTTTCGCGGTGCATGCACGATGATCAGTCGCGATTTTAATCGAGCGGGTTTATTGTCGTGTGTCGGTATCCAAACAGATTCCACCGTGATTTATGACAAAATATTTCACGTTAGGCGAATTCTGGCTCACATCCGGGAGCCGATTAATCCGCAAGCCTGTTGGTCGCGTCATCGGTATGGCAGCCGCTCGAGTCGCGCCATTACGTGAAACTTAACAATACAATCGGTCTTCATGGCACCTACTCCCGTCCCCCTCTTCGCTGAGCGCGTCCGCGCCAGCTTCATGCGCCAGAATGCGATGGCGCTTATCCAGGCGACCTTGCCCGTGATCGAGCACGGCCGCACCGAAATTCACCTGCCTCATTGGGACGGTGTCGAGCAACAGCACGGCTTTGTACATGGTGGCGTGGTGGGCATGATTGCCGATACAGCTGGCGGTTACGCTGCGATGACCATGGTTCCAGACGACGCCTCGGTTTTGACGGTCGAATACAAGATGAACTTGGTCGCTCCGGCCGACGGCGAAACGCTGATCGCCCGTGGGCAGGTAGTGCGCCCCGGCCGTACGCTAATTGTTACCCAGGCAGAAGTATTCGCCGTCAAGGACGGGCGTGAAACGCTTTGTGCACTGATGCAGCAAACGATTATGGTAATGCACGGCAAGGCGGAGAGGTAAGACCGGTCGCTAGCGCGACCTGATGCGTCGCTGCGTCCTCCGGCTCAATCGAAACAGTCTGACGGCGAAGTTGCCCAGCGGATTAGAGCGCTCGCCACGCATGCTCAATACAATAGGTTCAAGGAGACTCAATGAGAATATTGAATCGGTCCACGCCCGCGCTTATCGCACTGTTGGCGGCGTTGCTCACCGCATGCACCACCGCAGACGTCACCTCCCCTGCGCAGACACGTGCAACACTGGCACCGTCCGGAAAACTCCGGGTTGGCGTCTACTCAGGCAGCCCTTCGTCCATCGTCCAGGGCACGTCGTCGGCCGACGCCAAGGGTGTGGGTTTCGATTTGGGCAAGGCACTGGCTGCTCGGCTCGGTGTACCGTTTGAACCGGTCATATTCCCGTCGAATGCCGGCGTGCTCTCCGCAGTGGAATCCGGCCAAGTTGATGTCACCTTTACCAACGCAACAGCCGAGCGCGCGCAGCATATGGACTTCTCCCAAACGTACATGGACGTTGAGAAAAGTTTCCTGGTTCCCGGGGGATCGTCTATTGCCGCATTGTCCGACATGAGCCGCCCGGGGATGCGAATCGGTGTAAGTACGGGCAGTAGTACCGCCGCAGAGCTAACACCGCTTTATCCCAGCGCTATCATGATCCCGATACCCACGCTTGCACGCGCACGCGAGATGCTTGCAAATGGCCAGCTCGATGCCTTCGCGACAAATAAAGCCATACTCTTCGAAATGTCCGATGGGTTGCCCGGTTCACACGTACTTGCCGGTCGTTGGGGTATGGAGCATTTCGGGGCGGCCATTCCGAAAGGGCGGCAGCAGGCGATGCCTTATTTACGTCACTTCATCGACGACGCGCGCTCCGATGGCCTGGTCACACAGGCGATCACAAGAGCGGGACTACGTGGAACGGTGCCGGCGACAACCGCAATTTCAAACCCCGGCTAATCCCTTGCTCGCGCGCACACAATGGCGCCGAACGCTATCCGACGCCGTTCAACGCGGCTTCAATTCGACGGGTGCTGCGGCGCGATAGCCGCCGCCGAGCGCCTTCGTCAACGCAATCTCCTGACCGAGCGTCTGGCCATCGAGCGTGAGCAGCGCAACCTGTTCCGCGATCACCGGCCGCCGCGCTTCGAGCGCCGCGAGCCGACTCGTCAGGCCTCGCTGATAATGCGCCTCGACGCTGTCCCTCACGAACGCAACCGATTCGATCTGCTGCTTCTGCAATTCGGTCTCCGCGTCGAGCGCTTGCAAGCGGCTGCCCGTTTGCGCGACATCGCGTACCGCGTTGAGGACGGCCTGATTGTACTGCTCGATCAACAGGTTGCTCCCCTCGCGTGCACCGCCAAGGTTCGCGTTGAGCCTGCCGCCATCGAAGATCGGCAGATATAGGCCCGGAATCAAGTTGATTTGCTGGCTTGCATGCGTGAAGAGGTCGGCGAGGTGCAAAGCGTTCACGCCGAAGAACGCCTTGATGTCGAAGCTCGGATAGAACGCCGCCTTCGCTGCGTCGATGCGGTCGAACGATGCCTGTACATACCAGCGCATCGCTTGCAGGTCAGGCCGCCGGGCGAGCAGCTCGTATGACAGCGTGGCCGGTAGGGCCGCCTGCGAACGCGGCAGTGCAACCGGCTTGATGGCGGCCAGGCCATCGGGGCCCGCGCCGACCAGCGCCCGCATCGATTCGCGAAGCTGCAGGATCTGCCCTTGCGCCGACACAATCTGCCGTTCGATGGCCAACTGCTGCGCTCGTGCTTCTTCGAGCGCGGTGCGCGATTCGAGGCCGCGCGCCGCTTGCGCTTCGTGGGCTTGCACCGCGAACACCGTTATTTCATGCGATTGGTTCAGCAGATCGATGAGCTGATAAGTCGTTTGAATGCCGTAGTAAAGCTGTGCCACATCCGTGGAGATTTCGAGTTCGACAGCGGACGTCTCGGCAAGCCGCGCATTGTTCACGCCAAGCGACGCTGCGACCTGCGCACGCTGCTTGCCCCAGAGGTCGACGTTCAGGCTTGCGCCCAGCCCGACGACGCCCGCGGTGTACCACGGCCCTGTGAACCCCTCAGCTGGTACGTTCGATGCGAACGGGCCGAGAAAGCCGTTCGAGGAAATATGCTCGCGATCCAGCAAACCCAGCGCGGTAACCTGAAGGTTAGACCCCGCTTTGACAAGCTCGACGTCTGACCTGGCTTGCGCCACGCGGGTACGCGCAATCGTCATCGTTGGCGCATTGCTCAGCGCCTGACCAATGAGTGCATCGAGTTGCGCATCGTTATAACGCGTCCACCATCGGGCGGCGGGCCAGCCGTCTCGCACAAGGTGGATGTCGTCCGCAAGATTGATCTGTTCGGGCGCGATCTCGGTATAGGGCGTGCCGTTGTGGTGGATCAGCGCACAACCCGTCAGGCAGACGCACATTAACCCTACGACGGCGAGGGCGCGGCCTCGCCACGAGGAAGTGCCGGGATCCGAGCGCACAGTCATGTTCCTACCGCCTGTGAGGCCAGCACCGTGACGCGCGCCTCGACACGCCAGTCCGGCAGCCCCGCGATCTGTCGCGAGAGTTCGTCCGCTGCGGCGATGAGCGGTCGATCGGCCGGTTGGGCCGGTCGGGCCGGTTGGGCCAGTTCGACGGCTTGCGTAGCCGGCTCAACGCGGCGCGGCGCGCGCGCATCGGGTGGGTTGATTACAAGCTCGTCCGCGTATCGGTTAAGTTCGGCGCGCGAGCGTTCCTGGGCCGCGCGCACTGCGTCGATAGCGGGTGCGCTTGACGATCCCACTTGCGCCGCGAGCGTCTTGCGCAACGCATCGCAGGCGAGCATGATCTCGCGCCCCTGCGCGAGGACGGTTTGCGCGCGCAATGTCAGTTGCGTCTGCTCCACTTCCTGCCAACTGGGCTCGAGCGCGACACGCGACAGCGTCGCTTCGCACTCGGCTAGCACGGCCCACGCCTGCAACTGCCGCTGCGCATAAGCCAACTCGTCCTGTTGGTCGACGCCCGCCTGAGGAGCACGCAACTGTGCGGCAATCGCGCGCAGCATCGTGGCGAGCTTCTGCCGCAACTCGTCGCCCTCGCCCTCCCGCCAGAACGACATCTGCACGAAGGTCGCCACGCCGACGCCCAGTGCAATGCCCACCATCCGATCGCGGATTTCAGTCAAATTCGTGGCTGGGCCGAACTGATCGAGCAATGCGAGCGAGAAGGTGAACATGACCTGGAGGCCGGCATAGCCGATCCGCTCCGAACCCGCCGCTATCCACGCCCCCAGCGCGACGACGGGCAACGCCATCAGCAGCAAGCCGACGATGTCGTCAAGATGCGGAACGACGAACACGACCATGAACAGCGCCAGCGCACTACCGACGGCGGCCCCGGACAGTCGCAGCAACGCACGCTGCGTCGATGCGCCGAGGCTCGGTAGTGCGACGATCAGGCAAGTCAGCATGATCGTGTGGATGCCCTGCCAGTCTACGGCGTTGTAGAACACATAGCAGACCAGCACGGCAAGCATCGTCTTCAGTGAAAAGCGCATGTACGCAGGATTGGTCCACGCGTCCGCCGCGACCATCGGCTCTTTCGCGGGCGGCTTGCCCGGTTCGGTACCGCTTGCGACAAGATCGGCGTAGGCGCGCAATGCACGCTGCAATTCGACGGCCGCAGGCATCGTATTGGCGACGGCACGGTCTTCCGCCGTCGCGGTGCCGGCGTAGCGATAGGACTCGCCCGACATCACCGCTTCATCGAGCGCGCGGCAGTTTACGCGCAACTCCTGCAACACCGCCCGTTGCGCTGCTGTCGCTCCCGGCGACTCAAGTGGTAACTCAAGTGGTAACTCATGCGCGCCACGATGAAGGCGCGACACGGTCGCGATGCACGCCAGTTGCAACGCCTGATGCTCCCGATAGCGGGCGTCGCGCATCGCGGTGAATCGCAACAGCTTCTGCAGCGAGAGCGCACCGCGCTGGACGGCAGCCAGCGTGATCGGCGCGGCGCTCGTTGTGCCGGCTATCAGTTGCGTCACGCACGTTTCCAGCGTCGTGAGTTGCCGATGAATCTCCGCCTTGAGCTGCAATTGCGGTTCGGCAGGCAACAGCAACGTGTTCACCACCAGCGCCAGTGCGATCGCATAGTTGACGGCAACCCACACCCACAACACCGCGCGAATCAGCAAATCGGCCTGATCGGTCTGGTCCACAAAGCTCTGCACGTAGATCACGACGATGGCAACAATGAAGAACACCACGCCAATCTTTAGAATGCGAAGCAAATACACGCTGCCGAAGAACAGCAGGCTCGCGACGACGATGCGTACCAACGGGTAGTCGAAAGTGCACTTCAGCAGCAGGATCGACAGACCGATTGCGAGTGTCGATCCGACGATGAACATCAGGCCGACGAGCCGCGTGACCACCACGTTCGACTGCGTGACGTAAAACACCACCAGCAGCGACAGCGCCAGCTCCGGCACTTCGAGCGCCATCGACGCGACGATCACGATGGCGCTCGTGAGCATGCAGCGCAACATCACGTTGAGCCGCCCAGGAAAAGGCGCCAGCTCGCGTGTCAGGAAATCGCCTGCATCGCGCAGCGTAACGGGCAGATAGTCGGCGACGGCCATGGGCACTCCTCAATGGCTTTCGCCGTCGCCGCCGGGATGCAGCACCGCCACCGCCGATGTGCCGACGCGAAACAGCTCGGGGTTCGGATTATCGACCCGGATCTTTACCGGGAAGCGCTGCGACACATGGACCCAGTTAATCGTGCGTTGAATGCGCGGCAATCCGCCGGGCAATGCAAGGCCGCCTTCATCGGACGCGATGCCATAGCTGATCGAATCCACGCTCCCCCGGAAGCGCTGGTCCGTATCGCTCATCAGGTACACCGTCGCAGGCGTCCCCGCCCTGATGCCCTTGAGCTCCGTCTCGCGGAAGTTCGCAACCACGTACCAATGGCGCGTATCGATCAATGTGAAAACGGGTTTGAGCGCGGTTACAAACTGACCTATCGACGTCTTCAATGACACGATGCGTCCGTCGAACGGTGCTCGCACCGTCGCATACTCGAGGTTCAATTCGGCAATCGAGATCTCCGCCATGACGACAGCACGCTGCGCGACCAGCGCGTCGACCCCGCTCACAGCCGCTGCCGCTTGCTGCGCCTGCAGTTGCGCGGCGCTGAGTTCGGCCTGCGTGGCGCGTTGTGCGGTGCGCGCGCGGTCGACATCTTCTGCCGACACATAACCGTGCGACAACAGCGGCTCCATGCGGTGCAGCGTATCGGACGCCTGGCTGGCCGCGGCTCGCGCACGCTCGACGGCCGCACGCACCGACTGCGCGTTGTACTGCTGCGCATTGACCGTGCGCTGGGTGAGCTCGATTTGCCGGTCAAGCGCGACGAGCGACGCATTGCCCCGCGTCAGCGCATCCTGATAAGGACGCGGATCGATGCGGAACAGCACCTCACCTTGCTTCACCGCCTGGTTGTCGTGCACGGGCAGGTCGACGATGCGCCCGCTCACCTCGGGCACGACGTCGATCGTATCCGCATAGACGTAGGCATCGTCGGTGCGAGGCGTGCGATCCAGCCGGTGGATGACAAATATCACCAGTAGCAGCGTCACCACGACCAGGACGATGGCCGGCCATGTTCTCTTCTTTGTCGTACTGACAGTCGTCGCCATTGGGTTACCTGAAGCAGATCAATGTTGGAACAGCATTAACCAGACAGCGAGTGAAAGGAAAGTGACCAGCGTGGGATACACCACGGCTGAAGGCCCCAGCAGAAGGCCGGCCTGAAAACGCTTGAGTATCAGATAGATGACGACCGTGAGCACAACGCCCGCGACGATACAGAACAGCCAGTCCGGGAAGTACGAACCGAGCACGTTAATGGACGGCGCATACGCGCACCCAGACTCGAGAACCGCGACAATCGCGGCCATACCGATTGCACGCTTTGGACCTCTACCTTTGTCAGGTGGAACGTATCGTTTCAAAATTGTCCCTGGGGTTATCACCAACTCGCCACAATAACGCTAAAAAAAGGCATGCGCATTACATGAATATGTAGTGTCGCCGAAAGGAACAACGATGTAAATCGAGCGCTGAGATCGTCACCACGTCTTCGCCGGCAATACCGCCAGCCATCGTCAACGTGCTGTGGCGTTCGATTTCTCTATCGGAAGGCTGAATTTGAAGGTTACGCCGCGGGACACATTGCGCACGGCCCAAATCCGACCGGCGTGTGCTTCGATGATGGACCGGCAGATTGCCAGTCCCATGCCCATTCCGGTTTCTTTCGTAGTGAAGAATGGTTCGAAGATCTTTTCAAAGTCCATATGTCCTGTACCGCGATCCTCCACGTCGATTACCACATTGTCGGCATCGCGATGGGAGCGGATCACTAGCAGCCTCGGTCGTTCCTGCGTTGCCGCTAACGCTTCAATGGCGTTGCGCACGAGGTTCACGATCACCTGCTGAATCTGGACCACGTCCGCGCTGATCTTCGACACGTCTTCGCCCAATATTGTCTCTAGCGAAACCGCGTTGCGCTGAATGTCGTCGGCCATCAGCGTACAGACCTGAAGGATCAGCTTATTGATATCAAGATCGACCTTTTGGGGCGCCGTGTGCCTGAAAAGCGCCCGAATGCGGCTTACCACGTCGGCCGCCCCATTCGCGTCGCGCAGAAGCTGCTCGGCCGAGTATTTGGCTTCGTCGATCTTGGGCGGCGTTGCGGCGAGCCATCGCACGCATGCGCGCCCATGCGCCACTATGGCCTGGAGCGGCTGATTGAGTTCGTGGGCGATGGAGGCAGACAGTTCGGCAACAGCCGCGAGCCTCGACGCCTGCGCCAGCCTTTCCTGCGCATCGCGCAAGGCCTTCGACAGTTCCGCGCCGTCATCGATATCGACATCAAGGCCGAAGAACTTCATCACTTGCGCGCCGGCCGCTTCAGTACCACGGTGCTCTCGAGCGTGGTCGACTTCGAGCCTCGACAGCAGGTCCGGCTCGTCCGATAACTGATCGAGGAGCGCGACGAGACGGTGTCGCACGCTTTCGGATCGGCGCGCCCCCTCCTCGATTGCGGTGACCAATTCAGCCCACCCAGGCTGCCGAGTTTGCTCAGCCAGATAGGCCCGGACCATGATCTGCGCAACGAGATCGAAATGGTCCAGGAGATACACCGAGACGTCGGCCAGCAGTTCTTTGGCAATACGCTCGTCCAACTCTCCCAGCGCGACGTATGTGCTCCAGATCTCTCGCAACCCTAGGCGCAGCGCTTGAAGCAAGTTCTGCAGCGGCACGCGTTGATGCTCACGTCTTTGGCTGATTTCCCGAAAGACGTCCATGTCCTGAGCCGATGGAGATTGGCCCGACAGCAGCGTCTCGAACCATACTTTGGCTGACAGCGCAACGGATTCGTGAACGTCCTGTTTCGCTGCCGGTGCGAGCAACTTGTATCCGTCGAGCTGCCTCAGTATCGCAAGCGTGCGTTCGACGACAAGCGTCAGATCGGCCGCGATGGATACGGTTTTTTCCCGCAAGTGAAGACTGATTTTTGGAACGTTGGCTAACACGGCGATATAGGTATCATTGGCGGGGACATGATTTCGACTAACGAGCAGCGCCGGCGCAGCGACTTTCGTGGCTGCGCACCGACAGGTTCCCTCCCGACACTCTGCAATGCGATTCGATGCGGCGTATCATGGGGCGGAAAGAGCCGTTTCCGGCGAAGCCCCAGTGGACCGCCCGGCAGCGATCGACAAGCGCCGCCCCTCGTCAAGGGGCATGCTTCGATCTCAATCCGGTGCATACATGATCTCCCGGCGCGGCGCGGCCCACCATCCCCCTTATTGGGGAGATGCGCTCAATCGATGGGGGGTGGCGGCAAGCACGCCCCCCCGATAACAATGCGTGTGACTGAAAATGCGCGTGACTGAAGAGACGCCCGAGACGCCCGCGAGGGGGCCGCACCTTTTCCTCGCAACGAAGGTCGTTGCGCCACGCCTGCCGGCAGATTTGATCGACCGTCCGCGGCTCGCCGGTCTGGCTGAGCGTGCCGAGACCAAACGTCTCACCGTCATCAAAGCGCCCGCCGGATTTGGCAAAACTTCGCTGGCGCTCAGTTGGCTCAACCGGCTGCGCGCCAGCGGTACGCAAGTGGCGTGGCTGTCGCTGGACGCCGAGGACGACGAACCCGCGCGCTTCCTGAACTACCTGGCGCAGGCGTTGCAGCATGCCTGCGGCAACGTAGGCGCCACGGCGATCAGCCTGACGGCCGACGCCGCGTTCGTCCCATCACACGCCGTCGTCTCCACCCTGATCAACGAGCTGGTCGAAGTCGACGACGAAGTCGTTCTGTTTTTGGATGACTATCACCTGGTCAGCCTTCCGGCAGTCCACGACGCGATGTCGTTCTTTATCGAAAAGACACCCTCGCATGTGCATGTGGTCATCTGCAGTCGTACAGATCCACCGCTGCCGCTTGCGCGGCTCAGAGCCGGAGACGACCTGCTGGAAATCGATGCGTCGGCACTACGTTTTGACTTCGATGAAACCACGCACTTCGTCGAACACGCGTTGCCCGGCATGCTGAACGCCTTCCACATCGAGACGCTTTTTGCCAGCACAGAAGGCTGGGCTGCGGCGTTGCGCATCTCGATGTCCGAGCTCTCGCGCAAGGAATGCCAACCGGCTCAGCAGCATAATGTAGCGTCTGGCAAGTCACGGCCGTTCGCCGCCTACATCGAATACATGTTTGAACGGTTGCCCGCCGAAATGATCGAGTTCATGCTGCGCACGTCGATACTCGATCGGTTGAGTGCGTCGCTCTGCGATGCGGTAACGGGCCTGCCCACCAGCCAGCGCATGCTGGACGAAATCGGCGGGAGCCAATTGCTGTTGCAGGCGATCGACTGCGACGGGCAATGGTTCCGCTATCACCATCTGATGGGCGAGTACCTGCGCAAAAAGCTCGGGGCACAGCACGCCGACGAGTTGGCGGAGCTGCATTGCCGCGCGTGCAAATGGTATGGCGAGCAGGAGCTGTGGACTGAGGCGGTCAAACATGCGATCGCCGCGGGCACTACGGATAACGCAATTCGCCTTATGGAGCGGTGCGCGATGGCACTGGTCAAGAAAGGCGATCTGCTCACGCTGCTCAGTTTGCAACGCCGGTTTCCCGCGGGTCTGCCCGGCACACAGGTAAACGTTACGCTGGCGATCGCTTGGGGCATGGCGCTCGCCATGCATTTCGACGAGGCGCTCGCGATGTTGAATCCGGTCGAACAAGATATCCAGCCTCGCACTAGCGCCGAATCCGAAGACATCCGGTGGGAATGCCAAGCGATCCGTTCGGTCGTCGCGGGGCTGAAGGACGAGCCTGAGCGGGGGCTCGCTATCGCCCAGGCCTGCCTCGAGCGGCCGTCTGCCAATATTTGGACAATCAATGTGGCATCCAACGTCGTGCGCTTCGCGCATTGGAAGGCCGGCAACCTCGAAGCGCTTTACGCCACGCCATGGATTGCCCATTCAATCGAAGACGACCAGCGCAACCTGTATTCGTCGGTCTACCGGCTGTGCCTGCTAGGGCATGCGGAGATGCAACAGCTGCACTTTGGGCTTGCCGAACGGTATTTCACGGAATCGATGCAACTGGCTGAACGGTATGCCGGTCCCGGTTCGCTCTCGGTCGCGTTGTGCGCGCCGATGATAGGACAAATCTGGTACGAACAAGGCCGACTGGACGAAGCTGAGAAGCTAGTTGCGGAGTTGATGCCAGTGATTGACATTGCGGTCTTGCTCGATAGTGCGTTAATTGCCTATCGCCTGCTGATCCGAATCGCAGTCGCACGTTCGGACATGAGGCAAGCGTACGCGTTGCTCGATCGGGCGCAGGCGTTGGGTTGCGCGCGTCAATGGGAACGGATGATTGCCGCCGCCCTCGCCGAACGGATACGACTATATGTCCTGGAAGACAGGGTGGTCGAGGCGGCTGCGTGCGTTGCGCAACTCGACCAGATGGCGCGGTCGGATTCCCATCCTTCACGTTCCAGGTCGCTAGAGATCGAGAATTACTGGGCACTCGGGGCGGCCCGCGTTGCAGCGGCCCGGCACCGGACCGAAGAGGCCGCCGCGATGCTCAGCGCCGCACTGCTCAGCGTCGAATGCCGACATAGTGACTTCCTCGCGATGCGCGTGCGAACCGTGCTCGCGCTCGTCTGGCTGGCAGCGAACGAACGGGTGCGTGCCGTCGAGATTTTTCGTGAAGTCCTGAGGGTCGCCGCGCCCGCAGGCGTGTACCAATCCCTACTCGACGTGGGACCGGACATCGGACCGCTACTGCAAGCCGTGTACGAAGACGCGCGGCAGACGGCGCAAGCGAGCAAGCTGACCGCCTACATCAATCGTCTGCTCCACGGCTGGCGGGTACTCTATCAGCCCGGCGGCAACCATCAGCGCGACACCGAGCGCGGATCGCTAAGCGCAAGGGAGCGCGAAATCGTCGACTTGATTGCCCGAGGACAGTCGAACAAGGAAATCGCAAGAACGCTCGGGATCGGAGCGGAAACCGTCAAATCCCATGTGAAAAGCCTCTTCATCAAACTAGGCGTCGATCGGCGCGCGCAAGCCGTTGCACGTGCGCGGGACCTCAGTCTTGTCGGTCCACACTAGGCGGCATGCAAAGGTCACAGCGCGTGTAGCACAATCAAGCTATACCATCGAGCAGGTCCAGCAATGCATCTCCATCGATAGGCTTTTTGAAGAAGCCCAATGCTCCCCTGCGCAGATAGTAGTCTTCCGTATACTCAGTCGGTTTGCCGGTGATAATTATGACGGGCGTAAGTGCGCTCGAATGTACCGTTCTTTCGAGCACCTGAATGCCGTCAATGGGTCGCATTCCCAGGTCGGTGATAACGCATACCAGACCCGAGTCGCCGTCGGAGAAGAAATTCAGTGCAGATTCGTAGGTCCGTGTTTCATACCCACCGGAGGCCAGGAGGTTGGCAAGCGATTTCAGGACCCGTCGATCATCATCAATCACGGCAACGGTTCGAATCCGAGGCGCGGGCATTTTTTCTCCGAGTCATAGAGTCCAACAAAGAATCGGTGCTAGCGTCAGGCATCGAATGTTGTGTCGACGACGTTTCGAGCCGCAGTCTGCTTGCCTGCCTGACCAGAGTGGCAAATGAATCCGCCTGCATTTTTTTCATGATGTGGCCGCGATGTACCTGCACGGTGTATTCAGTGATACCAAGGACTCCCGCCACCTGCTTGTTGAGCAAGCCACTGACGAGTAACGGCAAAAGCTCCTGCTCGCGAGGCGTCAGCGATTGATGCAGAGCGTGGAGCGCCGCGGCCTCCTCCGCCTCCTCGCGAAGCACATGTGCCCTGGCGAGTGCCGCATCGACCGCGCGCATCAACGCATCTTCATCGAGGGGTTTTGTGAGGAACTCAACAGCCCCGCCCTTCATGGCCAGGACCGTGGACGGCACATCGCCCCTTCCGGTAATGAAAATAACGGGAATCTGTGAGTCCCTGCTGACAAGGGTCTGAACTTCCAGTCCACTCATGCCTGGCATTCTCATGTCCAGGATCAGACATGCAACGACGTTTTGACGCGGTGTGTCCAGAAACTCTCTGCCGGAGTCGAATGCCTGGACGTGTCTTCCGTTTGCGCGCAGCAGCGCAGCGAGCGCATCTCGCACCCGTGCGTCATCGTCGACCAAATAGACCAGTTCGCTTGCGGATTCCATGAAGCCCCTTTGTTGTTAGGTGAAAGCCTCTCCTAACGTCGGCATGGTCGGTCCACGATGGTCTCGTTGAATTGACATCTCACACGGTCGTGCCGACCCGAAAATTATAGCCGTCCGAACCGTCGCCCGGAAGCATGGGCAGCCGTATTCTGCCTTACATGAATATGTAATGGCGCCACGCAGTATGAAGTTGTAAGTTTATCTTATCGCCTCATAGGCCCAACCGGTAACGCCTGATACGGCGCTGGAACATCTGCTTTGAAACGCCGCCGCATCGACAACCGGATGCATAGAAATCCCTATCATGCCAATCGTGGCGGGAACACAGAGTATCACTATCCAATGCGCCGACGAATTCCGGGGTAGACATGCGTACCGTGTTGATACCACACTCGTCTCGCAATGCCGCCCTCGGCGTCGCCATATCAGGTGTGTCAGGGGTCGCAGGGTTACTGGAACCCATTACGGGCTGCCTTGGCCTCCTCTTCGTTATCCTGTTCGCGCACTTTTTTGGCCGCGGCTTCGGGCGCCTGGCTGCCGGGTTCGCCTCGCTTGGGATGGCCGCAGCGGCGTTGGCATTCAATCACTCTCCTCTTACCTCCGGCGCTATCGCCCGTTGCACCGTCGCGATCGCGGCGGCATGGCTTAGTGCCGAACTGGTCTCTCGGCGCCACCTCCTCGTAATGGAAATCGAAGAAACCATACCGAATTTACGAAGACTCATAGACGCATTGCCCGCGATGATCTGGAGGGCCACATATCTCAAGCAAACGGAAATGGCGCTCGAACAACGAGAGCATCAGCTGCAGAAACTGACTGAGACCATCCCCGCCATGCTCTGGTGCAATAGTCCGCGAGGGGGGCTCACTTACATCAATCGAAAAACCTTCGATTTTGTTGGTCTGGATGTTTCGCAACTCGCGGACCTCGGCTATCGGAAGACTCTTCATCCTGACGACGTGGACAGCCTCCTTCAGGCATGGACACACTCGATCGAGACTGGCGAACCGTACAGCCACGTTGCTCGGCTTCGCCGAAAGGACGGGGCTTACCGGTGGTTCCAGCACACCGCCGAAGCAATGAGAGACTGCGATGGCAACATTGTCCAATGGTGCGGACTCAGTCTTGATATCGACGAACGGCAGCGTGCGGAGGACCGGCTCAGACAGGCTCAGGCGGACCTCGCACGGGCAACCCAGATTGCCACGGTCGCGGAACTCTCTGCATCCATCGCACACGAACTCAATCAGCCTCTCACGTCCGTTATCGCCAATGCGCAGGCCTGCAAACGGTGGCTCGCAGCCTATCCGCCAAATTTGAGCGAAGCCAGGACTTCCGTGGAAAGCGTGGTTCGAGATGCTCGCTCCGCCGACGAGACCATGCAAAGCATACGCGCACTGTTCAAGCGGCAATCGTTCCAGAAGCGCCAACGAAACGTGAAAGACATGGTCCTCGAATCCGTACGACTGCTACAGGAAGACGAAGCCAAGCATACCGCCGAGATCGAGTTCGATCTGCCCGATAGCCTGCCTCCGGTGTTCGTCGACCAGATACAGATTCAGCAGGTCCTTCTTAACCTGATCATGAACGCAATAGAGGCCACGGAAAACTCGGGACGCACGCCTAAGATTCTCATTACCGCATGCCCCCTTGACGACCAGTTCGTGCTGCTCGAGGTCGTCGACAACGGTTCGGGTATCGTTGGCGGCGACAGCATATTCGACGCATTCTTCACGACAAAGAGCAAGGGAATGGGCATCGGGCTCGCCGTGTCTCGATCCATTATCGAAGCTCATGAGGGACGTCTTACTGCCGCCAATAACGAACGCTACGGAGCAACCTTCAGCGTCGTCCTGCCAGTCTTGCCTGCCTAGATTTTCCAACAAGGGCGGGCGAAAGCGAATTCAGAATCACTCCAGTTTCATGTAATTGCGCTCAGACATCCTGCCCACTACCATCGCAGGCAGGTAGGACACTGAAGCCGCCACGGCTCGATGAAGTTGACGCCGCTATCGGAGTCGCTGGCCTGCGCAGATCGCTATCCAAATACAGCGGTCTCACCCATATGGACATTTACCGCAATGATTCGCATTGAGAACCTGACCGTGTTCGCGGACCGACGAGAGGTATACGTCGACGATGTCCTTGTCGAACTCGGTTACAAAGCAATGGATGTGTTGCTCATCCTGATCGAGGCCAATGGCGCACTGGTGACGAAGGAGAAATTTACAAACCAAGTGTGGCCGACCACCATAGTTGGCGAAAACAACCTTCGCGTACAGATCAGCATGATCCGCAAAATGATGGGCGCACATCGTAAGTTGCTTGTATCGGTGCCGGCTCTCGGCTATCGCCTGCTCAGACCGGTCCAGCCAGCACAGGTGCATGTCCAACTACTTAGTCACCATTCGAACCTCGCTTCGACGCCCACATAATCCGCTTTCAAAAGCACGGCTTGCCGGTGATGGAGCCGCAGGCCAAAAACGTTACCTATTTATGTAATCCAAGGCACGTCCAGGTGTCTGGCCTCGTTGCTCAGCGAGCATCGAGCGCCCATGGTTTCTCTGCGCGGATTGCAGATTCATGTAATAGCCGTCCTTCTCCGCGCCAATTATCATCAAAAACATAGCGCAACGAAACGTCCGTTTTTTACCTGTGGAGATGTGAAATGGCAACGATAGCGGCCGACTACATGGTTGGTGCATTAGTAAGTGCCGGAGTGAAGCGTGTGTACGGTGTCGTGGGGGATTCGCTTAATGGATTCACTGATTCCCTGCGCCGAGACGGTTCGATTGAATGGGTTCACATGCGGCATGAGGAAAGCGCGGCTTTCGCCGCTGGCGCCGAGGCTCATCTCACGGGGCAGCTCGCAGTCTGTTGTGGAAGCTGCGGCCCCGGGAATCTGCACCTTATCAACGGCTTGTTCGACAGCCATCGTAGCGGAGTTCCTGTTCTTGCTATCGCCGCACATATCCCCAGTACGGAAATCGGCATCGACTATTTTCAGTCTACCCACCCCGAAATGCTGTTCAAGGAATGTAGCCACTACGTCGAAGTCGTCCACAGTCCTGACCAACTACCGCAAGTTTTGAGTCGTGCCATCCGCACGGCAGTTGCGCGTAAAGGCGTCGCTGTTGTCGTCATACCGGGCAATGTGGCATTGGGACCTCTCACAAAATCGGCGCCGAAATGGAGTGCCCCTTGCGCTCCGGTGATACACCCATCGAACGACGAAGTCGCCAAGCTCGCGAGTCTGTTGAACCAGTCGTCGCGAGTGACGCTGCTTTGTGGTGCGGGTTGCAAGGACTCCCACGCGGAAGTCGTAGAACTCGCCCGTAAGCTGCAAGCGCCGATAGTGCACTCGCTGCGAGGAAAAGAGTACATCGAATACGATAACCCGTTCGATGTGGGGATGACGGGCCTTATCGGGTTCACCTCCGGCTATTCAGCGATGAAGAGTTGCGACATGCTCCTGATGTTGGGCACCGACTTTCCTTATCGGCAGTTCTACCCGGAGGGGGTGACCATCGCGCAAGTCGATACAAGGGCGGAAGCACTCGGCAATCGCTGCTCGATAGAGCTCGGCGTATTGGGAACCGTCAAAGATACGCTCGATGAACTTCTTCCAATGATTCAGCAGAACGCGGACAGCAGCTTCCTGAATCACGCGCTCGACGACTATCGCAAGGCTCGCAAGAGTCTGGATGCGCTCGCGCAGCCGGAATCGGGCAGCAGCACCATCCATCCGCAGTACGTGACCCGCCTCGTCAGCGAACTCGCGAACGAGGACGCCATCTTCTCCTGCGACGTCGGTACCCCCGTCGCATGGGCGGCCAGATATCTGAAGATGAACGGCAAACGACGGCTGGTCGGTTCGTTCAATCACGGCTCGATGGCCAACTCGCTGTTGCATTCGATTGGCGCGCAGGCCGCCTTCAGAGACCGGCAGGTGATTTCGATGTCGGGTGACGGCGGCTTCACCATGATGATGGGTGAGTTTTTGACGCTGATTCAAGCGGGTTTGCCGGTCAAAGTCGTCGTGCTCAACAATGGAACGCTGGGCTTCGTGGAAATGGAGATGAAGGCCAGTGGGTTCATTGATACGGGATGTGACCTGAAAAATCCGAACTTCGCTGCGATGGCCAATGCGATTGGAATCAAAGGCGTGCGCGTCGAGCACCCTGCGGAGCTGGAAGGGGCCCTGCGCGAAGCATTCGCGCATCCGGGTCCGGCTCTCGTCGACGTAGTGAGCGCACGCCAGGAGCTCGTGATGCCTCCTGCGACCACCGCTGACCAAACTTACCACTTTGGACTGTTTATGCTTCGTGCCGTCATGGATGGTCGAGGCCAGCAGCTCATTGACCTCGCAAAGGTCAATCTGTTCCGATAATTCAGCCCGCAATGGAAATCGAGCCATGTCCAGCAACGCCGTAAGCACTGTCAATGTTGCATCAGCCCGCGAGCCCATGCACATGGGTTTCGTCATCGCGTGGCTTTTCTGCGCCGCGTTCTACTTCATGCAGTACATGTTGCGCTCCGCACCGGGCGTGATGATGCCCGAGTTGAGTGCGGCGTTCGCCCGCGATGCGCTGGGTGTGGGTGCCCTCGTCGGCCTGTACTACTATACCTACGCGCTGTTCTCGATCGTTTGCGGTGCATTGCTCGATCGGCTCGGTGGCCGGGCCGTCATTCCGGCCGGCATCGTCCTCGTTGCCGTCGGGGCAGCGCTGTTCGGCCTGGGCACCGTGGAGGCTGCACAGATCGGCCGCCTGCTGCAAGGCGCGGGTTCGGCGTGTGGGTTTATCGGTGCGGTGTATCTTGCCACGCGCGGCTTTCCGCCGCGTTCTCTCGCGACGGCGGTCGGTTTCACTCAATGCTTCGGCATGCTGGGCGGCTCCGCAGGTCAGTTCGCCGTTGCGCCGCTGATTCACGGCCTCATCACGTGGCAGCAGTTCTGGTGGATGTCCGGCGTCGTAATCCTTTTGATCGCCGTGCTCGTGCTCATCGTGACACCGGCGGTCCATGACGATAGCCCAGCCAGCCAGCGCTTGTGGATGAAGATGTTCGCGCCGTACAAGACAGTGCTGTCCAATCCGCAGTCCTACCTTTGCGGTTTCTGCGCCGGCCTGCTGTTCTTGCCGACTACGGTGGGGGACATGATCTGGGGTATTCCGTTCCTGCACAACGGTCTCAACGTCAGCTATGCAGAAGCCGTCAATCGCGTGAGCATGGTGCCGCTTGGCTGGGTGATCGGCTGCCCACTGTTAGGCTACCTGTCCGACCGGCTCGGCCGCCGCAAGCCGGTGTTGATCGCCGGCGCGATGCTCATGCTTGCGGCGGGCGCTGGCATTTACTATCTGCCTGCCGGTGTGGCGCCGCCTTACGTGCTCGGCCTGCTGCTCGGCGTCGGCTCCGGTGCGGCAATGCTGCCCTACACGGTGATCAAGGAAGTCAATCCGGACAACGTGAAAGGCAGCGCCAGCGGTGCGATCAATTTCCTGGTGTTCTCATTCAGCGCGTTACTCACGCCCGTGTATGGCAAGCTGCTCGGCCACCTCGCAAACGGCGGCGCAATGAACCTGCCGGTGTTCCGCACAGCCGGGTCGTGGCTGCTCGGTGGCATCGCGCTCGCCATGGTGCTTGCGATGTTCATGCGCGAGACCGGACCGCGCGGACGCGCGAGCGCGTGAGGCGGTACATCCGGACCAGCGTTTACCCCTCATCTTCACCCGTCGGCCCGGCCGTAACGCGTTGCTTTCCACTGCTCGAACCTCTGTCGCGTCTGCGGTTTGATGAACAGCGCGACGATCTCCGGATGCGCGTTGCAGATCCTCGTTTCTATGGATTCCACGCAACGCTCTATTTCCGGTGACCGTAGCTCCTCACTAAATTCAACGCTCAATGCTACGAGAATCTGGTCCGGAGACAGGTGGACAGTAAGGGCTCCATTCGCACTGACAACTCCCTGCTCCTCCAACGCCAAAGCCATCGCGGCGCAGACGAGCACGGGCGACGCCTGCTCGCCGATGAGCAGGCTTTTGCTTTCGTTGGCCAGGATGGTCGCGACGCACGCGAGTACAAGTCCAATCATCACGGACGCGACTCCATCGAGCACGGGAAGCGCCAGCTTTTGTGAAAGAAAAATACCGAGCGCCGCGATGACGATGCCCAGAAGTGCTGCGCTGTCCTCGAACAGCACCATGAAGGAAGGTGGGTCCTTGCTCTTGTGAATGGCTTCCCAATAACCGAGACCGCCGCGGGTCGCTCGAAGCTTGCGGAATGCGGCGAGCCACGAGACGCTCTCGAACACGAAGGCGCACGCCAGCACGATGTAGTTGACATACGGATGATCGATCTCCTTCGGCGTCAGGATGCGTTGCACGCCTTCGTAAAGCGATACGCCCGCGCCGAGTCCGAACAGCATAAGAGCGACGATGAAGCTCCAGAAATAGAGTTCGCGGCCGTAGCCTAGCGGATGGAGACTGTCGGGGCGGCGAGCCGCCATTCTGTATCCGTGCAGCAGTAGCGCTTCGTTGGCCGAATCGACCAGCGAATGGACAGCTTCGCTCAGCATGGCCGCGCTTCCCGTCAATGCGGCTGCGATCCCCTTGGTGACGGTGACCAGCACGTCGCCCGCCAGGGCAAGGTAGACGATCTGTCTGGATGTAAAGGGGGACCTCGTCATGCGTTACCTCGACGGTTGGAATTGTCGTGTGTCGGGAAGACATTGGGCCGTGAGCCAGATTATATGCAGTGCAATCTGGTGCCGCATCGAATGTCGTAGTCGCCTGTCCTCGTTGCGCACCTGATGGAGGGAATCGGCGTCGCGCTCAACGTTCCCGGTAATCGGATGTTCGTCGCGGACCTGGCCGGCTGCGTCTATTGCCCCGATCTCGATGGGAAGCACCCACTCAAGCTCCATCCGCCCGATCCCACGGCGGCACCCCGCCGAACGCATCCACCAGGAAATCGACCATCGCGCGTATCTTCGCACTCAGATGTCGACGGCTCGGGTACAACGCGAGTACATCGATATCAGGCAAGCGATACTCAGGCAAGACCTGAACGAGTTTGCCGGCGCGTAGGTCGCCGCCGACCAGGAACGTGGGTTGCCAGATCACGCCTTGCCCAGCGAGTGCCGCCGCGCGCGCCGTATCGCCGTTATCGGTATGCATGTGGCAGTTGACCTTCACGGCGTGAGGCTTACTGTCTACATCGATCAGTTGCCACTCGTCGCCGGCCGCCGCATACGAATAGCCGATACATCGATGCTCAATCAAGTCAGCGGGCACTGCGGGGTATCCGCAACGCGCCAGATAGGCTGGCGATGCACACAGGATGTTTCTCGATGTCGCCAGCTTCCGGGCTGCCTGGTTGGTTGAGCCGGCGCGTGAGATGCGAATGGCGAGGTCATAGCCTTCCTCGACGATATCGACCACTCGGTCACTCAACGCAATGTCGAGTTCCACGTCGGGATATTTCCGCATGAACTCCGGCCATAGCGGCGCCAGATGCAAAATCCCAAAGCTCACAGGTGCATTGATGCGTAGTCGACCGCGCGGTTTGACCGAGGTTGACGACACGAGTCCCTCAGTCTCGGCAACGTCGTCAAGAATAGATTTGCAGCGGGCGTAAAGGGTCTCGCCGCCCTCGGTGAGAGAAAGCCTGCGTGAGGTGCGATTCAGCAAGCGCGTGCCGAGATGCCCTTCCAACTCATTCACGTAGCGAGTCACGTTGGCGGGCGATGTTTCGAGCGCATCGGCTGCGCGCGTGAAGCTGCCCCGGCTCACCACCGTCACGAACACTTCAAAAGCGCGCAGCCTATCCATATCCGCCCTCGATCATTCACAAATACTGAATGATATATCCATCTTTTACGCCTTTCTGCAGTTGTTGCTCAAGCCTATATTGCTTCTCACGGGCCAAGGCATAGTGCACTGGCCGATAAACTGCAGCAGGAGATTAAACATGCAACGCTTAACAGGAAAAGTCGCCATCGTGACCGGCGCCAGTGCGGGAATTGGCCGTGCCGCCGCAAAACTGTTCGCCGCGGAAGGCGCAAAAGTCGTGATCGCGGCGCGCCGCCAAGCTGAACTTGAAACGCTCGCCGCCGAGATTGTCAGCGAAGGGGGTGAAGCCGCGTTTCTGGCGGGCGACGTGCAGTCGGAGGATTTCGCGAAAGCGCTGGTCGCGCTAGCCGTCAGTACCTTCGGGCGTCTTGACATCGCCTATAACAACGCCGGCACCCTGGGCGAAATGGGCCCGACCACAGGCGTGTCAGAGGCAGGCTGGTCGGCCGCGTTGGCGACGAATCTGACGAGCGCCTTTTTGGGTGCGAAGCACCAGATCCCCGAAATGCTGAAGCAAGGCGGTGGATCCATCATTTTCACATCGACGTTCGTCGGCTACTCATTCGCTTTCCCCGGCACCGCGGCATACGCCGCGAGCAAGGCAGGATTGATTGGACTGACGCAGGCGCTTGCCGCCGAGTATGGACCGCAAGGTGTGCGCGTCAACGCCATTCTGCCTGGCGCCGTGGACACACCGATGTATCGCGGCATGAACGACACCGCCGAGTCGCAGGCCTTCGTGACCGGGTTGCATGCGCTCAAGCGGATCGCACAGCCGGAAGAGCTCGCCCGCTCGGTGCTTTATCTTGCATCCGACGACTCGTCCTTTGTGACCGGTACCGCTTCGCTGGTCGACGGCGGCGCATCGATCACACGTACGTAACCGCCCTTGCAGGCTATCTCGTGCCGCCGTTCACCAAGGAACGACTCTGCCGAGGTAGTCCAGGTAATGCAAGCCGGAACGGCCTTCGTAAGCCTCGATCGTGCTCAGTAAGTTCGGGATGCTTTCTTCGATGCTCAGACGCGCTTGCGGACCGCCCATATCCGTGCGCACCCATCCGGGCGCCATCAGTAACAAGGTTCTCGCGTCGCTTCGGTGGCGCGCAGCAAAGCTACGCATGAACATGTTGAGTGCGGCCTTGCTGCTTCGGTAGACCTCATAGTTGCCGTTATCGTTGTTTGTCAGGCTCCCCTGCCCGGACGACATGACGCCTATCGTTCCGGTCGGCTGCACGAGGTCCTGAAACGCCTCGATCACTCTCATGGGACTCAACGAGTTCGTCACCATGACGCGCACAAATTCCTCGGTCGAGACATCGGCGATCGTTTCACGATCGTCGTTTTTGACACCGGCATTCACGAACAGCACATCCAGTCGTCGAACCTCAAGACGACCGCGTAGCGCGGCGACCTGCTCCGCAAGCGTGATGTCGACTGTTTCAACTTCGAGCGCTCCATGCGAAGTTTTCGCGAGTTGAAGAAGCTTTTCTGGGGAGCTCTGCCTAGCGGTGGCTATCACTCGCCAGCCGCGCTTGAGGTATTCCTCGACCATTGCGAAGCCGAGGCCGCGCGATGCACCGATGAGGAGAACGGTTTTCTGTGGAGATAAGTCTTGCATTGGTAGCTCCCTGTTGATGAAACCTGATTGAAGGTGGCATTGACGAACTGCGCGCTCGTTGGTGAGCCGGTCCAGGGAATATATCGATTTGGAAGGCATGGCGGAAGACGCAAGGTTTGCACTTATAACATGCACCAAACGCCATGCCTGGATGGTTGGTGCTACGATCGGGCATGCCCGAACCCGATTTGAATCTACTCATTGCGCTCGACGTATTGCTGGCCGATGGCAGCGTCGCTGGCGCCGCGCGTCGACTGGGATTGAGCGCCTCGGCAATGAGTCGAACGTTAACTCGGTTGCGAGAGGCGATCGGTGACCCATTATTGGTTCGCGCAGGGCGTCGTATGGTATTGACTCCCCACGCGGAGGCGCTTCGGCAACGCACACAAAATGCGGTTTATGAGGCACGCGCCGTACTTCGTCCCTCGACGACAGAGCCGGATTTCCCAACCTTGCAGCGAACTTTTACGATTCGAGCCAACGACGGCTTTGTGGAGGCGTTTGGTGCTCCGCTCATCGCCGCGGCGACGGCAATCGCGCCGCTCGTGCGTTTGCGCTTCGCACCCAAGCCTGAGAAGACGGCAGCCCATTTGCGAGAGGGTTCAACCGACCTTGAGATCGGTGTCTTGGGCGAAATGGGACCGGAAGTGCGCGTGCAGGCGCTGTTCCGGGATCGCTTTCTCGGTGTCGTCAGAAAGGGCCATCCGCTCGAACTGGAGCACGAGGTCACCGCCGAACGTTACATCGCCTTCGGCCACGTTGTCGCTTCGCGCCGCGAGCGCGCAAGCGGTCCGGTAGATCAAGCGTTGGCTGCCTTAGGTTTAGAACGAACGATCGTCGCCGTGGTCCCAAGCTTTCCCGCTGCGCTGGCCGTGGCTCGAGCCTCCGATTTGATCGCTCTCGTGCCTGCCTCATTTCTGGGCAACCAACCTGAACATCAAGAATCTGCCCTAAACAGAAACACCTACGCTTTCGAGCTGCCTGTGACAACCGAAAAAATTACGGTATCGCAGATGTGGCATCCTCGCTTAGAGGTCGACCCTGTTCATCGTTGGCTCCGGCAACTGGTGCTCACTGTATGTCGGCAGAGGGTGCCGACATAAATCGCATTGACGGGCGGCTGAAAAGACGCGGACTCGGAGTGCTAAAACCGACATCTAAGCGACAAGACTTTAGTGCCGAATTATTGCGTTGGTCTGAAAAAGCAAATGCCGGCGCCATTCGATAGACAACTGATGAATGGCGCCATCAAATTCAGTTATTCGTTAGCGATCACCGCGACACGGTCATTGCGAATGCCCACGATCTGCAATGGGGTATGGGCGTGATTATGCGCGTCGGGCGCATAGGTGCCGCCGAGCGCCGAAGGCATTTCGGTGGTCCTGAGCGCGGCCTCGATCGCTTCGGGCTGGTCGGATTTGGCCCGGCGGATCGCATCCACCGCCAATAAGGTTGCCTCATAGACGAAGAAAGCGCGCTGCGTCGGCACCAAGCCGTAATGGGCTTTATACGAGGCCACGAAAGCTTTCACGCCGGGCAAATCCTGGTCAGGCGTAAACACCGCCACCCCGGTCAGAGTCGCCAAGCCGCCGGCTGCACGGAACTGTGGGGAAACCGCGGCGAGCGCGGTCTGGAAGTCGACGCGTCCGGTCACCGGCACCTTCCAGCCCGAGGTCTCATACGCGCGGAAGAAACCGGCGGTAAACGGACCGAGCACAGTCACCAATTGGTCAGGATTGCCAGCTTTCAGCTTATCGATTACCGGGCCGAAATCGGTCGTGCCGGGCGCCAATCTTTCCTGGTCGGTCACCTGCAGGCCGGCTTCCTTGGCCGCCTTCGCGATAGCGTCGGCGCTAAGCTGCGGAAAACCCCCGGCGGCAGAGACGACGGCCACCGATTTGACGTTGTGCGCGACCAGGTAGCGCACCAAACCACCGGCGATATCAACCTCGGAAGGAATGGTCTTGAACGCATACACATTGCCGCCGACGCCGGAGGCATCGACGAAATCCTGCCCCGCCGAAGTGGCGATGATCAGCGGCACGTGCGCCTGTTCGATGACCGGCATGATGGCGTGGGTGACCGGGGTGCACAGCGCCCCGATGATGACCGGTACGTGTTCCCGCTCGATCAGCCGCTGCGTCGCCGGGACGCCGATGGCGGGCTTGCACGCGTTATCGGCATAGAACGCTTCGACCGGCCGTCCCAGCACGCCCCCGCTCTCGTTGATGTGGTTCAAAGCCAGCTGCGCACCATATTGTTCGGACTGCCCCCGATCGGCGGTGGGACCGCTGAGTATCGTGGTGATGCCGATCCGGATCGGCTCGGCCGCCTGGACTTGGGCCGTAGTCACGCTGAGTAAAGTGGCGAGGAACAGAGCGGTACGCGTCATGGTGGCTCCTGATTGGCGGGGGTGTCGCTAATATAGCGGAACGGCACACGCTGCGCACGCTATCGATCGCTGCGCGAGGTCATGTTCTCTGACGCTCACGGTTGCCGTGCGTGACACCTATCGCCGCTACTGGCCGAGCATGGCGAGTGCCTCGCGCATCGGTGCGAGCGAGACCGTGACCACCCCTTCAAGCGGTGTGTTCATCTCGAGGATCAGAAATATTGCGCCGGAAGTGGACAATGCGCCCAGCAACAACCCAACAATGACTGTGACGTTGGCGGAAGTGAACAGGCCAAATGCGCAAAAGATAATGGAGAGCCACAACACCAGGCATATCAGCAATGGTGCGGGGGTCGAGCCCACAGCTTGCAGCATCGTAAGTTGGCGCTCAGCCAACGCTTCATTCGCAATCTGGACGGCGCGTGCCTGCAGTTGACGTTGCGCGTCGCTGTGCGGCGACAGTTCCTCAAGCTTGAGTTGAAGGCTTTCCGCCCGCCTGACTGCCTCGATGCCACGAAGTTTTGCGATTTGCTCAGGTTTGCCGGAAGCGATTATCTGGATCGACATGTCGACCCTCTGCTTAAGCAAATCACGGACCTCCTTCGTTTCCGGGCCGTACTTGGCCAGAGCGCGATCGAGGAGGATGATGTTGGCGGCATTGCCCACTACCTCGCCGTTCACGGTATCGAACGAACTCTTTGCCGACGAAATCAGCAGGCCAAGCACCAACGCGGCCATCGTTGCTATCAAACCAACCGCCAGCTTCAAGACACCGGTTGATTCATCGCTAAGGTGGTGCTCTGGCAAAAGGGTACGCACATACAGGCCAAGCAACGCGCTGCAAAATACGCAGGCAAACACGATCAGAGCGATCTCAACGTGGCTCACTCGTTTACCCTCCTTCTCCGCTCGCAAATCGTCTCGAACGCACGACACACACCCAATCGATCATAAAATAGAATACAGGTTAGTTTGGAATACCGACATTGGCCTTTGGTCCAATAGGCGCACGACGGCGCGTGCAGCAGCCACGATCGCAATGCGCCAGGTCGGATTCCACTGATCAATCCAAATAGGAGAACCCATGGAACTCATCGGTATGCTCGATTCGCCGTATGTGCGTCGCGTCGCGATCTCATTGCAACTTCTCGGTCTGCGCTTTGAGCATCAGTCTGTCTCAGTCTTCAGCACCTTTGCGCAGTTTCAGAAAATCAATCCTGTCGTCAAAGCGCCGTCGCTCATCTGTGACGATGGGGAAGTACTCATGGAGTCAACACTGATCCTTGAGTATGCCGAGGTCCTCGCCGCTTCACGCAAGAGTCTGATGCCTGTTGGCATCGCCGCGCGTCAACACGCGCTCCGCGTGATCGGGCTCGCTCTAGCGGCGTGCGAGAAGAGCGTGCAGATTGTCTACGAACAGAACCTGCGCCCGGCTGAGAAACTACACGAACCCTGGGTGTCACGGGTGACCGGCCAACTTATTGCCGCCATTGAGGCGCTCGAATCTGAACTGGGTCGCCAGCCGTTCGAGGTTACCAGCGACACCATCAATCAAGCGGGTGTGACCACAGCGGTCGCGTGGCACTTCATACAAATGATGCTTCCCGATGTGGTCGACGCAGCGAACTACCCAACGCTGCGTAACCTCTCGTCACAAGCCGAGTCGCTGGCAGAGTTCAAGGCTGCGCCATACGGCTCGAGCACCTATCAGAACGGTGGCTAACCACGGTCATCCCCTAGCCTTGCGCAGAACGTCCGGTCTCATCGAGCCACTGAACGATGTTTTTCACAGTATCGCTATAGAAGGTGCGATACAACTCCTTCGACACATAGCCGATATGAGGCGTCGCGAGCACGTTGGGCAATTCGCGCAGAGGGTGCGGGTTGTCTAGCGGTTCGACGTCGTACACGTCCAGTGCTGCGCCCGCGATCTGACCGGTCGTGAGTGCCCGAAGCAGCGCGGCGTGATCGACGATCGGTCCCCTGGACGTATTGATCAGCCGGCTCGTGGGTTTCATCTGCGCGAGTTCCGTCGCCCCGACCAGACCTTGGGTTCGCTCGCTGAATCGCACGTGGATCGACAAAAAATCGGCTGTGGAGAACAGTACATCCTTGCTGACGAGCTGCACGCCTTTTTCCTCGGCGCGCTCCGCGGTGAGATTTTGGCTCCATGCGATGACGTTCATTCTGAATGCCCGCCCTATGATGCCGACAGCCGACCCGACGCGCCCAAGCCCGAGCAATCCCAGCGTTTTGCCCGCCAGCTCCTCGCCAAGTGAAACTTGCCACCCCCCTTGCCGCAGCGACTGATTCTCAAGAGAAACATTGCGGGCCATTGCCAGAATCAGCGCCCACGTGAATTCAATCGTCGGCGTGGACGAATAGCCCGTGTGACGGATTTCGATCCCGCGTTCCGCGGCGGCGTCCTGATCGATAGACGCATTCCCTGCGCCGGTCGAGGCAATCAACTTCAGGTTTGGCAGGCTTTCCATGATCTCGCGGGACAACGGTGTGCGCTCTCGCATCACGCATACGACGTCGAATGGCTGCAGGCGTTGAATCAGATTGCCGGTATCGGCGACGTGGTCGTTGAACACCGTAATATCGGCCATCTGCTTGAGAGGCGACCAGTCCGCCATGCTCAACGCGACGTTCTGATAGTCATCGAGGATCGCTACCTTGATAGGCAATTTGGGGTTCATGTTGCATGCTCCAGGTTCAGGGGTTCAGGCGCCCAACGGCGAGGCTATCTGAGACTATCGCACAGCGGCGCGGGAATATTCAACTCTGCAACTCCCGAATTGGACCGGCATTGAACTACGCGATGTAGCGTTCAAGCCCTGCGACGAGGATATCGAACGTGACACGGCAACGCGGGCTGGTGCGAAGGTCTTCATGCATCGTCACCCAGGTCTCCAGCTGCAACGAGAATTCAGTCGGTAACACGCGCGTCAGCGTGTCGTCGCGCCCGGCCAAAGCAACCTGGCAGCCGCCTATCCCCGCACCGCTACGAATCATCGCAAGCTGCGCAAGGTCACTGTCGGTGCATATCGAGAACGACTCGCGGTTAAAGCCTAAGAACGAGCGGCTGGCCTTGCGCACGAAGACACTCGGCTGGTCATATCCGATCAGGGAATGCCCTGCCAGCTCGCTGGCCCGGCGTGGCACGCCTTGCCGAGCCAGGTAGTCCTTGCGCGCATACAGGCCGACTTCGATGTTGCCGACGCGGCGTGCGACCAGTTGCTCCTGCTCGGGCCGCATCATGCGAACGGCGATATCCGCTTCCCGCCGTAACAGGTCTTGTACGCGATTGCTCAGTACCAGTTCGACTTTCAGCTCAGGGTAGCGCCGCCGCAACTGCTCGAAAATGGGCGGTAGTACCTCGACACCCATTACCTCGCTCGCCGACACACGCACCACGCCGCGCACCCCTTCGCCGTGGGCCGTGGCTGCCCGTTCGAGCGAGGCTGCAGTGCTCTCCATCGTCTCGGCGTAGGTCCGCAGGCCCAACGCCGCCTCGGTCGGAGTTAGACCGAGCTGTGAGCGCGTGAACAACGCAACGCCCAGGGCCTGCTCCAATGCAGCAATATGGCGCCCCACCGTTGGTTGGGTGATGCCCAGACCCCGAGCGGCACCAGACAGCGAACCCTCTTTAAGTACGCTGAGAAATGTGCGGTAGAGCTCCCAACCGATATTTGATTTCATACATTAATGTATAGCGAATGAACACTATTAGGCAATTCCCGTTTAACCTCGGTCGCCCCAGAATGCAGCCATCGACACTTTCTTTTAGAGGAAATCATGGGAATCAACAGCACAGTTCTGGTCCTGGGCGCCACCGGTGGCATTGGCGGTGAAGTGGCGCGCCAGTTGCGCGACGCGGGTTGGGACGTCCGGGCATTAAAGCGTGGTACCAAGCAAGCCATCGAGCACAAAGACGGCATCCAGTGGATTCGGGGCGACGCGCTTAACCGGGAGGACGTAATGAACGCCGCGGCAGGCTGCTCGGTGATCGTCCACGCAGTCAACCCGCCGGGATACCGCCGCTGGTCGGAACTGGTGCTGCCGATGCTCGACAGCACCATTGCTGCGGCCGCAGCTCAGGGAGCGACCATCGTATTGCCCGGCACTGTCTACAACTACGGCCCTGATGCTTTCCCGGTGCTAACGGAAGACACACCGCAGCGCCCGACGACACGCAAGGGGGCCATTCGCGTCGAACTGGAGCAGCGGCTGCAAAAGGCCAGCCGTGAAGGAGCACGCGTGCTGATCGTGCGGGCGGGAGACTTCTTCGGACCGAAGGCGGGTAGCAATTGGTTCTCGCAAGGCCTCGTCAAGCAGGGTCGGCCGGTGAAAACCATCAGCTATCCGGGGCAGCGTGGCGTCGGGCATCAATGGTCATACCTGCCGGACGTTGGACGCACCGTGGTCGAACTGCTCGCACGCCGCGACACACTGGGTGCCTTCGCCAGTTTCCATATGGAGGGCCACTGGGACGCAGACGGTACACAGATGAGCGATGCGATCCGTCGCGTGGTCGTGCGCCGAACCGGGACCGCACCGCGCGTCGCAGCATTTCCCTGGTGGCTACTCGTATTGGCTTCACCGTTCGTCACAACCTTCCGCGAAATGGGCGAGATGCGCTATCTCTGGAAAACACCTGTGCGTATGAGCAACGCGCGACTGGTAGCGGCACTCGGCCGCGAACCGCACACGTCTCTCGACGAGGCGGTCGAGGCGACTCTGGCGGGAATGGGGAACTTGCAGCAGGGTTAGCGCACGCTGGATTGCATGAGGCGATGGGTGCCCCATTGCGGTCATTCAGCTCAGGGCTATACTGCACAAACGACTAAGCCGTCCTCATCGCCGCCGGCATCCGCGGTACATCACTTCGGACTTTATCCCCAATCATGTTCAATATCCTCCTCGTTCCGCTGGACGGCACACCCCAGAGTGTCCATACCGTCGACCTGGCCAGCCGCGTGGCGGCGCCAGGCACGGCAACCATACACCTGCTATGCGTTGTCGACCCATCCTACTTGCTGCCCCCCGGTTGCGAAAGCGGTGTCGCGTCCGATGGCCTGATCTATCCGCCGGCACACGCGCAGACATCTTTCGCACAAGCAGCCCTGGCTGCCGCAGCCGCACAGCTTGCCGGCCGGAATCTCACCGTGGAACAACACCTCTGCCCGGGAAATCCGTCCGACGTCGTCATCGAACAAGCCCGGCTGCTGACTGCGGAGGTCATTGTGATGGGACATCACCATTTGTCACGGCTACGCCGCTGGGCCAACCCGTCGACCTGCGGAAAAGTCATCGAACAGTCGCCTTGTGCGGTACTGATAGAAACCCGCGAGTAGGGCTAAGCTTGTGGCCCTGGTCAGGTGGTTGCGAATTGCTCATGCCACTGCGGGATATGTCTCGACGTAGGATTCATCGTGACATCCGTAGTAGGTGACCTTGCGTGCAGTCAAGTCCACCTCATAGCGGACCACGCCCGCCTGCCAGGAGGCCAGCAGGAATTCTGCAAACGTGCCCTTCCCCGCCTGATCGACGCGCAACGCCCGGATCAATGCGGCTTGGTCGAATTGCGGCACGTCAGCAGCACCCGATAACAACGGCGTGCCTTGCACGACCACCGGCCCGTCATCTGTCAGGTACAGGCTTTCGCATGCGGGTAAGAACCACACGTTGCTCTTCACGCCTGCGCGCCGAAGGGTCTCGGCCAAATACGGGAAGCCGCCGACCTTGGGTCGGCCCGCCATGGCCCGTTGTTGTGCCGCCTCTAGATTGGCTATCGCTTGGCTCATCTACACTCTCCTACAAAAAGCGCCGCTGGAAATCCGTGGTCTCGTAGTCCGGTAGTCCGCACGGCGCTTCAGTCCACGGGAACATTGCTTATCCGATGAATATCCGCAAGCTTACTCAACAGGAATCGAAGTGTGGTCTGCTCCGCAGGGTCCAGAGCGCCAAAGAAGTGTTCGTCGTTTTCATCGGCAATCGCGGCGAGATCGGGCAGAACGCGGCCCCCCTTCGACGTCAGAGAAAGGAACTGAACGCGGTTGTCCTCCTCACTCGTCATGCGAGAGATCCATTTCTTCTCTTGTAGCTTATCCAGGACCTTCGAGATCGCCCCGCGAGTCATGCTCATCGCATCGGCCAGCTTAGCCGGCGTCATATCCGCCCACCTTTGGATCTGATTAAGGGCGACCCATTCGGCTAGCGATACATTTCGCTCTTGCAAAGCACGAGCGAAATTGCCGGAAACACGATTGGACACGAGCCGCAGCCAGTAGCCCAGGTGTATGTCGAGGGTGGGCAAAGATTGCAACGATGTTTTCTGATTGCGCATAACGTTGATATCACCGAGTGACTTCCATGGAAACCATTATGGTTTCCATGGAAAGTTATGTCAAGATATCTGCGAAGACCAAGAACGCTGCAATCAGCCACTCACTGACTTTGGTACTGGGTGAACGCCGGCTTTCGGATCAACGGTAGTCGCTCAGATCGTTAGCCGCGCAGTGTCGGTTCAACTGGCCTGTGCCGCCGGCGCCAAGCCGGCCCCGCTCCAGAACGCGACGGCGGACGACGCCAGCAAGAGCACGGCAGAGATCGCCAATGCGTTGCGCACACCGCCCATGATGCCCACGCCGGTGCCGCTGGCGACGATGGCACCAAAGATGGCGACTCCCGTCGCGCCGCCCACCTGGCGCGCCGTGTTCAGCACAGCCGACGCGGTGCCCGCTTGGTGACGCTCGACGCTCGACAGTATGGACGTCGTCATCGCTGGCACTGCCAGCCCCATGCCGATCGGGACCAGCGCCAGGCCGGGCAGCATATCGAGGAAAGTCGCGTGGTCCGAGATGCCTAACGTGCCAAGCAGCGCGTAGCCGGCGCTACCGATCAGGCTGCCCACCACCATAAGCAGGCGCAGTCCGGTGAACGCCGACAAGCGCCCACCGGCGATGTTGGAAATGACAGCAGTCCCCGTCAGCGGCAAAAAGGTCAGGCCGGTCTCAAACACGGAATAGCCGCGCACTTTTTGCAGGTAGAAGCTAAGCACGAAGATCACGCCGTAATAGGTGAAGTTAGCCAGCACGCCAAACAACACGGCACCTGAAAAACGCGTGCTATGGAACAGCGTCAGCGGCAGCATCGGCGACCGTACACGGCTCTCGACCACCAGGAAGGCGGCGCCGGCGACGAAGGCCAGCACGAAGCCGCTTCGCACCGCCAGGCTGGACAAGCCCAGTGCTTGCACCTCGATCACTGCGCCAATGAAGCCGATCAGCGCGAGCACCGACAGCAGCTGCCCCGGTAGGTCGAAGTGGCGGGACGGTTCCTTGCTGGGCATGCGCGGCACGACGTAATACGTCAGCGCGAAGCCGGCCAAGCAGATCGGCACGTTGACCCAGAAGATGCTGCGCCAGCCCCCCATCGACAACAACAGGCCGCCGATCACGGGACCGGCCGCGATCGACACACCACCAGCCGCTGTCCACCAACCGATGGCCTTGGCCAGCATTTTTTTATCGTGGGCATAGGCAAAATTGAGGATGGCCAACGAACTGGGTAGGAGTAGCGCCGCGCCCACGCCTTGCACCGCGCGGGCCATGTTCAGTGCCATGACCGACGGCGCCATGGCGCAGGCGACGGACGCCAGCGTGAACAAGCCGAAGCCGGTCAGGAACACGCGCTTCGCGCCGAATTTTTCGCCCATCACGCCGGCCGACAACAGGAAGGCGGCGAAACCCAGCGTGTAGGCATCGACCACCCACTGCAGGGCGCTGACGTCGGCGCCTAACTCCGCGCCCATCTTGGGCAGTGCCACATTGACGATGGTAACGTCCAGTTGGACGATGATGAACGCGAAGCTGCTTGCCAGCAGCACTGCCGGCGACGGCTTGTGCGCCGCCGCGTTTGATGTCGTATGCATCTTGGCTTGGCGTCCCTTAGCGACCGGCGCTCTGGCCGCCGTCGACGTGCAGGATTTCTCCCGTGATGAACTCTGCCGAATCCAGGAACACGACGGCACTGGCGACTTCGCTCGCTTCGCCCATGCGACCCAGCGGATGGAAGCCGCCCAGCATTTCGTGGTATTCCGCAGGATGCATAGGCGTCTTGGTGACGCCCGGCGCGACGGCGTTCACGCGGATGCCTTGCTTGGCATATTCAATCGCCAGCGCCCTAGTGACGGCGTTCAAGCCACCCTTGGTCAGCGCCGCCAGTGCCATATGCGCGCCGCTGATGCCGTTGTCGATGCTGGCGGTGATAGTCACCACGTGGCCGCTCGCATGCTTTTCCATTTCGGCGATGGCCAGTTTGGTGATGTGAAAGAAGCCAGCCATGTTCACGTTCATGACGGCCTCGTAGTCTTCGGTGGTGTTCTCGGTGAAAGGCTTGCCGATGTAGATGCCGGCGTTGTTCACCAGCGTGTCGATCCGGCCAAATCGCGCGACACCTTCGGCAATGACACGCTGCGCGGTCGCCGGATCACCGATATCACCAGCTACCGCGAGAATGTTCGGGTCTTCCGACGGTTTGATCGCACGCGAGGTCGCGACGACGCGGTAGTCGAGCTTTCGAAACGCCTTCACGACTTCAGCGCCTATGCCTTGCGATGCGCCGGTAACGACGACAACCTTTTGTGATGTGCTCATGCTTTTACTCCGGGAAACCGCGGTAGCGGATGAATGGGAACTCAGTGACATCGATGGTACTTGGATGCGATATCTGCAACAATGGGCCTTTTCGGCAAATCATTTTTGTCGAAACAGCATTTTTGGTCCCCTCTCCACTGGAGCAGCCATGAGAGTCCAAGCCTTACGTTATTTTTTGATGCTCTCGACGACGGGGAGTTTTCTAGCCACCGCCCGGCACTTCGAGGTCCCGGCTTCGTCGGTGTCACGATTCATTGCATCTCTGGAGAAGGAACTGGGACAGCAGCTCTTTTACCGGAGCACGCGTGCCGTCACGCTCACCGAGGAGGGGCAGCGCTACTATTCGCAAGTGCGTGAGGCTGTAGAACTGCTGGATAACGCTGCCGATCAGCTCGCCCATAGAGACGCCGGTATCAGTGGGCTAGTCAAGATCAATGCGCCAGTGGGGCTTGGCAGGCTCCATATCGCCCATCTGGTCAATGAGCTGCAAGCCAAATATCCTGACCTGTCGGTAGAACTCACTCTTACGGATAACGTTATTGATCCGGTGCTGGAAGGTGTGGATATCACGATACGTGTAGGACAACTGATAGATTCCGGGCTGATAGGCAAGGTCGTGAGTACCGATCGATACTTGCTTGCTGCGAGCCCAGAATACCTGGCTTTGCACGGCACCCCACAAACCCCGGACGATCTCTTACGGCACAGTTGCCTCTTGTTCAAGGGTCAGCTAGCACCGCAGAGGTGGTTTTTCAGGCGCTCGTCCAAAGAGAATTTCGAATCACCTGATGTGAGCGGTTCATTGCGAAGCAACAACGCAGAGGTACTAGTGGCGGCTGCGTTGGCGGGACGCGGAATCGTGCTCTTCCCGAGCTGGCTGTTCACTCCGACGAGCTTCAAAGAGGGGAAGCTTTTGAGCTTGCTAACAGGCTGGCATATGTCAGCGTCCACTGAAGACCTACACATTCAAATTCTCTCGCCTGAGAACAGGCTGCGGTCTCGCAAGGTGCGCGAGGTCTCCGCTTTCCTTGTCGATGCGATCGGATCCCCCCCTTACTGGGACGATGTGTAGATTTTGACTGCACTCTGCTTTCGACTAATCACGATAATCGCGACGGCTGCCTGTTCATGCATAGCGTGCGAGGAACATGTCAGCGGCCGATTCTGCGACCTGCTTTTGCTCCTGTTCGCCCAGCGGCGCCTGGCCCATCGCCACCTGCGGCCAAAACGCGAAGGCCTTCACCAGCGCCTGTAACTGCAGGGCCGCGAAGAGCGGATTGTCTGCCTTGAGACGACCGTCGGCGGTGGCCGCCCGGATCCACACGGTCAGGTCTTCCTCACGTTCGCCCAGGCGGGCGACCATGTCGCGCGCGCGCTCCGGCGAATGGATTCCGGCCGCGATCGCCACACGTGCAAGTGACAGGAAGGACTCCTCGTTCAGAAGCCGCAGCTTGCGGCCCAAAAGTTCGAGCAACTGAGCACGCAACGGTGCGTCCGCGCGGTAGGTGGGCGCATCTCCCGTCTGGCTCGCGTCCCATAGCTGATGGAGAATCGCCGCGAAAAGCGCTTCCTTGCTCGGAAAATGGTTATAGACGGTACGCTTCGAAACGCTCGCCCGGGCAGCGATGCGGTCCATGCTGGTCGCGTCGTAGCCGGCCGCGAGGAATTCCTCGATCGCGGCGCCGACGATGGCGGCACGCTTGCGGTCAGTCAGGCGCTGAGGGGTTGCACTGGGATTCATGACCAGATTTTACACTGAGCAGTTTACTTTTCCCCAAAATAAACTACACTCCCGAGTGTACATTTCTCTCTGGATGACCTATCTCATGACGTCGCTTTCCGCTTTAGTCAGCCGCACGCTCGGCGTTACTGCTGCACAACGGGGCCGCGCGTTGTCCAGCTCCTCGCCGCAGCATGATGGTGAACGTTTTCGCAACGTCAAGCCACGCCCTGTCGAAGGCCTGCGCAAGACGCTCGCCATTGTCTGGAACATCTTGCTCAACAAGCCGCGCGGCACCGTGCCGACAGACGCGTTGCCCGTCGATGCGCTGACGCCTGCACAGCTCGATGCGGCGCCCGACCGCAGCCTCTACCGGCTCGGTCATTCGACGATGCTGCTGAAACTGCGCGGCCAGTTCTGGTTGACCGATCCCGTGTTCGCCGAGCGTGCCTCGCCTTTTCGGCATCTCGGCCCAAAGCGCTTCCATGCGCCGCCGATCGCGCTCGCCGATTTGCCACCGCTGCGCGGCGTGATCCTGTCGCACGACCACTACGATCACCTGGACCGCGAAACCGTGCTCGCGCTTGCGCAGCGCACCGGCGTGTTTCTGACACCGCTCGGTGTGGGCGACCGGCTGATCGAATGGGGCATCGACGCTTCGAAGGTGCGGCAGCTCGACTGGTGGCAAGCCGCCGAGATAGACGGTATGCAGTTCACCGCTACGCCCGCGCAGCACTTTTCCGGCCGCAGTCTGTTCGACGGCAACAGTACGTTGTGGGCGTCGTGGGTGATCGCCGACGATGATCTGCGCGTGTTCTTCAGCGGCGACACGGGCTACTTCGATGGTTTCAGGACTATCGGCGAGCGCCTTGGGCCATTCGACGTCACGCTGGTCGAGACGGGCGCATACGACTCGCACTGGCCATACGTTCACATGCAGCCCGAAGAAACGGTGCAAGCACACATCGATCTGCGCGGCAGTTGGCTCGTGCCGATTCACAACGGCACCTTCGACCTCGCGATGCACCGCTGGCAGGAGCCGTTCGAAAGGGTGGCGGGACTGGCCCTCGCGCGCGGTGTCGCGCTGTCGACGCCCCGCATGGGCGAGCGGCTGGATCTGAACGCGCCACATCGCGGCGAACGATGGTGGCGCCAGGTCGTCGAGACCGTTGCGGCGCCAAAGACCTCATGGCGGCTGTGTGCCTCGCGCAATGCCGCAGACTCGAGCTCTTCGTAATCGCTTGTGGGGGTCGCCTGCTGACGCTGCGAACATCGGCCCTAAAAAACTGCACAGGCCGTCACGATGAATCCTCTGGCGCTGCGTGTTACGCCTTCCTGGTGTGCACGACCGGGAAGTCGATCGCGGTACCGGCGACCTCGTTGACGTAGTTCGTCCAGATATTCAACGCCACGTTCGCCACGATCTCGATCACAGCGGCTTCGCTATAGCCTGCGGCCTTCACCGCGCTGAGATCGGCATCCGATACGCGACCGCGTGCGTCGGCCACCCTCTTCGCAAACAACACGGCGGCGGCGGCGTGCGGATCGTTCGAGCCGCCGTTGCGGTTCGCGGTAATTTCGGCGTCGTCGAGCTTCGCGACGTTCCTTGCGAAATAGATGTGAGCGGACAGGCAGTAGTCGCAGCCATTGACTTCTGCAACGGCGAGCGCGATGCGCTCACGCGTTTGCGCCGATAGCTCGCCCTTGCCGAGCGCGCCCTTCAGGCTCAGACAGCCCTCGAGGGCGGCCGGGCTGTTGCCGACCATGCGGAACTGGTTGGGCACCACGCCCAGTTGCTGGTTGACAGTTTCAAGCAGCGGTTGGGATGCGGCCGGGGCTTGCGCGACGGTGGCCGGCGTAGCAATACGGGTCATGAGTTTCCCCTTTTGAGATTGAGTTGCACTGGAGCCGCTGCCAGGTCATCGCTGGTCCAGCCACCGCCGAGTGCACGAATGAGGTCTACATTCGCGTCCAACTGCTGCGTTCGAAGCGCGATGACGCTGCGTTGCGATTCAAGCGCGGCGGATTGCGCCTCGACCACGTCCAGATAACTGACCGCACCGCGCCGATAGCGTGCGAGCGAAAGGTCGACCGACTTGTCAGCGGCACTTGCGGCGTCTTGCTCCTGACCCGTTGCGGTGCCCAGATCGTCGAGCAGCGAAAGGTCATCTTCCACCTGCCTGAACGAGGCCAGTACCACACTTCGGTAGCGTTCGCCCGCCTCTGACGTTGCCGCCTTCGCGGAGTTCAACTGTGCGCGCCGCTTACCGCCGTCCAGCAGGTACACCGCAAGCGATGGTCCGACCGCCCAATAGGAACTGGGGGCGCTGAGCAGATCCGAGAGCACCGAGCTTTGCGCGCCGCCCTGCGCACTGAGCGTGAGTGACGGGAAGTACGCGGAACGTGCAACGCCGATCTGCGAATTGGCCGCAGCTATACGCCGCTCGGCTGCCGCGACATCGGGCCGCCTTTGCAGCAACGCCGATGGCACACCAACCGGAATGACGGGCAATTGAATTGCGCGGGTACTCGGCTCAATCCGAAAGTCCGACGGCGACGCACCAACCAGGACGGCAATCGCGTGTTCCAGTAAGGCTCGCTTGGCCCTGACCTGTGTAAGCTCGGACTGCGCCGACGACAGTTGGCTGCTTGCACGCGTCACATCGAGATCGGACACGATGCCTGCGTCATGCCGGTTGCGCGTCAGATCGAGTGCCTTTTGATATGCCTGGTCAGTGCCCTCGATAAGCTGGATTTGCTGATCAAGGCCGCGCAGGTCGATGTAGCTTCGAGCCAGCTCGATTTCGAGGCTCAACTGCGTCGATGCCAGATCCGCCTTTGACGCCTGGCCTTCGTCCTTGCTTGCAGCAACGGAATCGCGCACGCGTCCCCAAAGGTCGACTTCGTAGTCAACCTGGACGCCTAGCGTGGCCGAGGTGTAGTCGCTCGGCCCGGTGGCGCTGCGCAACGGCTTGGTGTCCGACTCGCGGTCACGCTGGATATTGCCGGCAGCACCGACCTGAGGGTACAGCTGCGAGCTGACCTCCTTGATGTACGCCTCTGCCTGCACATAGTGAAAGTACGAGGCGCGCAGGTCGGGGTTATTCTTGATCAGGCGTTGCTCGAGGTCATCGAGTTCGGGCTCATCGTACAGCTTCCACCATCCCGCGCGGTCAAGCTGGTCCGCCGGGCTGGCCTCGGTCCAGGGTCCCTGAGGCTGCGACTGCGACTGCGACTGCGACTGCGACTGCGACTGAGGCTGAGGCTGAGGCTGAGGCTGAGGCTGCGACTGATACTGTGCCGCGACGGGTACGTCCGGGGCTTGGTAATGCGGCGCGAGCGAGCAGGCGGCCAGCGCCATGGCACTCATGATCGAGGCCAAAGTCCGATGCTTAGGATACTTAGCCATGGTTTGCCACCTTAGCCCCGAGGCTGATCACCTGAACATGGTCACCCTCGACAAGACCATCGGGCGGTGTGTCGATCACCCGGTCACTGTCGGCCAATCCCGAGCCGATATCTACCGCGTTTCCCAGGTCCTGCAGGATCACGACGGATTTAAACCGGACCGCGTCGCGCCCATCGACGGTCGCCAGGCGCAGCCCCCGATTGTCGAATATCAACGCACTGGCCGGCACGCGCAATGCGCCGGCACGCGCCGGCAGCGCAAAGTGCAGATTCACGAAACCGCCCGGCAGCAGGAGATGACCTGGATTAGCGACCAGCAACTGAACGAGCGTCGTTCCCGATTCCGCGTTGACGGAGTCGGCCAGACCTACCACTGTGGCCGTAAAGGTCTTGCCGGGATACTCCGGGACGGTGAAGGTGCCAGCTCCACCGGATTTGATCATCGGTGAATATTCTTGCGGCACACGCACGTACAGGCGCAGCTGATCCACGCTCGATACCGAAAAGAGCTGCGCCCCGGCACCACCGCCGGCATTGATCAATGCGCCGACGTCGGTGTCGCGCGCGGTGATCACACCGTCGAACGGAGCGACGATCCTGGCGAAACCCTTGGTCGCGACCAGTCTGTCGACGTTCGCTTGAGCCGCCGCCACGCGGGCTTGCTTCGCCACATAGTCTTGCGTGCGATCATCGACCTCCTGATGCGACACGGAGTCAGAGGCTAGCAGTCCTTGCCAGCGATCGGCAGTCGTCTTGGCCAGCGCGGCATCGGCTTTTGCGCTGGTCAGGTCGGCCTTCGCCTGATTCAACTGCTGATCGAGTTCGGGCGTATCGATCACGGCAAGCTCTTCGCCGGCCTTCACCGGGCTGCCGATATCGACACGCCACGATTTCAGGTAGCCGCTGACACGCGCATAGATGGGCGCGCTCTCGAAAGCTTCCAGCCGGCCAGGCAGATCCAGCGAACCGCCTGGTGCCTCCTTGGCTGGCACAACGACATCCACGGACGGTATAGCTTGAGTTTGCGTCCAGTCTTTGAGCTGATGCTCATGCTTCAGGCGAAGTGTGATGCCACCCACCACGATGATGACGGCGAGCGCACCACCGACAATTCCTGCAAATGAAAGCTGGCGTTGCGGCAGCGCCGCACGCGATGTAGGTTCATACGACATGAATCGAATCTCCGGAAATCGGCGCGGGCGAAGTGCGACCCCGACGCGAATGGAACATGCAAAAGACGGCCGGCACGAGGAACAGCGTGGCGGTAGTTGCGAACAGCAGTCCGCCGATCACCGCGCGGCCCAGCGGCGCGTTCTGCTCGCCGCCCTCGCCCAGTGCCAGCGCCATCGGCGCCATGCCGATAATCATCGAGAGCGCCGTCATGAGGACCGGACGGAACCGGCTCGTACCGGCTTCCAGCGCTGCCTTGAACGCATCGCCGTGTTCGGCCAGACGTTCGCGGCAAAAACTCACCACCAGAATGGCATTGGCAGTGGCCACGCCCATACACATGATGGCGCCCGTCAGGGCGGGAACAGATAATGTGGTGTCCGTCGCGAACAGCATCCACACGATGCCGGCCAGCGCGCCGGGCAAAGCAGAAACAATCACAAGCGGATCGGTCCACGACTGGAAGTTGACAACGATCAGCAGGTAAATCAGCACGACCGCGCCGAGCAGCCCGAAAAGCAGGCCGCTGAAGGCATGGTTCATGGTCTGGACCTGGCCGAGCAGAACCACCTTCCCGCCCTTGGGCAAACCCTGGGCATTGGCGGCAACGACGCGGTTGATGTCGGCGGAAACCCCACCGAGATCGCGCCCCTGGGTCGTGGCGAAGATCTCCACCATGGGCTGGACGTTGTAGTCGCTGACGACTTCATTGCTGACGGTGCGATGGATGCTGGCCACGCCGGCGAGGATCTGCCCATCGTTTGCCGCTGTACCACCGGTCAGCGGCAGGTTCATCAGGGACGGCAGCGAATCGAGACGGTATTGCGGCGTCTGCACGACAATCGGATATTCAACGCCATTGGCCTTGTTGAGCCAGTACGTCGGCGCGACCTGACCCGATCCCGCCAGGTGCACGAGCAGGCTGTTCGTGACATCGCGTTCGGTGAGGCCCTGAAGCTGCGCGTGGGTACGGTCGACGTCGATATCAAACTGGGGATTGGCCTGCGATTGCTCGATGCGAGCGTCGACAACGCCAGGAATACGTCGGATCTGAGGCAGCATCAGGTTCGCATAGGCAAAGTCGGCCGGCAGACTCTTGCCGCGGATTTGCAGGTCTATCGGTGCAGGCGAGCCGAAGTTCAGGATCTGGCCGACGATGTCCGCAGGCGGGAACGAGAACGTAACGCCCGGAAACTCGCGCGGCAACGTTTCGCGTAACTTGCGAACGTACTCAGCCGTGGGGTGATGACCCTCGTTTAGCGAGATCTGAATATCCCCGTCCTGCGAGCCTATCGTTCCCGTGTTGTTGTAGGCAGTATTGATGGAGCTGGTTGAAAGTCCCATGTTGTCGACGACGGTGCCGAGCTCGGATGGCGGAATCGTCGCCCGCACGCGCCCTTCCACCTGCGCGAAGATCTCAGCCGTGGTCTCGATACGCGTACCCACCGGCGCACGCACGTGCAACAGGATCTGGCCGGCGTCGACATCCGGGAAGAAGTTCCGCCCGAGAAACGGCACCAGCGCGAACGACAGCACGATGAAGCTGAAGAACCCGACTACAAAACGGCGACGATGGGTCAAGAGCAGCTCGAGTATCCCGCTGTAGTTCGAACGAACGCGCTCGAAGCCTTGCTCGAATCCACGCTGAAACCGCACCAGTGGGTTGGGCGAATGGGGATGCGCTTGTTCCTGGGTCTGCACGTGGGGCTTGAGCAGATATTTGGCCATCGTGGGCACGAGCGTGCGCGACAGGATGAACGACGAGATCATCGCGAAAATCACCGCTTCCGCCATCGGTACGAAGAGGAATTTCGCTACGCCTTCCAGGAAGAACATCGGTACAAAAACGATGCAGATGCAAAGCAACGAAACGAACGCCGGCGTGACGATCTGTGCGGCGCCATCGAGAATGGCAGCCTCGACGTCCTTGCCTTGCTCGAGGTGCCAATTGATGTTCTCGATGGTCACGGTGGCGTCATCGACGAGGATCCCCACCGCGAGCGCGAGCCCCCCGAGCGTCATGATATTCAGCGTCTCTCCCAGGGCGGACAGTACTGAAATCGATCCGAGAATCGCGAGCGGAATGGACGTCGCGATGATGACGGTTGACCGCCAACTACCCAGAAACAGCAAGATCATGACGCTAGTGAGCAGCGCGGCAATCACGCCTTCCCGCGCGACGCCAGAAATTGCCGAGCGAACGAATATCGACTGGTCTCCAATCGGATCGATTCGAAGGTTGTCCGGCAAAGAGGTTTTTGCCTCGGCCGCTTTTTCCCTAATGCCGGAGATGATCGACAGCGTGGATGCCGATCCGTTCTTATACACTGTCAGTAGTACAGAGCGCTTTCCTTCCACGTGAACAATATTGGGTTGCGGCGGACTGCCGTCGATCACATCGGCGACGTCGCGCATATAAACGGTGGTCCCGTTGGCCGATTTGACGGGCATGCCGGCAATCGCGGCGATCGTCGCTGGCGCGTCGTTCAAGTGCAGCGTGTACTCGTAATTGCCGATCTTTTCGGTGCCTACGGGTGTGATGAGATTCTGCGCCGCTAACGCGCTCTCGACGTCCTCGGCGGACAGTCCCCGAGCCTGGAGTGCAGACGGTTTAACGTTGATCTGAATCTGCCGGGTTTTGCCACCGAATGGAAACGGGATAGCGGCGCCGGCTACCGACGTCAGCGCCGGGCGCAGTTGATTCAGACCCAGATCTGCCAGATTTTGCTCGGAGAGACCCTTTCCAGAAAGGGCGAGCTGGATGACAGGAACCGTCGCGGCGTTGTAATTGATAACAAATGGCGGCGTGGTCCCAGGCGGCAACTGTTTCAGGATTTCCTGCGAGATCGAAGTGACCTGCGCGTTCGCCGTCCCGATGTTAGTGCCCGGCTGGAAGAAAATCTTGACGACGCCATAGCCGTTAAGAGAGCTGCCCTCTATGTGTTCGACGCCGTTGACCGTCGTGGTCAACACCCGCTGGAACGGGGCCATGACGCGCCCCTCCATCTCGTCGGGCGAAAGTCCCGTGTACTGCCACACGACACTGACAACCGGGATATCGATACTGGGAAAGATATCCGTAGGTGTACGAAGCGCGGCCAGAGGACCGATGATAAGAATGAAAATAGCCAGTACTACGAATGTATAAGGCCTTTTCAACGCAATGCGAACGATGCCAATCATATAAATCCCACAATTTCAAAGTCGGCGGCCACCCAACCCACAGCGCCCTCCGGCTACCAGATTCCCTATGGACTACCTCGATCTGGGTTAGATGAGATCCGGCACGCCTTGATCGGCGCGCCGGAATCCGGACTTTACTGGACCGCTGTCCGGCGAGCAGCACCGATCCAGTGGATGAGACCAGCGACGACTCCAAGCGCGATACCAAAGGCGACGATACCGCTCCAGCCAAAACGGCTCATCAGCCACCCGCTAACCACCGTGCCGACGGCACCGCCGAAGAATGTAGCGGTCATATAGAGGCTGTTGATGCGGCCCTGCGCTTTCGGATCGACCGCGAAGGCGCGAGTCTGGTTGGATACCAACCCGGCCTGCACGCCGATATCGAGCACAATCACGCCGATCACCAGGAACGTCAGCGAGGAGTTCGCGTGGGAGAGAAGCAAGTAGGCAAGCGTAACGATGCCGATACTGGCCCCAACCACAGCGCGGGCACCGAACCGGTCGGAGGCACGGCCGCCGGCCGAAGCGGCAAACGAGCCAGCCGCGCCGATGATGCCGAAGGCGCCCGCCCACACACTGCCGAGGTGCCACGGGCCGGTGGCGAGGAGCGCAGCCAGATTGACCCAGAAGGCGTTGAAACAGGCCCATAACAATGCCTGGATAATCATCGATTCACGAATCGGACGATTGTCCCGCGCCAGCGGCCAGAGCGAAGCGAGCAGGCGTCCGTAGGAAAGATTCGTCGTCGGTTCGCCCTTCGGCAGGAGCGCCGCGGCAGCGACAAAGACCGGCACCATGAACGCCGCTTCCAGTCCGTAGACCGCGCGCCAGCCATAAGCCGCGCCGACCACGCCGGCGACCGTGCGACCCACCAGGATGCCGACCATGATGCCGCTCACGACGGTCCCGACGTTACGCCCTCGCTCGCTTGGCTGCGACATGACCGCCGCGAAAGGCACGAGTTGCTGAGGCACGCAACTGACGATGCCAAGACCAAACGAGGCCCCGATCAGCGCCCAGATACCGGGCGCGAACGCCGCCGCCGTGGCGAACACGAAAGCGAACGCGATCTGACCGAGCACGAGCTTGCGCCGGTCGAAGCGGTCGCCATGCGGCAACAGCAACACAAGCCCGGTCGAGAAGCCGAGCAGCGCGGCGGCCGCGACGAGATCGACCGTCGTCAGGTCGACCCCGAGCCCCGCTTTGATCAACGGCAGAATCGGCTGGATGCAATACACATTGGTGATCACCGCGCCGGCGATGATCGCCATCATGACGATCTTGGCGCGCGAGGCGACCGCGGGCGTAGGTGGACTAACAGGTGTGGCGGGCAGGCTTTGCATGGTTTCCCTTCTTGATTTTGCTCTCTGCGATGTCTGCAGCGACATGCTGCGGTCCAGAGTCTAGGTACGAACCTTACCTGCTTGCATTTACGAAGAGAATCCCTCACGATTAGGAATCATCCTTCCATTATTTGATAGACCCCATGAATCGGCTTGAATCCATGTCTGTCCTCCTCGCTGTGGTTGATTCCGGCAGTCTGTCGGCTGCCGCGCGTCACCTGGACATGCCGTTGGCAACGGTCAGCCGCAAGGTTGGGGAACTGGAAGCGCATCTGAAGACGCGCCTGCTGCACCGCACGACGCGACAACTTTCGTTGACGGAAGCGGGGGCTTCATACGTGGCCGCTTGCCGGCGCATTCTCGAAGAAATTGGAGAGGCCGAGCGCGCGGCGACCGGTGAATACGCCACGCCCAAAGGCGAGCTCGTGGTTACCGCGCCCGTCTTTTTCGGGCGCTTGCACGTCGTGCCGGTGGTGGCGGACTTTCTCGCGCACTATCCCGAGATCAACGTTAGCCTTGTACTCACGGATCGCGTAGTGCATCTGATGGACGAGCACGCCGACGTCGCGGTTCGGATAGGCGCATTGCCCGATAGCACGTTGATGGCGACCGGAGTCGGAACGGTCCGCCGGGTCATATGTGCGAGTCCCGCCTATTTGGCAACCCATGGTGTGCCGGCCCGACCACGCGATCTCGCCGAGCATGAGTGCGTTACCTTCGAGGTCCTCGCGTCCATGCGCGCCTGGGTTTTCGAGTCCGGCAAGTCAGAGCTGTCCGTGCCCGTTTGTTCACGGCTTACAGTCAATACGGCGGAGGCCGCTATCGCAGCCGCGATTCTCGGCGTTGGACTGATACGTGTGCTGTCCTACCAGGTTGCGGACGCTATCCGTGAGAACGCACTTAGCGTCGTACTCGACACTTTCGAGTCGGCGCCCTTGCCCATCCATCTCGTGCATAAGGGACAAGCGCCCCTGCCGTTGAAGTTGCGTGCTTTCCTCGACTTCGTGACGCCACGCCTACGCAGTCGGACATCGCGCGGACTCACCGACGTCACGACGGCCTGACTAGTTCGTCTTGGCGAGTATCGCGTTGCTTCCCCTGGCGCCCTGTAATTCGTCTGCTACACTGAATCAAGAAGCCGCCGGGCGCGAGATAGTGCGGAGGTGTAGTTATGCTTGAGTCTTCCGATTTTCGGAACGTAAGGATAGCGCTTAATCACGGAAGCGGCCGTATGCCGGCTCTCGGATTTGGCACACTGATTCCCGATGCCGCGACGACTATCAGCGCGACCAAAGACGCGCTGGCAGCCGGATATCGACATTTCGATTGTGCCGAGCGATATCAGAACGAGCGTGAGGTCGGCGAGGCCCTGCGGGTCGGGCTTGCTGCTGGAGGGATCGCGCGCGAAGACATCTTTGTGACCACAAAATTGTGGAACTCCAATCATCAGCCCGAGCGCGTCGAACCGGCTTTCGAGGCGAGCCTTGACAGGCTTGGGCTCGACTATCTGGATCTCTACCTCATTCACACCCCGTTTGCATTTCAGCCCGGCGATGAGCAGGACCCGCGCGATGAAAACGGCGACGTCATCTACGATGAAAGCCTGACTTTGCTCGATACGTGGCGGGCGATGGAAGATCTCGTCGACCGTGGCAAATGCCGCGCGATCGGACTGTCTGACATCGACTTGGACAAACTGCGCCCCCTCTATGAATCGGCACGAATCAAGCCGGCGGCGGTGCAGGTCGAAGCCCATCCGTATCTTCCAGAAACGGAACTCCTGGAATTCTGCAAGGAGAGAGGGATTGTGTTTTTGGCCTTCGCGCCATTGGGTCACGGGATAAAGGCGGGGCCGCTTCAAGATCCCGTCGTTGCCCAGGTTGCCGCGCGGATTGGCAAGACGCCGGCAAAGGTACTGCTTGCTTGGGCCGTGCAGCGTGGCGGGGCTTTGCTGACCACCCCCAAGACGGCGGCCCGCGCGCAAGAAAATTTCGACATCTCCGCGCTTCCCGCCGACGCATTTGACGAGATCAATCGGATCCAGACCCGGCATAGGTTCAACGAAGTCGTCAAGACCGGCACCCCGGGCTTCATCCCGCCAAGTCAATGATAGTTAAACCTGGACTGCGTCCGGAGGCCGTCGATGCACGAGGAAAAAAACCGTGAAGCCCTGAATGCGCACTGGAACGCGTCGGCCGCTGGCGATTTGGACGCGGAACACGATATCTACGATGACGATGCCATTTGTGATTATCCTCAATCGGGCGAACGAATCCGCGGGCGTATCAATTTGCAGGCGTTGCGGGGACATCATCCGGGCAAGCCCTCGGGTTTCGATGTCAAGCGCATCCAAGGCAACGGTAATCTCTGGATCACGGAATACACCATCACCTATGCGGGGCGAGTGGCGTACACCGTGAGCATCATGGAGTTCTCCAACGGTAAGGTCGTTCACGAGACCCAGTATTTTTCGGAGCCGTTTGAGGCACCGGGTTGGCGCACTCAATGGGTGGAACGAATACCGGAATAGCCGGTTCCATTAAACACGCCGCGCGATGCCTGCGCGTACGCAGGCGCATAGACCCCCACCCCCACCCCGTTGAGCATGTGCACGTTGGCTGCCGAAGGTCGCGGCCTGTCACAAGCCGTAAACTCACTTCATCAACTGCCACAAGTGCTAGGGAATATTCGACGTTCTTGAGTGTTTGTCACCATGGTGACCGATGCGCTATCCGCATTCTAGGATTCGCGGCACGGAGCCCCAGACAAGACGAATAAACACTCTAAGGATGAAGATGAACGATGCGCCCAATCAAATAGGCCCTTTGGACTCGTCCGCGCTCCGGGATCATCTTACGGAAGCAGGATGCCAGGTATTCGCGAAAGGCTCTGACGTCTATACAAACGCATGTCGAATTTGGAACGGCGCCGTGAAGCACGAGCCCGCCTTGGTAGTACGCTGTTCCTCTGCGAGCGATGTTCAACTGTCGTTGAAGGCTACCAAGGCATATCGGTTTCCTGTCTCCGTCAAGGGCGGCGGTCACGATTGGTGCGGCCGCGCTATAGCGGATGGTGCCGTCGTTCTCGACCTTTCGGCAATGCGGAGGGTTTCAGCGGACAAGAACTGGAAGGAAATCACGTTTGCGGGCGGCGCAGTTTCATCCGACGTCGTCGCGGCGGCCCAAGCGGCCGGGCTCACGGTCGTCACAGGCTACTCCGGTGCCGTAGGCATGGCGGGCTTGCTGCTTGGCGGCGGATACGGACCTTTGACAACGCGCTTAGGTCTGGTTGCGGATAGCCTGCTGGAAGCCGAGGTCGTATTGGAAGACGGCCGGCTGGTGACGGCCAACAAAACCACAAATGCCGACCTTTTCTGGGCGTTACGTGGCGGAGGCGGAAACTTCGGCGTCGTGACCTCAATGCGCATTCGCGCTCATGCCATCCCAACGCTCATGTCGGGCTTGATCATGTTCCCTTGGGCGGACGCCAGGGCTGTGTTGCGTGGTTACGCCGCAATGATGGAGTCCGCTCCGGATGAGCTTTCCGTGGCGGCAGTACTCTCGGTTGCGCCGAGCGGCGATCCGATCGTCGCGCTGGCTCCCACGTGGACCGGGGATCCAGAGCAGATGCCGCCATTCATCGCTCGGCTCCAGAGTCTAGGCACGTCTTTTATGACAAGAATCGACCCGATGACGATCGGACAAATGCTTTCCGGCTACGACGATGCACAGGTCGTGGATGGCCGTTACAACTTCGTGCAGACAAGGTGGTTACACACGCTCAGCGACGATGCGATTGCGACATTGACCGCGGCGTTCGAGGCTCGCGAGTCGCGATTTTCGAGCGTGGTGCTCCATCACTTCCACGGTGCTGGTCCGCGCATCCCTCCCGAGTCCACCGCCTTTGGCACGCGCAATGAACATTTCACGGCTTTGATTTATTCAACGTGGGAGCAAAGCGACGAGATAAACTCGGAACGGCACCGCGCGTGGGGCAAGGATCTGTGTGCCCAGCTCGCGCACCATGCGCTTCCAGGCGGATACGCGAACTTGTTGGCAGCGGATTCGCACGAGCAGATCGAAGCGGCATACGGTAGCAACGCTCGCCGCTTACGCGAAATAAAACTCAAATACGATCCGTCGAACACCTTCTCATCCGCGATTCCTTTGCCGCCTTGATTCCACGGCATTGAACCGTTGGAGGCGCTACGCGACGCCGCAGCAAACTATTGCCCGCCGCGAGCCTCCGCAAGCGCGATCGTCAAGTGCTGGACCTTCTTTTTCAGCTGATCGCGCTCCTGCGTGAGCTCTGTAACCAACAGAGTCAGACGATGAATGGCAAGTTGATCGGGTGTAGCGTCGACGGGTGGAGGTGCGGGTTCCGGCTTGGGTGGCAGTCGGGCCTCGCGCACCTGTCTTGCCGCCTGGCGCAATTCCTTCTTGCCTCCGGCAACAGCCGCCACCTGCTCCTCGCCAGGCAAAGAGGCAACGGCCGCCGCGGCATTGATAGAAATCACGCCCGCCTTGACTGCGCTGACCAGCTCGGGCGCAGCCGTTTTCTGGATTTTCTCGATTTGACCAAGCGTCGCGCTGCTCACCCGCGCCGCCCGTGCAACAGCCTCGCGAGTCCACGCCGGATCGGTTCCGGATTGCGCGGCGGCGTCAGCCTCGGCCGGCTGCGCGGAGGATTGTTGAGCTTGCGTTTGTGCGAGACGCGCAGATACGATTTCTTTCTTCCGCAGCGCGAGTACGCCGCGTTGGAAATCCGAAACGCTGCGCCGCCCGAGGTGATTGTCGATCATCCACAGATGCACGTCGTCTATCGACTGGAACGTCTGGTTTTGCACCGTATTGAAAGGGATTTGGTGCTTCTGGCAGATGCCGTAGCGGTTGTGTCCGTCGACCAGAAGATCGCCCCACAACACCAGTGCATCGCGGCACCCTTCGGCGAGCAAGCTGCGTTCGAGCGAGGCGTATTCGTCTTCTGTCAGTGGATCGATATAGGCGCGGAGGTCTTCGTTGATAGTGATCGTCATGGGCCAAACAAAAAAAATGGTTGCGCGGTAAGTGGCGCCACAATACCGTAAGTTGCCTAAGCGCACCACGCTTTAATAACTGATGTTTTGTCACGGATTTCGCGTATCGTGACCTGTCACTGTTCAAGTTCGTTGACAAACCGCATAGGGAACTGCAATGGATCAAGACGGGCCACCAGCCGCTGCTGAAATAGAGCAACCCGTTCCGTTCATCGAGCGTGGCTCGTATCCGAGGCGGAGTGGAAACCTAGTTCGACCGCTGGTTGATAGTGGCCCAGCATTCCGCCGCATAGGTGAGGCCGTGGAGAGTGCACAGCATAGTGTCTGGATCACCGTCACCTTCATGGCGTTAGATTTCCAGATGCCGGACGGCCGAGGCACGTTTCTCGACGTCCTCGACCGTGCGGTCGACCGAGGCTTGGACGTCCGTGTCATTTTTTGGCGCCCGAACCCCCAGAGCAGCGGATACGGCCAAGCTTTCGCAGGTACGAGCGCGGACTTCGATTTGCTTGCTGCCCGTGGTTCGCGGTTTCGCGCCCGCTGGGATCGTGCGCCTCTCGCTTATTGTCACCACCAGAAAAGCTGGCTGATTGATGCGGGTCAGGCATCGGAGACCGCTTTCCTTGGCGGGATCAACCTGACGTTTGCCGTCGTCGAACCTGGCCACACGGGCGGGGGGCAACGCCATGACATCTACGTCGAGGTGACCGGGCCGTCCGCTAGTGATGTGCATCACAACTTCGTCCAGCGGTGGAATGAGGTCAGCGAACTGAACACGGCATGGGGTGTTTGGGGACACGAGGACGAAGCGACGCTGCCCTTCCCCGAACGCTCGTCCGATAGACGAGGCAACAGCATCGTTCAGATTCAACGCAACATACACGCTGGTTGCTATCGCGACGCTCATGCGGCTCCGGATAGTCCACCCTACCCCATTGCCGACGGCGAGCGGTCGATCACGGATCAATATCTAGTGGCCATCAAGGCCGCTCGCCGCTCGATATACCTGGAAAACCAAGCGCTTCCTGTGCCGGAGATTACGGGCGAGCTGGAGCAAGCCCTCAAGCGAGGTGTGCATGTCGTGCTTCTCGTGCCGGGAGTCCCTGAGGAATATCTAAGCGAATGGCGACGACGTCCAGAGCGCAAGGCGTTTTTCGACCCGTTGGAAGCACTGGGTCGATACGAAAATTTCACGTTGACGGGAATCGCGGGTCGAACGCGATTTGGCGATCGAGAGTACGTCTATGTTCACGCGAAAATCATGCTGGTTGACGATGTGTGGGCGACGATAGGATCGTGCAACCTGCATTCGAATTCGCTCTTCGGTCATAGCGAGATGAACGCAACGGTATGGGATCCGGATGTGGTGCAAGCACTGCGCTGTCAACTTCTCCGAGAACATCTGGGCCAAGATACTCAGCAGTTGGACGATTTGTCGGCGATGCAACTTTATCAACGGATTGCGCGTGAAAACGCTGCGCGATGGGAGGCCAGCGACTTCGAATGGCAGGGCCTGGCCTGCAGCCTGAACCCCGCAACCTATGGCGAATCGCGGAAGCGATAGCGTTGAGTCGTCGGAGCCGCAGATGCAGTGGGTGGCCGCTGTCGAGAAAATCGAACGTTCACTCTCGACCCTTACCTGCCTTTTGCTTTCTCTTGAGGAACGTCCGCCCCGTTGCGGCAAGCCGCCATCCGACTCGGCTGAAGCAGGTCAGTCCAGCGCCAAGCCGGTACGTTTAGAAAGCGCCGATGTATGTTCTTCGGAAGCCTGTCGATGGTACGGAGGAGAGGCTCGCCTCCAGTTAAGATGGAATGAATCTGTCTATCGCCGATACGGAGTGACATGGCACTGGGCGGCATAGATCCAAAACAAAAATCGGCCATCGCGGTCTAGCGTCATTTCTCGTAATCGCTAGAAATGGGTGCAACACCCTACCTCTACCGAAGAATCCAAGTTTGCCAGCTAGGCGGTCACGATGGTCTCGCCAAAACGAGTACGCGTTTCGATGCCTCAGTCCTGAAAACATAAGGGCTGCGTCCGTCATCCTGACCGGACGGCATCTCATTAAGATTACGCTGGTGCCAGCGGAAAACAAATTTCGAACGTGGTTCCAATGCCTCGGTGGGACACGAAATCAATCTTCCCGTTCAAGACGCGCGAAAGCTCCTTGACAATCGCGAGGCCAAGGCCCGTGCCGGGAATACCTTCACCCGCAGCACGTTCGAATTCGTCGAACACGCGGTCCGCATCCGCAGGCGCAATGCCCACTCCGGTATCCGACACGCGCATCGACCAGTGCTGCGTGCCAGTCATCGCGAACGTGAGTCCAATTTCGCCGGATTTTGTGTACTTCGTCGCGTTGGACAGCAAGTTGACAGCAATTTGTTTGAGCTTGAGACGATTGGACGTCACAGTGGACAGCGCCGGATCGAACCGCGTGTGCAGTTTCACTTTTTTGGCCTCGATTGCCGGACGCGAGGAGGCAATCAGGTCATCGTAAAGCTCATGCAGGTCAACCTGCTCAAGTGTGAGCGCGGCACTGTCGCCGAGCACAACGGAGTACTCGACCATCTGCTCGACCAGTTGTTTCATGTCCGCAGCCTGCCGGTTGGCCAGCGTCAACGCCATATCGGCCTTGGAAGGCGCACGTTCGATCAACTGCAGCGCGATGGAGAACGTGTTCAGAAAATTGCGCAGATCGTGGACGACGCCGCGGGTAATCTGCATGCGTGACTCGTAAAGATCGCCGACGAGCCGCTGCTTGAGGGTCAATTCGTGATTGGCGCGCTCGAGCTTTCCGGTGTACTCGTCGATCTTGCGGTCTCGTTCGCTGACAACCTCCTTGATCGAAGTGAGGGTCACCATACTCAGGGTTTCGGCCACCAGCCGCCGCGCGCGGCCTTCATGGCGGCGCGTGAACGTGCTGTCGCTGTCGGCGAATTCTTCTAGCGCATCGGCGAGCACCCGATGGAACAGATCGAGTTCGCGCACGAGCTCCTCGATGCGGTAGCCCTGACGCCAGCGAACCATGCCGTGTTTTCTCGCGTCGCTTTCGATCGCCGGCTCGACCCGTTCGAGATCTTCGACATCAAGCGCCAGGCAGAGCCCTTCGAGGATATCCGGGAGGTGATCGGCGAGTTGCTGATAAGTGAGCTTGTCCGCTTCGACGAGATCGACATCGCCCAGAACGATTTTCATCCATTGTGCGGTCAGTCGGATCCGTTGCTCGCGAATGAAATTGGCAAACTTGCGCAGCGGGGTAGTGGGGGTATCGGTCATGTTGGGTGCATCGGGATAAATGTTCTGCAACGTGCATACGCTGGTGACACACTCGACCAGTCCGGCAGGCGGTCATGCCCGCACTTTGAGAAAAACATGCTCCTGGACTGCATGAATAGCACGCATGGCCAGTCGGCTATTTGTCGCCAGGATGGTCCGGAACCGAGGCGCTGCTGCCTGAAATCAGCGCCATTATCGCCGTATTTGCGAAACATGGAGCAACTCTTGCACGGCGTGGGTCTGTCAGATTTTTGGTGTTCGAGGCGGTTAATGCAATCTGCTTTTAGCAGGTTACGGATTCAGCATAGCTCAAGGATAGGGGGGCGTGAAGCGCTCCTCGTACAATATCGCGAACTGATTCATAGCGATTTTCCAGTCTTTTGCGGCGCGACACCATCCTGCGGTGATATTGCGTAAAACCAGCCACAGCAGCTTGGTGGCCGCCTCATCGCTTGGGAAGTGGCCGCGAGTACGGATGATCTTTCGCAAGCCCGCATTCACGCTTTCCAGCGCATCTTTGCGCTATGGCCGTTGCGCTGGTTGGCCCCCGGTGCAGGTTTGCGGGCGCCCGGCTCATAACCCAGGTGCTGGCCCAGCTCGACACCCAAGGCCCGTTCGATCAACGCCTTCTTTAATGCAGCAGATAAATCCTCGATTGATCCCGCTGTCATTGGCCCTGTCGCCAGTTGATCAAGCAGCTCTTTGGGGATCGAGGGTAGTTCACGTGAGGGGTGTCTTTGGTTTGCGTGGCATAGTGGCTCCAGTTACATAATGGTAGCCTCACACACAAAATTTCTGACAGTCCCCCAGCCATCGCGACAAAAAGCGGACGCATGAAGCACATGATCAAACGGGAACTGCTCCAATGCCGTTATCCGTGTGCGCATATCAAGTACCTGCAGCACAGATTGCCTACGCGGCCTGTTAGCGTCCCGGGCTGACTCGCCTGGAGGCGGGGAAGCCTCAACCGCGGACCGCCACAGTAACCACAATGAGAGCCGAGAAGATCAGCGCCGGGGCGAGATGCCGGAACGGCTCCCGATTTCGCAGCAATGTGAAGAGCGCGCCAATCATGATCGCACCGGCCAGCATTAGGCCTAAAACTCTGGTTTGTTGTCCAAGAAGAAGTGCTGCACTGAGCAGCTCGAGTGCGCCACAGAGCAACTGAAACCATGCCGGGTAACCCCAGCGTGCGAAGTCGCGCTTCACCGCGCCGCGTCCTGCGAGATTGACCACCCCAGCAACCGCGAACAGAACCGCTACGATCGTCGCGAGAATCGATTCGAAAGATGCAATGTTTAATGCCATCGTCATGCTCCATTGCTTGGCTGATAGTGCTTCTGTACAGAGAGGTCCGCAATCAGGCCGGGGCCGTGGGGTTCCCACGCAAGAACTCTCCGGGCATGCTGGCCGCTTACCGTCTGATCGAGCGCCAGTGCGTCAGCAAATGGCCCAAGCGATTTGCGAGCATCGTCGAGCGGCCAAAATTCGACGCGGTCGGCGCCCACCGAGGCCCGAATCGCTTCGCCCATTTCGGCAACGGCAACCGCGTCTTCCGCGACCACGTTGAAGATCTGTCCCGCGACTCTACCGTCGCCACTTGCCGCCCGCTCCACCGCACTCAGGTAGGCCGTGGCGAGATCATCGACGTGAACGGCAGGCCAGTGGTTGCGACCATCGCCGACGACCCTCACACTGCCGGTCTGACGGACCATGCCGGCAAGCATGCCGAAGATGCCGCCGCCGTAGCCGTGCACCATCGCCGGCCTGAGGATCACGGCAGAAATCGAGCGGCGTGCTGCTAGCGCCAGCACCTGCTGCTCCACCGCGGGCCGCCAGGCGATGAGTGGTGTCGGGTTCAGCGCCGATGCTTCAGTCGTGAGCTTCCCCTCCGTATTGCCGTAGACCCAGGTGCCCGACGTATAGACAAAGGCCGCGCCCGGATGCAAATGCGAAAGCATCGCCTCAGCCGCGGCCTCGTCGGCAGCCGCGGCGGAAGCATCGTTGGTAGACGCCATGTGCACCACGCCATCAGCGGCACCGGCAGCCGCAGCGAAAGACTGTGGCTCACGCAAGTCGCCACCATGCAGTTTCACGCCGAGACTTGCCAACGCGCTCGCGGCCGCCGACCTGTCTTCGCGCACCAGCGCCGTCACCTGATGGCCAAGGCTGATTGCTTTGCGCGCGACCGCTTGCCCGATGTAGCCCGTACCACCTGTAATGAATAGTTCCATAGCGTTCTCCTCGATGATTGCCTGCGAAGTTGATAAGTCACAAGAACGAGACTAGTCGGTCTCGTTTTGACGAATATAAACGAGACTGACCAGTCTTGTCAATTGCTCAACGATCTGTTATTTATCTGGCATGAACACGTCCTCTCTCCCCGACCTGAGCCCGCTGCAACGCCGTAAGCGGTCCGCCATCCTCGACGGCGCGAAAACCGTTTTTTTAAGCCAGGGATTCGGTCTGGCAACGATGGACGATGTCGCCGCGGCCGCTGGCGTCGGCAAACAGACGGTCTACCGCCACTTCAAATCGAAGGAGGCGCTCTTCGTTGGTCTGGTGAGCTCGATGTGCGCTCAGGTGGGTGGATTTCTTGCCAGCGCTCAGGACAAGCAATCCGATGGATCACCCGAAGTCGAGTTGCGCGAGTTGGGATGGGTGTTGGCACGAAGCCTTATCGCGCCGGATAATCTGCGGCTTTACCGGGCCATCGTTGCTGAGGCCGAGCGTCTCCCGGCACTCGGCCAGGTGTTTTACGAAAATGGTGCAAAGGTCGTGCGTGCCTTCGCCGCAAAAATTCTGCGAAAGCGATTTGACGAATCGACTGCTGCATTGCGGGCAGCGACATTCGTTCAGTTGGTGCTAGGCGACGCGTATCTGGAACTGTCAATTGGCTACACGGTGCCCGATGTGGAAGCGCGCTTTGCGCTGCAGATTGACGAGGCGGTGGCGGCCGCACTTCGCTAAGGAGCGCCTCATAAGATGTCGGGCTACTGCATGCGAAGCGCAGCAGCGTGTGGCGCGGGAAGCAAGACACCACCTCCGATCCTCGTATGACCGATGCTTCATGGCCGCGTGCTGCCCGACGCGGTCGGCGCATGTCGACCCGCTTGAGCCACCCGAAGGCAATTGACGACCGCCCGCTTCCAAGCCAGCATGAGACGCTCGCGCGCGAAATCTCATTGGCTATCCATTTCTATGCCTCCGTTCGACTTCATAGTCGTGTCACGGAAAGCACGGGATTGAGGCGCGATGCCGTCGAAAAAACCAGTTCACGTATCTAATGGACAACGGATAGGTTTCGCAGCTTATGAACAGAGGTTGGCTGTCGCATTCTCAATCACGACTCGCTTCAACTGCGCCAGGGCGGGCGGAATATCCCGGTGCCCAGCGTGCAGACAGAGTTCGACCGTCGGCAGGGGCGGAAGACCATCTTTCTCACCGAGTCGTCTTAAAGACGATGGTACTCCGGCCGCCGTTCTCAACGTGATGCCGAGACCTGCCGCCACCCCTGACCAAAGGCTCTGGAGGCTAGCCGTGGTATAGGCCAATCTCCAGGAAATATTTGCGTTATCAAGCGCGTCAATACCGGCGCGACGGAAGAAGCAAGGCGAATTGTATAAGGCCAGATCCAACGGAAGACCAGGGCTTAGGACAACATCGATTTCGACTGGCCCGATCCACGCCATTTGCATCGTTGCCAGGCGTTCAGCGTCTGGACGACTTTCATAGCCCATGACGAGCACGAGATCGAGTTCCCCACGGTCCAGTCGCTCGAGCAGCATACCGTTTCGTTCGACAGCAACCTCTACGCAAACCGCAGGATGGGTCTTCTTGAATTGTCCCAGGGCAGCCGGGAGCCAGGTCTCGGCGAAATCGCCCGGTAGGCCGAAGCGCACCACACCCTCAACAGAAGCCCCTCGAACGGCCCGAACAGCTTCGTCGTTGAGATCCAGAATTCGGCGTGCATATGAAAGGATCAGATCGCCGGATTCAGTCAGTACCAGGCCTCGTCCTCGTCGGCGAAATAGAGGTTGGCCTACCTGTTCCTCAAGCTTGCGCATCTGCTGGCTGACTGCCGATTGCGAGCGGCCTACTCGTTCAGCAGCGCGGTTCAGACTTCCCAGTTGCTGAGTCGCCAAGAGTGTCCGCAAGGTATCCATATCGAGGTTGGTCAGAGGCATAGTTCAGTTTTTCTGAAGAATTGATGCTGAATTATCGCATCCATTCCACATTCGTCTGGCTATTATCAATGGCGGTGCTTGATCGCTATGTACACACGACAAATATCTCGATCAAGCCTTGATACGAAGAGGTTTCTGAACCGAGTCACGGAGAAATTCACTGTATGAATGGCCAGATAATTCTTAAACGCGGCATCGTGGGTACTGTCTTCTCGGCGTGCGCGTTATTGGCGACCGTCGCGCGCGCCGATGCAACAGCCGTCGAGCCTTCGCTGGTGGGGACGTGGACATTAGTGGCAGCAGATGTCCAGCATCCTGACGGATCGCGGGCACGCGACTACGGTGCCGCTCCCAAGGGACTGCTGCTAATCGACGCGCAAGGACACTATTCGCTACAAATTTTCAAGGCAGAACGCCCCCAATTCGCTTCAGGCGACAAGGGCGCAGGAACGCCGGCCGAGTACAAAGCGGCCGCCATGGGTTCCAGCACGCACTTCGGTACGATCAGCGTCAACCCGGCCGGTGGAACTTTGACTTTTCACATTCAGAACGCTTCCTTTCCTAATTGGGAGGGAGAGCAGCAGAACCGAAGCTACGAGCTTAAAGGCGCCGAACTGAGCTACCGCGTGACGCCACGACCGAATGGAGACGTGCCGATTTCGGTCTGGCAACGTCTGAACTAGACGGACAATCAAGCGCCACCTTGCGCCTTTATGTCATGGCCAGCGGCCTCGCGAACGACCGCGATCCGTCGAGCAACGGCCGTTCCCGCACTTTGCGTGAACGGCTCAAACTGGCCGCGTGCTGCCCGACGCGGCCGGCGCATGTCGAACCATAGCAGTGTTTCAGCTTTATCGAACGCAGTCGTTCGGCAGCGAATGAGACTGCCGGCGACCCGTTCTAAATAAAGTCGGACGAAAGCGTGAGCAACTTTAAAGTTCTCCAAGAACATGTCGTAATAACGTCAATTACACCAATGGACTTAAAAATGGCGTGGGGGATACTGTGGCGCGTCTATGTAACCCTGGTCATCTACAGCATAGTGATTTCGCTGTGCTTGATGGCTACTCCGGCACGATGGCTCCTCTATGACCCACAATTCGCGGTCTGGAAACTCACAATCGGTAATTTCAGTTTTGCATGCGTATTGCTCGCAAGCCTAGCGTGTCTTGATCGTGGTGCACTGGCGCTGTGCTTCGGCAAGATCCTCGCTCAGGATCGGTCATTCTGGAGAAGATTGACGGTATGGACTGCCACCTTGTATTTGGTCCTTGCGGTGGTCAACCTGTTGATCTGGAAGCTGGTTCCCTTTGAAACATGGCTCCGCACCAAGGCATTCGTTTCACTAGGGGCTCTCATCGTTTTCAGCATCATCATCCCCCGCTTCTTAGATACCCGGAAATCGTAGCCTAAACAGCCTCGTTCTCGCTTGTCTCACGGGTCGCTTTGTCGATGGCTGACGTTCTGACTGTGAGGTCGACTGACCGGAACTGGCCGCGTGCCGCCTGATGGAAAGAGCATACGCAGCCCGAACCTCACAAGACTGCAATCGGCTGCGACATGAACAGCCGCCCATGGCTGCGAAAATCGGGCGTTCAGCCAAAGCACCCATGTTGACGATGGCTGCGGAGTCGTTAAAAAATCGCTATGCAAAGGCCAATAGCCAACACGGACAGCACTCCCAAGAGCGCAAAAACGTAAATCTGGTGAACGTGTTGTTTGGCCACTTCGCTTGCTTGCGCATCGCTGGCCGACCGCCAGCCGGCGACATGGCCTCTTGCAAAAACGGGGTATTCATTCGGGTGCCTTTCGCGCTCGGTGCGGTCGGTACCATCGGGATCGTAGTCGTGGCCGGCAATTTTTCCGCCTTCCTCGTCGGCCTTCACCACGCCAGGGAGGTGTTCACTGAAGCTACCGCGCGGCGCGCTTTCACTTGAACGACCGCCGCCGCTTCCGGCGTTTTCGCCCTCTCCACCGAAATGTGCGCCCTCGCCACCGAAATGTCCTTCGCCGCCGCCTCCGCGGCCGCCTATAGCAAAGACGTTAATAGAAAAGCATAAACAAACGAGTAGTAACAGTCTTGCCATGGACCCTCATTCCGTCGGCATTCGACGCTCGGGCCAAGCGCAGTCGCTCACGTTCGGCCATGACGTTATATCGGCAACGAAACGCGTAACCTGAGACGGCACACTCAATGACCGCTATTGGCCGAACGCCGTCCCGCGACAAACTCCGCAGGCGTCCCAAACCGGCCTTTCAACCTGGCGCGACGGAAACGATTCGAGTCGCCGCGCCCACGTCGCGAAGTTCACCCCACCACCAGAGTCGATTTCAAGACGACGGCATTCGCCAGATTGTAGACGTTGGGAGAAGTGGCCATTACCGCGTCATGGATTTCAGCGAATTGCTGCTTAGTACCGCTTCCCTTGATACGAACGGTATAACGCAGGCTCTCGTAACCGTTTGCAACTTGCGGGTCGATCCCAAGAAAACCCCTAAGGTCGATTTCACCCTCAGTCTCAATCTCCAGCGATTCGAGAGCAATCCCGCGCACGGCGCATTGCGCCACGTAACCCACCGTCATGCAGGCATTCAGCGCCGCGATCAGATGCTCCTGAGGATTGGCAAACTGGTTCGAGCCACCGAGTTCGCAAGGCTCATCGATATCGATCGTGAACCGGCGCGACACATCCTGCCCTCCGATCGAGAACCCTTCTACCTCGGCGCGACTGCGCGTCTGGCCCTGCCAGGTCGTAGCTACACGCCAGCTTGTGGTAGCTTTCGAGGCATCGCCCTTGACGCCCTCAATCAGGGAGAACAGGTCGTCGACGTTGAGGCCATTAACGATGTTAGGTTCCTTGGTCTGTGCATAGTCATTCATATTCCATCTCCTTCAACCATGTGGATTGTTCAGCTTCGGTAAATCTCATTGCAGCGTGGCGAGCGCAGCCTTGATGCGCATGCCCTGGTCTTCGGAGATGAGGCTATAAAGCACCTCTCCGAAATGGGGATGACGTACACCCGAGTGGATGTATTGCCACCGATAAGCCTCGAGAAAATTCGCTTCAATCGAGAGGGTTTCCGCCTCGTCGACTGCGCGGCCGCAGTTCGCCTCGAAGTAACGCGCATCGGCTGCGGCCTGCGCCTGCAGGATGCCGTCGATCGCGGCGACCAGCTCGATGAATTCGTCAACCGCCTTGTCGCGATCACTGTCCATCAGGGTGGCGTCGTGACGGACCCATTCGAGCTCGTCGAGGATGGCGTGCTGGCTCTCCTCCTTCCAGTGGTAGAGGAACACGTTCTTGAATAGCTCCGATAGCTGATCGTCTGGCGCGATACTCTGCCGGTAGTGGAGCTGGCTGAACAGTTCGATATCCAGCGTCAGCGCCAATACGGCCCACGTGCTTTTCCCAAGGACTACGGAGGCAACGGCATCCGGGTCGGCGTCGAAGCGATAGCCGGGGGGAAGGGTTTCACCGATCATCGCGCCGATGCGACGAAATAGCGCCTGATGCTTGAGCTCCTCGTCGCTGAATCGCACCAGCGCCTCAAGCGCCACCTGGTCGCCGAGCCAATAGTCACGGCTGACTTCCAGCATCTTGGCGTTGATGAAGCGCTCTACCAGTCCGAACACGTTGGCATAGGTGCGTCCCTGAATCTGGCTGACGAAACGCTTTTCGCTCTCGGAGAGCGTGAAGAAATTCGGAGCCAGGGAAAGCCCGTCCGGGAGATATTTCTGCGACGTGTCAAAGGTGCGGCCTCCAATCACGTCACGCTCGATATCCCAACTGACCTTCTTTGAGGCGCGAATGCAACGGGCGTAACGATCGGGTTCAGAGAGTCGCGATACTGCGTTCATAGAATTTCTCCCAATATGGACCTACGTGCGGTCGAGCTGCGAATATTCATCTACCGGCCGGAACCACAGGGTTGATCTGGCATCCGGTAAGCACGAATGTACGATTGGGAGACGCGAAGTTCTATGATCGGGCCACCGGGAGATATGGCCGAAACGCCGGGTCAGCTTGGACGCGTGCGAATGAATGTTGCGGGCGGTATGGCAGTCGGTATCAGTGATGCGGTGGTGGCGTGATGCCACTCGCAGCGGATGAGGCCTGCGCAGATTCGGCAGCGCCGTTCATCCTTCCTTTGCTCTTGCGCCAGCCTGCCGGCGGCATTCCAAACTCTCGCCTGAAAGCGCGACTGAATGCCGCCTCCGATTCATAACCGATCTGTTCGGCTACAGCGGCGAGGGTCTTTCTGCCGCTCAGAAGTTCCTGCGCCGCGATCTGCATGCGCCATCGCGCCAGGTACTGCATAGGCGGTTGTCCAAGGAGATCGGTAAAGCGTTGCGCCAACGCGGAGCGCGATAAACCCACCTTGCGCGCAAGCTCGTCGACGGTCCAGGGGTAGACTGCTTGGGCATGGAGCAACGAAAGCGCGCGTCCCACGTAGCGATCGCGTACGCCGGCCAGCCATCCGGTCTGGCTGGCAGGAAGCGCTTCGATACAGCTACGGACCGCCTCGACAAAGAGGAGTTCGGACAGTCTGGCAAGGACGATCGTACCGCCCGCCCGCGAATGCGCCGCTTCGGCGGCAGCAAACTGGAGAGAGGACTCAAGCCATGCGGCTCGCGGATCGTGGCGCATATCAATCTTGAAGAGTCGCGGCAGCGATGAGAGCAGTGGGTTACTCAGCGTATCGTCGCAGGCCAGAAAACCGCATACGATGCGAGTCGCCGCTCCCCCGCCTCCGTAAGACACCGTCATCACCTCACCAGGGGCTGCCGCCATCGGGCCAGCCAATAGCAACTCCGCTGGCGTGGGCGCAAGATCCACGGCGCTGCCTATCAGATGCGTTTCGCCTTGCGGCACCACCACCAGCTCCCCGGCATTGAGATGAATAGCGGAATCGGGGTCGCCCGCCAGTTGCGCGCAGCAGCTACCTTCTATGATCAGATGATATGAAACGACACGCTCGGACCGCGGCAGATAGGCCGCGCAGAGCGCAGCATCTGTGCGGCCTATCAAGCACCACGGTGCCGTGAAGGTCCCGTTCAGATACACCGCGCCGCTTAGACGCACGGCGCGCAGGACGTCAGAAACTGCATCCATGAAGAGCTCGCGTGATAGGCGATTTCCCAGGCAAGAAACCGGAAAGCCGGTCATTTTTCAACCTGACCGAGGGGACCATGTTATACCCGCTGCAGCATTTTCTGACAAATACCTTACAAGTTATTTTCTGGACGCCCTGCAATCCCAGGCGAACCATCGGCAAGACTTGGACGATCGGGCAAAAAACGTCGACGCACGGGCAGGACGGCAGCAGGTTGGGAGAGGCAAAGTTCGTCATACGACGGGACGTGATAGATCAGCGTCATCCGTAGATCGCAGCCTATCCTTCCACGGATTCAGGAAGCCGGGTGCGCCTCCAGATTTGCGCAGATCGGTTCACGCACAGTAGTGACTTACCGGTTCGGGCAAACGAAACCGTGTGAGATGCCGATGAAAAGCCTGATAAGCCGTGCGATGTACCACCCGCTCATCGCGTTATCCATGTTCTATTTGATCGACTTGATGCACAACGTCGGCTACAGCGTGGCCGGCGCTCTGCTCGTTCTGGTAGCGAGATCCATGTCCCGTGTCGTGAGCCTATTCAGCAAGGGGTAGTACGTACGTCGATACGGCACCCGAGCAATGGGCTGGTCCTAATTTGGCCGTCGCTCTCGGGGCCAGACCATCCGCAGTTGTGCGCCATTCCCTGGCCCCTTCTCTTGCGGAACTACCCGCCCTGGCAGACGTCGCTAGCCGCCAGCCCTATGCTAGTCAAGCGCGGCAAACGCGCGGTAACAACCAAAAAATTATAAAAATAGAGCAAGCTCTAGCCCGCTTCTTGTCCTAAAGAAAACAGCCGTTTCACGCGACGCCCTTAAAGCGCAGGACCGCATCGGCGGCCCGGTTCATTCCGTGACGACACCTATTAAATCGACTGGAAGATCAGACTTATGGGGCGCATCATTCATTCGCCGAGGTTGACGGCGTTAACCATTGCCTTGGCCGCGACGGCGCCGACTGCGCAAGCAGTGCCCGTGAGCTGTCCGGCCGTCAATGGCAATACCTCCGGTCAGGTCACGTGGACTACTGGCGACTGCGCGGTCGCGGCATCCGTCGTCGTGCCTGGCACCATAGGTTTGGTGGCGAGCGGTACGCTCGGTACGCTGACCAATACCGGCACCATCAGCGGTGTCCACTACGGCATGTCCAACAGCGGCAGCATCACGCTGTTGAACAACACAATAGGCGGCACCATCAGCGCCAGTGGCGGCAGTTCGGCGGGTCTCGTCAACACTGGCACGATAGGCACGTTGACCAACAGCGGCACCATCACCAGCAATTTTTCCCGCAACGGCAATGCTATTTACAACAACGGCGGCACGATCACCGCACTGACCAACACCGGCGTCATCAATAGCGTCAACTCGGGCATTTTCAACGGCGGTGGGACCATAGGCACGCTGACCAACACCAACATCATCGCCGGCAACCGATGGGGCATCACTAACGGCGCCAGCATCATCGTGCTGAACAACAACGGTGGAATCATCAGCGGTAACACCTCGGGCATCAGCAATGCCAGCGTAGGCACTATCGGCACGCTGACCAACAGTGGCACCATTAGTAGCAACACCTACGGTATCAACAACAGCGGCTCGATCGGCAGCGCCGGTACGATCAACACACTGACTAATAGTGGCCGGATCAACGGCACGGCCGACGGCATCCTCAACAGCGGGGTTTTCGCCCGGTTGAATAATGCCGTTGGCGGGACCATAGTCGGCAACGTAGGCGTCACTAACGTTGGCTCGAACATGAGCACGAGGACAGTTACCACTACCTCAAGCTCGAACGTCAACAGCGCCAGCACCAGCGCCGGCGCGATCGGCACGCTGACCAATAGCGGCATGATCAGCGGCACGGCCTCCGGCATTAGCAACAACGGGGTTATCACCCTGCTGAATAACACCCTTGGCGGGACCATCAGTGGCAGCATAGGTGTCAGTAACACAGGCGCGAGCGTGAGGACGAGCACGATCATCAGTGGCACAAGCACGCGGATCAGCAACACCAGCACCGGCACCGGCACGATCGGCACGCTGACCAACAGCGGCATGATCAGTGGCACGGTCTCCGCCATTAGCAACAGCGGGGTGATCACCCTGTTGAATAACACCGTTGGCGGAACCATTAGTGGCAACACCGGTATCAGCAACCCAGGTGCGGGCACGAGCATCACCGGCTCGACCACGAGCATCACCGCCGCCGGCACGATCGGGACACTGACTAACAGCGGCACGATAACCGGCAGTCTGTATGCCATCGACAACGGCGGCTCGCTTGGCACGATCACCAATTCAGGTGTGATCGCCGGCAACATCCGCAACACCTCGCTGCACGACTTGAACATCAATGGCGGCACTGGGTCCACCTTCGGCACTTTGACCGGCTTTGCCGGCGGCACCATCGGCACGATCACCAATACCAACTCGAATGTCAACTTCGGCAGCGGCAATCTGCTGCTCAACGACACGGTGAATTTGGGCAACAATACGCTGAACAACACCGCAGCGACGCTGCAGGTGAACAATGCGATCACGGTCAACGGTAACTACAATCAAGGTGCCGCCGCGACCCTGCAGATCGGTGTCGCCAACAACGCGATGCCGAATGGCTCGCTCACGGGCGACAGCGGCTACGGGCGGCTGGTGGTAACGGGTAGCGCCATTATTGCGGCCGGTTCGTCGATCAGCTTGAAACCGTTGACGGCCTATAACTTTGCGGTGGGGCAACGTTTCGTGGTGGTGGATGCGTCGAGTAACGGCACCAACTATAACCAGACGAACCTGAATTACTCGGCGGCCAACTTTGCCGGCACGTTGAGCGGGACCAATGTGGCGACGGACGGCCGCAGCGATTTGGTGGTGACGCTTGCTGCCGGCGCGCCGGCCTCATCAACGACACCCCCCACGACGCAATCCAACCCGCCCACTCCACTTCCCTCACCCGCGACGGTGCCCAATGCGGTGTCAGCGCTGAGTGGCCTGCTCAGTTACTCGGGCATCAGTCCAGGGCTGCTCAATTTGTTTAACGCCGCCGATGCGCTGGCGGCCGGCTCAAGTACCGCCGCGGTCAACCGGGCCGGGGTGCAATTGGCGCCAGTGCAACAAGCGACCTCCACCGGTGCAGCGGCCGCGCCGACGCTGGACGTGCTCAATGTCGTTGCAGCCCACGCTGACAGCCTGCGCTTGGCACAAGCCGACGGTATCGGCAGTGGTGTCTCGACTGGCGAGGGCGCACCCGCTTGGAGCACGTGGGGCCAGGCATTCGGCGGTCACGCGAGCCAAAACGAGCGCGAGCAAGTGCCAGGCTACAGCGCCAATTACGGTGGACTGATAGTGGGTGTGGACAAATCGATCAGCGATCGTTGGCGCGCGGGCGGTGTGTTCAGCTATACGAATACGGCGATCAACGACGAAGGCGATGCCGGTGGTGATTCCACTCGCGTGAATTCGTACGGTTTCATCGGCTACGCGAGCTATACGGGTCAACCGTGGTACGTGAATCTATCGGGTGGCGTGGTGCAGCAGGACTATACGACCAACCGGCAAGTCGCATTCACGGGTTTCGCGGGTAACGCGAACGGCCAGTTCAGCGGCCAGCAATATGTGGCACGAGCCGAAGCCGGCTATCCATTGCCGTTGGGGCCGGCCACCTTGACGCCGTTAGCCAGCCTGACCTACAGCAATTTACATCAGAACGGCTACACGGAAAGTGGTGGCAACGGTGCGGCACTGACTGTGGGCTCGGATCACTCGGCCTCGGTGAGAAGCGCGTTGGGTGTGAAACTGGAAGAAGGCTTCGCGACGACCTACGGCGTGCTGGTGCCCGATATCAAGCTACAGTGGCTGCATGAATACGATCACGCGCAGCAGGTGACAGGTGCGAGCTTCGCGGCGGACCCAACCGGTGAAACGGGGTTTACGACAGTCGGTGCCAGCCCGGTATCGGACGTAGCGGATGTCTCACTCGGCGTGACCTTGTTGCGCGCGAATAACCTGAGCCTGACGATGCGCTACGAGTTGCAGGCCGGTGGCGGCTTTGTTTCGCAAACCGGCAGCCTGCGCTTGCGGCAGGTGTTCTGATCCACCGTCGCTGAAGGGCCGCCGGACCGGCGTCATGCTACGCATCAGCTTATGGCGCTCGTGCCCCGTTACACCGGGCTACCCTTTTTGCAACTCCGTTTCGAAATACAAACCCAGTGCCACCTCGCGAAACTCTGGGGAACGCTTGCCATTGTGGATATCGAGAAAGCTTTGAGCGACGCGACCGTAATTCGTAAGGCGGTTGCGCTCGTAAAAGCTCGTGCCTTGCCTATAAAACCTGGTCTTTGAATTCAGAATATCGCATAGATAAAGGGACAGCCGCTTGTCGATCAGATAATGAGCTAGCAGGCCGTGGATGAGCGAGTAGCGGTAGTCATCAAAATATTGCCGACAGCTTTCTTTCTCCCTATCGCGCGTTGTGTTAATTATTGAAACTTTCCTCGAATTTAAATACCCGCATTATTGTTTCAGCTTTATATGTAGCCTGATATGCTGTCGGCAACACTTAAAAGACAAGTGCAAGCGATACAGTGAAAATTGATTCGGAATCACTGCTTGCTGCGCAACCGACCATTGCCATTTAATGCAACGTTATGTCTAATAGGGTCGGCGAAGGAGTCTGATTTATTTTGGTCCACAAACCCGAGCAACAGTCCTCCATAACAGGCCATGAACCCTCTGCTGCCGCTTAAATCCCAAGTGGGCCGTCACGCGCGAACACTCGCCGGGTATTTCCCCGCTCCATTTACACGCGACGTATCAAACGGTGTCGATATCCTCGGTACCTTTACCCCCAGGCTGCTGAGCGGCAACACGTTGTTGAACCTCAATTACAAAGAGGTCGACCGCTTTACCTTCAACACCCGATCGACCGCGACACTGTTTGTCGGACGAGGCGAAGACTTCGTGCGCATCACCACTTCGGTCAAAAAGCAGGACGGCGAGCGAGCCGTGGGCACGGTGCTTGACCGCTCGCACCCCGGCTATCGGATGCTGCGCCGCGGCAAATCCTATACAGGTTACGCGACGCTTTTCGGCAAGCAGTACATGACCCATTACGAGCCGATCCGCGATAGCGCGGGCCAGGTAATCGGCGCGCTGTACGTCGGCCTCGATGTCAGTCAAGTATGGACCTTGTCGATCGGAGCCAAACTCGCACTGCTCACCTTGGCCGCGTCTAGTGTGATCCTGCTGGCCTATGATGGTCTGCTGCAGGCAGTGATCCTGCGCGACCGAGCAAGTCCGGTGGGAGCATTGACCGCGTTTGAGCAAACCGAGCTGATAGGCTTCGGGCTACTCGGCGCGCTGCTGGTCAGCGCGCTGATCTTCGTGACCACCCGGCGCGGCCTCGAGACGCAACTGCTCGAAGCCAAAGCCGCCGCGGAGAAGCTGGCGGCCGGTGACCTGACCGCACAGGTGCATGTCGACCGGCGCGACGAGCTGGGCCAGTTGATGCAGGCGATAAACGGCATCAGCGTCGGTCTGGCCTTGGTAGTCGGCAACGTGCGACGTGCCTCCGATACGATCGCGCTGGGTGTGCGCGAAATTGCAGCCGGTAACGCGGACCTGTCCGCGCGCACCGAGGAGCAGGCTGGCTCGCTCGAGCAAACCACGTCGACGATGGATCAATTGACCTCGATCGTCCTCGCCAATGCTGAGCACGCTACGAACGCCAACGAACACGTCGCCTCGGCCTCCGATCTCGCGATCAAGGGCGGCGCAGTGGTGGGCGATGTGGTAACCACCATGTCGTTCATCCGCGGCAGTTCGCACAAGATCGTCGACATCATCAGCGTGATCGACACAATTGCCTTTCAGACCAATATCCTGGCCTTGAATGCGGCCGTCGAAGCCGCACGTGCCGGTGACCAAGGACGTGGCTTTGCGGTAGTCGCCACCGAGGTGCGCAGCCTGGCCCAACGTAGCGCGACGGCCGCCAAGGAAATCAAGGCACTGATCACTGACTCGGTTGGCAAAGTCGATGCAGGCGGCGAACTGGTCGATCAGGCCGGCCGGAACATGACCGAAATCGTAACGGCCGTCGCTAATGTGGTCACCCTGATGGGCGAGATTACCCGCGCGAGCAAGGAGCAAAGCATCGGCATCAGCGAAGTCAACCGCGCGATCGGGCAGATGGATGAAATGACCCAGCAAAACGTCGCCCTGGTTGAGCAGGCGGCAGCGGCAGCAGACAGCATGCAAGAACAGGCGCGCGCACTGGAAGACGCCGTGCGGGTATTTCGCTTGGCAAGCGACGCGACTGACACGAGCGACACGATCCGCGAATAAAGGTCGGTTGGCTGGTGCGAAGCGGTCTTTTGTTCTTTTCCAAGGTACTCATCATGCGCCCTTCCAAGATCAACGTCGTCCTTTCGAATCCCCATCCGGTTCTCGGCAGCACCGAGGTTTTCAAGACATTCAACTACGCGCCCGCTGTTGCCGCAGGTGGTCTGCTCTTCGTCGCCGGCCAGATTGGGATCCGGGCTGACGGGACGATTCCCACCAACGTCGAAGAACAGATTGATCTCGCATTTCAGCGGCTGGGCGCAATCTTGCAAGAAGCGGGGCTTGGCTTCGACGACTTGGTCGAGCTCGTCAGCTATCACGTAGATATTGATAAGCAGCTTGCGGCGTTTCGGGAAATCAAGGACCGCTACATCAAGGAAAACGCTCCAGCATGGACTATTCTCGGCGTGGCGGCATTGGCCAGGTCGACTCTCTTCGTCGAGATTAAGGCAATTGCTGCGCTACGCAACGTGTGAGCGATCTCGGATCTCGCTCACCTGGGCGGAGAAATTCTTGCGCAACCAGCAAGGCAACTCTCAGTCAAAAAATCGATGACTCCGTGAATGGCGTCCAGGGCCGCCGAGTAGTGAATAAAGGTCCCCTCCCGGCGGCTGGATACAAGGTTCGCTCGCAACATGTCCTTCAGGTGGAAAGACAGGCTGGACGGAACGATTCCCAACTGCGCTGAAATCTCGCCGGCGGGCAACCCGCGCGGCCCTGCGCCAGCGAGCGTCCGAAAGATAGCCAATCGCGACCGGTGTGCGATGGTGCTTAAAGCTAGCATTTTCGCGTCTTCGTTCATGTCTAAATCTCATCAATCGTCGAAGGCCGTTTGCTCTACTCGACACGCGCGGCGACGGCAACCCTCAGACGCATGTCATGGCAGCGCGCAACGAAAGCGCTCTCCGGCTTCCTCAGGCAATCCACCCACCATCGACCGTCAGACTTTCACCGGTGGTATAGCTTGCTTCGGTGCTCGCCAGGTACGCCACCGCGGCCGCGATTTCTTCGGGCTTACCGAAGCGTCCCACGCTGGCGAGCTTGGTCATCGTTGCGTGCTCGTCCGTCCCGGGCTGGGGCGCCAATTCGGTGTCGATCGGGCCGGGCTGAACCGCATTGACGGTCACACCATACTTCCCGAGCTCGCGCGAAAGACCGCGTGTGAAGCCCCGAATGGCAAATTTCGACGCGATGTAAAGCGTTACGCCTGGCAGTGGCGCCGCTTCGCCGAAAGCGGAGCCGATATTGATGATGCGTCCCCAGCCTGTCTTGATCATGCGCTTCGCTGCGTCCTTCGCCAGTTCGATCGGTGCCCGGACATTCAGATTGAAATGCGTGTCATACGACGTGTCTGACGACTCAAGGAACGGTCCGTATTCGACGGTGCCCGCATTGTTGACGAGGATGTCGAGCTTGCCTTCGAACTTGCCGCCGAAGACGCCGCCCAACGAATTGATCAGCGCCGTCACGCCCTCAGGTTTCGACAGATCGGCACCGACTGCTTGAGCCTCGCCGCCGGCATCGCGGATCGCTTTAACCACGGTCTCCGCGCGCTCCGGACTCGACGCGTAGTGCACGATGACCGATGCGCCATCCCGCGCGAGACGGGCTGCAATGGCCGCGCCGATACCACGAGAAGAGCCGGTCACGAGTGCAAGTTTGCCTTTCAGAGTTTGAGTCATGATTACCTCGATAGTGAGTTTTGAAGGGTCCGCTCACGTGCCTGAGTGCAGGGATGGGCGGACTGCTGCATGTGTGCCAATGCGTTCATGCCTTGGTTAATGCGTATCGTCCGCTCGTATCGGGATGACCGGTAGTAATCGGCGAGGAATAGCTTCTATTCCGGGAGCATGCCTGCCCGAAATAGCGGTTATCGGCGGGGGACGCCTTACGCTGATGGTCTGGTGAATTCCCGGTCGACTTCCGTACCGCCGCCGTGCGCGCCAAGCAGGTGCTCGACGAAAGCGACGATCGTGCGGCTCACGCCGGCCGGTGTCTTCGGAATGCCGGCTTCCGCGAAATAGCGCGGTGTTCCGACAACCATTCGCCGTCCCCGCAGGAGGCGTTTCGCGGTCATCGTCGAGTCGTCTAGCGTGCCCATGCGAAGCGCCACGTCAACGCCCCACTCGAGCAGATCGATGGCCTCGGGTTGATCGGAGCAGAAGCCCCGCGCCGAGATGCTCTTCCAATTGCGCTATCGACTCCGAGACAAGAGGCTTTCCGGTTTGGCGGCAAGCCCGGCTTCAGCCAATGAGATCGGCACCTGTCGTCAGGACAATCTTTCCAAAGTGTGTGCCGGAATCGATCAGCTCGTGCGCGCCACGAGCGTCGGCAAGCGCAAAGGTCTTGTAGACAACCGGCTTGATCTTGCCGCTCTCGATGTGTGGCCACACCTGCCGCTCGAGTTCATTGATGATGGTCGCCTTGTCCGCGGATGTGCGCGATCGCAACGTTGAGCCCATATGCGTTAGACGTTTCGTCAGCAGCGGCAAGACGTCGAGATCCTTCGCCCGCCCCTTGATCACGCCCACCTGTAGGATCCGTCCGTCCATGGCGGCGGCGTCATAGTTTCTAGCCACGTAGTCGCCGGCAATGATGTCGAGGATCACGTCGACACCTCTTCCATCGGTAGACCGCTTCGTTTCGGCGACGAAATCGTTCTCGCGGTAATCTATCACGAGGTCTGCGCCCAGTGCCAGGCTGGCCTCCCGATGCGCCTGCGAGCCCACTGTCGTGATGATTTTCGCAGCGCCGAATGCCTTCGCCAGCATGGTTGCCGTGGTGCCAATACCTGACGCGCCGCCATGGATCAACACCGATTCGCCGGCGACCAACCGGCCGCGCTGGAACAGGTTCAGCCATACCGTCATAAGCGTTTCGGGCACGGCCGCCGCTTCCACCAACGTCAGGCCTTTGGGGATATGCATCGTGTTGCACGCGTGCGCGACTGCATATTCTGCGTAGCCACCGCCGGGAATCAATGCACACACCAGTTCGCCGATCCGGAATTTGGACACGTCGGAGCCAACGGCAACCACTTGACCTGCCACTTCCAGCCCTGGAATGTCCGAAGCGCCGGGGGGCGGATCATACAGCCCTTTGCGCTGGAAAACGTCTGGGCCGTTCACGGCAGCTGCGTGGATGCGGATCAGAACCTGATCAGCGGCGGGCATCGGCACCGAGCGCGTAGTCGGCATCAGAACTTCGGGACCGCCAGGTTGTTTAATTTCAATGGCCGTCATGGACGATGGCACACGATAAGTTGAAGCAGACATGGGTAGCACTCCTTCTATAGATGGGGCTCGATGGATCCGGATGGATCCTTGAACGAGGAACTCTTGCGTTCAGTATAGGCATCGACATTGATGAATATGTGCAGCATTATTCATGTGGTGGGATGCAAATTTGCATCAGGAGGACGGCGCGATGAACTGGGACGATGCACGCGTGTTTCTTGCGGTGGAGCGCGAAAAGACGCTCCGTGGAGCGGCCAGGACACTTAATCTCGATCAGGCGACGGTTGGTAGACGGATTGCGGCACTGGAGCACGCGCTACGTGCAACGCTCTTCCTGCGCACTTCTGAGGGTTACGCGTTGACTGCGGCAGGCGAGGCCGCGCTGAGATCAGCGGAGAAAATGGAACACTCCGCACACGAACTCGTCAGACGAACTCAAGGCACGGATACACGGCTTGCCGGGGACGTAAGAGTCACCAGCACCGATTCGATCGCGCTCGAATTCCTGCTTCCCGCCATTGAACGCCTGCATGCTGCGCATCCCGAAGTGCGCGTCCTGCTGGACACGTCGACGCGCATGCTAAATCTGGCAAAGCGTGAAGCGGATATCGCGGTCCGCTCAGTCAGGCCGGATAATCCCGATCTTGTCGCGCGGCGCCTGGCTCGCTGGCCACTGGCGCTTTTTGCATCGAACGCTTATCTCGAGCAGCACGGCAAGCCCGCCGCTGGCTCCGCATTTGCGGGCCACGATCTTGTCGTCTATCAGGGCAGTTGGACCGGTAACCGATCACCGACTCTTGCTGGCGAACCGATACACGCTGGGCGCATCGTATCGACCTTCAATTCCAGCCTCATGCTGCGTACCGCGGTAAAGGCCGGCATCGGTATTGGTGAGCTTCCGATACATCTGGCTGAACACGACGGCCTCGTGCAGATATGGCCGGAACCCGTACGTGGGGCGATCTACGAAATCTGGCTCGTCACGCATCAAGACCTTCGGCATACCGCGCGCATCGCAGCAATGATTGACGGCATCGTCTCCGCGTTCGAAGATTACACAGTCCACACCAAAAAGTGAGGTGAATCTATGAATGCGCTGCAATATCGCTCGTTCGGAGGTCCTGAAGTCTTGGAGTGGTGCGAAACCGCTGACCCAGCCCCGGGCCCTGGAGAGGTCATTGTGAAACTTGAAGCAGCCGGCATGAATTACGCCGATATCTATCGCCGACAGGGCCTGTTCTCGCAACGTGGCTTGGCACCCTGGGTACCGGGTTGGGAGGGTGCCGGTACAATCGTGGACCTCGGACAGGATGGCGCCGCCGCAGGCTTCGGCATCGGGGATAAGGTTGGGTGGTGTGATAATCCTAATTCCAACGCCGAACTTGTCGCGGTAGCAATCGACAAGCTGATACCCCTCCCATCTTCGATAAGCACACAGCAGGCCGCAAGCGCCCTACTCCAGGGTTTGACCGCTCATTCTCTCGTGCATGACAGTCATCCTTTGAAGGCCGGAGATTGGAGTGTCGTGCATGCCGCCGGCGGAGGTGTAGGGCTGCTACTCATCCAGATCATCAAGCAGTTGCGCGGTCGGGTCATCGCGCTTGCCTCGTCACCCGAGAAGAGACAGGCCGCCTGCGACGCCGGTGCTGAAGTGGCGATCGGCTATGAAGACTGGATCGAGCGTGTCCATACCGTCACCGGTGGAGGCGCCGACGTAGTGTTCGACAGCGTCGGAACTACGATCCTCGATAGCCTTAAGGCCACGCGCGTCGGCGGACGCTCGGTCTTTTTCGGGTTCGCCGGCGGTTGACCCGAGGCTGCTGATGAACCGCTCGCTCACGCTGACCGGCGGCGACATCTGGAACGTGCTGACAACCCCAGAGACACGGCGCGCTCGGGCAGCCGAACTCTTCAGCTGGATCGAAGAAGGAGTGGTCGCGACGCGGGTGTCACGCGTCTTTGCTCTGCAAGGTGGAGCGCAGGCGCATCGTTTCCTCGAATCGCGCGCGTCAATCGGCAAGGTTCTGTTGATCCCGTGAGTCGCAGAAGAGCCAAGCATTGCGAAAGCAATGCAGTTGATGTGCTGATCCATTCGATTCGCAAAAAGTGCGGTCAATCACTGATACGCAATGTGCGTGGGCTTGGGTGGGCAGTGCCTTGTTCCAATGAATTTCGAGCCGATTAGCGCAGCGAAAGCGGAGCCTGCCCGTGAACGTCGTCGCCTGCAAGAAGAAGTGTCTCGATCGCCGCGCGGTCCACTTTTCCCTGTGCAGTTTGCGGCACACGGTCTACTGCGATTATGTGCACCCGATCTGAAATGACCGTACCGAGCGCCCATTCGAGCGTCCTGGCACATCGCGCAACATCAACTTGCTTTCGTTTCCACGGCTCAAGCAATGCAATCCAGGTATATCCCGCCGACGTATTCTTCGGCGCAAATACTGCTGCATAGCGAACGTCGGGCAAACGGCAGAAAATGTCCTCGATCTCTGTCGGACCCGTATCGACGTTGTTATTGACGGCGACATCCGACGCGCGCCCGAGAACATGCAGATAGCCATCCTCGTCGACGAAACCAGCGTCGCCCGTTAGGCACCAGCCATCGCGAAACTTTCTGGATTCCTCGTCAGGCTGGTTGTAATAGCCCTGCGCCACGAAACGCGAGCGCACTTCGATGTTTCCAGCTTGCCCTTGCGCCGCGAGCAATCCGTCTGCCCGACGAAGACGCACCGCGACGCCGTCAACGATACGCCCCGCACTGGTTGCCAGATTCGCATTCGCTTCGTATCTGGGGGGAGCCAAGACACTCACCACACCCGACTCGCTCGCGCCATACAAATGGGTCAGCACCGGGCCAAAACGCTGGATCGCTCGTTGTCGAAGAACCGCCGGGGCCGAGGCGCCGACATGTGCGATCGAACGCAACGACGACAGGTT
>NZ_LMUX01000021.1:1364403-1545567 GCF_009765705.1 Burkholderia sp. L27(2015) | reverse complement strand
CAAGGTCGAATCGACGAGTACCTGAGAAATGTACGCGAGCGGCCCATTGATAAGCTGCCGCTTGTCTTCCGCCCTCTCCGCTTTGGCCATAGCTGAATAGATTGCGAACGACCGTCGGCTGAATTTCGGCACGTCCGTCGTACCGCCAGAAGACACGATTACCGCGAGGTCATCGGGCATTGCACCGATAGGCAATGGCTCGCGTGAATGCGCTTGTGCAAGCTTGTCGAGCCGTGAAGACTCGACGCCCATACCCACGAACACAACACGCTCAGGCACTCCGGCGCGAACGAGGTGCGCCGTTTCTGCGAAAACAACCAGCAGTGTGGGCCGGATTCGAGCAACGAGCACCCCTTGATCGCCAACGTTGCGAAGCGCAGGTAAAAACGTCGTCGCAGCACCCAGAACGCTGGCCGCGTAGCGGATAGCAAGCGCGTCGGGACAATTGGGTGCGAGTAATGCAACGAGGCTACCCTTGCCTATGCCGAGCGATCCGAGTGCACGGGCGTAGCGAAATATCGCACTGCGTAACGCGTCGCCCGTGATGTCGGCACAACGATAGCGCAGCACCGCTTTATCCGATTGAATGCTCAATTGCTCGAGCAGAAGATCGATATAAAGCCGATCCGCTGTTTCGCCGTGACTTGTCATAACGACTCCTTCGGTTACTGAGTCTCGCTGCGCGTGCCACTGGGTTCATCGCGAGGGTTATGGCCGGATAGCCGAACAACCGGCAATGCGCGGGACAGCCGGTGCACATACCCATCGTATGAATTCAGAATTAGCTCAACGTTAACTGGCGAAGGCCGCTCTGCAACGAAAGGTCGACCCGAAGATGAACGCTGAGAGTGCACGTTACCAGTTACCAGCCCTGACGAGCGTCAAATTAATTCAGCGCTAACTCTGCGTGTTCAATATGGCTTCATCGAACCAGAGGAGGCGAACATCATGAAGCTCTTAAGAACCCTGCGCATCGCGTTGCCCGTAGGCTTAATCGCCGTTGCGCTTACCGGCTGCGCCGTAATTCCGCCGAATGGCCCGTCCGTCGTCGCGCTGCCGCCAAATGGCAAGCCGCTTGGCGTGTTCCAGCAGGAAGACTACACATGCCGGGACTACGCATTCCGCTCGGACAACGCCCCGGCACCATCCCACGACACAATACCGGACGGCGTGCGCAGCAGCGCAATCGGAACTGTGGGCGGAGCGGCCGCTGGCGCGCTGATCGGCGCCGCGGCGGGCGACGCCGGCATTGGCGCCGGGATCGGCGCGGGCGCGGGCCTGCTGTTTGGCAGTGCGGTAGGTGCAAACGGCGCGCAAGCGACTTCGGCCAGTCTACAGGCGCGATACGACGCCGCCTACGCTCAATGCATGGCCTCAAAGGGCAACCGTATTTCCCAACCGACCGTCTATACCACGGTCCCCGTCTACGCTCCGGCTCCTGTCGCCTACGCACCGGGCCCCGTCGTTTACGGCTACCCGCAACGCTTTGGTTACTGGACTTATTGACGGCTCCGGCCACCTCTCGTTTCTCTTCTCCGAGTGACGATGCGGCCATGGATCACGGCGAACGGAGCTATCGACATGAGCAGCGCCGGGGCGGTCATATTGTCTCGGTCATATGACTGGTCATCGCGCAATCGCGGACGCGTCCGCGCTCAATGCAGCGATGCGCGACCTCGGCGAGGACCAAGGCGATTGCAATTAGTCCCGCCCCAACGATACTGAGGTAGTGCCGATCCATGAACAGGAGCGCGAGTCCCCCGAGGACGCCCGAGCAGGCAAGTCCACCATAGGTGGCCGTGTTATTAAGGGCGAGCAGCAACGGTGCAACTCGCGGCGCAATTTTTACCAGCCGATGCTGTTGAGGCACGATCAATCCCCATCCGCACACGCCCCAAATAGCCAGCGCGATCATGGCACTCCCCGTATGAGCGGCGGTCCACGGGAGCGCACAGAAATTGATGACGGCAACGCACAGCGCCGCGTTAATGATGCTGCGACTCGGGAACCGATCGACGAGGTGGCCGGCCAGCACGTTTCCAACGGACGCAGCGATACCCCAGAACAGCAGCATGCCAGAAAGGACGCGTTCGTCACCGCCGGTCACCCTATCCAGCACAAGGCCGGCATAGGTATAGACCATCAGGAACCCGCCAAACGCGAACAGGGACGTAAGCAGGGTCAACGCAATGCGGATATCGCGAACGGGAGCCAATCTCTCGCGCAGCGTGACCTGTGCGGGCCGCGGCGCGGAGCGCAACATCGCCCACACGCCGAGCATTGCCACAAGCCCTAAAAGCGCGACGAACCAAAGGGTCGTTCTCCAGCTTCCCAGGCCTCCGATGAACATGCCGATCGGTGCGCCCAGCGCCGTAGCGCCGGTCAGACCTGCGGTGACCGTGGCGAGCGCACGCCCTCTCTTCTCCGGTGCCGCAAGCGCAGAGGCGACACCCAATGCGGTCGGAGCGAACAGGGCGGCGCCGAACCCTGCCAGTACGCGGCTCAAGAGAACCGTGTTCAGATCCGTTGCCAGCGCACTGATCACGTTACCCACGACGAAGATCCCGAGCGCCGACACGAGCAGAAGCTTGCGCGACCATCCGCCGGCCACGGCCGCCATCACCGGCGCCGCAACGGCATATGACAACGCGTACAGGGTGACCATCTGCCCGGCGAGGCTGACGGAGGTATGCAGCGATGTAGCGACGCCAGGCAGGATTCCGGCAACCACGAAGTTGTCCGTACCCATTGCGAACATACCCAGCGCAAGCATGAGTAATCGACGATCCATATGAACGACCTTTGTGTGACGTGATCAGGTTTTCGCTTCTGGAGGCTGCCCACAGAAATCGGGGCAGCCCCGCATGCCGTAGTACGCCCGGACTTCGCCCGCGTACTGAAGCACTAATGGCATAGACACAAGGATAGTCATCGTTGACCGCGTCTCAAATGACGTATATATAGGTGATTTAGGACATCGCGTAGGACGGCATATGCACAGAATCGGTTTCGTGGTGTTCCCCGATTTCTATCTGATGGGCTTTGCGGCAACCAGCGCTTTTGAACTCGCAAACCTTGTGCTCGGCGAAGCGGCCTATGAAGTAACGGCTCTTTCGGAAACGGGCGGACTGGTGCGGACCTCGTCAGGAATTCGGGTAGAGACGCAGCCTTTGAGCGACGCCATTTTCGATACGGTGATATTCGGTTCGGGTGTTGAAACCGACGTGACCTCCCCCGCACTGAGCGATTTCATCAATCGTTCGCTTAAGACATCGAGGCGTATCGCGGCTCCGTGCACCGGAGCCTTCATTCTGGCGGAAGCGGGCGTACTGGACGGCCGGCGCGCGACAACCCACTGGCGATTCGCGCGCGATCTACAACGCCGCTTTCCGAAAGTGATCGTCGATGAAGATCAGATCTTCATCGTGGACGGACCGATCTGGACATCGGCGGGTATGACCGCCACCATCGATATGGCGCTCGCCATGATCGAGAAGGATCACGGCAAGGATGTGTCGCGCACGGTCGCGCGCAAACTCGTCATCTACCATCAGCGCGCGGGCGGCCAGTCGCAGTTCTCCGCGTTGCTCGAACTGGAGCCGAAGTCCGACAGGATCCAAAAGGCCATCGACTACGCGAACGCCAATCTGCGCAACCCGTTGTCTGTGGAGGAACTCGCTGACATCGCAAGGCTGAGCCCGCGCCAGTTCAGTAGAGCCTTCAGCGCGGAGACCGGCCAGTCGCCTGCCAAGGCCGTCGAACACCTGCGCGTGGAGGCCGCGAGGCTAATGCTCGAGCAGGGGCGCCATTCGATGGATGTTATCGCCTATGAAGTCGGCTTTTCCGACCGGGAGCGCATGAGGCGCGCGTTCCTGCGCACACTCGGCCAGCCACCGCAGGCAATTCGGCGCTTCGGCAGGCAAAGTCGCCTACCAGCGGAGTAGGCCGACCCTTCTCCGACTCAAATCACGCGGCGTTAAGCCATTGCAGAATGCGTCGCCAGTCCTGCGGCGTCATGGTGTCGATCCAGTCGTCGTGATCGGCGGTGGGCAACAGCATGAGCCGGGCATGATCGTGTTCGCTGGCGAAACGTTGTGCATGCGCGACCGGAATCAACGCGTCCTGCTGCGCGCCGACGATGACGAGCGGCCCGTCGTAACGCGATACGGCTGCGACGGAATCAAAGCTGCAGTGCAGCATCCACTTCACCGGGAAGATCGGATACTTCTCCGCGGCCACATCGGCAAGCGAATCCCACGGCGTAATCAGCACGACGCCCGAGATCGCCGACTCGTTGCCCATCACCACTTGCGATGCCATGCCAGCGCCCAGCGATTCGCCCACCAGATAGACCGGCCCGCGCCATTGCGAGCGTGCCGCCAACAAGGCGTCACGTGATGCGGCGACCACCGCCTTCATGGTGCGCTCGCCGGGTCGCTTGCCGTGCCCCGGATACTCGACAATGACGACGCGATACCCGGCGCGCACAAATACATCGGCGAGCGGCAACTTGGTCTCCGCCGACTCTTCGTTGCCGTGATAGACGATGAACGTGCCACGGGGTTCGTGGTCCGTCGGCGTAACGACGTAACCCGCGTACCCGCCTTGTACTTTCCACACGTCGATGTTGTCGCCCGCGTCCGTGACCGTGCGCAGATCGACTGCGTCGGGCGTGGATGGAAGCAGCATGCTGTCCTGCATCAGATACAGCGCCAGCGCCCCGACCAGGTACGCGGCGACAGCGAAGCGTAGGGTATAGGTAAGTAGACGCATGCCGTGTCTCTCGCGGTCGACCACATGAACTTCCGCGCCAGTATCCCGAAGGTTGCGCGCCGAGGCGTTTGCGTTGGCGCGTGAGTTTCTGCTGCGTGGTCCGGTGACGGACTGCGCAGCACTCTATTTCAAAGGCTCGTTTGCGCGAGTGACATTCACTGCAGTTGCTGTGACGAATTCAGCGCTGACACTGTCCCCCACCTTCAGATCTGCTATCGATATGCCAGGACCCGCCCTGACCGTAACGGTTCTGAGCGGTCCTTGAAGCGTGACCAGGCGTGTCTTTTCGTCCACCTTCTGGACGGTGCCCGATACCTGTACTCTATGCGCCCATGCGGCAACTCCGTCGGAGGCGGGAAGGACTTGGGTGGAGTCAATCCGCTCGCGGATGCCGTTCGATTTCACTCTATCTGCGTGAATCAGCAGAGACTCCTGATAAGCAATCTGGACAACGTCGCCGATCTTCAACTTGCTTATGTCACCCACTTCCGGGTCTACCGTCACCTCGAAGGTTGGTCCGCCGACGCCCTGCAGCGTCGCAGTGCGCGATGTCACGTCAATGCCGATAACCGTCGCGGTGGTCTGGATCAGGGTAGCTACGCCTGCCGTGTGCGGCCCAACGGCGGCTACCTGCGTCGCACTCTGAGCGAATACGGGACGCGGGAGGGATGTCGTGGCCAGAACGACCAGGAAAAAAGCACTTGTCGAAGAAAGGCGGTCGGATAGGAGGCGCATTCGAATGCTCCGCTAGTTCAAGGTCAGCGCGAGAAAAACTCGATGGAAAACCCCACCGTCGCCATCGAGATTAGGCAGAAGCAGCGCTTGCAGCTCCGCACGTGAATATTCCAATCCACGCGAACCGGGAAACGCTCCAACGCATCTTCTCAGCAAGGATATTCACGATACGCTCAAGGCGATATTGGACCTTGGTCTAACTTGTCCTGCGGTCTATCATCCGGCGAGGCCATGCTGTAAGGCCATCAAGGCATTTGCTTGAGAATGGCGTCTAGCAGTCCATGGAATCGGGAGTCCAGTTCAGCACGTCGCAAAGTGTTTTGATGCACTGTTCCAGCGACACGTGTCTGAACGAGGCCAGCCTCGCGCAGTATGCGGAAGTGGTGGGACATGCTCGATTTGGGACGGTCACCGCCGAGCTCCCCGCAGGTGGCCTCCGTCACACGAGACAGATGCCGCAGGATGTCGAGGCGCACGCTGTCACTAAGAGCATAGAAGATCCGCTCAAGGGCGAAATCCTCAGGGGCGGGATGGTTATATATGCGCATCCGGCAGATGTTAAACGTTTCTGCGATACTAGGTAGTTCGATTTTTATCGAACTATCGAACGACCCTATTTACGGAACCCGCCTGATGTCCGCATTATTCGAACCCTACAAGCTCAAAGACGTCTCTTTGCGCAACCGCATCGCAATTCCGCCGATGTGCCAGTACGCCGCTGTGGACGGTCTGATCAACGATTGGCACCGTGTGCACCTCGCCGGCCTCGCACGCGGTGGCGCGGGGTTGGTGATCGTTGAAGCGACGGCCGTGTCGCCAGAGGGTCGCATTACTCCGGGCTGCACCGGGATCTGGAACGACGAGCAGGCACAGGCCTTCGTGCCGATCGTCGCTTCCATTAAGGCGGCCGGTGCCGTACCGGGCATCCAGATCGGCCACGCAGGGCGCAAGGCCAGCGCCAACCGGCCGTGGGAAGGTGACGACCATATCGCCGACGACGATGCGCGCGGCTGGCAGACCATTTCGCCCTCCGCCGTTGCCTTCGGCGCGCACCTGCCTAAAGTGCCACAGGCGATGACCCTCGACGACATCGCGCGCGTACGTGATGATTTCGTGGCGGCAGCCAAGCGTGCACGGGACGCCGGCTTCGAATGGCTGGAGTTGCACTTTGCTCACGGCTATCTCGGCCAGAGCTTTTTCTCGACGCACTCCAATCACCGCGACGACGCTTATGGCGGCAGCCTCGAGAACCGTAGCCGCTTCTTGCTGGAAACGTTAGCCGCCGTGCGCAAGGTGTGGCCCGAGCATCTGCCATTGACGGCCCGCTTCGGCGTGATCGAGTACGACGGGCGCGATGAGGAAACGCTCGCCGAGTCCATCGAACTGACGAAGAACTTCAAACGGGAAGGCCTGGATATGCTGAGCGTGAGCGTCGGCTTCTCCACGCCCGCAGCTAGCATTCCATGGGCGCCCGCGTTCCTCGCACCGATTGCCGAGCGCATACGTCGCGAGGCGCAGCTCCCGGTTTCATCGGCTTGGGGAATCGATACACCTGAACTGGCCGATCGCTCAGTCAAGGACAGCCAGCTCGATCTCGTGATGGTCGGACGCGCGCATCTTGCGGATCCCCACTGGCCGTATCATGCAGCGCGCAAGCTCGGCATCGAACGTCCTTCCTGGACACTTCCTGCGCCGTACGCGCATTGGCTCGAACGCTACGCAGTCAGCTGATTACAGCACCGCGCCACCATAAGCCGCGCCGCCTACCATCGATTCACTCCGATGTGGCGGCGCGGTGCCACTGCACGGGGTTCCACCCCGCGCCTCACCAGCCAAGCCCCCTCCCGACTCCCATCGAACTCGTACTTCGCCTACACCGGGGCGACAGTGACCCGTTCCGCAAAAAACTACTAAAGATTCTCCGAGCCGTGACGTAATTTATCTAGGGACTCTTTCGCGCTGAACAATCGCGAAAGAGTCCGTTTGCGATGCGCTCGGAAAACGCAGAACTGAATCAAACACGGGCACGGCATCGCGTTTCGGACATACACGCGGGGACCACATGAAAAGCATCTATCGAACCGTACTCCTTGCAGCGGGAGCTGCACTCGTCGCAACAGGCTGCGCATCCGGCCCTGCGTACAAGGAAATTTCTTCATCGATTCCAACGCTTTCGGCCAGTAACGGGCGCATCTATTTCTTCCGTGCGGACGCATTTGCCGGTGCAATGATTCAACCGGAAATCCGCCTTAACGACCAGGTCGTTGGCCGTTCAACTGCCGGCGGCTTCTTCTATTTGGATGAGCCTGCTGGCGCGTACACGGTATCAACCGCAACCGAGGTCACGAAGACCGTGACCTTCACGTTGCACACCGGGGAAACGAAGTACGTGCGTACCTCTATCAGCATGGGGGTGCTGGTCGGTCACATCACGCCAACGCTCGACGACCCGGAAACCGCGCCGCAAGAACTCGAAGGCCTCAAGTACACCGGCAAGCAAGCCAGCGCTGACGCTCAAAGCCCGGCGACGGACAAGAGCAAGCTTTAACCCTCCCTGGCATTTGTCATCGAGCAGATGCAGGCAGCAGTAAGACCTGACTGCCTGCCGCAGTCGGTCTCTCAAGTCCGCCTGACGTTACGGACTCCTCTGTAGACGGTCGGCGAAAACCCATTCGCTCGCGGAAGTCGCTCCAGGTCGCGCCAGCTACCGGTCTTACCTCTCCGCCTTGCCGTGCATTACCATAATCGTCTGCTGCATCAGTGCACAAAGAGTTTCATGGCCGTCCTTGACGGCGAACACTTCTGCCCGGGTAACAATTAGCGTACGGCCGGGGCGGACTACCTGCCCACGGGCGATCAGCGTTTCGCCGTCGGCCGGAGCGACCAAGTTCATCTTGTATTCGACGGTCAAAACCGAGGCGTCATCTGGCACCATGGTCATCGCAGCGTAACCGCCGGCTGTATCGGCAATCATGCCCACCACGCCACCATGTACAAAGCCGTGCTGTTGCTCGACGCCGTTCCAATGAGGCAGATGAATTTCGGTGCGGCCGTGCTCGATCACAGGCAAGGTCGCCTGGATAAGCGACATCGCATTCTGGCGCATGAAGCTGGCGCGGACGCGCTCAGCGAAGCGGGGGACGGGAGTATGTGCCATGGAAATCGATTGTATTGGTAAATTTCACGTAATGGTTCGGCTCGAGCGGCTGCCATACCGACGCTTGGCCTTAGTCGGAAGTCACCGTCGCCTTTTATTCAGCTTGGCTATGGCTATACGCCGCCAAAAATTCATCCGATGCGACCAGATCGGCTAGCGCGCGCAGCGTGCCCGCTGAATCGGGGCTCAAGACCGCTTCTATCCGCCGATTGACTGCCGCCCAGTGTTCCAGGGCCTCGCAAAGCCGCGCCTCGCCCGCAGTTGTCAACGCGCCGCGCTTGGTACGCTTGTCCAGCTCATCCGGCTGCAACGCGACGAGGCCATCACGCACAAGAGGCCTGAGCGCGTGAGTCAAGGCGGAGATCTGAATGGCAAGCTTTCCCGCCAGATCCTGCAGCGTGGGCGCTTGTCCGCTGTTTGCGGCTGCCCACCGCTGGATTTCCGCCAGCAGGCCCAATTGGGTCGCCTTCAGGCCTGAGGGAGCCAGCGCGTCGTCATACAGGTTGCCCAAGCGGCGCGCGGCACGCCGCACCGCGGTATTGGTACACACCAGCATTTCGTAGGCGTTTTTCTCTTCACCCGGGGCAGACGCCGATCCGCTTCGTTTCTTCATGTCATAACCGTTATTTTTCCAAGACATAAGAATGGTTGAGTACAGCACTATTGACAAGTGCCCAGCATAAACTATATTGTTGAGCCCTCAACAATAATGATTGAGCGCTCAACCTAACGCTGTGGAGAAACACAATGACTATTGGCAAAAAAACTGCCGTCGTAACCGGCGCATCTTCGGGCATAGGCGCTGTCTATGCCGACCGCCTGGCTGCACGCGGCTACGATTTGATCCTGGTGGCGCGGCGTGCGGACCGCCTGTCGGAACTGTCGCAAAAACTGTCGGAATTCTACGGCGTCACGGTCCAGGTGCTGGTGGCGGACCTTACGAAGGAAGCCGATCTTGCCAAGGTCGAAGACGTGTTGGCCAACGATCCCGCCGTGCGTCTCTTGGTCAACAACGCCGGCCTCGCGCGCTTGAGCCCTCTGGCGCAAGCGCCCGTGAGCGACTCGATGGCACAGGTGGCGCTCAACATCACGGCGCTGACGCGGCTGACCCACGCTGTGTTGCCCCGCTTCCTCGCCCGCAACGAAGGCGACATCATCAACGTCGCGTCAGTGCTGTCGGTCCATTCGTGGGATCTTAGCGCTGTCTATAGCGGCACCAAGGCCTATGTCCTGACATTCAGCCGGGGGCTCCAGGACGAACTGGCGAACACCGGTGTCAGGCTGCAGGTGGTGTTGCCTGCGACGACGGCAACGGAGATCTGGGATGAGTCGGGCGTGCCTCTGTCTGCGCTGCGCAAGGAAAGTGTGATGAGCACCGAGAACATGGTCGACGCGGCACTAGTCGGTTACGACCGGGGTGAGAGCCTCACCTGGCCGTCCGTGGCAGACGAAAGCCTGTGGGACAAGTATGACGCGGCTCGCGCTGCCCTGTTTGCCGCTACACAGACCGGCACGCCCGCTCCACGTTACCGCGAAGCGTGATATTCGTTTCATGGTTCACGACGATTTCCGCGTCGTCGAGCTTCGAGGGGTTCTAAGCTTCGGCGGTACGGTGCGGCTAGCCTTCTGACGCGTGACGATATACTTCGCTTTCTCTCATGAGTCACGCCGTTTCTGTGAATAATTGGCTACGTTGCCAGCCATGACGGCTACAAGTCAATCTTGTAGGCCACTTTCGAGGCAAACACGTTGAACGTGCCGCATCAAGTCCGAGACCTCCTCACTTCCTATTTCTGGAGCGGCGACGCCATCCGCAGCCGACGCGTGAGTGACATTGTGCTAACCGGCACGCTCAACGTGCCTGTGCCCTCCGCGCGTCTGCTTGCGGACTGGGAAAGAGAGATATCGTCGCACATGGTCCTGGAGGCCGGAGACGTCGAGGCTATGCCTCTCGCGCGAGCGCGAGCGCGCTGGCCGGATTACACGCGCTGTGTGCAAGCGGTGTCCGATTGGACCTGCGCGCTTGGACTGCCTGGAGTGCTGGCCTCCAGTGACGTGGCGCTCATGGCCTGCCACGGCGCGAGGTACCACCATGACGGTGGGCAGTACGGCAGTGCAGCCTTCTGCAATCTCTTCCTGAGCGAGGACCGAGATCTCGACTTGCATTTTCCCTCTATCGATTATCGTATCCCCCTGACCCGGGGCACGGTCGTGATATTCGATACTGGCCAGCCTCATGGCGTAATTCAACGCGGCAGCAGCGGTTTTAATGTAGCCGACTTCGCGCCCGGCCGCGATCGCACCCAAGTATTCCTGACCTGGGAGCTTCCCATCGAAGATACCCACGTTGCGCACGCACTCGGGGTTGCCTTCGATACCGATCCTTCGACCTCATTGCAATTGGATGAAGAGCAAATCTGGGCGAACGGCGCACGGGCCACCCTTTGCCCAGATTCTGGTCGGTGGTATCCGGTCGGCTAATCCTCAAGAGTCAAGGCCGCACCACCGCATCGGCGATGCACCGCCGACACGCTATCTGGTGCGATCGCGAGAAAATGGCATGCCAAAATGCCTCGCAAGCGCATCGACGACGTTTTCTGCCATTGCGCGACGTGTTTCATCGGTTGCCGAGCCGATATGCGGCGTCAAGACCAATCTAGGATCATCAATGAACTCTTGCGGGACGTCCGGTTCATTCTCGAAGACGTCCAGCGCAGCACCGGCAATCTTGTTGGCTTTCATTGCAGCGATGAGTGCCGCCTCGTCCACCACGGGGCCGCGCGATATGTTCACAATAAAACCGCGGGGCCCAAGCGCATTAAGCACATCGGCATTGACTAAATGATGAGTGGCAGGAGAAAGCGGGCACGTCAAAATGAGCATGTCGCAATCCTTCGCCAGTTTTATCAAGTCGTCATAGTAGGGAATGTCGACACTCTTGCGGCTTGGACCGTAATAAGCGAGTTGCGAGCCAAACGCTTGCAGTCGCTTCACGATAGCCGAACCGATGGTGCCCAGCCCCACGATGCCAACCTTCATGCGCGAGATCGACCGGCCAAGCGGATACTGTCCCCGTTCGGGCCACATGCCAGACCGCACAAATGCGTCTGCGCCCACCAGATCCCGGGTGAGCGCAAGTGCAAGCCCGATAGCCGTATTTGCAACGTCCTCGGCCAGAATACGAGAAGAATTTTCGATCTTGATGCCACGCGCCTTCGCCACTTCAACGTCAAGGTTATCAAGGCCCGCACTGTAACTCGCAATGATTTCGACAGCGGGCACGGCATCAAGAAACGCCGCATCGATCTTTGTTTTGCGCAACGCAATGCCACGCACAGAAGACCCATTTTTTTTGAGGAAACTTTGAATTTCCAGGGGATCCTCAGGTAACTCAAGAACATTGAACAGTTCTCTCAGCTCCACATTCGTCCACTCCGGCAACTCTGCCGCTTTCAAGACAATCGGTTTATTCATATCGCCTATAGCTCTAAATAAATATAAGTATTGCTAATCACCCTACTACGACCCGCTCGATCTTGCCCATGACCAGCAGATAGGTCAGAGCCGCAACCAGACAGTGCGCCGCGACAAAATAAAGACCCGCCGTATAGGATCCGGTCCCCTGAATGATGTAGCCGAAGACAATCGGCGTCACGATTCCGCCGATGTTGCCCACGCAATTGAATATTGCGCCGGCCAAGCCAACCGCTTCCCGAGGAGCGGTGTCACTGACAATGGCCCACGTGCCGGCGCCCGCAGCCGCCCCTTTGCCAAAAAATGCGAACGTCATAAAGAGCACGATCGCAATATTGCTTTCAGTAAAGGCCGCACAAATAAGGATGCACCCCGCCGCCATGCCCACAATATAGGGGGTCTTGCGCGCCCAGGAAACACTCCAGCCGCGACGTATCAGTGTGTCAGAGATTACGCCGCCCGCTATCCCGCCAAGAAATCCCGCAACGGCAGGTGCCATGGTGGCGAACCCCGCCTGCATGATGTTCATGCCGCGCGCTTGAACGAGATAAATGGGAAACCATGTGATGAAGAAATAGCTCAATGCGATAACGCAGTACTGCCCAATGTAGGCGCACCATAGCATTCGGTTCGTGAGCAGCACGCGCATTGTTTTCCAGGAAACCGCCGGACGAGATTTCAACTCTTGCGCGGAGTCGATATCGACCATCGCGCCGCCCTTCAAGATGTGTTCAAGTTCGCTGTCCGAGATACGGGGATGCTTGCGAGGCTCGTACATAAGAACCGCCCAAAACCCAGCCGCAGCGATTCCGATCAGACCGAGGGCGTAGAACGGGGCGGTCCAGTCGAACTTCGCTACCAGCCAGCCGGCAAAAGGCGAGAAGATCGCTACGGCGAAGTAGGAAGCCGATGCGAACAAGGAAGTGGCGAGACCGCGTTCGTCTTTCGGGAACCACATCACCGCCACCCGATTATTGGCGGGGAAACTGGGGGCTTCGATGAAACCAAGCGCGAATCGGAGGGTGAAGAGCATTCCGAGCGCAATCGATACGTCCGTTGTGATTTTGCCGACGAAGCCGACCAAAATCGTTGCGATAGACCAGAGAATGAGCGTGACACCGTACATGATCTTGGTGCCGAATCGGTCCAGCAAAAGTCCACCTGGAATTTGACCGATCACATAGGCCCAGCTAAACGCCGAGAGTATGTAGCCCAATTGAATATGATCGAGACCGAATGCCTTTGAAATACCGGGTCCTGCGATCGACAAGATGGCTCGATCCGCGTAGGCTACGGTGGCCAACAGCAATATCATGGCCAAGATGGTAAAACGCGTACGAGTGGCGGGACGTGATGCGGCAGCCGTATACGGCACGGTCTTTTCTGAAAACATTTAGATCTCCTCCTTTATATCCCTGAACAGCAGCAAACCTCGCGTCTGATATGACGCTGCAGCGGCTCATTCACGGTGCGCACCCTGCTGCCAAGATTGGCGAGGTGCGCACGCGTTATGATTCGCATAAACGCTGGCGTTAACTACAACGTCCGGTTGCCCTTAGGGTGATGTGTTTTTATGATTTATGTCTTGCATTAGACATATACGGCCTATAAGCGTCAACCTTGATTATGCAAATCAACGTGAAGAGCTGGATTACACAAGAAGAAGCGTGCGATGCCTTAGGCGTGCGCAAGCAGACCCTTTACGCCTATGTCAGCCGCGGTCAAATCGAAGTCCGCTGGGATCCTCAACACGTCAACCGAAAGCTCTATCGCGAATCGGATATCTCGGCGCTGCTCAAAAAGCGCAGCCTGGGGCGCGCACGAAAAAGCATTGCGGCAAGTACCATGGCATGGGGCGAACCCATCATATCGACGAGTATCTCCACGATCGTTCGGGGACGGCTTTACTATCGCGGCAAAGACGCGATCGAACTCAGCACGCATGCGACGATAGAGGAAGTCGCCCGGCTCCTATGGGATTCAGTGGAACTGCCTTACTTTCCGGCTTTCGAGCCCTTATCCGGCGTCGGCCCTGCCCGGACTCGCGTCTACGCGACGATGGGCATTGCTGCAGTCGAGGGCGAGGCGGCTTGCCCACCCGATGTCGGCAGCATGTGGGCCGAGGCCGCCAGACTCATCGGCCGGCTCGCCAGCAGCTTTGTCGAGCTTCCCGCGACCAGGGAGCCACTCCATATGCGCATTGCATGCGCCTGGAAATGCGAGCAGCACGCAGACCTCTTGCGACAGGCGCTGGTGCTGCTGGCCGATCAGGAGCTCACCAGTTCCACCTTTGCCGCGCGTATTGCCGCTTCTACCGGTTCCTCCCTGGGAGCATGCGCTTTGGCGGGCCTTGCAGCGCTATCCGGCCGCTTGCACGGCGATGCAACTGTCCAGGTACAAGCGCTCCTGGATGAGACGCGCCGACTGGGAACTGAGCATGGGGTGCAGGCCTGGCTGGCACGCGGCGCGGTGTTACCCGGATTTGGACATGAGCTTTATCCCCAGGGCGATCCGCGAGCGACTGCGCTTTTCGCCGCATTCGAGCCATCTGAAGATATTCGGGCCTTGATTGCCTATGTCGACCGTAGTACAGGTCTGAAGCCATCCATTGATGTGGCGCTTGTCGCCCTCGCGGAACACTGCCAACTGCCTGAGGGCGCGGCGTTTTCTCTCTTTGCTGTGGGACGATGTGTGGGCTGGATGGCCCATTGCATCGAACAAAGTATTAGCGGCAGTCTTCTGCGCCCTCGAGCTCACTATATCGGCCCGGAAGTCCTCGACTAGTCTTCCTCGTGCGGGGTTATTGCAGTTCCGACCATGCCCCGGGTGCTGGGTACCGCAGCGTTCAAGATTCTTACTAACCAGTTAACCTTGCAAGTTTGACTGCTTATATCTATCCTTGCCACACACTCAACCCAACAGCGTTTGAAAAATCATGCCGACCAAAACCTTCGAGCAAGCCGTCATCGATTTGATGCAGGCGGTAGGACTGCTCGTACGCCGTACCCGCAACGAATCCTATGCGAGTGAGCTCTCGATGACGGAGTCTGTCGTCATGTCGCGGCTGGCTAACGACGGGCCCGCCACTACGGCGGCACTCGCGCGTGCCGAAGGAATGAAGCCACAGTCGATGGGCGCCACAATTACGTCGCTTGAGGAAATGGGCATCGTCAAGCGCACGCAGCACGCCACCGACGGCCGCCAGATGCTTATCGAGTTGACACCGAAGGGTGTTCAGTTGCGCAAGAAGAGTCGCGAGGCGAAGCAGATGTGGCTATCGCAGGTGATCGCCGAACTCGACGAAGATGAGCGCGACACGCTGTTCAAGGCCACCGGGATCATCAAGCAGCTGGCCGAGAAGTGACCAAAATGCGGAGCCAGGGGGGCGAGAGCGCCAACGCATCTGGCGGGATCGATCCGTCTGTCTGGAAAGTGGCTCTCGTGGCTGTGATCGGGCCGTTCATGACGCAGCTCGATTCGACCGTGGTCAACGTTTCGCTCTCGACCATCAGCCACACACTTGACGCGTCGATTGCGACCGCGCAGTGGATCGTCAGCGGCTACCTGCTAGCAATGGCGCTGATGCTGCCGCTCAACGGCTGGCTCGTGGACCGCATTGGCGCGAAGCGTCTCTACATCATCGGCTTCTCGACATTCACATTCGCCTCGATTCTATGCGGGGCGTCCCGAACCATGGATGAGCTGATCTGTGCCCGCGTATTCCAGGGGCTGGTGGGCGGCGTGTTGGCACCCATGACACAGATGATGATTGCGCGTGTGGCGGGAAAAAACATGGCCCGTGTGATGGGCTATGCCGCCCTGCCTATCCTGCTGGGCCCCATCCTCGGTCCGGTATTGGCCGGGACGATCCTGGCGCACACCACGTGGTCCTGGCTGTTCTACCTCAACATACCGGTCGGCATTCTCGGTGTCGGGTTGGCTGTGTTGCTGCTTCCAGGCGATGCTATCTCTCTACAGAGGCGCCCGTTCGACTTCCTCGGCTTTGCGTTGATTTCACCTGGCCTCGTTGCTCTTATCTATGGGCTTCAATATGCGTCGCACGCAGAGGGACGATGGGTGCTGCTCGCGGGCGCCGTGTTTCTTGCGGGATTCTTGCGGCACTCGATACTCAAGGGCAGTTCAGCACTGATCGACGTGCGGATCTTTGCGGACCGGACCTTCTCTGTCGCCGCAGCCACGCAATTTTTCGCCAACGGCATGTTGTACGCCCGGCAACTCGTGGTTCCTTTGTACCTGATCGCCGGCTGTGGCTTGTCCGCCGCGCAAGCAGGTTGGCTCATCGCCTCGACGGGTGTCGGCATGATGTGCTCGTTTCCACTTCTGGGATTTTTGACCGAACGATATGGCTGCCGCTGGGTCTCGGCAGGAGGTGCGTTGCTGGCTTTCCTGAGCATGACCACGTTCCTCTGGATGATAGGGCGTCAGTTCTCGACTACGTGCGCCGTGGTCAGCCTGTTCCTGGCCGGGGCGGGTCAAGGAACGATCAGCATACCGTCCATATCGGCAGCGTATTCATCGATCCCGAAAGCGAGGATCGCCGTCGCGAACACCGCGTTGAATATTGCTCAAAGGGTCGGCGGTCCGGTTGCGACCACGCTCCTTGCAGTGTTCATCTCGTTGACGGTGCACAGCGCCAAGAACGCTCAGCCGGGGCAATTCTTTATGGCCTTTGTGATGCTCTGCTGCCTTCATTTGTTGGCTTTCGGGGCGGCAATACTCCTTCCGCTACGAATACATCGCGCGTGATCGCCGCCCCATCCTGCTGCTAGAGCTTCGACCCGTCATCGACTCACAGCGTGTCGCTCGCCACCCAACGCTGCGTGCTCCGAGCCTCGCAAGGCTGCGTCTGGAGAATGGTGTCGACGAGTGCCCCTTCATGGCCGAACCCGGTCGCAAAACGAATTTCCGTAGTCGCCTCTCAGCAGACGGTCAACGCGGGCTCTTCGACGGCTGCTAAGCAACCCAATCAGAAAAACGTCAAACCAGAATTTGCGATCCATTTACAAACTCATAGGGGAAGAGGGACGATGGGCCGTTCGAACCACGCTCAAGACCGACTCGTGGCCACTGAACCGAGCGACGAGTTGTGGTCCGCCAAATGACTGCGCGAAGTCGCATGCGCAGGCCAGCGCAAGCCAGTCAGCCGTGATCCCGCAACGGCCTACGCTGCGATCGAGGTCGTACTCCCCCGGTGCTTGGTGTTCCGACATCAGCACAATGCCGCTAGTGCGAACGGCACCGAGCAAAGCCTGTTTGCCCACAATGTCGAAGCCCGAATGCCACAGGTGCTGAATCGCACTAGCATCCGTGGTGCCCCATTGCAACGCGAATTTCAGGGTATCGGCGAGTGTCGAGACGGTGCCCAGCATAGGACGATGGATCTGGGCGATGGGCACCAGTCGGTTACGTCGTGCGACGTCTTCCGGCACCATAAGCAGCGCAACTCCAACCTCGGCGCTACCGTTAGGTGCGGGTTCGGAGACAAGATTGTGTAATTCGATCACCACCATCAACGTCGCGTGATCGCGCACCTCTCCCGCCGGTGCGTCAAGCCACGTGTCAAGTGACATCAAACCAAGTGGCTTGGGGTCGTTGACGATGGAGACCTCGCGTAGTGCGCGTTCGCTCCATGCGAATTGAAAACGCTCTTCAATCGGGACCGGCAAAGCAGGCGCAACAACGTGTAATTTCACGACGAGCGGTAGTTTCGCAGGTACACCTCCCGTATCCGCTATTGTCTGACGAGCATCTTTTGTTGGCGAAAGCTCTTTCCCTCCCGACGTTCACTGCCGCCGGCATGACACTGTTAAAACGCATGACGATGGTCGTTAACGACGGCGTAATTGAACACGTTTTCTATCCCGTATTTCCGCCCGATCAGAATGCGACCGAAGTGCTCGCGTGGCTGAAGACGCGTTGCGGTAAATGAGCGTCTAACTTCGAATCGGCGGCTCCCACAGAGCGGCCGGTTTATGATGAGCGCGCTGGGACGAACCTTTCCATCCGACTGTCGTCGCTGCAGCGCCGCTTCCACATTGGACAAGGAATTCTTTGCGATGAAAAAGGAACATCAAATGTCCCCCGGTTCGAAAACGTTTGTAACGCCCCTCGATTTGTACAGAGCAATCTCACGCGTATGGTCCGCAGACACGTCGAGCCCAACCAACGCCTGGTCACCATCGAATCCGGCGCAGAATCATTGCAGCGTCACCTCCCTCGTCGTACACGACTATTTCGGCGGTGAGATTCTCACGACGCTGACATCGGGTGGCACGCACTTCTACAATTTGATCGACGGGAAAGTGTGGGATCTGACCGTGAGCCAGTTCGCCGAACCTGTGCCGTATGACAACACGCCTTCCACTCGCGAAGCGGCATTGGCGGATACCTCGCAGGAAAAATACGCGCTTCTAACGTCGAGACTGAAAGGGAATAAATAGATAACGCCAATTGCACTCAGGATGTGACGCAATGCCTAGCGGTGCGGGCAGCCGACTTGCGATCATCGCTGTCGGCCGCGTCTGCGGCTTCGGGAAGAGCGATTGTTGACGATTTCGGTTCCACGACGAACTTCCGTAGGCGACCCGCTGCTGCCGCTCGGACGTTTGCCAGCGAAACGACCGCTTCCGGAGCGTAACGGCCGTTCCGATCGTTATCGCAAGGCCCCGATCGATCTGCATCGAAGCGCTTCGAGGAAGCGCCATCCTCGCCTTTTGGCGAGGCATTTTCCCCTATAATCGAGCGATCAAGCCCTCTAAGCGCTATGCACCGGCACGACCTGCACGTTGTGGCGCGTCATTCCTTAAATGGAAGTTGAATTTCAATGAATCCACAATTTGTCGGTGTTACGGGGCTGCCACGCGCAGGCTCGACGTTACTATGCCAGTTACTCGCACAGCATCCGGAAATTCACTGCGAAGGCCAGAGTTCTCCACTGTGCAATACCCTGCTCGGATTGCGGCGCATGGTCAGCGATGACACCTTCTTTCTCTCTCAGCTCGACAATGCATTCGAGCGTAGCTACGCGCATCTCACATCCGCGATGCAAGGATTCTTACGAGGTTGGTATCACGACTGCACAACGCCCGTTGTGGTCGACAAGAATCGCGCTTGGCTTCATACGATCGAGATGCTGCTGCATTTGGAGCCGGACGCCAAACTGATTGTGTGCGTGCGCGAGCTAGGACAAATCTACGGCTCGATCGAGGCGCAGCACCAGCGCACCATCTTGATCGATTTCCTCGATCACCTGGCGGATTTCGACCGGTTCGGCCGCGCCGATATGTTATTTGCCAAGGATAGGACGATCGGAGCGCCGCTGGTTTCGCTAAGTGCAGTGCCGGACTTACCCAAGGCCGTAAGGGAGCGACTATATGTCCTGCGCTTCGAGGATTTGATAGCGCAACCGGTTGCCTGCATGTCGCACATCTATGGTTGGCTCGGCGTGACGCCACTACAGATCGATCCGGAACAGCTCACCGTGGGTATTCAGGAAAGCGACAGCCACTATCGCATGAAATTCTCGCATCAACAGCACACCCGTATTGCGCCGCCCAAACATCACGACATTGCACCGCGTATCCAAGCGCAAGTCGAGAGTGCTTATGCGTGGTTCTATCAACAGTATTACCCTGCCAAACAGCCCTCCGCCAACTGACTCGCACCGACGGAAACCCCACACCCGATTGTTAAAACCCCTTGCTCAATAGCAGCCAGGCGTGCAACGTGGAGCGATCGCTGATCTGTGCCGGTGTAGCACCAACCGGTACGGCCAGCGAAAAGCTGGCGGCCAACTGATCCGGGCCGCTCCAGTTCAGGCCGATCCCGGCACCGGCCAGATTCGCAGTATTGGCGCCCGTTGAGAACGTGGCACGATTCACCTCTAAATGGGCTGCGTCGAAAAAAGCAATCGCCTGCCACTGGCCATGCCACGATTGTGCAAGGGTATGCCGGTACTCGCTCGTCAACGTATAACCCACATCGCCCGAGATGATGCCGTTGTCATAGGCTCGCACTGAGTTCGGGCCACCCACCACGAGTTGCTGTGAGGCATCCAGATTGCCCGAGGCCCATTGGCCGTTCAGGTTGAAATACAAAGCATCGTAGTCCCCCAGACTCTGGAAACGTACCAGATTCACACCGAGCTTGGAGAAGTCGCCCTGCGTGTGCGTGGTAACCGCATCGATGGCCTGCGTCGCCGCGTCATTGAAGCCGACATGGCCATAAGTCCAGCCTACATTCCAGGCGGTGACTGCGCCCGCCAGCATGCCGTCGCGCACATTGCCCGATACGCTCCCGGTCAGATTGTCCAGATGACGATCATTCTGAATGCCGACGGCTTGAATATTGTCATTCAGTTGTAGGTGGTCGTATTCCAGCTGGCCATAGAGATTCAAGCCGAGGCTACGGATCAGCGGCTGCTTGAGCCACAGGCTGGCGACCTGGGCGCTACCTGTGGCATCGAGAGCCGACAGCGCGCCCTTGAGCCTGTAGTCCAACGTCGAATAAGCGCCGCCCAGGCGCGTACCGTTGCCATTGAGCAGCGCGTCATAGGACAGACGCCCATATGTCAGGCCGTTGCCCGCTGTCAGGCCATTGACACTGAGCACATCACCTTGATGCAGCAAATCGAAGACATTCGCGTTCGCCCCCACTCGTGTGCGACCGGTATAAGCATCGCCACCGTTGTCCACGGTGACGCTGCCGGTCGCCATCGGTGTCGATCTGGCGTTGACTTGCAAGTCAGAGGTGCCGGCTTGCCCCCCGGTCTTCATGGTCGCATCAATGGCCAGCCCCGGGATATCCGCAAGCAACAGCAGGCAGCGATTCAACTCGTCCTGACTGACTACCTCACCGCTGTACAACTTATCGAGCGTAGCCTGCAGCAAACGATCGCTGACGCGGCTGCGATTGTTCAGCGTGATCTTGCCGTAACGCGCCTCGATCACCTCGATACGCACCACCCCGGCTTGCATGGTCTGCGCCGGGATGATGGCGCGCGCCAGCGGAAAGCCGTGGGCGCGGTAGTAGGCGGTGATGCGCGCGGCCAGCTCGCCGATCTGCGTCAGGTTCAGGTCTCGGCCTTCTGCATCGGTGACGAGTGCGTGCAGGGTCGGCGCATCGATTTTGCTGTTGCCGACGATCTCGATGTGTTCGATGCGGATTGCTATGCTGGCCGGCAACGCGCTGGATGGGGGCTGCTGGATGTGCAGCCCGGTATCGTTGGAAGGCGGCGCGAGCGGCGTGACCGGTTCTACCTGTTGCAGGACAGTGCCGGCGCCAGGGATAACCGGACCGGCGGCGCGTGCGGGCAATGTCGGCAAGACGCCGATGCACAGCATCGCGATCAACAATGGCAAGCGTAACGGTCTTGGCGCCAGAGACGCCTGCGACAAAATGGATTGTTTCAAGACAAACTCTTTTTATGGGTAGTCGTCGACCGGCTAACTGCCACTGTCGCTCTGGATTTGTAGCGTGGATCCGTTGCCTCCCAAATTGATGGTGACGACGCCCCCGGCAGCGGCACCATTAGTCTGGCTAGGTAAAGTGTCGGAAGAATTCGCTTGATTGCTGCGGCTTTGGTCGGACAGGACCGATGCCACCACCTGCCCAGCTGTAGTCGATGCACTCAATGCCACCCCCTGCCCAGCTGTAGTCGATGCACTCGACCCCACCCCCTGCCCAGCCGTAGTCGATGCACTCGACCCCGTACCCGTCGTCGTATTGGTATTCGTCGTGGACTGCACGGGGTTGATCGACAAACTGCCGTTGACAAAGGTGATCATGTAGCCCTGCTGACCGGTGGAATAGAAACCACTCGGTGTAATAGCATAACTACCGATATTCACTGCGCCCTGCGCCGAGCCGCCATAACTCAGTGTTCCTAACAATAAGGACAAGTCAGGCGTAACAGAATATGTGACGCCGTTATTGCCGCTATACGCTGTGCCGTCGTATTGCTTGCTCACGCTGTTTGCAGTGATCGTCAACGGTTTCAGGAAAGCCTGCAACAGTGGCGTGGTGAAGCCGTTATACATGAACCATGTCGACCCCGCGCCATTGCCGGCCCCGGGGAAATCCCAACCAGGATTAACACCGCCGTTGCCGCTGTGGTCGGTCACGGAGGATGTGCCGGTCGCGCTGGTGAAGTTGGCTGAATTCTCCATCGCCGCCGTATTCATGCCCCATACGGTACCGCCGACATCGGCCGCGCCGCCAATGCCGGTTAGCCCAGGATTCGCGTCACTGGCATAGAAGCTGTTTTGGACCAACGAAGTATCTGATGAGCCTACCAGTGCACCAGTACTGGCGCTGGTAGTGCCAGTGACGGCGCCGGTGGCGTAACTATTATTGATCAACGCGACACCGACCGTCTCGATTGAGTTCTGTCCCACTAGCCCACCGACGTTGGTGCTCCCACTCACGGCGCCGGTTGCATAGCTGTTGTCGATCGTACCGGTGTTCCACCCAATCAGGCCGCCGACTTTATCGGTACCGAAAACAGCCCCCGTGGCGTAGCTATTACTGATCTGGGCATTGTTGAACCCTGCCAGGCCGCCGACGATTGTGCCTGAGATGACGCCATAAGCGAAAATCAAATTGCCGGTAGCATAACTATTGCCGATCGCGCCAGTGTTTAATCCCACTAAGCCGCCCAAATCTCCCGACCCGGACACGGTACCCGTAGCATAGCTGTGGTCGATTGAGGCCAATTGATTGCCATACCCGACAAGGCCACCGGTGGCTATCCCGCGGCTAAATACAGTGCCAGTAGCATAGCTGTTGCTGATGGTGCCAGCGAAGTTGCTTCCCACCAATCCGCCTGCATCCTCGGTGGAGAGGACGTTGCCGATGGCGTAGCTGTTCTGGACTGCATTGAAGTTGGAGCCCACCAGACCGCCAACGCCGCAAGTGTTGCCACACAAATTGTTTCCGCCTCTGACGGAAACGTTGGCGTAACTATTGGCGACGGTGCCTTGGCTTGAGCCGACCAGCCCGCCGACTTCATTGATGCCGCTGACAGCGCCTGTCGCGTAGCTATTACTGACAATGCCTTTGACCAAGATACCGCCAATGACCTGACCATAATTATTCCCGACCAGTGCACCGTCGAACATCCCGCCAGAGACGCTGGCGTTAACCATCCCGACATTGCGCACCGTGCCTAAGTTGACGCCAAACAGGCCGACGCTATAGTTTCCAGAGCTAATGGCGACACCACCTATGGTATGCCCCAGCCCATCAAAAACGCCCAGGAAATTCGAGATCGGATTAAATCCTGTGCCACCGTTCCAGGACGCTGTGGCGCTGGCATCGATGTTGCTGCCCAGCGCGTAGTAGCCGCTCTGGTTATTTTGGATGCCTTGCAAGCTGTCGGTACCCGTATCGCCCGCGACGCCGACACCCGAGCCTGGCGTTACATCGGAGATGACGGTGTAGTTATTGCCGTTGACCGTCAGCAGACCGGTGCCGCCAGCCGCAGTGACGCCCGCATCTGAATAGAAATTCACCGCACCCGCAAAGCCACCGGCATTCGGAAGGAGGTTGACGTTGACTGTGCTGGGATTAGTGCTGGTGACCGGCCCGGTATTCATGGTCAGCGGTGCGCGCCAGAAGGCATTCACCGCAGCCCCGATATTGATGTCGTTACCGGCATTCAAGACCAGCGCGCCGGTAGTGGTGGCGTTACCTGGCGTGCCGCTAACGCCCCAGGTGATCGGCGCATTGATATTAATGTTGTTGGCGGCATTCAACGTCAGGGTATTGCTGCTGGCGTTGGCGCTGTTAGAACTCCAGTTGACGGCGTCGTTGACATTGATGTCACCCGCGCCACTACCCGTCGTATGGACGGTGTCGATGGTCATGTTGGTGAGACCCAGCTCGGCCGACAATGCTGCGCCGGTGATGTTGCCACCGCTGGCGGCGACGGTAAAGTCGGTCGGATCGATCAACCACGAGCCCATCAATCCTTGCGGTGCCTGCGTGTTGATGACGGCGCCCTTGGCAACGTTTACCGTGGCTGCGCTCGTTTCAATCGCACCGCCGTTGCCACCGTTAGTCGCCGAGGCATCGAGCGTGCCACCGACGTTCACGGAGCCGGCTTCCATGCCGCCTAGCAGCGTGATAACGCCATTGTGATTTTGAATCGTGCGCGCTTCGATGGTACCGGTGTTGTTGACCACGGACGCCAGCAGCGAATTTGCCGCGCCAGCCGTCATCATCACCAAGCCACCATCGGCCTGTATCAGACCGCCATTTTTCGCCAGTGTGGCCAGTACGCTCTGGTCGACTTGCATGTGTACCAGGCTGTTGCCACTGAACGTCAGGGTGATGTTGCTCCCTGCACCCAGCGCAACCGTGCCTAGGCGAGCGATGATCGTGCCTTCGTTGCGCACCGAGCCGCCCAGCAACGCGATGTAGCCGCCGTCGGCGGCAGTGAGCGTACCTTTATTGACAACGCTGCCAGTCGCGGTCGAATCGCTCGTAAACGTTGCGCTGCCGTTCATAAAGGCGTTGGCATCCATGCGCATTGTCGAGGCCACCAGACCACCGACATTGACTTGGGAGTCGGCACCGAACACGACACCGTTCGGATTGAGGATGTAGACCTGGCCGTTGGCGCTCAGACTGCCCATAAAGATACTGGGGCTGGTGCCGGTGATACGGTTCAGGGCAATAGCGGACGCATTCGGTTGATTGAATACCAGGGCTTCGTTCGACGCGGTCGACAATTTGGTCCAGTCAATCACCGCGCGCTGGCTGGTCTGATTGATGGTGGTCGTCGTCCCGACCGTTGCCACTGTAGCAGTGCCATTGCCGGCGGCAATCGAGGCATTGGAGGCGTTGGCCGCGTAGGCCGGCGGCGACAGGGAGAATACAACTGCGGTTACTGAGAGCGAGGCTGCAGTCAGCTTACGAACACGGCTTTTGCTTTTGGCTTTGCCACAGGCTGTTTCCGCCACAGCGACCCAGCTATTGGCGACACGACTCCACACAAGACGATAGATATGATTCATTTAGCCATCAGTCTCATGTGGACCTATTATTTTTGGTAACGAATTATATCTGCATAAGAATTAAAAATATCGAAATCGCTGTTTTTTGCAAAATTTCTTTTTTTAAAGCAGTGCCTAAGAAATTTTGTTGAATGGAGAACACCAGTTTATGCTGAGATAAATCTGGCCGAATTTCGGATTTGATAGATATGACGTCAATGAGACGGGAGTTTTCGTCCGATTTAGGATCTCCGGCGATACCTTGCGGCCTTGAGCACCCGATGGATGTCCGGTCCATTGCAAGTTGGCGTGGAGTGTCTGCTTTTTGGCACGAAGCAGCCGCTTGAACGGCCCCATGACTGCGATGGCGACAGGCTGCTCATGGCCGTTTGCAGACGGATCTCGACCATGCCCGTTCGACCCGCTGCAGACGCTGGACCAGACACCATCTGATCGGCAGCTTCCACAGCGCAGCGGCCATTCATGTCGTTGAGTCGCGTGGCAGTTCATCCGCCATCGCGGAGATACGTGCTTTCGCCACTGCAGGTGTGTGCGAATGTCGACGGAAACCTCATCCACGTTTCTGCCGAAATAACCTGATCAGGTGTTGTTCCTTGCCTACCGAACACCTAGTGACCCCAGGTTGTTCTGTCCAATTCTTTTTCCGGCGATCCGCTCACAAGGCTTAGCCTTGCGAGCGGAATACAGTCAACGCCCTCAGTCTCCGAGCTTCGCAGCAGCAGTCTTCAGCGCTGACGTATCAATTCCCTGAGCGCTTGCAAAGCTGATGATGTGACTCGTAGCGCCGCCGAACGACGAAATCAGCGCTGGCGCCTCCTGCGCTACATAAAGCAGGCTGCCCAGCTTGAACAGTACCGTCGGATCAGTCGTGTGCGTGAGCGACTGGGCGGCGCCTGCCGCCTTTTGCGCCGCAGCGACCATACCAACGGAGCCTTGACCATACGGCAACAGCGACGTCGCGAACTTCGCCTTGCTATCGCTGCTCAAAGCCTCGCCCTTCGCCATCTTGTCCGCGATTGCTTTGTTGACCGAGAGGCTGCTCTCTACGAATTTCGCCGTATCGTCCTTACCTGTGAGGTTACCGGCAGAAAGCTTGTCCGCGTTGCTCTTCGCGATGGCGGCCTGCTCCTTCAAATCCAGTGCATCCGCCATGATGCTCTGCGCATTGGACAGATTAAGAAGCGATGCGGACATCGTCACCAACAGGTCTGACTGCTGTTTCGTGAGCGAACCGACGTCCACACTCGTACTGGAGCCGCCGCTACCGCCAATACCAGGGATCGACGGGAGGCCGAATGCCATCGAAGGCGCGGCATAGATTGCGGCCGAAATCAATACAACCGCTGTGGAAATGACTCGTAGCTTCATGAATTCTCCTTGGTGAAAATATTATTAGTGAATCTGCTTTGCATTGAGCTGGTCGACCAATGCCTTGGCGGCCGCCCTGCTTGCAAGGTTCAGAGCATTGCGGGTTGCGACGTCATCGTCCGGGCCCAGCCCAGCAAACTGAACCGGGCCGACCGAGGCCACCTTTCTCGGCAACATTTGCCTGATATCCCAAACCTGCCCGCGCACCGAGACATACACACGCTTGTTGCCGGACACGGGATCCGTGTCCTGAACACCGACATCGATCGTGCCCGTTGCGAACAGGAAAGCTCCACACTGCCGCGAAGCGTTAATGACCGAACGACGTGTTTGCGGGCTCATATCGTCGCTCGCACTGAACTCCTTCATGACAATCGACCGGTCGACGCCTCCGCAGTTGGTCGCGACATCGTCATAAGAGGCGACCTCGAACCCTGACGTGTCGAGCACGTCGCTCATCGCAGCCGTGACGTCCTCCGGACTAGTCACTTCATAAGTGACCAGCGATCGCTTTCGCTCGACTGAGCCGCCGTACGTCGTTTCTTCGATGTCCGAGTTCTTGCTGCCGCTTGCCTCGGTGTCGTCGGAGTCGACGGCTTTCTCCATGGACGCTTTCGAGGAGTCAATTTTTGTGACCTTGGCGACCCGCGGGTCAAACGTCTTCGCCTTCGTCGCTTCCCGGGCCAAAAAGAGGAAGACGAGCGTACTTCCTGACCCTGTACCCTGTCGGGATGCGACCGACGTCGAATCCAGAATCGAATCGACCGCCGTTTCGTTAACCTCGGCCCGCACGACCATGTTCAGCGTATGAGTTCCCGCGTCGACCTGCTGGTCGACGATCGCCAGATTTTTTACGAATTCATCGATATTTCCGACGAATTTTTCCTTGTTCACCAGGTAGATCTTCATCTTCGCGTCATTGAACCTGGCCGTATATAAATCCCATGCGGCCAGCTTTGCCGCATGGAGTGCTGCGGCGTTGGACGATGCATCGGGCGTGCCGGCGAAAAGGCCTGTCGAATAGGGGACGACGACCTTCCCCCGAATTTGCGCAACACCGGCAAACGCAGTCTGGGATGCGGCCATCAACAACACAAGCGCGGCCCCGATGTTCCGGCACATAACAAGCCGGTTCTTTTTGCTTACATGCATTTTTTGATCACCTCTTTGAACCCCGCTAACTGCGTATCGATGTCCGGCGCTTTTGTCATCTCTGCGAGTGCTTGCGCATCGCGCTTGGAAATTTGTTCGGCGAGCACATTGAACAACTCCCGCAAACTGGTCTGATATCCCTGCCAAGGATCGGGCAAGATTGCGGCGGACTTATCAAGCACCACATAATTCAAATTCTTGAAGTCTGCGTTGACGTATATTTTTTGTAGATCGGGCTGCTGAACTTCCAACGTGATGAAGGACCCGAAGACATATTGGTCGGTCGCATTCGTCTCCACCTTCGCGGTCCTGAAGGCTCGAAGGCGGATATCGATCGTAAAGTCCGGTTTTGGCAAGGTCAGGTCGTAACTGTCGCCATTCGCGAAGCGTGTGACCATCTTCCCCGCGATCGCCTGCCCCGGTGTGTAGGGAAGGAGTCCGATATTTTGTATGGACGCGAGGCTGTATTCGAACGTCTGTGCCACCTGCGTCGCGTAGGCGTCGTTTTTCTTGAGGGCGTCTGGCACCAATGCTTCGGCTTCGGGTGCGATAGTGACACTTCGCACTGCAAGATGAGACGAATAGCTCTTGTTGATCTGGGTAACCGACAGCCTTCGTACCCATTCTGCGAAGATGTTTGCGCCGAAGCCAGGTTCCAGATAGATCCTTCTGAAAACAGCACGGTTCTCTTCGTCAGTCCGCCCAGGCACGCCCAGGTCCTGGTACTGAACCATGGCCGGAAAATCGGCCACGACCGTCTTCGTCTGAAAGTCGAAGACGAGCACATTCGCGATGACGCGATAGATATATAGATCCTGCGATCCCATCTTGTCATCTTCGACGCTCTCCTGATCAAGCGCAAAAGCAAGGGCGGTCGCGTTGCCTGAGCCGCTGTCGCCCAGGTCATACTTCAGCGTGATGTCGCTACGGGTCAACTCCTTTAGCTGCTTTCTGAGGGCTGCATCCAGTACGTTGACGCCGTCCTTATCCTTTTCATTTTGCAGCGCTTCAGCTGCCGGATAACGTTGCCGATTCTGAATGTTGTCACCCGCAAAAGAGAACCCGGCAAAGTACAGGTCCTGGGCGCCGGCGGCCGTGTAGGCTAAGCAGAAGGCCAACGGAACAAACAGCTTGAGCAACAGACGTTGAATACTGGGTCGCACGGGTGGAATCGGCCGGATCGGATCAGTTTTAGCCATGGTCGTTGCCTTCGGCAAGAGCCGGCGCGTCGTCACTGTTCCCTCAAAGAGCGACTTGATCGGTCGAAATCCGACCACCACGATAAAAACAAGCACTACCAATCCGATCACCCTGAACATGCCCGCTCCATTCGTATCTCAGACAACAATCAGTCGATGACGCCGTTGTCCCTAAGAAATCTTCTAATCGGTGGCAACAGTTCCGGCCCTGTCTCTGCCGGCGCGGTACGCCAATGCAATCCCGACATGGGAACCCGAAAATCGAAAACATTCTCACCATCACAAATCGCGGCTACGCTTTGTAGCCCACTAATTTCCAGCGATGCCGCGGCCGTCGGTGGGCGAACGACCCTCGCGAACGCGCGAAAGATTGCGTCCCTGGCCGCTTGCTCCGCGATGACGGATTGTGTTGATGTCGCCTCGGGCCCGTACCCGCGGCTCAACTCGCTTGCAGTGGTACGAAACTCGACCGATTTCCCCTTGAGTTCGTTGCCGATTCTTATCTGGCCAGCGGGAACCGTGTCAAAGCCGCTTTCATTGCATATGTCGGCGGCTTTTGAATTCGACGTTCCCGCGAAAAGCAAGGCTGATGTCAACGCGACCGACTTAAAAATCGTCTGCATGGGGGGTGGTTTGCTTGAAGGTAGACAATTGACCCGGCGGCGTACGATATTCCTCGGCGCCACTTCCTGCGCGTCCGGCACCCGACGTATCCGTGCCTGAACTGGATGGCGACGTGGACCGCGCGGAGACTGCCTGCGACTGCGCAGCGGCGGCCTGACTCTTGCAGCTGACACCGACCTCCACGGTTACCGTTTGCTGTTTCGGGTCTACCTCGCGCGATAGGATCTGGACCCCCGACAGAATCGCCTCGGCACTTGTGCTGCTGACCGACGCGATCATCCGTGTTGCCGACGAACTGGTGGCCTTTCCACCATCAGACGTGCTTTTTTGCGCATCCTCGCGGACCTTGGCGAGCGACTCTTGAGCCTTCTGCTTGCTGCTGTAGAACTTCGCCAACTCATTTCGAGCCTCTATCGAGCCCTCCTGCGTCGCTGCCTGCAGATCGGTACCCGTGTTGCCGTAGAGCGTTCCGACACCCGTGCAGGCAATACGCGCGTCGCACGAGTCCTTCGGCGGAACGAGATGGCAACCCGGAAAGCCGCCAAGGGGAACTTCTCCTCCAGTGTCTGCTGCACCGCTGGCCTGTTGCGCCAATGCGTGCGTCGCGAAGAGAATACTGAAAAGGACTGTTGTAGTTCTAGTGATTGTCATAAAGGGCTCTCAGGCGTCGTTCAAAGGGCTGGTTCAGTAATCGGATTCGCTCTGTTCGCTGCGTTCCTTGGCTTTTTTCGGGCCTGCCGCCATTCCCATATCCGCCGACATGGACTTGAACATGTCATCTGCGGATGCAGCGATTCGCCAGACTTGGTATTTCCTCGCCGCGACCTTGTGCGTATCAAGCGTCTGCTGCGTATCGAGCGTGGCCTGCGAGATGCGCGAATCGGTGTAAGTGATCGTCGCCGTTCCAACGTCCGCGCTCTTATATCCAAGAAATTCCTTGGTGTAGGGATCTCGCAGAGCGCCGTCGACTTCCTTGATCGAACACTTGTCGCCAACGTTGAAATAGTTCGAGCCTTGCGCGATGGTGAGCACGCCGCTGTCGTCGCCGACTACCAGTGGCGGATAAATCGTCTGCAATAGATCGCGTGAAAGCGTTTTGGCCATGGCCGCAAGGCGGTTGTGGATAGGAAACGTATCTGAGCTTTTCACGGTGAACGATTTCTGCTCCGCGAACTTGACCTGTCGGCTCGAATAATCGATGACCTGAATCTCCCCTCGAACCTGTGTCGCGCCGCTCTGCATCGGAGCCGAATTGATCGTCACGATGGCAAGGTCATCCGGCGCCACTCCGGATGACAGTCGGGCGAGATCCTCGATCTCGGTGCCGGAGCGAATCTTTGCCAATTGACGTCCAATCGCTTCGTTCTGTTGCCGGTCCAAGATCGCAAACTTGCGGCTTTCAACCAGATTGGCCGTGATGTCGTCGACCAGCGTGCCCGTCAGCTCGTCGGTGGGTGTATGCGAAGGAACCACCGCGAGCTTGATTCGATCGAGTTGCGCTGACTGTCTGAGCACGACGACACCCACCTGAACGGTCGACTGAAAGCCACCGTCGACAGAAACCGTCGAGATCGTTCGCCACGACTTCACGACCCCGTGCGTGGTCTCCTGTATGTCGTCGTTGATCGTTCTCGATTTTTGAGTCTGCTGGTCTGTCGAAGAAATCGATGAGCTTGTAAGTCGTTGGGACGATGCAATGCTTTCACCGTTGACCGAAGCGACGCCGTTCCTCACCGCGTCCACCGTGGCAGCCGCCGCATTCGTACCAAAGCCGCTCGAAGTCACGGACACGACTTCCAGTTGCCCAGCGTATGAGCTAGACAGGCCAAACAGGAAATACATCAAGGCCGCTATTCGGCCGACGAGTCGCAAACTTTTCAGCATTGTTTTGGTATTGTTATTGCCGCGTTTGTCTATCGTTATTAATGCGCTTGTCTACCAAGTCTCTTATGTATTTTGTTTAGATATTGGCGCAATGCAGACTACAGGACGCTTAACGGACGGTCCAGTCGATTTTTTATTATTTTTAATGTCCGTATAAACACCGATAGACCGCCTCTTATCACGCCATCGACCCCGCGCGTCTACCAAATATCTCCACAGGCGCTTTTTTTTAATTGCAGGTGCGGTTGGATACAGTTCAAAGCCGCTGAATTCGGGTTGATTCGATTTGAAATTCGATTCGTTAAACGCAACTGCAATGGCTCATGTTCAAAATAGGCTCACGCTCGCTGAAATTGACCAGAAATTCGCTTTATTTAACGATTTTTGCTCGCATTCCCTCGTGATCGATCGCAATGACGCCAGCTTGTTTACGTATACAGTACGATTGATCGCCACAATCGGTCAGGGAGTCATCGGGATAGGCCATGGGCGCTGAGATGATTCATAGCGCCTGAAATACGGTTTCCTGGCAAATTAGATCGAAAGCCTGGTGGCAATGTCGATCATCAAAATTTAGTATGCGAACGACCCTTGATTTCTTTAAAACGCTGAATCCTCAAGTTGTTTCCGCAGTAATTGCAGCCGTTGCAGCTGCGTTAGTTGGTCTCGGGTCCTTGTTTATACAATGACTGAAAACAGTTTCCGGTTGTGAATCAAGAGGCTTTTCACCTCCATCATCTGGTAACCGCCAGACGTTCCCAGAATACTTTAGAAGCTGATACCTAACGATAGCCGTGTCTTAACGGAGTTATTCCACAGAGGGTGGCATTGCGAGCCGTCACTAAAGAGTTCGACTCATATAAAGTGGTCCATCAAGACGCTCGCGGCGACTTTCCGGTTCTTCCAGAAGAGGCCATGGATGCGCGACTGTAATATGCGCAAGGCCCCCGGATCGAGCGAATTGAAGGTCAGCGTAACCGCGGGTCGCGATCCTTCTCCATCCATGTGAACGATCTCATCGTACGCAGGGAATCCATACTTCACCAAAAATTCCTGAACCTCGTCGTCGGAGGTACCAGGTTCAATGTTTCCCAATATCAGACGCACCATTTTGCGCTCCTGTCATTTACGAATACGCACCGTTTCTCGACGTTTACGGCCGACCTGCGGACATCGCTCGGTTGAATTGCATTTGCGGCGTCAGCCACCTGCCTCAAAAGGTATGCGCACGCCGACCAATGACAGCCGAGATGTCCCGCGACCAGGCTGCCCATGGAGTTTTCGTTGACGGGTAGAACGTTCTGGCTTCATGGATCATGGCCGAGCGTGAAGGCAGCTATTTTCTGCGCGCATTATCGGACGAAGGTTCGCGCGATCTGGCTACTGAAAGAGTCAGAATTTCTCCGCTATATACTTAAACGGATAGTCCGGTTCTTCATAACCCTCCGGCTTTTGCCGCTTGGGCAAAGCCACTTTCTTGCGCGGCGTGGCTTCATAGGGAATCTTGTGGAGTAGATCGCTGATGATATTGAGCCGCGCACGTCGTTTGTCATTCGAATTAGCCACGAACCACGGAGCAATCGGGCTATCGGACGCGCTGAACATCGCGTTACGCGCACGCGAATAGTCATACCATCGGCCATAGGACTTCAGATCCATGTCGGACAGTTTCCACACCTTGCGCCCGTCGTGGATGCGCGCCTCGAGGCGCCGAGTCTGCTCCTCGTCACTGACCTCCAGCCAGTATTTGAGCAGGATGATTCCGGATTCGACGATCGCCTGCTCGACCTGCGGCAGCATCTTCAAGAATTTCTCCGCGTCTTCCTCAGAGCAGAAACCCATCACCCGCTCGACTCCCGCGCGGTTGTACCAACTGCGGTCGAAGATCACCACTTCTCCCGCAGCCGGTAAATGCGGTAGATAGCGCTGCACGTACATCTGGCTTTTCTCGCGCTCGGTCGGCGCTGGTAATGCAACCACGCGAAATATGCGCGGGCTCACGCGCTCGGTAATCGCCTTGATGGTGCCACCCTTGCCTGCGCCGTCGCGTCCTTCGAAGACGATGCAGACTTTGCTACCCGTTCGCACCACCCACTCCTGGAGCTTAACCAGTTCAACGTGCAGCTCGCACAACGCTTTCCTGTACCCCTTGTACGACAAGGACTTGTCTTCTGGCGACCGGTCGTTCTTTGTCCCTGTCTTCGCCATGCCTTGTCTCCATGCACACGCCGACCTACGGTCTTTTCTAAAGATTCTTTCATGTTGGGATAACGTAGGCTGCAACCCGAAAAGCAGCAATAGGCCTTTGGTCCAATATCGTGACCACGTGGGGCGCCGTACGCTGAACGAATCGACTTTCCGGGATAGTGTCTTGATGAATAACACCATCAGGGAGCGAGCGGAAAATGTCTTCCAAGAGTTGGATCTACGCGGTGCTAGTGGCGTGTACGATCCGGACCTATGGACCGATGAATACGCGATGTTGAGTCGCCCCGGCGAGACGGCAATCCAGAGCGATCTGTTCTACGACTATCGAACCAATGTCGCGTCTTACCCGCAATGGCAGGCATGGCTTAGAAAGACGCAACCCAAGACACTCGTGATCTGGGGCCGTTACGATCCGTCGCAACCGGCCGCGGAAGCCCCCGCCTATGGGCGGGATTTGCCTCACGCGGAAATACACGTGATGGATGCCGGGCATTTCGCGCTAGATCTTGCGCCCGACGCAGATGCCATCGCTGCGTGGATGCGCGATTTTCTCGGGTGCAATGGGTTGTAGTGAGCGGCCTCCCGGTTTGGGCAATGGCACGATCACGCCACCGCATCCCCTCGTTCACAAAAATCATCAATCAAGGCCACGGCCCGGTGCTCAAGCGTACTGATTGCCATCAGAGGATCGATTTTCGCCCTGGGAATGGTCAATTCGCCGCCTAACGGCGCACCTTTCGTGCTATCGCCATCGATGCGTTCGATTGCGGCGCGACACACCCACTGAACGCCGAATTCATCCGCCGCCACATCCACACTCACTCGAAAGCCACGATGATCAAATGCCACAACCCCTCCCGACACACAACGAACTTAAGATTACTCGACGCTCAACGCGGCGAGACTAGCGAAAATCCTAGCACGACTCCCACAATCTCTTCAGCGAAGCCGGCAATCGTGGCGTACGAGCCGAGCGGGTTGCGCCGCACGGTATTGACGCCACGGATCGCCTACATGTTGTTCCTCGCAATATAAAATTGGGATAAATATGCAGAGGAGCAGTGGCAATAAATTGGATGCGGCAGGCGACTACTTATGCGCGCCCAGTTTCCCCAGACCATCCAACTCCGGCACGCCGCTGTTACGGTCGGCATAGGCAGCCTGGAAGCTAGGCCGAAGCTGCCAACGCTGCCAGAACGCATCCAGATGCTCGAAACGTTCATCCAGCGGGGTTGCGTTGACCGGAAACTTGGAAAAGGCGATCGCGGTGGCTAGCGTGATGTCCGAGAAGGTGGGCTCGTCCCCGCCGAGTATCCAGTTACGCCCGTCCGACAGATGCTGGTTGACCAAGCCTGCATGCGCAAGCGCCTCCTTGCGGCTATGTTCGCCCCAGGCGTGGTTGGTGGTCAGTTCGAGCTTCGGTCCGAGCCCTTGATGCAGGACATGGAACGCCGTGACGATGCGGTAGAGGATATGCACCCAGATGCGGTTATCCCACATGTTGTCGAGCCCCTGCTGCAACGGGGTCTCGCCCATGATCTTGCGCCCGGGGTAGGACTGGTCGAGATACCGCACGATGGCGGCGGCCTCGGAAATAAAGCTGCCATCGGCCAGTTCAAGGGTAGGTGTCTCGCCCCACGGGTTCATTTTCAGATGTCGCCATTGCCGTTGCTCACCGACCGGCGTCATATCGTAGATGCGCTCCTCGAACTGATCGGCAATACCTTTCTCGTGGAGGAACAGACGTAGGCGCTGCGGGTTCGGGAATGCCGAAGGCGAGGTGAAGAGGCGAAGTTTGCTTGTCATGATGGTAGTTCCTTTAGTTGGAGCGGATCGTGTGGCGAGCCTCAGCGAAGCGTGCCGGTTAGCTTGAAATCGGTCCTTTGCTCAAGCAGTGACTGCAGTGTATTGGCTTGTTTTATGATGATAAATAGGTATAAAATCATTTCATTTATTACATTTTGGAACAAGCTATGGCGTCGGTTGGCTCTATTCAGCTCGGAAGCATCGAGCAATTTTGCAAAGCAGCGGAGTTGGGCAGCTTCACTGCGACAGCAGAATTCTTCGGCGTCACGCCCGCGGCGGTCAGCCGATCAATCAGCAGGCTCGAACAGCGTCTAGGCGTGCGCCTATTTTCGCGAACAACGCGTAGCGTTAAGGTCACCAACGAGGGCGAGCTCTTTTGGAAGGAGTGTCAGTTAGCGCTGGAGCAGATCGCCGAGGCCGAACGCGCTGTCACCGGCGCGCAGATAGTGCCCAGTGGGCTGCTGCGTATCAGCGTCAGTGCAGCCTACGGAACGCATCGCTTGCTGCCCCTGATGCCGAGGTTCACCGAGGCGTATCCACAGATCGAAATCGAGCTGAGTATCTCGGACAAGATCATCGATTTTGTTGAGGAGGGGTTTGATCTCGCAATACGATTAGGCATTCAGCGTGACTCGCGGCTGGTGGCCTACAAGCTCGAGGACGCGTTTTTGGGCGTCTACGCTACGCCGGAATACCTGCTGAAAAAAGGCACGCCACGCACCCTCAATGACCTTGAGGCTCACGATTGCATTCAGTACGTGTCACCGAATACCGGTCGTCCGATGATCTGGTTGTTCCAGGGCGAGAAAGGCGAAGAGATCGAGTATCCGATTCGCAGCCGGATGCGAGTACTCAACGATGCGCTGGGTTGCATCGCATGGGTCAATGCTGGGGGAGGCCTATACCAGACCTACAATTTCGCGGCCGCCGATGCCGTGAAGCGTGGCGACCTTGTGGAAGTCCTTCACGATCATGGCGGGTGCGCCCGGCCATTCTCCATTTTGTATCCACAGAACCGCCATCTATCTGCAAAGGTCCGCGCATTCGTTGATTTTTTACGGTCGACCTTAAGCGTACTGCCTGCTCAATAGTTCGAAGGTCTCACAGCGGGGGGCGATTCACGGCGACCCAACGTTGAACAGAGGGTCTTTGCCACTGATGCGCGGCGTACTCAGCCAACCTTGCCGGCACCGTATCACCACTCAGGATGAGCCGGTTGAGCATTAGAGCAAGGTCGGTGTCTGCGATGCACCACTCGCCAAAGAGGTTCGGGGAGTGCTCGGTAAGCAATACCTCGCACGCAGAGAAAAGTTTTCTTGCCGCCGTCCGTGCTGCGTCAGATAGCGGCTCCGTGGGAGCGCCGTAAAATATCACCGCGGTGGAACGCTCTTGCCGGATGGGCATGAGATCGCTTCGCAGCCACGCTTGGACTTGACGTGCTCGAGCCCGACTAAGCGCATCTTTTGGGTATAACGAGGTGCCCTGGAAGACTTCGTCGAGGTACTCAGTTATTGCTGACGACTCGGACAAAGCGAAACTATCGTGAAGCAGCGTAGGTACACGCTGCGTGAGTGAGCTCGCTGCGTATCCAGGTTCGAGGTTTGCATTGTTGACCAGGTCGACGGTTACAAGCTCAAACGACAATCCCTTTTCGTGAAGGGCCACGAAGGCCGACATCGCATAGGGACTTGTAAATTGAGCGTCGGCATAAAGACGCAGACTCGTTGATTGCAAAGTAGGCTCCAGTTTGCTTACGCAAGGATAACGATTGTTAACGATTTGAGCATTGATGTCGACTGGCCGCGCACGCGACTGGACCACAGCGCTGGACCACGGCAAAAGCGTTGCCACGGTAAGATGCAGTGTCCCCCAGTTTCACGCACATCCGCAACAAAACCGACCTCAGCAATCCATATCCAAGGAAAATTCAGCATGCCGGCTTCCCGTCGCTTATTTGCGCGCACTCTAGCGCTAGGTCTATTCGGCCTCGGCATTTGTGGCTTCGCCGTGCTACGTCTGCCCACCGCCGAGGCAAGTCCCGCGCAGGCATTCGCGACGATACTCGCCGGTCCTCAACGCACCGACGCGGAACGTGCCCGCGACGCCTACCGGCATCCAGCGCAAACCTTGACGTTCTTCGGGATAAAGCCGAACCAGACCGTCATTGAAATCGAGCCCGGCGCCGGCTGGTACACCGAAATCCTCGCCCCTTACCTGCATGACACCGGCAAGCTATATGTCGCGCCGTACTTCTCCGACAGCGCCAAGCCGGAATCCGCAGGCAATAGACGCTATCGGGAAAAGCTTGCGCAAGATCCTGCTCTATATGGCAATGTGAAGATCGGCGCCCTGCGCGCGGGCCGGTTTTCCGACGTCGCGCCCGCGGGTAGCGTCGACTTGGTGGTCACGTTCCGCAATGTCCACAACTGGATGAAGGACGGCCATATCGACGATAACTTCAAGGCCTTTTACGCTGAGCTGAAACCCGGTGGCGTACTCGGCATAGAAGACCATCGGGCGAAGCCCGGAACGTCTGATCAGCAGATGATAGGCACCGGATATCTCACCGAAGCCTATGTGATCCAGCATGCCCGCGCTGCCGGCTTCACACTGGCCGGCTCCAGCGAAATCAACAGTAATCCGCGTGACACCAAAGATTATCCACACGGTGTGTGGACGCTGCCGCCGACACTGGTCGATGGCGATCAGGATCGCGCCAAATATCTGGCCATAGGCGAGTCCGACCGAATGACGCTGCGTTTTGTGAAGGCGGCAACTGCGCCCGGTACGACGAAATGATCTGTGGCGAATTTCCAATATCTACCCGCCGCCCGGCCGGACCGGTAGCACCGTCTTGTACTGCACACGCCGCAGGGTGATCGACGTGCTGACATCCCGGACACCATCGATAGTCGCGAGTCGCGTCATGACGAAACGTTCGATGCCTGCCATGTCGCTCGCAACCACGCGCACGATGTAATCGAACACACCAGTCATCAGATAACACTCCATCACCTCCTCGCAACTCAGGATGGCGCGCTCGAAAGCGGCTAGCTTATCCGCGGACTTCTCGATTGCGACCGACACGTAGGCATTGATCGGGAAACCCACCTTCTCCTGATCCAGAAGCGACACGTACTTTGTGATGACGCCCGCCTCCTCGAGCAAACGAATTCGCCGATAGAGCGGCGAAACGGAGATGTCGAGTGATTCGGCCAGATCCGCAGCCTTGACGTGAGCGTCACGCTGCAGCGCCTGCAAGATATCAACGTCAACGCGATCGAACATCATTAGCTTTTCCTACCAAATTTATTTGATAACTTAACTATTATTATCAATAAATGTGAAATTGTCAGCTCATTTTAGCCAATAACACCGACGCTAACTAGCTAAAATAATCTCGTGTCGCGCTGCAGCAAAGCAGCTAGGCGTGCTTGCACAGTACGCCGCAGACACGTATTTCAACTTCCCGAATGTCAAATTGCGGCGTCATCGTCGCTCGCTTTCGGGTGAGCGGATGACGCAAATAAATGGAGTAAACGTGGCTTTTTCAAATGGAAAACTGGACGGCAAAGTGGCTTTTGTCACAGGTGGCTCCCGCGGCATTGGAGCGGCAATTGCCAAGCGTCTCGCGAGCGAAGGCGCGGCCGTGTCGATAACCTACTCGAGCTCGAGCGATGATGCAGAGGGTGTCATCGGTGATATCGATCGACTGGGGGGGCGCGGCCTCGCAATCCGTGCGGACAGTGCGGACGAAGCAGCGCTGAAGACCGCGATCGGATCGACCGTGAAACGCTTCGGAGGACTGGATATTCTCGTGAACAACGCCGCGATGTTCCGTGTCGGGCTGATCGACGATTTTTCGCTGAAACATATCGATCAGATGCTGGCAATCAACGTCAAGAGTCTGTTCGTCGCCATCCAGGAATCGCTGCGCTTTATGAAGAAGGGCGGGAGGATCATCAACATTGGAAGCGTCAGCAGCGACTATATGCCGATTCCGGGCGTGTCCGTATACGCGGCGACAAAAGGCGCCGTAGCCAGCATGACGCGTGCGCTGGCGAGGGATCTCGGTAGCAGGGAAATTACGATCAACAACGTCCAGCCTGGCCGAATAGATACGCTGATGAATCCCGCCAACGGTCCGATGGCCGATCAGATCCGGAATTCGATCGCACTGGGCCGCTACGGATCAGGCGAAGATGTCGCGGGTCTTGTCACCTGGTTGGCCAGCCCGGAAGCGGCGTTTGTAACGGGTACGAGCTTGAAAGTCGATGGCGGGACGAGCGCTTGACGGTGGGCTTCGGGCCGGCGAACGTTCTCGGTATCCTGCGCAAACCACGCACTGATGCCCTACTCGTTCGCGGTGAAGCCCAAGGCTCCCGTATAAGCGTTGGCTATCCAAGGCAACAGCGCAGCGTGAATGTCTGCCGCCGCAGTCATCAGGCGCGACTGAGTCCGCCGTACAGCCCTTCTTCGAACGTCCCGTAAAGGTCCACGATACGCGGATCGTAGAAGGGCAGGACCTGGGTAAACACGGTCCCGGTGACCCGCCTGACCGGGTCGAGCCAGAAATAGCAGTTAAGGAGTCCTGCCCAACTGACGCTGCCGGCGCTGCGCCCATGTGGCCCAGGTTGCGTGTTGATGTCGAACGACAGCCCCCATTTGTGCGCCATTCCCGGAAACTGGTCGAAACTGTTCGACCAGGCTGGCTGCGCGGTTTTCATTTCCGTCACCTGCAGATCGCCGATCTGGTTTTGGAACATCGACGCCACAGTGCCGGCCCGCAGAATCCGCGCGTCCCTATAGGTGCCGCCGTGCAGAAGCATCTGCAGGAATGTCATGTAATCGCGTGGCGTACTGAACAACCCGCCGCCGCCCATGAAAAACTCGGGACGCTGGTTGATCTCAAACGGCTCAGGTTTGAGCGAGCCGTCCGGCTGGCGGTGAACCATCGTCGCCACCCGGCGCTTCTGCGCACTGCTGATCAGAAACCCAGTATTGCTCATCCCGAGTGGCGCGAAGATGTGCTCGCGCAAATAGACTTCGAGCGACAGGTCGCTAACGGCCTCCACGAGCTTGCCGGCCCAATCCATGCTGATGCCGTACTCCCAGCGATCACCCGGATCGAACTCGGGCGGCGCCTGAAAGGCCCCGTTCATCGAATAGGCGATGTCGGGCATGCCGGTCACCTTCTCATAGCGGCTGAGGTTTTCGCTCCAGACGCTGTAGGTGTAGCCCGACGTGTGGGTCAGGAGATGACGCACCGTGATCGGGCGTTTTGCCGGACGCAGCTTTGGCTGGCCAGCCGCATCGAAACCCTCCAGTACCTGGGGGGACCTAAGCTGGGGAAGGATATCGCCTGCGGGTTGATCCAGGTGCAACTTGCCCTGCTCGATGAGCTGCATGCAGGCTGTGGCAGTGATCGCCTTGGTCATCGACAGCAGCCAGAAGACGGTATCGGGCGTCATTTCCGTACCGGTATCAAGGTTGGCGTGGCCGAATGCCCCCTCGTAGATGAGCCCACGCTCTGTGGCTCCCATCGCCACCACGCCAGCTACCGTGCCGTTGTCGACGGCCTGCTGCAAGGAACGGTCTATCTTGGCATGAGCCGGGTTGCGAACCAGAACGCGGCCCGGCTCCTGAGCGGCCTGCGCGGCCCCCGCTCCGATGCCAGTCAATCCGCCCACAGCCGCAATGGCCAGGAAGCCGGATGCGCTCTTCAGCAAGTCGCGTCGGGTGAGTCGATCGGTCATTTTCTACTCCTGTGATGACGGGTATCCATGGCAATGTTCCTTGGTTGTCGAGGTTTAAACGTGCTGCTGGAATGCATTGTGGGGAACCGCGATCAGAAATAAAATGATATGAATGGCATTTGTTAGATGACAAATAGTTACCAATACGATCCTTCGATCGTGGCTGCAAATCGGCGCCGTCGTGGCGTGCTGTGTTAGCTTCGACTGAACTTCTTCAGACCATTAACTGACCGGAATGCATAGCGTATGAACTCGTCCAGCGAAAATCTCTCTAGCGGTATCAGCGTGTTTGCTGCCGTCGTCGATGCGGGGACGTTCGCCGCCGCCTCCGAACTGGTGGACATGTCACCGCCCGGAGTTAGCCGGGCAATTGCCCGACTCGAAAAGCGGCTGAAGATACGGCTCTTCAATCGAACGACTCGCGCCGTTTCTCTTACCGAAGAGGGCCGACGGTTCTACGAGCAAGTCATGCCACACTTAAGAGGCATGCAGGAAGCGGCCGACGCTGCGGCAGGAGGTACGGCGACCGCGCGCGGGAAACTGCGAATCAATCTGGATCCCGTTTTTTCGCGGATCATTCTGGGTGCCAAACTCGACGAATTCATGGATGCGCATCCTGAACTTGAACTCGAGTTCATTGCGAGAGATCAGCTCGGCGACCTCATCATGGATGGCTTCGATCTAGCCTTGCGATTCGGCGAACCGCGCTCATCCAGCCTTGTTGCGAGAAAGCTTCTGGACACCGCGATTGTCACGGTCGCAGCGCCCTCGTACGTCGCTCACCGTGGGCGGCCTGCGCAGCCTCAAGATCTGGGTCGCGGTGTGCACAGGTGCCTCGAATTCCGGAACCCGGAAACGGGAAAGCCGTTTGCGTGGGAGTTTCATCGCAAACGCAAAAGGCTGATTGTCGAAACGAACGGCCGGCTTACGGTGAATGATCCGAGCGCGCTCCTCAACGCATGTCTGGCCGGCTCCGGCGTTGCGCAGATGCTTATGTTGGGAGCCGAGCATTTGATTCGGGAGGGACGGCTCGTCAACCTTTTTCCTGACTGGCCGGATGAACGGTTCCCGCTCTATGCATACCATCCATCGCGGCACCATATGCCAGCTAAGACAAGGGTATTTCTCGACTTTATCGTCGCGTTGACGCGTGAGAGTTAGCAGGTCGGGACAAGTCCGCGGCCGTACGGCGTTAGCGCCATCGCGTGGTTTAAGTGAAGTATTTACGCATTCCTATTCATGCGCTCCGCTGCCTGCCTGTGTCCGTGAAACGTAGTCTGCAGGGGCGATCGCGGATTGTCTGAAATGGCGGGCGATGATATCGATCAACGCATCGCATGCCGGATTGGCGCGGCCGTCGGCACGATAGAGCGTGAGATCGACTTTGGGTAGCGGCGGAAAACTGTCGTCGCGCCCGAGCACACGCATCCCCGGTATCACTGAACTGGCGCCCACGGCGCTGACTGCGATTCCGCCCAGCACGGCAGCCTGGATACCGCTGAGACTCTCGCTGATACACACCAGCCGCCAACTACGGCCGACCTGGTCGAGAGCCGCCAGCGCGTGATCGCGAAAAATATTCCCAGGCGGCAGCATCGCCAACGGCAGAGGGTTCATCTGCTGCTGCGGACCTGATTCACCGGCGACCCAAACCAGAGGTTCTTGCGCCACCACCAGACCCTGCTTGAATGCCGGCATTCGGGTTACCAGGGCGACGTCGATTTCATCGCGGCTGATCGCCGTCATCAGACGGTTCGATAACGAGCATCGGATCTCGAGGTCGACATTGGGGTAGGCCAGGTTGAATGCAGAGAGGACAGGCGGCAGCACGTAAGCGGCGTACAAATCCGGGATGCCCAGAATGACCCTGCCCCCGAGCCTGGGCGCCTGCAAACGCGAAAGCACCTCTTTATTCAAATCGAGGATGGTGCGGCTATAACCGAGCAGAAGTTCGCCGTCCGCGGTGAGAACCGGCCTGCGTCCGACTGTGCTATATAACTTCGCGCCCACCAGTTGCTCGAGCCGTTGCAACTGCAAGGTGACGGCAGGCTGAGTGCGATTGACGCGCCTGGCCGTCTCCGAAACGCTGCCGGTTTCCACCAGCAGGATGAAAGTTTGCAGTAGACGCAGGTCCATCGGCTGTTGCATGCCCACCGCCAAAGTATAAGTTTAATTTATAGAGGGCATTTTTGCTTCTAAATGTACTTTTGTAAAGCGCTCCTCTACGATCGGGGCGATGTTGCAGTGCGGCGGTGAGTGAGGGCAGGTGATTAATCTCGTGTTGCGCTTATACATCCTCGCTTGTGCCTTGTTTTTTCCCCGCTTGTTCCTCACTTATATCCGTCTGTACGGACTTCGCCAGGGAGTTGACCGTGTCCAATATCACCCGCCGTTCATTACTGAAACGCGCTGCAGCGCTGTCGGTTGGCAGCATGATCGCCGCGCGCGGCTCGCCAGTGTTCGCGCAGGAAACCACGATCAAGGTCGGCACGCTCAAGCTGATTCACGGCATTACGCCGTATTTCTATTCGAAGTTTGCGCCGGCGGGCACCACGATCGAAGTGATCCCCTTCGAAAGTCCCACCGATGGCAAAGATGCCGTCGTAACCGGCACCGTCGATTTCGGCATATATGGTCTGGCCGCGGCAACGCTGGGCGCGGCGGCCGGGCAGCCGGGCAGCCGGTGGTGATAGTCGGGGCGGCGTGTAACCGCGGCATGGCGATCGTCGTGGCGGCCAACTCGAAAGCGGCGTCGATCAGTGATCTCAAAGGCAAGCGCGTCGGTATTTGGCCAGGCTCCACCCAGGAAGTGGTGTTCATGGACCGCTTGACCGCCGAAAAAATGACCCCGCACGATATCGAAGCGGTGCGCGTATCGTTCAGCGACATGGCGCCGGCATTGGCGCGCGGCGATCTGGACGCTTATGTCGGCGCGGAACCGGCAGCGGGCATCAGCTTGGCCAACGGCACCGGGCGCGTTTTGGAATATCCGTATTCGACGCCGACCGGCTCGCTGAACATGGTGTTGACCGCCAGCGAAACGATGCTTAAGACCGACCCGGCCCGCGTGCGCACCTTGCTGAAAATCCACCGTGCCGCCAGCGAATACGCGATGTCCGACAAGGACGCCTTCGTCACGATGGCGATGCAGCGCCTTGGACAGCAGCGCCGCTCGATCGAATTGGCTGCACCCAATGTCGAACTGACCTGGCGCATCGACGACCAGTTTGTTACGCAGGCCCGCTATTACGGTACGCAGATGTTGGCGCGCAAGCAAATCAGAGCGCTGCCGGATTACAACCGTTTTATTCCCACCACCGCGCTGAGTTCGCTCAGCGCCTAAGCGAGTATGTCCGTGAGTGAATCAACCGTGAGCGAGCTGCCGGTCTCGGTCAGTACCGCGCCCGTGGCGCCCGCGATCGCGGGTAAATCCGCGGCCAGTCGATCGCGCAACGTGGCGCTCGGCTTGATCGTGCCGATCTTGCTGCTTGGGCTGTGGTGGGCGCTGGTCGATTGTTCCGGCACGATGCTGATCCCGACGCCGAAAGACGTCGCGATCATGATGTGGGATTTCACGTTTGGCGGCGTGTACGACGACGCTTTCAGCGCCACCTTGCTGATGCACCTGTGGGCCTCCACGCGCAGGGTGTTCATGGGCTTCGGGCTGGCAGCGGTGACTGGCGTGCCCTTGGGTCTGATGCTCGGACGCTCTGCGCTATTGCGTACCCTGCTCGATCCGCTGCTCTCGCTGCTGCGGCCGATCCCGGTCACCGCGTGGTTGCCGCTGGCTATGATTTTCTTCGGGCTGGGTTCCAATTCGGCCGTGTTCCTGGTTTTCCTCGGCGCGTTCTATCCGATCATGCTCAACACCGTGTTCGGTGTGCGCTCGGTCGATGCGCGTTTGTTCGAGGCCGCCGCGATGCTGGGCTGCACCGGCACGGCGCAGTTTCGTTCCGTGACTTTGCGTGGCGCATTGCCGAGTATCTTCAACGGCTTGCGACTCGGCTTGTCGTTTGCCTGGATCTTGATCGTGGTAGGTGAAATGACCGGTGTGCAACTGGGGCTCGGCGCCGTCATCATGGATGCACGCACCCTGTCTCGCACCGATCTGGTCATTACCGGCATGATTTTTATCGGCCTTGCCGGATTCTTTTGCGATCGCGCGCTCGTGCTGATCAACAACCGTTTGATGCGCTGGAGCCCGCAACATCATGTCTGAGCAGAACATAGCTGCGTCTCGACAAAACGTTGATGCCCCTCAGCAAAACATCAGCGCACCTCAGCGCGCCAAGGTGCCGGCTTTGCAGCTCAGCGGCGTCAGCAAGATCTACCAGGCATCAAATGGACAGATCGAAGCGTTGAGCGACATCAACCTGACGGTGCCGCAGGGCCAATTCGTTTGTCTGCTCGGTGCGTCGGGCTGCGGCAAGTCGAGCTTGTTGCGCATGCTGGCCGGCTTCGAATCGCTCAGCGCCGGCAGCATCGGCACTTACGGCATGCCGGTCCAGGGACCGGGCCCGGACCGCGGCATGGTGTTCCAGGATTACGGCCTGTTTCCCTGGCTGACCGTACTCGAAAACATCGGTTTCGGCCCCAAGCATGCGGGACGCAGCCGCCGCGAAGTACGCGAGATTGCACAGAAATTTGTCGAGATGGTCGGCCTCGGCGGCTTTTCCGATCGTTATCCTGGCCAGCTATCGGGGGGCATGAAGCAACGCGTCGCGATCGCACGCGTGTTGGCAAACAACGGGCGCATCCTGTTGATGGACGAACCGTTCGGCGCACTCGATGCATTGACCCGCGCCAAGCTGCAGGAAGAGCTCCTCACGATCTGGCGCGAAACCCGCCTCACAGTGGTCTTCGTCACTCACTCGGTGGAAGAGGCGATTTTTCTCGCCGATCGCGTGGTGGTGATGAGTGCCGGGCCGGGCCGCATCGCCAGCGATATCGAGGTTGACTTGCCGCGTCCGCGAGACGTCTCGTCGGTCGAATTCAATGCGTTGCGCCGTGAGATCACGCAAGGCTTGTCCAGCCATCTCGCTCCGAAAAAACTCGACGCTGCCATGGTGAATGCATGAGCGATACAACGCAGTTTATTTCCTCCCCGACATCCGATGCCGTTGATGCCGTTTATCGCGGGATGGATCGCGAGGCCCTGACCAAGGCTTACGACAACAGTGGCGCCGTAAGCGACAGCCCGGCGTGGCTGCAACGTTGGCGTGAACGCAGCGAGGTGCTGCGGGCGAAGCCTGGTCATCCGCTCGATATTGCCTACGGCAGCGGCGAACGGCAGAAAATCGACTATTTCACTTGCGGTATTCCGCACGCGCCGCTGTTTGTGTTTCTGCACGGCGGATATTGGCAACGCAACAGCCGCGACATGTTCTCCTTCGTTGCCGAAGGCCCCATGGCCAGCGGCTTCGATGTTGCCGTCGTGGGTTATACCTTGGCGCCGCAAGCCGGGCTGCAACAAATCCTGGACGAATGCAGCTGGGCGCTCGATTTCCTGTTCGATCGTGCCGACGCGCTCACGTTGCGCTTCGATCCGCGCAACGTGATCGTCGGCGGCTGGTCCGCCGGTGGCCATCTGGCTGCGACACTATTGACCGGAGAGCACCGCATAAAAGGCGCGCTGTCGATCAGTGGGATCTTTGACCTGGAGCCGATCGCGTTGTGCGCGCTAAACGACAAGCTCGGCCTAAGCAGCGAAGAAGCGATGCGGCTGAGTCCACTGCACAGAATTGCGCCGTCGCAGCCGGCGCTCTACGCCGTGTACGGCGAAGACGAACTGGATGAGCTGCAAAGACAATCGATAGATTACGCACGGGCGGCGCTCGCGGCAGGGGCACATGTCCGGATCGAATCTATTGCGGGATGCAATCACTTTTCCATTCTTGATGAGCTTTATCGCACGGATGGAAGACTGGTCCGCTGTCTGCAGACGTTGAGTGGTCTTTGACAGCGATGATTTTGCAGCGCTCCCTGGCACAGTGCGCTGCTGGAGCGAGCGTAGCCTCGGCGGCGCAGCTCACGCGCTGCCGCGCGCGCACCGAAGTCGTAACTCGAGTTACTCATAAGCCAAAGCCCACCGATGTCCACGCAACCAGCACCGGTCGTCGGGTAAATTACCCGCACGATACAGTCGGGTGACAGCTTGCCAACCACCCTTGCGTAATGCAGCGTCGAGCGCCGCTTCCGACGCATCATCGCGGCCCCCTTCACACGGATAGATACCGACGCCGCAGACCCAATCGGCTAGATACCCTTCACCGTCGCGTTCGATTCGGAAGACCGCGCCATGAAGGGTCCTTTCCACCGTGAGGGGGAGTATCAGTCGGCCGCCGTCGTTGAGCCGATCCAACCAGTTCTCGGCCGGATGGGTTGCGCCCGCGTTGACGTAAATGACGTCTGCGTTTTCAAAGGGCATGGAGAATCCGTCGCCCTCGCGGACCTGCACATTCGCCGCGTTGGAGAAGTTCGAAGCCGCACGCCGAGCGAGCGTGGCGTCGAACTCGATGGCGGTTACTCTGCCAGTCGCACCCACAAGGTGAGCCATGATGGCCGTGTAATACCCGACACCCGCTCCGATATGAACAACATGGTCGCCGGGTCGAATGCCGGCACGCGTCATGAGCAGCGCATGGAAGGACGGCATACCGTTGTTGAGGCCGCGCTCAGGAACGATACCGATCAAAACATCGTAATAGAGGTGGACAGGATCGTCGTCGGGCGTTGGCGTGTAGCCGGTGTAGAGCAAGACAGGCCACGGCCCGGGGCCGAGATAGCGCTCCCGCTCGACAGCAGCGAACGCCGCTTCGACGCGTGGATCGTCGACCCCGGCCGCAGCCATGATCTGCTTCGCATAGGCGCGGCGGACGACGGCCAGCTCTTGTTCACGATTCATGTCGAGACCTACTTCCGCACTGGAGGCTGCGAACCAGACACTACTAGGCTACTACTTGCCTGTGCCTATTTTCAAGCTCCATCGCCGCGAACATCCACTGCGCCGACAATTGACCGACCGTTGTGGACGGCGGCCGTTGGTCGCAAGCCCGCGATGCACGCCTTCAACTCGATCCGCTTTTAGCTTTCGTGGCGGCTACACGGACGCGGGCATTCGCTTCGAATTTGGCTCGATGCGTAGAGAAAAAAGTACGTACGTTGCGAATATTTGAAGAGGCTCTAAACAGCCGGCGCGCGAGTTCGTCATATTCCGGCATGTCCGTCACATCCGCGACGACGATGAAATCCGGCCCAGGTGACACGCGATAACATTGGGTCACGACCGGTTCAGCGCAGATAAACGCTTCGAAGGCTTCGAGATCTTCCGTCGCCTGCCGGTCAAGGCTCACTTCGATTATCGCAATCAGTGTCGAGCCCATTTTTGCGTGATCGAGGATTGCAATTTGACGTTGAATGATCCCCGTTTCCGTCAGATTGCGCACCCTGCGCAGACAGGTGGGGGGTGACGCGTGCACGCGCGCCGCAAGCTCAACGTTCGAGATCGACGAATCGGTTTGCAGAATGCCCAAGATCCGCAGATCAAGATCATCGAGGTAGATTCCTGCCACTCGCGCCTCCACATGCCATTAATTATGAAATTAAATTTCATCACAACATTCTCATGGCGTCAAATTTCATTTTATCGAAAATTATGCAATTTAATTTCATATGAGTACCCCTACCATCAACACCGTTGGTTCCAAACGGGAACACTTATGGAGAGACGTTATGTGTGGAATTGTCGGGGCGGTCGCGCAACGCAACATCTTGCCGAACTTGGTTGACGGCCTTAAGCGCCTGGAATATCGCGGGTATGACTCATGTGGTGTTGCCGTGTATCACGATCGCCAGCTTGTCCGCGCCCGCAGCGTCGATCGCGTTGCGAAACTGGAGGACGAGATATCGAAGCTGGCCTTGTCTGGCGCTCTGTCCGCGTATACCGGCATCGCCCATACCCGTTGGGCGACACACGGGAAACCGGTTACCGCAAACGCTCATCCGCATTTTTCGCCAAACGCGGACTCGCCACGTATCGCGCTCTCCCACAACGGGATCATCGAAAATCATGAAGAACTGCGCGCAGACCTCCAGGCCCGCGGATATATCTTCGCCAGCCAGACCGATAGTGAAGTCATCGCGCACCTGATTGACCACCTGTATAACGGCGACCTGTTTGAGGCCGTGAAAGAGGCCGTCGCGCAACTGCGCGGAAGCTATGCGATTGCTGTGCTTTGTCGCGACGAACCGCATCGTCTCGTCGGCGCCCGAGATGGAATGCCCCTCGTGGTGGGTGTCGGCGAAGGCGAAAATTTCCTGGCCTCCGACGCCATTGCACTGACATCCCTCACGGATCAGATCGCGTACCTGGAAAACGGCGACGTGGTTGATCTTCAGCTTCATCGCTATTGGGTCGTCGATGCGGGTGGGCGCCGCGTCGAACGCCAGGTGCATACGGTAGCGGCGCATAGCGGGGCCGCGGACTTGGGCCTCTATCGCTATTACATGCAGAAGGAAATTTTCGAGCAGCCGCGCGCCGTTTCAGACACCTTGCAAGACGTCACCGCGATCATGCCGGAACTGTTCGGCGATGGTGCGTGGCGCGTGCTGAATTCCGTGGATTCAGTGCTACTCCTGGCTTGCGGAGGAAGTTTTCACGCAGCGCTGACAGCTAAGTATTGGATAGAAAGTCTCGCCCAGATTCCCGTGAACGTCGAGATCGCGAGCGAATATCGATATCGCGATAGTGTGCCGAATCCGAAAACCCTCGTCGTCGCTGTCTCCCAGAGCGGAGAAACAGCGGACGTTCTAGGCGCCTTGCACATCGCCAAAGAGCGAGGTATGCAGAATACGCTGGCGATCTGCAACGTACCCACTAGCGCACTCGCCCGTGAATGCGCACTGACGTTCTTTACACGTGCAGGTATCGAAATTGGCGTAGCTTCGACGAAGGCCTTTACGACGCAACTCGTCGCGCTGTTTTTGCTCGCCCTTACCCTGGCTCAAGCCCGGGGGCGCCTTAGCGAGCAGGAAGAACAGGAGCATCTTCGCGCGCTTCGGCATCTTCCGGATGCCATGACCAAAGTGCTGGCCCTGGAGCCGCAAATTATCGCTTGGGCGGAGCAACTGACCCGAAGGCAAAACATTCTATTTTTGGGGCGCGGCATGCACTATCCGATCGCCATGGAGGGGGCCCTGAAAATGAAGGAAATCTCATACATTCATGCTGAAGCGTATGCCGCGGGAGAGTTGAAACATGGTCCGCTCGCACTCGTGAGCAATGAAATGCCGGTGGTGGCCATTGCGCCTAACGATCGCTTACTTGAGAAACTCAAATCCAATATGCATGAGGTCAGTGCGCGCAGCGGGAAACTGTTTGTTTTTGCCGATAGCGACTGTGGCATAGCACCGAGTGCGGATGTGGAAGTTATCCGTCTCACGGAATACTACGGCGTGCTCTCGCCGATTTTGCACACGATCCCCATGCAGTTGCTCGCCTTCCACGCGGCGCTCGCGCGAGGAACCGACATCGACAAGCCGCGGAATCTGGCGAAATCGGTGACGGTCGAATAACAACCATCCTGCCATTACGCTCCCCCGCAAAGTTTCTTTTGCGGGAGCTGCGAGTTCGGCGTTATAGACCGGATAGTCCGTGTAGCCGACTATTGGTTCACGCCCGGGAACACGGTCTTCCAGTCTTCCTTCATATCGACTACGACCCATCCTTTGCTCGGCGCTTCATCGAGCGCCTTGTCGAGCTTACCCATCTTCGACGTGCGGTCGTATGCATACTCTCGTTGCGCATCGGTATGGTGAACGATGACGCCAAGGCGCGCACCCGGGCCAGCTGTGGTCCATTCCAGCATCTGAAGGTCCCCATCTGAATTGCCGAACGCGGCAATGGGCCGGCGCCCGATGACATGCTCGATTGAAACGGGCTTGCCAGGTCCGTCGTCGATGTTATCTATCTGTGGCAATCGCATAAGAATGGGCCGACCATCCACCACTGAATATTTGTATTTTGCGGTGCTGCCTATCACTTGCTCGGGTGGCACGCCGTAGACCCGCTCCGAGTAGTCACGAATAAACTCGACACCGCCGCCCGACACGATATAGGTTTTGAAGCCGTTGGACCGCATGTACTGGAGCACTTCGAGCATCGGCTGGTAGACCAGTTGCGTGTAGGGGCGTTTGAAGCGCGGGTCCTCGGCCTTGGCCATCCAGTCATGGACGATTGCTCGAAAATCGCTGGTGCTCATGCCGGCGTGCGTCGCGGCGAGGAGCTTGGCGGCTCCGGTTTCGCCGGTGGCAGCAACACCCTGCATGTCTCCAGCGAGGACCGAGCGAAAAGGCTCCTCCGTCTTCCATTCGGGATGCTGCGGGGCGAGGACGTGAATTCGTTGCAACGTGAAGACAAGTTGCACATAGGCAGGTTGCTCTAGCCACAGCGTTCCGTCGTTGTCAAAGACGGCGATGCGCTCGGGCGGCGGCACATAGTCCGGCGAGCCCGGTTTGGTAACGCGCGCGACAAAATCGATAATTGCTGTCTTGGCGGCCGTATCGTTCCACGAAGGGAGTGCCGTCGCCGGCATCGACATCGGCGCCTGTGCAGTCGCTTCAGACGTGCTCATGGCGGCAACGTTTGGAGAGGACGGCTTCGCGCAGGCCGCAAGAATGGCCGTCGCAAAAATCATGGCGCGTACGACGTTGATGTTGGTATCAAGCATGAATCCCTCTCGTTATCGTAGGGTTAAACGAGTTCCGAAGCGATTTTTCGAAGCACCGGACCAGCATGGTCATGGAACCGCTTGATACCTGAACATAGGTAATTGAGCCCGGGTTCACCATCAGGAGTACGCAGTAGGCGATTCTTGGGGCACTCTCCCCAACATAGATTCAAATGTTTGCATTGCTTGCAGTAAGCGGGCAGCGAATCGCGCTTCGAATATCCAAACTTCTGCTGACGCTCGGAGAAGGCCATCGTGCCCAGATGTTCATCCTGGATGTTCCCCAGCGCGAAGTCCGGGTAGACGTAGTGGTCGCAGGAATAGGCCGTGCCGTCGTGCTCGATAGCAAGTGCCTTGCCGCAAAACTCTGCGGTGATACAAGTCTGTGCGGGCTGCCCCATGGTCTGGGCGACCGCTGTCTCGAAGAGGTTGACGAGGATGCGCCCGGCATCCTTCTTGTACCACTCGTCAAAAGTGCGGCAAAGAAAGTAACCCCAGTCGTCTGGGTCGACGGACCAGAGCGTGACTATCGAGTCCGGATTGCCTGGCCTGGCTGCGCTCGTTCCCACTTTGGGCATCGCTTCGATTGGCCAGTGCTGAGGCGCTACTGTCTTGAAGTCTTTCGGCTCCACGCAAGGGATGAACTGCATGTACGTTGAGCCTACCTCGTCACGCAGGAAGCGATAAACGTCGATCGGCCGTTTCGCATTGAGCCGATTGACAACCGTCAAGGTGTTGAAGCGGATGCCGTGGCATTTGAGCAGGCCGATGCCTCGCATCACGTTGTCGAAGGTCGAGTTTCCCTTGCGGTCTACTCGAAATCCGTCATGAAGTTCTCGCGGACCATCAATACTGACGCCCACAAGAAAATCGTGCTTCTTTAAAAACACACACCAGTCATCATTGAGTAGCGTCGCGTTCGTTTGCAGATCGTTGACGATACGGCGCCCCACAGGCGAATACTTCACCTGGAGTTCCATGATGTGCTCGAAGAATTCAAGGCCGAGCATCGTTGGCTCACCGCCCTGCCAAGAGAACACAATCTCATCGGCATTCTGGGCCTCGATGTATTGACGTATATAACGCTCGAGCATCGATTGCTCCATCCGGCGCCCCCGATGCTGGTCGAGCAGTTGTTCCTTATGCAGGTAATAGCAATACGTGCAGTCGATATTGCATGTCGACCCGATAGGCTTTGCCATCGTGTGAAAGCGGCCCTTTCGCAAAAGGGCAACCGGTTCCGCGGCCGCCGCCGTTCGTTTGACGAACTGGATCGGTACCGCATTGGATGTCTCAGGCATATAAGTGGTCATCGAACCTGCTCCATGGGCGAGCGTCTGCCAGTCGCAAGGCGCGACCGACAGACGCGCAAGCTAGCTAGTCACCTGCGGTGCTTCCCTTCTGAATCTGCTCTAGCCGCTCTTGGAGAGCCTGAACTCGCTGGAACTGAGAGTTCCTGACTGGCCCTGTGTACGAGACGCTCTGGACTTCACGAGGCGGAAACTTGACGTAGGTCCCAATAACCTGCTTCAACAGATCATTGAAGATAGGCATCGTCCAACTCTTTTCAGTCCAGTTGGTCATGAAGATGTCGTAGTGCTCGCCGGGGTCGGCCTGCAAGTCATAGAGACGGGGGACCGTCGCGGCGTACTTGTCCGGGCCGCGCCAGCCGGTGTGTTCCTCGTCGGAAAACGGTGGATAGTCACCACGTAGGTTGAACACCGCCTTGAACTTTCCGACCCGGATGGCACCCGGGGCGATTTCGTCCTCCGTTTGGTAAATCCAGAAAGTGCGCTTGGATTTGCCAGTCCCGTACAGAATAGGAGTCATGTCATAGCTATCGAAGATCGTGGCTTTGCCATCCCGGTCCTTTGTGGGAATCGTAGTGCCAGCGATTTGTGCGAACGTCGCCATCAGGTCCAATCCGCCGCAGATATCCCAGGAGGTGCTCCCGGGCTTGATGTGTCCGGGCCACCACGCGATGGCGGGTACGCGACTGCCGGCTTCCATGTCAGTACCTTTGGTTCCACGGAAGGGAGTCCAGCCGGAGTCGGGATACACATCCTGCCAAGCCCCGTTGTCCACGGTGTAGAACACCAAGGTGTTGCCGGATATGCCGGCGGCGCGCACCGCGTCGAGGATGCGACCCACGCGAGTGTCGAGTTCCACCACCGCATCACCATACTTGGTCTTCACTTCCGATTTCCCGACGAACTCCGGCGCCGGCAGGTTCGGCTGATGGTTCTTCGTGAAGTTGATGCTCATGAAGAACGGCTTGCTATCGCCGGAATGGGACTTGATGTAGTCGATGGAACTGGTCTCGATGCCCTGGTCCAGCGTGGGAATATCGTCGCCGCCGATCTTTCGGACTTCCTGATACTTTTCGCCGGCTTTCCCCTGCAGCTCACCGAGCGGATTCACCTTGGGAATGCTCGACGGCCAATCCGGATTCCACTTAGGGTCGGCGTACGTATAAGCATTCAGGTGATACAGGTAGACGTTCTTCATCTCGTCGTATCCATGCGCGGTCGGCATCGCGTAGTCGGCCTCCCCCAGGTGCCATTTGCCCGTGAAGAACGTGGAGTAGCCCGCGCCCTTCAATACGTCCGCAATCGTGACTTCGCCTTTCGGCAGGCCGCCGCCCTGCCCGGGCGCGGCCACCGTCGTCATGCCGCTACGATTGGGTAGCCGCCCGGTCTGCATCGCCGCTCGGCCAGGCGTGCAACTCGGCTGACCGTAGAAATCCCAGAACTGCATACCTTCGTGCGCCATTTTGTCGAGGTTTGGGGTTGGTGCACCTCGTCCTTCACCGCCGCCATACACGCCTAGGTCACCCCATCCGGTGTCGTCGGAGACGAGCAGGAGGATGTTGGGCCTTTGGGCAGTTTGCGCAATTGCCGGCGCGACACCGGTGCAAATCAATGCGGCAGCCGCAGCAATTTTCAATAGCGCTGGATGCCATGATGTTGGTTTTGAAGACATGCGTTGCTCCGATAAATTTAGGTGGAATGTTCTACCAGTGCATCAGCTGTTATCTCCTTCTAAGGGGACTGCGGTTGTTGTTCGCGGCTTAAAATCGGCACCCGTTCGAGCCGCAGTGCTGATACGCACAACCATCGTGCAACTCGGTGGATGAACAGGTCACGGCGCAGTAGAATTATTTTCACCGTGGTTTCCAGGATTACTGAAACGTCGCACTAACCGAGAGCTCAACCGCGTTGCCTTTCGGGCGGTTACTGACGTCGAACTCATTGACCCAACGTAACGATGCAGAAACAGGTGTTCCACTCAACTTGCCCGACCAGGTAACGAGTGGGCCGACGCCAAGGGAATGCCCGCGAGCACCCGCTACCCCTGCGATGTTCGCAAGCCCGCCCGAGTCATTGCCGAGCTGTTGAATCCACCCTCCGATAACGCCGATACCCCATCCGCTTGTGAAGCGCTTCAGTGCCAGGAGGTCAAGCACGCTGACGGGAGCGTTGTGATATTGGGTTTCGTTGTTCGTGGTGTAGAACTCGACTCCATAGTTGACGGACAATTCGATGTTCTGCGCGGGGAGAAGCTTCGTGTAGGCGACGGTCGGGACGAACGTCCATGTGTTCTGCCCGGCGTTCGCGAGCCGGCTCGTGCTGTAAGCGCCGGTTGGCGCATACATCTGGACGCTGAATGCAATGTGGTCGGTCTTCGTCAGGTGGTAACCCGCGATGACAGGCGTGAAGAAGACATCGGAGAACTGCGTAGCGCTGTCGTTCGGCAATCGGCCGTTGAATGAAGAAATGGATGTGTACTGGAGCGGCACGCCGAATGATGATGCGAAGTTCCAGCCACCTACCGTGATACCCCATGTCTTTATCGCATTAAGCAGGTTATATGAGATGTGGTAATTGAGACCGGCGGAGACGGTCCCGGCAATCGGAATCTCCTTGGTCTTGCCTAACGAGCCTTCGTAATAAATCGACGTGATTGAGAAAATCCAGTCGTCCGTCGGCGGGACTATGCCGGCATAAGGCGCTATCTGCATGCCGGTTATGGGACGGCCAATGCCGGTTTCGGTTGCCTGGCTTGAAGTCGGTATGCCGATGCCCAGCGAAGTCAGCATCACAACGGCGGCTCCAGCGCGCGGGCCACATCCCGCGAAAACACGCTTCGGCGACATTTCCATATCGTGCTCCCTAGCTTCGTGTGTGTGATGGCATTGCCTCAATGACGTGACAAGTTTCAGCGTTGCAGACTCTCCCTCGCAGCGGTGTTAACCGGCTTCAGACTTTTTCGGCGTCACGATTTCCTTGTTCTCGGGTCCATACGGTCGAGAATAATTCGCGGTAACGGCGTCTCGCTCCACAAGGACTGTCTTGATATATGAAAAATCCGCATAATAGATAGCAGTACTAAGTAGTAAAGTATTTTTATATTCATTTCGATTCGTCCGCAGCGCTTTTGGGTCGGGACGATGTACAAACCGAGAACAGTCACGCAAAGCACACGGTGTCAGACAGCAGGCATCCTAGCGTCAGTGGCTGTATTCGTCGCAGCATTTTCCCCGCCACATTTTATGATCGCGTGCCTAATAATTAGCGACTTAATGCGCAAGTAGCTAGCACGTAGATTAATGCGTTCGCTATAAGTGCGAAGGAGACTCGGCAAACAGCTACAACCGGACGATTTCCAATAGGGTTATCGGTAGTTGCCCAGCTATTTTAAGAACCTTTGATGCCGTACAACGTTCCTCGGAGAGACGAAGTTGTCACAGGTGTGTCATGTACGGGTTTGTGCCTTGTACACACTGGGTTTCCGGGAAAATTACAGATCCTTACAAAGGTTAGCAAACGCATGAAGAAAATCAAATTTATTTTGTAACGGGCAAAAAAAGAAACGTTGTTGCTAATAAATTGACTGCACCAAACGTTAGGAAAATTTACAACGGCCACAGTTCGCGAATCACCCGATAGGCCAAATTCAATGAAATTTCAAGGTCGAAAATTCAAAAAAATTTCAACCCAAAGAACACAAAAAAGGATATTGGTTTCAACAATCCCCTTTTCCTACCAATGTCGAGTGGTTTGCCAAGTTTCGTGTGAGGCATTGTTCTTCCGAGGGAGGCGCTATTTTGCTTTTCATAGAATCGTTAAGAAGAAAGAGCACGAATGGCGATAGGCAGTTAAGCATCGATCAGCGAGCGTTACTACTCATTTTCGCCATGCTCGATGGGGCCTTCGCCCTGCCCGACTTTAGTCAAGTGCAGTAGTTGATCTTCCAGGAGCCACGCAATGAAAAAAAATAATCAATGTTACTTCGCTCACCTGACCGCCGCCCTGATAGTCGCGGCTTTGGCGCTCACGGATTCCACTTATGCCACCGCACAAAATGTGGCGGTAGCGTCAGGTGTAGGTCCGGCAGGCGCCGGCGTCGCTGCGACTGTTGAAATGCAGGCGCACGTCATGGCCATCGATCCCGTCTCCAACAGCGTGACCCTACGGGGTCCTCAGGGCCGGGTTCTCGACGTTGTGGTGAACCCTGATGTAGGGGATGTCAGCAAGCTTCGGCTCGGCGATGCCGTCAACATCGAGTACCAAGGTGCTCTCCTCATCCACGCGGACAAGGTCAAGTCGAACGGCATTCGCGAGCGTATCGATCAAACGGCGACCACCCCCGCGTCGCAGGGCGTAACCGCGACGGTCCATCGAATTCTTGTCCTCGCGACCATCGAAAAAGTTGACGTCAAGAAGCGGCAAGTCACGCTTCGGGGGCCGACACAGACCGTGGTCGTTCAGGCGGGGCCGGACGTGCCTCTTGGTGGACTGAAGGTCGGCGATAGCGTGCGCGCCGAGGTCGTTACCGCGATGGCCGTGCAGATAACGCGAGATGGCGCTTCGCTTAAATGACAGGAGCGGTATCGCCCGGGGATTCAAATGAAAGCAGAGAATCGAGCGACTCTTCGGGCGGCAGAAGGCCGTGCTGTTCGCACGCGCATGAGCAGGCGCGATCACAGGTATGTTGGAAAACTGGAAAGAGACCCCATCGATTTGCTGCAGAAAAACAGTGAGGCCAGAGTCGCCAAGCTTATCCCGCTCAGATATGGACGAATGCTCGCATCGCCCTTCACTTTTTTTCGAGGCAGCGCCATCCTTCAAGCGCATGACCTAGGCCAGATTCCCAACACAGGAATGGTCATGCCGATTTGCGGCGATGGGCATCTCGCAAATTTCGGTGGGTTCGCGACACCCGAACGACAGTTGGTCTTCGACCTCAACGATTTTGATGAAGTCGCGCTGGGACCTTGGGAGTGGGATCTAAAGCGGTTGACCGCGAGCTTCGTCGTCGCAGCACGCCACATGCGGCTGGGCCGAGCAACCGCAAGCACACTAGTGGAGACCGTAGTCTCTTCCTACCGAGACCGCCTATGGCAATACGCGCAGTACAGCGCGCTCGAGCTATGGTACGAGCGCATTACGTTCGAACTGATGTTGGAGACGGCGGTGACGCCTGAACGTCGAGCTGCGATTCGACGCGGGATGGAGAAAGCCGCGAGTCGGACGAGCGAAAGCCTGCTCGAAAAGATGGCCGAGCTTGACGCACAGACGTGGATTATTCGTGACATGCCGCCAGCAATTTTCCATCTTCATGGCGTTAATTCTTTGTTAGACAAGGAGGACGGCTGGTACAAGCTCGGTGACTGGCGGCCCCTGATTGCAGAGGTATTCCCACAATATGTCCAGACGTTGGCTCCTGAGCGTCGCGCGTTGCTCCATCACTTCACCGCCGAGGACCTAGTCTTCAAAGTTGTGGGAGTCGGCAGCGTTGGCACGCGATGCCTTGTTTTGTTGATGACTGACGAACTGGGAAAACCGATGTTCCTTCAAATAAAGGAGGCACGGCCATCGGTCATCAGTCAATACTTCGACGCGGCTCGCCTTGAGCACGAGGGTGAACGAGTCGTCAGAGGCCAGCGGGTTCTACAGGCGGCAAGCGACGTGTTCCTGGGATGGGCCACGGCACCCTCGGGGCGTCATGTCTATTTCCGCCAATTGAGGGACATGAAACTCTCCGCAAATGTGGAGATGTTTGACAACAATTTACTCGAGGGATACGCGCGTCTGTGCGGCTGGATACTTGCTCGCGCGCACGCGAAAGCCAGCGGTAAGGCAATTGAAGTCGCGGCTTACATCGGGCACAGCGACCGCCTTATCGAATCGTTGACCAAGTACGCCCAAGGCTATGCGGATCAAGTTGAATCGGATTATGAAGCTTTTTCCACTGCATGCCGAAATGGCCGCCTTGAAGCCCGCACGGACGAGGACTTCGCGGCCGACTATCGGGTGTGACTACGTATCGCCTTGGGCCCTGTCGAGAGCCCCGAAAGTGCATCACGCACGGGGCCGTATCTGGATGCTTGTTTAGGCGACGGCTCGGATCACAGTCCCTCGAGCGGCATCCCGTTTCTTTGAAGCTGGCATTATCCCTTCGCTGGACAATGGGTTCTGCGGGAAAGTCAGCTTTTCAACGTCCTGGTTTTCAACGTCCGGATCCATACCGATGGTTTTTGCAGTGACCTCAGTATCACGGAAGTGTTCGCGGTACTGCTTGGGCGTGATATCCAGCCGGCGCGCAAAGCTCATCCTCATATGGGTCGCACTATGAAATCCGCATTGGAACGCCACCGTCTTCAACGGAACATCAGTCTCTTCAAGAAGCTTCCTTGCAAAGTCCACTCGCACCTGTTCGACAAATACGGATGGCGTAACTTGCACGTACTTCGCAAATACCCTTGAGATCGTTCGACGGCTCACTGAAACCGCATCCGCGATCTGTTCGATGGACAGCATGTCCGCAATGTGAGTCGTAACGTACCGCTGCACCCGGCCGACGATAGAGTGTTCGTCCGGCCCAGCCGCAAGAAAGGGACTGTATTGTGATTGGCCGCCTTCGCGGTGGATATAAACCACGAGACGCTTGGCCACCTTGACGGCCAGATCGTGGCCAAAGTCTTCCGCCACAAGTGACAGACAAAGATCGATACCGGCGGTTACGCCTGCTGAAGTAAAGAGGCGGTCGTCGCGCACGAAAATCTTATCGGGCCTTACCGTCGTATTCGGAAACTGGTCACTGAGACGTTTCGCGTCGTTCCAATGGGTGGTTACGACTTTGTCATCGAGCAGACCCGCATGCGCCAGCAGAAAAACGCCGTTACAGACGGAACCAAACCGTCTTGCATTATTGGCCCGGGTTCGAATCCAGTTCAGGAATTCCCGCTCGGGCTTGGCCTCCGGCAGTCTGGGGCCGCCTGCTACAAGCAGTAAATCGCAGTCGCCGGCATAAGACGTGTAGTCGAACGGAACATTGATACCTAGTCCACTGGAACAAACGACGTTGCCGCCCCGAACTCCGACAAGAGCGATTTCATAATGTTGGTGCGCAGGTAAAAAGGTATTGGCCTCCGCAAACACGTCAACCGGACCCGCCACGTCCAATGCTTGCACGCCGTCGAAAACCACGATCGCTACTTTCATTTTTTAGTCTTCCTGGCTCGACGCGGCCCGTTTTCAGTACCGAGATGCAGAAGATCGCGAGCAGTTGCGAGAATGTCTTTGGCGTCGATAAATGCATTGTAGGCAGATTTATCCCCCTCAGTAGCCACCTCTGAAAATCTTCTTTTAGATCAATCAGTTACCGCGCAGGCGAATCGACGACACCTTTTTGCCTCCGATTCGCCCTTGTGCGTAGGTTTGCTGCGTTCACTCTTCAATCGCTGCGTGGAGGAATTTTTCCTGCCGTGCAACGTGCATCGACGCGTAACCCGGCGCCGTCGATGCGGTTGCCTCAGGCCCGACATAGCGCAGCGCTGCGGGGGCCTTCACAATTTCCTGCAGTTGTTCCATGACGAAGTTCCAGGCGCCCTGGTTCTTCGACTCTTCCTGACACCAGACAACGCTCTTCAGATTCGGATAGCGCTCCAGCTCCGCAGCGATCTGCTGCGCGGGGAACGGATACAGCTGTTCAACGCGGATCAGCGCGATATTGTCTTTCTTGGCTTTGCGACGACGGTCTAGAAGCTCGACGTAGACTTTGCCGGAACAGAGAATGACACGATCGACCTTCGATGCTTGCTCCTTCGTAGGCGTCTCGGCCAGAATCTCGTTGAATCGCCCCGTGGCGAGATCCTCAAGGCTGCTGACAGCCTCTGGATGCCGCAGAAGGGACTTCGGCGTCATCACGATGAGCGGAACCCGATCCTGGGCCACGGCCTGCAGGCGCAGCAGATGGAACATCTGTGCCGGCGTCGTGGGCTGGCAAACGCGCATGTTTTCTTGTGCGCAGAGTTGCAGATACCGCTCAAGACGCGCAGACGCGTGCTCCGGACCTTGTCCGTCCTGACCGTGCGGAAGCAGCATCGTTACACCGCTATGTTGCCCCCACTTGGCAGCGCCAGCCGAAAGAAAATTGTCGATGACAACCTGCGCACCGTTTGCGAAGTCGCCGAACTGCGCTTCCCAGAGTACGAGTGCATTTTGTCGCACGACCGAGTAACCGTACTCAAACCCCAGGACCGCAGACTCAGAAAGAACCGAATTGATCACCGAGAACCGTCCTTGGCCATCCGAGACATGATCCAGGGGGATATAAGTGCCGTCCCCTCGAATCGACCGCTTCTGATCATGGAGTACAGCGTGACGGTGGCTGAACGTACCGCGTTCACTGTCCTGCCCGCTTAAGCGAACATCAATACCCACGCTGAGCAGCGAGGCGAACGCCAGATGCTCGGCCATACCCCAGTCCAGCGGGCGCTTGCCTTCCGCCATCTCGCGGCGCGCGCTCACGACCTTCCCGACAAGCGGGTGCAGCGAGAGTTGCTCGGGAACGTTCGTGATCTTGAGTGCGAGTTTTTGCACCAGGTCCGGCAAAGGCGGCGCGTAAGTGATACGCCCAACATTTCCATCCAGTAGTTGCGGCCAGCTCACCTCTTCGCTGTTTTTATCGGCGGGGTTCTGCTCTTCTGCAGTTTGCACGACCTCAAGGCGTTCACGATAGTCGTGGACATACTTCTCCACATCCTCCATCGTCGCGACCCCTTCGTCCACAAGCTTCTTTGCATAGAGGGCGCGGATACCCGGATGCCCGGCAATGGAGCGATACATCATCGGTTGCGTGATGTTCGGTGTGTCCTGCTCCTGATGGCCATGGCGTCGGAAACACACCAGATCGATCACCACGCTCTTCTGGAATGTCGCGCGGAAATCGATTGCCAGGCGCGTCGCGGCAATCACTGCCTCGGGGTCGTCACCATTCACGTGCAGCACCGGCGCCTCGATCATCTTGGCGATGTCGGTGCAATAGAACGAAGACCGCACATCTTCCGGATGGGACGTGGTAAAGCCAACCTGGTTATTCACAACCACGTGGATCGTGCCGCCCGTACCGTAGCCCCGCGTATTGGAGAGGTTCATCGTCTCCATGACGATACCTTGCCCCGAAATGGCTGAGTCCCCGTGAATCTCCACCGGCAGGACTACGCTTGCACCTTGCCCCAACACGTCGGCGCGAGCGCGAGCGATACCTTGCACGACCGGGTTGACGATTTCCAGGTGCGACGGGTTAAACGCCAGCGTCACCTCGGCCGGCCCCGTTGCAGTGGGAAGCAAGCCGGTGAAGCCTTTGTGATACTTGACGTCGCCGGCCGGAAGCAGATTCGCCGTTTTTCCCTCGAATTCGTCGAACAAGGCTGCCGGCGGTTTGCCGACAATATTGACGAGGACGTTCAAACGCCCACGGTGCGCCATACCCAGGATCGAACTCTTGACGCCCTTCGTAGCACCATACGCAACCAGCTCATCCAACAGCACAATCAGCGATTCGCCCCCTTCGAGCGAAAAGCGCTTCTGCCCGACGAAGCGGGCATGCAGATACTTTTCAAGGCCCTCGGCCGCGGTCAGGCGCTCAAGGATGTGCAGCTTGTCACCGGTATCCAGCTTCGCTTTCGAGCGCGAAGATTCGAGGCGCATCTGCCACCAGCCACGCTGAGTCGAATCCGCAAGATGCATGAACTCGGCGCCTAGCGTGCCGCAATAGGTCTCTGACAGCGCCTGCACCGTCTCAGCGAGCGTCGTATCATCATCCGAAAAATGGGTGTCCGACTTGTCGAACTTCGTGCTCATGTCCGCGTGGGACAGATCGTAGTAGCTCGGATTCAATTCAGGCACGGGAACCGGCGCAGTCCAGCGCAGCGGATCCAGACGCGCATTGCGGGTGCCCACCATGCGATAGGCGGAGATTAGGGCCTGTACGGCGAGCTGCTTGCGGGCGAAACTCCGTACGTCGGTGTCCGAGCGTCCTGCGGCTCGCGGCTGCTTCGCCAATGCCACGAAACGGGAGACAACCGGCGCGTGGGCAACGTCCCCAGCATCCGAACCGTCACCGGCGGGCACGCCCTGCAACGCGTCGAAATAACCACGCCACTCGTCCGACACCGCGTTGGGGTCGGTGAGGTAAGCCTCGTATTGCTCCTCGACGTAAGGCGCATTGCCTCCAAATAGGAAGGAGGTATTCCGATTCCTGATCATCATGATGACTTTGTCCTCAGCCGGGCTCATGCCCGATATCTGCCACGAATTTACCCAGGGCAACACCCGTTGCTGCACCGGTCAACCCAGTGCGTCCACAGGTACACGAAGACAAAGATCCGAATGCGAAAGACGGCAGTGTTCGTTGCCATCCCGCCCGCTTCAACTTGTGCAAGACCCCGCGACTTCTGTCGCCAAGCCCCTGTGCCCGCCAGGACCGGCGATCTTTTGAGCGCCGGTAAGAACAGTGTATGTTTTACGGGTTTTCCCGGAGGCTCTACCTGTGATGGTTCGGGGACATTTCTTGTTCATTTCCGGCCACACGACAATTTTCTTGCCGCTCACCCCCGCCCATCGCGCAGAATTCGCAAATGCAACCTGACTCCCTTAGCGGCCAGAACTCTCGAACCCCGGATCAAGCACTGCCAGACGTGATGGCAGCCGGTTTGGCGGTGGTTTTCTGCGGCATTAACCCCGGTATGCGAGCGGTGGCAACGGGCCATCATTTCGAAGGCCACAGCAACCGATTTTGGCGGGTCTTGCACCTGGCAGGTTTCACGCCTGAGCAAATGCGACCGGCAAACGACAGGGATCTACTTAAGCATCGATGCGGACTGACCACCGTTGTCAGCCGGCCTACGGCGCGCGCCGATCAACTATCGTCCCATGAGTTCCGTGATTCGACTGCGGCGCTGCGGGACAAAATCGAATTTCATCACCCGGCCTATATTGCGTTCTTGGGGAAAGCCGCATATGCCGCCATTTCCGGTCAGCGTGAGATCCATTGGGGCCGCCAATCCTCCACGTTTGGAGGCTCGGCGGTGTGGCTACTTCCAAATCCAAGCGGTCTGAACCGGTCGTTTAGCCTCAACGACCTCGTTGAAGCTTATAGAGAGCTGTACCTCGCGATAGCCTGACTCTCGATACAACTGCCGCTGGCTACACCTCTCGACCCGGCCTGTGCATCCCTTAAACCGCGTCCAGCACCTCAGCACGTTGCGCGAAGACGCGTATGGATTCGAAAATTCCCGCTGCATCCAACCCGCACATCGCCAATAACTTCGTGCGGTCGCCGTGCAGAACAAATTCATCGGCAAGCCCCAGGCGAAGAACACGGACCGGCAGTCCTTCAGCCGCAATGCACTCGGCGCATGCCGAGCCGGCGCCACCGGCAATCATCGCTTCTTCAAGCGTTACGATGATGTCGTGACCCTTCGCCACCGTCAAAAGCAGGTCCTCGTCCAGCGGCTTGACGAAACGCATATTGACCACCGTAGCATCGATTTCCTGAGCCACCTCCATCGCCACCGAGAGCAGCGGGCCAAATGCCACCAACGCCACCCGTAGGCCATCGTGCTTTGTGGAAACACGGCGAACTACGCCCCGACCGATGGGTAGCGTTTCCGTGGTGCGCGTTATCGTCTCGGACGCGCCCGTCGCGCGCGGATATCGTACGGCGCACGGGCCCGAGTAGGCGAGACCCGTGTTGAGCATCTGATAGCACTCTTTTTCGTCGGACGGCGTCATCACCACCATGTTTGGCACGCAGCGCAATGCGGCAATATCGAAAGCGCCCAAATGCGTAGCACCGTCGCTGCCCGCAATACCGGCACGGTCCACCGCGAACAGAACCGGCAGGTTTTGCAGCGCAATATCGTGGATCAGTTGGTCATAGCCTCGCTGCAGAAAGGTCGAATAGATCGCCACGACGGGGCGCATTCCTTCCACCGCGAGACCGCCTGCTACAGTGACCGCGTGCTGCTCGGCAATGCCAACGTCGATGTAACGCTCGGGAAACAGCTTTTCGAATTCGACGAGTTGTGACCCCTCCCTCATGGCGGGCGTGATACCGATGACGCGCTCGTCGTCTTTCGCGGTGTCACAAAGCCACTGTCCGAACACCTGGCTGTAAGTACGCTTGCCGCCTGTCGATGCAACGACGCCGGTATCAAGCTTGAACGGACCCGGTCCGTGGTAGGTTATCGGGTCCAATTCAGCTCGGCGGTACCCACGGCCTTTCTGCGTGACGATGTGAAGTACGTGAGGGCGTTTAAGATTCCTGGCCGCCCGTAACGCGACAATCAGCTCCGCAATATTGTGTCCGTCTATCGGACCGGAATAGTCCAATCCCAGATCCTCGAAAAGCGTCGACGACGGCGCGTTCTCAAAGGGCAGTATCGGCGCGCCGACGCTATCTGGCACATCGATATTGCGCGCTTCGCGGCCATCCCGCGTCAGGCTTTGAAGATGATCATTCAATGCGCCGACGGCTGGCGAGATCGACATCCCATTGTCATTCAGGATGATGGTGAGGGGCAAATCCTTGCAGGCGCCCGCGTGATTGAGCGCCTCGTATGCCATGCCCGCAGATAGCGCGCCATCGCCGATTATGGCGACGACGTGTGCATCGCGATTGCGCAAACCCAGTGCCATGCCGACCGCAGCAGAAATGGACGTCCCGGCATGCCCCCCCACGAACGTGTCGTAGGGTGATTCATCGCGCGAGGGAAAGCCTGCCATGCCACCGATCTTGCGCAACGTGGCCATGCCACGTTTGCGCCCCGTCAGGATCTTATGGGAGTAGCTCTGGTGGCCGACATCCCAGACCAGCCTGTCTCTTGGCGTGTCGAAAACGTAGTGCAGTGCTACTGTCAATTCGACTGTGCCAAGGCTGGGTGCAAGGTGACCGCCCGTTGTCGATACGCTCTCCAGAATGAAGTCGCGAAGTTCGTCGGCGACATTCTGGAGGTCTGCCTCGGCCAAGTTACGTAAGTGTGTTGGTGAATCGATGCTGTCTAGTAGACTCATTACGTTATAAATAGATGTTATTTTGATCGGCCTATTCCGACGGGGCCGTGTGCTTGTTTAAACCGTCATGGGATTGGGTTTGGACGCGTCTAGCTGGTATTTCTGCAAGGCGTCGGCCACCACCTGGCTGGCTATCGTTCCCTCGTCAGCCAGCGCTTTCAACGCGGCAACCGTGATCCAGTAACGGTCGATCTCGAAGAAATGACGCAGCTTCTCACGGGTATCGGAGCGGCCAAACCCGTCCGTGCCGAGGACGACGAAGCGCTGCGGCACAAACGCCCGGAGTTGCTCTGTCAGTGCCCGGATATAGTCGGTGGAGGCGATAACCGGCCCCTTGGCGTCCTTGAGCAATTTCTCGACGTGCGAGATTTTCTGTTTTTCAGTCGGATGCAGCAGATTCCAACGCTGCACCTCATGCCCCTCGCGAGCCAGTTCTGTAATGCCCGGCGCACTCCAAAGGTCAGCAATGACGCCCCAATCGTTCTTCAGAATATCCGCCGCTGCGATGGCTTCGTTGAAAATCGTGCCTGCGCCCAGCAGTTGCACGCGCGGTGCCTTGTTGTCGGCTTCGCCCTTGCGGAACGAGTAAAGGCCCTTGATGATGTCCGCGGCTACCTCATCGCCCTGTGGAATCGCGGGGTGCTGGTAGTTTTCGTTCATGACGGTCACGTAATAGAACACGTCCTCCTGCTGCGTCACCATCCGACGCAAGCCGTCTTGCATGATGACCGCCAGCTCGTACGAAAACGTAGGGTCGTAGCTGATGCAGTTCGGCACACCGGATGCCCACATCAGCGAGTGGCCGTCTTCGTGTTGCAAGCCTTCACCGTTAAGGGTCGTGCGGCCCGCTGTGCCACCGAGCAAGAAGCCACGCGAGCGCATGTCACCCGCCGCCCACGCAAGGTCACCGATGCGCTGAAAACCGAACATCGAGTAGAAGATGTAGAACGGAATCATGATCTCGCCATGCGTCGAATACGACGTCGCAGCGGCGATCCAGTCCGACATCCCGCCTGCCTCGTTGATCCCTTCCTGCAGAATCTGGCCGGTTTCCGATTCGCGATAAAACATCAGTTGATCCGAATCCTCCGGCACGTACTTCTGGCCATCCTGATTCCAGATACCGATCTGCCGGAACAGACCTTCCATACCAAAGGTGCGAGACTCGTCCGGCACGATCGGCACGACGCGCTTGCCCAGCGCCTTGTCCTTAAGCACGATGTTAAGAAATCTGACGAATGCCATCGTAGTGGACATGCTTCGGCCCTCACCGCTGCCTTTGAGCAACACCTCGAAGGCGCTCAATGCGGGGGTGGGAAGGGACTCGGCTTTTCGACGTCGTGCCGGCAGATAACCGCCCAGGTCGCGACGACGCGCATGCAGGTACTCGAACTCTTTTGAGCCTTCGTCAAATGTCAGATACGGTACGTCTGCGATGGCGTCGTCGGAAATCGGCAGTTTGAAATGGTCTCGGAACTTCTTCAACTGATCCACCTGCATCTTCTTTTGCTGGTGGGTCGCGTTCAGCCCCTGACCGGCCTCACCCATACCGTATCCCTTGATGGTCTTGGCAAGGATGACGGTGGGGCGACCATTCGGTGTGGACGCCTCCGAATAGGCCGCATAGATCTTGTGCGGATCATGACCGCCGCGGTTGAGTTCCCAGACTTCGTCGTCGCTCCACTCGGCGATCATGTCCTTCAGTTCGGGCGTGTTAAAGAAATGTTCGCGCACAAATGCGCCAGATTTCGACTTGTAGCCCTGATACTCACCGTCGACGACCTCCATCATCCGGCGCATCAGCGCGCCATTGTGGTCGCGAGCCAGCAGGGGATCCCAACGGCTGCCCCAAATCACCTTGATCACATTCCAGCCGGCGCCACCAAACAGATTCTCCAGCTCCTGAATGATCTTGCCATTGCCGCGCACCGGTCCATCGAGGCGTTGCAGATTGCAGTTCACGACGAAGACAAGATTGTCCAGCCGTTCGCGCCCGGCCATCCCGATGGCCCCAAGCGATTCGGGTTCGTCCATCTCGCCGTCACCGAGGAATGCCCAGACCTTGCGCCCTTGGGTCTTCACAATGCCGCGCGCTTCGATGTACTTCATGAAACGTGCCTGGTAGATCGACATGATGGGACCGAGGCCCATCGACACGGTCGGGAACTGCCAGAAATCCGGCATCAACCAGGGATGCGGATAGGACGGCATGCCCTGTCCGCCAACCTCTTGTCGGAAATTTTCCAGTTGCGGCACGCTCAGGCGGCCTTCCAGGAAGGCACGGGCGTAGATACCGGGTGACGAGTGGCCCTGAAAGAAAATCAGGTCGCCGCCATGAGCGTCGGATGCTGCATTCCAGAAGTGATTGAAGCCTACGTCGTACAAGGTTGCCGCGGACGCGAACGAGGCGATATGGCCACCTACATTGGTTTCCTTCCCGGCCCTAAGCACCATCGCAATCGCGTTCCAGCGAGTGTAAGAGCGTATCGTGTGTTCGATGGTCTGGTCGCCTGGGAGTCTCTTTTGCTTCTCCGTCGGGATGCTATTGATGTAGGGCGTGCTGGCTGAAAACGGCAAATGCTCGCCGTTCACCCGTGCAAATTCGATCTGCTGCTGGATCAGAAAGTGTGCGCGATCCGTACCGACGTGCGTGATGACGCCATCAAGCGCTCCGAGCCACTCGGCGGTTTCTTCTGCATCATCATCGCTCTGCGGATCAGCGGTATATCTCAATGCATCATTCCGGACTGTAGACATGCTTCTCTCCTGAATTAAGGAATGCTTTGTAACAGACAATGATGGCTGATCACCACCACTGGATGCGCAGATTCTGACGGCGGTCCAATGCGACTAGAACATATCGGCGGCCGCTTGAGGCTCTGCGCCCTTCGCTTCGGGATTTCGATCAAGCCGTGACGGAATAAACGGCCCGGTGACCATATTCGTATAGCTTTGCCCAGGCCCCACCATCGGAAACACATCGGCGTTCTGGTCGATCATGACTTCGAGGAAAGCCGGCCCGTCAAAGGCGATGAAGGCCTTAAGTTTGTCTTCGAGTTCGCTTTTCGCTTCAACGCGAACAGCAAACTCGAACCCGTCGGCCTTCGCCGCCATGACAAAATCCTTGCGATGCAGCGACTTGTCGCTCACGCACAAGCGACCGTCGTAAAAGAGACGCTGCCACTGCCGGATCATGCCGTCACCGAGATTGTTGAGCAGCAGCACTTTGACGGGCGTGCCGTAGGTGGTAGCCGTCTCCAGGTCGCCAATGTTCATGCGGATGCTACCGTCGCCATCGATGTCGATCACCAGCGCATCCGGTCGCGCCAGTTGGGCACCGATCGCGGCCGGCAGCCCGAAACCCATCGTCCCCATACTGCCCGACGTCAGGAAACTGCGTGGCTGGACAAAGTCGAAAAATTGCGCAACCCACATCTGGTGCTGGCCGACGCCTGTGGTAACGATGGCTCGGCCGCCGGTAATTTCACTGAGCTTTTCGACAACGAACTGCGGCTGAATCAGCGCACTGTTGCGGTCGTAATTCATACCGTAGACCCGTTTCAATTTCTTGATATGGTCGACCCAGGCCGAAGGGGCCTGCACGGCGGTATCGTGCTGCATCAGCGACAGCAAGGTCTCCTTCGCGTCGCCCACGTGCGTCCAGTGTGCCCGCTTGACTTTGTTGATCTCCGCTTCGTCGATGTCGATATGCGCGACATGCTGCGCATTGGGCGCAAATGCGTGAGGACGGCCGCCAGCGACCCGGTCATCGAAGCGTGCGCCCACCGCGATCAGGAAGTCACAATCCTCCACCGCGTAGTTCGCACAGGCCGAGCCGTGCATGCCCAGCATGCCCAGCCCGAGCTCGTTCGTCACGGACATAACGCCAAGCCCCATCAGCGTGTTCACCACAGGGATCTGATAACGCTGCGCAAACTGACGCAGTTCCGCCGTGGCGCCCGCCGTAATGACGCCGCCGCCGACATACAGCAGCGGCCGCTTGCTCTGCGCCAACAGGTCGAAAAATTCGCTACGCTTGCCCTCTTCGAGGCGAGCGCCTTTGGCCACCTGCCGCAGGCGCTCGGTGTAGCCTCGAAACTTCAATGTGCCTTGCCCGTGATACACACCGGTCCAGTTCTGGATGTCCTTGGGCACATCCACGACAACCGGGCCGGGACGGCCGGAGCGAGCCACTTCGAAGGCGGTCCGCAGTGTCTGTTCGAGCTTTTCCGGGTCGGTGACCAGAAACACCTGCTTGGCGCACGCGGACATGATGTTAAAGACCGGCGCCTCCTGGAAAGCGTCGCTGCCGATCGCGGCACGCGGCACCTGTCCCGAGATGAGGACGACGGGGACGGAATCGCCGTTACAGTCGGCGATCGGCGTGACTGCGTTCGTCGCTCCGGGACCTGACGTCACCATGAATACGCCCACTTTTCCGCTCGCGCGTGCATAGCCCGCGGCCATGAAGCCGGCGGCCTGCTCGTTGGCCGGCACCACGAGGTTGATCTGGCGCTCGGGATGATCCGCGTGCATTTCGTTGAAACGGAAGACGGCGTCATACGCCGGCAAAATCGCGCCGCCGCTATAGCCGAAGACGGTATCGACGCCCTGTTCGCTGAGTACTTGCAGGATGATGTCGGCACCCGACATCGTTTCGCCGGCAGCCGGAGGGGTCAGGAGGGTAGCTAAATTAGCGTTGGGGTTTTTGGTCATCGCTGGCTCGCATGGAAACGGCCGCTGACAATATCAGCGACCAAGATCAAAGGGTGATTTCCCTTCCAACTCGAGAACAGCGTATGTTCCGCACCAGCTTATGGACGATTGCTCAGACGGGTTCTCCGTACCAAGTACCGCCCATCACGCACGTTTTTTGATGTGCTACTGGAAGAATCGTGAGAAATGGTTCTATGCCATTCTGACAATGTTTGATGCTGCACGCACGCCAAAGAAGGCTATCTATGGGCCAAGATAGGCTGCATCTGAGTCATCACGATGCCCGCTGCAAAAGCCCGCATTGAAAGCGCGCAGACAGCATCATCGCGATAGCTTGGAAGTCCCGCTATCTGAAATCAAGATAGGCCTTATCACAACAAGTCGCCGCCGGACGCCGCCAATCTTGTTAAGCTGGCACCCGCCCGAACGGCCCGGGACACCCGTCAGAACGGCCCGAGACACCCGCCCAAAAGGCGCGGCAAACACGAGTCACCGCGGTTCGAGGCGAGCCGCGCGTCACTACATATACGCCATGTAACAACTAATTGTCAGCGCGGCCCCTGTATCCGGCCGCGCTTCGCTTTTATAGTTCACTCCATCGACGACACATGAGGATCACGGTATGAAAGTCGCCATTGTTATATTCGATGGTGTGCAGGCGCTGGATGTGGCGGGTCCCATGGACGTATTCGCCGAAGCGAACACGTTCTTGCCCGAGCATCAGAGATACCAGGTCTCTCTCGTCGGATACCAGGCCGGCATCGTGACCTGCTCGAACGGGATGCAAGTCACAGCGCCTCACAGCTATGCGGACTTCGACACGCCATTCGACCTGCTGCTGGTAGCAGGAGGACCACAGTTGCCCGACGCCCAACCACGACGCGAGTTTCTCAAGTGGCTGCAGGACCAGGCGCGCGGCGCAACACGATTCGGCTCCGTTTGCACGGGGGCGTTCACGCTCGCGCACGCCGGACTGCTGGACGGCAAGGAAGTCACGACGCACTGGGCCGATGCGGGGCGCCTGGCTGACGAGTTCCCCCTGGCGCGTGTGCTGCCCGACAGGATTTTCATCCGGGACGGACGCCTCTTTACCTCTGCCGGCGTGACAGCAGGCATAGATTTGTGCCTCTCGCTCGTGGCCGACGACTGGGGGCACGAGCTGGCGGTGCGGGTGGCGAAACGTCTGGTCGTCTACATCCAGCGAGAAGGCGGACAGTCTCAATACAGCCCTTACCTCGGCGTACGGAAAGAACAGGATCCGATCGTCGGCAAGGTGCTGCGCTATGTGACCGAGCACATCACCGATGCACTGTCGATCGAACAGCTTGCGAGCGCCGTTTCCGTGAGCCGGCGAACCTTCTCGCGGCTATTCGCGAAGTATGCAAAGGTAACGCCGTCCGCATTTGTCGAACAGGTTCGCGTCGACAGCGCGAGGAAGCTGCTCGAGGAGACCGATGCGCCTCTCAAGACGGTCGCATTCCAGTGCGGCTTTCACAACGCCACGCATATGCGAACGACTTTCTCCCGGCGGCTTAACGTCACGCCCAAGCAATATCGCCTCCGATTCCGTAGTGTGGCCGGCGAGCAGCAATGGACTTCCAGCGATGCCGACGAGCAAGACCAGCCGGCAGAGATGGAATATGTGAGGTAGCGTTCGGGCCCACGCGCTATTGAAGGTGCACGTTGTTGCGCAAGGTCTCGGTCACGAACTCCACGAAAGCCCGAATCTTGCCGCTTGCACCTCGCCGCTCCACATGGAGCAAATTGACCGGAATCGACTCGGGCTCGAATGCCGTCAAGATCGGCACCAGACTTCCGCTCAGCACCTCGGGCGCCGCCTGGTAGGAAAACAATTGCGTTATCCCCACGCGGTCAATCGCCGCGTCAACGGCCGCCGGAGCCAGGTTGACTATCATGCGCGGCTGAAGCCGGACTGGCAGCCTCGCGCCGTTTTCATAAAACAACCACTCGAACGGATTTGTCACTCCTGTGAAGGACACACAGTGGTGACCCGCGAGCTCCCTGGGATGAATAGGCTCCCCATGTGCCGCGAGATAAGCCGGGGTCGCGTAGGTTCGACGTCGCACAAAGCCCAGCGGCACCGCGTAGATCGCGGAATCTTCCAGATGGCCGATACGAATGGCGATGTCCACGCCGTCCTCGAGAAGTCGCGTGGTGCGATCGGCATACACGGCGTTCACGACAACGTCCGGATACCGCTGGGCATAGGCATTGACCAGCGGAGCGATGTAGCGCCGGCCAAATAGCACCGGAACCGAAATGGTCAGTGTGCCCACCGGGTTGTCCTGCCGAGTGGACACATTGGCTTCGGCGTCCGCGACCACATCCAACACCGTGCGGCAGGCATCGAGGTATGACGCACCCGCCTCCGTCGGCCGCACCGAACGGGTTGTCCTTACCAGCAGTTGCGCGCCCAAACGCGCTTCGAGCGAGTTGAGTGAGCGTGAGACCGCAGGGGTCGACATACCAAGTTTCTCTGACGCGCCGACAAAACTGCCTTGGTCGGCGATGGCTACGAAAACCTCCATCTCGCGTAATGTGTTCATGTGGATTCCCAACTTGAATGTGTTTGCCGACTATGTTTGCCTGCGGGACGACCGGACGCCGCGATTCTAAGCGCCACATCCTGCATGGCGACAGTCTGTTTTCGCGATTGGCTCAAAGAAGATATCAAATGGCCCACAACACACTGTTTCGACAAATAAACGCAGTACACCTTACCGATATTCAACGTACGAGAAATTTACTTTGTTAAACAAACGGAAATCGATGATTGCCGGATCGGCACGATGCCAAAGTATCCGCGATGAGCTTGGCAAAATTCACGCAGGGATAGTCCCACTATCCGGCCTACCGAGACTTTGAGAAACACGTATCTCGCGGAGGTCCAGCCCGAGGCGTGAAGCGCCTATGGTGTGTCGTGGTAATGGCGATGGTAGCAGCGGTAACTTTGGCCAAATTTACGAACGGATTGGCCTGATAGGCGAGCTGTGTCCCCTTTGAGAAAGTCGACCCGTCTCCTACAATGAATTCAATCCGTTGCGTGGCGGCGATACGGTAATGAGCCGGTTGGTTTTCCCGATGCAATGCCCATTAAACATTACTAATAGACTATCGGCCCTCTATGAATACTGCCAACCCGTCGACAACCGGAACGGCAGAGCCGCAGCCCGCACCATCGTCGGCGCCGGTTGCTGTACCGCAGGCGCAGCCTCCCGTACAAAAACCGGCCGCTCAAGCCGAGCTACCCCTTCGCCTCGCTATCGGCCTGCTCGGGATGTTGCTGGCGTCGCTACTGTCAATCCTGAACGAACAGGTCACCGCAGTGGCGCTGGCCGATATTCGGGGCGCGTTCTCGGTCGGATATGACGACGGGACCTGGCTAACCGCGATCTTCGAGGCTACGAACGTGGCCACGATGGTATTTGCTCCGTGGTTTGGCATAACCTTCACGCTGAAGCGATTTACCATCGGCGCCGTGCTGGCCGTGATGCTCCTTGGGTTTCTTTGTCCCTTTGCACCGAACCTGCCGGCTCTTTATGTGTTGCGTGGGCTGCAGGGCGTGGCTGGCGGATGCCTGCCGCCGATGTTGATCATCGTGGCGCTGCGTTATCTTCCCCCAAAAATCAAGCTATATGGACTCGCAGGGTACGCGGCCACCGCGACCTTGGGGCCCGCGCTCGGCACGCCTCTCGCCGCATTGTGGACGGAATATGTCAGTTGGCAGATGACATTCTGGCAAATCCTGCCGCTTGGTTTACTGAGCTGCGTGGCAATCTACAAGGGACTTCCGCCGGATCCCATGAAACTCGAACGGCTGCGTTCGTTCAACTGGACCGGATTCCTGCTCGGCTACCCCGCCATGGCGATGTTCGTCATTGGCTTTCTGCAGGGTGACCGCCTTGATTGGCTGAATTCCCCGGTTATCTCCACGCTGTTTATTGGCGGGGCCCTGTTGCTCGTGGCATTCCTGATCAACCAGTGGTTTCATCCGGTGCCGTTTTTCAAGCTGCAACTGCTTGAGCGCAGGAACTTCGCGCACGGGCTTCTGACACTGGTGGGCGCGGTTACGCTGCTGGTAGGCGTCGCCTCCATACCCAGCCAATTTCTCGTGCAAATTCACGGGTATAGGCCGTTGCAAACCACCCCTCTGTTTTTGCTGCTGGCTATTCCGTTATTGTTGACGCTCCCTGGAACAGCCGCGGTCCTGAACCTGCGGCAAGTCGACCATCGCTGGGTCATGGCCATTGGACTCTCGCTGATTGCCACCACGTGCTTCTTGGGTAGTTTCGTGAGCTCCGATTGGGTGCGTGAGAACTTTTACTGGCTTCAGTCGTTGGAGATCCTTGGGCAACCGATGCTGATCATGGGGATCCTCATGGGCGTCACGACAGGCTTGCCGCCAACGGAAGGCCCTTTTGCTTCGGCGATGTTCAACACGGTCAAAACCTTCGCGACTGCTGGGGCAACCGGTCTCATCCAAGGGGTGGGCACTGCGCGCGAGCATTTTCATTCAAGCATGCTCGTGGATCAGTTAGGCAACCGCGCGTTGCTGACGGGCGAAAGCATCAATGCTACTCATAGTCTTGGCGAACTCGCGCATCGGGTCCACGAGCAGGCTGTCGTGCTGACATCGGCGGATCTCTATCTCATGATGGCAGGTATCGCCATCGCGTTTCTTTTGGTTATTCCGGTGTTGCCCGTGCGTATTTATCCGCCTTGGTGCACTACGCCGCCCTCTTCCCCTAAGCAATGATATCTATGCCATCTGAGAACCGATTTCCTGCCCAAAAAATTCGTCTTGTCGTCTATGTGGTCATCGTCTGCGTCGCTGTATGGGCTTGCATCAGGCTATTCGCCCACTCATCCAACGAGAGCACCAACGACGCTTATGTGACGGCCGATTTCACGCTGGTCGCGCCGCGTGTCCCCGGTCAGCTTACAGAGGTACTCGTAGAGGACAACCAGCAGGTGAAAGCCGGGCAGTTGTTGGTACGTATCGATGACCGCGACTACCGCGCGGCATTGATGAGTGCGCAGGCGGACGTGACGGCGGCAAAAGCATCGGTGGCGAACTACGAGGCCGAGATTGCACGGCAGCCAGCGCTTGTCGATCAGGCGCGTGCCACGCTGCAGGCCGATGATGCGACGATCGCGTATGCGCGACAGAACGCCGCGCGCTACAAGAACCTCTCGGACGCGGGCGCGGGAACGACGCAGGAGCAACAGCATTCTACGAGCACGCTGGCCGAGCAACTCGCACAGCAGGCGCGCAACCGGGCCGTGCTCGTCGCGACTGAGCTGAACCTCGAAGTTCTGCGTACCGAGCGCGACAAGGCGGCGGGCGCGTTGGCCCGCGCCCAGGCCGTGCTCGAGCAGGCGAAACTGAACCTGTCGTATACGGAGATCCATGCGCCGGTCGACGGCAAGGTGGGACGACGTTCGGTGCGAGTCGGCGCATACGTCACGATCGGCACGCCATTGCTCGCCATCGTCCCGCTGTCGGAAGCCTATATCGTCGCCAATTTCCAGGAAAATCAGCTCACCAACATGCGACCGGGCGACCCCGTGCGTATCAAGGTCGACACCTTTCCGGGCGTGGTGATTCGGGGGCATGTCGATAGTCTTGCTCCCGCTACGGGCTTGAGTTTCTCGCCTATCGCACCCGACAACGCAACAGGCAACTTCACCAAGGTCGTCCAGCGCGTGCCGGTCAAGATCACCATCGACCCGGGCCAAGAGGCCGCGGCGCAATTGAGCGTGGGGCTTTCGGTCGAGACGGAGGTTGCCGTTGGCAAGCGTGGCGATACGCGTACCGCAGGAGTCGACGCAAAATGAGGGCGCGCGAATTCTCTTTCCGCACACCGGTGCTTGTGGTGGTGGTGTGCTCCGCGCTTTCGGGCTGCCTGGTCGGCCCGGACTTCAAACGTCCGCAGTCGGCCACGCCCGACGTGTTTGATCGCACTCAGTCTGCGCAGGCCGCCAGCAAAGCCATCGAATCGGACTTTCAGCCTCAATGGTGGGCGCTGTTCAACGATCCCGTGCTGAACTCGCTGGAACAACAACTGGCCGATGCGAACCTCGACGTGGCGGCAGCGTCGGCGCGTCTGCGGCAAAGCCGGGCCGGGCAACGCATTGCGGGTGCCGCGGAATATCCGACGCTGGACGGCGCCGCGTCTTATGACCGCGAGCGTGGCAGTCCGAACGGTATCCTGGGATTGCTGGGCGTCAGCCCAACGGCAAGTCAGCCGCAGTCGGCCTCGGGCAACACGCCGCTTGGCGTGGCGCCGTTGCCGGGCCCCGCGGGCTCGCCGGCTTACAACCTCTACCAGTTCGGCGTGGACGCATCGTGGGAAGTCGACATCTGGGGTCGGGTTCGACGCGGTGTCGAGGGTGCGGTTGCGCTCAGTGACGCCTCGTATGAGGATCGCAACGCCGTCCTGTTGTCGGCTCGCGCTGAACTTGCGCGAGACTACATTCAATTGCGCGACACGCAGGCTCTGCTCGATATAGCGAAACAAAACCTTAAAATCGCCCGCGACCTCACGAAGCTCACGCAAACGCGCGTACATGAGGGCGTCACGACGGACCTGGACGTGGACAACGCTGCCGCACAGGCGGAGACGATCGAAGCCCTGATCCCGACGCTCGAATCGAGTGCCGAGACCACCATCAATGCGATTGGCGTGTTGCTGGCCAAGGAGCCCGGAGCGCTGCGGCAAACCCTCGCGCAGGCGCAGGATGTGCCGACACTCCCAGCCCAGGTGCCGATCGGCATTCCATCGGAGCTGGTGCAGCGTAGACCCGACATCAGGAGAGCGGAGGCTCAGCTGCATGCCGCCACGGCGACGATCGGAATGGCGAAAGCCGACTTCTATCCCCGCATAACGCTCAACGGCAGCGCAGGGTACCAAAGCCTTCAGCTCTCGAATCTCGCCAACTGGGCATCCGGCCAGTTTGTCGTCGGACCGTCGATCACGCTTCCGATATTCGAAGGCGGACGGCTCAAGGGAACACTCCAATTGCGCAAGGCACAAGAGCAGGAAGCGGCGATCGTCTACCAACATACCGTTCTTCAGGCCTGGCGAGAGGTGGACGATGCGCTCGTCGTCTATGACGCCGAACAGCGGCGACGCGATCGTCTGACAACGGTCGTCAGCCTGAACCAGCGCGCGCTGGTGATTGCGCAACAACGGTATAAGGCCGGTGCGATCGATTTTCTCGACGTGCTTAATGTGCAGAGGCAGTTGCTCGACTCGCAAAGCAAGCTCGAGCAAAGCAAGGCCGACGCCGACACCAACCTCATCACGCTGTGCAAGGCGCTCGGCGGCGGGTGGGAGTCGACGTATGCCCAACAAGCCTTGCCTCATTGATGTGGCCGACCTGATACACCATCGTTATCGGTAAAGCGTATATTTATGCGGTAGACGCGATCTCAACGGCCGGTCGCGTGCTCCGCACACTGCACGCGCAGTCGATCGCCGAACGATCTCAAAGCCGCGTGTGGGTCGATGCCATGCAGTCGCGACTGGCCACTTCCTAAGAAGGAACACCAGCGATGGGACTGTCATGGCAACAAGGTCCGCTCTCATTGGGAGCCAACGGCCGATTCCTAGTACCTGACCCTCTGCCCGCGAGGCTGTTATTCGTCGAGCCATTACGCCGGCGATTGCGCGTGCGCTTTGGCGGCGCCTGGATCGCCGATAGCGAGCAGGTCATTCTGCTATTCGAACCCGGCCGGTATCCGGTTGCCTACTTCCCGGAAACCGACATCGCTTCCGCTGTGCTGGAGCGCATCGACCTTAGCACCCGCCACCAGGATCTCGGGCCCACGTCATGGTTCGCGGTGCGTTCGGGTGACCAGGTCGCGCAGCGCGCGGCGTGGCAGCACACCGGCCTGCCCACCCACGCGAGCGAACTGCAGTCACGCGTCGCGTTTGCCTGGCGGGCGATGGACGCGTTCTTTGAGGAGGATGAACGGATCCTCGGCCATGCCGCTGACCCCTACCATCGCATCGACATACGCGAGACGTCCCGTCATCTGGTGGTCCGCCACGGCGAGCAGATCATTGCCGATACCAAGCGGCCGCTCGTTCTCTATGAGTCCGGCTTCGCGCCGCGCTGGTACGTGCCACGCGCGGACGTCAACGAGTCCGCCCTCACCCTCGCGAAAAACCAGACCTTCTGCCCGTACAAGGGGATCTGCAGCTACTACGATATTAGTGAAACCAGTGGCGAAACCCGCGTTGAAACCCGACCCGCAGCCTGGGCTTATCCGGATGCCTACCCTGAGGTGGGCCGCATCGCCAACTGCCTGTCGTTTGAGCCCGACGTCGTCACGGTTCATCTCGATGGCAAGCCACTGCGGCTCGAGCCAGGCCAGAACGTCATCCCGCACGGCCCCGATCGAGAGCTGACGCTGCGTGAGGTGCTTCCGGTCCGCTAACGGCGGGTAGCGGGTCGCAAACCGGGGTCGTGAACCGGGGTCGCGAACTGCGTTGCGAGCACACTCTCGCGATTGAAGGAGAGAAGCATGGCTAGCCTGCTATCGGTGAACGTCGGACTGCCGCGCGACATTGACTGGAAAGGTCGCACGGTCCACACCGGAATCTGGAAGGAGCCGGTGCGTGGGCGCTGCTGGGCCGGCCGCCTGAATCTGACCGGAGACGGCCAAGGCGATCTGGGCGGACACGGGGGCGAGCATCGGGCAGTGTTCGTCTACCAGATCGAGTCATATCGCCATTGGCAGGCGCAACTCCAGCGGACCGGCTTCGAGTACGGACAGTTCGGCGAGAATTTCACGATCGAGGGCATGCCGGACTGCGCAGTATGCATCGGTGATCGTTATCGGATCGGCACTGCCTTGTTCGAGGTGACGCAACCGCGGGTGACCTGCTACCGCGTCGGCATACGCATGAACGAACCCCGCATGGCTGCCCTGCTGACATCGAGCGGGCGGCCCGGATTCTATTTGCGTGTGCTGCAGGAGGGGACCGTCGGCGCGGGCGACGAAATCGTGAAGGTCGGCGAGGCAAACGAGCGCCTGAGCGTCACCGAGATCAACGCGCTCCTGTATTCGGCCCATCATCCGCGCGAGGGGCTGGAACGGGCGCTGCGCATCGAGGCACTTTCGCCCGGGTGGCACGAGTCATTCGAGGCCTTGCTGCGGGACCAGACGACGGGTGCCGCGAACGGGAACGCAGGACTTGTGCCCGCCACCGCTGCGCATCCGGTCGCGCCCGGATTTCGCTCGCTCACGGTAACCGCGATTGAGCAGCCATGCGCCGACGTGCTCTCGTTGACGTTGCAGAGCATGAACGGTCAGCCGCTGCAGACGGCGCTACCCGGTCAGTATGTCGTGTTGCGTCTGCCACGGGGCGCCGGCGGTGCACCACTCTTTCGCAGCTACTCGCTATCAGGCGCCGCATCGACCGAGCGTTATCGGCTCGGGGTCAGGATCGAGCCGAACGGCGCGGCGGGAACCTACTTGCAAACGCTGGTCCATGTAGGAGATGCAATCGACGTCAGCGCACCGCGCGGCAGCTTTGTGCTGCGGCCGGGAGACGGTCCGCTGGTGCTGCTCAGCGCGGGAATCGGCGTCACGCCTGTGCTTGCCATGCTGCACGCGTTGGCCGCAACGGGCTCGACGCGGCAGGTGTGGTGGCTGCACGCCGCTCGCGACCGGCAGCACCACGCGTTCGCGCACGAGGCCCGCGATCTTGTTCACGCCTTGATGCACGGGCGCAGCTATGTGTGCTACAGCCGGCCGGATTTGCGCGAGCACATCGGCGAGGATTTTGACGCGACCGGTCATCTGTCGCGTGCGGCGCTCGACGAGGCAGGCGTGCCGCGCGATGCGGATTTTTACCTCTGCGGCCCAACGCGCTTCATGGCGGACATGAAAACGGCACTCGCCGACCTGAGCGTCGCGCCGCAGCGGATACACACCGAAATCTTCAACGGCGGCGACGCGGCGACCCCTGGGATCGTCGGCGTTGCGACGCGCCCACCACACACGCCGCACGAGGACGCCAGCACAGGGCCACTCGTTTCATTCGCGCGCAGTGGCGTCACGGCACATTGGAATACTGCCGTGTATCCGAGCATCCTGGAGCTGGCCGAAGCATGTGACGTGCCGACTCGATGGGCGTGTCGAACCGGGGTTTGTCATCGATGTGAAAGCGGACTGGTTTCGGGCACGGTCAGTTATGGTCCCGAGCCGCTCGACATGCCTGCGCAAGGGAACGTGCTGGTCTGTTGCGCCCAGCCGGCTGGGGACGTCGTCATCGATCTGTGAGCGCCAATTCCCGCTCGTCGAGGTAGACAGCAGCAGCTCAGGGCTCAAGCATGGTTGACTGACGGGAACAATTGAATTGCCGAGGCGGTGACAATTTCGCGTCGAAACTCGTCCAGAATAGGTAGTGACGCAACAGGTGATCATCATCAGGAAAGAAAATGAAACAACCGATCAGAATCGATTTTGTCTCCGACGTCGCGTGCCCGTGGTGTGCTGTCGGCCTATCCTCGCTGCAACTTGCAGTGTCACGACTGGGCGATACCGTCGACGCCGAATGGGTCATGCATCCCTTCGAACTGAATCCGCAGATGGGCGAGGACGGTGAAGACCTTGTCGAACATATCGGCAAGAAATACGGGCGCACTCCGCAACAGGTGGCCCAAGCGCAAGCTGAGATCCGGCAGCGCGGCTCGGAGGTGGGTTTCACCTTCGGCCCGCGCACCCGCATCTATAACACCTTCGACGCACACCGCCTGATGCATTGGGCCGGTATCGCAGGCAAACAGGTACAGCTTAAACAGGCGCTGCTGCAGGCTTATCACGGCGAGGGCAAGCCCACGAGCAGTCGTGAAGCTCTGGTCGAAGCGGCGGAATCTGTCGGGCTTGACGGCGCGCAGGCACGCTCTATTCTGGAAGGTGGCGACTATGCCAATGAGGTTCGTGCGGAAGAAGAGAAATACCAGGCAATGGGCATCCATTCAGTGCCCTCTATCATTTTTAACAACCGCTACCTGCTGACTGGTGCACAACCCGTCGAAGCATTCGAGAAAGCCATTCAACAAATTCTGGCCGAAGCGTAATGTGACTCTGGAATTGCAACGGCAGGTGCGTCGCTGATAACAGGTGTAGGAGGATGTATGAGCGAAGCAGATCAAGGCGCCACGCGCGTGCGTGAGTTGAGTCATTTCATCGACGGTCAACGCGCCGCTGGCGCGAGCGGCCAGTTCGGCGACGTCTACGATCCGGCGCTAGGCCGCGTGACGGCCCGAGTGCCGGTCGCAAACGCGGCTGAAGTCGCCGCCGCCGTCGCCGCTGCGAAAGCCGCGTTCCCGGCTTGGAGCGAAACCGCGCCGCTCACGCGCGCTCGTCTGATGTTCAAGTTCAAGGCGCTGCTCGACGCGCATACCGATGAGCTCGCCGAGCTCATTACGCGCGATCACGGCAAGCTGTTTTCGGATGCGAAGGGCGAGGTGCTGCGTGGTATCGAAATCGTCGAATTCGCGTGCGGCATTCCGAACCTGCTCAAGACCGAGTTCACCGATCAGATCAGCGGCGGTATCGACAACTGGAATCTACGTCAGCCACTCGGCGTGGCCGCAGGTGTCACGCCGTTCAATTTCCCGGTGGTGGTGCCGTGCTGGATGTTTGTGATGGCAGCCGCGTGCGGCAACACGTTCATCCTGAAGCCCTCGGAACGCACGCCGTCGGCATCGATCCGGCTTGCCGAGCTGTTCATCGAGGCGGGGTTTCCCAAAGGGGTCTTCAATGTCGTGCATGGCAGCAAGGCCGTCGTCGATGCGCTGATCCAGCACCCCGATGTCGTCGCGATGTCGGTCGTCGCCTCGACCCCGGTCGCTGAATACATCTACAGCGAAACCGCAAAGCGCGGCAAGCGCGTGCAGGCATTGGGCAGTGCGAAGAACCATCTGGTCGTCATGCCCGACGCCAATCTTGATCAAGCGGTCGACGCGCTGATCGCCTCTTCGTATGGCTCGGCCGGCGAGCGCTGCATGGCAACCTCGGTCGCCGTGGCGGTAGGACGTATTGGCGATGAGCTGGTCGAGCGCCTCGCGCCGCGCGTGCGCTCGCTCAAGATCGGCGGCGGCATGGAGGAGCCTCTGGACATGGGCCCGCTCATCAGCGCCGCGCATCGCACCAAAGTGTTGGGCTATATCGATGCGGGCATCGCGGCAGGTGCCAAGCTCGTCGTCGATGGTCGCGGCCATAAAGTGGACGGCCACGAGGAAGGCTTCTTTCTCGGTGGCTCGCTCTTTGACAACGTGAAGCCCGATATGACCATCTATCGGGAAGAGATTTTCGGGCCGGTCCTGTCGGTTATCCGCGTGCCTGATCTCGCGAGTGCGATAGCACTGGTCAACGCGCATGAACTCGGGAACTGCGTGTCGTTTTACACCTCTGACGGCGCCGCGGCGCGCGCATTCTCCCGACAGATTCACATCGGCATGGTGGGCATCAACATACCCAGCCCGGTGCCGCCGGCGTGGCATTCGTTTGGGGGCTGGAAACGATCGCTGTTTGGCGATCATCACGCGTATGGCGAGGAAGCGGTGCGCTTTTACACGCACTACAAGAGCGTCATGCAGCGCTGGCCCGACAGCATCGGCAAAGGTGCGGAATTCGCGCTGCCCGCGGCGAAGTAAGGTGAGCACTCCGGCGAGTGGTCAACCGATTTGAACACTCATACCTCCGTCTGCCATCACGACGGACCCGACGATGAAACTGGCACGCTCAGACGCTAAAAACGCAGCAACCTCAGCGATTTCCTCCGGCGCCGCGGCGCGGCCTATCGGCGCACGCTTTCCGTGCTCAGCAAGGAACTCACGGCCATCGCTGCGGAAGTGGTTGAGGATGTTGGTCACCACGTCGCCGACCCCGATGGCATTAACACGAATGCCATGTCCGATTGCTTCCAAGGCCTGGGTCCGAGTTAGTTGGGCAAGAGCGCCTTTCGATGCGGTATAGGCGGAGATGCCGGGAAATGCGAAATAAGACGCATAGGATGCGATATTGACGATGGCACCGGATTGACGTTTCATCATCTCCTTCATCGCCTCGCGCGAATGTAGAAAAGCCCCGGTGACGTTGGTTTCCAACTGCCAGTTCCACTCTTCCCGGGTCATATCAACAATGTTCTTGTAAAGGATACGACCCGCGCAATTGACCAAAACATCTAGCCTGCCGAAGTTTGCGATCGACATTGCCACAGCGCGCTCGGCGACACCGTCTTTCGTGATATCAGCTACGAACGGAACAAGTCCATCGCGGGCCATATCTTCCACCGCCGGGTCGATATCCTCCGCGATAATGAACGCTCCACGGGTGTGAAACAGCTCGGTGATGGCCCGACCGATGCCACTTGCCGCGCCTGTTACGATAACGACTTTTCCCTCAACCTCATTAACATTATGCGTATTCATGTTGCTGCTCCTAAAGGCAGGTAAGTACGCTGGCAATCGCTCGGACATGTTTCATCCGGCATCTTCCCTGGAAGATCGGCCAGCACCAGATGTCATCTTGCCGCTAGCGCGAAGTTGCGTCGCGCGGCCCTTTGCTATCACTATCGCGATTTTGCTATTCGTTTTTTCATGAGAGATGACTGATGGCGAACACTATCCGAACATCTGCGGAAATTTTTCAGGAAGTGATACCCGGCGAATTGATGAGGGAGCACCGCGCCGAGTCTGCCAACGACGTCTTCGTGCAAATCTTGTCGCGACGTCGGCACCAGGAAAATATCGTGATCCCTGCGGTACCCGAGCCATTGATCGTTTGGATAATTTCGGGCGAGGCGATGGTTGAAGAGAGAGTGCCGCGCGGTACATGGAAAGGAAATCGGGTCGTCGAAGGAGACTTCTTTTTGACGACCGCCACTGCGCCAACGGAGATGCGTTGGAACGCTAGCGGTGAGCAGCCCTTCCAGGTCATGCATGTCTACATCGGATTACAGCTGCTTGTGCAAGCAGTACGCGACGTTCATGGCAAGACGGTTCGGGGCTTCGGGCTGCGCGAAGTATCTGGCGAGACCGACAGCGTCTTGTCTTCCTTGCTTGAGCATATAAGGCACGAGCTTAACAAACGGGATCGTCCTAGCAATGTCTACATTCAGGGCATTGCGAAGGCGTTAACAGTTCACTTGGTGCGCAGCTTCAAAACGGCGGCGGGCATGGCACATGGACCACGAGGTGGACTGCAAGCATACAAACTGCACAGGATATTTGATGCCATGACGCGCAGTCTTGCCGAGCCGTTCCTATTAAGTCGCTACGCTGCGCTCGGGGAACTGAGCGAATACCACTTCAGCCGCGTATTCAAGCAATCTACGGGCATGTCACCGTCGAATTACTTCATCTATCTACGCATGGAGCAAGCGAAAAAATTGCTTCAGGAAAGTGAGCAGCCGATCATTGAGGTATGTGCCTCGGTTGGATACTCGAGCCCAAGTCACTTTTCGACACTATTCCGGGCCGTAACCGGCATGACGCCTAGCAAATATCGTGATACCCAAAGGCAAGTCAACGATGATAGTGTCAGATAATTTCTACGCTGTTTTGATACCGACCACGTCCTCCCCGCCAGCCGCGATACCGGCCCAGATCGTTGCGCTTTGGAAGCGGCCCTGGGCACGGCATCGAGTTGAGCGGCGGCATTGGCCAATAAGCGAGCATTCACGGTAGAACGTCATGATTTTATAGGCTGGGCGATAGGCCGCCGTCAATTCGCAGATTCATGCCGGTAATGTAACTTGAAATATTGATCACGCGACCCCATCGAGCTCGTTTCATGTCAGGCAACAGCCGCGTAGTCACACGAAGCGCAGCCAGAACGTTGCGATCATAGGTGGCTATCCATGAAGCGGCTAGCGTATCTGCCCAGCTCTCTTTTGATCCCCCCGAGCCGCCGGCATTGTTGACCAGGATATCGATAGGGCCTGCGAGCTTTACCGCATCCTCGACCAAACGCTGCACATCGTCGTCGTGCGTGAGCTCTCGGCTGCCTGGATTCTCGCCAATGCGCCGGCCAGCGTGACTAGGAATATCACGCTAACTCGCTCCAGCATGATCGCGTTTGCGCAGTAAGCGATTCTTTGTCTGCGAGATTTTTTAGCAAGGCGGCGCAGCGGAGGTCGTTTTTATAGTTGAAGAAGATGGATCGCGCTCAAGGTATATGCCGCGCCTCGATATAGCGGCGCACGACACGCATGCCCTTCACCACCGGATAACAAAACAAGAAGAACCAAACCATCGCATACAGGTAGACCCACAAGATGATTTGCGTCTTGCCGATCGCATTGATGACCGTATTGCAACTGCTCACGAGTTCACCGACACCGATGATCGAAGCCGCGCTAGAAGCCATGACAATCAACACAAAATAATTGGCCCAGTTAGGAACGAACAACATCGCATCGATGTGATTGCCCCCGCGCCACGCCTTGATCGCCACCAACAGATTGTCCGATACAAAGCCGGTCACCGCCATGGACAGCGCGAGCGACGCTTTCAACCATGACGGAATCGGTACGACCACGTTGAAATACGGCACGGAAATCGCGATCGGCAACATGAATACCAGGTAAAACTGAAATACGAAGGTCGGTATATTGCGGGCGAATTCGGTCAACGTGCCGCTAGTGCGGGATACCGACGCGCGCGACGAAGCGCGCATGACGGCAAAGCCGCAGCCCAGCACAGTGCCGAAACTCATCGCCACGATCGAAATGAGGATATTCCACAGAAATCCTCTGGCTAGAAACGGCGACCAATGCAACAAGTCTTTCAGTACTTCGCCGAAACCCATTTCGCCCCCTTCCTCTCCACCAGCCGGAACAACCTGATCACCGTAAAGCTCAGCATCAGGTAGAACAACATCAACGTGTTCATCACGACACCGACATCGCCATGTTCGGCAATGATGGACGTGGACACCGACAACAGATCGGGCACCGATATGGCACTGGCCATCATGGTTGCTTTCGTTACGTTGACCAGGGCGGCCGTCACGGGCGCTGAAGACTGGACGATGACCTCGGGGACGGTTGCCAGCGTCAATCGGAAACCGGCGACCACCTTGCGGCGCGCTTCAGCCGCATTCAGCATGGCATTCATCACGCTGGATCCGGTGGTGAAGGACAAGCAAACCACGACAACCGTGAATGGGTCCAGCCTGATGCCCCAGACCCGGGCGATGACGCTGCCTATGCCAAAAAACAGCACGTAGATCTGCACCAACGGTGGGGTCATCCGGCCCACGAGTGCACTGAACTGGATCGCGCGGCTGGCAACCGCTATGTTCGCGTCGGCCAGGGTGGCAAACACTATGCCCACCAACAAGCTGCCCAGCACGCAAGAGACCGTGAGCGCCAATGTCGTGATCACCCCGTGAACGAACTGGCCACGCTCGTAATCGTCATAGATAAACGTCAGGTTGATGCCGGTCTTCTCCTTGACGTAAAGGCCCAATTTTCTGATGCCGGTGACCTCCGACGAGACGACGAATATCGGGTTGCGGCACTGTGCGGGCCAGACGCCGTTCGCGTCGCGCCGGCAGATGAATTGACCGTTGGCGTCTTTTGCATTCCACCGCCGGGATTCGTCGGCCAGGAAACGGCTGGGCGCCAAGCCCCATTTTTTCTCAAGTGCTATCAAGAAGCCGTCCCGATGCCAGCCGGCCACGGTGTCGCCGATGAACCGGTCGAAATCGCCGCCGCTCTCGGATTGCGCGATGGCGATTGCCCATGGCGTGATCAGCTGTGGCGGCAGCGTTGCCTGGTAATCGTGCCACTCCGGGGAGCGCAGATCGCCGGCAATCGCAGTATTGTCGAATAACCAGCCCACGCAGCGTCTGTCGCGCACGGCAAGCTTGGCATCGCGTCCGCTGCCGTACACTTGCAGCGACAGCAGATTGCGCGTCGTCATGGTGCGATTGAAATAACTACCCTGAGTTGCGCAGACTTGCTGACCGCGCAGATCCGACCATTTGGTCAACGTGACATCGGGCCGGGTCATCAATGTGACACCGGACGAGTAGTAACTGGGTTCCACCATGGTGGCAATTTTTCGCCGCTCAGCCGTATCCGCCGTGGTGGCAATCACCACATCCACCCGGCCGTCGTCCAATGCTTGCAAGCGGTTGGCGCCCGTCACCGCGACCGTGCGTAGTTTCACGCCGAGTTGCCTGGCCAGATCGACAGCCAGATCATGTTCAAGACCGATAGGCGTGCCCTCGGAATCCAGCATCCCGAATGGCGGGTAATCCACCTTCACGCCGACCACGACTTCTCCGCGCTTCTTGATCATGTCCATGCGGCCGGAGGCGACCGCATGGGCGGCGCTCGTCAGCAGCAGGATAAAAATTACGGACAAGAGAAATCGAGCTCTGCGCATGGGATTTTTCGATTGAATCGGCACCTCGATCGGCGAGGCATCACGATTATCTAGACGGGATCGGCTGTCACACGAATGCAATAACCTAGCGACGCAGGCAGTATCCGGACTATCAGGTTGTCGAACCAACGCGCCAGCGAAGATTGGGTCACCAGCCATTCCGGCAGAAAGCTTTCCGGCCCACATTCGCTCATCTTGAATCCGGATAGCGCCAGTTCTTCACGCAGTCTGGCCACCGAATAAAGGTGATAAAAAAACACGACGGGCCTGCCGTCGATGGCGCGCGAAAAAAAGATATTTCCGGGTTCGTTCTGAGGAGCGCGTGCCAGACCGAGGCGACGACTAACCCAGAATTTCAACAATTCCATGGGTCTGCGTCGATAAATGCTGGGCACCGACAGGATGAGCTTTCCATTGGGCGTAATCAGCGAACGGACTTTGCGTAATGCATCGATGCGCTTGGCACGAATACCGATATGCGACAAGACGCCGAACAACATCAACACGACGTCATGCGGCTTCTCCGGGTCTAAATTCTCGAGCTCGCCGTGGATCAAGGTCACGCGATCACGGTGTGGGGTTCGTTGCAGAACCGACTCGAATTCGGCAAGCGACGCCCGCGAAATGTCGTAGCCCGTTATTCTGGCTTGCGTGCGCTCCAGCAGGGCCAGCCCATAACGCCCATTGCCACAGCCGAAGTCGAGAATATTCGTCCCGCTGCCCGCCCCCCTTGCCATTACATATTCGAGCGTCGCATAATTAGGGACCGGATAGCGCAAACGGTATTCATCGCTCGAAAAATAGTGGTCGTACGTTTCGGTCATCGCCGCCGTAACGTCGACTGTTTGCTCGTCCATTTCGCCACACCCCTGGTTGGTCGGGCGGAGTCTAGACGACCTTGAGTGAGGGTATTGATCGAGCGTCTCAGGTTTTGAAATAAGTTTCTGTTACGAAGACAAAAGTGTCGATATTGATTAGGAAACGAGTAGAAAAGCCATGGCGATCGATTTCATTGACGGGGGGGCATCTGCGCCCAAGCTCATCCACACCCACTTCACCACGCAAAACGAAGCGCAGGCACATCAAATACTCGCCTGGCGGGATCGGGTCGGCCATATCCTGGATGTGCCGATCGCGCGCGCACAAGTGGCCAATGGGTTCCACGGAACGATAGATAGTTACCGAGTCAAAGATGTGATGTTTTTGGATAGCCTCACCGATCCCTTGTCGCAGACGCGTTCGGTGACGCGGATTTCCAGGGACAACATGCGCGATTATGTTTTCCACGTGGTCGTGGAGGGATCTATCGAGACCGTGACGGGCTTGTACCCAGAGCGCACCGCTATGCAAGCCGGGCCCGGCATCCTCGCGCTGGATATGGACCAGCCGATGCGCATGAAGCGCCCCGCCTGCCGGGTGCAGGCATTCTACGTGGCGCGCGCGTTGGTGGATGCGATCGTTCCGGCAGCGGAATCGATTCATGGCCGCGTGATTGAATACACCTCACCGATTGCCCGCATGATCCCCGCGCAGTTGGCCGCGCTCAGCCGCTTGCGTACCATGACCGCGGACGAGGCGCACAGCGCCATCAGCACCTGTGCCCAGTTGATCGCGATCGCTTTCGGCAAACAGACGCGCCTGAGCGGCAGCGCACATATCGCAGCGCGCGCCGCCATGTTCAGCGCCGCGCGGCGTTATATCCATGACAATCTGCATCAGCCCGATCTATCGCCCGAAAGCGTGCTCAATGCGTCGCGGTTGTCTCGCGCTACCCTGTATCGCCTGTTTGAGAGCGAGGGCGGTCTGTCTACCTATATTCGCAACCGCAGGCTGCGCGAGGCAGCCGATGAGCTAGTGCGGTTTCCACATATGGCTGTGATAGAAATTGCTTTCGGACTCGGTTTCAAGAGCGCGTCGGATTTCAATCACGCCTTTCGCCGTGCCTACGACATGTCGCCGCTTGATTTTCGCGCACGGACCTGATCGTGGACTTGATGGCTGGTGTGTTTTGTCACATCAGCATATTAACTACCTGCTAAACGACGAGTTCTTGTGCAGCAGGGTCGCCATTGCCTGTAACGCGAGTAAATATCCGTCGACTCCCAGTCCGCAAATCACTGCCGTCGCCACTCGCGAAATCAGCGAGTTACGATGCGTTTCCTCGCGGCGATGAATGTTCGTAATATGCAGTTCCAGCACGGGGCGCTGCGTCAGCTTGACGGCATCGAGGACCGGAATGGACGCAAAGGAGAAGCCGGCCGGGTTGAGTATGATGCCGGCGTCCCGCTCGAATGCTTCCTGTAGCCAGTCCACCATTGTTGCCTCGCTATTGGTCTGACGAAACTCGCATGCGAGGTCGAGCTTAAACGCCAGGGCCTTCACCTGGCGTTCGACTTCAGCCAAGGTGGTGGTGCCGTATAGATGCGGCTCGCGCTTTCCCAGCATGTTGAGGTTCGGGCCATTCAATACGTATACGAGTTCTGTCATGGTTAGATCGCTTAAATAAGGTCAACCCGTAAGGTCAACCCGTAAGGTCAACCCGTGGAGTCATCCCTTAGGGTCGACACGGTGGCCAACGCCATAGTCAACGCGGCCGCCGAATGGCGGTCCGCTCAAGGTTTTTCAGTGTGGTTTGGTGAGACCGACATCAGCAAACCCCGCTGTGCCGGACAGTTTGGCCGCAGGGTCCGTGCGATTCATGTCGATGCCCAAGGTCTCCGGAGCGGTCAAGATCGCTATCAAGGAAATGACGTTGAACGCGACGCAAACGCCGACCACGCCCCACGGCGAGCCATTACAAATCGAGAACAGCCACACCGCCAACACCGGCATCGGTCCGCCCGCAATCAGGTTTGCACCCGTGTAGGCCAGCGCAGAACCCGAATACCGCACGTTCGTCGGGAACGCCTCGGCAAACGCAACCGGCTGGATACCGCTCTGGAATTGCGTGAAGCCCAGGAACAACCCCATGATGGCCAACATCGGAACAAAACTCTTCGTATCCAGGATCTGGAAGTAAACAAAGAGAATCAGCAGCGTGGCAATGGAACCCAAGGCAAGCGCCTTTTTACGCCCTATCTTGTCGCTCAGCATTCCTCCGGCCAGGGCGCCGACAATCGCGCAAACATTGGCGCCCATGAGCAGCAGGAAGCCGGTTTGCTTCGGCACGGCGAGCGTCTTGGTGATGTAGCTCAGCGAGAACACCACGATCAGGTAAAAGATCGCCGCAGGGCCGCAGAAGAACAACATCCAGCGAAGCACAGTCCGCCAGTGGAACCGCAGCGCATCGCGAAGCGGATTGCCCACCTGTACAACCTGCGTCTTGCGCATTTCCTCGAATGCCGGCGTCTCGCTCACTTTCAAACGCACATAGAGGCCGACCGCGACAAGCACGAAGCTCAAGAGGAACGGAATACGCCAGCCGTATGACTCGAAATCCGCCGCCGACATCGTGGATGCCAACAGCAACAAAGCCCCGTTGGCGAATATCTGGGCGAACGGCGAGCACAGGCCAAGCAGCCCCGAATACCGACCGCGACGCTCGGGGCTCGCATGTTCGATCGCCATCAGTTGCGCGCCTGTCGATTCGCCACCCAGCGCGAAACCTTGCAGGATGCGCAGTGCGACGAGCAACACGGGCGCCCACACTCCGATGCTGGCGTAGGTCGGTAGCAGCCCCATCAGCACGGACGAAAGCCCCATGATCGTGACGGTTGCGAGCATCAGGTTGCGGCGGCCCAGTTTGTCACCGAGATGCCCGCAGATGATGGCACCCAGCGGCCGGGCTGCAAGGCCAACGCCAAACGTGGCCAACGACGCGAGCAAGGCAGACGTGGGATCCATCGAAGGAAAGAACAGCCGGGGCAGCAGTGTTGCCGCCAGCGCGCCGTACAGCGTGAAATCGAACCACTCCAGCGCGGTGCCGATCGTGGCGGCGGTAACGGCTCGCGCGCGCATTCCAGCGGACGAGTGGTGCGAGTGGTGTTGCGCCTCGTGCATCATGTTGTCTCCTTGTCCCGCTATGTTGCAGGACGTCAAACGGTAGCGTGCATCGGCAGGTCGATGCCCAGCCCCGGTTCTTGTGAAGTCGTTTTAATCGAATGCCCTGCGCGTAGCAATGCATTTGCGTGCCGGCAAACAACTCATTTGCGTGTCGGCAAACGTTTCATTTGGCGCCCGCAAACAAATCCTAGCAGCGATACTGGAACACTGTTCCATACTGGAATTTCATTTCTTATTATGAGATGATGAACGGGTAATGGCGCTGCCATCTTCAAGAAAACAAACGGAGCCTTTCATGTCCAGCGTCCTCGAGCGCACGCTCGCGATCCTCGAACATCTCGCGACCCAGGTCGAAGGCACGCCGTTGGCGATGATCGCCGACGACCTCGACATACCGCGTAGTGCTTGTCATCGCCTGCTCACTGACCTCAAGCGCTGCGGCTATGTTCGTCAATTGCGCGAGCATGGCGACTACGTGCTCACGACCAAGCTGGTGGGCTTGGGCCTCGGCTTTCTGGCCACGTCGGGAATCGTCGACATTGCGCAGGCCGCGCTCGACCGCCTCGCCGAACTATCGGGCGAGCTGGTACGCCTCGCGATCGTCGATGACGATCGACTGACCTGGGTGGCCAAAGCACAAGGCGCGTTGAAGGGCCTGCGTTACGATCCGGATATGGGGATGGACACGACGCTCTCGTGCAGCGCGACGGGCCATGCCTGGATGCTGACGATGACGGACGAACGCGCGCTCGAATTGGTATCGCGTCAAGGGTTCGGACAACCCAAACAATACGGACCGAAGGCGCCAACGACCGTCGCAGGTTTGTTGGCCTATATCCATGCGGCGCGCGAGCGCGGGTATGCCACCATCAGCGAAGTCTTTGCCCCGGGAATGACGGCAATGGCAGCGCCCATACAACGACGCGGTTACCCCGCCATGGGTGTGATCAGCATTGCCGGGCCTTTGGTGAGGCTGGACGAAAAGCGTATGGCGCAGCTCGGTCCGACGCTAGTGGCGGCGGCTGCAGAACTGGCCGCAGCCAGCCACGCCTCGCCGCTCTTTAGCCGCGGGCGTTGATCAAGCGGCTTGCTCACGCGCGCGTCGATCACGTGGGTCAATCAAGCGGTCGGTCAAGCGGGTCGGTCAAGCTACAGGTGCTGCGCCGCGCGCTGCTGCCCTGAAGGCATCGCGCAACGCCTGCGAAAAAGCGGTGCGCGGCCCGCCGGCGCGTAGCGTCAGTCCCACTGACTCCTGCGTGCCCGAGCCGGCCAACGACAAGCAGGTGAACGAGCCATTGGACAAATCGCGCGCGACGGCACTGCGCGGCACGAACCAAACCGCATCGCTTTCCAACGTGAGCGCACGCCCTGCCGACACCGATAGCAGTTCGATGACGGACGTGAGCGCGACAACACCGCTCGCAGCCAGCAGATGATCGGCCAATTGCCGAATCACCGTTCCTGTCGGAGGCAGCACCACGGGGTAGTCCGGAATGCGTGCCGGGTCGCCGCCGGCCTTGGCCTGTAACGGATGACCCACGCGCACCACGACGACCAGCGGCTCGCTATACAAATATTCAAAATCCAGACCTGTCATGAATTCCGGATCGGCGGCTCGGTTGATCGCAAGTTCGATGTCGCCCGCGCGTAACTTCATCAACAATTCCCGATTGGTGCCGGTCACGACGCGCAGTGATACGTCTGGCCATTCGCGCTGCAAATAGCCCAGCGCCGCCGGCAAGAGCGCGGCGCTCAGCGTGGGCAAAATGCCGAGACTGGCATAGCCCGCCTTTCGCGTAGACACATCCGTCAAAGCTCCCATGCCGGCACGCAGTGCAGCCATGCAAGCCCGGGCATGGGGCAGAAACCGCAGCGCCTCGCGCGTGGCCACAGCGCCCCCGCGCCCGCGCACGAACAAGGCCACACCCAGCATGTCTTCGAGCTCGGCCAGTGTTTTCGACACCGCCGGTTGAGTAATCGCCAGCCGCGTCGCCGCTTTCTGCAAGCTGCCTTGATCGGCAACTGCCAGAAAGCACTGCAGGTGGCGCAGCTTGACGCGCCCGGCGGTAAATGAGTTTTCGTCGGTCAATTTTGTATAACCAGTAGTTATGTCAATACTGAAAAAATATCATTTTCTATAATTTATAGAAAGGCTTAACTTATGTGGCTTCGCGCGACCCGCTGTTCGCAATGGGTCGCAATGCCTTGCTCACAATACGAAACTTTGCAGGAGACCAACGTGGCCGACACCGTGCTCGATCCGCTCGACTGGGAATCGCATCCGCCTTACCTCTATCCGCCGTACCGCTCTACCGTGAAGCGCGGCCCAACCCAGCCGTTGATCACGCTGAAAGATCACCTGCGCAATCTGCGCGCGCCCGTGTACGGTGCCGACGACCTGGGACCGCTCGATCACGACCTGACGCACAACGCCGTCAAGAACGGCGAACCGCTGGGCGAGCGCATCATCGTGACCGGACGCGTGCTCGACGAACGCGCACGGCCGGTAGCGAATACGCTGGTGGAAATCTGGCAGGCCAACGCGGCCGGCCGGTATGTGCACAAAACCGATCAGCACGACGCACCACTGGACCCGAATTTTCTCGGCGCGGGCCGTTGCCTGACCGATGCGCAAGGCCGTTATCGCTTTCTGAGCATCAAGCCGGGCGCCTACCCGTGGGGCAATCACGACAATGCCTGGCGCCCCAACCATATTCACTTCTCGCTATTCGGCGAATATTTCGCTTCGCGGCTGATCACGCAGATGTATTTCCCCGGCGATCCCTTGCTGGCCTACGACCCGATGTTCCAGGGCGTGCCGGCGGCGGCACGCGACCGGCTGGTCGCCACTTTCAAGCTCGATGTCACGCAGCCGGGCTACGCACTGGGCTATGAATTCGACATCGTCCTGCGTGGCGCCAACGAAACACCGCGGGAGAAATAAGCCATGCCTTTGAAACAGACCCCCTCGCAAACCGTCGGCCCGTTTTTCGCCTATGGACTTGTACCGGAGCAATATGGCTACGATTTGCCTAGCCTGTTCGCCACCAGTCCGGTTAGTCCCGAAGTGCAAGGTCAGAAAATTTCCGTGATCGGCCGAGTATTCGATGGCGACGGCAACCCCATCAGCGATGCACTGCTCGAGTTTTTGCAAAGCGACGCCGAGGGATTGCCGATTTCCTCATCGGCGGACCTCGCACGCAAGGGCATGAGCGGCTTCTGCCGGATAGGCACGGGCACCGACAAACAAAACCGCTTCGTGCTCGACACCATCAAGCCCGGTGCCGCAGCGGCAAACAGCGCGCCGCATCTCAACGTCATCGTCCTGATGCGCGGTATGCTGATGCACGCCTTTACGCGCATCTACTTCGGCGACGAGCCCGAGGCCAACGAGCGCGACGAAGTGTTGCAGGCCGTACCGGCCGCGCGTCGGCCTACGTTGATAGCGCGCCTGGATGCAGCACGCTCGGGCATCTCGCAGCCGATTTATCATTTCGATATTCATATGCAGGGCGAGCAAGAAACCGTGTTTTTTGACCTCTAAGAGAACTGCACCCATGCAAGCTTTGCGTGCCGCTTTTTCCACCACGTCCATGCGTGCCCTGTGGGACGACGAGGCCATCGTCGCGTCGATGTTGCGCTTCGAAGCCGCGCTTGCCCAAGCGCAGGCCGAATGCGAGCTGATTCCAGCGAGTGCGGCGCAGGCCATCGCAGCGCAATGCGAGACCGTCCACCTCGACGTTGCCGCGCTGGCCGAGCGGGCCCGTCGCGCCGGCACGCCTGCGATTCCGTTCGTGAAGGCATTGAAGGCAGAACTGAGCCACGCAGCACCGGATGCCGTGCCCTATCTGCATTACGGCGCCACCAGCCAGGACGTGTGCGATACCGCGCTCGTGTGCGTATCGCAAGCAGCGCTACAGCAGATCTACGTCGGCCTGCGGCGGCTCGGCGATGCGCTGGCAACACTGGTCGAGCGACACGCCAGAACCGCCATGCTGGCGCGCACCCTGCTGCAACCGGCCGCGCCAATCTCCTTTGGCTGGAAAGCGGCCGGTTGGCTCGACGCCGTCGCGCGCTGCGCGCACGCATTGCACGACGCCGGCGAAGGTGCTCGCGTGCTGCAGTTTGGCGGCGCCAACGGCACCTTGGTGGCGCACCATGCCAAGGCGCATGCGGTCACTCGCGTGCTCGCGCAGCGGCTGGGGTTGCAGGCCAGTGTCATTTCCTGGCATGGCGCACATGATCGCCTGGCACGCCTGGGCAATGAACTTGCAATCCTGTGCGGCATGCTCGGTAAGTTCGGCCGTGACATTTCACTGTTGATGCAGCCCGAAGTAGGCGAAGCCTTCGAGCCGCACGCCGAAGGGCGCGGCGGCTCTTCGGCGATGCCGCACAAGCGCAACCCGGTGGCATGCATGCATATGCTCGATGCTGCTTATCGCGCGCCCGCGCTAGCGCTTACGCTTACCGGCGAACTGACTGCTGAGCATGAGCGTGGCTTGGGCAGTTGGCCCAACGCGCTGCCGGTGCTGGCCGATCTCTTTATGCTTGCGGGTAACAGCCTTGACGCAGCCGTCGAAGTGGCGGAGGGCTTGCGCGTCGAGCCGCACGCGATGCAGGCCAATATCGATCGCATGCACGGCGTGGTCTTCTCCGAAGGCATCGCGCTGCTGCTTACGCGCAAGCTTGGCAGCGAGAATGCGCAGCGTATTGTGGGCGAACTATGCAACGAGGCGAGCGCGCGTCATGTCGATTTGCGCGACTTGGCTAGCCGCCACGATGAGGTCCGGGCAGCCGCGAGCGGTCAGGAAATCGACGCCGCTTGTAGCCAGACGGCCCATCTCGATGCGGCGCAGGCGATGTGCACAGCGGTGCTCGAAGCATGGCGGACCGGTCGCAATTTTTAGTCACCTCGTTTGTTGCCAACCCCGTTTTTGTTGACCTCGTTATTGATCCAGTTAAGCTCACCCAGGACCGACCATGCCACACGTACTCAGCGGCGATGCCCGCATCTACTGGCGCGCCGATGGCGACACAACGCTGCCCACGCTGGTGTTGGGCAACTCCCTAGGCACCGATTTTTCCCTGTGGGACCCTGTTCTCCCCCGCCTGATGCGCCACTTCCGAGTCGTGCGCTATGACATGCGCGGGCACGGTGCCTCAGACGCTCCCGCCGGTCCTTACACGATGACCCAGCTCACCGATGATCTGGCCGCCGTAGCCGATGCCGCAGGGCTGGAGAAATTCCACTATTGCGGCGTGTCGCTAGGGGGAATGGTCGGCATCAGTTATGCGGCGCGCGCCAGCAACCGCCTGGACAAGCTGGTGCTGTCCAACACAGCCACCGGGTTCGACGCAGCAGTATGGGATACGCGCATCGACGCCGTAGAGCGCGGCGGCATGGCGCAGATCGCCGACGCGGTCATGGCCCGCTTCTACACGCCGGCCTTCGTGGCGCGCAACGGCCTGGAGTATCAGCGCGTGCGCAATACCATGCTCTCGCTTGATCCCCAGGGATATATCGGCTGCTGCGCCGCAATTCGCGACATGAGTATCGCTGGCGCTCTATCCCGCGTCTCAGCGGACACGCTGGTGATCACGGGCGAGCATGACATGTCGACACCACCCGAGCGCGGGCAAGCGATCGCGGCGCAGATTCCCGGGGCGCAGATCACAACGCTGGCGTGCGCTCATATTCCCATGACCGAGTTGCCTTGCTTATGGTGCGACACGGTCTTGGGCTTCCTCGACGCAGTACCGGCTTACGACGAAGCGCAGCGTTACGCAGTCGGGCTCGCGCGACGCAAGCAAGTGTTAGGCGCTGAATATGTCGAACGGCGCCTGGAGGCCATTACCCCGTTCAACCAACGCTTCCAGACGCTCATCACGCAGCTCGCGTGGGGCCAGGTATGGACCTCGAGCCGGTTCGACGATTTGACGCGCCGTGTTGCCGTCCTGTCGATGACAACGGCGCTTGGACGTTGGGAAGAATTCGAGCTGCATGTCGCCGCAGCGTTGCGCGCCGGGGTAGAGCCGGAAGTGATCGAAGAAACCCTGGTACAGGCTTCAATCTATTGTGGCGTACCGGCGGCGAATACCGGCTTTGCATTGGCAGGAAAAATCATCGCGGCGCATCAGACGACCCCGGCGAACCGTTCCTCTAAATAAGCGATGATGGCCTTGGAGTCGTACAACCAGCGAGACCGACCCGCCTCTTGAATATGGAGGCAAGGGACCTTGACCTTGCCGCCTTCGGCCAGCAAACGATCCCGTGCAACGGGGTCCTTCTTGGCGTCGTGCAGAGTCATCGGCACATTCAACCGATGTAGGGCGCGTCGCGTCTTGACGCAAAAAGGGCACGCGCGGAACTGATACAGCGACAACCGCGCCGCTTCTTTGACTACCGCTGCCTGACCTTGCGCCGATCGGCGTTGCGGGCGCGGGCGGCTGACGGCATCACCGAGCAAAATCAACTCGCCGAGGCCGACACGCAGGGCTTTCATCAACATAGGGACTACCTTGAACGACAAATGGAAGTCGACAAGTCTACGCCTTCCTATGTCGAACCGTTCTGTTCTGTTCTACGCGGCGGCCGCCTTTGAGGTATGAAACCCGGGCGGGATTGCGGACGATTGAACTCATGTCTGCCGTGGTGTACTGTCCTGAGTCTTACCGCTAGCGGTTATCAACGGTATCAAACAGGGAGTTTCCATGACCCAAATCGCAAAAGGCACATTCGTCGTTTCACTCCAACCCATGCCGTTTGAAAGTGAGGATTCCGATCCAAAGCGGCTTGCTCGCATGTCTATCAACAAGCAGATTTCCGGTGATCTCGCGGCAAGCACAAAGGGGCAGATGCTCAGCGCTGGGACGAGCGTTAAAGGCTCGGCTGGCTACGTTGCCATAGAAAGGGTCACCGGGGTTTTGGCAGGCAAACACGGTTCCTTCGTGCTGCAGCATACGGGCACCATGAATCGCGGCGTAGCCTCTCTGTCTGTGACCGTCGTGCCGGATTCTGGAACGGAAGAACTGACCGGCATCGAGGGTGACTTCAAGATTAATATCGTCGAGGGTGCGCACTTCTATGAGTTTGCCTATCGCCTGCCCAGCCACTGAAAACTCAACGGATCCCAGGGGGCTGAAGCAACTACGCTGATCGTGACGCTTTCTGCCCAGCCGCATTTTGCACTGCCGGAACCTCCCGCCGCGTAAATTGTCTATACACGGTATCGCCCTTTTTTGTGGGGAGGTTTCAAATGGCTGCCACCCAATCAGGGGCGATGCCCCTCTCCGATGAAAATGCCCGGCGCCAGTTGCGCCGCGCCGTCATCGCAAGCACGATCGGTACCACGATCGAATGGTACGACTTCTTCCTCTACAGTACAGTGACCGGCCTGGTTTTCGCGAAGCTGTATTTTCCGCAATCGGCCCCACTCGTCGGCACACTACAGGCTTTTTTGATCTATGCCGTCGGCTTCATAGCACGGCCAGTCGGCGCGGCCATTTTCGGCCACTACGGCGATCGGATCGGACGTAAAGCCACGCTGATCGTCACCCTATTGCTGATGGGCGTCGCGACGTTTGCCGTGGCCTTTGTGCCCACCTATTCGCAAATCGGCATCTGGGGCGCAGTCCTGCTCACGGTGCTGCGCTTCATCCAGGGTGTGGGCGTGGGCGGTGAATGGGGTGGCTCGGTCTTGATGTCGATGGAATGGGCTCGCACCAACGCACATCGCGGCTTCGTCGCCTCCTTGCCGCAGTTCGGGGTGCCGGCGGGACTTTTCCTGGCCAACCTGGCGGTGCTGGCTGTGAGTGAGATCTCCGGCAGCGGCTTTCTCACGTGGGGCTGGCGCATACCGTTCTTCCTCAGTATCGTGCTGGTCGCGGTCGGTCTATACATCCGATTGAATATTCTCGAAACGCCCATTTTTTCGCGGCTTCTGGCTGAGCGCAAGATCGAGAAGACGCCGATCCTCGAGGTATTGCGTCGCCAACCGAAAGACATCCTGCTCTCGGCCTTAGCGCGCATGGCCGAACAAGCGCCTTTCTATATTTTCACGGCCTTTGTCTTCACGTATGGCGTCTCGACACTGGGCATGACACGCGACATGTTGCTCACCGCCGTGCTGGTGGCTTCGGTGGTGGAATTCGGAACCATCCCGCTGTTTGGTCACGTGTCCGATCTGATCGGGCGGCGTCGGATGTACATGATCGGTGCCGCCGTCGTCGGCGTATTCGGCGTGCTCTATTTTGCGATGGTCGGCACCAAGGATCCGATGTGGATCTTCGTGGCCATTGTGCTTTCGCTGGTACCGCATGCAATGATGTACGGCCCCCAGGCCGCTTTGATCGCGGAATCCTTTACGGGCCGAATGCGTTACAGCGGTGCATCCTTGGGCTACCAGTTGGCTTCGGTCATTGCCGGCGGCCCCGCGCCGCTGATTGCGACCGCGCTCTTCGCTTACTACCATTCGGGCTATGCCATCGCGGCTTATATCGTGGTGTGCGCGGTGATCAGCCTGATTGCCTCCTCGCGGCTAGTCGATTACACGAACAAGGACATCTCGCGGGAATACGACGACGTGCAGGCGGGTGGCGGCACGCGCGCGTCCCCGGCACACTGAATCAGTCTGCTGCGGCTTGCGCCATGATGTTGTTGCGCAGCCGTTCGCTCCGAGGGGCATGGCGGAAGTCGATGCGCCCCTCGGCTGGCGCTTGTGTTGTCGAGACCCCATCGCGCTCGTCATCGCTGCACACGTCATAAGTACGAGCGCAACAGCATTTCCAAACCCAGCCCCAGCAGGCAAACAAAAAGCCATCGCCGGAATGTCGCGGGACTGACCCGATTGCGGATACCCTGCCCTATCCACATGCCCAACAGCGCGGGCGCCACCGCGAACAGCGAATTGCGGATGTCCCCGATGACAAAAGCGTGCTCACGCGCAAGACCCGCCGCGAGCGCTATCGTCGATACGGTAAAAGACAGGCCCAGCGCCTGCACCAGTTCCTCTTTCGTCAGATCGAGCGCCTGAAGATAGGGCACCGCAGGGATGACAAACACGCCTGTGCCGCCCGTAATGAAGCCCGTGACTAGCCCCACGATAGGCGATAGACGGTTTTCGATCCGACCCGGCACCGAAAACTGACGCGCCAGCAAGCCCACCGCGCCGTAGACCATCAAGGCAAGCCCTAAGCCGGTGACCGCCCAATGGGCCGCGCCGCCGGCAATGAACGAGGCCGCAATCAGCGTACCGATCACGATACCGATCAACATGGGCCACAACCGTCTCGCCAGCGTACCGAAGCGCGGGCCCGCGAACAATTGCCAGACGTTGGTGACGAACGATGGCAAGATGAGGAGCGCAGCGGCTTGGACCGGCAACATAAACGCCCCCAGAACGCCCATCGCGACGGTAGGCAATCCCATGCCGGTGACGCCCTTCACCGTGCCCGCGAGCACAAACGTGAGAGCGATCACTGCAATTTGAGCGGTAAAAAACGAGGTCATGATAGTAGTTCTAGAGTGGTAGCCGGCTCATTCTCCCAGATGCAATAGCTGGCACAATGCGGATGATACGCAATGAGCCTTAGGATTTGACTAAGGCTGGCAAAAATGTGAACTGAGTGAAAACTGAGCGGGACCTGTATTTTTGCTGGAGCTGTATTGATGCGCTTTGACCTGATCGACCTCCGCCTGTTTTTGCATATTCTCGAATCCGGCAGCATCACGCAGGGTGCCGCCCAGGCGAATATGTCCCTGCCCTCGGCCAGCGCGCGCTTGCGCGGCATGGAAGAGGTGATCGGCATGCCCTTGCTCGAACGTGGCCGTCGCGGTGTCGAATCCACGCCCACAGGCGACACGCTGGCTCATCACGCACGACTGGTGTTGGGGCAGATGGAACGCCTGCAAGGGGAACTGAAAGAGCATTCAAGCGGGCGCGTAGCATCCATCCGCCTTTGGGCGAATACCTCGGCAATCACAGAATTCCTACCGCGAGTGTTGAGTCCGTTTCTCCGCGACCATCCGAACGTTCATATCGATTTGAAAGAGCGCCTCAGCGTGGAAACAGTCAAGGCCGTGCTCGCTGACGTGGCGGAAGTCGGCATCGTTTCCGACGCGGTCGATCACGGCGCACTGCACGTGTTTCCGTTTGCCACGGATCGTCTCGTCCTTGTAGTGGGCCGGGACGACGCCTTGGCGATACATCGGCGCGTGGCGCTCCAGGAAGTGCTCGGGCGCAAGTTTATCGGCTTGAGTCCCGGCAGTCCCTTACAGCAACACGTATGCGAACACGCTGTGCTCGCGGGGCAACCTTTGCGTTTCAGAGCGCAAGTGCGAACGTTCGAGGCGATATGCAGCATGGTTGAAGGCGGTGCTGGGATCGGTATCGTGCCAGCCACCGCAGCGCAGCGGTATCGCGGAAAAAACGGCATCCGGCGCATTGCGCTGACCGACCGTTGGGCGACGCGTCAACTGCTGGCCTGTGTGAAGCATCCGGATGGGTTGTCACGGCCGGCCAAGGCCCTGCTTGAACAGCTTGCCATCGCGCCGAGCGCGACGTAGTTTCAGCCACACGCGGTGCGTCCCCCTGCACGGTGGTCAGTGTGCGCCCGCGCCCCGCCGGCGGGCTGTTGCGTTCGCTTCCGCATCGCGTTCCCAATTGAATTGTTCCCTGCCATTGCGCCATTCCGATTACAATTTGCACGGAAAAATCCCCGACCATTTAGGCACGAACCGATGAGTGACACTCCGATATCCGCCGCCTCAAGCGCCCGACCACAGGCAACCTTCGTCGCGGCCGCCCCTTGCGCGATTTTCATCGTCGCTACCATTTCCGACGATCCCGCCAGCTATGAGACTGTCCGTGCCTGGTGCGGTGATGTCGCGGCCTTGGTCAGGGCAGTGGGCCGACGTGCGCCTGCGGGTGAATTGTCGTGCGTGTGTGGGTTTGGCTCGCACGCCTGGGACGTACTGTTCGGTGAGCCGCGTCCTGCGAGTCTGCATCCGTTTCTCGCGATAGGCTCGGGGGAGCGCGTCGCGGTCTCGACGCCCGGGGATATTCTCCTGCACATCTGCGCCAACGAGATGAATCTCTGCTTCGAATTGGCGACTCAACTCATGAGCCCACTCGGTTCAGCAGTGACGGTCGTGGATGAGGTGCATGGCTTTCGTAATTTTGAACAACGCAGCATGGTCGGCTTCGTCGACGGCACTGAAAATCCCAGCGGCGACGAAATACCGGTCTTTGCGATCGTCGGCGATGAAGATGCGGCCGCGGCGGGTGGGAGCTATATCCTGGTGCAAAAATATCTGCACGACATGACAGGCTGGAACGCGTTATCGACCGAAGCACAGGAACGCATCATAGGCCGCACCAAGCTCTCCGACATCGAACTGGACGAGTCGGTCAAACCGAGCTCGTCGCACAGCTCGCTCACCACCATCACCGATAACGGCGAAGAGGTGAAAATACTGCGCGCCAACATGCCGTTTGGACGGCCGGGGTTCGGCGAATTCGGCACGTATTTCATCGGCTATGCGCGCTCGCCCGCGCCGATCGAGTTGATGCTCGAGAACATGTTTGTCGGGCGGCCGGCGGGAAACTATGACCGCTTGCTCGATTTCAGTAAAGCGGTAACGGGTAGCTTGTTTTTTGCGCCGTCTGCGTCGTTGCTCGAAGAGCTAGCGGAGTGCAACCCGGATGCGCCCGCTGCCGACCCGGCGCGTTAGCGGCACGACGCGCGCGTCGCCGCATTAAGGAGAGATATGCGTGTCGCCGCATGGCCGCACGACACGCATGTCGCCGCATAACGGCACGATACGCGCGTCGCCGCTAGGACAATACCCGCATCACCGCGAAAGTCCGCGCGCATCGATCGCCCATACTTGCTCGACCTGCGCGCCGCGAAAGCACACGTACTCGTCGTATAGGTTGGCGGTCGGATCGCAATGCCCCGGCGCAAAGAAGATGCGTTGCCCCAGCAGTTCGCGCATCGTGTTCGGCATGGTGTCGGTCACCACCAACACGCCGTGCTCGTCGTTCGCGGCCGTGTAGCGCAGCTCGGCCTCCTGCCCGTCGTTCTCCCAGTAAATTCGTCGCGGTAGCCCCGAATCCACCGCCAGGCCCTTCAAGCCCACGTCGCACACGGCAATGCCCGCGCGCGCCGCGCTCATGATGGTCGATGCGATAAAAAGGCTGTGGCGAAGTCGCAGCGCGCCCGTCCATTGATTAGCGCCGTAATGCGCGTCCATGAACAAGTACGACCCCGGTTGCAGCTCCGTGTAGACGCCGCTTGCCGCGTCGAACTCTATCGTCCCGGTACCGCCGCCCGTTACGACGTCGCAGTTTATGCCGCGCGCATGCAGCGCCTGGACATAATGCGACGCCAGCTCAGCCGCCCGTTGCGCGGCGACCTTGCGCTCCGCATGCACTGCAATGTGTTGTGCACCGCCGTGATACGCCTGCAAGCCGCCGAACCGAAGCGCAGTTTGCGCCGCAATGGCATCGACCAGTTCGAGCAACGCCTCGGTCGTATTCACGCCGCAACGTCCCTGCCCCACGTCGACCTCAGGCAGCACATCGATACGCACGCCCGCGCTTTTGGCTGCAACTCCCAGCGCAGTAACTTGAGCGACGGAATCGACGCACACGCTCAAGCGCACATGTGCCGCCAACTCGACCGCCATGGCGACTTTGTCGGCGCCGACGAATTCATTGCTGATGTGTATGCTGGGAATGCCCGCCGCCGCGAACGGATAAGCTTCGCTGAGTTTCTGGCAACAGATGCCCACAGCCCCAGCCGCGAGCTGGCGCTTCGCGATCTCGCTCGACTTGTGAGCCTTCGCGTGCGGTCGCAACGCCACGCCATGAGCGGCGGCGAAGTCCGAAATTTTTTGTAAGTTGGCTTCGAACGCATCGAGATCGATCAGCAATGCGGGCGTGCCGACCGCGCTGAGCGAATCGCCGGGTTGGGCTACCGCAGGAGCTTGCAGCTTCAAGAACATCCCCTTGAAAAATCACGCATATAGGCTGCATTCGAACTGCATGCAGAAACTCGCGACATAGTAGCATTCGCCGTCGCGCAACGACCTCGTGCGGCGCGTGCAAACTGTCAGAAAATGTTTGATGTCCAAGCCCGCACTATCCCCTCAGTTCATCGCATCCACCACTTCATCGGTGGACACCACCGCATGGGCCAAAAACCGATAGTTGATCATGGCCGCCTTATAGCCGTCTCCCCATACCGGGTGACGTGGTCCAGCCACGGCATCGGAGACGACCGCCACCTCGAAACCCTGCTCGACGAAATCGCGCAAATGTGACTCCACGCACATGTTCGCGAGCATGCCGCCGAGGATGATGCCGCTGATGCCGCGCTTGCGTAGTTGCAGGACGAGATCGTTGGTCTGCGGCCCGAACACCTTGTGGGGGCTCGCAACGATAGTCTTGCCGTCTTCGATATAAGGCTTGAAGCGCTCCAGCCAGTCCGCTCCCGAATTCAGAAAGCCTGTCAGGTTCAAGGCACCGCTCCTGGCGAAGGTGCCGGTCTCGAACTCGTCGGCTTCCAGCAGCCCGTTCATTTTCCAGGTGATATCGGTGGGATAGAAATAATGAGGGGATATAAACACTTCGTATCCCTTCGCCTTCGCCGCCTTGAAAATGCGCTCCAGATTCTCCACCGTTCGGTTCTCGGTAACGCTCGCGCCCACAGCGCCCCAGTTGGCGCCCTTTTCGCTGAGCACGTCGTTTTGCGGATCGATGATTACGACTGCGGTGTTGCCCTTCTGGATGTTCATTTTCGTCACCTCGTTTTCGTCACTCGTTTTCCTCACCTTGGCAAGGATGTGTGCGAGCCTTACGCTGCAGGTTCAGTCAGCCCGCGCTTCGCTTTGCAGGCGCGCCGGGCACCTGCGTCTTGATACACCCACCCACGCGCTCAGAGATCGAGCTGCAGCGGGTCGTCCGGGTCGTTGTCGCCCACCTCCGGTTTGGCAGGCACGGCGCAGCAGATCAGCGCTTCATCCTCGGGGACCTTGAACGCAGGGGGGACCGCGTAGGCCACCACGCCCTTCACGATGCGGGTTCGACACGTGCCGCACGTGCCACCACGGCAGCCGAATTCGGGCGACAGTCCGCACGACTCCGCCAGTTTCAGCAAGGAGCCACTTCCCGGCGTCCACTGCGCCTGCTGGCCCGACTTGACGAACGCGATGGAAATCGGCGCTTCAGCCGGCACGTGCTCAGGCGCCGCATCGATCGAGTGGTCGCACTTTCTGCGCAGCGCAGCGGGCCCGAACGACTCGGCATGGATGCGCGCATCGGCAACGTTCAAATTGCGCAGGCCATCGTAGATCGACTGCATGAATGCACCCGGGCCGCATAGATAGAAGTCGTAATCGTTGAACGACAATACCTGTTTAAGCAGCCTCAAATCGATCCGGCCCACCACGTCGTAGTCTTTATCCTTGAGCGCGCCCGATGGATCCGTCAGCAATCGCATCACGTGCACGCGGCCCTGCGCCCTCTGGGCCAACTCGTGTATTTCGGTTGTGAACGCGCGCTCGGCCAATGCATGTGCCGACTGGAAGAACCAGGTCGGCCGCACCCGCCGGGTGCGCAGCCCCTCATATACGATGTGGCGCAGCATGGCGAGCATCGGCGTCACGCCGACACCGGCGGCCAGGAGCACAGCAGGTCGCCGCTCCAAGGCGTCGATGGTGAACTGACCGGCAGGCGCCCTGGCCTCGATCACATCGCCCACGCGAAGCGTGTCGTGGAGGTACACGGATACCGCGCCTTCGCGCTTGACGCTGATCCGGTAGAACTCGTCAGATGGGCTGACCGAAAGCGTATAAGTCCGTATGACGGGCTTACTGGTGCCCGCCAGCGTGACACGGATCGGCAGGTGCTGGCCTGCTTGATGCGCGAGCCGACCTGCTCCGTCTTGCGGCTCGAGGTAGAACGACCGAATCAAGGAACTCTCGTCGGCGATCTTGGTAACCCTGAACGGTCGCCACGAATCTGCTAATGCCGCCGCCTTCAGCCGCTCTTCGACCTGTGCCCAGTCGCCGGTCATCAGCGAGTTGGGCGACCAGCCTTCGCGCTGGAACGTCCAATGCAGGGGCAAAGCATCGGGACGATAGACGATACGGCGCGGCTTGAAACGCCATAACCGCTCCGCCCCCTGGAACGCGGCGATCTCCGGCGACTGCAGGACGATCTCGGCGTCTCCCGAAAGCTGGAGCAAATCGCCCGTTTCGAAATCGGTGAAAAGAAGCCCTGCTTTGGGATTGACGAGAAAATTGCCCAGCGTTGCGAAAAACAAATTCCCGGCGAACTCCGGAATCGTTAGAACGCCATCGTCGCCCAGACGCACGAAGCCCGCCCGGCCACCGCGATGCGAGACGTCGACTTGCCGAGGCTCCCCGTCGATATCCACATAGGAAGCGACGAACAACGTGTCCGCTCCTGTGATCATCGCCCGGGCACGCTCGGACAACTCAGACAGGCGCACGGCTTCCTGCTTCGACACACTTGCCGAGTCGCGGACAAATTCGAAATCGCGCAGTTGGATATATTGCGGGCAATTGCCGAAACTCTGGGCAACCTCGATGTCGAAACCCGCCTCGCTACTATTGCGCACGACGCCGTTCAAACGGTTGCGGCGCCGCGTGTCCAGTTCTATGCCGAGCAACCCGACCGACGCGCCGTTATCGAACCCACTGCTGGCGGGGTCCCTCGAATCGCGCTTGCCGGTGCTCACGCTCAGTCTGTGTCGAGTCGGTGCCTGCAGGAACCCAGGCGTGCCCGCGAGCAACGTAGCCCATGGGTCGCCATCCTTATCCACGGCCCCGAGAACCACGAACGGCAGCTGCATGTAAAACGCACGATGCTGATCGAGCATGAAACCACGAATCACTTGCCGCCCGATTTCCTCCATCCGCTGCGCAACCCCAGCCGCTTTCTGGAGTTCCAGTTCACCGGGATGCCAAGGCGAGCGCGGGTTCTCTGTCGGGGATGTGCTCATGCTAGGGCGACTTCTTGATCGACATGATCGACGTAAATGAACGAATGGCGGGCGTGTGTGCGTCCCTGGGTAGGTTGAGAACTTATTTGTCGCGAACGATCGCCCGCCAGCGAGCCGGCGTTTCCCCAACCAAACGCTTGAATACTGTCGTGAAGTGAGCTTGCGAACGAAAACCTGTGCTCAAAGCGATGTCCAGCGAGGTTAGCCTGGACTGCAGCAATAGGCTTTGCGCACGCTCGATACGCCGGCGCAAGACGAATTCATGAGGACGCAAACCCGTCGCGGCACGGAACTGCGCGGCAAAGTGCATACGAGAGAGCCCCGTGCTTTGCGCGATATCGGCCAGCCCGATCGAATCGGTCAGGTGTGCGTCGATGTAGTCGATCGCGCGTTTGGCTTGCCACGCGGGCAAACCCACCGCGGCCACGGAACGCGGACGCCCGACGCGGTTGAACTCGCGTGCAAGCAGGCGCGAGACGATGGCGAGCCCGACACTCTCGGTGTAGACACGGCTGAACGCACCGCAGACATCCGACGCATTCGCAAGCGCAAGCGCCAGGCGTTCGATTACGGGGTCACGAATCAACGAGGGGTCGCTGATGAGGAGGTCACCGACGGGCGCAATGTTGAACGCACTCTCATAGCACTCGGCCAGCAACGCTTGTGTCACGTACACATGCAGCACATCGCACGGCATGTAGAACAGCGCCCGCACCGGCTCGCCGGGGCACGTTACCTGAGTTACGCCCGGCATGACGCACCCATCGTGCAGCGGCCGGCCGCCATGGTAAAACGTCACGCGCGTGGATTTAAGGTTGATGCCGATCGTGTGGAATTCGTTATCGACTTGAGGCGTGATTTCGACGGTCTTCACGTCGTCTCGCGTCCACCGCGAGATCGTCACATTGCCGTCCGGCTGCGCGGGTGTGTCCACCAGGCGAGACGGGCAGCGCCATCGCTGTTCGGTATCGATGGCCTGCGACACCAGGATTACGGGCTCTACAGAAAGTCGGGTTTGCGCGTAAAGCCTAGGCATTTTTACCCCTCTTCTCTCAAGCGGTTCGAGCGCGCTCCTTCTCGATGCGCCCCAGCCTCTTAATATAGTGCAGCACGGGCAGGAAACCAGCGTTAAAACACATTAGGCGTATGGTGCTGCGATTATGACGGATGTGAGCAAGTGATGTACGCCGGGCCAGCCGGTATCAGCGGGCCCGACGCTAGGGAATACATACAGCGACGACTACGGATTGACTGTACCCGCGGTCAGTTGATTGTTGACGGAGATCACGCCGGGCACACCCTTGGCGACGTCGGTGGTCTTGTCGACCTGATCCTGGGTCGGCATCGATCCGTTAAGCGAGATCTTCCCGCTCCTGGCGAGGACCACGACTCGTGCAACATCGAGACCTTTCGTCCTACTCAGCGCGTGCCGCACCGCAAGAGCCAGCCTATGGTTCGCCGTTCGGACCGTCTTCTTGGCCGACGGTGTGGGGGTTGCGGTTGCATCGGCCGCGCCCGATGCCTGGGCGTACGCCTGACATGCGAAGGCCACTGCAAAAACTGTACAAGTCATTTTGAGCACGTTAGCTAATTTCATTTTTACTTCTCCTTATAGATAGAAAGTGCCTCAACACGCCAACCGCAAGAACGATAAAAACTTGCCACAGCTTGTTGCCTTTGCTTCAACCTCTAGTTGCCCCCGAAATGCCTATCGCGGCTCCACATCAAGTAGATTCCACACCTTACTCTGGATGCGATCACTACACATGACAGGAAATGTACCGCAGATGAGTCAAAAAATCTCAAGTCGTCTGTAACAGTGGAGTATGACAATTGAAAGCATGGCCTAGGGTTAACCCTAGTATTGCCATGCCGTTGGCACGACCTGCCTGAGTGCCAATCTCAGGCAAGTCCACAAAAGAATGGCTCGTCGAAAGACGAGCCATATACAGTGCCATACCGCTAGTCGTTCAATTAGAAGCGATGGCGCATCCCCACTCGAACAATCGCTTGGCCGTCGTTCGACGAATCCCCGCTGTTTCCGATGTCAGCCACCGCCGCAGATCCTGTGGAACTGGTACCCGATGCTCGCTGGTAAGCGCCGAGGATATAGACATCAGTGCGCCTGGATAGCGCGTAATCGGTGAGCAGGCTGACTTCGTTGAAGTGTTGATTGCCTACGCTGGCGCCCGGCTTGAAGTCGACGCTATTGCCTTTAAGATAGTTATACGAGAGCCCCGCGAACAACGCTGGTGTGAAGCGCCATTTGAAGCCGACTTCCACATCGTTAAAGGTAGCGGTGGCGCCATTCAGTGCGCTGATGGTGCCGTACTTGACGTTGGAGTAGCTCACGCCAATCAGGGCCGCCCCCAAATCGTAAGTGCCGCCAGCGGCTGCGACCTGGTAGGAGTTGGCCGTTGCATAACCGCTATTCAAGACACCGCTAAGGATAGAAGACCCGTTGACGTTATCGGTGAATAGCCCGGTGCCAGCAGCGCCGGTCGGGTTCTTGAAGTAGTTATAGCCGGCACCCAGCGTGATCGGACCGTTGGCGTAGGTTGCGCCGGCCGAATAGCCCCCCCCTGCGGTCACGTTGCCGGCTTGCCCGCCCAGGCTGACCTGGGCACCCATGGTCAAGCCATTGAAGTCCGGGCTCGCATAGGTGACGGTGTTGTTGGTACGCAGCGAATTGTTGAAGTTGTCGAGATCGCCCGGATGCTCGATCAGTAACGAACCGCCAAAGTAACGAATGGTGGTCACGGGTTGAACATAGGTAACGATGCTGTCGTATTGGCGACCCATGGTGACCGTGCCGTATTGGACACTGCTCAATCCGACAAACGCCTGTCGGCCGAAGGGCGTGGTGCCTTGTCCGAAAGCACCGGTATTGAGATTGAATCCAGACTCGAGCGTGAAGATGGCCTTGAGGCCGCTGCCTAGATCTTCCGTACCACGCAACCCCCAACGATTGTTCGACAGACCGCCACTTGCCGATTCCAGTGAGACTGAGCGGCCGCCCACGTTGGTCCCGCCGACGACATTCTTGGCGTTGGAATTGAACTGAACACCTTCATCGATTACTCCATACAGGGTGACGCTGCTTTGCGCATGTGCTGCCACGGAAAGCAGGCCCGCAATCGTGCCGGCTAAGGCAATTTTTTTCATCCGAAATATTCCGAGGTAGGTTGGACAAGGCTGAACTTGCTGAAAGGCTGCATTCAGCTTGGCAAGCAGCACGGCGCGCTTGGCGGGCGTAATATATCACCGGATATAACGATTGAGAGACCGCCGATAGGCTGCAACACTGCGGCATCTTGTCTGATGGCATTCCGTGTAAATTTGTGGATGCCTAGCAGATTTTGATCCCTATCGTGAAGCTGCAATGACACACGCTGTGCATAGTATTGACTACAATAATCAAAGTCCGGTGCCCGTCGTGGCCGCCCCAAAAGCACCCTTTGCGTGCTGCCGCAACAGCTTCCTGCGGCGCCCCCCTTCCCCCGAGGAGAACGTAATGCTCCGTGTGCCCCGTGCTTTAGTTAGCTCCGGCATCCTATGCTTGGGTGCCATGCTGGTCGCCAACAGCCCCGTCTACGCGCAAAGCAGCACACCCGCCGCACCTGCGGATGCGCCCAGCCCGGTTTTTTCGGCGTCGTCGCCTGGCCCCGATTTGCCGGCGGGTTGGAAGAATTTGCCCGTGGCAAAAGGTAAAGTACCGACCCAATATAAATTGGTCTCGGTTTCCGGTGCGACGGTCATCGAAGCCGACTCCGCCGGATCGGCTTCGGCTCTGATGCACGATGGGAATACGGATCTCACGCAAACGCCCTGGCTCAGTTGGCGCTGGAAGGTCGATCACCCGGTTCCCAAAGCCGACAATAGTGTGGCAGCTCTGGAGGACGCTCCGGCACGCCTGATACTGATTTTCGACGGCGATAAAAGTCAGTTGTCGTTAGGCGACCGCACTGCCGCACGCCTGGCCAAGTCGATAGGCGGCCAGGATCTGCCTTACGCCACGCTGATGTATATCTGGTCCACTACGGCGCCGGTCGGCAACGTTATTCCCAATCCGCATACCGACCGAATTCAAATGGTCGTCGCGGCCGGCGGCGATGCCTCACTGGGACAATGGCAGAGCTTCAACCGGAACGTAGCCGACGATTTCCAAAGTGTCTTCCACGAAAAACCCGGCAAGCTGTTGGCGTATGGGGTGCTGACCGATTCGGACAACACCAATTCAACCGCGCAGGCATGGTACGGCGATATTCGGTTTTGCCACGACAAGGGCGGCTGCTGAGCGTGAACGGGCCGATCAGGCCCAACCCATCGCGGCAATCACCATATCGACCAGCTTGATGAATGGGAACGGCAAGATGATACCGCCGAGGCCATAGATCAGCAGGTTGCGACGCAGTAATGGGGCCGCGCCGAGCGCGCGGTACTTCACGCCCTTCAACGCGAGCGGGATCAAGAACACAATGATCAGCGCGTTGAAGATCACCGCCGACAGAATCGCGGAGGTCGGCGAGGTCAAATGCATCACGTTGAACACGCGTAGCTGCGGATACGTCGAAGCAAACGCAGCCGGAATGATCGCGAAGTACTTGGCGACGTCGTTGGCGAGCGAGAGCGTGGTCAACGAGCCCCGGGTCATCAACATCTGCTTGCCGATCTCGACGATCTCGATCAGCTTCGTCGGGTTCGAGTCGAGGTCGACCATATTGCCCGCTTCCTTCGCGGCTTGCGTACCCGTGTTCATTGCCAAGGCCACGTCAGCCTGCGCAAGTGCCGGTGCGTCGTTGATGCCGTCGCCCGTCATCGCGACAAACCGTCCTTCGGCCTGATGCGAGCGGATGACCGCCAGCTTGGCTTCTGGCGTGGCTTCGGCAACGAAGTCGTCGACGCCCGCTTCAGCGGCAATCGCGGCCGCCGTCAACCAGTTGTCGCCCGTCACCATCACCGTCTTGATGCCCATCCTCCGAAGCTCGGCAAAGCGCTCCTTGAGGCCGCTCTTGACGATATCCTTCAGCTCAATCACGCCGAGCACGCTCGCGGCGCCCGGCTCCTCACCGTGCGCGCCCTGCTTCTCCGCCACCACCAACGGCGTGCTGCCGCGGCGAGCCACTTCGTCGACCGCCTTTTGTACTTCCTGCGGAAAGCTGCCGCCCCCTGCTTCGACGTAGCGGCGCACGGCGTCGGCCGAGCCCTTGCGGATCTCACGGTTCAGCAGATCGACGCCACTCATGCGCGTTTGCGCGGTGAAGCCGAGGAACTGAGCGTGCAGCGAACCCATGTCGCGCTCACGGATGTTGAAGCGCCGCTTGGCCAGCGCGAGGATGCTTCGTCCCTCAGGCGTTTCGTCGGCAAGCGATGCAAGCTGCGCCGCGTCCGCGAGGAACTCCTCCGTCACACCGGGTGCCGGCACGAACGTGGAGGCCTGGCGATTGCCGAGCGTGATCGTGCCGGTCTTGTCGAGCAGCAGCACGTCAACGTCGCCGGCCGCTTCGATGGCGCGGCCCGAGGTGGCGATCACATTGACCTGCAGCAGGCGGCTCATGCCGGCAACGCCGATAGCCGAGAGCAGGGCGCCGATCGTCGTCGGGAGCAGACACACGAGCAATGCGACGAGCGCCGTAATAATGACGACATGGCCAAGCTTCGTTACCGCAACCGCAAAGATCGAGAACGGCAACAGCGACGTCGTCGAGAACAGCATTACGAGCGAGAGCGCCACGAGCAGAATCGTCAGCGCGATCTCGTTGGGCGTCTTCTGGCGCTTTGCGCCTTCGACCATCGCGATCATCCGGTCGAGGAACGCTTCGCCCGGATTCACGCTCACGCGTACGACAATCCAGTCGGACAGTACGCGCGTGCCGCCGGTAACGGACGAGAAGTCGCCGCCCGATTCACGGATGACCGGTGCGGATTCGCCGGTGATCGCCGACTCGTCGACCGATGCGACGCCTTCAATCACCTCGCCGTCGGCGGGCATCGTGTCGCCGGCTTCGACGAGCACGACATCGCCCTTGCGCAGTTCCGTCGACGTCGTGATGCGCAGCGGCGCCTTCGCATGCGGCTCGTCGAGCTTCTTGGCCACCACGTTGTACCTCGCAATCCTAAGCGATGCGGCCTGGGCTTTCGAACGGCCTTCGGCGAGCGCTTCCGCTAAATTCGCGAAGAGCACCGTGAACCAGAGCCATAGCGAGACGGCCAGAATGAACCCCGCCGGCGCTTCGGCTTGCCCTGCCAGCGCGGCGACCCACAGCACCGTCGTCATGATACTGCCGATATAGACGCAGAACATCACCGGGTTACGAAGCTGCGTGCGCGGGCCGAGCTTCTTGAACGCATCGACGATGGCCGGCTTCACGAGCGCAGGATCGAACATCGAGCGTGCAGCGGTACGTGCACGCCCGAGATTCTCGGGACGGTGAACAGGCGGTTGATTGACAGTTGTCATGCTTTCCTCGAAATCACCTAGCTACGCTTGAAATCGATGCCAATTGCGGATCAGCAATCTCCACACGATTGCGGCCCCCACGCTTCGCTCTATACAAGGCAGCGTCCGCCAGCCCGTAGCCCGTGTCGAAATCGGTGCCAACTGCATTGACACTGACGCCGAAACTGGCCGTAATGCGACGATTCACAGGCGGTGCGAAAAGGTGCTTGCAAATAGCCGAACGCATGCTCTCAGCCAATTCCAAGGCATCGGTTAGATCATGCCGCGGCAACACCACTGTAAATTCTTCGCCGCCGATACGGCCAATGACACCTCGCTCTCCCACGATGCGCCGCAAACAATCGACGACGCCGAGAATGACCGCGTCGCCTGCGGGATGGCCAAAATCGTCGTTGACCTTCTTGAACTCGTCGATGTCGAGGACGACCATCACCGTGCGCTCCAGGCGCAATGCCTTGCTCGCCTGCTCAATCACCGCACTGCGGTTGAACACACCGGTTAGCCCGTCGTGGGTTGCGCGATATTGCAACTGCTGGGTGAGCGCATGCATTTCGCGTTCGGTGCGATCGCTGCGTCCGATCAGACGACGCGTCTCACGCATCAGGCGCTCGAAATACCCGATGAGTTCACCTAGCGCCAGGCGGTAGTTCTCGGCATCTGCGTCGGCGTTCGCACGGATCGCGCGCGCTTTTTCGAGCGCTGCAGTCTCGCTCTGAAACAGATCCGGCGCGTCGTTCGAAGCCGCGTCCGAGGGGGAAGTCGACACTACGATCACCGTCCTTAAGTCGCAATGGGGCAATCGGTAAACTCGATCGCCGTAAAATCGATTTGCAACTCCTCGCAGAATTCGAGAATCGTCTCTTCCTCTTCGTCGCGATACCAGTTCACCAACACGCGATTTCCCGATGAAGCCGCCCGGTCCAGCGCATCGAATATGCTGAACAGAATCTTCGTGCTGGAGCTATTGAAGTACGTCAGGGTGACGTTGGCGGTGACAACGGTATCGGCGCAGCTCGCCAGGTAGGTTCGCAGTTTCTCGATGACAGGCGTATAGAACGCGGCCGCGTTCTCGGGGTAAGACTCACCACTGAGCGACAGCAGGTTCTGGTCGAACCGGAAATTCACTTCCGGCGACGTAGCCGTGGCGGCAATGTAAAAGTTATCCATGGATGGTACACATACCTTACTTCAGATGATGGTCTTGAGGCAAAACAGCGTGGTTTCCGGGTCGTCGGCACGTGGGAAAAATCCGAATTCGAGCGGCTCGCTCGCATCGCGCGCCATCGTCAGAAATCCCAGCCCCGCGCCCTTGCTTTGCGCGGGCGTGTCTGCACGCAACGATACCTTGTACGCTTGTTTGATTTCATCGGGCGACATGTTGCGCAGCGGTTCCAGCGTTTCGCGCAGATCTTTCACCGCAGCTCGCGCAATGGGATTCACGCATAGCATGAGGTGTCGCTGTCGCTCCACCTCGGTGACGATGTACACCGCGCCCTCGCGTATCGCGCCACCCTGGTCCTGACCTTCGACGAGCCAATCGGACGAATAGTGGACGATATTTTGCGAGAGCTCGATAAAGGATGAAAACAATTTACGCCGGGTCGGAGCGCCGACGCCTGCAACTTCCAATTGCAGTTTCACGACCTCGCTCATCGCCGTAACGATGCTATGGGAAAAGTAGCCCTTGTGATAAAAAATCAGGTTACGTTGCTGAGCGAGCTCAAAAAACGCGTTCTCCTGGCCTAGGAATTCGGACATGTTCATGGACTACCTTAAACGCGTGCAAAAAATAGGGTGACGTCGTCGCGACGAGTTTGCGCACCTTGCCAGTCGGCGAGTGCGCGCTGCAGGATTTCGCAGATCGCGGACGGCGATTGCGCCCGATGCTCAAGGATCAGATCGAGGGCCCGGCGTTTGCCGAAGGTGATCTCGCGCGGACCGCCGATCTGATCGATCAGACCGTCTGTCGAAATGAACAGCAGGCTGCCGTGCGGGACCGTAATCGTATGCAGCGTCCATGCATAGTCTGCGAGACTGTCGACGTAGCCCACACCCATGCGTTCGCCCGGGATGCTTTCGAACTGATTTGCATCGGGTCGCAGAATGTGCAGCGCGATGCGCGCGCCTGAGAAATTCAGCTGCTGCCGCTGTGCATCGAGCCAGAAAAACGCGGCATCAAGGCCATCGTTGGACTGCGGCGACGCCCCGCCCGCGTTGACCTGTCCCAACAGCCCCTTGACGTTGCTATTGACTGCCGCAAGCAGCGCGGCCGGATCGCGCGGGCCGATCAACTCAAGCGCCTGCGACAACGACGACGATGCAAGCAGCGTCATGAAAGCGCCAGGCACCCCGTGTCCGGTGCAGTCGGCTACAGCGCCGAACCATCCATCGGAAAGCGCTGCGAAATGATAGAAGTCGCCACCGACCACGTCGCGCGGTTCCCATACCAGCGCAGCGGCGGGCAGCGTCGTCGACAGCGCCTCGCGCGAGGCGCGCAGCATGGCTCGCTGGATCACGCTGGCATATTCGATGCTCTGCATGAGCTGGCGATTCCTTTGCGCCTGAATTTCGGCCACGGTACCCAGCAACTTCAAGCCGCTGCCGATGCCGGCAAATCGGCCTGCCCGCGTTACGATGAATCCATCAATCAGCGCTTTTTCACCCACTTCTACGATCTTGAATGTCAGCTCTTCGATGCTCATGTCGGCGTCGACGATGAGTGGCTCTTTGTCCATGAACGCGATACAGGTCTTCTTGTCATAAAGCTCGCGGTGGAACCGCTTGCTCATTTGCGACAGGAAAATATCGCGGTTAATTAAGCCGATGGGCCGATCGCCTTCAATCACAGCCAGGCTGACCGTGTCGGGCCGCGAGTAGAAAGTTTCCATTACTAACGAGTTGGAATCGGCCGCGTCGATGGCCGCGACTTTTCTCGACAAGTCGCCAGCGCATCGTGGGCCACCGTCAATGCGGGGGCGACGAAACTGCGAAAGCGCTGAATGCATGGCGAGGCTTGTCATTGAAGAAAGAAAGCAGCACGCTAATGCCTCTTCATTCAATTGTCAAGAAAACGTGGATCGCTTATAACCGGTTCGCTAGTTGGCCACATTACACTCGAAATTTATATGGAATTTATATTAGATAGAGCAAGAATTGTTCTCAATTATTACGACGATTCCGATGGAATAGGGCTATTGCCAATTTGTCGTCCGACGCGTGGATGAATGCGAAGTACTTAAGGATGACTAATCTATTCAGAAAGGCGCTATAACATCGGAGTGCCTGTCACGCTTTCCCTCGCCTCGAAGGCCTGGGTGCGAAGCGCCCGCTTCTGCTGTGCGTCGGTGCAGTAACGGCAATGCATAAATAGATTGCCCACCCGATCATGGACCGAAGCGCGGCACATATTTATACAGAACCGCCCCCCCCGATACATGCAGACGAAAGACCAGGATCCATCCCTGTTGAACGAACAACAGTTATCGTTGGTAAAACAAACAAAGGCAGTGAGTGAGCAACGCTACCGGATGCTTTTTAAAGCCACGCCGGCCATGCTCCATTCGATTGATGCACAAGGGCGCTTGGTACACGTGAGCGATGTCTGGCTAAGAACGCTCGGCTATGCGCGTGACGAGGTGGTCGGCCGTTTGGTTGTAGATTTTTTGACGCCGGCATCGCGTGCCTATGCCACTGAGACGGTCATCCCTGAGCTTTTCCGAACTGGCCAATGTCACGGTATCGAATACCAGGCCATGCGCAAGGACGGGACTCTCATCGACATGATGGTGTCGTCCGTGATCCAACGCGATACCGGCGATTTGCCTTTGCACTCACTGACGGTGATGGTGGACGTGACCGAACGCAAGCGCATGCAACGCGAACTCGCCGCGCAGCATGAGCGATTGCGTGTGACGCTTCATTCCATTGGTGATGGCGTCATCACCACGGATGCGCGAGGTCGAGTCGAGTACCTTAATCCCGTCGCTGAACGACTCACCGGCTGGACGAATGGCTATGCTCGGGGGCGGCCGTCTGAAACGATATTGCACATCGTCATGGACGTGAGCCGATTGCCGGTCGATAGTCCGGTGAACGTTTCCCTATCCGAGGAGCGTTTCGTCAGCTTGGCCGATCACACGATATTGATCAGCCGCGATTGCCAAGAATATTATATTGAAGGGTCCGCGGGACCGATCAAGAATGTTGCCGGCCAGACGCTAGGCGTGGTGTTGGTCGTGCGCGACGTCTCCGAACAACGTCGCCTGAACGACGAAATGAAGTACCGGGCAACGCATGACACGCTCACGGGGCTTCTCAATCGCGACGAATTCGAGCGGTGCTTGCAACTGACGTTGACCGCCGCTCACAGAGGAGAGGCGCAATACGCATTGATGTACATCGATCTTGACCGATTCAGTCTGGTCAATGATGCGGCTGGGCATGCTGCTGGGGACCAAGTGCTCAAGCAGGTGGTCGGCATCATCAGGCGATTCGTGCGCAAGGGTGATGCCTTCGCCCGCTTAGGCGGCGATGAGTTTGGCCTGATCCTCGAAAACTGCTCTTTTAAGACGGCACAAGACATCGCGCAGACGATCTGTCAGGGAATCGATGCAGTACGGTTTCAACACGGAAACCAGCGTTTCCATATCGGTGCAAGTATAGGGCTGGTCCCGGTGGACGCGGGGTGGCCGACCACGGCGAGTATCTTGCAAGCGGCCGACAGCGCATGTTATGCCGCCAAGGCAGCCGGGCGAAACCGCGTGCATACCTACTTTGCGGCCGATGAGATGATCGAGGCCCATCGCCAAGACATGCAATGGGTTTACCGGCTTGAACAAGCGTTGGACAAAGGGCAGTTCGCCCTGCACTGGCAGCAGATCACGCCATTGGGCGATGAAAACGGTGGCCTGCACGTCGAGATCTTGCTACGACTGATCAACGATGATGGAACGCTGATTTCGCCCGGTGCGTTCCTGCCCTCCGCTGAGCGTTTTCATATGGCTACACGTATCGATCGCTGGGTCGTGCATGAGGTATTCGAGTGGATGGCCGAGCACAGGGCGACGCTCCCACATGTCGGCACCGTAGCGATCAACCTGTCAGGCCAGTCGATCGGCGACCGTGATTTCCATCGCTACGTGATGGAGTTGATGGAAACCATCGCATTCGATCATCAAAAGCTATGCTTTGAGATCACTGAAACCGCGGCCATCACCAACTTGAGCGACGCGATCTGCTTCTTTGAGTCCATGCGGAAATTCGGCGTTCGCTTCGCGCTCGACGACTTCGGTAGTGGCGCCTCGTCGTTCGGCTACCTCAAGAGCCTGCCCGTCGATTACCTGAAAATCGATGGACAATTCGTTCGGGATCTGGTGGTCGACTTGGTCGATCAAGCTACGGTACGGTGCATCCGTGACGTTGCGAAGATAACGGGTAAGAAAACCGTAGCCGAATTTGTCGAGACCGAGGCCGTCGAATCGTTACTGCGCGAAATGGGGATCGACTATGCGCAGGGCTTTTTGCGGCACCGTCCGATACCCCTCGACAAGATCTTTGACGCGCGGCCGATTTCTTGAAGGCAAGTCTGATCACAAGCGTGATCACAACCCCAGTTCGCTGAGCCCCGGGTGATCGTCGGGTCGGCGGCCCAGCGGCCAATGAAATTTGCGATCGGCCTCCTTGATCGGCAGGTCGTTGATGCTCGCATAGCGATGATGCATCAGTCCATCCGGGCCGAACTCCCAGTTCTCGTTGCCGTAGGATCGAGACCAGTTACCGGAATCGTCATGGCTTTCGTAGGCGAAGCGCACGGCGATGCGGTTGCCCTCGAACGCCCACAACTCCTTGATCAAGCGATAGTCCAGTTCTCTTTTCCATTTGCGTTCCAGGAACGCGCGTGCCTCGTCGCGGTTGTTCGCAAATTCCGCCCGATTACGCCACTTCGTATCGAGCGAATAGGCACGTGCAACCCTTGCCGGATCGCGCGTGTTCCAGCCATCTTCGGCCAGGCGAACCTTCTGGATCGCGGTCTCGCGCGTGAAGGGCGGCAGCGGCGGTAGGACTTCTTGATCGGAAGACATGTGTTGCTCCTCGGCGCTCGGCCGCCCGGCAGGACCCGGCGGCGGGATTGGAAACCACGTAAGCTATGTAGGCAGATTCGACCACGGTGAGCCGTATTCGCTAATTAAAACGCGATCGATCGCTCAAGCAAAGTGCAAAAAATTATAAGCGCCGCGGCTTTTCGGTTCTTTCGAAACCGCACGGAATTTGTCGAAAAGGCACCGTTATCCAAGCGACCAGCTAACCAGCGGTGCTGCGTGCACCACTTAACCTTTATCAACCGGCGATACACAAGATGATCAATACACGCACCGCTGTCATGCTTTCCCAGTACAAAGCGTGGGCCGACCGACTGATGTTCGACGCTGTTGCGAATCTACCCGAAGTCGAATGGGATCGACCGCGGCAGACGCTGTTCAAAACGATGGTGGGCACCCTCAACCACAATTACGTGGTCGATCGCATCTGGCAAGCGCATCTCGAGGGGCGCGACCATGGCTACACCGCACGCAACCTTGTGCTTCATCCCAAACTGGCTGATCTGTGGCAAGCGCAGCAGACCATGAACGACTGGGTCATCGACTGGAGCGCGAAGCAGTCCGACCTCACATTGGACGAAGCCGTACCGTTCAAATTTATATCGGGCGAGCAAGCGGTCATGTCGCGCGGCGCGATATTCCTGCATTTGGTCAACCATGCAAGCTATCACCGAGGCTGGGTCGCTGAGATGTTTTTCCAGGTGCCGGCCAAGCCGCCTACGACCGATCTCCCCGTCTTTATGGTCAGTCTGGACAATTCAGTGCGCTAAGACGCTCGCACAGACGGTGCTGGATTTCCCGTCAGTCGATTGAAGCATGACGGCGGGAACCCACCCGTAGAGAAAAGGCTCTGGACCCGAAGCGCTAGACCCGGAGCTTTAGACTCAGAGTTCTAGCCGCGGAGCCCTGGACGCGGAACTCAAGACCCGGAGCTGTCGTACTAGAACTCGTGCTGCAAGTCCACGAACACGCCCGACTGACCATGGCCGGCCAGTGGCGCGTCGCCGGTACCCGGCTCGTTCGCGTTCAGCCCGAAAGCACCGTTCTTGCTATTGTGCAAAGTCGCGGCCTCCAGGGCAATCAAGGTACGCTTGGATAAACTGTACGTACCCGAAAGCGTGTACATGGTGGCCGACCCGCCGCCGTTGTTCGCGTTCACATGGTAGACCGCCGCAATCAACGCCACCTCAGGATTGATCCGATAAGTCGCACCTCCCCACTCGAGGTTGGTAGTCGACGGTGCACCCGCCGCAGCCTGCGGTGCATGCGAACCTTGATAGGCCGCTTGCAACGTGACGGGCCCGAGAAACACGTTCAAGCCCGCGAAGTATTCGCGCGAAGACGCGTACACATCGGTGAAACCGCCCGTGCTGTCGCGGATTTCGTCGTAAATCCCACGCACTTGAAACAGCACCGAGGTATAGGTCGCAGCAAAACCCGCACGTCGCCCATTCTGCGTACCCGGCGTGGTGTTGCCGTTGAAGTCCGTTGAGTTGCTTAGCCCATACACCCCTACCGCGTTAAAGCCACCCACCGTAGGCGTCTCATAGGTGATGCCGTTTTGCGAGCCGACCCAGTTACGCCCTCCCACCAGCGAGGCGGACGACCAGTTCGACTGGCCCAGTGGATCGAAATCCCAATCCATGTTCGATATCCAAAGCTCCTTGCCCAACAACAGCGTACCGTAGGTGTCGTTGGTAACACCGACGTCGGCGTACCGGCTGAAGGCGGTGCCAGCCGGTCCGGCGCTCGCGCCGTTCACGGTGTTTAGCCCATCCTCCAAGTGGAACGTCACTTTGGTGCCCCCGCCGATGTCCTCGACGCCTTTCATCCCGAACAGGCTGGTGCCCCAATCCCCGCTTTCGACGCGAAGCCGCGATTGCGCCGTTGTGGGACCGGTGGGCACACCCGACATGTACTCGATGCCGTTGTCCAGCCGCCCGTAAAGCGTAACGCTGCTCTGCGCGTATGCGCAGGCGCCCGCACTCATCAGCGCCGCTGCGAGTAGAGTCTTCTTCATCGTCTTCTCCATTCCTTAATTTTAATTTATTTATTTAGGTATACTTATTTATTGATTCTGTATCGGTTAATTGGTTTAATACTTCCCTCCTGGTTGTCCTGAACTACGTGTTACGAAATTTCGTGTTACGCAAAAGGCGGCGTTGCTTCGCCTGGTCCTGCGATATCGAGTAGAAGCCGGCCGATGGAGCCTCTATACGCTCGCCTCTACCGCTCTTCTACCACTCCGCCACACTGCCATCGCGATGTCGCCACAAGGGGTTGCGCCAGTCGGGTGCGTTGCGGCTGCGCTCGATAACGAGTGCTTCGTCGATTTCGACGCCTAGTCCTGGCTTGGTGAACGGCGCGATATAACCACCGTCCAGCGCAAAATCTTCCTTGTTCAACACATAGTCCAGCACCTCGCCGCCTTGGTTGTAGTGGATGCCCATGCTTTGTTCCTGGATAAAGGCATTCCAGGAGACGAAATCCACATGCAGACACGCAGCCAGCGCAAGGGGTCCCAGCGGGCAATGCGGCGCCAGCGCCACGTCATACGTTTCGGCCATCGCCGCAATCTTTACGCACTCGGTAATGCCGCCGGCATGTGACACATCAGGCTGCAGTATCGCGAGTCCACCCGCTTCCAGTACGCGCTTGAATTCAAAGCGGCTGTACATGCGCTCGCCCGCGGCAAGCGGGATATGCGTTTGTGCCGCGAGCCGCGCATAGTGCTCCGACTGCTCCGGTAGCACCGGCTCCTCGATAAACAGCGGACGATACGGCTCCAGCTCCTTGATCAGTACCTTTGCCATGGGCGCGGACACGCGGCCGTGAAAGTCGAGGCCGAACTCGATCTGGTCGCCGAACGCTGCGCGGATTTCTGCAACTTTGGCGACGGCGGCATCAACGGTACGGCTCGAATCGATCATGCCCATTTCTTCGCAACCGTTGAGCTTGAAGGTGTCAAAACCCAGCTCGACCCGAGCGCGAATATCGCGAATGATATCCGCGGGCCTGTCGCCCCCCACCCAACTGTAGGTTTTCATCCGGTCACGCACCAAGCCGCCCAGCAACTGGTACACGGGCACGCCCAGCGCCTTGCCCTTGATGTCCCACAAGGCCTGGTCGATGCCGGCAATGGCGCTCATCAAAATCGCGCCGCCGCGGTAAAAGCCCGCGCGGTACAGCATCTGCCACAGGTCGTTGATTCGACTCGGGTCCTTGCCGATCAGATCCTGTGCGCACTCCAGCACTGCCGCCTCGACGGTGCGGGCACGCCCTTCGATCACCGCTTCTCCCCAGCCTGTGATGCCTTCATCTGTTTCGATTTTCACGAATGCCCAGCGCGGCGGCAGACGATACGTTGTGATTTGGGTGATTTTCATCCTGTCCTTGCCATGATTCCGAATAAACGAATAACTAACGGCCGCCTTGTTGACGTCCTTCCCAAGCGTTTTTTGACTGCAACTTTGCGAGAGCGACCTTATGAGCCGCCGAAAGCCCTCACGCCTTTACTGCCTTACCTTTACTGCATGAGCCCTACCGCATTAGCACTACTGCTTTACCTTACTGTTTGACGATACGCATCGACGAATGCCTGCGCTTGTTGCTCGGTACGCGATACCGGTTGGCCGGGCTGGTATAAGTCGCCGCCGAGCCCGGCGCCTATACATCCCGCCGCGAGATAATCGGCCAAGGTGCCCGGCGTGACGCCACCCACGGCGAACACCGGCAAATCGGGCGGCAGGACGGCCTTGAGTGCACGGATATAGGCGGGGCCAAAAATACCCGCGGGAAAAACCTTGATGGCTTGCGCACCCGCGCGGATGGCGGCAAACGCCTCGCTGGGCGTGGCGCACCCAATAGCGCACAGCATGTCGTGTCCGCGCGCACGCCTAACCACCGCGGGGTCGGTGTTCGGGGTTACGATCAAACGGCATCGCAGCGCCGCCAGCTTATCCACCGCTTCGACGTCGAGCACCGTTCCGGCGCCGATGCACGCCTGCGTACCGAACTCGCGCACCAGGCGTTCAATGCTGACCAGGCTATTGGGCGAATTGAGCGGCACCTCGATCGCGTCGAAGCCAACCTCGATTAACTTGGCGACATGGGCAATCACTTCGTCAGGCGTGATGCCACGCAAAATAGCGATGAGCGGCAAGCGGGTCGGCCAAGTCATGGAAGTCCTTTATTCGTGGTAAAGCTGCGATCGACCGCCGTCGATCAAAATGTCGGTGGCGTTGATGAAGCGTGCTTCATCGCTGGCCAGGAACAAGGCCGTGTAGGCCACTTCGATGGGTTCGCCTATACGTTTGCACGGCAGCAAATCGGCTTGCCGACGTCGTTCACCATCAGGGTCGGCATCGCGCAAAAAATGGGCTTCGGCGGACGGTGTGAGAATCAGGCCCGGCGAGATCGAATTCACGCGTATCCCGTGCGCCGCATACTGGATACCCAATGCGCGCGTCAGGCCAATCACGCCGTGCTTGGCTACGGGATAGGGAAACGCGCCGGGAATAATCTTGTGTCCATGCACCGACGCGATATTGACGATGCTTCCGGCACCGCGCGCCAACATCTCCGGCAGCGCGGCCTGGCAGCAATGCCACGCGCCATCGAGGTCGACGTCCATGCAACGCCGCCAGTCCGTCGCGGAAAGCGTGAGCGGATCGCCGAACACGTTGACGCCGGCGTTGTTGATCAGAACGTCGAGTGCGCCGAATCGCTCCAGCGTGGCGGCTATCAGTTGACCGACCGCCGCCCGGTTGCTGACGTCAGCCTCGAAACACAACGCGCGATCGGCACCGATTTCGGCCTGCAGCGCGTAGGCTCGCTCGTCGCATTGGCTATCGTTGATCACAACGCATGCGCCCTGCTCGGCGAACAGACGCGCGGTCGCCGCGCCTATGCCTTGGGCCGCGCCCGTGATCACAGCGACCTTGCCCGCGAGTCTCATTGCGCACCCCGAGCTGATACGACGAAGCGAAAATTACGCGTCAGCGTTTCGCCTTCGCTCAACACCGTCAACCCATGTTGCGTAGCTTCTCCGGGGAGATTGCATGCGTTGATGGGGTGATCGACGGGCTCGAAACAAAAAAACGACTGCCCTGCCGGCGTGTAAAGCACGTAATGATCGGTATCGGACTCGAGCGTCACCGAAGGGGTGAACGGGCCGCCGTCGATGCGCGCAAGACCCGCCCATCCGCCAAACGCATGGTCGACACCGTCGGGCATGCCGCGCAACGTAGCAAAATCGACTGCGATGGGTAACGAGGCTTGAGCGACGGGCAGATGATCCGGACCGGATTCCCACCAATACTGTGCGGGTGCGTAAAGACGCGTGCGCGAGTTGCGTGGGAAAAATGGGTGCAGGCCCATCCCGAACGGGAGCGTCGCGCCCAGATTCTGGAGCGCAAGCGTGACCGTCAGTTGTTCACCGGTCAGCCGGTAGTCGAGCTGTGCGCGGTAACGATACGGCTTCCCGTCCTCATGCGAGTACGACAGCGACACAAGGTCTTGATCTTGTTCTATGAGTTGCCACGGTGCTCGCCAGCCATGTCCATGGATCGGCAGCGTTTCGGCGGCGCAGGTACGCGGGACTTCCACGGTACGCCCGTCGAACACGAATTGGCCACCGCCGATACGATTCGACCAGGGCACCAGCGGATAGCAGGCCAGAAGATTGGGATCGTGCTCACCGGCGTCTGCCGCGTGGGCGCGCAGCAAGGGTTGCGCTCCATCGGCACTGAGCGCATCGAGACGCGCCAACGCGCCGCCCAGCTCCGGAACGATCTCGGCGCGCAAACGGTCATTGGCGAGGATGAGTCTGGATATGGGGCTGCATGCGGGGCTGGGCATGGGTGTGGATTTTTTAAGCATCGAAGCGGCACTCCCGAAGACCGCGCACCCCGAGCCCGGTCACGCTGTAGACCAGCCCCGAGTCTTGCTCATCGTCCGGCATGTCGCGACGTGCGGATGTGACATACAAGGTATCGAATGCCGCGCCACCGAAGGCAACGCAGCTCGGCTGCCGGGCCGGCAAATCCAAAATTCTGTCGGTGCGACCATCCGGCGCGTAACGCATCACGCGGCTCGCACCCCATACCGCATTCCACAGGTAGCCCTCGGCATCCACGCACGAACCGTCGGGCACGCCGTGTTCGACTTCGACAAACACACGCGAGCGCCGCACCTGGCCATTCGCCGAGTCGTAGTCGCATGCCATGATGCGTCGTGCGGGCGAGTCGGCGTAGTAGAGCGTGCCGCCGTCCGGGCTGAAACATAGACTGTTGGCAATCGCCACCGAAGGTAAATCGAGCCGGCTTAATTGGCCTTGCGGCGTGTAGCGGTAGAAAGCACCGGGCACATGAAGTGCGCCATCGTTGGTGGTGCCGAAGATGAAATTGCCGGCGCGGTCGCAACGGCCGTCGTTGATGCGAGTCTGCGCAAGGTCCGGTTCGACGGGTACCCGTACTTCGAGTTTGTCGTGATTCGTGTCAAAGCGCGCTAGCTCCTTGCGCAGCCCCAGCAGCAGCACTCCCGGCGTGGTGGTCAAGGCGAAGGAACCCAAGGCCGACGGCAAGACCCAACTGCGCTCGCAGTTGCGCACGGGATCGTACTGCCATAAGGTCGCCGCGAAAATGTCGGTCCACCACAATACGCCGAGCACATCGTCCCAAACGATGCACTCGCTCAAATCATGACGCCGCTTCAGCAGTGGTTGCACCGATACCATTCGTTTTCCCTGAGGTCCGCTACGCCCGCTTACGGGCAGCGCACCAAAATGAACTCTTTAAATTCCCGACGGCAACGACAACAAAGGAGGTCCGTCCGCTACGTATTCCTTCTACTGGATCAATCCGCGCGCTTTCGCAATGCACATCGCGCCAAACCCTGCCAGATCGGCCTGCTGCTCGTCCGACGTGACGGTGACCGAGCCGGAAAAGAATTCGTCTGCCCGTGCCAGAATGGCCAATGCTTCGCGCAACAACGGTTTTCCGGCGATCACGAACTTTGTGTTCGCGTTTATATGAATAGCACTACTATTTTTTAACGTGACGAGATCGGAACCGAGCACGGCGCCCAATAGATAATTGGCACGAGCGTTGCGATCGTGACTCGTGAACCGATCCAGAATCCGGACCGTAAAGCACGCACGCGCGAGACCCACCCGCGCGGCGGACCGTGCGCCGGCGAGCAGCATATCCGGGGCTAGCGTATCGGCAAATTCCCCGCTCAGGGTATCGGTCAACAGGGTGTTGTGCGTGATGACATCGAGCAACTCTCCGGCAATCGTCGTGATGCAACCGGCGATGCGCTGCGCGCCATCCACATGAACGAATTTCGAGTGCGAGCCGGGTAGCATGATGACCGCAGGTTCGCGCAATGCCAGACGATCGATCAACGCGATCGCCTCGGTCTCCTCGCCGCGCATCATGTCCATCGCTTCGCAATTGTGCAATCCCACATCTTCCACCGGGTTACGCACTCCGGGCACAAACCAGATGTCTTGCGGACATACGTCGGCAATCGATACTCGCGCCATGCCTTGCGCAAGGGCTTCCCGGCCAGCCGGGGCGACGAGATGAGGTAACTCGTGCAGACCAAGGTTGGAGGTAATCATGCCGGAAGCTAGGACGCAATCCATCGCGTTCAACGTGAGACCGACTTCCGCCACAGCCGCCTGCATGGCATCGCGAATCCCGGCGATCAAACGGGCGGTGGTGCCAGTGATCGCGGTATCGCGCACGCCGATCTCGCGACTCGCGTGGCCGAGCGGCGCATTGCCGCGCCACACGGTCACCCGTGTGTTGGTCGTGCCCGTATCGATAGTCAAGATGTTCATGCGTGTAGTGGCTTTAAATAGATTTGCATCAGTCGAATTTGCGTCGGATATTTGCGTCCGATGAGTTAGTGCACGCGCTTGCTGCGACGGAATTGGTCGAACAAAACAGCAAGCAACAGAATGCCGCCCCGGATCAGATACTGATAGAACGTCGGCACATTGACGAGGCTCATCGCGTCTTGCACCGAGCCCATCAGCAGCACACCGACGAGCACGCCCGATATGGTCGCAACGCCACCGGTCAACGACACGCCTCCGAGCACACACGCACTGATCACGCCGAGCTCCAGGCCAACCGAAGTCTTCGGGTCGCCAAGGCTCATGCGCGAAGCCAGCATCACACCGGCAAAGCCTGTGACCAGCCCCTGCAGCACAAACACGGTGATCTTGATGCGCGTGACCGGCAAGCCCGCAAGTAGCGCCGCTTCACCATTCCCGCCCACCGCGAGCACGTTCTTGCCGAATATGGTTTTCTTGAGCAGGAAGCCGAACACGACAAAGCCAACGATGTTCGACCAGATCGGGAAGCTGATGCCCAGAAACGACCCGCCGCCGAGATCGAAGAAGCGTTCCTCCGAAATCATCACTGCGTCGCCGTTCGAGGTGATATAAGCGAGGCCCCGCACCACCTCCATCATTGCCAGCGTAACGATCAGCGAGTTGACCTTGAAGCGAGCGATCAGCACACCGTTGACCAATCCGACCGCGCCGCCCGCAAGCACACCGGCCGTAACACCAAGCACCACACTATGCGTCGACGTGATCACGGTGGACGCGACGACCCCCGCAAACGCCACAATCGAGGCAACCGACAGGTCGACTTCCCCCAACGCCAGCACGAACATCATGGTCACCGAAATCGATCCGATCAGCGTGACTGAAAGCAGCAGGCCTTGAATATTGCGCGTACTGAGGAACTCCGGCACGCTCAGCGAGAGTGCCACGAACAGGATCAGGAACACCACCACGATGCCCGACTTGTTGATCAGTTCCCAAGTCCGCGCGGCGCGTCCGCGTGCATCCGCGCGACGTGCTCCGGCGTTGGGGGTGGTCGGCTCGTTGGCCGACGGCGTGCTAAGTTTTTGCATAATCTCTTTCTTCATCCATTCGTGTGCCTATCGGCACCCGGTTGCGCTCGCTCATTCGCTCGGCTACTCAATGCGGCAGCGCCAGCTTGATTAACTGATCCGGCGTGGCCTGCGCCTTCGGCAGGTCGCCAACCAGGCGCCCTTCTTTCATCACCAGCACGCGATCGGCCACACCTATGACCTCGGAGAGATCGCTAGACACCACGATGATCGTGCGGCCCGCCTCGGCCAGGTCATACAGCAACCCATATATCTCCGCTCGCGCGCCAACGTCGATGCCGCGCGTCGGTTCGTCCATCAAGAACACGTCGATGCACTCGGCAAGCCAGCGCGACAAGATGACCTTCTGCTGGTTGCCTCCCGAGAGCGTGCCTATCGGCGTTTCGGCGTTGCGCGTCTTGATCGAAAGCTTGTCGATATAGTCGCTCGCCAACTCGCGCTCACGGCGCGCGTTCAGCACGAAACCCGCGAGACTGAAGTGTCGCCTGGCGCTGATGTTCAGGTTGTCGGCAACCGAAGCGATCGCGACTATCCCTTCCCGCTTGCGGTCCTCAGGGCACAATGCAACCCCCGCGCGCACGGCATCGCGCGGCGTGGCAAAGCTGACCGGAACGCCGTTGAGCTCCACTTGCCCGCTACTAGGCTGCACCGCACCGTAGATCAGCTTCATCAATTCGGAGCGCCCCGCGCCCACCAGGCCGAAGAAGCCTACGATCTCGCCCCTCCTGGCGCTGAACGAAACCGGCGCAGACAAGCCCGGTCCCATCAACGCCTTGACTTCAAGCTGCGTTGCGCCGATCTCGCGGGGGCGATAGCCGTACACATCGGCAATCGATCGCCCCACCATGCAACTGATCAGCTCGTCGCGTCCGAGATTGTCGACCGACTCGAAGGTCTTGATACAGCGCCCGTCACGAAATACCGTAACGCGATCGCACAACTCGTACACCTCGTCCATCCTGTGCGTCACGTAGATAATGGCGCGGCCTTGCGCCTGCAACGCGCGAATGATCTTGAACAACTGCTCGGCTTCGCGCGACGACAGCGAGCTGGTCGGCTCATCAAAGGCGATCACGCGTGCGTCGCGCATCAACGCCTTGCCGATCTCGATCATTTGCCGCTGCCCTAGCGACAGATTCTTGACTTGCGTGGCGGGGTCGATCTTTTCGCCAAGCCGGTCCAGTGTTTCGATCGCGCGGGCCACCATGGCTTTCTCGTCGAGCAAGCCGAAGCGGTTCGGCAGCTGCCCGAGCATCAGGTTTTCCGCCACCGTCAACTCAGGCACCAAATGCAGTTCCTGATAGATGATCGCGATACCCGCTTCGATCGCCGCTTTGGTGGTCGCGAATTTCTGTGCGACCCCTTTGAGCAGCAACGACCCCGATTCGGCTTGGTTCACGCCGGACAGCACTTTGAGCAGCGTCGATTTGCCGGCGCCGTTTTCGCCCATCAGCCCATGAACCTCGCCGCGCCGCACACCGAACGAGACGCTATCGAGCGCGAGAACGCCGGGGAAGCGCACCGAGATGGCGTCGAGTTGCAGATACGCATCGGCGGCAGTGTCATGCGCCTGCGCGGCGTCGGACACCTCGGTTCCACTTGTGAGGTTCATCGCGTTCGTCTCGCTCATGCCATCAAATACCGAGTTCCTGGCGCAGTTCCACCCAGTTGCTGCGCACCATCAGCTTGCCCGTGGTTTGCGTATCGGCGGGTGGCTGCTTGCCATCCCTGATCCAGTCGACGAGATTTTCGGTGCTCTGCTTGCCGTGGTTGGTCGAGCTCACCGCGATGGTGCCGTAGAAACCAGTCGGCTCTTTTTTCTGGAACTCGGCGAAGGCTTCACCGGCGCCGTTGATACCCACGCCGATCACGTCCTGCGCGGCAATATGCAACTGTTCCGTGGCGCGCACGGCGCCGAGCACGCTTTCTTCATTGAGCGCGTAGATCACCCATTTCTTGATGTTGGGGTGTTGCGAAAGAACCGGCGACACGGCATTGAAGCCACCTTCGTCGTCCGTGGTCTTCTGCGGCGCGTTAAAGACGTTGTCCTTTTTGAAACCGTTGGCCAAAAGCGTGGCGGTCGCACCGTCGGTACGCAGCTTGGCAGTCGGCAGTTCGTAGTCGGTGATTTGCAGCGCGCCCACTTCATCCGGATTCCAGCCACGACGTTTCATCTCGTCGGCAATCGACTGACCCACTTGGTTGCCGATCTTGTACGCGGACATCCCCAGGTGCGGCACATTGGCCAGCGGTTTGCCACTGGAATCGACCAACTGGTCGTCGACCGTGACGAACTTCATGCCATAGCGCTTCGCACGAGCCTGGATAGCCGGTCCGAGACGCACGTCGGGTGCGCAGATCACGAAGCCTTTGGCACCTTGAGCGCCGAGGTTATCGATTGCCGAAAGCACCTTCTCGCCGTCGGGCGTGCCGATATTCACAACCGAAAACCCTTCCTTCTGCCCCAGGGCGGTCGCGCCCTTTTCCTCGTTGATGAACCATGCCTGCTCAGGCATCTTCACCAGAAAGCCGACTTTCAACGGTTCGGCGGCGTGTGCCGAAATCTGTGCCATGAACGGCACGGCCAGCAGTGCACTGGCGATGGTGGAAAGGGTAAGGCGTCGAAGCTTGTTGTTCATTTGTCGTCTCCTTGATATGGCCGTTATCGACCTGTTTTATATAACGCGTGAGTTGGACCCGTTAGGGAAACTCGATGAAACGCTCAGTCCAGAAATGCTGCTACCTCCTGCCGATTGCCGAGCAAAAAAGCGTCGGCGACATGCCGCATCGGTCGGACATCGACATCTTGCTGACCGTTGCGTATCAACTCGTGGAATCGTTCATACAGCGATGGGTATTCGCGCTCCGGCCCCAGCTGTACGGCGCGCCCGGCCACGCTCAAGCGCTTTCCGCCTTCGGACAGGTGCAGCATGCCGCCGCTGCACTCGACACGAATCTCCCATTGCTCGACAGGACCATGGCGCCAGTCGAATACGGCGTTGACCATGGCAAGGCCGCGCTCGTCAACGAATTTCAGGTCTGCGGCGATGGGTGCCTGTTTGTTTGCCGGCACCCAAAGCGTCGCGCTGCGCAGAAAAATTTCGCTCGGCAAGATACGCGTGACGATGGACAGCGCATTGATGCCCGGGTCGAACACACCGAGCCCACCGGGTTCCCAGATCCATTGCTGGCCTGGGTGCCAGCGACGCACATCTTCTCTCCAGCGCACTTCGACCGTGTGCACGGTATGTTCGGCTAACCACGCCCGCGCCACTTCCACCGCCGGCGCATGGCGCGAGTGCCAGGTCGCAAACAGCGTGCGGCCGGCAGCGGCCGCGAGATCGGTGAGCACGGCAACCTCGCTCAAGCTGGCGCCCGGCGGCTTTTCGAGCATCACGTGCTTGCCCGCGGCGAGCGCGGCGCGCGCCTGTTCGAAGCGGACTTGCGGCGTCGCGCACAACGAGACGGCATCCAGCGTCGGTTCGGCGTCTAGCATCGCTTCGATGCTGGTGTAGTTGCGCACCCCATCGACTTTCGAATTCGGGCTCGCACACGCGACCAGCGTGTAGCCATCGAGTGCGGCGATCGCCGGCAAATGCTGGTCGCGAGCGATCTTGCCGACTCCCACCACGCCGATTGATAGCGGTTTGTTCATACTGACTAGCGACCCCAACGCAATGCGAGCGGATTTGCAGCGCGCGCCAATTCTAATAGTTCGGTACGCGTTGCCGCGCCTAATTTTTCAAGCGGATGCCGCACGGCATCGCTTTTGATCACGCCACCTTCCATCATCACGGTCTTGGCTGCGCGCAGACCGCACTGGCGATTCTCGAAGTTGATCAGCGGCAGAATGGACGCGTAGCGTTGCTGCGCCTCGCGGCGCTCTCCGGCGCGGTATGCATCGAGCACGAGGCGTATCAGGTCGGGCAAAAGTGCGCTGGACATCGTACCCGTGGCGCCGGCATCGAGGTCGGGCATCAAGGTAATGGCCTCTTCGCCGTCGAACGGTCCCTCTATGGCATCGCCCCCGGCCGCAATCAATGCACGCAGTTTGCCTGCGGCAGCGGGGACTTCGATCTTGAAGTAGCGCACCAGCGGCAACTCGCGGGCGAGCCGGACGAGGAACGGCACACTGAGCGTCACGCCGCTCAACGGTGCGTCCTGAATCATGATGGGCACTCCCACCGCTTGCGCCACGCTGGCGAAGTGCTCGAACATCGCGTTCTCATCAACGCGCAGCGTTGCGCCGTGATACGGCGGCATCAGCATCAGCATGCTTGCGCCAGCGGCCACGGCACGCTGCGCACGCTCGCTGGCGATACGCGTGCTGAAGTGGCTGCAGGTCACCATCACGGGAACGCGGCCGGCAACGTGCGACAGACAAACGTCGATCAGCGTGTCGCGCTCTGCATCGGTCAGGACGAACTGCTCCGAGTAATTGGCCAGGATGCAAATCCCGTCGACGCGCTGGTCGATCATGCAATCCATCACGCGGCGTTGACCTTCCAGATCCAGATCGCCTGCCTCGGTAAACGGGGTCGGCGCGACTGGAAAAAGCCCTGAGTAGCGAGGTTGGGGCGTAGCTCCCATTGCAGTGCGTTCCTTTTGTATGACAAATTCAATAGTCAAACTATATTCGGTGTGTATAGGGCGAAGAATAGTGGTTTCCCCGTATTCCACGTATAAATAGTCATGTTATTAATGAGTGCCCGCGCTGATTAACTTGCCTTCAATTTCCTTTGAAAGTCTGTGCCATCGGGCAGTTTGCGAATTCATCCGCGTGCACGCTGTAATGGATCGTAAAAAAAGTCTGACTAACACCGCAGCGTCGGCAGCGCGAGAAACCCACATAGCATGACTATTAAACGCTAGATCTGAACGGAACAAGATGACACAAAGCACTTCCAAACTGCGCTCGGCGCAATGGTTCGGCACGGCCGACAAGAATGGCTTCATGCACCGAAGCTGGATGAAAAACCAGGGCATTCCGGACCATGAGTTCGAAGGCAAGCCCATCATCGGTATCTGCAACACATGGTCTGAGCTCACGCCCTGCAACGCACACTTTCGCAAGCTGGCCGACCATGTGAAGCGCGGCGTGCTCGAAGCGGGCGGCTTTCCGGTCGAATTCCCGGTCTTCTCCAACGGCGAGTCGAACCTGCGCCCGACCGCGATGTTCACGCGCAACCTTGCCAGCATGGATGTAGAGGAATCGATACGCGGCAATCCGATCGACGCCGTCGTGCTACTGGTCGGCTGCGACAAAACCACCCCGGCACTGTTGATGGGTGCCGCCAGTTGCGACGTACCTGCAATCGTCGTCAGCGGCGGCCCGATGCTTAACGGCAAACATCGCGGCCTCGACATCGGCTCCGGCACGGCGGTCTGGCGGCTGAGCGAAGAAGTAAAGGCGGGCAAGATCAGCGTGCACGAGTTCATGTCGGCGGAGTCCGGCATGTCGCGCTCGGCCGGCACCTGCAACACCATGGGTACCGCTTCGACCATGGCCTGCATGGCCGAAGCACTGGGCGTGACCTTGCCGCATAACGCCGCGATTCCCGCAGTCGATGCACGCCGCTATGTGCTCGCCCATATGTCCGGGATGCGCATCGTGCAGATGGCCCACGAGGACCTCAAGCTCTCGAAAATTTTGACGCGCGCGGCATTCGAGAACGCGATCCGCGTCAATGCCGCGATCGGCGGCTCGACCAATGCGGCGATACACCTGAAGGCGATCGCCGGGCGTATCGGTGTCGAGCTGGAACTCGACGACTGGACTCGCGTGGGTCGCGGCACGCCAACGCTGGTCGACCTGCAGCCTTCGGGCCGCTTCCTGATGGAGGAATTTTATTATGCGGGCGGCTTGCCGGCCGTGCTGCGCCGCCTGGGTGAAGCGGGTCTGCTCCCTCATCCGCAAGCGCTCACGGTCAACGGCCAGTCGCTCTGGGACAACAACCGCGAGGCGCCGATTTATAACGACGAAGTGATACGTCCGCTCGCCCATCCCTTGATCGACGACGGCGGCCTATGCGTAGTGCGAGGTAATCTTGCGCCGAGTGGTGCGGTGATCAAGCCGTCGGCGGCCACGCCGGCATTGTTGCGCCACCGTGGTCAGGCCGTCGTGTTCGAAAACCTGGAGCACTACAAGGCGCGTATCGTCGATCCCGATCTGGAGGTCACGGCGGACTCAGTAATGGTGTTGAAAAATTGCGGTCCGAAGGGCTACCCTGGCATGGCCGAAGTCGGCAACATGGGTTTGCCACCCAAGCTGCTTGCGCAGGGCGTAACGGATATGGTGCGCGTGTCGGACGCTCGGATGAGCGGCACGGCATACGGCACGGTGGTGTTGCACGTCGCACCGGAAGCCCGCGCCGGAGGCCCGCTGGCCGTAGTACGGGACGGCGACTGGATCGAGCTCGATGCGCTGGCCGGTCGCCTGCAGCTCGATATTCCCGACGCGGAGCTAAAGGCCCGGCTGGCCGACTGGGCCGAGAACCAACGGCCCCTGGCCGCCGACTCCAGCGGTTACCGCAAGCTGTATGTCGAGCATGTGCTGCAGGCGGATCAAGGGTGCGACTTTGATTTTCTCGTCGGTTGCCGCGGCTCGGAAGTCCCCAGCCACTCGCATTGACGCGATAGAACGTGGAGCCTGCGCTACGGAGCGCTCCACCTACAGCTCTTACGGCTCAGCGGACATGGTCAGCTCGCGAAGACTGTCCGCGTCGGCGCGTGCGCTTTCCAGTTGAACCAGGCTGGCCTGGCGCGCGCCGAGCGGATCGCGGCTCTGAATCGCGGTCAGGATAGCCTTGTGACGAGGCAGCGACAGCGCGTGCGCATTGGGATGGCTGTTAGTCAGCTTGATCGACTCCGACAGCGCGAGCGACATCATGTTGCCGATATACGCGAGTAGATCGTTATGTGTCGCGGCCATGATCTCGCGATGGAACTGCAAGTCGGGCTCCAGCAGCGCCTCCGGTGTAGCGGCGCTTTCCATTTTCCGATATGCCGTCTCGATGCGGCGCACGTCGTCGTCCGTGGCCAAGCTCGCGGCAAGCGCTGCCGCCGCCGGTTCGATGATGCGGCGCACCGTCAGCACCGAGCGGAAAAAATCGTGCTCCGGAACCTGGCTCATGGTCCAGTAGAGCACATCGGGATCGAGCATATGCCAGTCGACGCGCGGGCGCACGATGCTGCCCACGCGCGGCTTGGAGATGACCAGCCCTTTCGCGACCAGCACGCGCGTCGCTTCCCGCAGCACGGGACGGCTTACGCCATAGGTTGCGCATAAACCCGCCTCGGCAGGCAGCCGTTCGCCCGGCGCTAACTTGCCGCTGACGATGTCGATACCAAGATCCTGCACGATGCGGCTGTGCATGCTCTTGCCTTGATGCGGATGGCGATAGTTCATTATTCGCGGGCAATTGACAGGTTAACTTGGTCTATATTGTATGACTATATCGACCGAGCTTACAGTGCAAAATGCCGCGAGATGAGAGCCTTAGTCGTTCTCGTCCACGTAATGCCCGAACTTGGCTCGTTTGGTGAGCACATAGCGCTCGTTTTCTTCGCGCATCGGGATCACGAGGGCAACCCGTTCGCACACCGGAATGCCATGTTTGGCGAGGGTGCCGAACTTCGCTGGGTTGTTGCTCATCAGCCGCACGGAGGTGACCTTGAGCATGCGCAAGATCGCCGCCGCGGAATCGTATTCGCGCGAATCGTCCGGCAGGCCCAGGTCGAGATTGGCTTCCACCGTGTCGCGGCCTTGCTCTTGAAGCGCGTAGGCGAGGATCTTGTTGCTCAGCCCTATGCCGCGCCCCTCATGGCCACGCAAGTACAGCAGCACACCGCGACCTTCCGCAGCGATATAACGTAGCGCGAGATCCAACTGTTCGCCGCAGTCGCAACGGTATGAACCGAGCACATCCCCGGTCAGGCATTCGGAGTGCAAACGGGTGAGGACCGACTTCTGGTCGGCAACATCGCCCATTACCAGCGCGAGGTGTTCGGCGCCGCCGTCGACCACGCGAAACACATGAGCCGTGAATGCCCCATATTTGGTGGGCAACGTGGCAACAGCTTGCAGAACAACGCACTCGCCGGTGGTATTGCCGTCCTCATTCGACGGATCGCAAGACGTAGTCATATTTATAAGCAGATTCCCGCTCGAGACGGGATAAAGAAAGTAAGCGGAATGCTTCGATCACTATAGAGCAAATTTGAGAACCGCACCGCCCGTGGCCCCGCGCTCAGTCAGGGGACTGTGCCACAAGGCGCATCACATAGCGCTGGAACGCCTGGACGGCAGCCGCGCGCTCGTGCCGGCGATAGGCCATCGCCACTTCCGAGGACACCGGTTTGCCGGTGATGGGCCGAAATTCGACGCCCGGCAACGTTACGCACAAGGCCAGCGTGCGGGGCACGATGGCTACATCCCCGCCCAATGAAACGTGCGCCAGCACGGCAGACAACGGCCCGGGTCGAGCCGTGACCGTCGGTACAAAGCGGCCCCGGCGAGCCACTTCGAAGGTGCCGAACTCTTGCTCCGGCACCACAAACGTCTGGTCGCGCAGTTGCGACGGCGACACTTCTTGCAACGCGGCGAGCTTCGAATCGGCGGGTATCGCGGCGATAAACGTGTCCCGATAGACCGTGATGGCTCGAATGCTCTCCGGGTAGTGCATCGGCGGGCGCAAGTAGGCAACGTCCAACTGCCCGTCGATCAGCATCGACGTGATGCGCTCCATCACAACTTCGTGGATGCCGATTTCAATGCGCGGATGGCTCTTCTTGAAGCCGCGGATCGTATGCTGCAGCACCCCGGCGTACGCCGCCGACGAAATAAAGCCCACCTCGATCCTGCCCAGTTCGCCCCGCTCGGCCAGCACAGCCAGCTCTTCGCCACGCGACAAATGTTCGAACGCCGTGAGCACCTCGGCGAGATAGGCGCTGCCCGCCGCCGTCAATGCGACCGTGCGCTTGGTCCGAAGAAACAGGCGCACACCGAGAAGCTGCTCCGCTTGCTGGATCAATTTGGTCAACGACGGCGCCGCGATGCCCAATTCCTCGGCCGCTCGCGAGAAGTGCAAGTGCTTGGCAACGCTGATGAAACAGCGCATGTGACGAAGTTCCAGCGTCGGCATGGTATTGACAAAAAAGCTAATTATTTAGTGATTCTATGTCAATGACGGACATATAGGTGAGACGTTATCATGGTTTACCTGAGCATCAACCCAAGATGGACCTGAATATTTGCGGGAGACAAGCATGCAGCACGACACGTCGATCGAACGGCCGCCTCATACCGAAGCCAACGCCGAAGCTAACGCCGACGCCGATGCCCACGCGCCGACGCCGCCGACCCCACTGAGCCGCAGCGCCGCAAACTTTGTCCTGGCGACGGCCTCGGCCACGTGCGCACTGATCATCCTCGACACGAATGTCGTCGCCGTTTCGCTACCTTCGATTGCCCGTTCGTTTCATGCCAGCTTTGCCGACGTCGAATGGGTGGTGAGCGCCTACATGGTGGCGTTTGCGTCCTGCCTGCTGCCGGCCGGCGGCCTGGCCGATCGGCTCGGTCGCAAGAAAATGCTGCTGCTCGGGCTCGCCGTGTTCTTTCTGGCTTCGCTGGGCTGCGCTATCGCACCGTCCGTGTTGTTCTTGAATATTTCGCGTGCGGTGAAAGGCGTGGGTGCGGCACTGCTGCTCACGTCCGCGCTCGCCGTAATCGCCAACACGTTCCACGAGGGCGCGCCGCGCGCTCGCGCCTGGGCTATCTGGGGCATGTGCATGGGCCTCGCCACCACGATTGCACCTTTGATTGGCGGCGTGATCACGCAATGGCTGGGCTGGCGGTGGATCTTCCTGCTGAATCTGCCAGTGTGCATTGCGCTGGTCGTAGCCGTGCACTACTCGATACGCGAGTCTCGCAATCCGCATGCGGGACCGACCGATGTAGCCGGCAGTACCTTGTTTGGACTCGCGCTGGCAATTGGCATTTGGGCGCTGATCGGCACCCAATCGGATGGCTGGACCAGTTGGGCGACGGCCGCGCGATTCGCCGCCAGTGTGGTTCTGTTGATCGCGTTCCTGTCGTTGGAGCGCGTTCGCGCGCACGCCATGATCGACCTGTCGTTATTCAAGCAACGTCGTTTCGTGGCTGCCGTGCTGGCGATGTTCGGCTACGCAGCATGCGCGCAGGTGATGATGACGTTCCTGCCGCTTTATTTGCAGAACGCGTTCGGATTTTCCGCCATCGCCGCCGGTGTCGGCATGCTGCCTTTCGCCATCTGCATGATCCTGGGGCCGCGCCTGGGCGCGGTGCTCTCGCAGCGTTTCTCCAGCACTGCGCTGCTGGTGCTCGGACTCGCCTTGATTGCGGTCGGCAATCTGTTGACGGCGTTCGTGGCGCAGGATGCGCGTTTTGTGCTGATCGCGTTCGCCACTTGTGTGACCGGCCTGGGTGCCGGCGTGCTCAACGGCGATACTCAAAAGGCCATCATGGCATGCGTGCCTGCGCACCGCACAGGGATGGCCTCGGGTATCAGCACAACGACCCGCTTCACTGCGATCGTGATGTCGGTTGGCGTGCTTGGCGCAGCGCTTGCCGCGCGTACCCGCACTACGCTCGAGCCTAGCTTGCTCTCTATGCCGGGGGTGCATGAACATGTCGACCCCGATTTCATGTCCAGGGTCTTGGCGGGCGACGCGGCGCAAGCGGTGAGCAGTATTCCGCAGGATCTGCGCGCGGCGGTCCTGGCGGTAGCACGCGAGAGTTTTGCCAGCGGTTTCGCGTCGGCGCTGTGTATCGCGGGGATAGTCGCAGCGTGCGCGGCGTTGGGTGTGTGGATGCTCGCCGGTCGTGCTTATGGTCGCGCGAGCACGGCCGCGGCGTCGACGCCATCAGCTCGATAGACGCTGGAAGCACCGCGCTGCCCCGACGTATGCCCCCCGCTAATATTGCAGATCAGGATCCACACGGTTTGTGACCTCACGGCCCGCCAACAAGCTCCTGACGTTTGAGCCGAATATAGCCAGCCCGGCGTCGACGTAACCCACAGGAGAGTCACAGGAAATGTGTGGCGTGACGATGAGGTGTGGAGCGTCCCAGACAGGAGAAGATTCGGGAAGCGGCTCCTGATCGAACACATCGGCGACAGCGCCCGACAGCCGCTTCTCCTCGAGCATCCGAATCAATGCGGCAGTGTCGATGACGCCGCCTCTGGCCATATTCAGGATCCCAGCGCCCTGCTTGAGCAAAGCAAGCCGATCTTCAGAAAAGAGGTTCCGCGTCGCAATCGTCAATGGGCAAGCAAGGGCGACGAAATCGGCATACGGCAATACCTCCTCCAAACGCTCTTGGGCGACGACTTCATCAAAATCGCTATGCTCGTTTCCTGACCTGTTGACCCCGATCACGCGCATTTGCAAGCTCTTTGCAGCACCCGCGATCGCGCCACCGATGCCGCCGGTGCCAACGACAACCACGGTCTTGCCGAGAATTGGCGTCGTAAATTCGGGTTTCCATATGCGCGCACGCTTTGCATCCGCCAAGACTGGCATGCGCGTATTGAGCATGAGCAGAGACATCAACGCATACTCTCGCGCTTTCACTGCATGAATGCCACGGCTATTCGTGAGCACGGCGCCCACCGGCAACCAATCCAGAGGCATGTAGCGCTCGACGCCGGCATTGATGCAATGAACGAGTTTCAGATTGCGCGCATGCTGCAAAATGGCCGCGGTGTTGAAACGGGGCGCCACGATAAAATCCGAGATCGCCAAGGCTTTCACATCCGGCGTCGCATGCCAACCCATTGTAATGTTCAGCGGCGCATCAACGTCGCGCAAGCAGGCTTCGACTTGTTCCTTGGCAATGGCGCGATGCTCGTCAGTCGTGTAGTTCTCGACATATATGCTCAAAGGCCGGTTTGACATTTTCTTTGCACTCTTTGGATCAAAATCGGTTGAGTGACATGAGTGACATGAGTGAGCGCTTGAGTACAAAGTGCGCTCAGTCCCGAATGATCCGGTGATATTTGCGGTCATAGTAAATCAGAATTCCCGAGCGCGTATTGGCCTGAATCTCGCTGACTTCGCAAACGAGAATGTCGTGCGTCCCGACCGGCACCTGGCTGACCACCTTGCAATCGATCGAGACGATCGCCCCAGCCAGAAGCGGCGGCCGACCGTTGCGCGCTAGCCATTCGCCGTGCTCAAAGCGTGCGGCCATCGGCTGCTTGCTAGAAAAGGCGCTCGATATCTCATGCTGCTCCGCGCTCAGTGTATTGATGCAGAGAACACCGTTCGCCTTCATCGCGGCGTAAGCGGACGAAGTCCTGTTGATGCAAACGAGAACGCTGGGCGGTGTATCCGTTACGCTGCAGACGGCCGACGCCGTGAAGCCCGCGCGGCCACCTTCGCCATCCGTCGTGACGACGTGGACTGCCGCCCCCAATTGCGCCATCGCGTCGCGAAACGCGCCCAGCGATACTTCCTTCGTGTTCATGTCAGTCAGCATAAGAAGGCTCTTCCTTATCGAGAATCCGTTTCATCTCCTCGAAGTGCGCCATCGAAAAATCCACGATGCCTTCCCAGTCGCGCGCCGTCTTCTCGGCCACTTCGGTAGAGAGGAGATTCAAGGGCTGTCCCGTTGAATAGGCCAACGTGAGGATCTGGCAAGCGCGCTCAAGCGTGTACATGTCGTCGAACGCTTCGCCCACGGTCGATGCGGTCACCAGGACACCGTGATTGCACATCATCAGGCGCGACTTGTCGCCGAGCGCTTCGACCAGACGCGCGCCCTCGGCCGCGGTATCCGCCATGCCACCGAACGCGGTGTCGAGCGCGACCCGATTGAAGTAGCGCGCGGTATTCTGCTCGATCGGCTTGATCTGCGGATCCTTCAAACAAGCAATGGCCGTTGCATAGACCGGATGCAGATGCAGCGCGACCCTCACGTGCGGTGCACGCCGGTGAATTTGTCCGTGAATCGCCCATGCGGTGGGGTCAACGTCGGTGTGCCCGGCCAGCTCTTCGCCGTCGTCGGCATCGAGGAGCAGCAGGTCACTCGCCTTGATCTGCGAAAAGTGCTGCCACTTGCGATTCATCAGGAATTTTCGACCATCGGCCGACACTGCCGCACTGAAATGATTGGCGACCGCCTCGTGCATTCCCAGGCGTGCAAAACAGCGAAATGCGGCCGCGAGATCGATTCGAAGCTGATGTTCATCCATTTAACAAAAACTCTCTACGTTGAAGTGATTGGAGGGCTTCCCGTGCATGGAATGTCATGCCGCCGCGGCGCTCTTGCCACGCGGATGCACGTGCTGAAGCACGAGAAACAGTATGGTGACCACGACCAGCATGACCGTCGACGCCGCCGCGAGGGTTGGATTGACCTGCAGCAGGATGTCGTCCCAGAGTTGCTTGGGAAGTGTCGTCTTGATGCCGCCGCCGATGAACAATGCCACCGTCAACTCCTCGAACGACGTTAGGAAGCCGATCACGAACCCCGCGACCAGTCCGTTCCTAATCGACGGCAGAGTAATGCGCCGCAGCACTTGCAGGCGATTCGCGCCTAGTGTGCCGGCCGCATGATCGAGCGCCCAATCGTGGCCTTTGAACGTCGTGAGTAGGATCACGAACACAATGGGCATGGCGATCAACACGTGTCCGATGATGATGCCTAGGTTGGTCGCGACGAGCGAGATGTGCGCACACAGAAAGAACAGGGCGACTGCGGTGATGATGGACGGGATGATCATCGGCAGGAGAAACAGCAAGAAGAGCGCGCCCGTTGCGCGTGTCTTCGAGCGTACGATGCCGAGCGCTGCTAGCGTCGTGATTGCAGTCGTGACGAGTGCGGTCACCAGCCCGATGCCGAACGACCGCACTGTCGCGCCTATCCATAGCGGCGATTCGAAGTAGGCTTCGAACCAGCGCAAGCTGAAGCCTTTGGGCGGGAACGAAAGGAAGGTGTCAGCCGTAAACGCCATCGGTACGATCGCGACGATGGGAAAGAGGAGCACGAAAATCACCGCGCACGAATACACGGCGAGCGGGCTCACACGCGTGACTGGCCGCACATGACGATCGTAGACACCGAGCACATGCGAGAACACGAGGCCAAGACCATTGACGATTCGATTGCCGAAGCGCCGCAGATGACGGTGATGCGATGAACGCACTGCGTGACGATCGTCGGCGAGCGAGGACATGCCGAAGATCAAGTTGTAGATAAAGCAGCTCACGAGCGCCGTGCTCACCAGTACCACCGACAGCGCACTTCCCAGCTGCCAGTTCTGCAATTCGTTGATCTGGACGATGATCAATTGCCCCAACATCATCTCGTGCGGGCTGCCGAGTAGCGTGGGCGTGATAAAGAAGCCAAGCGCGCCGATAAACACCAGCAGGCCTGCTGCGGCAACACCACGCATCGACGAGACGAAGAAGATCCGCCAGAAAACCTGCGCGCGGTCGCCGCCGAGCGTGGCGGCGGCCAACGACATGCGCCGGTCGATCTGGTTCATCACCGGCAACATCGTTACCACGGCAAGGGGCAACAGGGTATGGCTGATCGCGAAGATCACGACTGGGCGATTGAAGAGCAGCCGGTCGCCACCGGAAAAGCCCAGGGCGTGCATGACGTCCGCCACGAAGCCGTTGCGTCCAAGCAGGACGAGCCACGCGAAACTCTTGACGAGCGTGCTGGTCCAGAACGCCAGCAGCACTAGCAGGGCTACCGCTTGTTGCCGGCGTTTGGGCAGGCCGGACAACCAGTAAGCGAGCGGATAGCCGAACACAAGACAGTAGCCCGTGGTTTGCAGGGCAATCGAAAAGGTGGTTTGTAGCACCTGCCGATAGACGCTGGGGCCGAAGAACCGCGCGAACGCCGACAGGGAGAATGCGCCCGTGCCGTTTTGAATCACGGATAGCGAGAGCAGCCTGAGCGATGGATAGACGAGAAACGCGAGCAGGAACAGCACGCCCGGCAACGTCAGCCAAAGCGGCCCAAGCGTAATTCCGCGGGATCGCGATGGCGTTTCGCCAGTACTCACCACCGATGCATTCATCGCGAATCCCGGGCGTGACGGTTCGTCGGCCTCGCCAGGCCGAGATTCTCGCGCAGTGTCTGGCCGCTGTACTCCTTGCGAAAACGCCCCCGCCGCTGCAATTCGGGAATGACGAGTTTGACGAAGTCGGTCATATCGTTCGGCAGCACATGAAAGGCCAGCATGAAACCGTCCGCGGCCCGGGTGTCGATCCATTCCTCCATATGATCCACGATCTGCTCGGGCGTGCCGCACAAGGTCACCTTGCCGCGTTCATAGCTTGAGTAAAGCTGCCGCAGCGTCAGCTTCTGTTCGCGGATCATGGTCGCGATCTGGTTGAAGTAGGCCTGATGCAGGTTGGCCTTCTGCGGAATCATGTGCTCGGGGATCGGTTCGTCGAGCGGGAAGTTCGTGAGGTCGAGTTCCAGGTCCGCGCCAAGACGCATGCGGCCGACGTCCGGGTGTATCAGGCTCTGCAACTCGCGATACTTGTCTTGCGCTTCGGCCTCGCTGCTGCCCACCATGACCGACAATCCCGCCAGGACCTTCATTTCCTCCGGCGCGCGCCCAAACGCAGGCATGCGACCCTTGAGATCGGCATAGAAGCGCTGCGACTTCTCAAGTGTCGGGTCGGAGGAGAACACCACTTCGGCCGTTTCGGCGGCGAACGACTTGCCGTCTTCCGACGATCCCGCCTGGATGATCACAGGCCGGCCCTGCGGCGCGCGCTTGATGTTGAGGCCGCCGTATACGGTGAAGAACTTGCCCTGGTGATCCGTGGTGTGGAACTTCTCCGGCTCGAAGACCTTACACTGCGCCTTGTCGCCGACAAACGCGTCGTCCTCCCAGGTATCCCAGAGCTTCGATACGACGTCGAAGAATTCCCTCGCCCGTTCGTAACGCTGGTCATGCGGCGGCAGCTTGTCGAGCCCGAAGTTTCTCGCCGCGTAGTCGTTCGCGGACGTCACCACGTTCCATCCGGCACGTCCGTGCGACAGGTGATCGAGCGACGCAAACTGGCGCGCCAGATTATACGGCTCGTAGAAACTCGTCGAAGCCGTCGCGCCCAAGCCGATGTGCGTCGTCGATCCCGATAGCGCCGAGAGCAGCGTGATCGGCTCGAAGCAATTCATGAACAGCGGATAGCGCGTGTAGACGTTGAGTTTCTCGGTGCGCGCGGCGGGCGTATCGGCGATGAAGAACAAATCCAGCAGACCCGTTTCGGCGAGCGTAGCGAGACGGCGATAGTAGTCGATGTTGGTCGACGCATCGCGGGGTGCCTCCGATTGCAGCCACGATGCCGGATGAGAGCCCGTGGCATGCACGAGCACGCCGAGGGCCATGTGTTGGTCAGCCATGATGCGCAGTCTCCTTGGGGTAAGTCAGGGGGTTTGCTTACGTGCGTTGCTTACGTATTCAGCAGCCATTCCTGGAATCTCTCGTTGACCGAGTCGAAGTTTTTGCCCCACCACGCCGTGTCGCGGCGGGTCAGACGTTCAAAATTCTTCGGGTAGGTGGGCAACAACTCGGCGCGCTTCGCATCGATCAGCTTGTACGCGTCGTTGTTGCTCGGACCATTTGCAACCAGACTCGAATACTGGGCCTGGCGGTCGGCCCGCATACAAAAGCGCACGAACTGCTGGGCTTGCTTCAAGCGCGGCGTGCCGATCGGGATCGACCAGCCGTCTACGTTGTAAGTGCCTTCCCAGACGATCTTGACCGGCGCACCCGCAGAGATTGCGGCGAGCGCGCGGGCGTTCCACGTGTCCGACAAGTCGACTTCGCCGCTTTGCAGCAGTTGAGTGTTCTGTGCGCCGTTGGCCCACCAGACGTTGATGGATGAATGGACCTTGTCGAGCGATTTCAGCGCGCGGTCTACGTTGATCGGGTAGATATCCTTCGGTGCTACGCCATCGGCGAGCAGCGCGTTTTCGAGCAGACCAATCGGCTGGCGAAACAGGGCCCGGCGGCCCGGGAATTTGTTGAGGTCCCAGTAGTCTTGCCAACTGGCGGGTGCCACCTTGGGAAACTTGTCCGTGCGATACGCCATCACCACGCCGTAGATGGAAAAACCAAACCAGTTGCTGGTCAGCATGCCGGGGAGGATGCCCTTGCCGTCGCTTGAAGCGATATCGAGCGGGGCGAGATAGTTCTTCTGATCGGTGAGACGCAGCACGTTGTCTGGCGTTACCATCGCCAGGTCCCAGATGTGCGAGCCTGAATCCACCGATAGCTTGAATTGCGTCACCGGGTCGGACTCGTGCGCGACGTTGACGATGCTGATGCCCGTTTCCTTCTCGAACGGGTCGTAGAACGCGGTGCGCATGATGGGGCCGAGCGCGCCGCCGTTGTCCGCGACCGTCAGCGGTTCAGCCGCGTTCGCGCGCTGCGTCCAGATGGTTGGGAAACCGAGCGCCAAGCCGGCGGCGCCCGTGGTCTTGATGAACTGCCTGCGACTGGTCTTGATGATAGCGCTCACTCTCATTGCTCCGATGGGGTTACAGGATGTTGCGTTGGTTAAGTACCACTGCTGCAAGCACGCTCGGCGCAATGCCTAGTGATCGAGCAAAAGCGAGTGTTCCGCTTGCCAGCGCAGCGAGATGACGTCGCCGATCGACCGGGAACCGGTCCCGGCCATTTGCCTGACCGTCAGAACGGCACCGCTTTGCAATTGCACGAGCAAGCGTGTCTGCGAACCGCCGTAGATGCTTTCGACGATCCGACCGCGCACGTAGCCCTCATTGGCCTCGTCGATGCGGATGTGTTCGGGGCGCACGATGATCATCGCCTGCGGTGCATTGGCCGCTGCGCGTGATGCGCTATCACCGGGCAGCGGGACGTTGCCGTCGGCGGTGACGAGCCAGCCGTCGCGGCCTGGCTTGCCGCTCAATTTGTTGGAGACGCCGATGAAGTCGGCGACAAAGGACGAGCGCGGTGTTTCGTAGATAGCCTGGGGCGTGCCGATCTGTTCTATACGTCCCGCGTTCATCAGGCATACGCGATCGGAGAGCGCGAGCGCTTCTTCCTGATCGTGCGTAACGAAGATGATGGTGGTGCCCGTTTCGCGATGGATGCGTTTGATTTCCACCTGCATGTCTTCACGAAGCTTGCGATCGAGTGCGGACAGCGATTCGTCCATCAACAGCAGTGACGGTTCGTACACCAGGCAGCGCGCGAGCGCGACCCGCTGCTGCTGGCCGCCTGACAGCTCGCGTGGAAAGCGTTCGGCGAACGTCTCGAGTCGCACCATCTCCAGCGCGCGCATGACGCGGCGCTTGATGTCGCTGCCGGCGAGGCGCCGCATCTGCAGCGGAAATGCGATGTTCTCGTAGACGTTCAGATGCGCAAAGAGCGCGTAGTTCTGGAACACCACACCGATGTCGCGTTCATGCACAAGGGCCTTGGTGCGATCCTGCGAATCGATGAACAGCTTGCCCGTGGTCGGTTCAACCAGTCCACAGATGATCTGCAGCAGCGTGGTCTTGCCCGAGCCGGAAGGCCCGAGCAGCGTTAGGAGTTCACCGGCTTTTACCTCAAGATCGATCGGATGCAGAGCCACCGTGCTACCGTAATTTTTCGATAGCCCCTCGGTGCGCATTTTGAGCGTCAATACCTGAGCAGGCAGAGACTGTGCCCCGTCGGCTACACTCACCAGTCCATACATGGCGAAGCTCCCGCACGAAAAGAAAATGTCATATCACTACCCACCTACGCTAAGTAGACCCGACTTTCGAATGCCGACTCTTATGTTTTGCACCTGCTAACTAGCCTTCCATCACGGCAATTTAACAAGTCAAATTAAAGGTGGAAGCATTGTTTTCCCATTCAATGCATAGTCTTTACATATGCAAAGGGGTCAGGTTAACTGTGTGGCGCCAGTTCGGTCGAGACATGGGCCGAAGAAGTGACCCCGTGTATGGCCCAGGGAAAGAAGATCATTGCAGGCATGCGAACGCGACTCTAAGATAGCTACACCCGCTTCCTCTTGGGTAGAAGAATCACCAGCAAACTGGAGAAAGATCCATGTCCACCTGGAAACCTGATCCCACGTTCTATCCCTCCGCCCGTATGGCGGGCAGCGCCGCCAAAGAGACGCTGGCCTATGTCGCGAGTTTCGATCCATCGCGACAAGTCCCTGATTCCATCGATGTTATCGATCTAGATCCTGCATCGCCCGGGTACGGAAGTATCGTCAACCGAATCGCAATGCCAAACGTCGGTGACGAACTGCATCACTTCGGCTGGAATGCATGCAGTTCGTGTCTTTGTCCAAATGCACCGCATGCTCATATGGAAAGACGTTACCTCGTCGTGCCCGGCTTACGTTCGTCACGTATTCATATACTCGACACCAAGCCCGACCCGCGCCGGCCCAGCATCGTGCGCGTACTCGAGCCCAAGGAAGTTGCCGATAGAGCCGGCTATACGCGTCCACACACCATTCATTGCGGCCCTGAAGGCATCTACGTCGTTGCCCTCGCGAACGCGGACGGGGAGGCGCCTGGAGGCATTTTCCTGATGAACCCCGAGACGTTCGACATCCTCGGTCAATGGGAAATCGAACGCGGCCCGCAAGAGCTGGCTTACGATGGGTGGTGGCACCTCGGCTACGACGCCATGGTGACAAGCGAGTGGGGGCTGCCGGCAACGTTCGAGAATGGTTTAGTCCCGGAGGTACTGCTGGGCGGAAAGTATGGCCACAGGCTTCACTTCTGGGATCTGCATACGCGCCGGCATAAACAAGTCCTCGATTTCGGCAGTGAAAACCAACTGGTCTTTGAATTGCGGCCTGCGCACAATCCCACCCGGGCTTACGGCTTCGTCAATTCGGTCATCAATCTCAACGACCTGTCCTCGTCGATCTGGATGTGGTACCGCGACGGCGACGCGTGGGCAGCGCGAAAAATCATCGAGATTCCGGCGGAGCCGACCGACCCCGACTTGTTACCTCCCTTGCTCAAGGGGTTTGGTGTCGTGCCACCGCTCGTGACCGATATCGCGTTATCGTTGGATGACCGTTTTCTCTACGTGGCTTGCTGGGGAACAGGTGATCTACGGCAATACGATGTGTCGGACCCGAACACTCCCAAACTCACGGGCTGTGTACGGATCGGCGGCATCGCCGCTCGCGCGGCGCATCCGCAAGCGGGTGACCGTAGCCTGAACGGCGGCCCGCAAATGGTGGAAGTCAGTCGCGACGGCAAGCGCGTTTATTTCACCAACTCACTCTATGGCGCAATCGATGAACAGTTCTATCCGGACGGTATCAATGGATGGATGGTAAAGCTCGATGCGGGCCCCGACGGCGGACTGGCATTCGACGAGCGCTTCTTCGTCGAATGGCCGCAAACGCATCGGCCGCATCAGATTCGTCTTGAGGGCGGCGATTGCTCCTCCGACTCGTATTGCTACCCTTAAGCCGGCCTACACAGCATGCATACGCTGCTTGATGCCAACTCCCCGATGACATGGACGGTGATCGTCGCGAGTGGAATCTTTCACGGGATCAATCCAGCCATGGGCTGGTTGTTCGCTACTGCATTAGCTATGCAACGAGGCAGCCGAACTTTTCTGTTTGCTGCTTTACCGCCTCTTGCTATTGGACATGCGGCCTCCATTCTTCTCATCGCCTCGTCGGCTGCAGCTCTGAACGTTTGGGAGCCGAGAATGCGAATTCACGAGATTCTCGGCGCAGTCATGATTGCCTGGGCCATCTATCACCTGAAATATGGGCACCGTCATCGTGTGCGAGTCGGCATGACCGTCGGGTTTTTCGGACTTACGTTGTGGTCAGCGGGAATGGCGACGATGCATGGAGCAGGCTTGATGCTCGTGCCAGCCTTGCTACCCATATGCACCACCGCAGTTGGCAGTAACACCACGCTACTGTTCATCATATCGTTTGTCACAATACATACGGCAGTCTGCACTGCGACGACAGCTTTGGCCGCGCTCCTGGCCTATGAAGTACTCGGGCTAGGCGTTCTTCGGCACGGCTGGATCAACTTCGAATGGTTGTGGTGTGGAACCCTCGTGGCTACAGGATCGGCACTGGTGATCGCTGGATAGCGATTCTCTGCCTGGGCGTTACCTTCATGGTTGCCCTAAAATGTCTAATATTTTAGGCATTCTCATGGGCTATACTGGCGCAAAGGAGGCCGATCTGATGAACATCTTGACTTTGGGCAAGCACGTGCACGAGCGCCGGGAAGCGCTCGGCCTCACTCAAGTACGCCTTGCCCGGCTCGCCAATCTATCGCGCCAAACGGTCCAAAGCCTTGAAACCGGCTCGCTAAAAGACTTAGGATTCGAGCGAGTCGCGAGGCTGCTGGACGTCTTGGGGCTCAGCTTCGATACTCTGTCGCTTGCGGCAAGACAGCGCAAACGTGGACTATGGATGGCAGCAAAAACGTCCAGCGTCAGCTACGCCGGTGAATTGACCGAGGGCATGCTGGAACAGGCCTTAGCAACAGGATACGCGCCGAGCGGGTATGAGGCACATATTGGGCACCTGCTGGACGAGGCGCCGGTCAGCTTGGTCATCATGGCTGTCGAAGAAGTTGCGGCGCTAGAGCACAAGGCACCGACCGATATATGGCGCAATGTCGCCATGCTCGCAAAAACCCATTCAGACAGCCGGAGGACGTTTTGGGTTTGAAGAAAATAGATCCGGTGCCGGGGCTGTGGCAACAATTACTTCCCCATGCGCTCGCGCTGACTGACGAAATATCAAAGCACGGCGGCGTCGCCAACCCGTTCTTTACTTTCGGCGGGGGAACGGTACTGATGCTTCGCTATCAGCATCGGTTCAGCAAAGACATCGATATCTTCGTTCCAGATCCGCAAAGCCTGAACTACGTGAGCCCGCGCCTTAGTGCCGTCGCCGAGGAGATATGTAACTCGCAATATATCGAAGCTGCCAATTTCGTAAAGCTCATCCTCGAGGAAGGGGAGATCGACTTCGTGGCATCGCCAAACCTGCTGTCTGGTGACAGGGCCTATGAGCTATGGGAACTATGCGGCCGCGAGGTTCGCGTCGAAACAGCAGCTGAGATCGTTGCCAAGAAGATGTATCACCGCGGAGCCATCGCGACGGCCCGGGACGTGTTTGATCTGGCAATGGTCATTGAACGCGAACCAGATGCCTTGATTGATGCGATTCCATTTATGCGTCGGCACCTTGACGCATTTTTGGAACATCTGCGCTCACCGAGCGACAACTTCATCACGCAATTCAACAGTATTCAGCGAATCAACTACAGCCCGACCTTTGAACATGCGGCCGGGCTGATTATTCGTTACCTCGATCAACTCCCAAGCTGACAGTTCATACTCACCGTGCGCAGATGTGTTCGTAGTCGCGCTCGACAATCGGCAAACCCGCAGCGTGCCACGTCGGCAGATGCTTTAGAACGGCACGTCGCCTTCGATGGTCGTGCGAAAGAGCTTGCGGCGCAAATGGTCCGGGCAACCGCTAGCCAGATGCTGCACCGAACGGTTGTCCCAGAACACCATGTCGTGCTCGCGCCAGACATGGCGATAGATGTTGGCCGGCCGGGCAACGTGTTCGAACAGTGCATCGAGCAGCGCACGGCTTTCGTCTTCGGGGATGTCGAGGATGCGCGTGGTGAAGTGCTCGCTGACGAACAGCGCTTTGCGGCCTGTCTCCGGATGAGTGCGTATCACCGGGTGGATCACCGGCTTGACTTCGGCGACTTGCTCGGCGGTCAGGTTCGGCCGCCACGGGCTGCGCCGCTGCAGTTCCGCATATTTCGCCAGGTAGGTGTGCTCGGCGCGGCGGCCAACGACTGCGCGACGCAACTCTGCGGGCAAGGTATCCCACAGCAGATGCATGTTGGAGAACAACGTGTCGCCGCCTTCGGACGGCAGTTCCTGCGCGTGCAGCAGCGACCCCAAGCTCGGCGTTTCCTTGTATGAAAGGTCCGAATGCCAGAAATGCCCTGCATCGCCCAAGCCCAGCGGCTGCCCATTTTCCTTGATGTTCGACACGACCAGAACCTCCGGATGGCCGGCAAGTTGGAATTGCCTGAGCACGTGGATCTGGAGCGGGCCGAAGCGGCGGCTGAACGTCACTTGCTGTTCGGGCGTGATGCGTTGATCCCGGAACACCAGCACGTGGTGGTCGAGGTGAGCGCGATGCAGCTGCGCGAAATCGCTATCGGAGAGCGGGCGCGACAAATCCAGCCCCAGCACCTCGGCGCCTAGCGGCGCGTCGAACGCGCGGATCTCTAGTGTGTTCGATGCGTCCGATGCGTTTACCGACGCCTGCTTAACTGAGGAGAGGCCCGAATCCAGGTCCGGCCTGGTCAAAACGGTTGATTGGTTCATACGCTGTACTGCCCTGCCCGATTGCGGAATCGTTAACGGTAGCCACGTACGAATTGCCAGGCAACGAAGAAAATCCGCTATCGATAGATCGATACGGAAAATAGAGCTCTGCCTCCCAGCACACGGCCCTGCGCGATCCGGCGCCGTGAACTGTCAGGATCCTCTAAATCGCCCATCGAACCTCGCTTACCGTGCGTTGCAGCGAAATATCGCCCAGATCTTGAGCGGGTTCTGCGACAGGGGCCGCAGGGTCGGATTGAAGCAGACGTCGCAACAAACGATCTTGAAGCGCCGCGAACGCAGCCGAACCCAATGCACGCGGTCGCGGTAAATCCACCCGCAAATCCATGGCTATCGCACCGTCCTCGACCAGCAATACGCGATCGGCAAGCGCGATGGCCTCGGCAGGGTCGTGCGTGACCAGCAGCGCCGTAAAGCCATTGGCACGCCATATGCGCTCAATCAGCGCGTGCATTTCGATCCGCGTCAGGGCGTCCAACGCGCCCAAGGGTTCGTCGAGCAGCAGCAGCCGGGGCTTATGCACGAGCGCGCGCGCCAGCGCCACACGTTGTCGTTGTCCTCCCGACAAATGGGCGGGCCAATCGTCGGCACGATCGGCGAGACCAACCTGCTCCAGCACGCCGCGCGCCTCCTGATGCCGACTCCTGGGCAAGCCCAACGCGACATTGGCCAGCACCTTTTTCCAGGGCAGTAAACGCGAGTCCTGAAACATCACGCGCACATCCTCTCGGATGCCCTTATCAGAAGCGGCGCTCGAAACCCCGTCATAAGCGACAGTCCCGCCGCTTACCTTATCCAATCCGGCCAGCAGACGAAGCAAGGTGCTTTTGCCACTCCCGCTGCGCCCGACGATCGCAACCAACTCGCCCGGCGGAATCGTCAAGTCGATTGCGTTCAGGATGGTTTTCTCACCGTATGCCTTGCCGACCCCGCGCAGTTGCACCGCAATGCCCGATTGCCGCGGCTGCTCGACAAGCGATGCGCGTCGAACCGTCGCCGAGACAACGTCACGTTCCAGACCAGCGTGTTGCATGATCATCCCCTGCTGTTTCATTTAGTTAGCCTGGTAACTGGGGTGCCAGCGCAGCCAGTACCGCGACAGGCCATTCGCCAACAGGTCCGCCAACTTGCCCAGCACGGCGTACAGCAAAATGCCGACCAGCATGACATCGGTCTGCAAGAACTCGCGCGCATTCATCGTCATGTAGCCTATCCCGGACTGCGCGGAGATGGTCTCGGCCACAATCAGAATCACCCACATCAATCCCAACGAGAAACGCACGCCCACCAGGATCGACGGCAAAGCACCGGGCAGTATCACGTCGCGGTATAGCGGCCAGCCCGAGAGCCCATAGCTGCGCGCCATTTCCAGCAGCCCTCGATCGACGGAGCGTATGCCGTGAAACGTGTTCAAGTACAAAGGGAAAAATACGCCGACCGACACCAGGAACACCTTGGCGCTCTCGTCGATGCCGAACCAGAGAATGACGAGCGGGATCAAGGCGAGCGGCGGAATGTTGCGCACCATCTGCAGCGTGGTGTCGAACAGCGTTTCCATGGTCTTGAACGAACCGGTCAGCAAGCCGAAGCCCAAACCCAGACCACCGCCGATGACGAAACCCGCCAAGGCGCGCAATGAACTGACCTTGACGTTCGCCCAAATATCCCCCGAAAGCGTCAGCGTCCAGAACGCCTTGGCGACCCCGAGCGGGGCCGGAAGAATCCGGTTCGACATCCAGCCGCGACTGGATGCCAACTGCCAAACCGCGATGAGCACCAACGTCGGTATCCACGGGAATATCCGTCTAAGCCAATTGATGCGTGTAGAGAGTGCGGACGCCATGGTTCAGCCGGCCGACGCGGCCGCAGCCGAAGGGACGATGTGATTGGCCACGATTTCCCCAAAGGGGCCGGACAGCGAAAAGCCCGGCAAGCTTTCCTGCTGAGGCCGCGGCAAATGCGGAAACACCAGCTCGGCCACCCGATACGACTCTTCCAGATGCGGATAACCGGAGAGGATGAACGTGTCGATACCGAGGTCGGCGTATTCCTTCATGCGAGCCGCCACTGTCGCACCATCGCCGACCAGCGCGGTACCCGCACCGCCGCGCACCAGACCAACGCCGGCCCACAGATTGGGACTGACCTCAAGCTTGGCCCGAGACTTCGACGTGTCCCCGCCATGCAGCGCACTCATGCGGCGTTGCCCTTCCGAATCCATCTTGGCGAATTTGGTTTGCGCGGCCTTGATCGTGTCGACATCGAGTTTGCTGAGCAAATCGTCGGCGGCTTGCCATGCAAGGGGCTCGGTTTCGCGCACGATCACATGCAAGCGGATCCCGAAGCGCAGGGTGCGTCCGCGTTCGGCGGCACGGCGCCGCATGTCCGCAATTTTTTCCGCGACCGCCGCAGGCGGCTCGCCCCAGGTGAGATAGACGTCGACCTGCTCAGCCGCCAGATCATGGGCAGCCGGCGACGAACCACCGAAGTAAAGCGGCGGATACGGCTTCTGCACAGGCGGGTAGAGCACTTTGGCGCCTTTCACCGTGAGGTGATCGCCCGTAAAGCTGAGGTCTTCGCTATCGTGCGATGCCGCCAGCACACCGCGCCAAATTCGAAGGAATTCGTCGGTAATTTCATAACGCTCGGTGTGCGTTTCGAACAGCCCATCGCCATCCAATTCGACAGGATCGCCGCCTGTGACCACATTGACCAACAAACGGCCACCGGACAACCGGTCGAACGTTGCAGCCATGCGGGCCGCAAGACTCGGTGCCGTGAGCCCCGGACGCACGGCGACCAGAAACTTGAGCCGCTGGGTGACGCCGATCAAGCTGGACGCCGTAACCCATGCGTCTTCGCACGAGCGCCCGGTCGGTAGCAGCACACCGTCGTACCCCAAAGTATCGGCCGCCACTGCCACTTGCTTCAAGTAGTCGTAGCTGACCCGGCGGCCGCCTTGCGCTGTACCCAGATAGCGGCTGTCGCCATGCGTGGGGATAAACCAAAAGACATTCATTACTGTACTCCGACCTTGTTCAACACGGCGTCATGCACATTCAGTTTCGTCGGAATCAGCTTGAGATCGTAAAACGCATCGGCAATTTTCTGCTGATCGTTGAGCGCGGTCGCGTCGATCGGTTTGAAAACGTGTGCATAGTGTTGCAGGCTCGTTTCGATGATGTCCGGCGAGAGCCCTTGAATCGGTGCAAGCTCGGCCGCGGCTTTCTTGTAGTCGGCGCGGATGTCCTGACCTTCGCGCCCGACCTCGGCGATGACAGTCTTAAGCACCTCGGGTTGCTTTTGTGCGTAGGCGCGGGCCGTCAGAAAATATTGATAGTGGTTCACCACGCCAACGCCGTTGGCCAGTTGCCGGGCTCCCGTTTGCTGCTGCGCCGCAGCCTGGAACGGATCCCAGATGGCCCATGCGTCGACCGCGCCCTTCTGGAATGCGGCACGTGCGTCGGCCGGCGCCAGGTAAATGGGTTGGATGTCGGTATAGTTAAGGCCGGCTTTCTTGAGCACGCTGACTACCAACCAGTTCACGTCGGAGCCCTTGTTGAAGGCAATTTTCTTGCCCTTGAGGTCGGCGATCGTATGGATGGGCGAATCCTGCGGGACAAGTATGCCTTCGGCTTGCGGGGTCGGAACTTCATAAGCCGTATAGACGAAATCGGTGCCGCCGGCCAGAGCGAACACGGGGGGCGCCTCGCCCACGTAGCCGAAATCGATCGAACCGACATTCAGACCTTCCAGCAGTTGCGGGCCGGCCGGAAATTCGATCCACTTGACCGTAACGCCTTGCGCACTCAGGCGCTTCTCCAGGGTACCGTGCGCCTTCAACAGCACCAAATCGCTCGCAGCTTTTTGGTAGCCGATGCGAATCTCGTGGGTGTTCACGTCGGCCAAGGCCGACGACGTTGCGGTGCCCAACAGCATGACCGCGCTCACTGCAAGCAATGCACGGATCCAGCCGCCCAACGCGCGCGGCGCTCTTTGCTTCGACATATGTAACTCCAACGATTTATTTTGGGGCGCGCCGAGCTTTACCTGTGACTATGCCCACAGGTAGTCAGCGAGAGAAATAACTCATTGGAAGACTAACGATCGTCGCAAGAGAAGGGAACGGATTGTTTCAGGAATGCTAAGGCGATTTTTATATAAGGCGTTCGGTTCCGTGCCTAACGTGCGGTTCCATGCGCAATGCGCGCGTTCGAGCAGCAGCTACCGAGCCCGCGATGCGACACCCGGGCCCGTCCGCTTCATGCCTAGCCGTTACGCTCCGAGGTCATGCTTTGAAGAAACGATTTTCCGGCCGTGGTAGTCCGAGGTTCTCGCGCAGCGTGGCGCCTTCGTATTCGCGCCGGAATATCCCGCGACGCTGCAGCTCCGGCACGACCTTGTCGACGAAATCGTCGAGGCCGCCAGGCAGATACGGAAACATGACGTTAAACCCGTCGCACGCCTCGCCCACCAACCATGCTTGCATCTCGTCGGCTATCGTCGCAGGCGTCCCGACCAACTGGAAGCCCGAGAACCCGCCCACGCGCTGGGCCAGTTGGCGGATCGTCAAATTCTCCTCTCGCGCCATATCGAGCATGCGTTGTCGCGTGCTCTTGCTGTCATTGGTCTCTGGAATGTCAGGTAGCGGACCATCGGGATCGAAGCTCGAAACGTCATGCCCCAGCGCGATCGATAGCGACGCGATGCCGCTGTCGTAGTGCACGAAGCTGTCGAGCAGCGCGCGCTTTTCCCGCGCTTCTTCCAGCGTGTCGCCCACCACGACGAACGCGCCCGGCAAAATCTTGAGGTGGTCTCGGTGACGGCCCACCGCCTCCATCCGACCTTTCACATCGGCATAAAAACGTTGACCGTCAGCCAGCGTGCGCTGCATGGTGAATACGGCATCCGCTGTTTCCGCTGCGAGCTGCCGCCCCGCTTCGGATGATCCCGCCTGCACGACGAGGGGCCAGCCTTGAACCGGTCGCGCGATGTTCAGCGGTCCACGCACCGACAGATGTTCGCCCTTGTGCCCAAGTACGTGCATTTTCTCTGGGTCGACAAAGATCCCGGTTTCGACATTGCGCACGAAGGCATCGTCCGACCAACTATCCCAGAGGCCGGTGACCACGTCGAAGAACTCGCGGCCGCGGTGATAGCGCTCGCCATGCTCGACGTGCTCGTCCAAGCCGAAATTCAATGCAGCGTCGGGATTTGACGTGGTCACCAAATTCCAACCTGCACGCCCGCCACTGATGTGATCGAGCGAGGCAAACCGACGTGCCAGGTGATACGGCTCCTCGAACGTGGTGGAGCCGGTGCCGATCAATCCCAGGTGTTCCGTGACGGCGGCCAGCGCCGACAATAATGTCAGCGGCTCGAAAGACGTCACCGTGTGGCTGCGCTTCAGCGCGTCGACCGGCATGTTGAGTACGGCGAGGTGGTCGGCCATGAAGAAGGCGTCGAACCGGCCGCGTTCGAGCGTCTGCGCAAAGCGCTTCAGGTGCGCGAAGTTGAAGTTGGCGTCCGGGTAGGCGCCCGGGTAGCGCCACGCGCCAGTATGCAGACTGACGGGGCGCATGAAGGCGCCGAGGCGCAGTTGGCGTGCTTTAGTCATGGCGTTGTGCTCGATGGCGGTCGTGTTGAACAAAACTCACGATACGCCAATTTCCGCCGACGAGCAGAGTAACCAGAATCGATTCGGAATCGTTATCCGCTCAAGCACAAGAGTATTACGGACGTGAAGGAAACCGCCATTCAGAACGTTTCGTTATAGGGCCGCAGATCGATCTCCTGCGACCACGCGCTGCGCGGTTGCTTATGCACTTGCCAATAAGCTTCGGCGATGGCCGCGGGGTCCAGCAAGCCGTCAGCGCCGCGTTCGGCGACCCGTTGCGGGGATGCTAAGCGTAGCCGCTCGCCGTCGATGCCGCCGTCGATGATCACGTGCGCGACATGCACACCTTGCGGCCCGAACTCGCGCGCGAAGCTCTGGCTCAGCGAGCGCAGCGCGGCCTTGGCAGCCGCAAACGCTGCGAACGGCGGACGGCCGCGCAGCGACGCCGTCGCGCCGGTGAACAGCAAGGTGCCGCCGCCATTCGCCAATAGGGAAACCAGCACCTGTTTGCCGAACACGAATCCGCCCAGCGTACTGGTGCGCCACGCTTGTTCGAATTGGTCGGCGCTCAGCTCCAGCGTTGGCGCGCGGGTGCCGCTTGCCGCATTGAATATCCCCACGCGCAGCACGCCGAGTTCGGCAATGCGCAAGGCCAATGCCGCAACGGCGTGCTCATCGCTAACGTCGCCCGGCAATGCAAGCGCCTCGCCCCCCGCCGCGCGAATTTCCTCGACGATGGCCGCGAGCCGCTCAGGGCTGCGTCCAGTTACCGCGACCCGAAAACCCCCTTCGGCAAAGCGGCGCGCCAATGCGGCGCCCAGGCCGGCGCTGGCGCCGACGCCCGCTATCCAGGCCACTTCACGTGCTTGTGTGTTGAGTTCGGTCGTCATCGTCGTCATCCCCGTCGTTGTCCTAGCATGCATGGAGCGCCGCGCGCCGGCCCTTCGGTTCGTGCTTAGTCCGTGCTTGCGGGTCGCTGGTCAATTCGCTGCTCAGTTCGTGGGAAGCGGGCCCTGCCGACTGCCCAGCGCGCGCGGCGACGCAATCGGCGCACCGGTGGGCGCGTAGTCTTCCGCATCGATATCGTATCCCGAAGGCTCCCATCGCAACAGCAGCAACGCCGTCAACGAGATCAACGGCGCCGCCGCGATTACCCAGAACACTTTAGTACCCAGCGCCGCCGCAAGCACCGGAAACAAGAACAACGAGACGGTCGACGAGGCGCGCACCAGTGTCTGGTTGAAGCCTACACCAACGCCGCGCAGCGAGGTCGGATAGCTCAGCGTCGCATAAGTCATCGTATGCGAACCGGGGCCGAAGCCTTGTGCAAACAAATAGAGCGCAAGCAGCAACAGCGCTCCGACGATCAGCGCCGTGCCACTCGGCCGGCCGATCAGTGCAAGACCGACCAGGGCGACGAATTGCAGCGACACGCCCAGCGTGGTCATTTTCCATGCACCTATGGTCGGTGCCGTGCGAACGCCGATCAGCCCGCCGATAAACGCAAACGCGAGATTCAGCACCAGCGCCGCGACGATCGTCGTCAACGGACCCTGCTGCAGAAAACTGCTGAGTATGACCGGCAAGCCGAACACGATCGCGTTATAGCCGAACGACGAGGCACAACCCAGCACCAGCGCGAGGATGGTCCGACTGCGGTAGGTCGTACTGAACAAGGCCTTGAAACTGCGCAACGAGGCTTTGTGCGGTATGCCGACCGACCTGCCGTAGATATCGGTATCGGTGTTGCGCTCCACCACGACGTCGAGCCCGTACGATCGCTTGAGGATGCGCGCCGCGCCATCGAGATCGCCTTGATTTGCCGCCCACACCGGCGATTCGCTGATATAGCGGCTACGCACCGCAATGATGAGCAAGGCAGGTACGGCGCCGAACGCCAGCGTGACACGCCAAAGCCAGCTCAGATCCGCGGCTGGCAAGACCGCATAAAGCCCAAGGATCAGCAGATAGCAGCCACTGGTCGCGGCATACCAGGCAGGGCACCATGCTGCGACACTGGCAGCCTTGTTGCCCTTGCCGCTGCGACGCGAGAATTCGGCGAGAAACGCCATCGCCACCGGGAGGTCCAGCCCCACGCCAAAACCCATCATGAAACGCGCCCCGCCGAGCACCCAGGCGTTGGGCGCCAGGCCGGCCGCAATGGCCGCAACCACGAAAAACAGCATGTCGGCCATAAAGACGCGATAGCGGCCGATCTTATCGGTCAGGTATCCGCCGAACAAGGCGCCGATCACGGCGCCAAACGCGATGGCCGACGACACCAAACCGGTTTGCACCGGCGTGAGCGAAAACTGCCGAGCGATATCCTTGATTCCGTAGGCGAGCGAGGTCAGGTCGTAAGCATCGAGGAACACGCCACCCAACGCGATCGCAATCACGATCCTGGCATTGCCGCCAATCGCGGCACCCCGGTCCACCAGTCTGGAGACATCTTGCGCCAGGCGTATGACAATCGGCTCGTTGGCGGCGTCCTGATTTTCTGGCTCCTGCACTCCTGACTCTTGCGTTCCTGCCTCTTGCCCAGAAGATTCGTCGAGCGAGAGGGATTCGAGCGGCAGGGGTTCGCCGGGCGGAGGAGGAAATGTATTGGACATTGATGCGCGAGGTAAATTGGTCAACGGTGGATGATACGGATGCCGGGACACAAAGCCAAACCATTAAATCGTTGTGTGCAAATAACCGCTTAGCTAGCCATGGCGGCAAAAACCGATTCCGGCATGACGATATGGCATGTTCCCGACGCCGCAAGGCTATCGGGTGGCCCGCAAGGCATTATTTTCGCGGCTAGTACTATATCCGAACGTTATAATCTCGCAAAATGACAATAGCTGCAGCGCGACGCCAAATTCGGCGCTGATCCCGTGGTGCCAAAACCACCGGACTGGATCCGCCGCTTTAAATCGGCTGTGTTGAGTCCCTCGTGTTAAATCCGCTTTACCGATTAATAAATATCCATTACCCCCGTCAAAACACTCCTTAAGCACTCGTAAAACACCCATGAAAATATACGGCAGACGCAGTTCGATCAATGTCCAGAAAGTCACATGGTGCCTAGCCGAACTCGATTTGATTGAAGGCCGCGACTATGAACGTATCGACGCGGGCCTTGACTTCGGCGTCAACAACACGCCCGAATATCTGAAGCTCAATTTCAATGGTCTGGTGCCTGCGCTGATTGAAGACGATTTCGTTCTCTGGGAATCCAACGCCATCGTTCGCTATATCGCCTCTACCCGTGGCGACGGCATCTTGCTGCCAGCCGATCCGAAAGGCCGCGCCGACTGCGAACGCTGGATGGACTGGCAATTGGCGACCCTATGGACGACATTGCGCGTGACCTTCCTCGGCTTGACCCGGACCCCGGAGCCGCAGCGCAATTACGAGGCCATCAAGAAGGCTCACCAGGAGGCGTCACGGCTGCTGACGTTCGTCGATGAGCTGCTGTCCAGGCAAGCCTATCTGACGGGGCCGAACCTCACGGTCGCGGATATCGCAGTGGGCCTCGCCGTACACCGCTGGAAAGGGTTGGCCGACGGCTACCCGCAGGTGCTTGCGCAGCCGCCCGTGCTACCGTCCTTGCTGGCTTGGCATAGCAAAATCACCGAACGGCCCGCGTTCAAAAGCGCGGTCGCATAAAGCGCGGCGAACCGGCTCGCGTTCGTGCTTGGGCTTGGGCTTGGGCTCATGCTCGCGCTCAATCAGGCGCGCTTGGATTCGGTCACGCCGCCGCGCCATCGTCTGCCGGAAACATCTCAGCCATGCGCGCCTTCGCGTATGCGACAAACGCATGGGCGAGTTGCGACGGCGGGTGCTGGTTCGACAGCACGACGGCGAACTGCGAGCTGATGGCCGGCGCAAACGGTTTGACCAGAACTCGCCCAGCCGCATAGTGGGCGGTAACCGGATCGATCAGCGCGATGCCCGCGCCGTGCTGCACGAGCACGCATATTGCGTGCGACAGTTGCGACTCCGACGTCATGACCCGATCGATGCGCCGCTCGGCGCACAGCCTGTCGACGCTGACGCGCACATCGAACTCCTTCGGAAATGAAATGAACGACTCGCCGCGCAGGTCTTCCGGCGTAATCGTCGAGCGCTCGGCGAGGCGATGACCCAGCGGCAGGATGCATTTCATCGACGCGCTGTGTACGAGTTCGATCTGCACCGCCGGGTGCGTCAACGGATGCGCGATAAAGCCCACATCACAACGCCGCCCTACGATCAGGTCCATCACGATGCTGGAACTGTGGATGACCAGCGCGCTGTTGATGCCGGGGTGCTCGCGCATAAAGCCGGTCAGCGTCTGCGGCAGAAACTCCAGCGCGATGGCCGGCGCCCCCGCGATATGCAGCGACCCGCGTTGAAGCGACTTGATCTGCTCAGCTGTCTGAGCGATGCGGTCCATACCGGCGAACGATCGTTCCACCTCCTCGAACAACACCAGCCCTTCCGGCGTCGGATGCAAGCGGCCGTTGGCACGCTCGAATAGGGCAAACCCTACGCTGCTTTCCAGGTCGTTGATCAAACGCGTGACGGCCGGCTGCGAAACGTGCAGCATCTGAGCAGCGCGGGTCACGGTCTGGCGCAGTATCAGCGCGCGAAACGCCTCAAGTTGTCGAATCTTCATAAACGGTATCTTACCCAGCCATAACGTTTGCGTATAGACGACCCAAAAAATCTGATTTGACTTGCTTTTTTGTGAAAGCGATCCTGCTCATTAGCCTGCGTCTCATACCAATAATGCGCCGCATTGACGTGAATAATTTCTGTTTTCGACTCATAACACTGCTCGACAAGGAGATCACGATGACGGTATTGCCCACTACGGTGTTGCTCCCCACGCTACGCAAGCTCGGTCTGGCCGCCGCTGCGATGGTCCTGTCGCTGAGCGCGGCCAGCGCCGATGAGCCCACGCTCTACGTCGGCGCCTATGGCGGTTCGTTCGAGCAGATGCTGAGGAAGGATGTGATTCCCGCATTCTCGCAAGCCAATGGCGGCGCAAAAGTCGTGGTCGTGCCCGGCGACTCCACCACCACGCTCGCCAAGCTGCAAGCGCAAAAGGGCAAGGCCGGCATGGACGTGGCCTTCCTCGACGACGGTCCGATGTATCAGGCCATTCAATTGGGTTTCTGCGGCAAGCTGGCCGATGCACCGGTCTATAAGGATCTCTACGACATCGCCCGCTTCAAGAGCGATAACGCCGTGGCAGTCGGGCTGATCGCCACCGGCATCGCCTATAACACGCGCCTGTTCAAAGCCAAAGGCTGGGCGCCGCCCACCTCGTGGAAAGATCTGTCCGACCCGAAGTACAAAGGGCGCATGGTGATGCCTAGCATCAAGAACACCTACGGCCTGCACGCGTTGCTGGTCGAAGCGCAAATCAACGGCGGCAGCGACACGAACATCGACCCGGGCTTCAAGGTCATGGAAAAGTCGATCGCGCCGAATGTGCTGTCGTTCGACCCGTCGCCGGGCAAGATTGCCGAACTGTTCCAGGACGATGAAATCGCGCTGGCGGTTTGGGGCAACGGCCGCGTCCAGGCGCTGCGCCAACAAGGCATTCCGGTCGAATTCGTCTATCCGAAAGAAGGCGCCGTGGCACTGGGCATGGGTGTGTGCGTAGTCGACAAGTCGGCTAACGAGGCGCTCGCCCAGAAGTTCGTGCAATACGTGTTGTCGCCGCCCGTGCAAGCGCTGCTGGCCGACAGCCAGGGCGTGGCCCCAGCCAATCGCAAGACCCAGTTGTCGCCTGAGGTGGCAGCTCGTGTGCCGGGCCCGGACGTGATCGGCAAGCTCATCCGCGTGGACTGGGATGTGGTGAACCCGAAGCGCGCGGACTGGACGCAGCGCTGGAACCGCGAGATCGAGCAGTAGCACCCCGAGCAACTTCGGCGGTAACACTCTACGCACGCGCTATGGCACTGGCACTATGACCTATCTACGCCTGGAAAATCTGTGCAAGCGGTTCGGCGATACCACCGCGGTGGACTCGATCGATTTGTCGATCGAGCAAGGCGAGTTCGTTTCCTTGCTCGGTCCATCGGGGTGCGGCAAGACGACGACATTGCAAATGATCGCCGGGTTTGTCGAGCCTAGCCACGGCCGCATCCTGCTCGAGGGCCGCGACCTCACACCGATTCCGCCGGAGAAACGTGGGCTGGGTATTGTGTTTCAAAGCTACGCGCTGTTTCCGCACATGACAGTCACGCAGAACATCGCGTTCGGCCTGGACATGCGCCGCGTCGATAGCGGCGAGCGCGAACGGCGTGTGCGCGAGGCGCTTGAGCTGGTGCACCTGGGTCCGCATGCCAAGCGGTATCCGCGCGAATTGTCGGGCGGCCAGCGTCAGCGTGTGGCACTGGCGCGCGCGCTGGTGATCGCACCGCCGTTGTTGCTGCTCGACGAACCGCTATCGAACCTGGACGCCAAGTTGCGCGAGGAGATGCAAGACGAGCTGCGCGCGATCCAGCGCAAAGTCGGCACTACCACCTTGATGGTCACGCACGATCAGGCCGAAGCGCTGGCCATCAGCGATCGCGTGGTGTTGCTCAACCGTGGCGGCGTCGTACGCATCGATACACCGCATGCCGTCTATGAGGATCCGCAACAAGCGTTCGCGGCACATTTCATCGGCCAGACCAACCTCGTCGAGGGCCAAATTGAACTACGCGCAGGCGGCCCTGTGCTAAGTGCCAATGGCACGTGTTTCGCGTTGCCGGCCGCGATGGCCACCGCCGGTGCCGCCATATTCTCACTGCGGCCCGAGCGCATTCGCCTCACCGCTGCGGGCACGGGCCACGTGTGTGGCCGCGTCGGACAGCGCACCTTCCATGGCGACCACTGGGTGCTCAATGTCGACACCGGCCTGGGCCCACTGCGCGTGTTGCTCGCCAATGACGGACGCGAAGCCGTTGCCGAGGGCGATGCGGTGGGCCTCGACTGGGCCGACGACGCGCTGCGCCCAGTGCGGGAGGACGCATGAGCACCGCGCGCACCAACGCTGCCGGCTGGTCGCTGACCGCTCCGGCCACGCTTTTTTTCGGCCTGCTGCTGGCGGTGCCGCTGGTGCTGACGTTCGTGCTCAGCCTGCATGGGTTCGACGCGAATCTGGGCGGGATCCTCGATAGCCGCTCCCTGCGTAACTACGCCGCCGTGCTCAGCGACCCGTACTACTACACGATTTTCCTGCGCACGTTTGTGCTGTCGCTGCTGGTGACGATACTGTGCGTGCTGATCGGCGTGCCCGAAGCGTATTTCCTGTTTCGCATGCGCGATCCCTGGCGCTCGCTGTGCCTGGTGATGGTGCTGGGCCCCCTACTGATCTCGGTGGTGGTCCGCACGCTGGGCTGGTCTATCCTGCTCGGGCGCGAAGGCTTGATCAACACGCTGTTGCTCAAGCTTGGCATCGTCGATCATCCGCTGCAGATGATATTTACGTTCGGCGCCGTGACGATCGCGATGGTGCATGTGCTCGTGCCGTTGATGGTGCTGTCGGTATGGACTTCGCTTACGCGGCTCGACCCCGCAGTGAGCCAGGCCGCGCGCTCGCTGGGCGCCGGACGCTTCAAGGTGATGTGGCGCGTGGTGCTGCCGCAAATCACGCCCGGCATACTCTCGGGCAGCCTGATCGTGTTCGCGTTGACCGCGAGCGCGTTCGCCACGCCGGCGCTGATCGGCGGGCGACGCCTGAAAGTGGTGGCCACCACCGCGTACGACGAATTCCTCGGCACACTCAATTGGCCGCTAGGCGCCGCGATCGCGATGGTGCTGCTGTTGATCAACGTCGTGATTATCGTCGGCTATAACCGCGCGGTGGAAAGACGCTTTACGCGGCGCCTGGGGTGATCAAGATGAAAAATAACGATCGCAACGGCGCAGTCGCCCTGCTCTTCCACCTGCTGTTCATGGGATTCATCCTGGCGCCGCTGGTCGTGGTGTGCCTGGTTGCCTTCACGCCCAACGATTTCCTGTCGATTCCGACGCGGCATTTTTCGCTGCGCTGGTTCATCTCGCTCTGGGGCGACGACGATTTCACCTCGGCGTTCAAGACCAGCCTCTTGCTCGGCGTGTGCTCGGCGACGCTGAGTTCGGCGCTCGCGCTGCCCGCAGCAATGGGCCTGGCGCGCTACCGTTTTCCAGGCCGCGACGCCATCAACGCGTTCCTGCTTTCGCCGTTGATGATTCCCCCCGTGGTGCTGGGCATCGCGTTCCTGAGGTTATTCACGCTGATCGATATGGGTGGCTCGTTCGCAAGCCTCGTGGCATGCCATGCGTTGCTGATATTTCCGTATGCCTTGCGCCTCATCATGGCCGGATTCGCGGATCAGGCGGGCCAAGCGGACGAGGCGGAACATGCGGCACGCTCGCTGGGCGCGGGACGCTGGACCACCTTTCGCCGCATCACCTTGCCGATGATCGTGCCGGGCTTTGTCGGCGGCTGGGTGCTGGCCTTCATCAATAGCTTCGATGAATTGACCGCCACTATTTTCGTGGCGGCGCCGGCCACCATTACGCTACCGGTGCGCATCTACATGAGCATGGCTGAAACGGTGGATCCGATGGTGGCCGCCGTGTCCACGGCGATTATCGCGCTAACCCTGGTGGCCATGCTGGTGCTGGACCGCATCTACGGACTTAACAAAGTGTTGGTAGGAAACCATTAAATGCAGAAGAACTTCGATACGTCCGACTACGATGTCGCCGTGGTAGGTGGCGGCTTGGTCGGCATGGCGATCGCCTTCGGGCTCGCCAAGCGTGGCCAGAAAGTGATCGTTTGCGATGGCGAAGACAATTCGCTGCGCGCGGCGCGTGGCAATTTCGGTCTGGTGTGGGTGCAGGGCAAGGGCACGAAATGTACGAACTACGCGCGCTGGTCATTGCATTCGGCCGATACCTGGCAGGATTTCTCCGACGATCTGGAAGCCCGCACGGGCGTATCGGTCGCATTCGAGCGCCCCGGCGGTTTCAACATCGCCATGCAGCCCGGCGAGCTCGCGACCAAAGCGGCCATGATGCAGGGTTTGTTCGAGGCGGAGCCGCGCTTGAAGTATGAAGTGCTGGATCGGAATGCCTTGGCCGAGCGCTTGCCTGCCATCGGCCCCGATGTCGCGGGCGCCATTTATTCGCCCAACGATGGGCACGTCAATCCGCTCTATACGCTGCGCGCCTTGTTTGCCGCTTACGAACAGGCCGGCGGCGAGTATGCGCCCAACGCGAGGGTGAGCGACATTACCCCGAGCGGCGGGGCGTTCCGTTTGACGGTGGGCGACAGCACGCTGAACGCCGGTCGCGTGGTATTGGCGGCTGGCCTGGGCAATCGAACGCTCGCCCCCATGGTCGGACTGTCGGCACCCGTCAAGCCCTTGCGCGGACAGATTCTGGTGACCGAGCGGGTCCAGCCCTTCCTCGCTTATCCGACCATTTACGTGCGTCAAACCGTCGAAGGCTCGGTCATGGTGGGCGACTCGGCCGAAGACGTGGGCTTCGACGATAACGTCACGCCGGACGTGCTCGGCGATATCGCGCGCCGTGCCATCGCGCCATTTCCGATTCTCAAGAACGTGCGCCTGGTGCGCGCCTGGGGCGCATTGCGCGTGATGACGCCAGACGGCCTGCCGATCTATGAGGAATCGACCGCGTATCCCGGCGCGTTCCTGGCTACGTGTCACAGCGGCGTGACGCTCGCCGCCGCTCATTGCGAAACCATCGCGCCGTGGATACTCGGCGCAGATCGCCCTACTCTTCTGGACTCGTTCTATGCAAAACGATTCGCTGTTTAAGACGCTGCCGCGCGCGGCCAACGGCACCGTGCGTGTTTTTATCGACGGCTTGCCCTATCAGGTTCCGCGTGGCCTGAACGTAGCTGCGGCGCTACTGGCCAACGGCCCGCTTGCTTGCCGCACTACGGTAGTGAGCGGTGCCGAGCGCGCGCCGTTCTGCATGATGGGGGTGTGCTTCGACTGCCTGGTGGAAATCGATGGCGTGCCCAATCGGCAAGGCTGCATGACGCCCGTGCAGGACGGCATGCGCGTGCGCCGCATGCACGGAGCAAGGAGCATCGCATGACGGTGAAGCATTTGGATTTGTTGGTGATCGGTGCCGGCCCGGCTGGCATTGCGGCCGGCCTTGAAGCGCAACGCCATGGCTTGGATACGCTGGTGCTCGACGAGAACGCTTATCCGGGCGGCCAGATTTATCGCAGCGTCAGCCATTCGCCCTTGGCCGATCCGAGCGTGCTCGGCGCCGATTATCTACGCGGTCGGGCGTTGGTCGAGGATTTCGAACGCAGCAGCGTCGCGTATTGGCCGCAGACGCTCGCCTGGCAGATCAGCCAGGACAAACGCGTCAGCGTGACACGCCAGGACGCCGGAGGCGGTACGCTGCAAATCGCCGCGCGTGCCATCGTGCTGGCTGGCGGCGCACAGGAGCGCCCGTTCCCGGTACCGGGCTGGACCTTGCCCGGCGTGATGGGCGTGGGCGCGGCGCAAACGCTTTTGAAGGCGTCCGCGATGGTGCCGCAGGCGCCCATGGTGTTGGCCGGTTGCGGCCCGCTGCTGTACCTGTTCGCATGGCAATTGATTCGGGCCGGCGTGGGCATCCGTGCGATTCTCGACACGGCCGAGCGCGGCAGCTATCGAACGGCATTGGGCCATGTGGGCGGTGCGTTGCGCTCGCCTTCGTATCTGGCCAAAGGGTGGCAGTTGCTGCGCGCGATTCGACGCGCGGGCGTGACGCATATCAAGCATGTCGAGGCGCTTAGGATACTCGGCGAGCAACAAGTTGCAGCGATCGAATACACCGTGGCTGGGCAGGTCAATCGCATCGAGACTGCGCTGGTCTTGCTGCATCAAGGTGTGATTCCGAATACGCAGATCACGCGCTCGATCGGCGTCGATCACGTGTGGGACGACGCGCAATTGTGCTGGCGTCCGCGACTGGACAGTTGGGGGGAAACCAGCGTTGCGGATATTTTCGTGGCGGGCGATGGCGGGGGCATCGCCGGGGCGTTGGCGGCCGAGCCGTCGGGCCGGCTGGCCGCCCTGCAGGCGGCACACCGCATCGGTAAGCTCGATGCCGCAACACGCGATTCAACCGCCTCCCCGTTGCGCACGGAGCTGGCCAGACACAATGCGATCCGGCCGTTCCTTGATACACTTTATCGGCCGGCTGATGGTTTCCGGCGGCCCGCCGACGACGACACGATCGTGTGTCGCTGCGAGGAAGTGACGGCCGGTGAAATCCGAGCGATGGCCAAGCTGGGGTGTGTCGGACCGAACCAGACCAAGTCGTTTTCGCGCTGCGGTATGGGGCCCTGCCAAGGGCGCTTTTGCGGCACAACGGTTGCGGAATTGCTGGCCGATAGCCAAGGCAAATCCGTGCCTGAGGTCGGCTATTATCGAATCCGGCCGCCGATCAAGCCAGTTACTTTGGGCGAATTGGCCATTGCCGTACCGTCGCCTGATGGATCGGTACTGCCGCGCGCCGAGTTTCCGAAATAGCGCAGGACGCGCTCGTGATTCGGGTCGAGTCACGCTCGAGTCGAGTCGAATTGAGTCGAGTTACGGGGCCATGCTCCCGCAGCTATCAGTTCGACTGACTCTCTCTCGCCTTATTTTTTTGCTGTAGTTTTTTTACTTGGAAATACCATGAGCGATATCAAACGAATCCACCCAAGCACCCGCATGAGCCGAGTGGTGGTGTACAACGGCATGGTCTTTATCGGCGGCCAGACTGCGACCGATCGTACCGAAGACGCAGCGGGCCAGACCCGTCAAGTGCTCGCCAAGATCGACGGGTTTTTGGCCGATGCCGGCATCGATAAAACGCGTCTGCTGACCGCCCAGATCTGGCTCAAGGACATTGACGCCGACTTCGCCAGCATGAACGCCGTGTGGGATGCCTGGGTTGCGCCCGACTGCGCGCCAACTCGCGCGACCGTGGAGTCCAAGCTCGCGCAATCGGACTTGCTGGTCGAAATTTCGGTGACCGCCGCAGCGCTTTAGTTGGTCCTCAGCGCTAACCCTTGAGTTTTTTTACTTCACCGGCGCGCATCATCAATTCGAGGGTGGCTTCGAGCCTGATCACACGCTCGGTCAAGCCCTCGATCTTGGCTTGCTGCTCCTTCACAGTGCCGGCTAGCGAAACGACCTTATCGTTCATCTTGATGACGGTCGTGAGCGCGTCCCACACTTTGTCTGTGACGCCCATTACCGGCTGCCCTCGGTCAGCGTCGCGATGCGCCGGTTCGATTCCGACACGAATGACAGTGCGTCGTCGAGTGCGTCATTGGCCTCTTTCGAAGAGGCATTGACGCGTTCGATCAATGCGTTAAGATCCTGCTCGTCTTCCGACGGGATAAACCCCTGTGCAGCCTGGCGCATCAACTCGCTCACATTCATGCCCAGACGCTTGGCCGTATGCGCGATGGCCTGTTTTTGCACCGGTGTAACCTGCACGACTATCCTTTCGGTAGCGGCTGCCATAATCTTGCTCCTATGTACATGCACATGATATGTACATATTAGCCCATAGCCGCTCGCAGTCAAGACTTTTGCAACTCGTCTTTACGGGGCGCGAGCACTGACGGGCCCGCGTTGATGATCCGCCCCCTCAATGCCCCGTCTTGACAATCCAATACGGACGAACGTATATTAAGGACACCATGCCTAGACCCTCCCACCGCGCAAAGATACTCACCGAAGGCCTGCGGGTCGTTCATGAACATGGCTTCGGCGGTTCGAGCGTGCGAGATATCGTCCAAGCGGCAGGCGTGCCGCAGGGGTCGTTCACGAACCACTTCGCCTCGAAGGAAGCGTTTGGCCTCGAGATCATCGAGATCCATTTCGCCAAAATCTGCGAATTGATGCACGTGACGCTGTGCAACGATGCACTTTCCCCGCTCGAACGTCTACGCCAGTACCTCGACTCCAATATCGAGCAAATCAGCCTCAACAATACGAAAAACGGCTGTTTGTTCGGCAACTTCGCCGTCGAAGCGAGCGACCATAGTGAAGCGATACGGCTGCGCCTCGTCGAAATATTTGCCGAGGTGCAAAGATGCATCGCGTACTGCCTCCAAGCTGCGGTGCAACGCGGTGAACTGCCGTCGAGCACCGATTGCGACAAAGTCGCGCGATTCATCATGACGTCTATGCAGGGCGCGATTCTCCTAGCGAAAACGCAGCGTGACGCGGCCCCCATCGAGGGCTTCAAGAGCCTGCTTTTCTCGATGGTCTTGCGCCAGCCTGTGCTGAACTAAAGCGCCTCGCCCCTCGAACAGATTCAAACCGCTCGTCAAGTCTCACCTAGCCTCTCGCTGAACTTCGCAACGAATCAAGGCCGCGGCATCGTGCGCTCGATCACGCCATACCAGCCCATTCCCTGATAAGTCTCGTAGCCCGGCGTTCGAGCGAATGCAATGACGGTGCCGTCGTCAAGCCGATAGTGGCCGACTTTCTGATCGCCGGTGCGTAGCGCAATGGTGTCCTCAAGAGCGCCTTTGTCGTCGGAACTCGCGAGCACGCGAAAACGCGCATCGACAAGCATGCAGCGCGTGCGCGACCATTCCTCCTCCGAAAGACGCACGCTCTTCACCACGGACAATGCCTGCGGCGCCCAGTCGAAAAACACGGCGAGGACACCAATCGGGCGTCCGTCTTGCAGCCCATTTTCGCGAATGGCGGTCGCATAGGTCGCGACTTCCGAATCGCCGAGCGCGGCGAACCTCTCGACTTCGCCCGTTGCGTATTCCGCTCCCGAGCCCGTGTTGATCGCGGCGTTGAACCAAGCTTGCGTCTTGACGTTCTGCTTGCCAGCGACGTCGTAGCGCCCGGGTTGGCCGTTGGCCAGCACCTGCCCGTCCAGACCGATGACCCATAGATCGAGATAGACCGTGTAGTTTGCGAGGATGATCGCGAGCCGGTTGGCCGCGTGCGCGGCAGTCTCCGGCGATGGCTCGCCGGCGCAATCGACGACGGCCGAATCGGTCGCCCACCAGCGCACATCGCACGAACGCTCGTAGAGATTGCGGTCGACGATATCGATCATGTTCAGCGAGAGATCAGTCAGACGCTGCGAGTCCTGGTGTTCAAGCTGACGTATCATTCGATCGCCCAGGGCAACCAGCTCGCTATTCAGCTCCTCCGTTAATTGGCCGATTCGGCTTGAAACGGTTTTGATCTGGGCGGCAACCACCGCGAAACCTCGACCGGCATCGCCGGCGTGCGCGGCTTCGATCAGCGCATTGAGCGCGAGGAAGGTCGATTCGCGGTTGATTTCGTTAATGTCTGCCACCTTGCCTCGAGCGATGCGATGGACTTCCTTGGTTAGTTGAACAATTTCGGATACGTTAGTCATGAAGTGGGGCGAGGGCATCCTCGTGGTTTAGATGTCGTCACGCTAGCAGAAAATTACGACAGCCAAAATACGAAAATATAAAAATGTCTTTACCTCACTCACCTCACGCGACGCGTGTTCAGCGCGGATCGTAAAGCATCGCGCGCGCAATCTCGACTAGATCTGCACGGCCGCTGGCGATGATTTCTTCGGCTTGTCGTGCTTCCGTAATCAGGCCGACGGCGACCCAGTCGACGCCGCTGTGCCCATGCGTCACACATCGGGAGCATTTATTCCAGGCTGGTGGCAGCGTTAAAATTAGTATGCCTAACGTCTACATCGCGATAAAAATATCAAACTGCAAGCAATGTGGCGTTCTGCTGCTCGTAGGACGGGTAGTCGATATAACCGATTTCGGTGCCTCCCCAGAACGCCGAACGGTCATAGCTCGCAAGCGGGAGCTTGCGTTGCAGGCGCTCGGGCAAATCCGGATTCGAAGCAAAAAAACGGCCGAACGCGACTAAATCGGCATCGCCCTTTTTGATGATGGCTTCGGCACCATCGCGGTCGAACCCGCCTGCGGCGATGATAGGCCCTTTGAATATCTTGCGCAGAAAAACCGAGGCGACCGGCGCCTGATTTTCGTGCAGCGTTTCGACACCCATCACGCGAGGTTCGATGATGTGCAGATAGGCCAAACCGAACTCATTCAACTTCTCGGCCACATAGCTAAATGTGGCTTCCGGGTTCGAGTCGGAGATCGACCCCCACTTCCCGCTCGGAGATATCCGTACGCCGACGCGATCAGCGCCCCACACGGATACGAGTGCCTCGGTCAGTTCGAGCATGAATCGCGCGCGCTTTTCGATCGAGCCGCCATAGGCGTCGGTGCGTTTGTTGGTCCCGTCCTGGAGGAAGGTATCGACCAGATAACCGTTGGCGGAATGCAGCTCGACGCCGTCAACGCCGGTCGCCAAGGCACGCTCGGCGCCCTTGCGAAACGCCGCGACGATGTCCTGGATTTCATCGATATCGATTGCCCGATGCATCGAAACCGGCACCCAGCCGTTATGGGTCAGCGCGAGCCCTTCGAACGACACTTCCGAGGGCGCTGCCGGCGCCGTGCCACCGGTCATATCGACATGAGACTGACGCCCGTCGTGCACCAGTTGCATGAACACGCGAGCGCCCTTGGCATGCACCGCGTCAGCGATCCTGCGCCATCCGTCGATGTGCCGATCTTCATAGATGCCGGGACCGCCCAGATAGCCACGACCGCTGCGCAATACATGCGACGACTCGGTGATGATCAAACCGCCTTCCGATGCGCGCTGGCTATAATACTCAGTCATCATTTCACTCGGGGTATCGTCCGCGTCGGAGCGCAGGCGCGTCATCGGCGCATGCACCACGCGGTGTGACAGCGAGTACCGGCCGATTTTCAGGGGTGAAAACAATGCAGACATTGATTACCTCATAAAGTGGTGTGCTTCTTTCCGGATACGCTTTAACGCGTCCGCTCGTATTTGCGTCGTGTGTTGCTGTCGTTGTTGTCGGGTTGTTGCAGATCAAGGGATCAAGCTCCCACCGCTACCGTGCTATTCGCCGTTGCACGCCGGCCCAACATCAAGGTCAGCGACAACGCCGCGACTTCACACGCTGCCGCAACCCAGCCCAGATCGGCCGGCGAGCTGTACGTCAAAGTCAGCGAGCCGAGTGCTGCGCCAAGCGAAAACCCGAGATACATAAACGAAGCGTTCAGGGAGAGCACGATGGACGCAGCTTTCAGGCCCGCTGTATGGATCAGCCCCGCTTGCTGCCCCGGATAGAATGCCCAGTGCGCGCTGCCCCATGCCGCGACGGCAATCAAGATGGGCACCAATGCAAGTGACTTGGACAGGAAGTGCGCGCTCGAAGACAGGCTCAGGAACGCCGCGATCGTGACTACCAGACACGGCACGATCACCGCGCGAAAGCCGATCCGGTCAATCGCCTTGCCGCCTATCGTCACGCCGATGGCTGCGGCCACGCCCCACATGAACAGCACGATGCCGATCTGCCCGCCGTGGATGTGCGTAGCGCTGGCCATGAACAGCGCGAGATACGTGTAGATGGTGTATCCACCCGTAGCCCACAGGGTAGTGACCAGCAAGGTCAGCAGAATCACCGGTTTGCCGGCGGTGCTCATGCGCTCGCGCAGGCTGGCGGTCGGGATACCCTCGCCGATGCTGCGCGGCAAGCCGACCAGCAAGCCTACCGTCGCCACCGCGGCCAGCGCGGCCACACCGGCAAAGGTCATGCGCCACCCCAGGTGTTCACCGACCAGCGCACCCAAGGGGACTCCGAACACGATGGCGATGCTGATCCCGCCGTTGACGATGGCCAGCGCCGCGCCGCGCCGCTCGGGCGCAGCCGACGCACCTGCCAGCGCATTGGCCCCAGGCACGTACACGCCGGCGGCGAACGCGAGCAAGATGCGCGCGCCCATCAGCGACCAGTATCCGTGCGCCGACCACGCAATCATATTGGCCAGCGAGAATAAGGCCATCGCCATGATCATCAGCTTGCGGCGATTGATGCTGGCGGTGGCCGTAGTCAGCAATGGCGAGCTGATCGCGTAAGCAAACGCGAACACCGTGACGAGTTGCCCCGCCGCGGCAACGCTGACTGAGAGGTCGGCGGCCATGCCCGGCAGCAAACCGGCGATCATGAAGCCTTCGGTGCCGACCGCGAAGGTACCCAATGCGAGCCAGTACAGCGGCGCATTCGAAGTGAGAGGAGAGCTAGTCGATTTCATTGCACATTCCTGTTAAACGATCGGGTTTGACGATCGCACCTCAACGACAAATAAGTGTCTGATAAATGCCGAATAAGACGAGGCGAAGTTCAGGCCGATATGGAGTCCTGCCTGGGTTGCAGCCCGGGTTACAGTCCTGGGTCACAGTCCTGGGTCACAGTCCTGGGTCACAGTCCTGGGTCACGGCCTTGGGTCACGGCCTTGGGTCACGGCCTTGGGTCACGGCCTTGGGTCACAGCCTTGGGTCACGGCCTTGGGTCACAGCCCCGTCAACGCCCTGACTATAGAAGTTGATACGCCAAGAATAAATAGTCTATAGTTCCAAACATATCGGACGGTGGAGTCCGATATCTTCGGCGACGAGCTATGGATTCGGGAACGAGCTATGGATAACGTAGGGGCGCTCAATGTATTCGTGCGCGCGGCTGAAGCGCGCAGCTTTACCGAAGCGGGGCGCCAACTTGGCGTTTCCTCCTCGGCGATCGGCAAGGCGATCGCGCGCCTCGAAGAGCGGCTCGCCGTGCGTCTGTTTCATCGCAGCACGCGCAGCATCGCGCTCACGCAGGAAGGTGCGTTGTTTCTCGAGAGTTGCCGGCGGATCTTCGCCGAGATCGAAACGGCCGAGCTGGAATTGGCGCAAATCAAGCGCGCGCCCAGCGGCACCTTGCGGGTGAGCCTGCCGCTGGTGGGCATGCTGTTGATGCCGACCCTGAGCCGGTTTATCGCGGCGTATCCTGACGTCGAACTCGATCTGGATTTCACGGACCGCATGGTCAATGTGATCGACGACGGCTTCGACGTGGTGGTGCGCACCGGCGAAGTCAGCGATTCGCGGCTAATGGCGCGCACGCTCGGGAAGTTCAGCCATACGCTGGTGGGGTCTCCCGACTACTTCGCGCGTGCGGGAATCCCGCTTACGCCCGAAGACTTGAAAAAGCATGCGTGTTTGCGGCACAAATTTCCGACGATCGGCAAGCTCGAGCGCTGGCCGCTAACGGCGGATACGTCGGTGGACCTCGATTTGCCGACGACGGTGGCCGCAAGTACCTTGGAACCGCTAATCCATTTGGCTGAGCTTGGGCTAGGCATTACCTGCGTCCCTGATTTCGCGATACGACAACAGATCGCGGAAGGCACGCTCGTGCGGGTGCTTGATGACTTTATCGTTCACACCGGTTGGTTCCGCGCCGTATGGCCATCCAGCCGGTATCTATCTCCCAAGGTCCGGGTATTCGTGGACTTTCTAGTGGAGCATCTGTTTCCCAAAAATACGCCGGAAACCGAGGAAAACTGATCGGCTTTAGCGCCGGTAGCGTGCGATTACTGCTCGAGTAACCCCAGTAGCGCACATTATTACCGCGAGTACCGCGGCGACTACCGCCGAAACACCGCAACCGCCGCCGCCCCTCCCTTTTTTACGCCGAGCTTCCTGCCAGTGCGTCGATCTTGACTTTTTAATATGGACGACCGTATTATTCGGCCATGCTTAAACGTTCCTACTTCCAGGCCAGTCGAGCAATGCAACCGCGCCTGGTCGAGCGATGCCCGCCTCGACAAGCTAGCTAACCTCCCATACAGCGCTTCGCCCTCCCGCCCAGCTATCAGTCGGGCGTTGGCCTGGCGACGCTCCCCCCTGCCGTTGGAAAAGCGCGTGCGATGCCGAGTTGGGGCGTTGTCTTCTGGGCCCGTTTAATTAACAAAGATTTACTAACGCCTTACTGTGATTCGCTCCTACCGTAGTAGACGCTCGGCCGAAGCCGCACCTTGCAATGGCGCGCATCCGATATCTCCCACGCCCTATCGCACCAACAGCGCGCTGAACCCACACGAGCCCTTCAAAGCACACCGATCATGGCCGCCAAGCTCGACATAGAAGACATCTGGATCGCCGGCTATGCGCAGCGGATCCCATTACGCGTCTACCGCCCTGTGCGGGCGGCCGCGACCACACCGATCGTGCTGTACTTTCATGGCGGTGGTTTTGTCACGGGCAGCGTAAACGACGCCGATGCCGCGGCCCGATATCTGGCCGAGCACACTGAGGCGCGGGTTGTTTCGGTCGGCTATTCTCTGGCGCCCGATTTCCCGTTCCCGGCGGCGCTGGAAGACGGCTATCTGGCCGCAAAATGGGCGCTTTTCCAGAGCCCCGGACATCGCGCATCGCCGTGCCACATCGCTGTAACCGGCGACGACGCGGGTGGCAATCTCGCAGCCTGCCTGGCGCTCATGTCTCGCGATCGCGGTGAATTCGCGTTCTCGAGTCAAGCGCTGCTTGCTCCCCTGCTCGACCCCAGCATGACGCGTCTGGGCGACGCTTGTAAGCTCGATTCCGATGTCACGCTCAGCGATTGCGCGCGGTGGTATAGCGCCTATCTGCCGACTCTCGCGCAGCGCATGCACCCGTATTCGGCGCCGATCGAATCGCGCCGCTTGGCCGGCCTGCCGCCCAGCCTGATCGCCAGTGCCGAGCACGACATCCTGCATGTCGAAGCGGAACAATACGCCGCGGCTTTGATCGCTGCAGGCGTGCCCACCCAAATTACCCGCTACCGCGATGTATCGCATCAGGCGTTGGCCACGCATCGACCGGCACTGGACGAAGTCGCCGTGTTTTTTCGGCGATGGCTGGCCGGCTCCCCAACCCACTAGACAATAAATCTCCAAGAGGAATACCGACATGCTATTGAAACGCAAACAAATTTATGTCGCGCTCGCGGCTATCCTGATCGTGGCCGGGGCCGGTTCGTTGGTCGCGCTGCATGACGGCGGGGACGGGTTTGGGTTCGATACCGCGCACGCTGCCGACGCGCCACCGCCGGCGCCCGAGGTCGACGTGGCCACTGTCGTCTCCAAGAACATCACCGATTGGCAAAGCTATTCGGGTCGCCTGCAAGCGGTTGACCACGTGGATATCCGCCCGCTCGTGCCCGGCACCATCATGGCGGTGTACTTCAAGGACGGCGCGTTGGTGAAGAAGGGCGATCCACTGTTCCTGATCGACCCACGCCCTTATGTCGCCGCCGCCGATCAGGCCGCGGCACAAGTGGCGGCCGCCAAGGCGCGCGCCAGTTTCGCCACCACCGATTTCGCGCGTGCCCAAAAGCTGATTACCGACAACGCGATCGCCAAGCGCGACTTCGATCAGAAGTCCAACGATGCGCTCGCAGCGTTAGCCAACGTAAAAGCGGCCGAGGCGGCCTTGGAGAACGCGCAGGTCAACCTGGGCTACACGCGCATCAATGCACCAGTATCGGGACGTATGTCGCGAGCCGAAATGACGGTGGGCAACGTGGTCGCCCCCGGCATCAGTTCGCCCCCGCTGACCACGCTGGTATCGGTGTCGCCGATGTACGCAGCGTTCGATGTCGACGAACAAACCTATCTGAAGTATTTGAGCCACGACAACAAAACGGCAGTGCCAGTGCGCCTGGGGCTGGCCAACGAGACCGGTTACTCGCGCCAGGGCAAGATCTCCTCGGTCGACAACGTGCTCAACACCAGCTCGGGAACGATACGCGTGCGCGCCACGTTCGAGAACACCGACGGTGCGCTCGTGCCGGGGCTGTACGCGCGCGTCGAGGTTGGCGGTGGTGCACCGCATCCGGCTGTGTTGATCGATGACCGTGCGGTGGGCACCGATCAGGCGAAGAAATTCGTGCTGGTGATCGACGCGCAGAATCATGCGCGCTATCGCGAGGTGACTTTGGGCGACATGTTCGACGGTATGCGCGTGATCACGGCCGGTTTGCAACCTGGCGAGAAGATCGTAGTGAGCGGCTTGCAGCGGGTACGCCCGGGCAGCGAAGTGAAGGCCAATCCGGTGCCGATGTCGGGTGAAAACTCAGCGGCACAGGGCGCGTGATCGATTCAGGCGTTAAAGCGAGACTCTCATGAATATTTCAAAGTTTTTTATCGACCGGCCGATTTTTGCCGGCGTGCTATCGGTCTTGATTCTGCTGGCCGGCATCATCTCGCTGTTCCAGTTGCCGATTTCCGAGTATCCGGAAGTGGTGCCGCCCTCGGTGATCGTGCACGCACAGTACCCGGGCGCCAACCCCAAGGTGATCGCCGAAACGGTGGCCTCGCCGCTGGAGGAACAGATCAACGGTGTGGAAGGCATGTTGTATATGCAGTCGCAAGCCAACAGCGACGGCAACATGACCTTGACGGTGACGTTCCGCCTGGGCGTCGATCCGGACAAAGCGCAGGAACTGGTGCAAAACCGTGTCTCGCAAGCGTTGCCGCGTTTGCCGCAGGACGTGCAGTTGCTGGGTGTGACGACGATCAAGTCGTCGCCGACGCTCACGATGGTGGTCCACCTGATCTCGCCGGACAACCGCTATGACATGACTTATCTGCGCAACTACGCGCTGATCAACGTCAAGGAGCGAATCGAGCGCATCCAGGGCGTCGGTGAAGCCCAGCTCTGGGGTTCGGGCGATTATTCGATGCGCGTCTGGCTCGACCCGCGCAAAGTCGCCGAACACAACATGACCGCGACCGATATCACGAATGCGATTCGCGAGCAGAACGTGCAGGTGGCCGCAGGGGTGATCGGTGAATCACCGATGAGCCCCAACGTACCGATTCAACTGAACATCAATACGCAAGGGCGTTTGCAGACCGAGTCCGAATTCGCCGACATCGTGTTGAAGACGGGACCCGATGGCGCTGTAACGCGCTTGGGCGACGTTGCGCGCGTGGAGCTTGGAGCGTCCGAATATGGATTGAGATCCTTGCTCAGCAATAAGCGCGCAGTGGCCATCATTATCAATCAGCAGCCAGGCGCCAACTCATTGCAGATTTCCAGCGATGTGCGCCAGACCATGAAGGAATTGAAGGCCGATATGCCGCCGGGCGTCGACTACAGCATCGTGTACGACCCGACGCAGTTCGTGCGCTCCAGTATTGAAGCGGTGGTGCACACCTTGATCGAAGCAATTGCGCTGGTCGTGGTTGTAGTGATCATCTTCTTGCAGACCTGGCGTGCTTCGTTGATCCCGTTGCTGGCGGTGCCGGTCTCGATCG
>NZ_LMUX01000021.1:1333584-1364393 GCF_009765705.1 Burkholderia sp. L27(2015) | reverse complement strand
GCCAATGATAGTGCGGATACCCGTGTGAAAGTAGGTAATCGTCAGGCTATTCAATTCAAACAAAAACCCCACCTACTCAGGTGGGGTTTTTGCGTTTCGCCTCCCCCGTGCCACTGCTTACACGCCCAAATCAGCCGAGAAACGCGATCGCGCAAGTTTATTCGTCCAGGCGAAAGCTCGTGGCGCCGCCAAACGCGGCACCCACACTTATTTCCCGAGATAGCGTTCCACCAATTTCACCCAGTAAGTCGCGCCTATCCCCAGCAATTCGTCATTAAAATCATAATTGGGATTGTGCAACATGCACGGCCCGATGCCATGTCCTTGATCGCGATGGTCGCCATCGCCATTTCCAATAAAGCCATAACAACCTGGTTTCGCCAACAGCATGAACGCGAAATCTTCGGCGCCCATCGTCGGTTCGACGTTTGCGTCCACTTTGTCATCGCCGACGACGCTACGCATCACGTCGGCCGCGAACGCCGCCTCCGCTTCACTGTTGACCGTCGGCGGGTAGTTACGACGAAAATCGAAATGCGCTTCGCAGTCGTAAGCCTGGGCTGTTGACTGAATAATCTTGGCCATGCGGGTTTCGATCAAATCCAACACATCGACCGAAAACGTCCTAACCGTGCCGGAAAGGCGCGCCACGTCGGGAATCACGTTGACGGCGTCGCCGGCATGAATCTGGGTAATCGAGAGCACCGCGGTATCGATGGGTTTCTTGTTGCGTGTAATAACGCTTTGCAAGCCGTTTGCGATTTGTATCGCGGTAAAAACCGGATCGTGACCGGTGTGCGGTAGAGCCGCGTGGCCGCCTACGCCGGTAATGCGAATATGAAATTCATTACTTGAAGCCATGATAGCGCCGGGCGTCACGCCGAACTCCCCGGCTGGCATACCTGGCCAATTGTGCAGACCGTACACCGCATCGACAGGAAATTTCTCAAACAACCCGTCTGCGATCATCGCCTTGGCCCCCGCTCCGCCTTCTTCCGCGGGCTGGAAAATAAACACCACTGTGCCGTCGAAATCGTGGCGGGTGGCGAGATGCTGAGCCGCTCCGAGTAACATCGCGGTGTGCCCGTCATGGCCGCACGCGTGCATTTTGCCGTTGTTTCTGGAGCGGTGTTCAAATCCATTCAACTCCTGTATCGGCAGCGCATCCATGTCGGCGCGCAAACCGATCGATTTGTTGCTGGCGCCGCGCTTCAGCATGCCGACAACGCCGGTCTTGCCGAGCCCTCGGTGCACCTCGATGCCGTAACTTTCCAGCTTTGCCGCGACCAGGTTGGAGGTACGCTCTTCTTCATAACGTAATTCCGGATGAGCGTGTATGTCTCGTCGCAGTGCTTGCATTTGGGCATGCGCGGCGGTTATTTCAGGGATCAGTTTCATACCAGCCACTCCTTCTTCAGTTCTCGCCGTATTTTTATTCGAGGCATTTACATCATTTTACGCCTGCGCGCTCGTTCGCCCACGTGGGAGACCATCGCTCAAACCGGTGTAATACAATCGAAGCTTCGGCACAGGTTTGCCTGCGCCCCCAGATATAGAGACGCCTCCGCATGCGACATACCGACCAATTGATACAGGGCGTCTGCCCGCACGACTGCCCCGATACCTGCGCATTGCAGATCAAGGTGGAAAACGGTCGAGCCGTCAAGGTTCAAGGAGATCCGGCACATCCGCCGACGCAGGGCGTGCTGTGCACGAAGGTCGCGCGTTATACCGAGCGCGTGTATCACCCGGACCGCCTGACGACCCCCCTCAAGCGGATTGGCCGTAAAGGCGAAGGACGCTTCGAACCGATTTCGTGGGAAGAAGCGCTCAACCATGCGGCCACCAAGCTGGGTGAGATTGCTCGGCGTGCGCCGCAGGCCATCTTGCCGTATAGCTATGCCGGAACGATGGGGCTGGTCCAAGGCGAAAGCGTGGCCGGGCGTTTTTTTCATACGCTGGGGGCTTCCCGGTTGGAGCGGACCGTATGCGCCAGCGCTGGCGCCGCGGGACTCAAATATACCTATGGCGCTGGTGTCGGGATGCATCTCGAATTTTTCGAAGAAAGCCGACTGATCCTGATCTGGGGCAGCAATCCCGTCACCTCCAGTCTTCACTTCTGGACTCGAGCCCAGGAAGCGAAGCGCCGCGGCGCGCGACTGGTCGCCATTGATCCCTACCGGTCGCTGACCGCCGAAAAGTGTCACGAACATGTCGCTCTGCGCCCCGGCACCGATGCCGCACTGGCGTTGGCGATGATGCATGTTCTAATCACCGAGGATCTGATCGATCACGAATATGTCGAGCGTCACACCTTAGGCTATGCAGGGTTGCGGGAGCGCGCGCTTACCTACACGCCCGAGCGCGCAGCGCAGATATGCGGAATCGAAGCCCAGCAGATTATTGATTTGGCGCGAGCCTACGGAACCACGCAACCTGCGGCCATCCGCTTGAACTACGGCATGCAGCGTGTGCGCGGCGGAGGAAATGCGGTGCGCGCCATCGCCAGCCTGCCAGCGTTGACAGGTGCTTGGCGCCATCGTGCCGGCGGCTTGCTGCTCTCGTCCTCGGGCTTTTCGCCGACGAATTCTTTCGCGCTCGAACGCCCTGACTTGCAACCGGGATGGCCCGAAGCGCAGCCTCGGATCATCAACATGAATACGTTGGGCGACGCGTTATTGCACACCGGCGACGCCACATTCGGTCCGCGCGTCGAAGCGCTGGTGGTGTATAACTCGAATCCGGCTGCGATCGCGCCCGATTCGAGCAAAGTCACGGCAGGCCTGGCCCGTGAAGACCTGTTCACGATAGTCCTCGAACACTTCAAGACAGACACGGCGGACTACGCCGACCTAGTCTTTCCTGCTACAACGCAGCTCGAACATCTCGATGTGCACAAGTCGTACGGTCACACTTATGTGATGCTGAACCGGCCGGCGATCGATCCAGTCGGTGAGGCCCGGCCGAACACCGAGATTTTTCGGGGGATTGCCAGGCACATGGGGCTCACTGAACCGGCGCTCTATGAAAGCGATGAAACCATCGCCAAGCAAGCCTTCAAGTGGGACGACCAGCGGCTGGCCGGCGCGGATTGGTCGGAGCTCGAACGTACTGGCTGGATTAAATTGAAACTACCCGATGCGCCGTTTGCACAGGGACAGTTCCCGAGCCCTTCCGGCAAATGCGAATTTTATTCTGAGCGTTTGAAAGGCCAAGGCCTCGACCCGCTTCCGGATTACCTGCCGCCGTACGAATCGGCTGAAAATGCGCCGGAGCTTGCGCAGCGCTATCCGCTCGCAATGATTTCGCCGCCCGCTCGGCATTTCCTCAATTCCAGCTTCGTCAATGTTGATAGTTTGCGTGGCATGCAGGGTGAGCCCGAAATCGAAATGCATCCTGAAGATGCGCACGTCCGACAGATCGCTCACCATCAGCAGGTGCGTGTCTATAATGACCGCGGCTCGATGCAACTGCGCGCGTGCGTGACGGAGCGCGCTCGCCCCGGCTTGGTGGTTGGCCAGTCGATCTGGTGGAAAAAGCTCACGGCAGACGGCAATAACGCCAATCAGGTGACCAGCCAAGCGTTGTCGGACCTCGGCGGATCCGCCACGTTCTATGACTGTCTGGTCGAGATTGCAGCGGTATAGATAATCGACGTCGCAGGGAGCGGACTGCTCGCCGGGCGAAAGCGGCCGTACAGCGTTTTCGGGCAGGGTAGTCAGGTCCCAGCGCCACAACTCAATTGGAGGATATCCTTTAGGGTTTTGCGTTGCCCTAAAAGACGGGCCAGATTAGCATGACATTTTCCGCACGATCGTTCAAAAATAAAACGGGAGACCCCCTATGGAAAAAATCTGGCTGAAATCGTATCCGCCCGGGGTGCCCGTCGAGATAGATCTGAGCGGCTACCCGTCCTTGATCGAGCTGCTCGAGGAGAGCTTCACCCGTTACGCTGATCGCACCGCATTTGAATGCATGGGAAGCGGGCTCACATATGGCGCGCTAGACCGCCTTTCCAGGAATTTTGCGGCATGGCTGCAGTCGCGAGGCGTCAAACGGGGCACGCGTGTCGCCGTCATGTTGCCCAACGTATTGCAATACCCGATCGCGATGTCGGCGGTGCTGCGCACGGGCGCCATCGTCGTCAATGTCAACCCACTCTACACGCCGCGCGAACTCGAACACCAACTGAAGGACTCCGGCGCGGAAGTGATCGTCATCCTGGAAAACTTTGCGACGGTGCTGCAGGCAGTCGTGAAGAACACAGCCATCAAACACGTCGTGGTCGCATCGATGGGCGACCGATTGGGCGCGAAGGGGATGCTGGTCAACTTTGTCGTACGACACGTGAAGAAGATGGTGCCCGCGTGGGATCTGCCGGGGCATCTGCGCTTCAATGCTGTGCTGTCGGCGGGTGCGCGGTTGAGCTGCAACAAGACAGAAGTGACCTCCGAGGACATTGCTTTTCTGCAATACACCGGCGGCACAACGGGCGTCGCTAAAGGCGCGATGCTGCTGCATCGTAATCTCGTGGCCAACGTGCTGCAATCCCAGGTCTGGCTGGAACCGGCTCACCGGGATGTACCGGCCGAGGAACAACTGATCACCGTTGTCGCGCTGCCGTTTTATCATATCTTTGCGCTGACCGTGTGCGCGCTGCTGACGCTGCGCACCGGCGGCATGGGCGTTCTAATCCCCAACCCGCGGGACATCGCCGGCATGGTCAAAACGCTGCGCGGGCACGCATTCCATACCTTCCCGGCGGTCAACACCCTATACAACGCGATGCTCAATAATCCGGATTTCGCCAAGTTGGACTTCTCCCGATTTATCGCCGCCAACGGGGGGGGCATGGCGGTCCAGGAAGCTGTCGCGACGCGTTGGTACAAAGTCACGGGTGCGCCGATCATCGAGGGTTACGGCCTGTCGGAAACATCGCCCTGCGTCAGTTGCAACCCGGCCGATTCAGCGGAATATTCCGGCACGATCGGTTTGCCGCTCCCCTCGACAGTGGTGTCGATACGCGACGACACGGACATGGAAGTTCCAACGGGTCAACGCGGCGAGATTTGCATCAAGGGACCCCAGGTCATGGCCGGTTATTGGCAGCGTCCGGAGGAGACCGCGAAGGTGATGACCGCCGACGGTTTCTTTAAATCGGGCGATATTGGTGTCTTCGACGAGCGAGGCTACCTTAAAATCGTCGATCGCAAGAAAGACATGATTCTGGTCTCCGGCTTCAACGTCTACCCGAACGAGATCGAAGACGTGGTTGCCAAGATCCCGGGTGTATTCGAAGTCGCGGCTGTCGGGATCCCCGACGCCAATTCGGGCGAGGCGGTCAAACTGTTCATCGTCAAGCGCGATCCCAACCTCACCGAAAGCGATGTGCTCAATTATTGCAAAGACCAACTCACGGGCTACAAGCGGCCGAGGAAAATCGAGTTTCGCACGGAGTTACCCAAGACCAACGTGGGTAAAATTCTGCGGCGTGAATTGCGCGATGAAGCCACCATCAAGGGCTGATTCAAGGGTTAATCCGTGCGCAAAGAGGGTGGCGCACCGGGGCGCCATCCTCGGACGAAGCGGCTCGGCATTACACGGGCCGGTGTCGATTGCTCCACGCGAGCCGGTGCCGATTTCTCCAATGGGCGCTTGAGCGGGTTCGATGTGACAAAATACCGGTATGGCGCAATGCACATTGCCGTTGCAATGCGCGCGTTTCGAACCGGAGTCCACGCATGTCCTTAGATCGCTTTATTCAGGAATTTGACCATGGCTTACGGGTCGTCAACGGCATCACCCAAGCCGACCGACCCACGCCCAAGCCTGTGCTCGACGAACCCGAAGCCGTACTCAGCGATGCGGAAAAAAAGCACGCAGCGGGACTGATGCGTGTGAATCATGTCGGCGAGATTTGTGCGCAAGCGCTGTATCAGTCACAAAAGCTGGCAACCGCATCGTCAACGCTGAAGGCAACCTTCGAGCATGCCGCGCGTGAAGAGGTCGACCACTTGACCTGGACCGCCGAGCGGCTCACCGAATTGGACTCGCGCCCCAGCCTGCTGAACCCGCTCTGGTATGCGGGAGCGCTTACGATGGGATTTATCGCGGGTCGTTTTGGCGATCGTCTCAGCTTGGGCTTCATGGCCGAAACCGAGCGCCAGGTCGAGTTGCACCTCGACAGCCATCTGGAGCAATTACCCGAAGCCGATCTGCGCTCTCGGGCAATCGTCGAACAAATGCGCGTAGAGGAAATGGCGCATGCTCGCGCCGCTTCCGACGCCGGTGCGATCGAGCTCCCCGCCCCAGTCAAGGGTTTGATGAGAGCCTGCGCGAAAGTCATGACACGTACCGCGTACTATCTCTGAATTCCGACTATCCTTTGGAAGGGGCGGCGTTTTTTGCGCTTGTTGCCGCCCAATCGATCCTATCGTGAAGCCGCCTCGACCCCAAACAACAGGGCATTCGCGGCAATACCTCATCCTTCACATTCACAAATCTGATTATCACGTTAATTCTTAAGCATTTTTTCAAAAAATCTCCTTTAGGTCATCCCGCTAAGTCATTGTTCTAGCAAACAAAACTTGATTAAAAAGTCGCTACCGTGCTTGACCCGGGATAACCGTTCCTCTAAAGTGGGAAACAGTGTGGGAAAGTGCATTTTTGTGTGATATTTCCCCCGAATTCGACGAGTCGAGCAGTTAGGTGGGAGCCGCTGGATAGCGCTCCAAAAGGAGAATCACGTGTTCCAAGGGGCGTCAGCGCTAACTCTCGATGCGAAAGGACGGATGTCGGTCCCGTCTCGCTATCGCGAAGCGCTGCAAGGGCAGGCGGAAGGCCGGGTGACGATTACCAAGCACCCCGACGGCTGCCTGTTGCTTTTTCCACGCCCTGAATGGGAAGTTTTTCGCGACAAGATCGCAGCTTTGCCGATGGACGCGCACTGGTGGCGCCGAATTTTCCTGGGTAATGCTTCCGATGTCGATGTCGATGGCTCCGGGCGAGTACTGATTTCACCTGAATTGCGCATGGCTGCCGCGCTCGACAAAGAAGTCATGTTGTTGGGCATGGGCAAGCACTTTGAGGTCTGGGATGCGCAGACGTACGCGGCCAAGGAACAGGCCGCGATGGCGCAAGGCATGCCAGATGCCCTCAAGAATTTTACTTTCTGATCGCGAGCTCGAAATGGCGAACGCGGACGGAACCCAGTTGCAGCAATCGAGCTTGCAGCATCAGACAGTATTGCTGCACGAAGCGGTGGATGCGCTCGTGTGGCGTCGTGACGGACTGTACGTGGACGGCACGTTCGGGCGTGGCGGTCACAGCCGCAAAATCCTCGAGCAGCTCGACAGCGGCGGCCGCCTGATCGCGTTCGACAAAGATCCGCAGGCCATTGCCGCGGCAAGCGAGCTCGGCGACGGGCGTTTCGAGATTGTGCATGAAAGCTTTGCCGCGTTGCGTGAGGAATTGGCGGGGCGCGGCATTGAAAAGGTCGCGGGCATCTTGCTCGATCTTGGGGTGTCGTCACCTCAAATCGACGATCCTGCGCGCGGCTTCAGTTTTCGTTTTGACGGTCCGCTCGATATGCGGATGGACACCACGCGCGGTGAATCCGCCGCGCAATGGTTGGCACGGGCAACCCAGCAGGAACTGACGGAGGTCATACGCGATTATGGGGAAGAACGGTTTGCTGTTCAGATTGCAAAGGCGCTTATTGCTCGCAGGGCAGAATCCGAGCGCCTCGGGCCTCTCGCCAGCACGCGTGAGCTTGCCGAGATCGTGGCTAACGTCGTCAGGACCCGCGAGAAGGGGCAGAATCCGGCAACCCGCACCTTTCAGGCTTTACGGATTCACGTCAATCAAGAGCTTGCGGAGCTGCAAGTAACGCTTGAGGTTGCAGCAGAAATGCTTGCGCAAGGGGGGCGGCTGGTGGTCATCAGCTTTCATTCGCTGGAGGACCGTATCGTCAAGCGCTTCATGCAGGCGCAGGCGAAGGGGCCTGAAATCGATCGCCGCTTGCCGATACGGGCCGTCGATCTGCCGGTGCCTCCGATGAAATTGCTGGGTCGCGTCAAGGCAAGCGATGCGGAGGTGGCGGCCAATCCGCGCTCGCGTTCCGCTGTCATGCGTGTAGCCGAACGGGTGGCTGCATGAGCCGCTTCAATACCTTATTGTTGTTCTTGGTGGTGGGCTGTGCGCTGTCGGTCATCAACGCCACCAACCATCAACGTGAGTTATTTATCGCACTGGGCCGCGCTCAGAGCGAAGAGCACCAGCTCGCCCAGGACTGGTCCGAGCTGCAATATCGCCAAGGCGCGCTGTCCAAAGCCACGCTGATCGAACGCGCAGCGCAAGACACGCTGAAAATGCAGCCGGTCACGTCGGGCCGTACCCAATATCTGGTTACCCATGTCGCGGGCGACGTCGAAACGGGCGCATCGGCCGATGTGGTGGCCAGTGCTGCGGCGAGTGGCTTGGTCGGTACAGGCGCTTCCCCCGTCGTCGTGACATCGCTGCCGAACAGCGCGCCGCTGGCAGTTTCCGGAGCGCGGCCATGAAAAAGAACGCTTCCGGCAAGAACGTGAGGTTTTCCGCCAGCCCTGTGCTGTCGGTGCGTCTGCCCATGTGGCGTTCGAAATTCGTCGTGTTCACGCTGTTCATGGCGTTCTTTGCGCTTACCGCACGTGCTTTCTGGATCCAGGGGCCCGGCAACAGCTTCTATCAGAAGCAAGGCGAAAGTCGCTATTTGCGCACGATCGAATTGCCGGCCACGCGCGGCAAGATCGTCGACCGCAATGGCGTGGTGCTAGCGACCAGCTTGCCGGTACGGGCAATCTGGGCGATCCCCGAAGACGTGCCCGACGATCTGAGCCCCGATAAGCTGAACCAAGTGGGCAAGCTGCTCGGTATGACGCAAAAAGAGCTGCATGTGAAGCTCGGTGAAGACAAGAGCTTCGTCTACATCAAGCGCCAGGTTCCGAACGACGTCGCCGACAAGGTTGCCGCCCTCGATATACCGGGCTTTTCACAGCGCAAGGAATATGAGCGCTTTTACCCGGAAGGCGAAGTCACAGCCCACATGGTGGGCTTTACCAATATTGAGGACGAAGGCCAGGACGGCATCGAATTGGCCCAGCAAAAGACTTTGGTCGGTGTGCCGGGCAGCCGCCGCGTGATCAAGGACCGGTTGGGGCGCTCCATTGAGGACGTCGACGAGCTAGCCATCCCACGCGACGGCAAGGATATTACCCTGGCACTGGACAGCAAGATCCAGTATGCGGCGTTTAACGCACTGAAAACTGCGGTGGATCTCACCAAGGCGCACGCTGGGGCGGCCATGGTCGTCGACGTGCGCACAGGCGAAGTGTTGGCGCTGGCCAACTATCCGACCTACAACCCGAACGACCGTAGTCGTCTGACCGGCGAGCAGTTGCGCAATCGGGTCCTGACCGATTCGTTCGAACCCGGTTCGATTCTCAAGCCGATCACGATTTCGCTTGCGCTCGACCTACACCGGGTCACCCCGGACACCATCGTCAACACGTCTCCGGGGCGTTTTACGCTGGATGGCGCGACCATTACCGACGATAGCAACTTTGGCGTCTTGACGGTTGCCGGCGTGATCCAGAAATCCAGCAATATCGGCACCACGAAAATCGCGCTGCAGTTGCGTCCCGAAGAGATGTGGAACATGTTCACTAGCGTAGGGCTCGGGCAAGCGCCGAAGATCGGCTTCCCCGGGACCGTCGCTGGCCGTCTGCGTCCCTGGAAAGATTGGCGTCGCATCGAGCAGGCGACCATGGCATACGGCTATGGCGTGTCGGTTTCGCTGTTCCAGTTGGCGCATGCATACACCATCTTTGCGCACAATGGCCAGTTGATCCCGCTGAGCCTGTTCAAGACCGACGGTCAGACGGTGTCCGGCCCGCAAGTGATTGCACCCGAGACCGCTGCTGAGATCCGCAAAATGCTCGAGAACGTCGTAGCGGCAGGCGGGACGGCCGCGACCGTCCAGGTTCCAGGCTACAGCATCGGCGGCAAGACGGGCACCGCCTATAAACATACCGCGCACGGGTACGATCACTCCAACTATCGGGCGTCGTTCGTCGGTATTGCACCGATGTCGAACCCGCGCATCATCGTCGCCGTCTCAATCGACAATCCGACCAGCGGTTCGCACTTTGGCGGCCAGGTGGCGGGTCCTGTATTTTCCAGTATCACGGGCGACACGCTGCGGGCACTGAATGTGGCGCCCGATGTGCCGGTCAAGCCGATGGTGATGACGGCCAGCAGTGCGCCGCCGCCGACAACGGGAGCGGTACGATGATGCGCCAGCCGACCGTGCGCTACGGAAGCGCCGATCCGGCGCTGCACGCTACCGTGGCCCAAGCGCTCGAGTGGCTGCATCGGCACGCCGCGGCTAGCGCCAATCTGGTTTCGGACAGCCGTGCGGTGCAGGCTGGGGACGTATTCGTCGCGTATGTAGTCGATGGCGCTGACAACCGCCCGCATATCCTGAACGCGATCGAACGCGGCGCGGTGGCGGTGCTTTATCAGCCGGACGGTTATCCCGCTTCGAAGCTTGAGCAGGCGAATACCCCGGCGTTGCCGCTGGCGCACCTGGATCAGCTCGCAGGCCCGATCGCCGCCGCGTGGTATGGCGAACCTAGCGAAGCGCTGCAACTGATCGGCATCACCGGTACCAATGGCAAAACCTCGTGCAGCCACTGGATCGCCCAGGCATTGGCCGCGGCGGGCGTGCCCTGCGCGATCGTCGGTACGTTGGGAAGCGGCTTGCCCGGAAAGTTGGTGGCAACCGGATTCACTACCCCCAACGCTCCCCAATTGCAGCGCAGTCTCGCCGAGTTGCGCGACGCGGGCGCACGTGCCGTGTCGATGGAAGTCTCGTCCCATGCGCTGCATCAAGGGCGGGTGAACGGGGTAGCCTTCGACATCGCTGTATTTACCAATCTTTCGCAAGATCATCTGGATTATCACGGCACGCTGGGCGCTTACGAAGCGGCCAAAGCGACTTTGTTCCGTTGGTCTGGGCTGCGTCACGCCGTCATCAATCGCGATGACGCAGCGGGCCGTCGCTTGTTGAAGCAGATGCGGCAGGTACAGGGTCACGTCAGTGTGATTGCGTATGGTTTGGAGTCGGGCGCTGATGCACAGGGCCAAAAGCGCGGCAAGAAGTCGGGGGACGCCAAGGACCACGCACAGGACCAAGCGAACAGCAAAACGCCAGGCGAAAAACACCTGAGCGCGAGCGCGATTCACGCCACGCCTCACGGCACCGCGTTCACGCTGCACAGCGACTGGGGCCGTGCCGAAGTCGAGGTCGCGACGCTGGGCGAATTCAACGTCAGCAATCTACTGGCCGTGCTCGGCGCTTTGCTCGCGGCCGATATTCCGTTCGATGTGGCGCTGACGCAATTGGCGGCCCTCGCACCGGTCGAGGGACGGATGCAGCGCGTCGGCGGTCGCGGTCAACACAGCGAGCCGCTGGTGGTGATCGACTACGCCCATACCCCGGACGCCCTCGAAAAGACCTTGCTGGCGTTGCGTCCGGTGGCGCAACAACGCGGCGGCCAATTGATCTGCGTATTCGGTTGCGGCGGCGATCGCGATGCCACCAAACGTCCCTTGATGGGTGCCATCGCCGAGCGTTTCGCCGACCAGGTGGTACTGACCAGCGACAACCCGCGCAGCGAGCCGGCTGCCGCAATCATTGACCAAATTGCTGCCGGAATGCGTGAACCGGCACAGGCGAGAAGAGTCGAAGATCGGGCGATTGCAATCCTGCAGGCGATTCGTGCCGCGAGCTTGGACGACTTGATCGTTTTGGCCGGCAAGGGTCATGAAGCCACGCAGGAAATCGCCGGAAAAAAACGACCGTTCTCGGATCACGATCACGCTTTACTGGCGCTGGCGGCCCGTGCGACCCAAACCCGCGGAGACGCCGAATGACATTCCTTACTCTTGAACAGGCAGGCTGCTTGCTCGCCGATGTTCGGCTGCTCGGCGATGCCCAGGCGGCGTTCGAGCGGATCTCGACCGACAGCCGCACGGCTGGCCCCGGCGACCTGTTCGTCGCGCTCAAAGGCGAGCGTTTCGATGCCCACGACTTCCTGCCCGAAGTTGCCGCGCGCGGCGTCTCGGCGGTGCTGGCTGCGCGCGTACCGCAAGACTGGAGCGTGCCTACGCTGCAAGTACCCGATACCTTGCGCGCACTGGGTGAACTGGCGCGCGGCTGGCGCGGCCGCTTTGCGATTCCGCTGGTTGCGGTCACTGGAAGCAACGGCAAAACCACCGTCAAGGAAATGATCGCCGCGATTTTCGCAGCGGCTGCGGGCGAAGCTGGCCGGCTCGCTACGCGCGGCAACCTGAACAATGAAATCGGGGTGCCGCTCACACTATTGCGCTTGCGGCCCGAGCATCGCTTGGCCGTCGTGGAGCTGGGCATGAATCACCCGGGCGAGACGGGCGTGCTCGCGGCGCTGGCACAGCCGAACATCGCACTGGTCAACAATGCGCAGCGCGAGCATCAGGAATTCATGGCGACGGTCGAAGCGGTGGCGCTCGAGCATGCCACGGTCATCCATGCGTTACCCGAAGATGGCGTGGCGATTTATCCCGCTGACGATACCTACTCGGCGATCTGGCGCACGGCCGCGGCCGGCCGTCAGGTGCTCGAGTTCGCGCTCGCAGCGCCCGGCCAAGTATTGACCGCCGCGCAGGCGCAGGTCAGCGGCAGTTTGCGCGACGGTCGTGTGCTCAGCGTGAGCACACCGCAGGGTGAACGCGAAATCGTCCTCAATGTGCTCGGTGAGCATAACGCGCGCAACGCGCTGGCGGCGGTGGCGGCGGCGCTCGCGGCGGGCGTCGATCTCGACGCCGTCAAGCGCGGGCTGGAAAGCTTCGAGTCGGTCAAAGGGCGCTTGCAAGTCAAAACAGCGACCGTTGCACCGCTGGCAGGCGCCACGGTCATCGACGACACCTACAACGCGAATCCCGATTCGATGCGCGCAGCGATCGCCGTGCTTGCCGCTCAACCGGCACCCCGTGTGCTGGTCATCGGCGATATGGGGGAAGTGGGCGATCACGGCCCGGAATTTCATCGCGAGATCGGCAAGTTCGCGCGCGACGGCGGCATCGAAATCTTGTTGGCCTTAGGGCCGGCCAGTACCGAGGCGTGCCAGGCATTTGGCGCGCACGGCCATCATTTCGCCTCCGTCGAGGCGTTGCTGGAGTATTTGCTGGGGCATTTGCCAGCGCATTTGCTAGATACGGCGGGCCTGAGCGCCGTATCGACCCTGCTGGTGAAAGGCTCGCGATTTATGCGCATGGAGCGCGTGGTGGAAGCACTCACCGCGCCCACAACACCTCAAGCACCGGGCGCGCAGCCCGCTGCCCACTGATTTAAGGATCCGAGCATGCTACTGGCGCTGGCGCAATGGCTGCAGAATGACGCAAGCTTTTTGCGCGTGATCAGTTATCTGACCTTTCGGGCGGTGATGGCGGCCATCACCGCGCTGATGATCGGTCTTATTTCCGGCCCATGGGTGATCCGCAAGCTGACCGCGTTGAAGGTCGGCCAAGCGGTGCGCACCAATGGTCCGCAAACGCATCTGATCAAATCGGGCACGCCCACCATGGGCGGCGTGCTGATATTGATCGGCATCGCGGTGTCGACGCTACTGTGGGCCGATCTGACCAACCGATTTATCTGGATCGTGCTGCTGGTCACGTTCGGCTTCGGGCTGATCGGCTGGGTCGACGACTACCGCAAAGTGGTTCATAAAGATCCGCGCGGCATGTCGTCGCGCGAAAAGTATTTCTGGCAATCGGTGATCGGCCTGTTCGCCGCCGTCTACCTCGCGTTCAGCGTATCCGAGGCCAACAACGTTCGGGTGTTCAACCTTTTCATGGACTGGGTGCGCGGCGGCATGTCGATCTCGCTGCCGGCACGCGCCGATCTGCTGCTGCCGTTTTTCAAATCGATACGCTACCCGCTCGGCGTGTTTGGCTTTATCGGCCTGACTTACCTGGTGATCGTCGGTTCGAGCAATGCGGTGAATCTTACCGATGGCCTGGACGGCTTGGTGATCATGCCGGTCGTGCTGGTGGGCGCCGCGCTCGGTGTGTTCGCCTACGTCATGGGCAGTGCGGTGTATTCGAAATACCTGCTGTTCCCGCATATCCCCGGCGCCGGAGAATTGCTGATCTTCTGTTCCGCGCTCTCGGGCGCCGGGCTGGCTTTCCTCTGGTACAACACGCACCCCGCCCAAGTCTTCATGGGCGACGTCGGAGCGTTGGCGCTGGGTGGCGCGCTGGGAACGGTCGCCGTGATCGTGCGGCAGGAAATCGTGCTGTTCATCATGGGCGGCGTATTCGTAGCCGAAACGTTCTCGGTGATGTTGCAGGTGAGCTGGTTCAAATACACCAAGCGCCGCTACGGCGAAGGGCGGCGCATCTTCAAGATGGCGCCGCTGCATCACCATTTTGAATTGTCGGGATGGAAAGAAACGCAAGTTGTGGTGCGGTTCTGGATCGTCACCTTGATGCTGGTTCTGGTGGGTCTGTCGACCCTGAAACTGCGGTAAAGCGAAGAAGTCATGGAAAGCGTGAACAGATCGATGTTCGGTGAAATGCAACGTCCGGCCGTGCTGGTGCTAGGACTCGGGGAATCGGGTCTGGCGATGGCGCGCTGGTGCATTCGGCACGGCTGCCGCGTGCGCATTGCCGACACCCGGTCAACTCCCCCCGGCTTGGCGACGCTGCCGACGCTGGGCCAGGATCTCGAGTTTATCTCGGGCCTGTTCACGCCCGGGTTGTTGGACACCGCAACCGATTTGATCGCAATCAGCCCGGGCCTGTCACCCGATGCGCCCGAAAATGCCGAACTGCTCAGCGCTGCGCGCGAGCGTGGCATTCCTGTCTGGGGCGAACTGGAGTTTTTCGCACAGGCTCTCGCGACGCTCGGAGAAAGCGGTTACCAGCCCGATGTTCTGGCGATCACCGGCACCAACGGCAAGACCACCACCACGGCGCTGACCGGCATGCTGGTCGCGCGGTCCGGCAAGAGCGTCGCGGTCGCGGGCAACATCAGCCCGTCGCTGCTCGACAAGCTGATCGACGCGATCGACGGCGCAACACTGCCACAAGTGTGGGTCCTGGAGCTGTCGAGTTTCCAACTGGAAACGGCGCATACCTTCACCGCACGTGCGGCCACGGTGCTGAATCTGACACAGGATCATCTCGATTGGCACGGCAGCTTCGACACCTATGCCGCCGCCAAGGGCAAGATTTTCGCACCGGCCACGATACGAGTGGCCAATCGCGACGATGCACGCGCCTATGCGCTGGCCACCGCCGGCGAATACGCGAGTCTGATCACCTTCGGGTTGAGCGCGCCGGAAAACGATGGCGATTACGGTCTCGATCGCGACGGCGGCATGGTCTGGCTGGTGCGCGCGGAAGATAGACGCGAGCGCTCCGAAGGCACCGGTACTGAAGCGGCACCGGTGCGCCGTCGCAGTCGTACCGCGCAAGCCGGGCCCGATATCGCCGTCAAGCGCCTGATGCCGGTCGATGCATTGCACATCCGCGGCTCGCACAATGCCGCGAACGCTATGGCCGCGCTCGCGTTGTGCCAGGCGATCGGCTTGCCGCTGGCCGCAATGTTGCATGGCCTGCGCGAATATCGAGGCGAGCCGCACCGGGTCGAGCTGATCGCCGCGTTGAACGGCGTCGACTTCGTCGACGACAGCAAGGGCACCAACGTCGGCGCCACTGTGGCCGCGCTCGACGGGCTGGCGCAAAGAACCGTGTTGATCGTCGGCGGCGAAGGCAAGGGCCAGGATTTCTCGCCGCTCGCGGCTCCCGTGGCGCGCTGGTGCCGGGCAGTCTTGCTGATCGGACGCGATGCGGCACTGCTGCGCGCAGCACTCGAAGATACCGATGTGCCGATGACCGACTGCGCCACGCTGGAAGAAGCGGTGCGACGCGCTGCCGTACTGGCTCAGCCCGGCGAAGCCGTCTTGCTCTCGCCGGCTTGCGCAAGCTTCGACATGTTCCGCAGTTATGCCCATCGTGCCGAAGTGTTCCGGCACGCTGTCGACCAATTGGCAGCCGACCAGGGGATCATGCTATGAGCCTGATCGCACGTATGTGGGATCGTCTTTCCGGCCCGCAAGGGCTCACCGAAACGAATGCGGCGACGTATTCCGGTTCGGGAGCCGGCGGCCTGTCCGATATCGTCAACGGCGTGGGGCCGATCCGCTCAAACCTGCGCGAGTATGACCAGGCGCTGCTGTGGGTGACGATTGCGCTGCTGGGCCTGGGCTTGGTCATGGTGTATTCGGCCTCCATCGCGATGCCGGATTCGCCCAAGTACGCGTCCTATCGCGACTACCATTTTCTGGTGCGCCACATCATCTCGCTGGTCACGGGGCTGGCGGGCGCTGCGATCGGTTTTCGCACCCCGGTCAAGGTCTGGGAGAAGATGGCGCCGAAGTTGTTCCTGGCGACGCTGGTGCTGCTGATCATCGTACTGGTTCCACATCTGGGCAAAGGGGTGAACGGCGCGCGCCGCTGGATTCCGCTGGGCATCACCAATATGCAGCCGTCGGAAATCATGAAGCTGGCCGTGACGATTTACGCGGCCAACTACACGGTGCGCAAGCAGCAATACATGCACAGCATCGGCAAAGGTTTCTTGCCGATGGCGATCGCAGTGGGCCTGGTCGGCGCGCTGCTGCTGCTCGAACCCGACATGGGCGCGTTCATGGTCGTGGCGGCAATCGCCATGGGCGTGCTGTTCCTGGGGGGGGTGAACGGCAAGTTGTTCGGCGGTCTGGTGATGACCGCGGTAGGCACGTTTAGCTTGCTGGTCTGGGCGTCGCCGTGGCGTCGCGAACGGATCTTCGCTTACCTCGACCCGTGGCAGGAGCAATACGCGCAGGGCAAGGCTTATCAATTGACCCACTCGCTGATCGCGTTCGGCCGCGGTGAATGGTTCGGCGTAGGGTTGGGCGGCAGTGTCGAGAAACTCAACTATCTGCCCGAAGCCCACACCGACTTCATCCTCGCCGTGATTGGCGAAGAGCTCGGTTTTGTCGGCGTGTTGATCGTCATCTTGCTGTTCTATTGGATCGTACGCCGCGCGTTCGAAATCGGCCGGCAGGCATTGGCGCTGGACCGCACGTTCGCCGGCCTGGTCGCGCAAGGCATCGGTATCTGGATCGGCGTGCAAGCGTTTATCAACATGGGCGTGAACCTCGGACTGTTGCCAACCAAGGGGCTGACCTTGCCGCTGGTCAGTTACGGTGGCTCCGGCATTTTGTTGAACTGCGTCGCGATTTCGCTGCTGATGCGCGTCGACTATGAAAATCGTGTGCTGATGCGCGGGGGCAAGGTATGACCGCCACCGCCCAGCGGACTCTGATGGTCATGGCCGGTGGCACCGGCGGGCACGTCTTTCCCGGCCTGGCGGTGGCCGAGTGGATGCGTGCGCACGGCTGGCGCGTGGTGTGGCTCGGGCATCCGGAAGGCATGGAAGCGACGCTGGTGCCCAAGTACCAATTTCCGATGGAGTACGTGCGCTTTGGCGGGCTGCGCGGCAAAGGCCTGCGCGCCAAGCTGGCGTTGCCGTTCAACTTGCTGCGCGCGTGTGCACAGAGCCGGCGCATCCTGCGGCGCGTGCAGCCCGACGTGGTACTCGGCATGGGCGGTTACATCACGTTCCCGGCCGGTCTGATGACCGTCATGTCGGGGCGTGCGTTGGTACTGCATGAACAGAATTCGATCGCCGGCCTGGCTAACCGCGTGCTGGCAAAAATTGCGCGATGCACGCTGGTCGCCTTTCCCGATGCGTTACCGAACGCCGAATGGACCGGCAACCCGATCCGTGCCGAGCTCAGCGATCTGCCGGCGCCGGCGCAGCGCTATGCCGAACGCAGCGGACCGTTGCGTCTGCTGGTGGTGGGCGGTAGCCTCGGCGCCACGGCGCTCAATGAAGTGGTGCCCAAGGCCTTGGCGTTGTTGCCGCTCGCGGCACGCCCCGTCGTGACGCATCAGGCGGGCGCCAAGCACTTGGCCGCACTAAGTGAAAACTACGCCGATGCTGGGTTGCTTGCCGACCCGCAGCATTCGATCAAGCTCGTGCCGTTTATCGACGATATGGCGCAAGCCTACTCGCAGGCCGATCTGGTGATCTGCCGCGCGGGCGCGATGACCATTGCCGAGATTGCCGCGGTGGGCGTGGCCGCACTGTTCGTGCCGTTTCCGCACGCCGTCGACGATCATCAAACCGCTAACGCGGCATTCCTCACAGAACATCAAGCGGCGCTGGCAGTCCAGCAACGCGATTTATCGGTTGAGAAGCTCGCGGACTGGTTGGCCATCCAGACGCGCAGCTCTTTGCTCGAACTTGCGGTGCGCGCACGCACGCTGGCCAAGCCGGCCGCGACCGAGCGCGTTGCGCAGGTTTGCGCGGCAATGGCCGATGCACGGTCGCAGCACACCGTGAAAGGACTCTCATGAAACACATCGTCAAGAATATTCATTTTGTCGGGATCGGCGGCGTCGGCATGAGTGGCATCGCCGAGGTGCTGCTCAATCTGGGCTACAAAGTGAGCGGCTCGGATCTCGGGCGCAACGCGATCACCGAGCGGCTGGTCGCGCTGGGTGCGAAGGTGGCGCAGGGCCATGACGCGGGCAATATCGAAGGCGCCAACGCCGTGGTGGTTTCGACGGCAGTGCGCAGCGACAACCCTGAGGTATTGGCTGCGCGCCAGCGCAACATCCCTATCGTGCCGCGTGCGGTCATGCTTGCCGAATTGATGCGCTTGAAGCAGGGCATCGCGATTGCCGGCACGCACGGCAAGACCACCACGACCAGTTTGGTCGCGAGCGTCCTCGGCGCGGGCGGTCTGGACCCCACCTTTGTCATCGGTGGACGGCTCAACAGCGCGGGCGCAAACGCCAGGCTGGGCACCGGCGACTTTATCGTGGCCGAGGCCGACGAGTCGGATGCGTCGTTTCTCAACCTGTTTCCCGTGATCGAGGTCATCACCAATATCGATGCCGATCACATGGACACCTACGGCCACGATTTCGCGCGGCTGAAGCAGGCGTTTATCGAATTCACGCAACGCTTGCCGTTTTACGGCATCGCGGTGCTATGCGTGGACGATCCGAGTGTGCGCGAGATTTTGCCCTTCGTATCCAAGCCCATCATCCGCTACGGCTTCGCGGCCGACGCCGAAGTGCGCGCCGTGAACGTTTCGGCGCACGACGGGATGATGCGTTTTACGGTGATGCGCGAAGATTGCGCGCCGCTCGATATCGAATTGAATCTGCCGGGCACGCACAACGTGCAGAACGCTTTGGCGGCGATCGCCATCGCCACCGAACTCGAAGTGGTGGACGCCGATATTCAGCGTGCCCTCAAGGAGTTCAATGGCGTGGGCCGACGCTTCCAGCGTTTCGGTGAAATCCCGTTGGCCAGCGGGGGCACCTACACCCTGGTGGACGACTACGGCCACCACCCGGTCGAGATGGCGGCCACGATCGCGGCCGCGCGCGGCGCCTTCCCGGGGCGGCGTTTAGTGCTCGCATTTCAGCCGCATCGCTATACCCGCACGCGCGATTGCTTCGAGGATTTTGTCCAGGTGCTGTCGACTGTGGACGCGCTGGTGTTGACCGAAGTGTACGCAGCCGGCGAGGCGCCGATCGTCGCGGCCGATGGGCGAGCGTTGGCGCGTGCGATCCGCGTCGCTGGCCGGCTCGAGCCGATTTTTGTCGACGCGGTGGATGCGGTGCCGGAGGCGGTCACGACCATCGCGCAGGATGGCGACGTGATCATCACGATGGGCGCCGGGTCCGTGGGCACGGTGCCGATATTGCTGGCGCAGCCGCAGGGTTAGCAACAGGATTAGCAGCGCGATCAAGCGGCACTGAGTAGCGAGCAGCATCAAGCAGCATCAAGCAGCAGGAACCAACGGGTCAGCAATGAACGTTAGCGAGCAGAGTTCGAGACTAGAGGTTATGAAATGAGCAGCATCGATCCGAAACAATTTGGCAAAGTAGCGGTCCTGCTCGGCGGGGTGTCCGCCGAGCGCGAAGTGTCGCTCAAATCCGGAAGCCTGGTTTTGGCAGCCCTGCAGGCGGCCGGTGTCGATGCGCATGCGTTCGATCCGAGCGAACGTTCGATTTTCGAACTCAAGCAGGAAGGCTTCGTGCGCGCATTCAATGCCTTGCATGGCGGCTACGGCGAAAACGGCACGCTGCAGGGCGCGCTCGAATTCCTCGGCATACGTTATACGGGAACCGGCGTGCTGGGCTCGGCGCTGGGCATGGACAAATTCCGCAGCAAGCTCGTGTGGCAGCAATGCGGCATACCCACGCCGCCGTTCGAAGTGGTCATGCGTGGCGACGATTACGCACAACGCGCGCACGACATCGTCCACAAACTGGGTCTGCCGCTATTCGTCAAACCGGCGTGCGAAGGATCGAGCGTTGCCGTCATCAAGGTGAAAGCCGCCGATGCGCTAGCCGCAGCACTCGCCGAGGCCGCGGCGTACGACTCGGTGATCGTGGTGGAGCAAAGCATCGAAGGTGGCGGCGAGTACACGCTGTCGATCGCAGGCGAACTCGATCTGCCTATCATCCGGATCGTTCCGCCGGGCGAGTTCTACGATTACGACGCGAAGTATTTGTCCGATAAAACGCAGTATCTGATTCCGTGCGGCCTGGGTGAAAGCGAAGAAGCGCGGCTGAAAATTCTGGCGCGACAGGCTTTCGCGGTGCTGGGTTGTTCCGATTGGGGCCGCGCCGATTTCATGATCGATGGCCACGGCCAACCGTATTTCCTGGAAGTGAACACCGCGCCGGGGATGACCGATCATTCGCTGCCGCCAAAGGCGGCGCGTGCAGTGGGCATCAGTTACGAGGCACTGGTATTGAGCGTGTTGGCGCTCACGCTTAAGCCTGCCGCTGCATCGATTTGATGCGGCTATTTAATTCGACTATTTGAATCACGGATATTTCGCACATGTGGCAAAACGTTCGCCAGCTCAACCTGATCGCCAGCATGCTTTATGCGCTGGCGGCCGGGCTATTGCTGGCCGGCGCCGCCGTGTGGCTGATCCAGCGGCCGATGTTCACACTGCACGAGATTCAGATCGACGGCGATGTCGAGCACATCAATATGCCGACTGTGCGCGCCAGCATCATCGGCCACGTGCGCGGCAATTTCTTTACCGCGAACCTCGATGTGGCGCGGGCCGCCTTTGAATCGATGCCGTGGGTGCGGCGCGCGGGCATTCGCCGTGTATGGCCGGACCGGCTGGCTGTGACGCTGGAAGAGTACAAGCCGCTGGGCACCTGGGGCAGCGATCAGTTGGTGAGCACGAGCGGCGAGCTATTTACCGTGAACCAGGATGAATTGGCCGACGACGATTTGCCCGCGCTCGACGGGCCCGATGGTAGCGCCAAGGATGTCATAACGAAGTACCACCAGTTTGTCGAATGGTTCGCGCCTTTGGGCGTAAAGCCAGTCGAAGTCACGCTTTCGCCGCGTTATGCATGGAGCGTGAAGTTTTCGGACGGCATGGAAATCGAGCTGGGTCGCGAGCGTAACGAGGACACGCTCTTGAAGCGTTCCAATCGCTTGATTTCCGCGTGGTCCGATGTAACGCAACGCTGGGGCAAGCAGATCGAGTCAGTCGATTTGCGCTACCCCAACGGTTTTGCAGTGCGGGTTGCCGGGGTCCGCTTTATTCCGGATCCGGCAGACGGAAAAGTTAAAAAATGAATCAGACAAACGATCTGTTGAGGAAATCCAGCGGTGCGAATTCATGCCGGCGCTCTTGTGCCGGCTGGTTGGCGCTACTTACGGACGCACACACGCACACACGCAAAGAGTCAGGACGCTATGAGTAAAGACTATAAAGACCTGCTTGTCGCGCTCGATATCGGCACTTCGAAAGTTGTCGCCGTAGTCGCCGAGTTGAAGGGGGAGGGCCACTACGAAGTGATCGGCCTGGGCCAGAGCGAGTCCAAAGGGCTCAAAAAGGGCGTGGTCGTCAACATCGAGGCAACTGTCCAGTCAATTCAACGCGCGCTCGAAGAAGCGGAGTTGATGGCCGATTGCAAGATTACCAACGTGTTCACGGGGATCGCCGGCAGCCACATCCGCAGTTTCAATTCGAGCGGGATGGTGGCGATCAAGGACAAGGAAGTCACCCAGGCCGACGTGGCGCGTGTGATCGAAACCGCCAAGGCGATCAACATTCCGACCGACCAGCAGGTGCTGCATATCCTGACCCAGGAATTCATCATCGACGGCCAGGAAGACGTGCGAGAACCGATTGGCATGAGCGGGATACGCCTGGAGGTCAAGGTTCATATCGTGACCGGCGCGGTTTCGGCGGCTCAGAACATCGTCAAGTGCGTGCGTCGCTGCGGTCTTGAAGTCAACGACCTGATCCTGCAACCGTTGGCGTCCAGCCTCGCGGTGCTCACCGAGGACGAGAAAGAACTCGGCGTCGTGCTGGTCGACATCGGCGGCGGCACGACCGACATCGCCATTTTCAGCGAAGGCGCGATCCGCCATACCGCGGTGATCCCGATCGCCGGCGATCAGATCACCAGCGACATTGCGATGGCCTTGCGCACGCCGACCCCCGACGCGGAAGACATCAAGGTCAGTCACGGGATCGCCAAGCAGGCGCTGGCCGATGCGGACGAAATGATCGAAGTGCCTGGGCTGGGCGAGCGCGGTCCGCGCACGCTGTCGCGCCAGGCTCTCGCCGCTGTGATCGAGCCGCGCGTGGAGGAATTGTTTTCTCTGGTGCAGCAGGTGGTGCGCGAGTCGGGCTACGAAGAGCTGTTGTCGTCGGGCGTGGTGCTCACGGGCGGCGCGGCCATGATGGCCGGCATGGTGGAGCTGGGCGAGGACATGTTCCTCAAGCCTGTGCGTATCGGTGTGCCGGAATATCTCGGCGGTTTGGCCGACGTGGTGCGCAATCCGCGTTTTTCGACGGCGATGGGCCTGCTGCTCGAGGGGCGTTCGCAACGCTTGCGCGGCCGCAAGGTCGCTGTTCAATCGGGTTCGATGGGCCAGGTGTTTGGACGCATGAAGGACTGGTTCCTTGGCAATTTCTGATTTTGCTTTGATTTTTGGTTTGGGTTTATCGCTGTAAAGGTTCATTCGCGCTGGTTGCGGCTGCTGGCGTGCAGCAAAGAGGTTGCCCGATCTCTAGCTGAGTAAAGCCGAGTGATGTTGTTAGATTCTTGACGGAGGCAATCAAATGGAATTCCAGATGTTGGAAACGGAAACCAACGGCACCATCATTAAAGTGGTGGGCGTCGGTGGTGCAGGTGGCAATGCGGTGCAGCACATGATCAACCGCGGTGTGCAGGGTGTTGATTTCATTTGCATGAACACCGATGCGCAGGCGTTGAGCCGCTCCAAGGCAGATACCGTGCTGCAATTGGGTAAAACCGGTCTGGGCGCTGGCGCCAAGCCGGAAATGGGACGTGCTGCGGCGGAAGAAGCGCGCGAGCGCATCGCCGATGCATTGCGCGGCGCGCACATGGTGTTCATCACCGCAGGCATGGGTGGCGGCACCGGCACGGGAGCTGCACCGGTGGTCGCGGAGATTGCCAAGGAAATGGGCATTCTCACTGTGGGGGTCGTCTCCAAGCCGTTCGAATTCGAAGGCGGCAAGCGCATGCGCGTCGCTGAGGCGGGTTCGCAGCAGCTTGAAGACAATGTCGACTCGCTGATCGTGGTGCTCAATGACAAATTGTTCGAAGTCATGGGCGACGATGCTGAGATGGACAAGTGCTTCCAGTGCGCGGACGACGTGCTGCACAACGCGGTTGCCGGCATCGCCGAGATCATCAATGTCGATGGTCTGGTGAACGTCGACTTCGAAGACGTCAAGACGGTAATGGGTGAGCAAGGCAAAGCGATGATGGGCACGGCGACCGTGTCCGGCGTCGATCGCGCGCGTCTGGCGGCCGAACAGGCAGTTGCGAGCCCGCTGCTGGAAGGTGTGGATCTGTCGGGCGCACGTGGGGTGCTGGTGAATATCACCTCGAGCCGTTCACTGCGTCTGTCCGAAACGCGCGAAGTCATGAACACGATCAAGAGCTACGCCGCGGAAGACGCGACGGTGATCTTCGGTGCGGTTTATGACGACGCGATGGGCGATGCACTGCGCGTGACGGTGGTGGCGACCGGCCTGGGACGTGCCGCGAAAAAAGCTCAGGCAGCACCGATGACGCTGCTCAAGACGGGTACCGATAACATCCCGGTGATGTCCAACCAGCAAGTGAATCCGAGCACCATGACCGATTACGGCGCGCTGGATACGCCGGCGGTATGGCGCAGCTCGCGTGAAACCGCGTCGGCGCATGTGGCTGCGCTGCAGGAAAAGGGCGTGGACACGTACGATATTCCGGCTTTCTTGCGCAAGCAAGCGGACTGATCGTTCGGCGGCAAAACCGCCGTTTTGGTAAAATTGAATCCGGCTAAAGGCCCGGAGGGGTGATTGCCCCCTTCGCGTTGTGCAGCCGATTCATGGCGTAGATTGAACTAATCGAACTGTTTTCAAGGATCAAGCATGATTCAGACCGGCGATAGTCTTCCAGGCGCAACGCTGTACGAGTTCTATGACAGTGAACAGCAGGGTTGCACCATCGGCCCGAACGCATTCAAGGCGCGGGAGTTGGCGAGCGGCAAGCGGATTGTGATATTCGGCTTGCCCGGTGCGTTTACGCCGACTTGCTCAGCCAAACATGTGCCAGGCTACATCGAACACTACGACGCATTGCGCGCCAAGGGTGTCGATGAAATCTGGTGCGTCTCGGTCAACGATGCGTTCGTGATGGGTGCGTGGGGACGCGATCAGCACACCGCGGGCAAGGTGCGCATGATGGCGGACGGTAGCGCGGAATTCACCCGAGCGCTCGGTCTGGATCAGGATTTGTCGGCGCGTGGCATGGGCATTCGTTCCCAGCGCTACGCGATGATCGTCGAGGACGGTATGGTCAAGTCACTGTTCGTCGAAGCACCCGGCAAGTTTGAAGCGAGTGCCGCGACCGCTGTGCTGGGCGCCCTGTAAGACGCCGATCTGTTCTGGATCGGCTTGGGATTGACTTCGGATCTGAGTTGGATTCGGGTTGGATTCCATCCTGAACAGGTAAGGATCGGGGAACCCCGAGGGAACACCTTGGGTGGGCGTGTTGTCCCAGTGGTACAGGCTGCAGGAAAATCGCCTTCTTGAGGCGGCGTTCGCCTGGAGCCCGAGTTTGCAAGGGTGGGTCTGCGGCCGGTCGTGCCTCCGTGCCGGTCGCAGACTCGCGCTGTAACAGGACGAAACAAGTTCAGGGGGCAGGAAGTCGGGCACATAGGTATAATCACCGGTATGAAACAGCTATGAGCTACGAATTTCCGATTGGAATAATTAATAAAAGCTAAGCCAGAATGTTGAAGCAACGCACCATTAAAGCTATCGTCAAGACCACCGGAATCGGGTTGCATTCCGGACGCAAAGTGCATTTGACGCTGCGTCCGGCAGGTCCCAATACCGGTATTGTCTTTACGCGCACCGACTTGGCTACGCCGGTCGAGATTCCCGCGTCCGCGACGAGCATCGGCGATACACGCTTGGCTTCTGTCCTACAGAAGGATGGCGCGCGGGTATCGACGGTCGAACATCTGATGTCGGCTTGTGCCGGACTGGGCATCGACAATCTGTACGTCGACGTGACCGCTGAAGAAATTCCCATCATGGACGGCAGCGCAGCGTCGTTTGTGTTTTTGATTCAGTCGGCCGGTATTGAAGAGCAGCCTGCGGCGAAGAAGTTCGTTCGGGTCAAGCGTGCTGTCGAAGTGCGCGAGGGCGACAAGTTTGCCCGGCTGGAACCGTTCTTCGGTTTCAAACTCAAATTCACCATCGATTTCAGCCACCCTGCGGTCGACAAGACCGGGCAGGAACTCGAGATCGACCTGGCCGATGTGTCGTACTCGCGTGAGATCGCACGGGCGCGTACTTTCGGTTTTGCGCACGAAGTCGAAATGATGCGTGAACTGGGGTTGGCTCGCGGCGGCAGCATGGATAACGCCATCGTGCTTGACGAGTATCGGATCCTGAACAACGACGGCTTGCGTTATGACGATGAGTTCGTCAAGCACAAGATGCTCGACGCAATCGGTGATTTGTATGTGCTCGGACATCCGTTGATCGCTTCGTACACGGCGTTCAAGTCGGGCCATGGCTTGAACAATGCGCTATTGCGGGAGTTGCTGGCGCACGAGGACGCTTACGAAATCGTCTCCTTCGAAGACACGCAGGCAGCGCCGCGCGGTTTTTCGTTCGATGCGCAGACTGCCTTTGTCTGACGGGCAAACCAGAGTTCTAAACGAGAAGCGCCCTTGCTAAATGCGGGGCGTTTTGCATTTCAGGGATGAAATGCGGCTTAGCGCTTTTCAGCGCGCCCCGCTTCATGGTGCGCGATCATGCGCTGCAGCGATTCCTGTAACGGCGACGACCCTAGCACTGACGAGAGCGCACGCAGCGAAACGAGCGCCGCCGAGCTCAGCGGCGGTTTGGGCGCCGGCGCCGGGGCGGCCCCCGGCAGTGGCTTCACCTTGATTTTCAGCTTGTGCAGCGGCCACCCGCGTTGCTGCAATTGGTCAACCAGCCCCGGTTCCAGATGACGCAGCCGGGCGGCGAGCGCGCTGTGACCTGTCAGCAGGGTCAACACACCGTCCTTGATGGACCCCGCTTCGACATTCGGCGCCAAATAGTCGGGTAAAAATCGCACCAGATCCTGATGCAAGGCCGTTACTTGCTGGACGCCCACGCGTAACCGGCCCAGCGCGTCGCTGCGGTCGAGCAAGTCGAGCACGGCAATCGCTGTACGGGGTTTGGCAGGTTTCTTGTAAGGCGTAAAGCTCATTCTGGACACACTCGGAGCAACGGTGGTAATGGCACGACCGTGGCTGGAACGTGCACTTTGGGGATCTGTCTCGCTTAATTCGTCGCGCGCCACCCGCGGACCCATGGCGCGAACATTCTCAATGATAGAATACCCGTTCTTTGAACCTACAGGCCCAAGTCGAAGGGCATCGTGCTTCGGACGCAATGTATTTGCCGCCGAAGCGCCGCCACGACGCAGATATCGACCCGATGATTTCCGGACTTCTAAAAGCCATCTTTGGCAGCCGCAACCAGCGCCTCGTCAAGCAGTACCAGAAAACCGTCGTAACGATCAACGCTCTTGAGCCTGAGATCGAGGCGCTTAGCGACGAACAGCTGCGCGCCAAAACCGACGAATTTCGGGAACGCGTGGCGGGCGGCGAACCCCTGGATGCACTCTTGCCCGAGGCTTTCGCCGTCTGTCGCGAGGCGAGCCGCCGCGTTTTGAAGATGCGTCACTTCGATGTCCAGCTGATCGGCGGGATGGTTCTGCATTTCGGCAAAATCGCCGAAATGCGCACGGGCGAAGGTAAAACCCTGGTTGCGACGCTGGCCGCCTATCTGAACGCCTTGTCCGGGCAGGGCGTGCATGTGGTGACGGTGAACGATTACCTTGCCCGCCGCGACGCCGAGTGGATGGCTCGCCTGTACAACTTTCTCGGTTTGTCGGTAGGTATCAACCTGTCGCAGATGGAGCACGAGGAAAAGCAGCAGGCTTACGCCGCCGATATCACTTACGGTACGAATAACGAATTCGGCTTCGACTACCTGCGCGACAACATGGTGTACGACGTCGGCGCACGCGTACAGCGGACCTTGAACTTCGCCGTCGTCGACGAAGTGGATTCGATCTTGATCGACGAGGCCCGCACGCCGTTGATTATTTCGGGGCAGGCCGAAGATCACACCGAATTGTATGTGCGCATGAATTCGCTGCCGGCCCTGCTCGAGCGCCAGATCGGCGAAGAGAAAGCGGATGGAACCGGCGTCGAAGTACCCGGCGACTACACGCTGGACGAAAAAGCGCGCCAGGTTTTTCTGACCGAACGTGGTCACGAAAAAGCGGAAAAGCTGCTGTCCGAGTGGGGCTTGATCGCCGAAGGCGAGAGCCTGTATGCGCCGCAGAACATTACCTTGATGCATCACGTCTATGCCGCTTTGCGCGGGCACACGTTGTTCTTCCGCGATCAGCACTATGTGGTGCAGAACGACGAAGTGGTCATCGTCGATGAATTCACCGGTCGCCTGATGTCCGGGCGGCGCTGGTCCGAAGGGCTGCACCAGGCGGTCGAGGCCAAGGAAGGCGTCAAGATCCAGCACGAAAATCAGACGCTCGCGTCGATTACGTTCCAGAACTACTTCCGCATGTACCGCAAGCTCTCCGGCATGACCGGCACGGCGGATACGGAAGCGTACGAATTCCAGGAAATCTACGGACTGGAAACGGTCGTGATCCCGACCAATCGGGTGAATCGCCGTATCGACAAGCAGGATCAGATTTACAAAACGGCGCAAGAGCGTTACGAAGCCGTGATCCGCGATATTCGCGATTGCTTCGAGCGTAATCAGCCGGTGTTGGTGGGCACGACCTCGATCGAAAGCTCGGAGTTGCTGTCGCGTCTGCTCGATGAGGCCAAGCTGCCGCACGAGGTGCTCAACGCCAAGCAGCATGCGCGGGAAGCCGAAATCGTCGCCGAAGCGGGCCGTCCCAAGCGCATTACGATCGCGACCAACATGGCCGGGCGCGGTACCGACATCGTGCTGGGTGGCAATGCCGAAAAGCAGGCCGGTTTCATCGAAGCCGATCCGGCGCTCGAGCCGCAAGAGAAGCAGCGTCGCATCCAGGCGATCCATGACGAGTGGCAAGCGTTGCACGACGCTGTCAAAGCGGCAGGCGGATTGCACATCATCGGCACCGAGCGGCATGAGTCGCGTCGTATCGACAACCAACTGCGCGGCCGTGCGGCTCGCCAGGGCGACCCCGGTTCGTCGCGCTTCTACCTGTCGTTGGAAGATCCGCTGTTGCGGATTTTCGCGGGCGATCGGGTTCGCGCCATCATGGACCGGCTAAAAATGCCCGAGGGCGAGCCGATCGAAGCCGGTATCGTTACCCGCTCGATCGAATCGGCCCAGCGCAAGGTTGAGGCGCGCAACTTCGATATTCGGAAGCAGTTGCTCGAATATGACGATGTGGCCAACGACCAGCGCAAGGTCATCTACCAACAGCGCAATGAGTTGCTGGAAGCCACCGATATTTCGGACACCATCGTGGCGATGCGCCAGGGTGTGTTTTCGGATCTGGTTCACGTCTTTGTGCCGGCCGAAAGCATCGAGGAGCAATGGGATCTTCCGGCGCTCGAGCAGGTGCTGCGCGACGAATGGCAACTCCAGACCCACCTCGTGGACATGGTGCAGGAGTCCGACACCATCGACCAGGAGGATATCCTGGCCGTAGTGCTCGACGCTGCGGAAGCGGCGTATCAGAACAAGGTCGAGCTGGTGGGCCGAGAAGGTTTCAGCGGTTTCGAGCGCTCGATCATGTTGCAAACGCTCGACAATCGCTGGCGCGAACATTTGGCGGCGCTCGATCATTTACGTCAGGGCATCCATTTGCGCGGGTACGCGCAGAAGAACCCCAAGCAGGAATACAAGCGCGAGGCGTTCGAACTCTTCTCGGAACTGCTGGACTCGATCAAGCAGGAAGTGACCCGCATAGTCATGAACGTGCAGGTGCAGTCGCCGGAGCAACTGGAAGAGGTGGCAGAGCAGTTTGAAGAGGCGCCGCTTGAAAACGTCGAGTATCAGCATGCCGGTTTCGATGAAGAACCCGAAGGCGGAACTGCCACCGTGACCGCTGCTGCGATCGCCACCGCCGCTGGAGCTGCCGCTGCCGCGGTCTCTCCGGCCGCGATGGCGAAAGTGGGACGCAACGATCCTTGCCCTTGCGGTAGCGGCAAGAAATTCAAGCACTGTCACGGAAAGCTGGAATAATCGGGCGGCGGGGCCCGCGCGCCCTGCCACACCGTTCATTTCCTGCATGCAACGCGCAGCACGTAGAACGCAATACATACCGCGCAGCACAGATTACGCAGCACAGTTTTCTTACGCAGCACGCCGGCACATCTACATGCCCGCCCAACTACCTGGGGTTGCGTGCCTCGCTGAACCTCTTCGAATCGCACACCACTATGGCTGTCAATTTCCCCGAAATCGTCCCCACCGAACTGCACCCCGTGGCTGGCGTCACGCTGGGCTGGGCTCAGGCCGCTATTCGCAAGCAAGATCGCAAAGATCTGCTGGTGATATCGCTGGAGCCGGGCGCGAGCGTCGCCGGCGTATTTACCGCCAACCGCTTTTGCGCCGCGCCAGTTACGGTTTGCCGCGAGCATCTGGCGCGCGCGAGCGAGCCGAACCAACCCGGCATACGCGCACTCGTCATCAATACCGGCAACGCCAATGCTGGCACCGGGGAACCCGGCATGCGCGCGACCCGCGAAACCTGCTCGGTGTTGGCCCGGCTGATGGGGCTTGCACCCGAACAGATTTTGCCTTTCTCCACCGGAGTGATCCTCGAACCGCTCCCGGTCGATCGCCTTACCGCCGGCTTGCCTGCCGCACTGGAAAACCGCAAGGCCGACCACTGGTATGACGCCGCGCAAACCATCATGACCACCGACACGTTGCCCAAAGCGGCCTCGACGCAGGTCGTCATCGATGGCCACGTCGTTACGTTGAGCGGGATCAGCAAGGGCGCCGGCATGATCCGGCCCAATATGGCGACCATGCTGGGATTTCTCGCCACCGATG
>NZ_LMUX01000021.1:1285767-1333574 GCF_009765705.1 Burkholderia sp. L27(2015) | reverse complement strand
TCACCAGGTTGATTTACAGTTGTGCCAGCGCTCAAACACAGCGCTACGCTCACAACCCCTTACTACTTCTTCCCCCTATTTGCTCGGCCGATCACGTATTCCCTACGCCGGCCCAGCTCACCCCTTATGCCTGATGACCACAGCGAGTTGGTACCACCCCTTCCCATCCCGAACAGGACCGTGAAACGACTCCACGCCAATGATAGTGCGGATACCCGTGTGAAAGTAGGTAATCGTCAGGCTATTCAATTCAAACAAAAACCCCACCTACTCAGGTGGGGTTTTTGCGTTTCTAACCTCGGCAGAGCGAAATGAGCAATGTAAAGTTGAATAGGGCATCCCTGAGCAGTGCCGAGCTCGAAGTCTATCAAGGCATTGCGATTGCCAACGTCAGCCTGGTGGATTCGGAGTCTCGCGCGCGTGAAGCGCTGGAGGTCCTGATGTCTGCCGAAGTGATCGGTTTCGATACGGAATCGAAACCGACCTTCCTCAAAGGCGAGATATCTACAGGCCCGCATTTAGTCCAACTGGCTACCGACGACAGGGCGTATCTATTCCCGATTTCCCCAGCGCGGGAAATCACGGCCTTGAAAGCGATTCTGGAATCGCCTCGTTTGCTGAAGGTTGGATTCGGCCTTGGCAATGATCGTAGCGCTCTAAAATCCCGATTGGGCATCGATGTCGCCAACTTGCTCGACCTGGGTGCGGTCTTGCGTGGACCTGACCACAAGGGCACGGTCGGAGCGAAAGTGGCTGTGGCGCATTTCTTTGGCCAGAGGCTGCAAAAATCCAAGAAAACCGGGACGAGCAATTGGTCAAACCCACGCTTGACTGAACGGCAGCTACTTTATGCTGCGAACGACGCCCATGTAGCGCTGCTGGTCTATCGTGCTTGGGTTCGAACCAGAGAAGATCGAGAGTCTCCCGCCACTGACAAGAGTTAGAAATCCCTGCCATCCCATCCGCCGTAAAAGCCGTGAAGTGGCGCGGCCCAGATCACGCCGCGCTCATTTTGCCGTTGAAGCGCGAGGTTTAGAAAAAGTACATACCCGCGACAAAAATAACCCCCGAGAACAGCAGGGCGGTTACGCAATAGCCCATGATGTCGCGCACGCCAAGCCCCGCAATTGCCAGTGCCGGAAGCGCCCAGAACGGTTGGGCCATATTGGTCCATGCCTCGCCGTAGGCAATGGCCATGGCCGATTTCCCCAGATTGGCGCCGAGCGCCTTCGCCGCCGGCATCACGAACGGCCCTTGCACGACCCAATGACCGCCGCCCGAGGGCACCGCGAAATTGATAACGGCCGAGCTCAAGAACGCGAGGAACGGGAATGTATGTACATTCGCGATTTCGATAAACCAATTGGTGATCACACCGGCCAGGCCCGAGTGATCCATCGTCGCCTGGATACCGGCATAGAACGGGAACTGGATCATGATTCCCGCCGTGCCACGTGCCGCCTTCCCGATAGCGCGCGCATAAGCCATCGGCGTTTTATGCAGCAAGAGGCCGATCGCAAGAAAGGCGATATTGACCGTGTCGATGTCCAGGCTAAAGCCCTTTGCGGCCGAGCGAATGATCAAATAGGCCGCGACAAGCAAAGCGACAAAAATCGACAGCAAGCGGCTTTCTTCGATCCGTTCTGCAAACGTCGCATTGGGTCCCAGCACGCGTTCTTCGACCGGTTCATCGATGAGCAATGCCGGATCGACGGTGACCACCTGATCGGGCTTGGGCATCATGGCGCGCGCGAGCAGCGGCAGCATTACGATCAGGCCGACCGTGATGAACAGGTTATAGCCGGTGAACAAGGTCTGCGACACGGGAATCAAGCCGATGATTTTTTCCATCGGATTGCCTTTGGTTGCCGCAACGAGCGGTACCGAGCCGGACAGACCGCCGTGCCAGGTCAGAAAACCCATATACGCAGAAGCCACCAGAAGCCGGTAGTCGGTCCCCGCAATCCGGCGCGCCACCTCGCGCGCGAACATCGCGCCGAGTACGAGCCCGAAGCCCCAGTTGATCACGCACGCGATCGCGCTCACCAGTGCGACGAGCATGGTGCCCTGAGCCGGTGTGCGTGCGCAGCCGGCTAGCGCGGACAGCGCTCGCTTGATCGGCCCCGAACTGGCGAGCGCGTGGCCCGTAACCAGTATCATGGCCATCTGCATGGAGAACGCAAGCAGGTTCCAGAAACCCGAACCCCACATCAACACGAGCTGAGTCGGCGTGCTCGGTGTCAGACCAAAACTCATCGCAAATGTGATCGCAGTCAGCAGGATCGCAAAGATAAGTGGATCGGGCAAAAATCGATGCACGACCTGGGTAAAGAAACGGGCAATCGCTTGTATCACGGACATTCTCCTCGGCTTTTCGGCATGCAGTTATTCGATGGGCGGAATTGTGGCATGTCTTGGCCGAGACTGCGTTCGTAGCAGTCCTGCCGCATTAACGAACACATCGAACACATCGTCAAAAAAGCTTGCCCTGGGCGGTCGTCAAGTTTTTGAAGCTGTCGTTCATCGGTAGCAAAATCGCATCGGCGATCGGCTGCAACTGATGCGTCAAGTAGTGGTCGTAATCGATCCTGGATTCGATCGCCTCGGTGGGCTCCGGTCCATTCAAGGTCATCACGTAATTGATCCAGCCGCCGTTCTGGTACTGCAACGGTCGCTGTCGCTGCGCGTTGAATTGATCGGCGATACGCGCGGCACGGACATGTGGCGGAACGTTGCGCTGGTAATCAACGAGTTGCCGCCGCAAGCGCTTGCGGTAAATCAAAAGGTCGTCGAATTCTCCATTGAGGGTTTTTCGCGCGTAGTCGCGTACGAACTCGTCATACGGTTCCAATTTGAAAACGCGCATATAGAGGCCTTGCTGAAATTGCTGAGCCAAAGGCGTCCAATCACTGCGGGCGGTTTCCAACCCGCGATAGATGATTTCCTCACGGCCGTCCGCTTTCGTCACCAGGCCGGCATAGCGTTTTTTGCTGCCCTGATCGGCGCCGCGTATGGTTGGCATGAAGAAGCGCTGGTAATGAATGTCGAACTCCAATTCGAGCGCATTCTGCAAGCCCAGGGTTTGATCCAGATGGTGAGCCCACCATTGATTCACCGTGTCGGCGAGCCGGTTACCGACGTCGAGCGCTGCGCTCTCGGTGTGACGCTTCTTGAGCCAGATGAAGATCGAGTCAGTATCGCCGTAGATCACTTCGTATCCGTCGGCCTCCACGAGCAGACGCGTTTGCCGCATGATCTGGTGCCCGCGTAGCGTGACGGCCGAGACCAGCTCGGGATTGAAGAATCGGCAATCGGGGGAGCCGAGCACGCCACAAAACGAATTCATCAGGAGCTTGAGCACTTGCGAAAGCGGTTCGTTTTTCTGGCGCTTGGCTTCGTCGCGGCGCTCCCAGAGTTGCGTGACGATCGCGGGAAGACAATGTTTGTGGCGCGAGAAAAACGTACCGTTGACACCTTGCACCACAGTCTCGGAATCGGGTGCGAGCGCGCCTTCGACCAGGCCGATAGGATCGACCAGGAAGGTGCGTATGATTGATGCGTACAAGCTCTTGAAATCGAGCACGATCACCGAGTCGTACAGGCCAGGGCGCGAATCCATGACGAATCCGCCCGGAAAGGAACTCTGCGCGATCTCGCCGACATTGGGCGCAACGTAGCCTTCCCGGTGCATGCGTGGCAGATAGTGATGGCTGAAGGCCGCGATCGAGCCACCAAAGTGGTCGGCCTGCAACCCGGTAACGTTGGCGCGTTCCGTCAAAAATTCAAATAACTTGGCCTTTGCAAAAATTCGTGTGACAAGCTCGCAGTCCTTGAGGTTGTAGCGCGCTAGCGCAAGCTTGTCTTCGCGAAAGCGCCGTTCGATTTCTTCCATGCGGTCGTAAGGGTTGTCGATCGCCTTGCCTTCACCTAGCAAAGTCCGGGAAACATTTTCCAGGCTGAAAGACGGGAAGCTCCACAAAGCCGCTTTCAATGCGTCGATGCCATCGACTATCATGCGTCCGGCTGTCGGCGCGAATAGATAGCCCTCTTTGGTACCGTGACCTCGCCACTCGACCGATTTGCCGCCGCGGCCCAATGCGAGCGGCACTTTACATTTATCGGCATGGCTTTGCAGAATGCGAAGGTCGAACTGTACGAGGCTCCAACCGATAACAACATCGGGATCGTGCTTTTTGAACCAGGCGTTGAGCCTCTCGATCATCTGCTTGTGATTTTCACAGTAGTCGAGATGAAAGTCTGGTGGTGCCGCATCCGCTCCCGTGGCGCTGCCCAGCATATAGACCTGGCGCTCGCCGCAACCCTCCAGTGCAATGGAATAGAGATCGCCGTGAGCGCTGGTTTCGATGTCGAGCGATACCGCTCGCAGGGCCGGGCGATATTCAGGTGCAGGCTTCAGCTTGCAATCGACGATGACCGAGCCGTCGTCGCTGCCCCCTTCGATTTGCACGGACGCCGTGATAAATCGCTCCATCATGTATCGCTCGGGCGGTCTGATGTCCACCTCGTAGAGTTTGATATCGCGGTCTTTAAGCGCTTTTTCCAGCGTCGTGAGCTGTCTGTAATGGCGGCTATACACGCCTATCACCGGCTCTTGCTGAAAAGTCTTGAGCGTTAGCGGCTGGATCTCGATGCCGGACATGCCGGCCACCAGCGGTTCGATCTCCGTGCGTTGCCCGGCATGTGCGAACGCGACGCAGGTCTGGGATGTGAGCCGGACTTTTTTGGGGCCGTGATCGGTCACGAGCCAGAACTCAATCTCGGTTCCTGCACTGGTATCGCGCCAGTGACGGGTAAGAATGAATCCTTGTTGTAGCGACTGGGTCACGTCTAGGCCTTGGTAGTCTCGTAAATTTGCCTGCCGCATGCCGTGCTTTCAAGCGTCACGTTGGTTAATACATTCCTCGTGATCACGTTCGCGGCTATCCCCCCATTTTCCGTCCCGGCGTGCAAGTCGTCAGTGTAGCGGCCTTCATGCGATACACCGTCCAACATTTTATATGTGGCACCGCGCTTAGACACGTACCCAGTGGCCGCTGGTACTTGCCCTGATAGGCTAGCTCGTGCGCTCGTTGCATGATGGCGGAACTGAATTTCCCTGGAAATTCTCGCGCGCGGATAGAATTTCCCGGTGGGAGTTTTACGGCGCGGGTACCAGCGGAGAAAGGAGATTGCGCCGTGTCACACCGCTCCTCGTTCTGCCTGCTGTTCCGGTTCACCCCCCTAGTCGCTGCAATCGTGCTTTATGGCTTGCCCGTTACGGCTCATGCCGACGACGCATGGCCGGACCATCCGGTGCGCATCATCGCGCCGTTCCCGGCGGGCGGCTCCGTCGATGTGGTCGCACGCATACTCGCCCAGCGCTTGGGAGTTCTGTGGAAACAGGGGGTGGTAGTCGACAATCGCCCCGGGGCGGGCGGCATGATCGGCGCCTCCGTGACGGCGAAATCGCCGGCAGACGGCTACACGCTCATGCTGGCATCGGGCAGCATGTTCACGGTAAATCAATATATCTACAAGCAGTTGCCTTACTCGAACGCGGATTTCAGCTACATCACGACCGTGGCAAGCAACCCCATGGTAGTAGCGGTCGCTCCCTCCTTGCCTGCCGACAACCTGAAAGAGCTGATAGCGATAGGACGAGCGCATCCAATGCAGCTTAATTTCGGATCGGCCGGCATTGGGAGTCAGGTGCATATGGCCGACGAGGCTTTCGCCGATGCCGCCGGAATTCAAATGACCCACGTGCCGTACAAAGGTGAGGCGCTCGCATTAGGCGATTTAATGGCCGGTCGCGTGCAAGTCGTGCTGAGCAACATCGTCGCAGCGCTACCTTTTATCAAAGGCAAAACGGTAAAGGCCCTTGCTGTCACGGACACGCATCGCTCCAGCGCACTGCCCGATGTGCCGACCGCCGATGAGGCGGGACTGGCTGGATTTGACGTCACGGGATGGTTTGCACTTGTAGCGCCGGCCGGTACGCCCCAAAATATCATCGACAAGGTGCAGCGAGACACGGTGAAGGTACTGATGGAAGCGGATACGCAGAAGCAGTTCGCCGCCTTGGGGATGGAGACGAAGGGCGACACGCCACAACAGTTGAAAAGCAATATCGAGGCTGAGTCGTTGAAATGGAAACAGGTGGTTCGCGACCGCCATTTGTCCGCGAACTGACAATCGACAGGCAGCACGATCTATTACAACGAGCGCTACTTAACGCTAGCTAACGACACGGTACCTGACGCGACATAGCGCTACGTAACATTTAGCCAGGAGAAGTTCATGACGAAAACATACCGCGGCGCCGACGCATTGGTGAGAACTTTGTCGAACGCGGGAGTCAAGCATGTTTTCACGCTGTCCGGCAATCACATCATGCCTATCTTCGACGCCTGCGTGGGCGCCGACATTGAGTTGATCCACACACGGCACGAGGCCGCCGCTGTCCACATGGCGGATGCCTACGCTCGATTGACCGGCAACGTCGGCGTTGCCCTGGTTACCGGTGGCCCGGGCCATGCCAATGCGGTGTCGGCGCTCTACACCGCGCAAATGGCGGAGTCGCCCGTGGTGTTCCTATCGGGTCATGCGCCGAACAACCAGTTGGGTATGGGGGCCTTCCAGGAAATGCGTCAGGCGGATGTCGCGGCGCCGCTTGTGAAAGTCGCATCGACAGTCCAAAGCGCAGGGAGCCTCGCCGCGGAACTCGCCCATGCGATCCGCGTGGCGCGCTCGGGTCGGCCGGGTCCTGTGCATCTCAGCTTGCCTACCGATGCACTTGAAGATGCCTGCAATGCATCCGGCGACGGTGACCCAGACAAACAAGTGTACGCATCGGTAGCGCAAACTCTCGAGACTGGGCTCGCGCGCGCGTTCATAACTCGCCTGCTCGCTGCAAAACGTCCGCTGATACTCGCGGGTCCCGCCTGCATGACGCGGGACGGCCGCAAGCGTACCGATAGGCTTGCCGCAGCGTGCGGCATTCCGGTGGTCGGCATGGAAAGCCCGCGCGGCATTGGCGATCCTAGCCTAGGTGCCTTCGCCGAAGTACTCGCGCAAGCCGACTGCGTGATGTTACTCGGCAAACGGCTGGACTTCACGCTGAAGTTCGGACTAGCGCCGGCGATCGACAAAACCTGCACATTCCTTCAAATCGACGCGGAGCCGGCGGAAGTATCGCGCACGCATCGCGCGGTCGGTGAGCGTCTGATGCAGACGGCGATTGCCGATGCGTTTTCGGCAATCGATGCGCTCGTCGCGGCGTGCGAGAGCTCGTCCTCGGCGCATGAAGGATGGGCGCGCGATGTGAGAACCGCGATCGACTATCGGCCTGCGCATTGGCAAACCGCAACCTCGGCTATCGATGGGCGCATACACCCGGTTCAGGCCTGCGCACCGATTCAGACCTTACTCGATAGCCATCCGGACGCGGTCTTCATCTCGGACGGTGGCGAGATCGGGCAATGGGCACAAGCGTGCCTGCACGCGCCTGATCGGATTATCAATGGCGTGGCGGGCGCGATCGGCTCTGCACTGCCGTTCGCTCTTGCGGCACGGGTGGCTCGCCCCGATGCACCGATTGTCGCGGTGATGGGGGACGGCACATTTGGTTTTCATACAGCGGAAATGGACACGGCAGTGCGTTACAAGCTGCCGTTCGTCGCGGTCGTCGGCAACGATGCGCGCTGGAATGCGGAGTACCAAATTCAATTGCGTGATTATGGGCGGGAGCGATTGATCGGCTGTGAATTGCTGCCTACGCGCTACGACAATGTGACTGCAGCCTTTGGCGGCTTCGGGAAACTCGTTACGAGCGCAGGCGAAGTGCTGCCGGCCGTGACCGAAGCGCATCAATCCAAGTTGCCAGCCTGCGTGAATATCATGATCGAGGGCGTTGCCGCACCTTCGATCAAACGAGCATCGGCGTAAAACGAAACTGCCGGCTCATTGATCGAGGATGGGTCGAGTATTGAGCGATTATCCGATAGCGGGCGCCCGACCGTTCGTCGCGACGCCCTGCCACGGCGATGACCTCAGGCCGCTGCGAGTTCGGCTTCGGCTGCGGCTTCGGCGTTATAGACCGGATAGTCGGTGTAGCCCACTTCGTTGCCACCAAAGAAGCTCGGGCGGTCGTAGACGTTCAGCGGCCAATTATTCCGAAAGCGCTCGGGCAGGTCGGGGTTAGCGATAAAGTGACGGCCGAACGCGACGAGGTCGGCGTCGCCCGCAGCGATGATCGCTTCTGCCGAATCTGCCGTGAAGCCGCCTGCCGCAATGATGGTGCCCTTGTAGTGCTTGCGTATCAGTTGCGCGGCTACCGGAGCCTGATCCTTGCTCTCGTCATCGACATTGCCCAGAACACGCGGCTCGATAAGGTGGATGTAGGCGAGATCGAGTTTGTCCAACTGCTGGGCCACGTAGCTGAACAGCGCCTCGGGGTTGCTGTCATGCATGTCGCCCCAGGAGCCGCTCGGCCCGATCCGCACTGCAACGCGGTCGCTACCCCACACGGAGATCAGGGCGTTGGCCACGTCGAGCAGGAACCGGCTGCGATTTTCGATCGAGCCACCGTAAGCATCGGTGCGTTTGTTGCTACCGTCTTGCAAGAATTGATCGAACAGATAGCCGTTGGCAGCGTGAATCTCGACGCCATCAAAGCCAGCAGCGACACCGCGTTCAGCAGCCTTGCGGAAGCTTTCCACCAAGTCCACGATTTCGCCGACTTCAAGCGCGCGGCTTGGCGTGCTGGGCACCCAGCCGGTTGCCGTGTAGGCGACGCCGCCGTGCGCTACTGCTGAAGGGGAAACTGGCGTGGCACCGTTGGGCTGAACGTCGGCGTGCGACTGGCGCCCGGCATGGTACAGCTGCAAGAAGATGCGGCCACCCTTGGCATGAACGGCGTCGGTGACTTGCTTCCAGCCTGCGATCTGGTTGTCGTCGTAGAGGCCCGGCGCACCCAGGTAGCCGTTGCCGTTGGCTGCGGCGATGGTCGCCTCGCCAATCAGGAAACCGCCTTTGGAGGTGCGCTGGGCATAGTATTCGGCCATCAGCGGGCCCGGAATGGCGCCTTCTTCGGCACGCATGCGGGTCAGCGGGGCCAGCACGACCCGGTGCGAGACTTCGTAAGGGCCGACTTTAACGGTGGACATGAGCTTGGACATGATTTTCCTCAGTATTCGGTTGTGGCCGGTAGTAGCGGGTTGTAGCTTCAGCGCGGCCGTACGTTTCAGCAGGTCAACCTTGGGCTTTGAAACTCGTTTGCCTGCGGTCGATCGATGGACTGAAGATTAGAAGAATTAAGGTCGAGGCGGTAGAGGGCGGGGGTTTGAAACAGTCAGGACAACCGTGTCCGCAATGACGTTTGCGATGGCACATCAGGGCTTTGCAGGCGGATGTCTTCGAAAAGAATTGGATACGATATTAGAATGCATGGTATCCAATTTTCCATTGGGCTTCTTGAGTTCGATCGGAAGCGATGGCAAGAATATTGCTCGATTCATCCAGCTACGCACGACCACGCCAGGAAACAAGTTGAAACCATCCAAAGTCCCGACGGCCACGTTGCCGCGCGCGCAGCGGCAACTGACCGCCACGCTGAAGGCCGCCTCCAAAGCGGACATCCACCAACGTATTTACAAGGCGATCGTCGAACACCGCTTGCTGCCAGGCACCAAGCTCACCGAGGAAAGGATCGCCGAGCTATTTGCCGTGAGCCGCACGCAAATTCGCGGCGTGCTGCAACGCCTGGCGGTCGAACAGCTCGTCACGTTGATTCCCAATCGCGGCGCCTTTGTCGCAACGCCTACCGCCGAGGAAGCGCATGACGTACTGGATGTGCGGCGCACACTGGAACCCGCCGTGGTGGCGCGCCTGATCAAGCGCATCGGCCGGGGCCAGGCGCCGAGTGCGATCAGGCAACTGCGTGCCATGGTCGAGCGCGAGGAGCGGGCGCGAGAAAGCGGGGACAGGCGCACCGCAGTGCGCTTGTCCGGAGAATTCCATATTCTGCTTGCCGATCTTTCGGGCAGCCGGATTTCGGAACGCATCATGCGTGAATTGACCCCGCTGACATGCTTGGCCATCCTGACCTTCGAGGCGCCGACTGTGGCGGCATGTCCCAATGACGAACATGCCCGCTTGGTGGACGCGATCGAAGCCGGCGACACGCGGCGCGCAGAGGCACTGGCCATAGAGCATCTGCATCACATCGAACGGGCTCTGAATCTGGATGGCGTGTATGAAGAGGTCGATTTGGCCGACGCGCTATTTGGATGAAGTTACGCACCAGCTTGGGCTGAGCACCCCAGATTTTGTACCCAAATCAGTGCGTCGCATTTGCGAGTTCGCTGACGATCTGCTTGGCTATTTCGCCGAGATGACCTGTCCCTGCTTGAGAAGACCTGTTTAAGAACGTCGAGCGCCGAACATGGAATTGGATACAATTTCTGGCACGGAGCTTGCGACACCTGCTACTCAAAGACGATCATAAGGTTAGGGCGGCTTGCGTCATACCCTTATTCCAATCGCTTTGTTTTGCCCAAGAAGCAGGTGCCTTATAACGGTGTCTCTCTCACGAAGGTGTGCGATGTCGGTTGGCGAATTGAACTGGGTCATTAGTAGCGGGGCGACTGCGGCGGGCGTCGGTTTGATGCTCGCGAGTCCAACGCGGATCTGCGCCGCTTTTCGTAGTCGAGGGATATGACTATGAAATTGCGTTGGGACCTCGTACTTCTTCCAGCGATGCTGATTTCCCTGGCATTGCTCGGCACCTCGCAATTCATCTTCCTGACGGGAAGCCTGCATCGCGACCTCGGCATGGGTCGCCTGGCGCATGCGCTGAGCTTGGACAACTACACTCAGCTCGTATCCGATAGCTACTATTTGGCAACGCTCAAGCTCTCGATCGAGGTGTCGGCGATCGCGACTGCACTGACCTTGCTACTGGCATTTCCCGTCGCTTACATCATTGCGCGCATGAAGTCGCGCTGGGGAATGGCGCTCTTGGCAGCCGTCGTGGTGTCCTCGTTTGTATCCATTGTCGTCAAAGTACTGGGGCTGATTTTGATCTTCAGTGCCAACGGCCCGTTCAACAAGTTGCTGATGGCCATGGGCGTGATCGGTGCGCCCGTCTCCTTGATCGGCACGCTGACGGGGGTCGTGCTTGGCCTGATGCACTATTCGTTGGGCTTTGCCGTATTACTTTTCTATAGCGTGGTGATCACCGTGCCGCGTTCGCTGGAAGAGGCGGCGCAAGGCATGGGAGCTAGCCGGGCCGGGGTGTTCCGGCAAGTGATCCTGCCGATGTGTCTGCCCGGGCTGGTTGGCGGTGCGCTAGTGATCTTCAACGTCAGCATGGGGGGCTTTACGTCGACGGCCTTGATTGGTGCCGGCAAGGTACTGACGATACCGGTAGTCATCGAACGAACCATGCTGCTGGAGAACAACTACGGCACGGCCGCCGCATTGGCTGCGCTCTTGCTTATCACCGTGCTGATCATCAACCTCGCGTCGGTAGCGGTGGTGTCGCGGATTCGTCGAGGGCTGATCCTGTGACGCCCTTGCACGACATCCGCCATCGCCTGGGTTTCAGCCCTGGTGAGTACCTCGGCCGTCACCTGAGCCGTAACCTGCGTCGTAACCTGATCAACGGCGGCATATTGACGTTCGCCTACCTGTTCCTACTCGGGCCTATCCTGTTTGTGGCGCTGGCCTCGTTCGACTACGGGCAGCGCGCCTACGTGGTATTCCCGCCTGAGCACTTCACGCTGGATGCGTACCGGAACATTCCATTCAAGTACTACGAAGCACTTTGGTTTTCGGTCAAGGTGGCGGTCGCTTGCACGGTGATGGCTTGCCTGATCGGTATTCCTGCATCGCTGGGACTGGTGCGCTCGAATCTACGCTACAAGTCATTTCTGCTCGCACTGCTGCGAGTACCGCTGCAGATTCCCGGCGTGGTAGCCGGACTCGCCTTCCTGCAAGCCTACTACGCGATCGGCGCGACCACGGGCTGGTATGCGACCGGCACGTTCTGGGGCTTGGCGATTGCCCACACTTTCGCGGCGACGCCCTTCGTGATCGGCACGCTTGTAGCGCTACTGCAGCGCTTTGACGACAGCCTGGAAGAGGCCGCGTTGGTGCTCGGCGCGAGCGCGTGGGGAACCTTCCGGCAAATCACCTTGCCGGTACTCAAGCCAGGGTTGTTCACCGGTGCGCTCTACGCATTCATGATTTCCTTTACTGATGTGCCGATAGGCGTGTTCCTGACCGGTGCAGATCACGTGACGTTCCCGGTCGAGATCTTCAACGCGATGCAGTTCGATTTCGAGCCCACCATTTTGGCGGTCTCTACCGTGGTGACGGTTTTGTCGCTTGCCTGTGTATTGCTGGTGCAGCGCATGGTGGGACTCGACGTGTTCGTCAAGACGGGCGGAGCGGACTGACGAGTCGGCTGCTTAGTTGTTTGCTCGGTTGCCTTGCAATCGCCCACGAATTTTTTCAAATTTATCTGGAGCAGACCTTGAAACGGAAATGCGCATATGTCACCGGATGGACGCCGTCGCTGCTGCTGGTGAGCGTGCTCGTGCTGGGATCTGCGCCGGCATTCGCCGGGCAGTTTGATGGGGTGACCGTCAGGCTCGCGACGTTCGGCGGAAATTGGCGCGACATTGTCGAGGCGCACGTCGGGAAAGCGTTCGAGGCCGAGGGCGGAAAAATCGAATACGTGTTGGGACAGCCGGCGCAGAACATGGCGAAGCTGATTGCCGCGCGCGGTCAACCGGCGCCATTCGACATCATGGAAACGATGGACAACTTTCTACCCATCCTGGCGGATGGAGGTTTTGTCGAACCGCTGAATTTGAAAGCGATTCCCAATGCAAATAGTCTGCCCGCCGATGAATATGATTCGAACAAAGTCATGATATGGGCCACGGAAGAAGGCATCGTTTATAACCTGGATAAATTCAAGGCAGCCGGAATCCCGGCTCCGAGCAAATACGCGGATCTGGAAAATCCCAAACTGAAGGGCAAGGTTTCTCTACCCGACGTCAGCGCAGGCGGAGCGATTCCCGCCATCGTCGGCATGGCCTGGGAAGCAGGCGGCAGCGAATCCAATATCGACCCTGCGTTGAACTTGATTGGCGCCATCGCACCGGCGAGCTACTGGTCGTCGTCGTCGAATCTGCAAACCGAGTTGACCGACGGCGACGTGTGGGCGGCCGCCGCGCAAGCCGGGAACATCCAGCGTCTCTCGGGCAAAGTATCACTCGGCATGGCATACATGCCCGTGAACGGCAAGGTCGGTGTGCTCAAGCAGGGTTACCTGGTCAAGATCAAAGGCACCAAACAATCCGCAGCGGTCGACTGGATCGTTAATCAATTCTTGTCGCTGCCCATGCAACTTGCCACTTCCACCGAAGGCGGACAGATCCCCAGCAGCAAAGTGGCGTTGGAGCAATTGCAAAAGGACAAATCGCTGGACTACCTGAAGCTCTCGCCGCAGGAGATCGCGGGCATGTACCGGATCGATTACGCCAAGGTCGATCAGGCATCGTACGTGCAGAAGTGGAATCGGAAGATAGGTGCGCGGTGATGCAAAAGAATCCGATTTCAACGGCCAAGGTCGAACTGCATAAAGTGGAGAAGCGCTACGGCGACACCACCATACTTGCAGCGCTCGACCTGCATCTCGAGGATGGTGAGTTCCTGACGTTGCTGGGCCCGTCGGGTTGCGGCAAGACGACAACGCTGCGCATGATCGCCGGCTTCGTCGAACCCAGTGCCGGTCGCATCATGATGGACGGTAGCGACGTCACGAGTATCCCTGCGAACCGACGCGAAATCGGCATGGTGTTCCAGAATTACGCGCTGTTCCCGCACCTCACGGTGGCCCAGAACATTGCGTTCGGCATGAAGCAGCGGCGCGCGACCGAAAGCGAGCAGCGCACTCGCGTTGCCGAGTTGCTTGACCTGGTCAAACTCCAGGGCACCGAAAAACGCTATCCAGCCGAGCTATCGGGCGGACAGCGTCAGCGCGTAGCGATTGCCCGCGCGGTCGCGCATCCGCCCAAGGTATTGCTGATGGACGAGCCGCTTGGAGCGCTCGACCTCAAGTTGCGCGAATCGATGCAGCATGAGCTGCGGGCGATACAGCGGAAATTGCGGATCACAACGCTATATGTCACGCACGATCAGACCGAGGCCATGGTGATGTCCGATCGCATCGTCGTGATGAACCAAGGCCGGGTCGAACAGACGGGCAGCGCCGAGGATATTTATTTCCGACCGGCTTCGCGTTTCGTCGCGCAGTTTGTGGGGCGCATCAATTTCTTGCCGGTGACCGTGGTGCATACCGGTACGGGTCAGGCTATCGCGCTCGCGGGCGTACCCGTTGCTGCACCTGGCCAAGTGCGGGTTCATGCGCACGGGCATCCGATGACACTCGCGATTCGTCCGGAGCATCTGCACGTGGTGCGCGCGCACGAGCTGCCGGCGGGGGACAACAGCGTGCGCGGCCGAGTGGTCGAAAGCATTTTCGTCGGCAACTTTGTGAATCTGGTGATCGAGCTTGCGGCTGGGCTGCGGGTCACGGTCGAAAGTCGTGCCGGGGCTGCCGGTCCGGTGCAAGGCGATGAAATTCATCTTTGCTGGAAACCCGATCACGCTATTCTTTTCGAACGCGATGCGGCGGAACTTGGCGCAGGTGCCGTGGTGTCTGCCGATACTTCAAGGAGTCGAAATGCTCAGTACTATCCAAATCCAGCGCCGACCGCAGACGCTCTGGAATGACGACCAGATTCGCGCGCTGGTACAGCCGGACCGGGTGCATCGCTACGCTTACGTCGATCCGGCCATTTTCGAACTCGAAATGGAGCGTGTTTTCGGCCGCGCCTGGATTTTCGTCGGCCACGAATCGCAAGTGGCCCAGCCCAACGACTTCCTGGCGACCACGCTCGGTCGCGAGCCGGTGCTACTCACGCGCGACGAGGACAACCAGCTGCACGTGATATTCAACCGCTGCGCCCATCGCGGCGTCGAGGTTTGCAGCGCGGCGCACGGCAATGCGCGGCTGTTCCGCTGCCCCTATCACGGCTGGACTTACCGTAGCTCGGGCGCGCTTGCAGCGATACCGCAGCGCAAGAGCTATCCACAGGACCTCGATTTCGACGATCCGCAGTGGTCGATGCGACGTGTGCCCCGGGTCGACAGCTACCGCGGCTTTGTATTCGCCAGCTTGAGTACCGACGGTCCGGATTTGGCGACTTACCTCAACGGTATCAAGCACAGCCTGGACGATCTGGTGGATCGCGCGCCGGACGGCACCATTTCGCTTCGCGGCGGAGTGAGCCGGTACACCGTGCGTGCCAACTGGAAAACGCAGATCGATAACGGCGTCGACCTGCATCATGCGAGCTACGCGCATGCTTCGACGCTGGACGAGGATGGCCGCCAATTCTCACGGCACGGCGGCGGCCCACGACTGATGGAAGGCAAACGTCGCGCGATCGATTGGGACGCGTTCGGCGTGGTCGGTTTCGATTTCGGCCATGGTTATCAGGGGCGTCCACCGGTGGAAACCTTGCCGTCCGGGCCTGTGTACGAAGCGTATGTCGCCTCGCTCGAAGCCAAGCATGGCAAAGCCGATACCGAAGCGATCCTCAAATACGACCGCTTCAATAGCGTGATCTATCCGAGCCTCACGTTCCAGGCTTTCGGCCAGCATATTCGTGTGGTGCGTCCGATCGCGGTCGATCGCACGGAGGTGAGCATCTATCCGGTGTGGCTCGATGGCGCGCCGGAAAAAATGAACCGCGATGCCATCCGCTCGATTGCCGCGACGCATTCGGCGGCCTCGCTGATTCAGACCGACGACGTGGAAATTTTCGAAAGAGCACAGCGTGGTCTTTCTACCGGCGCAAACGAATGGGTGATGTTCGCCGGACACATGGGCACTGAAGAGCCTTGGAAGGAGGGTGGCTGGAGAGGTCTGGGCACTTCGGAGTTCGTTTCCCGGATTCAGTACAAGCACTGGCTGACATACATGTGCGAAGGAGCCGGCCATGAATAGCATCGCCGCGGTTGTCCAACACGCGCCCGAGCTGCGCGAGGTGGAGCAGTTCCTGTATCGCGAGGCGCGTCTGCTCGACGAGCGCCGCTTCGAGGAGTGGTCGGCGCTGTTCACCGAAGACGGCGTGTATTGGGTTCCCACGCTACACGATCAGAGCAGCCCGGACGAGGCGGTGTCGATTTTCTATGACACGCGCGACACCATGCACGCCCGCATCAAGCGTCTGGCTCACCCCGATGTCCATATCCAGGCGCCGCCCTCGCATACCACCCACCTCGTCACCAATATCGAACTGGATCCCGAGCCGCAGTCATCGGGCGAATGGCGAGCCCACGCTTGCTTCGTGCTCGCCGAGTTCCGGCGTGCGGAGCCGAGGTGGTACGCAGGCCGCTATGAATTTCACCTGCTACGTCAGGGCAGCGATTTCAAGATCCGCATGAAGAAGGCGACGCTGGTCGACTGTTCGGGGTCTTTCACCGCGATGGCGATATACATCTGATCATCTGAATAGCTTACGAAGGCACGGGGAGCGCACATGTCCGCATTAGCATTGAATCCGCAACAGATCGCCGAGTATCACCGCGAAGGTTTTGTGATCGCCCGGAAAATGTTTACGACCGAAGAGGCGAACCTCATCTTGAGAACCGCCGAAACCGACGAGGCGATGCAGAAGTCGGCCTATATCCGCAGTGACACGACCGGTAGCCAGACACGCATGACGGTCTGGAGCGATCCGGGCGACGATATCTTCGGCATGTTCTCGCGCAGCGAGCGCATTGTCGATTCGATGGAGTCGCTGATCGGCGACGAGGTGTATCACTACAACTCGAAACTCAATGCCAAGGAGCCGTTCGAGGGCGGTGCATGGGAGTGGCATCAGGACTACGGCTATTGGTACAACAACGGCTGCCTGTTCCCGATGATGGCGTCGTGCCTGATGGCGCTCGATCCCTGCACGGTCGAGAACGGTTGCCTGCAGGTGCTCAGACGCTCGCACCTCGTGGGCCGCGTCGATCATGTGCAGTCGGGCAAGCAGGTGTCGGCTGATCCGGCGCGTGTCGAGCATCTGGTGAAGCAACTCGAAACGGTGCAGTGCGTGATGGAACCGGGCGACGTGATATTTTTTCACTGCAACATGCTGCACACCTCGGCACGTAACGACTCGCCCAAGCGGCGATGGGTGTTGATTTCCTGCTACAACGCGAAATCGAACGATCCGGTAATCAAGCATCACCACCCTCAGTACAACCCGCTGAAGAAGGTGCCCGATAGCGCGATCCTGGAAGTGGGCATGCGCCCCAGCGCTGCGAACAAGAAGTTCCTCGACAAGCCTTACAACCCGCTCGAATATGTTGCGAAATAACGCCCGAGCCGAGGTGAGGCGCGCGACGATGCTCGATACTCGGTGCGGCCTCTGTGGCGCCGACAGGCCCGCGCGCCTGGTGAGCGTGCAATGAAACTCGCTCCGGTTATCTACCACCGCGCAAACGCCTTGGACGAAGCGCTGCATTTACTGTCCGACACGCCGGATGCCATGGTGCTGGCCGGCGGCCAGTCTTTGATGCCGCTGCTCAACCTGAGGCTGGCGGCACCCGCTCATTTGATCGACATCAATCGGTTGGCGGAACTCGATCATATCCGCGAGGAAGGCGATTTTATTTCGATGGGCGCGATGACACGTCAGCGCACCATCGAGTTTTCCGAGCTTATTGCTGCGAAGCTGCCTTTGCTTGCGCTGGCGATACGCCACGTCGGGCACCGGCAGACGCGCAACCGCGGCACGCTAGGCGGGAGTCTTTGTAATTTGGACCCGGCAGCCGAACTCGCGCTGGTCACGTGTCTTTACGATGGCGTGATGGTCGTCGATAAAGTGGGGCACAGCCGATGTGTGACCATGAGCGAGTTCGCGCTCGGCTTCATGTCTACTGCGCTGGGGGCCGGCGAATTGTTGAACGCCGTACGGCTCACGCCCTGGCCATCGACTCATGGCTACGGCTTTCATGAGTTCGCGCGGCGCAAGGGCGACTGGGCGGTAGTTTCAGTGGGCGTTCTGATGACGCTCGACGTAGCGGGAAAAATCGATCGCGTCGCGATCGCACTGGGCGGCATCGCATCTACGCCATTGCGCAGGCCGCTCGCCGAAGCACAACTGTTGGGTGCAACGCCGAAGCTGGACCGACTCGATGCGGCCGCTGCCATGGTCGACGATATCGAGGTTCTCGATGATGCCAACGCGCCTGCCTGGTACCGGCGGCAACTCGCGCGAGTCCTGACACGGCGGGCATTGGTGGATGCCGCCCGACTAGCCGGAGCCCCCTTATGAGCACATCGCTTTCGCACATTGCGGTGCGAGTCGAAATCAATGGGCAACTATACGACCGCGAAGTGGAGCATCGTCAGACGCTGGCGGATTTCCTGCGTGAGAATTTGTCATTGACTGGCACGCACGTCGGATGTGAGCAGGGTGTATGCGGTTCCTGCACGGTGCTGGTCGACGGCATATCCGCTCGCGCTTGCCTGATGTTGGCAGCGCAGGCCGACAGCGCGAAGATCACGACCGTCGAAGGCTTGGCATGCAACGGCGTGCTGCATCCGCTGCAACAAGCGTTCTGGGACAAGCATGGCTTGCAATGCGGTTTTTGTACGCCGGGCATTCTGATCTCGCTGGTGGAGTTGCTTCAAGCCGATGCGCAACCGAGCGAGGCGCAGATCCGCGAGGTGCTTTCCGGGCATCTGTGCCGATGCACTGGCTATCAGAATATTGTGGCCGCGGCGCTCGAGGCCGCTGCACAGATGCGGGGGCCCGCACCATGACGCAGCCAACGCAGGTCATTGGACGCCGCGCGCGCCGCCAGGAAGATCCCGAGCTGCTGCAGGGCGCCGGTCGTTTCGTCGATGACATTCCCATGCCGGGTGTCTTGCATGCCGCCTTCGTGCGCAGCTCACTGGCGCATGCGCGGCTCGGCGCTATCGATATCGACGCGGCACTCGCGCTGCCCGGCGTGGTCGCGTGCTACACGGCAAGCACGATGGCGAGCCTGCTGACTCAGCCTAGGTTGCCAATTGCATTTCCGCAAGGGCAGCTCGGACCTGAGGCAATGCCCTTCGTTTTGCCGGAGTCGGAAACCTGCTATGTCGGCGAAGCGCTGGTCATGATCGTCGCGCATTCGCGCTCGATCGCCGAGGATGCCGCCGCGCTGGTCGATATCGATTACGAGGAGTTGCCGGCCTTGATCGATTGCCGGGAGGCGCTTGACCCTCAATCGCCGCTCGCCTGTGTCGCCGATCCCATTCAGCTTTTCAAGCGATTCAAGATTGCCTACGGCGATGCGGCGCAAGCGTTCAAGGATGCCCACAAGGTGGTGAAGGTCGAGTTGCGTCAACATCGTGGTGCGGCGCACCCGATCGAAGGCCGCGGCATCCTGGCCAACCCCGATCAAGCCACTGGAACGCTCACCGTCTGGGCCTCGACGCAGATGTCGCACGAGCTAGCCCATACGCTATGCAAGATGCTGGGCTTGCCGGAAACGCGAGTGCGCGTAATCGCTCCCGATGTCGGCGGTGCGTTCGGCTCCAAATATCTGGTTTATCCGGAAGACGTGGCAGTCGCCGCAGCGGCGCATGCCTTGAAGCGCCCCGTGAAGTGGATCGAGGATAGACGCGAGCATTTCTTGTCGGCGATTCAGGAACGTGAACAGTATTGGAGCGTCGAGGCGGCGGTCGACTCGCAAGGCAGGTTGCTCGGCGTGCGCGGGCAGATGGTGCACGATCAGGGGGCTTTTGCACCGCACAGCATCAATGTGCCCTATAACTCGGCCACCTCGTTGCCCGGGCCTTACATACTGCCCGCCTACGAGCTGGATGTCGCGGTCGCGAGAACCAACAAAGTGCCGGTCATTCCGATTCGTGGCGCGGGGTATCCGCAGGGCTGCTTTACGATGGAAAGACTGCTCGACCGTGTCGCCGATGCGTTGAAGATCGATCGGGGCGAAGTGAGATTACGCAACTATATCCCTCGCGATCGGATGCCTTACCCGACGCCCATGGTCAATCGCGCGGGTGCGCCGATCACCTACGACAGTGGCGATTACGCGTATTGCCACGAAAAAGCCCTGGCCGAAGCGGATCTGCCCGGCTTCCGGCGTCGCCAGGCGCAAGCAAGAAGTCGCGGGCAGTACCTCGGCATCGGGTTCGCTGCGGCCGTCAAGGGAACCGGTCGCGGCCCGTTCGAATCGGGAACGGTGCGGGTGTCGCACGACGGTCGAGTCAGCGTATTCACGGGCGCCTTGGCCATGGGGCAGGGGCTGGCGACCGCATTGGGACAGATTTGTGCGCAGGGCCTCGGCGTGCGGATCGAGGATATCGACGTGATCTGCGGCGACACATCGTTCGTCAGCCTCGGCATGGGCGGGTTTGCCAGCCGGCAAACGGTGACGGCGGGTTCGTCGGTGCACCTCGCCGCGTTGGCGGTGCGCGACAAGGCGATCAAGGTGGCGGCGCAGATGCTCGACGAACTGCCGGCGAATCTGACGATTGAAAATGGGGTGATTCACATGCCGGGCAAATCGGGTTCGGGCGTGCCATTGGCCGATGTGGCACTGCGTTTGCGAGGATTGCCCGGTTACGCGTTTCCGGAGGGCGCGGAAGCGGGTCTCGAAGCGACCTTCCATTTTCGGGTCGATCAGTTGGCCTACAGCAATGCGTTTCATGTCTGCGAAGTCGAGGTGGACATCGAGACAGGTTTTATCCGCCTGATGCGGTATATCGCAATGCACGACAGCGGCAAGCTGATCAATCCGATGATGGTGGAAGGGCAGATCCACGGCGGCATCGTCCACGGCATCGGCAACGCGATGTTCGAATATATGCGCTATGACGAGTATGGGCAGCCGACCACGACGACGCTCGCCGATTATTTGCTGCCCACCGCCACCGATATTCCGCATATCGAGGTGCTGCTTCATGAGAGCCCTTCGCCAGTCAATCCGCTCGGCGTCAAGGGCGCGGGCGAAAGCGGCGTGCTGCCGGTCGCGTCTTCGATTGCTTCGGCGATCGAGGACGCGCTGACGGGCTATGGCATCCGTATCGACGAAGTCCCGATTACGCCGTTGCGTTTGCTTGATCTCATCAACAAAGCCAATATCATGTGAGACGTTGGGCCGAGGCAAGACCTCATGCGGCACCTTGGATGCGTTTCGTCGGGTGGCTAGCCATCATTTGATATCCTCGTGTACATCCGGGGGCAATGTTGCGTAAAATCGGCCACTTGGGGCGCAGATCACTCGGACATCCGAGGCGCCGTACACCAAGTACTCGCGAAGTACTCGCATAAGGAAGCCGCCATGCTCGCAATCCCTGTTTCTGACGACCTGTCAGGCGGCATGCCAAGCGCCGAAAGAAAAGCCGCCATTCGTGACGCCTGCGTAGCGGAAATCCTCACGTTCTGGGACCGGTTGAACAACGCCGGAGAGATCTACGCGGAGTTGAAAAGCCATCTGGACGTGCTGAGGAATGTGAAAGAAAAAAGCGCGAAAGAGAACAGCCCGCTTCCTGACCTATTCAGAAGAAGTCTGGATAACAGTTGTTTTCTAATTTCGTGTCGCGACCCTTTATCGCTATCGGATCTCGGCGAAAAAAGCACCCGCTATCTGCACTTGTCCGCCGGTGGTCGGCATCTGATCGCGCGTTTCAACTGGTTGAACGTGGTGTCGAAAGATATCAAGAGTCTGGATTTCTGGATCGAATACCACAGAGATACCGTGAAGGTATTCGACAAGATATTGGATCGCTCGCGCAAGATGTTGCGCGAACTGGGCGACAAAGAGACGGATCCGGCCGTATTCCGATTTCATTCCTGAGCAAGCAGGTGGACATGTTCGGGTTCGATGCCGATGCTGATGGTGTCCCCCGGCGCTCCACCGATCTGCGCGGGGAATCTGCAGCGCAGCACGGTCTGCGGGTCGCCGTCCAGCGGCGACAGATCGAACTCTGACGTGTCGCCGGCGTAACGACGTCCGACAATCCGGCAAGCGAAGCGATTCATGCCGTCGTGCACCGCGCCTTGGCCATTGCGTTGATCGAGCCAGACGATTTTTTCAAGTCGGATAAACAGCGTGACCGGCCCGTCCTGTGCCGGTTCGCTTGACATCAAGCGTCCCAGGCCGGTATCGATGGAAGTTCGGCCGCCATCGCGGGTTGCCCGGCCTTCAAGGATGTTTGCGCCACCCACGAAGCGTGCGGAGAAAGCGGTGCGTGGACGACTGTAGAGTTCCTGCGGCGTGGCAACCTCGATGAAACGCCCCTTGGACATCACCGCCACTCGGTCGGACATCGACAAAGCCTCGGTCTGATCGTGCGTGACATAGATCGTGGTCACGTTCAGTGCGCGCTGGATCTTGAGCAGTTCGGCGCGCATCTGGTCACGCAAGGCGGCGTCCAGGTTGCTCAGTGGTTCGTCTAACAGCAGCACCTTCGGTTTGCCTACGATCGCTCGCGCCAGCGCCACGCGTTGCTGCTGGCCGCCGCTGAGCTTGGAGGCATAGCGCTTGTCCAGGCCGCCGAGGCCGACCAGATCGAGCGCTTCCAGCGTGCGCCGCTGGATGTCCTTCTGGCCTTGCACCTCCAGCGGGAACGAGACGTTCTGACCTACCGTCATGTGCGGCCAGATCGCATAGGACTGGAACACCATGCCGATGTTGCGGCGGTTGGACGGCACCAAGGTATTTCCAGCCGAAGAAAATACGGTCGCGTCGCCAATGATGATCTCGCCTTCGTCAGGGTGTTCGAGGCCGGCGAGGCAACGCAGCAGCGTGCTCTTGCCGCATCCGCTCGGGCCGAGCAGCGTGAAGAACGTATTCGGCTCGATATCGATCGACAAGTTGTCCAGCGCCAATGTCGCGCCGGAGGCCGAATCGAAGCGCTTGATTAGATGCTTGATGGTGATCACTTTTGCCTGCTCTTTAGTTGAGTCAATTCACTAAGCCACTTTCACGCCGAACCGCCTGGCGGCCCAGGAGAGCAGCGCCACCATCACGCCCAGCACAGCCGTGACCATCGTCACATAAGCACACAGGATGTTGAGGTTGCCGCCGTCCCACATGTCCAGCACCATCACGGAAAACACTTGATTGCCCGGGCTGGCGAGCAGGATAGACGCCGAATATTCGCGGAACGAGCGCAGCCCGACATAGATCACCGAGGTCAGCAGGCTAGGCGCAAGCAGTGCCAGCACGATGCGGCGAAACACGGTGAACCAGTGCGCGCCGCACATGGCGGCGGCTTCCTCAAGCTCATGATGCAACTGCGCGAGCCCCGAGCCGCAGATGCGCACGGCATAGGGCAGGTGCAGCGTGATGTAGGCGATCAGCAGGATCCAGGGCGATCCATAAATGGGCAGCGGCAGCAGCAAGTAGAACCACAGCACGCTCACGCCGACGATAAGCCCCGGCATGGCGACTGGCAACGTCGCCATCTGATCCAGTGTAGCCAGCAGGAACTTGGGACCTTTGAGCCGCAGGGTGCACCACGCGATCGTGCAGCCGAGCACGGTCGTAATAAAGCCGGCGGCGATTCCCAGTACGACGCTATTGATCAGCGCCTGGATAGCCTCGCCATACTCGAGCGCCGCCCGGAAATTTTTCAAGCTCATCAGCTTGAACGCCGCCATCGACGGGAGCTGTGAAAACGGAATGAACGCGTTCCACAGCAAAACCAGCATGGGCAGCAACGCCACCAAGAACAGCATCAGGATACCGAATGCCGTGGCCACCGGGCGCCAGCGCCCCAGGCGCTGTATGCGCGGATTAAACGCTTTGCCGGTGACGGTAGTGAAGCGCGAGAGATCGCGCGTGGCGCGGTGATAAACATACACGCCGATCAAGCTGGCCGCGAGCAGCGCAAGGCTATAGGCGCTGGCCAGGTTGAGGTCGGACGGAATGCGTTGCACGGCCAGGTAGATCTCGGTCGAATACATCACGTAGCCCGCCGGAATGCCGATCATCAGCGGCACCGCAAGAGCACCGAGACCATAGATGAAGAACATGATCCAGCCGGAGACGACGGCCGGACGCAACAACGGGATCGTGATGCGCCTGATTACCGTCAATGCCGAGGCGCCCGACATGAGCGCCGCGTCTTCGAGATCCGAGTTCATCGATTTGAACGCGGGCCAAAACCACAGGAAGGCGAGCGGGATTTCCTGCAACGCGCCCACCCAGACCATGCCCCAGAACGAGTACAGATTCAGCGGTGCGGACTTGAGCCCGAAGATCTGCATGGCCCACAGGTTCAGCATGCCACCGCGCGGCCCCAACAACAGCAACCATCCCGTCGCAAACAATATTGCCGGCACGAGGATAGGCACTAGCGTGAAGATGTCGGCCATCCGGCCCAACGGCGAATCGGTGCGCGCGACGATCCACGCCAGCGCGCCGCCGACCAGCAGCACGAGTGTCGCCGTGCAAGCCGCGAATTCCGCAGAAAGCAGCATCGACGCATAATGGTCACGCTGCGTGTAGGCATACACCAGCGAACTGGACGTGAAGTGCGGAGCAACGCCGGGCGGCGTATCAGTAGCACTGCCAAGCAGTAATGCACCGATCGGTGGAATGATCAGGTAGCCGACGACAAGAATCAGCGCGGCGAGCGCCAGGTTGCGTGCGAGCGTTGGAAGTTGGCGCCGCCGGGGGGAGCTCACCGGCGCTTTCGACGCGATTGTGGTTTCAACGCCTGGCGCAGACATGACGAGATTCCTTCAGGCCTGGACGGCTTAATTTCTGCGGATGAACAAGCTCTGCACTTCGCGATTCTCGGTGCGATAGTTGGATTCGGAGATCGGACCGAAGATCGTCAGGCCCTGCAAGCTTGCCACGGGTTTGCTGTAGGTGCCTTTGCGATTGCCGAACACCAAGCCGGGTTCGGTCTTGTCGACGGCTTCGAGGGTTTTCGCCGACGTGAGAAACTCCATGAACAGTGCTGCTGCATAGGGGTTTTTGGCTTGCGTGGTGACGGCGATAGCGTCGGGTACGCCGAACGCCGGGGACTCGTACACAAAGTCCACGGGCGCGCCTGCTTTCTGCAACCGTATGATCCGCATGGCCGATACGCCCCACGCAAGGTCGATCTGACCGGAGCCGAGACCTTCCGACAACCCCGCGATCGATGGGTAGAGGTGGTTATCGAGGGCGGCAAGCTTGCCGACTTTTTCAGTTGCCACCGCTTGGCCGTAGAGCGTTCCGTAGCTGTCCACCAGGTGTTCCAGCGAAGTCACCGTACCGGTGCGTCCTTTCCACTTCGGATCGGCAACCTCATCGAGCGTCTTAGGCGCCTGGATTTTGGAGATCCGGTCAGTACGCCATGCGATGGCTTCCATCATCACTTCGTAGTTCACTGCGGTCCAACCCTTGTTCTTGCCGCCGTTCAAGAAGCGTGGATCGAAATCCGACCAACTCGTCGGCTCGTAAGGCGCGAGTGCTGCGGACATGATGTCGAGCCGGTCCGATGTGATGATGACCGCGTCGGCGTTCGCGCGATTGGCGCGCTGCTCGATCATCAAGCGTTGCGGCAGGTCAGTTGTCGTAAGCCTGACGAACTGCACGTCGATGTTGGGATAATCCTTGTGGAACAGATCGATGAGGATCTGCGCGCGTTCGATCGCAATCGCGCCGTACAGCACGAGCTTGCCTTCGCGCGTGGCCTCTTGCTGCAACACGGTCATACGTTGCGCGGGGGGAAGGGCGGCCAGATAAGTCCAGACCGCGGCACCCGATTGCGGCGGTGCACCTTGCGCGCTTGCGGATGGCGCGAGCATTTGCAGGCACAAGGTGGCGACTGCGGGAACGATGCATCGTTGGAAAAGACGTTTGAAACGAGCTGTCGCCATATTCACTTCCGTATAGGTTCTTCGAGCAAAAACGCAATGCAAGTCCGCAGTGCAAGTCAGACATCCGCTACAAAAATGATCGACCATAGCCGTGATTCATGTCAATCAGTCAAAATCATAAGCCCAGGGGGAACAGTCCGTTGACCCGGACTTCGGGGGGCGTGCTTATATTCTCTGCTTATATTCTCGATTGACAGTTCCGACGACATGGGTTGATCATTTCCCGTCTCGAACTTACGTCTCGGAGAGTGGTTTCACAATGGGAATTCAACGATTTGGAGTCCGCTCCTATGCGGGCGGCAGAGTGCGCCACGCGGCCGTGGTTCGTGCCGGAAAATGGGTATTTGGCACGGGGCTGCGGGCTAGCGACGAGAGCGGCCTCATCGACGCCGGTGTGCGGCGTGACGGGCATCCGCTGTCGGTACCGCCGCGCGCGCAACGCGAGGCGGAGTTCATTTTCGATCGTCTGCGTAACGATCTCGCGCAAGCCGGTAGCAGTCTTGGCCATGTCGTGCGCGTGGACCAGTACTACCCGCATTGGAGCGCGGTCGATCCTTATCACGTCGCTCGCAAGAATGCGCTGGGTAAGGTCGTCGCGCCGAGCACGTCCATACTCGTGGAGCGCTTGCTCAATCTGGATGCCCAAATGGACCTCCAGGTGTTAGCGGTGACAAAAGACAGCGGGCTCACGCCTGAGCCGATTAACGTCGCCCGAGTGGGCGCACCGAAAGAGTCCGGCTATAGCGCGTCGCTGCGGGTGGGCGATCTGGTGTTCGTGGCCGGGCAGTTGGCACGTGACGAAACCGGCGGCCTGGCGCCCGAAGCCCAGGTGCCAGTGGGGCAATTGTGGAAAGGCACGCGTATCAAGCTGGAAACCAGCTACCTAGTGCGGCAGCGCTTGCAACCTGCGCTGCAGGCATCGGGTAGCGATCTGGATCTGGTGCTCAAGGCGCAGGTTTATCTGAGCCGGGTCGACGATCTGCCGGCATTCTGGCAGGCCTGGAGCGAGGCATTCGACGGCAATGTGCCGCCCACGACGATCGTCCCTGTCAAGCATCCGGGCTTCGGCACCCAGGACGCAACGATCGAAGTCAACGTAATCGCCGCCAATGAAAGCGCGCGCGACCGGATCAAGCAGATCGAGTGCGACGTCGAGCTGGTCTGCCCAGGGATGGCCCCGGCCCGGGCTTTGGACGGTCTGCTGTTCGTGTCAGGCTTGATGGCTATCGATAGTGAGGGCGTGGTCGGTGCCGCGCGCAGCGATGCGTCGATGCCGTTCTACCAGTCGAACGCGGCCGCCGAAATGGCCGACATCCTGGGCAAGGCAAAAACGATTTTCGAGGCGGCGGGCAGCGATCTCAGTCAGGTCGTGCGGGCCCTGCACTTCCATACCGATCTTGCCGATTTCTACGACACCTATCGGGAATGGGAAAAGCACATCGGCGACATCGGATTGCCGTTTAGCGCGATCCAGGTCAACGAGCGGCTGTTCGTTCCCGGCACGACGCTGATTCTCGACCTATGGGGTTTCATCCCCGAGCGTTGATGCGGGGCAGACAGGCCAACCGATCCGCTCCCAATACACGCCCTCGCTGCCGGCCCTCCTGATAAAGCGGTTCAAATCGCGGCCAGAACCCGCGCTCGGCACAGCCATGTCAAATTCAATACAGATAGTTATTAATCGATAAAAAATTGTTGTTTTTATTATCAAATTAATCTCTCGATAATTGGCTACTTGGATGAGACCACCTAGCCGGAGAGCTTCATGGGATTTACAGCAATAGAAAAGGTTCTGGCGCGTACTAGCGGTCGTGAGCATGTGCACGCTGGAGACATCTTGTATCCCGATCCCGACATGGTCATGATCCACGACGGTCTGGTGCGCGAAGCCAAGGGCGAACTCGACGCGATCGGAATCAAGCAAGTCGCAGCACCCAAGAAAGTGATGATGGTCAGTGACCACGACGTGCTGTACGGCAGCGATCGTGCTGCCGAGCGCGGCGCATTTAACCGCAAGGCCGCGGCGCAGTGGGGTATCGAGGGTTTCTACGATGCAGGTCGTGGCGGCCACGGGCACATCTTCCCGATGGAGCAAGGCTCTGTGTTGCCCGGCATGTTTTATTTCGACAACGACACGCACGCGACGAACGCGGGTGCGGTCGGCGCATTCGGGTTGCGCGTGGGCAACGAGATCTCGCGGGTGCTGGCCACGGGCACGACCTGGGTCGAAGTGCCCAAGACCGTACAGCTCGAGCTAAAGGGCAAGTTGCCCAACGGCGTGCAAGCGCGAGACATCGGTTTCTATCTCGCGAGACAGGTGAAGTCCGGCAAAGTATCGGTGGATCTCGACTATCGCGTGCTCGAATACGCGGGCGATCTCGATCAGTTCGGGCTAGGCGCCAGAGTTGCCTTGTGCAGTACACCCACCGAGATGCGCGCGGCTGGTGTGTTCGTGCCGCCTTCCGCCGCGGTATTGGAATACTGCACCAAACATGCCAAACGTGCGTTCACGCCGGTGTTCAGCGATGCGGACGCCACTTACGAAGCGCGGTTCTCATTCGACTTGAGCGCGATTGCGCCCCAGGTGTCGCTGCCCGGTAACGTCGGAAACGCCGTGGATGTCGGCGAGGCTGCGGGCACCGCTATCGATCATGCGTTTATAGGCTCTTGCGGTTCCGGCATGTACGAGGACCTGCTATGTGCGGCCAGCTTTTTAAAGGGCCGACGGATCGCATCGGGCGTGCGGCTGTTCATCGTGCCCGGCTCTGAACGTTCGACTCGACGCATTGTCGAGGAAGGCTTGATGCAGATATTCCTCGACGCTGGCGCAATGCTGTTGCCGGCTGGCTGTGGTCCATGCAATGACGCGGTGGTTGGACCTGTCGCACGGGGCGAGGTTTCGCTGTCGACCGCGACCAATAACAATCATGGACGGTTCGGCCCGATCGACGCACGCCTGTTCCTCGGCAGTCCGGCGACCGTGGCCGCTTCCGCGCTCGCAGGAAAAATCACTGATCCCCGTACGATGCCGGCCGATGCGGCTTTGCGCGACCGAATGGAGAGTGCTTATGTCTGAATTCAATTGGGTCTTGCGAGGACGTTGCTACAAGCTGGGCGACGACGTGCCCCATGCGGGCGACGTCATTCCCGCCAGCTTCGTGACCGGCCGCGAAATGAATCCCGATGTGTTGATCCCGCATCTATTCGAGCGCATCGATCCCGGCTTTCATACACGTTGCCGTCCAGGCGACCTGATCGTGACCGGCCGCAACTTTGGCATGGGCCCCAAGGGCAATGGCTATGTCGCGATGCAGGCGCTCGGTCTCGGGTTGTTGTGCGAATCCACTTCCGTGCAGTCGTACCGCGCCGCGATTTGCAATGGCTTGCGAGTTCTCACCCATTGCACGGGCATAACCACGCTATGCGACACCGGTGACGATATCGAATGCAATTTCTTTACCGGTCGCTTTACCAATCACACGCGCAAGCAAACCCATGATTTTCCACCGGTGCCTGAAGAGTTACGCGAGCTGATCGCCGAGGGTGGCAACAAAGGGTGGTTGGCGCACTGGTGGCAGACCGTGGGCGCCAGGCAGCAAGCTTGAAAAAGTGCGCTGCATAAGCGCGGTCCGACATGGACAGCCGTGCAGCATGACTTAACCCGCGTTGCTTAACCCCTTGAAAGAAAGGTTCCGAAGCGCCATGCCGATCAAACTACTTCGCCGCGTCGCGGGCTCTATCGTGTTGTTGGGATTGTCCATCGGACTGTCGGCGGCGGCGGAACCGTCCGCTGCGACCTATCCCAACGGCGTCATCACCTTTGTTGTCGGCGCGACGCCGGGAGGCGCGACCGATATTGTGGCCCGTGTGGTCGGCCAGCAATTGAGCAAGGCATGGGGTGTTCCGGTCGTGGTCGTGAATCGCGCGGGAGCCGGCGGAGAAATCGGTGCGGCCTATGTTGCGGCGGCCAAACCGGACGGGCAAACGGTCCTGGTGGCGCCTAGCGCATTTGGCGTGCTGTCAGGCCTTAGCAACAGCTTGCCCTACGATTCGTTGCGCGACTTTGCCGGTGTCACTTTGATGGCGCGTACCCCGAGCTTCCTGGTGACGCCGTCGGCACGTGGCATTAAGACTATCGCGCAGTTGCAGGCCTATGCGAAGACCAAGCCGGCTGGACTCGTCTACGGCTCCGCCGGCACTGGCAGCACCGGTCATTTGCATGCTCTGCTGGTTGCGACCGGCGGTGGTTTCAAGGGCGAGCACGCGCCGTATCGCGGTACGCCCGAAGCCGTCAATGATGTGGTTGCGGGCCGTATCGACTATGCATTTTCGCCGGGGCCGAACGCGTTACCGTTCGCCAAAGACGGCAAGCTCACCATCATCGCAACCACCTCGGCATTAGGCGACAAGTTCGCGCCCGGAGTGCAAACCCTGGAACAGGCTGGGGTCACGGGGGACCCCGGCGACGATTGGTACGGCGCACTGGTGCCGGCTAAAACGCCGAAGGATATCCGCGTCAAATTGAGCAGTGAGATCGCCCGAATCTTGACGCTGCCTGAGGTGCGCGCGAGCCTGACTGCGATCGGAGGAGAGCCGGTGTCGAGCACGCCCGACGAGTTCGACGCGATGCTCAAGCAGTACATCGCGAATGTGAGAACGCTGGGTCATACCTACGGGATTCAATTGCAATGAGGCCCGAGTCATGAGTCCCGATTCACCAGCGTGTGTGTCTGAGCGAGGCCGATCGTGATCGAGCAATCGCTACTCAACCTGATGCAGGGCTTCGGCGTTGCGCTGCAGCCGCACAACCTGATGTGGTCATTCTTTGGCGTATTGATCGGCAATCTCATCGGGGTACTGCCGGGCATGGGCGCGTTATCGGCGATTTCCCTGTTGCTGCCGCTGACGTACACGATGCATCCGATACCGGCGATATTGATGCTTGCCGGCATTTTTTACGGCTCCCAGTACGGCGGCGCGATAGGCGCAATCCTGCTGAACTTGCCTTGCCACCCACCGCATGCTGTGACCTGTCTGGACGGTTACCCCATGACTCGGGCAGGCAAGGGCGGCACAGCGCTTGGCATCACGATGATCTCGTCGTTTTTCGCGGCGTCGGTCGGCATCGTCGTCATGATCTTTGCCTCGCCGCTGTTGGTGCGCGTTGCATTCAGTTTCGGCCCGGCAGAATTATTTTCGATCATGTTGCTCGGTTTGCTGGCCGGCGCCACGCTATCGAAAGGGTCGGCCCTGAAGGGCGTCGCCATGACGGCGATAGGGTTGCTGCTGGGCATCGTCGGCACCGATGTCAGCAGCGGCGTCATGCGCTTTACCTTCGGTTTGCCGGAACTCTCTGACAAGGTCGAACTCGTTGCGTTGGCGCTCGGTCTTTTCGGCGTCGCCGAATTTCTGCAAAACGTCAATCGGATGAAGGTCATCGGCGGTGGCACCAAGGTGCGCCTGCGTGATATGCGGCCGAGCGCCGCGGAACTCAAGCAATCGTTCTTGCCGATGGTGCGTGGCACTCTGGTCGGCACGGTGTTTGGCGCGATGCCCGGCACCGGTCCCACCATCACGACGTTCATCGCTTACGCCATAGAAAAAAGAATATCCAAAAAGCCCGAACGGTTTGGGCACGGTGCGCTGGCGGGTGTCGCGGCACCGGAAGCTTCGTCGCATTCGAAGACGCAGGTCGACTTCATTCCGACCATGAGCCTCGGGATTCCGGGAGATCCCGTGATGGCGTTGATCCTCGGGGCGCTGTTGATCCAGGGGATCCAGCCGGGCCCTCAACTGATCAGCGAACATGCGGATTTGTTCTGGGGTTTGATCGCCAGCTTCTGGATCGGCAATGTGCTGCTGGTGATACTCAACGTGCCATTGATCGGTGTGTGGGTAAAGCTGCTCCAGGTTCCCTATCGTTACCTGTATCCATCGGCGTTGTTCTTTATTGCCGTGGGTGTTTACAGCACGAACAACAGCTTGTTCGAAGTCGGGGAGGTGTTGGTCTTTGGCATAGCTGGGGCAATCTTCGCCGCGCTGGACTTCCACGTCGCCCCGGTTCTACTCGGCTATGTGCTGGGACCGATGGTCGAGGAATATTTCCGGCGCGCGCTGCTGCAGTCGCACGGCGACATGATGGTCTTCCTGGATCACCCGATCAGCGCTGCTTTTATCGCAGCCAGTGCGCTGTTGATCGCTGGTCAATTTTTCTTTCGCGCGAAACAGGCTCGGCAGGCGCCACGTCGTGCTGAAGCAGTGTCGGCTCAATGAGGCATCGAACGTCTCATTCCCTGACGGCGGCAGTTCGCGGCGCAATCCCGAGCCCGAGGTAGGCGTTCTTTAAAGGAGCTATTTATGGCAGATGTGAAGTGGAACGGTGGCAACGAACACTGGATCAAGAAGGGCGATGTCCGGTTGTTTCTATGGGAAAAACCTGCTGCACCGGCAGCGAAACCGGCGGGAACCATTCTTTTCGTGCACGGCTCGTCGATGGCGGGGCAGCCGACCTTCGATCTTCATGTGCCCGGCCGCCCGCATTCGTCGGCGATGGATTGGTTCGCCGAGCGTGGTTTCAATACGTGGTGCATGGATAACGAGGGTTATGGCCGCTCGGATAAATCGCGTCCCATCAACTTCGATATCAGCAATGGCGCCGACGATCTGGCCGCCGGCAGCGAATACATCCTTGAGCGCACTGGTGGCGGCAAGCTATTGGTATATGGGATCTCGTCCGGCGCGCTCAAGGCCGCGCTGTTCGCGCAGCGCCACCCGGAACGCGTTGCGAGGCTGGTGCTCGACGCCTTTGTATGGACAGGCGAAGGCAGTCCGACCTTGCGAGAGCGCACGAAGAAGCTGGCAGACTTCAAAGCGAACAACCGACGCCCGATCGATCGCGCGTTCGTACAAAGCATATTCAGCCGCGACCATGCCGAATGCGCGGACGCAGCAACGGTGAACGCGTTTGCGGATGCTATCTTGACGCTCGACGACTCGATGCCCACGGGCACCTACGTCGACATGTGCTCGAAATTACCGCTGGTCGATCCGCAAAAAATCACAGTGCCGTCGATGATCTTGCGTGGCGAATACGATGGGATCGCCAGTATTGACGATCTGCTGGCATTCTTCCGGGGCTTGTCCAATATGGACAAGCAATTCAGCGTGATGGCCGGGATCTCGCATGCGAGTTTCCAGCAAAAGAACTACATGACGGTTTATCACCTGCTGCACAGCTTCTTTACGGTGCCTAAGCCGGTCTACCTCGCCTGAACGATCTGTCTTCAACTCTCGATCGCGGATAGCGAGCGTTATTAAGGCGCTCTGCCATCCGTGCGAGCACGGCGAGGCGCAACGGCCGATTTGACGTTTTTCGATGTGGCCGTTGCAAACAGATCGATCAGGGCGCGTGCCGGTTCGGACAAGGTTGATTTTCGTCGTGTCACGGCAAGCAATTGTCGCTTGACGATGGGTCCACGCAACACGTGTTGGACGAGGTCGGTGTACGGATTGTGAACCGGCGTTGTGGCGGATACGATGGCAACGCCTAGCCCTTCCTTGGCGAATTCCATTGCGACAAGGGTATTGGCCTCATAGACGGGCCTGAGCTGGTGGCCTATCGCGGCAAATTGTTGTTCGATCAGGGTTCGCGCGGCGCTGGCGGTCGGCAGCGTAATGATCGGATGGCCCACCAGGTCAAGCCATCGCAGCGTGCGCTTGCGCGCCAACGGATGATCGGGCGCACACACTGCAACCAGCGCGTCCTCGCCCAACACTTCGCAGTCGAGCATGTCATTGGACTCGATGTCGAATGTAAGGCCAAAGTCGACATCGCGCGTGTACACACGACTGATCAATTCCTCGTCTATGCATTCGCGAAAAGTGACCGCCACGTGGGGGTAGTCGATGCTGAACCGCGCAAGCACGCGGGGTAGACGGGTGGCGGCCAACCTTGGCGGCAGGGCCAGCGTAACGCGCGCGGTATGGTATGCACCGATGTCGCGAGCGGTGGTTTCGAGCGATTGGACATCGGCCAGGATCCGTTCTACCGCCGGTAGGATTTCGCGACCGGCCGCAGTCAGCACTACGCTGCGTGTCGTGCGCTCGAACAGTCGCATATCGAGACTTTCCTCGAGCTTGCGGATCAGAATACTCAAGCCGGCTTGGGTCAAATGCAGGCGATTTGCGGCATGGGAGAAGCCGCCCAACCGTGCAACCTGGATGAAACCCTCGAGTTGACGGATATTTACATTCATAGGGTTTCACAATGAATTAGCAGAAAGTAAAAATTCTACTTATAAAATAACTTCTACGGTAGGTTCTTGTGGTCCCCATGACGTTTTCGCGGCGCGGTCGCGGCCGCCAGCGTGACCGATGATAATTCGACGATTTCCGACGTAATTTCATCCTGCCTCAGGCGGCGAGACTCTTGGATCAACCCGTCGAGCGTGTTGTGGACGTTGGTTCGGGCTGCGATCATCGCACGCATGCGGGCCTCGTTCTCGGCGGCGAACGACAGCATGACCGCCTCGCATAACTGCGTGTAAATGTATTCTTCGGCGAGTTTGGCGAGCAGCTTCTTTGGCGCCAGCGTGACGAGCGGTGGATAGCCACGAGGCGTCTGCTTAAAGCGCGTGAAGTCGAACGGCCACAACGCGCTTTCGATCACCTCGATTGTCTCCGACGGGTTCGGTACCGCATGCAGCAGCGTCACCCGCGCGGCTTTCCCTGCGTTCAGACGCTCATAAAGAGCCTCGGTGATGCGATCCGCGAGAGCCGAGACCTCGTCGGCGTGCGCTACCATCGGCGCAGACCAGGCTATCGTCAGGCCATGCTCCATGGCGACCGGTACACCGCGATCGCCGAGCAGAAAGTATTCAGGCGAACGCGATGGAGTACGTTGCGTTGCGACCTCGACCACGTGTTCATTGAAGGTGCCCACGAATCCCTGCTCTGCACAGAGGATGATGACGACCTCGGCGTCGACAGTGTCCTTCAGATGTGCTCTCGCTTCGTCGCTCTGATCGAGAGTCAGGGCGTCGCCGATAGCGTCGGCGATCATGCTCGCGCATGCACGGATACCGGCGATGCGGGCTTGTGCTTCGCGCGAGCGAGCCGCGGCGATGCCGCGCATCGCGCTCACTACCGATTCGAGCTGATGCACGCTCGAAATACGGCCCTGAACTTCGCTAAGCTTGTTGCTCATGATGATTTCGGGCGGGCTGCGGTAGTGGCCGAGGTTGTCACGGTCGCAGCCGGAGGTGCTGGCTTTTTCGGCACCTCCGCTAAGACAGGCGCTGTCGTTGCGCAGGCCTGCGCTAGATCCCGCACAGCCGCCACAAGCGTCGCCTGAGCGGTCGCGTCGAGCGTGCCGGTCTCTTTCAAGGTAGCTGCCGCATTGCCGCCATGCGCATCGAGGTGCGCCGCAAGACGGGTTCGTATCGTGGCAATGCTTTCAGCCGGAAGTCGATCGAACACGCCCTCGGCCAATGCCGCAAGAAGTGCCACTTCATCGACGGGGCGTAGAGCCGTAAAGCGCGGCTGCGTGATCAACGCACGGATATGCTCACCGCGCACCACCTGGGCCTTCACGCGTGCGTCGCTCAGGCCGCCGAAACGCGAAAACATCTCCAGCTCCAGGAACTGCGAATAATCCAGACGCAAGCGCCCCGATACGTTGCGCAAGGCCGGCATCTGCGCTTTGCCACCAACGCGACTCACGCTCAAGCCGACATCGACCGCGGGTCGCTGGTTAGCCGCGAACAGGCCGGTGTTCAAGACGATCTGGCCATCGGTGATCGAAATCAAATTGGTCGGGATATACGCGGACAGATTGCCGGCATCGGTTTCCGCGATCGGCAATGCCGTCAATGAACCGCCGCCGCGCTCGGCAGAAAGCTTCGCCGCCCGTTCGAGTAGTCGTGCGTGCAGATAGAAGATATCGCCCGGATAGGCCTCGCGCCCCGGTGGCTCGCGCGTGAGCAGCGCCAACTCGCGGTGAGTTGCCGCATGCTTGGTCAGATCGTCGATCACGACGAGCGCGTGCTGCCCACGATCGCGAAAATATTCGGCCATCGTCATCGCGCTAAATGGCGCAATCCATTGCAGCCCGGCCGATGCTGCGCCCGAAGCGAACACAAACACGCAGCGCTCGGGCGCACCGTGCTCGCGCACGGCCGCGATTACGCGCTCGACGGCCGACGCGCGCTGGCCGATCGCCACGTACACGCAGATGACATCACTGTGCTTTTGATTGACGATCGTGTCGATCGCAATCGCGGTTTTACCCGTCGCCCGGTCGCCGATGATTAACTCGCGCTGACCACGTCCGATCGCAAACAACGCGTCGATCAACAGAATGCCGGTGGCAATCGGCTCGGTTACAAGGTCGCGCTCGATGATGCTTGGCGCCGGCCTTTCGATCGGCATCCGCGCCTCTTCCCGCACGGGGCCACCGTCGTCGAGCGGCCGGCCCAGCGGATCGACCACGCGCCCGAGCAAGCCCGGCCCGACGGGCACCTGTACCACCTGCCCCGTGCCGGTGACGACTGAGCCGGCGGCGATCGCGTCGGCATCGTCTAGCAACACTGCCCCAATGGTGTCGGCGTCCAGCGTGAGGGCGAAACCGAAGCACTTGCCGTCGAAGCGCAGCAACTCATTCAAGCGTACGTCGGGCAGACCCGAGACGAGCGCGATGCCATCGGCGACGTGCTCGACGCGGCCGACGGCGTCGGCGTGCGCGCCGGGTTGGGCTTTCGTCAGCGCCGCGCGGCCGCGCTCGAGCCAGGCGTCTGCGGCGGGGTCAGGCGTGGTCGGTATCATGGGCGAGAAGTTCGGTTTGGAGATAGGCCAGATCGGCACGGAAACTGTTGCGCACGATCGCATGTGGCGTTTCGAGTTCAAGGCCCGCCAGCAAGGTTGGGTCCACGCTGACCCGCAGCGGCAAGTCACGGCCAAGCGCGTGCGTGAGCGCTGCTCGGCAGGCGGCGAGTTCATCGTCTTTGAGCGCACGTGGCGCTATCAGGCGGGCCGCCACGCCATCACGACCCAGCTCCGCCCGAGTCGAGTCGGGCAGCTTGGCGAGTTCGTCCGCGAGCCCGTCGATAAAGCCCATAATCCGTGTTTGTTGCGGCAATCGGTCGAGCAGCTTCGCCGCAATGTCAATCGCGAGCCGCGAAGCTCGGTCCGTGTCGGCCGCCGCTGCCGCTTGCTGGGCGCTTGCAATGTCGACCTTGGCGGCTGCGCGCAGATGCTCGGCATCGGCGTGAGCGGCGCTTTCGAGTGATGCCTTCAATTTTTCCGCCTCCGCTGAGGCTGCCGCGAGCATATCGCCGCGCTGTTGTGCAATGCGGGCCGCTTCTTCTGCCGCATGGCTTTGTTCAGCGAGCGCCGCTGCTTTTGCCTGCACCGCATCGGCCATGAGCGTTGCGGCTGCTTGCTGCCGCTGGGCGACCATTTTCGCGACCGGACGAAACAGGAAGCGCGCCAATAGCCAGATGAGTACGAGCGCGTTGACCGTTTGCAACCCGAGCGTCCACCAGTCTATGTGCATGATCGCTCCGGGCTCACTTGACGAACGGGTTCGCGAACAGCACCAGCAGCGCAATCACGAGGCAGTAGATCGCCATCGTCTCGATCATCGCGAGGCCGACGAAGAGGGTGCGCGAGATGGTGCCGGCCGATTCGGGCTGGCGGGCAATGGCGTCCATCGCGGCGGCGACGGCCCGGCCTTCGCCCAGCGCTGGGCCGATCGCACCAAACGAGACGGCGATGGCAGCGGCGAGTATGCTGATCGCCTGGATGAGATTGGTCATGGCGTTCCTGTTCCTTGTTGTATCGTGGGTTTGTCTGAACTTGAGCTATCAGCAAGTGCTGCACCGATGAAGACCATCGCCAGCACCGTGAAAATATAAGCCTGGACCGCCCCGGTGAGCAGGTCGAGCGCCATCAACGGAATCGGCACCAGCAGCCCCGCGAGCGACAGGACGATGCCCACCACGAACACGCCGCTCATCACGTTGCCGAAGAGGCGCACGGTGAGCGAGAAGGTTCGCGTGATCTGCTCGACCACGTTGAGCGGGATCATGATCCAGGTGGGTTCGGCAAAGGTGGCGAGATAGCGCAGCACGCCGCGCGTGCGTATGCCGTAGAAGATCGTCGCGCAGAAGACGACTAGCGCCAGCGCGGCATCGGTTTCCAAGTGGGCGGTTGGCGGTTCCACGTTGGGGATCAGCGACGAGCAATTGCTGATCAGGATGAACAGGAACAGCGTACCAATCAGCGACCGATACTTTTGCGGTTCGGTCTGCATGGTGTCGAGAATTTGCGCATCGATGGTGGTGACCAGCAGTTCGAGCACGGTCTGAAATTTCGATGGCGTGAGCGACAATCGACGCGTCGCGAGCGCAGCGCCGATGACGAGGATCGCCATGATCGCCCACGTCGTGACGACCGGCGCCGTAACCGGAATCGGGCCGGCATGGAACAGCGGCGTCGTGAGAAGTGGAGAGTGGATCATGGCGTCACCACACGGGCCAGGCGCAACACGACCGACCGGGCGACCAGCACGCCGAGTGCGCCGCATAGCAAGGTCCAGGGTCCGAGCTTCGCCAACACGAACAGCACCACAAGCATCAGTCCCATGCGCGCGAGCTGCATTGCCAACGCTTTGCTCGCCGAGCCGAACGCGAGCAACCGAACGTTGCGGTGCAGGGTCGAAAAATGAACCAGGCCCGCGGCGAAGCCGGCGATCAAGCCGGTGGGCACTTGTGCGGCCAACGTCAGGTGTTCAATCATGATGCTTGCTCCGTGTCTGGCGATGCATCCATTTCCACGCCGACCACAGGCCAAACGCGGCGCCGATCATCAAAAGCGGGGCGGAAAAGAACACGCCGGTGCCAAAGTGCCGGTCGAGCCAGTGGCCGATGACGAGTCCGAGCAGCGTCGGAATCACGATAGACCAGCCGAGAATGCCGATCTGCCCCAGACGGCTGCCGAGCGAGGGCTCAGGTTCGTCACGGCCCTGGCGTTCGCGCAAGCTGGCTTGCCGGGCGGCGCGTGTGATGCGATCGCTATCGTTCTGTTCCTCGGGCTCGTTCATGCGTCGCTCCGGTTCGGGCGCAGATAGTGCAACAACTGCCGCACGGCTTGCGCATGCAAGCGGGTCTGTTCGACACGCGCGTTACGAGCAATGTCGATCTGGCTGGCATGCGCTGCGTCGATCTGCGCTTCAAGCGCCGCAAGCGAATCGCCGAGTACGCCATTGCGGCACGCGATGTTCACGCGGCATCCCTCCGATACTCTGAGCACGCCTTCTTCCACTGCGCAAAAGCGCTCGACGTTTTCCGCGTCGCGCCAGCGCAGCACCGATGGCGTCAGCACGGTCAGGAAATCGGCGTGTCCAGGCAGGATGCCGAAGCTGCCGCTCTCATCTTCGGCGCGCAGCGAGACGATCGCTTCGGCATCGGCGAGGATGCTCGCAGGTGTGGAGAGCGTTAAGTGCAGCGTCGAACTCATGTCTTTACGCTCCCGTCGACCGACTTTGCCTGCTGCGTCGCGTGTTCCCGCTCGCGCGCTTCGTCCAACTTGCCGATCATGTAGAGCGAACTTTCCTGCCAGTCGTCGCACTCGCCATCGAGGATCGCCTTGCAGCCGGCGAGCGTATCGGCGACTGCGACCGATCGGCCGGGCACGCCGGTGAACGCTTCGGTCACCGCGAACGGTTGCGTCAGAAAACGCTGCAAGCGCCGCGCGCGGCCGACAATGCGCCGGTCGTCCGCGCCCAGCTCTTCCACCCCCAACAGCGAAATCACGTCCTGCAACTCGCGGTAGTGCTCGACCGCGCGCCGCACTTCCGTGGCGATTTGCGCATGTTCTTCGCCGACCACGAGTGCATCGAGCAGCACCGATGACGATGCGATCGGGTCGATGGCCGGATACATGCCTTCGGCGGCCATCGCGCGGGACAGTACCACCATGCTATCGACGTGCGCGGCGATGGCAGTCACGGCCGGATCGGTGAAGTCGTCGGCGGGCACATAGACTGCCTCGATCGCGGTCACCGACACATCGCCCACCGACACGATCCTCTCCTGCAACGCCGCCACCTCGGTGGCGAGCGTGGGCTGATAACCCACCCGCGAGGGCAGGCGCCCAAGCAGGCCCGACACCTCCGCACCGGCCTGTACGAAGCGAAACACGTTGTCCATCAGCAGCAGGACGTTCTGATGCTTTTCGTCGCGGAAATATTCGGCGACCGTGAGCGCGGTCAACGGCACGCGCCATCTCGCACCGGGTGGCTCGTTCATCTGGCCGTAGACGAGCACCGTGCGCGGCAGCACGCCAGAGTTGCGCATGTCCGTGAGCATCTCGTGGCCTTCGCGGCAGCGCTCGCCGACCCCGGCGAAGACCGAAATGCCCTGATAACGCTGGACCATCGCGTGGATCAACTCCATCACGAGTACGGTCTTGCCCACGCCCGCACCGCCGAACATCGCGGCCTTCCCACCTTGAGCGAGCGGCGTGAGCAGATCGATCACCTTGATGCCGGTCGCGAAAATCTTCGTGTCCGCACCTTGCGACGCGAGCGGCGGGGGCTTGCGATGAATCGCCCGGCGCGGCACGTCGGGCGGCAACGGTGCGCCGTTGTCACCCGGCACGCCGGTCACGTCTATCAGGCGACCGAGCATCGCCTCACCGACCGGTACTTCGATCGGGCCACCCGACGCGCGCACGGGGGCGCCGCGCCGAAGCCCGTTCGTGGAACGCAAGGCAAGGGCGCGCACGGTGCTTTCGTCCAGATGGGCTTGTACCTCGGCGAGTATCGGTGGGCCGTCGTCCGTCATGATGACGAGCGCTTCTTCGATCATTGGCAGCGCGCCTGCATCGAAGGCGACGTCGACGACCGCGCCGCGCACCGCAGTCACCCGGCCATGCGGTTCATCCGCTTGCGCATCGTGCAGCGGGGCGGTCTGGTCGGGGGATATCGGGTCCACGCGCTTATCCATGGGCTTATCCATATGTGTCAGGCCTCCACATGAAAGCCGCCATCGGCGTAGAGGGTCGAGCCGGTCAACGTCATGCCGGCGTCGCTTGCGAGCATGGCCGCGACGCGTCCAATTTCCTCGATCGTGACCAGGTGTTGCGCCGGTGTGCGGGCGCGAACCTCGTCGAGGAGCACGTCGAAGTGGTCTAGCCCGGATGCCGCGCGTGTTTTAACTGCCCCTGCGGAAATGGCATGGACATGAACCCGGCGCGGCGCGAGATCGACAGCCAGATAACGCACGCTCGATTCGAGTGCTGCCTTCACCGGCCCCATCAGGTTGTAGTGGTCGACCGCTCGCTCAGCGCCGTAGAAGCTCACCGTCATCAGGCTGCCGCCATCGGTCATCAGCGGCAAGGCGAGCTTTGCCATACGGATGAACGAATGGCATGACACGTCCATCGCGAGCGCAAAGCCCTCGGCTGAGCAATCGACGAGGCTCGCATGTAAATCGGCAGCGGGCGCAAAAGCGATCGAATGGAGCACGAAGTCGAGCTTTCCCCATTGCTCTTTGATCTGTTCGAAGACGGCTTCAAGCTGGCCTGGCACGGTGACGTCACAAGCCATGACGAGGGCCGCCGACAGCGTCTGCGTGACCGCGCGCACATAGGGCTGCGCTTTGTCGTTCAGATAGGTGATCGCCAGTTCAGCGCCGGCGGCGCGAAACATGTGTGCGCACCCCGCAGCGATGCTGTGCTCGTTGGCGATACCGACGACGAGGCCTCGCTTACCGGATAGATCGATGATGCCACTCATACCATTGCTCCTTGGCGATGAAGAATCGAAACGGCTTCATCAGCGATGACTTGCTCCTCATCGGTCGCGAGGACCAGCACAGTGACGCGACTGGCCACCGAACTGATCACGCTCGCATTGGCGGTGTTTGCTAGGCCGTCGAGTTCGATGCCGAGCCACGCGAGGCGCTCGCACACGGCAGCCCGAATCTGAGGCTGGTGCTCACCTATCCCGGCGGTGAACACCAGGCAGTCGAGGCCGCCAAGCGTGGTCGCAAGCCGTGCTGCTTCGCCTGCGATTCGAAACGTAAAGAGTTCGAGCGCTTCGCGTGCTTCCGGCCGTGTACTGGTGGCAAGTTCACGGCTGTCCGCGCTGATCCCGGAGACACCGAGCAAACCGGACTGCTCATACAGGAGTTTTTCGATCGCGCCTGTGCTCATGCCTTGCTGCTCGATCAAGTAGAGGAGCACGCCCGCATCGAGTGCGCCGCAGCGCGTAGCCATGGGAATGCCGTCGAGGGTCGAGAAGCCTGTGCTGGTGTCGCGGCTCGCACCCTCGCTCAGTGCACATAGGCTCGCGCCACTGCCGAGGTGCGCGGCAATGACCTTGCTGCGCGCGAGCAAAGGAAATTGCCGCGCGAGCGCGCCGGCGATAAAGCAATACGAGAGACCGTGAAAGCCGTACCGTTTGACGCCGCTATCGAAGAGACGGCGCGGCAGCGCGAAGCGGCGTACCAGATCCGTTTGCGTGCGATGAAAGGCCGTATCGAACGAGGCCGATTGCGCGAGGTCAGGGCGCAGATGTCGAATCGCGCGAATCAGCCGAACGCTCTGCGGCTGATGCAGCGGCGCGAGCGGAACCAGCTCGACGATGGCCGCGAGCGTTTCATCGGTGATTGCGACGGCCCCGGCGAATCGGTCGCCGCCATGCACCACGCGATGACCGACTGAGACAAGGTCCGTCAGCGTAAAATGCGTCGCGAACCAGTTCAGCGTTTCGTCCAGCACTTCATGCAGATCCTCGGTGACGACCGCTTTTAGCGCGATGTCACGAACCTTGTCGCCGTCGATGAGGTGCAGCGACAAGGGGGTGTGCCGGAAGTCGATCGAACCCATGCCGATACGCTTCGCGCCATCGGCTCCGACGCTGAACAGGCCGATCTTGACGCTCGATGAGCCGGGGTTGAATGTCAGCAGCAGCGGGGCGCTCATGGTTGCAATGCCACGGTACGTAGCGTGCGCTGTGCGACGATGCTCGCCAACGCGACGGAAGCCAACCGCACCCTCAGGCTGTCCGCACGGCTGGTCATGATGATAGGCAGGCGAGCACCGAGCACCAGGCCTGCGGCGTCGGCGCCACCGAAGTACACGAGTTGCTTGGCGAGCATATTGCCCGCTTCGAGGTCAGGTACCAGCAGGATGTCGGCTTGGCCCGCGACCGTCGAGACGATGCCCTTCGTTTTTGCCGCGGCGAGGCTGATGGCGTTATCGAACGCGAGCGGGCCATCGACCAGTGCGCCGCGGATCTGGCCGCGTGCGGCCATCACCGTGAGCGCAGCGGCGTCGAGCGTGGTCGGCATGCGCGCATTGACGGTTTCCACGGCAGCGAGCACCGCCACGCGCGGCTGCTCGATGCCGAGCAGATGCAGCAGGTCTATCGTGTTCTGGCAGATATCGCGTTTCTGTTCGAGCGAGGGCGTGACGTTGACGGCGGCGTCGGTGATGAACAAGGGCTTGGAATAGGCGGGCACGTCCATCGCATAGACGTGGCTGATGCGCCTTCCGGTGCGCAGACCCGAGGCCGGGCTCACGATCGCCGCGAGCAATTCGCTCGTCTCCAGGCTGCCTTTCATCAGCGCGGCGACCTTGCCAGCGGTACCCATTTCGACGGCGCATGCGGCGGCGGCATGACTATGTTCGACCGCCACGATGGTCACGCCGGCCAGGCTCACCTGCGCCAGTTCGGCCGCCGCACGGATCTTCGCTTCCGGTCCGATCAGGACGGGATCTAGCATGCCCTGGTCGCGGGCTTCGATCGCGGCTTTGATGGCGTCCGCAGAACAGGGATGCACGATCGCCGTGCGCAAGGCGGGCAACGCGCGGGCTTCGCGGATAAACGTGTCATAGCGATCGTGTCGTCGCACCGAGATATCCGGGCGTGCGATCCGTGGCCAGACGATGGCTTCAGCCGGCGCGATTACCGTCGCCACTCCGATCAGGACAGTTTCGCCTCGCTGGTTGGTGCAACGCGTATCGAGTATCACGATCCGCTTGTCGGCGCGCTTTTCCTTGACGGTGACGGTCGCCGTCACGATATCACCAGGTACGACCGGATGACGGAACTGCAGGTCCTGGTCGAGATAGATCGTGCCGGGCCCCGGCAGCCGCGTGCCCAGCAGCGCGGAAATAAGCCCGGCTGTCCACATGCCCTGCACGACGACGTGGCCGAACATGTCGTGCGCGGCGAAGGCGGCATCGACGTGGGCAGGATTCACGTCGCCGGACATCGCGGCGAACAGCTCGATATCGTCGAGCCCGGCGGTGCGCACCAGCGAGGCCGACTCGCCGATCGCGAGTTCATCGAAGGTGCGGTTGTGAAGAAGGTTGTCGTCCATGGGGGTCTCAGTGCGCTTTCGTTTTCAATCTTGCAGCACGTAGGTGCCGGGGGCATCGACGAGGTCTGCCAGCTCCTGGGTTGCGGGCCCCATGTGGGGCGGCGCGACGAGCTCCCCGGCGCCACGGCCGGCAAGCCAGTCGGTCCAGGCAAGCCACCACGAGCCGTCGCGCGGTTCGACCGCAGCGATCCATTCGTCGGGGCCCACGCGAAGGTCGGCGCCCGCGGCATACTCGATCCTGAACTGACGGTTCGCATGCCCCGGCTCGCTGACGATGCCGGCGTTGTGGCCGCCGCTGGTCAGCACGAACGTGATGTCGGTACTCGACAGATAGTGAATCTTGTAGACCGAGCGCCACGGCGCGATATGGTCGCGCTCGGTGCCGACCACGAACATCGGCACACGGATGTTGCGCAGCGAGATGGGCCGTGCGTCGACGCAATACCGGCTGGCTGCCAGGTCGTTGCCGAGGAACAACTGGCGCAGATACTCCGAATGCATCCGATACGGCATGCGCGTCGAATCGGCATCCCACGCCATCAGGTCGAACATCGGCGTGCGGTCGCCCAGCATGTAGTCATGGATCACATGCGACCAGACCAGGTCGTTCGACTCCAGCATCTGGAACGCGCCCGACATTTGACTGGCATCGAGATAACCCTTGGACCACATCATGCTTTCGATGAAGTAGACCTCGCTGTCGTCGATAAAGAGCTGCAACTCTCCAGGCTCCGTGAAATCTGTCTGGGCCGCGAGCAGCGACACGGATGCCAGCCGCTCGTCGCCGGCGCCCGCCATCGCTGCTGCCGCGATCGACAGCAGCGTACCGCCAAGGCAATAGCCGGTCGCATGGATTTTCTGGTCCGGCACGATCTCGCTTATCGTATCGAGTGCCGCCATGACGCCGAGCCGGCGGTAGTCCTCCAGGCTGAGTTCACGATCGTCGGCGTCGACGTTGCGCCACGAAATGCAGAACACCGTGTGGCCTTGACTGACCAGGAAGCGGATCAACGAGTTGTGCGGCGAGAGGTCGAGGATGTAGTACTTCATGATCCATGCGGGCACAATCAGGATCGGCTCGGCGTAAACCTTTTCGGTCGTGGGGCTGTACTGGATCAGCTCGATCAGTCGATTGCGAAAGACCACCTTGCCGGGCGTCACGGCGAGCGCGACACCGACCTTGAACTGGTCGACGCCTGCGGCTGGCTCGCCATTTGCTTGGCGTCGTGCATCTTCCAGCATATTGCAGGCACCCTGCAGCAGATTGCCGCCGAGCGTGGCCTGGGTTCGCTGTACGACCTCGGGGTTGCTGAACGGTGAATTCCCGGGCGAGGCCATGTCGAGCAACTGCCGCGCGCCAAAACCGACGACGGCTTCATGATGTTGGGTCGCACCCGGCACGTCGTGGGTGGCGCAACTCCACCATTGCTCGGTGAGCAGGAACATCTGGGACCAGAGCTTGAAAGGCTCGGTCTGCCAAGCGTCGGCGCGAAATCGATGGTCCGCTGGCGTGGGCGCCGCGAGCATCCTGGTCGTATCGCCGGCCAAGCCGTGCAGCAGGTAGTCGTTAATCCGGCCCGCGTTCGCGGCCCATAGCGATGCTAGTTCCGCCCGTTTTCCCGGTGCCGATGCGAGATGGATGAACCAGTCAGCGAAGGCCAGCGATAGCGATGCCGGCGACAGACCGCTCGTGAAGCGCGCTATCGCGGCCTCCTTCCTGTAATCGAGCGCGCGGAAGGGGTTGGTGGCAGGGCGCGCAACCGGTTGCGGTGCAAGCACGGGATGATCGGTCGGAATGGTTCGCGAGCGCGTGTCCATGAAGTTCCTTTAAGTCTTGCTGGTCTTGTAGCGATGTGGACGAGCCGGCGTGCGAGTCTTTGCGATCCGGACGACCAGGACGAGAGAGAAGGGCTGTTGGTGCGTGGAGTTTTCGGTGGCAAGCCCGAGGATTTGAGGTTCCTTTGACTTCCCTGAAACTCGGCGATTGAGATGACTTTAGTCGGGCGCAGTACGGGAACGGTTGATCTGGATCAAGTGCCGGCTGATATTGCACCTTGGGTACACGCACGGCCCGGATCAGGTTAACCCGAAGTCATGTGAACGTTCTCATAATCATTCAATCGACATCGCTTCTGCGCACGATTTGTTGCGAGCGTTCGTGCGCCAGCGAGCGGGGGACTCTCCGACCAGACGCTTGAATACAGTCGCGAAGTGAGATTGCGATCCAAAGCCGGTGCTCAACGCGATATCCAGTGAGGTTGACTCGGACTGAAGCAACAGCGTTTGGGCGCGCTCAATACGGCGGCGCAAAACAAATTCGTGTGGACGCAAGCCGGTCGCTATGCGGAACTGCGCTGCGAAGTACATACGTGAGAGCCCTGTGCTTCGAGCAATATCGGCCAAGCCGATCGGGCGGCTCAAATGCGCGTCGATGTAATCGATCGCACGTTTGAGTTGCCAAACCGGCAAGCTATTCGCTAATGCCGGGGCCAAACGCCCAACGTGGTTGAACTCTCGAGCGAGGACGCGCGAGACGATAGCGAGCCCGACGCTGTCCGCATAGACGCGCCCGAAAGCGCCACAGTCATTGCTCGCATTGATCAGTGCCAGCCCGAGGCGCTCGATCGCGGGGTCGCGCACGAATGATGGGTCGCAGACTACGATAGCCGACGCCGGCGCGGTTCCGAATGCACTTTCATAACACTCTGCCAGCAGAGGTTGCGTCACATACAGATGCAACACTTCGCAGGCGGAATGGAACACAGCGCGTACCGGTTTGTCTGGGCTCGTCACCTGCAACGTTCCTGGCATCACGGATCCGTCGTGTATGAGGCGGTCGCATTGATAAAACGTCACTCGGGTGGATTTCAGGTTGATGGCGATCGTGTGGTAGCGGCTGCCCACTTGGGGCGTGAGCTCGGTGACATCGACGTCATCTCGCTTCCATCTCGAGATCACCAGATTGTCATCGAGCGGGAGGCATCCGTTTTCGATGCTGGCGGGGCAGCGCCATTGCCGTTCCGAGCCAATGCCCGGGGGCATCGAGCGTGAAGGCTCGAACTCGAACCGTTTAGTCATAACCATTTTTGACTCCGATAACTGATCGATAGAACAAACGTTCGATCGATTGATCGAACGATGGCCCTCCGTGTGGCTCAGGCGCTAACGGATCAACAGCCGCTATCGTAGAGTCGCGTGGTCTCAAATGTTAGTAAAAACTTGTTAAATCGTCGGGTACACGCACGTTGTCGCCGGTGCGGTGCAGGTTGAATTTTTAACAAGGTTTAACTGGCGCTCGCGCAAGCGGGGCGCCTAAGCTAGGGGTGGATGCACCGGGGCGCGAATCGGATGAGAAGCGGATGAGAAGCGATGTCGCTCTCTGCGATGTGCGACGAATCGATGCGGTCTGCCAAAACTTCTAGCTACCTCAGTGAAAGGAAACGTCATGTCG
>NZ_LMUX01000021.1:1285451-1285757 GCF_009765705.1 Burkholderia sp. L27(2015) | reverse complement strand
TTCGGTTATTCGATCAACGCGCTCTCCTTGTTCGGCATGGTGCTGGCGATCGGGATCGTGGTCGACGATGCGATCGTGGTGGTCGAGAACGTCGAGCGTAATATTGCCTCGGGGCTATCGGCGCGCGACGCCACCTATCAGGCGATGCGCGAGGTGAGCGGGCCGATTGTGGCTATCGCGCTGACCCTGGTGGCCGTGTTCGTGCCGCTCGCGTTCATGTCGGGCTTGACCGGCCAGTTCTATAAGCAGTTCGCGATGACCATCGCCATCTCGACGGTGATCTCGGCGTTCAACTCGCTGACCTTG
>NZ_LMUX01000021.1:1285254-1285441 GCF_009765705.1 Burkholderia sp. L27(2015) | reverse complement strand
TTCGGTTATTCGATCAACGCGCTCTCCTTGTTCGGCATGGTGCTGGCGATCGGGATCGTGGTCGACGATGCGATCGTGGTGGTCGAGAACGTCGAGCGCAATATTGCCTCGGGGCTATCGGCGCGCGACGCCACCTATCAGGCGATGCGCGAGGTGAGCGGGCCGATTGTGGCTATCGCGCTGACCT
>NZ_LMUX01000021.1:1273230-1285244 GCF_009765705.1 Burkholderia sp. L27(2015) | reverse complement strand
TCGCCTGCACTTGCCGCGTTGTTGCTTAAGGGCCATGACGAGCCGAAGGATTGGCTCACGCGTGCGATGGACCGGGTCTTTGGTGGCTTCTTCCGCGTCTTCAACAACGTGTTTCATCGCGGTTCGGAGCGTTATGGTCACGGTGTCACGCGCGTCATCGGCCATAAAGGGCTGATGATGGTGGTGTACGCGGTGCTGCTGTGCGGCGCCGTGGTGATGGCGAGGGTGGTGCCGGGTGGCTTCGTGCCGGCGCAAGACAAAGAGTATCTGATCAGCTTTGCGCAGTTGCCCAACGGCGCGTCGCTGGATCGCACCGAAGAGATCGTGAGACAGATGACCGCGATCGCGCTTAAGCAACCGGGCGTGCAAAGTGCGGTCGAATTTCCGGGTCTATCGGTGAACGGTTTCACCAACTCGTCCAGCGCGGCCATCGTGTTCGTGACGCTCAATCCGTTCGATCAGCGTCGTACGAAGGCATTGTCGGCGGGTGCGATTGCGAGTGCCTTGAATAAGCAATACAGCACCATCAAAGGTTCGTACATCGCCGTGTTCCCGCCGCCGCCGGTTTTGGGCTTGGGGACCTTGGGTGGCTTCAAGTTCCAGATCGAAGATCGTGGAGCATTGGGCTACGCCGCACTGAGCGATGCGACGCAGGCGTTCCTGAAGCGTGCCGCGCAAACGCCTGAACTGGGACCGACGTTCTCGAGCTATCAGATCAACGTGCCGCAATTGAACGTCGACCTCGATCGGGTCAAAGCCAAGCAATTGGGCGTGCCGGTCACGGACGTGTTCAATACGATGCAGATCTATCTGGGCTCGCAGTACGTGAACGACTTCAACCGCTTCGGTCGGGTCTATCAAGTGCGTGTGCAAGCCGATGCACCGTTCCGGGCGCATGCCGAAGATATCGGTCTGCTTAAAACCCGCAATGCCAACGGCGACATGATCCCCTTGTCTTCGCTGGTCAAGGTGACGCCGACCTTCGGCCCCGAGATGGTGGTGCGCTACAACGGTTACACGGCCGCTGACATCAACGGTGGTCCGGCGCCCGGTTATTCGTCGGGACAAGCGCAAGCCGCTGCTGAACGCATTGCAGCGGAGACCTTGCCGCGCGGGATGAAACTGGAATGGACCGACCTGACGTATCAGCAAATCATCACCGGTAATGGCGCGCTGTGGGTGTTCCCGATCAGCATCTTGCTGGTGTTCCTGGTGCTCGCCGCGTTGTACGAAAGTCTGACGTTGCCGCTGGCGGTGATCCTGATCGTGCCGATGAGCTTGTTGTCCGCGCTGTTGGGTGTGTGGTTGACCAAGGGCGACAACAACATCTTCACGCAGGTGGGTTTGATGGTGCTGGTGGGGCTGGCCTCGAAGAATGCGATCCTGATCGTCGAGTTTGCGCGTGAACTGGAAATGCAAGGCCGCAGCATCGTGCAGGCCGCTATCGAAGCGAGCCGCTTGCGGTTGCGCCCGATTCTGATGACCTCGATTGCGTTCATCATGGGTGTGGTGCCGCTGGTGCTGTCGTCGGGCGCAGGTTCGGAAATGCGTCACGCGATGGGTATCGCTGTGTTCTTCGGGATGTTGGGCGTGACCTCGTTCGGGCTGATGCTGACCCCCGTGTTTTACGTGTTGCTGCGTAAATTGTCCGGTAGCAAACAGCTGGTCGACAAACACGGTCACAACCCGCATGTGCATGGCATCGATGAAGCGGGAATCTGAGAAACACTATGACAAATATATACAAACGTTCTTTCGGTATTCCGGCTTTACTGGCCTCGTTGCTGGTGGTGGCGGGTTGTTCGCTGGCACCGGCTTATAAAACCCCGGCGGCCGCTAACCCGCCCGCCTTCAAGGAAGCCGCCGTGCTGACCCCGCAGGAAGCGGGTAGCTGGAAGCAGGCTCAACCTGCTGAAGATATTGCACGCGGCGAGTGGTGGAAGGTGTTCGGCGACGCGCAGTTGAACGACTACGAAACGCAAGCGCTGGCGGCCAACCAGAATCTGGCGGCGGCCGCCGCGCGTTTGAAAGAGTCCCGTGCGATTCAACAAACCGCGAAGGCCGCGCTTTACCCGACCCTGGGCACCGGATTCGGCCCGGCGCGTCAGCAACTATCACCGGGCTCGTTCGGCGTAGTCAACGGCGTGGGCACCGCGCCGCAGACTGTCTGGACCGCGCAGGTCAATAGTTCATATGAGGTCGATCTGTTCGGCCGCGTAGCCTCGACCGTGAATGCAGCCAAGGCCGACACACAGCAAAGCGAAGCGCTGTTTCGCTCGGTGCAGCTCGCCTTGCAAGCTGACGTCGCGCAGAACTACTTCACGCTGCGGCAACTCGATGCGGAGCTAGACGTGTTCAATCGCACGGTCGAGCTGCGACGTCAGGCCCTGGACTTTGTCCAGCACCGCTTCAATGCCGGCGACGTCAGTGAGTTGGACTTGGCGCAAGCCAAATCCGAGCTGGCCTCGGCGCGCTCCGACGCGATGACCGTGGTGCGTCAACGCGCAGCCTCCGAGCACAGCTTGGCGGTGTTGTTGGGCAAGGCACCTGCTGAGCTGACGGTGGCGGTCAATCCGCTCACGCCGGTCGATGTGAAGATACCGCCGGGCCTGCCGTCTTCGTTGCTGGAGCGGCGCCCGGACGTCACCGCCGCTGAGCGCGCGATGGCTGCGGAAAACGCACGCATCGGCGTGGCCAAGGCCGCGTTCTTCCCGTCGCTCACGCTCACCGGCATGGGCGGTTTCGAATCGGCCAATCTGGGCAGCCTGTTCCTGTGGTCAAGCCGCACCTTTCTGCTCGGGCCGTTATCGGGCACTTCGTTGAATCTGCCGATCTTCGATGGTGGCTTGCGCACCGGCAACCTGGCCAATGCGCGTGCGAAGTATGAGGAAGACGTCGCCAATTATCGGCAACAGGTGCTGGTTGCGTTCCAGGAAGTCGAGGACAACCTCGCCAACCTGCGGGTGCTCGAAGACCAGACCCAAGTGCAAAACCAGGCGGTGCAGGCTTCGGCACGTGCCGCGCAGCTCTCGCGCACTCAATACGAGGATGGCTCGGTGGCGTATCTCGAGGTGATCGACAACGAACGCACGCTCTTGCAGTCGCGTTTGGCTTCGGTACAGTTGCAAGGCGCACAGGCTGTGTCGACGGTGAACCTGATTCGCGCGCTCGGCGGTGGGTGGGGCGATATGCCGGTGGCAGCAGCGAATGCGACCGATGGTGCCGCACCTGGTGCAGCGGCTAAGCTCGCAGCTCCGGCGGCCAGTACGGCAGTCGCGCAGAAATAGCACCGTGTGAAGGGATCGCGTCGCCGCGAGCATAACCTGGCACTTTGTCTTCGCTTAGAAGACGGGGTGTCAGGTTTTTTTTCGAGCGGTGGCGGTCGGGCGAGCTATGTGCGAAACCTACGTCGATGCGTCAATGCGTGACGGGATCGACCGTTAGCACGTGCCACGATTGCTTGCCGACACAGTCGCAAAAATAGTCGATATGGGGATGCAGCTCGTTTTCGGCGCACCATGCAGCGAACGTGACCCAGACCGCGTGATAGGGATGGCCCGGTTGGCTGATGCCGTTTTCGCGTTTCCAGCGGTACGTCTGGAGGACAGCCGCCACGGCCTCGCTGTGACCGTTGCCGATAATCATAGGTTTGACTTCGATGCGCGCGAGAATGGAACTCGTGAATTGAGTGATCGCCATATGAAAAAAATCTTTTACCACCTGCAAATCGCGCTCGGCGCATATGCCTTTTTCAGCGGCCTGCTGCTCCAACTGAAGTAAGCAACTGGCCTTTTTTCCGGCAACTTCGGTTCGAAGTATTTCGCCCAGGGATGGGGTGGACATGGCGGCCTCCTGCTGATTCTGCTTGGATTTTAGTATAAACCGCCGATTCCTCGCGAGCCACTGCGTAGAAACCCGCTGGGGCGCGGTTTAAGGCACATAGTGGGGCCGCGCCAGCCATCATTGTTGTTTCGAGGCGAATGATCGTCGTTCACGAGTCCATAACGGCCTTTCTCGCTCGTTGCGTGCGTTGCCGAACACGCTGCGTCGCTACGCAAGCCGAGAATGATTTCACCCAAGCGCGGAATCGATGCGCTTTCTGCGAAACGCGGGGGAGATCATGCAAACAGTGAACTATAAGTACCAGGGCCATTCGATCATCATCAGCATGACCGAAGAAAGGTGCGGGCGGTGGAGGTGGGCCTACGCGATCGATGGGAACGGTTATTGGCAGTGCGAAGACCGTCCGCGTAAATCCTATGAGGTGACGTTGAACCTGGCGAAGCAGAACGCGGAGTTTGACGTGAGCCACTTGGAGTGGACGTCGCCACAATGAAGCGACCATAGTTCACGACTCATAGTTCACGATTCACAGTTCAGTTTCGTACTTCAGTTTCGCATTGGGTAGAGCGACGCCAGGGCGGAAAAAGAATGTCGCGGGCGCTCGGAAAAGCCTGGCCTGAAAACAAAAAAACCGCTGCAAGCTTACGCTGGCAACGGTTGTTTGTGCTGTGTTTCGACTGAATTGGTTGCGGGGGTAGGATTTGAACCTACGACCTTCGGGTTATGAGCCCGACGAGCTGCCAGACTGCTCCACCCCGCGTCCGTCGAAGAGAAGATTATAGCCGTTTGTGGAAGCTGGCGCAACAGCTACCGGCCTCTGCTGGCGAGCGCGAGGCATGAGATCGAGGGTTGCTGGCCCCGATTTCTTTGCGTTCTCGGCGTACCACGTCGACCTATCACGCGCATTATTGCTCGGCCCAAGTATCATCTCGACATCGCGCATTTCTGCGTGCGCTTGTTCGTCCTACGCTGATTCGTTCTACGCTTGTTCGTTCTGCTTATTCGTCCCGCTTATTCGTCCCGCTTATTCGTCCCGCTTATTCGTCCCTTAGGGCCCGCATGTTCCACCGTAACCGTTACCGATGAACTCAGCGGACCTCAAGTACCAACAGCGTCTCAAAACGCGCGCTCGCATTCTCGATGCAGCTCGCACGATCGTCTCGCAATCTGGATATACAGCACTCACCATGCGACGCCTCGCGCTAGCGGTGAATTATTCGCCGGCGGCACTGTATTTGCATTTCGCGAGTCGCGAAGAAATCGCACTGACCTTGCGCGATGAAGCACGTTTGGCTCTCATCGACGCGCTGCTTGCAGCATTGCCTGCCACAGCGCCGACGCCAACCTCCGAGTCTGAGCCCGAACCCGAACCCAAAGTCCGCTCGTTGGCGGCGGCCCGACGAGCGCGGCTCACCGCGCCACGCGAAAGTACACCCTTGCTACGTCTAGCTTATGCATGGCTGGCATTCGCGCGTGCCTATCCGCATCACTATCAACTGGCTCTACTCGAACCGCTCGCCGCGTCGTCGCTTGCTACTTCGCTTGCCACCTCGGTCGCCACTTCAGCCGCCACTGCAGCAACGAGCTCGATCACCAGCCTGCTGCAGCCGATTCTGGCGGCCGTCGAAGCATCGCCTGCGCTGGCCGGACACAAAGCCCAGCGCCGCTCCAGCCTATATCGCCGCGCGCTCCAGACACACGCCGAATGGGCAATGGCAACACTGCACGGCGTAGCAAGCCTTGCGCTGCTACAGCCCGACTTGCTCGATCACGGCGCCGAGTCTTTGCTTGATGCAGTCTTACCCGTTCTCGAAAGAGGGCCGCTGCAGTGGCTGCCTACTTGACGCTACGTCAAATCGACTTGGATGCAAGCCATTACAATATGCCTAGGTCCTTACATCTACTCCTTGCTCTCTGTCATGGTGACCCCGCATGAATCAACCTGCTGATGTTTCAATCTGGACTTCGCGTCCCGAGGTTTATCCTCATCTGGAAAACGGGATTGGCTATCTCGCACTGAATCGGCCCAAGGCACTCAATGCGCTATCCGATGGCATGGTGCGTGAGATGAAAGACGCCTTGCAAACCTGGCGCGACGACCCTGCAGTATTGGCCGTGGTGGTCTACAGCCCGCATCCGCGCGCCTTTTGTGCGGGCGGTGATATCCGGTTTTTGTACGACAGCTATCAGCGCGACGAACAGGCTTCGATCGAAGCATTCTTCGTCGATGAGTACCGCATGAATCATATGATCTTTACCTATCCCAAGCCCTATATCGCGTTGATGAACGGCGTGGTCATGGGGGGCGGCATGGGTATCTCGCAAGCGGCCGGGCACACCGGCGGCATGCGCATCGTCGGCGCGAGCGCACGGCTGGCGATGCCGGAAACCAAGATCGGCTTGTTTCCCGACGTCGGTATCAGCTGGTTTTTGGCGCGTACCCCGGGTTGGCTCGGCACGTACTTGGGCGTGAGCGGTAATCTGATTCACGCGCCGGATGCCGTCTATGCCGGCTTGGCCGATGTACTCGTGCCTGACGCGGCGCTGCCCGCGTTGCTCGAATCGCTGCGGGCCACGCGTTTTCAGAGCGCCGCCGAAATTACCGCGCACCTGCATGAACAGACGCGCGCTTTGAGCGCCGCGGGCGAATCCGATGCTGATGCCAATGTCAAGACGGCGGGGACCTTGCGGCAGCATCGCGAAGCGATCGACCACCATTTCAGCCAGCCCGATATGGCTACGCTGATCGCGTCGCTGGATCGGGCGGCACAGGCGGGCGACGCGTGGGCCAGCCAGACCGCTGCCGAACTGCGCACGCGCTCGCCCTTGTCGATGGCGGTTTCGCTGGAGTTGATCCGTCGTGCGCGTAGCTTGTCGATGGCCGAAGTACTGCGCACCGACCTGGATTTGGTCGCCTCCAGCTTCTCCAAGGGCGACGTGATCGAGGGCATACGCTCTGTCATCGTCGACAAAGATCAAGCGCCGCGATGGAATCCTGCCAGCATCGAAGCCTTGAGCGCCCAGACCTTGGAGTCGATGTTCGTCAGTCGCTGGGATGCAGCGCAAAACCCGCTTGTTGGGTTGAAAGATTAGTCGATAGCAGCGGCGCAGTAGGGTGCCTTGGGCAGGCGCCTAGGCAGGCGCTGTAGTGTCATCGGGAGGTACACGATGAATAGCCGTGGGACTCGGGCCGAGAGGCTTCGAGCCCACGGTTTTTTTTGGCCTATGGCCGCTGTGCGGCTCAGTATCTGGAGCCGGCGCGGCAAATCAGGAAATCAGAAAACCAAAGCGCAAATAAATCGTTCAAATCCCTGGCTCGAATCCCTAGACTGGTTGCCTGATCAAACGCTATTCGCGCGCTCGGTCCTGACCCGGATACAGAGCAACCGGCACCGGGCGACGCCATTTGAGGGGTAAGCAACGATGTCCTATATTGTGACGATTTCCGGAAGTCCCGCCGCGCAGTCGCGCAGCACGCATTTGCTGGGCGCTGCCGAGCAGACGCTGCAAAAGGCGGGAGCGGCCGTACGTCGCATCAATGTCCGCGAATTGCCGGCCGCCGCCTTGCTCCATGCCGACGCTGCCCATCCGGCATTGCGTGCGGCGCTCGAATTGGTCGAGTACGCCCAAGCCGTGGTGATCGCAACGCCAGTCTACAAAGGCGCTTACAGCGGTTTGCTGAAGACATTTCTCGATCTGCTGCCGCAGACCGCGCTGGCTGGCAAAGTGGTTTTGCCCATCGCGACGGGCGGCAGTCTCGCGCATCTGCTGGCGCTCGACTACGCGCTCAAGCCCGTCATCTCCGCATTGGGCGCACGACACGTTGTGACAAGTGTGTTTGGCACCGACCGCGAGGTGTGGTGGACCGAGGCCGGCGGTTACACTTTAAACGACGAAATTGCCGCGCGTCTCGCGCAGTCGACCGCCCAGTTGCATGGCGTATTGGCCGAACAGGCCGAACTGCGGACGTATCGACTACATCTGAGCGGGTTCACAAAGGCCGTCACTGGCGTGGGCGAAACCGGGCCTGCGGCTGTGCTCGAAACTGCCCATGAACGAAACACGGCGACGCGTCGAACCGGTGCGGACGTGCGGGCCCATATTACTTCGATTACCGGTTGAAAGACCCCTCTGTGGAGTTTTGCCATGAGTATCAGCGCCATCAACGTGCGTAATCAGTTTAAAGGCCACATCAAGGAAATCATACGGGGTCCGGTGGTGTCCGAGGTCGACGTGCTAACGCCATTCGGCATCGTGACGTCGGTGATCACCACACGTTCGATCGATGAGCTGGAGTTGAAGGAAGGCTCGGAGGTGGTCGCGTTGGTGAAGTCTACGGAAGTGTCGATCGCCCGCTTGTGAGTGCGGCGTAAGATAGCGAGTCCATGATGAACAAAAGCCGGCGCGCCTGAAGAGGCGCGCCGGCTTATTTCACTTCCCAGTGTCTTCGGCACCCATCTTGCTCACCGCATTGAAGCGCAACGCCAGCTCCTGGCGCAGTTTTTTGCGCAGCACCGCGGCGTCGTAACGGCGCTTTTCCTCGGGCGTAAACGGCCGCAGCGACGGCACGGGTACCGGTTTGCGGTCGTCATCTACAGCCACCATCGTGAAGAAGCAACTGTTGACGTGGCGCACTTCCTGCGTACGGATGTTTTCAGCCACCACCTTGATGCCGACTTCCATCGACGATGTGCCGGTGTGGTTGATACTTGCCAGGAAGCTGACCAGTTCGCCGACGTGAATCGGTTGCAGGAACATCACCTGATCGACACTCAGCGTAACCACATAGCGTGCAGCGTAGCGGCTTGCACATGCATAAGCCGCTTGATCGAGCATTTTAAGGATTGTGCCGCCGTGTACATTGCCGGCGAAATTGGCCATATCGGGGGTCATCAACACGGTCATGGTGAGTTGATGGGCTGGCATATCCATAAAGAGTTTCCTGAACTAGACTTGACGGGTTACGGGTCGGTTATGGGTTGGCACGGGTTGGCTATTAAGCCGACTCTTGATTTTAACGAAGCGTAGCATGTTCATGCGCAGCCTAGCGGCGATTTAAAAATAGGGGCGGCGGTGAAAGGCTGGCGGCTGCTGCGGGTTAGTCGCTAGGGGGAGTGTTTCGGGTTGGGTGTTTTTTCATGCTACGATAAAAAAAACATCAATAAGTGGAGACCGAATCATGAATCCAGAGCGCAAACAGATTCTTGACGAAATTGTTCAGGCGGTGGCTGATGCGTTTCCCGAGGGGGCGCAATTTTCCTGTAGCGACGAGAGCGACTGCAATTTTGTCGCTCGCTGGAAATTGAAGGGGCAGCCTGCCAATCTGACGCAGACGTCGCGGCCGGTCATCGTGCGATTCGCCGATACCACACTGCGTGCTTACGGGAAATTAGGTCAATCCGAAAAAGACGCGGCGTTCGCGCATCTGTTGCAACTTATACGCAAAGAGATGGCGGAGTATGACGAGGGACGTGGCGCCGAGCGTGGGGACATCCGATCTCCGCATGTCATTCAGACGGCGCTCGAGCTCTTGGAGCAATAGACTGCGCATTGCGCGTCGATTGAGGGTGCAGCTCTACGGAATATTGCGCCGGGGTATTGCGCGGGTATTCCGATCCAATGCGGCAATAACAAAAAAGCCCGCCGATGAAGGCAGGCTTTTCTATTATTTCTTTATGGCAGTTCAGTGGGGTGACCGATGGGGCTCGAACCCACGACAACCGGAATCACAATCCGGGACTCTACCAACTGAGCTACGGCCACCACTGATCTTCATGGTTCGCCGCTAGCGGCTCCCCTAAAGAAACGAGATTATACAAAGTTCACCGTGGTTTTGCTAGTGCTTCTCAGTGCTTTTTCTTCGTTGATACGCGCGGTACCGGTTAAAAATTCTCGCGCGTCATCAAAAATGTCCAAATCCGCTTGTGCCAGGCGTCGATGGTCCGACATCGTGCGACGCCAGCCGCGTGCACCGGGTTCACCGTGATACAGACCCAGCACGTGACGGGTCAGGGCGCCAAGGTAACGGCCACTGGCCAATTCGCGGGCTGCATACTCGCGCAGGCCATCCTCGATTTCGGCACGGCTGCGCACCGGGGCGGCGGCATCGTAAAAGCGCCGGTCCACCTCGGCCAGCAAGTACGGGTTGTGATAGGCCTCGCGGCCCAGCATCACGCCATCCACATGTTGCAGATGCATCTCCACTTCGGCCAGGGTCTTGATGCCGCCGTTGATCAGGATCTCCAGGTCAGGGAAGTCGCGCTTGAGCCGATACGCATAGTCGTATTTGAGCGGCGGAATCTCGCGATTCTCCTTAGGACTCAAGCCCTTGAGTATCGCGTTGCGCGCATGCACGATGAATACCTTGCTGCCGGCTGCCGCGACCGTGCCGACAAAATCGCGCACGAAGCTGTAGTCTTCGACATCGTCGACCCCCACGCGATGCTTTACCGTCACGGGAATGGATACCGCATCGCACATGGCTTTCACGCAGTCGGCTACCAGCGTGGGTTCGGACATCAAACACGCACCGAACGCGCCGCGTTGGACGCGTTCCGACGGGCAACCGCAGTTGAGGTTGATTTCGTCATAGCCCCAGGTTTGCCCCAGCAGTGCGCTTTTTGCCAGATCCGCAGGGTCGCTGCCGCCCAGTTGCAGCGCGACCGGATGTTCCTCGGCGTTGAAGTCGAGATGACGCGGCACGTCGCCATGCAGCAGCGCACCCGTGGTGACCATCTCGGTGTAGAGCCAGGTATGGCGCGAAATCAGCCGATGGAAGGTCCTGCAGCGAGTATCGGTCCAGTCCATCATCGGGGCTACCGATATCCGGCGAGGACTGGGTTTCGAAGTTGTATTCATAAAATCAAAGGCTGGTAAGGGGCTTACTGCAGGGATCACTGCGGGGCTCACCGCGGCGCTGGCTGCTGTGTTTGCGACATTGGGGCGTCGCCGATTTTACCATCTAAGCGCTTTGCGACAGGCCTTAGCGATAAACGTCGCAAACCCATGGCGAGCCGGTCCAAATTAACAACAATTTACCTATACTAGACTTCGGGAAACCCTAGAATGGTGAGGTCGTAATCCTATGAGCGCGGGCAGGCACACAGATGCCGAGCACAGAGCGCTCAGCTGTGCACAGGTTTTTACAGCGGGGTTCCTACAGCGATTGCGCGTGCCGGATGGGCGGTGACGCGCATAGCGCCGTGCGACGATCACGTTCGTATCGATCGAGCACGGGTCCTACGAGTCCGTCCCCTGGCTTGAAGCGCGTGCAGTTCGACGCGGCGTTAAGATGTCTGGGGAGTGATGGACCGATCCCACTGCCTAACTGCAACCTTTCACCTTCAGTAAAAGGAAATGCCATGTCTAAACTGTTCACCGCCGCCGGCGCACCTGTGCCGGACAATCAGAACACGCAAACCGCTGGCCCGCGTGGCCCCGCGTTGCTGCAGGACGTCTGGTTCCTCGAAAAGTTGGCCCACTTCGATCGGGAGGTCATTCCTGAACGCCGCATGCATGCCAAAGGGTCGGGCGCCCACGGCACCTTTACCGTCACGCACGACATCACGAAATATACAAAAGCGAAAATATTTTCGCAGGTCGGTAAGAAAACCGACATGTTTGCGCGTTTTTCAACGGTAGCCGGAGAGCGGGGCGCAGCCGACGCCGAGCGCGACATTCGCGGTTTCGCGTTGAAGTTCTATACCGAAGAAGGTAACTGGGACATGGTCGGCAACAATACGCCGGTATTTTTCATGCGCGACCCGCTGAAATTCCCCGACCTGAATCGCGCAGTCAAGCGCGACCCCAAGACCAATTTGCGCAGCGCGGAAAATAACTGGGACTGGTGGACCCAGTTACCCGAGGCGATACATCAGGTCACTATCGTCATGAGCGACCGCGGTATCCCGCGATCCTATCGCCACATGCATGGCTTCGGCAGCCACACTTACAGTTTCCTGAACGCGCAAAACGAGCGTTTCTGGGTGAAATTCACGTTCAAGACACAGCAAGGCATCGAAAACCTGACTGATGCGCAGGCGACCGACTTGGTTGGACGCGATCGCGAAAGCAACCAGCGCGACTTATTCGACAGCATCGAAAACGAGGATTTTCCGCGCTGGACCCTGTTCGTGCAGATCATGCCGGAAAAAGAGGCGGGCTCTTATCAT
>NZ_LMUX01000021.1:1241453-1273220 GCF_009765705.1 Burkholderia sp. L27(2015) | reverse complement strand
GTGGGGCGATATGCCGGTGGCAGCAGCGAATGCGACCGATGGTGCCGCACCTGGTGCAGCGGCTAAGCTCGCAGCTCCGGCGGCCAGTACGGCAGTCGTGCAGAAATAGGCGTTCGATCTGCGCATCCCGGACTCTACTGTCCAATGTGTTTGGAGCTACGGGCTATTTATTCTTTTCATGTCGGCCTCTAGTATCGAGGGTGTCGACCGAGCCGATTCCCCCTCGTACGGGGACCAGCGGATCGCCGACGTCGGCTTCCATGACCGAAATCATGGTCGCGCTCGATCAGTTGAAGGATGACACAGGGTGTGTCGTTCGCTGAGTCAGGAAGTAAGGAAATAAGGAAAGTTTCATGAACAGCCCTGTCGTTCTCATCACCGGTGCGCTCGCCGGCATTGGCCGCGCGACGGCCTTCGCCTTCGCTAAAGAAGGCGCCCGCCTTGTTGTTTCCGGTCGCCGCGAGTCGGTGGGCCACGCGCTGGCCGCGGAGTTACAAGCACTCGGCGCGCAAGCCGAATTTGTCATGGCCGACGTTCGCCGCGAGGACGACGTGCGCAATCTGGTCGACAAGACCGTCGAGCGCTTCGGTCGCCTCGATGTCGCCGTGAATAACGCCGGAACCGAAGGCCAACCGGGTCCGCTGATGGAGCAATCGGTCGAGAACTACATGCATATGTTCGACACCAACGTACTCGGCACGTTTCTGAGCATGAAGCATGAGTTGCGGGTGATGACGGCCCAAGGCCACGGCAGCATCGTCAACCTGTCCTCGACGATGGGCAGCCGAGGCGCCGCGGGCATGTCGATGTATGTGGCCAGCAAGCACGCGGTCGAAGGAATGACCAAGGCGGCCGCGCTCGACAGCGCCGCCGCGGGTGTGCGTGTCAACGCAATCGCTCCGGGCCCCGTCGAAACGGAAATGCTGGACCGCCTCACAGGCAACGCCGAAAAAAGAGCCGCGATGGTTGCCGGCGTGCCCCTCAAACGGGTCGGAAAACCCGAAGAGATCGCACAAGCCATCGTGTTCGTGGCGTCCGACAAAGCGGGTTTTATCACGGGCCAAATCATCAACGTCAATGGCGGCAAAACCGCTTCGTAATTCTGCAAGGCAAATGAAGGACCCTGGCGCTCGCTGGGGTGCTCTCACCTGAATCAACTCGATCAGCTCGAGCCACCTCAGCAACTTTATTTCCCCCAAACTGGAATAAGCCCTTCGTCTCACTCGTTTAATAGGCGGAGTGGACGCACCACGCGTCGACACAGCCAGGAGCTGCGCGTGTGAGTTTCGAGGCCGATATTGTCGTCTGGTTACCGGTCATGAAGCGCTATGCCCGCGCTTTGACGGGCGACGCCGCTTGGGCAGACGATTTAGTGCAGGACACCGCCGAGCGTGCCCTTAGCCGCTGGCATGCTTTTCGCCCGCAAAGCAATCTGCGCGCGTGGCTGCTGACCATACTCAGGCATCTGTATATCGATCAATTACGGATGCACCGCGAGATCGCGGTTGACGATGAAAGCGCCCCCTGGAACCGGATGCCCGCGCCGCCAGGCGAAGTCGACACGCTCGTGCTGCGCGACATGCAGCGCGCGCTCTACCGGCTGCCCGTCCCTCAACGCGAAGTGCTGCTCCTGATCGGACTCGAGGAATTGAGTTACCAGGAAGCCGCCGCCGTCCTGAAAGTGCCGGTGGGCACCGTGATGTCGCGGTTGTCGCGCGCCCGCGAGCATCTGCGCGCCTTGCTGGCTGAAGAACCTTGCCGCAAAGGGTCCGCCCTGACGGTAGTGAGAACCGTAGGGAAGAGCACGCCATGAACGACGATCGCGACTATGCCAAGCCAGGTCCGGGCGAGCCGAATCTGCTAGCGCTCTCGGCACTGGTGGACAACGAGCTGTCCGCCACTGAACGTGCGGCGACCCTGGAGCGGCTTGCCGCTGACACCGATGCGGCACGGCGCGTCGCGGATTACCGCGCACAAAACGCGGCGCTGAAAGCCCTGTTCGCCATACCGCAGGAAACGACCCGCTGCCTGGTCCTGCGTCGTCGCGTTCCTTGGTGGCAGCGCGCGGGTGTGGCTGCGGCGTGGCTGGGCGTAGGCGTCGGGCTTGGCCCGTGGCTTGCCCCAACGCTAGTCTCGGCATTTGGCTTGATGCTTGGTTCGGCGCCGACTTGGATGGCACCGCGCTTGTCGACTGACCAGGTCGCGTTCGCACAGCGCGCCAACATCGCTTACGCGGTTTATGCACCGGAGCAGCGTCATCCGGTGGAGGTGGCCGCCGACGAGAAAGCACAGCTGGTCACCTGGCTTTCACGGCGACTGGGCCGCTCCTTGATGGTGCCGTCGCTGCAAGAGTACGGCTATGCGCTGGTGGGCGGACGGCTGTTGCCCGGCGAGACCGGCCCCGCTGCGCAGTTCATGTATCAGAACGCGGCCGGCGAACGACTCACGCTGTATGTCACGCACTTTTCCCGGGATACGGCCGCGGTCGGCCTGCTCAGCGACGGCGGGCGCAACACGTTCTACTGGGCCAACCAAGGCATGGGGTACGCCTTGTCGGGCCAAGTGCCCGAGACACATTTACGCCCGATCGCTCTTGATGTATGCGGCGCACTGGGCGGCCACCCCGAATCGTGGCGATAGCAGCGCCAGCGAAGACGAAACCCTGAGAACGAAACACTGAGGACGAAATCATGAGAAACACCATTCGTTCAATCACCGTGATGCTTGCGTGTTGCGCAGGCCTCACGCCTGCGATGGCGCAAACGGCGCCGGACGATCTGATGGACGCGGGCCCGGCAACCTGCCAGAACATCACGGCGCAAGCTGTCATCGACGGACAACTGCAAAACGTCACCGGGCTTGCCTGCTTGCAAAGCGATGGGACGTGGCAACTCGTGCAGAACCTGTATCCGCCGGCACAGTATGCGTATGGGTGGTACGACCCTTGGTATTGGGGTCCCCCTGTCGGCGTGGGGTCAGCGTTCTTCTTTTTTGACTTCGATCATCGTCGCCATCGCCTGAATCATGTTTTCTTCCGGCATTCGGACGCCGGCCCGGGATTTCATCCGGGCGGGTTCCATGATGGCGGGTTCCATGATGGCGGTTTCCACCAAGGTGGCGTAGGTGGCGGCTTCCATCAAGGCGGCATGGGTGGTGGCATGGGCGCAGGCATGCACATGGGCGGCGGCCATCGCTGAATGGCCGGTAGCGCCACCGTAAAAGCGGGCGCCTACGCCGCGAACAGTGCGTGTACTTTCACACACTGTTCGCAACCATCCTCGCGGCCGTCCTTCTACTCTGCGATCGAATCGACGCGATCGGGATAGAACGCGACGTAGTCCTTGATCTGCGATACCGCATCAAACGGCTGCTCGTAGCTCCACACCGCATTTACCGAGCGCTCGCCGCCTGCAGGAATGCTGTAGTAACTGCAGTCGCCTTTATACGGGCAATAGCTAGTGTGATCCGTGCGCTCCAGCAGCGACATATCCACGTCCTTGCGCGGGATGTACTGGACGGCGGGATAGGCGGCCTCACGAAGCGTCAACGCATCGCGCGTATCGGCCACGATGCGCCCCGAGATAGACACGCGTATTCTGGAGTCGCTCTTCTCGATCGTGATGGGGTGATCGGGTCCCGGGATCTTTATCGATTTGGTTTGCATGGTTTTCTCATCCTAGCTGTGTCGTTAGCTCACATTGCCAGGATGAGTATGGACGAGCACATTTTAAAGTCAAGAAATAAATACGTCCGTACGTATTGGTGACAAAATGCGCGGCCCACATGCGGATTGGAATCCCTGGAATAAACGAGAAGTGTTCGGTGTTCACCCCAACGAATGCCCTCGCATATTCACAAGGACGACATATGAATTCTCCCTTCACAGCAATGTCGCGCGTTCGGCTTGTAGGCCTTTTCCTACTCGGCGCGGCATGGTCGTTCAGTAGCGTCGCCTACGCCGATGGCAACGATGAAAAACCGTTCCTGAGCGAAAACGACACGGCCATGAACAAGATGATGGGCGACATGACCATCAAACCATCCGGCGATGTCGACCACGACTTTGTCGCGATGATGGTGCCGCACCATCAAGGCGCGATCGACATGGCCCAGGCGGAATTGCGCCACGGTCACAACGAGCAACTGCGTCGCATCGCCCAGGAAATCATCGTCGAGCAACAGCAGGAAATTGCCGCCATGCGCCTCGCGCTCGGCCAGCCTTTACCGCCCTCCGTTGCCTCTCCCGACCAACCCTCTACCGCAAGCCCCGCGGCAGCGCCCCCGATGTCCCATTCCACAATGCAAATGCAGATGCAAAAGGATTCCCGATGAATCGCACTCCTCTTCTCGCCACGGTATTGACGATCACCGCACTCGCAGCGCAAGTCGCGTGGGCCGGTCAAGCCCCCGGCAAGGCCTCCGATCCGGACATCGCGATCAGCCACCGCGACCGCGTGTATGCCGCGGAACAATTTTCAAATACCGTTTCCGTGACGGACCCGGTGAGCAACAAACTGCTGGGCGTGATTCGTCTCGGCGATCCTTCGCCAACCAACTTCAGCCCGCTGTATCACGGTCAGGTGCTGGTGCACGGCATGGGCTTCTCGCCTGATCATCGCACCATCGCCGTGGTTTCGATCGGTTCGAACTCGGTGACCTTCATCGATACGGCCACCAATACCGTCAAGCACACTACCTATGTGGGCCGTGCTCCGCACGAAGCGTTTTTCACGCCGGACGGCAAGGAAGTCTGGGTCACGGTACGCGGCGAAAACTATATCGCCGTGCTCGACGGCAGCACCTATGAAGAAAAAACCCGCATCATCGTACCGGCTGGCCCGGGCATGCAGATCTTTTCTCCGGACGGCAAATACGGCTACATCTGCTCGTCGTTCAATCCCGAGACCGACGTCGTTACCGTAGCCGATCATAAGATTGTCGCGACCGTCAAACAGGCCAGCCCGTTCTGCCCCAACATCGCAGCAACGCCCGATGGCAAACAAGTCTGGTTCACGCTCAAAGACGTAGGCAAGACGCAGGTATTCAACGCGCAAGCGCCGTTCGAGTTGCTGAAAACTTTGGACACCGGCCCGATCACCAACCACGTCAACATCGTGCACAACGCGCATGGCACGTTTGCGTATATCACGGTCGGTGGGCTTAATGAGGTCAAGGTGTTTCGCACCGACGATTTCTCGCAAGTGGCGACCATCCCGGTTGGAAACTTGCCCCACGGAATTTGGCCGTCCGGCGACGGCACCCGTGTTTATGTCGGACTGGAAAACGCGGATGGCATGACAGCGATCGACACGCTCACGAACAAGGTGATCGCCACGGTCCCGATCGGACAGGCGCCGCAGGCAGTCAACTATGTACCCGACGCAGTGCCTGAAGGCGATGGACTGCAAAATCTGCAACCGCTCGGGCTCGCCGGTCAGACCGCTCATCTGACGCTGGTGGCCGTGAGTAGCGCCGGCGGTATTCCAAGCAGCAAGGGCACCGCGCCGACCAGCGTTTCACTGTTCGACCAAGGCTTGGCGCAGGTGCTGCAAGCATCGGCGACTGGCCTTGAACCCAAGCATCCGTATGTGCTCGCGCTGGCCGACAATCCGGACGGCAGCGGCAACCTCGAGCCGATCGCGTCGTTCATGACCAATCCCGCGGGCTCGGCTATCGTCAATGCATTGGGGCAGATTCGACAAATCGTGCAAGGCGGAGCCGGAGCCGACAAGCGTCGTTTCCTCGTGATTGCACCGCAAATGGACGGCAAGCCTGGCGCGCCGGTTCAGGTACAGGCCCTGTAAGCAGTGGCAACGCTGGCTCTCGGGTCGATGTTTGACCCGGGAGCGTTTATCTTATGGGCTGATAAGCTACGCCAGTCGATGTGCCCGGGTGATGAAGTCCCCGGCCAATTGCGCGACCCGCTCAGGTTGCTCCCTATGCGGCGAATGTCCGCAATCCGGCATTACCGTGAGATGAGCCTGCGGTACTTTTCTGACTATCCCTTGCACCTGTGCGAGCGTGCCATATTCGTCGCCCGCGCCTTGTATCGCCAGCACAGGGCACACGATATCGGGTAACAAGCCCTCGATATTCCAGGCGCGGAACGCGGGATCGAGCCAGACGTTATTCCAACCCCAGAAGGCCGATTCCGGGTCGGCGTGATAGCGCTTGAGCTTTACCGCAAAGTCGCTAGAAACGTAGGCCTCGCGCGCCTGCGTGATGTTTTCTATGGTGACGTCTTCCACCAGGATATGCGGCGCCACCACCACGATACCGTCGACCGCGTGCGGAAAGCTCGCGGCATATAGCAGCGCAATCGAACCGCCGTCGCTGTGACCGAACAACCAAGGCCGTTCCAGCCCGAGGCTTGCGAACAACGCGGGTAATACTTCGCGGGCCTGCTCATGCATGAAGGTCATTTGCCAACGCTCGTCATGCGGCCGCGGTGTCGATTGCCCATAGCCATAGCGCGAGAACACCAGCCCGGTCAGGCCATATGCGCGGCACATCCGTTCTGGGAAATCCTTCCACAAGGCAATCGACCCTAGGCCTTCATGCAGGAACACCACCACCGGATAGTCGGATTGCTTGACGCCGACCCATTGGTATTCGAGTTTCAGCGGATCGCCGCGCCATGTGAGCTCGGCGAACTGTGTTTGGGGGATATGCATCTCATTCATCGTTCCTGCCTCACGTCGCTCCTGCTTCAGGTTGTTACGGCTTCAAGTTACTGCATCAGATTTGTGCCTGCTATATCGTCCGGCTTTGTCGCGCTGCGTTACACCATCACTCTCACACTAGCAAAGCTCTCAACTTGAATCGTTGAATCTTGCCGGTTGCCGTTTTGGGCAGCTCATCGATAAACAGAATCTCGCGCGGATACTTGTGTGGCGCCAGTCGACTCTTGACGAAAGCCTTCAGTTCCGCGGCAAGCTCTTGCGTAGGCGCATGCCCGCTCGCAGCCACTACGTAGGCCACGGTCGTGGTCAATCCGTGCGCGTCGCTCTTGCCGACCACTGCGCATTCGAGCACCCCCGGATGTCCGATCAGCGTATTCTCAACCTCCACCGGCGACACGTACTGACCGCTGACTTTCAACATGTCGTCGCTGCGCCCAGCGTAGATGAAATGGCCTTGTGCGTCGACCGTGTATTTGTCGCCGCTCTTGAGCCAGTCGCCGATGAAGGTAGCGCGGCTCTTCTCGCGGTTCGTCCAATACAGCAGCGCTGAACTGGGCCCGCGCACATACAGGTCGCCCACTTCGCCGACGGCCACGCACCGATTGTTTTCGTCGCGCAGTTCAAGCTCATAACCCGGCACCGCCCTGCCGGACGAACCGTAGCATACGCTGCCGGGACGGTTGGAGATAAAGATATGCAGCATTTCGGTGGAGCCCAGGCCATCGAGAATCTCGCACCCGAAATGTTGCTCGAAACGTTCCCCGACTTCCCGCGGCAACGACTCACCCGCCGACGTACATACGCGCATCGCTACGTCCTCCTTGGCGGGCAATGCGTCGGATGCAAGCATGCCCACATACAGCGTCGGCACACCGCAAAAAATGGTCGGCTTGTGTTGCGTCAAGCGCTTGAAGACTGCCTGTGGGGTGGGTCTCTCCGCCATCAAGACGGTGGTTGCGCCCACGCACAGAGGAAAGGTCAAACCATTACCGAGCCCATAGGCGAAAAACAACTTGGCGACGGAAAACACCGTGTCGTCGGACGTAATGCCCAGTATCGGTTTGCCATACAGCTCGGCCGTCCAGAACAGATTGGCGTGCGAGTGAACCGTGCCTTTGGGACGGCCGGTGGAACCCGATGAATAGAGCCAGAAGGCAAAATCATCGGCATGCGTATCGGCGCCCGCGCGTAATTCCAGTGGTTCGCTTTGCAACAGATCGACGAAAGTATGGACGCCGTCGAGTACCTGCGTGCTGCCGGAGACGATCACGTCCGGGCGAGTGTCGACTTTTCCCAGCGCCTCTTGAACACAAGCCAGCAACGGCGCGGAAACGATGACGACTTTGGCGTTGCTGTGCTCCATCATGTACGCATAGTCGTCGGACGGCAGCAGCGTATTGACCGGAACAGGAACGATGCCCGCGAGCAGCGCGCCCAGGAATGCCACCGGCAGATCGACGGTGTCATGCATGACCAGCAACACGCGCTCTTCGCGACGCACCCCGCTCGCCAGCAGGCCCGCCGCACAGCGGCGCACACGCTGACTCAGCTCGCCGTAGGTCAATACGCACGTGTCGTCGATGTAAGCCGCCTTGTGAGGACGGTCCGCGTTCAGCGCGAGGACGTGACGAGAAAAATTAAATCGCTGAGCGGGCGCCCTAACCGCTTGGCCAGCGGCTTGCTCTGTCGATCTCTCGGTCCGCTGTTCGTTCGCTTGCTTCATGTCTCACTCCGCTCATTCCATTTGCCCCGTCGATCTATCGTGTCGCTCATGGGCCCTCATTGAGTTCTATCAGTCAACGCGTTCAATTAATCATCGGGTTCAATTAGTCATCGAGTTCAATCAACCATCGACTTCAATCAGGGACGTCAATAATCCCACTGCGTGGATGTCGCTCCGAGGTGCTGCAATGTGGCAGCCGAACCCTGCAAGGCCGCTCGTCGATGATAAAAACCGAGGCTGCGCAGGCCACCCAACTCCTCGCCGCCGCCAGCACGTCCAGGGCCGCCGTGCGTCGAGGCGGGCATGACGTTGCCGTGACCGGTTTGGGATTTCGCAACCTCGGGCGTCACCGCGTGCACGCGGCCATGCGAACCGGCAAGCGCTACCGAGGTATCCGCCAACCATGCTTCATCGGCGCTGAACAAGGACGTGACCAGTGAGCCCAGCCCGCGATGCGCCAATGCGATCGCGTGCGCCGAATCGCGATAGCCCAGCAGCGTGGATACCGGTCCGAATACTTCGTGATCGTGGACAACGGACGCCGTATCGGCATCGCGTATCCCGAGCAGCACCGGCGCCACGCAAGCGCTCACGTCGGGGTCCGCATCCACCAGCTGCTGAGTTCTGCCGTCATGAATGACCTTCGCTTGCGTCGCAAGCGTAGCAATACCGGCCTGCACACTATCGAATTGCTCACGGCTGACCAGCGAGCCCATGCGGACCTCGGCATTGCGCGGATTGCCGACCGTGACTTGTGCGAGCTTTGCGCTCACCGCATCAGCAACAGCCTCGTAATATCGTTCTGGCACCAGGGCACGGCGCACCGCAGTGCAGCGCTGGCCGCTCTTGGTGGTCATTTCGCGCACGATTTCCTTCACGTACAAATCGAATGCGGGCGAACCCGGCGCAGCGTCCTCGCCGAGAATTGACGAATTGAGGCTGTCGGCTTCAATATTGGCGCGCACCGAATGCCGCACGATAGCCGCATGCGAGCGGATCTGCGCAGCGGTATCGGCCGAACCGGTGAAGGACAGCACGTCGAAGTGGCCAAGCGCATCGAGCAGGCCGGCAGAACTGCCGCAGACAATCGACAGCGCACCGGGCGGCAAGACGCCGGATGCGATCACGTCGGCGACCATGCGATGAGTCAGCCAGGCCGTGACCGTGGCCGGCTTGATGACGACCGGCACGCCCGACAGCAACGCGGGCGCCGCTTTCTCCCATAAGCCCCAAGCCGGGAAGTTGAAGGCGTTGATGAACAGCGCGAGCCCACGCACCGGCGTGAGTACATGTTGCGACTGGAACAACTGATCTTTGGACAGCACTGCGGCAGCGCCGTCAAGCAACACGCGCGCGTCCCCCAATGCGGCGCCGGCGCGCGCGAAGTAGTTCAGCGTAAATGCCGCGCCCTCGATATCCACGGCCGAGTCGGCTTGGGTGGTGCCGGAGTTGGCCAGGGAAATTTCATAGTAGCTGTCGCGGTTCGCCAGCAGCACTTTCGCCACTTCGGCGAGCATCGCGGCGCGCTGTCCGTAGGTCATCGCCTGCAACGCAGTGCGACCATTCGTGCGCGCAAATTCGTAGCCCGCATGCAGTCCCTCGGCTTGGCCGCCCGTGGCCACCAATGCCTGGCCGGTTACGGGATCGCGCAGCACGTTGGCCTGCGCGGATTCGGCCTGCGCTGTTTGGCCCCAAGCGCCGCCAAGATAGTTTCGTAGAAAGTCGGTCATGAAAAATCCATAGAATGCGTGGCTCAGGCCACGGCCGGCGTGAATGAAATAGCGCCTTGCGGCAACAGGTAAAGCACCAATGCGCGGCCCTGCGATACGCTCGGGCGATGTGCGCTGCCAGGCTCAAATACACACCACCCGGCGGGACGTGAATCGAAACAAGCGCCTGGCGTGAGCGGCATGATCAGGTCGATCTCGCCATTGGGATGAACATGGTGTGGTCCGACGATGTTCGCCATGTCGACGACATCCACGCTGAAGCCGTTAGTTGCGTCGGTGGCCTTGAGCACTCGGCCGTAACGGATCCCGTCGGCTTCGCGCTGGCACAACCAGCCCTCTCGCACCCCGATCTGGCAGGCCGCGAAGAGGCTTTCGTACACGTGGCTGCCCGGGCCATGGTCGGCGTTCAGATGCGCCTCCAGCGAGGCATCGAGCGTGGCGCCGGCAATCTCCGCCGTGATGTTGCTGATCAAAGTTTGAAAACCGGTTACGTCCATGCCTGCGATCTCCTCGTAAAATGCACCGGGCTTGCCTGATTGGCCATGACTCGTGGCTATGACTCGTGGCCATAGCCCGCGGTAATAACCCGAGGCTACGACCCGAGGCCATTACCCAGCGCCCGCCTAACTTTCGGATCTATAGTGCGTTTTGTTGGAGTGTAAATGTATTATGTTGCATATGTCAAGCGGAGCGATGATCAATATATTTCATCAGGCTGTGGTCCAGCCGTTTTGGTTTTGCGATAATTGGGTCTACAGGACATGCGGCGCGACGCCGTGAGCGATATGACAGGAAACGTGGAAATATCAAGACTTTTAGACCCGGCCAGCGATGTGGTCGAAGCCCGCGACCCATTTTTGATTGCGCTAGGGGAACGGCTACGTGGCCTGCGCTCGCGGCGGGGCCTCACGCGCAAGGCATTGGCACGCTTGGCGGAAGTGTCCGAGCGGCATCTCGCCAACGTCGAGTCGGGCGTCGGGAATGCCTCCATCCAGTTCCTGCGGCAATTGACGACGGTGCTGAACTGCACGCTCGCCGAGATGATCGGCGACGAAACGGCCACTTCACCCGAATGGCTGATGATTCGAGAGATCCTGCGCGGGCGCTCGGATGAAGAACTGGCGCAGGCCAGAGCGGCATTGGCCGGTATTTTCGAGGCGCCGACCACGGAGATCGCGCGTCGCCAGCGTCTCGCGCTGATCGGGCTGCGCGGTGCCGGCAAGTCCAGCTTGGGCCGGATGCTCGCCGACCACTGGATGGTGCCGTTTGTGGAATTGAATCAGCAAATCGAGACATTGGCCGGATGCAGCGTGGCTGAGATCCACGCCCTATATGGCCCGAACGCCTATCGGCGCTATGAATATCGCGCGCTCGAGGACGTGATCCAGCGTTTTCCACGCGCGGTAATCGCGACGCCGGGCGGCTTGGTGTCCGATCCCGCCACCTTCAATCTGCTTTTGTCGCATTGCTATACGGTGTGGGTGCAAGCATCGCCTCAGGAACACATGGCGCGCGTGGTCGCTCAGGGCGACATGCGTCCGATGCTGGGCAACCGCGAAGCAATGGACGATCTGAATAACATCCTTGAAAGCCGCGCGGCGTTCTATTCCAAAGCCGATGAAACGTTCGAAACCACGGAAATGACTCAGGAAGCCGCATTCGTGGGCTTGCTGGATCAATTGCGTAGTTCGGTTCGGCTCGGCCAGTAGTTAGCTCAGTAGTTCAGTCGCACGGGCGCGCTCAAACAGCGCGCCCCTTCTGCGCAATCCTCCCTTCCGCACGGCCTTCTCCCCTCCCCAGCTACGCCTATATCGCCACCCAGCGCGATGCACTTTTCTGCTTGACACACCATAAAACGTGCAATATATTGCTGTTACCGACTCGAAGATGCATCATATTTCCAAAGAGGCCCAGCATGACAACCGCACCCCCGATCAACTACGAAACCTCCCCTGAGCGCTATAAGCACTGGACCTTGACCGTCGACGGCCAGATCGCCACGCTCAAGATGAGCGTGAACGAAGACGGCGGCTTGAAGGAAGGCTATAAGCTCAAGCTCAATTCGTACGATCTGGGCGTGGACATCGAATTGCACGACGCCCTCCAGCGCATTCGCTTCGAACACCCAACCGTGCGCACCGTAGTGATCACCAGTGGCCGGGACCGTGTTTTCTGCTCGGGCGCCAATATCTTCATGCTGGGCAAGTCCACGCATGCGTGGAAAGTCAATTTCTGCAAATTCACCAACGAAACGCGTAATGGCCTCGAAGATTCCAGCCGTCATGAAGGGCTGAAATTCGTCGCTGCCGTCAACGGTGCATGTGCTGGCGGTGGCTACGAAATGGCGGCCGCATGCGATGAAATCATCCTGGTCGATGACCGGTCGTCGTCGGTAAGTTTGCCCGAGGTGCCCTTGCTGGGCGTATTGCCGGGCACCGGCGGCCTCACGCGTCTGACCGACAAGCGTCACGTGCGCCACGACCACGCGGATATTTTCTGCACCACGTCAGAAGGTGTGCGCGGCCAGCGAGCCAAGGACTGGAAGCTCGTCGACGAAATCGCCAAGCCCGCGCAATTTGCCGATACGGTGCGCGAGCACGCTCTGGCGCTCGCGGCGACGAGCCAACGCCCGGCGCAGGCTCAAGGCGTGAAGCTGAGCCCCCTGCATCGTCAGCAAACCGAAAACACGCTGGCTTATGAATTCGTCAACGTGACAATAGACCGCGCCGCCCGGCACGCGACACTGACCGTCAAGGCACCCACCTCGCCGCAACCCAAGGACGGCGCAGGCATCGAAGCCGCAGGCATTAATTGGTGGCCGCTGCAGTTCGCGCGCGAACTCGACGACGCCATCCTCCATCTGCGCACCAACGAACTCGACATCGGCACCTGGGTGTTGAAATCTTCCGGCGACCCGCAAGCGATGCTCGATGTCGACGCCACGCTGATCGCCAACCAGGACAATTGGCTGGTGCGCGAAACCACCGGCTTCTTGCGTCGCACTTTGGCGCGGCTCGACGTGTCTTCGCGCTCGCTGTTTGCGTTTGTCGAACAAGACTCGTGCTTCGTCGGCACCTTGCTCGAAGTCGCGCTCGCCGCAGATCGTATCTATATGCTGGCCTTGCCCGATGACGCGGATCACGCGCCGAAGATCGGCGTGTCCGCAATGAATTTTGGTGTGTTGCCCATGGTCTCCGGCCAGTCGCGACTGGCGCGCCGCTTCTATGAGGACGAGCACGCGATCGCCGCGGTGCGCGAAACCCAAGGTCAGCTACTCGACGCGGCCCAGGCCCTGCAACTGGGCATGATCACCGCCGACCCGGACGACCTCGACTGGCCCGACGAAACGCGGCTCGCTCTCGAAGAGCGCGCCAGCATGTCCCCCGATGCATTGACCGGCCTCGAAGCCAACTTGCGCTTCAACGGCCGCGAGACCATGGAGACCCGCATCTTCGGGCGCCTGTCGGCATGGCAAAACTGGATCTTCATCCGTCCGAATGCGGTCGGCGAGCTGGGTGCCTTGAAGGTATACGGCTCCGGCAACAAAGCGCAGTTTGATTTGAACCGAGTCTAAACCGGCTTCATTTAAGGACCCCCTCATGAGCACCATCGATTACGCCGACAAGATCCCCAATAACGTCAACCTCTCGGAAGACAAAACCCTGCAGCGTGCGCTAGAACACTGGCAGCCCAATTACCTGCAATGGTGGAACGACATGGGGCCTGACGGCTCGACCAACCACGACGTCTACCTGCGCACCGCGATCAATGTCACGCCGGAAGGCTGGGCGAATTTCGCTCATGTGAAAATGCCCGATTACCGCTGGGGTATTTTCCTTGCGCAGGCCGAAGAAGGACGCAAGGTCAATTTCGGCGAGAACAAAGGCATGAATGCCTGGCAGGAAGTGCCGGGTGAACATCGGGCCAACCTGCGCCGCATGATCGTGACGCAGGGCGACACCGAGCCGGCGTCGGTCGAACAGCAACGGCACCTCGGGCTGACAGCGCCGTCCAATTACGATCTGCGCAACCTGTTTCAGATCAACGTGGAAGAAGGCCGTCACCTTTGGGCCATGGTGTATCTGTTGCACAAATACTTCGGGCGCGACGGCCGCGAGGAAGCCGAGGCGCTGCTCCAGCGCAACTCCGGCGATCAGGACAAGCCGCGCATACTCGAGGCATTCAACGAGGAAACGCCGGACTGGCTGGCGTTCTACATGTTCACGTACTTTACCGATCGGGACGGCAAGTTCCAGCTCAATGCGCTTGCCGAATCGGGTTTCGATCCGTTGTCGAGAACCTGTCGCTTTATGCTGACTGAAGAAGCGCATCACATGTTTGTCGGCGAATCCGGCATCTCGCGCATCATCAATCGTACTTGTCAGGTCATGAAGGAATTCGGCATTGAAGACCCGGAACAAGTCCGCGCGAAAGGCGTGATCGATTTGCCCACGATACAGCGTTACTTGAACTTCCATTTCAGCGTGACGATAGACTTGTTCGGCGCGGACCAATCGTCGAATGCGGCGGCTTTTTATAGCGCCGGGTTGAAAGGCCGATACGAAGAGATGAAGCGCGATGACGATCATCTGTTGAAGGGTGGCCAGTACCGCATTCTCGAAGTTTCAAACGGTGCCTTGGTCGAGCGTGAAGTGCCGATGTTGAATGCGCTCAATGAATTGCTGCGCGATGACTACATACGTGATTCAGTGGCTGGTGTGGCACGGTGGAATCGTGTGATTGAGAAGGCGGGGTTGAGCTTCCGCTTGATTACGCCGCATAAGGCGTTCAATCGCCATATCGGCGCGATGGCGGAATTCAAGATCTCTCCGGAAGGACGGCTGATTTCGGAAACGCAATGGCAGGCGAATGTGGCCAATTGGTTGCCCTCGGAGGCCGATCGCGCTTATGTCGCTTCGTTGATGGGGCGTGTGATCGAGCCTGGCAAGATCGCGGGTTGGATCGCGCCGCCGCCGATCGGTATCAACCGTCAGCCTATCGATTACGAATACGTTCGCTTCAATTAAGCACGCAAGGGCCGACGCGATCGCGCACGGCCCTGTTACACCTCACATATTGAGTGGCCGCCATGAACGCCCCCGAACCGATCGCTTTTATTCGACAACATCTGATCGATCCCGAGATTTGCATTCGTTGCAATACTTGTGAAGAGACTTGTCCGATCGATGCAATCACGCATGACAGCCGTAATTATGTGGTTGATGCCGATATCTGTAATGCTTGTGGGGCTTGTATTTCGCCATGTCCTACGGGATCGATCGATCACTGGCATACGGTGGCGAAGAGTGCGGCTTATTCGATAGATGAGCAGTTGAGTTGGGATGAGTTGCCGGTGGAGCAAGAGGTTGATGCGAGTGTGCTCGATCAGGTCTCGGTAGCCGATGAGGCGGTCGCGGGCGACGCTGTGCAGATTAACGCTGCAACATCGATATCGTCTTCGACTCCGCCGTGGTCGGCCGCTCATCCCTATGTCAATCTCTATACGCTGAAGACGCCGATTACCGCGACGATCGCGGGGAATTATCGGCTGACTGCGCCGGAGGTGGAAAGCGATATCCGGCATATCGTGCTTGATTTCGGCACGCAGGTGTTTCCGATTTTAGAGGGGCAGTCGATAGGGATCATTCCGCCTGGGTTAGACGCTAGTGACAAGCCGCATTACATGCGTATGTATTCGGTTGCGAGCCCTCGCTCGGGGGAGCGGGATGGGTATAACAATCTGTCGCTCACGGTTAAGCGTGTGGTGTTGGATCATGATGGCAAACCTACCGTTGGCGTGGCGTCGAATTATTTGTGCGACTTGCCTAAAGGGGCGAACGTGCAGGTTGCGGGGCCGTTTGGGGTTAATTATTTGATGCCTAATCATCCGGAGGCGAATCTTCTGATGATTTGTACCGGGACCGGGTCAGCGCCTATGCGCGCAATGACTGAGCATAGGCGGAGGCTTTTGGCGAAAGGGCAATCAGTTAGCGGGAAGTTGATGCTTTTTTTCGGCGCGCGGAATTCGGCGGAGTTGCCTTATTTTGGGCCGCTGTTGAAGTTACCGGAGGAGTTCATCGACAAGAATTTTGCGTTCTCGCGAGTTGCGGATCACCCCAAGACTTATGTGCAAGACAAGATTCTTGAGGCGGGAAAAGCGGTGGCTCAGTTGTTGGCAGGGGATACTTATCTCTACGTCTGTGGTTTGAAGGGGATGGAAACGGGGGTGATGGCGGCGTTGGCTGAGGTTTCCGCACAGCATGGCTTGGACTGGGTGGAGTTGCGGGCGAAAATGGTTAAGGAAGGCCGGTTCCATGTTGAGACTTATTGACGTTGAAGTTTCTCAAGTTAGCGATCACTGACGATGTGGCGAGTCTTTGTAATGTTGTTACGACCTCGGAGCCTATCCGTTTCTTTGTGTGTGAGGCATAACAGGCCTCCTTACGCTGCCAGTTTATGCCTCACACACAAAGAAACGGATAGGCTCGTTTGCCGCGGTAACTTCAAGTCGCGCCGATAAATGAACGAGTGTGAATCCCATCCCGAGTAATTGCTATCCCCGTTTCACATCCCAGCAACAACACCCCCATCCACCGCCCCCGACCGCCAATTCGGATCCCGCGCAAACCACAACGTCAAAAACTCAATAAACGCCGAAACCTTAGCCGACAAATTCATCCGTTCCACATACACCGCATAAACATCCGCCACCGGCAACGACCACTCCGGCAAAACCAACTTCAGCGCGCCCGAATTCAAATGCGCTTGCACATCCCACTCCGAGCGCATCAAGATGCCATACCCATCAAGCGCCCAAATCAACGCCGTTTCACCATCATTACTACTCAACGGCCCGCGCACCTTAACCGTCTCCTGCTTGCGCCCTCGGCTCAAATACCAAGTCCCATAAGCCGCATCGCTTTCCCGTAACACTATGCACTGGTGACGCTGCAAATCATGCGGCGTGGTCGGCGCCCCTGCCCGTGCCAAATACTCAGGCGAAGCACACAAAAACCGCCGATTCGCGGCAATCCTGCGAGCCACCATACGCGAGTCCTGCACCTCGCCAAACCAGATCCCCACATCGAACGATTCATCCGCAAGCTTCACCGCGCGATCGGTCAAAACCAACTGCACCTCCACCTCCGGATACTTCTGCAAAAACGCAGAAATCGCCGGTGCAATATGCCGCCGCCCGAAACCAAACGTGGTGTTCACCCGCAACAACCCCTTAGGCGTCTTCCGACTACTCGAAACCATCACATCGAGCTCTTCCAACTCCGCAAGCAGCCGCGTACCGTTCTTCAAATACAGCTCACCTTCCTGCGTCACACTCAATCGCCGCGTAGTGCGGTTCAACAACCGCACCCCCAGCCGCTTCTCAAGCCCAGCCAGCCGAGTGCTGATGGCCGGCGGCGTAACCCCCACCTCGCGCGCCAGCGCAGACAAACTGCCATGCTTGACCAAGCGAACGAAGAAGGCCAAATCCGAGATCGAATCCATTTATAAACTCATCTTAACAATAGAGTAAATGAGATTGTATTATCAACCAGTGCCGTCTCGCTATACTCTTTTAACACGGTAGATCGGGCTTCCAGCCAAGATCGGATTAAAAAAGAGGAAGCGTTTCGTGGCCCACACTCTCTATCAAAAATTGGTCGACTCGCACACGGTAAAGCGGCTCGATGAAGCGCATGTCCTGCTGTATGCGGACCTGCATATCATGAACGAATACACCAGCCCACAAGCCTTCGGCGGTTTGGTTGAACGTGGCTTGCTGGTGCTGCGCCCGTCGCAGCAAATGGGTGTCGTCGATCATGTGATCCCCACTCACGCCGATCCGGTCGCCCAACGGGTGATCCGCATCGAAGCGGCATCGAAACAAGCGGCAAATTTCTCGCGCAATTGCAACGCGAGCGGCATCAAGCTCTACGACGTCAACGACCCGCTGCAAGGAATCGAACACGTGGTCGCGCCGGAGTCGGGGTTTATCCGCCCAGGCATGGTGGTACTGTGCGGCGACAGCCACACGACAACCTATGGCGCCTTCGGTGCGCTCGGCTTCGGCATCGGTACGTCTGAAATCGAACACGTGCTGGCCACACAAACGCTGACCTATCGCACCGCCGCCGACATGCGCATCCGCATCGACGGCGTGCTGCCCACTAGCGTCACGGCAAAAGATCTCGTGATGTACGTGGTAGCCAAGATCAGTGCCCAAGGCGCACGCGGTCACGCAGTCGAATACGCGGGCACGGCAATCGAAGCCCTCAGCATCGAAGCGCGCATGACCTTGTGCAATATGACGGTCGAAGCCGGAGCCCGAGCTGCGTTGATAGCCCCGGATGAAACCACTTTCGCCTATGTACGCGCTCATCCCGGCAATCTCGACGCAGCCGGCATGGAAGCAGCGATCCAAACCTGGCGCCATCTGTATTCCGATCCGGACGCCGTATTCGACATCGAACTGGAATTCTCGGCACTCGACGTCGCGCCCTACGTCACATGGGGCACCAGCCCCGACCAGGCCATCCCCATCGACGGCTGGATCCCGCTGCGCGACGCTGATGCGTCCACTGCCAAAGCGCTCGACTACATCGGCCTCACGGGCGGCAGCCGCATCGAGGGCACACGAGTCGACCGCGTCTTCATCGGCTCCTGCACCAACGGCCGCATCGAAGATCTGCGCCTCGCCGCCGCAGTAGTGCGCGGGCAAACGATTTCGCCCACGGTAAGGGGCATGGTAGTGCCCGGCTCCGGCGCAGTGCGCGATCAAGCCGAACGCGAAGGCCTCGCGAGCATCTTCACCGATGCCGGCTTCGAATGGCGTCAACCCGGGTGCTCGATGTGCCTGGCCATGAACGACGACGTACTCGCGCCTGGTGAGCGCTGCGCGTCGACCACCAACCGTAATTTCGAAGGCCGACAAGGTCGCGATAGCCGTACGCATTTGATGAGCCCCGCCATGGCGGCGGCCGCGGCCATTGCCGGCTATATCACCGATGTGCGCAAACTGGGAGCCCAACCATGAACGACTTCACACGCGTCGAAGGTGTAGCGCTGCCCTTGCCTATCGCCAACCTCGATACCGATCAGATCATGCCCAAGCAATTCTTGTTCGGCATCGACAAATCGGGGCTCGCCAAAGGTTTGCTGTACGACTTGCGCTGCCACCCGGACGGCACGCCGCAGCGCGATTTCATCATGAACACCGAGCCCTACAACCACGCGCGCATCTTGGTGGGCGGCCCCAATTTCGGCTGCGGCTCAAGCCGCGAACACGCGGTGTGGGGCCTTCAACAAGGCGGCATAGCCGCGGTGCTCGCACCGAGTTTCGGCGAGATCTTTTATTACAACTCGATTAACAATCGCTTTCTTACTGTAATGCTTGCGCAAGACCAGATCGACCAGATCATGGCGGAAATAGCGACACCGGCCAGCAGCCATTTGATTATCGACGTTCAGGCGCAGCAGGTGCACACTGCAAGTGGCAAATCGTTTCCGTTCGACATGGATGCGCGTCAGCGTCACATGTACCTTAACGGTCTCGACGTGATCGGCGCTTCGGTGGGCATGTTGCCCGAGATCAAAGCGTTCGAGCAGGCGCACTTTGCCGCTAACCCGTGGGCCCGCGTCATGTCCCCGGCCTAGCCACTCGCGCCGAATATCGGAACCCCGCGCACGAGCGCGGCTCAAACTCATTTGAAAACCAGGAGAGACACACAATGAAGCCTCTGATCGGATTGATGCTGGGCGACGTCACGGGAATCGGCCCGGAACTGATTGCGAAACTGCTTTCATCGCCGGCCACCCGCGAACAAGCCAACGTTGTCGTGATCGGCGATGCACGCGTATTCGAACTGGGCATGCGCGATGCCGGATTGAAAGTGCCTTACCGCAAGATCAGCAACATCGACGAAGCCGATTTCAACCAGGCCGAAGTGCCGTTCATCGACTTGGCTAACGTGGACCCGACCGCCATCAAGCGCGGTGAACTGTCGGCCGAATCCGGTCGCCTGACGGGCGAGACGCTCAAGTACATGACTGACCTGGCGTTGGCCGGCAAGCTCGACGGCATCTGCTTTGCGCCGTTGAACAAGGCCGCGCTACACCGCGGCGGCTGGAACTACCACGACGAACATCAGATGTTCGCTGCCTGGACCAACCACAGCGGCTACTTCGGCGAAGTCAACATCATCAACTTGTTCTCGACGTTCCGCGTGACCTCGCATGTGGCCTTGCGCGTCGCCGTCGACATGGTGAAACCCGATCGCATCGAAGGCGCGGTACGCCTCGCGTTCGATACCTTGCGCGCAGCGGGCAAGCCGAATCCGCGCATTGGCGTCGCGGCGCTCAATCCGCATGGCGGCGAGAATGGCCTGTTCGGCGATGAAGAAATCAAAGTGATACGCCCGACGCTGGAAGCACTGCGCGCAGCAGGCCTGCCGTGTCTCGGCCCATTCCCGTCGGACACGGTTTTCATCAAGGCGCGTAACGGCGACTTCGATGGCGTGGTGATCATGTATCACGACCAAGGCCAGATCGCGACCAAGCTGCTCGGATTTTCCGAAGGTGTCACGCTCACTGGCGGTTTGAAGGCTGTGTACACGACGCCTGCGCATGGCGTGGCTTACGACATCGTCGGTACCGGCAAGGCCGACGTGGGCGCCATGACCGCGGCGTTTCGCATCAACTGCAGCAACGCGGCGAGCCGCAAAGCCAGTCGCGAAGCCGTTGTTAGCTGATACGGTCAGCCGGCATCGCCAGCTAACGTCGCTCACTCGTAACACGTAAGCCGCAATGTGCAACGTGCAACAGACGTGGCGCTACCCCCGCGTATAGCGGGCGAGAGCGCCACGCAAAACACAGCACCGGTTCGTATCTCGTGTATTAGCCAGGAAGCCAATATGTTCGAAAATTTCACCAAATCCATCACCAAGACCCGCGGTGCCGACATCGTAACGCTCAAGGGCGGCGAAGGTCCGCCACTGCTGTTGATGCACGGCAACCCGTTCACCCATGTGACCTGGCACAAGATTGCGCCGCGTCTGGCGAAGCACTTCACCTTGGTGCTCACCGACTTGCGCGGTTATGGCGATAGTTCAAAGCCGCCCGGCGGCGACGATCATTCCGGCTACTCGTTCCGTTCGATGGCGCAAGACCAAGTCGAAGTGATGCAGTCACTGGGCTTCGACAAGTTCTACGCGGCAGGCCACGACCGTGGCGCACGCGTACTGCACCGGATGTGTCTCGATCACGAAGACAATGTATTGCGCGCCGGCTTCATCGACATGCTGCCGCAACACTATTTACTCAACAACGTAACGCGTCAATGGGGCGTGTTTTCCTGGCACTGGTTCTTCATGACCCAGGCCTTCCCGACGCCGGAAACGATGATGGGCGCAGACCCGGAATTCTTTATCCGTCGCAAGCTCTCGAAGACCGATCAAGGCGTGAGCTTTTTCGATCCGGCAGCATTGGCCGAATACATCCGCTGCATCAAGAACCCGGAAGTGATCCACGCGATGTGCGAGGACTACCGCGCGACCTTCGGCGTCGACCTGACGATGGACACCGAGGACTACGAGGCAGGCAAGCGCGTGACAACACCCTCATTGATCCTGTGGGGCAAGAAAGGCGGTGTCGGTCGCAACCACGATGCGGCCGAGGTCTGGAGCCACTACGCCACAAAAATCCTGCAGACGGCGACCGTGCCATCCGGACACTACCTGCAAGAGGAATGCCCGGATGAAACGTACGAAGTATTGCAAGAGTTCTTCACACGCAAGATTTAAGCCGGTGCGACGGGCGTCGCGTAGGCTCAACGAATAATCATAAAAAAAGCAGTACCGGAGGAAGACATGTCGCATTCCACGCGGAGTAGTGACAGGGCGAGGCTCACGTTTGTGATGCTCTGTATCATGGCGTTCGTGATGTATATCGACCGCGCCAATATATCGGTGGCGGCGCCCCTGATCCGCAAAGAGCTGGGCTTGACGAACACCAGTCTCGGGCTGACCTTCTCGGCCTTCGGCATTGCGTATGCGGTGTTCATGATCCCGGGCGGCTGGCTTAGCGACCGGATCGGCGCGCGCAAGGGGCTGTTGGTGTGGGGCATCGTGTGGTCCATCGCGACCATCGCCACCGGTTTCATCGGTAGCCTGGTCACGTTGGCGATCGCACGCTTCGCGGTAGGCGTGGGGGAAGCGCCCATCTACCCGTCGGCTGCGCGCATGATCGCCAATGTCATGCCGGAAAGCCGTCGCGGCACGGCGCAGGGTGTGATGCACGCATGCGGCCGTACCGCCAGTGCGCTCGCGCCGCTGATCGTTACGGCGTTGATCGTGTATTTTTCATGGCGCTGGGCATTTATCATCCTGGGCATCGTCACGATCTGCTTCATGTTCTTCATGTATAGCTGCCTGAATTCGGCACACAAAAAGGACGAACAGGCAGATGAGTTGGAACGACTGGCCGCTGCAAACGGCGAGCGCTCGCAGCAAGCATCCCCGGCCCCGGCCGGAAAGCACGCAGCCCCGGATACCAGCAAGCACGCTCTCCCGGTCAACTGGCCGGATCTGATCCGCCGAGTATGGCCGGCAACAGCCGCCTGCTTTTGCCACGGCTGGATCCTCTGGTTCTTTCTGAATTGGGTACCGTCGTTCTTCGCCCAGCGCTATGGGATGAAGATCGAACACTCGGCCGTGTTCTCGACTTTCGTGCTGCTGGGCGGCACGGTCGGGACGGCCGCCGGCGGCATGCTGTCCGACTGGTACTTGACGCGTACCGGCGACCGGCTCAAGGCGCGCCGCAACGTCATCATCTTCGGTTTCCTGTCGGCGCTGGTCGGGCTGATACCGTTGATGTTGACGCGCAACGTCACGATCTGCACCGCCAGCTTGTGCTTCGCGTTCTTCTGTTCGGAAATCGCAGACTCGCCACTTTGGGTCATCGGCTCGGAAATTGCGCCCGAGCATTCCGCTACGTCGAGTGCGCTCACCTTTGCGGGCATGGCCCTGGCCGGCGCGATTTCTCCTGTGGTGGTGGGCTACTTGCTCGATGTGAGCAACGGCAACTGGCTCGTCGCGTTTGGCGCATCGATGGTGGTCATGGTTCTCGGCCCCATGTTCGCGATGCGGATACGCCTCGAAGAGCCGCCGGTCGAACCACCGGCGCGCCTCGATCGCTTGGCCGTCAGCAGCACAAATTAGTCGCACGGCAGGCGCGCTTTGCACGCGCTCCTGCCGCGTAATTCTCGCGCCGCCCTGCTGCATCGGCTTGATCCGCGATAGAATTGCGCTATGGCCCTACATCGCCGCATCATTCCCCTGATCGTTGCCTGCCCGCTGTTTCTGCAAAATCTGGATACCTCCATCATGGCAACGGCGTTGCCATCGATAGCGGATTCCTTGCATTTGGAAACGCTGCGGCTCAACCTCGCGATTACCTCCTACCTGCTCAGCCTTGCGGTGTTTCTACCCGCGAGTGGCTGGCTGGCGGACCGCTTCGGCGCACGCCGCGTCTTCTGCTGGGCGATCGTGCTGTTCTCGCTCGGCTCGACATTGTGCGGCCTGGCGAATAACCTGCCGGAACTGGTTGTGTTCCGCATCCTGCAAGGTATGGGCGGCGCCATGATGGTGCCGGTCGGGCGCTTGATATTGTTGCGCAGCGTGCCCAGCGCCGAGCTGATCGCGGCGATGGTCTGGTTCACGGTGCCGGGCGCTTTCGGACGGCTTGCCGGACCGATGCTCGGCGGCCTCATCGTGACGTTCGTATCGTGGCGCTGGATTTTTCTGCTCAACATTCCGTTTGGCGTGCTCGGCGTAGTGATGGCGCGTATCTTCATCGCCAAGGACGGCCCTGAAGCCACGCTGGACCCGTTCGATCACCGCGGCTTCGTCTTGTCGGCCGCCGGGCTGGTCGGCTTGGTCGGCGGCTTCGAGACGGCCGGCAAGGGCTTGTTGCCGGGGGCGGCCACGCTGCTTATGATCGCTTTTGGCGCGCTCGCGTTGTGGGTCTTCGAGCGCAGCAGCCGCGAGCACAGCACACCGATCATCAACCTGCGTCTACTGAAATTCCCGACGTATCGCACCGGTGTGCTGGGCGGCATGCCGCTGCGCATTGCGATCGGCGCTTCGCCGTTTCTGTTGCCGCTGATGTTCCAGCTCGGCTTCGGACTCTCGCCGCTGTTGTCGGGTTTCCTGAGCCTCGCTCCGGCAGTAGGCTCGCTCAGTACGCGTGCGCTGATCGCCGGTGCAATCAAGCGCATCGGTTTCCGTTGGTTGCTCGTTTCCGCGACCGGACTGACTGCGGCCTTCTATGCAAGCTACGGTCTGTTTCGACCGACGACCTCGCATGTGTTGATCTTCGTTGTGCTGCTGCTCGGGGGGCTGTTCAACTCGGCGGCAATGGTCACGCTCAACACGCTCGGCTATTCCGACATCCCAGCGCCGAGCATGAGCCGAGCCACAGCGCTGGCAGGCATGGCCCAGCAGTTATCGATCAGCATGGGGGTGGCGTTCGCGTCCACGCTGGTGACCGGTGCCGCATGGCTGCACGGCGCCAGCGCCGACCACCTGAGCGCACGCGATTTTTCACCCGCGTTCGTCGTGGTGGGCGCCGTGACGCTGATTTCTGTTTGGTCTTTTCTCAAGCTGACCGAAGCCAGCGGCGCGAATTTGCGCGCCAAATAATGCTGCTTATTGGCATCGAGAAAAACTACCCGGCCATCGACGGCGCCAAGTACGCGCCCGTCACATACCCAGCCGCCACGATCAACAGTACCAGCGCCGCGATGGCGCTAAAGCGATAGTCGCGCTCGCGCAGGAACACACCGAACATCAGCACGAGGCGCAGCACCGGCAGGAGTATGAACAACACGATTCCTGTCGTGACGATGCGCATGCCGAGCATCATTTCCGGGTGAGAGACGCCACCGTTGGCATGAATCAGCGTCAGCACCAAGCCCACAGCGATGATGAACGACGCCACCCAAGTCCCATAGTGCAATAGACTCGCGAGCAGCCGCTCCAGCGGAGCGAGTGTCGATGTCGGGGTTGGTTTCGGGGTTGATCTCGATTCGGCGCGATTCATGCCGATGCTCCGAATGGGTTGATGCCGAAAGCCTGCAGCAACATCTGTACGGCCAGCAGGACGAGTATCGCAACGAAGAACACGCGAAGTTTCTCGTTCGACACACGCATCAGAATGCGCGCTCCAAGCACTGCGCCGACGACGGAGCCCAGCGCAACCGGTCCCGCGATCGCGCTGACGATATCGCCGCGGACAAAATAGGCGCCCGCACTCGCTGCGGCCGTCACACCTATCATGAAATTGGATGTCGCCGAAGAGACCTTGATGGGCAGACGCAAGGCGGTGTCCATGGCCGGAATCTTCAGCACGCCGCTGCCGATGCCAAGCAGCGCCGAGACCAATCCTGCGCCATACATCAACGCCATGCCCATCGGCACGCGCTGCACGCGGTAGGCAACATCACGGCCCAGCGCGCGATCGGGATAGCTCGAATCGAGGCGTAGTTTCGCCGTCCATGATCCGCTGTGCACAGACGCGGATGTATCGGTCGGATCGCTGCGTCGCGCCAGCATTTGCCGAGCCGATAACAATAGAATCGCCGCAAACAGCAAGAAGAGCGCGGATACTGGAATGATTCCGGCTAGCAATACGCCGCATAACGCGCCTAGCGTGGTGGCGGTTTCCAGCACGACAGCGAGCCGGATATTGGTCAGGCGCGCACGCAGAAAAGGCGCCGCGCCGCCGCACGAACAGGCGATCACCGATACGATACTCGCGCCGATCGCAACGTGAATATTGACGTGCCCGAACACGATCAGGATGGGAACGATAAAAATTCCACTCGCCATGCCCAGCATCCCGCCCAAAGCACTGGCACCGATTGAAATCGCAAACAGCCAGATCGTAAAGCCGATATCCATGACTAACCCTCCTGGGCTCAGGTGCTCGCCGTGCGTCTGGCCAGCCGCGTCACGAACTGGATCTGGTCGCCGCGGTAGTAGAGTTTTTCGTAGTCGACCGGCTGGTGCTGCGCACTGTAAGAGGTTCGTTCAATCAGGAAGATCGGGCTGCCGAGGTCGATGCCGAGCGCCTGTGCCACGGCCGCAACGGCGCAGGTTGCCTCAAGCCGATATTCGGCTTCCACCAGCGGTGTGTTGTACTTCTTTTCCAGCAAGGAAAAAATCGGCTCGGTCTCGAGATTGTTACTGATGACCTTTTCCCCGAGTTCTCTGGGTAGCCACGTCTCGTCGAATGACAGCGGCATGCCGTCGACGAGGCGCACGCGCTGGATGCGGACCACCAGCGTACCGACCGCGAGCGCGAGCCTGCGCGCGACTGTTTCATCGGCAGGCACGACCTGCTTGTCGAGTACGCGGGCGGTCGGATTGCGGCCGAGCGCGTGCATGTCTTCGACAAAGCCGCTCAGTTCGGTGAGCTCCTGAGTGATCCGGGGCTGGATCACGAACGTGCCTTTGCCACGGCGAATCTCGATCAAGCCGCGGCTGATCAGGTTTTGCACGGTTTTCTGGATGGTCGTGCGGCTCACGCCGAACCGTTCGATCAGGCTTTCTTCGTTCGGTAATCGCGTACCCGGCGGGTAGGTGCCGTCGGCAATGCCGGCAGCGAGTACCGCTTCAACCTGTGCGTAAAGCGGAATGGGACTGGTGGGATCGATAATCATATAGACATAATGACATCATGACGTCACTATGTCTATGGTTTGTTTGGGTAGGCTGGGCGGGATGGTGGGTGCGCCCGCGAGCACGGCACCGCTGTCCAAGAACAGTTTGGTATGGCGCAGAGAGAAAATGGTATTGGTCCAGCGCGGTGCGCTTTTCTATACTCTGACGTTACCCGGGAGACGGTCGCGGGTAAAAGGTCAGTCAATGACCCACCAGAACGCTAACTAGATAGAACGCGCGCGCAGCGACATGATTGCCGACCCAGCTCTCAAAGCGCACCCAGCAGGTACAAAACCTGCAGGTACAAAAATATAAAACGGGTGGAGAAGACAACGTTGACAACGCGCAGAGGTTTTATCAAGAGCACGGTCAGCAGCGGGATCATGTTCTGCACGTGCGGTTTGCTCGATGCGGCGCACGCCCAGCAGGCCCTGGCTACCCGGCACTCACCGGTACGAGTGGGCGGCAAGCGCGTCAGAACCATCGATACCCACGCGCATTGCTATTTCCATGAGTCGCTCGCGTTGATGGGCCCCGACGCCAACAACGTGGTGCCGCAGACCAAAGGCGTGCCGGAAATGTTCATCCCGGTCGACGACCAAGCCGCAGTAACCGCGCGGCTGGCGGCGATGGATGCCATGGGGATCGACATGGAGGTGCTGTCGATCAACCCGTTCTGGTACAAAAAGGACCGCGATACCGCCAGCGCCATCGTCAAACTGCATAACCAGAAATTCGCGGACCTCCATGCAGCTTATCCGCAGCGTTTTGCGGCGTTCGCATCGCTATCGCTGCAATACCCGGATCTGGCGGTGCAGGAGTTGCAAACCGCGATGCAGAAACAAGGTCTGCGCGGTGCGGCGATCGGCTCAAGCGTCAACGGCGAAGACTTTTCCAATCCCAAGTTCTACCCGGTCTGGGCCAAGGCCGAAGAGCTCGGTGCGGTGCTGTTCATCCACCCGCAAAGCCAGCCGGAACTCAAGACGCGTTATCAGGGTAATGGCTGGCTGTCGAACACCGTCGGAAATCCGCTCGATACCACGATCGCGCTCGAGCACATGATCTTCGAGGGCACGCTGGATAAATTCCCGGGCCTCAAGATCCTGGCGGCGCACGGCGGCGGGTACCTTGGCTCCTATGCGGCACGCTCCGACTACACCTGCTTTGTCTCGCCGCAGAACTGCAACGCCCAGATCGTGCTGAAGAAAAAGCCCAGCGAATACCTGCGCGACATCTATGTGGACGCCATGGTATTCACACCTGAAGCGCTGAAGTTCTTGATCTCGCAAGTCGGTGCCAATCGAGTCGTACTCGGTACCGATTATCCGATCCCCTGGGAATTGCATCCGGTCGATCAGATTTTCGCTACGCCGCTCACCGATGCCGAACGTCGGGCGATCCTGGGCGGCAACGCTACGGTGTTGCTGAACCTGGCGACTTGAATATGGCAACCCGAGCTTGCCAACACCCGCCGCGCCTCATGCCGTGCAAGCGCTAGACAATAAAAAAAACGTCCTGGCCGACAACCCAGTCAAGGAGACTGAAACCCATGAAATCCATTTTGCGCTGCTGCGTTCTCGCCTGCTGCACCCTGGTCGCAACCAGTGCGATCGCCCAGAACGAGGATCCCAACTATCCGGACCACAAGACCATCACGATGATCATCCCGCTGGCGGCCGGCAGTGCGGTCGATAATGCCGCGCGCATTATCGCGCCCGAACTGTCGAAGCAGTTAGGTAGCTCGATCGTGATGGAAAACCTGCCCGGCGCATCCGGCATCATCGGTGCCGGCCGAGTCGCCGCCGCGCACCCGGACGGCCTGACGCTGGGCGCATTCAACGACAGCATCCTGACGATGGTGCCGAATCTGCAGTCGAACATGCCGTGGGACCCCATCCGCGATTTCGCACCGGTTTCGCTGGTCGCCACGCTCGATTGGGGCTTGGTTGCGACGCCGAGCCTGCCCTATAAGACCGCTGCGGACGTGATCGCCGCGGCCAATGCAGCGCCCGGCAAAATCAACTACGCATCGGGTGGCAACGGTAGCCCGCAACACATCGCTATGGCGCTGTTCGCAGCGCGCAACCACCTCAATATGCTGCATGTGCCGTACCGCGGCGCCACGCCTGCGGCGGTCGGGATTGCCAGCGGTGACGCGCAGGTTGGATTCTCCGCGCTGGCTACGGTTAAAAGCCTGATCGATGGTAAACAACTCAAGCTGCTTGGCGTATCTTCGCAAGAACCGTTGGCGCAAACGCCGGGCGTGCCGACCATTTCGGCATCGGGCTCACCGGGCTTTCTGTTTTCTTCGTGGTTCGTTATTGTCGCGCCGCACGGCACGCCGCCCGCGATCGTGGCACGTCTGAATCAGGCCATCAAGGCCGCGCTCGCCAACCCCGGCGTGCGCGCCAAACTGATTGCGCAAGGCGCGAACCCGACCGGCTCCAGCGCTGCGCAGCTCGATCAGATGACGCGGGAAAATCTGGTGACCTATAAGAAATTGATTCAGGACAACCACATCGAAACGAACTGAGTAACCGCGGTGGAAACACCGCTGGTTGACTTACAAGAAGTGTGTGGACTGCTTGAGGTCGACACGAGTTGGTCGCGTAGGGCAGAAGCCGGCCAATAGCGGTCAGTCGACATTAAAGTCTAGATCGTTGAAAATTGCGTGTGTTCCGTTGATGGCCTATTGCGGAGAATCGGGAGAGGCTGACCTAGCGCCGCGTTTAACGGATCTCAACACTGGAAATCTACCGGTGGAATTTACACCGAACTCATTTCAAAGCACCATCGACCGTAATATTTCGAACAATTGCGGCAGTGCGGCTGTCCTCGTCTTCGACCCAATCCGTCCACGTAATTCCGTAGTCGGGGAACAGCGTTGTATGCCAACGACGGGTCAAACCGGTCTTCTGCTGCTCCGAGCACATTATGGACACTGCCGTGCCCCTAAACTGCTGAAAGACCGTTGACGCAGGTGCCGTCCCTTCCACCCTGCACTGTCGCGCATCCGCGCCATTGCTCGAAGGTTGCGGGAGGGCGATGTCGATGGTTTCACCGGTGACAGGCTCGCTAGCAAGCGTGGCAATGGGGGCGTCAGCGGGCAGCGTCGCCAACCGTGTCAGTGCGGTTCCCGTTCCAACAGTCTGTGTGCGCAGATTTGCGAGACCAAGGCTAAGGGTGTAGTCGGCCCAGCCGGCTGACGTGACCATTTCTGCCACTACCCCGTTGTTTCGTCGATTGACGAGGACATCTTTGAACGAGGCATCGTCTCCTGGCGTTGTCTTGTTGACCCAGCGTGCGTCGAACGTGATGCGCGAGTACGGAAGTGGACGACTGCCGTCAGTAGGGAGTCGTCGGCGGATCTGTTCCGGTAGCTGACGTTCGTCAAACGACTCGTCAAAATATGTGTAAGGATTGTCGAGCGTCATTTGAACCATATTCTTGCGGTGGCTCAACATGCGTAGAAACTCAAAGGATGCAGGGTCACGCACGTTGGGGCTGAGAGCGTCAATGGCGTCGACGGAAAACACGAGCATGCTGCACGGGTTCTTTGGATATTCCTTCGCCCCTCGCTCTGGAGGCGTCGCATTGAGGAGTGCATCGACGTCAAGTAACGTCGCGTCGCTGTAATGTTCTTCTGTATGTCCTGAAGCTGCGCTATCCACCAGAATCTGGTAAATCTCCATTACATCTTCGAGGGTACGCGGCGAAGCCGATTTCTCCATTGCGATGAAATCGGCTCCTTGCATCAGCGCGTGACAATCGTATGCCGACCCGGACGCGATGTCCTCTAAAAGCTTCAGCATCCGTAGTCTGTCATCCGACGCGAGTGGCGTCGCGAAAAGGGAGAGATCGGCGTGGTTTCGGCGCATTGCAGCCTGCCATGCCGGATCCGCTGCGAATTTTGTCATCCAACGCAGCAGTATCTGGCCCCGTTGAGAGTCTGGGTCTATCCCAGCAGCAACTAGTTTTTGACGCATCTGGATCTGCTGCGTCGTTTTGACAGCCATCGGCGCATCGCCGAGGGTGTCATTGGCGGATGTGTGATTTTTCGAGTCAGGATCGTGCGCGCAACCAGCCACAATTATCATGACCACAAAAAGGGCAGTCGGAAACGAAAATTTCATCATTGATAAAGGAGAAGTAGGTCCCATATGGATTAACGGCCTAACTCCCGATTTACTTTAGTAAACATGATTTTCTGCACTTAGCTATTCATGGAATTGAAATTGCAAGCGAAGCCCTCTTTCGAAGCGGAGGCGCAGTTGCTTCTGGGCTGCTTTAAGGTATTAGTTCGGTGCCGCCTTTCGTATTTTGTCCGCCGGGAGGATTTAGAATGAAGCCTAGGCGAGTGACTATGTCGCGGAAAGGAGCAAGGGGAGCTGTTTGAGCCTGACGTTTCTTGCGGTGAGAGACCCTCCGACATTGTGTGCGAGACGTCGGAATAACGGGACTTAACGGTCCGCTTTGTAGCGCCGTGACGAGCCGCAACGGGTCGACAAGCGCAGTTCGAATCTCCAAGCGATCCGCGTTGCGCGAGGTCAGTGTGAACTTCCGGGTGCGGCCGAGGCTATGTCAAAACGCACGCTTCAGTCGAGGGCTGTCGAAATTGGCTTGCGAGGATGGCCTACAACGGCTTCGGCAGGTGTCAGTAAGGGTAAAGCGACCCATCAAAACCTTGGGATTGACTGTTTTGACACAGCCTCGGCCAATAGCGGTCATTGAGTGTGCCGTCTCAGGTTACGCATTTCGTTGCCGATATAACGTCATGGCCGAACGCGAACGACTGCGCTTGGCCCGAGCGTCGAATGCCGGCGAAATGAGGGACCATGGCAAGACTGTTACTACTCGTCTGTTTATGCTTTTCTATTGACGTCTTTGCTATAGGCGGCCGCGGAGGCGGCGGCCGG
>NZ_LMUX01000021.1:1123025-1241443 GCF_009765705.1 Burkholderia sp. L27(2015) | reverse complement strand
CGTTCAAGTGAAAGCGCGCCGCGCGGTAGCTTCAGTGAACACCTCCCTGGCGTGGTGAAGGCCGACGAGGAAGGCGGAAAAATTGCCGGCCACGACTATGATCCCGATGGTACCACTGGTATGTTTTTAGATATGTCAACCAACTCATCGTCGGGTCGCTGCCTTGGACGGCTACGTAACCGCGACTGGGCCGCCTTTCTGCTTTGCGCATTTTGCGTTTCGGTCCACGCGGCAGACCAACGTGTGACGGCCCCCCAACGCCCGTCGGATAAACAAACGAACACTTTCTCGAAGTCCGCCAACCAAGCGCTAGCAAATCAAGAGGGGCGAATGTCACTCGGTGAGGATTTATCCCGTACCATGACTGCCTCTCTGGCGGAGGCCAAGGCGGCCCATGAACGGCGCGATTATCTCAGAGAGCGCCAACTGCTCGAACCCCTCGCAAAAGACGGAAATGCGGAAGCACAGGCTATGCTTGGTTTCCTGTATCGGTTCGGTCTGGGCGTCCCTGAGGACCACGCTGAGGCTGTAAACTGGTTTCATAAAGCTGCAGCGCAAGGAAACGCGTGGGCGCAGCAGAGTTATGGTGCGGCGCTATTGAGAGGCGATGGGATCGTACAGGATATTGCTCAAGGAATTGCCTGGCTGCAGAAGGCGGGTGACAATGGATTTGTCAGCGCCTACGCCACTCTTGGCGACCTTTACCTTCATGGAAAGGGTGTCGCGAGAGATCGAGAGAAGGGACTCGCTTACTATTCAATGGCCGCCGATGGCGGAGACATGAATGCAAGTTTTGTGCTCGGCTCCATGTATGAGCAAGGGATCGAGGTCGAAAGGGACCTGCCAAAAGCGGTGTTCTGGTATCGCAAGGGTGCCGAACTGGGCTTCTTCATGTGCCAATACAATCTTGCCCGAATGTATACAAGCGGCGTCGGCGTGCCTCAAGACCTAGTGGAGGCCTACAAGTGGGCCGTGCTCGCCGCCAATTCGGGGCCGCCCGACGCCACGACCTTACGTGACTTTCTGAAGCCGAAACTGAGTGTGGCTCAGCTTGCCAAGGCGGAGCGTCTAGCCAGCGATTGGCAAGCTACTCACCAGAGCCGCAAATGGCGGCAGCTTTAGCCACCGGCCGCCTTACAGATGGCGACCTCCTTTCACGCTACATAAGGCCTTTCTTCTCGTCGCGGATATAGCTCCCGGGAATGGCCGCTTTCGGGAAATACGACCGTCCCTTCTGGGGTCGTCCTGAGCCGGTCGCTATCTGACTCAGTGCGGCCAGGAAGCGCCATTCACAGTCACTTCGCGAACGTCTGCTGACGAGCAGGTAGTCGCCATTTGGCCAAGCGTGGACAAACGACGAAATGCCGATCGACCGACGCAGAGGTGGTGCGCCTTGAGCAGCGTCACGCCTAGCGACACGTCCGCCAAATCCGATACCGGCGTCGCGCCCACGGTCGTGAATGCCGTTTGACCCGTCGGGTCTCCCGCAAAACTCGCCCCCGTCGCTTGCGCTGTGTGGTCGTACTCATGGATCCATTGCACCTGCAGGTCGGGCACGATCTCGCCGTAGCTGCTGGAGAAGGCCTTCTCCAGCCTCGCACCGAGAACGCTCTTCACCGAGTTCGCGTGGCTGGCACCGACCGACAGTGCCGCGCCATTGCCGCCGCTCTCCGTATAGCTGCCCTGATCCTGGTAGCTATAAGTGAGGCTCGCCAGCGGCGTGAGCGTCGAATACTTCAGTCACTCACAGCGGCACCACGACCCGCAACACGATCGCGTTACCTACCGCCTTGTTTCTCGCGTAGACGTCTCGTGTGTAAGTCAGGTTCACCGGGATCACCTTGGCAAAAAGATAACGTACGGCGACTCCAACCGACACATCTTCGTAGCGATTGCCGTCGAGGGCGTTCTGCACGTATGCGTTGGCCTGCGGATCGCTGACTTTGTCGTCCGTGAACTGATAGGCACCCACAACAGACCCGGCCACACTCAGGTTCTGATTGACGTTGTATGCCGCAGCCACTTCGAGATGCCATACCTGACCTGATGTATAGGGCGACCCGGTCGGATTGAAGTAGGTAACCAGCCCTTGATTGTTTCGGAAATTCAGCTCGTACGAACCGTGGACCGAAATGTCACCTCTTCCCTGCGGATCAAACCAGTCGTAGTAAAGCTGCGGGTTCCAGCTAAAATGGTTGTCGCCGACGTTCACCTCGCTGTTCGGGTTCCACTCGCCCGTGGGAACAGTGAATGTGGTTCCGAACCCGATATTCGCGTTCCCGACCTTCCAAGCAAGTCCGAATGGATCGATCGCGAGATCGGCAAAGCCGAAACGTGTCGATCGATCCGCTCCATTGCTGAAGCTTGTCCGCACCAAAGTCGGGTAAATCTCAAAGGCCGTCCATGTCGACCCAAGAATCCCGGTGTTGGGGAGATACTTGAACGCAAAGACGTTGTACTCCACATCGAGCTTCGCACCCGGCACCGCATTCTCTCCATGGGGACCGTCGATGCGATTTGCCCAATACATGCCTGTGTAATTCACCAACCACCACCCGCCAGGCGGGGGCAGATAGAAGTTGCTCATTCCATCGATGCCGAACGCAACCGATCCGCTTGGCTGGCCGTTCTCTGCCGCATGGGAGATTCCGGCAACGCTGACCATGATGGCCGCTGCTATCCATTTCAACGCGAATCTCATAGTGCCCCTTTAAGACAATGATTCGTTATCCGAATTGACGCGGACTATTTTTTTGTTTAATGGTTACGACGAGGTGTTGAATGGAGTTTGCTACGACCGATGTAAAATTATCTTCCAGGAATCTGCTACATTCTTTGCCGCTCTATGCGAGCAACGATCGGCATCGACTACCGACCATTGCCAAGACGCGCAGGAATTTGTAGGACTGGTCTGCGTCAGTGTTGATCGTCTCGGCCCCGAGAATCCGTGGCCGTTACGTTCGCGAATCAGCCACTCGGCCGCCAATTGCGTCGGACCGCGCGTATTCGCTCGGCCTTCGCGCAGATTAATAAATTAGATAGGTTTCCTACATTTTTACCAGTCGGTTCTCAGCAGTACCCAAGCACCGGCAGGAATCTGTCCATGCCGTACCTCCCACGATTGCATGAAATCCACGGTCAGCGTCCAGTTCGTCCAGGCACTTCCCGTGTTCGTCGGCAAGCGCCGCCTCGCGCAGCTCGCGCAATGTCGCTGGCGTAATCCTTTGATCTGAGACGTGCTTTAGATCCCGCCGAAACGCGCGGCCGTCCCGTATGTGTGTTCGTAGACAAAGGTCTCGATTTGTTGCCGATTACTCGGCACCTCGCGCTCGCGAAGCGCCTCCGGCAAATTGGCGGGCGAGCCTGTTCGCCCCACTGCAATGATTGCCTCCGGCCGCACGTTCCGCGGCAATTGAAGGACACTGTTCGCACGGTCCACATCGAACCCGGTCATTGCATGCGTGCCGAGCCCAACACTGGACGCCTGCAGCGCAAGCATCGCCCACGCGGCACCGGTGTCGAAGCTATGGCTGTAGGAGGGTTGTCGTTCTCCAGGTGTCTTCGTAGGAACATCGACTTCCGAGCAGATGCAGACCAGTGCGCCTGCCGCCTCCGCCCAACTGCGATTGAAGGGAATGAGCAAGTCGAGCATGGCCTGCCAGCCCGTATCGGCACGCAATGCAAAGACGAAACGCCATGGCTGTACGTTGAATGACGAGGGTGCCCAGCGAGCTGCCTCGAACAGTGTCGCGAGTTCGTTACGGCTCACGGGCGCGGAAAAATCGTAGGCGCGGGGAGACCAACGATCGAGAATCAGAGGTAGGATGGGATGGCGAGCAGCGCGAGTGTTCATGGAGATTCCTTTGGCAGCCGGCAATGCCGGGCCGGCGCGATGTTGTCGTTATGGGAAGCGGGCAGCGAAGGGAGCATCCCTACAAACACAGCTCCCTCGTACGAGCGAGACGCCCATCGACCCAGATCAGTGGATCAATCGTCGAATGGCAATAGACTCTCGTCACCTCACCGATGACGAGCGTATGCGTCCCTACCTCGACAGTCGTCGATATCGTGCAGACGAGGCTCGCGGCCGCGTCGCTCAGGATGGGCAGCCCTTCGTCGAAAGTCGTCCAGTTACCGACCTCGAACCTGGCGAGGCCCTTTCTCTGACCGCTGAAGATGCCGACGATGTCGGCATGACGTTCCGCGAGTAAATTGACGCAGAATCTCCGTTCGCACTTCATGACCGGCGACAGACTAGCATTCCGGTTCACCGCCACCAGCAGCGTCGGGGGATCGGACGTGACGGAGGTAATGGCAGTCGCCGCCATCCCTGTTCTCTCGTCGCCGTTACCCGATGTCACGATGGCGATCGTCGCCGCCAGGCGTCGCATTGCCTGCTTGAAATCAGCTCGCAGTGCTTCTTCTTCCATGACCTGTTCCTGCACGATTCGATTGTGGGTGGACTCGAAGGGGGCGCCATGCAAGTGGCATAGCGCCATAGGGGTGCCGAACCTCACCGGCCTCAAGCCGGCGGGGATCGATGCAGGGCCTGCAGACTCATTCAGGCCGGCACTTCGACGGCTGTGCGCAGGCCCTGCTTTTCCAGTAACGGGAGCACCGTCTCGCCGAAACTGGCCAAGCCTCGCTCATAGTCGAGCCACGTCAGGAGCACGCCATCCACGCCGGCATCGGAAATCGACGAGAGCGTCGCCGCGATATCCTGTGCTGTACCGAGGATCGGATACCCGCCATATCCGGCCGCGATCGCAAACTTCATCTTCTCCATCACGCCGTCCGGCATGGTCTTGGCGTTTCCGATGTTGTTCGCAATGAAGGCATCCACACCTTCGTCATCGCCTTGGCTGACTACATAGTCCTGGACATAGGCGCGAGCAGCTTCCATGCTGTCGCGCTGGACCACATAGCTGGACATCCAGACCTGGATCTCCCTCCCATATTTTTCGCGCGCAAAGTCGCGATAGTGGTCGACCTGCTTCTTCAGGGCTTCGGGCCTGGGGTCTTGGGGAATGATGAAGGCCACATCGCAATTCTTGGCCGCGAACTCCCGTCCCCGATCGGAGCCGCCCGCATTCATCAGGATCGGACGCGGATGCGGCGATTTGGGCTGGATGATCGCGCCCTTGAGCTTGTAGAAGAGACCTTCATAGTCGAAGCTGGCGTTGCCAGCCCAGAGACGGTCGAACACCTGGACCCACTCGTCTGCCAGGCCGTAACGGTCGTCGTGACCGTACATCGCATCGCCGAACATCTCCATCTCTTCGCGATACCAGCCGCAGACGAGATTGAGACCAAAGCGGCCATTCGAAATGAGATCGACGGTTGCCGAGCACTTCGCCGCGATGATCGGATGGATCACCGAGAGGTGGACCGTGCTCATGACGCAAATGCGTTCAGTCACCGCGGCAGCGGCAGCCGCCCAGGTGAATGTCTCGTACAGGTCGCCGGAATAGTGGCCGTCCTTGCCGAAAGGTTTCCAGCGCGAAGCCGAGACCAGCGCCTCGATGCCGAGGCGATCCGCCATCTTCGCAATACGAACGTTGTTCCCCCAGGTTGCGGTAAAGCGGTCGGGATGATTGGTAAAGGCTGCGCCACCGTTGATACCGAAGACACCCAGCTTCAGTCGGTTGGAACTTTGCATCGGATTTTGAATGGAAGGCATACCGTTCGTCATAGATTCCCTCTTCTAGCCTCGGTTGGGTAAGCGTGAAATATGGTCGATCATCTGTCGATCACTACCTCGAAGCTTATCGACGACCTGTACGAAAGGCTTTCAGGATCCTGCGACAACGTGGCCTGCGCCAGAGACACCCATCCGGATCAATCGGGTCACCGGTCAAGATGCGAACTCGGCGACCTATGCGAAAGGTTGCCTCAGACGCCCCGGCGTGATCCCCAGTCGCCGGCCAAAGGTGCTCGTCATATGCGCCTGGCTCGAAAAGCCGACGCTATACGAAATTTCAGCGAGAGACGATGTCGTACTCGCAATCAACTCATGGGCGCGCGACAGACGTCTCTCCAATATGTACTGATGCGGCGAGTGACCGAGCATCGCCGTGAAAGCGTGAGCAAAGTAAAAGCCGCTCAACCCCGTCGACTCCTGTGCCAATGTTTCTATCGATAACGATGAGGACAGGTTCTCGTTGATGAACTCAAGTGCCGAACGGATCTGGTGAGGTGCGAGCTGGTAGCGGCCGGAACGATGCCGGGCATGGTCGTACCGCATGACCCGACTGACGGCACGCTGTACAAAACCGGATGCGAAAAGGCTGACATCCCGGTCCCGACGCAGGAACATCTGGCGAAGCTGCCTCGCCTGCCTGTCGACTATCGGGTCGACCAGATTGACCGCAAAGCTCGGCACCCCGCCCGAGACCCCGGCTTCCCTGAAGATACGATCGGCGGATTCCGGATCGATCGTCGCAAGTATGAAGTCGATGGGGTGTTCCTTCCTGACGTCGATCGTCGAACCCGCCGCCACGAAATAGAGTGCGCCCGAGACCATGATCTCGCTCGACCAGCGAGCAGAGTTGTGCCGCGTCCGAACGATACCGGGGGTTAGTTCAACCCCAAGCATGTGATGATGCAGTCCAATCTGTGCTTCCGCACGTCCACCCGTGCAATAGAACACGGTCCCGTAGTCATACGGGACCTGCCACGGCGTATTCGTAAAAGGCGCGAATGCCTCGCCTTCGACACCCGTGTTCACGGAACGCACCTCAAGGGCAGGCGCGGATGAAAAACTGGAAGGAAACATTTGACTTCCCCGATGCTGATGGCCTCACGACTCGTGCCCTCGACTCGCTCCCCTGTTTCGTTGGGATCAGAACTCAAGTTGGCCCGAGCCGCGATGCCGATGTTACAAATGCAAGGAAATCCAGGTTCCCCGCCTGCCCGACTCTATCACTGCACAACGGACGGGCCGGATACCGGCCATTGCACCTGTGGAGAAATCCCCAATCGATGCAGCGCAGTCCTTGCGGCCTCGTCGACTGCCGAAGCGATCTCTTCGTATGGCAGACTGGTCCGGTAGCGCCGGTCTTCCATCACGACTCTCCCGTCAATGACCACGGTCTGGGCATCGCTACCGCTGCTACCGTAGACGAGGTCGGAAACCGGATTGGAAAATCGGTTGGGCATCCACTGCGGCCCCGATGCATCGAATACAACCAGGTCCGCCGCCTTTCCAGTTTCCAGCGAGCCGATACGATCCGCCCAGCCCATTGCCTTCGCGCCGCCCAGCGTGGCCATCTCAAGTACCTGATAAGCCGGCATGAGCAGAGGATCGATCCTCGCATCCTTGTGCACAGTCGACGCAATGTGCATGACGCGGACCATGTCAAGAAAGCGACTGATGACTGCGGCGTCGGTACCGAGTGCCACATTTACGCCGGCGGCCAGCAAATCCGGTATGACACCGTGAGTCACCCAGCCATTGCCGCCCAGCAGACTCGCAGACGGGCAGTGAGCCACATGGGTTCCTGAGTCGGCGAATACCCGGATATCCGCCTCGGGAATCCATCCGATATGGGCGAGAGTCGTGCGCGGGCCAAGCAAGCCCAGATCGGCATAGCGCTTCAAATGCGCGTTGCGAAAGCCAGCCGCTTGACCTGACTCCGGTCTCTGGCCGATGAAATGGCCCGTCATGCCGGCGCCCCGCTCGCCGGCGTGTTCGCGCACGAGACGGGCGAGCTCGTCGCTGACCATCGGAGGAAAGTCGACGTCGTAGCAAACGCGTAGCCGGCCGTTTCCTGCTTCGTTGAACTGTTCGAACGTCTTGTCTGCAAGTGCAATCATGCGCAGTGGATCTTCGCGCCGGCCGCCGAAGGGCCCCGGCAAGTCGGCCATCTTGCACGAGACCACTCCTCGTATCCCGACATTGAGTGCGGCGCGTCCGACGGATTCCGGCCTGGGGCCGGCCGCGTCCATGAAACACGTGGTGCCGTGACGAATCATCTCGAAGTAGGTCGCCGCCGACGCCACATAGGCTTCCTCTTCGGTCAGACCATCTTCATGAGGGATCAGTCGTTCCCGCAGACGTTGAAGCTGAGGGGTGTCGTCGCATAGTCCCTTGATCAGATAGTCGATGGGATGATTGTGTATGTCGACCAGCCCCGGTGTCATCAGCCCTTGAGGCGCATCGATCGTCTTGCGCGCTCGATATCGAGCTCGAATCTCCCGGGCGTCGCCTACGGCAACAATATCGGTGCCGCTGACGGCGACGGCTCCGTCGAGAATGATTTGCCGACGGGAATTCATCGTAATGATGCATCCCGCCGAGATCAGAAGATCGACCTCCTGAATGGGTTCTGGTGCCTCGCGCATGGATAGACCCTCCTGGTGAACGCGTTCGTGGTGTTCTGTACGTATCGACGAGTCATGAAAGCGCGCAGGTGTTGAAGTTAGGTGCACCAAAAAAGGGGGTCTTTCAAAATCCTGCTCCAGTTGCGGTATGGGGAAATCATCCCGCATGGCGCCCGAGCGTAGCAAAAGTATTACCGCGATACGCATTCAAGACCCGCGACAGACGTGCCGAAATTGGATAGCGCACCCGGTTTTCACAGGAAGTGGATAGCGAATGGATTCTGGCGGAGTCAACATTCCTCCATGGCGATATTCCAAAGATGGAGGGGCATGCGTGGGACAGCGACCGGCCAGGAGCAGCCGGCCGGCACATCTTCTCGGATGACACCTATCAGGCTGGAGGCGGCCTCTGACGTTAGTGAGCGACATGCGTTCACAGCGCCCGCCCCAATCAGGACCGAGTTTTCAAATTATGCAGCTTCCCCGGTGCCATAGCCTGGTGAATTCAAGCGCTCTTCCACGTCGTATGTGAAATCCATGTCGTGCTGAATCGGTTCGCCGCCCAGTGAGCGGAGAATGCCCCGATTGAGCAGCACGACAACAGCCGATAAAGCGCCGGCCAGTACAACCAGAAGCACTCGACATTGCGCAGATAAAGAAAGCACGAGCCGAACCCCCAGTTGCGCTGGTCATGGGTGAGCTTAATCAACCAGTCTGCGATTTCTGCATTCTCGGCACGATGCCGATGACACCTCTCGCTCACGCCAAAGGCGGGCACACGCAACTCGCACGCTCATTGAGCGCTCCGTCACATCCCTACCACCGCTCGCGACTTTTATTGACCCCGGTACAAATCCATCAGCTCACCGTCGACTACGACGCCTTTCTGCACGCGGTGCGCGTACTGCCGGGCTAGTCCCTCCAGTACCTGGCAGTCGGACTGGTCGGGCCCAAGAAGAAGGTGGGCAAACTGGTCGGCGGCTTCGCCCTGTTCGCAGGATGGGTGCAAACGTCACCGCGGAGCTCCACGGCCAGGTCTGGTCTGTGGGCATACCCCTCCTGTACCGATGAGATGATTTGACCGTGTAAGCTGCCGCGAAGCGGCGTACACGGAAAAGCATCGGCACGGATTTCGAGCTGCAAAGGTACAGAGAATGCGAAAAAATTTTCGCATTCCGAACCCGACACCAATAGCTAGGAATCCGACGCATTTGTATCGTTATGTATCTAGCCGCTGACTTGATACATCGACTTACAAAACTACCCAGGGACGAACATATTTTGAATACGTTTCCAGCGTACGCTTTATCGGCAGTCAATCTAATAAGGAGTAGCAAATGGCAGGAGATGTCAATAAATCGCGCCGAACCTTGCTTGGAGCATCGGCACTCGGTCTCGTGGGTGCCCAGCTAGGCACCATTGCAAGCGCCAATGCGCAAGAGAGCAACAACAATCGCATTTCTGCGTCGGTGACGGCGGGGACATCGAAGGGGTCCTTTGGCCCGCTAAAGCATGTCAATGCCGGCGTACTCAGCATCGCTTATGCAGAAGCCGGGCCGGCAGATGGCCCACCGGTGCTGCTCTTCCACGGCTGGCCCTACGACATTCACAGCTACGTCGATGTCGTTCCTATACTCGCGGCGGCCGGCTACCGCGTTCTCGTCCCGTACTTGCGCGGCTACGGCGAAACGCGATTTCTCTCCGCCTCGACACCGCGTAACGCTCAGCCGGCTGCAGTCGCATTCGATGCCATCAGCTTCATGGACGCACTCAAGATCGATAAAGCGATTATGGGGGGATTTGACTGGGGTGGCAGAAACGCCAACCTTCTGGCATTTCTTTGGCCCGAGCGCGTCAAGGCGCTGGTCTCGGTGAGCGGCTATCTCGTTGGTAGCCAGGCCGCCGTCCAGATGCCGCTGCCGCCAGCGGCTGAAAACAAATGGTGGTATCTGTTTTATTTCGCCACAGACCGCGGTCAGGCTGGCTACGCCAAGAACACCAAAGACTTCAACCGATTCATCTGGCAGCAGGCCTCGCCGAAATGGGCGTTCGATAACGAGACGTTCGAGCGCTCTGCAGCGGCGTTTGAAAACCCGGATTTCGTTCGTATCTCCCTCTACAACTATCGCTGGTATTTGGGTCTGGAGCCGGGCGAGCGAAAATATGATGGATTGGAGAAGAAGATCGCGACATTTCCAACTATCGCTTGTCCGACGATCACCTTGGAAGGCGACGCGAACGGCGCACCGCATGCTGACCCGAGCCTCTATGCCAAGAAGTACGTCGGCAAGTATGAGCATCGCAACATTACCGGCGGCATAGGGCACAATCTGCCGCAAGAGGCACCGGCAGAGTTCGCCAAGGCCATCATTGACGTCGACAGGGCTTGACGGCGATTCTGCCAACGAACGGCCAATCCCGCTTCTGGGTCAGTGGGATGGCTGTTCCTCAAATCCGCCAAGGCTTCGCCACTCGAAGGGCAGAAGAAGATGAGCGAGGCCGCGCTGATCGCAATGAAAGCATCCGCGATGACCACGAAGCAGGATCTTGTCGGATGGAGGCAACGCGCTGTTCTGAGTCGGCAGGACCGAAATCGGTCCAGTGCATGTTAGGCCAAGCCGTAGTTCGCGAACGTCTCGTAAGAGCGCAGGAGCAGACGTTAGCAAAATCGGATGAATGACTCAAACGGGTCGTCCTGAGCCGGTCGCTATCTGACTCAGTGCGGCCAGTTTGAGACATTCGTGGACATCGCAAAGAGGGAAGATGAACGACCGCAGCAATCCAGATAGCCGACATTAACGCGAAATTCAGGCGCAACGCCCGAAGGAGCGCGCCTGCAATGTCGTGTCAGAACTCCGATTAACGCGCATCCATCTTCGGCTGGCCGAAAGCGAAAGAGGCTTTCTGTATGAGGCCATCTGTGATCTCATATACGCAAAGCATTTCCACTGTGCCACGGCCCTCTGGGAAGTTTCGAGTGATGATTTCAAGGTCGACAACAACGTTCCCCATTGCAGTCCTGTTCACGAGCTTTGCATTCAGGTCTGCTTCTGAGAAGCGGGCTTCCATGCGGGAACGCATTTCTTCATGTCCGCGCGCAAGTCTTTCACCATGCAGAGCGTATTGCTCTGCGTCTGGAGCATATGTTGCGAGCCAAGCTTCAATATCCTTGGCGTTGTACGCGTCAAGTTGCTTTTGAATGACTGAGATTGGTGATTTTGAGCGGGCATTACGGGAGTGCGTGTCCGAACCGCGGTTCCGGGTCGACACCAACCCGATGCGTCCGGCAGATGGCCATGACCAGATTGACAACAATCGTTGGCAATGGGCACAGCCGAACATTAGCTCAAGCCATCGACCACTATTGCTGCGTGAGCATCAGGTTCAGGTTCTGGACCGCAGCGCCGGACGCGCCCTTGCCGAGATTATCGAAAACCGCGGATAGCAGGACGTGCCCGTGTTCCATGTTAGGAAATACGCTCAAGCGCATGTCGTTCGTACCGTTCAGCAGTTGCGGATCCAGATGCTTTAAGACGCACGATTCATGCAGCGGCAAGACATCTACGTGGGCCGCCTCGGCATAGTGGCGTGCGAGGCACGCGTGTAACGTGGCGCCGTCCACGCCGGGTGCCAGTAACCGCAACTCCAAGGGCACCGTCAGCACGATGCCCTGGCGGAACGCACCATACGCAGGCACGAAGATGGGACGCTGCGCGAGTCCGGCGTGCTGCTGTATCTCCGGGGTGTGCTTGTGCGCGAGCTCCAGACCATATACCTGGTATGACGGTGCGTTGACAGCACCCTGCCCCTCGTGTTCCTCCACGCCGGCACGCCCGCGTCCGGAGTAGCCGGACACCGCGTAAATGCTGACCGGGTAGTTGCCTGGTATAAGCCCGGCGTGCAGCAGGGGACGCAGCAAGCCAATTGCACCGGTCGGATAGCAACCGGGATTGGTGACCCGACGTGCGTTCGCAATGCGCTCAGCCTGTCCCAGAGTCATTTCCGCAAAGCCGTATGTCCAAGCCGCTTGTGTACGGTGGGCGGAACTTGCGTCGATTACTCTGACGGCAGGATTAACGATGGCGTCCACTGCCTCTCGCGCGGCAGCATCGGGCAGACAGAGGATGGCGATGTCGCAGGCGTTAATGGCTTCGGCGCGACGCTTAGAATCCTTGCGTTCCGCCGCGGGAAGCGTGACCAGCTTCAGATCGGTCCGGTCGCGAAGTCGTTCGTGAATTTGCAACCCGGTGGTGCCTTGGTCGCCGTCGATGAAAACAAGGGGAGAGCTCATGTGCGGAATACTCCGGTGACTGGGTGATACAAGTAGAACGAGCCTGCTATCTTCCGCGTACCGCTACAATAGCGAAAGTTGAATTTCATAACCTGCACATTCAGTTTTTCTGAATCTGGACGCCGACATGCGAGAGATCAGCCTGGACCGCTTGCGCACCCTGGTCGCCATTGCCGACCGTGGCTCATTCGCCGACGCGGCGCGTGCGTTGCATCTGGCGCCACCAACGGTCAGCCTCCACATCGCTGAACTCGAAGACCGCATTGGGGCTCCGCTCCTGTCACGCAAGCGCGGGCATGTAAGACCGTCGGCGATAGGAGAGGTGCTGGTGGAACGCGCGCGTCGACTGCTGGCCGATGCGGAGCAGGCGTTAGACGATATTCAACGCCAGGTGCAGGGGCTCGAAGGGCGCGCACGGCTCGGTGCGTCGACTGGCGTGATCGCGCACCTGTTGCCGCAAGCGCTCGAGGTGCTGCGCCTGCACCATCCCGCTATCGACATTCAGGTTGCGGTGCTCACTTCGCATGAAACGCTGTCCCGACTGGCGAATGGAACGCTGGATGTTGGGCTGGTCGCACTGCCTCAGCCCCCAGTGGCAGGACTCGTGATAAAGCCTTGGCGCCGGGACCCCGTGATGGCCTTTTTGCCCGCGCATTGGCGGTGTCCGGCTCGCATCACGCCTGCATGGCTCGCCGCTCAACCTCTCATTCTCAATGACGCGACCACGCGTCTCTCGCGTCTGACTGCGGAGTGGTTCGCGACCGGGGGGCACCATCCTGCGCCGCGCATTCAGCTCAACTACAACGACGCGATCAAGAGTCTGGTAGCGGCAGGTTACGGCGCAGCGCTGTTGCCCCATGAGGCGACTACGCCATTACCCGACCGGCGCATTGTCATGCGTGCGCTGCGCCCGGCGTTGTGGCGTCGGCTCGGCATTGCGCATCGCGCGGGGCACGTCGAGCGTTCCACGCAACACGTACTCGATGTGTTGTGGGATCTGCGATTGGCGTAGGCATTGCCATTTGCCGCTTCGCATGCACGGAAACACTTTTGGCTCGAGCTTTAACGATCACGTTTGATTAGAGACTCGATATGCCTGGTTTTAGCGCCACCCGAGGCTGGGTGCGACATGCGTCAGAATCGACTCGATAACGTGCGCGCAGTATTCGACGCCCAACTGGTTGGGCACGGTGAGCAGCAACGTATCGGCTGCGGCGATTGCCTCGTCCTTTGCCAGTTCCGCTATCAGGACGTCAGGTTCTGCGGCGTAATTTCGGCCGAAGATCTTTTGAACATCATCGTCTAGAAAGCCGACCGTGTCGCGGCTCTGAGCGCTTCGGCCGAAATACATACGGTCCTGTTCATTCACGAGCGCGAAAATACTGCGGCTGACCGACACCCGCGGCTCTCGCGTATGCCCGGCGGCTCTCCAGGCCTCGCGATAAGCGGCGATCTGTTCGGCTTGCTGGATATGAAGTGGGCGGCCCGTCTCGTCGTTTTTCAATGTCGAAGTCTGAAGATTCATGCCCATCTTCGCGGCCCACACCGCGGTCGCGTCGGAACCTGAGCCCCACCAAATACGCTCGCGTAGCCCCGCGGAATGCGGTTCGATCCGCAGAAGCCCAGGCGGATTGGAAAACATGGGCCTGGCATTTGGCTGCGCAAAGCCCTTGCCTCGCAGCACCTCATAAAAAACTTCCGTATGGCGGCGCGCCAGATCGGCGTGAGTCTCGCCCTCCTGCGGCGCGTAGCCGAAGTGGCGCCATCCGTCGATAACCTGTTCGCCGGAGCCTCGGCTGATACCGAGTTGTAGACGTCCGCCGGCAATCAGATCGGTTGCGCCTGCATCTTCCGCCATGTAAAGCGGATTCTCGTACCGCATGTCGATGACACCCGTCCCGATTTCGATCCGGCTCGTTTTCGCGCCGACCGCTGCGAGCAGTGGAAAAGGGGATGCCAACTGTTGCGCGAAGTGATGGACCCGGAAAAAGGCCCCATCCGCGCCGAGTTCCTCGGTGGCGACCGCCAGGTCGATGGATTGCAGAAGCACATCCGCCGCCGACCGTGCCCGCGAGTTCGCGGAATCAGTCCAGTGGCCAAACGAAAGAAAGCCAATCTTTTTCATAGAGACATCGCACGAGGGAGCGAATACAGGGTGACGGGGTGAACATAATAGGCCGACATGATAGGCCGTGCAGCGAAAACACTATACCGGCATCGACCTAGCGCGCCCCAATACCGTCACCCCCGCCCCTGCTGTCATTTTCACTTCACTTGACTTTCAAAGCGATTTTAAATATAAATGCGCATCATTCTCATTCGTATTTGCCGTGCGAGGTTAGTGGCAACTTAGGCTGAGTCCTCGCTGAGGGCCTGATCTGCTCCCCCGCGCCATCGCACCGTCAACAGGATTTGTTCATGCGCCGTAGAAAAGCGACCGGCAAGATTTCGTCGTTCAACAAAAAAAACCGATCGCGATCGTTCACTGCTTGCCTGGCGGCAGGCATTTTAGGGTCACTCATCAGCCCGGGCGTATACGCCGGCTCTAACGATGGCGATGCCGCTGGCTCAACTGCCCCAGCTGCCCCGACAACTGTCCCGACAACCGCTCCAACAACTGTCCCGAGCGATATCCAGGAACTCGCGCCGGTCGACGTGACGGGGAAGAAATCGAGCGGCTTTGCGCCCGTGACCATCGAAACCGGCCCCTATCGCGGACTCGACGCGCTCGACGTCCCCGCGACCGTCAATGTCATAACGCGGGAAGTCATGGACGCGCAAGGCGATACCGGCCTCTACGATGCACTGCGTAACGTTGCGGGCGTGACGCGGCAGCAACTCAGCGGCTTGGCCTACGACAACATTTCAATTCGCGGCATTCCGCTCGATAACCGATCGAGCTTCCTGTTCAACGGCGTATTGCCGATCGACAACAACATCTGGATGCCATTGGAAGACAAGCAGCGCGTCGAGGTGCTGAAAAGCGCATCCGCGCTGTACTACGGTTTCACGGTGCCGGCCGGGGTCGTGAACATGGTGAGCAAGCGCGCCGGTACCGATCCGGTTACCAGCGTGTCGGCGCTTGGCGATTCCAACGGCTCATATGGAACGCATGTCGACGTCAGCCGTCGTTTCGGCCCCGACAATCAGTTCGGCATACGGGTCAACGCAATGGACGAGCATGTCGAGACACCGGTCGACGGCGATCACGGTTATCGCAAGTTCGCCAGCGTCGCCCTGGACTGGCGCATCAACAGCCAGCTCTCGCTGAAATACGACTTCGAACATATCGAAACCAGTATCGTTGAGCAGGCCGGTCTGGCTCCGCTTGCGCCCGTCAAGGGCGTCATTGCACTACCCGCGATTCCCGATCCGTCAAAGCTGTTGGTTAGTGCCAACAACCCGACTCATGCGAGCGCCAACACACAGTTGCTGCAGGCCAATTACGCGTTCACGGAAAACTGGACCGCGACGTTTTCGGTCGGACAATCGATCACCCGGCGCGACCGCTTTGCCTGGGTTTTCCAGAACTACAATGTTGCGACGGGCGCCGGAACTCTGCAGGCCAGCCAGCAGACCGGCCAGATGTATGAGAACAAAATCGTTCGCGTCGATGTGAATGGCGCGTTCAAGACCGGATCTATCAATCACGCGGTCACCGTCGGCGTCTCGCAAGATTGGATATTCCAGCCCAACTTCACGACCAACACGTTTACCGCGAGCCAGAATCTCTACAACCCGATCGTCATCACCAACCTGATTCCGAGCGGAACGCCCAAGTTGTTCCTGGCCCAGCACATCAGCAATCGCGGCGTGTACGCGTATGACCAAGTCGACTTGACCTCCCGATGGCAGGTGATGTTCGGTGTGCGTAATTCCGATTACGCCATGTCGCAAGCCGGCACGCCCTACTCCGACGTCACCAATACCTCGCCTTCGGGCAGCATAACGTACCGCCTGGCGCCCAATACGAGCGTCTACGCGAGCTTCGTCGAAGCGCTTGAATCCGCTGGAACAGCGCCGGTTACGGCGGCCAACGCCAATCAGGTGCTGCCCGCTGTGGTGAGCAAGCAGGAGGAAATCGGCATACGCCAGCGGTTCGCCGGCAACACGCTGGCATCGCTGGCCTTGTTCAACCTGCGGCAACCCTCCGCGATTACCAACAGCCAAAACCTCTTTGTGATCGATGGCACTGCGCGCTATCACGGTATCGAATTCTCGGTGCAGGGCGATCCGATAAAAAATGTCTCGGTGATCGCCTCGGCCACCTATCTTGACGCAACACAGGTCAGTGCCTCCGACCCTACGCTCGTGGGCCAGACGCTGGAAAACACGCCGCACGTCACCGCCAGCGTGTTTGCCGAATATCGACTGCCATCGGTGCCGGGTCTGTCGATCAACAGCGGCATTTACTACGTGGGCGCCAGGCCGGTCAACAGTGCGGATCAGGCGTTTATCGGCAGTTACTATTTGATTTCCGCGGGCGCGCGCTACTCGACACGGATCTTCGGCAGGCACGCCTCGTTCCAGGCGAACCTGGAAAACGCGGCCAATCGGCGCTACTGGAGTGCGGCCGGATCGAACCAAATCGGCGTCGGCTTGGGGCGAACGCTGGAGTTGAGTTCGACGTTCGACTTCTGAAGAGATACGGTTACGCCGGCCGCATCCTGAAGGCTGCGGCCCTCACACATTTATTCATTGGACGACAGACGTCATCATGCAAGCACGCAACGTAGAGATCTCGACAGACCCGTTGTCGGACATATCGACCCGGCAGGTCAAATCCCGCTCCAGCCGCGGCACTTTCATCAAGTGGCTGCGCAGAGTTCATGGTTGGGTCGGTCTGTGGGGCGCCGTGATAGGGTTGTTGTTCGGCGTTACCGGGATCCTGCAGAATCATCGCGCCATGCTGAAGATTCCGACCGGGGCGCCCGTTGTATCGACGATTCAACTTCCCATGCCGGACCCCGTGCCAAAATCGCCGCGCGAATTGGCGAAGTACCTGCAAGAGACGCTGAAACTCGATCGACCCGCGTTGCGCGCCGTGCGTGAAGCCGCGAAACCCGTGACCTGGGGCGACCAGACTGTGACTCAGCCTGAACATTGGGAAGTGCGTTTCACCGCGCCCCACTACCTCGTCGATGCCGACTACTGGAAAGGCGCGAACATGATCAACGTCGTGCGGCGGGAGCAGGGATTGCTCGCCACGCTCGAGGGGCTGCACCGTGGTAACGGCGTCAACGTGGGCTGGGTTTTGTTCGCAGACTCCATCGCGGGAAGCTTGATCTTTCTTTCGATCACCGGCGTGCTGTTGTGGACCGAGATGAATCGTCGCAAGATGATCGGCGCTTCGATTTTCAGCATTGCGCTGATTACGGCGATCCTGTGCGCAGTGCAGTCGATTTGACTTCGTTCATCTAAACGCATGGCCTGACCTCGTCGGCCAACTTCGTCCAAATACCTTCGCGATCTTCGACCCGGCTTTGCGGCTCCCACGCCGGGTCGAGAACGGGTCAAACCCGCCGCGCCGAACGTTTCTTAAAATGCCCAGTCAAAAAGCGGCTATCAGGTAGCGAACTTACACCCCTCAGCTCACGCCGCCCCAAACGTTTCAGCCCTGTTACATCGTAAAAGACTGAAATATTCCTGTACCGTAACTGTCAGGTTCACGCTTTAGAATGGGCTTCCATGACAACTCATGGTGATGAAATATGTTCAGCCTCCATGAAATCGCGGCCTTGCTGGTGGTGCAATCGTCGTCGACGCAAATAGACCACATTGCTGAGGAAGTCGTAGCATTGCTCGATCGCGATCTCGTGTCGGTCACTCAACGCAGACCGAACGTGGTGTCCCTAACGGGGCGCGGCCGCGAAGTCTTGCGCTGTTTATCGGAGCCCCCTCAATTTCGCCAGCATTCGGCCCAGTCGAGCTCGCGCGAACGGCGGCAAACCCGGCAATGCCGCAGACGGAGTCTGAAACAGGGTTGACGCGATCGGCCAAAACCCTGGCTCGCCGTGGGTTGGGCTGGTATCTCTCGCGCTTGAACACGATCATGAGCACGATCACAAGCACGGCCATGAGAACCATCATGAACACCGGCTGTCATTAATCTGCGCGCCCCGAGCTTCTTGGTCTTTAGGGCGAACAGTCAAAAAAGGAATATATGAAGGCAAGATCGAAAAGCCGGCTATGGGCTGGCTCCGTCGTGCTGTTGCTTGTATTGGCAGTGATCGTATTTCTTCATTTCCACAACGCCAAAAAACCGGTCGCGCCGCCGCCTGCCACACCGGTAACCGCGGTCGCTGCGAAGTTGGCGAATGTCCCCGTCTATATTGACGCGCTGGGCACGGTCACCCCCACTCGCACCATTACCGTGGTCACCCAGGTCAATGGCATCCTGAACACGGTCAACTTCAAGGAAGGCCAGCGGGTCAAAGCGGGGCAAGTGATTGCCACGATCGATTCGCGTGCGCTGGAGGCGCAGTTGCTGCAAGCGCAGGGCACGCTCGCGCACGACCAGGCAGCACTGGCCAATGCCCGGGTCGATCTGGTCCGCTTCCAGCAGTTGATTAAAGTCGGCTCGATCACGCAGCAAACGCTAGACACGCAGGTCGCCACAGTACAAGAAGACGAAGGCACAGTGAAGTCGGACGCCGGCAACGTCAAGAATCTACAAGTGCAGGTCAGCTATTGCACGATAACCTCGCCGGTCGATGGTGTGGTCGGCTTGCGCCTCGTCGACCCGGGCAACTATGTAACGACGGCCGCCACGACCGGCGTCGCAGTCATCACGCAACTCAGCCCGGCCACCGTAGTCTATGCCGTGCCCGAAGACTATCTCGGTCAGATCCATCAAGCGATGGCGCGCGGCCCCGTGCCCGTGACCGCGTTCGATCGGGACAAGAAAAATCTGCTTGCCACCGGCACCTTGCTCGCGCTCGACAACCAGGTGGACACGGCAACCGGCACCGTCAAGGTCAAGGCGACCTTCCCGACCGGCGCCGACACCTTGTTCCCTAACCAGTTCGTCAATGCGCGCATGCAAGCCGATACGCTCAACCAGGTGCCCGTGGTGCCCACCGCGGCCATTCAACACGGCTCGAATGGCGATTTCGTCTTCGTGGTCGGCGCCAACAACAAGGTGACGCTGCGCAATGTGAAATCGGGGCCGTCCTACCTGGATGACACCACGATACTCAACAACGGCATCAAGCCCGGCGAGCAAGTAGTTACCGATGGCGCGGACAAGCTCGACACTGGCTCGCTCGTGAAAGTCGTGGCGCATTGATCGATGCAGTCACCGACGCTACTGCCATGAATATTTCACGCCCGTTCATCGAACGCCCGATCGCGACGACCCTGTTGATGGTCGCGATGCTGCTCGTTGGCCTGCTCGCGTATCACCTGCTGCCGGTTTCCGCGCTGCCCGAGGTCGATTACCCGACGATCCAGGTCTACACGCAATATCCGGGTGCCAGCCCCGATGTGACCAGCTCGTCCATCACGTCGCCACTCGAACGCCAGTTCGGCGAGATGCCGGGCTTGAAGACGATGAACTCGACGAGTTCGAACGGCGCTTCGGTCATCACGCTGCAGTTCGACCTGTCGTTGTCGCTCGATGTGGCGGAGCAGGAGGTCCAGGCAGCCATCAATGCATCGGCCAGTTTCCTGCCTGCCAACCTGCCCTATCCGCCGGTCTATAGCAAGGTCAACCCCGCCGACGCACCGGTGCTGACGCTGTCGCTCACCTCCGACGTACTGCCGCTCACGAAGATCGAGGATTTGGCCGACACGCGGCTGGCGCAGAAAATCTCGCAAATTTCCGGCGTGGGCCTGGTGACGATCAGCGGCGGCCAGCGGCCGGCCGTGCGCATCGAAACCAACACGAGTGCGCTGAACTCGCTCGGCATGTCGCTCGACGATGTGCGTACCGCGCTGGGCAACGCCAACGTCAATCAGGCCAAGGGCAATCTCGACGGCACGGTTCAATCGTATTCGATAGGCGCGAACGATCAGTTGCAATCGGCCGAGGATTACACCAGTTTGATCATCGCGTACAAGAACGGTGCGCCGATCCGCATTTCGCAAATTGCCCATTCGATCCAGGGCCCGGAGAATATCCAGCAAGCCGCCTGGACCAACAGCACGCCTTCGATCGTGCTGAACATCCAGCGCCAACCGGGCGCCAACGTGATCGATGTGGTTGACCGGATCCAGAAGCTGCTGCCGCAATTGCGCGCCGGCCTGCCGGCGACGCTGAAGGTTGATGTGCTGACCGACCGCACGCAAACGATCCGCGCCTCGGTGACCGACGTTCAGTACGAATTGGCCACCGCTGTCGGGCTGGTCGTGATGGTGATTTTCCTGTTCCTGCGCAACATACCCGCAACGATCATTCCCGCCGTCACCGTGCCGCTCACGCTGGTCGGCACGCTCGCCGTGTCGTATCTGCTCGGGTTCTCGCTGAACAACCTGACCTTGATGTCGCTCACGGTCGCCACCGGCTTCATCGTCGACGATGCGATCGTGATGATCGAGAACATCACACGCTACATCGAGGCCGGCGACACCCCACTCGACGCGGCGCTCAAAGGCGCCAAGCAAATCGGCTTCACGATCATTTCCTTGTCGGTCTCGCTGATCGCCGTGATGATCCCGCTGCTGTTCATGGGCGATGTGGTCGGCCGCCTGTTTCGCGAATTCGCGCTTACGCTCGCCGTGGCCATCGTGATATCAGCGCTCGTGTGTTTGACGCTCACGCCCATGATGTGCTCGCGCATGCTCAAATCGCACAACGCGAACGCCGAGCACAAGGCCGATTTCTTCGACCGCATCAATGGGCGCTATGTGCAAGGGCTGGACTGGGTGCTGGAACATCGCGTGCTGACGCTGATCTCGGTGGCCATTACGACCGCGCTGACCTTCCTGATCCTGTTCCTGATGCCGAAGGGCTTTTTCCCCGAGCAGGACACAGGGCTGCTCGAAGGTATTTCGCAGGCCGCACCGACCATCTCCTTCCAGCAGATGGCGGTCAAGCAACAGCAACTCGTCACGCAGATCCTGAAAGACCCGGCGGTCACGAGCCTGTCTTCGTTCGTCGGCATCGACCAGACCAATCCGACGATCAATCAGGGCAGCATCCTGATCAATCTCAAGGACAAAGGCGATCGCAGCAGCAGCGCGGAAGTGATCCGGCGCTTGTCGGACTCGAACGCCAACACGCCCGGCATGCATCTGTTCCTTCACCCGGTGCAGGATCTGACGCTCGACGATTCGATCTCGACCACGACGTATCGTTTGGGTTTGCAGGCGACCGATCCCGTTGTGCTCTCGCTATGGACCGGCAAGCTGATCGCGGCGCTGAAAAAGGATCCGATTTTCGCCGATGTGCAAAGCCAGGCTTCGCAACAAGGCAACCAGATCCAACTGACGTTCGACCGCGATACAGCATCGCGCCTGGGCGTCACGCCGCAAGCCATCGACGATGTGCTGTATGACGCGTTCGGCCAGCGGCAGGTGTCGACCATCTTCACGCAGTTGAATCAATACCATGTGGTGCTCGCCGCCGACAGGGATCCCGACAACATCTCCACCATGTTGAACGGGCTCTATGTCGATACGGCTTCCGGCGGCGTTGCGCCGCTGTCCAGCATGGCAACGATGCAGATCATCCAAGCCCCGGTGACGATCAACCGCGAAGGCCAATTCCCCTACGCCGATGTCTCGTTCAACCTGGCTCCCGGCAATACCCTGGGCGCGGCGGTGTCGCGTCTGACGCAAGTCGAGCAGGAAATCGGACTGCCCGCGACGGTGCAGGCCACGCTCGAAGGGTCGGCGGCGACGTTCCAGTCGTCCTTGTCCAACGAAGCGTTCCTGGTCGCCGCCGCCATCATCGTCGTGTATCTGATGCTCGGGATACTGTACGAAAGTTTCATCCACCCGGTCACCATCCTCTCGACGCTGCCGTCGGCCGCACTCGGTGCGCTGCTGGCACTGCTGATCACGGGCACGCAGTTCGACATCATCGGCTTGATCGGTATCGTGCTGTTGATCGGTATCGTGATGAAGAACGCGATTATGATGATCGACTTCGCGCTGGAGATGGAACGCAACGAAGGCGCGACGCCGCTCGTGGCGATCCGGCGCGCAGCCGAGCTGCGCTTCCGGCCTATCCTGATGACGTCGATGGCGTCGCTGTTCGGCGCGGTGCCGCTCGCGTTCGGTACCGGCATGGGTTCCGAGCTGCGCCATCCCTTGGGCATCACGATCATCGGCGGCTTGCTGGTCAGCCAGTTGCTGACGCTCTTTTCGACCCCTGTGATTTACCTGGCGATGCACCGCATCGAGGGCTTTTTCGGCCGGCGCGATCGTCTGGTCGAGGAGTAAGCCGGGATGAACCTGTCAGAACCGTTCGTCCGGCGCCCGGTTGCGACCATACTGATCGCCATCGCCATTGCGTTGGCGGGGATGCTGGCGTTCAAGCTGTTGCCCGTAGCACCCTTGCCCGAGGTCGACTTCCCGAGCATCAACGTCACGGCGCAATTGCCCGGTGCCGACCCGACCACCATGTCGAGTTCGGTGGCCACCCCGCTCGAGCGCCAGTTCGGGCAAATCTCCGGCATCACGCAGATGACGTCGGTCAGCTCGCTGGGCTCGACGCGCATCACCATGCAGTTCGACCTGAACCGCAACATCGATGGCGCGGCGCGCGACGTGCAGGCCGCGATCAATGCGGCGCGCTCCAACCTGCCTAGTAATCTCGACGGCAATCCGACGTATCGCAAGGTCAACCCGGCAGATGCGCCGATCCTGATTATCTCGCTGACCTCCGATTCGGCCACGCGCGGCCAGTTATACGATGCGGCTTCCACGGTGCTGCAGCAAAAGCTGTTGCAGACGCCGGGGGTCGGCGACGTCACGGTGGGCGGCGGCGCCCTGCCCGCGGTACGCATCGAGCTGAACCCGAACCGCGTCAGCCACTATGGCATCAGCCTCGAACAGATCCGCACCACGCTCGCCAATGCCAATGTCGATTTGCCCAAGGGCTGGACGTCGGCCAACGGCCAGTCGTATAACGTCGGCGCCAATGACATGCTGTACAACACGAGCGACTACGGTCCGCTCGTCGTCAAGCAGAACAATGGCGACGTCGTGCATATCTCCGATCTCGGCTATGTGCGGCAGGACGTCGAAAACCTGGAGAACTACGGTTTATCGAACGGCAAACCAGCGGTGCTGCTGGTCGTGTTCAAGGAGCCGGGCGCCAACGTGATCGACACGGTCAACAACGTGAAGGCCGCGTTGCCGTTTCTGGAATCTTCGATCCTGCCGACCATCAAGCTCGGCATCCTGATGGACCGCACCACGACCATTCGGGCGTCGCTGACCGGGGTCGAAATCACGCTGCTGATTTCCATCGTTCTCGTGACCGCCGTCACGTTCGCCTTCTTTCGAGACTGGCGAACCACGTTGGTGCCGGCGATCGTCGTGCCTTTGTCATTGTTGGGCACCTTCGGCGTTATGTATTTCCTGGGCTTCAGCCTGAATAATTTGTCGTTGATGGCGTTGACCATTTCGACGGGGTTCGTGGTCGACGACGCCATCGTGGTCGTCGAAAACATCACGCGCCATCTGGAGCTTGGCGAATCGCCCGTGGAAGCCGCGCTTGCCGGCGCGCAAGAGGTGGGTTTCACAGTGTTGACGATCAGTATTTCGCTGATCGCTGTGTTTATCCCGCTGCTGTTGATGGGCGGCATTGTCGGGCGCCTGTTCCGCGAGTTTTCGATCTCGCTGTCTGTCGCGATCGTGATGTCGATGGTGATCTCGTTGACGGTCACGCCGATGCTCGCCAGCATTGCGTTCAAGAGCAAGAGCGGCGCAAAGTGGGAGAAGCGCGAGCATGGGCGATCGGACCATCCCGATTCGCGTTTTCATCGATTCTATGAACGCACGCTCGGATGGGTGATACGCCACCCGTTGCTCATGGCAATCGTGACGATACTCGTGGTCGTCTTGAACGTGCTGCTGTTTATTCTCATGCCCAAAGGTTTCTTTCCGCAGGAGGACACGGGTCGGTTGATCGGCATGGTGCAAGCGTCGCAAAGCATTTCGTATCACGCCATGCAGCAGAAATTCCAGAAGATCAATCAGCTCGTCTTGACCAATCCCAACGTCGACACGGTAGGCGGCTTTGTCGGCGGTAACAACGCGATCAATAGCGCGCAGATGTTCGTATCGCTGAAACCACTCGGCGTGCGCCATGCCACCGCCGATGAAGTGATCAACCAGTTGCGTCGCACGCTGGGCAATATTCCCGGCGCGAGGCTCTTTCTACAGTCGGCTCAGGACATCACGGTGGGTGGCCGGCAAAGCGGAGCCCAGTATCAGTACACGTTGACGGCCGACGATCAGGCTGATCTCGACACGTGGGTCCCGAAGGTCGTCGATGCAATGAAAAAGCTGCCGGCGCTAAGCGATGTCAACACCGACCAGCAGGACAACAGCATGCAGGCGGCGGTCAACGTCAATCGCGACACGGCAGCACGCATGGGCGTGAACTTCGATTCGATCGACCAGGGGCTTTACGACGCGTTCGGGCAACGGCAGGTTTCGACTATCTACAGGGCCGCAAACCAGTACCACGTGGTGATGGAACTGGCGCCCGAATACTGGACCGATCCGGCGGCGTTGAAGGCAATCTATATTCCTGCCGGAGCGCCCAGCGCAACCGGTAGTGGCGCCAATGCGGGCTCCGGTGCAGCGAGCACTACGGCGTCGGCTGCATCCAGTATGCAGGCTACCACCGCAACAGCATCGAGATTCTCGACGGCCCAAGCGGGCACGCCGGCGACCGCTGCGCTATCCAACGGGCAGGCGCTCGTGCCGCTATCGGCCATGGCCGCGTTCACGATCCAGAAAACCGCCATTTCGATCAATCACCAAGGTACGTTCCCCGCGGTCACCGCTTCGTTTAACTTGAGTCCGGGCGCCTCGATCGGGCAAGCGACCCAGCAAGTCGAGGCAGCAGTCGCCCAATTGCGCATGCCGGCGAGCGTCACCGGGTCGTTTGCGGGCACCGCGCAGGTGTTCCAGCAGTCGGTGGCCAGCGAGCCGCTGCTGGTGCTGGCGGCGGTGCTGTGCGTCTATATCGTGCTCGGCATCCTCTACGAGGACCTGATGCATCCGCTCACGATCTTGTCGACGCTGCCATCGGCCGGCGTGGGGGCATTGATCGCATTGCTGCTCACCGGCACGCAATTGACGATCATCGCGCTGGTCGGTGTCATTTTGCTGATCGGTATCGTCAAGAAAAATGCGATCATGATGATCGACTTTGCCATTACCGAAGAGCGCAAGAACCACCTATCCGCCGAAGAGGCCATCGTGCGCGCGTGCCTGGTGCGCTTTCGTCCCATCATGATGACCACGATCGCGGCGATGCTGGGCGCGGTACCGTTGGTGTTCGGCTCGGGCTACGGGGCCGAATTTCGCAAGCCCTTGGGTATCGCGATCATTGGCGGCCTTCTTTTCAGCCAAATGTTGACGCTCTATACCACGCCCGTCATTTACCTCTGGCTCGACCGAGCCGATCAACGCCTGCGCAGACGCAGGAAAGCAGGAAGGGAGCATGACGATGAATAAGCTAACGAAGCGCAGCGGCGCGCTTGCTGCAGCGCTGCTCCTCGCCGGTTGCACCATAGGCCCCGATTATCATCAGCCCAAAGTCGAGTTGCCGACCGGTTTCAAGGAAGGCGCAAACTGGCAACGCAGCGCCGCCAATCCGCAAGGCGCGCTGGATAGCCAGTGGTGGCTGGTCTTTAACGATCCGCAATTGACGCACCTCGTGGAGCAGTCGCTCAAGGCGAACCAGTCCATCGTGGCGGCCGAAGCGGCTTATCGCTTTGCCCAGGCCGAAGTCGATGCCGACCGATCCAGTCTTTTCCCGACCGTCTCGGCTGATATTTCCGGCAGCCGCAGCAAGACCAATAGCGCAAGTGGCTCGACCATCGGCGCGGTCGCCAACGGTGGCATACGCAACAGCACCAGTGCAAGCCTCGCGGCGAGCTGGGAGCCTGATCTCTGGGGTGGAATCCGGCGCCAAATCGAATCGGGCAAGGAGAATCTGCAGGCAACCGATGCGCAACTCGCCGGCGAGCGCCTGTCCATCGCGGCGAGCGTCGCGACCGATTACCTGGCCTTGCGTCAGGACGACATCGACGTCGACCTGCTCGAGAAGCAACAGCGTGTCGACGTGCGCTTGCTCGACCTGACGCGCGCCAGCTATCAACAAGGCATTGCATCCAACGACACTTTGTTGATTGCGGAAGACACGCTCGAAAGCGTGATCGCCAATCTCCAGACCTCGAAGATCGCGCGCGAGCAGGAGGAACATGCCATCGCCGTACTGATCGGCGTGCCGCCCGCGAATTTCTCGATTGCGCCGCAGCCGAGCTATACGTACGCGGCTCCGGATATCCCGCTTGTCATTCCGTCGGTGCTACTCGAACGGCGTCCCGACGTGGTCGTAGCGGAGCGTACCGCAGCGTCCGCGAACGCGCGGATAGGCGTGGCGAAGGCGGCGTTTTTCCCGACCCTGAACTTGAGCGCGCAAGGCGGCTTCGAAGCGAATACGCTGGCCCACCTGTTCACCTTGCCCAGCCGTGTCTGGACCTTGGGGCCGGACCTCGCCGCGACTGTGCTGGACGGCGGCGCTCGGACTGCCGCAGTGCATGAGGCCGAAGCGACTTACGACCAGGACGCCGCCGACTACCGGCAGGCCGTACTGACGGCGTTTCAAAACGTCGAGGATAGCTTGTCGTCCGTCAATCATCTGAACGATCAGGCCCGCGCGTTTCAAAACGTCTATCAGCGCAATGTGCTGCTCTTCAACAGCGAACAAGCACAACTCAGCGCAGGCACGGCCAGCGAGCAAAATCTGCTGACTCAGCAGTTGACCTTGCTGACAGCAGAGCAAGGTCAACGAGACGCCCAAGGGCAAGTGGCACAAAATGAAGTGCTGCTGATCAAGAACCTGGGCGGCGGATGGAGCGGGGAACAAACCAGCGTGGGTAGTGTGGGGAGCGTGACGGAATCGGCGAGCACGCAGCCTGCGTCGGCAAGCACGGCCAAGTAAAAGAAAAGGGAGCAGTGCTACGGCGTAGCATCTGCTCCCTTTTCTTTACCGATCGAATATCTACTCAACTTGCCGATTTATCTCACGATGATGGGCACTCAATCACCACCGATCAAGATCGACCTCAAGGATAGTCCCTAAGGACCGGCTTTAGAGATCGATCAGCCCAAGCAATTAATAGCCGGGGGGCGGCGGAGCGTAGCCCGGAGGCGGCGCATAGTAGCCCGGCGGCGGAGCGTAATAACCCGGGGGCGGAGCCGAATATCCGGGCGGCGGAGCTGGCGCATAGCCGCCAGCGCCTTGCTGGCCTCCCGACGAAGGAATGCGCTCGCCTGCCGCGTACATGCATTGTGCATACGCGCCGTCGTAACGTTGCTGCACGCTGGCACCCGAAGCCTGCGCGGCGTTCGCACCGAACAAACTACCCGCCAACAAGCCCGCACCCGCACCTACCGCTGCGCCACGGCCGCCATTAAAGGCCGCACCCGCAGCAGCTCCAAGTGCGGTTCCCAAAGCCGCACTGCCCAGGGCACTTTGACCGGAAGCCTGCCCTGGCGTAACACCACCCATTTGACTGTCGGCATATTGCCGGCATGAAGCATCGTCGGTTCGGAATTGATCGAACGTTTTTCCCCTGCCTGGGAGGGCCGTGAAACTCGGACCCGTCGGGGCCACGGTACAGGCACTGATAAACGTCAGTGCGATGAGTCCCGCTAGTGTGGTGTATTTCATCTGTGCAATGTCGAGAGTATGGTCAATTGGAGGGGGCGGGCTGGGCGGGAACTTCGCGCCAACCTGCCGCACACTGCTTCACGTACGGATAGTAAGTCCTCGACGCATCGCAGTAATACCACGAACCCGGCGCGGCCGACGCTTGGTCATTCTCGACGTAGACGGGCGGCGCAACGGGTACTTCCACCACGGGCGGATAATAATACGGTACCGCCGGCGGCCCGTAATAATAGGGGTAACCGGGCCCAACGTAAACACCCACTGCGACGCGTGCATAAGAAGGACTACTTACGCAGCACACGCTCAATGCAGCAAGCGCCATGCCAAACCGCAAAATTTTTCGATCCACGCTGATCCCCTGACGGTGAGCGACTCGCAGCCGAGCCGGGCACCCAATCGTTATGATGAGATATAAGCCCGAAGCTATCGTAACCCCACTAGGGGTCCAATACAATTACAGTTAAGTAAGCAATTTTTTCTACATGTTACGCCGTTATGACACGGGTTTCCGGAAATCCGACCCTGTTATAAGCATGCATCTGGGCGCTGTTTTCCGCGGCGCCAACCTGCGCGCAATCGTGCCGCCGTAATTCTACGTAACGACGCGTCGTGGACTTTTGGTCAGCAAGCAATAGAATGAACGCACCCTTTTTCGGCGTTTGATTATGCGTTTTGCAATTACCTGCATCGACCGTTCCTTGAACGTGCTCGAGGCGTTTGTTCAAGCGGGCTGGACACCGGTCAAAGTGTTCACTGTGCCAGTCGATGGGCACTTCAATCACAATACCAACGTCGTCGCCCGAGCCAACGCGCTCAACGTCCCAGTGCAATTGTCACGCATGCAGGAATCGGATCTGCAGCACTTGGGCGAGATCGGCTGCGACATTTTGATCGTTGCGAGCTATGACTGGAAGATCGGCGACTGGTCGCGGTATATCCCTTACGCCATCAATTTCCATCCCTCGTTGCTGCCCAAAGGTCGGGGTCCCTACCCCGCGATCCAGGCGATCCTCAACGAGGAGAAAATATGGGCCGTGACATGCCACAAGGTGTCGCCGAAATTCGACGAGGGCGATATCCTGGCTCAGGATATTTTTCCGTTGTGCGAGGATGAATCGCACGAAAGCATCTGCCTGAAAATCGAGATGGCGTCGCAGCGACTCGCGACCCATGTGGCCGCCCATTTTCTCAATCTCTGGAATGCCGCGCGACCGCAATTGGGGGGCAGCTATTGGCCGCGTCTGACCGAGGAACAGCGCACGATCGATTTCGCGCGCCCCGTTGCCGCGATACTACGCCTCGTGCGAGCGTACGGTCTCTATGAATGCAAGGCCAAGATCAATGGGACATCCGTCTTTGTGCGCCGTGCCGTGGGCTGGACCGAAACGCACGCGTATGCGCCGGGGAGCCTGGTACACGTCCAACATCGCAGATTGGTGATTGCCGTCCCCGACGGTTTCATCGGATTGGTCGAGTGGAGCTCGATCGAAGCGAATGCGCTAAGCAACATTGGCCGGTAGTTGATCGTCCCTTGTTGAGCGTTCATCAGGGAGGCGTTTGAGCCGACGCATAAAACTTTTGCATCGCGAGTTGGAGCGTCGCCTTGGAGAACGATCCCAGGTGCACATCCAGCAAGCGCCCATTGGCGTCGTAGAACAGCGTGGTCGGGTAGCCTACCGCGCCGACGGCCCTGGCGACTTGCAGGCTCGGATCGAGCAACGAATGCTGTAGCTGCATACCGTGCGCCTCGACATACTCCGCGACGTTTTGCCGCGTTTCCCCCTGATTCACGAACACCAGGTGTATGCCAGGATTTTCGGATTGCGCTTGGGCAAGCACCGGCATCTCGGCCTGACACGGTGGGCACCAGGTCGCCCACAGGTTGACTATCGTCGGCTTGCCATCGCCCCCCGACAACGGCTCGACGCCGCCGCTCACATTGGCGAGTGAAATCGCAGGTACCGTCTGCACCGCACCAGAAGAATCTGCCGCAGCCGTTGCGACGCCCCACGCGAAAACACCGGCGGCGATCCCCGCTACAAGCGGCTTACGCATCGCACGCGAGCGCAGCAAAAACACGGTCGCCACACACGCTGCCGAAACCAGACCGGCCACCGCATCGAAGCCGAGATCACGGATATCGAAGATCGTCTCTACGCGTTCCGCATAAGCAGGAAGGTAGCGAAGCACGAAGACGAGGCGCGCTGTGAACAGCCCCACTGCGAGGATCCACCAGAACGCGCGCTCGGTGCGCGCACCGGGGCGCTCTACCATCCGTAGCACGACGAACGCGGCGAGCAAACTGAGACAGAAGATCAGCGAATGGATAGGTATTACCAACGGCCCTAGTTTCATCGTGTAGGTAGAGCGGCATGCTCTTGCAGAATTCTAGCGAAACCTGGCATTCGGTACCTCACTGGGATCAAGTAAATAGAGAGCGATCAGTCTATCGATCGGTCGACGCCCTCTCTATGCTCACTCGACTCAGAACCGTGCTCGATCGTCTCGACTCCAGCGTCGCTGACGAGTCGCCCGAAAGCGCTAAGGGCGATAGACACAGGTAGGCACAGATAGACTCACCAAGAATATTCTCATATCAGGTCGGCATGCCGGGGTTTTATACGGGTCAGTTGAATATAATCTGGCCGGGTTTTCATTTATTGGCGCATTGGCGTTTCCCGCCTCTGTGCATTCAGCAGCCGGCCAAAAAGTGCGTTTGACAGTGTCAAGCAAATTCCTGGCGACGCGGCAAGAGGCATCGTCGTTTGCGCATCCCCAATCTTCCACCACTACAGTGTCTCATCGCCTTTGAGGCTGTTTCGCGACACAGCAGTATCACGCGTGCGGCAACCGAGCTGGAAATCACCGCGAGCGCGGTTAGCCGACAGATAGTCCAGTTGGAGCAATTCCTCGGCAGGACGCTGTTCATCCGCGAACATCGTCGCCTGAAACTGACGGTTACCGGACGGCAATATGGTGAACATGTCCAAGGGCTGCTCAAAGAGTGCTCGCTAGTCACGACCGAATTGATGAAAGCGCGCGGGCGGATGGATCTCACGATCGGGTGTGCATCGGGCGTCGCCGTGTTCTGGCTCGCGCCGCGCATTGCAGACTTCATGGCGAAGTATCCAGGCGTTCAAATTCGTATCGTCTCGCGTGACTCGGTGGCCATGTTTTCAGCTGCTGAATTCGATATAGGGATTTACCACCTGCAACACAATCATCGAGAAGGGCTTCATACGGAGCACATTTTCAATGAGACGGTCTTTGCGCTCTGCTCGCCCGAATACCTCAACGGCAAGCTTCTGCCGCCGGCGGAATTGGTCGACAAAACACTGCTGTCGGCCGATGAACAGCTGTGGATGGACTGGTCCGCATGGTTCGAACATTGCGGCGTGAAAGCGCGCAAGTTACAACGCACGGTTACGGCGAACCACTACGCCACGCTGGTGCAGATGGCCGTGCTCGGGAACGGGCTCATCCTTGGTTGGGAGTACCTGACCGCCTCGTTGATAGAAAGCGGCGCCCTGGTCAAAGCGTCCGATGCTGCGGTCTGCCTTTGCGGAGGCTATTACCTCGTATGGCCTGCCGACCGTGCGATCTCGCCTGCGGCGCAGCTATTCAGCGATTGGGTGAAATCGCAAAATTAACGGCTAAGCGCCGGCCAACAACTGCCGACAGTGACGCGCCATCTGCAGTTCCTCTTCAGCCTTCATCACCCGGCACTTACCGGTTGAGCCGCCGTGCTCGTCAACTGATATGCCGAGAAACCCCAATCCACCACAAATGCGCCGGCGCACGTCCTCGCTGTGCTCGCCTATCCCGCCGGTGAACACCAGCAAATCCAGGCCGCCCATCAGCGCCGCGTAGGCGCCCACATATTTGCGCACGGCCGTAGAAAACACCTCCACGGCGAGCTCCGCATCGGCGTCGCCGTGCGCGATGCGCTTGGCCAACGCCTGCATATCGCTTTCACCATCCGCCAGCCCCGCCAAGCCGCACTCGCGATTAAGCAGCTTCTCCAGCCCATCCGCATCGAGCGACTCGCTGCGCATCAAATAGAGCAACACCCCTGGATCGAGGTCGCCGCTACGCGTCCCCATCGGCACGCCACCGGTTGGCGTAAGCCCCATCGAAGTATCGATGGACTTACCGTCGCGCACGGCGCACACGCTCGAGCCGTTGCCCAAATGCGCAAACACCGCCCGCTTCGGCAAATCGGCTCCCAGCCGATACACCAACGATTCATAGGACAAGCCATGAAAACCATAACGAATCACACCCGCGTCGAAATAGCGCTGCGGCAACGGCAGATGCGCCGCCACCGGCGGCATCGAACGATGAAATGCGTTATCGAAGCAGACTATCGGCTCGGCGTCGCCAAATATTTTCGAAGCCTGTTCGATCAAATCCAAGGCCGGGGGAATATGTAGCGGCGCGAAATGGATCGCCGCCTTCAGCTGCTGCAATACCTGCGGCGTCAACCGCTGATGCGTGCGCAAATTCGGGCCGCCGTGCACCACGCGATGCCCGACCGCCACCGGCCTTGTGTGTCCATACTCCGCCAATACCTCGGCCAGTTTGCTCAACGCGTCGGTTTGCGATTCCATCAAATGACTGCGCTGTACATTCACCGTACCGTCGGCGGAACGCATCTGCAAACAGCCGTCGGCGCGGCCTATCCCTTCTGCGCTCCCCTCCAGCAATAACACCTCGTCGTTCTTATTGCCGTCCTTATTGTCGTCCTTGGCCGCTTCGAACAATCCGAACTTCAACGACGAGGAGCCGCTGTTCAAAACCAGAATCGTCTGCGCATGCACGGTTGATGACTGCGGCATCGCTTATTTCGTCCAGGTCCAGTTGCGGATCGCTTCGCTGTCGATGCCTTCCGTATGCGCGTAGTTCAGATGCTCGACGATCTGGTCGCGCAGCCACTCTTTCACATGTGCGCCGATCACCTGCAGCCGCGGAACCCGGTCGATCACATCGATCGCGAGATCGAAACGGTCCACCTGGTTGATGATGGCAAGTTCGAGCGGCGTATTGATATTGCCCTTCTCATGGTAGCCATGCACGTGCATGTTTTCGTGATTGGTGCGGTTGTAGGTCAATTTATGCACCAGCGCCCCATAGGAGTGAAAGTTGAAGATCACCGGTTTGTCCTTGGTGAACAGCGAATCGAAGTCGCGTTCGGAAAGGCCGTGCGGGTGAGCCGAGTCCGGCATCAGCCGAAACAGATCAACCACATTCACGAAGCGGATTTTCAGATCGGGAAACTTTTCCTTGAGAATCTTGACGGCCGCCAGCGACTCCATCGTCGCGATATCGCCGGCACAAGCCATCACGACGTCCGGCTCGCCTTTCTCGTCGGTAGATGCCCACTCCCAGATACCGATGCCCTTGGTGCAATGCGTTACCGCCGAGGCCATGTCGAGATATTGCAGATGCGGCTGCTTATCGGCCACGATCACGTTCACATAGTCGCGCGAGCGCAGGCAATGGTCGGCCACGCTGAGCAGGCAATTGGCATCGGGCGGCAGGTAGATGCGCACCACCTCGGGGCTCTTGTTGGTGACCACATCGAGAAACCCCGGGTCTTGATGGGTGAAGCCGTTGTGATCCTGACGCCACACCAGCGACGTGATCAGCAGATTGAGCGACGGAACCGGCGCACGCCATCCGAGTTCGAGTTTCGATTTTTCCAGCCACTTCGCGTGCTGGTTGAACATCGAATCGATCACATGCACGAACGCTTCGTAGGTCGCGAAGAAGCCATGCCTGCCGGTCAGCACATAGCCTTCGAACCACCCTTCCAAGGTGTGCTCGCTCAACATCTCCATGACGCGGCCGTCGAGCGCGAGTTCACCGCCGTCGGCGTCTTCGGGCTTGGTCTGCGCGAGCCATGTTTTTTTCGATACTTCGTAGATCGCGGTAAGACGATTGCTGGCCGTTTCATCAGGGCCAAAGACACGGAAGTTGGTCATGTTGCGCCGCATGACATCGCGCAGAAATCTGGCCAGCACTTCGGTGGTCGGTACGTAGGACGATGCAGGCGATTTGAACTTGACGCCGTACTCGCGAAACGGCGGCATATCGAGTTCCTTGCGCACCAACCCGCCGTTTGCGTGTGGGTTCGCGCTGATGCGCCGCGCGCCGCTGGGCGCCATGTCGCGCAGCTCGGGCGCAAGCCGCCCGGTGTCATCGAACAGCTCTTCCGGCCGATAGCTTTTCATCCAGTGTTCGACAATCTTGAGGCTGGTCTTGTTGCTCACTGGATCGAGAACCGGCACCTGATGCGCACGCCAGGAGCCTTCCACCTTGTGCCCGTCGACTTCCTTGGGGCCCGTCCAACCCTTGGGCGAACGCAGCACGATCATCGGCCAGCGTGGCCGCTCGGCTCGGCCGGTCGAACGCGCGTGCTGCTGGATGGCGCGAATCTCGGTGATGCAGTGTTCCAAGGTCGCGGCCATTTTCTGATGCATGGCATCGGTATCGTCAGGATCGTCGCACTCGACAAAATAGGGCCGGTGGCCATACCCGACGAAGAGCGCTTCGAGCTCCTCGCGCGGGATGCGAGCCAATATAGTCGGGTTGGCGATTTTGTAGCCGTTCAAATGCAGCACCGGCAACACTGCGCCATCGCGTATCGGATTCAGAAATTTGTTTGAATGCCAGGAGGTGGCCAGCGGTCCAGTCTCCGCTTCGCCATCGCCGACCATCACGGTGACGATCAAATCGGGGTTGTCGAACGCCGCGCCATAGCCGTGCGACAGGCTGTAACCGAGCTCGCCGCCTTCGTGGATCGAGCCGGGCGTCTCGGGCGTGCAATGCGACCCAATGCCGCCAGGAAAGGAAAACTGCCGAAAGAATCGCAGCATGCCCGCCTCGTCGAGGCTGCGGTCGGGGTAGATTTCCGAGTAGTGACCTTCGAGGTAGCAGCTGGCCAGCGTAGCCGGCGCACCGTGCCCGGGGCCCGCGATATAGATAAGGTCGAGATCGAGCTTCTTGATCAGCCGGTTCAGGTGCACCAGCAGGAAAGACTGGCCCGGATCCGAACCCCAATGGCCGAGCAGGCGATTTTTGATGTGCTCCGGTTTAAGCGGTTCGCGCAGCAGAGGGTTGGCACGCAGATAAATCATCCCGACTGCGAGGTAATTGCAGGCGCGCCAATAGGCGTGCATTTTGCGCAATTCCTCGGCGGCAAGGGTGATCGGATTGGTGATCGCGTTTGCGTTCGGGTTTGTGTTGGTCTCGCCCATCTGTCACTCCTTGAACCGACATGCCTTCAGGTGCGCTTGGTCTGCGCTTGTTCGAAACTATCGATCCAGCCGGCATATTGGGTCGCTATGCGGCGCACCGCTTCCTCGCGGCTCACTTTTTTGGACTCGTAGTCGGATACCGCGCCGAAGAAACTGGTGCGCCCCACGGCGAAACCGATATAACCGTCGACGCCCGCTGCGGTTTGCAGCCAGCCGACCACTTTCTTGTCATCGGCGCCGCGGCCCAGCACGATGCAACTCACATGATCGCGGCCATCGCGGCGTGCCAGCGCGACGATCCGCTCGCAGTCCTCGCGTTTATCCAGTCCTTCGATCTTCCAGACGGCCGGCTCCACGCCGCCGTCCTGCAGCGCACGTATCGCGTCCAGCATCAATTGTGGACGCAGCTTCGAGTCATACGCGTCCTTGTCGCCCTGCACGCTCTTGAGTTGATCATCGGTCGCGGGGACCAGCAATTCGAACATCAACCACCGGCTGGCGTTGCGACAATAATCCGAAAGCGTTTTGAGCCGTTCGGTCTGGCGTCGATTCATCTGCGCGTCATCGCCCGGGTTGTAACGCACCAGTACTTTGGCAAAAGTGGGATCGAAGGTTTCGATGTGCTCAGCGAACTGATCGCCGTATTCAAAATGAAATTCGTTAGAGCCGCTTTTCTCGACTGAGACCGCCGTCACATACCCTTGCTTGCGCGCGTCGCGCAAGATCTCGGTGCCGAATTCTTCGTCGACGAGCACGCCGGCGTTTTCCTTGGCCACCTTATCGGTCACCGCTTGAAGGAATCCCTGATAAATCACCTGCTTGCTATCCTCGACCTTGGCTTGCTGTTCCGTGTTGAGCGGATAGGTGTAGTGAAACATCGATTTCACGTAAGAATTGCGATGATCGAAGGGCAGTATGTACAAGGCTTTGTCGTAACCGGTTTGCATGGCGGCTCCCTGGGTGGTCGACGCGAACCCGAGTGCGGCGACTACGTTCGGGGGCGCGGCTGGTAATCGATGAGCTGGCCGATTCGATCGAAGCTGAGATCGGCGGCGGGATAAGCGGCGTTGGCGTGATCGTCGAGCGCGTAATGGCCCTGGCGCACGAAGATGGTGGTCAAACGATCGCCCCAGATTTGTTTCATGGCGGCCAGGATGCGCAGCTTGTCGTCGATCATCACGTAGTGGTGGGCCGGATACGCTTGTGCAACCTGTTCCAGCATCTGCTCTTTATGCACGTAAATAAGCACGCGACCCTCTACGGCTTGCCACAGCCCGGAATGGTGGATTTTGCGCGGCTGGAACACCACGTCGCCATCCGACAGTATCACTGTGGGGCCCCACTGCCGCAGGTGTCGCAGCGCCTCGTGCACGCGGTCATACACACGCTGGGAAAACGGATAATCGATCAGGAAGGTCGATAGCTGCAACAATTGCAGATCGTTCACACCGGCCTTGCGCAAATGCTGAAGGCTGCCGAGATAATCGACGTAACCGAGCTCTTCGCGCAGCGTTTCGATGATTTCCCAGTAGCGGTCGCACTCCGCGGTGCCCACCGTGTGCAATAGCTGCTCCCGCAGGTCGCGCTGGATATGATCGTTGTCGAGCAAGGTATTGTCGACGTCGATCAGGAATACGGTTGATTCGGGTGTAGTCATGAGCGCCACTTTTCCGGCTAGCAGGCTATAGGGACCCAGGCAGCGAACGCGGCACGGGAGAATTGAAACGATGTTGCGATGTTGCATGCCAACGATGTTGAGTCGGCACAGTTGGAGCATTTTGCGCCTATGCATCTGGCCTGTGTAGACGCCCGACCGACCCGATTTGTTCCCCAGTATCGGCGACACGAGTAGGCGTGCGGGCTGGAGCGCTTCAGCGCATGGGCTTAGCGTACGCTGATTGTCACGCGATCGTAATGTCCGCGCGCGTCGAATGCCGTAATGGCGTACGCCCCCGGTTCGCCCAGTTCCACCGTTTGGCCCTGGCTGGCAGGCGAATTACCGATCAGTTTGCCATTGACCAGCCATCCGATCGAACCCTGTGCGCCATTGACGTGCAAATGCAAGCGCGGCGCCGTGCCCTGATAGATCCGGCTGATGACTTCGCCGCTGCTGGCGCCCTCGATGGCCAATCCACCGGCCCCGTTGCCTGCGCTGCCCACGGGCACGCAGCCCGCCTGCCAGGGCGGCGGTAAGGTGCGGTGCAGCAATCCTGCATCCAGCCACGGTTCGAGCGCGGCGGGCCAGCGCGCGGTTTCAGCCGGGCGCAGCACGTCAGCCGTGCAATCGGGCGAGGCACGCATGCCGCTCACGCTATCGACGCTGTAATGCAGCACCGGTTCGCCGACGCGGATCGAGTCGGGAAACGTCGGCGGCGCGGTGCCGTCCAGCAGCCAGGCAGTGCGCTCGATCGGACAGAGGTCAGCCGGCTGGGCACCCGCCTGGGTGCCCAATGGCCAGCAGATGCGTGCTTGCGTGACGTTCGGGGGCGGCGTGCGGGCAAGCACCGGCGGTGCGTCGAATGAGTGAGATAGCGCCGCGAACAAATCCATCAGCAAAGGCGTCGAGACATTCGCGCCGAAATACCCCGGGTTGGGCGTGCCGTCGGGGCGGCCCACCCATACGCCTATCGTGTAGCGATCGCTGACGCCGACCGCCCAGGCGTCACGAAAGCCAAAGCTCGTGCCAGTCTTCCAGGCAATGCCCCGGTTTGCACCACGATCCTCGACGGCGCGGCCAACCGGGCCACCGGTCTCGAGAATATCGCGCACGATGAAAGCCGCGCCCGCACTCATCATCCGGTGGTCGGCTTGCGGCGCGTCGGGTGTGAGACGTGGCGTGCCGGCCATGCCACCTCGCGCGAACGCGGCGTAGGAACCCACCAGATTTTCCAGCGTGACGTCCGCGCCGCCCAGTATCACCGACAGATTCGGTTCTGCGCCGCGCGCGAAGCGTAGCTTCAAACCGCCCTGCCTTAGCTTGCCGACAAAGCGGTCGGCGCCGAACTGGTTGAGCACTTCGACAGCCGGAACGTTCAGCGAGCGCACCAGCGCTTCCGAAGCACTGACCGCGCCATGAAACGATTGCTCGAAGTTGCCCGGTTGGTAACCGTCGAACGATTGCGGCACGTCGGCCAGCAACGATTCGGAGTGGATCAAGCCGGCGTCGATGGCAAATCCATACAGGAACGGTTTGAGCGTGGACCCGGGCGAGCGCCAGGCCCGCACCATGTCGACGTAGTTGAAACGTTCGAGATCGCCAAAATCGGCCGAACCCGCGTAAGCGCGCACTTCCATGGTGGCGTTATCGATCACCAGTGCCGCGCTCGAAACATGCGGCGGCAAGCTGCGTGCGCGGTCGAGCAGCAAGGTCTCGACGCTCTCCTGCATCTGCGCGTCGATGGTGGTATCGATGCGGAGTTTGCCGTGGCTGGTGCGTTTCAGACGCTCGGCCAACAGCGGCGCCAACATCGGCTCGCGGATGGTCTGGGCGTAGACGGTTTCGGTAAGCGCGTCCTGGATTTGCGCCGGGCTCCAGCGATCGGTCATGCGCCGCAGCACTTTGTCGCGCGCCAGGCCGGCGCGCTGCGGATACCGATCGGGACGCAGCAGCGACGGCGCTTGGGGCAACACTGCCAGCATCGCCGCCTCGGCGTGCGTTAGCCGCGTGGCCGGTTTGCCCAGGTAGGCACGGCTCGCGGCTTCCACGCCTTCGAGCACGCCGCCCATGGGCGCGTAGTTGAGATATAGCGTCAGGATTTCGCGCTTGGAGTAGTGCAGCTCCAACTGAAAGGCGCGCAGGATCTGATGCAATTTGCCGAGCAGCGTACGGGGCGTCGGATCGACGATGCGCGCTACCTGCATCGTGATGGTCGAGCCGCCGGATACCACGCGGCCATAGCGCGCCCACTGCCAGGCGGCACGTACCAGGGCGAACGGGTTCACCCCCGGGTGCCACCAGAAGGCGCGGTCTTCATAACCGATCAGCGCCTCGGTATAAAGCGGCGACACTTCGGCCAGTGTGATCGGGTGACGCCAGACATAATGTTTATCGGGGAATGCGCGCAGCGGGGTGCCGTCTCGTGCGGCCACCAGCAACGCAAATGGCGCGTCGCGGCCCGGCGGCGGTAGTGGAAATGCGCGGTCAAGCGCATAGCCGCTCACGAACAGCAGGACCAACACGGCGGCGGCAATACGCAGACGGGAATGTCGGACTCGGTCCATCGTGGCGCCTGCTTACTGCGCGCTCGCAGCTGCGGAAGCCGGTGCCGGTGGCGAGGCCGAAGCCGAAGTCGAAGCCGCCGAGGCTGGGGCCTTCCCGGTAGATCGAGGCGCCGTAGCAGCCGTGGCAGTTGAAGCAGTATCGCTGTCGCTGATACTCAACTGACCGCCATTCGAAAGGACCCCATACACATAAGGACGGTACATATCTTCCGCATACAACGGAGGCACCCCGAACTGGCCGGGCGTGACCACCCGTGCTCTGTAGAACAAATCGAGCTTGCCCCAGCCCAGCTTGACCGCCGCCGCGAAGCGATCGTCACGGAATTCGACATGCTGGATTTGCGAACTATTCATCGCGTCCGCCACGTCGATATCGCCCACCTTCAGCCCTACGCTACCGGCATCCTTGACCAGATTCGTGTTCTCGATCTCAAGACCTGCGGGAATCCGGTCGACCACCAACGCCGAACCGATCACCGAGGCCGAACTCGCGCTCAGATGGACCAGCACCGTATCGCCAACCTTGAGCGGCGTACCTGCCAGCAGCGTGCCATCCGCACGCAGATACTCGCGGGCAAGATTGATGCGGTTTTGCGCACCCGTGGGCGCGACCGGCGCCGCAATCGGATTACCGCTGATATCGACTTCAACGAACAACCGTTTATCCGACGTGTTGGTCAGCGTCACTCCTTGCTTGAGGTCGGCGACACTGAGGTCGCCAAAGCCGGTCGTCTTGTCGCTCAAGGTTTGAGAGCCGGCACTGCGCGCCAGTTGCGCTGTCCATGGCTGGCCACTGGAATCGCCGAGAGCGCGGCCCATGCGGAACAGAGCAAGACGCTCCTGGGTGCTGTAGTAATCACCGTCCCGCGCCGCCAGCGCGTTGGCCACTTTACCGACCAGCAGATCGCTGCCCGGCGCCGTGATCTTATCGCGATCGAGCAGCACATATTCCAACGCCGTATCGCGCAGGTCACTGCCGAAGTCCCACCACCAATAGCCGGGCAGCCGGTCGGTACGCACGCCGTCCTGCAGCGCGGTCAGGCTGCGTGCCTGATCGCCCATCAAGTTCAGTGCGATACCCAACTCGACGAGCGCCAAGCCCGAATTGGCATAGGCGCGCTGCTCGAATAACTGCCGCAGTGTCGACAACGGCGCTTTGCGTTCGCGCGCAAGAACATAGCCAGCCTGCACCAACCCTTCGTAGTTACGATTGTTGCGCGCAAAGTCATCGATCAGGCCACGCATCTGCGCGGGCGTCACATGGGTGGGTAGCGGCGTCACCTGTGCGCTGCCTTCCTGCAGACCACGCAGCAGGTAATCGAGCGCTTTTTGCATCATTCGGTCCGGCACGCTGAAACCTTGCGCCCGGGCATCCTGCAAGAAGCCGACTATATAAGCGGACAGCCAGAAATCGTCGGGGCCGTTGCCCCACAAGTTGAAACCGCCGCGCACCGACTGATAGCCCCCGAGCTTGGCGACCGCGAAGTCGATGCGTTCCGCCCGCTGATCGCGGGTATAAGGTTTCAGTCCGTACTGACGTGCTGCCGCCTCGTCGATATACAACCACGGGTAGGCGCTGCTCGCGACCTGTTCGGCGCAGCCGTATGGGTATTCGAGCAGCCATTTCGCAGCGGCGCGCACGTCGATAGGCGGCTGGTTCGAGACGAGCAGATGTGCGCTGAGCGAATCCGGATACAAGCCGCCCAGGGTAGGATCGATCACCTGCAAGGCAGCGCCCGGCTCCACCGTATAGCGTCGCACCACACTGCGGGCTGGCGTCGGCGCTTCGACTTGCAGCGCGTAATGCCGGGTCATGGCGATCGGGCCACCATTGACGGTTACCGTGAGGCTATGCAGCCCCGATTTGTTACCGGCGTCCACGGTGTAGCGCAGCGTCTGCTTTTCCTGATCCTTCAACGCGAGATCACGTACGCCGTTCGACACTTGCAGGCCATCGTCCCCGCCGAGTTCGACCTTGAACTGTTGCGCGGCACCGGTCAGGTTCTGCACGTCGAGCGCCACCGTGGAGCGGTCGCCGAACGTGACGTAGCGGGGCGTCGACAACTCGGCAATCACCGGAGCCGCCACGATCATTTCCTGATCTTTCTCGCCGTAGCGGTCGGCCGTCGCCACCACCGCGGTCAATCGCAAGGTGCCGTTGAAATCGGGCAAAGCTATCGGCACTTCCGCTTCGCCATTGGCGTCCAGCGTAACCGGTCCGTTGAAGATATCGACCAGTTGCACCTTCTTCGGTAGATTGGGCGTGGCTTTCGGCGTCGTGTCGCCGCCCCACTTCAGCCGGCCCTTCTTGCCCGCCATTTTTTCGATCAGGCGACCATAGATATCGTGCAGATCGGCCCCGTAACGCAGCCGGCCAAAGAAGAACTGGAACGGGTCGGGTGCAGTAAATCCGGTGATGTTCAAAATACCCACGTCCACCGCAGACAAGGTCAGCAGTGCTTTCTCGCCTTTCGCGTTAGGCACTTTGATTTTGACCTTGACGGTGGTTTCCGATTTCATCTTCTGCGGTGCCTCGAGCGTCACGTCGAGCTTGCGCTCGCTGCGCGCAAGCGGCAACGCGATCAGGCCCAACGCGCGGGCCGGTGTGACCAGATCGCCTTGATTGCCCGGGCGCAGCACCAGCACCGAAATATACAAATCGTGCCGCTGCCAAGCTGGATCGACCGGGATATCGATCGTCTGGCTCGCGCCTTTGACTGAAATCCGCTTGGTCCACAGCGTGCGATCGCCATCGACCGTGACCAGCGCCGTGCCGGCATGCGGCGGTGAAATCGTCAGATGGGCAGTATCTCCTTCGCGATAGGCATCGCGATCGAGCTTGAGCGCCACGCGATCGGGTCGCGAGCCGGTGGTCTCGTCGCCCTGCGCGCTCCAGCCCGCGTAGAAGCGATAAATCATGGTCTGGCCGGTAACCGGGTCGAGAATCTCGAGCCGGTACCGTCCGTATTTAACGGGCACGCGCAGCTTGCCGCGCCCGCCATCGGGCACATCGACGCTGAGCGTATCGACCAGTTCGTCGGTTTCGGTGAAGCCTGAATTCCAGCCGCGCTGATCGTCAAAGCGCCAATAATAATTGCGGTTCTCGCGGAACAACCGCACCGGCATCGCCCGTTCGCCTTTGAGCGTGCCGCTGCTATCGGCGCGGATGACTTCGAAGTCGGCCGGCGACTCTTCGGCCGCATAGTCGCCGCTGTAAAGCGGCCGCACGCCGGTGAGCACGGGCGCCGGCCAGATTACGCGCTCTAGCGTGCGGATCACCGGGCGGCCGCCCGATTCGAGCAGGCTCAGCGTAGCGCGCACAGTAACCGGCGAATGCACGCCGGCCGCCGGAGCGAGTGCGAGGTTGAGCGTGGTGCGACCTTGCGCATCGAGCTTTTGCTCGTCCAGTTCCTGGCGGTTGAAGAACGTGCTGTCGTTGGCATTGCCGAATTCGAAACCCGGATAGCGGGTCGCGAGCGGATTGGCATTGCGCTGGAATGCCAGTACGCCGAGCAGCCGGTTGCCGGCGGCGGCCGCGCCGTACAGGTAGGTGCCGTGCACGGCCACGCGGAACGGCTGGTCAGGCGTTAGTGTTGTGGCGGTGCTGGAGAGGTCGAGCTTCATGCGCTCGGGCAGGAATTCCTCGACGCCAAAACGCATCACCGTGCCCGCGAGTTTGTCGGCTGGGTCGTTGCGTAGTTCGAGCGACCAGGAACCGGTCGGGGCATCGGCGGGCAGGCTGATAACCTTGCTGAAGTAACCGGGCTGCTTCGAATCCGGTTGCCAGTTGGCGACGAATTGGACTTTGCCGTCCGCACGCTTCAGGGTCGCCTGAATCGGCTGCGGGGGTACTGCACGGCCATCGGCATCGCGCGCCAACACCGATACCGTGAAGGTTTCGCCGGGACGGTACAGGTCGCGCCCGCTCCAGGCGAATAGACGCACGGATTTATAGGGCAGGCCGGTCGCGTCGTATTCCGAAAGATCGAGCGCGGGCTCATGCACCGTGAGCATCGACATCTGGTCGTCCTTTTTCGCCAGCACGAGCGCCGTGCCGGTGGGCTGCTCGGCAAACGCGGCGTGGCCGTCGCTATCGGTCGTGCCATGCGCCAGGACTTTCCCCTGCTGATCGAGCCATGTTAGCTCCACGCCCGAAACGCCGTCGCCGTCCGTGAGCGAACTCACGAATGCGTCCGCGTGATGTTCGAACAACCGCAGGTGCAAACCCAGGTCGCTGACGTAAAAATAGGTGGTTTGGTATTCGTAGCCAAAACGTCCCGGCTGCGACATCACCGCGACATAAATGCCCGGCTCTTTGAGTTCCTTGATGTCCTCGACCGGCAAGTAGGTGACGCTGCGTTTGTCGGTCTGTTGCTCCGTCACGAAACGACCTTGATATACGCTTTCGGTCATCGCGTGTAGCGAGTCGAGCGTCCAATTGTTGACGGCGCCTTGCAGGTTGGCGTGCGAGGTGTCGTTGTCTGCGTCGTCGTCGGGGGGCGTAGCGTCTTGGTCATCGGTTGCTGCCGGTTTCGAGCTGGCTACCACTCGCTCGAAAAAGCGCGGCAGTTGGTCGGCGCGCACGCGCAGAAACTGCACGTCGACTTCGGGAACGTTGACCGTCACCACGGGCAGGCCACCGTTTTGCTTGGCCGGCAGCACAATGCCACGACTCGCGAAATAGTAGGCGGGTGTTACCGCTGGGGTAGTGATCGAATAGCGCGTTTCGTGGCCGAGCGTGCGGCCGTCCTTGGCGCGCAGGGTGTCCTGCACCTGCACGACATAGCGACTCAACGGTTCGATATGCGGGAAGAACAGCAGCCGGGGATTATCGCCGACGACCCAGGCGCCGGTGATTTGCTTGCCACCGTCCAGTTGGGTCAATGCGGGCGCGGTGCTGACTTCGCTGGCGGCTTTCGGGTTGCCGTTGGAGTCGGTGTCGCCGTCGTTGTTCGCGTCGTCGTCGCCGGAACCAGGCTTCTTGGCGTTGACGGGAGCCGGCATTTTGAACACGCGTATGACCTGGTCGTAATCGCCACGGGTGTCTAGCGGCTGCGAAAATGTCAGGGCCAGCGCGGGGTGGCCATCGAGCTCGCGGTTAGCGGCGTCGACCACGCTGAATGGCGCATCGGTGCTGCTGGCCGCTTCGGGAGTAGCCCCGGTGTGAACGTACCGATAGATCGCAAAGGCAACCACCGCACAGACCAACAATAATGAGACGAGGATGTAGCTTGTTCGGCGGCTAACCATTGCGGTGCACTCCAGGATTTGAAAGCACGAACTGTTATCGGAGACAGATCGGCAATCCGAAATGCATTATTAAAATAAGATCAATGGGCGGTCAAGGTGGATTTAGCAGCGCAATGGTGACTGTTGTCAAAAGGCGGTTCCTTATTTCGGGAAATGATCTTTTCGGGGTTTAGAAGCGGTTTTAAGAGCGACGCCAAATTCTGGATCCCTAAAAATTTCAGTGTGCCTAGCGCGGCATGGATTTGATGTCGCCGATGGCGCCATCGTCATCCTGCGCCTGTGCCTCCGCCTCGGAATAATCGGGCAAAGTACTGCGCGATAGTTCTACCAGACGAATCAGCTCCAGCACCTGATCGGGCGTCGCGCTCTGCGGATGTTGCTTGAGGTATTCGAGATCTAGCATTTTAAAATCCTCAGGTGAACGTTTTAACTCGCCTTGCGCGCCTGCAAGTCTCGCACGCGCGCCAGCGCTTTATGGTCGCCCGCGGCCGCCGCATACATCTTGCGCACATCCGCTTTAAGCGCGGTCCGCGAAGCGCCATCAAGATAGACCATATGCCCCGACGGATAAAAAGTCGCGCTCAAATTTTGCCGCACTGCCGCATCGATAAGCGGCATCCTTTGCAAATCCATCACGGTTTGATAAAACGGCGTGACGAAATCATAGAAGCCGTTGGCCGATAGCACTTTGAGATCGATATTCAAGCTCATCGTCGCAGCCAGATCCCCAGCCGTATAAAGAATCACGTTGCCGTTGCTGTCGAGGCCCTTTTGAGCGCCGGTCGGGTCGATATGGGAGAAATCCCAATTCTTAAAAGCCTGATCGTTCAGATCGGTGAACGCGGAATTCGACGTAAACTTCAACGTCTCATTCAGGTAGGCGTTCCACTGCGCGGTGTACACCCCCGTCACCGCCGTCATGGTCGGATCGTTGCCCCCCGAATTCGGGTCGATCGAACCGGCGATCCCCGTCCCTATCCCTGTCACGCGCCCGTCATACGATCCGAGCTCCAGCCCTTGGGATTGCAACAGCGTACGCAGGAACAGCGAAGTACCACCGCTATCGCTGGCCGCGATATCGAGGCTCCACGCGTTCAAGGTCTGCAGGTCGATACCGGTGTAGTCGCTCAGCTTTTGCACCACCGCCGGGTCGCTATGTGGAAACTGATCGAGCGCATGCACGTAGTCGCTGCGCGCAAAGAGCGCGACCGTCTCAGCAAATGCCGGCAAATCGGTGGGAACCGGCTGGGCTGTCACCTTGCCGTGATACCACGCGTCGGCGGCTGCGGTTGGCAATGCCCCCACCGGATTGCCTGCCTGCGTGTAATCGAGTATCGACGACTGGATCGTCAGGCCATTCAGGTCTACACCGTCCTCATGAAGCAAATACGACAACACCGCAGTGCGCGCCGTACCGTACGACTCCCCATATAGAAATTTCGGTGAGTTCCAGCGATCGTTGGCAGTCAAGTAGCGCTTGATGAACTGCTTGATCGAGGCGGCATCCTGGTCCACGCCCCAGAAATCCTTGTTGACGTGCGGTGCGATCGCCGCCGAGTAGCCGGTGCCGACCGGGTTGATGAACACCAGATCGCTGATGTCCAGCATGCTGTCGGAGTTATCTTCGAGCCTGTAGGGCGCCGGCGGCGTGAATGCCGGCATCGACGTGTGGATGCGCTTGGGCGCGAATGACCCGAGCAGCACGAACACCGATGACGACCCCGGTCCGCCGTTGTAAAAGAACGTGACCGGCCGCGCCTCGCGCGCATGGCCCTGCGCCGTGAAGGCGACATAGAATATTTTTGCATTGGGCAGCGAACTGCTGGCGTCGACCGTCACCAAGTGCCCCGCTGTCGCGGTGTAAGCGATCGTCTTGCCGCCCAGCTTGATACTGTGATGCGTGATCGCGGCATTTTCGGTCGCATCGCTGACCGAATCGCCCGGACCATTGCCATAAGCCGTCGCGTCGAAATAGGGATGATCGGAAGTCGCGGCGCTATGGCTTGCGCCCTCGGAACTCGATGATGTCGTGTGTGGGCCTGTCATGTTTTCTCCGTTATCTGCGGCGGCCGAAATGCGCCGCAACTGGGATCAAAGCGAGCTCAAGGCGGCCTGAAAGCGCCGGACGCAAAGCAGCGGACTCAAAGTGCCGCGGCGATTTTTTGCCCGTCGGGGCTGCCTAGGCCAGTGCAAGCATCCCACCCGGCTGCGGCTGCATAAGCACCATTATTGCCCTGCGTGATGTCATTGCACAGCGCCCTGGCCGATGTGTATAGCTTCGGATTGATGAACCCCACCGGCGTGGACCGCGCCGAATTGATTCGGGCGATGAGCCCAGCCCATAGCGGCGCAACGGCGCTGGTACCACCCACAACGGTCGAGGTGCCGTCGATAAGTACCGAATAACCGGTCGCGGGATCGGCGTCGCCGGCGACATCGGGCACGCCACGTTTGGCGAGCGCACTCTGCTGCCCTTCCGTGCTCAGCGTCTTGAGCCCCTGCTGCCAGGTCGGTAACGCGAACACCGTGCTGACACCGCCGCCGGTCGCGCCGCCTTGCAAGCCGTCGTTCCACACGACCTCGCTCTTGATGGCAGTGCCGCTTGTATGCAAGCTGGTGCCGCCACATGCAAGCGCATAGGGGCTGGACGCGGGAAAATCGACGTGATTGGAGCGACCGCTGACGCCGTCGGTCGAACCGCTATCGCCGCAGGCCACGCACACCGTGACGCCCAGGGTCGCCGCTTCTTGCAAGACGTCGTTGAAGGCCTGCATGGCCTGCTGCGTCCAGGTGGATTCCGATGCGCCCCAACTGATCGAAACGACCGAGGGCCGGTTGACTTGATCGTGGACCGCCGAACTGACCGCATCGACGAAACCGGTGTCGGTGTTGCCGGCAAAGTAGACGGCGATCTTGGCGGCCGGTGCGATCGAACCCGCCACCTCGATATCGAGCGTCACCTCGCCGTCCGGTCCGTTCGCATCGCCGGTCGGCTGGTTGTGGCCGCCGTCGACCGGCACCGCGACGACGGTGGGGGGTGCCAGGCCGATGCCCGAGAAATACGTCTGCAAGTCGCTGGTGTTGTAGCCACCGCCCAGTTCGATCACGCCCACGCATTGACCGGCGCCGGTGCCGTCGGGGAAGCGGTAAAGTGTCGCGAGGCGAGTCGGCAGATAGGATATCGCGCCCGCCTGCGCCGCACGGATCGGCGGCCGAAACCGAAATTGTGTGTGGGCCTGAGGACGATTATCGAGGCCGAGCACCGCCGTGACGATATTCGCCAGTGCAGTGGGAACGGTAATGACCCCTTCCCTGCCACGGTACTTTCCGCGCGGATGAGCATATTGCTGCAGATCGACTTCGAATGCGGCGTTGACCTGCTCGACGGTCCCCGACAAAATCACGCAACGCCGTGCCGGGTCATCGCTGACCGTCTGTAGCCCGTGTTGCCGCGCAAATTCGCGGACGGCGAAGATGTCTTGAGCGCTGGCGCCAAAGCGCTTTTCAAACTCGTCGCGCGCAAGCGGTGCTGCGGGTGGGGTGCCCTGTTCAAACTGGCGAACGAGCTGCGTGAATTGGTCTTGCGACTGCCGACGCACAATCACGCTTATCTGTACGCGCTCATTGGGATTTGCCCGGCCGACGCAACTCGCGCCCGGTAATATGGCTCGCTCGCTGCCTGCGAGGGAATGTCTTGTCATGGGACACAACTCCTGTTCTCTCTGCCAGTAAAAGGTGCAGGTTAGAACAGGGAGAACTGCGTCGGTTCACCGGGTTGTATCGACAAGTGCTCAAATAATCAGCGTTTCACCGGCACGCCTATCGCGGTGCCGGAAATCAATGGCTGGGCGGGTCGGACGAGTCGTTCCGCTCAGATCGGCTTCCCGTGTACACCTGCATTCGGGGCGCAAACCGGATTTCAAACGATGTAAAAATCACCAGTGAAGCGATTCGTCCGCTCAGCCGTAGTGATCCGTGGGATCGTCGGCATTTGGGCTGAGGCATCTCGGCAGCTAACGGGTCGCGACGGGCCAGCGAGGGGTCGGCGAGGGAGTCATCAGGATCAGCGTGCGGCCGCCGGACTTGCCCCTTTTATGCCCCTACTCGCGCCCCGCGTCGAAGCGCGGCGGGCACATATTCTGCTGACTAACTCCATACGGCCGCACGGCAAATACGCTTACCTAAAGACGGCGCCGTAGGCATCAAGACTTTGGGAGGCCGTCACGGTCTCCTTCAACCCACCAGCAGGAGATTGTTATGCAAACCACAGATATGCAACGTGGCGCAATGGAAGCCGGTCGCAACGGCGGCGCCCAGATCGTTGGGCAAGGCAAAATGAGCGCGGACGGCCCAGGCCCCAATGTGATGGCGGCCAATACGCTGGAAGACAACGCAGTGCACAGTTCCGACGGCGAGCATCTCGGCAAGATCAAACACATCATGCTGGATGTAAGAAGCGGACGAGTTGCCTATGCAGTGCTATCCAGCGGCGGATTCCTCGGAATCGGCGATAAATTGCTGGCCATACCCTGGGGTGCCCTCACCCTGGACACCGATAACAAATCGTTCATACTCAACGTCACGGGCGCAGAAGTGAAAAACGCGCCTGGATTTGACAAGGACCATTGGCCTACGATGGCCGATCCACAATGGGCCAGCGATTTGCATGATTTCTATCGGACGCCGCGCTATTGGGATGAAAACCGGACGTTGCCGAGCGACGCGACGATGTTGCCGCCGAACGATCCGCTGTAATGCGCGCACAGCCTGCTGCGGGTTAGCCGTAGCAGGCTGCGAGCCATACGTTATTCTTGTTCGTCGTCTTCATTCGTTATCCTCATTCGTCGTCTTCATTCATCGTCTTTAGGCAGCACTCCGATGTCATCCGGGAATGCGGTTGACGGTGTCGATACAGGCTTGTCGCCGGCAATCGAGGAACCTGGATCGCTACGATCAGACAATTCCAGCCACATTGCTGCCTCGGGACCGGCACCTCCCGGAAAAGCGCTCGCAGGCGGCGCTTTTGCCGTGGATTTCCCCGACTCAGCCACCGTGGAAGCGGCATCGCTACCTGGTTGATTCGGATTGGACTCGGGTGGCCGATCGGACTGTCCTGTCTTGCCACTCGCCGGTTCACCCGGCTTACGGTTCTTGGCTACCGCATTGGCGACGTCCCTGGGATGAGCCGAGGCGGTCTCGGTCGCAGGGGTCTTCATGGGATCGCGGTTGATTTGCGCCTGCTGATGTTTGCGCGTTGGATTGTGCTCGGACGAATTCATGGCAACTCCTTGTAGATCAAGGCGTGTGTGTCGGTGGAACCCTTATCAACAGCAAGAGCCATGCCATTTGACATTCTCGAACGCGTTGGTGAAATCCGCGTCATCCGGAGATAGGCCATGCAATCGGTTGTGGCTGTGCCCCTGCCTACGTTGAGTGTAGTGCGTTTTTTTTCCGACTCTCGTCGTCAGCCTCATTTGAACTGCTCGCAGCATCTGCGCAAGCGGAAATAATTACCGACGGCGGCCTTTGTTACAACCCCTCTGCGCAATGTCGACCCGCGCTCGTTCGCCTGTTCCACAGCAAACCGTGGTGCCCGCAACGCCCGGCAGGTCTAACCTCAAGCTCGCCAAAAGGGCCGAGAATGCGGCCTACGCAAGGCGCCGTGCAAACGCGGCACACGCCTTGCTTCGTCGTTTTCTAAGCACACCACGCAGTAGCATTTGCGACAGGAGATCGATCATGCACAGCGATTTACCTCCAGATTCGGCGAGATCATCGGCCGCTTCATGGGCCACCGCATCGCCCCCTTCAGCCGCCGCCGACTCTGTCGGAAGCGCGACACCGAGTGTAGATAATCTTGACGGCGCAAATGCCCCCGATGCTAAGGCGCATCGTCCTGTTCTAGTAGGCGCAAGCGCCTTGGGCGGCTGCGTCGTGTTCGCGTCGGACGGCGAATCGGTGGGAGTCGTGACCGAGGTGATCGTCGATGTCGCCGGCCGCGTCGGGCAGATCGCCTATGTGTTGGTAGCACCGAAGCATCCTGCTGTCGGGCAAAGCGAGTTGCGCGCCCTGCCATGGAGCGCGTTGTTGTTCGACCCGGCACGTCACTGCTTTACGCTTGAAGTCAACTCAGCGGTGGTCAGAAATGCGCCAGAGACAATCAGCAAGGGGTGGCCCGTCATGCCGGACGAGCAGTGGAAGATGGACGTGCATCGCTACTATCACCCCACCGAAACCTATATGCCCAGCGCGCCTTCGTTAGGCGCGGACGGGCACGCAATAGGGCCGATGGAGTCACCCGTTCGGGGGCTCGCTCAGGCACCCGAACGGGCACCCGTCCAAACGCCCGTTCAAGCCCCTGTTGCAGCTCCCATTGAGCCGCGTCTCGACAGCGATCCCGATCCCGATCCCGATCCCGATCCAAAGGCAGTCGAACATGATTTCCTCCCCGAACTGGGTTTGAAATCGCCCTTCCGTCGTCGCGAGCCAGGCTCGAAATAACATGCAAGTCGCGTTCGCCCCCGCAAGCCTCCCCGTTAGCGCTTCCGTTGGCAAGCGCAAATCGTCGCCATGTGCGGCGCCTACGCCCGGCATCGAAAATCTCGAAGAAGCCGGTTTGCGCTACTCCAGCGATACGCGTCGCGGCTACACCCGTCGCCGGCTGCGTGGCCACTTTGTCTATTTCGATACCGGCGGCGAGCGAGTGCGTGACATCGCCCAGATTCACCGGATCAATAAACTCGCCATCCCACCGGCCTACACGCACGTGTGGATATGTGCCGACGCACGCGGGCATTTGCAGGCGACCGGTCGCGATGCTCGTGGACGTAAACAATATCGCTATCACCCGGATTGGCAAACGCTGCGGGAAACCACCAAGTACGAGCGCATGGCTGCGTTCGGCGCGGCGCTGCCGCGCATTCGTGCACGCGTGAATCGGGATCTCCGGCTGCCCGGCATTCAACGCAACAAAGTATTGGCTACCGTGGTGAAGATGCTCGATACCACGCTGATACGCATCGGTGGCGCGGAATACGCACGCGACAACCACTCCTACGGATTGACCACGTTGCGCAAAAAACACCTGCAGCACCTGCGTCCGCAAGCGGGACAAATGCGCATCAAATTCAGCGGCAAAAGCGGCATCGAACATGACGTCACCGTGCGCGATCGCCGCATCGTCAGGGTGGTCCGGCGCTGTATGGATATTGCCGGGCACGACCTGTTCCAATACCTCGACGACGCCGGCCAACGGCACACGGTGAGCTCGTCGGATATCAATGCCTATCTACGCGAAATCAGCGGCATGGAGTTCACCGCCAAGGACTATCGGACGTGGGCAGGCAGCGTATTTGCGTTGGAGGCCTTGCGCAAAAGCCAAGCCACCGACGCGGTCGAGGCACGCAAACATATCGTGGCGGTGGTGAAGGACGCGGCCAAGTTGCTGCGCAACACGCCCGCGGTATGTCGTCGCTGCTATGTCCACCCGGAACTGTTCGTCGCCTACGAAGCGGGCGAACTGGCCGCGCTGCCCAAGCCCAAGCGGTACAGCGGGTTGAAGACGCACGAGGCGATGCTGATAGCTTTTCTGGAGCATAAGGCGCAAGCGGCGAAAGCACTCGGTCGGTGATCCCTTGGCTCCAGGCTCATGCTCACGCGTCATGCCCCATGCGGCAAACGGCAAGCCTCATGCCTCGTGCCTCGTGCCTCAAACGCCGAGCATCAAGAGTCATCCAACTCCAGCTTGCGCTTCATCGCAGCCGTAATACGCTGTTGCGTTTTCCAATAAGCGGCCCACGGGTCTTCCGGCGTCTGCTTCAAGCGCGTGCCGAGCGTCTTCACATTCCACTGGTCGGCACTCTCCAGTTGTGGCACTTCGTCCCAACTCACCGGTACTGAAACCCCCAGCCCCGGACGTGCGCGTGTCGAGTAGGCAGCGACCGTACTCGCGCCACGGCTGTTGCGCAGGTAATCGATAAAGATCTTGCCGATCCGGTTGCGAGGTCCCATCTTCGCTGAAAACAGTTTCGGAAAGGTCGTCGCCATATGTATCGAGATCGCGTGGGCAAAGTCCTTGACCGGCTCCCAGCCCGCGTCGCGGCGTAGCGGCACCACCACATGAAACCCCTTGCCGCCACTGGTTTTTATAAACGCTTCGAGCCCCAGCTCACCGAGCAAAGTGCGCAACAGCATGGCGGCCTCTACCATGCGCTCCCAAGCCAATTTCGGATCGGGATCGAGATCGAAAATCATCCGATCGGGCTTTTCCAGGTTTCGAATCGATCCGTTCCACGTGTGAAATTCAAGCGTGCCCATTTGCACTGCGCCTATCAGCGCTTCCACGTTATCGATAGTGAGCAGCGGAGCATGACCGGGGTCGAGGCCCGGGTGACGTGCAACATGTGGAATCACCATGCGCTCTTCGTGCTTCTGGAAAAACTGTTCGCCTGAGATCCCATCCATGCCACGCAACAACGCCACGGGGCGGTCGGCCAGATGCGGCAGCATCCGTTCGGCGACGCTATCGTAATAACGAGCGAGCATGATCTTGTCGACATGCGCCGCTTTGTCGATAACGCGATCCGGATGCGTGATGGTGATGCCCGCGACTTGGTCGCCTGCGCTATCTTGAGTTGACATGGCTTCGCGTTTCTCCCCTGCGCTTGCATCGCGCGGTATTTCGCGGACTATTTGAGCGGCCGGTTTGTCCTCACGCAGCGCGACGAACGAGGCTTGGCGTACCAGGCCTTCGTTGGTCCATTCGCTAAACATGATCTCCGCGACCAGGTCCGGACGCACCCAATGCACGGGCACACGGCTGCGCTCCTTGGGTGGAATCTTGAAAGGCGAACGCGAGCGGCTGCGCTTCTTGAGGCGCTGCTCGATCTGGTCCAGCAACGTTTGATCGAAGCCCGTACCGACCCGACCCGCATACTGGAGTTCGCCCTGCGCATCGTGCACACCTAGCAGCAATGCGCCAAATCCGCTACGCTTGCCGGCCGGGTCGGAATATCCGGCAATCACGAACTCCTGCCGTTGTCGGCACTTCAATTTGATCCACGCACTCGACCGTCCTTCAATATAGGTGCTGTCGCACCGTTTGCCGATAATGCCCTCGAGCCGCATCGAACACGCCGAGCGCAACAGATTCTCGGCGGATTCGTGCAGATCCTCCGAAAAGCGCAACGGGTTATGTTCAACCGCGTTCGGATCCGCTTGCGACACATTCTTCAACAACGCGCGCCGCTCAACCAGTGGCGTCGCGCGCAGATCCCAGCCGTTCATATAGGGCATGTCGAACAGGTAATACAAGATGTCCGGGTGCGTGCCGTCCAATGCCGTCTGCAGCGCCTGGAAGCTCGGAAGCCCCTCTGAGTCGAGCACCACGGCTTCGCCGTCGAGCCAACCGGACTTCAAATCCAGTCCCGCGAGCGCTTCGGCGACGCGCGGAAATTTGTGCGACCAATCATGACCGTTGCGGGTAAATAGCCGTACTGTGGGCTTGCCCGCGCCGTGATCGATTCTTGCGAGCAGGCGGTAGCCGTCGAACTTGATCTCGTAAGACCAATCGTCTGAGGGCGGAGCGTGCTCAACCAGCGTTGCGAGTTGGGGTGCCAGTGAGTCGGGCAGCGACGCGGCGACGGCGTTCGAGCCTGGGGCGCCCGCGCTCCGAGCTTTATGCGTAGGAGACCTGCTCACTGATGGCTTGGCGATCTTGCGGCCTCCTTCGCGACCATCCGCCGCAAGCACAGCGCCGCTAATGACACTTTCGGGGCTGGCCTCAGTGACTGAAAAATTGCCTTCCTCGCGCGCCTGCGCGTCGCGTTCCTTGAACAGCAGCCAGGTGTCCTGCTCCTTGCCGGCACCACTGCCACGCATATGACTCTTAACGAGCGTCCAGCCGCCCGCAAGCTTTTCTCCGGTGAGTGTGAATTTAAGCTTGCCGCGGGCGAAATCGCCGGTGGCATCGCCGCCCACGGGTTCCCATGTACCGTAGTCCCAAACGATGACCTCTCCCGCTCCATAATTTCCGGCCGGTATTACCCCCTCGAAGTTCGCATAGTCGAGCGGATGGTCTTCGACATGCACCGCGAGCCGCTTGACGCTCGGATCCAAACTGGGCCCCTTGGGAATGGCCCATGACTTCAAGGTGCCGTCGAGTTCCAGGCGAAAATCGTAGTGCAGGTGCGAGGCAGCGTGTTTTTGCACGACGAATAGTTGCCGACCCGAGTGCTTACCTGCGTGCTTACCCGCTTGAGCACCCGTGAGCCCGCGCGCCGCTTTCCCGGCGACCGCGTGCGGCGTTTTTGCGGACGGCGCGCTCGACGGCTCGGGGGTGCGATCGAAATGGCGTTTGCGCGCGTATTCGGAAAGTTTGTCTGCCATAGACTGCTCCTACTGCTGTGGCTTCTCTTGCGACATTCAACAGCAGCAAACTACGTGCCTGCCACCCTCGCACCCTCGCACCCTCGATCGCCCGCTACCCGCAACCCGCCAAAAACGCCGCGCACGTTTCTTGCTGAGGCCTGAAGTACATGAACCAACCGCCCTGCCTTCTCGGGGTGCCCGCTACAGATCCGCAACGGAGAACCCGCATGAAAAAAGACCTACCGGAAACCGCAACGTTCGAGCAATACAACCATCCGGCAGGCGGCTGGGGCTCCGTCAAAGCCCTCGTGTCGATCCTGAACGACCAGCACGTACTGATCAACGGAACACGCGTGCTGATGAAACAAAACAAGCCGAAAGGTTTTGCTTGCGTGAGCTGCTCGTGGGCCAAACCCGCCGACCCCCACGCGTTTGAATTCTGCGAAAACGGCGCGAAAGCCACCGCATGGGAAATCACGAGCAAGCGCGTCAGGGCCGAATTCTTTGCCAAGCACACGGTGACCGAGCTCGCCGGCTGGACCGATTACGAACTCGAATCGATCGGGCGTTTGACGGTTCCGATGCGCTACGACCCAGCTTCCGATCATTACGTGGAAATCGAGTGGGCACAAGCCTTCGCTGAAATCGGCGCACAGCTGCGTGCAATGGCACCGCAATCCGTGGTGTTCTATTCATCGGGCCGCGCCTCGCTGGAAACTTCCTACATGTATCAACTGTTGGCGCGGATGTACGGTAACAACAACCTGCCCGATAGCTCGAACATGTGTCACGAGTCCACCTCGGTCGCATTGCTCAAGTCCATAGGCGTGGGAGTCGGCACTGTGCACCTGCCCGATTTCGAGGCGGCCGAGTGCTTCCTGTTCTTCGGACACAATACCGGCACCAACGCGCCCCGGATGCTGCATCCGCTGCAAGAAGCACGACAGCGCGGCGTGCCCATCATCACCTTCAATCCGCTGAGAGAACGAGGGCTGGTCAGTTTCGCCAATCCGCAGTCGCCCGTCGAGATGCTGTCGACCAAGGAAACAAAAATCAGCACCCAGTTTGTCCAGATCAAGATTGGTGGCGACACCGCCGCGGTGATGGGCCTGGCCAAATGGATCATCGAGGCCGACGATGCTGCACGTCAGGCGGGCGGGGAGCGCGTGATCGATGCCGCCTTCGTGGCCGAACATACCTCGGGCTTCGAGGCTTTCGCCGCTGCGGCACGCTCGGCTCAGTGGTGCGATATCGAGCGCGAGTCTGGCGTCAGCCAGGCGGAGCTCGAACAAGCCGCGCAAACGTATGCGCGAGCCAAGACCGCAATGATCATGTATGGAATGGGCATTACCCAACACCGCGAAGGCGTGCGCAACATCCATATGCTGACCAACTTGCTGCTGCTACGCGGCAATATCGGCAAGCTGGGCGCCGGCATCTGCCCGATACGCGGTCATTCGAACGTGCAGGGGCAACGCACGGTCGGCATTACGGAGAAGCCGGAATTGGTGCCGGCCGACAAGCTCAAGGCCCAGTTCGGTTTCGATACGCCCGAGCAAAAAGGCCTCAATACGGTGGAAGCCTGCGAAGCCGTTCTCGCGAACAAGGTCCGTGCGTTCGTGATGCTAGGCGGCAATTTCGTGCGCGCCATACCCGATCATGGACAAATGGAACCGGCCTGGGCGAACATCGATTTGACAGTGCAGGTGTTGACCAAGCTTAACCGCAGTGCAATTGTCCACGGCAAAAACTCGTATCTGTTGCCGTGCCTGGGGCGCATCGAGATCGACCGGCAGGCTAGCGGTGAACAATCGGTATCGGTGGAAGACAGCACGGGTTGCATGCACGGCTCGCACGGGGTGTCGGAGCCCGCCAGCACGAGCCTGCTCTCCGAGCCCGCCATAGTGGCGGGCTTGGCCAAGGCGATGCTGCCGCACAATCCGAAGCTGAACTGGGATGCATGGGTCGGCGATTATTCGCTGGTGCGCGACGCGATTGCGCAGACCTATCCCGAGATTTTTCACGACTTCAACGAGCGGATGTGGACGCCGGGCGGATTTCCCCGCCCGATGCCACCGCGCGATCGGGTCTGGAAGACCAAGAACGGCAAAGCGAATTTTATTGCGCCCGATGGTTTCGATGCCGATCCCGACATGCCGGCCGACGCACCCGACGTCCTGCGCCTGATGACCACGCGCGGCGACAGCCAGTTCAACACCACCGTCTATTCGCTGGACGACCGATTCCGCGGCGTGTTCGGTACGCGCCGCGTTCTTCTGATGAATCACTACGATCTGACGCGGCTCGGTCTCGAAGCGGGCGAATTCGTCACGGCCGAGACTCACGCGAACGACGGCGTGCAACGCCGGGTCAGCGACCTGCGTGTCGAACCATACGATATTCCGCAGGGCTGCGTGGCGGGTTACTATCCGGAGCTCAATCCCTTGATTCCACTGTGGCATTACGCAAAAGAGAGCAAGGTGCCCGCTTCGAAGTCCATACCGATACGCTTGATCACGCAACGCGAGACCGGCTGACACGCGCGAGGCTGCACGGGGAGCTACACGAGCGGCGGCACGGGCGCGCAGACGGCTGCAACACCTGGCGTTAATGCCGCCGCTGAAAGCGCCTTATTGCCGTGACGCGGACGACACCTCGCGCAGCTTTTTCTGAATCGACGTGATCAAGATCTCCATCGGAGCCGGTTTCGTCAAGTACATATCGATGCCGACGACGCGAGCTCGCTCTACATATTCGGCACTGCCATAGCCGCTTAGCGCGATGATCAAGACATCTTGCATCTCCCGTCTCGACCGCAATTCCAGCGTGATCTGGAAGCCATCGAGATCGGGTAAGCCGATGTCCAGAACAATCACCGCGGGCTTCCACGACCGTACCGTCTGAAACGCCTCGGCGCCATTTCCGGCGGTTTGGACTTGACACCCCGCCAGCGTGAGCAGCTCGGCGAGCGATTCCGCCGCATCCGCGTTATCGTCCACGATCAATACGCGGCCACCGTCGGCCAAGCTGGACTGGATCGTTACGGGAGGCGCGACGGCCGCCGCGCTTTGCTGCGAAACCGGCAGCGTCACCACGAAGGTGCTACCGGCGCCAGCCCCTGGGCTGCTGACTGTCACACCGCCGCCATGCAAGCTCACCAGTTGCTGCACGATCGAAAGACCGATGCCCAGGCCGGCATCCGTCCTCGCCACCGATACGTTGCCCTGCACAAACGGGTCGAATACATGAGGCAACAATTCGGGCGGCACGCCTTGTCCGTTATCGGTCACGCTGACCTCACAGCGTTCGCTGCCCGCTAGCGCCATAAGCCTGACTTCGATGTGGCCGCCGTTGGCGGTGTATTTCGATGCGTTATCGATTAGATTGGTGAACACCTGGGTCAGTCGCAATGTATCGGCATAGACCCAGATCGGGTTGACCGGCGTATCGATCGTGAAGGATTGATTGCGCGAATCCAGCAACAGCGTCATCGGCTCCACCGCATCGCGAAGCAAGGCGGACAGCTCTACGATCTCGCGCACCAGCTCGATGTTGCCGGTGGTGATACGCGTGACTTCCAGCAACTGCCCAACGAGGTTGGATAGATGATTGCTTTGGCGCTCTATCATCTGCCCGGCGCTGTAAATCTTCGACTCGGGATTGGGCGCCAGCATCTGGACCAGCAGCGAGGCCGCTTTGATCGGCGCCAAGGGATTGCGCAGTTCATGCGCCAGCATGGTCAGAAAACTGTTCTTGCGCGAGTCCGCATCGAGCAATGATTTTTCCGCCTGCTTGCGCACCGTCACGTCGGTCAGAACTCCCACCAAACGTGTCGGCCCGCCGGTCGGGTCGCGCCGGATCTGGCCGACGATCTCGATCCACTTAAAGGCGCTCACCTCACCCGAGCCGCCGACACGGATCCGGCAAACGTGATGGAACCTTGCACCTGGGTGTTCCAGCGCCGCTTGCAGCGCATCCTGGAACGCCGCGGCGTCTTCCGGATAGACGATTTCAGCAATCATCCCGGCCAGGGAGAGCGTGGCTTGTCCCGATTCGTACCCGAGAATCTCGCGCATGCGCTGGTTTTCGGAAATGCCCGTGTCGTCCTCGACGTTCCACTCGAACACGCCCAAGCCTGCGGCGTCGGTGGCAACCTCCAGCCGCTCCACCAGTGCGCCCAGCCGTTCTTCCGCGAGCTTGAGCCTGTCGATGTTCTCAACGATCAACACCAAGCCGTCGGTATGTGACGTTCGGGCCGTCCGAGCCGGTCCCGACACATGGGTCCGGCTCCAGAGCGATGCGCCGTCTTTACGGACAAAGCGGATTTCACCCGACGCGTCGGCGATGTTTCCCGCGTCCACTGACTCGATCAAGTGCGCTACCCCATCGCGATCCGCAGCGTGGATCACGCTATCCAGGTAGGTGCCGATCAAGTCGGTCGGTTCGTAGCCGACCATGTTGCAAAATGCGTCATTTGCGTCAAGCAACCGCCCGCTCGCGTCGACGAGCGCTATGCCGACGCAAGCTCGCGCCAGCGCAGTTTGCGCCAGGTGGTCACGTAGCCGCCGCCCCGGCAAATGACGGCGATCGGCTTGCGGGTCAACTTCCAAATCCGCTTCAAAGCCCGCTTGCAGAGCCGGTTTCAGGTCGGGTTGCAAGAGCGAACCGGCCGACGAGTCGCTGCCTTGCAAAAACGAAGAATCGGGCATATTCGTGATTTCCTGTCTTGGGCTGCCGTCTTGGCCCGCTGTCTTGGTCCGCAACCCGGGCGCCTGCCATCATCTCATAGTCGATAGCGGCATGGCTTGTTACAACTGCATGCCACACGCCCCCCTTGATCGCGAGCAGGTCGTCGCCTTATGTTTCGTTTTTGTAAGTGCCGCGGATATTCATGGCCGCCAGCGCGATCTGCAAGCCGATCAGCGCATAAGCATGGTCATGCACACCCCATGCGATCCACAGAACGTTGCTCAGCAGGAAATACCAAAAGCCATGCAGCCGCTGGCGTTTGGATTGCGAGGAGACCAGCCAGGACGCGATGACCGTTACCAGCATCGCCGGCCACTGAATCAAATCGAGCAGATTCATTGCTTTCCTCGGTTCGATAAGAGGGGATCGGCCGACACACTCTGGCGCCGCGTGAAGTCGTCCGTCGTGGAGCAAGGCGTATGCCCCGGCGCTCGCCCGATGCGCCGGCTTGCGGGTACGGTATTTGCTTTGTATCTAACATTTCTTCCAGTACGCGCAACACAACCTGAGGACCTGATCATGAGTTCAATGCCCAAAGCTCCTGAACATCGCGGCGACATCGAATCCGTGCCCACCTCCGCCGGCCTTGGATACTCTAAAGCGTCGCGGCTTGTACAAGCGTTCGACAAGTTCGCGAGTTGGATCACCCGCTGGACAGGGTCGCCGATCGCGTTTGCGCTGGCTATCTTATCCATCGTCGTCTGGGTAGTCACCGGGCCCATCTTTCACTATTCGGATACCTGGCAACTCGTCATCAACACGGGTACGACGATCGTCACGTTCTTGATGGTGTTTCTTATTCAGGAAAGTCAGAACAAGGACAGTATCGCGGTACATATGAAGCTTAACGAGTTGCTCGCGTCACAGAAAGACGCGAGCAATCGGCTGGTGGGCATCGAAGATGCCACCGAGGATGATCTCCGTAAAATCGCTGCGTTTTACGCAAGACTCGCAGCCAAGGCCGATTGCAACGACGGAAGCAAGGAGAGCCACTCGATCGACGAGGAAACACCTAATCTCGAGAATGCGCGCTAATGCCCATCGGGGCCGTCCTCGTCGAGCAGCCCCAGCCGTTCGTGCCATTGCGCGATGGACTCCTGCGGAAACGCCTGAAAATACTGATCGTGCGGCCTGATGTCCGGTTCGACCCAGGGCGCTTTGAATTCCAGCAATAGGTGGGTACGTTCGGGAGCCACAGGCAAGGGCGTATCGATGGCGGACGCAAACGGATGTATCAGATCAGGCCACTCGGGATCGTATAACCACAGCGCGCTGCCACAACGCCTGCAAAAATGGCGTTCCGCCGTGCTGGCATGCATGCGGTGCTCTCCGGCACGTTTCAATTTTGCGTGGTAGATGCTGATGTCGTCGCGCCCAGTCACTTTCATCGAGTTCGCATCGGCACCCAGGTTGATGGCGTACCCGCCGCCGCCCTGGGTCTTGCGGCATATCGAACAGTAGCAACGCTGGTAGGGATACGGTGTCGCGCTCGACACGCTGAAGCGCACGGCACCGCAGTGGCAGGATCCGTCAAGTTGCATCGTATCTCCTTCACAGGTGGTCGAAAAAACAATGCCTGTCAGGAGCCGGCGTGGGCGGCTCGCTTTTTCGCAGGTGCTCTTGTGCTGGTTCTTGTGCTCGGCTTGGCGGCGGTGCTTGTGCTCTTTTTTGCACTGCCGCTTGGGCTCGCTTTCGTGCGCCCTTTCGTCCCTTTCGCAGCCGGCTTTGCCTTGGCGCCGCCCGTGCGCGCTGGCGCATCGCCAGATTCGGCGGACTCGGCCTTTGCGGCTTTGGGTTTTCCCGACAGACTGCGTTTGAGCATTTCGGTCAAATCCAGAATATCGGCCGATTTCTTCGGCTCGCCGCTCGCCTCTTCGACCGCACGCAACGTACCCGTCTTGCCCAGTTTCACCTTACGCTGCACAAGCTTCAAAATTTCGTCGTGAAACGTATCGTGGTATAGCTCAGGGTCCCACGGCTGCGTCATGTCGTCGATCAACTGGGTCGCCATCTTGAGTTCACGATCCGATATGCCATTCTTGCCGGCGCTTTGCGAAGGCAGCTTCAATGGCTCGATGTCGCGCACTTCGTCCGCCCAGCGCAAGGTGTTGAGCGCGAGCCCCGCCCCAACCGGAATCAATGAGGCCAAATGTTGCTTGCTGTGCAGAACCACATTGGCAATGCCTATGCGCCCCGACTTTTTGAGCGCATCGCGCAGCAAAGCGTAAACCTTGTCGCCACCGCGATCGGGCGCGAGAAAATACGGGGTATCGAGGTAGAGAAATGAGATTTCGGGAGCATCGACAAAGGTGACGATGTCGATGGTCTGAGTCGACTCCGGATTTGCCGCCTTGATTTCTTCGTCGCTGAGCACCACGTATTGCTCTTTTTCGTATTCGAAGCCGCGCACGATATTGCTCTTGTCGACCTCCTTACCGGTTCTTTTGTTGATCTTGCGGTAACCGATCGGATCCATCGACCGTTTGTCGAGCAAATCGAAACCCACGCGTTGATGCGAAATCGCCGGATAAAGCCGGACCGGGATATGCACCAGGCCGAAACTGATCGCGCCGCGCCATATGATTTGAGCCATTGCCGACTCCCGAGTCTGAGATGGGGTCGACGCGCCGTGGGCGCGTCCACGCTAACCTTACGAGCAAGCCCTGTGCCTGCAAGCAAGCCCAGCGCCAACGCATGGTATTCGTCTTGGGACCGCGGGGCGGACCTACCTGAAGAATCGCCGCCGACGCCGTCGCTTGCGCGGCGCGCCGTGCTTGTTCGCCAATATCATCGCAACCGGTGCCAGCCCATCCACGTGTTCACTGATGACTTTGGTCACGGCCAGCAACGGCGAGCACAGCAACAAACCCCAGACTCCCCAGAGCCAACCCCACACGAACAGGCTGACGAACATCACGCAAGCGTCCATTTGCAAAGCGCGGCTTTGCAGGATCGTGGTGATGAAGGTTCCGCCGAGCATGGCGATGAACAGCGACACGGCGGCGATGACGAAAGCGTGTTGCAGATTGCCCGTGGTAAGCCACGAAAGAATGAAACTGGCGGCCGCGATCAATGCCGTGCCGAAATAAGGGATGAAATGCAATGCGGCGGTTGCCACGCCCCACATGACTGCCTGCTGCATGCCCAATAACGCAAAGCAGACCGCCGTGGCGCCACCGATGATGACGTTGGCCACCAGCAAGGCCAGCAACGAGTTTTGGATTTGTCGCGACATCTCGGTCAGCATGCGCGCTCGGCGCTTTTGCCGACTCAGGCCACCACCCGTGCTTAACAAATATTTGCGCCGAAGTTCGTCGCCGGAAGCCAACAGGAAAAAGGTCAGGAAACTGACCACCAGCAAATTGCTGAACGCGTTGGCGATGCTGAGCGAACCACTCAAGAAGAAATCGCGGAAGTTAAAAATCGGTGCGGCCGGCGCAGCGCTTGCATGAATCTGAGGCGGGCCGACTGGGTTGCCCAGTTGCTCGATCAGGGTGGTCGCGCTCTGAAATTTCTTGACTGTCGGAATGCGGCTGTGACGCAAAGCGTTCAGCCCATCGGTGATTTTCTCTGCGGCGGCGGGCACTTGTTCGGTCAGCGCAATCAAGCCGTCTTGAGATGCGTACAGGAAATAGCACCCCGCTATCCACAACACCGAAACCACTACGCCCGCGGCAGCTACGCGCGGAAGTCCGAAGCGCCTTAGGTAACGAGTTGGAGGATTGAGCGCGAAACTGCCGATGACACTGACTGCGATCGGAATCAGTAGCGTGCGCGCCCAGACGAGGAAGGCCACCGCACCCATTAACGTCAGCAGCAGCAACAGGACACGTTCGAGCCGAGCGCGGGGCGTCGCAAATGCAGGTGGTGGCGGTACGGGCATAACCGCAGGCCCCTCGCGGCGCGTCCCCGGTGCGACGCTGTGTAGCGGTGCGCTTTCGTCCACGTTGGTTGGGGACGGAATCAAAGACTCACACCCGAAAGTGCGTCCAAACAATGCGTTTGATGAATGCTCATTTATTGACCTTCATAACAGATGGGACCGTCGTACTCTTGCCTTCTTGCCGACACGTGTAATTTTTACCGCATGCTCGCGCACCACCTGAACTGCTGCTGTTTGACGTACTGCCGACCGAAAAGCTCCCGGGAAACGCATACCCGCGGGAACAACATTTGCGACCAAATCTTACAGCCATGTGTCTGGGGCCAAACCGCGCCGGCGATTGCCAGGCGTTTCCACTCTGGGCGACCACCATGAACGATCGATCGAAGTTTGACAACATCCCGCTCTTCGATGAACCCCACGCATCGGGCGCTTTGGCGCTGGCCGAGTTGAACGCTTACCTCGCCGCCATGGAATTCGATGCGTCGCAGTGGGCCGCGGTGGGCACGGCGTTCAGGGCGTTGGTCGATGCGGGTTTCGATCAATTACCTTTGCCCGGCTCGGGCGCGACCACGCAGCGATGGAATGCGCTGGCCGCCGTGGCAGCGCGCGATCTGAGCCTCGCGAAATTCTTCGAAGGCCATACCGATGCGCTGGCGATATTCGCCGAGCTGCAGCCCGATTATCCTCTGGCCGAGGGGTATTGGGGCGTGTGGGCCTCGGAGTCGCCGAATGCGCGCATCACCGCATCGTCGCAAAGCGGTGCAGCCGACGCAGGGGGCGAGACGGCGGGCGGGACGACGGTCGAGTTGAACGGTGTCAAACAGTGGTGTTCCGGTGCGGCCGCGGTTACCCACGCGCTCGTGACAGGGTGGGACCCCGATGGTGCAGCGGGCCTGTATGCGGTGGATCTGGATCAAGCGGGCGTGATGGTGGCCACGGGCGGCTGGCATGCGGTCGGCATGCAGGCTACCGCGAGCGTCGAAGTGGTCTTCGAGCACGTCGCGGCACAGCGTATCGGTAACGTGGGCGCATACATTTCGCGCCCCGGATTCTGGCAAGGTGGGGCAGGCATTGCGGCCTGCTGGTACGGCGCCATCGCGGAACTGGCGCGCAGCGTTGCGCAGGCAACCGCGCAACGTCCCAATCCACACCGCAATGCCCATCTGGGCAGCATACTCGTGGCCGTGGGCAACGCCGCGTCGACGCTGCGCGAGGCCGCGGACGCGATTGACGAAATGCCGCATGCGGATGCGCGATGGCTCGCGTTGCGTACGCGCCTGAGCGTCGAGGGCGCTGCGAGCGAAGTGCTCGAACACGCCGCACGAGCGCTAGGGGCAGCGCCGGTGTGCCTGGACGCCCATATCGCCCGGCTGATGGCAGACCTGCCGGTGTTCATGCGTCAGAGCCATGCGGAACACGATCTCGCCGCGTTGGGTGAGTATCACGCCCGAACCCAGGCACAAGCCGCCGAAAAATCGCCGATCGATGCGCTCGACGCGAGACGCCTATGGCAGATCTGATCCCCTCCCCGCTTGCCCAGCATTTTGAGCAGCTTTATCGACTCAGCGATGATCCTTGGGCAATGCGCGCGCGATGGTACGAGTCACGCAAACGAGCGCTCACGCTGGCATGCCTGCCGAAAGCGCAATACGAAGCCGGCTTCGAGCCGGGCTGCGCAAATGGCGAACTGAGCGCTGCACTTGCGTCACGCTGCACAACGCTGCTGGTGTCTGACCTGAATGCCACCGCTGTAGAACTGGCGCGCAACCGCCTGCGCGATCTCCCCCAGGTGCAGGTTGAGCAGCGCGCGATGCCGCACCAGTGGCCGCAGCAACGATTCGATTTGGTGGTGATCAGCGAGCTAGCCTATTACCTCAGCGCAGCCGATCTGAAAGTGTTGCTCGGCCACATAATCGATTCGCTGGTGCCCGACGCCACCCTGCTCGCTTGCCACTGGCGGCGCTCGGTCGAAGCCAACGGGCAAAGCGCCGAGCGTATCCACGCCGCATTCAATGCGCGACCGGAGTTGACGCGGCTGGTCAGTCATCGCGAAGATGATTTCATTCTCGAAGTATGGTCGCCCGATGCACGCTCGGTCGCACAGCGTGAAGGCATGGTGCCGGATACAACCGCGTAGGTAGCGGCCGTACAAGTCGCCAGGTCCGCTCAGTCAGCTTGGCTCAGGCAACTGAGCTTGCGCAGCATGATTCAGTCAACGTTGTTCAGGCAACGTTGTTCAGGCCGCTTTGTTCAGCGTGTCGTCAAGACCCCAGGGCTCGGACCACCGCGCACTTTCCCGTGACGCCTGCCGCAGCGGCATTGCCAACAACTGTGCATCGGGTTCGCGAACCTGTATCGTTTCCAGACAAGTGCCAAACCCACCGGGAATTTTAAAGTCTTTGCGCGCGCTGGTCGTCACACGCGGCGAGGCGCTCCAGGCAATATTTGCGCCGCTCGCAATCAGTGCGTCCACAAGCGCGACATCCTCGCTCACCGACAGACCGGAAAAACCACCGGCCAGTGCATATGCATGCGCCGACACGCCCAGGTTAGCGCCATGTATATGTCGATGGCCGTCGCGATCCGTATAGTTACGTTCGTATTCGCCGCGCACCCAAGCGCTGTGTTCCGACCATTCGTCGACACCCACCGTGCCGCATACCGCATCGGCACGAAGTTCGAGTTGGGATATTATCCAGTTCTGCGAAACAACTGTGTCCGCATCGGTGAACGCCAGCCACCGGGTTCCGCACGCCAGCAGATAATCGGCGCCGGCCGCTCGGGCAGCGCCCACGTTGCACGCGTTGATCGATAGCGTTTCGACGCCGCAGGTTCGGGCGATCTGCGCCGAGTGGTCGCGGCATGCATCCAGCACCACGACAATCTTCACGGCTTCACGATGTAGCCCTGGATGAAACGAGGCTGCGATGACAGTGCGCAGGCAACGCTCGATTCGTTGCTCTTCGTTGTGCGCTGGGATCACGATTCCGATCACGATACGACTCCGTTAAGTTTAGGACTTCCCAATACGAAACGGGAAAGCCCGAAGCTTTGAGCAAATCGTGTGCCTAAGGGAATTTTAAGGCGGGAATTTGAGGCGGGGAATTTTAAAGCGGCGGGTTTCGCGTCGCGGCTCGCAGGCCGGCCGGTGCGTGAACCAGTGTCCAATAGCGCCCGGGCAAATAGAACTCGGCGGTGTCAGGCGCATCGAAGCCCAGCAACTGGCTTCGATACGCGGCGACCGCCTGACGCGTTAATTCGGCAACCTCGTTGCAGGCCGCGTTGCCGCTGCACCCGCCTACGCTCGCCTGGATAGCGAATGGCGTCGCCACGATTCCATTGTCCGCCAGCATGATCAGCCGCCCCTGCACCAGACCCTCGACTCGTCGGTAGGGGGCTTCTTCATATCCTAGCCAGCGTAGCTGCGGATTTGCTTTTAGAACCCGCAGACAAGCGCGATGCACGAGATCGTGATCCGGGTGACAAAGCCCAAGCGGGATCATTACCGCGCCGCAGCGATAAGCGAGGACCAGCACATCGATCGCCTGTGCAACCGCGTCAACAGCGGGACGTTCGCCATATTGGCGATCCAAAAAGCCCAAACGCAGCGGGTGTGCATGCAATAGGCTCAAAGCGCGATCGTCCTCCGCGATGCGCGCGCGCATCGCCTGCTCTGCGTCCGCAAAGCCGCATCTCGCATCCCATTCGGTGTGCATCGGGTTCCCGGCCGGCGTAGCGGTAAAGACAGTGCCAACCAGGACATCAGGTTGCCGTGCCATCCAGTCCGCACAACTGAACACCGCATCATCAAAGTGCGGCGAGACGATCAACAGCGACGTGTTGGCAGAAGACATTGTCAAATGAGCTAACCCGGTGAAAACCACGGTGCGAAAAACCGCGTGCAAGCGACGTAAGGGCCGCGTGCCGATAGCGTTCTCGCGTTCCCACGTTCATATCGCACCAAACTTACCGGCCAACGACCGTTTTTACACGCGCGACACATGCGCGAAGTCATGCATGAAAAGAGGATTGCGCAAACTCCGGATAGACGTTTGCAATTTTCGTGCCGCGGCACAACACCCCGCTCATCACACTTACGACTCAGAACCAAAGGGCCGCGAGCTGCGCGCCAAACCCACCGAGCATCAGGATCAATGCGACGACAGACATCGACAAATAGACTTTTTTCCGCTGCCGCGCCTCCTGCATCACCTCTGCCGCTTTCTTGCCGTCCTTCACTTCTTCGTGGGGTTTTGCCGTGACGGCAATGACCGCCTGCTCATCGTGTGTGGGTTGGGGAAAACCGTAAAAAAACAGCACAACAACTCCAGCCATATTGGCAATCAGGCCGGCAGCGCTCAGCAGTTGGTGTGACATGGCAGGTCTCCGTCCGGAACCGGCGCGATCGGGCCACACCGTCCGCTGCAGGTGCGCCCAGGGCGATGTTCGCCGCGACGTCGATCACCTTGGCGGTGATCGCGGCCAGCTTCCTGTTGTTTCGAGATCCCTGGGGAATAATGGTTCCTGAACCGGACCACGTCCAAACGTGCGACCGCGAATCAAGGCGGATCGGCGGTCCGTGTTCAGCGCAGATCGGGGGACGCCACGAGCGACACGCCCTGGGTCTGCGCCGCCGCGGCCTGGGCCGCCAAGGCACGTTCAAACGCCGGGCGTTCGCGCAGCCTTTGCCAATATGCCGCCACTGCAGGCTTGAACCGTGGCTGCAAACCCAAATGCTCGGCTAACATCAACGCATATCCGACCGAAATATCGGCCACCGTAAAACGTCCCGCACAGACATAGTCATTGGACTGCAGCAGCGGTTCGAGGCTGCGCAATCGCGACATAAACCACTTCGCGTAGTCGTCGGCCACTTGCGGTTGACGACGCTCATCCGGTTCCTGATGCAGATAGCGCAGCACCAGCGTTTGCGGGAACGTCAGCGTGGCTTCGCCGAAATGCAGGTAATTCAGGTACGCGCCGAAGCCGGCCTCGTCTGCGGTAACGTCCAGCGGCGTGGGTGCCGCGCGCGTGGCCAGGTACTGGCACATCGCGGCGGATTCCGTCATGTGCGTTTCACCGTCGATCAACAAAGGTATGGTGCCCAGCGGATTCATCGCGAGAAATGAGCGATCGAGCACACGCGGTGGGAAGGGCAACATTTTCAATTCGTAGGGGATGCCCAGTTCTTCGAGCGCCCAAAGCGGCCGGAAAGAGCGCGCACTCATGCAGTGATAAAGCGTGATCATCGGCCTGGCGCCCCATGAAAAAAAGCCCACGTACGACTACGTAGTCGTGCGTGGGCTGGCACGATCAGCCGTCTAGCGGCCAATCGTTGGATTTAACGCACCCAGTGGCAAGCGCGGTGATGGTGGTGATCGAAATGACACACCTTATGACCGCGGTGATCGTACGCCTGCGCGCTCAGCGGAGCGAACGCAGCCAAACCAGCGGCCAGCATCAGTGCTGCCAAAACTGTCTTACCCATTGTCATATTTTTCCTCTCGTAGTAAAGAACCGCGGACCGCCGTCACGTTCGTTGCGTGAACGATAAACGACAACCGGTCTCGGCATTAATAGCGACGCCCGCGATCGTCGTGATGACGCTCCCACTCACGCCGATCCCAATAACGATGACCGTCATAGTAGCGATCGCCGTGCCAGCCAATTATCACGGCAGGTCCGGCAACGTAAGCGGGTTGGGGATAATACACCGGCGGCGGAGGCGGCGGTGCTACATAAACTGGGGCGGGAGCGACATACACCGGCGCGCCGAGATTGATGCCGACGTCGACTCGAGCCAGAGCCAGGCCCGAAAAGCCGAGCGCCAAAGCGCCCGCGCCCAGCGACAGCGCTAAACGTTTGGTATTCATGAGACACCTCATATGTGTAGTGAGTAAATTCATCGTAGCGAGGTTCGTCTCAAAAAACATTACCAAAATGTAACGGCTGCGAAAAAAATGAGAGATTTATGGGGTCCTCGCCCGATCTTTGGGGCGAATCGATGAGTAAACTTACTTTATTTTACAAATATCGACTTATTTGTATCAAGTGACAGATCGATTGCCCGCGGCAGCTGTCGATCATATCAGTTCTCCTGCATTCATTCAGCCTACCCGTTCAGCCAAGAGCGTCAGCCTACGGCGGGTTGTTCACGAGGTTCGCTGTAGCGATTCACGGGGCGCGGCAAGCCCAGATTTTCGCGCAACGTGCTGCCTTCGTATTCGGTTCTGAACAGGCCGCGCCGCTGAAGTTCCGGAATCACACTAGCGGCAAATTCATCGAGGCCACCCGGCAACCACGGCGACATGATATTGAAACCGTCCGCGCCGCCTTCTTCGAACCACTGCTGCAATTGGTCCGCAATACTTTGCGCCGTACCGACCACTTGCTGATGGCCGCGTGCGCCGGCGATGCGCAAATAGAGCTGGCGTAGGGTCAGGTTTTCACGTTGCGCCAGATCGAACAGCAGACGCTGTCGGCTCTTGCCGCCATTGGTTTCGGGCAGATCGGGCAAAGGCCCGTCGAGCGGGTATGGCGACAGGTCGACACCACCGGTCATGCCGGAGAGCAGCGATAGGCCCACCACCGGGTGGATTAGATCCTGCAATTGCTGGAATTTTTCTTCCGCTTCCTCTTGCGTGCGACCAATCACCGGAAAGATGCCCGGCATGATTTTCATGTGGTCGGGTTGCCGCCCGTATTTCTCCAAGCGCCCTTTGACGTCGCGGTAGAACGATTGCGCTTCCTCGAACGTCTGGTGCGCGACGAAGATCACTTCGGCAGTCTGCGCGGCCAATTCGCGGCCCGCCTCCGACGCACCCGCTTGCACGACCACCGGCCAGCCTTGCGGGGAGCGCGCTACGTTGAGCGGCCCGCGCACCGAGAAATGTTTGCCACTGTGGTTCAGCGTGTGTAGCTTGGCGGGATCGAAATACACACCGCTGGCCTTGTCGCGGATGAACGCATCGTCCTCCCAGCTATCCCATAGCCCCGCCACCACGTCGTAGAACTCGCGTGCACGTTCGTACCGCAAGGCATGATCCGGATGACGCTCGAAGTTGAAGTTGAGCGCTTCCGACTCGGTACTCGATGTCACGAGGTTCCAACCTGAGCGCCCACCACTGAGATGATCGAGCGACGCGAATTTGCGCGCCAGGTTGTAAGGCTCGTTAAAGGTGGTCGAGACGGTCGCGATCAAGCCGATTTTCTCCGTGACGACCGACAAGGCCGACAGCAGCGTGATCGGTTCGAAATGATCGGCGCGCGCGGTGCGCGACAGCGATGCGAGTTGGGAATCGCGCACGCTGACACCGTCGGCGAAAAAGACCGCGTCGAATTTCGCGCGCTCCGCGCTCTGCGCAACTTGGGCATAGTGCCGAAAGTTCTGGCCGGCATCGGCTTGTGCGTCGGGGTGACGCCATGCAGCGATATGGTGGCCGGTTTGCATGAGGAACGCGCCCAGCTTTATCTGACGTTTGGTTTGCTGTTGAGTTGGCTTCATCGATTTTTCTCGGAACGGTTCAAAAGGAGCGCGGCACGATTCACCAAGCCAGGCTCGGCAAACTCGCGTAGCACGTCGTCGCGGATTCGAATGAATTCTGGATCGCTGCGATTGCGCGGGCGCGCCATAGGCACGTCGACCACGCGTTTGACGCGTCCCGGGCGCGGTTGCATGACGACCACCCGATCGCCCAGAAACACCGCTTCCTCGACATCGTGGGTGACCAACACCATCGTGATGCGCTCCTGTGCCCAGATGCGCTGCAATTCGCCCTGCAGGCGGCTGCGCGTAAGTGCGTCCAGTGCGCCAAACGGCTCGTCGAGCAGCAGCACGCTGGGGCGGTTCACCAGGCCTCGTGCGATCGCCACACGCTGCGCCATGCCGCCCGAAAGCTGATGCGCGTACGCATGCTCGAAACCGACCAGACCGACCAGTTCGATGTGCTCGGCGATGGCCCGCCGCTTTTGCGCCGCATCGAGGCCCGAATTACGCAGGGCCACGCCGATGTTCTGCTCGACATTCAACCAGGGAAACAGCCGATGCTCCTGGAACACGATGCCGCGCGCGAGACTCGTGCCGGCAACGGTTTGTCCATCGAGCCGGATCGTTCCATCGAATTCAGCGTCTAGCCCAGCAATCAACCGCAACAGCGTCGATTTTCCGCAACCGCTGGCGCCTACCACGCTGACGAATTCACCGGCGGCAACATCGAGGTCAATGTCGGCCAGCACCTCGAGATTGCCGCCCGGCTGCGCGTAGTTTTTGCTGACATGGCGGATCTGCAAATCATTGGCGCGCTGCGGCTCGACATTTTGCTGGGCGCTTTGCTGGGTACTTTGCTTGCCACTTCGCTTGATGCTTTCTTGCGCTCTAGACAAAAGCTCTGACATAACAATGGCTCCACGACTAAAAATTAGCGGCTGCGGTGCGCGAATATGCGTCGCTCCAGCAGTCTTGCGCTGGCGTTCAATGCCCAGCCAACGATACCGATCACGACAATGCCAAACAGCACCAGGTCCATGCGAAATTGTTCGCTGCCGTCGATCAGCATGTTGCCGATGCCGCTGCCGGCCACGAGCAAATACTCCGCGCCCAGCGTAGCCAGCCATGAATAAATCAAAGCCAGGTAGATCCCGGTAAACACCGACGGCAAAGCCGCCGGCAACACCACCCGCACCACCACTTGCCAACGCGTGTAGCGATAAACGTGTGCCACTTCGAGCAACTCGGGCGACACGTTGCGTATGCCATCGCTTACATGCGCGACCACCGGCAGCAGCGCCGCCAATGAGAGAAACACCACTTTGGCCGCGTCTCCCAAGCCGAACCAGACGGAGATCAACGGAATCCAGGCAAATAAGGAAATCTGTTTGAAGGTATTGAAACTAGGACCCAATATGCGCTCGGCCAACCGCGAAAAGCCGAGCAGACCGCCAAGCACCAAGCCACCCGCCGTGCCCAGCGCAAAGCCGGTGAGTTCGCGTGCCAAGCTTGCCGAGAGCGCGCGCCACAGTGCGCCGCTCGCGATCTGTTCGATGCCGGTGTGCAAAACCTGCTGTGGCGAGACAAGCAGGCCGGAACGGCTGATGCCGGTCGCGCTGACGCCCCACCACAAGGCGAGCGCCAGCAGCGGCAAGACCGCGCCGCGCCAACGCTTCGGCGCCGTCGATGCGGATGTCGACGTCGGCTTGGTGCTGCCTGCGCCACCGGCGTCGACCGCCGGCGGTGTCAATTCAAAATCGGCAGCGTGTGCCATGCCCCTCTCCCGGTCAGCAATTCAGAATGTGCGGAATGCACGACGAGCGCCGCGTGTGAGGCGTGCTTCCAGCGCGTTGAGCAAGCGGTCGATGGCATAGCCGATTGCGCCGACCACGATCACCGCGGCCATCACCAGATCCAGCTGGAACAACTGCCGTCCATAAACGATCAGGTAGCCCAAGCCCTGCGAGGAGGCGACCAACTCCACCACGACCAGCGCCAGCCATGCTTTGGTAAATGCCAGCCGCACTCCGGTGGCAATCGTCGGTAACGCGGCGGGAAACACCACCTCGGTGATCAACTGCCAACGGCTGTAGCGAAACACATTCGCCACTTCGTAATAGGCCGCGGGCGCCTGCCGGAAACCTTGCAAGGTGCTCAACGTGACAGGCACCAGTGCGGCCTGCCCGATCAGCAGATATTTGAGCGGCTCGCCTATCCCCACCAACAACAGCAGGACCGGCAACCAGCCCAGCACCGGGATTTGCACAAGTGCATTGAAACTGGGCAGCACATAGCTTTCCAGCGTGCGCGACATACCTAAGCTGCTGCCCAGCAGCAGCCCCAGTGCGGTGCCTCCCGCGAAACCGACCAGCACGCGCGATAGGCTGATCCATGTGTTGCTCCACAGGTCGCCACTGCGCGCCAAGTCCAGCAGTGTCTCCAATACCAGATGCGGCGCGGGCAGCACTTGTGGCGCTATCCACCCGAAGCTCGAGCCGGCTAGCCATAACGAGAACAACAGTACCGGCACGATGAACGGCAAGATCTGCCAACGCAGCGCTAGCGCGTACTCAGTCCAGCCGCGTCGACCGTGCGTGGCGCGCGGCGCCGGATGTGCCAGGCTGCGCTCTATTGCGGTATCGCTCATCGCGGTCTCCCTTAGCTCAACGGTTTGCCGGCCGCGTCGTAGGGCGTCCAATACGTTTGCAGCTTCAGCGTCTGCAGCGCGCGGTCCAGATAAACGGGCTCAAACCACGAATCCACTTCGACGGGCTGGCGGATCAGCTTGAGCGCCAGCGCCTCTTGGGCGACGGCCTTATAGCGGCCGATCACGAAAGGGTCGATCAACGGCGAGCTGCGCGACTTGAGCGACTGCCCGGCAAATTCGGCTTGCCACGTGCTGGCTGGCACGCCGCTTTTTGCCCAAAGGTCGAACAGTGCGGCACGGTTACTTTCCTCGGACGACCACTGCGCGCTGCGCACGACGGCGTTGACCACCCGTTGCACGATCTCGGGGTGCGCATAGTCGAAATCGTCGAGTACGAGCAAATGAGCTTGGCGTGTGAATTGCGGGCCGTCGGTGTGCGATTCGTAGATCACCTTGGCGAGCCCCTGCGCCTGTAGTTTGTACAAGTGGAAGTCGCTGAACGACGCGTCGATGCCCTTGGACGCGAGCGCCGCCTGCGAGCCCGAGGTGTCGAGGTTGATCACCTGCAGGTCGCGTTCCGATAGACCATTGGCGGCCAGCGCGTTATCCACGACCAGTTGCATGTTGGTGCCGCGAAAAAGTGCGACGCGCTTGCCCTTCAGGTCTTTGACCGAATGGATATCGGAGCCCGGCGGCACCGCCAGCTTGACGTCCGAGCGCACGCCGCTGGCCAGCAGTATGTGGGTTTTGATGCCGTTGGCGCGCGCGAGCACAGCGGGCAGGTCGCCCTGGTACGCGAAATCAAGCTGTTTATTAGCCAGCGCCTCGTTCACCGCGGGGCCTGCGCCCTTGAAGAACAGCCATTCGACCTTGATGCCGTCGGATTGGAACTCCTTCTCGACTTCACCTTGCAATTGGGCCGTCGCGGCGGGCGAGCCGCCGAAGGTCGGGGGGTCGCCGGCTCCCTGTTGGGCTACGCCGATGCGAATTACCGCGGGCTCGGCGGCCAGCGCTGCGCTGCTGAGCGTGAACGTGAGGGCGAGTGTGAGAATGAGCGCCAACGGGAGCTTGAACCCGGCGGCCAACAAAGCAAGAGCGCGCGTCGCACTGACGCGCAGGAAAACGAAAATAGTCATGTGATCCGCTTGGAAGTCTGGGAAATCTGGAGATTCGTCTCGATGCATTCAAACATCCCCGCGAACAAAAGCAAAATATGAAATTGAGCTTTCGAAATCAACAAATCGGCGAATAGGAAAGTCCGTTTGCAGGAGTATCGTTATGAGGCCGTGCGAGGCCCGAGCCGTGAGGCTCGAATGCTGGTAAATTCCGGGGAAATCGCGATAAATTTGAATAAGCGCGAATAGAAGCGCCGGCAAAACATTTAGCAACACATAAGAGATGGACAGTTGACACATCGGTAAGCTAGGCTCATCGCTGACCTGACTCGCCGCCGTCCCATGCTCATTGCCATGCCGACGGGCGTGCCCACTTGGTACCCATAACGACGCCGTGACTCCCGCAGCCCAAACCAGCGACGCCCCGCGCATCTGGCTTATTTTTCCAGCGCTCATGCTCGTGCTGCTGCTGGCTGCGCTCGATCAAACGATCGTATCCACCGCGTTACCCACCATAGTCGGCGAGCTGGGCAGCCCGGAAAATCTATCGTGGGTCGTGACCGCGTATTTGCTCAGCGAAACCATCGCGGTGCCAATCTACGGCAAGCTGGGCGACATGCTCGGACGCAAAATCATGCTGCAGGTGGCCGTCGGCTTGTTTCTCGTGGGCTCGGTGTTATGCGGCCTGGCGCAGAACCTGACCGAGCTGATCGTGCTCAGAGCCTTGCAGGGGCTAGGCGGCGGCGGTTTGATGGTGACCACGATGGCGGCCATCGGCGACGTGATTCCACCGGCTGAGCGCGGCCGCTACCAAGGGCTGTTCGGCGGGGTGTTCGGCATCGCAACGATCGTCGGACCGTTATTGGGCGGGTTTATCGTTGAACATCTGTCGTGGCGCTGGATTTTTTACATCAACTTGCCGGTGGGGCTGATCTGCCTGTTCATTCTCGGCATTGCGTTCAACCCGCGTACGACCAAGATCAAGCACGAGGTCGACTATATGGGCGCGCTGTTCCTGGCGGGCGCGTTGGCAGGCGTGATCCTGTTCACGAGCCAGGGCGGGACGTTGCTGCCGTGGTCGTCGGCGCAACTGTGGCTGACGCTGGCCATGGGCATGGTGTGCGTGGGAGGATTCATACACGAGGAACAACAGGCCCGAGAACCGATCATTCCATTGGAACTGTTTCGCCTGCACACCTTCGTGGTCACCAGCATGATGGGGTTCATCGTCGGCTTCGCGCTGTTCGGGTCGGTCACGTTCATGCCCTTGTACCTGCAGGTCGTCAAGGGCTCGTCGCCCTCACACGCGGGCATGCAGATGGTGCCTATGATGGGCGGCATTTTGTTCACGTCGATATTGAGCGGGTTCTTGATCAGCAAAATCGGCAAATACCGCATTTTCCCGATCATCGGCACCAGCTTTATTGCGATCGCGATGGCGCTGTTTTCCACGCTGGGCACGGGGACCTCCAACCTGGCGTTCTATGCATTCATGGGCCTGCTCGGCATGGGGCTGGGCCTGGTCATGCAGGTCTTGGTGCTGGCCGTGCAAAACGCCGTGGATTTCAAGCATATGGGCGTGGCCACTTCCGGCGCGACGCTATTCCGCTCGATCGGCGGCTCCGTCGGTGTTGCCACGTTCGGGGCAATCTTTTCGAACGGTTTGCGCGCCCGCCTCTCGGTTGTCTTGCCGCCCGACACGGTGCTGCCGCAAACACTCGGGCCCGAGTCGATACGCCAGCTCGCCGAGCCGATACGCACCGACTATCTGCACGCGTTCGCCGCTTCGCTCGATGTCGTCTACACCGTAGCGGCGTGCGTAGCGCTCGTCGCGTTCGGTTTGTCGTGGCTGCTCAAGAACGTACCGCTGCGAAAGAAGTGAGTCGACGGAAAGGTCGATGATGCAACAACGCGACGCAGATCAAGCCGGCCACACGGGCGCGCCCCCTGCTTTCCTAAATCAGGTTTATCATCCGTTCAGGTTTATGATCCGATATGCGGCCTACGCGTAGGTATTGTGTGTCTCCACCCCGAACTGTTTCGATGCCGAGTCCGATTGCTTTTTCAACGTCAGTCCCTAGCCGTCGCGCAGCACTGCTGCGGGCGATGACACGCACTTCGCGCTCGCACATTGTGCAGGGACTGGTGGCCGCCGCGATGTTGGCGCCCGCCGCGTTGCAGGCCGCGGCTGCTCAAGCGGAAGTGCAGCCCCCGCTTGAGGCCTCAGCGCAGGCCGTGCCTACCACCTTGGGCGTGCGGTTTCGCGAAATCAACCAGCAAGAATATCGCGGTTGCATGTTGAATTTTCGCAGTCTGTTGAAAAATCCGCCCGACCTGCCCGGCGCATCGCTAATCGTCGACGGCAGCTTGGCCTATGCCATACCTCAAGACAACGAGCCGCCGCGTATCGGCTTGAGTGTCACGTTTTCCGAGGAAGCCCAGCGCGCCATGAAGCCGTTACCCTCGGTCGCGCTGGCGTACGTACAAACCAGCGACGGATCGACCGGCAATAGCGTCGCCGAGCGCGTGCCAGGCACGCCCTCGTCGGTAGCATCATTTGCGTTTGGGGTCGATCAGTCGTCGGGGCGGGTGGTGCAGGATTTGCGCAACGGCCAAGGTTTCACGCTGATGTATCGTATGGAACCCGATGGCGAGGACCGCGCCTTGCCGATCGACACGTCGATCTCGGATTCGACGTTTTTCAACGGGAAGTTGATTCGCTATCCTTCCCCGCAGGCAATGCGCAGTTTTGCCAAATGCGTCGACAAACTCGACCCCATGACCGCGCGAGCCGACGAGCGCCCGGCAACACCACGTTCGCCACAAGAAGCCAGTACCACGTCCAGCGGGTTCGCCCAGTGGCTCAAGCAGTACTCGCCGTTTCCGTCGGCGCGAGCCGCCAGTCCCGAGTAAATACCGCTCCACCTGCAGCGCACCCGGCACACTCAACGCGTTTGCGACTATCAGTCAGCGGCCGGTTCGCTCTGGGTAGGGCTGGGCCGCAAGGTATGGGGTAAAAACCATCTACGCAGCATCGCCGCGAGGTGCGCGAATATGTCGTCCGGTTCGTCGACAAACAGTTCCGGCCGGCTAAAGTGCAGCGAATCGATCACGCCGCGCTCTTCCTCGCGGGTCAGCGAGCCGTAGACGATCGCCAGCCGCATCAGCGCGCGCAATTGCCCCAGCTTGTCGCGCGCGTCGGAACCCGTAGCAGTATCGAGTGCTCGACGCGTGGCATGCAGCATTTCGTGCAGCCGGGTGCTGACCAGCCACGCCGGGGTCTGTTCTTTTTGCTCCAGCGCTTTGAAGTCTTGGCTATTCGCAACGATTTGCGCTGCCAGCGGAGCGGCCAGATTGGACTTGCCGCCGGCTTTTTCCACTACGTGCGTAGCCCACTCCTGAGCATGCAGCGCCGCATCGGCCTGTGACCATTCCGTGGCACGCACGAGCGTGAAGCCGAATTGAGCGCCCTCATCGATAAATACCTTGAACAAATCGGGCACACCCTTCTCGAACGAACGAGTGGCCCAGCCATATTCGCCGGATACCAACAGCGCGGCGACCGCATCCTCGGTCAGGACGGTCGGCTTGTCCAGAAGCCTGGAACGCACGAAGGTTTCGAAACTAGGTAACGCAAAGCGCGGATCACGCTTCATCGCGATGCGGGCAAACTCCTCGGAGTCTTCCTGAAGACGTTTGATTTGCGCGTCGGTCAACGTTAGGGTGAGTTCGCCCATGCCCTACTATCCTTGAAATTACCGGAATTTATAGTCCGGACGATGGTGTTTCTAGCTCACTGTGTAGAAACGCTGGTAATGATACCAGCAGCGCACGTGCGGGTTAGAGCAAAATAAATGAACGTGGTTTTATCCCCCCAAAAGTGATAAATACCGTTTGGCTTGGTCATTTAGTCGTCATCTGTGCAGCCAATTCCAATAAGCGGGAATCTTTTTGCGAGCCCGGAGTCAATTAAAGTGTTGCCGCGCTGCGCCCGGAGCACGGAAATTGCTACACGGTAAAGCAGCCTGGGCCTTTTACCAGCCGGGCGCGCTTGCTCCCACACCAATCTAGAAAGAGGAACCCGTCATGCAAATTCATTTGGCTCTCACGCCTGTCGTTTCACTCATCGCAGGGGTCTTGATTCTTGCCATGCCGCGCTTGTTGAATTTCATCGTCGCGCTTTATCTGATCATTATTGGATTAATCGGCATCTTTGGCACCAGCGGTTTGCATCTTTAAGCTTTTGCATACGCGAGACGCAGCAAGCGAACGGAAATTCAGCGTGGCGCTTTACGCATTTCGTGCGGCTTGTGCGGCTCGTGTGCTTAGCATCCGAGACGCTTGCTCATGAGGAAAAAATCGCAAAAGTTGCCCGGTCCCGATGACCGTGCGGCGCTTTTGGCCGACCAGCGCAATTTAAAAATGGCGCGCTCGGCCAGTGCCTATGTGCGCGGCAACACCCTGAAGTTCTATGAAGGGCTCAAAGCGCTTAAAAGCCACACGGTTCCGGAAGGCCCGTCGATCTGGATTTGCGGCGATTGCCATCTGGGCAACCTGGGCCCGGTCGCCAATGCGCAGGGCCAAGTCGAATTGCAGATCCGCGATCTGGATCAAACCGTCATCGGGAACCCCGCGCATGACTTGATCCGGCTGGGCCTGTCACTTGCTACGGCCGCCCGCGGGTCGGATTTACCCGGTGTGACGACGGCAAAAATGCTCGAACAATTGATCGTGGGTTATGCCCAGGCATTTGACGACGACAGCGCCGAGTCGCCGGAATCGTTTGCCATGCCCTCGACCGTTCAATTGGTGATGAAGCAGGCAGTCAAGCGCACCTGGGGCCATTTGGCGCGCGAACGTATCGAGGATACCCGGCCCACGATTCCGTTAGGCAAACGGTTCTGGCCGCTGGCCAAGAAAGAACGACGTGCCATCGAGCAATTGTTCGAGAAGCAGGTGGTTTCGCGGCTGGCGACCTCAATACGCGCACACGCCGACGATGCCCGCGTCGAAGTGGTCGACGCCGCGTATTGGGTGAAAGGTTGCAGTTCGCTGGGACGCTTGCGTTACGCGGTCCTGCTTGATATCGGCTCCGAGCCGGGTGCGCGTGCGGGTGCGCGTGCGGATGGGCGTGCGGGTGGGAGTGACCTATGCCTGATGGACATCAAGGAAGCGGTCTCAGCGGCGCCGCCGCGCACCCCCGGCGCCCGCATGCCGCGCGACAATGCGTTGCGCGTCGTGGAAGGCGCACGTCATTTGGCGCCGTTTCTCGGCGAGCGCATGCGCGCCGAGCACTTTCTCGAGCGCTCTATCGTGCTGCGCGAGCTGCGCCCGCAGGATCTGAAAATCGAAATCGACCGCCTTACCGAGAATGAAGCGATGCGCACGGCGCGCTTTCTGGCGCAGGTGGTCGGACACGCGCATGCACGGCAAATGGACGTGGCGACGCGTAAATTGTGGAAGACAGAGCTGCAACGCAATCGTTCAAAAACTCTTGATGCACCATCATGGCTCTGGGCCAGCATTGTCGAGATGATCATCGATCACGAGCGCGGATATCTCGAACATTGTCGCAAGTACGCGCTTGGACAGATAAATAGCTGAATTTTTTTGAGGGTCAATGGTCTATCTCAATAGAGATGCACATTAAGGACCGTTAAGGTCGATCGGGGAATGTGCGCGCTGTCGCATTTGGCGCTCGCCCTCGTTCAGGTGTGTCCTCCCTTCCCGCTTTTTGACAACTGGAGATATACATAATGGAACGACGCAAATTTCTGATCACCACCGGCACAACTCTGGCAGCAGGCGGCATGGCGCTGGCTGGCTGCACGACCACCGGAGGATCGAACGTAGGCAGCGGCGACCCGGCAGCTAAACGCAGGAGCCTGAATACGGACGCGGACGCCACGCTGGGACGCTTGTACGATACCGCCCGCAGCTCACGCCAGCTTGTCGGACGAGCCAAGGGCGTATTGGTGTTTCCCTCGGTCATCGCCGCAGGGTTTTGGGTCGGTGGCCAGTACGGCGAAGGTGTGCTGCGCGTAAACGGCGCGACCACCGGGTACTACAGCACGACATCGGCATCGGTTGGTTTGCAGATCGGTGCGCAGTCCAAAGCGATTATTTTCCTGTTCATGACGCAATCGGCGCTCGACCAATTCCGTAACAGCAACGGCTGGTCGGCCGGCGGCGACGCTTCGGTCGCTTTGCTCAAAGTCGGCGCCAACGGCGATATCGACACGAACACGGCACAGGCGCCAATCGAAGCCATCGTGCTGACCAACAGCGGCTTGATGGCAAACCTGTCGCTGGAAGGCACCAAGGTCTCGCGCCTCGATCTTTGATCGCAGGCTTGAGCGCATGATGTGAAAGTGGCCCGCAATTGCGGGCCACTCTATTTATTTCAACACGAAATCGACTCGTGTCGTCGCCCCCTTATCGGTGATGCCGCTCGCGTCAAGATGCGGGGAGCGGTCATACAACCTGTCCGGCGCGACCTTGCCTTCGAGGAACTGGTGCACCGCAGCCACGCGTGCCTGTGCCAGTTCGCGCAAGGCGGCATCGTCCACGGGCGTATTCTCTTCCAGCGCCGCAGTCATCTCGGGGGCCGGCAGGGTTTTTTCCAGCCCTATCAGGTTGCGCGGTTTCTTGAAGTCGGCCGCCTTGTAGGCGCGCGTCAAATATTTGTCGTATTCGTCCGGCGACACTTTGACATCCTTCAGCGATATGCTTTCACCGTGTCCGATCAGATCTTTAACCTTTTGCTGACGCACCGCGCGGTCCACGTCGAGACGCTTCAATCCCGGGCCGTCCTGTGCGGGATCGGCTCGCCCGATCAGATCGAGTTTCACCGCCGGCTTGTCCACCATCGCCTTGGCAAGCGTCTCCAGTTTCTGCTGCGCATCGACACTCAATGTCGAGGAGCCGGGGGCGAATTCCACATACTGCAATTGTTCCGAGCCGCCGAAGGCGCTCGCCAATAAAGTGAATGGCGCCGTGACGGCCTTCTCGATCAGATTGACGAACGCGCTCCATATCAAGCTGCCGACGCTGAATTGAGGATCGGACAGCGAGCCCGATACGGGCACGTTGACGTCGATCTGACCTCGCGAATTCTTTAATAGCGCGATAGCCAGCCTGACCGGAAGATGCGTGGCGGTCGAGTTCTGCACTTGGTCGCCAAAGGTCAGTTGGTCAATAAATATATGGTTATTGGCCGTCAACTGATTATTGGCAAGTTGATAGTGCAGATCGACATTGAGTCGCCCCTCGGTGATCGGGTAACCCGCGTATTTAGTGGAATAAGGCGTGAAACTGGTCAGCTCGATGCCGCTGGCGCTCACGGTCAAGTCCAGTTCGGGATTGGCTATCAAGGGATTGAGCGTGCCGCTGATCGACAACGGCCCGCGCCCATCGAGACTGCCTTTGAGGTCGATGGGTGCCGCCTGTGTACTGCGCGTGCCGAACGAACCGATCTTGCCACCGATATTGACCAAGTTCGCAGTGAAGTTGGGCTTGATGAAATTATCGGTGTAATTGATCCGGCCGCGTTGCAGCAGGAATTGACCGAAGCGCACGTTGAGTGGGGGTTTTGCGTTGACCGGCGTTGTGGCCGGCGTGCTGGCTGCTGCAGTTGCTGCAGCCGATGCGGCGGTGGCTTTGGCGGCAGCCGCCGCAGAAGCGGCGTCGGCCGCTGCGGCATCGGTACGCGTAAGCGAAGCCGCCGGTTGCGCTGGCTGAGCCACCAGATTGCTCAAGTTCAAGCGGCCGTTCTGGTCAAGAATCACACGCGCATAGAAATTACTGAGCGAGACCGTGCCCACTTCCAGATCGGGGCCGTGCATGTCGTAGCGCGCCTTGATATGCGCGACATTCAAGGTGCTCCAGCCGGCGAATAAGTCGGCGCTGGCGCGGTCCAGCATGCGCACTTCATCGAGCGAGGCGTCACCGTCATACGCGGCCTGCAGGTTCTGCTCCGGGCGCGCGAGCTTGAGGTCGCCGTTTGCGCTAAATAGCGCGCTGGCGACGGCAGCATTCAAGTGCGCACCGAAATACGGCTCGAAAGCCGCCATATCGAGATTTTTCGCGTTCAGGTGCATGGCCACCGCAAGCGGCTCGGCGGTCACGCTGCCGTTGGTCGAGAAACTGCCCTTCTTGTTGAATGTGCCGTTTGCCTCGACTTGCCACGGTCGGTCCAGCGCGTCGCTGATCTGCGAAATTTTGACCTGCAGGGGCGCGAGCTTGAGCGCAACAGCCGGCGTGGTCGCGAGGTCGCTCAGGTTCAGATCGCCATCTTGTAGGCTCAATACGCCAATTTTGTAATGCCAGCCCGAGGTCGCCGCGGCTGTCTGGGTCGTTTGGGTTATTCGGGCCGCGTGTCTGGCTGCGTGTCGGGCCGTGAGGCTGTCCGCGGGTCTGTCTGTGGGTCTGTCCGAATAGGGAGCGGTTGTTGCGAGTGACTGCGGGGCATGCGATGACTCATGCGCAGACGAGCCCGAACCCGACGGTAGCAATGCGGCCAGATTCAGCACGCCCGCCTTGTCGCGGCTCGCATGCAACGCCAGCGCGTCGAATGTCAGCGCGGCTAGGTCGATTTGGCGGCTTGCCAGATCGAACTGGGTCAGTTGCGCGTGGGCTTGCTTGAGTTCCAATAACGGCGGCGATTTCGCATCGGACTGCACCCGCAACGCGGTCAAGTCGACCACTGCAGGCGCCACCTTCAGCGCTATCGCAGGCGCCGACCAGTCGGTCTGCAGCGTCGCATCGGCCGCCAGTTTGCCATCGACAATCTGGCCATTGAAGTTGCCGTTCAGCCAGGGTTGCAAAACGGGTAGCGCAAACTGGCTCAGTGTCAGCTTGGCCGTCGCGCGGTGCGCCGGTAAGTTGAAGGTCCCTTCGCTATTGAAGGTTCCGCCCGAATCAAAACCGGTCTGTGCGGTATAACGCGCATCGTTTTTCGACAGCGTGGAGAAATCGGTCAGCTTGAGGTTGATGTCCTTGAGCGCCATCTGCGCCGCCGGGTTCACCGCATGATCGTCAAACTGGACGCGCCCCCCGGTCAATGCGAATTGCTGGATTGCCAGATCGAGCGGGGTCGGTGCGCTCGCTGTATCGGTCGCCGATGCGCTGGCAGGTTGCGGGGCGGCTTGTGACGCCGGGGCGGCCTGTGAAGCGGACCGCGCCCCCGGAGCGGCCGGCGCTGCGGGCGCACTCGCAAAGGTTTGCACGATGTTGAGCGTGCCCTGCGCGTCGCGCGCGAGTGTCACGGCAGGCTCGTCGATCTGCAGTTGGGACAAGTGCACGATCCCACGCAACGGCTCGATCTGCGCCGCATCCAGATGAATCAAACGGGCTGCAAACAGCGCCGCACCCTGACGGTCCATCAGATTCAGATTTTGCAAATCGAGACTGCCCGAGAGCTTGACCGACGTCTGATCCGGCGAGCGCGAAAACGCCACGCCAAGCCGGCTCGAGAGCTGGCCCTGCTGCAGCTTGACCGGTACACCGTTCGGAAAAGCATAGGGAACATAAGGCAACAAACGGGTGAGATCGAACTGGTCGAGGTCGATCTCTATCGTCGAATCCAGCGTGCTACTGAAGGGCTTGGTTTTGCCGGTGATGGTGAGTTGGCTGCCGTCGATGCGGGCCTGCAACAAGGGCTGCACGAAAATGTCGGCCTGCGAAGGCAGATTGGCGATGAAGGGGATGCCCAGTCGCCATTGATCGATGGTGTGATGCGATTGCAGCACCTCGTCATCGAAGTCGATACGGCCGGCTTCCACATGGATATTGGAAACGGAAAACAAGGCCGGTTTGCTGTCTTTCGGCCCCGGCTGCGAAGCCTCGTCAACCAGATCGGAGAAATTGAAACGCTGCGCGGCGGTGCGAACCAGATGCAACACCGGCGCTTCGAGATAGACCTCGTTGATCACCGGCTTGAGCCTGAACAACGCGCTCCACGACGGCCGCACTACCAGCTTTCCGACGGTAAAAAAGGGCACTGCCGTCGGCGGGACTGCAGCTGCCGTGGCAGGTGCCGCTGTCACGCCGGATGTCGGGACGGCGGTCGACGCAACCGCAGGCACGGGAGTCGCTGCCACGGCCGGCTCGCCGATCCGAAGTTGGTCCACTTCGAGGTTGAGCGTGTACGGATTAAGCGCGATTCGCCCGACCGTTACGGGCCGGTGCAGCGCTTGACTGAGTTGAGTTTGTACCAGATGGCGTATCAGGGGCGGCCCGCCGAAAAACCCCAACAGACCGAATGCCACGATCACTGCCACCGTGATCAGCGACCATCGGCGGACCGCATGCGAGGTATAAACGGAGCGCAACGTTTGTCTGGGATTACCGAGAGCGCGCGAGAGCAAAAGCATGTCGCCTCCATAGGTGGGCCGATAGTCTCGATCTGATATATCTATTTTGAGATGATTCTGAGACAGATATATCGGCCATCTAACCTTACCGTACTGGCACGCATTATTACGCGATTTCCCTCAAAGCGCGACTTTTGTTGTGCGGATGAAGCAGGAGGGCATGCCGAGCGCGGGTTGACATGCGCGTACGCATGGACCTGCGGCTTGATGGCGGCTTGTGCCAGTTTGACGGCGGTTTTTGCACGCGCTTGGACGTGCGGTTAGACGCTTTGCCGGACGCTTCGCGGTGCGACGTTATCGCGCTATGTCATCACCGTGCAAAATTCAGGACGTCGTTCGCGTTGACGATGGCTGTCGCGATCTCTTCCTTGGTGACGCGCTTGGCCATGGCCTGATTGCGAATCAGGTCGAAAGCCGCATCGTCGCTGATACCCCGGCTTACGCTAAGGATGCGGGTCGCCTCCAGGACATTGCGCTGACCGGCCAACTTGAGTTCAAGCTTGGCGATGCGCTTGGACTGCGTGCCGATCTGCGCGTTGAGCGCACGCGCCAACACCAAGGCCGAGAGCAGGCCAAACGAGCGCACCGGCGCCGGCAGGATCGCTTTCGCTCCGATACGCAGGACCGCCTCGACGATCGTGGGGTTCTCATAAGCCACGACCGCAATGAGTGCGGGACTGTTCTCGCCCGACACCCAAGCGAAATCGAGCGCAACGATATCGGGGCGCACGGCCAGGAACACCAGTTCCACGCCTTCGGGCAATTGCGGCAGGGGCGGCCAGAATGCTTGCACCTGGCATCCGATGCGCTGGAGCTGTTGAACGAGCTGGGTCCCGTCCGCATCGTCCGGATGGAAGACCGCCACGCGCAGCATGCGCAAGTCTTTCAACAGTGCGGGGGTGACGCGCAGCGTCTGCGTTCCGAGCGAGGCGTTTTTGCTCACCGTCAAACCTCCAGCCGCTCTAGCTTGCCGGTCCAGTCGCTCAGCGTATGGGTGACCAGGTACGGGTCAGGCTGCACAGCTCGCTTGGCTTCGCGCACGATAGTGAACTGCCCTTGCGCATCGACACGCCCCACGCGCGGGTACAGCCAGGCATGGTGATTGGCCGGATCGATCTTGACGCGCCCCTGCGGCGCGGAAAACTCGCTGCCCAGCAAATGCGGCAGCAGTATGTCGAGCGCGTCGTCGCCGGCTTGGCGAAATGCGTTCGCGTACAGATGCACCTGAAAGTAGGCCGATTCCCAACACAGGTTGGGTGTGCTGTGGTCGCCGAAGTGATGTCGATAGCGTGCCAGACATTGCCGGTTCAGTTCGGAGTCGATGGCCTGGAAGTACGGCGCCGAAGTGAAGTGCCCGGCCGATGCCGCCGCCCCCATCTGTGCGATCTCGGCTTCGGACGTCGTCAAGCTCGCGATCGGCATGGTGCGCGGGTCGAGCCCGGCCTGTGCGTACATCCGGTAAAGGCGGGCAGTGGCGTCGCCCACCACGGTCGAGAAAATGAAATCGGGTTGACGGCTTTTGATGTCGGCAATAATGGGCGCGAAATCCTGCTCGCTGGCGTCCAGCTTCACATAGACTTCGCCGAGTTTGGCGCTATGCGCGTGCTGCAACACCAGATCGGCCATGATCCGGTTGGACTCGTAAGGATAGATGTAATCGGAGCCGACCAGATAGACACGCGCACCGAAGTTCTCGGTCATGAACTCGGCCAATTGCACGCTGTTCTGGTTGGGGGCCGCGCCCGTGTAGATCACGTTGTTGGAAAACTCGAAGCCTTCGTACAAAGTCGGATAGAACAGCAGCTTGTTCCATTTTTCGATGACGGGAATCACCGCCTTGCGACTGCTCGACATATAACAACCGAAGATCGTATTGACGTGGTCGCGTGCGATCATGCGCTCGGCCAATGTCGCATAGCGGGCCGGGTCGGACGCAGGGTCGGCATACACGGGCACCAGTTCGCGCCCATCGATACCACCGGCGTCGTTGATTTCATGCACGGCAAGCAAGGTGCCTTGCAGTTGCGAGCGTCCTATCGCGGACGTCACGCCGGTTTCGGAGAACAACACGCCAATTTTGATCGGGTCGGTAAGTGCCACGCGGGGTTCCTGACTGTCAAGGCTGCAACAAAGTGGCGAAGAGCGAATTCATGCGCTGCTGCACAAAATTCGGATCCACCGCAATAAGGTAATTTCTCACACCAAAAATACGCCGGACGTAGGAATCGGCTTGGCGGTCCAGCGCCACGCAAAAGCAACGGATGCCTTTGCGTCGGGCTTGCTGGACCGCCAGGCGTGCGTCTTCGACCAGATATGCATCGCGCGTCACGTCGATATCGTGAGGCGCACCATCGGTCACCATCAGGATCACGCGCGTGGCATCTGCGTTTGCGGCCGCTTTTGCGTCCGACTCGGCCTCGATCAGGGCACTCGCATGCCGCAGCGCCGCGCCAAAGCGCGTCGACCAAGCACTGGTGGCCGCCATCAAGCGTTGACGTTGCGCGTGACCGAACGACATGCCGAAATCGAGGTAGCGTTCGTAGTGCACTTGTTTGCGCGTATTCGAGGCAAAGCCATGCACTGCGATTCGATGGCCGCTCTGTTGCGCCAGCTCGACCGCTCGCAGCGCCAGGGCTTTTTCGCTATCGAGTACGGTGACCGCCTGCCCCGCCGACGGTTGTGCAGTGGACGCGGAAACATCGAGCAGCAGCAATAGCGACGCCGTGCGCAGACGTGTGCCGGGACGCTCGAAAACGCGATCGTCAAGATAGCCGCCATGGTGACGGCCAGCCAGCGAATCGATCAATGCATCGAGATCGAAGCGCTCGCCCTGGGCTTGACGGCGCAGCCGTATCGACCGGTTGAGTTCACGCTCGCCCGTGCGCGCCAACCGAGAGCCGCTCGCGGGTTGCGTTTGCAGGCCGGCCACGCGATCGGTGGGTGCGGCCTTCTCTAGCAAGGTGCACCAATCGGGCCGCAAGGTTTCGGTGCGCTCATCCCACTCCGGATAGCTCACGCTGCGCTGTGCGGCCCACAGTGGCATCTCCGCGGCGGTCACGGTTTCCGTTATTTCGGTAGCGGGCGCAGTGTCCATGCGATCAGGCTCGTTCGCGTGTGCACCACCCGCCTGCGTTTGCAAAGCAACCGACTGCTGAAGTGCCGCGTGATCCGCGCCATCGCCACCGTAGTCCCACAAGTAACTATGGTCGTCGCGGTATGCCGGTTCCGCCGCATAGGCGGCCAGATCGAATTGCACCCGCATCTGGCCCAGATCGTTGGCAAGCATGGCCGCAATGCTGCGAAATGCCGCTGGATCGTGCAAATTCACGCGCTGCATATCGAATAAGCGGCGCGCCTTATCGACCCAGAAGCTGTCGTCCCGGTAAAGAGGATCGGCCAGTGCGCGGCTCATGCGCGCGAGCAGCGTCGCGCATCCGAGTCCATCGGCGGGTGTCGCCGTATGCAGCCTGCGCCACAAGGTCCACAAGCCCGGATAACGCAAGCCTAGCAAAGTCTCGACACGCGCGTCCTCGAGCAGTGAGATAACCGTGAGCGCAAGCGGCTTGAGCGACCCCGCCGTCTGGGCGGCGGGCGAATATAACAGGTGCGCGGCAGCATGGGCAGCGGCAGCACGCTGAAGGCAAGCACGATCGGCGGCATTGGTTGCCGCCTGGGTTGCTACGTCAGTTGCTACGTTGGTCTGCGCGTCGGTCGCCGCATCGGTCTCCGTGTAAGCCGCCGTGTACTCGTCGGGCAGCGCCAGCATTGCACGCGCCACGACCGGCCGTGCCGGCGGTCGGTCCAATGGCCCTCGAGGGCGCGTCTCGACTTCAACGCTCAAACCGCTCATGCCTAACAGATAGGCTTGCAATACCGCTCGTGCTCGGGCGTGAGCTTGTCCGTCAGCACTCGACAAATTGCCCGGCGCATGCGCTGTCATCGACGGCATGGGCTAGGCGAAATGGGCTTCGACAAAACCGTCGAGCGCTTCGAGCATGTCCGGATCATCGGTCAGCGGGCGGCTCAACGCCACCCGACAGGCAAGCTGTACCGGCTGGCCATCTACAATCAGCCGCGCCGCATAGATCAGCATCCGGGTCGAAATGCCTTCGTCCAACCCCCGGCCGCGCAAGGCCCGCGAGCGCGCCGCCACGCCCACCAGTTGCTCACACAGCGCGAGCGCCGCCCCGCTTTCGTGGGCGACGATGCGCGCTTCCTGCTGCGGTGGCGGATAGTCGAAATCGAGCGCACAAAAGCGCTGCTTGGTCGATTGCTTCAGATCCTTCGCCGCGCTCTGGTAGCCGGGGTTATAGGACACCACGAGCTGAAAATCCGGATGCGCCTTGATGGTTTCGCCCTTCTTGTCGAGTGGCAGCAAGCGCCGCGAGTCGGTGAGCGGATGTATCACGACGATCGAATCCTGGCGCGTTTCGACCACCTCGTCGAGGTAGCAAATCGCGCCGTGCCTTACCGCCAACGTCAGCGGGCCGTCCTGCCAAAAGGTGCCCTCGGGGCCGAGCAGGAAACGCCCGACCAGATCAGCCGCCGTCATATCCTCGTTGCAGGCGAGCGTGATCAATGGGCGCTTCAGCCGCCACGCCATGTGCTCGATGAAGCGCGTCTTGCCGCAGCCGGTCGGGCCTTTGAGCATCAACGGCAAGCGCAAGCGATAGGCGGACTCGTACACCTCGATCTCGGTGTCCACCGGCTGGTAGTAAGGCTCTTCTGTTAGAAGATAAGGCTGGATAGGCATGTTCGTTCCTAACGATGGTCGGCTTCCTGATTGGGAATCCCATCGATGGGACACTCAGGCGTGCCGACCGTGGTGCGCGTAAACGACTCCACCATCTTGCGCGTGCCCTCGGGGTCGTTGATCCACTTCGCGTAGAAGTTGTACGGGCAAGCTGCCACGCCTTTCACATCGTCGCCGGAATTGATGGTGCCCGTGTAGCCGCGGTGCAGCAACTTAAACAGATGGTTTTGCGATTGCATATTCTTGCGCGCGTCGCGAATCAGGCTGACCGACAATTCGGCGTACTGAATGCCCATCTCTTCCTCACCGCATTCGCCCAACGTACGGCCATCGAACCCGACAATGGCCGAATGGCCGAAATAGGAATACACGCCGTCGAACCCGGTCGCATTGGCAACGGCCACATACACATTGTTCATCCAAGCCATGGTCTTGGCGACCATCACTTGCTGCTCCTTGGCCGGGTACATATAGCCCTGGCAGCGCACGATCAACTCGGCGCCCTGCATCGCGCAATCGCGCCAGATTTCCGGGAAGTTGCCGTCGTCGCAGATGATCAGGCTGATTTTCATGCCCTTGGGACCATCGGACACATAGGTGCAATCGCCAGGATACCAACCCTCGATCGGCACCCACGGCATGATTTTTCGATATTTCTGAACGATCTCGCCCTGGTTGTTCATCAGGATCAGCGTGTTGTACGGCGCCTTGTTCGGATGCTCTTCATGGCGTTCGCCCGTGAGCGAAAAAATGCCCCAGACATTGGCTTTGCGGCAAGCGGCGGCAAAAATCTCGGTCTCTTCGCCGGGAATCGTGGCGGCGGTTTCGTACATCTCCTTGGCGTCGTACATGATGCCGTGGGTCGAATACTCGGGGAATACCACGAGATCCATGCCCGGCAAACCGCGCTTCATGCCGATCAGCATCTCGCCGATCTTGCGCGCGTTGGCTAGCACTTCGGCCTTGGTATGCAAACTGGGCATTTTGTAGTTAACCACCGCTACGCCCAAACAATCGTTGCTGCTCGATATATCTCCGTGTCGCATTCGAAATCTCCCGGGCCAGGCGGCCCATGATGGTGGTCGTGGATCAGTACGGAAAAACAAAAAAAGCCCGCGGCCGATCGAGTCGGCCGCGGGCTTTTTTGCCTGATTTCTCGCTGGCGTCATTGGCAGCGGAAATCGAATTAAATTGTTTTTACGTAAGGGTATTTACCTGCGCCTAAATTCCGATGTCAAGCCGCCAATAACGCAGACATAATTTGTAATAAGGGACGGGTAAGGGATATACCCAGTGCGATATCGCTCCATATGTAGTGTTATCTCTTATTGAAATACAGATCACCTAGGTCTATTGTGCGTACGAGGTCATAAACGAGGCACATATATGCTTAAAACTTCATATATGTGCAGCAACCAGCTCATGCCTTGAGCACCTAAGATAGACCCCGACGCGCGTAGGTTTCTAGATCGTTTTTTCGCGTATGGCAGTGAGATGAATTTAAACAAGATCGCGTGGCCGATAGACCGAGTAAACGTAAGTGCACGTAAATGCAGGTAGGTCGTAATCGTTAATTGGCAATGACAATTGAATACGCCCACTGCTGTACGGGTACCGTTCACGCGGTGGCGTTTTGACATAAGACGGATGAAGGAGATGATATGAGCAGTGTCAGTGACTACAAAAACGGCCGGGGGGAATCCAAGCCGTCCTTCTTTTCAAAGGAGGCCACGATTGCGCAACCTGGCTTCAGCCGCTGGATGGTCCCGCCTGCAGCGCTGGCCGTGCATTTGTGTATTGGCCAAGCGTACGCTTTCTCCGTATTCAACGGCCCGCTGACCAAAATCGTCGGCATCACCCAGTCCGGTCCCCAAGACTGGGCGTTGACTTCACTGGGCTGGATCTTCTCGCTTGCGATCGTTTGCCTGGGCCTGTCGGCGGCGTTCGCCGGCCGATGGCTCGAAAAGGTCGGACCGCGCCGCACGATGTTCACGGCGGCCTGCTGTTTCGGCGCGGGCTTTATGGTGTCAGCGGTAGGGGTATGGCTGCACCAGATTGTCCTGCTTTATCTCGGCTACGGTTTGCTGGGCGGTATCGGCTTGGGGCTCGGCTATGTCTCGCCGGTGTCGACGCTGATCCGCTGGTTTCCGGACCGGCGCGGCATGGCAACCGGCATGGCGATCATGGGCTTCGGTGGCGGTGCGATGATCGCCGCACCGCTGTCGGTGGCGCTGATGAATCACTTCAAGAGTGCCACTTCGGTCGGCGTAGCCGAAACCTTCGTCGTGATGGGCGTGCTGTACTTCATCTCGATGACGATAGGCTCGCTGGCAATCCGGATCCCACCCGCGGACTGGAAACCGGCCGGTTGGACCGCGCCGGTAGCGCAAGGCAAACTAATTTCGCGTAACCACGTTCATATCGACGAAGCGCTGAAGACGCCGCAGTTTTACCTGATTTGGGCTGTGCTGTTTTTCAACGTGACGGCTGGCATCGGCATCTTGAGCCAGGCCTCGGTCATGATTCAAGAGAGTTTCAAGGAAAGCATCACGGCGGGCGCCGCGGCGGGCTTTGTCGGCTTGCTTTCCTTGTTCAACATGGGCGGACGCTTTATCTGGGCCTCGGCCTCGGATGCGTTGGGTCGCAAGAACACCTACTTCGTGTTCTTCTTGCTCGGTGCAGTGTTGTACTACCTGGTGCCGAGCTTTGCAGCCGCCGGCAATGTCGCTTTGTTCGTGGCAGCCTACGCCGTGATTCTGTCGATGTACGGCGGCGGTTTCGCAACGGTGCCCGCCTATCTGGCTGACATTTTCGGCACCGCTTTCGTCGGCGGAATCCATGGCCGCTTGCTGACGGCCTGGGCTGCGGCGGGCGTAGCCGGTCCGGTGTTGATCAACTATATTCGCGCCTATGAGGTCGGGCACGGTGTGGCTAACGCCGATGCCTACACGATCACTTTGCGCATCATGGTGGTGCTGTTGTTACTGGGCGCGGTATGCAACTTCCTGGTGAAACAGGTCAATGCGAAACATCACATGAAAGAAACCGCGACAGCGTAAGGAGACTGGACATGATCGAAGGACATCCGACTAACAAGCCCGTGATGCTGGTTTTCTGGGCGTATGTATTGATTCCGCTTGCGTGGGGCGTGTACAACACGCTGATTCAAGCTGCCAAGTTGTTTAGCTGATAGTCGTGACGAGCTTAGCCAACTAAGTTGCCTGACTGAAGTGCGCTGACGAAGTGTCCTGCCGAGGTTTCCTCTATCAGGGCACCCCTGTCACCGCAAGTTGCACCAGCGACCTTGGTCTAACGACCCTGGTCGCTTTGTCTTTTCTTTTCATGCGCGAGTCGGGCTCCATGCGTGTTGGCATTGCAGCATGGGGCCGAATCGTTTACCTTATTGCTGATTTCTCGCGGCGCGCGAACCCCGCCTGCGCCTGTCACTCTTGCATAAGGCAATGACCGACTCCTCCCTTCCTGCAGCTACGCCGATCGAAACAGCCCACGCACCCGCCTCGCCGTCCGCTTCCACCGACTTTCCAATAGGACAGCCACTGCCGTTCGCATTGGTCGAACCTGACGGCAAACCGCTACTGCCCGCAGGCATGGTCTTGCCCGATGCTGCATCGCGCGATTTCTTGCTCGCGCACTTCAAGGTATGCGCTGCACCGGAAGTCTTGACGAACGCTGGCGAGCCCGCGCCGTCGACTTCACCCGAGGTGACGAGCAAGCCGTCGCTTTCGCTCGCCGATATGAACATAAAGATCGGTACTAGCCTGCGCATCCGTACCCCCTCGCAGTCGGGATACGGAGTCGTGCTCAGTTACGTGATCGGCGTCGCGCCCAATCAATCGCTATTCGTGACACGGCCGCTGAAGCAGAATCAGGACGTCCAGTTGATGTTCGGTGAGCGGCTCGAAATCTTTCATATGGAACAGCGCTCGGTGTTCGATTTCGTTTGCACGGTCACCACCGTGTGCAAGACACCGTTTGATTTTCTGGTTTTATCACCGCCGGCTCAGATTCGCCGTTTGCGTAATCGCAATGCACCGCGTATGGAATTGACGCGACCGGTGTTGTACCGGACCGCTGAGACAGACCAGCCGATGACGCCGGCATCGTGCACCGGCATCGGTGCGATGCTCGACTTGAGCGCGCGAGGCCTGTCAATGCTGACGCACGGCGTGCTTGGCGAAGTGGGGACTTGCATACGCGTGGCCTTCCAGTTGTGGGCGGAAGGTGAGCTTCTCGATGTCGACGTTCCGGCAACCGTGCGCAACATGCGCCCTCAGCGGCGCACGGCCACGGGTGGCGACGGCGAAATGATCTATGGGCTCGAGTTCGAAGCGCTCGATCATCACGCGCAGCTGGTGCTGCGTTGTCTTGCGCTCGAGCAGTCTTCGACGTAGCGTCGTCGAGTCAGCACAAGCTGCAATTGCCGCCTTTGCACACATGCAAGACGCTGGAACGCCCTGCCTTGGCACGTGTTCCGGGGCCGGACGCGCCCGCGCCGGTCAGTTGTTCGGCTTGGCTGCTCGGTCTCCAGCGTTCGGTCACGCTGACCTGAATATTGCGCGCCGTGATCATCGGCTCCGGCGCGATGCTTTGCTCGCAATAGGGGCACTCGACGGGCTGCTCACGTTTTGACACGGCAATCAGTTTTTCAAAAATACCTTCGCACGAAGGGCAACGCATATCGTAAAGCGGCATGACGGATACTCCGGCGGATCACTGAGAAACGCGCTAAATAACTTACTAAAAAGCACGCTTACGAAAGCTGATCGTAAGCTGACTCGCTAAGCTTGCCGACTGAGCCTGCTTCAAAAACCGGCCCGGCCACATTCGATGTGCCGGGCCTGCCTAGCGCACGGTTTGCGCAATTTGCGCGCGCCACGCCTCCTGTGCCTGTCAGTCCTTGTGCCCCCAGAACTGCCGATCCGCAACCATGCCGGTCGGGACGATGCTCTTCTCGAAGATCGCCAGCGGCAACGACACGGTCGCCGAACAGTTGGGGATATCGACGATGCCGCCAATGCGCCCTTCCACCGGCGCGGCCGTAAGCAGCATATAAGCCTGCGGTCCGGTAAAGCCGTGGTGCGTCAAGTAATCGATGGCCTTGAGGCAGGCCTGGCGATAGGCGACGGTGGCATCCATGTAATAGTTCTTGCCGTTTTCGACGCTGATCCCTTCGAAGGTCAACCATTGGTCGTAGTGCGGCTTGACCGGACTGGGCATGAAAATCGGCGCGCTCAGGTTGTACTTCGCCATGCCGCCTTTGATCAGGTCGAAGCCGACATGCGTGGCGCCGTCCATTTCGATTGCGCCGCAGAAACTGATCTCGCCATCGCCTTGCGAAAAGTGCAAGTCGCCCATCGAGAAGCCGGCGCCCTTGACGTACACGGGAAAGAAAATCCGGGTGCCGCTCGACAAGTCCTTGATGTCGGTATTGCCGCCATGCTCGCGCGGCGGTACCGTGCGAGCCGCTTCCTTCGCCATGCGATCGAACGCCGCACCGCTCACGCCACGCAGCACCGCTGTCGACGGATCGGGTGGTTTGGCCAGGCCCAGCGCAGCCAGCGGCGCTTCACGGCGATTCCACTCAGCAAGCAATTCGTGCGACGGCAAACAACCCATGAGGCCGGGGTGCGTCAGTCCCGCGATACGCACGCCCGGGATATGTCGCGAAGTCGCATATAGGCCTTTGAGATCCCAGATCGCCTTGGCCGGATCGGGGAAATAGTCACCCAGGAAACCGCCGCCATTGCTTTTGGCGAACACGCCCGAAAAGCCCACCGGGGTAATCGGCTTGATGTCGAGCAAATCGATCACCAGCAAGTCGCCGGGCTCGGCGCCTTCGACATAGAACGGACCGGTGAGCGGATGGGCGCGCGTCAGGTCGATGTCGCGAACGTCATCGGTACCGTCGTCATCCTTGATCTGCGCATCGAGAAAATCGAGCGACTCGATGATGATTTCTTCGCCCGGCTTGACCTTCGAAAGAAAAGGAATATCGGGGTGCCAGCGGTTATGGCCCAGCTCCGCTTGTTCGGCGAGCGGTACGCCGGGCTTGATCGTGAAATGTTGCATGCATTATCTCCGTGGTAACGGGTTAAGGTCGCGCTCGGTGGGTCGCGCTTAGGTGGCGGCTTAGGTGGCGGCTCAGGTCGCCGGATAGGCGCAGGCGATGCAACCCGCCTGATACCCACCGTTGACGGTCTCATCCTTGATCTGGGTACAGACCTGGGCAGTCCATTCCGCTTTTTCCAGTACGCTGCCGTCGGGCAGCGTGCCCCCACGCGCATCGAACTTCAGCAGGCACACCGGGCAGGTTTGTACCGACGAGGTGGAACGGCCTTTGTGCTTGTCGGTAAAGCCGTCGTTGCCAAAGCGGTTGTAGTGCATATAGCCAAGCATCGTGCTGATCTCCTTTTTAATAAGCCGCGAGGTGATGGGGTTCGCTGTGCAGGTGCATCAAACCGACACGCATCAAACCGACAAGTAACTACTGACCTTCGCGATATCGAGTTCATCGCGTCGATTCTCATGGACGAACCGGCCTTTCTCGATCACCACCAAACGGTCGGCAATTTCCATCGTGAAGCTCAACACCTGTTCGGAGACGATGATGGTCAGTTGCTTGAGCGTGCGAATTTCCTTCAGCGATCGCGCGATGTCCTTGATGATCGACGGCTGGATCCCTTCGGTCGGCTCGTCGAGCAGCAGCACTTTGGGATTGGTGACGAGCGCGCGCGCAATCGCCAGTTGCTGTTGCTGCCCACCGGACAAATTTCCCCCGCGCCGATCGCGCATGTCGTAGAGCACCGGGAACAATTCGAATACCTCGGACGGCACTTTGCCGTTTGCCGATTTAGGTAGGCCCGTCTTGATATTTTCCAGAACGGTGAGCGTCGAAAAAATCATGCGGCCTTGCGGCACATAGGCGATGCCCTTCGCCACGCGTTCGAACGGCTGCATCTGGGCGACATCGACGCCGGCAATCTCGACCTTGCCGGCACGGCACGGCAAAATCCCCATCAACGATTTGAAGAAGGTGGTCTTACCCATGCCGTTGCGGCCCATCACCGCGACGATTTCGCCGGTGGCGGCGCTCAGGTCGATCTGGTGTATCACTTCGCTCTGGCCGTAGCCCGATACCAGTCCGCTGACTTTGAACATAAGCTGCTCCTTTACTGCGTTTCAATGCCCGAGATACACTTCGATGACCTTGGGGTTGGCCTGCACCGACTCCATGCTGCCCTCGGCCAACACCTTGCCCTGATGCAGCACCGTGACGCGATGGGCGATGTTCTTGACGAACTCCATGTCGTGTTCGATCACCACCACCGAGCGATTCTTTGCGACCCGCGCCAGCAGCTCGGCCGTTTTTTCGCGCTCCGATACGCTCATGCCTGCGACCGGCTCGTCGAGCAGCATCAACTCGGGATCCTGCATCAACAACATGCCGATTTCGAGCCACTGCTTTTGCCCGTGGCTGAGCAATTCGGCGGTCTGATGCAGGGTGTCCGACAGGAACACTTCCTCGGCGATCTCGCGCACGCGCTCGTCGACATCGGCGGTGCGCTTGAATGCAATCGCGCCAAACACGCTGCGGCCCCGCGGAAACGAAACCTCGAGGTTTTCGTAAGTGGTCAGGTTTTCATAGATCGAAGGCGTCTGGAATTTGCGGCCGATGCCGGCGCGCACGATCATGTGCTCGCTCATCTTGGTCAGCTCCAGGCCCTTGAACTTGATGCTGCCGCCGGTCGCGCGCGTCTTGCCGCTGATCAGGTCGAGCACGGTGGTTTTGCCGGCGCCGTTCGGGCCGATCACCACGCGTACCTCGTTACGGTCCACATACAGGTTCAGGCCGTCGACTGCCTTGAAACCATCGAATGAAACCGTCAGGTCCTCGACCGATAAAACAAAATCTTCTTGAGCCATGATGTCCTCTGGGTTTCTTGGGGCTTAAATCTCGCCAGCCGATTCAAGCTTTCGGGTCGGACGTCGGAGTGCTCAACAACGCACGGCGGCGCAGATAACCGGCGAGCGGCAACCGGGCCAGCAGCTTCTTGCCGTGCGTCTCGTAGATACCGGCCAAGCCGTTCGGGAAGAACATCACCACGCCGATAAAGAGCGCGCCCATCAGGAACAGCCACACTTGCGGGAACGATTCCGAAAAATACGATTTACCGAAGTTCACCAGCAGCGTGCCGTACACCGCGCCGAATAGCGACATGCGTCCGCCCACCGCACAGAAAATCACCATTTCGATCGACGGCACGATACCGACGAAGGACGGCGACATGAAGCCGACCTGCAGCGTGAACATCGCGCCGCCTATCGCCGAGAACATCGCGGCGATGCAGAACACGAAAATCTTCACCGCGGCCACGTCGTATCCGGAAAAGCGCACGCGTTCCTCTTTATCGCGCATGGCCACCAGCAATTTGCCTAGCTTGCTGGAGAGCAGGAACTTGCCGAATGCAATGCACAAGAGCAAAAGACCCGCGTTGACGAAGTAGAGAATGTAGTGAGCCGAGTCGGTGCGGATATCCCAGCCGAGCATGGTGCGCAAATCGGTAATGCCGTTCACGCCACCGGTAAGCCCTTGCTGCCCGATGATCAGGACCGACAGGATCGCGGCAATCGCCTGCGTCACGATCGCGAAATACACATCGCCCACGCGTCGCTTGAACATCGCCACGCCGATGATAAATGCCAGCAAGGTCGGTATCAGCAGCACCGCCAGTATGGCGATCCAGAAGTGCCGGAACGGCTCCCACATCAACGGCAATTGGGTAATCTGATTCCAGTCCATGAAGTCCGGAATGCCCGGCGTGGACTGGATCTTGGTACTGATCGGATCCGACGATTCGAGCTTGAGAAACATCGCCATGCAGTAGCCGCCCAGGCCGAAGAACACCCCCTGCCCCAGGCTGAGGATGCCGCCATAACCCCAGCACAGCGTCAGCCCGATTGCCACGAAAGCGTAGGTCAAATACTTGCCCATCAGGTTCAGGCGGAAGATGTCCAGCGTCAACGGCAGTATCACCAGTATCAGCAGGGCCAGCCAGAAGAAGCCCCACAGACCGGAGCGGCCGCCTAGCCATTTAAAAGATCCCGAATTCATCGCGTTCTCCAGCAATCAAACTATTAGCGTCGCACTTTGTTTGCGAACAGGCCTTGCGGACGTAGCATCAAGATGATGATCACGGCTGACAGCGTCAGCACTTTCGCCATCGAGCCGGACAGGAAGAACTCCGTGGTCGATTGGGTTTGTGCGATCGTGAATGCCGATGCAATCGTGCCGAACAAGCTTTGCGCGCCGCCGAATACCACGGTCAGGAATGTATCGACGATATAGAGCGAGCCGCTGGTCGGGCCGGTCGAGCCGATCGTGGTAAACGCCGCGCCGGCGATACCCGCAATGCCGCAACCCAGTGCAAAGGTCAGGCGGTCGACCTTGGCGGTATTGATACCGACCGCGCCGGCCATCACGCGGTTCTGCGTCGTGGCCCGTACTTTCACGCCCCACTGCGATTTGTATAGAAACAGCAGCAATACGCTGGTCAGTATCAGTGTCACCACCATCACCATCAGGCCGTTGATCGGAATGTCCAAGCCCTGCGCGGGCGTGAGCGAACCCATCAGCCATTGCGGCAACTCAGGGCTGACTTCTTCGGAGCCGAACACCGAGCGGAAGGTTTGCTGCATCATCAGCGACAAACCCCAGGTGGCCAGCAGCGTATCGAGTGGGCGCCTGTACAAGTGCCGAATCAACAGCCACTCGACCAGGTATCCGACCGCGAACGCGATCGCAAACGAGACGAAGATTGCCAAGAAGAAATAAAGCGGTAGCAGCGCCGGTGCATATTTCTGGGTCAGCACCGACAACATATAGGTGGTGTAGGCGCCGATCGTCAGGAACTCGCCGTGCGCCATATTGATCACGCCCATCTGACCGAAGATGATGGCCAGACCGAGTGCCATCAGCAGTAAAACGCTGAATACCGAGAGGCCGTTGAAGCCCTGCATGGCGACGATTGCGCCGAATTGCGAGATCCATGCCATGGTTAATCCCCTGCTGCGCGACCGGCTCGAGAGCCGGTCGCTTTAAACGTCGAATGGTGCCGAATGGTGCAACTAAACTGCATGCTTTCAGGATCCCGCCGGGGCCGGCCCGCAAGCCGCTCGCGCTATGCGTGCGGCCGCGGGCCGGCCCGCCTGTGAGTTTTACTGATAGCCCTTCGGGAACGGATTGGGTTCGATCAGATCCGACTTGTAGACCACCTTGAACTGACCGTCGCGCTGGCCCTGCCCGATCAACGTGTTGCTCCACAAGTGGTGGTTCGGGTGGATCTTCACGTAGCCTTCCGGCGCGTCCTTGAACTCGATGCCCGGCGATGCGGCCACGATCTTGTCGACATCGAAACTACCGGCCTTTTCAACGCCGAACTTCCACAGCCACGGTCCGAGATAAGCGGCCTGGGTCACGTCGCCGATCACCGCGTCGTTGCCGTACTTGGCTTTAAACGCCGCAACAAACTTCAGGTTGGCGGGGTTGTCCAGGCTCTGGAAATACTTCATGCACGAGTAGAAGCCTTCGAAGTTTTCGCCGCCTATGCCCAGCAGTTCGTCTTCCGTGGTCGAGATCGTCAACAGCAATTGCTTGTCGCCCGTAACGCCGGCGGCCTTCAGTTGCTTGTAGAACGCCACGTTACTGCCGCCCACCACGTCCGAGAAAATCACGTCCGGCTTCTTCAGCTTGATCTTGTTGATCAACGAACCGAACTGGGTGTTGCCCAGCGGGTAGTACTCTTCGCCCACCACTTCGCCATGCAGCACGTTTTCGATGTGCTTGCGGGCGATCTTGTTGGAGGTACGCGGCCAAATGTAGTCGGAGCCGACCAGGTAGAAGGTTTTGGCCTTCTTTTCCTTGGCGAACCAGTTCAGGCTGGCGAGCACTTGCTGCGTCGCTTCCTGGCCGGTGTAGAACACATTCTTCGATTGTTCCAGGCCTTCATAGAAGGTCGGGTAGTAGAGCAAGCCATTGTCTTTTTCGAACACCGGCAACACCGCTTTACGCGAAGCGGACGTCCAGCAACCGAACACCGTGGCGACGTGATCGTTCTCGAGCAGCTTCTTGGCTTTTTCCGCGAAGGTCGGCCAGTCGCTGGCGCCGTCTTCCTGGATCACTTTGATCTGACGACCCAAAATGCCGCCCGAGGCATTGATCTGGTCGATCGCGAGACGCTCAGCCCGGATCGAACCGGTTTCGCTGATGGCCATCGTGCCGGTCGCCGAGTGCAGTTGACCAACCGTCACCGTGGTATCGGTTACCGCCAGGCCCGTCGTGTTGACTTGCGATGTCGGCGGAGCCGCCGCGAACGACGGCTTGGCCATCATCGCGAACGGCAAGGAGGCCAGTCCGATTGCAACCTTGCGGCGTGCCGGCGAGGAAAGTTCGGCGTCGACCGATGACTCGGGAGATAGGTCGTCGCTCTTGTCGTCGAAGCGTTGTGTCATGTTCTAAGGTCCTTTTCTGCGGAGGTTTTAGATCTGCCTGGTGCAGGGGGTAAATGAGTAACGATCAGCGGCCAGGGGTTAATCAAAATACGCGCTAAGCTCGAGCGTTGAGTCTGTAAGCACTGACATCGCGACGCGGCTTGTAGTTGAACGGCAGGTGCAGAGTAGGTATCCGAAATACGCATCGAAATACGTCATTTAGCGTAGTTGCGCACTGCAACATCGCCGCACGGGCGCTATCGTCTTGTTGCAACTGGCATTGGGGGAATGTCGCGGACCGTGGCTGCACGGGCGAGTTCGCCGGTCTACGTCAATTGACGTATCGGCGGCTGCCCGGGGCGATACGGTATCCTTTCCGACGCCCATAAGGTCGCCGTAAATCCGGCCCGGCTCCTCATCGCCCGCCTGCGCGGTTGCGGTGCACCAATGCCGCATTCGAGGGCGCCATGCACCGCATTGCACGGCCGCCATCCGGGTTCGCTCGGTGCGCGCGGCTACGCGGTCGCGCGAGGGTAAAAATGAGGTGACGACATGGCACGGCGCTTGCGTCGCATGTCGGGATACTTCCTCTGCACAACCCTCGTTCCGGATATTCGATGAAGCTACCGTCCGAACCCGCAGTGCTGCACGGAGCACCGGTCCAGCGCATTATCAAAGTGCGTCGTGACTACAACACATGGGTCGCTGACGAAACGATCGAGGACTACGCGCTGCGCTTCACCCCGCGCGCTTTTCGCAAATGGTCGGAATTCCGTGTCGCCAACACGGCCTTCGGCGCGATTTCCTTTCTCGCGCTGGAAGCGATCGGCGGCTCGATCACCGTGCGCTACGGATTCACCAATGCGCTGTGGGCGATCCTGTTCGTCAGCGTGATCATTTTTGTGACGAGTTTGCCGATCAGCTATTACGCCGCCAAGTTCGGCGTCGATATGGATTTGCTCACGCGCGGCGCCGGCTTCGGCTATATCGGCTCGACCATCACCTCGCTGATCTATGCGTCGTTCACGTTTATCTTCTTCGCGCTGGAAGCGGCCATCATGGCGCTGGCGCTGCAGCTCTATTTCAAGATCCCGATTTCGTTGAGCTACCTGATCTGCGCGGCCATCGTGATCCCGTTCGTCACTCACGGCATTACGCTGATCAGCCGTCTGCAAGCGTTCACTCAACCGCTATGGATCGTGCTGCTGTTGCTGCCTTACGGTGCCGTGATCTGGAAAGAACCCGGCCTGCTGCGGGAATTGCCGAGCTTTATCGGCAATGGCGGCAGCGAAGGACATTTCGAGTTGCTGATGTTCGGCTCGGCCAGCACGGTGCTGATCTCGATGATTGCGCAAGTCGGCGAGCAGGTCGACTTCCTGCGGTTCCTGCCTGAGCGCACCGCGCTCAACAAGCGCCGCTGGACCCTGAGCATGCTCACCGCCGGCCCCGGATGGATCGTCCTTGGGGTAGCGAAACTGCTAGGCGGCGCTTTTCTCGCCTTCCTCGCGATCCAGCATGAAGTGCTGCCCGACCGTGCGGTCGAGCCGACCCAGATGTACCTGGTCGCGTATAAATACGTGTTCAGCTCGCCCGAGTGGGCGCTGGTGATCACCACGTTCTTTATCATTCTGTCGCAGCTCAAGATCAATGTGACCAATGCGTATGCGGGTTCGCTCGCGTGGTCCAACTTTTTTGCACGACTCACCCACAGCCATCCAGGGCGCGTCGTGTGGCTGGTGTTCAACGTCCTGATCGCATTCATGCTGATGGAGTTGGGCGTATTTCGGGCGCTTGAGCAGGTGCTGGGGCTTTATTCGAATATCGCGATCAGTTGGGTCGGTGCGGTGGTCGCCGACTTGGTCATCAATAAACCGCTGGGCCTGAGCCCGAAAGGCATCGAGTTCAAGCGCGCGCATTTATACGATATCAACCCCGTTGGCGTGGGCGCCATGCTGATTGCCTCGTTCGTGTCGATTCTTGCGTTTTCACATGTCTTGGGAGAAACCGCGCACGCGTTTTCCGCGTTGATTGCGCTGGGCACCGCCCTGGTCACGGCTCCCGCGATCGCCTGGGCCACCGGCGGCAAGTACTACATCGCGCGCGCACCGGTCACGTTTGCGGGCGTGCCGTTGGGCAAAGGCTACCGATCCGTGCGCTGCTGCATCTGCGACAAGACCTACGAAACGGAGGACATGGCGCACTGCCCGGCCTACGACGGCCCGATCTGCTCGCTGTGCTGTACGCTGGACGCACGCTGCCACGATCTCTGCAAGCCCGGCGCTCGCCTGTCGGAACAGGCGAACGCGGTAATGCGCTGGCTCCTGCCAAAATCCTGGTCAACTCAGTTCAACACGCGCATCGGCCAGTATTTGCTGCTGTTCGGACTGATGATGGTGGTGCTGAGTGCGATCCTCGGCTTGGTCTATACGCAGGAGTCCGTGCTCGTCAACGAGCTGTCGCCCGCCGTCAACATGTTGCTGCGCGCGTCTTTTCTAAAAATATTCGCGGTGTTGTCGCTGGCAGGCGGAATCGGTTGCTGGTGGTTCGTGCTGACGGCGGAGAGCCGCCGTGTCGCGCAAGAGGAATCGAATCGGCAGACACATTTGCTGCTTGAGGAAATCGATGCGCACCAACGCACCGATGCACAATTGCAAAGCGCCAAGCAAGTGGCCGAAAAAGCCAACTTGGCGAAAAGCCGATATATCACCGGCATCAGCCACGAACTGCGCACGCCGCTTAACAGCATCCTCGGTTATGCGCAGATGCTCGAAAGCGACGTCTCGATTCCGCCGCATCGACATCTTGCGCTCGCCGTTATCCGGCGCAGCGGCGAGCATCTGGTCTCCTTGATCGACGGGTTGCTCGATATTGCCAAGATAGAAACTGGCAAGATGACGCTGGAAGTCGAGGAGGTGCGCTTCCCGGCGTTTGTGACGCAACTGGCCGATATGGTCAGCCTGCAGGCGCACGCCAAGGGCATCGTCTTCTCCTATGAAGCGCCGCTTAATCTGCCCTTTGCCGTGCGCGCCGACAAGAAACGCGTGGGCCAGATACTCATCAATATCCTCGGCAATGCGGTGAAGTTTACCGATGCCGGCCAGGTCACATTGCGTCTGCAATATCGGCGCGAGATGGCCATCTTCGAAGTGGCCGATTCGGGCGTAGGCATCAACGATGAGGACCTGAAACGGATTTTCCTGCCGTTCGAGCGCGGCACCAATGCGCCGGGCGGCTCGGAAAACGGCACTGGCCTGGGCCTGACGATCGCCAAGATGCTCACGGACGTGATGGGCGGCACGCTGACGCTCACGAGCAAGCCCGGTCACGGCAGCGTGTTTCGCGTTCAGTTGTTCCTGCCGGAAGTGCGGGATCCCAAGCCCGTACAAGCGCTCCCCAAACTGCCGATCGGCGGCTACGCCGGCGCGCCGCGCCGAGTGCTGGTGGTCGATAACGAACCGGTCGATCGCGAGCTGCTGGTCAAACTGCTGGAACCGCTCGGTTTCGTGGTGGAGGAGGCGGCTTCCGGTATCGAGGCGTTGCGCGCCGTTTCGGCTTTCGCGCCCGATTTGATCCTGCTCGACATCGGCATGCCGATGCTCGACGGTTGGGAAACCGCGCGGCTACTGCGCGCCAATTTGATGAGCAACGCACCCATCATCGTGGTATCGGCCAATGCGTTCGACAAGGGTCGGAAAAACGAGGCGGGCATCCGCTATGAAGACTTTTTGGTCAAACCCGTCAACGTCGTCGAGTTGCTTGAATTGATCCGCGACAGGTTGGACTTGCGGTGGGTGCCGGTGCCGGAAGTCGGTTTTGGGCTGGGCGCAGAAGGAAGCGCGGACTCGGGCGAGCGCTCGGTCACAAGCTTGTTGGCGCCGCCCACGGCGCTGCTGCACAGCTTGCATGAGTTGGGCAGCCTCGGTTATGTACGCGGCATTCTGGACAAGCTCAGCGAGATCGAAAGACTCGATCCCGCCTACGAAGTTTTCACCGGGACTTTGCGCGCGCACGTTGAGCGCTTCGACCTGCCCGAATATTTACGACACGTTGAAAGAACCCTGCGGACCTCCGATGCTACGTCCTGACCCACTCAGCGATGTCGTCCTGATCGTCGACGATGCGCCTGAAAATCTCTCCATCCTGCATACCTTGCTCGATGAATCCGGTTACACCGTGCTGGTCGCAACCGATGGTGCGGGTGCTCTGGACCGCGCGCGCCGCCTGCCGCCCGACTTGATCTTGCTCGATGCCGTGATGCCCGGCCTCGACGGCTTCGAGACTTGTCGCAGACTCAAGGAGGATCTTGAAACCCGCACGATTCCGGTCGTGTTCATGACGGGGCTGGCGGAAACCGAGGACATCCTGAAGGGGTTCCAGGCCGGCGGAGTGGACTACATCACCAAGCCGATCCGTCCTGCCGAAGTCATGGTGCGCATCGCGTCACACCTGCGCAATTCGCGGCTGGTGGCACAGACCCGTGCAGCGATGGATGCGGCGGGGCAAGCGGTGGTCGCGGTCGATCTGAGCGGCGAGGTGTTGTGGCTTACGCCGCTGGCGCAATCGTGGCTGCGCACTTCGCTCGACGTCGATGGTCGATTGCCGGCCACGCTATGCCGCTGGTTGAACGAAGCGCTGGAAGTGGCCGAGGTAAAGCCGTTCGAACTGCTGGCGCAGGGCGAGCATCTGGTATTCAGCCGGTTGCGACGTGGAGCGCATGGCGAGGAGTTGCTGCTGATTCAGCGCAAGGCCGGCGCGCCTGAACCCGCAGCGCTGATGCAGGCGTTCCGCTTGACGCCGCGCGAAGCCGATGTGTTGTACTGGGCTGCGCTGGGTAAAACCAATCGCGACATCGCCGATATTCTTGGCATGAGTCCCCGCACGGCAAACAAACATCTGGAGCATGTGTTTGAAAAACTGGGCGTGGAAACGCGGACCGCGGCGGCACGGATGGCATTGAACGTGGTGGCGCCGACGATGCAGTAAATACGGCGAAACGGGTAGGGAGAAAACGGGTAGGGAGAAAACGGGTACCGAGAAAAGGCAATGAGGCAATGAGGCAATGCGCACGGCGCGGTGAAAACAGCGCCGTGGGTAGGGGCGCCGCACCCGTGCAATGAAGCAGCACAGTGAGCCTGGCCAGACCGGCGTTGCCCGGTCCATGGCCAGGGCAATCCTTACTCGACTTTGCCGGGACGGCCGGTCTTCAGATTTTCGACCGCGGCCACCACTTCGATCAAGCGTTTGATCGGCAGTGCGCTGAGCGCTTGCAAGCCCGCGCGCAGCAGTTCGCTCTTCTTCGCAGATATCCCCGCGCTCATGCATTTGCGCTTGAGTTCGGCGATTCTTTGATAATCGCTTTCAGGCATCGTGAAGCTGTCGCGCACCACTTTCTTTTTCTTCTTGTCGTCTTTAGGCGCAGCGTCTTTGCTTTTTGCGGAGACGGCTTTCGCGGCATCGACCTTTTTAGCTACGGGCGCTTTTGCCGCTACGGTCGACTTCTTCGTTGCATCGCCGGCGGCGGTTGCCGGCTTCGGCGTCGGCGCCTTTTTCACTGCGGCGACTTTCTTGGTCGAGTCGGCATTCTTCGCCGTCGCGGCTTTCTTTACGGGCGTCGTGGCTTTCGCGGAAACCTCTTTTTTGACCGCGGCAGGCTTGGCAGCTTTGACTTTGCGGGCTGCCGCCGAAGTTGGGCTCACCTTGCCATTCAGGGGGCTTTCGGCTTGTGCCTTGGCCATTTGCGGTGCTGTGCTGCTTGCTACGACGGCTTTGGGATCGACGGTTTGCATAACGCTCTCGGTAGTTTTGATCACAATAATATATACCGTATATACCGTTTATACAAATTTCGCAAAATAAGAGGAGCCAGGCCGCGCATGCGCGGCCTTTTACTTAGTTAGAACGCACCCATGAAATCGCGCTTGCCGAGTTCCACGCCGTTATGGCGCAGGATCGCGTAGACGGTCGTCACATGGAAGAAGAATTGCGGCAAGCCATAGCTGAGCAGATAGGACTGGCCGGTAAAGCGCTTCTCCTTCGGCGTACCCGGACGGGTCACGATTTCGCGCGCTTCCTGACCATCGATCTGAGCAGGCGTGAAACGCTCGGTGAACGCCAGCGATTCGCGGACCAAGGTATGCAGGTCTTCGAAGCTTTGCTGCTTGTCTTCGTATTTCGGCACTTCGGCGCCGGCCAGTCGCGCCGAGACGCCACGCGCGAAGTCAGCCGCGATCTGTACCTGACGCAGTAACGGAAACATATCCGGGAATAGCCGCGCCTGCAGCAAGGCGTCGGGCTCGATATTTTTTGCGACCGCGTGCTCCTGCGCCTTGGTCAGGTTGGCATCCAGGGCATCCAGCATTTGTTTGAAAACCGGAACGGAGCTGGCATAAAGGGAGATCGTCATGGAACGTCCTAAGGTAAGTGTGTGGGGATTATAAACAGATGAAGCGCGAGCGCCCGCTCGGGCGTTCAGCGTTGAACGGTGCACGCGTGGTTAGGCGCAGGTTAGGCGTGGGTCGCGCGCAGGTCAGGTCTTGGTGTCTTGGCGATGAAGCCTACGCCGCTTGTTTCCCGGAGGGCGCCGCGGCTTGCTTGGCCGCGACCTCCACCTGCCAGCCGCTGAGCCACTCGACAAACTTGGCCGCCGGCAACGGGCGGCTGACGTGGAAGCCCTGCACCAGGTCGCAGCTCAGCGTGGCGAGCTGCTGCATGACGTCTTCGGTCTCCACGCCTTCCGCGACCACCTTGAGCCCCATGTTGTGGCCCAGGTCGATGGTCGAGCGTACGATGACCATGTCATCCTTGTCGCTCGACATGTTCAGGATAAACGACTTGTCGATCTTGATTTCGTCGACCGGAAGACGCTTCAAATACGCGAGCGACGAATAGCCGGTGCCGAAATCGTCAATCGACAGGCGCAAGCCGAGTTCATGCAGTCGGTCCAGCGTCAGCATCGCGTTGACCGGGTCATCCATCACGGCGCTTTCGGTGATTTCTATCCAGATCCATTCCGGCGAAATCTCGTACTTTCTCATCAATCGTTCGAAATATTCGGGTAGTTCCGCGTGTAGCAAATCGCGCGCCGAAACATTGATCGAGACACTGATCTCGACGCCATCGGCTCGCCACGCGGCACACTGGCGCAACGCTTCATTGATGACCCAGCGCGAGAGTACCTTGATATAACCGGTCTGTTCCGCAAATGGAATGAAATGGTCCGGCGGAATAAAACCGCGCTCCGGATGGTTCCAGCGCACCAGCGCTTCGACGTATTTGACCGAATAGTTCGACAGGTCCACCTTGGGCTGATAGTGCAACATCAGCTCGCTGTTTTCGACCGCGCGGCGCAGATCGCTCATGAGCGACAGTCGTGCAGGACTGTGCTGGTCGTCTTCGGCGTTATATACCGCACAGCCCCGATTACCGCGCTTGGCGGTATACATCGCCACGTCGGCACGGCGCATCAGCGTATTCAGATCCTCGCCATGGATCGGATAGCCGACGATGCCGATACTGGCGCCGACATCGACCGAATGACCATCGATGGTGAACTGCGCGTCGAGCGCCGCCATCATGCGACGCGCCACGCCCTCGGCGCCCTCGCGATCGGTTTCCGGCAACAGCACCGCGAACTCGTCGCCACCGAGCCGCGCAACCAGGTCACGCTTGCGCGCAAGCGTGGCGCTCAGGCGTGCGCCGACTTCGCGCAGCAGCAAGTCGCCCATATGGTGACCCAGCGTATCGTTGACCAGCTTGAAGCGGTCCAGATCCATGATCATCAACGCAAACGACTGACCCAATTTGCCCGCCTGAACAATGCTTTGCTCGACGCGATCCGAGAACAACACGCGATTGGGCAAACCGGTCAGCGGATCCTGGTACGCCAGATCGAGAATCTTGCGCTCGTGCTCCACCAAGCCGTCGCGCATGCTGTTGAAGGTTTTGGCCAATTCGCCGATTTCGTCATCGGAGACGATCGTGACCGGCTCGGAATAGTCGCCGCGGCCCAGCCGCTGAGCGAAGCGCGATAGCATTGCAATCGGCTTGGTGATACTGCGCGCGGTGAAGACGCTGACGACAATCGAGATGATGAAGCCGATCACCGAAATGAGCAGCAGAATCGACTGCAAATGCCTGAACGGTGCCATGGCCTGATCGAGCGAGCGCTGTAACACCGCGACCACCTGCTGGCCGGCCAACTGCAGCGGAATAACGCGGGCGCCATAGGTTTCGTCCGGCAAATCGAGTTCGGCGTTGCCGGCCGCGACTTTCATCTGCTTGAACGCGGCTTCGACCTGCGCGCCACGTTGTTCCGCAAGCGATGTCGCCAGCAAACTCCAATCGCCGCCGTTACTTTTGCTCAGGAACGATACGTCCAGCGAGGTCAAGTCGCTCAAGCGGCTGGCCAGTACGTCGTCGACTTCGAAACCCATCGTGACCCAGGCGATCGGTAGCGGCGCCAGCACCGGCACGGCCACCAACTGGTATAGGTGCCCGTCGACGAGGCCGACCATCGAGGCACTGCCCTCGCGTCGCGCGTTGTTAATCAGGTTGGGAAAGGGAAACGGGGCACCGGCATAGCTTGCGCCGCGGGTATCCGCAATCAGGACGTTATCCAGACCGACCAGCATCACCAGGTTGGCTTTGATGCGCTCGCCCTGATTTTTGAGAGCCGATGCGACGGTTTCGCTGTCGCGACTGGCTACCGCGGCGCGAAAACCGAAATCGGCGGCGGTAACCGTTGCCGCCTGACGGAGTTTTTCATCGTCGGACTGCAGTAACTGATTGAAAACTTTTTCCGATACGCTCAGCTCGTTATTAACCGTTCTGCGCGCATTGGAATAAATAGCGGTTGAAATGACGGAAAAACCCGCAATTTGGATGACCAAAAGCAGCACCGCGAAAACCAGCGCGATACGAGTGTGCAGGTGGTGAATCCGTATTGCCATACTTATTATTCTTTAGTTACCAACGGCATCAAGAGGAACTGTTACGTTTTGGTCGCTCTGCACCGAAATGCGACGCATTACCGGTGACGCGCCATCTGCAAGACTATAATGCCACGCTTTCACGTCGTAGTCGCCCGGCACTAACCCTTCCAAATGAGCCACGCCTTTCGCATCGGTCTTAGCGAAGTAAGGTGTATCGACAACCATGACATAAGCAATCATCTGATCATGGATATTACAGCCGATAGTGACCAGGCCCGATTTATCAAAAAGAATCGGTTTGGCCGGCACACCTGAATAAAGTTTGAGTTCGAAGGTTTTGGCCGGAGAGAACGAGTACACGTCGTGTCCTATCGAATCTTTGTTTGGAAACGATATGTCGGTGCCAGTCTGGACGATCGTCATTTTCGGCACAAAACTTTTGTTGATCTGAACGATATTGACCAGCGGTTGCGGCTTTAGCTGCACTTTCGTGTTGACTGGTGTCGCATAGACCACGGCATCCGCAAGGGGCGCTCCTGTTTTGCCGACCACATCGACCTGCAGTGTTAGCGCGGCGGCATTACCGCAAATTAACAACGCGCCGGCCGTGGCCGCCCATCGTAGCTGCCCGAAAAAAGTCATTGTTGTTGAATCCGTTCCGAATGATGTGCAGCGTTTGAACGCCGCGTGGTCTACAAGATGGCGGGTGCCTATCTTTCCTCGACATCGTGGTACATCGGTGCCAATTTCGCGAGCAATTTGTTTTGATCGCGAAACGGGACATGGTGTTTATCCATCGCCAGTTGCAAATCTTCGATCAACGCATAATAAGCCGCACGATCGACCGCCAGGCCTTGATGAGCTTCTTTCATCGAGCGTCCCGTATAGACACACGGGCCGCCTGTCAGCAGACATATCTGTTCCGTTAGTTTTTGCTTGAATCGCTTGAACGACGTGCCCTCGAAATAGGTTTTGGTACGCGGATCGGCCTGAACATTGATGATCAAATCATCGACGACCGCCGCAATCCCCTCTCTACCGCCAAATGCCTGATATACCTTATCATCTTCCGCATGCGCGCGTGAGCCCGGCAACAACAGCGCCAAGCCGAGCACGGCGCCCAGTAACGTGAACATGCCGCGCCGCGAGGTACGGCGCGCGGGTTTCTCGATGAGCCTCAGCGTATGCATCTTCTAGAATCCGACCTGTGCAGAAATATAAAAGCCATGCTGATTTTTCAGCGTGGCGATATCGCCCAGTTGCACATAGGCAGCTGTTAGCGAAACGTATTTGTTAATGGTCCAAGCGACGAACGCATCGTAAGCGTTTTGCTCGGCCGCGAACGTCAGATTATTGGGTTTGGTTCGATATTCGGCGCCGATTGCGACGTGCCGCGACAGCAAATACGCCACAGACCCTTCGAATTCGGGCTGATAGCGGTTGTTCTTGTCCCCGCCGAACCCGAGCAAGCCGAACTGGTTCGCCTTGGTCATCCGCACCGTGCCGCTGACGAGCACGCTTTGCGCCAGGAGCAGCTTCGTGGCGCTGAGGTAAAAGTCGGTGCCCGAATCGCTTTTGGCGCCGACCGCCGCGACGACATTGCCCTGCTCGTTATGCTTGTATTGCACCCCAGCCGCAATTTGCGGGAGCCATGTGTCCTGATCCAGAACCGCGTCGCCCAGCAATCTTACTTTCAAACCGACGATGTCTTGATTGAGCTTGAACCCCGATCCCAGACCCAGCGCGGTACCGAGCGCTCGCGTATCGAACGTCTGTTTCGCCAACGATAGCTCCACCCGATCGGAGATGCCAATGGATACACCGTAGGTGTTGAGGGAAAAGTCCTGGGTCTTGATGTACGTGTCGTGAACGTTGCCGCCGACCTGCTTTTCCGTGGAGTACCCCGAAATGACCGCCCACGGCGCCAAGCCGCCGCCCGCCGCGCCTTCCACGTTCGATACCCCCTGCGTCAGCAACAGGCGTCCACTGATGATGCTGGTGGGTGGAATGGCGGCTGAAGTGTTCGACGAATCCTCGCTATTCGCAGCAATAGCGCGCGGCACCTCAGCGACAGCGTCGGCCGCGCTGCCCACCGAACTGTATGCCATCGCACAACCTGCCATTGCCCCGAGACCGATCAGTTTGTCGAAGCGCTTGTCGAGACATTCCCGCTTCATGGCCCACTGCACAGTCCACTTTTGAGCCCACTGCGCAGCCCGCTTTATATGTCTGTTCTTTCTTGGATTCAGCACTATTTATTGGCAACTCTCTTGCTCTCGAGACCCGCTTATTCGCCGTGATCCCGATTGTCCAGCGACCCAAGTTTTGCGAAACGCTGTGTGCGCCGCTTGGGGACAAAGCGAGGCCGCATCAGATGATGGTTAGGCATCGAAAATATTGCACGCTCTTACACGATATCGGTATCCCATCCTTTTTCTTAAATTTAAAAGCCGGTTCCTCCTCGGTAAGGACCGGGCTCATGCGACGCATCGAGGGCATCGCCACTGCGGCACGTTGTCACAACACCCCGGTGAAACCGTCTTCCCAGGCATAAGCGCGGCGCAATGACGCACGGCCAACAGGCGCTCAGACGAGGTGTTGCGCCTATATTCAACTCACGTTCAGGAGCATGCCTGCTCGTGCCAGTCCGCTTGCGCGAACGCGGTATGCAACAACGAACCCGCCCGTCATTTATTTTTTTGGATGTCAGTCACCATGTCAGTGGACTCCATAGTCAATTTATCGCGCGCGCAATTTGCGATGACCGCGCTCTTCCATATTCTTTGGCCGATTCTGACCATCAGCCTCTCTGCGTTCCTCTTCCTCGTCGAAGCGATGTGGGTGCGCACCCGGGACGTGATGTATTACCGCCATGCGCGTTTCTGGGCCAAATTGCTCGTGCTGAATTTCGCCGTTGGCGTTGTCAGCGGCATCCCGATGGAGTTTCAGTTCGGCACTAACTGGGAAGGGTTTTCGCGCTATACCGGCGAGTTTTTCGGCAACATCCTCGGCTTCGAAGGTGCGATGGCGTTCATGCTCGAAGCCGGCTTTATCGGCGTGATGTTGTATGGCTGGGGCCGCGTGCCGCGCGGCGTGCATTTGTTCGCCACGGGGATGGTGGCCTTGGGTTCCTCGATATCGGCGTTCTGGATCATGGTCGCCAACTCGTGGATGCAGACGCCCGCGGGCGTGACGCTGACCGACGGCAAGTTGATCGTCACCGACTACCTCGCAGCGATTTTCAACCCGGATATGGTCTGGGGCGTCGGGCATATGTGGGTTGCCGCGCTGGAGACCGGCGCGTTCGTCATCGCCGGCATCTCGGCGTTCTATCTGTATCGGCGCCGCAACCCGGAGTTTTTCCTGCGCTCGTTCAAGCTCGCTTTGGCCGCCTTGCTGGTGATCGCACCGCTGCAGATATGGCTAGGGGACTCCAGCGGCGGCGACGTCTTTCGTAGCCAGCCGGCCAAAGGCGCAGCCATCGAAGGGTTTTGGCATACCAACAAGCCCGGCGAAGGCGCAGCGTGGGCTTTGCTGGCTTGGCCCAATCAGGCCGAACAAAAAAACGACTGGGCGCTGGAGCTGCCCAATATGCTCAGCGTGCTGGGTACGCACAGCCTCACCGGCCGCGTGACAGGCCTCGCTGACATTCCCCGTGCAGACCAGCCGCCTATGCTACCCCTGCTGTTTTACGCGTTTCGGGCGATGGCCGGCATCGGCTTCTGGTTCATGCTGCTGGCGTTCTGGAGCGCGTTCGTCTGGCGCAAAACACGCGGGCGCCTGGAGGCTATGCTCACTCATCGCGCTTTGCTACTGGCATGGGTGTTCAGTATTCCGCTGCCATACCTTGCGGTCGAAGCCGGCTGGATCATCCGAGAAGTCGGCCGCCAACCATGGTCCGTATATGGCTTGCTGCGCACGGCCGATAGCGCGTCTAACGTACCTGTCGCGACGATCTCCGCCAGCATGGTCATGTTCTTCTTGTTCTACCTGGTGCTGATCTCGACGTTTTTCATATTCGCCCGCAAATGGCTCAAGCAAGGCCCCGATCTGGCGGCCACGCCGCCCGTATTCACAGCCTTGCGCGCGGCGCAGCACTAAGCCCATGGTCCTCCCCCACGCGTACGTTTCTATTGTAAGGATGCTGTGATGAATGCAACTGCACCCACGACTTTGATCCAGATCTGGTTTTGCCTGATCGGACTCATGCTGGTGTTGTATGTCGTAACCGATGGCTTCGATCTCGGCATCGGGATCCTGAGTCTGGTGACCTCTGAAGAGAAAGACCGCAGCATGATGATGCAAACCATCGGCCATGTCTGGGACGCCAATGAGACCTGGCTGGTCGTGCTGGGGGGCGCACTGTTCGGCGCTTTTCCGAGCGCTTATGCGATGCTGTTGTCGCAGCTTTATGTGCCCGTGATGGTCATGATCGGCGGCTTGATCCTGCGCGGCGCCTCGATCGAATTCCGTCATCCCGCACATCGCAGGCGCTGGTGGGACATCGGGTTTGGGGTAGGTAGCGTGATTGCGGCCTTATCCCAAGGCGTGATCCTCGGACGCGTCATTACCGGCCTGGCGCCTGGCGCAGTCAGTGGCGCCTTCACGACACTGACTGCGCTTGGGGTTGCATCCGGTTACGCGCTGTTGGGCGCAACTTACCTGATTCAAAAAACTTCGGGCAATCTCGAACACACTGCGCGCAAGTATGCAATCGCGAGCGCTCTGACCACGGTAGCCGCTGCGATCCTCGTCTCCGCGGGCACGATGGTGCTGAGTCCCGTCGCACATTCGCGCTGGGCCCAACCGCAGATCTTTCAGATGCTGCTCGTTCTCGGCGCGATCTCCGCGCTGGCGTTTGGCTGGGTACTCTATGCAACGCAACGCGGTGGCGTGCAGTCGCCGTTTCGCGCATCGGTATTGTTGTTCGTCGCTTCGTTCGGCGGCCTGGCGCTCAGCCTTTTTCCCGATCTGATTCCGGGCAAGCTCAGTCTTGTTCAGGCAGCCTCGAGTTCATCGACGCTGGTGTTCATGTTGATCGGGATCGGCGTGTTGTTCCCGGTGATGATGGGCTACAACTTTTATCAGTATTTTGTGTTTCGCGGCAAGATGGAGCCGCAGCAGCATTGAAACCCGTCGGGGCGATTGCAGCTATTGGAGGCGCGGAAGGGGCGATGGAGGGCGCTATTCGGGCGTCGTTTGCTGCGCCAAGAAATGCTGGATGATGCCATGTGAATAGACACTGGCGACCTCATTGAGGAAGAGCGAAAACGAATCCGTCGCGCCATCGTCGGCGGAGTCGGAAATGGTGCGCATCACAGCGAACGGCAGGTCATATTCGTAGCAGACCTGGGCGATGGCGCCCCCCTCCATTTCAACCGCCAACGCATCGGGAGCCGAAGCACGCAGGCCCATGCGGGCGCTGTCGTCAGAGATGAACTGATCGCCGCTGGCAATCAGCCCGAGACGCACGACCGGCGTGTGCTTGACGAGTGTCCAGTCATGTTCGGCGCGCAGCGCCGGCAGACTCAACTCGACAAAATTGCGCGCCGCCCGCGCGAGCGCTTGTGTGAGCGTCGGGCACGGCAGGAAGCGGTCGAGCCCGAGCAGCGGAATCTGATGCCGCGGAAATAGCGGCGAGGCGTCCATGTCGTGTTGCATCAGGCTGTCGGCAATCACAATATCGCCCACTCGCAAGCCCGCGCCCAGGCCACCTGCGACGCCTGTGAAAACGATCCCGCGCACGCCGAATTCATGGATCAACGCGGCCGCGGTGGCCGCCGCCGCAACCTTGCCGATACGCGCCAGCGTAACGACACAGGGGCTGCCCCACAGCCGGCCGACGTAATATTGCCGCCGGCCGCTGGCCACCACTCGCATGTGCGGATCCTGCTGCAACTGTTCGATCAGTTGTGCAATCTCCTGAGGCAAGGCTGCGACGATGCCTAATGGCGCGATGGAAGCGGGAGCCACAGAAGCGCCGGCGCCGGAAGCGTCGGCAGCGACAGAGGATGCATAAGGAGATGCAACGGACATGGCGTCATTGAGCGGGATGAGGTGCGCGAAAGTTTAACCCAACCACGTTAGAATGGGCGCGCCGGCACGGGAGTGCCCTACTTTATTCCAAGCGATAGTGCGCAATGAATAGTTTGAGAGGGAAGGTTTGATTATGGCGTGGACATTTGGCGTCGCCAGTATTGCTCTACTTATCTGGGTGTATCTGGGCGTGCTGCGTGGCGGCTTCTGGCAAGTCCGCCTGCCGCTCGCCGCAGCGGCGCCCTCAGTGTGGCCGAGCGTCGTCGCCGTGGTACCGGCGCGCGACGAAGCGGATGTGATTGCGCAGTCGCTCGGTACGCTGCTGACTCAAGATTATCCTGGCACCTTTCATGTCATGCTGGTCGATGACCACAGCAGCGACGGCACAGGGGCCACGGCGGCCGCTGCCGCCGCAAAGCTGGGTCGCACGGACCGGCTGACGATCGTTGCCGCCCGCGACTTGCCGCCCGGTTGGGCCGGCAAGGTCTGGGCGCAGTCCGAAGGGCTTGCGAGTGCCAAGGCGCAGTTCCCACAGGCGGAATATTTTTTCCTGACCGATGCCGATATCGGTCATGCGACAACCACCGTGCAACGACTGGTTGCCCGAGCGCAGGCCGAGCAACGCGTGCTGACCTCGTTGATGGTGCGTCTGCGCTGCGAGTCCTTCGCCGAACGCATGCTGATTCCGGCCTTTGTATTTTTCTTCGCGAAGCTGTATCCGTTCGCCCAAGTCAACGATATTCGCAGCAAGGTGGCCGCTGCCGCCGGCGGATGCATGTTGGCTCGTGCCGACGCCCTGGAACGCATCGGCGGGATCGCCGCGATCAAGGACGCCCTGATCGACGATTGCGCACTGGCGGCCAAGATGAAGCAGCAAGGTTCGATCCGCCTGGATCTGGCGCAGGACAGTTATTCGCTGCGACGCTATGAAGACGCGGCCAGCATCTGGAATATGATCGCCCGCACAGCCTTTACTCAGTTGGGCTATTCGCCTTTGCTGCTGGCGGGCACCGTGTTGGGCATGGCGCTGACCTATCTGGCACCGCCCGTGCTGACATTGACGTGCGGCTGGGCAGCGTGGCCCGCGATCCTGGCATGGCTGTTGATGATGGCGATGTATTGCCCGATGCTGCGTTATTACCGCCAACCGCTTTGGTGGACTGCGCTGCTGCCCTTGACCGCGCTGTTCTATCTGGCTGCCACGCTGGCCTCGGCATGGCGCTATTGGCGAGGCCGTGGCGGACAATGGAAAGGTCGTGCGCAGGCCACGCCTAAGCGATAGGGCCCAAAACCAGAGCCACATATCGGAGCAAGCACCGGAGCAAGACGGGTTTGAACACCGGGCATGGGCTCCCAGGC
>NZ_LMUX01000021.1:758311-1122869 GCF_009765705.1 Burkholderia sp. L27(2015) | reverse complement strand
TAAGGGCTAAGGGCTAAGGGCTAAGGGCTAAGGGCTAAGGGCTAAGGGCTAAGGGCTAAGGGCTAAGGGCTAAGGGCTAAGGGCTAAGATCGACTATTTCATTTCAAATAGCCATTGCTGCCGAACCAATCGAGCGCCGCACGCAGTGCGCCCAAGTGGGGGCTGGGCCGATAGCCCAGATCTCGCTGAGCCTTGGCGGAAGTAAAAAACATCCGGTTTTTCGACATCTTCAGGCCGTCCACCGTGACGAACGGCTCTTTGCCCGTGATTTGCGCGACGGCCTCGGCGGCCCTAGCCAGCGGAAACAGCGGCCACAACGGCAGTTTCACTCTCGGTGCGCGCCGGCCGCTGAGCTCGGCGATTTCCGCAAGCATCTGTTGCAGGGTTACGTTGTCGCCGCCAAGAATATAACGCTCGCCGATCCGACCGTGGTGAAGCGCCAACAGGTGACCGTCGGCCACCTCGTCGACCCCGACCAAGTTCAACCCGGTATCGACGAACGCGGGCATTTTTCCGGTCGCGGCCTCGATAATGATGCGCCCTGTTGGCGTCGGGCGTACGTCATGGGCGCCGATCGGTGTCGAAGGATTGACGATGACCGCAGGCAGACTCGATTGCGCAATCATTTCTTCGACCAGACGTTCAGCGAGTACTTTGCTGCGCTTGTAGGCGCCGATCGCTTCAGACGCGTTCAGCGGCATGGTTTCGTCGGCGGCGCTTGCGACCGTGGTTGCACTATTCACTCGCAAGGTCGCGACACTGCTGGTGTACACCACGCGTTCGACCCCCTGAGCCAGGGCCGCTTGCATGACGGCGCGGGTACCATCGAGGTTGTTGCGGACAATTTCGGCGGGGTCTCGCGCCCACAACCGGTAATCGGCCGCCACATGAAATAAATAACGGGCGCCTGCCAGCGCGCGTTCGATCGAAGCCTGGTCTAGCATATCGCCTTCGAACACCTGCGCGTCCAGCCCGACTAAATTTTGACGTGGACTGCTCGAACGCACCAGCACGCGTACCTTATAACCCTGCTGCGCCGCGGCGCGCGCTACCGCAGAGCCGACGAAACCGGACGCGCCGGTAACCAGAACTGTATCGAGTGCGGACATTGGGTACAATTACCTTGTTTTGTCAGTATTACTTGAATTTTGCGCTAATAAGCGCAAGGTGGCCCGATTTACTGCGCGCGTTGCTGTTGCGTCGCTGGCCGCAAGAATAACCCGTTGCGCTCGGGTTCGCGACAGCCGCGCTCGTCGCCGCTTGCCGCTGCCTTCTTTGTGCAAGAACCCTGTGTAAGACCCGTGCGCAATACTCGCGTGCAAAGCCCGGCTGTGATCGAAGGCTATGCGCGTGAGCCACCGGTTGTTGTTTACAATACGGAGTGTGGCGAATTTGTCGGCCCCCCGCTTTTGGCCACCCGCTCACCGAGCACATATTGACCCAGGGCGTTACAATTCAGGGTTTGTACCTTATTGCATTCAGGCGCATAGGGGTACGCACTCGTTCCGGTGCGTACCATGCCTGTATTTGATCGCCCCAAAGTTTGATCGTCTTAACGTTTCAAACACGTTCACAGCGATGTCCCGAATCGGGCGTCCGAAGCCGGAGTTCTGCCAATGCGAGTCATCCTCGCCCAACCGCGTGGGTTTTGTGCTGGTGTCGTGCGCGCGATCGAGATCGTCGAACGATCCCTTGAGCGCCACGGCGCTCCAGTGTATGTCCGCCACGAGATTGTCCATAACAAAACGGTGGTCGATAGCCTGAAGGCCAAAGGCGCACTTTTTGTCGAAGAGTTGGACGAAGTCCCTGCGCAAGCGGTAACGATTTTCAGCGCTCACGGCGTCGGCCAGACGGTCGAAGCCGATGCGCAGGCACGCGGGCTGCGCGTATTGAACGCGACTTGCCCGTTGGTGACCAAGGTTCACGTGCAAGGGCGCCAGTACGCCGCGGGCGGCCGTGTCGTCATTTTGATCGGTCATGCCGGACACCCGGAAGTCGAAGGCACGATGGGCCAGATCGAAGGCCGCGTGCTGCTGGTGCAAAACGAAAGTGAAGCGGCTACGCTGGATCTGCCCGAGGACACGCCGGTGGCCTACGTCACCCAGACCACTTTGAGCGTGGACGACACGCGCGGGGTGATCGCGGCGCTGCACCGCCGCTTCAAGGATATTGTCGGCCCGGACACGCGAGACATCTGCTATGCCACGCAGAACCGTCAGAGCGCGGTGCGTGAGCTGTGCAAACAGGTCGACGTGCTACTGGTGGTTGGCGCCAACAACAGTTCGAATTCGAACCGTTTGCGCGAAATCGGCGCCGAGATCGGTGTGCCTAGCTATTTGCTGGCCGATGGCGCCGAACTCGACCCTGCCTGGGTCCGTGGTGCGCAAGTGGTAGGAATTACCGCAGGAGCCTCGGCACCGGAAGCGATGGTCGAACACGTGATCGATGCGCTGCGCCGCTTGGATGAAGTCGAAGTTTCGACGATGGAAGGACGTGAAGAAAACGTCGAATTCCGTCTGCCCCCCGAATTGTCGGAAGAATTACCAGCGACGCACACCGCGCGCTAGACGTCGATACGCTAAGTCCGGCTCGAAACCTGTTTGCTGGGCAAGTGATACGCTGAGCACAGATTTCCGTTTTGTAATACTGTGATCGTAGTGCAGCGCGGTTACTAGACGCAGTTAGTACGCGCAGTTGGTAGGATTAGTCAGGTGCGGTAAGCCGGCGCGGTAATAAGGTTGAGCGCCGGAGTTGCAAGAAACAAGAGCGGGTGGGATGTGCGCGGGCGGCGCGTACACAACCCGCGGCCAAAAAAACTTTTGACCAGGAAGTACTCGAATACGTCTGACTGCCGCTAAGGGAGTTTGAGCCAGGAGCATGCTGTCGGCAGCATGAATCGCTGAGTTTGCCAGTGGCAAGACAGAGGTCGGTGAGTACAGTTTGTCGGTTATGTCTGCCTGGACCTGGGTATGTCATCTCTGTTGATGTGGTTGGGCAAAGCGCTGACTTTTTCGGCGGCCGCCTACGCGTTCATCGCGCTCGTCGCGCGCGCTCGTATTCATATGCTGTCCGATTCACGGGCAGTCAAGCTATTGCCGGTGACGGTACTCAAGCCCTTATGCGGCCTTGAACCACGGCTCGCAGAAAATCTCGCCAGCCTGTGCGAGCAAACCTACCCGCACTACCAACTATTGTTCGGCGTACGCGATCCGCACGATCCGGCCGTTCGAGTGGTGGAACGTCTACAGGCGATCTACCCTCATCGGAATATCGAACTGATCGTCGATTCGCGCGTGCACGGCAGCAATTTCAAGGTCAGCAATCTGATCAACATGGCGGAGCATGCCCGCCATCCTTGGATCGTGTTGGCAGATAGCGACATCGAAGTGCAGCCGGATTACCTGGAAAAAGTGGCGGCGCCATTGGCCGACGTCTCGGTCGGCATCGTCACCTGCCTATACCACGGCCGGCCTCTCAATACCTTTTGGGCCCGCATGGGCGCCTTGTTCATCGATACCTGGTTCGTGCCTTCCGTACGGGTGGTGAGTGCGTTTGGCAGCACAAGCTTCGGCTTTGGTTCGACGATTGCATTGCGGGCCGATGCCCTGGTGGCCATCGGCGGCTTCGAAGCCGTGCGCAATCGGTTGGCCGACGATTTCTGGCTGGGCGAACTTACGCGCGCGCAGGGCCTGAAGACTGTGCTGTCCGAAGTCTGGGTAACCACGGACGTGACCGAAGTGGATTTCGCCGCGATGTGGTCGCGCGAGCGTCGCTGGATGTCGACAATACGCGCGCTTAATCCGTTCGGTTACGCTTTTACCTTCGTCACCTTCACATTCCCGTTAGTCGCGGTCGGCCTGTTGCTGGCGCCCAGCGAGATAAATCTAGGCGCCGCGCTAGTCGGCATCGTGGCGCGACTGGCCATGCATAGCCGTGTACCGGCATCGGGAAGGCCAGCTCCGGGCAATGCCCAGTACGCTCCTTTGCGTGACGTATTACTGTTATTGACGTGGATGACTGCGTTCCTCGACACAACCGTGAAATGGCGTGAGCGTACCGTCCAGGTGCAAGATGATCCTGCAGGGCCGATGTCGTAGACGGTCGCAACAAGGTCGTGACGATCGCGTAGTGATTCTTGACTGGATCGGTCCATTAGTAGGGCCGCAATGCGCGCTAGCGGCTAGTGCGACAATTTGAATTGATGTTGAAATTACCACTGTGTGGACTGCGATGAAAACTCTTTTCCTACAAGCTCCCTCTTTTGACGGCTTCGATGGCGGTGCGGGCTCGCGTTACCAAGCCAAGCGCGAAATCAAGTCGTTCTGGTATCCGACCTGGCTCGCGCAACCCGCGGCCTTGATACCGGATAGCCGTGTGCTCGACGCGCCAGCGGACGAATTGACTGTTGACCAAACCCTGCAGATCGCGGAAAACTACGAATTGGTGATCCTGCATACCAGCACGCCGTCGTTCCCGACCGATGCCAAGTTTGTCGAATTGCTCAAAGCACGTAAGCCGAACATCGTGATCGGCATGGTCGGTGCCAAAGTTGCCGTAGATGCGCAAGGCTCACTGATGGCCAGCACTGCAATCGACTTCGTCGCGCGCGAAGAATTCGATTACACCTGTAAGGAAATTGCCGAAGGGCGGCCTTTTGCCGACGTGACCGGCATCAGCTACCGGCAAGCGGGCGGCACCATCCAGCACAACGCCCCACGCGAGATGATCGAGGACATGGATGGCTTGCCGTTCGTCGCGCCCGTTTATAAGCGCGACTTGAACATCAAGAATTACTTCATCGGTTACCTGAACTACCCGTATGTGTCGATTTATACCGGCCGCGGGTGCCGCTCGAGATGCACGTTCTGCTTGTGGCCGCAAACCGTGGGCGGCCACCGCTATCGCACCCGCAGCCCCGAGAGCGTCATCGAAGAGGTCAAATGGATCAAGGAGAACATGCCTGAGGTCAAGGAGATCATGTTCGACGACGATACGTTTACCGATTTCAAGCCGCGGGTCGAGGAAATCGCGCGCGGGCTCGGTAAGCTGGGCGTGACTTGGTCGTGCAACGCCAAGGCCAATGTGCCTTACTCGACGTTGAAGATCATGAAGGAAAATGGCCTGCGCCTGCTGTTGGTCGGCTATGAGTCAGGCGACGACCAGATCTTGCTGAACATCAAGAAAGGCTTGCGCACCGATATCGCTCGCCGTTTTTCGGACGATTGCCGCAAGCTTGGCATCATGGTGCACGGCACCTTCATTCTCGGCTTGCCTGGCGAAACGCGCGAGACCATCGAGAAGACCATCGCCTTCGCGAAAGAAATCAATCCGCATACGATCCAGGTATCGCTCGCCGCGCCCTATCCCGGCACCACGCTGTACAACCAAGCGGTCGAGAACAACTGGATCGCGCCTAACAAGGTGATCAATCTGGTCAACGACAAGGGCGTGCAGTTGGCGACCATCAGCTATCCGCATTTGTCGAAAGAGGAGATTTATCACGGCGTGGAAAAATTCTACCGGCGCTTCTATTTCCGCCCAAGTAAGATCTGGGAGATCGTGCGCGAGATGCTGGGCAGTTGGAGCATGATGAAGCGGCGTCTGCGTGAAGGCGTAGAATTCTTCCGTTTCCTGCACGCTCACGAAGCATAAGTTTCTGGCTGTTGCATGGGGCGCCGCCGCGAACAAGCGAAAAAATAGTCGAAGCCAGTCGCGGCGCCAAGTACAGCTAAGGATGGATCGATCGTGACTCAGCAGACGCCCCGCCTGATCATCACCGCCGATGACTTTGGTTTGCATGCCAGCGTGAATCTCGCGGTGGAGCGCGCGCATCGGGAAGGCGTGCTCAGCGCGACCAGTTTGATGGTGGCGGCGCCCGCCGCGGCCGACGCAGTCGAGCGCGCCCGCGCGTTGCCCACTTTGCGCGTGGGCCTGCATCTGGTATTGGCAGACGGCCAGGCCATGTTGCCGCCGCGAGACATCCCGGATCTTGTCGACGCCGACGGGCGTTTCGGCAGCAATATGGCAAGCGACGGCATACGGTTTTTCTTTCTGCCTCGGGTGCGCCGCCAATTGAAGGCGGAAATCCATGCGCAATTCTCGGCCTTCGCGGCAACCGGCTTGCCGCTCGATCATGTGAATACCCACAAGCATTTTCATCTGCACCCCACCGTCCTGGGCATGATCCTCGAAATCGGCAAGCCGTTCGGATTGCGCGCGATGCGCTTGCCGAGCGAAACGGGCGCGCCAGCCCTGCTGAAACCTTGGTTGGCATTGCTCAAGCGTCGGCTCGCGGCGGCCGGTATCGCGCATAACGATTACATGGTCGGGATCGAGCACTCCGGTCGATTCGACGAAGCGACGCTGCTCAAAACCTTGGCCACACTGCCCGCCGGCATAGGCGAAATCTACCTGCATCCGGCGCTGATCTCGGGCGCGGAAATTGCAGCGTCGATGCCGGCCTATCGACATGCCGACGAATTTGCCGCGTTGATTTCGCCGCGTGTGCGTGCCGAAATCGATCGCCTCGGCGTCACTTTGGGCGGGTTTTCGGATCTGGCAACGGCGTGAAAAAGTTATCGTACCTGGCCGGTTTTGTGGGCGTCCTGCTACTGATCGGTTTGATCGTCCATCAGGGGCTACCGGAGTTGCTGCAAGCGCTCGCACGAGCGGGCTGGCCCTTGCTGCTGTTGCTGCCGGCTCATCTGGTGCCATTGGCGCTCGACGCGCAAGGCTGGAGAGTGCTGCTCGCGCCGATCGACCCACTGCGGCGCGCCACGTTACCGTTTTTGCTGTGGATCGCTTGCGTGCGTGAGGCGGTCGGGCGTCTGCTGCCAGTGATGGGAGTCGGCGGCGAGGTGGTGGGAATCCGGCTGGCCCTGCTACGGCTGGACGACACGGCGGCGGTGAGCGCAAGTGTCATCGTCGAAGTCCTGATCACCCTGGTCACTCAATATCTGTTTTGCGGGCTCGGCATCGTCATGCTGGCCGCCAGCGCACCCGGCCTCGGCCAAGTCTGGACGCTGACTGCCGCCCTGCTGCTATCCCTGCCGATTCCGATCGCCGTCTATGTGTTATTGCACCATGGCTCGGTATTCGAGCGACTCGAGAGCCTTGCGAAAAAATTGTTCGGCGCCGATAACCGGTTCGCGATGCAGTTGGACGGCGCGCGGCTCGATGCGCAAGTGCACCGGCTTTTCGCCCAGCCCCTGCGTTTGCTGCACGCGCTGGCTTGGCAATTCTCGGGCTACCTGATTGGCTCGTTCGAAACCTGGTTCGCTTTGTTGCTGCTCGGTCACCCGGTGAGCCCAGGAACCGCTTTGGCCATCGAGGCGCTGACGCAGGCCGTGCGCCATGCGAGTTTCATCGTCCCAGGGGGGCTCGGTGTGCAGGAAGCCAGCGTGATCTTATTTGCTTACTTGGCGGGAATCGATAGCGAAGTGGCGTTGTCGCTCGCCCTGGTCAAACGCATGCGAGAAATTCTATTCGGCGTGCCGGCACTGCTGTCGTGGCAGTGGCTGGAGGCACGCCGACACATCGTGCCGACCTGATGCCAACTTAATGCGAGACCGGTTCGTTATGCGCCGCGAGGAATTTAATCAATCCATCGATTCCCCCCTTGGCGATCTGGTCCGAGAACTGCTGCCGGTAAACCTGGATTAGCCATGCACCCATCATGTTGATGTCGTACACCTTCCAGCCACCCGCAGTTTTAGTAACCCGATACTCGATATTCATGACGTCGCCGGCATTGACGACTTGAGTTTTAACCACCGCATCGGTCGCACTGGCCGGCGGCGGCGGGCTCGGGAGAAACTTGAACTGCACGCTCTGATCTCGGATCTGGTTGAGTTCTGCCGCATAGGTCCGGACCATCAACACCTGAAATTGCTTGAATAGTTCATCTTGCTGGGCAGGTGTCGCCTGATCCCAGGCGCTACCAGCAGCGAGCCGTGCGGTGCGCCGAAAATCGGCTTCCGGCACGAATTTTTGTTGGACGATGGCCGCGATCTTATCCAGATCGCCGGCCCGACTGCCGGGATCGGCATGAATTGCCGACATGGTGGTTTCGATCGCGTTTTTGACGACGGCATCGGGCGTACCCGTCTCGGCGGCTGATTGTGCATGCGCACTGCACGCAATTACGAGCGCAGCAAGGGGCGCCCAAATGTAACGATTCATAGGATAAATTCCCTTGGGACCGGTGTAAGTAAATCAGGTTTGTCATGGCCTTCTAACGTTAGCCCTGAACTCGTCTTGGATACCAGCGATCAGGCAGTCCGACCAACCCGTTCGCTGAGTATAACGGATGGCTCGCGCAGCGCGGCGTCGGCAACACCCTGTAACAGACTTTAACGGGGCGCGGAAAGCGACCCTGTATACTCCCCACCGGACCAACTTTGATAATAAGAACGCCGAACCCATGTTGATTTCGCTGATATCGAGAACCGTTGACGCTTCGATCCGCCATGCGTGGCGCGTGATCGGTGCGTCTATCGTGTTGATCATTGCCAGCGCAGTGTACGTTTCCGGGCACTTTGCTATTAACACCGATATCGGGCGGCTGATCGACAGCCACGCGGCATGGGCCCAGCGCGACGCCGCGCTTTCGGCGGCTTTCCCGCAGCGCAGTGACCTGACCCTCGTGGTCGTGCAAGCTCCCGCGCCAGAATTTGCCACAGCCGCCGCGCGCGAGCTCGCGGCGGATCTGCTCCGGCAGCCCAAATTGTTCCGTTCGGTGGATTCCGGCGCGGACAGCGATTTCTTTGCCCACAACGGGCTCCTCTTCCCACCCGTCTCGCAAGTTGCCAGCCTCACCAATCAACTGACCCAAGCGCGCCCATTGTTGAATGGGCTCGCTCACGACCCTTCATTGCGCGGCCTCGCCAATCTGCTTTCGGTCTCGCTATTGGCGCCGCTGCAAACCGGGCAACTGCACTTGGCGGACATGGGTCCCTTGCTCGACCACAGTTCGGACGCGATCGAATCGGTGTTGGCGGACCGACCCGCCGGAATGTCGTGGCGAGCGCTGGTCGACCCGGACACGGGCGTCAGCGTTGCGGACAAACCCGGCAGCAGCAGAACCGGACGCAGTTTTATCCAGGTGCGCCCGGTCCTCGACTACAGCGAACTCGAGCCGGGCTCCAAAGCGTCCGATGCGATCCGCGCCAGTGCCCAACGTTTGCATCTGTACGAGCGGTATGGCGCAACCGTCAGGCTAACCGGCCCAACACCCTTATCGGATGAGGAATTTTCGTCGGTCCAGCAAGGCGCGGCCGTGAACGGCATCGTGACTCTGCTGATCGTCGTCATGATCCTATGGTTCGCCTTGCGCTCGAAGAGACTCGTGTTTGCGGTTTTCGTCACGCTTATCGGCGGCTTGATCGTGACCGCTGCGCTTGGGCTTTTGCTGGTTGGCGCGCTCAACATGATTTCGGTTGCCTTCGCCGTGCTGTTCGTCGGCATCGGCGTCGATTTCGGCATCCAATTTGGGGTGCGCTTTCGTGAGGAACAACATAGCGACGACGATATACGCAATGCGCTCGTGGCTGCCGCACGCTCGATCGCGTTGCCGTTGACGCTTGCCGCGGCCGCTACCGCAGCAAGTTTCCTCGCCTTCCTTCCCACGGAATACCGAGGTGTTTCGGAGCTGGGACAGATCGCAGGCGTCGGCATTTTATGCGTGGCCTTTCCCTCCTGCCTGACGCTGCTACCCGCATTGATCAGCGTGTTGCGACCCGCCCCCACTGGCATGATGCCGGGCTTCGCGTGGCTGGCGCCAGTAGACCGGTTGTTCGAGGCGCGCCGTATCCCGCTGCTGGTCGGATCGATACTGATCATCTGCGCGGGGCTTCCGCTACTGTGGCATTTGCATTTCGACTTCAATCCCCTGCATTTGAAAAATCCGGATACCGAGTCGATGCAGACCTTGACCTCGCTTAGAGACTCGCCCGAGGCCGGGGTCAACAATGTCAGCGTACTCGCGCCTTCGCTGGACGCGGCGCAGCGCATCGCCAAGCGCCTGGAACAGGTGCCGCAGGTGGGTCAAGTCATGACGCTGGCGAGTTTTATTCCTACCCAACAGCCAGAGAAAATGCAGTTGATCAGCGCGGCGGCCACCGGTTTGCTGCCGATTTTGCAACAGACGACCGCCGCCCCGGCCAGCGATATCGAGCGCGTCGCCGCCTTGCGCAACGCCGCATTGAATTTGCGCAACGCCGCGCTCGACCACGAAGGGCCAGGCGCCGCCCAAGCCCGTCGCCTGGGACTCGATTTGAACGAGCTGGCGAAAGCCGACGCCGCAACCCGCGACCGGGCCGAATGGGCGCTCGCCGGTACGCTCAAGCTGGCGCTCAAAGCCTTGAGCGATTTGCTGATGCCGCAAACGGTGACCGAAGCCAGCCTGCCCGCAGCCCTCGTGCGAAACTGGGTGGCACCCGACGGTCAAGCGGTGGTAGACGTTGCGCCCAGAGCGATAGCGAATGTCGACCCCGGTGACGATGTGCTGCTGCGTAATTTTTCGCAGGCCGTTCAGCGTGCCGAGCCGGGTGCGATCGGCGGACCGATTTCGATTCTCGAATCAGCGCGTACCATCATCCGGGCATTCATCGAAGCCGCCATCCTGGCCATAGTCGCCATCACGATCCTGCTATGGATCGCACTGCGACGCTTTGGCGACGTGTTGCGCACGATTATTCCCTTGCTGGTTTCGGCTGCCGTGACACTCGAACTGTGCGTTATTCTCGGCATCTCCCTGAACTTCGCCAATATCATCGCGTTGCCCTTGCTGTTGGGCGTGGGCGTGGCATTCAAGATCTATTACGTGATGGCCTGGCGTAGCGGCCGAACCGCGATGTTGCAATCTGGTTTGACGCAGGCCGTGGTCTTGAGCGCCGCGACCACCGGTACCGCTTTCGGCAGCCTCTGGTTATCGCACCACCCCGGCACCTCCAGCATGGGGGAACTGTTGGCGCTTTCGCTCGTCTGCACGCTGATCGGCGCCGTGCTCTTCCAGCCTATTTTGATGGGCAAGCCGCGTGCAGTGCCTGAGTAGGGTCGCCAATAAGGTGAGCTAGGCGGCAGATTGTCGTAAGCGGGCGCATGAGGCTGCTTGTTGCTGCATGACGCTACACGATGCGCAGCAACAAAACGATAGCCCCGATATAATCGTAAGGTTTTTGTCGGACCCGTTCGCTATGCCAATTCAATCGCATCGCGATGCCCGCATGGATCCCTTCGTGCATTCGCTCGAATTAACGACTAATCTGCTCTTGTCTACCGACGAGGCACTGTAGAGCCTTTATGAACCTATCCCCACAAACTCGCGCCCTGAAAGGTGTGCTGGCCCTCGGTATCTCGATGGGATTGACGTTCGCGGTTAGCGGCTGCGCAACAGGCCCTGGCAGCAATCCGCGCGATCCGTTCGAGAAGGTCAACCGTGCCACCTACAAGGTCAACGACACGATAGACACTGTGATCGCCACCCCCATCGCGAAAGGGTACAACTTCATCGTGCCGCAGTTTGTCCGCACGATGGTCAACAACTTCTTCTCCAACATTGGCGACGCCACGGTGATGGCCAACGACATACTCCAGGGTCGTGGGACAGACGCCGCAGAAGACCTGATGCGCATGGCGATGAACTCGGTATTCGGTATCGGCGGCCTGTTCGACTTCGCGACCGAGGCCGGCCTGCCGCGCCATGACCAGGACTTCGGACTTACGCTGGGCCATTACGGTGTTCCCATGGGCCCCTACATCGTCATCCCCCTATTCGGGCCGAGCGACGTACGCGACGGTATCGGGCTGGCAGCCGCTTTGGAGGTCGACCCGATCGGCTACACCCGACCGGCTGTGCGCAACGCATTTTTTATAGCGAATTTTGTCAGCACACGGGCGAAATACCTTGGCGCGACCGATCTGTTGTCGGCCGCGGCGCTGGATAAATATTCATTTACCCGTGATGCTTATCTGGGCCATCGCCAATACCTGCTCGATGGCGGCACGTCGTCGGAGCCGTTGCCGGACTATGGCGTCGACCCGGCCACTGGCGCGAGTGCACCGGCAGCTACACCGGTACTGGCGCCTGTGCCTGGTGCAGCGCCAGGCGTCGTATCGCCGGCCGTGCCCGCTGTTGGGGCGTCGGCCGCCGCGGCTAAAAGTCAGTAACGCCGCGGCTAAAGGTCAGTGAAGATTAGTACTGAGCAGGAAGCGCAAACCTTAAGCCCAGCTCGGCGCGAATTCGCTTCAGGCTGGCGCGTGCTGCACCCGCGTCGCGAGCCAGCTTAAGCAGCGCCGGCAATTCACCGGGGTGCGCTGCCAAAGCGCGCAAGATGGGCAGGATCGCGGTACTGCCGTCGGCTTGCAAGCCGACGGTCGCGCTGGAAGGCAAGCTGCGTTGCGCCGGATCGACCACCACCCGGCACACGGCGAAGGGCACGCCATGGCGCTGTGCAACCTGTGCGGCCCAGTGCGACTCCATATCGACCGCCAGCGCAGTACTTCCCTTCCATAATTCCTGTTTAGCGGCAACACTCGTTATCGGCACGCCGACACCGGCGATCGTGCCCAAATGAGCATGCGGTAGCCGCGCATGAAGCGCGTTCAGCCACTTCGCGTCGGTGGCCCAGCGTTGCTGCGGGTTGCCGATGACCATGTCGGCCAGCACGCAATCGCCGGGTACCAGCGTCGGCGCCAAACCACCAGCGGTTCCAAAACTGATGATGCCAGCGCATCCGCGCGCCGCGATTTGCTCAAGCCGTTCGGCCAGTGCCGCCGACCCCACGCCGCAAACCGCGATCACGCCGTCACCCGCCGCAATTCGCGCTTCGAAATCAAGCCCGCTAAGTGCGAGTAACGGTAGCACTGCGGGTAGCACTGCGGGTAGCACTGCGGGTAACATCGCGGTCGTCGGCTGCATCACATACCGAAGCCGACATGGCCGCCCTGCAGGGTGAGGTTGCGGTAGCGGGCCAGCGCCCAGAGCGGGAAGAATTTCGCGTACCCGTGGTATCGCAGGTAGAACACGCGTGGAAAACCTGTCGCGGTGAACGAGGGCTCATCCCACAGCCCATCGCTACCTTGGTGGTCGATCAGGTAGTGAATACCACGGCTCACGGCCGGATGATCCACGACGCCGGCCGCCATCAAGCCCAGCAGCGCCCAAGCCGTTTGAGAAGCAGTGCTAATCGCGGGTTCATAACCACGATAGTCGAGCTTGTAACTCGTGCCGTCCTCGCCCCAGCCGCCGTCGGCATTTTGAATCGCAAGCAGCCAATCGGTGGCCCGCTTCATGGCTGGCGCGTCGGGCTTCAACCCGGCCATGTTGAGCGAACACAATACAGTCCACGTGCCGTAGATGTAATTCATACCCCAGCGCCCGTACCAACTGCCATCCGCCTCCTGCTCAGCGAGCAGGTACGCGAGCGCGCGGCCGGCCGGCGTGTCGGCCCGGGTGTCGGCCTCACCCCGTCGCGCCAGTTGTTCGCGTTGCGCCGGGTCGATCTGGGCCAGCATCGACAAGCACCGCGCCGAGACGTCCGAGGTCGGTGGGTCCAGCAAGGCACCGTGATCGGAAAACGGAATATTGTTCAGGTAGAGCTGCGTATTCTCGGGTTCGAACGCGCCCCAGCCGCCGTCGCTGCTTTGCATCCCCACGACCCATTCGGTCGCACGCGCCAGCGCTTGCTCAAAGCGATTCTCCCCTTCAACGCCCGCGACACGGTGCATCGCCATGACCACTACGGCGGTGTCGTCGACATCGGGGTAATGCGGGTTGGCATATTGGAATGCCCAACCGCCCGGGCGGACATGCGAGCGGCGCGAAATCCAGTCACCCCGGGTGTCGAGAATCTGCAGGGGACGCAACCATTCCAGCGCCCGCTGGACTGCCGTCAAAGCGCTGGGATCGCCGGTTTCGAGCAATGCGTGGCACATCAGCGACGTATCCCAGACCGGCGAAACGCAGGGCTGGCAATAGGCCTCATCAGGCTTGACGACCAACAGCTTGTCGATAGCATGTCGAGCGGTCGCGACCGCCGGTTCGCTGCGCGCGACGCCCAGCACGTCGAACATTTCTACCGCATTGACCATTGCCGGGAAGATCGCGCCCAGGCCGTCCTCACCGTTGAGACGCTCGCGCACGAACGCTTTGGCGCGATCGATCGCGCGCTGGCGCATGCGCTTGGGGAAATGGGGTTCCGCAACTCTAAGGACCGCATCCACACCACGGAAAAAAGTGAACCAGAAGCGGCTTTGATGCGGCGCTTTGGGAGCAAGCCGGGTCTGTGAGGCCGGAACGACGAAGAGCTCGTCGATCTTGACGCCTTTCGGATTGCGGGCAACCGGCTTAAGCGCGCTGAGCACGAGCAGCGGAACGATCACCGTGCGAGCCCAATAAGACACTTTGGATAAGTGAAATGGGAACCAACTGGGCAATAGCATGATTTCGACCGGCATCACAGGTACCGCGCGCCACGGCAGTATGCCGAACAACGCCAAAAGAATGCGAGTGAAAACGTTGCTGTGTGCGGCGCCGCCATGAGCACGAATGGTCGCTTGCGCGCGCACCATATGTTCGGCATCTGGGGAGTCGCCAATCATCTTCAGTGCGAAATAGGCTTTGACGCTGGCGCTCATATCGAAGGCACCATCGTGAAACAGCGGCCAGCCTCCATCGGCACTCTGAATGCGCCGCAAATACGCGCCGATTTTGGCCTCGAGTACCGGATCCGGCGCTTCACCCAGATAGTGAACCATCAGGATGTATTCCGCCGGAATGGTCGCATCGGCTTCGAGTTCGTAGACCCAATGCCCATCGTCTCTTTGATCGGCCAGCAGGGTATCCAATGCCAGCGTGACGGCGCGCTGCAGCCGCTCATCGCGTGATGCATCGCCCAGATGCTGGGAGTTGGCGGGGGAAAATTTCATAGACTTGGACTTCGTCGCGAGCAGTGTCGCGAATTAAATGAATGCGTACCGCAACATGATTAGCACGAGCTTGGTTTTGGGGAGCTTCACCGTATGCCGAGGTGCGGTCCAGCCCCGTTCGATCAGTAAATCGAGGATGCCGCCGTAGGCCGCGGCCATGATACGAGGGGCTCGCACGGTGCGGCGCGATGCTTTGCGCATGATGGCATCCGCCTGCGCAAAATGTGTCTTGGCCTGCGCCACCAGCGGCGCGCAAACTGCCGGAATGAACGGGTGCGTGGCGATGGCTGCGGGCGGTACGTCAATGCGTACGCCAGCGTCGAGCAACGCTTCGCGGGGAAGGTAGACACGCCCGAGCCCTGCGTCTTCGTCGATGTCTCGCAAAATGTTGGTCAGTTGCAAAGCGCGCCCGAGATGATGAGCCAGCGCAATGCCTTCTTCGCGGCCCATGCCGAAAACCTTGACGGAAAGCCGGCCCACGGCGCTGGCCACGCGGTCGCAATATAAGTCGAGCGTGGCAACATCGGGGGCGCAAATCGTGGTCTCGACGTCCATCATCATGCCGTCGATAACCGCCTGGAAATCGTCGCGTTCCAGCCCGAACGCGACGATTTGCCGGTTCAGACTGCTCAGTTGCGGCGGCACATGGCCGGCATAACACGCATCGATATCCTGTTGCCATTGACGCAAGCCGATCAACCGCTCGGCCGCGCTCGCGTCGCCATCGGCAATATCGTCGACGGCACGACAGAACGAATAAATTTCGAACATCGCCTGGCGCTGCGCGACCGGCAGGATGCGCATTGCCGTGTAAAACGAGCTGCCGGATGCCGGCGGCGCGGATTCAGCCGGCTTATCAGAAGAAAGTGAATCGGAAACCGTCACAGGGCCTCTCGTAAATGCAGGTTGGCTGTTTCAAAATTAGGATGGTGCGGGCCGCTGCGCGCCGCTTGGCTTACCGCACGGCTGACGCAACGCACAAGAGTATACCAAGTCGATAGCGGGAGCGTGCCCGGAGCAATAGCCCGGGCACGCTCCCGCTATCGAAGCGGCCGATGCCGCCCGCTTATTTGGAGCCGCTCGCGGCGATAGGACGAGCGGTGGAGGCGGCCACGGCCGACGCGACCTGGCTGACATTGGCAATATCGGTACGGCCACCGTCCCGGAAAAAGGCTTCCTCGGTCTGCTTGTTGAGCACGACAATACTGATGCGACGGTTGCCTGGCGCAGAAGGATCGGTCGGGTCCAGCGGTAACGCGTCGGACAAGCCTCGCACCTGCAGCACTTTTTGCGCGGTCATACCGCCGTTGATCAACTCGCGACGTGCGGCGTTCGCCCGTTCGGACGACAGCTCCCAATTGGAATAGCCGTTGGCGCCGCCGGTGTAGGCGAGCGAATCGGTATGGCCGGCGATGGAGACATGGTTTTCCACGTCATTCAATACCACGCCAAGCTGATCCAGGATGTCTTTGGTGTAGGATTCCAGCGTCGAACTGCCACTGTCGAACATCGGCCGGTTTTGCGCATCGATAATCTGAATTCGCAAGCCTTCGCTCGTCATATCGAGTTTGATCTGGTTTTTAAACGGACTTAACTTGGGATTCAGGTTGATCAGCGATTCGATCTTCGATTTCAGCTCGGTGAGGCGTTTCACATCCTCGTCCAGTTGCTTGACGCGGTTGGCCTGCTGCGTCGACTTGTCTTGCGAAGACTTGGGGCTGACATTGGCTGCCGCCGGGACCGTTTTCAACAAAGACATCGCCCCGCCGTCCAGCACACTGTTCGCCGTTCCCGAGCGCGAGCCACCGGTAATGGCAACGCTCAAGGGCGTGTTGAAGTATTCGGCAATGCCGTTAAGATCGCCTTTGGAAGTGGATCCCAACAACCACATCAGCAGGAAAAACGCCATCATCGCGGTGACAAAGTCGGCGTAGGCAATTTTCCAGGCGCCGCCGTGATGATCGTCGTGAGCAGCGCCTTTCTTGCGTTTGATGATAACGACAGCGGCTTCCGTGGTGTTTTCGTTCATATCGTGTGGCTAAGCAAGCGCTGGGCGTTACCAAAATTTGCCCCATTCGCCCGCATCGAGGCGTGCGGGGATTGGGCTCGTTGGGCGAGTTCTACGGGTCAGGACCGTTTGGTTGCCTTGACCGCTTCTTCCAGTTCGATAAAGCTCGGACGATCCGCCGAAAATAGGACTTTCCGCCCGAACTCGACCGCGATCGTCGGGGGGTGCCCGTTCATCGACGCCAGCAATACGGCCTTGACACATTCGAACGGTTTAGCCATTTCCTCGGCTTTGGCGGCAAGCAGCGTAGCCAATGGGCCGACGAAACCGTAGGCCAGCAAAATCCCGAGGAACGTTCCGACCAAGGCCCCCGCGATCATTTCGCCCAGAATCGCCGGCGGCGCGCCGACCGATCCCATTGTGTGGACCACCCCCATCACAGCCGCGACAATACCGAATGCCGGCAATGCTTCAGAAACGCTACGAATAGCTTTCATCGGAATCGCCAATTCCTTATGGTGCGTTTCCAATTCGGAATCCATCAAATCGGACAATTCGTTGGCGTTCAGATTGCCGCCGATCATCATGCGCATATAGTCCACGATGAACTCGAGCAAATGATGGTCGCTTTTAACGCCTTTATATTTATCGAAAAACGGACTGCTTTCGGGGTTGTCGATATCGCCCTCTAGTGCCATCCAGCCGTCTTTGCGGGCTTTCTGCAGCAATTCGAACATAAGCCCGATCAAATCCAGGTACTTGGCCTTGCTGTAGCCGCCGCCTTTAAAACAGAGCGGCAAAGCCTTTTTCGTGGCTTTCAGCGTTTTTGGCGGGCTCGCGACGACGAATGAGCCAATCGCCGCCCCGAAAATACATAGAAGCTCGTAGGGCTGCAGTAACGCTGCAACGTGTCCACCGCCCGCGACATAACTACCCAGGACGGCGCCCATCAGGACGACCCAACCGATAATGACAAGCATGCGTTACGAAATCCTATGGAGAAAGCCTAAGCCAATTGGATGTATTTCGAGCACCGTCGAGATTTTGTTCGGCTAAAAACAACGATCGGAGCCTTACTTTTGCCGACGGTGTCGGCGCCCAGCACGCATTAAATCAGGCATCCGCAAGCTTGGATAGTTGAAATCAAAAAGTTGTGAGTGAATTTATTGCCTGGGCGCTACTTCCGTAGCATTTTCTCGGCGATGGTCGGAATGCCACAATTGCACGATATGCATCGAGATGAGGCTCGCGCCGCTGGAAGGCCCGCAGGCCCGTCGTCGCGCGCGCCGGCCGGGACTCGAACGCACATGGCGTTGGCTAACACGGTTCGATGACCCGAGTGTCGGCTCTATGCAACGGTGCCGATACGCTCCGGCATCCGTTGCCTGGCAAGGGGCGGCCGCCGAAACCTGGGGTGCGGTACGAAGCGGCGCAACGGCTCGGCGACAGTCGATTGCGGCGGCTTTTTTTGTTGTGAGATCATTCACGCCCAGACGGGTAGCGCTCTTTTCCAAGATTTCGCATTCGCCGCATTTGCGTTCCGCAACGCAAAACAACCCGGCCTCGCCGGTCGACATATTCCAGGCAAATGGGAATGAATCATCGTGTTAGCGCTAAATATCGCAAGAATCGGGGCCCGCTTAGCGTAATTTCGGGATGATTCAGGCTACAATCAAGCGTTAATAACGTGGCTTTAAAAGTCCAGTGATCCAGCAACCACTTTGGATTATTCTGGCGGTTAATTAAGTGGGATAAACCTGGGGTTACGTTACCCGCGCGCTGCCCGAACGGTAGCCGTGGTTTGAAAGAGAAGCGCGTACCCGTCCGGGCGACTCCGGCTTGCAGTAGCGACCTAATCACAAGATTCTTATGGCCCTCCCGGTACTTGTAGTTGACGATTCCGCGCTAGCGCGGAAGATTTTGATCAAATCACTACCGCCCGGCTGGGATGTTGACATTACGCAGGCGTCCAACGGCAAGGATGCGCTGGCCCACTATCGCGCGGGCCGTGCTTCCGTGATGTTTCTGGATTTGACGATGCCAGACCTCAACGGCTATCAAGTTCTGGAGGAACTCCAGCACGAGGGTCTCGATACATTTGTCATCGTGGTTTCCGCCGATGCCCAGACGGGGGCCCTGGAACGAGTGAAAAAGCTGGGTGCCATCGCATTTATTCAAAAACCGGTGACCCCGGAAAAGCTGCTGCCCGTGCTTAAGGAGTATGGACTTGATGTCTGAGCACCTGCTAACCGAGGATCAGCGCGACGCGCTCCAGGAAATCGCCAATGTCGGGATGGGCATGGCCGGCGCGCGATTGGCGGCTTTACTCGGCGAATTCATCCAACTGTCCATTCCGAGCATTACCCCGGTCGCAGTGCAGGACCTGCCGGACATGTTAGGCCGACTGGTTGGCAATCAGGACTTCGTTACCGTCGTGCGCCAGGCATTCACCTGCGACGTGCGTGGAGAAGCGTTGGTATTGCTCGATGACGAGTCGATTCCCGAGTTGTGGGAATTGATGGGCTATGACGAAATGTCCGGCGAGCTCGATGCCGCCGCCGAACACGAAATACTGATCGATTTGTCGAACCTGATTACGGGTGCATGCCTATCGTGCATGTTCGAACAGTTGGGCCGCTCGCTGACCTTTTCGCCGCCGACGCTGATGGGCCGGCGTACTAGCCTGTCCAGCCTGTTGCGCCCCGAGACCATGGCGTGGGACGTCAGCTTGCTGGTTGAAGTCAAATTCTCGATCGAGAACCATACTTTTTGCGCTCACCTCGTGATGTTTACCGTTGAGGATTCGCTCAGGACACTGAAGTTGGCGCTGGATGATTTGCTGGAGTGCACGTGACGGGTCGGTCGTCCAATGGCATGTCCGATCTGATTGTCGACCACATGGGTTTGGGTGCGTTCGTCGTCGATCGGGATCTGAACTTGACGTTGTGGAATCGCTTCATGCAGAACCGCAGCGGCCGCAAACCCGATGCCGTACTCGGCCAGAACCTGTTCGACTGCTTTCCGGAGTTGCCGCGCAACTGGCTTAGCAAGAAGTTCGAAAGCGTATTTCTGCTGAAAAACTCGGCCTTCACCTCCTGGCAGCACCGCCCCTATCTATTCCGCTTCTTGCATGACCGCCCGATCACGGGCGGCATCGATTTCATGCGTCAGGATTGCACCTTTTTGCCACTGGTCGTGGACGGTGAGGTGGTGGCTGTTTGCGTCATGCTGTTCGATGTGACGCAGGTCGCAATGATCAGTTATGAGCGGGAGGCAGCGCTGTCGGCCTTGAGCGAAAGCTCTCGTCGCGATGGCCTGACCGCTGTATTCAACCGACATTATCTGGAAGTCTGCCTGAGCGAGGCGTTCACCGCCTGGGAGCGTACCAACGATGACTTCTGCTTGTTGATGATAGACCTCGATCACTTCAAGCAGATCAATGATGAATTCGGCCACTTGGTCGGAGATGCCGTGCTCAGAATCGCCGCGGCCCGTATCGGAGAATTGCTGCCTGAAGGTAGTGTGTTCGGACGTTATGGTGGCGAGGAGTTTGCGGTCGTTTTGCCGTCCACCTATCTGGCAGACGCGTTTGCGATAGCCGAACAAATTTGTTCCGCCGTCACGCACGAGCCGGTCCAGTGCGGCGACTCCCTGGTCAACGTCAGTGTGAGCATTGGGGTCGCCCAAACGACCGACAGCATCAAGCAATATGAAATGCTGATCAAGCAAGCCGACGCCGCTTTGTATCTTGCCAAAAGTCGCGGGCGTAACCGGGCTGTTTGCAGCCCGCTCGGTTGAGCCACGATCAATCTCATTGGCTATTGCGCAAAGCGTGTCTGGCTAGTGTAGTGTGGCTTATCAATTAACGGGAAACAGGAAGCGTCAATGTTCGAAGAGATCGCCATTTATCTCATCACTATCATCTCTTCACTGCTAGGTGCCGCGTTGCTGTTGCGTGCATGGGCGCAAGCCGTACGATTGGCGCCGAACAATCCGTTTTCCCGCGCCGTCTATCAGGCGACCAATTGGCTCGTGTTGCCGTTGCGCAGGGTGTTGCCAGGGTTTGCGGGTATCGATTGGGCCTGTATCGTCGGCGCCTGGTTGACCGCCGTCGTGGCGCTCGCGCTGGCGGTCCTGATCCGCGGTTATAGTCCGCTCCTGCTGTTGCCGATGGGACTGATCGTCGCCTTGCTGACGGTGGTCAAGTGGGGGCTCAACCTGATGCTGTGGTTGACCGTGTTGATGGGGATTTTGTCGTGGGTGAATCCGCGGACCGAAGCGATGTGGGCTTTGCAGCAATTGACCGCGCCGCTTTTGAACCCGATACGTCGTCGCCTGCCTGCCACGGGCGGTATCGATTTCTCGTTGCTGGTTCTTATCATCCTGATCCAGGTGGCCCTGATGGTCTTGGCGCGCGCGATTTTCGCCTTATATGGTTTCCAATCGGCGCTCTAAAGCGCAGTCTAACGGCGGGTTCGAAAGCCACGTCCTGGATGCGCAGGCAGAAGCAGACTTTTGAAGCCGGGTTCTGAATCAGGCTTCGGTCGTGGCGTTCACGTTCACTAACCCGAGTTCGCTCAGAAGGACTGCGGCTTGCCGCCCCGGGTCCTGCTCATTGGGCTGGAAGTGAAACGGCAGCGCCTGCGCCAATCGACTGAAATGACTGCCACTGCTGCGCGCGTAGGCCGGATCGTAATGCCGCTCGATCAGCTCGCGAAACAGCTCGGCGTGCGCACGATGATCGATCAATTCGGTCCAGCACCGCAGCACTTCCTTGCCGTGCAAACTTGTCAGCATCGACAGTTGTTGTTTGAGCTGCTCCGGGTCGTCGAATAAATTGCGATAGTCGTGCAACAGAAAGCTAACGCGATCTTCCAGGCTAGCCGTGACCCGTACGCAATCCGACGCATGCATCCGCTCGACCAGCGCAAGCGGAAGCGTGATTTTGCCGATGCGCTTGCTTTCGGCTTCCACAAAGACCGGTTGACTCATATCGAAGGTATCTAGCGCTCGTACCAGCGCACTGTCGAAGGACTTTTGGCTTGGTTGTGCCGCGTTGGGCATCGCCCCCAGCAAAGAGCCTCGGTGGCACGCCAGCGCCTCCAGGTCGAGCACCTGCGCTCCCTGTGTGGCCAATGCGGCCAGTAGCCGTGTCTTGCCCGTACCCGTGTGACCCGCCAACACGATGTAGCGAAAATCGCGTGGCCGGCTATCCAGCCTTTCCAATATCCAGCGTCGATACGATTTATACCCCCCCTCGAGCTGTTTCGCCCGCCAGCCGATCAGGTTGAACCATGTCGTCATCGACGCGGACCGCTTGCCGCCGCGCCAGCAATAGATCATCGGCCTCCAGCTCGCCGGGCGATCCGCAAATAGCGTGTCGAGGTGATCGGCAATGTTACGCGCCACCATCGCGGCCCCGAGTCGGGTTGCCTCATGAGCCAGCCCCTGACGAAACATCGTGCCGATAATCACGCGCTGTTCATTGGACAGGACCGGTGCGTTGATGGCCCCGGGGATATGGTCCTCAGCAAATTCCAGCGGAGTACGCACGTCGATAATTTCATCGAAATCGTCGCGATGGTCGAAAGCAATATGCTGATTCTTCACGAAAGTGCCGAACGGAGGATAATCACGGCCTGGAGGTTCCTGGTTCTTGCCAGGTGCGCAAGCACACAGGCACGTGGGGACGAATGCTGGAGAGGATTAGATGCGACTCACCGAATTATCCCATGGCGGCGGCTGCGGCTGCAAAATTGCCCCCGCCCTGCTGTCCGAAATGCTGGCAAAGATGCCGGCTGCGACACCGTTCAAACATCTTATGGTCGGGACGGAGACGTCGGACGACGCGGCCGTGTACTGGCTTAACGATGAGCAGGCATTGATCGCGACAACCGATTTCTTCATGCCTATTGTGGACGACCCCTTCGATTTCGGCCGGATCGCGGCGACCAATGCCATTTCCGATGTGTACGCGATGGGCGGCAAACCCATTATGGCGCTGGCTATCGTCGGCATGCCGATCAACGTGTTGCCGGTCGAGACGATCCAACAAATTCTCGCGGGCGGTGCCAGCGTTTGTAGTGCTGCCGGCATCCCGGTAGCCGGAGGCCATTCGATCGATTCCCCGGAGCCGATTTATGGTCTGGTTGTCATGGGGTTGGTGCATCCGTCCCGGGTGCGGCGCAACAACGGCGCAAAGGCGGGCGACGTGCTGATACTCGGCAAACCATTGGGAATCGGCGTGCTCGGTACGGCCCTGAAAAAAGGGCTGCTCAATGACGAGGGCTATCGGGAACTGATCTCGACGACCACTCAACTCAATTCGGTCGGCGTTGACTTAGCCGAGATCGAGGGCGTCCACGCGCTGACAGATGTGACCGGATTTGGGCTGCTGGGGCATCTGCTGGAAGTGTGTCGCGGAGCTGGCTTGACCGCACGCATCGATGCATCCCGCTTACCCCTGCTTCCCGCGGCGATCGGTTTTGCGCAACAGGGCATCGGCCCGGGCGCGATCGAGCGTAACTTGGCGAGTTTCGGAACCGACGTCCGTTTTTCGGCGTCGGTCCAAAGCTGGCAAAAGAGCCTGATGGCGGACGCGCAAACGAGCGGCGGCCTACTGGTTTCAGTTGCGCCGCAGGACGTCGATCGAGTGCTGGGTTGTTTCCATACTGCGGGCTTTGCGGCTGCAAGTGTCATTGGGCACATGACTGCGGGCGCTGCCGAGATTCACGTCGAAGTGGCTTAAGGTGGCCGCCTAAGGGGCCGCCTGGGAGGCCGCCTTAAGGTAGGCCGCCTAAAATCGCCGCTGAGGTGCCCACTAAGGCGCCCGGCGCGCGATCAGATCGATCTCCACCAACGCTAGCCTCGCCAGGCCCGTGACACCGACGCAGGTGCGCGCGGGCAACCGGTCTACCGGAAAATACTGGCGGTACGTTTCGTTGAAGATTGCATAGTCTCGCTCGAACTCAGTGAGAAATGCGCGCACCGACACAATGTCGGACCACGCGTATCCGACCCCTTCCAGGACCAGCTTAAGGTTGCTCATCACCTTGTGCGTTTGTGCGACAACCCCTTCAGGCAGGGGCGCACTGTCGTCGTCGGGTTCCGTCGGCATCTGTCCCGTGACAAAGAGCCACCCGCCCGCTTCCACTGCATGTGAAAAGGGCGCGACCGGCGTGGGCGCTGCGTCCACCATCAGAAAACGGGTTGCTTCATTCATGAATGCGAGCCTCTTGCGCAGGATGATGATAGTGTCGAATCGACAGCGGCCTCGGCGGTTATATCGTCGATTGCCACCATTATGTTTGGGTTGATGCGGTTTAGGCGACCTTAAGCTTAGAGCCGATCACAAATGCTGCCGCCGTGGTTCCAATGATCAGAACAAAGCTCAGCGCAATGCTGCTCAAGACCGCGACCAGCATCGCGACGACACCGGGCACGATAAAGGCGTCCAGTATGAACAATGCCGCGGCAATAACGGCCCACCGAAACGCGTATCGGACAAACTGCCTAGCCATGGCGCGTAGCATGAGGTCACGCTGATGACGTTGCCAAAACCCAAGGTCGGCAACCGTCTGAAGGTGATGAAAAGGTTCGAGGTAATTGAGCAATCGTTTCACGGGTTTCGCGCGACAGGGCTTTAAACGACATCAGTATTTACCCTAGTATAGCAAGTTAAAATAAAATTCGCCGGTGCCGAGTGCACCGTTTGGTCTGCGTCCCGGCACGTAACGAAACCATAGCCTCGCCGCAGGAGGTTCGTTAAAATCTACGCGCGGAACATGCTGCCGACCGGCAAGCAATAGTCAGCCAAGGAGCTCCAATGCGCGCGATTAGCCTCTCGAACGAACCTATGGTGATCAGCTACGCGCTACGGCAATTGATAGCGAGCGGAGAGCTAGGCGTGGTGAGTTCTGGCGACAAAGCCGCCGTGTTGCTGCCTATGGAAAAATACAATGCCCTGATGGGGGTGCTGCGTTGGCTGGAAACGCCGCCTCGCCGCACCGCGAAAGGGCGTGCACGCAAGTCGATGGGACGCCGTGATGAACCGGCGGCAGCGCCGGCACGCAGCTCACGCAAGCCGTCAGAACGGGATCAAATCAGTGATTTGTTGAGCGTACTGGAAGGATAAGTCTGCCCAGCGCCCCTTCTGCGTGACGCCGAGCCGGCACAGCGCTTTGTTCAGTCAGCAGGCTGACTATGCAACTGCACTACAGAGCCTCGGAATACAGTCTCAATGCATCCCCGAAGGTGACTTCACGCGGATTGTTGACGAGTAGCCGCTGCTGCAACATTGCATTCTCGGCAAGGCGCGTAACATCTCCCGCCTGAACGCCCACCTGAGTCAATCGTCTAGCCACTCCGACTTGATCGGACAGTTTGTCGAGAAACTCGACGAATCTGAGTGCCCGAGCTTCGTCGCTTCCCGAAACGTCCGGCATGACGATCTGTGCGAGCTCCGCGTACAAGGGAGCGGCAGCCTCCATGTTGAACCGGATGACCGGCGACAGCATAAGTGCATTCGATAAACCATGCGGCACATGGAAAATGCCACCGATCGGATAAGCCAACGCATGTACGGCGCCAACCGGAGAGTTCGCGAACGCTTGGCCCGCCAGCATTGCGCCTATCAGCATGTTATTGCGCGCGCTCAGGTCCTTGCCGTTTGAACAGGCTTGTGCCAAAGAACCCGCCAACAGGCGTAGCGCTTCTCGCGCCAACCCGTCCGAAATCGGATTTTTCTTCAGTTTTCCGGTGTACGCCTCTATGGCATGCACCATTGCGTCGATGCCGGTCGCCGCCGTTATGCTCGCCGGCAGCCCAGTCGTCAGCGTCGGGTCCAACACCGCCAAATCCGCGTAGAGCTTGCCGGACACTATCCCCAGCTTGGTCGTTTCGCCCGTAGTGACAATGGCGATCGGCGTTACCTCGGAACCGGTTCCCGCAGTAGTTGGCACTTGAATCAGTGGCAATCGGGGGCCCGTGACCTTATCGATCCCATACGCCTGAGCAAGATCCTGCGTCGAGCCGGCGAAGGCCGCAACCAGTTTGGCGACATCCATGGAAGATCCGCCACCGATGCCGATGACAATCTCCGCGCCGATGTCGCGAGCGCGATCGATCGCGCTACGCACTGTGGCTTCTGGCGGATCTGCAACAACACCGTCGAAGATGTCGACCGTGAACTGTGCTGCACCCAGCGCGTTGAGAAGCGGTTCCAAAAGTCCCAGCGCTCGCAATGGAGCATCCGTAACCAAAGCAATCCGCTTGCCACTGAAACGTGCGCTGATTAGCGCCGGCAACTGCAATGAGGCACTTTCGCCGACTACCACTTCTGGCACGGTACGAAATTCAAACATGGGGCAAGCCTAAAGGGGGTAGTTTTGGAGCGGGCCGCATGGCCACGCACATCTGTGCAAGGTTATACGATTTTGGGTTGCTAAGCACATTTCGTATCGATGCCCACTGGGAGGTAGCTCACGGTGGGCATTTAGGAAAAGATCATCACGCCGGACCGGTTTGTTGCAATACCGGCAAAGTACGCGATACGACGATGCCCTTGAGAGGGCAAACAATTTGCTATAGATTAAACGCAACTAACAAGTATTTAACTCATATGAAACGAACACCTTCTTCAACAACGCCACGCCCTTCAGTCGATCTATTTAGCCCAGCAACAACCGATTGGCAAAAAAGTCCGATCCTCGCTTTCGACACTTGGCTTGTTCAACAAGGATTTGTCCAGTCTTCCGCAGAGGTTTATCGAGCGCAATGGTCCAACTTCACCGCCTGGCTAACCTCGCAAAAAATTCCCTTGAGTTCTGCCACGCAGCAAAATATTGAACACTTTCTTCTCACGCTGGAAATCAAACAAGACCAGCGGCAGCGATACCTTCGTTTGATAGAACGCGTACTCGGCCGTGTTCATCGCACAAGTTTTGGAACGGAGAATCCAGCGACTTCGGTTGCCCAAAATCCAACTCAAGACTGGACCGCCATCGCAACGAACGAGCCCACCGGTTTTCTCGACCCCGAAGAATATCACCATCTTGTGGCCCAGCTCTGTTTAGAGTTACCCCCTACTTTGTCAGCCGTCGGGCAATGGCGAGAACTACGCGATCGCACGATCGTTGCGCTATTCGCGGGCGCTGGGTTAAAGATGGCCGAACTTCAGAGCCTGACTGTTAGTTGCATTTTTATGACTGAAGGATGGATCCTGGTTGAAAGTCTCGACAGTCGATTTTCACATCGCACTAAAATGCAGCCGTTTGCGCGGCATTTGATCGAACGATGGCTGAACCTGCGCCAGCGTTCAGGTACAGCCGGCGCCTTGGTGTTTCCCGCAACGCGCGCGGGGCGCCCCATGCATAAAGCCACGGTCCTAAGGGCGACGGCCGATCAGATCAAGCAAACGGGCATCACCGCGCAACGCGTTGAGCGCGCCAGTCCACAAACTTTGCGCAACTCGTTTGCCGCAGCGTTGTTTGAGTCGGGGCAAGGCACCGAACTCGTCGCCGAATGGATGGGGTTTGGACAAGTGTTATCCGCGCAAAGGCTGCGCGGCGCTTGGGACATGTGGAAGGAGCGTCGACGGTTCGCCTCGCCCGTTCAACCGGAGTGAAGCGCCATCTTGCTCGGTCGGCAACCTCATCGATATTTCGTTGCGAGAATCACCTCAGATAGTAAGTTGGTCTTATTTTGTGTATCTTTATTAGAAAACCCTGCTCTTCTGAGAATATCGGACTTCCGAACGATCAACCTCCTCAAAGGTTAGTTCGGACCATGCTGCATGCTCTTCGACCGGATTCACCTGTTTTCTTGCGCGATGACATTCATGATCCGATCTGAATTGTCTCCGGAGTTTCCGGTGTCCCTAAAAATAGCCGTCTCGATCATAAAAAAACAGAACGAGTTCAAAGGGTAGACGCTCACATGACATCGACCAGACAGTTTTTCTTACTCTCTCGGCCCAAGCATTCGATAAAAATTGCCATACTTGACGATCACCCGATCATCAATTTGGGCACGGCGTCTTACCTACGCGGCCATGCTGATTTCGATGTCGTCATTGAAACCACGGATACCGATCGATTCTTTGCCGCATTAGATACCCACAAATGTGACGTCGTCGTCGTCGATTTTTACATGCCCAATGACCAGCTTGACGGTACGCATCTGATCAAACGGCTACGCAGCAAGTATTCCAAGCTCGCGATCATCACATTTTCGGCGGGCAAGTCGGTCGAAACCGAGTTTGCGGCTTTCCGAGCCGGGGCTAACGCGTTCATGCAGAAGTCGAGCGCATTGCCGCTCCTCGCCGACTCGATACGGATGGCCACGCTTCACCCCAAGTCTTTTTTCTCGGTGCGAGACGAAAAGTTGGATGAGGTTACGCCTCGAGATCCCAACGAGACACTATCGAGTGCAGAAACCGAAGTGCTGCGGTTGATCTCAGAAGGCTACTCGGTAACGCAAATCGCGCAAAAGATGTGTCGCAGTAAAAAAACCATCAGCACTCACAAGCGTCGCTCGATGAGCAAACTCAATTTATCTGACGATCTCTCGCTCGCGCTGTTTCTAAAAGAAAAATACAAGCACTGAATCAACGATACGTCGTTTGGCACCGCACGACGCTGTTGCCAACAGTCAAGGTTCTTTCTATCGGGGAATAGACTATCCGATCTTCGGCGGATTACCATGTCTCGTGCTTATCGTTTTGAGAAACGCAGTCAGCGCCGGCGCCCCCCCTGCGCGTTCCTCGCCCCGCTCTTCTTTCTACTGACGCTCACGACCTCGAGCGGCGAATCACTTGCCCACCCGCCTCCCACCGTGCGTGAGACATTAACCGTGGGCTGGTTCGAACGAGGCAGCGGCGTCCTCGATTACGAGGACCAGCATGGCACCCACCAAGGCTTGGATCCCGACATCCTGCACCGACTCGCGCTCACCCACGGCCTCACACTGAGCTACAAGACATTCAAGTCGATCCCGGCGGCACTAGAAGCGCTCGATGAAGGGCAAATCGATGTGGTTCCTGCGATGTTTGAAGATGGTATCGATGCGCAACGCTATTGGCTATCTCCTGCTTATTCTCGACAGCCGATCGGCATCGTCAAAAGATCCTCCCTCCCCGACCCGCGCGCGCTGAGTGACCTTGCCGGATATCGAGTCGCTGCACAAGAGGATGGTGTCAGCGAACGACTCATTGAAAAGCAACTGCCGCATGTCCATTTTATCGCGGTGCAGTCGCCACAAGAGGGCATAACCGCTGTCTCGCAAGGAAACGCAGACGTTTATGTCGGATTGCAATCCGTCAATCGTACCGCAATCGCGCAACTGGGTTTAGGCACCGTCCAAAGCGTTGAAATACCCAACGCCCAGGTTGATTTGCATTTTGTCACGCGGCAGGACGATAGGCACTCGATCGCGGTAGTCGAAAATGGGCTATTGAGACTTTCTGACGCGCAGCGCGCAGACATCCAGACCCGCTGGCTGAATGGACTGCCGGAGCTTCCTGGCGGCAAACTCGCGCCCCCAACGTCTGCTGAAACCACTTGGTTAGGGCAACATCCAGTGCTCAAGATCGGCATTTATTCATTTCGCGAACCCTACGATTTCATAGACGAAAACAACCAACTACATGGCGTCGGCGCAACCTTACTAACCGCGTTTGCCGTACGTTACGGTTTGCGGATTCAGCCCGTTTTACTCAGCGCATTCGGTCATCCATTCGACGCCCTCGATAGCGGACGTGTGGATGTGATCGCATCCGCTCCAATTTCTAATGTCGTAGAAGGTACCGCACGCGTTACTCGGGGATACGACACCGTGCCCTGGCTGTTGATTAGCCGCATGGATCGGCACCCGGCTCAGGCACGCGTCGGTGCTCAATTATGGCGGTTGCCTTATTTATCGCCGCCGCCCCATTTTGCGTCAAATCAACTCGTTGCCTACGACACGAGCGACGACGCCACCGATGCATTATTGAAGGGCGAAATAGATGCGGCGTTCGTCAATTCGATCGCGGCCAATCGCCTCGGCACGGCGCTGAAGAACGGCGCTATCACGGTCGATCGGCATTTTTCCAGCACCGAGGAAATTGGCTACGCCGTAGTCTCGGATAATGCTCCGCTGCAATCTTTGCTGAATCAGTTCGTGGGCGCCTATCCGCCCGATCAACTCAGCGAGATCATCCGCCGCAACCATCCGGCACACATAACGATAGGCTTCGATCCCAAAGCAGCATTGCGTATAGCTGCGCCGATCATGCTGGTAATCGCAGTGCTGTTCGCGATCCTAGGTTGGGCGAATCTGAGGATCCGCCGAGCCGGAAAAATTGCAACCCGCGCGCGCATCGAGGCCGATGCCGCGCGACAGCAAGCCGAAATTGCCGACCGGGCGAAATCGACATTTCTGGCCACGATGAGTCATGAAATCCGAACCCCGATGAACGGCATTGTCGGGGTTATCGATGTGCTGCAGACCACCCCGCTCTCCGAATTCCAAAGGCGATATCTAGATGCCGCGCACCAATCGACACGGTTACTGCTACGCGTCATTAACGATATTCTCGATTTCTCGAAGATGGAGGCTGGGCGTCTTATTATCGATCCGACAGCCGTCAACCTATACCAGGCCGCAGAAGGTATTGCGGGTTTGTATCAGAATCTCGCGCAACAGAAAAATATCGGCTTCTATTTTGCGATCATGCCGCATTTCGATCGCTACGTTCTAGTCGATGAGGTCAGGCTCACGCAAATTATTACCAACCTCGTTAGCAACTCGATCCGGTTTACGGAGAGCGGCTATGTTTGCGTGCGAATGCGAAATGTTATCAGCCGAGCTGGGCCGGTACTGCACATCCAAGTCAGCGATACTGGAACGGGTATGTCAAATGCTTATCTAGATCGTCTTTTCGAGCCATTTATGCAGGAAGACGGCTCGACAACCCGTCGCTACGGGGGCACTGGTCTGGGTCTGTCGATAGTCAAACGGCTGATCGATTTGATGCACGGTACGATCCGGGTTCAAAGTACCTTGGGTAGAGGTACATGCATAGATATCAAATTACCATTCTCATGGGGCGATGCGGGTCCGCGGTTGCCGAGTTACCGAGGCATGCGCGTCGGGATTGCATTACGGCATTCCTTCCTTGCGCCGTCGGTGGTTGCGTGGCTACGACGCATGGACGTCTGCGACACGACCGAGACGATTGCGACCGACTGTGTCGTGACCGACAACACCTCGGGAGTGTTGATTCTGCGCCGCGACCCTGGGCCTGATTTGCCACTATTGTCATTCGCAGGGTTGCCCAGTGCGCTTCATCAGATTGCCGGCACGAGATCGTCAGCGTCGGAGACGATCCCGTCTGCGTCCGCGACTCGCATTCGGCCAAAAAACAGCGTGATGATCGTCGAGGATAACGACATTAACCGAGACATTCTTAAACAACAATTGCGCTTGTTAAAAATTGACGCGTACACGGCCAGTGATGGCGAAGAGGCGCTGGCTACCTGGGTGGCCACGCCTTCTACAGCGATGTTGGTGGATTGTCAGATGCCAATAATGGATGGCTATGAACTGACGCGACGTATTCGTTTGATCGAAGGGCAAGAGCGACGTCCGAGGACCCTGATTATCGCGATCACGGCTAATGCGGGTGTTGAAGATGAGCGAAGATGCCTAGCGGCCGGAATGGATGACTTTCTTCCCAAGCCGCTGACACGCAAAGCGCTCGAAGCGATGCTGCTCAAGTGGCAAGTGACGATTGAATCAACGGCTCCCAGCCAAACGGAGTAAATGCATGCAATTGAATCTCGACGAGCTCAAGAGTAATTTCCCCTTGGGAACATTGCGCACGTTGTTGCAACGATCATTGCAGCAAATATCCGACGATGCGACTAATTTCCAAGCGGCTATTGGCGTCCACGACTTTGTTCGAGCTGGCCAATTGATGCACCGCACTCGTGGACTCGCACTTTTTCTGGGCGTTCCAGCCATCAAACTGGGGCCGATACAAGCCACCGAGAACAAACTAATCGCACAGGCGACTCATGCATCTCCTTCGGACATCGACGTCGAGCGAGTGCTTATTCAATTCAATACACTCACGCTAGAATTGGGCGCATTGCTGACGAAGGCATCCAAGGAGATTGATGCCACTTGATCAAGTGGCGATTGGTCGAGGCGCTGCTTCTCGATCTACCTTTCTAGCATGTCGATACTCTGCGGTTCGCTAGTCGAAAATAAATAGACATTGTTATTCCATTCCAGTTTCTGGATAACAAGCCAAACGGTCAGTTCTGACGGATGGGTCCACTCGATGCGATAGCTGCTTTGATCATCTATGATTAGGTAGTCACCACCGGCCAGGATTCTAGGAGTGACTTCGCCTTTGATCAGCAACCCCACCTCACCGCCGAGTACAACGACCACAATGCCGCCGCCATTTTCGCTACACCAGATACCGGGCGGCGTCGCGCAACCCGTCGATACACTGCGCGTTATCGATAAGCCGACCTGCAAACCCACCGTTTCACGTTGCTCAACGCCTTTTTCTTGCAAAACATCAAGACAAAACAAGTTGCCCGTCACGTTCATTTTTTAATCTCCAAAAAGTGGACCTTCTTTTCATGCCATACCGCTCCTACTTTCGTACTCCTTAGTTATTTATAGCCACTTATTTTTTTGGTATCACCTCGACCAAGAAAATAGGACTCGTTTAACTTCGAATTTTCTTGGCAAGTAATGCCATCGACGCCGAGCGAATAGCGTGCGACGCGATACGCCCGCGACCGCGTTTTGCAGTTGCTTGCATTGGTTCAAGGGATATAACTCGAGACCAATTAATGGCTCTGTCGATGGCTTCGTGGCCGACAAGTAAGAGTAAGTCTAACCGGCGCTTGCGATTGTTTTTTGGACAGCCTCTCCGCTACGCATTTTGGTTGCGCCGTTCCAACGCCACCCTCAGTATAAAAATTTAACTAATGGAATGAAAATACAATAATCTTTGGCAAACTTTCGATCGCGCCAAGTGACGATCAAAGGGATTTGGCGCTGCGATCGCGATCAAGGAACGCCACCCCATCTGACGCAGCGCAATCTCACCGCGCGCCGCGGTGAATACACGCACGAAGACTGTCTTGACCTAGACCCCATCCGAAAACCAGCATCCAGAACGAAGGCCACTTGCGGATTTGATGTGTGCGCTTTCAGCGCCGAAAGAAGAGTCAAGGCCCGTACCGGTACCTAGCTCAACGATTATTAAATTTAAAATTAAATAACAAAAAAGCATGTGGAAACTAGTTTTGATATGACTCTCGTGAGATACTCGCATAGCGACTTCGCAAACCCACTTTCAGCGCTGAAAGAACGCGGGAGTAATGTATGGTAGCCAAAGTTATTACTGTCTTTAACCAGAAAGGCGGTTGCGGGAAAACCACCGTGTCGATGCATGTCGCGGGGACGCTGGGTCTCCGGGGGCATAGGGTTTTGGTCGTCGATATGGACGAGCAGGGCACGGCTACGCGATGGGCCTCCCAAGCGCCCGACGAAAGCCCCTTCCCCGCAACGCTATCGAATTTGGCAGCGATGGGCGGCAAAATGCACCGTGAAATCAGGTCGCAGATAGAAAATTACGATTACATCGTGATCGATTGCCCGCCCGCGGTGCATTCTCCATCGCCCTCTAGCGCCATGCTCGTATCGGATTTGGCGCTCATCCCGGTGGTTCCCGCTCCCGCCGATATGTGGGCGGTGGTCGCGGCAAAGCAACTCGCTTTCCATGCTCAAGCAACCAATGAAGTTCTTCAAGTAAGACTCGTTCCAAACATGGTTCAAAAAAATACGACCTTGGCGCGAGAAACACTCGACGTATTGTCCGAAGACACCGAGATTCCGTTGGCGGTCGCGCGGCTCGGGTCTAGATCTGCGTATCGAGAATGTCAGTTGCTTGGTGCGACGGTGCACAAAATATCGCGCGCACGAGACGCGATCAGCGAAGTAGAAAGTCTGGTTGATGAAGCACTGACTCTGCTTAGCGAAAGGAGAATTCATGAACACTAAGACAACTCCCGACCGCCGCGCCTTGATGCGTGCGTCGATGAAAGCGGAAGAAACCTCTGTGGAAAAGCGCTTCGCGGCAGCCGAAGCGGCAATGGAACGAGCGCCAGGTGGACTGGCGGGTCCGTTTCCCGCAAGCAGGGGAGTCCTTGCGAGCACTTTCAGCGCAGAAAGTCCCTCGCTAGCCGGTGCAATATCAGAAAATAGAACAATAAAGAAAATTTCGTTGGATCTTGTATTAGATAACCCATTCAACGCACGCCAAATTTATGACCCTGACGTGATCAAAGAACGGGCGGCGTCGATTGCAACACACGGTCAACGCGTGCCAGCACTCGCCTGCGAGGATTGGAATCACCCGGGTAAATACATATTAATAGACGGCCATTATCGCAAACGCGCGATACAAGCCGCCGGCAAAACGGAAATTGAGTGCCTGATCGAACCGATCACTAGCGATCTGGAACTCTATCGGCTTAGTTTTCTCCTTAACGCCGAACGCAACGCCCAGTCGTCTCTAGATAATGCATTGGCATGGCGCCGCTTGCTCGACGAAAAAAAGGTCCCCTCCGAAGAAGCCTTGGTTGAACTGACTGGACTCTCCTGGGGCACAGTGAATAAAACACTCGCTTTGCTCAAACTGCCCGATAGCGCTGTCGGACGAGTTCGGGAGCAACCCGCTAAATTTGGCGTCGCAGTTGGATATGAGCTATACCTCTTTGCCAAGGTCGCCAGTGAAGAAGAAGTCCTTGCCTTGATGGACCGGATCATCGACCAGGACATGAGTAGCCGCGAGGTCGAAGCATTACGGAAGAAGGCCCACGATAAACCGGCGCGCAAACCGAAAGAGGTTAGCCGCCAATACAAAATCCGTAGTGGTGCTGCCCAGATCGGCTTTATCAAGGAATGGGACTCGGGGAAGGTGGCCTTCGAAGTCCGTCTCCTTGATCAGCGTGACCGCGACGCACTGGTTGAGGAACTCAAAAAACGTTTCACCCTTTCAGAGGTTGATCCGACCGAGTAATCGAATCCCTGTTCAGGCTCACCAAACAGATAAGGTGAGTCTCAGCAGGGACCAAATCGAACCCTTGCTGATACTCCAACAACACCCAGATGGCACCCGGATTTTGGCCTCGCCACCGTCTCCAGCCCGAATAAATTGCCGGATCACGCATAAAAGCGAGCTCCCAAGGTGAAATGCATAGCCCTTCTCGACGGACCGCAAACGACGAAGATCCTGAAAGGTGAGTAGCAGCAGGGACCGCACAATTCAAGCTCGACCGCCGATTATAAATCTATAAAAATCAATGACTTATATGGAAGCAAGTGCTCACATTTTAGGCGAAAGGTGAGCACTTACAGGGATCGTATTATTGGTGAGAAAGCACAGGGTTTTCGCGTATGGTGAGTTCAAACAGGGACCATGTTTCAAGCAGCCTAGCGATTCACCGTCGAACGGCTGTATGCGTTCCCCGCATCTCAATCGGGCCCATAGTCGCCCATACGTGAGACTAAACGGGGACCTTTCATCCAGTTGCATCGAAATACAAGCTTAGGTGAGCCTCCACAGGGACCTAACCCCCTTTGGGAATGCTGTTCACCCAGCTACTTCGTGAACGGAACCGCTTTCGAATCACCAAAGGTGAGCTTCTACAGGGAGCCTAAGGACCGGCGCTTCCTCTGCCGAACGCATCTTATTCGCAGTCGGCTGCCATAAGCGCTTGTATCTAAACCGTATTCCGATCCATTCACCCTCATGGTGAGCTTTTACAGGAACACAGCTGTGTATCACGGCTCATGCTAACTTTCCTAGCAACGACCTCCAAGGCCGCTTCTGCGTAAGGGGTTCAGGTTCGGATTTTTTATCAAATACGCGTGCTTGAGAGAATTAAAAGTAAACACCTTAAACCCATTAAAAACGTTAACGCTGCCGGAACCCCTTATTGCATAAAGGGTTCCAGGCCATGAGGTGAGGCTGGACAGGGATCTCAGTGAGTTTGAGCAGGGACTTCAGTGAGCCTTTGCGGGAACGTTTCCATAACTGGGTGAGCGCTGGCGGGGAGCTCAGTGAGTGGATACGGGAATCACGTGGTCGCCGAGGTGAGCTTTTACAGGTACCCGAAACGCCGATAGATGTGTTCCCGTCATTCATTCATGCGGCCATTCGAAAAATTAAGGCAGTTGTTTTTTTCTTGGTGAGCTTGTCCAGGGAACTTATGGTGAGGCTTTACGGGGAACTAGGACGCCTAAAGCGGATTCTGCCCCGCCAGCGTTAAATCCCGTAGGTGAGGCTTTTCAGGGATCTCGGACAGGCTGGTTCCACCAATAAAAATCAAAGGCTTAGAGGTGATTGCAATGTGTTCACCTTTGCGCCATCATAGGTGAAACTCCTCTTTCACTTTTGCTATGGCAACGCCAAAGACGAAGCCCAAATCCAAACCGAACGGAAGCTTGACGCCGGTATCAACGCCCGCGCTGGAATTCCGTAAGACCAACGAAGCGATCGGTTTGCGGGTTTCCGAAGGCCGTCTCTCGTTGCTTTCGCGCAAAACGTTCAATTTGATGGTTTATCACGCGCAGAAACTAGGCGTGCCAGGCCAAAACGCGCCGATTGAAGGACCGGTCGCGCAGAAATACTTTTGGATCCCGTTATCTGACCTGGCTCGCGACGCCGCGTACGATAGCAAAGATACTGACCTGCTCAAAAAAAGCGTGCAAGAACTGCAAGACATCCGCATCTACATGGAGGATGAAAAGCAGTGGACCAGCGAGCGGCTTGTTTCGAGCGTGAAGATTGTCAATTCGGCAGGCCTCAAGCGCAGAGGCGGCCGCGTCTGGTTTGGATTCGCCTTCCCTCCTGAGGTGGGTAACCTGGTAATGAATCCTGGCGCTTATACGAAGCTGTCAATTTATTATCAGACGATGTTGCGTAGCGGCGCTAGCCTGGCTCTATACGAAATTTGCCGACGGTTCGCAACGAATCCCTCGCATTTGAGTTCGAGGGAGGGGTGGGAGTGGTGGTATGGCGTCCTGTCGGGAAATCCGGTCACGGAGAACTTGCCGCAATACAAATACTTCAAGCGTGACGTCCTGAAGACTTCGATTGCCGAAATCAACGCGGTTACCGATATCGAGGTTGAGCTGATCGAGCATAAGGCCGGGCGCAAGGTCGTGGATTTGCAGTTCCGTATTCGTTTGAACGAACAACCCGCCCTCGATCTCCCCGCTCCCCCGCTGATCGACGCTGCAATGATCGAGCGCCTGATGGCCCTGGGAATTGCCCAGGAAGAGGCTACGGCGATCTTCGTCTCCAATGATGACGCAGCACTGCGTGCCACGATCGAGCTTGTCGAGGAGCGTATGCGCAGCACCAAAGCGCCTCCGGTCGACTCGCCGGCGGCTTATTTCAAGTCGGCACTACGCAATCGCTTTGCCTCTCCGCGCGAAGTCGCGCAGAAAACGTTGACCGCGGCGCCCGCAGTATCTGCGCCCGAGCGTGGACCTACACTGCGCGAGCGATTTGCCGCCAAACGAACGCGTGAAGCTGCCGAATACTTTAACGAGATCGATGCCTCCGAGCGTGACCAGCTATTGCTCGAGTTTGAGCCAGAAGCGCCAAGAGTGGTCGCAACCTCGCTTAGGCGCAGTGGACTGCAGTCCAAGGTGGCTCAAAGCGCCTTTTTCTCATGGCTCGCGACCCGCTTGTGGGGCGAGGCAACGGACAAAGACCTGCTGGCGTACGCCGAAAGTGCGCTCTGACACGTCGGACTGCGCCTAAGGTGAGCTCTAACAGGGTTCTTTGATTGGCGCGACGCGTTACGTATTTAGCTTGGGGTCTCGCTCGTGAAACATATGTGTTTTTTTCTGCTTCGCTTGGAAACCTAGATTAAGCAAGGTGTTGCGACGATTTTCTAAAGTTGTTTCACGATTATTGAATCAACGAAACATGTTTCATCGTCCGACGGGGCGTATTTTTGAGGCACTGGCGAAACCGCTGACCGCGCCAACCGATTGAATATTTTTCAATACGTAATTTATGGTTTTTGATACTGCTACCCGGCGCCAGTATGATACGAGACGCTGAAAAAATTGCCGTCAGGCGAGAATTGGAGGCGATGCGGGAACAGGGCGCACGTCGGCAGGCGCTCTCGTGGCATGCCTGCCAACGACTATTCTTCGACTTCGGCGTCAAGCCTTCGGTGGTCAATGTGCGTGAGCTGACAGGGACCGGCAGCGCAAGCGACATCCCTAAAGATATCGAGGCGTTTTGGGCTCGGATCCGCGAAGCGAGTCATGTGCGCGCAGCGCAAGGCGCAATTCCCGAGGCTCTTGAAACGCGGGCTGGCGAATTGTTGGGTGCTCTTTATCAAGCTGCTCGCGAAGCGGCGCTCGAGGCGTTGCAGGGTGAGCGCGATGCGATGCTGGAACAGGCCGCAGCCAACGAGCGGCGTGCACGTGACGCCGAGTTGTTGGTCACGCTCGCCAATGACGCGACGCGTAAGGCTCAAACCCAATTGGACCAGGAGATCGCGCGGCGAGAGCAGGCGCAACGGCAATTGGCGTTGTTGCAAGGTGAAGCCGCCGGGCGTGCGGATCAGGGGCACGCCAGCCGCATGGATCGTGAAACCGAGGCCACGGCATTACGGCTACGTTTGGCCGACCGGGAACGGGAGTTTACTGCTCTAAGGCAGCAACACGACGAGTTACGCATCGAAGCCCAAACCAAGGCCGAGTATTACGCGGCTCAACTGAAAGACGCGATCGAGGATGCGCAAAGGCGGGTGCGGCCCATGCTCGTCGAGCTCGATAATTTGCGCGCGCAGGCTGCCACTTATCAAGCGGGTATCAAGGAGGCCGGTCGACGCGAGTTCGATTTCATGCAACAGCTCAGCCTTGTCAAGGGGCGTGCCGATACGCTGGAAAAACTAGCGAATCGGCAGGCCGACGAGCTCGCTGCATTACATCGCGAATTGGCCATAGCGCGGGAACGAGGGAGTGGCGATCCGAAATTGGCAGAGCTGGTTGCGCAGCTAGCGGCCCGCGGCGCACTCAGTGACGCCGATTTGACGGCCTTGGGGCGAGCGGCCGATGAATGTGCGTCGATTCCAGTCCGATGTGCTGTGTGCGAAGACGGGGAACCCGAGTTGACCGAGTTCGACGGCCTAATCGAAATAAGCTGTCCAGAGTGCGGACACAGTTCGGGTACCTGCGACTCTCGGCTCCAGGCATCCTACCGTTTCGCAACGAACCTGGTGCAGCCGTGAGCGCTTGGTCCCTCACATACGTGCGTGAGCGCTGATCCAGGCGGCTGAGGCCAGGGCTAATTCACCGACCTGCGCGGCGTCTAACTGATGGGATAGCGTTGGGTGCTCCGCCGCGAGGCGCTCGCAACACTTGTCGATCTCGAGTTCATCACCTTTTTCGACGGCTTTGGCCAGCGCCAATAACAGGCCGAGTTCGCCCGACTCTTCGAGAATCGCATTACGAATAGCGGGTGACAAGCGCAACGTATCGACGATTTCTTCGGTGGTCGAACCGAAAACGACGTGGACCAGCGAAAAGATTCCCGTCATAAAGGCTGCGTCCGCGAGCTTTTCGTCTGCGCCACTGATGGCTTCGGCAGCAACTTCCATGAAGCGTGCGCGAGCCCCCGCCAACTGCACGAGCGGATCCGATTGCAGCGCCACATTGCTGCCTTCAGCGAAAAAGAGCAACTGAGCCCAGCGCGTAATTTGACGCGTGCCGATCGCAATAATCGCTTGGCGCAGCGACGAGATAGGCCGACTGAAGCCGAAGGCGCTCGAATTGATCAGCCGCAACACCTGGACGACCAGATTGGGGCTCAGTTTGAGTTCGGTTTCCAACTGGCCCAAAGTGGGCTCGGTCGCCAGCAGGCCAAGCAGTCGTAACAGACCCTGCTTCGAGGAGCTTGCACGGCGCGAAACCAGCACCTGCGGTTTCGCGAAATAATAGCCTTGGAAAAAATCAAACCCGAGGCGTAATGCCAATTGGTGATCCGCTTCGGCTTCCACCTTCTCGGCAAGCAACGTTTTATTGTGCGCCTTGGCCAGGGAAACAAGTTCCAGCAGCGCGGTACGTTCGCAATCGAGGAAGTCGATCTTGATGATGTCCGCGACGGGCATCGCCGTAAGCAGTCGGTCGGAAAGTACGGTTACGTCGTCCAACGCAATTTTGAAGCCGTATTGGCGCAACTTGGCGCACCGTTCGATGACGGCAGCATCGAGAACCACGGTTTCAAGAATCTCCAGCACGAAGCGCTGGGGAGGAATCAGCAGAACCACTTCGCTCATCAGCATGTCGCGGCTGATATTCAAATAGCCCATGTGCGAACCCAGCGCCGCAGTAATGCCGACATCGCCGATTGTACGCACCAGCACATGCGCGGTGGCTTCCTCGTCATTGGTCACGCGTGCCCGATTTTCGAGACTGCTGCGAAACAGCAGCTCGAAAGCCGAAAGCGCGCCGTCGCGACCCAATATAGGCTGACGGCCCAGATAAACGGATTCAAATTCGATTTGAGAATCGGCAAGAGCGTCAAGATCGGACAACATCGTTGAGGTCCTGTTGGATGCCATGGTGTTCACGAAACCAGCAGTGTTACCGCACGCGTATTCCGTGCGAGATTGACTGGCCACTCGGGGACGCTCGACACCAATGCAGTGTGGGACGCCGACTCACGACCGATCGTGTGGCATATGCGGGGCAGCAGATGAGCGTGGCTGGCCCGTTTAATTGAAGCGATCATCTTGCGTATAGGCCTTCCGTATAATTCTCGACACCGCGTTGGCCATAACGAAGATGGACCGAGGATCCGGGGCATCTGCGGGCCACGCGAATTCGCTTGGCAGCGCGCGCTTGAGTGAACTTCAGGATTTTACACGTGCAACTTGAAAATCGGATAATTTGCCAAAAACCGATGGTTTTCGAAGCAAAAAACAGCACGGGCGCTCGAGGCGCCCGTGTTTATGAACAGAATCCCTGCTTATGGAGAGAATCCATGCTTATGAAGAGAGGCCCCAGGGCGGGCCAGGAATCCGCCGATCGAGCGACCCCGCTGTTCAGCTCATCAGCGGCTATTTACGGCTTTTCAGCGGTACAAATTTCAAATCTTCGGGGCCGGTGTAGTTAGCGCTGGGCCGAATGATCTTGTTGTCGATGCGCTGTTCGATGATATGAGCCGCCCATCCGGAAGTGCGCGCGATCACAAACAGTGGCGTGAACATCGCAGTAGGCACGCCCATCATGTGGTACGAAACCGCTGAAAACCAATCGAGATTGGGAAACATCTTCTTCGCGTCCCACATCACCGTTTCGAGGCGCTCGGCAATATCGAACATCTTGGTATTACCGGCCTGCTTGGAAAGCTTTTTTGCAACTTCCTTGATCATTTTGTTGCGCGGGTCGGAAATCGTATAGACCGGATGACCGAAGCCGATGACCACTTCCTTTTTCTCGACGCGTTGGCGCACATCCGCTTCGGCTTCGTCGGGCGAGTCATAGCGCTTCTGGATCTCGAATGCGAATTCGTTGGCGCCGCCATGTTTAGGTCCACGCAATGCGCCGATGCCGCCAGTCAGTGCCGAATAAATGTCGGAACCCGTTCCGGCAATCACGCGGGCGGCGAACGTCGACGCGTTGAATTCATGTTCCGCGTAAAGAATCAGCGAGGTGTGCATCGCCTTTATCCAGCTCTCGTCGGGCGTTTCACCGTGCAACAGATGCAGGAAGTGCGCACCGATCGAATCGTCGTCGGTTTCCACCTCGATGCGACGACCGTTGTGCGAATAGTGATACCAATACAGCAACATCGAGCCGAGCGACGCCATTAACCGATCCGCGATATCGCGAGCACCCGGGGCGTTGTGGTCGTCTTTTTCCGGCAGTATCGTGCCCAGCACCGAAACACCGGTTCGCATGACGTCCATTGGGTGAGCCGATGCAGGGAGCCACTCGAGCGCGGCCTTAAGATTAGCCGGCAGCCCACGCAAGGCCTTGAGCTTGGTTTTGTAGGCAACCAGTTCCGCCACGGTCGGCAATTTGCCGTGCACCAGCAGGTAGGCGATTTCTTCGAATTCGCTGTCACCTGCAATGTCGAGAATATCGTAGCCGCGATAGTGCAAGTCATTGCCGGTTTTTCCGACGGTGCACAACGCAGTATTGCCCGCAGTTACGCCCGACAACGCGACCGATTTTTTGGGCTTGAATCCGGGAGTTGGGGTTGCATCACTCATATAAGCTCCTGATGGCGATTGAATCGATCTCGTGACCGATTATTTCTTCTGTTGTGCAAAGAGGGCGTCGAGCTTTTCCTCGTACGCGTGGTAACCCAAGATACTTGGCTAGCAAGGAGCGCAAAACAAAGCGCACAAACGAGGCGCAGCAGGGTAAGTGAGCAAGACGCTTGCCAGTTTTTGATGCGCCCGAGTACCGTTCGCCGTTGCCTGATTCTAAAAGCTTTTTTATTCGTCTGCCTCACAAAGCCCCGGGGGAGAGGTTTCATCGTGTTTCATAATTGACGTTTCCTCGTTCACTAATGAAAGCGATATGCTACGCTTCAAATCTTTCCATTCTCTGACGATATCGTGCGTTTCTCCTCGGAAGAAGGCCGTAAAGAAGGCGGCACCCGCCCGCAAATTTGGGCAATCGGTATCAGTCGCCTCGGCGAGCTATACCAGGCTATCGTCCAGGACTACGAGACGCGCGCCGACATTCGCCTACTGACGTTGGGCTATGATGCCGCGGTCGAAGCCATACGGAACGCCGCGCCCGGTCGCGTCGACGTGGTCATCGCGGCAGGTTCGAACGGAGCCTATCTGCGCAGCAGAGTAGAAGTACCTGTGGTGCTCGTCAGTGTGACGGGGTTCGACGTGATGAATGCACTGGCTCGGGCACGTCGGGCGTCGTCTTCGATTGCATTGGTGACCTATGGCGAGCCGCCCGTCGAGCTCGAACGGTTCACCGCCGCGTTCGGGATCAAGCTGGCGCATCGCGTTTATCGCAATGCAGAGGATGCGCAAGACTGCGTTCTCGATCTCAAGCAAAGTGGCGTCGGCGCTATTGCGGGTCCAGGTCTGGTCACCGATCTCGCCGAGCGGGAAGGCTTGCGTGGCGTGTTCTTGTATTCGCAGGCGTCAGTGAGTGCGGCCTTCGATACCGCGTTGGAAGTGGCACGCGGCGGCCGCGTCGAAGCGCTCAAGCGAGCGCGTCTGGATGCTATTTTCAGGCATCTGCGCGATGGCGTAGTGGTGACCGACGCGAGCGGCCTGGTGGAGTCGCTTAATCCACGCATGGCTGAGATCTGCGAAGTCGACGCGTTAGGCGCGCTCGGCAAGCGCCTGCATGACCTGATTCCGAATTTACCCGCTGACCTGCTCAGCGCGGCCCATGAAGAAGCTGAGCTGGTGCATAGCATCGGCCGAAAAAGCTACGTATTCCAGCGCATCGCCTTACACGAGCATGGCATTCCGACCGGCTGGCTGCTTACCGCACAGGAGTCGCAGACGCTCCAACGCATCGACCGGTCGCTTCGTTCCAAGCACCGGCCGAACCATCTGATCGCCCGTTATCGACTCGACGATTTATTAGGCGCCGCCGAGCCGATGCGGCGTTTGCGCGAGGTGGCTGCGCGTTACGCGTCTTCGGACGCCACGGTTCTGATCAGCGGCGAGAGCGGCACCGGCAAGGAGCTGGTCGCGCAAGGGATGCACAATCAAAGCGCGCGCCAAGGCTTCGCGTTTGTGGCCGTCAATTGCGGCGCATTTCCGGAGACCTTGCTGGAGAGCGAACTGTTCGGCTACGAAGAAGGGGCATTCACCGGGGCACGTCGCGGCGGCAAACCGGGGTTGATCGAATCCGCGCACGGCGGCACGCTGTTTCTCGACGAGATAGGAGAGATGCCGCTACTGCTTCAGACGCGATTGCTCAGGGTGCTCCAGGAGCGCGAGGTGGTCAGGTTGGGCGCCAACCAGCCCACGCCGGTCGACGTCAGGGTCATGGCCGCGACGCATCGCGACCTGGATAAATTGATCGAACAAGGTAGCCTGCGGGAAGATCTCTACTATCGCCTGAACATTTTGCGCATTGCGGTGCCGCCGTTGCGTGAGCGCTTGTCCGATTTGCCGGAGCTGCTGACCAGCCTGCTGCAGCGGGCTATCGTGCGCGTGGGCGCGGGGTTTGCCGCCGCGCCGATCGCCGAGGCTATCCTGCCGTATTGCAGCCGCTACGATTGGCCTGGGAACGTACGAGAACTGGAAAATATCGTCGAACGGGTCGTCATTTTCTATAGCGCGGCAACGGCTTCGGAGCGTGCTTCGCCGCAGCATGCACTACGGGAGATTGCCCCCGAGTTGTTTAATCACGCGCGCAATGCGACCGTGACGAAATCGCTAAAGGCCAGTGGACGTGGGCGGGAACGCGCGATGATACGAGCGATGCTGGTGGAGTGTAACGGCGATCAGCTCGAGGTGTGTCGCAAACTCGGTATTAGCCGTTCGACCTTGTGGCGGCGGTTGCGCGAAGAGGATTGAACTGCGGGGCGCAATGAAGCGGGACCGCGTGACTACAGCAATTCCATGACGTTGACGTTGGCGCTTTTGAAGAAGCGTCCGAGCTCTCGTGCCAGCTCATTGAGCGCGCTCATTTCATGCGGCAGGATTTTGCGCACCACGGCAACGTCGTCCCAATCGCCATAGAGGAGGGCGACCGCACCGGTATCCGTTTTGACGGGCAGTAGCACGAAGGCTTGCGCATCCGGCAACGCGCGCCTGAACCAAGCCGGGATATGCGACCGGAATTTCGGGTCGTGAGCGCTCTCGATGAAAATTCCTACCGTGTTGGCGATCGCCAGGTGGAAGACATCGGGGGCAAAGGCTTCGTCGAAATGCAATTGCGGCAGTAGCGGACCCATATTCGGCCCGAACCCCATGCGCGCGGTGAAGGTGCCGTTGCGGGGATCGCGTACGAAAACGATGGTGCGGGAAAAGTGCAGGCTCGCCAGTACAGTCTCTGAAGCCATGGTCAAAACCTGTGCGAGCAGGTTTTCCGACGGCAACGAACGTAGATCGCCCAGCCCGTCGCGAATGTGCCGTTCCGCGTCCTGGATTTTGACTTCCGCAGCTTGTGCCCGCAAGCCATCGATTTCCTTCATGTAGTGCTTGCTGATGTTTTCCTCGGCGAGGCTGTCCGCGATTCCCAACAGCATTTCCGGGTCGACATTGAGCACGTCGCTGTACTTTAGCGCCGCCTGCTGAATCTGGTCTTCTTGGGCTTGCGGATCGTCGTCGGCCGCCGTCATCAGTGTCGATACTTCGGTGGAAAAGCTGGTGACGGCACGCAGCCAGCGAACCTCATCCGATATCGCGTCGTCGTCTTCCAACGAATCGAACGGCTTCATACCGGCACGAATCACTGCGGGCAGGCCCCACCGTTTGGCCGCGGCCTGTCCGAGTTCTTCGAACGACACGCCTAAAATCTCCGAACACATCTCGTCGGCGCTGCAGCCTTCCAGCTCCGCGCGCTCATGCACTTGCTGCCATTCATTTTCGAGATAGAACAGGCACAGCAGTTTGCCCAACTGGCTCATCAGGGTACAGACAACCGCTTGCTCGCCCTTACGGACATCGCCGGACTCGGTGAGTTTGCGCGCGATACAGCCTGCCAGCATGGACCGATTCAGTTCCAGCTTGGCGTCGATTTGCTGAACTTCCGAGCGCGCCTGGTGGAAGTGGTCCACCAGCTTGAGGCCCAGCACCAAGTGGCCGACGGCTTCCATGCCCAGCACCATCAGCGCACGCGAGACGGTCGTGATATTGCCGCCAAACGCCATATACATTGCCGAATTGGCCAAGCGTATGACTTTTTGCGTCAGTGTGAAATCGGACAGGACAACTTGAACCAGTGCCGTGAAATCGTAGTCGTCACTCTTCATCGCGGAAATCGTGGTCCGCAATGCGTTGGACAACATCGGAAACTCTCCGCGCTCGCTCATGCGGGCCCAGAGTTTCTCGATCAATGCGTCCTTGGTTTTAGGTTCCGACATTTAGTAAGCGTAAAAAAGTACGGACAGGGTTAACTTGCTTGTATGCATAGTTCACCTCGCTCGAACTTGCGAGCCAATTCGTCAATCGGGAGCGCCTTGCAGACGATCCAGCCCTGGATCAAAGTACACCCGCTAGCCAGCAGCATGCGACGTTGGTCTTCTGTCTCGACACCTTCTGCGACCAGTTCGAGACCCAATGAATTGGCTAAGCCCACCACCGCCGCGACGATCGCCTGATCGTTGCGCGAGGTCGGCAAATTGATGATGAAGCTGCGGTCGATCTTGAGCGTGGCCAGCGGGAAGCTTTGCAGATAAGCCAAGCTAGAGTATCCCGTGCCAAAATCATCGACGGCGAATCGTACGCCTAACGCAGCCAAATCCTCAAGCAGCGATTTGGCATAAGCCGGATCGTGCATCAGCACCGACTCGGTAATTTCCAGCACGATCCGTTTGGGATCGATGCCCGTGAGTTTGAATGCTTCCCGCACCGCGCCCGGAAAACGCTTGTCGCGAAACTGCTGCGCCGAGACGTTGACGGTCGCGTATTTCAGATGGATGCCTTGCTGGTCCCACTGCATCAATTGCATGCAGGTATTTTTAAGCGCCCAGTCACCCAGGAAATTGATCAAGCCCGCAGATTCGGCAAGCGGAATGAACACGGTCGGCGGAACCGAGCCGTGGATCGGGTGCTGCCAGCGCATGAGCGCTTCGACACCGACCACGGCGTCGGTGCGGGCATCAGTGATCGGTTGGTAGTGCAGCGAAAATTCGCCGTTACGCACTCCGCTATACAGATCGGATTCCAGCTTCAGGGTTTCCGCGCCGGTGGCGGTACCGCGGTATTCGTAAAACGAAATCCGGTCGCCGCCATTTTGTTTGGCGCGTACCACGGCTTGATCGGCCTGCCGCAACAGATCGTCAGTGTTGTTTTTTTGATCAGGGAAAATCACCACGCCGACGCTGACCGAGATATGCAGCGTCTGCCCTTCGTGGGAATACGGTTGCAAAATACAGTCCGCTACCCGTCGCGCCGCGTCCTGCACGAACTCGCGGCTCGGGGTGTCGGTCAGCAAGATCAGGAATGCGTCGCTATCGCAGCGTGCGACGAACTCGCCCTTATTGACGGCATGCTGAAGGCGGCGCCCGGTTTCCTGAAGGATCTGGTCACCGACGTCGTAGCCGAAGGCTTGATTGACGCGATGGTAATCGTCGATATCGACCATCATCAGCGCGACCTTCGTGCCTTTGGACAGGGCCGCCTGTTTGACTTTCTCAATCTGCTCGCGCGCCGAGGCAAGGTTGTCCAGCCCGGTCAGCGAGTCGTGGTACATCTCATGGACGAGCTTTTGCTGCTGCTCGATCCAGAACGAAACGTCGAACGCGATGACTGCGAATTCACCGACATGGCTCGGGTCAGGGACGATGCGTAGCTCGACCAAACGCGGATAAGTCAGTGATTTGACTAGGTGCAGCGTGCATTTATGCATTGCCCCGGTCTGCACGACTTGTTCGAAGCAGCGGTTGAGCTCGATCACTTCCTGACCGGTCACCAGATCAGCCAGCGCGATGGTTTCCAGATATTCGCGGTGGTAGCCGATAAAACTCAGCGCTTGTTCGGAGACATAGGTGAAGCGGCCCTGCACGTTGACACGCGCGACGAAATCCAGCGCCTTTTCAAAAGCGAAGAAGTCTGCAGGGGTTTCGGCTGGTTTTATGACGGATGTCGCGGGAACGGGATCGCCCCCCGCTAAATCGCGAGTAAGCGCCCGGAAAGTATCGAGGGCGGCACGAAGAGGTGCCTCTTTTGACCGCTGAAACCAGTTAGCTTCCATGCTTTCCAGATTGGGTTCCTTGCACCCGGTGGCTCATAAAACCTTGACGTGACGAATTTAGCGTGCGCGCTCGTTAACTCTTTACGGCAATTTACCGTCAATCTTTACTGCCGCCCGACCACGCTTTATTACACCTTAATAATGAGACTACAGGTGAACCGTCATATGCTCAAGAGGCAATTTCACTTATCGCTTCAAGACTTGACACCAATCGATTGATCATTAACGGTTTTATCGATGCAGCCAGAGGTTTTTTTACCGGTCGTCGAGCATAAAATTTTTAATGGAAGGCATAGTAGCAGGCTTATTATTTCCACGCAGTCGGCAAACGTCGCGCCCGGAAAGACGAGCTTGGGTCGAATCCGCCCAAGTCGGTAACCGGGCTGAGGTAAACACCGTGTTTAGCGCGGCCGGCAATTTGGCTATGATCGATTCAGGGCGTCGGCGCACGCGAGCGGTGCGCTTGCACCATGAAAAACCATCGCGACGAGTATTAAAAGGCGATAAGGCCGTTTTAAAGATGCGACGAGCTTGCATGGTCCTTGCTTAAGAGTATTGCGCGGGTGCCAGGGCAACCCTGGCTCGCTCCAAACAAGAGGCTGTACCGCTATGAATTCTCTGATGATGCATACCCCCGAGCACGGCTCGCCCCCGGCTTCGCGGGCATCCGTAAAACCCGGCCGCAACGGCGAGGCACGCAGTATCGTATATGGCGACCTCACTTTATTCAGCGCATTCCAACCGATTTTCAGTTTGTCCCACATGCGCGCGGCAGGTTATGAAGCCGTGCTGCGGGCGCATGATGGTCTCGACCGTTCTGTCTCGCCGCTCGACGTTTGCGGCCGCGCAGCGCGATTAGGCGACTTGTTGGCGCTGGACCGTCTGGCACAGGGCCTGCACCTCGAAAACTTTTGCCACATGCAGTGCGATCGCGAGTGGTTGTTTATCCACGTTCATTCGACCGCGCTAACCGACCAGTGGCAAAGCGCCGCCTTGCTTTCGGAAATGCGGCGCGCGGGACTTGCGCCGCAGCGCGTAGTCCTGCAGGTTCTGGAGCAGCGGGACGCCGACCTGAAGAAAATGGCCGAAGGGATACGCTTTTTCCGCCAAAGCGGTTTTCTGGTGGCGCTCGACGATTTCGGCGCGGGCCATTCCAACATCGATCGAATCTGGCAACTGGACCCGGATATCGTCAAGCTGGATCGCAATATGGTGTTCCAGGCCAGCCAACGACCGTCGATCGCCCGCATTTTGCCGGGCCTTGTGTCCTTGCTGCACGAGGCGGGCAAGTTGGTGCTGATCAAAGGAATCGAAAGCGAGCAAGAAGCGCTGATTGCGATGGAGTGCAATGCCGACTTCGTGCAAGGCACGTATTTCTCGCGTCCAATTGCCGCGGCCGTCGACGCGCGTGAAGCGCGGCAGGTGATGAATGAGTTGTTGTCGATCTATCGTACGCGCACGGAAGCCCGCGAGTACGCGGATGCGACACGGCTCGCCCCTTATATCAGGGCGTTCGAGCGCGTGGCCGAACGCGTTTGTGCGGGTGAACCGCTCGATGACGTGTGCTGGAATTTTCTTTCGCTCGACGACGCGGCGCGCTGCTTCCTGTTAGACGAAAACGGCCTTCAGATCGGACGCAACGTGGTTTCGCTGGCGCTGGATGCGTCTCCTCGCCGTACGCGATTTCTGCCGATGGCGGACGCTGAAGGGGCCAACTGGCTGCGTCGACCGTATTTTCGCAACGCGGTCAATGCGCCGGATCAGGTGCAGGTGACGCGTCCTTACTTGTCGATCAATGAAGCGAACGATTGCGTCACCTTATCCGTGGCGCTCAGCGTAGATGGCCACTCCTGTGTGCTGTGCGGTGACATAGATTGGGATTCTCGCGCAGAGGTGCGCACCAGTTCGGGGGGCTGGACGCCACCAGCCTGAATCCGTTTCGCGCAACTTTAGTGCATGCACCAAAATAGCCCGGTTCGCCGGGCTGTTTTGCTTAGTATTGGTGCGGGCCCCGTTCCGCATCGCGCATGACGCACCGAGATGTTCCGTCGAGCCCTTTCACCGCACGTAGGCTCAAGATTTTTGCCGAGTTGGCACGCGGATTGCATAAGTGTGTACGCAGCAGCAGTATCGCTGAAAGCTTTGTAAAGCAACACGTCGTTAAGGTGCATGGCTTTGCCGTTGCGTTGGCACGCCTAAGGCGCATGGCAGTAACCCAGGAGTTTCTTTATGAAATTGATAACCGCAATCATCAAGCCATTCAAGCTCGATGAGGCGCGCGAAGCCTTATCGGCGATCGGCGTCTCGGGGATAACCGTGACGGAGGTAAAGGGTTTTGGTCGCCAGAAAGGTCACACGGAGTTGTACCGTGGGGCGGAGTACGTGGTGGACTTTCTGCCCAAGGTGAAGATAGAAGCGGCGGTGTCGGATGACATCGTGGACCAGGCGATCGAGGCGTTGGAGCGTTCGGCCCGTACGGGCAAGATCGGCGACGGCAAGATTTTCGTGACACCGATAGAACAAGTGATCCGCATCCGTACGGGCGAGACCGGCGCAGACGCGCTGTAAATCAAACGAAAGCAAACGAGAGCAGCGGCAATTTTGACTGGACTGAGGGGAACACAGATTATGCGCAAACTTTTACTGACCGTGCTGATGGCGGGGTCATTGCTGGCAGCGGGCTTGAGTGCGGCACGCGCCGATGACGCGTCGTCGGCCGCCGCGTCGGCGCCGGCCGCAGCGATGGCTTCGATGCCGATGGCCGCACCCGCAGCCGCTTCCGACGCGTCGGCCGCGGCCGCAGCGCCGGCTGCAGCGGCGGCTGACGCCGCCCCCACCGCACCGGTGTCGGTGGATTCCTCGAAGATCAACTCGGGCGACACGGCCTGGATGCTGACCTCGACGGCGTTGGTGTTGTTCATGACGATCCCGGGCCTGGCCCTGTTCTACGGCGGCATGGTGCGCAAGAAGAACGTGTTGGCCACGCTGATGCAAAGCTTTGCGATTTGCTGTGTGGTGACGATCCTGTGGGTGGTGGTGGGCTACAGCCTGGCGTTCACCCCGGGCAACAGCTTCGTCGGCGGCTTATCGCGCGTGTTCCTCACGGGCATGAACTACATCAAGGGCGACAAGGCGACCACCTTGACCGTGAGCCACCTGGCCACGACGATTCCTGAGTCGGTGTACATGACGTACCAGATGACGTTTGCGATCATTACGCCGGCGTTGATCTGCGGTGCGTTTGCCGATCGGATGAAGTTCTCGGCGATGCTGATTTTCATGTCGCTGTGGACGATCATCGTGTACTCGCCGATCGCGCACATGGTGTGGGAGCCCACGGGCTGGCTGGCAACCGCTGGCATCCTGGACTTCGCAGGCGGCACGGTGGTGCACATCAACGCAGGTATTGCTGGTCTGGTGTGTGCGCTGGTGTTGGGCAAGCGGGTGGGTTATGGCAAAGAAGCCATGGCGCCGCACAACCTGGTGCTCACGCTGGTCGGTGCTGCAATGCTGTGGGTAGGCTGGTTCGGCTTTAACGCGGGTTCGGCCGTAGCGGCAGACGGTCGTGCCGGATTTGCGATGATGGCGACGCAAGTGGCCACGGCAACGGCGGCGCTGGCGTGGATGTTTGCGGAATGGCTGACCAAGGGCAAGCCGTCGGTGCTGGGGATTGCATCGGGTGCGGTGGCCGGGCTGGTGGCGATTACGCCGGCATCGGGTTATGTGGGCGTGCTGGGTTCGCTGGTGATCGGTGTGGCGGCAGGCGTGGTGTGTTTCTGGGCGGCAACGTGGCTCAAGACCAAGCTGGGCTATGACGACTCGCTGGACTGTTTCGGCGTGCACGGCATCGGCGGGATTATCGGGGCGTTGCTCACGGGGGTGTTCGCAGTCAAGGACATCGGCGGAGCGGACGGCAGCGTGATCTTGCAGGCCAAGGGTGTGTTGACCACGTTGGTCTATAGCGGCGTGCTCAGCTACGTGCTGCTGAAGATCATCGACATGGTGATGGGCATCCGCGTGAGCGAAGAAGAAGAGCGCGAAGGCCTCGATATCACCTTGCACGGCGAGCACGTCGAATAAGGAATATCACTTTATATCGCTTTGATGGGCGAGGTAATACGTAACAGGTTTACAGAGAGCAGCGAGATTTGGCCCGCCTACCCAGGCGGGCTTTTTTTCTTTTGATTTAGGCACTTAGCTAGGCACCTAAGCCAGCCTGCAAGCAGGTACCCGAGCACGCCGCCTGGCGATCGTCAGCCCAGATAAATGGACGTCCTTGCTTGTAAAGCGGCCGGCCGCCCCAAAGTGTGGATCATAATTGCACTACAATCGGCGACTCGCCGCCCCAATTCATTGCCCCAGAGAGATTCATGGTTCCCCACCTAGTCACCGCGTTGAATGGTCCGCTGCTCGATCTGGAGCGGAAAATCCTCGACGCGACACCCGCCATAGAGCGCTGGTTCCGGCTCGAGTGGCAGGAACACACGCCGCCTTTTTATTGTTCGGTGGATCTGCGCAATGCCGGATTCAAGCTGGCGCCGGTCGATACCAACCTGTTTCCGGGCGGTTTCAATAATTTGCCGCTGGAAGTCCTGCCGCTGGCGGTTCAGGCTGCGATGGCATCGATCGAGAAAATCTGTCCCGACGCGAAAAATCTGCTGCTGATCCCGGAGCGCCACACGCATAACGCGTTCTACCTCGAGAACCTGGCGCGTCTGTCGACGATCATGCGGCAGGCCGGCTTGAACGTGCGCTTCGGCACCCTGGATGAGGAAATCGAAGAACCGCTTACGCTGCAACTGGCCGGCGGGCAGACGATCGTGCTCGAACCGCTGGAACGTACGCCGCGCCGGCTGGGGTTGAAAAACTTCGATCCCTGCTCGATCCTGTTGAACAACGATCTGTCGGCCGGCATTCCGCCTGTGCTGGAAAATCTGCACGAACAATATTTGCTGCCGCCGTTGCATGCCGGCTGGGCCACGCGCCGCAAGTCGACGCATTTCTCGACCTATGACGACGTGGCGAAACGGTTTTCGAAGCTGATCGACGTCGATCCGTGGATGCTCAACCCCTACTTCGCGCGCTGCAACGATATCGATTTTCAGAACCGCACCGGCGACCAGAACCTGGCCGATACGGTCGACGTGGTATTGAAGAAGATTGCGAAGAAGTACCGCGAGTACGGCATTCAGGACAAGCCGTATGTGGTCATCAAGGCCGACGCCGGTACTTACGGCATGGGCGTGATGACAGTGCACGACGCTGCCGAGGTCGCGAACCTGAACCGGCGCGACCGCAGCAAGATGTCGGTCGTCAAGGAGGGGCTCGAAGTGCATGATGTGATTGTGCAGGAAGGGGTGCATACTTTCGAGCGCGTCAATGAAGCGGTGGCCGAGCCGGTCGTTTATATGATCGACCGGTATGTGGTTGGCGGTTTCTATCGAGTCCATACCGAACGCGGACCGGACCAGAACCTCAACGCGCCGGGCATGCACTTTGTACCGCTGGCCTTCGAGCATGCAGCGTTGCCCGATGTGCACGCAAAAGCGGGTGCGGCGCCGCCGAACCGGTTCTATATGTATGGCGTGGTCGCGCGGCTGGCATTGTTGGCGGCGTCGATCGAGCTAGAGAAAACAGACCCCGACGCTATTCAGGTTTGACCCACCCCACGTCTGCAGCTTTGTGAGTTCGAGTGATCATGGATATTTTGTTTATTGCCGATCCGCTGGAAGCGTTCAAGATTTACAAGGACACGACCTTTTCGATGATGGCCGAGGCAGCTCGCCGCGGTCACACGTTATACGCTTGTGAACCTTACGACCTGGCGCTCAGCTCCGGGGTAGTCGATGCCCGCGTGAGGCGCATTGAAATCGTGGCCGATCATCATCATGTCGGCCCGGGCCCGTGGTATCGGGCCGCGCCCGCGGAAATCGTCGCGTTGGAGCGGTTCGACGCCATTTTGATGCGCAAAGACCCGCCGTTCGACATGGAATATGTGACCGCTACCTGGTTGCTCGAACATGCCGAGCGCCGTGGGGCTCGCGTATTCAACAAACCTCAGGCGATTCGCGACCATTCGGAAAAGCTCGCAATCGGCGAGTTTCCGCAATTTGTCGCGCCGACTCTGGTGACGCGCGACGTGACGCGGCTGCGCGCCTTCCATGATGAACATGGCGACATCATTCTCAAGCCGCTTGACGGGATGGGCGGCATGGGCATTTTCCGGGTCAAGGCCGATGGCATGAATCTCGGTTCGATTATCGAAACCTTGAGCGACAACGGCGTACGTTCGGTGATGGCGCAGAAATTCATTCCGGCGATTACCGAGGGTGACAAGCGCATCCTGATCATTGGCGGCAAACCGGTACCGTTTTCGCTGGCGCGCATTCCCCAAGGCAACGAAGTGCGCGGCAATCTGGCGGCGGGCGGTTTGGGCCGCGCGCAGCCGCTGAGCGCTCACGACCTGGAAATCGCCGAAACGCTGGCACCGGTGTTGATCGCGCGCGGCTTGCTGCTGGTCGGGCTCGATGCGATCGGCGATTGGCTGACGGAAGTGAATGTCACGAGCCCTACCTGCTTCCGGGAAATTACGGAACAAACGGGGTTCGACGTGCCGGCAATGTTTATCGACGCGTTGGAAGCAGCCGTGGGATGAGCGGGCGGGTTTGGACAAATGGCCTAGTGCAGCGGGCAAGGGCGAAGGCAGCATTGCATCGCCCCTGCTGTTACAATTGAGGGCCAAGGCGAGTGAGCGGGCGTTGCGAAGGTTTCACCTCCTGCTCCCATAGGCATGTTTGCTGAAATGACGCTGTAAAGCGCTGCTGTGAAGCGATACCGCGCCGTGAAGATACCAATATGGCAGGAATACTGATTATTGCGCATGCTCCGTTTGCCACCGCGTTGCGGGATTGCATTTCGCACATTTACGGTGGCCTGCCGGCGCGCATCGGGGTGATCGACATTACCCCCGATAACGACCCCGCCCAACTACTGCAAACGGCAGAGATGGAATTAACGCGCCTGATGGAAGAAAACGGCGCGTTGGTGTTGACCGACCTGTTCGGCGCAACGCCGTCCAATATTGCCGCGCGGCTGGCCAGTTTGCCCCGCGTGCGCGTGCTCGCCGGCGCCAATCTGCCGATGCTGGTACGCGCTGTCTGTTATCGCTCGATTCCACTCGATACGCTCGTGGATAAGGCGCTTGCGGGCGGAATCAAAGGCATCCAGGCTGTCAGCCCACCCGCGGCCGGCGCCACTGCTACCCCGTCTTCTACCCTGGCCGCGGCCGTGTCGGCTGCAGCAGTCGATACCACCGGCGCGGCTTCCCCTTTGTCCTGTCCACCGGATCATCATGCTGCAACGTGAGACTAAGATCGTCAATAAGCTGGGTCTGCATGCGCGCGCCTCGGCAAAACTCACTCAACTGGCCGGACGTTTCCAATGCGAGGTCTGGATGACACGCAACTCGCGCCGCATCAACGCCAAAAGCATCATGGGCGTGATGATGTTGGCTGCCGGGATCGGCAGCACGGTGCTGATCGAAACCGAGGGTGCCGACGAACAACAAGCGATGGACGAAGTGCTCGCGATGATCGCCAATAAATTCGGCGAAGGCGAGTAGGTCTGACCGGGCATCCCCGAATGGCGCAGTGCGTTCCGACTCAGGCATGATGCAATCGGATTGGGGGCGCCGAATGTATTGAACGCGCTGAATGCGACGTACGTGCAGCCTTAGCCATAGCCGTTCATAACTGTATCGAGGAGCCGCGCTTGTCGTTCACACTGCATGGGATCCCTGTGTCTCGCGGCATCGCCATCGGGCGGGCTTATCTGATCGCGCCCGCAGCGCTCGATGTCGACCACTATCTCGTGGAGCCTGAGGAAATCGAGGCCGAGGTCGCGCGCTTTTGCGCCGCTCAGGATGTCGTGCATCGCGAACTCGATACGATACGCGCCGATTTGCCGGCGGATGCGCCCGGCGAAATGAGCGCGTTTCTGAACGTTCACATGTTGATCCTGCGCGACGCGATGCTGGCCGAAGCCGCCGTCGAATTGATACGCAAGCGCCGCTACAACGCCGAGTGGGCGCTGACCGAACAACTCGAACAACTGGGGCGGCACTTCGACGAGATCGAAGACGCGTATCTGCGCGAGCGCAAGGCGGATCTGGAGCAGGTGGTCGAGCGAGTGCTGATCGCTCTGGCGGGGTCGCCATCGGCCGCGGCCGTGGTGGCGGACGGCGCGCAACGCTCCGGCGGCACACTCGAAATGATTGTGGTCGCCCATGACATTGCGCCGGCCGATATGCTGCAATTCAAAACGCAGGCATTCCGAGGCTTTGTTACCGATTTGGGCGGACGCACCTCGCACACGGCCATCGTCGCGCGCAGCCTGGGCATTCCGGCCGCGGTCGGCGTGCAGCAGGCCAGTGCGCTGATCCGGCAAAACGATCTGATCATCGTCGACGGCGATGCGGGCATCGTGATCGTCGACCCTGCACCGATTATTCTCGAAGAATATTCCTACCGGCAAAGCGAAAAAGAGCTCGAGCAACGCAAGCTGCAGCGGCTGAAATTCTCGCCGACGCAGACGGTCGACGGCACCAAGATCGATCTCCTAGCCAACATCGAATTACCCGAAGATGCGGTCGGCGCGCTCAGCGCGGGTGCGGTCGGCATCGGGCTGTTTCGTACCGAATTCCTGTTCATGGGCAAGCACGAACACCCCCAGGAAGAACAGCAGTTCGAGGCGTACCGGCGGGTTGTCGAGATCATGCAGGGCTTGCCGGTGACGATACGCACCATCGACGTGGGCGCCGATAAGCCGCTCGATCATCGCACCGACGGTTTCGAGACCGCGGCGAATCCCGCGCTCGGCCTGCGCGCGATCCGCTGGAGTTTGTCCGAGCCGCAAATGTTCCTGACGCAGTTGCGCGCGATCCTGCGTGCCTCGGCATTCGGGCCTGTGAAAATTCTGATTCCCATGCTTGCGCATGCCCAGGAAATCGATCAGACGCTCGATCTGATTTACGAGGCCAAACAGCAGTGCGACGATGCGGGGCTCGCTTACGATCCGAACGTCAAGGTCGGCGCGATGATAGAGATTCCCGCCGCGGCGCTTGCTGTGCAGATGTTTTTGAAGCGCCTCGATTTCCTGTCGATCGGCACCAACGACCTGATTCAATACACGCTGGCCATCGATCGCACCGACAACGCCGTGGCGCATCTGTACGACCCGTGTCACCCGGCTGTGCTGGGCTTAATCAGCCATACGCTACGTGAAGCACAACGTGCCGGCGTGCCGGTTTCAGTATGCGGCGAGATGGCCGGAGATCCGCTGCTCACGCGTTTGCTATTGGGTATGGGGCTGACCGAGTTCTCGATGCATCCGAGCCAATTGCTCACGGTCAAGCAAGAGGTGCTGCGGGCACATCGGCCGCATCTGGAAAAGCCTGTGCAGGACGTGCTCGCCGCTTACGAGCCGGCCGAACTGCAGGCGGCGCTTACGCGCTTGGCGCACATCTGAAAGCTAGCTGAGAGTGAGTGTGGGAAGGCTGCGGGTGCGTCTGCCGCGGTTGGCGTGCGTGGCTTAATGTGCCTGGCTTGGTCCGCTAAATTAGTCTCAGGCATTACCCGCGCGCGGCGTGAGCCGATCCACAAACCGGGCAATCGGGCTGCCGTGCGACGCGGATGGTGTTCCATTCGCCGCGTAGCGCGTCGTACAGCACGAGACGTCCCACGAGCGCGGTGCCGACATGGGCAATCACCTTCAGCGCTTCGGCAGCCTGCATCGCACCCACGATACCGACCAGCGGCGCAAACACGCCCATAGTCGAGCACGCGACTTCCTCGAATTCCTGATCCGGCGGAAACAGGCATCCATAGCACGGCGATGCCGGATCGCGCGCGTCAAAGGTGCTGATCTGCCCGTCGAAGCGTAGTGCCGCGCCCGACACTAGCGGCACTCGATGGGTGACACAGGCGCGGTTGATGGCGTGACGCGTGACGAAATTGTCGGAGCAATCGAGAACCACGCTCGCGCGCGCGACCCATTCGTCGAGGAACGCGGCGTCGGCCCGCACGGGCAGCGCGTTGACGACGACCTCGGGGTTGATCTGTGCGAGTGTGGCCTGCGCTGACTGGACCTTGAGGGATCCGACACTGGCTGTGGTATGGACGATCTGACGCTGGAGATTGGTCAGGTCGACTTCATCGGGATCGACGACGCTCAACGTGCCGACTCCGGCCGCGGCCAGATACAGACAGGCCGGCGCTCCCAGGCCGCCTGCGCCCACCACCAACACATGAGCGTCGAGGAAGCGTTGTTGCGCCTCGATACCGAGCTCGTCAAGCAGGATGTGGCGCGAGTAGCGCAGTAGTTGATCGTCGTTCATGCCGGCGGAGTCCGGAAGCGGGCCGCGGTGGCCGGGGGAGAGTCAAGCGCCGAGCCGCCTCATCGATGTACCGACGAGGCGGTCGTGATCCGCTTACTTGACGACTGCGCCCGATGCGATCGCCGGAACGCTGGCGGTGGCGCTGGAGGCTGAGCCGGTTGTTGCGGCTTGCGGGCCATCGCTGTCGACGTTGATCAGCGCCTTGGAAAGCGCCACGGGTTGGCCTTTCAACTCGTCAATCGCCTGTTGCAGCATGAAGTCGCTCGGGCTGCCGAAATCAGGCGGCGGACGGTTGCGGTCTTTCTCGCGCTGCTCCGGGGTCTTCTTGGCATTCGCCTCTTCGAGGTTGCGCAGCAGTTGCATGTGATCTTTCTGACGCTGCTCCGCTTCTTTCTTCTCGTTCGGGTCCTGCAGGTTGGCCAAGTGGTTCGAATAATCGGCTTCGCGCGTCACCAGCGCATCGTCGGGGTCGCCATCCGCGTATTGATCGACCACGAAGTTGGGTTCGATACCCTTGTTCTGGATCGAGCGGCCGCTAGGCGTGTAGTAATACGCCGTGGTCAGGCGCAAGGCGGTGTCTGCGGTGAGCGGACGTACAGTCTGTACCGACCCTTTACCGAAGGTGGTTTTGCCCATCAATTGAGCGCGATGGTAATCCTGTAGCGCGCCGGCCACAATTTCCGACGCCGACGCCGAATACGCGTTGGTCAGCACGACCATAGGCACCGTCTTATAGATGGCTGGCAGGTTCTTCAGCGGATCCGTGTCGAAGGACGGCAGACGGTAATTGCTGAAAGTATCGCGGTAGGTCTGCTTGGCGTCGGCGATCTGGCCGTTGGTCGTCACCACCACCGAATTGTCCGGCAAGAATGCGCCCGCTACGCCCACTGCGGTTTGCAGCAAGCCGCCGCCGTTATTGCGCAGGTCGAGCACCACGCCCTTGAGCTGCGGATCGGCCTTGGCCAAGTCCGTCAACTTCGCGGCGAGGTCAGGGATGGTGCGTTCCTGAAAGCTGGTCACGCGTACCCATGCATAGCCGGGTTCGATCATTTTCGCTTTGACGCTTTGCACGCGAATTTCGGCGCGCGTCACGGTCACCGGGAAGGTGCGTTCGTCCGTCTTGCGGAACAGCGTCACGGTCACTTTGGTGCCCGGATCACCGCGCATCTGCTTGACGGCGGCGTCCAGCGTCATGCCGCGCACTGGCTGGTCGTTGATGCGTGTAATCAGATCGCCCGGACGAATCCCGGCACGAAACGCCGGCGAGTCCTCAATCGGGGAGATGACTTTGATCAGCCCGTCTTCCTGGGAGATCTCGATACCCAGCCCGGCGAATTTGCCGCGCGTCTGCTCTTGCAGTTCGGCATATTCGGTTTTGTCCAGGTACGAGGAGTGCGGATCGAGGCTGGAGACCATGCCCTTGATGGCGGCGGTCAGCAGCTTTTTGTCGTCCACCGGCTCCACGTATTCGCTCTTGATCTGACCGAATACTTCGGCAAATAGTCTGAGTTGATCGAGGGGCAGGGGCGCTAAGTCACCCGGTTGTGCGGCGGAAGAGAGCTGTAACGTTGCAAACGTGCCGGTCAGCAGGCCTGCTGCTACCAGGCCAAGGTATTTCAGTTGTATGCGCATAGATCAGTTAATGTGTGGCTCTCGTCAACTCGCAAGCGAAGGTTCTATGAGTATAACTGTTTTGATTTTTTTAACGGAATAAGACCGATCGAGATCTTTTTCGATCGTAACATTCGTTATGCGGTTGCAGTCTCAGACCGCTTCGACAGCGACTTTGCGGCGAGGTTCGAGCCAGGCTCGAAATATCTACGCTCCAAAAAACTGGGAAGCGGTCGGGACCGGACGCTGAACCAGGATCAGCCGACTTTTCCCTGTTTCGCCACGGCGGCCTGCGCCGCGGCGATCGCGGCCGGGTCGCCCAGGTAACCACTCTTGATCGGCTTCAGGTCGGCATCGAGTTCGTAGACGAGCGGGATGCCGTTGGGTACGTTAAGGCCGACGATGTCGCTATCGGCGATATTGTCGAGATACTTGATCAGCGCGCGCAGCGAATTGCCGTGAGCCGAGACCACCACGCGTTTGCCCGCCTTGATGGCCGGCGCGATCGATTCATTCCATATCGGCAGCACCCGGGCCACGGTGTCCTTCAGGCACTCGGTCAACGGCAACTGCTCGCGCGGCACTTTGGCGTAGCGTGGATCCCCGTAAGGTGCGCGTTCATCGTCAGCGTCCAGCGCCGGGGGCGGCGTGTCATAGCTGCGGCGCCACACCAGCACTTGCTCCTCGCCATATTTGGCCGCCGTTTCCGCCTTGTTCAGGCCGGCCAGCGCGCCGTAGCTGCGCTCGTTCAGGCGCCACGAGTGCACCACCGGCAGCCACATCAGGTCCATCGCGTCCTGCACCTGCCACAGCGTGCGAACTGCGCGCTTGAGGACCGAGGTATAGGCAATGTCGAAGGTAAAACCGGCTTCCTTGAGCAGCACGCCGGCTTGATAAGCCTCGATGGCGCCTTTCTCGGTCAGGTCGACGTCGACCCAGCCTGTGAAGCGGTTTTCCTTGTTCCAGGTCGATTCGCCGTGGCGGATAAGCACAAGTTTGTACATGGTTAGCTTCGAAAGAGTGGTAAAACCGGCAAGCGAAAAACGGAAGGCCTGAGGCGGGCCAAGCAAGCGGCCCAAATAAGTGACGCAACTGAGCGACCCAAACACCGCTTTTTGGCCGGCCTCAAAAATGCAATTCCGCATCGCAACAGGGAGTATTTTATAATGATTGGATTCCAACCTACCTTTGGCGGTTTTTCCGTGACGTTTTTCACCGACTACATCAACCTTGTTTTAATCGCAATTGCCCTGATCTCCGGAGCATTGCTGCTGTGGCCGGCATTGCGCAAAGGGCGCGGCATCTCGGCCGCAGACGCTACCGTGTTGATCAACCGGCGAAACGCCGTGATCGTCGATGTGCGTACCGCTGCCGAATTCGCTGCGGGGCACCTGCCCCAGGCGCGCCATTTCGCGTTGGAGGAACTGGGAACGAAAGCCGCCCAAGTCAACAAGAACAAGAAAACGCCGCTTTTGCTAATCTGCCAAACCGGTCAGCGAGCACAGAAGGCGCAGGCGCTGCTGGAAAGCGCCGGCTATACGGAAACTTATATTTTGCAGGGCGGTCTGGGCGCCTGGCATCAGGCGGGCATGCCCGTCGTTAGGGAGGGAACAGCATGATGAACAAAGTGGTGATGTACAGCACGCAGGTGTGCCCGTATTGCGTCATGGCCGAGCGCTTGTTGAAGTCGCGGGGCGTTGAGCATGTCGAAAAAGTTCTCATCGACAAAGATCCGGCCCGCCGCGCCGAAATGATGACGCGCACCGGGCGTCGTACCGTGCCACAGGTTTTTATTGGCGAAACCCATATCGGTGGGTACGACGATCTGTCGGCGCTGGATCGCAAGGGCGGTTTGCAACTGATGCTGGAAGAAGTTGCTTGAATCCGCTTGCCTGAACCCGGTCACCTGAGCTGTGGCGTGGCCCGTTGCCCGCCCCTCGTTGCCTGACTTGGCCTGATCGGTCAGTTCGAAAAGGTGTTAATCGTGTTTGGGTGTTCGGCGATGTGTTCGAGCCAGTATCCAATTATTTTTTTGCTGCCGGTGCCCGAGTGCCGAGCGGCGCTTCGCTGTTCTTAGGAATCTTTCCCCATGTCAGACGTCAACACTGAGCCGTACTTCAACATCCAGCGCGTTTATCTAAAGGATGCGTCGCTTGAGCAGCCGAATTCCCCAGGAATTTTCCTCGAAACCGAAATGCCGTCGGTCGAAGTGGAAGTTGACGTCAAGGCCGAACGCCTCGCCGATGGTGTGTTCGAGGGCGTCGTAACGGGCACCGTGACCGCCAAGGTCAAGGATAAGATCGCCTTCCTGATCGAAGCCAAGCAAGCGGGTATTTTCGACATTCGCAATATCCCGAACGATCAAATCGATCCGTTGCTGGGCATTGCCTGCCCGACCATCATTTTCCCGTACCTGCGCGCCAATATCGCCGACATGGTGACGCGTGCCGGCTTCCCGCCGATCCATCTGGCGGAAATCAACTTCCAGGCGCTGTACGAGCAACGTCAAGCGCAGTTTGCCGCGCAAAACGGCGCCGCCAGCAATGATCCTGGCATCATCGTGGCCGATAGCGCTCCGACTCAGCATTAAGCGCAATCGCGTTAGCCAGGGATGAAAGTCGCCGTTCTCGGTGCCGGCGCATGGGGTACGGCGCTGGCCAGCCACCTCGCCGGGCGGCACGATACCCTGCTTTGGGCGCGTGATGCGCGCCTGGTGCAGCGGCTCGCGCTCGATCATGAAAATTCGGCGTATCTGCCCGGGGTCCCGCTCCACGCGAAATTGCGTTTCGAGACGGACTTCGCGGCCGCGCTCGAACATGCCAGCGGCGAGCGCGCGCTGTGTGTGCTCGCAGCTCCGGTTGCCGGCTTGCGTGGCTTGTGCGAAGCGATACGTGCCGCCGGTCGAGTGCCCGCGCAAATGGTCTGGTTGTGCAAAGGATTTGAAGCCGATACCCGCTTGTTGCCGCACCAGGTCGTGGCCGACGTGTTGCCGGATCATCTCGGATGCGGCGCTTTGTCGGGACCGAGTTTCGCGCGCGAAGTCGCAGCCGGCTTACCTGCGGCGCTGACCGTCGCCAGTAGTTCGCAGCTTTGCCGCGATTTGACCGTGCAGGCGTTCCATCACGGCGCGATGCGCATCTACACGGGAGAGGACGTGGTCGGTGTCGAGGTGGGCGGCGCGGTAAAGAATGTGCTTGCGATTGCCACCGGTATCGCCGATGGCCTGGGCCTGGGCTTGAACGCGCGGGCAGCGTTGATTACGCGTGGCCTCGCCGAAATGACGCGGCTCGGCGTTGCGCTGGGCGGTAGCGCCGAAACCTTCACCGGCCTGACCGGGCTAGGCGACCTGATCCTGACCGCGACCGGCGACCTGTCGCGCAATCGCACGGTCGGCATGCAACTGGCCGGCGGCCAGACGCTCGCGCAGATTCTGAACCACCTTGGGCATGTGGCCGAAGGGGTGCTTTGCGCTCGCGCGGTGTTGGAGATTGCGCAGCACTGCAAGGTCGAGGTGCCGATTACCGAAGCGGTTTGCTCGGTACTGTTCGACGGCCGAACACCGCGTGCCGCGGTGGGCGCATTATTGCGCCGCGACGCCCGCGCGGAAAGCTGAACGACGCACTCTCAACTTCCCCCCGCAAACCCCTGTTGCCGCCACGCTTCGAATACCACCACGGCGACCGTGTTGGACAGATTCAAGCTGCGGTTTTCCGGTCGCATCGGTAGCCTCACGCGGCGTGTGCCGTCGAATTCGTCGAGTACCTCGGCGGCCAGCCCTCGTGTCTCGGCACCAAATATAAACCAGTCGCCCGGCTCGAATTTCTGCTCGTAAAAACCGCTGGCGCCGCGGGTCGTAAAGGCGAACATACGCTGTCGATCGGGCTTTTCGGTATCGAGAAAAGCTGTCCAGTTTGAGTGCACTATCATGGCGGCGTACTCGTGATAGTCGAGCCCGGCACGGCGCAACTTTGCGTCGTCCAACGGAAAGCCGAGCGGCTCGATAAGGTGCAAGCGCGCGCCGGTATTCGCGCACAGGCGAATCACATTGCCGGTGTTCGGCGGAATTTCAGGTTCGACCAGAACGACATTGAACATAGTTTCCTTCGGGTTTAGGCAATCGCGGTATTTAGCAATCGCGGTATTTAGCGGGAGTATGCGGCTGGTGTACGTAGCGCAACCAGGTTGGTAACCCGGGCCGCACCGGCTTGTTTGAGTTGCTGCGCGAGTGCATTGAGCGTGGCGCCTGAGGTCATTACGTCATCTACCACGGCCAGATGAAGGCCGTCCAGACTCCGGATGCGCTTGCGCCCGAAAAATCCTTGGTATCGAGCGACCGAGAACGCGTCTTGCACATTGTCGCGACGACTTTGGACATCGGCGAGTGCCGACTGCGGCAAGGTGCTCCGAGTGCGCGTGACGATGGTGGCCGATGCATTCGCATCCAGTAGACGCCCCAGCACGCGCGCGACTTCCCATGCTTGGTTGAACCCGCGCTGAGCGAGCCGGCTGCGTGCGAGCGGCACCGGGATGATGAGATCGGGTTGTACGTCCGCATAATGAGCCAACTGGGCGAGCTTGCGTGCAAACCAGCCGGCCAGGTTCAGGCGCGCGGAGAATTTCAGGGCGAGCGCCAGCGAGTCGTACGGCGCGCTGTAGTCGGCAAAGGCCAGTGTGGCGTCGAACGCCGGCGGCTCGACCACGCAACGGCTGCATCGCTGTGATGGGTCCTCGATCCCCGCGAGGGTAAGCGCGCAGCACGCGCAGCGCGGTGCGTCGTCGAGCGTGTCCTCAAGCGCTTCCAGCTCGCAATCGCGGCAAATTTCCAGGTGCGACATATTGCCGCATAAAAAGCAGCGGTTCTGCAGCGCGACGCGAAGCAGCGCCGGCCAGGCTGTGCGCAGGTTCACGCCGGTAACGGACGAAAGAAAATTCAGGCTACGTAGGTGCCCAAGTGCAAGCGCACATTTCGATACCGGCTGGAGTGGCATTTGCGTCATGGCGGCGGGGCAGGTGCTGCGCGTTAGTCTGCGCGTTTGACTGATTAAATCGAGGCTAACGAGTATACTTTGCAACCATCCGAGCGACAGGTAGTCACGTTGTCTAATTCCGCAGAATCAGGGCGCCCAGGCGCTGAAATCGAACGCCTCGAAAAGATTTTCGATCGGCGTGCTGCGAGCTTTCACGAGGTCGAATTTTTGCCGCGCGAAATTGCGCAGCGCATGCACGAGCGGCTCGACTACATCAAGTTGCAGCCGGCGCGGGTGCTGGATGCCGGCTGCGGGCCGGGCGCCGACTTGCCGCGGCTGCGCGAGCGCTACCCCGGCGCATCGGTGTTTGGACTCGATCTGTCAGGGCGCATGGCGCAGTTGGCGCGCGGGGATATCGCACCGATCGGCTGGCGCCGCATGTTGCCGCAAGGGTTGCGAGCCGCGATGGGCGCCGAATCCAGTACGACGAGCGTAGTGCAAGGCGATTACGGTCGACTGCCGTTCGCCGGCGGCGCGTTCGATCTGCTGTGGTCCAATCTAGCCTTGCAATGGCACGCGACCCCGGATCAGATTTTTCCAGAGTGGCAGCGCGCGCTGAAGGTGGGTGGTTTGCTGATGTTCAGTACATTGGGGCCGGACACCTTGCGCGAATTACGCGCGAACGGGAATCCCGATGCGACGCTGAGTTTTGTCGATATGCATGATTTTGGCGACATGCTGGTGGCGAGTGGCTTCGAGACGCCGGTCATGGATGCCGAAATTCTGACCGTGACGTATCGCAGCGCCGAAGCATTGCTGCGGGACGTGCGGCGCTGGGGCGGCGAGCCGCGCCGGGGAATGGGGCCGGTTGGCCTGGGTGGGCGCGCCGCGCTGGCGCGACAAATTGCCTCACTTGAATCGCAGCGGCGTGCGGATGGCACCATCGCGCTCACGTTCGAGGTAATTTATGGGCATGCGTGGAAAGCGCAGGTCAAGACCACGCCGCAAGGCTATAGCGTGATCCGTCCCGACGAAATTGGCCGGGGCGCTGGCATGATCAAACCGCTCAAGGGAATGAATTGAACGGTGAGCAAACGAATCAGGCAAATGAAGTAAGCAAATGAGCAGGCAAAGGACGCTGCAAATGCGCATAAACGCCGCTGCGGTGACGCATCGTCTTAATGAAAGTTTAAAATTGAGTGCACGATAGGCCGCCGATGTCGCAAAATGTTCGAAACCGTTGTGTCTAACGGCCGCGCTTGCTTGTGGCCGTTGGGCTTCCCGCCTATAATGCCGGGGCTTTCGGGTTATGCTGGCGAGTCTATCTCTGTTCGTTGCTGGCTAGCCTGAAACGGCATGCGTTGCCAGACACTGCAGGAGGGGGTGATGGAGCCGGGCAAATACCACGAGGATGCCGAGGTGTTGGCGAAAGATTGGTTGCTCAGGCGAAATTGCTCTGCAACCCCGCGGCAATTTGTGGGTTTTTATCTGGCGATTGCGGTGTTTTCGCTCGGTTTGGCAGTGACTGTTGCATTGACCGGGGCCTGGATGGTGTTGATTTTTTCCGGGTTGGAAGTGGTTGCGGTCGGGGTGGCGTTCGTGATCTATGCGCGGCATGCGGTCGATTACGAGCGCATCCAGTTGCGGCCTCATCGTTTGCTGATCGAGACGCGGTCGGCGGAGCGGGTGACACAACATGAATTGAACCCGCGGTGGGTTCGGGTCGAGGCGGGGCCGGTGGTAAGCGGCAAATGGGGACGCGAGTCCGAGCCGATCACGCTGCACGTTTCGGGTAAAAAGATTGAGATTGGACAACATCTTGCGCTTGAGCGGCGTGCTCAGTTTGCAGCTGAGTTGCGCGTATGGCTGCGGCGTTGTTCCTGAGGCATGCGTCCGAGCCTGACCGGCGCCACCGGGCAGGCTCGAGTCTGAATGGTTAATTTGGGTAAGGAAGCTATGAAATCAATCAAGCGAGCCCTGGCGGGCGGGCTGGCGATCGGTGGCCTGCTGATGGCGGGCGGGGCGTATGCCGTCGACGTCAAGGATAGTCCCGGAGGGCCGGCCGTTAATGAGCTGAATTTCCAACCGCCGGTGACCCATATCGCTCAGGAGCTTTACGACCTGCACACGGCGATGTTGCTGATTTGCCTGGTGATTTTTGTCGGCGTGTTCGGCGTGATGTTTTATTCGATTTTTGCGCACCGCAAGTCGAAAGGATACAAAGCGGCCAATTTTCATGAAAGCACCACGGTTGAAATCCTCTGGACCGCCGTGCCGCTGCTGATCGTGATTGCGATGGCCGTGCCAGCGACCCGTTCCGTGGTCGCGATGAAAGACACCGCGAACGCCGACCTGACCGTCAAAGTGACGGGCTATCAGTGGAAGTGGGGCTACGACTACATCAAAGGGCCGGGCGAAGGCATTTCGTTCATTTCCTCGTTGTCGACACCGCGAGCCGAAATAGATGGCCGCGCACCGATCACCGATACCTATTTGCAGGAAGTCGACCACCCGCTGGTGGTGCCGGTCGGTAAAAAAATCCGCATCATTACGACCGCGGCCGACGTGGTGCACTCGTGGTATGTGCCGGCGTTCGGCGTCAAGCAGGATGCGATTCCCGGTTTCGTGCGCGATACCTGGTTCAAGGCCGAGCAGGTTGGCACCTTCCGTGGCTTCTGCACCGAGCTGTGCGGCAAGGAACATGCGTTCATGCCTGTGGTGGTGGACGTACTGTCTGAGGGCGACTACGCGGCATGGGTCAAGACGACGCAATCCGCGGCCCTGGCGGCAGGCGCCGCTACTGCGGCCCACACGGGCGACTACTCGCACGCCGAGCTGATTGCGAACGGCCAGAAAGTTTATATGAGCAACTGCGTCGCCTGCCATCAGGCAAACGGCAAGGGCGTCGGGCCCTTTCCGGCGCTGGATGGCGATCACATCGTGAACGGCCCGGTCTCGGACAACATCAATATCGTGTTGCACGGCAAGGGCCAGATGCCGGCTTGGGGCACTGACTTGAGCGATCTCGAGATTGCCTCGGTGGTCACCTATATTCGTAATTCGTGGGGTAATCACACCGGCCAGACTGTACAGCCCGGCGTGGTCGGCGCCGCGCGTGACGGCAAGACGCTGCCAGGCGGCCAAAAACAGGCGGCCAGCCCGGCGCCTGTCGAGAGCAGCAAGGTCGCCAGCTGAGAGTTGCTTCGGGCGCGAGGCTGCGCCCGGTGTGCGAATTAAAAGATTTGCCCGCGCATTCCTGCGGGCATCGTAGTCAAGCGTAAGGAGAGGGGTTATGTCGACGGTCTCGCACGATCACGTGGTGGGTCACGATCACGATCACGCGCACGGTTATCCGCAAGGCTGGCGGCGCTGGCTATATGCCACCAATCACAAGGACATCGGTACGCTCTACCTGATTTTCTCGTTCACCATGTTTATGGTGGGCGGTGTGATGGCGCTGATTATCCGTACCGAATTGTTCCAGCCGGGCCTGCAGATCGTGCGTCCCGAGTTCTTTAACCAGATGACGACCCTGCACGGGCTGATCATGATCTTCGGTGCGATCATGCCGGCCTTCGTCGGCTTCGCGAACTGGATGGTTCCGCTGCAAATCGGCGCGCCGGACATGGCGTTCGCGCGCATGAACAACCTGAGCTTCTGGCTGCTCCCGCCGGCCGCGTTCCTGCTGGTGGTTTCACTGTTTTCACCCGGCGGCGCCACCGCTGCGGGCTGGACGCTCTATGCGCCGCTGTCGGTGCAAATGGGCCCGGGCATGGACCTGGGTATTTTCGCGATCCACATTCTCGGCGCTTCGTCGATCATGGGCTCGATCAACATCGTCGTGACCATCCTTAACCTGCGCGCTCCCGGCATGACGTTGATGAAAATGCCGATGTTCGTCTGGACCTGGCTGATCACCGCCTTCCTGCTGATCGCCGTGATGCCGGTGCTGGCAGGCGCGATCACCATGCTGTTGTTCGATCGCCACTTCGGCACCTCGTTCTTCAATGCGGCAGGTGGCGGCGACCCGGTTCTGTATCAGCACGTATTCTGGTTCTTCGGTCACCCTGAGGTGTACATCATGATTTTGCCGGCGTTCGGCATTATCTCCCAGGTGATTCCGGCGTTCTCGCGCAAAAAGCTGTTTGGCTATAGCTCCATGGTGTACGCGACGTCGTCGATCGCGATCCTGTCGTTCATGGTGTGGGCTCACCACATGTTCGTCACCGGCATGCCGGTGACCGGCCAGTTGTTCTTCATGTACGCGTCGCTGCTGGTGGCCGTGCCGACCGGCGTGAAGGTGTTCAATTGGATCGCGACGATGTGGCGCGGCTCCATGACCTTCGAAACGCCGATGTTGTTCGCAATTGGCTTTCTGTTCGTGTTCACGATGGGTGGCTTTACCGGTCTGATCCTGGCGATTGCACCGCTCGATATCGCGCTGCACGGCACCTATTACATCGTGGCGCACTTCCACTATGTGCTGGTGGCAGGTTCTCTGTTCGCGCTGTTCGCCGGCTGGTATTACTGGTCGCCGAAGTGGACCGGGTTCATGTACAACGAACTGCGCGGCAAGATTCACTTCTGGGGTTCGTTGATCTCGTTCAACGTGACGTTCTTCCCGATGCACTTTCTTGGTCTGGCCGGGATGCCGCGTCGCTATGCCGATTATCCGGCGCAGTTCACCGACTTCAATCAGGTTGCGACGATCGGTGCGTTCGTGTTCGGCTTGATGCAGGTGTACTTCCTGTTCTGGGTCGCGCTGCCGGCTTATCGCGGCGCCGAGAACCATCTGGAAGCGGGCGACAAGCCGTGGGATGGTGCCGAGGGCCTGGAATGGACGTTGCCGAGCCCGCCGCCGTTCCATACGTTTGAAACACCGCCGGTGGTCGAGTAATAGCGCCCGTAAGAGCACCCGCAGCGCAATGTATTGTTAGTGCCGGGCTCGCGCCCGGCTTTAGAAAAGATCATGAACCAGAAATCGCAGGTAACCCTGACTGAGCAGCAACGTCGCGCATGTTTTCGCGGCGGGATGATTTTGTTGGGTATCGTGTTGGTGTTTTTTGTCGCGTCGATCGCCAGCCACGTCTTGTAGCGGCTGGACAATCGGTCAGCGATGCTTGGCTTTGGGAGTGGCGGATGCTGGATGCAGAGGGCAAGCCGAGCTTTTTGAAAGCCATCAAAGCAGTGATGTGGTCTTTCTTCGGGATACGCAAAGGACGTGATCATCAGCGTGATTTGGCTGGGTTGAACCCGGTCCACGTGATTCTCGCGGCGGTATTGTGCGGTGCATGTTTCATACTTGTGTTGATCACAGTAATACATGTTGTTGTTGCCAAGTAGTCGGCATCGCTGACAGGCACGATTGTTAAAATTGGATTGAAGTGGAGATACAACAATGAGCGCACATACGCCAGGCTCAACTTATTTCGTCCCGCAGCCATCACGCCATCCGCTGACGGCTGCGATCGGCCTGCTGTGCATGTTCTTCTCGCTGGCTGCCTGGCTCAATGGGGAGAGCTTTGCGCCTATCGGTTTTGCGATTGGCTTGGTCTGGCTGCTCTACGTGTTGTGGCAATGGTTTGGCGACGCGATCGCGGAATCGCAGAGCGGCTCTTACGGCAAGCTGGTCGATTCGTCATTCCGCTGGAGCATGAGCTGGTTTATCTTCTCCGAAGTGATGTTCTTCGGCGCGTTTTTTGGTGCATTGTTCTACGCGCGAGAGTTTGCGCTCGACATGCTCAATAACGTCAACACGCAGGTTATCTGGCCGGATTTCGCAGCCACTTGGCCGAACATCGGGCCGGGCAACCTGGTCTCGCACTTCCGTTCGATGACGCCGTGGCCGGTTCCGACCATCAACACGGCGCTGTTGTTGTCGTCGGGCGCTACGCTGACCATGTCGCACCATGCGCTGCGCGAGAATCACCGCAGGAAAGCGTGTACCTGGCTGGCGATCACGATCGCTCTGGGTGTGGCCTTCCTGTTCTGCCAAGGCTTCGAGTATTTTCACGCGTACAACGAACTGAACCTGAAGTTGACCTCGGGCGTCTACGGCTCGACCTTCTTCCTGCTGACCGGTTTCCACGGTTTCCACGTGACGATGGGCGGCTTGATGCTCAGCGTCGTATTGGTGCGCATGTTGCGCGGCGACTTCACCGCGGAGCATCATTTCGCGTTCGAGGGCGCCGCTTGGTATTGGCACTTTGTCGACGTGGTGTGGCTGGGGCTGTATATCGTCGTGTACTGGCTCTGAGCCCGGGATTGCGAAGCGTCTAGCTCGATAGACCGTTTTCGCTGATTACGCTGCGCCGCCCCTGTGGGCGGCGTTGTCGCTTACGGCGAGCCGATGCGACGATTTGCCGCAGTGTTGCCGGGCCCGGCAACGGGCCCAGTGGACGATTTTAGCGGCCGATCGGGATGCCAGTCGACTGTATCCAACCCATCCAGTTGGCGAACAGGATGAAGAGGAACAGGGCGATGGAAAAGCCCACGCGAAACATCAGCGAATACACCATGCGCTTGCTGTTCCCACGGTCCTTCATCATGAAATACAGGGCGGAGGCGAGGCTCCCAATTATGAGGATGAAAGCGATGACGACAACGATACGCATGAATTCGGCCAAAAAATGAATCTACAGATTATCGCATTGCTATGTGCGGGGTGCGCTTGGGACTGCAAGGACGCGAGAGGCGCGCGATGCTGAAAATCAAGTTCTGGCCGGCATTTGCGGTTATCGTTGTGGCGATGCTGACGACAAGCTTGGGTTTCTGGCAGCGCAGCCGGGCGCATGAGAAGGAGGCGCGGCAGGCGCTCATCGAACAGTTCGAGCACGCAAGCGTGATCGAACTGGGCACACAAATGTTGCCGGTGAGTGGGGTCGAATATCACCGGATCGTCGCGCGTGGGCATTTTTTGCCGGAGCTGACGGTTTATCTGGACAATCGCCCGTATCAGGATCAATCGGGCTTTTACGTCATCACGCCGTTCAAGCTCGATAACGGCGGTGCGGTGCTGGTGAGTCGCGGCTGGTTGCCCCGCAACTCGGTCGATCGTACGGTGATCGCGCCTTACAGTACCCCTAGTGGGAGCATCGAGTTGACGGGTATTGCCCGCGCCGATGCGACACGCGTTTATGAACTTGGGCATGACGGTTCTGCGCCGCATTTGAAAATTCGGCAAAATCTTGCCGTGGATGCCTATGCGAACGAAACCGGCTTGTCGCTGCAGCCTTTCGTGCTCGAACAAACGAGCGCTGACGGCGATGGCCTGGTTCGCGATTGGCCCGCACCGGCCACCGGGGTCGAGCGTAACTATGGCTATATGCTGCAATGGTGGGGCATGGCGATTGCCGTGATCGTCGTGGGGCTATATGCCGCACGTCGCTCGGCACGCCAGCAACGCCAGCAGGAACCCGACCAGCTTGATTGAAGCAGGGGCGAGCCGCCGGCCTGGCCCGCTCGCCTGAGTTATTTAAAGGAATCCGTTTTGTCCAAACCAGTCCGTCCAACAGCCGGCCGGCGTCCCATGCAGCCGCCCCCGACGCCTACGCAGTTGCGCCGCTCACGAGCCATGATCCTGTTGGTGCTGGCGATTTGCGCTGCGCCCGTTATCGCATCGTATCTGACCTACTACTTTTTCAAACCGCACGGCGGCACGACCAACTATGGCGCGCTTATTTCGCCGCAGCGGCCGGTGCCGGACAGTCTTGTCGTGCGCGATTCGAACGGCGCCGTCGTCCCTCACACTGCATTTGCAGGCAAGTGGTTGTTGATTTCGGTGGCACCCAGCAGCTGTGACGAAAGTTGTGCCACGCGGCTTTATTTCGCACGCCAGATCCGAGCCACGCAAGGCGCCGAGCGCGACCGGATCGAAACCGTGTGGCTGCGTACCGATGCCGGCCCGATCGCACCGAAGATACTCAACGCCTACCCCGACACGCACGCGTGGATAGTCGACCCGGCTGCGCTCGCGCAATGGTTCCCGGTCGATGACGGCACCGCGATCGGCGACCATATCTATGTAATCGACCCGAATGGTAATTTGATGATGCGGTTTCCCAAGGATGCCGATCCGAGCAAAATCAAGAACGACATCGGCAAGTTATTGAGAGCGTCGTCGATCGGCTAATCGATGCGATGGCGATAGCAACGTGAGGAAGTAGCGGCGCGGCGGCGGGGATGATTACGCGAGGGTTGCGCGCGAGGGGGGCAATAGCCCCACAAGAGCCGCACCAGGGCCGCGCGAGGTTCTCGCGAGCTTTTTTAACGGAAGTTGAGATGTTCGTACTGCAAATCTGCCTGACTGGTCTGTGCATTGCGCTGTTTCCCCTGACCTATATCTGGGTCAAAGGCGACGCCAACAAATTTCGCAAACTGGTGTGGGTGACGACCTTCCTGACCATGGATCTGGTGATGTTTGGCGGCTTCACGCGTCTCACCGATTCGGGATTGGGCTGTCCCGACTGGCCGGGCTGCTATGGCACGGCCTCGCCGTTTGTCGCTCATGCGGCGATACACGCCGCACACGCGCTGATGCCCACCGGGCCGGTCAGCATGACCAAGGCCTGGATCGAAATGCTGCATCGTTATTTCGCCACTGCCATTGGTGTGCTGATCGTCGTGCAAGTCGTGCTGGCCTGGGCCAAACGTCGGCAGTTGCAGATTTCGCCGTGGTGGCCGACCGCCCTGCTGGCACTGATCTGCGTGCAAGGCGCGTTTGGCGCGTGGACTGTCACGCTCAAGCTGCAACCGGTGATCGTTACAATACATTTGCTGCTGGGCCTGGCCATGCTGGCCATGCTGGGTTGGCTGGGCGCGCGCCTGACGCCGGCGCCGGCTGACCCGCAAGCCGCGCCCTGGCAGGGGGCCGCGGTATTCGGGCTGATTTTGCTGATAGTGCAGATTGCGCTGGGCGGCTGGGTGAGTACCAACTATGCCGTGCTGGCATGTAGCGATTTCCCCACCTGCAATGGCATGTGGGTGCCCCCGATGGACTTCAGCCATGGCTTCCACCTGTGGCGCCAACTGGGCCGCACCGGTGACGGCGAGGTGCTGTCCCAGGATGCCCTGGTGGCCATCCACTGGCTGCACCGTACGTTTGCTTTCGTGGTGGTGCCGTACATCGCATGGCTCGCGTGGAAGTTGCGGCGTTATGCCACACTGCGCGCGCCGGCCACCGGCCTGTTGGCGGTAATCGTGATTCAGTTCGTGACAGGGCTTTCGAACATCGTGCTGCAGTGGCCGCTGGCCATTGCAGTGGCTCATAACGGCGGCTCGGCAGTCCTGTTGTTGTTGCTCGTCATGCTAAACTACAGGTTGAGCGTCGCTCGACTGGGCGCGCGCTGCGATGCTACCGGCTATGCCCCTTCTCGGGCTCGATAAGAGAGTGGATAAATGCCAAGTGCGTGCCAAGTGCGGATCTGAATGCAGATGCCGGATGTGGACGAGCAGCGCAAATGCGCCTCTCATATGCTACAAGTAGCCGAGCGACCGAACCGTTTGAACTCATTCCAGCGGCCACTATGCGTGAGCCCATCATGAAAAGTACCACTCTGCCAGCTCAGTCCCCCACGCCGGGTAGCCGTGTCACCCAATATCTTGCCCTGACCAAGCCGCGGGTGACCCAACTCGCCGTCTTTTGCGCCGTGATCGGGATGTTTCTCGCGACACCAGGCATGGTGCCCTGGCAGGTTCTGATCGGCGGCACCATCGGCATCGGTTTGCTGGCGGGCGCCGCGTTTGCGATCAACTGTCTGGTCGAACAGAAAATAGACGCGTTGATGCGCCGTACCGCATGGCGTCCTTCTGCCAACGGCCAGATCAGTGCCCCGCAAATCATCGTGTTTTCCGCGGTGCTCGGCAGCTTGGGAATGTGGGTGCTTTACGCGTTCACCAATGCGCTGACGATGTGGCTGACGCTGGCGACCTTTGTCGGCTACGCGGTGGTTTACACCATTATCCTGAAGCCCTCGACGCCGCAGAACATCGTGATCGGCGGCGCTTCGGGCGCGATGCCACCGGCGCTGGGATGGGCCGCGGTCACCGGGCATGTGCCGCATCAGGCATGGATACTGGTGTTGATTATCTTCGTCTGGACGCCGCCGCATTTCTGGTCGCTGGCCTTGTACCGCCGTCAGGATTACCTGAAAGCCGGGCTGCCGATGCTGCCTAATACGCATGGCGAAAAGTTTACGCGTTTGCAGATTCTGCTATACAGCATCGTGTTGTTCGGGGTCTCGCTGCTGCCGTATGCGGTCCAGATGAGTGGCCTGATTTATCTGCTTTCTGCGGTTGTGCTCGATGCGATCTTTCTGGGGTATGCGTGGAAAATCTATCGCGCGTATTCTGACGAGTTGGCCAGGCGTGCTTTCCGTTATTCGATTCTCTACCTATCGCTGTTGTTCGCCGCGTTACTGGTCGACCACTATACGCGTCCGTTGCTCGGGTTCTAATATGCATTCCAAACGCCCGTTCGCGTCACTGCGCAATGCTCTAATATGCGCGATGGTGGCCACCACGTTGTTGGCCGCCTGTGATTCCAAACCCGATTTCACCAATCTCGACCTGACCGGTAATACCGCGTTCGGCCAGAATTTCTCGTTGCCCGACACGCAAGGCAAAACGCTGAACGTCGGCGATTTCAAGGGAAAGGCGGTGGTGCTGGTATTCGGATACACCCATTGCCCTGATGTGTGTCCCACTACCTTGGCTGACCTTTCGCAGGCCATGCAGCAGCTCGGGGATGCGAGCAAGCAGGTGCAAGTGCTGTTTATCACGCTGGATCCGCAGCGCGACACGGCTGCGGTGCTTGGACAATATGTGAAAGCATTTAACCCGACGTTTATTGGCCTGCGTCCCGATAGCGACGCTGCGCTCACAAGCGTGACGCACGATTTCCGGATCTACCATGCCAATGTCGCCGGCACGACGCCGGGCGACTACACCGTGGATCACACTGCGGCCAGCTACGTCTTCGACGAGAAGGGGCAGTTGCGCTTGTATGTGAAAGACGCACAGGGCGCGCAGTCCTGGGTACATGATCTGAAGTTGCTGCTGTCTTAGCGGCAATCGCAGCCCCTCTCATGCGCTACCCCGTGCTGACCGGCAATATTCTGACAACGCAGGGCTGGATCCTTGGCTGCCTAACGGTACGCGACGGACGCATTGCGCATCTCGACGGCGTTCCGGTCGATCCTCAAACCAATCAAGAGCCCTATATTTTGCCGGGCTTTATCGATCTGCATGTGCACGGTGGCGGCGGAGCCGACGTCATGGAGGGCGCTGCTGCTGTTTTGACGATGGCGCGTCTGCATGCACGGCATGGCACCACCGGCTTGCTCGCAACCACGATGACGGCGCCGCGCCCGGAGCTGGAAACGGTGTTGGCGGAGCTCGCGCGAGCCGCGCAATCGCGTCCTGGCGGTAGTGCACGCTTGCTCGGCGTACATCTGGAAGGACCGTATCTGAATCCGGCCAAGCTTGGCGCCCAGCCCGACGCGGCCAAAACCGCGGCGTTGGAGGAAGTGCTGCACTTTCTATCGCTGGCGCCGGTGAGGGTCGTAACGCTGGCGCCGGAAGTCGCGGGCCACGCGCCCATTATCGAAGCGCTGGCGGCGCGAGGCATACGCGTACAAATCGGTCACACGCTGGGAAGTTACGAAGACGGCGTTGCGGCGCTGCGCTGCGGCGCCAGCGGCTTCACGCATTTGTTCAATGCGATGAGCGGCTTGCATCATCGCGAGCCAGGTATGGTGGGCGCGGCGCTTGCGCATGCGGAATTCGCCGAATTAATCCCCGATCTACTGCACGTTCACCCCGGCGCGATCCGAGCCGCGTTACGCGCCATTCCCAAGCTGTATTGCGTCACCGACGCAACCGCAGCCACAGGCATGCCGGACGGCGCATATCGCCTTGGTAGCCAGCATGTTCACAAGTGCCTGGGCGCAGTTCGGCTTGCCGACGGCACACTGGCCGGAAGCATCCTGACAATGGATCAGGCGCTGCGCAATCTGGTCGAACTGGGGTTGCCCTTGGCGGACGTGTCGGCGCGACTGTCTCGTCACGCGGCGGACTATCTGGGACTGATGCAGCGCGGACGTATCGAGGCCGATGCCTACGCCGACCTGGTCGTTTTCGACCGCGACATCAAGCTGCAGGAAGTGTACGTGGAGGGGGAGAGCATCGAGGTGCTGCCTTGATCAGCGGCTTAAACCGCACTAAGCAGATACTTGTGAGCAGAGCTGGCGTGAGAGCGAGCCGCGTGGAACCTACACAAATCTCACGCAAGGGACGATCCCATGCGTGTTGATCAACTTAAATAAGCCGGACCTACCAAACGGGGCCAGCTACTGCAAGGTACGACCCGCAGTCGCACGGTCCCATCGCAAAACTAGCGTTGACGGCTTGAATAGTCCGACGCACGGATGCGGATGGGGATCAGACGCTTGCGCGCTTCCTGTTCCGCCATCTGGCGAATTCCGCTGACGATCGCGACACCCAGCGTGCCAAATGCCAACAACAGGCCCAAAGCCAGGATCCAGTTCGTATCCAACATGGCGCACTCCAAATAAAGCATGACTTCAATATTGCGGTGGATCGGGCGTTGCAAGTAGCTCGGCTGCAAAGCAGTCTGGCCGCATGAACGAACGCCTAAACGAAATTCCCGTTCCTCAGATAACACTATAACGGCAAAACAAAAAACATATGCCGCGTTTTACTGGGTTCGAGCCGCCAAATTACAGCGCCGGATACGTCTGACCCCGCTTGCGAGGCCCGTGCACTGGGGCGCTACGCGTGTCGAGAGCCTTCAGTACACGATTGCGCAAAAATGCAAGAAAGTGTTACGAATAATAGCCCGGCACATCCGTCAGGTGTAATCGTGCAAGGCGGAGCGCATTTTCTTCATCGCGCTGACCTCGATTTGCCGGATGCGCTCGGCCGATACGCCAAACTCGTCCGCCAGATCGTGCAAGGTGGCGCCGCCCGAGCCATCGTCGGACACCTGCAGCCAGCGCGCTTCGATAATGCGGCGGCTGCGCGCGTCGAGCGACTCCAGCGCGCTGCCCAGCCCGTCGCTTTGCAAGCGGTCAAACTGGCGCGCGGCCAGCACTTCGGTGGGCTCGTCATGCGTGTCGGTCAGGTATCCGATCGGCGCGAACGCTTCCTCGCCATCTTCGACTTGACCTTCCAGGGCGATATCGCCACCGGACAAGCGCGTTTCCATCTCGGCGACTTCTTCGCGCTTGACGTTCAGTTCCTTCGCGAGCCCTTCGATTTCATCGGGCGTGAACGCGTGTATGCCCTGCTTGTGGCTGCGCAGGTTAAAGAACAGCTTGCGCTGCGCCTTGGTCGTCGCAACCTTGACCATGCGCCAGTTGCGCAAGATGTACTCATGGATCTCGGCCTTGATCCAATGCATGGCGTAGGACACCAGCCGCACATTCTGTTGCGGATCGAAGCGCTTCACGGCTTTCATCAAACCGATATTGCCTTCCTGGATCAGGTCGGCATGGGGCAAACCGTAGCCCAGATAATTCCGGGCGATCGACACCACCAGCCGCAGGTGCGAGAGCACCAGTTGGCGAGCTGCGTCCAAATCGTTGCGGTCGCGGTATTCGATGGCCAGCCGCTGCTCCTCGGCGGCGGTCAGCAACGGAACCCGGTTGACGGCCTGGATATAGGCGTCAATGTTACCCACGGGCCCCAAGAGGCTGTTTGCCGCGACGAGAGTACCGGACCTGGCAGCCGGCGCGCCTGACTTACGCATACCCACGCCTGCTTCGTTCAAGCTGGCGATGGCGGGTAAGGTCATGTCCTGGTTCACGTTCAAACTCCTTTTCGTCTTGCATTGCAACATACATCGCGGTGATTTTAGCACTCACTTGCGCGGAGTGCTAAGAGCCACGTCAACCCCTTAAAATTGAGATCAACTTTTTTGTCTGGTTTTTGGGATTTTTCGTCCGATGACCAGTCATAGAAGTAACTATATTGTGATGTATGCGCCTAATAGGGCATTTTTTACGCCGCAAGGTGCCCGCCTCTCGGACGGATCCGAGCTATTGGGGCAAAATCCGATATGACGCTGAATGCCCTTAGCTGCAGTAGACACCATTCTCTTTAAACGTGGCTTAAGGCCAGTCCGTTTTTTTGATTTTGGAGGGGAAGATCAATGTACAACGTTCAAACAAGAACACATTGGTTGCGCTACATGGCCATGGCATTGCTGGCGGCGATTTCCACCCACGCCAGCGCCGATCAGTTCGGCCTTCAATTGGGTGCGGGGACGGGCGATCGGGGCATCAAAAAAGGCGATCTGGGATTCGTTTGGGATCCCAATATTACGTGGTGGGACACCGGCAATTGGCACTTTACGGCGCTCGCCGAGGGGCACGTCGCGCAGTGGCATACCGATGAGGGAAATGTCAACGCGAGCATTACCGAATTTGGTCTGAATCCTATCGTCCGGTTCGTCAAGAACGGCGGGGATATCCGGCCTTACATCGAGGGTGGTGTGGGGTTGCGCGGCTTATCGCATGCGGTTATCGCGACCGATTACAGCCTTTCCACCGGATTTCAATTTACGGAAATAGCGGGCGTCGGTCTGATGTTCGGGCAGCGTGGTCAATACCAGCTCGGGTATCGGTTCCAGCATATATCCAACGCCGATATCAAAAAGCCTAACCCCGGCGTCAATTTCCACGAAGTGTACGTGCAATACAATTTCTGACCGTGCGACTGCGCAGCCGTGCGACCACGCAGCCGCGCAGCTCAGGCCGCCTGTGCCGAGACTATGCGCAGAATCACGTTCACTTGCCGGGTGATCTGCTCGGGCACGGCAATCTTGCCGGCCAGCACGTCGTCGATCCACTGCGCGGTAGTATCGGCGTCGCGGCTGGCCGGCAGAGCCGGCAAGGGAGCCTCGGCGGCCCGATGCTCCGCCGCGACCACCGTCTCGATCCGGGCGTCATGAAGCCAGTCGATCTGAACCTGCCGGCGCGTGTCGGCGACCGCTTCGCCTTCAGTACCACGCGCAAGCAGCGCACCGCCAACACCGATCTCGGGGTGCGCCTTGAACAGTTCCGCAAGGTTCTCGCGATATTCCGGGTGAGTGTAGTTGACCAGCCGCAACGCGTGACCGCCCTTGGGATGACCGAGTTTTGGATAGCTAAAGGGCTGCAATAGCTTCACCAAGGTGTGAGTCGAATTGCGCACCCCCAGCACTCGGCGCAAGGCGAGCAACCGCGCCATGGGCGGCGAGAGCGTATCGATCGGCGCGAACGCGATCAGGCGGGTCTTGAGCGCCGCTTCGATATCGGTGCTGTTGCGCGATTGTTCGATGCCCAGATAAGAGAAGATTTCCGCGCTGGTTACGCGCCCCGGGTCGTCGGTCACGCCGTGAACCAGCACCGGCACGCCTTCGCGCGCGAGCAGCAGCGCCAGCAAGGGCGTCAAATTCGCCTGCTTGCGCGCGCCGTTATACGTGGGAATGGAAACCGGCCGGAACGCCGTCTGGGGCGCTGCCAGTGGGGTCAATGTGGCATGGGCCGAGGCCAGCATGCCCGCCAGCTCGGCCGGCGTTTCGCCTTTGAGCCGGTAGGCGATCAATACGGCGCCCAACTCGACGTCGCTCACCTCGCCGGCCAACATCGCCTCGTAGAGCGCACCCGCGTCGGTACTCGACAGCGCTCGGGCGCCATTAGGGCCGCGCCCGATTTCCTTGAGAAACGGAGCGCAGCGAAAAACAGATTCAGTCATGTGTATTCAGGAAGTGGGAAGGGCTGCCGCATGCGCAATCATGCGCCTAAGTTCCGGCAAACACGACCCGCATTGAATGCCGCATTTGAGCGCGTCTTGCAATCCAGCGAGCTGCGCAGCGGTGCCACATGTGTCGGATGAGCGCGCCGCGAGCCAACTGCCGATCGCATTTTCGCTCACTCCGAGACATAGTCAAATCGTTTTGCTGCGCGACTCTCTTGCACATCGAGCGATGCCAGAGCCAGCGTCGGTGTGCCGCCTAAGGGTTAGGCGCCAACACTCATGGGTAGCTCCTCGATTACGCGTGTATCGTGAAGCCGTCGGCGTACGCCTTGGGCTCGCTCGGATCCCACACCACGCCGTCGATCAGGGTCGCGCCGCGCATGTCCGTTTTAGGCAACGCGACGCTCGCAGCGGCTGCCGCCTGCTTATAGACGTCGATGCGGTTGACTTGCTTGGCGACCGCCAGATAATCCGGATGGTCTTTGAGCAGGCCCCAGCGTTTTTGCTGGGTCAGAAACCACATGCCATCCGACAGGTACGGGAAATTGACCGCGCCGTCTTCAAAAAAGCGCATCGGATTGGCATCGTCCCAGGTCTTGCCCAAGCCATTGGAATAGCGTCCGAGCATGCGGTCGACGATCACGTCTTCGTCCGTGTCGACATAGGGCTCGGCGGCTATCGTCATGGCCGTTTTTTGCCGGTTCGAAATCGAGGCATCGATAAAGCGGGAGGCCTCCAATACGGCGGCCACCATGGCGCGCGAGGTATTGGGATAGCGCTCGACAAATTCGGCCGTGGTGCCCAGCACCTTTTCGGGATGGTCTTTCCAGATGTCTTGCGTGGTCACGGCGGTGAAGCCGATCTTATCCGCGATCGCACGCGCATTCCACGGCTCGCCGACGCAAAAGCCGTCCATGTTGCCGACTCGCATATTCGCCACCATCTGTGGCGGCGGTACCGTGATCGAACGCGCATCGGTCATCGGGTTGATGCCGTTGGCGGCCAGCCAGTAGTAGAGCCACATGGCGTGCGTGCCGGTCGGGAACGTCTGCGCAAACGTGTATTCGCGCTTCTCGCGCTTCATAAGCGCGGCCAGCGTCGTGCCGTCAGTCACGCCTTTTTGCGCCAACTGGCTCGATAGCGTGATGGCTTGGCCGTTGTGGTTGAGGGTCATCAGCGCGGCCATGTCTTTCTTCGGGCCGCCGATTCCGAGCTGCACACCATAGATCAATCCGTACAGCACATGTGACGCATCGAGGTCGCCGTTGACTAGTTTGTCGCGCACGCCGGCCCATGACGCTTCCTTGCTGGGCGTGATCTTGATGCCGTATTTCTTGTCGAAGCCCAATGTGGACGCCATGACCACCGAAGCGCAATCCGTCAGCGGAATAAAGCCGATCTTGACCTCCGGCTTTTCCGGTGCGTCCGAGCCTGCTGCCCAGGCGCCAGCGCGCACGCGCGGATCGACCATGCTCAGAGTGCTGACGCCTGCGGCGGCTTGCGCCGCACCCGACAGCAATTTACGTCGCTGCGGGTTTTGCGAGGCATGCAACAGGTTCGAAGCCGGCCGGCTCGTTTGCGTCATAGTGCTTTCTCCGCGATAAAAAAAGCGTCCCGAAACGTGCGTGTGCGCAGCGCAGTCGCTGTGCATCGTTACGTTTCGGGACGCCGTCATCCCATTAGTGTACCCGTCATTGGGCGCACCGAATTTATCAAGACCACCATTGGCCTCCGGCGAATATAGGCAAGCCGCGTGCCAATGGATAAAGCGAGGCTGGGTCGGCAAGCTTGAGCGCCAGTGGGCGGGGATCCCGTCGAGAAGGAATGGGGAAAGTAAGTTGGCAGATGGGTAGGCGCGCTGTGTGACCGGTTCGATCTCGCGGTGCGGGTCTATTCGCAAATGGTGCTCCTTTTGTGGTGCATTGCACCATGCGAGTGCTGCCGCGGGTGTGTCGTCGGCGCGCTTTAACTGAGTGCAGCGGAAATGTCGATAATGCGCTGCGCGGCCTCGGCGATGCGGATGTTCTTTTCCATCGCAAGTTTGCGCAGGCGCCGGTAGGCCTCGTCTTCGGTCACCTGGAGCTGCTGCATCAACAAGCCCTTGGCGCGCTCCACCACTTTACGTTCGGCGAGCTTGTTGCGCGTCTCGGCCAACTCGCTGCGCAACTGCTGTTCGAACTGGAAGCGTGCGTAGGCAACGTCGAGCACCGGTTTGACACGATCCGGCTTGATGCCGTCGACGATGTAAGCGGTGATGCCGGCGGCAATCGAGCTGCGTATCCGGTCATTGTCCGTGTTGTCGGTAAACAGCACGATAGGACGGGGTGCGTGCTGCGTGCTCACGCACACGTGCTCGACCAGGTCGCGGGCCGCGGCTTCCGATTCGATGATCAACAAATCCGGCTGACTCGCTTCGATCAGACGCGGCAGATCCAAATCGGCGTCCGCCACGCTGACAAGTTCATACCCCGCGTCGGCCAGGCCGGAGCGGATCGCGCTGACATCGTCTTCATGAGAATTGAAGGGATCGCGCACGAGCAGGATACGCAACGGCACGGGTGCCGTCGCGGCGGGTTCTGCGGAATCGCTGGCCCCGAGGGCTGTAGCGGGTGCGGAAGACGGTTTTTTCATCAAAGTTCCGGCAAGGGAATGCGGTGTCGCGTCCCCCGGAAGATACAGCAAGTTTTACGCCTGAAATATTCCGATTGATATCCCCGGCGATCAAGATAGGGCAGGAGTTTAGCCGTGGGTCGATCGGCAAATCGACTAATTTGAGCGCGTGCCCCGAATATAACCATATTGCTAGGAAGGCAACGCAGGGAACATAATAAGCGCCGCTGCACCGGACCTATTTATGGCTCGCGGCACGAAACCCATTCAATGCGCACGCTTGGTGGCGGGCGCCCGAGTTAGCCCCTGGAGAGACCCAAATGACTTTCGTTTTCCCCCCCGCCCCTGCGGCTGCGGTTCCCGTCGTCGGATCGGAGCAGCAATTCGCGGTTCGCCGGATTTACTGCGTCGGCCGTAATTATGAAGCGCATGCGCGGGAGATGGGACATGATCCCGATCGCGAGCCGCCGTTTTTCTTTTGCAAGCCGGCTGATGCGGTGGTGTACGCGGCAACTGGCGAGACGGCCAACTTTCCCTATCCGTCGCAGTCGCAGGACGTGCACTACGAAATGGAAATGGTTGTCGCGATCGGTAAGCAGGGCAAGGACATTTCGGTTGAGAGCGCCTTGGACCACGTCTATGGTTATGCGCTGGGCCTGGACATGACGCGCCGCGATCTGCAGGCGCAGATGAAGAAAATGGGTCGTCCGTGGGATATCGCCAAGGGCTTCGATTACTCCGCGCCGCTGGGGCCTATCTATCCGGTTAGCGCCGTGGGGCACCCGAGCGAAGGCGCGATCTGGTTGAAGGTGAACGGCGTGGACCGTCAGCGTTCGGACATTTCGCAATTGATCTGGTCGGTGCCCGAGACCATCGCCTATCTGTCGACCTTGTTCGAATTGTTCCCGGGCGACTTGATTTACAGCGGCACACCGGAAGGCGTGGGCCCGATCGTGCGCGGCGACCTGATGGTGGGCGGCGTGCAGGGTTTGGGCGAGATCACTGTCAAGATTAGCTGAGAGGGTGGGTTGGGGGGGGGCGAGAGAATTAGCCGAGGAGACATAATTTGAAGCTGTATAGCTATTTTCGCAGTTCAGCCGCCTATCGCGTTCGGATCGCATTGAATCTGAAGGGGCTGCCTTACGACATCTTGCCTGTGCATTTGCTTAGGGACGGTGGCCAGCATTGCGCGCCGGACTACACGGAACGCAATCCGGATGCGCTGGTGCCGACGATGACGCTCGATGACGGCACAGTGCTGCACCAGTCGCTGGCGATGATCGAGTATCTCGAAGAGGTCCATCCCACGCCCTCGCTGCTGCCAGGTACAGCGTTGGACCGCGCGTATGTGCGCGGGATCGCGCAGCACGTTGCTTGCGATATTCATCCGATCGACAACTTGCGCGTGTTGGGTTATCTGAAACGCCTCGGGGTCGACGACGAAGCGCGCAACGCCTGGTATCGGCACTGGATAGAGGTCGGCTTCGCATCGCTTGAAACGCGGCTGGCGAAGAGCGCTCGCACGGGATTGTTTGCCTTGGGCGATACGCCTACGATGGCGGATGCCTGCCTGGTCCCGCAGATTTTTAACGCGCATCGGTTCAAGGTCGATATGGTTGCATTTCCGACGCTGCAACGTATCTACGAGCACGCGGGGACGTTGGACGCGTTTGCACGCGCTGCACCCGCGGCACAACCAGACGCTGAATAAATGGGGTTTTCGATGACTGGTTTGACGGGGCTGGGCGTCTCGGGAGGGGCGTTTGCCGCGGGCTTGGGGCTGGGCGCCAGCTTGATCATCGCGATCGGTGCGCAGAACGCTTATGTGTTGAGACAGGGTTTGCGCCGTGAGCATGTGGGACTAAGCGTGGCGATCTGCATTGCGGTCGATGTCTCGCTGATTGCGCTCGGCGTCGGTGGGATGGGGGCGTTACTTGGGGCCATGCCCAAGCTGCTTGCCGTGATTCGTTGGGCCGGTGTGGTGTTTTTGGCCTTGTATGGGGCGCGAGCGTTCCGCGCCGCGTGGCGGGGTGCGGGGCATTTGGAGGCGGCCGAGCAGGTGAGCCAGTCCGCCCGCACGGCCGCGTTGACGGTGCTGGCGTTGTCTTTGCTCAATCCCCACGTTTATCTCGATACCGTTGTGTTGCTGGGTTCGATCGGCGCGGGATATGGGCAACCTACCAGCCGGTGGTTTGCGCTGGGAGCGATGACGGCGTCGGTGGTTTGGTTCACTGTGCTCGGTTATGGCGCGCGTTTGTTGATCCCGCTGTTCTCGCGCGATATGGCGTGGCGGGTGCTGGATGCGGTGATCGGCGTGGTGATGTGGGGAATTGCGCTGTCGTTGGTGCTGTGACGGCGCTGTCCCACGTCGCTCGCTCGGGCCGATTCCTCAGGCCGCTTCCTTGATCGGCGACCGCTTGGCCACAAGCCGCAGCGAAATCGTCAAACCTTCGAGCTGAAAGTGCGGACGCACGACGAGCTTGGCCCGGTAGTAACCGGGCTTGCCCTCCACATCCTCGAGCGTCACTGCGGCGGCGGCCAACGGCCGGCGCGCCTTGGTTTCTTGCGACGAATGGGCCGAATCCGCGTCAACGTAATTCATGATCCATTCGTTGAGCCAGCTCTGCATGTCCTCGCGCCCCTTGAGTGTGCCGAACTCGTCGCGCACGATGCACTTGAGATAGTGCGCAAAACGCGAGCACGCAAACATCTGCGTCAGCCGCGCGGACGCGTTGGCATTGGCAGTTGTAGCGGCGTCGCAGGCGCCGTGGACTTCGGCAGCCTTTTGTTGCGCCTGCGCAGTGACGAAGGTGGCGTGAGCGGTGTTCTTGCGGCGGATCAGCGGGATGAAACCACTACGCGTCAACTCCGCTTCGCGTCGGCTTGAAATCGCAATCTCGGTTAGGCATGCCACATCCACGGCGCCGCCGTCGGTCGAGAAGGTGTGGCACGGCCCGTCCTCTACCGTACCGCCCGATTCGATACCTCCAATCGGGGAGCCCCAACCGTACAACTTGAAAGAACGATTGATATTGACGCCCATCGCATAGGCGGCATTGATCCAGGCGCGCTGCCGATGATCGTCGCCGTTGGCGTCCTCTTCGAAATCGAATTCGTCGACCGGTTTTGTTTTGGCGCCATAGGGCAAACGCGCAAGAAATCGAGGCATGGCCAGGCCGACATAGCGCGCGCACTCAGTATTGCGCAGGGAGTTCCACGATGCGTATTGGCGATGCTGTGTGAAAATCTGGGTCAGGTCATGTGAGTGGGTCAGCTCCTGCCAGGACTCCATTTCCAATAACGACGCAGACGCGCCCGATATGATCGGCGCGTGCGCTGCGGCCGCCAACTTGGCGAGCGCCCCTAGCAGATCGACATCGGGCGGCGTGTGGTCGAAGTAATAGTCGGCGATCAGGCAGCCGTATGGCTCGCCGGCCACCTGCCCATATTTTTCTTCGTAGACTTTTTTGAACAAGGGGCTGCGTTTCCATGCGAGACCCTTGTAGCGTCGCATTGTGCGACGCAGTTCGTCCTTCGAGACATCCATGAAACGGATCTTGAGTTTTTCATCGGTTTCGGTGTTCGAGACGAGATGATATGCACCGCGCCAAGCCGATTCGAGCTTCTGAAATTCGCTGTGATGCAGGATTAGATTGATCTGATTCGACAACTTGCGGTCCATCTCTGCGATGGTGGCTTCAATGCTCTTGTCGGCGTCGTGGCAAAGAGTGTTGGGCTGCTGTCCTGGCTGCTCGGCTAGCCTTTGCACCGCCGTTTGCTTCGCCAACTGCGTGCGTGCATCCAGTAAGTGCGAGAGCGAGTCGACCCGACGCGCGACGGCGGTCGGTGAGAAATCATCGATACTCTCGAAGCTCATCTCGAACCGCAGCTGCACGCCTTCGGACAGGGTGTTCGGGACTGTGAACGCGACACGCGGCCCAATGGTTTTCATCCACTGATCGAAGTTTTCGAGGTCGACGTCGATGAACGTACGCTGCGAGACAGGCGGCAATGCTTCGATCGGTTTGCCCGAAAGGTCCGCAAGCACGCCCATCACGAACGGCAGCTCGACTTTCTCGACCGTCTTATTCGCGCCGTGGACCTCGATGTCGTATTCGATCTGCAGACGGGGCGCGCGATTGTGCTCGACGATTTTTTTCATACCATGGGAAACGGACATTTTGGCTCCGTAGACGATGTAGGTTGCCGGTAAGGAAAGGATATGTTGTTGCGATTGGTCGTTATGCGTGGCCGTTACATCAGGCAGCGGGCACATGCGGCCGCGCATCGGTCCCGCGAAAAAGCGGTGTCAGCGCAGTGTGGCTCGTCGGCCTCTGGCGAGCTGGCAATCCACAAGGGGAAATGGTGCGCCAGGCCGTCAACCGGAATCGCTCGCAAGCTCGGCGAAATGTCTAGCAATACGCGCCGCAATTCCGGCGTCTTGATGAGCGCCGCGATCAACCACGCGCTGCGGATGCGGCGATCGCGGAAGGTCAGGGTGGCCAGCACCCATGCGCGCTCGATGCCTAATTGGAGATGAGGTGAAAAGTCGCCGACGGACGTGGCGCCGCAAGGCAATGTCGTCAATGCGCGCGCTATGTCGCGATCGAGCAGGGTGCGGTCCACTCCCGCATGACGCAGAATGCGGTGCAAATCGCTGTCGGGCAATTGCAAAAGTTGATGCAGCCAGTGCGCGAGATCAACGTGCGAATTGCCGCGCAGTTTGCAAAAGTCGGCGGCAGATTCGATGCTTACAAAAAGGGTGCCCCCGAGCTTGCCAAACAATGCTTGTCTTGAAATGGTCATGAAATATGCCCAATGATGATGGCGTTGCATGATGTGAATGTCATGCTCGAATTTATAAAGCAAAAAGGATTCGATTTGCACAATCAAGCAAGTTTTGGGCACGTTAGAATGTTTTTGAGGCGCGATGCGCCTTCGCGACGGAGGTGGTTTCGTCCTATCTAAAAGTTCGGCAACGAGATTTCGAGACTCTCGCCCAATTTATCGGTGCGGGAACGTGTGGATTTAGTGGGTATTAATTAGGATAACGATGAATTATATGTGCTTGCACGGGCCGGATATAACCCAAGCCATCTTGGTGGCGAGCCGGATTGGCATGAGCCAAGCGGCCCCGGCTGCGTTGCTGATCGAGCGCTTGGAACGGCCCGTCGGCCGACGCTACGCAGAGCTGGCATAGTTCATCGCTGCAGAGTTGCTAACGCAGCGGGGCGCGTGCAAATAATCCGCAGCTATCTTTGACCCGATTTCACGGCACTTAGCCGAGCAGCGCGTCGGCGAATTCCGTAGCGGAAAACGGCTGCAGATCCTCGACTTTTTCGCCTACCCCAATAAAATAGACGGGTATCGGACGTTGTCGCGCGATCGCGGCGAGGATGCCGCCTTTGGCCGTGCCGTCCAGCTTGGTCACGATGAGACCCGTCAGGCCGAGCGCATCGTCGAAGGCCTTCACCTGGGCCAGCGCGTTTTGTCCCGTGTTGGCGTCGATCACCAGCAACACTTCGTGCGGTGCACCGTCCATGGCTTTGGCGGTAACCCGCTTGACCTTGCGCAGCTCTTCCATCAGATGCAGTTGCGTCGGCAGGCGCCCAGCCGTGTCGGCCATCAGCACATCGATATTGCGCGCTCGCGCGGCGCCCACTGCGTCGAAGATTACGGCGGCCGGATCGCCGCCGTCCTGCGAGATTACGGTCACCTGATTGCGTTCGCCCCAGATCGCCAATTGTTCGCGAGCGGCTGCGCGAAAGGTGTCACCGGCTGCGAGCAGCACGGATTGCCCGTAGTGCTGCAGATGTTTGGCCAGCTTGCCGATGCTGGTGGTCTTGCCGGCGCCGTTGACACCGGCAATCATGATGACCAAGGGCTTGGCTCGCCCGAGCACCAGCGATTTTTCGAGCGGCTTGAGCAACTCGACCAGCATTGTGCGCAGGGCGGCTTTGACTTGCGCCCCTTCTGTCAGGCGATCGGATTTGATCTTGAGGCGCAACTCGCCTAGCAGATATTCGGTGGCGTCGACGCCGGCATCGGACATCAGCAACGCGGTTTCGAGCTCCTCGAATAGCGCCTCGTCGATCTTGACGCCGACAAAGATACCGGTGAGCCCGGCACTCGTTTTTGACAGGCCGCTGCGCAATCGCGCCAGCCACGAGCTACGAGCCGCCGGTTCGGGAGGCGGCGGCGGCACGATCGTGTCGAATTCCGTCGTGTCAAAACCCAGCGGCTTGGATGATGCAGCACGATCGGAGTCTGAGCCGGTAGGCGTGGCGATTTTCGTACCGATCTCGACAGGGTTGAGGGGGGCGCGCGGCGCAAACGCGGGCGGCTCAGTGGGGGTAGGCGCGGGCGCGATATCTGCGCTCGGTAGGTCTGAGCGTGGTTGCTGCGCGTGTGGCTGCAGCGTGTGTGGCTGTGGCTCAGGCAAGCGTGGCTCCAGCGCACGCGGCTGATCCGCTGCTCCGGTAGACACATCAGGCCCGGGGGCAGGGACGCCGGAGGAAGAGGGCGAGCCGGAATCGTTCACGATCGGCGTAACCCGCTGTGCATCCGTAGGCGGGGCCGATTCAGGCTGATTGCCCTTAAATCGCTTGAAAAAACTGAACATTATGCAAAAGCTCGAATTCGTCGAGACGCAGCGTGTCGGCTGCGCCAGGTCTGAGACCGGGGACACGCACTATCTAGCGGGCATGCCATGTTTTCAAAAAGAAGCGTAACGGCGCGCCGATGCCGTTGGAACACGGCGCAAGCCGATACCGCCAATATCGATACCGATGTGTTCGCGATGTGTTCAATTAACGCGGCGCGGTGGTCGCGGCTAAATCAAGACACCCGTCAAGACATCCGAATTGAAGCCTTGCTACCGAAGCATCGGCACCAACGAAATCTATGCATCGGAACCGACATGGCGGGCACCAGTTTACCAGACCCCTCGCGCATCCCGCGCCCAACCTGCTCACTGATCCGCCGGAACCTACATGCAGCCCGCCCACGGAACCTACGTTGCCCCGCGGAACTCGGTAAGGGCTCGTGCGAACGGGCCATGCGAGCGGGTCGGGCAAGCTGTATGCACGCAACCGGGTACTAGCATGGTATGTTTCCGGTTTTACGTGCCGCGCCGGTTCGCCGGTGGTATCGATGCGCCCGCGCTTCTCACACCTGACTTCACCGTCGGCTTCAATGCCGGCTTACTCCTACCGATCGCTTCATGCCACGTCCTATTATTCGCCACACACCTAGCGATGCGCAAAAGCGCGCAACGCGCAACGCGCCTCACCAGATCCGAATTATCGGTGGGGAGTGGAAGCGTACGCCGCTGACCGTGGTCGATCTCGAAGGCCTGCGGCCCACGCCCGACCGTGTGCGCGAGACGCTATTCAATTGGCTGGGGCAGGATATGACCGGCCAGAGCTGCCTCGACCTGTTTGCGGGAAGCGGCGCACTCGGCTTCGAAGCCGCCTCGCGGGGCGCTGCGCGCGTGGTGATGGTCGAGCGCGATGGCCACGCTGCGCAGCAATTGCGCGCCACGCAGGACAAGCTGGCGGCTCGCGCGGTTGAGGTGGCGCAGGCTGATGCGCTGAGGCTGGCGGCTGGGCTGCGGCCCGGCACGTTCGATGTGGTTTTTCTCGACCCCCCGTTCGAAGGCGATTTGCTGGCGCGCGCGTTGGTGCTCTGTTTGCCACTGGTCAACGCTAGCGGTGCTGTCTACGTGGAGGCTTCATTGCCGCTCGCGCGACTGGCCGAGAACCAGCCCGAAGACGTTGCGCTGCGTGGCGGCACCTTGTTTCCGCCACTGTCGGATTGGCAGGTGAGCCGAGAGGGGCGCGCCGGCGCGGTGCATTATCATTTGCTGCGCCGCAAAAATGAGGAATAATGCGCATTCCGTCGACGCGGGCATAGCTGCGTGCGTCGCCGTCCGACGCGGTAAGATGGGTGGCCGCACGGGCATATCTCGCAAGCTGACGCGGCCGTTGGCGTGCACATCATCGTAAGCAGTTGGTCGACAAGGTGGATCCAATGAATCGAGCTAAGACTGAGCAGACTCGACTAGAGAGCGAGGAGAAGTCCATGGTTATCGCAGTGTATCCGGGCACGTTCGATCCATTGACGCGTGGACACGAGGATTTGGTGCGGCGCGCATCGAGTATTTTCGATCGACTCGTGGTCGGCGTGGCCGATAGCCGCAATAAGAAGCCGTTTTTCGATCTCGAAGAGCGCCTGACGATTGCCCGTGAGGTGTTGGGGCATTACCCCAACGTGCAAGTAGAGAGTTTTACCGGGCTGTTAAAGGATTTTGTGCGCAATAACAATGCGCGCGTGATCGTGCGCGGTTTGCGCGCGGTATCGGATTTCGAGTATGAGTTTCAGATGGCTGGCATGAACCGCTACCTGCTACCCGACGTAGAAACGATGTTCATGACGCCATCGGATCAGTATCAGTTCATTTCGGGTACGATCGTGCGCGAAATCGCCCAATTGGGCGGAGATGTCAGTAAGTTCGTGTTTCCGTCGGTCGAGAAATGGCTTAACGACAAGGTCGCGCAACCCCAGCCGCTTCCTTAGCCGCTTGTATCGTCGCTGCACAGCCGACTAGCGACGTGCCTGCGGTCACAGCACTGCGGCACATTCAGTAGTAGAGAGTAAAGCATGGCCCTGATGATTACCGATGAATGCATTAATTGCGACGTATGCGAGCCGGAATGCCCGAACGATGCTATTTCAATGGGCACCGAGATCTACGTGATCGAGCCGAGCAAATGCACAGAGTGCGTGGGACATTTTGACGAACCGCAGTGCCGTCAGGTCTGCCCGGTGGAATGCATACCGCTGAATCCCGAGCACGTCGAAAGTCAGAGCGAGCTGCTCATCAAATATCAGCATTTGACTGCCAATAAGGGCTAACAGCGACTCATCGGTGGTTTACATCGCCGATTAAGCTGGCGGACGGAAGGCCACTGCCAGCGCTGCAACTAAGCCGGCCGGTGCAGCAACATCATCGCCCGTTCCAACTCCCCTTTGACCACGTGTGGCATCACGGTAGTCGCGCGTTCCAGCGACGCGTCGATGATTTCCTGTTCTTCCCTGCGCGGCGGTTTCAGTACGAAGTTCGCCACATCGGGGCGTGCGCCCGCTTTCGCGCTTTCCGGCAGCAGATCGCGCGGATGGCCTATGCCTATGCGCAGGCGCCAGTACTGTTGCGTCGTCAGATGCGCGCTGATGTCCTTGAGGCCGTTATGGCCGCCGCTGCCGCCGCCGAGTTTGAGCTTCACGGCGCCGGGCGGTAAATCGAGCTCGTCATGCGCCACGAGAATCTGGTCCGGCAAGATCTTGTAGAAATGCGCCAGCGCCACGACGGACAGTCCCGATCGATTCATGAAGGTCTGCGGCTGCAACAGCCATACCTCTTCGCCATATAGACGTGCGCGCGCGAGCACGCCATTGAAGCGGCTTTCGTGGCGCAGCGTGGCGCCGGCATCGCGCGCCAGCGCATCGACTAACCAAAATCCCGCATTATGGCGAGTGGCCGCATACTCCGCGCCAGGGTTGCCGAGGCCGACAATCAGTTTGATCATCGCAGTCCGATCTCTCTAATGGGTTAGATGCCGCATAAAAAAACCCGCCGGGCGAGCCGCGGCGGGTTTTTCGACCTGTCGCGCGTCATGCCTAGGCACACCGCGCTCGGATCCGCAGCGGTATCAGGCAGCCGGTGCGTCTTTCGGTGCCTCAGCAGCAGGCGCTTCTTCGTCAGAGGCTTTGCCAGCCGGGATCGAAGCCGACACCACGACCGGGTTTTCCAAGTCGAGATGCTGGACCAATTCGACACCCTTGGGCAAGGTGATGTCTTTGGCGTGGATCGAATGGCCGACTTCCAGTTTCGAAAGGTCGATTTCGATGAATTCCGGCAGATCGGCCGGCAGACAAACGATTTCGAGTTCGGTGATCACGTGGCTGACGATACCAGCCGACAGCTTCACAGCCGGCGACAATTCCGGGTTCAAGAAGTGCAGCGGCACCTTGATGTGCAGCTTCTGCTTGGCATCGACACGCTGGAAGTCGACGTGCAGCACCAGTTGCTTGAACGGGTGATATTGCACATCGCGCAACAAAACTTGTTCTGTCTTGCCGGCAATTTCCAGATCCAGAATCGATGCGTGAAATGCTTCTTTCTTCAACGCGTGATAGAGCGCGTTGTGATCGATTTCAATCGATTGGGGTTCACTGCCAGCGCCATACACGATAGCCGGGGTTTTCCCGGCATTGCGCAGACGGCGGCTCGCACCCGTTCCCTGCAGACTACGCTCGAAAGCGATAACTTTCATTTTCTTCTCCCTATGACTACCCGCGACCAGGTAGTTAAAAAGGCCATGTCGCGGCACCGAGCAATGTCGGCGCCACAATCTGGCCTGGTTTGCTGCTGACTGCAGCGATGCAGAATTCGTCTTGCTGCATCGTTTTTCCGGCTCGCCGCCCTTGAGCGGCAAGCCGTGAATCGGAAATCAGTTTTCTTCGGCGAACAGCGAGATCACGGAGTCGCCACGGCGGATCCGCGAGAATGTCTCGGCCAGCAGGCTGGCGCTCGACAACTGACGAATCTTCGCGCACGCGCGGGCTTCGTCGCCCAGCGGAATCGTATCGGTGACCACCAGTTCATCGAGCTCGGACGCAGCGATGCGGGCGCCAGCACCGCCCGACAGTACCGGGTGCGTCGTGTAGGCAAACACCTGCCGCGCACCGCGCTCCTTCAGGACCTGCGCCGCCTTGCACAACGTGCCGGCGGTATCGACCATGTCATCCATGATGACGCAGGTCCGGCCTTCCACTTCACCGATGATATTCATCACTTCGGCGACGTTCGCTTTGGGCCGGCGCTTGTCGATGATCGCCAGATCGGTATTCATTTGCTTGGCCAGCGCGCGGGCCCGCACCACGCCACCAACGTCCGGCGACACGATCAGCAGGTTCTCGTAATTCTGCTTGCGCAGGTCACCCAGCAGAATCGGCGTGGCGTAAATATTGTCGACCGGAATATCGAAGAAGCCTTGAATCTGGTCGGCGTGCAGGTCCATCGTGATGATGCGGTCTACGCCCGCGATCTGCAGCATGTTTGCGACGACTTTGGCGGAGATGGCGACCCGTGCAGAGCGTGGGCGGCGATCCTGGCGCGCGTAACCGAAATACGGTATCGCTGCGGTGATGCGACCTGCCGATGCGCGCTTGAGCGCATCGACCATGATCATCAGTTCCATCAGGTTGTCGTTGGTCGGCGCGCAGGTCGATTGCAGCACGAACACGTCTTTGCCGCGCACGTTCTCCTGGATTTCAACCTGGATTTCGCCGTCCGAGAACCGGCTGACCATCGCCTTGCCCAGCGCAATTCCGAGCGCCTTGACGACTTCCTGGGCAAGCGCGGGATTCGCGTTGCCGGTAAACACCATTAGGCCGTCATTGCTGCTCATCTTGCACCTGTGTCTGGACTCTGCGGTGACCCTCACCGGACGTGGGGCCTGAGATAGAGCGAGAAATTTGGCAGGGGAGGAAGGACTCGAACCCTCGCATGCCGGAATCAAAATCCGGTGCCTTGACCAACTTGGCGACTCCCCTACACTGACCGAGAATTTGCCGGGTTTGCAGTACTACCCGACAAATAAAAAAAACTTATGCTACAAAAGCGAAAAGGGGGTGGCGGAGAATACCACTTGCCACGACGCTTTTCCACTTGTTCAGCGAATCGCTGGGACCTGCCAACAATCCATCGGACTGCAATCTGGCTTGCGCCGAGATCGCTGCGGCACGACTTTCAAAAGCGGCAAAAACACTCGCTCCCGATCCGGTCATGCGCGCCGGTGCCATTTTATCGACTTTTTCAAACCAGTCGAGCACCTGTGCGACTTCCTGATATTTCTTCACGACCACAGCCTGCATATCGTTGCGACCGAACTTCAGAGGCCACACGCTGTCTGCGTTTTGCTGTCCAAGAAAGTCCATAATTCTGACCACTTCCGAGTCCCTTGTCAATTCCTGAGCGCTAAATATTTCGGCGGTCGGCACATGACACGCGGGCGTCACGATCAGGAAATGCCGCTCAGGCAGCTCGACCGCCTGCAGTGCTTCGCCCACGCCCTCGGCAAATGCGTTCTGCCCGAATATGAACACGGGCACGTCGGCGCCCAGTTGCAGGGCCAGTGTTTGCAATTGCGCACGCGGTATGTCGAGTTGCCAAAGCCGGTTCAGCGCCAGCAACGTGGTGGCCGCGTCGGAGCTGCCGCCGCCCAGGCCACCCCCCATCGGGATGCGCTTGTCGATTTCGATCTCGACGCCGAGCCGGCAGCCCGTGTGGGTTTGCAGCAAGCGCGCGGCGCGCACGGTCAGATCCTGTTCGGCCGGCACGCCTGCGACGGCGTTGACCCGCGTAACCTGTCCGTCATCGCGACGCGTGAAGTGCAGCGTATCGCCCCAATCGAGTAACTGGAACACGGTTTGCAGCGCGTGATAGCCGTCGGCGCGTCGACCGGTGATATGCAAGAACAGGTTCAACTTGGCGGGCGCGAGGCAGTCGCGCAGCGCATTGGGTGCGGCAGTCGTGGGAGAGGCAGTCATGCAGGGGCGATCGAAAAGGTGCGCAAAAGAGTGATTATCGGTCGAGCACCAGCTTGACGTCGAGTGCCGGGTCGGCGCGACTCAAATTGACGCGTTTGATCAGCGCGGTCTGCGCATCGTCGGCGTACGCCACGTAATCGATGGTCCATCCGTCTTGCTCGATCTGTCTCATGCGGCCCGTGGCGGGATCGGTTTGCGTGCGCGCGGGGCTATCCGGGGAGATCGCCGGTTTGAGCCAGTATCGCAAGCCGTCTATCGGCAGAGGGAAACCGAGCGCGCGCTGCATCAGGCCCTGGACGTCCGGTGCCGTTTGCGTCGGACGATCCGGCAGTTCCAGCGTCGCGCCGGAAGGCGATGCCACTACGCGTGCCATCGTCTGGCCTAGCGGGTTGAGCAGTTGCAAGGTGGCGTTTTCGCCTTGCTGTTGCAGGTCGAAGTTGCCGTAGGCGTTGCGCTGCACGCCGTTGCTGTCGGTGTAGCGCACCGCGAATCGGCCGTGGTAGCTGGCGTTCGTTTGGAGCGCATTCGTTTGCATCCCTGCAGAGTTTGCCGCGGGCGCGTTCGGCGCCGGCTTCAGCCCCGCGCAGGCAGCGAGCGCTGCCAGTAGAGCGCCTGCCGCCACGCGACGCAAGATCCGGCGCGTGGCCTCGAAACGTTCAGTCATTAAGGATGCTCGACCTGAAAGCGCTTGAGCGTGGCTATCAGCGTCGTGTTGGTGGGGTCGACCTTGAGCGCCGCACGCCAAGCCACTCGCGCGTCATCTTGCTGGCCCAGCGACCACAATACCTCGCCAAGATGGGCGCCGATTTCGGCATTGGGCTGCATTTCGAATGCGTGGCGCAAGATGGTCGCCGCGTCTTGCTTGTCGCCGGTGCGATACTTCACCCAGCCCAGACTGTCCTGGATAAATGCGTCGTTAGGCGACAGATCGGCAGCCTTCTGCAGCAACTTGCTGGCTTCATCCAGGTTTTCGCTGCGATCGGCGAGCGAGTACCCGAGTGCGTTATAGGCATTCGGATTATTCGGATCGATCTTGATCAACTGACGCAGCACCGTTTCCATTTGCTGATATTGCTGGTTTTTTTCGCAAGCCATCGCGTAGTCGTACATCAAGCCCGGGACCAGCGGAAATTGCCGGTCGGCGTCAGCGTAACGAGCTTGTGCTTGCGGGTACTGCTTGGCCTCCTCGAGCAGCGCGGCGTCTGTGCGGATCACCAGCAGTTGATCCCGCGGGTCGATCGGCGAGAGCGATGCCAGCAACTTGCGGGCGTCATCGAGCTTGTCCTCTTTGGCCAGCAGTTGAGCGCGCGTGACCTGTGCCTGCAGATACTGCGGGCTTGCCGGATCAATCTTGTTCAGCCATTTGAGCGCCGCGGGAATCTCTTTCTGGTCGACGGAAATTTGTGCCAGATACAGGTAGCCGAGCGATGGGTCGGCATTGCCGTGCTGCTTTTCCGCCAATTCAGAGTATTTTTCGAGATCCCGTTTGGCTTCGTCGAAATGGGATTGCTGGACTTGCAGCATGGCCAAGGCCAACAGCGGTGCGGGATCGTCCGGAGTGTTTTTGCGAATCGCTTCGAACTGTTTCTGCGCGTCCGCGAACAGCCCTGCATTCACGTATAGTTGCGCGAGCGCGATGTGCCCGTTGCGTGAATTCGGATTTTTCGCGACGTAGGTATTGAGCACCGCGATCGATTCGGTACGCTCCGACGGTCCGAGTTGCGCCAGCATCAGCGCCGCGGGTTCGAAGTCGGGTTTGATTTGCAAGGCCGCCTGCAACGATAGGCTCGCCGCGTGCTCGTCGCCTGTGAGCAGCTGCTGGCGGGCGATGGCGAGCAGCGCGGCGGGGCGCTGCATGTCATCCTTGAGCAGCGTTTGCAGCAATTGCAGGCCACCCGCGCGGTTCGGGGATTGTCCGATCAGGGTCTGCAATGACACAATGGCTTCGTCGCGCGCGGTGCCGTCGCCGGTGGCGGGCGTGGCGGCGAGCTGAGCCGCCAGTAGCGGCTGGGCTTCATCGAGACTGCCGGTGAGCACGAGCAGCGACGCGTCGAGCTGATCGGCGCGTTGGGAATTCGGCGCATACTGATGCCACAGTCGCGCTGCAACCAATGCATCGGCCGGGCTCTGCGCCCGCAACGCGATTTCGGCGGCGCGCTCGGCCATGCGAGGATCATGCGTATCGCGCGTGAGCGCTAGATACGTTTGGTAAGCGGGCGCAGGCTGGCCGCGCTGCAACGCCATTTCGGCCGCCAGCACCTGGAACATGATCTGGCTGTCCAGTGCTCGCTTGGGCAGATCCTTCGTCTCATCGTCCACAGCGGGCGATGATGCAGCTTGGGGTGCCGGTGCAATCACTTCGGGCGTGGCTGACGGCGCGGCCGGCGTCGTTGGCTGGGCGTTGGCCTGGTGACTGGCCACGGCCCACAACAAGCACGCTGCGAAAGGAATTGCCCGCAATACGAGGGCAGTCGACGACGACGAAAAGAGCTTCACGGAGGGGAAATTCATGGATGTCCGGGTTAGGTTTAAATGATTGTAACGCGACGGCCGGAATTACGGGCGCGCACCCTGGCCGATCCGAACCCACTCAACGATAGAAATACTAGACAGACCAGACATGCCAGAGTTGCCAGAAGTTGAAGTTATTCGACGCGGCATTGAGCCGCACATCGCAGGTAGACGCGTAGAACGCGTCGAAGTCCGCACTCCCAAGTTGCGCTGGCCGTTACCGCCGGGCCTACCGGCGTTGCTCGGACAGCGCGTGATCGAACGCGTCGGGCGACGCGGCAAATATTTACTACTCGAATGTGATACAGGCTGGGTGATCGTTCACCTCGGCATGAGCGGCACACTGCGGATCATGCCGGCGGCCACGGCGCCCCACGTGCCGGGCAAACACGATCATGTCGACTGGGTTTTCGAGGATAACGTATTGCGCCTACGTGACCCGCGACGCTTTGGCGCCGTCCTTTGGCATCCGCGCAGCGAAGGCGACGTGCTCCAACATGTGCTGCTCGCCGGGCTCGGTGTCGAACCGTTTTCTCCCGAATTCGACGGCGTTTTGCTGTACGAACGTACCCGTGGGCGCAGTATATCGGTCAAACAAGCGCTGCTGGCGGGCGATATCGTGGTGGGCGTGGGGAATATCTACGCCTCGGAAACCTTGTTCCGCGCCGGTATCCGGCCGACCACCGCGGCGGGACGCGTCTCGCTGGCCCGCTACGAGCTGCTCGCCCAAGAAATTCGTGCGACGCTGGCCGCGGCCATCGAGAAGGGTGGGAGCACCTTGCGCGATTTCGTCGGCGGTGACGGCGAAAGCGGCTATTTCCAACTCGAATATTTCGCCTACAATCGCGCCGGTCTACCGTGTCGAGTGTGTGGCACTCCGATCAAACAAATCGTGCAAGGTCAGCGGTCGACCTATTTTTGCCCCAGTTGCCAACGTTGATTTTGGATTCAAATGATTCCTGTTGCTGAATTTGCCCATCGCCTGATCGCCTGGCAGCGCGAACACGGCCGGCATGACCTTCCCTGGCAAGGCACCCGCGATCCGTATCGCGTCTGGCTCTCCGAAATCATGTTGCAGCAGACCCAGGTCGCCAGCGTGATTCCGTATTACCAACGTTTCCTTGGCAGGTTTCCCGACGTCGCAACGCTGGCCCGCGCGCCGCTGGACGACGTGATGGCGCTGTGGAGCGGCCTGGGCTATTACTCGCGCGCGCGCAATCTGCACAGTTGCGCGCAGCAGGTGATGTCCGCGCATGGCGGCGCGTTCCCGCCATCGGCGCAAGCCTTGGCTGAATTGCCCGGCATCGGCCGCTCGACGGCGGCCGCCATCGCGTCGTTCGCGTTCGGCGCGCGTACCGCGATTCTTGATGGCAACGTGAAACGCGTACTCACGCGAGCCTACGGCATCGAAGGCTTCCCCGGCGAGAAAAAGGTTGAGAACACGCTGTGGGCGTTGGCCGAAAACCTATTGCCCGCGCCGGCCGCGACGCTAGCCCAGTGTGAGGCCGACATGAGCGCTTATACCCAGGGTTTGATGGATTTAGGCGCGACGCTATGCACACGAGGTCAGCCGGCCTGCGGACGTTGTCCTTTCGAGGCGGATTGCGAGGCGCGCCTGAGCAATCGGCAGCGCGTGTTGCCACAGCCGCGTCCGAAAAAACTCGTGCCGGTGCGACAGACGCTTATGCTGATCTTGCGCCACGCCGATACCGTCCTGCTCGAAAAAAGGCCGCCCACGGGCATCTGGGGCGGCTTGTGGAGTTTGCCGCAAGCGGCCGACGAAGCCTCGCTCGCGATCTATGCGCAACGCTTCGGGCGCCAAGGCCCTTGGTCGAAGCTGACACCGCTTACGCACGTGTTCACCCACTTCAAGCTCGAAATCGAGCCGCGTCTTGCCCAGCTTGAGCACCCGAACGTGCGCGCCGAGGACGATGCTAGCCATGCATGGGTGGCGCTACACGAGATCGACAACTATGGGCTTCCGGCGCCGGTGCGACGCTTGCTCGATGGACTGAACGGCACCTTGCTGTAGCGCCTCAGGCGTCAAAGCATGCCATGCTGCAGCATGTAGTGATGCACCACTTCGAGTCTTGCCGCGGCGTCTTCCAATTCCATCAACTTCTGGCGGGCACGCAGTGAAATCGGCAGAATTTCGCCGATTCGATTGCTGACCCATGCCGGATCGCTCAACTCGAAGGGCTCCAGAAACGATAGGCTATCGGGGTCGCGCTCGCCGAACGTGGTGATGATGCGCTCCAACACTTCGGCGCATATACCCAGGCGGTCGAGATGCGCGTCGCCATGCACCGGCGGATCTGCTGCGATCAAGCTCCCATTGCCACGCAACAGGCCATCGCTTTCGGCGTGCCACTCAAGCAGCCTGAAGCGGTTCGTGCCACGCGTGCGCAACGACATCAAGCCGAACTGTTCGATGGATATCTCGATAATCTCTGCCAGGCAGCCGATGGTTTCGGGCGTGCTCGGCATGCCGGGCTGGGCAACCTCCGCGCCGCTATGCAGCAGGCAGACACCGAACGGCGACTCGTCGCGCAGACAGGTTCGTACCATGTCGATATACCGTGCTTCGAACACCTTGAGCGGCAGCAGGCCGCCGGGGAACAGTACGGTATTAAGCGGGAAGAGCGGCAAGTCGGCGAGGAGGTCGGACATGGTGTTGTCCCTCGGTGGAGAGCGCCTGCCAGGGGCGCGGTCCTGCAGTCAATCGGAATGAAGGTGAGCAGCGGCCGGCGTCGCTTGAGTAAGCCTGCCCGTCGCGGCGGGCGCCTCTGGCGGGGCAATCTCGCGATGCCGGACCAGTACATTGGCTTCCTTGGCAAAGCGCGCGCCCAATGTTTCGGCAATATAGACCGAGCGATGCTGACCGCCGGTGCAGCCGATCGCGACCGTCAGGTAGCTGCGGTTATCGTCGCGAAAGCGCGGCAGCCACTTGTGGATGTAAGCCGATAGATCTTCGACCATCTCGCGGACATCGGGCTGTTCGACCAGGAAATCGATGACAGGCTGGTCCAGTCCTGTCAACGGACGTAGCGCATGGTCGTAATAGGGGTTGGGCAGCGTGCGCACATCGAACACCAAGTCGGCGTCCAGCGGCAAGCCACGTTTGAAGCCAAAGGATTCGAACATCAGCGTCAGGCCGCCATGTTCATGCTCCACGAATTTCTTGATCCAGGCGCGCAGCGTGTTGGCGCGCAGGTTGCTGGTATCGATCTGGTGACCGAACTCGGCCAGCCCGGACACCAACTCGCGTTCGTGTTCGATCGCATCGGCCAGCGACGCTTGCGAGGTATCGGGTTCCGAGTCTAGACCATCGACGCTGTGTTGACCACGGCGTCGCCCCGACAGCGGGTGGCGGCGGCGCGTTTCTGAAAACCGCTGGATCAGCGCCTGCGTGCTGGAGGTCAGGAACAGCAGGTGTACCGAATGCTTGGCTTTGAGCCCGGCGATGACGAACGGTAGATCGGGCAGCGAACTGCCGGAGCGCGCGTCGATTGCGACGGCAAGCCGGTCATGGCCGTCGCTGGCAAGGAAGTCGGCAAGATCGGGCAAGAAGCGCGGAGGAAGGTTGTCGACGCAGTAGTAGCCGGCGTCTTCCAGCGCATTGAGTGCCACCGATTTGCCCGAGCCGGAAATGCCGGTAATCAGAATGATGCGCATAAAAAAGCGACCCGTTGCTGTTGGGAGGTGTTATCGATCTGCCTATGCGTCAGTCGATGCCGAACAGCCATTGTAGCGCCACACGCGGTCAGATTTATGTCGATTGCGCGCTAGAGTGGGCTTAAAAGCGGGCTCAAGCCGCACTCAAGCCGGACGCAGGCAAGCCCAAGCGAGCTCAGATCATCTTGCCGGGAAACTGGCCTTCCGGATCTTGCATCGCGAGCCGTTGCCGGTCCATGAAGTCGCGTAGGGTATCGATGCCGCGTAACTGCAAAATGGTATTGCGTACGGCCGCCTCGACGAGCACCGCGAGATTTCGTCCGGCCGCCACTTGCAGCGTGACCTTGCTGATCGGCAGGCCGAGCACGTCGACCGTCTGCGATTCGAGCGGCAGGCGCTGAAATTCGCCATCGGGACGCTTGACCAATTGCACGATCAGTTTGAGCTTCATCTTACGGCGTACCGCAGTTTCGCCGAAAATGGTCTTGATATCGAGCAGTCCCAGGCCGCGCACCTCGAGCAAATTCTGCAGCAAAGGCGGGCAGCGCCCTTCGATGAAATCGGGCCCAAGCCGCACGATATCGACGGCATCGTCGGCGACCAGACCGTGTCCACGGCTGATCAGCTCCAAGCCGAGTTCGCTCTTGCCCAGCCCCGAGTCGCCGGTGAGCAGCACGCCCATGCCCAGAATATCCAGAAACACCCCGTGCATGGTCGAGCGAGGCGCGAGTATGCGCGACATGTAAAGGCGCAAGCTATCGATCACGGCGGCAGCCGACATCGGCGTCGTGAACAAGGGTGTCGATGAACGAGTACAGCGCAGCACGAGATCGGCCGGGGTTTCGACGCCACCGGCGACCACCAGGAACGGCGGCTCCAAGGCCATCAGTTCAGCCATGTTGCGCTTGCGGTCGTCGTCGGACTGGCGCAGATAGTAGTCGAGCTCGGCGTCCCCCAGCACCTGTATCCGGTTCGGGTGTATCAGGTTCAAGTGACCGACCAGATCGGCCGACGACGTCGCATTGGCGACGGTTTCCGCCGAAAATCCACGTTCCCAGCCTTCGTGGCCGGTCAGCCAGGAAAGCTTCAACGACGAGGCATTGTCGTCGAAAATGCTTTGCGCGTTAATGCTCGAGGTATCCATCGAGGGGTCACTCCTGAACTACGCTGAAAGGGGCCGAGAAAAGGGCTAAAAGCGGGCCAAAAAACGAACTAAAAAACGGGCTGAAAAAGAGCCTCAGAAGCGAGAATACCGCGCTGCGGGAATCGAATCAGGGTTCCCGCACCGATCAGGATTCCCACTGCGGTCAGGGCTCCCACTGCGTCAGGAACGAGTGGATCGAAAGCGCGTCGGGCTCGGTGTTGAGATGGTCGCGCGCGTCACGGTCTGAGAGCAGTTGCGCGATCTCGGAGAGTATCTCCAGATGCTGCTGGGTCGCTTGTTCGGGGACGAGAAGAAAAATCAGCAACCCGACCGGTTGCCCATCGGGCGACTCGAAAGGAATCGGCTCGGCCAATCGCACGAACGCGGCGAGCGGCTGTTTGAGTCCTTTGATCCGACCATGCGGAATAGCAACTCCCTCACCCAAACCGGTCGAGCCCAGGCGCTCGCGGGCGAACAGATTATCCGTGACGACGCTGCGAGCGATCCCATTATTGTTCTCAAAAATGAGGCCGGCTTGCTCAAACACACGTTTTTTGCTGGTGACCGATAGCCCGAGTACAACTTTATCGAGAGGAAGAAGTTTTGCTAAACGATTCATGTTGACACGCAAAAGCGTGTGAGTCCCGGTTTTAAAAACACCTTGCAAGAATTATCCGAAGCGCTCCGGCGGACTTATCGGTGTTTATGTGCTTGTTGCCGACAATGTTCGCTGCCCTAGCTTGCTTCAGCCCCGAATGCTCTGATTCCGATGTTCCGCGAGCCAGCCTGCGCCCCGGAAACGGGAAGCTCCCGCTTTATGAACGAGAAGTCCCAGCTTATGAAGGGAAAGTCCCCGCTTATGGACGGGAAGTTCCGGTTTATAAACAGGAAGTTTCGGCTTTATTATAGATCAGCCGATCAGCTGATGGGGTCACCGGCAGCACGGTCTAAGAATCTGCTCAAAATAAACCGCCCGGGATGCGGGCGGCTTTGGTTTGGGCAGATGGCCGCGGTTCGGTGCGGCCTTGCAGTCAATCAAGGCAGGGCTTCGCCGATGATGGGCTCGGGCTGATACTTGATCGCTTCATGCTGATGTCCTTGCAGACGATCCTTGTGCCGGATTACCTGGCGATCCAGCTTGTCGATCAGCAGATCGATGGCCGCATAGAGATCGGTATCGGCGCTTTCCACAAAAATCTCCTTTCCTTTCACGTGCAACGTAATTTCAGCCTTCTGGCGCTTTTCCTTTTCCTTTTGGTTGTCGACTGCCAGAAGCACAGTGCCATCAATGACCTGGTCGAAATGGCGTATCACCCGTTCTAGCTTGGTGATCACATACTCACGCAACGCAGGCGTTACTTCGAGATGATGTCCACTGATTTTCAGATTCATAGCTGCTCTCCGTACTCAGGGCCGTGGTGCACGACGCGCATGGGCGGTATCGGTCGAGGCGGACAAGGAATCGAGCATAGCGCTGCGCGTGACATGCGTGGGCGGTACTCGAACCTTGCATCCCGTTCGGCCAGCTCATGACACGTGAAACACGTCGCGGCCGGTTATCGCCCGCCGCGAGATGCAACGGGCTACAAGGACTTGCGCAAGTTGACTGCGGGGATCCGGAGCGCTTCGCGGTATTTGGCGACCGTGCGGCGCGCTACGACAAAACCCTGCTCAGCCAGAAGTTCTGCAATGCGGCTATCGGAAAGAGGAGTTTTGGGCTCTTCGGCTCCTATCAGTTGCCGGATCAACGCGCGAATTGCGGTTGAAGATGCGGCGCCACCGGTGTCGGTTGAAACGTGCGAGCCGAAGAAGTATTTAAATTCAAGCGTGCCGAAAGGTGTAAGCAAGTACTTACCTGTCGTGACTCGCGATACGGTCGACTCGTGCAAACCTAGCGTATCAGCAATTTCCCGTAAAACCAAGGGACGCATAGCGATTTCGCCATGGGCAAAAAATTGCTTCTGACGCTCGACGATCGCTTGCGCCACCCGCAGGATGGTCTCGAAGCGTTGCTGGATATTTTTGATCAGCCAGCGCGCTTCCTGCAATTGTTGCCGCAGCGATCCGCAGTTGGGATCGGAGCGGTTGTTGCGCAGAATATTTGCGTACAGGCTGTTGATGCGCAAGCGCGGCACGACCTCGGGGTTGAGTTCGGCGCGCCAGCCGGTGGCGGTTTTGCGCACCAGCACGTCCGGTACCACGTAGTCGGCCTCGGACTGTCCGAACGCGGCGCCGGGAAACGGCTCCAGTGAGCGGATCAGTGCGTGAGCATCGCGCAACGCGTCGTCATCGGTCTTTAACTGTTTGCGCAAACGCGTAAAATCGCGCGCGGCCAGCAGCTCCAGATGATGCGTGACGATCTCCAGCGCCAACTTGCGCACCGGCGACGCCGGCAGCCGCAACAATTGCAACTTCAGGCATTCGGCGGCCGAGCGTGCGCCCACGCCGGGCGGATCGAAGCTGTGGAGGAGGGCCAACGCGGCGTTGATCTCGTCGAGATCGATATCGAGCTCTGCCGGCAGATCGGCCATCACCTCTTCGAGCGGGCTGGCAAGGTAGCCATCGTCGTCCAGCGATTCGATCAGGAAGGTCACGAGCGCGCGATCGCGCAGGCTTGCCTTGGTCATGCGCAATTGTGCAAGCAGATGGTCGCGCAAACTCGTTTGCGAGCCGTGTAACTGCAAGGCCGGTGCGTCGTCCTCTTCGTTGCTGCTGCCCGGTCGGGCGTAGTCGTCGAGGTTCCAGCTGGAGGCGTCGTCGCCTTCGCCACCAGTATCGCTTTGGTCGCTGCCATGGTTCATGCCGCTGAAATCGTCGGCGCCGTTCGGCTCGCTGTCGGTGTTGCGCTCTGAGCTGTCGGACGTGCGCGTGCGCTCCATCGTGTCGGGCGCACTCGTTTGTGGCGTGGTCGAAATCAGCGAGCCGTCGGGCGCGACTCTTAATGCACTGGTAGTCCAATCGTCTTCGTTCTCGAGCAGCGGATTTTGCGCGATCGCCGTTGCCACCTCTTGCTGAAGCTCGAGCGTGGACAGTTGCAGCAGACGAATCGACTGCTGCAGCTGGGGAGTGAGCGCAAGATGCTGCGAGAAACGGAGTTGAAGACTGGCTTTCATAGCAAAGAGCTGCGCATCGTGAAGACAAGGCCGGCGACGCACGCGTCGCAGGTTGGCATATGGATTATCTCGGAATGCGCGTGTTGCGTGCGCGTTTCGTTGTTTGCCGGGCAACACCGGCCGCTCGATCGCTCTCGGCCACCGCCGCTGTCGATCCGTGGGCGCGGCCTAAGCCCCAAGCGCATGGGCTGCTTACGTAGCTTAAGCAGCTTGGCCGCCCCTGCGATCAAAGGGGCCGATCATGGGGTGATTCGCGGTTGCCTACGGAAATGTTCCCTTGGCATGCGGAATGTTCTCCTGGATGCAGAAATACTCCCCATGCGGAATGTTCGCCGGCATGCGGGAATATTCCTTCACATGCGGAAATGTTCGCCCAAATAAACACGCCGCACATGTTCGTTTTCCACGATCTCGGCGGGGGCGCCGGCGGCCAGCACGCTGCCATCGCTGATGATGTAGGCGTGGTTACAGATGCCCAGCGTTTCCCGCACGTTGTGATCGGTTATCAATACCCCGATATTACGTTCTTTCAGGAAGCGGACAATTTTCTGAATTTCGAGCACGGCGATCGGATCGACTCCGGCGAACGGCTCGTCGAGCAAAATAAAGCTCGGATTAGTCGCCAATGCCCGTGCAATTTCCACCCGACGCCGTTCGCCACCCGACAACGACAGGGCAGGATTGGAGCGCAGATGCAGGATCTGCAGTTCCTCCATCAGCGCCTCGGCGCGCTCCATGACTTCGTCTTTCGTCAGTGCCTTCCCGTCCGGACCCAGTTGCAATTCCAACACGGCCCGAATGTTCTCATCGACCGTCAACTTGCGAAAAACCGACGCTTCCTGCGGCAAATAGGACAAACCCAGCCGAGCGCGTTCGTGGATCGGCATGGTGCTGATAGACGCGTCATTGAGCGTAATCGTTCCCGCATCGAGCGCGACCAGCCCCACTATCATATAAAACGACGTGGTCTTGCCCGCACCGTTAGGGCCCAGCAATCCAACCACTTCGCCGCTTTTGACGTCAAGCGAGACGTCTTTGACGACAGTACGCTTACCGTAACGTTTTTCGAGGTTGCGCACCGTCAGTGTATTGATGGTGCCGGCGGGATTGCGGTTCGGGAGCGCCGCGTTACTGTTGGCACTTTGTGCCGCGCTCTGCGCTCCGGTCGCGGCCGGCGTAAGGACAGGTTCGGTCACTGCGGCGCTCCATCGATCTTCGGCGACGCGGTCAGCGGTGTGGCGCCGCTCGCAGCCGTCGCGCTTGCCGCGCTTTGCGGAAGCAGCATCGTGTGCACGCGGCCGGTCGCGTTGCCGGGACCAATCGCGTCCTTGCCCGAACTGGCGGTATAAAAATCGCTGTGCCCGTCATAGGTGATCTTGCTGCCGTGCACTTCATCGACCACCAGTGCCAGGCCCTGCAGCCGCTGTACCAACGCGCGGCCGGTCAACACGGTGACATCGTTTTTCCCGTCGTAATCGATACGTAGCGCATTGCCTTGCACGTATTCATCGCCGACATCGCGTTTCTGGCGGAAATACGCAAGCGGGCTGCCGCTGGAAGTGGCAACCGCGTACTGATAACCCTGAGGATCCTGATGCACTTCGACCCGGTCGGCCTTGATGATGATCGTGCCCTTGGTCAGGATCACGTGACCGGTAAAAATATTGGTCTGCTTCAGATCGTCGTAATTCAGGTTGTCGGATTCCACATTCAGCGGCTTGTCGCGGTCGGCACGCTCGGCGTGCGCCGGCACGGGCAATAGCGCGAGCGGAGCGCCAAGCAGCGCGGCCAGCAGTATCGCCAGCAGGGGCGCCGCGCGACGCACCGGATCGAGGCTATGAAGCGAGTGTTTCATGCAGTCAAGTGTAGTCTGAATTATTTGGAAGGCGCGGCCGCCGCGGGTTCGGATGCGGCTATCTGGCCGTGCACTTTACCCTTCAGGAACATCCTGCGGGTCGCGTTGTAATAGGTCATGCCGTCGGCATAAAGCACCGACAGGCCGCGTTGCAGTTTAACCGGCTTTTCCGTCTGGATCACATCGTCGTTGACGAAGAACCGGAAATGTTGAGAATCGGCCTCCATTGCCGGGTCGCCCGTGCCGGGGTCGCGCAGCAGGCGGGCCTGGTCGTATAAATCGATGATCGACTGGTCACCGTTCATCGTGCCGCGCTTGGAAAAGCTCGTGACGTCGGGCTGCCCCGGCGAGAACGCGCGGATTGCCGGCAAGGTCACGTCCGAGGTCGAATCGTCCTCGAAGTGCAGCATGGTGGCCGCGTTCAGCCGGTACTGGGTCGAGCCCGTGGGGTCGAGCATCGTGACCGTAAAGTTGGTGGCGAAGGAGTCCGGGGTATGCGTCTTGGGTTTGACGGGCGCATCGTCGGCAACCGGCAAATTGAGCTGCAGCAGGTAATAGCTGCCTGCGGCGAGCGCGGCCAGCGCGATCACGGGCAGGATCGCCAAGACTCTTTCGCGCATCGTCACGATGGCCATCGCGTCAGATCCCGCAGGCACTGGCAAGCAGTGCGTCGTAATGATGCTGGGCGCGCAGCAGGGTATCGCACATTTCGCGCACGGCGCCCTGGCCCCCCTGGGCTTGCGCCACCCAGTGCGCGCGGGCAATCACCTCGGGATGAGCATTGGCCGGCGCCGCGGCAAAACCGACGCGCGTCATCACAGCCAGATCGGGCCAGTCGTCGCCCATGTAGGCGCAGTTGCCGGCGGCAAGGCCCGTGACTTCAAGCAGTTGCGCGAATGCGGTGGTTTTGTCGTGCACGCCCTGGTAAAGATGAGCGATCCCGAGCTCCTTGGCTCGTGAGGCCACGATTTCCGATTGGCGTCCGGTGATGATGGCGCTCGCGATGCCTACCGACGCGAGCAACTTGATGCCGTGGCCATCCAGCGTGTTGAACGCTTTGAGCATTTCGCCCTGGGCGCCGTAGTACAGACGCGCGTCGGTCAGTACGCCGTCGACGTCAAAAATGACCAAGCGTACCCGTTGAGCACGCTCCACGGTCGAAAGCGGGGTCGAAAGCGCTGCGGTTGTCATCAAATGACCTTGGCTTCGAGCAAATCGTAAGTGTTGAGCGCACCGATCAGCGCGCCCTCGTCGTCGGTCACCAGGATCTGGCCGATCTTGTGGCGTTCCATCAGTTCGACCGCCGCAACGGCCAAATGGTCTGCACCTATCGTGCGAGGTTTTTTCGACATCACGTCGCTGAGCTTGAGTATGCGGAAGTCGCCCGGCTTGGCCAGCACGCGACGCAAATCGCCGTCAGTAAAAATGCCTTCGACGTGCGCATTGGCGCTCACTACGGCCGTCATACCCATGCGCTTGGACGTGATTTCCATCAAGGCGTCGCTCACGGTCGCGTCCAGCCCGACCTGCGGCACGGCGTCGCCCGTGCGCATGATGTCGCGCACATAGGTCAATAAGCGCCGGCCTAGCGCACCGCCGGGGTGGGAGCGCGCAAAATCGTCGGGTCCGAAGCCGCGCGCGTCCAGCACGGCCATCGCCAGTGCATCGGTTAGCGCGAGCGCAGCGGTGGTGCTGGCGGTTGGCGCCAACTCCATCGGGCAGGCTTCCTTTTCGACTCGCGCATCGAGGTGCACGTCCGCTACCCTGGCGATACTGGACTGCGCGCGCCCGGTGATGGCGATCACATGCCCGGCGGTCCGTTTGACGAGCTGGATGATGTTCACCAGTTCCTCGGTCTCGCCCGAATTCGACATCGCAATAAAGACATCGTCGCGGGTGATCATGCCCAGATCGCCATGACTGGCTTCGGCAGGATGGACAAAAAAAGCGGGTGTGCCGGTGCTCGCAAGCGTTGCCGCCAGCTTGCGCGCGATATGTCCGGATTTTCCGATGCCCGAAACCACGACTCGGCCCTGACAATGGAGCAGCAGTTCCACGGCGGTGACAAAGCTCTGATCGATCCGGTTGATCAGCGCGCGAACCGCGTCGGCTTCTATCTGAAGTACCTCGCGCCCGAGGGTAAGCGCCCGGTCGCCATTGATTTTCGCTATCATGCGCGGAGTATAACAAAGTGCCCTTTCATTTGCCCCAAGCCTTCCTGGCTAGGCCGTCGAGCAACGAGGTAACGGTTACACTTTGCTGCACTGCTGTTGCGCATTGATCAGCACCTTCGTTGGCACTTTGCTTGGCATCTTCATCAGCACCTTGGTTAGCACCTTAGTTGGCACCTTCGCAGCACCTCGTCTGTACCTTTGCCAGTACCGTTTTCCGCTGTTTTTGGCACACTAGATAGGGATTTCCGCACGCATGACTTCACCGCTCGAACTCACCCTGTTTCTGCTGCTTGCCGCCGTGGTCGGCGTGGTGATTTTTCGCGTGCTCAATTTACCCCCGATGCTCGGCTATCTGTGCACCGGCATCGTGATCGGGCCGCACGCGGGCGGGGTGGTGAACGACTCCTCGAGCGTGCAGTATCTGGCCGAATTCGGCATCGTGTTCCTGATGTTCTCGATCGGGCTGGAGTTTTCACTCGGCCATTTGCGCTCGATGAAGCGCATCGTGTTCGGGCTGGGATTTTCGCAGGTCGTTTTTACCATCATCGCGTCGGTGCTGGTCGGGATCGCCATACGTGCGTTCGTGCCGTCGCTGGGTTGGCAAGCCAGTTTTGCGCTCGGTGCCGCGATGGCCATGTCGTCCACAGCGATCGTCAGCAAAATGCTGGCCGAACGGCTGGAGCTGGAATCCGAACACGGGCGCAACATCATAGGCGTGCTGTTGTTCCAGGATCTGGCGGTGGTGCCGCTGCTCATTATCATCTCTGCGCTGCAAAAGAATCCGCAGGATCTGGTCGCGGAGCTCGGGTTCGCCGCGCTCAAGATATCGGTCGCACTGGTGCTGCTGCTGTTCGTCGGGCAGCGCTTGATGAGCAAATGGTTCGACATCGTTGCGCGGCGGCGTTCGCAAGAGCTCTTTATGCTCAACCTGCTGCTGGTGACCTTGGGCGCCGCCTCGATTACCCAGCGCCTGGGCCTGTCGATGGCGCTCGGCTCGTTTATCGCAGGCATGCTGATCGCCGAGACGCCATACCGGCATCAGGTGGAGGAGGACATCAAGCCGTTTCGCGACGTGCTGCTCGGGCTGTTCTTCATTACCACGGGCATGCTGCTCGACCCCATGGTGCTGGTGCATCACCCGATCTTGGTGTTGCTGATGCTGCTTGGACCGATGCTGTTCAAGCTCACGCTCATTACCGGCCTGGCTCGCGCGTTCGGCGCCTCGTCGGGCGTCGCGATCCGCACCGGCCTGGGGCTCGCGCAAGCCGGCGAGTTCGGTTTCGTGTTGCTGAACCTGATTTCCACCCGCGCGCTGGTCGACCCGGAACTGGTCCAGGTCATCATTGCCTCGATGCTGCTTTCGATGCTGGCTGCGCCGTTCCTGATCCAGAATGCCGACCGGCTGGTGATGCGCGTATCCTCGACCGAATGGATGCGGCAGTCGCTGCAAATGACCCGCATCGCGACGCAAAGCATCAAGACCACCGGCCACGTAATTATTTGCGGGTATGGCCGTAGCGGCCAGAATCTGGCACGCATGCTGGAGCAGGAGGGCTTGTCGTATGTCGCGCTCGACCTCGACCCGGATCGGGTCAGCGCGGCGGCGTCGGCCGGCGAATCGGTGGTGTTCGGCGACGCGGTGCGGCGCGAATCGCTGGTGGCCGCCGGTATCCATCGCGCCGCGGCCGTGGCGATTACCGCAGACAGCACCCCGGCTTCGCTGAAAATCCTAAACAATATCCACTTGCTCGAACCGACGCTGCCGGTGATCGTGCGGACCGTCGACGATTCCGACCTCGAAAAATTGCTCGCCGCGGGCGCCACCGAGGTGATCCCGGAGATCGTCGAGGGCAGCCTGATGCTGGCCTCGCATACGCTGGTGCTGATGGGCGTGCCGATGCGGCGCGTGGTGCGGCGCGTCGAGGAAATGCGCGACGCGCGCTACAGCATGTTGCGCGGGTATTTTCGCGGCGCGGACGATAGTGACGACGACATGGACCACGAGCAGGCCCGTCTGCAATCGGTGCCGATCGGCGAGCGCGCAGACGCTGTCGGGCGTACGCTAGGCGAACTTGGCCTGGACCAGCTCGGCGTTGAAGTCACTGCAATACGCCGGCATGGCATTCGAGGCGTGGAGCCGGGCCCCGAAACCAAACTGCGCGCCAACGACATTGCCGTGCTGCGCGGTTTGCCGGACTCATTGGCAAAAGCGGAAGAGTCGCTTTCCAAAGTGCGTCGCGCCGTGCCGGAATGAGATAAGTGGCAACGCAGGCCGCCACCCAGGCCGCAACAGGCTAAAACCGAGGCGGCAACCGTCATCCGATTTTGAGGGTCAAACCGTTATCAGGAGTTGTTTTATGTCGAGCGCACCAGTCGAGCATCCGTTCAATCCGGCCGATTTTTTGAGAGCGACGATACGTACTGTTCCCAATTGGCCGCAGCCCGGGGTGATGTTTCGCGATATCACGCCGCTGTTTCAAAACCGTAAAGCGCTGCGGGTGATGATCGATGTGTTTGTCCAGCGCTATATCGATACGCCGCTTGATTACATCGCCGGGATGGATGCGCGTGGGTTCATCATCGGGCCGATTATTGCGTATGAATTGAATTTGGGTTTTATTCCGATTCGCAAGAAGGGCAAGCTGCCGTACGAGACGGTTTCAGAGTCCTATGGTCTGGAATACGGCAGTGCGACGGTGGAGGTGCATTCGGACGCTTGCAAGGCCGGCGACCGGATTATTTTGATCGACGATTTGATCGCAACGGGCGGCACGATGCTGGCCGGCAGAAATTTGCTTGAGCGCTTGGGGGGAGAGGTCGTGGAAGCCGCGGCAATTATCGATCTGCCGGATTTGGGCGGCTCGAAGCGCCTGCGGGAGAACGGCGTGCGGCTGTTTACGGTGTGCGACTTCGAAGGGGACTAGGATTGGGGGGAAGGCCCCCAATCCCTCTCAAGAACCCGTTTACCCTAAGCGACGCGCTCACCCTGGCGATACGTCGAAACCGGCACCGGCAAGTAGCCGTTCAAGCGCACACGCACCAGATCGGCTCGCTGTCCGACGCCGATGTTGCCGCGCTCATTGAGGCCCACCGAGCGTGCTGGATTTGCCGATACCGTGGCGACCGCGCGCGGCAGCGTCCAGCCGCACACGCGCGGCAATTCAAACGCCGCATGCAGCAAGCTCGACGGCACGTAGTCCGACGACAGAATATCCAACAGGTTGTGACTCGCCAATTCGGCCGCAGGCACATTGCCCGAGTGCGAGCCGCCGCGCACCACGTTCGGTGCGCCCATGATGATGCTCATGCCATGCTCGCGTGCGGCGGTGGCCGCAACCATCGTCGTAGGGAATTCGGAAATCGAAATACCCTCGGCAGCCGCTTCATGCACGTGTTCAAGCAACGTGTCGTCGTGGCTCGCGAGCGGCAGACTCAACGTGCGGCAGCGCTCCACGATCGCACGCCGATGCGCGTCGGCGTAGCGCTGTTGTTCGTCGCGTAGGTCGGTCAGCGCATTACTCATTTTCTCGTCGCTCCACTTGCCGTGACGCTCCTGATACTCACGCCACTTATCCGGGTCTTGCCACTGACGCTGGCCCGGCGTGTGGTCCATCACCGAGACCAGACGTAGCAGAGCGTGGTCGCGCAACTCATCGAATGCGTCAACCACATCTTCGGTAGCGATTTCGCAGCGCAAATGCAGCAGATGCTCGGCTCGCAACAGGTCGTGATCGTGAAATTTCTGCATGGCCTTCGCGCATTCGATCTGCAATGCGCGCCCACGGATGCCGACGTTGCTGCGGTCGCCGATCGCGAGCGCATCGAACACCGTGGTAATGCCGGCTGCGGCCACTTGCGCGTCGTGGATCACAAATGCGGCTTCGGTATTCCACATCACGCTGGGGCGCGGCGCGAGGTGCTTCTCGAGATTGTCGGTGTGCAGCTCGACCAGGCCCGGCAGCAGATAATCGCCGTGCCAATCCTGCGCGTCGGACGCGCTGGTGGTGCCGCGCGCGATCTCGCGGATCACGCCGTCTTGTACAGCGACGACGCCAATGAATTCTTCGTCCAGGGTCACGATCCGGGCGTTTTTGATCAACATGCGTGATGCTCCATCAAGCTTAACGGGGTAGGGCGGCTGGACTTGTTCAGGCCACAGCGCGCAGTACGGGTTTGAGTTCGAGGCGGCGCGTGGCAACCTTGTTGCGGGTTTCTTCATCATGAAAAATGCCGACGATGGCCGCGCCGCGCTCGCGCGCTTCGACGATCAATTCGGCCACTACGTCGCGATTCTCGGCGTCCAGCGACGCGGTAGGCTCATCGAGCAACAGAATCGGATGCTCGGCAATCAGCCCGCGCGCGATGTTGACGCGCTGCTGTTCGCCGCCGGAGAACGTCGCCGGCGGCAAGGTCCACAAACGTTGCGGCACCATCAGCCGTGAGAGCAGCGCGCGAGCGCGATCCTCCGCTTCGCGCGCACCGACGCCGCGCAGCACCAGTGGCTCGGCCACGATCGAGAGCGTCGAAACGCGCGGAATCACATGCAGGAATTGGCTGACGTAACCGAGCGTTTGCCGGCGCAACGCGATCACCTGATGCGGCGACGCATGAGTCAATTCCGTGCACACCGCCGTGCCCTGGCCATCCTGCGCGCGCTCATCCGCGGGTGCGCTTTGATCTGCCGGCGCACCTCGGTTTGCAGCCACAGCGCCAACCACAGCGCCAGTCGTACTCAAAGCCGAGCCGCGCACATAAATAGCGCCCGCGCTGGCCAAATAATTGCCATACAGGCAACGTAACAGACTGCTTTTTCCAGCGCCGGAAGGGCCGACCAGCACGATGCATTCGCCGCGCGAAACATCGAGATCGACCTTATGCAGCGCGGGGATCTGCACGCCGCCCTGCGGATGCAAGGTAAAGGTCTTGGAGACACCGAGCGCGCGCAGCATCAACGCGTCATTCGCGGCGAAATCGCGCTGGGCGCGCTGTGCCATCTCGCGCTGTCCTGCGTTGCCTAAGGTATCGGTCCCGGTTGCAGTAAGGGTCATGTCAGGGCGCCTATGAGATAAGTTAGCGAATTCGTCATGCCTAGACCGGCAATACCGACGACACCAGCAACTGCGTGTACGGATGCTGGGGATCATCCAACACCTGGTCGGTCAGGCCGGCTTCGACGACCTGGCCATGCTGCATCACCATCAAGCGGTGGGCGAGCAGGCGCGCTACACCGATATCATGCGTAACGACCAGCGCCGACAGATGCAACTGCGAAGTCAAGGTGCGCAGCAAATCGAGCAAGCGGGCCTGCACCGACACGTCGAGGCCCGCGGTCGGCTCATCCATGAAAACCAGGCGCGGATTCGTCACGAGATTGCGCGCGATTTGCAGGCGTTGTTGCATGCCGCCGGAGAACGCCGCAGGCAGTTCGTCGATGCGCGTGGTGTCGAGTTCGACACGGCCCATCCACTGAGCCGCCGTATCGCGGATCTGTCCATAGTGGCGCGCACCGACCGCCATCAGTGGCTCGCCGATATTCGCGCCGGCCGACACCGCCGCGCGCAAGCCGTCGCGCGGATTCTGCTCGACGAAGCCCCACTCGGTACGCATCAGCATCCGGCGACGCGGTTCCGACAGCGTCAACAAATCGAGCCAGTCCCCCTGGGTGGTGGCATATTGCAGCGAACCGGCATCGGCCGGCGTGCGCAGCGCGAGCGTATTGAGCAAGGTCGACTTACCCGACCCCGATTCGCCCACCACGCACAGCACTTCGCCCGGGTACATGTCGAAGCTGACGTTCTCGCAACCGATGCGGCTGCCGTAACTTTTGCTTAGTTGCCGGACTTTCAGTAAAGGTTCCATCATGGATGCTCCTGGCCTGCAACGGCGGCCTGCTGGCCTGCGGCAGCGGCAGCGGATTCTTGGGCTGCGCGCTGTTCGCCGCAGTAATCGCTGTCAGAACACACGAACATGCGGCCGCCCGCGTCGTCGACGATCACCTCGTCGAGAAAGCTGTCGCGCGAACCGCACAACGCGCAGGCATGAGGCCAGCGTTCGATGTCGAAGGGGTGGTCGTCGAAGTCCAGGCTCTTGACCGGGGTGTACGGCGGAATCGCGTACAGACGCCGTTCGCGGCCCGCGCCGAACAACTGCAGCGCAGGATTCATATTGAGCTTGGGATTGTCGAATTTCGGAATCGGCGACGGCGACGACAAATAACGGTTATTCACGATCACCGGATAGTCGTAGGTGGTCGCGATACTGCCGTGCCGTACGATATCTTCATAGAGCTTGACGCTGATCAGGCCGTAGTCGGCCAGCGCGTGCAGCTTGCGGCATTCCGATACGCGCGGCTCGAGACGGAACAAGGGCTCAGGCATCGGCACCTGATACACCATGATCTGTTTTTCGGTGAGCGGACGTTCGGGAATACGGTGACGGCTTTGGATCAACGTGGCCTCGGCCGTGCGCTGGGTGGTCTTTACCCCGGCCGTGCGCGCAAAGAAGCGACGGATATTGACCGCGTTGGTGGTTTCGTCGGAGCCCTGGTCGATCACCTTGAGCGTATCGTGCTGACCGATGATGGCCGCGGTGACCTGGATGCCGCCGGTACCCCAGCCATAAGGCAGCGGCATTTCGCGCGAACCGAACGGCACTTGGTAACCGGGTATCGCAACCGCCTTGAGCAGCGAGCGGCGGATCATCCGCTTGGTCTGCTCGTCGAGGTAGGCAAAGTTGTACCCAGCGGTGATCTCCGGCGCGGCGTCAGCGCGGGCGGGCGTTACGGTGTCGGCAATGTCGACGACACTGGACATGTCGGCCACGTCCGTGACAGGAGCGGAAGCGGAATTCATGCGGCGTTCTCCTCGCGTGCGTTGTGCGGCGCATTTGCCTGCATGCGGGTCTGCATCCCGGCCTGCACATCGGGCTGCGGATGGGATTGCTCCGGTCGCAATGCAGGGTGGTTTTCGCGCAGACGGCGCACCAGATTCAGTTCAGACTGGAAGTCGACGTAATGGGGCAGTTTCAAATGCTGCACAAAGCCGGACGCCTCGACGTTGTCACTGTGATACAGCACGAACTCATGGTCTTGCGCCGGCGACTCCGCCGTTTCGCCGAGCTCCTCAGCGCGCAGCGCGCGGTCGACCAAGGCCATCGCCATGGTCTTGCGTTCGGCATGTCCGAAGGCCAGGCCGTAGCCTTGGGTGAATACCGGCGGCGTGATGCTGTTGCCGCTGAACTGGTTGATCATCTGGCATTCGGTAATTTCGATTTCGCCGAGCTCAACAGCGAAGCCGAGTTCTTCCAGCTCCATTTCGACGGCCACATGACCGAGGCGAATCTCGCCCGCGAACGGATGGGCGTTGCCATAGCCGCGTTGCGTCGCATAGCCGAGCGCCAACAAAAACCCTTCGTCGCCGCGCGCCAGATTCTGCAGCCGCGTGGAGCGGTCGGCCGGGATGCGCAACGGCTCGCGCGACAGGTCGCCAGGCTCGCTCGGATTTACCGACACGCGCTCCTGCTCGATCAGGCCTTCCTTGTCGAGCAAGGCCACCACACGCGGCATTGCCTCAGGCTCTGGCAGCGGACCGACTGGAGCGGCCTGCGGAGAATCTCCCGCTGCCAGCAAGGAAAAATCGAGCAGGCGCTGGGTGTAATCGTAAGTCGGCCCGAGGATCTGTCCACCCGGCACATCCTTGAACGTCGACGAAATGCGTCGCTGAATTCGCATCTGTTCCGTATCGATCGGCACGGTGTAACCGAGGCGTGGCAACGTCGTGCGATAAGCGCGCACCAGGAAAATCGCTTCGACCAAGTCGCCTGCAGCCTGTTTGATGGCCAGCGCCGCGAGTTCTTCGTCGTACACGGAACCTTCTGTCATCACGCGCGCTACGGCCAGCCGCATTTGCTGGCGGATCTGCTGGACGGTGAGTTCGGGTAGTGCCGGGTCGCCACGGCGCGCGCTGTCCAGCATGCGCCACGATTGTTCGATGGCGCGCTCGCCACCTTTCACAGCTACGTACATGTCAGATCTCCTCGACGCGCGTGGTGCGCGGTACACCCACTACCGCATCGTCGCAAACCAGGTACAGGTCGATGCCGCAGGGGAACAACCCGGCGAGCGCGGCGCGTTGCTGCCAGAAGCCATCGGGCAGACCGCGTGGCGCGAACGTCTCGGTGTGTTCGATGCCAGGTCCGCTCAAGCGTAGCTTTGCCCCGTTGCTCAGGCTCTCGACCTGGATCAGCAGCGTGGTCGAATATTCCGGTGTTTCGGGGTCTCCCAACGCGAATTGCTCAAGCGACGGTACGCTGAGCGCGTCGGCGATCCAGGCAAATGCGGCTTGCGCTGGATTCGAGGTGATCGGCGCACCGGTGTGGAAGCGCAATGCCGAAGCGAACGCGGGATTCTCTTGCGCAAGCCACACCGGCGTGGCGAAATCGCACAACGCATAGAGTGCTGCGACGGCCGCACGCGGTGTTCCGGTCGCTTGCGCATCCAGCGCAACGTCGATGTGCTGGATGCGTCCGGGCCGCGCCAAAGCGTCGAGCAAAATGCGGAAGGTAGCTTGACTATCGTGTACCGGATCCGCAAAGCCGGGAGCCAAGCTGTCCCATTGCATTGCTGCAGGTGTGCTGGCTAGTGTTGAAGAGAGAGTCATCAATCGCCTCTGACCATCGTAAAGAATTCGACCCGGGTGGCCGCCGCCGCGTGACGTTGTTGATCGTGTTGCGCGGTGCGGGCTTTGGCGAGCGGCGCAATCACGCGCCGGTACAGCAGATCGTGCAGCGCGGGCAGTTGCAGCAAGGCATCGCTCAAGGCGGCCAATTCGGCGCAGCGTTTGTCGCGACCAAGCTGATAGGCCACGCCCACCGTTGCGCTGCGTGAGTCCTGTGAACGCAAGCGCAGCGTGGCCCGTGTGACGGTCGCTTCGCCCAGATTGAACGCATCGCCGCTGCCGCCGACCCGGCCACGTACCATCGCCAGTCCGGTTTCGGGAGCGCGCAACCAGTCGAAAGGCGGTAGCCCATCGGGTAGCGCGGCCTGCAACGCTTGTTCGAGATCGGCGCGCGGCGCCTGGGCAAGTACCGCGAGCCAGGCGCGCCGCGCTTGTTGAGCGTCGCTCAAGGGCGCCTTGGCGTGCTGATCGGGAGTAGGAGAGAGCTGCATTCGCGACACCTTGTATAAACGTCTATACGTCTATACTATACGAAAGGCCGGTGACGGTGCAAGACGCATTTGCAGCAAAATAGGGATCCCCCGCGCTTGCCAATCCGAACCTACAATCTGGCCCATGATTAAATCCGAGAGCAATGACATGGCTATGACATCAATGGAAAATTCCGCTGCGGCCGACCCCACTGTGGAGTCGACCACTGCCGAGTTGTCCACTGCAGTCAGCGGGGTCGAACGTGGTGCGGGCGTCGCGGTCTGGCTGCAGATCGAACAAATTTTGGCGGCAGAGATTGCTGCGCAGGGTTTTGGCGATGATGGGCGCTTGCCTAGCGAGGCCGAACTGGCGAAGCGTTTTAGCGTAAATCGCCACACTATCCGGCGCGCGATGCTGGGTTTGGCGGCACGCGGTTTTGTTAGCGTCGAGCAGGGGCGTGGCACGTTTGTGCAGCCGGCCGCGATCGATTACTCGATCGGGCGTCGCACGCGTTTTACTGAAAATTTGCGCGATACCAGCGCCGAGATTACCTACGAGGTGCTGGTGGCATGCAAGATCAAGGCCGAGCCGGTGGTCGCGCAAGCGCTGAAATTGCGCAGCGGCACGGTGGTATATCAGATCGACACAGTGCATTCGGCCGACGGCGTGCCGTTGTCCTGCGCGCGTAGCTGGTTTCCTGCAATGCGCTTTCCCGACATGCCGGAGACGCTTCGACGTCTGGGCAGTACTACGGCCGCTTTGGCCGAATTTGGCGTGCACGACTACACGCGGCAGTCGAGCCGTATCGGCAGTGTGCTGCCGGACGCCGAAACGGCACGGCGGCTTGGAATCAACCGCCAGCAACCCACCTTGGTGGTTGAGAATATCGACGCCGATCTCGACGACGTACCTGTCAAGTATGGCATCACGCACTTCGCCGGCGACCGCGTGCAGTTGCTGGTCGAACCGGATAAGGATCTTGCGGCGCGCAAGCCGTGAGCGGGGTGAGCAACCGGGCGGAGCCGCCGGGGTGAGCAGCATGAGGAACGACAAGAGCGAAACGACATGAGCGAAACGAATGCCGTCACGTTGACGGCCGAGCAGTTGGGTCCCGAAGCGCGCTTCGCGGTTTATTACGCACCGCCCATGGCCAGCGATTGGTGGCGCGAGGGGTGCCGTTGGCTGCAACGCGATCCTCATACACAAGCGGTGCTGGAGGCGCCGAGCGTGCCCGGGTTGAACGGCAATCTGACGGAATTGACTCGTGAGCCGCGTCGTTACGGCTGGCACGCCACGCTGGTTGCGCCGTTTCGCGCCGCGCCCGGTGTGACGGCGACGCAGCTCCACTCCCATGTACTCGCCTGGGCTGCTCGACAGCAACGTTTTGATGTGCCCGTGCAGGTGACTCAGCTCGACGGTTTTATCGCCGTCGTGCCGGCAGCGGCGGATGCTGCGGATCGTGCCGATGCTCAGTCTGCCGTCGGTGCACTAGCAGCCGATGCGGTGCGCGCGTGTGCCGCGTTGCGTGCGCCGCCCACGGCCGCTGAACTCGAGCGTCGCCGCACCATGAAGCTCAGCGCGCGACAGGAAGCGTTGATGCTGACATGGGGATATCCCTTTGTGTTCGAGGAGTTCCGTTTTCATATGACGTTGTCCAATCGCGTGGAATCCGCTGACGCGCGCGCAATACAGTCATGGTGGCAGGCACGCCTGCCGGCGCTGGGCCCGCTTCCGCTGGACGGCGCTGCGCTGTTCGTGCAAACCGCGCCGCAAAACGATTTCGTTTTGTGGCAGCGCTTGCCCTTTGCACAGGAAGTCGCGCAATGAGCGGTCGGTTGATTTACATCATGGGCGCCTCGGGCGCGGGCAAAGACAGTCTGCTCGGCTATGCCCGCGAGCGCATCGGCGCTGCGGCGATTCTGTTCGCGCATCGCTACATCACTCGCCCGGCGGACGCGGGGGGTGAAAACCATATCGCGCTGACACCGGATGAGTTCGCTTGGCGCCAAGCCAAGGGCTTGTTCGCACTGCAATGGAATAGCCACGGTCTGCAGTACGGTATCGGAAACGAAATTCAGAACTGGCTTGAGTTGGGTGCCGGTGTTGTTGTCAACGGCTCGCGTGCGCACTTGCCGCAGGCTTTGCAACGCTATCCCGGTTTGGCGGTCGTCGTGATCGAGGCGCGTCCGGAGGTGCTGGCGCGACGGTTGGCCGCGCGCGGGCGCGAAAGCGCCGCGGCGATCGAGGCGCGGCTGGCGCGTCAACCGGCCTTCGAATTGACCGCGCAGGTGCGCCATACCCGCATCGATAATTCCGGCACCTTGGAGCAAGGCGGCGAGGCATTTCTGGCCGCGTTGCGCGCTCATGCGGCGCTCGACACTGAATAACCTCAAGAGTGATCCCCGCTTAACGCCCGAGTAAACGCCGGCTAGCAACGAGCATCGACATCTCTACCCATTCGGCTAGTTTTGTGTGATACTGCATATTAGTATCATGGTGGCATGAATACCACTCAACGCAAAACGCTGGAAGCCATTTTCGCAACGCCGGTCTCGGGGTCGCTGGAATGGCAGCGTATCGAAACATTGTTCCTCAGTCTTGGCGCTCGCATTGTCGAGGGCGACGGATCACGGGTGAGATTCATGCTTAATGACGTCGTTGGCATTTTTCACCGGCCGCATCCGGCGAAGGAAGCCAAGCGTTATCAGGTGCGCGATGCGCGTGCCTTTCTCAAGGAAGCAGGGATCAAGTCATGAAACCGATGAATTACAAGGGCTACGCGGCCCGCCTTGAATATAGCGACGAAGATCAGTGCTTCGTGGGGCACCTCGCCGGCATACACGATGTCGTCGGTTTTCACGGCGACTCGGTGGCAGTATTGCGTCTCGCGTTTATCGATGCCGTCGACGATTATCTGGCCAGTTGCGAGAAGTTGGGGCGCCCACCGCAAAAACCGCACTCGGGCAAATTCGTCTTGAGGCTATCGGAGGGCATGCATGCGCGCATTGCCATGCAGGCCGAAGTGGCCGGCAAAAGCCTAAATCAATGGGCGGTCGATGTGCTCGAGGGTGCCGTACACGCCTGAGCTGTTTTAGAGAGCGCGCAGCATCAACACCACTTCCGGATCGCGCTCGACCGATTCCGGCAGCTCGATCGGGCGGAAACCCATCTTGGCATAAAGCGCCTGGGCGGCGATGTTGGCCCGATATACGTTGAGCGTGACGATCTCCCCATCGAGTGCGTCGGCTGCCGTCTCCAGCAATTTCTCGCATAACAGCGTGCCGTAGCCCAATCCACGCAGGTCGGGCGCAATGATCACGCGGGCAAGGTGAACACGTTGCTGCGAACGCTGCAGCAACTGACCGAAGCCGATCAACTCGCCGTCCAGCGAAATGCACCAAGAGTTGTCGGCCTCGAATTCGATCGCTTCGGCGAGTTGCCATGATGTGATCGGAAACTCGACCTGCTTGCCGGCCCAAAACAGGCACTGTTGTGCCGTAACGACCCAAGCGCTTACGCTATCGAGATCGCTTTCGCGGGCTGCTCTCCATTCCATTCGGGTTCCTCTGTTGGTGCGAACGCCCCGATTTTGCCACCAAGCACGCGGTTCGGTGCAGCTTGTATCGGCTTTAGTTGGTAAAATCCGGGGTTTTGTCGCCGGAGTGCGTATGAACTCATCGTCGTACTTGCCGCCGCAGTTACCAGCGCAGTTACCTTGTATTGCAGCCGCGCGACGTTTCGACGCCAGTCGTCATGTGCCGTTTTTGATCGGCGCGGAGCAGGTCGGCTGGATCCGGCAACGCGATCTGCCGCTGTTGCATCGCTGGCCCGACGTGTTGCGCGACGATGGCGGCGCGATTTCGCTGCTTGAGCATTTCGATACAGTTGAATTACGCAGCGCGGCATTGGGATCGGTGATCGGCGCGCTTGCCGCGCAAGGTCATATTCCTGGATGGCGCGACGAGACCTATGCCATTCGCAACCGGTTCGACGCGCCGCCGCTGGCCTTTATCGAACGAGCCGCTTCGCGTTTCTTCGGCACGATGACTTATGCGGCGCACCTGAATGGCATCGTGCGGCAGGCGGCAACCCAGCCCTTGATCTGGATCGCACGGCGCAGCCTGGGCAAGCAGACCGATCCCGGCATGCTCGACAATCTGGTCGGTGGCGGCATCGGCTGGGGCTACGGGGTGTTCGAGACGCTGATCAAGGAGTGCTGGGAGGAGTCGGGCATCCCACCTGAGCTGGCGCGCACGGCCAAGCCCGGCGGCACGCTGCATGTGCTGCAAGAGCTGCCGGAAGGCACGCAGGCGGAACAGATTTTCGTGTTCGACCTCGACGTGCCGGCCGATTTTGCGCCGGCTAACCAGGACGGCGAAGTCGGCGAACACCGGCTAGCCCGCATCGATGAAGTGCGCGGCTGGATCGCGGCCGGTGAAATGACGGTCGATGCGAGCTTGGCCATGCTCGATGCGCTGTTGCGCGCGGAGCTGCTCAGCGCTCAGGACTGCCCTGGTCTGGAAGCGCTGTATCGTTTGCCTGACTAGACATGCTCGGTCGACGTGATCGGTCGACGTCATGCCAGGCTGCGTATCCGTTCGCTCGATTGAGAGCGCGAAGTCACATCGCTGGCGAAGTTACATTGCTGGATCGGGTTACTGAGTCGAATTATTGACTCAGCTTATTGAGTCAAATCGCTGGGTCAAATCATTGACACTCAGCCAAAAGGAGTTGCGGTCATGCCGACCGAGCATAGTTATATCCTGAAACTGTCCTGCCCTGATCGCCCCGGCATCGTGCATGCCGTGTCGGGCTTTCTGTACGAGCGGGGCAGCAATATTCTCGACTCGGCCCAGTTTTCGGCTCAAGCCTCAGCGCCTTCATTGGCCCCCTCGTCAGCCCAATCCGGCGACCCCACTCGCGGTGAGTTTTTCATGCGCGTGCATTTTCAGCATGGTGGGGAGGCCGATCTTGCCGCCCTGCGCACTGCGTTCGGTGCACTTGCGTTGCCGTTCTCGATGCAATGGGAGCTGCACGACGCAGCGGTCAAACCGCGCGTAATGATCATGGTGTCGAAAATCGGTCATTGCCTGAACGATCTATTGTTCCGCTATCGCACCGGGCAATTGCAGATCGAGATTCCGGCGATCGTGTCGAACCATAAGGATTTCTATCAACTGGCGGCGAGCTACAACATCCCGTTTCATCACCTGCCGCTGCTCGGTTCGTCACCGGCCGAAAAGGCGACCCAGGAAGCGCGCATTCTCGCAGTGGTCGATCAGCATGAGATCGATCTGGTCGTGCTGGCGCGCTATATGCAAATCCTGTCGCCGGGCTTATGCGAGAAGCTGGCCGGGCGGGCGATCAATATTCACCACTCGTTCCTGCCCAGCTTCAAGGGCGCCAAGCCGTATTACCAGGCGTTCGACCGCGGTGTGAAGCTGATAGGCGCGACCGCGCATTATGTGACGACCGATCTCGACGAAGGTCCGATCATCGAGCAGGAAGTGGAGCGCGTGGACCACAGCATGGACTCCGATCATTTGACTGCGATCGGCCGTGACGTCGAGTGCGTGACCTTGGCGCGCGCAGTGAAGTGGCACGTTGAGCATCGCGTGCTGCTCAACGGCTCGAAGACGGTGGTGTTTCGCTAGAGCCGCGCACGAGACTGCGTGGCGATCTGGAACAGCGCTAGACCAGCTTGGCGGCGAGCAACTCGCGCTTGATATAAGCGTAGAAGATCGGCGCCGCGATCACCCCGGGTATGCCGAATGCGGCCTCCATGATGAGCATCGCGAGCAGCAATTCCCACGCGCGCGCCTCGATTTCTCCGCCGACGATGCGCGCGTTCAGGAAATACTCGAACTTGTGCACCAGCACCAGGAACACCAGCGAGGCAATCGCGACGGGCAAGCTGACCGATAGCGACACCAGCACGATCACCGTATTGGAAATCAAGTTGCCGATCACCGGCAACAAGCCCACCACGAACGTGAGCGTGATCAGCGATTTGGACAGCGGCAAGCGTGCGTGGAACTGCGGCAGCGCAATCAGCAGGTAAATCGCCGTAAAAGACGCATTGACCAGCGAAATCTTGACCTGCGCAAACACAATGCGTCGAAACGATTCCGCGAAGCGATAAGCGCGCGTGGCGAGCGCCGCAGCCAGTGGACGCTGCGGGATCTTCCTGATCGAGCCGATGGCAATGAACGCGCCCAGGATCATGCCGATCACGATATGCGCAAATGCCCGCAATGCGGCGTGTCCGGCAATCTGGATCATGCCGAGGTGGCTGTTGATCCAGGCGCTGGCTTCCTCGCGCAGATCTTCCGTATCGTCCGGGAAATAGTTGGACAGCGATTCAGGCAGGCGCTCGCGAATCTGGTCGGTAAACTGCAGCAACTGGCCGGACATGAGTTGGATGCTGGGCACATCCTGGCGGAAATGCTCGACGGCCAGGATGATGACGCCGCTAAGTGTGCCGACGATGAAAACCGACAGCAGGAATACCGCGACGAGCTTGGCGCGCCGATCGGATAGGCGACGCGCGAGCGGCGGCGCGAGCGTCTGCACAATTTGATAAACCAGCAGCCCGGCCAGCAAACCACCCAGCAAATGCAGCAGCAAGACAGCCGTAAGCGCCGCGCCGGCGCACGCAAAGCTGGCGATCTGCAGCCAGTGATGCTTGCTCAGGCCCGTCCCGGCCGCTTTTGCGGCGGCCGCAGGAATACTTGGTTCGATCTTGGGGTCACCCATCATGCGTCCAAAAAATGCGCGGTATCGTCCGGTATGCGTGGTATCGCGGTGCGTTGTCAGCTATTGCTCGAAATTTCGGAGCGACAGCCGTGTCCCGGTTTGTCTTATACGCTATTACGGCACGTTTAACTGCGTTTTAATAGGGGCGCCAAATATTTACCGGTAAAACTCGCTTTGGCCATGGCCACCTGCTCCGGCGTGCCTTGCGCGATGATCTGGCCACCGCCGGCCCCACCCTCGGGTCCGAGATCGATGACCCAATCGGCGGTTTTGATCACGTCGAGATTATGCTCGATGATCACCACCGTATTGCCCTGTTTGCGCAAACGATGAATGACTTCGAGCAGCAGCGAGATGTCGTGAAAATGCAGCCCGGTGGTCGGTTCGTCCAGAATATATAACGTACGGCCGGTATCGCGCTTGGAAAGTTCCAGCGATAATTTCACTCGCTGCGCTTCGCCGCCGGACAGCGTCGTGGCCGACTGACCCAGGCGGATATAGCCCAGGCCCACGTCGAGCAAGGTTTTGAGCTTGCGCGCCACGACCGGAACGGGCTTGAAGAACTCGTAAGCCTGCTCCACCGTCAGGTCGAGCACTTCATGCACGTTTTTGCCTTTGTACTGCACCTCGAGCGTTTCGCGGTTGTAGCGCTTGCCGTGGCAGACATCGCACGGCACGTACACGTCCGGTAAAAAGTGCATCTCCACTTTTATTACGCCATCGCCCTGGCAGGCCTCGCAACGGCCGCCCTTCACGTTAAACGAGAAACGGCCGGGATCGTAACCGCGCTCCTTGGAGGTCGGCACGCCCGCAAACAGTTCGCGGATCGGCGTAAACAGTCCGGTATAGGTGGCCGGGTTCGAGCGCGGGGTACGCCCGATCGGCGACTGGTCGACATTGATGACCTTGTCGAAATGCTCCAGCCCTTCGATCGATTCATACGGCGCGGGCTCGGTGGACGAGCCGTACAGATGATTGGCGACCGCGTGATAGAGCGTGTCGTTGATCAGCGTTGACTTGCCCGAACCGGAAACACCGGTCACGCAGGTCAACAGGCCCACCGGCAAATCGAGCGAAACGCGCTTCAGGTTGTTGCCATACGCCTCGGTGATGCGCAGACGGCGCTCATCGGGAACCTTGCGGTCGGTGGGCATGGGGATGCGGCGCTGGCCCGAGAGATAGGCGCCGGTGGTCGAATCCGGGTGATTTTCGATCTGTTTCGGCGTGCCTTGGGCGATCACGATACCGCCGTGTTCGCCGGCGCCGGGGCCCATGTCCACGACGTAGTCGGCCATGCGGATCATGTCTTCGTCATGCTCGACCACGATCACCGAATTGCCGATATCGCGCAGATGCTTGAGCGTCTTGATGAGGCGGTCGTTATCGCGCTGGTGCAGGCCGATCGACGGTTCATCGAGCACATACATGACGCCGGTCAGGCCGGAGCCGATCTGCGAGGCCAGGCGGATGCGCTGTGCCTCGCCGCCGGACAGCGTATCGGCGCTGCGGTCCAGGCCCAGGTAATCGAGACCGACATCGTTCAGGAAGGTCAGTCGCGAGACAATTTCCTTGATGACGCGATCGGCGATGTCGCGCTTGGCGCCTTCCAGGCGCAAGGTCATGAAAAAGCTCAGGCAGTCGCGCAGCGGCCAACCGCTGACTTCGAAAATCGCGCGTGCATTCTCGCCTTCGCCGATCTTCACATGACGCGCCTCGCGACGCAGCCGCGTGCCTTCGCAGGCCGGGCAGGGCTGGTTGTTCTGATACTTCGCCAGTTCTTCGCGCACCGCCATCGAATCGGTTTCACGGTAGCGGCGCTCCAGGCTCGGGATGATGCCTTCGAACGCATGTTCGCGTATCGACGTGCGGCCGCGCTCGTTCATGTAGGCGAACGGAATCGCTTGCTTACCCGAGCCGAACAGCACGATGGTGCGGATTCGGTCGGGGAGTTCCTCGAACGGCGTATCGACGTCGAAATCGTAGAACGCCGCCAGGCTTTGCAGCATCTGGAAGTAGAACTGGTTGCGGCGGTCCCATCCCTTGACGGCGCCGGCCGCGAGCGACAGCGACGGGTGCGCGACCACGCGTTTCGCGTCGAAGAACGTGATCTGGCCCAGTCCATCACATTCCGGACACGCGCCCATCGGATTATTGAACGAGAACAGGCGCGGCTCGAGTTCCTGCAACGAATAGGAGCAGACCGGGCAGGCAAACTTCGAGCTGAACAGCTGCTCGACGCCGCTATCCATTTCCAGCGCGATCGCGCGGCCGTCGGCCAGGCGCAGCGCGGTTTCGAACGACTCGGCCAGGCGCTGCTTCATGTCGGCGCGCACTTTGAGCCTGTCGACCACCACGTCTATGGTGTGTTTGTCGTTCTTCTTGAGCTTGGGCAGGTTTTCGACTTCATGGATCTTGGCTTCGCCTTCGTTGGACGTGCCGCCACCCGAGCGCACCCGAAAGCGGATGAAACCCTGGGCCTGCATGGCCTCGAACAACTCCGTGTGCTCACCCTTGCGGTTGGCGATCACCGGCGCCAGGATCATCAGGCGCGTGTCTTCGGGCATGGCCAGCACGATGTCGACCATCTGCGAAACGCTCTTGGCTTCCAGCGGCAGATGATGGTCGGGGCAATAGGGCGTGCCCACTCGTGCGTACAGCAGCCGCAGGTAGTCGTGAATCTCGGTGACGGTGCCTACCGTCGAGCGCGGATTATGCGAAGTGGCCTTTTGCTCGATCGAGATCGCCGGGGATAGCCCCTCGATCAAATCGACATCGGGTTTTTCCATCAATTGCAGGAACTGGCGCGCGTAGGCCGACAAGCTTTCGACGTAGCGGCGCTGCCCTTCCGCGTACAGCGTATCGAAGGCGAGCGACGATTTGCCCGAACCGGACAGGCCGGTAATGACCACCAGTTTATGGCGCGGCAAGTCCAGATTGATGTTCTTCAGGTTGTGGGTGCGAGCCCCACGTATGCGGATTTCTTCCATAAGCCTATCGAAAAGCGGGGAGGCCAAACCTGCTACTATAACGACTTTTGATGAGCGCCGTACCTGTATCTCCAGAGGCGGCGAGCCACGGTGTGCGCAGGCCGCGTGCGTCGGCCATGCGGTAACTTCCAAGTGGCCTTTGAGCGCTGCTGAGCAAGAACCGCTGATCCCGAATATCTCAATAGCGTGCGCAGCGCTGCATTATCGTTGGCTGCAATGTAGTTTCCTTCCGGATCCTTGACCCGATGTCGAACACCCGAGCACCCTCCGCCCGCATGAGCGCCCCCGAGTTGCGCGCCACAGTGTCGCTGGCCGCGATCTTCGCGTTGCGCATGCTGGGCTTGTTCATGATCATGCCGGTCTTTTCCGTGTATGCGAAAACCGTCCCCGGCGGCGACAACGTCGCGCTGGTCGGCCTGGCGATCGGCATCTACGGTTTGACCCAGTCGCTGTTGTATATCCCGTATGGCTGGGCTTCGGACCTGCTCGGGCGCAAACCGGTCATTATTGCCGGGCTGGTGTTGTTCGCACTGGGTAGCCTGGTGGCAGCGCTTGCGCACAATCTGGAGTGGATCATCATCGGCCGCGCGATCCAGGGCGCCGGCGCAATCTCCTCGGCCGTTACCGCGTTCATCGCAGACCTGACGCGCGAGGAAAACCGCACCAAGGCCATGGCGATGGTCGGCGGCAGCATCGGTATTTCATTTGCGATCGCCATCATCGCGGCGCCCATTGTGTTTCGCTGGATCGGCATGAGCGGCCTGTTCGGTGCGGTCGGTATCCTCTCCATCGTCGCGATCGGCGTGGTGATCTGGGTGGTGCCCGATGCGCCCAAGCCGCCCGTGCATGTGAAGGCGCCGTTCTCCGAGGTGCTGCACAACACCGAGTTGCTGCGCTTGAATTTTGGCGTCTACGCGTTGCATGCCACCCAAACGGCGCTGTTCGTGGTGGTGCCGCAGATCCTGGTGTCCAGCGGTCTGCCGCTCGAATCGTCGTGGAAGATCTACTTGCCCGTGATGGGGCTGTCGTTTTGCCTGATGGTGCCGGCCATCATCGTCGCTGAAAAGCGCGGCAAGATGAAAAGCGTGCTTTTGGCCGCGATTGCGGCCGTGCTAATCGGCCAGTTGTGTCTGGCCGAGTTTCCTCATACCCTGTGGTGGATGGCGGCAATGCTGCTGGTGTACTTCACCGGCTTCAACGTGCTGGAGGCGTCGCAACCTTCGCTGGTGTCCAAGCTCGCGCCCGGTGCGCGCAAGGGCGCGGCGATGGGTGTGTACAACACCACACAAGCGCTGGGGCTGTTTTCGGGCGGCGCGCTGGGTGGCTGGTTGCTGAAAAGTGCCGGCCAGCAGGCGGTGTTCCTGGCTTGCTCGGCGCTGGTGCTGGTGTGGCTTATAATCGCCGCCACGATGAAGCCGCCGCCACGCCCGGCGCACGCAACTGCGGCACGGGCTACCTGATGGGCTAACCCGCGGAGCTACCTGATGGGCTAGCTGAGCGCGCAGGCTTGAAACACGCACACTGAATAACTGGAGAACTTCATGGCATCCGTCAACAAGGTCATTCTCGTCGGCAACCTCGGCGCCGATCCCGAAACCCGCTATTTGCCCAGCGGCGATGCGGTATCCAACATCCGTCTGGCTACGACCGACCGGTACAAGGACAAGGCTAGCGGCGAGATGAAGGAAGCCACCGAATGGCACCGGGTCGCTTTCTTTGGCCGTCTGGCCGAGATCGCTGCGGAATACTTGAAAAAAGGCTCGTCGGTTTATATCGAAGGGCGCATCCGTACGCGCAAGTGGACGGATCAGGCTGGTGCGGAACGGTATTCGACCGAAATCGTCGGCGAACAGATGCAGATGCTGGGTGGCCGCGGCGGCGCGAGCATGGGTGGCGAGGAGGGCGGTGGTTACCAGCAGCGTGAACCGGCGGAACGTCCGGCACGTGCGGCAAGTGGCGGTGGCGCGGCGCGGCCGGCAGCGGGTGCTAGCCGCCCGAGCGCTCCGGCGGCCGGCGGGAATTTCGACGAGATGGACGACGACATTCCGTTCTAACGGACACTTATTTTAATTCGTAAATAAAAAGCCTGTAACCCATTTGGTTGCAGGCTTTTTCTTTACCCACATTTTGATTTTTGTTCTAGTAGCGTTTTTCTTCAATTACTACTTGATCAAAATGGCAGGTAGCATCCCTGATGGGACCTTGGTACAGATTGCATTGGGAAAAGAGGATGGCCTGGATGGAGAGCAAGGCGACGCAGCGTAAAGTGCTGGTGCGCCGTGTAAGACGATATGTTCGTCTTACACGCCTGAGTGCGCTTTGATCCTGCCGCACAGAATCGAAACGGCTGAGAACCATCCAGGAACGTGACCGTGGTGTAGATAATCAGCGCGGTAATCCGACAGCGACGTGGTCTCAAGAATATTAGGTGCTGTGCGGTAGGCCGTCACTTCGCATCGCCGTCTAATCGGTCATTCACCGAAACGTCAGTAGTGCTCCAGGCGCATCCTGCTAACGTGCAATCCCATTTGCACACCCGTTTACACCCATTCTTCTTAAATGGGTGTAAACGGGTGTATTATTGGTTCATGTTCAGAACGCACACACTGCAGATCACACTCGAGATCCTGAGCCTGGTCGCTCGGATCGACGAGTTCAAAGGGGCATGGCGTGCCCTGGGCACCCTTGCGCCAGACCGGTTGTCATCCCTTCGACGTGTGGCAACCATCGAGAGCATCGGCTCATCAACCCGCATCGAAGGTAGCAAGCTATCTGACCGGGAAGTTGAACGACTGCTGTCCAACCTGGCCATCCAGAAGTTCGAAACGAGAGATGAACAGGAAGTGGCCGGGTACGCCGAGCTCATGGACCTGATGTTCAGTTCGTGGCAAGACATCCCCTTCAACGAGAACCACATCAAGCAACTCCATCAGATCCTTCTTCAGCACAGCCTGAAGGACGAACGGCACCGGGGTCTCTACAAGACAAATACCAACAGCGTCGCTGCTTTCGATGAAACTGGCCGGCACATCGGCGTCGTGTTTGAAACGGCTACGCCCTTCGACACGCCGCGCTTGATGAGCGAACTGATGTTGTGGGTCAGCGACGAGCGCGAAAAGGCGCGCCTGCATCCGCTGCTGATCGTTGCCATCTTTGTTGTCGTGTTTCTGGAAATCCATCCCTTCCAAGATGGAAACGGACGGCTCAGTCGCGTGCTGACCACATTGCTGCTGCTTCAGGCCGGATACGCCTATGTGCCGTACAGCTCGCTGGAAAGCGTGATCGAGGCGAACAAGGAAGGCTACTATCTGGCCTTGCGACAGACTCAGGGGACCATCCGCAGCGGTGAGCCGAACTGGCAACCGTGGCTGATGTTCTTTCTTCGCTCTCTTGCCGAACAGGTGCGACGGCTTGAGAAAAAGGCTGAGCGCGAGCAAATCGTGCTTGCGTCTCTGTCCGCGCTGTCCTTACAGATCATCGAGTTCGCGCGCGAGCATGGACGAATCACGATGGCCGAAGCTATCAAGCTCACCGGTAGCAGCCGCAACACCTTGAAGCAACATTTCCGTGGCCTGGTCGAAAGACAGCACCTTGAGTCGCACGGAAGTGGGCGCGGTGCCTGGTACGGCATGAAATGACGCAGCTATCGCAGCTAGGAGTTCGGATCAGTTGCCGTTGGTCGTTTCCCGTGAAGGATATCTGACCATGCAGCGCCCAGGACAACTCCAAATCACGTGCGCAATGAGCCGCGCCGAGCGCAGAAGTTAGAGGCTTATCGTCGTATTGTGCTTGGATGACGACTGCGTATTTGACTGCGTACCCGATTGCGTATTCACCTGCGATGTCGGCAGTTGCAGTTGGACCTGTACCGCCTGTACCTGCTGTTGAATTTGGGCCTGTGACTGTGCCTGCTGCTGCTGTTCCTGAGCCTGCATCTCTTTTTTCATCAGTTCCTTGACCTCTGTTTCCACTTTCTCGCGATCTGCCGGCGACATGGCTGCCAACTGCTGCGGGGTAATGCCAAGCTGAGCGAGGATCGAGGCTTCCATCCGCTGCGCGGGGGTTTCGTTCACGTAGTCGGTCAATTGGCTGAGCATCGACTGGAACGATGACGGGGCGCTGCTGCTGCCCGCGGCATTTGACGAGGTGGTAGTGACGGCGTTACCGATGAGCGGCGAGGTGTTGGAAACGTGCATGACGAACGGACTCCTGTGCGAGGTCGGACAGCGTTGAGTGCCTTGGGATTTTTGCAGTATGCGCCTGACCGTTTCTTACCAAACCCTGGAAAAACCGGAGATTTGCCCCCTATTTCTGGCGAATGCTTGCTCCGAGCCCACTCAGCGATGCTCGGCATGCGTCAGACCACGAAACCGAATGCGCATCGAGCATATCCTCATCGCGTGCCAGCGCCCCTTCGAAATCGTCTCGCACGTGTTGCAACCAGGTGCCTATGGTGGCCTGGACAAACTGGCGAGAGAGATAGACCTGGTACACGTTCGTTTTTTGAATCTGATACTCCGGTAGTACCCGCACAAAAAGCCCACGGCTCAACCCGTCGAGCGCGGTGTAAATCGGCAGGATCCCTATCCCCATCGATGACTGCGACGTCGAAACCCTCGCGCAAAATATCCGGAGTATGTTGCGACAGCGTCAGTTCGATCTCCACCTCGGGATATTTCTTGCGATAGCTGGAGATCATCGGCATCAGATAGTGCAACCCGAAACTGGCAAGCGCATGGATCCGCAATATGCCCGACGGTCGCTTGTGTACATCTGCCGCCTGTGCCTCAGCTTCGTCGATCGCCGTCAGTATCCCGCTACACCGTTTGAAGTAGCGTTCTCCTGACAAGAGATAAAGGAATTGTGTACCGTTTTGCACGCAGTGAAACAGATCGACTGACCTGTTCTCACTTGACCCTATCATCGAGCCGTTCATCTTGAATGCCCGCAGGCTCCACGTGCGCGATCACATCGGCGGCGGGAAACAACGCTTTTACCGCATGCTCCGAACGGTCTCCAATGTCGTGCCCGTGCTCGACCGATATATGCCCATCCACTTCGACATGAAATTCGACGAACACGCGGTCGCCGCCATCGCGCGTGCGGATGTCATGGACCCCTTGCACACCGTCGCAGCCGAGCACTGCGGATTGGATACGCTTGCGCTCGGACATATCGAGTTCGCTATCGAGCAACTGAACAAGCGCGTGCAAAGCCATGCCTCGGGCATTCCACAACATGTAGCAGGAGATTGCCAACGCGCCGATGGAATCGGCTTGGCCCCACGCAAGAAACCGCTCGAGAATCAGCGCGACCAGCACGGCGATATTGACCGCAACGTCGGTCACGTAATGTGCGCGGTCGGCCGCAATAGCCGTCGATCCGGTACGCTTCACCACGTAGGTCTGCATCGCGACGAGGCTCGCGGCTGCCACCGTGCTACCGATAATGACCCATATGCCCAGCCCCATTTGGGTCAGTGGTTGCGGCACAAAAAGCCGTTGGACCGATTCGATACCCAGGCCCACGGCAGCGCCCGCCAGCAAAATCGATTGGATCAAGGCCGCGACGGCCTCGGCCTTGCCGTGCCCATAGCGGTGCCCCTGGTCGGGCGGACGCCCGGCATACCTCACACCGGCAAACGTGACCAGCGACGCGAGCACGTCGACCAGCCCGTCTGCTGCAGACGTGAGTAGAGAGATCGAGCCCGTGGCGAGCCACGCCCACGCTTTTACCCCGATCAGTAAGACAGCAACAGCGAGCGCGACTTGCGAGGCCAGACGGCGCAGGGTTGGGTTCGACGAATCAAGCGGCATGTTATGTCGTTTTTAGCGCACGTTTTTCAAGGTCAACCTGGCTTCCAGCCCGCCGCCAGGCCGGTTATGCAGCGACAGCGTCGCATTCATCGCCAGCGTGAGTTGCCGCGCAATGGCCAGGCCCAGCCCGGTGCCCCCGGTGTGGCGATTACGCGATGTTTCCACCCGGTAGAACGGTTCGAACACCGCTTCCAGCGACTGCTCCGGTATGCCGGGTCCACGGTCGAGCACCGAGATTGTCACTTGGTCGTCCGGCAACGCCGCCACGTTGATCTCGGCCGCTCCACCGAACTTCAATGCGTTATCGATCAGATTGCCCAGGACTCGGCGCAGAGCCTGGGGACGCGTCATCAGCGCAATGGCGACGCGCCCCTCCAGACTGACCTCTTTGCCGGCGTCGACATAGTCGCACACCAGGCTGTCGAACAAGGCGTCCGGATCGATGCGGCAAGGCACTTCAGTCGCACCGTGCAACGTGCGCGCATAGGTGACGCCTTCCTTTACCAGGGTTTCCATTTCCTGCAAATCCTGCCGCAGCTTCGCATGCTGCTCGCTGTCATCCATGACGTCGACGCGCAGGCGCATGCGGGTGATCGGTGTTTGCAGGTCGTGCGAAATCGCCGCCAGGATCTGCATGCGCTCGGTCACGTACATCGCCATGCGGTCCTGCATCGCGTTGAACGCCTTTGCTGCACGCGCCACTTCGGACGGCCCGTCTTCGGGCAAGCGGGCCGCCTTCAGGTCGGGCCCGAGCGTGTCGGCTGCCAGCGCCAGGTCCTGCAGCGGGCGAGTCAACAGCCGTACCGCCAGCCAGCAACAGATGGCCAGCACAGCCAACTGCAACAGAAGCACCAGCGGCAGCCAGGGCGATAACGGGAGGCTAGACATCGGACGTACGTCGATGGTCAGCGGCGTACCGTCGCTCAATTGCAAATGGACCTGCAAGCGCTCGGCGTCGCCAGGAATCGCGTTCGCGGTCAGGGGATATCGGGTGCCGATGCCGTCGGAAATCGATCTGGCCAGCAGTGCCGACAATCGTGCATCGGGCGGCTGGCCCGCAAGCCCGGGGCCCAGGATGAATTCGTAACTGCGCCGTGCCAGCCGCGGCAGCCATGCCGCGCGCTCGGACGCGGGTAAATGATCGAGCAGCGCAACCGAACTGGCGACCTCGCGTTCGACGTAGCCCGCCATCACGTTGGTCATGGTCTGGTCGCGTTCTGTCATGGTGAGCCAGAACGATAACGTTTGTGCCAGCACGAGGCCAATGCACAGGATCAGGGTCAGTCTTGCGAATAAGGTACGCGGCCAGTGCAGCAAGGAACGCAGGTTCATTGAAGGCCTTCGAGCGTAGTCACGGCCGCGGAGAACACATAGCCTTCGCTGCGCAGCGTCTTGATATAACGCGGCTCGCGCGCAACATCCTGCAGGCGCTGACGCAACCGGCTGACCAGCAGGTCGATCGATCGGTCAAACGGATCGGACTGCCGACCTTGGGTCAGGTTGAGCAACTGCTCGCGCGTCAGTACCCGTTGCGGGTGGTCGAGGAATACGCGCAGCAAGCGATATTCGGCGCCGCTCAGGGCCACCATGGTGCCTTCGGCATCGAGCAGGTGGCGCGCCGTAGTATCGAGCCGCCAGTCGCCAAAGCACAGCATCTGCGCCGATTCTGTCACCTGCATGCCGGGTGGCAACATGCGAGCGCGGCGCAGCACGGCGCGTATCCGTGCCAGCAGCTCCCGCACGGCAAACGGCTTGGTCAGGTAATCGTCGGCGCCCATTTCCAGGCCGACGATGCGATCGGCTTCCTCGTTGCGGGCGGTCAGCATCAACACCGGTACCGAGCGGAATTTGCCGGCACGCAGTTCCCGGCATAACACCAAGCCGTCTTCGCCCGGCATCATCAGGTCGAGCACGATCAGGTCGGGCGCTCCCTGCTCCAGGACGGCGCGCATCTGGCGGCCATTGGCCGCCAGCGACACGCGCAGGCCGTTCTTCTCGAGATAGGTCGCGAGCAGTTCGCGGATACCACGGTCATCGTCGACGATCAGTACGTGGTCGATGCTTTCCATCAAGGGATCACTCCTTTCGACGTTTTACTTGCACCCGGCTCGCCGTGACCAACGAACACTGCAGCGGGTGCGCCATTTCCGCTGCAAATCCGCCCGCGAGGAAGGCGACGATCGCCAGTAGCCGTCTCATGCTTCCTCCACCACGGAAAGGCTCGCCCCATCGGCCACAGCGGCTTCCAGCGTATACGGATCGACACCCTCCAGGCAACCGATATTAACCCGCCAGAGCTGCGCATCCTTGCGGGTCTGGTGGAACGGATAAATGCCGCAGTGCTTGCAGAAATAGTGTTTCGCCACGCGCGTATTGAACTGATACGCCGTCAACGCCTCTTCGCCGCGCAGGATCTTCAGCTCGCCCGCGTCGAACATCGGGGTCATCAGCGCGCCCTTGCGCCGGCACAAGCTGCAGTTGCAACGCGTCGCAGGGGTGAGGGCCGTACGGACTTCAAATTTGACGGTCCCGCAGTGGCAGGATCCTTGCAGCAGGTCGGTGGTCATGTGGGGTTCTCCTCGATAAACGATGTTTGCTTTATAGCTCAGGTCGCACGCCACTTTGTGTCGCAATGTATCTGACATCCCATAGACACAAAACATTGCAGCCGGGTAGTACGCACGACACAAGCCAGATACGTGCAGGGGTTCCAATACAAACATGCCGGATTGACCCAACCCCGCAACCCAACCCGTAACCCAACGCCGTGACCGAACCCCGCGACCGAACGCGTCGTTCACCGCTTTCTTCCTCTCTTTGTAAGGACACTGACATGTTTTCCCGACTCAAGACCATGACTACCGTGGCGATATTCGCCGCATCGGCGGCCGCTGTCGGCGCCGCAGCGACGGCCACCAGCGGTGCCGAAATGGGGGGGCAGCTCAAGAACAGCAGCCCCGCACCGGAATTTACCGGTATCGACAAATGGCTCAACAGCGAGCCGTTGACCATCAAGCAGCTGCGCGGCAAGGTGGTGCTGGTCGATTTCTGGACCTATACCTGCAGCAACTGCATCAACACGCTGTCCAACGTGAAGGACTGGAATCAGAAATACAAGGATCAGGGCCTGGTGGTGGTCGGGGTGCATACACCCGAGTATCCGTTCGAGCGCGATACCACCAACGTCGAGAAGGCCATCAAGCGCTTCGGCATCACTTACCCAGTGGCACAGGACAATGAGTATGCAACGTGGGGCGCCTATAACAACCAGTACTGGCCCGCGTTCTACCTGATCGATAAGCAAGGGAAGGTGGTCTACACGCATTTCGGCGAAGGCAACTACGCACAGACCGAGGCGCAGATCCAGGCCTTGCTGGCGCAAAAAGGATAAGGCGGGATAGGGCGTTACATGGTTGCACGCTCATTGAGCGCTCAGCCAACAGAGTCGAACACGCTGCGATAGGCGTATAGACCTGGTGTGCCGCCCGTCATGACGAACAGCACGTTGTCCCCTGCCGCATACTTGCCGTGGCGTATGTCGGCAAGCAAGCCCGCGAAGGCTTTGCCCGAATACACCGGATCGATCAACAGCCCCTCTTGTTGCGCCAGCAGACGTACCGCCGCAATCATTTCATCAGTCGGTATGCCGTAGCCTACGCCGCGCTGAGTCGGGTCGATGTCGATATCGCCGGCCTCGGGCAAATGCTTGTGGCCAAGCAGCGTGAGCGTCTCGCGCGTGAGGCGCAAAGTCGTTTGCAGGGTGGGTTCGAGATCGGCAAGCACCGAATAGGACCGCACCAATGCGGCGCCACGGCCCAGCATGGCGAAGCCTGCGGCCAGGCCCGCATGCGTTCCTGAACTGCCATTCGGGACCACGACCTGTCGAAAGACTAGCCCGAGTGCCGTCTCCTGTTCGGCAATTTCCCCTGCACATCGGGCGTACCCGAGGCCACCCGGCGATGTCGAGCCTCCGGTCGGAATGACGAGGACCTTGCGGCCCAAGGCGCGTAATTCGTCGGCCCGTGCCATCGCGGCATCGACCGCATTGGCGTTGCCGGGCAGTATATGGATACGCGCGCCGAACAGGCGGTCCAGCACGATATTGCCGTTGCGCTCATATTCTGCGTCGGTGCGAGGGACGACCTTCGTCAGGAAAAGCTCGCAGGCGAGGCCATGCTTGGCGCTCGCGGCAGCGGTCAGTCGGGCGTGATTGGATTGCAGGCCGCCGACGGTAATAATGGTGTCCACCTTATCTGCCAGTGCCGCGCCCAGGTGGAACTCCAATTTGCGCAGCTTGTTGCCGCCACCGCCAAGGGCCATATGATCGTCGCGCTTGGCAAAGATACGCACCGCGTGGCCTGCCGCGCCGAGCGCACGTTCGACGCGTTCAAGTCGTTGAATCGGCGTGTGGCCGTCCAGTAACGGTAGACGGTGAAACGCTTGCAAAGCATCGGCGAGTGATGAGGTCATGGCGAGTGAGGATGTCGAGTAATGAGGGAATAGCGAGGTAACCAGACTTTATGGGCTAATTCGAAATAAATAAACTACTTCCGGGGCTTTTTGAAATCGCGGGTTCCCGATCGACATGCCGAAAAAAGCGGAAGTTGGCGAGATGGACGGTGGGCAGACGAAGGACGCAGACGAAGGGTAGAGACGAAGGGTAGAGACGGGCGACAGCGGTTGGTAATGAGGGCGGGTGCAGCGAAGAGCGGGTACAGCGGTTGCTTGCAGCAGATGAGTGGAACTAGCCGGTTCGACGAAACAGGAACTGGCTAGATCCACGACGTTTCGGCTTAGATCAGATTGATCACGACGTCGACATTGCCGCGTATCGCTTTGGAATATGGGCACGTCTGATGGGCAGCGTCCGTCAGGGCTTTGGCGACTTCGGGCTCCAAACCCGGCAAGCTCACGTTCAGGCGCGCCTGGAGGAAGAAGGCACCGTCCGTTTTACACAAGTCCACTTCGGCATCAACGAACAAGTCGGGCGGCAGTGTGACCTTCATTTTGCCGGCCGCGAGCCCCATCGCGCCGATGAAGCAGGCCGACCAACCGGCCGCGAACAGTTGCTCGGGATTGGTGCCGCTGTCTGAAGTGCCAGGGGTCGAAAGCTTGATGTCCAGGTGGCCATCGGAGCTGCGCGACGTACCGTTGCGACCGCCCGAGGAGGTGTGGGTTTTGGCCGTGTAGAGTACTTTGTCAGATTGAGTCATGGTGTATCCCTTGTTGATTTTGGTTTAGTGGTGTGAATAGAGCGACTGATTGTCGTTGCCATTGACGCTGGCATAGACGGGAGCAGTAAGTGCGGCGCTGGCTGCGATGAGGATCGCGGCGATGAGATATTTCTTCATGGTGAAATCTCCGTTAAATTATGTGTGCTTAGGCAGGTGTGCTTAGGCAGATTTGAATCGATGTTTATCGATCCCTATAAATATTTAGGTATACGAATCATAAAAATAATGAAGCGAACGGCGTCAGAAGGATGATCAATTCCCTCTATAGAACGTGTTATTGAGGTATGCAAGCTCGCCGCTCCTCTGTGCTTGCACCAGTTGTGCTCGCACTTGCGCACGAGACAGAGGCTGCGTGCTGCTGTTGGGCGACGGTTGTCCTGGGCTCGCGACAGACGAATTCTGGTCGGTCGCCTGCCCATAATCAGCGGCGTAAGCGAGACTGGTTGTAGCGCAAGCAGCGAACGACACCGCGATCATTAAAGCTTTCATAGTGTTCTCCTGAATCTAAACGGATGGATAGAAGCTCAGACATCGAACAGCGCATCTGGCGTGCTGCCTGGAACCTGCGATGCGCAGAACAGGAAGATCCCGGCGTTGATGCATTAAAACGCGCCGCAGTATCCGGCTTGTGTCGGGAAAGCTCGGCGGTGCAACGTTGTGTATCCATGTGATCTGTAGATACATTGCGACACAAATATCCCTGCACCCGACAACACAGGCGCTCAGCACCCGGCGACACGGGCACTTCGCACCGGCGACATGGGCCTCAATACCCGGCAACTTCAATGACCGCGTCAGCAAAGGCCTTTGGTGCTTCCTGCGGCAGGTTGTGACCGATGCCACCCTCGATGTTCCGGTGCGTATATTTGCCCGTGAACTTATTGCTATAGGCTGATGGAGGTGGATGCGGTGCACCATTCGCATCGCCCTCAAGCGTGATCGCCGGCACGGTAATTGGCGGCATCGTGAAGAGCCGCTTTTCCAGTGCATCGTATTTCGCCTCGCCTGCAGCCAAGCCCAATCTCCAGCGGTAGTTATGAATCGCGATGCTGACCTGGTCCGGATTGCCGAGGGCCGCCGCGCTGCGATCGAACGTGGCGTCATCGAAGTCCCACTTCGGCGAGGCAAGATGCCAAATGAGGTTTGCAAAATCGTGCCGATTTTTGTCGTAGCCGGCACGGCCACGTTCCGTGGCAAAGTAGAACTGATACCACCATTGGAGCTCGGCTTTGGGCGGTAGCGGGAGCTTGCCGTCTGCAACGCTGCCTATCAGATAACCGCTCACGGAGACTATCCCCTTGCAGCGCTGCGGCCATAGCACCGCCATGATGCAGGCTGTGCGCGCTCCCCAGTCAAAACCCGCGATAACTGAGGTCTGGATCTTGAGCGCATCCATCAAGGCGATGATGTCGACCGCGACCACCGACTGCTGGCCGTTGCGCATTGTCTTGCTGGATAGAAAGTGCGTCGTGCCATAGCCGCGTAGATAGGGGACGATCACCCGATAACCGGCGGACGCCAACAGAGGCGTTGCGTCGACGAAGCTATAAATGTCGTAGGGCCAGCCGTGCAGAAGAATGACGACGGGACCGTTTGCCGGGCCCGCTTCGGCGTAGCCGATATTCAGCAGACCGGCATTGATCTGCTTGAGCGCAGCGAACGACGTGGTCGTCCCAGGCTTGACGGGGGGCGCAGCTGCGGGGCTTGTGTTCCCGGACTGCGCCGCGGCCGAACCGGGTACACCGAGCTGGGCAGCCGCCAGGGTCATCGCCGCAGCGCCAAACAGGCGGCGACGGTGGTTGATTTCTTCTGACATTTATTTCTCTCCTATTGGATCAGTCGAAGTTGCAGTCGGTGCATGCGTGTGTGTCAAAACACGGCGCGCGGGTTATGCGCGCCGTCAAGGTCGTCGAGTGCGGCTTGCGCAGGGGCGATGCGAAAGGGCCGGAGCGTTGTGTCGAATGCGCTACGCCAGACACAGCTTCGATCAGACCAGATTTACGCGGGCGAATCGATTGCACCAAGGTATCGGTCGATACTTTGGTATTGGTCGGCGCGAGGAAGGGGGGGATGGGGAAAGACCGCGCGGTGTTGTCACTACCCGCGAATTACGCCGCAAATTATCTCGTGACGGGAGCGCTTCATCGCGCCCCATTCAGATGGGGCGCTGCTCGCACGGCTGGCGGGTGAAGGAAGAGGAAGGCCGCTCTACTTGAGGTACAACTTGAAGAAGTCGGCGGTGCGGCCATTGGCCAGGGCGGCCGCGTCCTTGTTGTAGTGTGTGCCACGATGTCGGGCGAACGCGTGATTGCAACCCGGGTACGTGAACACTTGGGCAAACAGGTTGTTCTTGAGCGCTGCGATGATTTCCTTTTGCGCATCCTTGGAAATGTATTCGTCCTCTTCGGCCAGATGCATCAACAGCGGGTTCTTGATGTTGTTGGCTTCGTCCAAATGCTTTTCCGTACTGCCGCCGTAATAGACGACAGAGGCATCGGCACCCTTGCGAGCCGTGGTGATGAAGGTCATCAGGCCGCCGAGGCAGTAACCCATCAATCCCACCTTTCCGCTCGCGCCAGGTAGGGTGCGCGCAGTCTCCATCGTCGAGACGATGTCCGCGACGCCGGCGTCATAGTCAAAGGCCGTGTAGAGGGCAAACCCCTTTTTCCATTCAGCCTCGGATTGATCCGACATGTCGACGCCCGGCTCCATCCGCCAGAACAAATCCGGACTGACCGCCAGATATCCCTGCGCAGCGAGTTCGTCGCAGCTGTCCCGCAGGTCGGCGTTCACGCCGAAAATTTCCTGGATCACGACGATGGCTGGCGCCGGAAGCACCTTCGGGCGTGCCACGTAGGCCGAAAAATTACCGTCGCGTGTAGTCACAGTGATGTATTCGCTCATGCGCTTCTCCTGGTGAGGTTGTGCATCCAATCGAAAAGGTGTTCGGGGTCACCTACGATATGTATAGCTTACGCCGTCCGCGTCGATGCATTGCGTGGCTCTTTGGACCGCGTCTTGGCCGCGGTGTGAGTGGCGGAGGTGTACAGTACTTTTTCGAGGGTCGGGCGGCGAATCGATTGCGCGACGTTGTCTAGCGCAGACCGACACCAAAGTACGATAGGTGCTCGCCCATGTAATGGCGCATCCTCGTGAGGTGGCGCCTGTCTGGGGAGGATCGGAATGCAGAGCGAACTCACCCGCGTGATCGATGCGCTGCCCGGATTGGTATGGACTGCGCTGCCTGAGGGACAGCTCGACTTCGGTATCGACTTCAGCATCGATTTTTTCAATCGACGCTGGTACGAATACACCGGCCTCGCCGCTGACGACGCCTATGGCACGGGATGGCAAGCTGCGATTCACCCCGACGACCTGCCCGGACTGCTCGAACGCTGGCGATCCATGCTGGCGGCCGGCGAGGCCGGTGAGACGGAAGCGCGCTTGCGGCGCTTCGATGGCGACTATCGCTGGTTTCTCATCCGTACTTGTCCGTTTGCCGATGCGTCGGGACGGATTGTCAAATGGTGCGGAATGAACATGGATATCGAAGACCGAAAGCGGTCCGAGGAAGCCCTGCGCGAGACCGAGCGCCGCTTTCGCTTGATCGTGGATGGTCTTCCGACCCTCGTTGCGCTTTCGACGGCGGATCTGACACTCGATCATGCAAACCGCCACTACCTGGAATATTTCGGTGCACCGCTCGAGGAGCTCAAAGCGCTCGGAGCTGTCCACAGCTGTCATCCCGATGACCGCCCCGGCGTGCTTGCGGCGAGGAAGGCGGCGCTCAAAAGCGGCCAACCGTACGAAATCGACGCGCGCCGCCGCCGCGCTGATGGGGTCTACCGCTGGCTTCACTTATGCCACTTTCCGTTGCGAGATGCGCGAGGGCGCATCGTCCAGTGGTGCCTCTTGCAAACCGACGTCGACGAGCGCAAGCGGGCCGAAGCGTTGCTCGCGGGTGAAAAGCGCTTGCTGGAAATGGTTGCGGACGGTTATTCGATGCCGGGCATACTCGAAACGCTCTGTGAGCTTGTCGAAAGCACGGCCACCGGTTGCTACTGCAGCGTCATGCTGGTCGACCCCAGCGGGACGCGTCTCGAACACGGTGTCGCACCCAGCCTTCCCGCCAGCTTCATCGACGCCATTAACGGCCGGCCTGTCAGCACCGATTCGGGGCCCTGTGCGACGGCGGCCTACCTGAACCGGCAAGTGATTACGATCGATATCGCCTCCGAGACACGTTGGGCTGCAGCCAGGTGGTGCCCCATGGCCTTGGCGCACGGGTTGCGCTCGTGCTGGTCGACGCCGATCTCGTCCGCGGCCGGCAAGGTGTTGGGCGCGTTCGCGATCTACTACGCCGAACCCAGAACACCCACGGCGAAGGACCAAGCCCTGATCAACCAATTCACACACATCGCGAGCATTGCGATCGAGCGTACGCAAGGTCAAGCAGCGCTTAGGCGCAGTGAAGCCTTTCTCGTGGAGGCTCAGCGCATCAGCTCGACCGGCAGTTTTTCGTGGCGGCTGGCGACCGATGTGGCGACAGACGAAATCACTTGGTCGGAGCAGGTTTATCGCATCTTCGAGCTAGACCCGGATTCGCGCGTGACGCTGGAGCTGATCGGTTCACGCCATCATCCCGAAGACGTCCTGTCGATGCGTGACATGATCGAACGGGCGCGAGCGGGCAAGGACTTCGAGTACGAGCACCGGCTGCTGATGCCCAACGGCTCGGTCAAGTACCTGCATACGGTCGCTCACGGAACCCGGGACCAGGATGGTCAACTGGAGTACATCGGTGCGGTTCACGATGTGACGCAACGCCGACTTTCGGAAGAGGCATTGGGCCGCGTCCAATCCGAGCTCGCGTACATGGCCAGGGTGACAAGCCTCGGCGCATTGACGGCGTCGATTGCGCACGAGGTCAACCAGCCGCTCTCGGGCATCATCACCAACGCCAGCACCTGCTTGCGGATGCTGGCCGCCGATCCGCCCAACGTCGACGGCGCGCGCGAAACTGCGCGGCGCACGATACGCGATGGCAACCGTGCCTCCGATGTGATCACGCGATTGCGCGCGCTCTTCAGCAAGAAGGGCGCCACGTCCGAATTGGTCGATCTCAATGAGGCTGCGCGAGAGGTGATTGCGCTGTCGCGCAAAGAACTTCAGCGCAGCGGGGTCATCGTGCGGCCGGAACTGGCCGACGATCTGCCTCCCGCCACAGGCGATCGTGTGCAGCTTCAACAGGTCATCCTGAACCTGCTGCTGAATGCCTCGGATGCGATGAGCGAAGTCAACGATCGTCCGAGACAATTGGTGATCAGAACCGAACGAGACGCCAGTGATCGCGTGCGCCTGACCGTACAAGATGCGGGGGTGGGTGTTGAACCTCAAGGTGTGGATAAGCTCTTTGAAGCGTTCTACACGACCAAGAGCAGCGGTATGGGAATCGGACTATCCGTGAGCCGCTCCATTATCGAGAGTCATCATGGCCGTCTATGGGCCGCGCCGAATGAAGGTCCGGGCGCTGCGTTTTCGTTTTCCATTCCTTGCGGACCCGAGGGCGTATCGGTCGCTCACAGTCTTGACGCGATTCGGGCGTTCGCGGCGACCGGGGTGACCGGGGTGACCGATACGCAGAAGCAGCACGTCATAAGGAATCCGTGATGGTCATCCCTTCGCTCGTTTCGGTGGTTGATGACGACGAGTCCGTTCGCGAGTCGCTACCCGACTTGCTGAGGGAGTGTGGCTTTGCGGTGCAGGCGTTCTCGTCGGCGGAGGAGTTTCTCGCATCCGATTACGTGGACCAGACCCAATGCTTGATCCTCGACATCGCCATGCCGGGCATGTCCGGACCCGATCTGCAACGGGAGTTGACGCTGCGCCAGCAACCGATTCCGATTGTTTTCATCACCGCTCACGGGGATGTGACCGTGCGTCCGCACCTGATCAGACTCGGTGCCGTGGAGTGCCTGTTCAAACCCTTCAGCGAGGCGGCTTTGCTGGAAGCGCTCGGCACTGCGCTGCGGGCGAGCTGAGGAATACGCCATGATTTCTTACCCCAGGCGATATACGCATACCTCTGACTGTGCATCGGGGTCGTTGGCAGTATCGCGCACTACACCCATCGTGTTCGTTGTCGACGATGACGTCTCGGTACGCGAATCGCTGGAACTGCTGATCCGCTGCGCAGGCTGGCAACCGGAGCTATTCGCCTCCGCACAAGAATTCCTATCCCACCTGCAGCCGCCTTACCAGCAAGTCCTTGCACCCAGCTGCCTGATACTGGACGTGAATCTTCCGGACCTCAACGGCCTCGATCTGCAGAAACGCATTGCCGTTGATCGGATCGATATGCCGATCATTTTCATTACCGGTTACGGCGACGTGCCGATGACGGTCCAGGCGATGAAGGCGGGAGCGGTCGAGTTCTTGACGAAGCCGTTCGGCGACGACGTGCTGTTGGACGCGATCCGGCACGCCATTGAACGCAGTCACACTGCCCTGGATCACGAGGCGCAGAGGCAGGTGCTGCGCGATAACTATGCGTCACTCACCCCCCGCGAACGGGAAGTCATGGCCTTGGTCGTCTCCGGCTTGTTGAATAAACAGGTCGGTGGCGAGCTCGGCATTAGCGAGATCACGGTGAAGGCGCATCGCGGTCAGGTGATGCGAAAGATGCAGGCGGGGTCTCTTGCCGACTTGGTGAATATGGCCGCAAGACTGGGTCCCCCGGTTGCGCCTGAGTCGAAAGGCTGACGCCACGCCGATCAATCGTTCTACGTTCTCTACTTATATTAATAAGTAATGCTATGTAGATAGAAAAAATAAGCCGTGTCGACACGCTATTCCAATATCCCGGCTTCTCCGCAGCGACCCGACCGGACCGGCCCCGAGATCGGTAATGGCTAGTATTAGTTTTTGTAATGAGCACGGGAAAGACTTTTTTTTTATTTTCGGCTTGTTAATGTCCATCCAACGAAGGCGCGCCGGCCGGCAGGTCATTTTTGGCGGAAATCGAGGGATCAGGAGATGTCATGTCCGTGAATGAGGCAAACGTATATAAAGGGGCCAGTAGTTCGGCGTCTTCGCCGCCAGTGGCGGCGAGCCCCGCACGCTTGACGCAGAAATGGCCTGCGAGGCTCCGGTTGCTCAAGGTCCTGTTGTGCCTGGGGGCGCCACTCGCCGTCATGCTTGCGCCGCTGCCGTACTCGCATGCCGCTACGGTGGCGATGGCCATCTCGGCGTTCATGATCATGGCCTGGATTACCGAAGTGATGGAATACGCCGCGGCGGGCCTGATAGGGCTGATGCTGTTCTGGCTGTTCAACGTAGCCAAGCCCGCCGTCATCTTCAGTGGATTCGTCAACGACGCCTCGTGGTTCTATCTGGGCGCGATGCTGCTCGGTGCGATGGTTTCCAAATCGGGCCTGCCGCAACGAATCGCTAATTGGGTCATATCGCACGTCGGTGTAACTTATTCGCGGCTGCTGCTCGGACTGATCATCATTGATTTTCTGTTGACCTTTATCGTGCCATCGGGCGCGGCCTGCATCGTCATCATGGCGCTGATCGCCATGGGCCTGATGAAGCTGTTCAATGTCGAACGGGGTTCGAACATCGGGCGCGGCATGTTTCTGGTCATTACCTATACCACCAGCATTTTCAACAAGATGATCATCGCCGGCACGGCGTCCATTATTGCCCGTGCGATTATTTCCAAAGCGGGACACGTCGACGTTTCCTGGGGCATATGGTTTGCGGCTTTCCTGCCGGTGTCGATTCTGACGATACTTGCTTCGTGGTGGCTCACGCTGAAGCTATTTCCGCCCGAGGCTGCCAGCTTAGCCGGTCGGGAAGAGGAATTTCGCAGTCACTTTCGCGTCAAGACGCCGTGGACGCCAATGGCGATCAAATCGGCGGTGTTGAGCGCACTCGCATTGGTGCTCTGGATGACCGATTCCTTGCACCATGTGTCGGCGTCTATCGTCGCGCTCGCGATCGGCCTGTTCGCGCTGCTGCCCTACATCGACGTGCTCGACGAAAAAGACTTCCGACAGGTCAATCTATTGCCGCTTTTCTTCGTGGGCGCCGCCCTGGGCATGGGTGAGGTATTGAAAGTAACAGGCGCTCTGGCCGCCCTAACCGACGGATTCATGGGTGCGATCACGCCACTACTGACCAGCAACGTTTCGGCCGTGAGCACGCTTTACTGGGGTGGCTTTCTTTACCACTTCGCCACCGCCAGCGAGGTTTCGATGCTTGCTACCTCGATGCCTATCCTGATGGAGTTCAGCAAAACGCATGCGCTCAATCCGGCCTGGGTAGGGATGATCTGGTCGTTTTCTTCCGGCGGCAAACTGTTCGCGTACCAATCTGCCGTGCTGGTCCTTGGCTACAGCTATGGCTACTTCCGCCCCATCGATCTGTTCAAGATGGGGGCCATCCTGACGTTGGTGGAATTTCTCCTGCTTGCGCTCAGCGTGATTTTCTATTGGCCGATGCTCGGGATCATGGCCCACTAGATGTGACAATCGAACGCGACCTGGGCAGGGCAGAGCGCGCTATACGTTGAAACCAGGCATCGCCAGATCCAATCGACCTAATTTTCAATTGCACGAAATACTCAAGCGAGAGAGCATGCTAAAAAAAATAGCCATTTCTTCTGTAATACTAAGTTTATATTCTATTCAATCGCATGGGCAAAGCAGCGTGGAGTTGTATGGTGCGCTTGATGGCGGGGTACGCTTTCTAAACCATGCCACCGCAAAAGGCGGCGAGCAGATCAACATGAGTTCGAACGGCTACCACAACAACAACCGGATAGACTTCGCCGGCACTGAAGATCTTGGCGGGGGTCTATATACGCACTTTTTGCTCGAGACGGGTTTCAATCTGGGCACGGGGGCACTGGATAACACCACCAACCAATTGTTCCAGCGGCAGGCATACGTTGGGATCGGTGGCGCCTACGGTTATGTCGACGTGGGGCGTCAATGGACCGTTGCTCATGACGTGCTCTACTACTATGACCCGTTCAGCCTGACCTACACGCCGTTTCTACCCTTGTCGGCCTTTTCTGATGGGACGCGCGTAAGCAACGACATCAAATATACGGGGCTATTCAACGGTTTGTCTGTCGTGGCGGACAACGCGATAGCGGGGACTCCGGGAGATTTCGCTCAAGGTGCTTCGCGTAGCTTGGGTCTGCGTTATTCGACCGGCCCGTTCAGCGTCGGGGGCGCGTACGGGTATCGCAATTTGCTCGCGATCGGTACCACCTATACGGCAGACAATTACTACCTTGCGGGTACCTCATACGCGATCGGTCCCGTGAAGGTATTCGTCGGTTATTCGGATGAAGATCAGAAGGGCGCCAGTACGTTCCAAGCTATCAAAAGCCAAAATATCTGGGGCGGCATAAGCTACGAAATCAACTATCAGCTTCGACTCCAAATCGCCAACTACCGCACCAACATCAACAATCCGAACACTGGTGGATACGGGAAAAACATGTCTGCGGCCGGTCTGACTTATTCGCTATCCAAGCGCACCGACTTGTATGGCGAGGTCGATTACACGACCTTCCGAGGCGTGGGCATAACGGCGCTCAACCCAACTGGACAGTCAAATCAGACCGGCTTTACCGTCGGTATGGTGCAGAAATTCTAGGGAAATGCGATTTTTTGAATGATGCATCAATATTACATAATTAGTAAAACTAATGGTATCGGTAAGTCTTTTTAAAGATCCCCTCGAAACACCCTCGTTCGGGTGTAATGAGAAGTTCGTGACGATGGTGCTGCGGGTCAAACGCCCCGCGCTACTTGCCACACGCCACTAGCCACTTGAGCAATTTAACTGGAGACACTATGTCGTCTAAACTTCGCCACCTCGCGATCCTCGTTCCCGATCCGGAAGCCTCGGCGGTATTCTTCGAACAAGCCTTCGGCATGACCCGTTCCGGTACCGCACGTCGCGGTATTTATATGAGCGATGGCACGATGAATGTCGCTTTGCTGCGCGTCAACCTTGAAAAAGAAAAGGTCGGCTTGTTCCACTTCGGCATGTGGGTCGACAACCTCGATGAAGCGGAAAAGCAGGTTCAAGCAGCAGGCGCGACGTATCTGTCGGGTCGACCGGATTCGCCTAATTCTTATTATGAAACGAAGTATCGCGACCCGAACGGCATCGTCTTCGACATGACCCACTCGGGATGGGCGGGTGCGGTCAAAGAACCTGGCGTCAAGGAGTAACTCGTGAGCGACGTGATAAGCAGGAACAAACCGGTTATCGTGATCGGCGCGGGTCCCGTGGGTCTTTGTTTGACGCTGGCGCTGACACAAGCGGGGCTGCCAGTCACCTTGATCGAGAGCATGACGCCGGAGAATTTTCTTGACCAGGTGCCGCGCGCGGGCACGAATCATCCGCCTACGCTGGAAATGTTCGATCGCATTGGGCTATACAAAAAAATCGAACCGAGAGGACTGATCGCCCCCGTCTTTCACTATTGGGAACGTAAGGGACCTAAAGGGCCCGAGCTGATTGCCGAGTTTGACCATATACACCTGAAAGACGACACGCCGTTTCCTTACGTATTGCAATGCGAGCGCATCAAGATCGTCGAGGAAGCGATGAAGATGGTCGTCGAGGACCCGTTATGCGACTTGCGTATGGGTACGCAGTTCGACAGCTTCGAGCAAACCGCGCACGGCGTAGTCGCCAGCATTACTCATCAGGACGGCGCTGTCGAGCGCATCGAAGGCCGCTACATCGTCAGTGCCGAAGGCGCGCGCAGCGTGGTGCGACGGCAACTGGGCATCGAGTTCGAAGGCTTCACCTATCCCGACCGGACCTTGAACATCGAGGTCGCCTACGATTTCAAGAAGCATGGTTACGCCGATCGAAACTATATTTCCGACCCCGACGAATGGTCGAATCTGTTTCATTGGGCCGGTCCACCAGCGCGTTGGCGAGTGCATTTTCCCACGCTGCCGGACGAGGATCCGGAGGAATTGGTGAAGATGCCCGCGTTGCAAGCGCGTATGCAGGCGTTTTTGCCCATCGGCGTGCCGTTCGACATCCATGGCTCGAATTTATATACGGTGCACCAGCGTGTAGCCGCCAAGTTCCGGGTTGGCAACGCAATACTCGTAGGGGATGCCGCGCATGTGAACAGCCCGATCGGCGGGATGGGAATGAACAGCGGCATCCACGATGCGTTCAATCTTGCGGATAAATTGATTGCGCTGTCGCGAAACGAGGCAGACGAAAGCGTACTCGATCGCTATGAACGACAGCGTCGCCAGATTGCCATTCAACATACTCAGGCCCAGACAGTGCGCAATAAACGCATCCTCGCCGAGAAGGACCCGGCTGTGCGCCGCAAGAACCAGGACGAGCTACGGCGCGCTGCGTCGGAACCGGAACTGGCGCGCCAGTTCATGTTGCGCGCTTCGCTGTTGAACAGCATCCGCGAGGCGGAAGCGATTCTTTAGGCCTGCCATGAGTATTCGACGCACAGCGTTTGCCGTTACCACCGAAGATCTGACGTACCACGTCGCGGACAGGATACCGCTGGCTGCCACCATCTATCGTCCTGAGGGGCCCGGTCCGTTCCCGGGCGTAGTGTCGGTGCACGGTGGACGCTGGTGTGCCGAGACACGATATACCAATCAGGCGCTGGACCGCGCGCTGGCACAGCGAGGTATCGTCGTGATGGCGATCGACTTTCGGTTGCCGCCGGCCGCACGCTATCCGCTACCTGTGGGCGATATCAATCTTGCGATTCGTTGGTTCAAGCGTCACGCCGCGCACTACCAGGTAGCCGTCGCGGCAATAGGTGGGATCGGCACGTCGAGCGGCGGCCATCAATTGTTGTTGAATGCGTTGCTACCCGAAGACCCCCGCTATTCAGTCGAGGAATTGCAAGCGGGTTGCGACAGAGTCGGGGCTCATGCTCGGATTGAAGGCCGGGTTGACGAGGGCGGTGGCGACGAGCGTGACTGCGGGGTCGACGACGAGGTGGACAATGTAACTGATGACAGCGTCAATGCGAGCCTGGCGTATCTGGTGGCGTGCTGGCCCGTATCGGACCCGCTGGCGCGATATCGCTATGCGCTCGAACGCGCGATGGACGTTCACATCCAGAGCCATCATGCCTATTGGCCGGACGTGGCGGCGATGGCCGAAGGTAGCCCGCAGCGCATCGTGGAGCAAGGTGAGGCCACACATCTGCCGCCCTTGCTGATCATCCAGGGAGGCCGTGATATCGTGCTGACGCCTGACATGGCAGAGCGCTTCTTCGCGGCATATTCGTGCGCATCGGCAGACGTGACACTTGAGAAGTACCCGGACGAAGGTCACACATTCATTACGAAGAACCCGATGTCCACCGCGTCGCAGGTCGCCATCGGCTCGATAGGCGACTTTATTCTCGCTCGTGCGGAGCTGCCGCCATCGCTAGATGCCGGTTGAGAGATCGGGCCCGGCCATTAATGAAAGGTGTGGAGATCGTGCTATCGTCATCCTGTCGACTCGCAGCAAGGGACGGGACTAGCGTGACAACCAACTTCGATATTCTCAAACTGCTGGATGTCTTTCTGAATGTTGCAGACGCCGGGAGTATGACGACGGCCTCGCGTCGGCTCGGTGTTACGCAGTCGGCGATTTCGCAGCAAATCAAATTGCTTGAAGCGGAGTTCGGTTCCGCTTTGTTCGATCGACAAAGCCGCCCTCTGGTGCTTACCGCGGCCGGCATCGCGCTGTATCAGCGCGGCGGGCGCTTGGTGCTGGATGCGAGGGAAACGTGGGCTGAGGTGCGCCAAGCTTCCGACATGTTGTTGCCGCACTTGCGCGTGGCCATGTTCTCTACATTGGCCGCCTCACTGGTGCCCGCGCTGACCGCGGCGTCCGATGCCGGCACGCTGGCAGTCCAGACCCTTTCGATCATGCGGGGCGTTTCGCGCAGTCATATCCAGGATTTGATCAATCGCGAAATCGATATTGCCGTGACGTCGGATGCGCTCTATCAGCAAGAAGGCATCGAACGCCATGAACTGGTGCGCGAACAATATATCGTCCTGCTGCCACGCGGTACCTCAGCGGGCAGCACCGATCTGCGCGTGATCGCAAGCAAGTTGCCATATATCCGCTATACCTCGCGGATCCAGTCCGGCCAACTCGTCGAGCGCCACTTCCGGCGGCTGCAGCTTGATATCACGTCGAAGTTCGCATTCGAATCGCCCCAGGATTTGATCGCGGCGGTTGCGGCGGGGTACGGCTGGTCGGTCGTGGCGCCATCGCAGTTGGTTTATTCGCTGGGGCCCAATCGGCAGGTCGAGACGCTGCCATTCCCGGCGCCCGGGCTGAGCCGCAACATTACGTTGATCACCCGCAAGGGCGAATTTTCCAATGTGGCGACGCAGCTATCCACTCTGTTCCGTCGCGTGCTGCGCGACGAACTGGTGCCCCGGGTAGCCGCATTACTGCCTGGTCTGCCGGATGCGTTTACCTTGCTGGACGACGACCTGCCGGATCTGCAAGCCGTCGGTCAGGAGGTCGATCCGATCAAGGGCTAGGTCGGCGCGGCGACGGGCTATCGGTGCTGGTGCTCGGCAGCACGCAGCGCAGTGTCCCAATACGCCTCGGGCCCAAAGCGCTCACTGAGGAAACGCACGAATTCCCGGATTCGCTTGGGCAAATGTCGATCGGGCAGGAACACCGCATACAAGGTGCGCTGGGGCGGCCGATATTGCGGTAGCACGTGGATCAACCGGCCTGCGACGAGATGAGGGCTCGCGATGAACGAGGGCAAGATGCCCACGCCCAAACCGGCAAGCGCCGCCTCAGCGATCCCATCGCCGTTGTTCGCGCGAAAATTGCCCGACACTTTGATCCGATGTTCGCCATCGGGCCCGCTCAACTGCCATTCCCGCTTGCCGGTGCCGGCATAGATCAGGCAATTGCACCGCAGCAGGTCGGCGGGGCAGGCCAGCATGCCGATCGATGCGAGGTACGAGGGGGAGGCCACCAACGCGTGATGCACAGGGGCCAGTTTGCGCGCCACGAGGTTGCTCAGGCGCGGCTCATCGGCCATGCGCACCACAATATCCGCACCGCCCGAGATCAGGTCCACAAAATGTTCCGACAGCGTGACGTCGATTTGTATCGACGCCTGTTCACGCAGGAAGTCGGCAATCGCCGGCAACAAGTGCAACCGCCCGAAGGACATCGCGGTGCTTACGCGTATCAGGCCATGGGCATCGGGCGAGGCGTCCTCAAGGTCGCGCACGGCATCCTCGGCGTCGGCGATCACCCGCGCGCAACGCTCGTAAAACCGCTCGCCGGCTTGCGTGAGCCCCAATTTACGGGTGGTCCGGTTCAACAGCTTGACGCCCATGGACGCTTCGAGCGTCTGGATATGCTTGCTGACGAGCGCTTTCGAAATGCCACAGCGTTCGGCTGCCAGCGAAAAACTATTCAGGTCGACAACGGCCACGAAGGTCGCTAATGCATTCAGGTCACGCATGGGTTGCCAGGCTGGGAGTGACGTTGGTGAATTGTCTGTTCATCAAAAGCGGTTCAATCGATCGAGGCGAATGACGATAATGCAAACCACGCCGTGTAGGCATTATGCCTTCACGATTGGGCCATTGCCTCATAGCCCGATCTCATAGCCTCATTTACCACGCTGTACCGCCTACGCGGCTGCGCGACTATACGACCAAGGAAGCGATATGAACTGGAATGCCGAATATTACGTCAACAAAGGTCCGGTGCGACTCTATGTGTACCGCAAACGCGCCACGCCACCGGTTGCCGGCCAGGCGCCACTGCCGGTTTTGTTCCTGGTGCACGGGTCGACCGTGTCGGGTCGCAACACATACGACCTGCAGGTGCCGGGGCGCGACGACTACTCGGTGATGGACCATTTTGCGGCGCTGGGATACGACGTGTGGACGATGGACCACGACGGCTACGGCCGCTCCGGCTGGACCGAAGGCTCGAACTCAGGCATACAGTCCGGCGCCGACGATCTGCAACTGGCAGTGCCCTTCGTGCTCGAGACCACGGGCGTTTCCACCTTGTCGATGTTCGGCTCTTCGTCGGGTGCGTTGCGTGCATCGCTGTTCACGACGAGAAACCCGGAAAAGGTCAGCCGGTTGGGCATGGCGGCGTTGGTCTACACGGGCGCGGGTTCGCCGACCCTGGAGCAGCGTCGCACGAAATTGCCCGAGTACTCGGCTAGCCCCCGCCGTAAGGTCAATCTGGCGTTTTACGAGGGTATGTTCAATCGTGACAAACCTGGCACGAGTGAGGCGCTGGTACCGCAAGCGATCGCCGCGGCCGAGTTGCCATTGGTGAGTGAAGTACCGACCGGCACCTATGTGGACATGTGTGTCAATCTTCCAGCGGTCGATCCGGCTCAGATCGTGTGCCCCGTGATGATTATCCGAGGCGAGTACGACGGTATCGCAGCCGAGCCCGATCTACTCGATTTTTTCGCCAGGCTGCCGAACAAGGACAAGCAATTCGTTGCGCTCGCCGGCATCGCTCACAATCCGATGATGGGCGTGTATCGCAAGAAGTTCTATCACGCGCTTAAGGCGTTCCTGGAGATGCCGCTGCAGTCGGATTGAGCTGACGACGAGTTATGTGAGACCCGGTAAGAGGCGGCTAGACCCGGCGTGCCGCCTATTCTGGCACGCCGGCATCAGACTCACCAACCGTGGAAACGCCTCCAAACGGCGACATCGCCACGAGCCGAGAGAGCGTGATACTCGGGAAATTGAGCGCCTGTTGAGCAGGCATGATTGGGCAAGATGCGCAACTTCGTTCCAATCGGAAAGCGCGTGACCACGTTGTTGGCGGCCGCGGCAGCAGCGAGGTCATCTGTCGCGACGGCATGCGATTCACCCGCGACCGCAGGATGCAGTGGCGAGAGGATGCCATGTTCCTGGTTGGCCGCGCTCAGCACGTAGTCGGTCAGCAACGTGCCATCGAGCTCGCACGGTTGGCCATATCCAAAATCGTGACCCTGCTTCGACGTGCCGCGATCACGGCTCATCGCCATCCAGCCCGCGTCCAGTATCGCCCAGCCCTTTTCGACTTGGTGGCCGATGACAGTGGTAAGTACGCTCAAGGCGATGTCACCGAGCGCGCATACGCCGACGTTGTGCATCACGAGATCGAAAAAGACGTAAACGCCGGCCCGCACTTCGGTCACGCCGTCGAGTTTCTCGACAGCGAGGGCAGTGGGCGTCGAACCGACGCTGACCCCCACGCAGGGAATGCCGGCGGCGCGCAGACGCTGCGCGGCGTGCACACACCCGGCGCGTTCCTGCTCGGCCAGCGCGGCCAAGGCTTGCGGCGTATCGAGGTCATAGCTGGATCCCGCGTGGGTCATTACGCCGCCGACGCGCACGCCATGGTCATGCAGAATACGGCCGACCTGCAGCAGCGTGTCCTGTTCCGGCGTGATGCCCGATCGATGCCCGTCGGTATCGACTTCGATCCAGACCTCGAAGGTCTGTTCATGCTCGCGACTGAATTGCGCAATCGCAGTTGCCGCGATCGTGTTATCTACCACCAGTTTCAGATCGCACCCCTGGCTTAGCAGCGCCATTGCTCTCGGTAGTTTTGCGGGCACGATGCTTACGGCGTAGAGAATATCGGTCACGCCGGCGGCGAAAAATTCTTCTGCTTCTTTCAACGTCGAAACGGTGATGCCTTTGGCGCCCGCCGCGATTTGTGCACGCACCACGTCGAGGCACTTGGTGGTCTTCACGTGCGGGCGAAATTTCACGCCGAGCGCGTTCATGCGTTCTTGCATGAGCGCAATATTCTTTTCCATCCGTGGTATGTCGATCAGCGCCGCGGGCGTGTCGAGAGTGTCGAGCGTCATGAGGGTAACGGTAGTGAGTGTGCCTGCGCCAATTATAAGGTTTCGCAGGCGCTATCGACGCATATGACACCCACCGTCATGACAACCCACCTCAGTTCTTGCAGGTGTCCGTGCCGAACATTGCCGCAAGGGCACAGGGAGACGTCAGCATACGAGCGCCGTTATGACCCACGCCTGGCACGATATGGAAGGATTGGTTCAGGCCGGCAGGATGGCGCATTTGTAAATACCGGTAGTAGCCCTGCGCTCGCGCGACGCGCTCGGGGCCTTGGGCCTGTGCGGGACAACTTTTGTCGAGCGCGGCATTCTGAGGATCGTTGTCGTTGGCGCCGACGAGATAGTCGACTTGGCGCTCGACATACGCTTGTTCAAGCTGCGTCGGCGTTCGATCGCTCAAATAGGCAGGCCGGCTTTGCATGCCGTATTTCCATGCATTGAAGTCGGTGCACCGTGCCGCGTCGAATGGCGCGGGCATGCCGTTGGCGTCGGGGCGTTGCGCATCGAAATAGGCGTACGTCGACGGGCTCGATACCACGTAGCGCACGTCGATGCCTTCGGTGGCGAGTTCCTTGACGCCGCGGGCGGCCACCGCATAGCGTTGCACCACCTGTGCACCGCCCGAATGGCCGGCGAACACGATGTGCTGCAAGTTAGGGAACAGGCGGCGATCGGCCAGTCGGGCGACGATGGCGTCGAGCACCGTATAGGAGCTGATGGACGCGCCGCCTTCAGCCGTCTCGCCACCCATCCACGCGTTGTCATTCCAGCGCAAGAGGTCGCCCGGCTGGCTCGTATGCACGTCGGTATCGATCGAGGCCAGGAACTGCGGGGCGATCAGCAGCGTGGCGTTGGCATCGGTGCCCGTCAAGGTGTCCGCTGCCGCGCGCGCTTTCTGCGCGGTGTTGAAATAGACATTGGCATTGCGTAGCTTGCCGTGAATCACGATGACCGCGCGCACGATCTGCGGTTGCGCAACATTCCAGTCGCTCGACAGGTACAGCGGGAATTGCGCATGGCCCTCAGGCGTGGCTATCGTCAGCCGCGTATCGGAGATGACGGAAACCGGTTTCAGATTCGGCGTGTAGCGATGTTGCGCCCATGCAGACATCGAGGTAGCCACGCCAAGCGCCACGCAAAGTGTCGCGCTCAGAATCCGGATGATGCGAGATAACTTGAAGGTCATGAACCATGCTCCGATGCGGTGGTCCAGATCGTAGGGCTGCACTCGCTAAATGTAAAATACATAGTTCATGTATTTCCCATATGCGGGATGTATGGGAGCGATTGCGGCGATGAGGGCAACTCATGCCGCAAACCGGCAACGAATCAGGCGTGCACGAAGATGCCAATGGCCGGGTCAATCGCTGCGTTCCAGGGCGCTCGCGCAATCACCCGCCGAGTCTGCTCTCGTCCCGCATCCCAGCGGGCGCGAACACCGGCAGGTGTGAAGTCGATATCCTTGGTGTGATCTTCGCCTTTCACGGCCGGCACCCGCAGCGGCACCACGTGCATCAGCGTGCCGCAGCCCCAACTGAGCAGTTCGCGGGTCTCGCTGCGGCTGCGAACATCGTCCGGCAGCAGTTTGCCGAGTTCGCGCACGATATGGCGCAAATGGTGTATCTCCTGTTGCCGTTTCGTGTGGCTCTCGGCTTGGCTGGCGTACTGGATGTCCTTTTGACGGCCCATGACTTCGAGTATGGAATCCGGGTCCAGGCTTTCCTGCTGCCAAAGTTCGGCGGCAAAGATGATGGCATCGCGACGCGGGTTGTCGTTCATGACCACTTCGATCGGCGTGTTGGAGTAGATGCCGCCGTCCCAATACGGTTCGCCGTCTATCATCACCGCGGGAAAGGCGGGCGGCAGCGCGCCGGAAGCCATCACGTGGTCCACGCCCACGATTTCATCGCGGCTGTCGAAATAACGCATGCCGCCGGAACGAACATTGACGGCGCCGAGCGTGAGTCGCATTTCTGCCTTGGCGATGCGTTCGAAGTCCACCAATTCCTTGAGCGTGTTACGCAGCGGATCGGTGGTGTAATAGGCCGCATCGCTCACGCCTACCGGCATGTGCGAGCTGAACCAGGCACCCGACTTCGGCGAGAAAAATCCCGGGACGCCCTGTGACACCGTGCCCAGATTAGGAATCAGCCGGCCGAGATTGAGCGCATCCCAGTACTGCGTGGACCATGTCGAACTGGACGCCATTTCCCAGAACTGCCGCAGGCGCGCGACGCGGTTTTCCGGCGCGTTGCCCGCAATCAGCGCGCCGTTGATCGCGCCTATCGAAGTCCCCACGATCCAATCGGGTTCGATGTTCGCTTCGTGGAGTGCCTCATACACACCGGCCTGATAGGCTCCCAGCGCGCCGCCGCCTTGCAGCACGAGCACCACTTGCCCAGGCAGATCGGTGGCTGCTTTTTTGTTGGGTGCCGATTTCGCATCATGCTTCGCGATCGATTTGCTGCGAGCGTTTGCCATTTCTCCCTTCCTTCGCGTAACGACTCAACGCTGACTCACGTTGCGCTGAAACCATTACCGTCGTCGTGTGGCCTCGCGTCAATACACGAGTGTGTTGGTGGAGCATAGCCGTTTTTTTTGGCAGACGTGTGGCTAGCGGCGTATGCTCGCGCTGCAACTAAAAAGGAATGGCGTATGGTTGAACTGTTTAAATTAAGCGCGCTATTTGCGCTCACCGCCGTAACCGAGATTCTCGGATGTTATCTACCCTGGCTCGTGCTCAAGGAAGGACGCAGCGCGTGGCTACTGCTGCCGTCGGCCGTTTCCTTCGCGGTGTTTGCCTGGCTGCTCACGCTGCATCCGACAGCGGCCGGCAGAACCTACGCCGCGTACGGAGGCATGTACATCACCGTTGCACTTCTATGGCTGCGATTTGTCGATGGTGTCGCGCTGACGCGGTGGGACCTGGCCGGCGCGGGCATGGCACTGACGGGCATGGCCATTATCGTACTGCAGCCCTAGCAGCGAGAGAGTCAGGCGGCCCGAAGGCCGCCGTGCACCGACGTCTTAAACCGTGCGTGCCGGCACTTTGCCGAACAGCAAGTTAAGTCCTTCCGATATGGTCGGGTGCGCAATGATTGCATCGCGCACTGCAGTGTACGGCAGCTTGCCGAGCATCGCCATCTGCACCACCGCCACCACCTCGCCCGCATTGCTGCCCAGCATCGTGAAGCCCAGAATCTCGTCGGTATCCTTTGCGACCAACGCCTTCATGAAGCCACGCGTATCCGCGATCGTACGAGCACGCGGCACTACCGCCATCGGAATCTTTGCGACACGCACCTCGATGCCCAACGCAGCCGCTTCGATTTCACTCAAGCCGACTCGACCCAACTCGGGTTCGATGAACATCGCATACGGCACGAGCCGCCCCTTCGTCGACCGATCACCGCCGTTAAGCTGCGAGCGCAACACGCGGTAGTCGTCCCATGATGCATGCGTGAACATCGGCGTACCGGCGACTTCGCCGATTGCCCAGGTGTTCGGCGCAGTGGTCGCCAGATGCTCATCGACCTTGAGGAAACCTCGCGCGTCGGCCTCGACGCCGGCGAGATGCAGCCCGATCTCACGCGTGTTCGGCGTGCGCCCTGCGGCAACGAGAATGTCGGTCGCGGTGATCACCGTGCCGTCGGCCAGCGCCACGTTGACACGTTCGCCGGAAGCACCCGTGACCTCGCGAATCTTGATGCCCGTACGGATCTCGATACCCTCTTGCGCGAACGCGGCTTCGATCGCGTCCGTGACGTCCTGGTCTTCGCGGCTCGCGACCCGCGGCCCGTCTTGCAACAAGGTCACGCGGCTGCCCAGGCGACGAAACGCTTGTGCCATTTCCAAGCCGACATAGCCGCCACCGATAACGATCAAGTGTTCCGGACGCCGTTCCAGTCGCAGTGCTTCCACGTGCGTCATCGGCCGCGCATCGGCCAGACCGGGAACCGGAGGAATCGCGGCGTGTGTGCCCGTGTTGATGAAGACGTGTTCGCCTTCGATCACGCGCGTGCCGCCTTCGACAAGCGCCACCTCAAGCGTGCGCGGTGCGACAAACCGTCCGTTGCCCAACACCAGCTCCAGGCCCGATGCGCGAAACGCGTTGAAGTTGATATCGACCAACTCGTCGACGACCTTGCGCACGTGGCGTTGCACGCCTTGCATGTCCACCTCTGACGTGTCGGCCGGCACACCATAGTTGCGCGACTCGGCTGCCGCATGAACGACCCGCGCGCTATGAATCAGCGCTTTCGTCGGAATACATGCGACGTTGATGCATGACCCGCCTATCATGCCGCGCTCGACCACCGCGACGCGCTTTCCTGCGTTGGCCAATTCCGTGGCGAGCGTCTTGCCGCCTTTGCCGCCGCCGAGAAACACATATTCGAACCGTTCAGTCGTTGCCATTTTTATACTCCAATAACCAAAGTGCTTTGAGACCTCGCATTGCTTGCTGCGACGCGATGCTGCGTGTTGATGGATTCATGTTAGTCGTTGGAATTGGGTATTGCAGTGTCCAGGGCAGACATAAAATTGCTCGTTGCTCTCATTCTCTATCGGGCTGCCATCGCGGATGGAGCGGGGCTGGTGGTACGCGTCGAGCGTTAGAGAGGCCCGCGGCGCAATGTGGCGCGAGCACCGCTTGCGAGCGCGCATGCACAATCTCGGTGCTGCGATGCATCAAATCCGTGCTCGATGGTTCGCGGCGCGCTGCGAGATCAAGGCCAGCGTGGCGACTAACGCGGGTGGCACAGTTATCGCTTAGATAAGCTCGCAAGGAGCCGTGCGGTATTCGGTTCAAGCCACAATTTGGAAATAGGCGACTAGGGTTCCGGTCTGCGCAATGCGGATGCTGGACCGAGAGTTGCCGACCTCAGGTGAGGTTACACGGCGGGATAAAAGCCCGGGAGAGAACGCGAGAGATCGCGCTGCTCCCTGCCGCCGATAAACCATCCGTAGAGGTCATTTTTATGCGCAAGCTATACCGTCTCCTAGCCGTCGCCGTAGTCTCCCTCGCCTCTCTGACCTCAACCCCGAGCTTCGCTGCGGGTAAAAAAGACTTCAAGGTCTGCTGGACCATATACGCGGGCTGGATGCCGTGGGGCGAAGCCAAAACACAAGGCATCGTTTCGAAGTGGGCCAAGAAATACGGCATCAACGTCGATGTCGTGCAACTGAACGACTACGTAGAATCGATCAACCAGTACACGGCCGGCAAGTTCGACGGCTGCGCGATGACCAACATGGATGCGCTGACGATTCCGGCCGCAGGCGGCGTCGATTCGACTGCGCTGATCGTGAGCGATTACTCCAACGGCAACGACGGCATCCTGATCAAGGGCACGGGCAAGACGCTCGCCGATCTGAAAGGCCAGCAGATCAACCTGGTACAGTTCTCGGTATCGCATTACCTGCTCGCACGCGGGCTTGAAACGGCTGGCATGAGCGAGCGCGATCTCAAGGTCGTGAACACGTCGGACGCTGACATCTCGGCCGCGTTCGCCACCCCCGCCGTGCAACAGGTCGTGACCTGGAACCCGATGCTGGCCGACCTGAAATCGCAGCCGAAAGTGAGCGAAGTATTCGACTCCAGCAAGATCCCCGGAGAAATCATGGACATCATGGTAGTCAACACCCAGACGCTGAAAGACAACCCTGCACTGGGCAAAGCACTCACGGGTGCCTGGTTTGAAATGATGGCGTTGATGCACGAGAAAAGCGCAGCCAGCACCGCGGCCCTGACGTCGATGGCCAAAGCATCCGGCACCGATCTCGCCGGTTTCCAAGGTCAGCTCTCGACCACCGCGCTGTTCTATACGCCGCAAGCCGCACTCGATTTCGCGACGAACCCCGACCTGCCGAAGATCATGACGCACGTTGCGCAGTTCTCGTTCGATCATGGCTTGCTCGGTCAAGGCGCCCCGAGCGCGGATGCCGTCGGCATGACTTTCGACAAGGGCGTAGTGATCGGCAACAAGAGCAACGTCAAGCTGCGCTTCGATCCGACCTACGTTCGGATGGCCGCTGCAGGCAAGCTGTAATCGTAACCGGACCTTTTTGACGCAAGACTATGCGACTTATCAATCGACACCCCAGCGCAGGCGGCTCGCTGATGTTGCTGCTACTGCCGTTCATTGTTCTGGTGGTGGTCTACTTCACCAGTTCGTCGCTGCGTCTTGCGGTCAACCCGGAGGACAAGCTGTTGCCCAGTGCTACGCAGATGGGCAACGCCGTCAAGGAGTTCGCGTTCACCGAGGATAAGCGCACCGGCGAATATCTGCTGTGGAGCGACACCGAGGCAAGTCTCAAACGATTGGGCATAGGCCTGGTCGTGAGCGCTTCACTCGCATTGGTGGTGGGGATCGCGACCGGTACGATCCCGCTCATCGGCGCGGTGTTCTCGCCGTTCATCAAGGTGGTATCGATGATTCCACCTTTATCCGTACTACCGATTCTTTTCATCGTGTTCGGCCTGGACGAATTGTCCAAGGTGGTGCTGATCGTGGTCGGCATTACGCCGATGATCATCCGCGATCTGCAGCAACGCACGCGGGAAATTCCCAACGAACTGTGGGTGAAGGCGCAGACGCTGGGCGCCACCAGTTGGACGCTGATTTTGCGCATGATCGTGCCGCAGTTGTTGCCGCGTCTGCTGATCGCCATGCGGCTCTCGCTCGGTTCCGCGTGGCTCTTCCTGATTGCCGCTGAAGCGATCGCGTCGACCGACGGCCTCGGTTACCGGATTTTCCTGGTGCGCCGCTATCTGGCGATGGACGTGATCCTGCCGTATGTGATGTGGATCACGCTGTTGGCCTGGCTGATCGACGAAGCGCTGCGCCGGCTCACGCGCTGGGCTTTCCCGTGGTACGTGGGAGGAGACCGGTGATGATCGAAGTACGTAACGTCTGGAAGGAATACGGTGAGCAGGTAGTGCTTGAGCGCGTGAACCTGAAAATCGAAGAGGGCGAATTCTGTTCGATGGTCGGCGCTTCGGGTTGCGGCAAGTCCACGTTCCTGCGTCTGCTGCTCGGCCAGGAGCGCGCGACCCGCGGTCAAATTTTGCTCGATGGCAAGCCGTTGCCGGGCGAGCCCGATGCGCATCGCGGCGTGGTGTTCCAACGCTATTCCGTGTTCGAGCATTTGAGCGTGATCGGTAACGTGCTGCTCGGCTTCGAGTTGCCGCAGGCCAAACTCTTCGGGCGCCTGTTCGGTGCACGTCGCCGCGCAGCGCGCGACGACGCGGTGGCGATGCTGGAGCGCGTGGGCTTGGGCACGGTGCTCGACAAATATCCGCAGCAACTGTCGGGCGGCATGCAACAGCGCTTGGCGATCGCTCAGGCGCTCGTGATGCGCCCACGCGTGTTGCTGCTCGACGAGCCGTTCGGCGCGCTGGACCCCGGTATCCGCAAGGATATGCATGACCTTTTACTGAAACTGTGGCGCGAGTCGGGCCTGACCATTTTCATGGTGACGCACGATCTGAAGGAAGGCTTCACGCTGGGTAGCCGCGTACTTGTCTTCGATAAAGTGCGCATCGACCCGCAGGCGCCTGGTGCTTATGGCGCGCGCATTACCTACAACATTCCATTGAATCACGGCGGCCCTTCGGCCATAGCGCCCGCTTTGGCCAACAGCGCGGAACATAGCGCGGCGCAAAGCGCAATCAGTCGCACAGACCGCGCCGTTGCGGCTCGAGCGATCCGATCCGAAGCCCCGACATGAGAAACCCGACATGAACGAATCTTTACTTCTGGACGAAACCGTCCCCGGTGGCGGCCATGCGTCGCTGATCGTCAAGCGCGGCCAATTGCTGCGACTGACCGATCTGCGCGGCGGCGCCAACGTCAGCCTGATGCTTTTCAACGCTGCGGAAAAGACCGAGCGGCTGAATCTTCCCGACACGCTGAAATGCCAGCACACCGCCAAACTGACGACCGGTCATTGTTTGTATTCTGACATGGGCCGCATACTGGCCGCGATCGTGGCCGATACCTGCGGTTGGCACGACAGCCTTGGCGGTGTATCGAACCAGCAAGAGGTTGCCGAGAAGTACGGCGTCGGCCGTTATCAGGAACTGCGCAACGCGTTTTACCGCAACGGCACCGATAACCTGGTGGTCGAGCTCGGCAAATGGGGCTTGGGCCTGAGCGATCTGCTCATGACGCTCAACCTGTTCAGTCGGGTCGACGTGACCGATACGGGCCGGCTTGAATTCGTAGCGGGCAATTCGAGCGCGGGCGACTACGTCGAACTCTACGCGCCGATGAACACGCTGGTCGTGCTCACGGCGATCCAGCATCCGCTCGACCCCAACCCGGAATATGCACCCAAGCCGGTCAAGCTGACGCTCAGCGCAGCGGACCGGCAGGTAGCCGAGGTTTGCCGCACTTCGCACGACGAAAACGTGCGCGGTTTTATCAATACCGACCGCTTTTTTCTTTGAGTGGAGTTCGTCAAAATGAATCTTTCTCTGAACGAGTCCCTTACTGCCAGCGATAAAAATCCGGCACTCGCGATCTATCGCGAAACGTTGGCCGCGGGCGAGCCCTGGCTGAAAGAACTCAAAGCGGGCCAAACGCTGCGCATCCACGATCTCGAAGGCAACCAGGCCGTCGATACTTTGTTCTACAGCGCCGCCGAGCCGCGCGAGCGCTATGACGTGCAGCGCACTTTGCGTCGCCAGCAGAACATCTACCTGACCACGGGTACGGTGCTGTATTCGAACCTGGGCAATCCCATGCTGACCATCGTGGCCGATACCTGCGGGCGGCATGACACATTGGGCGGCGCGTGTGCGCAGGAGAGCAACGTCGTACGGTATGCGCTCGAAAAGCGCTATATGCATAGCTGTCGCGATAACTACCTGTGCGCCTGCGCGCACGACGGCCGGCTCTCGAAGCGCGATATCAGTGCGAACGTGAATTTCTTCATGAACGTGCCGGTTACGGCCTCGGGCGGCTTGACCTTCGAAGATGGTATTTCGGCACCGGGCAAGTACGTCGAATTGCGCGCGGAAATGGATGTGATCGTGTTGATTTCGAATTGTCCGCAATTGAACAATCCCTGTAACGCGTATAACCCAACGCCCGCCGAATTGTTGATATGGGACTGATGCATCGTCGTGCCAGGCTTGTGATTTCACCGCACGAACGCTAGTCTGGGTGCCGCGCGGGCCGGCAAACGATAGCGCCTGAATGACTAAAAAAATGTGCAGCCGTGGACGACCGCGGTATGTATCTATCACGTGGCGGGACGGCCCGCCCACGCAGCTAGCCTCCTCTCATGTTCGAGAAAGTTCTGATTGCCAACCGCGGCGCGATTGCTTGCCGCATCCTTAGAACCTTGCGCGAGCTCGATATCGCGGGTGTCGCCGTGTATAGCGAAGCCGATCGGGCGAGCCGCCACGTCAGCGAGGCGTCGGTCGCGCATGGGCTGGGTGACGGGCCGGCCTCGGCGACTTATCTCGACATCGCGAAGATACTCGCGATCGCCCGCGCGGAAAACGTCGAAGCGATACACCCGGGCTACGGCTTTTTGTCGGAGAACGCGGAGTTCGGCGAAGCGTGCGAAGCCGCAGGCATCGCCTTCGTGGGGCCGACCCCGGCGCAGCTGCGCGCGTTTGGGCTTAAGCACACCGCTCGCGCGATTGCGGCCGAGCAGGGCGTGCCGATGCTGGCCGGCACGGGGTTGCTCGACGATCTCGACGCGGCATTGCAAGCCGCTTCCGGTATCGGTTATCCCGTCATGCTCAAAAGCACCGCGGGCGGTGGCGGAATCGGCATGCGCGTATGCCGCGACGCCGCCGAATTGACGGCGCAGTTCGAAGTCGTCAAGCGCCTGGGCCAGAACAATTTCAGCGACGCCGGTGTGTTTCTCGAGAAATATATCGAGCGCGCACGGCATCTCGAAGTGCAGGTTTTCGGCGACGGTCGCGGCGGGGCGCTGGCGTTGGGCGTGCGCGACTGCTCGGTGCAGCGGCGCAACCAGAAGGTGCTTGAAGAAACGCCTGCGCCTAACCTTCCGGCGGGCATGGCCGAAGCGCTGTGCGCAGCAGCGCTTCAGCTCGCGAAGGCTGTGAACTATCGATCAGCCGGCACCGTGGAGTTCGTGTACGACAGCGGTGCGCAGCAATTCTATTTCCTCGAAGTCAACACGCGCTTGCAAGTCGAGCATGGAGTGACGGAGCAGGTGTGGGGCGTCGACCTGGTGCGGTGGATGATCGAACTCGCCGCAGGAACGCTGGCGCCGCTCGATGAGCTTGCGCAGGGGTTGAAGCCAGTTGGACATGCCATCCAGGCGCGCTTGTATGCCGAGGATCCGGGCCGTGACTTCAAGCCTAGCCCGGGCTTGCTGACCGATGTCGCATTTCCTGCGGCCGACGGTCGCGCGTTGCGCATCGATACCTGGATTGAAGCCGGTTGCGAGGTGCCGCCGTACTTCGACCCGATGCTCGCGAAATTGATCGCTTGGGAACCGACACGCGAGGCCGCGCGTGCCGCGCTCGGTGATGCGCTGGCGGGCACGCGCATCTATGGCGTGGAGACGAACCGCGACTATCTGCGGCAGATCCTCGACGATGTGCCGTTCGCGAGTGGCGAGCCGTGGACCCGTTGTCTCGAAGGCCTGCGTTATCGCGCGACCACGCTCGAGGTGGTGAGCGGCGGCACGCAGACCACCGTGCAGGATTACCCGGGGCGTCTGGGCTATTGGGCTGTGGGTATCCCCCCGTCCGGACCGATGGACGATCGCGCGCTGCGGCTGGGCAATCGTCTGCTCGATAACGACGCAGATGCCGCCGCTATCGAAATCACGATGAGCGGTCCGACGCTGCGCTTCAATACCGACGCGGTGATCGCCGTGACGGGCGCGACGTTGCCGGTGATGCTCAACGACGTAGCGCAGCCGATGAACACGACGCTGTTCGTCGCTGCGGGTTCGACCCTGGCGTTGGGCACGATCCGCGGCGCGGGCGCACGTGCCTACGTCTGCGTGCGCGGCGGTCTCGACGTTGCGAGCTATCTGGGCAGTCGCAGCACGTTCACGCTCGGCCAGTTCGGCGGCCACGGCGGACGTGCGCTGCGCGCGGGCGATATCCTGCATCTGCATACGCTGACGAGCACGCACGCCGGTGAGGTACTTGCAACGCCGTTGACGCCGGTGCTGGACACGGTGCGCGAGTTGCGCGTGATCTATGGACCGCACGGCGCACCGGAATATTTCAGCGCTCGCTATATCGAACAGTTTCTCGACACGCAGTGGGAGGTGCACTTCAATTCGAGTCGTACCGGTGTGCGCTTGATTGGACCCAAGCCGGAATGGGCTCGCGAGGATGGCGGCGAGGCTGGGCTGCATCCTTCGAATATTCACGACAACCCTTACGCGGTCGGCGCGGTCGATTTTACCGGCGACATGCCGGTGATACTTGGACCAGACGGGCCCAGCCTCGGTGGTTTCGTTTGCCCCGTGACCATCATCGAAGCGGACCTTTGGCAAATTGGGCAACTGAAGGCCGGGGACAAACTCTGCTTCAAGCCGGTGGATATTGACACGGCACGCTCCGCAGCGGTGGCACGTATGCGCGAAATCGAAACGCTTACGGTAAGCGGTGCGAGGACGTCGATTACCGGCGTAGAGGATACGTTGGCGGCAGAACCGATACCCTCCACGGCGCCAGGTTCGACCGCAGCAATAACCGCAGCAACAACCGCAGCAACAACCGCAGCAGTTCACCAAGCGCTACATTCACCGATCGTGCTGGACAGCGGTGCCGATCATGATCGACTCGTCGCGCGGTTGTCCGGCGACACGCATTTGCTGCTCGAACTCGGACCCGCTGAACTCGATCTTGTACTGCGCTTCAGAGGCCACGCGCTGATGCAAGCGCTCGAAACGCTGGCACTGCCTGGAGTGATCGACCTCACGCCGGGCATCAGGTCCCTGCAGATTCACTACAAGCCGGAGCTCTTGCCACTGGCGACCCTGCTCGAAACGATAGAACGCGCCTGGCAACAGGTGCGACAGCAACGCGACCTGCGTGTGCCTTCGCGGATCGTCCATCTGCCTTTGTCGTGGGACGACCCGGCCTGCCGGCTCGCCATCGACAAGTACATGACCACCGTGCGCAAAGATGCGCCATGGTGCCCGAGCAATCTCGAGTTCATCCGGCGCATCAACGATCTCGATTCAATCGACGCGGTCAAGCAGATCGTCTTCGATGCCAGCTATCTGGTGATGGGGCTGGGCGACGTGTATCTCGGCGCGCCGGTCGCGACGCCGCTTGATCCGCGTCATCGGCTGGTCACCACCAAATACAACCCGGCGCGCACCTGGACCGCTGAAAATTCGGTGGGCATCGGCGGCGCGTATTTGTGCGTGTACGGTATGGAAGGTCCGGGCGGCTATCAATTCGTCGGGCGTACGTTGCAGATGTGGAATCGTTATCGGCAGACCGCAGACTTCGCTGGACGTCCCTATTTGCTGCGGTTCTTCGACCAGATTCGCTTCTACGAAGTGCCGGCGGACGAACTGCTGCGCATACGCGCGGATTTCCCGCTCGGTCGTTATCCGCTGAAGATCGAGGAAACCGAGCTTTCCCTGTTCGAGTATCAATCGTTTCTCGAGCGCGAGGCACACGGCATCGAGCAATTCCGCACGAAGCAGCAAGCGGCGTTCCAGGCCGAGCGCGAGCGCTGGCGCGAGGCCGGTGCACTGGAAGAAAGCTTCGAGCCGCCCGCGGTCGTGGACAGCGAAGTCGCGCCTTTGCAGGATGGCCAGGTCGCCGTGGATAGCGAGCTCGCCGGTAATCTATGGCAGGTGCCCGTATCGGTCGGGCAGAGCGTTGCAGCGGGGGATGTGCTGCTCATCATCGAGTCGATGAAGATGGAGATTGCCGTATGCGCGCCTTGCGCCGGCAAGGTCAGCGAGCTTCATGTCGCGCCGGGTTCGCCGGTGCGCGCGGGCCAGCGTCTGGTCGTCATCGATAGAAACTGAATCAGCAACTAGAGAAAACTGTTATGGCCTCATTCGATTTACGTTTGTCTACATTGCGCGCCGCGTATCGGTCGGGGGCGACCACGCCGCGGCAATTGATCGGCGAGCTGCGCGCGAAGGCCGCGGCGCTCAATCCTGAGTTTCATCTGTTTATCCATTTGCTCACAGAGGCCGAGTTGGCGCCTTATCTGGATGCGTTGGAGCAGTTGGATATCGAGTCGCTGCCGCTTTACGGCGTGCCGTTCGCGATCAAGGACAACATCGATCTGGCCGGCATACCGACCACTGCTGCGTGTCCCGCTTTCGCCTACACGCCGGACGCGTCCGCCACGCTTGTTGCACAGCTCGTTGCGCTGGGCGCCGTGCCTATGGGCAAGACCAATCTCGATCAGTTCGCGACAGGTCTGAATGGCACGCGTTCGCCATACGGCAAATGCCGCAACAGCGTCCATCCCGACTATCCGTCGGGTGGGTCGAGCGCCGGATCGGCGCTGGCCGTGGCGCTCGGTGTCGCAAGTTTCGCGCTGGGCACCGATACCGCCGGCTCCGGGCGCGTGCCTGCCGCGTTGAATAATCTTGTCGGGCTTAAAGGTACGCGAGGTTTGCTCTCCACCGCCGGCGTCGTGCCCGCATGCCGTACACTCGACTGCGTGACCTATCTTGCGGTGACTGCGCGCGATGCGAGTACGTTGCTTGCGCTCACTGCGCAGGAAGATCGCGATGATGCGTATAGCCGCGCCAACCCGCAATGGAACGACGCAAGTGCGTTCGGCCGAGTGGGCGCATTTAAATTCGGCGTACCGACGACACTTGAATTCGGCGGCTGCAAAGAAAGCCCCGTGCTGTTCGCGCAGGCGCGAGCGGCGCTCGAAGCGGCGGGCGGCACGGCTGTCGAAATCGACCTCGCGCCGTTTATCGAAGCCGCGAAACTGCTCTATGAAGGACCCTGGGTAGCGGAGCGCTACAGCGTGGCGGGCGAGCTGATGGAGGCTCAGCCGGACGCCGTGCTGCCGGTTATTCGCGATGTACTGGCGAAGGCGCCCGGTACGACCGCAGTAGGGCTGTTTCGCGCGCAATATCGTTTGCAGGCGCTCAAGAAGCTTTGCGACGCGGTGCTCGATCAGCTCGATTTCGTGCTGACGCCGAGCTACCCGCGCCCTGTGACGCTGGCCGAACTCGAACGCGATCCGATCGGACCCAACTCGTTACTTGGCTATTACACGAACTTCATGAATCTGCTGGACTACGCGGCGGTGGCGGTACCGAGCGCGTTCATGGCGAACGGATTGCCATGGGGTGTAACGGTATTTGGCCGAGCATTTTCCGATCAGTATTTGCTCAGCGTCGCCGATACCTTGCAGCGGGTGAGGGCGCAGCCGCTCGTGGGCGGTGGCATGCTCGATGCACCGACCGCACCGACCGCACCGACCGCACCGACCGCACCGACCGCACCGACCGCACCGACCGCACCGACCGCGCAAGCGAAAGCGCGTAACGATCGCGTGCGCATCGTCGTATGCGGCGCGCATCTCGATGGCCTGCCGCTCAACCATCAACTCACGCGGCGTGGCGCGCGATGGATCACCTCCGGCGCGACCGCACCGAACTATCGATTGCATGTGCTGGCGTGCGGCGCCGGCGAAGTTCAGCGCCCGGGTATGCAGCGCGTGGCCCGTGCGGGCGCCGCGATCGCCATCGAAGTCTGGGAGTTGCCGAGCGCGGAACTCGGCTCGTTCCTGACCGGTATTTCGGCTCCCCTTGCTTTGGGCCGGGTCGAACTGGCGGATGCAACCTGGGAGACGGGATTTGTCTGCGAGGACTATGGCCTCGAAGGAGCGACCGACATTACCGAGTTCGGCGGCTGGCGTGCGTGGCTAGCCCGGTGAGTCGCGTGGACTTCGTGCAGTGCGCCGCACACACACTTATCTGGCAAGTACCGATTTTTGAGTGCGCTCTGCTTTTCTGACGGAAGAGGGGGAAGCTCTAGTGGTCGCGCCCACTCGCTTCGGGTATGGTCTAGGTCGACTCTACCCACGATTGCCGAGTGGACAAAAGCACCCTTCCGACATCGCGCCTCGACCGCCTGATCGATTGGATCATGAACTCGCCGCGCTTTATCATCGCCGGCGGCGTAATCGTCGCCCTGGCGATGATCAGCCTGTGCATTTTCATTTTGTTCGAAAGCCGCGTGGACGCTTATGAGCACGGCCAAGAAGAGTCGCGCAACACGCTCACCCTGATCGAGCGTGATATCACGCGCAATTTCGAGCTGTATGCGCTATCGCTGCAGCAAGTCGTCGACACGTTCGATGACCCGCAACTGAAAAAACTGCCCGTCGATCTGCAGCGTGCCGTGCTGTTCGACCGCGCCGCTACCGCCAAATATCTGGGCGCGATGGTGGTGGCTGACACGCACGGGCGCATGCGCATCGATGCGCTCGGAAAAATGCCGGTCGGCGCCTATGTGGGCGATCGTGAATTTTTCATGGTGCAGCGCGATCATCCTGACACCGGCTTGTACGTCAGTCGTCCGCTCAGCGCGCAGTGGCAAGTCGGAGACGATTGCATCGTACTCAGCCGCAGGTTGTCGCATGCGGACGGCTCCTTTGGCGGGGTCGTTTTTGTCGCGGTGAAGCTGCAGTATTTTCACGATCTTTTTTCGGGGTTGTCGCTAGGCGCGCAAAGCGTTGTTGCCTTGGTCAATACGCAGGGCATGTTTATGGCGCGAGAGCCATCGCGCCGTGGCGATACGGGGCGGGTGGTGCTGAGGAGCCAAAACCTCGGCCGCCTGCTACTGGCCGACCAAGGCAGTTTTTCCGCACTCAGCGGCACGGACGGTGCGAACCGCCTTTATGTCTTCCAGAAAATTCCGAATCTGCCGCTGATCTTGAGCGTAGGCACGACCTATTCTTCGATCTATGAGGCGTGGCAAAAGCGCGCGCTGTGGATAGGCACGGTGATCGTCGTTTTCGGCCTGACGTTTATCGGTTTGTCGGTGATGTTCGTCAGGCAAATCAAGCAGCGCTTGGGCGCTGAGCACGCGTTGCGCCTGCTGGCGCAAACGGATGGCCTGACGGGACTGAGCAATCGCCGCACGCTCGACGAGCTGCTTGGGCGCGCATGGCGTGCGGCCAAGCGCGACGGCACGGAGTTGTCGATGATCTTTGTCGATATCGATCATTTCAAGGCCTATAACGACACGTATGGGCACCACGCAGGCGATGGGGTGCTGGTGGCCGTTGCAGGCTGCATAGGTCAGTGTCTGCAGCGGCCTGACGATGCTGCGACCCGCTACGGCGGCGAAGAGTTCGTGATCCTGCTGCCCGAAACCGGCGCGAAGGCAGCCTACAAGATCGCGCAACGCATGCTGCAGGCCGTGCGCGATCTGGCGATGGAGCATGCCGGCAGCGACTACGCCCGCATCACGATCAGTCTGGGGGTTGCCACGCGCGGTCGCGATTCCTTGCTCGATGGCCATGCGCTGATTCATGCGGCCGACCAAGCCGTGTATGAGGCGAAAGCGCGCGGCAGAAACCGGATCGAGATATGGAGCGAACCGGATTCGACGCCACTGGATGCGCCGCCCACGCCTTGGATGGCGTGAGGTGGTGCGCGCGACCTCGCGCTGGCTCAGCGTCTGCGCGCCGTGACCACGCGCTTCTTCTAGCGCGTGGGTACTACGCTTAATGTCCCCTGAGCGGTGTCCGACATGGACTTTTCCCAAGAGGTGCGTCGTACCGCGACAAACAGCAAGGCCACAAAAACGAGGGGGCCAAATCCGATGTGTAGCTGAAAGCCCGAAAGGTCGCCCAAAACCGGATACAACCAACAAGCGATCAATATTTCCCGCTCCCAGCGCAACCAACCATCGCGCAGCCCTTTCACAGTGAGCAATGCAATCGGAATGCCCAGCCATACCGCGTCATAGTTGAAAATGTAGGGGCTGACCATGAATGTGCCAGCGACCAGTGCCGCGGCGCGGGTCTCCAGCGCTTGCGAATTACGCCATACCCAGGCGACTGTTCCTGCGCCTACAAGCGCGAAACAGGCCTGTAGCACGTAAGCCGGCTCGATGCCCAGGTGTGCTTGACGCAGCATGGCAAACAGGCTGGCCATCTGCTCCCAGGGAAGAAAGCCTTGCGCAACGTAAGAATTGGCTTCCTGGATACTCGATAGAAATAATGTGATGCTGTGCATCCCATAGACGGCGATCGACACGCCGGTAAAGAGTACGACGGTCACTGCCGCTGCCATAAAGGCGACCCACATACCCGCGCACGCGAGAGCCAGCGGGAACAAAATACCCAGATGAGGTTTTATCGCCAACAAACCGATGCATACGCCGGCGAGAGCGGGGCGGCGTTTTAAGAGCAGCAAGGCCGCCAGTGCCAAGCTTGCGGTAAGGCAGCCATTTTGCCCCTGCGCCAAGTTGAGCCAAAGCCCGGAAAATCCGAGGATCGGCAACCATGCAGCGGACATAGGCAAAATTCTGCGCAGCAAGCACACGAACAGCGTGCCGGTGGCGAGGGCGAACAGAGCGTAGGAAACGACTGCGGGCAACAGGGCTAGCGGCCGTATCGCCAACAGGAAAGTAGGCGGGTAGGACCATGGGCCGGGCGTCACGATGTTCACGGAAATCAGCTTCGCGGTGCTGACGATCGCATCGAATGAATATGCACGTAGCGGCCGGCCCTCAAGACTCAAGTGCGACGCGGCCCAAAACGTCACAAAATCAAAGCCGTTGGGCATGCCGCTCGATTTCCAATTGAGACGCGCGCAGCGAGCCGCGTAAATGAACAATGCGATAAAAATCGTCGCACTGTAAATTCGGACACGCGCCGCATTAAGCCAATGTGCTTTGAAGTCGGACATAGGGAAATTATTTTATGTAGACCACGTATTCCATGTTTTGCCGACATACGCCGTGACGCAACTACGGCGATCGAAGCCTGTGTTCCAGGCACCTCATCGCTTTTCGCTATACATTCTCGCTGGAAATCTGTGTGAACGGCTCGGGCCAGACCGGACCAAGCCTAGTTCGACTTACTGAACGGCGATCCGGCATGTTCGCGCAGTTCATGGAAAGTGATATCCGGCCACGCTTCCTGGGCCGCAGCCACTTCGCCTTGATGAACCGCGAGCATGGTGGTCGCGTTGGACGCGTCCGTTGCAATGCGGGCGGTATTGAAATCGATAAAGCGTTTCAATGCCGCGGGATCCTTGGCCGTGACCCAGCGTGAAATCCGATAGCGTGACGGCGACATGCGCACCTCCACCTTATATTCAGCAGCTAGCCGATGCGCGACCACTTCAAACTGCAGTGCGCCCACCGCGCCGAGCAGCATCATCCCGCCACCGACCGGCTTGAACACCTGGATGGCGCCTTCCTCGCCGAGTTGCTTGAGCGCTTCGCCGAGTTGCTTGGCGCGCATCGGATCGGTCACTTCGACGTTCTGGAAAATCTCCGGCGCAAAGAACGGCAGCCCGATAAATTGCAGGGGTTCGCCCTCGGTCAGGGTGTCGCCCAGGCTCAGATTGCCGTGGTTCGGGATCCCGATGATGTCGCCCGGATACGCTTCGGTCACTGTCTCTCGGCGCTGCGACAGAAAGGTCACGACATTGTTGGCGCGCAGTTTTTGGCCCGAGCGTGTCACTTGCAAGGCCATGCCGCGCTCGAAGTGACCTGAGCACACCCGAATGAAGGCGACGCGGTCGCGGTGAGCGCGATCCATGTTGGCTTGCACCTTGAAGACCATGCCGGTAAATGCAGTCTCCGCCGGGTCGACGGCGCGCACGGTGGTCATCCGCGCCGTGGGGGGCGGCGCGAGTTCGATCAGCGCATCGAGAATTTCCTTCACGCCGAAGTTGTTAATTGCCGAGCCGAATAGCACAGGCGACTGGGTTCCGGCCAGAAACGCCTCGCGGCTGAAGGCGGGCGAAGCACCCTTGACCAGTTCGATTTCCTCTTTGGCGCGCAACCAAACCTCGCCAAAGCGTTCCAGCGCCTGCGTATCGTCCAGGCCGTGCAGGGTTTCGACTTCGCCGCCCATCGTGCTGTCGCCGGGGCGGAACACGCGTACCTGGTCGAGCGTGAGGTCGTACACGCCCTTGAAGTCTTTCCCGGTGCCGATCGGCCAGGAAAACGGAATCGCCGCCACCCCGAGGTGTTCCTCGACTTCGCTGAGCAGCTCCAGCGGTTCGCGCACATCGCGGTCCAGCTTGTTGATGAAGGTCAGCACGGGCGTATTGCGGCTGCGACACACTTCGAGCAGTTTGAGCGTTTGCGATTCGATACCGTTGGCGCCGTCGATCACCATGACCGCCGCGTCGACCGCCGTCAGCACGCGATAGGTATCTTCGGAAAAGTCCTGGTGACCCGGGGTGTCGAGCAGGTTGATGACGGCATCGCCGTATTCGAACTGCATCACCGAACTCGCCACCGAGATGCCGCGCTGCTTTTCGATCTCCATCCAGTCGGAGGTGGCGTAGCGGTTGCTCTTGCGGCCCTTGACGGTACCGGCAATATGGATCGCGCCCGAAAACAGCAGCAGCTTTTCGGTCAGCGTGGTTTTGCCCGCGTCAGGGTGGGAGATCACCGCAAAAGTGCGGCGTCGGTTTGCTTCAGAAATAGACATGCCTGCTCCGTAACCTGCAATACACACGCAGCGATACACACGTAGTTGTGCTTGGGCGAACGGCCAGGCGATCGGCTGCGGCATGCGACTTATACCGGCGAACCTGGCGCGCCGCACCCCTGCGATTCTGCGATGCGATTCTGCGTTACGTGTAGCGCGCGTCGTGTTTGCGCATCTGTTTGATGGCCCTTGGGTTTACGCGCGCAAGACCGGCAGTTTACACGACACGGCCCAGGGTTTGCTCTGGTCGCGTCCGCTCGTTGCGAATCTCGGGGTAAGAACACGCTCAATGAGCAGGCCCCAAGCGCAGTCAATGACCCAAACAAGCACCGGGAATGATCCAAACAAGTGCCGCAAGCGGTTCGGCTCCGCTCACCGTGCCGCCCTTGTTCAAATGCCCGGATAAAGCTAAACTTCGCCGGTCACTGGGGAGTAGCCTTCCTCCTGCTTGGGAGGGGAGCGCGCCAACATACCCTGGCCCATGTGCCATGGCGCGTTCGACCTGATCGGTTTGGCGAGACCATTGACGTACTGCCGAGGTCCGGGTCGGACGCGAGCGGTGCGTCATGGTTCTTGCGTCCGACCCCGGAGATTCCCCGATGTTGCTTCCGTCGTATTTCTTCCCGATCTGCCTGATTCAGGGGGCGCCGCGCTGTGGTGTCCTGTGGAGCGCTGCATGACCCTCTACCTGCTCGAACTCGCTGCAATGCTGCTGATCATTCTGGTCGCGGCCGAACTGTTCACCAATGCCCTGGAACACTTGGGAGAGCGCTTGCGCATCTCCGAAGGCGTTACCGGTTCCTTGTTCGCGGCGGTTGGTACGGCTTTGCCCGAAACCCTCGTGCCTTTGCTGGCGATCGCCGGCGGTAGCGCGGTCAGTGTGAATCAGGAGATCGGCGTCGGCGCGATTCTCGGCGCGCCTTTGATGCTTTCGACGCTGTCAACCTGCCTGATGGCGTTGGCCGTGTTGCGATCGCGCGGGCCGGGTGGCATGTTGAAGCCCGAGTCCACGGGCTTCAGGCGCGATCTGAATTTCTTCCTGGCGGCCTTCGTGCTGGCGGCCGTCGCAATGTATGTGCCGCACGAGCATTTATTCGTGCGTGCCTTGTTCAGCCTGGGTCTGGTGGCCCTGTATGTCACTTATATCGTGATGACTGTACGCGCTTCGCGCGGCCTAGTGGCGGGCGGCCACGGTACCGAAGCGCCGGGCATCATGCTGCTCTCGCGGCTGCGCGTGCCGACCAATTTGCTCACTATCACGGTGCAGCTGATTCTGGCAGTCGGCTTGCTGATATGGGGCGCCGAGGGCTTTATCGAAGGCGTGCGCGGCGTTTCGGAGCGGTTCGGGGTATCGGCATTGTTGCTGTCATTGCTGATCATTCCGATTGCGACCGAGCTGCCCGAAAAGATCAACAGCATACTGTGGATACGTCGCGGCAAAGATACGCTGGCTTTTGGCAACATTACCGGGGCGATGGTGTTCCAGGGCACGCTGTTGCCGGCGCTCGGTATCTTGCTCACGCCGTGGGAGCCGCGCATCGAGGTCGCCACCGGCATTATCGTCACCTTGCTTGCGGCGTTCTGGACGCGTCTTAACGCCAGGACGAAGGGCATAGCGGTGTGGGCGTTGATGGGTAACGGCCTGCTTTACGTCGCCTATTTGGCGATTACGCTCCTGCGCTGAAAAGGTGGTAAATAAGGTGGCTAAGGTGGCAAATACGGTGGTAAATGTGGTGGTAAATGTGGTGGTAAGCGAGCCGGCCAATAAGTTGCCAACTCGTGGGCTAACCCCAATGCCGACCTAGGCGCATGATTCATGCAATTGCAGGGCACAGCCTTGGAATGCAGTGTTGTCACTTTTCCTGCATAATTCGGCCGGCTCCGCTAGCCGGTCGATAGAACCGGCGGCGTCGCGCCGGGCCCGGTTACCGAGTCTGGCGCGATGGAGTTCAGGTGGCAGCCCGATCCGGTGCTGATTTTCTCGCCCCTGCAACGAAGCCGTCTTGCCTATCTGCAAAGCGGCGTCCGATGACCCAAAAAGATCCGACTATGAGACCCGACGACACTCCTCCGACCCGAGGCTCAGCCCTCAAGTTCCTGTTATTGATCCCTTATCTGGCGTTGCTGTGGCTGCCGTTTTACAACGACGTGCACCCGTCATTGATGGGCTTTCCGTTCTTCTATTGGTATCAGCTCTTGTGGGTGCCGCTGACCTCGCTGATCTTGTTCGTCGTTTATAGGTGGGTCCGATAATGCCAACAACATTTAATTGGACCGCAGGTCTAGTATTTATCGGGTTTTTCGCGCTGGTGACGGTGCTCGGTTTCGTGGCTGCGCGCTGGAAGGCTGGCGACATGACGCAACTGCACGAATGGGGTCTGGGCGGTCGCCAGTTCGGCACCGTGATTTCCTGGTTCCTGGTGGGCGGCGATTTCTACACGGCCTACACGGTGATTGCCGTGCCGGCGCTGGTGTATGCAGTGGGCGCTTACGGTTTCTTTGCGCTGCCGTACACGATCATCGTCTATCCGTTCGTGTTTGCGGTCATGCCCAAACTCTGGACCGCATGCCAAAAGGGTAACCACATTACCGCGGCGGACTTCGTGCAAGGCCTATATGGTGGCCGCTGGTTTGCCGCTGCCATCGCGCTGACCGGTATCGTTGCCACGATGCCATATATCGCCTTGCAACTGGTGGGCATGCAGGTGGTGATCAAGAGCCTGGGCGTATCGGGCGAGGCGCCGCTGGTGATCGCGTTCCTGATCCTCGCGGTGTACACGTACGCGAGCGGCCTGCGCGCGCCGGCGATGATCGCGTTCGTCAAGGACATCATGATTTATATCGTGGTGATCGCGGCGATCTGGCTGATTCCGAGCAAGCTGGGTGGTTACGCATCGGTGTTCGATGCGGCCGATCATTTCTTCACCGCCAAAGGCGGCGCCACCGGCATCATCCTCAAGCCTAGCCAGTTCACGGCTTACGCTTCGCTGGCATTCGGTTCGGCGATGGCGGCGTTCATGTATCCGCATACGTTGACCGGCGTGCTGAGTTCGGCGAGCGCCAAGACGGTGAAGAAGAACGCCATTTTCCTGCCGGCTTACACGCTGCTCCTCGGTTTGATTGCGCTACTCGGCTATATGGCGATTGCGGCCGGGGTCAAGGTCACGAACAACAACGATGTGGTGCCGACGCTGTTCCTGCAACTGTTCCCGTCGTGGTTCGTCGGGTTTGCGGCGGCGGCGATCGCAATCAGCGCGCTGGTGCCTGCGGCGATCATGTCGATCGGCTCGGCCAACCTGTTCACGCGTAACTTGTGGAAGCCGCTGGTTCAGCCCAACATCACGCCGTCGCAAGAGGCGAGCAACGCGAAGATCGTCTCTCTGGTGGTCAAGTTGGGCGCGCTGGTGTTTATCATTGTGCTGCCGACGAAGTTTGCGATCGACCTGCAGTTGCTGGGCGGCGTGTGGATTTTGCAGACGTTCCCAGCCGTGGTGTTTTCGCTTTACACACGCTGGTTGAAGTTGCCGGCACTGTTTATCGGTTGGGCCGCAGGGATAGGCTTAGGGACGACGCTTGCGTTCGCGCAGGAGCTCAAGCCGATTTATGTGCTGCACCTGGGCGATGCGAGCTATCCGATGTATATCGGGCTGATTGCGCTGGCGCTTAATATCGTGTTGACGTTGGCGCTGTCGGTGGTGCTGCCGGCACGGCCAGCGCTCGCGGCGCGGTGAGCGTGCGGGCGTAGTTGTTGGTGAGAATGGGCGCTGGGCGAGTCCCGGCGCTTGATAAGCCGAAAGCGAACCCAAAAGCGCCATCTGAGAGCGTGACCAAAAAGCTGAAGCAAAACGCTGAGCCAAAGAGCGAAGCCAGAGCGCACAGGCAAAAAAAAAGCGCGGCTCGAGGGCCGCGCTGTAAATTGGAGATTTCCATTCGATGGAAAACTCTCTTCTCGCAAGAAGAATACTATAGGGTTTCCCCTTAAGATTTAAGTTCAAATCTCGCAATAAGCTGTTTCGCTTTTTCGAATAACAGCGCTGCGGCGCATCGAATCGGGGATTTCGTGGAAACGGGCATTCAAGGACTCGACGCGGTATATGTTCTGACGGTGAAAACCTTCACCGATCGTATTGCGCACATAAAGCAGGAATTGGGGCGCCATCAAATCGGATTTGAATTTATTTTCGACCACGATGCGAATGAATTGCAGGATGCCGATATGGCGCAGGTATTCGAGCCGGGCGAACTCGGCTTGCCGCACCGCTCGCTGGTACTCAAGCATGCGCAGGCCTGGAAGCTGGCACTCGCGCGCGGTCAGCAACGGATCCTGGTGCTGGAAGACGATGTCCTGCTCGCGCCGCGTTTCATGGACGGCATCGCACAGGCGCTAGCCGCTGCCGAAAAGCTCGAGCCTGGTTACCTCATCTTCCTTGGTGGTGCGGATACCAAAGTGCCGGATGCTTTCTTTCTCGCAGACGGTCCGCTATTTCCGCTGCCTCTGCCTACCGCAGAAGGCTACCTGTCGGACGCGACTGCCCTGCGGAGACGTGTGGCATGGTTGGCTGAGCACCGGGTACGGTTGCCCGCGGATCATCTGATCAATCAGATCGACCGCGCGTGCGACATCGCGCAATATTGGCTGCGTGAGCCGATTGTCGAGCAGGGCAGTGTGTTCGGCATGTTTGCCAGCAAGCTGGACCAGCATCGCTTGAAGCATTCGCCGTTCTATAACCGGATGCGTTACCGTTGGAATCGATTTCAACGTCGGCGCTTGCGCGCTTGGCTAGCCAAATTGCGCGTGCGTTTTTCCTGAGATTTACCAGCCTGAAGTCGACATCGGGCACGCCGCAATATGTTGGCCGATGCATTCCGTGTCAAGCCAATGTCAAAGCCATGTCAAACGCGTGTCCGGCGCATCTCTAGCCGGCGCGACGCTCGGCGCTTCGATGTTCGAGAATGAAGTCCTGGATCGCGGAATTGACCTGACGCGAGCAGTCGCGGTGCGGCGAGTGTCCGCAATTGTCCAGTTCGAGCGCGTTGGCATGCGGTAGCCGCCGGACGATGCGCTCCAGATGCGCGACGCTGCCATATTCGTCACGTTTGCCTTGAATGACGAGCAGTGGGCAACGGATCGCGGACAACTCCTCCTCGATACTCCAATTGCCGAATGCCGGATCCAGCCAGAGATTGGTCCAGCCCCAGAATGCCGAATCGACGTCGTCATGATAGTGCGACAGCTTGTTGCGCAGACTGTTTTCGAGGTAGGCCGCGCGCATGACGCGGATGCCCTCTAGCGAATGATCTTCGATGAATACGTGCGGGGCCAGTGCGATCACGCCGGCCACCTTATGGGGAAAAGCTGCCGCGAACAATAGCGCGATCGATGCGCCGTCGCTGTGTCCTACCAGCCAGATAGGCCGGTGCATGCCGATACGCAGGTGCTCCAGCAACGCGGGGAAAACATCGGCTGCGTGACGGTGCAGAAAGTCGGGCGTCCAATGTTGGTCATGCGCACGGGGTGTGGAGCGACCGTAGCCGGGGCGTGAATAAATCAGAGCTCGAAAGTCGCCGGCGTCGCATAAATCTTGCGGCCAGCTTTTCCACATTGCGATGGAGCCCAGCCCGTCGTGCAGGAACACGAGCAAAGGGGCATCGCGGCGCTCCGGGTTGATCCAGCGGTATTCGATACGCAGCGGGCGGCCCGCGGGCCCGAGTCCTGGCAAGTCGGCAAATTGGCTATTCATCTGCACCTCCGCGACGGTGTAACCGAACCTTACACGATTCGCGTGCGAACCGGCACCCGGTAGGGCACGTAGATACCCGGGAGTGTCGAAATAAACGTCACAGGCCTTGCACGGTACCCAAGTCGGGTTTTTCGTCAGACTCCAAGCAGAATCCCGCACGTGTCGGATTTCAATTAGACTAAGTGAGGGACCGATCCCTTTGGGGCGCTCCCGCCTCTCGCTGTAAGGGCCGGCCACGCCAAAGTTATTGCGGGCGATACCGGATTAATGACTCTCTGGAGATTTTCGATGAAATTGATTCGTACCCTGGTGGCAGCGTCGGCATTGACTTTGGTCGCGTTCGGCGCGCAAGCGGCGACCATTTCGCTGCACGCCAATATGAAGACCTCGTCCGAAGTGCCGCCGCATTCAGGCAAAGGGCACGGCACCGTGACCGCCACGTTCGATACCGCCACCAACGTATTGACGTACCACGCGGTGTTCAGCCAGCTCAGCGGTCCGGCCACCATGGCTCACTTCCATGGGCCGGCTGCGGTAGGCGTGAACGCGAAGGTTCAGGTTCCGGTCACGACGTCGCCTATCGTCAGCCCGATCGACGGTACGGCTACCCTCACGGCTGACCAGGCCGCGGACTTGCTCAGCGGCAAGTACTACTTCAACGTTCACACCGCGCAGAACCCCGGCGGCGAAATTCGCGGCCAGGTGGTGGGAGCGAACTGAACGCGGTGAACTTCTGCAAGGGGGCCGGATAGCGGGGATGCACGAGCGCGAACTAAAGGATGTGAACTCAAGCGCGTGATTACCCTGTGTGCCCCCGCTCGCCTCGGTTGCGTGACGTGGCGCTCGCGACGCATCATCCGGAGCATTTCCGGAGCATTAATCCCGCGCGGTGTTCGCGACGATCTGCGCGGTTCACCCCGGCCCACCGCTTTTGCCAGCGTGTGCGCGTCGAGTCGCGGCTGTTGCACAGAGAACCATCATGAATCCGATCTCACTGTTTTTCACCATCGTGGTACTGCTGGTCGGTGCGCTGGTGAGCCGTCTTGTCAGTCCGTTGCTGATGCCGTTGTTTGTGGTGCTGGCACTGATCATTGCCACGTCGCTAAAAATGGCCAACGCGTGGGAGCGCTTCGTCATCCTGCGCGCCGGTAAATTGCAGAGCGTGCGCGGCGCCGGCCTGTTCTGGATCGTTCCCGTACTCGATCGGGTCGCAGCCATCATCGATGAGCGCATCCAGACCACGGCGTTCAACGCCGAGCAGGCGTTGACGCGCGACACCGTGCCGGTGAATGTCGACGCCATCATCTTCTGGCGCGTCGAGGACGCCGAGCGTGCCGCTTTGCAGATCACCGACTATCGCCAGGCGATCGATCGCGTGGCGCAAACCTCGCTGCGCGAGATGATCGGCTCTTCGCACCTGGCTGCGCTGTTGTCGGATCGCCAGGCGGCCGACGCGCGGCTGCGCGAGACCATTAGCGAAAAGACCACAAAGTGGGGCGTCTCGGTCAGTTCGGTGGAAATCCGTGATGTCGCGATTCCGGTCGCCCTGCAAGATGCGATGTCGCGCCAAGCCCAGGCGGAACGCGAAAAAGAGGCGCGCGTGATTCTCGGTTCGGCCGAAGCCGCCATCGCCTCGAAATTTGTGGAGGCGGCGAATATTTACGCCAATAATCCCGCCGCTTTGCAATTGCGTGCGATGAACATCATTTACGAAACGACCAAAGAGCGCGGCACGACGATACTGATCCCGAGCTCCATGGTCGACAGCCTGAATCCGGCATCCGCGTTATCGATCGCGGCGCTCGCCAAGTCGAAGTCGCCGGAGGGCGGCGGGGGAACACTGTAAATTCGAGCAAGGGGGGCTGACCCATGAGCTGGCAAAATACTGCGCTGTCGTGGTTTTTGCGACACCGCTTTAAGCCTCATTCCAAACCCCGCTCGAACAGCGGCCCGATCGACATCGCGGCTCTCAGGAAGCGTGCCCAGGGCTTTTTCCCTTCTCCGAAGTTACCGTCCGGCTGGCGGCGCCACGACGGCTATCGCGTGAGTGGCTCCGGCGATGACTCCGGGGGTGATTCCAGGGGTGATTCCAGGGGGGGCTTAGCCCTCAGCGGTGAATGGATAGAACCCATCCACCCTGAGTCCTCTGCGGGTACACGGCCGACCGTGCTTTACCTGCACGGCGGCGGCTACTACTTCTGTTCGCCCCGCACGCATCGTCCAATTACCTATGCCTTGGCCACCGGGGCTCAAGCCCGCGTCTTCGCGCTCGATTATCGGTTAGCGCCGGAGCACCCGTTTCCGGCTGCCGTCGACGATGCGCTGGCCGCTTATCGGGCGTTGTTGGAGCAGGGCATCGCGCATACGTCCATTGTGTTGGCGGGAGACTCCGCAGGTGGTGGCCTGGGGCTTGCGACGCTGGTCGCTCTGCGCGACGCCGGCGACCTTTTGCCGGCCGCCGCGGTGGTGTTTTCGCCATGGACGGACCTGGCCGCCACCGGACATTCCCTGATCAGTAACACTGAGCGTGATGCCATGTTCCACGGCGTGTCCGTCGGGCCGGCCGCGCAAATTTATCTGGGCGACGCCAGCGCCACGGATCCGCTCGCCTCGCCGTTGTACGCCGATCTGCATGGTCTGCCGCCTTTGTTGATCCAGGCCAGCGATAGCGAAGTCTTGCGCGACGATGCGTTGCGTTTTGCCGAGCGTGCGCGCGAAGCTGGGGTGGAGGTGCAATTGGAAACCTGGCCCGACACGCCGCACGCGTGGCAGATTTTCGCGCAATGGTTGCCGGAAGCGCGCACGGCGCTCGGACGCGCCTGCACGTTCATCAAACGCTCGACCGAGCGTTCCAGTTCGACGACCGTAGAGAAGCGGCGCGCCAACTGATTCTTGCGGGGGCACGCGAGCCGACCTTGGTTTTTGCAGTCCGCCGAGTAGAAGTCATCGCGCGGCCGTGTTAAACTATTAGTTGATAAGGCAATAGTTGTACCGACAAACATGGCTGTTCATACTTCCGCAGCGCACTCCAGCGGGCAGGTCCTACCGTTTCGCGCATCGCTCATGGCGATGTTCGGGATCTCATTCGTGGTCATGCTGGTGGCCCTGGACCAGACCGTCGTGGGCACGGCGCTGCCGACCGTGGTGGCCGAGCTCAAGGGCTTTGAGCTATACGCCTGGGTCGCCACGTCGTATCTGTTGACCTCCGTCGTCACGGTACCGATCTTTGGCCGGCTCGGCGATTTTTACGGGCGCAAGCCATTCGTGATCGCCTCCATTGTCGTGTTCACCGCAGCCTCGGTGTTATGCGGAATGGCCAATAGCATGCTGTTCCTGGTGATAGCGCGCGCCTTGCAAGGCATCGGCGGCGGCATGCTGGTGGGCACCGCGTTCGCGTGCATTCCGGACCTGTTCCCGGAGCCGCGTGTGCGACTGCGCTGGCAGGTCATGATGAGCTCCGCATTCGGTATCGCGACCGCGGTCGGGCCGTCGCTGGGCGGCGTGCTGACGCAATACTACGGTTGGCGTTCGGTGTTTTACGTCAACCTGCCTATCGGCTTGCTGTCGCTTATTTTCGTAGGGCGATTCTTGCCGCATTTGCGACACACCGCAACCGCGCTCAAGATGCGGCTCGACTGGCCCGGTGCGGCGCTGATTGCGCTGACCTTGGGTAGTCTGCAACTATTCGTCGAGATGGTGCCCAAGCATGGCGTGACGCCGGTCACCGCACTGCTGCTGGTATTCAGTTTGGTCGCCGGTTATGCGCTTTGGCGCTGGGAGCAGCGATGCGCGCAGCCTTTGCTGCCTTTCGAGATGTTCCGCAACCCGGCGCTCGCACCGCTCTTCACGCTTGCCGTGCTAAGCGGCTTCGCGATGTTTTCCGTACTCTTTTATGCGCCGCTGCTGTTGCAAGGTGGCTTCGGCTTGTCGCCGCGCGATGCTGGACTGCTCATCACGCCGTTGGTGGCTTTCATTACGGTGGGTAGCATCTTCAACAGCCGAGTGATTACGCGGGTACGCAATCCCAATATTATGCTGCAGCTTGGCTTTATCCTATTGGCTTTGGCCTGTCTGGGGCTCTCGATGGCGACGCGCTCGATGCCGCGCGCGCTGTTGCTTGTGTTCATGTTGTCGGGTGGTCTCGGGCTAGGGTTCGTGCTGCCCAATCTGACCGTATTTGCGCAGCAATCGGCGGGGCGCGAGCACTTGGGTATCGCTACGGCGCTATTGCAGTCGATGCGGATGATAGGCGGCATGTTCGGCGCCGCTATCACGGGGAGTCTGATTACCCGCCAGTATGCGCACGGGGTGAACGTTGCGTTGCGCTCCGATCATGCAACGCAGTGGAGCGAACAGTTCAGCGATCCGCAAATTCTGATCAACCACGACGCCCAAACGGGTCTGTTGGCGCAAATGACGACCCAAGGGCATAACGGTGCCTCACTGCTGGAAGCGGCTCGTGAGACACTGGTCAGTGCAATCCATTTGGGCGTGGCACTGGCCGTGGTGGTCGCCATCGTGGGGCTTTGGCAGTCGCGGCGCGTGCCGCCGATTTCGTTTACCAGGCAGGCTGCGGGCGACGCGCCTGTAAGCTTGCCTGCCGGAGAGTAGGGATGTCCGATAAGCAGGAAAGGATCGCTGTAGTGCATCAATTCGGTCGCACCTATCGCAGTTTTTTGTCAGCATTCGAGGCCCAGGTCGGGCAGCCGATGCCGCGTTGGCGCATTTTGCTCGCCGTGTCGGATGGCGGTCGTGTGTCGCAGAAATTGCTGGTCGAGAAACTGCAGATCGACGCAGGAGCGTTGACACGTCAGTTGAAATCCATTGAAGCGCTGGGCTGGATCGCGCGTAGCGTCGACGAGCGCGATAACCGCGTCACCAATGTCCAACTGACCGACGCCGGTCGCACTGTCGTAGCGCAGGGGATGCCGCTGCGCAATCGTTTTCTCGACGCCGTGCTCGATGATTTTCCCGAGAGTTTGCTCAAATCCTTGTCGCAAGGACTGGATCTGCTGGAACGTCATATCGTCGAGGCTAGCGCGGGCGGCACTCCGCCTGTTGGCTCCGAACGTCAGCCGACTGAAAAGCGCTAGTCAAAAGCAGGTGTCGATCACTTCGGTCACCTGATAGGTGCTATCCACCACCAGCAACTGGCGCCACTTGTCGAAGGTCAGGCAAGGGTGCGAGACGTCGAAGGCGATCATGTCGCCGACCTGCAGATCGTCGTGCGGCGCGATCTTCAGGAACGCGTGCTGATCCATCATCTTGAACACTTCCCAACCGAGCGCAGGGTCGATATCGCGAGGCGCCGCTTCGCCTGGGCGGTATTGGCGTGCCGGCGAGGGCAGGCCTGAAGCGCTGCCGGCATCGCGCCGTCCCAGACCGACGATCGCGCAATCGGCTTGCGGCCGCGATTGCACATAAGCCCAAACCTGCAATGCCGGCTGCAGGCCGGCGCCCAGGCGGCGCGCTACGGCGCTGCGCTGTTCGACCCCCACCTGCGCTTGGCGATAAACCCCTGCATCGTGAGTCAGATAGCAGCCGGGGCGCAGCACGATCTCTACGGCACCGCATGCGTGCGCACGTTTGAATTCTTCCGCCACCACGTCGTACCAGACCGATCCCGCGCCCGAGAGCAGCGCCGGCTGGCGCGCGAAGCGCCCTGCGTGTATCAGCTCGCCGGTCCAGGCGACCGCCTGGCGCAATACGGCGCGCACGGCAGCCTCATCGTCGACCACCGCTTCATAGAGTTCGATGCCGGCCAGTTTCAGCACGCGCGGCCAGCGCGCCAGCGCAGCCAGTACGTCGTCGCGTTGCGCGAGATCGCGCACGCCCGAGCGCCCGCCGGGCAGCCCAATCTCGAGCAGCACGTTTAGCGAGCGTCCCGCCTTCTGGAAAAACGCGCCGAGCTGGTCAACATTGGCCGCGGAATCGACGATGCAAAAGAACTCGAACCCGGGGTTGACCAATAGATCGGCGATCAACGCCATGTTTTGCCGACCGACCAGTTGGTTAGCCATCAGCACGCGTCTTACGCCACCGTCATAAGCGGCTCGAACCTGCGGCGCGGTCGCGAGCGTGATGCCCCAGGCGCCGGCTGCCAGTTGCATGCGAAACAGCCGCGGCGCCATGGTGGTTTTGCCGTGAGGGGCCAATTGCACGCCGTATTCGGCAACGAACTGCTGCATCCAGTGCAGATTGTGCGCGAGCCGGTCGGCATAGAGGACTGCGGCGGGCAGCGAGACGTCTTCGCGCAGCAGGTTCCAGTGGAGATGAATGACGTCGCCGGTCGGCACTGAGTTTGCTGGTAGCGGGCCGAGCCCTTTGCCCAGTGGATCGAGTTGCCGGATTGCGCTAAGGGTTTGTAATGTTTGCACGGCGTACCCCGGCTATTGACGTGCCGTGCGCGCGTTGTCGGGCAACGGCAGGTTGAAATTGGTGCGAAACGGGTTGATATCGATGCCGCCGCGCCGCGTGTAGCGCGCGTAGACCGCCAACTTGAGCGGGTGGCAGGTGCGCGCAATATCCATAAAAATACGCTCAACGCACTGTTCGTGAAAGCCACTGTGGCTGCGATACGAAATGATGTAGCGCAGCAGCCCGGCGTGGTCTATCGGTGCGCCCACGTAACGGATCTGCACGCTGGCCCAATCGGGTTGTCCCGTCACCGGGCAATTCGATTTGAGCAGGTTGGACACGACGGTTTCATCCATCGGTGCGGATGTGCTGTCCACGCGCAGCAAGCCCGGATCGGGGTGATAGATCTCAGTGTCCAGGTCGAGTCGGTCGAGCGAGGTACCCGACAGTTCTTCAAGAGTGAGCGTGCCGAATTCGAATGGCTGCGTGAGCGTGACGCGCACCGAGGCGCCGCATAGCGCGCTCAAGTCGCGCAGCAGGGTGTCGCGCAACAGCTCGGTCGATTCGAAACGGGTCTGCGCAAACGAGCCCAGATACAGCTTCAACGATTTGGATTCGACGATAAAAGCGCTGTCGGCCGGCACGATAAAGGTCGCGACCGCGATCTGCGGCTTGCCGCGCGGCGTGAGCCACGACAGTTCATAGGCATTCCAGATGTCGGCGCCGAAAAACGGCAGCGCGGCGGGCACGCCGATCTCGTCGCGCCCCGGCCTGCGCGCAATCGCAAAGAGCAACGAGGGATCGTACTGATCGCGATATTGGACGGATTGTCCGAGCGGAGAATTATCAGGCGTCATTTTCAAGTACTAAATTCGGGGTATCAAATTCGAGGCATCAACTCGAGGTATCAACTCGGGTATCAAACAAGCTCGGGGAATCAAATTCGGGCGCCATATTGGCAATGCCGTTGGGCACATGGCCGGTCGGCGACACGCCGAGCGCGGCTTCGCAATGGCTGATCTGATCGTCAAAGAAAAAGTCGGGTTCGAATTCGCGCAGGAAACGGCCTTTGTCCAGACCACCAAGGAACATTGCTTCGTCGATCTCGATGTTCCACTCCATGAGCGTGCGTATCGCGCGTTCATGGGCCGGCGCCGAGCGTGCGGTAACCAGCGCCGTGCGTATGCGCATGGGCGTGGTCGCATCAGCCGCTTTTTGCAGCCGATGCAGCGAGGCGAGCAACGGCTTCAGCGGCCCTTCCTTGAGCGGCAGGTTGACCTTGCGGGTCTCGTGCTGGATGAACGCGTCCAAGCCCTGCGCTTTGAAAACGCGTTCGGCCTCGTCGGAAAAAATCACCGCGTCGCCATCGAAGGCGATGCGGATTTCGTTCGGATACTTCTCCGCAATCTTGACCGACTCGGGGTAGACCCGAGCGGCCGGAAAGCCCGCGGCCAGCGCATTGCCGACGTCATCGGGATTTACCGACAGAAACAGTCCCGCCTGGAACGATTCGAGATAACGAAACGGCGCGCGGCCTCCCGTGAACACGCCGCGCTCGATTTTCAGCCCCAGCGCACGGCAAGAGTGGAAGGCGCGCAGGCCGCTGACCGGATCGTTGCGCGACAGGATTACCACTTCGACGCGCCGCTCGCTGTCGGCAGCTACCCCGTTGAGCGTGAGCAGCTTGCGTATCAACGGGTAAGCCACGCCAGGGGCGGCCGGCACGTCGATGCGTTCGAGCTGCAGGGCTTGGTATTCGCGGTCGTTGCCCTCCTCGAAGACGCGGTTTTCAGCCTCGAAGTCGAACAATGCACGCGAGGAAATTGCTACCACCAGCTTGTCTTCGAGCGAATAAGCCATACGGTCAGCGGTCGTCCAGAAATGATTACAGTAAGAGCGGCTATAGAAACAGCGAATAGACCGGATTGTTGCTCTCGTTCCAGTAAGCATAGCCCAGCGTCTTCAGGAATTGTTCGAAGGCGCTTTGTTCATTTTCCGGAACCTGGATGCCGACGAGGATGTTGCTGTAGTCGGCGCCCTGGTTGCGATAGTGGAACAGGCTGATATTCCAGTTGGGCGCCATCGACGACAGAAAGCGCATCAGCGCGCCCGGGCGTTCCGGGAATTCGAAGCGGTACAGCAGTTCGTCGTGCGCGAGCGGCGAACGCCCGCCCACCATGTAGCGGATATGCTGTTTGGACAGCTCGTCGTGCGTCAAGTCGAGCGTGGCAAAGCCATGCTTCTCGAAGGTGGCCGCAATCACCGCATCTTCGTCGCGCTTGCGGGTTTGCACGCCCACGAACAGGTGTGCTTTTTGCGCATCGGCAATCCGATAGCTGAACTCGGTTACGCTGCGCTCGCCCACCAGCTCGCAAAAACGCTTGAAACTCCCGCGTTCTTCGGGGATCGTGACGGCAAATACCGCTTCGCCTTCTTCACCCACTTCCGCACGCTCGGCCACGAAACGCATGCGGTCGAAGTTCATGTTGGCACCTGAGGTGACCGCGACAAACGTGCGGCCCTGCACCTGCTCGCGCTCCACGTAAGCCTTGATACCGGCCACCGCCAGCGCACCCGCCGGCTCCACGAGGCTGCGCGTTTCCTGGAAGATATCCTTGATCGCGGCGCACAACGCGTCGGTATCCACGAGCACCACTTCGTCCACATGCTCACGGCAGATGCGGAAGGTCTCGTCGCCGACCAGCTTGACGGCCGTACCGTCCGAAAACAGCCCGACATCGGTGAGCGTGACGCGCTCACCGGCCTTCAACGATTGCGCCATTGCGCAGGAATCCTCGGTCTGCACGCCGATGACCTTGATCTCCGGGCGCAGTGCCTTGATGTAGACGGACATGCCGGCCATCAGGCCGCCACCGCCGATCGGCACAAAAATCGCGTCGATCGGGCCCTGCAACTGACGCAGGATCTCCATGGCTACCGTGCCCTGGCCTGCAATCACATCGGGATCGTTGAACGGATGGACGAACGTGAGCCCGCGCCGCGCCTGTATGGTCAAAGCGTGTTCATAGGCATCGGAATAGGAATCGCCGAACAGGGCAATTTCGACGTTGGCGCCGCCATGGGTGCGCACCGCGTCGACCTTGACCTGCGGGGTCGTGACCGGCATCGCAATCACCGCATGAAGCCCCAACCGAGACGCGGCCAATGCGACGCCCTGGGCGTGGTTGCCGGCCGACGCCGTAATGACCCCGCGCTGGCGCTCTTCGGCGCTCAGGTTGGCCATGCGGTTATATGCGCCGCGCAGCTTGAACGAAAACACCGCCTGGTTATCCTCGCGCTTCAAATGAATTTGATTGGCCAAGCGTGCGGATAGGCGGCGGGCGAAAGTCAGCTCGCTTTCACGGGCCACATCGTAGACCCGGGCGGTCAGGATTTTCTTCAGATAGTCGGGAGCGGACATGCGGATCGATTCTTAAAAAAGGTGATAGTGGCGTGCGGCGCAAACGCTAATGATAGCGCCTTGGCGACTAGCGCCTCACTAAACGATGGCTAGCAGCCGGCGCGCGGCACCGGAACCGCGCCCGCGCTACGATTCGATGCTGTGCCGCAACGAAGACCGCGCTACGGCCGTAGGCGCGCCTTTGCGCCACGGCAGGGGCGGCCGATGGCTGGCACGCGCCACGCTGCGATGCAGTACAATCGGGCTTTAAGAACCCAAGAATCCGAACTCAAACGATGTTCCGACCGACACGACCGATGCGTTTACCCCATTCGCAGCCTAGCCCGTTACGCGCGGGCCGTCGCGTGGCTAGTGGCCGATCCGCTTGATCCGGCGTTGATTGCCACAGCACCGTCCAGCTTCACAACGAGAGACCCTCTCAGTCTGATTTGCGCCTAGCCCGTACCGGTATTTCGCGGTACGCGCGGTGCACCCGCCGGCAGGCACCACGCCGGCTTACCGAACTGACGAAAAAATGAACGCACCCCAAGTATTCGATCCGAGCGGCCAGCCGGTCGCAACACTCGACGCGGCACCGCGACTGCGCGAAATTCCGTATAACTACACCTCGTTTTCCGACCGCGAGATCGTGATTCGCTTATTGGGCGAAGCGGCGTGGCAAGCGCTCGACGAATTGCGGGCCGAACGCCGCACCGGCCGCTCGGCTCGCATGCTGTACGAAGTGCTGGGCGATATTTGGGTGGTGCGCCGCAATCCGTATCTGCAGGACGATTTGCTCGACAACCCGAAACGCCGCACGCTGCTGATCGACGCGCTCGAACACCGCCTGAGCGAAATCGAGAAGCGGAGCCGTGCAGATTTGTCGACCTCCGTGGATAGCAACGCCCAGGATCGCGCTGCGCGGGTGCGGGCGCTGGTGGCGGCCGCGCGCACCGCGGTAACGGCGTTTGCCGGCGAATTCAAGGAGTTCGGCGACTTGCGCCGCCGCGCGATGAAGGTGCTGGGGCGTCATACGCAAAAGGACAACATCCGTTTCGACGGGCTGTCACGCGTATCGCACGTGACCGACGCCACCGACTGGCGCGTCGAATATCCGTTCGTGGTGCTCACGCCCGACACCGAGCTGGAAATCGCCAGCCTGATCAAGGATTGCTTCGAGCTGGGACTGACCGTGATTCCGCGCGGAGGCGGCACCGGCTATACCGGCGGTGCGGTACCGCTCACGCCGTTCTCGGCCGTGATCAATACGGAAAAACTGGAGCAGCTCGGCGAGGTCACGATGACCGATCTGCCCGGCGTGTCGACGCAGGTCGCCACCATCTTCTCCGGCGCCGGCGTCGTGACCCGGCGTGTGACGGAGGCGGCCGAGAAAGCCGGTTTCGTGTTCGCGGTCGACCCGACTTCGCTCGATGCATCGTGCATAGGCGGCAACGTGGCGATGAACGCTGGCGGCAAGAAGGCCGTGCTGTGGGGCACCGCCCTGGACAATCTGGCTTGGTGGCGGATGGTGGATCCGGACGGCAATTGGCTCGAAATAACGCGCCTGGATCACAACATGGGCAAGATCCATGATGCACCGTCGGCTACGTTCGAGCTGAAATGGTATGACGGCAACTATGCGCCGGGCGAGCAACTGCTGCGCACCAAGCTGCTTGAAATCGAAGGCAAGCGCTTTCGCAAGGAAGGCCTGGGCAAGGACGTTACCGACAAGTTCCTGGCCGGTTTGCCCGGTGTCCAGAAAGAAGGGTGCGACGGGCTGATCACGAGCGCGCGCTGGGTCTTGCACAAGATGCCCAAGCACACGCGTACCGTTTGCCTGGAATTTTTCGGCCAGGCGCGCGATGCGATTCCATCGATCGTGCAGATCAAGGATTACCTGTTCGAAACGTCGAAGCAGGGCGGCGCGATTCTGGCGGGCCTCGAGCATCTGGACGAGCGCTATTTGCGCGCAGTCGGCTATGCGACCAAGTCCAAGCGCAGCGCGTTTCCAAAGATGGTGCTGGTGGGCGATATCGTCGGGGACGACGCCGACCAGGTGGCAGCCGCCACCTCGGAAGTGGTGCGCATGGCCAACGGCAACAGCGGCGAGGGCTTTGTCGCCGTGAGCGCCGAAGCGCGCAAGCGTTTCTGGCTGGACCGTTCGCGCACGGCGGCGATATCCAAACACACCAACGCCTTCAAGATCAACGAAGACGTGGTGATCCCGCTGAATCGGATGGGCGAGTACACCGACGGCATTGAGCGCATCAACATCGAACTGTCGGTGAAAAACAAGCTGCAACTGATAGCCGCGCTCGAAGCATTCTTCGCCGCCGGCAAGCTGCCGCTGGGCAGGAGCGACGACGCCAACGAAATTCCGAGCGCGGAGCTGCTGGAAGACCGCGTCAACGTGGCGCTCGATCTGCTGCGCAAGACCCGTGCACGTTGGGAGTACGTGCGCGACCATCTGGACATGCCGTTGCGTGAAGCGCGTCATCAGCTGGTGATGCATGGCTACGAATCGCTGACCGAGGAGATGGCGCAGCGCAGCGACCGGCAACCCGACGCGGTCTTGCTCGATATCGTGCAGGACCGCACGATCCGTATCTCATGGAAAGCGGAAGTTCGCGCAGAACTGCGTCATATTTTCAGCGGCGGCGAATTCCTGCAGATTCTCGAAGAAGCCCAGGCAATACACAAGAAGGTGCTGCGCGGCCGGGTGTTCGTCGCGCTGCACATGCACGCGGGCGATGGCAATGTGCACACCAACTTGCCGGTCAATTCCGACAATTACGAAATGCTGCAGGACGCGCACGCCGCTGTGGTGCGCATCATGAAGCTCGCGCGCGATCTCGATGGCGTGATTTCGGGCGAACACGGGATCGGCATTACCAAGCTGGAATTCCTGACCGAGGAAGAGATCGCCGATTTCCGCGCGTACAAGCTCCAGGTAGACCCGCACGGCCGCTTCAACAAGGGCAAGCTGATGGAGGGCGCCGATCTGCGCAACGCCTATACGCCGAGCTTCGGTTTGATGGGCTACGAATCGCTGATCATGCAGCAGTCCGATATCGGCGCGATCGCCGACAGCATCAAGGATTGCCTGCGCTGCGGCAAATGCAAGCCGGTGTGCGCCACCCATGTGCCGCGCGCCAACCTGCTGTACAGCCCGCGCAACAAGATCCTGGCCACCTCGCTACTGATCGAGGCGTTCCTGTACGAGGAGCAGACGCGGCGTGGCGTGTCGATCAAGCACTGGGACGAGTTCAACGATGTGGCCGACCATTGCACGGTCTGCCACAAGTGCGAAGCGCCATGCCCGGTCAATATCGATTTCGGTAACGTGACGATGGACATGCGCAACTTGTTGCGCAAGATGGGCAAGAAGAAATTCAACCCGGGTTCGGCTGCCGGCATGTTCTTCCTGAATGCGACCAACCCGCAGACCATCAAGGCCACGCGCGCGACCATGATCGAGGTGGGTTTCAAGGCGCAGCGCCTGGGTAACGAGGTGCTGAAGAAATTCGCACGCAAGCAGACTGCCAAGCCGGGGAGCACGACGGGTGGTGCGCGTCCGATTGTGGAGCAGGTGGTGCATTTCATCAACAAGAAAATGCCCGGCAATTTGCCGAAGAAGACGGCGCGCGCACTGCTCGATATCGAGGACAACAAGATAGTCCCGATCATCCGCGATCCGAAAACGACCACGGCGGATACCGAAGCGGTGTTTTATTTCCCGGGTTGCGGCTCGGAACGTTTGTTCTCGCAAGTGGGGCTGGCGACGCAGGCGATGCTGTGGCACGTCGGCGTGCAGACCGTGCTGCCGCCGGGTTACTTGTGTTGCGGTTATCCGCAGCGAGGCGCGGGTCAATACGACAAGGCCGAGAAGATGGTGACGGACAACCGGGTGCTGTTCCATCGGGTTGCCAACACGCTCAATTATCTCGACATCAAGACGGTGGTGGTGTCGTGCGGCACATGCTACGACCAGCTTGCCGGTTACGAATTCGAGAAGATTTTCCCGGGCTGCCGGATTATCGATATTCACGAATTCCTGCTGGAGAAGGGGGTCAAGCTCGAAGGCGTGAACGGCATGCGCTACATGTATCACGACCCGTGCCACACGCCGATCAAGACGATGGATCCGACCAAGCTGGTCAACCAGTTGATGGGCGCGGCGCAGGACGGTTATACGATCGAGAAGGCCGAGCGTTGCTGCGGCGAGTCGGGTACCTTCGCGGTATCGCGGCCGGATATTGCAACACAGGTGCGGTTCCGCAAGGAAGAGGAAATGCGCAAGGGTGCCGATCGGGCGCGCACCGGCGGCTTCGAAGGCGAGGTGAAGGTGCTCACCAGCTGCCCCTCATGCTTGCAGGGGCTGTCGCGCTATGAAGAGGATGCGGACGTGAAGGCCGATTACATCGTGGTCGAGATCGCACGCAATCTGCTCGGCGAGAATTGGTTGCCCGAGTACGTCGAGCGTGCCAACAAGGGCGGCATCGAGCGGGTGCTCGTATGACGAGTGGCGCGATCGGCCAGCAGGCATCGTCGGGCTCAGGTAGCACCGGCGGCCGCGCGGAAAGCAGCACAGACGGCGGCGCGGGTAGCAACGCTGTCGCTGGTTGTTCGCTATGCGAAGAAACCGGCGGTGAGCTGCTGTGGAGCGATCGATGGCTGCGCGTGATCGCTGCGCAAGAAGCCGATTACCCAGGTTTTTGCCGGGTGGTCTGGGGTGCGCACGTCGCTGAGTTCTCGGATCTGGATGCAGCGCAGCAACGGCATCTGATGCAGGTTGTCGCCACGGTCGAGCGCGTGATGCGCCGCGTCATGACACCGCAAAAAATCAACCTCGCGAGCCTGGGCAACCAGGTGCCGCACGTGCACTGGCATGTAATACCGCGTTATGCCGACGACGCACACTTCCCTGCGCCGATCTGGGCTACGGAACGTCGCGCCGTGGAACCTGTCGTACTAGCCAAACGGGTAGCGCAGGCCGAGGGTTTGCGTCTGGCATTGGTCGAAGCGCTGGATACGTTGGATACAGCGTCAAGTCATTGATATTTAAATAATTTTTAGTAAGAGAGCTGCGCCATGGCAGGACTTGAGCGGGATACGCCGGTGCCTAGCGGCATCACCTTGCATACCCAGTCGCGGGTGCTCGAATTGCAATATGCCGATGGCAGCACCTATCGTCTGCCGTTCGAGTTTCTGCGGGTTTATTCGCCGTCGGCCGAAGTGCGCGGTCATGGGCCTGGGCAGGAAACGCTGCAAACCGGCAAGCGCGACGTCACTGTCACGAGTATCGACGCAGTGGGCCATTACGCGATCCAGCCGACCTTCTCGGATGGACATTCGAGCGGTATCTATTCGTGGGATCATCTTTACGATCTGGCAACGCGGCAGGAGACACTTTGGCAGGAATACCTGCAAACGCTCGCGCAGGCAGGCGTAGACCGCGATGCACCGATGAGCGCCGCCCCGCACGGTGGGCACGGTCACGGTCATCGGCATAACTGATAAGGAGGGTGCCAGTGAGCAAGACCCATTTTGGCTTCCAGCAAGTCAACGAAGAAGAGAAAGCCCAAAAAGTGGCGGGCGTATTTCATTCGGTGGCATCGAACTATGACGTCATGAATGATTTGATGTCGGCGGGCATGCACCGTGTCTGGAAAGCGTTCACGATTGCTCAAGCCAATGTCCGCCCAGGCTACAAAGTGCTGGACATCGCTGGCGGCACGGGCGACCTGGCGAAAGCCTTCGCGAGAAAAGCGGGCGCGACCGGCGAGGTCTGGTTGACCGATATCAACGAGTCGATGGTGCGTGTAGGCCGCGGCCGCTTGCACGATGCCGGTGTGATTACGCCCACGCTGTTATGCGATGCTGAAAAGATTCCGTTTCCCGATCACTATTTCGATGTGGTCACAGTGGCATTCGGTTTGCGTAATATGACCCACAAAGAAGCGGCGCTTGCCGAAATGCGGCGTGTGCTCAAGCACGGCGGCAAATTGCTGGTGCTGGAGTTTTCGAAGGTTTGGGCACCCCTGGCGCAGGCGTACGACGTCTATTCCTTCAAGGTGTTGCCGTGGCTGGGCGATAAAATTGCCAAAGATGCCGAAAGTTATCGGTACCTGGCGGAATCGATCCGGATGCACCCCGACCAGGACACGCTCAAGACGATGATGGAAGCGGCGGGCCTGGAAGGAGTGCGATACTTCAACCTGTCCGCCGGTGTTTGCGCACTGCATATCGGCACCAAATACTAGTTGGGCTTGCGATGGCGCCGTGATGCCTTATGATCGGTGCCGTGGCGTCGTGGTGCCTGTTGTCGGTGTGTGCTTGTGGGTGCCGTGACGGGTCATTTCCGCGCGTTGGTTTCCTGTTTCGCTTCCTGTTTTGTTTTCTGCCCCTGACACTGCGGCCCTCCGCACAAAGCACCTTATGCTCGAATCGACTCCTGGCCAGCTAGTCGCCAAATCGTTCTGTGTCGCAGTGAATCATTTGCTCGCACGCGAAGAATGGGCGCGCGAGCAGTTGCGAGCCTACGCCGGCAAGACCGTGCGTCTGGAGAGCCCGCCCTTTTCGATCGGCCTGCAGGTCGACGATCAGGGTTTGCTGCGCGCATGGCCGATGTCGTCCGATCCGGCCGCGCACTCAGACGAGTCGCGTGATCCGCAGGGGCAGCCCGACCAGCGCGGGCAGCCGGCACCTGCGTCCGCTTTTCAGCCCGCACCTCAGTCGCCCGCTTTTCAGTCCGATTCTCAGTCCACAGGTCAGCTGCCGTCCTCGCACGCAAGCGCTCCTGTCACAGAAGCAACCTACGATGTGACCATACGCGCGTCGGCCAGCGCCGCTTCAGCGTTTTTGCAGGGCGGTCAGGCGGCGGCGATGAAGCACGTCAAGATCGATGGCGACGCCGAATTTGCCAGCACGATCGCACGGTTGGCCGAGCACTTGCGCTGGGAGCCCGAGGAGGATCTTGCTCAACTGATCGGTGACGCCCCGGCGCACCAGTTGGCCGAGCACGCGCGCGCGACGCTGGCCCAGGCGCGCCGCTCGGGCCTGAGCCTGCTGGAGTCGGTGGCCGAGTATTTCCTGGACGAAAATCCGCAACTGGTCAGGCAGGGTTCGCTCGATCAGATGCGCAGTGAATTGGTGAGCGTGCGCGACGCGCTCGCGCGGCTCGAGAAACGCATCGAGCGGCTCGACCAGAAGGCACCACCCGCCCGGCCGGCTGCAGCCGACGACACGACCAGCCCTAAGCACAGCGGACCCGACGCGACGTCGCCGGGTCGCACAAGTTAGATACCGGATAAGTTTGCACCATGCGTATTTTCCGATTTTTCAAGATCACCCGGACCATGTTCAAGTTCGGCCTGCACGAGGTCGCGTTATCGCATTTCAAGCATAGGGGCGTCCAGTTCATACTGCGCGTGGTGCCGTTCAGCCGCCATGAATTGCCGCGCGGCGTACGCTTGCGCATGGCACTGGAGAGCCTGGGGCCGATCTTCGTGAAGTTTGGCCAGGTGTTGTCGACGCGGCGCGATTTGCTGCCGCTCGATATCGCCGACGAGCTGGCCAAGCTGCAGGATCAGGTGCCGCCATTCGATTTCGAACATTCGGTGGAGCTCATCGAGAAGTCGCTGGGTGCGAAAGTCGACACCCTGTTCGACGAATTCGAGCGGGTGCCGGTGGCCAGCGCGTCGATCGCGCAAGTGCACTTTGCGCGTATCAAGGCTGGGACGCATGCCGGCAAGCCGGTCGCAATCAAGGTGCTGCGGCCCAACATGCTGCCGGTGATCGAAGGCGATCTGGCGCTGTTGCGCGACGTTGCACGCTGGGTCGAGCGTTTCTGGGCTGACGGCAAGCGCCTGAAGCCACGCGAGGTGGTCGGCGAGTTCGACAAATACCTGCATGACGAACTCGACCTGATGCGCGAGGCTGCCAACGCGAGTCAGTTGCGCCGTAATTTCGCCGGTCTCGATTTGTTGCTCGTGCCCGAAATGTATTGGGACTTTTGCACCTCGACGGTACTCGTGATGGAGCGCATGGTCGGCTTGCCGATCAGCCAGGTTGAAACGCTGCGCACCGCCGGTGTCGATGTGCCGAAACTGGCCCGCGAAGGGGTCGAGATTTTCTTTACCCAAGTGTTTCGCGACGGCTTCTTTCACGCCGACATGCATCCGGGCAATATCCAGGTCAGCATCGACCCGAAGACGTTCGGCCGCTATATCGCGCTCGACTTCGGCATCGTGGGTGCGCTGTCCGACTTCGACAAAAATTATCTGGCGCAGAACCTGCTCGCGTTTTTCCAGCGCGATTACCATCGCGTGGCGGTGCTGCATCTGGAGTCAGGATGGGTGCCGCCCGCGACCCGCGTCGAAGAGCTCGAGGGCGCGATCCGGGCATGTTGCGAGCCGTATTTCGACAAGGCGCTCAAGGATATTTCGCTCGGTCAGGTGCTGATGCGCCTGTTCCAGACCTCGCGCCGTTTCCAGGTCGAAATTCAGCCGCAACTGGTGCTGCTGCAAAAAACCCTGCTCAACGTCGAAGGCCTGGGGCGCGAGCTGGATCCGGAACTCGACCTGTGGCAGACCGCCAAACCGTATCTTGAGCGCTGGATGAACCAGCAGATCGGCTGGCGGGGCTGGCTGGACCGGTTGAAATACGAAGCGCCGCAATGGAGCAAGACGCTGCCGCAACTTCCGCGACTGATCCATCAGGTGCTGGCGCCGCATTACGACGGCCGACCGATGGGTAACGAACCGCTGATACAAAAAATGCTGATCGAGCAGCAGCGCACCAATCGGCTGCTGCAAGGCATGCTGGTGTTCGGGCTGGCGGTGGGGGCGGGGGTGATCATTGCCCATTTCTTTATTTACGGCGGATATGGTGGATAAACCCGTGGGGGATAAACTCGTGGCCGATAAAGCGAAGCCCGCGGTGGGTAAAGCGAAGCCCGCGGTGGGTAAAGCCGAACGCGTGGCGGATAAAGCGGACCCCGCGATGGAAAAAGCGGCACCTGCGGCGGAAAAAGCGAAACGCGCAGCTAGCGATACGCCCGGCCTTATGCCGAGCTTCACCACGCGCGACCCCGATGCGCCGGCTTTCTGGGACGAGCGCTTTGAACAGGGGTTCATGCCGTGGGATCAGCGAGGCGTGCCGCCGGCCTTCTGCGCTTTTGCCGAGCGTCAGGCGCCGGGCGCGGTTCTGATCCCCGGTTGCGGCAGTGCCTACGAAGCCGCTTGGCTGGCCGCTCGCAGTTGGTCCGTCACGGCCCTCGACTTCTCGGCTGCGGCAGTGGCGGCGGCGCGGTCATACCTGGCGAGCCAGCCCGGTGGCGAGAAGGTCAGCCTGGTGGAGGCCGATTTCTTCACCTATATGCCGTCGGAAGAGACGCGCCTGAAGCCGCAATGGATCTACGAGCGGGCATTCCTGTGCGCGCTCCCCCCTGCGCGTCGCGCCGATTACGCGCGCCATATGGCGCAGCTGGCCGCGCCGGGCGTGCTGTTGGCCGGTTTGTTCTTTTTTGGCGAGACGCGCAAAGGGCCGCCGTTCGCGATCGAAGAGTCGGCGCTACATAGCTTGCTCACGCCGTTTTTCGAGTGTATCGACGATCATCCTGTGGAAGATTCGATCCCCGTTTTCGCTGGCCGCGAACGTTGGCTGACGTGGCGCCGCCGCGCCGTCTGAGGCAACCTGCGGCAGCCAAGGGCCGCGCGCCCCAAGGCGCGCTTGGGCGGCTTCGCCGCGTCGATCGCATTATTCGCCATCGGTTTCCGCTATAATTCAAGGCTTTGCGTGACCCTGAGTAGGAAAAGCCATGCCGATTTACGCTTACCGTTGTTCGTCGTGCGGTTACGAGAAAGATGCCTTGCAAAAGCTTTCCGACGCACCGTTGACACTATGTCCCGAATGTGGCCAGGAAACCTTCAGCAAACAGGTGACCGCCGCCGGTTTTCAGCTCAAAGGTTCCGGCTGGTACGTGACCGATTTTCGCGATGGCAATAAAGGCGGCAAGCCCGCCGCCAAACCCGCGGACGGCGCGAGCGCAGCGACTGCGGATGCGGCCCCCGCCAGCGCGGCGAAGGAGGGCACGAACGGTAGCGCGGCCGGCAATACATCGACCGCCAGTTCGGCGGCAACCCCCGCAGCTTCCACGCCGGCCGTCAGCGCGCCCACCGCGAGTTCCGCCAGCGACAGCAGCAAAAGTGCGACAGGTGGCAGCAAGGCCTGAACTTGACCGGCTTTGACGGCGAAACCGAGACCATGACCAAGAAGATCACGCTGAAAACCTACTTCCTCACCGGACTGCTCGTGCTGGTGCCGCTGGCCATCACGCTCTGGGTGCTGGGGTTGATTATCGGCACGATGGACGAGACGCTCACGCTGTTGCCGCAGGCGTGGCGTCCACAGGCGTTGCTGGGCTTCAACCTGCCGGGCATCGGCGCGTTGCTCACGCTGGCCTTCATCTTCGTGGTGGGCCTGTTCGCGCATAACTTCATCGGCCAGAAGCTCGTACAGTGGTGGGAAGCGCTGCTTGCCCACATACCCGTGGTGGGGCCGCTGTACACTAGCGTCAAGCAGGTTTCGGACACGTTGCTGTCGTCCAGCGGTAATGCGTTTCGCCGTGCGGTCCTGATCGAATATCCGCGCCGCGACTCCTATACCATCGCGTTCTTGACCGGTGCGCCGGGTGGCGACGTCGTGACCCATTTGCAGGGCGATTACGTCAGCGTCTATATCCCGACCACGCCGAACCCCACTTCCGGATTTTTCCTGATGCTGCCGCGTGTCGACGTGATCGAACTCGATATGACCGTCGATGTTGCGCTTAAATATATTGTTTCCATGGGTGTCGTGGCGCCGGCCAGTTCGGTGCGCCGTCCTGCGCACCCGGTAGAACCACCGCTGTAACCCGTCCGCTGTAACCCGCCGCTGCGCTGCTCGCGCCACGGCCTTTTTAGACGAAGAACCAAAACCATGTCGATGATGAGAACTGAGTACTGCGGTCTGGTGACCGAAAAACTGTTGGGCCAGACGGTCTCGCTGTGCGGTTGGGTGCATCGCCGCCGCGATCACGGTGGTGTGATCTTCATCGACCTGCGCGATCGCGAAGGTCTGGTGCAGGTGGTTTGCGATCCGGACCGCGCCGAAATGTTCGCGGTTGCCGAAGGTGTGCGCAACGAATTTTGCGTGCAGATCAAGGGCCTCGTGCGTGCGCGCCCGGCCGGCACCGAAAACGCGACCCTCACGAGCGGCAAGATCGAATTGTTGTGCCATGAGCTGACGGTGCTCAATGCGTCCGTCACGCCGCCGTTCCAGCTCGACGACGACAACCTCTCGGAAACGACGCGCCTCACGCATCGCGTGCTCGACCTGCGTCGTCCGCAGATGCAGCAGAATCTGATGCTGCGTTATCGCGTAACGATGGAAGTGCGTAAGTACCTGGATGCCCAGGGCTTCATCGACATCGAAACGCCGATGCTGACCAAGAGCACGCCTGAAGGCGCGCGCGATTATCTGGTGCCGTCGCGTGTCAATGCCGGTCATTTCTTCGCGTTGCCGCAATCGCCGCAGCTCTTCAAGCAATTGCTGATGGTGTCGGGCTTCGATCGCTATTATCAAATCACCAAGTGCTTCCGCGACGAAGACTTGCGTGCCGACCGCCAGCCGGAATTCACGCAGATCGATTGCGAAACCTCGTTCCTTGGCGAACAGGAAATCCGCGATCTGTTCGAGACGATGATCCGCGGTGTTTTCAAGAACACGATCGATGTCGATCTCGATGCGCAGTTCCCGGTGATGACCTACGAGGAAGCCATGCGCCGCTTCGGGTCGGACAAGCCCGACCTGCGCGTGCAGCTCGAATTCACCGAGTTGACCGACGTCATGAAGGAAGTCGATTTCAAGGTGTTCAGCACTCCGGCCAACACCAAGGGCGGTCGAGTTGTCGCATTGCGCGTGCCCAAGGGCAGTGAGATGTCGCGTGGCGAGATCGACAGCTACACCGATTTCGTCAAGATCTACGGCGCCAAGGGCCTGGCCTGGATCAAAGTCAACGAAGTGGCCAAGGGCCGCGACGGCTTGCAAAGCCCGATCGTCAAGAATCTGCACGACGAAGCGATCGCCGCGATCCTGGCGCGCACTGGCGCGCAAGATGGCGACCTGATTTTCTTCGGCGCGGACAGCACCAAGGTAGTCAACGACAGTATCGGCGCGTTGCGCCTGAAAGTGGGCCATTCCGATTTCGGCGTCGCGTCAGGTCTCGTGCTCACGGGTTGGAAGCCGCTGTGGGTGATTGATTTCCCGATGTTCGAGTACGATGAGGCGGAAGCGCGTTGGACCGCCTGCCATCATCCGTTCACGAGCCCGAAGGACGATCATGTCGACTACCTGGAAACCGATCCGGGCCGTTGTCTTGCCAAGGCGTACGACCTGGTGCTCAATGGCTGGGAGCTCGGCGGCGGTTCGGTGCGCATACACCGCGAAGAGATGCAAAGCAAGGTGTTCCGCGCGCTGAAGATCAATGCCGAAGAGGCACGCCTGAAATTCGGCTTCCTGCTCGACGCGCTGCAATACGGTGCGCCGCCGCACGGCGGGATCGCGTTCGGTCTGGATCGTGTTGTCACGATGATGGCCGGCGCCGATTCGATCCGCGACGTGATCGCGTTCCCGAAGACGCAACGCGCGCAAGATCTATTGACCCAGGCGCCGAGCGAAGTCGACGAGCGTCAGTTGCGCGAGTTGCATATACGCTTGCGTCAATCGGAAGCGACCAAGGCCTGACGGTCCGGTAGTTTGGATCATTAGGTTTTGCAAGGAAAAGGCGCTGCGGCGCCTTTTTTGTTCGAACTCATTGTTCGAGCGCATTGTTTGAAATCAACTCGGCCGGGTGCGCAATCGCCGGGCTGCGCGAGGGTAAGGGATGACAACTGCAAAAATCCCCGTGTCGGTCCTGGTGGTGATACACACCATAGACCTGGAAGTGCTGATCATCGAACGCGCTGACCGCGCCGGCTTTTGGCAATCGGTGACTGGATCCAAGGACAGCCTCGACGAGCCGTTGGATGAAACCGCGATCCGGGAAGTCTTTGAGGAGACCGGCATCGTCATCGGCGGCCCGCGAGTGCCGCGCACTGCGCTGCGCGACTGGCAGCACGCCATCGACTATGAGATCTATCCGGTCTGGCGGCATCGCTACGCGCCGGGTGTCACGCGCAATACCGAGCACTGGTTCAGTGTCGAGGTGCCGCGCGATATCGAAGTGACACTTTCGCCACGCGAGCATACCGCCTCGCTGTGGTTGCCTTACGAGCAAGCCGCCGCGCGTTGCTTCTCCTTATCAAACCGCACCGCCATTCTGCAATTGCCGCAGCGTCTCGCCCAAGCGCGCTAGACTAGCTGCGGACAGATGCCACTCCGCGCAGCCTCGTGCCGTGCTATGCCGGACTCAATTCCCACGGTTACCGCTAACGCTGGGCCGGATCGCCATGCAGCGCGCCGCGCTCGCGATCCGGGCTTCTGCCCGCGCTTGCTGGTCTACCATCGCAGTTAGAAAAGCGTTTCTAATAAAGTACTTGTTCCTGTCACGGCTGCCGCTAATAATAGTACGGCCGTTCGATTTTATTTCGATCACTAGAAAAGGCGGTTAAAGGCATGACGCAGGTTATGGGCGTGAAGATCATGCGTAAGGGCGAGCAGACACGGGTTGCGATTCTTGATGCCGCGATCGAACTGGCGGGACGCGATGGCCTGGAAGGCTTGACCATAGGCCTACTGGCCGAGCGCATGCAGATGAGCAAAAGCGGTGTCTTCGCTCACTTCGGCTCGCGCGAGGATTTGCAGGTCGAGGTGGTCCGCGAGTATCACCGGCGGTTCGAACAGGAAGTGTTTTATCCGAGTTTGCGTGAGACACGCGGTTTGCCGCGTCTGCGCTCGATGGTCGGACGTTGGATGGAAAAGCGCATTCAAGAGGTCAAGACCGGCTGCATCTACATCAGTGGCGCGGTCGAATATGACGACCGCGCGGCCAGTGCAGTGCGCGAGCAGTTGGTGCAGAGCGTGCAGATGTGGCGTAGCGCGTTGTTGCGCGCGATTGCGCAGGCCCGCGACGAAGGCCACCTGCGCGCGGACGTCAATCCGCAAATGATGTTGTTCGAGTTATATAGCTACACGCTGGGTTTGCATCACGATGCTCGATTCCTGCGTCTACCCGACGCGGTGCAATTGACGCGCGACGCACTCGAGAAGCTGTTCGTTTCTTACCAGAGCGAGCGCTGAATCCGGCCGGTATCGCGTGGATATTACGCGGCGATCACGCGACGATCACGCGGGTTTTAGGCGGGTTTTAGAATCAATCATTTCAGGAGGAAGGCCATGGGACAGTACACCGCGCCGCTGCGAGACATGCAATTCGTCATGCACGAACTGCTCAACGTCGAAAGCGAACTCAAGGCCATGCCGGCCCATGCGGATCTTGACGCCGAGACCATCAACCAGGTTCTCGAGGAAGCCGGCAAATTCTGTTCCGAAGTGGTCTTCCCGATCAATCAGAGCGGCGATATCGAAGGCTGCACCTGGAACAACGGTGTAGTCGCCACGCCCGCAGGTTTCAGGCAGGCGTACGAACAATACGTCGAAGCAGGCTGGCCCGCGTTGGGCTGCGATCCGAAGTTCGGCGGCCAGGGCCTGCCGGTGTTCGTCAATAACGCGCTGTTTGAAATGCTGAATTCGGCCAATCAGGCGTGGACGATGTACCCGGGCCTTTCGCATGGTGCCTACGAGTGTCTGCACGAACACGGCACGCCGGAGCAGCAGAGCTTGTACTTGCCCAAGCTGGTCTCGGGCGAGTGGACCGGCACCATGTGCCTGACCGAGCCGCATTGCGGCACCGACCTGGGCATCTTGCGCACCAAGGCCGTACCGGACACCGACGGCTCGTATCGAGTTACCGGCACCAAGATTTTTATCTCCAGCGGCGAACATGACCTGGCCGCCAACATCATTCACCTGGTGCTGGCGCGCTTGCCCGATGCGCCGCCGGGAACCAAGGGGATCTCGCTGTTCGTCGTGCCGAAGTTCCTGCCCGACGCCGACGGCAAGCCTGGCGAGCGCAACGGCATTGCGTGCGGCTCGATCGAGCACAAGATGGGCATCCACGGCAACGCCACCTGCGTGATGAATCTCGACGCCGCGCGTGGCTGGCTCGTGGGCGAGCCGCATCGCGGCTTGAACGCGATGTTCGTGATGATGAACGCGGCGCGTATGGGCGTGGGCATGCAGGGTCTGGGTTTGACCGAAGTGGCGTATCAGAACTCGCTGGTCTATGCGAAAGAGCGCCTGCAGATGCGTTCGTTGTCCGGCGTCAAAGCGCCCGAAAAAGCCGCCGACCCGATCATTGTTCATCCCGATGTACGGCGCCTGCTGTTGACGCAAAAAGCCTATGCGGAAGGCGCGCGTGCGTTTGCGTACTGGACCGCCTTGCAGATCGACAAGGAACTCTCGAGTGAAGACGAGGCCGTTCGCCGCGAATCGGCCGACCTGGTCGCGCTGCTCACGCCGGTGATCAAGGCCTTCATCACGGATAACGCATTCGAAGCGACGAACCACGGCCTGCAGATTTTTGGCGGCCACGGCTTCATTCGCGAATGGGGCATGGAGCAATACGTACGCGATGCCCGTATCAACATGATCTACGAAGGCACCAACGCGATCCAATCGCTCGACTTGCTCGGTCGCAAAGTGCTCGGCGACATGGGCGCCAAACTCAAGAAGTTCGGTGCGCTGGTGACCGAATTTGTCGAAGCGGAAGGCGTGAAGCCGGAGATGCAGGAGTTCATCAACCCGCTGGCCGATATCGGCGACAAGGTACAGAAGCTGACCATGGAAATCGGCATGAAGGCGATGGCCAATCCCGATGAAGTGGGCGCGGCGGCGGTGCCGTATCTGCGTACCGTCGGGCACCTGGTGTATTCCTACTTCTGGGCCCGGATGGCGCGCATCGCGCTGGACAAGCAGGACAGCGGCGATATTTTCTACCAATCGAAGCTGGCCACCGCGCGGTTCTACTTTGCCAAGCTGCTGCCCGAAACGGCCTCGACCATACGCGCGGCGCGCGCGGGTGCGAAGTCGATGATGGATGTGGACGTGGCGCTGTTCTAAATGCAACCCCGGATCGAGTTGCCGCAAGCGGGGCTAGTGTGAATCCATTAGCCTGAGCCCACTGCAGTAGCTCGACCGCATCACCGCGATTTGCATCGCCCTCATTTACCCCCGGAGGAATTTCGTGAGCAATCTGATCATACGCAAGGTCGCCGTACTCGGCGCAGGCGTGATGGGCGCGCAAATTGCAGCCCACCTCGTCAATGCACGCGTGCCTGTCGTGCTGTTTGACCTGCCTTCCAGCGGCTCGTCAAAAAATGCCATCGCACTCAAAGCGATCGAGAATCTGAAGAAACTCAGCCCGGCGCCGTTCGGCCAGAAAGAGGATGCGAAGTATCTGCAGGCCGCCAATTACGAAGACGATCTGGCCAGTTTGGCCGACTGCGATCTGGTGATCGAGGCGATCGCCGAGCGCATGGACTGGAAACACGATTTGTATCGCAAGGTGTCGCCGCATCTCGCGCCGCATGCGATTTTCGCGAGCAACACCTCGGGGCTGGCTATTAATGCGCTATCCGAAGGGTTTTCGCCCGAGCTGAAAGAACGTTTTTGCGGGGTGCATTTTTTCAATCCGCCGCGCTACATGCATCTGGTCGAGCTGATCCCGACCGCGCACACGCGCGCCGACATTCTCGACAACCTGGAGATATTCCTGACCAGCACGGTCGGCAAAGGTGTCGTGCGTGCAAAAGATACGCCGAACTTTATCGCCAACCGCGTAGGCGTGTTTTCGATACTCGCCGTGGTTGCTGAAGCGCAGAAATATAGCATTGGTTTCGACGTGGTCGACGACCTGACGGGCAGCCGTCTGGGGCGCGCCAAATCGGCGACCTTTCGCACCGCCGACGTCGTCGGACTGGACACGATGGGGCATGTGATCCGCACGATGCAGGACAACCTGGCCGATGATCCGTTCTTCCCGGTGTATCAGACGCCGGCAGTACTGGCCAAGCTGGTGGAGCAGGGCGCGTTGGGGCAAAAGAGCGGCGCCGGTTTCTACAAGAAGGAAGGCAAGACTATCAAGGTGCTGGATCCGCTCAAAGGTGAATACGTCGAAGCCAGCGGTAAGGCTGACGAGCTGATCGGACGCATCCTCAAGCGGCCCGCGGCCGAGCGTTTCAAGCTGCTGCGCGAAAGCACGCACCCGCAGGCGCAATTCCTGTGGGCGATCTTCCGCGATGTGTTTCATTACATCGCGATTCATCTCGATAGCGTGGCCGATAACGCACGCGACATCGACTTAGCGATCCGCTGGGGTTTCGGCTGGAACGAAGGCCCGTTCGAGAGTTGGCAGCAGGCGGGCTGGAAGCAGATCGCCGAATGGGTCAAGGACGATATCGACAATGGCCACGCGCTAAGTTCGGCGCCGCTGCCCGCATGGGTGTTCAGCGGTCCGGTTGCGGACGCCGGTGGCGTGCATGGCGACGCCGGCTCCTGGTCGGCGAGCGCTCAGTCGTTCGTGCCGCGCAGCGCGCTGCCGGTTTATCAGCGTCAGGTATTTCGTGCCCAGATCGCCGGCGAAAGCGGCTTGAATCCACTGACCTACGGCAAGACGCTGTTCGAAAACGACGGTCTGCGCGCCTGGGTCGACACGCGTGCCGGTCACGACGATGTGGTGGTCGTGTCGTTCAAGAGCAAGATGAATACGATAGGGCCTGAAGTGCTTGAGGGATTGGCGAAGTCGATCGAACTGGCCGAGGCGGACTATCGTGCGCTGGTGGTTTGGCAGCCGACATCGCTGAAGCTGGGCGCGCCGGGCGGCCCTTTTTCCGCGGGCGCCAACCTTGAAGCCGCGTTGCCGCTTTTCATGACCAAGGGCGCAAAAGGCATCGAGCCGTTCGTCGCGAGTTTCCAGCAGACCATGCTGCGCATCAAGTACGCGAACGTGCCGGTCGTGGCGGCGATTTCCGGTATTGCGCTGGGTGGAGGCTGTGAGCTGAGCCTGCATTGCGCCCGGCGTGTCGTGCATTTTGAAACTTACCTGGGACTGGTTGAAGTGGGTGTCGGCCTGGTGCCGGCCGGCGGCGGTTTGAAGGAAGCGGCAATACGCGCCGCTCAAGCCGCGCAAGCGACCAACGCACCGGGCAACCTGCTGCCGTTTCTGAGCCGCTCATTCGAAAACGCCGCGATGGCCAAGGTTTCGGGCTCGGCCATCGAAGCGCGCGAAATGGGTTATCTGAAGGCGACCGATCCTATCGTGTTCAACGTATTCGAGCTACTGGATACGGCGCGTGGCGAAGCGCGTGCGCTGGCCGCCAGCGGGTATCGCCCGCCGCTGCGCGATAACGCCATTCCGGTGGCCGGCCGTTCGGTGATCGCGACCATCAAGGCGAACCTCGTGAATATGCGCGACGGACGTTTTATTTCTGAGCACGATTACCTGATCGGCAGCCGTATCGCCGAGGTGATCTGCGGCGGTGACGTCGAAGCGGGCAGCGTAGTGGATGAGAACTGGCTGTTGACGCTGGAGCGCCGCGCATTTATCGAATTGCTCGGTATGTCCAAAACACAGGAACGCGTCATGGGAATGCTGCAGACCGGCAAACCCGTACGTAACTAATCTCGTACGCGAGGCTAAGGAGTTACCCGATGAGCAAGATGCTGCAGGAAGCCTATATCGTTGCCGCGAGCCGCACACCGATCGGTCGGTCGGGCCGCGGCGTGTTTCGCAATACCCGTCCGGACGAGTTGCTGGTCGCCGCCCTGCGCGCGGCGGTGGCCCAGGTGCCGGGGCTGGACACCGCGTTGATTCAAGACGCCATCATAGGCTGCGCGATTCCCGAGGCCGAGCAAGGCCTGAACGTTGCGCGCATGGGCGCGTTGCTGGCCGGCTTGCCGCAATCGGTCGGTGGCGTGACGGTCAACCGTTTTTGTGCGTCTGGCCTGACCGCGCTGGCGATGGCGGCCGACCGGATTCGCGTCGGCGAAGCCGAGGTGATGATTGCCGGCGGTTGCGAGTCCATGAGCATGGTGCCGATGATGGGCAACAAGCCGTCGATTTCGCCGCATGTGTTCGACCGCAATGAAGATGTCGGGATTGCCTACGGCATGGGCCTGACCGCAGAGCGCGTGGCCGAGCGCTGGAAAATCAGCCGCGATGCGCAGGACGAATTCGCGCTGCAATCGCACCTGAAAGCGATCCGTGCACAACAGGCGGGCGAATTCGCCGATGAAATCGCGCCGTTCACGGTCATCGAGAAACGGCCGAACCTGGTTAGCGGCGAAGTGCAGGCTAACAGCCGCGAGATCAGTCTCGACGAAGGTCCGCGTCCCGATACCAGTCTCGAAGGTTTGGGCAAGTTGCGCCCGGTGTTCGCGAACAAGGGCTCGGTGACGGCCGGCAACAGTTCGCAGACGTCCGACGGCGCCGGCGCGCTGATCGTCGTTTCCGAAAAAATCCTCAAGGAATTCAACCTGACGCCGCTCGCGCGCTTTGTCAGTTTCTCGGTGCGCGGTGTGCCCCCGGAAATCATGGGCATAGGGCCCAAGGAAGCGATTCCTGCTGCGCTCAAAACCGCGGGGCTCAAGCAGGACGATCTTGACTGGATCGAGTTGAACGAGGCGTTTGCTGCCCAGTCGCTGGCCGTGATCAATGACCTGGGGCTGGACGCGAGCAAGGTCAACCGCATGGGCGGTGCGATTGCACTGGGCCATCCGCTTGGCGCAACGGGTGCGATTCGTGCCTCGACCGTGGTTCATGCGCTGCGCCGTCATCAGATGAAATACGGCATGGTGACGATGTGTGTCGGGACCGGTATGGGCGCGGCAGGCATTTTCGAGCGTATGTAAATGTCCAGCGAGCACACCACTATGAACCCTTCGATCGAGCCGGCCCCCTCATCGCCCATCGTGGTTGGTATCGAGGCCGGCCTGCTGACTATCGCGTTTAACCGGCCTGAGAAGAAGAACTCGATCACCTCGGCCATGTATCAGACGATGGTGGATGCGCTCGCCGGCGCGGAGCAGGACCCGGCCGTGCGCGCAGTCCTCTTTCGAGGGAGCCCGGAGATATTCAGCGCCGGCAACGATCTCGAAGATTTCATGAAGCGGCCACCCGCGGGCTTGGATTCGCCGGTGGTGCAATTCCTCACGCGCATCAGCACCGCCTCCAAGCCTGTGCTCGCCGCCGTCTCGGGTCCGGCGGTGGGCATCGGAACGACGCTGCTGCTGCATTGCGATCTGGTGTACGCGGCCGACACGGCGCGTTTTTCGCTACCGTTCGCAGCGCTCGGCTTGTGTCCGGAGGCCGCTTCGAGTTTGTTGTTGCCGCAGATTGCCGGGTATCAGCGCGCGGCCGAAAAGCTGCTGACTGGCGACGCGTTCGATGCTCAGGAGGCGTTCGCGATGGGTTTCGTCAACAAAGTGTTGCCCGCTGGCGAAGTGCTGGCCTATGCCCACGCGCAGGCTCGCAAGCTGGTGGCCTTGCCGCCGGCTTCGTTGCGTGTGACCAAGTCGCTGCTTAAGGGCGGCGCGGGGGGCGAAGCGAAAATCGCCGCGCGTATAGGCGAGGAGTTGACGCATTTCTCGCAGATGTTGCGCGCACCCGAAGCGCGCGAGGCCATGAGCGCGTTCTTCGAGAAACGCAAGCCGGATTTCTCGCGGTTTAGTTAATCGCGGCGCTGGTTTAGTTAGGCGCTGCGCTGGTCGGTTAATCGTTGCGGTGGATAGTTAAGCGCTGCGCTCGTTAGCTAAGCGCTGCGCTCGGCGTGGCCGGCTGCATATTCGACGTAGCCTTGCTCGCGACAAAAGCTGACTAGACGGATCGCGGCTTTCTCCGCGATTCGGATCGCCAGCGAGGATGGCGCGGATATGGTGGCGAGCATCGCGATATCCATACGCGCTGCTTTGCGTACCAATTCGTAGCTTGCCCGGCTCGACATGAAAACGAAGCCTTGCGACAGGTCCTCGCGCTGCAGCACCAGATGCCCGATCAGCTTGTCCAGGGCGTTGTGGCGACCGACGTCCTCGAACACGAAACGCACCGTGCCCTGCGCATCGCACCAGGCCGCGGCATGGACGCCGCCGGTCGAGCGCATCAGCGTCTGATGCGCCGGCAACTGGTGCGCGGCCTGCTGCACTGCATCGGGCGCGAGGGCGCGCAACAAGCCGTGGTCGCCCACGACTTCGGGAGCCAGATCGAGCAACTCGATACTTTCGATACCGCACACGCCGCAGCCGGTACGCCCGGCCAGCGCGCGGCGCTTGTCTTTCAGGCTCACGAACGCTTGTTGCACGATGGTGAGGTGAACGGCGGCACTGTCATCGCCGATCTGAACCTCGATGTCCTGGATATCGTGACCGCGCTCGACGATCCCCTCGGTGAGCGCAAAACCGACCGCAAACGCTTCCAGATCGCGCGGCGTGGTCATCATCACCGCATGTGAGATACCATTGAACACCAATGCAACCGGCCACTCTTCGGCGACGCTGTCTATAGCTGGCTCGCTGGCGCCGCCTCGATGGCGCACTACGCTGCGTTCGCACCAGCCGGATTTTTCGGTGTCGGTCTCATTTAGCATTACAGTTCCGTTGATAGGGCGTAGACCGCCTAATGACTGGAAACCACAATCGTATGCCACTTCCCGATCTGCCGCTGTTGTTCGACTTCGAAATCGTTTCTTCGGAAAACCTGACTTTTATTCCGATGTGCGTGCGTTTCAACCTCGATCGGTGCGGCCTGCATCTGACGCTGGACCAATGGCAGGCTTTGCCGCACGCCGACCGCGTGGCGCTGGTGCAGATGCCGCTGGCGTTGGCGTTGGAGGGGGCACATGAGGTAACCCATGAGGGGGCGTCTGAAGCGGCACGTGACGGGAGCGCGCCCGAAGCGGTCGTGCAAGCCCGTGCGGCGCGCTTTGCCGTGTATTTGCGCGAACGGGTAAGCGCGACCAGTACGGTCCCGCTGGAAGCTCAAACCGAAGCGTCCGATTTGTCGCCTTCCTCGACCTCATCCGGTGCGGCGGCATGGGCTCGGCCCGGCGCAGTCCCTACGGCGGTGCTCAAACAATGCGACCTGCATGGGACGCCGCCGCTCAGCGACGCCGCCTGGAGCAGGATCGACCCGTTTCAGCGCTATATTTTGGTCAAATTGTCGCGACGCGCCACGCCTAATCACGACTTTCTGCCAGCATTGCGTGAATTTTGCCTGTTATAGTGCCGCTACTCTCAAAGAAATAAAACTGTTGCCGTTAACCATTAAATTGATGGGGCAAAACCCGATCGCCGTCCGGCGGATCGGATGGATAACGGGAATACCACCCGCGCTGACCAGCCGGCTGATTTAACGACCAAAACAGGGGAATATGACGCTACACATGCCGAAACAGCACGTGATCAGATCGGCGATCGTGGCAGCGGTAATCAGCGCGACCGGGCTTTGGGCATGCACCGCCTGGGGAGAGGCCTCGTCTTCCCGGTACGAAGCGCCGGCCTCATCGTCGCGCGCCCCGTCCGACGATGCGTCAGATTTCCGATCGCCCACGGCGGCGGCCCGGCGCGCCGCGGATTTGATGCGAGCTGACCTCCAGGCGCCACCGGCACGGTCCACCGGAGCGGGGACAAGCGGCGCAGCAGCAACAGACGCAGCGACAGCGGGCAAGACAGCAACCGACACAGCAGCAACCGAGACAACAACCGGCACGACAACAACCGGCACGACAACAACCGGTGCCGGGGTGAGCGCAGCAGCATTAACCAGCGCAACGCCAACCGGCGCCGCGGCGACCGAAGCGAGCAATACGACGATCCCAGGCGCTGTGGCACGCCGCATCGACAGCATACTGAACACGGCACTGGCCGGATTCGACGCGATGCTCGGCGCCGACCGTCCCGGTCCCACGCACCGTCTGGCGCGAGATGGCGTGGCGGCGTTGGTGGGTTTCTTCATCGCCGGCGTCCTGATCTGGCTTTACAGCAGCCTCGCCCACGGTGGCGTGCAGCGCCTGCTGCCCAACCGTTCCCACACCTTGCGCGACCGCGACGCGCGCTTTCGCGACTTATTCGACGGCCATCCAGTGCCAATGTGGGTGCACGATGCCGAATCGCTGAAATTTCTCGCGGTCAACGACGCGGCGCGCGCCCAATATGGTTTCAGCGAAGCCGAGTTCTACTCGATGTCGATCCGCGACATCTATGCGCCAGAGGATGTCGGGCGTCTGGAATCCTATCTGGCCCGCTTCGAGCGCGCCAGCCACGCCGCCGGCGCCCATGGCGCGGCGGGTGTCTGGAAGCATGTGCGCCGCGACGGCACGGCGATCAATGCCGACTTGTCGTATCACATGATCGCGTTTCGCAACCGCCGTGCCTGTTTCGTGCTGGCCAACGACGTCACCGATTACATGAAGGTCGAGGCCGAAGTCCACCGCTCGAACCAGATGCTCGAGAGCATTATCGACAACATCCCGCAGCGGATTTTCTGGAAGGATCACGAATCGCGTTTCCTCGGTTGCAACATCGCCTTTGCGCGCGATGCCGGCCTGGCCTACACCGAGCAGGTGATCGGCAAGCTCGATGACGATTTGCCATGGGGCAGTTCCGCGCAAGCGATGCGCGAGCAAGATCAGGAAGTGATGGCAACCGGCATCCCGAAGATGCAGATCGAGGAGGTGCTTATCGATCATCAGGGCGCCGAGCACAACGTGCTGAGCAGCAAGCTGCCGCTCATGAGCGGTGAAGGGCGCATCATCGGCTTGCTCGGCACGTTCACGGATATCACCGAACAAAAGCGCTCCGAACTGGCGTTGCGCCTGCAAAGCCGCGCGCTCGACGCCAGCGTGAACGCCATCATGATTACTGCCCCGACCAGCGAGGGCAACATGATCGAGTACGTGAACCCCGCTTTCAAGCGCATTACCGGTTATGAGGCCAGCGAGGCGCTCGGGTACGACTGCCGATTCCTGCAGCGCGACGACCGCGATCAGGAAGGGTTGGAGCTGATACGCGAGGCGCTGAAGGCCGACCGCGAAGTCAGCGCCGTGCTGCGCAATTACCGCAAGGATGGCGCACTGTTCTGGAACCAACTGTACATTGCGCCGGTTCCCGATGCCGATGGCCGCACCACGCATCACATCAGCGTGATCAACGACGTGACCGAGCTGATCCAATATCAGGAACAGCTCGAATACCAGGCTAATTACGATGCGCTGACGCGCATGCCCAACCGCAATTTGCTGCGCGACCGGCTCGAACAGGCATTGGCGCGCGCCACGCGCGGTGCCGGCTATCTGGCGGTGATATTTATCGATCTTGACGGCTTCAAGAACGTGAATGACGGACTCGGGCACAGTGTGGGCGACAAGCTGCTGACGGTGATTGCCGAGCGGCTTACGCAATGTGCCCGCTCTAGCGATACCGTGGCGCGCCACGGCGGCGACGAATTCGTCGTGGTGCTGGACGACCCCGCCGACGAAAACGCCGTGATGACCTGGATGGAGCGCGCTCGCGCTGCCATCGCCGAGCCGATGTGGATCGACGAAACCGAGCTGTATGTGGGCTGCAGCATGGGCGCCAGCCTCTTTCCGCAGGACGGCACCGACGGCGAGACTTTGCTGAAGAAGGCCGATCAGGCGATGTATCGCGCCAAGGATCTGGGGCGCAATACTTACCAGTTCTATCAGCCTGAGATGAACGCCACGGTGGGCACGCGCCTGGACCTCGAGCGGCGGCTGCGCCGGGCGCTGCGCGACCAGGAATTCCTGCTGCATTACCAGCCGCAGGTGGATCTGCTCACTGGCCGGGTGGTCGGCCTCGAAGCGCTGGTGCGGTGGCAGGACCCGGAATTCGGTCTGATTTCGCCGGGCGCGTTTATACCGGTGGCCGAGGAGAGCGGGTTGATTGCGCCCTTGGGCGAATGGGTGTTGCGCGAGGCCTGCCGTCAAAACAAGGCGTGGCAGGACGCCGGTTTGCCGCCGGCGCGCGTGTCGGTCAATTTGTCGGCGCGTCAGTTCCACCGCAAGAACATCGCGACGCTGGTCAAGTCGGTGCTGGAAGAGACCGGACTGGAGCCGAAATATCTGGAGCTCGAACTGACCGAAAGCGCGATCATGCGCAACGGTGAAGAAGCCGCCACGATGCTCGGTGAGTTGCGCGCGATTGGCATTGGTCTGGCCATCGACGATTTCGGTACGGGCTACTCAAGCCTGGGCTATCTCAAGCGCTTCCCGGTCGATCGTTTGAAGATCGACCGCTCGTTCGTCAACGACATTGGCCGCAGCGACGAGGACGAAACCATCACCTCAGCCATCATTACCCTCGCACACTCGCTGCAATTGCAGGTGATTGCAGAGGGCGTGGAAACCTTGGCACAACTCGATTTCCTCAAAGATCGCCTATGCGACGAAATGCAGGGCTACTATTTTTCCAAGCCGATCTCGCATGAAGGGATCCCCAAGCTGCTGGCGGCTTCCCGAGGTCCGGACCCCTTGTCGGCCGCCGCCTGAGCGTTATTGCAGTTGCGGTAACGCGCGTGGCCGCCGATCGCTATCCGTGGCGACATACGTCAGCGTGGCTTCGGTCACCTTGACGCACTCGGCGACGCGCATCCGCTGCGCATAAACTTCCACCGATACGGTCACCGACGTGTTGCCGGTCTTGACGACGTCAGCATAGAAACTGAGCAAGTCGCCGACGAATACCGGCTGCTTGAAAATAAACGAATTCACCGCGATGGTGGCCACGCGGCCGCCGGCGCGCTGCACCGCCGGAATCGAGCCGGCGATATCGACCTGCGCCATGATCCAGCCGCCAAACACGTCCCCATGCACGTTGGCATCCGCGGGCTGTGCCATCACCCTTAAGGCCGGCGATTTAGTTTCGGGCAGTTGCACGTTTGTTTCGGTCATGGTTTGGATCCCTTATGGGTATGGTTGGACGCATTGCGCGTTGCACCGTGCGAGCGCCCGTCTTCTGCGACAATATGAGAATGTAATTGTACGGGAAAACCCCTGCGAGTCGGTCGCGGCGGATGCCGGGCCATCCGTGCCCAGCGCCGGCCGGAGCGGCGCAAGGCCGCCGAACCCCGAGCAACCCCGTGCACCCAGGCGTGCTCCGCGCGCCGCTCAAGAAAAACGACCCTATGCGCCGATACGCAGCAACCGAACCGCCCCTGCCAGCCAGCACAGGCCACCGTAACGACTGGCAGACGATCCGCTCGCTCTTGCCTTACCTGATGGCATACAAGTCGCGCGTGGGTTTGGCGCTGACCTGCCTGTTGGCTGCCAAGGTCGCCAACCTCGGCGTGCCGGTCGTCATGAAGGCGATCGTCGACCGGCTCACGCCTGTGGCTCACCTGACCTCGCTCGGCACGCAGCCGCCCGCGCTGCTGGTGATCGGCGGCGTGGGGCTGCTGGTGGTGGCCTACGCGATGGTCCGTTTGTCGACGGCGATTTTCACGGAGCTGCGCGAAATCCTGTTCATCAAGGTGACCGAGAGCGCTGTCAGGCAACTGGCGCTGCAGGTGTTTCGGCATTTGCATTCGCTCTCGCTGCGCTTTCACCTGGATCGCCAGACCGGGGGCATGACGCGCGACATCGAGCGCGGCACGCGCGGAATCCAGACGGTCATTTCCTATTCGCTTTACAGCATCCTGCCTACGCTGGTGGAAGTGGGGCTGGTGCTGGGGTTTTTCGTCGTCAAATATGAGGCGTACTACGCCATCGTCACCTTGGTCGCGCTGGTGACTTACATAGCGTTTACCGTCAAGGTCACCGAGTGGCGCACTCATTTCCGGCGCACCATGAACGATCTGGATTCGCGGGCCAACAGCCGCGCAATCGACTCGCTGCTCAATTACGAAACCGTCAAATACTTCGGCAACGAGGAATACGAGGCGCAGCGCTACGACGAAAATCTGCGGCGCTATCGCAGCGCCGCGATCCAATCGCAGAATTCCTTGTCGCTACTCAACGGCGGCCAGCAGGCCATCATCGCCACCGGGCTGGTGTTCATCCTGTGGCGCGCGGTGCATGGCGTCATGGCTGGCAAGCTCACGCTGGGCGATCTGGTGTTGGTGAACACCTTCATGCTGCAACTCTACATCCCGCTGAACTTCCTGGGCGTGGTGTATCGCGAGCTCAAACAGAGCCTGACCGATATGGACCGCATGTTCACGCTGATGAACGTGGGCCGCGAGGTGGCCGACCGGCCCGAAGCGCCCGCGCTCGCGGTGAACGGGGCGCAGGTCAGCTTCGATCAAGTCGATTTTTCGTATGAGCCGGCCCGGCAGATTTTATTCGGCGTGAGTTTTACGATTGCGGCGGGCACCACCACGGCCGTGGTCGGACATAGCGGTTCGGGCAAATCGACGTTGGCGCGCCTGCTGTTCCGATTTTACGACCTGCCGCGCGATGGGGCGGGGCGCATCACGGTCGATGGCCAGGATATTCGCGACGTGACGCAGCATTCGCTGCGCGCAGCGATCGGCATCGTGCCGCAAGATACGGTGCTGTTCAACGATTCGATTTACTACAACATCGCCTACGGCAATCCGCTTGCGTCGCGCGAACAGGTGATCGCCGCGGCGCGGGCGGCACACATCCACGATTTCATCGAGAGCTTGCCGCAGGGTTATGAAACGCCGGTGGGCGAGCGCGGCTTGAAGCTCTCCGGCGGCGAGAAGCAGCGCGTGGCGATTGCCCGCACGTTGCTGAAGAACCCCGAGATCCTGATTTTCGACGAGGCCACCTCGGCGCTCGACTCGCGCTCCGAGCGGGCGATCCAGAACGAGCTGGATCAGATCGCGCGAGACCGGACCACCTTGATCATTGCGCATCGGCTGTCGACCGTGATCCACGCCCAGCAAATTCTGGTGATGGACGCGGGACGCATCGTCGAGCGCGGCACCCACATCGAATTGCTCGCGCGCGGCGCGCTGTACGCTCAAATGTGGGCCTTGCAGCAACAGCGGGCTGCCGTGGTCGAGGCGGTCGAGGACGATGGCGTGGATGGTGGTGACGAGGCTGCGGCGCTCGCGGTGTCGGTTCCCGCGGTGCCGGCATCGATCACTTAGGCGCCAAGTTGCCGGCGAGTGCCGTGGCAGCAAACTGATCTGGGGGCGCAATGGATTTGAAATGGCTGGAAGATTTTGTATCGCTTGCCGAGACGCGTAGTTTCAGCCGTTCGGCGGAGCTGCGGCATGTCACGCAGCCGGCGTTTTCACGGCGCATCCAGGCGCTCGAAGCGTGGCTCGGTACCGAGCTGATCGATCGATCGGTTTATCCGACCCGCCTGACCCATGCCGGTCAAGTGTTTTACGAGCAAGCGCTGACCTTGCTGTCACAGATGCGAGAGACCCGGACTCTGCTGCGCGGCCAAAGCGGTGCGCCGACGACCACGATCGAATTCGCGGTTCCTCATACGCTTTCACTGACCTTTTTTCCGCGCTGGCTGCAGCACGTCGAAACATTGCTCGCCAGTGGCCGGGGCCACGAGCGCGAACACGCGCACGATCGCAGGCCGCTGGTACGCACCCGCCTGCGTGCCTTGAATGTGCACGACGCATTGTTGTCGCTGGTGGAGGGCGGTTGCGACCTGGTCATGGGGTATCACCACCCCAGCCATCCGGTGACGCTCGACCCGGCGCGTTACGACATGCTGATACTTGGGCACGAAGCGATTAGTCCGTTTTCCGCACCGCACCCCGATAATCCGAGTCTGCCGCGCCACCCGCTGCCGGTTGGCGGCAGCGCCGTCGCGCCGTTCCTCGCGTATACCCCTAATGCTTACCTGGGTCGGATGACCGCGGTCATCATCGCCAACTCGCGTTCGCAACTGGGTTTCGACAAAGTCTACGAAACCGACATGGCCGAAGGGCTCAAAGCCATGGCGACGGCCGGGCATGGCATCGCGTTCTTGCCGCACAGTGCCGTCGAGGATGAAATTGCCAGCGGCCGGTTGTTGCCGCTCGACTCGCCGATCGCGGTGGATGCGGAAATGGCGCAGGCGGGCGACCAGCGTGGCGCGGGTCCGCCGGGATCGCTGACGATCTTGCTGGAAATTCGTTTGTACCGTGACCGGCTCGCGGCGCAAGGCGGGAGCGCTAACCAGGCGTTGGTTGCGCGGCTATGGGATGCGGTGGCGGCCGATTACGCGGGCCGCGTGAGCCCTATGGTCGCATAGCGGGAGAAAATGATTATCACAAGCGTGCTGAAACGAGTATGTTAGCCGCTGAAGGCGCCTAAAGTATCGGCGATTGTTTTGTGCGTAATTAGGTGCAAAGGACGTTATGCATGCAATGCATAATGGGATGAACAAACGGCATTGGATTTAAGGGCGCGGATTTTTAACAATGGCGCCACTCGAATCGAGTTCCCGTTCCGTTGGAGAAAAGGTTCATGCCGCAAACTCACGCTATCCCGTCCTATCTCGACCCCGACCACCTCGGTCCCTGGGGCACTTACCTTCAGCAAATCGATCGCGTCGCGCCTTACCTCGGCTCGCTGTCGCGCTGGATCGAAACCCTGAAGCGTCCCAAGCGCGCGCTGATCGTCGATGTGCCGATCCACCTCGACAACGGCACGATCGCCCATTTCGAAGGCTATCGGGTCCAGCACAACACATCGCGCGGACCCGGCAAGGGCGGCGTGCGTTATCACCAGGACGTGACGCTTTCCGAAGTGATGGCTTTGTCTGCCTGGATGTCGATCAAGAACGCTGCCGTCAACGTCCCCTACGGCGGCGCCAAGGGCGGTATCCGCGTCGACCCGCGCAACCTCTCGCGCTCTGAACTCGAGCGCATGACGCGTCGCTATACCAGCGAGATCGGCATCATCATCGGACCGAACACCGACATTCCGGCTCCCGACGTCAACACCAACGAGCAAGTGATGGCGTGGATGATGGACACCTACTCGATGAACCAGGGGCAAACGGCCACCGGCGTAGTCACCGGCAAGCCGATCGCACTGGGCGGCTCGCTGGGGCGCCGTGAGGCCACCGGGCGTGGCGTGTTCGTGGTGGGCTGCGAAACCGCGCGTCACCTTGGGCTGGACATATCGAGTGCGCGCGTCGCTGTGCAGGGCTTCGGCAATGTGGGCGGCATCGCCGCGCGCTTGTTTGCCGACGAAGGCGCAAAGATCGTCGCCGTGCAGGATCACACCGGCACCATCAGCAAGCCGTCGGGCCTCGATGTGCCGGCTTTGCTGGCGCACGTCGCCCAGCATGGTGGGGTCGGTGGTTTCGCCGGCGCCGAAGCGATCGCGGCCGACGATTTTTGGGGGATCGAAACCGAAATCCTGATTCCCGCCGCGCTTGAAGGCCAGATCACCGTCCATAACGCCGGGCGTATCCGCACCAAGATCGTGGTGGAGGGCGCCAATGGCCCGACCACGCCGGACGCCGACGACATACTGAACGACAACGGCATCATGGTGATTCCCGACGTGATCGCCAATGCCGGTGGCGTGACGGTGTCGTACTTCGAATGGGTGCAGGATTTCTCGAGCTTCTTCTGGTCGGAAGAGGAAATCAACCAGCGGCTGGAGCGCGTGATGCGCGAAGCGTTCACCGCCGTCTGGCAGGTTGCCAGCGAGCATAAGGTGTCGATTCGGACCGCGGCCTATATCGTCGCGTGTACGCGAATTCTGACGGCGCGCGATCTGCGCGGCCTGTATCCGTAATCTGAATGTAATTTTTCTCCGGTTGGTGTAAAGTCGCCGCTCACGGTCTGCCCCGGGGCGAGCGACACGCCGACTCGAAACAATCGGAACGCATTGTTTATTTACAATCATTTCGATAAAGTGGCAGCGTTTTTTTTTGAACACGGAGACACATAGCATGATTTTGAATAAACTCGCGGTGAGCTTGATCGCGCTCGGTCTGATGGCGGGAACGGCATCCGCTCAGAGTTCCGATACCTTGAAGAAAATCAAGGAAACCGGCGTGATTTCTCTGGGCCACCGGGAGTCGTCGATTCCCTTTTCGTATTACGACGACAAGCAGAACGTCGTCGGTTATTCGCAAGACATGGCGATGAAAATCGTCGAGGCAGTCAAGGTTAAATTGGCGATGCCGGACCTGAAGGTCAAGCTCACGCCGGTGACTTCGCAAAACCGGATTCCGCTGGTGCAGAACGGCACCATCGATCTGGAATGCGGGTCGACCACGCATGACGCGGAACGCGCCAAGCAAGTCGGTTTCACGGATACGATCTTCGTGATCGGTACGCGCTTGATGGCGAAGAAAGAATCGGGCATCAAGGATTTCGCGGACTTGAAGGGCAAGACGGTGGTGACCACCGCCGGTACCACGTCCGAGCGGATTCTGCGCAAGCTGAATCAGGATCAGAACCTGGGCATGAGCATCATTAGCGCGAAGGACCACGGCGAGTCGTTCCTGACCTTGTCGACCGGCCGCGCGGTGGCGTTTATGATGGATGACGCCTTGCTGGCCGGCGAGCGCGCCAAGGCGAACGACCCGGCCGATTTCTTGATCGTCGGTACGCCGCAATCGAAAGAATCCTACGGTTGCATGATGCGCAAGGACGATCCGGAATTCAAGAAGGTGGCCGACGATGCGATCGCCAAGGTGCAAACCTCGGGCGAAGCGGACGCGATCTACAAGAAGTGGTTTATGACACCGATTCCGCCGAAAGGATTGAATCTGAATTTCCCGGAAAGCGATGACATGAAGGCGCTGTTCAAGGCGCCCAATGACAAGCCGCTGAGCTGAAGTTCTTTTTGAACCGACAGTGAAACGGAAGGGCGCGTAGTCCTTCCGTTTCTTTTTGGAGTGTATGCATGGCTTATCACTGGAATTGGGGCGTTTTCCTCAACCCCGTATCCACCGGCGAGCCGACGAATTACCTGGGCTGGATTATTTCCGGCTTCGAGGTGACGATCGCGCTGTCGATGTGTGCCGCGGTTATCGCACTGTTGGTTGGAACGCTGATGGGCGTGCTGCGCACAGTCCCGAACAAGTTCTTGTCCGGGTTCGCGACAGGCTATGTCGCGTTATTTCGAAACATTCCGCTGATCGTCCAATTTTTCATCTGGGTTTGGGTCGTTCCCGAGCTCTTGCCGCCCGGGCTCGGCATGGCAGTCAAGCACATGCCGCCGGTAATATTTGCGTTTATCGCGTCGGTCGTCTGCCTGGGGCTTTTTACCGCAGCGCGAGTTTGCGAGCAGGTACGCTCAGGTTTGCAAGCGCTGCCGCGCGGGCAACGCGCCGCGGCGCTGGCGCTCGGTTTAACGCTGCCGCAGGCGTATCGCCACGTGTTGCTGCCCACCGCGATGCGCATCATCGTGCCCCCGCTCACCTCTGAATTCCTGAATATCTTCAAGAATTCGGCAGTGGCTTCGACCATCGGCTTGTTTGAGTTGTCGGCCCAGGCGCGACAATTGGTGGACTACACCGCACAAGCGTACGAGTCGTTTATTGCAGTGACGGCGGCGTACTTCCTGATCAATATCGTGATCATGTCTCTCATGCGCTGGGTTGAGCATAAAGCCCGGCTGCCCGGCTATATCGGAGGTAAATGATGCATCACTTCGACTGGTCCGGCATACCCGCGGCCCTGCCCACGCTGCTCAGCGGCCTGCGCATCACGATAGAAATCACGGTGCTGGCGGTGATCGTCGGCATCCTATGGGGTACCGTCCTCGCGCTGTTCCGGTTGTCGAACTTCAAGCCCTTATCGGTGTTCGCCAACCTGTACGTCACGATCTTCCGTTCGATCCCGCTCGTGATGGTGTTGCTGTGGTTTTTCCTGATCGTGCCGCAGTTCCTGCAATCGGTATTGGGTCTGTCGCCTGACATCGATATCCGGCTCGCTTCCGCCTTGGTGGCCTTCTCGTTATTCGAGGCGGCCTACTACTCAGAAATCATCCGAGCGGGGATCCAGAGCGTGTCGCGCGGCCAGGTCAGCGCGGCGCTCGCGCTCGGCATGAGCTACGGGCAAAGCATGTGGCTGGTGATCCTGCCGCAGGCGTTCCGCGCGATGGTGCCGCTGCTGCTCACGCAAGGTATCGTCTTGTTTCAGGATACCTCGCTGGTCTACGTGATCGGCCTGGCCGATTTCTTTAGTACGTCGGCCAATATTGGCGACCGTGACGGCACGACAGTGGAAATGATACTGTTTGCCGGAGCTTGTTATTTTGTCGTTTGCACACTGGCTTCGGTGTTGGTCAAACGCCTTCAACAAAGGTATGCACGATGATTTCTCTGAAAAACGTTTCCAAATGGTATGGCGCTTTCCAGGTGCTGACCGACTGCACCACCGAAGTCAAGAAAGGCGAAGTGGTAGTGGTGTGCGGACCTTCGGGCTCCGGCAAATCGACCTTGATCAAAACCGTCAACGGGCTTGAGCCGATACAGCAGGGCGAGATCATCGTCGACGGCATTTCGGTGGCGGACCCCAAGACCAATCTGCCCAAGCTGCGCGCGCGTGTGGGTATGGTGTTCCAGCATTTCGAACTGTTTCCGCATTTGTCGATTACGCAGAACCTGACGCTCGCGCAAATGAAGGTGCTGGGGCGCTCGCGTGAGGAAGCCAACACGAAGGGCATGGCGCTACTCGATCGCGTTGGCCTCAAGGCGCATGCGCACAAGTTCCCGGGCCAGCTCTCGGGCGGGCAGCAGCAGCGTGTTGCAATCGCGCGGGCGCTGTCGATGGATCCGATCGCGATGCTGTTTGACGAACCGACTTCCGCGCTCGATCCGGAAATGATCAACGAGGTGCTCGATGTGATGGTCGAGCTGGCTCAGGAAGGCATGACGATGATTTGCGTGACCCATGAAATGGGGTTTGCCAAGAAAGTCGCGCACCGTGTGGTATTTATGGATCGCGGCCTGATCGTCGAGGATGTGGCTAAGGATAAGTTTTTTGCCAATCCGGAATCGGATCGCGCGAAGGACTTCCTCGCGAAAATTCTGCACTGAGTTTTTGGTCGACAGCCGTTGTAAAAAAAGCGCCGCAAGGCGCTTTTTTGTTGGGACTCGTTGGCGTTCGTTGATGATAGCCAGTGGTTGTTGCTATCTGCGCGGGCGTTCACCTGGGCGGTCGCGGGTCCCGGCCGCTTAGTCGCGTCAGGATTCGATCATGTCCTCGTCGGCGAAACCGATTTCCATCGGCAAGTCGACCGACGCCGCCAACGTCGCCAACGCCGGTTTTGCCGGTTCGTTGCGGCACAGCGGCTGGCGTGCCTTTTCGAGCACCTCGCGCGGCACGGGTATATTGGCCCGCGCCATCAACTCGCCGTCCTGGAACATATACAAGTCGCCCGGTGCAAAAGCCGTCCAGACTTCATCGTCGGTCAAGGGCTGGGTTGCGATGACGGCCACCTGATCTTCGGGCGTCGTATAGCGGGCGAAATCGATCGACATGTCGGCATCGATCAGGTGCGCGGTCGAAAACGGCCAGCGTCGCACGATGTATTGCAGGTGTGTGGAGCAGTGCGCGAACTGCGCCTGTCCGTTGGACATCAGGAAGTTGAAGACGCCATGCGACGTGACCGTGGCGGTCAGCTCGGCGAGTGCCGCGAATAATTCCGGCAGCGGTGGTTGCGCAACCGGAAACCGCTCGCGCAAGCCTTGCAGAATGCTGCAAAACGCCAGTTCGCTATCGGTCGTGCCCACCGGCTGATACATCCCGCTTAGCTCGGGTGCGTAACCCTTCAGGTCGCCGTTGTGAGCAAAAATCCAGTGACGTCCCCACAGCTCACGCATGAACGGATGGCAATTTTCCAGTTCGATGCGACCTTGGGTCGCCTTGCGAATATGCGCGATGGTATTTTTCGACTTGATCGGATAGCGCTTGATCAGGTCGGCGATCGGTGAACTCGACGAGGCATGCTGGTCGATGAACAGGCGGCACGCTTTATCTTCGAAAAACGCGATGCCGAAGCCGTCTGCATGATGATCCGTCACTCCGCCGCGGGCTGCGAAGCCGGTGAACGAGAACGTCACGTCCGTCGGCGCTGCGCAGTTCATTCCGAGAAGTTGGCACATGGGGTCCGTCTGGGCGGTACTGTAAGCGGCGGCGAGCCGGTACAATTGGGGTTAAGCCTAGGATAGCACCGGGTCCCTCGTGTCAAAAAACGAAATCGTGCTTTTGAATTCTCGAATGTTGCTAAGCGCGGCTTTACCGCAACAGATGACCACGCGATCCGGCTTTTCCCATTTTTAAGATCATTCCCGACGACCTCACATGACTGACGCTCCCGCATCGCTTCGTGCCGCAGCCCCTCGAGCTGCCACGCTCACCCTGACCCGTCCCGACGACTGGCATTTGCACGTGCGCGATGGCGCCATGCTGGCGGCCGTCCTGCCGCATACGGCGCGCCAGTTCGGCCGGGCGATCATCATGCCGAATCTGCGGCCGCCGGTTACCACCACGGCTCAAGCCCAGGCTTACCGTCAGCGCATCCTCGACGCGCTTGCCGCGCAACCGGGGTTGCCGCCGTTCGAGCCGCTCATGACGCTCTATCTCACCGACAATACGCCCGCCGACGAGATTCATCGTGCCCGCGCGTCCGGTTTTGTCCATGGGGTGAAGCTGTATCCGGCCGGCGCCACGACGAACTCGGACGCGGGCGTGACCAGTCTTGCCAAATGCGGCAAGACGCTTGAGGCGATGCAGGAAACCGGCATGCCGCTGCTGGTCCATGGCGAAGTCACGGATGCTGCCATCGATTTGTTCGACCGGGAGAAGGTCTTTATCGATCAGGTGCTGATTCCGTTGCGCCGCGATTTTCCTGCGCTCAAGGTCGTGTTCGAACACATCACCACGCGGGACGCCGCGCACTACGTGCGCGATGCGCAAGGGGCGCCCGGCACGCTGGCGGCGACCATTACGGCGCATCACCTGCTTTACAACCGTAACGCTATTTTCCAGGGCGGCATCCGGCCGCACTATTACTGTCTGCCGGTGCTCAAGCGCGAAACGCATCGGGTGGCACTCGTGGAAGCGGCCACTTCGGGCAACCCGCGGTTTTTCCTGGGCACGGACAGTGCGCCGCATCCCAAGGGCTTGAAGGAGCACGCCTGCGGCTGTGCCGGTTGCTATACCGCCTTGCATGCGCTGGAACTGTATGCCGAAGCCTTCGACGCAGTCGATGCGCTTGACCGCCTGGAGGGCTTTGCGAGTTTCTTCGGCGCCGATTTCTACGGCTTGCCACGCAATGCGGAGCAGGTCACATTGCACCGCGAAACGTGGACGTTGCCGGAGCAATTCGATGCCGGTGACGTACCGATCGTGCCGCTGCGGGGTGGTGAAACGATAGGCTGGCGGTTGCGTTAAACGTCTGAACCGACATGGACTCTGCGGATCAGGCGCCGCGATCGGGTATGAGTGCACCTTGCTTTTCTGCGAGCTCGGCAGACTCCGCGGAATCTGTCGAGCTTGCGGAAAAGCTGAGCGCGGTGGACTGGGCGGCGCGGTGGTGTGCGCCGTTCGCCGAGCGCGGGAGGCACTGGCAAGCGACGTTGCAGGCACCCGTACGCGAGGTATCGAAGTCACACGGGATATCCAGGGCGAGCGAGATATCCACGGCGTCCGATATAGCCGGCGTGCTCGATACACCCGAATCGGCTGAAGCATGCGACGACGATTGGCGCGGGGCACTAAACAGTGACGCCCGCATGCTGCAGTTGACCACTTCCGCTTGCAAGCCGCTGCGCTTTGTCGCGCAATCCGCGCTGCCTGCGCAGGTGGCGTACGAAGCGCATATCGCCGCTACCGGCGCAGTGCCCACGCGCGCCAATCTGCACGATATCTTCAACGCGCTGGCATGGTGCACCTTTGCGCGCCTCAAGGCGCAACTCAATGCCGCGCAGGCCAGTGAAATCGAGCGGCACGGCATAGGCGCCGCACGGGGCGGGATACGCGACGCGCTGACACTATTCGACGAAAACGCGATGTTATTCGCCTGTGCCGATCCGTCACTGGGCGAGGCGCTACGCGCTTTCGACTGGCGCACGTTGTTCGAAACGCGGCGCGCCGACTGGGGCCGCCAGGTCGAATCGGTAGCATTCGGCCATGCTTTGCTCGAAAAACTGGTGCACCCCTACAAGGCGATTACCGCGCACGCCTGGATAGTGCGCGTGCCGCCGGCTTATTTCGAGTGGCCTCGCGCGCAACGTCTGGCTTATTTGGACGAGCACGTCGCAGCGGAGTTGAACGTGTTATTGCGCAGTCCTCGCGACCTGACGCCGTTGCCGGTACTCGGCGTGCCAGGCTGGTGGGCGCCCAACGCCGAACCGGGCTTCTATGCCGATCGAACGGTATTTCGCCCGCACCGAGACATCGCTCGTGCGGCCCGCTAGGGGCTGCTAGCGCGTGCTACACTGGCGCCGCAAAGTGGGCTAGACAGTCGCCGCCTTCGCAAGAAGGGGGAGGAAAGTCCGGACTCCAACGGGCAGGGTGATGGCTAACGGCCATCCGTGGCAACACGCGGAACAGGGCAACAGAAAGCAAACCGCCGATGGCCCCGGGCGCAAGCCAGGGGATCAGGTAAGGGTGAAACGGTGCGGTAAGAGCGCACCGCGGCTGCGGCGACGCAGACCGGCAAGGTAACCTCCACCCGGAGCAATTCCAAATAGGCAGACAGGCACCGCTTGCGGTGCAGGACGGCGCCTCCGTTCGTCTGCGGGTAGGAAGCTTGAGCGCGTCAGTAATGGCGCGTCTAGAGGAATGACTGTCACGCGCGAACCGGCTTGCCGGATCGCGTGCACAGAATCCGGCTTATCGGCCCGCTTTGTGTTTCTCTTCAGGATTCGACGATCTCGAACGTATGCGTGAGTTCGGCGGATTTGGCCAGCATGATCGAGGCCGAGCAATATTTCTCGTGCGACAGCGTGATCGCGCGCTCGACGGTCGCCGGGTTCAGGTTGCGCCCGGTCACGGTGAAATGAAAATTGATCTGCGTAAAAATCTTGGGATCCTGGCTGGCGCGGTCGGCCTTGAGCTTTACCGAGCAGCCGTGCACTTCCTGGCGGCTCTTTTTCAGGATCATCACCACGTCATAGGCGGTACATCCGCCGGTGCCCAGCAACACCATCTCCATAGGGCGCGGTGCGAGATTGCGGCCACCGCCTTCCGGGGCGCCGTCCATCGCAACCAAGTGGCCACTACTCGTTTCAGCGACAAATGCCATGCCGTCGCTACCCATCCAGCTTACCTTGCATTCCATCATCGACTCCGTGCGACATTGAGCGAAGTATTGTAGACCTTCGTATCGCATTGCATAGGGGGCCTTATGAATCGATTCCTCGATTCGGCACATTCATATTTTTCATATAATGAAATGCAATCTCATAATGTAAATATTCTTGCCCTATGGCAAACCCTTAGCTATACTGGCGTCAATGGTTGCTGCGTTGCGCAACCTCTGCATGTCTCCTCCACCTTCCTCCTTTGGTGGATTAAACCCGAACCTAGAGTTCGGGTTTTTTTTACTCTTTTTGGTCTTCTACCGGGCTGCGCGGCACGCAGGTGACGCACGCCACGTGGGCTTGCACGCCAGTTGCCTCGGTTTTTTTGACGGCGCCGGCAAAATTCCCATATAATTCAGGGCTTTTCCGAATTTGCCCGCGGAAAAGGCGGTACGAGAGCCTGCAGCAGTGCGTCGTTACAGCACATCGATAAGCAGGGCCTCAAAGAAGGGCAGGTTTATTTTTTTGGATCAATCATGAAGACATTTTCCGCAAAAGCCCATGAGGTGACGCGTGAATGGTACGTGATTGACGCTACGGATAAAGTTCTGGGACGTGTCGCCAGCGAAGTGGCACGCCGTCTGCGCGGCAAGCACAAACCGGAATTCACCCCGCACGTCGATACCGGCGATTTCATCATCATCGTCAATGCAGGTAAGTTGCGCGTCACCGGCAACAAGAGCACCGACAAGAAATACTACCGTCACTCGGGTTACCCGGGCGGTATCTATGAAACGACCTTCGGCAAGATGCAGGAACGCTTCCCGGGCCGCGCGCTCGAGAAGGCAGTGAAAGGCATGTTGCCCAAGGGCCCGCTCGGCTATGCAATGATCAAGAAACTCAAGGTCTACGCTGACGCTACGCATCCGCATACGGCTCAACAGCCCAAAGCGCTCGAGATCTAAGGAGGCCACATGATTGGTAATTGGAATTATGGTACCGGCCGTCGCAAGAGCGCCGTAGCCCGTGTTTTCATCAAGGCAGGCAAGGGCGAGATCGTGGTCAACGGCAAGCCGATCGCTGAGTATTTCTCGCGTGAAACCTCGCTGATGATCGTGCGTCAACCGCTGGAACTGACGAACCACTCGGGTACGTTTGACATCAAAGTCAACGTGAACGGCGGTGGTGAAACGGGTCAAGCCGGTGCAGTACGCCACGGCATCACGCGTGCGCTGATGGACTACGACGCAACGCTGAAGCCGCAACTGTCGCACGCTGGTTTTGTTACCCGCGATGCACGTGAAGTCGAACGTAAGAAAGTCGGTTTCCACAAGGCACGCCGCAGGAAGCAATTCTCGAAGCGTTAATCGGCACGCGTTCCGGCCGTATGCCGGAATCGATGCTCAGAAAAACCGCCCGGCGACCGTCGCCCGGCGGTTTTTTTTTATTGCAGGCAGTTTTTTTCAGCATTTTGCCGGTTTTGCAATTTTCTTAATCCAAACAAGACCTTATTCGGCGGAGTGCGTTTCAGCACGAGTTTCGAATCGGCTCTACAATGTGGTCAAAGCGTCTTGTCTTTCGGAGAAATTACATGAATGCAGTATCTGAAGCTCCTGTCACGTCCACACCCGCTCCCGCCATGCCCAGCTTGCTGGTCTTCACGGACAGCGCCGCGGATAAGGTCAAGCAACTGATTGAAGAAGAAGGCAACCCCGCGCTCAAGCTGCGCGTGTTCGTGCAGGGTGGCGGTTGTTCAGGCTTCCAGTACGGGTTCACGTTTGACGAAGAGATCAACGAAGACGACACCGTCATGGATAAGGCCGGCGTGCAGTTGTTGATCGACTCGATGAGCTATCAGTATCTCGTGGGTGCGGAGATCGACTACAAAGACGACATCAACGGCGCTCAGTTTGTGATCAAGAATCCGAACGCGACCAGCACCTGCGGCTGCGGATCGTCGTTTTCCGCTTAAATCGCGGCTGTTTTGCTGCGGTCCGGTGCTCACTGATCAGCGCGGATAAAGTGCGCCCAGTACGCGCGGACCGGCAGCACCGGTTACGGCAGTCAAATTACCGGCTTGTCTAGCCACGAATTGCCGTGCCAGCCAGGCGAAGGCAAATGCCTCGACCTGCAGCGCGGGCACACCCAGCACGTCGGTCGCCTGCACGCTAACGTGTAGGCCCAGCGTGGACAAGGCGCTTTTCAAGTCGCGCATCAGCGTTCGATTCAACGCACCGCCCCCGCATACAAACACCGCGTCGCAATCGACGGCATGCCGCTCGATTTCGCGGGCGATCGATACCGCAGTCAAAAACGTCAGTGTGGCTTGCACGTCGGCAGGCGCAAGCGCGGCATGCGATGCCAGCTTGGCCGTCAACCAGTCGCTATTGAACAAGTCGCGGCCAGTACTCTTGGGTGGCGCTAGCGCAAAAAAAGGCTCGCCGAGTAAATCGGCCAGTAGGAGCTGTAGCACCTGCCCCTGGGCCGCGTAAGCGCCGCCGTCATCGTAGCGTTGCTGCAGATGTCGATGCGCCCAATAATCGAGCAGCGCGTTTCCTGGCCCGCAATCAAAACCGCTAATGCTGCCATCGGCATGCAATACGCTCAGATTGCTGATGCCGCCTATGTTGCACACTACCCGGGTCGTTCCAGGCGCACCGAACACCGTGGCGTGAAATGCCGGCACCAGCGGCGCGCCTTGCCCGCCTGCCGCGATATCGCGACTGCGAAAATCGGCGATGACATCGATGCCGCTGAGTTCCGCGAGCAACGCCGGGTTGTTGGTCTGGCGCGTGTATCCTCGCTCGGGCCGATGCCGGATGGTCTGGCCATGCACACCGATCGCACGGACCTCACTCGCTTGTAGCGATCCGAGTTCAAGCAGCGCGGCGCTGCATTGCGCGTAACAATGCGCCAACTGATTGGCCGCACGCGCTTCGCGGTCGATTTCATCGTAGCCCGCTTGCTGCAAGCCATGCAGTTCGTCGTGCAGGGGGCCTGGAAAACTGATGGCGCTCTGTGCCAGCACGCGCGGCACGGCGCCTTCCCGCCATTCGACTGCGACCGCATCGACCCCGTCGAGACTGGTGCCCGACATCATGCCGAAATAAATGCCGTCCGCCTTAGATTGAGCCATGCCGTCTCCCTTCGATGACGCGATTATCCCGCGAAACAGAGGCTTGCGCGTGGCCTGACACCGTGCTCAAACCTGTCGTGCGCGCTAAATATGACCTAGCTCGGCCACATCACGTAAAATCATGGGCTTAGCCGCATCCGGCTATTGCTGGCCGAGCATCGTTTTTGCGATTTCACCGATACACCATCACCGACATACCACCACAGAATGAGCACTGAGCAGAACGCCACCAACCCAGCCCCGAGCGCAGGCCCCGCGGCCGTCTATCCGATCACCGACGAAGTGCGGCATGCCCTCGCGATCGCCAAGCGCGGTGTGGACGAGCTATTGATCGAGGAAGAATTTATCCAGAAGCTCGCGCGTAGTGCCGTTACCGGCAAACCGCTGCGCATCAAGCTTGGCCTGGATCCGACCGCGCCCGATATCCATATCGGTCATACGGTAGTGCTCAACAAGATGCGCCAGTTGCAGGACCTCGGGCACACGGTGATCTTCCTGCTAGGCGATTTCACATCCCTGATCGGTGATCCGTCTGGCCGCAATGCGACCCGGCCGCCGCTGACGCCAGAGCAAATCAAGTTCAACGCTGAAACGTATTTCGAACAGGCCGTGATGGTGCTGAACCGCGAAAAGACCGAAATTCGCTACAACAGCGAATGGTCGTTGCCCCTCGGCGCGGACGGGATGATCAAACTGGCTTCGCACCATACTGTGGCTCGCATGCTCGAGCGCGATGACTTCAAAAAACGCTTCCAGGGCAATGTGCCTATCTCGATTCACGAGTTCCTTTACCCGCTGATGCAGGGCTATGATTCGGTCGCGCTGCACTCGGACCTCGAGCTCGGGGGCACCGATCAGAAATTCAATCTGCTGGTGGGCCGCGAACTGCAAAAGCAGTATGGTCAGGAGCCGCAGTGCATTTTGACGATGCCTTTGCTGGAAGGCTTGGACGGCGTCGAAAAAATGTCCAAGTCGAAAGCGAACTACGTCGGCATCAGCGAAAAACCGGCCGATATGTTCGGCAAGTTGATGAGTATTTCCGATGTGTTGATGTGGCGTTATTTCGAACTGCTATCGTTTCGTAGTCTCGAGGAAATCGCTGGCTTTCGTAGTGAGACCGAAAGCGGTCGCAACCCGCGCGATTTCAAGGTGCTGCTGGCCCAGGAAATCGTCAGCCGCTTTCATACGGCTGCCGACGCCGAGCGCGTACTCGAAGATTTCAACCACCGCGCCAAAGGCGGCGTGCCTGACGATATCCCGGCCGTGAGCCTGGGCGGCGCGCCGCTTGCGATCGGGCAGTTGCTCAAGCAGGCCGGTCTCGTGCCGTCAACCAGCGACGCGTTGCGCAATATCGAACAAAACGGCGTGCGCATCGACGGCACCCTCATCTCCGACAAGGCGCTCAAGGTCGAGCCCGGTACGTATGTAGTGCAAGTGGGCAAGCGGCGGTTCGCGCGTGTCACGCTGATCGTCTGAATGTTCGTCTGAACTATGCACAAAGCCATAGGCTTGCAAGCAACCGGCCGGGTTGCATCGTGATCCCGTCATGATTGCGCTGATCCAACGCGTGTTGCGGGCCGAGGTGACGGTGGCCGGGCGCAGCACCGGTGCCATCGGCCCCGGTTTGCTGACCTTCGTGTGTGCCGAGCGTGGCGATACCGAGGCGCTTGCCGACAAGCTGCTGGCGAAAGTCATCGGCTACCGCGTGTTCAGCGATGCGCAGGGGAAAATGAATCTGAGCGTGCAGAATATCGACGGCGCTGGGCGCTCGGGCGGCTTGCTGCTGGTTTCGCAGTTCACGCTCGCGGCCGACACGCACAACGGCATGCGCCCCAGCTTCACGCCAGCGGCTGCGCCCGCTGACGGCCAGCGACTCTTCGACTACTTTGTCGAGCGCGCCCGTGCTGCTCATTCCGATGTTCAGACTGGCGAATTCGGCGCCGACATGCAGGTGGCGCTGGTCAACGACGGCCCGGTCACCTTTTGGCTCGATGCGCGCGCGCCGTCGGCTTCCCCTCGTCTGAACGGCTAGCTATCGTTATCATGTCCACACAAATCCTCCTCGTACGTCACGGCGAAACCGACTGGAATCGCGTCAAGCGTATTCAAGGTCATCTCGATATCGGCTTGTCGGCGACGGGCAGGGAGCAGGCCCAACGTCTTGCGGTGCATTTGTCCGAACGCGTGTATCAAGGGCCGGGGATGCGCATCGACGCGATCTACAGCAGCGACCTGGCGCGTGCGCGCGAAACCGCGCAGCCGCTGGCGGATGCACTAGGACTAACCATCGTGCCGGCTCCGGCGTTGCGCGAGCGCATGTACGGTGCGTTTGAAGGCCATGATCCGGAGCAGATCCGGGTTCGGTTTCCGATCGAGTATGCCGCTTGGCAAACCCGCGATCCGCAATTTGCACCCACGGGTGGCGAGTCGCAGCAGGCGTTCTACGACCGCGTGACGACGGCGTTAGTCGGACTCGCGCAACGGCATAGCGGGCAGCGCATCGTGGCCGTGGCACACGGTGGTGTTCTCGATTGTGCTTATCGCTATGCGAACCGGATGACCTTGGCAGCACCGCGTACTCATGCGTTGCTCAATGCCAGCGTCAACGTGCTCGATTTTGATGCGTATGGCGCGCGCGTGATTCGTTGGGCCGATATCGAGCACCTCGAAACGAGTGCGGACGATGGATTTGGCGATCGGGTCGACCCGCGAGTGGTTTGAGCGGGCTGGTCGTCAATTCTCGCTAGTCGTAGAAGCTCGCCAGTCGTGAATTCCTGCTGCGGCGGCGCAGGTTGCGCGCTGAGAGCCTCGAATTCGGCGTATCCAGCGTCCCGGCGTATCAAGTACCCGGCGTAGTATCAAGTACCCGGCGTATCAAGTCTCAGCGCACGCAGCCACTCTGGCTCGCGCACGCTTTGACACCCCATTGCGCAATGCCCAGCGCATCACCGGCGCGATTGCACGCACACCGGGCCGGACCACGACGCGCCGCAGCGGGGCCCACAACCCAAAGCCCAGGCTACGCTGAGCCCAGTCGGGCAGTAAATCGACACCCGCGCCCAGCAGCAGTTTGCCGACCGGACGCGTCGCCAAGGTCGGCGCACGCGCAGCCATCAGGACACGCACCACCTCACGCGTGCGTGGTCCGACTTCCAGTTCGGCGCGCTTGCTTTGCAAATAAAACGCAATCTCTTCGCGCGACTTGGGCACGCCGGTGGCGCCGAGTAGTTCGGCGATCAGCGCCGTCTCGCGGTAATAACGGTCCTGATCGGCGGGCGCCAGATCGGGGTCGACATAACGCAGGTAGCTAGCCAAAAAACTCGACATTTCCGCCACGTGCACCCACGTTAGCAAGATCGGATCATCGGCCGCGTACGGACGCCCGTCGGGTGCCGTCCCTTTGACCTTCTCGTGGATCGTCTTGACACGCTGGATCAACGTCAAAGCGTCGGCGCGGCTGCCATAGGTGGTCCCTGCGATGAACGTCGCGGTGCGCCTGAGCCTGCCATGGATATCGGTGCGAAAGCTCGAATGGTCCCAGACGCCTGCGAGCGCAAGCGGATGCAACGCCTGCAACATCAGCGCGCTAATGCCGCCCACGATCATCGAGGTGAAATCGGCATGCACCTTCCAACAAACCGAGTCGGGGCCGAACAGACCGGGATCTCCGGGCGGCGATGAATAATCGATCGGCAGGCTTTGACTGCTGGTCAACTGAGTGACGCCCGCGGCGATGCGCGCACGTACGCCCGTTTGCACTCCCGCTTGCACCCCAGCACGCATCCTGTCACCCCCTTCGTTCGACTTCGCGGAGGTGGTCGATCTTGAGCCAGTGGGGAGCGGGTCGGAGGGGGAGGCCATATCGGATGGAGATGTGTGAGCGCGTATCGGCTTAGCTGGCCGCGTCCCACATGTCGCGTATGGGTCCGGTGTCGGGGGCAGCCAACCCGAAATGCCGATAAGCGAGCAAAGTCGCGACGCGCCCGCGTGGTGTGCGTTGCAAGAAACCCTGCTGAATCAGGAACGGCTCCAACACATCTTCGATCGTGTCGCGTTCTTCGCCGATCGCCGCCGCGAGGTTGTCGACTCCGACCGGTCCGCCATCGAATTTATGCAGGATCGCCTCGAGCAACTTGCGATCCATGACGTCAAAGCCGACCGCATCGACATCGAGCATAGCCAGCGCGGCGTCGGCAACAGCGGCGGTAATGCGGCCATCGGCCTTGACCTCGGCAAAGTCACGTACGCGTCGCAGCAAGCGATTGGCGATACGCGGCGTGCCGCGCGAGCGCTTGGCGATTTCCATTGCGCCATCGTCGCCAATTTGTGCGCCCAGCAGATCGGCCGATCGGTGCACGATACGGGCCAGCTCGGTCGCAGAGTAGAACTCAAGCCGCGCCACAATGCCGAAGCGGTCGCGCAACGGGTTGGTCAGCATCCCGGCGCGGGTGGTTGCACCCACTAGGGTGAACGGCTGCAAATCGAGCTTGACGCTACGCGCCGCCGGACCTTCGCCGATCATGATGTCGATTTGATAGTCCTCGAGCGCCGGATACAGAATTTCCTCGACGACGGGAGAAAGCCTATGGATCTCGTCGATGAACAAGACGTCGTTGGCTTCGAGATTGGTCAGCAGCGCGGCCAGATCGCCGGCCCGTTCGAGCACGGGGCCGGACGTCTGGCGCAGGTTGACGCCCATTTCACGCGCGATGATGTGCGCGAGCGTCGTCTTTCCCAACCCAGGGGGGCCGAACAGCAGCACGTGGTCGAGCGCTTCGGAACGGCGCCGGGCCGCTTCGATAAAAATCTCCAACTGACCGCGTATCTTTTCCTGCCCGACGTACTCGTCGAGCTGCTTCGGACGCAGCGCGCGCTCGAAGACCTCTTCGTTAGGCGAAGTCGGCGTGGCAGCGATAATACGCTCGGCGCCAAGTTTTTCGGTTTCTATCATGGTTCGATTGTACCGCTTAGGTCGACCGTGCGAGCAGACAAGGCAAAGGTGAATAATGCCGCGTCGCGCTTATCGGTGCCATCGCCGTCCCACCGGTGGTCTCGTGGCTTGTTATCCCTTGGACAAAGCCTTCAGCGCCAGCCGGATCCCGTCCGATACCCCGGAACCGGCGGGCACGCTCTTAACCGCAAGCAGCGCTTCTTTTTCGGAGTAGCCGAGCGCCAGCAGCGCATGCAGGATGTCACTCGCATGGTCTGGCGCTGCCGCGATGCCGCCGGCCACCCCGAGGTCTGCGCCTATCTTGCCCTTGAGTTCGAGCAGCAGGCGCTCGGCGGTTTTCTTGCCGATGCCGGGCACGCGGGTCAGGCGCGCGGCGTCTTGCAGCGTGACCGCCTGCCCCAGCTCGTTGACACTCATGCCCGAGAGCACCGCGAGCGCCATGCGCGCACCGACGCCGGTAATCTTGAGCAACTCGCGAAACGTCATGCGTTCGTCGACGCTGCCAAAGCCGAACAGCAGGTGAGCATCCTCACGCACGATCAATTGCGTAAGCAGTGCGACACGTTCGCCTATGGCCGGCAGGTTATAAAACGTACTCATCGGCACATCGATTTCGTAGCCGACGCCGCCGCAATCGACCAGCAGCCGCGGTGGGTTTTTTTCCAGCAAAACGCCGGCAATTCGTCCGATCATATCGGTTCATCCGTTAATGAAGACAAGGGAAGTCACTGGCGTCGCACACGCAAACCTAACCGACCAGCCGCCCGCGCCGCACGCGCAAACCTTTTTTCGCCAGCGAAGGCGCCAGCCCGCCAAGGGCTTTCACGGCGACACCCGCGTGGGCGTGACAAATCGCCATGCCCAGCGCATCGGCCGCGTCGGTGCCGGGCCTGCCCGAAAGCTTGAGCAAGCGCATCACCATTTCCTGCATTTGTTCTTTGGTGGCGCGACCGTAGCCCACCACCGCCTGCTTCAATTGCAAGGCCGTATATTCAGCGACCGGCAAGCCGCCTGCCACCAGCGCACAGATTGCCGCACCGCGCGCTTGTCCGAGCAGTAGCGTGGATTGCGGATTGACGTTGACGAAGACTTTTTCGATGGCCGATTGGTCGGGCGCGTATTCGCGCACCAGCGTCGAGATCCCTTCGAACAGCGTCCCTAGCCGGTGCGGCAAATCGGCGTCTGCCGTCTTGATCACGCCGCTGGCGATATAGCCGAGCTGCGAGCCATGTTGCTCGATGATGCCGAATCCCATCACACGCAAGCCGGGGTCTATACCGAGAATTCTCATGAGGCCGCAGGGCAAACGCTCAGGTTGGGCAAACTAAGGGGTAGGGGCGCGCGAGACGCGGTGACTATCCGCATTTTGACACATGAACTGCAGAAAAGCGGTAACCGCAGGGCTGGTCCAACTGCCTTTGAGTTCCAACCGATGTAGCGGACGGCGTATGCGCAGGCCCTTGACCGGAACGATGGTCAGCAGGCCCGCTTGCACTTCGGTACTGACCGCGAGCGCCGAAACAAACGCGTAGCCCATGCCGGCGGCGACCATGCGCTTGATCGCCTCGGTACTGGCCAGTGTCATCGCCGAGCGCGGCACGACGCCATGCGTGGCGAGTGCCTGTTCCATTACCGCGCGGGTGCCGGACCCGGGTTCGCGCATGAGCAGCGGCAAGCCATGCAATGCGCTCACGGCTATCGCACCGGCTGGCTTAAGGGTGGTTGCACGCACCGAGGCGCTTGGCGGCGCGTTTGCCCGTGTGGTCGCCCGCGCATTTGCCTGTACACGCGCGGATTTCTTGGCCGCTGTGCCCGCAGTTATTTTTGTGTCCACGGGCGCCAGCGCAATATCCGCCCCGGGCGCGGCGATCAGCACCAATTCATCTTCCGCCATCACGCTGAATTCGAGCGCTTCCGAACGGCTCAGGCCTTCGGTGAAACCGACGTCGATCGCGCCATCGATCAGCATGGTTTGAATCGCTGCGGTATTGGCGACCTCCAGCGTTAATTCGATGTCCGGGTGCAGACGGTTGAATTGCGCCAGTATCGTCGGCAGCAAATAACCCCCTATCGTGCGACTGGCGCCAATGGAAACACGGCCGCGCCGTAGTGCATGGAGATCGCCAAGCACTTGCTCGGCCTCGGTTTCCAGCGAGAAAATCCGGTTCGCGTAACCGAGCAGCAGCTTGCCCGCTTCGGTCAAGCGCACACCGCGCGGTAGCCGGTCGAACAAGGTCGCGCCGAGATGATTTTCGAAATCGGCGAGCTGCTTGGATACGGCCGATTGGCTTATATGCAGCCGTGCCGCGCCCGTGCCGACGCCGCCGGTCAGCGCAACAGCGTGGAAGATCGCCAGGTGATTTAAATTCATCGCGGCCCTATGCGTGAAGATGAGCCTTTATTCTGACATGAATAAAATGGATGGCAGCGATGCGCTCTAACGCGAGCCCTTCCACGCCAACGCCATGAACAGCGTGCAGAGCGCTTCCATGCCCTTGGCATCTTCCGCGTCGAAGCGGTTGAGCGAGGGGCTGTCGACGTCCCAAACTCCCACTAGACTGCCGTCGTCGGCCACCAGCGGCACGACGATTTCGGATTGCGAGGCGGAGTCGCAGGCGATATGCCCGGCGAATGCATGAACGTCCGGCACGACGTGTGTCTGTCGAGTTTGCGCCGCGGTCCCGCACACGCCCTTGCCCAGCGCGATGCGCACGCAAGCCGGTTTGCCCTGAAACGGGCCGACGACCAGCTCGGCGCCATCGAAAAAGTAGAACCCGGCCCAATTAAGATCGGCCAAGGAGTGATACACAAGCGCCGCAAAGTTTGCGGCATTGGCGATGCGATCGGTCTCGTCGCTCGTGAGCGAACGCGCTTGCGCCAGCAATTCGTCGTATTGCTGCGCTTTCGACACGTGAGGATTCAGCGTTGTGGAGAACATGTTCGCAAGCGGTCGTCCGAGAGCGCGGTTGGGTGCTGAATTAAGTACTTGAGGCCGATGCGCGAGCTGAGTGCCCGGGGTTGGTGCCCCGGGTCAGTGTCCGTGTTTAGTGGCGGAAATGGCGCGTTCCCGTCACGATCATCGCAATGTTCTGTTCGTCGGCCGCGGCGATCACTTCATCGTCGCGCACCGAACCACCGGGTTGGATCACGCAGGTCGCGCCTGCCGCCACCACCACGTCGAGGCCGTCGCGAAACGGGAAGAACGCGTCTGACGCGACGGCCGATCCGCTCAAACTCAGGCCCGCATTCTGCGCCTTGATACTGGCGATGCGCGCAGAGTCCACGCGGCTCATCTGACCCGCTCCCACCCCGAGCGTCATGCCATTGCCGCAGAACACGATTGCATTCGATTTGACGAATTTTGCGACGCGCCAGGCGAACAGCATGTCTTCCATTTCCTTCGCGGTCGGTGCGCGCTTGCTCACCACACGCAACTCCGACGGTTGGACGTTTTTCGCATCAGGCGACTGCAGCAACAGTCCGCCGCCGACGCGCTTCATGTCGAACGCATTCACGGCGGTGGCCGTGTCGCCCAACTCGATTTGCAGCACGCGCACGTTCTGCTTGGCAGCCAGAACCTGTTTCGCGCCCGCCGTGAATGACGGTGCGATCAACACCTCGACGAACTGCTTGGCGACTGCCTGGGCCGCAGCTTCGTCCACTTCCCGGTTGAAGGCGATGATGCCGCCGAACGCCGAAGTCGGATCGGTCTGGAACGCCTTGGCGTAAGCTTCGGCCGCCGTCGCGCCCAGTGCTACGCCGCACGGGTTTGCATGTTTGACGATGACGCAGGCCGACGCATCGAATGTCTTGATGCATTCCCAGGCCGCGTCCGCGTCGGCGATGTTGTTGTACGACAGTTCTTTGCCTTGCAACTGCACGTAATTGGCCAGCGCACCCACGGGCGCCGCGAGGTCGCGGTAGAACGCCGCGCCCTGGTGCGGATTCTCGCCGTAGCGCAGGTCCTGCACTTTTTCGAACGCAAGGTTCAGTGTTGCCGGATACGGGCTGCGCGAGGTGTGCTGCAAATCTTCGCCCAGGCTCGTCAGATAATTGGTGATCGCGCCGTCGTATTGCGCGGTATGAGCGAACACCTTGGTAGCGAGCCGGAAATTGGTCGGATAGCCGACCTGATTCTGGTTGGCGCGCATCTCGTCGAGCACCACGGCGTAATCGGCCGGGTCCACCACGACGGTCACGTCGCAATGATTTTTTGCCGCCGAGCGCAGCATGGTTGGGCCGCCGATATCGATATTCTCGATCGCTTCTTCGAGCGAGCATTGCGGGCGCGCAATCGTCTCGCGAAACGGGTAGAGATTGACTACCAGCAGGTCGATCGTCGGGATGTCGTGTTTGGCGAGTGCGGCCATGTGCTCGGGCAAGTCGCGACGCGCGAGAATGCCGCCATGCACTTTCGGATGCAAGGTCTTGACTCGGCCATCGAGCATTTCCGGAAAGCCGGTGTAATCCGCGACTTCGGTCACGGCCAGGCCTTTTTCCGCGAGTAGTTTGGCGGTGCCGCCGGTCGACAACAGCTGGACGCCGAGTCCGGCGAGTGCCTGAGCGAATTCGACGATCCCGGTTTTATCGGAAACTGAAATGAGCGCTTGCTTGATCATGGCGGTGAAGGAGTAGCGCCTGCGAACGCCTGAGCGTCACAGACAGGGTTCGGATTTACAGCAAGCCGTGCTGCTGCAGCTTTTTGCGCAAGGTATTGCGATTGATGCCCAGGTACTCGGACGCGAGCGACTGGTTGCCCCCGGCGTTGGCGAGCACGATCTCAAGCATCGGTTTCTCGGCGCATGAGATCACCATATCGTAGATATCGTGGGGCTGTGAGCCGTCGAGATCACGGAAATAATTTTCCAGACTTTCACGGACGCATTGTTCGATGTTGTGCTTGCTCATGCTGCTAGTCGGTTGGGTGTAGATGAAAGGTTCGAATCGTGAGAATCGTCATCAACATAAGTGAGCCGGTCGGAGAAAGCTTTTTGCGCATCAAAAAATGCATTGACCGCAGCGAGTTGCGCGTCGGTCGTGTCCAGCGTATTCATCCGGTGCCGGAACGCTTGTGCGCCGGCGAGTCCGCGAGTGTACCAGCCGATGTGCTTGCGCGCAGTGCGCACACCGGTGAATTCACCATAAAACGCGTAGTGGTCTTGCAAATGATGGTTCATGATCTGCTGGATTTCGTCGACACGCGGCGCGCTTAGATGCGTGCCGGTACGCAGGAAATGCTCGATTTCGCGAAATAACCAGGGCCGGCCTTGCGCCGCGCGGCCTATCATCAGTGCGTCCGCGCCGGTCGCGGCCAGCACCGCGCGCGCTTTCTCGGGCGTGTCGATGTCGCCGTTGGCGACCACCGGGATAGCCACGGCGGCCTTGACTGCGGCGATCGTTTCATACTCGGCGTCGCCCTTGTACAAATCGGCGCGCGTGCGGCCGTGCACCGTGAGCATCGCGATGCCGCTTGCTTGAGCGATAGCGGCGATGCGCAGCGCATTCTTGTGATCGCGATCCCAACCGGTACGAATCTTGAGCGTGACGGGAACCGCGTCGGGTCCCACGCCGACGGCGCGCACCACGGCTTCGAGGATGCGTGTGACGAGCGGCTCGTTTTGCAATAGCGCCGAGCCAGCCGCGAGATTGCACACTTTCTTGGCCGGGCAACCCATATTGATATCGATGATCTGGGCGCCGTTATCGACGTTGTAACGTGCAGCTTCTGCCAGCATCTGCGGGTCGGCGCCGGCAATCTGTACGGCGATCGGCTCGACTTCTCCGGTGTGATCGGCGCGCCGCATGGTCTTCGCGCTATTCCAAAGCTGCGCATTGGACGCCACCATCTCGGATACGGCATAGCCCGCGCCCAGTCGTTTGCACAATTGACGGAATGGCCTATCTGTCACTCCGGCCATCGGAGCGACGAACAAGTTGTTGCGCAAAATATGACGACCAATGCTGGGCATAAATAATGGATCGCGGTCCTGAGTTTGGGTTTTACAAGGCGGCTCGGGTTCGCCAGGCAGAGAGGGCCCGCAGTGACGCAAGGGTGCGGTTTGCGTCAGGTGCTTCGCGTGCATCATGCAGCACATAAGCCGGCCGTAAATCGGTCAACTCGAAATCGGTCAAATCGAAATCGGCCAAATTGGGATATTAATTGGAACTTAACCGCGACGGAACTTAATCGAAGCAGGAATTACCCGCAAAATTTAACCGATATTTTAACCCGCATTTTAACCTGCATCTCAACCTAAGTTTTCACCGTGGTTTCAATCTCAGTTTCAATGTGGGCCGGGATCAGGTTCGATTTGGTTAAATAACCCGCCTTTTCAGTTCTACCGAGCCGGTTGCACACGGCTGGCGCTTAGCGTCTTTGCCCGAACATCATCTGCCGCGCCAGGATGCGCTTGGCTGCGGGTACGAAATCGAGTGCGGCGAGCGCGCATCCGCGCAGCGTCACAACGGGCGCCAGATCGACCGTGAACAAGCGTGCCAGCGTGTCGGTGGCCGCTATCGTCAGGCGACGGTCCGCAGCCCGACTGCGGGCGAAATGGTGCAGAGCATCAACGGTGGCGCCATATTGTCCCAGCGCTTCGACCAGCGCATGTGCGTCGCGCAGGCCGAGGTTCAGACCCTGTCCAGCGACCGGATGCAGCGTTTGAGCCGCGTTGCCGATCGCGACGATCCGACCCGAAGTGAGTTGGGTCAATGCGTGCAGGCCCAGTGGGAACATGGAACGACCGCTGACCTGCGTGAAGGCGCCCATGCGATCGCCGAACGCATGGTGCAGTGCGATCAAGAATTCGGCATCCGGCAGTGCCGCACGCTCGCGCGAGGCTTCGGGGCGACCGCACCAGACCAGGGAGAACTCGTCCTGATGCAGGCCGACGCCTGCCGCGCTTGCATGGCTTAGCGGCAATAAGGCCAGCGGTCCTTCAGATGTAAAACGCTCCCACGCGAAGTTGGCGCGGGGCCGGGCTACGCGGACTGTCGCGACCAATGCGCTTTGCTGGTAATCGCGATTGCGCGGCGCGGCGCCGCTTATCCGCGAGGGAGATCGCAGGCTGTCTGTCGCCGCTGCCGCCGATGTGCCCAATGCGCTCGATGTAGTCGATGCGCCCGATGTGCTCGATCCGTTCGATCCGTTCGATCCGTTCGATCCGCGATAGACGCCGCCTTCGGCATTGATCACGACACTCGCATGGAGTTCGCGGCGCACACCGTCCCGTTCGAGCGCGAGCGTCGCGCTGTTCGCATCCTGTTGCACGAGTTGTGCCGTAGTGTTCGTCAGCCATTGCACCGGCGTGTCGCGCAGCGCTGCGGCCAGACTCGCGACCAATTGACCGTATCGCACGACATAGCCCAGTGCAGGCAAGTCGTGTTCGTCGTAATCGATCTGGGTGCGGCCGAAATGGCCACGCTGCGAAATATGAATGTGGCGGATCGGCGTCGCATCGACTGGCCAGCCCAAGGTTTCGAGCAGCATGCGGCTGCCATGCGAAAGCGCCATCGCGCGCGGATCGGCGTTCGCGGCGTGCGGTGTTTGCGAGGCGTCGCGGGCATCGATCAGCGCCACCGACAACGCGCGCGTCGCGCCGCGGCGCATGAGCCAGCCGGCCAGCGCCAATCCGACCGGCCCGGCGCCCACAATAGCGACATCGACACGCAAGGGTGGGTCGAATGCGGCCGTGGCCCCTGTTTCGGGATGCACGGCCGGGGCATCGACTGCGGCGGCGGGGACGTTCGACTCAACGTGGGTTGCAGTGACTGTCATGACGGCTGCGCCACGCTCAAACATGGCGCATCAGCGCTTCGATCTGCGCGACTTCGACCGGAACCTCGCGCGTGATCAATTCACAGCCCGACGCCGTAACGATGGCATCGTCCTCGATGCGTATGCCGATGCCCCAGTAACGTTGGGGGATGTCGTCGGCGGCGCGCACGTACAAGCCCGGTTCGATGGTCAGCACCATATTCGCCTGCAGCACGCGCGAGGGCGCCGCCGGGGTAGGCGAGGCAGGTGTGGAAGTTGGCGGCAGCGAGTTCAAGACTGAACCTGCTGCCGAACGCGACGCCGAATTTGCCTCTGAATCCTGTGCCGTCGCGAGCGCGGCGGCGTCGCGGTAGCTGCCGCAATCGTGCACATCCATGCCGAGCCAGTGACCGGTGCGGTGCATATAGAAGCGGCTGTAAGCGCGACTTTCGATGATGTCATCCACGGTGCCATGCTGGTCGCCATCGAGCAAGCCGGTGTCGCGTATTCCCTGGGCCAGTACCTTGACCGCGGCATTGTGCGGATCATCGAAACGGGCGCCCGGCTTGGTCGCCGCCACCGCAGCATGCTGCGCGGCGAGTACGATTTCATAGAGCTCGCGTTGCGGTCCCGAAAACGTGCCATTGGCCGGGAAGGTGCGGGTGATGTCCGATGCATAGCCGTCCAACTCGCATGCGGCGTCGATCAGGATCAGGTCGCCATCGCGCGCAATGGTGCGGCCTGCCGGGTAATGCAGGATGCAGGCGTTGGCACCGGCCGCGACGATCGAGCCGTAGGCGGGCGCTTGGGCGCCTTGGCGCCGGAACTCGTAAAGCAGCTCGGCTTCGAGTTCGTATTCGCGCATGCCGGGCCGGCAAGCGTGCATGGCACGCACGTGGGCTCGCGCGGAAATTTGCGCTGCGCGGCGCATCACGGCGAGTTCGTAATCGTCTTTGACGACGCGCATTTCATCGAGCAGCACACGCACATCGCTGAGCTGTGCCGGCGCGGTGACGCCGGCACGCCGTTGCGCGCGAACCCGATCGATCCATCCTTGCACCATCACGTCGAATGCGGGTACCGCGCCGAACGCGTAGAACACGGTGGGCGCGCCGGCCAATAGCTGCGGCAGATGTTCGTTCACGCTATCGAAGGGGTGCGCGGCATCGAAGCCGAATTGCTCGCGCGCGGCCTCGGGCCCGTAGCGCAGGCCCTCCCAGGTTTCACGCTCGGCGTCCTTGACGCGGCAAAACAGCGTGCTCGCGCCCGTGGGCGTGCGAGCATCGATCACCAGCAGCGCTTCGGGTTCGGTGAAGCCGCTCAAGTAGTAGAACGAGCTGTCGTGCCGATACGGATAATCCGCATCGGCATTGCGCATACGCTCGGGCGCTGTCGCGATGATCGCGACGCCACCGCCGGCGGCACGCATTTGCGCAATCAGGTGCTCACGCCGGCCACGATAAATGGCGGCATCGAACGTAGCCACTGTCAGTTCAGCGATAGGGGAATTCGTCATGATGAGGGGGGCGTATTTGCCGTCAGTGGATGCGGGCCGCGGTCGCGGGCAGTGGCCGGATTCAGTATTGCGGCGTCAGTATTGTGGCTGTCGCAGCGCGAGGTCCAGTGCCTGCAGTTGATCAGGCGTGCCGATATTTTCCCAGCGACCTTCGTACAGCTCGCCGCTGGCGAGACCTGCGGCGATGGTCTCCCGGAAGTACGGGGTCAGCGCTTTTTTCGTGCCTGCTGGCAAGCCGTGAAACATGCGCGTGTCGTAGATGCCGATGCTTCCAAAGGTGAGGCGCGCCGTCGCTCCCGCCATCGACAATTGTCCGTGGTCGAGCACGAAATCGCCTTCAGCGTGATAAGGCGGATTGGGCACCATAATCAGATGCATGCGCGGCGGTTGGCCCGCAGCGATCTGCTGCTCGAACTGATCGAGCCGGGGCAGCAAGCCGCGATAGTCGTAGTCGGTGACGATATCGCCGGCCACGCCGACGAACGCGCGCGGCATGCCGCCGGCTTCGAGCAAAGGCCGTGCGTGCGCGATGCCGCCCGCGGTTTCGAGAGCCTCGGTCTCAGGCGAGAACGACAGGCGCACACCCCAGCGCGAACCATCGCCGAGTACAGCGGCGAACTGCTCGCCCAGCCACGCATGATTGATCACGATGCGGCTAAAGCCGGCTCGTGCCAGTGCCTCGATCTGCCGGACGATCAGGGCTTTGCCACCCGCTTCGAGCAGCGGCTTGGGCCGGTGATCGGTGAGCGGGCGCATGCGCTCGCCGCGGCCAGCGGCAAAGATCATTGCGATCGGGGCTTCAGGGGCGAAATTCATGCGTGCCTCAGAAGGTGTAGCCGACTTCGGCGACGCGACCTTCGATTTGATCGAGCAAGCGCGCGAGCGGCGCCAGTTCGCGATACCGAAGCGCGACTTTACGCGCATAGGCGGTAAAGCGCGGCGTGTCCGCCAGATAGCGCGGCTTGCGGTCGCGATACCAGAGGCGCGCAAAAATGCCGAGTACCTTCAGATGACGCTGCAGGCCCATCCATTCGTATTCGCGGTAGAACTCCGCGAAATCATCGCGTACCGGCAAGCCGGCTTTGCGTGCGCGCTCCCAATAGCGCGCCACGCAGTCGAGTTCGAGCGCCTCATCCCAACTGACGAAGGCGTCGCGAAACAGCGACACCACGTCATAGGCGATCGGGCCGTACACCGCATCCTGGAAGTCGAGCACACCGGGCTGGGGCGTGGCCACCATCAGGTTGCGTGGCATGAAATCGCGGTGCACGAACACCTGCGGCTGGGCCAACGCACTGCGCACGAGCGGCGCAAAGACGCTTTCCAGCGTGGCCTGCAGCTTCGGGTCGTTCACATCTTGCCCCAGATGCCGTCCCAGATACCATTCGGGAAACAGACCCATTTCGCGGCGCAGCAGCGCTTCGTCGTAGACCGGCAGAACGTCCGGGCGCGAGGCCTGCTGCCAAGTAATTGCGCTGTCCAGAGCCGCGAGCATCATCGGCTGTGCGTTCGATTCGTTGATGACGTCCAGATAGACCGTGCTTCCGAGGTCGCTAAGCAGCATGAAGCCCTGATCGAAGTCGCTCGCCAGAATGTGCGGTACGTGGAGTCCGGCGGTCGTCATCAAGGCCGCGACCTGGGCAAATTCACGGCACTTTTCGGGCGGTGGCGCGTCCATTACGATCAGCGACCCGCAAGCTTGGCTCGGCGCGGCCACCCTGAAATAGCGACGCGCACTGGCATCGGCCGATGCAGATTGCAGCGAATCGGGATCCAGCCCGTGGCGTGTAGCCAAGCCGGCCAGCCACTGATGGAGTTGATTGAGGCGCAGGTCGGATCGCAGCTCGGCGGCGCGGATTGGCATAGGCGGGGCAATGAATGTCGAGAAGGCAAACGTCTTGCCATATAATACCCCACGACTCGCCGGACGCTCCCGATTAAGCAGTGGGGAACGGCCGGGAAACAAGCTGGACCGACTATCTACCGTGCGCCCCTGTAAATGGTGGCCTAACTGTGTCAGACGCCAATTCGCAGAACGATGGTCACACCAATGAACAAGCCGGGTTATAGCCCGAATTATGCCCCGGGCTATAACCCGGGGCATAGCCTGAGGTATAGCCTAATTGATAGCCCGATTCACGATACCTCATCCGGTTGGTCCGCGAGCCTGCAGGCTCGCGTTTCAATGCCGGGGTGGCCAGCCCTAATGCATTCATGCCGTTCAGATTGAATTACCGACCGAGATCGGCTGTGACCCGGGGCACGATGCCAGACGGCCGGGCGCGCGCGCTGCGTTCGTCGCGGCGCTTGCCTTTGCGTTTCTCGCCGTTGTTCGCCGCATTGCTCGCGATCGGTGTCGGCGCGCCCGAATTTGCCTACGCGCAACTCGTCGGCGACGCGGCTCAACCGGTGCAACTCGATATTCCATGGGGCTTGAGACTCTCGCCGCAGTTGGAAGATCATCTGCTGCAGCCCGGCGATACGCCGGCAACGTTTACGATAGGCGATTACCTGTCGGGAACTGCCGATCAGAATCAGAAAGTCGAGGGGCACGCCGAACTGCGACATGGCGTGATGGTCGTCAAGGGCGACAAGATCCTGTATGACACCGATACGGACAAGACCGACGCGTATGGCCATGTCCGGGTGACTAACAACGGCAACAGCTTTGTCGGTCCCGAGGCGCACCTGACGATAGACTCGAATCAGGGTTACATGGCCACGCCGCACTACTACTTCAATGCGAGCGGCGGTTCCGGTCATGCGAACCAGGTCGATTTGCTCGATCCGGACACGACGCGCTTCATGCAGGCGTATTACACGGCCTGCAAATGCGTGAATCCGGCGAATGAAGCGAGCACGGTGCCGGGTCCCGATGGCAAGCTCCCGCCGGTCAAGCCGGCTTGGTATATCGAAGCGAGCAAGCTCGATCTGGATAGCGCCGAGAACGAAGGTTATGCGCGCAATGCCGTGGTGTTTTTTCAGGGCGTGCCGATTTTTGCCAGCCCATACCTTATGTTTCCGACCGACGACGCGCGCCACAGCGGTATCTTGCCGCCGACGTTCGGCAGCAGCACCAGCGGCGGCTTTGATCTCATTACGCCGTATTACTTCAATATCGCGCCGAATAAAGATTTGACTGTGTATCCGCGCATATTGTCCAAGCGCGGGGAACAATTAGCGGGTACGTATCGGTATCTGGGATCGGACTATTCCGGCAGCTTCACGGGGGAGTTCCTACCGAACGACCGGATTACCCATACCGACCGCTATGCAGTTTATTTTAAGCACAATCAGGATTTAGGTGATGGCTTCAGGGCCTACATCGATTACAACCGTGTATCGGACGGCACCTATCCCCAGGACCTGGGGTCGAGCACGACTTTCTCGCAGGCGCTTTCGTATATTTATGATCAGTCCGTCGGCATTACATATAATCAGGGGCCGTGGTCAATTCTGGCAGACGTTCAGCATTGGCAAGTGCTTCCGGCGGATCAGGGCGGGGCGCCTTATGAGCGCGAACCGCAATTGAACGTCAAGTACACGAAATACAATGTTGCGGGCTTCGACTATGGCGTTGAAGCGGATGCGAGCAACTTCCGGATCGCGACGGCCGATTCGTATCAAGGCTCGCGGCTTTATGTAAACCCGTACGTCAGCTATCCGATCATGACATCGGATTACTACGTGATTCCAAAAATTCAGGCGCACTTGGCGTCATACAACCTGACCAGCATTCCGTCAACGGTGGCACCGGGGCAGAATCGGGATCCTAGTGTGGCGATCCCGACGTTTAGCCTCGACACCGGCATGAACTTCGAGCGCTCGGTCACGATCTTTGGAGCGGACTATATCCAGACGCTTGAACCGCGGATCTACTACGTCTACACGCCGTTCGTCAATCAGAACAACATTCCCATTTTTGACACGGCGGATACCGATTTTGGGATCGCCGAAGTGTTCGCCCCTAATACGTTTGTCGGCGGTGACCGAGTGGCCGATCAGAGTCGTGTAGTGATTGGCCTGACCTCACGGTTTATTAACGCCGCATCGGGCGACGAGCGGGCTCGCTTCCTGTTTGCGCAGCAATATTTTTTCAGACCGCAAACGGTGACTCTGGAGACTGCGGCGCAGGTAACGCCCACGTCTATCGATCGCGCGGACGTGATCGCGGGAGCCCAATTTCGCTGGGGCGCAGGCATCTCGACCGAATCGGCGGTGGACTACAGCAACAGCCAGAATTTGTTGATACGCTCAGTAGCGGGTGTTGCCTGGAATCCGGGCGATCGCAAAGTCTTGAACGTGTCATACCGGTACAATCGCGCCAACAGCACGATCGATAACCAACCGGTCAACCAGGGGTTGATTTCCACGCAGTGGCCAATCACGGAACATCTCTATGCAGTGGCTCGTCTCGATTACGATATCACTGCAAAGCAGATTGTCGACGGCGTGCTCGGTTTTCAATATGACGCGGATTGCTGGGCGTTCGGGATGGGCATACAACGGTATTCCAACGGTTTCACCACCGTCGGAACGACGTCGTCCGGCACGCGTGTGTTGGCGCAATTGCAGCTCAAAGGATTGTCCAAGCTTGACAATGGTCTGATTCAAACGTTTGCCAATGGCGTACAGGGTTATCAAAACTTGCCGGGATCGCCGCCGGCGCTATCGCGCTTTTCGAACTATCCCTAAGTGAAGGGGCGTTGCTGCCATGGAATTGATTGAGTTTTTGCGGATAAATATGAAAAAGTTTCGCTGGACCACCTTATCGAGTCGCCTCTTGGGCGGCGCCACGCTGCTTGCCGCGTCATGTCTACTCGCGACCAACGCCGGTGCGCAAGCGCTGCCTTCGAGTGGGGCACAACCGGCTGTAGCGGCTTCGGGCCCGATCGATGCGGTCGACCAGATCGTAGCGATCGTGAATGCCGACGTCGTGACCAAGCGTGAGCTCGACCAGCGTGTGGGCCTGGTCTTGAATCGGCTGCAGCAGGAAAGGGCGCCGATCCCCGATGCCACCCAGTTGCAATCGCAGGTGCTCGACCAGATGATTCTGGAGCGCATCCAGTTGCAGCGCGCCAAAGACGATGATCTGTCGGTGGACGACGCGTCAGTGCAACGCACGCTGGAGCGTCTGGCGGCGACCAACAACATGTCCTTGCCGATCTATCAGTCGCGCATCGAGGCGCAAGGGGTGCCCTGGTCTTTGTTTACCGCCGATGCGCGCAATGAGCTGCTGCTCGACAAAGTGCGGCAGAAAGAAGTCGATGGCAAGATCACCGTGTCCGATGCGGAGGTCGCGAATTACCTGGCTACCCATGGCGGCCCCGGCATCAATTCAAGCAACGATGTGCACATTCAACACTTGCTGATTTCGGTGCCCGACAATGCGACGCCGGCCGACCTGGTTGCGGCGCAGGACAAAGCACAGAAGATCATCAAAGAGGCCAATGATGGCCGGGATTTCGGCAAGCTGGTCAAGGAGTATTCCCAGGATGCCGACGCGGCCAAAGGTGGCGATCTTGGTTTCAAGTCGCCGGATAGCCTTCCAGAAGGCTATGCGAGCCTCGTCTCGAAAATGCGCCCTGACGAAGTCGCGTCCACGCCTGTGCGTACCGCACATGGCCTGCAGATCATCAAGCTGATCGAGCGCCGTCCGTCGACCGGTCCCTCCGGCAACGCAATGAAGATCGTCCAGACTCACGTGGAGCATATTCTGCTGCGCGTGGGCGACGGTGCGCCTGAAGGACAAGTGCTGCAGAAGATACAGGACATCAAACGCCAGATCGACCAAGGCGGCGATTTCTCCTCGTTCGCGAAATCGTATTCGCAAGATGGTTCTGCGTCGCAAGGCGGTGATCTCGGCTGGATCAGCCCGGGTGAAACGGTGCCGGAATTCGAACGGGCGATGAACCAGCTCAAACCCGGCCAGGTCAGCGACCCGGTACGCACCGAGTTCGGCTATCACTTGATCCTGGTGGTTGAGCGCCGTACGGTCGAAGGTTCGACCAGTCAGCAGCAGGACAACGCGCGTCAGGTGATTGGTTCGCGCAAGGCAGCCCAGGCCTATTCGGACTGGCTGCGTGAGTTGCGCGATAACTCGTATATTCAGTACAAGCCGGGCTACGGGCCGGCCTGACCTGACTTTGCCCGAAGTGCTGACCGTGGCGACGGCTTTGTCCGGTAAGCGCCAGCTGTCATCGCCGAGATCGGGTTGAGTCGGGCAGGAGCTAGCAGTCGATGAGGGGGCGTGATGAGCACACAGCATGAAACGGTCGGTGCACCGAGTGGCGCGATCGAGCTTGTGCTGACCACGGGCGAACCCGCCGGAGTCGGCCCCGAACTGACGTTGCAGGCGCTGCAGCAAGGCTTGCGCGGCGAGATGATGGGCACGTCGGCGTCCGGTACGCCCACTGCCGGTGCGCCCGCTGCCACCCTGCCCACGGCGGGCACGCTGTGGTCGAACGTCAATTTTGCGATACTCGGCGACGCCGATATGCTGGCGCAGCGGGCGACGGCGATAGGCCTCGACTTGACCGCGTTGTTGGGGAGCGGCAGGGTTCGCATCCAACATGTGCCGCTGCAGGCGGCTTGTCATGCGGGGCGACTCGATGCGGCCAATGGCCTTTACGTTCTGGCGCTGCTCGATGCCGCTATCGACGCGGCGCTGGCCGGCAAGGCTGATGCGATCGTCACTGCGCCACTGCAGAAAAGCACCATCAACGACGCCGGCGTGCCATTTTCCGGGCATACCGAATATCTCGCCGAACGTACCGGCACTCCTCGAGTTGTCATGATGCTCAGCGGCCCGGGCGAAACGCCGCTGCGAGTTGCGCTGGCGACTACCCATCTGCCGCTCGCGGCGGTCCCGGCGGCGCTCACGATAGCGAGCCTGAGCGATACCCTACGCATCATCGATCACGATTTGCGGCATTGGTTTGGCGTGGCCGCGCCGCGCATATTAGTCACCGGGCTCAATCCACACGCAGGCGAGAATGGTTATCTCGGCCGTGAGGAAATCGACACGATAGAGCCGGCACTGAAGCTGGCGCAGGCTGCCGGTATCGATGCGCGCGGACCGTATCCGGCCGATACGCTTTTTCAGCCGCGCTACCTGCAAGACGCCGATTGCGTGTTGGCGATGTTTCACGATCAGGGTTTGCCGGTTTTGAAATACGCAACCTTTGGCGCGGGCGTCAATATTACGCTCGGGCTTCCTATCATTCGCACTTCGGTCGATCATGGCACCGCACTCGATCTGGCGGGCTCCGGGCGCGCCGATTGTGGCAGCATGATCGAAGCCATCGACAGCGCAGTCAGAATGGCTCGGCAGCGCGCTCGCGTGGTTTTGTCGTAATACAGACGCAGGTCCTATTTCGTTTTCAGGTTGATTTCATGCAGAGCAGACAGCATCAGGGACACTACGCGCGCAAGCGTTTCGGCCAGAACTTCCTGGTCGACCAAGGTGTGATCGATGCCATCATCGACACCATTGCACCGGCACGTGCTGATCGGATGGTGGAGATTGGACCGGGCCTGGGCGCGTTGACGGGGCCACTGCTGGAGCGTCTCGATACCTTGCACGCTGTGGAACTGGATCGAGACTTGATCGGGCGCTTGCAAACGCGGTTTGGCGACAAGCTCGTATTGCATGCGGGCGACGCACTCGCCTACGATTTCGCCACGCTGGCGGACGCCGCCTTACCGGGTCCGACGCTGCGCATCGTCGGCAATCTGCCGTACAACATATCGAGTCCCTTGCTGTTCCATTTGATGCAGGCGTGCGAACTCGTCATCGATCAACACTTCATGCTGCAAAACGAAGTGGTCGAGCGTATGACGGCCGAACCGGGCACCAAGGATTTTGGGCGCTTGTCGGTCATGCTGCAGTCGCGTTATGCCATGGACAAACTGCTGCATGTGCCGCCGGAATCGTTCGAGCCGGCGCCCAAGGTCGATTCCGCGATCGTCAGGATGATTCCGTTGCGCGCGCATGAACGCACCGAGGCCGACCCGCGCCTATTGGGCGAGGTGGTCACCGCCGCTTTCTCGCAGCGTCGCAAGATGCTGCGCACGACGCTGGGTACGTATCGCACGCGTATCGATTTCGAGGCGCTGGGTTTCGATTTGACGCGCCGAGCCGAGGACGTATCGGTCGCTGAATACCTGATGCTCGCGCAGCAATTGGCCAAGACTGCGTGATCCACACGGGTCACGCGTGAGGCTTACACGCGGCTCAGATGTGTGTGGCTGAGGTGCTGACTAAAGGGGCTACCGAGGGGCGACTGAGGTGTGCGGCTCAGGCGCACACCTCTCGCGTGGATCAAGCCCGTTTGCCAACCCCGCCGCGCATGTTGACCACCGCAATGCCACTGAGCACCAGCAGCGCCGCGACGACGAATTGGGCGCTGAAATGGTCCCCCAACAGGATCACGCCGAGCGCGACGCCAAACAGCGGCGTCAAAAAAGAGAACACTGATAGTCGTGAGGCGATATAACGCGTCAGCAGCCAGAACCACACCAAGTAGCTGATAAACGCAATCACCACGGATTGATAGGCCAGGCTCATCCACGTGAGCGGCGCGATCGTGTGCAGTACCACCGGTCCACTCAGTGCCGCCACCGCCAGCAAGATCACAGCAGACACCGCCAACTGGTAGAGCAGCGCTTTGCTGGGGCTGCAGCGCGCGAGCGCCGTGCCGCGCACCACGATGGTCGTGGCGGCCCAGCAAACGCCGCCCAGCACCCCCAGCGCATCGCCGCCCAGCGTTCTCAGGCTGCCAGTCGAGCCATTCAGAAAGCCGTCCACGAACGCCAGCACGATGCCTGCAAACGCCAGCGCCATGCCCAGCCACTGTATTCGCCTGAGCCGCTCGCCGGGCACGAACCAGTGCAAGCCCAGCGCAGTGAAGCAGGGCGCCGTGTAGAGAAACACCGACATGCGCGACGCGCTGGTCAGATCCAATCCCAGGAAAATGCAGACAAACTCCCCAGCGAATAACACCCCGGCGACCAGTCCGGGCCATAAGGTGCGATCGGCTTGACCCAGCCGCACGCCGCGCACCCGCGTCCAGCCGAACACCAGCACTGCAGCAATCGCGGAGCGCAGCCCCGCTTGAAACACTGGCGCGAGATCGGCATTGGCGCGTTTGATGGCCACCTGTTGCAGGCCCCAAAGCGCGCACAGCACGATCATCAAAAGGATGGCCGAAGTATCCAGAGCACGGCGCTCCGGCGAGGTCGATGCCGTCAGTGTGCTCATGAGCCGAGGTAGGGGAGAGTAGGCGGTTTAGTGCTGAACGAACTCGATCTTGTAGCCGTCCGGGTCTTCGACGAACGCGATCACGGTGGTGCCGTGTTTCATCGGACCGGCTTCGCGTACGACCTTGCCGCCTTTTTGCTTGACCAGTTCGCAGGCTTTATAGGCGTCGTCCACTTCGAGAGCAATATGGCCGTAAGCGGTGCCAAGCTCGTAACTGTCCTGATCCCAGTTATGAGTCAATTCGATGACGGCGGTATCGTCTTCCGGACCGTAGCCGACGAAAGCGAGCGTGAATTTGCCATCGGGATAGTCGCGCTTGCGCAGCAACTGCATCCCGAGCACTTCGGTATAGAACGCGAGCGACCGGTCGAGATTGCCGACTCGTAACATGGTGTGAAGAAGACGCATGGGAGGTGCCTTACGAGATGAACGGGACAATAATTGTACCGCCACGAGGGGATTTAGGTGGCATACCCGGCGATTCGGAACATCTCGACGTCAGAGTATCGGCAATAGCTCAGGCGGATGCTGGCGCAGTGTCTGACGCGCCTCTCGAAATTCCGGGAACACCGATTCCACGGTTTGCCAGAAGCGTGGACCGTGGTTCATTTCGCGCAAGTGCGCGAGTTCGTGCGCCACCACGTAATCGATAATGGTCAGCGGGAAATGGATCAACCGCCAATTCAGGCGGATCTTGCCATCGCTGGAACAACTGCCCCAGCGGGTCGCGGCCGACGACAACGCACAAGCGCGGTAGCTCACGCCCAGGCGTACGGCGTACAGGTCGAGGCGCTCGACGAACAGGCGCATCGCCTCGGTTTGCAGCCAGCCTTGCACCCGGTCCTTGATCTGCTGGGTTTGCACATGCAGCGGTAAGCCCAGTGCGAGCAGCGCGCTATCGGCTGCGTAGTGCAACGTGCCGCTGGCCGATTCCAGCGCAATCCGGATGGTCTTGCCGAGAAACGGCAATTCGGCGCCGTCGCCCCAGACGATGCGCGGCAGCGCACGTTGTTCGACGCGGTTCTGCCATTCGGCAAGCTTGGCAAAAATCCACTTCTGCTTTTCTGAGATGGCCGACTCGATATCGGCCAGCGTGACCCATCGCGGGGCGGTCACGGCGAGGCCGCTGCTGTCGATCGAAAAGCCTATCGTGCGGCGCGTCGAGCGCTTGAGTCGATATTGCAGTGGGCGTGCGCCCAATTGCAGGGTGCGCAGACGCTCGCCCGTGCCGCCTGTCTGTCCGGAGCGCGGTGGCATCGCGGGTGCGGCGGGGGGTATCGACGGCGTGGCGGGATGGTCGAATAGCGGCAAGTCGAGTTGTTGATCCTCGAAGGCTGCCGCTGCAGCAGGCGCGCGCCGACGCGCTGCCATGCTCGGCCGGCGTATCCGCGAGCTTGGGATCGCGGGTCGCCGCGTTGCGGCCTTGTGCCTATCGATCATCCCGTAATCGCTCCATCGCTTGATCCACTTGCTTGTCCAACATCGCTGCCACTTGATATACGCCAACCCGATACACCAACCGGAAACGTCAACCCAGATACCTCAGTTCCGCTACGCTGAAACCGCTTCGCTGGAATACGCCGACGGATCGATGCGGCGCATCTCGGCTTCGATCCATTTTTCGACTCGGGTATTGAGTTGATCGGGGCTTAGCCCGTCGGTATCTATCGCTGGCCCGATCGATACAGTGACTATACCGGGATTTTTTGTGAATGCGTTGCGCGGCCACACGCGCCCGGCGTTGTGTGCGATCGGCACGACGGGTGCTTTGGCGCCGATCGCAAAGCGCGCGCCGCCTGTTTTGTATTTGCCGCTACGACCGACCGGCGTGCGCGTGCCTTCCGGGAACATGATGACCCATGAGCCATCCGCGAGCCGCTCGCGCCCCTGGCGTATCACCGAGCCGAACGCGTCCTTGCCTTGCTTGCGATCGATATGCACCATTTTCAACAGACCCAGCGTCCAACCGAAGAACGGGATGAACAGCAGTTCGCGCTTGAACACATAACAAAGTGGCCTGGGCATCAGCGCCGGAAACGCAATCGTTTCCCACGCCGATTGATGTTTCGACAGCAACACCGCGGGGCCATCCGGCAGGTTTTCCCAACCGATGATCTCGTACCGGATGCCATTGATGACGCGCAATGCCAGAAGCGTCGAGCGACACCAGAAGGCGGCCATCCAGTAGCGGCGATGCGCGTTCAGAAGCGGGAAGCAAAGTATGCACATCGTCCCGTATGGCACCGTGTATATGGCGAAATACAACATCAACAAAGCAGAGCGGAGCAGGCGCATGGGGAGGCTAAAAAAGAACGGCTGAAAAGAGTGATCGCGGCAAGCGCACGCTGCGCACTTTGTGCTGGGCATGCTCGCCGTGTTTATCGTGCTTACCGCACAACGGCGACATGAATTCGATGTTGCTCATTGGGCTATGAAACATAGGCTTGAAACATGGGTCTGATGCATGGGCTTTATTCACGGGGCTTTTTCATCGGGCTTTATTTGCCAAGTATGGCAGCTAAATCTGACGCCCAAGGAAATCGAGCGCAAAGCTCCAGAGATCCTTGTGAACCGATACCCCTGGCGGCATCTTCCCGCCCGCCTGCGTGTTCTTCCCTTTGCCGGTGAGCACCAGATGCAGCTGCAAGCCCACTGCCGCGCCGGCATCGAGATCGCGCTGCGCGTCGCCGACAAACGGTGTCTCGGCCGCATCGATATCGAAGCGCTCCATGATGGTACGCAGCAGGCCCGGCTTAGGCTTACGGCAGTCGCACTGATCGCGGGCCGTGTGCGGGCAGAAAAATACCGCGTCGATGCGCCCGCCGACTGCTGCTGCAGCGCGATGCATCTTGGTGTGCATCGCATTGAGCGCACTCATGTCGAACAGGCCGCGTCCGATTCCGGACTGGTTCGACGCCACCACCACGCGGTAACCGCCTTGGTTCAGGCGTGCGATGGCTTCAAGGCTACCAGGTAACGCAATCCATTCATCCGGCGTTTTGATGAACTCCGCCGAGTCGGCGTTGATCACGCCGTCGCGGTCCAGAATCACGAGTTTCTTGAGCGTACTCATCCGGTCTCCTAGGCTTGCTATTCAGCCTGCTTATTCAGCCTGCTGCCCTTGCGCGCTTTGTGCTCTGCATACAGCGGCATCGAGCGCGATTAAGCGGAATAAAGTGCGGTCAAGGGGATCAAGCGGCCAGTTTCGAAATATCGGCCACGCAATTCATTTGAGCGTGTAACTCGGACAACAAGGCCACGCGGTTGGCGCGAACCTGGAGATCCTCGGCGTTGACCATCACGTCGTTGAAAAACGTGTCGACCGCTTCGCGCAATTGCGCCAGGATCGATAATGCCTGACTGTAGTCGCCGCTGCGCAAATGACGTTGCACGGCAGGCGCGACGACGCTGCGCAAGCGCTCGAACAACGCTTGCTCCGCGGGTTCGCGCAGCAGATCTTCTTGCACGCTGTCCGTGCCGCTTTCCGACTTCTTCAGGATATTCGAAATACGTTTGTTCGCGGCCGCCAATGCCGCGGCTTCGGGCAATGCGGCAAACGCGCGTACCGCTTCCAGACGGGGCATCAGGTCATCGACGCGGGTCGGGTTTTGGCTCAGCACCGCCTCGACTTCGTTGGCGCTGAAGCCGCGCTCGCGCAGCAAGCCGCGCATGCGCTCGCCCAGGAAGGTGAGCAACGCGCTCAGCGATGCCGCGCTCGAGTCGCTCACGGCCGGCACGCCCGCAAACTGTGCCTGGGCAATTTCCAGCATCTGCCGCAAATCGAGCGGCAGGGCTTTTTCGACCAGGATGCGCAGCACGCCCAAGGCATGACGACGCAACGCGAACGGATCTTTTTCGCCGGTCGGCGCAAGCCCTATGCCCCAGATGCCGGTCAAGGTTTCGAGCTTGTCGGCCAGCGCCACAACGGTGCCGGTCGCAGTGACGGGTAGCGCATCGCCGGAAAAACGCGGCAGATAGTGTTCGGAACAGGCCAGCGCGACGTCCTCATGCTCGCCATCATGGCGCGCATAGTAGGTGCCCATCGTGCCTTGCAGTTCCGGGAATTCGCCGACCATGTCCGTGAGCAGGTCGGCTTTGGCCAGGCGCGCGGCGCGCTCGGCCAGCACCGGGTCAGCGCCGATCAATGGAGCGAGTGCGGCAGCGATGCCGGCGACCCGTTCCACACGTTGCAATTGCGAGCCCAGTTTATTGTGATAGACCACGTTGGCCAGCAGGGGGACGCGCTCGGCCAGTGTCTTCTTCTGATCCTGCTCGAAGAAGAATTTAGCGTCGGCCAAACGCGGACGCACCACGCGCTGGTTGCCTTCGACGATATCGGCCGGCGTTTGCGTGGCGATGTTGGAGACGATGAGAAAGCGCGAGCGCAGCTTACCCTGTGCGTCGGTCAGCGCGAAATATTTCTGATTCGTTTGCATCGTCAGGATCAGGCATTCCTGCGGCACCGCCAGGAACGCGTCTTCGAAGCGACACTCGTACACCACGGGCCATTCGACCAGCGAGGTCACTTCATCGAGCAGCGATTCGGGCATGACAACACGATCGTCGCCGGCCAGCGCAAGCAACGCGGCACGTATCGTTTCGCGACGTGCGGTATAGCCGGCCAGCACGTGGGCCGCGTTCAACTGTGCGTCATAGCTCGCGGCGTCGGCGATGTCGATCTCGCCGCTGCTCAAGAAACGGTGACCCAGCGTCGAGCGTGCGGCGCTCAAGCCCAGGGCCGTGACCGGCACAATCTCCACGCCATGCAGCGCGATCAACTTGTGGGCGGGACGCACGAACTGCACCGGCGTGCCGTCCGGGCGCTGATAGCTCATCAGCTTCGGAATCGGCAGCTTGGCGAGTGCTTCGTCCAGCGCTGCCTGCAGACCTTCGGGTAGTGTTGCGCCGGCTGCGGTGTAGCTCAGGAAAAATGCCTCGCTCTTGCCATCAGGCGCACGTTCGAGTTGATCGACACGCGTGTCGGGGAAACCCAGCGCCGCAAGCTTTTTTGCCAGCGGCGCGGTGGGTGCACCGCCGGCGTCGAGCGCCACCGAAACCGGCAGCACTTTTTCGCGCATCTGTTTGGTGGGCGCCGTGGCGCGTACATCAGGGATCAGCACGGCGAGGCGGCGCGGCGTCGCATAACGCTGCATCGCAGCCTGCGCATGCTGCTCGACCAGGCCAGCTTTGGCGAGCCGATCGAACAGGCCCTGCGCAAATGCATCGCCGAGCCGGGCGAGGGCCTTGGGCGGAAGCTCTTCGGTCAGCAGTTCGATCAGCAGCGGGGCGGTATGGGCTTGAGTCATTACTTTATCGATATAAGAATTCGGGGCGCTCAGGCGGCAACTTATGCAGCAACTTATTCAGCCACTCACGCGGTAACTCATGCAGCAACTTATGCAGCCACGCATGCGGTAACTCATGTGACTCATGCAGCAACGCCGGCGGCGTTGCGCTGCGCACGGACCCCACTGCACATCGGGAAGCCGAGTTTTTCACGGGCGTCGTAGTAAGCCTGCGCAACCAGCCGCGACAGCGTGCGGATACGGCCGATATAAGCCGCGCGTTCCGTGACCGAAATGGCGCCGCGAGCGTCGAGCAGGTTGAAGGTATGAGCGGCTTTCAGAATCATCTCGTACGCGGGCAACGCGAGTTGCGCTTCGATCAGGCGCCGGGCTTCGCTCTCGTAGTTGCCGAAAAAGCCGAACAACATCTCGGCATTCGAGTGTTCGAAGTTATACGTGGATTGTTCGACCTCGTTCTGATGGAACACGTCGCCGTAAGTGAGCGTACGGCGCTCGCCGTCTTCTTCCCACTCGGTCCAGATCAGGTCATAGACGTTTTCGACGCGCTGCAAGTACATCGCGAGCCGCTCGATGCCATACGTGATCTCGCCGAGCACCGGTTTGCAATCGAGGCCGCCCACCTGCTGGAAGTAAGTGAACTGGGTGACTTCCATACCGTTGAGCCAGACTTCCCAGCCCAAGCCCCAGGCGCCCAGCGTCGGATTTTCCCAATCGTCCTCGACAAAGCGCACGTCGTTTTGCTGCAAATCGAGCCCTAAGGCCTTGAGCGAGCCCAGATACAGTTCCAGGATGTTTTCCGGCGCGGGTTTGAGCACCACCTGATACTGATAGTAGTGCTGCATGCGGTTCGGATTTTCGCCGTACCGGCCGTCCTTGGGGCGCCGCGACGGTTGCACATAGGCTGCGCGCCACGGCTCGGGGCCGATCGCGCGCAGGAAGGTGGCGGTATGCGACGTACCGGCGCCGACTTCCATATCGTAAGGCTGCAAAAGGGCGCAGCCTTGTGCGTCCCAGTAGGATTGCAGCGTCAGGATGATTTGCTGAAAGGTAAGCATGAGTGCCTTGTTCTGTAACTTGGGCGGCGGTGCAACGCCAAAACCCTGAATTTTAACGGGAATAGCGTGCTTGTGCGACTTTCCGCCGGGTGCGCCATGTGCCCCAGGCCAACAGGACGATGCTGAGCGCGACCACCGGTGTATTGCCAAAGCGGATATAAGGTGTCAACCCGCTGCGTCCCTGCACCGCCACGGACAGTGAACCGGGCGTGAAAACCGGCAAACGCGCGTCGATTTGGCCATTGGGCAGGATCGCCGCGGTCGGTCCGGTGTTGGTCGCGCTGAGCACCGGTCGGCCGGTTTCCAGTGCGCGCATCTGCGCCATCTGCAGCTCCTGCGGCAGCGCAATCGTATTGCCGAAATAACCGAGATTCGTCGCGTTCACCACGATGGTCGCCGGGGTTTGCTGGCCGCGTAGCGTATCGGCAATTTCCTCGCCGAAAATATCCTCGTAGCAAATGTCCAGCGCAAGTGGCTGTCCGCGCACGACAAACTGGGGCTGCACTGGCGCGCCGCGCGAAAAATCGCCTAGCGGAATATTCATCAAGTTGACGAACCAATGGAAACCCAACGGGACGAATTCGCCGAACGGCACGAGATGATGTTTATCGTAATGGTAGATGTGGCCGTCCGATGGCGAGACGCCATACAGACTATTGGTGAAATTGTCGTACGAATCGCCGTTCGGCGTCGCGCCGATCGCGCCGAAAATCAGCGACGTCCCGGTACGGTCGATAAACTCGCGCACAGCGTGGCCCCAATCCTGCGGAATTTGCTGGGTCAGTACGGGCAGCGCCGTTTCTGGCGTGACGATCAGGTCGGCGCTCTGGGCTGTGATCATGTCCTGGTAGAGCTGGATCGCATGACCGATACCGCCATCGGAAAATTTCAGGTCCTGGGGCACGTTGCCCTGCAGCAGCCTCACCGACAGCGGCGCACCACTGGCCTGGGTCCACGTGATATGCGTCAATGCCGGACCGCCCATGAGCAGCACGGTGGCCACTGCGAGCGGCGCGACCGTGCCAGCGACGGATCGGCGTCGCGCTTGGTACAGCGCCTGAGCGAGCAGGGCTCCCGTCAACGCGACCAGCCAGCCTACGCCATACACGCCGACGACGGCCGCGTAGCCCGCGAATGGGCCCTCGACCTGCGGATAACCGGTCGCCAACCAGGGAAAGCCGGTGAACACGGTGCCGCGCAGCCAATTGGCAAGCGCCCAGGCGCTCGCCAGCATGAGGCTCGCGCGCCAAGTGCCGAGCGCCGCGTTGGCGGCCCCGGCCTCCCGCAGGGCCGCAGCACCGGTCGCGGCCGGCTTGCCCACTGCGGGCGATGCGGCGTGGGTGGCGGCCGGGGTGGCTACATGAGTGGCCGCATAGTGGGTTGCGGCGTAGCCTGTCGCGGCTGAGCCCTTGGCGCCAATACGCGCGCTGTGCCACCACAAGGCGCCGGCCAGCGCCGAATATAGTGCCATACCGAACGCCAACAGCGCCGCGGCGGTGCGCGCCAATAGCGGCGACATGCCGCCGAAGTCGTGCATGCTGACGTAGACCCACCACACGCCCGTGACGAAATTACCGAAACCGAAACAGCCGGCCAGCAGCGCGGCGCTGCGAGCATTGGTGCTGCGACCGAGCAGTAACGCCAATAGGGCGATGAGCGGCAACTCCAGCCAACCGCCATGCGGCGTCGGTGCGAATGCCAGTGTGTTGCACATGCCCAGTGCGAGCGCCAGCGGATACATGATGCGCGCCATGCGGTACGCGCGGGGTGGGGCCGATACGTTGACTGGGCGCGCGGAGGAATTGGCCATCTGGGTTGAGGGGGAACTCGATAAGTAATGAGGCTAAATACGGCGGCTAAATACGGCGAATCTGGGGGCGAGGCGTCGCCTGCCCCGCTAGCCTAACGTTCGGCTGTTTGCGCGGCCGCCTGATTCTGGTGAGCGTCGCGGCGCACCAGCAGCACGTGAATCTGACGTGCGTCGCCGCGCAAAATCTCGAATACAAGATCGTCGATGCGGACTTTTTCACCACGATGCGGGACGCGGCCGAAACGGTGCGTAATCAGTCCGCCTATCGTGTCGACTTCGTCGTCGCTGTAGTGCGTGCCGAAGACTTCGTTGAACTGCTCGATCTCGGTGAGCGCACGCACGCGATGGCGTCCATCGGCCGACGCAAGGATATTGCCTTCCTCCTCGTCGAAGTCGTATTCATCCTCGATATCGCCGACTATCTGCTCAAGGACATCCTCGATCGTGATCAGGCCCGCGACACCGCCGTATTCGTCCACCACGATGGCGATGTGATTACGGTTCACGCGGAAATCGTGCAGCAGCACGTTCAATCGTTTAGATTCCGGAATAAACACGACCGGTCGCAGCATGCCGCGTACGTCAAATTCGTCTTGCGCGTAGAACCGCAGCAGGTCCTTGGCCAGCAGAATACCGATCACGTTATCGCGGTTGCTTTCGAACACGGGATAACGCGAGTGGGCCTTCTCCAGCACGTAGGGAATGAATTCTTCGGGGCTCTCGGCGATATTGATCGCATCCATTTGGGCGCGAGGAATCATGATGTCGCGCGCGCAAAGTTCGGCGACCTGGAATACGCCCTCGATCATCGACAGCGAATCGGCGTCGATCAGGTTGCGCTCGTGCGCATCCTGCAAAATTTCGAGCAACTCACCGCGGGTTTCGGGTTCCGGCGAAATGAGATCGGTCAGGCGCTCCAGCAACGAGCGCGGTTTGTCGTGAGATTTGATAGCGGTCTTTCGACTGGGATATGGGTCGTTCATGTTGGTGCGCCCGCCAAAACCGGCGCGAAATTACAGAGCGCTTAGGATACACCAAGACCAAAATACTTTCGGTGACAGCGCCCACAGACCCGCTCGATCAGCGTTCTCCATGCAAAAAATGGCGCAGGCACGCTATCATCCGGCATTCAAAAGGGAGAGTTATGTCAGACGAATTTGAGGTTCATGGCCCGCACGATCATGCACTCGAGCACGCGGGCGGACATGGTCGCAGCGATTCGTTCGCGAGCCGGGTGGCGGTCACGGCTGCGGTGTTGGCGACGGTCGGCGCGATTTTTTCCTACCAGAGCGGCAATACCGAAAACCAGGCCTTGATCTTCAAAAACGAGGCGGCGATCCGTAAAACCGACGCGGCAAATCAGTGGGCGTACTACCAGGCCAAGGGTCAGAAGCAGAATCTGGCCGAACTCGGCGCGGCGCTTTCGACGAGCGATCCTGCGAGCGCGGCCCGGTTTACCGCGGAAGCCGTACGCTACAAACAGGAAAAAGAGCCGATTCGTGTCAAGGCCGAGGGGCTCGAGCAGCAGGTGGTCGAGGCCGACAAGCAAAGCGAGGAGCAGGTGCATCAGCATCATCGCTGGGCGCAGGCCACCACCCTGATTCAAGTGGCGATCGCTTTGTCGGCGATCACCTTGCTCGCGCGCAGCCGCTGGCTGTTCGTGGGGGCGCTCGGGATGGCGTTGGCTGGCGTGGCCACCGCGGTGCTGGCGGCCATGCATATCTGATCTCAACCGCAGCGCTTGAGCAAACTCTCCAGCGCGAGATCCACGATGCCGTGCTCGCGCAAGGCGTGGACGGTGCGCGCGACGTAGTCGTGGGTGGTGCCGTAACGTCCGCTGGCGCGCTCGAACACAGTCCGCAAGACCGCGTCCGGGAGTCGGCCTGCATACGTGGGAATACCGCGCCGCATCACGAAACTCAACGCCTGTATGCGTCGGCCGTCGGCGAGCGTGCAATGCAGCCAACTGGGCTGGTATGAACCCATCGGCATTTCCCGCAACCAAAGGGTGCGTAACGCTTCGTCGAGCTGCGTCGGATCGATCCGAAAGACCAGCCCGTTGCACGAGCCGCCGCGATCGAGCGCCAGCACCAATCCCGGCGTTTGCGGCGTGCCGCGATTCACCCGCGACCATAGGTAAAGGCCGCGATGATAGCCCTGCACCCGCGCACGCGCAGTTTCCAGCGTGGGCAAATCGGGCCGCCAAATCAGCGAACCGTAGGCGAATATCCAGAACTCATCGCCTGCCGCGCGCATCGCCAACGTCTTTTTCAGCGACAGCTCAAGCTCCGCATCGCTTAAGTAGCGCGCTTCACCCAGCGCAGGCGGATAGGCGATCAACAGACCGCCGTCGCCAGGCACTTCGGGTTTCGATTCAAGCGTCATTTACAGATACGGGTTGGGAAATCCAAGTCGGTCCAGCAATTCGATTTCGATCGCTTCCATTTCCTGCGCGTCGTCTTCGTCTTCGTGATCATAGCCCTGGGCGTGTAAAACGCCATGCACGATCAAGTGAGCATAGTGGGCCGCCAGCGGTTTGTTCTGCTCGCCCGCCTCCTGCTCCACCACGGGGCAGCACAGCACGATATCGCCCGAGACCGGATCGGTTTCGTCCTGCGCATAAGCGAAGGTCAGCACGTTCGTCGCGTAGTCGCGGTGACGATAAGTGCGGTTCAGCGAGCGGCCTTCTTCCGTGTCGACAAAGCGCAGCGTGAGCTCGGCATCCGCGAACAAGGTCGCCTTGACCCAGCGCAGCAACGCGGCGCGCGGTAACAGCGCACGGTGCTCGGGGTAATCGCGGGTGGCGAACTGCACGCTCAGTTTCAGCTGCGGCGTGGCAGGCTTCGGTGTGCTCATGGTCGCGTCTGTTAGCGGCTGCCGGGGTCGCGCCGGCTACTGTGCGCATCGTAGGCATCGACGATACGTGCCACCAAGGGATGACGTACCACGTCCGCGCTGCTAAAGCGGGTGACCGCGATGCCGCGCACGTCGGCCAGGACTTCTTGCGCGTCGATCAAGCCGCTCTTGTTGCCGCGCGGCAGATCGACCTGGGTCGTGTCGCCGGTGACCACCGCTTTCGAGCCGAAGCCAATGCGTGTCAGGAACATCTTCATTTGTTCGGGCGTAGTGTTTTGTGCCTCGTCCAGAATGACGAAGGCATGATTCAAGGTTCGTCCACGCATGTAGGCGAGCGGTGCCACTTCGATCATTTGCCGCTCGAACATCTTTACCGTCTTGTCGAAGCCGAGCAACTCGTAGAGCGCGTCGTACAACGGCCGCAGATACGGATCGATCTTTTGCGCCAGATCGCCGGGCAGGAAACCGAGCCGCTCGCCAGCTTCGACCGCGGGTCGGGTCAGCACGATGCGTTTGACCTGGTCACGCTCCAGCGCATCGACGGCGCAGGCCACGGCCAGGTAGGTTTTACCGGTGCCGGCCGGCCCGATACCGAAGGTGATGTCGTGCGCCAGGATATCTTTGATGTATTCGCGCTGGGTCGGCGTGCGTCCGCGCAGATTGCTTTTGCGCGTGTAGAGCTCGGGCGCGTTTTCATCTTCATCGGGGTCGGCACTGCCAAAGCCTAACTCGTCGTCGTCGCGCAAAGCGACGCGCGTCACCCCTTCGCCCGCTACAACCGACAGGTGGGCGCCGCTTGCGCGACGCGCCTCGACCAGTCCGAGCTGGATATCGTCGACTGACAGCGGCGTGCGAGCCCGTTTATAGAATTTCTCGAGCGCCGCGATGGCCACCACCGCACCCTTGCCCTTCGCCAAGATCTTGTAGTTGCGCCGTGTCAGCGTAACGTCGAGCGCTTGTTCGATTTGCCGCAGATTCTCGTCGAGCGGCCCGCACAGATTTGAAAGCCGGGCGTTGTCGTGCTGGGCAGCGTTGAATTCAAGTTTGGGCGAACTTTTCAAGGGGCGGGTTCCGTGGCTCGGCGGGTAGAGGATCGGATTAAAGGGGGTGGGCTTGCCGGGGCGGGATCTGCTGCAACGGCGACGGGTTTGACGCTGAAGTGCCCGCTATGCCCGATATCGGCATAGTCGACAGCACCGCCAACTCGGATTCGGCCATCACCAACTCGCCACGCAGCGAATGCGGATAGGCATGGTTCACCCGCACGTCGATCATCTGGCCGGTAAGCCGTGCATGCGCACGCAGGGGCGCGGCGAAATTGACGACGCGATTGTTATCGGTACGCCCACACAGCTCGGACGGGTCTTTACGCGAAGGGCCTTCCACCAGCACGCGCTGGACGCTGCCTATCATTGCAACGCTGATACGCTGGGCATTCGCGTCGATGGTCGATTGCAGCAATTGCAAGCGCGCCAGTTTGACCTCGCGCGGCGTTTCATCGGGCAGGTTGGCGGCCGGCGTGCCGGGACGCGGACTGTAGATGAACGAGAAGCTCGCGTCGTAGCTCATCTCTTCGACGAGCGCCATCAGCTTGGCAAAATCGTCTTCCGTTTCGCCCGGGAAGCCGACGATAAAATCGGTCGACAGCGACAGATCGGGGCGAATCGCACGCAGGCGCCGCACGATCGATTTGTACTCGAGGATCGAGTAACCGCGTTTCATCGCCATCAGGACGCGATCCGAGCCGTGTTGCACCGGCAGGTGCAAATGGCTGACCAGCTTGGGGATGCGCGCGTAGGCGTCGATCAGGCGCTGGGTGAATTCTTTCGGATGCGAGGTGGTATAGCGGATCCGTTCGATGCCGGGGATCTCCGCGACATACTCGATCAGCGTCGCGAAATCGGCCGGCTCGGCGCTATCGGCCACGAGACCGCGGTAGGCGTTCACGTTCTGGCCCAGCAGCGTCACTTCACGCACGCCTTGGTCGGCCAGGCCGGCAACTTCGGTCAGCACATCGTCGAGCGGGCGCGAAACCTCGTCGCCGCGTGTGTAGGGCACCACGCAATAGCTGCAGTACTTGCTGCAGCCTTCCATGATGGACACGAACGCGCTGGGGCCGTCGACTTTGGCCGGCGGAAGATGATCGAATTTCTCGATTTCCGGAAACGAGATGTCGACCTGCGAAACACCGCTTGCGCGGCGTGCATCCATCATCGCGGGCAAGCGATGGAGCGTTTGCGGGCCGAATACCAGGTCGACATACGGCGCACGCGCAACGATGGCGGCGCCTTCCTGGCTGGCCACGCAACCGCCCACGCCGATGATCAGGTTCGGGTTGGCCTCTTTTAGCGCCTTCACGCGGCCCAGATCGGAGAACACTTTCTCTTGGGCTTTTTCGCGTACCGAACAGGTATTGAACAGAATCACGTCCGCATCTTCGGGCGTGTCGGTTTTGATGAGACCTTCTGCTGCGCCAAGCACGTCGACCATTTTGTCGGAATCGTACTCGTTCATCTGGCAGCCAAACGTTTTGACGTAGACTTTCTTGACCATGGGTTCGCCGTTCACAGTGGTTGACCTGGGGGCGGTGAAACGGCGCCGGGCGGCGCTGCTTCAGTGCATTCTTACCGTGCTGCGGATGCTGCGTAGGCTCATCTGCGAATGCTTACATAGAAAATTCGCGGCAGATTCGCATAAAATTCGCAGCAATCCGGCACGGTAACCCGTCGGGATAATCCTCCGGGGGAATCCATAATTATACCGGCATGTGGCGCGAGCTGCGGCAGTTAGCCGAGCGGGTCGTCGGCCCAGGCTTTGGCCGCTTTTACTGCACGCCGCCAGCCGCGCAATTGCCGCTCGACCGTGCCGGCATCGAGACTGGGCTCGAAGCGATGTTCGATTCGCCACTGTTGCTGGATTTGCGGGATGCCGGACCAATAGCCGACCGCCAGCCCAGCCAGGTAGGCGGCTCCGAGTGCGGTCGTTTCGGTCACGCGCGGTCGAATCACGCTTAAGCCCAGCAAATCGGCCTGGGCTTGCATCAACAGGGCGTTGGCGGTGGCGCCGCCATCGACCCGCAATTCCCCGATATGCAGGCTCGCATCGGTCTGCATCGCCTGCAGCACGTCGATCGACTGATACGCGATGCTATCGAGCGCGGCGCGTGCGAGGTGCGCGGCGCTGGTGCCACGGGTCACACCGAACAAGGTGCCGCGGGCGCGCGCGTTCCAATGCGGCGCGCCGAGTCCGGCAAAGGCCGGCACCAGGAAAACGCCGTCGCTATCGGGCACACTGCGCGCCAGCGCTTCGACTTCGCCCGCGTGCTTGATGATGCCCAGCCCATCGCGTAGCCATTGGACCACCGCGCCCGCGATGAAAATACTGCCTTCTAGCGCGTAATTCACTTCCCCGCCGATCTGCCAGGCGATCGTGGTGATCAAATTCTGGCTCGATTCGATCGGTTTGGTCCCCGTGTTCATGACGAGGAAGCAGCCGGTGCCGTACGTGTTCTTGACCATGCCGGGCTGCGTGCACATTTGCCCGAAGAGCGCCGCATGCTGGTCGCCGGCAATGCCCGCGAGCGGCACGGGCGTTGGGAAAACCGAGGTGTCGGTGTGGCCATAAAGCTCCGAAGAACTGCGCACTTGCGGCAGCATGCTGGGCTCGATTTCGAAGAGTTCGAGCAGTTCTTCATCCCATTGCAGCGTATGGATGTTGAAGAGCATCGTGCGTGCCGCGTTGGTCACATCGGTCACATGGAGCGCGCCACGTGTGAAGTTCCATACGAGCCAGCTGTCTACGGTACCGAACGCGAGTTGGCCCTGTCGGGCGCGTTCGCGTGCGCCCGGCACATGGTCAAGAATCCAACGGATTTTGGTGGCGGAGAAGTACGAGTCGATCGGCAGCCCGGTCTTGGCGCGCACCATCTCGGCGCAACCGCGTTCGCGCAAGGCGTCGCAATAATCGTGGGTGCGGCGGTCTTGCCAGACGATTGCGTTGTAGACCGGTTTGCCGGTGGCGCGGTCCCATACGACGGTGGTTTCGCGTTGATTGGTGATGCCGATTGCCGCGAGCGCATCGCTGCGCACGCCCGCGCGCGTGAGGGCTTCGGTGGCGACCCCTGCTTGTGTCGACCAGATTTCATTGGGATCGTGTTCGACCCAGCCCGGCTGCGGGTAAATCTGATGGAATTCCTTTTGCGCGGTCGAGACGATCGCACCTGCTGAATCGAACAACAACGCGCGCGAACTGGTGGTGCCTTGGTCCAGCGCCAGGATGTAGGTTTGCGGCATGCGGCGTCTCCGTTCTAAGCGAACTTTTATGTACCGCCGCCGTGGCGTGCTTTGCGGTGCCTGCTGCAACGGTAAATCAGGGCGCGGTCGTTTCCAAGTATGCCGCCGTTGCCGTCGTAATTGGGGAATTGCGCTGCAGCCATTGCGTTAGGCGGCTGACAGCCTCGGCATCGGCATGCAGGCCGAGTTTGGTGCGTCGCCACAGGATATCGTCGGCCGTGCGGGCCCATTCCTCGGCGATCAGCATGCGCGCCTCGACTTCATGAAGCCCAGGGGTCAGCTCGTCGCCCAGCGCCGCGACACTGTCGAGTTGTCCCAGCATGAGCAGGGCGCGGCTGCCATACACGCGTGCGTAGCGCTGCGCCAGCGGCGCCGGTAGCCAAGGGTAGCGGCCTCGCAACGCGACCTCGAACGCAGCGAAATTGCCTGCGGGTAGATCGCCGCCGGGCAGCGGTGCGCCGGCGGTCCAATCGGGCGCAGAGATGCCCAGCGGCGGCGCCAGCTTGTCGAGCGCTTCCTCGGCCAGCACGCGGAAGGTGGTTATTTTGCCGCCGAACACCGACAGCAGTGGCGCCCCCGGCTCGGTCAGATCGAGGTCGAGGCGATAGTCGCGCGTGACCGCCGAGGGGTCATTCGCGTGCTCGTCTTCGAGCAGCGGGCGCACGCCGGCAAAATGCCAGACTACGTCGCTCGGCGCGATTTGCCGGACAAAATAGTGATTGACCGCACCGCATAGATACTCGATCTCCGCGGCGGAAATGTCGACCTGCGCGGGATCGTCGGTAAATTCGACATCGGTCGTGCCGATCAGCGTGAATTCCTTTTCGTAGGGAATGGCGAATACGATGCGCTGATCCGGGTTCTGAAAAATATAGGCGTAGTCGTGATCGAACAGACGGCGCGTCACGATGTGACTGCCTTTGACTAGCCGTACTTGATGACGCGCCGGTTGGCCCAGCGCGCCCTGCAGCAGAGTGCCGGTCCAGGGGCCCGCGGCATTGACGAGTGCGCGCGCTGTGACGGTGCGAGGTGGCGTGCGCGCATCGCGCGGCGTCAGTTCGACTTGCCAGCCCGCGCTGGTGCGCTGCGCGCCGCTCACGCGGGTGCGGGTCAGGATGGTCGCGCCGCGCGACTGCGCGTCGAGCGCGTTGAGCACGACCAGGCGTGCATCGTCGACCCAGCCGTCCGAGTAGATAAAACCGCGCTTGAGCGATTCGACCAAGGGGGTGCCCGCCACGTGGGCACGTAGATTGACGCTGCGCGACCCGGGCAGCGTTTCGCGGCGGCTCAGGTGATCATAAAGGAACAAGCCCAGCCGTATCATCCAGGCCGGACGCAGGTTCGGCATGTGGGGCATCACGAAGCGCAGCGGCCAGATAATGTGCGGTGCGAGTTTTAGCAAAACCTCGCGCTCCTTGAGCGCTTTGCGCACCAGCCCGAACTCGCGGTGTTCGAGGTAGCGCAGGCCGCCATGAATCAGCTTGGTACTGCGCGACGACGTATGCGAGGCGAGATCGTCCTGTTCGCACAGCAGTACCCGCAGGCCGCGCCCTGCGGCGTCGCGCGCAATACCGGCGCCGTTGACGCCGCCGCCTACCACCAATACGTCGTAATCGTGCTGTTGGACCACCTGACTGACTCCTGGGGTTGGATTGATTATGGCGCGAGCGTCAATGTACGCGAGATTGGTTCACGCGCGCGACGACTAGAGGAAATCCTCGATTGATTAATTAAATAAATTTGTGTTTGCCGGAAAATCGCGTTGGAATAGAGGGTTAGCAGTTCCATACGACCCTCTCCAAGAGCATAGCGATGACACGATTCGATTGGCAAAACCCCTATCCGACCATGCGCACGCCGGTATTTGCGCGCAACATCGTCTCGACTTCCCACCCATTGGCGGCACAGGCCGGCTTGCGGATGATGTGGCAGGGCGGCAATGCGGTCGACGCCGCGATCGCTGCGGCGGCGGTGCTCACGCTGGTCGAGCCGGTGTCGTGCGGACTCGGCGGTGACGCGTTCGCGCTGGTGTGGGCCGGCGGCAAGTTGCATGGTCTGAATTCATCCGGCGTGGCGCCACAAGCGTGGAACGTCGACTACTTCAAACAAAAATACGGCGAAACGAAAGGCATCGCAAACCACCCGGTGCGGGGGTGGGATGCGGCGACCGTGCCGGGCGTGGTCGCCGGCTGGGAAGCGCTGCACGGCAAATTCGGCAAGCTGCCGTTTGCCGATCTGCTGGCACCGGCCATCGAAATTGCCGAACGCGGCCACGTGGTGGCGAATATCGTCGCGCGCAAGTGGGCTGCCGCGATCCCCGAATTGCACGCCATGCCCGGCTACGCCCAGACCTTCATGCCGCGCGGACGCGCGCCTGAAACCGGCGAAAAAATCGTCTACCCGGGCCACGCGAAAACGTTGCGCAGACTGGCTGAAAAAGGCGCGCGCGATTTTTACGAGGGCGAAACCGCCGAGCGTATTGCCGCGTTCAGCCGCGAATGCGGCGGCTCGATGACCACGTCCGATCTGCGTAACTACAAGGCCGACTGGGTCGAGCCGATCGGCAAATCATATCGCGGCCACACGGTCCACGAAATTCCGCCGAATGGCCAGGGCATCGCGGCTTTGATCGCGCTCGGTATCCTGGAGAAATTCGACGTGGCGTCGCTGCCGGTCGACGGCATCGAGTCGCAGCATCTGCAAATCGAAGCGATGAAGTTGGCGTTTGCCGACGTCTACCGTTACGTGGCCGATCCGCGTTCGATGGAAGTCACCCCTGAGCAGATGTTGGACGATGCCTATTTGAGCTCGCGCGCCAAGTTGATCGACCGCACGCGCGCGACACAATTCGATTTCGGTATGCCGCAAGCGGGCGGTACGATTTACCTGTCCGCGAGCGACGACAGCGGCATGATGGTCAGCTTTATCCAGTCGAACTATATGGGCTTCGGCTCCGGCATTGTGGTGCCGGACACAGGCGTCTCAATGCAGAACCGTGGTTTCGGTTTTTCGATGGATCCGAAATCGCCCAATGTGGTCGCGGGCGGCAAGCGGCCGTTCCACACGATTATCCCGGCCTTCCTGACCAAGGAGGTCGATGGCGTGCAGCAAGCCGTGATGAGCTTCGGCGTGATGGGCGGCGACATGCAGCCGCAAGGCCATTTGCAGACCATCGTGCGCATGCTCGATTACGGCCAGCAACCGCAAGCCGCGTGCGATGCGCCGCGTTGGAAGGTCAACGTCGACTTTTCCGTGGCAGTCGAACCGACGCTCGATCCGGGCGTGACGCAGGCACTGCAGGCGCGTGGCCATGTGCTCGAAACGATCAAGGATTCGTATATGGATTTCGGTTCGGGCCAGTTCATCTGGAAGCTCGACGAAAGCGATCCGGACCGTGGTTATGTGGCCGCCAGCGATAGCCGTCGCGACGGCTTGGCAGCCGGCTTCTAAACTCGGTTTCTAAACTAGATTTCTGAATTCCATTTCAGAATTCAACGGCTCGACCCCATTGCCCGGTTTGATTGCCGGGTTTCATTGATGGCCACGCTGGCGCGCTCCTCCTCGGCGCGTTGACCGCGGGACTCGAGGCACAAAGCCCATTCACGTTCATTCGTGAATGGGCTTTTTTGTTGCCGCGCGCCGTCGCCGGTGTTCTGCGGCGAGGTGTGCGGTGCCAGCCTCTGGCAAACGGCTTGTTTGCGGGCCAGAAGGAACCGAACAATCGCAGCCCGGTCTATCATGTTGTAGCGAGGTTCGGGCAATGCCCGATAGTAATGGGTCTCATTTTAAGATAGCGGCGCGGTCGTCCAGCTCCGCCGTCTTATTAAAACTGCCAAGGCAGCAGGGAGGGTCGCTCGGTTTTCCCGCTGCTGCATCTGGCGAAATGGATTTGAATGAATGGATGGCGAACCACATGGCTAGCAACGACACGAACCAATTGCCCTGGCGATTCGAGGATATCGATTTCAATCTGATTGACCGGGCTCAGATTGCCGATCGCGAAGATCTCTATTTTTTGTTATGCGCGTCGTCGTTTATCGAAAGCGGCTCCGATCTTTACACGCGTAATCTTGCAGAGTATTTCGCCGAAAACGAGGAAGTCACGCACTGGCTCAATACTCACTGGGAAGTCGAAGAAATGCAGCATGGCCGGGCGCTGCGGGCGTACATCCATGCCGTATGGCCGCAATTCGACTGGGACCGGGCGTTTGGCCACTTCTTCGCGGAATATTCGCAAAGCTGTACAGTCGACGAATTCGAAAAGACGCGCGCACTCGAAATGGCTGCCCGCTGCGTCGTGGAGACGGGTACTGCAACGCTATATCGGGCCATTCACGACTGTACCGATGAGCCGGTGTTAAAGGCACTCACAGAGCATATCCGTACCGATGAAGTGCGGCACTACAAGCATTTTTTCAAATTCTTCAAGCTCTATAACGACGTCGAGGGTAACGGGCGGTTGGCGGTGCTCGGCGCGCTGGTGAGGCGTCTGATCGAAATCAAGAACGACGACGCCGAGATTGCCTTGCGTCACGTCTATCGCGAGATTTACCCCGACGCGCTTGAGGATAAGGCGCGGCTGCGTGATATTAGCGCGCGGGTCCAGCGTATGGTGCGACGTAATCTGTCGGCCGACATGTGCATCAAGATGCTGCTCAAACCGCTCGAGCTGCCGCCGCGGATCCAGCCCGGGTTTCAGTACCCGCTCACCAAGCTGACGCAACACGTGCTGTTTCGTTAGTCAGCTCAGGCATACTGCTGGTCGCGTCCCTCGGTCAACCAGCCGTCGGGCGCTGCTTTCCTTTACATCTGCATTACATCCACTGCATTACACCCGCAGAATGACATTCGATGACCGACACGCACAATTCCACGCTGTTTAAAGACCGCTCGCCGTTGCTTCCCGACGCGATTTACGCGCTGTTCAATGCGGCTTGCCTTGAGACGCCTGACGGAAATGCCTTTTCGCTAGTGACCGTCGACGAGGAAGGTCGGCCCCATACGTCCTTGTTGAGCGCTGGTGAATTATGGGCGCCCGACGCAAGCAGCATGCGCATTGCATTGTGGCCATCTGCGCGAGCTGTGGCGCATCTCGCTCGTTCGCATCGTGCGGCGTTGAGCGGTGTCTGTGCAGACACCTTCTTCCAGATACAACTGGACCACGTCGACGTGCTGGGAACGGCGCAAGGGCTGCAGTGTTTTACTGCGAAAGTGGAATATGTTGAAACGCAACGGGTGGCGTACGCTAGATTGCAAAACGGCATCGTCTTCGTGCTTGAAGGCGATGCCGTGCTGGTACGTTGGCGTGCACAACTAGCGGCACTTAAATCGCTTTAGCGATAGCGCCGACGCAGTTGCAGACTTGAGCGCCAGGGTGGGTTACGAGGCAGATGAGGATCGCAGCCTTAACGACTGCGACCGGCTACAACATTACCGGCTGCGACCGGCCACAACATTAGCGCCCGCGATAGTCCGCAGCCTCAGCGGCCGCGGCCGCCAGAGCGGCGTGCCGCACCGTTGGCGCCGACGCCGGCCGGGCCGCCTGAGCTTGGCCGCGGTCCGCGGTTGGGTTCGCGGCCGGGTTGGGCCGCTGCACCTGCGGGGGCCGGTGCACGTCGGCCCCCGCCACTGCCTTGGCCGCCGCCAGCGGAACGGCTGGCGCCGCCGCCGGAACGATTGCCGTCGCGCGATTGTTGGCCTCGTCCACCGCCACCACCGGTGTGACCCGGCGAGCGCAGCTGTATCGGTTGCGCCCTTGCATGCGGATCCGGTTCGAAACCGACCACGATCTCTTTAGGCAGCGCTCGCTTGATCAGCTTTTCGATGTCGCGCAGCAACTCATGCTCGTCCACGCACACCAGCGATACCGCATCGCCTGTCGAACCGGCGCGACCGGTGCGGCCGATCCGGTGGACATAATCTTCGGCCACATTGGGCAGATCGTAGTTGACCACGTGCGGCAGTTGGTCGATATCGATGCCACGCGCGGCAATATCGGTGGCAACCAGCACCTGCAGCGTCGCGTCCTTGAATTCCGCAAGCGCGCGCGTGCGGGCAGCCTGGCTCTTGTTGCCGTGGATCGCCAGCGAGGGAATGCCGTCCTTGCTCAATTGCTCGGCTAGCCGGTTCGCGCCGTGCTTGGTACGTGTGAAGACCAGCACCTGGAACCAGTTGAATTCCTTGATCAAGTGCGTCAACAACTCGCGCTTCTTGTCGCGGTCGACCGGATGCACTTTCTGCGATACGGTTTCGGCCGTAGTGTTGCGGCGCGCCACTTCGATCATGGCCGGCGCATTGAGCAGGCCATCGGCGAGATCCTTGATTTCCTGCGAGAACGTAGCCGAGAACAGCAGGTTCTGACGCTTGGCCGGCAGCTTGGCCAGAATTTTCTTGATGTCGCGGATAAAGCCCATGTCGAGCATGCGGTCCGCTTCGTCCAACACCAAAATGCTGACCTGCGACAGGTCGATGGTGCCTTGCTGCATGTGATCGAGCAGGCGCCCTGGCGTAGCCACTACCAGGTCCACGCCGTGCCGTAATTGACTGATTTGCGGGTTGATGCCGACACCGCCGAACATCACCATCGATTTGAGCGGCAAGTGCTGGCCGTACTGGCGCACACTTTCTTCAACCTGCGCGGCGAGTTCGCGAGTGGGCGTGAGAATCAGCGCGCGAATCGCGATCGCACCTTTGGCGTTGCGTACTTGAGGGCCGCTCGACAGGCGATGCAGGATGGGTAAGGTGAAACCGGCTGTCTTGCCGGTGCCGGTTTGTGCGCCGGCGAGCAAATCGCCACCGGCCAATACGGCGGGAATGGCTTGACGTTGGATAGGCGTCGGCGTGGTATAGCCCAGATCGGCCACCGCCCGCAACAGGGGTTCGGCAAGGCCAAGGTCGTTAAATGACATGAATTCTCTTATTAAGTAGTAGCTGCCCGTCGCCGCGAGGGCGCCAGTCATGAGCAGATGGGAGGTGCCTAAGTGGCGTGGGGCCGCTGACTGAAGGCGGACCATGATGAAGACAAACCGTGACAGGAATGAATGCGGGCCGTGGCGTGTTATTCACGCCGCACGCCGTCCACACCCTGCCTGTGCCTATGCTTAGCGCAGCACGCCAAATCAGTACGCCAAATGGCAACTGCGCGATGTAACCGTTGCGGCGCTCGCGTAAGGTCAAGCGACGTACCGCACGATGCTCACAAACTGGCACAAGCTTCCTGCGAGGACAAACAGATGCCAGATGCCGTGCCCATGGCGTATCCGTTCGTCGTTGATAAAAAAAAAAATAAATCCCTGCGCTGTACACCAGCCCGCCCGCAAGCAACCAGGCGGTGCCAGCCGGCGGCAAGGCTGCCAGCAATGGGCGGGCAGCGATCAATGCCAGCCATCCCATCAATACATATAGCACCATCGAGACCGCTCGGGTGCGCCGCCCTAGTGTCAATTCCTGGACGATGCCGAAGAGCGCCAAGCCCCAGATGATCCCGAACAGCGACCAACCCCAAGGGCCGTGCAGTGTAACTAGAGCGAACGGTGTGTAACTTCCGGCGATCAGTAGATAAATCGCCGCATAGTCGCACTTCTGGAGGATGGCCTTGGTGCGGCCCCGGGTGAGATGGTATAGCGTCGAGATACTGTATAACACAACCAGCATCGCCCCGTACAGACTGAAGCTGACGATCTTCCAGGCATCGTGCTCGTGCGACGCGAGCAGCACCAGCGTGACCAGTGCCGCGACAGACAGCAGCGCGCCGATCAGATGGGTTGCACTGTTTAAGCGTTCGCCAGCAAACAAGAGGGTGGGCCCCGGAACAAAAAACGTCGCTACAAAATGCAGACGGCGCCAGCGTGATACACGCGCGGCGCCGTCCGACTCTAAATCAACTTCAAAGAACGCGAATCCGATTAAAGATCGTGCTCAATCCATCGGGGTCGAGCGCAGCTCGCTGACTTGCTGCGGCGAGACGGCGCTCGCGTTATTACCCCACGAGTGGCGGACATACGTGACGACTGCAGCGACTTCGCGATCCGACAACGCTTGCGCGAACGGCGGCATGCCGACCGGGCTCGGGTTGCCGCCCGTGGACGGCGGGTAACCGCCGTTGAGCACGATGCGGATCGCATTGAACGAATTATCCATCACAATCGACTTGTTCTGCGCCAGCGGCGGGTAGTTCGGCGGCGTGCCCGCACCGTTTGCCTGGTGGCAGGTTGCACATTGCGCCACATAAACGTGTTCGCCTTCGCGCAGCAATTGCTTGCCGAATTCATCCGAGACTTCAAGTTGCAGATGGCTCGGAGCCGGATCTTTTTGCGGAAGCGCCTTCAGGTACACCGCCATCGCGCGGACGTCGTCGTCGGACAGGTATTGCAGGCTTTCATGCACCACCGACGACATCGGACCGTACACTGCGCCCTTGCTCGACACGCCCTTCTTCATGAAATCGGCCAGATCTTGCACCGACCAGTCACCGATGCCGAGTTCCTTGTCGGAAGTCAGCGAAGGCGCATACCAGTTCTGCAACGGGATCAGTCCGCCGGCAAACGCCGAACCGTTGATCGGGCCGCCCAATGGGTTGATGCTGGTGTGGCACATGGCGCAGTGACCGAGGCCTTCAACCAGATAAGCACCGCGGTTCCACTCGACCGACTTGGTGTTGTCCGGCTGATATTCGCCCTTGCGCAGGAACATGATCTGCCAGCCCATCAGCGACATGCGGATATTGAACGGGAACGGCATCGCGTTCTCGGTATTCGGCCGATGGATAGGCGGAATCGACTGGAGGTACGCAAAGATGGCATCGGTATCGGCGCGCGTCACCTTGGTATAGCTGGTGTACGGGAAGGCGGGGTACAGGAAGCTGCCGTCCTTCGCGTGGCCGGTATGCATCGCTGTATAGAAATCGTCGGAGGTCCAGGTGCCCAGGCCGGTTTCTTTATCCGGCGTCAGGTTCGGCGAATAGAGCGTGCCGAACGGCGTGGGCAGCGCGTAACCGCCGGCGTAAGGCTGACCGCCTCGCACCGTGTGACAGGCGATACAGTCGCCCGCGTGCGCGAGGTATTCACCGCGCTTGATCAAATCGGCGGGGCTGACGGCGGTGGGACTTGCCGCTTCGGTTGCCGCGACCGCCACGCCGCCCATCGACGGATTCGAGGACCAGAATACGGGCACCATGGCTGCTGCCGCGACGATGACGGCTGCCGACACGGCGAACAGGGTTTTGCGTTGCATCAATTTCTCCTTGACCGACTTAGGGCCGCTGACTTGGGGCCACCGCGTGAGTCCTGGGCCATGTGTTGGGCCATTTCAGGACTCGCGTCGCTTACTGTTGCTCGCTACCGCAGGCGAGGGGCATTTTCAGCGAGCCGGCCGGGGCGGGTGCTGCGTTTTGCGCCGGCGCTTGCGAAGATAGCCAACTGGCCACTGCGTTCACGTCTGCGTCTGACAATTTGGTGGCGATCATGTGCATGCAATCAGGCTCGGCGGACTGACGGTTGCCGGCGCGCCAGGCACCCAGTTGCGCGCTGATGTACGCGCTATGCAAGCCGAGCAAACCCGGAACGGCCGGTTGCATGCCGTTGAGCGAAGCGCCGTGGCAGGCCGCGCAAGCCGGCACACCGCGTGCCGCGTCGCCATGCAGCACGATGTCCTGGCCGCGGGCAAGCACTGCGCTCGAAGCCGTGGACTTTTCGCCTGCGGACGCCGGAATGCGCAGAGACGCATAGTAGTTGGCGATCTGATGAAGAAAATCGTCGCTCATGTAGGTGGTCAGGTAGTTCATCGGCGGATACGTGCGATGACCTTCGCGGAAACTGAGCAGCTGATTGTATAAATAACCTGCGGGCTTGCCAGCCAGCCGCGGGAAGTAATCGCTGCTGGTCCCTTCGCCCTGCGCGCCATGGCATGCAGCACACGCCTGAACGTGAGCAGCCATGTTATCCGGAGTTTTCACATCCGTTTGTGCTTGCGAGGATTGCACGGCACCGAAAAATGCCGCGCCGCTGACCAAAATGGCCAGCAAGGGCCTGAAACTGCGTCTGTGAATGCGTTGGTTAAACACGCGTGACTCCATCGAAAACGGAAACCCTGTCAAATACACCGGAAACCGGGGCAGGTGCAAACAAGCGCAGACTACACTGCAACCTTGAATTTTATCATCGTCTTGTGATGATATCCATTTAAGCCGCAATACAAATCGTCTGAAAAGCCCGTCAACGCGGGCAAAGGCGCATGCCATGCCAGCCTGCTGGCGTTATACATCGCTTTAATATCTGCGTCGCGCTTTTTTTATCTGCATCGCGTGGCTTTTTTAACGCCATCTAAACGCAATCTGCAGTCTGACACCTACTGCGGCATTATGTCGCATAACCGGAAGCGCCGCGAACCGTGTTCTCTTTGAGTGTGCGCTCAGGTGGCGATCGGGCAGCCTGATTCGGTAGCAAGACTCTGTAGAGTGACATGGTAGCGTCATTCGCTGAAGGGGCGTGCCAGACCCCAGCGCCTTTCCCGCACCTTACCCTCCCGGGTTGCGCACCCTACAATACGAATCCTGACAGGCCAATACCGCTTGTGCGCATCCTTACCGGGGCCCGAGGCCATTAAATCCCTATGCCAGTCTTTCAGCCAGCCGCTCGTCCGGTTTCCCCCCAAGCGCGCCATCGCGCGCCGTCAACCGCATCTCAAAGCGGGCCGTGCTGATGGACTCGTACACTAACGCACTACTGGCTTTGTCGATTTTTCTCAAGGGCGGACTCGACCTGGCCTACGCCCTATTGGTCGGCACGCTGTTGGCGAGCAGTGCGTTGGATGATACTGACCGCGCCCAGCAGTTTGCACGTGTCGCGGTGCGCCGGGTGGCCGAGACCGCCGCCGTATTCCTGCTATTGGGCGAAATCCTGCTGCTGTACCTGCAGACTGCGTTGATGACCGGCCTAGGCTTGGGCCAGGTGCCCGAGCAACTGGGGTTAGTGCTGAGCGAAACGCATTTCGGCCTGGCCTGGGCGATAGGCTTCGTGGCCACTGCCGGCTTCGGCTGCGCCCTGCTGGCAGCGCGTGTGCAAGGGGTGCGGCGAGGGCGGCAGGGTCTGCAGTCGGGCTCCGTCGGCTGGGTCATGGCGAGCTTATGCGCGGGCGTACTGGCCTGGGCCAAGGCCGCGACCAGTCACGCAGCCGACGGCGGCGACTTGTCGCTGAGCGAATGGGTGCACTGGGTACATTTGTGCGCAACGGCTGCGTGGACCGGCCTTGTCATCGTGTCGGCGCTGTGCGTGCTGCCGACGTTCCGGCAACACGCGCGGCTGCAGGCGCGGCAGGCGTATCTGCGTGGACTGTCCAATAGTGCCTCGGCCGCGCTGCTGCTGGTACTCGCCAGTGGAACGTTCAATGCCTGGCGCGGCCTGGGCGCCCGCACCGATGCGCTTTGGGGCGGTCTTACCCAGACCACGTGGGGGCACATCCTCGAATTCAAACTGGCGCTCATCGTCTTGGCGATCGCTTGCGGCGCGCTCAACCGCTTCGTGTACTTGCCCAGATTCAACCGCGAAGATGCTGCAGTCACGTTGCCATGGGAGCGCGAGGATCGCTATGCCGCGTTGTATCAGAGGGTATCGCGTATTATTTCCATCGAGGCGCTGCTGATGGTCGCCGTGCTGGTCAGCGCGGCGTGGCTGAGCCAAAGCGCGCCGGTCGGCTAAGACGGATCGCGCGAGCCGCACGTCCCAACTACCTGTACCGAGAGCCATCATGAACGTCACGATCTATCACAACCCCGGATGCGGAACGTCGCGCAACACACTCGCCGCGATTCGCGCGGCCGGCATCGAACCGCAAATCGTCGAATATTTGAAGACGCCGCCCGATCGAGCCGTGCTGGCCGATTTGATCGCTCGCGCCGGCCTGAGCGTGCGCGAGGCGATGCGCGACAAGGGCGATTTGTATGTCGAATTGGGGCTGGCTGACACGACGTTGAGCGATGCGCAACTGCTTGATGCGATGGAGGCTCATCCAGAGCTGATGAACCGGCCGTTTGTGGTGACACCGCGCGGTGTACGTTTATGTCGTCCGGCCGAACGGCTGAACGAGATTCTGCCGTAAGGAGCTTAGGCGCGCGGGACGGCCGCGTGAGCGTCCCACGTGGCCGTCCCGCATGGACGTCCCCAATGGGCGTCCCAAACGGGCGTCCTACATGTGGCGTACCCCATGCGGCGTCCTGCGGGAGTGTGCACGCCGGCGCCCCTGTGCACCGGCAGCTACGAATGCGACGCACGATAGGCGTCCAGACCTTTCCTCGCCTGGCGCCCGATCGCCACTTGCATGAACGGTGTCCAGCCCAGCAAATACCCCTTCAGACCCAGCGCCTGGGCCGCCCATTTCCACAGGCTGAAACTGTCGCGATGTTCGACGATGAGGCCGTCACGAAATACAAAGCGGGCCTCGATGCTATTCACCACCGTGCGTCCAGTCTGGCTAAAGGTGTAACGGGCGGTCCAATGCGCGCGCCCGGTTGTTTCATCAGCGGTGACGCCGTCGAACGTGAGCGAAAAATCCTGTGCACGCCGCACCAGCATGCGCCACATGTCCGTCGCCTGCGGGCCGTGCAAGGTACCGAATACGGGATCGCTGAACTGCACGTCTTCGCCGTAGCAGGACGCCATGACCTGCGGGTCCAAGCGCTGAAAACCCGTATAGAAGCGAGTAATCAATTCAGAATTGGCGTGGGGCATGCGCAAAGGGCTCCGGGAAAGTTGACTATATCGTTAGTACTCGTCGGTAGTACTATCCCACAGCGTCGGGTGGTTTCAGCCCTCAGCCGGGTAATTGCCGCGCAGTTGCGACAGCGCGTCCGAAGAATCGCGGTTTTGGCTGAAGCGAAGCGGTACTGATCGAAACAGAGCCAATCGGTAATTCTAAATACCGGCCGTCAATATGGGACCATTATTTTCGTGCCGCGCTGAGTGGAAAGACCCGAAAGCCCCGAAAGACCCCAAAAAAACCTCCAGGCGTTGTACGCACTGTCGCTTTAACGCCCTGAGCGCGTCGCGCTCAAGTAGAATCGACGGATGTAACGCCCTGTTCCACGTCGGATAAACATCATCGACATCCCTCAAAAAATCAAACCCGATCGGGCGGTTGCTTCGGTGCCGACGGCGACGTTCGCCGTCGTGTTCGTCGCACTGGTTTGCCTTTCTCTGATGACGATGGACTTGTGGCGAGCCTGGAGCGAACGCGACGAGGCTTTGCGTGCGTCAGTCGTATCCAGTTCGAATATGGCCCAGGCGCTTGCGCACCACGCGGACGACTCGTTTAAAGAAGTCGACACGGTGCTGTTCGAACTGGTCGAGCGCATTGAGAGCGATGGCACCCGGCCGGCCGCGCTGCAGCGCGTGCGCGGTTTGCTCACGCAGATCCCGGCCGAATTGCCTCAGATCCAGAGCGTCGATGTCTACGACGAAGATGGTCGGATGCTCGTGAGCTCCATGAGTGCCCAGAATGCGGACGTCAACAATTCGGACCGCGAATACTTCCAATACCATCGGGCTCACGTTGACCACCAAGTGCATATCGGTCTGCCGGTACAGAGTCGGCGTACGGGGAAATGGGTTATCCCGCTGAGCCGGCGCTTCGACCACGCCGATGGCAGTTTCGCCGGGGTGGTGTCGGCGGCGTTCGACATCGACTATTTCAGCCGTTTTTACAAACGTTTCGATATCGGCAGGCAGGGCGCGATCGCGCTCGCGTTCAATTCCGGCATCATGGTCTTGCGTTACCCAACGCTGGCCGGCTCGATCGGCAAAGATGTGACGGCTGCCGCGACTTTTCGTGACTACGCCAAGCAGTTCGCGGGTTCGGTCACTCTGGTCTCGGAGTTGGACGGGGTGACGCGACTCAACAGCTTCCAGCATCTGGAGCGCTATCCCTTGTTCGTCAATGTCGCGCTGGGCCGCGACGAAGTACTGGACGGCTGGTGGTCGGGCGCGATCGTGCATGTCTGCGGGGCGATTTCGCTGGTGCTTGCGCTGGCGTTGGTGGGGTGGCGTCTCATTGCACAAATCAAACTGCGCGCCGGTGCCGAGCTGCAACTGGTTCAGGCACATGGTGCGATGGAGGCGCTTAATCAGTCGCTGGAACAACTCGCGATGCAGGATAGCTTGACCGGACTCGCCAATCGGCGACGCTTCGATCTTGCGCTTGCGAGTGAGCACCGCCGTGCCGTGTCCCACGAAAGCGCGCTGGCGCTCATCATGATCGATATCGACTATTTCAAACAGTACAACGATATCTATGGTCACTTGGCGGGTGACGAGTGCTTGCGCGTCATCGCGAAGGTGATCAAAGAGGCGGGGCAGCGCCGCGCCGGGGATCTTGCCGCGCGCTACGGCGGTGAAGAGATCAGCGTGTTGTTGCCCGACGTGGATACCGAGTCGGCATTGCAGATCGCCGAGAAAATCCGCCGAGGCATTCGGGCGCTCAAGATCACGCACGGCGGTAGCCCTTACGGCATCGTCACCATCAGTGTCGGCATCGACGCAGTGGACGCGCCCTCGCGGACCAGCCAACCGGAGCTACTGATACGCGGCGCGGACCGCGCGCTCTATGCGGCAAAATCGGCTGGGCGCGACCGCAGCCGGATCGCGGGCGAGGCGATGCCGGAACAGGGCGCCTGACCGTGTCGACCGAAACGCCATCATTTGAGCGGCGCAGCTGGTTTAGCCGGCAGGTGGAGCGCGTCACCTCGCCTTATCAACGCTTCCGGCATGCCGGGGTGTTTCATAGCGTGCGTGTCGGCATGGCGCTTTTTGTGTCCATCATTCTCACTAGCGCACTGCATATTCCGTATGGGCTTTGGGCATCGGTGACGGTGCTGGTGGTGATCGGCGGCCTGCAGCACGTGGGCACGATACGCAAGAAAGCGGCCGAACGCACCGTGGGTACGATGATAGGTGCAACTGCAGGACTGCTATGCATCGTCCAGCAATCGATCATCGGTTCGCTTGCCCTGACTTACGTGCTGATGTCGGTATTCGCCGGCGTGTGCGCGTTTTATGCGATCGGCCGCACCGGCTATATGGCTCTGCTGGCTGCGATCACGTTGTTCATCGTGGCCGGCCACGGCGATAACGCGATCGACGTCGGCTTGTGGCGCACGGCCAATGTGTTGATCGGGATCGTCATCGCATTGGTGTTTTCGTTCACGCTGCCGCTGCATGCGACGTTTTCCTGGCGCTATGGCCTGGCTGGCAATTTGCGCAAAGGCGCGCGCTTGTATCGAGACATCCTGCATGGCGCACCGTTGACGGCCACGCAGCAGATTGCCGCATTTGCCGACTTGAGCAACGGGTTGGTGACCTTGCGTACGCTGATTCCGTCGACATCGAAGGAGACCGGGGCGCCGCCGTATATTCTGGAAGATATCCAGCGCGAGCACAGGACGATACTCAGCGCGCTGGAGTTGCTGGCCGCCGCTTCTGCATCATTTACCGCTGAACAGCGGGCGTTATTCGCGGTCTATTGCCAGCCGCTCGAGAGGTATACGCGCGCGTCGATGATAGGCATGGCACTCGCGTTGCGCAGCGGCAAAGTAACAGGTTTGAGCTTTACGGCGACTCCGCTGGACGTTCCGGACCACGATGCCGATGGGGGAGCGTTGCCGGAAGCGCTGGACGGTCCCTATTGGCTCGCTCAGAGGCTGGCCGGACGGGTGGGGCGGCTGCGCGAGCTGCTGTCGGGGTTCAACGGATGTTGGGACCTCGATGGAGTCAAGCGTGCGACGCGCGAAGGAGCGTGAGCGAGCACTTTGTTAGGACGGCGGCGCCGGTGCATGCGCTTGTACTCAGCAATCGACACCCAGCACTCAGCCTGAGCGCGCGGCCGCCCCCTTATAGCCCCAATCGCTGGGCGCAGCGCGCAACGATGGCCGCGCGCTGCGCAAGTAGCGGCGCGGCGCGCTCGCGAGCGCTCGCTACTACGCTCGAGGGCGCGGTGTCCGGCGAGCCGGCATCGAACGGCGGCGCGGGCGCATATTCAATTTGCAATTGGATCGCTTGCGCCGCCTCGACGCCGACCAATTCGGCGACGACCGTCAGCGCGAAATCGATACCCGCTGTGACCCCTCCGCCCGTCACCAGGTTGCCATCGCGCACCACGCGCTCGCGTATCGCGATCGCCCCCAACGCCGGAAGCAAGTCATGAAATGCCCAATGCGTGGTGGCGCGACGGCCGCGCAATAAACCGGCGGCGCCCAGCACGAGCGCCCCCGTGCAGACCGAGGTGACAAACCGCGCGCCGCTTGCTTGATGCTTGAGGAAGGCGAGCGTCTCGTCGTCCTCAAGCAATGCCCCGACGCCGCTGCCGCCGGGCACGCAGATAACATCGAGCGGTGGGCAATCGGCAAAGGTGGTATCGGGCGTCAACACCATGCCGCCGCTGGAGCGCACGGGCTCGCGCGTTTTCCAGATCAGATGTACGGTCGTGTCGGCAAGCATCGCGAACACGTCGTACGGCCCGCTGAGATCGAGCTGCTGAACGCCGGGGAAAACCAAAAGACCGATACGTAACGTCATGGCGATACCCTTTTTGATGAAAGTGGACATCGTTAATTTACCAGCGTAAGCTTTGGCGTAAATGTCAATCACCCCTCGTTTTGCGCCAAATGCCATCGATGCGCCCATACGGCGTATCGATGTGCTCGCCTTCAGCGACGTGCAATTGCTCGACGTCGCGGGGCCGCTGCAAGTGTTCGCAACCGTCAACGATATCGCCCGCACGCGTGGTTTGCCGGCGCCGTATCTACCGCGTGTGGTCGCGCCTGGCGGCGCATCGGTGGTCGCGTCCGCGGGCCTGGGCCTCTTGACTCATCCATTGCCTACTGCACAAGAACCCTCCGACACACTTATCGTTGCCGGCGGATACGGTGTGCACGCGATGTCCCGCGATGCGCATCTCGTAGCCTGGCTGCGCGAACATGCTGCGCGTAGCCGGCGCGTGGCGTCGGTATGCACGGGCGCGTTCCTGCTCGCGGCCGCCGGTCTGCTCGACGAGCGTCGCGCGGTCACGCACTGGACGCGCTGTGCAGAATTGGCGCAGCGCTATCCGGCGGTGCGTGTAGAAGCCGATCCGATATTCATCCGCGATGGAACGGTATGGACCTCGGCCGGCGTCACCGCGGGTATCGACCTTGCGCTCGCGCTCGTCGAAGAGGATGTGGGCCGGGCGCTGGCATTAGAGGTGGCGCGGCATCTGGTGGTATTCCTGAAGCGACCCGGGGGGCAGGCGCAATTCAGTGCGGCTCTATCGATGCAAACCGCGATGCAAACCTCGACGCAAAGCGGGATGCAAAGTGCAGCGGATCGCTTTGCGGATCTGCACGCCTGGATCGCGAATAATCCCTCCGCCGATCTTTCGGTGCCCGCGCTTGCTGAGCGCGTGGGGATGAGCGAGCGCAGCTTCGTGCGCCACTATCGCGGCGCGACGGGGTCGACCCCTGCGCGCGCCATCGAACAGTTGCGCGTTGAGGCGGCGCGGCGCGCGCTGGGCGATACCGCGCAGCCGGTCAAGCGCATCGCGGCGCGTTGCGGGTTCGGTTCCGAAGAGACGATGCGACGCAGTTTCTTACGCGTCGTCGGAGTGACACCCCAGGCCTATCGGGAACGCTTCGCTTTGTAAGGGCGCTTTGTAGAAAGCGCTTTGTAGAATGAGTAGGCCCGCTCGCGCGGGCCATCTGCGTGGGTTGTAGGCTTGCGTCGTCGGCTTGCGCTGTCGGTTTCAGCCGTCTGCTCCAGCCGCCCAGTCGCGGCCGTCTCTACGCCGTTACTCGTCCAGCGACGTATCGTTAGGATGATTGAACACGGCCTTCAAACTGTCGCTGAGCGGATAGTTCAGGTTAATACCTTTGGGCGGAATCGGCGACATGAACCACTTGGTATAAAGCGCTTTCGTCTCGCCGTCGGTTTCGATCCGCGCGATCGATTTGTCGACCAGGGCCTTGAACGCGGGATCGTCCTTGGGCAGCATGCAGGCAATTGCCTCGTGCGTTTGCGGCTCGCCCGTGATGACATAGTCGTCCGGATGCGCCGATTTCGCGCGCTCACCCGCCAGCACATCGGCATCCATGAAGAACGCCGCGGCTCGCCCCGTATCCACCATCAGGAACGACTCCGCGTGATCACGCGAAGAAATCAGTACGATGTTCAATTTCTTATCGTTGATGTATTTCTTCAGGTAGCGCTCGGAGGTCGTACCTGCGGTCACGACCACTGTCTTGCCGACAATATCGTCAAACGAATGAATGTTCGAATCGCGTTTGGTCAGCAGTCGTGTCTCGGTGATCGAAATCGTGTCCGAGAAATCGGCTTGCTTGCGGCGCTCGAGGTTGTTGGTTGTGCCGCCGCACTCCATATTGATCGTGCCGTTTTGTATCAGCGGGATCCGATTCTGCGCGTTGATCGGGATCAATTTCACTTGCAGATTCGGCGTGCCTAATGCCTTCTTGATGTCCTCGACAATGATCAACGCGATATCCTGCGAATACCCGACTACATGCTGCGAGTTATCAAAGTACGAATAAGGAACCGAAGATTCGCGATGCCCCAGCACAATGGTGTTGGTATCCTTGATGTGCTTGAGTGTGCCCGTGAGTTCCTGGCCCTGGGCTAGCGGCGCGAGACTGGCTCCCAACATCAGCGCCAGCGTGAATGCCAGCGTCGGGCGTATCGATTTCTTCATTGTGATTCCCTGTTTAGTAAGCTGCTGTTTTAGGAAGAGGCTGAGGCATCTGAACGAAACTGCGCGAATCTGAACGAGTGTTAAGCGAGTGTTAAGTGAGTGACCCACACGCAATCGCAATGCGTCGGCATGCTTCCTCCAACTGCTCGATAGAGGTGGCAAAAGAAATCCGGAACGCCGGCGATACCCCATACGCCTCGCCCTGCAGCACGGCGACATCTTGCGTATCGAGCAGGTACATGACGAACGCGCTATCGTTGTCGATCACGGTACCGGTCGTCGTTTTCTTGCCGATCAAACCGGCACAGGACGGATAGACATAGAACGCGCCCGTGGGTGTCGGGCAATGAACGCCGTCGATCTTGTTGAGTTTGTCGATCAACAGATCGCGCCGCGCCTGATATTGAAGACGCCAGCCTTCGATAAAATCGGTCGGCCCGGTGAGCGCGGCCAACGCTGCCGACTGACTCACGGACGATGCGTTGCCGGTGCTTTGCGACTGCAGTTTGATCATGGCCTTGATCAGTGGACGCGAGCCGCCCGCGTATCCGAGGCGCCAGCCGGTCATCGCGAACGCTTTCGATACGCCGTTGATGGTCAACGTGCGTTCGGCCAACTGCGGATTGACTTGCGCGAACGTGGTGAATGCAAAGCCGTCGTACACGAGGTGTTCGTAGATATCGTCGGTCATCACCCACACATGAGGATGACGCTCGATCACAGCGCCCAGCGCGGCCAGTTCCTCGCGCGTATATGCGGCGCCCGTCGGATTGCACGGCGAATTGAGAATCAGCCACTTGGTCTTGGGCGTGATGGCCGCTTCGAGCTGCTCGGGCTTCATCTTGTAGCCGGCCTCGGCCGAGCACGTCACGATGACCGGCACGCCGCCGTTGAGCAGCGTCATATCCGGATACGACACCCAGTACGGAGCGGGCACGATGACTTCGTCGCCATCATCCACAGTACACGTCAGCGCGTTGAAAATGATCTGCTTGCCGCCGTTGCCGACCACGATCTGGTCGGGCGTGAATTCGAGGCCGTTTTCCCGCTTGAATTTATCGCAGATGGCGCGCCTGAGTTCCGGTATGCCTTCGACCGCTGTGTAGCGCGTCTTGCCGGCTTTCATCGCGGCATAGGCGGCTTCGACGATATGCGGCGGCGTGTCGAAATCGGGCTCGCCGGAGGTCAGGCCGATGATGTTGCGCCCTTGCGCACGCAGTTCCTTGACACGACCGGTCGCCATCGAACTGGGTGAAGGACGGATGCGTTGCACGCGGGAGGCTAAGGTAATCATGAGGGGTTCCTTTACGATTCAGGCGCGGGGTTCGGCGCGGGTCAGGCGATCACGCCCAGCGCTTTGAGGCGCTCGTCGATCCAGCCGCGCTTGTCCTGTCCTGCGCGTATCGCGATCTTGCGTTGCTCTTCGCGCTTGGCTTGGTCGTGCGCCTTCGCCAGCACGTCAGTCAGTTGGTCGGCTTGTATTGCGACCAGCCCGTCTTCATCACCCACGATCAGGTCGCCGGCCGAGATGACCAGGCCACCGATCGCGACTGGGACATTGACTTCGCCCGGCCCTTCCTTGAACGGGCCACGGTGCGTGTTGCCGCGGGCGTAGCACGGGAAGTCGGCGGCATAGAAAGCGGCGATATCGCGCACTGCGCCGTCGATCACGAAGCCGGCCACGCCACGCACTTGTGCATGGATCTGCATCAGTTCGCCGACCAGCGCTTGCGTAACATCTCCGCCGCCGTCGACCACGATCACGTCGCCGGGTTCAGCGATATCGATGGCTTTGTGGATCATCATGTTGTCGCCGGGACGCACCTTGGCGGTGATCGCGCGGCCGACCAATTTTTTGCTGCGGTGATAGCGCTGCAACCCGATGACGCCGCACAAGCGCTGCATGCTGTCGCTGATATGCGGCGTGACGACCTTTTCATACGCGCTGATGATTTCGGCGGAAATGCGCGCAGGCATCGGCAGTACCCGGAAGCCGGGTTGATTGAATTGGCTCATGATGGTCTCTTTGTTTGCGATTAAAAGGTGCGTCGCTCGCGCAGGTAGGGCACGAGGCCACCCGCGGCGAGAATTTCCAAAACTTCGGCGGCGATCGGCGCGGCGATCAGCGGTTCAGATGCGCCCGGGCGCTGCACTGTGATGGTCGCGCCGAGTGTCACCGTCAATGCGTCGCCTTCCTGGATCGAATCGGTATCGCATTCGATCGGGTAAAGGCCGTTATTGATCGCATTGCGAAAATAGGTGCGAGCGAAGCTGCGCGCGATGACGAACCGGATGCCGGCACCCACCACGGCCGTGACCGCCACTTCCATGGCCGAACCGCAACCGAAGTTCTTGCCCGCGACGAGCACGTCGGCCGGGCGCACGGTGGCGGCGAATTCGGGAGCGATGGTCTCGAACAGATAATCCTTCAAGACCAAGGGGTCCAGCGATTCACGTTTGCGACGCGACGAAATAATGTAGTCCGTATTGATGTCGTCGCCAAAGCAACGGGCCGTGCCTTGAACGATCACGGCGGGTTGAGTGCCGTCCACGTGCGTGCGGGCCTGCGGCGGGGTGTCGATGTCGTCTTTCATGGTTGCGCAGGCTTAAGGGAATCTGACTTCGGGCGCTTCGCGTGGTCGTCGAGTGTGTGCGGGTCGATAATGTGTCCGGCCACCGCGCTGGCGGCGCATACGCGCGGTGACGCCAGGAAGATGTTGGCGGTCGCGTTGCCCATGCGCCCTTTGAAATTGCGGTTCGCGGTTGAGATGATATTGACCCCATCCGCTGGAATTGCGCCGCCGGTGCCGCAACACGATCCGCAGCCGGGCGTGACGACGACCGCGCCCATCGCGAGAAAGTCGGCCAGCTCTCCGCCGCGAGCGAGCGATTCCATGATCTCGCGCGAGGCCGGCGTGACCACGAGTTGCACGCCGGGCGCTGGGCCGCCGTGCCGCATCAACACATCGAGTGCTTCGCGGAAATCCTTCACGCGCCCGCCCGTGCAAGTGCCGAGGTACACCATTTGCACCGGCGTGCCGCTGACTTGCGCGACGGGTACAACCTGATCGACCTGATGCGGCAGCGCGACACAGGGTTCGACGTCGTCGAGAACGACATCCATCTCGCTGGCGTACACGGCATCGGGATCGGCGTATAGCGCGTCTTCGACGCATTGCGCGAGCGCGCTTTCAGCGGCGTCGCCTGCGAGGCGCGACGACAGGTAATCGAAGGTCACGGCGTCGGCGGCGAATACCGCATTCTTGGCGCCCATTTCAATGGACATATTGGCGATCACGAGGCGATCGTCAAAGTCGAGTGCGGCCACGCCATCGCCATGAAATTCCAGGGCCTGGTAGGCGGCACCATCGCTGCCCAGTTTGCGCGCGAGCGACAAGGCCAGGTCTTTGGCGCTCGCGCCCTCGCGCAGACGGCCGGTCAGGTTGACCTTGATCGTCGCCGGTACTTTTAGCCAGACCTGGCCGGTCATCATGACGCCCGCCAGATCGGACGAGCCGATGCCCGTGGCAAAACAGTTGGCGGCGCCATAGGTGACAGCATGGCTGTCGGCGCCGACCAGCAGCCGTCCGGGGCGCGCATACGCTTGTTCGACAACGATCTGGTGGCCGATGCCGGCGCCCACGTCGAACACGGTGATGCCCTGTTCGGCCGCGAAACGCCGGATGCGCACCTGCAACATCGCCGATTTGGGGCTAGGCGCGGGCGCGTAGTGATCTAGTGCGAACAGCAGTTGTTCTGCCGAGAAGACGCGGGTACCACCCATGGCCGCGAAATAATCGAGTGCCATGGGCACCGAGCCGTCCGTGCCCATGGCGTAGTCGGCCTTGCAAATGCCGATGTCGCCCGCGCGCAGCGGTTTGCCCGCGCTGCGTGACAACAGTTTCTCGGAAAGGGTCATGCCCGCCATCGATCTCGCTCCGCTTGCTTGAACAGCACTGCTTACCTGGTGAGGCAGTATGCGTAATAGAAAAAACCACGACCAGCGAGAAAAAGGAATGGCAGGGCAGGAAAAAAATTCAACGATGCGGCGCAAGCCGTGGCCGGGCGCGGTGACCGGGAGCGCTCAAAGCTGCCGGACCGACGTCGCCATTCCTTCCGGTTTGCCCAGGCGCTTGTACCAGAGGTCGATGAAAGACTCCGCTGCCGGCGATAGCGAGTGTTCAGCGCGGGTAATCAATTGGACATCGCGCGTGACGACAGGCTGCTCGAGTTTGCGCGCGACCAGATCGGGGTGCGGGAACGAGCCCAGCAATACGCCCGGAAAAATCGCCACGCCCAGGCCGCACGACGCCATCGACAAGCCGGTGGTCATGTAAGAGACCTCGTATTGCACCGTCTTGCGCACGCCGAGCGCGCGCAGCGTTTCGTCAATCAGATTGCGAATTCCGCTACTGGACCTCACTGTGATCCAGGGTTGATCGAGTACATCCTCCCATGTCACCTTGCGTTTTCTCGCCAGCTTCGATTCCCTGAGGCAAATTGCGCAAAGATGATCGCGCACCAGGCATCGCAAGCCGATGCCCTCGGGCTTGTCGCCTAGCGTGCCGATGCCGAACTCGACGTCGCCGGTCAGCATGGCCGCGGTCAGCCGGTCTGGCGCCGCGTCGTCCATCGACACAACGATGTTGGGATATAAGACCTTATATTCGGCGATCAATTTCGGCAGTATCGCGGCCGACACCGACGGTGTCGCCGCAAACCGCAGGTGACCGCGTTCGCGTAGCGTCAACTCCCTGGCGCCTACCCGGATCGATTCCAGGTCGCGCAACATCCGCTCGGCTGTGGGCAAGATCTCCTGCGCGGCGACCGTGGGCCGCAGCGTGCGCGACGTACGGTCGAACAAGCGCATCCCCAACACCTCCTCCAATTGCCGGATCAGCACGCTGACGGCCGACTGCGTAATGAACATCTGATCGGCTGCGCGTGTGAGCACACCAAGCCGATACGCCAGCACGAACGCCTGCAATTGTCTGAGAGTCGGATTCATAAAGTCGCTTTATGGAGGCATAGATTTTATTCGTTTGCGTTCATAAATATACCGCCATAAAGTCCTTCGCTACAAGTTGAGCGAACAGTGGAGATATCCCGGCATGAATCCCGCTATGACCCAGGAGCGCATATTGATAGTCGGCGCCGGCCCAATCGGGCTGACTCTGGCGATGGATCTGGCTTCCCGCGGCGTCGCCGTCACGGTCATCGAGTTGCGTGATCGAGGCGAGCCGCCGAGCGTCAAATGCAATCACGTCGCGGCGCGTTCAATGGAGATATTCCGCCGGCTTGGTGTCGCCGACGCGGTGCGTGCCGCCGGCTTGCCCGACGACTACGCGCATGACGTTGCCTATCGCACCAGCGCGACCGGTATGGAACTCGCACGTATTCCGATTCCGAGCCGCCTTGGCCGCCTGCGCGGCGATCCGGGCCCCGATACCGGCTGGCCGACGATGGAACCGCCGCATCGCATCAACCAGATTTTTCTTGAGCCTATCCTGTTCGCGCACGCGGCTTCGATGCCGAACGTAACGCTGGTCAATCGCATTGAAATGCTAGCCTTCGCCCAGGACGACCAGGGCGTAAGCGTCACCGCGCGCGAACTCGATGGCGGGCACACGATGACCTTCACGGCCGACTACCTGATCGGCTGCGACGGCGGCCGCTCAATCGTGCGCAAGGGAATCGGCGCATCGCTGGTCGGCGACGCCGTCGTGCAGCGCGTGCAATCGACCTATATCCGGGCGCCCAAGATGCTGAACCTGTTCAAGCATCCGCCGGCGTGGGCGACGTTTTCGCTCAATCCGCGTCGCTGCGGCAACATGTACGCGATCGACGGCAAGGAATGCTGGCTAATTCACAACTATCTGAAAGATGACGAGCCCGAGTTCACTTCGGTCGATCGCGACCGTTCCATTCGCGACATCCTGGGCGTGGACGATAGCTTCGAATACGAAGTGATCAGCAACGAAGATTGGTACGGACGGCGGTTGGTGGCGGATCGTTTCCAGGATCGACGCGTTTTCATCTGTGGCGACGCCGCGCATCTGTGGGTGCCCTATGCCGGCTACGGGATGAACGCCGGCATTGCCGACGCGGCCAACCTCGCGTGGTTGCTGGCCGCCCGTGTGCACGGCTGGGCGGGCGAACACGCACTGCGTGCCTACACCGATGAACGGATGCCGATCACAGAGCAGGTCTCGCGGTTTGCGATGAACCATGCGCATGCAATGGCTGCGCAACGCGGTGCAGTGCCGGCCGATATCGAGGCGCCAGGCCCCGCCGGCGACGCCGTGCGCGCGGCGGTCGGCCAGCGTGCCTACGATCTGAACGTGCAGCAATACAGTTGCGCCGGTCTGAACTTCGGCTACTTCTACGATCGCTCGCCGTTGATCGCCTACGACGGGGAAACTGCGCCCAGCTACAGCATGGGCAGCTTCACGGCGTCGACGGTGCCCGGCTGCCGTACGCCGCACTTCGTGCTGCGCGGTGGACGCTCGCTGTATGACGCCTTGGGCGCCGACTATTCGCTGCTGCGCTTCGATCGCAGTGTCGATGTCGCGCCGCTCGAACGTGCGGCTCAGCTACGCGGCGTGCCGTTGAAGATCGTTGACATCGATGTGCCGGTGCGGCCGTCACCCTATCGGCACGCGTTGCTGTTGTCGCGTCCGGACCAGCACGTAGCCTGGCGCGGCGACGTCTTGCCGGACGATCCGCTCGCGCTCATCGACCAGATTCGCGGCGCGGCCCCCGTGACACCGGACCTGTGCGGCGACTGCGCCACGCAGACCATTCAAGCCTGATTTCATCGAGATACAAACATGTCGGATTTCCTGCCGTATTGCCCGCCGCACGTTCAAAAGATTCCACCTTATGTGGCCGGCCGTCCGATCTCGGACGTTGTGCGCGAATTCGGTCTCCAGCGCGGCGATGTCGTCAAGCTCGCGTCGAACGAGAATCCGCTCGGGATGCCCGGCAAATCGCGCCTAGCCATTTCGGCGGCTCTTGCCGAAGGCAATCAGTATCCTGATGCGAACGGCTTCGAGCTGAAGGCCGCCCTCTCGGATCACTATGCAATCGACGCAGGCTGCATCACGCTGGGCAACGGCAGCCACGACATTCTCGAGATGATCGCGCGCGCGGTGCTGCAGCCCGGGCAGTCCGCGTTGTATTCGCAGTACTCGTTCGTGGTCTATTCCACGGCGACACAGGCATGCGGCGCCGAGTACATCGTCGTGCCGGCAGACGCATCGATGGGCCACGATCTGGATGCGATGGCCGCCGCCATTCGGGCGGACACGCGGCTGGTCTACATTGCCAATCCCAACAACCCAACGGGGCATTTCCTGTCCGGCGAAAAGGTGCTCGCATTCATCGAGCGGGTGCCTTCGCAGGTGGTCGTCGTGCTCGACGAGGCCTATACGGAATACCTGGAACCCGCCGATCGCTACGACTCGCTGCGCTGGATCGACCGTTTTCCGAACTTGCTTGTCACTCGCACGTTCTCGAAGGCGTTTGGCCTTGCCGGTCTGCGCGTGGGCTTTGGCGTGGCGAGCCCGGCGTTGACGGGCTTGATTAACCGCGTCCGCCAGGTGTTTAACGTCAATGCGCTCGCCCAGGTGGCGGCCGCCGCCGCGCTGGGCGACGCAGTGTTCCTTGCCCGATCGCGCGAGGTAAACCGCAACGGCTACGCGCAACTGACGAATGCGTTTGACGCGATGAAGTTGTCCTATGTGCCGTCGTGGGGCAACTTTGTCATGGTCCGGGTTGGCCGTGACGACGGTGCGGGGGCGCGCGTCAATGCCGCATTGATGAAGCGAGGCATCATCGTGCGTCCGCTTGGGAGCTATGACCTGCCTTGCTGGTTGCGCATCACGATCGGGTTGCCCGATGAGAACGCCAGGCTGATCGCGGCATTGCAAGCGCTCAGCCTCAACGGATGAAGACAGGCGTGGAGCCGCCGGCAGCGGCTTTCGACCTGCCCTATTGAACGACGTTACTGGAAGATTTTGCTATGCAACGCACAGGCGGTCAGATTCTCGTGGACTCGTTGATCGAGCAGCAGGTTGATACTCTGTTCATGATTCCCGGCGTGCAGTTGGACTGGGCGGTCGACGCGCTGCGCCAGCGTCAGGACAAGATCAAACTATTCGTCCCGCGGCACGAGCAGGCGACGACCTACATGGCCGATGGCTACTACCGCGCAAGCGGCAAGCCGGGTGTCGCGATGGTGGTGCCGGGTCCGGGGGTACTGAATGCAGGCGCCGGGCTTGCGACTGCCTACGCGGCCAACTCGAAGGTCGTCTTCGTTGCCGGGAACATTCATTCGCACGGCATCGGTGCCGGGTACGGCCTGCTGCATGAAATCAAGGATCAAACCGGCTTGATCGCCGGCTTGACCAAATGGAATACCTGTATCGGTGCCACCGAGGAAATCGCGTCCGCCGTTCGCGCCGCTTTCACGCAGGTCAACACAGGGCGGCCTCGGCCGGTAGGTCTAGAGGTTTCGCACGACACGCTGGAAGGTCGCGTTGACGACGCTGTTGCTGCGGTGCCTGCGGCGGCGACGGTCCGGGGCGCGCAGGCGGATCTCGATCGTGCTGTGCTCAGGCGTATCGCCGGTGCGCTCGATGGCGCCCGGTTGCCAGCGCTATACGTCGGCGGTGGCGTGCTGCAGGCGCACGCGGGTGACGCGCTGAAACGCCTCGCCGAAAAGCTCAATATCCCTGTCATCATGAGCGAGAACGGTCTTGGCGCGTTGTCCGACCGCCATCCGCTAGCCATGAACACGTTGGCCGGTCGCGCGGTGTTCGAACACGCCGACGTGGTCGTGGTGATCGGCAGCCGCTTCATGAACGCTCTGCAACCGACGCCATCGTGGAGCGCAGCCGGCACGCGTTTCCTCTTCATCAATATCGATGCGGCCGACATGGCCGCACCTCGCAACGCGGCGCTTGCATTGCAGGCTGACGCGCGCGTTGCGCTCGAAGAGCTCGCGGAGATCGTCAAGCCGCGCGAAGTGCTCAGCCGTACCGAAGCCGAAGGTCTCAAAGCATGGGCGCAGGCCCAGATCGATCGAGTCTCGCCGCAAGCGGACTATATTCGTGCGCTGCGTGCGGCGTTGCCCGACGACGGTATCCTGGTCAACGAGCTCACGCAGGTGGGTTACCTCGCGCGCATTGCATTTCCGGTCTACGGTCCGCGCACGTATATCGGTCCGACCTACCAGGGCACGCTCGGCTACGGTTTTCCGACTGCGCTAGGCGCCGCTGCCGGTGGCGACGGCCGCCGCGTCGTGTCGATCACGGGCGACGGAGGTTTCGGCTGGAATCTGCAGGAACTCGCCACCGCACGTAAATACAATTTGCCGGTTACGCTGGTCATATTCAATGACGGTCATTTCGGCAACGTACGGATGATTCAGAAGCGCGTGTTTGGACCGGAGAACGAAGTCGCGGTCGCGCTGGAGAATCCTGACTTTCTGGCGCTCGCTGCGGCATTCAGGATTCCAGCGGTGCGCGTCGGGACTCCCGCCGCGCTGCAAGCGGCGATTACAGAATCGCTGAGCGAGGACGGCCCCGTATTGATCGAGGTGCCGGTTGGCGAAATGCCGGGCCCTTGGCATTTGTTGCGCCTGCAGCCGATGCCCGGGGTGCCGGTACCGGACGCCGGCCCGCATCCGCTTTCGTCGAGGCCGAAAGCATGAACGACTATCGCTTTTTCCACGCCGACGGCGAGTGGTTGCCGGCCACCGGCACGACGACCTTTACGGTGACGAGCCCCGTGACGGAATCGCCGGTCGGGCGTGTGGTGGCCTGCAGCCTCGCCGACGTCGATCGTGCTATCGATGCGGCACGCCGTGCTTTCCCGGCCTGGTCCGTGAGCACGCGAAGTGAGCGGCGCGACGCGTTAAACGCATTGCACGCCGCGCTGGCGCAGCGCAGCGATGCGTTCGTCGACGCGCTGACGCACGAACTCGGCGTGCCCATATCGGTTGGCAAGACCATGCAGATGGCGATGCCGCTGAGCAATCTCAACGCGATAGTCGCTGGTCTCGACGAGGTCGTCTGGGAAGAGCGGATCCACAATGCGCTAGTCGTGCGCGAGCCCGCGGGCGTGATCGCTGCCATTACCCCCTGGAATTTCCCGCTGCATCAGATCGTCGCGAAGGTCGCTGGCGCTATCGGCGCGGGCTGTACCACGGTGCTCAAGCCCAGTGAGGTTGCGCCGCGTGTCGCGCAACTATTCATGGAGGCGGTAGTCGAGGCCGGTCTGCCACGCGGCGTGGTCAACCTGGTCTGGGGCGGGCCGCAAGTGGGCGAGCGGCTGGTCACGCACGGCGATATCGACCTGGTCAGTTTCACCGGTTCGGCGGCGGTCGGCAAACGCGTGCTGGCTGGCGCCGCTGCTTCGCTCAAGCGCGTGGTGCTGGAGCTGGGGGGCAAGTCGGCATCGCTGGTGCTCGACGACGCCGATCTCGATCTTGTGATTCCGAACATCGTGCGGCGCGCGATGGTGAACTCCGGCCAGACCTGCGTGGCTCATGCGCGTCTCCTGGTGCCGCAACGGTTGCATGATGAGGTTTCGCAACGCATCGTTGCGGCATTGGCCGAGTGGCAACCGGGAGACCCCGCTGCCGCCGCTACGAGGTTGGGGCCGCTGGCAACCGATCGTCAGTTTGTCATCGTGAATCGGCATATCGATGCGGCAATGGCTGCGGGTGCCCGTTGTGTTGCAGGTGGCGCGGGCCGCGCGGCAGGTTTCGAGCGCGGCTACTTCATCGCGCCGACCGTCTTCGACCGTGTCATGCCGACAATGGCCATCGCCAACGAGGAGGTCTTCGGTCCGGTTCTGGCGGTCATGCCGTATGCGGATGAGGAAGCCGGTATCGCGATTGCCAATGACACGCCCTACGGTTTGTCAGGCGGCGTCTGGTCGAGCGATGAGGCGCACGCTACAGCGCTCGCGCGGCGGCTGCGTACCGGCCAGGTGATTTTGAACGCCGCGGCACCGAATCTGGCCGCGCCATTCGGCGGCTTCGGCCAGTCTGGCTTCGGACGCGAGAATGGCCGTTTCAGCATAGAGGGGTTTCTGGAATTGAAAGCGATCAACGGGTTTTACGCGACAGGCGCGAGCAGCTCAGTGAGCAGATGAGTGAGCAGATGAGTCGGCCGGCGAGTTGGTCGTAGTAGTGGAATCCGGAGGTTGGTACGGCAGAAGCGATCGGGATGCTAGGGTAGCGGGCATTCACATCGAAATAAAAAAAGACTGTGATTCAGGAGACTTCCATGGAAACCGTTGATACGAGAAGTAGTTGGCGTGGAGCGGTCGCGTCGACGCTCGGCAATCTGCTGGAGTGGTATGACTTTGTGGTGTTCGGCTTCCTGTCGATCATCATCGCCAAGCAGTTCTTCCCCAGCGACAGCGAATACGCTGCGCTGATGTTGACGACAGCAACGTTCGGCGCGGGCTTCGTCGTGCGTCCGCTGGGCGGTATCCTGCTCGGCATGTATGCGGACCGCAAGGGCCGTAAGGCAGGGTTGACACTGGTCATTGCGATGATGACGTTGGCATCGGCGATGATCGCCTTTACGCCGAGCTTCCATCAGATCGGTCTCATTGCGCCCGTCATCGTGCTGTGCGCACGTTTGCTGCAGGGCATGTCGGCGGGCGGGGAGTTCGGCACCGCGACGGCTATGCTGATCGAATACGCGCCGAAGGGGCGGCGCAATCTCTACGGCAGTTGGCAGATGTTCGCGCAGGCGTTTGGTGCGTTGCTGGCGGTTGCGATGGGAACCGGGCTGACTCACGTCTTTACACAGCAGGCACTCGAGTCGTGGGCCTGGAGAATTCCGTTTCTGTTCGGTTTGCTGATCGGTCCGGTGGGTTTCTACATCCGCCGCCGGATGCCGGAAACCGCAGCGTTTCAGAAGCTCGACAAGCGCGCCGGCATACCGCTCGGGCAGGTCTTCAAACGCTATCCACGCGAGCTGTTCGTCGCGACTGCGTTGAGCGCAGCGTTGAATGTAATGTCGTATGTGATCATCACCTATCTGCCGATCTACACGGTGCAAAGCCTGCACATGCCGATCAGCCTGCCGTTCGACGTGCTGCTCGCAAGTATACTGCTGCGCATCGTGGCCATTCCGTTCTTCGGCCACCTGGCGGACAAGCTAGGCGGCAAGCTCGTGATCGGCGGCTCGCTGGCCATGCTCCTGATCGCGCTATATCCGTGTTACTACTGGATCGTCAGTGCGCCGTCGATGATATCGATCATGAGCGTCGAACTCATCTTTGCGGTGCTGATCGCGGCTTCCAACAGCCCGATTCCCGCCGCCCTGGCCGAATTGTTTCCGACCGAAGTGCGTGCCACCGGTTTGGCCATCTCCTACAACATCGCGGCTTCGGTCTTCGGCGGCTTCTCGCCGTTCGTGCTGACCTGGCTCCTGCATGTGAGCGGCGACAAGCTGATGCCCGCGCACTACTGCGCTGTGTTCTTCGCACTGGGATTGATCGGGGCGCTGCTGCTCAAGCGTCGCGGCGCTCACGTGAACAGTTTGTCGGCATCTTCGGCGGCATCGTAATCGACGCAGACCAAGAACCGGCTATCTTGGGATCAGCACCGGCTTGCGGAAATCACACAATCGCACCGCCTGCTCCGCGACCCACGCACTGAAAGCGGCATGCCCATCGTCGCGGTACACGGCATAGTACCGAACCGTAGGCAGCGGTTCGGTCGCCGGTACGCGCTTGAGCAGTCCCTGTTCGACCAGATCGGAAAAGTACAGCGAAGGGAGATAGCTGATACCGAATCCGGCGATGGTCAGCGCACTCAGCGCGATCAGGCTGTTGCCTGCGTAGGTGCGGCGAATGGCGACTCGCTTCGCGTTGAACCAGCGGTCGAATACGGCATCGACGCCCGAGGTATCGATCTGCATCAGGATCGGATGCCGGGCGATCTCTTCGACTGTCAGCGGTGTGCCGGTATCGAGCAGGGAAGGGCAGCACATCCAGTCGAGATCCATGGTCTGCAACGGCACGGCCGTAAACCCAGGGCCGATCGCCGTGGCCGGCATGATGGCGAGGTCGATGTCGCTGCGATGCAGTTTCGCGCTCAGATTGGTACTCAGGTCGATTTCAGGTTCGAGCGATACGGTGGGGTGAGTCTCGCGTATCTCCTGTATCAACTGGGGCAGCCATGTCAAACCGATCAACTCGGTGACGCCGATCCGAAAGCGCCGCACGACCTCGACCTCCATACCCATGCGCTCCAGTAGGCGGTCTCGCACTTGCAGCATTTCTTCGGTCGATTCGAGTAGTTCCCGGCCTTTGGTGGTGAGTTGCATCGTGCGGTGGTGGCGATCGAGCATGGGCGCATCGAAAAAATCCTCGATTTCGGCGATGCGCTTCGAAATGGCCGACTGTGTCGTATGCAGGCGCTCGGCCGCAGCCCCCAGCGTTTTCAGCTTGGTTACCCAATAAAATGCCTCAAGCTGTTTCAACGTGATCATAAGCGTGGTGTTTTTGGATGAAGGGTAGCGAACCGCTGTTGCCTGCGTTTGTGCTGTACGGGGCGAGGCGCAAGCCGACGGAAGGCGCCGCGGAACAGGGCAAAGGAACCGGACGAATACCGGACATGATAGAGCAATATGGGGGGCGAACCGGCACGCCGCTGTACAATCGCGCTCGATGCGACCGATACAGCTCCGATGCCGCGTATGCCCGATGCGCCGACCGAATATTGCCCAATGCGCTGCCCGATAAGCGGCCTGATCCGATGACTGATGCCGAGCACTTGACCGAGCAAGGCAATGCCCTTGCCAAACTGCAGCGGCCGCTTGAAGCGCTCGCCTGCTACGAACAGGCGCTGCAGTCGCAGCCCGATCACCTCGAAGCGCTGAAAAACCGAGGCAACGTCTTGCGTGCGCTGAACTGTCGCGAACAAGCGCTTGCCAGCTACGCGGTGGCGCTGCAGTTCAAACCTGATTACACCGAGGCGTTGAATAACAGCGCAGTGGTGCTGCAGGAGCTTGACCGGCCCGAAGACGCGTTGACTTACTACGAACGCGCGCTCCAATATCAACCGGTTCGTGCCAGCACACTGGTCAACCACGGCGTCACGCTACAGAATCTAAATCGTCCCGATGCCGCATTGGCCAGTTTTGACGCGGCGATCCGGCTCGAGCCGGGTCTGGCCGAAGCGCACTTTGGCGCGGCCTTGTGTCGCTTGCTGCTGGGCGACTTTGTCGGCGGCTGGCAAGCATACGAGTGGCGTCGAAAAATTCCCGCCTACGCGTCGGTCGTACGCGATTTTACGCAACCGCAGTGGCTTGGCGACGTGCCTGTGCAGGGCAAAACCATCTTGTTGCACGCGGAGCAGGGCTTGGGCGATACGCTGCAGTTTTGCCGCTATGCCCAGGCAGTGGCCGAGCTCGGCGCGACTGTCTGGCTTGAAGTACAGGCGCCGCTGCAAGCGCTGCTGGTGCAACTGCTGGGCATGAAGGGCATCGAGAACATTAAGGGTATTCAGGGCGTGGGTATTACGGATTCAGGTATCAAAGGTGTCTTGGCACGCGGCGATACGCTGCCGCATTTCGATTACCACTGCCCGTTGCCGAGCTTGCCGCTGGCGTTGCGTACCGAGCTTGCAACGATACCGGCGCGTGCAGCTTATCTACAGGGCGATGCCGGCAAGATCGCGGTGTGGTCGCAGCGTCTGGCTGAGTATCGGCGACCGTGGATAGGCGTGGTGTGGTCGGGCAACGTGGCGCACGTGAACGACCGGCATCGCTCGATTCCGCTCGCTCAATTGAACCCGGTGTTACGCGAAAGCGGCAGCTTCATCAGTCTGCAAAAAGAAGTTCCGGAGCCGGACCGCGCCGTGTTCGGGGCGATAGGGTTGATCGACATCGCTGCCGCTTTGCATGACTTTACCGATACCGCTGCGGTACTCGCCTGTCTCGATCACGTGATCACCGTGGATACCGCGGTGGCTCACCTAGCTGGGGCAATGGGACGCCCTGCTACTGTGATGTTGCCGTATCGGCCCGATTTCCGCTGGTTGTTGGAGCGCCCCGACAGCCCGTGGTATCCGTCGCTGCAACTGGTTCGACAGCAGCGGCGTGGCGACTGGAGTGGGGCGATTGCGCAAGTGGCCGCGCGTTTGCGCGAGACACGCCAATCACAGTAATCATAGCGAAGTCGTCAGCGCAGTCAGCCACGCAGGGCTGATAGACAAGAGCGCGGTTTCTACCCTTCGGTCGAACCCCGTAAGGATGAAGACCCCGAGCAAGACGAACAGTGCGCCCAGTGCTAATTGGGTCGCTCGGCCGACCGCCGCAAGCGAGCGCAGCCGGCCCCGCGCCGTACGCGACAACGCGCCCAATATCATCAGTGGAAGCCCCGCGCCCAACCCGAACAGCACCATCAGCGCAGCGATATGGCCGAGATCCTTGCCCTGTGCGGCGAGGGTGGTGGCGGCTCCCAGCGTCGGTCCGACGCAGGGGCTCCAAACCACACCCAACAACAGCCCGATCAGGAACTGGCCCGCTAGTCCGTCGCCGCTTACTGCACCCAGCGCGCTTTGCCCCGTATTGCTGACACGCGAGCTGGCCCTCGCGAATACCGCTTGCAGCGGGGCAATCAGCATCACCAACCCGAACAGCACCATCAACACGGCGGCGACGCGGCGCAACGTCTCCGGGTCCAGGCCTATCGATGCACCGATCGTCGCGATAAATAGGCCGACCGCGGCGAACGACAGGCTAAGCCCGAGCGCCAGGGCCATTGCGCCGAAACGGTGCCGGGTCAACGCAGTGGCGATCAGGATAGGCAGAATCGGCAGCACGCAGGGCGACAATATCGACGCCGTTCCCGCGAAAAAGCCAAGGGCGTAGGTGCCCGGGCCGAACTCCATTACAAGGCCTGTTCGAAGGTCGCGCGTATCGCCTGTTCCTGGGTTTGGCCGGTCGAGCGCGTCACTTCATGCCCCTGCTTGAAGACGACGAACGTCGATTGCTGGGTCACTTTCAGCGATTTTTTCAATGCCACTTCGGTATCGTAATCGGCTAGAAATATGGTGACCGACTTCAATTTCGGATCGGTCGAGAGCCGCTCGACGATAGGCGTCTGGATCTTGCAAGTCGGGCACCATGTGGCGTGCAGATAGACGATCGTGGGCTTGCCTGCCGCCACGTCCTGATCGAACTGCGCTTTGTTGAATGGCACTTCGGCAGCCCATGCGCCACTTGTCAGCGCGGTAAAACACACGCCCAAAACCACACCCGATACATATTTGATGATGCCGGCTTTCATAGTCTCTCCTTCTCCCGTGATGGATAAGTCATCCTTTTGCGGCGCTGCGCTGTTCTCGCAAATTGCGCTGGCAGATTCCTATCATCCGCGATTTGGCGTTTTGGCGCTCGGGAAGCGTCACGCCGTCCGTTTTCGGGCTCTTGCGCTTTTGAACCAAGGCCATGCACTTTTGACCAAGACCATGCACTCTTGAGCCAAGACCACACACGGCGCAGTAAGATAGACCCCACGCGGCGCGATCGCTGGTAGAGTCGGCGGGCGCAAGTGGCCATTAGAGCACCGTTACTTCACGAGGGGACGAAATGAGACAAATCCGCGGCGTCGTGTTCGATCTGTATGGAACGCTTTTCGATGTGCACTCGGTTGCCGGTCTGTGCGACTCGTTCTATCCGGGCCGCGGCCGGGAAGTCAGCACACTCTGGCGACAAAAGCAGCTCGAATACACCTGGCTGCGCAGTTTGATGGACGACTATGTCAGCTTCGAGGACGCCACCGAGCACAGCCTGCTTTTCACGTGCAAACATCTGGGGCTGCCGCTCAACGAGGCCACGCGCTTGAAGTTGTGCGACGAGTACCTCAAGATCAAGCCTTATCCAGAGGTGCCCGCCGCGCTGGCCAAGCTGCAATCAATGGGCATTCCGCTCGCTATCCTGTCCAATGGTTCCGTCAATTCGATCCGTAGCGTGGTGACCAATGCCGGTCTCACACACTGCTTTTCCCGACTCCTCAGTGTCGAGGATGTCAAAGTGTTCAAGCCACATGCGAGCGTGTATATGCTGGCGGAGAAAGCCTTGGGCCTTGAACGCTCGAACCTCTTGTTCGTGTCCTCGAACGCATGGGATGCGTCGGGCGCGCGTCATTTCGGATTCCCCGTGTGCTGGATCAATCGAGTCGGCAACACCTTCGAAGAGCTCGGGCAAACGCCGGATTATGTGGTGGGCGGGCTCGACGAGGTGGCCACGCTGATGAAGAAACTGCTGGACATCTGAAGTACCGGCACCGATCGGATCGATACGATGGGCCATTGTTATTCAAGACCTTGCCTCAACCTTTTTTACTACCAGGGAGTGCCATGATTCGTTTTTATTTTCACCCGACGCCCAATCCCGCCAAAGTCGCGTTGTTTCTTGAAGAGGCCGGCTTGGCTTATGAAGTCGTGCCTGTCGACACGAGCAAAGGCGAACAGCATTCGCCGGAATTCCGCGCCATCAATCCGAACGGCAAGGTTCCGGCCATCGTCGATACCGAAGGCGCGGCGGGTCCGCAAACGCGTGTGTTCGATTCCAGCGCCATCCTGCTTTACCTGGGTGAGAAGACGGGGCGCTTTATGGGCACCCCCGCGGATAGATCAGAGATGCTGTCATGGCTGTTCTTCATTGCGTCTGGACTGGGTCCGTTCTCGGGACAAGCCGTGCATTTCCAGCATGCGGCGCCTGAGAAGTTACCGTATGCCGTGAACCGCTATCGACGTGAAATCGAGCGGCATTACCGTGTGCTCGATGAGCATCTGGCAGGGCGTGACTATATCGTCGGCAACGATTACACGATCGCCGACATGTCTGCCTGGGGGTGGCTGGGTCGCATCGCCAGAGTGCTGCCCGGTGACGACGAAGCGATTGATGCTTTCCCGAACTTGAAACGCTGGTTTCAGGCGATCGATGCACGGCCGGCGGCGCAACGCGCTCGCCTGGTCGGATCAGATCACGCGTTCAAGAAGGTCGTGGATGAAGAGTCGCGACGCGCACTGTTTCCGTCGAACTATCCGGCGGCGGCTCAGTGATGTTGAGTCCAGGTGCTTGCATCAAGAGCGCTTGAGGGCATACAGCCAAAGCGGTCATCGCGGGTATTGAACGCCAGCCGTGCCGTTCAGAATTGTGGGCACGATTCCACTTTCTGAGCTGGCATGGTCGATCCCGGCTCGCCCGGCCGGGCGGGCACGCCTCGCGGCGGGGTTGAGATCAATTGGATGCGATTGACGCCGTCGTTGGCGAACACATATTTTTCATGGCTGCCGGCAGGCTGCCAGTAAGCGCGGTAAAGGTCACCGTCGTGGAATACATGCAGGACGCCGTGCACCGTCTTGCCGCCGCCGACAAAGTCGACGGGTTCGCCTTCGCGCAACAGAAATCCGCCACTCGCCACGTCGCCCGAATTGCTCGACCCGATCAGCGCGCCGCACACACCCTCTTCGGTATTCGGGTAGTCGGGGGCCGCATAGGCGGCCATGGGTATCGTGGCAAGGAGCAACGCGGCAACGGTATTGAAATTCATAGTAGCCTCACTGTCAGACCCGGAAGAGTGTCGTGCCGCGTTTCGTACTTCCATGGCGGCGGGAGACTATCGGGCGCCGCACTTTGTTACTGGAGTCTGTAGTGAGATTACTCGAAGGGGATTCGGTTCCGCGCAAGTCTGCATTCAAGCGCGCATGCGGACTCAAAAGCGCAGCCGCATGCGCTGTCAGCCTTATTGGGGCAAGAACTTTTCGATGAGCCGCACCCAATAGGTCGCGCCGAGCGACAGCACGTCGTCATTGAAGTCGTAGCTGCTGTTGTGCAACATGCAGGGTCCCATGCCGTGACCGTGCTCGCGATGACCACCCTGGCCGTTGCCGATATACGCGTAGCAGCCCGGTCGTTCCAGCAGCATGTACGAAAAATCTTCCGCACCCATGGTCGGATCCACATCGGTTTCCACGTGGTCGGCTCCGACGATATCCTGCATCACGCCAAGAGCGAATTGGGTTTCTGCGTGGGTATTGACGGTCGGCGGGTAGTTGCGCACGAAGTCGACTTCCACGGAACAGTTGTAAGCGGTAGCGGTGGCCTGTGCAATCAGCTTCATCCGCTTTTCGATCAGATCGAGCACATCGACCGAAAAGGTTCTTACGGTGCCACCCAAGGTCGCCACGTCGGGAATGACATTGACGGCGTGCCCTGCTTTCATCTGCGTGATCGATAGCACTGCGGAGTCGATGGGGCGCTTATTGCGTGTGATGATGCTTTGCAGGCCTATGCCGATCTGCATGGCAGTGAAGACAGGGTCGACGCCGTCGTGCGGAATGGCTGCATGCGAACCGACGCCTTTGATACGAATTTCGAACTCGTTGCTCGATGCCTGCGTGGCACCCACGCGCGCGCCGAATTCGCCCGCCGGCATGCCAGGCCAGTTATGTAGCGCAAATACTGCATCGACGGGAAAGCGCTCGAACAGGCCGTCCTCGATCATCGCTTTGGCACCTCCGCCGCCTTCCTCCGCGGGTTGAAAGATGAATACGACGGTGCCGTCGAAATTGCGATGCCGGGATAGATATTGGGCCGCACCGAGCAGCATGGCGGTATGGCCATCGTGGCCGCAAGCGTGCATCTTGTTCTGGTGGCGCGATGCGTGATCGAAGGTGTTGAGTTCGGGGATGGGGAGCGCGTCCATGTCGGCGCGCAGACCGATAGCGCGTTTGCTCGTACCCTTGCGCAACACGCCGACTACGCCGGTCTTGCCGAGCCCGCGGGTGACTTCGATGTCCCAACTGCGCAGTTTTTCGGCGACCAGGTCCGCGGTGCGGTCTTCTTCGTAGCGCAATTCCGGATGCGCGTGGATGTCTCGGCGTATTGCCTTGATCTCGTCATGTGTTTGCTCAATCTCGGCGATGAGTTCCATGCGGCTGCCTTCCTTTTGATAAGTTGGGTCGATTCGATTCATTGTCGATGGCCGAAATCCTTAAGAAAAGCTGATATTTCTTTTCTTTGGATTAAGGAAATATTGTAATTCGCCGGGCTCGATATGCTGTGCGCGGACATATTGGGAAAGGCGTCAGCGGGCATCAAGCAGGCTCAAGCAGGCTCAAGCAGGCTCAAGCAGGCTCAAGCAGGCTCAAGCAGGCTCAAGCAGGCTCAAGCAGGCTCAAGCAGGCTCAAGCAGGCTCAAGCAAGCGGTGAGCAGGCGGTGAGCAGGCGGTGAGCGGACGATGAGCGCGCAACGAGCAGGCAACGAGCAGGCAACGAGCAGGCAACGATTCTACGTTGCGCTGTGCGCACCTGAGCGTTCACGGATGCTGTTCTGGATCATCGTCATCACCGCATGTCGAGCGTGTATCTTCCGCTCCAGCATGCCGACCACACGGCGCGGCGTGCTTTTGGGCAACGGTAGGATGCGCAGAGTGGGGTCCTTGGCCCAAGAGCCGAATTCGAGAAGCGGAACCACGGAAACGCCGGTGTTCTGCCGGACCAGTTCGACGATCACTTCGAGCGAGTTCAACTCGAGGAATTCATTAACGCTCAGGCGATTGTGGCGCAGCCCCCGTTCTATCAGCGCACCGGTACGCTGAGCGCGATCGAAACGCAGAAAAGGGCGCGAGCGCAGCAGTTCGCTGGCGCTTTCAGGCGCAGTTTCTCGACCGCACACGACCACGAGCGGTTCCGAATACAGCGGGGTCCAACTCAGGCTGACCGGCGTTTTGCCGCTGACTTCGATAATGATCGCAGCGTCGATTTCTCCCGCTTCGACCTGGGGCGAAAGAGCCTGCGCTTTACCGGTGAACAGTTTCACATCGAGGTGCGGATGCTCGGCTTTCATCTCAGTCACGACCGATGCGAGTGCGCCCATCACCGAATCCACCGCGCCGATCGAGATCGACCCGGCGATTTCATCGTTCATGCCGGTGAGGCGCATGTTGTCGTAAAGCGCCACCAGACGCTCGGCCTGCGGGAGCACCTCCTTGCCCATGCTGGTAAGCCGGTTGGTTCGGCCCACGCGATCGAATAGCGGACGCTTCAGGTCGTCCTCCAGCGTCTGCATCTGCATGCTGACCGCCGCCTGAGTCAGCGCGACCTTTTCGGCTGCGGCGGCGAAGGAGCCACATCGAGCCACTGCAATAAAAGTTCGGAGAAAGCGGATATTGCTCATGGTCGGCCTCGAGGAATGTTGATCAATGTATCAATTTTTCTTAAGTTTCAGTTTAGAAATTATATATTTTCTTAATTGTGCCACGCGTATGGTGGAGTGGTTGCAGCAGTTCGATCTAGTGAGGGTAATGGCTGCAAAGCCGTCGTCCATACAGTCTGTCAGGCGTGCTTAACAAGCACGATTTCGTTGACTCGTCCCCTGTGGAGCACTTCCGATGAGCACTCTCTCTTCTGCTGCAGACGCGTCCGGTGGTCGTGACCCCGATGTACTGAGCAGTATTTCAGGCCGACGAGCGATCGTGGTCGCCACGATCGGCAATGCGCTGGAATGGTTCGATTTCACGGTGTATAGCTTTTTCGCGGTGGTTATCGCCAGGCTCTATTTCCCGGCGAGCAATCCTGCGATTTCGCTGTTGGCGACCTGGGCGACGTTCGGGGTGGGTTTTCTTACGCGGCCTTTGGGCGGGATCATAATCGGTGCGATTTCGGACAAGGTCGGCCGCAAATCGGCCTTGACGCTGACTATCTCGCTGATGGCGGTGGGCATCGCGTTTATCGCATTCACGCCGACTTATCAAACGATAGGTATCGCGGCGCCGATCCTGATATTGGTGGGGCGGTTGATTCAAGGGTTCTCTGCGGGCGGGGAGGTGGGTTGCGCTACCGCGTTCCTGGTGGAATACGCGCCGCCTAATCGGCGTGGGTATTTCGGTAGCTATCAGATGGTGGCGCAGGCTATTTCCACGCTTTTCGGTTCGCTGATGGGGGCGGTGCTCACCCGGGGTTTGAGTCCGGATCAGCTCATGAGCTGGGGTTGGCGCGTGCCTTTCGTGCTCGGTTTGCTGATTGCGCCGGTTGGGCTTTATCTGCGTACCAAGCTTGCCGAGTCGCCGGTGTTCGTCGAGAAGAGTTCGAAAAATGAACTGAGCGCCACGCCCATTCGCGATACTGCGACCAAGCATTGGATGCAGGTGGCGGCCGGTTTTGGCTTGACGGTGTTTGGGACGGTTGGGACTTACATCTTTTTGCTTTATATGCCGACGCACGCCACGCGGGTTTTGCACATGCCGCTGACCGATGGCTTGGTTAGCGCGGCGTGTGGGGCATTTTGTTATTTGGTGTCCTGTCCTTTGTCGGGAGCTTTGTCTGACCGGATTGGGCGCAAGAAACTGATGATGACCGCGCTCGTGCTTTCGCTGTTCACGGCGATCCCATTTTTTCGCTACTGACTGCGCATCCGAGCCTGCCGATGTTGATCGTGTGCCAGGCGGTACTGATGGTGTATTTGGGCGTATTTCAGGGGTGCTATCCAACTTTTGTTTCAGAATTATTGCCGTCTAGTGTTCGATCGACCGGTATTTCGGTGAGTTATAACGTCGCGGTGATGATTTTTGGCGGGTTTGCGCCGGCGATCGTTCAATGGCTGACGATGACGACCGGGGACGATCTTTCGATCAGTTATTACGTGATGTTTGGCAGTGCGGTGGCATTGCTGACGTTGATACCGTTGAGGGATAGGTATCGGGAAGCACTACGGTAATCATGGCGCTGTGCGCATGATGCACTGCGGCAAAAGCGTTTGCGCAATGGGATTTGCGACAGATATTGATCAAACGGGGGTATCTGGACACTATCTTGTTGTGCGACGTCAACGATGGCGCTTCGGGGGCGTTTACTGAGATGGGGCAATGTGCCTCAACTTCCGAGGGAGCATCATGATGAACAAATTTTTCGCGGTAGTTTTGGCAGGATTGTTTTCGGTCGGTGTAGCTCAGGCTCAAACCGCCGCACCGGCAATGTCGATGTCGGCTCAGGCTTCATCGAGCTGTGCATCGCAAGCGATTGGGAAAGATGGCAAGGCGCTGAGCGGCGCTGCGAAAACCTCGTTTATGAAGAAGTGCGAAAGCAATAGCAAGACTGCTATGGCACCTTCGTGTGACAGCAAGGCTATTGATAAAAACGGCAAGGCGCTGGCGGGTGCAGCGAAGACGTCGTTTATGAAGAAGTGCGAGGCTAGCGCGGGCAAATAAGCCAGTGTTTTGCCGATGAGATTGGCCGGCTATATGCCGGCTTTTTGTTTTTCTGGGTTAGCGTGCTTAGCCCGTCGCCGCGCTATAGGCGGCTTGTACCGCTCGCTCAGCCTGACAATTGGCAGTCTCTCACCAGCGTGGGGGATAAACCCCAATTGGGGGTCTATCAACCCCAATCTGGGTGGCAAATGGCGTGGAGCGCTCTTAACGGAATCGTTTGCTTGATGCAAAGCGCACTCAGCAATAAAAAAGGGGCTAGCTTGCGCTAGCCCCCTTCATACAACTGGTGGCGAATCAGGGACTCGAACCCCGGACCTGCGGATTATGATTCCGTCGCTCTAACCAACTGAGCTAATTCGCCAAAGAGTCGCGAATTATGTCTGGCGCTAGAGCGTCTGTCAACCCCTTTCCTCGCACCACTCACAACCCGCGCCCCAATCACGCGTCGATATTCGTCCCGCGAGTCTCTTTAACAAACAACATCCCGATCACGAACGTGAACAGCGCGAACCCGACCGGATACCACAGCCCCGAATAGATATCGCCTTTGGCTGCCACGATAGCGAACGCGGTAGCCGGCAAGAACCCGCCAAACCACCCGTTCCCGATGTGATACGGCAACGACATCGACGTATAGCGGATCCGCACCGGGAACATCTCCACCAGCATCGCGGCAATCGGCCCGTACACCATGGTCACGAAGATCATCAGGATCGTCAGAATCACGATCGTCATCGGATAGTTGATCGAAGCCGGATCAGCCTTGGTCGGATAACCCGCCGTCTTCAACGTCGCGGACAGGTCTTTGGTGAAAGCCGCGCCCTTGTCTTTCGCGTCCGGCGCCTTGCCGTCGTACGAGCTGATCACCGTGTCGCCCACTTTAACCTGTGCGATCGTGCCAGCCGGCGCTTCGACGTTCGTGTAGTTCAACCCCGCGCGCGAAAGCGAGCTTTTCACGATATCGCAAGACGAAACGAACTTCGACGTGCCGACCGGGTTGAACTGGAACGCGCATTCGCTCGGATCTGCCGTCACCACGATCGGCGATTTGGCGATTGCCGCCTCGAGCGCCGGATTCGCGTAATGCGTCAGCATCTTGAACAACGGGAAGAAGGTCAACGCCGCGATCAGGCAACCCGCCATGATGATGGGCTTGCGACCGATGCGATCCGACAGCGAACCGAAGAACACGAAGAACGGCGTGCCGATCACCAGCGCTGCTGCGATCAGCAGGTTGGCAGCAGTACCATCGACCTTGAGCGTTTGCGTGAGGAAGAACAGCGCATAGAACTGCCCCGTGTACCACACGACCGCTTGACCAATACACAGGCCCAGCAACGCGAGTATCACCACCTTCAGGTTGCCCCAACGAGCAAAGGCTTCTGTGAGCGGCTGCTTCGAAACCGTGCCTTCGTTTTTCATCTTCTGGAAGGCCGGCGACTCACTGAGTTTCAGGCGAATCCAGACGGAGACGGCAAGCAGAATCAACGAAGCCAGGAACGGCACGCGCCAGCCCCAGGAGCTGAACGCATCGTCCGAGATGCTCGAACGGATGCCGACGATCACGATCAGCGACAGGAACAAGCCCAGCGTTGCCGTGGTCTGGATCCAGGAAGTCCAGGCGCCGCGGCGGTTGCTAGGGGCGTGTTCGGCCACGTAAGTGGCCGCGCCGCCGTACTCGCCACCGAGGGCCAAGCCCTGCAGCAAGCGCATCGCGATGAAGATCACCGGCGAAGCGATCCCGACCGAAGCATAGCTGGGCAGCAAGCCGACCACGAAGGTCGACGCGCCCATGATCAGGATGGTGACCAGGAAGGTGTATTTACGTCCGACCATGTCGCCCAGTCGTCCGAATACGATCGCGCCGAACGGACGCACCGCGAAGCCGGCGGCAAAGCTCAGGAGGGTGAAAATAAAGGCGGCTGTCGGGTTCACGCCCGAGAAGAAGGCGCGGCTGATGTACACAGCGAGGGAACCCGCCAGGTAAAAGTCGTACCACTCGAAAACAGTGCCCAGCGATGACGCAAAAATCACACGCCGCTCGGCGTTCGTCATCGGGGCGTGGGAAACTTGCCCGCTTACGGTTGCCATCGTTTGTCTCCGTTTAGGAATATAAAAATAATGGGCGGCCAGCTCGCAGCAGAGCATCGCCGTGAGGCGAGTATCGGTGCCAAAACTTACCTCGAACTGACATTTGTAAGGTGCGATGCACCATGCGCCGGAAAGCGTAAATTTCCAAAAATCACACAAAACCCCAACAAATTCGCCAAAAATCGCCTATTTATTCGTTTTAATGGCGATCCGGATGGTGAGACGGCTGCGCGCCGGAGTGGGAGCCTAGGGTAAGTCCCGCCCCTCTATTTTCGGAAATGTCAGCTTGATCATCGTGCCGGCCAAAGGCGGCGCGCTCTGATAGGGATTTTCGAGGATGCTGAGTTCGCCTTGATGCATGCTGACAATCTCGCGCACGATAGCCAGGCCCAAGCCGCTGCCTTCTCCCGCGCGTCCGAGAATTCGATAGAAACGCTCCAGCACATGCTCGCGCTCGCCCACTGGGATGCCGGGGCCGGTATCTTCGACTTCGACCCATGCCGTGTCGACCGTGGCACCGACTCGCAACGTAATGCGTCCGCCGGCCGGGGTATACCGGATCGCATTGTCGAGCAGATTGCCGAGCATTTCGCGCAGCATGAGCGGGTTGCCTGCCAGCATGACGCGCGCCACGGGTTCTTCGAAGCCCAGGTCCATCTGTTTGGCGAGCGCCGGCAGAACCCAGTCTTGGGTGACTTGCCGCGCCAAGGCAACCAGCTCGACGGGCTCAAACGATTGGGTCGAGACGCGGTTTTCCGCACGCGCCAGCGCCAGTAGCTGGGTGACGAGTCGCGCCGCTTGTTCGGAGCTGGCGGCAATTTGCTCAAGCGAGCGCCGCACTTCAGGCGAAGCGGTTTGGCGCGACGCCAGCTCGGCCTGCATGCGCAAACCGGCCAGCGGAGTTTTCATCTGGTGCGCCGCGTCGGCGATGAAGCGCTTTTGCAGCTCCATGTTTTGTTCGAGGCGCGTTAACAATTCGTTGAATGAGGTCACCAACGGCGCGATTTCTGCCGGAGCCTGCGACGCTTCCAGAGGCGACAGATCGTCCAGACGCCGCGCACGGATATGCGCCTGCAGCGCGTGCAACGGCGCCAGGCCGCGCGACAGGCCGAACCACACCAGCACGATGGCGAGCGGCAGGATCACGAATTGCGGCAGGATCACGCCTTTGATGATGTCGTTGGCGAGATGGCTGCGTTTGCCCAGCGTTTCGGCGACTTGCACCAATGCATAGGTTTGTTCAGGCATGCCGGCCACTTCGGCATAGGTATAGGCAATGCGGATCTGCGTGCCGCGCAGGGTTTCGTCGCGAAATTCCACGACGCCCGGTTGCGGCTTGTCCGCTTCGCTGGGCAGCGGCAGATCGGCGCTGCCACTCACCAGTTTGCCGTGCGTACTGGTAATTTGGTAGTAGATCGTGTCGGTATCGTCGGCGCGCAGGAAATCGCGCGCCGAATCGGGCAGCGAGAGCGTGATGACACCGTTGCGCGGCGTGATCTGGCGCGCCAGCACGTAGACGTCGGTTTCCAGCGAGCGGTCGAAGGGGCCGTTCGCAATCGACTTGGCCACCAGATAAGTCACCGCGATGCTCATCGGCCAGAGCAGCAGCAGCGGGGCGAGCATCCAGTCGAGAATTTCGCCGAACAGCGAACGTGGGCGCTTTTCGGCGGCGCCGGTTTCGTCGGGCGGCGCGAACGGGTTTTTATAGGCTTCGTCTTCGGCCTCGGCACTCAGTATCGTGGCCGAACTCGTGGGTGAGCCTGCAGTTAAGTCCGAAGTTAGGCCCGCGGTTGAGCTCGAAGTTGAGCCCAACCCTGAACTCGACACCGCATCGTCAGAAGCGGGTGGCTGGGTATGCAGCATCGGCGGGCGTGTCACGGACGTACGGGGCGCTCGCGCGCTCAGTGGGCAACGCCGCGCTGGGCACTGTCATCGGCGCTCGCGCCCGGACCGGCTTCGGTGTTGTCGGGTTCAACGGTTGGCGCAGGCTTCTCCAGGCAGTAACCCAAGCCCCGTACGGTTGCGATTCGCACACCGCCCGGTTCCAGTTTCTTGCGCAACCTGTGCACGTACACTTCAATGGCGTTGTTGCTGACCTCGTCGCCCCATTCGCAGAGGTGATCGACCAGTTGTTCCTTGGATACCAGCCGGCCTACTCGCTGCAGCAGTACTTCGAGCAAGCCGAGTTCGCGCGCCGACAAGTCGACCATTTGTTCGTTGATGGTGGCAACACGCCCTACCTGGTCGAAGGCCAGTTGGCCATGCTTGACAATGGTCGGGCCACCGCCCGCGCCGCGCCGGGTCAACGCGCGCACCCGCGCTTCGAGTTCGGACAGCGCGAACGGCTTGGCCATGTAATCGTCGGCGCCGAGGTCCAGGCCTTTGACGCGTTGCTCGATGCTGTCGGCAGCAGTGAGGATCATCACCGGCAACGTGGAATTGCGCGCTCGCAAGCGACGCAATACCTCGATGCCGGACAACTGCGGCAGACCGAGATCGAGAATCATCAAATCGAAGCTTTGCAGCGCGAGCGCGCTATCGGCGTCGGCACCATTGGTGACCAGATCGACCGCATAACCCGAATGGCGGAGGGATCGCAGCAGTCCGTCGGCGAGTATGCTGTCATCTTCGGCAATCAGAATACGCATGAAAGACCCTGCTGGTTGGCACTGTGGGGCTAAGATTGCCGGCTGCGAGCCGGGCGCCGGATGCGCGGGTTTGCTTGTCTCTATATAGTGTGGCCGGATTGTGGCGTGAACGGCACGTTCCGTTGCGAACAATGCTTGCCAAAACCACTGTTTTTTTATACAGTACCGCAGAGCTACCCGGTTTTAGCTGCTTTCAAGTCGCTGGACCGGGTCGTCTGTGACAGACTGCCATTCATCATAGCAAAGGACGATTCATGGAAGATAGCAAGAAGGGCGCAACCGGCCTGACAGCCGAAAAAAGCAAGGCGCTCGCAGTGGCGCTGGCACAGATCGAGAAACAATTCGGCAAGGGTTCGATCATGCGCCTGGGCGCGGGCGAGGCGATCGAGGATATCGGTGTGTGTTCGACTGGCTCGTTGGGCCTGGATATCGCGCTGGGCGTCGGCGGTCTGCCGCGCGGCCGGGTCGTCGAAATCTACGGTCCTGAATCGTCGGGCAAGACCACGCTGACGCTGCAAGTGATTGCCGAGATGCAAAAAATCGGCGGCACCTGCGCGTTTATCGACGCGGAGCATGCGCTCGACATCGGTTACGCGGGCAAGCTGGGCGTGAGCGTCTCCGATCTGCTGGTGTCGCAGCCTGATACCGGCGAACAGGCGCTCGAAATCGCCGACGCGCTGGTGCGCTCGGGTTCGATCGACCTGATCGTGATCGACTCGGTGGCGGCACTGGTGCCCAAGGCCGAAATCGAAGGCGAGATGGGCGATTCGCTGCCGGGCCTGCAAGCGCGCCTGATGTCGCAAGCACTGCGCAAGTTGACCGGTACGATCAAGCGCACCAACTGCATGGTGATCTTCATTAACCAGATCCGCATGAAGATCGGCGTGATGTTCGGCAGCCCGGAAACGACCACCGGCGGTAACGCATTGAAGTTCTATGCTTCGGTTCGTCTCGATATTCGTCGGATCGGTTCGATCAAGAAAAACGATGAAGTGATCGGCTCGGAAACCCGCGTCAAGGTGGTGAAGAACAAGGTGGCACCGCCGTTCCGCGAGGCCATTTTCGACATCTTGTATGGCGAGGGTATTTCGCGTGAAGGCGAAATCATCGATCTGGGCGTGACCGCCAAGATCGTTGAAAAAGCCGGTGCGTGGTACAGCTATAACGGCGAACGCGTCGGTCAGGGTAAGGACAATGCGCGCGAATTCCTGCGCGAGAATCCGGACATCGCTCGCGAAATCGAAAATCGCGTACGCGAATCGCTGGGTGTTGTCGCCATGCCGCAGGGTGAGGGTGCCGCGGCTACCAAGCCTGCCGCTAAGGCTGTCGGTAAAGCTGCCGTCGATGTTGAAGACGACGAGCTCGCGCCTGAGTAAGTTGGCTTCGTCCTCTCATGCGTGAAATACGACCCCGCTCGCCCGCCCAATCAGGCGACGCCGGCGGGGCGCAAGACATTTTTGAACGTGATTCGGAGCGTGAATCACGGCGTAGCAAGCGCCGGGGTACCTCGCCGGCACGTCCACGCTATCCTCAGCGCACAGACGCCACCTCGGCTGAAATCTCTGGCGAGGGCACCGGGACTGGAGCCACAGCCGCAATAGCAAATTCCGTCGCGTCCAACGAGGTTTCCGACCCCTTCGAATCGGAAGTTTCGCCCCCGGCCCGCAGTCTGAAAAGCCGTGCAATCGGATATCTATCTCGCCGCGAATACAGCCGTATCGAGCTGGCGCGCAAGCTGAGCCCGTATCTGGAAGAAACCGACGACCTCGAAGCGTTGCTCGACTCTCTGGAGAGCGGCAACTGGTTATCCGACGCACGTTTCGCGCAGAGCCTCGTGCATCGGCGAGCGTCCCGCCAGGGCGCAAGTCGCATTGTCGGCGAGCTTAAACGCAATTCCGTGGATCCCGAGTTGGTCGCGACATTCGATGCGCAGTTGCGCGACACCGAATGGGCGCGTGCGGAAGCGGTGTGGCGCAAGAAATTCGGCGCGCTGCCGGCGACCCCTGCCGAACGCGGCAAACAAGCGCGTTTTCTTGCCATGCGGGGGTTTTCTCACGCCATCATCGCGCGACTGTTGAAAGGTCAGGGCGCGGACGAGGAAAGCGTCTTTTTTGACGAACCTCCCATCGATTGAAACCGCATTACCGGCAACCGCTAACAGCCCCAAGCAAGGCACGCCGTGGCCTGCAGCGGATCGGGGCATCCTGGCCCGCATTCCCGTTACGACTTCGGCATATCAGGGTATCTCAGTATGTTAAACTTACGCGGCTTTTTGGATCTGCGTAATTTAGTCTTAACTGAGTTTAGTCTTAACTGACCGGTTTCAATCCGGCTCAAACCCGATATGCCGCTTTCCCCGCCCGCCGTTCGTCAACTACGCCATCGTCGTGCTATCAACGTGGAAGCGTTTGAGCGTGAGGATGGGCTATGGGATATCGAAGCGTGCCTGACCGATACCAAGCCCCGCGATACGCGCCTGGGTTCAGGTATCCGTCCTCAAGGTCTGCCGATCCACGAACTGCACCTGCGGGTCACGGTTAACCGTGCACTCGATATCGTAGATGCCGAATCTTCGTCCGATTGGGTGCCCTATCCGGGGCACTGCGACGAGATCAATCCTGCCTACCGGGCGCTGATCGGCCTGAATCTCACCGAAAGTTTTCGCCGTCATGTGGCGCAGCGCCTAGGCGCGCGCGCAGGCTGCACCCACCTCACCGAGTTGTGCGCTGTGCTGCCGACGGCTGCCATCCAGGCAGTCTTCAATCATGATGCGGACCGGTCTCGGGAAACCCCGGACCCCTCCGCAGCACTTGCCCTCGATGGGGAGCCAAGCGAAGCCCCGTTTCAACTCGACCGATGCCACGCTTTGCGCCTGGACGGCGAGGTCGTCAAGCTGTTCTATCCCCGTTGGTATGGCCACACGCCGCGCGCCGTAAAAGGCGTACGCGTTGCACCGGCAAGCCATGCGGGAAATGAAGTACTGTCCAACTCTCAGACCTAAAGGAATCACGGATGAAGATTCACGAGTACCAGGGAAAGGAAATCCTGCGCAAATTCGGCGTTGCAGTGCCGCGCGGCAAGCCCGCTTTTTCGGTGGACGAAGCGGTTGCAGTGGCTACGGAACTCGGCGGCCCGGTATGGGTTGTCAAGGCCCAGATCCACGCAGGTGGTCGCGGCAAGGGCGGCGGCGTAAAGGTGGCCAAATCGATCGAACAGGTTCGTGAGTACGCAAGCCAGATTCTCGGCATGCAACTCAAGACGCACCAGACCGGTCCGGAAGGCCAGAAAGTCAGCCGTTTGCTGATCGAAGAAGGCGCCGACATCAAGCAAGAGCTGTACGTCGGCTTGGTTGTCGATCGCGTGACGCAGAAAGTCGTCGTGATGGCGTCGAGCGAAGGCGGCATGGAGATCGAAGAAGTTGCGGCCAAGACGCCGGAACTGATCCACAAGGTCGCCGTCGATCCGTCGATCGGCCTGACCGATGCCGACGCCGATTCGCTGTCGCAGAAGATGGGCGTGCCCGCCGCTTCGATTGCGCAAGCTCGCGTGATCCTGCAAGGCTTGTACAAAGCGTTCTGGGAAACCGACGCATCGCTGGCGGAAATCAACCCGCTGGTGGTGGCTGGCGACGGCAAGGTCATCGCTCTGGACGCCAAGTTCAACTTCGACTCGAACGCATTGTTCCGTCAACAAGACATCGTCGCTTACCGCGATCTGGCCGAAGAAGATGCGGCTGAAATCGAAGCGTCGAAGTTCGACCTGGCTTACATCTCGCTGGACGGCAATATCGGCTGTCTGGTGAATGGCGCCGGCCTGGCAATGGCGACCATGGACACCATCAAGCTGTTCGGCGGCGAGCCGGCCAACTTCCTGGACGTGGGCGGCGGTGCTACGACCGAGAAGGTTACGGAAGCGTTCAAGATCATGTTGAAGAACCCGGATCTGAAAGCGATCCTGGTCAACATTTTCGGCGGCATCATGCGCTGCGATGTGATCGCCGAAGGCGTGATCGCCGCGTCGAAAGCTGTTTCGCTGAAGGTACCGCTGGTTGTGCGGATGAAGGGCACCAACGAAGACCTCGGCAAGAAGATGCTGGCCGAGTCGGGCCTGCCCATCATTGCTGCCGACAGCATGGAAGAAGCCGCACAGAAAGTGGTTGCGGCCGCCGAAGGCAAGTAAGTTGCACGTGCGGCGCATGGGCGTAGTCCGCAAGCCCAGCCCGACGCAGCGTTGCGTAATGTTGTGCAATGTTACGTAACGTTACGTTGGGCCGGTGCTGGCGGCGCGCAGCATGTCACGCAGGTGAGCCAAGCGAATTCAGTTAAAGGCGTCGCGCCACGTGCAGTCGCCATCGCTCGAAGCCTTTGCGCGATGGATACCACGTTGAACGCGCACGCCGCGCTAACCAGACAGGGGTAATACATGTCGATTCTGATCAATAAAGATACCAAGGTTATTACGCAGGGCATTACCGGCAAGACCGGTCAGTTCCACACTCGTACCTGCCGCGAATATGCGAATGGGCGCGAAGCGTTTGTCGCCGGCGTGAATCCGAAAAAAGCCGGCGAAGATTTCGAAGGCATTCCGATTTACGCTTCGGTGAAAGAAGCGGCAGCCGAAACCGGCGCGACCGTTTCGGTTATTTATGTGCCGCCCGCAGGCGCTGCAGCAGCCATCTGGGAAGCGGTTGAAGCCGACCTGGATCTGGCGATCTGCATTACCGAAGGCATTCCGGTTCGCGACATGATGGCGTTGAAAGACCGCATGCGCCGCGAAGGCCGCAAGACGCTGCTGCTCGGACCGAACTGCCCGGGCACGATCACGCCGGACGAGCTGAAAATCGGCATCATGCCGGGTCACATCCACAAGAAAGGCCGCATCGGCGTGGTGTCGCGTTCGGGCACGCTGACCTATGAAGCAGTCGGTCAGTTGACCGCTCTGGGTCTGGGCCAATCGTCGGCAGTGGGCATCGGCGGCGATCCGGTCAACGGCCTGAAGCACATCGACGTCATGCGCATGTTCAACGACGATCCTGATACCGACGCGGTCGTGATGATCGGCGAAATCGGCGGCTCGGACGAAGAAGAAGCGGCGCATTGGGTCAAGGCCCATATGAAGAAGCCGGTGGTCGGCTTTATCGCTGGCGTGACCGCGCCGGAAGGCAAGCGCATGGGCCATGCAGGCGCTATCATCTCGGGCGGCTCCGGCGGTGCTGACGAGAAGCTGGCAGTGATGGATGCTTGTGGCATTACGGTCACGCGCAATCCGTCGGAAATGGGCCGGTTGATGAAGGCTGCATTGAAGTAATGAACTAAGGCGAGGCGGCGCTCGACGGTTCTTATTGGGCTGTCGGGTACTGCGCCGCGATTAGGGAAAGCGGGTTAACCGAGCGATCGGTTAGCCCGCTTTTTTTTGACCGGCTGCGCGTGGCTCGACTCGATTGCTCGGATTTGGCCATTCGACGCAATGGCCGGCATCGCGATTGCGCCACTATGATGGTCGTGCTGTTGATCCGAGCATGACTTGGGGCTAAGGAGTATTGCGATGTCGGCTGTGTTCATCTGTCCGTCAGCGGTTGACGCTGGTTTAAAGGGGCGTGGGGCTCATGCGGTTCATGCGGTTGCGATTCATACGCCCGGTTCGAGACGCTCCGGGGCGCCGTCGCGTCGCATCGGTAAATACGGTTTCACGCTGGTCGAGCTGATGATCGTGTTGGCGATCGTCGGAGTCGTGGCGGCCTATGCGATTCCCGCTTATCAGGATTATTTGGCACGCAGCCGTGTCGGCGAGGGGCTGTCGCTGGCCGCGTCGGCGAAAATTGCCGTGGCAGAAAATGCATCCAGCGGGACGCCTTTCGGTGCAGGGTACGTCGTGGCGCCCGCGACACGCAACGTCGACAGCGTCCAGATCTCCCCCGATAACGGGCAGATCATCATCACCTACGGTTCGCGCGTCGCACCCGCCGACGCCAACATCCTGGTATTGATGCCATCGACACCCGACGACGCCACGGCGCCTACTGGTCGCGTCGCACTGAGCGCCGGCACGGCGTTAGCGGGGGCGTTGACCTGGGAGTGCTTTGTCGCGGGGAAGGCCGCGTCGTCGCTGCCGGCGCCCGGGGCCGGTCCGTTACCGTCCCCGGCGGCCAGCTTGCCGGCCAAGCTTGCCCCGCCGGAATGTCGAGCCTGAACGAGTTGTCTGATGCGGTGTCAGAATGCGGCGTCTGAATGAGATACCTGCGTGAGATGCCTGAATAAGGTCGACGAATAAGGACCACGTGCTCTGGTACGTTGTTCCTTATACCCACCCGAGCGGTTTCGGTAGCTTGCGCCCCCGACTTTTTGTATAGTGCGCCGGTCGCCGACGATTCTAACTGTGCCCCAATGCCACCGATTTCCGTACGCTTGCCCTACCTGATCCTGCTGGTTCTATCGCTGACGGTGCCTTACCTGGTCGTCGAGCATACCTATCCGATCCCCACGTTCTATTCCGAGTTCGCCGCCTACCTGCTGTATGCGTTTTTGGCGGCCTCGGTAGCCGGCGCCTTGTATGCGCGGCGTCGCGTGCTGGATCTCGACCTGCTGCGGGCGCCCAAAGTGGCATGGGTGCCGCTTGCCCTGGCGGTCTGGCTGCTGCTGCAACTGGTGGTGCTGCACGCACGTCAACCGACGATGAATTTGATGGGCGCGGCCTTTCTGCTCGCTGCATTGATGGCGATGCAGACCGGTTTCTGGGTGCGCCAGATCGGGCTGGTCGACGCCACCATGAAGTGGGGTGCCTACGCGCTGCTGGCCGGCGGAGTGGCCAGCGTCGCCTGCCAAGTGGTGCAATTGACCGGCCAGGAATCGCATTTCTACCCGCTGGTGCTCAGCTACGGCGCCAAGATTGCCCGGCGCCTATACGGCAATATGGCGCAAGCCAATCATCTCGCCACCTACCTATCGTTCGCGATGATGGCCGCGCTCTATCTGGTGCAGACGCGTCGACTGCCGGTGCTTGTATGGTTTGTGCTCAGTGCCGCCTACGCGATGGGCGAGGCGCTCACAGTCTCGCGCACGCCATTTATACAGACCGCGATGATCGTAGCGTTCGGCTGGCTGATAGCGTGGCTGCAGCGACGCGATCCGCTGGACCCCTCGAAATCGCTGCGGCCCTGGCTGATTCCGCTGGTGCTGGCTGTGCTTTACATCGCAGTCAACATACTGGTGCGTTGGGCCAACCAGAAATTCCATCTCGAACTGGACGTCTCGGCCGCCTCGCGTTTTGAAGACGCCGGCCAGATTTCGCCGCGCCTTTCGTTGTGGCGGTACGGCATGGCGATGTTCAAAAGCCACCCGATCACCGGAGTGGGCTGGGGCGGATTTCCCTACTATCAATACGAATTCGCCGATCAGCTAGGCAAGGTCGAGGTCGCTAATAATTCACATGACATCGTGATCGACTTGCTGGCCAAGACCGGCTTGATCGGTACGGGAATTTTTGCGTTCGGCTTGTTGGCCTGGTTGTGGCGAGCACTGCGAACGCCACTGAGCGCCGAACGGCTGATGGGTTTCGCGATCATCGGGCTGGTCGCCATGCACGCGCTGATCGAATATCCGCAGCAATACCTGTTCTTTTTGCTGCCGGTGGCGTTTATGCTCGGTTTGCTCGAGACACGTATGACGCGACGTGTGCCCGCGTTTGCCGCCTGGGGTGCGCAAGCCGTATTGATCGTTGCTGGACTGCTGGCGCTTGCGCCGGTGTTTCGCGATTACCAGCGCTCGGAAGTGCTGTATTACGGCAAGGCGCCGGAGTCCGAATATCGCGCAGCGCCCGCGTTCATTTACGGCGCCTGGGGACAGTATGGCTACGCCACGTTGTTGGCGATGAACAACGCCAATTTGCCCTATAAGCTCGCGATGCACGAGGAAGCATTGACCTTGCTGCCTGGCGATACCGTCCTGAAGCGTTATGCCGTGCTGTTGGCACTCGGTGGCCGCGAACCGGCTGCGCTGGATGTGATCAGCCGCCTGCATGCGTTTGCCCTGGGCGACAACGACTGGCCTGAGAACCTGCGCTCGTTGATTAAAATGTGCGAGGAGCAGGGCGGCGCGCTCAAGGACTTCAAAACCAAGTTGATCTCCGCGTATGGCGCACCGGCCGCAGCCGCTGCCGGCAAAGCCAGCGATGACGACGATGATGACGACGACAGCGAATGAATTTTGCGTCGCCAGTCCCGCGCTTTAGCGGCGCGCTTGGCGCTGGTCCGCACAACAGCACGCGATGCCGGTTAAACTCGGGAAAGCCGCACCTCCTGCTGTGATGGTACCGATTCGACCTGCAAATAAGCACCTCATGCCAGCCCCGCGTTCTTAAAATAATGGGAACAGCGTGTTGTCCAGGAGACGTCGAAATGTCAGCTCATTACCCTCTGCAAACCCCACCCGAAGAAACCGATGCCGGCGAAACCAGCGAATGGCTGTCTGCGCTGGAGGGCGTAATCCGCGCCGAGGGAGCCGATCGCGCGCTATTCCTGCTGCAGCGTCTGGCCGAACACGCCAATCATCTTGGCGTTGGCGCCTACGTCCATCCGTACTCGCTCTATCAAAATACCATCCGGCTCGAAGAGCAGCCCCCTTACCCGGGCAACCTCGCGCTTGAGGAACGCATCACCTCGATGATTCGCTGGAACGCCTTGGCCATGGTGACGCGCGCGAATCACGCGTATGGCGATCTTGGTGGCCACATTGCCAGCTATGCGTCGGCCGCCGAAATCTTCGAAGTGGGCTTTAATCACTTCTTCAAAGCCGACACCGAGCAACAGCGCGGCGACCTCGTGTATTTTCAACCGCACTCGGCGCCCGGCGTGTACGCCCGAGCGTTCATGGAAGGCCGCATGAGCGAGTCCCAACTGGCGCGCTATCGGCAGGAAGTCGATGGCGGTGGGTTGTGCTCGTACCCGCATCCCTGGTTGATGCCCGATTTCTGGCAGTTTCCGACGGGGTCGATGGGGCTGGGACCGATCAGCGCAATCTATCAGGCGCGCTTTCTGCGCTACCTTGAACATCGCGGCATCGCGAGTACCGAAGCGCGGCATGTCTGGGGCGTATTTGGCGACGGCGAAATGGACGAGCCCGAGTCGCTGGCCGGACTCTCGCTGGCGGCCCGCGAAAACCTCGATAACCTGACCTTCGTGATCAATTGCAACCTGCAACGGCTGGACGGCCCGGTACGCGGCAATGGCCAGATCATCCAGGAGCTGGAGTCGATTTTTTCCGGGGCAGGGTGGAACGTGATCAAGGTGATCTGGGGCTCCGACTGGGATCCGCTGTTCGCGCGCGATACCCACCATGCCTTGTTGCAGCGCTTCGCCAATACCGTGGATGGTCAGTACCAGACACTGGGCGCCAATGACGGCGAGTACAACCGCGCCCATTTTTTCGATCTCGACCCGGAGCTCCAGGCGTTGGTCTCGCACATGACGCCGGCCGAAATCGATGGCCTGCGCCGCGGTGGCCACGACTTCAAAAAGCTGCATGCCGCCTTCAGCGCCGCGGCAAACCACAAAGGCCGTCCGACCGTCATTCTTGCCAAGACCAAAAAGGGTTATGGGATGGGGCTCGCCGGCGAATCGCGGATGACCGCACACCAGCAAAAGAAACTCGACGTCGAAGCGCTCAAAGCGTTTCGCGATCGCTTCGCCTTGCCGCTCGACGATGCCGCAGTGGCGGAAATGCGTTTCTACAAGCCGGCCGAAGACAGTCCCGAAGCGCGTTACCTGCAGGAGCGCCGCACCGCGCTCGGCGGTTACCTGCCGCGGCGCAACGGCCAGGCCACCCCGGTCGAGATTCCGCCGCTGGCGAGCTACGCGCAGTTTGCGCTCACCCCCGACGAACGCGAAGTTTCAACCACGACCGCTGTGGTTCGGCTGTTTACCAATCTGCTGAAAGACAAAGTGCTGGGACCACGGATTGTGCCGATCGTCGCGGACGAGGCGCGTACGTTCGGGATGGCTAACTTATTTCGCCAAGTCGGAATCTACTCGCCACTGGGCCAGTTGTACGAGCCGGAAGACGCCGGCTCGATGCTGTACTACAAGGAAGCGCGCAACGGCCAATTGCTGGAAGAGGGGATAACCGAGGCCGGCGCCATCTCGTCGTGGGTGGCGGCGGCCACCGCATATAGCGTGCACGGTACCGCCATGTTGCCGTTCTACATCTACTACTCGATGTTCGGATTTCAGCGCGTGGGCGATTTGATCTGGGCGGCAGCCGACCAGCGCGCTCGGGGCTTCCTGATCGGCGCCACGGCGGGACGTACGACACTGGGCGGCGAAGGCTTGCAGCATCAGGACGGATCCAGCCATGTGCAGGCGGCTGCGATCCCGAATTGTCGCGCCTACGATCCGGCATTCGCCAGCGAAGCCGCGGTAATCGTCGACCACGGCGCGCGGCGCATGATGCAGGAGCAGCGCGACGAATTCTATTATCTGACTGTCACCAACGAAAACTACGCGCAATCGGCGCTTGAAGCGGCGCAGCATGACGACGTGATCCGGGGCATGTATCTCTACGGCAATCGCGGCAATCGCGGCGATGGTGGCGACGGCCATGACTCGACGCAATCGGCGCAACCGGCAAGCGTGCGGCTGCTGGGTTCGGGTGCGGTCTTGCGTGAGGTGATTGCGGCGGCCGACTTGCTGGCAAACGACTGGGGCGTGCACTCGGAGATCTGGAGCGTTACCAGTTTTTCCGAGCTGGCACGTGAGGCACGCGAGGTCGAGCGCGAGGCTTTGTTTGGCACGACACCGGGAACGGTTTCGACATCTCGAGCGGTGAGCCACGTGCAGCGCTGCCTTACCGGCAATGCACCGATCATTGCGGCCACCGATTATGTGCGTGCTTATCCGCAACTGATTGCGTCGTACGTCAACGCCCCTTATACAGTGCTGGGCACCGACGGCTTCGGTCGCAGCGACACGCGCTCCGCTTTGCGCCGTTTCTTTGAGATCGACAAATACCATGTCGCCGTGGCGGCACTCGCAGCAATCGATGCAGGGTTGCACGCCGCGGCACTTGTTAAATATAAGATAAACGCCGATCAAGCAGCGCCTTGGCAGCGGTAATCGTAGAGGTGACCGCGGCGGCAGTGGCGAGGGCCAATGGGAACGGTAAAGAGAAAGGGGAATTTTTAACGCAAACTTGAAACGGGGCCCTCGATGGATTAGATTACTTAATAGGAATCCTTAATCATCGACGGGGCCGCCATGAATAATAAATCACTAGTTTGTCTTTTTGTCCTGGCTGCATGTGCCCTGACGCAAGCGCGCGCAGATGAAGCACCCGCTACGCCTCAGTTCAAAAAATGCCTCGATGCCGCGGCAGGTGTCACTGCGACGTCCGTCCAATGCATCGGCGCGGAGATCGATCGGCAAGACGCGGTACTCAATCGCAACTACAAGAAAGCGATGACGATCCTGTCGGCGGAGCGCAAGCAGTCATTGATGAAGGCGCAGCGTGCATGGCTGGCATACAGGAGCGCTCAATGCGGTTTCGAATTTGATCCGAATGGCGGAACGATGGCGCATATCATCAGTACCGATTGCGTGCGCGAGATGACGGCGGAGCGGGCCCGTTTCCTTGGAACTATCGAGCAATGATCGCGGCGAGGTCGCGCCTAGGGCGCTTGGCGCACGCATAGTGCGCAGCAGGGCCGCCAGGTTCATGAGGTGCAGGAGCCCTGTGGATGACGAGCGACTCGGGCTCCGGGCCAGGGGCGCTTGTCGATGGCGAGCGACTCAGGCTTCGGGCGGCGCCACCCAATGCCCGGACTTGCCGCCGATCTTCTCCGCCAGCCGCACTTCGGTCATCACCATCCCCCGATCGGCCGCCTTGCACATATCGTAAATCGTCAGCAATCCGATTTGCACCGCCGTGAGTGCTTCCATTTCAACGCCCGTCTGACCTATGGTTTCCGCCTGCACCGTACAGTGAACGCCGGGCAGCGCATCGTCCAATTCGAACTCGACGGCCACTCGCGTGAGCGCAAGCGGATGACACAGCGGAATCAGTTCGGCCGTACGCTTCGAAGCCTGAATCGCCGCAATTCGCGCGATGCCCAGCACATCGCCCTTTTTCGCATTGCCACCGCGGATCAATTCGAGCGTGGCCGGCAACATCCGTATGCTGCCCTTCGCAATGGCAACTCGGCGGGTCGAGGCTTTGCCGCCGACATCGACCATGTGCGCCTGCCCCGCCGCGTCGAAGTGGGTCAAAGGCGTAGCGCCAGAATGCGATTCATTCGGCAATTCAGTATCGGTGGGCATAGGGCAGAAGTCAGTTCGCTGAAGAGAAACGAGAGAGATGCATCTTATCAAGCAGGGGGCAGTTGCGCCGCGGGGCTGGCGACAAAGCCGAACCGTCGCGCTACCTCCTGCGATGCAATCGGCTCGAGCGGGAGCGCGCTTGAAGCACGCCAGAAAAACGCTCCGGGAACATCGTGCTCGGGCACGCGGGCGTGCTCGCTGAACAAATCGAGATCATGATCGTGCAACAGCGCGATGCGCCCAGCCGAGTCCGAAAACAACACCGCACCCGCGTCATCGAGCCATGCGGCGTCGGGTTCGAACGGCGCATCGGCTTGATCGGTGAGCGAGAGCGTGCCTGCATGTTCGTGCAACCGTAGCACCCACGGCGTGTAGGCCAGTTCGATATAAACGCGTTGCGGGCCGTTCTGAAAATACCAGCAGCCCCGCGCATCGGCCGCGTAGTTGCGATTGATAAAACCGAGCAAGGCGGCGTGGCGGATCGGCGTGCCGAGCGTGCCGGCCTGCTGCGCCGCCTCATCGCGCATACGCCACGCGCCACGCTTGTCGAGCGCGAGCCAGCCGGTGCACGACGGCACGTTGGGCCACTTGGCCAGGGCCAGCTTGACGCTGTCATCCATGATGGGGGCTCGCCGTGTCTGTGCGCGTCTGCGTACTATGGTCAACTCGGTGGTCCAAGCGATGGCCAACGCGATGGTTCAAGCCGTCGTGCAAGTGAGCCGCAAAAAAATCCAGTATGCGTTCGGCCAGCCAGTCGATGCGCCCGGGCAGCGGACCGGACATGAACCCGACATGACCGCCGCTGGCAGGTTGCTCCAGCGTGATCGCCGCCGACACGTCCTTGACGGACGGCAGCGACGCCGCCGGTATGAACGGATCGTTGCGAGCGTTCAGCACGAGAGTCGGGACGGTGACCGTTTGCAGCACATGTTTGGCGGATGCTCGCGACCAATAGTCGTCGGTGTCGCGATAACCGTGCAGCGGTGCGGTCACGATATTGTCGAACTGGTATAGATCGCGTGCGTCCAGCATGGCGGCGCGATCGAACAGGCCGGGAAATTGCGCCAGCTTGAGCAGCGATTTCCGCTTCAGCGTGCTTAGAAAGTTGCGCGTGTACACCAGGTTGAACCCCGCCGACAACGCCTGACCGCCGGCGCGCAGATCGAGCGGCGCGCAGGCGGACACTGCGGCCGTCACCATTCCTGCCTGCGGCCCTTGCTCGCCCAGCCAGCGCAGCAGCGCATTTCCACCGAGCGAAACGCCCGCGACCAGCAACGGCCGGCGCGGATGCAGCGCTTGCACAGTGCGCAAGATCCAGTCGATTTCGGTGCTATCGCCCGAGTGATAGAAGCGCGGCGCGAGATTCATCTCGCCGCTGCAACTGCGAAAGTGCGGTACCACGCCATGCCAGCCGCGTTGTTCGATCGCGTGGAGCAGGGCTAGCGAATAGTGGCTCTGCGCACTGCCCTCAAGCCCATGAAACAACACGACCAATGGCGCGTCGTCGGCTGCAGGCGCCCGGGCGAGCCAGTCCAGATCGATAAAATCGTGGTCGGGCGTGGCCCAGCGCACACGCTGGTAGGTGACACGCGGTTTGCGGCTCAGCAGCGCGGGAACCAGGGTTTGCAAGTGGCGCTCGGGCAACCAGAACGGCGCCCGGTAGGTGCTGGGCGGTGGCGGTCCCAATGGCGCCCCCGAAGGCGCCCCCGGTGGCCGGGCACCGCTATCCGGCGCCTCGCCGGCTATACCCGACGTGCAGGTTTGCGAGGCCGGACGATTAATGCAGGTGTCCGAGTCCATGACGCAGTTTCGCGGCGAATTGTGCGGCGGTGGCATCGGGCATCGGGCTGGCATGGATATGGGCAATGCGCCATTCGCCGCGGTCATGCACCATGACATACGTGGCGAATACCATGGTGGCCGTAGTGCTATTGCCGGTGCGATGCGCCTCGGCGATCGCATACACGACGGTGCCCAGGCTATCGTAGACGCGGATGTCGAGTGCTTCGATGGCGGCGCGCGTATTCTCGAATCGGCTCGCAAAGCCGGCCCGGATTTCATCGAGACCGTGCAGATGCGCGCCATCGGCGCGTATGCAACTGACGAACTCCTCGTCTATCCAAAGGCTCATCAAGCTATCGATGTTGCCTTCGGCGATCGACTGGTAGTAGGCCGTCAAGGTGTCGGCGGCGGCTTCGAACAGGCGGGCGAAACGAGGCATGGCACGGGTCTGCTGGCTAAGTGAGGCGGTGCGGGCGCGAGCCCGCTGGGCCGATATCGCCCTGGCGACGATGGCGCGAGGGCAACGCTTATGTCCAATCTTACTGCTTTTACGGCGCCCGGCATTCTCCAAAGCGGTCCGCCGCGGCTTAAACGAGGCCTAGACGAGGCCTAGACGAGGCCTAGACGAGGCCGCCGCAGGTGGGGCGCCGGCCGCGCAGCGCGCCTAGCGCAGCGACAGCATATCGCGCAGAGGGCCGAAAACCTGATCCGGACTCAGTTCGCGCATGCACTTGAAATGCCCCAGCGGGCACTCGCGCGCGAAACACGGGCTGCATTCGACGTGCAGCCATTGTACCTGTGCGGTGTCGGACAAAGGCGGCGTATGGCGTGGATCGCTCGATCCGTACAAGGCGACCAGTGGGCGGCGCAAGGCGGCGGCCACATGCATCAGGCCTGAGTCGTTGGTGACCACCACGGTGGCGAGCGAGATCAATGCACACGCTTCGCCCAGTGCGGTCTGGCCACACAGATTGCGCACGAATGGCGCGGCATCGACGATGGCCTGGGCCGCTGCGCCGTCCTTGGGCGAACCGAGTGCGACGATTTGCGCATAAGGAAAGGCGCGTCGGATCATATGCGCAAGCGCTGCAAAGTGCTCGGGCGGCCAGCGTTTGGCCGGGCCATATTCGGCGCCCGGGCAAAACACCACCAGCGGCACGCGGGTATCGAGCGTGAAGCGGTTGGAGACGCGCGCCGCTTCGTTCAGGTCGCTGTCCAGGCGCGGCACCGGAATCTCGTCGGACAACTCGGCGCCTGGCGTATAGGCGAGCGCGGCGTAATGGCGCGACATCGACGGGCGTTCGTCACGCGGCGGATTGGCGTGGCGCACGTTGAGCAAGCCGTAGCGGTGTTCGCCCAGATAGCCGATGCGCAAACGTATGCCGGCAAGCCAGGGAATCAGCGCGGATTTGAGCGAATTGGGCAACACGTAAGCCGCGTCGTAATTGCCGTCGCGCACATCGCTGGCCAATGCCCAGCGGTGCCACAGTTGCAGCTTTTTATGCCCGAGCCCGGTCGCAAAGACCTGGTTGATTTCCGGCATGCGCTCGAGCACCGGGGCAACCCAGGCAGGAGCGACCGCGTCGATCACGACGCGGGGGTGGAGTTTTTTCAGCAGCGCAAAGAGCGGCTGCGCCATCAGCGCATCACCGATCCAGTTCGGTGCAATCACGAGCACTCGACGCATCAGTGTGTAGATCCGAAATAGTCAATATCGACCCGCCGAAATAGCCCGCATCGACCCGCCGGTTCAACGCAGGCGGGCAGGGTAAAGTGGCTAGAGCGGCGGGGCCGGCAAACGAAAAGCGGCCCGCGTGCAGATGCTGCGGGCCGCGAACAACGAGCACCGGGTTTGTCCTGCGGGACCCGGTGCGGCAGGGTCAGTGATGACCCTTGATGACTTCACCTTCACGCAGCTTATAGCGCGTGCCGCAATACGGGCAGCGCGCCTCGCCGTGCGTGACGTCGATGAAAACACGCGGATGCGAACTCCAGCGCGCCATTTTAGGGTTCGGACAATAAACGGGCAGCTCGCTTGCAGCGACCGCAATCACTGCATCTTCTTTTACAGCGCTCATGTTTTTATCTCTCAGACCTTGGTCAGCCATTCGCCATATTTGGCGTTCTTGCCTTCGACGATCGAGAAGAACGCCGCTTGCAGCTTCTCGGTGATCGGGCCGCGCGAACCGGCGCCGATGGTGCGGTTATCGAGCTCGCGGATCGGCGTGACTTCGGCAGCGGTTCCGGTGAAGAACGCTTCGTCGGCACAGTACATTTCGTCGCGCGTGATGCGCTTTTCGATCACTTCGATGCCGTAGTCGCGTGCCAGCGTAATGATCGAGTCACGCGTGATGCCGTCCAGGCAAGACGCGAGGTCGGGCGTGTACAGCTTGCCGTTGCGCACGATAAACACGTTTTCGCCGGCGCCTTCCGACACATAACCGTCGACGTCGAGCAGCAGCGCCTCGTCGTAGCCGTCCGTGGTGGCTTCCTGGTTGGCCAGGATCGAATTGACATACCAGCCGCTAGCCTTGGCGCGCACCATCGACACGTTCACATGGTGGCGGGTGAACGACGAGGTCTTCACGCGGATGCCGCGCGCCATGCCCTCTTCGCCCAGGTAGGCGCCCCACGGCCAAGCCGCGATCGCCACGTGGATGGTGTTGCCTTTGGTCGACACGCCGAGTTTTTCCGAGCCGACCCAGACGATGGGGCGCAGATAGCACGACTCGAGCTTGTTTTCGCGGACCACGTCGAGTTGCGCCTTGGCAATCGTCGCTTGGTCGAACGGAATCACCATCTGGAAGATCTTGGCCGAATTGAACAGGCGCTGGGTATGTTCCTTCAACTTGAAAATCGCCGTACCGTTGTCGGTCTTATAGGCGCGTACGCCTTCGAAGACGCCCATGCCGTAGTGCAGCGTGTGGGTCAGGACGTGGATGTTCGCATCGCGCCAATCGATCAGCTTGCCATCCATCCAGATTTTGCCGTCGCGGTCGGCCATTGACATACAGTTCTCCTAGCGGGTGTCGGTAAAGACCAAGACCGTTATTCTAAATCAGCCGCCACACAACCGGTAGTGAAGGGTGCAAATGATGCATGCGGCATGCCCCGGGCGTGTGCACGCTGCACGCCGCTAAAACTATCATAACCTGCGGTAAACCCTGCTCTTTGCACCAGTCTAGAGCGGTATACTTACAATATCCTTCCGCGCGGCCGGAGCATGGCCGCCAGGCACCTCGTGTGCCACACTTTTTTTGTCATGCTCAATCGTCTGTCTGAAACGAACCGCCGCGCCTTCCTCGAAGGCGTAAAAGCCTACTCGCCCACCTTGCCCGCGATGCTTTCCTGGGGGCTGGTCACCGGAATTGCGATGAGCAAATCGGTGCTCACGCTACCCCAGTCTGTGGGCATGTCGCTGCTGGTCTACGCCGGCTCGTCGCAACTGGCCGTGCTGCCGCTGCTGGCGGCCAAATTGCCGATCTGGACCATATTGCTGACCGCCGCGATGGTCAATACCCGATTCGTCATTTTCAGCGCCGGCCTGGCGCCGCATTTTTCGTATCTGGGTTTCTGGCGGCGCACGTTGCTAGGTTTTTTCAACGGCGACATCATCTATTTGTTATTTTTGCGGCGTAATTTCAAACCGGGGTATGAACCGGGTAAAGAGGCGTTCTTCCTGGGCATGGCGACGCTCGCCTGGGTGTGCTGGCAAGCGTCGTCCATCGTCGGCATCGTGCTTGCCAGCTTGTTCCCCGATAGCTGGGGGTTGGATCTGGCCGGCACACTCGCGCTGATTCCGATCATGGTTTCTGCGATCACGAGCCGCTCGGTGGTGGTGGCGTTTGTCGTCGCGTCGGTGGTGGCGTTGCTGACCTTCTCGCTGCCGTACCGGCTCGGCTTGCCGGTGGCGGTGCTCGCGGCGTTGATCGGGGGCATGAGCAGCGATGCGTTGATCGAGCGCGCAGATTTGCGGCGAATCCGCCGCCGCGGGGTCTCGGAACTGCCGGATTCAAAAGCCGAGCCGAAAATCGATTTGAAAGCGGATTTGAAGTCCGATGCCGATGCTGTCACCGATGCGACCAGAGTGACCGGGGGGCAGCGATGAGCACGCAGGCTATCTGGATCCTGATTATCGGCATGACGGCGGTCACTAGCGTCACCCGGGCATTTTTCCTGTTTGGCGGGGAACGCGTCAACCTGCCCGAGCGCGTGCAACGCGCGTTGCGCTATGCGCCCGCTGCGGCCTTGGCGGCCGTGGTGATTCCCGATGTACTGTGGTGGCACAACCAGTTATCGTTCTCGTGGCGCAACTATCAATTGGTGGCCGCCACGGCGGGGCTGTTGTGGTTCGTCTGGCGGCGCAGCATGATAGAAACCATAGGCGTGGGCATGTTGACCTTTACCGTGCTGCGTTTGTGGGCCTGAGGCGCACGCGCCGCACACAATCGGTCTCAGACCCCCTCCTATCGGTTAAAATAGCCGGCTAATAAGCTGTTTTCCGCAGAAAGCGCGCTACGCTGCTACCTGTGGATCTGACCCGGCGCGCACCAGCGCGCTTTATCCAATTTAGTCAATTTACTCGACGCCCTCGCACCCATCGTACTCATCCATGACCCAAGTTCTCCGTCTTTCCGATCTCATCGCCGCAGGAAAACTTGCCGGCAAACGTGTTTTCATCCGCGCAGATCTGAACGTACCGCAGGACGATGACGGGAAAATAACCGAAGATACCCGCATTCGCGCATCGGTCCCGGCGATTCTGCAGGCGCTGGATGCAGGCGCCGCGGTGATGGTGACCTCGCACTTGGGACGCCCGACCGAAGGCGCGTTCAAGCCTGAAGACACGCTGGCTCCGGTGGCCGAGCGCCTGGCCGAAATACTCGGGCGGCCGGTACCGCTGATTCAGCACTGGGTGGAAAACGGCGTGGACGTGAAGCCCGGACAAGTCGTGCTGCTCGAAAATTGCCGCGTCAATCCGGGCGAAAAGAAGAATTCGGACGAATTGGCCCGCAAGATGGCGGCGCTTTGCGATGTTTACGTCAACGATGCATTCGGCACCGCACATCGCGCCGAAGCCACTACCTACGGCATTGCCAAATACGCATCGGTTGCCTGCGCCGGTCCCTTGCTGGCGGCCGAGCTCGACGCGCTGGGCCGCGCGCTGGACGCGCCGAAGCGCCCGCTGGTGGCGATCGTCGCGGGCTCCAAGGTGTCGACCAAGCTGACTATCCTGACCTCGCTGGCCGACAAGGTCGACCAACTGATCGTCGGTGGCGGCATCGCCAATACCTTCATGCTGGCCGCCGGTTTGAAAATCGGCCGCTCGCTGGCCGAGCCCGATTTGTTGGCGCAAGCGGTGACCATCATCGAGATCATGAAAAAGCGCGGCGCCTCGGTGCCGATTCCGGTGGACGTCGTGACCGCCAAGGAGTTCAGCGCCAGCGCTGCCGCTGAAGTCAAAGACGTGGCGGACGTGGCCGACGACGACATGATTCTCGATATCGGTCCGCGCACTGCGCAAATGCTGGCCGAGCAGATCGGCCGTGCCGGCACGGTGGTCTGGAACGGCCCGGTCGGCGTGTTCGAAATCGAGGCATTCAGCCACGGCACGCGCACACTGGCTAACGCGATCGCCCAATCGCCGGCGTACTCGATTGCCGGCGGCGGCGACACGCTGGCCGCGATCGAAAAGTATCAGCTCGCTTCTCAGATCGACTACATCTCGACGGGCGGCGGCGCGTTTCTGGAATTTTTGGAAGGCAAGACGTTGCCGGCAGTAGAGGCATTAGCGTCGCGGGCTGGGTAAATGTAGACCGCGTCCCCGAGTGCAGCACCATCGAAGAGGACTTTATGCATCGAGCTACCAAAATAGTCGCAACCATCGGCCCCGCGTCCAGTTCGCCCGAGATCCTTGCGAAAATGATTGCGGCGGGCCTGGACGTGGTGCGCATGAATTTCTCGCACGGCACGGCCGACGACCACCGCCAGAGGGCCGAGCGGGTTCGTCAGGCTGCGCGTGAAGCCGGACGCGAAATCGCTTTGATGGCCGATCTGCAGGGTCCGAAAATCCGCGTGGGCAAGTTCGAGAACGGCAAGATCCAACTCGAAGCGGGCGCCTCGTTCATACTCGATGCAAGCTGCGAATTGGGCAACGAGAGCCGCTCCGGGCTCGATTACAAGGACCTGCCGCGCGACTTGAAAGCGGGCGATGTACTGCTGCTCAACGACGGCTTGATCGTGTTGACGGTGATGCGGGTGGTGGGCGAAGAGATCCACACGGTGGTCAAGGTGGGCGGCGAGTTGTCCAATAACAAGGGCATCAACCGCCAGGGCGGGGGCTTGACGGCTTCAGCGCTGACCTCCAAGGATATGGAAGATATCCGCATCGCCATGGAAATCGGCGTCGACTATGTCGCCGTGTCGTTCCCGAAAACCGCTACCGATATGGAAATGGCGCGCCAGTTGGCCAATATCGCCGGCCAGCCTTACGGGCTGCGCCCGCGCATGATCGCCAAAATCGAGCGTGCCGAAGCCATTCCGGCGCTGCAGGAAATCCTCGACGCCTCGGACGGTATCATGGTGGCGCGTGGCGACTTGGCCGTGGAAGTCGGCAACGCGGCCGTGCCGGCCTTGCAAAAGCGCATGATCCGCATGGCGCGCGACTCGAACAAACTGGTGATCACCGCCACGCAGATGATGGAGTCGATGATCCATGCACCGGTGCCGACGCGGGCGGAAGTCTCGGACGTGGCGAACGCGGTGCTCGATGGTACGGACGCCGTGATGCTGTCCGCCGAAACCGCTTCCGGCAAATATCCGGTCGAAACCATCGAAACGATGGCTGCGATCTGCCTGGAAGCCGAGAAATCCGAAGAGGTCGAGCTGGATACCGATTTTCTCGACCGCAAATTCTCGCGTATCGATCAGTCGATTGCGATGGGCGCGTTGTTCACGTCGCACCACCTCGGCGCGAAGGCGATCGTGGCATTGACCGAGTCCGGCGCGACCGCATTGTGGATGAGCCGCTTGTGGACCCATGTGCCGATCTACGCGCTCACCGCGCGCCTGGGCAGCCAGCGTGCGATGGCGCTGTACCGCAATGTCACGCCTTTGCCTGCCGAAAGCAGCGACGATCGCGACACAGCATTGCAACAAGCGCTCGATGTGCTGGTCGAACGCAATCTGGTGGCGCATGGCGACACCGTGGTGCTGACTGTCGGGGAGCCCATGGGCCAAGCCGGCGGCACCAATACGCTGAAAATCGTGAAGGTCGGCGAGCCGGTCTGAGCCAAAAAGAAATTTATTGTCTAAAGGAGCTACACCATGCCTCTCGTTTCGATGCGTCAACTGCTGGACCATGCCGCCGAGCATGGCTATGGCTTGCCTGCATTCAACGTCAACAACCTGGAACAAGTGCAGGCCATCATGACGGCTGCCGATCAGGTCAACGCACCGGTCATCATGCAAGCATCGGCCGGCGCTCGCAAATATGCCGGCGAGGCGTTCCTGCGGCACCTGATCGAGGCAGCAGTAGAGATGTATCCGCACATTCCGGTGGTGATGCACCAGGATCACGGCCAGTCGCCGGCGGTTTGCCTTGCAGCGATTCGCAGCGGCTTTACCAGCGTGATGATGGACGGCTCGCTCGAAGAAGACGGCAAGAGCATTGCCAGCTATGACTACAACGTCAATGTGTCGCGCCAGGTCGTCGATCTTTCGCACGCCATCGGTGTGACGGTCGAGGCCGAACTTGGTTGCCTCGGTTCGCTCGAAACGATGAAGGGCGACAAGGAGGACGGACACGGCGCCGACGGTACGCTCACGCGCGAACAGTTGCTGACCGACCCGGAACAGGCCGCCGATTTCGTCAACGCGACCCAGTGCGACGCGCTCGCGATCGCGATCGGCACTTCGCACGGTGCGTACAAATTCACCAAGAAGCCGACGGGCGACATTCTCGCAATCGACCGTATCAAGGAAATCCATCGTCGCATTCCGAATACCCATTTGGTGATGCACGGCTCGTCGTCGGTGCCGCAGGAATTGCTCGCCGAGATCCGCGAATTTGGCGGCGACATGAAAGAAACCTATGGCGTGCCACTCGAAGAAATCCAGGAAGGCATCAAGCATGGCGTGCGCAAGATCAATATCGATACCGATTTGCGCTTGGCCATCACCGGTGCGATCCGTCGTTTCTTCGTCGAAAACCCCGGCAAGTTCGATCCGCGCGAATACCTGAAGCCGGCTCGCGAAGCCGCCATGCAAATGTGCAAGAGCCGCTACCTGGCGTTCGGTTGCGAAGGCATGGCGTCCAAGATCGATCCGCTGCCGCTCGACAAAATTGCCGAGAAGTACAAAAAAGGCGCATTGCGCCAGATCGTCCAGTAATTACAGTAAATGCGGGCCTCGCCGCCTGTAGTGCATCTGCAGCTCCCGCATGGTGCGGGAGTTGCCCTTTTTAAGAAAGAAGCCGCCGATGTCCTCGACCCTTTACGAATCCACGCTGCACTCGCTCAAACTCCTGGGACGCGGCAAAGTCCGCGATAACTACGCGGTTGGCGACGATAAATTGCTGATTGTCACGACCGACCGCCTCTCGGCGTTCGACGTCGTGATGGGCGAACCCATTCCGGCCAAGGGGCGGGTATTGAACCAGATGGCCAATTTCTGGTTCGAGAAGCTCGGCGATCTCGTGCCGAATCATCTGACCGGCATTGCGCCGGAAAGCGTCGTGGCCGCGGACGAAGTGCCGCAAGTGGCTGGGCGCGCGGTGGTGGTCAAGCGCCTGGAGCCGATTCTCGTCGAGGCTGTGGTGCGCGGCTATCTGGCCGGCAGCGGCTGGAAAGACTATCAGGCCAGCGGTTCGGTGTGCGGCGTCGCGTTGCCGCCGGGGCTGCAGAATGCGCAAAAGCTGCCCGAGCCGATTTTCACGCCGGCGGCAAAAGCGGAAATGGGCCACCATGACGAAAACATCACGTACGCGCAAATGGAGTCGCGCATCGGCACGGAACTCTCCGCCACGATACGCGAGATCAGCATCAAGCTTTACGAGCGGGCCGCCGAATATGCGGCTACGCGCGGCATCATCATCGCCGACACCAAATTCGAATTCGGACTCGACGACAAGGGCGAGCTGTATCTGATGGATGAAATACTGACGGCAGACTCGTCGCGTTTCTGGCCCGCGGACGGCTATCAGGTCGGCAGCAACCCACCGTCATTCGACAAACAGTTCGTGCGCGACTGGCTCGAAACGCAGCCGTGGGACAAGACGGCTCCGGCGCCGGCGTTGCCCGCCGAAGTGGTCGAGCGCACCGCGGCGAAATACCGCGAAGCGCTTGAGCGCCTGACAGGCCAGGCCTTGCAATAACCGATGACTGACGCGATGAGTGATGCAATGAGCCAGCCTACTGAAGAGAGCAACCGCCCGAGCAACGCCACGTCTGCGGCACCGGTGATCGGCGTCGTGATGGGATCCAGTTCCGATTGGGACGTGATGCAGCACGCGGTTGCGATCCTGCGCGAATTCGAAGTGCCGTTCGAGGCGCAGGTGGTGTCCGCGCACCGCATGCCCGATGAGTTGTTCACGTATGCGCAGAATGCGCGCACCCGCGGCCTTCGCGCGATTATCGCGGGCGCCGGCGGTGCGGCCCACTTGCCTGGCATGCTGGCGGCCAAGACACCGGTGCCGGTGTTGGGCGTGCCAGTACCGAGCAAATATCTGAAGGGCGTCGATTCGCTGCATTCGATCGTGCAAATGCCCAAGGGCATTCCGGTTGCCACCTTCGCGATCGGCGAAGCGGGCGCGGCCAATGCCGCCTTGTTTGCGATCGCGTTGCTGGCCGCCCACTCGACTGAACTCGCGCAGCGCCTCGACGCATTTCGCGCGCGCCAAAGCGACGTCGCACGAGCGATGACGCTGCCACTCTGAATCACGATGAACACTGAATCTTCAACACTTACACCGATACTGCCGGGCTCTTGGCTGGGCATGCTAGGCGGCGGTCAACTCGGCCGCATGTTCTGTTTTGCCGCGCAGGCGCTCGGCTACCGCGTTGCGGTGCTGGACCCGGACGAAACCAGCCCGGCGGGCGCGGTGGCCGACCGGCATATCCGCGCCGCTTACACCGACGAAAACGCGTTGACCGAACTGGCGCGCCTGTGCGCGGCCGTGTCGACCGAGTTTGAAAATGTCCCGGCGCGCAGTCTCGATTTCCTGGGGCGCACGATACCGGTGAGCCCGTCTGGACGGTGCGTCGCCATCGCCCAGGATAGGCTGGCGGAGAAGCAATTTATCCGCTCGTGCGGCGTACCTGTGGCGCCGCATCTGGCACTCGAATCGCGTGAGGCGCTCGATGCGTTGAGCGATGACGCCTTGCAAGCGGTGCTGCCCGGTATCCTGAAAACAGCTCGACTCGGTTACGACGGCAAAGGTCAGATCAGTGTCGCGACGGTGGCGCAGGTGCGCGAGGCGCATGCGTCGCTGGGGCATGTCGCGTGCGTGCTCGAAAAGCGCTTGGCGCTGGCCTTTGAGGTGTCCGCACTGGTGGCACGTGGCGCCGATGGGCGTGCGCAGGTTTATCCGCTGGCGCAGAACAGCCACGTCGACGGCATCCTCGCTCAAACCGTTGTGCCGGCTCCCGATGCGCCCGCCGCTTTGGTCGAGCAGGCGCAGAGCGCAGCGCTCGCGATTGCCGAGGCGCTCGGTTATGTCGGGGTGCTGTGCATCGAATTTTTCGTGCTTCAGGACGGCACGCTGGTGGCCAACGAAATGGCGCCACGTCCGCATAATTCCGGGCATTACACGATCGATGCCTGCGCGACCAGTCAGTTCGAACAGCAGGTGAGGGCGATGGCCCGCCTGCCGCTGGGCGACCCGCGTCAGCATTCGCCGGCGGTGATGCTCAATATACTGGGCGACGTCTGGTTTGACGGTGACCGCGGCGACCAGCCCATTCGCCCGGCCTGGGATCAGGTGCTGGCCTTGGCGTCTGCGCGCCTGCATTTGTATGGCAAGGAAGACGCGCGCGTGGGCCGCAAGATGGGGCACATCACGCTGGCCGCCACCAGCCTCGAAGAGGCGCAGGCCGCGGCTGCGCAATGCACACGCATTTTGCGTTTGCCCGTGCTGCCTGTGCCCACGCTTCCCACAGTCTAAGGTGCGGCGATGACAGCTCCGCGCGCACCGCTAGTCACCTCGCCGTCGGCGAGCGAGATCGCGCATGCGGCGGCGCGGCTCGAAGCCGGCGAGCTGGTCGCGTTCCCGACTGAGACTGTTTATGGCTTGGGTGGCGATGCTGAAAACGCCCAGGCTATTGCACGTATCTACGCCGCCAAAGGGCGGCCGGCGAATCATCCGGTGATCGTGCATTTGAGTCCGACGGCCGACCCCGCTTACTGGGTGCGCGAGCTAACGCCCGATGCGCAGCGCCTGATCGCCGCCTTCTGGCCCGGGCCCCTGACACTGATACTGAAACGTGCGGCACATATTCCCGAAGCGGTCAGCGGCGGTCAGGATTCGGTCGGCTTGCGTTGTCCGTCGCACCCGGTCGCACAAGCGTTGCTCGAAGCCTTCAAAGGCGGCAGGGGCGGCGTGGCTGCCCCATCGGCGAATCGTTTTGGACGGGTTAGCCCGACCACCGCACAGCATGTGCGCGAAGAATTCGGTGAGACGGTCGAGGTGCTCGACGGTGGCCCGTGCGAGGTAGGCATCGAATCGACCATCGTGGATTTATCGCGTGGCTTTGCCGCATTGCTGCGGCCCGGCCATGTGAGCGCGCAGCAGATCGCGGACGTGCTCGGTGTGGCGCCGCGCCTGCCCGATGGCAGCGATGCGACGGCGCCGCGTGCGTCTGGCACGCTCAAAGCGCATTACGCTCCGAACACGCCACTTGCCTTGCTTAGCTTCGAGGAGATTGCGCAGGCGCTGGCATCGCTGCAGTCGGGCGAACGCGTGGCCGTGGTCGCACGTGCGTCCCGGGCGCCGCATCTGGAGGATTTGCCGGGCATACAATTTATCGCGGCGCCTGATAATCCGCTGCATTACGCGCGCGATTTGTACAGTTTGCTGCGCGGATTGGATCGCGCGTCGGTGCAACGTATTTTCGTCGAGCGTTTGCCTGCTGGCCCTGAATGGGCGGCAGTGAACGATAGATTGGGGCGCGCGGCCGCGGCGTTTTTGTCCGACCAGTAAGTTTGGTCGGCAAGCAGGTGCACGTGCTTGCTCGCCGCGTTGATGTTGGCCGGTGCCGTACTTCAACTACACCGCCCTGCATCGGCGCCGTATTCCAACGGCACCGCCCTTCTACGGCGCCGTCTTCCCGCCGCAACGTTCCAAAAATCAGTGCGGCTGCAACACAGGCACGGGCGCTGCGTTCAGCTTAGGCTGCGTGTCGGCTTCCAGTCTGGGCTCTGCGACCCCATTCGGCTTGGGCTCTGCACTGACATTCAACCTGGACTCGCCAACCGTTTTCAAATTGGCGTCGACGACCATGTTTCTGGCATCCCCATTTTTGTCGAGTACCGAACGCGTCGGCGGATCGCGTAGCGGCGCCTCCTGATATACCCATTCCAACAGTGCATCATGGGCTTCGCGCGCGCCTTCCGCACGCGGATCGTTGATAAAACTGACGACGATATAGCCATCGCCGTTGGCCGCGCCGACATAGCCGGCAATGGCCCTCACATCGCGCAAGGTACCGGTCTTGATATGAGCGTTGCCGCCCACTGCCGCATTCGTGAGACGCCGGCGCATCGTGCCGTCCACACCGGCAATCGGTAGCGAATCGATATAGGCTTGCGCGACCGGGCTGGAATTGGCCACTTGCAGCAATTGTGCGAGTGAGGCGGCGCTGATTTTTTCTTCGCGCGACAGGCCGGAGCCGTTCTCGAGCACCAATTCAGGCATATCCAAGCCTAAGCGATGCAAAAACTGTTCGATCTGCAGCCGCGATTCGGACAGCGTCGCCGGTGGCTGGCCGGCGATTTCGCCGATAGACAGGAACAGGTTGCGCGCCATGACATTGTTACTGAACTTGTTGATGTCATGCACGATATCCGACAGCACGGGGCCTCGGTGCACCGCGACTTCGCGGGCGCTCGCCGGTGTCAGGCCTTCGCGCACGGTGCCTTGGAAGCTGCCGCCGGTCTGTTTCCACAGTGCCAGAAAGCCATCGGCAAAAAACGCCGTATGGTCGAGTGCCGCAAGGGTGTCCACCCGATCGCCACAACTGAGCGGATACTTGCCGCTGAACACGGCCTGTGCGCTGCCGTCCGCGTTCTGCGTAACCACGGGCGTTACCAGCACCCCGGTACAGCGTCCGCGCGTGGCTTGCAGGCCGTTGATGATCTTCAGGTTATCAAGCGGCGGCGTGAGATCGATGGCGATCTGTTTGCCATGGTCTGGCGAGAGCGTGAACGACAGCGATTTGAACGCGTAGAGCAGTGGGTCGGGACCGACGTTATAGGGCGCCAATGCGTCGTCGTCGAACGGGCTCGCATCGCGCGTCGAGACATCGAAGAAATGTTTGTCCAGCACCAGCGCGCCGTCGATGTCAGTGATGCCCGCGGCATGGATTTTCTGCACCAGATCAATCAACTCTTCCGGAACCAGCTTGGGGTCGCCCGTTCCGACGATGTACAGGTTGCCGTGGAGCACGCCGTTACTGACCGTGCCATCGGCGTACGCGCTGGTTTTCCAGCGGTAATCGGGACCCAGCAGCGACAGGCCCGAGAACGTGGTCACCAGCTTCATCGTCGATGCCGGACTCATCGGACGCTGCGCATTGAGCTCCAGCACCGGCACTTTGCTGCCGACCTTTTCGACAATTACGCTGAAGTTGTCCAGCGGGATGTGGGCGCGTGCCAGCGCCAGCGCCACGGTCGGCGGCAGGTTGCTGGCCGGCACGACCACTTCGGCCTCATGTTTGGGCGCGACGTGGCGATGCAGTACCGGACGCCCACGCCCCGGTTCTTTGTGAGCGGTGGTGGCGAAGCTGGCGCTCGCGAGCAGCATGAGCGCCACACCGGCACACCGCCGCATCAGGTCTGTGCCCAGGTACGAACTGGTGCGCGATCGTGCGTGCGGATGCGGGAGGGCACGCAGATGCAAGCCAGAAGGCCAATGAGCGAGCGAATGATGGAGCGACTGATCAAGCGACGGAGCGAGCAAACTGGTGGGTGAATGACCGAGGTTACGGGAGGGGGCGATTGCCGCGACACGACGACGTGTTGCGAAAAATCTGAAGCGATATGAAGACAATGAGAACATGTAGGCAAAAAAGGGGCTTGCAAGGGGCGCGCCGCAGTGCGTGACGCCATAGATCGAATGGCCTCATTGTAGAGATAAAATAGGTCGTTGCGAAAAACGTTACGTCCGCAAGCCTTCCGTAAGTACGAGGTGTTGCTTTGTAAGCGATGCTCGCGCGGGCGTGGCAATTCACTCGAAGTGTGTTTGCTGATTTTGAAGACGCGATGTCGTGACCTTATGCCGTGCCCTTGTGCAGTCACTGAGTGCTGCGCCGCACCTAATTGAGCCTTTGAGTCGGGAACGCTTTCCATGCGTATTTTATTAGTCGAAGATGATCGGATGATTGCCGAAGCCGTACGCAAAGGCTTGCGCGGCGAAGGCTGGGCCGTCGATTGGGTCGGCGATGGCGCGGCCGCATTGGCGGCGGTGGCCGCGGCGGCCGAGCAGGCCTACGATCTGGTCCTGCTCGACCTGGGCCTGCCCAAGCGCGACGGGCTCGAGGTTTTGCGCGCCCTGCGTGGGCTCGGTCATCATGTGCCGGTGCTGATCCTGACCGCGCGCGACGCGGTGGCCGATCGCATCAAAGGACTGGACGCCGGCGCCGACGACTATCTGGTCAAGCCTTTTGATCTCGATGAACTGGCTGCCCGCATGCGTGCGCTATTGCGGCGCCAGGCCGGGCGCAGCAGTTCGCTGATCCAGCACGGGCCGATCACACTCGACCCCACCACCCACGAGGTGACGCTGGCCGGCGCGCCGGTGGCGCTCTCTGCGCGCGAATTCGCTTTGCTCGAAGCGCTGCTCGCTCGCCCGGGCGCGGTATTGTCGAAAGCTCAGCTCGAAGAAAAAATGTACGGCTGGGGCGAAGAGATCGGCAGCAATACTGTCGAAGTGTATGTTCATGCGCTACGCAAGAAGCTAGGCGCCGAAAGCATCCGCAATGTGCGTGGGCTCGGTTATACCCTCGTCAAGGAGCTGTAAAGGATGCACTCGATCCGGCGTCGTTTGCTGGTCACGCTGCTGGCCACGGTATTGGCCGGCGTCGCGTCGGCCGGCTGGTTGATTTACCGGCAGGCGCAAACCGAAGTCAACGAACTGTTCGACTATCAACTTGAGCAGACCGCGGCGGCCTTGCCTTCCGAACCGTTTTCGTCGGTGCTCGGCGCGAATCAGGACCAGGACGGCGGCAGCGTGGTGATTCAGATCTGGAGCCGCACCGGCAACCTGCTGTATTACTCGCATCCGCGCGCGCCGCTCGCGCCTCATGCCGAGCTTGGGTTCTCCACCGAGCATACGATGCGTGGCGACTGGCGCGTGTACGGCGCGGTGGTGGGCGACAACGTCGTACAGGTCGCGCAGCCGATGAGTATCCGCAATGAGCTTGCCGCGCTGACGGCCTGGCACACGCTCTGGCCGCTGCTGATCCTGTTGCCGGTGCTGGGCGTGCTGGTCTGGTTTGTGGTCGGACGCGGGTTGCAGCCGTTGCGCCGCGTCACGCGTGCGGTCGACGCGCGTCATCCCGACGCGCTCGACGCGATGCCCGACAGTGGCCTGCCAGTTGAAGTGCGGCCGCTGGTGCACGCATTGAACCGGTTGCTCAAGCGCTTGGCGGATGGGCTGGATACGCAAAAAGCGTTTGTCGCCGATGCCGCTCACGAACTGCGTACCCCATTGGCGGCGCTCAATTTGCAGGTGCAATTGCTGGAACGCGCCCATTCCGAGCAGGAGCGTCGCGAGGCGCTGGGCGATCTGAAGCAGGGCGTGGTGCGAGCCACGCGGATGGTCGAGCAATTGTTGGCGCTGGCGCGCGCCGAACCGGCGGCCGGCGGCGCGAACACTGCCGAGTCACTCGCCGCGGGGAGCGCCGGGGGGCTGAGGGTGACTGCGCCGAGCACGTGGACGGAGGTCGATCTCAAGGCACTGCTCTCCGAGTGCATCGCCGCCTATACCGCGCTTGCCCTGCACAAAGGTCTGGACCTCGGATTTCCGGAAACGGGCCAGGCGGCGGCCCCGGTGAAAGTGACAGGCGACGCCGCCAGTTTGCGGGTGCTATTTAATAATCTGGTCGACAACGCGCTCAAATACACGCCTGCAGGCGGGTGCATCGACGTGGCGGTGCGCGAGTCGGACGGCCATGCGCTGGTCGAGATCTGTGACACCGGACCGGGCATTCCCATTGGCGAACGCGCGCGTGTGTTCGACCGGTTCTACCGCGGCCCCGGTTGCGTCGATCCGGCCAGTGATAGCAGCACCGATACGGCCGCCGGCAGCGGGCTGGGGCTCGCGATCGTGCAGCGCATTGCCAATCAGCACGGCGCCAGCATCACATTGGACGAAGGCCCCAAGGGTGTCGGCTTGCGCGTGACGGTGCGTTTCTGAAGCCGCGAGTTCCGCCCCGCAACTGAGGTTACCCAACCGGGTTTGCCAACGGAAGCTACGCATTTGAAGCTATCTGTCGCCGTGATAGCCTTATTTAAGTTTGCTTTAAGAGACTCCTTCTATCGTTGCATCATCGTCTAGCACGATCGGTCATTTGGAAAATCTAGGAGTACATGATGAAGACGAAGATTCTGTCGCGTAGCGCTGTTGCGATCGCCGTAGTTGCTGCGCTATCCGCGGGTTACGTGGCCGGTCATCGCGGGGTCGAGCCGCCCGTGCTGGTCACGCCCGCGCAAGCCGCGTTGATGCCTGCAGAGGCCGCCGCAAAAACCGGTGTCCCCGATTTTTCAGGACTGGTTGAGACCTATGGCTCGGCCGTGGTGAACATCAGTGCCCGCCATCAAGGCAAGGCCGCGCCCCAGGCACAGCAGCAACAATTGCCGCTCGATCCGAGCGATCCGTTCTATCAATTCTTCAAGCACTTCTACGGCGGTGCGATGCCGCAAAACCAAGGGCCTAGCGAAAGCCTGGGCTCGGGTTTCATCGTCAGCCCCGATGGCTACATCCTGACCAACGCGCACGTGATTGACGGCGCCAACGTCGTGACCGTGAAGCTGACCGACAAGCGTGAATACACCGCCAAGGTGATCGGCAGCGACAAGCAGTCCGATGTCGCGGTGCTGAAAATCGATGCCAAGAATTTGCCTATCGTAAAGATCGGCAACCCGAATCAAAGCAAGGTCGGCCAATGGGTGGTGGCGATCGGCTCGCCGTACGGCTTCGACAATACGGTGACCTCGGGGATCATCAGCGCCAAGGCGCGCTCGTTGCCCGATGAGACCTACATTCCGTATATTCAGACCGACGTGCCGGTCAATCCTGGTAATTCGGGTGGCCCGCTGTTCAATCTGAACGGCGAGGTGATCGGTATCAATTCGATGATCTACAGCCAGACCGGTGGCTTCCAGGGTCTTTCTTTCGCAATCCCGATCGATGCCGCAATCAAGGTCGAACAGCAGTTGGTGCAAACCGGGCATGTCGATCGCGGCCGTATCGGCGTGACGGTGCAGGAGATCAATCAGTCGCTGGCGAAGTCCTTTGGTCTTTCGAGCCCGCGCGGCGCGCTAGTGAGCGCGGTCGAGCCCAACGGTCCGGCGGCCAAGGCGGGGATCAAGGCGGGCGATGTGATCTTGCAGGTTAATGGCGAGGCCGTGCAGGACTCGACCGATCTGCCTTCACAGATCGCCAATTTGAAACCGGGTACGCAAGCGCAGTTGCAGATATGGCGTGATGGCGCGGGGCAGGAGCTTGCGGTGACGCTGGGCAAACTGTCCGACGCCACGGTTGCCTCGAATACGCCGGATGCTCCGCAAGGCAAGCTCGGCGTTGCTGTGCGCGCGTTGACCCCGCAGGAGAAGCAGGAGTCGTCGATTGCTCAGGGTTTGGTGGTCGAGCAGGCGAGTGGGCCGGCAGCCAACGCGGGCATCCAGGCTGGTGACGTGATCCTGGCGATCGACGGTCAGCCGGTCAGTTCTCCGACCCAGTTGCGCGACCGGATTGCCAAGGCCTCGGGCAGTGTCGCCTTGCTGATCCAGCGCGACGACACGCGCATATTTGTCCCGGTCGATTTGGGCTAGAGAGCTAGGAAGGCGCACGGGCGGCCGTGGGCGGGTTGAACTTAAGGGCCGACGGCCGGGTCTGATGCGGGTATGGCTCACTATCCAAAGGCGGGTCGCTTAACGTATGATCCGACGCAGATGTGCCGCGTGGATGTTGAAAGGCGCCGCCGCGCGCGACCCGACTATTCTGTTTAGTGACCGGCGCGCGATGCAGTGCGCGCCGCTCTAGCCTCTCTAAACCTTGCATCAAGACAGGAGTGTAGTCATGACGAAACTCAAGCAACGCTGGTTTGCCGCGCTCGCGTTAAGTGCGGCTTGTGCCGTCCCCTTTGCCGCTCACGCGCAGGACGACACCGGCGGTTTGCCGCAGCCGTTGCACCAAGGCGACGTGACGTTCGTGACGGGCGGGGTGGGGTTGGACGAATCTCAGGCGCTGCGCACCGAGGCGCCGCGCTGGCCGCTGTCGATGCGGTTCACGGGCGCAGGCGCCGATTACCTCGCGGACGTTCATGTCAAGATTACCGACGGCGGTGGCACGGCCGTGCTGCAGGCTGATTCGCGCGGACCGTACATGCTGGTTCAACTGCATCCCGGCAAATATACGGTCAAGGCCACTTACGACGGTCATGACCAGACCCGCTCGGTCACGATAGGCCGGAATGGTCATCAGAAGCTCGATTTTTCGTGGAATGAGTGAGCGGGCTCGGGTTAGCGGGCTTTTTTAGCCAACGGATTTTTGCGTAACACCGGGCTGGTCTTCAGCATGTCAAAGCAGGCTTGGACCACCTGCTCGGCTTTTCCTTCCAGATCGATGCATCCCGGCGTGAACAGCCAATCGCTGAGCAAGCCGGTAATCATGGCATGCATCAGACCGGTCGCAAGATGCGTATCGAGGTCAGGATGCAACTGGCCTTTCGCGATCGCATTCTTCAAACCCCCTTCCAATCGTTCGCGGCCCTCGCGCACATTGAGCTGGTGACGCGCCACGACATCGCCCATGTCGTCGGTAAATTCGCATTTGAAAAACAGAATATCCAGAATCCGGCGGCGGCGCGGGTCGAGCAGCGTATCGCGCAAGCAATGGACCAGCACGTCTGCGATTCGGCCGAGCGGGTCCGGCTCGCGCGCATCCAGCGTGGCCGCGACCAGTTCGTCGAGCGGCAATTTGACGCGATCGAACATCGCTGCAAATAAATCGGCTTTGTTCTTGAAGTGCCAGTAGATGGCGCCGCGCGTTACGCCGGCCGCGTTTGCGATATCGGTCAGCGAGGTGCGCGATACGCCTTGCCGAAAGAACACGTGTTCCGCGGTATCGATGATGCGATTGCGAGTCTCCAGCGCTTCTTCTTTGGTTTTTCTGGCCATCGCCATCACCCGTTGTAATGCAAGTGTAATGGCCCGCTGAGGCAGGCCATTACCGCGAGCGTGAAGCTGCGTGTGTCTGCTGTTCGACGATAGTCCGGTTCGTTACCGGGTGTTTCAATGCGAAACATACATCCGTGAATGTATATATAATACACGGGGTTGGTATTGAGTTGAAGCATGTTGCATGCGTACGCACGGTTCGCCAGGTAAATGATAGGTCTGCGTTCAACGATGCGCTCGATTTATGAGCGGAATACGGGCGTCATACTGATCGTTTATGCTGTTGTGTTTTCGAGCGGCGTGGGCGTAGCGGTTTGTAGCGACACCGCCATGCTTAGGGTTGTCACGGCCACCCGCCAGATTCCTGATCGACTTGGTTTTAATTTTCGGCCGGACTCGTACCTGTCCGGCCGCGTCCTTATGGGCGCTGCATTCTAGAGGCGTGTGCGTGGTTGCAGGCCGCATGGTTGGGCCTACACGTCGCAGCTTTTTTATCCATTGATACAAGACAGAGGTCGCTCCATGCGCGTCTATCGGGTTCCGTTCCGTTTAGCTTCCCCCGTCGTTGCTGCCACCAGTGCAGCGGCGTTGTTCATGCTCGCGGCCTGCGAGCAAAAGGCAGCACCGCCGGCACCGCAGATTCCCGAAGTATCCGTGGTGACCGTGCAGCCGCAGAGCGTGGCCGTGACCACGGAACTGCCGGGCCGAGTGAACTCGTACCTGGCCGCCGACGTGCGCGCGCGGGTGGACGGCGTCGTACTGCGTCGTGAGTTTGTCGAAGGCTCTGATGTCAAGCAAGGCCAGCGCCTGTACTTGATCGACCCGGCGCCGTCCCAGGCTGCCTACGACAGCGCGGTTGCCACCTTGCAAAAAGCGCAGGCCAACGTGGTATCGCTGGCTGCTCAGGCGGCGCGATTCAAGACGCTGGTTGCGGCTAACGCAGTCAGCAAGCAGGACTACGACAATGCTGTCGCTTCGCTGGGCCAGGCTCAGGCCGACGTGGCATCCGGTAAGGCCGGCGTCGAAACGGCTCGCATCAACCTCAGCTACACGTCGGTGGTGTCGCCCATCACCGGGCGCATCGGCAAATCTGCCGTGACGCCGGGTGCGTATGTGCAAGCCAGTGCCGCAACCTTGCTCTCGACCGTGCAGCAGATCGATCCGGTCTACGTCGACTTGACCCAGTCCAGTCTCGACGGGCTGCGCTTGCGCCGCGACTTCGTCAACGGAAAATTACAGGTGGACAGCCAGAATCGCGCCAAGGTTTCGTTGATCCTTGAAGATGGCACGCCCTATCCGATCACGGGCACTTTGCAGTTCTCCGACATTTCCGTCGATTCGGGCACGGGTTCCGTGGACGTGCGGGCGGTATTCCCAAACCCGAGACATGAACTGCTGCCCGGCATGTTCGTACGCGCGCGGCTGACCGAAGGTTCGAATGATCGCGCGATGTTGGTGCCGGAAGTCGGCATCACGCATAACCCGCAAGGCCAGGCAACCACGTATGTGGTCGGGCCCGACAACAAGGTCAGCCTGCGCGTCGTGACCGCAAGCCGCACGATAGGCGACAAGTGGGTGATCGACGCCGGCCTGAACCCGGGCGATCGCGTGATTGTCGCGGGCGTTCAGAAAATCCAGCCGGGCGGCACTGTCAAGCCTGTGGAGCTGGAACAACCGGCAGCGCCGGCCGCAGCATCCCAACCGGCTGTCGCAGCGAATGCCGCGGCGACGCAAAAAGCGCAATAACAGGGAGCCAGCTTCATGGCCAAGTTTTTTATCGATCGCCCGATTTTTGCTTGGGTGATCGCAATTATCCTGATGCTGGTAGGTGGCCTGTCGATCGTATCGCTGCCCGTCGCCCAGTATCCGACCATTGCGCCTCCGGCGGTTCAGATCACTGCGGTTTATCCGGGCGCCTCGGCGTCCACGGTCGAAAATACCGTGACGCAGGTGATCGAACAGCAAATGAACGGGCTGGATCACTTGCTGTATCTGTCGTCCACCAGCGATGACAGCGGCACTGCAACCATTACGCTGACCTTCGCGGCCGGCACCAATCCTGACATCGCCCAGGTTCAGGTGCAGAACAAGCTGCAACTGGCCACGCCGCTGTTGCCGCAAGTCGTGCAACAGCAAGGTACGAAGGTCACGAAGTCGAGCAGCAGCTTCTTGATGATTCTGGCGTTCGTTTCAGAAAACAACAGCATGAGCAAGTACGACCTGGCGAACTACGTCGCGTCGCACGTGCAGGATCCGGTCAGTCGGCTCAATGGTGTAGGCACGGTGACCGTGTTCGGCACCCAGTACGCGATCCGGATCTGGCTCGATCCGAACAAGCTCAATAGCTATGGCTTGACGCCGGTCGACGTTACCGCCGCCGTTGCGGCGCAAAACGTCCAGATTGCCGGCGGGCAGCTCGGCGGCACGCCAGCGCAGCCTGGGCAGCGGTTGACCGCGACCATTACCGAAGCCACCTTGCTGCGCACCCCTGCGCAGTTCGGCCAGATTCTGTTGAAGGTCAATACCAACGGTTCGCAGGTGCGTTTGAAGGACGTTGCGCGGATCGATCTGGGCGGCGAAAACTTCAACGTCGACACCAAGTACAACCGCAGCCCGGCCGCCGGTTTCGGTATTCAACTGGCGACCGGCGCGAACGCCTTGCAAACGGCGAATGCCGTGCGCCAGAAGATCGATCAGTTGTCGAAGTTCTTCCCACCGGGAATGGCCGTCAAGTATCCGTATGACACCACGCCATTCGTGCGGCTTTCGATCGAGGAAGTGATCAAAACGCTGTTCGAGGGCATCGTGCTGGTGTTCCTCGTGATGTACCTGTTCTTGCAAAACTTGCGCGCCACCATCATTCCGACCATCGCGGTTCCGGTCGTGCTGCTGGGTACTTTTGGCGTCATGGCGGCGCTGGGCTTCTCGATCAACACCTTGTCGATGTTCGGGTTGGTATTGGCGATCGGGTTATTGGTCGACGATGCGATCGTGGTGGTCGAGAACGTCGAGCGCGTGATGGCCGAGGAGGGCTTGTCACCGAGGGATGCGACCCGCAAGGCCATGGAGCAGATTACGGGTGCGCTGGTCGGCGTGGCGCTGGTGCTGTCGGCCGTGTTCGTGCCGTCGGCGTTTTCGAGCGGTTCGGTCGGTGCGATTTACCGGCAGTTTGCGCTTACCATCGTCGCGGCCATGATTTTGTCGGTGCTGGTCGCTTTGATCCTGACCCCCGCGCTGTGCGCCACAATTCTCAAACCGATTCCCCAGGGCCACCACGAGGAGAAGACAGGCTTTTTCGGCTGGTTCAATCGAAACTTCAACAAAGGCCGTGACCACTATCACAATGGCGTGAGGGGCGTGATACGTCGCTCGCGTCGCTGGCTGGTGATTTATGCGGTGATCGTTGTCGCGGTCGGTTTGCTGTTTGTGCGCTTGCCAACTTCGTTTCTACCCCAGGAAGACCAGGGCACCTTGTATATCCAGGTCCAGACGCCACCTGGAGCAACCCAGGAACGCACGCAGCAGGTCCTCGATACGGTTGCCGATTACTTGCTCAAAGACGAAAGTGATGTGGTCGAGGCGGCTTTCGAAGTTGACGGCTTTAGCTTTGCCGGCCGAGGCCAGAATTCCGGCCTGTTGTTCGTGCGCCTGAAAGACTGGAAGTACCGGACCGCGGCGAATTTGAAGTCGGATGCCTTGGTCGGCCGGGTGTTTCGCCACTTCGCCGGATTCAAGGACGCGGTGATCATCCCGATCAACCCGCCTTCGATTCCGGAGTTGGGCACGGCTTCCGGTTTCGACTTCGAACTCGAAGATCTTTCCGGATTCGGGCATGACAGGCTGATGGCCGCGCGTAACCAGTTGCTCGGGCTGGCGGCGAAAGATCCCGTACTCACGCTGGTACGTCCGAACGGTTTGAACGACAACCCGCAATTCAAGGTCGACATCGACCACGAGAAGGCGAGTGCGCTTGGGCTGAATTTAGCGACAATCGACCAGACCTTCTCGATCGCGTGGGCATCGCTCTACGTCAACAACTTCCTCGATACCGACAACCGGATCAAGAAAGTGTACGTGCAGGCTGACGGGCCGTTCCGGATGAACCCTGAAGACATGAACGCGTATTACGTGCGCAATGCGCAAGGCAATATGGTGCCGTTCTCGTCGTTCGCCTCGGGCAAGTGGATTTACGGCTCGCCAAAACTGGAACGCTTCAACGGCATTTCCTCGATCGAAATCCAGGGTCAAGCGGCTGCGGGCAAGAGCTCGGGCGACACCCTGAAGACCATGGAGCAGCTCTTCACCAAGCTGCCGCCGGGCTTCGGTTTCGAGTGGACAGGCCTGTCGTTCCAGGAAAAGCAGTCGGGCGCACAAGCTCCATTGCTGTACGCCATTTCGATTCTGGTGGTGTTCCTGAGCCTGGCCGCTTTGTACGAAAGCTGGTCGATTCCGTTTTCGGTGATCCTGGTGGTGCCGCTGGGGATTATCGGTGCGTTGTTGGCCACGACGATACGCGGTCTTTCGAACGACGTGTATTTCCAGGTCGGCTTGCTGACCACCGTGGGCCTGTCGGCGAAAAACGCGATTCTGATCGTGGAATTCGCCAAGGATCTGCAGGACAAGGGCATGAGCGCGATGGATGCGGCCATGGAAGCGGCGCGCTTGCGGTTGCGCCCGATTTTGATGACCTCGATGGCCTTCATACTCGGCGTGTTCCCGCTAGCGATCAGTAACGGCGCCGGTTCCGGCAGCCAGCACGCGATCGGCACCGGCGTGATCGGCGGCATGTTGACCGCAACGTTCCTGGCGATTTTCCTGATCCCGATGTTCTTTGTGGTCGTGCGCGAGAAGTTCAGCAAGGCCAAGCCTGCTGTACCCAACCCGCCGCCAAGCGAACCCGACGAACCGGGCCCGGGCACGGCAGACAAGGTGGGACTCTAAGATGCGAAATTTTTCCTTACCCCTGACCCTGGCTGCGGCCGCCATCACCGCGGGCTGCACTTTGGCGCCGCATTACGTGCGCCCCGATGCGCCCGTGTCGGCAACCTTCCCGACCGGCGAAGCGTATCGCGGACAGGCGTCCAATGCCGAATCGGGCACACGCGCTGGCGCGCTCGCCGCTTCGGACATCGGCTGGCGCAATTTCCTCGGCGATCCGCAACTGCAAAAGCTGGTTGAGCTGGCCCTGCGCAATAATCGCGACTTGCGCGTCGCGGTGCTCAATATCGAGGTATCGCAGGCTCAGTATCGGATTGAACGCGCGAACCTGTTCCCGCAGATTACGGCGGCCGGCTCGCAATCGCGTTCACGCACGCCTCCTGGTGTGTTCTCGGCATCGAAGTCCAGCGGCGGCGTGAGCACCACCACGGGGCTGGGCAGCGTGAGCAGCGGCGCCATCACCAATATTTACAGCGTGGGCTTGCAGGCGCAGTGGCAACTGGATTTCTTCGGGCGTCTGCAAAGCCTGAAGGACCAGGCGCTTTACCAGTACCTATCGACGGCTCAGGCGCGCAAGGCGACCGAAATCCTGCTCGTGTCCGAAGTCGCAAACCAGTACCTGGCGATGCGCTCGGACGACGAGGCGTTGAAGGTGACCCAGGACACGCTGCGTAGCTCGCAGGATTCGTATCGGCTTGCCAAGGCGCAATTCGACGTGGGCACCGGCACCGAACTGAGTTTGTTTCAGGCTGAGACCGTGGTCGATCAGGCCCAGGCCAATTACCAGGCGCAGATCCGGGCGCGTGCACAGGCGGAAAATGCACTGGTGCTGCTGGTCGGCCAGCCGTTGCCGGCCGATCTGCCGGCGCCGCTTACGCTGGACGACCAGCGTATTCTCGCGGACATCCCTGCGGGCTTGCCTTCGGATCTGTTGACGCGACGTCCCGACATCATCGAGGCGGAAAACACGCTGCTCGCCAACAATGCCAATATCGGCGCGGCGCGCGCGGCGTTCTTCCCGACCATCGTGATCACCGGCACGGGTGGCACCGAAAGCACGACGCTGGGCGGTTTGTTCAAGCCGGGCTCGGCCAACTGGGCGTTCGCGCCCGATATCACGTTGCCGATTTTCAACGCTGGGTCGCTGCGCGCCAGCCTGGATATCGCGAAGACGCAGAAGAAAATCGCGGTCGCGCAGTATGAAAAATCGATCCAGACTGCGTTCCGTGAAGTTTCAGATGGCCTGGCCGCGCGCGGCACGTATGATGAACAGATTGTTGCGCTTGAGAAGGATGTCTACGCCAACCAGCGTTCGCTGGATCTGTCGTTGCTGCGCTTTAATAGCGGGGTCGACAGTTACTTGCCGGTGCTCGCGGCGCAGACGGCCCTCTACAACGAACAGTTGACCTTGATCGAAGCGCGCCTGGAGCGACTAACCAATCTGGTGAGCTTGTATGAGGCGCTCGGTGGCGGATGGCTGCAGAATAATGGCGAGCCGCCACGCGATGCCGATGCGCCGGCTGAGGTGGATCAACCCGCCAGCGCGCCGAAGGCCGGCGCTGCCGGCTGATTTTTCGGGAGCAGATACGATGAAAACGAAAGCCGCTATTGCGTGGCAAGCGGGCAAGCCGCTGACGATAGAAGAAGTGGAACTCGATGGCCCGCGCGCGGGCGAGGTCCTGATCGAAATCAAGGCGACCGGCATCTGCCATACCGACTACTACACGTTGTCGGGCGCCGATCCGGAAGGCATTTTCCCAGCGATTCTCGGTCATGAAGGCGCGGGCGTGGTGGTCGATCTGGGCGAGGGCGTGCGTTCGCTGAAGAAAGGCGATCACGTGATTCCGCTCTACACCCCTGAATGCCGTCAGTGCAAATTCTGCCTGTCGCGCAAGACCAACCTGTGCCAAGCCATACGCTCGACTCAAGGGCGCGGTTTGATGCCGGATGCGACGTCGCGGTTTTCGCTGGACGGCAAGCCGCTGTTTCACTACATGGGCACGTCGACCTTTTCCAATTACATCGTGGTGCCGGAAATCGCGGTCGCTAAAATTCGCGAGGATGCGCCGTTCGATAAGGTTTGCTATATCGGCTGCGGTGTTACGACCGGGGTGGGGGCCGTGGTGTTTTCGGCCAAGGTCGAAGCCGGCGCCAATGTGGTGGTGTTCGGTCTGGGCGGCATCGGTTTGAACGTGATACAGGCGGCGCGCATGGTCGGCGCCGACAAGATCATCGGTGTCGATATCAACCCGGCGCGCGAGGCGCTGGCGCGCAAGTTCGGCATGACGCACTTCATCAACCCCAAGCAAACCGAGAACGTAGTCGACCACATCGTGCAGCTTACCGATGGCGGCGCCGATTACAGCTTCGAGTGCATCGGCAATGTCAACGTGATGCGCCAGGCGCTCGAATGCACGCACAAGGGTTGGGGGCAATCGTTCATCATCGGCGTGGCGGCGGCGGGTCAGGAGATCAGCACGCGGCCGTTCCAGTTGGTGACCGGACGCGAGTGGAAAGGCTCGGCGTTCGGCGGTGCGCGCGGACGTACCGATGTGCCGAAAATTGTCGATTGGTATATGGAAGGCAAGCTCAATATCGACGATCTGATTACGCATCGGCTGCCGCTCGAACGCATCAATGAAGGTTTCGACCTGATGCATAGCGGCGAGTCGATTCGTTCGGTGGTGCTGTATTAGGCTGGTGTTTTGCTCGGCGGGCGCTTGTAGCCGCCGCTCGTAGCCACTTGCAGCCGCTTGCTGTCGCTTGTTAAGCCCCACTCATCGGAAGCCGTGATGTTCGAACTCATTGCTGAACACGCCAGCTTCGGCGGCGTGCAGCGGTTTTACCGCCACGCCTCGACGCAGATCGGCTTGCCGATGCGTTTCGCTGTCTACCTTCCGCCGCAGGCGAGCGCGGGTCCGGTGCCGGGGCTGTTCTATCTGTCCGGATTGACCTGCACCGAAGAAACCTTTGTGATCAAGGCCGGCGCTCAGCGCATGGCCGCGCAACTGGGTCTCGCGCTGATCGTGCCCGATACCAGCCCGCGTGGCACAGGTATCGAGGGCGAGAGCGCCTCATGGGATTTCGGCGCGGGCGCCGGCTTTTATCTCGATGCCACTGAACAACCGTGGGCGCGTCACTACCGGATGTACTCGTACCTGGTAGACGAATTGCGGCCGGCCGTAAGCGCCGAGTTGCCGATCGACGACGCGCGCATCGGTATCTTCGGTCACTCGATGGGCGGGCACGGCGCACTCACACTAGCGCTGCGCAATCCGACCTTGTTCCGCTCGGTGTCGGCCTTCGCGCCGATCGCCGCGCCCATGCAATGCCCGTGGGGTGAAAAAGTATTCTCCGGCTACTTGGGCGCGAATCGGGAAAGCTGGCGGCAGTACGATGCCAGCGAACTGATGCTGAGTCGGGGCCGCACCTTCGAGGCAGGCATCCTGATCGATCAAGGTCTCGCCGATAGCTTTCTTGCCGAGCAACTGCGTCCCGAGATATTCGAAGCCGCCTGTGCCACCGTGGGCCAACCACTGACCTTGCGCCGTCATGCGGGCTACGATCACGGCTATTATTTCATCTCGACCTTTATCGACGATCACCTTAAGCATCACGCGAGCGTGCTCTTCGCCTGAGCTCATCACATGCGCCCTTTCCATGGCGTCAGCTTCGCTTCGATGCGGCGCATCAGCAGGTCGAACAGATAGGCCAAGATACCGATGATGCCCATCACGACGATATCGGTACGCAAGAAATTCGATGCGTTCAACACTATCTGACCGGCAGGATCACCCATGCGATGATTTGCCAGCGGCTGCCGCCCAGCGAGTATGGGGCGTTGATCTGCTCGATCGGTACGGCGCGCGAGTCATCGACTCAGGCGCGTCTACGGTGCACGACGATGCTGGCTCCGTACACTACGGCACTCAACGCAGTAATCCAGAAGCTGGTGGGCCAGTTGGTGTAGTAAGCCAGGGTGAGCCCGCCCCACGCTTGCAAGAGTGCGAGCACGGCCGCGATCGCGACCCCTCTGCCCAGCCGCGTCGTGAGGTTTTGCGCGGCGGCCGCAGGTCCCACCATCAAGGTGAACACGAGCAAGACCCCGACGATTTGCGCGCAAGCGGCAGTGGCGAGCGCCACTACGGCCAGAAAAATCACCGACACAAAGCGCAAGGAAATGCCCTTGGCTTCCGCCAGTTCCGGTTGCAGCGTGGCGAACACGAGCGGTCGCAACATCAATGCGATGGCGCTCAGGCACACCACGCCAAGCCCGAGCAGGATCGCCAATGTGTCGTGATCGACGCCGAGCACGTTGCCGAACAGCAGCGCGGTCGCTTGAGTTGCGTAAGCCGTAAAAAAATGCAGAAACAACAAGCCTGTCCCGAGCGAGAGCGACAGCACCACGCCGATCGCGACATCGCGCCCGGCGAGCTTGCCGCCCAACAAGCCCATGCTCACGCCTGCGGCAAGCGTAAAACCGATCAAGCCCCACAGCGGCGAGACGCCGATCAGCACCGCGCCGGTTGCACCCGTAAAGCCCACGTGCGAGAGCGCATGGCCGGCGAAGGTCTGCTCGCGCATCACCAGGAAAAAGCCGACCACGCCTGACATCAGAGCAACGATGCCGGCCGCCGCGAAGGCGTTGATCATGAAATCATATTCAAACATCGTGGGAGTGTCCGACATGGGCTGCGTGCTCGACTTCATAAGCACCGGACATCACGAAGATGCGGCCATGCAAGCGTTCGACTTCGATCGGCGCACCGTAAAGACGCGACAAGACAGGCCCGGTAATCACATCGTCGACGGTGCCCAACGCTGCGTGCCCGTGGCCCAGGTAAAGAACCTGGTCGAGCGCTCCGAGCAGCGGGTTCAGTTCATGCGCGCTGAATAGAACGGTAATGCGCAAGCGCTGTTGCAGTTCGCGCACCAGCTCGACCACGCCGCTTTGATGGCTCGGGTCGAGGCTGATCAGCGGTTCGTCGAGCAGCAGGATGTCGGGTTCGCCGAGCAGGCATTGCGCGAGCAGCAGCCGTTGACGCTCGCCGCCGGAAAGCTCCGCGAGCGGACGTGCGGCCAATTTGGTTGCGCCGACTTGCGCGAGCGCGCGATCGACTTCGTGTTGCACCCGGGCATCGGGCCAGGGGCGGCCCCAGTGATGCCCCAACGCGGAGCTCAGAACGAAATCGCGGCCGCGCAGGCGTCGCACGGCGGCGCTGGTTCGTACCTGAGGCAAATAGGCGATGCGTGGATTGCCGCGCTGCAGCGGTTCGCCCAACACGCGTAGTGTGCCTTGCGCCGGTGGCACGAGGCCAAGCAGCGCGCGCATCAGTGTGGTCTTGCCGGCGCCGTTAGGCCCCAGCACACCGATAAACTGGCCGGGCTCTATCGCCAGGCTGACATCGCTCAGGATGGTACGTCCTGACAGCGTCAGCGTAACGTGATCGAGCTCGACGGCCAGTGCTGTCATGGGACGAAACTGGCCAGCGCAGTATCGAGCGCGTTGAGTTGCGACAGCATCCAGTTTTGATAGCTCATGCCCAGGGGTTCGGTTTCAGTGACTTTGACGGCGGTAATGCGCGAGGCTTTGGCCAAGGCCTGCATCCGGCGCGTAAGTGCGCTCGAAGCCTGCGCATTATAAAGCAGCACCTGCACTTTGCGCCCTTTCAGATCGCCCTCGAAGGCCGCGATATCGGCGGCACTCGGCTCCGTGTCGTTCATGATCGCAATCTGGAAGCTGTCATTGCGCACCGTCAATCCCACGGCTTGCGCCATATAGCCAAATACGGGTTCGGTCGCGGTGACCGGGCGGCCCGCATATTTCGCGCGCATATCGGCCACCTTGGCGTCAATCGGCTTGAGCGAGGCGATAAAGGTCTGGTAGCGCTGGTCGTATTCGGCTTGATGGGCCGGGTCGGTGCGATTCAGAAAGTCATGCAGCGTGCTGGCCAGCGTGGGCATGGTCTGCGGGGCGTACCAGATATGGGGGTTATCGCCCGATTTCTTGCCGACCAGGTCGGCGACGACGACCACCTGCCGATCTTTCGACGGGGATGCCTTGAGCAGCTTTTCCATCCAGGGGTCGTAATCAGCGCCGCTATACACGACCATTTTGGCGCGCGCGAGCGAGCGCGCGGTACGCGGGTCGGCTTCGAATAGATGAGGATCCTGGTCGGGGTTGCTCAGGATGCTGGTGACGTTGACGTGTGCACCACCGAGTTGCTTGGCTACGTCGCCATAAAAATTCTCGGCGGCGACGATCTGGACCGTCTGAGCCGGCGCTTGCGCAGCGGCGGGCGTTTGGGCGACTGCGCCGAGTGAAAGTGCGCATAGCGCGGCGAACGCAAGCAAGCGTCGTTTCATGATGAGCCTCGTTGGAAGGGGCGAGCGTGGGTCAGCTCGGTGCGGAATTGTTCGTGGTCAAAATGATATAACGTTTCAATTCATTTCGGTAGCTTTCCCCCTGTTAGAACTTATTTTGCGGGTTCTGGGCGTCGGGACGCGCAGTTACTTCGCGGGGTTACTTGGCGAGATTACCAGGCGGGGCTACTGGGCAGCGTTACTTACTATGCGCGGTTACTAGGGTTAACAACGATTTAACTAATCGTAATTGATTTTACTATACGTAAATTCACGCCGGCGGGTGGGATGAGCTTTTGTCTGAACGATTTGATAGATACCGTGAGCAGCGGGTCTGGCTTACCAGGCGCGCACATCAGCGCATATCCGCAC
>NZ_LMUX01000021.1:663517-758301 GCF_009765705.1 Burkholderia sp. L27(2015) | reverse complement strand
AAAAAGCGGTGCCGTTTGAGGCGCTACCTGAACAATTCAAGAGCATGGCGCGCCGTACCCGCGGTCCGCAAAAAACGCCGACGAAGCAGCAGGTCACCCTCCGGCTATCGCCCGATTTGCTCGACCAGTTCAAACGCGGCGGCCCTGGCTGGCAAACGCGGATCGATGACGCGTTGCGCGACTGGGTGGAAACGCACAGCATGACATAACAGCAGTGAGGCGCCGCCGTTAAAGCACGCCAGACTCATACGTCACACTCAGGCGCTACACTCATACGCCAAACTGAAACCGTTCGAATTGATGCAATTTCTCTTCGATTCGAGCCTTGTGCAACTTGGGTTTACCTTGGCCGACCCAGGTCCATTGCTGCAAGCGCAAAGCCCGTTGCTCGCGGTCAGCCTTGAGATCGACGACAGCGACAATTTCATCGTCGACCAGCACCGGCAATCCGAAATACCCGAACACGCGCTTTTCCTTCGGCACATACGCCTCGAAACGGTGCTCATAGTCAAAGAACATGCGCAGCCTTTTGCGCTGAATGACCAGAGGATCGAACGGCGACAAGATATGCACGGCTTGCACAGCTATCTGTGAACTCTGCGCGAGAGTCTCCGGCGCAGCCCAATGCTCGACCTTACCGGCGCCGTCCACCGCCACAGGGACCAACAGTTTGCGCCGCACTCTTGCATCGATGACCTGGCGAACCAAAGGCTTGCGTTTCGCGTCCAAATGGCAAATCGAGTCGAGACTGACCAGCCCCTGCGAACGCAACGCCCGGTCCAACAGATACTCGGTGGTCTGCGCCTGCGACGCCGCCTTGAGCGGTTTCTCCCACGCAAAATGCCGATGCATCAACTCATAGGTCTTCAACATGCCGGAGCGCTCGCTGACCGTCAGCGCCCCCGTGTAGAACGCAAATTGCAGCGCGCGTTTCGACGGTTTGCGGCTTCCCCATGCATGATCTTTCTCCACCAGCGTGTCGTCGTCGATATCGCGTATCGATAGCGCGCCGCCTTCCTCGATCCGGGTGAGTACCTTGCGCAAGTCGTCCTTGGTCACCGAGTCGAACCAGCTCCTGGGCGATGTCTTATGCTGCTTCATGTCGGCAAGGAAGAACTTAAAGTCTTTGATCGGCACATAGGACAGCGCATGCGTCCAATACTCGAACACCGCCTTGTCCACGGTCTGGGCCTGGCGCAAATGATCGCGTTGATACTCTGGAATACGCGTCCACAGGATGTGATGATGACAACGCTCGATAACGTTGATGGTGTCGATCTGCACGTAGCCGAGATGTTCCACCGCTGAAACCGTGGCTTGCGCGCCATTTCCGAACGGCGCCGACGTGTCGAGTCTTTGAGCACGCAGCCAGATACGCCTGGCTTGATGCTGGGTGAGCACAACGGGTGTAAGGGAATGCTGAGACATGAGGGGCGAGCGCTACACGAACGTTTAGAGTTTGTTGGGTTTGCGGGATATTCTCGGCAGCGTGATCGACATCAATGGCATGTTCGATCAGGCGTCGCACCAGGGACGCGTCATACCCGGTCGTTACCCTTCTTTTTCGGAACGGGTCGTTTCATACGCGGCTTGAGCGCACGCAAAATTTGAATCTTATTTTTCGCTGGCTTGATGCGATAGACCAGTACGACATTGGGCGTTACAACCAATCCATGCGTGTCTGGCACCAAGCCTGCGACATATAACTCGGGCTGGGTTTCCAGCAGTTTGGTTTTCTTGTCGATCGTCCTCTGCAGGCTGTCGGCCGACCGCTTGCCGGCATAGTCTTCCAGATCGATCAAAAGCTTTCCCAACTGCCGCAAGGCTGTTTTCAGCCACTCAACCGTCATTTAGCCGTTCGCCGTTTAGGCACCTTCGCGGCGGCCGTCACGGGCTTGCGCGATACGATCTCGCTGGCTGCAGTGCGCTGTCGAGTGGTCGCGACTTTGGCCGCGGCGGAGCGCTTGGCGGGCGTCGCAGCAGCTCGCTCCGACTTGGCGCGTGCGGCATCACGCATCTGCGTGAGCATCGCCATGGCCCGGTCGTGGGGAATTTTCTCGATGGTCGGGTCGTCGGCTTCGCGCACCCCTTGTTCCACCTCAGCGCGAAACCATGCGTCGTATGCTTCCGCCTCCTGGGCCCGCTGGTGCGTGGTCTTCATCTGCGCTGCCGTATCCGGGCGCTTCCATGCCTTGGTCTTGGGCGCGTGCGTATCCCATGCTTCCAGGGCAAAGCGACCGGTGGCCACGCCCAACTCCCGCACGATCTTGAGGGCCTGCCCAGGATCGCGGAACGCGCGGGGGGTCCGCTCGCTCTTGGTGACTAAATCGACCACACCCGACTCACGGGTTTCCAGCGCGACAAAGAAAACACCTTTTTCGGCACGAACAATTGCCGAATGCACACCACCAGCCTTCACGGCTGCGCCGGCTTGCGCCAGGTCAAAACTCAGACGTGCCACGATGCAACCTCCTGTTTTCGAGCGCTCGGATAAGTTACCAAAGTATAGCAGTTGAGATCCCGTAATGCTGCATTATGGGTGCTTTACCCCGCTCGATCTTGGCCGACCGTTACGCATGGGGCCTGAACATGCCTTTGCACACGTGGTGGTAACATCGCCAGACATGTCTCTGTCCGCGTCAGCTGTCCTCGCGACAGATCAAAAGACACTGGCGCGGCGAGAGGCTCGATGACAGCGACAGAAAGCACTTCGACAAGTGGGAATCCGATAACCGACCGATTGTTCCAACATGGAAAACTTTCGATCGGCTTGACGTTGCCATTGCTCGAAACGGGCCAGATCGTCGCCGATTTTCGTGCACAAGTGACTCTGGCCAAAAAGGCGGATGCCCTTGGCTACCGTGCGCTCTGGGTGCGCGATGTCCCGCTCAATAGCGTTGACTATCCCGATCCGGTGGGACATCTGGATCCGTGGGTATTACTCGGTGCGCTCGCCTCTCAGACGGAACACATTGCCCTTGTTAGCGGCGCGATTGTTCTCACGCTCAGATACCCCCTGCATATCGCCAAGGGCGCGGTCTCTGTGAGCACCTTGTCCCGTGAGCGCTTCATTCTTGGTCTAGGCTCGGGCGACCGTCCCGCCGAATATGCCGCATTTGGGCGCGACTCGGCACAGCGGCGCGATCTGTTCCGTAGTCATTGGGAGACCGTGGCCGCTGCCGTTGGCGCTCAGTCACACATCATCCCCGATCGAATTCCGTCCGATGCGCCGGAATTCTTCCTGCTGCCACGATCGCCTGCCGCGATTCCTTTGCTGGCTGTCGGGTCCGGCGGACAGAGCGTCGACTGGATCGCACGAAACTCCGTCGGCTGGATGACTTACCATCGCGAACCGGAAGCGCAACGTGGCCGTTATAGCCTCTGGCGCGCAGCGGTCGATCGGCTGTCGCCTGGCGCGTTCCGCGCTTTCGGCGTAGCGATGCGACTGGACCTTAGCGCCGACCCCGATGAGCCACCGAAAGAAATCTCCCTCGGCTACCGGACCGGACGGCGCGGCCTGGTCGATCTGCTGGGCAAGATGCGCGATAGCGGCACTCATCACGTCGCGCTTAATCTGCCGAGCTCCGAGCGGCCGCCCCGTGAAGTGATCGAGGAGTTGGCGGCGGAAGTGCTACCCGAATTTCACTCGCCATAACTCGAATGCAACCAGGTACGCCATGCTATCCATACAGTCCTTCGCCCGTGCGTTAGCTCCAGCCCTCGTTCTCGCCAGTCTCGGCGCAAGCAGCGAAGCCACAGCCCAGGATTCGCCGGCCGATACCATCGGGCGCGGAAAAGCCCTTTTCCAGCAAAGCTGCGCCATCTGTCATGCGGACAGCCTGGGGCCGGGCAATACAGCGATCACGCGACAAGGCCCCAGCCTCGTGGGCATTTTCGGCCGGCGTGCCGGCTCTGTCGCCAACTTCAGCTACACGAACGCCTTGAGCGGGTCGGGCTTCACTTGGGATGCGGCGACCTTGGACCGCTTTCTCGCGGATCCGACCGCGACCGTTCCCGGCACCACGATGCCGGTCTCCGTTCCCAATACCGCGGATCGCCGCGATCTGCTCGCCTATCTCGCCGCGTTGAAGCTTCCTGCGCAGGGTTCCCCATCCGCCGATCTCGCGCCGCCGCCCACGTCTTCGCCGAAGGCCGATCCCAGCGACTGGCAGCTAGCAGCCCCCGGCGTGGCGCATCACCTCACTACGGCGGATTTACCCGCGCCCTACAGCACGTCTTCGTCCGGAAACGGGCCGCGCGTGGTGAAACAACCGGCAGGTGCCACGTTGTCGGTTCCTCCCGGATTTACGGTCCGGCTGTTCGCGACAGGTCTGTCGAATCCGCGTTTGCTGCGCGTGGCGCCGAACGGAGATATTTTCGTCGCGGAGACAGCCGCAGATCGCATACGGATATTGCGCGCCGCCGACGGCGCCGATACGCCCGCCGAAAATCGGATTTTTGCCGACGGCCTCGACCGGCCTTTCGGTATCGCCTTCTATCCACCGGGCGACAATCCGAAATGGATTTACGTGGCGAACAATAACTCGATCGTTCGCTACGCCTATCGTGGCGGAGACCTCAAGGCGCAGGGGCGTCCCGAGGTCATCGTACCGCGCTTGACGCAAAGCGAAGGCGGTCATAGCACGCGCGATGTCGCCTTTTCCCTCGACGGCAAGCGCATGTTTATCTCGGTCGGTTCCGCGTCGAATGTTGCCGAGAACATGAGCAAGAAAGACCGCGATGACGTATCGCGTTGGGAAGTCGAGCACGGGCGCGGTGCTGCGTGGGACGCCGAAACCGGCCGAGCCGATATTCGCGTGACCGACCCCGAAGGCCATGCGCCGCTGCGCACCTTCGCGACCGGCATCCGCAACGGCGTAGGGATCGCAGTGGATCCGACCACGGGCGAGCTGTGGACTTCGACGAACGAACGCGACGACCTCGGCGACAATCTGGTACCAGACTACATCACCCGCGTGAAAGAAAGCGGCTTCTACGGCTGGCCCTGGTATTACCTGGGCAACCACGAAGACCCTCGCCATGCCGGCGAGCGCCCCGATCTGGCGGGCCAGGCCATCGTGCCCGACGTGTTACTACAGTCGCACTCGGCGTCGCTGCAGATGAGCTTCTATACCGCGACGACCGGCGTGGCAGCATTTCCCGCCGAGTATCGCGGCGACATTTTCGCGGCCTTCCACGGCTCATGGAATCGCAGTACGCGCACCCGCTATAAGGTCGTGCGCGTACGTGTCAACCACGGCGTGCCGACGGGCGAGTACGACGATTTTCTCACCGGCTTCGTAGCGAACGAAAGCAGCGTCTGGGGTCGACCCGTGGGCGTAACGGTTGCCCACGACGGCGCATTGCTGGTCACCGAGGATGGCAACGGCACGATATGGCGCGTCGCTTACACGGGCCGTTAAAGTGCGTGGGCGATCACCGTCCTCATTCTCCGCTCATTTTCCGTCTCTACTATTGAGGTCATGGAGAGCAGCGCACGTAGCCTACAGCGCGGTGTCACTCCTAAAACCCAATGGTCCGTCGCCGCGTGTAAATGGCTTAACCGCCCGCACGCAACCAGCGACCCTAAGTAAATGGAGAACATCATGTTTGCATACGTCCTTATGAATCTGAGCAACCTTTTCGAACGCGCCTACCAACGTCGCGTTGAAACGTACCTGGCCCAGGCAACCGACCTGACCGACCTCGAATTGCGGATGCATACGCTCGAGCGCCAAGGATATTGATACGCAGGCTTGCTCCACCATCGCCCTCGGTAACCAAGGATAAGCACTATGCGCACCTACAAACACAACAGCCCCCATGCAGCAGCCCGGATCGTCGCCATCTCGCTGCTCGCGGACGGCCATCTCGGATGTGAAGAGATCGTCGCACTCGAGCGGCTCCAATTATCCCAGCGGCTCGGCATGAGCGCGGACGAATTTGAAAAGGTCATCCGCGAACTCTGCGAGGACTTGATGGTGACACCTCACCTGAACTGGGGCGACACTTGCCGGCCCAATTCGGAAATCATGCGGCACGTCATCAGTGAGCTGGCGGATGCTCGCTTGCGCTCCGAAGTGATGAGCCTGTGCCAGACCGCGGTGCATGCCGACAATCACGTTTCGGCCGGTGAATCAGCTTTTCTGCTTGCGTTGTCCCATGCATGGCAGTTGCCGGCGGGTATCGCTCCCGCTCACTCGCGCCAAGTCGCGGTGCCCACGACCTGCAGATAGTCCGCACGTTAAGAGACTCTAAAATGTGAGTCTCGTCCGGGGAGGATGATGTGGATACGATGGTCGCCATACTACAAGCGGGTTTTATCGGACAACCGGTATGGCTATGGTGCGTGTTCGGCGCCATCGTAATCGCCTTGCTGGGCTTTGACCTGGGAATACTCCACGGCACGGACCGCGACATCGGCGTGCGCGAAAGCCTCTTGCTTTCGTTGCTCTACATCGGTGTCGCGTCGCTATTCGGCGGCTTCCTCTGGTGGCAACTGGGCGCCACGCCCGCGACTGAATTCTTCACGGGTTTCGTCATCGAAAAGTCCCTGTCGCTCGACAACGTATTCGTCATCGCTGCGATTTTCGGGTATCTCGCGATCCCGCGCCAATACCAGCACCGCGTGCTCTTCTGGGGCATCGTCGGCGTGCTGATCTTGCGCGCGCTGATGGTAAGCCTCGGCACCGCCGTGGTATCGCAGGCGGACTGGATCCTTTACGTGTTCGGCTTCTTCCTAGCCGCGACCGGCGTCAAGATGCTGTTCATGCGTGAGCATGCACGCGATTTCGACAAGAACCCGCTGCTACGACTGCTGCGGCGCGTGATGAGAATTACGCCCACGCTGCAAGGCAACGCGTTCATCGTGCGCCGCGTGGACCCGGCGACAGGGAAAATGGCAACCTGGGTCACGCCACTCTTACTCGCATTGCTGCTGATCGAGTTCGCGGACCTGATCTTTGCCGTGGACTCGGTGCCGGCCGTCTTTTCGATCACGCGGGATCCGTTCATCGTCTACACCAGCAATATCTTCGCGGTACTCGGTTTGCGCGCGCTATTCTTCGCACTGGCCGCAGTCGCGCATCGATTCGCGTACCTGAAATATGCGCTGGCGCTCGTGCTCGTCTTTATCGGCTCGAAGATCTTCCTGGTTGGCATCGTCGGCAAGATCCCGGCCTCGGTCAGCTTGTCCGTGACCGGTGCGCTGCTGTTGGGTGGAATCGCGGTGTCGATGTTCAAGACTCGGAAGCGCCGCCTTTCGAGCTTGCTTTAGCGCTTGAAGAAGAGGCCCAACCCAGGCCGCGGACATTGCGGATCACGGCGTTGCCGAATTTCTTGCGTACGCTGTAGATCACGACGTCCACCGCGTTGCTCTCGACTTCTTCGCCCCATCCGTACAACCGCTCCTCGATTTGCTGGCGCGAAAGAATGGCCCCCGGCCGTTCCAGCAAGGCCAGCAGTAACGCATATTCGCGAGCGGAAAGGACCTCCGTGTGCCCGTCGAAGGTGAGCTGGCGTGCATTGATGTTCAGCGTCAGGTGCTCGTTGCCCATGGTTGCCGAGGCAAAGCCAGAGCGGCGCCGTACGACTGCTCGGATTCGGGCCATCAATTCCTTGCTGTCGAATGGCTTGACCAGATAGTCGTCGGCGCCAATATCGAGGCCCGCGACACGGGTATCGACATCGTCGCGAGCGGTGATGATCAGTACAGGCGTGGCATTGTTGGCGCTGCGCAGGCCGCGCAGTAGATCCAGCCCGCTGATCCCTGGCAGGCCGAGATCGAGCAGGATCGTCGTGTAGGAACCGTCTTCGATGGCGCGGCGGCCAAGGTCCCCGGTGCGAACCCAGTCAACGCTGCACGAAGCATCCTTGAGCGCACGCATCAGGCTTTGCCCAATCTGGATGTCGTCTTCGATCAGCAGGATTCTCATAGCGACCTCATGGCGACGCTCGTCACCCTCATGAATGTCATCATAGCTACGGCTTCGATTCTACTTCAACGGTAATTCGATGGTCGCGACAACGCCCGATACGCCGTCTGCACGTTTGGACAGCACGACGCGACCACCGTAGTTGGCGGCGAGCGCCTGCGAAATCGACAAGCCGAGACCGCTACCTTGCTCATCCGACACGCCGGCACGAAAGAACCGCTCGAATACATGCTCCAGGTCGGCGTTCGTAATGCCGGGGCCGTTATCCATCACCTCGATCAGCACCTTACCCGGTCGCTGATAAACGCTGACGTCGACGCGCGCGTCGGTGCCGGCATAGCGGATCGCGTTGTCGACAAGGTTCTTGGTCATGACGCGTAAATCGGCTTCGACCGCGCGCACCGAAACCTTATCCAGCACGAGTACGCCGACATCGACGCCGCGGTCGGCCGCGAGCGGCAGCAGGTCGGCTATAACGTCCGAAACGAGCTGGGGCAAGGGCACATCGCCCAGCGATTTCATCGTCCCGCCAATCTCCGCACGCGCGAGGCCGAGTAGTTGCGAGACCAGCGAAGACGTGCGCCAGATACCGCGCTGCAACGCATCGAGCCGTTCCTCGCGCTCGGCCACCGGCGCATTGCGCAGGTTGTCCATTTGCAGTTGCATGGCCGATAGGGGTGAACGCAACTCGTGCGCGGCGTTGGCGATGAACTGCCGCTCCGCATTGACCAATACCGACAGCCGCTCGATCATCCGGTTGATGGAGTCGAGGAAGGGCCGAAGTTCATCGGGCGCCGCTTTGGCATCGAGCGCTTGCAGATTGTTCAGATCGATTTGGGCGGTACGTCGCCCGATACGGTCGAGCGGCCGCAGCGACATGCGCACCGTAATCACGATCGTCAACACGAGCAGCGGCAGCAGTGCGAGTACGGGCAGCAAGGTCCAGAAGGCGACCCGAATCGCGTTGCGGGTGCGCACACTGCGTAATTCGGCGATCTGGATATATTCGTTGGCTGCCTGTAGCGCGAAGACATCCCACCGCTCGCCCTCGAAACTCACGGAAGAGAACCCGGGCGCCCCTTTCGGCAAGATCACGTTCGGATCACTCAATTTGCTTGGGCGTACTCCATCCGCAGCGCTCCAGATCTGCACGACCAGATCCTCCGGCCGGCGCGCAGCCGCCGTACGCGGCGCCGTGCCGTCGAGCGCACCAGACCTCACGTGCGCTGCGACATCGCGCAGGCTCGAATCGAATTCCGTCGCCAGGCTGCTCACAACGAGAAACGTGCCGAACGCTCCGAGCACGCCCACGAATGCCGCGAGAACCGCAACGGCGATACTGAGACGCCGATGTAACGACGTCGCGCCGAACATTTTGCTCATTCCGTCGAAGCCGGTGCGTTAGTGCTCGCATGCATGCCACGCAGTGTCGCTTTGTCTGGAGTGCGCTTGATTCGGTTCAAGACGGAGCGTGCCGCGGTTTGCGCGAGGCGGTCCACCAGCGCGACGAGATCGCCGTTGCGTCCGCGCACGACCGCGGTCGGTGCGCCGCTGACCTCGACTCGCAATACGCAGCGTTTGTCGTCGCCGCCGCGTGGACCGTTGATGTCCTTGAGGTACACGCCGACGCTGGTCACCCGGTAATGGATGCGCTCGAACGCGACCTGGATACGACGCCGGGCATGTTCGCGAAAGGCGATGGTTTCCGCGGTTGTAAGATTGAGTCCGGAAGCCTGAATTTCGATTCTCATGATGAATGTCTCCTGATCCCTGTAAGTCCGGTGGCCTGGGGCGATGTGTCCGCTGAGCCCTTTGAGCCGGTACGACTAAGCGTGAGGTGGGGAAGCAAGGTGCTTTGTCGATGCATTCCATCGTAGACTTCGAAAATGAGCCGAAAATGAGGACTAGCGATCCGAGTCGAATCGGGCGTCCTATCAATCCCACCACTCACGACAGAGGGAAGGTCAGTGCGCGTTAACTATCAGGCGTTCTTCTTTTCTCTCTTTCTCTCGCGGCTGGCTGATCAGGTTTTGCTTTTTCTGGTGCCGCTGGTCGTCTTCCAGACCACGCAGAAGGCGAGTTGGGCGGGCATCGCATTTTTTATCGAAGCGCTGCCCCGGTATCTGGTGTTTCCGATATGCGGCGCGCTTTGCGACCGGGTTTCGCCGATCAAGGCCTTGCGTATCAGCCAACTCTATCGGGCTCTGGCCTGTATCGGCGGCGTCGTCGGTTTCTATCTGCTTGGCGGCCTAGTCTGGCTGATCGCACTCTCCGCATGCTGCGGCGCGCTTACCAGCCAAGGCCTGGTGGCGCGAGAGGTCTTGCTGCCCCAGGTGTTCAAACAGATACGATTCGAACAGGTGCTGTCGTACTCGCAACTGGCGGACCAGGCGGGCGTGGTCCTCGGCCCCTTGCTGGCAGCTTTGCTGCTCGGCTGGTGGAATTGGGAGGCGGTCGTCGTGGCGACATCGTTGCTGTTCTTCGCCGCTGACTACGCGACGATACTCTGGCAACGCACCAGCAACATTCAATTGAACCCGCCGGAAACGGCACCCGCTCATTGGGCCCTGCCGATGAAGACGGCTTTCATGCATGTGCTGTATTTACCGGGGCTGAAGAAGCTGGTCGCGCTGGCCGCCGCGGAGAATCTGGTGATCGGCGTCACGCTCGCGACGTCCGCCGCCATGGTCACCGGGCTACATCATCAGTCGGGCCGGTTTTACGCGCTGATACAGACAGCGGGGGCGGTCGCCACCATTGTGGTTTTGCTGGTGATCGCACGGACCTCGATCTCGCGCAGGGTATTGGGATTGCTGTCGTTCGTCGCAATTTTTCTGGGTGGACTGATCGCGGGCGCAAGCGCCTCTTCCTGGGGCTATGTGGTCGGGTTCCTGTTGATCGTGGGTTTCGACAAGATGTTCAGCGTCTACATTCGAAGCGCGCGACAAGAGATCGTTCCGGCCAAGGATTACGGCAAGACCACCGGCGTCATCATTCTGTTGAACAACCTGACGCAGCCTCTGGCCGGGCTGATCGTGGGATTCGTCTCAGGAAACGCGCAGATTGGCCTCGTCGTGTTGGTGATTTCGCTCAGCATGGGTTTGCTGGGCGCGACGATCACGACGGTTGGCGTGTGGAGTAGTAGACAGAGCAGGGCGGCGTTATTAGCAAGCGCTGCAGACCAAAACCCGGACCGAATCGGGTGAGTGGCTTAGATGCGGCGCTCGGGTAAGTGGCTCAGTTGCGTCGCTCAGTTGAGCCGCTCCGTTAGGTCGCTCTGTTAGGTCGATTCTGCAAGCGGTTCTGCCGCTCTCTATCGCGGTAACGCCGCCGCGAACGCAAAGCCAAACGCAACAGCATCAGCCACGCAACCGGCGGTGGATGCACGACGATGCGCAAGGCGCGCGCGTAATCGAGTGTCATGCCCGGCGTCCACGTCATCGTCTTGGCGCGCCGGTAGATCTGCCCGGCTACCCATAATTCCGGGCACACCAGCGCAAACGCCAGCGCGCGCCAAGGCGAGGCGCGCGTGCCCAGTTCGCCTTCGAGCGCGGCTTCAAGCGCCGCCGACACCGTGCTGGAGCAGTTGCGATTGGTCAGGTTATACGTGGCGTCTTGCTGGTAGCGCAGCCAGAACGCGCGCAAACGCGTGTGGTTGTAGCGCCGATAGGCAACCTTGACCGTGGAATCGCACCAGGCCTGCGCTTCCTCCGGGTAGCTGTGCAGGAAGCGCCCACGGATATCGTTTTCGGCGCTCGCGCGCAGCAGCCGGGCGAATTGCGCAGGCGAGCGGTCGATTTCCTGCGCGGGGTACAAGCTGATATACAGGTCGGGGGTCACTTCAAGCGCAGCATGGCCGGTAGAGATAACGCCCGTCGAATCGACCGCTGCGATGTACCGGTCGACGATGGGACGCCGCAACGCTCGGCTCTTCGCAGAGCCAACCGGCGTCCAGACATGCACGACCAGCGGTATTTCGCTGTACCAATCAGTCGCGACCAGCGCTTGCCGTGCGCGATCGTCCAGCGTGGGCTCGGGCATCAAGTCGAATAGCGAATTGCCGCCCCACACCGACAAGATAGCCGCGCCCTGCGGCAACTTGTGCAGCCGGTTCGCCAGCCAGACCAGATTGACGCCGCTGATCATCATCGACAACGCGATCGCGAACGGCACCGTGCCGGCGTAATGAAGCGGATAGGGCGAATAGAACAGCACGGCAATCAGCAACTGAAACACGCCGACCCACATCGCGGTACGCCAGCCTGTGAACCGGATCACGCGGGCCGCGGCAATCTGCAGGCATCCACCGACGAGAAAATTCGTGCCGAACAGGATCGCCAGGACGACATCGCTTTCCGGATGCGGATCGATGATCAAGCCGGCGATCAACACGAACATCACGCCTTTCACGTATCGCAGGCGCGTTTGCAAGCTGAGCTTGCTGGCGGCCGCGATCAGCGTGAGGACGCCTTCGAACAGCAGCACGTAGCCCAGTTCTCGCAGCGGAAATGTGACTACGTCGGCGAACGCGTCGAACGCGAGCGCCACGCCCAACAAGCTCCACGCCAGACCCAGCAGCATCAATACCGGCCAGCGACGGCGGACAAAGTCGGCTCCCAGCAACAACAGTATCAATCGGATCACGGGATTTTCTCGAGTTGCCGGAGGACCGCGTCGGCGCCTGTGTCGGGCGCATGGCTCGGTGCATGTCTGCGCGTATATCTCTGCGTATGTGTATGTCTGAGCGTATGTTACACGCGATAGGAGTGCAAACCACTCTCATATGCGTCCCAGATACACGCTCACGAAGCGGACGCAGAGGCACCCATACGCCACCGGCCCAAATACCGCGCGAGCTGCTCAAAGGCCAAGTCGACAACGATCGCCAGCAAGGCGACCAACACGGCACCCTGTATCACGTAAGCGGTATTGAACCCGCTCAGCCCGATGATGATCGGCGAGCCCAGCGTCTTCGCGCCGACCGTCGAGGCGATCGTCGCCGTGCCGATATTGATGATGACCGACGTGCGTATGCCACCCACGATGACCGGCGCGGCCAACGGCAACTCGACACGCAGCAGGATCTGCCACGCGCGCATGCCCACTCCCTCGGCAATTTCGCGGGCAGCAAACGGCACCGACTCAATCCCGGCGATCGTTCCCTGCAACACGGGCAGCACGCCGTATAGCGTCAACGCAATCAGCGCAGGTTTGACGCCGAACCCCATCAGCGGCGCGGCGATCGCCAGCACTGCCACGGGCGGGAACGTCTGGCCGACGGCCACGACCGTCTCAACCAGCGAACGGAACTCGTATCCCGCACGTCGCGTCACCCCGATACCCGCCAGCATGCCTATCACCACGGCCGCGGCACTTGATACCGACACGATCAACAGATGCGCCTCGACCAGCGACCCGAAGCTGTCCTGCATATACACGGGCCGGTCGAGCGCCGGGTACCACGCTGCAAATAGCGGCCGCAGCGAGGTCATGCCGAACGTCAGCGCCACCAACAAGGCCGCGCTCCACAGCAGCGGCGCCGTGCCCCATCTGCGCCAGACCGCGCGCGGCGGGTTCGCGTCGAAACCGGCGACGGTGCCGCGGTTCATCACGCCGGCTCCCGTCTGAGCAAATCGGCGAAATGCAGCACCCCTGCAGGCTGGCCTTGCCCATCGATCACCGCCAAGGTATCCACCCGTCGCGACACGAACGCGGACAAAGCCGCCCGCAAACTCAGGTGCTCCGGAATCGGCTCTCCTCGCGATTCGCCTTGCGGCATCTCGCCAGGCCGGGCGTAGCGCGACACCGTTTCGAGCGACAGCAACTTGATGCCGATATCGCTGCGCCCAACGAAGTCCCGCACGAAGTCATTAGCCGGGTCGGTCAGGAAGACGGCGGGCGCGCCTTGCTGGACGATGCGTCCCTGGTCCAACAACACGATGCGATCCGCAAGGCTCAGCGCTTCGTCGATGTCGTGCGTCACCAGCACGATGGTGCGTTTGGACAGCGCGTGTATCCGCGCGATCTCCAGTTGAAGCGCTGCGCGCGTCACCGGATCGAGTGCGCCGAACGGCTCGTCCATCAGCAGCACCTCGGGGTCCGCGGCCAGCGCGCGTGCCACGCCCACTCTCTGTTGCTGGCCGCCGGAAAGCTGATGCGGATAACGATCTCGAAATAAATCCGGCTCCAGGTTGAGCAAGGTCAGCAGTTCGGTGACTCGCTCGCGGATACGCGCACGCGGCCATTTCAACAGGCCAGGTACGGTAGCGATGTTCTGCTCTACGGTCCAATGCGGAAACAACCCGATGGACTGGATCGCATAACCCATCCTGCGACGAATTTCCGCAGGCTTGAAGCAGCGTATCTCTTCACCAGCGAAACGGATATGTCCCGTATCGTGCTCGATCAGCCGATTGATCATCTTCAGCGTGGTCGATTTGCCCGAGCCCGAAGTACCGATCAGCACGGTGAATTCGCCCTCGGCAATGTTCAGCGTCAGTTGGTCGACTACGGTGCGATGGTCGAACTGCTTGCTAACTTGGTGAAATTCGATCATGTCGGCCTCGCTTGTTCGCTCGCTTCTTGGCTCACTTCTTCGCTCATTTGCTGAGTCAGGTGCTGGTTGGCTTGCAGAGAGGCCACGATCAATTTGAAGCCGCTATCGACGACCACTGCGAGCACGACTACCGGAATCACGCCCAGCAGCACGAGGTCGAGTGCGCCGCTCAGCAAACCCTGGAACACGATGCCGCCCAAGCCGCCTGCACCGATCAACGCGGCCACGACGGTCAGGCCGACCGCCTGCACAGCGGTGATGCGTAACCCCGACAAAAACACCGGTAGCGCCAGCGGCGCTTCAACCCGCGTGAATACCTGCCAACCCGTCAACCCCATGCCGTGCGCGGCCTCAATCACACCGGACGGTACTTGTTCGAGACCGGCGACGGTGCTGCGCGCGAGCGGCAGCAGCGAATACATGACCAACGCGATAATCGCGGGGGTCATGCCGGTACCGCTGACACCGTGCGCGGCGAGCCATGGGAACCGTATGGCGAGCGCTGCGAGCGGCGCAATCAACAAGCCGAACAAGGCCAGCGAAGGGATAGTCTGGATCACGTTCAGCACCGGGAACAGCGCACGCTGCACGCGCTGGTAGCGCATGGCCGCGAGCCCCATCGGCAAACCCAGCGCCACTGAGATGAGCAACGTCAGCACCACGATTTGCAAGTGGCGCACGACGGCGGCGTCGAACACGTCGTTGCGATTGACGTATTCCTTCATGATCGACAATTGATCGAGTTGCCCATCGACAAGCAACAGCCCTACGGGCACGAAGACCAGCAGGTTGAAGAAAATGCGAGCCGGCCGGCTTACGGTAGCGCGTGCGATGGCGTCAGTCGCGGCCAGGCAGTTCAATCCGAATAGTAGCCAGAAGCCGCCACCGAACGAGATGCGCACGAAATTGTCAGGTCCGCCCGAGAGTGCCGTCGCGGTGGTGCCGGCCAGCATCGTCAAGCCTACGAGCAGCACGGCGGCGCTGACGGCGCTCAGCACTTGGGTGCGCCGTCTTTGCGGTGCGAACGATTGCACTGCCAGCACGCCGAACGGCAGCAGCAGCCAGGCGTATCTACCGTGCATCAGTGCCGACAAAGCGATCCCGTGCCCCTCGACCAAGCGGTTCGGTGCATCAGTCAGCAGCGGCAAAGCCAGGGCCGCCGCCAGCATGAGCAACAGCAATGTCAGCAGGACGCGGTTGCTTACCTTGGCAGTCAATCACGTTCTCCGCATAGTCTGCTCACCCACGATGGGCAGCGCAGCCGGCATTTATTTAACGTAGCCTTTGCTCTTGAGATAGGAGGCGGCAACCTGACGGCCTTCTTCGCCGTTCACCGCAATTCGGGCGTTCAGTTTTTGCAGCGTGGCGCCATCGAGCGATAGAAAAACCGGATTGAGAATATCGCGAATCGCGGGGTATGCGTCCAGCGTCTGCGCCCGAATAATCGGAGTCGGGGCGTAGACCGGTTGCACGCTCAAGTTGTCCGCGAGTATCACCATGCCCAGAGCGGCCAGCGCACCATCGGTGCCGTAGGCCATTGCGGCCGTGACGCCCGATGTTTGCTGGGCAGCCGCCTTGATGGTCACTGCCGTATCGCCTCCCGCCAGGGTGAGCAATTGATCCTGCTTGAGCGTGAAGCCATAGGCTTTTTCAAAGGCAGGCAATGCATCGGGGCGCTCGACGAACTCGGCGGACGCGGCCAGCTTGAACACGCCGCCGGCGCTGATCCATTTGCCCAGGTCGGTCATTGTTTGCAGGTGGTGGGCGGCGGCGAAATCCTGGCGCACCGCGATGCCCCAGGTGTTGTTGGCCGGCGCCGGGTCTAGCCAGACGATCTTGTTCCTTTCGAAGTCGAGCGCTTTGGCCTTGGCGTAGCCTTGCTGCGCATTTTTCCAGGCGGGATCTTTCTCATCGGAAAAGAAGAACGCGCCATTGCCCGTGTACTCGGGATAGATGTCGATAGCCCCGCCTGTGATTGCCGCGCGCAGCACTTTGGTGGCGCCGAGCTGGAGCTCGTTGCTGGTCTTGATGCCGTGCGCTTCGAGCATCTGCGAAATGATGTTGCCGAGCAGCGAGCCCTCGGTGTCGATCTTCGAACCGACACGTACGACGGGCTTGGTCTGGGCGCTCGCCGAACCGGCCAATGCCGCTAACCCTAGCGCCAGCAGCGCGCGGCGCCGGATGGAAATCGACATGGCATTTCTCCCGCTATTCAAGTGACTTGGACTGGGCGCTACATCGACGCACCGAGCTGATGGGGTGGGCTTCAGTATTTAACTGAGGTCTCGATCAAGCCGTACTGTAGCAGCACGCCCACTTTCCTTCCGTCTTTTGGCCCTCTTGCACACGATTATTGGCGCAGAACAATGGGGCCGTCGCCTTAATTCTCCATTCAATTCCGCATTCCGCTAGCTTTAAGGCGCCATACTGGGGGACTCCGCCACAAATGACTCCGTCGCCCATTACCCATCGCCAGAATTCTGAAGGAATTGCAGTGAGTCACTCAGAATTTATCGCTGGCCCCGACTCATCGTGGACAGCCGCAACACAGCCGCATCAACCTATCCTCGACGCCATGCGCGACCACGGCTGGTCGGAGCAGGACATTTTCCTGCCTGAAGACCTGACCATCGCGCTCGCGCTGGAATGCGCGACGCTGGCCGCGGCGGGCGAATTGACCCCGGCGGGCGTGAGCCGTGGCGCGGCTCAGTCGGTGCAGCCCGGCATTCGGGGCGATCAGATCCATTGGTTGGAGGCCGGTCAATCCCTGGCCTGCGACCGGTATCTGCATATCATGGAGGGCTTGCGCGTGGCGCTGAATCGCGGGCTTTTTCTGGGGCTCGACGAATATGAAAGCCATTTCGCGTTTTACGCGCCCGGTGCTTCGTATCTGAAGCACGTGGACCGTTTTCGCGATGACGATAGTCGGACGGTGTCGGTCGTGGTCTATCTGAATCCAGGCTGGTTGCCCGAGCATGGTGGCGCTTTGCGCCTGCATCCGCAAGGTGGACACACGGAGGATATTGCGCCGCTGGGCAGTCGACTGGTGCTGTTCTTGTCCGCCGACATGCTGCACGAAGTGCTACCCGCAACACGCGATCGGCTGTCGCTGGCAGGCTGGTTCAGACGACGGCCCGTGCTTTAGAGCCGGACCGTGTGCAGTAGTCTGAGACCGTAGATACCGTGAAACCAGACATGGTCCACCATCAGCAGCGCCGCGACCCATGCGGCCCCGACGATCAGCACGTCGCAGTGGCCGCTGTTCCACCAGTTCAACGAATGTCGCGATGCGATCCACGGCACCCCAAGCGGATTGGGCCAGTCGGCCAATAAATGCATGAGGCCGCCGCACGCAAAACCAAAGCTCAGCGCCGCAAGCGGATGGGCGCCGAGCAGCCGGTAGGAACACACCAACAACACGATCCAGGCCACGCCCCAATGCGTCAATGTGCGATGCGTGATCCATAGCCTGCGGGCGCGCGTCCACCATGCCACTTCGAGCCAGTCGGGCGCCGTGCCGCCCAGTACGGCTGCGCAAAAACTCAGCGCGCTCCCTATCAGGTGTGGACCTGCGCCACCCACTTTACTGACAACGGCGGCCGCGATGATGCCGGCCGCCCATCCTGTGGCGTGATGAGCTTTGTGCGAAGCCATGATGCGGTACTACCTCTTGCCGATAAGATCGAGCCGCGCATGTTGGCACAAAACGGCGCGTCGTGCGCATCGTCTTCGTCGAGCAGCCGACTCGATACCACGTAGAGTCGGTCACGCCAAAAGCGAGCACGTACCACGCAGGCTTTGGGATCGCAGTGGTCGATATTATTTTTCGGCATGCCCCGTTTTATAAGTCGCGAGATCGATTAGCGCACCGTGGCTTGAAGGTTTAAAGTCGCGGTCCAACTCTCGACCGCTGACGATGTCGAACCAGGCACTCGCGAACTGGCTGGCACATTGGTGATATGCGGCATCCTGTTCCGAGCACAATACTTTCTCCAGCAAGACGTTGCCATCTTCATTCGATCGTGCAACTACCAAGTCGCCCGGCGACGCGAAGTTCACTTTGTCCGCCACGCCAACGGGCACCAGGACGACTTTCCGATAATTCGTCCCACCAGAGATAAACGTTACCGTAGTCCAGCCAGCTATCTGCTTGACGAAATTATCTTCGGTTAATTGTATAGGCTTACCGGGGTGCCAAGACGTGGCATATTTAGCATAACGCGCATACATCTGTTGGCGGTCGTATTCATCCAACTCGTGCATCGGCCCGACATTACCGATTAGTATCACGCCGATCTGAATGGGTTGTGATGTCGAAGCCCCCGTGGTCGGGCTGACGGCGGCACTCGATTGAGAATTTTGCTGGATCTGAGCGTGTGTCGCCGCTATGTGCTCAGGCGTCGACGAGGAATACTCACCTGACGCGACGCAAGCACATAGGAGAGCGCTCAAAATGAGCACCGTTATCAATTTGAGCATGAATCTCCCCTTTTAAAAAACATACACCAACGAGAATCTTCGGATTTTTTCCTACCCGATATTTGGCAAATTCTTTTCACCTATCCAAAGGTGAATAAAATTTACTTTTTGCGGACAGGGATTTGTAAGGATGCACAACTATATTTTCATGTGATTAGCATGACAATTTAGGAGAAACCCGATATACGCGACATCAATTAAGCCGTGCCGAATTAATCGATTGGAGCTTGTGCAAGGGTTTTTCTCAGGGAAGTACCGGCTTTATTTCAGCAAAATCGATTGCAAATGGTTTGCGTCCCAGAATAAGAGATACCGCTTGGAGGGTATTGATCTAGAAGTCCGTGCCGCGAGCGCAGACCCGGCCTTTATTTAACAGCGCCTTTTCAGTCCAGCGCCTCGGGCCGACGTGCCACGTGCTCGACCGCTTTTTTCGACGCGTCGATCGCATAGTCCACGCATCGACGCGCCAGGATCTGAGTGGGATCGACCAGAGTTGCACGCACACCTTCTGCGCTCTCGATCTCTTCCATCGGCAGCAACAGCGGCAGTTCGGTACAGCCAAGAATGATGACTCTGACGCCGTCGTCGATCAAGCTGCCTGCAGCGGCAAGAATATCCTGCATGCACTCCCCCGACGTATGACCCGCCTTAACGCCGCGAGGCCCATAGATGGCGCTCATCACGCGCGCCTGCATTGCCGGACGGGGAGCCACCTGAATCAATCCGAGCACCTCGAGCGCTTTTCGATACACACCGCTTTCGATAGTGCCCGAAGTTGCCAGCAAGCCGACATCCCGAAGCCCCGGGAAATTCGCCTTCAGGTGTTCGGCTGTCACTGTCAACATGTTGACGATCGGAATACTCAAATAAGGCTGAATGCGCTCGACAAACGCGTGTGCCGTATTGCACGGAATCGCAATCAGATCGGCGTCATCCGCTTCGAGTCGCTTGCACGTTGCATAGAGCGCGATGGTCGGATCCGGCCCATTGCCCAGCAGGCTCTCAGTCCGATCGGGAATCTGCGGATTCTGCTCGACCACCAATTTGATGTGGTCTTGGTCTCGCGCGGCCGCCGTATTGCTCACGATCTTCCGGACGAAATCGACGGTGGCGGCCGGTCCGACACCGCCGACCACGCCAATCTTGAACGGTTTGACGATGGAATCGTAGGAACTCGAAACCGCGTACTTGGCGTAGATCAGGTTTGAATCCAGCACGGGGATGTCGTGTTGCTGGAGCGCCTCGACCACCAACGATACCTCCGTCAGGCCCGGCAAGATCAGCTGCGCGCCCCGCTCGATCAAGTCTGCGCACGCGTCTTGAAGAAGCTCGACCGACCCGCCGCCGAGCTTGCCCGCCTTTATCCCGTCGGCACCGTACACCGCCGCGTCGACTGGACCCCGTCCGTCAGTCGCACGCGGATGCAGCACCTCGAAATCGGGCGCAGTGAAATACCGTTCGAACAGCTGCTTGTCGCGGGTATAGGCCGAAGAAAGCATGCCGACGCGTCGAACGCCGGGATATTTGCGGCGTACATGCACGCGTAGCGCCTCGACCATGTTGACGATACGCAGTGTTGTATTTGACTGGAGTTCGTCGAAGAAGGTGTGACTGAGAAAGCACGGCAAGATCACCGCATCGACGCCGCGCTTTTCGAACGCTCGCAGCATATCGAAGACGTAGAGTTTGCGCTCGGTATAGTCGAACGCAGCGCCGGTTCCGTCCGGCCCTCGGAACGGACGTTGTTCGAAAATCAGATCGAGGTGCTCGGCGTCGTTCGTAGCCGGCGTGGCTTTCACCAACTTGAAAAATACGTCGGCACTCGCGAGCGGGCCTAGGCCACCGATCACGCCAAACGATCTACGCGCTGCCACTTTCTCTTCTCTCATGACGCCCTATCCGGAAGGTGCACTGACGACAATCCTGTCGCAAGTGACACCTCTTTAAATGGAATGGAAACGTTATCGAGAATAGCGGCATGATGAAGGTGCACGATGCGATGTTGGCAAGGGCCTATGCGAATTGCGCATAGCACCCCGGCCTTTCTCGATGCGGCATCAAATCAGTCTAGCGCGATCTCATCGGCCAGAGCGCTCGCCCAAATCCCAATGCTACGAAACCCGGGCGAGTGCAAACGTTAACGACGACGTCCGCCACGCGCCATGCTGGAAAACACACCATCACGCCGTATCAGACCATGGAACAGTGCCGCGGCAAGATGAACCAGTACGGTACAAAAGAGCAACAGCGCCAGATCCGTATGCAATGCTCGCAATCGGGCGTAAAGCGACACACTATGCGGCGCGATAGCCGGCAGGTGCAGAGCACCGTAGAGGACGATGGGATAGCCCGCCGCCGAGAGCATAGCCCATCCGATCAACGGCATCGCGGCCATCAACGCATAAAGAACATAGTGTGAAAGCAGCGCACCCAAGGCCTGCAGTTTGGGCAGGTTCGCGGGCAAGGGTGGACTGCCGTACCTGATGCGTACACACACACGTACGATCACCAGCGCGAGCAACATGATGCCAAGCGGCTTGTGGATCGCGATCAAGAGATTGTGCGTTTGTGCGACCGTCGACACCATGCCGATGCCGACGAACAACATGACAAGGATGAGCGGCGCCATGACCCAGTGCAGCAATCTGGCGAGTGGATTGAAATGCTCTTGTATGGCGATCATGATGCGGCTCCATTCGACGGCTTACGATCTGCCGAGCCATGTGCGGCTTCCTCGCGTGTACGGCGGTTGAACGAAACTGCGTAGGCTGAAGAGCGCGCGGCCAACAGGGGATCGTCAGACGGCTTGATGCCGGCGGGCAAGATCGTCGGATCGAAGTTCACGTCCCGGCAGTCGCCGTCCACTTGCGGATTGGTGTGGTCGAGTACCAAGGTACCTGCGTCGACTTGCTTGCGATCCGAAGGCCATTGGATCGTTGCGTCGTCGGTCGGATCGCCAGGTGCCGCCACGGTCAGAATCAAGTGCCAGCGTTGCGGTCCCTGCTGTAGCCGGTTGACGAGGTCAGTCGATAGAAAATCCTTGTTGCTCGTTTCCTCTGGCGTTACCGGCGAGTACGGGGTGTCAGGCACCACGGACCAACGCACTGCGTTCGTTTGCCCTTGAGCATTGGTAAAGCGGAACGCGTCGATGCCGTAATACGATGCATTGACCAAGCTCGACGAAGGGGGATGCCCGGCTACCCATTGCAGGAACGGCTTGGTTTCGGGGTTCGCCGCAAAGAAGGCCTTGACCTTGTTGGGGTCGGGCTTGCCCGTTGCCGGATCAGGCTGGTTGGCCTGGAGCTGAGCAAAAAATTGTGCGGGTGTATGGATCACGAACACCGGCGTGGAATTCATCGCGGTGCGCCACTGCTGCCCATCGCTTTGCGTGAACATCAAGGCCATGCTGCGCACCGGCACGCTGCCGTCGGGAATCGACGGATTGCCGCCCGGAATCGCGAAGCGCCCGATCACCGGGGTCGTCCCTGGCGCGAAGACTTCGGCGCTCGATAATGCCGTGCCATTGCCGTTGCTATCGAAATGGCCGGCCACGCAAACGCCCTTGGCATGATTGCGACGAAAGCCCGAATGTTGACCGGCATCGGCCTGGAATTGGTTGATGATGCGAGTGGCGCTCAGACGTGTCGGACTAAGCCAGCCGCCGACATAGGCAAACCCGCCGCCCAGCGCCAGCACCACCGCGCCGATCGCGGCTAGCCGGCACGGTATGCAAGGGGCAGAGGGCGGAAATGATGACTTTCGTGTCATGGAAGTTCTCTACGTTTCACAGGTCAATACTGAACACGACCGGCTCAGCTGTCTTCGTAGAGCGTCGCGTTCAGGTGTGCCAATTCGCCGCTCTTCTCGGCCGTGACCAGCTCTTGATAGACCTCGGCGCGCGTCTTTCCATAGACCTGTGTGTTTGCCATCGACTGCGGTGCAGCGGCAGTCTGCGCGACCGATGAGCTCGACACATCAACGTTGGCGGCGAACGAAGGGGCGGCGATGAACGCGCCGCCGAGCACTGCAACGACGGAAGCGAGTTTGATGGCTTTGCTGAAAGAACTAGGGTTTTTCATGATTAACTCCTGAGAGGTTGTGAGGTAGGTACAGAGGTGAACATCGGCAGGCAGACAGTTATTCCAAAGAAATTTGAAATTTTTTCGGTGACCTGTTTACGTACTGCGGGGCATGCGACATGCATCAGTCATAACGGCTAGCAAGCGCGTTCGTGGCGGTCCCGTCCCTGATCAGAAGCATTCGTTCAATAACTTCCGCTCAGCGATCAAACGATCTGGTCAATCGCGCACACGGTGCTTGCTGCCGATATCTTTAATCGGTGTCTCGCTATCAATGAAGCGCCCCCGCTTTCCCAGGGCACTGCGCTCGGCAAGAACTCGGACTTTTCTTATATCTGCCCATCGTCTGGGTTAGGCACTTGTTAAAAGCACTATATTTTGTCGTACTAATTGTCATATCGAAGGTGAGCGCTTTCATTGCGTACGCGATGGCAGCGACGCGAGAGGCCGTCCGCGATATTAATCAAAGGAAGGATAGATGGACCTGATCATTCGTCGCGCCAGCCTGCCGCGCAGCGTGTCACAACACAAGGGGCTGGTCGATATCGGCATCGAAGCGGGTCGCATTGTGACCGTCGAGTCACGCCTCGCGGCGAGCGCGCAAGAAGAAATCGACGCCGCCGGCTCGCTTGTCACGCCGCCGTTCGTGGATCCGCATTTCCACATGGACGCGACATTGTCGTATGGCCTGCCGCGTGTGAATGCGTCCGGCACACTGCTCGAAGGCATCGCACTGTGGGGCGAACTCAAACCACAACTGACCCAGGAAGTGTTGATCGAGCGCGCTCTGCAATATTGCGACTGGGCGGTCGCCCGCGGTCTGCTCGCGATCCGCAGTCACGTCGACGTGTGCGACCCGCGTCTGCTGGCGGTAGAGGCGTTGCTCGAAGTGAAGAGGCGTGTGGCAACGTATCTCGACCTGCAACTCGTGGCGTTTCCGCAAGACGGCGTCTTGCGCACCGCGGGCGCCTTCGACAACCTGAAGCGGGCGATTGCGCTGGGCGTTGACGTGGTCGGCGGCATTCCGCATTTCGAGCGAACCATGGCCGACGGTGCGGAGTCGGTGCGCATGCTGTGCGAATACGCCGCTGAACAGGGCTTGCGGGTCGATATGCATTGCGACGAGTCCGACGATCCGCTCTCGCGCCACATCGAAACCCTCGCCGCGCAGACCCATCGGCTGGGCTTGCACGGACGGGTCACGGGTTCTCACCTAACCTCGATGCATTCGATGGATAACTACTACGTCAGCAAGCTACTGCCGCTGATGCGAGAGTCGGGGGTGGCGGCGATCGCGAACCCGCTGATTAATATCACGCTCCAAGGCCGCAGCGACACCTATCCGAAGCGGCGCGGCATGACGCGCGTACCGGAGATGATGGCAGCGGGTATCAATGTCGCGTTCGGCCACGACTGCGCGATGGACCCGTGGTACAGCCTCGGCTCGGGCGACATGCTGGAGGTGGCCCACATGGGGCTGCACGTCGCACAGATGACCGGTATTGACGCGATGCATGCGTGCTTCGACGCTGTGACAGTGAATGCGGCCCGCATCCTCGGGCTTGAGGGTTACGGCATTGCGCCGGGGTGCGCGGCGAATTGCGTGGTGCTGGATGCGCGCGATCCAGTGGAAGCGATCCGTTTGCGCGCTGCTCGGCTTGCAGTCGTGCGCGGCGGAAAAGTGGTGGCCCGTTCACCCGCCGCGCGCGCGACCCTCGCACTCGAAGGCCGGCCGCCGGAAGTTGATTTCAGACAGTCTCGCGAACGCTGAAACAGCCAAGGAAAAGTAATGGAAAATTACGATCGTCGTGATGTTCACGTCGGGGTGGACGCTGACAAGGCGTGGCGCGTCGAACAACACGCCATTGACCCGATCCCGATTACAGACCGTCACGGTACGCCGGCCGAGCTGTTCAAGATGTGGATTGGCGTCAACATCAACTATGTCGTGGTGGTGACGGGCGCTTTGGCGCTGTCCCAGGGCCTGTCGTTGTGGCAGGCGCTAATGGCGATTCTGGTTGGCAACTTGTTAGGGTGCTTCGTGCTGGGTCTGACCTCTATCATGGGGCCGCGCACCGGCACCTCTGGCATCATGACTTCGCGTAGTTCGTTTGGGCAGCTAGGCTCATTCCTGCCGAAGGCGGTGAGCCTGGTTTCTGCACTGAGCTGGTTTTCGATCAATTCGGTGGTTGCCACCCAGGCGCTCGAATCGCTGCTAAAGATGGTCGGCTTTCAGAGTCCGGCCGTAGTCTGGGTGTCGCTGGCCATCATTCTAGCGACGGAAACCGTGCTTGCGATCTTTGGGCACGCGACCATTATTGTCGCGGAAAAGTGGATCGCGGTCGTGCTCGCCGTCCTGTTCGGTTGCCTGGCCGTTTTCGTCCTGCCACATACGAGCTTCGCCATGGCGTCGGCCATCAACCACGATGGCGGGTCGGTCAGCAAGTGGCTGATAGCGATGGGGATCATCTTTGCCTATCCGATCAGTTGGGCCAACTTCGCTTCGGACTACAGCCGTTATTTTCCTGCACATACTAGCTGGAAGAAGATCATGCTCGCGGCCGGTGGGGGACAGTTCGTGGCACTGATGTTTTGCGAGGTAATCGGTGCACTGTTTGCAACTGCGCTAGGTGGCACCTTGGGTGACGACCCTGTCAGCCAGCTGTCGAGATTTCTGCCGGCGTGGTTCATCGTGCCCTTGCTGCTTGCGATCATTCTCGGCGGGATCGCAGCGAACGTGCCTAACTGTTATACCGCCGGCCTGGGTCTGTTGGCATTGCGCATTCCAATCAACCGCATTACATCTCTAGCGATCATTGCCCTGTTCACGCTCGCTTTCCGAGTAGTGACCGTGTTCTACGGGCAATTCTTCGACATGTATCAGGCGTTTCTGAACTATATGGTCCTCTGGACGGCACCATGGGCAGCGATCGTCATCGTGGATTATTTCATGCGTGGCGGTCGATATCCGACTGACGCCTGGATGAAATGGGGCAGCGGTGCGTACTGGTATGGCGCCGGGATCTTCTGGCCAGGTATCTTTGCGCTGCTGATCGGGATCGCGACATCGCTCCTGTTCTCGAACTCGCCTACCTATGCCAGTCCGTTGATGCATGACTATCTTGGCTGGGGCGACCTGAGTTTCGAATGCGGCCTATTATCAGCTGGCTTGATGTACTTCGTACTCGCACGGCGGAGTCAGCTGTTCCGCAAGACTGTCGATTACGCATCCGCAACAGGCAGCTAGGACGTGCAGCCTCGAAAGCAGTCGTGCGGTTTACGGAAGAATTCTAGGCCGTGGTGGCCAGTGGCTCGGGCAACATTTTTTGAAACAGCTAGATAGCGGGCCGCGTGATCACGCGGTTTTGCCTCGCTCGCGGCGCACGACGCATCACGAACTCACTGTATCAACGCGTCGAATCCTTGCAGCAAACGTTCAACATCGGCAGCATGAATATTGCCCATCGTTGAAATGCGGAACAGTTCGGCCGACAATCCGCCTTGTCCCGCATAGATCACGAAACCGCGCGCCTTCAATCCGTCGTGCAACTGCACGTACGACAAACCTTTCGGCAAGCGATACGCACGCAACACAACCGACGATTGATCCGGCGGCAACACGCTAGCCATACCGCGCGCAGCAAGTCCCACGCGCGCTTGTTCGGCCAGAGCCGCATAACGTGCGTGCCGCGCGCTCCAGCCGCCTTCGTCCTCAAGCTCGCGTAGCCCTTCAACAAGTGCGTAGTACGCGTGCACGGACGGTGTGAACGGCGTATTGCGCTGATCCTGCAACCGCGCCAACCGGCCAAGATCCAGATAAAACGTGCGACTCGCCGCTCGTGCGAGCGCAGCGCGCCGCACCATCACAAACGATGCGCCCGGCACGGCGTGCAGGCATTTGTTGGCGGTAGCAGCAACAGCCGCAATACTTTCGTCGTCGAAGTCGATCGCCTCGGCACCGAAACTGCTGACGCCATCGACCAAAAGCTGCACACCGCGTTCGCGACATGCCGCACCCAGCGCTTGCAGATCGTTCAGGCGACCCGTCGTGGTTTCGTGATGAATCACGGCCACGTGCGTAATCGCCCGGTCGGCGTTGAGCCTCGCGACGATCTGAGCAAGGTCGGGCGCGCTCATCCAATCGTGCGTCAAAGTTTCGTGGTCGATGCGGTACTGCTTGGCGATCTGCGTAATGCGCTCGCCATACACACCGTTTTCGACGATCAGCAGCTTGCCGTCTTCAGGCACGAGCGCCGCCACCATGCTTTCGACCGCGGCCGTGCCCGAGCCCGTCATCAGGACCGCTGCCCATAGCGCAGGGTCGAGTCCATAGACACCCAGCAGGCGTGTACGGATCTCTTCCTGCAGGTCGAAAAACTCGCTCTCGCGATGGCACAGGTCGGGTTGCAGCAGGCTCTGGCGCACGCGTTCGGTCAGCGTGACCGGTCCGGGGTTAAGCAGTAGCATCAGCAACTCCTTGGTCCGAACCGATGTGGCGCATCAGGCGCAGCTTCACATCGACCGGTGTAATAGTGGGACGCGGCAGGCCATCCGGCGTGCCGGCCCGAATCGACAGTCGCGCGAAATGGGATCCCAAGCGTGCCCCATCGAGCGCAGGCGCAGCAAACAATTCGTCCAGCATGTCGACGCTGTCGCCTTCGATTGCAGATGCGTAGCCGCAGGCCGCAGCCACACCCGCAAATGAGAGGTTCGCCGACACGGTCGCCTGTCCGCCCGTCGAGTCGTGCGCGCCATTATCGAGCAGCACGTGCGTGAGATTCGGTGGTCCATAAGTGCCGATCGTGGCGAATGCGCTCATGCGCATCAGCGCTGCACCGTCACCGTCGAGCGCGATCACGCGCAGGTCCGGACGCACCAGAGCGAGCCCCAGCGCGAACGGCGTAAGACATCCCATCGAGCCGACCATGTACAACTGGTTGGAGCGATCGTCGAGTGCGTACAGCTCGCGTCCGCAGAAACCGGTCGATGCAAGAACCACCGTCGAATCGAGCGGCGTGTGCGCAATCACGCGCGCCAGAGCATCGCGACGCGAAGGCAGCGTATCCAGCTGCGTGCTGCGCGGCTGTACACGAGGCGTGCAGGGCGCGCGCGCAGCGGATGCCTGCGCCGGCTTCAGTGCGTAGGGCGCGACGCTACCCTTTTGCATCACGAGTGCGTACGGGCGGCCCGTCGCGTCCATATGCGCCACCGCGCGGTCTAATGCCGGGCCAACTTCATCGGCCTGCGTCGGGAACAACTCCCACGCAATTTCCATCGTGTCCAGCATCGCGGGCGTAACCGGCCCCATCAACGCGTGCTGCGGTTCGTCGGCAACGCCGGGCTGGCCGCGCCATGTCACGATCAGCAGTTGCGGCAAGCGAAACGTCCAGGTCAGCGAAGTCAGCGGGCTCACCGCATTGCCCAGGCCCGAGTTCTGCATCATCGTGACGCCACGCCGGCCGTTTCTGGCGCCCAGCGTGACCCCGGCGATCAAGGCGACCGCGTCGCCTTCATTCGCCGCCGACACATAATGCAGCGTAGGGTCCTGCGACACGTAATTGATGAACGGGGTGAGATACGAACACGGCACCCCCGCGTACCAATCGAAACCGCGCGTACGCGCGGCTTCGACAAACTGCCCCGCTTCGATCATCAGGCCTCCTCGCTGCCCGGAGCGCTCGCGGCGAACGGCGCTTGAGCATGAGCGAAATCGCCTGCACGACGGAAGTCTTCGAGGTCGTTCACACCGCGCCAGTGGCCGTGCACATACTGCACCTCGATCTTCGCGCCGTCTTCGATCAGCGCGTTGAGCAGCGCCGGCATATCGAGCGTATCGAAATCGGCGCGCGTGCCCAGTTGGGCCAGCGTTTTTTGCAGACGCTCACGGCCCGCGCCGCGTACGTTCAACAGACCGATCCAACGCCCTTGCGGTGCTTGCGGATCGCTCGATACGCGTTGCAGGAATACCTTCTGTCCGAACAGATCGCGATTGTCGTCAGCCGAGCAATGGGCGAAATCGCGCACGCTCTGGTTGGCCGACTGCGTTTGCGAGGAATCGACCACCACGCTGAACTCGGCTTCGCTTTCCACGAGGTCGCGCAAGATGTAGCTGCGAAACAGCAGGTCGCCGTAGGAAATGATGGTGTTGGCCTGCAAACGGTCCGCTGCGCACGCAAGCGACGCGAGTTCGCCGGTCTGGGCATAGCGTTCGTTGACGACGAGCTTGATGCCGGCCGTGTCGATCGCATCGGTGCGATAGCCGCCAACCACGGTAATGTCGTTGATGCCTTGTTCCTTGAAGCCGTCCACCAGCCAGCGCAGCAGCGGCTTGCCGGCCACCGGCAGCATCACCTTGGGCCGATCGGCAGTCACCGCTTCGAGCCCCGCGCCACGGCTTGCGGCCAGCACAAGCGCGGCGCTCGACGCGCGCGACGACGACAAATACACGCGCTCGGCGTTCGAATACTCGTCGGCATCCTGCAAGCGGAAGATTTCGTTGACGGCCGCAATGCCGTCCTCGACCTCGACCAGCGTCTGCGTCTCAAAGATCTCCTTGGCCACCGCCTGCATTGACGAGGTTGCCGAGCGGATCAAATGATTCGCCCAGATCACCGAGCTGATGCCAGCCTTGCGGAACACTTCGGTCGGCGTGCTGTAGTACTTGGTCGGAACGATCACGAGCGGGCCGCGGCCGGCCCATTCGCGCGCGAACTCAAGAATCTCGTCCGGGCGCGACAGCTTGCTGTGGATCAGGATGGCATCCGCGCCAGCGCGGCGATAGGCTTCGGCGCGGCGCAGCGCTTCGTCCATGCCCCATCCGGCGATCAGCGCTTCGACGCGCGCCACGATGGAGAAATCGGCATCCGTTTGAGAATCCTTGCCCGCCTTGATCTTGCCGCAAAATTCGTCGATATCGGCCAGAGGCTGCGCTTCGCCATCGATGAAGCTGTTGGTCTTGGGAAACTGTTTGTCTTCGATACACACGCCGGCCACACCGCGTTGTTCGAGCTTTCTGACCAGGCGGCGCACGTTGTTGAAGTTACCGTAGCCGGTATCGCCATCGAGCAAGATCGGCAACTCGCTGGCGTCGGCCATGAATTCGAGCATGTCGACCACTTGGGTCCAGCTCACTTCATTGTTGTCGCGCACGCCAAACTGCGCCGAGATCGCCAGGCCCGAAGCCCAGATGGCTTTGAAGCCGGCCTCGCGCACGATGCGCGCCGACAGGCCGTTGTGGGCTTCCATCAGGAATTCGAGTTCGTTACTTAGCAGCATCTGGCGCAAACGCGCGCTGCGTGAAACGGGCTTGCTGGTATTTTGAGACGTATTCATCGTGTTACTCCTACAAGCGGTTGAAGTTGCGGCAGGACTTCCGTACCGGCGCGCGCAACGTCACCCGGGAAATCGATTTCAATCCAGGGCGCCCCTGTGACATCGGCGGTGTCGAACACATGACCGCCTTCCAACAATAAATCGCGTACGGCTTCTTCGTGCGGCAGGTTCGAACGGCCGCTATCGACGTAACCCGCGACGATCTCCGCGAAACGGCGCGCGGTCTCTTCGCGAAAACGGAAAAAGCCCACCGATTCGCCTATCGTGTCGTAGTCGAGGCCAACCGCGAGTTGCTTGCGCAGCTCGACGGGCACCCCGTCCTTCAGACACAGTTTGACCGGCTCATCGCCGGCCTCGAAATCGTGGTCGATTAACAGGCGATTGACGTGCTCGCCCGCGACCAGCGCGCTCAGAATGCGCTCGTCGTAGAGCACGTCCGCGTCCATCAACAACACGTCGCCACCGCGCGTGAGCGCTTCGGCGACCGTATGCACGGTCAGCACGCTGCCCAGGTCGTACCGTGAATTGAGCACGATTTCTGGATAGGAGCGTCCGGTGCGCGCCAATTCGGCCTCGACTTGTTCGGGCTGAAACCCCAGTGCGAGGACCACCTCATCGACGCCCGCCGTTTCCAGCATTTGCAGATGCCGTTCGAGCAGGGTCATATCGTCAAAGCGCAATAGGCATTTCGGAAATTGCGCGCTCTGGGTTTGTTGCAGGCGTAAGCCCATGCCCGCGGCAAGAATGATTGCTCGCATTTGTTTTTTTCCCCTCTAAACGCCGTCAATCGGCGACTGGTATGCGCGACGCCTGCCGGCGCTGCCAGTTTCGTTCACTCAGATGTACATACAGGATACCCGGGACGCCGAGCACGAGTTCGCGCGCGCGCTTGGCCAGCGAGAGCGCCAATGCCGCTTCGGACGGCAAGCCGACCAGCGGAGCCAGCAACAAGTAGCCGCCTTCCTGGACGCCGAGCGAACCGGGAATCGCAAACGCCGCGCCACGTATGGCTTGCCCTATGCTTTCGAGCAGCAATGCGTCGAGCCAACCTACCTGGTGGCCGAGAAAATGCAACGCGAGCCAAACTTCGCCAGTACCGACCAGCCAGCCGGTAAAACTCAGACAGAAGCTCACCACGATGCGGCGGCGCTCGCTATACAACTCGCGCACGGCGCTGTCGATAGCGTCGGCGTGCGCGGTAAGCTCGGACCAGTCGCGCTTGCCGAATATCGAGGAAGCCAGCCGCAGCACACGGCCGAACAGGCCGCGCCGTTGCGCCACATAGAAGGCGGCCATGCACAGCGCGAGGACTACGACGGCGATCAATGCCGCCTTGCGCACATTCTGCGACTCGCCGCCGGTCGCATACACCGCGAAGATTGCCAGCCCGAATAGCGCGAAGCCGATTTGCGAGACCGCCTGGACGGTGGTGCTCACGGTAATTGCCGCAGCCGCGTCGCGCATGCGCATGCCGTGATGCGCAAGGTGCCGCACCATCAACACCGGCCCGCCGATCTGCCCGGCCGGCAGCAGGCTATTGACCGATTCGCCGGTCCAGCGCGCGAGTATCGCCACGCGCAACCCGTGGCGCCGACGTTGGCCATCGGACAAGATGAAAATCGTGCCCGCATCCAGCAGCAGCGGCAATAGGTGAAACGCCGCCACGAGCGCGAGGCCCCAGCCTGCAACCATCAGCGTCGACGCGACCGAGCCGAACCCCTGCCATGCCAGCAGCGCGATAAACAGCGCGACGCCGACCGACAGCAGGATCAGGGCCGCGCGTGTCATAGGGCACCACCAGCCGTGTCGCGGCCCGCACGTCGCTGGCGCAGTTGCCGAAATACCTGTTTGAAGCCGAAGTAAGCAATCGCGTCCTTCATGTTGGACACGAAGCGCCGCCATGCCCGCATATTGGGGTTGGTGACATATTCGAACGTCAGCGAGACGCGCATTTCGTCGGCGCCCATCGGTGAGATCCGATGGCGCAGCTTGTCGCCGTCAAAAAATACCAAGCCGCCGGGCGGGATCTGCACGGACCCAGGCTCGTCGGCCACCTCGGCGTTGCGCGTATGCAGCTCGTAGTCGAGCCGGCACGACGAATCGTCGATCACGCCCAGCAGCACCGTATAGCGGCGACCGTCGTAGTACGACGTGTCGTAATGCCAACCGATGTGATCGCCGGGGCGCGTGTAGTAGTAAAGCGCATAGGCGTGCGGGTCGTCTTCCGGCGACAGTTGCAAAGCCTCGCCGCAGGTGCGCTCGAGCCAGCCGATCAGCTCCTTGGAGCGATACAGTTGCGCGATGAACGGCGCCAGACGGTCTATCGTGTGACGGCTGACGCTGCCGCCCTGCTTGTGTCCAGGCAGGTAATTGCGGTTGACTTCGCCGAGCAGCGCGCGGGCGTCGGCAGCGAGCTGGCCGGCGGCCGCTGGCGGCAGGAAGTCTTCGAGGTACAGGAATGCGCCCTGCCGCTCAAAATCGGCGCGCAGGCGATTGCTGTCCAGCCCGCGTGCGTGCGCGCCTACGTGTGCGCCTGTGTGTGGCTGGGTGCTTGCGGCAGGTTCAGTGGCGAAATTAGCGGCAGTCGATGAAGCGCGCGAGTCGTCGACAACGGAATCCGGATCGGCGTGCGCGGTCATGGAGAAACCATCGCCTCCGGCACGCCCGGAGCGGGCCGGGTACGTCGCACGACACGCCGATAATCGATGATCACCCACAGCGCGAACAACGGCGCGCCGATCGACGCGGCGATCAGAAACGGCGCGATCCCACCGGTCAGGGTCACAAGCGGAAGCAGGTACAGCACGTCCTCGGTCTCGAAACCGCCCGCCTCGCCTTGTGCTGTCTGCGTCTTGCCTGCGAGCGATTCGATGCGCATCCGTAAGAAGAAAATCAGCGCAATCGCCACCCCTGAGATGCCGCCCAGCAAGGCCGGATGTATCGCCATATGCCGGCCTTGGGCGGCGAGCCCAAGCCCCAGGCAGAGAAACAACAGGACCGTGATGAGCGCATCGCTCGCCAGATCGTAGAAATGTCCGATTTTGCTGGTCTTGCCACTGATGCGTGCCAATTCGCCGTCCGTATGATCGGCGAAATTGGATATCACAATCAGCAGCGCACCGGCGTTCACCCAGCCAAAGCCGGCCTGGGCCAGACATGCTGCGCCGGCGAGGCCGATGGCCAGTCGCAAGGTGGTCAGGTAATTAGGTGTGACGCGCGTATCGATGAGCGGCGTGACAAGCCTTCGAGCGAGGCGTGCATCCCAGGTACGAGGTGGCGCGACTTCGGCAATGGTGAGGGTAGCTCTACTTTTCATCTCGGGAATATATCCGATTTTTAAAATCATTTCAGCGCATCGAGGTTCGCCATTTTAATCCGTACTGTTGATTAGGCCCGCCGAGACCGGCCATCGGGGCGCATGCCGGGTTTAGAGCGGCAAATGTGCAACAGACCTTGTTCGAATCAGGGGGTAATCGTTCGCTCATGCCGGCTTCCATTGTGCCCCGCCGTCTACGCGTTGGGTGGCGGTTGGGAAAATTAACCGACTAGTCAGTTGACAGCAAAAAATCGCGCTGTCATCCCCACTGGCTATATACGACGCCAATCTAACCGATCGGTTAGTCAATTGACCATGCAGTTTTTCTTGCGTAAGATCAAGCGCAGCGGAAACGATATGAGGGTCATTTCCGGGGACGTCTGCATCGGCCAGCCGGTTCATCCCGCCGACGTCATCGGCGAAACGCCGCGGGAAGACATCGCTCATCGCACCGCGCGGGCCACGCTCGACAACGCCGGCAACGAAGGCTGCTTAAGAAGCGCGGCTTAAGGCCACGTAAAGCCGCGTGAGCGACTTTCACCATGAACAGGCGTAGATCGCACCGATGAGCACAATTATTTCCCGGGTCGACCCGCAAGCCGCGGCTTTTCGTACCAACGCGACGCACTACGAGGGTTTGCTCGAACTGTTGCGCAGCCGTTACGCACACGTGCTGGCGGGCGGTGGTGCGGGCATGGTGGAGCGGCATCATGCGCGCGGCAAGAACCTGGCTCGCGAGCGCATCGATCTACTGCTCGATCCGATGTCGCCGTTCGTGGAACTCTCCCCGCTCGCCGCTTGGGGGCTCTACGACAATGCGGTGCCGTGCGCAGGCATCGTCACCGGCATCGGGATGGTTTCGGGCACGCCTTGCATGGTGATCGCCAACGACGCCACGGTCAAAGGCGGGTCGTTTTTTCCCGAGACCGTCAAGAAGCATGTGCGCGCGCAGGAAATTGCCGAGACCCACGCGCTGCCGGTGCTGTATCTCGTGGATTGCGGCGGCGCCTATCTGCCCGAGCAGGACAAGGTGTTCCCCGACAAAGACCATTTCGGTAATACCTTTTATCGCCAGTGCCGCATGTCGGCCGCCGGCATCCCCCAGATCGCCGCCGTGTTCGGCGGCTGCACCGCGGGCGGTGCCTATATCCCGGCACTCGCCGACGAAATGATCATGGTGCGCGGCCAGGCGCGTATCCACCTGGGCGGCCCGCAGATCGTCAAGGCCGCGATCAACGAAGTGGTGGACGGCGAAACACTGGGCGGTGCACAGATGCATACACGCGTTTCGGGCGTGAACGATTATCTGGCGGAGAACGAGGCGCAAGCCTTGCTGCGCGTACGTGAAATCGTGGCGAAACTGAATCGCACCCGGCCCTTGCATGGCGCCTTGCGCACCCCGCTTGAACCGCGCTACGACATCGCGGAACTGGGCGGTATCGTGTCTCAGGATCTGAAGCAACCTTACGACGTGCGCGAGGTGATTGCGCGGCTGGTCGACGATTCCGATTTCCAGGAATTCAAGCCCGAGTTCGGCGCCACGCTGGTGTGCGGCACCGCCTACTGGTGTGGCTTTCCGGTGGGCATCCTGGCCAACAATGGCGTGCTGTTCTCCGAATCGGCGCTCAAGGGCGCGCATTTTATCGAGCTGTGCAACCAGCGCAATATCCCCTTGCTGTTCTTGCAGAACATCACCGGCTTCATGGTCGGCTCCGAGGCCGAACGCGGCGGCATTGCACGTCACAGTGCCAAGCTCGTGTACGCCATGGCGACGGCGCGCGTGCCACGCTTCACCGTGATCATCGGCGGCTCGTTCGGCGCCGGCAATTACGGCATGTGCGGCCGCGGCTTCGATCCCCGCTTCCTGTTTGCATGGCCGAATTCCCGCATCGCCACGATGAGTGCGGATGTTGCCTCCACGGTGCTGACCGACTTGCGGCGCAGCAGCCTGAAGGCCGCGCCCGACGAGGAAGAGATCGCCCGCATCGATCGCGAGACCCGTGCGCAATTTACCGAGCAAAGCGATCCCTACTACGCCACGGCCCGGTTATGGGACGACGGCCTGATCGAACCGACGCACACGCGTGCAACGATCGGCCTGTGCCTGGCGCTGGCCGCCGCCGAGCCGCCCAAGACTGGCCTCTCCCCCGTATTCCGGATGTAGGAACGATATGTTCGAATCGATACTGATCGCCAACCGCGGCGAGATCGCCTGCCGCATTGCGCGCACTTGCCGGCGCCTGGGCATAAGGACCATTGCCGTTTATTCGCAGGCCGATGCCCATGCGCGCCACGTGCGGGAAGCGGACGAGACCGTGGCAATCGGCCCGTCGGAAGCGGCCCGCAGTTATCTGAACCCGGAAGCCATCATCGAGGCGGCACTGAAAACAGGCGCGCAGGCCGTACACCCTGGTTATGGTTTCTTGTCGGAAAAAGCGGTCTTGCCGCACCTGTGCGCGCAGCATGGCCTGGGCTGGATCGGGCCGCGCGCCGACGTGATCGAAAAAATGGGTTCGAAAATCGAATCCAAACGCCTGGCCGAACGTGCTGGCGTGCCGTGTGTGCCCGGGTATCACGGAGAAGATCAAACGCCCGCGCATTTGCTCGCGCAGGCCGGCAAGATCGGCTGGCCGATATTGATCAAAGCCAGCGCCGGCGGTGGCGGCAAAGGTATGCGTCGCGTGCTGGCGGCCGAACAATTTCTCGCTCAACTCGAATTGGCCAAGCAGGAGGCGATGCGCGCCTTTGGCGACGACCGCATCCTGATCGAGAAGCTGATCGCACGGCCGCGTCATCTGGAAGTGCAATTGGCCGGCGACAAGCACGGCAACCTGGTTCATCTTTACGAACGCGAGTGCTCGATCCAGCGCAACTACCAGAAGGTGATAGAAGAGGCGCCCGCGCCGTCCTTAAGCGCCGCGGCGCGTGAGCGTCTGTTCGAAGCGGCGCTGGGCCTGGGGCGCCAGGTCGGCTACGACTCGCTGGGCACGGTGGAATTCGTACTCGATGAAGGTTCCGATACGCCTTATTTCCTTGAAATGAATACGCGCGTGCAGGTGGAACATCCCGTGACCGAAAGCATCACGGGTGTCGACCTGATCGAATGGCAGATCCGCGCCGCCTGCGGCGAGGTGCTGCCGCTGCAACAAGACGAAATCGAGGTCGACGGCTGGGCGATAGAAGCCCGGGTGAACTGCGAGGATCCTGCGCACGATTACCGGCCCGAGTTCGGCCGCGTGCGGCGTTACGACGAGCCGGTCGGCGCTGGAATTCGGGTCGACAGCGGCATCGAACTGGGCTCGCAAGTCAGTCCTTACTACGATTCCATGGTCGCCAAGTTGATCGGCTTCGGGCCTAGTCGAGCGCAGGCTTGCGACCGGCTCCTGGAAGCGTTGCGCGGTTTCGAGGCGGCCGGAATCGGCACCAACCAGGCGCTGCTGTCAGCCATTGTCGATCATCCCCGCTTTCGCGCAGGGCACTTGACCACCGGCTTTCTGGCCGAAGCGTTCGAAAACGGCTGGCAACCCGCGGCGGCATTGCACGACGATGCACTGATCGCCGCTGGCCTTTACGACCTGCTGGTACATGAGAGAGTGCGCGATCCACACGATCCGTGGGCGGCTGCCAGCGGCTTTCGGATGATGTCCCACGTTGGCGGCGCCGCGACGGTGCGCGTGCGCATTCTGGCAGCGGGGCGTGATGAAACCGGTCTGACATTGGAGCGCGCAGGCGATGGGTGGCATGCCCGCCTCGGCGAGGTGCGGCGTAAGGCCCGCGCGCAGTGGCAAGCGCCGGACCAATTACTGCTCACGCCAGAGCATGGCCGCGCTCGCCGGTTTACTGTCATCGAGGACGGCGATGATCTGCTGGTCGGCCATGCCGGTGCGCGCTGGCGTTTGCAGGTGCTGCCCGAAGTGGCGGCCTTGGCGCGCGCGCCGACACAGCAAACCGATGGCGCGGCTCACGTGCAAGCGGAGCTGCCCGGGGTGGTGACGACCATCAACGTTGCGGTCGGCGACACCGTGGCCAGCGGCGACGTGTTGGTGGTGATGGAAGCCATGAAGCTGATTTTCTCGCTCACGGCGGGGCGGGCCGGCCGCGTGAGCACTGTGCGCTGCGCGCCCGGGGAGGTGGTATCAGCCGGACAGACGCTGGTTGAAATCGAAGCGATCGCAGAAACGATGGACGCAACAGAAGCACTGCGCGACGGATCCGATCGTATGGAAATACCGGCACTGCGTTAATACATGGACCCGCTCGGACCCGCTTGGGACCCATCGCTTAACCCACTGGACAGGCAGCGCAGGGCGCGCCGGAAAAAAAATGGCTGTATGGAAAAATGTGGTGCCCGCTGCAAGTCAGCAGTTCGAACGCAAGCGCGAGGTGCTGCTACAGGAAGCCGCGGCGTCCTTTAATCGACGCGGCTATCACGGCACCTCGCTCGCCGAGATCGCCAAGAAACTCGGCGTGACCAAAGCCGCGCTCTATACCTATGTGCCCAGCAAGGAAGAACTGCTGTACTACTGCCACGATTCGGCCATGGACACCGCGGTGGCAAGCCTGGAGCGCGCCCAACGGGCCGGCGGCACAGGCCTCGAGAAGTTCACGCGCACGTTGCGGAGTTATCTGGCATTGATGCTGGGTGAAGAGGGATCCTACGTGGTGCTGCTCGAAGAAAATGCGATGAAGCCGGCACATGTGCGCGCCATCATCAAGCGTCGCGATGCGTTTGAATACGGCTTACGCGGGTTGGTCGAGGAAGGCATCCGCGACGGCAGCATCGCGCCATGTAATCCCAAAATGGCCATTTTCGTGGCGATGGGCGCCCTGAACTGGTGCCGCAAGTGGTACTCGCCGGATGGCGAATGGTCGGGTCCGCAGATTTCGATCGCACTGACGCAGATGCTCGAGCGTGGGTTATCCAGCCAACCCGGTGCGGAGTTGGTGGTGGACCCCGCGTCTATCGAGGCGCCGCCCGTATCCGAAGCCGCAGAATCGGAAAAAACCGCGGAAAAAATCCGGCGCCGGCCCGCGTAAGGTGATGGGCCTTCAGCGCACCGGCGGCAACAGAATGCCACCGTCTACGCGACGGATGTCGGTATACCCGCAAAAGGCCATCGTGATATCGAGTTCGTTGTGGATGATTTCCAGGCACTTGGTAACGCCCGCCTCACCCATCGCACCGAGCCCGTAGAGAAAGCTGCGACCTATCATTGTGCCTTTCGCGCCCAGAGCCACGGCTTTCAACACGTCCTGCCCACTGCGGATACCGCCGTCCATCCACACTTCGATACGCGAACCGACTGCCTGCGCTATCTCGGGTAGCGCGGAAATCGAGGATGGCGCGCCGTCGAGCTGGCGCCCCCCATGGTTGGAGACGATCAGCGCGTCGGCGCCGCTGTCGGCGGCCAATCGAGCGTCTTCAGCATCGAGCACGCCTTTCAGGATGAGCTTGCCGCCCCACAACTTCTTGACCCACTCGACATCGGCCCAGCTCAGCGCCGGGTCGAATTGCTCCGCCGTCCACGAACTCAGCGACGACAGGTCGCCCACACCCTTGGCATGACCCACGATGTTGCCGAAGCTGCGCCGCGGCGTGCCCAGCATGCCCATGCACCAGCGCGGTTTCGTCGCCAAGTTGATCAGGTTGGGCAGCGTGAGTTTGGGCGGCGCCGACAAGCCGTTCTTGATGTCCTTGTGGCGTTGGCCGAGGATCTGCAAGTCAAGCGTGAGCATCAACGCGCTGCATCGCGCGGCACGGGCGCGCTCGATCAGGCGCACGATGAAATCGCGATCGCGCATCATATAGAGCTGGAACCAAAACGGCTGGGTGGTCCGCGCGGCCACGTCCTCGATCGAGCAGATGCTCATCGTGGATAGGGTGAATGGGACACCGAATTTTTCCGCCGCACGCGCCGCGAGGATTTCGCCATCGGCATGCTGCATGCCGGTCAGCCCTGTCGGTGCGAGCGCGACCGGCATCGCGACCTGCTGCCCGATCATCTCGGTGCGCGTGCTGCGCCCCGCCATATTGACCGCGACTCGCTGGCGCAGCTTGATGGGCTGGAAGTCGATCTGGTTGGCGCGGTAGGTGCTCTCTGTCCATGAGCCGCTGTCAGCGTAGTCGTAGAACATGCGCGGCACGCGCCGCTGCGCAAGCACGCGTAAATCTTCGATGCAGGTGATGGCAGACATGATTTCTCGAGAGGTAAGGGTAGCGGGCTGGGGACGGACCCCGAGTATACAGATGGAAGACCCGTTGGAACACCCGTTGGAACCCGTTCTACCTCATCGTCTACATCAACGTCGGTTTCTCGGTGGCTCTCGATAGAAAACCGTGTATCTGTGCGACCACCGCAGCGCCCTCGCCCACGGCGGCCGCCACGCGTTTGGTCGAATCCGAGCGTACGTCGCCGATGGCAAACACGCCGCTTACGCTGGTTTCCAACGGGCACGTCGGCGTAAAGTCCGCATTGCCGGCCGCGGCTCCCGTGGGCACAAACCCCTTTGCATCGATGTGCACGTTGCAACTGCGCAGCCATTCGGTGTTCGGATTCGCGCCGACAAAAAGGAATAAATGCCGCAGCGCCATCGTGCCATTTTCGACGCTGCCCTCCTCACCGCGCGTGCGATACCGGACTCCGCTGAGCATCGCCTCGTCGCCTTCCAGGGCCGTAATTTCCGAACGCGGATGCAGTATCACGTTGGACAAGGAGGCCAGCCGGTCGATCAAATACCGCGACATGCTGGACTCCAAACTGGCGGCACGAATAAACACGTGTACACGCGCCGCATGCGAGGAAAGAAACACCGCCGCTTGGCCCGCCGAATTTCCTCCGCCCACCAGCAGGACCTCTTCGTCCTTGCACAACTTGGCTTCCACGGGCGACGCCCAGTAGTACACGCCACGTCCTTCGTATTTCTCCAGGCCTTCGATGGCCGGCCGGCGATAGACCGCACCGCTGGCGATCACCACGGTGCGCGTGGGCACGCGCCGCCCATCCATCAGTTCCATTTCCAGCGGACGGTCGCCGCAGTGCAGCGCCTTGACCTTGAGCGGAATCGCAATGTGCGCGCCGAATTTTTGCGCTTGCACGAAGGCGCGTCCAGCCAGCGCCTGGCCCGAAATACCGGTGGGAAAGCCCAGATAATTCTCAATGCGGGCGCTGGCGCCGGCTTGACCGCCTGGCGCGCGAGCATCGAAGACCGCGACCGACAAGCCTTCGGACGCCGCGTACACGGCCGTGGCCAAACCCGCCGGGCCGGCGCCCACGACCGTCACGTCGTACACGTGATCCGGATCGAACTCCGGCAATAGACCCAGCTGCGACGCGAGTTGTCCGAAGTCCGGCGAGCGCAACACCGTGCCGTCCGGACAGATCACCAGCGGAAAATCGTGCTTCGTCGTCGAGATGCGTTCAAGCAAAGTCACCGCGTCTTCATCGGTTTGCGCGTCAAGCACGGTGTGTGGATAGGCATTGCGCCGCAGGAAGCTTTGCATCAGATGCAGTTTTGCGTTTGCAGCCGAGCAGCCCACCAGCACCAGCCCCATCCCTCGCTCGATCAACCCCACGCGCCGCAGGATCATCGCGCGCATCATGCGCTCGCCGAGATCCGCTTCAGCGACCAACAGTGCGCGCAATTGGTCAGGCGGGATCACCAAGGCTTCGACCGCTTCCAGCGCGAGGCCATCGACCATCGCGGGCCTGCCCGACAATTGTCCGACCTCGCCGAGAAATTGGCCGGGCCCCTCTTCCACGACGGCTTTCGAGTGCCCAAAACCGTCGCGCTGCAACAGGCGCACGCGCCCGCGCAACAACACGTGCAAGCCGGGCCCGCGTTCTCCGATCGAGAACAGCAGCTTGCCCGCTTCATAATGCCGAACGGCGCCGAAGCGCCGCATGCGTCCAATCTCGGCGGGGGTTAGGACGGGGTACATTTGATGACGCCGCGACTCCAGCGACGAAAACGGCGCGTCGCCAACCTCGTCGGGCGCCGCGACATTGTTCTCCGGTTGTCCGCGCACATCCGCGCTCATGGACAGCAGACCTTCCTCTGGCGGCGACTGCACGGCGCCACCATCGGTGCCTTGGATATCGGCTGGGGGATTCATTTCGGGCACTCCAGAATTAGTTCGGCTTAGCCAAGCTCGGTGGCGTCGGGCCCGCTGCGAGCGTCGAGGGGCGTTGGGGTCGGCGCGGGTTGCGGCACGGGTTGGGGCACGAGTTGCGGAATAGTCGGCGGCGTAGTGGACGCCCCAATGGGCGACGCAGGCGGTGGCGTAAAGGCGCAGACATCCCCAGAGCCATCGGCCGAGCGTCGCGCCGCGCGGCCGCTCATATCGAGCGCGCCGTGCTCGTCCAGTTCACCGGGATCCGCAATGGGCTCCAGCGGCCAGCCCTCGTCGCGCCACGCTTCGAGGCCGCCGAGCAGCGGCATCGCGTCCGGGAAACCCAGCTCCCGCAAATGCTTGGCCATCCATGCGGCCGATACTTCATTGGGGCAGGAGCAATAAATCACGATCTTCTGCCCGCGTTTAAGCGACCCCACGAGGCCACCCAAGTCCCGCTCATCGGCAAATTGGGCGCCCGGGATGATCACGGGGTCGAGGAAGCGCTTTTCGGCCGAACGGATATCGAATATGCGCGGCATGTCGCCGGCCTGCATCAGTGTGTGCAGTTGGCCGACGCTCATGCGCGCCGTTTCAAGCTTCTTCGTCAAGGCACGCCGGCTGTACCACCGGTAGCCGATGTACAAGACCAGCAAGACCACGGCAGTCGCGGCAGCGTCGCGGCCGTATAAACCCAGCAGGGCAAACAGCAAATCGAGCTGATAGGCGAAGATCGCGCCCAGCGCAAGGCCGGCTGCGGCCCAAAGCCCCGCGCCGACGCCGTCGTATTGCAGGAACGTGGAATAGCGCACGCCCATCGCGCCGGCGAGCGGCACCGACACCATCGACAGACCCGGTACGAATTTAGCGACGAACAGCACACGCGCACCCCAGCGTCCGAAGAAACGCTCGGTTTGTTTGACGCAGGTGTCCCGTGACAGCGAGACCTTGCAAAGGGTCTGAAGAGTTTTTCCGCCGTAACGGCGTCCGGCCTTGAACCATACCGTATCGCCGAGCAGGCTCGCGACCACAGACACGGCCAGTGCCAGAAGCAGGCTCGACCAAACCTCGCCCGGCGCCATCGCGATCGAGGCGCCGACGAAGATCAGTGTCGGCAGCGCCGGAACCGGCAGGCCCAGGGAGGCCGCGAGCACATTGATAAATACCAGTAGCGGGCCGTAGCTCGCCACCAAGTCATGCAGCATTGCGAGGACTCCACGACGACACGTAGGCGTGCCGCACCGTTCACCAGAAACGCGCCACGCAAATGCCGGCGCATGTATTGACTCTCGCCATTATGGACCGTTTACGAGACGAGATTGTGATACAAAGTTCCGCTCGCCCGAACTCCGAGTGAACTCATGGTGTAAACGCCCAAGGGGCGGGATCGGTCAACCGCAGATTTTGACGAGACGGGGAGCTGGCCGCAAGAAAGATTCGCAGGCAAATGCGATATCCATCATCTTGGTATGAGGCAGGGGCAGGTTGTTCATCAATTCGACATATTGCGCTTGAGTCGTTCCGGCCAGATGCGGATTGAAGCGCTTTTCTTCGCCGATGCTCGATGCGGTCCAGCCCTGCTCCGCGTGACTGGCGCCGAGGTATAGCGGGCCGCGCTTGTAATCGAGCGATCCGACATAGACGTTCAGGGCATGGGACGGCGAGGTTTTCGACTTGATGCAGAAGATCACGAAAGGGCAGATGAAATGCCTGGGCAAAATTGCATCACCCGCCGCCGAGAAATTCTACTCGTTTAAAATATAAGTAGTCCTGATTTTATCGGTATTTCGTCGCCTTACCGCCCTTATCGCGACACCATCAGCCCGGGCACGTTTGGCCGGCCCTGGCCCGCTGCTCGGCGATAATCCGGCCTGCGCGAATGGCATTGTCGGGATAATCGATCGAGTCCAACTGATCGTAACCGGCTGCGAGCCAGACGAGGTAATTGGCTCTGACTTCGGCACGCGTCTTTGGCGCATTGGGATCGCAAGACCATGCGCTCACTTGAGCAAATGCCGTGCTGACACACAATGCGCCGAGTAGCGCGCTGACTAGAACGCGGAAGGCGAATTTCATAACAGTCTCCTTCGAGCAATAGCGATAGCCACCCCGATATTCTAGGCGGCACGTAGCCATTCTGAAAGGCGCATGCGAGCAATGATCATTTGCCTCAAGCAGCACAGTCGCCGCGGTGTGCGAGGTGCCGCGATCGGCTCTGGTGCAAATCTGCTCGAGATGACGAACCGCCGCGCGCCTTCGCGCTCGCCTGCGCTATTTGCACCACAACCAAGGAAGCCAAAATTTGGAGCGTCAGTCGCGTGCGAATCCGGCCAGCCATGCGCTCATGACTTGATGTGCGGCGTCGGGGCTTACCACGTTGCGGTGCACGCGCAGCGACTCGGGCGAAATGCCGAGCGCCGCCAGTTGATCCTTGTTGCCTTCAATCCAGGTATCGATCGCGCCCGGTTGCACTTCTAGATGAAATTGAAGCGCGAGCACATGGCGGCCAATCGAAAAAGCCTGGTTTTCGTAGGTGGAGGTGCTGGCCAGCCGCGTGGCACCCGGCGGCAAATCAAAGGTGTCGCCGTGCCAATGGAGTACCAGCGGCGCAGGCCCCGCTTGTGTGCCACCGAGGCACGCGAGCGGCCCTTGCCGACCCGCGTCGCTCAACACGATGGGCGCCCAGCCGATTTCCTGCGAGCCACCGGGAAATACGTTTGCGCCCACCGCCGCAGCGATCAACTGCGCTCCGAGACATATGCCCAGAGTCGGGCGGCCGCCCTCGATCCGATGTTTGAGGATGCGAATTTCGTCCTGCAGATACGGGTATCGGGCCGCTTCGTACACCCCCATCGGGCCGCCCAGCACCACCATGACATCGGCCTCGAGCGGGTCGACCTCGGCTAATGATGCGCGGGTCGCGTCAAGGTACTGGATCGACATGCCGGCCTGCGTGAAAAGCGGCTCCAGCTCGCCCAAATCTTCAAAATCCACGTGGCGCAACGCCATCAACGTTTTCATTTGGCTCCCATTCCATTAGTGCTCGATGCTGCTCAATGCGACGCCATGCGTATCGGTCGATGCGACGTCGCCCGTCTTGCGGCACACCATCACGATCTCATCGACATCGTCCAATGCGATCATGCCTGGCGCCAGTTTCAGCTTGTCCTGAAAACGCACCCCCAATGGCATGAAGACGCGGTTATACCACCATAGGGCGCGTTCCCGGCGATGGGTCAGGTACCACATGCCGAGATCGAGCAAACGCGAGGAGCGCGGCTGCATCCCATACACGCCGCTGCGCTCGACCACGAGCCCGTGCTGGGCCAACTTTTCGATCAGCCGTGCGGGCTCGTAACGGCGGCGGTGGCCGACGAAATCGTCGAACGGCGTCCAGCGCGAGGGGTGCAGCGGCACCGACAGCAAAAACGTTCCGCCCGGCGTGAGAACACGCGTGAGTTCCGACAGGGCGGCATCGTCATCGTCGACGTGTTCCACAATGTCGAGCGCACAGACCAGATCGAACATGGCATCGTCAAACGGCAGCGCGCTCACCTGCCCGAATGTCGCGTCAGCGCCGCGCGCTCGCAGTTTCTCCAGGGCAGGCTCGCTGATATCGACAAACTGGGTCAGGTCTAGCGGCAAGCGCGGGCGCAGCCCCGGTGCCACTTCGAGCCGTCGCTGACCCGTCGCGAGTAAGGAGCTGACCAACGGCCAGGTGTTGAAGCGCTCCGGTTCCACCAGACGCGCACCTGACCACAGTCCGTCGTAAAACTGACGGTTGGTTTCGAGTAGCGTGCGGTCCATGCTGTGCGGTGGCGGCTTCATCGTGGGCAATCCAACAGGTGAGTATGGACACCGGCCGCGGGTCCAGCTGCGGGCTCGTATGCTCGATTTGAGATCAGCAGCGGGTTTTCGTTCCCGATCGTCCCGCCTTACAGCTTGGGTCTCAGTTTTTTTCCTCCCAACGCCACGACAAGTCGACGCCCATCACCGCCAGCTCGTCCTTGCATTTGAAAGCGATTGCCAGTGTGACGCAACCCAGGTCGCCGATGATGCCGAGGTAAGGTTCGGTCACGACGACTTCGCCGGGTCGCCGCACGGCATCGCTGAAGTACGGCCGCATGCCCCAACGCGCGCCTTGCGGATTGCGCAGCGGCGCGAACCGGGCATAGTTGCCGTTTTCCTCATTCGAGGGAGTTTCGATGACCGCCCCCACTTGATAGCCTGATGCATTGAGCAGATACACACGGGTAAAAAACGGCAACTGGGCGAGCGCGCTCGCCGCCGATTCGAAAGGCGAGCCAGCCATCATCTGCTGCGCCGCCGACCTGAGCGTGGCTTGGTACGCTGCGAGCGTAGTCGACTGATATTCGTTTTCGTGCTGGCGGCGACGCGCCAACGCATCGTGTGCTTGATCGATCGACCCGACTGCGGCTTGCGGGGGCGCCCGCCCTTCGATCGGTTTGCCCAACAAAAAGCCCTGCACCAGATCGGCATTACACTGCGCGACGAAATCGAGCTCGCCCTGGGTTTCGATGCCTTCGACCACCACCAGCGATCCCGTTTCGTGGATCAATTTGATCAGCGTGGGAAGCAGCCGCTCGAAATGCCGTCGCGTCATCGCCAAATTCAAAAATTCGCGATCGATTTTAACGATGTCAGGCGCGAGCAAGGCAATGCGATCGAGGTTCGAGCGGCGGATGCCGAAATCGTCGAGCGCCGTGACGAAACCTTCCGCTCGCAAGGCGGCGATCGCATCGGCCAGCGGCCGATTGTCGCCTTCGCTTTCGAGCACTTCGATCACGATTTGTTGAGGCCGCAGCCCGACGCTGGCGACCTGCTCCAACATCTCGGCTACGTACCACGGGTGCGAGAGCGTTTGCGGCAATACATTGAGAAATAGCCACTCCTGCGGTCCCAGCAAGCGGCCGCCATGTTGCAGATGCAGGCGGATGCACGCCCAGTCGAGTTCGATTTGCTCGCTCGCGGAGCATTGGGCGAAAGCGGCCAGCGGGTTGACGGATGTTCCGTCTTCCTTCGTAACGCGCAATAGCGCCTCGCCGCCAACCGGACGCCGATGCAGCATGCCGAAGATGGGCTGAAACACGGAGGTAAGCACATCGCCTTTATAAAGGGCGGTGAGCTGGGTCATAGGGTTCTCGCAAATCAATTGAAAGGGTCAGACAAACTCCGTTCCGCACCAGGCAAGTTCGCGGCGCCCACTACGTGGGGTACGGTTCGGTTCGGACCAAGGTTATCAGATGGATTCGCGTCGGTGAGCAGAAAAATATTTCGAACGATGCAAACGCGATACGCCATGGACACGCCTATAGACACGTCTAGGGATATGTCTATAACCCCGCGTTCAACGATCCGCACGGACTATGTCCAAAAGCAAAAAGGCCAACCCGCAGGTTGACCTTTTCATAGTGCGACGAAACTTGGCGCCGGTTCACCGGCACGCCGTTTTAGTGGGCGAGGCGCCCCGAAACACCGATAGCCAAAGCGTGATTGGCTTTCTGCATCGCTGCGGCAGCCTTTTCGGAGAGACCGTAATAAGACGGCTCCACCGTGAAACGACCGCATTCCGACAGCATGGGCTCATGGATGCAACTATTGCGCGCCAGCACGCCTATGATGGGCAGGCCTTCAAAATCGAGCGAACCGACCCAGCGAACGTTCGGAAATTCGGCATAGAGCGCGGCGACCTGCTTGGCAAGTTCGCGACGATGCTGGCACAGCTCGGCTTGCGCGGCTTCGAAATAAGCCGGATTTTCACTGCCAGATACTTCTTCGACGTGTGAATTTGCATTCGCCATTTTGATTCCTCTGTCCCAGACCGCGACAATTCGTGTGTAAAGACCCGCTGGCCTTCATTTAGAGACAATCTTAGCGCGTCGACTTCGCTTTCATGGGGTTTACGCCCTGACTTTTACGTTTTGTCACAAGGCCGAGATTCTTGTTACGAATTGTTATTCTTTTTAGATTGCTCTATTCAAAAATGCGGATTTTTCTCATTTTTTGAATGTGTTTCGTACGATGTCCCGGCCGTTTCACGTCGTGGTCGAGATAAAGCCGCCCGTACGGTTGCATGCGGCATGGGTTACAGCCGGCGGGGCACGTGCGGCGGGGGCAGATCCCGGATACGCGGATGCCCTACAATCGCATGTTGTCCATCGCTCGTGTAAGCCCCCCCACCCATGCGCGCATCCAACGCACCCAAGACCTTTTTCACCACGCTCGATGCGATGCGAGGCGTGGCGGCTTTGCTCGTGATGTTGCGTCATGTCGGTTTCTTCGAAGACTTACGTTTTCAGGAAAGCTATCTGGCGGTCGACGTGTTCTTCTTGTTAAGCGGCGTGGTAATCGGCAATGCTTATGAAGCGCGCCTGCGCACCGGGATGTCGGTTTGGACGTTTAGCTGGGTGCGCGTGGTACGAATTTTCCCGCTCTACCTGCTCGGTTGCGCGCTCACCGCGTGCGCGTGGCTCGCGGGCGATAGCGTCGCGCCCGCCCAATTGGCGTGGCTAGCCGTGTTGGCTTGCCTGATGCTGCCAAGCTTCCAAACCGCACAACCGTTTCCGTTGAATCACCCGGCTTGGTCACTATTCTTCGAGCTGGTCGCCAATCTCACTTACGCACTGATACTGAGGTGGTTGAGCACTCGTGTGCTCGCGACCGTGGTGGCCATCGGTGCCATCGCCACCGTCGCGTTGCTGTGGTCTGCACCGACGCATAATCTGGACGTAGGCTGGAGTCAGGCAAGTTTCTCCTCGGGACTGATCCGAGTCGGGTTCTCGTTTTTCGCCGGCGTACTGCTGTTCCGGATATATGCGGCCGCGGCGGCACGACAGCAACAGCATGGGGCCAAGCCCAGAGCGGCTGCGCCCGCCTGGCGTGCGTGGATATACGTAGCATTGGTTGCGGCATTGTTGATGTCTTGCCCATCGGCCGCGCTGCAGCCGTGGTTCGATGGCGCGGTCGTGCTGGTGGCTTTTCCGTGGCTGGTGTACCAATCGCTGTGGTGCGAGCCGGCTGGGTATGCGGCGCGCGTCGCGCGTTGGCTAGGCGCGGTGTCGTATCCCGTCTATGTATTGCATGTCCCGCTTAGCTTGTGGGTCCATCAGGATCTGGCGTTCTACAACGATCTGCCGGGGCGCACCGCCACACTGTGGATAGGCGCCGGCTTTGTCGCGTGCTTGCTGCCTCTGTGCAGCGTGTTGAATCGTTATTACGACGCCCGCGCGCGGCGGCTACTGCTCACGTACAGCCCGCGCTGATGCTATAGTCGGCCGCGGCCCAGATTGCGCGCCGCCAACGTCCGAACGCCCAATCATGAATATCCACGATCCCCACGCCGCGTCGTCGTCGGCTCCCCAAATCGGCATTCTGCTGGCCGGCGGACGCGGTTCCCGGTTCGATCCGTCTGGCATACAAAACAAGCTGCTGGCGCGGCTCACGCGCGGCCCCGACGCGGGCGAAGCGGTGGCATTCGTGGCCGCGCGCCGCTTGTGCGCGGTGCTGGGTCGAGTGATCGCCGTGGTCAGGCCGCAGGGGGCAGGCGCCGACGAACTAAGTCATGTGCTGGCACGGGCCGGCTGCGAGGTGCTGGTCAGCACCGACGCGACGCGCGGCATGGGCGCAAGCCTGGCCGCCGGGGTGCGCCATGGCGGTCCCGCCGCGGGCTGGGTGATCGCCTTGGCCGATATGCCCGAACTGCGAGCCGCGACGATACATGCAGTCAGTGCAGCGCTCGTGGCGCCCGACAGTATCGCGGCGGCGTGTTACGCAGGCCAGCGCGGACATCCGGTCGGTTTCGCCGCGGCGCATCGCGACGCCCTGATGCGCCTGGATGGCGACCGCGGCGCGCGCAGCCTGTTCGAGGCGCACCCCGTGACCTTGATCGACACGCAAGATCCCGGCGTGCTGCTTGATATCGACACGCCCGACGCGCTTTAAGAGCGACGCCCAGCCGTGGGGCGAGCGTCGTACCACGCGTCGCGATCGCAGGCGTATTATCCGAAAGATGTGCGCCGTGATAGCGGGAGTGACACCCGCGCGTTCGTCGCTTGTTGCTCGCTTGTAACGCGTGCATTAATTACGTTTAATTGCTTAATGAGCGCGATTCGTAGATGCTGGTTATGATCAGGTTTATGAGCAAGTTCGTACGGCATATTTCCCATGACGTCGGACTGACGCGCGGTTCGCATAGCGAACGTCCCGAGCATGCTGGCGCCTTGACGATCGGCGCAAATCACGGCGGCGATTCGGGATGATGATTCGCGGCTCGGATTTCCACAGCCTGATTCACGGCCCCACGACCTTGGAAATTTCTCATGATTACTTTGAACATTAACGGCCAATCGCACGACGTGGATGTGCCGCCGGACATGCCGCTACTGTGGGTCCTGCGCGATGTGGTCGGCCTGACCGGCACCAAATTCGGCTGTGGCATCGCCGCATGTGGCGCCTGTACGGTGCAGTTGAACGGCCAGCCGGTGCGCTCGTGCGTAACACCTGTGGCAGCGGTCGGCGACCAGCACGTGGTCACCATCGAGACGGTAGGCGAGACGCCGGCCGGCAAGAAAATTCAGCAGGCGTGGCTCGATCTCGACGTGGTGCAGTGCGGCTACTGCCAGTCCGGGCAAATCATGTCCGCGACTGCGCTACTCAATACCATCCCCAATCCCAGCGACGACGATATCGATGCAGCAATGGCGGGCAATATCTGCCGCTGCGGCACCTACACTCGCATCCGCGCGGCGATCAAGCAAGCCGCGAAGGGAGCCTGACATGTCGCAAGGATTGCTGCACGGACACGGTCATCAGGCAATACATCGTCAGGACGCGGCGCTCGAAGGCGCCGGCCCCGAACTCCCCGCCACCGGCGCGGCTCGCCGCCGGTTTCTGAAAATCGGTGCAAGCATAGGCGTGAGCGCGGCGGCCGGAGGCGGCATGCTGCTGAGCTTTGCGATTCCCGCCAAAGCCGCGGACCTGGCGCAAGCCGAAATGGACGCCAGTCCCAACGCGGCGTTTGCACCCAATGGTTTTATCCGCATCGACAATACGGGGCTGGTCACGCTGATCATGCCCAAGGTCGAGATGGGGCAAGGCACATACACCTCGCTGCCGATGCTGCTCGCCGAAGAACTCGAAGTGTCGCTCGACAAGGTGCAGCTCGAACACGCACCGCCCGACGAAAAACTCTATACAGACCCGCTGCTCGGCGGCCAATTGACCGGCGGTTCGACCTCGGTGCGCTACGCCTGGGATCCGATGCGCCAAGCCGGCGCGCTTGGCCGCACGCTGTTGGTGAGTGCAGCCGCGGCACAATGGCAAGTGGACCCGGCCAGTTGCAAAACGGCGAATGGTGAAGTGATACATCCTGCGAGCGATCGTCGCGCAGGGTACGGTTCGTTGGTGGATGCCGCGGCCAAACTGCCGGCGCCGGCCTCGGTCCCGCTGAAAGATCCCAAGGATTTCAAACTGATCGGCACGCCGGTCAAACGGCTGGATTCGCCGGACAAGGTCAACGGGGTTGCGCAATTCGGGCTGGACGTACGACTACCTGGCATGGTGTATGCGGTAGTCGCAAGCTGCCCTGTAGTCGGTGGCACGGTAGCCTCGGTCGACGACAGCGTCACCAAGACGCTGCCGGGCGTGCACCAAGTGGTCAAGCTCGATAACGCCGTCGCCGTGATCGGCGACCATACCTGGGCGGCCAATCGCGGACTGGCTGCGCTGAAAATCGAATGGAACGAAGGCAGCAATGCGCGGCTATCGAACGCCGATTTGGTGGCCGATCTCGCGGCCGCCGCGCAGCACACGGGCGCCGTGGCACGCAACGACGGTGACGCGGGCAAGATGCTGCAAGGTGCCGCAAAAAAGGTCGATGCGATTTACCAGCAGCCGTTTCTCGCGCACGCGACGATGGAGCCGATGAATTGCACGGTGCACCTGAGCGACGGCAATTGCGATATCTGGGTCGGCACGCAGGTGCCGACGCGGGTGCGAGATGCCGCCATGCAGGTCACCGGTCTGCCGGCCGATAAAATCCGCGTCCACAATTTTCTGATCGGCGGTGGTTTCGGCCGCCGGCTTGAGGTCGACGGCGTGACGCAGGCGGTCAAGATCGCGCAGCAGGTCAATGCGCCGGTCAAACTGCTGTGGACCCGCGAGCAGGATATCCAGCACGATATGTACCGTCCGTATTACTACGACAGTATTTCGGCGGGGCTAGACGCCAATGGCAAACCGGTCGCGTGGACGCACCGCATTGTCGGCTCATCCATCATGGCGCGCTTTTTCCCCCCCGCGTTCAAAAACGGCCTCGATCCGGACGCCGTCGAAGTGGCCTCGGATCCGCCGTACGACCTGCCCAATATTCACGTCGACTACGTGCGCCAGGAGCCGCGCGGCATTGCCACGGCATTTTGGCGCGGGGTCGGCCCGACTCGCGGTACGTTCGTGGTCGAAAGCTTTATCGACGAACTCGCGGCCGTTGCCAAGGTCGATCCGGTGCAATATCGGCTGGACCTGCTGGATAAAACGCCCCGCGCGAAAAATGTGCTTCAGGTTGCCACGCAGCAAGCGGGCTGGGGCACGGCGCCGACCGAGCTAACCGGCTACAAGAGCGGGCGCGGCGTCTCGGTCATGCATGCGTTCGGCAGTTTCCTGGCCATGGTGGCGGACGTGGCCGTCAACCCACAGGGCGAGGTCAAGGTACGGCGCGTGGTCTGCGCGGTCGACTGCGGGATGATCGTCAACCCCGACACAATAGCGGCGCAAATCGAGGGCGGCATCAATTTCGGCGTGACCGCGGCACTTTATAGCGAAATCACCTTCAAAGATGGACGCGTCGAACAAAACAATTTCACCGATTACCGGATGCTGCGCATCGACGAGGCGCCGCTGATCGAGGTCCACTTGGTAAAGAGCACGGAAGCGCCGGGCGGCATCGGCGAAACCGGCACGGCGGCGCTTGCGCCGGCGGTAACCAACGCCATTTTCGCCGCGACCGGCAAGCGCTTGCGCCAGTTGCCGGTGGGCACGCAACTGCAGGCGGTCTGATATGGATAGCGTCGATCTCGAAGTACTGCGAGCGGCCACCCAGTGGTGTGCGGCCGGCCACCTGACCTTGCTCGGCACTGTCGTGCGGACGTGGGGTTCAGCGCCGCGTCCGCCCGGCTCCCTGATTGCGATACGTGAGGATGGTCAGGTCAAAGGCTCGGTCTCAGGCGGCTGCATAGAAGACGACCTGATCGACAAGGTTCGCAGCGGCGAGCTGCGCCCGCTCACACCGCTCACGCAAACCTATGGCATCAGCGCCGACGAGGCGCATCGCTTCGGACTGCCTTGTGGCGGCACGTTGCAGATCGTGCTGGAACCGATCGGCGCGCGCTCGCAGCTGCAGCCGCTACTCGATGCGGTGCTCGCCTATCAGTTGGTTACGCGTGAGCTCGATCTTGCCACCGGCGTCGCCAGCTTGCGCGCCGGATCGCACGCGCCTCAACCAATTTACGACGGCCGCACGCTGATGACCAGCCATGGCCCGCGCCGTCGCCTCGTGATCGTGGGCGCGGCGCAAGCGTCGCGTTACTTGGCCAGCATGGCGCAGGCGCTCGACTATCGCGTGATAGTTTGCGATCCGCGCACTGAATATCTCGATCAATGGGACGTGCCCGGTGTCGAGCTGTCACGCGAGATGCCCGACGATTTGATCGTGCGGCTCGCGCTCGATGTGCATAGCGCCGTGGTAGCGCTCACGCATGATCCCAAGCTCGACGACATGGCGCTGCTCGAAGCGCTGAAGTCGGCCGCGTTCTATGTCGGCGCATTGGGCTCGCGCCTCAATAGCGCCCGGCGTCGCGAACGCCTCGCGCTATTCGACCTGACTGCCGAGGAAATCGCGCGATTGCACGGGCCCGTGGGCCTGGACCTGGGCGCACGCACGCCGCCTGAAATTGCCGTCGCGATTCTCGCGGAAATGACGGCGATCAAGAACGGCGTCACGGTCGCGCCTAGCCGGCGCGAAGCGCTGCCCGCGAGCGCAACCATGCCGCCAGACGCGGCGGCGGTCGCGGCAGCAGTAGCGGGCAACGGACACTGTGCGACGTAAGCGCAGCCGTGCGCCTGCGACGAACCCATCATTCTGCGAGGCATCATGAAAAAATTCCGGCTTCCTGGCCTGGCCGTTTCTTTTTTTGCCTTGCTGCCGCAACTCGCGTTCAGCACTGCAATGGCCGCGACGACAACTGCAACCGCAGCGTCCGCGGACGCTGCGGCCCCGGCGGCCGACCTGATTCAGCGCGGTAGCTATCTGGCTGCAGCTGGCGACTGTATCGCGTGCCATACCGCGCCCAAAGGCAAACCGTTCGCCGGCGGCCTGCCGATGAGCACGCCGATGGGCGCAATTTACTCGACGAATATCACGCCGGATTCGAGCACCGGCATCGGCAGCTATACCGAGGCCGACTTCGCCCGCGCGTTGCGCGAAGGTGTGGCCAAGGATGGCCACGCCCTGTATCCCGCGATGCCCTATCCGTCGTTCGCCAAGATAAACGACGACGATATGCATGCGCTTTACACGTACTTTATGAACGGCGTGACGCCGGTGAACCAGGCCAATCGCGACAGCGCGATTCCGTTCCCCTTGAATATGCGCTGGCCGTTGAAGCTGTGGAACATGGTGTTCCTCAAATCGGGCGCCTATGTACAGAAGCCGGACCACGATGCGATGTGGAATCGTGGCGCGTATCTGGTGCAGGGGCTCGGCCATTGCGGCGCGTGTCATACACCGCGGGGCATCGCTTTCCAGGAGAAAGCGCAGGACGAGACGGGCGAGTTATTCTTGAGCGGCAGCGTGCTGGACGGCTGGACTGCATCTAACCTGACCGGCAATCACAATAGCGGCTTGGGACGGTGGAGCGAAGCGCAACTCGTCACGTTCCTGAAGACGGGCGCCAACGAGCATGCCACGGCCTTCGGTTCGATGACGAGTGTGGTCAATAACAGCACCCAGGCGCTCAGTGATGACGACGCGACAGCGATCGCGCGCTATCTGAAGAGCCTGCCGCCTGCACTGGAAGGCAACGCGCCGCAGTATGCCTATTCGGACCAGGGCACAGCGGCACTGCTGGCACGGCCAGCCGGACAACCCGGTGCGCGCGTGTATGCGGAATATTGCATCCATTGCCACGCGGTCGATGGGCACGGACATGCACCGTTCCTGGCGCCGCTGGCGGGCAACCCGAATGTGCTGGATCCCAACCCCTCGTCGTTGATCAATGTGGTGCTCAACGGTAGCGACGATCTGGTGATCAAGGGTGTGCCGGCGCCGTATCCGATGCCGAAATTCGGCGCGGTGCTCAACGACCAGCAGGTGGCGGATGTAACGACGTTTGTTCGCGCGGCCTGGAATAACAACGCGCCGGCGGTTTCCTCCAGCGAGGTGGCCAAGCTGCGCAAATCGACCGAGGCGGCACGCTGAGCGCGTCGGCGCGCCCAGCTCAAGCCATACCGTATTGCCACGCGAAAAACACGCCCAGCGCCGCGACGATCGTCAACAACATATGACGCGTGAGTGCGCTTACGAGGATCGCGCACAGCGATGCCACCAGTTGTGGATTTCGCCAGTTCAATTCGGCCGCGCCGCCGTGTGGCGCTAATACCATCGGCGTGATGATCGCCGTGAGCACGGTAACCGGCACGAACTCGAGCGCGGTACGCAGACCCGGCGAGAAGGTGACGCGTTCGCCCAGCATCAGCACCAGCGCTTTGGTCAGATACGTGAGCGCCGCCATGCCGAAAATTATCCAAAACGTATTCATGGCCTTACCTCGTTGCGCGCAGCCGGTTCGCCATCGCGCCTACTGTTGCGATTGCGTGAAAGCAGTACGCCGACCGCAACGCCAGCCACCACCGCCGCAAGCAAGCCCAGCTTGTAGGGCCAGTCGTGCCACGCAAAGGCCAGCGACCCCGCGGTGAGCGCGGCGGCCACGGAACGCAGGTTGGTGAGCTGCGGTACAACGATCGCGATGAAGGTCGCGACCATCGCGAAATCAAGGCCCAACGACTGTAGCCCCGGAAACTGGCTGCCGAATAACAGACCGGCCAGCGTCCAGAACTGCCAGTTCAGATACATCGCGACACCCGAGCCGAGCATGTGCCAATGACCATACATACGCCCCGGCTGGCGGCGTTGCGAGGCGTGACTGACGGCGAATACCTCGTCCGTCAGCAGCAGCCCCAGCAGCAAACGCCAGCGCGTGGGCAGGCGGCGCAGATGCGGCAGCAGCGTCGCGGCGTACAACACGTGACGCAAGTTGACGATCAGCGTGGTAGCCCACACCACGAGAAAGCTCGCTTGCGCGCTGATCAGACCCAAGCCGATAAACTGACTCGAACCGGCATAGACGGCGAGCGACATCAATTGCCCTTGCCATAACGGCACGGGGCTCACGGTCACCAGGGTGCCAAAAATTACGCCGAACGGAGCGGCGCCGATCAGCATGGGAATGGTATCGCGCGCACCGGTGACACATTCGCTCAACCGGGAAAGCGGCGCATCGCTGTTTTGCATGGAACGGGTCTGTTCTGATGAATCGAGCGACGAGCCTAACCGGCGCCGCTAGGCGGCGCTTGTATGTTCTTGCTAATTGGATGGATTACCGCACGGGGTCTGCGTTTGGGTCTGCGCTTGGAATTAGCGTTTGGACCCCACGCCCGCAGTCGTGGACACGGGCTGCGAGGCGTTCGCCAAAGAAGCCTGCCACCGCCCGGGAGGTACCCCAAAGGTGCGCAGGAAGTGACGCGTGAAATGGCTTTGATCGGTAAACCCGCTCGCAGCAGCAACCTGGGTTACCGGTTGGCCGGCACGCAAGGCGCCTAGTGAACGATTGAGCCGTAGCTGATTGCGCCACGCATGCGGCGCTTGTCCGACCGAGCGCGTGAACAGTCGGGCCGCGTAGAACGGCGATAAGCCCACGCCGGCCGCCAGCTCGGTCAGCGTCAACGTTTCGGCCAGGTCGTCGGCCAATCGCGCCTGCATTGCCGCGACACGTGCCGTATCGCGCGTCGGCGGGCTGCTTAGGCGCGGCGCCAAGGCATGGCGCGCGATCAACACGCCGAAAGCATCCAGCAACGCGCTTTCGGTCTGCAGGGCCGCGACGTTCTGTTCCAGCAGCAGATGGGCATGCGTGAGGCGCGCCGCCAGATCGGGGTCTTCGATCACGTCCGAACCGAACCAAGGTGTGTCGAGGCGCCCAGTCAGTTCGGCGCTCAGTCGCGTCAGATATTCGACGCTAGGGTAGAACACCCGATACCGCCAACCCGCATCGGTCGCGCCGGACCCCGTATGGACCTCGCCCGGATTGATCACCGGCATCGAGCCGCTACCGGCCAGGTGCCGCGAGCCGCGATACTGATACGTTTCGAGTCCCGCCTCGATCACCGGAATGGTATAGGCATCGTGCCAGTGCGGTCCGAATGCGTGTTTGTGGTACTGCGCCGTCAATAGGTCGCCGTCCATCAAGGGCGTGCGCCAGTAGCGCACCGCATTGACGGCGGCAACCGGGCGTGGCTGGCGAGGAGTACGGGCGGGAACCATCGGCTGGGCAAACGCGAACAAACGTGGGGGAGGGTTGATTTTAGGCTGCGGCGTCGAGCCGCGCAATCAATGTATCCAGCGCAGCCGGTGTGCTCCGACATACCCAGTGGTGGCTATCGCCGACGGTCATTGCCGGTCGCGCCGTGCGATTTTCAGACGCCTGAATAGCGCACAGCCGCGTTGCGCGGCTGTGCAGGTTCCGGCCAAATGCCGGAGTAGTGCGCGTCTTAGACGCGCCATAGATGACTGCAACGTCAGACCAACATAGGCAGGCCTTCCACTAAAATGAGCGCACCCAACATGCCGATCAAAGCTCCGACTATCCGCAAAGAGTTGAGTTTCACTTTAGATCTTGCAGGAATGGTTCCGAAGAAAAGTGCTCCTGCCAGCCCCATCGGTATCAACAGAATCAGATCGTTCAGCGTTAAATAAGGCATTGTCGGTCCCCGCTCTTATGTTTTATGTGTGCTATTTGAGTATAGGAGACAAGCTCGAAAAAGATAGTGCCTAGCCCTTATCCGCCTCGATCAAGCGTGTTGCGACGCAATATGAAAGTCGGTAACACTAAGTGTCCACCATATAGCCGGGGGCCAGCCGGTTGTTGCAGTGCAAGTTAAATAGTTTATGTTCGGATACCTATTTGCCCTGCTGCGGCGCGTATTTTTCGCCGCCCCGGGCTCGCGCCCGTCGGCTATCCGCCTCATGCGCTCGGGGCTGCGTTGCTTTATAGGAGTGCGCGCGGGATACGCTCGGAGTGCGCGTGGGGTGCGCGCGCCGCTACAATAGCGACTTGGCAGGAATCTCGGGTCTATCGTTATGCTTTCATCAAACCACATAGGGCAACAAATCGCCACGCTGCGCGACACGGGGTATGTGATCGTGCGCGGGCTGCTCAGCCCGCCACGGGTCGCACGTCTGCGCGCCGTGGCCGCGCAGCAGTTGGCGCAACGCCAGGGGCCACTGGAATACGAAGCAGACCTGCGCTATCCCGGAGCCCCGGAATCGCGTAATGCGCGCGGCGGAGAGACGGTCAGGCGTCTGCTGGATGCCTATGGGCGAGATCCCGACTTCGCGGCATGCGCGACTGACCCGCAAATCAGCGAGTGGCTGCGGCAATATTTTGACAGCACCGTATGGATGTCGCGTGCCCATCATAATTGCCTGATGACTAAACATCCGGCGTATGGCAGTTTGACGGGCTGGCATCGTGATTTCCGTTATTGGGCATTCGAGCGCGACGACCTGATGTCCACGTGGGTCGCGTTGGGGCCGGAAACGGCCGAAAACGGTGGCCTGTGGTTCGTGCCCGGCTCACACCGCATGGCCTTCGAAGCCGATCGTTTCGAAGGCGCGAAATTCTTCCGCTCCGATCTGCCGGAAAACCAGTCGCTGATCGCGACAGCCGTCGCACCCGAACTGGGGGCGGGCGACGTAGTGTTTTTCCACTGCAACACCTTGCATTCGGCAGGCAAGAATACCAGCGCCGACGTCAAACTCTCGTTGGTGTTCACCTACCACGGCGCCGACAATGCGCCGGTGCCCGGTACCCGTTCAGCCACCAAGCCGGAAATCGTGCTCCCGGCTACTGGCGTGACGGTCTGACCGGTTGCATGACCCTACACGCGTTGCGCTCACATAGTGTGCTCACACCGTCGCGGTCAACGGCGACTTGAGAAGGCGAGGCCGAATAGGCCGGCAGCCGCGGCCACCGCGCCGCCGACAAACAGCATCATGGTTTTATCGGTGGGAGAACCGGTAAAAAACCGTGATACGTCGTTGCCAAGCGAATGCAGGGACTGAAAGCCAAACGCGATCAGTACGATGCCGCCGACGAGCAAGGCGGCAAAGAGGGCTTTTATCATCGCGTATCCTTGTTGGCAAATAGCGGAGTAGGGGTGGCAATCGAGCGCTACGCCATCATCGCGCTTACGTTGCCGTGCCGCTGCATGGTAGCCCGGCGCGTCGACACAGTCCACCGGTGATAGGCGCGACAGCGCGCGCATCGCTCAGCCATGGTGCCCAATGCGAGGATCTTGGGCGAGTCGCGCCGGCTGTGGCATCATGCGCAGCGCGCATCCGCTCGCGCATAATCGCAATTCAGCCGCAACTCGGTAGACCCATGGCCATCAAATCAACCATCTATAAAGCAGAGCTGCAGATCGCGGACATGGAGCGGCACTACTACGCCGACCACGCGCTGACGATCGCCCGCCATCCGTCCGAAACCGATGAACGCATGATGGTACGGCTGCTCGCCTTTGCCTTGAACGCCGACGAACGGCTCGAATTCTGCAAGGGTTTGAGCGATGTCGATGAGCCCGACCTATGGCGTCGGGACTTGACCGGGCGCATCGAACAATGGATCGAGGTCGGACAGCCTGATGAACGCCGGCTGCTCAAGGCCTGTGGACGCGCCGACCAGGTTTGGCTGTGCGCGTATTCGGGCCGGGTCGCCGATTTATGGTGGCAGCCTATCCGTGGCAAACTCGACCGGGCGCGTAATTTGACCGTGCTGAGCCTGGCGGATGGCGTGGCCGCGTCGCTCGCGACCCTGGCGCAACGGACCATGCGGCTGCAATGCACGATCCAGGACGGCCAGGTGTGGGTAGGCGCCGCCGACGCCGATCCAGTGGCCGTGGAATGGACTGTGCTCAAGGAACCGGATCGTCGGTGAACCGGCGAACGCAGGCTCTGCCTCGTGCCAACCTAAAACGACTTAGAACGCCGGGTTTAAAGCCTCGGGGTTGCAGCCTCTCGGGGTTAAAACGTCGCAGTTAGAACGTGTAAGACAGCGCCGCCGTCGTAGTCGTCTGCTGGCGGCTTTGCGTAACCGGCCCGTGGGCTGCGCTGCTTTGCAGCTGCGCGATTTTGACCGTGGCCGTGGCTGTCCAATGCTTGGTAATCAGATAATCGGCTTCAAAACTCAGGTAGATATCGCGCAGCCCCGCGTGGGCCTGGTATTGCGGCAGCCCCGACGCGGCGCTTTGCGCCTGGTTCACGCCGAAGAAGGTGTTCTGATACTGGCTGTTACCCCAGGTAGTACCGGGCCCCGCACTCAGATACCACTTCGAACCCAGCGGCAACGTGCCAATCACATTCGCGTCGATCAACAGGCCTTCCGAATGACCGCCGATATCCTGCGCGGCCGAAGTGGAAAACGTCAGAGCCGACAAGGTGTAGGAACCGAACAACTTGGCTCGATAGGTCGAATCGACGCCGCCTATCGCCGCGAGTGCCGGATTGTCGCTGGGGCGGCGCTGGGTATTATCGTACTGCACCGCCAAGCCGGCGCTCCAAACCGGCGTGTTGATAAAATACACGCCTAGCGGCATGTCTTGCTTGGCGAACAACAGGTTCTTGTATTCGATATCGATAGCCGGAATCGGCTGGAAGCGCATCGAGTTGCTGCCGGGATATTTCGGCCCGACCATGACCCCAGCACCCAATGTAACGACCCAATCCGACTGAGGCGGCACCGATCCTACTGCCGCCGATGTCGCTGCGGAAGTTGTTGCTGTGGAGGGTGTAGCTACGGCAGATGCGGCCGCGGGTGAGGCAGAGGACGTCGGGCTCGATTGCGCGTGCGCGACGCCGGTGGCGGTTGTCAGCGACAGGGCAACGCACAGCGTGACTAGCGGTGGCAGATAAGAGTGCATCGAAAATTTCATCGTGAACCGCATCAGAGGTGGGCGAATGAGCGCTGTACGCCTTCGGTAGCAGTGTATCGGAGGTGGCGGCTTTTCTTGGGGCTGTCGCATTATCACCGCCCAGAGCGCAGAATTGAATCTCGACGGCCGTATTTACGCGCTCGGTCGGCCGTGCCGCAAACCTGTCGCTCTACCTTCTCGGCCGATTTTTGGGCAAAAAAAACCCGCTCACGAGGAGCGGGCGGAATCCATATCAGGAGGAGACATGGAGGAGACAGCTCAAATATAGCGGAAAGCATGTTGCGTTGCAACACCTATATTAGGGTTTTCCAACATGTTGTTTATCAGCAACGCTTGTTTTCTATACTGGGCGGTCTTCTGCGAGTCGGGCCGACCCAATGTAACAGCAAGTTTCGGGCCGCAAAAAGAGTCTGGCATCGCTAAAGTAAGGCTATGAACTCAAATTATTCCCCCTTATCGCGCTCCGACGCACCCGCAGCGCAGACAGATTACGCCAGTGACGCGGCGCGCTGGGCGGCATTGGTCGAACGAGACGAAGCGGCGGCCCTAGCCTTTTTCTACGCCGTACGCACAACCGGTATTTTTTGCCGACCGGGTTGCGTCTCACGTTTGCCCCGCCGCGAGAACGTGACATTCTTCGACGATGCCGAGCAAGCATTGACTGCCGGCTACCGGCCCTGTAAACGTTGTCGACCGACCACGGTGCCACGTGAAGTCGAAATGGTGCAGCGCGCCTGCGCGGTGCTGGCGCGCCACCCTGAACAGCGCATGACACTTGCGCAGTTGAGCGCACAGGTTTATCTGAGCCCCTTCCACTTGCAACGGCTCTTCAAGCGTGTGCTGGGCGTGTCCCCGCGTGCCTATCAAGCCAGTTTGCGGGTGACCACGCTAAAAAACGCGCTCAGCGCCGGCGCTAGCGTCACCGTGGCGACCCACGCCGCCGGTTTCGGTTCGACCTCACGTATGTATCACGCGGTACGCGACACTCTGGGCATGTCGCCGGCCGCTTACCGCAAGGGTGCCGCCGGACTCGCGATCGAATACGCCAGTTGCGAAACGCCGTTGGGCACCTGCATGATCGCCGCTACTGATAAAGGGGTATGCGCGCTCGCGCTGGGCGACGACAGCGAGACCTTGCTCGCCCAACTCCATACGCAATTCAATCACGCGAAATTGCTACCCGATCAGGGCCGGCTTGGCGCCTGGCTCGAGCAAATCACCGCTTATCTGGGCGGCCAGCGGCGTTTCCTGCAAATGCCCCTGGACGTGCAAGCCACCGCTTTTCAGCAGCAAGTCTGGCAACAGTTGCAGCAGGTGCCTTATGGCACCACCCTGAGCTACACCGAACTTGCCCAGGCGTTGGGCGCCCCGAACAAGGTACGCGCGGTGGCCAGTGCATGTGCGCGCAACCCGGTTGCGCTATTGATTCCGTGTCATCGTATTGTTCAAAAAAGCGGTGCTCTGGCCGGTTACCGGTGGGGGCTTGCGCGCAAAGCAGCCCTGCTCGATCAGGAACGTCTATCTGAGCCAGAGGCCCGGCTGGCGCGGGCTCAAGCAAGGTCTGAGAGGGAATGATAAAGTGCGCCTACCTTATCGATAGCTGCAAACTGGCCCGTCGCCAGTGCGCCGCGCACTTGGCCACTCATGTCGAACACGTTTTCTTCCGCGCCCTATGGCGTATTTGCCCAACGCCTCGCTCTATTTACGGATGACGCAGGCGACGCATCGCCCTCGCCCAACTTGCTGGCGCAGGGGTTGCGCGGAATCGAAAAAGAAAGCCTCCGAGTCACCCCGCAGGGAACGCTGGCGATGACACCGCACCCCCGCGTGCTGGGCTCGGCACTAACAAATCCGCTCGTCACCACCGACTATTCCGAAGCACTGCTTGAAATCATCACGCCCGCCGAGCCGGATGTGGCGATGACCCTCGATTATCTCGATGCGCTGCATCGCCATGTCTATAGCAAGCTCGGCCAGGAACTGCTGTGGAACGAATCGATGCCGTGCGCATTGCCGGCCGACGACCAGATTCCGATCGCCGAATACGGCAGCTCGAACATCGGTCGGCTCAAGCATGTGTACCGTCGCGGCTTGGCGCTACGCTACGGCCGTTCGATGCAATGCATCGCGGGAATACATTACAACTACTCGCTGGCTGACGATGTCTGGCGCGTGCTGCGAGAACATGAGCACAGCGACGCGGCCTCTGTCGATTTCCAGTCCGAGCGCTATCTCGCGCTATTGCGCAATTTCAGGCGTTATAGCTGGCTGCTGATGGTGTTGTTCGGCGCGTCGCCGGCTGTGAGCACCAACTTCTTGCGCGGCCACGCGCATCAGCTCGAAACGCTGGACGCCGATACGCTGTTCCTGCCTTATGCAACCAGTTTGCGCATGAGCGATCTCGGTTATCAGAACAACCCGGCGCAAGCGGGCATGGCGCCCAACTACGATACGCTCGCGGCCTATGTCGAGAGCCTCGCGCGCGCCGTCAGCCAACCGCATCCGGCCTACGAGAAAATCGGCACGCGGCAAGGCCACGAGTGGGTACAGATCAATACCAATGTTTTACAAATAGAAAACGAGTTCTATTCGACGATCCGTCCCAAGCGCGTGATTAACTCAGGCGAGCGTCCTCTGCGCGCCTTGTCCTCGCGCGGGATTCAATACGTCGAAGTGCGCTGCCTCGATATCGACCCGTTCGAGCCCACCGGCATCGCGTTACCGACCGCGCGCTTTCTCGATGCGTTCCTACTGTTCTGTGCGCTGCAGGATAGCCCGCTGCTGGCGCGCGCCGAACACGACGAGGCCAACGCCAATTTTGCGCAGGTCGTCACGCAAGGTCGTCGCCCGGGTTTGCAGTTGCGCCGCAACGGCGTGGCACTCGATATGCAGGAATGGGCGCGCGAGTTGTTCGAGCAAATCGAGCAAGCGGCGCAGGCACTCGATCATGCTCGCGGCACTCGCTGCACGAGCGATAGTCATTGCACAGCGATTGCGACACAACGCGCCAAGCTCGATGATCTGTCGCTGACGCCATCGGCACGCGTTCTGGAAACCCTGCGCTCGCGCAAGCAAAGTCTCGCGCAATTTGCGCTGCAAATCAGTGAGGAGCATGCGCGGGGCTTTCGGGCGCGTCCGCTCGAAGCAGGGCAAAGCGCGTACTTCGAAGAGCTGACACGCGCTTCACTTGCCGAGCAGCAACGTCTTGAACGCGACGAAGCGAGCGATTTCGATGCGTATATCGAAGCGTATCGGACCTTCGACGTGGCATCGCCGCTGTCGGCGCCTTAGGCAACGCCTGCGCCTGCGCCAGCGCTGACCGGTACGTTAGCGCTGCGCGGCGATTCGGCCGCGCTGGTCAACCATGCCGACTCAAGCGTACTAAATCAGGCCCGCTGGTTCAACCGCGCTAATTCAACCGGGCCGATTCAACCGTGCTTCGCGACAGACAGCTCGCTGGCATCCCAACCGCCACCCAACGCCTTGATCAAGCCTACCGCCGAGACCATCCGGCTGCCGTTGGTGTTGACCAGCGTGCGGTGCGCCGAATAGGCGGTGGTTTGCGCAACAATCACCTGCAAATAGGTGGCGGTGCCGGCTTTATATTGATTGAGAAGAATATCGAGCGCCTGATCGGCCGATTGCGCAGCTGCGCGGTTGATCTCGACTTCCTGAGCAAGGATCCGCAGCGAGGCGAGATTGTCTTCGACATCCTGGAATGCCGACAACACCGTCCCGCGATAAGTCGCGACATTCTGGTCATAAGTCGCACGGGCAGCATCCGTCTGGGCCGCGCGCAAGCCACCGTCGAACAAGGTGCCTGCGAGCTGCGGGCCCAGAGTCCAGAAACGCGCCGGAGCCGTCAGCCAATTGCTGATTGAGCTACTCTCAAACCCACCTGATGCCGACAACGTCAAAGTCGGATAGTAGGCCGAGATCGCAACACCGATTTGCTCGTTGGCCGCGGCCGCGTTTCGTTCGGCCGCCGCTACGTCGGGGCGTCGCTCCAGCAGTGTGGACGGCAGTTGCGACGGGATAGCGGGCGGGGTCGCCGCAAGCGGCACCTGTGCAAGCGTGAACGTCGATGCGGGTTCGCCGATCAGCACCGCGATGGCGTGCTCGTATTGAGCACGCAGGATGCCGTTGTCCAACGCGGCCGCCTGCGCCTGTTGCAACTGGGTTTGTGCGGTCAGCACGTCGGAGCGCGCGGCGACGCCTTGGTTATACCGATTCTGAGTCAGGTCTAGCGATTTCTGGAAAGCAACCACCGTCGAGTCGAGCAGTTGCTGTGCAGCGTCCAGCGCGCGCAGTTGAAAATAGGTCTGGGCCAGGGTGCCCTGTGCCGAGAGCTGTGCATTGGCGAGATTGGCGGCGGCACTTTGCGCACTGTCTTTCTCTCCCGCGACCTGGCGCCGGATTTTGCCCCAGAGATCGGGTTCCCATGAAGCGTCGAGCGAGGTCGAATTGTCGTTGCTGATGCGGCCCGGCGTGCTCAGGTTTGTACTGCCCGTGCTGAAGCTGGCCGACGACGATTTCGAGCGTGTGTGGCTGGCCGATAGCCCCAAGGTCGGAAAATACGCGGCATTCGCTTGGGATACCAACGCGTTGGCCTGCCGGTAAGCTGCCTCAAAACTCGCCACCGTCTGGTTCGCCGCATTCACGCGCACTTCCAGCGCGTTGAGCTCGGGATCGTTGAACACTTCCCACCACGGACCGCGCGTGCTTTGATCATCAGGTTGCGCGGTCTTCCATCCCGGTGCAGCTTCCTTGAACTGCGCCGGCACTGCCACCGCTGGACGTTTGTAATCGGGACCCACCGTGCAGCCCGCCAACAGGCTGGTCAGCAGCACCGCACGCAATCCCAGACGCGACAGACGCATCGTTCCTCTCGCCGTGATTCGTGGCGCGGCGCGGTGAGAGAGGCGGGCAAGTCGCATGGGCAATCCTGAGGTGAAGGTTACGATGAAAGGCTGGGTGCGGGTCGCGAACAGGATATCTGCTGCGGATTTGCCGCGGGTTACGTGAGCCGGCGGCGACCTTACGATTTATTACCGCGCGTTTTTTTCATGATTTGTTACCGTGATTCGTTACGGTGCCTTGTTCCGACCATTTTAGCCTAGCGCGAGTTCGCGACTCGGCAACGCACTGAGGCGCGGTGTAATTAGGGCATACGTTCAGTGTGCGAGCAGGTAGTGCGCGGCAATCGTCAACACGATACCGATGGCACCCAGCAACAGCATGAGACGCAATAAGGTCAGTCCTGCCTGACGACGACGCGAGGCCGACGTGGCCCGGAAAGACGAACCGGGGACTGCACGGGGATAGTAAGAACGCATGCTGCAACCTCTATAATGAGCAAAAAAGTGACGGGCGCACTATTGTCGCTCAAAGTACGGGGGCGAAGGTTGATCTCGCTCACGGCAAAAGGCTGCTTGTTGCGCCGCTCGTTGCGCTGTTCCACTGAATTCGCAAATCCGCTGCATCGTTTCCGGCCGATCCGACCTTGCCACTCGTCCTTATGCAACAGCGCGCCAGTTTGAAACCGTTACGACTAACCTGGCACATTATGCGCTGGGCCCGCGTATCGTTTGCGCTTGCGGCGCTCGCGATCGGCCAAGCGGCGCATGCCGATTGCTTTGACGAGGCTGCGGCCTATGAACATGTCAATCCCATGTTGTTGCGCGCGATCGCTTGGCAAGAGTCACATAACCATGCGGACGCGACACACTCCAACAACAACGGTACGGTCGATTACGGCCTGATGCAGATCAACTCCGTTCATATGCCGGCGCTGTCGCAATACGGCATCTCGCTCGACACGCTGATGCAACCATGCGCCAACGTGTATATCGGCGCCTGGCATCTGCGCCGGCAAATGCTGCGCTACGGCGACACTTGGCAGGCAGTCGGTGCTTACCATTCCGCAACGCCGGCGCTGCGCGACCAGTACGGCCAGCAAATCTACGCCATCCTCGTAGGCTGGAATCAGGTGGGCGATTTGCCTCCACCTTTGCCCAGTAATTTCCCGCGCTCGACGGATGTGATCGAGACACCCAAGTCGGCAAAAAATATCGCCCAACCATCCCGTAGCGTGAGCAAGCAATCAGGCGTACTGATTTATCGTGGCGCGAGCAACGACAACGAATTCATTCACCGCCCGCCCCGATAGCGTGTGCCAGCGCTTAAAAATACAACGTCCTTAACCTATCCTACCCACCTCTATCCGCGCGGCGTTGCCGTACATCGACAAAACGCGGACGAAAAAAAACCCGCCGGCGGCGGGCATCAACAACGTGAGGGTTCAACTCACTTCTTGTTGTTGACGGCGTCTTTGAACGCTTTGCCGGCAGTGAACTTGACGGTCTTTGCCGCAGCAATCTTGATTGCTTCGCCAGTCTTCGGGTTACGGCCAGTGCGCGCAGCGCGCTTGCCCGAACCGAAACTTCCAAAGCCGATCAATTGAACTGCATCACCTTTGGCAACGGCTTTCTTGACCACTTCCAACAGCGTATCCAGCGTTTCGCCGGTGCTAGCTTTGCTCGCGCCAGTCTGAGCGGCGACGGCATCGATCAGTTCCTGTTTATTCATGAGGTTCCTTTCTCGGTTTGGGTTGATACGAACAGCACAACCGCCACGATTATACGTATGCGGGCCGTGCCGTCGAGCATTTACGTAGTGCCGCAAAAAAAGTCGCTTAACGAGAGGCAGACCGGTTACTGACCGCGACTGCACTACGTTACCACGGCAGGCTTGCTATGATAACCACCTCCGGGCTTAGATTTGACGCGGGTTTTCACGTAATGTGCCAGTTTTACCCAAAATTGGGCAGCAATTGCGAAAAAGAGCGCTTTTATGTTCTGGGAATTCCCCTCTAACCGCGTTCTAACGTTGGTTTTTGCCAACGCATTGATACCCAGGCGGCGCTTGCCCACACTGGCTTTGCCATCCCGCATCCCCATTTGCGCACTGGCTTTCGCGCTCCACCGACCCATTTCGTGACCCACCCCGAACAGTCCAACCAGGTTTTTTTACGAGATAGTGGTTTGCCTGAACGCTGGCAGCATCGCGATCGTTTTGCGATTCTACAAACCGGTTTTGGCACTGGACTCGATTTTCTGGCCACCTGGGCAGCCTGGCAGAACGATTCACTGAGATGCGAGCGACTGCATTTCGTCGTGCTCGAAGCGAGTCCGCCGGACGCCACCGCATTGCACCAAACACTGACCGCAGTTGCATTCGATCCGCTGGTGCGAGAGCTCGCGCGACATCTGTGCGCGCAATGGCCCACCCTGTTATCGGGAACACAACGGCTAGAGTTCGCCGCAGGCCGCGTCGTGCTCACGTTGGTTTTCGGCGAGCTGCTATCGACATTGCCGACCCTAGCGATGCGTGCCGACGCGTTTTATGTCGATGCGACTTCCAACTCGAATTCCGCTTCGCTCGTCGATTCGCTCGTTGATCCACTCATTAGCAACTCACCTGCCGACGCGCAGACCGTACAGGGCCCGTTTCTATTACGCGGTTTAACGCGCTTGGCAGCACAGCATGCCACGCTAGTGGCTACATCAATGCACGCGGGGTTACGCAAACGGCTGCGTGAATACGGTTTTGAAATAACCGCGGTGCACGATGACCACGATAACGATGACGGCAACAGCGGCCGTATCGTGGCCTCTTTCGCGCCACGATTTCGAGTCAGACGCCACGAGCCACCTGCGCCTTTTTCTGAAATCTGCCCTCACGCCGCGCGCGACGCGATCGTGATCGGTGCCGGCCTTGCTGGCTGCGCGTTGGTCGAACGACTCGCCGCACGCGGGTGGCAAGTCACTCTGATTGAACGACAAGCGAGCGCGGCGCAAGAAGCTTCGGGCAATCCCGCGGGTGTGTTTCACCCTATCGTCACGTCAGACGATAGCTTTGCGGCTCGCCTGTCACGTGCGGGGTTTTTGTATGCATTGCGTCGCTGGTCCGATCTGCGTGATTGCGGCGCGTCGTTTAACTGGCATTCGGACGGCCTATTCGTTGCCGCGCAAAATGAGGAGGAGTTTGCAGCGATGCAAGCGACGCTCGAACGCTTGGCATTGCCGGATTCCTACGTCAGGCTGGTTAGCCGCAGACAAGCCGCTTTACACATAGGCGTGACACCAGCCTTTGGCGGATGGTTGTTTGCGCGTGGCGGATGGCTGGATCCGGCAGCCTTGTGTAAAGCTCAACTTGATGCGGCCGGCGTGCGGCTTAAGCGTCTTTTCGGTCAAGCGGCGCAGCGCCTTGAAAAGCGCGGCGACCGCTGGCATGTCATCGATGCGCACGGCGCGTCGATCGCCGATGCCTCGGTGGTGATCGTGGCCAGCGCGGTCGATGCGCAGCGTCTGCTTGGCTCAAGACATTTGCCGCTGACCGCCATCCGCGGACAAATTACCGTGTTGCCGCTCTCATCCGACGCCGCACATCTAGCGCCCGAAATACCGCTGATCGGCGACGGCTACTTAGTGCGCTTGAACTCCGGGTCACTGATGACCGGTGCCAGCTACGATTTAGACGATACCGATCCTGAGGTGCGGTGGACCAGCCAGCGCGAAAATCTCGATCGGCTTGCGCATCTGGTGCCCTCATCGCGTAGCCATTTCGATTCGGCGACACTCGCCGGCCGAGTAGGCTTGCGCTGTGTCACCTCGGATCGCATGCCGGTGATCGGACCGGTTGCCGATGAGGCTGCGGCCTTGGCGCTCGCCAGTACCTTGAATGGTGCTCATTTGGCGGATATACCCCGCATCCCCGGTTTATACACAGCGACGGCCTATGGCTCCAGGGGTTTGACGTGGGCAGCGCTGGGCGCTGAACTTATCGCTTCGCAACTTGATGGCGAGCCCTGGCCAGTCGATCGCAAGCTAGCCGACGGCGTGGATCCGGCGCGTTTTCTATTGCGGGTATTACGGCAGACGTTGCGAGCCTAACCCCGTTGATAAGCTGTGGACAAACACCGCTGCGAATTCTGTATTGCCTGTGGACGGATTCTGGATAACTTGGCTTGCCCGCCCCTCGCCTCAAAACTTATCCCGCGCTCCCCGACGCCACGCAACTTTTGTCAGAGCGGTTGTGCGGCCGTTAAGCACATGATTTATCAACGAATAAGACAGTTATCCACAGAAATCGTCCCTGCTTGTTAACTACTACGATGTATACATATAAAAGATTTAAAACAAATCTGAAACTCGACTGTCTGAGCTAACTGCAGCGCCGCATCGTTTCAAAACCGATCAAAAACCAAGAGGAGTAAAGCAGCCCCGCTCCAGGGAGCGTTGGAGTAGGGTCCAGAACAAGCTATGGCACAATGATGTCGCTTCCCGAACCGGCAAACCTGCGAAATCTGTCGAGGTTTCAGGCTGGCTAGGGCGCTCAAGCCTCTCGTGCTGCGAAGTACATCTCCAAGATCTGCTCATTTTTGTAGAAAAATCGAGTTTTGCCGGACGACTACGCTACACGCGGCTTCGATTCCATCAATTTCCATGAAGCGGCATCGGGCCGACGCGAGCCCGCCGTCAACGCGTCATCGTTCTAGACCGGGTTCCGGTTCGGACGACGCATCGGGTCATGCTTTGGGTCACGTCTTATCAATCGCGCTCGTCGCCAAGGCGAAGCGGGCGCAACTGAAACAATTGGAGGAATTTGCCCCATGACATCGGCATTTTCATTTTTGCCGGATTGGCCACTTGTGCCTGATTCAATTTTTTGGGCCGGTTTGGCCTTGCTTGCCGCGGGCTTGCTCAGCGAAATTTGCTGGCGTGCGTGGCGTTTGCCACGCATTAGCGCTTATGCCGTGATTGGCTTGTTGGCAGGATCTGCTGGGTTCGATGTCATTAATGCCAACCTCAGCGTAGAGGCCAGACTCGTACTCGATGTTGCGCTCGGCTTGCTGCTGTTTGAATTGGGCAGCCGCCTGAATTTGCAGTGGATGCGCAAGAACGTCTGGTTGATCGTGACCAGTCTTGCGGAAGCGCTACTGACATTTGTGCTCGTACTGGTTGCCATGCGAGCGATCGGTTTGCCGATCTTGACTGCAATGGTGATCGCAGCAATTGCCATCTCGACTTCACCGGCCATGGTGATTCAACTCAAGACCGAGTTGAAAGCCGAAGGCCAAGTGACTCAGCGCCTGCTTACGCTCACTGCGTTAAACAGCATGCTGGCCGTGATCTTGACCAAGCTTATTTCCGGCTGGCTGCATCAGACGTTTTACGGCGATTTTTTCGCGACGCTACTCGCGCCGCTGTACTTGATCGGTGGATCGTTGATCCTTGCTTATTTGCTGGCGCGCGGCTGTAATTTGTTTTATCGGCGCTTCAGTATCCAGGACGAGCATTCGTTCGTGGCATTGATGGGGCTCATTCTGCTGGCCGTAGCGGTTGCGCAGGTATTCAAGCTATCGATCATCCTGGTGATGTTGGGCGCCGGTATCCTGTTCAAGAATATGGATGACCGTCCGCAGTTGTGGCCCGAGCATTTCGGCACGGCGGGGCGCTTGCTGACCGTGATTCTGTTCGTGCTGACGCTCACCACCTTCCATTGGCAATTCATCGAATATGGTGGACTCGCTGCGCTGGTGCTTATCGCTGCCAGGTTGGTGGCCAAGCTCGCTGGCGTATTGGCGTTTGCGAAGCCCAGCGGTATTGACTTCAAACAAGGGACGGCATTGGGCTTGTCGCTCGCGCCGATGTCTTCGCTGGCCTATCTGTTAGTCGACGATACGTACACCCTGTACCCCGGTTTCGATCCGGATCTGCGTGCTGTGATCATGTGCGCCATTGTGATTTTGCAAGTTGGGGCGCCGTTGTTGGTGTATCGCTGTTTGGCGTGGGTGGGGGAGCGGAAACAATGAGCATAAGCAATAAAATGAGCCGTGACATCAGCAGTAACACGAGCGGCGAACGCGATCAGCAAATGTGAACAGTAAGGCGATCATCAATGCCGGACCTTACGGGTCGAGCATAGCGGTTGGAACAAATATTTGAGGAGTTGCAGCATGTCATTGGGTCCATTCCACGATTCAGAATCGTTCACCTTTGGGGTTGAACTGGAAATTCAGATCGTCAATACCCACGATTACGATTTGACCAACGCCGCGTCGGATTTGATGCGACTGGTCGGCAACAAGAAGGTACCTGGCGATATCAAGCCGGAAATTACCGAAAGCATGATCGAGATGGCGACCGGTATCTGCACCAGTCATGCGCAGGCGCTCGACGAACTACGCACGATCCGCGATGTGCTCGTCGACGCGGCCGATCATCTCAACGTCGGTTTATGCGGCGGGGGAACTCATGCTTTTCAGCACTGGACCGAGCGGCAGATTTTCGATTCGCCGCGGTTCCAGTATCTGTCGGAGCTATACGGCTACCTTGCCAAGCAGTTCACGGTATTCGGCCAGCATGTCCATATCGGCTGTCCGAACGCCGATCAAGCGCTATACCTGCTGCATTCGATGTCGCGTTACATCCCGCACTTCATCGCTTTATCCGCTTCGTCGCCGTTCGTTCAGGGCGTGGACACCGGTTTTCATTCAGCCAGGCTGAACTCCGTATTTGCGTTCCCGCTTTCCGGGCGCGCGCCGTTCGTGCTGACTTGGCAGGATTTTGAAGCGTATTTTTCCAAGATGGTTGCGACGGGTGTTGTCGAAGGCATGAAGGATTTCTATTGGGATATTCGGCCCAAGCCCGAATTCGGCACGATCGAAGTCAGGGTGATGGATACACCTTTGTCCATCGAACGAGCCGCCGCGATTGCAGCCTATATCCAGACGCTGGCGCGCTACCTCTTGCTCGACAAGCCGGTTACGCCCGAGGAAGACGATTACCTGGTCTACACGTTCAACCGCTTCGAGGCCTGCCGATTTGGCCTGGCAGGTCACTATGCCAATGCGCACAACAGCGCGCGCAAGACCATTGCGGAAGATATTCTCCAAACGCTGGACCTGCTCGCGCCGCATGCGGCTGTACTGAAGTCGGAGGACGCACTCGAGGAAATTCGCTCTATGGTGCGATCGGGGATCAACGATGCAACCTGGCTGCGTCAAATTCAGGAAGGCGAACACTCCCACTCTTTGAACGAGGCGGTCAGGCAGCAATGTCTGCAATGGCGCGGTCGAGCCTAGGGCACGCCGGGGCACATGGCGAGACGTCTCGACGATACGCGACAATACGTCGCACCGACCCGCACCCGCGATAAGCGAGCGCATGAGGAGCGCATAGGGGGCGATCGGTGACTTGAGGATGACAAGCGAATTTCGGTTCGCTTTTTTGTTTTTGGACTGGGCTCGGCAGAGGTTGTTGGCCTGCTGGACGATTAAACGACCCCTTGCGCAGGCGCGTTCGTTAATCTGAACCCACGGGGGTGAGGGGTCTCTTCGAGGTCCGCCAGCGGCCTGTAAGCAGGTTTGCGCAGAAAGGCGGTGGCTGGGCCTTCGGCCAACGGTGAGGCCGCGGCGCATGATTCTCAGCGGTGGCCTCGCCGGTGATCGTTCTTGTCTTTATGGTGTTAACAGAATCATTATTTAATGATAGTAATCGTTAACAACACACACCAATTTCTGTGGATAACTGAATTTTTTTAATTTCTATCAAGAACTTGGCTGCGGGATAACCATGTGGGCCCATGCATGATTACGTGCGCAAAGAAGGGACAACTTTTATACTTGCGTGCGAGTCGAACAACTTATCCACTTTCGCTCCCGGTCTCATACAAGAAATTTCCACAGCTTATGCACAGCAAAGCGCCAACAACGTGAGATTATTTGTAATCTTCCAGAAAGGGTTGATGGTGGCAGGCGTAAACGCAAAATGGTATTTATTGCTTAGCAAGTGAGAAGCGTCAAAGTTTGAGATACTAGTAAGCGTGGAGGGGTTGAATGCCCACGGCAAACCTTCCTTCGAATAATCCAGCGGCACGTCAAACGGCCGCTTACCGACTGATTACTATGAGCGAAGGCATTTACGGCGACCAGGCCACCGGTCGAATCACCCACAGTCTGTTACGGTTAAGTACCGCGATGCGCAGCGAGGCCTGGAACTGGGCCGAACAAGTCGGGCTTACGCCGACTCAGGGAGAAATCCTGGTGCTGCTGATGCAACGCAAGGAATCGCTTCGCCTGGGCGAGATCGCACGCGAAACAGCGTTGACGGCAGCGACCACGAGCGACGCGGTGAGTACGTTGGAAACCAAAGGGCTGGTTGAAAAGCGTCGAGCACTGGACGATGGCCGTGCACTCGCGGTGCGACTGACAAGCCGAGGACGTACCGCGGCACGCAAGGCACTGCAGTGGCCGGGCTTTCTCTCGGGCGCTGTCGATATTCTGAGCGGCGGCGAGCAGGTGGCTCTATATCGTTCGCTAGTCAAAGTGATTCGGGACCTCGAGCTTAAAGAGACCATCCCGCTGCACCGCATGTGCTTGAGTTGCAGCCATTTTGAGCCGGGTCGTGCGAGCGCGCGCAAGCAGGCCGTTCATCATTGCAACCTGCTCAAGATTCAATATGACGATACCGGGGTGCGCCTGGATTGTTCGTTCTATGACGAAGGCGATGCATTGCAGCAGCGCAAAGCCTGGAAGATTTTTTCCGGTAATTGAGTGCGGCGCTCAGGGCAGAGAGAGTATTCACGGGTGCACGCTGTGTAAGTGCGGGTGAATACGTGCGAGTGCGTGTATGGGCCAGTACGAGACATTGCGTGCGAGGCCGCGTGCGGGAAGCTCGCTGCTCGGCATGGTTTGCTGCGTTGTTTACTCTTGTCAGGCCTGAAATCGTCTTCTTATGAGCATACTTTTTTCTCCGTTTTCGCTGCGCGAACTGACACTGCCGAATCGGCTCGTTGTATCGCCGATGTGCCAATATTCCGCCGAGGCGGGGCAAGCCACCGACTGGCACATGATGCATCTCGGGCAGCTTGCGGTTTCTGGAGCGGGCCTGCTTTGCGTCGAGGCCACGGCCGTCGAACCGGAAGGCATGATTACCGCGGCCGATCTGGGTTTGTGGTCGGATGCGACCGAACAAGCGATCGCACGCGTGGTCACGGCAATTCGACGGTATAGCCCCATTCCACTTGCGATCCAGTTATCGCATGCGGGCCGCAAGGCATCGAGCGGTGCGCCATGGGAAGGCGGCCAGTTGGTGAGCGTGGCGCAAGGTGGTTGGCAAACGGTTGGGCCTTCGGCGGTGCCGCACAAAGAAGGTGAGTCGGCGCCGCTGGCGCTGGACGAGGCCGGTCTTGAACGGATCAGGACGGCTTTTGTCGCGTCAGCCAAGCGCGCGGTTCGTCTCGGTTTCCAGGCGATCGAGTTACATGCGGCGCACGGTTATCTGTTGCATCAATTCCTCTCGCCGTTGGCGAACCAGCGCAGTGACGCCTATGGCGGCTCGCTGGAAAACCGGATGCGCTTTCCGCTCGAAGTATTCGATGCAGTGCGTGCGGTAGTGCCCGACGGCATACCGGTGGGCGTACGGGTATCGGCGACCGACTGGGTCGAGGGCGGCTGGGATCTGCCGCAGACGCTGGTGTTTGCTCGGGAACTTAAAACCCGCAACTGCGACTGGATCGACGTGTCGAGCGGCGGTGTGTCGCCGCTGCAAAAAATCGCGTTGGGCCCCGGTTATCAACTACCGTTCGCCGAAGTCGTCAAACGTGAGGTAGGCCTGCCGACGATCGCCGTCGGTTTGGTCACGGAACCCCGTCAGGCCGAGCAGATTGTCGCAAGTGGCCAAGCCGATATGGTCGCCATGGCGCGCGCAATGCTGTACGATCCGCGCTGGCCGTGGCATGCTGCGGCCGAGCTGGGCGCGCAAGTCAGTGCTCCCAAGCAATATTGGCGCTGCAATCCACATCAATACAAACATCTGTTTGGCGACATTCAGTTCGGGCAACGCTGATATCGGGCTGCTTCGCTCCATCTTGGCAACGCAATAATGACCTGCCACTATAAGGGAGCGGGCCAGCCGGATTGCGCCCGACGGGTCGTCCGGACCGGGTTGCAGCCCGCCTTGCAGTCCATCTTTAGCAATGAGGTATCGAAGCATGGCTTTGCCCCGTATTGTGGTGCGTCGCTCGGGAGTGCACGGGCGCGGGGTGTTCGCAAGCGTCGCGCTGGCCGCTAACGAACGCCTGATCGAATACAAGGGTGAGCGCATCTCCTGGGATGAAGCGTTGCGGCGCCATCCTCACGATCCGGATCACCCCAATCACACGTTTTATTTTTCGCTCGATAGCGGTGGTGTCATCGACGGCAAGATCAAGGGCAACAACGCCCGTTGGATCAATCACTCGTGCAAGCCGAACTGCGAAGCCGAGGAAATCGATGGCCGCGTGTTCATCAAGGCGCGTCGAGCGATCAAAGCCGGCGAGGAACTCTTCTACGATTACGGCCTGGTCATCGACGCGCGTTATACCAAGGCACTCAAGCGTGACTATTTATGCCTGTGCGGCGCATCGAAGTGTCGGGGCACGATGCTGGCGCCCAAGTCTTAAACCTTGAAGCGGTTGATCTTGGGTTTGAGCTTGGGTCTAATCTTGGGTCTGATCTTCATCCAGCCTTGGTTTGGCTTTAAGTACCCAGCAGTTTCAAATTGCAAGCGGTAGCCGGATGACGAAGCGGGAACCGCCGCCGGGCGCGTCTTCGTAATAGATATCGCCGCCATGCAGCACCGTGATATCGCGCACGATCGCGAGCCCCAGACCGGCGCCGCTGGCGGCGTTGGTTTGCGCGTCGCCGCGAAAAAAGCGTTTGAAAAGATCCGTCCGCATCTCGGGTGGCACACCCGGCCCATCGTCTTCGACCACCAGTTCGGCTTGAGCGGGTTCGCCCGGCGTGCGCTTTGTTCCCACGCTCAACGTGAGACGCCCGCCCTCGTCATCGCGCGGCGTTGCATATTTCAGCGCGTTGTCGATCAGATTGGCCAACGCCTCGCGCAACAATATCGCGTTGCTCATCACGTACAGGGGCGAGCCGCTACCGGCCTCGCCGGCTGCTGCGTCAAGTCGCTGAAAGCCCATGTCGACGCCATGAGCCAACGCCCGTGGCACGGATTCGGCGCCCGTGTCGAACGCCAGCAATGCGAGATCGACCTTGGAGAATTGCGCCACGTGCTCGCCCGGCTCGGCGCGTGCCAGCGATAACAACTGATTGGACAAACGAACTGCCCGGTCGACGGAAGCACGCAACTCCTGCACGGCAACTTGAACCGCTTGAGGGTCACGCGCCGTGGCGGCTTGTTCCGCATGCAGTTTGAGGGCGGTGAGCGGCGTGCGCAATTGATGCGCGGCATCGGCGATAAAACTGCGCTGCGCATCGAGTGCGGTTTTGAGGCGTGCCAGCAGCGCGTTCAATGCGCCGGTCAGCGGCCGGATTTCGGCGGGCACGAACGTTTCGTCAACGGGTTCCAGCGACGTGTGCGTCTGCCGGTTCAATGAATCGGCCAGTTGGGTAAGCGGTTTGAGCTGTCGGTTCACGGCGCCGAGCACGATCAGCCAGCCGGCCACCAGCAGCAGTAATAAGGGGGTCATCACGGCAAGCAGCGATTCTGCCGCAAGCCGATATAGCCGCGCAAGCCGCTGTCCAACCTCGACGGTCACAACGCTTCCATCTGCGCGCTTGACCTTGATCTGCGCGACCCGTACCGCACCGCCCTCGAAATCCGATTCGAAAATCACGGCGCGGCGGGTATCGCGCACGAAGGTGCCGGTGAGCGGCAAGTTCGATTGGCCGGCGATCTCATGTACGCCGTCGGTCACGCGATAAGTCAGGTGATCGGCGGGGTCGGAGAACATCGCATCGCCGAGTTGCGGCACGGTGATAAGCGGTGTCGTGTTCGCGCTGAGAAACTGCTGAGCCATGGCATTGGCGAATTCGGTCAGCGAGCGGTCGACGGTGCGTTCGGTATATCGAAAAGCGAGTCCGAAGGCGACCATGCCGCTGGCCAGCGCAAGCAGGGAAAGCGGCGCGATCAGCCGCCGCAGCAACGTATGCCGTAGACTGACCGCGGGAACGGAAGTGGGCATAAGCATGTGTGTTTCCAAAATGCTTTAATGCTCGAATGCTTTAACTTTAAGAGACGCTCGGCCCAGCCCAGCCGAACTTAAGCGATTTCCTGGAGCAGATAGCCGAAGCCGCGCACGGTCACGATCTCGACGCGGCAGCCTTCAAGTTTTTTGCGCACGCGGTGGACGTACACTTCGATGGCTGTGTCTCCCAGGTCGCCGCCGAAATGGGTCAAGTGGTCTTGCAATTGGGCCTTGCTCACCACGCGGCCATGCCGTTGCAACAGCATTTCGAGTACGGCGAACTCGCGCGGCGACAATTCGAGTGGCTTGTCCTGGTTGAAGATACGGCGGTCTACGCCCGACAGGCGCACGCCACCCAAGGTGATTTCGGGGCGAGAGATCACGCCGTGCGTGCCGCTGCGACGCAGTACCGTGCGAATCCGCGCTTCGAGTTCAGCGGGCTCGAACGGTTTGGAGATATAGTCGTCGGCGCCGCTGTTCAGGCCTTGTAGACGATCGTCGAGTTCGTCGCGCGCAGTGAGGATAATCACCGGGGTATGGCGGTTGTGCTGGCGCAGGCGCGAGAGCAAGGTCATGCCGTCCAGGCCGGGCAAGCCCAGGTCCAGGATAATCAGGTCGTGACGGTTCTGCGCAAACGCTTGTTCGGCGAAAATGCCGTCATGAACCATGTCGACCGTGAAGCCGGTTTGTTCGAGGCTGCTTTGGATACCGCGCGCGATCGGGCGGTCGTCTTCGATGAGTAGGAGTCGCATAGCTATCGCTCAAGTACAATTTGAAAGGGGCGCTCTCGTTCGCAGACCCGGGTAGCCCGCAAGCCAGACATGAAGGGCACTAAAGGACCGATGAAGGACCTATGACAGATCTCGCGACACAATCGAGTTCCGCTACCGATCCGGCCGCCGGATCGAGGCATGTGGACCAACCCGGGCATAACGCCGGCATGCGGGAAATCGACATCACGCAGCTCGAGGCGGCGATCAATTATTGGCGTGCCCAACTTCCTTCGTACGGTGACGAAATGAAGTTGTGCCAGCAGGCCAATGCCTTATCGAAACCTTATGCTCTGATGATTGTACAGCGGCGTAAGACGCTTCCGCTAAGTGAACTTGAGCCAAATGCGCTAATGGCGTATCAGTCTTACGAATCGCTTATGAATGGAGGGGCATAGATTACAATCGGCTGACGTTTTGACGGCTTTTCGCAGGTTTTCGTGCGTTTTGGCCGGCATCTAGCCCCTATTTAGCCCGTCTTTGGCCCATCTCTGGCCCTATCGCCGGGCTCTAAGTTTCAGTTTTTGTTCAGGGTTGAGGCGCGATGCTCTCGATAAAGCGAGCCAATTCGATATCGCGGGCGGTCACGCCCTCGGCATCGTGAGTCGTCAACGTGATATCGACCTTATTCCAGACGTTGAACCACTCCGGGTGATGATCGAGCCGCTCGGCCTTGAGCGCCACACGCGACATGAAGCCGAATGCCGCGTTGAAATCGGGGAAAACGAATTGCTTATGTATCGCGTCCCGGCCAGGGGTGGCGACCCAACCCGCGAGCGTGGGCAACAGCGTCGCGCGTTCTTCTGAAGTGAGTTTGTGCATCATGTAGCCTTTGCTGCGAAGCGGTATGAATGAGGCGTGCCATCGCGCGCCCAGAGTGTGAGTCATTCTTGCACAATTCGCTTTTGCACGATATCGAGCACGATTTCTGGTGGGCAGGCGTCCTGGCGGCTAGGCGGTTCAGAAACGCAAATTGAATCAAGTGAGCTTCGCCGCAAATAAAGCGCTCCGTTCGCGCATGGGGCGATGAGTTTACGCTTCATATGCAATAATCCTGCAAAATGAATCGAATTTTTGCGGGAGATTGCCATGCTGGAGTTAGATCACTTCGATTTGGCGCTGCTTGAGGTACTGCAGCGCTTCGGTCGTGCGACCCATCAGCAATTGGGCGAACAGGTACCGTTGTCGCCGTCGCAGATCGGGCGGCGCCTGCAGCGGCTTGAATCGGCGGGGGTGATCGATGGGTACCAAGTGATCCTGCGCCCGGAAAAGCTTGGGCTCAGCGTAACGGCCTTCACTAGCCTGAAGCTCAAGCATCAAGGCGACTCGATCATCGAGCAGTTCCAGCAGCAGATCGAGCTCCTGCCAGAGGTGCTCGAATGTCATGCCGTGGTGGGCGACGCCGATTACATGTTGCGCATCGTCAGCGCCGACCTCAATGCGCTATCGACCTTCGTCATGAAGAAACTGATGCGAGTGCCGGGCGTCGATAGCGTGCGCTCCAACATCGTGTTGACTACCTTCAAGCGCAACGGCGCTTATCCGCTCAGCCAGCTTTCGCCGGGCACCGCCGCGAGCTGATCGAACGGTGCCGGAGGCGAGAACGGGCTGAGCGGCTGAAGTCGCTTGGTTGCCGGCGCGTGGTTATTGTCGCGGGCTATTGTCGCGGGTTGTCGTCGCGCGTTGTCGTCGATTCAGCGGGCGTTGAGCAAATCGATGTAAGAACCGGGGACGAAAGATTCGCTGGGAATGCCCAATTTCTCGAACATCTTGAACGCTTCTTTTTCGCCGGTGGCTTCGTCGTCGTCTTGCGCCAGCACCACTTCGATTTCGACGAAATCGCCCAAGCCTTCGACGCGATCGAGCTGGATGCGGGAGCGGTCGACCAGATAAACCAGCCGTTCCTTGGAAACGTTACCGCGTATCTTCAGTGCTGCCGCGAACAACGCCTGGGTGGCCTCGACATTGGTGACGGGGCTGCGCATGTAGAACGAAACCTTGGGGCCATCGGCGTCATCGCGTTGATAGAAAATCAGTTCGGCAGGCGATCCGTCGTCAAAGCGGCGCAGTTTCAGTCGACCCGAGGGCACTTCATAAAATGTGTCGTGCTGGCGGTATGACAGAGGGGGATGTTCGGCCATTGCTGCCGCGCGTTCCACCAGTTCATCGTAATTGTCGATGCGAGCTTTGATTTCGATATTGCGAGCCATGTGGACCTCTTGAGCGTGAATTGAAGGGGTTTGAGCCCGGAAGCGGAGTATGGTTCTGTGCGTAGTGTACTTATTGTCCGCTTACGCTGCCCACTGTTCTTTGATTAATTGCAGCGCCGCGGCGATCGCCGGTTCTTCGCGTCGCTGTGCGAGGGTCACGAATGACAATTGCGTGGCAACCGTTACGCTGTCGGCAATTGCGAGCCCGTGCGCATGGGCCTCGCGCAGCGCAATCGCGTCGCGCGCCAAGCTCAAACCGATACCCGATTTGACCAAATCCAGCATCGAACTTTCCTGGTCGACTTCGGCAACTTTGAGTGGCGAAACTCCCAATGCGCCGAAGATCGCGCACAGCAGCCGATGGTGTGCCGACGCCGGAGGCGTCCAGATCCACGGCAAGGCCGCAAGTGCCGACCAGTCTCGCCCGCTCACGCGGTCTTTCCAGCCGGCCGGCGCCAGCACCCGATAGTTGAACGGGGTGAGCGCGACCGTATATAAGGCCGGTTGCCCGGCCGCGGGAGCCTGGGGCTCGCCGATGTAATAACCGACATCGAGTTCGCCGGCGGCGACTTGTTCCAGCACCCAACCCGACATGCCGTGGCGTAAACCGGTTTCGATCTGCGGATAGCCCTCCACCAGGCGTTTGAAAAATCCGCCCAGACGCAGAAATTCGGGGTCGAGAATGGTGCCGATACGCAATTGGCCGCGCACCGTCTCGCGCATTGCGGCAGCCGCGCGCTCCAGGTCGGTTGCACTGGCCAGCGTGCGTTCGGCCAACGGCAACAAGGCTTGGCCATCGCGCGTGAGCGTCAGACCGTGCGCATTACGTGAAAACAAAGCCAGATTGAGGATTTCCTGCAAATGCTTGATGCGCAAGCTCACAGCCGGCTGCGTCAAATGTAGCTGGACGGCGGCACGGGTCAGGTTGCCCTCGCGAGCCACCATCACAAACGCGCGTAGTAGAGTAAGGTCCATATCAGCAATATAAGCAGGATTTATATCTGATCTCAAAAGAAATCATTGGAAAGTGCGTCGCAACACGCTCTATCCTTTGTACCACGGTGGGCGGATGGCCGTGTTGGAGCACGGTGTTGAATCGGCACAACGCTTGGGCAAAGGGTTGGCCTAGCTGATACGCGGTCCACAGAGAGAACAGTTATGAGTCAATCTAATATTCTGGCTCCGACGCGCGGCGCAAGATCGAGCGGCGATCGTGAGGTGGGTCCGATAGGGGCCTAGCGCAAACAGGCAACAAGCCGTCGTTCAGATAAGTACAAAAAATAACAGTAGCAGGGAGACTCGCCGTGGCGACCTTAGAAGGTGAATACGATTACATCATCGTCGGCGCAGGCACGGCGGGCTGCGTACTGGCCAACCGTCTGACCGAGGATCCCGAGGTATCAGTACTGTTGCTGGAAGCGGGCGGCAAGGACGATTACCATTGGATCCATATCCCCGTCGGGTACCTCTATTGCATTGGCAATCCGCGTACCGACTGGCTCTACAAGACCGAAGCCGAGGCCGGCCTCGATGGACGCGCGCTGTCGTATCCACGCGGGCGTGTGCTGGGCGGATCGTCCTCGATCAACGGCATGATCTATATGCGCGGCCAGCGCGAAGACTACGACGGTTGGGCTGAGCTGACCGCAGACTCCGGCTGGTCATGGGACTCGGTGCTGCCGGTATTCAAACGTAGCGAGGACTATCACGGCGGCAATAGCGAGTTTCACGGCAAGGGCGGCGAGTGGCGAGTCGAGAAGCAGCGATTGCGCTGGAACATACTTGAAACGTTTGCGAAGGCAGCGGAAGAAGTGGGCGTGCCGGCGACCGAGGACTTCAACCGCGGCAACAACTTCGGTGTCGGGTATTTCGATGTGAACCAGCGGCGCGGCATACGCTGGTCTACGGCCAAGGCATTCTTACGGCCGGCTTCGCGGCGTGGCAACCTGACCATCATTACCGGCGCGCAAGTCAAACACCTGAGCTTCGAAGGGCGTCGATGCACCGGTGTCGAATATCTGGGAGGCGGCGCCGATTATCACGCCAAGGCACGCATCGAAGTGCTGCTCGCCTCGGGTTCGATCAATTCGCCGGCGCTGCTTGAGCGCTCAGGCATCGGTGACGCCGCGCGGCTGCAGCAATTAGGCGTACCCGTGATCCATCATTTGAGTGGCGTCGGCGAAAACCTGCAGGATCATCTGCAACTGCGCATGGCGTACAAGGTCACCGGCGTGTCGACGCTCAATACCTTGCAGGCACATTGGTGGGGCAAGTTGGCGATCGGCATGCGTTATGCATTCAACCAAAGCGGACCGATGAGCATGGCGCCTTCACAGTTGGGCGCATTCGCAAAATCGAACCCCGATGATCCGGCGATCGTTCGACCCGACATCCAATATCACGTGCAACCGTTGTCGCTGGAAAAGTTTGGCGAGCCGCTGCACACGTTCAATGCGTTTACCGCATCGGTCTGTCATTTGCGGCCAAGCTCGCGCGGTAGCGTGCACATCACAGCGGCAGATCCCTTTGCGGCCCCGCGCATTGCACCGAATTATCTGTCGACTGACCATGATCGTCACGTTGCGGCGAATGGTTTGCGCTTCACTCGCCGTATCGCAGCCGCCCCCGCGTTGGCGCGTTATCGACCCGAAGAAATCATGCCCGGGGTCGAGTTCCAGAGCGAGGACGAACTCGTGTCGGCGGCAGGTCGAATCGGCACAACCATTTTTCATCCGGTCGGCACGTGTGCGATGGGGCGCGTCGAAGATCCGTCGGCCGTGGTCGACAGCCAGCTCAGGGTGATCGGTATCGAGGGTCTGCGTGTGGTCGACGCTTCGGTGATGCCGCGTATCACCTCGGGCAACACCAATTCGCCGACATTGATGATTGCGGAACGCGCGAGCGAGATGATACGGGCGGCCCGACGCGCTCGCTGAGCGCACGTCGTGCGCGGCGGCGCTCACGCACGACAGCATGCAAAAAGCTTACGGCGAGGGTTTTCCTGCATCGATTCGATGGCGGGAAGCCCTTTTGCGTACTGGGTTTTCGCAGAAAAGCAAATGATTGCGATTTGTTAGTGCAAACACCGATAAGTGCGGCGCATCATTATTGCGACAATACGATCCGGCTGTGCTTTACAGTAACACGCGCGCGCGCCTATGCTGCGCTGCACGCGAATCGCATCAGAATTTCTTTGCGCTCGGCCGTAGCGCAGATCACCGATCCAAAACACCGTGGCAGAGGACATGATTCAAAACGAAATCATTCTTGAGACGCGTGGGCTGACGAAAGAGTTTCGTGGCTTCACTGCGGTCAGCGGCGTGAACCTGAGTGTCAGGCGCGGTACGATCCATGCATTGATCGGACCCAACGGCGCGGGCAAAACCACCTGCTTTAACCTGCTCACGAAATTCCTCGAACCGACTTCCGGCCAGATCGTTTTCAACGGCATCGACATCACGCGTGAAAAGCCGGCAGAGATTGCACGGCGCGGCGTGATCCGTTCGTTCCAGATCTCGGCGGTATTTCCGCACATGACGGCGCTACAAAATGTGCGAGTCGGACTGCAGCGTCAGTTGGGCACGTCCTTTTATTTTTGGCGCAGTGAACGCTCGTTGACCGAACTCAACGGCCGGGCCATGGAATTACTCGAGCAAGTGGGTCTTGGCGATTTCGCCGATACAGCGACGGTCGAACTTTCCTATGGGCGCAAACGCGCGCTCGAGATTGCCACGACCCTGTCGATGGAACCCGAGGTGATGCTGCTCGATGAGCCGACGCAGGGCATGGGTCACGAGGACGTCGATCGCGTTACGGCGCTGATCAAGAAAGTGTCGGCGGGTCGCACCATTCTGATGGTCGAACACAATATGAACGTGATTGCCGGAATCTCCGACACCATCACTGTCTTGCAGCGCGGCGAAGTTTTGGCCGAAGGTACCTACAGCGAAGTGTCGAAGAACCCGCTGGTCATGCAGGCGTACATGGGCAGCGTCGACGCTGCATTGCAGGGAGCCCACGGCTGATGCACGCTGAAAACGAAACCCTTGCGCCGAGTGCTGCGCAACAGGCGGCCAACGGCGAAGCGGCGCTGGAAATCACCGGGCTGCAGGCCTGGTATGGCGAATCCCACATTCTGCATGGCGTCGATTTGCGCGTGAACCGCGGCGAAGTGGTGACTTTGCTGGGGCGCAACGGCGCGGGCCGCACCACGACGATGCGCGCGATCATGGGCTTGACGGGCCGACGTACGGGCTCGATCAAGGTCAATGGCCGTGAAACCGTCGGGCTGCGGTCGCACAAGATCGCGCATTGCGGCGTCGGTTATTGTCCGGAAGAGCGCGGTATTTTCGCGAGCTTGTCGTGCGAAGAGAACCTGATGTTGCCGCCGGTAATTTCGCGCTCGGCGAAATCGATGTCGATCGATGAAATCTACGAGATGTTTCCGAATCTGAAAGAGCGCCGCGGCAGTCAGGGCACCCGGCTCTCGGGCGGGGAACAGCAAATGCTGGCGGTGGCGCGCATCCTGCGTACGGGCGCGAATCTGTTATTGCTCGACGAGATTTCCGAAGGGCTCGCGCCGGTCATCGTGCAGGCGCTCGCGCGCATGATCCTGATGCTGAAATCGCGCGGTTATACGGTCGTGATGGTCGAGCAGAATTTCCGGTTCGCGGCGCCTTTGGCAGATCGGTTTTATGTGATGGAGCATGGCAATATCGTCGAGCATTTCAATGCTCGCGAGCTTGATGCCAAGATGCCGGTGCTGCACGAATTGCTGGGCGTCTGAGGGAGTTCTGCGCTGTGGCGCCGTATAGCGCTGGGGGCGTATGCGTAAGCGGCGCCGACCTCGTAAGGGGCCAGTAACATACGCGCGGTTTGCGCAATCCGTTTTTTTTACCTACAAGAAGATTCACGACAAGGGAGACAGGGCATGAAACTCAAGAAACTCGCGGGTGCGGTGGCTTTGACCATGGTTGCGGCGCTGGGCAGCATGCCGGTGGCTAACGCCGCTGGCGATACGGTCAAGATGGGCTTCATCACGGATTTGTCGGGCGTGTACGCCGATATCGATGGCCAGGGCGGCGTGGAAGCCGTGCGCATGGCAATTGCCGATTTCGGCGGCAAGGTCAACGGCAAACCGATCGAGCTGCTGTTGGCCGATCACCAGAACAAACCGGATATCGCCGCATCGCGCGCGCGCGAATGGTTCGACCGTGACGGCGTCGACTTCATCCTCGGCGGCACCAACTCGGGCACGGCACTGGCGACCAACCAAGTTGCGATCGAAAAGAAAAAGCTCTACATCAACGTCGGCGCTGGTGCGGACAATCTGACCAATGAGCAATGCTCGCCGCTGTCGATCCACTACGCGTATGACACCACCGCGCTTGCGAAGGTAGCGGGCTCGGCCATTACCAAGCAACCCGATGGCAAGACCTGGTATTTCCTGACAGCCGACTACGCATTCGGCAAGGCGCTTGAGAAGGCTGCCACCACGGTGGTGCTGGCCAATGGCGGCAAGGTGCTTGGCGCAGCACGCCATCCGCTGTCGGCATCGGATTTTTCGTCGTTCCTGTTGCAGGCGCAGGCATCGAAGGCGCAGGTGCTCGGTTTGGCTAACGCCGGCGGCGACACGGTGAATTCGATCAAGGCGGCCAAAGAGTTTGGCATCACCAAGACGATGAAGATCGCGGCACTGCTGGTCTTCCTCGCCGACGTGAACAGTTTGGGCCTGGAGACCACGCAAGGCCTGTTGCTCACGGATAGCTGGTATTGGGATCAGAACCCTGCGTCGCGCGCATGGGCGGCACGTTACTTCGACAAGATGAAGAAAGAGCCGGGCAGCCTGCAGGCGGCTGACTATTCGGCCACGATGAACTGGCTCAAGGCAGTTCAGGCAGTCGGTTCGACCGATCCGGATAAGGTTGCTGCTCAGATGAAGAAGGCTGGCGTCAACGACTTCTACGCCAAGGGCTACATCCGCGCCGATGGTTCGATGATTCACGACATGTACTTGATGCAAGTGAAGAAGCCGAGCGAATCGACCAAGCCGTGGGACTACTACAAGGTGGTCGCGACAGTGCCGGGCGATCAAGCTTTCACGACCAAGGCTGAAACGCGTTGCGCGATGTGGAAGTAACTCGCTGGAAGTAACCCCGTGGAAGTACCTCGGGTGTTGAGTTGACTATGCCTCGACCCCTGCCCGGCCATCCGTCGAAGAAGGGTCGTCGGCTTGATCGACGATATGAAGAGCGGTAAATAGCGAAGGGCGGCGCGTCGGGTGACCTCAAGGTCCGCGGCGCGTCTGTCTCTAGCCATAGGCAGGACCGGGCGTTGCACGCATTCATGCGCCTTTACACCGCACACCGTGCAAACGTGGGCGTTTCTTTTGGTTATTCAAGCGGACAGACCGATTCGATGGATATCTTTGGCATTCCGTTGCCGGCTATGCTGAGTCAGCTGCTGCTGGGCCTCGTGAACGGCTCGTTCTACGCGATCCTGAGCCTGGGCCTTGCGGTGATTTTCGGCCTGCTCAACGTCATCAATTTTTCGCATGGCGCAACCTTCATGCTCGGTGCGATGGTCACCTGGATGGGGTTCGCCTATTTCGGCATCGGCTATTGGCCCATGCTGATCCTCGCGCCCTTGGTCGTCGGCCTGTTCGGCATCGTGCTTGAGCGCACCTTGTTGCGCTGGCTCTATCAACTCGACCACTTATATGGCTTGTTGCTGACGTTCGGCATCACCTTGGTGATCGAAGGCGTGTTCCGTTCGATCTACGGATCTTCGGGCCAGCCTTACGACGTACCTGCACTGTTGACGGGCGCGACCAACCTCGGCTTCATGTACTTGCCGAACTACCGCGCCTGGGTGGTGGTGGCGTCGTTGACGGTTTGTTTCGCGACCTGGTTCGTGATCGAGAAGACCAAGCTGGGTGCCTATTTGCGTGCCGGTACCGAAAACCCGCGGCTGGTCGGAGCCTTTGGTATCAACGTGCCGCTGATGGTTACGCTCACCTACGCCTTCGGCCTCGCGCTGGCGGCATTTGCGGGTGTGCTGGCGGCTCCGGTGATTCAGATTTCGCCGTTGATGGGGCAGCCTATGATCATTACCGTGTTTGCGGTGGTGGTGATCGGCGGCATGGGTTCGATCATGGGCTCTATCCTGACCGGCCTGATGCTTGGCGTGGTGGAAGGGCTCACGCGCGTGTTTTACCCGGAAGGGTCGGCGACCGTCGTGTTCGTGATCATGGTACTGGTGCTGCTGGTTCGTCCGGCGGGCCTGTTCGGTAAAGAAAAGTAAAAGGACAGCAATGCTTAAGAAAGCGCTTTACGGGTTGCTGCTGTTGGGCCTGCTGGTGGCGCCGTGGCTGGGCGTGTATCCCCTGTTCCTGATGAAGGTGCTGTGCTTTGCGCTTTTTGCCGCGGCATTTAATTTGCTGATCGGCTATACCGGGTTGCTGTCTTTCGGGCACGCGGCGTTTCTCGGCTCCGCCGGCTACGTTACCGGTTACGCGATCCAGACGCTGGGCCTGACGCCCGAACTCGGCATCCTCGCCGGAGTGGTCGCCGGCGTGGTGCTGGGGTTTGTGATGGGGGTGTTGGCGATTCGCCGCCAAGGTATCTACTTTGCGATGATTACCCTGGCGCTGGCCCAACTGCTGTATTTCGTGTTTCTGCAGATACCGCTTACGCACGGCGAAGACGGCCTGCAGGGCATCGCTCGCGGCAAGCTGTTCGGGGTGCTCTCGCTCGATTCCGATTTGACGCTCTATTTCGTTGTGGTCGCGATCATGGTGCTAGCGTTCCTGTTGATCGTGCGCATCGTGCATTCGCCGTTCGGTTGGGTGCTGGCGGCGATCAAGGAGAATGAGCCACGCGCAATTTCGCTGGGGTATGACACCGATCGTTTCAAGCTGCTTGCGTTCGTGCTGTCGGCGGGGCTCGCGGCGCTGGCCGGATCGCTCAAGGCGCTGGTGCTCGGTTTCGAGACCCTGGGCGACGCGCATTGGTCGACTTCCGGCCTGGTGATCCTGATGACGCTGGTAGGTGGCATGGGGACCTTGTTCGGGCCGCTGGTGGGCGCGTTTATCATCGTGGCACTGGAGGATAGGCTGGGGGACATCGGGAGCTTCCTGGCCTCTGTGACGGGCGTTCAGTGGTTCAACTCACTGGGCGAGTCGGTCACCATCGTGATCGGACTCATTTTTATTCTCTGCGTGCTGGCGTTCCGTCGGGGGATCGTCGGCGAAATCGTAGCGCGGGTAAAGCCGCTCAGATCGTGAACGCGGCGGTGGAAGTCGGCGCTGCCTAGGTGCATGCAGTCGCGATAATGCTGCCGACTTTCACCAAAATGGACGGTTTTGCACCTTCCTAGGGTAAATGCTAGCTTGTCGCAAGGGGCGTCGATGGTTTATCTTTCGGTCAGTTCGATGCACCGCATTTGCAAGGCGGGGAACGAGGAGACAATAAGGCATTCAGTGCCACGGAAAGCGCTGTTGGGTGTTAAATCCAACAGCGCTTTTTATTTGTCCAAATTTTTTATGATCGCCCCTCTTCGCTTGCATTCCCCCTCGCGTCTTGTTTGCATCTTGTCTGCGTTTCGTCAGGCATCGGGTGTTACCTTGTGTTTGTCGGCGTCGCGGCATGTTATGCGCGCGGGTCTGCGATTTGCGGTGCGGCGGTCATCGTCAATAAATTAGTATTCCAAAGTATTTTTTGGGTCCGCCTCGTATGTGACAGAGGAGGCGGTTTTCTCGAGCACGACGGCGCAGGAATGCGCTGCCGTCATTGAAGTTGTTTATTTTTTATCGCGATCCGCGCTGAGCTAAAGAAGCGGAACACACCGAGGAGACTGAGAGATGAAGGTCGTACAGAAGAAGAACAAGTTTGGGGTTGTGGCTGGCGTGCTGTTGGGCGTGGGTCTGCTGGGCGCCGCGGGTATGGCGCAAGCGCAGATCAAGATCGGGGTGACGCTATCCTCGACGGGCCCGGCGGCGTCGTTGGGAATTCCGGAGAAGAACACGATCGCGCTGCTGCCCAAGGAGATGGGCGGCAAGAGCGTGGAGTACATCGTGCTGGACGACGCGACGGACGTGACGCACGCGGTGCAGAACATGCGCAAGCTCACGAGCGAGGACCACGTGGATGCGGTGATCGGCTCGAGCGTGACGCCCAACGCGCTGGCGATGACGGAGGTGGCGGCGGAGACGCACACGCCGGTGATCTCGCTGGCGGCGTCGGCGGGGATCATCGAGCCGATGGACGCCAAGCGCGCGTGGGTGTTCAAGGTGCCGCAAAACGACAGCTTGATGGCTAACGCGATTGCCCAGCACATGGCGCAGCACGGGGTGAAGTCGGTGGGCTTTATCGGCTTCTCGGACGGGTACGGCGAGAGCTGGTTGAGCGAGTTCACGAAGGCGGCGGCGGCGAACCACCTGCAGTTGGTGGACGTGGAGCGCTACAACCGGGGCGACACGTCGGTGACGGGGCAGATCCTGAAGCTCACGAGCGCGAACCCGGACGCGGTGCTGATCGCGGGCTCGGGGACGCCGGCGGCGTTGCCGGAGTCGGCGCTCAAGGAGCGTGGGTATAAGGGCAAGATCTACCAGACGCACGGGGTGGCGAACAACGACTTCCTGCGCGTGTGCGGCCGTGCGTGTGAAGGTACGTTCCTGCCGGCGGGCCCGTTGCTGGTGTCGGAGCAATTGCCGGCGAGCAACCCGGTGAAGGCGTCGGCGACGACGTACCGCGAGGCGTATGAGAAGGTGTACGGCGCGGGTAGCATCGCGACGTTCGGTGGGCACGCGTGGGACGCCGGTCAGATGCTGAACCGGGCGGTTCCTGTGGCACTGAAGACGGCGCAGCCCGGCACGCCCGAGTTTCGTGCCGCGTTGCGCACGGCGCTGGAGAACGTGAAGGACTTGCCGCTGTCGCACGGGATCATGAACACGACGCCGCAGAACCACAACGGGTTGGATGAGCGGGCACGGGTGATGGTGGAGATCGTGGACGGCAAGTGGAAGCTGCAGCAGTAAGTCAGGCATCAGGTAAAGCGCGCAGTAAGGCGTCAAGCGAAGCAGTAAAAGCGTAGGTGCCCCGCGCCGGTGGCGCGGGTTTTTTTTATCGAGGAAGTATGGATTTATCAATCGCGGCGATCCTGCTGCAGGACGGCATCACGAGCGGGGCGATCTATGCGCTGCTCGCGCTGTCGCTGGTGCTGGTGTTCTCGGTGACGCGGGTGATCCTGATCCCTGCGGGGGAGTTCGTGTCGTACGGGGCGCTCACGCTGGCGGCGCTGCAGATGCAGAAGTTGCCGGGCACGTGCTGGCTGCTGCTGGTGCTGGGGGCGGGGTGTTTCCTGGCGGAGTGCGCGCGGGTGCTCAGCCACGCGGGCGAGCGGCGTCGGGCGTGGCGCACGCTGCCGGTACTGGCGGGGCGTTACGTGCTGTTCCCGGTGGCGGTGTTCGGGCTCACGCAGGCGCTGCTGGCGGGGTACGGTGCGAACCTGCCGCTGGTGGTGCAGGTGGGGCTGGCGCTGTTGATCGTCACGCCCATGGGCCCGCTGATCTACCGGCTCGCGTTTGCGCCGCTGGCGGAGGCGAGCACGCTACTGCTGCTGATCGTCTCGGTGGGGGTGCACTTCGCGCTGGTGGGACTGGGCTTGTTGATGTTTGGTGCGGAGGGCTCGCGCACCACGGCGTTCTCGGATGCGAGCGTGACGCTGGGTAGCGTGACGATCTCGGGACAAAGCCTATGGGTGATGGGCAGCAGCGTGGTGCTGATCGGCGCGTTGTACGTGTACTTCGGGCGCACGCTGTCGGGCAAGGCGTTGCGGGCGACAGCGGTGAACCGGTTGGGGGCGCGGCTGATGGGGATCGGCACGGCGCAGGCGGGCAAGCTGGCGTTCACGCTGGCGGCGGCGCTGGGGGCGTGGTGCGGGATGCTGGTGGCGCCGCTCACGACGATCTACTACGACTCGGGCTTCCTGATGGGGCTGAAGGGGTTCGTGGGGGCGATCATCGGCGGGCTGGCGAGCTACCCGCTGGCGGCAGCGGGCGCATTGCTGGTGGGGCTGCTGGAGTCGTACTCGTCGTTCTGGGCGAGCGCGTACAAGGAGGTGATCGTGTTCACGCTGATCATCCCGGTGCTGCTGTGGCGCTCGCTGGCCAGCCATACGCTGGACGACAGCGAAGAGTAGCGCGCACGGACGACGAAACCCCCGGCATGAGACATGAAGCATGACATGCCACGGACGAAGCACAGGATGAGAAGCACAGCATGAAAGAGACAACATGAAATACAGAGGACTCTTAGGACTGGCGGTGATACTGGCGTTGTTGCCGGTGCTGCCGCAGCCGGTGCAGATCCCGGAATACTGGGTGACGCTGCTCAACTACATCGGGCTGTATGCGCTGGTGGCGCTGGGGCTGGTGCTGCTCACGGGGGTGGGCGGCATGACCTCGTTCGGGCAGGCCGCGTTCGTGGGGATCGGCGCGTACGCCACCGGCTATGTCAGCACGACGCTGGGCTTGTCGCCGTGGCTGGGGCTGATCGCCGGGGTGGTGCTCACGGGGCTGCTGGCGCTGTGTCTGGGCGCGGTGACGATGCGCTTGTCGGGGCACTTCTTGCCGCTGGGCACGATCGCCTGGGGCCTGGCGCTGTACTTCCTGTTCGGGAACCTGGAGTTCCTGGGCAAGTACGACGGGATCAACGGCATCCCGGTGCTGAACCTGCTGGGCTGGCATCTGGAGAGCGGGCGCAGCATCTATTACCTGATCTGGGCGGTGGTGGTGCTGGCGGTGATGTCGCTGCTGAATTTGCTGGACAGCCGCCCGGGGCGGGCGATCCGAGCACTGAAGGGCGGCACGCTGATGGCCGAGGCGTTCGGCATCAACACGGGGTGGCTGCGCGTGGTGATCTTCGTCTACGCGGCGGTGCTGGCCGCGCTCTCGGGGTTTCTGTACGCGCACTTGCAGCGCTCGGTGAACCCGACGCCGTTCGGGCTGGATCACGGCATCGAGTACCTGTTCATGGCGGTGGTGGGGGGCGTGTCGCAGGTGTGGGGCGCGCTGCTGGGCGCAGCACTCCTCACGCTGCTGCAGGACTGGCTGCAAACGCTGCTGCCCAAGCTGTTGGGCGAGAGCGGCAACTTTGAAATCATCGTGTACGGGGTGCTGCTGGTGGTGTTGCTGCAGTACGCGCGCGACGGGGTGTGGTCGTACCTGAGCCGCTGGCTGCCCAGCGCAAAACCCACGGCGGTGGAGCCGAACGCGGCGCCCCTGGCACGGCGCACGCAACCGCCGGCGGGGCACAGCCTGCTCAAGCTCGAAGCGGTGCGCAAGACCTTCGGCGGGCTGGTGGCGGTCAACGACGTGAGCTTCGAGGTGAAGGCCGGCGAGATCATCGGGCTGATCGGGCCGAACGGGGCGGGCAAGTCGACGACCTTCAACTTGGTGACGGGGGTGCTGCAGGCCACCGCGGGGGCGGTGACGTTCAACGGCGAGCGCATCGAGCGGCTGCGCGCGCGCGAGATCGCACGGCGCGGGGTGGGGCGCACCTTCCAGCATGTGCGGCTGCTCGCGGGGATGTCGGTGCTGGAGAACGTGGCGCTGGGCGCTCACCTGCGGGGCCGGGCGGGCGTGTGGCGCAGCGTGCTGAGGATGAACCGCGCGGAGGAAGCGCAACTGATGGCGGAGGCGGCCCGGCAGTTGGAGCGGGTGGGGCTGGGCGCGCACCTGCACGAGGAGGCGGGCAGCCTGGCGCTGGGCCAGCAGCGTATTCTGGAGATTGCGCGCGCGCTGTGTGCGGACCCGGTGCTGCTGCTGTTGGACGAGCCGGCGGCGGGGCTGCGGTATCTGGAGAAACAGCAGCTGGCGCGCTTGCTCACGAAGCTCAAGGAAGAGGGGATGAGCGTGTTGCTGGTGGAGCACGACATGGACTTCGTGATGAACCTGACGGACCGGTTGGTGGTGATGGAGTTCGGCACGAAGATAGCGGAGGGGCTGCCCGAGACGGTGCAGCAGGACGCGGCGGTGCTGCAGGCGTACTTGGGTGGGGTGGAAGCATGAACGCAAACCGCAGCGAGGGCACGCCGGTGGCCGCAACGAGCCAGGACAATGCGCGGGGCAGCACGAGCAGCCCCCACGCGAACCCGACGAGCGCACCAATTCTAGAGGTGAGCGAGTTCGCGGTGCGCTACGGCAAGGTGGAGGCCTTGCACGGGGCGCGCTTGCGGGTGCAGGCGGGTCAGATCGTGACGGTGATCGGGCCGAACGGGGCGGGCAAGTCGACGTTGCTCAATGGCTTGATGGGCGCGTTGCCGATCACGGGACACGCGTCGGGCCACATCGCGTACCTGGGCGAGTCGATCGAGGAGTTGAGCATCGAGGCGCGGGTGGCACGCGGCATGTGCTTGGTGCCGGAGAAGCGCGAACTGTTCTCGAGCATGACGGTGGAGGACAATTTGCAGTTGGGGGCGTACGCGCGCAAGAAGCGCGGGGAGCGTCACTACATGAGCGAGTTGGAGACCGTGTTCGGTTTGTTCCCACGCTTGAAGGAGCGGCGGCGGCAGGCGGCGGGCACGCTCTCGGGCGGGGAGCGGCAGATGTTGGCGGTGGGCCGGGCGTTGATGGGTCAGCCGCGCTTGCTGATGCTCGACGAGCCGAGCCTGGGGCTGGCA
>NZ_LMUX01000021.1:586388-663507 GCF_009765705.1 Burkholderia sp. L27(2015) | reverse complement strand
TTGGAGACCGTGTTCGGTTTGTTCCCACGCTTGAAGGAGCGGCGGCGGCAGGCGGCGGGCACGCTCTCGGGCGGGGAGCGGCAGATGTTGGCGGTGGGTCGGGCGTTGATGGGTCAGCCGCGCTTGCTGATGCTCGACGAGCCGAGCCTGGGGCTGGCGCCGTTGATCGTGAAGGAGATCATGCACATCATCGCGAAGCTGCGCGAGACGGGGGTGGCGACCTTGTTGATCGAGCAGAACGCGCGGGCCGCGCTTCAGGTGGCCGACTACGGCTACGTACTGGAGACCGGTGAGCTGGCGCTCGAAGGCCCCGCTCATGAACTCGCCCATAACCCCAGGGTCATCGATACCTATCTGGGATTGGCGAAAAAGAAAGAAGCCGCATAAGGAACGAACACGTCAGACAAAGGCCCCTGCGAGCCTCTTGCCTCATATCGCAGGGCGCGTGAAATACGCGTCAAGCAGCAATCACTCAAGCAGCAACTACTCGTTGAGGATAAACATCATGACGACCGAAAAGAAATTCGCTTCACACGCTGACCTCGAAGCCAAGAAGATCACCTTCGAAAAACTCTCCGACCACGCGTACGCATACACCGCCGAGGGCGACCCCAACACCGGCATCATCATCGGTGACGACGCGGTACTGGTCGCCGACACGCAGGCCACTCCCGTGATGGCGCAAGACGTAATCCGCCGGATTCGCGAAGTCACCGACAAGCCGATCAAGTACGTGCTGCTGACTCACTATCACGCTGTGCGCGTGCTCGGTGCAAGTGCCTACAAGCCGGAACAGATCATCGCCAGCCAGGACACGTACGACCTGATCGTCGAGCGTGGCGAAGCCGACATGAAAAGCGAAATCGAACGCTTCCCGCGTCTGTTCAATGCGGTGGAATCGGTACCGGGCTTGACCTGGCCGACCCTCACGTTCAAGGGCGAAATGACCCTGTGGCTGGGCAAGCTCGAAGTCAAGATCATGCAACTGGGCCGCGGCCATACCAAGGGCGACACCGTCGTCTGGTTGCCGCAGGACAAAGTGCTGCTGTCGGGCGATCTGGTCGAATACGGCGCCACGCCCTACGCCGGCGACGCGTACTTCCAGGACTGGCCGCACACGCTGGACGCAATTGCCGCGCTCAAACCCGAAAAGCTCGTGCCCGGCCGCGGCGCTGCGCTCAAGACCCCCAAAGAAGTGGCCGACGGCCTGGCCGGCACACGCGCATTCGTTGGCGAACTCTATGCACAAGTGAAGAAGGGCGCAGCCGAAGGGCGTGACCTGAACACGCTGTACAAGGAAACCTACGCCGCGCTGAAACCGAAATTCGGCGACTGGGTGATCTTCGACCATTGCCTGCCGTTCGACGTGACGCGTGCATTCGACGAAGCGACTCAATACCCGGACCCGCGCATCTGGACCGCACAGCGCGATATCGAAATGTGGAAGACGCTGGAAGGCTAAGCGCGGAGCGCAGACTAGGTACAGAGCTATGGAAACCGATTATCAAAACCTGGCATTCGAGTACCGCCGCGCATCCGAGCAGGATGCGGCGGTGGCGGTGCGTCATCCCGTGGTGGTGGTAGGGGCCGGGCCGGTCGGTCTGGCCACTGCGATCGATCTGGCCCAGCACGGTGTGCCCGTCGTGCTGCTCGACGACGACTGCTCGCTTTCCAGCGGCTCCCGGGCAATCTGTTTTGCCAAGCGCACGCTGGAGATCTTCGAGCGGCTGGGGTGCGGCACGCGCATGACGGACAAAGGTGTGAGTTGGAACGTCGGAAAAGTCTTTTTGCATGACGAACTGATTTATACCTTTAACCTGCTACCAGAAAGCGGACATGCAAAGCCGGCCTTCATCAATCTGCAGCAGTACTACGTAGAAGGGTATCTGGCCGAGCGTGCAGTGCAACTGCCGAACCTGCAGATGCGCTGGAAGAATCGTGTCACGGGTCTGCGGCAACAAGCCGATCATGTCGCGGTCACGATCGACACCCCCGATGGCGAATACACGCTGCAGGCGCAATACGTGGTGGCGGCCGACGGCTCGCGTAGCGCGATTCGCAAGCTGATGGGACTGGACACGCAAGGGCGCGTATTCAAGGATCGATTCCTGATAGCGGATGTAAAAATGAAGGCCGAGTTTCCGACCGAACGCTGGTTCTGGTTCGATCCGCCGTTTCATCCGAATCAATCGGTGTTGCTGCATCGGCAACCCGACAATGTCTGGCGCATCGATTTTCAACTCGGCTGGGATGCCGACCCCGTGCTCGAGAAGCAACCCGAGCGCGTATTGCCGCGCGTGCGCGCTTTGCTCGGCGAGGATGCCGAGTTCGAACTGGAGTGGGTCAGCGTCTATACGTTCGCGTGCCAACGCATGGCCAAGTTCCGGCATGGGCGCGTGCTGTTTGCGGGCGACTCGGCGCATGGGGTTTCACCGTTCGGCGCGCGTGGTGCGAACAGCGGCGTGCAGGATGCCGATAACCTCGCGTGGAAATTGCGCTGGGTGCTGCAAGGTCTTGCACCCGATGCCTTGCTCGACAGCTACGCTGATGAACGCGAATTTGCCGCCGACGAAAACATCCTGAACTCGACACGCTCGACCGATTTCATCACGCCTAAAAGCGAGATCAGCCGCACCTTCCGCGATGCCGCATTGAAGCTCGCCAAGGATTGTCAGTTCGCGCGACGCATCGTCAATAGTGGCCGGCTCTCGATACCGACAGTGCTGAGCGATTCGCCGCTCAATACGCCCGACAGCGACCACTTCGATGGGGCCATGGTGCCGGGCGCGCCGTGCACCGATGCATCGATCCGGCATGGCGGAAGCGATGGTTGGCTGCTGCCGCATCTGGGTGGGGAGTTCACCGTGCTGGCCTATGCCGATGGCGCACAAGCCGCGGTAGCCGAGCTGGTTGGGAAATTGCGCGGAGTGAGCGGCGGGGCCGTGCCGTGTCGCGCGTTGCTGGTGCTCGGTGAGGGGCGATCGGTGGCGGACGATTTGAACGGGATCAGTGTGGTCGAAGATCAAGCCGGGATGGTGGCACAACGATACGACCTGATAGCGGGTAGCTGCTATTTGATACGTCCCGATCAGCATGTCGCGGCGCGCTGGCGCGATTTATCCGTCGACGGAGTCAGGGATGCGCTGGCGCGGGCAATTGGGCAAACCCGTGGGCAAACCCGTGGGCAAACCCACGGCCAAACCCAGGACGGGCACGCGGGTCACGTCCCGCACGCCGAGTTCGAAACTCAACCCGCTTTTTCCGCGGCCCAGACGGTGCAAACCAAGGGAGCCGAATCATGCAACTGAACACAGAACCGAATTTGCCGCACCCCGATGCGTTTTACGAAGCGCTAATCGAAATGCACCAGGACTTGAGCGTCGCCGACAGTCAAATGGTGAACGCGAAGTTGATCTTGTTGCTGGGCAATCAGATCGGCGACATGGACCTTTTGCGCGAGGCGATGGCGCTCGCGCGCAAAGGAATCAATGCGGAAATCAACCCGGCGACCAGCCCGGTTGCAGGCACCGGGTCAGAAGGGAGAACACTATGAATCAGACGTCATCGACGCCCGCATCGCAACACGCTGCGCGCAACACCACAGACACGGCGTACGTCGCGTCGCATCCGGCGCCGGCCGGCTATCAGTCGGGCTTTGGCAATCATTTTGCCACCGAAGCATTGCCGGGCGCTCTGCCGGTCGGCCGCAATTCTCCGCAGCGCGTTGCTTACGGCCTGTACGCCGAACAGCTTTCCGGCACGGCCTTTACTGCGCCGCGCGCGCATAACCGCCGTTCATGGTTGTATCGCATCCGCCCGGCCGCGGTGCATCGGCCGTTCGCGCGGCTCATGCATGCGGGGCTGGACGCCGGCTTTGGCGACGTGCCCACTCCGCCTAACCAATTGCGTTGGGATCCGCTGCCGATTCCGAGCGAGGCGACCGATTTTATCGATGGTCTGGTGACGATGGCCGGCAACGGCGACGCTGCAGCGCAAAGCGGTTGTGCGATTCATCTGTACACGGCCAATCGCTCGATGGAAGGCCGGTTTTTCTACAGCGCCGACGGCGAACTGCTGATCGTGCCGCAACAGGGCCGCCTGCATCTGGCGACGGAACTCGGCACGCTCGATATCGAACCGTGTGAGATTGCCGTGATTCCGCGCGGGGTGCGCTTTCGCGTCGCGTTGCCTGACGGCGAAGCGCGTGGCTACATCTGCGAGAATTTCGGTGCGGCACTGCAACTGCCGGACCTCGGCCCGCTGGGCTCGAACGGCTTGGCCAATCCGCGCGATTTCCTTACGCCGCACGCGGCCTATGAAAACGTCGACGGTGAGTTCGAACTGGTCTCCAAATTTGGTGGGCACCTGTGGAGCGCCGAAATCGACCACTCGCCGCTCGACGTGGTGGCCTGGCATGGCAACTACGTGCCGTACAAATATGACCTGCGCCGCTTCAATACGATAGGCTCGATCAGCTTCGATCATCCGGACCCGTCGATCTTCCTGGTGTTGCAATCGCCGACCGACACCCCCGGCGTGGATGCGGTCGACTTCGTCATTTTCCCACCGCGCTGGCTGGCCAATGAAGACACCTTCCGGCCGGCCTGGTATCACCGCAACGTGGCCAGCGAATTCATGGGCCTGATCCAGGGTGTGTACGACGCCAAGGCCGAAGGCTTCATGCCCGGAGGTGCCAGCTTGCATAACTGCATGAGTGGCCATGGCCCCGACGCCGCGACCTTCGAAAAGGCCTCGCATGCCGACACTCGCACACCGCAGAAAGTGGGCGACACGATGGCCTTCATGTTCGAGACCAAGACCATGATACGTCCGAGCCGTCGCGCGCTGGAAAGCGCGACGTTGCAAAGCGATTACTTCGAATGCTGGCAGGGTTTGAAGAACAACTTCGATCCGACCCAGCCTAGCTAGAGACAACTGATGAGCCTCGATATCACGCATGACCCCAAACGCCGTAGCTGGCTCGCCAGCGCCAATGACGCGGCGTGCGATTTCTCGATCCAGAATTTGCCCTATGGCATTTTTAGCAATGGCCAGTCGAGTGCTGCGCGCGTGGGCGTTGCACTGGGCGACCAGATCATCGATTTGGCCGCGCTGCAACAAGCGGGTTTGCTGACGCTGGGTGAGCCAACGCAGAAGCCGGTGCAGCAGTCGGCGCAGCAGTTGGTATTTCGGCAGGCAAGTTTGAACGCCTTTATCGCATTGGGCAGCACCGTATGGGGCGAAGTGCGCCACCAGCTCAGCGCACTATTCGAAACCGGCAATCCGTTGTTGCGCGATAACGCGACGCTGCGCGCGCAGGTGCTGGTGCCGATGGCGCAGGCCACCTTGCATCTGCCGGTGGACATTCCCGGCTACACCGATTTCTATTCCTCGAAGGAACATGCGACCAACGTGGGTTCGATGTTTCGCGATCCAAAAAACGCGCTGTTGCCGAACTGGACGGAAATGCCGATCGGGTACAACGGCCGCGCCTCTTCGGTGGTGGTCAGCGGCACGCCGGTGCGTCGTCCGAACGGGCAACTGAAACTGCCGGACCAGGACAGGCCGATTTTTGGCGCGTGCCGCAAGCTCGATATCGAACTGGAAACGGGTTTTATCGTTGGCAAGGGTAATGCCCTGGGCGAGCCGATTCCGGTGCAGCAGGCCGCGCAACATATTTTCGGCATGGTGCTGCTCAACGATTGGAGCGCGCGCGATATCCAGCAATGGGAATATGTGCCGCTCGGGCCTTTCAATGCCAAGACATTTGCGACCAGCATTTCGCCGTGGGTGGTGACGCTCGCGGCGCTTGAGCCGTTCAAGGTGGGGGCGCCGCAGCAGCAACCGGAGCCTTTGGCGTATCTGCGTCATGCCGGTAACGACGCGTACGATATCGGATTGGAGGTGAAACTCACGCCGGCGAACGCGACAGGCGACGCAACCCGTGCCGAGAGCACCACCACGATAGCGCGGACCAACTTCCGCCATATGTACTGGAGCATGGCGCAGCAACTGGCGCACCACACGGTGTCGGGCTGCAACACGCGGGTTGGCGATTTGATGGGCTCGGGCACGATCAGCGGTTCGCAGCCGGATTCATTCGGCAGCTTGCTGGAGCTGACATGGAATGGGCAGCGTCCGTTGACGCTGGCCGACGGTAGCTCGCGCAGTTTTATCGAGGATGGGGATACGCTCACGCTCACAGGCGGTTGCCAGGGCGATGGATACCGGGTGGGGTTTGGCGAGGTGAGTGGGAAGATTTTGCCGGCACATCGGCTGGTGTGAGAACCGCCGAACCACGACGGCCCGGCATAAGCATTTAAGGCCTGCTCCGGTTGGCCTGGCGCAAGCGTTTAAGGCTTGCTCCAGTGTGCTCAGGCGCAGCGGGCCGTCGGCCGCTTGAGACGTCTCTCGCTGGTGGCCGACCAGAGCGTGAGCCCCAGCGCCAGCAATGACATAGCGACCCCAACCCACGGCAAGGTGGTCAGTGCGAAGCCCGCACTGATCGCCGTTCCACCCAGCCATGCCCCCGTCGCATTGCCCAAATTAAACGCGCCTTGATTGAGCGTCGATGCCAAATTAGGCGCATCGCTCGCGCGATTCACGATCAGCATCTGGATCGGCGGGATGATCGCGAATGCGAGCACGCCCCACACGAAGATCGTCGCCATTGCTGCCACCGGCTGCCGACAGGTGAACGCGAATATCGTCAACACCACGGCAATGCACGCGAGCAGCGTCAGTAGTGAACGCATCAACCGCCAGTCCGCGAGCTTGCCGCCCAGCGTGCTGCCCACCGTCAGCCCCAAGCCGAATAACAGCAGCACCAGCGTGACATGGTGCGGCGTCATGCCGGCCACATCTTCGAGGATAGGGGTGATGTAGGTGAACACGGAAAACAGGCTGGCCGAGGTGAGTACGCTCATGCCAAGGACCATCAGAACCTGGGGTTTGCGCAGCACGCTGAATTCGCGGATCAGACTGCTCTTTTGCATTTCAATGCGCTGCGGCAGCCAAACGGCTAGCGCGAGCGCGGCCAGCAGGCCAATTACGGTGACCGCCCAAAAGGTGGCCCGCCAGCCCGCGACTTGGCCGAGCGCGGTGCCTAACGGCACGCCGAGCACATTGGCTAGCGTCAGGCCGGTGAACATCAACGCAATCGCCTGGGCCCGCTTGTGCGGTGCGACCAAGCCGGCGGCGACCACCGAGCCGATGCCGAAAAACGCGCCGTGGCAGAAGGCCGTGACGATCCGTGCCAGCATCAGCGTGCTGTAGTTTGGGGCGAGCGCACAGAACAAATTGCCGCCGATAAACAATGCCATCAAACTCAATAACGCCTTTTTTCGTGGCAGATTGGCAGTGAGAATTGCGACGATGGGCGCGCCTATTGTGACGCCTAACGCGTAGCCGGATACCAACATGCCGGTTGCCGGAATCGACACGCCGAGGTCGCGCGCCATATCCGGCAGCAGGCCCATGATGACAAACTCGGAGGTGCCGATACCAAAAGCGGCGATGGCCAGGGCGAGCAGGGGCATAGATCAGGAATCGATAAAAGGCAGCGGGTAATCGTGGCGTGAATGCGCTGCAGACCGCCGGCGCAAAAGCACCAGCGAATTTTACTGCAGTGCGGCAAGTCATGCTGCGTTATCCATGACAAAGCCATCTCTCGAAGAGGCGTCTGCGTCTGAAAGCATGCCGGCAAGCGCTCAAGGTCGTACCGGCAGTACGCGGTCTTCTGCGACCACATAGATTAGCTGTTCCGCCTGCGCTCGATCGACTGCCGCACCGCCGGTGAAACTGCCGAACGCCGGCAACACGCCCAGCTTCGGTTCGAACCTGAAGCATGGCAGCCGCACCGAATCGACGCGGCTGCGCAGCGCATACACGGGATGGTCATGTCCGGCCAGCGCATAGGCGCCATCGACTTCTTGCGGATGGTGACATAGCGCCCACGGCCCGACACGCAAGGGCTCGTCGGCGAGTTCGACGGCAAGTGCCGCAGGCGGCGGTCCCGCGTGCCTATCGTGATTGCCGATGACCAGCGTGATCGGCAACTGCGCATGACGACAGCGCCATTGAGCCAACGCTGCCTGCGTTTGCGCAGCGTGCGCTTCGCGCGCGTGCAGCAGATCGCCCAGAAAATAAATATGCGTCGGCGCATGTCGCGCGATCAATGCATCGAGCCGACGCAAGTTATCTGCCGTGGTGCCGCCCGGCACCGGGATGCCATGAGCACGAAAGGTCGCGCCCTTGCCGAAATGAGCGTCGGCCACGAACAGGCTGCGTGAGACAGGATCGAAAGCGGCACGCTCGGCGCATAGCCACAAGGGATGTCCGTTCACCGTGATCGCGAGTGTTGCCATATCGGACGTCACCGATGCGCCCCTTTTGTTTTCCGTGCTGTCGGCCGGACTGTTGGCCGCACGGTCGGCCGTGACTGCAGGTCTGCCGCACGCTCCAGTTCGGCCAGCATCCGCGCGACGCGGTCCGACAGTTTTGCGGTGCTGATGCGCTCGCGCAGCCGTTCGATGATAAGCGGAAACGCAAACGGCGACGGCCGTTCGAGCACGCGAAATGCAACGCGGCTGCGTTGCATTTCGGCGAGCGCCGCCGCAATCCTCCCAACTTCGAGTTCTTGCAGCATCACTTCGGTTTCGGCTTGTGCGAGCAGTAGATTGTCGCTGTCGTGATCGCGAAACACCTGATAAAACAAACTACTCGACGCCTGAATTTGTCGTGTGCTTTTGTGCGAGCCCGGATGCCCTTGAAACACCAGCCCCGAGATCTGCGCGATATCGCGAAAGCGGCGCTTGGCAAGCTCGGACGAATTCAGGCTCGCGAGCAGATCCTCGGCTAAATTGTCCGAAGCAAATAGATCGTGCTCGATAAGGGCGCCCCAATCGATCGGATCGGCCGACAGCAGTTCGAAGCCGTAATCGTTCATCGAAATCGAAAACGTGCCGGGGGCGTCGCGTGCCGCACGCCACGCAAGCAGCGAACCGATACCCACATGCGCCATGCGGCCGGCGAACGGATAACAAAACAAATGATGACCTTCGCGTGAAGTCAGCGTTTCAACCAGCAAGACCTCGGGTTCGGGCAGCGCGGACCAGCGAGCCTGGATCTCGAGCAAGGGCCGCACGGCTTGCATTTCCGGTTCGCTGAAATCGCCGTGCGCCGCGCGCGCCAGCAACGCCAGCGTGGCGTGGGCCAGCTCAGACGACAAGGGCATGCGCCCGCCTTGCCAGGCCGGTACCAAACCGCGCCCGGCGCTCGCACGTTTCACATAGGCCGTCATGTCCTTGACGCGCACCAATTCGAGCTGTCGCCCGGAAAACGTAAACACGTCGCCCTTGCGCAGCCGCGAGATAAACGTTTCCTCTATGGTGCCGATCCGGCCGCCGCTGACGAACTCGACGTGCATGCTGGCGCTCGCCGTGATGGTGCCTACATTCATGCGATGGCGCCGCGCCAGATCGTCGCGCGGCACGCGGTAGATGCCCTCGGCGTCGGCGACGATGCGCTGGTAATCGGGGTAGGCGCCCAGTGAGCGTCCGCCGCGCTCGGCAAACGCGATAGCCCAATCGAAGGTGGCGCGGCTGAGTTCGCGGTAAGCGTCGGTGCTGCGGACTTCGTCGTAGAGCTCGTCCGGTTTGAAGCCGCCGCCCAGCGCGATCGTAACCAGGTGCTGGATCAGCACGTCGTAAGGTTCGCGTGGCGCCACACGCGCTTCGATCTGGCGTGCCAGCACAGCGCAACGCGCCGCTGCCGCTTCCACCAATTCCAGCGCGTGGGTGGGCACGATCGTGATGCGCGAGGCACGTCCCGGCGCATGACCGGAACGCCCGGCGCGTTGCAGCAAGCGCGCCACGCCTTTGGGCGATCCGATTTGAAAAACCCGGTCGACGGGTAAGAAATCGACGCCGAGGTCCAGGCTGGAAGTACACACCACGACCTTGAGCCGGCCTTCCTTCAACCCGACCTCCACCCACTCGCGCACCGACCTATCCAGCGAGCCGTGATGCAGCGCGATGATGCCGGCCCACTCGGGGCGTGCCGCGAGCAAAGACCGGTACCAGATCTCCGCTTGCGAGCGCGTATTGGTAAATACCAGCGAGGTGCTCGCCGCGTCGAGTTCGGCCGCAACCGGTTCGATCTGGCGTAGACCCAGGTGACCGCCCCATGGGAAGCGTTCGATGCTCTCGGGAATCAGCGAATCGATTTGCAGCACCTTGGGTTCGTGCCCGCGGACCATCACGTGCGGCGTAACGATGGAGGCGAGCAGCACGCGTTGCGCCGTGTCGAGGTTGCCCAAGGTGGCCGACAATCCCCACACTTGCAATGGCATATCCGGACGCGCCCAACGCGCCAAGCGAGCCAGCGCCAGTTGCGTTTGCACGCCGCGCTTGTTGCCGATGAGCTCATGCCATTCATCGACTACGACAAGACGTACCGACGCCAACTGGTGTTGGGCCTCGGGGCGGCTGAGCAGCAAGGTCAGGCTTTCCGGCGTGGTGACCAGCGCGCTGGGGAGCCGGCGTTGTTGGCGCGCGCGTTCGGCGGAGCTGGTGTCGCCGGTGCGCAGACCTATGCTCCAGTCAACCCCGAGCGCTTGGGTTGCCGCTTCGAGTGCACGCACGGTGTCAGCCGCCAGTGCGCGCATCGGTGTGATCCATAACACCGTGAGGGGCGCAGTCGACGCCGCCTTTGCCGATGTGCGGCCTGCGGTTGTTTCGGGCGAAGTTACCGATGTCGCGTTGGCGTCCCTGGTTCGCGATGCGAATGCCGCGAGCGCGCCGAGCCAGACCGCGTAGGTTTTTCCGGCGCCGGTAGTCGCATGTAGCATGCCGCTATGGCCCGCCAGGATTTCACGCCACACCGCGCGTTGAAATGCAAATGGGGTCCAGCCGCGGTGCTCGAACCACGATTCAAAGCGGCTTTCAAAGCCGGCCTCAACGCGCGTCGATAATTCGGCTTGCGCGAGGGGTGGCCGCGCAGGCGAGGCTTGTGCCGGCGGCCGACCGCCCACTAGCTGCTCAACTTTCGGCGGGTTCACTGAGCAATCCTTGCAACGTTTCCAGCGTGTCGGCTTCGCTGGCCGGTTTGTCGCGACGCCAACGCAGGATGCGCGGAAAGCGCACCGCGATGCCGGACTTGTGACGCGGGCTCAGTTGTATGCCTTCGAAGCCGATCTCGAACACCAGCTCGGGTGTCACGCTGCGCACCGGGCCGAATTTTTCGACCGTGGTCTTGCGCACGAAGGCATCGACTTCGCGCATCTCGGCATCGGTCAGCCCCGAATACGCTTTGGCGAACGGCACGAGCACCGCTTGGCCATCGGGGGCGGCAGGGTTGCGATCCCACACCGCGAAGGTGAAGTCGGTATAGAGACTGGCGCGTCGGCCGTGACCGCGCTGTGCGTAGATCAGCACTGCATCGGCGGTGTAGGGATCGACTTTCCATTTCAACCAGAGCCCGCTGCTGCGCGTTCGTCCGGTGCCGTATCGCGCGCTGCGTTCCTTGAGCATCAGCCCTTCGACGCCGCGCGCGCGGCTGCTGCGCTGGAGTGTCTCGAGCGCACTCCAGTTATCGAACGGTAGTTCATGCGATATTCGCAGCGCGATATCGGGCGAGGTCGGCAGTAATCCACCGGGCGATTCAGTCAGCAATTGAGTCAGCAATTCGGCCAAACGTGCACGACGCTCGCACTGTGTTTGTTCGCGCAAGTCGATGCCTTCGTACTCGAGCAAATCGTAGGCGATGAATATGGCGGGGGCGTCGTCGAGAATCTTGCGTGTCACGGTTTTGCGCGTGATGCGAGGTTGCATGGCGGCGAACGGCAGTGGCTTGTCGTCGCCGGCGCGCCACGCGATGATCTCGCCGTCGAGCACGGTACCGTCGGGCAGTAGCGCAGCCATGGCGGCAATTTCGGGGAAGCGCTCGGTCAGCAGATCTTCGCCGCGCGACCACAACCACACTTGGCCCTCACGTTTGACGATTTGTCCACGTATGCCATCCCACTTCCACTCGGCGATCCAATTGGCTGGGTCTCCCAGCGTATCGGGCGATTGCTGCCACGGCTGGGCAAGAAAAAACGGGTAGGGCAGGCCGGGATCGTGATCCAGATGCGATACGTTCGGGTCGAGTGCCGCGACCAATTGCAGGTAGCGCGCGGCGTCCGGCATATGACGCGCGTCGGTCCAGCCGACCATGCGTTGCGCGATTTTTTTGTGATCGATGCCGGCAATTTCCGCCAGTGCACGCGTTACCAGTTGGCGTGACACGCCCACTCGGAAGCCGCCGCCGATCAGCTTGGTTAGTAAAAATCGGCCGCCCCAGTCGAGTTGGTCCCAGTACTCGCCGAGTCGAATGCGCAATGCTTCGGGCGAGAGTCCGCGCAAAATCAGCACGCGCGTTTCGATCCAATCGGCGAGTCCGAGATCGGAAGTGTGCAGGGCGTCCGGCATGACGTGGGCGATTGTCTCGGCCAAGTCGCCGACGGCCTGATAAGCCTCGTCGAAGAGCCACTCAGATAAGCCGGCGCGTTCGGCGGCGAGTGTGCGCAGCACCCGCGTCGGAACCGACTGACGCGGTTTGCCGCCGGCCAAAAAATAGACGGCCCACGCGGCGTCGCGCGCGGGCGCGGCACGAAAGTAATCGACCAGGGCGGCGAGTTTCGCGCTGGTCGAGGTGGTAGCGTCGAGCGCGTTGTAGAGGGCGGCGAAGCGTTTCATGATGAGGCTGGTTTGCCGCTATCGTCGGTGGCGGTGTCCGCAGAGGACTTCGCTTTGGCGGATGCGCTGCTGTCAGCAGATGCCACATCTTCCGCAGACGCAAGGCTCGCGGCCACCGCCTCGTCGTGCGCAGCGGCACTGAGTTCTTCGTCGCCATACTCGGTTTCGAAAGCACTTGCGCGCAGGCTTTTTTCCTCTAGCCACCGCACCATAGGCGCGACCTGACCGTGTGTGACGATGACGCGCTGTGCGCCACTAGCGTCGATTGCGAGTTGCAGCCCGGGCCAGTCGGCGTGGTCCGACAACACGAAGCCACGGTCGAGCGCGCGCCGGCGTCGCGCGCCGCGCAGTCGCATCCAGCCGGAGGCAAAGGCATCGCTGTACACAGGAAAGCGTTTCATCCACGGGCTGCCCTGCGCCGAAGGCGGTGCGAGTAGCAGCGCTCGCTTGAACTCTGCCGCGTTGCCGTCCGGCACCGCGCGCGTTTCGGGCAACCTGACGCCCGCGGCACGATAGGCCCGATTGAGCGGCTCGATTGCGCCGTGACAAAAGATCGGACCGATAGCCTGGTCGACGCCCGCGAGTATCCGTTGCGCCTTGCCGAACGCATAACAAAACAAAATGGATGTGCGGCCGAGTTCCGCATTGGCGCGCCACCACGCGTCGATCTCAGCCATGATCTCGCCGCCGCTTTGCCATCGGTAAATCGGCAGGCCGAAGGTCGATTCGGTGATGAAGGTGTCGCAGCGCACGGCTTCGAACGCTGCGCAGGTAGGATCGGGTTCGACCTTGTAGTCGCCCGAGGCGACCCATACTTCGCCGCGCGACTCGATTCGTACTTGCGCGGAGCCCAACACGTGGCCCGCCGGGTGCAAGGAAATGCGCACGCCGTTGACGTCGATGGTTTCACCGTAGGGTAGCGCCTGCAAATCAATGTCGCCTAGCCTGGCGCGTAATACACCGGCGCCATCGCGCGTTGCAAGGTAGTGGCGATGGCCCCAGCGCGCATGGTCCGCGTGAGCGTGAGTGATCACAGCCCGTTCTACCGGGCGCCAGGGATCGATATAAAAATCTCCGGACGGGCAATACAAACCTTCCGGGCGGGCGATCACCAAATCCAAACGCGCTCTCCTCGATGAGCTTGAATCGATAGTCAGAACGGTCGAGACCCGCCGCGCTGCATACGGTTGCCTTGTGTTTTATATCACCGGCGGTTGCCAATCGCCGAGCGCGCCGACGTAAAATGACGCCACATTATCGGTATCGCGGAGTTTGCATATTGTCCCCACGCTCGTTGGATTCCCCCGCCGGCCCTGTCGGTTCGACACGGCCAGCCCGTACGCGGTTCACTGTATTGTTCGAGGCCGTCGCGCTTTCGCTGGGCATGGGAATTGCGCTGGGCATGGCGCGCTTTTCCTATGCCTTGCTGTTGCCGCCGATGAAGGCCGATCTGGGTTGGAGCTTCGTCCAGGCCGGCACCATGAATACCGTCAACGCGGCGGGTTATCTGATCGGCGCCTTGATGTGCCCCTGGTTGTTGCGGCGCTGGAGCGCTGCCGCCATGTTCAATTGGGGGTGCTTGCTCACCACCGTGTTGATGGGCGTGTGTGCATTCCTGCTGGCCGATACGGGCTTGCTGACGCTGCGACTCGCAAGCGGCATCGGCAGTGCGTTGATCGTCGTGTGTGGCGGTGTGTTGGCTGCGCGTCTCGCTTCCGAACATCCGAAGGATGGCGGTTTGCTGCTCGGAATTTATTACGGTGGCACCGGCTGGGGCGTGGTGATGTCGTCGGTGCTGGTGCCTCTTGCGCTGACGACCCGCGTGCACGGCTGGCAGTCCGCGTGGCTCGCATTGGCAATTGGCTGCGCGGTATTTTCCATAGGCGCGATTTGGGCCGCATGCAAAATCGGTCGTGCGGCCGACGGCGGAAGGGGGAGCCAAGCGCCGTCCCGAGTGCTGTCCGACCTCAAGCCTAAACAAGCTGCGGTTGCGACATCGCCCACCGATACGGCCATCGCTGTACCTGCGCCCACCGGTGAGCATGCCGCTGCATTGCACCCCAGTGCCGAAGGTGACGCGGGTCGCACCGGTGCGCATGGATGGACTCGCTTTGCCTGGGCGCTCGCCAGTTACGGCCTGTTCGGCGTGGGTTACATCGGCTACATGACGTTTATCATCGCGTTGTTGCGCCAGGCGGGCATGAGCGCGACGGTGGTCATCGCGTTCTATCTGCTCCTGGGCGTTGCGATCGTGATTTCAGCCCGGCTATGGGCGCGGTTGTTGGATCGCGCGCGCGGCGGCGGTGCATTGGCGCTGCTCAACCTGCTGCTGGGCGTGGCGACTCTGTTGCCCGCGGTGTTCACTCATCCGGTCGCGGCGTTTATCTCGGGCGCGCTGTTCGGTGCCACCTTTCTGTCGGTCGTGACCTCGACTACGGCATTTGTCCGGCATAACCTGCCGGCTGCTCGGTGGGGTTGGGGCATCAGCGCCTTCACCGTCGTGTTTGCGCTCGGGCAGATCGTGGGGCCCGTCGCAATCGGCCATGTTTCCGACGGTGCGGGGCTTGCGCGCGGCTTCGTCTATTCGGGCGTGGTGCTGTTCGCCGCGGCGTTGCTGGCTATGCTGCAGAGGCCGCTGCACCGCGCTTGAGTGGTTCGTGTGAGCCCGGCGTTTCCTGCGGGCCGTGTGCACGCCAAACATCGATGGCCTGCGGCGCGATGCTGACCCAGCACTGATCGCCTGGGCGGCCTTTGCTGACGCCGCCGCGCTCGCTCGCGAATTCGCCTTCGGTGCTTTCTTGATTTTCGCGGTTGCTCCGATCGCTCTGGTCGCCCGGCGGTTGCGTGCTACGCAGCACCATGCCGCCCAGACTCACCGTCGTGAGCCAGACCCCTGCGCTCAAGGTCGGTTCGCACCGGTGCGCGGGATAAACGCCGGGCGTTGTCTGCTGCGTAACGTCAAGACTATCCATCACTCGCACAGCGCACGGGTCGATGCGCCACAACAGCGACATGGTTTCGTCCGGCACCGACTCGATGGCCGCCGGGTCCACGATCAGCTCGACGCCACCGCCGATCGCGATACTCGCGTGCGTGCATTTGTGCCCCACACCCAGATTGGTAATACCGAGCAGCGCTGCCACCTGCAGACTCGCGGGGCGGCTGAACAACGCTGCGGTTTTGCCCGCTTGCAGCACCTGCCCTCGGTCGAGCACCAGGATTTCGTCGGCGAGCAGTGCTGCCTCGTCGGGGTCGTGAGTCACCAGTATGGTGGTCGCGCTGAGTTCGTTTTGGAGCGCCCGCAGCGTCTGCCTGAGCTGGCGTCGGCGCGGCGTGTCGAGCGCGGAAAATGGTTCGTCGAGCAGGATCAGGCGGCATGGACGAACCAGCGCGCGGGCCAGCGCGACACGCTGGCGCTGACCCAGCGAGAGCGCTGCCGGCTTGCGCGCCTCAAGCCCCGACAGCCCGAGGTGCAGCAGCCAGTCACGCGCGAGCGCGGCCTGTGCGCCCACTGGGAATGCCAGTTGTTCAGCGACCGTCATGTGCGGGAACAGCCCGTAATCCTGCGGAACATAACCGAGCTCGCGCGCGGCGGGCACCAGCGCGCTCAGACTCTCCTCGCCGATGATCAGCGAGCAAAACGAGGTGTGCGCGGGGCCCGCTGCGTCTTGCCGCGGTGCCTCGGTCAATCCGGCAAGTAGCCGCAAGGTCATTGATTTTCCGGAACCCGAGGCGCCGAGTATCGCCAAGCGGCGCGAGCGTGCGTGCCAGTCGATGTCGAGCGTGAACTCGCCTAGCTGCTGCCGTACCCGCAGGCGTAACGAGGGCGTGGGCAATGCGTCGACGCCCGGCTGCGCCTCGAACGCAGAGGACGAGAGAGATGCGGGGCTGGACGGTATTGACGGGGACGATGCGGGGCGTGGCACCAGCAAGTTGTCGGCGGTCAAGGCGTTGTCGTCGATGCGCTGCGGTGTGATGCGGCGTTGCCAGGAGGCCAGCAAGGCGACGGCTATCGCAATAGCGAGCGTGGGCACGAGCAACGGCAACATCGCAGGCAGTCCCTGGCCGCCGAACGCGACATAGGTATAGACCGGCAACGAATACGGGTGGTACGCGACCATCACTGTCGCGCCGAACTCACCGAAACCACGCAGCCACGACAGCAACAATCCGGCACGTATCGTGGCCCAGGCAAGCGGCAGGCTGATCGAAATAAAACAACGCCACGGTCCATGACCCAGCGTGGCGGCGACATCTTCCAGGCCCGGGTCGAGCGCACCGAACCCGGAGCGTGCGGCGACGATCAAAAAGGGCGCCGCGACGAAGATCTGGGCGAGCACGATGCCGGTGAACGAGTCGGTGAGGCCCGGCGCAAATAGGCCGACGGGGCTGTAGGGGCCGAATAGAAACAGCAGCAACACGCCGCTTGCCAGCGGTGGCAAGGCCAGCGGCAATTGCACGACAAAGCCCAGCACACCGAGCGCGCGGCTGCGCGAGCGCGCCAGCAGATAGCCCAGTGGAATACCGCCGAGCCCGATCAATACGGTCGCCACCGATGCGCTGGCGACTGAAACCAGTAATGCGCGGCTTAGCGTCGATACGTCCATGCCACGCCAGTCGGACGTGCCGATTTGCGGCAACGCCGAGAGCAACGGCGCGCAAAGATAAGCGGCCAGCAGCAGGGCTAGCCAGCCAAGCGGAGCGGCGTTGCGGCGGCTCATTTCAGGCGTTGTCCAGCACCCTGCACAGAGAGGGCGGATCGCGACGAATGCCGGGCGCGAATTCCACAACTGCTACCGTTGGACGGTCTGTTGCCGCGTGATCGAGTCCAAAGGTTAGTCATGGATAGCGCTCCGGTAGCGTTATATAGTGAAAGTAATAACGCTCAAATTTTAACGGCATTTCATCGTGAACGTGCGACCGCATCGCGAATGGCGTGCGGCCCGGTGATCAAACCCGACGGCTCGACCTCGACAGTGTCACGCCGGAAGACTATGCTGATCGCATCGACTTATTTTTGAGGATGACTCGGATGATCCGATATCCAGGCGGTAGTTTCGGGCGCGCTTTCGACAACAGCTCAGGCAATCGTGCGGCTTGCAAGCCCGCGTGTGAGGCCGCTGGTGAGTTCGGTTGTGAGTCGGCTCGTGAGCCCGGCTTTAAGCCAGCTGGCAAGCGAGCCGCGATATACGCGTTGGCGGCCGTCGCGACGCTGAGTCTGCTGGCGGGTTGCGGCAGCGGTCTGGTGCCGGGCGGAAGCAGCAACAACAACCTGAGTCCGCAGCAACGCCAGTACGCGGCCACAGCCGACCAGTACAAGGAGGTGGTTGCCGAGAAGGTGATGCAAAGCAACCCCGGTCGAGCGTCGCACGAGTTACAGCCGATGTTGCGCTCGGTTGTGGTGGTGTCGTTTACGATCGATCGCGATGGCCGGGTATTGCATTCCTCCGTGTATCGCACCAATGGCGACGATGAGGTTGAGGCCGCGGCGATCAGCAGCCTGCGTCGGGCGGCGCCTCTGCCCGTGCCGCCCACGGCTTTGCTCGATCGCGCCGGCCGGGTCGATTTGATGGAGTCGTGGCTGTTTAATACGGATGGACGCTTTCAGTTGCGCAGCCTTGCGTCAGGACAGTAATCGCTGGACGATGGCTGATTGACCACGCAGTGGCTATTAAGCGAGCCTTAAGCCGCGCTGCGAGACAATCGCTCACGCCAGGCTCACGCCGGTGCCTGTCTCTCGCTTTCAAGGAACCCGGATGCGCCTGCTGCTGGTCGAAGACGACCCAATGATCGGAGAAAACGTACGCGACGCGCTCAGGGCCGAAGGCCACGCGGTCGACTGGGTGTGCGATGGTGAAGCCGCCGAGCTGTCGCTGCGCTCGCTCGTCTATGACCTGATCCTCCTCGATCTGGGCCTGCCCAAGCGCGACGGACTCGAAGTGCTCAAGCGCTACCGTGCCAGTCAGGGTGCAAGCGAGGGTGCGCAGGCCGATCGCGGCACGGCGCCGGTGCTTGTCATCACTGCGCGCGATTCTACCCACGAGTTAGTAGCTGGGCTGGACGCCGGTGCCGACGACTATCTCGCCAAACCCTTCGATCTGCCCGAATTGGCCGCGCGCGTGCGTGCCTTGCTGCGCCGCCGTCATGGTCAGGTTCAGGCCAAGCTCAACTACGCCGGCATCGAACTCGACGACGCGGGTCACACGGTATTGCTCGAAGGTGCGCCGTTGCATTTGTCGGTACGCGAGTTCGCGGTGTTGCATGCCTTGATGCTCAACCCCGGCAAGGTGCTTTCGCGCGCAGTGCTCGAGGACAAGCTATACGGCTGGGGCGAGGAGGTCGGCAGCAACACGATCGAAGTCTTCATGCACGGTCTGCGCAAGAAAATCGGCGCGGCGCGTATCGCGACCGTACGCGGAGTCGGCTATCGGCTGACCGATAGCGCATGAGCGATAAACGCGTGAGCACGACCGCAATGACCTCGATTCGGCGCTGGCTACTGGGTTGGCTAATTGGCGGCTTGCTGGTCGCTGCGGTGACGGCGGGCGTCGCGCTCTATCTGCAGGTGCGGCATGAGGCCAACGAACTGTTCGATTACCAGTTGGAAGCGATCGCGGTCACTTTGCCCGGTCATATTTCGGCCAGCGGGGCAGTGCTCAGCGATCCGCGGTTCAAAGAGGTGGCTGAGGATAAGGTGACGGTTGCCGTGTGGGATCTGAACGGCCATGTGCTTTACCAATCCTCCGAAAAATTTGCACTGACCCATCTCGAACCGCCTGGTCTGAATTACTTGCGCGCCTACGATCAGCGCTGGCGCGTATTCGTGCTCAGCGGTCCGGACCGCTTCGTCCAGGTCGCTCAACCGACATGGGTGCGTGACGCGTTGGCGGCCCGCATGGCATGGCGCACGGTGCTGCCCATCGTCGCCGGCTTGCCACTGGTGGCGCTGTTTATCTGGGTGGTGGTGGGGCGCGGGCTGCGGCCATTGAGCACACTGGCGCGTGCGATCGGCACGCGCACCCCGGACAGCCTCGCGCCGCTTGCGTCGGCCGCAAGCGTTCCCACCGAAATCCGGCCGCTGGTCAGCGCCCTCAATACGCTGCTCGGGCAACTCGCGGCCGCCTTGCAGGCGCAGCGGCTGTTCGTGGCTGACGCCGCGCACGAACTGCGCTCACCGCTCACTGCGCTCAAGCTGCAACTGCAACTGGTCCAGTTGGAACCGCTCGAAGCGACCCGCGCGGTGATGCTGACCAAGCTCGACGAACGGTTGAACCGGATGATCCACCTGGTGCAACAGCTATTGATGCTGGCGCGCAGCGACGCGGCGGTGGACTCGGCGTTCGCTCCGGTGAACCTTGAAGCGCTTGCGGGCGAGGTCGTCGGGGAATACGCGCCGTTGGCGGGCCAAAAGCATATCGATCTCGGACTGGTGGTGCGCGACGCCGGTCTCTATTGGGTGGAGGGCGACGCGGCCGCGCTGTTCGTGTGCTTGCGCAACCTGGTCGACAACGCGGTGCGCTACGCCCCGGCAAAAAGCCGAGTCGACGTGACACTCGCACGCGAGGACGGACACATCGTGCTTGAGGTCCAGGACGAGGGGCCCGGTATTGCGCACAGCGAAACCGAGCGCGTGTTCGACCGCTTCTACCGCGGCATAGCGGCTTCCAAAGCGGGGGCCGTCGGTAGCGGGCTGGGCCTGGCGATTGCACACAGGATCGCCGAACACCACCACCTGAGCTTGCGTTTGCACAACCGTGCGGCGCCGCATTGGGAGGCCAGCGGGCCTGCTCGGGACGCCACCGAGCCAGCTCGAGATGTCGCCGGACTGACCGTTACGATGGTTGGCTGGCGGATTGCGCCGGAGCCGGTTCCGCTGGAAAACCGCGACGTCGGACATGACACCAACCACGACGCCAAACACGACCCCGGCCATGGCCCGAGCCATGCCACCCGCGGTGCGACTTTTTAGCCACAGTATCGTCGTCGAGCCCCATGCCAGCACAGTAAGCGCCCGATCGCGCTGCTATACTTAGCCGCATATATTAGGGATGCGAACAGGTCGGAATGGAAGACTTAATGGAAGCACCTGCGACGGTCGGGCAGTCTGTCGACAGCGTCTGGGAAGTGGCGCTGCCATCGCATGATCTCTACCCGTCAACGCGATTGAAAGCGGCATTCACTGCGCGCGACTCACGCCACTGTGTGGTGATGGTCGACGCCCGCAAATTATTGCAGTGCGCCGACCGCGACACCACCGACTACGTGTTGCCCGAAGTGACGTATTGGCACCCCGGCAAAGCCCGCGGCATACGCGAATTCCTCGATCCGCGTGCAAACCGTGTGCCGGAGATGCCCTACGTGACTTTTTCGACGCGTCATCGCCCTTCGCTGCTAGGCATGTTCGGACTTGCCCATGAAGGTGTGGTGTCGTTTCGCAACGGTCAGCATCGCGCGCGCTACATGGCTTACGCCGGTGCGGTCGCGTTCCCGGTCGAGGTGCACGAGACCGAAGCCCGGGCGCTGACACTGTATTGCGGGATCGGTTCGGTACTGTGATCGCATGGCCGCTCCCGTTCCACCTAACCCAGCACCCAACTCCGAAGCCAGCCCCGCAGCCTGCACCGTCAGCGTAGAACCCGGCGAGTGGCGATTCGAAGCGCCCGCGGGCGTCTCGTTGCTGCTGGCAGCGCGCGCCGCTGGCTTGACCTTGCCCAGTTCGTGCCGCAACGGCACTTGCCGTACCTGCATGTGCAGCTTGTTGAGCGGCCAGGTGGTCTACAGCATCGAATGGCCGGGCCTCACCGCCGAGGAAAAAGCCGAGGGCTGGATCCTGCCGTGCGTGGCGTGCGCCACCAGCGATGTGCAGCTCAGGATACCGGCACCGTTGCCGTTTCAGTCTGATCTTTGGGGGCCGGATGGTGGCTAGATTCGCGTTCGATCAAGCGCGAACGCACGAGATCGATATGCCCGCGTAACACATAGAATTGGTCGGCAAACGCGAGCGGCACTTTCATTCGATTCACCGCTTCCTCGATGTGATCCAGGCGCTTGAGCATCGCGACGTGATCGTAGTCACCCGATTGCTCGAAGATGCCGCGTTCGAGTCCGATCAGCGCGCCATACCAGCGATAAATGCGCGACTTGATGCGCCAGCTGTACAGGGCGGGAACCAGGCGCACGCCCGGTATCAGCAACACGATGATGGGCACGATAATCACCAACAGCCGGTCGGCCAGGCTGGCGAGCCAGAACGGCAAATTCCGATACAGGAAACTTTTCCCCGACTTGTAATAGCGTAATGCGTCGTCGCTGATGCGGAACTCATGCGCGAGCGGCGCCGGGAATTCGCCGGCGTGCTGTAGCAGTCCGGGCTGACCATTCACCTGCTGGGCCGCATCGATCAACAAGTCGGACAGCGCTGGATGCAATGTGTCCCGAGCGACCAATTCCGCGGTGGGCGCAATCAGGTGGAGCACGTGATTGGGTATGTTCCTGCCGAAGTCGAACACGCCTTTGGGAATCTGCAATTCGTTCAAGTAACTGAAGCGCCGTGCATAGCCGCTGGCCTGCGAGAAATCCATCAATTTGACGCCCGGGGTGTGCAGCAGCTTGGCCAGGGTCGGCGGTGTGGCGGAGTCGCCCATCAAGAATGCCGCGTCCAGCGTGCCGTCTCTCAAACCCTGGGCCGCCTCGTCCCCCGACACGTCGCTGAGCGTCGTGCTGCCGCCCGGCACGATGCCGTTGATCTTGAGGAGTGCGAGCGCGAGTAAATGCGAACCACTGCCTTCGGGGCCGATAGCCACGCGCTTGCCGCTGAGTTCCGACAGGATGCTGATCGTTTTCGTCCCGGTATAGAAGATGGCCACGGGCACATAAGAGATGCTGCCCAGCGACATCAAATGGGTCAGGTCTACGCCATCGGACAAGCCGCCCTGGACAAAGCCGACGTCGACTTTCGCATGGGGATCGGCCAGCCGCTTCAAGTTGTCGACCGATCCGTCGGTGCTCAACAGCACGGCTTTGACGCCGTTGCGCGCGAGGATGGCCTGGTATTTTTGCGCGTTGCTCCAGAACACACTGTCCTTGGGGCCGGCGGCGATGGTGATGGTACTCGGGGGTGCGGGGTTGACGAGCCAGAACGCGAGCCCTGCAACGATCGCTGTCAGGATGACGATCGGGCCGATGCTGATGGCGAGATCGTGCCATGAGATCGCGACGAAACGCGCCTTGAATCGATTACCGCCGGACGCCTGCCCGGCTTGCGGGTCTTTCGGTTTCACAGAGTGCGCCGGACGGTGGGTAACAATCCAATCATGCCACGTATTGAGCCCCATAAGCGGGGGCGCCGAACAAACGGCGCGGGGGCATCTTGTGTTCGGTGGCCCCGTGCCGTTCGTTCGGCCGCTAGGATGTCGCGCAGCGGAAGCTTGCCGCCAGATTGACGTTGCCTTTGCCCAGATAACGCGGGAAGGCCGGGAAGCGGCACAGCGGCCGCGAACGTCCGTTGGTGGCCGCTGCGATATCGGTTGTCACCAGCGTTTCAGGCGGGACGCCGTAGGTGACCCATTTATCGAGTGCGCCCAACGCATCCCAGGAGGGGATGAACACGCCGTTGCCGTGCTGGAACCCCGGCACCATGTAAAGCCGCATGAACGTGTCGGTTTTCTCCAGGCCGAATTTCGCCACGATGGAGCGATAGAAAGCGATCGTCTCGTTCGGGCTGATGACCTCGTCGGCTAGGCCGTGCAGCGTAATCACCCGACCGCCGTGGGCGACGAAGGCCGACAAATCGGGGTTCATCGCGCCCACCATTTGCGATAGTTCGACGAGCCGTTCCTCATAGGGGTCGGGATGCGCAAGATCGAAATTCAGCGTCTCGAAGTTCGGGTCGCGCGTCACGAAATACTTCATATAGGCGTCGGCTTGCGCAAACAGGTAGCCATTGGCGATGATGTCGGGCCTCGCGAGTCGCACGGGAGATCGACCCAGGCCGAGCATGCCGGAGAAATCGCTGCCGGCGTATACGTTGTAGCCGGGGTAGACCCGTGCGCCATTGGCCAGCGCATAGGGCAGATCAAGGCCATTGTTCAGGGCGTTCAGTGTGTCGATCTGCGCCGCCGACAAGCAGTCGTTGCCCTGATCCGTACCATCGGGGCAGCGCAGGCTCGCCACGATCTGGCGTTCGAGCGCATGGCATGCGTCGACGTTGCTGACAATGCCATCGGCGACGCCGTCGAGCGCGTCGCATGCCGCCAGCACCCGGTGATACACGAGCTTTTGTTTGATTGGCGGGACAAATCCACCGGGCACGTCGTAGGCCATCTGGCCGATTTTTACGCCGATCAGCCGCACGCCCGAGAAATTGATCGCCGGTGCATCGGCGATCACGCCGTCGTAGTCGTTGGGAAAGCGCTCGATTACGGTGTAGCCTTCGCGTCCACCGGTCGAGCCGCCCGCAAAATAGACGCGCCGCGGCGGTTTGCCGTAGTTCTGGGCGATTAGCGCCAGCGCCACATCATGCGTTTTCTTCAGATGGCCGTAGCCGAAATTCAACAGCGCTTCGTCGTTGACTGCGAATTCGGCACGCGCCGACGTGCCGATATGCCCGGAGTCGGAGCCGAAGGTCGCATAGCCTTGCGACAGAGGGGTGGTGCGTGGCGCGAAGGGCACCATGTCCGTTCCGCTGACCACCTCGCCGCTGTAGCCGCCGCCGCCCAGCTGCAAGGCGCGGCCGTTCCAGCGCTTGGGCAGGTTGAGTTCGAAATGAATGTCGGGGGCGTCGTCGCGCACCGGGTGAATTTCGCCCGTGATCCGGCAGTAATCGCCGTTGCCGTTGCCGGATTGCGTGGCGCCGACCATCATCGCGCTGGTCACGAGCGCGCCGCGGGTGGGCAAGCCGATCTCGCCAGCGGCAATGGTTTGTCCGGCGAACTGGACGCACTGGGCGTGGGCGGGCGTGACCATACCGAACAGCGCCGCACCCAGCACCGCACAGGCGAGCCTGATCAGGGTTGCCACGGACCGCGCTGCCACGGGCGCGATTTCCGGGCGCATGATTTCTTCAGACGCAATTTCCTCGGACGTGATTTCTACGGACGCGATTCCGCAGCCGACGGCAACCGGCGAAAACGCTGTAATGCAGGGGAGGTCGGCAGGATACCGCGCGGTCATGCAGTGATTTGGCTGGTGGAGGTCAATCGGATTCCTTGCGTTGGCGGGCAGGGCCACGCTCGCCGTGACGAGCCCGCGCCGAAATTCTGCCACGAAAATAGTGTGCCGGGCACGGCCTCGCTCCTAAAGAATTGTCGCGAAGTTGCCGTTAAGCCGGTTATACGCTTGCCCGCTCTACGGCGTATGGCTCGTTACCCTGAGATTTGGAGTTGGAATATGAATCAAGCTCGCCTGAGCTCCCGTCTGTGGTTGGCGCTTACCGTGATGTGCATCGGGATTTTCGCAATCTCCGGCTGGGGCGCGTATCAGGCCCGACAGAGCATGATCGACGGCAGCAAGGCCGAGCTGAAAAATATCGTCAGCGTGGCCTACGGCGTGGTCGACCATTATCAGTCGTTGGCGAGCGCCGGCAAGATGCCGCTGGACCAGGCTCAGCGTAATGCGCTGGACGACCTGCGCGTCATGCACTATGACGGATCGGGCGGCTACCTCATCGTAGTCGACCCGCACTCCAAAGTCTTGATGCATGGTGTGCGCGCCGATCTCGAAGGCAAGGATATGAGCGGCTTCACCGATCCGCAGGGCCGCCATGTGTTCAGCGACTCCGTCGATCTCGCTCACAGCAGCGGCGAAGGTTACAAGGATCTGCTGTTCCTCAAGCCGGTCACCAACGTGATGGCGCCCAAGATCAATTACGTCCGACTCTACCGTCCGTGGGACTGGACGCTAGAAACGGGCGTTTTCACCGACGATATCGATCACGCTTTTTACGGCCTGCTGATCCAGTATGCGCTTGCCGGCGGGTTGTTGTGCGTTGTGATTTCGGCGCTGATGATACTGATCGCGCGCAATATCCATGCACTGCTGGGGGGCGAGCCCAGTTACGCGGCCGACGTGGTGACGCGTATTGCAGACGGCGAACTGAACCTGGTGGTGGCGACTCGACCTGGCGACACGGTCAGCATGCTGGCGGCGCTGCAGCGCATGCAGCAAAAGCTGGTGCAGACGATCGGTCAGATCCGCGACGGTGCCGGCGAGATTACCCAGGCCGCGCGCGAGATTGCCGCCGGCAATTCGGATTTGTCGAGCCGCACCGAACAACAGGCGGCGTCGATCAGCGAAACCGCATCGAGCATGGAGCAGCTCACCGCCACCGTGCAGCAAAATGCCGACAACGCGCGTCAGGCGAGCCAACTGGCCCGTAATGCGTCCGAGACCGCCGAGCGCGGTGGCAGCGTGGTAGGCGAAGTGGTCGAGACGATGCAGGACATTTCGGTGTCGTCGAACAAGATCGTCGAGATCATCAGCGTGATCGAAGGCATTGCCTTTCAGACGAATATCCTGGCGCTCAACGCGGCGGTGGAAGCTGCGCGGGCGGGTGAAGAAGGGCGCGGCTTTGCCGTGGTGGCGGGCGAGGTGCGCACGCTGGCGCAACGCAGCGCTTCGGCGGCCAAGGAAATCAAAGGCTTGATCGAAGAGTCGGCCGGCAGGATAGAAACAGGCGCGCAGCTCGTGACGCGCGCGGGTACCACCATTGCGGACGTGGTGGTTGCGGTGCGTCGAGTCAACGACATCATGGGCGAAATCAGCGCGGCCTCGGAGGAACAATCGAGTGGCATCGGCCAGGTGAACCAGGCGGTGGCGAACATGGACGAAACGACGCAGCGCAACGCGGCACTGGTCGAAGAAGCATCCGCGTCGGCCGCCGTGCTGACGGTGCAGACCGCCAAGCTTGAAGAGGCGATCGCCGTGTTCAAGCTCGACGGGCAAGCTGCTGTGGCCGCGCCGACGCGCGCGGTGCAAGCGACGCGTCCTGCAGGCACGCCTGCCGCGGTGCGGCGTGGCATGGGGCATAAGCCATCGGTGTTGGGCCGAGCGCGCACCGGTGCGGCAAGCACAGCGGCTGCGGCCGGCACAGTGAGCGCGGTGACCGAGGCGCATCGATCTGGCGCCGAGGTACAGCCGCCTCGGGCGGTAGAGGCCGCCGCCCGACCAGCCGCCCGACCCTCGGCGGCGCCGAAGGGCGCGTCGATCGCGCCATTAGCCGTGTCGCCCAAACTGGCGGCTAAAGCTGGATCGGACGACGACTGGGAGACGTTTTAAGCCCCAGCGAGGCCCCGAGCGCCAGTCCAATATCGGGCTGGCGCGCACATCGCATTTCATCGCATCGCCAAAATCCCCCCGCTTCACGCAAACCCTGATTGTCGGCGTCTGTCATCGTCGGCAAAATGATCTTTGATCAAAAATCAAACGTGCCTCGGACGATGGGTTTGGCCTATGCCTGAACCCGGCCGGAGCACAGAGGGAGACGACGATGTACCTGAACGCGCATCACGACGCGGCATATGGTTTGCCTTGCGGCAAGTGGCTCGTGGGGCTGATATGTCGATAAACCCATCGTCTGCATTCAAGCCGATCGAGCACACGTCGATCAATGAAGCGGTCTATCGGACCATCCGCGATCGCTTGATGTGCGGTGAATATCGCGCAGGCGAAGTGCTGGGCATACAGGAGCTGGCAGACGCGCTTGCCGTCAGTACCATGCCCGTGCGCGAGGCGCTGCGCCGTCTCGCGACTCACGGGGCGATCGAACCGATGAAAAGCCGTTCGCTGCGGGTGCCCTTGATTACGCCGGAGCGCCTGGAGGACATACGCCGCGTGCGCGTGCTGATCGAAGGTGCGGCCACCGAGTGGGCGACACCGCGCTTGTCCGTGGCGCAGATTCGCTTGCTGCGCAAGCTCGCCGACGAGATCGAGGGCACCTTGCAATCGCCGCGTGCAGCCAGCGAAGGCCTGCAGCGTAATCAGGTGTTCCACTTCACCATTTATCGTGCGGCAGGTTCGCCGGTAAGTATGGCGACGATAGAAAGCCTGTGGCTGCAATCGGGACCGTACTTGCGCGCGGCGCGCGAGCTCATGCATACCGAGGCCAGCCGTCCCCTGAACGAACCACACGCCCAGATCGTCGACGCCATCGAACGCGGTGACGCCGTGGCTGCACGCGCCGCGCTCGAGCGCGATATCTGCTGGGCGTTCGATCATCTGCAGCCGTCGGTGGCGCGCATCGAGTCTGCATGAATTGGCCCACATGAATTGTCCGCCTGCGTTGGCGACATGACTCGGCCACGTGAGCTGCCCACATAAGGCGTTCGCCTAAATCGACCCACGCCGCCGCGGCTGAGAGAAACACTGAGAAACATCGCCTAATGAATGGGCGTAAAGGAAGCTCGAAAATGTCCCTGCACAAACACCGCTCCAAAATGGTGACCGACGGCGTGACGCGTGCGCCGCATCGCGCTTTTTTGCGCGCCACCGGGCTCGATGACGAAGCGATGCAGAAGTCGTTTGTCGGCATCGTCAGCACCGCCGGTGAAAATACCCCGTGTTCGATGTCGCTCGGACCGCAGGCTGAAAACGCCAAGCTCGGTGTGGCCGCGGGTGGTGGCGTGCCGATCGCGTTTTCGACCGTGTCGGTGTCCGACGGCACCTCGATGAATCATGCCGGCATGCGCATGAGCCTGCTCTCGCGTGAGCTGGTGGCCGACAGCATCGAGCTGGTGGTGCGCGGACACGCCTACGACGCGCTGGTCGGTTTCGCCGGCTGCGACAAGACCTTGCCCGGCGTGATGATGGGGATGGTGCGCGTCAATGTGCCGTCGGTATTCATCTACGGCGGCGCGATGCTACCGGGCACCGGCACCGATGGTCGGGAGATCACGATACTCGACACGATAGAAGCGGTCGGGCGTTTCCAGGCCGGCGCCATCACCGCGGAGGAATTCTCGGCGATCGAGCATGCGTGTTCGCCGACCGCGGGCGCCTGCCCGGGCCAATTCACGGCCAACACCATGGCGATGGTGGCCGAAGCGCTGGGATTGTCGCCGCTGGGCTCGGCCATGATGCCGGCGGTCTATAGCGAGCGGATCGCGCTGGCGCGTCGCGCCGGCGAAACCGTGATGAAGATCCTCAACGCGGGTGGCCCGTTGCCGCGCGATCTGGTTACGCGCAAGAGTTGCGAGAACGCGTGCGCAGCGGTCGCGGCCACCGGCGGTTCGACCAATGCGGCGTTGCATATCCCGGCGATCGCTCACGAGGCCGGCATCAGCTTCACGCTCGCCGATGTGGCCGCCGTGTTCAGCCGTACGCCGCTCATTGCCGACCTGCAGCCGGGCGGACGTTACCTCGCGCGCGACTTGCATCATGTGGGCGGCGTTCCTGCCGTGCTCAAAGCGTTGCTCAAGGCCGGTTATTTGCACGGCGACGTACTCACGCTGACGGGCCAGACGCTCGAAGAAGCGTTGCGCGACGTGCGCGAACCCGATGGCCTCGTGGTGCGCAGTTGCGAGCACGCGCTGCACGACAGTGGCGGCGTCGTGGTGCTGAAAGGCAACCTCGTGCCCGACGGTGCATTACTCAAAATCGCCGGCCTCAAATCGCTGCAATTCACGGGCCGTGCGCGTCTGTTTGAAAACGAAGAGGCCTGCATGAAGGTGGTCTCGGCGCGCGATTATCGTGAAGGCGACGTGCTGGTGATACGCAACGAAGGCCCCAAAGGCGGGCCGGGCATGCGCGAGATGCTCAGCGTCACGGCGGCCATTTACGGCCAAGGCATGGGCGAGAAGGTTGCCTTGCTGACCGATGGCCGGTTTTCGGGTGCAACGCGCGGTATGTGTATCGGCTACGCGGGACCGGAAGCGGTGCTGGGCGGCCCGATTGCGCTACTCAAGGACGGCGACGTCATCGTGATCGATGCCGCAACCAACACGCTGCGCGTCGAGCTCTCGGACGCTGAACTGGAGACACGTCGCGCAGCGTGGCGGCCGGTCGCGCGCGCGTCGCTGGGCGGCGCGCTGGAGAAGTACGAAAAATTGGTGGGACCCGCCAAACACGGTGCGGTCACGCATTCGGGCGGTGTCGTGTGGCCGTATGAGACGCCGGAGGCCGATGGCACAGCCGGTGCTCCTCAAGCACATGGCGCCAACAACGCCAACAACGCCAATAACCCAAACAAGGGCTGAACGTGAAAATAGGATTTTGCGGACCGGGCCTGATGGGCGCGCCTATGGTACGTCGCCTGCTTGCGGCGGGCCACGAGGTACATGTCTGGAATCGCACCGTCGCCAAGCTCGCACCTTTGGCCGAGGCCGGCGCGATCATCGAAGCGACGCCTGCCGCGCTGGCGGCTCAGAGCGTCGCGATTTGCATGTGCCTGCTCGATGCCGCGGCGGTCGAATCGGTGGTGTTCGGACCGGCGGGCATTGCCAGCGTCACCGGTGCGCGTTGGGTGATCGATCATTCGAGCATCGCTCCAGGAGCCACACAAACGTTTGCGAGCCGGCTGATGAAAGCGAACGGCGCTGTCTGGATCGATGCGCCTGTTTCGGGCGGTGTCGCGGGCGCTGCGGCCGGCACCTTGGCGGTGATGGCAGGCGGCCCGGCTGGCGCCATCGCCCAGATCACGCCTTTGCTCACGGCCTATGCGGCACGCGTGACGCATATGGGGCCGGTGGGCGCCGGGCAGGCGACCAAGCTGTGCAACCAGACCATCGTGGCGGCGACGATCGCGGCGATCGGCGAGGCCGTGGGGCTGGCGCGCAACAGCGGGATCGATCCCGCCAAGCTGACCGAGGCGCTTGCCGGCGGCTGGGCCGATTCGAAACTGCTGCAGATTTTTGTGCCGCGCATGACAGCGCCGCCCGAGGTATCGATCGGCGCGCTCGACACCATGCTGAAAGACCTCGATGGCGTAGCAGTGCTGGCACGCGAAAGCGGCACGCCGATGCTGGTCAGCGGCGCTGTGCAACAGGCCTATCGCCTCGCGTCTTCGCTGGGATTGGGCGGGGCCGACTTGTCGGAGATTGCACGCTTGTCGCAACCGGGTGAGCTGAACACGCCAAGGAAATCGACACCATGAAACTAGCCGCCAACCTGACGTTGTTATACGGACATTTGCCGGTGGCCGAGCGTTTTGCGGCTGCGCGTGCCGATGGTTTCGACGCGGTCGAGATTCTATTTCCGTATGACCATCCGCCCGAGTGGTACGCGCAACAACTCGCACAACACGCGCTCAAACTGGTGCTGATCAACACACCGCTCGGAGCGGCGCCACAGGCAAAAGGGTACGCGGCTCAACCCGATTCGGTCGCCGCGTTTCAGACGGGGTTCGAACAGGCGCAGGCCGTATGCGCGGCATGTGGCTGCGGCGCAATTCATGTGATGGCGGGCATGCGCCGTGGCGAGTTCGAGTACGCTGCGCAGCGCGCCACGCTTCAGGACAATCTCACGTGGGCCCAGTCTCGTTCGCCCGACTTGGTGTTGCTGCTAGAAGCGCTGAACCGGGCCGATTCGCCCGGTTATTTCTATCACGTGCCTGGCGCCGCGCTTGAAATCGTGCGAGCGCTGAATACGCCACGCGTTCGGCTGCAATTCGACCTCTACCATGCCATGCGGGAAAGCCTGGATCTGCGCGCCGAGCTTGCCGCGGCACTGCCGTGGACCCATCACGTGCAAGTCGCGGGCGTGCCGGGGCGCCACGAACCCGATCTCTCGGAACCATCGCTGCAACAGGCTTTCGCAGATCTGGCCGCGGCCGGTTACGCGGGCTATGTCGGTTGCGAATACCGGCCGCGCGGCCTACCGTCCGATGGACTCGGTTGGCGCACAGTGTTAATCCAACGGGGATGGCTGCAATGAATATACTAATTACGGGCGCAAACGGCTATATCGGCCGTGCCCTGGTGCGACGCCTGCTCAGCGTCGGCGCTACGGGTCCAGGACAAACGCCATTCACCCAGCTCACGCTGGTCGACTTGCGCTTCGATGCAGCGGAGCTCGCCGACGATGCGCGCGTGCATTGCGTCGCCGGCAGCATTGCCGATGCGCGGGTTCGCACCGAAGCGCTCGCGCAGCCGGTCGACCTGTTGTTTCATCTGGCCGGTATCACGAGCCGGCAAGCCGAAGCCGATTTCGAGCTGGGCCACAGTGTCAACCTCGAAGCCAGCATCCATCTGTTCGAAGGCTTGCGCCGTCAGGCACGCGGTGCGCGCGTGGTGTACTCCAGCTCGATCGCGGTATTTGGCGCACCGATGCCCGATCACATCGACGACGACACGCCGCTGATGCCGGCCCTGAGTTACGGGGCGCAAAAGCAGATTGGCGAAATCCTGTTGGCCGACTATAGCCGCCGCAACTGGCTCGACACTCGCTCGTTGCGGCTGCCGGGCATCGTCGCAAGGCCGCTCGTGCAGGGTGGCGCATTGTCCGCGTTCAACTCCGATTTGATCCGCGCATTGGCCACAGGTCAGCGCTACACCTGCCCGGTGTCCGCGCAGGCGACCTTGTGGCTGATGTCGCTGCAACGCTGCGTCGACAATCTGCTGCACGCAGCGGTGGTCCCCGGCGCTGCATTTGCCGCTGAGCGGCGCGCATTCACGCTGCCGGCGTTACACACTTCGGTCGCGTGCCTGGTCGATGCGCTTGCACACGAGTTTGGCACTGGCGTACGCGAATTGATTCGCTACGAGCCGGATGCGCAGCTCGAAGCGCAATTCGGCCGGCTTCCGCCGCTGGCCACGCCGTGCGCCGATCGTCTGGGTTTTCGTCACGACGGCGACTTGAGTCAATTGATACGTGCAGTGTTGGTCGATCTCTGAATCGCAATGCCGCAATCCAGCGCAACTGACCAGAACAGACCCGAACAGAAAGCCGCCGCCGGGTGACTAGCCCGCGTCGAGCTCATGCCATCTCAGTCCACCATCAAATAAGCCGGGCCAAGGAGATCACCATGTCGAGTTTTGAATCCACCAGAACACTGCCGGGCGCATCGGCGCGCCTGACGGCCGGGCAGTGGCGCATGATCGTGCTGGCAAGCCTGGGCGGCGCGCTGGAGTTCTACGATTTCGTCGTCTACGGCATTTTTGCGCAATATATCGGGCAAGCGTTTTTCCCGATGCACGATCCTATCGTTGGCTTGGTGCTGTCGTTTGCGGTATTTGCGATCGGCTATCTGTCGCGCCCGGTGGGCGGGGTGGTGCTGAGTTATTTTGGTGACAGATACGGGCGCCGCAGAGTATTCATCGTCTCGGTGATCGTGGTGTCGCTGTCCACCATCGGCATGGGATTGATACCGACCTACGCCACGTGGGGCATCGGTGCGACCATGCTGATGGTGCTGCTGCGCTTGATCCAGGGCTTTTGCCTGGGCGGCGAGTTGCCGGGGTCGATCACCTATGTGGTCGAAACCGTACCTCGACGCGCAGGGCTGGTGTGCGGCATCGTGTTCTTTTGCGTAAACTCAGGTGTGGCGCTGGCCGCGGTGGTGAATCTGGGCGTGCATACGTTTCTTACCGGCGACGATATCGCGACCTACGGCTGGCGTATCGGGTTTCTGTTTGGCGGCGTGATCGGCTTGCTTAGCTTCTGGTTGCGTCGCAAACTCGAGGAGACGCCCGAATTTGCGCAGATGAAGCATCTGGCCGCCAAGCATCCGCTGGCCGAATTGCTGCGCGACCACTGGCGCCCGGTGTTGCTCGGTATCGCGACAACGGCGGTGGTGGCCGCATTCAACGGCCTGTTGTTCGCGCATATGCCTGCGTATCTGGTGAAGGTGCTGCATTACGACCCGCAGCGGGTTGCGGTTGCTCAGAACGTTTCGTTGATGGTGATTTCGGTGGGCATTTTGCTCTCCGGCTGGCTCGGCGACAAAGTCCCCCGGCGATTGGTGTTGCGCATTGGTTCGGCGCTGTTGCTGGTGTTGAGTTACCCGTTCTATCTGGCGGCCAGCCATCACAGCCTCGACGTGGTCGTGCTGCTGGTCTTGGCCGGCCTGGCTGCATGCCTGGCCAACGGCACGTTTGCCTGCATCATCGCGGATATGTTCCCGACCCGGGTGCGTTTCAGCGGAGTGGCATTGAGCTTTAACGTGAGCTTCACGGTGTTCAGTGGCACCGCGCCCTTGATCGCGACTTGGCTGATCAGCGCCACCGGCAACACGGCTTCGCCTGCGTATTTCATGGCGGCGTGTGCGGCGTTGGCACTGGTGGCGAGTTTCGGTTTGAAGTCGCTGAGCGGGAAGATCGAGATGGGGATTCGGGAATAAAAACCGCATCCCGGCAGTCTTGTAGATTGGGTAAGCAAGGAAACTCGCGGGAATATGGAATGGCCGATCCGATCGTCGCGCAACGCTTCAAGGCACTTGTACTGCCTCATCTGAATTCGGCCTTCAATCTGGCGCGTTGGCTTACGCGCAACGATCACGACGCGCAGGACGTGGTGCAGGAGGCGTATCTGCGTGCGTACAGGTTTTTCCCGGGGTTTCGCGGTGAGGACCCGCGGTCTTGGTTACTGGCCATCGTGCGCAATACCTTCTACACCTGGTATCAGCAAAATCGTGGGCAGGCATCCGCCACCGTTTTCGATGAGGAGATACACAGCGCCGAGATGGCGGCGCCGCACCCCCATGACAATCCGGAGGCGATGCTGATACGCAGCGAAAGCCAGAAGCGTGTGCATCAGGCATTGCGGGCGTTGCCGCTCGAATTTCGGGAGGTCGTGATGTTGCGGGAGCTGGAGGAGTTGTCGTATAAGCAGATCGCTGCCGTGGTCGGCATTCCGATGGGCACCGTGATGTCGCGTCTCGGGCGCGGTCGTCAGTTGCTCGCGACGCTCCTCGCACCGATGGATCAGGAGGCGTGATGAATCACGAACAGGCGTTGGAATTATTGCCGGGCTATCTCGATGAGGAGCTCAGTTTGTCGGAAGCGCTGGAATTCCAGCGTCATCTGGATAGTTGCGGTGAATGCTCGCAGGTGCTTGCGCAGCACCGCGACGTCAGCGCTCAACTGCGTTCGGCGCAATTGCGGATGGACGCGCCACCCGAATTGGTCAAACGGATCGAGGCCGCGCTGCCGGGTCGCAGTGCGCCATGGGCGCGGCTGGGCGAGCGCTTCAAGGGGCAGGATAACGGAAACAGCAGAAATGTCGGTAGCCGGTGGCTGACGTGGCCGACTTGGGCCACGGCCGGCGTAATGGTGGCAAGCGTGGCCGCGCTCAGTGTGAGCATGAGCCTCTACCTCGCGGTCCCTTCGAGTGAAGACCGTCTGACGCAAGAGGTGGTGGACGATCACATCCGCTCGCTGCAATTCAATCACCTCTCGGACGTGATCTCCACCGACAAGCACACCGTCAAGCCCTGGTTCAACGGCAAGCTCGATTTCGCACCGCCGGTGATCGATCTGGTTCAGCAGGGGTATCCGCTGATCGGTGGCAGGCTGGATTATGTCGATGGGCGCGCGGTCGCGGTCATGGTGTACCGGTACAAGCTGCACCCGATCAACCTGTATGTGTGGCCTAGCAATGGAACCGGCATCGGCACTGGCACGACTCAGCTACGCGAACCCGCTATCCACGAGCGGCAGGGCTATCACTTTGCCCACTGGAGCGCCGGTGGTATGACTTACTGGGCGATTACCGACGCCGGCGAGGACGAATTGCACGGCTTTGTCACGGATTTGCGCGGTCAGTTGTCCTCTTAGGGCGCCACGTCCTCAGCAATAGTGCGTTCGAGATCACGCTCACGCTGCTGAATGCCATCGCGGCGCCTGCTGCCATGGGGCTGAGCAGGCCGAAAGCGGCGAGCGGGATGCCGACCAGGTTGTAGAAGAACGCCCAGAACAAATTCTGGCGGATTTTGGCGTAGGTTCTGCGCGAAATGTCGATGGCGTCGGCGATCAGCTTAGGGTCGCCGCGCATCAGCGTCAGGCCGGCCGCATGCATGGCCACATCGGTGCCGGTGGACATGGCGATGCCCACGTCTGCCGCGGCCAGCGCGGGCGCGTCGTTGATGCCGTCGCCCACCATGCCGACCACCGCGTTGCCGCCGCGCAGAGCCGAGATGACCCGCGCTTTGTCCTCGGGCAATACTTCGGCGTGAACTTCGGTGATGCCCAGTTGCGTGGCGATGCGTTGCGCGCTATGGCGGTTGTCGCCGGTCAGCAGCACGGTCTTGATACCCATCGCGGTCAAACCTCGGATTGCCTCGCCGGCGGACGGTTTGATCGCGTCGCCGAAAGCCATCAGGGCGAGCACGCGCGATTGCGGTGCCGTCTCCACCAGCCACGATACCGTCAAGCCCGATTCGAGCGCGCGCTCGGCGGCCACCCGTAATTCCGGGCTCGGTTCGAGGTGCTTGGCGGCTCGGTCGTCGGCGGGTTCGGCGACTGATCCGGCGTTACGATCGACGCCCGAACTCACGCCCGAACCCACGCCCGGCTCGGCACCTCGCCCACTGAGCCACCGGTCGCTGCCGATAAACAGATCAAGCTGGTCGACCGTGGCGCGTATGCCTTGACCCGGCATCGCTTGAGCGTCGCTCACTGGGCGCAACGACACGCCTTCGGCCTTTGCCGCCTCGATAATGGCCCGTGCAAGCGGGTGTTCGCTGGCCTGTTGGATCGAAGCCGCAAGTTGCAAAGCCGCTTGCCGGGAAACGTGGTCCACCTCGAACACGGCGAGGCTGGGCTTGCCTTCAGTCAGTGTTCCGGTCTTGTCGAAGGCCACCACGCTCATCCGATGCGCGAGTTCAAGCGCTTCTGCGTTCTTGATCAGCACCCCGTGCTGAGCTGCTACACCGGTGCCCGCCATGATCGCCGCCGGTGTGGCCAGACCCAGTGCGCAAGGGCAAGCGATGACCAGCACCGCGACGGCGTTGAGCACCGCCGCCTCAACATTGCCGTTGAAGAACATCCAGCCGATAAAGGTCAAAAGAGCGATGCCCAGTATCACTGGCACGAAAACGGCGCTGACCTTGTCCACCAGACGCTGGATCGGCGCTTTTTCCGCCTGCGCGGATTCGACTAGGCGCACGATTTGCGAGAGCATGGTGTCCGCGCCCACGGCGGCGGTGCGTACCACCAGATAGCCGTTCGCCACGATGGAGCCCGTCACCACGGTGTCGTGTATCTGCTTGAAAACCGGCAGGCTCTCGCCGGTGATCAGCGACTCGTCGAGCTCGCTCTGGCCTTCGAGGATGACGCCATCCACGGGCATCCGCTCGCCGGGGCGAACGATCACGAGATCGCCAAGCCGCACCTGCGATACCGGGGTATCGCGGTCTTCGCCGCCCGTGCGCACCCGCGCCGTTGCCGGCCGCAGCGCGTTGAGCGCCTGGATCGCCGCCATGGTCTTGTGTTTGGCGCGCATCTCCAGCCATTTGCCGAAGCGCACCAGCGTGATGACAACGGCGGAAGCCTCGAAGTACAGATGCGACATGTCGCCGGGGTGCGCCACCATCTCGTACACGCTCAAGCCGTACGCGGCGGAGGTTCCCAACGCGACCAGCAAATCCATATTGCCGGCTTTGGCCCGCACCGCTCTGTAGGCGGCAGTATAGAAGCGCGCGCCGAATACAAACTGGACCAGAGTCGAGAGCGCAAATTGCACCGAAATCGGCAGCATGACTTGCGTGCCCAGAGCCTGGGCCGCCATTGGCACGACCAGTGGCACGGCCAACAGCGCGCATATGACCACGGCGGATATTTCGCTCAGCCCGGGCGAGCGGCGTGCCACCTGATCCGTGTCATCCGAATGCGGCGCAGCTTCGTAGCCGGCCTTCGAGATAGCGGCGATCAGCGCGTCGGCCTCAAGACCGACGCCGCCGACCGTCGCCGTCTGCGTGGCCAGGTTGACCGAGGCTTTGGCCACGCCGGGCACGCGCTGCAATGCTTTTTCGACGCGAGACACGCAGGACGCGCACGTCATGCCCTGCACATCGAGCGTGATCGAGTCCTGCGTCACTGCATAACCGGCACGCTTGACCGCATCGACTATCGTATCCAATGCGACGCTGGCGTCGGTGTCGAGCTGGGCACGTTCGGTCGCAATGTTGACGCTGACGCCGCTCACCCCCGGCACGCCGGCGAGCGCTTTCTCGACGCGGCCGACACAGGATGCGCAGGTCATGCCCTCGATCGGGACAGACCATTGTCGGGCGCGCCCGGGTTCCTGGGGCAATGCGGTGCCGGCTGCCATGTTTGTTCTCCTTTGGTGCAGTGCTGCGTTATTAGCGGGGTGCTAGCGGGTCGTTGGCGAGGCGTTAGCGCGCCGCTTGGGCCTATGGCTGCAGAACCGGGGTGTAGCCCGCTTCGGCGATGGCGTTCAGCACAACTTCGACCGGCGTCGTCGTGGCGGCAACCTTCACGCGCTTGCTTGTAATGTCGATATCGACGTTTGCCGAGGCCGCGACCGCTTTGACCGCCTGGGTAATGCGGCTAGCGCAATGGCCGCATGTCATGTCGTTCACTTCGAATTCCATTTTCGTCGCTCCTTGATAAGGTAAATGAGAGGCAAATGAGTCGGTAAATGAGGTGGCAGATAAGCCGGTAAGTGACTCGATGAATCTAGTATGGACATTCCCATCATGGGAGGGTCAAGGCTTTTTAAGCGAAATATCGAAAATGCCGCATCGCCGGATTTTTTGCCGCTTTCTTTGGCGGTTTTCTTGGGCGATGCCTTGGCCAATTGCTTGCCGATAAATCGCATTTGCGTTCAATGACAGTGGGCCGAGATGCCTTCGAGTATCGGGCACTCGGGCCGAGAGTCGCCGCGGCAGTGCTTGACCAAGTCATCCAGCGTGTCGCGCATCTCCGTGAGTTCACGGATGCGCAGGTTCAGTTCGTCGACGTGCTCGCGCGCCAGCGCTTTCACCTCGCGGCTGGAGCGGCTGCGGTCTTGCCACAAGCTGAGCAGCAGGGCGATCTGCTTCATCGCGAAGCCGAGGCGTCGGGCTTGCTTGATGAAGTGCAGCATGGCCACGTCGTTGGTGGAATACACGCGATAGTTGGATTCCGTACGCGTGGCGGCGGGAATCAAGCCGGCTTCTTCGTAATGACGGATCATTTTTGCCGAGACGCCGGACGCCTTGGCGGCTTCACCGATATTCATCGCGTTTTCTCCTGGAAAGGCAAAAGGGGGCAGGTATGCCGAGTGTGCGCTACAACGTCATTCTCAACCTTACCATAATGGGAAGGTCAAGCCAGGAACATATCCCAGAAAATTCGGGTAGAACCCTCTATGATGACTAGCAAGGCGCTGGAGAATTAAGCGGTGCTAACGTTCTAAATGAATAGGCAGTCTTCGTCGCAACGAGCGTAGGGGCAAGAGCATGCTAAATGACCACGTTGGGCCGGCCCCCGATGGCCACACACTGTCTTCGAAAGCGTTATGGTTGACGCGCCTGGGGATAGGGTTTTTGCAAGGGTACATTCTCTACATCTTGCTCACGGTGATATCGGACGGCAAGGGCATATGGGCCGCGACGCATGGCGTGTACTTCATCCCGTTGCTGCTGGTGAGCTCGTTGATTCCGCCGGTGCTGATTGTCGGGGTGGGTCACCTGCCGCGGCTCAGGCTGCTTTTATGGTGCGCGCTATTGGCCGCGGTCGTGGCCGCCTTGGGATACAACGACGCGTGGCGCGTCATGGACCTGCAGGCCCTGGCGACACGGGAGGATCTCTCGTTCACGATGGATCCGCCCTCGTTTGAAGTCAGCCTTTTTAGCGCTGTATTTGTATTTATTGGCTACGCGCTGATTAGTGCCGGTGAAGCGACGCATCGGTGGCTGGCACCGTATGAATCGTATTTCGAATCCAGTTGGAAACTGGCGCTGCAGATCGGCCTGTCGCTGATGTTTGCCGGCGTCTTTTTTCTTATTCTCGTGCTCGGCGCCAACTTGTTCATGCTGCTGAAGCTAAATTTTCTGCGCGATCTGCTCGATCGGTTGTGGTTCAACGTTCCGGTACTTGCCATGACCTTCGCAACCGGTCTGCATATCACGGACGTGCGGCCCAATATCATTCGCGACATCAGGACGCTGCTGCTTACGCTCTTGTCGTGGCTGTTGCCCCTGCTGGTGCTGATCGTCGCGGGATTCTTGCTGAGCTTGCCGGTGACGGGCCTCGCGCCGCTATGGGAAACCCGCCATGCGACAGCTCTGCTGCTGGGCGTCGCGGCGCTGGAGATCGTGTTGATCAACGCGACATACAAGAACGGGATGGAGGCGAGCGGGGGCGAAGCGGACACCGTGCCTCGCATCCTGCGCCTGTGTGCCCGTCTCGCTTGCCTGATGTTGCTGGCGTTGGTTGCGCTGGCGGTCTATGCGCTGAAGCTGCGTATCGATCAATATGGTTGGACGATCAGCCGCGTTTCGGGCGCTGCGTGCGCGCTAGTTGCGCTTTGTTACGCGCTTGGATATGCATGGGCAGCGTTGGAGCGCAGTGGTTGGCTCAAGCGCGTAGCGTCGACCAATGTCCTGACCAGCTACATTACGCTCGCGTTGCTGGTTGCGTTGTTTACACCGATTGCCGACCCGGCGCGGTTGGCCGTGGCCAGCCAGGTCGACAGGTTGTTGTCCGGGCGCATTGCACCGGATGAATTCGATTTCCGTTTCCTGCGTTTTCAGTCGACAGTCTATGGCCGCAATGCGTTGGCGCGGTTGCAGTCAACCTCTGTTGGACCCAATGCAGCCGCCATCAGGGACAGGAGCCTAGAAACGGAGCAACTGATCGACACGGAGAAATCCGGTCCGCACGTCGTCAATGTCGTGCATAACATCGATGTGCGCACGCCGGGGCAGAACCTGCCGCCATCGTTCATGGCCAACGACTGGAAAAACGTCAAGGGTTGGCCCTGGAGGGTGCCGTCGTGCTTAAGTACAGAGGGCGACAAGTGCGATGCGTATCTTGTCCGGCTAAGCGGCGACGGCCGGCAGAACATATTATTGCTGGCACCGCGAGGCAGTGAGGGCACGTTATTCGATCAAGACGCTGCCGGTACGTGGCAAGTGCTAGGCAGGCTCAAGATCCCGCCTGGCTGCGTGGAGGAGCGCGCGGCCTTGATGCAGGGGTCTTATAAGGCGGTGCCACCGCTCTTGCCGGACCTCGAAATCAACGGACGGCGCATACGTGTGGAAGCCGCCGCCTCGGAGCCCCTTGAGTGCAAACGATGATCTACGCTTACTGCGAGCCATCCGTGCACTGCCACTCGCCCTTGTGGCGCCTGGTGCCAGAAGCCGCCGTCATGCGTGCAGCAAATCGATGAGCGCGGTCATCGTCATGGCCGGGGCTTCCTGCGGGATATTGTGGCCGACCCCCGGCAGCACACGGCGCTCATAGCGGCTGGAGAAACGAGGCGCGTCTTTATCCTCGATGGACGGTGGGCCGACGCCGTCATCGGCACCCCACAGCGCTATGGTCGGTACGGCGATGGCGGGGCGCTTGGCGAGTTCGCGCTCGATATCTTCCAGCGCGGGGTCGCCCGGCACATAGCCAAATCGATGACGATACGAGTGGGTCACGACATCGACGAAATCCGGATTGTCGAACGACAAGGCGCTGCGCGCATAGGTGTCGTCGTCGAAGCGCCAAGAAGGCGACCAAAGGCGCCACAGCAGCCGGCATATTTCGGCCCGGTTTGCCGTCAGGCCGTCGTAGCCGCGCGGCGAATGGAAGTAATACTGATACCACAGCCGGTATTCCTTTTCCGCTGCCTGCGGAGCAACCGATCCGGCGATGTCCTGGATGTTGTAGCCGTTGCCCGTCACGAGACAGCGCACGCGCTGCGGCCAGAGTGCGGCGACTATGCACGCGGCGCGGCCGCCCCAATCGTAGCCGACCAAGGCCGCGCGCTCGATCGACAAAACGTCCAGCAGCTCGAGCAGGTCGCGCGCGAGAGCCGCCTGTTGTCCCGAGCGCGGGGTCTGCGCCGATAGAAACCGCGTGGGCCCGTAGCCGCGCAAGTAAGGCACGATCACCCGATATCCGCGTGTAGCCAGCTCCGGCGCCATGGCGTCGTAGCCGCGCGGATCGTAGGGAAAGCCGTGCAGCAGCACGACCGGCTCGCCGTCTTGGGGGCCATGCTCCTCAAAGGCGAGATCCAATACCGACGTGCGGACATGCCGCAGCGCAAATGACCCGTGGGCGAGCGGTGTTGGCGTTCCCGACGCTTGAGTTATGGGGTTTTGACTCACGGCATTTTGAGTCGGTGGAGTTTTAGTCATGACAGACCATCCCGGATGGAGGAGGCAATGATGGCCAGTCTAGACTAAAGCTCAACGCTAGACAGGTATTGCGCGAGGCGTTCGAAGGTTTGCTTGCCGCCTTCGATGGCGCCATAGACGTCGACAACAATGTTCCTCTCCGCAGCGGTGGCGAACACCATGCGCACGGTCATGCGGGTCTTGTCGCCCAGCGCATCGAACGTCCATATCGACTCGAATTTCACCTCCGGTGCGCCTTGCTTGCCGCCGCCATGCGAAAAAACGATGCGCTCCGGTTTCACGACCTCAGTGAACACGCTGTGATTGGAAAAGTCCGTGCCATCCGGGCCATGCATCACATGCTTCCACTCACCCCCCGGCCTGACGTCCATTTTTTCGATGGTGGTGGTGAAGCCGGTCGGCCCCCACCAGTTCGCCACGTGTTTGGGATTGGTCCACGCTTCCCACACAAGCTCGCGCGGCGCGTTGAAAACACGCGAGACAACGATCTCTCGATCCGCAGTGCCCGTGGCATCCGCGGCGGCGGGGCTATTTTTTCTTTCCGACATGATGGTTCTCCTGGGTTTGCAATTCTTGAAGGTAGGCATCGAGCCGATCGAAACTCTGTTCCCAAAACTGCCGATATTGCTCGACGAATTGGCGGACTTCCCGCAGCGGTAGCGCTTCCAGTCGACACGGTCGCCACTGCGCCTGGCGGCCCTGCGAGATGAGCCCAGCGCGCTGCAGCACCTTGAGGTGCTTCGTTATCGCCGGGGCACTGATGGCAAACGGCTTGGCGAGTTCGGTCACGGATGTTTCGCCTAGCGCGAGGCGCGCGAGGATCGCCCGGCGTGTTGGATCGGCCAGTGCGGCGAAGGTGCTGCTGAGTGCATCAGAGGGCATAAAATACTTATTGGTTAATTAACCTATTGGTAAAGTATATTGCGCAGGTTGTTTTGTCAAGATCGGTCCAAAAGGATTCCCGCGTAGGAGGATTCCTGCGCGATCCGGGGCGCGGTGAGATACTAGCTACGTTATGTCCTAAGCAGTTGAACAATCGATTTTCCATTGGAGCCGTTATGCGGAAACTTGTGGTGTCGCTTTTATTCGCTGCTGCGGCGTCGGCATCGCTGGCGCCGTCGCCTGCGCAGGCGCGCCCGCGGATGGTCTGTAACCGGGTGTGGGTCCGCGGGCATTGGGTCCGCCACTGCCGGCCGCTGCCGCCGCGACACTACTACCACCACCGCCATCGGCCGCCGCCTCATCGTCCGGTGCCTTATCGTTGAGCGGCTGAGCGTTCGCGCTTCTTCGGCGACTTTTTCGTCGTTCACGCGCTCAGCCTCTGACGCATGCAGGAGACTTGCCGCCTAACGTCGGCAACACGAGCAATGACCCAAATCGACAAGCCATTCGACGCCGGCCGTACTGACGACGAATGGCTGGAAGCGGATGGTTACGGCGGTTTCGCATCGGGCACCGTTGGAACTGCGCGTACGCGTCGTTATCACGCTGTGCTGCTCGCCGCGTTGCACCCGCCGGTCGGGCGCGTCGTCCTGGTCAACGGCATCGAAGCATGGCTAGAAGTGCAGGGGCAACGTTATCCACTGAGTACGCAGCGTTACGTGCCCGATGTGGTTTCCCCCGATCTGTCGGCGTGTCTATCGAGCTTCGATACGACGCCGTGGCCGACGTGGCATTTCCGCATCGATGAGCATTCGGTCGTGGTTGCCGAACTGTTTGTCGCGAAGGCGAGCTGCGAAACCGTATTGCGCTGGCGATGGCATTGCGACGACGGCGTGCCGCGCGCTGTCACGTTGAAGGTCCGTCCTTTACTCTCCGGGCGCGACTATCACGCGCTTCACCACGAAAACCCCGCATTCAATTTCGACGCACGAGTCGATCGGGGCCAAGTCAGGTGGCAGCCCTATGGCGATTTACCCGCGATCGTCGCCTGCACGAACGGCGCCTATACGCACGAGCCCGATTGGTACCGAGGCTTTTGTTATCTCCGCGAGCGTGAACGCGGACTCGATTTCAGTGAGGATCTGGCCACGCCTGGGGTGTTCGCTTTCAACCTTGCCGAAGCAGAGGCGCTGATGATTTTGAGCGCAGGAACTGTCGATGGAGCAGGAACTGTCGATGGAGCAGGAGCAGGAGCAGGAGCAGGAGCAGGAGCAGGAGCAGGAGCAGGAGCAGGAGCAGGAGCAGGAGCAGGAGCAGGAGCAGGAGCAGGCGGTGCCACATCCGTCGTCGAGCATGCGAATTATCTGGTCGAAATCGAGCAGGCACGCCGCGCCGCTTTCGGTTCAGGTCTCGCTTCCGATTCACGCCTCGCCTCAGACTCACGTCCTGCTTTGGATTCACTCTTCGCTCCTGGTCCACGCCTCGCTTCTGCTTTCGCTTCTGGCTTCGCTTCTCGCCTATTACGCAGCGCCGACGCGTATGTTGTCGCGCGTGGCGAGGGCCACACCATAGTCGCGGGTTTTCCATGGTTCACCGATTGGGGCCGCGACACATTCATCTCGATGCGTGGCCTGCTGCTCGCATCGGGGCGCCACGACGATGCCGAGGCCATCCTGCTTGCATGGGCCGGCGCTCTCTCCGAAGGCATGCTGCCGAACCGTTTCCCCGACTCGGGCGGGACGCCCGAGTACAACGCCGTCGATGCATCCCTGTGGTTCGTCATCGCCGTGCACGAATATCTCGCCACGAATCATGCAGGCGACGCCACGCGCAACACCTTGCAACATACCGTGGACGCAATACTCGAGAGCTACACGCGTGGCACTCGTTTTGCTATCGGCGCCGATCACGACGGGCTGCTACGCGCCGGCGTGCCGGGCGTGCAACTGACCTGGATGGACGCAAAAGCGGGCGACTGGGTCGTGACACCGCGCATCGGCAAGCCGGTCGAAGTGCAGGCGCTATGGATCAACGCCTTGCGTATCGCCGCACACTGGGATACGCGCTGGGATGAACCGGCGGCACAGGCTTCGATTGCATTCCAGCATCGTTTCATCGACCCATCTACCGGTGCGCTGTTCGATGTCGTCGACGTGGATCATGTGGCGGGGGCGGTCGACCGCTCGATTCGACCGAACCAGATCTTTACGGTCGGCGGACTCCCGTTCTCACTGCTGGAAGGCGAGATGGCGCGCGCCGTGGTTGAGCAGGTGGAGACGCATCTACTGACCCCGCTAGGCTTACGAACGCTCGCGCCCGCCGATCCCGCTTATCGCGGGCGCTACAGTGGAGCGCCGCTGGAACGCGACGGCGCCTATCATCAAGGGACAGTGTGGCCGTGGTTGTTAGGGCCGTTCGTCCAAGCGTGGCTGCGCGTTCACGGCTCGGACCCTGCAAGCCGAGCGCAGGCGCGCACGCGTTTTCTCGCGCCGCTGCATGCGCATCTCGATCATGCGGGGCTGGACCATATCAGCGAAGTCGCCGATGGCGATGCGCCTCATACCCCGGGCGGCACGCCGTTCCAGGCGTGGTCGCTTGGCGAGCTGCTGCGCATCGAGAGCCTGCTGGCCGAATAATAAAGACCGAGGCCTGCGAGTGTGCGTGGGAATCAGCTTGCTGGGTTTGCTGGGTTTGCTGGGTTTGCTGGGTTTGCTGAGTCTCACACACCTTTCGCCAGCCGACTGGCCGAGGAGTAAAGTACCAAGACAACGCGCCGAGACGATAGGCGAACGAGAACGCTCGTTCGCGGCACCGTCAGGTTGCAAGCCTTACCTAACGGCGTAAAGCCAGGGGATGTGCACATGCCACCGTTGAAAAAAACGAACCTATTGGAGACCATCGAAGGGTCTCGCCTGCATGGAACCGATTGTCCGCGCTGGCAGCGTTGGGGGCCGTATCTGAGCGAGCGGCAGTGGGGCACGGTGCGTGAGGATTACAGCGATAACGGCACCGCCTGGGACTCTTTCCCGCATGACCATGCGCGCAGCCGCGCGTATCGATGGGGCGAGGATGGCATGGCCGGCTTCGGCGACGACAAGCTCAACTGGTGCGTGTCGCTGGCGTTGTGGAACGGCCGGGATCCGATTCTCAAGGAGCGGCTGTTCGGCCTGACCAACGCACAGGGTAATCACGGCGAAGACGTGAAAGAGTTGTACTTCTATCTCGACGGCACGCCGACGCATTCGTACATGCGCATGCTCTACAAGTATCCGCATGCGGCGTTTCCCTACGATGACCTGATCCAGGAAAACGCGCGGCGCGGTGCCGACATGCCCGAGTACGAAATCCTCGATACCGGCGTGTTCGACGATAACTGCTATTTTGACGTGCAAGTCGAGTATGCGAAGCACACCGCGGACGATATCGTCATGCGCGTGACAGTCGAGAATCGTGCGGACAAGAGTGCCACGCTCGATGTCCTGCCGCAGATCTGGGCGCGCAACACGTGGTCGTGGAAGACGCCGAGCGCCAAGCCGTCGCTCACCATCGCATCGGTGCGCGGCGAGACACATGTGATCGGGCGCCATGGCGGCCACGAGTCCATCGTCGTGACGGCATCGACACAAGACGCGCCGACCATCGAATGGCTCTTCTGCGAAAACGAAACCAACGTCAAGCGCCTGTTCAACATGGACGGCCCGGGCCCGTTCAAAGATGGTTTCAACGATTGCATCGTGGAGGGCCGCGCCGCGGCGGTGCGCCGCGATTCAGGTACGCGCGCGGCAGCTCATGCGCATCTTGTACTGGCGCCGCATGGGCGCGCGGTCGTGACGATGCGTTGGCGCCCGGAGTCGGCGCCCGACGAGGTTCCGCTCGATATCGACGCGCTGTTCGCGCACCGCATCGCCGAAGCCGATCAGTTTTATGCAGCGCTGCAACAGGATATGCACGACGCCGATGCGCGCCTGGTCCAGCGCCAAGCGCTCGCGGGCATGTTGTGGTCCAAGCAGTATTACCAGTTCGACGTCACGCGTTGGCTCGATGGCGATCCGGCGCAGCCCAAGCCGTCGAGCGCTCGCAGGCGTGGGCGCAACGCCGACTGGCGCCATCTGTGCAATGCGGACATCGTGTCGATGCCGGACAAGTGGGAATATCCGTGGTACGCGTCGTGGGATCTGGCCTTTCATTCCGCGGCGTTTGCACTGATCGATCCCGAGTTCGCGAAGCGCCAGCTATTGCTGCTCGTCAAAGATCGCTATCAGCATCCGAACGGCCAGTTGCCGGCTTATGAATGGGCGTTTGGCGATGCGAATCCGCCCGTGCATGCATGGGCCGCATGGCGCGTCTACGAGATCGACCGGGCGATCACCGGCAAGCCCGACCGCGAATTCCTCGAATTGATTTTCCATAAACTGCTGCTCAACTTCTCGTGGTGGGTGAATCGCAAGGATGCCGACGGCCACAATATTTTCCAGGGCGGTTTTCTCGGGCTGGACAACGTCGGCATTTTCGATCGCTCGGCGCCGTTGCCCACTGGCGGTCGTCTGGATCAGGCCGACGGTACCGCATGGATGGCGGCCTACGCACTCGACCTGATGCGCATCGCGCTGGAACTGTCGATCGAAAACAAAGTATTCGTCGATATTGCCGTGAAGTTCTTCGAGCATTTCCTGTACATCGCCGAGGCCGTCAGTTGCAGCGATAGCTGCGATACCGGGCTATGGGACGAAGAGGACGAGTTTTTCTACGACAAGCTGCGTTTGCCCGATGGAAACACCATCCCGATGCGCATGCGCTCCATCGTCGGCTTGATTCCGCTGTTTGCGGTGCGCGTGCTGGAGCAGCGGCTGCACGGCGACCTGCCGCGATTGCGTGAACGGCTGAGCTGGTTTCTCGAGCATCGCCCCGATCTCGCCAAGCTGGTATCGCGCTGGAACGAACCGGGCAAGGGCAATAGCCTGCTGCTCTCCGTGTTGCGCGGGCATCGCATGAAAGCGTTGCTGCGGCGCATGCTGGACGAAACGGAATTTCTCTCCGATTACGGCGTGCGGGCCTTGTCGCGCGTGCATCGCGATGAACCGTTTGTGTTCCATCACAACGGCACCGACCTTTGCGTCAAGTATCTGCCGGCGGAATCGGATACTCGCGTGTTCGGCGGCAATTCGAATTGGCGCGGCCCGATATGGATGCCGGTCAACTACCTGTTGATCGAGTCGCTATATGAGTTTCACCGTTACTACGGCGACGATTTCCAGGTCGAATATCCGACCGGCTCGGGCGAGAAGCTGTCGCTAAGCCGGATCGCCGACGAGCTCGCGCGGCGCTTGACGAGGCTGTTCCTCAAAGACCGCAATGGCGACCGACCGGTGATGGCGGCGTATCCGCAGTTGCAGGCTGATCCACGGTCGCGCGATCTCGTGCTGTTCCACGAGTATTTCCATGGCGACAATGGGCGCGGGGTAGGCGCGTCGCATCAAACGGGTTGGAGTGGATTGGTTGCTTTGTTGCTGCAACCGCGAGCGATGAGTCCGTCAGGGAATGTGCCGCTGGCCGGGGAACAGGAGGAGGCACTGGTGACGAAGTAATTAGCGTCGAATCAACCCGGCGCGGATTGAAGCGGCGACTATCGACGCAGCGCCGATGGAGCCGCCCTTCTATGGACCCTGCAAACAGCACGCCTGCAGTCTGCTTGCAGGCGATTCAGCGGCCGATCTCCCGAATCAGATCGATCAGCGCGCGCAACCCTGCCGGTACATGGCGGCGACCGGGGTAATAAAGACATAGCCCGGAAAGCGGCGGCGTCCAGTCTTCCAGGACCGGGACCAGCCGTCCCGCCGCGATATCGGCGGCGACCGACCACTGCGCAACGTGAACGATGCCGGCCCCGCCCAGCGCTGCCTCGACCATCAAGGTGGGATCGTCGAGCGTGAGCGAACCGGGAACGTCGATGCTCAATGCTTCCCCACCGCGCTCGAATTCCCATCGATAGATCGTGCCGCTCGCGAGCCGCGCTCGAATGCAGCGGTGCGCGAGCAGATCGCCGGGCGTACGCGGCGGCGCGTTCTGCGCGAAATACGCGGGCGACGCGACGACTGCGTGACGCCTGATCGGGCCGAACGGCACGGCGATCATGTCGCCGGGAACCGTGTCGGTCGTGCGTATGCCGACATCGAAACCTTCCACCACGATATCGATCATGCGCGCCTCGGTGACTAGGTCGACTCGCATCTCCGGATAGCGGCGCAGGTATTCCAATACGACCGGCGCGAGAATTTGCCGCGCAGCACCGACCGAACTGTTGATGCGCAGCGTCCCGGTCGGTGTATCGCGATGACTGTTGATCGATTCGATCGCACCCTGGATGCTCGACAACGCGGGGGCGACCTCGGCGACAAACTCTTGTCCCGCGGCCGACAACGAGACGCTGCGCGTGGTGCGGTTGAAAAGCCGCACGCCTAGACGCGCCTCTAGTCCCGCCACGGCGTGACTCAGTGCAGACGACGACATGCCTAGTTCGATCGCCGCAGCACGGAAGCTGCCGTGCCGGGCGACAGCCACCACCGCGTTCAGTTCGACCAGCCCGGTTTTGTGCATTGTCCCGATTCCATCATCAAGTCGCGTCGATTTATCCCTCTTATCAACGCAATTCTACTTGCATATAGTGGGACGTCAGCGGGCAATTCCGCGAGTCCCTGTAAGGAGTAGCAATGCGCAACATCGAACACATCTACATCGACGGCGCTTTTGTTCGGCCGCACGGCGTCGAAAGAGGGGCGCTTTTTAATCCGGCGACGGGCGAAATAATCGGTCACGTGACGCTAGGCGATGAAGAGGACACGCATCGTGCGATTGCTGCGGCAAAGCGCGCATTTCCGGCTTTCTCCCGCACGAGCAAGCAGGAGCGCATCGCGATGCTGCATAGGCTGCATGATGTCGTGCTAGCCGGTGCCGACGCACTGACCGCTGCCGCCGTCGAGGAGTATGGCGGCCCGATCGCGCAAGCCTCATGGCGGGCATCGCTGGCCGCAGCATCGTTTCTTAGCGCAGCGCAAACGCTTGAAGACTACGCTTACACGCGCTGGATCAAGGACGCGGAGGTGGTCATGGAGCCGCTCGGCGTGGTCGGTGTCATCACGCCATGGAACAACAATTACGGGTTCATCTGCGGCAAGCTCGCTATGGCGATTGCGGCAGGTTGCACGACCGTGATCAAGCCCAGCGAAATGAGTGCGACGCAGACTCAGGTGCTGGCTGAGTGTTTGCACAAAGCGGGTTTGCCGACCGGCGTCATGAACATCGTGAACGGACGCGGCGATGTTGTTGGTGCGCAGCTAAGCACACACCCGGATATCGCCAAGATGTCCTTCACCGGCTCGACCGTCGTTGGCAAGACGATCCTGCGCAACAGCGCCGACACGATGAAGCGGGTGACGCTCGAACTGGGCGGCAAATCAGCCTTGCTGGTGCTGGACGATGCCGACTTCGCCGACACCGTGCCGAAAGCGCTGCTCGCAGGTTTTTCCAACAACGGGCAGGCTTGCATCGCCAGCACGCGGATACTCGTGCCCGAAGTTCGGCTGGCCGAGTTTTGCGCGCTGTTGCGAACCGCAGTCGAGGCGGTCAAGGTTGGCAATCCGCGTGACGCTGATACGGCGGTCGGCCCGCTCGTTAGCCGTACGCAATACGAGCGAGTCCAGCAATACATCAAGCTTGGGGCGCAAGGGGGCGCAACGGTGTTGATCGGCGGCGAGGGGCGTCCTGCAGGTCTTGAGGCAGATCTTGATGAAGGCTATTTCGTCAAACCGACCGTATTCGTCGACGTCACGAATGACATGCGCATTGCTCGGGAAGAGATCTTCGGTCCGGTGCTGTGCGTCATCAGCTATCGGACGGAAGAGGAGGCGATTGCTATCGCCAACGATACCGTCTATGGCCTGCATGCTTATGTCAGTTCATCGAACGAGGAGCGGGCACACGCAGTGGCGATGCAACTGGTCGCCGGACGCGTGCTGATCAACGGTTTTCACCACGAACCGCTTGCGCCGTTTGGCGGCTTCAAGCAATCGGGGTTGGGCCGCGAGTATGGCGTGTTTGGACTCGAAGCGCACTTGGAGCCCAAGGCGGTGCTGGGCATACGCCGCGCGGCATGACGCGGCGTTACGTTATTCGATGCGCGGTTGCGCCGCCAGCACCGCGACGCCGTCCGCTGCCCGCACGCCTTGTCCAACGGGTAGTACGAACAACGGATTCACCTCGGCTTCCACCAGGCCCTCGCCCAGTTGCACTGCCATACGCGAGAAGCCGACGATCGCCGAGATCAGCGCTTCAACGTCCGCCCGTGGGCGCCCGCGATAGCCGTCGAGCAGTGGCCACGTTTTCAGCGAGTGGATCATTTCGAGCGCTTCGTCGCGCGCAAGAGGACGGTCCTTGGGCAGAAGCCGCAACGTGGTGTCGTTGAACAGCTCAGCCGTGACACCGCCCATGCCGAGCAGCATTGCGACGCCCAGCGGGTCCCGATGCAAGCCGAAGATCAGCTCGGTGCCACCGGATACCATTTCCTGTACGAGAAAAGCAGCAGGCTGAATGCCTGTTGCCGCTTGCACGTCATCGCGCATTTTCGCCAGACGGCCCCCGATGTCCTCGGCCGTCAGGCCGACCGCCACACCGCCCACATCGCTCTTGTGCGTGATTTCGTTCGACAGCAGCTTTAGAACGACTTTGCCGCCGAGTTCGCGTGCAGCCGCTTGCGCCTCGTCGCCGTTGACCACCACCCGTTCACGCACAGGCGTTACACCGAATCGCGCAAAAAGGTCTTTGGCTTGGGCCTCGTTCAGTGAGCCGCTCGGTAGATCGCTGATGTCGGGACGCGGCCGCATCGTCGATGCGGATGCTGACGCCGATCCCGATGTCGATCCGGCGGATAGGGCCAGCGCGAACGCCGCGCTGCGACGCGCATATTCGCCGTGCTGCCACATGGCCGCAAGCCCGCTCGCCACACTTTCCGGCGTGACAAATGCGGGTATCCCCCGTCCGTTCAATAGGCTGGTGATCGTTGGTGCATGCGGGCTCACGAAGGCAACCAGCGGTTTGTCGCTGCCGGGGATGGAGTCACGAATGGCATCGGCCATGAGGTCGGGCATCGCGAGGCCCGAAGAGCCTATGATCACTGCCACCGCGTCATAGCTCGCGCTAGCGAGAAGCGTGCGTATCGCACCGCGCAGCAAGTCCGGCTGCAAACCTGCAAGCGTGACGTCGATCGGATTGCGGTCGAGTGCGGCATGATCGCCGGTCTGCAGTGCTCTCAACTGACTCGCGGTCTCGGCATCGGGGGGCGGCGTATCGAAGCCTGCCATGCCGAGGCTATCGGTGACCAATGTCCCCGCGCCACCGGTCGATGTCAGGATCGCAACCCGCTTGCCTGCGAGCGGCCGGCGCATGGCTAGGGCATTGGGAATGTCGAGCAGGTCGGAGAAGCTTTCTGCACGTATCACCCCCAATTCCTTGAAATATGCGTCATACATCCGGTCCGCGCCCGCGAGCGCACCCGTGTGCGAGACGGCCGAGCGAGCGCCCGATTCGGATCGCCCGATCTTGAACACGACGATGGGCTTGCCCGCCGCCGCGGCACGTAACGCGGCCGCGCGAAACTTATCGGCATTACGCAGGCCTTCCATATACAGCGCGATGACAGAGGTCGATTCGTCGTCCACCAGGTACTCGACGAAGTCGGCCATATCGAGGTCGACCTCGTTGCTCGTGGATACGAGTTTCGACAAACCGATTCCGCGCGCGGCCGCCCGCGAGAGAATCGAGCCGAGGATCCCGCCGCTTTGCGACACGATACCGATCGCACCGGTGGTGAAAGCATCGGTTTCCAATGCGCCGCTCGCCGAGAGCGTGATGCGGTCGGTGAGATTCACCAGCCCTATGGTGTTGGGCCCAAGTATGCGCATGGAGCCCGCGGCTTCTATCAACTGCGCCTGGCGCCGTTGACCTTCTTCGCCGACCTCGGAATAGCCGCTTGCCAATACGATCGCCGCGCTCGTACCAACGCTGGCGAGGTCTTTCACCGCGAGGTGCGCCCGCTCAGCGCCGAGCAGCACGATGCCGACATCGGGCGCTTGCGGCAGCGACGCGATGTCGGGGTAACAGCGCAACCCCGCGATCGTTTCGTAACGCGGGTTGACGGGGTAGATCTGTCCGGTGAATCCGTGCTTCTTCAGGTAGGCGACGGGCCGTCCCGCGGTCTTCATGGCATCGGCCGAAGCACCGATTACCGCGACGCTGCGTGGGCGCATCAGGCGTGAAATTGCGTTCATTTGAGTGTCCTTCGTACTGTCTTTGGTGCGCACTTACTGGGCCTTATCGGTGCGGGTTTCATTCGCGGTTTTGTTCGACGGCGTCTTGTTTAAAAATTCGAGTACCGCCTCGCGATGTTCGTGGCTCGTGTAGCACACCGCCTGCGCTTGACTGCCTTGCGCGAACACCTGTTGCGCGGAAAGCTCATAGCTTTGGTTGAGAATGCTCTTACCCAACGCGAGCGCCGTAGGCGAACCTCTACTGAGTTCCATCGCCCATGCCTGCGCGTCGGCGAGCAGCGTTTCCGGATGGCTGATGCGGTCGGCGATGCCGATCGCCAGCGCTTCCTGCGCCTCGACCTTGCGTGCGCTGAAGATCAGTTCCTTGGCCCGTGCGAGCCCAACGCGGCGAGGCAGGAAGTACATGCCGCCGCCATCGGGAATCAAGCCGCGTCGGATATAGCTCCAAGCGAAGCTCGCCTGATCGGATGCGATGATGAAATCGCAACTGAGCGCCATGTCGGCGCCCAAACCTGCCGCCGCGCCGTTGACCGCGGCGATCGTCGGTTTGGGCATGGCATACAGCAGGTTGACCGTGTGATGCACGCGTTGCTGGCGCGACCAGCCGTTGAACGCGACCTCGCCGGTTGGCGCATCCATGCGTTGCGCCATGCCGCTGACATCGCCGCCGGCACAGAAGCCCCGGCCGTTGCCGGTCAACACGACGGCGCGCACTTGGCTGTCGCGCGATACCTTTTCCAACACGGCAATCAATTCGGTGCGCATGTCGTCGGTAATGGCGTTACGCTTTTCGGGGCGATTCAACGTGATCGTGGCGATCCGCGAATCGAGCGTCAGTTCGATGGTCGATGTACTCATGGCGATCTCAGGGAAAACTATAGGCAAATGGGAATTTCGGCTCGTCCGGCGCGGTGTGGCGTGATATCTGCGCGCAATCACGTGCCGATCCGAGTGACCAAGCTTAGCTCTGCGACGATGCGGTGACACCCCAGCAGTTTCACTCTGTGAAACTCAGGTCTTGGCAATCGAGCAATGCCGCCGATAATTGCCACATATGCGAACGCATCGAGCCATTCGAGAGAAGTCGCAACGACCTTATAAAGACGGAGACGCCATGCAAGCAGCACCATCCCATGCGCTGGAAGCCGACGCGATAGATCGCAACGTCGCCGAAGCCATCTACAAGAAAGTGACCTGGCGGTTGCTGCCGTTTCTTTTCATTTGCTATATGTTTGCGTACCTCGATCGCGCCAATATCGGCTTCGCGCATCTGCGGTTTTCGCAAGACGTCGGTCTCTCGGAGGCGGCGTTCGGGCTGGGCGTCGGTCTCTTCTATGCCGGCTACATGCTGTTCGAGGTGCCGAGCAATCTGCTGCTGCAGCGAGTCGGCGTGCGCAAGACCTTGATGCGCATCATGGCGCTGTGGGGCATTGTTTCGGCCGGCACGGCATTCGTCCAGACACCGATGCAGTTCTATATCGCGCGCGTCTTGCTCGGCGCTGCCGAAGCCGGCTTTTTTCCCGGCGTTATCCTTTACTTTACCTACTGGTTTCCGTCGGCACGGCGTGCCCGCGTCACCTCGATCTTCATGATGGCAATCTGTGTATCGGGCGTGATGAGTGGCCCCTTGTCCGGGTTCATCCTGCAGAACATGTCGGGGTTATGGGGCTTGCGCGCATGGCAGTGGCTGTTCGTAATCGAAGGGGTGCCGTCCGTTATTGCGGGGCTGTTCGCCTACGTATTCCTGACCGATCGGCCCGAGCAGGCAGATTGGTTATCCGCGCAGGAGAAGCGGTTTCTTCTGGGGGAGCTCGATCGTGACGCACAGGTCAAGTCGGGGCATGCGCAAGGGTCGATTTGGGCGGCGCTCAAAGAGCCGAAATTTTACTTCCTGACCTTTGCTTATTTCAGCGTGCCATGGGCAAGCATCGTGGTGCATATCTGGGCCCCGAGCGTGATCGAGAAAAGCGGCGTGCAGAACTTCTGGCACATCGGCCTGCTGTCGGCGATCCCTTATGTGACGGGTGCTGCGGCCATGTACCTGCTGAGCCGCAATTCGGATCGTATGCTGGAGCGCCGCTGGCACTTCATGGCGAGCGCGGTGATGGCAGCTGTCGGGGTGGCGTTGCTACCGGCTGCGGCCAGTAGCGCCACGGCGTTGGTCGTGTTGCTTTGTATCGCGACGGCGGGCTATCTCGGCATGCTTTCCTTGTTCTGGACTATTCCGCCGGCCTATCTTTCGAGTACGGCTGCGGCGAGCGGGATCGGTCTCATCAGCAGTCTCGGACAGTTCGGCGGCATCTCCGCGCCATCGGCAATCGGCTATGCATCTACGCATTTCGGCAGCAGCGCGATAGGGCTGTATGCGGTGGCGGTCGTGTCCATCCTCGGTGGATTGGCGGTGGTCTGGGGTGTTCCGGCCAAGGCTATCAAGGAATCTTGAGCCAGTCCTCAATCGGTCTTGGGCTAATCTTCGATCCTCGCGACCTCGGTAATGATCTGGTCGCGCAGGTTCAACATCGGAGTCGACAGTTCGCGCACTATGCTCGCTTTCGATTCCGCGGAGCGTACGCTGAGATTCAGCACTAGCAGACTGTGTCCGGGGATCGCAAGTGGGGTGGCCAACGCAATCACTTCAGGTTGCCAGCTCGCCACGCAAAAGCCGTGCTCGCGCACGCTGCGTACGGCTTCATCGATCTGCGTCCTGAGTTGCGGCCAACCGCTGCGTCCGCGTCGCTCGAATGCGGCCATCATGGAATCGAATGCTACGTCTGACAGCATCGCGAGGTGCACCCGGCCGAGCGAAGTCAGCTCCATTGGCACCCGCTGGCCTGATACCACGTTGCGCAACGATACGCGCTGGTTATATCGGATCGATTCCAGGTAGACCATCTCCTCGCCGTCGGCGGAGGCCAAGCCGACGTTGATGCGCAGTTTTTGCGCTAGCTCGCGCATGAGAGGAGCTGCGGTTTGCAAAATAGTCGAACCGCTGCGCATCGCTTGCGCCAAGCTCAGTACCGGGACGCCAAGACGATAAGCCTTGCGCAGCAAGTCGTGCTCGAGATAACCGTCGGCCACGAGCGTTCGCGTAAGGCGGCTCACGGTGGCTTTCGGCAAGCCCGTGCGCTCGACGAGGTCGCCGTTGCCGAGCAGCGCGGCGCCCGGGGCAAACGCCCTTAGCAGCAAAAGGCCACGCTCAAGCGAGCGATTCGATGGCGTGCCTTTTCGTTCAGGGCGCTGCGGCTTTTTTTCTGGCATCGGGGATGCTGACCCTTGGGCTATGGCGTGGTGCGGTGGCGTGTTATGAAAAGTTGGTACTCGTGCTCAACGCTTCCCAGCGATCAATCTCTTCTTTAAGCGATTCGAGCTTGGTGCGTATAAAGCTTACAGCATCGGTGCCCAGCGGCAGATGCACGGGCGGGTCGGTGGCATCAACGATCTGCATGAACGCCAGCGCCGCTTTAGCCGGATCACCCGCTTGTTTTCCGCTACGCTCGGCACGCGCCAGTCGCAACGGCGCGAAGAGCGCTTCATAATCGGCGATGTTTTGCTCGCCGCGTTTCAACGAACCGCCGGCCCACTCAGTGCGAAAACCGCCCGGCTCGACGGCCGTCACTTTGATGCCCAGGCCGCTGACTTCTTTCGCGAGCGTCTCACTGATACCTTCGAGCGCAAACTTGCTGCCATGGTAAACGCCCAGCCCCGGGAATGTGACCAAGCCGCCCATCGACGTGACATTGATGATATGGCCACGGCGCCTGGCTCTCATATAAGGCAATACCGCCTGGATCGCCGCGACCGCGCCGAACACGTTGACTTCGAATTGCGCGCGATATTCTGCTAACGGCGTGCCCTCCACGGTGCCTTCATGGCCGTATCCGGCGTTGTTGACGAGCACATCGATAGGGCCGATGTCTTGCTCGACCGATGCCACGACGCGCGGGACGTCGTCATTGTGGGTAACGTCCAGCAGTACGCCGAACGAGAGGCCGGGGGCGAGCGCGTCGAAGGCGGCGCGCTGGGCTTCGTTACGCAGTGTGCCGACGACTTTATCGCCGCGGGCGACGGCGGCTTGCGCCAATGCGCGGCCAAAGCCGCTGCTTACGCCAGTGATGAACCACGTTTTCATTGTGCGACTCCGTTGAGATGAGATGGGTTTATCGCGGGCATGCGATAGAAGTAGTGTGCGCGCCGGGCGTTCGAACGGCCAATTCGAAGTGAGCACGTCTGTGATAAGCCACGCCAATGACCATGCTAACGAGTCCACGCCAATGAGCGGCCGGTACGGTGGCCGCAAACTCACTACAATGGCTCGGCGGCAGGATTAGTGTCGCCTGAACCGCCACATTTCAACTCGGACACCCTGATGCGATCGATCGAACTGCGGCAACTGCGCTACTTTTCAATTCTGGCGAAGGAGTTGCATTTCGGCCGTGCCGCCGATCTGGCCTTCGTCAGCCAACCCGCCTTGAGCCAGCAGATCGCAAAACTGGAGGAACAGGTTGGCATGCAACTCTTCGTGCGCGATCGCCGGCAAGTGACGCTCACGCCGTCCGGTGCCGCGTTACGCGATGGGCTGGACAAGGTGTTCGCGCAAATCGAGCTATCGCTGCGTCTTGCGCGCGAGGCGGGCGATCATGCCACGTTCGAACTATCGATCGGCTTGGTCGAGTACACCAACCTGCCGTTCGTGCCGCCGGCACTGATTCGTCTGCAAGCGCTCTATCCCGATGTCAAGATCGTGCGCCACGAGATGAACAGCGTGCAGCAGATCGATGCGCTCGCAAAACGGCAAATCGACATAGGCTTCGGCGTGCCGACCGCGCCATTGCCGCCGGACGCGCAACTGCAATGCGAACCCTTGTTGACCGCGCGGTGGTCGCTGCTGATGCGGGCAGACCATAGGCTCGCCTCTCTGGAACGGTTAGAGATCAGCGACCTCGCTGCGGAACGTTTGATCATCTTCGCGCGAGCGGTCAATCCGCCGCTGTATGACATCGCGGTCGAGCGTTGCCGGGCGGCAGGCTTCATGCCCAACTTCGTCTACGAGACCATGCAGTCTCAGGTCGGCTACGCGCTCGTGGAGCAGGGGCTCGGGACCATGCTAGGCGCGGCGTATGTGTTCACCTCATTGCCCGCGGGATTGCTCGCGTGTCCGATCGAGGGGTTCGATGCATTGACTGTCCATCGGTTTTCCCGCCCAGACGAGAGCAATCCGCTGGTCCTCGACTTTATCGACATTGCCGCCGAAGAAGCCCGGCGCGTGCAGTTGAGTATGCGGGCCTAGCGCTTCTATCGAGCTTTGCCGTAGCTAAGCACCCCATAGCACTCCTGCGACGGGCTTTTTTAAATGTTTCCTTTACGAATATTTTATGCTTATACTAAAAAAATGAGATTCGAAGGAGGGTAGATGGACTCGTCGAAAGAGGCACCGCCGTCCGGCCGATTTGTCGTCGTTGGGGCCGGCATCATAGGCGCCGCGTGCGCGCTGCGGCTGCAAGAGGCCGGGCACACTGTCCATCTGCTGGACGTTGCGGCTGCGGGCCGCGGCTGTTCATACGGCAACGCAGGTTTGATCGCAATCGATCACATCGCGCCATTGGCGAGTCCGGCCACGCTGCGCGCCTTACCCGCGCTGATGCTGGATCGATCGAGTCCGCTGTTCCTGCGTCTTGCCGGTCTGCCGGGCATGGCCGCATGGCTGGGCGCTTTTGTCCGGGCATCGAGCCGGGCACGTTTCGAGCATGGCGCAGCGGCGCTGGCCTCCTTGCTTGGCGCTGCGCGCACAGCTTGGCAGTCCTTGGCGAAAATCGCGGACGCCCAGGCGTTGTTTCGCGATAGCGGCGTGCTGTATGTCTACGAACGAGCGCTGCGCGGAGTCAATGCCGGCGACCGACTATTGCACGAGTACGGTGTGCAATTTGAAGAGATTTCGCCCGCGCGCGTCACCGCCGACTTCTCGCCGCAACTGGCGGTGCCCTGTGCCCGTGCGCGCTACTTTCCGCAGATGATGAGCGTGATCGATCCTCACGCGCTAGTGACCACGCTGGTTACGGCCGCTGAACGACTCGGAGCGGTCCACACACGAGCCCACGTTTCGGCGATTGAACACCTGAACGGCCGCGCCACTCGGGTAATGACTTCGGAAGGCGCGATTCCCTGCACCGGCGTGCTCGTGTGTGCAGGGGTAGATAGCGCCGCGCTGATCGAGCCGCTCGGCTATCGCGTACCGCTTGCGCGTGAACGCGGGTATCACGTCGAACTCGACGACTTCGGCGCGACCGACATCCGGTTGCCCATTACCTTCGTCGAACGCGGGTTCATTTGCAATCCCATGCGATCGGCGATCCGCTTGGCGGGAACTGTCGAGCTGGGCGCGGCAAGCGAGCCGGATTGGCGGCGCGCCGCGTTGTTGACTCAGCACTTTCGCGAGCTTTTCAAGCCGGCGTCGCCGCGCGAACTCTCATGCTGGAGTGGCGACCGTCCGACGCTGCCGGACTATCTGCCCATGATAGGTGCGCTGCCGAGCCATCGCAATGTGTTCGTGGCGACTGGACATCAGCATTTGGGGCTCACGTTGGCAGCCATCACCGCCGAACTGGTGCAGGCGCTGGTCGACGGTGCACCTGCGGCGCTCGACGCGACGCCGTTTCGTATCGACCGCTTCGGTCACACCGATCTCTCAACCCGCAGACTAAACACATGAACGATATCTCCCAGCAGCTGCATCGCGACGCGATCATCATCGACGCGACCTGTCCGCTTTTGTCGGAAGAGCCGGCTCACCTCGAGTTATACAAACGCGGTGGACTGACCGCGGTCGCGCCGACTATCCCCGCCAAGCGCGGCACCAGCGCCGACGCCATTCTCAAGTTCGCCATGTGGCACAAGCTGTGCCGCGAGCGCGACGACCTGATCCTGGTGCGCACGGCCAACGATATTGTCACAGCCAAGCAGACCGGCAAGCTCGGATTGATCATGCATTTCCAGGGTACCGAACCGCTCGATCGCAGCGTCGACATACTCGATGCCTATCACGCGATGGGGCTACGGGTCGTGCAGATTACCTACAACAAACGCTGCCATGTAGGCGACGGATGCGAAGAAGAGGTGGACGGCGGATTGAGTCGCCACGGCCGCGCGGTGGTACGCAGGCTCAATGAACTGCGCATCATCGTCGACTGCTCCCATACGGGTGTGCGCACTTCGTTCGATGCCATCGAGACATCCAACGCGCCCGTCATCCTGTCGCACGCCAACGCACGCGGCGTGCATCGAGTTCCACGTAACGTGGACGACGATCTGTACCGCGCGATCGCGGCGACCGGTGGCGTGATTGGCGTAGTCGGTTTTCCAGCGTTCGTCGCACCGGGCACGCGGCCTACGCTGGACCAATTCATCGATCACATCGACTACATCGCGAGCCTGGTGGGCATCGATCACGTCGGCCTCGGTATCGACTATTACGCCGGACAGGCGCCGATTTGTCCCGATGACGTCGCACTTACGCTTTACCAGCGAGAGGTGGCGAGCGGCAACTGGACCGGGGAGTCGTATCCGCCGCCGCCTTACCACTATCCGCAGGGCATCGAAACGCCTGCAACCCTGCAGGCGCTGACCGCAGGCCTGGTCGCGCGCGGCTTTGCGCACGCCGATATCCGCAAGGTGTTGGGCGAGAACTGGCTGCGCGTCTATCGCAGCGTTTGGGGTTAGTCCGCAGTGCGCGAACCGGGGGATCCAATGAGCGAAATGAACGAAGTGATCGAAATGAAGCGTACCGCCGCGGAATTCGTGCCGCCCGCGGCACCCACTTGGCGCACTGCACGCCGTGCGGCACTGGCCGCGGGCGTGGGCAGCACGCTTGAATGGTATGACCTCGTCACCTACGGTTACCTGGCCGCGCTGCTCGGACACGCGTTCTTTCCTTCGGGCGACTCCACCGCATCGCTGCTGGCCGCGTTCGCCACCTTTGGCGTGGGCTTCCTCGCGCGACCGCTCGGCGGCTTGCTGTTCGGCGCCTACGCGGACCGCTACGGCCGCAAGGCATCGCTCACGCTGACGATGATATTGATGGCCACCGTCACCGGCCTGGTCGGCATCATGCCCACCTACGAGACCTGGGGCACGGCGGCTCCGGTGCTGCTGGTGCTGGCGCGCGTGATTCAGGGGCTGTCGGCCGGCGGCGAGGGCACCACCGCCTTGGCCTATCTGGTCGAATGGGCGCCGGTTGGGCGGCGCGGCGTGATCGGCAGCCTGCAATCGGTAGCGAGCGGCTGCGGTTTGCTGCTCGGCTCGGCGAGCGTCACGTGGATCACGCATAGTCTTAGCGCCGCGGAACTGCAGGCGTGGGGCTGGCGCGTGCCCTTCCTGCTCGGCACACTGGTCGGGCCGATCGGTTACTGGCTCAGACGCGGCGTCGATGAAACGCCCGCATTCCGCCGCGCCATTTCGGCCGCGCCCACCGCCGACGAGCGCATGTACAGCGTGCAGCCGTGGAAGCTTTCGGTCAAGGCTGGCATCTTCCTGATCTTCTGGTCGGTCGCTTACTACATCTTCCTGACCTACATGACCACCTTCGCGCAACGCTATCTGCACCTGGCGCCGGCGCTGGTGTTCAAGGCCAATACGGCGGCCTTGCTGCTCTACATTGTGCTCATTCCGACCTTTGGCTTCGTCTCGGATAAAGTGGGTCGCAAGCCCGTGCTGCTTGCCAGTTGCGTCGGCATCGCGGTGCTGACCTATCCGCTGTTTAAGCTACTGCTGGCCGGTGTCAGTACCCCCGCCTACGTGGCGATCCTATTGCTGTTCTCGTGCATGCTTGCCATGTATTCGGGACCGGCGGGCGCAACCGTGGCCGAACTATTTCCAACCCGCATCCGTTCGAAATGGCTGGGGCTGGGCTATGGCGTATCGGTTGCGATCTTCGGTGGATTTACCCCATTTGTCGCAACCTGGCTGATCGGTGCTCTGGGCACGCCATTGGCACCCACCTACTACGTGATAGCGACGGCTATCATCGGCGGGATCTTCGTGCTGTGCCTGAAGGAAACCGCCAAGAGCGAACTCGCTTGAACAGGCTATAGTCATGGCATCCGTCAGTGTCACTGACTCATCAATCGTTGAACATGGAAACTACTGTACTTAGACCGCCTCGAAAGAAACGCGTACGAGACCTCGCTCCGCTGGGCAGGCGCGTACGCGAGTTGAGAAAGCAAGCCGGCTTGACGCTGCAAATGCTCAGTGAGGCAACCGGGCTGGCTCAATCGTCGTTGTCGAAAATCGAGAACAGCCAGATGTCGCCGACCTATGAAGCGATCGTCAGTCTGGCGCAGGGTCTGTGCATCGACGTGGCGCAGCTCTTCGACGACGGTGGGAAGTCGTTGCCGCTTGGCCGGCGCAGCATCACGCGTAGCGGCCTGGGTGCGACCCATGAAACCGAGCAATATATCTACCAGATGCTGCATACGGATTTGTCGCAGCGCCGGCTTATCTCGTTGAAAACGATCATCAAGGCCCGCTCGCCGGAAGAGTTCGATAGGCCGCTCGCACATAGTGGCGAGGAATTCATCTATGTGCTGTCGGGCTCGCTCAAGGTGCATCTCGAGCACTACGAGCCGTTCGATCTTGCTGAAGGAGACAGTTGCTACTTCGACAGCACGATGGCGCATGCCTGCGTATCGACGAGTGAAGTCGATGCCGAGGTGCTCTGGGTTTGTACGAATTCGGTCCCGGACCCGAGGTAGCGTTCATTAGGTCAAGCCGAAAGCGTTCGGCGGCTTATCTGGCAGTTAAGGGGCAACTAAGCGGCAGCTTTCCAGACCGACGCATTCAGCAGCCCGGAACGATGGTTTTCGGGGTTAAAGCGACAGCTTCGTCGCGCCGGAACCCGTCTCGCACGACGATCGTGTTTGTCGATTGCATTTTGTATATAATCGGTAACGATTCTCATTTACAATAATGCAGGCCCACCTTCCGAGCGTGCTCCGTGCCGACCCATGACATCGCTTCTATTGCCGTGCATGACCTCTACAGCAGCCATCATCGATGGCTGCAGGGCTGGCTGCGCAAAAAACTAGGGAGTACCTGGGACGCCGCGGATCTCGCGCAGGATACGTTTCTGCGGGTATTGCTCAAGCGGCAGGCCGAAGTGCAGCAGGGGTTGGACGCGCCTCGCGCGTATCTGCGCACAATTGCGGGGGGCTTGGTGGTCGAACACTGGCGCCGTCGCGCGCTAGAGCAGGCCTGGTTGGAAACGCTCTCATTGATGCCCGAGCCGCAGGCGCCTTCGCCCGAAACGCGGCAGATGGTTCTGCAAGCGCTGATCGGCATCGACGCGATGCTCGATCGACTGAAGCCGCAGGTGCGCGCGGCATTTTTGTGCGCGCGGCTCGAAGCGCTCACATGCCCGCAGATCGCCGAACGCCTCGGTGTTTCCTTGGCCACGGTCGAGCGTTACATTGCCACGGCGTTGCGCCATTGCTATGCGTTGCGCTTCCATGATTAAGTCGCGCGCAGGTGTCGCATGAGCAGGAGCACGCGGCCTTCGGACAGCTCGGTGAGCTCATTGAATTCTCCTCCCGGCGAGCGCGGCGGTCCGGCCGACGCGGTGCCGGCGGTCATGATCGACCAAGCGATTGCCTGGGCAGTCAAAATCGATTTCAACGCGCCCGACACCGCGACACAAAGTGCCTTCGATGCGTGGCTCAGTGCCAACCCGCTTCATGCGACTGCGTGGCATCGGATCCAGTCGCTCAAACACGATTTCGCGAATCTCCCGCCGAAGCTGGCCTTGGACACGCTGCGGGCGGCGGAAGCCAAATTGATTGCGAACGGTGTCAGCCGTCGGCAAATGCTCAAGCTGCTGTCGATTGCCGGTGTGATCGGCGCCGCCGGCTGGATCGCCGGCGAGCAAGCGCCGTGGCAACGCCTGATTGCCGACGCCAGCACCGACACCGGTGAGCGGCGCGCGTTGAGCCTGAGCGACGGCACGCGACTGGTCTTGAACACGGACACCGCTGTCAGCATCAAGCTCAGCGGCGAGCAACGCGTGATCGTGCTGCGGCGTGGCGAAATGCTCGCGACCACCGGGCCCGACTTGGGGTTGCCAAACCGGCGTCCGTTCTGGGTAGACACGTCGTTTGGCCGCATGCAGGCGCTGGGAACCCGCTTCGCGGTGCGACTCGATGGCGACGACGCCAGGGTTGCCGTGCAGGAGGGGGCGGTCGAGATGCATACGGCAAACACCGGCTTTAGCGCCATCGCCCACCCCGGTGAAAGTTGGCGTCTGGGCGCCGAGCGTCTCGTTCGGATGAGCCAGTCCGCGTTCGATCCGACGGGCTGGACCGACGGCGTCATCAAGGCGCGGCAGATGCGCTTGGCCGATCTGCTGGTTGAATTGTCACGCTACCGTCGCGGCCGCATTTTCTGTGACCCGGCGGTGGCCGATCTGCCGGTGAGCGGCATTTATCAGGTCGACGACACGGACCGCACGCTGGCATTCCTCGCGCAGACACTACGCTTGCGTATCGATTATCGAACGCGGTTCTGGGTCACGGTAGGGCCGGCCGATATTTGAACCCTCAATCAATACACACTCTGTCGCGGTTTCGCCCCGACGCGCCTGCGGCCAAAGTCCGCCGTCCGGTGCTCAAGCCGCTTGCACGCGCCATGCCGAGCGTACTGCTTTGCGTGGTGTTCGGCGTCGCGGTTCCCGGGCAAGAGGTTCATGCGCAGAGCGCGCCCACGCAAAACAGCGCGGAAGATGTTGAGAAAAAGCTTAATAAAAACATTACAACGCGGACCTTCGATATTCCCCCCGGCCCTTTGGAGCCGGCGCTGGATTACTTCGCGCGAATCTCGGGCATCAACCTGTCGTATGACGCAGCCTCGATCGGTCGCGCAACCACCCGGGGATTAAGCGGCCAGTTCAGCATCGCGAACGGCCTGAACACATTGCTGGAAGGCACAGGTCTGAGCGCCACCGCGCAGTCGGGCGGCGGCTACGCGCTGGGAAAATGGGCCACCGCTGCGACCACCGCTGCGGGCGCGGTTGTCGGTGGCGTTCCCGTGACCTTGCCTGCAGTGAGCGTAACGAGCGGCACGGATCGTGGCTCCTTTCTAGCGGACCGGACGAGCGTCGGTTCAAAGGTGACGACCGACCCGCACGATATTGCACAGGCTACAACGGTGGTCACCAAGAGCTTGATCGAATCCCAGGGCCTGACTTCATTCCAGGATGCCTTGCGTAACGTACCGGGCATCACGATAGGCGGTGCCGAGGGCGTACAGATCGGCAACAACATCAACTTGCGCGGGTTTAACGCGCAGACCGATATTTATCTGGATGGCTTTCGCGACAGTGGCCAGTACTATCGAGATACCTTCAATCTCGAATCGATCGACGTGCTCTACGGTCCATCGTCGCTGCTGTTCGGACGCGGCTCGACCGGCGGCGTGGTGAACCAGGTCAGCAAGAAAGCCAACTTGACGCAGGGTGGCCAAGTCTCGACCACGATAGGCACCGGCGACCAATATCGCACGGCGGTTGACTTCAATCACCCGCTCTCCGACACGTCGGCATTTCGCATCAATGCCTTCGGGCAAGACATGGGTTCGACCCGCGACGTGATGAAGAACAAGGATTACGGCATCGCGCCCGAGCTGCGTTTCGGCATCGGGACGCCCACGGAAATCACGCTGTCGGCATTGATCCAGCATAACGACGACATGCCGGATTTTGGCGTGCCGCCGATTAACGGACACCTGGCACCGGTGAACAAGAGCACCTTCTATGGCCTGACCGACGACAGCTCGCAGATCGATGTGCAGATCTTCAATGCCACGATCAAGCACGAGGTTGACGAGAACCTGACGATACAAAACCAGACGCAATGGGCGAACTACACGGTCGATGAGCGCGAAACCAGTGCGCGCTCGGTATTGACCGGACCTCTTGCGACCAGCCCGGCGCTGGCCAACGGCAACTTCACGACGCTGCCGCTCTCGCAATTGTTCGTGACGTTGCAAAGCCACGACGCGACGATCAGCAACCACACGCTCTACAACGACACCGACCTGCTTTACACATTCAACACGGGTTTCATCAAGCACGATGTGGATGTCGGCATCGAACTGGGTCACGAAACGTTTACGGACCAGGCGACGATACGCAACAACCTGCCGATCCTGTCGCTGCTCGATCCTGTCGCCGAGGCCACGCCGGCCAATGTCACGACCTCGCTCGGCAATCTGGAGGAAGCGTCGGCCAACACATTCGCTGCCTATTTCAACGACACCGTATCGTTGGGCCAGCATTGGAAAGTGATCGGCGGCGTGCGCTGGGATAATTTTCGGCCCGAAATCAGCAACACGCTCAGTGCGCCGGGCTACACGTCGCAGGCCAACGATTTCACCAGTGTGCGGGGCGGCATCATCTACCAGCCCAACGACGCGCAGTCTTACTATGTTTCGTATGGCACGTCGTTCAACCCCTCGCTCGAACAACTGATGGTCGTGAACGGTACGCAGAACCTGGCGCCCGAGACCAACAAAGCCTACGAGCTCGGCAGCAAATGGGATTTCCTGAACGGGAAGTTGTCGGTCACGACCTCGGCTTTTCAGATCGAGGAGGACAATGCGCGCAGCGAAATCAGCGCGGGAGAGTTCATGCTGGACGGCGATGTGCGCGTGCGCGGCGTGCAGGCCGGTGTGGTTGGACACATCACCGACAAGTGGCAGGTGTATGCCGGCTACGCTTACCTCGATGCGCGCATCGTGGCGGCGGACGACGGTACCGCGGGCAATGTTCCTGCCGACACGCCTCGCAATACCGTGACGCTGTGGAGCACCTATGAGATCACGCCGCAATGGGAGATCGGCGGAGGGCCGACTTATGTGTCGGCCAGTTACGCGGTGAACAACGATTTGGTGCAGGCGCCCGCTTATACGCGCTGGGATGCCGAAGTCGCCTACCATCAAAAGAAATATGATGTCCGGCTAAATCTGCAGAACCTGACCAACAAAAATTACTACACCGCACTGCTCAACTCTGATGGCGGGCGAGCGGTGCCGGGCATAGGCCGCACGTTGTTGGCGACCTTGACGTACAAATTCGACTGACTACGCTCACATCGAATGCAGACTAACAATGAGCTGAGATAAGCCTTTCCACAAAATTTGCACGCCGATACAAAGCAAAATAAAAGAAAACAGACGTGCAAAGACCTCGACGCCGCCTGCGCCCAACAGCTTGGGCATGTAGTGCGAAAACCGTATGCATAGATAGACGAGCGCGCATACGCAAACAAGCGCCGCACCTACACCCATGATGTGACTGGCGGAAAGCCCCTCGTCTGGCGAACCGGTCCCGAGGGCGACGGCGATGGCGATCGAACCCGGACCCACGGTCAATGGAAAGCTATAAGGGAAAAACGCATTCTTGACCTCAGCCGGGTCCGCGGCATCGACGTTTTGCGCCCCGGTCGCGGGGGTGTCTTCCTTGTGCAGCAGTTTCCAGCCTGCGGCCGAGATGACGAGTCCGCCGACCACGCGCAAGACGGGAAGAGAGATGCCAAAGAATTGAAATACGTATGCCCCGATCGATAGCGAAAGAATCAAAATAATGAAGCTGTTTCTTGCGACCGCCAGCGCCATTGAATTCCTGCTTTTGATCGACAGATTGGGCAGCATGCCGAACAAAATGAATCCTGTTGCAGGCGGGTTCACGACAGGTAGCAAGCCGCCTACGATGGTCAGGAACGTTCCGATAAAATTTGCCATCGTGATCCTTGTTTTTCTTGTTGGGTGCAGACGCAGGTGCGTGGCTTACTTCCTCGTCAAGCCATGCCGCTGCATCCAGTCGAGGACCAGAGCGGCGATGTCATCGCTGTTGTCGTCGGCCATCAGCGCGTGGCTATTTCCTGAGATGCCGCGCGCCGGCAAATCTATCCATTCGACATCGACACCGGCCTGAGCCAGCGCTTCGCTCCAGCGGCGCACCGCCGGCATGGAGTTGACCCAAAAAGGATGCTGGTCGAGGTAGTCGCCCCACACGAACAGGTGCGGCACGCCGCGCAATGTTGCCGGATCGACTTGCTCAGGATCGGGTGCCCCGGACGGTTCCAGCGATATGACGGCGCGCACGCGATCGGGGGCATGCAGCGCAGCGTGCAGCCCGAAATTGCCGCCTTGGCTGTGGGTCAGCACGATGCTGCTGTCCAGGCGCGCGATGAGCGCGTCGTAGGCGTGCTGGGTCGCGGCGTTATTCGTGCCCCAGCGAGGCACGAACTGGTTCATGAACTGTTCCATATACGCGGCCGGAAAACGCTGGCCTGGATGGGTTACGCGCAGCGCGGCGTCGGCGTTCCATGAGCCGTCGGGGCCGAAGCGAAACGTCTGTTCCCACGCCTCACGGCCCGTGCGGAAGTAGGGTGGTTCGGCATACACCTGCGGATACGGCGCCCAAGACGCACGGCCGCGTTCGACGGCGTCGGAGACGAACACGTCGAAACCGGCGCGCAGGAAGAACATCTGCCAGCCTGGCCGGCCGTCCGGCGTCGTTTCCCAGTTGACGCCGCTCATGCCGCCGCCGTGCCAGAGCAGCAGAGGATGGGCGCCGCATGGCGCCGCAAGTTTGACGTATTGCACATAAAGCTGGCCGACCATGATCTCGCCGTTCGGGTCGATCGAATGGATAGGGCCGCCCGTCGTACTGACGCGTTGGCGCGGGCTCATGCCGGACAGCGTCGTCAGGCGTCCGCCGAGATGAAAACTCCCTATTTCGCGTACCGAAACTGCCTCGGGTTCCGAAGCGTTCGGTGCGTTCAGTGATGCGGCGGTCTTGGCAGGATTCATAGGACCTCGGCGTAAATGAGATACGGCGAAGTTACTACGGGCAATGCCAGGCGTCTACAAGATCGATGATCGGCGGGGCGAATTTGAGCGCGAAGTGTTGGGTACTAAGCCCGGTTTTTCCGTCGAGCAAGAAGCCTGGTTTTTCCGTCGGGCCGCGAAGATGCATGGATTGAGTGACCTAATTCACGACTAACTCTGGGTAGGCAGACTGGCCTTTTCCCAAGGTGGTTCGTCATGCTTTCCAACAGTCGCCCCCGGTGCTTCAAAGCCCATTCAGCAGGCAGTCGGCGCATGAGCTGGCGAAGTCGGGTTTTGCGCGGCGCCATTGTGCTTTTGATCGCGCTGCGATTCAAGTCCATCCGTGAATCGACACCCGACGTTGCCGAATTGCGCAAGCGCGCGCATCGGCTGTCGGGTGCAAGTCGATGGGCATCGAGATGCTTGTACCGGCACTCATCGACACGACCCGATGCGCAGCTCCAGGGGGAGTGGGTGTGGCCCAACGACGGCGTGCAGACCGATGGCGTCGTCATCTTGTATCTACATGGCGGTGCGTACTATATGGGATCGCCGGCCACGCATCGCGCGGTCACCACCGAGCTGGCCAACGCGGCGCGCGCCCGCGTCTTCGCGCTCGATTATCGGCTGGCGCCCGAACATCCGTTTCCCGCCGCGCTCGATGACGCGAGGTTCGCCTACCAAACGTTGATCGCGCGCGGCATCGCGCCGGGAGCCATCGTGCTTGCGGGCGACTCTGCCGGTGGCGGCCTTGCATTGGCCACGCTTGTCGCATTGAGAGAAGACGGTGTGCCGCTGCCCGCGTGCGCGATCTTGTTATCGCCGTGGGCCGACCTAAACGCCGATGAGGAAAGCGGCGGCGATGCCTTCGCACAGAGCCGCCGTGCCATGCGAACGGCCGCCGCGCTTTACCTGCAAGATGCCAGCCCCGGCGAGCCGTTTGCCTCTCCCGCCCGCGCGCCGCTACATGGGCTTGTGCCGCTCCAAATACAGACCAGCGACGCCGAAGCGCTTTATCAGGATACCTGCCGTCTCGCCGGGCGCGTGATGCAGTCGCGCGGCCGGGTGGAGCTTTCCGTCTGGCATGGGCTGCCGCATGCGTGGCATTGCTTTACACCGTTTATTCCGGAGGCGCGTGCGGGCCTGCGATTGGCGGCGGCGTTTATTCGGCGCTACGTCCCGGCGGCATCGAGCCCCGCTTCTAGCCCCGCTTCGAGCCCCGATGCGCGCGCTGATGGTGGGTGATGCCGGGTGATGCCAGAGCGGGCGAGCGCCGCATTTATTCAACGCGCATAAAAATGGGGCTATAAGGCTGGCCATAAGCGAAAGCAATCGACTAGCCCAGTGCTGTCGCTGACAAACAACGTCGCGCTCAGGTCTTTCTTCTGTCCTACGGGTCGATCAAAGCGGCGAATCGATCAAAGAGCCCAAAAATCAGAAAATATTGCCTGAAACGTGCAAATTTGCAATACGGCGTCAGAACCGTGCGAATTTGAAAGATATCGCTGCGCAACACTGGCAAGCTGCGATTAATAACGGGCGCGACCGATCCCATCGAGGGGCGCATTTGCGATCTATTCAATGAAGGAGGTTCGACGATCGGCAGTCTTCAACGTTGATGTGACGCATGCCGATCAACAAAAATATACTGGCATCGGTTTCAAACAAGGTTTTATCCACCCGAAATCATGGAGATCGCTATGAAAAGCCCTTGGAAAATACTCGTCGTTCCCTTCGTTGCTCTGGCCTTGCTGACCTCCGTCGAGACTGTCTATGCGCAGGACACCTCGGCGAATTCCGTGCCGATCACCAAGAAGATGATGCGCAAAGAAGACCGTGCGTTGGCGGCTAACGTGCGCAGGCACCTTGACCGGTCGCATGTTCCTACAGCGGACATTACGATTCTCGCGCGAGCAGGCGCGGTGTACCTTGTCGGCACAGTGGCCGATGCCTCGCAGATTCCTGTTGCGGGTGATACTGCAGGGCAAGTCGAAGGCGTCAAAAGCGTGAAAAACAATTTGACCGTTCGGGTAGTGGGTCACTGAGTTAAATCGATTTAAGTCGGATCGATTTAAGTTAGAAAGATTTGAGTTACAAAGATTTGAGTTACAAAGATTTGAGTCAGAGCGATTTGACTCACGGGATTTGACTCAAAGAGATTTGAGTCGGGGGAGATCTGGCGGCGCCCTGGCGCCGCCAGGCGAGCCTCTCATTGCGGGTCACGGGGCAATGTGCACTTCACCTGGAAGCCAGCCATGAATCTCAGCGCTTTAGATCTTTCGAGAATGCAGTTTGCGTTTACGGTCTCGTTTCACATCGTATTTCCGGCGATGAGCATAGGCTTGGCGAGTTTCATCGCCGTGCTCGAAGGCGCATGGCTGAAAACCGGTAAAGAGCACTACAAGGACCTCTGCCTGTATTGGTCGAAAATCTTCGCGATCGGCTTCGGCATGGGCGTGGTGTCGGGCGTCGTCATGGCGTATCAGTTCGGCACCAATTGGGCCGGCTTTTCGAAATTTGCCGGCCCGGTCACCGGTCCGCTGCTTACCTACGAAGTCATGACGGCATTTTTCCTCGAGGCCGGCTTCCTCGGAATCATGCTGTTCGGATGGGATAAAGTCGGTCGCGGCGCGCATTTCGCCGCAACCGTCTTGGTGGCCCTGGGGACATTGGTTTCGACCTTCTGGATACTTTCGTCCAATAGCTGGATGCAAACGCCGCAGGGGTTTACGGTCGAGAACGGCCACGTGGTGCCTCAGGATTGGTTCAAGATTATCTTCAATCCGTCTTTCCCCTATCGCTTGGCCCACATGGCGATTGCCACATTCATCGTGGTGGCGCTGATCGTCGCGGCAACCGGTGCCTGGCATCTGCTCAAAGGGCGGCGCGACCTTGCCGTCAAAACCATGTATTCGATGGCGCTTTGGCTGCTCCTCGCGCTGGCCCCCATCCAGATGCTGGTCGGCGACCAGCACGGCTTGAACACGCGTAAATACCAGCCCGCAAAAATTGCTGCCATCGAAGGGCTCTGGGAAACCGAACACGGCGGCACGGCGCTGAACCTGGTTGGCTTTCCCGACATGAACACGGAGACGACGCGCTACGCCGTGCAGATTCCGCATCTGGGCAGCGTGATCCTTACACATAGCTGGGATGGCGAAATTCGCGGCCTCAAGGAGTTCCCCAAAGAGGACAGGCCGAACTCCTCGATCATCTTCTGGACCTTCCGGCTGATGGCCGGGCTTGGCATGCTGATGACCCTGCTGGCACTGCTCGGCCTATTGCTCAGGCGCGGTGGCCGCTTATTCGAAAGCCGGTTCTATCAACGATTCGTCTTGCTGATGGGCCCAACGGGCTTGATCGCGCTGATCGCCGGCTGGGTCACCACCGAGGTCGGGCGTCAGCCGTGGGTGGTGTATGGCGTCATGCGCACGGTTGACGCGGTGTCGCCCATCTCCGCCCAGGCCGTCAGTCTGGCGCTGATGGTGTTTATCCTCGTGTACTTCGTTGTGTTCGGCACCGGGATTTACTACATATTTAAGCTGCTCTTGCAGGGCCCGTCGTCAACCTCCGTCCCGCGCTCGGAGATTCCGGAGCTCGACGCCGACCACAGCGGCCGCCGACCCATGTCGGCTGTTGAGTAAGGCAAATGAGTGACGCAGCAGCGTTCGGGTCACAGGACCCGTAGACAGGACCCGTAGACAGGAGCCACATGATGAGTATCACGACAGCTTGGGCCGCGATCATCGCGTTTGGATTGTTCGTGTATGTGGCACTCGACGGTTTCGATCTTGGCATCGGACTGATCTTCCCGTTCTTTCCCGACGACGAAGAGCGCAACATGATGATGCACAGCGTCGCACCGATATGGGATGGCAACGAAACCTGGCTGGTGCTCGGCGGCGCCGCGCTCTATGCCGCGTTTCCGGTGGTCTATGGCGTGGCCTTGTCGGCACTATACCTGCCCATCGTCATGATGCTGGTGTGCCTGATCTTTCGCGGCGTCTCGTTCGAGATCCGCGGCAAGGCGAAGCGCACGAAGCACCTCTGGGACTTGTCTTTCATCGTCGGGTCGGCGGGCGCTTCGTTCTTCCAGGGGATTATTCTGGGCGCGTATTTGCAAGGAATCCCGGTCGTCAATGAATCCTTTGCCGGCGACTCGTTCTTCTGGCTCCACCCATTCAGCATTCTGACCGGCCTGGGCTTGATGGCCACGTACGCTTTGCTGGGCGCATGCTGGCTGATCATGAAAATGGACGGCGACCTGCAACGTCGTCTGTATCGCCTGGTCACGCCGCTGACCTTGGTGCTGCTGGTTTTCATCCTGGGGGTGTCGGTGTGGACGCCGATGGTCAGCCCACAAATTGCGCACAGGTGGTTTGACTCCGGCTTGCTTTCGCGGCTGATCGTGGTGCCGTTCCTGGTGGCGATAGTGGCACTGAGCTTGTTTGTCGCGATCAGGCGTCGTCGCGAAAAAACCGCGTTCTTCTTGACGCTGCTGCTGGTCCTGCTCGGCTATATCGGCTTGCTGGTCAGTGTCTGGCCTTACGCCATTCCGTTCACGATCCTGCTGGCCGACGCTGCGGCGCCGCGCTCGAGCCAGATTTTCACGCTCGTCGGCGCGGTCATCATCGTGCCCATCATCCTCGCGTACACCACCGCCGGCTACTGGATATTCAGAGGCAAAGTGGCGCAGGGTGCGCAATATCACTAGCGTATATGCGAAAAGATCTCAGGCAAAGCCGGACCTTCTGGTTCATCGCGTTATGGTGTGTCGGTGTCGGCGGCGCGTTGCTGCTCGCGCTGCCGTTCGAAGTGTTGATGCATATGGCTATGCGGTAAGTGGAGCGTGAAATGTCAGATCAGCGTAACGTCCCGGGAATCAAGCGATACGATAGTCCGGCGGGCGGTTGGGGTGCGCTGGCCGCCACTGCCAAAGCCGTGCGCGAGCAGATGGAAACCGTCGAGGCGCCGATCACGCTGTTTCGGACCAACAAGCCGGACGGATTCGATTGTCCCGGCTGCGCGTGGCCGGACAAAGAGCACACGTCGACCTTTCAGTTCTGCGAAAACGGCGCGAAGGCCGTAACCTGGGAGGCGACCAAGAAGCGCGTGTTGCCCGAGTTCTTCGCAGCACATACGGTTTCGTCGCTGCTGGAGCGCACCGATTACGAGCTGGAGAATGAAGGGCGGTTGACCCACCCGATGGCGTATGACCGCGCGAGCGACACTTACCGACCGATCAGCTGGGATGCGGCGTTCGCCCGCATCGGCGAGATTCTGCGGGGGCTGCCGGACCCGAACATGGCCGAGTTTTATACCTCCGGCCGCGCTTCCAACGAAGCCGCCTTCCTTTATCAATTGTTCGCGCGCGAATACGGCACGAACAATTTCCCCGATTGCTCGAACATGTGCCACGAGGCCACTAGCGTCGGCTTGCCTCAATCCATCGGGATCGGCAAGGGTACGGTGTCGCTCGACGACTTCGACCAATGCGAAATGATCATCGCCATGGGCCATAACCCCGGCACCAACCATCCGCGCATGATGGGAACGCTGCACGAAGTGGCACGGCGCGGTGTCCCTATCATCGTATTCAATCCCCTGCTCGAACGTGCGCTCGAACGTTTTGCCGATCCGCAAAACGCGATGGAGATGGTGACCTTCGGCTCGACGTCGATTGCTTCGTCTTACTATCAGGTGAAGGTGGGCGGTGACGCCGCCGCGCTCAAAGGCATCATGAAGGCATTGATCGCGCTCGATGCCGCTGCGGGTCCGGACAGCACGGTTCTGGATCATGATTTTATCGCTGCCCACACGCACGGTTATGAGGCCTTCGCCGAGGATCTGCGTGCAACGCCATGGCCGAATATCGAAGCCGCCAGCGGATTGCCGCAAGCGGCCCTTGAAGCTGTGGCGCAGGCCTATGCCAAATCGAATGCGACGATCGTGACGTACGGCATGGGGATCACGCAGCACAGCACGGGCACCTCGAACGTGCATCAGATCGCGAACCTGCTTTTGCTGCGCGGTAACATCGGCAAGCCGGGTGCCGGCATCTGCCCTCTGCGCGGTCATTCCAACGTGCAAGGCGATCGCACGGTCGGGATCACCGAGCTACCGTCGGCGGACATGCTCAATAGAATCGAGCAAGCGTTTGGGTTCAAGCCGCCGCAAGCACATGGTCATGATGCGGTCCGGGCCATGCAGGCGATCATCGATGGGCGTTCCAAGGTGCTGGTATGCCTGGGCGGCAACCTGATCGTGGCGCTGCCCGATGCGGATCAATGTTTCCCGGCCATGCACACGCTGGACCTCACCGTGCATATCGGCACCAAGCTCAATCGTACACATCTGCTGGTGGGCAAGGAGTCGATTCTGTTCCCCTGCTTGGGACGCACCGAGCAGGACATGCAGTCGGGCGGCCCGCAATCGATCACGGTCGAGGATTCCATGTCCATGGTCCATGCTTCGCGCGGCAAGCTGCCGCCGGCCTCAGAGCATCTGCGGTCCGAGATCAGCATCATCGGTGGCATGGCTCATGCGACGCTGACGCAAAGCAAGGTCGATTGGCTGGGAATGGTCGCCGATTACGATCGGATCCGCGATGGGATCGAAGCGGTCTTTCCGGACTTCGCCGATTTCAATACACGCATCCTCAAGCCCGGCGGCTTTCGTTTGTCGCTGCCGCCTACCGAGCGTGTTTGGCCGACCTCCTCAGGTAAAGCGGAATTCATCGCGTTCCAAGGCGTTATCGAAGATCCGCAAGCCGGTGCTAGCGATGTGCTTAAGCTCACGACACTGCGCAGCCACGACCAGTACAACACCACTATTTATGGACTCGACGATCGCTACCGCGGTGTGTTCGGGCGACGCGATGTCATCTTCATGAGCGAAGACGATCTGGCCGCGCAGAACCTGGAGCATGGCGATATCGTCGATGTCGAGACTGCTCTTCCTTCCGATCGCCCACGAAGGCTGCTCGGCTATACGGTGGTCGCCTACAAGATCGCCAACGGTTCGGTGGGTGCCTACTACCCGGAAGCGAACGTGCTCTTGCCGCTGAACTACTTCGACAAGGAATGCGGTACCCCGTCTTACAAGTCCATCCCGGTTCGTATCTTGCGTCGAGCGGGTTGATGGGGGACGGTGCCGGCTTGGGCCGGCACTGTTATTTCGGGTTCTCGCCGGGGCGGCAAACATGATCGTACGACCACCGCTGGACTGGCTAAGGGCACTGACGGCTTGGCGCGGTTCCGTTCTGCCCGGCTTGATTCCGCGGTTGTCGTTCATCTTTGCGTTGTCGCTGTTGGCCGTATGGTTGCAGCGTCGTGGCAGCTTGTTGCCGAGCTCGCAGCCTTTCGGCCTGCTCGCGGCGCAAGGACTACGTGGTGCTGTGACGGGGCGGCAGGGCTGAGAAAGCGGTGGTGCGATTGGGCTTCATTGCAATCCGAGTCGGACGGGGATTTCGTTCGCCGCACATCAAAATGACTTGTTGCGCTAGTCATAAGTGATATGATTATGACTGTAGACAAATGACTATAGGCATATCATGGAAAGCAATCAGGTATCCAAATCCGAATTCAAGGCGAGAGCCCTTGAATTTTTCCGGCAAGTGGAGGCTTCTGGCGAAAGTGTAATCGTCACGGATCATGGTAAGCCCGCGCTTGAAGTCCGGCCGTATCGAGGCATCGAACGTAACCCGCTCGACGTGCTGCGGGGATCGGTGGTGCGTTACGACAATCCGACCGATCCAGTGGCAGAAGGCGATTGGGAGGCCGCGCAGTGATCGTTCTGGATACGCATGCGCTCGTATGGTGGGTGGCTGGTGACTCTACGCTGAGCAAGAAGGCCAAAGCCGCTATAGAGCGCGAACTTTCGGGCGGCGAAATCATTGTTTCGGCAATTTCTGCATGGGAAATTGCCATGCTAGTTGAGCGCGAAAAGCTTGTCTTATCGATGGATGTAGGCAGTTGGCTCGCAACAGTGTCGGGCATCGAGGGCGTGCGTTTCATGCCGGTTGACGCGGAAATCGCAATTAAGTCGGTTGACCTCCCGGGCGACTTTCATAAGAACCCGGCTGACAGGAT
>NZ_LMUX01000021.1:521450-586233 GCF_009765705.1 Burkholderia sp. L27(2015) | reverse complement strand
CTCTGGTATAAGGATAGGGTCGTCAACTTTTCCGAAACGTGACACCCATGAAAAGCCGTGACCAGCAGCTTCGCCTATTTCTGGAAATCGCTCAGTGCGAGTCGTTGTCCAAGGCCGCAGAAGCGTTAGACCTGACTCAATCCGGTCTGAGCAAGCAACTGAGTAGCCTGGAAGCCTTTCTTGGACAGCCGCTGTTCGAGCGACATGGGCGCGGTGTCACGCTGACCGACGCCGGACAAAAACTGCAAGCCGTCGCTCGGCCGGCATACGAACTTGTGGACAACGCGGTCCAGCAGTTGCGGGAACGCCAGGGCGTGACGGAGGGGGCTCTGCGCGTCGCGACCATTCATACGCTGAGCTATTACTTCATAGCCGACGTGATGGCGAAATTCATGAGTCAGAGGCCAAAGGTCAACGTCTCCCTGCTGGGGCGTAGTTCCCCGGAAGTCGTGGAGTTGGTCGAGTCGGGCAAGGCCGACATCGGTTTCGTTTATGACACTGCGGTCGCGTCGGATGCGGTTGAAATCACGCCCTTGTTCGACGAGACCATGTGCCTCGTGGTACACGAGCAATCTCCGCTGGCTAAGCAAACCGAAATCGACTTGCGCGAGCATGCACTACCGCTGATCGTATTCCCGCCACACTATGCGTTACGCCGCATGTTGCACGCCGATGGTCTGGACGCCAACGTGGCAGCCGAGGTCGAAACCGTGGATTCGATGCTGAGATTGGCCTCCCTGACGGTTGGCCAGTGTGTCCTGCCTGACCGCATTCCAACCCAATTGCTGCAGGAATATCACCTGACTCGGGTCAAGATCGCCCGCCCTGCACTTTCCCGGCGCATCGTCGGCATTACGCGGCAAGGTCGCACGCAGACGGCATTGAGCGCGCTGATGCTCGAGATCGCCCGTACGACGATCCGTTGAGCGCCGCAGACGCAGACTCATACTCATACTCAAACGCAGACTCATACCTCCTATGAGTGCCGGGTCATAGCTACCGCTACTCCATCGTTTCATACTGTGTGTAAGCGCCGCTCATTCGGCCCGGTTACGATAGGAGAGATAGCATGAACTTGCGAGCTAAAGAGTATTTCGACGAACGCGCCACGCGGGAGATGAAGGAACATCTCAAACCGCAACCGCGCTCGCTTCAGGAAAAGCTGGCCTATGCGTGCCGTATTCTGGCAATGACGGGTCAGGAAGCCGGTTTGGCCGGCCAGATCAGCGCACGTTCCACACGCGCTGACGCGTACTGGACGCTGCGCTTCGGTCTCGGTTTCGACGAGGCCACGCCCGACGATTTCATCGAAGTCGACCGAGACCTCAATACCTTGTCCGGCACCGGCATGGCGAACCCTGCCACGCGCTTTCACCTCTGGGTCTATGAGGCACGCCCCGACCGCCAAAGCCTGATCCATACGCATTCGCCCTACGTGTCCGCTTTGGTGGCGGCGCGCCAGCCGTTGGTTGTCTCGCAGATGGACATGACGCCGTTTCATAACGACTGCGCGTTTCTCGCAGACTGGCCGGGCGTGCCGATCGCCGATCAGGAAGGCGTGATCATCTCCAAAGCGTTGGGTCAGAACCGCTCCATCCTGCTCGCGCATCACGGCCAGTTGACGGCCGGCGACAGCGTGGAAGAGGCGACGTATCTGTCCGTGTATCTGGAACGCGCCGCGCGCATGCAGATTCGCGCTCGTGCGTTCGGGCCGCTCACGCCACTGTCCGACGAACTGGCCAGCGACGCGCACGATTATCTGCTCAAGCCATCGATCGTCAACAGTACGTTCGACTACTGGTGCCGGCAGACTGACGCTGCACGGTAATGCTTCGGGCTGGGCCCGGCATGGAGCGCTGTTCAGTAGCCCATCGCGGCGCCCGCCGGATGGCGGTTATCGGCGCCGCCCGTCAAGTGCCCTGTAGCCGGATCGACCAAGATCGCTTCGACCGACCCCCAGGAATCGTAACGCTTGAATTGGTAACCCATGTCGGTCAGCTTGGCCATCGTATCGGCCGAGAACGCGTAAGGCTCGTACTCGATCACGTCAGGTTGCCACTGGTGGTGAAAGCGCGGAGCGTCGACGGCTTCCTGGATGTTCATCCCATAGTCGACCACATTGGTGAACGTCTCGAGCGCGATCGTAATGATGCGCGAACCGCCTGGGCTGCCAAACACCATAAACAACTTACCGTCCTTGGTCGCGATCGAGGGTGACATCGAGCTCAAGGGGCGCTTGCCGGGGGCAATGGCATTGTTCTCGCCTTGGACCAGTCCGTACAGATTCGGTACACCCGGTTTCGACGTGAAATCGTCCATCTCGTCGTTCAGGAAAAAGCCTGTCGTGCCCGCCATCACGAGTGCCCCGAAATAACTGTTGATGGTGTAAGTGATCGAGACAGCGTTGCCTTTGGCGTCGACCACCGAAGAATGCGTGGTGTTGTTGCCTTCATGGGGTGCCACACCCGGTTTGACCTGATCGGAAGGCGTGGCGCGATCGGGCAGGATTGCGTCACGCAACTGGGCGGCGTAGTCCTTGGAATCGAGGCGGTCGAGCGGCGCCTTGACAAAATCGGGGTCGCCTAACAGCGTGTTGCGGTCGACATAGGCATGGCGCATCGCCTCGACCATATAGTGCGTCGCTTCGGCGGAGTGGTAACCGAGCTTGGCGAGCGGGTAAGGCTCGATAATATTGAGGATTTCGCACAGCGTGGTGCCACCCGAACTCGGCGGTGGCGACGAGATGACGTGATAGCCGTGATAGTCGCATTCGACGGGTTTGCTCTGCTCGACCGTATAGCTCTCGAAGTCCGCCATGCTCAACAGCCCGCCATGCTGCCGGCTCGCTTGCACGATCTGTTCGGCGATCGGCCCTTTGTAAAACGCGTCCGGGCCGTCGGCCTCGATCATGCGTAAGGTTTTCGCAAGGTTCTTTTGCACCAGCCGGTCGCCCACTTGGTAATCGGCGCCGTGTTTCAGGAATATCGCGGCGATGTTGGGCTCCTGCGCGAACAACTTGCTCGGCCCGCTCAACGCGTCGAGATCCCCACGTGCACCGGTGCCCGTCAGGATCGCGACATCGCCTGGCACCAGTACATAACCATGCTCGGCCAGCTCTATGGCTGGGTCCATCACCTGCTTACGCGTCATCGTGCCGTATTGCTTCAACACCGTGTCTAGACCCAACACCGTGCCCGGTACACCTACCGCCAAGTAGCCACGTGTGCTGCGATCCGGAACCACGTTACCCGCGGCATCCAGGTACATGTCGCGTGTGGCCTTGAGCGGCGCACGTTCGCGGAAATTGACAAAAATATTGCGACCGTCAGCCAAGTGCAGGGTCATGAACCCGCCACCGCCGATGTTGCCGCAGCACGGATCGACCACGGCCAGCGCGTAACCGATGGCGACCGCGGCATCGATCGCATTGCCGCCTTGTTTGAGAATTTGCAGGCCGACTTCACTGGCCAGGTGCTGCGTGGTGACCACCATGCCATGTTGGCCATACGACGGGGGCGGCGAGACGGCATTGACCAGCGGCGCGTATAAGGCTGCTGCGCCAAGCAGCGCGAAGGCCAGCCAACGAGTCAGGGGCCGCTGGCGCCACAGGCTGCGGGCGCGGCGAACGTTGGATTCGAGACGGTGAAACGGCATCATGCTCCTATTGCCAACCGCTGATTCGCGGGTATTTCGAAAAGGCTCGTTTCGCCAATCATAAGTGATATGGTTACGACGCTAGGCAGACGACTACAGGCATAGTGTGAAAGGCAATCGAGGTAAATCCGAATTCAGGGGTAAAGCCCACGCAGTTCTTCGGCTAGTCGATGCTCCCACGAAAGTATAATCGCTACGGATTACGGCAAACCCGCGATTGAATACAATGTCGACCGTCGAGGTAGTGTGTTTTCATCCCGCCATAGTTGAAAAGGAATTTCATGATTCTGGTTACAGGCGGTGCAGGGTTTATTGGCACCAACTTCGTGCTCGATTGGTTAAACGGTTCGGACGAAGCGGTGCTCAATGTCGATAAGCTCACCTATGCCGGCAACCTGAGTTCGTTAAAGTCGCTGCAAGGGAACGGCAAACACGTGTTTGCGCGCGTTGATATTTGCGATCGCGAGGCGCTGGATGCGCTGCTTGCCGAACACAAGCCGCGCGCGATTGTGCATTTCGCGGCGGAAAGTCATGTGGACCGCTCCATCCACGGGCCGGCCGATTTTGTGCAGACCAATGTTGTCGGCACGTTTGCCCTGCTGGAAGCCAGCCGCGCTTACTGGAATGCGCTGGCCGCGGCAGAGAAAGACGCATTCCGCTTCCTGCACGTTTCCACCGACGAGGTGTACGGCTCGCTGTCGGCTACGGACGCGCCGTTCTCGGAAACCACAGCCTACGCGCCGAATAGCCCGTACTCGGCCACCAAGGCCGGTTCTGATCATCTGGTGCGAGCCTACCATCACACGTATGGCCTGCCGACGCTGACGACCAACTGCTCGAACAACTACGGCCCTTACCAGTTCCCGGAAAAGCTGATCCCACTGTTTATTGCAAACGCGCTGGCGGGCAAGCCGCTACCCGTGTACGGCGACGGCCAGAATGTGCGCGACTGGTTGTACGTGGGCGATCACTGCGCGGCAATACGCGAAGTGCTGGCGCGCGGCAAACCGGGAGAAACGTATAACGTGGGCGGCTGGAACGAGAAGAAGAACCTCGATGTCGTGCACACGCTGTGTGATTTGCTCGATGACCTGAAACCGAAAGCCGATGGCTCGTATCGCGACCAGATCACCTTCGTGACAGATCGCCCGGGCCATGACCGCCGCTATGCGATCGATGCGCGCAAGATCGAGCGCGAGCTTGGCTGGAAACCGGCGGAGACGTTCGAAACCGGCATGGCAAAAACGGTTCGGTGGTACCTGGATAATCAGGCCTGGGCCGATGAAGTCGCTTCAGGCGACTATCGCAAGTGGGTCGAAACCAACTATTCGCAGCGGGCGTGAGGTTATAACAATGGCGCGCAAAGGCATTATTCTCGCGGGGGGATCCGGCAGTCGCCTGTATCCGATCACGCATGTGGTATCGAAGCAGCTGCTGCCGGTGTATGACAAGCCGATGATCTACTATCCGCTGTCCACGTTGATGGTGGCGGGCATACGGGACGTGTTGATCATTTCGACGCCGGAGGACACGCCGCGTTTCGCGGCGATGCTGGGCGACGGTAGTAAGTGGGGCATGAATATAGCGTATGCGGTTCAACCATCGCCAGACGGGCTCGCACAGGCGTTCATCATCGGGCGCGACTTCATTGGCCACGATGCGTCGACGCTGATTCTCGGCGACAACATCTTCTACGGCCACGACCTCGTGAAACAGCTTAAGCACGCGGATGAGCGCGTATCGGGGGCGACCGTCTTCGCGTATCACGTCCAAGACCCGGAGCGGTATGGCGTGGTCGAGTTCGATCGAGATTTCCGGGCGATCTCGATCGAAGAAAAGCCAGAAAAGCCGAGTTCGAATTATGCGGTGACCGGGCTTTATTTCTACGACAACGATGTCTGCGATATCGCTGCCAGCATCAAACCATCGCTGCGCGGCGAACTGGAAATTACCGAGGTCAATTCTCATTACCTCGCGGCGGGAAAATTGAACGTCGAGATCATGGGGCGGGGCTATGCATGGCTCGACACCGGCACGCACGACTCGCTGATCGACGCGGCAACCTTTATCGCGACCTTGCAGAAGCGGCAAGGTCTGGTAGTGGCGAGCCCGGAGGAGATCGCCTATCGCCAGCAATGGATCAGTGCCGCGCAGCTCGAAGCGTTAGCGGCGCCCTTATCGAAAAACGCCTACGGTAAATATCTGCAAACCATTCTTATGGATCAAGTCGCATGGCCATCCAAGTAACGCCAACCGCATTGCCCGAAGTCAAGATTATCGAGCCGAAAGTGTTCGGTGATGCACGTGGTTTCTTCTGCGAGAGCTTCAACGCTCGTGACTTCGCTGAACATGTGGAAACGGGTGTCGAGTTCGTGCAGGATAATCACTCGCGTTCCGCGCGTGGTGTGTTGCGCGGACTCCATTATCAAATTCACCACGCACAGGGGAAGCTCATACGGGTGGTGGAAGGCGAGGTGTTCGACGTCGCCGTCGATATTCGCAAGAGCTCGCCGAATTTCGGCAAGTGGGTCGGCGTCAATCTTTCGGCCGAGAACCATCGGCAGCTTTGGGTGCCGCCTGGTTTCGCACACGGGTTTGTCGCGTTGTCGGGCAGCGCGCAGTGCCTCTACAAAACTACCGATTATTGGTCTCTGGCCGATGAGCGCAGCATCGTGTGGAACGATCCCGAGATCGGCATCGATTGGCCTATCGATTTCGAACCGGTGCTCGCGGCGAAAGACGCCGCGGCCAAGCGGCTGTCGCAAGCCGATTGCTTTGCGTGAGGACTTCGATGACGGCGAGTGCACACGGAACCATATTGCTGACAGGCGTCAATGGGCAAGTCGGTTTTGAGCTGGCGCGCAGCCTGCAGGGGCTAGGCCGAGTCGTCGCGCTTGAGCGTGGCGGGCTGGATCTCAGGGACCTGGATCAGGTTCGCCGCGTCGTGCGTGAGGTGAAGCCGACGCTGATCGTGAATGCGGCTGCGCATACCGCGGTCGATCAGGCGGAAACCGAGATCAACGCCGCGATGCTGCTCAATGCGCAGGCGCCGGGCGTACTTGCGCAGGAGGCTAAGCGCCTGGGCGCCGCTATGGTTCACTACTCGACCGACTACGTCTTCGACGGTGCCAAGGCCGGCTCTTATGTCGAAGACGACGCGGTTAATCCGCAAAATGTCTATGGCAAGAGCAAGCTTGCGGGCGAGCAGGCAATAGCGGAATCAGGATGCCCACATCTGATTTTTCGCACGAGCTGGGTGTATGGCATGCGTGGCAAGAACTTTCTGCTGACCATGTTGCGCCTGGGCGCGCAACGCGATGAACTGAGTGTCGTCGCCGATCAGCACGGTGCACCCACCTGGGCGAACACGATTGCGGTGTTGAGCGCAAACGTGCTGTCGCAGGCAGCCGCCAGCCATGGCGATAGTCGCGACTGGTGGCAGCAGCACTCGGGTGTCTATCATTTGACGGCGGCCGGCGCGACCTCTTGGTATGGTTTTGCCGAGGCCATTTTCGAGTTCGCCGATCTCGAGAAAAAGCCGTTGGTCAAGCCGATTCCGGCCGCGTCGTACCCTACGCCGGCTACTCGGCCGAGTAACTCCCGGCTGTCGAATGACAAGCTGGAGAATACCTTTGGGCTGCGTGCGCCCGATTGGCGTGCAGCCTTACGGCTGTGCATGACTGCACGTTAAGCGCGGCACACGAAAGCGCGAGCCGTTACTTATGCGGCGTCAGGTTTCTTGCCAACTGGCGGGTGTGGTGCCGCAGTTCAGGCACCGCAATCGCTTCCCAATACCTGGCCTTAAGCATTGGGCCCACATAAAACAGGCCCGGTGTAGGTTCGTTGCGTGCATCGATTACGCGATAGTCGTCGTCGACGAGCAGGCCGAGCTTTAAACGGTCCTGCTGTATTAAACCCGCGTCCCTGAGCTGGGTGACCAAGGGCAATGAGAGGGCAGACAAATCGTAGTTCGGGCCGGTGCAGTTGACCAATGCGCCAGCCTCCAGAATTCTGGGGGCGACGTTACCCCGCACCTTGATCTGCGCGTGCAGATTGGTTCCCTGCACATCCAAGCCGATAACTTGCCCCGCCACGCGCTCCGCCTGCCCCGAATCAAGCAGATTTTCAAGGCGGCGGGTTGCCAAGGGAGCCAGACGATGCCGGTGGATATCCCAGTAAGGAACGACATTGCGTAGCGAGCGGCGCCGTTCGGACTCAGGCAGGCCCTGCCACAGACGCGAGGCGTGTGGCCGAAGCTCATTGATCACATCTCGCCAATCGCCACCGGTAGCTTGCCTTCGAGCTGTCTCCAGTCGCAGGGCACGAGTGTAGGCGCGGATGGTGGGATGGAGCCCGACAAGGTAAGCCGGATACTCGGAGTTGGGCGGAGGGGTTGGGTTGGAACGATGGCCGTGGGGCAACAGGCCCCGTCGGGATAGAAGGAAGATCTTTCGGGTCGTGTTGCAGCTAGTCAGCCTGAACAAGGCATCGATGGCCGTGTGCCCAGTTCCCAGTATCACCACGGGTTTATTCGGGTCGAGGCGGTCGAGCTTGCTGAAATCCCAGGGATTGACTATGTGGTGGTGGAGATCCTCGGGGACGAATGCCGGTGGTTTGGGCGGAAAGTGTCCCAAAGCCAGGACGACTTGCGTTGCCCCTAAAGACGAACCACTTGCCAGCTTTACGCGCAATGCGTGGCCTGATGCAGTGGGAGAGACCACCGGAGAGACCGCGATCGCCTCGTCTGTCATCTTTTCCAGAATCCCCGGATGGTGCGTCTCAGCCGCCGCCAAGGTGTACTGGAGGTACTCGCCATACAAGCGCCGGGAAATAAATGATTTGGCGTTGAGCGCAGGATCGATGTTCTGGCAATAGGACACGAAGTGATCGGGTTCATCGGCCAGGGCACTCATATTGCCCGCCGGCACATTCAGCAAGTGATTGTCATCCCCGAAACGATATGCCAGGCCACGTCCATGGGTCAAACCTTGCTCGATAAGCACGACGCGCAGGGTGTGCGGCTGACTGATGCGAAGCAGGTTGACGGCGGTAAGCGTGCCGCTGAATCCCGCTCCAATGATTACGATCGTACGTTTTTCTGAAGGCGTGGTGTGCATGTGCAGAAGGCTAGGGCGGTGTTATCGAAGTTTTTCACATCATAAGATGCATTGGCGCAGCGCAAGCGCAAAGTCGGATTCATGAGCGTATATTTTCTTGATGTCGCGCGTAAGGCGTGGTTCTTCTGCAGAAACGAATTCTTTTTTTGTTTCTGCGCTGGAGATCGTGCATGTCTCCCACGACGGAGGGGGGGCCTAGGCTTGTGCCCCCGAGCAATTTCCCCATGCTGAAAAGGATCGATCATGAATATCATGCGCGTAGGCTCGCAGCCATCGAAGAAAGGCCCTGAAGCGTACTTTACGGGTGCTGTTCGAATGGACCCCTTGAACTCTCCCCCAGAGCCCGCGCGCGTTTCTGTGGTGAGCGTGACGTTCGAGGCTGGCGCACGCAGTGCCTGGCATACCCATCCGCTTGGACAAACGCTAATCGTTACCGCAGGCTGCGGATGGACCCAGTGCGAAGGCGAACCCATCGTCGAAATTCGTGCCGGCGACGTGATCTGGTGCCCGCCGGGTCACAAGCATTGGCACGGCGCATCGGCTACCACCGCCATGACCCACATAGGAATTCAGGAAGCGCTGGACGGCGTAAGCGTCGTTTGGATGGAGAAGGTGACCGACGAGGAATATGCGGTTGGGCCCACTGGCGGTGGGCCAGCCACGAATCATTGACGCTGCCGCGTTGCACTTGCCTCGGGCGGAGAATCCGTACAAATATGAATCGTCAGAACGAGACGCTATTGCCACATTTTTGGCGTTAATCGAATAGTCAAAGTAAATCGTTCGTACGACTCTTATCCCTGTCGCCGATCTTTGCGTATCGCGGCTCACAGAAGCCGCGAGCAACAGGCCGCTAACTCCCATTCAATGAGGAAATATAGCCATGTCGGAAACCTTCACAGCGATTGATGCCGCGGTTGCGAGGAAGAAAAACGAGCCATTCTCAATCGAGAAGCTCAAGATTCGAGCCCCAGGTGCGGGCGAGGTGCTCGTCAAGATGGTAGCGGTTGGCCTTTGCCACACCGACATCATTATGCGCGATCAGGTGTACCCGGTGCCTCAGCCTATTGTGCTTGGACATGAAGGCTCTGGTGTCGTCAGTGTCGTTGGACCCAATGTCAGCAATTTCGAAATTGGCGACCATGTCCTCCTGAGTTTCGCCTCATGCGGCACGTGCGACACCTGCTTGGCCGGCGAGCCTGCTTACTGCGTCAATTACTTTCAGTACAATTTTTCCGGCTGCGATTGCCGAGGTGGCCACGCAATCCGCTCGCCGTCGGGCGAAACCATCCACGACAACTTCTTCGGGCAGTCATCATTTGCGACATACGCAGTGGTGAATACACGCAACATCCTGAAGGTATCGAAGGACGCTCCATTGAAGCTGCTAGGTCCGTTGGGATGTGGCATTCAAACGGGAGCCGGCGCTGTGATGAACTCGCTCAAGGTGACTGCTGGATCAAGCTTCACATGTTTTGGAGCGGGTTCCGTTGGTCTGAGCGGCGTGTTGGCTGCGGTAGCCGTTGGCGCAACGACGATTATCGCCGTCGATGTTGTAGCGTCTCGCCTCGCTTTGGCAAAGGAACTCGGCGCCACGCACGTCATTGACGGGAAAACCGACAATGTCGTCGAGAAAATCAGGGAGATTACTGGCGGTAAGGGGACAAACTATGCCATTGAAACCACCGGAATCCCGGCGGTATTCAGTCAAGGCGTCGCGGCTCTCTCGGCGCGTGGCAGCATCGGCATCATTGGGGCGTCTCCTTTAGGTACCAAGGTTGAGGTTGACCCTAATGATGTCCTCATTACAGGAAAGACCATCATGGGCATCTGCGAAGGTAACAGTGTGCCGGGGACCTTTATCCCGCGATTGATCGATCTGCATGCACAAGGCAAATTCCCGTTCGATAAGCTAGTGAAGTACTACCGTTTTTCAGAAATCAACAAGGCAGTAGACGAGAGCATGTCGGGTGAAGTGCTAAAGCCCATTCTCGTTTTCGACGGGAAGTAAGAAGTTTCGCGCGGCACCTACATTGACGGTGCATTCCAACCCGTTGCCGTTTCGCTTATCAACAGGATTTCGAGCGATATGAACCTGCAGACGACAGCATTACAGCCATCAATCAGCAACTACAAATCGGTCACCTCCGCAGAAGCCTTTCTTGTCGATTGGTCGACGTTCTACCCTGCTGCCTACGCACGCGGTCAAGCGCTTCGAAAGGTAACTCGCCACGAGGCCGGAAAGCGTTACGGCAGCGCCGATGCACAGGTAATGAATATCTTCTATCCGAGCAAGCAGACAGCGGATGCCAAGGTATATGTCCACCTACACGGTGGCGCATTTTCTGAGGGGCACCCCGATTTTTATGATTTCGTTGGAGAACGACTCCTCGAAGAGGGCTTTATCTTCGTCTCCATGGGTTACCGCTTGGCGCCCACACGTTTCCCTGACAGCGCCGTTGATGTCGCACGGGGACTGGCGTGTCTCGATCAGTGTCTGAAAAGTGCCGGGGTACTCCATCCGGCTTACTGCATCTCCGGCCACTCGGCGGGGGCTTCTATCGCTGCGCTGCTTGGGGTTCGGCCAGAGATTGCCGAGGCACAAGGATTTCAACACGCGGCGATCGGTTGCATGGTGCTGATCAGTGGGATTTACGATTTCATGCCTTCTGATCCAGCGCATGTGTTCGTCGATGAAGACCGGCGGATCGAAGCGAGCGCGGTGTTGCACGGTCGACATGCACCGAAACGCACGCTGATGATCTATGGCGATCCAGAAGTCAATCTTAAGGCAAATTCTCCTGACCTCTTTAAAGTTCGAGCCGTTGCGCTCGAAGCTGCGCTCCGTTTGCATGGACACCATGTTGTTCGACATGAGATGAAGGGAGCGGACCATAAGGTGACCGCATGCGCGCTTGATGACGATAAAGTGTTTTCGACTTTAATCAGCATGCTTAAAGAAGTTTGAAACGACTCTGTTAGCAAACGTGTGTCTATCGGATGCAAGTGGCATCGAAGGAGCCTCGGCGCATCGGATCCTGATTTTTCGAGTGAAAGATTGTTGGAGTTCTTGTAATGGAAAAGCTTTCGCAAGCAACTGATGATATGCGCGATCTCCTTTCGGAGATCGCAATCACGAAAACAGTGACAGGCTACATGGTCGCGGTCGATGCGCGTCGCTGGGACGATCTTCCTCCCTTCTTCGCCGAGGAGGTTTTCGTCGACTACACGTCGGTACGCGCGGTCCCCCCCGCGGCGTCGTTGCGCCGGGAGGACATGATTGCACGCTGGCGTTCCCGCTACGATCAAGTGACCGCGTATCAGCATGAGCTCAGTAACGTAGTGGTTCGTGTTTCAGGCGATCGTGCGATCTGCACTGGTAACAACGCAGCCTCGCTAGTGAAGCCAGACGCGCAGTCCGACCAAATAGTGCTCTGGCAGGCGGGAGTCAGACTGAACTGGGAGCTGCAATGCCGCGACAAGCGTGACTGGGTCATTACTAGTATCCGGGCGGAGCATGTCTGGGATAGGACTGAGCCCTATAGCGGACAACTTCGCTCGCAAGGGTGAACTCTCGCATCACAGCATTGAATCACAGCATCGAAATTGAAGGATCTCAAAGTGGAAAGAGAAGAGTTGTTCGAGCGCCTCTGGAGCGGCGATGCGCAAATGGAAGAGTGGACCGAGGCGGTTACTGGAGGTGCAGTAACCCCGATCTCTGAGAATATCATTGCGGTCCACACGACGTACTTTTGCGGCAGCGTGACAGTCATTCGCACGAAGGATGGCTTGGTATTCGTTGACACCGGCAATCCTGGAACAGCGAGCCAAACACTTGAAGCGGTGCGTCGTTGGGACGACAGTCCCGTGCATTCCGTCATTTACACTCACGGCCACATCGACCACACGAGCGGCGCAAAACTTCTCGACGAGGAAGCCGATACGAAAGGCCGGAATAGGCCCCGGATCATCGCGCATCGAAATGTGTTGTCGCGGTTCGAGCGATATGACGCCACGCACGGGTACAACAGCATCGTCCAAGGAAACCAATTCAACCGACCCGGATATGTTTACCCGACGGGGCATAGGCGCCCAGATCAAGTGTACGACGATACGCTTTCTCTAGCGGTCGGCGGCGTGCGGATTGAGTTGTTCCATGGACGCGGCGAGACGGACGATGCCACCTTCATATGGTTGCCGGAACAGCGCGTTGTCGTGAGCGGGGACTTCGTCATTTGGGCCTTCCCGAATGCTGGAAATCCGCGGAAGGCCCAGCGGTCGGCGCCACAGTGGGCTGTCGCACTTCGCAGAATGCAAGCGTTGAAGGCGCAAACGTTGATAACGGGTCATGGTCCTGTGGTTTTCGGTGAGGCGCGCGTAGATCAGATACTTGGCGATACCGCGGAAGCGCTGGAAAGCGTGACCCGACAAACGCTGGAGCTAATGAACAAAGGAAGCACGCTCGACCAAATATTGCATTCGGTCTCAGTCCCGGAAAAGTACTTGCAGATGCCTTATTTGTCACCGAAGTACGACAATCCTGAGTTTGTTGTCCGCAGCATCTGGCATCTCTATGGCGGTTGGTACGATGGCAACCCAGCGCGTTTGAAACCCGCGCCTGAGCGACAGCTCGCAATCGAGATGGCGAATTTGGTGGGCGGAGCCGAGAAGCTTGCTGAGCGTGCGCAAAGCTTGATCGAAGGCGGACAGAGTCGACTCGCCGCTCACCTCGTAGAGTTCGCCAGCAGTGCGGAGCCGGACAATCGAGCGATTCAAGCAACGCGAGCAAGCGTCTATGAGAAGTGTATGGAGGACGAGAAGTCGCTTATCGGTCGTGCGATTTTCGCGGTTTACCAACGCGACGCAAAGGTGCGAGCGACGTCTTGAGACAATTCGAGTTCCAACTGTGCCTGTTAGGCTAGCGCCGCTAGTCCGATATCTCCGTCGTCTAAATTGGCAGGTGATGCGGTGGGCCCCGCCAGCCAATTCAATCAACGTCGACGCAAAGTATCGGACGGCTTCTCCCCGAACTTCGAACGATAATCAGCGGCGAACTGCCCGAGCTGCGAGAAGCCCCAGCGCATTGCAACCTCGGTTATCGACGCGACCTCCGAAGAGTCGAGTAATTCTTGACGGACTCGCTGTAAGCGCAGAGTTTTGACGTACTGCATCACGGAAACGTTTCTGTGCTCCTTGAACATTCGATGAAGCGAGCGAATGCTGCACCTGGCCGCGATCGCAATCTCTTCCAGGGTCAACGGCTGATCGAGATATTCATGGACGTAGTCAACGGCCCGTCGCAGGGAGGCCGGGGCGATCTCAGGCGACGACGCGGAGCGAACAGCCTCCAACACTGTCGCAGACTGCTGCAATAACAGCGTCAATATCAATGTCTCTTCCGCGCGAGGAAGAAGCATGTTGCGAATTGCAGCACTCGTATGCATCGAGATGAGCTCCCGTAAGTGCGCTGCTTGAAGCATCCATCTTTGCTGGGCGCTATTGTCAGACATTGACGGTTGTAGCAAGGGTGCTGTGCGTTTACTTGAGCCGGTTAGGCTTGCAGCTATCTCGGATATGCGATCCAGGCCAATGCGCGTCACGAACTGTTCGTTGTCGGCCGAGTATTTAAACTTCCATGACTCATCCGCAGACGCGACTATGGTCATTCCCGCTCCCCCCTTCTGGGTGAAACCGGAATTGCTGATCTCGGCTGTACCACGCAGCGTTGTGAGGACCAGCAAAAAATCCGAGAACGGGTCCGGCCGAACGTCGATCTCAGATCCGTATGAAAATTTTGAAAGCGCCACCGAGACCCCTTTGATCTGGTGCATTTCGGCAGACTCGCGGTGGTAGGCATGCTTTGCATCAAAACGATATGGGCAGTAGGCCTTGCCAATCGCGTTGCGAGCCTCATCCAAGTTGGTCGTCCGCATGATTAACGAGTGATCGGGCCAAGACTCGGCTATAGGGGGGCGGGACTGTTCCATCATGGTTCCTCTAGTCAACTGTCAACTCATGCGCTCATGTCGGTTCCTGACGATCCTAGGCAACGAAAAAAGTGTTGGGTATCAGGGACGGCCCTAACGAGGTCACTAAATGAATGACGACGGGCGCAGAGACTCGAGAGTATCGAGGACTCGCTCCGTCCGAAGATGTATAGCGGCGGCGTCGCCTTTCGCAACCAGCGGACCGTTGATATTTTCCAGATCAGGCTTAGTCCGCGCGACAGATGCTGTTGTGGCAACAATTGACGCAAGCATTAGTCGCCAGAAAGCGAGGTGCTATTCTGTTTGCGCCATCTCAATGCATTCTGTGCCACACACGTTGGTCCGCGATCTGCCCAGTTATGCCGCGTGCTTTTTGGCGAACGCTGCGACGTCGGCGTGCGTGGCAAACCAGCAGTCTCCCTTTGCTTTAGCGTAGCGGATCAGCTCTTCGAGAACCCAGATTCTGGATCTCGCGGATATGACATGGGGATGTAAGGTTAGCTGGAATACAGCGCCGGCATCATAGGCCGCGTCGAACTCCCGGCGAAAGATTTCAAATACTTCGTGGGGCGGTACGTGCGGCCGTGACCCCGAAGGCTGATGCATCAGGAAGTAGGGAACATCGTTTCTAATCCACTCGACTGGCAATTCAACAATTCCAGTTTCTCGTCCGTTGGACATCAATTCGTAGCAGTCCTCATCCGCCATGAGTGATGAGTCGTAGCGCAGATTAAGTTCCTGTTCAATTCTTAACGTATGAGGGCTGAAGTCCCATGAAGGTGTCCGAAGCCCGACGGGGCGCGTTCCGGTTAAGCGCTCCAAGGTATCCGCAGACCGCAGCATGAGTTCGCGCTCGATCTCGTAAGGGAGGGCAGAGTTCCGTTCATGTATCCATCCGTGCAGCCCGACTTCGTGACCTTCGGAAATGATTCGTCGTGACTCCTCCTGGTGCAGGAGAGCAGAAACCGCCGGGATGAAAAACGTAGCGGAAACGTCATGACGGGCGAGTATTTCAAGGATGCGAGGCACTCCGACTCGACTGCCATACTGGCCCCAGCTCATTCGAGCGATCGATTTGCCGCCGTCATTGAGTTCGTTGGTTTCGTGGTCACAGTCGAACGAGATTGCGACGGCACAGCGTTTTCCCCCGCTCCATTGAGCCGGGCGGTATGCACGTCCTGCGCGCGCCTGGTCGACTAGCCCTCGCCAATGCGACTCCGGCCATTTCCACGGTTGCTGACTGTTCGAATCTGTCATGTCTCATCCTTCGAATTGATTGTGGCAGCAGGATCAATTCTCTTTTTGGACGTGCTTCGGCAAACATAAAACGAGCAGGGCGGCGAAGAACATCAAACCAGCGATCGCGTACAGTCCGAGCGTAGTCGAATGGGTGGCGGTTCGAATTGCGCCGAAGGCCGAGAGACTGCCGTAGGCGGCAAGGGCCGCAACCGAGTTTATAAAGGCGATTCCGATCACCGCAGCGTTGCTCTTAAGGTACGCAGTTGTGTAAGCCCAGAAAACACAAGTACAGGACAGCGTGCCGACGTAAGCTACAGATAGGCCGGCAATTGCAACGTTAACTTGATGGCTGTGCGTGCAAGTAATCATCAAGCCAATGGCTCCGATAACGGATGCCGTTGCGTAATGCCAGCGTCGCTCCCTGTTTCGATCGGAAGAATACCCCCACAGATACATCCCCAGTCCGGCGCAAATATAAGGAATTGACGTGATGACGCCATTTACACGCAAATTCGTTACGCCGAGATCATGAATAATTTGAGGCAGCCAGAATGAGAAGCCGCTATTTGCGACGCCCCCGATCACCTGAAGAATTACCAACACCAGAAAAATCGGTGAAGCCAGCGCGTGCCGCATGCTGACACGACTCTTATTGAACTCGGGTTTGCTGATGTCAAACGCGAGCGTGTCGGCGATGATTTGTTTCTCCTTAGCCGTTAGCCATTTCGCCTTTTGTGGCGAATTTTGAAGAAAGAAATAGGCGACTACCCCGACAATGACGGATGGAATGCCTTCGATCAAGAACATCCATTGCCAGCCCCTGAGCCCACTGACGTTATGCATGCTGTCAAGAAGATACCCGGAAAGCGGAGCACCGATAGTTCCGGATACGGGGATAGCAGCTAAAGATAACGCCACCATCTTTGCCCGCAAGTTTGCCGGGAACCAGTATGTCAGGTATAGCAGAACGCCCGGAAACAATCCTCCTTCAGCAAGGCCAAGCGCAAATCTGAAGGCGTAGAATTGAGTTGGACTACTGATGAACATCATGGATCCGGAGATGATGCCCCACAGTATCATTATTCGCGAGATCGTCGCGCGTGCCCCGATTCTATTGAGAAGCATGTTACTTGGAATGTCCGATAAGAGATATCCAATGAAGAACACGCCGGCGCCCATGCCATACACGGTGTCGGAAAATGCGAGATCTTGCGAGAATTGAAGTTTCGCGTATCCGATGTTTATGCGGTCCACCATTGCCAATACGAAAATTAGGAAGAGGAACGGCATAATCCTCCACGCTACTTTTCTGAACACGCGATCGGACTCATCCATCTCGATGGCGCGTGGTTCTGCGGGGATGGCCCCGGGGTTGCTCTTTAGCACGGCACATCTCCGATTAAACTGCGAACCAGGGCTTTGCCACTTCATTCTGGATCGTGATGGCCTTCAGATGAGAGTACATATTGAGGGTTTCATGGCAGTGTTCGCTGCCGATCCCGCTCTCCTTGTAACCTCCGAAAGGTGAACCACTCGCCAGGTTAAAGTAGTGATTGATCCAGATATTGCCTGCCTCAAGCCGGTCTGCAGTGTGCATTGCATTCGCGAGGTCTTTGGTATAGATGCCGGAGGCAAGCCCGTAGCGGACATCGTTCGCTTCGGCGATCATCGTCTCGTAGTCGTTCCAGCGAATTACGCTGAGAACAGGCCCAAATACTTCTTCCTGAGCGATCCGCATGTCATTGCGCGCTTCAAAGATCGTCGGCGCGAAGAACCAGCCATGCGAGCAGCCCTCCACGTCGATGCGTTGACCGCCGGCGATCAGATTGGCTTTCTCGCCTTTTGCAAGCTCGATGTAGTTCTGAACGCGACGGCCCTGTTGGTCCGAGATCAGGCAGCTCAGCCGCGAGTCCTGCTTCATCGGGTCGCCGACCTTGATTCGGTTTGCGGCTGATACGAGCTTGTCGATGAAGGGCAGATAGATGTCGTCATGGACGAAAATGCGGGTGCCCGCCAGGCAGGACTGGCCGTTGCAGTAGGTGCCTGCGAATATCACATTGTCGGCGACCGCATCCAGATCGGTGATGTCCGGGAATACAATGTTCGGACTTTTTCCGCCGAGCTCCAGCGAAACGGGCACAAGGCGGTTTGCGCCTGCGCGTGCGATGATCCTGCCGACCTCCGAGCTGCCGGTGAAAGCGAGCTTCTTGACCTTGGAGTGTGCGGTCAAGGCGGCGCCGGCTTCCTCGCCAAGTCCGGGCACAATGTTGATGACACCTGCCGGGAAGATATCGCCAGCGATCTTCGCGAACTCGAGCGTCGAAAGCGAGGCGTTCTCGTCGGGCTTCAACACGACTGTGTTACCTGCTGCCACCGCTGGCGCAACCTTCAAGGCGACCATGATGGCCGGTACATTCCACGGGATAATCTGGCCGACCACGCCTATGGGCTCTCGCTTGCCAATCAGATAGCCGTTGGGAATCCGTCGCCCTAGGCCTTCGTGTGTGAGGATGGCACCAGCAAAGTACCTGTACTGCTCGATGGCGATGCGGTAGTCGATCATGACCTCGCCGAATACACGTCCAACATCAGCGGTGTCAATCGCAGTCAGCCGTTCGATGTCAGCTTCCATGCGGTCGGCCAGCTTGAGCAGCATCGCCGAACGCTCCTCCGGCGTCGTCTGTCGCCAGGTTGAAAACGCCACGAAGGCAGCCTCAACCGCCTTGTCCACTTCTCGCCCCGAGCATCGTGCAACGTCGGCAAGGTGCTCCCCGGTTGCCGCATTGAGCGCAGGAAAGGTCTCTGAAGAAACCGGTTGGAACGCCCCGTCGATGTAAGCGCCATACGTTTGTCGCAGATTTAGTTGCATGGTCAGTCTCTTTGGTTAGAGGGTCGACTAAAACAGCATGTCTGCGACTAATCGTCGGTGGCCAATAAACAAGCCGCTATGGAGGTTGCGCCAAACCTGTCTATATCTCGTCAGTTTGTGTGATTGACGGCATGTTTGATGAGCGCGGCCCTGTCAACGTGCGGATCATCTCGTGGTGAACCCTAGCGTGCCTGACGCGGTGGCATGAATTGAATGAGGATGGCGCTTACAGAATAGCGGATAACTTTACGGCGATTAATTATCCATCCCATAGCAAGCACAGATGTTGGTTTAGTACGCCTTAGGAAATACACGAGCAAGCCAAGCGAGACCTTGAGGAACCCCCTCGACATCGAAGCCGCATCGTCGATGCAGGCGAATGGCGTTCGCGAAGTGTCAATGTTGTTTTGTCAATGAAAATTAAATAAATGTTCGCTTGTTTAACTTCAAACGGAGCAAGTAAGGTGACTAGATACGTATCAGCAGTGCAGCTAACTTCCCGTGCCGGTCGCGCGGAAAGTATCAATCAGAAAAGGTTTGCCGGCAGCTCCAGGATATGGCTAGCCGGCCTTTCGATGATTGCGATCTCCAGCGGGGCAATGGCGCAGAGCTCCGTGACTCTCTATGGGTCGCTCGACGACAGCATTTTGCTTAACACGAATGCTAAAGGCGGACGATCGGTCAGTGTGAGCGATAACGGAATACAAGGTAATCGATGGGGCTTCCTTGGAAAAGAGGATCTCGGTGGAAACCTGAACGCAGTTTTCCGCCTTGAGAATGGCTTCAACGCAACGACGGGTGTGATGGGGCAAGGGGCCAGACTATTCGGGAGTCAAGCGTACGTTGGACTCACGGGAAATTTCGGTTCATTTCTTGCCGGAAGGCAACTCAATTCAGACGTAGTGCTCATCGCCATCCCTTTTTCGTCGGCGTCCCAATGGTCGGGAATTCTCGGATCGCATCCCGGCGATGTTGACAATTTCTACGATACTTTCCGTGTTCCAAGCTCTCTGAAATATATAGCTCCAACGTTCTTGGGTATTAACTTCCAAGCGGTCTACGCGCCTGGGGGAGTTGCAGGTCACCTCACACAAGGACAAGTAGCGTCCGCTGCGGCTAACTATACGTATGGGCCACTCATGCTTGGCGGAAGCTACAACAACGCGCAAACCCCAAACCAAGGTTTGGCAGCGGGTACGGCCAATGTGAACACCCCTATCACCACATCCGGTGATTACTACTCCTCACCCGTTGATAGCGGATATGCCTCCGCGCACACCTATCAGGTCATTGCAGGCGGGGCCTCATATAAGGTTGGCCCAGCAACGCTCGGAGTTTTGTATGCGAACACCCAGTTCAAGGGTCTTGGAGATATCAATTCCGGTCCCAATCCGTCTCAGTACGTTGGTACTGCGACATTTCAGAATGTTGAATTCAACGCCAGATATTGGATTTCGCCAGCTTTGAGCGTAGGTGCGGAATACGACATTACGACGAGAAATAGCGTTTCAACGATCGCCGCGCCGAAGGGAACCGGTTCTGCACGATATGAACATGCGACAGTAGGTGTGCAGTATCTCCTCTCAAAAACTACCTTTGTCTATGCCGTTGCTACCACGCAGAGGGCTTCGGGAACGGATTCGACGGGTGCAAGTGCGGTCGCTGCGAACAATTTTATCGGACCCTCTTCCAGCTCGAGGCAAAGCGCGGTGCGTGTCGGGCTCAATGTGCATTTTTGAACGCATAGACATCAATACAGCGAATGGAGGTATGTTGTGTTAAATGGAAACTCGCAACAGGCTGTCATTGGAGAAGTTGCGTCCAGTGACGCTCGCGATTCAGAAAGAATATTCAAAAGAGTCGCGTGGCGGATCATGCCTATCCTGTTCCTAGTATTTGTTCTGTCCTATATGGACAGAGTTAATATCGGATATGCGAAACTCCAATTTTCGGAGACGCTTGGGCTTACGGACGCGACCTATGGCATGGGAGCAGGGATATTCTTTATGGGATATCTCGTGTCAGGAATCCCAAGCAACATGCTTCTCGCAAAAATTGGTGCGCGAGCCACTATCTCGAGAATTATGGTGACTTGGGGAATAGTCTCATCGCTGATGATGTTTATCAGTACGCCTATGCAATTCTATATTCTCAGATTTTCTCTAGGTCTTGCTGAAGGGGGGCTGGCTCCTGGAGTGTATCTATATCTGACTTACTGGTTCCCGGAAAACCGTCGCGCGAAAATGGTTGCCATATTCTTGGCGGCCGTTCCGGTCGCTGGTGTCCTGTGTGCGCCAGTATCGGGGTATCTGCTCGAAAGCATGCGCAACGTTGGGGGACTCTACGGGTGGCAATGGATGTTTCTGATCGAGGGTATTCCGTCGGTCATTGTCGGTGTGTTCGCATACTTCCTTGTCGAAAACGCTCCCAATACGGCAAATTGGCTCGCAGAAGACGAGAAGAAGGTCATTGCCGCAGCGTTGGCGGCTGACGCCAACAATAAAAACGTAAGTAAGCGTCGTATCAATATAAAGGACGCGCTCACCTCCAAAACATTCATTGTTCTCGCTACGATCGAGATCATTGGCGGGGTCGCTATCGCGGGATTTGCGTTTTGGTTACCTCAGATAGTTCATGACCTCGGGGTCGTCAATTTGGGCAGCAATGGTGTTATTACCGCTATCCCGTATCTCTCTGCGAGCATAGGGATGGTTGTCTGGGGATATCTTTCCGATCGGTTCAAGGAGCGCAGGTGGCACTACGCGATAGCGGCATCTTTGGGCGCTATCGGCCTATTTGTTGCCTGCCGCAATACCGGAAATGTCTATCTGGCGATGTTTGGTCTTACGTTGGCCTACACGGGGATCATGTCGTGTGTCAGTGTGTTCTGGGCTTACGCAACGACTTATCTCAAGAGTGGTGCCGCAGTCGTCGGAATCGGGGTGCTCAATGCCGCTGCCAGTTTGGCGGCTTATGCCAGCCAGTACGCATTCGGCGTTGTCAGTATGGCCACGAAAAATTCACTTTCCGGTTTATACGGAATTGCTATCAGTTTGATGGTTGGCGCATTGCTTGTGTTTCTTCTGCCGAAAAACCTAGAGAATGCGTGATCGGTGAAAATCGAAAATCGAGCGGAAGAGCGACTGAAGTTCATATCTCTCGTTAAGGCGGTCTTCCGTAGTCTGAATCGCCCCGGGTCAGGGCGCTCCCCGTAACTTATAGAGGCGGCTTGACGCCGTTCTTCTCGACAAGCACGCTAGCGGCATCGACTCGCCCGTGATCGCCAGGCACAGCCAGGACAAACACGGCTGCGCCTGGTTTGAGATCGTCAAAGGCCGCCGGCGCGAAGGTCACCACCGGTGCGGATGCCGGAACTGAGATTGTGAGCGTCTTGTCGCCATAACTCAGGTTGAGATCGCGGGCGCCCTGTTTGTCCACGATAGACGTTACCGTTGCGCCCGTCATGGTGCTTCCTGGGGCCAAGTCCCAGGCGTAATGTCCTTCGCCGGTTCCGCGTCGCTCTTCCCGGTACACCATGACCTCGGTAGCCTCAATGCCACTTGCCGTGGGCATTCCGGCCGCACCGACATACGCGCCCGGTTTAATCGTGTCGGCAGCAAAGGGCTTGACTGCGGCGTACCGCGTCCGGTCCTCAAGCGTGAGCTTCATGTGCGTGCCCTCACGCGTCAACACGGTGAGCTCATGGCCGTCGACTGATTCGATCTGACCTCGCACATGCGTGGGTGCGAAGAACTGGTTGATCTGCCGGGCGATATCGACGTGGTCCTCCTCGAGCGCGAAGTGGCCGGTGTCGTAGTAGTGAACCGATGCGTCGGGCACTTCCTGCTTGACGGCTTCGGCTCCCGCCGGCAAAAAGATCGGGTCATTCTTGCCCCACACAACCAGCGCGCGCGGCTGGTACGTGTGCAGGTAGGCCTGCCACACCGGGAACAATGCAACATTGCTCGGAATGTTCAGTTGCAGGTCCGTCATGATGCGGCGGCTGTCGGGGTTTGCCAGCGCCACCGCATCGTTCGTCCAAGCGTCGGGATTGAGCGCTGTCGGATTGCGAGCGCCATGCTGATAGAGCAACAACGCAGTCGCAAGCGACACATGGCTTTCCGCCAAGGCGTGCTTCTCCGGTGTGATCGCGCCTGAGATGGCTGCGTCGCGCGCGCGCCGCGCGGGATCAACGCCCGCTTCGGACACAATCGCATTCTGAAAAACAAGACCGGATATCCAGTCCGGATGATCCACCGCCATGCGCATGCCAACCGGACCGCCAAAGTCGGTCATGTACACGATGAGATGGGGATCTCCAAAATTCTGGACGAATTTTTCGATAACGGCGGTCTCGTTATCGAAGGTGGGCGTGAACTTGTCGGCCGGTGGCGCATCGCTATAACCCATGCCCGGGTAATCGGGCGCCACCACATGGAAATTGTCGGACAGCAACGGAATCAAATCACGGAACTCGTGCGAGGAGGAGGGAAAGCCGTGCAGCAAAAGCAGCGTCGGCTTGGACTTTTCTCCCGCTTCCCGGTAGAAAACCTTGATACCGTCAACGTTGGCGTAGTGGTACGAGACATCAGCCGCCTGCGCACCGGCGCAAGCGAGAGTGAGTACCGATGTTGCAAACGCGCACACGGCGCGTTGCATGAGTTTGGTGAGTAGCAACATAGAGCGTTCCTTTTTCGGAGACCGATAGTGGGGCCGCGGCCCGGTTTAGTTTGGAGATGCATTAGCACAAACGTCAGTTAGTGGGAGACGTTGTCCCGGGGCAGAAAACCTCACATCATTCAACCTTTAAAAGAGTAATCCTTGGCAGGCCACTTCACATTGACACACGGAACTTGCATACGCCGAAACCAATAGAGGCAAATCCGGGCCTGCTGCATTTGCCGTGCAACTGGATCTCATCTCCATCCTCAAGATAACTTCGTGTTTCGTCCGTGGCGAATGAGAGCGGGGTCTTCCCGTCGTCTGTCAATTCCAAAAGGCTGCCCGCGGAACCGGGTTCGGCACCGGAAATCGTGCCGCTGCCAATGAGGTCGCCCGGGCGCAGATCGCAGCCCCCCATCGTGTGGTGCGTAACCATCTGCGAAGCGGTCCAGTAAAGTTCGCGGGTCGACGTCGTCGAGATACGCTTGGGCGAGAGGCGTGCGTCGCGCATGCGCCTGGAAGAGATCAAGACTTCCAGGTCGACAGAAACGGCGCCGCTTTCGGCATCTTCACGACCATCAAGGTAACCGAGAAGTGCGGGCTCGCCAGCGGTGCGCACAGGCCGGCTCGTGCGGAATGGTGCCAATGCCTCGGGCGTGATGATCCAGGGCGAGACAACCGATCCAAAATTCTTCGCGAGGAAGGGACCCAAGGGCTGCGATTCCCAGGCCTGGATATCACGTGCTGACAAATCGTTCAGAAGACAGTAGCCGCCTATATGATCGAGCGCGTTATCAATAGGGATCGGCGCACCCAGAGCGTTACCCGCCCCAACCCATATCCCCAACTCGAGTTCGAAGTCGAGCTTTCTCGATGGTGCGACTATCGGGGCCGAGTCGTCTTTCAAGCGAAACTGTCCGACCGGACGCGCAATCTCAAGGCCCGACGCGCGAACCGAGGAAGCCCGACCGTGATACGCAATCGGCACGTGTGCATAGTTCGGGAACCTATTGCCCGGAATTTGGCGGCGACGTGCGGCATACGTTGCGTGATGCACCCCGGCGAAGAAATCGGTGTAGTTGCCGACCCGTACAGGCAGTTCAAGCCTGCATTCGGATAACTCATGCAGGAGCAGCGATTTCGCGCCTTCCAGCTTCAGGATTTGCGCTGTCGAGTCGGTGAGGAAGGTGGAGAGAAAATGGCGCAGCTGGCGCCGAGCCGGCGCTCCGAGTGCAAGAAAGCGATTGAGATTCCCAGCGTAGGCGAGGGGCGCGAGGATTGTCCTTGCATCGGGAGACGCCATTTCATACAGGACCCTCAGATCCAGGATTTTGTCACCGATCGCGACTCCGGCCCGCGCCGCTCCGCGGCGAGGCAAGAAAATGCCGAGCGGAAGATTCTGCACCGGAAAATCTGGGTGACCGTTGGCACTTGTCACCCAGCTTTCAAGGTCCATGGAATGAGTTGAATCAATAGCGTTGGACATTATATTTTCTGGTCAGGAAGAACCGCTACCGCTCGGGTCCAGCCGGCACTTGCGGCGTGAATTTTCGTCGGGAAACAGATGATAGTGAAACCCTTAGCCGGCAGACTCTCGAGGTTGTGTAGCTTTTCGATCTGGCAGTAACCAACCTCGCGTCCCGCCTTGTGACCTTCCCAAATGAGGTTGGCATCGCGAGTCTCGGCAAAGCGCTTCGCCGTGTGCACAAAAGGCGCGTCCCAGCTCCAACCATCGGTTCCGACAACGCGCACGCCTTTCGATGCCAGATGCAGCGTCGCCGCACGTCCCATCCCGCAGCCGCTTGAAACATAGTCATCCTGACCATATCGCTGACCAGCGCGTGTGTTGATCACCACAATTTCAAGGGGCCTCAACGTGTGGTCGATCCGCGTGAGTTCACTGTCGATTTCATCGGGCGTCACGACATGGCCGTCCGGCAAATGGCGGAAGTCGAGTTTGACCCCCGGTTGCATGAACCAGTCGAGTGGCACCTCGTCGATTGTCATGGCGCGAGCGCCGCCATCCATAGTTGGGTGGTAGTGCCACGGTGCATCGACGTGCGTGCCGTTGTGGGTCGACAGCCTGACCGTTTCGACAGCCCAGCCCATTCCCTCGGGCAACCGGTCGACGGTCATCCCGGGAAATGATGCAACCAGGGCAGGTCCCGACGCCGCATGGGCGGTGTACACAATCGAAGGGCGTAGCGTCGCAGGATCCGCAATCGTGTCGTTGTCGATCGCGATGGAAATATCGATTAGTCGTGGCAATTTCTTTCTCCGTATGACAATGGCTCGATAGCAGTGACTTGATGAGGCACCCGCGATGCTTGCATCGCGATGACATTTCAGGCGATGGCGGTCATGCCCGCTTCGGCTCGATGCCAGTTTTCACAATCGGTTGACGGGCCAGCAGTCCGATGAAGGGCAGCAAAAGTGCTATGCCGCCTAGCGCGATCCAGGCGCTCGATGGGCTATAGAACAACGCGACCTTGCCGTAGAACGCGGGCACGACCACGCCGCCAACCGCGGCGATCGTCAGCATCAATCCGCTTGCGGTGGGCACGTCTGCAAGCGGGATCCTGTCGCGATACGCGCCGGGCACGGCAATCCACACGACAAAGCTGAGAGTTCCAAACGCCCCGATCACGGCGGCGGCAATTTGCACGCCCCCTATATCGAGCAGGGGAATGAGGGCGGTTGCCACAGCCTGAATACAACATGCGCCGATGATGGTGGGCACAAGACCAAACAGCCGGTCCGCGCACCAGCCACCGATCGCCCCGCCGATGAAACCGCTTAGCAGCAAGATCGTGCTGAGCTTGTTCGCGGCGTGAGCGCTCGCATGCAAGTGCGATATCGCGTACGCCGGCAGAAGTTCGACCGCAGTAAAGTAGCTGCCGTAGCCTGCGAGCAGGGACGCGCCCATCAGCCAGAGGTCGCGGTTGTAGAACGTCCGTCGAAACATGCCCTTGCTCAAATGGCTGCCGCCCAAATGTCTTGCACGGGCGTGCGGCGGAGTCGGGAACAGAAATAGCAACGCGACGAATGTCACTGCGCCAACGACTGCGCCTAGCATCAGCGCATGGCGCCATCCGGACGCGGCCACGATCCCATCCCAGAGATAGAGTCCCAGCGCCGCACCCGCGGTGAAGGCAACGCCCGTGATCGCGCCATTGGCGGTCGCCAGCTCATGATCTCGAAACCATGCGGTCGTCAAACCGATCGCGCTGCCGAGGTATATCGACCCACCGACCCCACACAGAAAGCGTCCGATCAGCAAGATGTCCAGGCCGGGCGCGCGCGCGGAAATCAGCGTGCCCAGCGTTTCGACGGCAACACCCAGAAGGAGGGCGAAACGCAGGCCGAACACTTCAGCCAATATGCCGCCTGGAATATGAGCGATGCCATAGCCCGCGATAAACGTTCCCACGATGAGGCCCAACTGCGGGAGCGCCAGATGCATGTCCGCAACAATGGCGCCGAACGCCGGGACGATGTTGAACCAGTTCAGCGTGAACTGGAGGAACGAAAAGAAAATGATGAGCAGAGCCAGCCAACGGTTATTCATCGCGAACCTCTAGCTCTTTAGCTCGGTCGTTAGCGCGGTCATTTGCTCGCTCATTTGCTCGGTCACGCGGTGTGATGGGACTGCGGGAATTGATATGCACAAGTCACTCTCCGAAACTCTTGCACGATTGAACGGCGTTCTGCTTCTGGGTCTTTGCAATACGGACGTCATGGCCAAGGAGCGAGGTTTTTCGTGGTCCGAAGAGCTCGCTCCCGTCCACGTGTTCACAATGCCTTTAACGAGCGAATTTGTACAATTGATCCTTCTGGTAAGCTGTATTGATGCGATCAATGTGACGATGCCATGCGCTTCAACAAACTCGACTTGAATCAACTGGTGGTTCTGGACGCGCTGCTAAGCGAACGCAGCGTGACCAAAGCCGCCCAGCGGCTATTCCTGAGCCAGTCTGCGACGAGTTGCGCAATGGCCAGGCTGCGTGAGTATTTCGATGACGAGTTGCTCGTCCAGGTAGGCCGGGCGATGGTCTTGACACCCAGGGCGGAGGAACTGAAACGGCCCATCCGGGAAGTGCTGCTGCAAGTCCAGGCCATAACGAATGAGAGCCCTGCCTTCGACCCATCCACGTCGGACCGTAAGATCGTGGTGGAAACGTCTGACTATGTGATCAGCGTTTTTCTCGGCGAGGTCCTCAGGCGTGCGTCCCTGGAGGCGCCCCTGATGAAGTTCGGGGTGCGCACTGCTGCCACGCTAGGGCTCACGCATCTGGAAAATGGCGAGATCGATCTTCTGATCACGCCCGACTTTCGCGCCGGATCGGCTTATCCTTCGGAATCGTTGTTCGAGGATTCGTGGTCATGCCTGGCTTGGGCGGAAAACGACCGGATCGATGATGTGCTCACGTTGACACAGTATCTTGAGTTGGGTCACGTGATCATGGAATGGGCCGGAGGCGCAATCGTCACATCTGACAGCCGGGCAGCGGCCGCGCTGGGCTATCAGCGTCGAGCGGAGGTGACCGTGGAGACTTTCCGGATCGTGCCGGCTTTTTTGGTTGGGACCCGCCGGATCGCTACATTGCAGACCCGCCTTGCCCTATTGCTGCAGCGCGACTCCCCGTCGCTACGAGTGCTTCCTTGCCCCTATCCCATCCCCGAGCTCGTTGAAGTTGTCCAGTACAACAAGTTTCAGGAGCGCGATCCGGCACTGGTGTGGTTCCGGCAGTTGATGCAGGAAGTTGCAAAAGGACATGAGGATAGTCATAGGCTCATGTCCTGAACGCCGCCGATAAAACGGGAATATTGGAACAATAATCGGCGACAATCGCAACGCATCGAGCGTTCAGGAAGACGCTGGCGCTGTGCGCGGCCCATGGCAGAGCTCCCAGCAAAACTCGAGAAATGCCTCGACCGCAGCCGGAGGTAAGCGCCGCGATGGCCTGATAACGTACAGCGGAAAGGTCTCGCCCGGCCAATCCGGGAACAACTCCACCAGGGCACCGCTTGCAAGCAGATGCTCCACGCCGAGAGCCAGGACTTGCGCCACACCAACGCCGGCCACGCAAGCTCCGACCATCGTATCGACGTCCGTTAGCGTCAGTCGGCCTGTGGTCTCGACCGGCAGGATCTCTTTGCCTCGGTGAAATTCCCAGTGAAACGGTTTGCCGTGCTGGGGATCGATGTACTGGATACAGTCGTGCCCGGCGAGTTTCTCGGGCGTCGTGGGTCGCCCATGTTTCTTGAGATAGGACGGCGACGCCACCGTCAGCACGCGGGTTTCGAGCAGCAGCCGGGAGGACATGCCCGACGCCGGCTGCGGACCGAACCGCACCGCGACGTCGATGCCTTCAGTCACCAGGTCGCCCGCATCCGGTAGCTGCACCACGACCAGGTCGAGTTCCGGATAGCGCTCAGTGAATTCCGGCAATCTCGGTGCCAGTACGTTGCGGGCAAACACGGGATTCAGGCTTACCCGCAGTGTCCCGCGAACCGTCACAGCCGCGCCTGACACGACATTGGCCGCATCCTCTATGCCGGAGAGATGGGGCGCCGCCAGTTCGTAGAGCCGGGCGCCTTCGCCGGTCAAGTGCAGCGCGCGTGTCGTACGATCCAGCAACCGTACACCCATGCGCGCTTCGAGCCGCGAGATAGACCGGCTCACGCCCGAAGCCGACAGTCCAAGCACTTCACCCGCCCGCGTAAAGCTACCGGTCTCGACGACGGCCGCCAGCACGCTCATCCCTGCAAGCAATCTCCCGTCAAAACTCATCGGATCTCACCTTTGACTTTTAGCATAAATCTTTTGATTGCCCCTATCTTAATCAAAAGTCGCGGGAGACGTATCTTTCTCATCAACGGCGCGCCGCAGTGGTTGCCGCCACTCAGTAGGGCGACTTCGCACCGTCCTTTCGCCGTAATCGATAACCAAAGCTAATGGAGCTCACCATGTCTGGCACTGCACGTACCATCCTTTTCAAGGGCGGCACCATCGTCACGATGGACGCCAATGTTCCCAATCTTGCCACCGGCGATGTCCTGGTCGAAGGCGACCGCATCGTGGCCGTTGGTCCCGACCTGAAGGCCGATGACGCCGAAGTCATCGACGCCGCCGGAAGCATCGTCATGCCCGGTCTGATCGATGCGCACCACCATGCGTGGCTCGGCGTGATGCGCCGGATGATGCCCGACGTTGACGATCTCTTCGCCTACATCGATGTCGTCGCCGAAACCCTGGGCGCGCATTATCGTCCGGCCGACATGTATTTGAGTACCCGGCTGACGGCGGTCGCTTCGCTCGATGCGGGCATTACGACCCTCATCGACGCCTGCCACAGTTCGCGCAGCCCTGAGCACACCGATGCCGCGCTCGAAGCACTCGACTCGGCCGGCATCCGGGCGCTGCACATGGTCGGTGCGGCAATGGATAAGAAAGCATCCGCTGCCCATCTGCCGCAGGACCTGGAACGCCTCGCACTTAACTGGAACGGTGAAGCCGCCCGAGTGCGAGTTGGCCTCTTCGGTCAGCTCAATCTCGACTGGTGGAAAGTCGCACGCCGGCTCGACATGCAGATCCTGACCGAGTTCATCGGCGATCTCGCCAAGCTCACACCCGAATTCGCAGAGCCGGGGGTACTGGGCACCCACAACATCTTCAATCACTGCGCTCGCGTCCCTGAGGAAACGTGGAAGCTGTTCGCGGATGCGGGCGTGAACGTCACCGTCAATCCCCGTTCAGATGCGCTGTTCGGCTTCGACGACGAGAGCTTCGCCTATCAGCGGGCGATCGATCACGGCCTGACGCCGGCGCTCGGCATCGACCTCGACACCGCCTTCGGCAGCGATCTGTTTGGCGAGATGCATGCCCTGTTCGGGCAGCAGCGCTCGGCCATGCGGTATCGCCGTTTCCGCGGCGAGGCCGACGCTCCCGCGCCGATCTCGGTCGAGGCGGTGCTGCAAGCCGCAACGATCAATGGCGCCCGCGCCGCGGGTCTGGAACGTTCGATCGGCTCGCTGACCCCGGGCAAGCAGGCCGACATCATCATGGTGCGCACCAACGGCGTGGCCGTCTTCCCGGTGAACAACGCCATCGGCACCATCGTCCAGGCTGTCGAGCGTTCCGATGTCGACACCGTCATGGTTGCCGGCCAGTTGCGCAAGCGTGCCGGCAAGCTGATCGACGTCGATCTGGCGAAGCTTTCGGCTGAGGCGACCGCCTCTCGTGACTACCTGCTCGACGCTAGCGGCTACCGGCCTGACCTCTTCGAGACGTCGGCTTCCTCACTCAACACTTCCGTCTGAGTGTGTTCGGCCGCCCTTCGCTGGGCGGCCTGCACCCACGACTATTGAACTGGAGTTAATCATGCCGTCGCTTACCCTGAAGACGACAGGCCGGTCCGAGGCCACGCCGACTTATCTGGCCCGTCCGTCCCTTGCCGTCATCGCAATGCTCTTCTGCGGTTATCTCGCCGTCGGTCTGCCGCTTCCCGTCATTCCGCTCTTCGTGCATGACAAGCTAGGCTTTAGCAACCTCGTCGTTGGGCTTGTGATCGGCATTCAGTTCCTCGCCACCGTACTGACCCGTGGCTATGCCGGTCACGTGACCGACCATCAGGGCGGCAAGCGGGCAGCCTTGCAGGGCGCGGCCTTCTGCGCCTTGGGTGGCCTGCTCTATCTGGTCGCTGCTACCCACGGTCTTTCGCCGGCAGCCAGTCTTGCCATCGTGATCGCAGGGCGTCTGGTGGCAGGCCTTGGAGAAAGTCAGTTCGTCACCGGCTGTGTGTCCTGGTCGATCGCGTCGGTCGGCCCGCAACGCGCAGGGATGTCGATGTCCTGGACTGGCATCGCGATGTTTGCAGCACTAGCGATTGGTGCGCCCGTCGGCATGGGCCTCTACCAGCGGCTGGGCCTTCAGGGCGCGATGGCTGCGTGCATCGTCGCACCGCTGCTCGCTGTCGGTATTGCCTTTGCTGCGACCTCGTACGTTTCGCCGGCGGGCCATCGACTGCCGTTCTATCGCGTGATCAGCCAAATCTGGCGAGAAGGATTGGGCTTGATGCTGCAAGGCGTCGGGCTGTCCGGGCTTACGGCATTTGCCTCGCTCTATTTCGCGATGCGTGGCTGGGGCCATGCCGGACTCGTCATGACGGCGTTCGGTATCGGCTTCATCCTGATGCGCATAGCGTTCGGCCATCTGCCCGATCGCGTTGGAGGCTATCGCGTTGCCCTTTGGTCGCTTGCCATCGAAGCCATCGGCCAAGCGATGCTGTGGGCCGCGCCGTACGAGATCGTGGCGCTCGCGGGTGCGTTCGTCACCGGCCTTGGCTGCGCGCTGGTCTTTCCGGCCCTCGGTGTCGAGGCGCTCAAGCGCGTGCTGCCGGCGAATCGCGGCAGTGCGATGGGTGCTTTCGTCGCCTTCCTCGACATTGCCTATGGCATTGCCGGGCCCGCGGCTGGCCTCATTGCCGGCCAGTTCGGGTACGCCGCGGTCTATCTGCTCGGTGCGGCAAGCGCGATTCTTGGCATGGGCCTAGTCCTGATCAGCCGCCTCAACCGTCGCTCAGCAAGCTGAGCATCTCATCCTCGGAACCGGCAACGCCTATGTCGCCGGTTCACCATCCAGTAAGTACAGGAGAATTCACATGGCACGCATATTCATTTCCGGTTCGTCCACGGGCCTCGGCTTCATGGCGGGCGAACTGCTAGTCGCGCAAGGGCACCAGGTTGTCCTGCATGCCAGGAACGCCGCCCGCGCAGAAGTTGCCCGGCGCGCGTTACCCAAGGCCGAGGCCATCGTCGTGGGCGACCTTGAAACCATCGCCGGCGCCAAGGCGCTTGCTGCGCGCATCAACGAACTCGGCCACTTCGATACGGTGATCCACAATGCCGCGGTCGGCTATCGCGAAGGGCCGCGCCGCACCACCGACGGCTTGCCGCATGTCTTCGCGATTAACACGCTGTCCGCCTACATCCTGACCGCGCTGATCGAGAAGCCGAAGCGGCTCGTCTATCTCAGCTCTGGTATGCACCACCAGGCTGACGCCAATCTCGACGACATCCTCTGGCGCAAGCGTCGCTGGAACGGATCCTCGGCCTATGCGGAAAGCAAGCTGCATGATGCAATGGTGGCATTCGCGATCGCGCGTCGCTGGCCCGATGTCTTTTCCAATGCGCTTGAGCCCGGCTGGGTACCTACCCGGATGGGTGGTCCCGGTGCGCCCGACGACATGGATCAGGCGCATCGCACCCAAGCCTGGCTCGCCGCCAGTGACGATGCGCAAGCTCAGGTGACGGGCCAGTACTTTTACCACCTGCACCCGCTCGCTCCAAACCCGCAGGCGCAGGATGCTGTTCTCCAGAACCGGCTCATCGCGCGATGTGAAGAGCTCTCCAAGGTCCATTTGCCGGTATAAGCGCTCGCCAACCATGGCGTAAAGACATCTGACAACAGAATGCGCGCAATGTGGTGTAGCGCACATCGCAGAGCGCATCGAAGCGTTCACATATACCGTCGCAAACGTTGTTCGCGACAATGCTGCATGTGGCGCCTAAATGCGCGTTGACGCGACTTTGAGTCATGTCCGGCCGGATCAATCGCCGGGCGTACAGGGTAGACCCTAGCGAGAATAGAAATAATATGGATACCAAATTGCAAAACGATTTATCCGAGACGCATAGGGTCGCTAACGCGCCATACAGGATTCATATCATTGAGACTCTAAATGATTTAAAAGCCGTACGCCGCGAGTGGGAGGAACTCGAGGCCGCGTCTGAAGAGCATTCGCTATGCTTGACGTATCGGTATTGCGAATTGTCTGCGGCCCGTGTGATTGCCAAAGGCGGACTCGTTGTGGCCGTTATGGTGTATGCCCATCATGATTTGCTGGCGATATGGCCACTTGCGATTCATCGTAAAGGCATGCTGCGCATCGCAAGCGTGATGACGTCCGGAAACATCGAGGAGTACGGTGGGCCGCTTATCAAAGGTCGGGCAACGGCGCCAGTGGTTGCAGAATGTGTTCGCGCCGCGATGCAGGTTCCAGCCGACGTTCTCGAAATTTCGTTTGTTCAGGATGGCAGCCTGTTGCAGGAGGCACTTGAGTCGAGCCCGCAGCCGTGGCTGCTGCGGTTATCGCCCATAAGATTGAATGTGCTTCCCGGATACTCGATAGGCCTGCGGGAGTTCGACAAATGGGAAGACTTTACCGACACGCTTTCGCCATCTCTTCGACGCAACCTGCGACGTTACCGAAAGGGGCTAAGTTCGATAGGCAGTACCGAATTCGGATGGTGCACCACGTTCGACGATGCCGTGGCAGTGCTGACCTGGCTGTTTGCCAACAAGCGGCGCTGGGCCGAGACGCGCGGCTTGAATACACAATACCTGATGGACAATGAGGTCAGGGATTTTTTCATCGAGCTTGCGCAGCAAACGGACCTGTCGACCGTTCCGCTCGTCACCTTCATCAAGGTAGACGGTGTGCCCGTGGCTGCGTCGATTAATCTGGTTGGACCCCGAACGCTTGAATACTGGATTTTCACCTACGACGAGGCATACAGCCGCTATTCGGTCGGCAACCTGCTGACCGAATTCGTTGCCAGGTGGACCCACGCCAACCGTCGGGATTTCGACATGCGCGTCCTCTACAACGAGTACAAGACTTATTGGGCGAATCGCGAAACATCTCACCAAACGCGCTGTGTTCTTCTTAGTGCGCGTGGCCGGGTGATGGAAATTCGGTTGTTGTTCTATCTGATTTCGCGCGTGCAGCGTCGACTTGGCAAGACGGTCGCTTCTGCGCTCGAAAAGCAGGCACGGCTTGCGCGGCGCTTGTTGCGATCGAGATCCAGCGAGGCACGCGACGCGTAATTCGCTCAACCGCGAGGCCGAATTCACATTTCGCAGACACGTAAGAAAGTCGCCGAAGACGATGTCTGAGGTTTTGCCCGGCATCTCGATCGCTAATCTGCTGCCAGGGCGACGTTTGCCTAAAGAAAAATTCTAAAGCCCGACTGAAGCGCGGCGTCTATCCAGCACTTCGGGATTCAATATGCTCGGCGGTCGACCTGCTTGCGGACCGATGTCGAGCGCGGCGAGCAGGTTGTCGACGGCGAGATTGGCGTTCGCCCGGCGCGTTGCTATTGTCGCGCTGCCAGTGTGTGGTGTCATCACGAGGTTGGGGGCGCGTAGCAACTCCGGATGCAGTGCCGGCTCGTTCTCGAAGACGTCGAGCCCGGCGGATGCGATCGTTCCGTCCTTGAGCGCCTGCGCCAGTGCACCGTCGTCGACGATCCCCCCGCGCGCAACGTTGACGAGCGTAGCGGTGCGTTTCATCCGAGCAAGTTGCGGCGCGCCGATCAGGTGATGCGCTTGGGCGCTGTACGGCAACGTCAGGATGACGTGATCCGCTTCGCCGAGCAATGTGTCGAGCGGTACATGACGCGCTCGACTCTGCGCTTCCAACTCCGGCGCGAGCCGCGTTCTGTTGTAGTACATCACGTTCATGTCGAAGCCCGCTGCGCGACGCGCAATCGCCTGACCGATGCGTCCCATGCCAACGATGCCCAGCGTCGATCGATGCAGGTCCATGCCTAGCATGAGGTTATACGCAAAACCACGCCACGAGCCGGAGCGCACGAACTGGTCACTCTCGATCATGCGCCGCGAGGCGGCAATCATCAGACCCCACGCGAGATCGGCGACGCTCTCGTTCGATAGGTTCGGGGCGTTCGTCGCGACGATAGAGGCGCGGGTCATTGCCGGCAGATCGAAGTTGTCGTAACCGACCGACGCATTGCTTACCGCACGCAAATGTGGACAGCTGTCGATCAACGCCTGGTCGATCCGATCGGTACCCAGCAGTAGCGCGCCCGTCTTGTCGGCCATCCGGCGGCGCAGTTCGTCGGGTGCGAACGGCGTGTCGGTCTCGTTGCACTCCACATCGAAGTGCGCTTCGAGTCGTTCGATGATGTCTGGAAAAGTTGCCCGTGCAACCAGAACTTTGTGCTTCATAGGGTGAGCCTCGCTCTAATCTGTAATGTAGAAATCCTCGTTCGTCGCCCTCCTTATGCCACTGCTTGACGAGTTCTGTCGAGCGCATCCGAGTATCCAGCCCGACGTCCAGCTCGATGATGGTATCGGCAACTGGGTGCTGGATCGCGTCGATGTCGGTTTCAGGTTCGGCGCCTCGCCCAACGAGGGCGTGATCGGTCGGCAGCTCTTTCCGATCCAGATGGTCGTGTGCGCGGCGCCCGACTATCTCAGAGCGTACGGGACGCCATCGACACTCGATGACCTGGCGGCCCATCGCTGTAGCGTCTTCCGGCATCCGGTTACCGGCAAAGTATCGCCTTGGTATCTGACGGTGGATGGCAAGCTCGAACATCGGCAGATGTCGCCTTCGTTCGCGACGAATGACACAGATCTGGAAGCACAAGCGGTGCTCGCGGGTCAGGTCATGGGGCAACTGTCGAGTTTCCTGGCAGCGTCCCATATCCGGGCAGGACGACTGGTGCCAGTGCTTGTGCAGCATATGAGCGCGCACACCGGGTTGCATGTCTACTACGGAAGCCGAACGGCTCAGCCCAAGCGAGTAAGAGCGTTTCTGGATCTCGCATTCGCTCGACTGCATGACTGCAGCGACTACGTGCTCGCTGATAAAGAGCTCGCGCAGTTTGAGTCGCGGTCCGAAGCGATCCCGCCGCGCGCGGTAGTGCGCTCAGCCGGTTCGGCACGCACCTCTCGCATGTCGCCGGAACGACTGAGCTAGTTCCGCGAGCCAAATGCGGTATGAAGAATTCCAGCAACAGGTTGTTTTTAAAAGAAAAGCGATCGTCTTTCTCGGCTGGAAAGTTCCTCGTTAAGTGAACGCGGGTCCAAGTTAAGCGAATCTGGACAGCAAGCCTTGAAATTGTCACGCCTCGCCCATATACTTAGCACTCGTTGGCGGAGAGTGCTAACAATCCCAGAATTTTTGGCGAGTATGGGGTTTACCCGTGCCGCTTTTGAGTCTGTTCTCGTATCTATGTGAGGAGTGAGTATGAACCTTCGTCCGTTGCACGACCGTGTAATCGTTAAGCGCCTGGATCAGGAAACCAAAACCGCCTCGGGCATCGTGATCCCCGAAGCCGCTGCTGAAAAGCCGGATCAAGGCGAAGTCTTGGCCGTGGGCCCGGGCAAGAAAGATGACAAAGGCGCAACGATCGCCATGGACGTCAAAGTTGGCGACCGCATTCTGTTCGGCAAGTACGCAGGTCAAACCGTCAAGGTCGACGGCAATGAACTGATGGTAATGCGCGAAGAAGACATCATGGCTGTTCTGGTCAAGTAATCAGCTGAGTAATCAGTTGGGACGCGGATCGCACGCTAGCCAGCATTCTGGCCGGCGTCGCACCAGCAGAAAAACGAATTCAAGGAGTTGTAAAGATGGCAGCTAAAGACGTCGTATTTGGCGATATCGCCCGTGCCAAGATGGTCGAAGGTGTAAACATTCTGGCCAACGCAGTTAAAGTCACGCTGGGCCCGAAGGGTCGCAACGTGGTGCTCGAGCGCAGCTTCGGCGGCCCGACCGTGACCAAGGATGGTGTTTCGGTCGCGAAAGAAATCGAACTGAAAGACAAGCTCCAGAACATGGGCGCGCAAATGGTGAAGGAAGTTGCTTCCCGCACCAGCGACAACGCCGGCGACGGCACCACCACGGCTACCGTGCTGGCCCAGTCCATCGTTCGCGAAGGCATGAAGTACGTCGCTTCGGGCATGAACCCGATGGACCTGAAGCGCGGTATCGACAAGGCTGTGGTTGCCGCTGTCGAAGAACTGCGCAAGATCAGCAAGCCCTGCACGACCAACAAGGAAATCGCTCAAGTCGGCTCGATCTCGGCCAACAGCGATTCGTCGATCGGCGATCGTATCGCTGAAGCGATGGCCAAGGTAGGTAAAGAAGGCGTGATCACGGTGGAAGACGGCAAGTCGCTGGAAGACGAGCTGGAAGTGGTTGAAGGTATGCAATTCGACCGCGGCTACCTGTCGCCGTATTTCATCAATACCCCGGAAAAGCAAGTTTCGCTGCTCGAAAACCCGTTCGTGCTGCTGCACGACAAGAAGATTTCGAACATCCGCGATCTGCTGCCGCTGCTGGAGCAAGTTGCTAAAGCCGGCCGTCCGCTGCTGATCATCGCAGAAGACGTCGAAGGCGAAGCACTGGCTACGCTGGTTGTGAACAACATCCGCGGCATCCTGAAGACCACCGCTGTCAAGGCACCGGGCTTCGGCGACCGTCGTAAAGCCATGCTGGAAGACATCGCGATCCTGACCGGTGGTCAAGTTATCGCCGAAGAAACCGGCCTGACGCTCGAAAAAGCAACGCTGGCCGAACTGGGCCAAGCCAAGCGCATCGAAGTGGGCAAGGAAAACTCGATCATTATCGACGGCGCTGGCGACAGCAAGAACATCGAAGCACGCGTGAAGCAGATCCGTGCCCAGATCGAAGAAGCCACGTCGGATTACGACCGTGAAAAATTGCAAGAACGCGTTGCCAAGTTGGCAGGCGGCGTTGCAGTGATCAAGGTTGGCGCGGCTACCGAAGTCGAAATGAAAGAGAAGAAAGCACGCGTTGAAGATGCATTGCACGCAACCCGCGCAGCCGTTGAAGAAGGTATCGTCCCCGGCGGCGGTGTCGCTCTGATCCGTGCCCGCAAGGCTGTTGGCGAACTGAAAGGCAGCAACGCCGATCAAGACGCTGGTATCAAGATTGTCCTGCGTGCGATGGAAGAGCCGCTGCGCCAGATCGTCACCAACGGTGGCGAAGAAGCCAGCGTGGTGGTGGCCGCTGTGGCAGCCGGTACCGGCAACTATGGCTACAACGCAGCAACCGGCGAGTACGTCGACCTGGTTGAAGCCGGTGTTGTGGATCCGACCAAAGTCACGCGTACCGCACTGCAAAACGCAGCGTCGGTGGCTGGCCTGCTGTTGACCACGGATTGCGCTGTTTCCGAATCGGCTAAGGAAGAAAGCCCGATGGGCGGCGGCGGAATGGGTGGTATGGGTGGTATGGGCGGCATGGGCATGGACATGTAATAGTCCGTTCCGAGGAAGCTGATGTTTTATGAATGCCGGCGCTCAGGCGCTGGCGTTTAAATCGGCTTCCCGGATCAACCCGCTTCGCCGATCAGTTCGTGGGGAAGCGGGGCTGCGCAGTAAGAAAAAAGAGCTTGAGAAGATATCTTCTCAAGCTCTTTTTTTTATTGGTTTTCCAAACCGGAATTCGGTGCTGTGATTTGCTGCTGTGAAGCGGCGTATCGGCTCGCTACCCTTACTTCTGCTGAAGCGTCGCCGTATAGGGCGATACCGCGCGCGGGTTGCTCGATTTGACATCCGGCACGGGGTCGCTGGGGTCCGGCTGCGCCGCCAAGTCTTGCACGGGATCCTCCGTTTTGGCCCAAAAAAAACGGTCGGGAATATAGGCGCCCATTCCTGGCCGGAATGCGCCGCGATTCGCTTGGTAGAGATATTCCTGCGCCTCTCGGATCGCTTCGGCCGGCTCCAAGCCATTGGCGAGCAGGGCGGCGATCGCGGCCGCGAGCGTGTCGTTGCCGCCGAGAATGCGAAACGGCTCGCGCTCCCAGCTATCCTGCCGAATCTGGCCTTGCTCGCCATAGACGGTATAGATGGCGTGTTGCGTGCCCGCATCGCCCGACACCACGTATTCGCATCCTTCTGCCAACAAAATGCCGATCGCGTCGGCAATGCCCGGTGCCTCGGCTTCACTGTCGGGTTGGGCGAGCTGGATCAGGTCGCTCTGGTCGGCAACCAGCACGGTGGTCTGGGGCGCCAGCAGTTCGGCGATCGACTCGCGCAACTCATCGGCCGACAGCACGTGCTCGTCGTCGAGCTGGAAGTCGGGCGCCAGTATCAGGGGGACATCATCGTAATCGGCGACGACTTCCGCGATAGCCGCGACAATCTCGGCGCGCGTAGTGCCACCGATCTTGAAAGCGGCCACCGGCATATCTTCCAGCAACTTGCGCGCCTGGCTGGCGACCATGTCCGGGTCGAGCCCGATCACTTCGTCGCACCCCGCTGAGTCGCGAACGGTATAGCCCGTCAGCACCGTAACGCCGTGACAGCCCATGCTCGCAAGCGTCAGTAAATCGGCCTGCAAGCCGGATGCACCGGTGGGGTCGGCAAGCCCAAAACAGAGAACAATCGGGGGGGTGTCGCTGGGCATGAAAGTCTGGTGAATGAACGCTAGGATTTGGATAGGACCGGGCGGCATTGAGTGTGCTTTCCAGCGCGCCAGCAATACTGGTACCATCCCGGTTTTGCATTGTAACGGATCGTGTATCCAAAGCGGCGAGAACAATGGAATACAAAAGCTGGATGTGCCTGATTTGCGGCTGGATCTACAACGAAGAAACCGGGTTGCCCGAAGAGGGCATCGCGGCTGGAACGCGTTGGGAGGATGTGCCGATCAACTGGACGTGCCCGGAATGCGGCGCCCGTAAAGAAGACTTTGAGATGATCCAGATCTGAACTCGGAGTGATTTTGGGTTGACTTCGGGTTGACCTCGGGTTGGCCTGGTAAGGCGCCGCGCCCTGACGGAGTTGTGCATGGAGCAAGGTTCGCAGTCTTTAGAGCAGGAGCCGCAGCGAAATAAGGCGGCAGGCGTCCCCGACTCTGGCGCTAGCGATAGCGCATCGGGTGGGCCCGGCTTGGACGCGTCAACCTTGGTTTCAGGTGCGGCTGCGATGCCGCAACCCGAGGTGGTTCCGAATCCGCGTGGAGGGACGGTTCCGGGCGCGGAGCGGGCGTTGGGGGCGGCCATCGATGCGTTCGAAGCCGGTGCGGATCCCGCTGGAGCGCTTGTGCAGGCGGCCAATGCATTGCGTGCGGCGGGATGGGCAAGCGCGTTACGTTATACGGAAGCGCTGCTTTTTGCTGTGCCACACGTGGCAGACGAGCCTAGCCAGCGCGACTTTTTCGGTAATGCGCTGCGCGATTTCCGTACGGCGGTGTGTCGCCATAACCTCTGGGAATTGGCCTGCAGTGACGAGCTATTCGCGCATTACGAGGTCTTGCGTGGGCTCCTGGCCGAGGTGCCGCTCCCGGCCACGACTACGCTGGACGAACTGGCCTTGGCCGGACGTGCCGTGCCGACGGCCACGCTGCATGCTGAACTGCCCACGGCAGAGGTCGCGCTGTGGCGCGCCCGTTACGAGCGCGCATTGCTTAGCGTACTGCGCGCTGCCGATCAGCATAGCGCTGCCGCCGGTCTCGATACCTTCGATGCATGCTTCACCGCGCTAGCCGGCCCGGATCCTTATGATGCGTGCCGACTGGCGGCCGGTGCACTAAAGGTACTGCGTAGTAGCGAACGTGCTTGTACGCCGGAGGCCAAGCGGCTATACGCCCGCTTCAATTTGGTGTTCGGCGAGCAGGCGCGTGGTTCGCGGGCCGCGTCGGCCGCTACCGTGCGCTATGCGCTCGCGCTGTTATGGCGCGGATTTGCCTTGTACGGCAGTGCGCTGGAGGATCGCGAAGCGGTCGAATTGCTGCGCGATTACGGTTTGTCTATCAACTGGCAATCCCGACAGGGCGGGGCGTTGCGCTCGCTTTGGGATTCCGATGCGTTGGTGCGTGAGCGATCGTCTAATTCCGATGCGGGCCAGATGGGCCAAGCGGGCGAGGCGTCGACTCCGGAATATGCTCAGCAGCCCGGTTTGCCGATACCGCGTCAATTATTGCGCGGTATCGGCGCGTTACGCGTGCACGTGGTGGTGTACGAAGATTTTCTACAGACTGCCGAGGCGGCGATTGCTGCGCTGACGACCTATGCCGCGGCGGCCGCAGCCGATAAACCGGATGCGAGCGCAGCGCTGCAAGCGGGCGATGCGGCGTACCAGCTTGGAGCCACAGCATGCGCGGTCGGTCTGGGCGGTGTGGCGACGCTGGCCGACGCGCTGGGTTTGGCGTGGCGGCGGGTCGCGCACGCGGCAGCCGGTTCAGCCGCTTGCGTCTCGACGAATTCGCATGTTCTGGAGGATGGCGCTGAGGCGTTACGACGCATGCTGCATCAGGTCGCTGCCGGCGTGGCTCCGGCCGATCCGGCGGCATCGCTCACCGGTTTGATTGCACTAATCGAATCGGATCAGCGAGGGTGAGGGGATAAACCTACCTAGCGATGCAAGTAAGCGGATGCTGCCATCCATGCCCGATCCAAATCGCGTCGGATTCACTCCACGCACTCCAATTTCGCTCAACTATTTTTTTATCGTAAAACCATGCTTACTGTTCCTCCGAGTTACCGTTGGTACCGCGACCCGCTTTACCTCGCACGGCTATTGGTTCTCGGCAATTTGCTTTTTTTGCTCTTTTCTCCGCCCGTCACCAATCTGGCCGAAGGTCTGCTTTATCTGTTGATATTGACGGTGCCCAGAGTGCGTCGACAGGTATTGAGCGCGGTTCGGCAACCGATGGTTGCGATGTCGCTGGTATTTGGCGCGTGCCTGATCATCGCCGCATTTTATGGTCCGGCGCCCCGGGCGGAAGCGGTCAGCATGGTCACGGGCTGGCGTCGTTTGTTGTTGCTGCCGATCGCCGCGGGCTTGTTTAACGATAGCGAATGGAAGACCCGAACCGTATGGATTCTGATCATCGTGCTGGATCTGGCGGCGCTGGTGTCGTACGGCCTATTGCTGACACACACTCAGATTTCTCATTTGGGTCCGGCGATCTCGGTGCGCAATTACGTCACTCAGAGCATGACATTTTCGGTCGGCGTATTTTCGGCTGCGATGTTGCTCAGGCAGTCGGGTGTTTTATCGCCGGCGAAGAAGGGCTTCCTACTCGCATCGATCGTGCTGCTCGCGATCAATGCTTTGTTTGTGATGACGGGCCGTAGCGGTTACTTGGTAATGGCCATGTGCGGCGTTGCCTATGCACTCTCGCTTCTGCCGAAGGAACGATTCGGCATCAAACATTTGGCCGCCATCGTCTTGCCTGTCGTAGCGGTATGCATCGCAGTGTTGGCCATTCCGATCTCACGCGACCGGCTACAAGAGGGGCTTAACCAAGCCGAGCACTATCAAACGGCAGGTGTGACTTCGGTCGGGATACGTGTAATTTTCTTAAAAAATACCTTGAAGATGATCGAGGAGCACCCTCTGTTTGGGGTCGGCACGGGTGGATTCCGAGCCGCTTACGAGCAACAGGTGGCAGGCGTAAAAGGCTGGGAAGCAACCTCGACTACAGATCCTCATAATCAATTTTTGAAAATATTTGCCGAGGAGGGGATCGTCGGACTGGTAATTTTTCTGGCTTTCATCGCATCCGCATTTTGGCAGCGTGCTGCCGAGCCCTTTCGAATTCTGGGCTTAGGGGTGCTATGCGGTTGGTGTGCGACGAGCCTGTTTAACTCGCATTTTTCGACCTTTTCTGAGGGGCGTTTTATTTTCGTCTGGTGTGGAATCATGCTGGGTGCCGTCTCCAGCAGCAGGTCCCAGTCCACTTCATAACGCTTTTCAGCGCTTTACTATCAGTCTTCCGCACTTTTCAGCACGGCGCGCCTAACTTCTTTGACCACGGAATAACGTGTGAGAGTCGCCGTGCGTGCGCGGGCGTGGTCGATAATCGGCAGTGGATAGTCGACGCCCAGTTCGATTTCGGCACGTTGCAGGACTTCCGGTTTCGCGTGCCAGGGCGCATGCAACGCCTTATTCGGCAGCTTCGCGAGCTCGGGCACATAACGCCGGATAAATTTACCGTCGGAGTCGAATTTCTCCGACTGCGTAATCGGATTAAAAATGCGGAAATAGGGTTGCGCGTCGCAGCCGCTAGAAGCCGCCCATTGCCAACCGCCATTATTCGCGGCCAAATCGAAATCGGTCAGTTTTGCGGCAAAATAGTTTTCACCGCGACGCCAGTCGATGCCAAGATCCTTGATTAAAAAACTCGCGGTCACCATACGCAATCGATTATGCATATAGCCGGTCTGATTGATTTGCCGCATCGCGGCATCGACCAGGGGATAGCCGGTGCGCCCTTCGCACCAAGCGGCGAAGTTGGCGTCGGCGGCCGAACCCTGCTCCCATTTGATTTCGTCATATTGTGGTTTCAACGCGCGGTGCTGCCCGGGCATTCCGACCTCGGGGTGGTGATACAGAACCGCAAAATAAAAATCGCGCCAGATCAATTCGGACAGCCAGATTTCCGCGCCCCGGTCGCCGCGCAATTGAGCGTCGTGGGCGCTACGCGCGAGTGTGCGGATCGAAATGGTGCCGTGCCGCAGATGCGCAGATAGATAGCTCGGGCCCTTGACGCAGGGGAAATCGCGGACGTTAGCGTAAGCGTACATGCGCTCGCGAAACTCGTCGAATAGTTGCAACGCGCCGCTCTCGCCGCTGGCAAGAGGCGGCTGTTCTGCGCGGCCAAAACCTAACGCCTTCAGCGTGGGCAGGCCAGTATCGAGTTTGACGGCGGGTTTGCTTAGCGTCGCCAAATGGGTCTCCGACGCGCAGTGAGCAAGCGCGGCGGGCGTGAGGGCTGCCAGCCATGCGCGTTTGTAAGGCGTGAAAACCGAGTAAGGCTTGCCGTTGCCGGTGAGCAACTCGCTTTTTTCGAAGATCACCTGATCTTTGTACGTCTTGAAAGTCAGCGCTGCATCGCCGAGGCGTTCGGCCACTGCTCGATCGCGTTCGATCGCCGCGGGTTCGTAGTCGTTATGGGTGTAGACGGCTTGCACGCCCAGCGCGCGGGCAAGCTCAGGGATCGCGTCGAGTGGATCGGCATGTCTGACGAGCAGGGCGCCCCCGGCTGCGCGCAGCGTGCGGTCGAGTTCGGCCAGGCTGGCGCGGATAAAATGCAGCCGGCGGTCATCGTCCGGCAACGGCGCGAGGATAGCGGGGTCAAATATGAAGACACAGTAGACCCGGCGGGATTCGGTCAGCGCGTGATAAAGTGCCGTGTGGTCCGCGATACGCAAATCGCGCCGGAACCATACGAGCGAGCAGTCAAATTGGGCCATATGAGCGCCGGGTCTTTGCTAAAATCAAGGTTATGACCAAGAGTTCCGAGAGCGCCGAGGCGCGCATCAATCTGACCAACCAGTTCCTGATCGCGATGCCGAACATGGCGGACCCGACCTTTTCCGGAACGGTGGTTTATCTCTGTGAGCACAGTGAAAAGGGCGCACTGGGGTTGGTGATCAATCGGCCAACCGATATCGATCTCAAATCGCTGTTCGATCGTATCGACCTGAGCCTCGATATCGAGCCTCTGCAGCACTTACCGGTTTATTTCGGCGGCCCGGTGCAAACCGAGCGGGGTTTTGTGCTGCACGACCCCACCGACCAACACTATACGTCATCAATGACGGTGCCCGGCGGCCTTGAAATGACCACTTCGAAGGATGTCCTCGAAGCGGTGGCCCATGGCACGGGCCCGGCACGCTTTCTGCTCACCCTCGGGCATGCGGGCTGGGGCGCCGGCCAGCTCGAAGAAGAAATTTCGCGCAATGGCTGGCTTACCGTGGAAGCGGACCCCGGCATCGTGTTTGATGTGCCGGCCGAGCGCAAGCTCGAAGCTGCGCTGTCGTTGCTGGGTGTATCGCTCTCGATGTTGTCGGGAGATGCGGGACATGCTTGAGGCTGGTTCCGTCCGTGATGCACTGGGCGCGTGGGCGCGTTGAGCATGACCGACGTTTTGCTGGCTTTCGATTACGGCGAGAAGCGGATTGGCGTGGCGGTCGGCAATATGTTGCTGCGCCGCGCACAGGCGCTGTTGATTATCGAAAACCGCAATCGAGAATATCGCTTTGAAGCCGTAGGTCGTCTGCTTGACGAGTGGCGTCCGAATCGGCTGGTGGTTGGCCTGCCGGTGCATCCGGATGGCGCCCCGCACGCGATGACGCGACTGGCCACGCGGTTTGGTAATCAGCTCAACGGCCGCTTCAATTTGCCGGTAACCTGGGTCGATGAGCGTTATTCAACACGGGCTGCCGCCGAGTTTGCCGGTGACCCAGGATGGCGCGGCCTCGATGCGGAAGCGGCGCGCATCATCCTGCAGCAGTATTTTGACGAAATACGCGACGAACCCCGCGATGAAGCGGGCACCGCTCCGGCAGCGGACGGCGCATAAGTTTTTCTCCCAGGACATCGATGACATTTTCTTCACCGAATGCCCGACCAATCAGCATACCGGGTTTTAATCGTGGCAGCCCGCAGCTAACCCGCAATGGCGAGCTCAAGCATCTGCTTACTACCGAGGGCCTGCCACGTACCGTCATCAACCATATACTCGATACCGCTACGCGACATATCCCGCTCAACGATGGTGAAGTCGAGACGGTACCGTTGCTACACGGTAAGTTGGTCCTTAATCTATTTTTCGAAAAATCGGTGCGTATCCGCGCCGATTTTGACATTGCAGCCAAGCGGCTTTCTGCCGATGTGCTGGACCTGAATACCCGTGTCTCTTCGACAAGTGAGGCCGAATCGCTGCTCAATACCATCAATAACCTGCCAGCGATGCATGGCGACCTGTTCATCGTGCGTCACTCACAAAGCGGCGCACCTTACCTGATCGCCAAACATTGCGCACCGCACGAGCACGTGATCAATGCTGGCGACGGTTGTCACGCGCACCCGACGCAGGGTTTGGTGGACATGTACACGATTCGTCATTACAAGCAGGACTTCCAAAACCTGACGGTGGCGATTGTCGGCGACATCCTACACTCACGGATAGCGCGCTCGGACATCCACGCGTTGGCCACTCTAGGGGTGCCTGAAATTCGTGTGATCGGGCCACGTACCTTGCGGCCGAGCGGCTTGGAGCAACTCGGCGTGAAAGTTTTTGACGACATGGAAGCCGGTTTGCGTGGCGTCGACGTGATTATCCTTCTACGTTTGCAAAACAAGCGCGTCGACTGCGCTTGGTTGCCCTCGACCCAGGAGTACTTCAAGAGCTACGGGCTGACTCCGCAGCGGCTGGCGCTGGCTTCGCCGGATGCGATTGTGATGCATGCCGGCTCGATAGACCGCGGGATTGAAATCGAATCGTCTGTGGCAGATGGGATGCAGTCGGTGATCCGGGATCAAGCGACTTTCGGGGTTCCCGTGCGCATGGCGGTGATGGGCATTCTCGCCGGCACCGCCGAACTGGCGACGACAAGGTAGCAAATGAAGATTCATCTCAAGGGTGGCCGGTTGATCGATCCAGGCAGTGAGCCCGGCAGGGGAGTCGAGCAGCAAGCAGACGTGTTTGTCGCGGATGGCCTTATTGTTGCGCTAGGCGCCGCGCCAGCCGATTTCACGGCCGATCGCACTGTCGACGTTAGCGGCCTGGTAGTGGCGCCTGGGCTGGTGGACTTGGCGGCGCGGCTACGCGAACCCGCTCACGGATACAAGGCCACACTGGAGTCCGAAATGTCGGCAGCGCTGGCCGGTGGCGTTACCAGCCTGGTGTGTCCGCCCGACACCGTCCCGGTGCTCGACGAGCCCGGGCTGGTCGAAATGCTAAAATCCCTGGCCTGTAGGCTGGATGGGCCCCGAGTGTATCCGCTTGGGGCGTTGACGGTCGGCCTAAAAGGTAGCTGCCTCACCGAAATGGTTCAACTGACGCAGGCCGGTTGTATCGGTTTCTCGCAGGCGAACGTGCCGATTCTTGATACACAGGTGCTGCTATGTGCGCTGCAATATGCAACCACCTACGGCTACACGGTATGGCTGCGAGCCCAGGATTTTTACCTGTCACGTGGCGGTGTGGCGGCCAGCGGGCCGGTCGCATCGCGCCTCGGGCTGGCGGGCGTGCCGACAAGCGCCGAAACCATCGCACTGCATACTATCCTGGAACTGGTGCGGGCAACCGGTGCGCGGGTGCATCTGCCCCGTCTGTCTAGCGCCAGCGGCTTGACGCTGGTGCGAGCCGCCAAGCAGGAAGGTCTGCCGGTGACGTGCGACGTAACCATCAACCATTTGCATTTGATTGATATCGACATCGGGTACTTCGATGCACAATACCGGCTCGATCCGCCGCTGCGTGCTCAGCGCGACCGCGACGCGATCCGGGCAGGGCTGGCGGACGGCACGATAGACGCAATCTGCTCGGACCATACACCCGTTGACGATGACGAAAAAATGCTGCCATTTGGCGAGGCGACGCCAGGCGCGAGCGGCCTTGAGCTACTGCTATCGCTGACGATCAAGTGGGCGCAGGATGCGCGCGTGCCACTGGGCCACGCGCTGGCGAAGGTGACATGTGGTCCTGCCGCTGTGTTGGGGCTGGAATGTGGCCGCATGGAGATCGGTGCGCCTGCGGACTTGTGTGTGTTCGACCCGCAGGCCTACTGGAGTGTCGAGGCATCTGCGCTGCGTAGCCAGGGGCACAATACGCCGTTCCTCGGCTACGAAGTGCCAGCGCGAGTGCGCGCGACGCTGGTTGCAGGGCGCGTTGCCTTCGAGCAGGCCGATAACACGAACTTTTAAGTAGGGTAGGCCGATGAAGCATCCCTTACGCAAACTACGTTTGCTGTTGCATATTTTTCGCGGTGTGCTGATGGCCGCCTTGATGTATCCACGTGCAACGCCAGAGCGCCAGCAAATGCTGATTCGCGACTGGTCTCAATGCATGCTTAAGCTGTGCGGCATCACGCTGGTCGTGCATAGTAACGGTGAGACGCTTGAGCGAGGCGCAATGGTGGTGGGAAACCATATATCGTGGATCGACATTTATGTGATCGACGCATGGCGCCCGACGCCCTTTGTCTCCAAGGCGGAAATCGCGGACTGGCCTGTTATCGGCTGGCTCGCGAAAACCATAGGGACGGTGTTTATCCAGCGGGGAAAACGAAGCGATGCGAAGAAGATCATGCACCAACTAGCCGACATCCTGCGCGGCGGGGGGCTGATTACGGTGTTTCCGGAAGGGACTACAACCGACGGTTTGGCGGTGCAGCCGTTTCATACCAATCTGTTTCAGGCGGCGGTCTATGCCGAGGCGCCGATCCAGCCGATCTGCCTGATGTATGAGGATGCGACGGGACGGCAGTCGCTCGCGCCAGCGTATATTGGCGATACTTCTCTTGCAGAGTCGCTCGATATGATTTTATCGGCGTCGCCGTTGACGGCGCATTTGTATGTGGGAGAGGCGTTGGCGGCAGGGGAAGATAGAAGGGTGTTGGCGCAGGATACGCAGGAGGCAGTCCAGGCAGGCCTTGATCATCTGCGTGACAAGACACGCCGTCGCCGCGTCTTGTCTACAGTGGTTCAATAATGGAAATCGAGTACCAGAGGTCCATGGAGACTTTTTGTATAACAGGTGCGACTGGCTTTATAGGATCGCACTTACTAGCGGTGCTGGAAAAGCGACCGGGTGTGGCACTGCGAATCTTGGCCCGGGCAGCCCACGGTGGGGCTCGCGAAACGATCCGGAATGGGCAGTTGATCGTGGGGGACCTGCTCGACGCGGAGAGTCTTTCACGCTTTGTCGTACCCGGTGCAACGGTAATTCATTTGGCACAAGTCCATGACGCACCAATGGACACGCAGATTCAGATCACACGGACTCTTGCGCAGGCTTGTCTGAAGGCGGGGGTGCGTCGGTTTCTGTACATCAGTACCGCAACCGTTGTCGGTCGCACACCGACGACTGTCGTGACAGAGGAGACTCCGTGCGACCCCGGAAACGATTACGAGCGTCAGAAATTGATGATTGAGGGGTTGCTGCTCAAAACGTTGTCCCCGCATATTGACATCGCGGTGCTACGTCCCACTGCTGTCTTTGGCACTGGCGGCAAAAATTTGCAGAAGCTCGTCTATCAATTGAGAAACGACAGTGATTCGGTACAGCATCTGCGCCGTATGCTTTACGGGCGCCGCAGCATGAACCTTGTGGCCGTGGAAAACGTAGTCGCGGCGATCGAGTTCCTGATTTCCATCGACAGACCGTTGGCTGGCGAAGTATTCCTCGTTTCCGATGACGACGCCCCGATCAATAATTACCAAGACGTCGACCAGATTCTCCGCACGGGCTTACTGATGAAGACGGCCAATGGCGGCGTCGCTTTGCCGAGTTTCGTGCTCAAGCTGTTATTGATCTTAGTCGGGCGATCACAAACCGACCCGCAGATAAAATATAGTGATTGCAAATTACGGGATTGGGGCTTTGAGCCGGTGACCCGGCTCGAACCCGCATTGATGCGGTTTGCACAGGCATGCAAGAAACGAACTGCGCACGAATCGGTAGGGAGCGCGTCGTGAGGGTATTGCATGTTTGCGACTTCATTGATCCCTCGGTAGGAGGAGGGACGGCTGAACGTACTTTTCAGATGGCTCGCTCGCTAATTGATTCGGGCAATGAGTGTTCGGTCCTGACCACGAATGTCGGGCTAGGCGAGATACGCCGCAAAGCCCTGGAAGGGATCGATCTGCATACCTGTCGTTCGCTTAGCAAGCGCTTCGTGGTCCCGCTGATTTCGGCGCAACGCGTGCAGAGATTGGTCGAAGAGGCCGATATTATCCACACGATGGGCCATTGGAGTGTGTTGAACGCCATGGTCTGTTCGGCAGCGCAACGATTGGGTAAGCCTTATGTCGTGTGTCCGGCCGGAGCACTGGAGATTTTTGGCAGGTCGGGTAGCCTCAAGCGGTTTTATAATGCGTTGGTTGGATATCGCATGATCCGTCGCGCCTCGTTGTGCTTTGCGGTTACTCGACTTGAAATTGCTCAGTTTTTGGCTTATGGGGTTCATCCTGCGGCTGTGGTCGTGGTGCCCAATGGCATTGACGACAGTCGATCAACGCCACGAGGAGACGGTATTGAGTTTCGACGGCGCCACCAATTAGAGGACGTTCCATTTCTTTTGTTTTTAGGACGTCTAGACGCGATTAAAGGGCCGGATCTGTTAATGGGCGCGTTTTTATCGCTGGCGGAGCGTTTCGCGGATTATCAAATTGTCTTTGCCGGACCCGATGGCGGTATGAGAGAGGCCCTTGAACAACGGGCGGCGGCTTCCGCTTACGCCAAGCGGATTCGTTTCATTGGTTATATTGAGGGGGAAGAGAAGGGGGCTGCGCTCACGGAGGCGGAGCTGTTGGTCGTCCCTTCTCGGCGGGAAGCAATGTCTCTCGTCGCTCTGGAAGCTGGCGTGGCCGGTACCCCCGTGTTACTAACTGATCAATGTGGCTTCGATGAAGTCAGCGAAGTGGGGGGCGGCAGGATATGTTCGCCGTCGGCGGAAAGTATGAGCGTGGCGTTGACACAGTTGTTAGCGCACCCCGAATTGTTACCGGAAATGGGCAAAAGGTTGCGGTGCTACGTCAATGCAAACTATACGTGGTCGCGGATCACCGCTCGTTGCTTGGCAATTTATAAGGATATATGTAGGGATAAGCAAAATTGAGCGAGATGGCGACGGTCGCTGAGGAAACTGCGGGTTACGCTAAATATTGGTAATGTAATTCGATTCGACGTATCTAAACTCGGGCCAAAATGCACCGGCTAAAAGGTGAAATCCAAATTTTTTGGGTCGGCCCTAAAAAGACTAAATTTTGAGCAATTTGGACCTCTTGCGGTGAAATTACTGATAGTTTCGCAATATTTTTGGCCCGAAAGTTTTCGTATCACCGATCTCGCGCGTCGTTTGAGTCGTGAGGGCGTAGATGTGAAGGTGCTCACCGGGAAGCCAAATTATCCAGAAGGGAAGATCTTCGATGGATATTCAATGTGGTCACCCGCCCATGAATCGCTGGACGAAGTTGAAATCTTCCGGGTTCCCCTGGTGCCGCGCAAACAGGCGTGGGCGTTCCAACTCGTAGTTAATTACTTCTCTTTCGTCTTATTCGCGTCGACATTAGGTTTATGGCGATTGCGCCGCGAGCCGGTGGATGCGATTTTCGTCTATGGGATTTCCCCGATTTTGCAGGCAATCCCTGCAATTTTGCTGAAGCGGCATAAACGCGCAAAGCTTGTCATTTGGGTTCAAGATCTCTGGCCAGATGCCCTTGAGGCTACCGGTTTCGTCAAGAATCGTTTTGCGCTTGCCGTAGTCAACCGCGTGGTACGCTGGATTTACGGTCACGCTGATTTGGTGATGGTGCAGTCTTATGCATTCATCAAGCCCGTTTTGCGGCTGTGCCCGCATGACCGAGTGATGTATTACCCCAATTCAGCGGAAGACGTTTTTACAACCGACGACCCTGGATATGCGTGTCCGATTGCCGAACTCGATCGCTATTTTTCGGTCGTTTTTGCCGGATCACTGGGCACCGCACAAGCGTTAGAGGTTGTACTCGATGCTGCCGAGCGCCTGAAGGCAGAGACTCAAATTCGTTTCTTTTTGGTGGGGCATGGCAGTCGTTCCAACTGGCTTGAGGCGGAAATTAGACGACGTGGTTTGGCAAACGTCGTACTAACGGGTCGCTTTCCTACTCACCTCATGCCCGCCATTTTCGCGAAATCTTCCGCATTGCTCGTGACCTTGACCGATGAACCTATTTTCGCGCAGACCATACCGAGTAAGGTACAGTCCTATCTTGCCGCCGGACGCCCGATTCTGGGCTGCATCAATGGTGAAGGTGCGAGAGTGATTGATGAGGCACGCGCCGGTCTTACGGGGCCCGCGATGAATTCCGATGTGCTGGCCGAAAATATTCGAACTTTGCTCGCGATGCCTGTCGACGAACGGGACACACTTGGGCGAAACGGAAAGGCTTACTTTCTGGAAAATTTCGAGAGCCACAAGTTTACCTTGGAACTGATCGACCGATTGGACACTTTGGTTGGGACTGGCCGGCCAGACAAATGAATGGAAAAGCTATGAAGGTTCTTGTCTTGGGTGTAACTGGCATGCTGGGCAATGCAGTGTTCCGCTACATATCGGCGCATCCTACCCTGGAAGCGTATGGGTCGGCACGCAGCGCAAGGGCGGTTTGCCACAACCCGGACGAATTTAAAGGGCGTATCACGGCGGGAGTGGACGTTGAGAATTCAGATTCTTTGATCCGGCTGATCGGTATGGTCCAGCCTGCCGTTGTGATCAATTGTGTGGGTTTGATCAAGCAACTTGATGTAGCTAACGATCCGCTTGCCGCGATCACAATCAATGCATTATTACCGCATAAGCTTGCGCACCTCTGTAAAGCTGCCGGCGCGCGCTTAATTCATATCAGTACCGATTGTGTATTTTCTGGAACGAAAGGCGGATATTTGGAGTCAGATCCCTCTGATGCAGAGGATTTGTATGGTAAATCCAAATTTTTGGGTGAAGTGGCTTACGAGAATTCGATCACTCTGCGCACCTCGATCATAGGTCATGAGCTAGGAGAAGGCGCGCATGCGCTGCTCGATTGGTTTTTGTCGCAACAGGGGGCGATCCATGGTTACAGCCGAGCCATCTTTTCGGGCTTACCGACGGTAGAGCTGGCCAGAATCATTGCGGAATTTGTGATTCCGCGGCCACAACTCAGCGGGCTGTATCATGTTGCGGCAGCGCCGATTGACAAGTACGCGTTGTTGCACCAGATTGCTGCAGTTTACGGCAAAAAGATAGATATACAGCCGGTCACTACACCGGCGATAGACAGATCGCTTGATGCGACGCGGTTCAACGAAGCGACGGGATACGAAGCGCCGCCGTGGCCCGAGCTGATCGAGCGTATGTACAAATTTCGGTGAATCGAGGTCAAGGTGTTTAAAAACAAGACATTAATGATTACTGGCGGGACGGGTTCGTTCGGCAACGCGGTACTCAAGCGGTTTCTGCGTACAGATGTTAAGGAAATTCGCATCTTCAGCAGGGACGAGAAGAAGCAGGAAGACATGCGGATTAGGCTGCAAAATCCGAAGGTGAAGTTTTATATCGGTGACGTGCGCAGTTACGATTCCGTCCTGATGTCGATGCGCGGCGTCGATTTTGTTTTCCATGCTGCTGCGCTCAAGCAGGTTCCATCATGCGAGTTTTATCCGCTCGAGGCGGTAAAAACCAATGTGCTTGGCGCCGAAAATGTGATGAACGCAGCCTTGGTCAGCGGCGTGAAACGGGTGGTGCTGCTCAGTACCGACAAGGCTGTTTACCCGATCAATGCAATGGGCCTCTCGAAGGCGATGATGGAAAAACTGATGGTCGCTAAATCGATCCAGTTGAGCCAGACCGACACGGTGATGTGTGCGACCCGTTACGGCAATGTAATGGCTTCGCGGGGCTCGGTCATCCCACTGTTTATTGATCAGATCAAGAGCGGCCGCGAGTTGACAGTAACGGACCCGAACATGACACGGTTCATGATGTCTCTGGATGAGTCCGTCGATTTGGTTCTTCATGCGTTCAAGCATGCACGCCAGGGGGATCTTTTCGTGCAAAAGGCCCCGGCCGCCACGGTTGGCGACTTGGCGCTTGCATTGAGCGAGCTATTTGGCAAGGAAAAAGGAATGCGCGTGATTGGTACCCGTCACGGCGAGAAGTTGTACGAATCGCTCGTTTCGCGGGAAGAAATGGCCCGCGTCGAGGATATGGGGCGGTATTACCGTATCCCTGCAGATGATCGGGATCTGAACTACAACAAATATTTCTTAGACGGCGAAACCCGCATTTCGGCACTCGACGACTACACCTCGCATAACACCGAACGCTATGACCTCGAGCAGGTGAAGCAATTGCTGTCGAGCCTTGATTACGTTCAGGAACAGTTGAATGCTTAAGGTGATGTCTATTGTGGGCACACGCCCGGAGCTCATCAAGATGAGCCGGGTGATTGCGGAATTCGATCGCCATACGCAGCACGTTCTGGTTCACACAGGGCAGAACTTCGATTACGAATTAAACCAGGTGTTTTTTGACGACTTGGAAATCCGCAAGCCGGATTACTTCCTGAATGCCGCAGGCGAGACGGCCGCTCAGACAATCGCGCAGGTCATTGAAAAATCCGACAAGGTGCTCGAACAGGAGCAACCGGATGCTGTCTTGCTGTATGGCGATACCAATTCCTGCCTGGCAGTCCTTGCCGCCAAGCGCCGTAAGGTTCCGGTGTTCCACATGGAAGCCGGTAACCGCTGTTTTGACCAGCGTGTCCCGGAAGAGCTGAACCGTAAGGTCCTCGACCACTTGTCAGACATCAACATGGTGTTGACTGAGCATGCACGTCGTTACTTGATTGCCGAAGGAGTTCGTCAGGAAACGATTATCAAGACTGGTTCGCACATGCATGAGGTGCTGAACTATTACATGCCGAAAATCGAAGCTTCGGACGTCGTATCGCGAATGGGTCTGGTGCCGCGCAAATATTTTATCGTCAGTGCCCATCGGGAGGAAAATGTAGACTCGCCCGTAACATTAAGAGCGTTGCTGGACACTCTCGAAGCACTGGTTGAAAAACATGGCTTCCCGGTTATCGTCTCGACTCACCCGCGTACCCGCAAACGTCTCGAAAGCATGGAGGCGCAACACCTCGATTCACGCATTACGTTTGCTAAACCCTTCGGTTTCGTCGACTATATCAAGTTACAAATGTCGGCATTCTGCGTCTTGTCCGATAGCGGAACTATCACTGAAGAAGCCTCGTTGCTGAATCTTCCTGCAATAACGATACGCAACCAGCACGAGCGTCCGGAAGGAATGGACGTAGGCGCCTTGATCATGTCCGGCGTGGGCCGCGACGGCGTTCTAGCGGCGGTCGATGTCATCACCTCGCAGTTTAGAGAGGCCCCGCGTAATACAGAGATGGTCGGCGATTATATCAATCCGAACGTATCGCAGCAGGTGCTGCGGGTGGTGCTCAGCTACGTCGACTATATCAACCGGACCGTATGGCATAAAACTCTTTAGGGAAGGTGAAGGTCGAAGGCGTCTTGACTTCCCCCGCTTGGAGTTGATATCAGTTATCCAGGTCTAGCGCAGGCGCGCTTGCCAGCGACATGCCGTTTTCTGCCAAATAGACTAGATCTACCGATTCCGCATGGGGTTGGTAACCGGCTACAAGGCGCAGTAGCAGAATACGAATCGCCGCAACGTCGTTGGTTGAGACAGCGATACGCAACGCCGCCAGATGCATCTTCAGAGTTTCCCAGGGCAGAAAATCTTCATGCGCCTTCATGATGCGGGAATGAGCCGTTTTTTCCGGACTCTCGCCGATCAGTAATTCTTCATAGAGCTTTTCGCCTGGCCGCAGACCGGTAATCAGGATTTCGAGATCGCCGTGCGGGTTTGCGTCGTCACGTATGGTCAACCCGGACAATTCGACCATACGTATCGCCAGGTCGATAATGCGTATTGGCTCACCCATGTCGAGCACAAACACGTCGCCTCCTTCTGCCATTGCGCCGGCCTGGATGACTAACTGCGCGGCTTCGGGAATTGTCATGAAATAACGCGTCACCTCGGGGTCGGTCAGCGTAATGGGGCCGCCTTCCTTGATCTGCTGTCGAAACAACGGAACCACAGACCCAGAGGACCCAAGCACGTTGCCGAACCGCACGATGGAGAAGCGTGTTTGGTTACGAATAGGCTCACCGTCGAAATTCACGAGTGGCGCATTCGCAAGCGCTTGCAGGAGCAACTCCGCCATCCTTTTGCTAGCCCCCATTACGTTGGTTGGGCGTACGGCCTTATCCGAACTCACCAAGACAAAATCCGTGACTTGATGTTCGACTGCCGATTGCGCAGTGACGAGCGTGCCGAACACATTATTGCGAATTCCTTCCGCAGGATTATGTTCGACGAGTGGGACATGTTTGTAGGCTGCGGCGTGATACAGCGTGCGCGGCTGCCAAGTGCGACAGATTTCGGTCATTCGCCCGCTATCGCAGACATTGGCCAGTAAAGGAATTAATTCGACGTCAATGTGAGCGTTGCTGCTATGTGCTAGCGCCGCCTGTCTTTTGATGAGCTCGGTATGGATCGCGTACAGGTTGTATTCGCTGCTATCGACCAATAATAATTTGGTCGGCTTGGCGAGCAGGATTTGTCGGCACAATTCACTACCTATGCTGCCGCCCGCGCCGGTCACCAGCACCACTTTGCCAGTGATATTGCGAGCAATCAATGATGGGTTCGGAGCGACTGGGTCACGACCGAGCAAATCGGTCACTTCCAGCTCGCGCAGCAATTGCACCAGATGTTTGCCACTGGCAATATCCGAGATGGCCGGTAGAATTCTGACGTGCACGGGGTGTTGGCGGAGGCCGACCAGCAATTCCTGGCGCCGGCGCGGGGAGAGTGACGATTCGGTCACGATCAGATCGCGGATATCGAAGCTCTGAATCAGCCAGTTCAACTGATGCGGGCCATAAACGCGCAAGCCACCAATATCCTGTCCTTGCAGGCTGGGATCTTCATCGACAAATCCGACTGGAAACAATTCCGTGCCGTGCCGCAGTGATGTAGCTAACTGCCGGCTGGCAGAGTCGGCGCCATAAATCAGCACCTGACGTCCGAGAAAACGCTTGCGCATGGGTAGCCACAAGATCCAGCGCGCCAAAAATCGGCTGCCACCAATCAGTAATACACCGAAAGCAAAATAGATAAACGGCACCGATCGGGGAATGGTGGTGACGGCAGCTACGCCAACAAAGAAGGCCAGCACTGTCCACATGAGGGCGGCCGAGAACATGCTGCGCACGACGGTCCATATGACCTGCTCGCCGACATAACGGATCACGGAGCGGTATAAGCCGCTCCTGACGAAGAAGGGTGCAGCGATCAATGGCGTAATGGCCATCAGCAGCGCCTGCCAGCGATCCGGCACGAACCAGTCGCCGAAGCGCAGTGCAAATGCCAGCCAGATAGCGAGCCACAGGAGCACCGCATCGGAACAACCCATCAATGCCTGTTTGTACGGGCGCGGCAACGAGGTGATTCGGGAGTGCAGTACTTTAAGCATTATCAGGTTTTCCAGCACCGAGGATAATCACTCCAATTATTAACGGTGCGTATGCGATCAGGGTAATAAGCCATGCGTAAGCAGGTTGAGCGAGTACCAACCAAGCCATCGGCGCAAGCCATAGCGCGTTAATGGCGGTTGCTAATAAGGTGACGGGCCGATGGGCGCCCCAGCGACGCGACCAGCGCTGGTACGCATGGCTGCGGTGAGCATGCGACAGCGAATGGCCGGGGCGTATGCGGCGCACAAGGGTAACAGTGGCGTCGACAATGAAAAGCGCCCCAAGTACCAACCACGATGCATACGATAGCCAGCCTTCGCTAACGCTCATTAAAGCGAGCGCGAAGATCATGAAAGCTAGGTAGGTACTCCCGACGTCGCCCATGAAGATCCGGGCGGGAGGCCAATTCAGCAGCAAAAACCCCACGCTTGCCGCCGCCAGTGCCAGCATCCAGCACCACAGCGCGCTCCCGATTGCGACAGGATGTAATATTGCGGCGAGGGCGGCCGCGACCGACAGCATAAACGCAGCTTGCATCGCGGCGAGCCCGTCGATACCGTCCATGAAATTGAACAGATTCAACCACCACATTGCTGTCACGATCAATAGGGCGGCCAGTCCCACTCCACCCAACGCGAGGTGTGCAGTCAATGGTAGCTGGGGCAGAGGGGCTAGATTGCTGAGCAAAGCGCCGCAAGTCATTGCCTGGACGACCAGCCGGATTCGCGCCGAAAGCGGGCGAATGTCGTCGATAAGCCCGACGACGCCAATCAAGAGAGCGAGTCCGAGCAGAATCCAGATTGTTGCCGCGTCGTGCAAGGCCAACGCTAGACCGGCCGCGGTGCCGCCGAGCGCAATGCCAATTCCGCCGCCATGCGGTGTCGGATTGACGTGCGACGAACGCTCATTGGGAGGAGCGAGCAGGCCAAAGCGCACGTTGTTGTGCATGACGATGCGGGCTACCAGCCAGCTAAGCAAACCCGTCAAGGCGATCAACAAGGCGACAAAAAGCTTATGCGTTCCGTTCATGTTTCTTTTTGTACCATTCGGCTGTGATGCGTAGCCCTTCCTGCAAAGTAAAAGGAGCCTCCCAATGAAGATCACGCTGCAGTGGCGAGCTATCCACCTGCAGCGAACCCAGCAATCGCGCCACCGCCGGCCCTTTGCCGAGTAGCCGGCCGAGCAGCCTGATCAAGCCCGGCGAAATGGGCAGCAAGCGAGTCGGCTTGCTTAGGGCCGACGCGATTTGGCGCACAAGCTCCGCTGTCGAAACGTCATTACCATCCGAGGCTAAGTAAGTATTTCCGACTGCGGCTGGGTGACTCGCGCAGACCGTCAGCAAATCGACCAGATTACCAAGAAATAGCAGGCTGCGCTGGTTGCGCACCAAGCCGAACGGCAATGGCAGCCCACGCTCGACGGCGCCCAAGAGACGCAAAAAATTAGCTTTCACGCCGGGTCCATATATTAAAGGTGGACGGACCACAACGATTTCCAAAGTGCTATCTTGCGAAATTTTTCGCAGCGCACATTCTGCTTGCCATTTTGACGCGCCGTATGGATCGCGTGGCGCCGGTGGCGTCGTGCTGGTATAAACGTCCTCGCCACCCTCGCCGTTGACTTTGATTGAACTGACGAATACGAGGCGACGCACGCCTGCGGCGACGGCCTGACGTGCGAGGTTTGTCGTGCCATGAAGGTTGACACATTCGTAATGCTCGAGTGCGGCCTGATCCTCCTGCGCCATGACGTGAGCCCGGCCCGCTAGGTGGTACACCAGTTCGACGCCATCTAGTGCGACGGTCCACCGTGTGTCGGCGTCGATCTCTCCAACGACGACATGGGTGGTCGCTGGACATGAACGGGCCGAGTCACGCGTCGCTGCAACGACTTCATGACCATCGCACAACAGACGTTCGCACAGAGCTTGCCCGACAAAGCCCGTCGCACCGGTCACCAAAACTTTCATTGGCGTGTGCTTCGGGCGGCCTGCACTGTATCGGAGTTGCGCATAGTCAAGGGTGGTCTCAGGCATAGCAATGGAGTGTGTAGTATAGCTAATTCATGCGATCAATCAGCCTGACGATCTCGTTTGCAACGTTCGCGCCACAGATCTCCCTGCATGGGAATTGTCACCTCCCGCCCCAGGGGGATTGGGGGGAGCGTTGTGCGCGGTATTCAGCCTGTAATAATCGCTCTCCCAAGCCATCTGCTTCGTGCACTTTGTCCCAGTGCCGCAGATCACCGCTTCGCGGCATCGCTGTCGGACCCATATAGCTAAATGTGCGTAACCTATTGCATGCGATTACAATGCGCACTCGCATGTAATCTTCGCGGATGGGCAACGATGAGAAAGGTTGGCATATTATCAAATAATCTTGAGAGCTGGGTTTTCCCGGCGTTGGTCAGTCTCGCTGCATGTGTCTCACTGAATCCATATTTTTTATGGTCGACCCATGTTGGTCAGTTGGTCATCGCTGCCGGGTTATCGTGCGTCGCTATCGTGTGGGCAATATTCAAAAGGGAGTTCAGCCTTCCGACCGGTGTCGAAGCATTTGGTATTTTCGCTCTGACAGTCTTTGTGGCCTATATCACCCTCCTGCCGCGAGAGGATGGCGGCCACTCGAAATGGGTGATAGTCCTTCCTGCTTTATGGGCGCTGGCGCTGATGTCTGACGTTACACGCGAACGTTGCTTACAGATTTTCATCACCATATTCTCTATAAGCCTTATCCCTGGGATCATCGTTTGGCTACTGGCCGCGTCCGGTGCGCACGTTGAATTTTCAGCGATGCCCATGGCGAGACGGGAAATCACAACTGGCGCTGCGGACGCCCTGCTTTACTTTCCGGGAGCACTATTCATCGAAGCGAACTCTATGGTGCTTAAAACTGGCGCCGTACTGTTCCGAATGTGCGGAATTTATGATGAGCCTGGCACGGTTGGGACGATAGCTGCGCTATCCCTTGCCGCAGTGAGGTTTGAGGTCAAAAACTGGCGATATGCATTAGTTTATATCGCTGGGCTTATGTCTTTTTCCCTCGCCTTTCTGGTGTTGGCAATAGTCGGTTTTTCTATCAAGGCGGTATTTTCGAAGAATTGGCGGAATCTGCTTTTCTTGGTTCCCTTGCTGCTCGCTGTGTCTTTAACACTGGGGTGGTTTCAACCTAAGGTCGAGGCAGGAACCAAGTCTAGCGTGACAGTAGTCAACACGACGCCAGCAGGCAACAAAAGCAGTGAGCACGTTGCGGTAGACTCCAAGCAGATGCTGCGGCCTTCCGAACCGGATGACCGGGTCCAGCCCCCCATGAGCGTCTTGATACATTCCTATTTGAAATCAGATTTTTCAACACGTTTGTTCGGTATCGCGAGCGATGCAAGTGTCATCAAAAGCCCAGAAAGCCAAGTTGTTTGGCGGATATTCACTGACTTTGGAATCGTAGGGTTCGTGATCCTCGCGATTGGATGCGCGTGTGTCGCCATCCCAATCTGGCTGCGATGTGGGGCATCGCGCTGGGGTTTCTTATTCGTGGCTATATTCGTTATGAGTTTCTACCAGCGCCCTGTCATCTGGTTGCCCTACGCGCTCACGCTTCTCTTCTGCGGTATTCAGACGTCTTCTCGGTCTACCATCTCTGCGCGCAAGAACGATTTGGGACGTACCTAAAATCGTGGTCTTGCTGCTGAAGAGGACATGTCTGAATGACATATTTACGGGCGGTATTGCGACGATCCGCTCATCAGGCGCTGTGTAGACCTTTCGGTCCTTAGCGGTAAGTCCAACCAGCCCTCGATTTGCCTCGTGATGGCACAGGGGAGCGAGGTTCGGCTATTTCTTGGATTAGTGATACATGGTTCTGGCCGTTCGCTTACTAAAGAAATACCTCGCGGACGGCCGTAAACGACAAAACGGCGCGGAAGCGGCGTGGCCCATCGGTTTCGGTTTTGCTACAATGCTGCAGCCTTTCCCTGGTCTGTTCAGGTTCTTGGCTAGAGAGCCCCATTCGTCGCAAGCGAGCAGGGGCTTTCGTTTTTTTGATCATCGCCACGCGAGCAACTGCCTCGGTAGCCTAAGCCTTTAATCGACGCAATATCGCTGCTTTGATAAAGGCAAGTTTATTACGAAGCTGCCTGACTATATCGTAGAAGCCATTGATTATATTTATTGCCGGTATTTTTGACTTCTTTCTGCCAATATACGTATGAGTCACGGCACGCAAGTCTTCACTGGTATATCCCTTGGCTTCAAGTTCGATTTTTATCGCTTCATCGAGCATTGCTTCAGGTTCAATGTCTAGCCCGTTGCGAAGAACTTTGAATCCTGCCAGTTTCTCGCACGCTGAAACATATTTGTGCGAAGGTGTCATATTGAAGTTTGTTCTGTCGTACATATAAGCTGAGACCATTTGTCGGTCACCATTAGCAGCCTCAATCGCAATATTGCTAGCCTCTAAATATTCGAAAGCCTGCCTCTGATTTAATCGGAGATGCGCCCAAGGATAGTCCGCGAAATATTGAGGGTAATGATGCCCGTGGCGAGAGTTCCACAGCGGTGAGGCGACACAGTAGATTAGACCATCGGGTTTGGTTATGCGTGCCATTTCCTTGAATGCTGATTCAATGTCTGGGACGTGCTCCATGGTGGCGAAACAATATACGAGATCAAAAAAATCGGACTCGATCGGAATGTCCTCTGCGGAAGCCTTGGTGTATTTGACTTTTGGATGAAAGTAATCACAGCCAATGTTATCGAGAACGTCCAATCCATGCACCTCTCGGGCTCCGCCATCAACAAAATGGGCGCAGTCTAAACCCGAATTGCAACCAATCACGATGACCTTCTTTCCAACAATATTTTGGTGCTGCATTGCCCAGTCAGCATGCATTTTGTTGTAGTCCATGGCCTCGCCTGTATGTTGAGAATGACAACGCAGAAAGATTGTCTTGCGCTGGTAAGAAATAGGAGCCACAGCCTCGTCATTCGGTCGCCGCGGCGATGTGCAAACCGATAGACATGGTGGGCATGGGCGGCACCGAACGCGGTGCGACCCGAGCCATCGCTGCGACCCAGGCTGCCTGCATACCCGGTGGATCGACGCCCGGCCGACCGCAGAAACACGGATTGCTGGCAGGGACAGGATCCTCCGAAACTTAGGTTACTCTCCGAGGTGATTTGCCCGCGCGGTTAGACGCGAACGGCAACCGCAGAGGGTGTCATGACTATGACGTCCCTGCACTCCGAGGTTTATCGACCGAGAATTTATTGATTGTCGCAGTGTCAAATGTTCTTGTCAGAGGCAAGATTACCAGGAAAGTCAATGTCGTTAGGCAACGTTTCGATTCGCACATGGCACGAGTGGCAGAAACCATCTCGCACGATCGGCGGGTTATTGGTGATGCTATTGCTGGGCGCAATTATATGGTCGATCACTGCATATACGGGAGATCGATTGATTTTGCTTGCCTTTCATATTGCGTTTTGGGTGATGCTTTTATTAGCTTTTCCCAAGAGGCGATTTGACGGCTACCTGTTTCTTGCTGTTTTTCTATTTCTCGGTTTCTGGCTTAAATTCATGGCTCACTTGGCTCTGCATTATGATTTCATAGAGCCGGTGGGGCGCTTTGATGGAACGCCAGCGTTATGGGACAGAAGTCTCGGCATTTCGGCAGCGGGAGCCACGGGCGTCGCCTTATGCCGTGCTGTTCATCTACTGATTTGCAGATGGCGTGATAGGGCGACAGTCACCCCAACAAACTTTGTGCCGGTCTGGTACAGTCGTTTCCGATTTTGGATCTGGGTGATCTGTGCGATTGGAGCTGTCGGACTTTACGCTGCGAATTATTTTTTTGCGTTCTTCCAAATTGGCGTGAATATGCGGCTGATATTGCCGTTTGACTTGAGCGTGCTATTCGCCTGGGCTAGTTTTGCCGGTATTCCGATGCTATTTGCGTTAATGCTCGATTGGGAATTGGAAACCAATCCGAGGCAATTGATGCTGGTGATCGCGACTGTCGCGACCTTGAGCGTAGTCGCATCTGTGTCAATTCTGAGTCGAGCTGTCACGCTATTCCTTGTACTCGCGTATGCAACCGCTATATCGATCCATATGCCGTCGCTGCGGCGCCGATTGTGGTCGGGTTACGGTTGGCGGCTCCCAGTTATTTTGGCCGTCAGCCTTGTATTTAGCCTGTCGATCGTGTCGTGGATTCGTCTAGTTTTGTACGTACCGACGGAGTCGCCGACTAGCGTATCTCAATTGTCCCTGCTTCCCCAAAATGCGGCGCACAAGCTTCTGCAAGTGCAAAAGATAAGTCCGGCCCCCACTGAGGATGCTCAGTCCATCGCGGCTGTCCCACCGCTCGGCACCGGGCCAACAGCGATCGCACACCGAAGCCCTCCGTCCTGGAGACCGCCAGCATGGCTTCCTCCAGCGCTCGCGGCCCCTGTAGGAATGGGACGACAAGTCATATTGCTCAGCCTGGATCGCTGGATAGGTCTTGAGGGGGTCTTGTCGGTTGCCTCCAGCCCCGACCGGCTTGGATGGGCGCTCTTTAAACGAGGACTAAACGAAAATGCCTCTGTGGGAGTTAATTCGATTTATCAGTCTCTATCAAACTCTTATTATATTTATGACAGGAATTTTACGTTTTTAACCTTACCAGGCGCCATCGCAATATTATTTTATTCGGGCTCTCTGACTGTCGTGCTTATTGGAATGTTTCTCATCAGCGGCATTATCATTTTATTCGAAGAACTTATTCTCAGATTGTGTGGTGGCCGGTTTCTGGCCACCGTAACCGCCATTTTTATGGCGAACGCCGTCTGTCAGATGAACTTTCCCTATCTGTGGATCGTATTTCTTGGTGAAAATCTAGTGGCCGTCTTTGCGTTTTATAGCTTGCGAGCCTTATCGACCAAATTCAAGAAAATTTCGACTGTCGCCTAACACAGCGCAATATCATGAGTGGGTAGCGCCATATGCGCTACTAAATCTTGGCGCCTCTAAAGTTTATTGCCAAATACCTTTCGTATCCACTGCTTCAGATAATGCAGTTCACGTCCCAATATGCCATTCAGAATCAATTTGATCGAGTGCGGTCGTAAAACCGACCACACGCTGTAGCGCGCCGCTTGCCACCATGCCGAGAGTGCGACACGATATCGGCCAGCACGCAGGTGCAGACGCGCAGTCAAAAGATAGGCATTGCCAAAGGCCAACTGACGTTGTGCCATGAGTCCCGCCGGTACATCCGAGCGCGCAAAATACTTTTCGATGACGTACGGATATTCGTTCGCCTTAGCAACGCTCGGTTCCGCAAAGGTTTGCGAGTCTGCATGGACCCGAAACTGGGCGAGTACCCGGT
>NZ_LMUX01000021.1:503159-521234 GCF_009765705.1 Burkholderia sp. L27(2015) | reverse complement strand
AAAAGGGTGTGTCGGAAAAATGCCCCGGGCCCAATCGGACACTCTCCGACCAACACAACTCTCGCATAGGAATAATCCGGCGCGCGTATCACTTTCAAGCGCGTGGAGTTTTCATCGATCAATTCGTAGTCCGGATAAACGAGCGCCACTTCGGGCTGTGCGCTCAAAGCCTCTACAGCGAATTTAACGGCGTCGGGCATCAGTTTGTCGTCTGCGCTCAGGTAACCGATGATATGACCACGCGCACGCGCCCATCCGCGGTTCAGCGTCGCGGCTTGCCCCATATTGAAATGACTGTCGACAATGCAACGATCCGCATAGGCTTGCAGCAAGGTGAGGGTCTCGTCGGTCGAGCCGTCATCGAGCAAAATGACTTCCAGGTTAGAATAGGTTTGCGCGAGCAGGCTTTGAACAGTCTCATCGATATAACGAGCAGCGTTATATATCGGGACGACGATGGATACCAGTGGCACAGATTCAGTCATAGAACTCACAACATCGATTGATGTGGCCGGAAGAGCCTGGGCAACAATCAGCCTCTCCATAACGATGATAATAAAAGGCGCAAATCACGTAGCGATGGGTGTGTCCAGATGCCAATGCGCCAGCGGGTACATAGCCACATCACGAGTGTTTGCAGCGCAAGCCCAATGGCGGAGCCTAGTGCTACCCCTACCGCGCCCCAAGTTTGCACCATCGCGAAACCCAGCCCCACAGTGAGCGCGCCAGCCAGCACGGTAATCCACATCATGTCGCGCTGATGCCCCGTCATCATCAAGGTATAGCCGCACGAACCGCCGGCAATATTGACAAATTGGCCAAGACTCAGGATGAGCAACACCGGCAGACCGCCGCGATAAAAATTGCCGAAAGCCAGTCCGATCAACTGTGTACCGAACATCAGAAAAACGCCCAAAGCAATGGCTGCGGGCAACACCGCTAGTGCTGCGGATGCGCGTAAGACACGTTCCAGTGCGATGCTGTCCCTGCGCGCGTACATTTCACTAATAACGGGGAGCAAAGTGGAATTGATGACGAGCAGGGGAACCGTCATGAATTGGGTCATGCGTACGGCGGCCCCATAAATCGCCACCGTATCCTGACCGCGCCCGGTACTTAGAATCCAGACGTCGGCTTGTGTTAGCAACAGCAGTGTCAAATTGACGATCCACAACGGCGCAGAAATCGCGAGCATTTCCCGCGCGTGAAACTGAGGCTTGCCCGTCAATAACTTGATTTTTCGGCCAATTAGCCAGCCGGCGCAAACGAAATTGATCACCCCCGCTGTGACACTGAGCGTCACAGCAGACGCCAGCGTGAGGTGGATGCCGAATAGTAGGCACATCAGAAAAAAGAGCGCTCCGAGCACGCTGATAACCAAGCCGCCGAAAATCGACGCAAAACGGATGTCATGCAGCCCGCGGAACATTTCAGCAACGATGAGTTGCAAAGTAAAGACGGCGATCCACGCGGCACTCAGCCAAATCAAATGAGGACCCGCCAGGCCGAACACGTGCGTGGTAAGCCAGGTGCCGGGCGCGATGATTAGCACTGCTGCAATCAAAATGAGCGCACCGGCAACGAGCGCGAAGGTCATGAAGATGGCGCCTTTGGCGCGACCAGGTTGGTTTATGCTGAGCGACTCCGCTATCAGCCGCACGATACTAAAATTGAGGCCGAGCATAGCGATCGCTGAGGAGGCCGCCACCAGACTGTAGATCAAAAAATACGAGCCAACCTCGTGTGGCGTCAGCATGCGAGTCAGCAATACGCTGACTGCGAAGCCTGCCGCGATCGCGAGGGCGCGCGAGGCCAGAACCCACAAGCCGCCGGAAAGTAGGCGGGCAGAAATGGAACGCGAGGCTGGCAAAGTCTGGGTCAAGGCGTCTTTAGGCAAATGGCAGTGAGAAGTCACGCAGACGTTGCGCAGGCTGAATAGCACCATCGGAGCGGCGGGAACGGCAAAGCAGCGTGCCAAGCACCACGACAGAAAATTGTAGCAGAGTCGTTATCAACGATGCGGATTGCCGTGGTCAGGGAGCGTTCAGCGATACCGCAGAGCGCTCGTCTCCCTCAAGTTCTTTCTTGCGGCAATCGACCTGGATTGGAATCCGCTTTTGCGGATCTATGTCTAACGGCACAGCACTCAACTGATTGCCCCACACGCAGCCTGTATCTAATGCGCAAAGCCTGTCTCGTAACACTAGGCCGAGAGCCGCCCAGTGGCCGAATACCACTATCACATCGTCGGTTTTACGGTCTGGCACGTCGAACCAAGGCATGAAACCTGCCGGCGCGCTCGCCGGAGGGCCGCTATATCTTGTTTCCATTTGGCCGGCAGCGTCACATAAGCGAATTCGTGTCAGCACGCTAGTGACTGACCGCATGCGCTCGATGCCTTTGAGCCTTGGATGCCAAGGTTGAGCGGGGGCCGCAAACAGTTCGCCCGTAAAGCTACGCCACGTAGGGGCGCGCAGTTGTGCTTCGATTTCGCCCGCGAGTTCCAGCGTATTGGCAACATCCCATTGTGGGAGTACGCCCGCATGAACCATGAGCCGAATGCCATCGAAATGGGCCAAGGGCCGATTTCTCAGCCAATCGATCAGCTCTACCGCATCGGGAGCTTGCAGGATCTCGTCAAGCGTATCGCCCGGCTTTTGTTTGCGGCTACCAGCAAAAATGGCAAGCAAATGCAAATCGTGATTGCCGAGAATAGAGGTTGCTTGTTGACCCAACTGAATCAGCTTGTGCAGTGTAGCAAGCGAACTCGGTCCTCGGTTGACGAGGTCACCGACAAACCACAGGGGGCTTTCAGACGTCAGGTCGAGCTTGCCGAGTAGGCGCGCGAGTGCATTGCAGCAACCTTGCAAGTCTCCGATGCCATAAGGAACCTGAGCCGGGACCGCAGCGCGCGTGGGCTCTCGGTGACGAAGAGGCGGGGAGGACGGAGTCGGAGCCTGCGAATTCATTGTGCCTGTCCTGCTTCGATTGAGTTGGCGGTATCGTTACGCTGAGTTACGAAGAGTGGCCCATCATACTTTTTTCCCTGCACCGCCGCTCTCGCGGCGGGCAATTATGCCCGAATTTCACAATGGCTTCTGACGTCAAACTGATCCAGCCACCGCCGTTCAAGCTCGCGTGCGGCTGTTCTCGGAACGCTGCAAAGACGATTAGATCCGGCGGGCATCGAGTCGCGAGCTTGTGTTCGCTCGGGGCAATCGGTCGCTAATCGCGCATCGAGGTGAACGTCGCCGGACGGCACCCCGGCGAAAAGCTTTATGTGGCGCTCCTGATTGCCAGTGGTCTTCAGTCAACCGAGCGCACGCACATTTCTGCACGAATGAAAAATTCCTTACCAGGGTGCGGCTCGAGCCGCAACCCGAGGCTCGATCGCGGCAGAAAACAAAGATGTCTGTACGCTCTATTTGCTGTTGACAACGATGGTGGTTTGTTACGGTACTACAGACCGAAATCATGAAGTGGCCGGCGCGAGCAGAAGAGGCGATTGCTAGCTCAACTGGGTGATGGCGAATCGAGTTGAATCCTTGCGTTTCGTGGTCAGCACCTCAGTTGTTTTCAAGCCATCAAAATTGTCTGGCAACACTTCGACATGTTACAATTATGACGGTTAATTGGGGTTTGTGCACAACGTGTTGGGTGGCTTCTCAGGCCGGCCAGTACGGCCCCACCCGCAGTTGGGCTTTATGGAACGTATATAAAAGAAGCTGCAATTTTCTAAATGTTGGGGCTAGTTGGGTGAGTCTAATTAATAAAGCGGAATTTGCTGCAAAAACGGCACGTTCAAAAAATAAAGGCTCTGATTTCGCAGTAAGCTACAAAGGGGCAATAGATATTCTTAAGCAACCAGATGATTGCGTCGAGCAGGCCAGCTGTCTTCTTATTCCCGTTATCCTATGCGGTGGCGCCGGATCCCGGCTTTGGCCCGTTTCACGTGAGTTGCATCCCAAGCCATTCATTCGCCTGAAGGATGGACAAAGCCTCTTGCAAAAGGCTTTTCTGCGAGGTGCGCAGCTTCCGGGTGTTACCGAGGTGCTGACGGTCACCAATCGAGAGCTTTTCTTCAAGGTAGAGGATGAGTTTCGTCAGGTGAACGCGGCGGGCGTTGCCACGTCCTTCATTCTGGAGCCGTTCGGGCGCAACACCGCCCCGGCGATTGCTGCCGCCGCCCTTCAGATGGCCGAAAAGCATGGCAATGACGCCGTCATGCTTGTGCTTGCGGCAGATCACTTGATTGCCAACCAACAGGCCTTCCAGGAAGCGGTCATTGCCGCTACCAAGCTGGCCAGCGAGGGTCGGTTGGTCACCTTCGGCATTCAGCCGGACGCCCCTGAGACCGGTTATGGCTACATTGAAGCCGACGGCAACACTGTGCTGCGCTTTGTGGAAAAGCCGTCACTTGAAAAGGCGCAGCAATACGTCGCGTCCGGCAGGTTCCTTTGGAATTCCGGGATGTTCTGCTTTTCGGTTGCGACAATGTTGCGGCAAATGGAATTGCACTGTGAACCGATTCTCTCCGCAACGAGGGCTTGCCTGAGCCAGTCCCGATTGGCCGAGGACAAGGGGTTCACCCGGATCGAGCTCGATCCCCATGCTTTCACGAGTGTGCCCGACGGCGCGATCGATTATGCAGTAATGGAAAAGTCGGATTGTGTTGCCGTCGTGCCCTGCGATATAGGCTGGAGCGATATTGGCTCCTGGACGGCATTGGGCGACCTTGCCGAGCCGGATGTAAATGGCAATCGTGTGCAGGGAGATACTCTGCTACATGATACGCAGAACTGCACCATCCAAAGCGGTGATCGCTTGGTCGGTGCGGTCGGGGTCGAGAACCTTCTTATCATTGACACGCCGGACGCTGTTCTGGTGGCTAGCAAGTCCTCTGCTCAAGACGTAAAGCACATTTATGCAGAGTTGAAGGCGAAAGGCCATGAGGCCCATAAACTGCATCGTACGGTGCACCGCCCGTGGGGCACTTACACCGTGTTGGGGGAAGGTGACGGTTTCAAGATAAAACGCATTGAAGTCAAGCCTGGCGCGAGCCTCAGCTTGCAAATGCATCGTCATCGCAGCGAGCATTGGGTGGTGGTCAGTGGGCAAGCCAAGGTAATCAATGGGACGCGGGAAATTCTCATTGGTACCAATGAGTCCACGTATATTCCCGCTGGTCACAAGCATCGTCTTACAAATCTTGGCACCACACCTTGTGTGATGATCGAGGTGCAAAGCGGCGATTACGTTGGAGAAGACGACATCGTTCGTTTTGAAGATATCTATGGTCGGGTGAGTTCATGACTGGTCGGGTAGCCAAAATACGCTACATAGCGATCGAGCGAAATGAATAAGAAGACGCCCGTAGCCCTGTTCGCCTATAACCGTCCCGATCACACGCAGCGCGCCTTGGATGCTTTATCCAGGAGTCGGCGGGTCGAAGACTGCGAGTTTCATTTGTTTGCCGATGGCCCGCGAACGGATGCCGCTCGGCCGGCGGTCGAGGCTACTCGAAAAGTACTCCGTGAATGGGCGGTTTCTTTCGACGCACGGGTAATCGAGCAGCCGCAGAATCTTGGTCTCGCCAAGTCGATCGCGACTGGCGTGTCCGATCTCTGCGCCCGCTATGGGCGGGTCATTGTTGTTGAGGATGACCTTGTCGTAAATCCCGATTTTTTGCATTACATGATCGAGTCATTGGACCGCTACGCAGATGACGAGCGGATCATGCAGATCTCGGGCTTTACGCTAAGTACGCCTCCCGGAATCACGACTGACGCTTTCCTACTCCCTGTCACCACGACCTGGGGCTGGGCCACGTGGCAGCGCGCCTGGCAGCATTTCGCGTGGCAGCCGGTGGATCTGGAGGGCGCGAAGCGCGACGGCAACTGGAGAGAGCTGTTCGACTTGGGAGGCACTTGCGCGTTTTCGACGATGCTTGAAGATCGCCTGGCGGGGCGCAACGATTCTTGGGGCATTCTTTGGTGGTATGCGGTTTCACGACTCAATGGTTTGGTGGTGTATCCCACGAAAAGTCTTGTATGGAATGGTGGTTTTGATGGGTCGGGCATTCACTGTGGCAGTGACGATGTTCTCCAGCAAGGCGATGTTTTGGGAAATCTGCGAGCAAACCTTCCGACTTCGTTGACTTTTCCATCCGAAACGAGCTTCGAGCAGGAGCATCTCTATCATCTGGAAACGTTCTTACGCTCCAAGGGCGAAGTTGAACGCCCAGAAATAAATGATTTGGGTCGTACGAAGCAATTTAAAAATTGGATTCACAAATTCACTGGGAAGCTTCGCAATGCGCTTTCTTAGCCGATTATGTCACCGAGCAATGTCTAGGTTGGCTAGAGAGCTCGCCGCAACAAAGCACGCAAATGCGGGGTGGAATAACTGCACGCTGGATACGGGGGGGACGCTTTGCGAAGAGGCTGAAATTGGAAACTTTTCGGGCGGTCCAGAAAAGATCAGAATCGGCAAAAATTCGTATATACGTGGTCGTTTGCAAACCTATGGCCACGGGGGGCAAGTGACCATCGGTGACTGGTGCTATGTGGGGGTCCGCACGGAAATTTGGTCGATGGAGTCGATCACAATTGGAAACCGCGTGCTGATCGCTCATGACGTCAATATTCACGATGGTACTGCTCATTCAACGAATGCCTCAGAACGACATAAACATTTCAGGGATATTATCGAACGCGGTCATCCGACACGCAAAGAGGATATTCCAGGCATACAATCCGCGCCCATTGTAATTGAGGATGATGTGTGGATTAGTTTTGGCGTCACGATCCTAAGGGGAGTGCGAATTGGTGCCGGAAGTATTATTACAGCAGGGGCGATCGTAACGCGCGATGTTCCTCCAGGAGCGGTTTATAGATGCGAAATTTCCCCAGTAATATCTTTGCTCGATTGTTAAGATTTGCTTATCGGCATGCTAAAGCGGCAAACGTGAGTTCGGGCGCTGCGCAAGGGTACTCCGTCAACTCAGATGGTGCGGTTCTTGCTGGCTACTCCGTAGAATATCGGTCTGGTTCGACGGACGACCGCGTCAAGATCGGTAAAGGCTCCGTCTTATCATGTCGAATTGTCCTGGAGCGCAGTGTTGGTACTGTGTCAGTTGGGCATGACACCTATATTGGCGGGTCGCAGATTATTTGCGCTGATCAAATTGAAATTGGAAACAACGTTCTTGTTTCATGGGGCTGCACTATTGCCGATCATGATTCTCATTCGCTTGATTGGCGGGAGCGTGCAGAAGACGTTCGCAAATGGCGTGAAGGTCTCCTGAGCGGAGGGCTCGAGAAAGCCAGTGAGTTCAAGAACTGGGACGTTGTGGAGAAGGCGCCGATTCGGATCGAAGACAAAGTGTGGTTAGGAATGAATGTGACCGTCTTGAAAGGCGTGACTATCGGGGAAGGATCCGTAGTCGCAGCTGGCTCGATAGTAACCAAGGATGTCCCATCATGGACATTGGTTGCGGGCAATCCCGCCAGAGTTATTAAGGAACTTCCTCAAGAATGACCAAGATCAGTTGGGAGCAGGCTGTTCAATGGCTGCGCGATCAACCCGGGCAGCAAGAGCTCGTGAGAGCATGCTATTTTGATGATCCGCTACCAGCGGCTGCGGAGCGTTTTTGGAAAAGCGTTGAGTGGAAATCGATAGCGGCCTTGTTGCCAGTAGCGAGAGGTAAAGTTGTTGATCTTGGCGCAGGGCGAGGTATCAGTAGTTATGCGCTTGCACGAGACGGATGGCAAGTGACTGCGCTTGAGCCGGATCCAAGCAATCTTGTTGGCGCCGGTGCAATTCGTTCTCTGGCCGAAGCGACTGGTTTCTCTATCAATGTGGTCGCTGAATATTCCGAGAAATTACCTTTTGCCGACAACAGTTTTGATGTTGTGAATTGTCGGCAAGTTTTGCACCACGCACGAGATCTGAATCAAACATGTCGTGAGATATTTCGCGTGCTCAAGCCCGGCGGCGTGATGGTTGCCACCAGGGAACACGTCATTAGTAATAAAAAGGATCTCCAACGTTTCCTAGATGGTCACCCTCTGCATAAGTTCTATGGAGGGGAAAATGCATTTTTGCTTGACGAATATCTGTCGGCAATGCGTTCGGCGGGGTTGGAAGTCCAAAAATCATTGGCTCCACTTGATTCGCCCATTAACTATTTTCCAATGACGACCGAGCAATTTTTTGACTACTGTACGCGTCCTGTTGCTGCAATTCTAGGGCGAACGCTAGCCGGGTTGATCTTCAATTCCAATCACGTGATGGGCAGGGCGCTGATGCGACTGCTGGTGAATATGATCAACCGCCGCGATCAAACGCCCGGTCGGCTCTATTCGTTTTTGGCCACTAAACCGGTGAGCAAGGTGGCCGCGAGATGACTCAGCGAGCTTCAGAAAGAAAGGCCTCGCAAGTGATTCGTACGTACGAAGCCACCGCTGAATTACTTGGGCCGGTTGGTTCTCTGCGTTTGGCATTCAGTGAATTATTTTACTCGCGCCATGTCATCTGGCATCTCTTCGTGCGGGACTTTGTTGCCGGTTTCCGCCAAAAAATACTGGGTTATTTGTGGATTGTAGTAGCCCCTCTTCTGGGTATCGCCAGTTTTGTATTCATGCAAGCAACGGGGATTCTGAATCCCGGTAACGTCGGCATTCCCTATCCTATTTATGTTTATATCGGCACCACAGTCTGGGGGCTCCTAATCAGCTCAGTGACGACCGTCGCGGGTGGATTGATCGCCAACACGGATCTCGTCATGCGTACGAATATTCCAAAAATTGGCCTAGCGCTTACGGGGATGGCCAATCTTGCATACAATTTAGTGATCAATTTATTTGTATTGCTATTGATTCTCGCGTTTCTTCGGATACCACCTTCCCCCTGGGCCTTACTGTATCCGGTGATGGTGCTGCCTATCATCCTGCTTGGAGTCGGGCTGGGTTTGATTCTCGCCGTGGTAGGGGCGGTTGCGCGCGATGTGACGGGCATGCTTGTGACGCTGCTGAGTCTTGCGATGTACATTACCCCGGTCGTTTATACCGCCAAGTTTTCGCAGCCGTTGCTGAGGGCTGTTGTGTTCTGGAATCCACTTACCTATTTGGTCGATGCGCCCCGAAGCCTCTTTGTGCTTGGAACCATTGCGCACCCTGAGGCATACGGTCTGGCTATCGGCTTTGCCATTTTGGTGCTGTGGCTGGGAATCCATTCCTTCTACCTGATTAAAGACAAAGTAGCGGAGCGGCTATGAGCAAGCAGCAATGGGCCATCCGCGCGGAAGGCGTTTCGAAAAAATTCGGTCTTACTTTGCGTCAATCGATGCGCTATGGTCTGCGCGACGTAGCCCGTAAGTTGCTCGGCCAGTCAAGCCAGAGCGGCGTATTGCGTGAAGGAGAATTCTGGGCCGTTAATGATGTTGGTTTCGAGCTGCGGAGTGGGGAAGCTCTCGGTATCATGGGTGTAAATGGCTGCGGGAAGACGACGTTGTTACGCGTACTCAATGGCGTATATGCGCCGGACGCTGGTCGCATCCAGATCCGTGGTCGTGTAGGCGCGCTGATCGCAGCAGGGGCGGGTTTTGCGCCCATGCTTTCGGGCCGTGAAAATGTCTACGTCAATGGCGCCTTGTTGGGTCTGACTACCAAGGAAATCGATGATTTGATGGATGAGATCATCGCCTTTTCTGAGCTTGGCCATTTTATTGACCTGCCCGTAAAAAATTATTCCACTGGCATGTACGTACGTCTAGGTTTTGCAATAGCAGCCTTAAGCCGTCCCGATGTCCTACTGATGGATGAGGTGTTGGCGGTCGGTGATCTTAATTTTCAGAAAAAGTGCTTTGATCATATCCTCCAACTGAAGCGGCAGGGGACCGCAATCATATTAGTTTCCCACTCCCCGGGGGCGATCTGGTCTGTTTGTGATCGGGGGCTGCTCATGGATCACGGACATGCGGTTCTTGACGATTCAGCTGAGAACGTTATCCGTGCTTACGATGATCAGAATTCGCGGAACGCCGCCAGCGCGGGCATTCAGTTTGATAAGGCTGTTGACGCGCACCAAGGAACAACTGCTGCTGAAAGTGGATTAAAAGCCGAATATGGCCATTCGCAAGGTGGAACTGGCGACGTTGTTTGCCAGGATGTAAAACTTTATTGCGTATCCGCAGCAGAACAAAAAACTGAGTTTGAATTCGGTGAGTCGATACTGATATCTGCCGAAATAGAAGTAAAGCATCCACAGGAGAATTTGCTATTGCGATTCACTGTTGACGCTGTTCACTATCGTTTTATCGCGTCGATCGATAGCTACGAACAGGGCCTTCAATTGCCGCATGTTAGCCCAGGTTTTTATAATCTCCAAGTGCGGCTTCGGGCGCCGAATTTTCGGCCAGGAGCATATACCCTCAACGTCGGTATCACCCGCAAGGAGGTGGGCGTCCACTTGTTCTATCGGTTCGCAGCAGCTCGTTTCATTGTGAAGCATCCGGCAAACTCATTTTTATATTCGGATAACAATGCGGTGATGCATATTCAAAGCGATTTCGAATTCACTGCTGTTTCCGATGAATTGTCAAATGCACGCAATTTGGCAGATCAGACAAGATGGGTTGAAAGTCAATGATTCAGCGCCTACGTAAGCTAATCGCGCGCCTCCTGAGAAGCATTGCTTTTCGATTATCGCCAGAATTTGCAGATAATATAGATTATGGTCTTGAGCCTTATTCGGCGGATGGCTGGGATCATATACCTCAAGGTCAATATGATTATGTGCCTAAAGGGGGGTATATTTATGGATTGGCGAATAAGTTTCTACTGGTCCCAAAAAATCGCTACCGTGTTGTTCTGCTACCCGATCAGACACGAACCACAGATTTGGGCATAGGATGGATAACCGAAGATAATTCCGCGGATGGATATGACCAGCTTTGGGGCGACTCGTCGAATCTCGAAGCATTTGGTGCTGAAGGCAATCATGCTCGAGATAGGCTAACCATCGAGATCGTCGACCATATAGAAGCCCGAATTGCGTCGGATGCGAAGGTGGTCGATATTGGTTGCGGCGTCGGCGATTTGCTGAGTGAGGTTCGTAAGCGCAGGCCCGCCATTCGCATATTCGGCCTCGATTTTTCGTCCAAGGCGGTTGAAGGGGCAGGCGCAGCGATGCCAGACGGAGAGTTCAGACAGTTCGTTATTGAACGAACCCTGCCCTACGAAACGGCTTCTTTCGACGTGGTGATGTGTACCGATGTACTTGAACATCTGGAAAATCCCAGGCTCGTGGCTGCAGAATTAGTGCGGATTTGCCGCCCGGGTGGATTGGTGGCGATTGTAGTCCCTGACGGTGATGTCGATCAATTTTTTGGACATTACTGGTTCTGGAATGAGCAGAGCCTCGGCGCGCTGCTGTCAGACTGGAATGCGACGGTCTCACGCTTGCCGGATACACGGGAGTTTCTAGCCCGCATATCCGTCGATGACGATAAACGGTGTTCGTGATGTTTGACAAACTGTCTGCAGCTTTTGAGCGGTTCCAACTCTTCTGCGTGGCTTGCTTGATGCGGAGTATCGCCAACCGCCAGTCGGTTCCGAAGGCCACATCAGATGGCGCGGTCCATCAGTTGTTGCCTGTTTGGGTTCAGCTGGTTGCTTCGAGATGTATGCCACAGGATCCAGAATTGCGCGCCTCCGCTCGTTCAATGCTGCTTGAGCACCTTCCTTCTGAGGCTTGGCCGCTAATTCCATCATTGGAAAAGCGCGGTGCTCCCGTGATGAGTACGTGGACTTTTCAGAACGAGGTGATGAGTTGGGATCTTGCGCCTGATGACTTGGTGCTGGATGTCGGTTCCGGTGGTTGGCCGTTCAAGCGGGCGAATCATCTGGCTGACAAATACCCTGAGAAGACTTCTCACCGCGTAGAGGCCATGGTGCGCGACCAGCGCCCTTTTTTTGAGGTCGACCTTCAGCGTCTACCTTTCAATGACAGAACTTACGATTTTGTCTTCTGTTCGCATGTTCTCGAGCACATGGATAACCCTGGGCAGGCAATCAGAGAGTTGGTGCGCGTGGGGCGGCGGGGCTACATCGAAGTGCCCACACGGCTGTCTGATGTGATGTTCAACTTCACGCGTCTACCAAATCACCATCGCTGGCATGGCATTGTATTGGGCAAAACTTTGGTGCTGACCGAGTGGAACGAATGGGAGCGACGTGATCTGGGCAATGATTTCTTTAACGCATTGCATAACGAATATGCCAATGCATTTCAGGATTTCTTTGAGCGAAACCGCGACCTGTTTTTTGCTTCTTATCACTGGGACGAAACGGCCAATTTTCTGATCATCGACAAGGAGGGCCGCATTATCGACTCGTCTCTAGATGAGACTTCTAGCAGCAGTCAGGCGAGGCACTGAAATGTCGGGAATCGCCAAGCCGACAGTATTTGCTGTTATCCCTGTTTTCAATCGACTGCACTTCACACGCGACTGCATTCTGCATCTCAAGGCGCAGCGTTATCAGCCTATCAAAATCATCGTGGCTGACGGGGGGTCAACGGACGGCACCGTAGAGGCAATTCGTACGGAGCATCCAGACGTGGCGATGCTGGTGTCTGACGTCGAGTTGTGGTGGGCCGGCGCGATGGCGCGGGGTATAGCCTATGCCCTTGATGAAAGCCAGGGTGTGGACGACTGCGTTTTGATGATGAATAACGATACGCAGATTGCTGACGACTATGTCGAGACGCTGATGCGGGCCGCAAAAGCCCATGACTCAGCGGTTGGCGCGCTGGTCGTGGATAGCCGCGACGCAACGAAAATTCTGGATGCGGGTGAATATATTGACTGGGATTCCTATTCATTCCCGGTCAAGAGCAGTGTGGCGGTGGGCGAGAAGTTTTGCGACGACGTCGACGTGTTGCCAGGGCGAGGGAGTTTGGTGCCGCTGAAAATGATTCGCAGTGCAGGCAATGTGGACGCGGACATGTTGCCTCACTACCTGGCGGATTACGAGTTTTTTTGTCGCCTCAAACGGTATGGTTGCCGGCTGGGCGTCTGCTATGAGACACGCATACTGGCCCACATTGAAGAAACCGGGATCGTACCGAGCATTGGAAAATCCAGTTTTCGCTCGATTTGGCACGAAACCTTTTCCCGGCGTTCGATGAGCAATGTGGTCGATCATTGGCGCTTCGTGGAGCGACATGCGCCGCGTCAATTCAGTGCAGCAATTCGCCGGCGGTTGATACGCAGGGTGATTGCCGATTTCACGTTACGTACACCTTTACGCCCGATATTCCTACCGGCGTATTGGCTAATATCTTTACCCTGGCGTATTGCTGCGGTAATTCGAGCGCAGCAGCGGATGTTTTCGTGTTTCGCAGTCGCTATTCGCGAGCGAGGCATTGATGTACTTTGCGCCCCACAGAAATTCCCGGGCCTAATCCGCTTGCCTCTTTACCTTTTTGCGGCGCCTGGGCCACTCAGCCCTGTAGATTTGGCTCGGCATGGGTTTAACCTAGATGAACTCCTTGCACAAGGCCTGCTGAGAACCTTATCCGTTGACGGCTGGTACGCCTTTGAAACTTTGGATTTTTCCGATAGGCATGACGCGGCGAAACTAAAGCGCTTGTTTTGGTCAGCGTGGAATCCCGTGCATAAATTGGCCAACACCTTAACCTGGCGCAAAGCATTACAAAAAAAGGCTGAGGCATGAGAACGTCGCCAATACAGCTCACGATCGGTATCGAACTGATTGACGACCCCGCATGGATGGGCGGCACACTCTATTTGCGCAATCTGGCGATTTGTCTTTCGCACTTACCAGAGAGCGAACGACCCAAGGTGCGATTGTTTGGCGCGCCAAACGTGCTATCGGGCTTTCTCAGTGAGTGGGGGCATCTGCCAATTTTTGATTCTGCCGCCGATAGCTGGCCTGGGAGAGTTTTACGGCGCCTGGGTTTGCCGATAAAGCCGGTAGTGCCCGTCGATGTGGTCTATCCTGGGTTTGGCGCTCAAATACCCGGCGCGGTTACCGTGCGCTGGATTCCCGACTTCCAGCATCGCTACTTGCCGCATCTATTTTCGGCCGACGAAATTGCTGCCCGGGATCGTTCTATCGGCGATATTGCAAAACAGTCCGGTGTCGTTGTCTTTAGCAGCGAGGTCGCAGCGGACGATTTTCGCCGTTTTTATCCTGCTCATCATGCTGTGCCCAGGGTGTGGCATTTTTGTTCTTTGCTTGAAACAACCAAACCGGCATCGCCAACGACACTACAAAAATATGGCCTACCGGAAAAATTCCTCTATCTGCCAAACCAGGTTTGGGTACACAAGAACCATATTACTGTTCTGAAGGCGCTAGCTCGCTTGCGACACGAGCAAGGTATGATCATTCCGCTCGTGTGCACAGGCGCGCAATCGGATCGACGTAACGAAGCCCATTTCGCGAGCTTGTTGCAGTTCATTGAAGAGCAGGCATTGCGCGACCAGGTACATCTGCTCGGTTTGATCGATCGAGGCGAGCAAGTCGATGTACTACGTCATGCCGCCGCGGTTGTCCAGCCTTCGTTGTTTGAGGGATGGAGCACGGTCGTGGAGGACGTTCGCGCGACAGGCCGGCCGGTTTTTCTATCCGACCTTCCCGTCCACAGAGAGCAATCTCCCGAGCGATGCACCTACTTCAATCCTGAGTCAGAGCAACATCTGGCATCGGTGCTGGCAGGCCAGTGGCTTGGCCTGCAGCCAGGTCCAGATTATGTCGCCGAGAAAAATGCGCGAGAGGCTCTGCAAAATCGAATACTGGATTCTGCGCGTATATTTTGTGACATTGCACGAAATGCTCTGGGAATGAGCAAAGTATGACTCACGGGCTGACGATTGAATTCATCGAAGATTCCAACTGGCTGGGCGGCTCAATTTATATTGATAATCTGCTTGCCGCGCTCTCCACGCTACCGTCGGCATCTCGCCCAAGGATCCGTTTGCAGTTGCTGTCTTCGCCGGGAACCCCCCTTGCCAGGCGGCTCCTGGGGCATCCGATAGTTGACGGACGGGGGCGCGACAACCGGGCGGGTGATCTGATTGCGACCGCACGCCGTATCCATCGTGGGCTGGTGCGCCGCGCACCATGGATTGGCCATCTATCGAGGGCGCCCGATAATGAGTTATATTTTCCAATTTTTGACACAAAACAGTCGTGGCGCAAGAGTCTCTACTGGATTCCCGACTTTCAACCTCATTATTTGCCTGAGCTGTTTGATTCGGTAGAGTTGTCCTCGCGATTGCAGAGTTTCAAAGATATTGCCAATTCACAGGGCATTTTGTTGTTATCGAGCAATGCAGCGCTTGCTGACTTCCGTCGATTTTATCCGGGTGCGACGGTGGAACCCCGTGTGTGGTCGTTTTGCAGCAGTATTGAGGCTGGGTCTTCTAATGTCTGTAACGAAATAATCGATAGATTCGGTTTGCCAGAGAAATTTCTCTACGTCGCAAATCAATTCTGGCGACACAAGGATCACGCAACCGTTTTCGAGGCATTGCGATTATTGCGGGATAAAGGGTTAGAAATACCGCTGGTCTGTACCGGTCTTCAACACGACCGCCGCGACCCCGACTATTTTGGCAATCTGGTCAAAGCACTGGCGCGAGACGGGTTACAGCGTCAGGTGCGATTTTTAGGCGTTGTGCCACGTGAAGAACAAGTTCAGTTGCTCAGAGCCGCTGCAGCGATATTGCAGCCTTCGCGATTCGAAGGCTGGAGCACCGTAATTGAAGATGCCAAGGCACTGGGAAGACCGATCATCGCATCCGATATCGCCGTGCATGCGGAGCAATTGTCGGGTGTGGATGGCGCATATTTATTCCGCGTATCCGATGCCACCGATCTAGCGGAGCGTGTTGCAGCCGTGTGGCCAGACTTGCAAAAAGGACCGGCTCCTCAATTGGAAGCGTTGGCAAACGCGCGAAGGAATTTGAGGCGGCAGGACACTGCACATCAGTTTGTGACTATTGTCGACGAGGCGGTTGCTCATTCGCCAGGTAACGTTAAACAAAATAGGAAAATCCAGTAATGTGCGGTATCAGTGGTGTTATTTCTCCAAACAAGGTTCACGAGGCCGATGCATCCATCGTGAGGCAAATGAATCAGCGTTTGGAGCATCGTGGTCCTGACTCAGAAGGCATTTTCGCTAGCGAGCGCGTTATGCTGGCGATGCGGCGTCTTTCCATTATCGATTTGGCCGGTGGCAAGCAGCCGCTATTCAATGAGACACAGGACATCGCCATCGTATGTAATGGCGAGATCTATAACCACCACGAATTGCGCGTTGAACTGGAAGCTTTAGGGCATCGGTTTTCATCTCACAGCGATGTGGAAACGATTGTCCACGCATACGAAGAGTACGGCATCGAGTGCCTTGGCAAGCTGCGTGGCATGTTCGCTTTCGCGCTTTGGGATGCCAAGAAAGATAAGCTGCTGTTGGCGCGGGATCGAATGGGTGAGAAGCCCCTATATATCCATCGCGATGGAACAGGCCGGCTGTGGTTTTCCAGCGAGTTACGCAGCCTCAGGGCGGCCATGAAAGCACCACCGCGACTGACGGCTGAGGCTTTTAACCTCTTTTTGACGTTTCAGTATATCCCTGAGCCGGCCACCCTGCTCGAGGGCGTGGAAGTTTTGCCTGCAGGCCATTACTTGGAGCTGACCCCAGGAGAGACGAACGGGGCCAGCCGCCCGTATTGGGATTTGTCGCATGCTCACGAAGACCCGTCCCAGCCCGTGGCTGTTACCGAAGAAATCCTGGACAATGCCTGTCGTCTGATGGGGAGCGCTGATGTTCCGGTTGCGGTGGCGCTGTCTGGCGGCATCGACTCCAGCCTTGTGGCCGCACTGACCGCGCGTCACTATCCGGGGCAACTTCATGCGTTTACGATTGGCTACGAGGGGCGGCCAGACACGGACGAGCGGGGATTCGCCGCCTCTTTGGCCAAAGAATTGGGAATAGGTTTTACTGAGGTTGAACTCAGCACCCAAGACGTCATTGACGGCTTCCCAGCACTGATGGCCGCCATGGATACGCCGATCGGCGACATCGCCGCCTTTGGATACTACTCGGTTTGCCAGGCGGCCAGAGAAGCAGGCTATCCGGTGTTGCTTTCGGGTATGGGCGGGGACGAATTTTTCTGGGGTTACGAATGGGTGCGTGAAGCCGTGACTCGGAATGAGGCCATACTGGCGGGCAACGTAAGCAAACCGTCATGGTGGCAACGCATTTTCGGCAAAAAGGCAGACTTGAAGCCAGATTTTTTTGGTGTCCACCCTGACTTGCGCAATGGTGATGCCTGGTCGCGTGCACTGATGCCTGCTTCGGTACGCGACGCGTTACCTGCTGGATTTTGGCTGGATCAGGCCAAGCTGGATCTCTCGCGTCCCGTTCACCAAGCTGTTTCCGATCTGCTGAATCGAACTTGGCTGCGTTCCAATTGTCTGGCTCTGGTGGATCGCATGAGTATGGCGCATTCAGTAGAAGTGAGGCTACCTTTGCTCGATGTTGATCTTGTAGATCGGGTTACTGGCATGCGCAACGACGGATTGGTGGACTGGACCAAACCCCACAAATGGTTGTTGGTCGAAGCGCTTCGTGACGCTCTGCCCGCAGATGTTTTGGCACGCAAGAAACAGGGTTTTACGCCGCCGGTACGCGACTGGTTGAAAGGTATTGTCAAGCGCTTCGCACCGCTGCTCGCGAACGGCGCACTGGTTCGCCAGGGGCTGTTGGACCCCGAGCGCGCACGGGGCAATTTGTCGGAATTTGATTTACCTTTCCTATACAAGCTGACATTGATTGAGTGTTGGGTCCGGTTGCATCTGGAAGGGCAAAGTGCCGAGGAACTGCTCAACTGGGGCACGGGAGCAAAATGAGGATGTTTCGTAACATTTCCGCGGTATTGACGGCGGTGCTACTGCTAGTTACCTCAAACGTATGGAGTGCCGATCACATTCAAATACGTAAATTCATGATCCTTTCGCATTTAATGCAGATGGAAGGCAG
>NZ_LMUX01000021.1:227605-502945 GCF_009765705.1 Burkholderia sp. L27(2015) | reverse complement strand
GGGGGGGGGGGGTAAAGGACGTACTTGATTTGCTCCGACAAATTGAAGCTAACCCGGGACGTACTAAGCTAAGCGGTATTGTTGTGGCGGTCGGAGTCAATGACGCACATCGCATGGCATTGCCCGCCGATTACGCAAGTCAGTGGACGCATGATTATGCGGAAGTGATTGATCTGGCCAAAAAATTAAGTCCAATGGTCGCGGTTTTCACGATCCTACCTGTGGAGGATGGTATGCCCCTCGGTACGCCCTATTTCGATCCGAGTCTCATTGACCAACTAAACTCATCGATTCGTCAGCTAGCAAAGGAGAAAGATGTTCGGCTGATCGATGCAAACAGAAAATTCCTAAGTGTCCAGTGGAAGGGACATTACACCGTGGATGGCGTGCATCCTACGTCGGTAGCGTATAAGACTTTCGATGAGGAATTGCTCTCTGGTACAGGGGCGCTCTGTTCCTCGCGCAACGGCGCTAACTAAAATCGAAATTAAATCTGAATTGATGAAACAGAAAATCGCACTGGTTACGGGGGCTCACGGCACGATTGGCCGCTATGTTGCCTTGGCCTTGGCTTCGCGTGACTGGCGGGTGGTCGGGTTAGGGCACGGAAAATGGGATGCTGAAGATCAAGCGGCATGGGGCGTTTCGTCATGGGTCGAAGGGGATGTGTCATTACGCGACCTGCGTGCGCTCAATGTGCGGCCAGAGTTGATCTTTCATTGTGCTGGCAGTGGCGCCGTTGGAGCATCAATCACGGCACCCCACACGGACTTTCAACGGACGGTGGGAACGACGGCCGCCGTGCTGGAATTTCTCAGAGTTGACACCCCCGGGGCAGCCCTGGTCTATCCGTCGAGTGCTGCGGTTTACGGCTTAGTCGACTATTTGCCCATGCAGGAAAGACTTCCTTTGCGCCCGGCATCCCCATATGGTGTGCACAAAAAGATCGCTGAGGAATTGGTGGTCGAGCATTCCAGGTTGTTTGGATTAAAGGCTGCGGTTGTCCGACTTTTTTCAATTTACGGCGAGGGCTTTCGCAAACAATTGTTGTGGGATGCCTGTCGGCGAATCTTGGACAAAGAGTCTGTTTTCTTTGGTACCGGTGATGAGACCAGAGATTGGCTATATGTGGCCGACGCCGCAGAGTTGTTGGTCCGGGCCGCGGACCATGCTTCGTCAAATTGCCCCATCGTGAACGGCGGTTTTGGTGAAGCGGTATCGGTGCGAGATGTGGTAGTGGAGCTTTTCCGGCTGATGGGGCGAGATGATCTTCCCGAGTTTTGCGGCACTCAACGACCGGGTGACCCCCTTCATTATCATGCTGACACGACTCGAGCCATGGCGTGGGGATGGCAACCTAAGACGGCGTGGCGAGCCGGTTTGGCTCGCTATGTGACTTGGTTTAAGCAGGAACATGGTTTAGCATGAGGGCCTTGCTTTCGGCTTTGGGGCTTGGTGTGTTGGGTCGGCGTATGCTGGGTATTCGACTCGGGCGCTTGTATCAACATCCGCCATGTCCACTGTCAATTAATCGATTGGCTAAGACCGGCGATGATGACAATCTGCCGTTGATTTCATTGGTCACGCCGTCGTTCAATCAAGCGCAGTTCGTCGGTAAAACGCTCGAAAGCGTTGTTGGGCAGGAGTATGCGAACTTGCAGTACGTCGTGCAGGACGCCATGTCCGGCGATGGCACCGCGGAAGTTCTCAGGCCGTACGCTGGTCGAGGCGTGGATATTCGCATCGAAGCCGATCGCGGTCAGGCGGACGCCTTGAATCGGGGGTTTGCGCGGACTTCAGGCGAGATCATGGGTTACTTGAACTCTGATGACATGCTTTTGCCCGGGGCCTTGCACTTAGTTGGGCGATATTTTCGTGATCATCCATCTGTCGATGTCGTTTACGGCAACAGGTTGATCATTGACGAAAATGGGTTAGAGGTCGGTCGTTGGGTACTACCCGGACATGATTCGCAAATTCTCGGCTTTGTCGACTACGTACCTCAGGAGTCGATGTTCTGGCGGCGTTCCATTTGGGATGACGTAGGCGCGAGGTTTGACGCCAATCTCCAGTTCGCGATGGATTGGGATTTGATTTTGCGATTCATTGATATTGGGGCCGTTTTCCACCATTTACCCGAATTGTTTGGGGTTTTCCGGGCCCACGGAAGTCAGAAGTCACAGGCGAATTTCCTCACGCGTGGCACGAACGAAATGGCGGATTTGCGCAGACGTCACAGTCGCAAGGACATGGGCCGCATTCGGCGCGCGGTGCTTCATTGGCGTTATCTCTCTCGGCATCGACAAGCCGATGCTGCGTTTAAGACTAGTTTATTGAATTGAAGATTGGACCGAAAATGAAAAAAGCATTGATTACAGGTGTGACAGGGCAGGATGGCGCATATCTCGCGGAATTACTCTTGGACAAAGGGTATGAGGTCCACGGCGTTAAGCGGCGCTCCTCTTTATTCAACACCGACCGGATAGATCATCTGTATCAGGATCCGCACGAAACGAACCGTCGCTTTGTTCTGCATTATGGCGACATGACGGATTCCTCGAGTCTGACCCGCATCATCCAGCAAGTGCAGCCGGATGAAATCTATAATCTGGCGGCACAATCGCATGTCGCGGTTTCGTTCGAAGAGCCCGAGTACACAGCTAACTCGGATGCGCTCGGTGCCTTGCGCATTCTGGAAGCTATTCGCATACTCGGCTTGGAAAAGAAGACTCGTTTCTATCAAGCATCGACCTCAGAGCTATATGGGCTGGTGCAGGAAACTCCGCAAAAGGAAACCACGCCTTTTTATCCGCGCTCTCCTTACGCAGTTGCCAAACTATATGCCTATTGGATTACGGTAAATTACCGTGAGGCTTATGGCATTTATGCCTGCAACGGTATTTTGTTTAATCATGAAAGTCCCGTGCGTGGCGAGACTTTCGTTACCCGCAAGATCACACGCGCTTTGGCTCGAATCAAGCTTGGGCTGCAGGAATGCTTGTACCTCGGCAACATCGATGCGAAGCGAGATTGGGGGCATGCGAAAGATTATGTCGAGATGCAGTGGCTGATGTTGCAGCAAGAGCGGGCCGAGGATTTTGTAATCGCCACAGGCGTGCAATACAGCGTGCGTGAGTTTGTGGTGGCCGCAGCGCAGGAAGTTGGGCTGGAGATCACCTGGAAGGGTGGGGGCGTCGATGAGAAGGGGTATGACGCAAACGGCAAATGCATTGTGGCCGTCGATCCTCGTTACTTCCGGCCCACCGAGGTCGAAACTTTGCTGGGTGATGCATCCAAAGCCAAGGAGATGCTGGGTTGGACTCCAAAGATCAGTTTTAAGGAACTGGTTTCGGAAATGATGCGCGAAGACCTGAAGGCTGCCGAACGCGATGAACTGGTAAAGAAACATGGCTATTCTGCATATGACTACCACGAGTAAGTTGTTGGTGAAGACTGCACACGGCGCCACTGAGCATTCAAGATGAAGATCGCGATCGCAGGTACCGGCTATGTCGGGCTATCCAATGCTATTTTGCTCGCCCAGAACAATGAGGTCGTCGCGTTGGACATAGTGCCCGAGAGGGTCGCGATGCTAAATCGCCGAGAATCACCGATTATCGATACTGAACTCGAGGACTATCTCGAGAACAAGCACCTGAGCTTCCGTGCGACACTCGACAAGCGCGAGGCTTACACGGGCGCCGAGTTCGTGATTATTGCGACCCCGACTGACTACGATCCAGAGACGAACTACTTTAATACGCAATCGGTCGAGGCCGTGATCAAGGACGTCATGGCGATCAACCCGGATGCCGTGATGGTCATCAAGTCGACCGTTCCAGTCGGTTACACTGTCAAGACTCGCTCGGCGCTGGGGTGTAAGTCCCTAATCTTTTCGCCCGAATTCCTGCGCGAAGGCCGGGCGCTTTACGACAACCTCTATCCCTCACGTATCGTCGTGGGAGCGCGTTCAAAGCAAGCCGAAACCTTTGCTGGGCTGCTTAAAGAAGGTGCGCTCAAGACCGACATCCCGGTGCTTCTCACTGACCCAACCGAGGCGGAGGCGATCAAGCTTTTCGCGAACACTTTTCTCGCGATGCGGGTGGCTTACTTCAACGAACTCGACACCTATGCCGCCACACACGGACTGGATACTCGGCAAATTATTGAAGCTGTCGGACTCGACCCGCGGATCGGCAGCCATTACAACAACCCCTCGTTCGGTTATGGCGGCTACTGTTTGCCCAAAGACACCAAACAACTTCTCGCCAATTACCGGGACGTGCCGCAGAATCTCATCCACGCCATTGTCGAGTCGAATACGACACGCAAGGATTTTATCGCCGACTCGATCATTCAATTGAATCCTGCGATCGTAGGCGTACATCGCCTCATTATGAAGAGCGGCTCGGATAATTTTCGTGCATCGAGCATCCAGGGCATCATGAAACGGATCAAGGCCAAGGGCATCGAGGTAATCGTCCACGAGCCGGCGCTGAAGGATGCCATGTTCTTCAATTCGCGGGTCGTCAACAATCTGGCTGCTTTCAAGCAGGAAGCGGAAGTGATCCTTGCGAACCGTATGAGCGACGACCTTCACGACGTAAGGGACAAGGTTTATTCCCGCGACCTGTTTGGCGGGGATTGAATTCAAAGAAGCCGGTTAATTCTCTATGGCTATAAATAATGTAATGGAAAAGACTGCCAAGATTTACATAGCAGGCCACCGTGGAATGGTGGGATCTGCAATTGCGCGCCGGTTGGTTTCTGACGGCTACACGAACCTCGTCACGCGTTCTCATGCCGAGCTGGATCTGACCACCCAAGCCGCAGTGGTTTCGTTTCTGGAGCAGGAAAAGCCCGATTATATTTTTCTGGCTGCCGCTAAGGTAGGGGGCATCCACGCCAACAACGTCTACCGCGCCGAATTCATCTACCAGAACCTAATGATGGAGGCGAACGTCGTGCATGCCGCCTGGCTTGCTGGAGTACAGCGTTTGCTTTTTCTGGGGTCAAGCTGTATTTATCCGCGCGATTGTCCGCAGCCGATTAAGGAAGAATATTTATTGTCCGGTCCGTTGGAGCCGACCAACGAGCCCTATGCGATTGCAAAGATTGCCGGTATAAAATTATGCGAAAATTACAATCGGCAATACGGCACCCAATATGTTTCGGCGATGCCAACCAACCTTTATGGGCCGAGTGACAACTACGATCTAGATAATAGCCACGTACTGCCTGCTTTGATTCGAAAAGCGCATGAAGCCAAAGTACGGGGGGACAAAGAGTTGGTGGTATGGGGGTCTGGCCGGCCGATGCGTGAGTTCTTATATGTAGACGACATGGCGGATGCCTGCGTATTTCTAATGGAAAGCGCCGTCAGTGAAGGGCTATTCAACGTTGGCACTGGCGAGGATGTAACCATTCGCGAGTTGGCTGAGGTTGTCATGAGTGTCGTCGGTTTTGAAGGCAAGATTGTGCTGGACACGGGCAAACCCGATGGAACACCACGAAAATTGTTGAATGTTGACCGGATGAGCGAGCTGGGTTGGGCGGCTAGTACTTCTCTACAAGACGGAATTGGCAAAGCCTATGCAGATTTTCTAACCCGATCGCTTGCGTGAAGCATGGGAGAGCCATTGGTAACGATTGCTGTCCCGTCTTTTAACCAAGGGCGATTTCTGGATGACGCACTGACCTCTATCTTTGAGCAGGACGTCCCGGTTGAGGTGTTTCTAGTGGACGGAGGATCGTCAGACGGGTCTATGGATGTGATCCGTAAGTGGGAGCACCGATTGGCTGGTTGGCGCAGTCACGCCGATGACGGGCAGGCCGCGGCCATCAATGAGGGCATTGCTCAAGGACAGGCACCTTACGTTTGCTGGCTAAACAGCGATGACTGGCTTCTGCCCGGTGGATTGCTCACGTTGGTTCGCGGGCTACAAGGTTATCCGAGCGCACCAGCCGTTTATGGACGCTCATGGAATGTGGTGCAAAAATCCGGAAAACGTTACCCAGCTTGGGTGGAGCCGTTTAATGAACCACGCTTGGCCTTGCGCTGTATCATTTCACAACCGGCGACCTTGATTCGACGGACTGCATGGGAGGCTGTGGGCGGCGTTGACGGGAAATTGCATATGGCGATGGACTACGACTTGTGGTGGCGGTTGTTCAAGCAGGAAGGACCGTTGCGTTTCCTGGATGATTTTGTGGCGGTAAATCGAGAGCATGAAGACACGAAAACCAAAACCCAGCGCCGCCGGCATTACCAGGAGGCGATGAAGGTCGTGCGTAAGTACTATGGTCGAGTACCGTTGAAATGGTGGTTAGCGCAGCCCTATGCGGTGTGGTTTAAATCAATAATGGGTTAATCGGAGCAGAATTGAATGCGGGTTCTGCACTTTTACAAAACCGCCTTCCCAGATACGATGGGTGGGGTAGAGCAGGTTATTAATCAGATTGCCCGGGGTACCGAAAAGCTCGGTATCGAGACCGATGTCCTGTCACTTACCGCCGACCGGGGGGCGAGCACTATTGAAATCAATGGTTATCACGCGCACCGCGTGCGATTCGATTTGCAGATTGCGTCGACGGGTTTGTCGATCTCTGCTTTTTCGCGTTTCTCGGAGTTGGCGAAGAAAGCAGATATTGTCCACTATCATTTCCCATGGCCATTCATGGACGTCGTGCACTTTGCGACCCGTGTAAACAAGCCTGCCTTGGTGACTTACCATTCGGACATCATTCGCCAGAAGTATTTATTGAAGCTATATCGTCCTTTAATGCGACGCTTTTTGGCGAGTATGGATCGCATTGTTGCGACGTCGCCCAATTATTTGGCAACCAGCGATGTCCTGAGGAGATTCTCGGACAAAGTTTCCGTGATTCCAATTGGTCTTGACAAGGCCACCTATCCCCAGCCATCTCTGGATCGTCTACGGTTCTGGCGCGAGAAGCTTGGTCCGGCATTTTTCCTGTTTGTAGGCGTAATCCGCTACTACAAGGGGTTGCATACTCTGATGGAAGCCGCGCGGGGAACCGACTACCCCATCGTGATCGTTGGCGTAGGGCCGATTGAGGGAGAGTTGAAGGCTCAGGCAGCCAGACTCGGTTTGCGCAATGTTCATTTCCTTGGGCATTTAGATGATGAGGACAAGGTAGCATTGCTCACCCTTTGCTACGGCCTGGTTTTTCCTTCGCATCTGCGTTCCGAAGCTTTCGGTATCTCGCTGTTGGAAGGTGCTATGTACGGCAAACCGATGATTTCCTGTGAAATCGGCACCGGCACAACTTTTATCAATGTAGCGGAGCAGACGGGGCTTGTCATTCCACCCAGCGAACCCGAGGCGCTGCGCTCTGCCATGCACCATCTATGGACGCACCCCGAAGAAGCTGCTGAAATGGGCCGCCTAGCGGAGGAGAGGTATTGGAAGTATTTTACGGCTGAGCAAATGGTGAACTCGTATGTCGATTTGTACCGTACTTTGGTACGCGCCAGGAAGCTATCTTGAATAACCAGTCCGAATCTTGAGTGTATCTTGCCCACTTAACCAATAGGTGGACACGTGTACGCTAGCGCAGAAGGGTCACCGTTCGTGCGTCGCAAGAGACAGCGAGACGGTACTCCCGATTTCAAGCGATTGCAAAAAATGAGGTTAGGGGATTGCCAGCTGCTAGCCCGATCCGCGTGTCGGAAGATGTGACACCGCGCAGCAGGCGCTATACGGTATCTCGCCGACCTTGAAAAGGCTACTTGGCCGAGCCGGGCGTAACATCAGATACCCTACTCAGTAAAAAGAATGTCTCTAACTCGGAGATTTTGTCCGTATCGCGAATCGCAAATTTTGTCACGGCAAAATCGAATTGCTTTGGGTAGTTTTGGGGAATAGATTCTCGGGTTGGAAAATAGCTTTTGGGGAATATTACATATCGCCAATTTTTCGTGTCCCGATCATCGTTTGGAGTAACGTCATTGGAGCTGGAGTTTTTGTTGATAATCTGCGAAACAAAGGACGATCCTGCGTATTGGTTAATCATTGGCATAACACCAGCTTTTGTAGGGCTGTAGTATCCCCATACGCGTTTTTCCCCAGGCAAAAGGGGTAGCTTTTCTATTGTCTCGGAATCCCGGATTACGGCGCTCGCCAATTGATTATTTGTTGTATGAATTTTTGTGTAGGAATGTAAGTTAACGACTAGTAAAGCAGCGACCAAAATCACTCCAATCTTTAAGAAATTTCGACCATAGGCGTCTTTATTTTTTATTAATAGCAAACACGATAAAGATGCGCATAAGGGAAGTGCGTAATGTTGCGATAGAGGTGAGTAATGTTTTAATAGACCAGTAAGGTTTATAAAAATTCCAAAAAATATTGCGACAACAAATGGAATATTTTTTTTCTTCCATGGCTTGTCTTTTATGCCGTTTATTGTTGTTCCCAGATAAATCGTTATCAGAGATGCGGTAATTAATGGAAAAGTGCCTAATGTCGTGAATGTGAGATCTTTGATTGCATCCAATGCCAGTGACAATTGCATAAACCCTTGGTCGCCGCTTCCATAGCGATTTGTATGCGATAGCATTCCGTAATTCCAAATAATCCATTCTTTAAATGCGGGCCAGCCAATTACGAAATTTATGACTAAGGTGCCTGAAAAAAGCAATCCACCTAGAAATGTTACGAAAACTCTTAAGGCAGATCTTTTGTCAAGGGCTTTCACCATAACAGCAGCTATGAGGCCAATTACCATTCCAAACGCAGGTGCTGTGTAATATATTTTTATTGAGCATCCAAGCGCAGTTAAAGATCCTAAAAGGAAGCTTAATAAATCGCGAGTGAAAATTGAGGACCTGGGACGTGGCTCCGTTTCAAGGTTCTTCTGATCAGTTAAGAGTCTAAACGTCAAATAGTAAAATGATGTAATATATACGAGTGCAAAGCTCTCATTTGTTAACTGCAGAAGTGAGGTGCCGAATACCGCGGGAATCGCAGCGAAATAAAGTCCGCACGCGATACAGAAACGTAATGCGTCTCCCTTAAATATACGTTGCAACGCAAGCATGCCCGCAAGATTCAGGGCGAGCGCAATGATTTTTGCCCACAACCAAAATGTTTGCGCGTTGGCCATAGCATAAGCTATCCGTTCGCTACTATCGCTTAGTCCCTGGGTGGCGAGACGGAATGCCACCCAACCGGCAAATCCAAATGGTACGCCGGGATGGATGTTGTATCCTAAATTCGTTGCCGGAAAACCCGAGAACTTTGCTTCCAGTGTGAATGCTTGCGATAACGCGTACCACGGATAATCCCCGGACTCTTGCCAGTAAGGAATGGGGTGTAACACAGCGAAATATAGCCATACAGCCGCCACCAAAATGAAGGGTAGCGATGTAAAAATTAAGGGTAGCGAAACAAAAGAGATCGCACGCTTCCTTTTGGGTGTTGAAATAGTATTCATCATTGAATTTCGGCTAACGCATTCAAACAGCCAGCTTCGGGAATAAGTGCCCTGATCGCAGCTGAATTCTGTGGCAACGGCAGTCCTGTCGCTATATCGGATATTTGGTATCCCATGCGCCAGAGATCTTCTAACAATTCATCAAACTTATGCGGCGCCGATGCATAAACATAGGGCGCGAGCTCGAGCATTATCTTGGGTTTTGAATTTTCTAAGACTGTCTTTGCTCCAGCCAGCACATCATTTTCATTACCATCCACATCAAGTTTGATAAAGTCGATACGCTCGATTCCCGCATTCCGAACAAAACTATCCAAGGTGCCTTTGACAGATCCACGAGTTTCCATCAAGCGGCCGTGATGCTGACTATGCAAATCGTCGGCGGTTTCAAGCGGCCAGCTTGAGTACACTGAATCAGGTAGCGGATCGGCATCCGTGGCCATCAGCATCATCTGATGAGCGCTAATTCTCGAAACGAGGGATGGGTTGAGTGCGATGTTTGCTTGCTGCTTCGCAAACGCATAGGCCGTTGGCTCAAATGAGAACACTTTGCCGGTGTTTCCTACAAGTTGAGCTAGTGGCAGGGTGTGGGCACCAACGTTGGCCCCGATGTCGAGAACGACGTTGCCCTCCTTGATCAACTGGGCATACCGGCGCAGGGTTCGAAGCTCGAACCCACTCAGAGCGTAAATAGCCAGATCAATACCTTCCTTTAGATTGAGTGACCAGGTCAATCCCCTGCGGGTGGCAACAACCTCAGGGGGAAGGCCAAAGAGACTACGTACTGAAAGAACTGTGGCCGAAAGGCCACGAGCGATTTTGATTTTGTGGCTAGTAGATAACATAGTAAGCTGAGTCCTACTTATTATATGTGCATATCAATATTAGGCACATGAGCGCTTGGTGACTATTAGATTGCAACGGTTATCAATATTATTCGGACCAAGCCGAGAATCTTCGAAGAGATCACCATCTAAACAGCTTGTTGTTTGTATTTAAAAAACCGAGAGAATTGATTAAGTCAATAACTTTTGAGGGAACCACCGCCGCACGTTAATCTTCAAGACTGACAAAGGGCAGTAGACCCCGTAGCAATGTTCATGTGGCTACTGGTCAAGCCGAATACCAAATTTTACATGTTTATCTTTTAGCAACCAAGCGGACACTAAAGAAAGAAGCGAATAGTTTGGGTAGCATGCGTGCCAAAGACCGATCAAGCATGAGGTACGGCCGATAGATACAGTGTGGAACTGGAAATATTCGGGAAATTCCACCCGTTACCATATAGGCCAGACTCGTAAAAAATCCGAAGCGCGTCTCCTCTAATTCGTAATTGTCAGCTAATTCCTTTAACCAGTTTGGCCGAGAAAAGAAGATCATGTATGGAATCGCCTGATTTGAAGAAGACAAGGGGCCGTCGACCGTGTCCAAGACTGGGCGAGATATATCAAAATTTACAGGTTCATGGTGCAAGAACTTGAACAACGAATAGGACAACACCGAGAAATACGGTTCGACGATGAATATATCGCCGCCCTTTCTAAGCTTGCGAGACGCGCCGTGTAAAAAGTGAATCGGGTCGCGCAGGTGATGCAGGACATTCGTTAGCGTGATGACGTCAATGCTGTGATCTGGTATTTCAGCCAAGTCAGCGATGTTGTGACAATCGAAGACAAGGTCCAGATGCTCAAGCGTCAGGACGTCCGTCGTAATGACGTTAGGCAGAAACATTTTGAGCGGAGAGGTTCCACTTCCAATTTCCAGCACTCGTTTCTGGGCGATGTCGGGAACCGTGCGAAACAAATCTCGATAGAGTTCTCGATACCAAAACATCAGGTTGCGATTGTTTTGGAGACGCTCCCGATTCGCCAGAGTTTGATCTAGGTCGTGTTGATAAAGTTTTTGGCTATCTACGTTCATCTCAGAGGAACTTTATTCGTTTCGCAGAAAAAATAAGCATTGCAAGCAAGATGGCGCCATGGCGCCAGCGAGAGATATTTGTCTCTCCGTAGACGCGCTCGCGATAGCAAATTGGAACTTCGACGATCTTCAGCCCCATCCGAGCAGCACCGAAAATTAGGTCGAAGTCGCCGAAGGGATCGAAGTCGCCAAAGAAGGAGCGGTTCTTCGCCAGTTGCAGATAATTTGAACGACTAATCACCTTGGTGCCGCACAACGTGTCTTTAAATCGTTGCCCAAGAACGAAGGAAAAAGCGATGGCGAAAAATTTATTGCCAAGAAGGTTGAAGAAGCGCATCGCCTCTTTCTCCATGGGATAGACCAAACGCGTGCCGTTAATGAATTCGCCTTTTCCGTCCCTGATGGCGTGGTAAAACTTAGGGAGGTCCTCAGGGGGAACGGTCATGTCCGCATCGAGGATCATGAGAATTTCATTCGTGGCAAGTCCAAATCCTTTTCGTACCGCGTCCCCTTTGCCTTTTCCACTCTGTTGAGCGATGAGGATGGGGCGCTCCTGCCCGTAGCGGGCGTGCGCCGCCTGAATGGCCTGCCATGTATCGTCTGTTGAGTTACCTTCAATAAATATAATTTCGTCATTGGGCCCCATGGTGGGAATGCGCTTGACGATGTTGTCGATATTTCCTGACTCATTCCGGGCGGGAACGACAATTGAGACCGATGGGATTGCTTGCTTCTTATTGACTTCGTCGACCAATGGCCTGGCAACGGCGATATTCAAAAGGCAAAAAATCTTGAATAGCGGTAATGGGGCTAAGTACCGGTTAAAGAAATTGCTTACGACTGGAACATAAAATGGAAAAAGTATTTTGTGATCGAGTCGAATCAACTCAAAATTCTCAAGTTCTAAGAGATTCTTGATGTCCTCATGTGCCAGCCAGTTCGATTCTGGTAACTTGCGGCGCAAGCCGAGCTTCGACGCGAGGTTAGTAAATGGACGCCACAGACTGCTGTAGTAGGTCAACACCAGGCGCGTCTCCCGGTGACACATTTTGTGCAAACTGCCTAACAGGCCTTGGATGTCTCGCTCGTAATGAATCAGGCCGCTGATTACAAGATAGTCTGGTCGCGCCTCATAAATGCTCTTGACAGGAAGCACGGCACCCTCTCGGAAATTTGTAGCCAACGCTATCTCTTCCGGGGCGTTGCGAAACGCCACCTTGCCTTGAGGCATCGCTCCGACCAACAAAGAGGATGTTGGATCGACTTCAACAACCGAGTTTTGCGGCAGAATGAACAGCGACAGATACTTTCGCAGCAGTGAATAGAAGTAGTTTCTCATGAACTCAGCTTGGTACGTTTCGAGTTAGGCGCCAGCGACCGTAGAGAAACGCCGCAGGTACCGCGTATGCCACAAAAAATAGAAGGTGAATGGCGGTCGCCACGAGTAATCCCTCCGCCGGAGAGCGGCCCAAAAAAATGAAGGCCGAAACGACCGAGGCATGAAATGTTCCTACGCCTGACGGCGCTGCAGGGAGCATTAAGCCTAAAGCGCCAGCAAAAAGAACTAGCAACGATTCTTGGTAACTTAACGTTACGCCAACAATTCGGGCGGCGAGAATGTAAGACAGCGCATATACGGACAGCCACATGGCCAATGTAAGGATGCCAGGCAGGAGCACGGTCGGTAAGGTGAGGGTGCGACTGGCATCACGCACCAGGTGCGTGACGTGTCGCTCAAAAAACGCAGTCTTTCCGGCGAGTTTGAAGACTGGCTGCAACCAACGCAACATCGGCTCGCCGAAATACTTGATCGCCACCACAGCGACAAAAGCCATCGTCAGCGCGGATACAGTGAAAATTATCAGGATAGATGGATGCGAGGAAACACTTGGCTCATGCAAGGAGGCAGAAGCAAGTACGCCAACTGCAGCGATGGTCGCAAGATCGATGACTTTTTCGACAAATAGCCTGCTGAGGACTTCGGCATGCGGCATTTTGCCAACAACATGGCTGTAGTGAACCCGCAGTAGATCTCCCCCTCGCGCCGGAAGAATCATGTTTCCTCCAAGGCATAGCGTCGATGCAATCAGAGATGCCTTGTGATTAAGTTTTGGTTTGAGTAGTAGTCGCCAGCGGTACCCGTAAATCAAGGCGATGGCGAAAGCCATTAACAAGAATGGCCACAACGAGTTTGGTGAGACCCCGCCCTGAAAGATACGGAAAGCATCTTTCCAGTCGACGGCCCTAACCAAAAAACCGACTAGGGCCAAACTGATGCCGGAGACAATGAGCGTTTGCTTGGTTTTCTTGGTGAGAAAATGATTGACCACTTGTTTTCTTGCTTTTTTTTGTCTGGATAATCGAAAAATCCCCTTTAAATGAAAGGGCGGCTTCTGCTAAAAAACCTTCATTGTCGCATTTTGAGCAACACCAGACAATGCTTTGCGGACTACTGTGCAGGGCGGGCGCGTCAAATTGGCTGCAATCTTAAGAACAGAGGAGTTCATGGGGGATGCGTACACGACGCATGCCGCAATGAACGCCGTCGGTTTCGAATATATCGAAGTCTTTTACAATCGAAAGCGACCGCATTCGATGCTTGGCTATAGGTCGCCAATCGAGTAGGACGTATCCGAAACTCTGTGTGTGAGGCGGTTGTGAATCTCATAGCGCGATAGTGAAACGCTCCGGGTAAAGCAAAGCGAATTGGGTCATGGCGCGTTTCCAATCATGTCGGGTGCCGGTCCATTTGGCAATGATGTTGCGCAGTGCCAGCCATATCAGCTTGAGGGCCGCCTCGTCGGTTGGGAAGTGTCCGCGTGCCTTAATGACCTTACGCAACTGCATGTGCAGCGACTCAATCGCGTTTGTCGTGTACACAACCTTGCGCACATCCGGGTGGACCGCGAAGAACGGAATGACCTGCTCCCAGACCCGGCGCCACAGGGCTGCAATCGGTGGGTGTTTGCGGCCCCAAGGACCTGCATCGAAGGCCTCCAGCGCTTGTGCAGCAGCCTCAGCCGTTGGCGCTCGATAGATTTCTTTGAGTGCTGCCGCAACTTGCCCGCGGTCCTTCCAGCTCGCAAAGTCCAGCGAGTTGCGGATCAGATGGACGATACAGGTTTGCACGGTCGTCTCCGGGAACACGGCATTGATCGCTCCCGGAAAGCCTTTGAGCCCATCCACAACCGCGATCAGGATATCCTGCACGCCACGGATCTTGAGGTCATTGACTACGCGTAGCCAGAACTTGGCGCCCTCACTGTGTTCGATCCAGATCCCTAGAACATCCCGTGTGCCGTCGCGGCGCATGCCCAAGGCCAGGTAGATCGCCTTGTTGCGTACGGTCCCTTCGTCGCGAATCTTGACGCGCAACGCATCGAAAAAGACCACCGGATACATGGCATCGAGCGGGCGCTGCTGCCGCTCCCGTACTTCCTCGACCACCGCATCGGTGACCGTGCTGATGAAATCCGGCGACACCTCGATGCCGTACATCTCCAACAGAAACCCCTGAATCTCGCGCACCGTCATGCCACGGGCATACATGGCGATAATCTTGTCGTCAAAGCCCTTGAACCGGCGCTCGCCCTTGGCGATCAAAACCGGGTCAAATGTGCCTTCGCGATCTCGGGGGATTTCTAATTCGACGGTGTCGTCGTCGGTCGTGACGCGCTTGCGGCTGCTGCCGTTGCGGTAATTGGCCAGCTCGGCTGGCTTGGCCTCGCCCTTGCTGTAGCCGAGGTGGTGAGTCATCTCGGCGCCTAGCGCTCGCTCGAAAATCGCCTTCTTGAGCGCCCACAGCTGTACCTCCAGTGTCGAACGATCCAACATTCCAGGCACCAGCTGCTTGATCAATTCCGGGTCCAGATTGAGTCCCTGACCCGGCTCGACCATCACGTCTTCCTTCTGTTTGCGTGGCATAACAGGCCTCCTTACGTTGCCAGTTTATGCCTCACACACAAAGAAACGGATAGGCTCATCGAGTATCTCGATCGCGCTGGATCTGCGAACAAAAGCAGGGAGAACAGGCTGCATAAAACCCACCGGTTGGTTGGAAGACGAATGCCCAGGAGACCTCACTATTGGCGTAACCTTAATTTCTGAGTTCACTTCCCCTTCCGAACCACCATCCACCGCGGCACCTTAAACCGCACAATGCTCAAATACAACCAAACATAAGTCACAACAAACACCACCACAAACACAAACAAATGCACCGTATGCCGCCAAAACAATGTCGCCGGTACCACCGCCACCAGGCACAGTAACCAAAGATAAGGCGAAGTCAGCGAATTCCTCCGCGTCAACTCCCGCGCCGTCTTCCCTCCCACCGCCCAGCGCATCAGCCGCTTATAAACCAGCATATGCAGATGCACCCCATCCGGCATCCCCGCTGACATCCCTCGCACGAACCGCTTCCGATAGATCGAAAAACAAGTCTCAAAGATCGGATACATGAAAAGCAGCACCGGATACCAAGGCGAAACATCGCGATGCCTCAGCACCAACAAAATCGCCAATTCCCCAAGAAAGAACCCAACAAAATAAGCCCCACCATCGCCCAGAAAAATCAGACCCGCCGGGAAATTCCAAATAAAAAAGCCAAGAATCGCCCCCATCATGATCAGCGATCCCGACAGCACAACCGGGTCCGAAACCTGAAACCCCACATAAGCCAACGAAGCAAACATCATGAAGCTGACCATCGCAGCCAGCCCATTAAACCCATCGATAATATTCACCGCATTCGCAAGCGCCGCCACTGCCAACACCGTCACAACGCAAGCCACCAGCGGCAATGCCAGCGCCATATCAACCCAGGGCACGCTCAAGCGCGTAACAGCCGCGCCCATCAAAAAATAAGCCAGCAACGCCGCCGCCATAGTGCACAGCAAGCGCACCAGCGGACTGACCCGTTTAGTCAGATCCTCAACCAAGCCAGACAAAAACGCCGGCATACCGCAAGCAGCCAGAATCAAAATCGCCATCGAAACGCGCGGATAACTGAGCTGCAGTTCTAACGCCGCAGCGATCAGCCCCAGCAAAATCCCAACCCCACCAATACGCGGCACAGCATGCGCATGGAATTTCTGCACACCGCTCAAATCCTGGTCTCCAGAAAAACGCTCATGCAGATGCGCGTAGCGGATCACCAGCAGGGTAGCCAACAGCGAGACAAAAAAACCGAGAGCGAAACTGAGCATGACTGATGCGGGAGGCCGGTTGCGGGAGAGAGGGATGAACGAGGAAAGGACTTCAAGCCAAGACGTTAAACGCGCGCCAAATCAACGCGCGTTTGACGTGTACGTACGAACGGTGGTGCGCACAAATTATACAAACCCATCCGGATTCCCCGACTGCCAGCGCCATTGATCCACACACATGCGCTCAATCCCATATTCCGCACGCCAACCAATCAACTCCGCCGCCAGCTTCGGATCCGCATAACAAGCCCCAATATCACCAGGCCGCCGCTCAACAATCTCATACGGCACGGGCCGCCCGCTAGCCGCTTCAAACGCCCGAATCACATCAAGCACGCTATACCCCAACCCCGTGCCCAAGTTAACCGTAAAACTACGATTCAACCGACCCAACGCATCCAGCGCGGCCAAATGCCCACGCGCCAAATCAACCACATGAATAAAATCCCGCATACCCGTGCCATCCGGCGTGTCGTAGTCATTCCCAAACACCCGCAACTTAGCCAATTTCCCCACAGCCACTTGCGCGACATACGGCATCAAATTATTCGGCACCCCCGCCGGATCTTCCCCAATCCGCCCACTCTCATGCGCCCCTACCGGATTGAAATACCGCAACGTAGCAATACGCCAACTCGAATCCGAAATCTCCAGATCCCGCAGAACTTGCTCTGCAATCAGCTTAGTCTGCCCATAAGGATTAGTCGCCGAGAGGGGAAAACTCTCATCAATCGGCACACTCGCCGGATTGCCATAAACCGTCGCCGAAGAACTAAAAACAAAATTCTTCACGTTACGATCACGCATGGTCTGCGCAAGCACCAGCAAACTATCGATATTGTTCCGATAGTACTCAATCGGCTGAGCGACCGACTCCCCAACAGCCTTAAGCGCAGCGAAATGAATCGCAGCCGAAATAGGATGATTGTCGAAGACACGCGCCAGCGCCTTCTCGTCACGCACATCTTCCTGATAGAAATCGATCTTCTTGCCGGTAATGCTTTCAACGCGCCGCAGCGACTCGGCACGGCTATTGACCAGGTTATCAACCACCACCACGTCATACCCGCCGTTGAGCAGTTCGACACAGGTATGCGAGCCGATGAAGCCGGCGCCACCTGTCACGAGGATGGTGCCTTTGGTCTGACCTTTTCTTTGTACGCTTCCCGTCATGATGGTCTCTTCTCCTCGAAACGCACACCAGTGTGCGTCGTCAGTGCCGCAAAATAGCGTTGAATGATCAATCGTTCGTCGAATTCGGCCTGCATTCTGGCGCGTCCCAACTCGCCCATATGAGCGCGCTGCTGCGCCGACATTTCGAGCATCTGCAGCATCTTAGCAGCCAGATCGTCTGCACTGCGGACTTCACACAGCAAGCCCGTCACGCCGTCCTCCACCACATCGCGGCAACCGGGCACGCGGGTAGCGACAATCGGCCGCCCCAATGCGGATGCCTCCAGCAACGTGCGCGGCATGCCTTCACGGTAAGACGGCAGCACCACGCAGTCAGCCGCGCTCAGATATGGCCGCACATCGTCAGTTTCGCCCAGCCATTCCACCACGCCTTCTGCCACCCACTGCTCGACCTCCTGCTTCGAGATTGCGCTCGGATTAGCGACGCCGACCGGCCCGAGCAATTGAAAGCGTGCCTGCGGATACCGCGCCTTCACAGCACGCGCGGCGGCCACATATTCGGCCACTCCTTTGTCCCAAAGCAAGCGCCCAACCAGAATAAACACGAAATCGGGCTTTCCCGCGGCAATCGGCGTCAGTGGAAATTGTTCGAGGTCTATCCCTTCGCTACGCAGTAGCTCAGCGCGCTCGGGATGAACCAGCAGGCCGGCGTCAACAAAGGTGCGGTGGTCGTCGGGGTTTAGAAACCAGACCTCGTGGGGAAATCGAAACGCTATTTTGTACAGTTGTTTGGCGACCTGCGCCGCGCGGCTGCGCTGGATAAACACATAGCCCAGCCCAGTCGTAACCGCGATCGACTTGACGCGTGCTAGTGCCGCCGCAATCGTCCCGTAGATATTGGCTTTGATGGTGTAGTGAAACGCCATGTCCGGTTTCAACGCCCAATAGTGCCGCCACAGCGTCACCAGCGTTTTCAGGTCGGCAAGCGGGTTGGTGCCTTTGGAATGAATCGGCACGTCTATGCACGTCACCCCCCATGCCTGTAACGGTGCAAAAGTACGATCGTACGGCGCTAGCACTGTGACGCGCGCACCCTGCGCTAGTAGAGCCTTGATCAGCCCGGGGCGGTAAGTATGGATCGCCCAGGCGGTGTTGCACACCAGGCAGACATGCAAGGGGCGGCTGACAGTCATGGGGAATTCATAAAGAGCGCGTAGCAGTTGAAAAATATAATCATGGTTATGCGCTGAATAACCCGCGCTTGAACCCCTGCAAAACGCGATACGGTACCGCGAAATGCAGCAGGTTTTTCGCGAGACCGAGCCAATAATACGGATTCAACGCATCGATATAACGCAACTGCAACCTCAGCGTCGAGCTAATCTGCGCACGCCGACGCGTAGCGCTAATACCGCCTTCATTGATCTCATAACGCAGCCCGATTTCCGGCAGGTTCGCGCATTCGGCGTGTTCCATGATGCGCAAGAACAAATCGAGATCTTCCGCCGCACGGTAGCCCACACGGTAATTACCTGCCGCCTGCACGGCTTGTGCCCGCAGCATCATCGCCGGGTGCACGAAACAACTGCGGAAAAACCGCAGGCGTCGAATCTCCTCAGGCTGCGTCGGCGGCGTCAACAGAAACAGCCGCTTTCCCGCGCGCGTCACCACTTCTGCCCAAGCGCCCACGGCGCCCACCTCTGCATGGGCTTCCAGATAAGTCCGCTGCCGGCGCAGCCGTCCCGCAGTGGCCAGATCGCCCGCATCGATTCGCGCGATATATCGCACTCCCTGCTCGAACAGCAATTCGCAGCCGGTGCGCAAGGCCCGCTCGATACCGCCATTAACGGCCAAGCGCAATACTTCTATCCGCAATCCCTCCCAAGCAGGCAAAACGATCGCGGGTGTACTGCCATCGTCCACCACCAGCACACGCACAGGACTCGTCTCATGCAACGAAGCCAGCGTGCGTTCGAGATCCTCCTGGCAGTTATAAGCCGGTATCAACACGGCCACGTCGTCTAACGCGGGGGCGCCGTCATAAGCTTCGGCATTGTCCGCACTGTCGGCGTTATCAGCGTTATCGGAAAATTCGGAACCAGGGGTACCAGGGGTCATGGATGCAACCGGTAGCGAAAGTAGTAAAGATTGACAGCGGTGGCGCTCAGGTAACCGCAGGCCAAGCCGCTCAGCGCACCATAGGCGCCCCACAACGGAATCAACAGCATGTCCACGCACAGCGCCACCAGCAAAGCGATCAACCACTTTACCAACAACACATAGCGCGCCTGGAATTTAAGAACGATCAAATTGCCCATCGCTTCGACCGCAGCCGGAACCGACAGCCACACAGCCCAGCGAAAAATCGGGATGGCCTCCTCGAACGCCGCTCCGAACACCCGGCGAATGATCATACCCGCCAACAGATCCAACACGATGGAGCCCAACGCCATCACCACACCGGCCAGGCACATCAGCCGCACCACATTGCCCCGCAGCTTCAGCAGATGCTCGACACGGTAAACGAACGCCGGCGCCAACGTCTGTGCGAGCATCAGCGCAAGCGTGATCCAGTTCTCGTTAAGCTGTTGGGCCGCAGAATAGCGCCCCAGCGCAGCATACGACACAAAATGTTGAAGGATCAGCCTGTCGAGCTTCAGAAACAAATACATGCAAATCAGCCCCAGCCAGAAGATGGCACCAGCCGAAACAAAACGCTTGAACAACTCCGGCTCGATGCGCCAGCCCAGCCGGCCACCATTGCTCCACATGAAATAGACGATCAGCGCCACACCGATCAGCGCCGCTTCCGCAGCCCAAAGCCAGCCAAACCGACCAGGCGCGACCAGCGTGCGCACCATCACAAAAACCACCGCCGCTTTCAATATGGCGGTGCTCAGCCCAATCAACAGCGCCGGCTTGCTGTGCGTCTTGCTTTGCAGCCACACGCTGACTACCCCGAACGGTTCGCGAAACAGCAGCGTCACCGCCAGCCCAGCCAGCATCGCGCCGACCACGGGATCCAGCCAGCCGAGCGCGAGCGCGCCCCAGCACAGCAGCAGCGCCGCCAGCGACACCATGAAGCGCAAGGCGAAGGCGCTGCCAAGAATTGCGCCCAGGGTAGGGCCTTCCGGGGAATTTTGCGGCGTTTGCTGAGTCTGTACGATGGTGGGTACCAGAATTTCGGAGCCGCACACCCAGGTGAGGGGGGCCAGCACCAGCAACAGCGTATTGGCGTATTGCCATTTGCCGAAGAGTTCGGGGCCGAAATAGCGAGCCAGCAGGCCGCTAATGGCAATCGCGACAGCAATCTGCACGAGTCTTTCGAGACCGAGCCAGAACAGATTGCCTAGCGCTTTAGTGACATCAGGGTGATTAAGTTTCTTCAGCATGCGCTATATGTGGGGGAGCGAGGTAGCGATATTGCCGCCCGGAGCTCCGTAAGCATTAAAATAGCGCCGTCGCAAACTGCCTGGCCCTTGCTCGCAATTATAAGTTGAACGCGGACCTGTTCCGCCTATCTGGATAAACATTCATGATTTCGCAATCGATTTTCAAAGCCTACGATATCCGTGGTGTGGTCGGCAGCACGTTGGACACTGGCGTGGCGCGGCAGATCGGCCGTGCCTTCGGTAGCGAGATTCGCGCCCAGGGCGGTACCGCCGTGGTGGTCGCACGCGATGGCCGCCTATCCGGCCCGGAACTGACCGCGGCATTGGCCGAAGGCCTCCAGGCGGCGGGCGTAGACGTGATCGACATCGGCATGGTGCCCACACCGATCGGCTATTTTGCGACGCAGATCCCGCTTGATGGCCGCAGCGCCGATTCCTGCATCGTCGTCACCGGCAGCCATAACCCGCCCGATTACAACGGTTTCAAGATGGTATTGCGTGGCGCGGCCATTTTCGGCGAGCAGATCCAGGCGCTCTATCGCCGCATCGCCGACGGCAATTTCAGCTCCGGCGCCGGCACCTATCACGAGCACGACGTGGTCGACGCCTACTTGGCGCGCATCGTCGGCGATATCAAGCCGGCTCGCCCGATCAAGCTGGTGATCGACTGCGGCAACGGCGTAGCCGGTGCGTTCGCGCCGCGCCTGTTTCGCGCACTGGGCTGCGAAGTCCATGAGTTGTTCTGCGACATAGACGGCACCTTCCCGAATCATCACCCCGACCCGGCTCACCCCGAAAACCTGCAAGACGTGATCCGCGCACTGCGCGAAACCGATGCCGAAATCGGCTACGCGTTCGACGGCGACGGCGACCGCCTGGGCGTGGTCACCAAGGGTGGCGACATCATTTATCCCGATCGCCAGCTCATGCTCTACGCGCAAGACGTGCTGTCGCGCAACCCGGGCGGCCAGATCATTTACGACGTCAAATGCACGCGTAACCTGGCGCCGTGGATCCGCAAGCACGGCGGCCAGCCGCTGATGTGGAAAACCGGCCATTCGCTGGTGAAAGCGAAACTGCGCGAAACCGGCGCGCCGCTGGCCGGCGAAATGAGTGGCCATATCTTCTTCAAAGACCGTTGGTACGGTTTCGACGACGGCCTTTATACCGGCGCACGTCTGTTGGAAATCCTCAGCCGCGTGAGCGACCCGAGCGCGCTGCTCAATGCCTTGCCCGATTCGCTGTGCACGCCGGAGCTGCAGCTCAAATGCGCCGAAGGCGAAAACTTCGAGTTGATTGCCAAGCTTCAGGCCGAAGCCAAGTTCGAAGGCGCCGATGAGGTGAATACGATCGACGGGTTGCGCGTGGAGTATCCCGACGGCTTCGGACTGGCCCGTTCGTCCAATACGACCCCGGTGATCGTGATGCGCTTCGAAGCCGATAGCGAAGCGGCTCTGGCGCGCATCCAGCAGGATTTCAAACGGGTGATACTCGCGGCCAAGCCGTCGGCGCAACTGCCGTTTTAAGCGGACGTCGTGAGCCGCCAGGTGAGCGCTTCGCCCGCCTGGCGGCCCGCTCGACCGTGCCCGCGGCCCAACACCGCGCCAACTAAGCGCCGCGGCCCCCTTCTGGTGCAGGTATCATATGAAGTCTCAGCCCGGCGTTCACGCTGGGCATTCGTTTGCGCCTTTCCGGTATGCCTGCTTTGAAAATACTGATTGTCCGGGTGTCATCGCTCGGTGACGTAGTGCATAACATGCCGATGGTGTCCGATTTGCACCGTCATTTTCCCGATGCCAGCATCGACTGGGTCGTGGAGGAGGCGTATGTCGAGTTGGTGCGCTTGCACCCCGACGTGCGACGCGTGATTCCCTTCGCGCTGCGCCGCTGGCGCAAAAGCTTGCTGTCGGCGGCCACGCGAGCGGAAATGGCCGATTTCCTGCGGCAGTTGCGCAGCGAACCGTACGACTATATTTTCGACACGCAGGGGCTGTTCAAGACCGGCGCGCTCATGCAGATGGCGCGGCTGGCGCCTAACGGATGCCGTGCGGGCCTGGCCAACGCGACCGAAGATTCAGGCTATGAAGGCCTGTCGCGCATTTTTCATCACATCTCGGTGCCGGTCGGCCTGCGTACGCATGGCGTGACGCGCTCGCGCGAAGTGGCCGCCGCGGTGCTCGGCTACCAGGTTGACGGTCGCGTCGAATTCAAGCTGGGCACGCCGCAGCCCGAACCGGTGCCTGCCTGCCTGCCCGATGTGCCGTTTGCGATGCTGTTTCATGCGACCGCGCGAGCCGCCAAGCGCTGGTCCGACGATAGTTGGGTGGAGCTGGCGCAGCATCTCGCCGCGCGCGGTATGCGCGTGCTGCTGCCGTGGGGCAACCCGGCCGAGCTGCAGGCCGCCAATAATTTGGCCGCGCGCATGGATAATTCGGTGGTACTGCCTAAAATATCGGTATTGGAGGCCTTGGCGTTGATACGCCGCGCTACGCTGGTGGTGGGCGTCGACACCGGGCTCACGCATATCTCGGCCGCGTTGGGGCGTCCGACCATCGAGCTTTACTGCGATTCTCCGCGCTGGAAAACCGAAGGATTCTGGTCGCCGCAGATCGTCAACTTGGGCGACACCGGCACGCCGCCTACGCTGACGGAAGCTATCGCGGCGGTAGCGACGGTGCTCGACCACCCAAGCGGCGAGCGCCGCGCAGCGATTTTTACTGAAATACCTGCCGTCTTTTCTAAAGAATCCCCATGAGCTCGCAAATCATTGAACTGGACGCACAAGACTGGGCGCTTGCCGATGTCGACGACGCTGTCAAAGGTGCTGCGGTCAGGGAACTGGAAGCCGGGAAGGTGCTGTATTTCCCCAAGCTCGGTTTCCCGTTGAGCGAGGGCGAGCAGCGTTTTCTGACGCCCGAGGTGCGCGACCCCAAAGTGCGCAACATCAGCCTCGACGCGCAGGGCCGCCTTAAAGGCGCGCAAGGGGAGCACGCGGTCCAGACCGAAATTGCCGCGATGATCGGCCGTTTTCGCGCTCAATCGCAAGCACTGATCCACTCGTTGGTACCGCATTACACGCCGGCGCTGCGTCTCGCGCCGACCAGTTATCGGCCCATGCAGGTCGAAACGCGCCGGCAGTCGGTGCGCGCCGACGATAGGCGTTTGCACGTGGATGCCTTTCCGTCGCGGCCGAACTACGGCGAACGTATCCTGCGGGTGTTTACCAACGTCAACCCGGCCGGCGTGCCACGCGTGTGGCGCGTGGGTGAACCGTTCGAAGCGGCCGCGCAGCGTTTCCTGCCGCGTATCCGGCCGCAGTTGCCGGGCTCGGCCTGGTTGCTCAATACGCTGCACGTTACCAAATCACCACGCAGTGCCTACGATCATTTCATGCTGGGTCTGCACGACGCGATGAAAGCCGACGAGAGTTATCAGCGCGACTGCCCGCAAGAGACCATGCCGTTTGCACCGGGCAGCGTCTGGGTGTGTTTCTCCGATCAGACTTCGCATGCGGTGATGTCCGGCCAATTCATGCTGGAGCAGACTCTGTTTTTGCCGGCAAGCGGCATGGTGCGCCCCGAATGCGCGCCGCTGGGCATACTCGAGCGGCTTACCGGCCGCGCGCTGGTCTGACGCGATAGATGCTCAATACCTTGTATCGACTGTTATGGTGGCTGATTGCGCCGAGTGCCGTGGTGCGTTTGCTGTGGCGTTCGCGGCGCGAGCGCGGCTATCGCGAGCATATCCCCGAGCGCTTCGGTTTTAGCGATCGCCCCGACGGCGTGACCGGTCAACTGATTTGGGTGCACGCGGTTTCGGTTGGCGAGACGCGTGCCGCGCAGCCGTTGATCGAAGCGTTGCTCACAACCTATCCCGACGTGAAGATCCTGCTCACGCATATGACGCCGACCGGTCGCGCGACCGGCGAGCAGTTGTTCGGCGATCGGGTGCTGCGCTGTTATTTGCCGTATGACCTGCCGCAGGCGGTGCAGCGCTTCTTGCAACGCTGGAAGCCGGCGCTGGGCGTGCTGATGGAAACGGAGGTGTGGCCCACGCTGATAGCCGAGTGCGAACGCGCGCGGGTGCCGCTGGTACTGGCCAATGCGCGCATGTCGGCGCGCTCGGCGCGACGTGGCGCCAGGTTCGGTACGGCCGCGCACCGTGTGTTCGGCGGGTTCTCCAAAGTGCTGGCGCAAAGCCCCGCGGATGCGCAGCGCCTCACGGCGTTGGGCGCGCGCGAAGTGATGGTGCTGGGCAATTTAAAGTTCGATATCACGCCGCCACCGCAACCGCTCGAATTGGGCCGGTTGTGGCGCGCGGCTATCGGTGCGCGGCCCGTGTGGGTCGCGGCCAGCACGCGCGAAGGGGAGGAGGTCGAAGTGTTGGCCGCCTTCAGGAAGGTGCTGGACGCGGGCGCGGAACACCCCACTTTGACGCGTGCTTTGCTGATTCTCGTGCCGCGTCATCCGCAACGATTTGCTGAGGTGGCAGCGCTGGTCGAGCGCAACGGTTTTCGCTGCATGCGGCGTTCTCAATGGGGGGCACTGCCCGATGGGGACGTACCCGCCGATGTGCAGGTGTTACTCGGCGATTCGATGGGAGAGTTGCCGGCGTATTACGCGGCTTGCGATCTCGCGTTTATCGGTGGAAGTCTGTTGCCGCTGGGTGGTCAGAACCTGATAGAAGCCTGCGCGATTGGTGTGCCGGTGGTGTTCGGCCCGCATACCTTCAATTTCACGCAGGCGAGCGCCGATGCGTTGGAAAGTGGCGCGGCACTGCGCGTGGCGGACGCGGCTGCGCTCGCACGGGCCGTGCAGGATCTGTTTGTCGACTCGCCGCGCCGCATCGCAATGGGGCAGGCGGCGGCTGCGTTCGCCGCGCGCCACCGTGGCGCGACGCAGCGCACGGTGGCTGTGTTGGGCGCTTTGCTCAACTCACAAGCAAGCCCTGTCGCTCAATAAACGCTATCACTTCGGCCAAGCCAATTCCGGCCTTGGTATTGCACATCACGAAGGGCCGCACGCCACGCATCTTTGCGGCGTCGGCGGCCATCACCTCGAGCGACGCGCCCACCATCGGCGCGAGGTCCACCTTATTGATCACCAGCAGATCCGATTTGGTAATGCCGGGACCGCCCTTGCGCGGTATTTTTTCTCCGCCCGCCACGTCGATCACATAGATCGTCAGGTCCGATAACTCGGGGCTGAACGTGGCGGCCAGATTGTCGCCGCCCGATTCGATAAAGACGATGTCCGCATTCGGAAAACGCGTCAGCATCCGGTCTACCGCTTCGAGATTGATCGAGGCATCTTCGCGAATCGCCGTATGCGGGCAGCCGCCTGTCTCCACGCCCATGATGCGCTCGGCCGGCAGTGCGCCTGCCACGGTCAACAGGCGCTGGTCTTCCTTGGTGTAGATATCGTTGGTGATGACCACCAGATCGTAGCGCTCGCGCAATGCTTTGCAGAGCATTTCAACCAATGTGGTCTTGCCTGAACCGACCGGGCCGCCGATGCCGACGCGCAGGGGTGGCAGGCTTTTGGTGCGGGCGGGATAGAGTGCGGTCATGGCGTTGAATGAATTGAGTTAGTGGAATCAAGCGTGGGATCACACGAGGAATCAAGCGTGGAATCGTGCATGAAGTTGTGCGTGGAGCGACGCGGTCAGTTGCGATCAAGGCTCAAGAGCGGAACAATCGAGAATATTGCGATTCATGGCGCGCCGATAAAATGCCCAGCAAAGGCGCGAACGTAGATAGCTGCTCGGGGCCGATCTCGGCGGCGCCTGTTGCGGCTGCGGCGATCGGCGCACGCAATCCGTAGAGTATGCGTTGGCCGGCCAGTTGCCCAAGTGGCACCGCCTTCAGCGCGGCCGCGACCTGATTTTCAACCCAACTGAATGCATACGCAGTCAGGCTGGCTTGCACCTCGGCACCGTGCGCGGCAGTCACAAAAGCAAATACGGTCGGCAATGCCACCGGCTTGAGCGTCATTAGCGCGGCGCGTTGATCCGCGTCGCCCCATTCCAGCGAATTGCACAGCGAGGCCAGCGACCAGCCCATTTGCTCGGTTTCCTGCCGCAACTCGGCTGATTCTCTACTCGCTAGATACCAGGCGTTGGCACTGGCGAGCGCCGGGCCGGCCGCCGCATCGTGGGCCGCGTGCGCGTGCCAGCGCTGCATTTGCTGCGCAATGAACGGCAGTTCGCAGCGAGCGAGCACGCCTTCGAGTCCGGCGGCGATCCACAACTGCGCGGATTCGCCGTCATGCACCTGTCCGGTTTCCACCGCGGCTTCCAATCCCTGCGAATAGCTGAACCCGCCGATCGGCAACGCCGGCGACGCCAAGTGCAGCAAGCCGATCAGTTCAGTCAGTTGCATCGTGTGAGTGCGGATGGTTGTGCTGGCAGTTTTCGTCATGCTTGTGCTCTGACTCGTGACCGTGCTTATGCGCTTTCGCGTGCTCATGCTCGTGCTGATGTCCGTGCTCATGCCCATGCCCATGATCATGTCCCTTAGCGTGCCCATGGTCATGCTCGGCATACACCTTTTGCGCAAGCGCATAATCCTCAGCAAACGTTTCATCATGGCCATGCTTATGACCGCCGCCATACGCGCCAGCCTCCGGATGAAACGGCGCATCCACCACTTCGACACGCATACCAATACCCTGCAGCATATCGCGCAGCACAGTATCCACTTCAAGCTGCAGATAACCGTCGCCGAGTTCGACCGGAGTATGCCGATTCCCAAGGTGATAAGCGGCCCGCATCAACTCCGCAGCGCTCGAAGCCGTCACGCGCATCAACGATTCAGGAGCGGCCACCACACGGATCAACGCGCCATCCTCGGCGACCAGGACATCGCCTTCGGCCAGCACCGTACCGCGCGGCATCAACAACGCCACCGCTTCGCCATCATCGAGGTGAGCTGCGAGCCGGCTCTTGCATCGTGCTTCATACGGCAGCGTCAACGTAGCCGCACGCGCCACCAGCGCACGCGCGAGCTTGATGTCGCTACCGATACGCTTATCGATCTTGCGCATGGTCGTAGGCATCAGAACAGAAAGTAACGTTGCGCCATCGGCAGGCTCTTGGCCGGCTCACACGTCAACAACTCGCCGTTCGCGACCACTTGATAGGTTTCCGGATCGACGGTAATCGTGGGTTGCCAAGCGTTATGGATCATCTGCGATTTGCTGATCTGCCGCGTGTTCTTCACCGCCACCACGCGCTTGTTCAAGCCGTACCGGCCGGCGACATCGGCATCGAGCGCCATCTGCGAAACGAAGGTCAGCGAGGTCTTGCCCAGTGCGCCGCCGCGGGTCGCGAACATCTCGCGGTAGTGCACCGGTTGCGGCGTCGGAATCGACGCGTTCGGGTCGCCCATCAGCGCGACCGCGATCATCCCGCCTTTGAGGATCAGCGTCGGTTTGACGCCGAAGAAGGCCGGATCCCACAGCACCACGTCAGCCCATTTGCCGACTTCGAGCGAACCCACTTCATGCGAGATGCCGTGCGTGATGGCCGGGTTGATCGTGTACTTCGCGATGTAACGCTTGACCCGGAAATTGTCGTGGCGCGGCGTATCCTGCGGCAGTGCACCGCGCTGTTCCTTCATCTTGTGGGCGCTCTGCCACGTGCGCAGTATCACTTCGCCGACTCGTCCCATCGCCTGGGAATCCGACGACAGCATCGATAGTGCGCCGAGGTCGTGCAGGATATCTTCGGCGGCGATCGTCTCGCGCCGGATACGCGACTCGGCGAACGCAATATCCTCGGCAATCGCCGGGTCCAGGTGATGGCAGACCATCAGCATGTCGAGGTGCTCATCGAGCGTGTTCACGGTGTACGGACGCGTCGGGTTGGTCGACGAGGGCAACACGTTCGATTCGCCGCACACCTTGATGATGTCGGGCGCATGGCCGCCACCGGCGCCCTCCGTGTGATACGTATGGATCGTGCGGCCCTTGAAGGCGGCGACGGTCGCTTCGACAAAGCCCGCTTCGTTCAGCGTATCGGTATGGATCGCCACCTGCGTATCGGTGTCGTCGGCCACCGACAGACAGCAATCGATCGCAGCCGGCGTGCTGCCCCAGTCTTCATGGAGCTTCAGGCCGATTGCGCCCGCGGCGATTTGTTCGAGCAGAGGCGCGCTTTGGCTGGCGTTGCCTTTGCCGAGAAAGCCGATGTTGATCGGCCAGCCGTCCGCCGCCTGCAGCATGCGCTCCAGATGCCAGGGCCCAGGCGTGCAGGTTGTGGCGAGGGTGCCGGTAGCCGGGCCGGTGCCGCCGCCCAGCATGGTGGTCACGCCCGAGGCCAGCGCTTCGTCGATTTGCTGCGGGCTGATGAAATGGATGTGCGTATCGATTCCGCCGGCGGTCGCGATCATGCCTTCACCGGCGATCACTTCGGTAGCCGGTCCGATTGCTATCGTCACGCCCGGTTGGATATCGGGGTTGCCGGCTTTGCCGATCGCGGCGATCCGGCCGTCCTTGATGCCGATATCGGCTTTGACGATGCCCCAATGATCGATGATCACGGCGTTGGTCACTACGGTGTCGACCACATCGGCATGCACGCGTTGCGACTGGGCCATGCCGTCGCGTATCACTTTGCCGCCGCCGAATTTCACTTCTTCGCCGTAAATCGTCGCGTCGTGCTCGATCTCGACGAATAGCCCCGTGTCGGCCAGCCGGATGCGGTCACCGGTGGTCGGGCCGAACATTTCCGCGTAGGCGCGGCGTCCAATCCGAAGAGTCATCTGCGTATCCTTGTCGTGTTGCCGTTGCTTTCAGTGGCTTTGCGTTACTTCGGCATATCGGTATTCGAAAACCGGAATTCGAAAAATGGATGTGCCCAGCGAGCTGCCTTGGAACGCCGCTTTAGAGCGGCCCCATGATCTTGCCGTTGAAACCGTAGACGATGCGGTCCCCCGCGAGCGCCACCAGTTCGACCGTGCGTTCCTGGCCCGGCTCGAAACGCACTGCGGTGCCGGCCGTGATGTTGAGCCTGTAGCCGCGCGCTTGCTCGCGCTCGAAACTCAACGCTGTATTGGTTTCATAAAAATGGAAGTGCGAACCGACCTGGATCGGCCGGTCGCCCGTGTTGGCGACCGTCAGCGACACGGTTTCGCGCCCCACGTTGAGTTCGATTTCGCCTGGTTCAGTCAGGATTTCGCCGGGTATCATCGCTGCCTCGCGCGCTAAGGGTTAAGGAATCGGGTGATGCACGGTCACCAGCTTGGTGCCGTCGGGGAAGGTGGCTTCGATCTGGATGTCGGGAATCATCTCGGGCACGCCTTCCATGACATCGTCACGGCCCAGCAGGGTGGTGCCGTAATGCATGACCTCGGCCACGCTTTTGCCGTCGCGCGCGGCTTCCATGAGCGCGGCGCTGATAAAGGCGATGGCTTCCGGATAATTGAGCTTCAACCCGCGCGCACGGCGCCGTTCGGCCAGCAAGGCGGCGGTGAAGATCAGCAGTTTGTCTTTTTCGCGAGGCGTCAGTTTCATAAGCAGCTCAATGCGTTCAGGGTCGGGGTGTGGCGATTCGGAATCGGTCTACGGGGCGACGGTTGGTGCAACGGGTTGGTCGATGGGGAGTCGACGGCTTGGGCAAATGAAGCATCGTTCGCAAGGTCTCAGGTCGACCACAATCTCAGCGGCTGCGCGGGCACGCCGTGCAACACCGGTCGCAACAGGTTCCAGCACGCTATCTGCAGCGCCTGCAGCGCTTGCATCTGGCGGGCTACGGCGCGTATCAGCAGCACTCCGCCGGGCAAACAAGTAAAGCCGCTACGCAAGTTCGCATCGAAGCCGAGCAGGGCGGTCAGTTGTTCGTGCAACGCCGCATCCGTTTGCTCGCTGCGCGCCGGGCCGATTGCCCATAAGGTGCCGAACGCGGGCCAGCCACCCAGGCCCTGCGGCGCATCGCGCAGCGGGTCGTCGGCGGCGAGGATGGCGCGCTCGGTCCACAACAGCTCGCCATTCGGGCGCATCAGCGTGGTGGTGGCCTGCAGGTGGCCGGCGTTCCAGCTTTCGCCTGCGGCCTGACGACCCAATTGGGTCGCTTCCCAGCCGATCGCGCTGCCCGATGCGGCAATCACCAGCGTCAGGTCGAGTTCGGCCCGCGCGTCGTCGAATACGATGTTGTTTTGCGGTAGCCAGTCGAGATGTGCATCTTCATGCACGCGCAGCGTCACGTGCTGCCGAGCGCTGCGCCGATTCGATTTGTACCATTTGGTGGCGCCTGGGGTGGCGAGCACCGCATGGCTGGCCGCGCCCACGTCAACTTCTATCGTGAGCGCGTCGCCGCCGGCGATACCACCGGGAGGATGCACGATTACCGCATGGCAGATCTGGCCACCTTCCGGGTACAACGGCTTTTGCACCCGCAGGGGCCCGCTATGGCGCCGCTCGGTCATGAAACTGCCGCCGGGCCGCGCGGCAAATGCCAGTTTGAGGTGAGCCTGCCAACTGGGCTGGATCGTATCGTTCAGGGCGCTGGTCGGCATGGAGCGGCGAATCGCGTGGTGAGTTCGAAGTTGATCCGCAATCTATCACGGCAAAAAAGCGGCCGTATTCTCGCGCACCGCGCTCGCCTACCTACGATTAGCCTGTATTGCGCAAGCCCGCCGCTATCCCGTTGATGGTCATATGTATGCCGCGCTTGACGCGCTCATCGCTAACGCCCGAGCGATGCCGGCTGAGCAGCTCCACTTGCAGGTGATTCAGCGGATCAAGGTAGGGGAAGCGGTTCTTGATCGAACGCGCCAGCAGCGGGTTATCGGCGAGCCGCTCGTCGTTGCCGGTGATTTCCGAGAGCAAGTGCGAGGTTCGCTCCCATTCGGCGACTATCCTGCCGAACACGTGCTTGCGTAGCTTCTTGTCGCTGACCAGTTGCGCATAGCGCGACGCCACCGCCAGGTCGGACTTCGCCAGCACCATATCCATATTCGACAGCAGCGTCGAGAAGAACGGCCAGGTCTTGTTCATTTTCTTCAGCAGCGCGAGCCGCTTGTTGCGCTCGACGGGCGTCGCGGCCTGGTCCAGATAGCCCTGCACGGCACTGCCGAAACCGAACCAGCCTGGCAACAGCAGTCGGCACTGGCCCCACGAGAAGCCCCACGGAATGGCGCGCAAGTCTTCGATCTTGCGTTGCGCCGGGTCGTTGAATTTGCGCGAGGCCGGTCGGCTGCCAATATTGAGCTCGGCGATTTCAGCGATCGGGGTCGAAGCGAAGAAATAGTCGGTGAAGCCCGGAGTTTCGTACACCAGCGCGCGGTACGCCTGCATCGCGTCATCCGAGAGCTGCTGCATGAGTTGTTCGAACGCGGCGGGCACGTCCAGTGTTTCTGGGTCGCTCGCGAGCGACGCTTCGAGGGTCGCCGCCACGACGGTCTCAAGATTGCGCCGCCCGATTTCCGGGTTGCCGAATTTCGACGCAATCACTTCGCCTTGCTCCGTCAGACGGATCTGGCCGTCGACGGTGCCCGGCGGTTGCGACAGGATAGCCTGGTAGGTCGGGCCACCGCCACGTCCCACGGTGCCTCCGCGACCATGAAAGAGCCGCAGCCGCACGCCGCGGTCTTTGAACAGTGCGACCAGCGCCAGCTCCGCCCGATATAGCTCCCAATTCGAGGTGAGAAAACCGCCGTCCTTGTTGCTGTCGGAGTAGCCCAGCATCACTTCCTGCTCATTGCCCTGCGATTCCATCAGGGTATCGATGCCGGGCAGCGCGAACAGGTCGCGCATGATCTGGGGAGCCTGCCGTAAATCGGGGATGGTCTCGAACAGCGGGATCACCATCAGGCCTGGCTCCGTCGCATCGGGATCGTCGCGATCGTCGCGATCGGCGGCCGCTAGCGCGGTCGATTCGAGTTGCTCGTCCAGCGGCACCAGCCGCGCCTGCATCAGCCCGGTTTCCTTTTGCAGCAGCATAAGTTCGACCAGGTCGCTGACCGTCTCGGTGTGCGAAATAATGGCGTTGCGCACGGCCCGCGTGCCAAAACGCGCACGGATCTCGCGCGCGGCCACGAACACCGCCAGCTCTTTACGGGTGAGTTCCGAGTATTCCAGATACGGCGAGAGCAGCGGCCGCGGCTGCGCCAGTTCGGCTTGCAGTACCTGCAACTTGTCGGCCTCGCTCAACTGCGCGTAGTTCGGCACGACACCTGCGCGCTGCAGCAACTCAGCGACCACCGCTTCATGTATGTCGGAGCTTTGCCGTAGATCGATGCTGGCCAGATGGAAGCCGAACACTTCGGCTGCGCGCAACAGCGGTTCCAGGCGCGGGCGCGCGAGCGACGCACCGTGATGCGCGCGCAGCGAGTCGAGCAGCGTTTGCAAGTCAACGATAAACGCTTCGGGATGCGCATAGGGCTGCGGGTCGTGCGCCTGCACGCCTGGAGTTTCGCGGGTGGTCGGAGCGGTTGCGCCCAACAGGTGGCGCGCGGTGGCGGCCAGGCGCGCGTACACGCCGATCAGCGCGCGGCGATAGGGCTCGTCGGCACGGTGCGGCGATTCGTCGGGCGACGCGTCGGCAAGTTGTTTGAGCGCATCGCTCGAACCGCACAGCAGTTCGGACATCGACAACTCCGCCCCCAGTTTGTGGACCTGCGTCAGGTAATGCTCGAAAATCACCGCGGCTTGATGCGTGATTGCATATTCGAGCGTCGCCGCGGTTACGTTCGGATTGCCGTCCCGGTCGCCGCCGATCCAACTGCCCATCTGCAGGAAATTGGGCAAACGCGCGGGCAACCCATGCGCGCTGACAGCCTTTTCGATATCGGCGTACAGCGCCGGAATCTCGCTGAGGAAGGTTGCACGGTAATAAGACAGCGCGTTTTCGATCTCGTCGGCGACCGTAAGCTTGGATTCGCGCAGCATCCGGGTCTGCCACAACGAGGTCACGCGCGCGCGCAGCAATGCTTCGTTATGCTCACGCTCGGTGCGCGTGAGCGGCAAGTCGCGCTCGGCGAGCAGGTGGGCGATATCGTGCTGCGCGTCCAGGATGCTTTTGCGCTGTACTTCGGTCGGGTGGGCGGTCAGCACCGGCACGATCAAGGCGTGATCGAAGAAATATTGCAGCGTCGGGGTCTTGCTGGCGCCGCTGCGAGCCAGGCGCGCGAGTGCGTAAGCGATCGTTCCGGCGGGCGCAGGGGACTCCGCCAGCATGTGGACGCGGCGGCGGCGAATATGGTGGCGATCCTCGGCGATGTTGGCGAGATGCGAAAAATAGCTGAACGCGCGCACCACTGAGACGGTCTGGTCGCGGCTGAGCGCATTGAGCAGCTTTTCCAGTTGGGCTGCCGCGGCGTTGTCGTCCTCGCGGCGAAACTTGACGGCGCGCTGGCGGATCGTTTCCACGACATCGTAGACGGCGTCGCCGTCCTGTTCGCGCACCACGTCGCCGAGCAGGCGGCCCAGGAAGCGGATGTCCTCGAACAGGGGTTGATCTTTGTCCTCGCGGGCACGGGCGCGTGCGGCGCGCGGCGCGCTGGCCGCGGCGGCGGAAACGCGTGCAGGGGTTTCCGATGCAGCGGGGTGGGTTGCAGCGCCGATGCTGCGGGCCGAGTCGGAAGACGTCACGATGAAAGTCCCTCGCTGATTACAAGTTGGATAAGCGACCCAGATAAGCCTGTGCCAGCCAGCCGGTTGGCACAGGGGTGCGTGATACCATTACTCGACTTCTCAATCCGGCCCGCGCGCCCTATTCCGGTTTTGTCGGAAACGACGCTGTAGGTGTTGCAAGCGGGCCTTTCAAAGCTTTTTCATGAACTCCGAGACGCATTCAGCGCCACTGCCCACATCTTCGCTCGCCACGACGTCCGCTACCACGCCGGCCGGGTCGCCCCTCGCGCCGCGGTTTGCGCCGCCTGCCAAGCTGGTGATCGCCACGCGCGAAAGCCGGTTGGCACTGTGGCAGGCCGAGCATGTGCAGGCTGCGTTGCAAAAATTATATCCGGCCTGCCAAGTGAGCCTGTTGGGCATGACGACCCGTGGCGACCAGATTCAGGATCGTACCTTGGCTAAGGTCGGCGGCAAAGGGTTGTTCGTTAAAGAACTCGAAACTGCGCTGGAACAAGGGCGTGCGGATCTGGCTGTCCATTCGCTCAAAGATGTGCCGATGACGCTGCCCGAAGGCTTTACGCTGGCCGCAGTGATGCAGCGCGAAGATCCTCGCGATGCGCTGGTTAGCTCGCTGTATGCGTCGCTGGACGCGTTGCCGCCAGGCAGCGTGGTGGGCACCTCCAGCCTGCGTCGCGAAGCGATGGTGCGCGCGCGTTATCCGCATTTGCACGTGGCCCCGTTACGCGGCAACCTCGATACACGCTTGGCCAAGCTCGATCGCGGCGACTACGCGGCGATTATCCTGGCCGCCGCAGGGCTGCAGCGCCTGGGCCTGGCCGCACGGATACGCGCACGGCTCGATATCGCCGATAGCTTGCCGGCGGCAGGCCAGGGGGCGCTGGGCATCGAGACGCGTACCGACCGCGCGGACCTGCTCCAATGGCTGGCGCCGCTAGACGATAGGGACACAGCGCTGGCAACCGCCGCCGAGCGGGCCGTTTCGCTTGCGCTGGGCGGCAGCTGCACGGTGCCGCTGGCGGCCTACGGCAGTTGGGACGGCGCGCAGCTCAGGCTACAGAGTTCGATCGCCACGCCCGACGGCGCGCGCACGCTGCGTGCCGATGCGTGTGCGGCGGTCGCCGACCTGAGCCAGGCACGGCAACTGGGCCACCAGGTGGCGCAGACGCTGATCGACCAGGGCGCGCTGGGCATCGTGCAGGATTTGTCGGACGCACAGGAGGCTTCGGTCGATCCGACAAGGCCACCCGACCCGGACTATCGTGCCGATTCGTTATGATGGGCTTGCCATGACGAGAGTGGAAACGACTGGCGGCGCGCATGGCTCAGGCGAGTCGCCAGCTTCCAAACCGACTGTGATTGTTACGCGTCCTGCGGCGCAGGCCGCGGGTTTGAGCGCGGCATTGGGTGCGGCGGGGTTTGCGACCTTCGAGTTCCCCTTGCTCGAGATTGCGCCGGTGCGGGACCCGCAGCCCTTGCTGCAAGCGTTGGTGGCGCTCGAACAGTACGCGTTGGTGGTATTCGTTTCGCCCAATGCAATTGAACATGCGCTCGCGCATCTTGGCACGCCGTGGCCTGCGCAAGTGCCGATCGGCGTGCTCGGACCGGGCAGCGTGCGCGCACTCGCACAACGCGGCATCAGTGCGCCACGTGTGAGCGTCATTGCACCGCGCGGCGCGCTCGCGTCCAGCGGCGATGGCGGCGCCATCGCGCAGCCGTCCAGCGTAGTGGCTACCGATGCGATTGCCGATACCCGCGCCGATTCATCCCATGACACGAACGAAACCGTCCGCTACGACTCCGAAGCCTTGTTGGACGCACTCGACCACACGCTCCACCTCGATAGCCTGGTCGGCAAACGGGTTCTGTTGGTCAAAGGCGACGGCGGGCGCGAACTATTAACGCAAACATTGCAAGCGATGGGCGTCGCGGTCGACGCCGTGACGGCTTATCATCGCAGTGCGCCGCAGCCCAGCGAGGCACAATGGCAACGCCTGCACGTATTGCTGGCCGGCCCCGCGCAGCAAGTGGTGTGGGTGGTGACCAGCTCCGAGGGCCTGCGCCATCTCGACGCGCTGGCCCGCGCCCACCTCGATGCCACGCAGCTCGTGTCACTGCGGCGCGCGCAAGTGATGACGCCCCATGCGCGCATCGCGGAAACGGCACGCAGCCTGGGTTTTGATACAGTTACAGTCTCGGGCGCCGGCGATCGCAATATCGTCAGCGCGCTTCTGTCCCAATCAGTTCAATTGGTCTCCAAGCGCATGACAGACACGCACGATATGCAATCCGATCCCCAGGGCACAGCCCGGCCAGCCGCGAGCGCGGCACCGGCTTATACCGTCGCGGGCGACGCCACGCAATCAGAGCGCCCGTTTTGGGACCAACCGCCTGGCGGCCCGCGCGGCCCGTCCAACTTCGGGCACCGCGCCCCACTATGGATAGGCCTGCTACTGGTACTGGCCGCGGCTGTCGCGGGTGGCCTCGTGCTCAACCGCGCATTGCATCGCGACCAGCAAGCGTCGACGCAACGCCAGGATGCCAGCGACGCGCGCATCGCAGCTGCCCTCGCGCAGACCCAGCAAGCCTTGGCCGCCTCACGCACGCTCAACGATCAACTGACGCAATTCAACAGCAAGTTGCAGGACCAACAGGCCGCGCAACAGGCGTTACAGCAGCAATACCAGGACTTCACCCGCAATCGCGACGACTGGACGCTTGCCGAAATCGGCCAGATGCTCTCGACGGCCAGCGAACAATTGCAACTGACGGGCAACGTGCAACTCGCGCTTTTCGCACTACAAAGCGCCGACGAGCGGCTCGCCGCGTCAAGCGGTCCGCAGATGCTCACGGTGCGGCGCGCGGTGCAGCACGATATCGAAAAACTGAAGGCCACGCCGCAAGTGGACCTCGCCGGGCTAGCGATCAAACTCGATGACGCGATCGCGCAGATCGATAACCTGCCGCTGCTTGGGGAAGCCAAAACCGGCCATCAACAGGCCAATCCGGTCGGCTCGGTCGACACGACAGCGCCGGCAGCGTCGACGCTGCCGGCCTGGCGCGTATGGATCGACGAGCTTGGCAGCGAGGTCGGGCGCAGCCTGACCGGCCTGGTGCAGGTACGTCGCATCGACAACCCCGATGCCATGCTGGTCGCGCCCGACCAGGGCTATTACCTGCGCGCGAACCTGAGGCTGCGGCTGCTTTCGGCACGCCTGTCGCTGCTGGCGCGCAATCCGGCTACGCTGAAATCGGACCTGACTGCGGCCAGCGCTTCGGTGAATCGCTACTTCGATCCTGCCTCCAAGCAGGTGCAGACGGTGAAGACCTTGCTGCAGCAAGTGGATCAGGCAGCGGTCACCGTGCAGGTGCCTGATATGAACGGCAGCCTCGCTGCGGTCCGTCAGTTCAAGAGCCGGGGTTAGGCCATGATGCGCGCTCTTCTCTGGCTGGCGTTCCTGTTCGCGGTAGCGACCGCGCTCGCGATAGTCGGGCATCACGATACCGGCCAGGTCGTGATCGTGTTCGAGCCCTATCGGATCGATGTTTCGTTGAACTTCTTTGTGATCGCGGTCGTGGTTGTCTTCATTGTGCTGTACGCGCTGCTGCGCGCGCTGCGCAATATCTGGAAAATGCCCGAGCGCGTGTCGGCCTACCGTACCCGTTCGCGGACGGCCAAAGGGCAGACGGCGTTGCGCGAGGCCGTCGGCAATCTGTTCGCGGGCCGTTTTTCGCGCGCGGAAAAAGCCGCTCGCGATGCCAGCGTGCTGCCGGAAAACAATGACGCCGCGAGCCTGATCGCCGCGACGGCGGCGCATCGCATGCACGAGTTCACGCGCCGCGACGAATGGCTGGCCGCGATCCGTGCACCGGAGTGGCAGGATGCCCGCCTTAGCGCGCAAGCCGATATGTGTGCCGATGGCCGCGATCCCGAGGGCGCGCTGGCCGCGTTGACCGAAATGCAAGCGCAGGGTGGCCGGCGCATCTACGCGCAGCAAATCGCGTTGCGCGCCCACCAGCAACTGCGGCATTGGGCCGAGGTGCTGCGGCTGGTCAAGGGGCTGGAAAAGCGCGATGCAATCCATTCCGCGGTGGCCATGCGCCTGCGTCAGTTGTCGGGCGAAAACCTGCTGCGCGATTGCCGTCACAACGCCGATGCCTTGATGGAGTGCTGGAACAGCTTGCCGGCCAGCGAGCGCATTTCGCCGCGTCTGGCCGATCTGGCCGCCGAATTGCTGGTGGCGCTGGATCGCCCGGCACAGGCTCGCGCGATCGTCGAAGAGGCGTTGGGTCACAGCTGGGACACGCGCTTGTTGCGGCGTTATGCCGACTGCGCAGGCGACGATCCGCTGCCACTGATTGCGCGCGCCGAAGCGTGGCGCGTGGATCATGGCGAAGATCCGGATCTGCTGTTCGCGCTGGGCCGTTTGTGCCTGCAGCAACAGCTATGGGGCAAATCGCAGGCCTTCCTCGAGCAGGCGCTCAAGCTGACCGACGACCGCACGCTCACCATGCGCCTGCATCGCACCCTGGCACAGTTGCACGAACAGCTCGGGAATCAGGATCAGGCCGGCCAACATTACCGGGCGGGCGCATTGATGATCTGACCCGGCCCGAATCGGTCATGATAATTGGCTATAATTCGTAATTCGCACATAGTCCTGCATGCGTATTTCGCGCACCGTTCACGCAACGACGCGGCGTTACCGTATGGCGTCACGAATTGACGTCCATGCGTGACGTCCATGCGCGACGTCAATGCGTGGCACTACTCCATGACGCCACCCCGTTTTTTTAATCCAGACTTACACGAGACGCCCGATGAGCTTTAATCACGTACCCGCCGGCCGGGATCTGCCGCACGACTTCAACGTCATCATTGAAATTCCCGCACAAAGCGATCCGGTCAAGTACGAGTTGGATAAAGAACTGGGCCTGCTGGTGGTGGACCGCTTCATCAGCACCGGCATGCGTTACCCGGTCAACTACGGTTTCATTCCGCAAACCCTGTCGGGCGACGGCGATCCGGTCGACGTACTGGTCATTACCCCGTTCCCGCTGCTGGCCGGCTCGATCGTGCGCGCACGCGCCCTGGGCATGCTGCAAATGACCGACGAGGCTGGAGTCGATGCCAAGCTGGTTGCGGTGCCGGCCGACAAGGTTTGCCCAATGACGGCAGATCTGAAAACGATCGAGGATGTGCCTTCGTACCTGAAGGACCAGATCAAGCATTTCTTCGAGCAGTACAAGGCGCTCGAGAAAGGCAAATGGGTCAAGGTCGAGGGCTGGCTGGGCGTGGAAGCCGCCCACAAGGAAATCACCGACGGCGTGGCGAGCTATAAGAAGTAGGTAGGCGGGCGGCCGAGTCGTGTTCTTGCGTATTACGGCCGCTGATTACCGCGCCTGCGGAATAATCGATAACTGCGGAAACGCCACCACGAACTGCGCGCCCCACTGCGACGCGTAGGCGAGCTGATCCATCACTTCCGCCTGCTGATTCCAAGGCAGGATCACGATAAAGTCCGGCCGGGTTTGCGCAAGATACTCTACGCCGCGAACCGGTATCCGGCTGCCGGGCATGAACATCCCTTGCTTGGCCGGGTTACGATCCACGACATAGCTGATCAAGTCTCCCCGTACCCCCGCGTAGTTCAGCAAGGTATTCCCTTTGGCTGCCGCGCCATAAGCGGCGACGGTCTTGCCCGCGCGTTTGGCGTCGATCAGGAACGCCACGAAATCGTCCTTGACGCCTTCGGCCCGGGCTTGAAAGGTGCGGTAAAACCCCGTGCTCGCAATGCCCGTCCGCAGTTCCGCCTCCAGCATCTCGCCCACCCGGCCACTGGTGCCGTGGCGGCCACGATCCGCGCGTTGAGCGAACACCCGCAAGCTGCCGCTGAGCGTGGGCAATTCCGCCACATCGAATACCGCCAGCCCGTTGTAGGCCAGGATACGCATCACTGCGGTCAACGACAGGTAAGAAAAATGCGCGTGGTGGATGGTATCGAACTGGTTGTGCCGCATCAGGTTTGCCAGATGCGGGAATTCGAACGTAGCCACGCCCCCCGGTTTGAGCAGGGCGGTAAAACCGGCCACGAAGTCGTTGATATCGGGCACATGGGTCAGCACATTATTGGCCGCGATCAGGTCCGCGCTCTTGCCCTGCGCCGCCAGTTTCTGCGCCAGCGCGATGCCGAAAGACGCCGTGATCACTTCGATGCCTTTGCCGCGCACAGCCTGCGCGGCGCCTTCGGTGTGCTCGATGCCCAGGCACGGAATGCCGAGCTCCTTGACGTACTGCAGCAGGTAGCCGTCGCCCGACGCGGCTTCGATCACCATGGACTCGGCGGTCAGCCCGAATTGCACGCTCATCTCGTCGACGTAACGCCGCGCGTGCGCGAGCCAGGTGCTGGAGGACGCGTTGAAATGGGCGTGATCGGCCGAGAAAAATTCGCTTTGCGGTGCGAGGTCCAGGGTTTGCGCCAGCCAGCAGGTTTCGCATACCCATACTTCGAGCGGATACCATTTCTCGGGGGCCTGCAGGGTTTGCTGCGTCAGATAGGTGTGGGACGGCGGCGCGCTGCCCAGGTCTATCAAACGTGTTTTCAGTTCGGCCCCGCAATGGTGGCAGGTCATAGGTCGAGCCCCTGGTATTTTCTGCGCACGATCTAAGCGCACGCTGCGCTGATTCTCCCCCGCCGTGCACGCACTTATCAAATTTTCCATGCTGCAATCGACAAGAGTTGTCGCAATTTTGAGAAACAAGAAAATTTGTGGGGGAAATTAGAAAAATGACATTGATTGTTCTGTATTGTCTTGATTTTGAATTATTGCGTCAAAAAGGATGCGTGGATGACAGTCCCTCCCATTTTGAGTTTTTCTTCCTCGCGTGTCTGGAACACCGAGCAGGCTTATCAACTACTGGAGCAACTGGGTCTCGCGTCCAGCAAACGCACCGCGGAGCGCCGGCTTCATGAGACCGGCTTTCTCCCGGTCGAACTCAAAGCTAGCGATCTTCTGGACGAACAAGGCAAGGCCCCCACGCCGTCCGTGATGGAGTGGGAAATTACGCGGTCCAAAGCCCAGCGAAAATTGGTGCTGTTCGGGCAGCTCAAGCGCTATGAAGAGCAGATGTTCCTGCATGCGAACGATGCGCGCGGTGGCCGCTATTGGATCGCGTTGGATGGAGTCGCTAATGAGGCACACAGCGCGGCGAACATCGCAACCGCGTTGGAAATGCTGCAGGCCTATGTGGGCAAGCCGCTGACGCTATTTCCTCACGCGGCTTTGGTCGCCCCATGCCGGGAGATCGACGCCCTGGCCGATGTCGATATTGCCTTGCTCAGTTATCCGCCTCGACTGAATTTGGAAAGTCAAAAGACGGCGCGGCATCCTGCGCGGGCGACGGCTTCCGAAACGCTCACGCACCTCGACCGGCTCGAAGCCGAAAGCATCGCTATCCTGCGTGAAGCGGTGGCTCAGGCTGAAAATCCCGCGATGCTGTATTCGATCGGTAAGGACAGTTCGGTCATGCTGCATCTGGCGCGCAAGGCTTTCTTTCCCGCGCCCCCGCCGTTTCCCTTGTTGCACGTCGACACGCGGTGGAAATTCCATGAAATGTATTTGTTCAGGGACGAGATCGCCCGCTCCAGCGGTATGAAGTTGCTGATCCATATCAATCCGGAAGCCATCGAAAAGAATATCAATCCGTTTGACCACGGTTCTTCCGTGCATACAGATATCACCAAGACGGTAGGCCTCAAGCAGGCGCTGGACCAACACCAATTCGACGTGGTTTTTGGCGGAGCGCGACGCGACGAGGAAAAATCGCGGGCCAAAGAGCGCATCTTTTCGTTCCGTTCGCAAAACCACCGATGGGACCCAAAGAGCCAGCGCCCGGAACTCTGGAACCTGTACAACGCGCGGAAAAACAAAGGCGAGAGCATCCGCGTATTTCCTCTTTCCAATTGGACCGAACTCGATATCTGGCAATACATTTACCGTGAATCGATTCCTATCGTACCGCTGTATTTCGCCAAGCCCAGGCCCGTGGTGGTGCGTGACGGCATGATGATCATGGTCGACGATGCGCGCATGCGCCTGCTCGAACACGAGACCATCGAGTGCCGTACCGTGAGGTTCAGGACACTAGGATGTTATCCATTGACCGGTGCGGTCGGATCCCAGGCGGCCAGCCTGCCGGAAATCATTCTTGAGTTGCTCGATGCACGCACCTCGGAACGCCAGGGGCGGGCCATAGATCTGGATAGCAGTGGCTCGATGGAACGAAAAAAACAAGAGGGATATTTCTGATGCCTCCTCGCACGAAAGCACCGCAGCACTCGCCGGCAACGCGGCAGACCGCGACGTCACCCGTGTCGCCGATAGACGCCGTGACAGCCGTTCAGGTCTATCTGGAGCGACAGCAAAACACGGATCTCCTACGCTTCATTACGTGCGGCAGCGTCGATGACGGGAAGAGTACGCTGATAGGCCGGCTGCTCTGGGAGGCGAAGCAAATCTTCGACGACCAACTGGCGGCATTGAAAGCGGATTCGGAGAAGCACGGTACCCAGGGCCGAGAAATCGATTTCGCGCTGCTGGTCGACGGGCTGACGGCCGAGCGCGAGCAAGGCATCACGATCGATGTCGCGTACCGCTTTTTCGCCACGGACCGCCGCCGGTTCATCGTGATCGACACGCCGGGTCATGAGCAGTACACGCGCAATATGATTACCGGGGCTTCAACCGCGGATGTCGCCTTGATCCTGCTCGACGCGCGCGCGGGGGTAAAAACGCAGACCCGTCGCCATGCCAATCTCGTGGCACTGATGGGCATCAAGCACGTCGTACTGGCGGTGAACAAAATGGACTTGGTCGATTATGATCAGGATCGGTTCACCCGCATCAGCGAAGATTTCGAGCATTTCGCGCAGCCGCTGGGCTTCGAGTCGATCACGGCCATTCCGCTCTCGGCGTTGAAAGGCATGAACATTACCGAACGCAGCGCGGCCACGCCCTGGTATACCGGACCGACCCTGATCGGCTATCTGGAAACCGTCAAGGTGATGCCGGCGGTCTCGGACCGGCTGGTGTTTCCGGTGCAATGGGTCAACCGGCCCAACTCCGATTTCCGCGGTTTCGCGGGGACGATCATGCAGGGCGCGGTGCGTCGGGGCGATGAGATCCGCGTCACGCGTTCCGGACATACCGCGAGGGTAAGCGCGATCGTGACCATGGATGGCGAGCGCACCAGCGCCAGCCAGGGTCATGCGGTGACGTTGACACTGGACAAAGACCTCGATATTTCTCGCGGCGACGTGTTGAGCCTGGCATCGATGCCACTCGAAACCACCGATCAGTTCGAGGCGAGCGTGATATGGCTGGCCGACGAAGATGGCCTGGTTGGACGCAGCTACGAACTGATGCTAGGCACTCAGACGACGCCGGCGGCAATCACGACCATCAAGCACCGTGTGGACGTCGATACGCTGGCGCATGAAGCACACCGAAAACTCGAGCTTAACGATATTTGCGTTTGCAATCTGGCCACCTCCAAACCGCTGGTGTTCGATGCATTCGAAACGTCGAAAGCATTGGGCGCCTTTATCCTGATCGACCGGGTTTCGCATGCGACCGTCGCGGCCGGACTGATACGGCATAGCTTGCGGCGCGCCCAGAACGTGCATCGGCAAGCGCTGGCGATTGGCCGTACCGACCGCGAGCGCCTGAACGGACACAAGGGATGCGTCATCTGGTTCACGGGTCTGTCCGGGTCCGGCAAATCCACGCTGGCTAATGCACTTGAACTGGAGTTGCACGCCAAGGGGCGCCGCACCTACATTCTCGATGGCGACAATGTTCGCCAAGGGCTGAATAGGGATTTGGGCTTCACGGAAACCGACCGGGTTGAAAATATTCGGCGGATCGCGGAAGTGGCGAAATTGATGATGGACGCCGGCATCATTGTGATGACGGCATTCATCTCGCCATTCCGTCGCGAGCGGGAAATGGCGCGTGACACGATAGGGTGCGATAACTTCGTCGAGATTTACGTCAGTACGCCGTTGGCGGTCTGCGAAGCCGCGGACGTAAAAGGTCTGTACCGCAAGGCACGACTCGGGAAACTACCGAACATGTCCGGGATCGATAGCCCTTATGAGGCGCCGGAACAGGCTGACCTTGTTATCGACGCCTCGATCGACGATGTGGGTAGTGCAGTGAGCCGGATCGAGGGTTTGATGGGTCGATGGGAGACGCCGTGACTGCATATTTCTTTAAAAAGTCACTACATTAATTAGATAATATCCCGGTGAAATGAGAGAATTCATCGGTTGATCGAAAGTCGGATAATTATTCGCTGATACTTAAAGTGGAAGAAAAATGCAGCCCAATGAACAAATTCGTATCGTGGTCATCAAGCCAGAAGGTTACACCCATTATTTGGCGTTGTACGAACTCGCGGAAACTATCATTTACGGGTTGCACGAAATAAATGTGGAGTGTGATGTAGGAGTAAATGAGCTGCACCCAACGAAGCTAAATATAATAATAGGGGCTCATTTGCTGAGTCGCGATACCCTAGATAAAATTCCGGCGAAGAGTATCATTTACAATACCGAGCAGATGGGGGCCCCGTGTTTTAAAGGGGATTCGGCATATCTCGCCATGCTGAAAAAATGTCAGGTTTGGGATTACAGTGTTGGCAACGTCAAGAAATTGCAGGAAAAAGGCGTCGACGCAATCAAATTCGTGCCGATTGGTTATGTCGAACAACTTACCAGAATCCCCGAGGTCGCTGAAGATATAGATGTATTGTTCTACGGCAGTATGAATGAAAGACGCAGTAAGGTATTGAATGATTTAATGGCGCGTGGATTCGCGGTAAAATCGGTTTTCAACGTATATGGTAAAGAGCGCGACGAGTATATAGCTCGCTCGAAGATCGTATTGAACGTACATTTTTACGAAGACCAGGTTTTTGAAATTGTGCGGGTTTCGTATCTGCTCGCCAATAAAAAAACGGTCGTCGCTGAATGCGACGAATTGACATCGATCGAGCCGGATATCAAGAGATCGGTGGCGGCCGCTTCTTACGATAAATTGGTGGAAACGTGCGCCAGACTTTTGAGCGATGAGGCTGAAAGAAAAACAATAGCCAACGATGGATTTGAGATTTTCTCAGCGAGGCGGGAGTCGTCATTTCTTGCGCGCGCGCTCGATCTCACTGACAAGTGAGTCGAGGCTATGGCGTAGCACGGGCTAGCCTATCGGTACCGATCGATTGGTACCGATCGATTGGCGCAAAGGCAGCGCCATCGTGGAGTCATGAGCTAACGCCATCGGGTGATTCGGCACGATCACCGCTCACTGCTTCTCTTTCGCATTAATTTGCAGCAAGCGCTCGGCCGAGAGTTTCACACTCGCCAGCGCGGCGGGGTGCAGGCGACCTACCATCAACGGCGTGCCAGTTGGGCGCTGGTAAGCCTTACCACGCAGCCGTACGTACTCGTCATGGAACAACGGCCATTTCGATACCGATGAGTTGGTGGCGATGCCGCCATGGACCTGGTGGAATGTCCCTTCACCCAGCAATAGCATGACACGGCCATCCGGGTCGGCGCAGGCGCGCCCCCAAGTGTCGAGATTGGCTAGGCCGCCACCGGGTGTCACAAAGCCAGGGTCATAGCAGCCCAACGCCCCCCAGTGCTCCCGGGTAAGGAATAGCGCATTGGTTTCCGCAGGAATGACGAACCACCCTTCCGCAGACGAACCGGCAAACACCGATATCGAGAAAAGGCGATAGGCGTCCTCGGTCCAATTGACCGAGGCCAGCAGTCGATCTTCCACTTCCTGGCAATAACCTTTGGGGATACTGACCCACTGCAGGTCCGGCCCTAGGTGGAATGCCAGGGAGCCGATCACTGGACGCCGATGCAGTTGCGCCGCTTCCAGCGCCGTGGCCAGCAATCGCGGCGAGGCCATGCGTGCGCCGTCGATCAGCACGCCGATCAAGTCACCACGCGCAACCGCCAGGCCGTGATTGATCGCCGGCACTGGCGATGGCGTGGCATCAGCGATGCGGTGAACGCTGATATTGCTGCCGAGTTGCAGGCATTGCTGGGGGTCGAACGGTTCGGTGGAGCCGTTGTCGACTACGATGATTTCGTAATCGCCGATGTCGATGTCGCGCTGCATGGCCGGTGACAGCGAGCGGATGGTGCGCGGCAGCTCACGCGCCATGTTGTAGCCGATGACAATCACCGACAGCTTTGGCGAGCTCATCACAATGCTCCGAGCTTGCTCTGGGCTATGGCACCGCGGCGCTTGCGCAGCATCGACAGCACCTCGGCCACGGCCGGATCCGTGGGAGCAATGACACCTCTACGCGCGAGCACTTCCGGCGGCGGCTCGATCGCGGCGCTGTATTGCCGCATGATGGGATTGTAGCGGTCCCACAGCACACGGTTAGTGGGATCCAAGCCGGCCACCAACAACAATCCGGTCGGCGCGGTGTCCAGTGGTACCAGGAGCAGATCCGGCCGCACCTCGGCCAGAACGCGGTGCAACTTCCAAATGTCGCCGGTCCAGACCCGGGTGCGGCGATCACGATCAGCCTGAGCGGAATGCGAGGGATAGATGTCGTCGAGCACGATCAGCGTTCCCGGTGTGGCCAGCCGCTCGATGTTCATGAAATCGCGCAACGCATATTCAAACAAATGCATACCGTCGATGAAGACGAGGTCCGGCGCCTGCGGCAAGGGATGACTGCCCATGTCTGCGAAATACTCGTCGCTGGTCATCGCGAATATTTGTGTCGTGGACTTCAGCGGCTGCGTGATGTTCGGTGCGGGATCCACACCGATGGCGGGGCACCGGGCGAGCTCCAGGCTGCGGCCGTGGCGAATGCCGACTTCCAGATATAGCGACGGTGCCAGTACTTCATGAAGGCTGGCCAATACTTCCAGATAGTGAACGCTGCCCCGCGTGGCTTCTTCTTCCGCGGTGCCAAGTGGCGGATCAATCGGAACGTGGGGGGCTGGCGCGCTCAGCGCTGGGTTCGGGGTCTTGGCTAACGGCAGCGTTTGCTTGGCAAATACGCCGACGAGGTCGCACCATGGCCCGCGCTCATCCCGCCACACTTCAAGCAAGCGGCAATTAGCGTATTTTGCCAGTGCACGATAGGCGTCGGGATAGAAGCGGTAGCAATCGACAGGATAGCGATGGATGGGGCCAGCGGAAGGCGCGATCAAGAACAGGAAGCCGTCAGGCTTCAGCACCCGCAGCATCTCCGCGAAGGTCAACCAGAAGAATTCGCAGTGTTCAAGCATCTGCCCGGAGAGAACGATGTCCACGGAGCCGTCTGCAACCGGCAGTCGATAGGGATCTTCGAGCACGATATCGACGCCAACGCCGGCCGTGAGATCAACGGTCAGGTATTGGTAGCGGGGATCGTCGAACACTTCGCGATAGCCCCCGTTGACATCTGCGCCGCCTACGTCGAGCACTACGACATGATCGCGCGTTTGCAATGGGCTGGGTCGGACATAGCGCTGGTAGCACTGTTGCATGTTTTCAAGCGAGGATGCATGCATTTACTGACTCCGAACTAACTTATGTATGGAAAAATAAACGAGTATCGCCGTAGCTGGCAGGCCCAGTTACGGGACAAATTCTTACGCCGGGTGCAGGAATGGTTGCGTAACGGTGATGAGCTTGTCCGTGGGGCCTTTTATCCTGGGGGCGGCGTGCCCCACAAAGCGCATTGTTCGCGAGATAAACTGAGCGGTAGGCTAGCATTGGCCGCTGTCGGCCGATCAGTTGATCAGGCAGCGGAAACGTGGCTAATTCCACGAAACGGAGGGCGTTTCGCCGTTCATAGTAATGCGGTGGTCAAAGTGTTTATCCGTTCTGCAGCCGGCTTCAGAAGCCGGCTCGAGACAGGGACGCGGGTCATCCATCCAAGGTTGCGTTGGCTGCCTTGGGACAAGCCGGGCGGCACCTATTTAATTCAGGAAACAAGATGAAAGAGAACGTGACGGCGCCCGAGTCGGCGGGGAAACTGATAGTCGTACTGGGCATGCACAGGAGTGGCACCAGCTCGACCACGCGGGCGCTGGCGGCGTTGGGCGCGGAGTTCGGCGACCGGTTGCTGCGGCCTGTTGCGGGTGTGAACGAGAAGGGATTTTTCGAGGATCTGGATATCCTCGGACTCAACGTCGAGTTGATGAATGCAGCCGGGGTCGAGTGGCATGCCATCGGCGAGATCGACCTGAGCAAGATTGACCCCGTGCGGCTCGATGCGTTTCAGACGCGGGCGATCGTGACCGTGCGCGCGAAGTGTCAGGGCAGGACGTTCGCGTTGAAGGATCCGCGGCTGTCCCGGTTGATGCCGTTCTGGCAGCCGGTGTTCGACTGCATCGGGGTGCCCGTGAGCTACGTGGTCACGGTGCGCCATCCGATCAGCGTGGCCAGATCGCTGAGCAAGCGTGACGGCTTTGCCGATGAGAAATCCTATTTGCTGTGGCTGGCCCACGTGGTGCCGGCATTGGTCGATACGCGTGGCCATACACGCGTCATCGTGGACTATGACCTGTTGCTGGACAATCCTCGCGGGGAGCTGGAGCGCATGGCGAAGCAGTTGGACCTGCCGCTGGGAGCGCAGCAGGCCGAGGAGTTCGGCCGCGAGTTTCTGGAGGAGGGCTTGCGTCATACGCGCTTCCATGCGCGAGACCTGGACGTGATTCGCTCGGCGCCGCACTCCGTGAAGAAATTGTTCGTAGCGCTGCAGGTCGCGGCTGGCACCGGTGGCAATGAAGAGGAACTCGAGGCAGCGGTTGAGTCCGGGCGGCAGTATATGGCGGACCTGGCGCCGCTGCTCAGCCTTGAGATGCGAGTGCATCAGCACATCGTCGGTCTGAACGCGGCGATTGCGCAACGCGATCAGCAGCTTGCGCAGCTCAGGGCTGCAGTGACGGAGCGGGACAATCGGATTGCCGCACTCGAACGCTCACTGGTGCAGGCGAAAGTCGTGCAGGGCGCCTGATTTATTCGCCGGCGTCCGCATCCAGCAACGCCGGCTGCGCCAATGGCAACGGTAGGGTGCCGTCGGCCAGTGCGCGCTTCTGCGCAGGGCTAAGACGCTTCACGTGGTATTCCAGGCGCGAGGCGATCGAACGATTAGGCACCGCGAATGAGGCCAGCAGGCGTTGCGGCGGATGCGAACGCGTATAGCGCGCGCCTTTACCATCCAGATGCTGCTGGTAGCGCGCCTGGACATCCACCGCAATCCCCGTGTAGATGCTGGCATCGCTGCATTCGATCAGATAGAGAAACCAGCTCATCGCAGCCCCTATACCTTGAACGGATTGCGCTCGCGCAACTCGTCCACATACGCTTCGATGCCACCCGTCTCGCGCTCGAGAAAATTCGCCACGGCATCGGCAAATGCCGGATGCGCGAGCCAGTGCGCCGAGTGCGTCACGGTCGGCAAAAAGCCGCGCGCCATCTTGTGCTCACCCTGCGCGCCGCCTTCGAACGCGGCAATCCCTTCGTCGATGCAAAATTCGAGCGGCTGATAATAGGCGGTTTCGAAATGCAGGCAGGGGATGTGTTCGACAGCGCCCCAATAGCGCCCGTACAACGTGCCGCCGTCGGGCTCGCGTTGGTACACCAGCAATGAACTGGCGACCGGTACATCCCCGCGTTGGGCAATCACCAACAGCAGGTTCTCCGGCATCGTCGCGCCTATCGTGCGGAAAAAATCGAGGTTCAGGTAGGGGCTGGAGTGATGCTCGCGATAGGTCTGCCGATAGCAGCGGTTGAAAAACCGCCAGTCGGCTTCGCTCGCCAGTTCGCCGCGGATCCGCCGAAACGTCACGCCGGCCTCGCGTACCTTGCGTCGCTCGGCGCGGATGTTCTTGCGCTTCTTTTGTTCCAGCGTGTCGAGAAACGCGTCGAAACTGGCGTAGCCGGCATTGAGCCAATGAAACTGCACGCCGCTGCGCAGCTTCATGCCGGCGGCGGTCAACGCACCGGTTTCGGCCAAGGTCGGATACAGCACATGCAGCGAGGACACTTCCGTTTGCTCGGCAAACGCCACCAACGTGGCGGCCAGCGCCGCGCGCGCCGTTTCGTCCTCGGCCAACAGCCGCGTGCCCGTGACCGGTGTGAACGGCACGCCGCACAGCATCTTGGGGTAATACTCCAGGCCATTGCGCTGATAGGCGTCGGCCCAGGCCCAATCGAAGACATACTCGCCGTAGGAGTGGTTTTTCACGTAGAGCGGGGCTGCGGCCGCCAGCTTTTCGCCTGCGGGCGTATCGCGCCATAGCGTGACGAATTGCGGCGCCCAGCCGGTTTCGCCGATGGCGCAGCCCGTGCTGTCGAGGGCGTGCAGGAACTCATGGCGCAGGAAGGGAGTGGGGCGGGCTTGGCTCGCGAGTAGCTCATTCCATGCCTGAGCATCAATCTCAGCCGGTGCATCGGCAATACGCGTGCGATAATTGTTCAACATCCGTGGCCTAACGTAACAGATTCATCCCCTGCTGGCAGGGCATGATCTGTGGAGTATCCGTTGCTTGACCGGGTCGCCCGACAGCGGGCGTCCAGCTACCAGCCGTGTTTATGACTACCCGAATCGCACTCGCTCAAATCAATCTGACCGTCGGTGACTTCACCGGCAACATCGCGACCATCGTCGCTGCTGCCCGTGAGGCGCACGCCCACGGTGCACGTATTTTTGTCGCCCCCGAACTGGCGCTCTCCGGGTATCCGCCCGAAGACCTGCTGTTACGCCCGGCATTTTACGCCCAGAGCGCGGCAGCGCTTGTGCAACTTGCCGACGCGTTGGCGCCGCTGCAGGGCTTGCATGTGGTGGTCGGGCATCCGCACCGCGCCGCTCCGGCCGGGGTCGGGGTCGGGGTCGCGATGGATTCCAGCCCCGACGCCGATCCCAATACTAATGCAAACCGGCCGATTGAGCGCGGCATGCCCCCCGCCGGCACCTTCAACGCTGCCGCGCTGCTGCTCGACGGCAAGGTCGTCGGCAACTATTTCAAGGAAGAGTTGCCCAACACCGAGGTGTTCGACGAAAAGCGGTATTTCGAGTCCGGCACGAAGCCCTTGGTTTTTCAGGTCGATGGCGTCAATTACGGCGTGGTGATCTGCGAAGATGTTTGGCACGCGCGTGCCGCGGAGCGCGCAAAGCAGGCCGGCGCGCAAGTGCTGCTGATTCCGAACGGCTCGCCGTATCACCTGGGCAAAGGCGACGTGCGCGTCGAGATCCTGCGCGATCGGATCCGCGAGTGCGGCTTGCCCATGATCTACGTGAATATGGTCGGCGCGCAGGACGAACTGATTTTCGACGGCGGCTCGTTCGTGCTCGATAGCGTCGGCACCGTAATGATGCAGATGGCGCACTTCGAAGAAAAGGTCGGGTTGATCGATTTCGTCGGCGACGTGCCGCAGCCCGCCGAAATGGTCGCCGCCCAGTCGCTCGAAGCGCAAGCGTATGCGGCGCTGGTCGTGGGGGTGCGCGACTACATCGGCAAGAACGGTTTCCCTGGTGTGCTGATTGGACTCTCCGGTGGCGTCGACTCGGCGCTCGTGCTGGCAGTGGCTTGCGATGCGTTAGGCCCCGAAAAGGTGCGTGCCGTGATGATGCCGTCGCGCTACACCGCAGATATTTCAGAAATCGACGCGCGCGATATGGCGCAACGCGTTGGCGTGCGCTACGATGAAATTGCCATCGCACCCATGTTCGATGCATTTCGCGGCGCGTTGGCGCAGGAGTTTGCCGGCCTGCCCGAAGACGCAACCGAAGAAAATATTCAGGCGCGCATCCGCGGCACGTTGCTGATGGCGTTGTCGAACAAGCGCGGCGCGATCGTGCTGACCACTGGCAACAAGAGCGAGATGGCGGTCGGGTATTGCACGCTGTATGGCGATATGGCGGGTGGATTCGCAGTGCTCAAGGATATTGCCAAGACGCTGGTGTACCGGCTGTGCCATTACCGCAACCAGGCCGAGTCGTTTGCAACGCGCGACATCATCCCCGAGCGCATCCTGACTCGCGCGCCGTCGGCCGAGCTGCGCGAGAACCAGACAGACCAGGACAGTTTGCCGCCGTATGAAGTGCTGGACGCGATCATGCAGCGTTTTATGGAAGAGGATCAATCGATCGGAGAAATCATCGCGGCTGGCTATGCTGCTGAAGATGTCCGACGCGTCACGCGGCTGATCAAGATCAACGAATACAAACGGCGCCAGGCGCCGATCGGCATTCGCGTCACGCACCGCGCGTTTGGGCGCGACTGGCGTTATCCGATCACCTCGAAGTTCAACGAAATGCCGTGATCTGCGCTGCAATCCGATCACGGTCGACAGGTTTCCACGCGTTGCCCGGGCACTGTGTGAGCGCCCGGATCATTCCAAGAGGTCATCATGAAACGAGTTACTGCTGTCATTAAACCGTTCAAACTGGACGAAGTGCGCGAAGCGCTTGCCGAAGTTGGCCTGACCGGCCTGACCGTGACCGAAGTGAAAGGCTTCGGTCGCCAGAAAGGTCATACGGAGCTGTATCGCGGCGCCGAATATGTGGTCGATTTCCTGCCGAAAGTGAAGGTGGAAGTGGTGGTCGCGGCGAATCAGGTGGAGCAGGTTATCGACGCGATTGTCGGTGCTGCGCGCACCGGCAAGATCGGCGACGGCAAGATTTTCGTCACGGAAGTGGAGCGGGTGGTGCGCATCCGTACGGGCGAGCAGGACGAAGCGGCGGTTTGAGTCCGGTTGCCGCGATCTAAGTTAGGTCGCGGCCATGTCAGCCAGGTCGCTGCCTGCAGCACGCACCAGGCGCGGCCTGCAGTACGCATCAGGTCGCGGCCTTGAGTAGGCAACAGGCCACGGCCCTCAGCGCGGCAACGTGATCCTGAATCGATAGGTCACTAGCCGCGTTGCCAGGATCAGGCCGGTCGCAAGCGCGGCGCTCGCATCGGCCGTCGTGCCATTGCTCACCAGTGCGATATAGGCCCAGCAACCGACGAAGGCGCAGCTTGCATAAGGCCGCGAGTCGCGCAAGATTATCGGCACCTCGTTGCACAGCACGTCGCGCAGCACCCCGCCGAATACCCCCGTAATAACCCCCATCATCACTGACGTAAACATCGGCAGATCCATGGCGATCGCGAGCGCTGTGCCGCTGATGCTGAATAAACCGAGCCCGACGGCGTCGGCGACCAGCAACACGCGCCGGGTGATCACGCTCGAGATCGGTTTCAGGATGAACGGTGAGAAAAGCGACAGCAGGAACACGGCCAGTACGTAGTTCTGATGCTCGACCCAATAGAACGGGCGTCGCTCCAGCAGCAAATCCCTCAGCGTGCCGCCGCCGAACGCGGCCAGGAACGCAATGACGAACGCGCCGACCACGTCGAGTTGGCGCCGGCGCGCTTCGATCAGGCCGGAAATCGCATAGGCGAAAATCGCGATGCCTTCCATCCCTGTCAGCAGGCCGGAAAGCCGCAGCAGATGCGCGGGCTCGACGGTCATGGTTGCCCGTGGCGAAGCTGGCTGCCCGGCTGCAGCAGAACGACGACCGCGCCGGCGCCGCCATCATGCGGCCGCGCCTGGCAAAAGGCGATCACTTCCTCTTTTTGCACCAGCCACGCGCGGACCTTGCCTTTTAGCACCGGCTGCTTGTTCAGCGATCCCAAGCCCTTGCCATGGATCACGCGGATGCAGCGCAGGCCGCGCTTGACGCTGTCGCGCAGCATGTCGGCCAGGGCCACGCGGGCTTCTTCGCGGCGCATGCCGTGCAAATCGATCTGAGCTTGTACGATCCAGGCGCCGCGGCGTAATTTGCGCACCACGTCGCCGCTCACGCCGGGCCGGCAAAACGACACCGACTCGTCGATTTCGAGCATGCATTCCGGATCGAACTCGTCGGAAATGGCTTCCGTAAGGACCGCGGCTTCGTCGCGTTGGGTTTGCAGCGGCAGCGGCAATGGCGTGGCGCGGGCACGCACGATGCGCGGCGGCGCGCTCAGTGGCTGGACTGCGCCGATTTCGTTGCGAAACACGTTGGCGGCGAGTTCGGCTTCGCGGATCCGCTCGGCTTCCAAGGCACGGGCCTCGGCGCGGCGCTCGGTTTCGGTGGCCAAGGTTGCACGTAAGGCGCCGAGCGCATCGAGGCTGCGCAAGCGGGCGTTGGCCCGCTGCGGATGCGTAGTCGATTGCGATCGCGATTGCTGCGCGGCGTTAGCCCCGGCGGCGCTCGGCGTTGTCGCGTCACGACGCGCCACGCTTGCGCGCGGCAGCAGTTTCTCGGCCGGATGGCCGGAGCGCTTGGGACGCGGGGAAGAAGGGTTAGAGGCCATGGCGGAAATACGGCAGTAGCAGAATTCGATACGCGAGTATGCCGCAGGCGGCCGGCCACCGGGGGCTGGTCTCAATCAAAAACCGGTCGGCGCGGATCTGCGCAAGCCGACCGGTGCGGCTTTAGTGCGAACCGCCTTCCTCGATATAGCGCTGGGCGTCGAGTGCGGCCATGCACCCCGTGCCTGCGCTGGTAATGGCCTGGCGATACACGTGATCCTGCACGTCGCCGGCTGCGAACACGCCCGGCACGCTGGTGGCGGTCGCATTGCCGTTCAGGCCGGTGCGCGTCACGATGTAGCCGTTTTTCATCTCGAGCTGGCCCGCGAAGATATCGGTATTGGGCTTGTGGCCAATCGCCACGAACACGCCCTGCAGCGCAAGATCGGTGGCCGCGCCCGTGTCGCGGTTCTTGATACGGATGCCGGTTACACCGCTGTCGTCGCCTGTCACCTCATCGAGCACATGATTCCACTTGATGTCGATCAAGCCTTCCTTCACCTTGGCGAGCAGCCGGTCGACCAGGATAGGCTCGGCGCGGAATTTGTCGCGGCGATGCACGATGGTGACCTTTTTCGCGATATTCGACAGGTACAGTGCCTCTTCGACCGCGGTATTGCCGCCGCCGATCACCGCCACTTCCTGCTGCTTGTAGAAAAAGCCGTCGCAAGTTGCGCAAGCCGATACCCCCTTGCCCATGAACAATTCCTCGGAGGGCAGCCCCAGGTATTGGGCCGAAGCACCGGTCGAGATGATCAGCGCGTCGCAGGTATATTCGGCGTTGTCGCCGATCAGGCGCAGCGGCTTCTCGTCGAGCTTGGCGGTGTGGATATGATCGAAGATCATTTCCGTGTTGAAACGCTCCGCATGTTCGAGAAAACGTTGCATCAATTCCGGCCCCTGTACGCCGAGCGGGTCCGCGGGCCAGTTTTCGACGTCCGTGGTGGTCATCAATTGACCGCCCTGTGCCATGCCGGTGATCAGCACCGGCGAAAGGTTGGCGCGTGCGGCGTACACCGCGGCGGTGTAACCGGCGGGGCCTGACCCGAGGATCAGGACTTTAGCGTGCTTGACTGCTGACATGGATACGTCCCATCAAGAATGCGGCGGCGCCACGAAAATCGGGGCGGCACCGGCATTTCAGTATATGAATTGCCCTTCGGGGCAAGAAACGCCACTATTATAAAGCGGCTCGCCGATTTAAGAATTCGATCCTAACAATCGAGCCCATAGCCTGGGGCACCGCGGCCCGCGTTGGCTGCGCATGGGGCTGCGTCATGGGGCTGGCGCGGGGCTAAGCGCGGGCTCATGAACGTACCGCACACGGCCCGCGACGTATTTACGCGGGAAATTATCCGGCTCGCCGGTCCGACAGATTACAATTAGGCTCACCGATTCAAGCGGGCGCACGCCCGCGAAGCACACGGCAATCAATGGCGAAACTCAATTACTCTTCTAGCGCTCCAACCCTGCCGCACCGCATGTCACGGCTGGTCTCCGAAATTCGGTGGCTGGCGCAGATCCTGGTGGCGGTTTTTGTCTTTATAGCGCTGCTGAGCTATAGCTCGCGCGATCCCAGTTGGATCCACGCCGTACAAGTCGATCACATTGCCAATTGGGGCGGCCGCGTCGGCGCCTGGCTGGCCGACATGTTGCTGCTGCTGTTCGGGGTGTCGGCCTACGGCTGGGTGGTCTTGTTGTTGCGTCGCGCAGGCGCCCTGTATCGGCTGTTGACCGAAAGAGAGCGCCAGGCGGCGCAGCCGCCGCGCAAAGGCGATAGCGACGAGCCGGACGCCAAGCCCGACATGAGCTGGATCGCCGAAGTGGTGGCCTTTGTGCTGCTGATGCTGTCGAGTTGCGCGCTCGAATCACTGCGCCTGTGGTCGCTCAGAAATCATTTTCATCTGCCGCGCTCGACCGGCGGCGTGCTCGGCGATGCGTTCGGCAATGCCGTGGCGCGTGCGTTCGGCTTTACGGGCGGCACGCTGGTGCTGCTGTTCCTGTTCGCGGTCGGATTGTCCTTGTTTTTCCGGTTTTCCTGGCTGAGCGCCGCTGAAAAACTCGGCGGCCTGCTGGTTGGGCTGGTGACGGGCTTCCAGTTGCGCCAGGAAGCGGTGCGCGATCGCAAGCTGGGCGAGGTCGCGGCGGAGCGTCGCGAGGGCAAGGTCGAGCAAGTGCGCGTGCGTTTCGAAGATCACGAGCCGGTGATGATCGTACCGCCGGTAGTGATCGTAGCGAAATCCGAACGCGCCGAGAAAGAGAAGCAGGTGCCGTTGTTTGGCGACCTGCCGGACAGCACTTTGCCACCGCTTGCGTTGCTGGACGCGCCGGCTGCTGTCCAGGAAACCATCGCCGCCGACACGCTGGAATACACCTCGCGGCTGATCGAGAAGAAGCTCAAGGATTTCGGCGTCGAAGTGAGCGTGGTGGCCGCCTACCCGGGCCCGGTCGTCACGCGTTACGAAATCGAACCGGCCACCGGCGTAAAGGGCAGCCAGATCGTCAATCTGGCCAAGGACCTGGCGCGCGCGCTGTCGCTGGTCTCGCTGCGGGTGGTCGAAACCATACCGGGCAAGAATTTCATGGCGCTCGAATTGCCGAACCCGCGGCGCCAGACGGTGCGGCTATCGGAAATTCTCGGCTCCGAAGTGTATGCGAACGCAGCGTCGATGCTGACCATGGGGCTGGGCAAGGATATCGGCGGCAAGCCGATCTGCGCCGACCTCGGCAAGATGCCGCACTTGCTGGTGGCCGGTACCACCGGTTCGGGCAAGTCGGTCGGGATCAACGCAATGATCTTGTCGCTGTTGTACAAGGCGACGGCCGACCAGGTCCGGATGATCCTGATCGACCCCAAGATGCTCGAAATGAGCGTCTACGAAGGCATTCCCCATCTGCTGTGCCCGGTCGTGACGGATATGCGGCAGGCCGGCAATGCCTTGACCTGGGCCGTGGCGGAAATGGAGCGGCGCTACAAGCTGATGAGCAAACTCGGCGTGCGTAACCTGGCCGGCTACAACACCAAGATCGACGAAGCTGCCAAGCACGAAGAGAAGATTCCGAACCCGTTCAGCCTCACGCCCGATGCGCCGGAACCGCTGGAACGCCTGCCACACATCGTGGTGGTGATCGACGAGCTGGCCGACCTGATGATGGTGGTCGGCAAGAAGGTCGAAGAGCTGATCGCGCGGATCGCGCAAAAAGCTCGCGCTGCCGGCATCCACCTGATCTTGGCCACGCAGCGCCCGTCGGTCGATGTGATTACCGGCCTGATCAAGGCCAACGTGCCCACGCGCATTGCCTTCCAGGTTTCATCGAAGATCGACTCGCGCACGATCCTGGACCAGCAGGGCGCCGATACGCTGCTGGGCATGGGCGACATGCTGTACCTGCCGTCGGGTAGCGGCTTGCCGGTGCGCGTGCATGGTGCGTTCGTGTCTGACGAGGAAGTGCACCGCGTGGTGAACAAGCTCAAGGAGCAAGGCGAGCCCAACTATGTCGAAGGCTTGCTGGAAGGCGGTCTGGCCGGTGACGGCGAAAACACCATGGACGGTTCGCCGGGAACTGGCGCGGGTGCCGGGGAGTCCGATCCTCTGTACGATCAAGCTGTCGAAGTGGTGATCAAGCACAAGCGCGCCTCGATTTCTCTGGTGCAGCGTCATTTGCGCATCGGCTATAACCGCGCTGCGCGCTTGCTCGAACAAATGGAACAATCGGGGATGGTTTCGACGATGGCGTCCAACGGCAACCGGGAAATCCTGGTGCCGAATCGCGAAGAATAGCCACTGGAGTCTGAATGAAGTTATTTTCCAACGGCGGTCTGGCCCGTCAAGCTGTTGTCGCCACGCGCATGGCGTTGGCCGGCGGCTTGCTGGTGGTCGCCAGCCATGCAATGGCGAGCGGCACCGAAGCGCTGAAGAATTTTGTCGCCCAAGTGCATTCGGCTTCGGGTGAGTTCTCGCAACGTCAGATCAAGGCGCCCAGCGCCGGGTCGGCCAGCGCTGCGATGTCGCAATTGAGCGGTCCCTCCACCGGCACGTTCTCGTTTGCGCGGCCCGGCAAATTCATCTGGGATTACCACACGCCCTATGAACAGTTGCTGGAGGCCGATGGCGAAACGCTGTTCGTCTACGACAAAGACCTGAACCAGGTTACCGAACGCAAATTGGGCAACGCATTGGGCGCGAGCCCGGCAGCCATCCTGTTCGGCAGCAACGATCTTGCTGCGCATTACACGACGCACGACGCTGGCGTCAAAGAGGGCATCGACTGGGTAGAGCTCACGCCCAAAGACAAAGACACGCAGTTTCAGCGGGTCGGCATTGGTTTCGGTACGGGCGCGGAAAATGGCGAGTTGAAGGCGATGGAGTTGCATGATGTGTTCGGCAACGTCACATTGCTCACCTTCAGCAAAATCGTGAAAAACCCGTCGTTGCCGGCCAACACGTTTCAGTTCACCGTGCCTAAAGGCGCCGACGTGATCAAGGGCTGATCAAGGGCTGATCAAAGGGTGATCCAAGGGTGATCAACCGTCGACATCGTGCCGCGTGGCCAGCACGTCGCGATAAATCGCCATCAACTGTTCGAAGTTGCGCTCGGGCGTGTACTTGTCGAGATAGTCGGCCCGTGCGTTGCGCCCCATCTCCTGCAGCGCAATTGGATGGGCCTCGGCCCAGGCTATCTTGTCGGCCAGATCGCGCGCGTCGCTCGGCTCGCACAACAAGCCCGTTAGTTCCTCGGCGATCAATTCCCGCAGTGCACCCGACCGGCTGCCGATGACCGGCAAGCCGCAGGCAAACGCTTCCACGACGGTCAATGGCATCATTTCATGCCATACACTGGGAAGCACAAGGTAGGCCGCGCGGCGCATGGCGGATAACACCTGGGGGTGAGTTCGCGCACCGAGGCTACGCACCTGATCGTGTGCGTCGACCTCCGCCTGCATCGGCCCGACGCCGATCATGTCGATATGCATGTTCGGCAATAGACGCAGCGCTTCGAGCAAAACCTTGATGCCTTTTTCACGCGATAGTCGGCCGACAAACAAGGCGCCGCTGCGTGGCACCTCGTCATGCGTGGCTACGGCTACGGCCACGAGATTCGGCTTGATCGAAATGCGCTCCGCCGGCAGGCCGCCTTCGATGAATTTGCCGCGGCAAAACTGGTTCAGCGCGATATAGCGCGTCACCTTGTGGTTGAAGGTGCCAACGGCCCGGTGCACGCCGAGCATCGCGGCGACCGCGGCGGACTGCGCGGCCGATTCGCGATAGCAGCGATGCACCGCACCCCGCCACGGAAGCTTGCCCAGGCAATCCTCGCACACGCGGTCCTCGCGCAAAAACATGGCTTGAGGGCACAGCAGGCCAAAATTGTGCAAGGTCTGGATCACCGGTACGCCCGCGCGCGCGGCTTCCCAGTACAGGGACGGCGAGACCAGCGGAAAACTGTTATGAGCGTGGATCAGGTCGGGTTGGAATTCGCGGATGCGTGCAAGCACATCGGCGGTAGTCTTCGACGACCACAGGGCTTCCTTGGCGGCGACGACGCGCGGCATGTCGTTGATGTTCGCGTTGTCCCGGTCATAGGTTTCGACGTGCTGGCCGCCGTTGCGCAACATTTCGATTTCCGCATTCCTGACTGTGTCCTCGCCGCCGCGCCATTGATAGGCGCTGTGAACCACGAGTATCTTGAGCGGCGGCCCGGCTGCCGCGGCGCTCAGGTTCGCGAAGTCTGTCTCGATTGGCAAGTTCATGCGAGCACCCCAGGTTGGGATGTATCGCTTCATCGCTCCACCCGACGCTGATCATGCAGCGGCGCTTCGCGATGCCATTGTTTCAGATGAATTTTCGTCAGGCCGCCGAGTCGGCTCAAGAGGACCGAGGATGACTGTGCGAGAGGTTCGAAACGCAGACCGGTTTGCGCTTTGATTTGCCGCAAGCTCGCGTGCCATTGAGTCGTGCGACTCCTCATGCTGCGCGCCGTCTCCTGGGTGTGAATGGCGACCAGCCCCCAGCGGTTGATCGCGATGCGAAAGCTGCATGTGCGCGTGATGTTGTCGCGACTCCAGTAAGCCTTGAAGCTTTCCGAGCCAACACCGAAATCGAGGTCCTTGCCCTGTTCCAAAGCCCACTTGACGCAGTGTTCGATCACGATGGAAATGGGTGAGAATTTGGAGTAACGCTCGTCGAAGGCCGCGATCAATCCGGTGACACATGACTCTCCGATACCGACCACAGATGCCGCGAGCGGCACGCCGTCCAGCGTGACCACGAACAGCCGTGCCATGGCGTCTCCGGCCGGGGGATCGAGCATATCGACGAGGAAGTCCCGATACGCCAATGAGTGCAGCCAATCGCCTCGCTTGCCGGTCCGATCGATCCACTCCCGCTTGCGGGCAAGCAACCAATCGACCCAAGCCGCATAATCTCCGGTGTCTTCGGGACTGAGCATGCGCACAACGAGCTTTCCTTCCTTGGACAGACGGCGCTCGCGGGCGCCCGGTTTCCTGCCGGAAAGCGCACCGAGCGTCGTGCAAAACGCTTGCCAGTCCGCCTCGCCGCGCAGCTTTGCCATAGCGGCGACGGTGCGTTCCGCCACGACCGCGTGGGGCTGCTTCTCGGCGATATCGTATAGGCGGGAGCCTTCGCTCACGTAGGGAAGATCGCAAACGTGCGCGCCACACGAGCGCATGACTGCACGCCATGTCTCTTCGATGATGGCCGCATTGCCGATCTGCTCGTCCACGAGAATGCTGGTGTGGTCCGCGGTGTCGGGGCTCAACGGGCGTAGCAGGGTCCAGAACAGGAACCGGTATGTAACCAGCGGCCAGACCATGACCAGCTTGCCTTGCTCGCGACACACGATGCAGTACAACTGCCGCCCCCTGGGCTTGGCGGAAATACACCAGCACAACCAGCACACGGCGAAGGCCTGATGGTAGCGACCGTTGGCTCTCGACCAAAGAGCGTCCCATTCGCTTTGTAAGGCCCGAAATGCATCCGGGTCCGTGACAATTTCGAATTGCGATCGAGAGGGGCTCATATCCACTCCGAAACAGCAGAGATAAAATGTTGTATGGGATCGCCGGGACGGGCTTCAGTCGTCGCGAGCATCCTTGGAAATCCTGCAACGTTCGCGATCCGAAACTGCGGAAAGACTTCGTGAAGGATCCTCTCAAGTGCCTCTGGGGTCGTCTGTGTGTTGCCGTACTAAAAAGAGAGGCTCGATTTTAAAATATAAAATAGGAAGCCTAAATAAAATTGTCGAAGCCGTTTTTCCCGAAGTTCAGACATCGCTGCCGGCATGCTTTGGCAAACATGCACAGTATGACTTCATGTGCTTCGTTGTGCCGTCGGAGTGTGGTGAGGGCGACACGCGCAGGCGTGCACGGTCGGATCGGACAGTTATTTTGGCAACTGCATACTAATTGGAGTGTGCTGTAGGTACTCGGTGTGTAAGAAAACCGTAAGAAATTTTGACGGAATTTGACCGATTTGGGTCTGTTCTGCCGCCGAAGACCCGCGTAGCCGCCGCGCGCTTGGGGCGCCATGTCCGTGTCGGCCCGAACGCACTGGCATAATGCCTGTCTGACATCGGGCGTAGCAGCTCGCGCCGCTGCGCCTGTTTTGATCCGCTGCATTGAGTTATCAGTGTTTGCGTTACTGCGACTTATCGCCGGAACCGACCCATGTTTGAGGTAAACCAGCCTGCTGCGCCGCTCGCCGAGCGGCTGCGGCCCAAGACCATAGACGCCGTGATCGGCCAAAAGCACCTGCTTGGGGCCGGCAAGCCGTTGCGCGTTGCGTTCCAGTCCGGTCAAGCGCACTCGATGATTCTGTGGGGCCCCCCGGGGGTCGGTAAAACCACGCTGGCCCGTTTGATGGCTGAGGCTTTCCATGCGGAATTCATCTCGCTTTCGGCGGTGCTTTCGGGCGTGAAGGAAATCCGCGAAGCGGTCGAGACGGCACGCATCCACCAAGCGCATGGGCACCAGACGCTGGTGTTTGTCGACGAGGTGCATCGTTTCAACAAGAGCCAGCAGGATGCCTTCTTGCCGCATGTGGAGTCGGGGCTGTTCGTATTTGTCGGCGCGACCACCGAGAATCCTTCGTTCGAAGTCAATGGCGCGTTGCTATCGCGCGCGGCCGTGTATGTGCTGAAAAGCTTCGACGATGCCGAGTTGGGCGAGATGCTGGAGCGGGCCTGCGAGGAACTGGGCGGTTGCCGTTTCAGCGATGCTGCACGCCATCTGATCGTCGCTTCAGCCGATGGCGACGGGCGCAAGCTGCTCAACAATATTGAAATCGTGGCGCGCGCCGCGGCCGCGCAAAACGTGACCGAGATCGACGAGGCTATGCTGGGCAGCGCGCTGGCGGAAAACCTGCGACGTTTCGACAAGGGCGGCGACGCGTTCTACGACCAGATCAGCGCATTGCATAAATCGGTACGCGGCAGTAATCCAGACGGTGCCCTGTACTGGTTCTGCCGCATGATAGACGGCGGGGCGGACCCCCGTTACCTAGCGCGCCGGATTGTGCGCATGGCGTGGGAAGACATCGGTCTGGCGGACCCGCGCGCCGCGCGTATCACGCTCGATGCAGCCGAAACCTACGAGCGGCTCGGTTCGCCCGAAGGCGAACTGGCATTGGCGCAGGCGCTGATCTATCTGGCGGTCGCGCCCAAATCGAACGCAGGCTACAACGCCTACAACGCGGCGCGCCGTCATGTCGGCCAGGATCAGTCGCGCGGCGTGCCGGTCCATCTGCGCAATGCACCTACCAAGCTGATGAAGGAACTGGGCTACGGTCACGAGTACCGCTATGCGCATGATGAACCCGAGGCGTACGCCGCCGGCGAAGTGTACTTGCCGGATGGCATGCGCGAGCCCGGCTGGTATGCGCCGGTACCGCGCGGACTCGAGCAGAAAATCGGCGACAAGCTAGCCCATTTGCGCGCGCTCGACGCGCAATGGCGGCGTGACCATCCGGACAAATCCTGAACGCCGTCACGGCTGGTGGGCGCCGGCGCCGGCCGCAAAAGCGCCCGAGTGGGATGCCGGTGCGATAAAATCACGGGATTGCTGCGGGATACCGCAGGCTGACATTTAACCGACGCCACAAACGTCTTCACACCACAGAAATCCATGCTCGATATTCAACTGCTGCGCAAAGACATCGATGCGGTCGCCCGCCGACTGGCCGACCGCGGCTACACGCTCGATGTCGCGGCCTTCCAGACCCTGGAAGCCGAACGTCGCGAAATCCAGACGCGCACCGAAGATCTGCAGGCGCGCCGCAATAGTTTGTCCAAGCAAATCGGCGCGCTCAAGGGGCGTGGCGAGGACACCTCGGCGGTGATGGCCGAAGTGGGCGGCATCGGCGACACGCTCAAGGCATCGGCCGCACAACTCGATGCGCTGCAAGCCCAACTTGCCGATGTGCTGCTCGGCGTGCCCAATGTGCCGCACGAGAGTGTGCCGGTCGGGCGCGACGAAACGGGCAATCTCGAAGTGTTGCGCTGGGGTACGCCGCGGCAATTCGATTTCGAAGTGAAAGATCACGTGGACGTGGGTGGACCGCTCGGCCTCGATTTCGACACGGGCGCGAAGTTATCGGGCGCGCGCTTTACCGTGCTGCGCGGCCAGATCGCGCGGCTGCATCGCGGCCTCGCGCAGTTCATGCTCGACACGCACATCACCGAGCATGGCTACAACGAGGTCTATGTGCCTTATATCGTCAACGCGGCGTCGATGCGCGGTACGGGGCAGTTGCCGAAATTCGAGGAAGACCTGTTCAAGGTGCCGCGCAAGACTGGCGAGGGCGATGGCGAAGGTGAGCGGGTTGAGAATTTCTATCTGATTCCGACTGCCGAGGTGCCGGTGACGAATTTTGTGCGCGATGAGATCGTCGCACTCGATACGTTGCCGCAGAAATACGTTGCCCACACGCCGTGCTTCCGCTCGGAAGCGGGCAGCTACGGGCGCGACACGCGCGGCATGATCCGCCAGCATCAGTTCGACAAGGTCGAGATGGTGCAATTGGTGCAGCCTGAACATTCGATGGCGGCGTTGGAGGAACTGGTCGGGCACGCCGAGACGATATTGCAGAAGCTCGAATTGCCGTATCGCAAGATGTTGCTGTGTACGGGCGATATGGGTTTCGGCAGCGCCAAGACTTACGATCTCGAAGTGTGGATTCCGGCGCAGAACGCATATCGCGAAATTTCCTCGTGCTCGAATATGGAAAGCTTCCAGGCGCGGCGCATGCATGCGCGCTTCCGTAATGCGCAAGGCAAGCCCGAGTTGCTGCACACGCTGAACGGTTCGGGTCTGGCGGTGGGCCGCACGCTCGTGGCTCTGCTGGAGAATTATCAGAATGCCGATGGCTCGGTGACGGTGCCGCAGGCCTTACGTCCGTACGTGGGTGGGCTGGAGCGCGTGGCGGTGGCGGGTTAAGCGGGCGGATTGCGTGAGATTAAGCACTGCCTTCTGCGAATGCGAATTCACTGAAAACGATGCTTGGAAAGCGCGCAGGGTTCGGCTATAATCTCGGACTTCGCCGTAGTTGAGTGCGGCGAGCACGTGTAGCAAAGACCTCAGGAAAGGTGGCAGAGTGGTCGAATGCGCCAGACTCGAAATCTGGTTTACGGTTCTTCCGTAACGTGGGTTCGAATCCCACCCTTTCCGCCAGAGTGTCAATGAATTAGGCCCTTCGGGGCCTTTTTTTATTCGTACCCACCGTTTTACCCACCACGCACGCGACGCTAAAGGTACTCAAGTACCTAATGCACTCGTAACGTTACTATTGGTCGCCAGTTCCAGCGCTTTGACGTTGTGACGTATGAGGCGATCCGTATCTGCTATGGCGTGGGGTGGACGAGCATGGCGCGGAACTCGACATTCTCGCGCTCAAGCGGCATTTGCTGCGCGCTTCACTTTATCGCAAACAACTTGCTGCTCGCTTCGTCGCCTGGCGCAATTTCACTGAACTCGCCCAAAATCCGTCCACCTCTTTCTGACCAGTCCTCACACCTGCTGTCTTGCCGTCTCACTCTCTGGCCAAGTTGACAATGCCCCGTTGCGGCCCTTGCGGGGCGAACTGCCGCAACGACGACTTTCGAAGTGCAACGGCCGGTCGCGCGGCTGTATCGGTAGATACCGGCTCTGCCGCCTGCGAACTTATTTCGGGGCGGTAGAGGCCGTTTTGTTCGCTTGTATTTTTGCTGGCTTCGGAGGTTTGGCTTTTGGGGCTTTTGACTTAACTGGTACCGCGTCCATTGAAGGCGCAGCTGGAGCCGAAGTAGCTGGAGCGTCATTAGCAAATGCACCGGTAGCAAACAGGCCGGCGATCAGCGCCGCGATCACGTTTTTCATGAAAATCTCACAGAATTAAATTTGTTCAACCCAATAACGCGGTTATTGACTCAGTTATCCGGCAGGCCTGACCTGATCCAAAGGGCTTCGGCAAAACCTGGGAAAGAGCGCTTTTTTAATGCGATTGCGGGGGATTGATGCAGCGGAAGTAGCTGGTTTTAGCGTCTCGCGCAGCAGTCACGATGATTACCCCAACGGCCGCTTCATTGGGGATCGTTAAAGCAACATAATTGATGCCGTCTTGAGGCCGTTGTTTAATCGACTCAACCGCTTCCTCTTGCAACACTTGGCGGCCTCTGCCGGCTTTAAACTGCCCAATGGCTTCCGCAACAGTCCAGTTACGACTGCTTTCGTTAATCAACTGGCATTGCGCGGTAGCATCTGGCGACTTGTATCCCACGTTGAGGGTTTTGCCATCACCCAGCGGCACCGATTGCACAACGCGCTCCATGTAGGGGTTTTGGTTCATATTGAAACTACACGCTGCGAGGAGTGGCATGATCAGGGCGACGGCGGCAAAGTACGTCTGTCTAACCTTAAGAAAATATGACACGCTGCTAAATTCCTTAAAGGATGGTTATCGAAAGTTGCCGCTGGTGTGGACCCACAGCATCACAAATACTTCTGTCCGTGCTAGTAGAACTAAGCGTCTTGCGCGCTGGAGTGGGTAGGTACGTAACTAAGCAACGCAACTAAGCGATGCAACCTACTCCAACGGAACCGAGCTTGTGTGGCACCGCCAGTTCGATTACTCGCCTTTGGATTGGCCGTACGCGATGCCGGCTTCCACTTCGGAGATCGCTTGCGCGATGAGCTTGCGCGCTGCGTTAGCGTGACCGTCTTTGTTTTGTGTAACCTTGTTCAGATGATTTTGGGCGTTTTGCAGCGCGCCGAGCGCGCCCTCCATGTCGGGCTGGCGGGCAACCGCAACACTGGTGCCAAGGCCGGTACCCACTGCGATAAGCGTGACGGCGATCATCCGGCCCAGGTTTCTCTTCACAAAAGACATATGGATTTCCTTTATTTAAAAATGCTGCGAGTGGACATTGACGTTTGACTGTATTGTTGAGCATCGACTGCGGTGGTCATTGTATTGACGAGCATCGACTACACAAAATGAATTGCTTTAATGAGCAGGATCAACGAAATGAATGCTATGAGCCGTCCCGCCAATCTTGATCTGGATCTGCTGCGCAGTTTCGTTCATATTGCCGAAACTGGAAGTTTCACCCGTGCCGGGGAAATAGTCGGACGGACGCAATCGGCCGTTTCCATGCAGGTACGGCGGCTGGAAACCTTAATCGGCAAATCATTATTGGTGCGCGGCAAGGGCGGCATGGTCGGGCTGACGCCACACGGAAGCTATCTTCTAAGCTACGCGCAGGAGATGCTGGAGCTGAATGACAGCATTTGGGCTATCTTTCAAGGGAAAAACCTGGCTAGCCAAATAATGCCGGACGATTACGCGTTACCGATCAAGGCGCAGCGAGAAGCCTTTACGGCGCAGGTCATGGTCACATTGCTGACCAACGAGAAATTCAGTGAAGCAAACGCTTTAATCATGCGCCATGTCGAAAATAATACGTTGGTCGACCCCTTGCGGATAAATCAGAAGGATGATGATTTGATCATGTCTCTTCTAAGCATGCTTGAGTATATTTCGATTAATTTTCTATCCAATTCGATGGATCGAAACATAATTCTTCGGCAGCGTAAATCGGGGCTCTTAAGAACTTACGAGGTTCTTCAGGATTATATTGCGTATAAGCGTGAAGTTTGGGCACGGATAAATGCTTATCGGTCTTTTGAGGAAGTTATAAAAAACTATATTTTGGTGGATTCAGAAATTTCAGATTATTCTGCAAGTGAAAGAGCGCCGGTGCTGGACGGCAGCTCTTAATTTGTTCGGGCGTGCACTGTGCCGATCGAGATGTCCGCAGATACTCCGTCAGTGCCAGGCCTATCCGCCGTTCTTCAACTCGAAGATGCTATCGATCTCGACCGGGATGCCCATCGGTAACGTGTGCACGCCCAGCGCGCTTCGAGCCGGAAGCTTGTCTTGCCCAAACAACGTCAGCAAGACGTCACTGGCGCCATTGGCCACTTGCGGATGCTGAGTGAACGACTGTTCAGCGCGTACGTAGACCGTCAGTCGGCTGCATCTCTCGACGTTGTCGAGCCCGCATGCCTGATCGAGGCAGGCCAATATCATGAGCATCGTCAGGCGTGCCGCGTCTTGGGCCTTCTCCAGAGACATATCGCCGCCGACTATTCCGACTATCGGCTTGCCATCCTTGAAGGGGCCGAGACCGGAGACATAGAGCTGGCTCCCTGAGACGGAGACCATTCTGTAGGAGCCGAGTGGGTTGATGGGCGACGGCAATTTGAGGCCCGCTTGCAAAAGACGTTCGAATACGTTCATGTTTGGCTCGCAGCGATGTAAATAAAGTTCGACAGGGTTACTGTGTCGGCGTCGGCGTCGGCGTCGGCGTCGGGGCCGCCACAGGGACGATCGCCGCGATACGCCAGCCCTTGGAGGTCCGGACCGCCACTTCATAGACGAGGAACGGAACAGTCTTCGCCGTGGCTTCCGATGCGCCAAGCGTGATCTGCGTAGGCGCGTACACTTGGGCGACGTCAGCGGTCAGCGGGACTATCTTTATGCTTTCGGGCTTAGGCTCGAACTTCCACACGCCCTTGAACGTTTCCTTGAAGTGTTCGATGAGCGCGGGCTTCCCCCAGAACTCGTAAGCGTGGGACACGAATATGACGGGGTCGGGCTGACCGGGCGGCGCGTCAGCGAGTACGTTCCCGAATGCCACGATGTCATGCGCCGTAGCGGCAGCCGCCTGCCGGAGAAAAACGTCTCGGACCGCTTGCCTGTCTCGGTCGGTAAAATGATGCGGCGCTGCGGCGTGTGCGGTGGCACCAGCGGCGACGAGAGCCACAGCAGCGATGAACGAAGTCACGGCTTTCAGTATGCGCATTGTCTTCTCCTACTTATGTGTCCGCTCAGGCGAGTTCAAACCGGTCGAGGTTCATCACCTTGACCCAGGCTGAGACGAAGTCGCGGACAAATTTCGCCTGCCCGTCCTCACTTGCATAAACTTCACCGAGGGCCCGTAGTTGGGCATGCGAACCGAAGACCAGATCGACGCGGGTGCCCCCCGTCCACTTCAACGCGCCCGTGGTGCGGTCGCGCCCCTCGAACACGTCTCGGGCCGGGGAGAGCGGTGTCCACTCCGTACTCATGTCGAGCAGGTTGCGGAAGAAGTCGTTGGTCAGCGTTTCCGGCCGATCGGTGAAGACGCCGTGCGCATTCTGCGCGCCATGGATGTTCAGGACGCGCAAGCCGCCGATGAGCACTGTCATCTCTGGAGCGGTCAGGGTCAGCATTTGAGCCTTGTCGATCAACAAGGCCTCGGCCGGGACGCTGTGTTTGCCTACGAGGTAGTTTCGGAAGCCGTCGGCGACCGGTTCGAGGGCCGCAACAGATTGCACATCGGTCTCTTCCTGCGTGGCATCCATGCGCCCGGGCGCGAACGGCACGGTGATTGGATGACCGGCGCTGCTCGCCGCCAGTTCGATGCCGGCGCCGCCGGCCAGCACGATCAAATCAGCCAGCGAGACCTTCTTGCCGCCGGACTGTGCGCTGTTGAACTCGCCCTGGATGTTTTCAAGCACTTTCAGTACCTTCGCCAACTGCTCGGGCTGGTTCACCGTCCAGTCTTTCTGTGGGGCCAGGCGTATGCGTGCGCCGTTGGCGCCACCGCGCTTGTCCGAGCCGCGGAAGGTGGATGCCGATGCCCAGGCAGTCGACACCAACTGCGATACGGGCAGCCCCGACGCTAGAATCTTCCGCGTGAGCCAAGCGATGTCCTGCACGTCGACCAGCGCGTGGTCGACTGCCGGAATCGGATCTTGCCAGAGCAGCGCTTCACTCGGCACTTCCGGTCCAAGGTAGCGGGCGCGCGGTCCCATGTCGCGGTGGGTCAGCTTGAACCATGCGCGGGCGAACGCATCGGCGAACTGGTCGGGATGCTCCATGAAGCGCCGCGAGATCTTCTCGTAGGCGGGGTCCAGGCGCAGCGAAAGATCGGTGGTGAGCATCGTTGGCCGCAACTTCTTTGAAGGATCGTGAGCGTGCGGGATGGTAGCGTCGGCATCCTTGGCGACCCACTGATGGGCGCCCGCCGGGCTCCGCGTCAGTTCCCATTCGTGGTTGAACAGGTTCTCGAAGAAGCCGTTGCCCCACTTCGTCGGTGTGCTGGTCCATGTGACCTCCAAGCCGCTGGTGATCGTATCGCCGCCCTTGCCTGTGCCGAAGTTGTTCTTCCAGCCCAGTCCCTGGTTCTCAAGATCGGCGGCCTCGGGTTCGGGACCGACGTTGTCGGCGGGACCCGCGCCGTGCGTCTTGCCAAAGGTGTGGCCACCGGCGATCAGCGCAACAGTCTCCTCGTCGTTCATCGCCATGCGCGCGAAAGTTGCACGGATGTCGTGCGCCGCGGCGACCGGGTCCGGATTGCCGTCCGGACCTTCCGGGTTGACATATATGAGGCCCATCTGCACGGCGCCCAGCGGATTTTCCAGGTCGCGTCCGTGGTCGGTGCGGCTGGCTTGCTCGCCGTGAAGTTCTTTGTCGGCGACAATGACGCTTTCGTCGTCGTTGCCCGCGACACCCTTGCCATAGCGGACGTCGCCGCCCAGCCACGTCTTTTCGTTGCCCCAGTAGACGTCCTGGTCCGGCTCCCATGTGTCCTCGCGACCGCCGGCGAAGCCGAAGGTCTTGAAGCCCATGCTCTCGAGCGCGACGTTACCCGTTAGGATCAACAGATCGGCCCAGGAAATCTTTTGGCCGTACTTCTGCTTGATCGGCCAAAGCAGGCGCCGCGCTTTATCGAGGCTGACGTTGTCCGGCCAACTGTTCAGCGGTGCGAAACGTTGCTGACCGCGCCCGGCACCACCGCGGCCGTCACCGATGCGGTAGGTTCCTGCACTGTGCCAGGCCATGCGGATGAATAGCGGGCCGTAGTGACCGAAGTCTGCGGGCCACCAATCCTGCGTATCGGTCATCAGCGCCGCGAGGTCCTTCTTCACTGCAGCCAGGTCGAGGCTCTTGAACGCCTGCGCGTAGTTGAAGCTGCTATCCATCGGGTTGGACTTGTCGGAGTGCTGGCTGAGCAGGTCCAGGCGCAACTGCTTGGGCCACCAGTCACGGTTCGTCGTGCCGCCGCCGGCGGTATGGTTGAACGGGCATTTTGCTTCGTTTGACATACGTTCTCTCTTTGGAAAGGATATACCGACGGGTTGTCTACAAAAAAACAAATTTTGGCCTCGACCGGCGTCGCATCATTCGTCAGCGGGTTTCGGAACTTCGTGCACGAAATATTTCTGTCTGCGCAATCCGATGCGCGTCGCTCGGTGGGTACCCAAACTGCGCCTTGAATGCGCGGCTAAACGCCGCTTCCGATCCGTATCCCGCGCTATGAGCCACATGGGTCACTTTGACAGTCCCTGCGCGCAGCAAGTCGGCCGCCACGGTTAAACGCCACCGCGTCAAGTAGCGCAGCGGCGGCATTCCGACCACCGCCGTGAAGCGATCCGAGAATATCGATCGTGACATCCTCGCGGTTTCCGCGAGCGACTCAACGGTCCACGCACGAGCCGGCTCCAGGTGCATCGCGTTCAAGGCCCGTCCGATGCGTTCGTCGCCCAGTCCGGAAAGCCACCCGAGCCGGTTGCCTTGGCTGCTGACCCAGGTACGCAATGTACGGATGACGAGCATATCGATCAGACGCGAGATCATCAGCGACGAGCCTGGACCGACGTTGTCCGACTCCTCTGTCAACAAGTGCGATAGGGTCGCCAACCAAGGCGGCACGCCGCCGTCGTCACATTTCAGATGGATGAGTCCGGGAAGCCCCGACAACAAGGATCGCAATGGGCCACCATCGAAATAAAATACTCCGGCAAGAAAGCATCGCGCGGTGTTGCGCTTTGTAGTCGTTTCCATCGTTTGTGCTTCCGAACTCTGGCTGCAATACGCCTCCGCGCTTGCCTCCGCGTTTGCGTCTGTGTTTGCCTCCGCCTGGCAGCGTCGACGCGCGTCATCGCAAGCCTGGTCGCGCAGCGTATATCCGTCAGCATGGAGCAGTAGGACAAAGTCGCCCGATTGCAGCAATACGGGGCCGCAATCGCGTTGCGAGATCAACGCCTCGCCATCGTGCAGATGCACGAAACCGGCCGCTCCGGGCGGGAAGGTCACCTCCGTAACGGCGCCCAGCTCGCCGCGGAAGGCGATATCTCCACGAAGACGAATTAGCTTGAGCACTTGCGACAACGCGTCACCCTGTTGGGGCAGCGCACGTTGTTCCTCTAGCATTTAAAATGACGCTCAGTCGATCTATAAATTAGTTTGAAATCCTCTGTAATTGCACAGAGGATTGCCTGACGAGGCGAATTCAATGCCTTGTCCAACTCGCTCGCTCGGTCGTAGCTTCCGCGCAGCGCTATCCCTGCGCCCTTGGTTTCGACCGAGCGAGCGATCGTAAGGCTAGGGATTTGCTGCCTTGTTCACGGCGTCGATGATGACGTCCGCGACGGCCTTCGGGTGTGTTACCAGCGTGAGGTGACTTCCGCCTGGGATCACCGTGAGTTTGGCGTTGATGGCGTGTGCCTCGCCTTGCTGCAGTTGGGGCGGGATGATTTGATCCTTATCGCCATAGACCCACCAAGACGGCTTCGACTTCCAAGCGGCCACTGTCACCTTGTCATCCAGGCAGTGTGCGAACAAGGGGCCTTGCGTAGCCGCAAGCACGGTGGCGATATTCTTCGGAATGTCCGGTGCGAAGCTCTTCACGAATGTATCGGTCGAGATGCTGAGGTAACCGGCGGAATTGACAACGATGCCGCTCTGCCACGCAGCCTTGGGAAATGGACTGATCATGTCATTGATCGACTGGCCGTCGTTCGGAGCAAATGCCGAAACGTAGACCAGCGCAGCCACCTTGGGTGAATTGCCGGCTTGCGATATGACCGCTCCGCCGTAGGAGTGACCGACCAGAATGACGGGTCCGCTTTGTGCCTCGATCGCCTGGGAAACGACGGCTGCATCGTTGGCCAGGGAGGTTCGCGGCAGTTGAACTGCGACGACCTTAAGGCCGCGTTTCTGCAATATCGAAATGATGGGAGACCAACTTGAACCGTCGGCCCAGGCGCCATGCACCAATACAACGGTGGCGCCGGTGGTGGCACTGGCGCTCTGGGCGAAGATACCTGACGAGATCATGAGTATGGCAGCGAAGAACGTCGTCGCAAGACGCTTGAAGTACTTAAGCATGGAGGCTCCGAACTAGGGTTTGCGGGAGAGATCTACTTCCACCGAAGATGGAAGGAGTTCGGTTATCCACTCTAGAGAAAGTACCGATGACTGACCATATCGCGGCGTCCGGTTTGCATGATCTATCGTCCGGTCGACGTGATTCACATTTTTGGGGCCGGCGAAAACAACCTTGGTCTCGCGATAAAGACGATAATGAAGCGACGCATTGTCAAACCTGAAGCGCATCGGCTGGACGATGGATCATGTAAGCCGGACGCTGCGATATGGTCAGCCGCCGGTACTTTCTCTAGAGTGCTTAGTCGAACGCCGGCGTCCGGCAACTTTGATGGGGAACCCGTAATGAATCGTCGCGATTTTTCTACCTTTCTTCTCGCCGGTGTTGCTGCGTCAGTGCTGCCTATGACAGCGCGATCGCAAACAGGCCCTCAGGCGCGCAATGTTGTGCTCGTTCACGGTTTGTTCGCTGACGGCTCGTGCTGGTCCGAGGTCATTCCCCGCCTCCAAGCAGCGGGGCTGAACGTAACCTCGGTCCAAAACCCACTCACCACTCTGGCAGACGCCGTTGCCGCAACTCAGCGAGTTTTGGCGCGGCAGGACGGGCCCACGGTACTAGTGGGACACTCGTTTTCGGGCATGATCGTCACTGAGGCGGGAGTCGATCCGAAGGTGACCTCTCTTGTGTATGTGGCTGCGCGGGCTCCCGATGCCGGCGAAGACTACGCAGCGCTCGCCAAAACCTATCCGACTCCACCTGCATCGGCTGGGATCATCTTTGACGGTGACGAGGGACGCTTAAGCGAGGAGGCCTTCTTGCGCGATTTTGCGGGTGACCTTCCTGAAAAGAAAGCCCGGGCGCTTTTCGCCGTTCAAGAGCCCTTTAATAAAGCGCTGCTGGCAGGCCGGACCACCCAGGCGGCGTGGCGCTCAAAGCCTAGCTTCTACGCGGTTTCAACTGAGGACAGAACGATCAATCCCGATCTCGAACGGTTTATGGCCAAGCGCATGAATGCCAAGACGATCGAGTTGAAGTCCAGTCATGTTTCGATGATTTCACATCCTAAAGAAATCTCGAACCTTATATTAGAGGCGGCAGGTCACGCTTAGTGCGGTGAATGTCAAAGGTTTCCCGAACTTCGTGCGAGAAAGATTCCATTCTGTGCAATCCGATGCGCGTCACGGGGCGGATATCCAAACTGCGCCTTGAACGCGCGGCTAAAAGCCGCTTCTGAGCCGTAGCCCGCACCATGGGCCACGTCGGTCACTTTGAGGGTACCTGCGCGCAGCAAGTCTGCCGCGATCGTCAATCGCCACCGCGTCAAATAGCGCAGCGGGGATATTCCGACCACCGCAGTGAAGCGATCCGAGAATATCGATCGTGACATCGCCGCAGTTTCCGCAAGCGATTCGACGGTCCATGCGTGAGCAGGCTTCAGATGCATGGCGTTCAATGCCCGTCCGATGCGTTCGTCGCTCAGCCCGGAAAGCCACCCGAGCCGGTCGCCTTGGCTGTGGACCCACATGCGCAACGTGCGGATAACGAGTAAATCGATAAGCCGCGAGATCATCAGCGACGTCCCCGCGCTGGCGGTGCGCGATTCCATGTCCAGGAAATGGGAGATGGAGGCTAGCCAGGGTGGTTCGCAAGTCTTGTCGCAAGTCAGATGGATAAGCCCGGGAAGCCCTGTGAGCAAAGATCGCAATGGCGCTCCGTCAAAATAGAATGAGCCGGAGAGAAAGCGTCCCGCGATGTCGTCGTCAGTCGCCCACCTCAACGTTTGAGCGGGCGTATGAGGCGTAACGTTCACATTCGCCTCGAAGTGTCGACGTGCGTCGCCGCCGGCCTTGGCTCGAATCGTATGTCCATCTGCATGGGGCAGAAGAACGAAGTCACCTTGCTGCAACAGCACTGGGTCCCCATCACGTTGGGAAACCGACAGTTCTCCCGAGCGCAAATGTAAAAAGGCGGCAGGACCTGGGGGGAAGGTCACATCGGTAGAGGTCCCCAGTTCCCCATGGAAGACGTAATCACCGCGAAGACGAATCAGCTTAAGTACCTGGGACAAGACATCGGAGCGGTCGGACGACATGATGACTCCACAGGGGGCGTGTTGACACGATAGACCCACGGACGATATGTTTTTAACGACTCCAGCATGATATCCCTGCCGCCGAGTAATAGGCTATCGCGTACGTCGAGGGAAGCCTACGGTGCGTAGTCATGGACCGCAGTGCGGTACCTCCTGCAATAGCGCGGCCCATTGTCCCGCCCAATCGCTTTCATGCGACATGCCGGCAACGATTCGAGCGCGGGTGCAATTGCCGCTGGCCGCAGCGGCGTATCGCAGCGCAATCTCGGGCGGTACCGTCGTATCGTCTGCTCCGCTGAAGTGAATCTGCGGTATCCGGTTCAACTGCCGTGCAACGTCAATGGCATTGAGCGAATCGGGCATCGCCGATACTTGGTGCAGGCGGTTTACTTCGGCTTGGTCCAGATTGCCCGCGATTGTACGCAGCGAAGCCAGATCGTTGCGCCGCGCGGCGATCAGCATGGCCAATGCGCCGCCTCCTGAGTAGCCGATGAGATTGATGGGCTGCCCGGGCGTGCGAGCCGCATAGTGTGTCACCGCCTGGTTCATCGCGGTGACCACTTCCTCTCCATAGCGCTTGCTGGTCCAGTACACCACGTCGCAATTGGGGTTGTCCGACCTCGCGGTAAATTGACAGGGACGGGCCAGATAAACGACGTTGGCGCCCGGATCAACCACCGCCAGCGACAAGCCCAGCGCCTTGTGTGGCGTGGGATCGTCAGAGGGTTCGGTGCGCGAAAGCCAGGCCAAACCATCGCCCTCGATATAGATCGTCAGTGGCAGATCGGGGCGGGTGATGCGGACAAAGGTTGTCAGCACGAATGGCCCTGCGGCAACCTCGTCACGTTGCAGGCCGGCCGGCTTTGCCATCGCGTCAGCGTGTGCGTTCGGGTCTGCACAGCTTGTCATGCCAAACACCAAGAGCACTATGCCGGCCAGCAAGGAAAAAAAACGGATCAGGGCGAGGCCCGGGCGAACTGTTGTCATAGTTAATTTACTAACCGATTCCGACGACAGGATAGTGGCAAACAGCACTATGCCGCGGCTGAGTGCCTAGAATGAGTTGATTTCGAATAGGTCTGGGGCCGAGCGTCGCCTGCAAGCTTTGCGATGATCCATAGTGCCTAACGCTGCAACGCCAGATACCAAGCCTCAAACTCCTGCGCCGTCAACGGTTTCGCGATCTCATACCCCTGAGCTTCGTCGCAACGCCAATCCGTCACAGCGTCATAGATCTCACGGGTTTCAACACCTTCCACCACCACGCGATAGTCGAGCTTATGTGCCAGGTCGACTATCGCCTCGACGATGATACGAGTTTGAGCGCTGTTCAGCATTTGGCGCACCAGACTCTGGTCGATTTTCAGCACCGAGGCGTAATACAGATGCAGCTTAGCGAGGTTGCTGTAACCGCTCCCAAAGTCATCGATTGCGATCACGCTGCCCAGCTCCGACACTTTCCGCAGATTCGCGATAACGGGTACCGCATCGTTGGCCAGTGAGCTCTCGGTGACTTCGATCTCACACTGGCTCGGATCTATGCCATGGGTTTGCAACACGGAGGCGTAGTGCACCGCGAAGCGCGGTTGCTGGAGGTCGAGAACTGACACATTGATCGACATCTTCAACGCATAGCCTTGCTTGCGCCATACGGCCAGTTGCTTTAGCCCCCGGTCCATCACCCAATCGGTCAGCGCACTCATCAACGAAGTGCGCTCCGCCAGGGGAATGAATTCGACCGGCGATATCTCGCCGAGCACCGGGTGCGACCAGCGCAACAACGCTTCGACGCCGGTGCAGTTGCGTGTCGCCAAGTCGATGCGAGGCTGATACACCAAGCGCAACTCATCGTCTTCCAGCAGCGCGCGACGCAAGGAATTAAGAATGAAGAACGTTCGCTCTTGTGTCGCGAACATCCGTTTAAGAAATTTACGGTAGGGCACACGTGTGCGGCGCGCGGTTTCCGACGCAGTCGCCAGTGCTCTCAATACATCGGTGTGTTCATCCAGACGCGACAACTCAACAATTCCTGCACATGGCGTCAGGTCGATCGGAATCTGCTTCATCATCAAAGGCGCGTCGAAGGCCTGAAGCGCGCCCTCGATGATGCGCAACGCCGCGGCCTCCCCACCGACTACGAGCACACCGTACCGGGCGTAGCCGAGGCGGTATAGTGTGTTGCCAACCAAGGCTTGCTCTATGCGTGCGGCCATCGTGGCCAAAAGTCTATCGGCCGCGATAACGCCGACGGCGGTCGAAGTCTGGTCGAGGTAGGACAGCGAGCAGACATCAATGATCACCGCATGGCTAGGCGCGATTGTGTCGAGACTCGAGCCCGAATTGCGGCTTTCAAAAACGATGCGAATGTCTTCGGAAAAGCGAGCCCGGTTCAACATTTTCGTGGCTGGATCCACGAAAGCGATGTCGCGCAGCGTCTCAATTCGGTCCATGGCTAATTGCGCCATTTGTTTCAGCTGGATGCGTTGCTCATCGTCGAAGTCGTTGCGCGGTTCGGTATCGATCACGCACAGCGTGCCCAATGAGACGCCGCCGCGCGTGCGCAACGGCGCTCCCGCATAAAACCGAATCTTCGGTTCGCCGAGAACTAGCCTGTTTTGAGCGAAGCGCAGGTCGAGCGTGGCGTCGGGGATGACCAATACGTCGTCCCCAAGGATGGTATGGGCACAAAACGCGTCTTGCCGGCTAGCTTGCTCCATTGAGGTACCGACGCGGGCCTTGAACCACTGGCGCGTCTCGTCGATCAATGAGATCAGTGCGATCGGAGATTTGAGGACTTCTCCGGCAAGCTCGGCGATGCGGTCGAGCGCCGCATCGGGTGGCGTGTCCAGCAAGCTTGAGGCCTGCAGCACGTACAAGCGGTGCTGCTCGACAATCGGCGACACCAAGGGGTAGGGGTAAGTTCGGTGCAACGCCGTCTCCTGATTTCCTGACTATCTGCAGAACATCGCATCCCTCGGCGCTATTAGCGAAATATCATTTAAAAAAGAATATCCGCTACAGCCTCGCCAAGGTTTCGATTATCTGGAACGGCGGTTTCCGGTTCTCGCCCACACCATACCACTATCACAGTCAGGTCAAACCCGATGTGTCAATTTGGTACAGCCGTCGCGTGCACACCGATCAATCTCGTTGCCTGTGGGGAGAGGACAGCCGCACGGGGCGGCCGTCCTCCTGAGTCACAATCCTGTTCGCGATTAATGTTGAGTGATACTTGCCAAGTTACTTGTGCCAGTCTGGCTGATCGCGGCAGTGTTATGGCTGCCGCTCTGAGCGATAGAGGCCGTGTTGAAATTCCCGTTCTGCGCAATATCGAGGTTTTCATACGAACCGGCTTGATACGTGCCGGCGTAGTTGTTACCCCCTGTCTGATTTACAGTCGCGTCGGAGAAGAACGCCGCTTCCTGCGTCACGTAGGCGGTGTTGCCAAGGCCAGTCAAAGAGCTTTGCTGGTTGATGTTGACGGTGTTGTTGCCGCTGTTTTCTTGCAGCACACCAACGAGATTATTCATCCCAGACTGATTCACTGTGTCTGTCTGAACGTTCGCACTGTTTTGCGTGATGCCCGCGGTGTTCAGCGAGCCCGATTGATAGACGTTCAACGCGTTGAAGCTGCTGTTGTCCTGCTGAATGCTTGCGTTGTTGCCGCTGCCTGACTGATTGATGGTCTCCGTGTTGAAGGACGAGCCGTTCTGTTGCGAGATTCTTGCAACGTTAAGCGAGCCGCTTTGGTCAATGGTGATGGTGTTGTTGACGTCGGCTTGTTGCAGCACGACCGCGTTATTGGCAGTGCCGGTTTGGTTGATCGCATCGATATCCGCGCTCTCATCGGCTGATTGCTGGATGCTGGCGGAATTGGCACTGCCGGTCTGGTTGATGTTGTCCGTGTTGAAGAAGGTTCCATTTTGCACAATACCCGCCGTGTTCTGCGAGCCGGACTGGTAAATGGTGGCCACATTGCCTTCGCCGCCCTGTTGCTGCATACCGGCGTTATTCAGGTTGCCAAGCTGGGTGATGTTGTCGGTGTCGCCGGTCTCAGCGGTTTGAGTGACCGAGCTGCTGTTTAGCACGCCGTTCTGATACGAGTTCACGGTATTGCCGGCAGTATCGGTCTGCAGGATCGTTGCTGTATTGTTCAAGTCGTGCTGTTCGATGTAGACCGTATCGTTTCTGCTGCCGGTCTGGCTGATGGTGGCGGTTTGCAAGTTATCGTACTGATTGATGGTGGCTGTTTCATTGGTCGACTGCGCATATGCCTGAGAACAGGCAGAAGATAATAAGCATACCGAAATAACAAGGGCGTTCCGTTTCATGATCAACTCCACAAGGTAATGGGCCAAGAAAACCTGACTGCACCAGCGGGCCCTAACGCTGGACGACGCTTGCACTCATGCCGTTGCCGGTTTGGCGAACGGACACGCCCAAGTTGATGCCGGTCTGTTGCACATAGGCCGTATTGGCGCTCCCGGTCTGCACAACCTTGGCCTGGTTACCGGTGCCGGCCTGAACGACAGTCGCCGCATTGTTATTGCCGGTCTGTGCAGCGCTCACACTGTTGCGTGTACCGGACTGGTTTGCGCCGAATTGGTTGGCCATGCCGGACTGCGAGAGCGAGGTCCAGTTGAGCTGGCCGGTCTGCGCAGACAGGGCAGTATTCGCGATACCTTGCTGCAGCACATCTGCAGCGTTGAGGCCGGACTGGTCGACGCGTGCCGCATTGCCGCTGCCATTTTGCGTGACGCGGGCGGATTGAGAGCCAGTGCTGAAAGCGGGCTCAGGCGGCCCCAAGTCTGAAATGTCCGATAGATCGCCGCTTGCGCATGCGCAATTCACGGTGGCGATCGTTGTCACGACGGCGAGTAAGCGGGCCGGCCAGCGCCGCGCCGCTTGCGCAACGCGCGCAGTCATGATGTCGCGCCGCATGATAGCCATGAGTCCATGATCGTCTCCGTCTGTATATAGTCGATGAGGTTCAGTGGCCCGATGCAAGAACGGAGGAGGCCGCGCGACCCGCCGCCGGGGCGATCGATGACATCTGCATGGAATCCATGCTTTGTATGTAATCCTGATTTTATCGTACATACTTTTGTACCGTCGGGTCGTTCCAGTCACGGGTATTCTTCAGTGCCCAGTTGCCGCTCTGCAAGCCCTGTACGATCAGATGCGCTACGGCAGCTTCAATTGCGGCCTTCACGCAGAGTTGTTGCGGTTCATTCCTCGTCAATCCCGCTTCGGCCTGCAGCAGATCCTGGTAACCGATATAACGGAACACACCGCTCGATACTTCGTACGAGTAGACGGTCTTGGTCGTCGAAACGCTATTGAGGATTTGGCCGGTATGAATATCGACAGTACGCAGATTGACCGTGACTTGATCGACGCTGTATTGCTGCGAAGCGCGTAGCCCCAGATAGGCGACACCGACGCCGCCCGTGCGCACGTTCGAATCGTAAGCGATCACGCCGCCTTCGACGATCACGTTCGCCGGCAGCAACATACCGATAGCCGGCATCGGCCGGCTTTTGTCCTCGGGGGTCTCAAGGGCACGCAGGATCTTGCGCTCGGTCAGCAGATCCTGGAGATTGTCCCGCTCAACCGGGATGAACCAGCCTGAATCCGCAAGCGCCTTGATTAGAAATGAAGCGCCGCCCTGCGTGACCTGCGAGGAGAATGAACTATCCGGCGCGGCCCTGTACTGACCCGTCTGATCTCGAAAGCTGTAGACGGCCGCGACGATCTTTCCCTTGGGCGGTGGCAGATGGGCGAGATCACGCGTCACCTCGGTGGGCGGTGTCAGTTCCACATGACCGTCGACCGTGGCGGGTGTGCTCGCGCACGCCGTGAGCAGGGCACCTGCTGCGCAGGCAAGCAAGCACGCGGTTCGCCCACCGAGCAGGATCGAACGAAGGAAACCCAATGCGCGCGCCGGCATTATTGGCTCACCTGAAACGTCGTGGTGGCCCCGGTGCTGGTATCGGTTGTGGAAACTTGCAGCAGACCGTTGCTTACGGGGGAAATCGTGATGGAGAAATTGCCCGTCTGGATCGTCCCGGGAACGAGCTGGCCATTCGCGCCTATGATCGAATTGGTGGCCGACGAAGCCACGCGCGAGAGTATGGCCTGCTGCAATTCACTGTTGAACTGTTCCAAAGGTGTCTGCATCGACGTTGCGCCCGCAGTGGTGGCGCTGGGCGCGGGGTACTTGTTCTGCGCATTGGCGAGATCGAGCAGGACCTGGCCATTGGCCGGGTTGCCACCGAAGGACGGGTCAACCGGTTGGTAGACCAGGCCAGTGGCCTGGCCGGTTGCGTTCATGCTCAAGAGCGCAACCGCACCGAGGCGAACCAGATAGATTCTGAGATCAAGCATGATAGGTCGCTCCCTTAAAATTCGTCGCCAGCCAAGTCAACGTCATGGAACAGCAAACGCGCAATATCGGCCTGCACGACGTTCTGATAAGCGGTGCTTGCCGCACGCACGGCCACGCTGGCGACATTGGCGCGTGCGGCCGGCAAGAAAGTATCGAATACACGTCGCTGCTCGAACTCGACCCAGATCAGGCTGCCCCAGCGAGCGGATGGCCGTTCGTGGATCGAAACGACATACCGGTCGCCCAGCGGCATATCGCGCCATGCCTGGGCAAAGGACGTGTAGAAATCTTCCCCTACAAGCGTCATCGTCTGATTGGTCACGATGCCCCCGAGCATTTCGTCGAGCGCGTGTTTGCCGGTGATGTCGGTTGATCGGCTGCCGTGCGAGACGGTGGTGGCGGCGGGGGCGCGCAGTGTGCTTGTAGGGTTCAGCGTAGCGGTGGCGTTAGGCACCGGCTTGGCGCTGGGTGGGACGGGGCTGCTAGGCAGCGTCAATAGTGGCGATTGCGCGGGCTGTGCATCTGCCGCCAGATCGCCGGCGCTGGCTGGCCATGCTGCGAGGGTGCTGAGCGCAGCGATCAAGAGACGCGCTATAGATAGGGTACGCGAGCCTGTTGGAAGAGGTTGCGGAGGATGCAACTGGCGGCTTGCAACGTCCTTCGTCGCGGCCGCGTTGCGCCTGTCGAATTGAAGCGATGCGACGCAGGTATTCATGAGATAGATTTCCAGATCACTTCAACGACTCGGTCATGGAACATTTAATGTTTTGCGTGAATCTCTGAATACTGGTGTAATCCATGAGCATGTCGTTTTAACGATGAATATCACGTCTCAAAATAATTAGGTATTCTTAATATAATTATTAATCGAAATTGAAGGTGCAGTGCGTCAGCGCACATTCGCACAACTTCGATCACGTTATAGGCGGGGAGTTAATTCGAATGGAGCGGTGCGGCAGGTGTCCATGCTGGCCGCGGGAGCAGCGATGCAGTGCGTGGCGGACGCACTGCATCGTGTCGACTACGAAAGATCAACTACGCAGGGCCGCTTATACCGCCCGCTTATGCAGGATCAACCGGCGAGGAGGCTGATATAGCGCTCGATATCGACATTGCCGCCGCTGATGATCACGCCGATCCGTTTGCCCTTCAATTGCGCCTTCATTTCGCGCGCTGCTGCAAAACCCAGGCAACCGGTCGGCTCAACTACCATTTTCATGCGCTCGGCAAAAAATCGCATGCAGGCGACCAACTGATCGTCCGTGGCGGTGAGGATGTCATCGACGTCCCGTTTAATAATCGCGAACGTATATTCGCCCAAATGCTGAGTCTGCGCGCCATCTGCGATCGTCCTCGGTGTATCGATATGAACGATGGCGCCGGATCGGAACGACTGCTGTCCGTCGTTGCCGGCTTGCGGTTCCACACCATAGATCTTGCAGTTCGGTGCCAGCGCGCGCGCCGCGAGCGCTGATCCCGACAGCAGTCCGCCACCGCCGAGACAGACGAACAACGCATCGAGCGCGCCGACTTCTTCGATGAGCTCTTTGGCCGCGGTACCTTGGCCCGCGATGACATCCGGATGATCGTACGGTGGAATCAACGTCATGCCATGTTTGTCGGCAAGGCTGCGGCCGATCGCTTCGCGATCTTCCGTATAGCGGTCATAGGTCACAACGTTTGCGCCATAACCCTTGGTCGCGGCGACTTTGGCCGCGGGCGCATCCAGCGGCATCACTATGGTCGCAGGAATGCCCAGCAGCTTGGCCGACAGTGCGATGCCTTGCGCGTGGTTGCCGGAGGAGAATGCAACGACACCGGCGGCGCGTTGACGCGCGTCGAATTTCGCCAGGGCGTTCATCGCACCGCGGAATTTGAATGCGCCCATACGCTGGAAGTTTTCGCACTTGAAAAAAACTTCCGCACCCATCTCTTCATTGGCGGTACGCGAAGTCATGACAGGGGTCTTGTTCGCAAGGCCCTCGATACGCTGTGCCGCGGCAGCAACGTCCGCGTAGGTTGGCAGTGTCAGCATGATGTGTCTATCCCTGGTTCGGTGCGTCAAACGACGCGTTAATTCAGGCCGCTTACCACGGCCACGCGAGGGCGGTGCCAACACCGGATTGGCAAGCGCGGTCAAAGAGCATGCGAGCAACGGTCAGGTCCTGAAGCGCCAGACCGGTCATGTCGAATACGGTGATGTCGTCGGGCTCGCGATGGAATTCAGCGTTCGCTGTCAGCAGATCGCCGATTTCGGTGCAGGGCGTCTCGGGTGCCCACTGCGTCTCGCCGATCTGAGTGGCTTGCGTGCGATCGTCGACGAAAAGACGCACACCGGAGCGGGACAAGAAGCCATCGGGAAGCTCGCGTTTTCCTTTGGTATCGGCACCCACGCAGTTCAAGTGCGTTCCTGGTTGCACCGCCTCCAGGTCGAACATCGCTCCGACACCGGGCGTGGCGGTGATCACCACGTCACTTTCTGCAACCGCGACGTTACGATCGCGTGCCAGCGAGATGTCGCAGTGCGCCGCGAAATGCGCCTCGAAATTCGTATCCGGTTGGCCGGTCACACTCACGTAGCGGACTTTCTTCAGCATCGGCATAAGGCGCAGGGCAAAGGTCAACTGTACCCGAGCTTGTACGCCGGTACCGAACAAGCAGACATGGGCGCTGTCAGGGCGCGCCAGTTGCAGTAGCCCCAACCCGCCGGCAGCGCCGGTGCGCATGGTCGTTACCGCGTTACCGTCGACGATGCAAACGGGGCGTCCGGTCGCCGGGTCGATCAAAACGATGGTGGCCTGGTGAGGTTCTCCACCGAGCGCTCGGTTGCTCGGCCAAAACCCTGCAGCTTTAAAACCCAGCAAGTTTTGAGTCGGCACGTCCCCCGATTTGATGCCGAATATCCCACCCGTGGCGAGCGATTCCCGGACGACCGGGAACACGCGTCCTTCGCGGCGGCTGTGCAGAACGAAGGCTTCTCGTACCGCATCGAGCACGGGCTCGGGAAGCAACATGGACTCGACGGCGTCCTTGTCGAGCAATAGCAAACGGGCGTTATTTGGCATCGTTGTACACCGTAGCGCGCGACACGCCTAAATGAAGTGCGACTATTTCCACGGCTCGACGGACTTCCATCATGCCTGACTCCCGAAGTTCTCTCATTAGCGTTTGCCGGTCGAGCGCTTTCAACGCCCGCGGCGTGGTTGCCAGCCGGGCGGCGAACTGGTCGATCCGCTGTCTGATGCCATCGGCTCCCGGCGGATCGAGGGACTCCTTCACGCCGCCTGTTTCATCGGTGCCGACGAAGCGGCCGATCATGTTTTGGAACGTGCCGAACAATGTTAAATCGACGTTGATGCACAGTGCCGCGACATAGCGGCCATTGGAGTCCTTGATGCCGATCGACGTGCTTTTGGCTTGCCGTCCGTCGGCGAACTGGTTGGCGTAGTTTGCGATGACTTGCGGGTAGGTTTCGTCCGCAAGCCGCGCCAGACCCAACTCCGTTGCAGGATCGCCCACCTCTCGGCCCGAGAGGTTGTTGTGGATTGCTACAATCGCGTGTTCGGCGTTGAGCAGATCATGAACCAGCACCTCGCAGAATGGCGCAAAGGTTTCGCCGAGCCCCTTTGCCACCTGCTTCAGTTGCTCGACCAGCACGCGCTGTTCTTTGGATGGATTTGTCATTTATACATAATATCTATAATTAGACGTTATGTAAATGCATGCCGATTTTCGCCACTGATCCTAGCCACCGAGTTTTGCCGCATGCACTACGCACGGCGCCGATTGCCGATTGCCGATACGATAATGCATTCCGCTACCCATAGGAGAAGTTGAATGCCCAGTGCCTCAGCCGCCAATTCGGCATCCGTTCGCGTCGCCATTCTCGACGATTACCAGCATGTCGCTCATTGCCTGGGCGATTGGGCCAGCCTGCAACCGCAGGCGGACTGCGTGTTTTTTCACGACCACGTTGCCGACACCGACGCGCTTGCCGCGCGGCTCGCGCCGTTCGACGTCGTGGTGTTGATGCGTGAGCGAACCGCTTTGGATGCCGAGCTCATCGCGCGCCTGCCGCAACTCAAGTTGATCGTGACCGTTGGGATGTGGAACGCCGCGATCGACCTGGCGGCGGCCAAGGCACGTGGCATCGTCGTGTCGGGTACGACCGGCGGCGACCCCGCGGCGACGCCGGCATTGACCTGGGGCTTGATACTGGCCATCACACGCAATCTCCACATCGAGGCGAACTCGGTCAGGGCGGGCGGCTGGCAGATCGGGTTGGGAATGGATGTGAGCGGCAAGACACTAGGCGTGCTCGGTCTGGGCAAGATCGGTCAGGCGGTTTCGCGTTTCGGAACCGCATTCGGCATGCGCATCATCGCGTGGAGTCAGAACCTGACGGCGGAAAAGGCTGCTGAATTTGGCGTTGAACGGGTCGAGAAAGACGAACTCTTCAAGCAGGCCGACGTGCTCACCATACATCTGAAGCTCAGCGACCGTACGCGTGATCTCGTCGGGGCACGCGAGCTGGGACTGATGAAGTCGACCGCGTACCTGGTGAACACGTCTCGCGGGCCGATCGTCTCGCAAGCCGCGATGATCGAAGCGTTGAAGGCACAGAGCATTGCGGGTGCCGCGCTCGATGTGTTCGACGAGGAGCCCTTGGCGCCTGGGCATCCGTTCCGATATCTCCCCAACGTGCTGGCTACGCCGCACATTGGCTACGTCACTGAAAAAACCTATCGCGCGGCTTACCCGCAAATCGTCGACGCGATTCGGGCTTGGCTGAACGGTGCGCCGATCCAGGAGCTTTCGGTCTGAGGCATAGGCTTAGCTACTCGGCTTAACTACGCGGCCTAATGACTCGGCTCAACTACGCGGCTCTCCGGCTCGCCTCACTGAGCCGAGTCGGAGAGGAGTTGAGACGGCGGGAAGCCCAACGCCCGCTTAAACATGGTCGAAAATGCCCCCGCGTTCGCGTAACCCAGTTCTTCCGCCACGGCTAGTAAAGGCGTTCCGCGGCAGATCAAGTCGACAGCTCGGGTGAGCCGTAGCTGTCTGCGCCAACTGCCGAAGCTGATTTGCAAGTCGCTTTGAAACAGCCGCGCAAGCGTCCTCTCGCTGGCGCCGACAACGGGCGCCCATTCCTGCAGGGAGCGCGATGACCCTGGGTCATCCAACATGGCGTCACACAGCGCTTTTAATCGTCGGTCCGACGGCAGCGGTAAACCGAAGGGAAGCACGGGGGCGCTACTGATTTCCTCCATCAGCAAATCCGTCATCAAGCGCCGGCGTTTGCTTGGCCGATGCGCGGTGGCGGTCGATGGCGTTGTGGTCAGCGAGTTGGCAGTCCGTGCGTTAGTAGTCCGTGAATCAGCGCTCTGCGAATCGGCGGCCAACGAGTCGATCAAGGTTCGTATCAACGCGGAAACTTCGATCACCGAGCAATTCGTTAGTGAGAGCGGCGAAGTCGTCGGCTCAAAATAAAGCGCATGGAACTCGACGTGCCCAAGCATGACGACTTCGTGCTCGACGTTCGGTGGAATCCACACCGCGCGAAGCATCGGGACAGTCCACGTCATACCCAAAGCACTGACGCGAATACTGCCGAGCCTCGGGCACGCGAGTTGACCCCATGTGTGCCGATGCCACTGAACGACGCCATCCACCGGCGGGGTCCGCAAATGGACCATGATGGGCTCATCCAGCCCGGGCGCGCGCTTGGGCTGAGGGTCGTACGCTAAACGTTTTGGCATGATTTCGTCAATTTATGGCTGGGAGATGAATGCCAGCCACTCCAATTGCTCCTATTCTCGCTGTATTGCACGAGCGAAGAAAGGACAATCACATGGAAGCCGACGACCAGCCCATATCGAATGCGACTGCCCATTCAGCGCAAACGCGCATTGCGCTCGCCCGCGCCGACTTCGGTAGTCATGCAAAGCGAATCGGGACAGGGCTACTGCTCGTCGCGCTCGTCGCCGCGATGGCACTCGTCAACTATATGCCGCCCATCGACGGAATGTCGATGGCGGCATCGAGGGCCGCGGTTCTCGTGATTTTTACGATCGCGTCGTGGGCACTGGGGCTCTTTAAGGAGCCAATTACCACGCTGCTGTTTTTTCTATTCGCAATGCTCTTCCATGTCGCGCCTGCGGCGACCGTCTTCTCAGGTTTCGAATCGCCGGCATGGTGGCTCGTCTTCGGTGGCTCCGTGACCGGCATTGCGATCCGCACAACCGGCCTGGGCAGCCGCCTCGGGCGCCGTGTCTTCGCGAGTTCTTCCGGAACTTACCAAGGCTATGTGTCGGCGGTGGTGGTCGCATCGGTGGGTTTGGCATTCATCATGCCGTCGACCACCGGGCGTATTTTTCTATTGGCGCCGATTGTTCTGGCTCTTGCCGACCAGCTCGGGTTCGAGCCTGGTCGCACCGGTCGAACCGGGCTTGTTCTGGCGGTCGCGGCAGCCAGCTACATGCCGCCGGCTTCGATCCTCCCGGCAAACATTCCGAACACGGTCCTGCTGGGCGCTGCCGACACACTGTATGGCGTCAGGCTCGAGTACGGCCCGTATCTGCTGCTGCACTTTCCGGTGCTGGGCGCGCTCAAGGCGCTAGCGATCATTGCGCTGATCTGCAAGCTGTTTCCCGATGAGGTCCGGGTGCCAGAGGCGCCGGTTCAAATCGCCAATGAGGTGACAAAAAAACTGACTCCGGCAGAAGTGCGCCTGGGCGTTCTGCTGCTGCTCTCTGTGTTGTTGTACGCGACAGACTTTCTACATGGGATATCGCCGGCCTGGGTCGCGCTCGCCGCGGGTGTCGCGTGCCTGCTGCCGCAGACTGGCATCCTTCGCGTCCAAGACTTCACGGAGCAATTGCAGCTCACCCCGCTGATCTATGTCGCGGGCTTTCTCGGCTTGGGCGCGGTCATCGCACAAAGCGGCTTGGGCGCGTGGGTCAGTCACGCGCTGTTGCTATGGGTCGGCATGGTGCCCGGCCACGGCGCATCGAATTTGCCGCTGCTGGCCGCCGTCGACGCCTGCGTCGGTTTCCTGACGACGCTTCCGGGACTCCCTGCGGTATTGACGCCGCTGGCCCAAGAGTTTTCGCAAGCAAGCGGCTTACCGCTACTCACTGTGCTGATGCTGCAGGTGCCCGTGTTTTCCACAGTATTCCTACCGTATCAAGCGCCACCGATGATGATCGCCATGCATTTGGGCGGGGTCGGCATAAGAGACGGTGCACGGCTGTGTCTCGCACTCGCCGCGTTGACCTTGCTTGCGTTGTTGCCGCTGGACTTCCTCTGGTGGCACGTGCTCGGCGCTATTCGTTGACACTGTGCAAGACCACGTCAGATTTGCGCCCACCCGCCGTCAGCCTGGATATCCGCACCGTTGATCAAGCTGGCCACATCCGAGGCCAGAAACGCGACTGTGTTCGCAATCTCCTCCGGTGTACCGACACGTCCGAGCGGAGTTTGTGCCGCCAACGCTGCCATGATGTTTTGCGCGGTTGCTTCGTCAGGGGCTGCGCCTTTAAAGCCCGGTGTTTCGATCGGGCCCGGGCTGACGACATTCACGCGAATCTTGCGTGCCTGCAAATCGACTATCCAACTGCGTGCAAGGCTACGAATGGCGGCTTTGGTCGCTGCGTACACGCTGCGGCCGGGTAAGCCTTTGTTCGCTACGGTAGAGGAAGTGAGGATCACTGCCGCCCCATCGGGAAGCAGGGGCAGCGCTTTCTGAACCGTGAAGATCAGCCCTTTCAGATTCACCGACAATAATCGGTCGACCATGTCCTCAGTGATCTGACCCAATGGCGCACGCTCGGCGATCCCGGCATTGGCGAACAGGATGTCGAGCTTGCCCTTTTGGGCCAGAACCGTTGCGTAAAGCCGATCCAGATCGGCCAGTTTGGAGGAGTCGGCCTGGACCGCGACCACGTCACCACCGATTTCGATCACCGCACGATCCAGTTCGGTTTGACGACGCCCCGTGATGAAAACGCTCGCGCCTTCGGCCACGAAACGCTGCGCTGTCGCCAAGCCGATTCCGGTGCTTCCGCCCGTGATGACGGCGACCTTGCCTTGCAGGGAAATGCCCATGTGCTGGCTCTCACGTAATTATGTAATGATCGACACAATATTCTTGTTGAATAGGTGGGTCAAGGTAATTATGTAATAATCGACACAATTGGAATTGGGGTGCAGAGATGGCTCGACCGCGTGCGTTCGATGAAGGCGATGTGCTTGACCGGGCGATGGACGTGTTTTGGCGCCAGGGCTACGAAGGCGCATCGATGACCGAGTTGACGAAGGCCATGGGTATCAATTCGCCTAGCGTGTATGTCGCGTTTGGCAGCAAGCGCGGCCTGTTCGATGCGGTGCTGGAGCGCTATCGCACGCGCCGCGCCGCGCATGCAGCTTGGCTGCTCGCGGGAGCGACGGCCAGGGAAGTGGCGCAACGTACGCTGTTCGGTGCTGTGGAATGGCTGACCGACTCGAACGAGCCGCGCGGTTGCCTGCTGATTCAGGGCGGGCTTTCGGTTGGCCGGGACACGCCGGATATCCCTGTGGAGTTGGCCAAGCGGCGCGGCAATCTCGAACTTATCCTGAAGAAGCGTTTCGAGCGCGCGAAGGCTGAAGGGGACCTTGCACCCAGTGCCGATCCGGCGGCGTTAGCGAGATATATCCAGATCGTGTTTCTCGGGCTTTGCGTGCAGGCGGGGGCTGGTGCCACGCGCGCGGAGTTGCGCGAGGCAGCCGAGCGCGCTTTGCTGGGCTGGCCCGCGTAAAACACAAACTGTCGAGATCGACGGCCGACGTGGTTGCTTGGTCAAGTGGTCGATCACGCCGGACTTCTCTAATGGGCTCCACGCGCGTCATTCATGCAATCGCTCAAGGGCTCATCAAGCAGGGCCCGCCACCGATGCGCCCGCGATACCATGACGGGCAAGCGCCGCAGCCACGAAGCCAGACGCCTTCATTTTCTCGACGAACGCACCGAGATAAGCGGCCGCCTCGGCACCACGACTTTTCGGCGTACCCATCGCTTGCTGGATCACCATGAAGCGTTCATCGAGCAAACGTAATCCCGTTGTGCGGGCGGCATCGGCTTCCAACTGTTGCTTCACGCCCGCCGCGACTTCCAACCCCTGCTCGATAAACGTCTGCACGACGCTGGGCGAGGTCGGCGCGCGAACGATCTGCGCATGATGTAGCTCGCGGGTCAGGAACAGGTCGTAGGCGCTGCCGCGACCCACCACGACGCGGTTGATGTCGACGTCCACTTGCGCGTTGCTTCGGATCGACGATTCATTGCGCACCAGATAGTAGCCTTCGATCAAAACGTAAGGCGCGGTGAAGGCGATGCTTGCGCCGCGTACCGGGTCCACTGCGAAAAATCCAATATCGGCGCGCTCGTCAGCCACGACTTCCACGGACTTTCCGGCGGCGTCGACTACGATCAACTCCAGCTCGACGCCGAGTTGCGCGGCGAACTCGGTAGCGAGATCGATCGATACACCGAACGGCGCGCCCGAGGTCGCGTCTTTGTTCGCCAGTATGGGGTTGCCCAGATTGATCGAGGCACGCAGTTTTCCGGTCGGGGCAAAGGCGCTGCGGATAGAAGGATCGATGTTCATTGGTTTTCCACTCGAAGGGTGAGCGCAATTATATGCGCCGCCCACGCACGTACTCGTCGACGCGGCTCAGGTTTGCCGTCCCATCGCGTTGCGCTCGAGTGCTCGGCTTCCCAAGCGCTTGCGTGCGCTTGGGATAGGCCCGAGTGGGCGGGAAGCGGTTTCGCGAGTGCGCTTCTTTCAGTGCGCTGCCGCTTCCACCAGCACCGGGGTCGGGCTATACATTGCCGGATAGATCTGCTTCAAGTGATCGATCTTCGGCAAGTCGTTGATCACGATATACGGGTAGTCCGGATTGTGCGCGAGGAAATCCTGATGATGCGCTTCGGCCGGATAGAACGTCTGATTGGGTTCGATCTTGGTGACTATCGGCGCGCTGTATGCATGCGCCTTCGTGAGCTGGGCGATGTAGGCTTGCGCCACCTGCGCCTGCTGCGCGTTCAACGGGAAGATCGCCGAGCGATACTGCGTCCCTTCGTCCGGCCCTTGCGCATTGAGTTCGGTCGGATCATGCGCCACCGAGAAATAGATTTGCAGGATGCGCCCATAGCTGATGCGGCGGGGATCGAACGTGATGCGCACCGATTCGGCATGACCGGTCGTGCCGGTACTGACGATCTCGTAGTGCGCGGTTAGTTTGCTGCCGCCGGTATAACCAGACACAGCGCTGGTTACGCCCGCTACATGCTGGAACACGCCTTGCACGCCCCAGAAACATCCGCCGGCCAGCACGGCCACTTCGGATGTCGCTTGCGCATTAACCGGCTCATCGGCGACGGCGGCCGGTATGGCATGGACTTCTTCGGCCGAGGACGTCGAAACCCGCGCCCCCAGGATGGCCAGCGGTATGATTGCCGTGAGCAGCAGGCCGGGGCGGGTTTTGCGTATCCCTTGGCTTATGCCGTGAAAAATCTTTTTCATGATTGGACTCTAGTAGGTAAATAGTGTGAGGCGTGCGCGCTCGGTCATGTCACGGGTCATTTAGGACGGTTGGCCTAGAGGGCCACCGGTCGAAATGTCATCGCTACGCCATTCATGCAATAACGCAGGCCGGTCGGATCGGGCCCATCGTTAAAGACGTGGCCCAAATGGCCGCCGCAGTTTGAGCAATGCACTTCCGTGCGCTGCATGCCGAACGTGCTGTCCCGGCGCGTCGCGATGGCGTTGTCCAGCGGCTGCCAGAAGCTGGGCCAACCGGTATGGCTATCGAACTTGGTCTTGGACGAGTACAAGTCGCGCGCGCAACCGGCGCACGCAAAAATACCGGAATTGTGCTGCCCATTGAGCGGGCTGCTATAAGGGCGTTCGGTCCCTTCGTGGCGCAGAACTTCATAGCTGTCCTGCGACAACAGGTTGCGCCACTCGGCATCGCTGTGCGTGACGGCGAATTTTTCCGGGGCCGTGGCCTGTGCCGCACCGGCAGGGGGCACGAGCAGGGCTTTCAGCCCCACCAGCAAACCGGCCAACGTCCCTGCACCGAGAAACAACCGGCGATTGATTTTCATGGTCACCTCCAGAATGGATAGGCTTAACGCTGTCGCTTTTTCCGATAATGGATCCAATTACGACATTGGAGCCTGCCTATCGGATCAAGCTCACCTGGCCTATATACGTCAACACGACGCAAACGGTTCTATTCCCTAAAAATCGGCGATCCAAAAAAGAATGGATCCGAGAATAGAACCCGCTGACGGTAAGTCGGCGCAAGGGCGAATTCCTTACACTGGGTTCTCGGTTTGAGCTGACGCGGCGAGGTCAGGCGAGGTCCAGGCCTGGGCCTCTTCGAGATCGGCCGAGGCGTCATGGGCCGCCACCGCCACTGCGGTTTGGTTCCTGCCACGTGCCTTCGCCGCGTACACGGCTTCGTCCGCCGCTTTCATCAGCGCTACCACGCTCGCATATTCGTCCGCGATACAGGATGCAACCCCGATACTGACGGTGATGAACCGGTGTTCGCTCGATTTATGCTCGATCTGCAGGGCGGCGATCGCGAGATGCAGCTTGTTGGCCACCTCGGACGCCCCTTCGAGATCCGTCTCTGGCAAGATTGCCACGAATTCTTCTCCGCCGTATCGGGCCGCGGTATCGGCGGGCCGGCGTACGGAGCGCGCGATCGTTTGAGCGACCGCGGCCAAAGCGTCGTCGCCGACCTGATGCCCGTAGGTATCGTTGTAGTTCTTGAACCGGTCGATGTCGATGAAGATCACCGATATGGGCCGATGCGACCGTTTTGCACGCCGCCATTCGCGCATCAACGCGTCGTCGAGCGTGCGCCGGTTGCTCAGGCCGGTGAGACCGTCGGTGCGCGACAGCAGCAACAGGTTCGCCTCGACTTCCATGCGATGCCGGAACTCGGTGGCCAGCAGCAGGGAGGTAGACAACAGGCCGATCGCGAGCAGAATGGCGAGCCCGATGATGTAGCGCGCTCGTCGCTGCCAGGGGGCGTAGATGTCCTGGGTGGCCGGCGCCACGCTGATCACCAGCGGCAGGTGGACGAAGTGCCGGTAGATATATAGACGATCTTCGCCGTCGGTGGCGGCACTGCCGAAGAACCACGGTTCATGCAGGCGCTCGAAGCGATCGAAGTTGGCGGTGCCTTTGAGACTGTGGCCTATCAGATCGTCGCTGGTGGGATTGCGCATGATGATCGTCCCGTCATCTTGCAGCAGCGTAATGGAACCGTGCGGCCCGAGCTTCAGCCCGTCGAGCACATTGCGGAAATAATCGAGCTGCAGGGTACCCACCACCACGCCGGCGAACGACCCGTCCGGATGGTCGACACGTCGGCTAAAGGCGATGCTCCACTGTCCTTGGCGCAGTCGCGAGCGATAGGGGGCGCTGATGTACAGGCCCACGCCATCGTTGGCGCGTTGAGCGTTGAACCAGGGCCGGTCGGCAAAATTGATCTTGCGCGGCTCGATTTGGGTCGAATCGACGGCAATGTCGCCGCGCTCATCGACGTAAAGCAGGGCGCCCATGTATTCGCCGGCCGTAGCGGACCGGTCGAACAGCAACTGCTGGCGATATTGAGGCGGCAGACGCATGACGCCCGGATCCTGGACGCCGTCCACCACGGCTTGTATGGACAAGTCGAGCAGATCGAAGGTGCGGGTCACATCGCGCTCGACCACCAGGGCCAGATTGGCCGAATTGTCGCCGGCATGCGCGCTCGCGTCGTAGCGCCCCTGCAGCAGGACAATCCCGACCATCGCGAGCATGGTCACGGTGAACGCGCCACTGCCCAGGATGATTGCGACCGGGTGCAGGACGAGAAAGGCCCTGAGCCGGTACAAGAAGGATCGTTTTTTCAGCATGTATCCGGTTCTCGGACGCTCGCGATCTCTCGCAGAGTTATGGAACGCACAGAGCTTAAGAAATCGCCTCCACGCATGCAAGTAATTAAATTCATCGCTTCGAGAAAAAAACGTGACAAGCACCGCTGGCAAGCGCCAGCGCGCACGTCGGATGGTTTGGGGGTGGGCCAAAAACAGACAGAATAATCTACCGTAATAACAATGATTCTCAATAGCGTTGACAACAGTAGGCGCGCGACGCTATTCTCAATATTAATCAATATTGATTCTCATTCTCGCGTAATACGACGATACGCCAACGCGGTCCCAACGTGGTCCGAATGGGTTCCGGCCGGGTTCATTCGCCGCTTGCGAGCTGCTCGCGCCAGCGGGACAGTCAAAATAAAAACGAGGAAACGCATGACTCAGCGTACGGCAAGCCGAAGCCGACGGCATCCTACCCAACGGACCGACCGCGCTGCTCGCTCGCGGCGCTTGGCCATGAACGCGGCCTGTGCGTGCGCATTGATGTGGATGGCGCATGCTCAGGCGACTCCGCCGATGAGCACGCCGTCAGTCAACGCCGAGCCGGCAGATGATACCGGTATGCCGCCTGAAGCCGACTTGGCCATCAAGGCACAACCGACCGGCTTGTGGACCGGGTTTTGGACCCGTTCCAACATGCTGGGCGATATGGGCGGCCTGCGTCCTGCCTTGATGAACTATGGCGTGACCTTCGGCTTGCAGGAAACCAGTGAAGTGCTGGGCAATGTGACCGGCGGTATTAACCACGGCTTCACCTACGACGGCTTGACCACGGCAACCGTGACAGTCGATACGCAAAAAGCGTTCGGGCTGGTCGGTGGTACGTTCAACGCCAGTGCGCTGCAAATTCACGGTCGCAACCTCAGCCAGTTCAACCTGGGCAATCTGCAGACGGCCAGCGGCATCGAAGCGGACGATACGACGCGTTTGTGGGAGCTCTGGTATCAGCAGTCGTTCCTGGATAACCGATTCGACGTGAAAGTGGGGCAGCAAAGTATCGACCAGGAATTCATGGTCAGTCAGTACTCGGCCACCTTCGTCAACACCATGTTCGGTTGGCCGGCGGTGCCGTCCTACGACATGCCGGCAGGCGGCCCGGCTTACCCGTTGTCGGCGCTGGGCGTGCGGTTCCGTGCCAAGCCGACCAATGCGATGACTGTATTGGCGGGGGTATACGACGGCAACCCGGCCGGTTCCGGTGATGGCGATCCGCAACTACTGAATAACCACGGCACCAATTTCAATCTGCATAACGGCGCTTTGTTTATCGGCGAGGTGCAGTACGCGATCAACCAGCCCAGCAACGGCGATCTCGATTACGGCACGCCTCAAGGCTTGCCGGGGACCTATAAGCTCGGTTTCTGGTACAACACCGAAAAATTTCCCGACCAGGCGACCGACGACGGCGGCCTTTCGCTGGCCGACCCAAATAGTTCAGGCAACCCGGCGTTGCATCGCGGCGAGTACAGCGTGTACGCGGTGGTCGACCAGATGCTCTGGCGCCCGAACCCCGATAGCCCGAAAAGCCTGGGCTTCTTTACGCGCCTGATGGGCGCTCCGGGCAACCGCAGCCTGATCGAGTTCAGCATGAATACAGGCCTGGTGCTCAAGGCGCCGTTCGCCTCTCGCGAACTTGATTCGGCCGGTATCTCGGTCGGCTATGTCAAGGTGGGTAGCCAGGTCAGCGCGTTCGATCAGGCCACGGCGAGTTTCAACGGCGGCTTCTCGCCGGTGCGCGGCTCCGAGACGGTGATCGAGGCGACGTATCAGTATCAGGTTAATCCGTGGTTGGTATTGCAGCCCGACGCCCAGTACGTGTTTAACCCGGGCGCGGGGGTCGTGAACCCCAACAACCCGACCCAGAAAATCAAGAATGAATTGATCTTGGGCGTGCGCGCCAACATTACGTTCTGAGCAAGCGCGCAGCTTCCCGGATCGATTGAAAACCCAAGCTATCTGCGCGACGCGCCATGTGTAATGCCGGCCGCGCCGCAATAGCTCTTTTGAAATACAGGAGCGCTTATGTTGCCTCAGTTGCCTAACCAACAGGTCAAAGCGGCAGCCCGCAGCGTGATGGCCGGTGTGCTCGCGGGCACTCTCGCCGCGCTGTCGATGGCGGCAGCCCACGCCGACGAGCCCAAAGGTTTCCTGGAAACCGTGCATAAGCATGTCACGCTGGTGAATACGGTGCCCGACAACGGCGACCAGAACCCCTACGCGCTGGTGGTCGCACCGGTCTCGGCCGGCTCGATCCAGAAAGACGACGTGCTGATCGACAATTTCAACAACGCCGCCAACCTGCAGGGCCTGGGTTCGACGATCGTCGATTACAACCCGACCACCAAAGCGCTGACCAAGTTTGCGCAATTGCCGCGCGACTTGCCGGAGTGTCCGGGCGGTATCGGTCTGAGCACCGCGATGACGATGCTCAAGACCGGCTGGGTGATCGTGGGCAGCACACCCAGCAATGACGGTACAACGACAACCAAAGGCGCCGGTTGCCTGATCGTGCTCGATCCGAACGGCAAGGTCGCGTCGGTCATCGGTGGACCGAATGTCAACGACCCGTGGGGCAATATGGCGGTGGTCGACAAGGGCGATACGGCGACGCTGTTCGTCAGCAATGCCGGCTTTGGCGTGGGTAGCCCGAACGACAAGAGCGGTGAAAACGGCGAGCCGCCCGTAGTCAAGCAATCGAACATCCTGCGCATCGAGCTTGCGATCGCCGATGGCAAAGCCCCCGTGGTGACGAGCCAGACCGTGGTGGCGGGCGGCTTTGGCGAACAGGCTGACCGAGGCGTGTTCCTGATCGGCCCGACCGGTCTTGCACTGGGTAAGGACGACAAGCTTTATGTGTCCGACGCACTGGGCAACCGTGTCACCGAAATTGCCGATGCGAGCACCCGCACCACCAGTGGCGGCGTCGGTCGCGAAGTGACCAAGGACGGCCTGCTGCAACGGCCGCTGGCCATGGTCATGGCACCCAACGGCCACTTGCTCGTGACCAACGGTTTGAACGGCAAGGTCGTCGAGATCGACCCCGAGAGTGGCAAGCAAATTTACGCACAATGGATCGATACCGACAAAGCACAGACTCCGCCTGGCAACGGTGACCTGTTCGGTATCGTGATGACGCCCGCCGGCGACGGTTTCTACTACGTCGAGGATGATGTAAACACGTTGGTATTGGCAAAATGAGTGATGTAGACGATAAGACGAAACCGCCGCGGGATCCTGCCCGGCGCGGTTTTCTTGGTAAGGCTGGCGGTTTGGCGGCAGCGGTTGGCGGCCTGGCTGCCGGCAAGGCGGCAAATGCAGCTGTCGCGCAGGATCAAGCACCCGCGGCGCTGGCTGCGAAGAATGGCGTCGAGCCATTCTGGGGTGTGCATCAGGGCGGTATTACGACGCCGCAACAGGAACATACCTATTTCGCCGCATTCGATTTGGTCACCGCCAAACGTGCGGACGTGATCGCATTGCTCAACGCCTGGACGGAAGCGGCCAACCGCCTGACGCGCGGCGATACGGCCGCAGCGCTGGGCGACAACCCGGAAGCTGCGCCCGGCGATTCCGGCGATGCATTGGGTTTGCCGCCGTCGCGCTTGACCATCACCTTCGGTTTCGGTCCCGGGCTATTTTCGAGCAATGGCGTCGATCGCTATGGGCTGGCGGCGCGCCGCCCGGCCGCGTTGGTCGATCTGCCGCGGTTTAACGGCGACCAGTTGATTCCCGAGAAGACCGGCGGAGATTTATGCATCCAGGCTTGCGCCAACGATGCGCAAGTTGCCTTCCACGCGGTTCGGCAACTCGCTCGCATGGCCTACGGCACGGCCGCCATCAAATGGGTGCAAACCGGTTTCCAGTCGAACCCGGTGGGCGGCAGCACGCCGCGCAACCTGATGGGCTTCAAGGACGGTACCAATAATCCCTCGCAACGTGACGCGAAGCTCATGGACCAATTCGTCTGGGCCGGCGACGAAGGGCCAGCCTGGATGAAGAACGGCACCTATACGGTCGTGCGCCGTATTCGTATCACGCTCGAGCATTGGGACAAGATGGAAGTCGGCTTCCAGGAGCAGGTGGTCGGCCGGCACAAATATACGGGCGCGCCACTGGGCAAGCACAAGGAATTCGACGTGGCCGACCTCGACGCGAAGGACGCCGACGGTAACTCCATCGTTCCCGACAATTCGCACATGCGGCTGTCGGCCGCGCAGACCAACGGCGGTGCGCAGATTTTGCGGCGCGGCTATTCGTATAACGACGGTGCCAATTTTTACATCGAACGCTGGCCGCCATGGCGTCAGGAGATGGAGTACGACGCGGGCCTGTTTTTCGTGGCGCACCAGCGCGACCCGCGTACCGGCTTCATCAAGATCAACCACAACCTGGCGGTGGGCGACATCATGAATCAGTTCATCACGCATGTGGGCAGCGGCATTTTCGCTTGCCCGCCGGGCGCCTCCGAGGGCTCGTTTATCGGCGCGGGCTTGTTCGAAGGCCTGATGACCTAAATGCGCGCCGGCTATCGGCAACGCGTGCGCCGGCCATCGTCAACATTGTTTTTACGGCTCGTTTTCACTGCTCGTCTCTACTGCGGGTTTTACTGGAGTTACGTATGTCTTTTTTATCACTGAATGCCACGCTGCGCCTTAAGCGCGCAGCACGGATCGCAGCGCTCAGCAGCATCGCCGCCTGTGTTTTCACGCAGATGGGGTGGATGAGTGCTGCGCAAGCCGACACGCTCACGCTCTATAGCGCGCAGCACGAACAGACGGTCGACCTGCTGGCCAAGGATTTCCAAAGCGAGTCCGGTATTACGGTACGCACGCGCTCCGGCGATGGCCCCGCCCTGGCGGCGCAAATCGTCGCCGAGGGCAGCGGTTCGCCGGCTGACGTGTACTTCACGGAAAACTCGCCTGAACTGATGCTGCTGGAAGAGAAAGGCCTGTTGGCCAAGGTCGATCCGGCAACGCTCGCCAGCATTCCTGCCAGCTATAACTCGCCGCAGGGCGAGTGGGTCGGCGTGCTCGCGCGTGAAAACGTGCTGGCCTATAACCCGTCGATGATACAAGCCAGCCAGTTACCGGCTACGCTGATGGATCTCGGCACGCCCGCTTGGAAAGGCCGCGTCGCGATCGCGCCCAGCGACTCCGACTTCCTGCCGCTGGTCAGCGCCGTGCTGGCCGTCAAGGGTTCCGATGCCACGCTGCAATGGCTCAAAGGCCTGAAGACGAATGCGCAGGTATTCGACGACGACGAAGGCGTAGTTGCCGCAGTCAATCGGCGCGCGGTGGCTGTCGGCGTGATCAATAGCTACTACTGGGCACGTCTGCACGCCGAGTTGGGCGACAAGGGCACGCACAGCATGATTTATCACTTCGCCAACCACGACGTGGGCGCACTGGAAAATGTCTCGGGCGCGGCTGTGCTGAAGACGGCGAAAAACGCCGCGGCGGGCCAGAAATTCCTGGCCTACCTGGTTAGCGAACGCGCGCAGAAACTGTTGGCAACCAACAAGGTCACGTTCGAATACCCGTTGCGCGCTGGCGTGACGGCTGACCCTATCCTCAAGCCGTTCGACCAGCTCGATCCGCCAGCGCTCGACATGCAGAAACTCGGCGACGATAGCGCTGCGGTCAAGTTGCTGCGTCAGGCCGGTCTGCTCTAATAATGGACGAGGGAGTAATCGCGGTCGCGGCAGGTGGCGCGACTGCTCCGGCTCTACCGCAGGCGATGGCGCGCAAGGCGCCGTTGGGATTGTGGGCCGCAGGTGTCCTGGCGGCCCTTTTGGTTTTGCTGCCGTTGGGCTTTACGGTCTACCAGGCGAGTACGTTCGGCTTCAACGACGCGTTCGACTTGCTGGCACGGCCGCTGGTCGGCGAGTTGCTGATCAATACCCTGAAAATTACCGCAGCCACGACCGTGGCTGCAGCCGTGATCGGCACTGCTGCGGCCTGGTTTGTCGAGCGCACGCATCTGCCCGGCCGCCGGCTGTGGGCGGTGCTGGTAGTGGTGCCGCTCGCGATCCCGCCGTTTGTCACGAGTTTTGCGTGGGTTTCGCTGAGTCTTTCGTTGCAGGATTTCGCGGGCGCGACGCTGGTAGTGACCAGTGCCTATTACCCGCTTGTATACTTGCCGGTCGCGGCTGCCTTGCGTGGCATGGATCCGGCGCTCGAAGAGACGTCTCGTGCACTGGGCTGCGGGCCGTGGGCCTGTTTTTTCCGCGTGGTGCTGCCGCAGTTGCGTCCCGCTTTGCTGGGCGGAATGTTGTTGGTGGCGCTCGGCGTGCTGGCCGAATTCGGCGCATTTACGCTGCTGCGCTTCCGTACCTTTACCACCGAGATCTACGCCGAGTACCGTACCAGTTTCGATAGCACAGGCGCCTCTTTGCTGGCCTGCGTGCTGATCGTGTTATGCCTGATCTGTCTTGCGGCCGAGTTTCGGGTGCGTGGAGCGGCGCGTTACGATCGGCTCGACCGCGGCACGCGACGCGGGGCGCTGCATTATCGGCTGGGTTGGGCGCGCTGGCCTATTGTGGCCGGTTTTGCCGCGCTGGCGCTGGCTACGCTTGGCGTGCCGCTGGGCATGATCGTCTTCTGGCTGACGCAACATGCGCAGGCCGCTGTCACGCCCGTGTCGGTCTCGTTCGAAGCGTTGACCGATGCGACGCTCGCGTCTATCGGTCTCGGGCTCGCGGGCGCCGCGCTCACGACACTGCTGGCGCTGCCCTTGGGTTTTTTGTTGGCGCGCTATGCGAACCGCTTTGCGACCGCGCTCGAACGTACCGTATTTATCGCCCAGGGTGTGCCCGGCATCGTGATCGCGTTGGCGATCGTGTCGCTGGCGGTGCATGCGTTGCGCCCCTTGTATCAAAGCGCCGAGCTACTGGTGGTGGCTTACTCGATCATGTTTTTGCCGCTGGCGCTGGTCAGCGTGCGCGCTGCATTGCTGCAGGCGCAGCCGCGGCTTGAGGACACAGCCCGGGTGCTGGGCCTGAACAGCCTGCAGGTTGCGTGGCGCGTAGTGTTGCCCTTGGCCGGCCCCGGCCTCGGTGCCGCCGCCGCCATGGTGTTTATCGCGACCGTGACCGAGCTGACCACCACGCTGTTGCTGTCGCCGATCGGCACCCGTACTCTCGCGACCCAGATCTGGGTCGATACCTCGGCCCTTGCGTTTGCCGCCGCCGCGCCGTTTGCCGCGCTGCTGGTGGCGATCTCGCTGGCCTCGACGTGGCTGTTGATGTCACTGCTCGGAAAATCCGCCGTACTCGGCTCGCATCAAGGATAGTTGGCATCATGTCGGAAGTCAGAATCGAGCGGTTGAGCAAGCGTTTCGGCACGCATCAGGTGTTGCGCGGCGTCAACCTGAGCGTCGCCTCGGGTCGCCTGGTTGCGATTCTCGGGCCGTCCGGCAGCGGCAAGACCACCTTGCTGCGCCTGTTGTGCGGCTTCGAGCGCCAGGACGAGGGCGAGATCTGGATCGGCGACACGCTGATGTCGGGGCCGTCCGTCCACATGCCTTCCGAGCGTCGTCGCATCGGCTACGTGCCGCAGGAAGGCGCGCTGTTTCCGCATCTTTCGGTTGCCGACAATATCGTGTTTGGTTTGCCGCGCGCTTTGCGTCAAAAACGTCATCGGGTCGCCGAATTGCTCGAGCTGGTCGGGCTGCCGCAGTCGTATGCCGCGCGTCCACCGCAGGAGCTCTCGGGTGGCCAGCAGCAACGCGTGGCACTGGCTCGCGCGCTGGCGCCAGCGCCAGCGCTGGTACTGCTCGATGAGCCGTTCTCTTCCCTCGATGCCGCATTGCGCATCGAGACGCGGCAGGCCGTGGCGCAGGCACTTACGTTCGCCGGCGCGACGGCGCTGCTGGTGACGCACGATCAGTCCGAGGCCTTATCGATGGGGAGCGAAGTGGCGGTGCTCTGGAACGGGCAATTGATCCAGGTAGCCAGCCCGGCCACGCTTTATCGGCACCCGGTTAATCCCGAGCTGGCCAGTTTTGTCGGCGAGGCGGTGCTGCTGGCCGGCATCGTGGAGCAGGGGCAATTGAAATGCGCGCTGGGGCGGCTCAATGTCGAACCGGGTACGCGTGACGGCGTGGTCGAAGTGTTGTTGCGGCCAGAGCAGATCCGGTTGCAATCGGCCGCTGACATGCCGGCAGCCGAAGCTGCAGGATCTGTCGCAGCTTTGGTTTCGGATGCGGTGCCGGGTGTGGTGCAGGATGTGACGTATTACGGCCACGACGCCAGCGTGCGGATTCGCCTGGCCAATAACGTCATGTTGAACGCGCGGGTACCGGGGTACCGATGTCCCGCGCCTGGCGCCACGGTGTATTGCAGCGTCGAGGGCGACGCTGTCACTTATGCACGCTAAGCTAATTACGCTCGCTCACTGAGCCTGCCAACTACGCCTAATGAGCGTGCCAGACCATCAGGCACCCTCGAGCGGACCCATCGCCGATTGCAGATAGTTCTGGATACCGAGCTTGGCGACCAGTTCGATCTGGGTTTCCAGCCAGTCGATGTGTGCCTCGGTGTCGTCGAGGATGGTGACGAAGATTTCGCGGGAGATGAAATCGCGAACCGACTCGCAATAAGCGATCGCTTCCTTGCAAGTCGCCTGGGAAATGTGTTCCAGCTTCAAATCGCAGGCCAGCACTTCTTCGGTGTTTTCGCCGATCAGCAGCTTGTGCAGGTCCTGCAGATTGGGCAGGCCGTCCAGCATGAACACACGCTTCATGATCAGGTCAGCGTGCTTCATTTCGCCGATCGACTCATCGTATTCGTGCTTGCCGAGTACCTCCAGTCCCCAGTGCTGGTACATGCGCGCATGAAGGAAATACTGGTTGATCGCCGTGAGTTCGTTCTTAAGCTGGGCGTTGAGGTGTTCGATGACTTTCGGATCGGCTTTCATTTTTATGTGTCCTGGCAGGTGAGCGCCGCAAATCGGGGGGGTATGCGTCGGAAGCGGGCATGGGAAGGCACAAGCGCTGGGCCCTAGATAATCGATAGTATCAAAGGCAGCCCGACACATCAAAACAAAGCGGGCAGGAGCAGGCGGGGGAAGGGCGGTAAAAATGCCGCAGGGCGCGGTTGGGATCCGCTCAAGGACTCTTCAAGAGCGCTTGCGGCTTGAGGTCAGGAGCGGCAGATCAGGCCGGCACGGCCTCGCGCACGAATACCAGCGGGGCGACTTGCGAGTCGTTCGCGTCGGTACATTCGTACAGGATTCCGCGTACGGCATCTTCACAGCAGCCGCAGCAGGTGGCAACCCCGAGTTCGATCTGCAATTCTTCGAACGAGCTGGCGCCCGCTTCGATGCATTGCCTAACACTACGCTCGGAAACTGCCTTGCACACACACACAATCATGATTCACCTCGCAGTAAACACGAATCATTATCATTCATACCTTGGGTGTAGTCAATTGTTCCGGGCAACCGATTTGTAACCGAATTTGAGCGACAGACCGTACTGACCGTCATCCTTATTTATGAGTCGCTTTTTGCTAAAAAACCAACATAATCAGGCATTTTCCATAAGGGGTCTTAACTAAGCGTCTGCTACAGTAGTGCTCCGCGCACGCGGATAGGTGCAGTGGAATACCAGCCCATCGTTTTCAGAAGATGGGGCGAAGTGCGAGGAACTAAGGTGAATCGGGTTTCCAAATCGACAACGGTCGGAATCGTGCTGCTCGTATGCGTCTTGGCGAACGCAGGCCTGATGCTGCGCAACGACTCGGAACTGATAGGCTTGCACCGGCCCGCGCTCGACATACGCGACGCGCAAAGCACGCTGCAGGACGTCCAGGTGCAGCTGCTGAGCGCCGAAACCGCGCAGCGCGGCTATCTGCTCACCGGCCAGAGCGGATTTTTGAAGTCGTATTCCAATTCGGTGGACGCCCTGGGCGCCGCCAGTGCGAAGCTCGATAAGGAGCTCGGTTCGTTGCCGCAAGAGAAGCAACGACTGGCGGAGCTGCATCAAGCGATCACGCAAAAACTGACCGCGATGGCCGATACCGTGTCGGATTTCTCCGCCAAGCGCAGGCTCGAGACATCGGCGCAGTTGCGCGCTGGGGCCGCCGAGAGCCGCACGGATGAGATTCGCGCGCGCCTGAACGAGATGGCGGACCGTCAGATCGCCGTCTATCGCGACATGGTCGGCGAGCAAGCCCGCGCCGAGGCTAGCGCGCAGGACCGCTCGCGGCTGATTTTCGCGTTTTCGTGTGTGGTCAACCTGGGTTTGCTATTCATCTTCGCGATGCTGGTGCGGCGCACCCGAAGCAAACACGCGCGAGCCGAGCAGCAGGCGCTGGAACAGAGCGAAGGCCTGGTCAGCTTGCTGACCGAGGCGGCGCGTCGCAACAAGCAAATTTTCGAACTCACCGAACTGAGTCAATATCTGCAATCGAGCGCGGATCTCGACGAGGCAACCCGGCTGCTGAGTATTTATCTACCGGTGATCCTGGAGGCTGCCGATGGCGCCGTCTACCTGATAACCGAGAGCCGGACCCACTTGCAGCTTGCGGGCTCATGGGGCAACACACGCTACCGCCGGACCGTGACGCTTGACGAATGTTGGGCGCTGCGCAAAGGCTATATACACCGACAGCCGCGCGAGCATGGGCCGCAATCGTGCCGTCATCTGGACGAATATCGCGCCACGCCGGGCGCCATCTGCATCCCGCTTGCTTCCCAGGGCGAGCAGCTAGGCTTGCTGTTCATGCATCGCGATAACGCGCTTCAGGAAGTGGAACTCAACGACCGCTATTTGCACGCGGCGGTCGAGCAGATTTCGCTGGCCATCGGCAATTTGAAGCTACGCGAGAGCTTGCGGCAGCAGTCTATTCATGACGCGCTGACGGGGCTTTATAACCGGCGCTTTCTGGAAGAGTCGCTGCAACGCGAGGTGGCGCGTTTCGAGCGCCAACGCATGGACGATCCGAACGCGTCGTTGGCGCTGCTGATGCTCGATGTCGATCACTTCAAATTGTTCAACGACCGCTTCGGCCATCAAACCGGCGATCTGGTGCTCAAGGAGGTCGCACGCGTGTTGCGCGAACGTGTTCGCGAGAGCGATCTGGTGGCGCGGTTCGGTGGCGAGGAATTTTCGGTGGTGCTGCCCGATATCGATCGCGCCGGCGCCGTGGCGCTTGCGGAGCAATTGCGGCATGCAGTCGAACATATCAGCTTGAGCACCGGCACCAATGAAGTTGCGTCGGTGTCGATATCGATCGGCGTCACGGTGTTGACCCAACCGGGCATGTCGTCGCCGGCCGATCTCTTGCGCGCGGCTGACCGGGCGCTGTATGAGGCCAAACGCCGTGGCCGCAACCAAGTCAGCATCGCGGCACGACTTTCCGATGGACTGGAGCTTCCGTTTGTCGAAAGCGCTGCGATAGGCGTGCAAGCCGCGCCGGAGCGCGAGACGGTGGCGCGCGATTGGTCGCGCGACTGATCGCGAATTGACTGCGAGTCGACTGCATAAGCGGTGATCGCTGACCGGCCGCGATTCGCGATCGCTCTTCCGGCTCACTCTTGCACCCCATTCATTCGTTCGTCTCATGCAGCGGTGCCGGCTATCGGCAACGGTCATCAGCATCATGCGTTGGCGGCACCCATCAGCGTCATTCAGCAGCCGCCCTCATCAACCGTACACGTCGATGTCACTCATTGATGTCACTTAATGCGCGTATACGCCGATACTCCCCGGCGGGTCGTCGGGCGACCATGGATAGCCAAAAAATCTTATTAAAATAAATCAACACGATCGGGGCCGCGCCATGTTTCTACACCTGTCGATTCGCGCCAAACTTTGGCTCACGATGGTTTTTCTCAGTGGCCTGCTCATTGCCGGTGGTGTGATCGGCCTCGTTGGATTGCGCTCAGCCAATCAGTCGCTGGGCGATGCTTACTCGACGGAAATCACAGCCGTGCAGACCATCGGCATGTCGGTCATCCATATGGAGCACGCGCGCGCAATTCTCGACAAAGCGATGATGACCCCCGATCTGAGCGGCGCGCCCGCGATAATCACGCGCACGAAGCTGTTCCTCAACGAGGCCGATGTCACCTGGAAGGCCTATCTTGCGCTGCCGGCCCAGCCGGATGAAAAGGCTCTGGCGGATATCGTGGTGGCCAAGCATGACCAGTTTGTGCACGCGGGGTTCGAAAAGCTGTTCACCGCAATCGCCGCGGGCGACCATGACACCATCAACGATGTGGCGCTCACCAAGATGGCCGGTCTGATGGATCAATACGTAACCGCCAGCAACGCCCTGCTCGATTTCAAGAAGCAATACACCGCGTCCCAATTCGCCGACGCGCAAACGCGCTATCACGAGATTATCGCGATCGCTACAGCGGGAGTTATCGCGGGCGTCCTATGCGCCATCCTGTGCGGGTATTTCTTGCAGCGCTCGATTTCCAGGCCGATTGGCGTTGCGATGACGCATTTCAAGGCGATCGCCAGCGGCGACTTGTCGGGCACGATAGACATTCGTTCGCGTGATGAAATGGGGCAATTGTTAAGCGGCCTGACCGAAATGCAGCAACAGCTATCGGGCACCGTGACCACCGTTCGCTCCAGCAGTGAGTCGATCGCAGCGGCTGCACGCGAGATCGCTGCGGGCAATCAGGATCTGTCGGCACGCACCGAGGCGCAAGCGTCCTCGCTCGAGCGTACCGCTGCAAACATGGATACGTTGACGATTACCGTCAAACAAAACGCCGGCAATGTGCAGAACGCGCGCAGTTTGACCGATAGCGCCGCATCGATCGCGCGGCGCGGCAGCGAAGTGGTGACGCAGGTTGTCGCGACCATGGATCGGATCAAGGCGAGCTCGACCAAGATCGAAGAAATTACTTCGGTGATCGACGGCATTGCGTTCCAGACCAATATCCTGGCGCTCAATGCCGCCGTGGAGGCGGCGCGCGCGGGTGAGCAGGGGCGCGGCTTCGCGGTGGTCGCCAGCGAGGTGCGCAGTCTGGCCCAGCGATCGGCTGCCGCCGCCAAGGAAATCAAAGGCCTGATCGGTAGTTCGGTGACGGCTGTGAACGACGGTGCCGGACTGGTGGCCAGTGCCGGCTCGACGATGAGCGAGGTTTCGCTGGCCGTGAAGCGCGTGGCCGACGTGATGGAAGAGGTCGCCATCGCGTCCGCCGAGCAGACGGACGGGATCGAGCAGGTCAACCGCGCGGTGGCGCAGATGGACGACGTGACTCAACAAAATGCATCGCTGGTCGAACAGGCCGCCGCCGCGGCTTCCTCGTTACAGGAGCAGGCGGCGCGCATGGAGGAATTGGCTGCCAATTTCAAGCTCAAGCCGGGTTTGATCGCGGGCGACGCGCGACACACCGAAGCCCTGCGCAGCGTCGAGATGCCGCGCCAGCGTTCGCCGCAGCGTTTGCGGGTGGTGGTTTGAGCGGTTTGTTCGCTTCGCATGGCTGCAAAGCTTCGACCGCTGGGCTCGCTACAATCGCCCGGTTCGCGCCCAGCACGATGACCTCCGCTCGTGAACCCCACCCCGTGAACTCCACCCCGCTGCGGCGGGGTTTTTTTTGATGTCGCGCCGTCATCGGTAAGATAGCGAACAGGCGGCTGCGGGCCCCGAGCATCGCCCGAATGGAAAATTAGCGTGTCTGGAGCACGCGCTACGCCGATCTGGTCGTGCAGCACTGTAAAATAGAGAAAATCCTTAACCAAACCCTATGTCGCTAAAAAAATCGCCATTCTTCGAAATTCGCAGCGGTTCCGTCGATACCCTTCTGTGCGTTGTCAAAACTACCGACCTGGCCGCGTTGCGAGAAGAACTGATCCGGCGCTTTGAAGCGACCCCCGAGTTTTTCGCCAACGATGTCGTAGTGATCGATGTGCGACGGCTCGAGGCCGATGAGCAGATCGCGCTCGACGAGCTTGCGGCTCTGCTCAGTGGCGTACGGCTGCGCCCGATGGGCGTGGTTGCCAATCCTGCGCAACACGGCTGGGTGCAAGCCAGCGGCTTGTCGCTGCTGGACGCCCGCGACAAGCGCGGCGCCACGCGCGCCAGCGCCGATCATGCTGCCGAGAGCGCCGATAGCATCCAGGCGGCTCCCGCGAGCGGCGGCAGTGCCCAGGGCGCGGGGAGCCCGGGGCCTGCAGCCGAGCCCGCCGCACGGGTCGTGGCCGCCGCGCCGCCCACGATGGTGATCGATCGGCCGTTGCGCTCCGGGCAGCAAATCTACGCGCCCGGGGATCTGGTCGTGCTGGGCTTGGTCAGCAACGGCGCCGAGGTGATCGCAGCAGGCAATATCCATATTTATGCGCCTCTGCGCGGACGAGCGCTGGCAGGCGTGCATGGCAATCATGAGGCGCGCATTTTCTGCACTTGCCTGGAACCCGAGCTGATTTCCATCGCCGGGATTTATCGCACTACAGAAAACCCGCTCGCGCCCGAATTGCTGGGCAAGCCCGTGCAGATCACTTTGGACCAGGAGAAATTGATTTTCGAACCGCTGAAACTGACCTGAACGCAACTACGCCGCCGGTAAGCGGTCTAGGGTCTTTTACAGCAGATATTCATAAAAATTTATACGCAAGGTAAAAACGCATGGCAAAAATTATTGTGGTGACCTCGGGCAAAGGCGGCGTCGGCAAGACCACCACCAGCGCGAGTTTCGCATCCGGGCTGGCGTTGCGGGGTCATAAGACGGCAGTGATCGATTTCGACGTGGGTTTGCGTAATCTCGATCTGATCATGGGCTGCGAACGGCGTGTGGTGTATGACCTGATCAACGTGATTCAGGGCGAGGCCAAGCTGAATCAGGCATTGATCAAAGATAAAAAGTGCGAAAACCTTTATATCGTTCCGGCCTCGCAAACGCGCGATAAAGACGCGCTGACGCAGGAGGGCGTCGAGAAGGTCATCAACGATCTGATCGCGATGGACTTCGAATATATCGTCTGCGACTCGCCCGCCGGGATCGAATCCGGCGCATTGTTGGCGATGCATTTCGCTGATGAGGCGCTGATCGTCACCAATCCCGAAGTGTCGTCGGTGCGCGATTCGGACCGCATCCTCGGGATCTTGTCGTCGAAGACCAAGCGCGCCATCGAAGGGCGCGATCCGGTGCGTGAACATCTGCTGATTACGCGCTACAACCCCAAGCGGGTCAACGATGGAGAAATGCTGTCGATCGACGATATACAGGAAATCCTGCGCATATCGCTGATCGGTGTGGTGCCGGAGTCGGAATCGGTCCTGCATGCATCGAACCAGGGCATCCCCGCCATTCATCTTAACGACAGCGATGTCGCGCAGGCTTATCAAGATGTGGTGGCTCGTTTTCTCGGCGAAGACAAACCGCTGCGCTTTACGGACTATCAGAAGCCGGGGTTGTTTTCGCGTTTGTTCGGCAATAAGTGAGAGGCCGGCATGTCTATCCTTTCGTTTTTGCTGGGTGAAAAGAAGAAGTCCGCTTCGGTTGCGAAGGAGCGCTTGCAACTCATCATTGCACACGAGCGCGCCGGTGCAGCCCCGGCCGATTATCTTCCGGCACTGCAGCGCGAGCTGGTCGCGGTGATTTCCAAGTACGTAAAGATTTCCGACGACGATATCAAGGTCAGCCTTGAGCGTCAGGACAATCTCGAAGTTCTGGAAGTCAAGATCGAGATTCCGCAAGCCTGAGCCGGCGGTAAAAGGGCACGCGATTTCTGCGTGGTTCTTTCTCTGATTTATTTATTAAGTTATGCGAAATTATCGTAAATCGCCTAGACCGGGGACGCACGGCCGAGGCCGGATTGAGCGACTGGGCGCTTGGGTACTTTCATGGCCGCAGGCGTGGCCACCGCGTTAGCTGGCGCCCTCGTCGAAATCTTGGCCGTGATAGCAGTCGGTGCGGCCGGTTTTTCCAGCCATGCGTCAGATGATTTCTAGATAACGCTTCAACTCCCAATCCGTTACTGCCATCTGATACTGTTCCCATTCCCAGCGACGTGTCGCTGAAAAGTGCTGCACGAAGCGTTCTCCCAACCAATCGCAGGCCGTAGCAGACGCCGCGAAGCGTTGGGTTGCCTCATCGAGAGTCCGCGGGTTGCGCTGGCTTTGCCCGCGATCCCGCGTAGTGACGTCATTGATCGCCAGTCCCTGTTCAATGCCTGCCATGCCGGCAGCGATGGAGGCGGCAATCGACAAGTATGGATTTGCGTCGGCACCGGGACAGCGTGTCTCGAGTCGTGTTGAATGCTTGCCTCCAGGGATCACGCGCAGGCTGGCGGTTCGATTGTCGACACCCCAGTCTGCATTAAGAGGTGCCCAAAAGCCATCCACAAGTCGCTTGTAGCTGTTGACGTTTGGCCAGAACAAGGGGCCAAACTCGGCCACGTATTTGAGTTGTCCCGCGATGTAGCTCTCCAGTAGTCGACTTATTCCATGAGGCCGAGAGCCGTCAAAAAATAGGTTGCTATTGCCGTCCGTAAGGCTTTGATGCACATGGCCGGAGCAGCCTGGCAGTTGAGGATTCCACTTCGCGATGAACGAAGGCATGATTCCGAAGCGATGGCCGATTTCTTTGGTGGCAGCCTTGAACAAGACCGCATGATCCGCTGCACGCAGCGCCGTTGTGTAGGCCAGCGCAACCTCGTATACGCCGGGGCCGGTCTCGGTATGCAGCCCTTCTACAGGGATGCCATATGCTCGCAATTCGTCGAGCAGGGTACGGACGAATGCCCCGTTTGCATTGGTGCGGAGTAGGGAGTAGCCGAACATTCCAGGAGTAATGGGTTCCGGAGCGACACCATTCTTGTCATTCCAAGACTTCGGAGATTCGGCGAAGTTGTACCACTCGAACTCTACGCCGCAGAGGACCTCATAGCCTCGCTCCTTAACGCGAGACAGCACGCGTTTGAGCACTTGACGTGGGCACAGCGAATGAGGTGTGCCGTCCTTTTCAACAAATTCCCCAAGCACGAAAGGAGTGTTGTTATCCCAGGGCACGTGTCGAAGCGATGACCAATCGAGATGCACGCCTGCGTCCGGAAACCCCGTGTGCCAGCCGGTTTGCTCAGTGTTGGTAAACGGCGAATCACACACATCCCAACCAAGGACAACATTGCAAAAACCTAAGCCTGCACGCGCACTGCTCTGCGCCTTGTCTTTACTCAAGTATTTGCCGCGCAGTACCCCGTCGAGATCTGTGATCGCCACCTTGATGAAGGGAGATCTGTCATCATGAAGCGCTTGCCAAGGTTCAGTTTCGCTTGCCGCGTTGCCGGCAGCATCGTTGTAGGCCATATCTAGTCCACTTCGCAATCGAGTTGTTCTGCGCAGTACTGCTCTGCAAAAATGTTGAGCATCCGCTGGTCGTTGTTTGGCATGACGACCGCGTGTGCTCTCTCGCCCTGACAGGCTAACTGCCACTCTTTTACTAGAGCTTCGGACGGGCGCGGGAAGACCACTGTGTTGGAATAAAGGTTGCGTGTGGCTGGGACGCCGTTTGAGCGTAAGGTAGTGGTTAGGCCCTCGGCGTTATCGATGCAATCCCTGATCGTTTTCGGCCAATATGACGTGTGCTTGGCGATTAGCGCATCATAGAGCGCGATGACGGCCAACCCACTGCGGGAACCGCTCAGCGTGGAATCCACGGAGTTAAGGTATTCGATTCTTTTCGCGAAGCGCGCCATATGCTCTCGCTTCGTGACGACCACTCCGCATGGGATCGGGCTTCCAGGCATCTTGTGGCCAGACGCTGAAACGCTGTCATGGAGCGTTCCGCTGATGGCATACGGCGCAGAGACCTTTTCGATGAAGGGCAGAATCATGCCGCCGAGCGCCCCATCGCCATGCAAGTAAATGTGCTCTCTGGCGATACCGCAGCTTGTGGCAGCATCGAGCATCATCGCTGCCGAATCATAAGCTCCCGAAAAGGTACTGGAAATGTTTGAGACCATGATCAAGGATTTCGCACCACTGCGCTTAATAGCTTCCGAGAGTGCGTTATAGTCAATCTCTCCGCTGGGCTGCGTCGCAACTCGGATCGACGGCAGGCTATATGCTATCGCTGCCTTGGGCACTGAGTAGTGAGCCGCCTCGGAATAGACAAGATGCCCCTGTGGTTGCGAGCACTTGCCATAGAGGATGCCGGCCAGATTACCCTCTGTCCCGCTTGAGGTCACATAGCCCCAGGCGTCGCTGAATTCCCACAACTCCAGAAAGAAGTCGATTACGTCCTGTTCATACTTTCGACTATCGCTCGCGTAATTCGAGGCAATATAGGGATCGCCGAGGTTGTTGATGAGCAATCCGAGTGCGTCTGCCACTGAGCGCATGTCAAAGCGCAGGTTGTATGGATATCCCAGATGCTTTGCATGCAGCCGCTTAAGTTGTTCGAGATAAGGTTGATAGCTCACGCGTATCCCCTTGTGGAGTTATCCTCTTTGGCGGTACTTTTCAGCACGACGCCCGCCGTTTCGCATATCCCCTGGATATCGAAATCGAGGTGTTGCGCATCGCTGGATGCCAGAGAGCAAGTTAGCAGGCTATCGGCGCTATAGCGTGTCGGTGCGACCAGGTCCCCCTTGGTGTAGTGGTAATTGATTCGTCGTAGTGTTTGCCGTTCAGTTCCCTCGAGGCCTTTATAGCCTGCCACGACGCCCGCGGCCTCTGACAGCAGCAGAAGAGAGGCCCCGTACCGTATTGCATTCAATGGTTCTCCAATGGCAGTCGGCATGCCGAGCTGAATGCGAACGTGCTCTTCCATAAGGTGAACACCGAACGTGTCATAGATGGCGTCGGCCACGCCGCCACCCACCGGGCGAATGGCAACTTCGCCGAAGGTGAGGTTGTGATCATCATGAAAAAATTCAAAGTGAAATACGCCGTCGCATGAGTGAAATGCTTGTAGAACCACAAGTAGCTGACGCTTTGCTTCTTCGTGAAGCGAGGTGTTTGCGTTGCTAAATCGAGTTCCGGCCCAGCGACGCCCAACAAAGTCCAGGGGCGGGACTTCATACTTGCCCAGCGAGGAGAACAAGATTTCGCCGCGGCGTACCACGGCATCGAGGTGATACACGTCCCCTTTGACGAAAGCTTCAACCAAGTACCCGGAGCGCTGTTGCGACGGTGTTGCCAGGAAGGTGTCCACGTCCGAGGAGGATTCGAGTACGGTGGTGTCTTGTGACCCGTAGCCGTCGCGTGGCTTGGCGACCAGCTTCTTGTACTGCAGAAATAAGTCGCGCACACTCGTATCATTCGCGCCTTCGCAGTACGCTGGCAGGCCAATACTGCTGTTTCGCAGTGCAGATTTCATGGCGATCTTGTCGCGAAATAAGGTCGCGGTGGCCGTATCAAGACCAGGGAATCCCAGTGTGTTCCTGGCAAACACAACCGGTGTCAGATCTTGTTCGGAAATGGTTAACACCTGCGCGACACGATGACGTGTCATCAGAGTACGGATAAGGTCAGTCAGGTAATCGTCGCATTGCCGAAGCTCAATAAGGTGCAGTTCGGCATAGGCTCCTTGAGGAGGAAGAGGCGAGGTCCTGAGCGAATTGATGAAGATCAACTGATGGCCTCGCAAGGGTTCGATTAGCGAGCCGTCTTTTAGCAGCGTGTCAAAGCCGACACGCGAAACAACCACGATGGCATCGCGCTTGTCATGTTTCATGCTTCTTTCTCCTCATCTCATATGTTAAAAACAAGGCAGCTACCGCAGCGCTGCAAAGCCACACGGCCAAGAGAGCGCCGTGGTTCAATAAGAGTGCGTTTAACCAATTCATCAGCGATAGCGATAGGGCACCAACTAGAGCGACCATGCCAAACGCCGTGCCAGCGGAGCGGGAGTTCACATGGCGGGTAGTGAGGTGGTCCACCCGATTGCTAAGAACAACCTCCCCCAATGTGAAGAACACCATCGCGACGATGACCAACAAGACACTTGCATAAGCGCGTTGTTGGAAGAAAGCGGGCCCCTCCACGGTTGCTACAGCACAGGCCGAGAAGAACGCCAAAAACGAACCGAATCCGAGCCACGAAGGAACCCGGTGAACTACAGCCGTCAGAAATCCCTGGACCAACAGCACGACTCCCGTGTTTACGATGAATGCAAGCGCGACGTACTCGTTTCCTAGTTGTCCTTGGAAGAAGACAGGGATGAGGAACTCAAAATGGGAGTACGCTGCGAAAAATCCGAACTGAAGTACTAGGACGTGGAGAAACGGAAGTGATCGCAAGTCTGACCATTGGAAGGCCGCACGCTGTGCGGGCTGGTGCGGTGCCTCCTCGCGAAAGAGCGCGAGGAGTGCCGCGTTCGCCACGTAGACAAATACGATTATTTGACAGGCAATGACAAAGTGATGCGCCACCAATATCAGACCCAACAATGGACCAAGCGCTGCTCCCAAGTTCAGGAAGGCATTTCTCAGACCAATGACGCGAGCGAGTAGTGTTGGTAGCGCGCGATATCGGGTATAGAGCAATTTACGCAACGCGGGATGATAAATAGCGGCGCCAAGACCGTTGAGCAGCGCGGACGCCAACAACGTATGACGCGAAGGCGCCAAGAGGAGCAGCGTAAAAGAGGCTGTGCGAATCACTACGCCGGCGATCGCCATTGACTTGGCGCCATAGGAGTCGGCAAGCATTCCGCCTGCCAAGGAAAGCGCGCGTTGGCCGATAACCTTGACGGAAATCAAGAGTGCGGAAAATGTCAGCCCGTACCCTAATGTTTTCGCGACATAGATGGCGAAAAACGGGGTAATAATCGAACTGCCCAGACTGAACAGCAAAACGCTGCCCAAATGCGCAACGGCTGACGGATCCTGAAGTACTCGTGCGTCACGCGGTGGGTGCTCGGTATGAGGAGTGTGCGGACGTGCACTCAATCTCATTGCAGGCTCGTGCCGACATAGACCGGCGCCATATAGCCATCTTCCGAATAAGACACGATCTTCTGCGCCGATTGCGTCGCTCGAACAGTCATACCTGCGTAGGCCGAGTTGATCGCGAATAGACCGAATATCAGGTTGACCTCCCTGCTAACGCAACCCTCGCGCACTGACCAGCCTGTTATGCTGCACGGCTGTGGGTGGATTCGTTCCTGCAACACATGCGCTACGCCGCCGGTCGCTAGATGGTTCAGTCGTTCAACCCACGCTGCCGCAGAAAAATCCTGACCAAAGATGACACCTACGCCACCTTGTCCATCCACTGGTTTCGCCACCAATGTTCTCTGATTTTCCAAACCAAAGGCAATGTTTGATTTGGAAAGCAATCGCGTCGGAGGGATGTATTGGTGAATGTCACTTAACTCGTTGGCAGAGTAGTGTGTCGCATAAGCTGGATCCGATAGAAGCGCCAGCACCGCCTTGTTGCCATATAGGCGTGAGTCCAATGGCATGCCCATGCCGACCTGTTCCTCGCGGACGCAGCGTAGTAGGGGTTCATAGAGGCACGGCTGCTTGCGAATATCGCTTACGCCGAATAAACGATAGACGTAGTGCACCCGCTGACCTTGAAAAAAGACACCGTTCGGTGCGATTTGAAGGTCGGCGATGGTGCAAGCGCTTGCCTGGGCGCGTGCCGTGTCACGCAAGGCGTGTGCCATAGCCCTATTCCAGTCGGCATGTTTGTTGAAATGATCCGTGGAGTCGACAATGCAAATGTTGGGCTCGTCTACGCCGCTATAGCGTAGTTGTGCTTCCTGAAGGACCATTTGGGTCCAGAGCGTAGCGGTATCTATCCGCTTTGCATTATGCGTATCGAGCACATGCTGAACCTGAGCCTGACGCTCCAACTCCTGGAAGGCCCAGTCGAGGTGATAGCAGCCGATCGAGCTGCCGATATTGAACTCGGTGAACTTCCAGCCGGAAGTCGTGAAGTAAGCATCACTGCGAGCGAAACGAGCGGATGATGCGTTGGGCGTTGATATTATCGTCTCAACAGCACCTAGTTCGAGGCCACATGCCCTGGCGAACGTTCTGACATCACCTTCGAATAAGCGTTGTGGAAGGGAGTAAATCAAGTCGACAAGCCGGGCGGTGGCAAGCCCTGCCGAAAGAGCGGATTGGCGAGGCACGAGCACGGGGCTTGCAATTAGCCGCTCGTTCGCTGCGAGGAGCTTGTCCTTTACGCAACGCATAGCAGTGTTAGCGAAGCCTTCAAAGAATGGAGCGTTGTCTTTGGAATTGGATAGCAGAATGGTCGGGGTCATCTTGCTAGTGCTCCTGGTTGTTGGGTCATGGTGGGAATACCGCGTTGAAGTCTGTCAATCATGTTCAGCGTTAGCCAAAACGTAATTTTGTTTGGGGCCCATTTCGAATATTTGAGATTCCCTGAGAGACAGCAGATTAAGTAAACGACAAAGCGGACATGCTCCCCAGTTGTCGCTTCGCGTTGCAGGTACATGCCCAGCACGTCAAGTGCACAATCAATCAACTTCTGCCGTTTTTCGTGTTGTTCAAACAGTTCATCGAAGGTTTCTAAAATTACGTTTGCTATAGCTGAATGGGCCAAGCATGCGATGTCATACAAGGGATCAAAATGACCCTCGGCGCCGTTTTTTACTTGATCCCACGTGACTCGCGGATCGATGAACTTGATGGAATCACCTTGGCAAATAATGTTTCCCAGATGCGGGTCCCCATGAATAAGAGATTCCGAATTGGGTAGGTTTGCCAGGTACACATCAACTAACCGAGAGAGGGCTTCTGACAGATGCCTCGCGCCTGCCCTAGCCAAAGGCTCATGGCCCGCAGTCAGGTAAAATCTCTCTATGTCGAGTGGTGACTGATCTCGCAAATTCTTGGTTGTTGCGTGGCAATTTAGTATCTCGGCTAGACGCTTCTCAACGATGATTCTGTGGTACGTCGATCCATATGGGCGGCGGGATACGTTGTGCAACGTTCGCAATATCAGCAGGCTCGGACCGAGTATTTCTTCGACTAGTTGGGCTCCGAATCCACAGACGTGTCGTCGCAATTTCTGCTCGAGCGTTTCGCCCGGCAAAAACTCGGTAACGTAGAGTCCTGACTCGCGCTCCACATGCAGAATGCGGGGACATGTGCCTGGAAGGACTGAGTTAATTCTTCGAATCTGTGCCACTTCTTCTTCGGCGGCCTGCGGTGCAATGGTCTTCGCAACCATGCTGCAATTTGCACTAAGCTTCACAACGGACATTGCCTCTGCGCCACTCGGCAGTACCTCCAATGCTAATGCGCCCAGTTCGGGGAGCTTTTGGCAAAGTGTCGCCGCTAGTTTGGGCTGTAACAACTCTAAGCAGCTTTTCATTGCGCCGACCAGAAAACGGTAAGGACCGTTGATCGCATAGTTTTGGGAATCCAATGGTTATCTGTTGGGCGTGGTCGACCGGCTCACTGGCATATTTGACAGGTTGCGAGTGTTACGCAGAAAAAAATCAAATGTTAAGTTTTGCAGTGCTAATCTTATATAGTCAATTCACATATGAAGAATATGGGAGCTTCCATCTCGTATCAATCTCGGTCGGTCTTATTCGTACTTTTTTAGTGTGGATGAATCCGTCTGGGCTCGTGTCTGAAATTCCGCGCTTGCGGTACGTGCGGGGCGCAGCGCTCTCAACGCACGTGAGGGTTTCCGGCGACGATTTCGAGGTTAGCCTTGAGCGTCAGGCTGATCTCGAATTACTGGAAATCAAGATCAACATTCCGCAAGCCTGGGCCGACGGTAAAGGGGGGGCACGATTTTCGTCGTGACTCCCTCTCGATATGATTAATTTCTTGAAACGAAATTAAAGTGAGATGGACCGACGGCGAGTGCGAATCGCAACGCACAACCAGCGCGCGACCGGAGAGAAATCCGGCGCCTCAGAGTCCTGAATAGGACTCGACTCAGATCTCGGGTGTTTCGGCAGCCACGTCAGTGGCCACCGCCTCGTCCGGCCCCACCCCTGGCACCTCGGGCGCGACAGTCGACGACGCGGTCGGAGTAATGTAACGCTCGGACAGCGCTTCATAAAGCGGCGGCGCCAGCAAGCGCGAGACACGGCTCGAAATGAGCGCCGCGGCCATCAATGAAATCACCAGCGCGTGGCCGTTGATCATCTCCATCACAATCACGAAGGCGGTAATCGGCGATTGGGTCACCGCGGCGAGATAGCCCACCATGGCCAACGCAATCAGCAAGGGCAGCGAGATGTGGCCGAAGATCATATGCAGCACATTGCCAAAGCCCGCGCCGATGGCCAGCGATGGCGCGAAAATGCCGCCTGGAATGCCGGGCAAATACGAACCCACCATCGAAGCCATTTTCAGCAGCGGATACAGTGCGCTGAGATGCTGGGTGCCGTCGAGTAGCCCGCGCGCCTCGGCGTAACCGCTGCCGAAGGTGCTGCCACCGGCCACGACGCCGATCACCGCTACCCCCAGCCCGCAACACGCGCTGAATACCACTGGGCGCACGTGGCGCAAGTGCTGGACGCCGGCAGGCAGCCAGCGTGCGGTGTTGAGCAACAACCAGCAAAAGCCGCCCCCGGCCAAGCCGGTTACGACACCGGTCACGATCACGGCCACAATCAGCGAACGGTCGAAATCGGACGGCACGATCATGATGGTGCCGAAATAGGTGTAGTTGCCGTTCAACCCCAGCGCCACGACACCGGCGAAAATGATCGCGGTGATCAGCACGCCGCTCGTACGCTGCTCGAAGCTGCGGGTCAATTCCTCGATGGCGAAGACGATGCCGGCCAGCGGCGTATTGAATGCCGCCGACAAGCCCGCCGCCGCCCCCGCCAGGATCAACTGCCGCTCTATCATCACATGCGAGCGCTTGTAGAAGCGCCGCATCGCGAACATGACGGCTGCGCCGACCTGCACGGTCGGTCCTTCGCGACCGATCGTGAAACCGCCGAGGATGGCCAGAAACGAGATGCCGACCTTGCCGGCTGCGAGTTTGAGCGTGAGCAGGCGCTTGCCGAGTTCAGTCGGGTTTTCATGCAAGGTTGCAATGACCTGCGGGATCCCGCTGCCTTCCGAGCCCTGGAAGTACCGTCGCGTGAGCCACGCACATAACGCGCTTGCAGCGGGCGTAATGATGAGCGGCGCCCAGAAATGAGCCTGCTGTATGGATTGGAAGTAGGAGAAACCGAAATCGATCAGCCGCGCATAAAGCACCGCGATCAGTCCGACCAAAATCGCTCCGAGCCAAAATACGCCGTAATCGTGCCACATGCGTCGCAAGTGCCGCAACGTTCGGTCGGGGAGTTTATGTAGGGCGTCGATCATGGTCTGCTGCTGGGAGATGGCTGGCCTGAATTATAACCAGTCATATCACAGCGTGAGGTATGAGGCCATCGATTACGGCCCGGCGACGCTTTTCGCTGCACAAAGAACAAAAAAACGCCCACGTCGGGGAGGCGCGGGCGCAGAGGAAATGCCGCAGCGCACACGCGCACACAGCATAGAAATAGACTGAGGGTTGTGGGCGAAGTTCCGAAAGATTTTCGCGGAGTGACAAACGGTGCAGGGTAAGCGCAAGCGGATCAGGCGAGCAGCGCCGGCAGGAGTTCAAAGGTGAGCACGGCGAGCACCGCCAGCACGTTGACGCATATCGCTTCGATGACAAGGCCGAGTAAGCTGCGCGGCTGGAATCGCAGGGCAATGATTAGCGTGGCTAGCAGGGCAACGCTAATCATCATGATGACATCGGCATTTTGCAAATGAAAAATCATGGCGCGCTCCCGGGCAGGTGGCGATATACCTTGAATTAAGTATAGATACGCCAGCGTCGCGTCAAAATAATCCGAATCTAGGTGCTTACCCTAAAAATGCCCTGGGCATGCAATCGGGACGGGCCCGGGCATGCAACGGAGACACGCCCGAGACGCGTCCCGATTGCATGCCCGGGCCAAATATTCCGAGCCGCACCCATCATCCGACGCGCCAATACCCGTTTTGCGCCGATCGCGTGTTACGGCAGTTCCTGTGTTGGCCGGTGCGTCGTATCGATCCCCCGCGCCGGTGCGGCCGAGCCAGGGCTCGCCGAGTAGGCTCCCGAGAGTCCGGTATCGTTGATCGGCGTGTTTGCTGGCTCGGCCGCGCCATTGGTGGTCGCTGCGGCATGCAGCGGTGCGGCCGGCGGTGTGCAGGCCGCGTCTATCATGATGGCCGCGATGCTGCCGGGAGCGGGCTGCACGAGTTGCGGGACGACTGCGTTGGGGCCCGTCCAGGTGTAGATGACGCGCCCGTCCGCACGCGGATCCGAATACGCGACGTAGGATTCCATCGCGGAGGCGCGCCGTTCGCAGTCAATTATTTCGCGGCGTTTGTAAGAGCGATAAACAAACGATTCGGCCGTCGTCACCGGGGCCGGGAAGTCGAAAAGAAACCAGGCGTGCGTGAGATTTTCCTTCGGTTGGTCGGAAATCAGATCGTGCAGCCATGAAGTCACAGCGCTATCCGGCCGGATAATCGACGTGAAGTCGATGGAGACCTGGACGGCGGTGTTGGGCATCGCACCGATGGTTGTCCAGCTATCGGCCCAGGCGGCAGTGCTCGATAAACCTGCGGCGAGACCCGCTATGCAGGCCGCTTTGGAAATCGAGGCGAAGCGGGGGAGCCGGAATGTCATGATATGGTCGGAGGTTCGCAAAAAAAGAAGCCTCATTTTTGCCGTTTTTCGGGCCCCGCGCAATTTGAATCGGCTAACTGGGTCGACTAACTGAGGCATTGACGCATCAGCTTGAGCCCAGCGCCGCGGCATACACGAAGATTTCACGCATGCAATACCCCACTTTGACTCGATGAACGCTACTCCTCACTCGCTTCGACGCGTCGCCAGCCTGCTGTGCTTGCTCGCCGTGGTCACGCAAGCCCATGCCGTGCCGCCGGACCCGGGGGCCGCATGTGTCCGGGCACTCGACGCGGATCCCGAGCTGCAGCCGCTCGCACAAAAAACGCCGCTGGCCTTTCCGAGCCCTCGGCGGCGTACGCTGACGCTAGCCATGCAATCGGACCCGCGCAAGGTCGACGACGACGACAAACCGCTGGTGTCGGCATGGACCCAAGCGCTGCAGCATTGCTTCGAGCTAGGTCGCGATTTTCGCGCGCACGTTCTGACGCCCGAATCGCAAGCGATACTCCAAAGCCAGCAAAACGATCTGGAAGATTTGCTGGGCAAGCTCTACGCCGGAGAGCTCAGTTACGGCGATTTCAATCGGGCTCGGCAAGACATCTACGACAAGCACGCCGAGCAGGCGTCGAGCACCGCGCAAAAAATGTTGGACGATCGCGCCGCGCAAGCGTTGGCTGCCCAGCAGGCCACACTGGATGCGCAGCGCCACCTGGGGGATAGTTCTAATGCAGACGACACTTCCGTGCCGGGAGTGCCGGGGGTACCGGGCATGGCGGGCTACAGCGCAGGGCTGAACACGGATGGCATTGCACGAGCCCTGCACTTGCCGGCCGTGCCCTCAAAATGATAGGAGCGACGCAACAGTGGGGATAATCGCTAAAAATTGTCCCAGCGCGCTTGTTATGACCCGAAATTCTAAGTAAAGTCGTTCGGGTGGGCCGTTCTCAGCCCGTCATCACGTCGGGGCCACGGCAGTGGATCGAGTTATGAAGAGTCCGAAAGGAATCACCCGTCTTGATCTGAATCGAGCCGCTTCGGTATCAAAAGCGGTGATCCTGCCGTTTCTGTTGATCATCACGCTGCAGATTTTTCTGGGTATTTTCAGCCTGGAAGTGATGACCGATATCCGCGCTTATACCCAAGGCGAGAGCCGCTGGTCGAAAGCCCAGAAGGCGTCGGTGCGCTCGCTCAATGTGTACGCGGCGACGGGTCGTGACGAAGATTATCAGCAGGCGCAGCGCTTTCTCGATGTCACGCTGGCCGACCATGAGGCCCGCCTCGGTATGGATCAAGCTGTGCCGGATTACGCGGCAATTGGCGCAAACATGGTCAGGGGCGGCCTCAGGCGCGGCGACACCGATGGCATGATCTGGCTGTACCGCAACTTCGGGTTCGTCCCCGATCTGCAGCGTGCCATTGCGATCTGGGTCGAGTCCGACATCGAACTCGACAAATTGCGCGTGCTGGCAGGACAACTGCAGCAACAAATCCAAACTGATCCCAGCGATCGCGCCAGCATCGACGCGCTGCTCGCGCGCATCAATCGGCTCGACGACACGTTCACCCAGCTCGAGGAGGGATTCTCGGACGCGCTGGGCCGTGCCGCCGCGGTCACGCAATGGGCGCTGAAGCTGGCCATATTGGGCGCCGGGTTCAGCTTGTTTGTGCTCGGAATACTGTATATGCGGTGGGTTCTCGCGAAGAACCTGCAATATCAGGACATGCTCAGGAAAAATACCGAGCGCTTCAATCTCGCCCTGGAGGGCAGCAACGCGGGTTTATGGGATTGGGATATTGTCAGCGATGAGATCTACTGTTCGCGGTGGATCCAGCGTTTGTTGGGGTACGGCGACCAAGACGTCAGATATAGCGCCACCCAATTCGTGCAGTTGGTCTACCCGGCGGATCGCTTGCGTAACCGGCTTGCGCTCGAGGCGCATCTGTCGGCCGCGGCGCCCTACGATATCGAGTTGCGCATGTGTGCGAAGGACGGCAGCGTGCGATGGTGCCGCGTGCTCGCCACGGCCAGCCGCGACGCGCTCGGCGTTCCAACCCGTATGGTCGGTTCGATGTCCGACATTACCGAGCGCCGGGAACAGGACATGGCGCTCTTTGCCGAGAAGGAGCGCGCCCAGGTTACGTTGGCATCGATTGCCGATGCGGTGATCCGCACCGAGATGGACGGCACGATCAGCTACCTCAATAAGGCGGCCGAAAAACTGCTGAAATGCGAAGCGCATCAAATCCGTGGCCGGCCGCTCATGGAAATTCTGCACGGCGTGTCCGACACGAATGGCCAGCCGATCAAAGACCCGGTCGCGCAGATTGTGGGGGGGCGGCCCAGCGTGGCCGGCGCCGCGCAAAGCATCCTGCTCGTGCGCGCCGACGGCAGCGAAGTGGCCATCGACCAATCCATCGCGCCGATCCGCGACCATACGGGCGCGACCGTCGGCACCGTGCTGGTGCTGCACGACATCAGCCGCGAGCGTGAACACGCCGAGCAACTGCTGCATCAGGCCACGCATGACGAATTGACCGGCTTGCTCAACCGGCGCGCGTTCCAGGCGCAATTGCTCAATCATTTGAGCGCCCTGCACGAAACGTCGGCGCAACACGCATTGCTCTATCTGGATCTGGATCAGTTCAAGATCGTCAACGATACCTGTGGACACCAGGCCGGCGATGAGCTGATCCGGCAGATCGGTACGATCTTGAAAGCCCGCTTGCGGCCCGGCGATTGCTTCGCGCGGCTGGGTGGCGACGAGTTCGGTATCTTCCTGGCCGATTGCCCGCCGCCGCAAGCATGGCAAAGGGCCGAGGAGATCCGCCGTACGGTCTGCGAATTCCGCTTCGTCTGGCGCACCAAGTTCTTCTCTGTCGGCGTCAGCATCGGGCTGATCAATTTCACCGCACGGCAGTTTTCATTGGCCGAGCTGATGAGCTTGGCCGACATGGCCTGTTACGTGGCCAAGGAGAAGGGCCGCAACCGGGTCCACCAGCATGCCGGCGACGACCTCGAGCTGTCGGTGCGCCAAGGGGAAATGAAATGGGTCACACGCCTGCGCGATGCGCTCGATCAGCAGCAGTTCTGCCTGTATGCGCAACCGATCGTCGATCTGCGTAGCGACCAGTTACCGGGTGCTCACATCGAAATCCTGGTGCGCTTGCAGGGCGAACCGAATACGCTGATTCTGCCCACCGCGTTTCTGCCCTCGGCGGAACGCTATAACCTGATGCCGTCGATCGACCGTTGGGTCGTCAACGAGACGTTCGCGACGCTGGCCAAGCGCCAAGTTTTCAGCAACGGCGTGCCGATCAAAACGTGTGCGATCAACCTGTCCGGATCGTCGATCGGCGATCCGGAATTTCTCGCGTTTGTGTTCGAACAGCAGTTGCGGCATAAGGTGCCATTCGAGCTGATCTGCTTTGAGATCACCGAAACTGCCGCGGTCGCGAACCTGACCGATGCCTTGCATTTCATCGAAGCCTTGCGTGCGCGGGGCTGTCGATTTTCGCTGGACGACTTCGGCGCGGGCATGTCGTCATTTGCATACCTCAAACACCTGCCTGTCGATTATCTAAAAATCGACGGCGGTTTTATCCAGGACATCGCGAACGACCCGACCGATTTTGCGATGGTTCAGGCGATCAACACGATCGGTCACCTAATGAAGAAACTCACCATTGCCGAGTTTGTCGAGAACCAGGAAACGCTCGAGATCTTGCGCACGATAGGCGTCGATTATGTGCAAGGCTTCATCCTAGCGAAGCCGGAACCGTTCACGGCCGAGTTCGTGCCGCAGTGGCCCCGTGCCACTCGCCATCCGGCGCTCTGACGGCCGCGATTGAAAAGAAGTCCTTATTTCGTGAAGCAGGCTTGAACCTACGTTGGCGGGCTATCGTTCGATTGAGTTGGGCTTAGCATGCACTGGGCTTTCAAACGGCTTTCTGTCGTTTAGAACCCACGCGGGTAGGCCAGCGCTAACATTCCATGCGCGGGCGCACGTACACTTGGATGGCCGCACGCAGCACGCTATGAACGAGGGTAAAACGTCGTCGTGGCCTAAGTACATTCCCTTATGACGATGTGTAGCAGGCCTTTCGATCTTGGGATAGGCCCTGGCTTTAGTGGGACAACACTAACAAGAACAAGCATCGGGCGCAGTGACCCATGGCATCATGCATAAAATGCATACCGCGATGCACAATAGGCATTAGCTTTGTATTTTGACATTTCTTAAAGTCACGACTTGCCGAAAAAATGACTATCAGAAGCGGTCAGTAGAGCCATGTTAGATACGCAATCGCGACGGCCACAAGTGCGGCGATCTGCAATCTAACCCGGAGAGCTAACCCCGGAGATCCACCCGGACCCTAACCGTCAGCCGAACTCACGGTAAACGAACGAGAAGATTTTCATGCGCATTGACGTCTGCTTTGTGGACCGGGTAGGCATCACCCATGATCTGCTGGCCGTATTACGCAGCCGGCATATCAATCTGCTCGCGGTCGAAATGTCGCCGCCGCATTTGTATATCGACGCGCAGACCTTGCTGTCGACGTCGTTCGCCGAATTGCGCACCGCGCTGTTACAAGTACGGGACGTGCTCGAAGTCACGGCGCTCGATATCCTGCCCGGCGAACGCGAACATCTGCATTTCAATGCACTGCTTACGGCCGTGGTAGACCCGGTATTTGTGGTCGACGGCAACGGTGCAATCATCTCCGCAAATAAAGCGGCTGAGTCCGTGACGGGCCAAAGCGAGGACGAACTATGCCAGTTCGCGCTAGGCGAGTTGTTATCCGATCCCGAATTACAAGCCACCTTGCTGGAAAAACGTTTCGGCGTCCCCCAATTCGAAGCCGGTATCGGCGATACGCGATTTTTGGTGCAAGTGCATCCGGTCAAGATGGAGCCGGCCGGCGATGGCCGCATTGTTGCCGGCGGCGTGCTCACTCTGCGTGCGCTTGGGCCTTTGCCGGCCCACCGGCGCGCGATTCCAGAACTGGATGAAGCGGGCTTTGCGGTGATATTGGGCGAATGCGGGCCGATGGTCTCGCTGAAGACCCGCACTGCACGCTTGGCTGGATTGGACGCGCCCTTGCTGATACTCGGCGAAACGGGGACTGGCAAGGAACTGGTTGCGCGTGCTTGCCATGCCGCCAGCAAACGCAATTGCGCACCGTTCCTGGCCTTGAACTGTGCCGCGATGCCGGAGAGTCTCGCGGAAAGCGAGTTGTTCGGTTATGCGCCGGGCGCGTTCAGCGGGGCACATCGAGGCGGCAAACCGGGCTTGCTCGAACTGGCCAACCACGGCACGGTTTTCCTCGACGAAATCGGCGAGATGTCACCGTATCTGCAGGCCAAGCTGCTGCGCTTTTTGAACGACGGCACATTCTGGCGCGTTGGCGGCGATCGCGAAATGCGGGTGGATGTGCGCATCATCAGCGCCACGCACCGCGATCTCGAACACATGGTGGCCGAGAAGGTGTTCCGCGAAGATTTGTTTTATCGGCTCAACGTGCTGAACTTGCGCCTGCCCGCGCTGCGTGACCGCGCCGGCGACATCGGCCTGCTGGCCCAGTATTTTGCCGATCAGGCTTGCCTGAAAATCGAACGGCCGCGCTGCCGGGTCACGCCTGCGGCGCACCTCGCGCTGCGCGCCAATCCGTGGCCGGGCAATGTCCGGCAGTTGCAGAATGTGATTTTCCGCGCGGTTGCGATGACCGATAAACCGGCGATCGATGTCGACGATCTCGAACTGGGCAGCGTGTCGGGGCAAGAGCGGGGGCACGAACGCGTGCAGCCTGCGCCTGCCGAAGGGCCTGACAGCCTGGACGAAGCGCTCGCCGCCTTCGAGAAGAATCTGCTCGAAGATTTGTACGCGCGTTATCCCTCTAGCCGGCAGTTGGCCGTGCGCCTGAAGACCTCGCACACGACCGTGGCGAACAAACTGCGCAAGTACGGTATTCGACGAGAACTCGCTTAGTCGAGCCGATCACATCGTCGAAGAGCAACGCATCTGCAATGCGGCCAATTGCTACCGTTTTTATCCGATCGTGCAGGGGAAGTGAGTTATTTTCGCTTCTGGCGCGTGTGTTCTGGCAGAAACGCTGGCTGGACAGGGAGGGCTGATGGACCGGTGACGGCTAGGCCCCACGCTCAGCAGTGGTTTGTTTTGATCAAGTTCGACGGCAGCCCGCTCAAACCGGGTTCGCCTGCGCGAACTATTTTTCCAGCGTAGACCTTAAGCGACCGCGTGTGACGTAATCACAAGCGCAATCACTCTTCCAGTCCGCGTGGCGTGACATCCCAAATATCGCCGACGTTCCGAGTGCGTATAAAGCCGCAAAAAAGCACGCAGGACAGGAAAACGCCGAGGACAAAGAACATCAGCGCCGTGTCGGATAAGTGGCTCGTTGCAATAATCATAGGGATTCTCTGCTGTAAGTATGCGTGAAGTGGTTATCGACGGCGTGAGCTGCGTCCGGAGGACCGCCAAGTACACGGGGTTTGTGCGCTCTTTCCAGTTTCTCCTCTAAAACATACGTGCGCGCGTTGGAAAACCTTTGCCCAACCTATCCTTGACCTTACTAAATCGACTCAGGAATAGCGTATTTCGAGAATTTTTTCTGCCTATACGGCGGTCAAGTAGTCGTTACGCGACGAGCTATTATATAACAAAAGAAATATCGACCGATTTACACTTCGAGTCGCGTAATTATTACCTTTCTTACTACTACTTGATGATTAGCATACTCGTACATATTAAATGGTGCGACCCGTTTTTACCCGCTAAAGTTCCCATACATTTATCTTAGGCTTTCAGCTCGGACGTCCCGCAGATTCCTTTTTTTCCCTCGCATCGCCGGGTTCCGTTGCTCCACGCGGCTGTGCCCTGGGCCGATGTTCGCGAGCATGAGAATGGGCCGATTTCAAGAGTCGCAACCTTAGGGTTCAAGGTGCGTCGTTTTTGCAACAAATAAACTTTCAGCGCTCGTGCGTGTCTATCCGTAGCGCAATTTCGAGATGTTGGCGTTTTGAGGCTGGGTCGTGTCGTTTCTCGACTCGAATAGGACCCCATGATCAGAGTAGGGATTGGTAACGATCTACCGGGAGGGCTTCATCATGCAGCACTGGATTCTGAACTGGCCTGTGCGTTACGCGCACACTCCGGAAAAGCATGCGAAAAAAGCGATGGATGAACTGCGTCTGCAATTGTTCCAGGCAGAGCAGCGCGTTCTCGACGCGCAGATGCAAGTTGACTATTACCGGGCTCGGCTGGCATTTTTCGAAAATGTGGCACGGCTAGGCATCGAGCGTGTATCTGACCAGCGCAACGGCTCCCGAGAAAACAGTCCCCAGGCCTTGCCCACAGGCCCCAACAAACTGACTGCGCTTCAATAGCGGCTTACTCCGGTGCGACGCCTGCCCGTTTCATCAGCGCACTCCACTTCACGGTCTCCGATGTGATGAACGAGGTCAACTGTTCCGGCGTGGATCCGATCGGCTGGATCCCGTCGGCGGCGAACTCCTTCTGCACTTCAGGCGTTTTCAGCGCGGCGACGACCGCATCGTGCAACTTTTGAATCACCGGCGCGGGCGTGCCTTTCGGCGCTAGCAACGCATACCAGACATACGATTCATAGCCCGGCAGACCGGCTTCGGACATGGTGGGTACGTTGGGCAGTGCAGCTGAGCGCTGCGGTGTGGTGACAGCGAGTGGCCGCAATAGCCCCGCGTCTAGAAAGCCCTTGGCGCTGCCTACGCCTGCAAATGTCGCCTGCACTCGCCCCGCGAGGACATCGGTGTACGCGGCGCCGGCGCCGGTATACGGCACGTGCACCATATTGATCTTGGCCATCGACTCGAGTAATTCCATAGACAAATGCAGGCCGCTACCCAGGCCGGTCGATGCATACGAATATTTCCCCGGGTTCTTTTTCACTACGTCGATGAACTCCTGAAGGTTCTTCGCAGGGAAGGATGGATTAACCGCCAGAAAATACGGTGCCTCGCCGATCACCGAGATCGGGGCAAAGTCCTTTTGCGGGTCATAGGGTAGGTGTTTGAACAGGCTTTGATTGACCGCGACTTGCGCCGTTAGCGGCAGCACCACGGTATAGCCGTTCGGCGAGGAGTTCGCCACATACTGCATGGCGATATTGCCGCTGGCGCCGCCCTTATTTTCGACGTAGACCGACACCCCCAGCACCTTCGACAACGCGACGGCAAGCGGCCGTCCTACGGTGTCCGCACCGCCGCCGGGCGCATAGGGAAGAATGATGCGGATCGGTTTATCCGGATACTCGGCCATCGCGGACATGCAGAATGTCATGGCGACGAAGAAAAGCGTCAAAACTCTCATGCGTTGTCTCCTGAATCGTTATTTGTGTTGTTCGCTTTACGACCCCGGCTTTACGACCGAGCTTTACGACGATTTGCCGCGACGGGCGGCCAGTTCCCGGGTCAGGCCGACGAGATGTTCATGTGCCTCATCGAGTTGCTGCCGCGCGGCACGATTCCAATCCAGTGCTGCGCGCGCCGAGCGGCTCTCCACGTCGAGCATGCGGTCGACCTCCGCGCGTTGCGGGCCGCCCAAACCTCTGCGGTTGAAGATCATCCGTCGCGGGTCGGTACATTGTTCGTAAGCGTTTTCATTGAGCGGGAACGGCACGCCATTTTGTTGCTGGTAAAGCTGCGCGGCCTCGTTGTAACCGATTTGTCCCAAACGCTTCTTTTGCGCGCGGCCATGGTCGGTGAGTACCGAGGCGAAGTGATGGCCGATACGAAACGGCACGTTCGCCTTCTGCATCAGGACGTCGGCAATTTCGGTGACTGTCGAATAGTCCGCATCGACTTCATCGCGGGCTTGCTGCTCATCCACCACCAACCCTTTGACGATTTTCGCCAGCAACGCGAAGAGCGCGACGGGGCGTTTCGCCGGCAGCGGGTCATAGGACCGGTAGTCGAACATCCCCGTGCGCACGTTATGTGCCAGCAGGAACGGCCCTTGCATGTCGCTAAGCAGCAAACTGCTCTGTGCGCGCAGTTGTTCGAGCGCAGCGGGGTTGCGCTTTTGCGGCATCAAGCTGCTGATACCCATCAGTTCCCCCGGTTGCAGCGTCAGCCAGGGTGTGGGCGAAGCATATTGCGCATGCAGATCCTGCGCGAACTGCCCGATCTGCACCGCGCAAATTGCGAGCGCGCCGGCGAATTCGAGGCAGCTATCGACCGGAGCGAGGTGGTTCGCGTCGTAGGCGTTTTCCACCACGCCCGCGAAGCCAAGCAGGTGAGCCAACAACATGCGATCGATGGGAAAGCTGGAAGTCGACAGCGCGGCCGTGCCGAGCGGGCTGACATTAAGCCGGCCATAGGCTTGCGCGAGTCGTTCGAGCTGACGTCCCAGCGCGCTCGAGAAGGCGAGCAGGTAGTGGGCAAACGTCGTGGGCTGTGCTTGAACGCCATGCGTGTACGCGGGGATGATCGTGTCGCGATGCCGTGGCGCGAGCTCGACGAGGCATAAGCGCGCCTGCGCCAGGGCCTCGTAGGCGTCGAGAAGATCCTCCCGCAGATTCATCCGCGAGAGAGTGGAAGCGATGTCTTGCCGGCTACGCCCGGCATGGACCAGGGACGCTTGCGGACCGATCAGGTCCACCAGTCTTTTCTCGTAGTCGAGATAGTCGCCCGACGTTTGCTCACTCGATGTCGGATCCAGGGCCAGGATGCCGTGTGCGATTACGCTTGCGTCGGCGTCCGACAAGATCGCGGTGTCAGCGAGCATCACGATCGATGCTTTATTGATTTGACTCAGAAACGCTACCGCGCGCGCACCGCCTCGGAAGGCTTCGTTGACGTCTTTTGCTGCGTACGCGCTGTTGGGTCCGGCATCGTGCTTTTCAGACATTGGCTTTCCAATCTGACTAGAGTGCTAGCACTTTGAGCGGCCAAGATCATGCGGTCAAATGACTTTTTTGGAATAAATCATGCTCTACAGTGCATGGTTTTGCTGTGCGCGAGCCAACTCGGCCTTCAGCGCTTCCGGTGTGAAGTGCGGCAACAGCATCTGGATAAAGTCGAAGGCAAACGTCTTCAGCACGTGGTCCGCACGCAGCGTCAGCATCGCGGCGGACGACGGGAACAAATGATCGACATTGATTTTCCGCAAGGTCTCGTCGCTCTCATGTTCCACCGCCATTTTCGGCAATACGGCGATGCCGATTCCCCTTGCGACGTAGGCTTTTACGACATCCACATCCATGGCCCGCATGACGATGTGCGGCTGCATGCCGTACATCTGAAATGTGCGCTGGACTACGGCGCCCGAGGTGAATCGATCGTCATGAACGATCCAGGGCCACTGCGTCAACTCTTCGATGGTAACGCTGCCGAGTGCCAGCAATGGGTGACCGGCTGGCACGACGAGGCAACGTTCCAAGTCGTAGGCCTTGATCGCGAAAATGCCGGACGGCGTGGCTTGCGGCAGCGTACTGAGTCCGATATCCATGGTGCCGTCTCGCACGCCCAAATAGATCTCTGGCGGCGTGCCGACCGAATATTCGAGTTGGACCCTGGGATAGATCTTCAAGAAGCGCTCGGTGACCGAAAGCAAACGGTAGCGGGCGTGAAGATGGGTCGTGCCGACGCGGATGATGCCCTCGACTTCGGGACCACTGTTGGACGACTTCAATTGCTGCAGCGACTTCGCATCCTGAAGCACGCGACCGGCCAACGCGTAGGCCTCCTTTCCGACATCGGTCAGACCGATCAACCGATTGCCGCGGCGCACGAATATGTCGATGCCGAGTTCCTCTTCGAGCGCGCGGATCATTTTGCTCACGCCCGGCTGGGTGCTGAATAATGCCTCCGCGGTTCGCGAAACACTGAAGCCGTTGACGACGACCTGCCTGATGCAGTTGAGCTGTTGGAAAGTCAGTGCCATGCGTTAGCGCTCAAGTAGGGTGGGAGGGGGCAACGGTGTAAGGGTGACGGGTGTAAGGTTGAAATAAGCGTCGGCTGATCGACAAAAAAGGCGGCGAAGGACCCAGGCTTTCAGCGAGCTTTCTGTTACTCTTGCGTCATCGAGGCCGCCTATTCTTGCGCCTCAATCTCCAGATGTCCACTCCATGACACATGCGCAGCGATCACCGACAGCGCAGATCTTGAGCTTTGGCTCGTTCAAGCTCATACCTCATGAACGAGCGCTTTATGGGGCGGGAAAGCGCTTGCACCTGGGTGGCCGCGCGTTCGACATCCTCTCGACGCTCGTGGAACGGGCCGGGGTTTTGGTCACGAAGGAAGAGTTGATCGCAACGGCTTGGCCCGACACGGTCGTCGAAGAGGCCAACCTAAGAGTCCATATTGGGGCCCTGCGCAAGGCACTCGGCGATGCGCGAGGCGGCACCCGGTTTATCGAAAGTGTCGTGGGGCGAGGTTACTGTTTCGTCGCTCCGGTTTCGCAGGAGGCGGCGCCCGCGAGCGACGTCAATAGCGGGAACGGTAGCCCCGACAGCCGCGACACCCCCGACAGCCGCGACGTAATCGTCCTGGAATCCTCACTGGTCTCGGGCAGATCCGGGATGGCCTCGCGACGCATGCTCGGGCGTGACGAGCAGGTAGGCAGTATCGTCGAAATCCTTACGCGACATCGTCTTGTCACAATCGTCGGCCCTGGGGGAATGGGCAAGACGACGGTAGCCCATGCGGTCGCAGCCGGCACGGCATCCGAATATGCGGACGGTCTTTGTCTAGTCGATTTGGCCTCGCTCACCGATCCAGGATTGGTACCGACAGCGCTCGCGTCGGCGCTAGGGCTACCGGTGCTATCGCAAGATGCTATCCCCGACCTTATTGCTCATCTCGCCGACAAGCGAATGTTGATCCTGCTGGACAATTGCGAGCACGTGATCGAAGCGGCTGCCGTTCTCGTCGAATCGATCTACGACGGGGCAACGCAGGTACGTATTTTGGCGACGAGCCGTGAATCGCTGCGAGCCGCTTATGAGTGCGTCTACCGCTTGCCCCCGTTGGAGATTCCACCCGCGCCTGCTCGGATGAGCGTGGCGTCGGCATTGCGTTTTTCGGCGATAGAGCTATTCGATGAACGGGCAAGGGCCAGTCGGGCCGATTTCCGTCTGACCGAGACAGACTTGGCCCTGGTGGCGGATATCTGCCGCCGTCTCGACGGCATTCCCTTGGCCATCGAACTGGTCGCGGCTCGCGTGGGCTTGTTTAGCATCGCCTGCCTGTCCACCCAGCTTGACGGTCTCTTCCTGATGAATCAGGGGCGTCGCACGGCACTGGCACGCCATAAAACGCTCAAGGCGGCGCTCGACTGGAGCTACAACTTTCTTCCCGGTAACGAGCAGATCGCATTGCGTCGGCTGGGGATATTCCAAGGCGCGTTTACGTTCGAATCGGCGAGGGCGGTGTTGGCGTTCGAGGATGTCGGCGGAAGTGATATCTTCGAAATCCTGGTCGCTTTGGTCGCGAAGTCGCTGGTTACTGTATCGGTGAGCGCGGAAGTGCCGATGTTTCGGCTCTTGGATACCGCGCGTTGCTATGCAGTCGTAAAGCTCGATGAAGCGTCGGAAAGCGACCTAGTGTGCAGCAGGCATGCGGCCCATTTTTGCGGGCTGCTCGCCGGAGGGGACCCAAAAACGGATCGGCAAATCGAGCGTCAAACCGCGGGGGATGTGGTCGCACTGTATCGACGCGTTGTCGATGACATACGGGCCGCTCTCGAATGGTGCTTTCTGCCTGGCAACGATTTGTCGTGCGGCATTGCGCTCTCGGCAGTGTCGGCGCCATTATGGTTCGAACTGTCGTTGATGAACGAGTATCGACGCTACGCGCAACGCGCCCTCGATGCCATCGCGCGCATCGAAGAGCCGGATGGCCAGACCGAAATGAAGCTGTTGCTGGCGCTGGGTAACGCGCTGTTGCATGGCACGCAACCGCTCGCCAGCATGGAAAACGCATTTGCCCGATGTCTCGCGATCGCCGAAAAAATGGGGGATTGGACCAATGAACTGCGGGCCGTGCATGGACTATTTCACGCCCACTATATCCACGCGAACTATGAAACCGCCGTCCAGCTCGCGCATCGGTTCGGCGCTGTTTCACGAAAAAATTCGGCCCATGGGGCAGGCGTACTGGCGGACCGATTGCTTGCAACATCGCTGCATTTTCTCGGGGATCAGGCGGCTGCTCGACGGCACATCGAGCGTGTTTTAGATGCGCCTTCGGGCCCGAAAACAGAAGCGCAAAGTGTCGGCTTTTTGCTCAACCAACGCTCGGCCGCGTTGACCATGCTCGCCCGAATTTTATGGATGCAAGGGTTCCCCGAGCAAGCCATGCTGCGCGCAGCGCAAGCCGTGGAAGCCGCGCTGGCAACAGGGCATACTATTTCGCTGTGTCACGCGTTGGCGCTGGGCGCCTGCCCTGTGGCGCTTTGGGTCGGCGATATCGAAGCCGCGCGGCGCTACAAGGCACTGTTGCTTGAACATGCGGGAAAGTGTCGCCTCCTGCACTGGGTCGGGTGGGCCAACACCTACGAATTGGTTTTGACCGGCAACGGTTCGCTGGATGCTGAGGGTGCTGTGGATGTGGCCGACTGTGCGGGATCGGAGCTGCTGACCCCGATACAACGCGAAACGCTATCGACCTTCGGCACCCATCGCTTTAGTCAAAAATCCATACATAGCGATGCGCGTTGGTCTGCTGCCGAGCAGCTACGCGTCGAGATCGAGGCGACAATGAAAGCGTACCCAGGGGGCGCCGCCGGAACGGGAGAGCAGGTTCTGCTCGATGCAATGAACTTGGCTCGTCGCCAGGGAGCGCTCTCCTGGGAATTGCGCATAGCGTGCTCGCTCGCAAAGTTGATGAGCGACCAGGGCCGCGCCGCGGAGGCAAGAGCCCTGCTCAACGCCACCTATCTCCAGTTTGCCGAAGGCGAGGGCACGGCCGATATGCGCCTGGCAAAGTCGTTACTCGCGACGCTGGCGACCGGCTAAGGTTTATTCGGATTTATATCAATTTACTTGCGTATCCGCCGGTAACTCCCAAAATGACTCCATAACATCTAGAAAAAAAGCGCGCTTTTGATGGGCCAAATAGCGTGCCGAATTGGCTGGATAGTTGGCTGAATTTCGGGAGTGGCCGGCATGGCTTATATGAACGCTGGCCGTGAAGGAAGCATGTCCATCAATCTGTACTACGAAGATCATGGACATGGGCATCATGGCGACGCCGAAACTATCGTATTGATTCACGGAGGACCGCTCGACAGTTGCGTTTGGGAGCGGCAGATCGCCGCGCTGGTGGAGAGCGGGCATCGAGTGCTGGTCTACGACCGGCGCGGCTTCGGCAAGTCCAGCAAGCCTGATGCCGGCTACGATTTCGACACGTTGGCGCAAGACCTGCATCGCTTATTACGCGCCTGCTCGGTCAATCGCGCGATGTTGGTCGGGTTCGGTTCGGGCGCGGGCGACGTGCTGCGTTATCTGGGCACCTACGGCGACGATCGCGTCAGCAAGGCCGCGCTCATCAGTCCGTTACTGCCGTTTTTGCTGGCAACGGTCAACGATCCGGATACCCGCGACGCCGGCACCTTCTCGCCTGTGGAGGGTCGCAGCGGCACCCCGCGCGTGGGAATGCCGCCGGATTTTCTGCACAACGCTTACAACCTCAATGTCTGGTCAGGCAGCCCTGTCGACGATGCCCCGTTACAGGCGCAGTGGCTGGCCGCTTTAGCCGTGTACCCATTGACCATGAACGCTTGCGTCGAGCAATTGCAAACCGACTTCCGTGATGACCTACGCCGAATTGCCATGCCTGTGCTGGTGATACACGGCAGCGAGGATAAGGTTTTACCGATCGATCGAGCTGCTGTTATGGAGCAGTTTTCCTGCGCTAACGCCGTACGGGTCGACTCCGCGCCGCACGGTTTGATCTGGAGCCACGCCGAGCTAGTCAACAAAGCGTTGCGCGATTTCTGCCGCGACTCTTAAGGGACTGTGCAGAAACGTGTGTCAGTTCTCTACTCGGATTCGCCTGCTTAGTTTCATTGATCATTTAATCGGTCTGAATCGATCTGAATCCATCTGAACCGCTTTACGAGAATTTATATCGCTTTACTTGTCGAGAAGAGTCGCCGTTCGCAAAATGGGGAATTGTGCATTCGCCAATGGTGTAGCCGTCGACTCCATAGAACATATCCGGCGATAGATCGCCCCCAGTGCAGTCGCCGATGAGCGCGCAGTTGAGTCATAAGGAGCTGGCATGAAAATATATTTGATTTCGCTCGCGGCCGGCATGCTGATGGGCCTCATCTATGCGGTCATCAACGTGCGTTCTCCAGCGCCTCCCGCAATCGCGTTGATCGGTTTGCTGGGCATGCTGATAGGCGAACAGCTGGTGCCGGTGGCGAAACGATTGATCAGCCGCGAGCCGGTCTCGGTTTCGTGGTTCTCCAGCGAGTGCGCGCCCAAGATAACCGGCTTGCAGGCTCGTACCAAAGGGGCTGCGGTCGGCAACGATGCCCCGCCCCCGAGCGCATGAACGCGCTATCCCCACATCACGATGCGGAGTCGAAATATGAACACCAAGCAAACAGACGCTACTGAATCTACCGCTGGCAGTGCGCCTACGTTGATCTTGCTGAATGGCCGTTTCCATACGGTCGATAAAAGCCATCCAGTGGCCAGCGCCGTGGCGATCAAGGACGGCAAGTTTCTCGCCGTTGGCGATACGGAAGATGTGATGCGCCATCGCACCGCAGACAGCCAAGTCATCGATCTAAACGGCCGTACCGCGATTCCCGGTCTCAACGATTCGCACCTGCACCTGATTCGTGGCGGCCTGAACTACAACCTCGAATTGCGATGGGAAGGCGTGCCGTCGCTAGCCGATGCATTGCGCATGTTGAAGGAGCAGGCACTGCGTACGCCCAATCCGCAGTGGGTGAGGGTGGTGGGCGGCTGGACGGAATTTCAGTTCGCCGAAAAACGTATGCCTACGCTCGAAGAAATCAACGCCGCCGCACCGGACACGCCGGTCTTCATTTTGCATCTCTACGATCGCGCCTTGCTCAACCGGGCGGCGCTGCGCGCTGTGGGCTATAACAAGGACACGCCGAACCCGCCGGGCGGCGAGATTCAGCGCGACGCCGCAGGCAACCCTACCGGCATGCTGATCGCAAAGCCGAACGCGATGATCCTGTACGCAACGCTCGCCAAGGGGCCTGCGTTGCCGCGTGAACTACAAGTCAATTCGACGCGTCAGTTCATGCGCGAGCTCAACCGATTGGGCATCACCAGCGCGATCGATGCCGGCGGCGGTTTCCAGAACTACCCGGAGGACTACGCCATCATCGACCAGTTGGCGCGCGAAAATCAGTTGACGGTTCGTATCGCCTATAACCTGTTCACGCAAAACAAAGGTCGTGAGCTCGAAGATTTCCAGAAGTGGACCGACATGGTCACCCCAGGGCAAGGCGACGATTTCTACCGTCATAACGGCGCGGGTGAAATGCTGGTATTTTCCGCGGCCGATTTCGAGGATTTCCTCGAGCCCCGCCCGGATCTGGCCGCCGGCATGGAAGACGAGCTGGAGAAAGTGGTGCGCCACCTGGTCTCCCAGCGCTGGCCCTTCCGCCTGCATGCGACCTACAACGAGTCGATCGAACGCATGCTCAACGTGTTCGAAAAGGTCAATCGAGACATTCCGTTCGACGGGCTGCACTGGATCTTCGACCACGCGGAGACCATCACGCCGCGCAATATCGACCGCGTGCGCGCACTCGGCGGCGGCATCGCCATTCAGCACCGCATGGCCTTCCAGGGTGAATACTTTGTCGAGCGTTACGGCGCTCAGGCAGCTACGCATACCCCACCGATCAAACGCATGCTCGACGCCGGCATCCCTGTGGGCGCCGGCACCGATGCGACGCGCGTCGCCAGCTACAACCCGTGGACGGCATTGTATTGGCTGGTCTCCGGACGTACGGTGGGCGGCCTGCAGTTGTACGAAACCAGCAGCCGCTTGTCGCGTGAAACGGCGCTGGAACTGTGGACCGTCGGCAGCTCCTGGTTTTCAAGCGAACAGGGCAAGAAGGGGAGCATCAGGGAAGGGCAGCTTGCCGATCTGGTGGTGTTGTCGGGGGACTTCTTCAGTGTTCCCGAAGATGCCATCAAGGCCTTGGAGTCGGTACTCACCGTCGTGGGCGGCAAGATCGTCTATGGCGCGGCTGAGTTTGGCCCGATGGCGCCGCCGCCACTGCCGGTGCTGCCGGACTGGTCGCCTGTGCGAACAGTACCCGGGCATTACCGGCAGACGGCGCCATCCAAGCCGCGCATGGCACTCCCGCATCAATGCGCGGGAGCCTGCGGCGTACATGTACACGCACACGATGTGGCGCGCAAGTCGTCGGTCCCAGTCTCGGATTACGCGGGCTTTTGGGGGACGCTCGGCTGCAGTTGCTTCGCGTTTTGATTGCGTTGTTGGAAAGAACGTCTTTGATCACATCACTCAGGAGTAGGCTATGTCTCAAACATCAAACTTGACCAAACGCAGCGAGAAGGGCTTGCTGACCCCGGACAACTGCGTTGTCACCATCATCGACTTGCAACCGCAAATGCTATTCGGCGTTTCGAACTTCGATCGTCAGACGGTGATCAACAACAATCTGATCCTGGCCAAGGCCGCGCGCATCTTCAACATTCCCGTGGTGCTTTCGACCGTGGAGACCAAGGCGTTCAGCGGCAACATGTGGCCGCAGATCCAGGCGATATTCCCGGGGCAGGCGCCGGTTGAACGCTCGTCCATGAATAGCTGGGACGATGCGAATTTTGTCGCCGCTGTCCAAAAGACCGGGCGAAAGAAAATCGTGCTGGCTGGACTGTGGACAGAAACCTGCGTGGCACTGCCGACGGTTCAGGCGATCGATGATGGGTACGACGTCTACGTTGTGGAAGATTGTTGTGGCGACGTCAGCGTGCTGTCTCACGAGAACGCGATGAAGCGCGTGGTACAGGCCGGAGCGAAGCCGGTCACGGCCTTGTCGGTCATGCTCGAATGGCAACGCGACTGGGCTTTGAAAGAAACCTATGATGCAGTCATGGACGTCGCGAAAACCCATTGCGGCGCCTATGGCGTAGGTGTTGAATACGCTTATACGATGATTCATGGCGCACCGGAATCCAAGTACCCCGAATACTCGGTACCGAAAGGGCATTAAAGACATCTTCCGGTGAGCGGGTGTATGCGGCGACCGAGGCGAATAAGACGATTTGCCTCGGTCGCCGGTTGCCCGTCTATCTTGCGCGTCCGCTCGGATATTAGAAGATGAAAAACGAAGACACGCTGCTCGCATTCATTGCCGGTTACGTCGACACGCTGGGATTCGTCGCGTTGTTCGGATTATTCACGGCGCATGTGACGGGCAATTTCGTATTGATCGGTGCGCAGTTGGCCGGGTCGGGGCAGGGGATCGTCTTGAAGCTGCTGGCCTTTCCGGCATTTATCGCCGGCGTTGCTTTGAGCAGCATCGTCGTAAGGACTGTGCGCATGCATGCGCTAGGCAACCCGTCGCGAGCGCTGTTTTTGGTGCAAGCGCTATTGCTCGCAGGCTTTCTCGTCGCGGGGTTGTATGCGGCACCGGTGAAAGATGCGCAAGCGATTTCGGTCGCCGTCTGCGGCATGCTCGGTGCCATGGCCATGGGTGGACAGAACGCTCATTCGAGGCTTGTCGTGCATTCGGGCGTACCCAACACCGTGATGACTGGCAACGTGACCCAGGCAGTGCTGGACCTGCTCGACCTGATGTTGACCGGGCCTGACATGGCAGCGCGCGACGCGATTCGAGCGCGGCTGGTGCGCACGCTTCCCACCATCGTTACGTTCGGCATCGGCGCGATCTTGGGCGCGCTGGGGTATGCGTGGATTTCGTTTTGGGCGTTGTTGCTTCCGCTGGGTCTGTTGCTTGTGCTCGCGCGTGGATCTGGTGCGGTCGCCTCTGCTTGAATATCTATCTGGGCTTGATTATCTACTTTGGGGGTTATCCATGTTTCGTTTATCGTTGACCCGTATCGCCGCCCCTTGGGCCCTGGTCATGGCGTTGGCCGGTGGGTTCGTATTCGCGGGGCCCGCAAGCGCGGCCGCCAATGAAGGCTCGACAAACGAGGGCGTGAATGTTGCTGTAGGGCCGCAATACGACACGACGCACATCTATGTTTCGTCTGCCGATATCGATGCATTCGTCAATAGCTTCATCGCCACGTTTGGCGGCAAGGCGTCGACGCGCGCCGTGTTCACGGTGACTCCGACGCCCAGTAAAACCGCGTCGCAATATATTCAAACGCCGGTGGGCATGGTGTCGGTGTTTGCGTTCCAGACGCCCATTCCCTATCCGTTCGGCAGTGAGCGTACCGGCTATCTGGTCACTGACATGGACAAAGCGGTTCGTGCGGCCCGAGCTGCCGGCGCTAACGTGGTGGTCGAGTCCTTCGATGATCCGATAGGCAAAGATGCGCTGATACAGTGGCCCGGCGGTCTCATGATGCAGCTTTACTGGCATACCAAGGCTCCCGTGTATGAGCCGCTGCAAAGTGTGCCGGAGAATCGCGTCTATATATCGCGCGGCGCGGTGAGTGGATTCATCCGTCGCTTCCTACGGTTTTCTCATGGGAAGGTCACCTCGGACGATCACAGCGCTGACGGTGGGCTGATCGGTTTGAATGGCGAGAAGGTGCGTCGGATTCGTATCGAATCGACTTTCGGCAAGATGGTCGTTTTCGTCACAGATGGAAAGATTCCCTATCCGTTCGGCCGCGAAATAACGGGCTATGAAGTGACGAATCTCACGGACACGCTTTCCAAGGCGCAGGCCGCGGGCGTTAAGGTATTGAGCCCGCCTTATAAAGCGGACGGCAGGAATACCGCGATCGTGGAGTTCCCCGGGGGCTATGTAGCGGAAATTCATGACCTCGCACCGTAAGCTCAAGCGGCAAGCGAGACGATGGCTGGCCTCTTAGTGGGAATCCGCGGACTGGCGACCTTATTGTCCGGCATAGGATTGGCTTTGATGATGGCCGACGGCGTGCATGCAGCGGAGTCGGCTGACGGCACGCAGGCGTCGAGCGCGGCATCGGCGCCTGCAGCGATTCCAACATCGGCTCCAACGTGTCAGGCAAAACGTCCGGCCATCATGTTCAACCGGTGGCAGGAGGACTGGTCCGTGCTTGCGAACCCGTGCGTGCCGCGTGCGCCGTTAGACGCGCTCAAATACGTGCCGCTGTTCGGTAGCACCGACTCGTACATTTCGCTTGGCGTGAATCTGCGTGAACGGCTGGAAATCAACGACGCGCCGTTGTTTGGCCTGGGCCCCATTCACAGCGACACCTATCTATTGCAGCGCACGCAAGTGCATGTCGATATCCATCTCGGCGAGCATGTGCAGATCTTTACGCAACTGGAAGATGTCCGCGCTTTCGACAAAAACGTCATCACCCCTGTCGACAAGAATCCGCTCGATTTGCGCCAGGCTTTTATCGCGGTGACGGAGCCGGTGGGAGCAGGTGTTTTCAAGGCCAGGGTGGGGCGTCAGGAGATGGCGTTCGACTTGCAGCGATTCGTGTCGGTGCGCGATGGTCCCAATGTGCGGCAAGCGTATGACGGTCTGTGGGCGGATTGGGAAAACGAGCCATGGAGGTTGATCGCCTATGCGACGCAGCCGGTGCAATATGTTGATACAGGGACGTTTGACGATACGTCCAATCGCAATCTGACGTTCAGTGGTGTGCGCATCGAACGCCATAATGTCGGGCCGGGCGACCTGTCAGCGTACTACTCCCGATACAACCGCGACGGTGCGGTATTCATCGATGCGACCGGAGCTGAGCATCGGGACGTCTTCGATTCCCGTTACGCCGGCAACATCAACCATTTCGACTGGGATGTCGAAGGGATGTATCAGTCGGGGCATGTGGGCAGCAGCGTGATTTCGGCGTGGGCATTTGGATCGCTCGGGGGCTACACGTTCGCGGGGCTTCCATGGACACCGCGCGTCGGTGTGCAAATCGATGCTGCGTCGGGTGACAGTCATCCGGGGGATGGTCGGCTCGGGACGTTTAATCCGTTGTTTCCGAATGGATATTATTTTACGTTGGCGGGCTATACCGGCTACTCGAACCTGATTCATATCAAGCCGTCGATTACGTTCAAGCCTACGAACAAGCTTACGTTGCTCGCGGCGTTGGGGTTGCAATGGCGTGAAACGACTGCCGATGCGGTGTATGCGCAAGGGTCGGCGGTTGTTCCGAATACTGCCGGCCATGGCAATTTGTGGACCGGCGCCTATGTGCAGCTACGGGCAGATTGGGCGGTCTCCGCGAACTTGGTGAGCTCGATTGAAGCAGTGCATTTTCAGGTGGGAAATGCTTTGCGTTCGGTCGGTGGGAGCAACGCCGATTACGTTGGCGTCGAACTTAAGTACGGATGGTAGTGGGAACACCTCTTGCCGTCCCTGCCGTTCCCTAAATCAAGCCATATTCTCCGCATTGTCTACGAAGCTTCGTCGCGATGGCGAGCGGTGAGCTGACCATGGTCCAGCGCCGTTGCGTCGCCATTCATAACATATCGACGCGCCTCTAAAAAATATCATGTCTGATCGCGCTTTGATATAAGACGATTCTCGATTTTTCGTTCTCAAAAAAAATACATCGTTTTACTGATTAAATAATTAAAATTCGATTCGGATATGTTTATTCTCTGACCCGCGGGTGAGGTGTTCGATTCTATCCACGAAGTAGAAATCGGATGGTCTTCACACTTTTTCACGTGGATAACGAGACTGAGCGATGGCAAAGTGGCTGGATAGGTACGGGGCGGTTGAGTCTGGGTACCAGGCATTGATGGGGCAGCAGCACTATTTACCGGAGGTGATGGGGGCGGGCAATGGGTTGCGCTGTCGCTTATCTCATTCGAAGAGGTTGAGAAGATGGGAGAGCCAGACTGCCCGGGGATTGCGTCCCCAAGCACGGGCAGTAAGGCATTTACTGTTCGTAACCGTCACAAAGCAGGAGCTTCCCTATGGCCTCGAATGAGCACGTTGTTGAGCCCGTGATTGCGGAAGACGGTTCGGTGCACTACTCCACTGTTATGTCACCGTCATGCGAGAAAAGTGTTGCCGTTTGCTTCAAGGTTCCTACGAGGATCATCCCGGTGATCTTTGTGCCAGGGGTCATGGGGTCGAATTTGAGCGATATGGCACTCAAACCGGAGCCCGTATGGTTGGCCGACAGTAAACTGCGTATGGCAGAGTGGATTAAGCAAGGCGCATCGAAGCGCAAGATGATCCTCGACCCCAAAAAAACGATGGTGTTTGACGGCGGAGCCATCCCGCAGGGCACCGTTCAGAGTGACGCTGAATTGAAACGTCGTGGCTGGGGCGAGGTCGCCAACATGAGCTATGGCGAATTCTTGGCGTGGCTCGAAAACGCGCTCAACGATGTTCATCCTGGCACCGATCATGGTCGCAACGGGCTACGCGCTGAGTTGATGAAGAAAGCCGTGACCGATCCATTAAATATTGATGTGCTGACTTATAACGAAGTGCGCCTGTCCTACCGCTATCGGTTCCCGGTTCATGCCGTCGGCTACAACTGGTTGCAAGACAACGCCGAGTCCGCTAAGCGTCTGCACGAGCGCATCGAATATTTTATGGGCTATTACCGCAGCCGCTCCGGTTACATGTGCGAGAAAGTAATTCTGGTGACGCACTCGATGGGCGGCTTGGTCGCTCGACATTACTCAGAGATACTCAATTATCGAGGCAAGGTGTTGGGCATCGTGCATGGCGTGATGCCGGCCACGGGGGCCGCGACAGCGTACAAGCGTGTCAAGGCCGGAACGGACGGTGATTGGGGAACGAGGCATGTGCTCGGGATTGATGCGCCCGAGGTAACCACCGTCTTCGCACAGTCACCTGGCGCACTGCAACTGCTGCCCACCACTGAGTATGGAAAAGGCTGGCTCAATATTCGGGACGGCGATCAGTTCAAAAGTCTGCCGGAGACCGAGCCATACAGCGAGATCTATTTGCAGCAGAAGAGATGGTGGGGCTTAGTGAGCGATGAGCTGCTCAACCCGCTTGATGCCAAGAAATCGAAGGTTGCTCAGGATTGGGCCGCATTTGCAGCGATTATTCGGGAAAAGGTTCAGCCCTTTCATATGGGCAATATCGGTGCGGATGGTAAAAACGATAATACCGGTATAGCGGGTAAATATCACGCCAATACCTATGCTTTCTATGGCGACGATCCCCAGCTTAAAACCTGGGGCAATGTCGCGTGGAGGCGAGCTAGGCCATTACATCCCGGATTTTGGAATGTCCCGCCTATACCGATCGACGACGAGTTGAATAAAGGCGCTGCTGACGACTCGGGGATGGGGAGCCAAATAGTCGAGGTGCCCTCGAATGGCGGTCCAAGTCGGGGCGCGGGGCCGCTGAATGTCTGGCCGAGTCGCAACGAATTCGTGTTGCAGGATGCTGACGAGAACGGAGACGGCACGGTGCCGAGACGCTCCGGCGCGGCCCCTAGCCGACATGCCAAGGTGTGCGTGCCCTACGCGGGCGTCGACCATGAAGGTGCCTATAAGAACGAAGCGCAGCGGCGCTTTGCGCTCTGGGCCATTACCAAGATTGCCTTCAGCGTCAGACATACCAGCATGGCTTACAAGGACTTTAAATGAAATGGCGCACGGCCTTGGTTGCAGGCTGTGTATTGGGTCTGAGCGCCTGTAATCGGCCAGCACCCTTGACGCAACAGGAGCAAAAGATAGTGACTGAATTGACCACAAACCTAAAACCGCGCTGTGTGGGGCGCTACGTAATCGACATGCCGAGCGATGTACTGATATTCGGGATTCCTGCGACGCTTGACGGGGTGGACGTCGAAGCTACGGCTATGACACTAAAAGACTATCAAGCGGCAATGGATGCGCGTAGCAAAGAACTGAACTCGACTAAAAGCCGTTTCGGCCATCAGTTTCTGTATGCCGACACTACGGTAGGTGGGGTCCCAGGATCACGGTTTTTCATTTCGCAGGGTGACCCCGATGTCCTTAGTCCCGCTACGCGGGTCATCGAAAGTTACAAGTGGGATCGAGGCTATCAAATTAAGTTGCAGATCGAGGGTAGCGATTTCACGCACCCCGACCAAACCAACGATCCGGTCGTCAAGCTACTTCCGAACAAGAACGACGTTCCTAACAAAGCGCGCGCTGTCGGCTATCTGTTGGATAAAATTCGTGGCCGCATGGAGGACGAGATTCCGACCGAGCCGGGCTTCTGCTTTGCAGGGGGGTTTATGCCAGGCAGAGCGACCGATCAAGAAAATGTTACGGTCCAATTTGTGCTGCCCGATAAGCACGACGTGAGCTTCGAATTGCTAACGAATTCGGCTATTCAGGAGACTACGACACTTCTCGACCGGAGTGCGGCTATTAATGCCTCTTTTGCACAAAGCGGTGACCGAACGATTCGGAAGGGCGCAGTAGCTTTGCCAGGCATGCAAGCAGAAGAGTGGTTATCGGCCGGATTGACCTTCGCCAATATCCAAGGTCAAGATTTGACATTGGAGGCTAATTCGAAGATAGGCAGCGCACAAACGCCATTTTTGACTTTAAATATGGACAATGGCGGACTCCGTCTTAGAGGTGAGGATTCTCCAGAAAAAGCCTCGCTCACCGAAGCTGAAGCCGTTGCGTTATGGGACGCCGTGTCCCGTACCTTGCGCCCGCGCCCGAACGGCTTCTGATCGGCTACCGCTGAGGAAACATGGCTGTCGATTTTGTTGGCGCATCGAGTCAATTGCAGACGGTTCCTCAGCCCTCAATTTCTTACCCTGCATGAGTTTTAATCAAGGCAACTCGTTTCTCTCCAGGCTGATCGCACCCATATTGGATCGCCTGAAAAAGATCGCCAATTCCTCCCGTGGCCTTCACACGTTAGACGACCTCAAGACCGAAGCATGGTTGGCCGCACAGGACATCAACGCTGAGCAAGCTGCGGACTTCCAACCGGAAGACCGCAGTTTCCAAGACGCCATCGTGTCCCGACTGTGGAAAGGCTTTGGGATGTATGCCGATGCAGCAATGCACTTTGCTTTCAGGCTAGACAAGGAAGAGCAAAACGACGACGGCGACTCTCTCCCAAATTCGGTAGGTGGCCGCCTAACCGCTCCGACTCACTATCAACCACTTGAGGCCCTTGAGCTAACCGAGATGCAAGCGGAGCGAAGGCGCGTGCTCGAAGAGCGATACGCCGAAGCGATCGCGTACCTGAGGACACTCGATCACTTTGATAGTGACAAGCAGCGCATCGCGAGTCACCTATCTATCGCCGCCCGTACACTCGGAGCAAGGGTAGATCGCGCTGCAGCGATGGTCGAGCGCCAGCCATCGCTATTCGATGGGATTGAGTCGATACCGCTGGACTTTGTACCTCTGCCAGGCAGGCCGACTTACCAATCCTGGATCGCTCCCACAGTATGGGCGCATGTTTGCTGGGTACGACGACCTCGACAAGAGCACATTTTGTCGACGGTGCCGAGGGCATTCCTTATTAGGTAACGCCTGCAGCACCGAAACTCCATCCATGCCCCTGAGCCGAAGCCGTTTATTGACGGTCCGCTCACACGCCTCCTATGCTTCGCAGCCGATAAAGTGGAGAGACAATCGTCATGCTAGGATCCTCCAGTAAAGCCGCTGGCGGCGGGGACTATGAACGATTAAAGGGAATCCAATGCAAATGCCGTCCGATGATATTTTTGCCGCGCTGGGTGTGGACCTCGGCGCAAGAAAGGGCAGCGACCTGGTAGCGCGCTCGCCGCGCGACGGCGCGACACTGGCGCAACTCGCCGTCGACACGCCCGCTGAAGTGGCACGCAAGATCGACGCGGCCCACTCAGCCTTCCTCCAATGGCGTACCGTGCCTGCGCCACTGCGCGGTGAACTCGTGCGCCTGTTCGGCAACGTGTTGCGCCGGCACAAGGCGGAGTTGGGCCGGCTTGTCACGCTCGAAGCCGGCAAGATCGCCTCCGAAGGGCAGGGTGAAGTGCAGGAAATGATCGACATCTGCGACTTCGCGGTGGGCCTGTCGCGCCAGTTATACGGTCTGACGATCGCGTCGGAGCGGCCGGGCCATCGCATGATGGAGACGTGGCATCCGCTGGGCGTGTGCGCCGTGATCTCGGCGTTCAATTTCCCGGTTGCCGTCTGGTCGTGGAATACGGCGTTGGCGCTGGTCTGCGGCGACCCGGTGATCTGGAAGCCGTCGGAGAAGACGCCGCTAACCGCCATCGCCTGCGACGCGCTATTCGCCACGGCGCTGCGCGAATTCGACGCTGCCCATCCGGGCGTGGCGCCCACGGGGCTGCATCAACTCGTGTTGGGCGGACGTGAGGTCGGCGCCACGCTGAGCGCGTCGCGCAAGGTGCCGCTCGTCAGCGCGACCGGCAGCGTGCGTATGGGTGTCGAGGTAGCAGGCGTGCTCGCCGGACGGCTTGGGCGCAGCATCCTCGAATTGGGCGGCAACAACGGCATGATCGTGGCGCCCACGGCCGACCTCGACATGGTGGTGCGCGCAGTGACGTTCGCCGCGGTCGGCACCGCTGGTCAGCGCTGCACGACGCTGCGCCGTCTGATCGTGCAACGCGATGTCGCGCCAGGGCTGATCGCGCGCCTTGAGGCGGCGTTCGCTTCGGTCAAGGTCGGCGACCCGCTTGAGGCCGACACCTTGGTCGGTCCGTTGATCGACAAACTCGCCTTCGACCACATGCAGTCCGCCTTGCAGCAAGCACGCGACGAAGGCGGCAGTGTGAGCGGCGGCGAACGCGTGCCGGTGCTCGACGCGCCCGACGCTTTCTATGTACGCCCGGCGCTCGTGCGCATGCCGGCGCAAAGCGCCGTGGTCGAGCGCGAGACGTTCGCGCCTATCCTCTACGTCATGACCTACGACACGTTCGACGAGGCGCTGGCCATGCACAACGCCGTGCCGCAGGGTTTGTCCTCGGCGATCTTTACCAACGACGTGCGCGAGGCCGAACGGTTCATGTCCGCGGACGGCAGCGATTGCGGCATCGCCAATGTGAACATCGGCACGAGCGGTGCGGAGATCGGCGGCGCCTTTGGGGGCGAGAAGGAAACGGGCGGTGGCCGTGAATCGGGCTCCGATGCGTGGAAGAACTATATGCGGCGTGCCACCAACACAATCAACTACAGCCGTTCGTTGCCGCTCGCGCAGGGCGTCAAGTTCGACATCTGAGGCTCGATTGCGAGGAGGCGCTGGTCGCGGGCTGCGTGGCGCACTCGCGGACCTGGCGCGGCAAGGGCCGCCCGTCTCGCGAGGCTTGCGGCCTGAGTTTGAACGGCTACGCTTAGGCGCATGCGTTATTTTGTCGCACTGGGTGATCGACGCATGGCGCGCAAGGTGCCTGCGCCGTTTGAGGATGCGCCGCGCCGCCTGTCCCTGCGGCCTGGCGCGTCGATGTTGCGGTAGCGATAGCGCAGCGCGGCAAAACATGTGCGGTTTGAACAGACCCATAATCAATTCAGCGGACCGGTCTTTGTCGCGCAATGCGCGGGCTTCGTCACGCGCACAGACCCACATCACATAGTCAGGAAATTCTCATGAACTTCGAAGGAAAACGGATCGTCGTTGCCGGCGGCACTTCCGGCATTGGTTTCGCCGTTGCCGCAGCGGCAGCGAAAGAAGGCGCTCAAGTCATCGTCGCATCGCGCAGCGCTGAGCGGGTGGCCGCGGCTGTTGCCGGATTGCCCGCTGGAACCCAAGGTGAGGTCGTCGACTTTACCGAGGAAGCGCAAGTCAAATCCTGGTTCGCACGCCTGGGTGCGTTCGACCATCTTGTCTATACAGCCGGGGAAAGCTTGCAACTGGGCTTGCTGGTGGATACCGATGTCGAGGACGCGCGACGGGCATTCGAAGTGCGCTACTGGGGCGCTTTCAAAGCGGTCAAATACGGCCATGGCTCGATTCGCAAGGGCGGCTCGATTGTGCTGACCAGCGGCATCGCAAGCTTGCGCCCCAACAAAGGGTGGACCGTTCCGTCGAGTTCGCTGGGCGCGATGGAATCGCTCACCCGCGCGCTTGCCGTCGAGCTAGCACCACTGCGTGTCAATACTGTGTCACCCGGCATTGTTCGCACGCCGTTATGGGACAACATGAGTGAGGCGGACCGCACCGCAATGTATGAACATTTCGTGACAGCACTGCCGACAGGCTGCATCGGCGAACCTGACGATATCGCACAGGCTTATCTCTACCTGATGCGCGAACGGTTCAGCACCGGGCAGACCATTGTCGTGGATGGCGGCGGCGTACTGGTTTGAGTTTTGGGAGTACCGATCTGCGCGGCATCGCTTGACTAATTAGGGTCGGGGGTCATATTCTCTACGGCGCGGAAGTCCCCGATCGTCATCCGGTACCCCCTATGTATAGCCAAGCCATCAAATATGCCTTGATTCTCGCGTGCGGGTGCATGGCTATCGCCGATGCATGTGCCGCCGATGCTGCCGGCGTCGTCAAGACCCTGAAGGGGACGGTGCGCATCGAGCGGCCTGGAGGAAGCCCAAGCGTGGCCATCGGTAGCGAAGTTTACAGCAGCGATCGCATTGTGACCGGGCCGCAATCCTCCGTAGGCATCACCCTGCGTGACAATACCCTGCTTTCCGAGGGCTCCGATTCCGTCCTCGAGCTCAACAAGTTTGCATTCAACACGACGACCTATGAGGGGGCGCTCGACGCCACCATCAAACGCGGCTCCTTGTCAGTGATTGACGGAAAGCTGGCGCAGGCAAATCCGGATTCCGTGCGTTACAGCACGCCGACCACCACGCTGGGCGTGCGCGGCACTGAATTCATCATTGAAGTCGGCGGTAAGGGGGGGAGTGCACCTTGAATACTGTGATCCGAAAGCATCGGCTGGTATTGGGTGCGGCATTCGCCATGCTGGCTTTTCTGTCCGGGTGTAGCGCGACCCCGGACAAAATTGTTCTATTGCCGGACCCGGACGGCAAAGTCGGAGCGGTCATTGTCCGCAGCGGCACTGAACAGCAACTGATAAACAAGGCTTATGCCGGGGTTGACGTCGCCAAGGGCGGCGCCATGCAAAAGACGACGGATAGCCAAGCCAGTGTGCAGGCTCGCTATGGCGAGCTATTGGCTGCTCGGCCTCCGCGCCCCGAGACATTTACCATCAATTTTCTGTTTGACTCCGCCACCCAGTTGGCGCCGGAGTCAATTGCCACGGTTACAAAGCTAAAAGCCGACCTGGCGACTTGGCCTGCGCCTCACCTCGTGGTCGTGGGTCACACCGATCTGGCAGGTTCTCAAGCGTTTAACGACAGACTATCCATGCGGCGGGCGCAGACCGTTGCAGCGTTCCTGATCAAGGAAGGGATTCCTGTCCAACAAATCGAGACCGCCGGCCGCGGCAAGCGTGAGCCACTGGTACGAACGGCAGATGGCATTGCCAATCCCGTGAACCGGCGCGTAGTCATCACCATTCAATGACACTCGCTATCCGCTACCGCGCCTATCATCGACGTTGACAGGCTTTTGCCTTCATGAAACGCCATAGCAAACGATTACTCGCCTTTGTAAGAACCCTGCTGAGGGCGCGCAAGGGGCGTCCGGTGGCGCTCGTGGTCTTGTTTAGCTTGAGCCTGCTCAACCTATGCAGCGAATGGCCGAACGACATAGTACGTCCGGCGGTCGTGGACGCGATTGACAAGGTGGCCCCGAACTCCTTCGGAACGGCCCGGCGAATTTTGTTCGACCACTATCAACGCCGATTTCCACGAACTCCGACGACACAGCCCGTGACCATCGTCCAAATTGATGAGAAGACGCTGGCCGCCTTCGGTCAATGGCCGTGGCCGCGCAATCGACTCGCGGGCCTGGTCGATGCCATTGCGGCGCAGAAACCACTGGCTATCGGTCTCGACATCTACATGCCGGAGCCGGATCAAACGTCTCCCGACAAAGTGGCCGACAATCTGCCGAAAGAGGCTGCGGCCTTGGCGGCCGGCTTGCGGGCCCTTCCCAGTCACGAAGCCATTCTCGCCAAATCGTTGCGGGCGGCACCGACCATACTGGGTGCCGCGGCGTTCGATCAGGCGGCCTACACCACCAGCACCGATCTGAGAAGCGCTCCGATTCTCGTGCATGGCGCCGACCCTCTGCGCAGCGTGCAGCGGTTCAATTATGTGCTGGCCAGCCTGCCGGAATTGCAAGCGGCGGCGCACGGGCAGGCGATGCTGAACGTACCGCTTGAACAAGGCGTGGTGCGGCGTATTCCCCTCATTATGGGCTTGGGCGAGAAGGTGGTGCCTAGCCTGCCAATAGAGATGCTCCGTGTCGCGACGGGGTCGCCGTTCGTCGACGTTTTTGCCGACGCATCGGGCGTGCAAGCGGTGGGTGTCGCGGATGTGCGGGTGCCTACGCAATCCGACGGCGAGATCTGGTTGCATTTCGCGCCTATTGAGTCGACGCAGAACCGCTATGTGTCCGCACGTGACATTCTGCAAGGAAAGGTCGACGCTAGCCGTATTCGGAACAAGTTGGTGTTGGTTGGGCTAACCGGCTCCGGCCTGACTGACATGCGCACGACCCCGCTGGGCGAACTGGTGCCAGGTATCGAAATTCAGGCCCAGGTCATCGAGACGATTTTCGAGGGAAGTTTCCTGCGTCGCCCCGTCTGGTTGATATGGGCTGAAAGCGCGTTCATCATGGCGCTCGGTCTGCTGATCATCTGGTATGTGCCACGCACCGATTCGCGCCTTGCGGTGTTCATGAGAGCCGTGCCTAAGGCTTCCGCTGTTTTGGGCGTACTTCTGAATCTGCTGATTCTTTCGAGTGGCCTTTTCTTTTTCAGGTATTTTGGGCTGCTGGTTGATGCGGCCTCGATTTTCATTATCGTGTCCGCAGTCATGGGATGCTTCTTTTCAACTGCGTTGCTCCACGACGACGCACATACCGTGCGGGAAGCCGCGAAGGCGGCGGCGCGTGAAGAAGGCGGCGGCGGGGCTGGCAACGCGCCCGGCGCTGGGGTCGCATAGAAGATTACTGGCCATGCTTCTTATCGAGCTGCGCCATCTCACTTTCAAGTGCAGCAAGGAACACATTCACGCGGTGAGGCACATAGCGCCGGCTTGGAATGAGGGCCCAGACCGATAGATTCTCCATCGACGCGTCCTGCAGGTACACCTGGACCAGCGAGTTGTCGGCCAACTGCCTGAATACGTCCCAGTAGGTCAACATGGCGAGCCCTAGGCCTTGCATGGCGGCGGTACGTGCCGCTTCGACACTGGTCGTGGTGACGTACGCTTCCACACGTTTGCGTATCAACTCCCCATCGACAATGAGCGGCCAACGCCTTACCGCGCCCAAGCTGATGCAGGCATGGTCGTTCAGCTCGGATAGCGTCGCGGGATGTCCACGCTTTTTCAGATAAGAGGGCGCGGCACAGATAAGGCGTGGATTAGGCGCGATCTTCTTCGCCACCAGTTCCGAATCTTCTAACGGCGCGATCCGCAACGCCAAGTCCAGCCCCTGCCCGACAATATCGACCTGACGATCGGAAAGATCCAGGTCAATACGAAGGTCAGGATTCGCTTCCAATAGTCGCGGAAGCATCGGTAACAGGATGGATTGTCCGAAACCGCTTGGGGCTGTCATACGCAGGACTCCTGACGCGGTCCCTGGCAACGGGCTCAGTTCGGCTCGTGCGCCGGCTTCCGCATCCGCCATCGCTCTGGCATACGGGACAAAAGCTTCACCTTCCGCGGTCAGGGTCAGGGATCGGGTCGTGCGGTGGAAGAGGCGCGAGCCAAGATCTTCTTCCAACGCCGCTATCCGCCGTGATACCTGCATGGGAACTACGTCGAGCTGGCGTGCCGCAGCGGACAAACTCCCCGCCGACGCGACCGCCAGGAATGTTCGAACGTCTGGAAGAAGCATGGTTTATATCCAAAAGTGTTAGAGCGGCTTCACGTCCCGATGGCTGTTCACCGCGCTTCGCGATGCCTACTATGAAGTCACCTTCTTTTCGAGACGAGTAACAAAATGACCGACACGAACTCCCAAATCCTATCCCCGTACGATCGCAACGGCATCGCAGTGCGTAACCGCATTGCGGTAGCCCCCATGTCGCGTATCACAGCCACGGAAAACGGGCACCCGACACAAACTATGTTCGACTACTACATGCGCTTTGCGAAGGGCGGCTTCGGGCTGGTGACAACAGAGGGGATCTATACCGATAAGGCATTTTCGCAAGGATACCGGTTTCAGCCAGGTTTAGCCGACGACGAACAAGCGCGGGGCTGGACCGCATTCAATCGGGAAATGCAGGCTCACGGTGCACTTGTGTTTGCACAGCTCATGCACGCTGGCGCGTTGAGTCAAGGCAATTTTTATCAAACGCACACAGTGGCGCCGTCAGCCATTCGCCCAAAAGGCAAACAGATGGAGCTCTACTATGGCCAAGGCCCATTCCCGGAACCGAGACAGATAACCGACGCCGAAATCGATGACGCCGTGCGGGGCTTCGTGGATGCCGCGCAAAGAGCTGTGAACCTCGCCGGGTTCAATGGCGTGGAAATCCACGGCGCCAACGGCTACTTGCTGGACCAGTTCTTGACGGCGGAGACCAACCGTAGAACCGACCGCTGGGGCGGTGCCACGAAGGCACGAGTCCAGCTGCTTGCAGACGTGGTGAATGCAGTCAAGACCAACGTTGGTCATGTTGCTCCAGTCGGCATTCGAATTTCTCAAGGCAAGGTCAACGATTTCAACTCGAAGTGGCTGGGTGGGGAGGCGGATGCCGAAGTGATCTTCGGTACACTCGCCGATGCGGGCGCTGACTTCATTCATGTCACGGAGTTCGAAGCCTGGCAGCCTGCGTTTGAAGGCACGCAGGATAGCCTTGTGACACTGGCACGTCGCTATGCACCGAACGTAACGCTTATTGCAAATGGCGGCTTGCATCCCGCAGAGCGAATGGCAAATGCGCTGGCGACCGGCGCGGACCTGGTGACCCTTGGACGTGGTGCGTTGGCCAACCCCAATCTGCCAAAGATACTCGAGAGCAAGCGCGAACCCAGGACATTCGATGGTTCTATCCTTCAACCGATCGCCAACATCAAAGAGGGAGAACTCGCGATGCGGCTAGATGCCTTGACGCGATGACGAGCAGTCCTGCCCCACTCCGATACCGAAGACGATTGCAGTCTCACGTGTGTTCACGCGTGATCTACCCGCCAAGTTTCTCCGTTGCCTCGTAAGCTCATGAAGGTAACGAAGCGGGAACTCGATATCGGCGGGGCGCTTGACCGGCCTACTCACCCGCCTCAATACCCCCATCCCCTATACGGATGCTTCGAACCAGTTATACTCCCCCCGGGTATTCAAGGAGCCTCCGGTGGCACACACGATCAGAGAGAAGCAGAAACTTCTCAACAGGGTTCGCCGTATCAAGGGGCAGGTAGAAGCCATCGAACGGGCGCTTGAGGAAGAGCACAGGTGCTCCGACGTCCTGCAGCGGATTACGAGCTGTCGAGGAGCGATGAACGGTTTGCTTGCCGTCGTGCTGGAGGATCACATCCGGAACCATCTTGTCGATGTGGACAACGGCGAGGAGCATGGTGACAGCGCGACGGAACAACTTATCGAAGTTGTTCACAGCTATTTCAAGTGATTAGGGCTGGAAATGAATGATTTCAAAGACGCCGCAATCGGCGCGGGGCATGACCACATCTTTCTGGGTGCTGGACACGAGCAGAACGAGCGCAAGACATGGGCCGTGATTGCGCTGTGCAGTGCGATGATGCTGATTGAAATCGTCGGCGGCAGTATGTTCGGATCGCTGGCACTTGTTGCGGACGGGATGCACATGTCGACGCATGCGGGTGCAATGCTGATTGCGGCGCTCGCCTATACTTACGCGCGCAAACACGCCACCGATTCCCGCTTCGTGTTCGGTACTGGCAAGCTGGGTGATCTCGCAGGATTCACCAGTGCCATCGTGCTTGCGATGATTGCACTGCTAATCGGCTACGAGGCGATCTCGCGTTTCCTGTCACCGGTGCCCATCCGTTTCGGCGAAGCGATTCCCATTGCTGTAGTCGGCCTGCTCGTCAATCTGGCAAGTGTGTGGCTTCTCAGCGGCCACAGTCACGGCCACAGTCATAGCCATGATGACCACGCTCACGAAGAAGAAGTGCAGAAGGCACTCGAAGAGCACGAGCACGACGCGCATGACGCAGTCACCCCGGACCACAACATCCACTCAGCCTATATCCACGTAATGGCCGACACAGCGGTCTCCGTGCTGGCCATCATTGGCTTGGTGTTGGCACGGACCTTTGGCTGGCTCTGGATGGACCCTCTCGCGGGCGTCATCGGAGCACTGGTGATCGCGAACTGGTCTTATGGTTTGCTGCGCGATACTGGCGCGATTCTTCTCGACGTTAATCCCGACCCACGCATGGCAGAGAATGTACGCCACGCCGTTGAGGATCGTGGCGACAAGGTCGTCGACCTGCATGTGTGGCGCGTAGGTCCCGGTCATATGAGCGCTGTTGTGTCGGTGGCGACAAACGAGCCGCAACGAGACTCGCGTTTTTATCACGCGATATTTGAGCGCTTCAAGGGCCTGTCGCACGTCACTGTTGAGGTACAACCTTCACACGTGGTGGGCTAACGGGCCTTGACTGCGACGAAGCGCAAGGCTCTTGAACATTTGGCGAGCTGGTCGAAAGCGAGTAACCGGCCGGTTTATACGGACATGCTGATCTCCTCAATCTGGAACCGGTAATGATGGAAACGGGTACCACCTCCCCGCACTCGGCCCGAGCGCCGGAGGTTCTCGCGGTGTTTCTCAAGTTGGGGCTGACATGCTTCGGTGGTCCCATTGCCCATCTGGGATACTTTCGCCGAGAGTTCGTCGAGCGACGCCGCTGGCTTGACGACGAAGCCTTCACCGATTTGGTCGGACTCTGTCAGTTCCTTCCCGGGCCAGCCAGCAGCCAGGTGGGGTTCTCGATCGGTCTCTTGCGAGCTGGGTGGCTTGGGGGGCTCGCGGCTTGGTGCGGATTCACGCTGCCTTCAGTCCTGCTGTTGCTAGGCTTTGCGGCCATTGCCCCGAGTCTTGGTGGCCCAGTCGGTGGTGGCTTGATCCATGGATTGAAGCTCGTCGCTGTCGCGGTCGTTGCTCAAGCGGTTTGGGATATGGCACGGCGCCTGTGTGCGGATCAACGCCGTGCTGCCATCGCGCTTATTGCTATCGCGGTACTTAGTATTCTGACGACCGTTTATGCGCAGCTCATCGTTATCGGCCTCGGTGCTGTGCTCGGACTCGCGTTGTGCCAGACGACGGCATCGTCAGATACCGGTCGCGTATCTCAACACACACACGAATTCCCCATTTCCCGTGCAATGGGTGCCGCTGCGTTGATCCTCTTCTGCGTCGGGCTTTTCGGGCTTCCCGCGTTGATCGGGCTGCACGGAGGCCAGGCGATCAAGGTCTTCGAAGCGTTCTATCGGTCAGGGGCGCTTGTCTTCGGCGGCGGGCACGTCGTGCTGCCGCTTCTGCAGCAGCAAACCGTCGCGACCGGTTGGGTCTCTTCGAACGATTTTCTCGCCGGCTACGGTGCCGCGCAGGCCGTGCCCGGCCCCTTGTTCACGTTCGCTGCATTTCTCGGATGGATGATGGCCGAAGCGCCGAATCACTGGACCGGCGCGTTGCTCGCCACCGCAGGCATTTTCTTGCCAGGTCTTCTACTCGTGCTTGCGGCGTTGCCTTACTGGCAAGCGCTGCGTAGCCGAGCGTCGATGGCTGCACTACTTGCAGGGGTGAATGCGGCGGTCGTTGGGCTGCTGGCCACCGCGCTGTACTCGCCGGTCTGGACCAGCGCGGTTCGCTCTGAGCTCGATTTTGCCATCGCGGTCATCGCCTTTTTTCTGCTGACACGCTGGAAGATTCCACCGCTCGCCGTCGTCGTGCTCTGCGCGTTGGCCGGCATTGCCGAGGCGACTTGGCACTGAATCGATGATTCCCTGAGCAGAGAATGAGCCGCGTCAAACGGCGCGCTTCGAGGAGATTTTTAAAACCGGCGGGTGTTCAAGCCGAAGTATTGACCATCGAACCGCTGGTGTTCGAATTTTGCGCCTTTAAAGCATCGGTCAACTTGCTCATCAACGATTCCAATTGCCCCTCGGTAGTGGCGATTGCCCCTTGCGCCGCCATAACAGAGGCTTCGCTACTGAAATTGCCGGCCTTGCCCTGTGCCGTCGCGAGTTTGAGCTGGGCCTCTTCCTGCTGCAATTGTTTTTCCAGTTGGGCGATTTCCTTGGCGATTTCCTGCTGCAAGGCAGAGCTCGAGCTCGAGGGAGTACCGCCGGAGCCGCTTGCGGCACCCGCTCCGCTGACCGCAGTGGGAGCGGCCTTGTCGGCGCCGGTCGGGCCGGAGGCGGACGTGGAGGTGGTGCCTGCACTATTCGTGGGGACACCGGATGAGGCGTTCTCCGTGCTTGCGGCGAGTGGGCTTACGTTCGCATTAACCATATTTAACCCTGTCTATTTTGATTACTTACATAGTATCGGTCAGTAAAACGAATTCTTTATGTCGCTAGAGACAATGTCTACCGATTGATTGGAGAGGTTTATTTCGATTCGGAGAGGTGTCGTGGCGGAAGCGGTGAGATTCGAACTCACGGTGCACTTTCATACACGGCGGTTTTCAAGACCGCTGCCTTAAACCACTCGGCCACGCTTCCGTTACAGGTAAAACGATAATTGATCGCGACGTAGACAATCTGAGCGGGTTGCGCCCCCACGTCACCAGGCCGAAATTATACTGCATCGCGCCGAACTTTCGTAACCCGGCGTTGAAGCCGGCAGCGCACACATCATTCAATGCGCGTCAAGCCGATCGATCTTGCGCAATTTCGGAAACAACTTCATCCACACCAGCGCGACGACGATAGTCCCCAACCCGCCGACCAGCACAGCAGGAACGGTCCCAAGCAAACCCGCCGCCACACCCGATTCAAACTCGCCAAGCTGATTCGACGTTCCTATAAACATCGAATTCACCGCCCCAACTCGCCCACGCATTTCATCCGGCGTACCCAATTGCACCAACGACTGCCGCACAACCACACTGATCACATCCGCCACACCCGTCACAAAAAGCGCTGCAAGCGAAAGATAAAAACTGCGTGACACACCAAACACCATCGTCGCCAACCCAAAAATCACCACTGCCGTAAACATCGCATGCCCCTGAGCCTTCTTCAGCGGATGCCGAGCCAGCACCAACGCCCCAAGCAACGCTCCAATAGCCGGCGCCGAACGCAACAACCCCAGCCCCTGCGGCCCGGTCTGCAAAATATCGCGCGCATAAATGGGCAGCAGGGCAGTAGCCCCCCCAAGCAACACCGCAAACAGATCGAGCGAGATAGCCCCAAGAATAGTCGGCTGGCTACGAATAAACGCAATCCCCGACAGCACCGAGCGCAGCGTAACCGGCTCACGGGGGCGAACCTGTGGCCGCACCCGTATCGTCGCCACCAACGTAGCCGCCGCGCAATAAGCGACCCCAGCACAGGTATAAACCGTAGTCGGCCCGAAGCCATAAAGCAGACCGCCCATCGCGGGCCCGAGAATCTGCGCGGTCTGCGCAGCCGACGTAGACAAAGCCATCGCACGAGGCAGCACGCTGCGCGGCACCAGACCCGGCAGCAGCGCAGAGAGCGTAGGCTGCTCAAACGAGCGCGTCGCGCCCACGCAAGCCGCCAGCGCATAGATCGCATGCGTATCGAGCCAGCCTTGCCACGAACCCAACGCGAGCACCAGCGCAGCCAAACCATTCACGCTCTGGCACACGGCCACCACCACGCGTCGGTCATAGCGATCGGCAACATGGCCCACCACCAAAGTCAGTGCGAACATCGGCACGAATTGCGCCAGACCAACCAGCCCGAGCGCGTAAGCGCTGTGCGTGAGCGCATACATCTGCCAGCCCAGCGCCACACCTATCATCTGGAACGACACCGACGAAAGGATGCGTGCGCCCCAGAAATGGAAAAATACGCGATGCTTCAGAAGCTCTTGAGGTTCAGCAGCCAGGCCAGTACTCACGGATTAAAATCGCTCTAGGCCGAGGTGCAACGCATCCCCGGCAGGTGGACAGAGACATCGATGGATAAAACCAAAGCCAAAGCCAAAGCCAAAGCATTACCCAGGCTTTATAAGCAGACTTTAATCTCGCAAAAACAGCTCCTGCAGATCGTTCAAAAAGCGCTGACCCAGCGGCGTCGGCGCAATCGTTTCGTGATCGCGCGTAATCAGTCCGCGTGCCTGGGCTTCGCGTAAGGCCGGCTCGATCGAGGTCAGCGTCATGCCGGTGCGCTCGCTGAACCGATACACAGGAAACCCTTCGGCTAGCCGCAGCGCATTGAGCATGAATTCGAACGGCAGGTCCGCGGTCGACACTTCATGTTCTTCCTGCACCGGCGTGCCAGCTTGGATCTGGGCCAGATAAGCGTCCGGGCTTTTATAGCGCACCTGCCGGATGATCCGTTCGGGAAACGACAGCTTCGTATGGGCGCCTGCGCCTATCCCCAAGTAATCGCCGAAGCGCCAATAGTTCAGATTGTGTCGGCTTTGGCGGTGCGGCCGCGCATACGCCGAGATTTCATAGCGACCGTAGCCGGCATCGGCGGTACGCTGATAAAGCCAGTCCTGCATGTCGGCCGCCGCGTCGTCGTCGGGCAGCGCCGGCGGGAACTTGTGAAACAGCGTATTGGGTTCAAGCGTCAAATGGTAGAGCGACAGGTGAGGCGGGGTGTAAGACAGCGCCGTCTCGAGATCCGCTTGGCACTCTGCCAGCGTTTGGCCCGGCAGCGCATACATCAGGTCGAGGTTGAAGTTCTCGAATGATTCTTGGGCAATTTCGATTGCGCGTCGCGCTTGGCCGCCATCGTGTATGCGACCCAGCGCGCTCAGATGCGCTTCATTGAAGCTTTGGATGCCAATCGACAACCGGTTGATGCCGCTCGTTCTGAATGCCTTGAATTTCTCGGCTTCGAAGGTGCCCGGATTGGCTTCCAGGGTAATTTCCACATCGGCGTCCAACGGCAAGAGCGCGCGCACCGTGGCCATCAGCGCATCGACTCCGGCGGCTGACATCAGGCTCGGCGTGCCCCCACCGATGAAAATCGAATGAATCTTGCGTCCCCAGATCAACGGTAGCGCAAGCTCGATATCGGTGCGTAACGCATCGAGATACGTCGCTTCCGGAAAGCTGCCGCCCTTCGGCTCGTGCGAGTTGAAATCGCAATACGGGCACTTGCGCACGCACCATGGGAAGTGAATGTAGAGCGCGAGCGGGGGCATCGCCGGTAAGCGGATCTTGCCTGGGGCTAGAAATGCCTGGACCGTGCCCGTGGCTGCGATGCCAGGTCGCAGATCGGGCGCGCTGCCCGCCTGCTTGATCGGGATGAAAGTCCCCGTGCCTTTGCCTTTGTTGCTACTCGCCGCAGTGCCGGCGCCCAAGGCATTGCCGTCGGTTTCGTTTTTTCCGGAACTACCGTTCGCGTTCACGTCGCTCGTGTCGTCGCTCATGCTTCGTTGGCCAGCTTGAGCAGCAATTGCTTGAGCGCCTGCGTCCGGTGGCTGATTTGGTTTTTGACGACCACGTCCAGTTCGGCGGCCGTCAATTGATATTGCGGCACAAAGAACAACGGGTCGTAGCCAAAGCCATGCGCGCCGCGTGGTGCGGCAACGATCTCGCCGTCCCAGCGACCGTCGGCAAGTAAGGGCTGCGGATCGTCGGCCGAGCGTACATAGGCGAGCGCGCAATAAAAATACGCGCGCCGGTCGGCGTGCAGCGCGAGGGTTTTGAGCAAATGCGCGTTGTTGGCAGCGTCGGACTTTTCACCGCCGGCAAGTTGCGCGTAACGCGCCGAATACACACCGGGCGCGCCGTTCAATGCCCGCACGCATAAACCGGAATCGTCGGCGAGCGCGGGTAGCCCCGTGAGGCTTGCAGCGTGGCGCGCTTTGGCCAACGCGTTTTCGACAAAGGTGGGATGAGGCTCGGGCGCTTCGGGCACGCCCAACTCGCCTTGAGCGATCACAGTCATCGCCAGCGGCGCCAGCAAGGCTGAAAATTCGCGCAGCTTGCCGGCGTTATTCGACGCCAGCACCACGCGTTGGTGCATTCGAGGCAGATCAGCCACCATTTAACCCCAGTGCCGCTTTTTGATGACCGATCAAATCGGCGATGCCCTTCTGCGCCAAATCGAGCAGACGATTCATTTCTTCGCGCGAGAACGCCGCCCCTTCCGCCGTACCCTGAATTTCGACAAAGCCGCCGGCGCCGGTCATCACCACGTTCATGTCGGTATCGCACTGCGAGTCTTCGGCGTAGTCAAGATCGAGCACCGGATGGCCGTGATACACGCCGACCGAAATGGCCGCGATGAAGTCGTTGATCGGCGACACTTCGATGCGGCCCGTAGCGAGCAACTTGGCGACCGCGTCGTAGGCCGCCACGAACGCGCCGGTGATGCTGGCCGTGCGTGTGCCGCCATCGGCCTGGATCACGTCGCAGTCGATGTGCAGCGTGCGTACACCGAGCTTCTCGAGATCGACCACGGCGCGCAATGCCCGCCCGATCAGACGCTGGATTTCCTGGGTGCGCCCGGTTTGCTTGCCGCGCGCGGCCTCGCGATCGTTGCGGGTATTGGTGGCACGCGGCAGCATGCCGTATTCGGCCGTCAGCCAGCCTTGACCCTTGTCGCGCAGGAACGGCGGTACCGATTCGGAGATGCTGGCGGTGCAGATCACTTTGGTGTCGCCGAATTCGACCAGAACAGAGCCCTCGGCGTGTTTGGTGTAATGGCGTGTCAGGCGAATTTCGCGCAAAGCATCGGCAGCTCGTCCGCTGGGACGCGCACCTGCGTGGAGGTTCGGTTGGCTCATGGGGCTCGCTAATCGGTTAAACGGCGGTGGAGTGGGCTGCGGTGTAAACCGCGATTTTAACGCGGAAACGCCCGCATCGACGGTGCTGTGCGGCACAGTCCCGTGCCGCAGGCTTGGGCGACCGTGCTGTGGCCGGCGCTCTGGCCCAACCAGGGAGCCCTGCGTGACACGGGAGCCACGCAGGCAGCTAAGCAGGATTCCAGCAGGTATAAATGCGATAATTGGGGTATCACCCGTCATGACGATTCATGATGGTCTGCTTACCTGAACCCTCTGGGCGCGCCTGCGAGCCGTCCCACAACCGCGAGATGCAAATGATTTACAGCATGACAGGCTATGCAAGCGTGACGCGAGAGTTGGCGGCCGACGGCCACCCGGACGCGAGCGCGGCCGGCGGCGCGAGCGTCTCGGTTGAGTTGCGCACGGTGAATTCCCGCTTCCTCGATCTCAACTTCCGTATGCCCGAAGATGTTCGCGGCTGCGAATCGACGTTGCGCGAAATGCTCATGAACAAGCTCTCGCGCGGCAAGGTCGAGATTCGCGTGAATATCCAGCGCGGCGAGAACGTCACGTCCGCCAGTGCATTGAACCACGCGGCGCTCGAACAATTGGCTGCGCTCGAACATGCTGTAGTCAGCGTGTTCCACAGTGCCGAACGCATGCGCACCGGCGAAATTCTGCGCTGGCCCGGCGTGCTCGCCGAGAGTTCGGTCTCGGCCGAGGTTCTGCGCGATGTGGTGCTGGGCTGCGGCAAACAGGCCCTGGGCGAATTGCTCGAGGTGCGTCAGCGCGAGGGCGCGCAAATGGCGAAGATGCTGTTGACCAACGTCAGCGAAATGGAAGCGATCGTGGCGCGCATCACGCCACTGGTGCCGGAGCTGATCGCGCGCCAGCAGCAGAAAATTGTCGAGCGGTTGCAGGAGGCGCTCGGCGTCGCCGTGCCGCAGGAGGGCGCGAGCGCGTCCAACGCCGCATTGAGCCGCGATGAAGTGTCAGAGCGAATTCGCCAGGAAGTGACGATATACGGCATACGCATCGATATCGCTGAAGAGCTCACGCGCCTGGTCGCGCATCTGGGCGAAACCCGCCATGTGATCGACAAGGGCGGCCGGGTCGGCAAGCGGCTCGATTTCATGATGCAGGAGCTCAACCGCGAAGCGAACACCCTGGGCTCGAAAGCGGCGACCAAGGAGTTGGCCGACGCGTCGATGACACTCAAGCTGCTGATCGAACAGATGCGCGAACAGGTACAAAATCTGGAGTAACACGGCATGCCCAACACTCAAGCCCATCAGCCCCCTCAGTCACCGGAGCGTGCGGACGCTCCCGCAGCTGCAGGCCACCGCACTCACAGCAGCCACGGCGGGCGCGATCCTTATCTCGGCGAATACCCGGGCAACCTGTTCATGGTGATCGCCCCGTCGGGGGCCGGCAAATCGACGCTGGTGAATGCACTGCTCGAAAAAGACGAGGCGATCTGCCTATCGATTTCGTACACCACGCGCGCGCCGCGCCCGAAAGAAACCGACGGCGTGCAATATCATTTCGTGAGCGTCGACGAATTCCTCGATCGGCGTGCGCAGGGTGAGTTCATCGAGAGCGCCGAAGTGCATGGCAACTACTATGCAACCTCGCGCGTCTGGATCGAAGAGCAGATGAAAAGCGGCCGTGACGTGTTGCTGGAAATCGATTGGCAAGGTGCGCAGCAGGTGCGTCGGCAATTTCGCAACGTCGTCGGCATTTTTATTTTGCCGCCTTCGTTGGAGGCGTTGGCCGAGCGTTTGACCAAGCGCGGGCAGGACGAACCCAACGTCATCACGCGCCGGCTGTTGGCCGCCGGAAGTGAGATGGCGCATGCCCCGGAGTCCGATTACGTGGTGATCAACGAGGCGTTCACACGGGCGCTCAACGAGCTGCAAACCATCGTTACGGCCACGCGTTTGCGCTTCGCTTCGCAGCGCGCGCGTCACACCGACCTGTTCGTGCAGCTAGGGATTCACTCGCCGCAGGCAGAGTGAGGCCGCGATAAGGTAGAATAAGCACTATATTACGAAGGACACAGAATATGGCTCGCATCACCGTCGAAGATTGTCTCAAGCAGATTCCGAACCGCTTCGAGCTCGCGCTCGCAGCAACGTACCGTGCGCGTCAGCTCGCGCAAGGTCACACGCCCAAAGTCGAAAGTCGCGACAAACCGACCGTTGTCGCGTTGCGCGAAATCGCCGAGGGCAAGATCGGCATCGAAATGCTGAAGAAAGTACCGGTTTAAAGTCAGACAGTTTTCGCAACGCATGCGCATGCGGGTTTCAAGCCTGCTGCCAGGATTGAGCTTCTTGACTTTCCGCGTGCCGGTGCCTGCTTGACCGGTGCTCTATCCGCCCAACGCTAGATCATGACCGCAAGGAGGCGCATATGACTCATCCCCCCGCCTCCTTGACGGAGACATCCCCGCCAGCGACAACCAAAAGCTCGGCCGCGCGCAAGTATATCGACGCGGTGCTCGAACAATCGTTCAGGCACCTGTTCGGGCCTACTGCCACGCCGGAGCAGCCGCGCAAGGCCGAGGTCGTCTCGATCGCCAATCTCACGGCAGCGCTGTCCGGCTACCTGAGCAAGGCTGAGCTCAAAGATATCAAGTCGGCTTTCCACTTCAGCGACGAGGCTCATCTCGGCCAATACCGCCAGAGCGGCCAGCCTTACATCACGCATCCGGTTGCGGTGGCGGAAATTTGCGCCGACTGGAAGCTCGACGCACAGTCGATCATGGCTGCGTTACTGCACGATGTGATGGAAGACCAGGGCGTTTCCAAAACCGAATTGGCCGAGCGTTTCGGTCCCAAGGTGGCGGAACTGGTCGACGGGCTGTCCAAGCTCGACAAGATGGAGTTTCGCAATCGCGAGGAAGCGCAGGCGGAGAATTTCCGCAAGATGCTGCTCGCGATGGCGCGCGACGTGCGCGTGATTCTCGTCAAGCTGGCCGACCGTTTGCACAATATGCGTACGCTGGGCGCGGTTCCGATGGAAAAACGCCGCCGCGTGGCGCGCGAAACCATCGATATCTATGCACCGATCGCGCACCGGCTGGGGCTGAACAACACCTATCGCGAGCTGCAGGAACTGAGCTTTGCGAATTTCAACCCGCGTCGTTACGCGACGCTGGAAAAAGCGGTCAAGGCCGCGCGTGGTAATCGCCGTGAAGTGGTCGGCAAGATTCTCGATGCGGTCGAGCGTTCGCTCACCGACGCCAAGGTCAAGGCCGAGGTGACCGGCCGCGAAAAAACCATCTTCAGCATTTACCGCAAGATGCGCGACAAGCAATTGTCGTTCTCGCAGGTGCTGGACGTGTACGGTTTTCGCGTGGTGGTGGGCTCGGCGCTCGAGTGCTATACGTGTATCGGCGTGCTGCATGCGCTGTACAAACCGGTGCCGGGCAAGTTCAAGGACTACATCGCGATCCCGAAGGTGAACGGCTATCAGTCGCTGCACACCACGCTGGTCGGCCCGTTCGGCACGCCGATCGAGTTTCAGATCCGCACCGGCAATATGCACGAGATCGCCGAATCCGGCGTTGCCGCGCACTGGCTCTACAAGAACGGTAGCGCCGATTTGAACGACGTGCAAAAGCGCGCTCACCAGTGGCTCAAGTCGCTGCTGGAGATACAGTCGGAAGCGGGCGATTCGAGCGAGTTTCTCGAACATGTGAAGATCGATCTGTTCCCGGACGCGGTCTATGTGTTTACGCCGAAGTCCAAGATCATGCCGCTCTCGCGCGGCGCCACAGCGCTCGATTTCGCCTACGCGGTGCACAGCGACTTGGGCAACCAGTGCGTCGCGGTCAAGATCAACAACGAATTGCTACCGCTGCGCACCGAGCTTAAAAGCGGTGATATCGTCGAAGTGATCACTGCGCCGTATTCCAAGCCCAATCCCGCGTGGCTCGGTTTTGTGCGCACCGGCAAGGCCCGTTCGGCGATTCGCCACTATCTAAAGACCATGCGCCTGACCGAATCGGTGCAGTTGGGTGAACGTTTGGTCGAGCAGGCGCTCAAGGCATATTCGCTGTGTTTGTCGGATGTGAGCCCCGAGAACTGGGAAAAGCTCGTGCAGTGGACGGGCAATAAGAATCGTCAGGAAATTTTTGCGGACATCGGCCTGGGCCGGCGCGTTGCGGCGGTAATGGCCAAACGCATCGAGGTACTGGTCAGCGGACGCGAAGCCGATGCAGAGGGCACGCCGCGTGTTCACGAAGGCATGCTCACCAGCTCGGGCCACGGCGGCGCTTCGGTGGTCATTACCGGTACCGAAGGCATGTCGGTGCAGTTGTCGGCATGCTGCCATCCGATTCCGGGCGACAACATCATGGGTTACATCGGCATCGGCTTGGGTATGGCGATCCATACGGCCGATTGCCGCGTCGCGCAGCGCATCCATAAACGCGATCCGGGCCGCTGGATCGACGTGGCCTGGGCGCCGCAGCCAGGCCGTTTGTTCGACGTGGGGATTCGCGTGCTGGTGCTTAACCACCGCGGCACGATCGCCCGTGTGGCTGGCGACATCACCTCGGCCGATGCGAACATCGCGCATATCGCGATGGACGAGAACCTGCCCGCCGAGTCGACGCAGTTGCGCTTCCTGTTGCAGGTCAAGGACCGTATCCACCTAGCCAATGTGATGCGCCGGGTACGCACCAACCCGGATGTCATGCGGATCACGCGCGACAAGCCCAGCGAAGACGGGCAGGGCCGTCCAGATGCCCATCTGGGCATGCGTATCACGCGCGAGCGCGACGATATCTAGTCGGCTGGGCGCTGTTCGTATCTCTTAACCGTTGCTAGTTGTGTTGTGTGCGGCTTGGCCCGCTGCGTTTCATCTCGCTGCGTTTCACTCGTTGCATGAGCGGCGGCGCGCTGTCAAAGCTGTTTCGGGTAGTTCACATCCAGGATTTCGATCGGTACGACGCCGCCGGGCGTATGCAGCGGCACGACATCGCCGAGCCGTGCTTTGACGAGTGCTCGGGCAACCGGCGAAATCCAGCTCACATGACCGATATCCAGATCGACTTCGTCGATCCCGACGATGGTGATCGTTTGTTCCACGCCGTCGGGGTCGGAATAAGTCACCGTAGCGCCGAAGAACACCTGCTCGTCGCCATTGGGCCGACTGCTGTCGACCACTTCGGCCAGATCGAGCCGCTTCGTCAAGAAGCGTATGCGCCTGTCGATTTCCCGCAGCTTGCGCTTGCCGTAGATGTAGTCGCCGTTCTCCGATCGGTCGCCGTTGGAGGCGGCCCAGGAGACCATGCGCACGACTTCCGGGCGTGCTTCATCGAGCAGATGCAGCAACTCATCCTTGAGCCGCTTGTAGCCGGTTGGCGTGATGTAATTTTTGGAGCCGGGAGGCAGTGCGGGCAAACCTGCTTCGAGGTCGTCGTCGTCCTGATCTTCGGATTCTTTGACAAAGGCTTTGTTCATGCTGGGATCATTGCTGCTGTATTTGAATGCTGCGTGTTAAGGCTGATCCTTCAGGGTACACCCATCGATGCTCAGGCGGGAGCCCGCGCGATGGATGCCCGGCCGCGGGCTCAAATTGCCCCCGGCGCACGCGATTGAAAGAAATGCGTACGCGCCTCTTCCATTTTTCTGAGAGTTCGCTATAATCTCGTTCTCGATGTGCGGCTGTAGCTCAGATGGATAGAGTACTTGGCTACGAACCAAGGGGTCGGGCGTTCGAATCGCTCCAGCCGCACCAAAAAATATGCAGTACCGCAGTACGTTTCATTAAGCCGCTTATGTGTTTACGCACTAAGCGGCTTTTTCTTTGCTCAGTGGAATTGTAATTTGCGAGTTTCGAGCTAGGGATTGGAGGGCAAGGCCGCCCGAGCAGGTTTTTTTACCTCCTACTGACGCACTCTGGCGGTATTCGTGGCGTCAATGCCGACGATGCATCCAGCTCATGTGATGCGTGTCGAGCCACTGATCGATTCCCTCTCCCGGGTGATCGCGCCGATAACGCCGTGCCAGCATCATCGCGACGATCAACAGAGCCACAAGGGCGACAACAAAGCCTATCGTTGACTGAGTCATGGCAGCCTCCTTACTGGGTAGCAACCATGTTTATATTGTAGAACATGCACCGGCCAGCGATGCGACTTCAGAGATACGACCTAGCCGGAAAAAAAGCGTCAATACCCCGGCAGCGGACAGTCCACGAGCACATCCAATACCCAATGCTCCTTGTTTGCCTGGGCTTTACGCTTGATGGTGTAGCCGCGCCGATTAAAAAAATAAAGTTTGCCTGGCTGGCCAATGGCCGCTTCCGTCGCAACTTGATCCAAGTACGTATTGAGCTTGTGGCCCATGCGATCGAAAACCTGCAACGTAATTTTTGTCATCGTAGTTTCTACCCTTCTTTCATAGGAAAATAGGGCGCGCTCGGTGTTCAACGCACCCGCGAACCGGGAACAACCGATTCGTCTGCGTGGCTAGCTTAGGGGTAAACCCGCCACGGGAGCAATGGCCCATTCGGCAATAGTGAGTTGCACGTTTTCTCTGAATTTGAATCTTTAGGAGCAGTTCTGTGAAAAAGCATAAATCGGCTTTGGCCCTCCTTATGGGCTTGATGCTCTGCTCGGCTGCGCAAGCCGACGTGAAGCAAGCCGCCGATGACGTCAAGGACACGGCGGTGCATGTCGGCCGGAAAACCGGAGAGGTCACGCGGGAAGCCGCGCATGCCACCGCGCACGCCGCCAAAAGCGCAGCCCATGAAGTTGCTAGCGGCGCACGCAAGGGCTATCGGGCGACGAAGAAGCTGGTCACCCAGTCGAAGTAGTCCAACACGAAGCCCGCTTTTCGGGAGCGCGTTTTGCTAGTCATCATCAAGGCGTTGCCCGCGAGCAAACAAGTATTTGATAACTATTTGGCTCGTGTATTCTCGGCAGAACTGTAGCGACTCGGCTGTGTCCAAACTGCAGGCGGTGTCCAACTGCATTGAGCAATCGCCGTGTGCAATCTTACGCATCAGCCCCATCGACCGATCTGAAATTAGAACGGCTTACTAATGCAGATCGCGAGCATCGCCACATCGGCGCTCCCGCATCAAGCTTCCCTTGGCGACGCCATGATTTCGAGCACCGTAATCTCCGACCCGGCAAGAATCCCCGACCCAGCAAGCATCGCGGACCGAGCGCGATGACCGGGCCGCAGCGCTTCACTGTTCGGCACGTCAGCGTTTACCGGTATTCGGAGCCGGTGAATTTCGGCGAGCACCGGATGATGTTCCGACCTCGGGCCAGTCACGATCTGCGCCTGGTCACGACGCAGCTTCGCATCACACCCACGCCCGCGCGACTGTATTGGCTGCACGACGTGTTCGACAATTCCGTCGCGGTCGCGACGTTTTCGGATGCGGCAACCGAGCTGCGCTTCGAAAGCGAAGTGACGCTCGAGCATTTCGAGGCACCGCTGCCCGACTATTCGCTCGAACGGTACGCGTGCACCTATCCGTTCGCCTACACGAACGACGAAGCGTCCGATCTCGTGAATGCTCGCAACCGTCAATATCCCGACCCCGATGTCGATGCCTGGGCACAGGGTTTCCTTGAACCGGGTAGTTCGAGCGGCACGCTATCGCTGTTGCGCGCCATGACGCAGGCCATCAAGCGGGATTTCATGTACGTGAGGCGCACGGAAAAAGGCGTCCAACGTCCGGCCGAAACGCTGTACGCGCGTAGTGGCAGTTGCCGCGATTTCGCGGTATTGATGATGGACGCGGTACGCTCGCTCGGCCTGGCCGCACGCTTCGTCAGCGGCTATATCTTCGTGCCCGATCACGACACGACGCGCGGCGGGGGTGCCACGCACGCGTGGCTGCAGATTTATCTTCCTGGCGCGGGCTGGGTCGATTTCGATCCGACCAACAGCATCGTCGGCAATCGCCATCTGATCCGCGTCGCGGTTGCCTGGGATCATCAGCAGGCTCTGCCGCTCTGGGGAACATGGAACGGTGCACCGCATTCGTTCAATGGGCTAGAGGTCGAAGTCAGCGTTACCGAGCAATGCTAAAGGCATCATCCACACAAAGGTCGCTGCGATGAAACTCCGCGTTGGCTATGATCTGATCTACGAGTGTGCGCAACCGACACCGATGATGCTGATGTTGAACACGCATTTTTCCCGTGTGCAGGACGTGCTGGTCGCCGATCTGCTGGTGGTCGATCCGCCCACTCCCATCAGGCAATATCGCGATGGCTTCGGCAATCTCTGCAGCCGGATCGTGGCGCCACAAGGGCGGATCCTGCTCTCGACAACGGCCTTGCTCGACATCTCGGACCAGCCCGAAACGCGCGAACCCTATGGCTATCAGCATCCCGTCGAGGACCTGCCCGATGAATGCCTGACGTTCCTGCTCGGCAGTCGTTATTGCGAAACAGACCTGCTCTCCGATGTCGCTTGGAAACTGTTCGAAACGTCGGCACCCGGTCGCGACCGGGTGCAGGCGATCTGCGATTTCGTTCATGGCCACATCACCTTCGGCTATGGCTACGCCCGCCCGACCAAGACCGCCTGGCAGGTTTATCAGGAGCGCCGGGGGGTGTGCCGCGATTTCGCCCATCTGGCCGTGACCCTGTGCCGCGCGATGAATATCCCCGCTCGGTACTGCACCGGCTATATCAGCGATGTCGGCACGCCGCCGCCCTACAGTACGATGGATTTCGCGGCCTGGTTCGAAGCCTATGTCGGCGGGTGCTGGCAGACCTTCGATCCCCGCAACAACGTGGCGCGCACGGGCAGGGTGTTGATGGCGCGTGGGCGAGACGCGGCCGATGTGGCAATCAGCAACGCGTTCGGGCCGACCAAGCTGATCCAATTCGACGTCCGTTGCGAGCCGGAATGATGCACGCGTAGCTTTTACACATCGAGCCGATCTTTATACGCATCGGGCGCTCCTCGAGCGCAAGCGTGCGAGCCAAGCCAAGCCCACGCGGCTTGAGGTCTACGGCATGCTAATTGCTTTTGCAGTAACTTCGTCCGCGCGCGATTTCGCCCGCATGCACGACGCGCGTTCGCGCGCGCTACCCGACGTCGCCATTTGACCTCACCCGCCTCGGGTACGCGCTGCTCGTCACGCGTTGCATATCACGCGCTGTACGTCACGCTCTTACACCACATCGTTACATCATTTTTTTGGACGCACTCTCCTCATGGCCAACAAAACCCGCATAGCAGAAGGCTCGCCGTTTCCGCTCGGTGCAACGTGGGACGGCAAGGGCGTCAACTTCGCGCTGTTTTCGGCGCACGCCACCAAAGTCGAATTGTGTCTTTTCGACGAACGTGGCGAGCAGGAATATGAACGCATCGAACTGCCCGAGTACACCGACGAAATCTGGCACGTCTATCTGCCCGACCTGAAACCCGGCGCGGTATACGGCTACCGTGTGCACGGGCCGTACGATCCGTTAGCAGGCCATCGCTTCAACCCGAACAAGCTGCTGCTTGACCCCTATGCGAAAGCCCACGTGGGTGAACTGAAATGGGATCCCGCCATGTTCGGCTACACGCTGGATTCGGCAGAGGAAGACCTGAGCTTCGACGAACGCGACAGCGCACCCTTCATGCAGAAGTGCCAGGTCGTGGACCAGAGCTTTACCTGGGAACACCCCATGCGTTTGCGCCTGCCCTGGGAGCGTACGATTTTCTACGAAACCCATGTAGGCGGTTACACGAAGCGTCACCCCGCCGTGCCCGAAAATGCACGCGGCAAGTTCGCAGGCCTCGGGCAAAAGGAAGTGATCGAACATATCAAACGCCTGGGCGTGACCTCGGTCGAGCTGCTGCCGATCCAGTCGTTCGTCAACGACAGCTATCTGCTCGACAAAGGCCTGACCAACTACTGGGGCTACAACACGATCGGTTTCTTCGCCGCCGATCCGCGCTTTTTCTCGCGGGGAAGCGGGCACATTGCCGAGTTCAAGGAGATGGTCGACCGGCTGCACGAAGCCGGGCTCGAGGTCATCCTGGACGTCGTGTACAACCACACGGCAGAAGGCAACGAGCGGGGCGCCACGCTGTCGTTTCGTGGCATCGACAATGCGTCCTACTACCGCTTGATGCCGGACGAGCCGCGCTACTACATCAACGATACCGGCACGGGGAATACGCTCAATCTCTCGCATCCGCGCGTACTGCAGATGGTCACCGACAGCTTGCGATACTGGGTGACCGAGATGAACGTGGACGGCTTCCGCTTCGATCTGGCCACGATCCTGGGGCGCGAGCCGCACGGGTTCGACGAGGGCGGCGGCTTTCTCGACAGTTGCCGGCAAGACCCGATTCTGGCCACAGTGAAGCTGATTGCCGAGCCCTGGGACTGCGGCCCTGGCGGTTACCAGGTGGGCGGCTTCCCGCCCGGTTGGGCGGAGTGGAACGATCGCTTTCGCGATACCGCGCGCGCCTTCTGGAAAGGCGACGAAGGCATCGTTGCGGATCTGGCGACGCGGCTGTGCGCGTCGGGCGACAAATTCAATCAGCGCGGCCGCCGCCCCTGGGCTAGCGTGAACTTTATTACGGCCCACGACGGATTCACGCTTAACGATCTTGTTTCGTACAACGAGAAGCATAACGAGGCAAACGGCGAGGACAGCCAGGACGGCAGTTCCAACAACGGCTCGTGGAATTGCGGTGTCGAAGGTCCGACCGACGACGTCGAAATCCGCGAATTGCGCGAACGACAAAAGCGCAACCTGCTGGCTACCTTGCTGTTATCGCAAGGCACGCCCATGCTGCTGGCCGGCGATGAATTCGGCAGGACGCAGCAGGGCAACAACAATGCCTACTGCCAGGATAACGAAATCAGCTGGGTCGACTGGGAAGGTATCGACGAACAAGGCCGGGCACTGGCCGAATTCGTCAACAACCTGACCACACTCAGGCACACGCTGCCGGGGTTGCGTCGCGGACGCTTCTTGATCGGCGCTTACAACGAAGAACTCGATGTGACCGACCTCAAGTGGATCAGTCCTGCCGGCGTCGACTTGACCCCGGAGCAGTGGGACGATCCGGCGATGCGGTGTTTCGGCATGTTGATCGATGGGCGCGCGCAGGCGACCGGCATTCGCAAGCCGGGTTCTGACGCAACCTTGCTCATCGTCATGAATGCGCACCACGATATGGTCGAGCTCACCTTGCCGGAAATACCTGGCAGCAATCAATGGACCTGTTTGATCGACACGAATATGCCTGTGCGCGCCGAATTGCCCGATTTCGGTTCGGGCGACACCTATCAGGTGACCGGCCGCTCCTTGCTGCTGTTTGCATTGCAAGCCCGCGGCGCCACGCAGAGGATTTTCGACAAACTTGCCGAAACGCTGGTCGAGAGTAATGGGGCTGAGGAAGAAACGCAGGGTGGAGGGCAGGTGGCCTGAGCGTGTCTCGTGCGGGAAATGGGCATTACTGACTCGCTCGCACGAGACACGTTATGATGGGCGTTTGGCTGCCTTGCTGTACGCAAAGCGTAGTGCTAAACGCGTGTCGAGATCCGCGTTAGTCGACTATGTAGTGCGATCATGTAGTGCGTATACAGCGCAGGCGCCACGCAACTCATCGTTACGAAGGACCGTATCTATGACATCCGGTGTTATCCGCATTCGCGGCGCCCGTCAGCACAATCTCAAAAATTTGGACCTCGACATACGCACCGGCGAAATGACGGTGGTTACCGGCCCCTCGGGTTCGGGCAAGTCGAGCCTGGTGTTCGACACCCTTTACGCCGAGGGTCAGCGCCGCTACGTCGAAACGTTCAGCGCTTACGCGCGCCAGTTCCTCGACCGCATGGACCGCCCGCAGGTGGATCGCGTAGACGGCGTGCCGCCGGCCATCGCGATCGACCAGACCAATCCGGTGCGCAGTTCGCGCTCGACGGTCGGCACCATGACCGAGCTCAACGATCACCTCAAGTTGCTGTTTGCGCGCGCGGCCCAGCTATTCGACCGCGAGACGGCGCATGCGGTGCGCCACGACAGCCCCGAGACGATCTATGCCGAGCTGCTCTCGCGTGCAGGCGACAGCGACGCGCGCATGGCGATCACGTTCCCGGTCGAATTGCCGAGCACTACCAGCGTCGACGAAGTACAGCAGTGGCTTTCTGCGAGCGGTTATACGCACGTCCAGGCCGAGCGCGAAGTCGCGACCGCCACCGGTCCGCGCAAGGTGCTCGACGTGGTGGCCGACCGCTTCCGCTTGCCGCGCGTGGACAAGACGCGCGTGCTCGATGCACTGGAAAGCGCGCTGCGGCGCGGCGCGGGCCGAGTCAACATCTATGTGCTGGCCGACGAGCAGGCGCCGCAGATCTGGCGCTTCTCCACCGGGCTGCACAGCCCCGATAGCGACATCAGCTATGCCGACCCGCAGCCAGCACTGTTCTCGTTCAACTCCGCCTACGGCGCTTGCGAAACCTGCCGCGGTTTCGGTCGCGTCATCGGCGTCGATCTTGGCCTGGTGATTCCGGACGCGCGCAAGAGCTTGCGCGCCGGCGCCGTTAAAACCCTGCAGACGCCGGCCTGGAAAGAGAACCAGGACGACCTGATGAAATATGCCGCCAAGGCCGGCATTCCACGCGACAGCTCATGGGCCCAACTCACCGACGCGCAGCGCGACTGGGTTGTCAACGGCTCACCCGATTGGACCGGCCGGGGCAGCGGTCAGTGGTACGGCATCAAGCGATTCTTCGAGTATCTGGAATCGAAGGCCTACAAGATGCACATCCGCGTGCTGCTGTCGAAATACCGCAGCTACACGCCGTGCGGCACCTGCGGCGGCGCGCGGCTGAAGACCGAGTCGCTGTTGTGGCGCCTGGGCAGCAAGGACGATGCGGATGCGGTATTGCCGCCGTCGCAGCGCTTCATGCCGATGGGCGTCGCCTGGCGGCGCGACCAGCTCGAAGCGCTACCCGGGCTGACCTTGCACGACTTGATGCTGATGCCTATCGAGCGGGTCCGACGCTTTTTCGACACGCTCACGCTACCGAGCACCTTGCTCGACGACGCGCTGAAACTCTTGAGCGACGAGGTACGCACGCGGCTTAAATATCTATGCGATGTCGGCCTCGGCTATCTCACGCTCGATCGCCAAAGCCGTACGTTGTCGGGCGGCGAAGTGCAGCGTATCAACCTGACCACCGCGCTCGGGACTTCGCTCGTCAATACCTTGTTCGTATTGGATGAGCCCAGCATCGGGCTGCACCCACGCGACATGGGCCGCATCGTCGAAGCCATGCACCGCTTGCGCGACGCCGGCAACACGCTGGTGGTGGTGGAGCACGACCCCGCGGTGATGCTGGCCGCCGATCGCCTGATCGACATGGGACCCGGCCCCGGCGAGCGTGGCGGCAAGATCGTTTATGACGGCACGCCCGATGGGATTCGCGAGGTCAATACGCTGACTGGTGTTTATCTGGGCGGGCGCAAGCAGGTGGCGGATGCCGCGAGCTGGTCACGCCGCACGGTCGACGCGAATACGCCGAGACTGACGCTGGCCGGCGTGCGCGAACACAATCTGCGCAACGTCACCGTGGAAATTCCGTTGCAGCGGCTGGTGTGCGTCACCGGCGTGTCGGGTTCGGGCAAATCGACGTTGTTGCAGGATGTGCTGTACCCGGCGTTGGCGCGTCACTTTGGCAAGGCGACCGAGTCGCCCGGTGTCTACGATAGCCTCAGCGGAGCCGACCGGATCGACGACGTGATCTTCGTCGACCAGTCGCCGATCGGCAGGACCGCACGTTCTAACCCTGCGAGCTATGTCGGCGCGTTCGATGAAATCCGGCTGTTGTTTGCGAAGGCGCCGCTCGCGCAGCAACGCGGGTACGGCGCCTCGACGTTCAGCTTCAATGCGGGCGACGGGCGTTGTCCGACTTGCGGCGGTTCGGGTTTCGAACACGTCGAAATGCAGTTCTTGAGCGACGTCTATTTGCGCTGCCCCGATTGCGATGGCCGTCGTTATCGCGCCGAGATTCTCGAAGTGAAAATTGCACGTGGCGCACCGGGCAAACGCATGCGCGACCTCAGCGTTGCCGATGTGCTGGAGCTCACCGTGAGCGAAGCGGTGGCGCTGTTCGCGAGCGACGCCGAGGTGCTGCGCGTGCTGCAACCGATCGTCGATGTCGGTCTGGAGTACGTCAAGCTCGGGCAGCCGGTGCCGACCCTATCGGGCGGCGAAGCGCAACGTCTGAAGCTGGCCGGCTATCTGGCAGAGACAGCACAGCGGCCGGGTAAGAACGCAAAAGCGGCCACGAAAGCGTCGAAGACGAGCAACACGGGCAGCAAGCTCTTCATGTTCGACGAACCGACAACCGGCTTGCACTTCGACGACATCGCCAAGCTGATGCGCGCGTTCGGCAAACTGCTCGACGGCGGTCATTCGCTGATCGTCATCGAGCACAACCTCGACGTGATTCGCGCGGCCGACTGGCTGATCGATCTCGGACCGGAAGGCGGCGAAGCGGGCGGCGAGGTGCTGTTCGCGGGCACGCCCGACGCAATCCAGGATTGCGCGCCGTCGCATACCGGCCACGCACTGCGTGCCTACACGCGCTCGGTCGGCATGAGCGCGGAGCGCGTCGAGCAAGACGGCGTGCCGCTGCAAGCGGCGTTGAAAGCCGCGCGGGCGCGTCGCGAACTCGAAGGCGAAAACGTCATCCGCATCGTCAACGCGCGCGAGCACAATCTGAAATCGCTGGGCGTCGATATTCCGCACGGCAAGTTCAACGTGATCACTGGCGTGTCCGGTTCGGGCAAATCGACCTTGGCCTTCGATATCCTGTTTCATGAAGGGCAGCGCCGCTATCTGGAATCGCTCAACGCCTATGCGCGCTCCATCGTGCAACCGGCCGGGCGCCCCGAAGTCGATGCCGTCTATGGCATTCCGCCCAGCGTCGCGATCGAGCAGCGTTTGTCGCGCGGCGGGCGCAAGAGTACCGTGGCTACCACCACGGAGGTATGGCACTTCCTGCGCTTGCTCTATGTGAAGCTGGGTATACAGCACTGCATCCACGATGGCGCCGCGGTGACTTCGCAAAGCGCCGACTCGATCGCAGCACAATTGCTGCGCGAGCATCGCAATCAGCATGTGGGTTTGCTCGCGCCGCTGGTGGTGAACCGCAAGGGCGTCTACACCGATCTCGCCAAATGGGCCAAGGCTCGCGGTCACACGCACTTGCGCGTCGATGGCGAATTTGTCACGGTCAACCCGTGGCCCAAGCTCGATCGCTTCAAGGAGCACACCATCGAGCTGCCCGTGGGTGACCTCGTCGTGTTGCCTGAGCGCGAGGCGGCGCTGCGCGAGTTGCTCGCGCAGGCGCTCGATGCGGGCAAAGGCGTGATGCATCTGCTGGCGCCGCTGGACGGCCTGGGTGCGGCGATGCGCACGGGCAAGCCTAGCGCGCAGATTGGAACGGTCAAGGTGTTCTCGACCAAGCGCGCCTGCCCGGTGTGCGGCACCAGTTATCCGGAGCTGGACCCGCGCATGTTCTCGTACAACAGCAAGCACGGTTGGTGTACCACATGCGTGGGCACTGGTCTTGCGCTCACGCGCGAGCAACGCGAAGCCTACGACGACACACTCGTCGCCGAGGATGGCCGCGGCCGCGAGCAAACCATACCCGCAGAGGAGCAGGAGGTCGAGGGCGTGACCGATCAACCGTGTACCGACTGCGGTGGTACGCGCCTCAATGCGGTGGCGCGCGCGGTCAACTTCCACGGGCACCCCATTGTGGAAGTCGCGCAATGGACCGTGATCGAGGCGCGGCAGTGGGTCGCGCAATTGCGCTTGGTCGGGCGCGACGCCGAAATCGCGCGCGATCTCGTCAGCGAAATCAAGGCGCGATTGGAATTCCTGGAGGAAGTCGGCCTGGGCTACTTGAGCCTGGAGCGCGCTGCGCCCACGCTGTCGGGCGGCGAAGCGCAACGCATTCGGCTCGCAGCGCAACTGGGCAGCAACTTGCAGGGCGTGTGCTATGTGCTGGACGAACCGACCATAGGCTTGCATCCGCGCGATAACCAGATCCTGCTGGGTGCGCTGCGCAAGCTGGGTGAGAAGGGCAACACGCTGGTGGTGGTCGAGCATGATGAAGATACGATTAGGCGTGCCGATCACATTATCGACATCGGCCCGAGCGCGGGCAAACGCGGCGGCCGGGTTGTGGCGCAGGGCAGCGTGGCAGACCTGTCCGCGCAACCCGATTCGCTGACCGGGCGATATCTCGCGCACCCGCTGCTGCATCCGTTGCAACCGCGGCGGCCGGTGGTGCCTGCGTCGGTGTCCAAGCCGGCATCGGCATCGGCATCGGCATCGGCATCAGCATCAGCATCAGCATCAGCATCAGCATCAGCGCGCGCACAACGCAGCGCGCCGGCCGTACCTGAAAACTGGCTGACCGTGCATGGCGGCACGCTCCATAACCTGCGCCGTGTGACGGCCAGCATTCCGCTGGCGCGGCTGGTCGCGCTCACGGGTGTGAGCGGCTCGGGCAAATCGACGCTGGCGCGCGATGTGCTCATGACCAACCTGCTCGATGCAGTGGGCCGCTCGGTGATGTCGTCGCCGGCGACCCGCCGTGCTCGCAAGTCTGTGCCGCAAGCGGCCGAGCAAAAGGCCTGGCGTTCCAGCGTGCTGGCACGCGAAGCACCGCGTCCGGAGTTGAAGGTGACGCACCACTGGCACGGTTGCGAATCGGTCAGCGGATGGGAGAGCATAGACCGGGTGCTTGAGGTGGATCAGACGCCGATCGGCAAGACGCCACGCTCGTGTCCGGCGACGTACGTCGGGGTGTGGGATGCCATCCGAAAATTGTTTTCCCAGACGCTCGAAGCGCGTGCACGCGGCTACACGGCGTCGCGCTTTTCGTTCAACGCGGGCGACGGACGTTGCCCTGCGTGCGAAGGCCAAGGGGTACGCACCATCGGCATGAGCTTCCTGCCCGATGTGAAAGTGCCGTGCGACGTGTGTCACGGGCAGCGCTTCAATCCCGAGACGCTGGCGGTGACGTGGCGCGGCCGCAATATCGGTGAGGTGCTGACCATGGAAGTGGACGAGGCCGTCGAATTTTTCGGCCCGATCACGCAGATTGCGCACCCGCTGCAATTGATGAAGGATGTCGGGTTGGGCTATCTGACGCTGGGGCAGCCATCGCCTACGCTGTCCGGTGGCGAGGCGCAGCGTATCAAGCTCGTGACCGAGCTCTCCAAGGTACGCGACGATATTGCCCGGCGCGGACAGAAGGCGGCGCATACGCTGTATGTACTGGATGAGCCCACTGTCGGCCTGCATATGGCCGACGTCGCGCGACTCATCGAGGTACTCCACAGGCTGGTCGACGCCGGGCATAGCGTGCTGGTGATCGAGCACGACCTGGACGTCATTGCCGAGGCCGACTGGGTCATTGATCTGGGTCCGGAAGGCGGCGCGGGCGGCGGCAGTATCGTGGCGCAAACCACGCCCGAGCAGTTGGTCAAGGTCGTCGCCAGTCATACGGGAGCAGCGCTCGGTCCGGTGCTGGCGCGTCAGCCGTCAGCGGAACCCGTCCAGGGGATGCGTGTGGCGCAGGTGGCTGGAAACTGAAAGGGCTTGCAGTGTGCGCAAATCTGGACGATTTGCGCACACGATTTCTGCGTAGCTACCGCGCGCTATTTATGTCGCGGGTCCAACGCGTCGCGCAAGCCGTCGCCCAGCAAATTGAACGACAGCACCAGCAGGAAGATCGACAAGCCCGGCCAGATCGCCATCCACGGTGCGTTATCGATGTAGTCCTTCGCGGTATTCAACATGCTGCCCCAACTAGGCGCGGGCGGCTGCTGGCCTAGACCCAAAAACGACAGGCTGGCCTCGGCAATGATCGCCGTTGCGATCGTCAACGTTGCTTGCACGATCAGCGGCGGCAGCGTATTCGGCAGAATATGGCGCAGCGCGATGCGCCAGTGCGGGTTGCCCACCGCACGCGCGGCTTCGACATAATCCTCGACCTTTACCGACAACACTTGAGCGCGTGTGAGCCGGATAAACACCGGCATCGCGGACACGCCAATCGCGACCATCGCATTGGTCAGGCTCGGTCCGAGGAAGGCGGCCAGCGCAATCGCCAGGATCAGAAACGGCACTGCCAGCATCGCATCGGTGAAACGCGAGATCACGCCATCGACCCAACCGCCCATGTAACCGGCGAGCAGCCCGATCGGCACGCCCAACGCCATCGAGATGAACACGGACACGAGCCCCGCCATCAGCGACGCGCGTGCGCCCCAGATAACACGCGACATCACGTCGCGGCCGAGCTCGTCGGTGCCGAACCAGTAGGCCGCGCTGGGTGCTTTACGCACCGCGGTCCAACTGGTTTGAACCGGATCGTAAGGCGCAATGAGCGGCGCGAATAATGCAATTGCAATAAACAACAACACAATTGCCAAACCCAGCATTGCGCCGCGCCGGCGCACCAGGCGCAACATGGCGCGCCTGCCTGGGCTCAGTTCGCGCGGCACCGCAGCGGCGGGAGAGGGCATCACAGTGCTCATGGCTTAACCCCGAAGACGCGGATTGACATAGAAATAGGCGAGGTCCGCCAGCAGATTCAGCACGATGTACACGCTGGCGGTAAACAGCACCACGCCCTGTACGACGGCGTAGTCACGGTTGAACACGGCGTCCACGATCAGTTTGCCGAAACCGGGAATCGAAAACACTTGCTCGGTCAGCACCGCGCCGGACAGCAGCGTGCCGAATTCGAGCGCGCCTAGCGTGATGATGGGCATGAGTGCATTACGCAAGGCATGCTTGAGGATCACGCTGCGCTCGTTGAGCCCCTTGGCACGCGCAGTCCTGACGTAATCGGCGTTGAGCACTTGCAACATCGCGCTGCGGGTATGGCGCATCAGTACCGCCGCGATTGCATTGCCCAGCACGAAGGCCGGCATGATCATCGCGGCGAGGTTGGCTTTGAGATCCTCGAATGGGCTGACATAGCCGGAGGCGGGCAACCAGCCCAGCGATACCGAGAACAGCATGATCATCAAAATACCCAGCCAGAAATTGGGCGTCGATAGTCCCCACAGCGCAAACAGATTGGCCGCGTAATCCCAGGCGGTGTTCTTGGCGACAGCCGAGACAATGCCGGCCGGAATGCCGATCGCCAGCGCGATCACCATGGCCAGCGCGGCGAGCTCTATCGTGACCGGAAGTTTCTGTGCAATGAGCGCCGAGACCGGTTGCTGGATGCGCAAGGAGTCGCCGAGGTCGCCCTTGAGGACGCCGCCGACCCAGTACGCATAGCGCACCGGCACCGGCTCGTCGAGATGCATCTTCTTGTGCAGATACGCGATCACCGTCGGGTCCTGGTCTTCGCCCGCGAGCACCACGGCCGGGTCGCCCGGCAGCAGTTGTTGCAGCCCGAAGATAATCAACGTGACGAAGAAGATCGTTGGAACGATCGCGGCCAGTCGCTTGAGTAGAAATTGCAGCATAGTGTTTCCCAATGCGCGGCGGGCGAACTACGTGAACCTGGGTTCAGCAGCGCGCCCGCACCCGCGATTACATCTTCAAACCTTGAACCCGGATCAGCCCGTCGGGTACGACGCGAAAGCCGGTGAGCTTCTTGTTATAGGCCCACAGCCAGTGCCGATGGAACAGATACAAGATAGGCCGGTCTTGCGTCGTCATCGCGGCGATCTGGTTGAAGTATTTCTGACGCTCGACCGGATCCAGTGCGCTGCGTGAGTGATTCAGCAGATCGTCGAGTTCCGGCTTGCAATAGCCCGAATAGTTGAGCGGTTGCTTGCAGCCGTAGAAGCTGAACAGGTTGCCGTCCGGATCGGCGCGGCCGCTCCAGTTCAGCACGTAGGCGTCGAACTGGCCTTGGTCGGCGAGCGTGAGCGAAGTGGCAAATTCGGTCGAGAGGATCTTGACGTTGAAGCCGGCCTCCTTGGCCATCGCTTGCACCACTTGCGCCGTGCGCTGCGCGTCGGAGGTGGTGGGCGTCATCAGCGTGAAGGTCGGGTTGGTCACGCCGGCTTCCTTGAGCAAGGCTTTGGCGCGCGCGATGTTGCGTTGGGGAATCGGCACGTTCTTCGCGTAGTAGGGGTTGCTCGGTGCAACCCATTGGTTGCCCGGGTCGGCCTCGCCGTCCATGGCTACCTGCACGATGCCTTGGCGATCCAGCGACAGCTCGAATGCCTCGCGCACACGCGGATCGCGGCCCAGCGGATTTTTCTGCGCGAGGTCGCTCTTGCCGAGGTTGATCGTGATGCCTTCATAACCGATTTCGGTCGTACGCGCGATCTTGAAGCGGTCGTCGCTCTTCAGTCCGGCAATGTCCGAAGGCGCAACGCGCTCGATGAGGTCGAGCTGGCCCGAGCGCAAATTCGCCAAGCGTACGGTGCCGTCGGGAATCGGCACGAATATGATCTTGTCGAAATGGATCGCGTCCTTGTTCCAGTAGTTAGCAAAGCGCGACAGCGTGATGTGATCCTGCGCAACCCGTTCGGTAAAGCGGAACGGCCCCGAGCACACCGGGTTGCTGCCGAAGTTACTTGGGTTAGCCTGGGCCGCTTTCGGTGAGACCATCATGCCGGCGCGGTCGGCCAGCACCGATAACAGCGGTGCGAACGGCGCCGACAAATTGATCCGCACGGTCAACGGGTCGATCACGTCGACGGTGGTCACGGGGCTGAGTTCGCCGCGACGGTTGGAGCCCGGCAGGTTCTTGTGGCGTTCGATATTGAATTTGACGGCAGCCGCGTCGAATTTCTCGCCGTCCTGGAAGGTCACGCCGCTGCGCAGCTTCAGGATCAGGCCTTTGTTGTCGGGCGTCCATTGATACGAGGTCGCCAGTTGCGGCACGATATTGAGCTTCTCGTCGATATCGAACAGCTTGTCACACAGCGACGCGAACACGATGCGCCCGACGAAACTGCGGGCGAGCGTGGGGTCCAGCACGTCGGGGTCTTCGGCCAAGCCGATGCGCAGGGTCTGGGCGTGGGCCCCGGCCGCGCACAGCGTAGTCGCGAGCACGAGGACTGTGCCTAGCCTTTTGACAAATGAGCGCGTGAACAATGAGCGAGTGAACGATGGGCGCTGGAACAACGAGCGTCGGAATAATGAAAAGGTGCGCATGCTTGAACTTCTCCTTCAGGGGCTGCCGGGTCGACCCGACAGGGGATCGTTTTTATCGAAACCGTCACTACAGAAAAACGTCACTGCGCGTCACTACGAAGCCATTACGTTTGAAAATGTCACTGTGCGTCGCGGCGGCCATGACGGCGCTTACCAAACTTCAAACCGAGCTCAACCAAATTTCAGCGCGTCTCAGGCCGCTTTCACCTCATGGCGTGAGCGCCATATTCCGGAACGCCGCCTGCAATTTTTCCAGCCGCAGGTTGGGCGCTGGCGTCGCGATCTTCGGCGGCGCGGGAATGTCGCGCCAGAAGTGACAGGCCACGAGATGCCCCGCGTCGCCGCTGAGCTGCGGCACTTCTTCGGCACAACGCACTTGGGCGTAAGGGCAGCGTGTGCGAAACCGGCAGCCTGATGGCGGCTCGATCGGATTAGGCACATCGCCCTCGAGCAACACACGCACGGGCTTGATCGACGGTTCCGGCTCGGGAATCGCCGCCAGCAGGGCTTGGGTATAGGGGTGCCGCGGCTGCGCAAATAACTGCGACTTTTCCGCGTATTCGACGAACTGGCCCAGATACATCACGGCCACGTGCGTCGCGATATGTTTGACGACGGCCAGATCGTGCGCGATAAAAATGTACGACAGGCCAAGCCGCCGCTGCAGATCCTGCAGCAAGTTCACCACCTGTGCCTGGATCGACACATCGAGCGCCGAGACGGGTTCATCGCAAACAATCAGGTCCGGTTCCACGGCGAGCGCCCGGGCGATGCCGATCCGCTGGCGCTGTCCGCCGGAAAATTCATGCGGGTAGCGCTGCAGATATTGCGACGACAGCCCGACCAGCTCCAGCAACTCGGCGGCGCGCTCACGATGCCGCCCGGGCGCCAGGCCGTGTAGCGTGAGCGGCTCGGTCAGCGTCTGCGCGACAGTCATGCGCGGATTGAGCGAGGCGTAAGGGTCTTGAAAAATCATTTGCAGCTTGCTGCGTTGCGCGCGCAGCGCGGCGGCGTCCAGGCGCATCAAATCGGTGCCCTTGAACCACACTTCGCCCGAGCTGGCATCGAACAGCCGCAGCACCAGCCGGCCCAGCGTCGACTTGCCGCAACCCGATTCGCCCACCAGCGCCATGGTCTGGCCGGCAGTGAGTTCGAAGCTGATGCCATCGACGGCATGCACGACGGCACGGTCGCGGCTGAAGAAGCCACGCTGCACCGGGAAATGTTTGACCAGTTGATTGACGCGCAAAAGCGGCTGCGCGGATGCCGCGGCAGTAACCATCGAAGTCACGCGGTATGCTCCGGCAATGAGTGAGAGGGCAGGCCCACGCGTGAGCTGACCATCGGCTCCCGGTCCGGGTCCAGCGGCGCTTTCCAACAGGCTGCCAGATGGCCGCCGCCGAGATCGACGAGCGGCGGTTCGGCAAGGCGGCATCGTTCTTCGGCGAACGGGCAGCGCGCCGCGAACCGGCAACCCTCCAGGCGCGTCATGGGGGTAGGCACTTGGCCTTCGATTGCGGCAAGCCGGTCCTGATCCAGATGCAGCTTGGGAATCGAGCCGAGCAAACCGATCGTGTAAGGGTGCTGCGGTTGCGCAAACAGCGCCGCGACACTGGCGCGTTCGACCACGCGGCCGGCATACATCACGACCACTTCGTCGGCGAGTTCGGCGATGACGCCCAGGTCATGCGTGATCAGCATGATGGCCGTGCCGGTCTGCTCGCGTAAATTGCGCATCAGCTCCAGCACCTGCGCCTGGATCGTGACATCGAGCGCGGTGGTTGGCTCGTCGGCAATCAAGAGGCTAGGCTCGCAGGCCAGCGCCATGGCGATCATGACGCGCTGGCGCATGCCACCGGAGAGCTTATGCGGGTATTCGTCGATACGGCGCTCGGGCGCCGGAATACGCACGCGCCGCAGCATCTCGATCGCGTGCTCGCGCGCCTGCGCAGGAGTCATGTCGCGGTGGCACCGGATCGCTTCGATCAGCTGGTTGCCGATCGTGAACGCGGGATTGAGCGACGTCATCGGCTCCTGGAAGATCATCGCGATGCGTTCGCCGCGCAGGCCGCGCAATTCGGCCGGCGTGAGCTTGAGTAGATCGATGCCGTCAAAGGTGATGGAGCCGGCGGCAACACGGCCGATACCCTTGGGCAGCAAGCCCATGATGGAAAGCGACGTGACGCTTTTGCCACAGCCAGATTCACCGACGATGCCCAACGTGCGGCCGGCCTCGATCGAAAAGCTGACACCTTCGATGGCGGCGAATTCGCCACCCTCGACCTTGAAGCAGGTTTTCAGGCCCTGCACCTCGAGTAATGCGGTCATGTGGCGACCCCATCGCCGCTCATACGAAACCAGCTCATGTCATAACCTCAAACGGCGAAGCCAACGCTTCGCAAGACTTTCGGCACATGTCTATACAGCACATGGTTGTCCAGCACACTTTTCATCGCAGATCTCTCATGTCTCTTGACGCTCACGCCGGCTCATACCTGCTCATGCGTCATTACGCCCACGTGTTGCCGGAGGCGCATAGTACTCGCTGCGTCGGACTAGCGGCAAACCATATAGAGTAGTGAAATCCAATATATTTGAATACTGGTCAATTTAGTTTTCGACTATGGCGGCGTGCCAACGCCATGTCGATGGCGTTTTACCCGAGGCGCGCAAATCTGTAGCATGCAGCATGAATTCACAGGGTTTGAGGCAATGGCAAGCAAGACAAAGGCGGTAAAAGTAAAGCTGCCGCCCGAGCCTGGCGGTTGGCTGGAAGTTGGCGCGGCCGCTTTGGCGATGGGCGATCAGGCGGCGGCCCTGCACGCCTACGGTGAAGCGCGGCGCCGCTCGCCGCTGCATCCGAAGGTGTATGTCGGCCTGGCCGCGGTGCTCGATGCGCAAGGCCAGGGCCGCGAAGCGCTGGCGCACCGGATGGCCGCGATGGCGCTCGGCAGCCGCTCGGCGCTGGATTTATACAACATCGCCACCGCTTACCTGATGGCCGGGCATAGCGACTCGGCCGAGTCGTGGTACCGGCTGACCCTGCAACTTGATCCGGAACTGGTGGTGGCGCACCGCAACCTCGCCACCTTGTTGCGCGATACGGGCCGCGCTAGCGAAGCGCAGCACCATACGGATTTCGCGTATGGGCGGCAGTTCGTGTTCGATAACGAGTGCGCCACAGCGCAACTTACGGTCTGGCTGATCTGCGCGGGCGGACGCGGCAACGTACCGCTGGAGCTCTGGTTCGATCACGCCAGCACGCGCCGCATCGAATACTTTGTCGAGTACATACCGGACGGCGGCCCGACCACCCCGGCGCAAGTGTTGAGCATGCATGGCTGCCCGCCGCCCGATCTGATTTTCAACGCGATCGGCGACCCCGATGTCGCGGCTCCGGTGCTGGCACCGTTGCTGGCGTTTGTCGATGCGGCGCAGGTGCCGGTGCTGAATTCGCCGCGTGCCGTGGCGCGCACTGCACGCGATTGCCTGCCGCAACTGCTGGACGGAATAGACGGGCTGGTCACGCCGCCCGTGACGCGCATTACCGACGAGCAGGAGGCGCGCGCCTATCTGACGCAGGCCGGGCAAGCGATCCTGATCCGTCCGATCGCCACGCATGGGGGCGAGGGCTTGGTGCTGGTCGACGCCGCCACCGAGGCAGCGCTTGCCGAGATCGATTGGCAAAGCGCGCCGGCATTTTTTGTCGCGCCTTATTACGACTACCGTTCGGCGGACGGCTATTTCCGTAAATATCGGGCGATCTTCATCGACGGCCGGCCGTATCCGTACCACCTCGCTATTTCCAGCCACTGGCTGGTGCATTATTTTTCTGCCGATATGCTGGGGCAAGCGGAGAAGCAGGCCGAAGAAGCGCGGTTCTTGTCCGACGCTGAAGCTGTATTGGGCGCTCGGGCCTGGCAGGCGCTCGAAGCCGTGGGCGCGCGGCTCGAACTCGATTATGCGGGGATCGATTTTGCGTTGCTCGCCGACGGGCGGATCCTGGTATTCGAGGCCAACGCAACGATGCTCGTGCGCCGCGAGCCGCCGGGGTCGGAGCTGGCCTATAAGAACGCGTATATTGCGAGCTTGGAAGACGCTTTTCGGGCGATGGTTCAGCGGCGGCGGTCGCAGGCGCCCCCGCAAATATAATAAAACGCGCAAGCATCGTAAACACTGAGCGTCGTCCAAATGCTGCAGAAGCGGCGCGAGCGCTACTCGTGAAAATGATGTTAGGACGTTGATTTAAAACAATTTTTAATCATCATGCCAGGGTTGTTGCTGATTAAATATTTACTTGACGGGCCGCGAGCCTATCCTTATAAACAGGGGCGATGCGTTCCATCATGGCTATTCGCTTCTTGTTTCGGGCAGGGCTCGAGACAGCGTGATGCGCGGGGAACGGGTCATGGGGCGCGGCCCTTTTGTTCAACTTTTAGGAAATAGACTTTATGGAAACCGGTATCGTCAAATGGTTCAACGATGCTAAGGGCTTTGGCTTCATTACTCCGGATGCGGGCGGCGAAGATTTGTTCGCGCACTTCTCGGAAGTCCGTGTCGAAGGCTTCAAGACCCTGAAGGAAACGCAACGCGTTTCGTTCGAAGTCAAGATGGGCCCCAAGGGCAAGCAAGCCGCGAATATCAAGCCGGTCTAAGCTTGCGCGCGAGGCGCCGCCGGGATAAGCCGTAGGCGGCTCGCGAGTTTGCGCGATAAAATACCAACAAGGCGGGCGGGTAGATGATGAGCCGCCGCCTGTCCGTAGTAGTACGGAATCTGGCCCCTGCCTGAAGCAGGGGTTTTTTTTTGTCGGATCGAAGTCGGAGTTGCCCCTTGCCTTGTTATGCTGTTGATATGCGCGCTTTATGCACTCCCGCTTTATGCCTTCCGGTGTTACGTCGTCGGGTCTTATGCCTTTGTTAACGCCTGAGATCGAAGCGTTGCTCGCGGGGCTCGACCGCCCCATGGTGTTTGTCGATCTGGAAACCACCGGTGGAAACGCGACGCATGACCGCATCACCGAGATCGGCGTCGTGGAGATCGGCCGCGATGGCGTCTCGACATGGAGCACACTGGTCGATCCCGAGCAGCCCATCCCTGCATTTATCGAGCGCCTGACCGGCATCACAGACGCCATGGTGAGCGGCGCACCCACCTTCGAATCGCTTGCCGAGCCACTGGCGCAACGCTTGAACGGCAAATTGTTCGCCGCACATAATGCGCGCTTCGACTACGGGTTCCTGAAAAGCGCGTTCCGGCGGGCCGGCCTGACCTTTAGCGCCGACGTGCTGTGTACCGTGCGCCTGTCGCGTGCACTTTTTCCTGGCGAAAAGCGCCACGGGCTAGACGCGTTGATAGAGCGCCACGCTCTGTTACCGTCCGGGCGTCATCGCGCGTTGTCGGACGCCGACTTGCTGTGGCAGTTCTGGCAAAAGCTTGCCGATTTGCACTCGCGCGATGCGATCGATACGGCGGTGGCGCGACTGGTCCAGGGCTTTAGCTTGCCGCCGGCCGTCGATGAAGCGATGCTCGACAGCCTGCCCGAAACGCCGGGTGTCTACGTCTTTTTTGGCGAGCAGGACAGCGCGCTCTATGTCGGCAAGAGCACCAATCTAAAACAACGGGTCGGGGCGCATTTCTTGCGCGAATCGCGTTCGGCGCGCGATTTGAAACTGGCGGCGCAGGTGCGTCGGATCGAGACGTACGAGACCGGCGGAGAGCTGGGGGCGTTACTACGCGAGGCGCATTTGGTGCAGACCTTGCAGCCACTGAATAGCAAGCAAGGTAAGCGCGCATTGAGCTTGTGCGCGTGGCGATTTGTCGACGGCGCCGATGCACCGCGTCTGGTGCATGCCCGCGACTACGATTTCGCCACTGAGCCCGCTTTGTTCGGACTATTCTCGTCGCGGCGCGAAGCAGAAGTGGCATTGCATGCCCTGGCGGACCAGCATGGCTTGTGTCGGGTCCGGCTTGGAGTGGAGAAGGCAGCGCTCAGCGGCGCGCCCTGTGGCGCGTATGCACTCGATCTCTGTCGGGGAAGCTGTATCGCCGAAGGGCGCGAGTCGATCCGCGAACATGCTTTGCGCGCCCGTGTGGCGTTGGAAGACTTGCGGTTGCTGCCTTGGCCTTACGCTGGACCGGTTGCGTTGAGTGAGAGGCGTGAGCGCAGTGAGCAGGCTCGCTACCCGGTGCGCGATAGCGTGGCGCCTGCGCCCGTATGGCACGTGATCGACCGCTGGTGCTACTTGGGAAGCGCTGCTGCGCGTGAGGACGTGGCCGCTGTGCTGGCCAAGCGCAGCGAGCCGCCGCGTTTCGAACCGCACACCTATCAGGTGTTGCAGAGTCGTCTGAACGATGGATCGCTGGATATCGAGATTCTGGCGAGTGCGGATTGAACACGACGCTGGGCATCGATCGATTTGAGCGGTCAAACGCTTTGGCCGGCCGCTAAGTCTGCATGAGCCGAGACTCAGCAGGGGCTCAGCAGGACTCAGCCGGCCGCTAAATCTGCCCTTGAGTGGGCGCTCAGCCGACCGCGCCTACGCCGCCGGCACACAGATGCTCGAACGCGCGGTTCAGCGCTTGCGCATGCAGGGTGTCGACGGTGCGTAGCTCTTTCCAGGCCCTCAGGCTGCGAGACAAACGCGTCGAGCAATCGTCGGCGCGGCGCACGCTTTCCACCCGAGCCAAGCCGGTGAGCAGCGTAACAGTCAGCCTGTCGTATTGCGGACGGGTGCTGGATGCCAGATCGGGCACGGGCCCGGGCGGCGGCGGGGCCACACGCCAGCCGTCGATAAGCCCTTGCTGCACCACTTTGTTCGCTTCGATTTGGTCTCTAAAGAACGTTTGAGCCAGTTGCGGCTCGACGCCATAGTTGGGCGCTTGCCGCGCCACCGACGCAAGCAATGCTTTTTCCCGGACCGGGTCGGTTATCGATTCCTTTTTGGCCCACTTGTAGCGCGCCACCGTATCGGCCAACATCACGCGCTCGGATGCCTGGGCGATTAAATTCATCAGGGCGGTGTCGTCGCTGTCGCTTGCCTGAGCCCAAGCCGGTGCGCTCAGCGTAGTGCTCGCGAGCGCACAGGCCAGGCCGAGCCCGGTGAGGACGCGCGCGCGAAGCCCACGAGGCCGGGTTGTGCGGGGAATCGAAACGCAGGGAATTCGGAAAACGCTTGAAACACGGGGAGGTTGCGATTTAATAACGAGGAGCAATGGCGTTATAAAAAATGCAGCAAAGGCGGATAAACGCATGGAGTGGTAGCGCGGCAGTGAATGGAATTGTGACCCGGATCGTGACCCAGACGGCGACTCGGATTGAGCCGAATCCCTATCATACAGCGCGCTGATGAATCTCGAGATCCGGCCATGCTCTGGGCCAGCCGGACTTGCGGATTGCGGCGAGGATGAAAGCGAGCGCCGTGCACCGGCGCATTCGCGTGTTTAGTCCTGCGAGCTGGGACCGTCTTGCTGTTCAGCTAGGAACGCGCGCACATGTTCCGGCAACTCGCTGGCAAGAAACTCCACCGCGACCGGTTCCGGATCTGCCCTGTCGACTTTATCGGGGGCGGGAATACGGGTAGGTTTGGCGTCCATGGTGTTTCTCCGAATCTGAGTTTCATTATCCGTCTGGCTGTGAAGCTTATGCCAGCACGGGTTAAGACTTTACTGCCGACTGTTGCATAAAAAATACAATGCAAATCAAGGTTTCGCGAATTACTTTTGCTTACTACTTCCCGCCGCAGGACCCGTGCCATTTAGTCGATGCGGGCGGGTACTGCGCCGCCGACGATCCAACCTTTGATGGCCTGGACCACGGGTGCCTCTCGGCCGTTAAACCCATGGTAGGCCATGGCTTCGCACGGATTGCCGCGGCTGCTTCCACCGTCGACTGCAATCAAACTATGGCCTTTGGCGAGCGACTGCGCGGCGTCGAACGGGCATAGGCGGCAACCGTCATGGATGTGCTGGACGAATAGCTGGCGTGGTTTGATCGCGTTGTAATCGAAGTTGGCGAGCTGCGCGCCGGCGCCTATCGTCGGCCGACTGATCAATGAGGTATGAACCACGGCATCCCAACGCTCGCCGAGTTCCAGGCCGAGAAAGGACGACGATATCGTGCCGCGGCTGGTGCCCACCAATACGAACTTGACGTCACCTAGCCTTTTCTTGAGGTCGTCGAGCACGCGAGTGATATCTTCGCCGTGCCGCACGCTTGCGCGAAACGCATCGCTATAGCCGCCGGGCTGGTCGGACGGTGAGTCGACGATGGCTGTGGCGAAGGTATCGTCGACGAACAGATCGCGCGAGCGCACCAGAAAATTGCCGCGCTCCTGCATCGAAATCGTGCCGTCCTGCGTGGCGAGAGCCAGTCGGCCTTCGCTGCCCGGGAACATCACCAGCACATAGCGGGGTGTGGTCCCATCGCGTTCGGTGAGCAGATAGCGGATCGAATTGCCCGCGTTCAGATCGACCGAAACCACCTGTTCCGACGCCCTGGCACCGCAGGCCAACACAAAGAAGCTGAACGCGAATACGCAGAGGCGGCTAAAGGCCAGTCGAGTGCGCACTGTGGATATTCGATTCATGGCAAATAACAGTAATACAATTCTATTGGACGCCAAGCCGTTGCTAATTGAGTTTAACTCGTGAGCTTCACTCGCGGCTTGTTTTCTGGCTTGGCTTATCGCTAATTTCCCTGCTCGAACGCTACTCGCCGATCATGCGGTGGGTGTCGTTCAACTCTTGATTCAGTACGCGTTGTCCGTCACCGGTCAAACCACCACCGAATTGTGCCTCCATATCGCGCGCTTGTCGGTGGATGCCGTCGAGCCGCTGGTGCAATGCATTGCCTTGAGGCGGCGGGTAATAACCTTGGTTGACGTGCGCGTCGATGCTGTGCGACTCGTGCTCGATGCGTCTTTCGACTTGTTCGGCACGGCGCAGCGCTGCTGCGTGAGGATCTTGCTGCGGCGGTGGCTGCATCTGCATCTGTGGCTGCTGCTGCATCTGCGGTGGCTGCTGCATTTGCACCTGCTGCGGTGGCGGCGGGGCCACGACGCAGCCTGCGAGAATTAGCGTGGCCGCGGCCGCGATAGTGCATTGAAGTGCTTTGTTCACAAAATGATCCAGGGCGGCGAGTTAATCGGCTCAGTACGCGATCTAATTACGCGGAATTAGATACCGCAGATTTAGATACCGCAGATTTAGACACCGAAGTTGAGATACTCGCGCTCAGATACCCCACTTCAGGTAATCGGGTTCAGATTAAAGCGAGCCGTCCGCGCAGCAAAGCGCTGTTGCAAACGGTTGCAATCTGCGTGCCTGGCCCTCTGGCGATAATGAACTAGCGACGCTCCTGCTCATACGTGCGAGTACCGTCTTCGGCGGTATGTTCGACAACCTTGTTGCGCGAGCCGCAAAGTGGGCAGCGGAAGAAAACCCCCTGGCCTTCGTTCTTGAATTCAAGGTCCGACGCTTCCCACTGCGCGCCGCAAGGCTGGTTCCGACAGGTATACATAGTGACTTCCTCGCAAAACCCGGATCGTAGCACTGTGCGGCGCGATGGCGGTGGCCACGCGGTTGGGCGAAACGCAAAAAACACCCTGTATCGGGTGTCGAGCGGGCAAAGCGCGGGAGGGGGGCGGCGTTCAGTTTTTTAGCGCGGGTTCCGGGACGGGCGAAAAAAGGGCGCCCTGCACGAAGCGCACATCGAACTGCAGCAGCATTTCGAACTGAGTCGCGTCGTCGACGTGTTTGAATATCAGCGGGGTTTTCAGGCGCGCGGCATAGCTCACCAAGGGCTTGACCATGCCGTCGCGCAGCGCATTGGTCGCGCTGATCTTGATGAAATCGAGCCGGCCCATCTCGGGCACCGACAGGATTTGCCCGGCGTTGGGCAGGTTACCGGCGACCTTGAAGCCGAAGCTTTGATAGCTCTTGATCAGATAGCCGACGAAGGTTCGGTGCGCGACCGCACTTTCGGGCAATTCGATGACGATGCGCGCCGGATTCAGCCCGAGGCTAAGCAGCAATTCGGAAAAATGGCGGCCATGATCGTACTTGACGCTCTTGAGCAAGTGCTCGTGCACGCTCAGAAACAGCATGCTGGGGCGGCCTGCGCCGAAGAAATTGATCGCATGCAGCATGCGCGAGAGGCGGTCCATCCCGACCAGATGCGAGGCGTCGTCGATGTACGACAGTGGATCGGTCGGCGAGTTGGGATCGTCGACGCGCCGCAGCATTCCCTGGAAGCCGATTTCGTCGCCAAAGTGCGCGACATCATGAGGCGAGGCGGACAGCGATTGGGTAATGCCGGCGTGGCCGGCATCGAAGATCGGCTGGTAGACGCTGTCGTACTCGATGCCGTCGAGACGAGCTCGCGCAGCGCCGTCTGCGGCCAGAAATAAGCGATCTTCACCGGGCACGAAGCCGGGCAACATGTCGACGAGTTGAGCGATGGTGGGTGGTTGCATGCGGCAGCTTAGAGAGGGCGGGCCGGATTCTGGTTTCAACGATACTCTTTATTGGTTCCGGTGTGCCAAATCTTCTCACGCGGCGGCGCAACCGCAAAACAAGCAATCGGAATGACGATATAAAGCCGGCCGATGTGCGGAAAGTGCGCGCAGGAACGGCGGGGCGAGAGGAAGACGCCAGGAAGAACCCCGAGGGCGAACGCGCTAGAAGAAACCTGCGCGCTCATATCAATCAGGTAGCGTTGTTATATCGCCAGCGGGGGTGGCAGCCGCGAGAAAAAGCCCGTATAGTCAGCGCGGTAGTCGGATATTCCGGTGCCTACGCATCAACTGATGGGGATAAATCTTGATTCCAATTGCAGCAGCAGCGGCTTCGTTATTGGGCACGGCAGTGAACGCCGGCGTGTCGAGCCTGACCGGCCAAAGCAATAGCGCCAATCAATCGAGCCAGCCGAGCTTCGCTTCGCTGCTTAGCGCTGCAACGCAGCCCGGCGGCCAGTCAACGTCTTCGACTCCGTCGACCGATGTGACCAAGCATTTGCATCCCCACCACAAACATAGCGCCGATAGCGCGCTCAGTTCATTGCTCAACGCCTCGTCGTCGACCTCGCAAGCCGCGGCTGCCGCGGTCACGTCGGCAGGTGGCGCAGTGGGCTCGCTGCTCAATACCATCGCTTGATTGACCGCTGAGCGGTGATTGCGCGACGCCGTCGCCGAGCGTGCTCGGCCGGTTTTATGTCATCACCGCTGATCTGATCATCTGCCAGTCAACCACCCGGCGTCATCGCCGGGTGTCATCACCCGGTGTTAGCAACTGCCGCCGATCGGTCGCGACACAATGCTGTCGATAAACCGATCAACCCACCATACCCAGTTGCCGCAATACTCTGACGCCATCCGGTGTCACGCGCGCAATGTTGCTGTCGCCAACGGCCACCATTTCCACCAATTGATCCTGTTGCAAAGCGATTAAATCGGGGCTGTTGAGCGAGACCTGGGTAGGCGCGGACAACAATAAAACAAGCGTGGCCAGTTCGTGAGGCGAAAAGAATTTTTTCATCGATACCTCTACCGGTTATGCCAAATACGATGCGATCGTTCGACGTATCGCGGGACTGTGGGCTAGCTTGGAGCCGCATGCGAAAAACATTGCGTGGAGTATCGCATTCGAACACTTAAACACGGCTTAAGCTTCGCGCCGCCATCGCCGCTATGGCTCGTGCAAAAGCTTCCCCGAAGCTTCCCGGACAGCAGACCTCCAGCAGAGCCGGGCGCTATCGACCAATACGGGCAGCGTGTAGCAGTGGGCGGGAGACGGTTACCGATGTTTACTCAGGTGTTCCCCCGATCTTTGGGGGTGGCGAATAGTGCGACAATCGAGCGGGGACAAAATCGGGCTATCGATGCGCTGTGACTATCCACCTTGGGTCTATCCCTGCTGGATCAAGCCGCACCGGTATCTCAACTAAAAGGAAAACAACATGAACCGCTATGTGTATCTTGCCGCCATTCCCGCCGCCTTCGCGGCCGGTCTGTTTGCCTCTCATCTGAGCACGCCCGCTCAAGCGCAGGCACCTGCCACTGCACTGACGGCCCAGATCATCGACCTCGCTGCATTGACCGACGCCGACATCGGCGCGCAGGTTCCGAACATGGGCACGCTGCGCTCCAAAGGCCTGGTCGTGACGCCCAGCGGCACCGTGGCGGTGCAGTCGGGCAATGTGCCCAAGCACACGCACATGGGCTCGGACGAAATCCAATATGTGATCTCGGGCACCGGCACCTTCTGGCTCGGTAACCAGCAACGCCAGATTCATCCCGGCGACCTGATCATTATTCCCAAGGGGACCGCGCATGCGGGTTCGGTACCGACCAGCGGCGAATTCAAAGTGCTCTCGATCAAGCTGCCGCCGCAAGGCCCGGGCGATATGCAAATGGTGCCCTGATAGGCGAATGTTTGCTTGATAGGGCTACGCCGGTCTGGCTTCTACCGTCCGGCCGCTGACAAAAGGATAAAAAAAACGGCGCTCATCGAGCGCCGTTTTGCTTGACCGACTGGCAGCGTGTTAGCTGCTGGAGGCCGCCACCTCGCGAGCCGATTGCGTCATGTCGATGCCGCGTCGTTCGCGCCCGAACATGATCAAGACTGCGATGACGATCGCGACCACGCCCGCAACCAAGGCCATTGCCAGGCCGTAGTTGTCGCCGTTGGCAGCGGCAATCTTCGTCTGCATATAAAGATTGACGGCGGCAAACAGGTTACCCAATTGATAAACGAGACCGGGGAAGGTCGCACGAATTTCATCGGGAGAAATTTCGTTCAGGTGGACCGGGATAATGCCCCATGCACCTTGCACCGAAATCTGCATCAGGAACGCGCCTGCTGCAAGCGCTACGGCGCCCGACGAGAAGGCCCACAGCGGCAGCACCGGCAGCGCGATGAGAGCCGCAATCATGATGGCTTTCCTGCGGCCGATACGCTCCGAAAACGCACCGAAAGCCAGCCCGCCAATGATCGCGCCGATATTGAGCACGATAGCGATCAGCGATACGGTATGCGGGTCGAAGTGGTGTTGCTCACGCAGGAACGTCGGGTAGATATCCTGGGTGCCGTGGCTGAAGAAGTTGAACGCGGTCATCAGCACGATCGCGTAGATCGACAACTTGAGGTTGGCGCCCAGGGTCTTGATCAGGCCGGGGCGGGGGCGCTTGGACATTTCCTTCCAGGCCGGCGACTCGGTCACGTTGCGGCGGATGTACAGCACCAGCAAGGCCGGCAGCACGCCGACCATGAACATGCCACGCCAGCCGATGTATTGGTAGAACAGCCCGAACACCACCGAGGCGAGCAAAAAGCCGCTCGGGTAGCCGGCCTGCAGCAGACCGGATACGAGGCCCCGCGATTTCGGCGGAATGGTTTCCATGACCAGTGCGGACCCCACACCCCATTCGCCGCCCATCGCGATGCCGAACAGCGCGCGCAGAATCAGCAAGGCCATCAAGCTGGGGGCGAAGCCGGAAGCCAGTTCGAGGACCGAATACAGCAGGATGTTGACCATCATGGTCGGCCGGCGCCCGAACTTGTCGGCAAGCCGCCCGAAGATCAATGCGCCAACTGGCCGCATGGCCAGCGTTAGCACCACCGCAACGCTGACGTCGGAGATCTTGACGCCAAACTCATTGGCGATGTCCTTGAAAATGAACACCATCAAGAAGAAATCGAAGGCGTCGAGTGTCCACCCTAAGTAGGCGGCAAGCGTCGCGTGTTTTTGTTCACTGGTCCACTTCATTTTCTCTCCTAGTACTGCGCTGCACATTAAGTGTCTGTTAGCGTCTGGTCGTGTCCGGTTCGTCGGATATTTTTCTAGTGCCGATTGGCATCTAGCCGCGAGTGTACGTCAGGTAAAGCGCTCGTTGTTAAAACGTGCTCCCGCGCCGACACTTTTGCAAAAAAACGGACGGCGTCACGCGTTTGCCCGAGTAAATGAAGGCAAAGTGTAATGTTTGCGTGATGCGCTCGACATGCCGACGAGAGCAGACGGGAGCGGCCTAGGCGGCATGCCGAGGAGCCCATTTTAGCCACACCCTGCGACCAATGCTGCATAGCCTATCCGGGCAGGCCGCTACAAAAGCGGCTACATAAGCAGCGCTACATACGCCGCGCGTTGGATTGCGCCTTGGTCTTGACCACCTCCCGAATCAGATTCCCGACAATGTCGACGTCCTCGAGTCCGGTCAGGTCGCCGTTGGCCGTGCCCGTTTCGGCGATCTCCCGCAGTAGCCGGCGTACGGTTTTTCCCGCTCGGGTTTTCGGCAAAGCGGTGCACACGAATACTTGTTCGAGCCGCGCAATTGAGCCGATCGCGTGGCTCACGGCGTCGCATACGCGTGTCGCGATTTCGTCGGCGTTGGCACCCGCCATCAAGGTGATGAAGGCGACCGGCACGGTGCCCTTGATCGCGTCGTTAATGCCGACCACGGCAGCATCGGCCACGCCCGGTTGCGAGGCCACCACCGATTCGATCTCCATGGTGCTCAGGCGGTGTGCGGCCACGTTGATGACGTCGTCGCCGCGGCCCAATACCCACAAATGTCCGTCGTTATCGACCACGGCCTCGTCCGAGGTGTTGTAGAAACCCGGAAAGCGCTCGAAGTAGGTAGTGAGATAACGCTCGTGGTTATCCCACACGGTGCGCGCCAGTGTCGGGAACGGTGAGCTCAACACCAACGCGCCTTTTACGCCGACCGGCGCGACCGAGCCGTCCTCCATGAGGATCTGGTACGCGTGGCCCGGCACGGGCGTGCCGCACGAGCCGGCCTTCACGTCGTCGACGCCGTACACCGGATACGTCCAGGTCGACCCGGTTTCGGTCTGCCCATACGCGTTGACGATGGGCAACTGGTCGCCGAGATGGGCCGAAGTCCAGTGGAAGGTCTCGGGGTCGAGCGGCTCGCCTTGCGTGGTGATCAAGCGCAGGCTTTCGATACGATGGTCGCGCGCGACATCGTCGCCCAGCGAGCGCAACATACGCAGCGCAGTCGGGGCGATCAGGATTTTCGTGACCTTGTGTTTATTGGCGATCTGATAGAAGCGCTCCTTGCTCGGCGTGTCGAGCGCACCTTCGAAACAGACCAGCGTGGCGCCGTGGGCGAGGCCGCCGATCACGGCCTGGATCGGAAACGTGAGCCAGCCGACATCGGCTGCGCACCAGTACACGTCGTCGCGGGTTGGGCCGACCTGCCATTGCACGTTGGCCCAGGTGCCCAACAGGAACCCGGCGACGCTATGCACCACGCCTTTGGGCTTGGACTCCGTGCCGCTGGTAAAGATCAGGAACGACTCGGCATTAGCCTCGAGCGGCACGCACGGACTATCGTCCGATTGCGCTGCCACCAGTTCGGTATAACCGAACTCACCGGCCTGCAGCGTCGGCGCGGATCCGGTACGGTCGACCACCACCACGGCCTCCAAACTAGCGGCGTTGGCGCGGGCGCGGCGCGCGTTGTCCAGCAAGGGGACGCGCTTGCCGCGACGATAGCTCGCATCGGCCGTGACCAGCACCTTGGCGCGCGAGGTCTGCAGCCTGAGCGCCGCAGCGTCGGCGGAGAATCCGGCGAACAGCACGGTGTAAATCGCGCCGATCCGGTTGCACGCCTGTATGGCGATGAATGCTTCGGGCAGGTTAGGCAGATAGATGGCGACCACGTCGCCCTGTACAACACCCAGCGAGCGCAAGCCATTGGCGAAGCGGGCCACCGCGGTGCGCAACTGCGCATAGGTCAGCGTGACGGTGTCGCCAGGCTCGCCTTCCCAGATGATGGCCGGCTTGTCGGCGCGTTCGGGGTCTTCGGCGTGGCGGTCTACGCAGTTGTCGCAGACATTGAGCGTACCGCCCGAGAAATATTTGAACGCGGGAAAGTCGCCGCTGCGCACGCTGTCCCATTTGCGGGTCCAGCGAAATTTATTGGCTACCCATTCCCAGTAGGCGTCGGGGCCACCCGCTTGTTCGATTCGACGCGCTTGCGCGAGCAACGCTGCCTGTTCGGGAACCCGCCAACGTTCGGGCAGCGGGACGACGGCTTCCATCAGCAAAGCGCTAAGCGTATCGGTAGCTGACATCTTGTCTCCTACGTCTGACTTCAAGGACAGATCGATCGGGATGCCCCAAAGCAGGCATTGAGCATGCAGCGTACACCACCGCTTGCCTGCGCCGAATGCGTCATTACCCGAGGGCGGTGCCGGGTGGTACTGCGGGGACATGTTCACCCGGGCGCTCTGCAGGGCAGCTCTGCACGCAGGCCGCTGCGTGGCGCTGCATCAGCGAGCTCGTCTTGTTATTGCACCGGGAGCCATGCTGTGGAAGAATCTACCTAACGTTCGTTAGATCGTCAAGTCAGGGAGAAAGCCGATGGGCGCAGGTCAGTTTTCGTCACCACTGGTGCAAGCGTCGCCATATTTCGGCGAAGAGCACGCGATGCTGCGCGATGCGCTGCGACGTTTCGTCGAGAAGGAAATCGAGCCGTTTGCCCAGCAATGGGAGAGCGACGGTTTCGTGCCGCGCGAGGTGCTGCGCAAGATGGGCGATCAAGGTTTCCTTGGGATACGGCAAGCCGAACAATACGGTGGAGCCGCGATGAATGTACTGGGCACCGTCGTGCTGGCCGAGGAACTCGGCAGGTCGTCGTTCGGCGGCTTTGCGATTACGGTGCTGGTGCATACCGATATGGCGTCGCCGCATTTGCAGCACGCCGGCAGCCGCGCCCAGTTGGATCGGCTGATGCCCGATCTGGTGGCCGGACGCAAGATTGCCGCCGTGGCCATGACCGAAGCGGGGGCGGGCTCCGACTTGGCCGGCATGCGTACCACGGCCCGCCTTGACGGCGACCATTACGTATTGAACGGCGCGAAGATGTTCATTACCAATGGAGTGCATGGCGATGTTTATTTCGTTGCGGCCAAGACCGGCGGCGCGGGCCGCGGGCACCACGCGATCTCGATGTTCATTGTCGAAAAAGGCATGCCCGGCTTTTCGGTGGCGCGGCCTTTGCACAAGCAGGGGTGGTTGTCGTCCGACACCGCGGAGCTGGTTTTCGAAGACTGTCGCGTGCCTGTCGAAAACCTGCTCGGCGAAGAAAACAAGGGCTTCTATTCGCTGGTCAGGAATTTGCAAAACGAGCGCTTGACGCTGGGCGCGCAGGCTTTAGGCGAAGCCTCCAAAGCCATCGAGATTACGCTCGACTATGTCACGCAACGCACGGCCTTCGGTCAAACGCTTTGGGAGAAGCAGGCGATCCGGCAAAAGCTCGCGATGCTGCTCGCCAAGGTGGAGGCGGCGCGGCAGTTGCTCTACAACACAGCTTGGCGCGATACGCAGGGGCACTCGGTGGTGGCGGAGGTGTCGATGGTCAAAGCGTTGTGCGGTGAACTGGTCAACGAAGTGATGTATGCGTGTCAGCAGTTCCACGGTGGCTTTGGCTATATGCGCGAAGCCCCTATCGAGCGCATGGTGCGCGACGCGCGCGTGCAGTCGATCGGGGGCGGCGCAACCGAGGTGATGCTCGAAGAAATTGCCAAGCGGATGGTGTGATCACTATGGTTCGTGTTCCTACCGATGCGGCGTCGCCAGCCGACGCTCCCGACAGCCCCGCGAATGCGTCGCGCCGCGCCATTCTAGATACGGCGGCTCGGCTGTTCCGGGTCGACGGTTACGCCGCCGTATCGCTGCGTGACATCGCTGCCGCCTGTGGCATGAAGGCGGGCAGCCTCTATTATCACTTCGCCTCCAAGGACGCCATCGTGGCTGAAGTGCTGCGTATTGGTGTCGAGCGCGTGTATCACGAGGTTCGCGTGGCCATCGAGGCGCTCGGACCGGACGCCAACCCCGAATGGGTTTTTCGCACGGCGGTCAAAGCGCATTTACGCGCGTTGCTGGAGTCACAGGATTACACTTCGGCCAACATACGGATCTTTGGGCAAGTGCCTCATGAAGTGCGTTCTGGCCACCTGCAAGTGCGCGACGAATATGAACGCGCTTGGGGTGAGATACTGAGCCGTCTGGTGCCGAGGACGACGGTGAGCGTCGACGAGTTGCGGCTCACGCGCTTCTTTTTGATCGGCGCGATGAACGGCACCTTGGAGTGGTTTCACAAGGGACAAGCCTCGGTGGACGAGGTGGCCGAACGCTACTCAACGCTGGTGCTTCGTGGTCTACTAGGCGGTCAGACCTGACGATGACGGGGGGCGTCTCGATCCCGTCATCGTCCCGTCTGTACCTCATCGCCTGTACCCCGCTGTCTGTACCTACCAAGGAGGTGCGCATGACCGACCTACTGAGCGGCGTGAGAGTCGTCGAAATGCCCGCCATCGGCCCCATTCCTTTTTGCGCCATGACGCTCGCCGATCTGGGCGCGGAAGTGATACGCATCGATCGTCCGGCCGCGTCCGATCTCGGTCTGCCTGTGCCGCCCGAATGCGATTTCCTCGCGCGCGGCAAGCGATCTATCGTGCTGGATCTTAAACATCCGGACGGCTTGGCCGCTGCTCAGCAATTGATCGAGCGCAGCGACATCCTGCTGGAGGGCTTTCGTCCCGGCGTGATGGAACGGCTCGGCCTGGGGCCTGCGCAATGCATGGCTCGCCAGCCCGCATTGGTCTATGGGCGCGTCAGCGGTTGGGGTGCTACGGGCGAACAATCCGTGCGGGCCGGACACGACATCAATTTCCTGGCCGCAGCAGGCGTGCTCGGCACGGTCGGTACGCGAGAGCAGCCGTTGCCGCCATTGAACCTGGTCGGCGATTACGGCTCAGCCCTGCAACTGGTCAGCGGTGTGCTGGCAGGGTGCCTGCACGCGCGCGCCACGGGTCGCGGCACCGTGATCGAAACCAGCATCCTGCGTGGTGCTGCGAGCTTGATGGCGTTTCCGTATAGCCTGTTGGCGTCGGGGCAGTGGTCGGCACAGCGTGGCGATAATGTCCTGGACGGCGCGGCGCCGTACTATCGCACGTACGCGACGTCCGACGGCCGCTTTATGGCGGTCGGTGCGATCGAGCCCGCGTTCTACGCGATCTTCCTGACCCAACTCGGGGCCGGCGCGGCAGTCGATCCGGCGTCGCAGTTGGACCGCGCGACCTGGCCCGCGACTGCCGAGACGATTGCGCGCTTGTTCAAGGCGCATCCGCAAAGCCATTGGGCGAATGTGTTCGGTGCGTCGGATGCGTGCTGCACGCCGGTGCTGACGATGGAGGAAGCGGGCCGCGACGCGCACAACCTTGAGCAAGGCGTGTACGTCGCGACAGCGGCCGGCCCGATGCCGGGCCCGGGCATTGCCCACTTGCGTGCGTCGCAACTGCCGTTGCCCGTGCCGGGCAACGATACCGTGCGTGTGCTGCGCGATGCGGGTTATACGGGGGAGAGCGCCTCCGCGCTGATCGCATCGGGCGCGGCGTACTGTGCCCAGAGCCGCGCCTGAATGCTACTGCCTGATGCGGCTAACTGAGGCGGCTAACCGCGGCGCTTAGCGCACCGCATCACCCATGCGGTATTCGGCCGTGAGTTCGTCGAGTTTCGATTTGAACCCTGCGTCCAATTGCAGATCGATGGCGGCAAGCGTATCGGTCAGTTGCTCGGGACGGCTCGCGCCGAGAATGGCCGACGTCACTACCGGGTTGGCAAGCACCCAGGCAACCGAGGCCGTGGTGAGCGACACGCCGGCTTCTTGCGCCGCGCCGCGCAACGCTTCGATGGTGGCGAATTCGCGCTCGTGCCAGTAGCGGCTTTGATACCGGCTACCCGCGCTACCCAGCGTGAAACGGCCTTCGGGCGGCGTTGCCGTAAGCTTGTGCTTGCCGGTCAGCAAACCACCGGCCAGCGGATTGTAGGAAATCACGCCCAGATGTTCTTCCTTGGCCAACGGCAACAGTTCGCGTTCGATCTCGCGAAACAGCAGGCTGTAGCGCGGCTGTACCGAGACCATACGGGTCAGGCGCAGGGTGTCGGCACGGCCGAGCGCCTTGGCGAGCCGGTAGGCCAGAAAATTAGAGACGCCGATATAGCGTGCGCGGCCTGAGCGCACGATCACGTCCAGCGCTTCCAGGGTTTCGTCCAGCGGCGTGGTGGAGTCGTCGGTGTGCAATTGGTACAGGTCGACATAATCGGTACCGAGGCGCTGCAGCGATGCGTCGATGGCATCGAGCAGGTGTTTGCGCGAAGCGCCCTGATTCCATGGGTGCGGGCCCATCTGGCCGACGGCTTTGGTGGCCACGATGAATTGGCTGCGCCGGCCCTTGAGCCAGGCACCGAGGATTTCCTCGGTGCGCCCGACGCTCTTGAGGTCGCCCCCGAGTGGATACACGTCTGCGGTGTCGATGAAATTCACGCCGGCTTCGACCGCCTTGTCGACGATTTCAAACGCCACACGTTGTTCGGTTTGCAGGCCAAAGGTCATCGTGCCCAGACAAAGCCGGGATACGTTCAGACCTGTGTGACCGAGATTCTTGTACTGCATCGATAAGCCTCCTGTCGGCTTCTAAAAGTGCGTCCACGTTCCGGGCGCATCGGCGGGGTCGGACAGATAGTTTTACACGTTTCGACGCCATGCGTGCAATCACGGCAGGCCGACCCCTATCGCGGAAGGCGGTCCCTTACAGCACCAGGGTCCACGTCTCGCGCGCCGCTGCTTGAGCCGGGAACGCCGCTTGCTACCTGATGGTTGGATTACGCTTTACGCGTGACTCGCATAACATCCTATTGCGGAGCGACCTCATGAACTTAACCGAAACCATCAAAGGCGTCATCGGCCTGGACCCGACCGAGCACGCCGACGCCGACATGAAAGCCGTGCTCGACGCACTGCAGAGCCTGAATCCCAAGCCGATAGAAGACTGCACGCCCGCGCAAGCGCGCCAACAACCCACACCGGCCGACGCCGTCAAGCGTCTGGTAGAACAGCGGGGCCGCAGTGACGAAGTGCCGGCGGCAGTCCAGTCGGTACGCAGCCAGGACATCACGATCACGGGCGCCGACGGCACCAACCCGGCTCGCGTGTACACCCCGGCGGGCGACGGGCCGTTCCCCGTCATACTTTATTTTCATGGCGGCGGTTGGGTGATCGCCGATCTCGATGTGTACGATGCGTCGCCGCGTGCGATTGCGGCACAAGCCGATGCCATCGTCGTATCGGCTGACTATCGGCGCGCCCCCGAATTCAAGTTTCCGGCCGCGCACAAAGACGCGTTCGCGGCATGGCGCTGGGTGCTCGACAATGCGGCCGCCCTCGGTGGCGATCCCGCGCGCATTGCCGTGATGGGCGAGAGCGCCGGCGCCAACCTTGCCATCAATGTCGCCATCCATGCACGCGATTACGGCTTGCAGGCGCCCGTGCACCAGGCGTTGATCTACCCGGTCGCGAGTAACAATACCTTCTCGCTGTCGTACGAGGAAAATCGCAACGCGAAGCCGCTGAACAAGGCCATGATGTTGTGGTTCTTCGAGCAGATCATCAACGAAAAGTCGGACTTGAAGAACCCCTTGATCGATGTGGTGAGCGCAGAGCTGTCGAACTTGCCGCCGACCACGGTGATCACGGCCGGGATCGATCCTTTGCGCTCGGATGGTGAAAAGCTGGTCACGGAATTGCGCAAGGTGGGCGTTGCGGTGGAACATCGCAACTACGATGGCGCGACACACGAGTTCTTTGGTATGGCGGATGCGGTGGCCGCGGCGCGTGATGCCCAAGCGTTCGTGGCGGGAACGCAGCGCCGTTGCTTCGATAGCAATACAGAGCTGTTCTGGCCTAGCCGCACCAACTCGCCAATATTGCGCGAACCTGCGCAATATCGGCGGGCTTCACAAGGTGATGATCGAACCCAGCCTCGAACGCCTGATTCTTATCCTTCTCCTGCCCGTAGCCAGTGAGGGCGACTAGCACGGCGTGGCGCGTGGCCGGCAACTGGCGCAGCTTCTGCGCGAGCTCGTAGCCGTTCATGCCGGGTAGGCCGATGTCGAGAAAAATGACGCAGGGGTCGTGCCGTTCCATGTATCTAAGCGCCGCAGGGCCATCGGCCTCGGTATCGACTTCGAAGCCGTCCAACTGCAGGAGCTGGGACAGCGCTTCGGCAGAGTCGGAGTTGTCGTCGACGATCAAAATCCGACCACGCGCTTGGCGCAGCGATCGTGGGGCGTCGGCGTTCGGGTCGGGCTTGATGCCTGTTGTGTTGGCCGCCTTGCTCGTTGGAGCATGCGCGGCCGCGGCCGTACCCGCAGCCGTACCCGCCTTTGTGCCCACGTTCGTGGCCGCACTTGTACCCGTCTGGGCCGCCGTCTCGCTCACCGTACCACCCGCCGCATCGGCAATCACCGGCGCGATCGGAAAGTCGATTTCAAACGTACTTCCGCAGTCCTTCCCGGGGCTCACCACGCGTATTGTCGCGTTGTGAAGCAACGCCAGGGTCTTGACCAGCGAAAGACCTATCCCCAGTCCATCCTGCGCCCTGTCCGAAGAATGATCGGCTTGTACGAAAAGCTCGAAAATATCGAGTTGCTTTTCCGGTTCTATTCCGATGCCATTATCGCTCACCGAAATGCGCACGTTCGTATCGATGCGCTGTGCCTGCAAGCGGATCAGGCCACCCTGAGCCGTATACTTGCCTGCGTTGTGCAAAACGTTGCCGACGATCTGCGCCAATCGGACCGCGTCTCCGTCCAGCCAGATGTCCTCGTCGGGCACGTCGACCTGCAATTGATGCCGGCGGCTTTGCAGAAACGGTTCGACAGCTTCGACTGCCGTCGAAAGAAAGCTCTTCAACTCGACCCGATCGCGCTTGATGGTGACCTTGCCTTGCGTCACGCGAGAAATATCGAGCAGATCATCGACCAGGCGCATCAAATGGCGCGTGTGACGTTCTATCATCGGCCCGCTTTGGGAGACACGTTCGAGCGAGGGGTCTGTCTTCAGTAACTCGACCGAATGCAGGATAGGCCCCAAAGGGTTACGCAGTTCATGGGCGAGCGTCGCCAGAAACTCGTCCTTGCGCCGATTGGCCGCATTGAGCAGGTCTTCCGCCATTTTGCGATCGGAGACATCCTGCGAAATCCGGGCGATTCTAAACAGCCTTCCGCTTTTGTCCTTGACCGGATAACCGCGGTCGCGAATCCAGCGCACGCTGCCGCCGGCTAACAGCAATCGATAGGTCAGCTCGAACGGTTCCGAGGAGCGGAAATCCGAAAACGCTTCCTTCACCCGCTGCCTGTCATCGGGATGCACCGAGTTGATCCAGTCGCCCGGATCGGTCTTGAGCCGCTCGCTATCGCGCTGCCACAAGGCCTCGTAGGCGGGGCTCACGTAGAGCAGATGGCTATCTTGCGGCGTGAATATCCAGAACACATCGGCAATATTCTCGGCAATCTGCCGAAACCGCATTTCGCTTTCGCTGAGGTTTTGCTTGACCTTGCGCAGCCGCAACAGCGCATTGACGTTCGCGATCAATTCATCGGCCTCGATGGGCTCGACCAGGTAGTTGTCGGCGCCTCCATCCAATGCGCGAATTTTGTCGGCGCTATTGAGAAACGACGCCGAGGTTTGCAGGACGAGCACGTCCTCGGTTTGAGGATCGGCCTTGATGTTTTTACATACATCGAAGCCGCTCAGATCCGGCAGTTTGGTATCAAGCAAAACCAGCACCGGCGACGATTCTCTGACGACGCGTAGCGCATCCGCGCCATTGCTGGCTTCGACAATCGCGAAGCCAGCCAGGCGCAGGATACGGCTTTTCGCATAGCGCGCGCCGTCGTTGTCGTCGACGTTGAGGATCAGGAGCTGATCGGGGGTAGGCGTGACAGGATTAGTCATCACTCACGCTCTCTCGCCAGGTCGGGTCCGAGGGTGCGATGCGTGCGTCGGCGCTGGCGGCGCCGACATCGCGGTACGGGTATGCTGCGCTTGCATCGGGCTGAAGACCGGTGAGTCGCCCCAACGTTGCGAGTAACTCCTCGCGAAACAACGGCTTGAGAAAGAACGCATCGGCGCCAAGCACGACGCCCTTGCGCCGGTCGTCCACCTCGGTTGCAATGATCAACGGAATCTGCGACATAGCCCCGTTGTTCTTCAGTTCCGCCAGCCACTGCCACGAATCCTGTCCGTTCAATATGATGTCGAGCACGATGGCCGACGGCGTTGTCGCTTTCAAGACTTCATCGGCTTCGCGCAGATTCTTGACTGCGATCGGATGATAGGCGGAGTTACGCAGGAATTTTTCGTAAAGCAAGCGCGTTTCTTGCTGATCTTCGATGATCAAGACCGGCAACTGCCCTTCGGGTGTCCCGCTCAACAGCAGGTCGGAGCGAAGCGCATCGCTGTCGCCCGGATAAGTGATCGGGATGCTCGCGGAAAAGACCGAGCCTTTTCCCGGCGTGCTTTCGAGTGCTATCGTACCGCCGAGCAAATTCACCAGTTTGCGGCACAAGGGCAGGCCCAGGCCGGTGCCCTTGACCCGTTGCTGCAGGTGATTTTGAACCTGGCTGAACTCTTCGAAAATTATTCCCTGGCTCTCCGGATCGATGCCAAGACCGGTATCGCGCACGGCGAACGTGACGGCCTGTGCGTCCGGTGTCAGGGCGGCACTCACTTCGACGCTGCCGCGCTCGGTGAACTTGAGCGCATTGGAGATAAAGTTACGCAGGATCTGCGATACCTTGGCCTCGTCCGTATGCATGCGTGGAATGTGGCCGTGGACATGAAATTGTAGATTCACCGACTCAGTCAGCAGCAAGGGTCGCAGCATGCCGCGCAGCGCGCCGAACAGCGCTTGCACTTCGAACTCGGCAATCCGGATTTCTGTTTTGCCCGCTTCGATCTTGGCCAGATCGAGAAGATCGTTGACGAGTTCCGAAAGCCCTTCGGCGCCTTTCAGGATGAAGGCCACTTGCGTTTCCTGCTCGGACGTTAGCGGACCATCCGTGTGGTCGAGCAGTAATTTCGACAAGGCCCGGATCGAACTGAGCGGGGTGCGGAATTCGTGGCTCATGTTCGACAGGAATCGCGATTTCATCTCGTCGGCGCGCCGCAGATGATTCGCTTTTTCGTCGAGCTCTGCGTACAGCGCGACCACGCCGCGATTGGTGTCCTCAAGCTCGCGCGTCAACTGCAGCAGTTCTTCCTGGCGCGCGCGCAGCTCGGCCAGTGTGCTGAGCAGTTCCTGGTTTTGCGCTTGCACTTCGAGCAGCCCGATATTGGCCGGCAACGCGGCCAACTGCGAGCTGAGCGTGCCCAGTTTTTTCGCCGAGATAAGCTCGGTGCCGGGCGGCAAAAGCTTCTTGAGCGTGATGCGGGTGCCCACACCGGGTTGCGTCTGGATATCGAACTGGTCGAGTAAGCGGGTGGCGCCGAGCAGCCCCACGCCCAGGCCGGTCTCGGAACGGTAGCCGCCCTTCAAGATGAGATCGAGATCCTTGATCCCGTCGCCTCGATCCGAGATTTCCATCGTCAGGACCTGCGGCTTGGATTCGCCTTCGATCGAGAACTCCACCCGGCCGCCGCGAGCGTACTCGTGCGCATTGCGGGCCAGCTCGGATACCGCGGTCGCGATGCGGGTCTGGTCCTGCCGGGCGAAACCAAGCAAGGCGGCGATCTGCCGGGCACGCTGACGCGCCGCGACCACATCGTGCTCGTGCGTGATGCCTACCGTCAGGATGCGCAAAGTCATGGCTGGCCTAGGGTAGAGAGGTCGTTCTTGATCACCACGATGCAAGCGTCGTCGCGTGGCCGGACGTGGTCCCGGTAGAGGATCGCCGCGCTCAGCGCGGGGTGCCGATGTGCCAGGCCCAAATAGCTTTGCAAGTCCCAGTGGGTCCCGAGGCCGTCGGAGTGAAGGATCAATATCGAATCCGGCGTCCAGGCGAAACTGAACTCCTGGATCTTGCGGACATTATGACCGACGATGCCGTTATGCGACATCATTTGCCGCCGCCCATCGGGGCCATGGATGGACGCGGCGATGTTGCCCACTCCCGCAAACGAAACCAGCCCTTGATCGAAATCGATGCGGGCCGCCGCAACCGCGGCGCCACGGGTCGACCGTGCCGCCGCGTGAGCCAGTTCCAGCAAACGGGTGGGCGACAACAGCGCACCGCGCCCTTTCAGTGCGAGCAGTGCGGCCTGCGATGCGACGCGCGCATCGGGGCCATGGCCGAGCCCATCGGCCACCATGACGGAAAGTGCCCGCCCGCTCATCTCGGCGTGCCATGAGTCGCCGCACACTTCTTCGCTCGCGATCGGCAAACACACCGCCCCCAGCAGTGCCGCGGTGGCGGGCGCTGCGTTGGTGCCGGCCCGCACGGTCATGCAGAACGCACTGCCGAGGCCCGGCACCGTGTACGCGTCGAAGTGTTCCGAGAGCCGTTGCATTGCCCCGAGGCCGGTGCCGGGGCTGCCCGCGGTCGACACGCCGTCACGCAAGCTCGCATTCAGGTTGGCGATGCCGGGGCCCGAATCGAGCGCAATAATTTCAATTCCCGCGTCAATTCCCGCATTGATTCCCGCATTGATTCCCGCATGGATTCCAACCGGGCCGTCCTGACTGACATCGCGCACTATCAGTGAACCATGGCTCGCGTGCTTCAGAATATTGGTCGCGGCCTCGGTGACGATAATCGCCACGCGGCCGATGCGCGTTGCGTCGAACGAAAGCGCGCGCGCCATTTCGCTCGCGCCCCGCCTGGCGGCGGCGACGTGACTCGATTCGCCGATCGGGAAAACCAATTGCGGCAAGAGTTCGATCAAAACGATTTCCATTTGGTTATGGTGACGGTGGTGCCTTCGCCGACCTTCGTTTCGACAGAGAACTCATCCGAGAGCCGTTTTGCGCCGCCCAACCCAAGGCCCATACCGTTGCCGCTGGTAAAGCCGTCGCTTAACGCTTGGTCAAGATCGGCAATGCCGGGGCCACGATCGATAAAGGCGATTCGCACACCGTTGCGCCCGCCATTTGCGATCATTTCGATGTGCGCTTCCCCGCCGCCGCCGTAGTCCAGCGTGTTGCGTGCGAGTTCGCTGGCGGCAGTGACAAATTTCGTCTGGTCGACGAGGCTTAAACGGATCGACAGCACGCGCTCCCTGACCTGCTGACGCAGACGCACGACATCCTCGCTCGAGCGCAGCGGCAGGATATCGGGTGGGGCCGTGGCGGGGTTACTCTGAAATGTCGTCATAGATCGTCAATACAACCAAGCAGGCAACAAGGGCATCCAAGCGGGCAACCGCGCAGGCAGCTAGACGCGCAGCTAGAAGCGGGGCTAAACGGGCAGTCGGGCAGGAGTGAGCCATCGGGGCATGACTAAAAGCGCTGGCAAGCTGGGCGCCAGCCACGCTCACTTCAACAATACGTTGTCGAACAACGCCATGCCGCGCTCCACGTTAAGCGCCGTGCGAACGCCGTCCAGGCGCAGGCCCAGTTCCACCAGGGTAATGGCGACCGCAGGCTGCATGCCGACCACCACGGTCTGAGCGTCCAGGATCCGAGCCATCGCCGCGGTGTTGCCTATCATTCGACCGATGAAAGAGTCGACGATATCGAGCGCCGAGATATCGATCAGCACACCTTTGGCGTTGTCCTGCACGATCCGCATGGTGAGATCGTCCTGCAGCGTCATCGCCAGCTTGTCGTGCATGTCGACTTGAATGGTGACCAGTAACAAGCGGCCCATTCGCAGAATAGGGATTCGTTCCATAGACGCTCAATGACTCGCAGTCGAGTAGGAAATGGTCGAGCCGGTTCGTTGAAGGGCAATGACAAACGCGTCGGCAAGCGTTGCCTTGGTGACGACATCCTCGAGGTTCACGCCGAGATGGACGATCGTCTGAGCGATCTGCGGCCGGATGCCGCTGATGATGCAGTCGGCGCCCATCAACCGGGCAGCGGCGACGGTCTTGAGCAAATGCTGAGCCACGAGCGTGTCGACCGTGGGCACGCCGGTGATGTCGATAATGGCAATCGACGCGCCGGTTTCGACGATCTTCTGCAGCAGGTTTTCCATGACCACCTGCGTGCGGGCACTGTCCAGCGTGCCGATCAGCGGCAGGGCCAAAACATTTTTCCACAGCTGCACGACCGGCGTCGAAAGCTCGAGCAGCTCCTGTTGCTGACGCAAGATGATTTGTTCGCGGCTTTTCTGATAGCACTCGATGGTGAAGAGTCCCAACTTATCGAGCAGCGTGCTGACGGTCCAGGTTTCCTCCGCGAGCACGAGCGGCCGGTCGGCTAGGTGCACACGCAATTTTGAAAACAGCGGTTGCTTGAGGGAAAACACAAAGTTCGCGGTATCGATGGGCGAAAAGCCCTGCCTGGCGCGCAGTTGCGAAATTTCCATCAATAGCTGGCGCACGTCTTCCCATTGCCGGCTTTCGATATCCTGCGATTGTCCGTTTGCGGCTGCCGCTTGCATGCCTCGCAGAAAGACTTCGCATTGACGCTCGAGCTCTCGTTCGGCGGAGGCTTCCCGTTTCATCGCGTAGGTGAGCAATGAGTTCAACCATTCCTGGAGCAGTTCTGGCCCGAACTTGCTGATGATTTGCGAAAGTATGCTTTCATCCGATACCGACATGTCCTATCCCCTGGTGGAATCTTTGAAGTGACTGGCTTGTTGCGACGCAAATCGAAAACCGGTGCGACATCGGTTTTCGTGTCGATTTTCTACGCGGGTTTCTGCGCCGATATTTTTACGCGGACTTATAAAGTCGGCGATTGACAGTGTTAAAGACTCTCGTTTCAGGTAAATGGTTCAGACCGTGCTGGCAAATATTGATTTAAAGCCGTGAATCGCAATGGTACGAATTGGTCAGCCTTTGGCGCGCGAAGTTTGAGGCCGCAAGGAGCCCGTTCTTTCAAGAAGTCCCCAATTGACGAACCTTTTGACCATTGTTAGTATGGGTAGACTTGGTTTATTAAAAAACCAAACAAAACCAATTTTCCATCGGCGGCATCCTCGCGTCATTCCTCGCATTGAGAATCTGCACTGCGCACGGCATTCGCCAGCCGCGCAGCGGATTGTCGGCGGCGGACGCATCGCAAGTCGCACAGAATGGTCTCGGAGACTTTTGAATGAACAAACGGTCGGGAGCGCGCTCCCATCTGCGTCGAATCTGCAAGGTTCTGGTCGTTGGTTTGACGGCCGGCTTACTGGCCTCGTTCGCGATGCGTAGTTATGCGCAGGAATACCCGACCCGGCCCGTCACCATCGTCGTACCGTACGGTGCCGGTGGATCGGCAGACGTGTATGGACGTGTTATCGCACAGCAGCTTCAGCTCGCGCTCAAGCAATCGTTCATCGTCGAAGACCGGCCCGGCGCCGGCGCGATTATCGGCAGCCAGTTCGTTGCGCAAAGTCGCGCTGACGGCTACACGCTGTTGCTGATTTCGAATACTCACGCGGTCAACGAGACGCTGTTCCCGAAGAAGCCATTCAAGCTGATGAGCGACTTTGTGCCGGTGGCGCCGATCAATTCGTCGGACCTGGTGTTGGTGGTGAACCCGAAGCTGGGCGTCAACAACGTGGCCGACCTGATCAAGCTGGCCAAGAGCAAACCGGGTGCGGTGAGCTTCGCGTCCTCCGGCTATGGCACTCCATACCATATGGCGGGCGAATTGTTCGCTGAAATGGCGGGCATTTCGCTTCTGCACGTGCCCTACAAGGACAGCTCGCAGGCTCGCACCGATCTGATCGGCGGCCAGGTCGACATGATGTTCGATGCGACCACCACCATGGAAGGTTTCATTCGCGGCGGCCAAGTCAAGGCGCTCGCCACGACCGGCGATGCGCGCTCGCATGTGTTGCCTAACCTGCCGACCGTGAGCGAAGCCGGCGTGCCCAAGTACAACGCGGTGATCTGGCTGGGCCTGGTGGCGCCGAAGAATACGCCGCCGGCGGTGGTCGACAAGCTCAACGCGGAGCTGGCCAAGATCGTCGCCAAGCCGGAGATCCGCGCGGCATGGGAAACGCAGGGCGCGCTGCCTATGACGATGAGCCCCTCGCAGTTCGCGCAATTCCTGAACGGCGACATCAAGAAGTGGGCCGACGTCGTCAAGGTTTCCGGTGCCAAGGTCGACCAGTGATGAGCGGCGTTGGATGGGCGAGATCCGAGGGGTAGTATTCGCGAGTGGAAAGTCGCGGGTCGAAATTTGCGGGACTAATTTACGGATCCAATTGATGGGTCTAATTTTAATCAACCAACAACAAAAGTAGAACGATCATGCAATTGAGCATATTAAGTGCGGGCGCGGCAAAAGGCTTGGTCCAGGGATTGCAAGCCGGTTTTCAGTCGAGCGAGGGCGCCGCGATCAGCGGCAGTTTCGGTGCGGTATGGACGATCAAGGAACAGTTCGACACCGGTGCGCCGTGCGACGTCGTTATTTTGACCGCAAAGATACTTGCCGAACTGGAAGCGAAAGGTGAGCTGATAGCGGGCAGCGTTGTGCCGCTGGGCCGTGTCGGAACCGGGCTCGCTGTACGCACGGGCGCGGCTACCCCCGCGATTGCCGAGCGCGATGCGTTGGGCGCGAGCCTGAGAAAGGCCACGGCGATCTACTTGCCCGATCCGGTCCGATCCACGGCCGGCATCCACTTCGTCGAAGTGCTGAAAAAGCTCGGTATCTACGACGATGTGCAAGCCAAATTGCAGCCCTATCCGAACGGGGCCACCGCCATGGCGCACATGGCGCAGAACACGGAAGGCGACGTGATCGGCTGCACCCAGGTTACCGAAATTCTCTACACGAAGGGTGTGACGCTGGTCGGCTTGTTGCCCAAAGAATTCGAATTGTCGACCTTGTATGCTGCTGGGATCAGCAGCAATGCGGCCCACCCCGAATTGGCGCGCAAGTTCATCGAAGAACTGACCAGCGACCAGACGCAGCAGTTGCGAGTCGACGGCGGGTTCAACGTCTGAGGCGGATGCGGTAGCCCGGTCGAGGCGGGCGTGCCGAGTTGTTCTGAGGCCGGTGTGCCGCGTCTTTCTGAGGCCGGCGCGGCACTGGCCTTAATTGATCGTGATGCCGGCGTCTTTAGCGACCTTGCTCCACTTCACCTGTTCGGTGCTCATGTATTGCTTCAAACCGGCCGGGGTCGACAACGAGACGTCGACGCCCGCGTTGGCGAGCGCCTTCACAGCATCAGGGCGCGTCAGGGCGCGCGCCACTTCGGCATTGAGTTGCGTCACCACATCGTCAGGCGTGCCGGCCGGCGCGAGCAATGCCAACCAGATCGACGCATCGTAGCCGGGTACGCCGGCTTCTTCGAGCGTGGGCACATTAGGCAATTCCGGGTTGCGCTGCGCGGTGGATACGCCGAGCGCACGCACTTGCCCGGACTGTATCAGCGACAGGACATTCGGGATGCCGGCGAAACTGCTTTCGACAAAACCTCCCAGCACGTCCGTCGTGGCCATTGCGCTGCTGCGATAGGGCACATGCTTGAGCGGTGCGCCGGTCAGTGAAATAAACAAGCCCCCCATCAATTGCTGCGAACTGCCGTTGCCCGACGACGCGTAGCGGATCGAATCCGGTTGAGCCTTGGCAAGCGCCACGAACTCTTTTACGTTGTTAGCCTTGACCTTGTTGTTGACCACCAGGACGTACGAGGCTTGGGCGAGTTTCGACACTGGGGCGAAGCTCGCCAGCGGGTCGTACGGCAGATCCTTGTACAGCGAAGGACTGATCACGTGAGTGGTCGAAATCATCACCAACGTATAGCCATCGGGTTTGGACTTCGCAACGTAATCGGTACCGATCGTCGAACCGGCGCCAGGCCGATTCTCGACGATGAACGATTGCCCGGTGCCTAGCGTGAGATTTTGCGCCAGGACCCGGGCTACGACGTCGGTGTAGCCGCCTGGACCGAACGGGACGACAATTTTCACCGGATGCGCGGGGTAGGTGGCCGTACCCGTGGCCGCATATGCGTTTCCCGCGACGAGGGCGAGCGCTGCGATCAGTCCCGCGCTTAATGTTGCGCTTGACCGTGCGCGTGCGCGTGAGCTTGAGCTTGAGCTTGAGCTTGAGCCTGAGCCTGAGCCTGAGCCTGAGCCTGAGCCTGAGCCTGAGCCTGAGCCTGAGCCTGAGCCTGAGCTTGATAATGAGGCTACCCCGGCCGCGCTCAACCCCTTATTCAACCCCTTAGTCAATCCTGCGCCCAAGCGCAGTCCCACGACGATGGATCGCAGCATCACTGAAAGGTCAGCCTTGGTAGACGGGTTTGGGCAACGTGAAGAACGCATTCAGGATGTGATAGACCATCATGTAGTTCTTCTGCTGGAAGCTGGCGTGCGAAATTCCCGCCATCACGCTGAACTGCTTGTCCATATTGGGCAGATGGTTGAAGAACGCGAGCAGGTCTTCGATGCTGGCGATACCGTCGTATTGACCGCGCAGGACCAGCGAAGGCACGGTTATTTTTTGCGGATCGACCAGCGGCAGTTTCGAGCACATATCGACATAGGTGCCGGTGGGCATCGAGTCATCCAGTGTGAGGATCGCATCGGCGAATGCACCCACTGTCGTAGCGTCCGCGCAGTCGGCGTGATCGCGACTGAATATGCTCTGTACGAAGGCGCGATCGATAGGCCGGCGATTGTTCGCGAGGAAGTCGGCCAGTTTTTTCTTGCGCTCATGCAGGGTCGGGCTGCCGTCGCCGGTCCACACGAACGCGTCGAGAGCGAGCCGCGCGACGCGCTCCGGATGGCGTTGGGCGAACAGCGCCGCCTTCAGCGCGCCCGATGAAATGCCGTAGACCAGCAGCTTGTCGGCGCCGCTTTGTTTCGCGATGTATTCGCTGCCGGCCGCGAGATCGTCGGCCCCGTTGCTGATGTCGAAGTTGATCGGGCGATCTTTGTCCGAGCGCCCGTAGCCTTCGTTATCCATACACCATGTGTTGTAGCCCTGTTCGGCAAACCAGTCCATCGCCGAAGAATAGGGCCGACCTGGCACCTGCAGGTCGAAGGTCGGCTGCGATGCCATCGACGAGCCGTGCACGAACAGGATCGTGCCCGCCGGTTTAACGCCAGTCTTGGCCGGCTTTTCCCACATAAACAGATTGATGTCGCCTTTCTTGATCCAGTGTTCGCGGCCACCGGTCCACTTCACATCCGCCATGCTATCTCCTGGTAGGACCCGCCCGTGGCGGGCGGTCCATTGCTGGTTACGGAGCTCGCCGCGGCGCGTGTGATGGCTTCGGCCGCGGCTGCACCCATTACATTTTCTTATCGCGTTTTTCTTCGCGTTTTTCTTATTGAGGCAGACGTTCGCTGCTCGCCCGCTGTTCACGCAGACGCCGCTCGGTATTGCGTTTCGCAAACGAGCCGCGTGCCCAGAAAAACACCTGGAGCAAAACCAGCAGCGCGCTGCACGCGACGAAGGTCGCGCTGATCGGACGGGTGACGAACACCATCATGTTGCCGTGCGAGAGCAGCAGCGCGCGCCGGAAATATTCCTCCACCATCGGCCCAAGCACATAGCCGAGCAGAATCGGTGCGACATGGAAATCCAGCGCCGCGAAGATGGCCCCGGCGATGCCGAATACCAGAACCTCGCCCACCTCGAACAAACTGTTGTTGGTGCTGTAGACTCCGACCGCGATAAAAAACAATGCCGACGGGTACAGATAACGATAAGGCACCCGCAGCAATTTGACCCAGATGCCAATCAGCGGCACGTTCAAAATCACCAGCAGCACGTTGCCGATCCAGAAGCTTGCGATGAGCCCCCAGAACAGATCGGCGTGTTCGCTGATCAGTTGCGGACCGGGTTGTATGCCCTGGATCAGCAAGGCGCCGAGTATCAGCGCCATCACCGCGTCGCCCGGGATCCCGAGGCTCATGGTCGGGATGAAGTCGACCTGGGTCTTCGAGTGCGAGGAGGCTTCAGGAGCTGCCACCCCCTCCAGCGCACCATGACCGAAGCGCTCCGGCGTCTTCGAGATTTTCTTCTCGAGCGCGTAGGCGATGAACGTGGTGATGGTCGGGCCGGTGCCCGGCATGGCGCCGAACAAGGTGCCGATCGCCGTGCCGCGCACCATGGGCAGAAACGATTGCTTGAGTTCCGCGATGCTCGGACGCATGTCGCGCAAGCGGACCTTGGTGCCGCTGCCGATGACCTGCATGCGGTTCACGTTGCGCAGGAATTCGGCTACGCCGAATAACCCCAACGCCAGCGCGACGAGTTCGACCTTGTCGGAGAGTTCCGGCAGGCCGAACGTCAGGCGCATGACGCCGCTGTTGACGTCGGTGCCCGCGATGCCGATCAGCAGCCCCATGGCGGTCATCGCCACGCCTTTGAGCGCCGAGCCCTTGGACATGGTGCCGCCCGCGAGCAGACCGAGCAGCATGATCGAGAACAACTCGGTCGGCCCAAACTTGAAGGCGATGCTGACCAGCAGCGGCGAGGCGAAGATCATCACGATAATGCCGACGGAGGCTGCGAAGAACGACGAGATCATCGTAATGCCCAGCGCGGTGCCGCCCTTGCCGGCCAGCGTCATCGGATAGCCGTCCAGGCAGGTGACCGCGTGCGGAGGATGGCACGGCAGGTTCAGCAGGATGGCGCCGATCGCACCGCCGTATTGCGAGCCGTAGAAAATGCCCGCGAGCATCAGGATCGCCGGCACCGGGTGCATGGTGTAGGTGAGCGGCAGCAGCATGGAAATCGCGGACAGCGCGCCCATGCCGGGCAGCACGCCGATCAGGTTGCCGATCAGCACCCCGAAGAACGACCACATCAGGTTATGCGGCTGTAGGGCCACGCCGAAACCCTGCATCAGATTCAGTAGAGATTGTTCGATCATGATCAGCCCCACGTGAACAGCGGGAACTGCAGTTGCAGGGCCCACCAGAATACGACCGTGCAAATGACGCACATCCCGAGCGCAAGAATCAGCGCATCTTTCACGTTGTTCTGGCGATCGCCAAGCGCAGAGATAAATACGATGGCGAAGGTGGCCGGCAACAAGCCGCCGTACTTGCCGAGCACGACGAAGGCGAGCACGCCCACCGCGATGCAGATCCAGCCGCGCCATTCGGGCGGCAGATGCTCTTTCGCTTCAGCATGGGCGTCGGGACGCTTGGAGGTAAAAGCGATGGCGAGCCCGACCAACACAAGGATCGCGCCGACGGCAACCGGGAAAAATCCTGGCCCCATGCGGCTCAAACTGCCGATGTTATAAGTGATACCGGCGGAAATGGCGCCTATGCCGAATAGAAAAATCAAGGCGCCTGCGTAGAGATCCTTGCCGTATCGCTTGGCGAACGGTAGAGGGAATCCGGACTTGATGTTCACGTTGCCTGTCTCCAGTGACTCGACACGAGCTGCCCATAAAGTCACAGCGCGCGCAAAACGGCAACGCGCGCACTGTGCTGGCTTATTTTCTTCGTATCGGAATTGCTATGGGCTTTGCCGCTTCGACCCATTGTCCACAATCTGGATTCGTGCAGTAGCGCAGAGCGTGATGGGCAGCGGCCAATGACTACTTTACATGGTTAGTCAGTGTGCCGAGCATATCGATCGAAAGTTTCATTACATCGCCCTTCTTTAGGAAACGCGGCGGCTTGAAACCGATCCCGACACCTGCTGGTGTACCGGTGGCGATGACGTCGCCGGGCAGCAGGGTAATCCCTGCGGACAGCGTTTCGATGATCGTGGGAATGTCGAAAATCAGGTCGCGCGTGTTGGCGTTCTGGCGCAGTTCGCCGTTGATCCAGCAACGCACGTCGAGGTTGGCACCGTCGACCTGGTCGGCGGTGACGAGCCACGGGCCCATCGGGCAAAACGTATCGAGCGATTTGCCGAGAAACCACTGGCGGTGTTTTTGTTGAAGGTCGCGCGCGGTGACGTCGTTGACGATCGTGTAACCCCACACGTGATCGAAGGCTTGCGCCTTTGTAATGCCGATCCCCGGCTTGCCGATCACCACGGCGAGTTCGACCTCGTAGTCAAGCTGTTCGGTCAGATGTTCGAACGCGCTCACGGGCGCCATATCGCCGACGACGGTCGAAGCGGGTTTGGTGAAAATCACGGGCGCGGGCGGTGCGAATTCGCCGGTCTGGGCCGAGCTGTCGAAGCCGGACTGGCTGAATTCTTTTGCGTGCTCGTGGTAGTTTTTACCGACGCAAAAGATGTTGCGGCGCACGTTCAGCGGTGCAAGTGTGGGGCGGCCATCGAGCGCCTGCCAGCTCTCGATATGAGCGAAGGCCGCGGCTTGCGCGGGCGCCGGTACCTGCGCGATGAGATCGATCATGTCGCCGTCGAAACCCGGCAGCAGATGGCGAACATCGCAGTAGCTGCGGGCATCGTCGGAAATGACGACCGGCCGTGCGCGGCCGTCGATGTCGAGAGTAGCGAAACGCATTAATTCTCCAATTGGTTGTATTTGGGTTTTTTACAGAACCAAGTTAACCATACTAGCAATCGACCGAAGCCTCGTCAATGAGTACATATCTGCTGGGATGTATAGGGCGATGGGTCAGGGGCGAGAGAGTAGGCGTGATGTAGAAGCTTGCGCTTATGGTAGTGATAAGACCAATTTACACCAATCGATTGCGCGCTATATTATGATCACGTTTTCATCAACCTCAGGCGATCCAACGATGTCACTATCGGCCGACCCCGCTTACACCTTGAAAGAAGCGCTGCTCGCGAATCTGCGCGACGCGCTCTGGCATCCCGGCGAGAAGCTGCCCACCGAGCGCCAGATGAGCGAATCGTATGCGGTCGGGCGCTCGACGGTGCGTCGCGCATTGGCTCAGTTAAAGGAGTTGGGGCTAATTACGCAGACGGTGGGAAGCGGAACGTACGTGGCTGCCGACATGCTGGAGAAGCTGCCGCAGACGCAAGAGGAAGTAAGCCCGGCCGAGTTGATGGAAGCGCGGCTGATCTTCGAACCCGGTTTGACGGATCTGGTCGTGAGAAACGGCACGGCTGCGGACTTCGGCGAACTGGAGGCGTGCTGCCGCAACGCGGAGTTAGCGACAACGCTCGAGCAGTTCGAGTACTGGGATGGCGCGTTTCATCAGAAGCTCGCCGACGCGACGCACAACAACTTCGTCATCGGCGTGTTCAAGTTGATGCTGAAGGTGCGTGAGCGCAGCGAGTGGGGGTTATTGAAGAAGAAGAGCATGACCGTGGAGCGGCGCGCGGCCTATCAGCGAGAGCACCGCGCCTTGCTGGATGCGTTGCGCGATCGCGATGCCGACACGGCCAGGAATCGGGTCGTCACTCACTTGGTCAATGTGCGCAGTAATATGTTCGATTACTGATCGATGAGGTGCGTGGTGACCCAAGCTATGGGCGCATAGTTACGCGATTGGGGTGGTCGCGACGTCGTGACGTTTTTCTGCGGAGTTGAGCCGCAAGCCATCGAGCGCCAGCAGCATCCGATTTTTCCCGCAGTTCACGTGCTCGAAACTGGCGGTGTACACGGCCTGGGGATCCTTGGCCTTGAGCGCCGCGAGGATCCCGTGGTGCTCGAGATTGGACGCCAGCAGCGCATCGCGCTCCATGAGTCCATGCGTACGAAACAGGTGAAACTCTTTCACCAGCGAGCGGTACATCTTGATCAGCCGGCCGTTTTCGGTCGAGCGAACGATGAAATCATGGAATTCGACGTTCAGCGGATAGAACTTGGCGAAGTCGCCATTTTCGGCGGCGATTTGCATATCCGCGACGAGCGCTTCGAGCGCGGCAAGTGTGGGTGCCGTGAGCATCGAGCACAGTAGTGAGGACGCCAGCGCGGTCAACCCGGCGCGCAAGTCGTACACCTCCACCGCGTCCGCCTTGGTCAATTGATTGATGAAGACACCGCGATTCGGCACCAAATAAACCAGACCCATTTCCGCTAGCGCTCGGCAGGCTTCCCGAACCGGCCCACGGCTTACCATCAGCTTGTCAGCCACGAGTTTTTCGTTCAAACGCTCGCCTGGCGCGAGTTCGCCGCTCAGGATCATGCGTTCGATTTCGCGCTGAACGACGCCGGTCAACGTTTGCGAACGCAACTCAGCGACCGTTATCAGGGAAGTATATTCAGTATGCATTAGCATATCATCGGCTGATATATGGAAACTGTCAACAGTCGAACAATTGCAATTCGATGGCTAGCCGCGTGACCAAGCCCTGACTGGCTTTTGGCCTTATATGAGTGTCGATTCGGGGGATTTCTAGATGGCGCGGGCATGATGCCGCACTGGGCGCGTAACGGCGCGGCGCATTAGCGTACGAGTTAAACGCGAGCTAACAAAGCCTGATGGGTCAGGACAATCAATAAAGCGACAAAACAACGCAAAGCGGCAAAACACAGCAAAGCAAGTGGCTCGCACGGCTGCGGTTGGCATTGCGCCAGCCAGCAACCGTTATATGCAGCGCGACAACTCGCTCAGGGCATCCGCTTCAGTGCTTCGCTGCGTACCTTGCGCACTTCTTCGGCCAGTTCCCGCACCCACGTGAACGCGTCGCTCAAGCTGTCCGCGCAGATTTGCAGCACCTTACGGGCTGGCATGGCAGTAACAACATTGGCTAAGGCTTGCATGATGGCTCCTAGGGTTAATACCTAAACACAAACCCTATTATAACCATATATTGCAGTGCAGTAAAACCGCCTGTTGCTTAGGCGAAGTGCTCGCCGTCTACCCGTCGCACGCCAGATACGTCCCCGTTTTGCGTCCCTGCTTTACGTTCCCGCTTGTGTTCCCGCTTTGAGCCCGATTTATGGCGCGCTGGACGCGACTTTCCGTACCTTCGCCACTTGATCCGGCGTAACGGCCGGCGCATGGTTGCCCCAACTGCTGCGCACGAAGCTCAACAGGTCGGCCACCTGCTGATCCGACAGCCGCGCGCCGAACCCGGGCATCGCCACAGGCGTGGGAGCCGCATCGGTCGCGGGCATATGCGAGCCGGTCAGCACGATATGAATTAGCGAACTCGGATCCGTCGTATTGACCGCTGCATTCCCTGCCAAAGCGGGGAAGGCCGCCATCGCGCCGGTACCGTCGGATCGATGGCACGCGTTACAACTGTTCAGATACACGGCGGCACCGGTCGAGCCAATATGGCCGGCACGCAATTCGGTCGCCACGACATCTTGCGCACCAGCGGCCGGCGGCGTCGGTTGCGTGACGGTAGAGGCCACGGTTTGTACTGCGGGCGAGGTCAGGTAAGTGGCGATCGCATTCAAATCGTCGTCGTGCAGATATTGGGTGCTGTCCTCGATCACCTCGGACATCGGACCGAACGCTGCGCCGTCTTTGCTACGGCCGCTGCGCAAGTAAGCCACGACCTCCTGATGCGACCAGTTGCCGCCATGGTCCGCCACTACGCTGCGCAAATTCGGCGCGTACCATCCCGCCAGCGTATAGCCGGACAGAAATACGCCGTTGCCTTGTTCGCCGAACGACAGCTCCTGGCCCGTAACCCCACGCGGCGTATGACATGCGCCGCAATGCTCCAGGCCTTGCACAAGATACGCGCCACGGTTCCATTCGACGCTTTGCTGCGGGTCCGGCTGATAGATGCCTTTGGGCAGATAGAGCGTGTTCCAGACCGTCATCAAGGGGCGGATGTTGAACGGGAAATTCAAGCCATTTTCATGATTCGCCGCGGATATCGGTTGCACGCCGCCGAGGAAGTAGCGATACAGCGCATGCATATCGTCGTCGTTGATCTTGGCGTACGACGGATAGGGCATCGCGGGATAAAGCCGGCGACCATCCTTGGCAACGCCTTCGCGTAGCGCCCGGGCAAAATCGTCGTAGCTGTAAGCGCCAATGCCGGTAGCGTTGTCCGGCGTGATGTTGGTCGAATACAGCGTGCCGAATGGCGTGGCCAGCGGCAGGCCGCCGGCGAACGGTTTGCTCTTGTCGACTGTGTGACAGGCCGCGCAATCGCCCACTTTGGACAGATACGCGCCCCGCATGATTTGCGCATCGCCCGTGGCGGCTACGGCCACTGCCGACGACGAGGCGCTTTGCGCCTGCGCCGAGCCGGCAGCGAAGACAGTGAGTGCAAGCGCCGCGAGAGGCGTCGCCGCGAGCGACATCCAGTTCATATATGTTTTCATTTGAGAACTCTTACGCTTGGACCAGCGGACCGGGGTTCTTCAAGTACACCTCGCGAATTGCCTTGGTGGCCATATACGTCATCGCACCGATCGTGCCGGTGGGATTGATCCCGAGGTTTTGCGGAAATGCACATGCGCCGGCGACGAACACATTGGGCACGTCCCACGATTGCAGATATTTGTTGACCACGCTGTTATCGGGCCGGTCTCCCGCGATGGCGCCACCGGTCGTGTGCGTGCTCTGGTACGGTCCCGTATCGAAGTGGTCGCCGACCTTGCCCGCGTTCATCGTCACGAGCTTGGGCGCGGGATTCATCGCGCGGCCGACCTCGGCGGCTTTCTGGCTGACGAATTGCGTCATCTTGCCTTCGTTATCTTTCCAGTCGAAGGTCATGCGCAGCAGCGGCTGCCCGTAGGCATCCTTGTAGGTCGGATCCAAGTCCAGGTAGTTGTCGCGGTAGGACATCACCGAGCCTTGGGTCGCGATCGAGAACGAATGAAGGTAGTGGTCCTTGAGCGACTTCTTCCAGCCGGAACCCCATTTCGGCGTGCCCGGGGGAACCGCCGCTTGCGCGATCGGACGCCCGCCGGTGACGGCGACAAAGGTGATCGCGCCGCCGACGAAATTCAGCGGACCGTGATCGAAGTTGTCCGCGTTGAAATCGTCATACACCACGCCGCCCGCGCCGGAACCGATGAACGGGTTGATCGCTACGTCCTTGTCGAAGAACAGCGGCAGCTTGCTGTTCTTTTGATACGCATAATTCTTGCCGACCGTGCCTTCGCCTGTGACGGGATCGTACGGTTTGCCGATGCCGGAGAGCAGCAGCAAGCGCACGTTGTGCATCTGGTAGGCGCACAGCGCGACGATGTCAGCGGGTTGCTCTACGGTGCGGCCTTGCGCGTCGATATACGTGACGCCCGTGGCACGTTTGCCGCCGGCATCGAGATTGACGCGTACCACTTGCGAGCGGTCGCGCAATTCAAAATTCGGTTTCCTGAGCAGCGCCGGCACGATGCAGGCGAGCGGCGATGCCTTCGAGTACATATAGCAACCGAACAGCTCGCAGTAGCCGCAGAAATTACACGGCCCCATCTCCATGCCGTACGGGTTCGTATAGGCCTTCGATGCGATGGAGGCGGGTGTCGGATAGGTGTGGTATCCCAAGTCGCGCGCGGCTTTGTCGAACAACTGCGCCGGGTAGGCCGTGGGCAACGGCGGCAGCGCATAGTTGCGCGAGCGCGGCGCTTCCAGCGGGTTGCCGCCGGCGATCAATTGACCTTGCACGTTGCCGGCCTGGCCCGAGGTGCCGGCCATATATTCGAATTGGTCGTAGAACGGCTCGAGTTCAGCAACGGTCACCGGCCAATCCTGAATCGTCATGTCGGCAGGAATGAAGTTCTTGCCGTAGCGCGCTTCGTAATGGCTGCGGATTTTCAGGTCCGCGTCGGTGGCCCGATACGTGAAGCCGTTCCAATGCACGCCCGATCCGCCGACACCGTCGCCGAACAGGAACGCGCCGTACTGGCGCAACGGCAACGCTTCGTCCTGCGCGGTATGGCGGATGGTCACGGTCTCGCGCGCGAGACTCTGCATCAGTTTGGAACGCTGCACGTAGCTCAGTTCGTCGGCTACCTTCGGATACGCGAACGAGGCACTGTCGCGGTTTTCGCCACGCTCCAGCGCAACCACGTTCAGGCCGGCCGCGGCCAATTCGATGCTCATGATCGCGCCGGTCCAGCCCATGCCGACCACCACCGCATCCACTTTGGGCTTCTTGATATCTGCCATGCAGGTCTCCTGATTTGCTCTTTTGCTTGGGTCGACGTGTTGCGTCGGCTCGATCTGGGTTGGCTGCGCGGGCTTGACCAGCGCGCTTGGCCCGTTCCTACCCGCCGCGCCGTACCCGGCCGCGGTCCAGCGGATTAGGTCGCGTCGGCGATCGTGACGGTGCCCAGCGGATAGACCTTGCCGGGTTGCGCGACCCAGTCGAGGTAATCCGCGCGTGCGCCCGGAAAGCCGATCATTTTCCAGCTGCCGCCGCCCTTGTTGCCACCGTGTATCGGGTCGGCAAGATAGCCTTCCTTGGTGTTCTGCAACAGCAGCGCGAAGAACTTGCCGGCCGATACGTGTTCGAGCTTGACGGTGCCGCCGTCCATACCGTGGAACAGCTTGTCCTGGTCGGCCGGCGTCAGCTCCATGAAACTCTTGCCCGAGAAATGGGCCTTGCAGTATTCGTTAAGCGATGCGATGCCGGCGCGGTAAAGTTCGCGCGGGGTCAGCGGGCTTTGATAACCGCTCAAGGCCGGCGCGTCGGGGTGAAAGGGGCCTTGCATATACCACGTGGACGCGTGGCCGAAGCCCGAGTCCATTTGCCGGTCGATGAAAACGGCCACATTCAGTTCCAGCGCCCCGGGGCCTTCCGCATCCGCGGGAATCAGCCGGTCGACGGCCGCTTCGATGAAGCGCCATTCGTCGGCCGTGAAGTAGCGGGTCTGGTAGGGCGTGGTGTCGGCCGCGGATGTCGCTGCGGCGGCATTGCCCGAGGTGGACACGTCGCACCCGGCCAAAGCACCGGCAGCGGGCAGGATCGCAACGCTCTTGAACAGGAAGCTGCGCCGCGACGCTTGCACCTGCGCTTGCGGTACTTCCTGGGGTGGGGATTTAGATTTTTCTGTCATTTAGCGATCCAGAACATGTCCGAGCTAAGGACGGCAAAAGGAACCGGTGGAAAGCAGGGGCGGTCTCGGCCCTGCTGACTCGATAGCCTTATTTCGCTGCGTTACTTCACGGCTTTACCGGACGGCACCGGCGCCTTGAGAGGATGGCACCCGTGCCGTGGTCAATGGCATCACGCCTTATTTGACCGCGTCCGCGCCTGCTTTGCAGATATCGGCGTCCTGATCGCCGCTACCACCGCTGCAACCGATCGCGCCGACGATCTTGCCGTTCATCACCAGCGGATAACCGCCCGGGGACGCGGCGAGCGACGGATCCAGCGTAGCCGAATAAGTGTGACCGGTTTCAAAGCCGTTATAGAACGCGCGGGTGTCGCGGCGGAAGCGCGCGGCGGTTTTCGCCTTGCGCAGTGCGATGCCGGGAGAGGCGTTCTGGGTGTCGTCCATTTTTTCGAAGGCGATCAATTCGCCGTTCGGGCCGGTGACGGCAATCGCTTCGGGCCAGCCGTGCCGTGCCGCCTCAGCTTGTGCCGCGGCGAGCGCCTGATTCGCGCTTTCAAGATTGATCGGCATGCCGTAGGGAACATCGAACGGTGCACGCGCAGGCAATCCGCCGGCCGTTGGCGCTGGCGGGGTTTGTGCAAAAGCCGAAAAACTTGCCAGGCTGGCGGCGATGAATAGCGAGGTCACACCCAATTTCGACATATCAACTCTCCCTTATATTTTATTTCGCGGCTATTGCGGACCTCACCCCGACGCTCCGGCGAAGGGGCGAGTCAAGAAACCAGCCCGGAGGCGAGCCCGGTGACAAGTCCATGAGACCAAGTCCAAGCAATCCGAGGTTCACCAGCCGGTTGGAAATGCGAATTGTCGGTTTATTCCATATTGCCGACAATCTACATGCTCGCATCGTGCCCTTGGACTGTCAACCGAATGCTTACAATCGAATACGACTAACGCGTCAGACTATGGCTGACGCATCAGCTTCAGGGCAAAAATGCGCCGCCGTTGGCGTGCATCGATTGTCCCGTCAAATAGCGTGCTTTCGGACCGCACAGGAACTGCACCAGCGCTGCCACTTCTTCGGGCTCGCCACGACGGCCGAGCAGGGTCTTGGCTGTAGAGTGGTGCGCCGGCGTGCCACCTGCGGCGGCGCCGCGCACGGTGTCGATCAAGCCCGGCACAACGCAGTTCACCGTGATGCCATCGGCACCGAGGTCGTGTGCCAGCGCGCGTGTGAGGCCAACCAGGCCCGATTTCGCAGCCACCACGTGGGCACGCTCGGTCGCGCCAGTGTGAGCCGACATGCCGCCGATATTGACGATGGCGGCAGCAGTGGAGCGGCGCAGGTAGGGCAATGCCGCGTGCGAACAGAGATACGAGCCGTCGAGAATCACGCCCAGCACTTCGCGCCATTCTTCCCAGCTCAGCGCCTCGAACGTCGAATGCCTGCGCACTGCTGCGTTATTGACGAGAATGTCGATCTGGCCGAATTGCTTGACGGCGGCATCGATCAGGCCTTGCGCGCCAGCCGGGGTGCTGACGTCGCCAAGGTGAACCAGCGCGCGGCCGCCGGCCTGTTCCACCGCTGCCGCCGTTTGCGCGGCCTCCGCGGCGGAGCTGTGGGCATTGACGACGACCGACGCGCCTTCGCTCGCCAGTGCGACCGCGATGGCGCGGCCGATATTGCGGGCTGCGCCCGTAACGACGGCCACGCGGCCGGACAGTTCTGCGGTCATGATCAAGTTCCTAGTGTTTTTAACGGACGGGGAGCGCTCTCGCCGGGTTCTTGCAGCGGCCGGTCGGCGCGTATCCAGAACGACAGGACGATGCCGACCGCCAGCAGGAAGATCGACAACACGAACGGCAGGCGATAGCTGCCCGTCAAGTCGGTGATGATGCCGAACGCCGCCGGTGAAGCGATTGCGGCAAGTCCTGCCGCGGTACTGACGAAGCCGCTCGCCACCCCTGCATACGCCGGGGCTACGTCGATCGGCACTGCCCAGATGGGGCCTTCAGTCATTTCGAGGAAGAACAGGGCGCCTGCCAGGCACAGCGTGATAAGCGTCTGGTCATGAATGAACACCACGCCGCTGAGCAATATCAGCGAGCCGGTAAAACCAAAAATGATGGCGTTGCGGCGTGCCACTTTGAGATTGCCGGTGCGGCGGTAGATCGCGTCGGTAAGCAAGCCGCCCGCCGTGTCGCCGATCACACCCGCGAGGAAGACGCCGGAGGTGAACAAGGCCGAATGCTTGAGGTCGATGCCGTAGGACCCGACGAAAAAGGTCGGCAGCCAGCTCAAATACAGCCAAAGCGTCCATGCGTGGCAAAAGAACACTAGCGTGACCGGCATGATGCGGCGGATCAGCGGGCCCCATGGCACGTTCTTGTTGCGCGTGCGCGAGTCGGCGTAGATTTCGAGTTCGGACAATTCTTCCGGCGTGATCGAGCGGTGCTTGCGCGGATCGTCGCGGAAATAAAATATCCACGCCATGACCCAGCACAAGCTGACGCAGCCGAGCACGACAAAAGCGCCGCGCCAGCCCACCAGCGGAATCATCAATACGACCAGCGGTGGTGTGATGGCCGCCGCCGCGCGTGCTGCCGAATGGGTGAAGCCCTGGGCGAAGCCGCGTTTGGCGCGCGGCACCCAGTTGGTCATGGCGCGCGTCGATGTCGGAATGGTTCCTGCTTCACCGAGACCCACCAGCATGCGCGCCATCACAAGCGTGGCTAGACCGCCGACCACACCGGTCAGCAAAGTACCCACGCCCCATAGTAAACCTGAGAAAGCCAGCGTTTTGCGCGGGCCGAAGCGATCGCCGGCATAGCCGCCGACGATCTGGAAAAGTGCGTAGCAATAGCCGAACGCGGAAAGCGCGAAACCCAATTGGGTGTTGCTCAGATGCAGCTCGGATTTGATCAGCGGTGCTGCGACGGATAGATTGACCCGATCCACGTACTCGATGAAATACATCGCGCAGATCAACATGAATACTTTGCCGGTCGTGCCGGCGAACATGCGTGATTTCACTGCGATGGTCCTCCTGGATGGTCTTCGTGCATCCTCGTCTCCTAGGACTTCGAATTTATGCGCTACGGGTCTAAATGCAGGCCAAAATGCGGGATCGAAAAGCAGGCCAAAATGCGGGGCCGAGATCCAGGGCCTTGCGCTGCGGCGAAGCCCGGGCGGTGCCGGGAGTTCGCCGCAGCCGAAGCTACTTTAGCTACTTTATTAAGGACGTGCGAGCGCTGCGAGATCCGCAACGTTGGCCAGGCCTTCCATATCCCAGCATGCCTTGAGCAGCGTCGCCGAGCGTGCCGCACCCAGAATCGGGTCGACCAGATCGGTGAACTTGACTGCCAAGTCGTCGTTATTCATCGGGCGTTTGATACTGCCGATGGCGTGTTCGACGAACTTCTCCAGCTTGCGTCCATCCGTGAGGGTAACGGTGATATGCACCGCATCCGAATCCATCTTCGGATCGATTTCTGCCGTGATGCTGTCGCGCAGACGTACGGTCTTGGGATCATGTACCGCGGCGTCGCTGTACTGATGCTCGCCGGCACGGCCGTCGATGATGGCAACAGCGGCCGAGTGGTACACGCTGAACTTGCCGTCCAGGCCGGTCTTCGGCGTACGCTTGCCGGTCAGTTCGAGCACCAGCGGGTGCACCTTGAGCGCGATCGATGCCACCATTTCTGCGGTCAGGTTGTGCTCGTTGCGCAACTGCACGCAGCCGTCGATAGCCGGGTGGATCACAATGCCGCAAGCGAACGGCTTGTAGCTGTTCAAGAGGCTTTCGTGACGCTCGCCGAGGCCTTCGGTGATTTCGCTGTAGTCGCGATGCGTGCTGGTCACGTTTGCCCAGCCGCGCTTGGCTTCGATGCCCTGTTCTGAACTGGTGTAACCGCCGGCCGCCAGGAATGCAGCGGTCAAGCCGTTTTGTGCAGCACGACCCGGGTGGAAACTCTTGGTCATGGTGCCGAACATTTCGCGCAGGCCAACGGGCTGCGTTGCGGCCAGGCCGAGCGCCCACACCATCTGTTGTTCATTGAGGCCGAGCAGCTTGCCCACGGCAGCCGCTGCACCGAATACACCGGCGGTTCCGGTAATGTGCCAGCCGATATCATAGTGATTCGGATAGACCGAGTTGCCGATCCGGCATTCGGTTTCGACGCCGAGTGCCAGCGCGTGTATGAATTCAGCGCCACTGACCGGACGGTATTCAGCCAATGCGAAAATGGCGGAAGCGACCGGGCCTGCCGGATGGATCACTGTTTTCAAGTGCGTGTCGTCGAAGTCGAAGACGTGCGAGCTGATGCCGTTGAACAGTGCCGCGCTGATGACGTCGACGCGTTCCTTGCGTCCGAGCACGCTGGCTTGTGCGGGGCCTGCGAACGGCGAGAGCGTGGCGATGGCGATATCGACGGCCTCATGGCGCGACGCGCCAACCGCGCAACCGAGCCAGTTCAGGAAGGTGCGCACTGCATGGTCGCGCACGGCTTGCGGCAGGTCGGCTGCGCGCGCATTGACCAGATACTTGGCAAGCGTGCGGGTGATTGCTTCGGGAACGACTGGCGTGGCGGATGAGGTTTGAGACATTGAATACTCCTGTGAATATGGTTAGTATTATACATATTGTCGACAAAGCACACAATTCGGTTGCGGTTACGGCGAGTTCCAACCGCTAGACGCTAAGCATTGGGAAAGTATAGGGAAAGCTTGAGGATAAGCGGATACATTCCGGCCCTGAATACCACCCAATACGGCTGAAAAATACCCCTAAAAATACGGCTTACCTCGCCAGGAAATCCCCACTGCCCGATGCAGCAACAACCCTACTGCGTATGAGTCACCCTACCCCATCGGCTTGCGACGCAGCGGGGCGCACCGAATCGTGCCGTCGAGAAGCACAACGATTCGATCCAATAACAATAGAGGAGATGGGTAGATGCCCAAAATAGCTACGCAAGCCGGCGTGCCGGCCCCCGCAGCGAGTCCGTACCGCGTATTCGCTGCCACCTGGTTCGGCTGGATGCTCGACGGTTTCGACAACGCGATCTACATTTACGTGATCATTCCTGCGCTGACCGAGCTGCTGCCCAAAAGCGGCATCACCGCGACCCATGCTCATATCGCCCAGTTCGGCGGCCTGATGTTCAGCGTCTTCATGTTGGGTTGGGCGTGTTCGATGTTCTGGGGCTGGTGTGCCGATCGTTACGGTCGGATTCCTGCGATGTGCCTGACCATCTTGATCTACTCCGTGTTCACCGGCCTGTGCGGTCTCGCTCCAGGCATCCTGGCGTTCGGCATATTCCGCTTTTTCACGGGTTTCGGGATCGGCGGGGAGTGGGCGGCCGGTGCGCCGCTGCTTCAAGAGTCGGTGCCCGAGCATTTGCGCGAGCGGCTTTCAGGCTGGCTGCATACCGGTACGCCGATCGGCTTCCTGCTCGCGTCGGTGGCAGCATTGACAATACTGCCGGTGTTCGGTTGGCGCGGTCTGTTCCTGCTCGGTAGCGTGCCTGCGCTGCTGACAGTATGGCTGCGCCTCGGTGTGCCGGAATCCCGCCGCTGGGTGGAAAAGCAACGCGCGAACGCGCCTCGCCCCCGCATCGCCGAGCTGTTCCAGGGTGCGCAAGCGCGCTCTACCTGGGCCGCTGCCTTGATGATGACGTGTTTGATTTTCGGGCTGTGGTCGTCGACCTTCTGGATTCCCACTTTGGTGATCACCTGGCAGACGGGGTTGGGCATGTCGCCCGCCGCGGCACAGCAATTAGGTTCGTGGAGCGGATTGATCCTCAGTTTCGGCACGCTGGCCGGTTGTGTCGGGATGCCTTGGATCGTGCGTTGGATTCCACGCCGCAAAGCGGTCGCCCGCGTGTTTTTCTTCGGCAGCCTGATTTGCAACCTGACGTCATATTGCTTGTTCGTGCTGGTGCTGAAGAACTTCTGGTTGTTCATGGTGACGTTGCCGCTACTGGGTTTTTTCACCAGCGGCGTGTTCTCTTTGTTCACCATCTGGTTGCCGGAAATGTTTCCCACGTCGCATCGGTCGCTGGGCTCGGGTTTCTCGTTTAGTTTCGGTCGCGTGCTCGGCGCGCTGGGCCCGACTGTGGTCGGTGCGCTGGCGGCGGTGTTCGGGTCGTATCCGGCTGCAATCAGCGTAGTGTCACTGATTTATCTGGTTGGCTCGGTGTTTGTTATCTGGGCGCCGGAAACCGCGGGTCAGCCTTTGCGGCAATAAGCGGCTCGATCAGGGGGGAGCGCCGGGTTCGGGAATCCGGCGTGAACCAGGTGACTTGGAGAGAGGCTTCGGTAGTGAGTTCATCGGTGAGCGCCGGGTTCAGGAATCCGGGTTGAACCTGCTGACTTGAAGAGGGGCTCCGGCGTGGGCCTCAGAGTCAGGATGGCGCGAGTTGACTGGAGCAAGCGGGATGAGATGTAGCAGGGTGTGTGAAGCAGGGTGTTGGAGCAGAGGGTGAAGGAGAGTGTTAAAGCAGGGTGGTTGGTAAAGCAGGATGAGGTGAAGCAGGCAGGCCGTAGCGAATCAACTTCAATCCGCGACGGCCAAGCTGCGGGATACGTAACGCATCCCGCAGCAATCAAGCCCGATTAGAACTTGTGGTGAACGGCCACGCGCACGACGGCCTGATGGTTGTTCGACGAATCGCCGAGGCTGCCGATGTCTGCAACCGCTGCGGTACCGTTCGAGTTCGTGCCGCTAGCTTGTTGGAACGTACCTTGGAGATACACGTCGGTACGCTTCGACAGCGCATAGTCGATAATCGCGCTGAACTGATTGTATTTCTGATTGCCGGTGTTGCCCGTTACAGCATTGCCCTTGGTGTAGTTATACTCGCCAGCAACATACAGCGCGGGGGTGAACTGATACTTCGCGTTGATTTCGATGTCGTTGAACGTTGCGGTCGCACCCTTGAAAGCACCGATGTTGAGGTACTTCGTATTGGAATAGACAACCCCGATCGTAGCCGGGCCGATGAAATAACGACCGCCTGCCGCGATGATCTGCAGCGAGGATGCCGGATTCGTCCCGAGGTAGCCTGCGTTCAACGAGTTGAACGAGGTGGCGTTGACGTTGTCGCTCAGGAACCCACCGACGGCTGACGGGTTCTTGAAGAATTCATACGAAGCGCCCAAGCCGATCGGGCCTGCGTTGTAGCCTACGCCCGCCGTATAACCGCTTTGTGTGGACACCGAACCGGCAACGCCGCCTAGTGTCACGGTGCCGCCGAAGGTAACGCCGTTGAAGTTCGGGCTCGTATACTTGATCGTGTTGTTGGCTCGGAACGTATGGTTCACGTTATCCAGGTCGCCCGGGTGTTCGGTAGCCGAACCGCCGTATGCGAGTGCATAGCCAAACAAGCCGACGTAATCGTTGATGCTATCGTACTGACGACCCAAGGTGACAGCGCCAAACTTGTCGCTGCTCAAGCCGACGAAAGCCTGGCGACCGAACGGGGTGTTGCCCTGGCCGAACGCGCCGTTGCTCAGGTTCAAGCCCGACTCCAACGTGAAGATGGCTTTGAGGCCGCCGCCCAGATCCTCTGATCCTTTCAAGCCCCAACGGCTACCTTGCGTACCGCTGGCCGAATCGATGAGAACTTGGCGACCGCCGACATTGACGCCGTTTACGGTAACTTTGTTATTGGTATTCAACATCACGCCTTCGTCCAAGAGGCCGTAGAGCGTGACGCTACTTTGGGCGTGCGCTACGCCCATGCATGCGCCCATTCCCAGTAGAATGACTGATACCTTCTTCATGTTGCCCATCTCCATTTGTACTTGCTTTAAAGTGGTAAATCGCGAGACCTCGTTGTCCTAAACACTCCCAACTGCTTGCGTTCGGCCAAGGTTCACCGTATTATACATATTGTCGACAATCTGTAAAATTAGTGTCGACAGATGACAACAAATTTAACCGGGGCTAGGGTTGCGAAAGACTTAAAATTGCGCACCACTTATTACTCTTTCCTCCTATGACGCGTCCCACTAACTCACTCGAGCTGCTGCGTTCGGTCACTCTGTCCGATTTAGTTCAGGAAGAAATCCTGCGCCGTATCAAGACAGGTGAGCTCGAAGCGGGGGCCAAACTCAATGAAGTCGATTTTGCGCAGCATCTGCGCATCAGTCGCAGCCCGGTGCGAGAGGCGTTTCGCGCGCTCGAGGAAGCGGGGCTGGCCCGGCTGGAAAAAAATCGCGGCGTGTTCATCCGGGAAATTTCCGATGAAGAAGCCGTCGAGCTCTATCAAGTTAGAGCCGGACTGGACGAAATGGCAGGCCGTTTGTTGGCGGCCACGATTACCGACCGGCAACTCAAAGAGTTGCGCGCGGCGCTCGATGCGCTTGAAGCCAGTTCGATCAGTGGTGGTGTAAACCACTACTTCCCGCTGAACATCGCATTTCACGATCGGTTGGTCGAAATGACCGGCAACGCGACCTTGCTCGCGCTGTATCGGCAAGTCGTCAACCGCATGCATTTGCGTCGCCGCCGCGGCTTCTCGGCTTCCGGCAGTTCGGCCGCTTCGCATGAAGAACACCGAACCATCTTGGCCGCCTTGGCCACGCGCGATGCCGATGCGTCGGCGCTGGCCATGCGCAAGCATGTGCTCAGCGGCCTACATCGGGCGATCAGCGCACAGGCCCAGGGCTCGCTGTCGCCGCTGGCCGAGTCTTCGTCTGAAGCTGGACCTCAAGCTAAATCCCAGTCCCCGCTGCTGCAGCCAGAGCCGCCGGTACGCCGTGCGCGCGCCAAAAAGGCCGACCCCGCTCACGCTGCGGCCACGCCGCCACCGAATTTGAACAAATAGGAGTACCCCAAGATGAACGACGCCGCTGCACCCTCCACCCCCTTTGTCGCCGAACAACTCGGCGCCTGGATTGCCGGGCTAGATACGACAACGGTGCCGGCGCAGATGGCGCGGCTGTTGGTGCTGGATGTACTGGGCCTGTGTGTCTCCGCCCGTGACGAAGACTACATCCACGCCACGCTTGCCGCGACTGAACAGGGCGGTGCGTGCACAGCGTTCGGTCATCAAGGGAGTTTCAATGCGTTCGATGCGGCGTTGATCAACGGCACCGCAGCGCATGGCGAAGACTACGACGATACCTTCGAGGGTGGTCCGGTGCATTCGGGCGCGGTTGTCGTGCCGGCCGTGCTGGCGATCTGCGAGCGCGAAGGGCTCGGCGGTGACGCGTTGCTGCGCGGCGTGGCGGTTGGCGCCGAACTGATGTGCCGACTGAGCTTGGTGGCGCCGCGCGCCATCCATACCGCCGGTTTTCACCCGACGGCCGTGATCGGCGCGGTCGCCGCTGCCGCAGGCGTATCCGCAGCGCTCAAGCTCGATGCCAAGCAAACCACCTCGGCGCTCGGTATCGCCGGTAGCATGGCGTCGGGCATCATCGAATACCTCGCCGAAGGCACCTCGACCAAGCGCATGCATGCTGGCTGGGCTGCGCAGTCCGGCATCCGCGCCGCATTGATGGCGCGCGGCGGTTTTGCCGGCCCGCGCACGGTGTTCGAGGGCACGCACGGTTTCTTCAAGGCATTCGCGCCGTCGCGCAAGCCCGATTTCAACCCGGTGCTTAACGATCTGGGCAAGACCTGGGTGATGGAGACCATCGCCTTCAAGCCCTATGCATGCGGTACGATGACCCAACCGTATATCGATTGCGCGATCGCGCTGGCCGAGCGCGGCGTGCGCGCCGAGCAAATCAGCAAGATCGTCTGCGACACGGCCGAAGGCATCGTGCATCGCTTGTGGGAAGAATTGGCCGTCAAGCATCGGCCGCCGACCGCGTACGCGGCGAAGTTCAGCACACCGTTTTGCATGGCAGTCGGCTTCTTCGATCGCAAGGCCGGGCTCACCCAATTCACCGAAACTCGGATCAAAGACCCGGCGGTGCTCGAACTGGCTGGCAAGATCAGCTATCGGATCGATCCCGAGAACGAATATCCGAACAACTTCACTGGCCACCTGCGTGCCACGCTGGTCGACGGCACGGTGGTGGAAACGCGTCAGCCCCATATGCGTGGGGGCGCGCGCGAACCGCTGTCGGCGACTGAACTTGAAGCGAAATGTGCCGATAACCTACGTTATGGCGGCTGGGACGACACTCTGGTCGAAGCGGCGCGGGTCTGGTGCAACGAGCTCTTCGATTTGCCGTCGCTGGCCGAAGCAAAAAGTTTCAGGCGATGAAAGCCACCCGCGATGCGCGTGGCCTGTATACCTGAGCTGTGTACAGCTACATTCAATACAAGGAATCCCATGCGCAAAGCGGAGCTTAAAACGTGAGTTCGAATAACGCGAAGTTGACGCTGCGGGCACGTATCGCATTGACGATGACGTTCCTCGCAGCACTGATGGTGGCGATAGGCGTGTTGGGTCTGCTCGGCACCTTGCGAGCCAATGAAGCGAATCGCGACACCTACGAGAACAAACTGACAGCGGCGACCAATATCGGCAATGCCGAGATCTATATTGCCCGCACGCGTTTGGTACTGGATCGTGTCGCATTGCATCCGGACGATCCCACCGCCGCTGACCAGATCAAGCGCGCATTGGCGTTTTTCACCGACTCGGACACCTGGTGGCAAAAATTTGTCGATCAGGCGCACGAGCCGGGTGAGACGCCGTTGATCGAGGACGCCACCGCGCGTCGTCGGGCGCTGCGTGCCGAGGTGACCGAACTGATCGCCGCGCTCAAGGCGCAGAATCGAGAGCAGGTCGACAACATCTCGATGACGCGGCACAGCTACAACGACATGAACGCGAGCAACGAAAAGCTCAAGCAAGCGTTGTATGCCAACGCCAAGAGCAACTACGACAGCTCGCAAGCGAGTTTCAAAACCTTCTTCATGTTGTCCATCGCGATGATCGCGATTGGCGTGATCGCGGCGGCTATGAGCTGGCTCGGGCTGCGTCGCGCGATCATGACGCCGCTGAACGCGGCCTTGACGCATTTCGATGCGATCGCGGCAGGCGACCTCAGCCGGCATATCGAAGTACGCAGTGCCGACGAAATGGGCCTGCTGTTGCGCGGCATCGCCAATATGCAGGCCAGCCTGGCCGATACGGTGCGCGCGGTGCGATCCAGCAGCGAGTCGATTGCGACCGCTACGCGCGAGATCGCGTCGGGCACGATGGATTTGTCGTCGCGTACCGAGGAGCAGGCGGCCTCGTTGGAGGAAACGGCGGCCAGCATGAGCGAGTTGACGGCGACCGTGAAGCAGAACGCGGATAGTGCGCAGCAAGCCAGTTCTCTCGCGGACCATGCCTCGATAGTCGCAGCCAAGGGCAACGATGTGGTCGGGCGCGTGGTCGGCACCATGGGCGGCATCGATACAAGCTCACGCAAGATTGCCGATATCACCGGCATCATCGAAGGCATTGCGTTCCAGACCAATATCCTGGCACTCAACGCGGCCGTCGAGGCGGCGCGAGCCGGCGAGCAAGGCCGCGGCTTCGCGGTCGTGGCGACCGAGGTGCGCAATCTTGCACAGCGTTCGTCGTCAGCCGCCAAGGAGATCAAGGACCTGATCGCCGAGTCTGCGCATACCGTGACGCAAGGAACGGAGCTGGTGGCCGACGCGGGCAAGACGATGCAGGAAGTGCTGCATGCGATACGTCAGGTCACCTCGCTGATGAACGAAATTGCATCGGCCGCGCATGAGCAGCGCAGCGGCATCGAACAGGTGGATATTGCGGTCAGCCAGATGGATTCGATCACGCAGCAGAATGCCGCGTTGGTCGAGCAAGCGACGGCTGCGGCGCAGGCGCTCGATGAACAGTCGCGTAGCCTGCACGCGACGATCGCGGTATTCCAGTTGTCCGAGGAACCGTCTCGGTCGGAATTTGCTCGGCGTGCGCGCGACGACTCGTAGCAAAATAAGCGCGACGAAGCCTAGTAAATAAGCACGACCAAGCGCAGCAAATAAGCACAACGAGTCGCAGAAAATAAGCGTGCCAAAAAAAAACGCCGACGGGGTCGCCGCGACCGCGTGGCGATTTCGCGATGCAGCTCCCCGCGGCTTAGGGAGCGTGCGGGACGAGCCGGGGAGGGGACATGCAAATCATAAAAATGCTGAAGCAACTCGGGTGGGCGTTGGGGTTTGCGGCGTTCACCGTATCTGCCGCGATCGCGCAGGGCGCCGACGCAACTCACGGGGCCGATGCAGTTCAATATCCCGCCGCGCAAGAGCATGATTGGGTAGCGCCCGATTTCCACTTCCATACGGGCGATGTGCTCCCTCAACTGCGCCTGCACTATACGACAGTGGGTGACCCTAGCGGCGAACCCGTACTGATCCTGCACGGTACCACCGGGTCCGGCGACAGCATGCTCACACCGGCTTTTGCCGGCAAGCTTTTCGGTCCCGGCCAGCCATTGGACGCGCGGCACTATTTCATCATCCTGCCTGATTCGATCGGTACGGGCCGCTCCAGCAAGCCGTCCGATGGCCTGCGCGCCCGCTTTCCGAACTACGACTACGACGATATGGTGAGCGCGCAGTACCGCTTGCTGACCGAACACCTGGGATTGCATCACGTCCGCTTGATACTCGGTAATTCGATGGGCGGCATGCAAACGTGGATGTGGGCCGAGAAGTACCCAACCTTCATGGATATCGCGGTGCCGATGGCCTCCTTACCCACGCCCATGTCGGGGCGCAACTGGATGCTGCGCCGTTTCATCGTCGATTCGATCCGCAACGACCCGGCATGGATGGGCGGCAACTACAAGACACAACCGCCCAGCGCGCAATTTGCCTCGGTGTATTTCGCCGTCGCCACCAACGGCGGCAGCCAGCACGACTACAAGATCGCTCCGACTAGCGAGAAGGCCGACCGTATTATCGACGATCGACTTCATGCGCCGTTCGATGGCGACGCCAACGACTACCTGTATCAATGGGCTTCATCGCGCGACTACGATCCTTCGCAGGGCTTGAGCCGGATACAGGCCGTGCTGTTGGCGATCAACTCGATGGACGACGAGCGTAATCCGCCGGAACTGGGCGTGTTGGCGCCATCGATCAAGCAGGTGAAAAACGGCCAGTTTTACTTGATACCTGCGAGCGGGGATACCGGAGGTCACGGCACGGCCGCTCAGGCGAAATTCTGGTCGGACAAACTCGATGATTTGCTGAAGACGGTAAAGCACGGCTCATCGTGATGCGGGTGCGCTAGCAAGACCGCCAACCTGCACCATTTCCACCACGACACGATCGAGCGCTCGAAAGGGCGCAAGCAGCGTCTCGTCGTCTATGGTCGTGGTGATCAAGTGCCAGTCCCGCTCCAGCGGCGTCCAATGCTGCTGGCGCGCGCGACCGAGTTTGCTCGGGTCCGCAAGCACAAAGATTTGTGCCGCACGCCGTGCGAAGCACTCCTTCAGATACGCCTGTTCGGCGCTGCCTTCGCATAATCCGAAATCGGCGACTACGCCGTCTGCGCCGAGAAACACCTTGTCCACGCTCAAGCGGCTCAGCGTCAGTTCGGCCAGCGGCCCTAGCGTGCTCATGCTGGATGCACGCAAGCTTCCGCCGATCAAGGTCACATGCATGTCCGGCACGTTGGCCAGCGTCGCGATGGCCAACAGGTTGTTCGTCACTACGTGCAGATCGCGACGCGCACACAAGTGCCGGGCCAGCGCGGCGCATGTCGTACCGCCATCGAGCAATACGGTATCGCCATCATGCACATGGAGCGCCGCGGCTTGCGCAATCGCTTCCTTTTGGTCGCGTTGCACCGACTTGCGCTCTTCCAGCGACGCTTCCGGTTCGTGCGCGCCGACCAACGCCGTTGCGCCGCCATAGGTACGAACCAGGCGACGCTCCTTGGCCAACATAGTCAGGTCGCGACGCACCGTGGCGTCCGACACGCCGAGCACGGCGCCGAGTTGCTCGACGCTGGTGTCGCGCGTTACGAGCAGATCGAGAATGGCACGGTGGCGATCGGAAGCTTTCATGAGCAATGTAAAAATGGCCGACGATAGTAAGGCACCGATCTTACACGAGCGCTATTTGTGCAGCACGGTTGCGGCGGCAACCGCGCTGCAAGCTATCGTTCAGCCGCGTCGGGTTGCCAGTTCGGCACCCTGGCGCAACGCCTCGAGCAAGCTGCGTTCGTCGGCGATGCCCGTGCCGGCGATGTCGAACGCGGTGCCGTGGTCCACCGAAGTGCGGATCACATCGAGGCCCACGGTGACATTGACGCCGGCTTCAAGGCCAAGCACCTTGATCGGTCCGTGTCCCTGATCGTGATACATCGCGACGACCAGGTCGAAATCGCCGCGGCCGGCGCGGAAAAACAAGGTGTCGGCCGGCAACGGGCCGGTGACATCGAGGCCGCGTTTTTGCAGCAGTTCAACTGCCGGCACGATCTTCTCTTCTTCCTCGCCGTAACCGAACAAGCCGTTCTCGCCGGCATGCGGGTTGATGCCGCACACGCCGATGCGTGGCTGGGCGATACCCGCTTTGACGAGCGTGGCGTGGCCGCGTTCGATCGTGCGTTGCACCAGACCCGGCTCGATCTTGCGAATCGCATCGATGATGCCGATGTGGGTCGTGACATGAATGACACGCAATTGCGGCGCAACCAGCATCATCGACACTTCCGCGATACCGGTCAGGTGCGCCAGCATTTCGGTATGGCCGGGATACTTGTGGCCGCCCGCATGCAGGGCTTCCTTGTTCAGCGGTGCCGTGCAAATCGCATCGATCGCGCCGGCCTGTGCCAACTCCACGGCGCGGGCGATGTAGCGATAGGCGGCGTCGCCGGCCAGTGCGGATAGCTTGCCGAATGGCAGGTCGTCGGGGATCAGGCCCAGGTCGATGCAATCGATCACGCCGGGTTCGTAAAGCGCCTGCGACGCATGCTCGATGGCACGCACCCGGGCATTGCCGCCGACCAGTTGGTTCGCTCGTTCCAGCCTGCGTGCGTCGCCAATCACGAGTGGGCGGCATTGCTGGTAGACGTTGTCATGTGTGAGGCTCTTGACGATGATTTCCGGACCGACGCCGGTGGCGTCGCCCATCGTGATGCCGATTACAGGAAGATAATTGCTCATAATGTTTTGCTAGCTCAGTGAGTGACCACGGTATCGCGGAATCTATTCGGAGGTGCCTGCGGGCTGATCCATGACCTTGCCCGCGTTCTTGCGTAAATGTAGATAAGCGGCATATAGCGCGTGTTCGGTGCCGAATGCGCCAGCCTTGGTCACCACGGCAGGACGGTGCGATGAGCGTGGCGCCGCGTCGTGGGACGAGTCATGAGACGGGTCATGAGACAACCCGTGCGGCTCGCGATGCAATTCGCTGGGCGATCGGCAGGGGCGCGCCACCGCAACGCCGGCTTCGATTTCGGCGAGCAATTCGAGGCTGTCGATCCCGGCTTCGCTCAACATGGCGCGCGCGGTCTCTCCTCCCGTGGCGATCAAGCCCGCGACATGCGCAAAATGCGGCGCTACCAGGGCCGCCAGGGCCGTCGATAGCTGCGCGCCTTGCGCGGGATCGAATGCGTCGTCGCGACCGATACGCAGCAGCAAGTCCGCGCTCGCCTCTAATTGTGCACCGATTCGCGCTTGCCATATCGCCCAGTTTCGATCACTGCGCCCCGCTCGCAGCAGGGCCGGCGGCACGATCATTTCCTCCACGCCGGCGCGTTCGCGCAGCATCGCGCATTGACGCTCCGAGACGGCCGACAAACTGCCGACCAGAATCAGGATCGCGCCTTGTTGCGCCGGTTCCGCTGCGGACTCGACTCGGCCAGGCACGGCGTCAAACAGCGCGTGCAGCGTCGCGAGTTCGCGCGCCAGTCCGCCCGAGGCGACCCAAAACAGCGGCTCGGTCACGGCGGCCGTCACTTGCGCGAGCGCGAGCAAGTCCTCACTGGTTTCGGCGTCGACGATGAGCGCCTGTATCCCGTCTCGCGAGAGCGCGACGATGCGTTGGTGCAGCGCGTCGGGGGCGCCGCGTACCGCAGCGACGTCGATCTGCGCGGTGCGCAGCCCGGCCGCTTCGAGCATGGCACTGACATCCGCGGGCTTGTCTAAGCCTTCGAGTTGCCACGTTTCGGTTGTTTCGAGCGGTGCGCCATGAACCAGCACACGCCCTGCGCGCAGCGTTCTTCCGGTCGCGGGGAAGGCCGGCGCGACGATCGCCAATCCGGCGAGCGATTGTAGCGCCGCGACTTCAGCGGCCCAATTGCCGCGCAAGGTCGAATCGATTTTCTTGTAGAGGCGGCGCCCCGGCGCGTGTAACGCTTGCCAGGCTTCAACGCTGCGTTGCGCGGCCTCTGGCGGGGTCAGCCGCCGCGTGTCCGTGTCGGCTGCCAGAATCTGTGCGGTGTGAGCCGCACCGGATGTTGCCGCGCCCGAGGCCAGCGTCACCACGGTGCTGCGTCCGGCGCTCGCAAAGCCGATTGCGCAATCGGCGGCGCCGGACAAATCGTCAGCGATGATCAGCAAACTCATTGAGCGGGTTTCTCGATCAAGCGACGTTGCCCCACACGTTTGGCGACCGCGGCAGTCAACAACGGCGACACGATGGCGGTCACGACAACACAAGCGGCGACCAGCAGGGTCGCGCTTTTCGCGGCCTCCGTATAAACCGGGTTCGCTGCGGCGATCAACGCCGGCACGGCTGCAGCGTTGCCGGCGGTATTGGCTGCCGCTACCCCCGCAACGCCGGTGCCGCCCGTGAAGCGGTCGATCAAATACAAGGGAATGCCGGTCAGAATCACGACGATGACGCCGAGCCCGATGCCGAGCAGGCCGGCCTGCCACACCTTATGCAGGTCGAGGCCTGCACCGAGCGCCAACGCGAAAAAAGGAATCATCACGGGCACTGCGCGAGCCAGGAAATCGCGCATCTCGCGATCGAGATTGCCGAGCAACATGCCCAACGCAAGCGGCAGGATGCTGCCCACCAGCGTCTGCCACGGAAACGCCGAAAGTCCGGCAACGCCCAGCGTGACCATGGTGAGGAAAGGCCCCGATTCCAGCGACATGATGGTGTAGGCGCCCACTTCTTCCGACCTGCCGTACTGGCCCATCAACGCCATGTAAAGGCCGCCGTTCGTGTCGTTCATTGCAGCCACCACGGCGAGCGTGGAAATTCCCGCAAAAAACCCCGATGCGACCGGCTGCTCGCCCAGAAAGTGTCCGAGTACGATGCCGACCACAATGGCCGACCCGACCTTGGCGGCGAACAGCGCGCCACCTTTCTTGAGCAAATAGGGCGTGGCCTTGACATCGATACTGGCGCCCATGCAAACATAGAAAACCGCAAGGATGGGCAGTGCACCGGTAAATAGCGCGCTGGTAAACGAGCCGAAGAATTTCGGCATGTTGGGCAGAAACGTGGCGACGAGCGCACCCGCCAACAGCGGGACGATCATCATGCCGCCAGGAACGCGTTCGATCGCGCGCTTGATATAAATTTGGGCCATACGGTCTCCGATTTGATTGCCGATGTTGGACTCGGTCACTATTTTGATTGAAACAATCAAATCGGAGTGTAATGCGATCGCGGTTATTGCGCAATTCGATCAGTAATTTTGATCGATTCAATCATTTCTGGGGGCATCAGCCGAACGTGAAGGCGAACGCTTGCACGCCCGGGTCCAGGAATTCGATTGTGAAGGTATGGTCGACCACCTTGCCGCTCTGACGTACCAATTGATAAAGCCGCTGATCGGTGACCGTACCGCTGCCGTCGGCCGCTATGTCCGTGCCATGGTTTTGGCCGGGCGCCGCGCCATCGATGCTCACGCGAAACCGTACGGGTTTGCCATCTTTGCCCGGACCGAGCACCAGATGCAGATCACGCGCATGGAAGCGATACACGATGCTGCCAGGCTCTTGCCCGAGGGTGGCGTGTTCCTGATCGACTTTCCAGGTGCCGGCCAACCCCCATTGATTGAGTGTCGGCGTGGCCGGCGCTGAATAGGCATGCGACTTGTCCGCAGCTTCGCCGCCCGGAGAGGCGAAATTTTCCGCCCGAGCGTAACCGATGTACGTTTCCGGCGAACGCATGTCAGCGCCGTCTATAGCCGCCTGCACGCCGTTCTGGTCCGTCGTGCTGACCAGGCTTGTCGCCACGCTCTTACTGCCTGCCTGGGCCAGCAATTGCTGGATGACTTGCTCCGTATGCGCATAGTCGCCTTCGCCGAACTGGTGATAGCGTATGCGCCCCTGGGCATCGGCGAGGTAGTCGGCCGGCCAATATTGGTTATCCAGTGCGCGCCAGATCGCGTAATTGTTGTCGATGGCCACTGGGTAGTCGATGCCCAGATCGTGTACGGCGCGCTTGACGTTGTCCACATTACGTTCGAACGCAAATTCCGGCGCATGTACGCCGATGACGACCAGACCCGCATCGCGGTACTTCTGTGCCCAGGCTTTGACATACGGCAGCGTGCGCAAGCAATTGATACACGAGTACGTCCAGACATCAAGAAGCACGACCTTGCCGCGCAGTTCTTGCGGTGTCAACGGTGCGGTGTTCAACCACTGGACGGCGCCCGAAAGCGGCGGCAATGCCCCTTCGATCGGCAGTGCAGGTTGGGGGCTAGGTAGCGAGGTCGGTTGCGAGATCTGAGCCACTTGCGTCATGGCGGCACCGTTGCTCGGTGCACCGTTTGCCGTTGCGCTATCGGTATCGTTTGCGGTCATCGCACCGCCATTCGCCGGGGCCGGTTTGGACGACAGATGATCGACCAGCTTCTGTTCGATGCCAGCCGTGGCGATGGTGGAAACCTGCGCGAGCACGCTGGTATCCAAGCCCAGCGCGATAGCGACCACGCCACACAGCATGGCTGCGCCCAGTGCACGCCGGATCCACTCGCCCGCACCCAGCGAACGTTTCATCGCGGCGAACACCTTGCCGCCGATCAACAGCGCAACCGCCAGCGAGGTCGCCGCCCCAGCCGCATACGCCAACAGCAGCAAGGTGGTGCCGACGTTGGCGCCGTGCAGCGCTGCACCCGTAAGCAGCAAGCCCAGGATCGGTCCTGCACACGGCGCCCAAAGCAGCCCAGTGGCAATGCCGAGCAGGAACGAAGAGCTGATGCGCGGGCGATCGCCACCTTGGCCCGACTGCGCCGATTGCGAAAGCCGGTCGCCGATCGCGACCAGCGGACGTGTCAGGTGCTCCGCCAGGGCTGGGAACAGCAAGGTCACGCCAAATACCGCCAAGAGCGCGATGGCCACCCAGCGTCCGTACTGGTTGGCCTGCACGACCCAACTGCCGCCCACCGCTGCCAGGGTTGCCACCGCGGCGAAGGTCAGCCCCATGCCGACCAGCAACGGCAAGCCGCTGCGCACGAAGGGCTGGTCGGTGCGCGAGAATACGAACGGAAGCACGGGCAGAATGCAGGGACTGAGTATGGTCAACGCGCCGCCGAGATAAGCCAGGATAATTAATAGCATGGTCAGGTGTGCAGCTTTGAGTGGAGGAGGTGATAACCATTGTTGCGCGCGCGTGATCGCCGAGTCCTCACGTAAACTTAAATTAAATGTGATACTTGCCCGCGCCGGAATTGCGCACAATGAGGCAATGGCCGTTTTCCCGGTCGCCCGGTCCCCCGGTCCGGCACGGCAAATCCAGACCCGAAGGTAATCGATGGACACACCCAAGCGCATACTCATCGTCGAAGACGATGCTCATATTGCCGGGCTGTTGCGTTTGCATCTGCAGGACGAAGGGTATGAAGTCACGCATTGCGCGGACGGCCGCGACGGGTTGCGGCAACTGGAGCAGGGCGGCTGGGACGCCTTGATACTCGATCTGATGCTGCCGGGCGTCGATGGCCTCGAGATTTGCCGGCGTGCGCGAGCCATGACGCGCTATACGCCCATCATCATCACCAGCGCGCGTTCGAGCGAGGTACACCGTATTCTCGGCTTGGAGCTCGGCGCCGACGATTACCTGGCCAAACCTTTTTCCATTCTCGAGTTGGTCGCCCGGGTCAAGGCGCTGTTGCGGCGGGTCGATGCCATGTCGCGCAATTTACGCATCGATGCAGGCACGCTGGAGATCAACGGTTTGACGATAGATCCGCTTGCGCGAGAGGCTGCGGTGGGCGGCAAATATATCGAGCTGACGCCGCGCGAATTCGACCTGCTGTATTTCTTCGCGAGAAACCCAGGCAAGGTCTTTTCGCGCATGGACCTGCTGAACCAGGTGTGGGGATACCAGCACGATGGCTATGAACATACGGTCAACACCCACATCAACCGCTTGCGCGCCAAAATCGAAGCCGACCCCGCGCAGCCCTGCAGGATCCTGACCGTCTGGGGGCACGGCTACAAATTTTCGCCGCTACCGGGCGCGCCGCACACGGAGGCGCCATGAAGCTGAATTTCAGTCGGAATTTCACTCCAAATCTGACACTATCGCAGCGATTGTCCGTGGTGTTCTCGGTCTTGTTGCTTGCATGCTGTGGTGCGTCGGCGTGGTTGCAGATCCGTGCGAACGATCTTCATGAAGAAGAGGTCGTGCAGGCGTTGTCGAAGGATCTGGCCGAGCACATCGCGCTGAGCACCGAGCTGATCACCGACGATGGTCTGAGGCCCGATGCCGTGCGCCGTCTGTTCGGACAACTGATGGTGGTCAACCCCAGCGTCGAGGTTTATTTGCTCGACAAGGATGGACGCATCACGGGGCAGGATGCGCCGGCCGGCAGCGTCAAACGGGAACGTGTGGACCTCGCACCGGTGCGCCAATTTGTCGACGGCGATCCGCTACCCATACTCGGCGACGATCCGCGCAGCGTGAACGCGCGCAAGGTGTTCAGCGCTGCGCCGCTGCGCGCCGGGGGGCGGGATCTGGGGTATGTCTATGTCGTACTGCTGGGCGAAGCGCGCGCGCGATTGGACGCACGCGTGGCCGCGAGCACGATCTTGCGCACTACGCTGCTGTCCATGGGGCTGGTCGCCTTGCTCGGCCTGCTGGCCGGATTGATGGCGTTTGCGTTGATCACGCGGCCGCTGCGGCGGTTGACCGAGAAGATGCGCCATTTCGATACGGATGCCGAACCCACTGTGCCACCGGCCGAACTACAGCCAGTGCTGAAGCCGCAGCCGCCAGACAGCCTGGACAGGCACGATGAAATCGTCGTGCTGGAAGCTGCATTCGGCCAGATGGCCGGTCGCATCAGCGAACAGTGGCGCGCGCTGAGGCAGCAGGATCAGCAGCGGCGCGAACTGGTGGCGAATATTTCGCACGACCTGCGCACGCCGCTGACATCGCTGCACGGCTACCTGGAAACGTTGTCGCTCAAAGCCGATACCCTGAGCGACGCCGACCGCCGGCGCTATCTCGACATCGCACTGAGCCAGAGCCGCAAAGTGGGACTACTCGCGCAGTCGCTGTTCGAGCTGGCCAGGTTGGAACATGGCTTTGTCCATCCGGTGCTCGAGGATTTTTCGCTAACGGATCTGGTGCAGGACGTGTTCCAGAAGTTCGAGCTGGGCGCGCAAGCCAAGCAGGTGCGCTTGACGGCGAACCTGTCGACCCCCTTGCCGATGGTCAGTGCAGATCTCGCGATGATCGAACGCGTGCTGACCAATCTGCTGGACAACGCCATACGGCACACGCCGAGCGCGGGTAGCGTCGACGTCGATTTGCGCCATCGCGACGGCAAGGTTGCAGTCACCGTCAGCGACTCGGGGCCCGGCATCCCTGCCGAACTACACGAGAACTTGTTCCGTCGCCCGTTGAGTTTCAGCGGGCCGAGCACAGGCGGGGGCCTCGGATTACTGATCGTGCAGCGCATGCTGCAATTGCATCATAGCCAGATTCGCTTGATCGAACGCGCTGGCACGGGGGCGACGTTGTATTTCGAATTGCCGGTAGCGCGCTTCTAGGGTCGTTTGCTGGTTTCGGCTTTTGGCTTCATTTCAGCCGATAGGTGCGCACGTAGCTGGTTCTGCCCGTGGCTGCGCGGTCCACGACGTAGAGCAAATGACGCGTCGGATCGATCGCTATGCCGCGGGCGTCATGGAAATCGTTGGCCAGAATCGTGATCGCGCCGTTGGATGCGATCTCGCACACACTGTGCGCGTTGCACTTCGTGTATAGCGTTGCGTGCTCGTCCACGGCCATCAGATCGGGATCGTTGACACGCGCCACGATGTCGGTCGGCGCGATAGCTTGCGTCGACGCAGCAGCGCGGCCAGGCTTGCCCCGACGATCGTGTTGCCGGCCTGATCGGACACGAACACTTTGTCTCCCGACACCGCGACGCCGATGGGTTTGCCCAGGCCTCTCATCACGTCGCGTTCCTCGGCCGCACCCATTGCGTTGCCCGCTACCTCATCGTAGGTGATCAGGCTCAGACCGCCCTGCGCCGGAAGGCTGCCGTTCTTGACGAACCAGGTCGACAGGAATTGCCCTGGGCCAATGGCGGCCAAACCCAGTCTGCGACGCGTCGGATTCAGGCCGGATATTGCGCGTGCCGTGTCGAGCGCGGGGATTTCGAATACCGTGCCCGTCGTGCCGAACCCGAAACGTGCCACCCACAGCGAGCCGGAGTGGGCGAACGTCAACTGGCTCAGACTGTTGGGCTGACCCGCAACAACCGGGACCGCAGCATAACGAACAAATCGCTTGCCATCGCTTGACGACAATACGGTGTTGCTTGCATCGTCCGCGATGAACACGGCGCCGTCGGTCGCACGGATCGCAATGCCGTTGGGTCGTGCATCCACCGCGATGCGCGGCAGCTCGACGACCGCCGATGGAGTCAGCACCGTCGGTGTCGAAACGCAACTCGCCAGCGTACCAAGTAGCAACCACGAAGCGGCCAAGCGGATGCATGAGAGTGACCGACGCATAGGTTCTCCTATAGGGATGCCGGCGGTCGCGCCAAGCGTATGATAGATGACGCATTATCCACTTTACGCTTGCGGCGTCGATACCATGTCCGAAGACATTTCCATCAGGAGCACGAGGGCGGTTGCTGATATCCATGCAGCGTCTGCTTGCGCGGTACGGGTGAGCGAACTGATGGCGGGTGCCACCGACGCGCATGCGCCGGACGCTGTTTTGTTTGCGAAGCTGATTGCAGCGCGTGAAGCGCGCGATGAATTACCTTTGCTCGGCATGACCAACGATGACCTAAGCGCATTGTGCAAACGGCATTTCATGCGTGCTCGTGCGCCAATTGCCGTGATCGGACGGCGGAACGCGCCACTACCGAGACTATCGCAACTGCCGGCCACGCAGCGCGTGGTAATCCAAGCCGTGGAGCAGATGGACTTTGTCACCAAGCTACGCGAGCTGCTGCTGACCCACATCGGCGCTTCAGTGCGCGAGGAAGACGCGGCGTGCCTGGCAAGCATCATCGCGCACGCATGCCTGCGCCCTGACCATCTGTGGCGCGACCTCGGTCTCAACGGTCGAGAGGATGTCACAGAGATGTTGGTGCGTTATTTTCCTGCACTGGTCGCGCGCAACGTCGATCAGTTGCGCTGGAAGAAATTCCTGGCGCGTGAACTTGCGCTGTCCTTGGGTTTGGAGCCGGGTCCCGCGCCGGGCTGTCCCGGTTGCGAAGATTTCCGACATTGCTTCCCACGCGTTTAACACACTCAAATTACATACAGCCCGCTTTAAGCGGGCTTTTTTTATGTTTTCGATATTGTCGATCTTCGAAAGGCATTAGAAAGGGAAGTGTCCCGAAACATTAATCCTCCGATGATTCAATGCGCTCAGTTTCAAGTGGTATGTCTGGCCTGCTGCACCTCCAACAATAAATATTCCCCCTGCATTGCCGCGTGCGGCCTGCGCGGAAATGCCGAACAGCGACTTAGAATCTGGAGCAGTGAAAACATGTTTCGTAGAGCCTTTTTACCTTTATCGCTTACCGCGATGACGCTTGCGCTAGCCGCTTGCGGCGGCGACAACAACAACGCCCCGCCAGCGGCCGCAACGCCCACCGTCTCGCCACAAGATGCTTTGAATACGGCTACGCCGATCAAGCACGTGGTGGTTGTCTACGGTGAAAATGAATCGTTCGACCATTACTTCGCTACCTATCCGACTGCGTCGAACCTGGCCGGTGAACCGGTGTTCACGGCCGCCGCCGGAACGCCCACGGTCAACGGCTTGACGCCGGCTACCCCGTCCACCGTGCCCAACTTGCTGAATCCGGGTGTAGGCGGCAACCCGAACAGCACCAATGCGGCCAACCTTGGCATTCCTTTGACGGCCGCTCAAGCGACCCCGTTCCGTATCGACCGCGCCCAAGCAAACACGGCGAGCCAGAACCATAGCTACACCCCCGAGCAGAAAGCGGAAGACAACGGCTTGATGGACGCGTTCCCGGTGAATACCGGTAAGGCGACCGCGCTTGGCGCAGGTGTGTTCGGTACGAAGGGCATGGTGATGGGCTACTTCGACGGCAACACGGTTACCGCGCTGTGGAACTATGCGCAACATTACGCGATGAACCAGAACGCGTACACGGGCACCTTCGGCCCGTCGACGCCGGGCGCGATTGAAGTGGTCTCCGGGCAGAACAACGGTGTGATCTTGAGCCAAGCCGGCGGCACCGCCATCACCGGTAGCCAGGTGCCCTATTCGGTAGCCGCCACCAACGCTGCGGGTACCACTGAAGACGGTCTCACCGGCACTTCGCTGAACCAAGCCGCGTCGGTCGTTGCAGACGGCGTAGGCGGCTTCACGATGGTCGGTGACCTGGATCCGGCGCAAGACGCTTGTACCATCCTGCACGACTCCGCTACCCAAGTCGTCGGGCAGATGTCGGCCTCGAACAAGAATATCGGTGACCTGCTCAATGCGCAGAACATCACGTGGGGCGGCTTCATGGGCGGTTTCAATCTCTCGCTCATTAACCCCAACGGCAGCACGAGCTGCAGCCGCTCGACTTTCTCGTCGGTGCTGAACGCGACAGAAACGGACTACGTCCAACATCACGCGTGGTTCCAGTACTACCCGAGCACGGCCAACTTTGCGCACTCCCGCCCGACTTCACTCGCGTTGGTCGGTTTTACCGATCCGAAGGACAGCACGCAGGCAACGGCGGTTCATCACCAGTACGATACGGAAGACTTCTTCGCCGCAGTGGAGGCCGGCAACTTCCCGTCCGTTAGCTTCCTGAAGGCCCCGGCCGTCCAGGATGCACACCCGGGCAACTCGGACCCGCTCGACGAACAGGCCTTTGTGACCAAGGTGGTCAACTTCCTGGAGCAGCAGCCGGACTGGAAGAACACCGCCGTGATCGTCGCCTACGACGACTCGGATGGCTGGTATGACCATCAGTTCACGCCGCCGACCAGCGCTTCGTTCGATTTGTTCGCTGACCAACTGGTCTCCGCGGGTACCTGTAGCGCGACCACGGGTACGGGCACCACGCAACCGCTGGGTGTAGCAGGCTCTGCGGTCAACGGCCGATGCGGCCCGGGTACGCGTACACCGTTCATCGTGATTTCGCCGTGGGCCAAGGCGAATTTCGTGGACAACACGGCAATTACCCAAGCGTCCGTCACGAGGTTCATCGAAGACAACTGGCTGGGCGGCACGCGGATCGGCAATGGTTCCTTCGATGCCTCCGCAGGCAGCATCATGAGCATGTTCAATTTCGCAGGCACGCCCAACACCACTCCGTTGTTCCTGGACCCGACCCTGGGTACCGCATTGACGGCAGCCCCGGCATTGCCGACGGCGCAGTTCAACTGACCGTTATTAAGGCCCCCGCTCGGGTGTGACATAAGCCGCACCATGTCACGCCCGATGGGAGGCACCTGATAATCGTCGTGCTGTCGAGCCAGCTAGTTTGCTGGCTCGACTTCTTTATTACTCACCGATTTACCTGATTGACCTGACTATTCCCATGACCGATCGCTCGAATGCCGTCCCACCGTCGAACCCAACTCTCACAGGCAAACCTGCTCCCGATATCGTCAAGCGGCCACGTCGCCGCATCGCCTTGTGGGGTGGCCTCGGTGTGGTGCTCGCGCTGGTCGCGTTCAGCGCCTATGCGCTTGCTTACCCGGCAAAAGTGCCGGCCATTGTAGGGCTCGCAGTCGAGAACCTGACTGGCGCCAATCCGAGCCCGGTCGTTTTGATGCGACCACCCACCGCGCCATTGAGCGCGCTGGCGACGCTCGGTAAAGAAATTTTCTATGACACCTCGCTCTCGGCGTCCGGTGTTCAATCCTGTGCGTCATGCCACAGTCCGCAGCGTTCATACGGCCCCCCCAACGCGTTTCCCGTGCAGCTTGGCGGCCCCCATATGACGCTGCCCGGATACCGGCCACCTCCGTCGCTCGCTTATCTGTATCGCCAGGCGTCGTTCAGCATAGGCCCCGAAGCCGCGGACAATGATGCCCCGCCGCCTAGCCTTGCCGACACGGCGGCGCAGGCACTGGGGATCACCCGGTCGCAAAAGACCGCCGGCGTGGCGCCCGCTGCACCGGCCGTAGTGCCGCAAGGCGGATTGTTCTGGGACGGCCGCGCCGACACGCTGCAGTCGCAAGCTTACGGCCCCTTGCTCAATCCCGTGGAAATGGCCAACACCAGCCAGGACGAAGTGGCACGCAAGCTTGCGCAAGCGAAGTATCACGACCTGTTCAAGCAACTGTTTGGCCCGAACATCCTCAACCAGCCTGATATGCTGGTCGCCGAGGCGATGTCCGCGGTCGGCAGGTATCAGGTCGAAGACCAATCGTTTCACGAGTTCACCAGCAAGTACGACTACTGGCTCGAAGGCCGCACGCGCCTGACCCAGGCCGAGTTGCACGGTATGCAGCTATTCAACGACCCCGACAAAGCCAATTGCGCCGGCTGTCACCTGAGCCAGCCCGGTCGCGACGGTTTGCCGCCGTTGTTCACCGATACCCAGTACGAAGCGCTCGGTGCGCCGCGCAATCCGGCGCTGGCGGAGAACAAGGATCCGAAATACTTCGACATGGGTATCTGCGGACCGTACCGCACGGACCTTGCAAGCCAGACGCAATACTGCGGGATGTTCCTCACGCCCACGCTGCGTAATTCATCCAAGCGTCCGGTGTACTTCCACAACGCCGTCTACACCACGCTCCAGCAGGTGATGGATTTCTATAACCTGCGTAACACCAATCCGGAAAAAATCTATCCGCACGACGCCTCGGGCAAGGTCCTCAAGTACAACGATATCCCGCCGCAATACCAGGCGAACATGGATGTTCTCGACGCACCGTTCGATCGCAAGCTCGGCGACAAACCGGCCATGACCGATGATGAAATTCACGACATCATCGCGTTCGTGAAGACGCTCGACGACGGGTTCAATCCAGACTCACATTAAGCTGCGCGCAGCGCGTTAGTTTCTCGACGCGCGAGGTTTCCACAAGCGGCGACCTCGCGCGCGGGCTGGTACGGTCGTAGATTCGGTTAGGCCAGGGCGAAGACGAGCACATACCGCGAAATATTGTCCTATGATGATAGTTCCGGATATAGCTGGAGGTCTGTCTCATGCTCAACATGACTCGGCGACAGTTTCTCAAGGTCTCGGCAACGTCTCTGGCGGGGTCGAGTTTGGCTTTGATGGGCTATTCTCCAGCCCCGGCGCTCGCCGAAGTCCGCCAATACAAGCTCACACGCACCACGGAAACGCGTAATACGTGTACCTACTGCTCGGTAGGTTGCGGCATTTTGATGTACAGCTTGGGCGACGGCGCAAAAAACGCGAAATCCAGCATCATCCATATCGAGGGCGACCCCGATCATCCGGTCAATCGCGGCACGCTATGCCCGAAGGGCGCCAGCCTGCTCGATATGATCCACAGCAATACCCGTCTGCTATACCCGGAGTACCGCGCACCGGGCTCCGACCGATGGCAGCGCATTACCTGGGACGACGCCTACGACCGCATCGCGAAGCTGATGAAGCAGGACCGCGACGCCAATTTCGTCGAGAAGACGGCGGATGGCAAGACCGTCAATCGCTGGGTGACCACCGGTATGCTGGCGGCGTCCGCTGCCAGCAACGAAGTGGGCTATTTAACCCACAAGGCGATGCGTAGTCTTGGAATACTGGCGTTCGACAACCAGGCACGTGTCTGACACGGCCCGACGGTGGCAGGTCTTGCCCCGACGTTTGGCCGAGGTGCGATGACGAACCATTGGGTCGACATCAAGAACACGGACGTAATTTTGGTCATGGGCGGCAATTCTGCCGAGGCGCACCCGTGTGGTTTCAAATGGGTCGTGGAAGCCAAGGCGCATCGCAAAGCTCGCCTGATCGTGGTCGACCCGCGCTTTACGCGCACGGCGTCGGTCGCAGATTATTACGTGCCGATCCGCACCGGCACCGATATCGCCTTTCTGGGCGGGATGATCAATTACCTGCTCACAAACGACAAGGTGCAGCACGAGTACGTGCGCAATTACACCGATTTCAGCTTTATCGTGCGCGAGGATTTCACGTTCGAGAACGGTCTGTTCTCGGGCTACAACGCTGAGCAGCACAGTTACGACAAGGCCAGTTGGGACTACGAGTTCGGCAGCGACGGCTACGTGAAGACCGACGCGACGCTGGCTCATCCACGCTGCGTATATCAGCTGATGAAGGCGCATTACTCGCGCTACACGCCGGAGATGGTCGAGCGGATCTGTGGCACGCCGAAGGACAAGTTCCTGCACGTGTGCGAGATGATGGCCAGCACGGCTACGCCGGACAGGGCCGCCACGGTGATGTACGCGCTGGGCTGGACCCAGCACTCGGTAGGCTCGCAGATGATCCGTACCGGCGCGATGGTGCAACTGCTGCTGGGCAATATCGGCATCGCCGGCGGCGGCATGAACGCGCTGCGCGGGCACTCCAACATCCAGGGCCTGACGGATCTGGGGCTGTTGACCGACTCGCTGCCCGGATACATGACGCTGCCGATGGAAAGTGAACAGGACTACGAACATTACATCGCCGCACGCACGCTCAAGCCGTTGCGGCCGAACCAGCTCAGCTACTACCAGAACTACCCTGCATTCTTCGTCAGCTTCATGAAGTCGTGGTGGGGCGATGCGGCAACCAAGGAAAACAACTGGGGCTACGATTACCTGCCCAAGCTCGACAAATCCTACGACCTGCTGCAGGCCATCGAGCTGATGGTGCAGGGCCGGCTCAACGGCTATATCTGCCAGGGCTTCAACGTGCTGGCATCGGCACCGGACAAGGCCAAGTCCATCGAGGGCTTAAGCAAGTTGAAATGGCTGGTGATCATGGACCCGCTCGCGACCGAGACGTCCGAATTCTGGAAGCACTACGGCGAGCACAACGACGTGGATTCGTCCAAGATCCCGACGGAGGTATTCCGCCTGCCGACCTCGTGCTTTGCCGAGGAGGACGGCTCGATCGTCAGTTCGTCGCGCGTGCTGCAATGGCATTGGAAGGGCGCGGAGCCGCCGGGCGAGGCGCGCAGCGACCTCGATATCATGTCGGGCATCTACACGCGCATACGTACGATGTACATGCAGCAGGGTGGTGCCTTCCCGGCGCCTATCGTCAACCTGAGTTGGCCCTATGCCGATCCTTTGAGCCCACGCCCTGACGAACTGGCCCGCGAATATAACGGCCGTGCGCTGAGCGCTTTGACCGATCCGAAAGACGCGACCAAGGTACTCGCAAAAGCCGGTACGCAGTTGCCCGGCTTCGCGCTGTTGCGCGACGACGGCAGCACCGCATGCGGCTGCTGGATCTTCTGCGGCGCCTGGACCGAGGAGGGCAACCAGATGGCGCGCCGCGACAACAGCGATCCGACCGGCATCGGCCAGACCCTCGACTGGGCATGGGCGTGGCCGGCGAACCGCAGGGTTCTGTACAACCGGGCGTCCTGCGACGCCAAAGGCAAACCGTTCGACCCGAGCCGCAAGCTGATCGGCTGGAACGGTTCCGCCTGGAGCGGCGCGGACGTTCCCGACTACAAGGCGGACGAGGCACCCGACCTGGGTATGGGACCGTTCATCATGAACCCGGAAGGCGTGGCGCGTTTCTTTGCCCGCGCTCATATGGAAGAAGGACCGTTCCCCGAGCACTACGAGCCGTTCGAGACGCCGTTGGGCTATAACCCGCTGCACTTGGATCATCCCGAGGCCATCAATAATCCGGCCGCGCGCGTGTTCCCCGACGATCGCGGGAATTTCGGCAAAGCCGCGGAGTTCCCCCATACCGCCACCACCTATCGGCTTACCGAGCACTTCCACTTCTGGACCAAGCATGCGCGTTTGAATGCGATCATCCAACCGCAGCAATTCGTCGAAATTGGCGAGGACCTTGCCCGCGAGGTGGGCGTGGTGGCGGGCGACATGATCAAGGTCTCGTCCAAGCGAGGTTTTATTGTCGCCGTTGCGGTGGTGACCAAACGCATCAAGCCGCTGATGGTGGATGGCAAAAAGGTGCAGACCGTCGGCATGCCGCTGCATTGGGGGTTCAAAGGCCTGACCAAGCCCGGTTACCTCACCAACACGCTCACGCCGTGTGTGGGCGACGGCAATACGCAGACCCCGGAATTCAAATCGTTCCTGGTCAAGGTCGAGAAGGCATAAGGGGAGGGAGGCAGGATATGGCTCTGCAATCGCTGGATATCAAGCGCATGTCGGCCACTACGGTGCAACCTCCCGTCGTGCGCGAGCCGGTGACCGGCACGGTCGCCAAGCTGATCGACGTCTCCAAGTGCATCGGCTGCAAGGCGTGCCAGACCGCCTGTATGGAGTGGAACGACTTGCGCGATGAAATCGGCATCACGACCGGTGTCTACGATAACCCACGCGACCTCAGCGAGCATTCGTGGACCGTGATGCGCTTCGCGGAGTATGAGAACCCGAATGGGAACCTCGAATGGCTGATCCGCAAGGACGGTTGCATGCATTGCGAAGACCCGGGTTGCCTGAAGGCGTGCCCTTCGCCGGGCGCGATCGTCCAGTACACAAACGGCATCGTCGACTTCCACGAGGAAAACTGCATCGGTTGCGGCTATTGCATCAGCGGTTGCCCGTTCGACGTGCCGCGCATTTCGAAGAAGGACCATCGCGTGTACAAGTGCACGCTCTGTTCCGATCGCGTCGCGGTCGGCCAGGAGCCGGCCTGCGTGAAGGCTTGTCCGACCGGCGCGATCATGTTCGGCACCAAGGAGGACATGACGCAGCAGGCGCAGGACAGGATCGTCGACCTCAATGAGCGCGGCTTTGAGCATGCCGGCCTGTACGATCCTCAGGGGGTCGGCGGCACGCACGTGATGTACGTGCTGCATCATGCCGACCAGCCCTCGCTGTATCACGGGTTGCCGGATAACCCGCGGATCAGCCCGATGGTGCGGATCTGGAAGGGCGTGGCGAAACCGCTTGCGCTGGCCGCCCTGGCGTTGACTGCGCTGACGGGTTTCTTCCACTACACCCGGATCGGTCCGAACGAGGTCGATGAGGTCGATGAGCAGGCCGCGGAAGACGAGGCGAAGCGTGAACGGGAGCATGAGCGGGAGCACGACGATGCATAAGGACGACACTAAGTACAACGTTAAGTACGATCGCGAACACCGCGAACTGATCGAGCGCTATACCGCCAACGAACGCACCAACCACTGGATCACGGCAATCAGCTTCGTGTTGCTCGCCTTGTCCGGCCTCGCGATGTTCCATCCGGCGATGTTCTGGCTGTCCGCGTTGTTCGGCGGCGGTCAGTGGACACGCATTCTTCATCCGTTTATCGGGCTGGTGATGTTCGTGTCGTTCGCGCTGCTGGCGCTGCGCTTTTGGCGTCACAACGTGCTGGATCGCGATGATGTCCAGTGGCTCCGGCAGATCGGCGACGTGGTGAACAACCGCGAAGACGATCTACCGGAAGTGGGCCGGTATAACGCCGGCCAGAAGCTGCTATTCTTTGTATTGATCGTCTGCTTGCTGCTGTTGCTTGCCAGCGGCATTGTGATTTGGCGGCGCTATTTTTCGGCGTATTTCCCGATTGGCGTGATCCGCTTTTCGGCCGTGGTCCACGCGGCTGTGGCCTTTGTGCTGATCGCGAGCATCATCATCCACATCTATGCGGGGATCTGGGTCAAGGGTTCGATAGGCGCGATGGTACGCGGCACCGTGACGCTTGGCTGGGCGCGCAAGCATCATCGGCGTTGGTTCCGCTCCATCGTCAGGTCGTCGCCGCGTGATTAGTACAGCTTTTGAGTGGGGGCTGATTTGCAGCGTATTCTCGAACCCAACGAAATACAGACAATCGACCACTCGGCGATCCCGCGAATACGGCTGCCGCAGCGCGCCGACCTATTCGCTTCGCGCGCGCAGCGCTTGCGCACGCTGGCAACCGACACCCATCCGATCGGCGACTACCTGCGGCTGATGGCCAACCTGGCGCAGGCTCAGCATGACACGCTAGCCCGATTCACTGCGCCTGCGGTCGATGCGCAGTCGATCACGCGCGCCCAGCAGCACTCGATGCCCATCCTGCCGGCACGCACTACGCAACGCGATCCCGCCTGGCGCGATGTGCTGGCGTCGCTGCTGTCGCATCTGGAAGCGAGCAGTGAGATCCCGCCGCCGCTCGCCGCTGCGTTCGCGCGACTGCGAGCGCTCGACCAAAGCGCGCTCGAACGCGAGGCTGATGCACTGCTCATGCCCGGTGGCGAAGTGCTGGACAACGCATGCGCGCCGTTCATCATGGCCGCGCTGCAAGTGGTGTGGACCGATCTGGCAAGCCGCTTGACGCAAGCGCAGGTGCCTTACCTCGACACCGTCGGCCTGTGCCCTGTCTGCGGTACACAGCCGGTCGCGAGCGTGGTGCGCGTCGGCGGCATTTACCAGGGCTACCGATTCGTCGCGTGCGGACTGTGCGGAACCGAATCGCACGTGGTCCGCGTCAAATGCACGCACTGCGATTCGACCCATGGCATCCTCTATCACGCGATCGACGGCCAGCCCGACTGGGCCAAAGCGGAATCGTGCGAACACTGTCATACCTATCGCAAGATTTTCTACCAGGACAAGGCGTTCGATGTTGAGCCTTACTCGGACGACCTCGCGAGCCTGACGCTCGATCTGCTGATGAACGAAGCCGGCTACCGCCGCAGCGCGCCGCATCCATTCTTGTGGCCCGCAGCCGGGCAGGAAGACGAGACATGAGCAAGGTCGATACGCGTGTCGGAGATGTCGCACCGATGCCGGTGACGGCGGCTGCGGGTGCGGCTACGACTACGACTACGACAGCGGCTACGGCTGCGCCAGCGCCAGCGTCGACGCTGGCGCACTTACCGTCGGTCGAGCGGCTCATGTCCGGGCAGGCGTGCCGAAAATTAAGCGAGGTCTACGGACGCACGCAGACACTCGCGGCGGTGCGTGCCGTGCTAGAGGCACTGCGCGGCGCACTGCGCTCGGGCGCGCAATCCGTCGTGCCCGACGATCCGACCTTGGCCGAGCGCGCCTGCAGCCTCTTGCAGGAGCGCGCCCGGCCGCGGTTGCGCAGCGTTTTCAACCTGACCGGTACGGTACTGCACACCAACCTCGGTCGCGCGTTGTTGCCCGAGCAGGCGGTGCGAGCGGTGGTCGATGTGCTGACACGCCCGGTCAACCTCGAATTCGATCTCGCCAGCGGTGCGCGTGGCGACCGCGACGACTTGGTAGGGGAGCTGCTGTGCGAGCTGACCGGCGCGCAGGCTGCGACCGTGGTCAACAACAACGCTGCGGCGGTGTTGCTGATGCTTGCTGCGCTTGCGCCGCGCCGCGAGGTGATCGTGTCGCGCGGCGAGCTGGTCGAGATCGGCGGCGCGTTCCGCATTCCCGACATCATGTCGCGCGCGGGCGCGAAGCTGCGCGAGGTCGGCACCACCAATCGCACTCATCTGCGCGACTATGAAGAGGCGCTCGGTTCGCGCACCGCGCTGCTGATGAAGGTGCACACGAGTAACTATGCGATCCAGGGCTTTACTCACAGCGTCGAGATCGAGCAGCTCGCGCCGCTCGCGCGCGAACACGGCGTGCCACTGGCGGTCGATCTGGGCAGCGGCACGCTGGTCGACCTGGGCGACTACGGGCTGCCGCGCGAAGCCACCGTGCGCGATACTCTCGCGGCCGGTGCCGACCTCGTCACCTTCAGCGGCGACAAACTACTGGGCGGCCCGCAAGCGGGCCTGATCGTCGGCCGCGCCGACTTGATTGCCAAGATCAAGAAACACCCGCTCAAACGCGCGTTGCGCGTAGGCAAGCTGACGCTGGCCGCGCTCGAACCGGTGCTGCAGTTATATCGCGCACCCGAACTCCTGCGCGAACGGCTCACCACGCTGCGGTTGCTGACCCGCCCGATTGCCGAGATGCAGGCTGCGGCCGCGCGCCTGCAAGCGCCGTTGCAGCAGGTGCTGGGTAGCGATTACGCGGTGGAAAGCGTGGCCATGTTCAGTCAGATCGGCAGCGGTGCGCTGCCGATCGATCAATTGCCCAGCGCCGGCTTGGTAGTGCGGCGCGCCGACGGCAAGCCGGGCGGGCGCATGCTGTCGCGGCTCGAAGCCATGCTGCGCGCACTGCCGCGTCCGGTTATCGGTCGCATCGCCGACAACGCATTGCAGCTCGACCTGCGCTGCCTTGAGGCTGACGAAGAAGCCGAGTTTGCGGCACAACTGGCGCAACTGGGGCAACTGTCGAAGCTGTCGCAATGATCATCGGTACGGCCGGTCATATCGACCACGGCAAGACCACGCTGGTGCGTGCGCTGACCGGCGTCGATACCGATCGTCTGAAGGAAGAGAAGACACGGGGCATTTCAATTGAGCTTGGTTATGCCTACACGCCGCTTGCCAGCGGCGAGGTGCTGGGCATCATCGACGTGCCCGGGCACGAGCGTTTCATCCACGCGATGGCGGCGGGCGCCAGCGGTATCGATTTCGCGCTGCTGGTGGTTGCAGCCGATGACGGTGTGATGCCGCAAACCGTCGAACACCTGGCCATCCTGAAACTGCTGGGCGTCGGCGCAGGCGCGCTCGCACTGACCAAGACCGACCGCGTCGATGCCGCACGGCTTGCGGAGGTCCATGCACAGCTCGACGCGCTCCTTGCCGGCAGCGCATTAGCCGCCGCGCCGCGTTTCGCGTTGAACGCGAGCGCAGCGCAGGACCCCGGTGTCGCCGCATTGCGGGCGTATTTGGACGACACCGCGGGCCACGCACAGCAGCGGCGCGACGACGGGTTGTTCCGCCTCGCTGTCGATCGCGTTTTCACGCTGGCCGGGCATGGTACGGTGGTTACCGGCACCGTGTTGGCCGGATGCGTCGAGCAGGGCGATATGCTGGTGCTCGCGCCGGCCGGATTGCCGGTCAGGGTGCGCAGCATCCATGCACAAAACCGCGCCGCGCAAAGCGGCCACGCCGGCCAGCGCTGTGCGCTCAACCTGAGCGGGATCGAGCGCGAGCAGATCGCTCGGGGCGACTGGATTGTCGATCAGCGGGCCGCGGCCACTTCGACCCGCATCGATACTGACTTCACGTTGCTGGACGATGCCCATGCACCGCTGGGTCACTGGGCGCAACTGCATGTGCACATGGGTGCCGCGCATCATCTGGCGCGTGTCGCACTGCTGGACGGCGACGTGTTGGTGCCGGGGCAAACCGCGCGCGTGCAATTGGTGTTTGAAACGCCGCTTTGCTGCCAGCCTGGCGATCGCTTTATCGCGCGCAACGCGCAAGCGACACGTACGGTTGGAGGTGGGCGCGTGCTCGATCCTTTTGGGCCGGCTCGCAGGCGTCGCACTCCGGCTAGACGGGCTTGGCTCGATGCACTTGCAGCGCTGCTCGAGCACGGCTCGCTCACACCGCTGTTGCAGGTGGCACCTCATGGATTGTCGCGTGACTTGGCGATGCATCTGAGCGGCTTGCCGGCGCCGCGGCTGAACCTGCCTGCCGATACTCAAACGGTGGTCGACGGCGCCAATGCTTGGTTGTTTCTCCCCGCACATTGGGAGGCGCTCGGTGCCGAGATTGTCGGTGCACTAAGTGAGTTTCATACGCGCTCACCTGATGAGCTCGGGCCCGCCAGCGCCAGGCTGCATCGTATCGTTGCGCCGCTGCTGCCCGAGCCGATCTGGCGCGCGCGGCTCGATGCGCTGCTCGCGCAGGGCACCGTGCAGCGCGGCGGTCCGTGGCTGCATTTACCCGAGCATCTGCCCACGCTGAGTCAAGCCGAGCGCGCGCTTGCCGATACGCTGCTGCCGCTGCTCGTCGCGGGCGGCTTTGATCCGCCGTGGGTACGGGATCTGTCGAGCACGAGCGGTGCAGGCGAGGACGCGGTACGCGAGACCTTGCGCAAGCTTACGCGTCAGGGCGAGCTGTTTCAGGTGGTGCGCGACCTGTTTTATAGTCCTGACGCGGTGGGTAGGTTGGCCGACATCATTGCGCAACTCGCGGCACAGCGGGAAAGCGGCGTTAGTGCGATTGCGTTTCGTGACGCCACAGGGCTAGGTCGCAAGCGCGCGATCCAGATCTTGGAGTTCTTTGACAGGGTCGCCTATACTCGTTTCTACAGCGATTTGCACTGGCTGCGAACTGATACCGGGGGCCGAGAACAAGGGTTCCAGCGGTAGCAAAGCGATAAGTAGCCGGTCGCAAAAGCCATCGTGTCCACTCAGTGAACACCGGCGCGAACACCGGCCCGAAGCAGAGGAAGGCATTCGTATCCGGTGGTGCGGCTGGGCTTCAAACCCAGTTGGGGGCGTCAGCCGCTCCCAGGTAGGTTCGACTCCTGCTGCCTTCCGCCATCCATCGCCTTGTCGATGGCTTACGTCAAACAAACCCCTTGTTACCGCCTTGCTGCTTGTCGCGATCCTCAGCATCGTGGGCTTGGCGATAGGGCGGTTTGTCAGCGTCGAGGCGCAACGGGACACCTCACTGAAAATGCTCTCGGCAAAAGTGACGGCCGCCAGCGCCTGGTCGAAGCTCGCCGAAATGGCGGCATTGCGGACTCAGGCAGCGTTGCCGTAAAGCGGCAGTACTTTCGATTCGAGCATCGCGATCGCTTGTATGGCCAATTGCGACAACGGGTGCTTGCTGCTGGTCGCGATCGCCAGGCGACTCAAGAGCGTCGGCTCGGTGATACGCGTGACCTGGAAGCGCCGCTTGAGCGCGTCGCCGGCGGTCGCGTTGAGCGACAGTACCGCATAGCCGATGCCCTCGCTAACCAGATCGAGTATCGATGTGACCGCATCGACCTCCAGCTCGATGCGCAATCTCACGCCTTGCTCCGCTGCGGCCGCTTCGACCATCCGCCTGATCGCGTGCATGCGGCCCGGGATCACGAGCGGATAACGCGTGATTTCCCGCAACGGGATGGCCGTCAAGGGCGAGGGCGCGGCTTCTTCGTGTTTGACGTTGGCAACGGCGCTGGTGTCGTCGCCGGTGTGCGGACCGATCAAGAACAGTTCTTCAGTGAAGATGGTTCGCTTGTCGATCAACGGCGTATCGAACGTGTCGTACAGTACCGCCGCGTCGATGCGGCCCATCATCAGCCATTCGATCAGATAGGTGGACAAGCCTTGAGCGACCGAGATGGTCGCGCCCGGAAACGAGGTGCGAAAGCCGCGCACGAGCTCGTTCGTTGCGACCTTGGCAAAGCTGGGTGTGATGCCTATGCCGAAATGGCCGCCGAGCACGCCATGCAATTCGTCCAGATCCTGCGATGCGCGCTGCACCTGCTGCAGGATGCCCTTCGCATGCGCCAACATCCGCTGACCGGCCTGGGTGAGCGTGACGCCACGACCATTGCGCTCGAGCAACGTGTGGCGCAATTCGACTTCCAGATGCCGTACCAACCGGCTTAACGCCGGCTGATTGGTGTCCATCGTATTGGCGGCGCGCGTAAAGCTGCCAAGTTCGGCGACATGAACGAACGCCTCAAGTTGCTTGAGGTCCATTTCTTTAGTTATGTGAAATTTACATATCAGCTAGTTTGGTATGGCGATTGTAGCCGAACCCATCGACAGCCACAATCCACCCACCCAATAGAAACCGCGTTGCGCGGTCCATGCACAAAGAGACAACGCTCGATGAAATCCTGCTTACCGCCCGATCCCCATCCCGTTCGGCCCGTTCAAACCTTGCCCGCCAACGCGTGCGACGCGCACTGCCACGTATTTGGCCCCGCCGACGTCTTCCCGTATGCGCTGGATCGCAGCTACACGCCGCCCGACGCGCCGTTCGAGCGCCTGGTCGCCCTGCATGATTTTCTGGGCGCGCCCCGGGGGGTGATCGTGCAGGCAAGCTGCCACGGCACAGACAATACCGCGATGCTGGACGCGATCGCGCGCGGTAACGGGCGCTATCGCGGCGTCGCGATCGTCGATGGCAGCGTCACCGACGAACAACTGGCTGACTTCGACGCACGCGGCGTGCGCGGCGTGCGCTTCAATTTCGTTGCGCATCTGGGCGGTGCGCCCGATCTCGATGTATTCGACCGTGTGCTCGAACGTATCGAGCGGCTCGGCTGGCATGTGGTGCTGCATCTCGACGCACAAGACATCCTGCAATACGCGGAGCGGATCGCACGCATCAAGGTGCCGTTTGTGATCGACCACATGGGCCGCGTGCGTGCAGAAGCGGGGTTGGATCAGCAGCCGTTCAAGCAACTGCTCGAACTGATGCGCAATCCGCTCGCATGGGTTAAGGTGTGCGGCGCCGAGCGGGTATCCGCCGGCCAGCGACCGTTTGACGATGCGATTCCCTTCGCGCGCGCGCTGATCGAGGCCGCGCCCGACCGCGTGCTGTGGGGCACCGACTGGCCACATCCGAACATCACCAAGGATATGCCCAACGACGGTGAACTGGTCGATCTGCTGTTCCGTTTCTGTCCCGACGCCACGCTGCGCGAGAAACTATTGGTAATCAACCCGGCACGCCTTTACGGGTTCTGAGCGAACCCATCGGAACAGCAACATCGCAACATTCGAACTGCCACGCCAAGATGGCAGGCGCAAAGCCGGGATAGACCGTCTTTGCGCCAACAACCCAAAGTCAGGAGACAACGATGATGTACATGCACCACCACGCCATGCGTCCAGGAGTGGCGTCATGAATGACAGTGCAGTCATGACGCCGCTTGCGGGCGTCGCGAAGAAGCCCTTCTACCGGACGCTGTATTTCCACGTGTTCGTCGCGATCATTCTCGGCGTGTTGCTCGGCCATTTTGCGCCGTCGCTCGCGGTGAAGATGAAGCCGCTTGGCGACGCGTTTATCAAGCTGATCAAGATGGTGATCGGCCCTATCATTTTCTGCACCGTCGTTACCGGGATTGCCGGGATGGGTGACATGAAGAAGGTCGGACGTGTCGGCGGCAAGGCGCTACTGTATTTCGAAGTTGTCTCGACGCTGTCGCTCGTGATCGGACTCGTGGCCGGACATATATTCCGGCCCGGCGCCGGTTTCAACCTGAATCCGGCGACGATCGACACGAAAGCGCTGACCGGGTTCACCACGGCCGCGCAGCAGCAGAACACCGTCGATTTTCTGATGCACCTGATTCCGGACACTGTCACGAGTGCGTTCGCGAGCGGCAACGTGCTGCAGATCCTGTTGATCTCGGTACTGTTCGGCGCCGCGCTGGCGGCTACCGGTGAGCGGGGGCGCCCGCTTACCGCGATGATCGATCGTATTGCCCACACGTTTTTCGGCATTGTTCACATCATCATGAAGGTGGCCGCGATCGGCGCCTTCGGCTCGATTGCGTTCACGATCGGCACCTACGGCATCGGCGCGGTGCTGCCTTTGCTCAAGCTGATCGGCTCGTTCTACGTGACGCTCGTCGTCTTCGTGCTGGTCGTGCTGGGCTTGATTTCGCGGCTGCTCGGTTTCAGCATCCTGCATTTCATGAGCTATATCCGCGAAGAAATCCTGATCGTGCTGGGCACGAGTTCCTCCGAGGCTGCGCTGCCGCAGATGCTCGAAAAACTCGAACGGCTGGGTTGTTCGAAATCGGTGGTGGGCCTCGTGATTCCAGCCGGTTATTCGTTCAATCTCGACGGTACCAACATCTATCTGGCGATGGCAGTGCTGTTCATTGCGCAAGCGTTCAATATCGAACTCAGTCTGACGCAGCAACTGACCTTGGTCGGCGTGGCAATGCTGACCTCCAAAGGCGCGAGCGGCGTCGCCGGCGCGGCATTCGTGATGCTGACGTCGACACTGCTGGTGTTCCCGCTCATTCCCGTGTCCGGCATGGTGCTGATCCTCGGCATTCACCGCTTCATGGGGACGGGGCTCGCGATCGTCAACACGATCGGTAACGGCGTCGCAACGCTGGTGGTGTCCGCATGGGAACACGAGCTCGATCGTTCGAAGCTCAATGCCGAGATGTCACGTCGACGCACGGGGTGACCGGCTAGCCAACCCAAAAAACGTATGAGGGTCCCGCAGTCTGCGTGTGCAATCCCGGCACGCAGCGGAGACACTTGCGCCCAAAAAAAATAACTCGCTTGGAGACGCACTTGAAATATAAAAAAAATAATGGCCCGCGACACGGTTCGCGTTTCAATACCGCCTGTGTTGCAGCCTGTACCGCAGCGGCATGGCTGGCGGCGACCACTGGCGTCGCGCACGCCCAGTCTTCACAGGCGGCAGCAGGCGCTGCGACGATGTCGACATCGTCGGTGCAGATGTATGGCTTGATCGGCTCGTATGTCGATAACTCAAAACTCAGCTCGACACGTTCGAGCACCGTGCAGTTAGGCGGTGGGGGGCTGACGACGTCGTTCTGGGGCATACGCGGGCGCGAGGATATCGGCGGCGGCAATGCGGTGATCTTCTCGCTCGAAAGCTTTTTTCGACCGAACACGGGGCAGATGGGACGGAACACGACCGATGGCTTTTTTTCGCGCAATGCATATGTCGGCCTGACCGGCGCATACGGTACGCTCAAGCTGGGCGAGCAGACCAATCCGACCTATCTCAACCAGCAGTTCGTCAACCCGTTCGGCTCGTCGGTGGTGTTTTCGCCATTGATCGTGCAGTCGTACACGGCGAGCTATAGCAATACGCAGATCGGCGACTCGGTATGGCAAAACGCCATCGAGTATGTGACGCCCAATTACAGTGGCCTGACGGGTACGGTCATCTATGGCGTGAGCACCACGGTGGGTCAGCAGGGACGCGACGATCTGGGTCTCCATCTGACTTACGTGAATGGACCGCTGACGGCCGTTTTCTCCGCACAGCGTGACCGTACGGCCGCGATCGCGCCTTCGAGCGGGCAGTACCTGTACCTGCTCGGTGCCGCGTACGATGCCGGGTTCGCCAAGGTCTACGGCGCGGCGCAAACGACCAGTAACAACACGGTGGATACCGGTTCGCATACTTATGAACTGGGCCTATCCGTGCCGCTCTCGCCGTCTGCGGTGATTCTTGCCGAATGGGCGCGCACGAAAAATACCGCACTGCTCGCCAGCAGCAATGTGCGCAATACCGGCAGCATCGCCTACGATTACATTTTGTCCAAGCGCACGCAGGTGTATGTGGTTTACTCCTACGATAAGCTGACGAGTAACCCATCGGGCAGTACATACGGCGTTGGCGTACAGCACACCTTCTAGAAGGGCGGCGGCGCTGCCGCTTATGGCTTTTATGGCCAGCGTGGGATCAGGCAGGTAATCGAATCGGTCATTTTAAATGGGGTGTAAGCATGGTCAACGATCAAGTCGCAGGTACGGCGGTCACCGGCATCTCGTCGATGGCTACTCGCGCTGTGCTGACTGAGCTGGTCGAACAATATGCACGGTCGTCAGGACAACGAGTGGTCATCGAATCGGTCGGCGGCGTCGAGGCGGCTCGGCGCGTTCAGGGCGGCGAGCCCTTCGATATCGTCGTGCTTGCCGCCGACGCGATCGATAAGTTGGACGCAGCTGGCCAGATTGTTCCGGGCAGCCGAGTCGACCTGGTCCGTTCGGGCGTGGCGATTGCGGTGGCCGCCGGCGCGCCGCGGCCCGCTATCGACACTGAAGCGGCGATGCGGGACACCGTCCTGGCTGCGCGCAGCATTGGGTATTCAACCGGGCCCAGCGGTGTGCATCTGACTCGCCTGTTCGAGCACTGGGGCATCGCCGAGACCATCGCGCCGCGTATCGTACAGGCGCCGCCTGGTGTTCCGGTCGGGGCACTCGTAGCGCGAGGGGATGTCGAACTCGGTTTCCAGCAATTGAGCGAGTTGATGCACCTGCCAGGAATCGACGTCATTGGTTCTTTGCCGCCTGAGATCCAGATCATCACCGTCTTCTCGGGGGCCCTATGCGCGACGTCTCAGCAGCAAGAAGCTGCGCAGGCGCTGCTCTCGTTTCTGGCTTCATCCCAGGCGGACTCCGCCAAGCTTGCCCACGGCATGGAGCCGGCGTGACAGGCGAGGCGAGCTCGCCCAGACCCGTCTCACCTCATTCTCACGCTCATTCAGCGATTGATTCGCATAGCCTGGAAAGCCGGCACGCAGCAGGGGGCCGGATCAATACAGTGTTTTTGGGACAACACAAGGGAAATTCCGTAGTCGTTCGCTGAGCGGAAGCGCTAGACTGGAAAAGGCTTGGGTCTAGCTGCCTCGAGGCAACACATCATGAATCGGCTATCGGTCCGGTTTCCGCTTCGCACCATAGGCACCGTGCCACTCTTGTGGTGGCTCAAATGGGTATTGCTCGTCGCTTTCCTGGCAGCCATTGTGATCGCGGGCCGACTCGTCCAGATCGAAGTTGAAACCTCCCGGCTGCAGGCGACTTATCTGTCCGAACTGGGGCAAGACATTAACTTCGCCGTCGCCGACGGCCCCAGCGACACCATCCGGTTTCCCTCAGCAGAGGGGCCCTACGACGAGCGTCTGGGCTATGCGTCGTTACCGATCTTCGAAAAGCGGTTGCTCGAACGTGGCCTCGGTGTAACCGCCCAAGCGCATGATTCCGCGACGATGGCGTCCGTGGCCGATAAAGGCCTCTTTCTACCGTACGACGAAAAGGATCAGGCGGGCCTTCGGCTCTTCGATGAGACCGGCGCGCTGCTTTATGACGCACGTTATCCGGCGCGGATCTACGGTAGCTTCGACGCGGTTCCTGCGCTGATCGTCAACGCGCTGACATTCATTGAAGACCGCAATCTACTCGATGCGGATCAGCCCAACCGCAACCCGGCAATCGACTGGGGCCGCTTTGGCCATGCGCTGCTCGACCAAGGTGCGCGGCTGGTCAATAATCGGCAGTCCACGCCAGGCGGCAGCACGCTTGCCACCCAACTCGAAAAATTCCGCCATTCGCCGGGCGGACGCACCGTGTCACCATCGGAAAAATTGCGGCAAATCGCCTCTGCATCGGTGCGCGCCTACCTCGGTGGAGCGGAAACGATGCCGGCGCGTGAGCAGATCGTGGTGCATTACCTGAACTCGGTGCCGCTGGCCGCGCAGCCCGGCATCGGTGAAATCGCCGGTTTGGGCGACGGCCTTTCCGCTTGGTATGGGCGTGACTTCGATGAGATCAACCGCCTCCTGATGGCACCCGCTTCTGCCGACACCCCCGTCGGCACCCTCGACGCCCAGGCGCTCGCATTCAAGCAGGTACTGTCGCTGATCGTCGCGCAGCGCGCACCGTCGTACTTTCTGCGCCATAGCAACCCTGCGCTGGAACGCTCGACAAACAGCTATCTACGCCTGCTCGCCACGAACGGGATCATTTCGCCGGCTCTGCGCGACGCCGCACTGGCAGCCCATCTTGAGCTCAAGCGTACGACGCCTGCGCCCCCGGAAGCGTCCTTCGTCACGCGCAAGGCGGTCACGGCAGTGCGCGCGAACCTGCTTGCCGCGCTCGGCGTGCAGAGCTTCTACGCGCTCGACCGCCTCGACCTCACCGCCCGGGCGGCGCTTGACGACTCCGTGCAGCAGGCAGTCAGCGAACGGCTTGCACTCGCGACCACACCCGGCGGCGCGAGAGCGGCGGGCCTGTACGGCTACGAAATGCTGCGTACCAAGGACGACACGTCGAAAATCGCGTACAGCTTCACGCTGTTCGAGCGGCACGACGGCGCAAACCTCGTACGTGTGCAAACCGACAGCGTGAATCAGCCGTTCGATATCAACCAGGGAGCGCGCCTGAATCTCGGTTCAACCGCAAAACTGCGCACGCTGATCACCTACCTGCAAATCATGACAACGCTGCACAAGCGCTATGCGGCGATGAGCGTCGATGAGCTGCGCGCCGTCAAACCCGACAAGCTGGACCTATTGACGCGCTGGGCGCTCGATTATTTGTCGCACACGTCGAACCGTACACTGAGCGCGATGCTCGAAGCGGCCGTCGAGCGCAAGTATTCTGCAGGTGCCGGCGAGACGTTTTATACAGGCGGCGGTGCGCAGGCTTTCACCAATTTCGAGGCGACAGACAATGGCCGCATCCTGACCTTGCATCGTGCGTTCCAACATTCGGTCAACCTGGTGTTCGTGCGCCTGATGCGCGACATCGTGCATTACGAAATGATCCAGACCGCGGGTCCCACATCGCAATGGCTCGACGACCCCGCGTCGCGGCGCACCTATCTCACGCGCTTTGCCGATCAGGAAAGCCGCGTGTATGTGCATCGGTTCTACGCCAAATATCACGGCAAGACACCGGACGGAGCGCTTGCCGCGCTGCTGGTGAATGTGCGCAAGTCGCCGCCGAAGATAGCCACGGTGCTGCGCAGCGTGGCGCCTGATGAATCCGAGGCGTGGTTCGACGCTCATATGCGCGCCGCGTTGAAAGGCACGCCGGCGGCGTCACTGTCGCCCGAGGACCTTGCAAAGCTGTATGTGAAATACGGCGTCGATAAATTCAATTTGAACGACCGTGGCTATATCGCAAGCGTGCATCCGCTTGAGCTGTGGGTGGCTAACTACCTGCGCGATCATCCGAGCGTGACGGAGCAGGAAGTGCAGACTGCCAGCGGCGATGTGCGGTTCGCTTCGTATTCGTGGCTCTTCAAGACGCGTTACCACGCAACGCAGGATCGCCGAATCAAACGCATGGTCGAACTGCGCGCGTTTGATGAAATCGGCAAATCGTGGCGCGCACTCGGCTATCCCTTTGCAACCGTGACGCCATCGTATGCTGCGGCGATCGGGGCGTCGGGTGACCGGCCTGCGGCTCTCGCGCAACTGATCGGCATCATTGCGGACGGCGGCAAGATGCTGCCGTCGCAGATGGTCACAGAGTTGGAGTTCGCGAAGAGTACGCCCTATGAGACCCATTTCGCGCGATCGCCCGACACCGGGCCCGCAATGCTGCCACCTGAGATTGTCGATGTGGTTCACGGCTTGTTGCGCGATGTCGTGCTTGGCGGCACCGCGAAACGGCTGGCGGATGGCATGCCGATGTCGAACGGCCGCACGCTTGAGGTGTACGGGAAGACCGGGACTGGCGATCAGCGCTTCGGCATCTTCGCGCGCGGCGGACGCTTGATCGAATCGCGCAAGGTCAACCGAACTGCGACCTTCGTCTTCGTGATCGGCGGCCGTTTCTTTGGCGTGATTACCGCGTCTGTGCACGAGCCCTATGCGGCGCGCTACGATTATACGAGTGCGCTTGCCGTGCAGTTACTCAAGTCGCTCGCGCCGGCGCTGGCACCGCTCATCGATCGCGACACGCGCGAGGCATGGGACTCCTCGGTCAAGTCGACGGGGTAATCGGGTAGGCATCACAGCGCGGGTAGGCATCACAGCGATTACGCGGATTCCAGAAAACAAAAAGCCCAGCTCGATGGCTGGGCTAAGTGTTTAATTCTACTGGTGCCGAAGAGAGGAATCGAACCCCCGACCTTCGCATTACGAATGCGCTGCTCTACCGTCTGAGCTACTTCGGCTTACCGTTCCCGCCGTAAAAAAACGCCTTACGACAGAGCCAGCGATTCTACCAAAGAGAAAGCCGTTTGGGAAGCCCTCGTGATGACGTAGTGCGACGGCCGCTGTTTCAACCCTATTGCCGTGCCCCGAGCTGGAATTTACCGACCAAGCGCTTCAGTATCCTGGCTTGATCGTCGAGCGATTGCGCCGCCGCTGCGGCTTGCTCGACCAGGGCGCTGTTTTGCTGCGTGTTTGCGTCCATTTGCACGATGGCGTGGTTGATTTCGTCGATATCGGCGCTTTGCTCGGTCGAAGCCGCCGAGATCTCGCCGATGATGGCCGTGACATGCGCCACTGCGGCCACGACTTCGCTCATGGTTCGCCCGGCCTCTTCGGCCAAGGTGGACCCGTTCGCGACTCGCGACACCGAGGTCCCGATCAATGTCTTGATTTCCTTGGCGGCGGTGGCGCTGCGTTGTGCCAGGTTGCGCACTTCGGTCGCAACCACGGCGAAGCCGCGCCCTTGTTCACCGGCGCGGGCCGCTTCCACGGCGGCATTCAACGCAAGAATATTGGTCTGAAACGCGATGCTTTCGATCACGCCCACGATGTCGCGAATATTGCGCGCGCTGTCGTTGATCTCGGTCATGGTGCTGACTACGCGGTTCACCACGACGCCGCCTTTGGCTGCGATGTCCGAGGCGTTGCTGGCGAGCACGCTCGCTTGTTTCGCATTGTCCGCGTTTCTGCGCACGGTCGCGGTGAGCTGGTCCATGCTGGCCGCGGTCTTTTCCAGTGAACCGGCTTGCTGTTCGGTGCGGTCCGATAGGTCGACGTTGCCCGTCGAAATCTCGCTCGAAGCCAGTGCGATGGCCTCGGCGCTCGCGGCAATTTCTCCTACCGTTGTCGAGAGGCCCACTTGCATTTGCTTGAGCGCATGCAACATGCTCGATTGGTCTTTAGGCCCCAGCGCGATTTCGCCCGCCAGGTTGCCGCTGGCGATGTGTCCTGCGATTTTCTTGGCATAAATCGGCTCGCCACCCAATTGACGCGTCAAGCGCCGTCCGACCCAGGCGCTGACGAAGTAGGTGAGCACCATCAACACACCGGTCATCACCGCCATCAACAGGAAGGAGGTGCCGTAGATCTGATTGGCGCTATTGAGCGCTCCTTTGGCCGCGGTGCCGCGCTTGGCCACCAACTGATCGACGATCTTTTCGAGCTTGCCGGTTTCCACCAGCAAGGACACATCCATCATGCCGACCTGCCAGTTCATCTGCGAGAGATCGAGCGGTTGATCCTTCACCAGCTTGACGAAGGCGCTGAGGTCCGTGCTCCAGCCGCCCACCGCTTTGGCCAATTGCTTGTCCAGATCGATGTTGTCGGCGTCGCGTGACAGTGCCTGGATCGTGGCGAGCTGCTGATTGATGTTGCTCAGGTCGCCGGAAATCTCGGCGCCCAGTTCGTCGCGCTCCTTGGCCGTGGACGCCGTGAGCAACGATTTTTGCGCGCGGCTGGCGCGCAGCACGTAGCCACGCGCTTCCTCGGCGGCGGTGCTGGCGATATAGCCTTGGTCGTAGATCAATTGCGTCGAACTGCCGATGCTATGAATCTGCACCAGCGCAATGCTGCCGATCAACACGGTGCCGACCAACAGGCTGGCGAAGGCCAGCCGCAAGGTCGCTTTCACCGACAGGCTAGAGGACGCGTTGCCCTGAGATACTGCGGTGGAGGTGGCGTCGCGTTGGGATGCGGCCGGTTCGGTCGCTGGTATCGCTGCATGTTCCTTCGCTGCAGGCGACGGTTTCGCTGCAGCAGGATGCGTAGTCGACGGCGTGGTCGAATACGCAGGCGAGTAGGGCGGTGTGCGGTCGTCGAGCAATTCCATGTTTTACTCCTTCGTCTACTCTTACACCGGCTCATTCATCTACGTATTTAGCGACTCACTCATACGCCGACGCATTTACGTACTTGTTCACCAACTCACCCACTCATTCGCCCACTCATTCGCCCAAGTAAGCCGCGCGCACCTTGGGATCATCGAGCATGTCTTTAGCATCACCGGACATGGTCACCAGCCCCGAGTCCATCACATAGCCACGGGTAGCTGCTTTGAGCGCCAGGCGCGCATTCTGCTCCACCAGCAACACCGTCAAGCCCTCCTTGGCTATCTCACGCACCACCTCGAAGATCTTCTCCACCATGATCGGCGAGAGCCCCATCGACGGCTCGTCGAGCAACAACAGCTTGGGCCGGCTGATGATCGCGCGCGCCATCGCCAGCATCTGCTGCTCGCCCCCCGACAAGGTGCCCGCCAGTTGCGCCGCACGCTCCTTCAAGCGTGGGAAGAACCCGAACATGCGCTCCACGTCCTTCTGGATCTCGTCCGTGTCGTTGCGCAAGTACGCGCCCATTTGCATGTTCTCCAGGATCGTCATGCGCGCAAAGATCCCCCGGCCCTCCGGCACCATCGCCAAGCCGCGCTTGAGCAGCTCATAGGACGGCACCGCCTTGATCGACTCGCCCCGATACACGATATCGCCGCCCGCCCAGCTCTTGATCCCCGTGATCGCCTTCATCGTGGTGGTCTTGCCCGCCCCGTTCGCGCCGATCAACGTCACCAACTCGCCCTCGCGCACCTCCAGGTCCACGCCCTTCACCGCCTGGATCCCGCCGTACGACACCTTCAAGCCCTTGACCTGTAGCATAGCCCCGCCAATATTCTGGCTCACTTTGCTGTT
>NZ_LMUX01000021.1:27606-227595 GCF_009765705.1 Burkholderia sp. L27(2015) | reverse complement strand
ACGCCCTTCACCGCCTGGATCCCGCCGTACGACACCTTCAAGCCCTTGACCTGTAGCATAGCCCCGCCAATATTCTGGCTCACTTTGCTGTTTGCGCCCTGGGCCCCTGCGCCATTTAATGTACTCATCAATGCACTCCTGCGCCGAGGTAGGCCTCGATCACTTTCGGGTCCTTCTGCACTTCCGTGGGCAGTCCCTCGGCAATCACCTTGCCGTAGTCCAGCACCGTCATCCGGTTGCACAGCCCCATCACCAGCTTCACATCATGCTCGATGAGCAGGATCGTCTTGCCGTCGGCCCGGATCTTGTCCAGCAAACCCGTCAACTCCACCTTCTCGGTCGCGTTCATGCCCGCTGCCGGCTCATCGAGCGCGAGCAGCTTGGGGTCGGTCGCCAACGCCCGCGCGATCTCCAGGCGTCGCTGGTGACCGTACGACAGGTTGCGCGAGGTGTAGTCCGCGTAGGGCAACACGCCCACGTATTCCAGCAACTCCAGCGCGCGCTCCTTGATGCCTTTCTCTTCAGCGCGCTCCGACGGCGTCTGGAACACCGCACCGATCAAGCCGTGCTTGGTGCGCACATGGCGCCCCACCATCACGTTCTCCAGCGCCGTCATGCCGCCAAACAAGCGGATGTTCTGGAACGTGCGCGCGATCCCCGTCTTGGCCACCTCGTGCACCGTGGTCGGCTTGTACGGCTGGCCGTCCAGCACGAACTCGCCCGAGTCCGGCTCATATAGCCCCGTGATCACATTAAAAAACGTCGTCTTACCCGCCCCGTTGGGGCCGATGAGTCCGTAGATGGTGCCTTCCTCGATTTCCAGGCCCACATCCGAGAGGGCCTGCAGGCCCCCGAAGCGCTTGTTCACGCCCTTGACTGACAGTCGTATCTTGCTCATTGTGTTTTTAGCTCCGCTCTAGGCCCGGACCTGCTTGTTGCGCTTGGCGATCTTCGCGATCCGGTCTTCATGCTTGGGCGCGGGCCACAAGCCTTCCGAGCGGTACAGCATGATCACGATCATGGCCAGGCCGTACACCAGCTGGCGCACCACCTCGGTGTCGATAATCGAGTGGCCGAACAGCATGTCCTGCAACGGCCCCATGGTCGAGCGCAGGAACTCCGGGAAGATCGACAGCAGGATCGCCCCCAGGATCACGCCCGGGATATGGCCCATGCCGCCCAGTACCACGCACGCGAGCACCACCACCGACTCCCAGAACGTGAACGACTCGGGCGACACAAAGCCCTGGAACGCACCGAACATCGCCCCCGACAGCCCGCCAAACGAGGCGCCCATCGCAAACGCGAGCAGTTTGATGTTGCGCGTGTTGATGCCCATCGCCTTGGCGGCGATCTCATCCTCGCGGATGGCGCCCCAGGCGCGCCCGATGCGCGAGTGCTGCAGCCGCATGCACACGAAGATCACCAGCAGCGCGCACAGCACGAACAGGTAGTAATACTGGTACACCGCCGGGAACTGCAGGCCAAACAGGCTGTGCGTTTGCGACAGGTCGAAGCTGCCGAACTTGGCCGGGCTCACCCCGATGATCCCCTGCGGGCCATTGGTGATGTTCACCGGGCGGTCCAGGTTGTTCATGAAGATGCGCACGATCTCACCAAAGCCCAAGGTCACGATGGCCAGGTAGTCGCCGCGCAGGCGCAAGGTCGGCGCGCCCAGGATGATGCCGAAGGTGGCGGCCACGGCCATCGCGATGGGGGCGATGATCCAGATCGGTGTGTGCAGCCCATTGGGAAACAACGCGGCAATCCACGCGAACTGCGTGGTCAGGTGCGGCGAGCTGAGCAAGGCGGCCAGATAGGCGCCGATGGCGTAGAACGCGATGTAGCCCAAATCGAGCAGGCCGGCAAAGCCCACCACGATGTTCAGGCCGAGCGCGAGCATCACGTAGAGCATCGCGAAGTCGAGCACGCGCACCCAGTAGTTGCCCCCGGCCGCCCCAACGATCATGGGCGCGAGAATCACAAGCGCTGCCACCAGCACCATGCCGGCGATCGCCTTGGGCGACTTGCGCTCAGGGATCAGCGTGGTGGACGGCTCTATGGTTGGAATCGATGTCATGGTAAATGTCCTCCTGACTGACTTATATTTGCGTATCTAGCGTCCCGACGGCTAGGCGCGATCGGCCACGCGCTCGCCGAGCAGACCCGAAGGCCGGAACACCAGCACCACGATCAGCACGATAAAGGCGAACACGTCCTGGTAGTTGCTGCCGAACACGCCGTGCGTGAGGTTGCCGATATAGCCCGCGCCCAACTGCTCGATGATGCCCAGCAGCACGCCGCCGACCATCGCGCCGCCGAGGTTGCCGATGCCGCCCAGCACCGCGGCGGTGAAGGCCTTCAGCCCCGGGATGAAGCCCATGTAGAAGTGGGCGTTGCCGTACTCGGAGGCGATCATCACGCCGGCCAGCGCGGCCAAGGCCGAGCCGATCATGAAGGTGGCCGAGATCACGAAGTTCGGGTTCACGCCCATCAGGCCCGCCACCGAGCGGTTCTCGGCGGTGGCGCGCATCGCACGCCCCAGGCGGGTCTTGTTCACCAGCAGCAGCAAGCCGCCCATGGTAAGGAAGGCCACCACGATGATGATGATTTCTGTGACCGAGATCACCGCGCCCACCGAGTCACCCTGCGGGGTGATCACGTTGATCGGGTTGGTGGGCAGCAGTTGCGGGAACATCAGCGGGTTGCGCGACCAGATGATCATGGCCAGCGTTTGCAGCAGGATCGACACGCCGATGGCGGTGATCAAGGGTGCTAAGCGCGGCGCGTTGCGCAGCGGCCGGTAGGCCACGCGCTCGATGGTGTAGCCCACCAGCGCACACACGACCGCGGCAATCACCAGCGCGATGATCAGGATCGGGATGTTGCCCAGTTGCGGGAAGTGCGCTTGCAGCACGTTGATGGCTGAGAGCGCCACCATCGCGCCCACCATCAACACGTCGCCGTGTGCGAAGTTGATGATGCCCAAGATCCCGTACACCATCGTGTACCCCAACGCGATGATCGCGTACACGCTGCCCAACACTAAACCGTTGATGAGCTGCTGGACGAAAATATCCATTTGATACTCCTTTTCCCTGATTACGAATTTACAGCAAGGGTCCAGCTAATCGCATCTGACGACGCGAGGATCTCACACCAAATTCGCAATGGAACTGCCATTCTTAAAAAGTATGCGAGAACCGCACGTTAGTCGACATCAATAAGACAGTCGACCGCCGCGCGAGCCACGAATATAAAAACGGCACCGCAAGAACAACCGGTGCCGTCGGGTTCGATCCGAGCGCGTCAGCATCCCCTTTCAAGCAGAGACGGTGAGCAGCCCCTTTGGCGAAGATGAAAAACGTCATTCGATTTCCTTTGTGTCGCAAAATTCTGCGCTTCAATTTTCCACGCTACGCGATACATAACGCGAACGTCCGAATGACAACGACGGGCTAGATAAGCAAAACTCATACCAACCCATGCTGTGACATAGCGGAGTCACGAGTGTCGACCACGTATTAGCGTGGGAAAACGCGCGAATTGTACCTCTATTTGCACCCGGTTTAGTGCCCACGCGGCAGAGGGTTTTCCTGCATTGCAACCCGATCTCAATTGACAGTGCGCGCGAGTGAAACCCGGTTGCACTGTTCAGCAAACAGTAGGTTGCACCCAACGATAAAATGCTGACACTGTTTATTGACGGGGACTAAACCTACTGTGCGGGGGAAGGAAGAGCGGACGCGAATGAACAAAATTCTGCGTCGAGATACAGACCCGCACCGCAATGGCGCAGGCAAAATATTACGGCAGAAATATTAGGCGAAGAGGAAATGCGCACCCGGTTTTGAGGGCCGGATGCTTCGAAGGGAGGCTTAGAAGGAGGCTCGCCGAGTCGGCAGCTTGAAGGATGAGACGCCCAAGGCGGCGATCACCTCGCTTCTTACGCCGCAGGCAGATTCAACCCCCGCGGCAGCGGAAATGAAATCGCCTCCTCGACGCCACTGAGTTTGCGTACGTTCACGATGCCTAGCGTACGCAACCGTTCCACGACCAGTTGGGCCAGCGCTTCGGGAGCGGAAGCCCCCGCTGTCACGCCGATACGGCGTTTACCGATCAGCCACGTGGGATCGATCTGCTCCGGCGAATCGACCATGTACGCGGGAATGCCACGCTTTTCCGCCACCTCGCGCAATCGATTCGAATTCGAACTGTTCGGGCTACCCACGACGATGACCACATCGCACTGCGGTGCCATGAATTTGACCGCATCCTGCCGATTCTGCGTGGCGTAGCAAATGTCTTGCTTTTTCGGCTCGCGGATCAGTGGAAAGCGGTGCTTGAGCGCCGCGATAATTTCGGCGGCATCGTCGACCGACAGCGTCGTCTGAGTGACATAGGCGATCTGCGTGGGGTCATCGACCTCGAGCACTCGAACGTCCTCGATGGTTTCGACTAGATGCATGCCGCTGCCGGTTTGCCCCATCGTCCCCTCGACCTCCGGATGTCCCTTGTGACCGATCATGACGATATCGAGACCGTCGCCGCGCATTTTGGCAACTTCGATGTGCACTTTGGTGACCAGCGGGCACGTGGCATCAAATACGCGCAGACCTCGCCCTTCGGCCTCCTCGCGGATCGCCTTGGACACGCCGTGTGCGCTGAAGATTACGGTGGCGCCGGCAGGAACGTCGTCGAGCTCCTCGATGAAAACCGCACCTTTACGGCGCAAATCCTCAACAACATAGGCGTTGTGCACGATTTCATGGCGCACGAAAATCGGCGCACCGAACAAAGCGAGGGCCCGCTCGACAATCTCGATGGCCCGGTCGACACCGGCACAGAACCCGCGCGGCTGCGCGAGCAGAATTTCGGCTTCGAGGGTAGCGCTTGCTGACATGGCAGCTCCTACAGTATTCCAATAATCTGGACTTCAAACGCAAGGGGTTGACCTGCGAGCGGATGGTTGAAATCGAACAGGGCGGAGGTAGCCCCCACTTCTTTGAGTATGCCGGCGTAACGCCCGCCCGCCGGCGCGTTGAATTCGACCAGATCACCCGGGGTGAAATCTTCGCCGACCATGGCATTTTCGCGCAGCGTTTGGAGTGTGACCCACTGCAACAGTTCCGGGTTACGGGGACCAAACGCTTCGTCAGGTTCTAGCCGAAAGACCGAGTGGTGCCCAACTCTCAATCCGACCAGAATGGCTTCCAGTGGTGGCGCCAATTGGCCGGCCCCCAACAACAGCGTGGCCGGTTTGTCGCCGAAGGTACTGACAATATCCGCGCCTTCGAGCTGTGCGAGCCGGTAATGCAACGTCACGTGTGAACCTGGTTTTACTTCAGCGATATCAATCTGCGTCATGCGGCACTCAAAGTCATATAAATGTTATTGCGACAGGGCCACCCGGCGTTCACCGGATGCGGCGCCTGCGATCGGCAGCGCGGCTCACCGCGCGGGGCCGACCCGCTCGTTAAAAGCCGTACAGCACTCTATTGTAAGCCACGACGAAGATCATAGGCCGCGCTTTACTGCCCCCGCCGCCTACGCACGAGCGGCCAAGCCGCGAATCGGCCTGGCGAAATACCGGGCAGCACGCGTCACCATCGATATTAGCGCCCTATTTCCTGGACACGCACCATGACCGCCCCCCTCTCCCGCAATCTCCACGTAATCCCATCGCACCGCGCGTCGACGCACGAGTCCAAGTTCGATGCGACGCAGGGTCAACATGCCGGCGCACACGGCAGGCCTGCGTTTCACGAAGTGCCGCAGCTCTCGCACGTTCCAATCTGCAACTGGCCGCAACATCAACGGCCTCGCGAGAAATTGCTCCGAGAGGGCGCATCGACACTGTCGGACAGTGAATTGCTGGCCATCGTCTTGCGTATCGGGACACCGGGGAAAAGCGCCGTCGAATTGGGGCAAGCGCTGCTCGTCAAATTCGGCTCCATGCAAGGGCTCCTGGGCGCTTCGGCCAACCAGCTGAAATCCGTGCGCGGTGTCGGTTCCGCCAAATTCGCCCAGCTACAGGCGGTTCTCGAACTGGCCAAGCGCACATTGTCCCAACAAATGCAGAGCAATGTCGCGCTCGACTCGCCCACCGCAGTGCATGATTACTTGCGTCTACTCATCGGCAGCCGCAATTATGAAGCCTTCATCTGCCTTTATCTGGATATCAGAAACCGCCTGATCCGGGTCGAAGAGTCGTCGCGCGGCACCTTGACGCGCACAGTCGTGTATCCTCGCGAAATCGCTCGTGAAGCGCTGGCACACAATGCCGCCGCTTTGATCGTCGCGCACAACCATCCCTCCGGCGATGCGCGGCCGAGTGCCGCGGACCGGCACCTGACCCAAGGTCTGAAAGCGACGCTCGAACTAATCGATGTCAGGTTGCTCGACCACCTTATAATCGGCGCCAACAGCGTCTTTTCCTTTGCTGAACGCGGCTTGCTGTAAAGTGAGGCCGCCTGAAACCGTGCCGTGCGATGGCGCGGTCACCCCTACGAAGATCCAGAAATACATTTGATTATTCGGAGTTTTTTCTGTTAGAATCTTCGTCTGCTTGTTTCCACCCATTTCAGTAGTTATTTTACGTTCTTACGTAACACCTGAATTTAAGCGTATTAGGAGTGCTCTATGGCACGCGTATGTCAAGTGACCGGGAAAGGGCCGATGGTCGGCAATAACGTTTCCCACGCAAACAATAAGACCAAGCGTCGCTTCCTGCCGAATCTGCAAAATCGCCGGTTCTTCGTGGAAAGCGAAAACCGCTGGGTGCGTCTGCGCGTTTCGAACGCCGGCCTGCGCCTGATCGACAAGAATGGCATTGAGTCCGTGCTCGCAGATTTGCGCGCACGTGGCGAAGTCTAAGGAGCACCATCATGGCTAAAGGCGGACGCGACAAGATCAAGCTGGAATCAACAGCCGGTACTGGTCACTTCTACACCACGACGAAAAACAAACGCACGAAGCCTGAGAAAATGGAGATCATGAAATTTGATCCCGTTGTTCGCAAGCACGTGTCGTATAAGGAAACCAAGATCAAGTAATTGGTCGGGTGCCGCTGCGCGTTTGCATTGCGCGGTTCCTTCAAAAAACCCCGCAACTGCGGGGTTTTTTATTATGTGCTGCGTCAGCGTTCCCAGCATCGGCTCACCTCTGCGCATCCTTGCCTAACGGTGTAGCATCTAACGCTTTTATAAGGTCCCGGTTCCCTGGGCACCCGCATCGATCCTCGTGGCGTTGTTCTTCACGACGCGCTGCACCCGAGCTTGGAGATGGCCGTATGATGGAATTCGACGTAGTAATCGTAGGCAGCGGGCTCGCCGGTCTGAGCGTCGCATTGAACCTGGCGGAATCGGCACGCGTGGCAGTGATCGCCAAACGCTCACTGACAGAAGGTGCTAGCGATTGGGCTCAGGGCGGCATCGCCGCTGTCCTCGATTCGACCGACAGCGTAGAAAACCACGTCCGGGACACCCTGGTTGCGGGCGGTGACATTTGCGATGAGGCCGCAACCCGCTACATTGTCGAGAATGGCCCGTCAGCGATCGACTGGTTGATCGAACAAGGCGTACCGTTCACGCGCGACGATACCGCGGAATTGGGTTTTCACTTGACCCGGGAAGGCGGTCACAGCCATCGCCGCATTATTCACGCCGCCGACGCAACGGGCCACGCCGTGATGACCACTTTGGTCGAACGCGTACGCAGCCATCCCAACATCACGTTGCTCGAAGACCATTTCGCCATCGATCTGATTACCGCCGACCGGCTCGGCCTGCCGGGACGGCGCTGCCACGGACTTTACGCGCTTGAAATCAGCACCGGCCGTACCTTGACTATCAAGGCGCCGCATACGGTACTCGCCACGGGCGGTGCGGGCAAAGTCTATCTATATACGACAAATCCCGATACCTCGACGGGCGACGGCATCGCGATGGCATGGCGCGCCGGTTGTCGCGTGTCGAATATGGAATTCATCCAGTTCCATCCGACCTGCCTGTACCATCCGTATGCGAAATCTTTCCTGATTTCCGAAGCCGTTCGAGGTGAAGGTGGCGTGCTCAGGTTGCCCGACGGCACCCGCTTCATGCCGCAGCATGACCCGCGCGCAGAACTCGCACCGCGTGACGTGGTCGCACGCGCAATAGACTTCGAAATCAAGAAACGCGGTATCGATTGCGTGTTTCTCGACATTACCCACCAGTCGCCCGCGTTCCTCGAGGAACATTTCCCGATGATACTGGCGCACTGCAAGGAATTCGGCATCGATATCACAACCGATCCGATTCCCGTCGTGCCGGCGGCCCACTACACGTGTGGCGGGGTGGTCACCGACCTGCTAGGACGCACCGATCTCAACGGTTTGTATGCCGTCGGCGAAACCGCCTGCACAGGCTTGCACGGCGCGAACCGGCTGGCGAGCAATTCCTTGCTCGAATGCTTGGTGATCGGCCGCGCGGCGGCGGCTCACATACAGCAGGAAGGTTTTAGCTGCTCCCAACACATGGCGCTGCCTGCGTGGGACGAGAGCCGTGTGTCGGATCCCGACGAGGAAGTCGTCGTCGCGCACAACTGGGACGAGTTACGCCGACTGATGTGGAATTACGTCGGCATCGTTCGCACCGACAAGCGGCTCGCGCGAGCGAAGCACCGTATCTCGATGCTACGCGACGAAATTCACGAGTATTACGCCAACTTCAAAATCAGCCGCGATTTGCTCGAACTGCGCAATCTGGTCGACGTCGGCTCGCTGATTGTGGACAGCGCCCGGGCTCGCAAGGAGAGTCGCGGTCTACATTTCAGCCGCGACTGGCCGGACGCCCTGCCCAAAGGCATCGCAACCGTGCTTGCGCCAAAACGGATGCGTAACCGCTCCCTATAGTTCGAGCAGGCCTGGATCGAGATGAAGCCCAGGACCTGCAACCCGAGACCTTGAAGCCGCGACCTCAAAGCGGCGACCTTAAGGCAGCGGGCCTCTAAAGCCGCTGCCTTTAAAGCAGCCGCATCGAAAAATCGGCAGCGTGCACGTCTTTGGTCAAACTGCCGATCGAGATCCGGTCCACTCCGGTCGCGGCAATGGAGACCACAGTGTCGTGATTGACGCCGCCCGACACCTCGAGTATTGCCCTGCCTGCCGTCATCGCCACGGCCTCATGCATCATCGCCGGCGTAAAATTATCGAGCAGGATCGACTCGGCGTGGTGCGCGAGCGCTTCATCGAGCTGTGCCAGCGTCTCGACTTCAACCTGTATCGACACCCCCGCGTTCAGCGCGATAGCTGCATCGACTGCGGCGCCCACTCCACCAGCCGCGGCAATATGATTCTCCTTGATCAGGATGCCGTCATAAAGCGCGATCCGCTGGTTCGCCCCGCCGCCGACACGCACCGCGTACTTCTGCGCGAGGCGTAGCCCTGGCAGGGTTTTGCGAGTGTCGAGAATACGCGCACGGTGCCCTTCGATCGCCTGCACATAGCGCCGCGTCGCGGTCGCTACACCCGACAGTAACTGCAGAAAATTCAAGGTGTTGCGCTCGGCCGTCAGCAGCAACCGCGCCGGACCTCGCAATTCGACCACGGGGGTATTGGCGAGCATCAGTTCGCCTTCACGGTAATGCCAACTGGTCGTGATACCGCCGCCCAGTTGCCGCAATACGCTTTCAAACCAAGGCACGCCGCATAGCACCGCGGCTTCACGAATCACGATACGCGCGCTACGCACTTCGTCAGCCGGCACGAGTCGGCCAGTCAGATCGCCGCTGCCGATATCTTCCGCAAGCGCGGCTGCAACGGCACTCTCGATCGACTGCTCGAAGACCACACCGTATTCGCGCGAAATTTCACCAAACAAAGGTGAAATCGCGTCCTTCCCCGTTATCAATTGCACTGTCTCGGTTTCCTTCTCTATGTTTGGCGCCGGCTCAGGCCGGTCCGACTTGTTCAAACAGCGCCCCATCGCGCGCCAGGTCGCCACTGGCGCGCACGGCTTTTTTCTGGCGCGCGGCAAAATCCAGCATACGGTCGATCGGCAAGCGCGCTCGCGCGCCCAACTGCGGTTCAACGTGAATTTCATTGTGCCCGTGTTCCAGCACAGCAGCGAGATTGGCCAATCCGTTCATGGCCATCCACGGGCAATGCGCGCAGCTCTTGCAGGTTGCGCTATTGCCGGCCGTGGGCGCCGCAATGAAGATCTTGTCGGGCGCAGCGGCACGCATCTTGTGCAAAATGCCGAGATCGGTGGCGACGATAAATTCGCGCGCCGCCAGATTTTGTGCGGCGCTGATCAACTGCGTCGTCGAGCCGACAACATCGGCCTGGGCCACAACCGACGCCGGCGATTCCGGATGCACGAGGATCTTCGCGTCCGGGTGCTCTGCACGCAGCAAATCGAGCTCCACGCCCTTGAATTCGTCATGCACCAGGCAGGAGCCTTGCCACAACAACATATCGGCGCCCGTCTTTTTCTGTATATAGCTACCCAGGTGCCGATCCGGCGCCCAGATAATTTTTTCGCCACGCGCATGCAGGTCGGCCACGATGTCGAGTCCGATCGACGACGTCACCATCCAGTCCGCGCGAGCCTTGACTGCGGCACTCGTGTTTGCATACACCACCACGGTGCGATCCGGATGGGCGTCGCAAAACGCCGCAAACTCATCGGCGGGACACCCTAGGTCGAGCGAACAGGTGGCATCCAGGTCGGGCATCAGGATGCGCTTTTCCGGGCTCAAGATTTTCGCGGTCTCGCCCATAAAGCGCACGCCCGCTACGATCAACGTCTTGGCCGGATGGTCACGACCGAAGCGCGCCATTTCGAGCGAGTCTGCCACGCAGCCGCCGGTTTCTTCGGCGAGATCCTGCAACTCGCCATCGACGTAATAGTGCGCGACCAGCACGGCCTGCTCGCGCTTAAGCAGAGTGCGTATCTGCTCTTTCAAGCGAACCCGCTCCGCCGCACTGGGCGCCGGCGCCACGGTCGCCCAAGCCTGACCGACGCCGCATGCCGCACCTGAACCCGACTCGGCCGAGGGCGCCAAAGGCCGGTCGAATTCGATGGTTTTAACGAGAGTTTGATCCATAGCTGCCAACACTCCGTGAAACGGATTTGCACACCGCCGCAAATCGCTGCCTTGAAAGTGCGAAACCCCGCATTAGCGGGGTCTCTACTCATACGAAGTGTAGCGGATTTGGTGCGCTTGCGCGCGCAGCCGTACGGTGACCTAAAGGGTGACCTGAGTGCTCACCACGGTGAACACCCTGCACGACTATGCGTAGCTGCGCAGGCGTACCGAAAACTCCTGCAAAGCCTTGATCCCGCTCGCCTCGGCTCGCTGACACCAATCCTGCAACTGCAGCACCAGTTGCTCGCGCGACGCATTGGAGCGCTCCCAGATTGCGGCCAGTTCGCTGCGCAGTTCAAAGTAAGTCTTCAGCGCGCTGCTCGACTCGAACAGTTGCGGCAGTTGCAATTTCTGCGGTTCCTGCAGACGAGCTTCATCTTTATGGAACCATTTGCGCGCATTTTTTGCGAGCACATAGGTTTCACGCGCCCCAACTTCCTTGATATGCGCGAGTTCCTTGCGATACGCACGTTTGAGCGTCTTGCCGTATTGCGCCATGACTTCATAGCGGTTCGACAACACGGCTTGCAGCGTATCCAGATCAACGATCGCCTTGGCACCCGAAATCTTCGGCGACGGGGCGATTTTCTTGACCTTGGCCAGCTTGCAGATTTCCAGCGCGCGGATGTACATCCAGCCGATATCGAACTCGTACCACTTGTTCGACAGCTTGGCCGAGGTCGCGTACGTATGGTGATTGTTGTGCAGCTCTTCGCCACCGATCAGGATGCCCCACGGCACAAGGTTCGTGCTCGCGTCTTCGCTGTTGAAATTGCGGTAGCCCCAGAAGTGCCCCAGGCCGTTGACCACACCAGCGGCCCAGAACGGGATCCATGCCATCTGGATCGCCCAGATGGTCAGCCCGATTGCACCGAACAACGCGATGTTGATGATCATCATCAAGCTGATGCCCAGAATGGCATGCTTCGCATAGACGTTGCGCTCGACCCAGTCGTCCGGCGTGCCGTGACCGAATTTGCGCAGGGTTTCCTCGTTTTTTGCCTCGCTGCGATACAGCTCCGCGCCTTGCCACAACACCTTGGGCAGGCCACGCGTTTGCGGACTGTGAGGATCGTCTTCGGTCTCGCATTTGGCGTGGTGCTTGCGGTGGATCGAAGCCCACTGCCCGGTAACCATCCCGGTTGTCATCCACAACCAGCCACGGAAAAAGTGGCTGACGGCAGGATGTAGATCGAGCGCACGGTGCGCTTGACAGCGATGCAGGTAAACGGTGACGCCGATGATCGTGATGTGAGTCATGATCAGCGTGTACGCGACAATAGCCCATCCGCTGGCATGCAGCAGACCATGAGCCACGAAATCAAACAAATAGTTGAGCAAGGTAAAATCCTGGAACGCGGCTGTCGAAAAACAAGCCCGCGAAAAGATAAAGTCTTGAAAACAAATACAAAATTGATGCTAACACCGATATCTTAGTCGCCCCTTAAGATTGCCGAAAGCTTGGCAAAAAGATCGACAGAACACCGGCTAGACATACTCGTACGGAATCTCTTACGAATCCTTTTCGATCCGGTCATCAGGACCAATCGAATTCTGGCATGCAGTGTACCAAACTGATATCCAAATAAACGCTAAAGAAACCGTAAAATTTAGGGTTTTCTGTGTTGAATCAAATAGTAAGCAGGTTTAGCTCGACCGAGCCGCGGAGCCCGGGGCGGCACTCGGGGGGATGGCGCTCCCGTCCGATCGCGCCGGCTTCTGCGCGTTTATGTCGGCTACGGCGGCTACAGCTGCTTGCGCAGGGCCAGCCGGCTCGGCTCGCGCGAGCGGAATTTCCCCGACGATGCGCACTTCCCGCTGCGTAAACGGAATTTCGATACCGTTGGACAAAAACAACCGCCAAATAGCCTGATTGACGGTCGAGCGCACCAGCGACGTGCCTTGGGCGGCATTCTCTACCCAAAAACCCAGCTCAAAGTTGATGCCATCCGCGCCAAAACCCGTCAAATAAGCAGCCGGAGCGGGATCGTCGAGCAGGCGGGGCACGCCTTGTGTCGCTTCCACCAACAACGCCATCGCGTGGTCGACGTCGGTTGAATACGCAACCTGCACGGTCAACTTGATGTAACCGCGGGTCACGTAGGATGAGTGATTCTGCACCGGATCGGCGACCAGCTTCTCGTTTGGAATGATGGTCTCGATGCCGTCCAGCCCGCGCACTACCGTGTAGCGCGTCTTGATCTGGGTAACCAGCCCTTGGTAGCCGCCCACCGTAATCTGATCGCCCAGGCGCAGCGAACGCTCCAGCAAGATGATGAAGCCGGACACATAGTTGCTGGCAATTTTCTGCAGACCCAAGCCTAGGCCAACCCCCAGCGCGCCACCGAACACGCCCAGCACCGTGATGTCGATACCGACCAGTTCCAGGCTGACCAGCAACGCTGCGAGGATAAGAATCGCCTTGCTCACCCGGGCCGTGACGACCTTCAGGTTGGCGTCGAGCGAACGCGATTTCATCAATTGATCTTCGAGCGCCGCGCCGGCCCACATCGCCGCCACCACCGTCAAACCGACCCACAACAAGCCGGTGCTCAACGACAGCAGGCTCATATGCGCATTGGCCACGTTGAACTTGACGCTCCCCATCCAGCGCAGCAGATCGTCCTGGATACCGGTGATATACACCACCATGCCGACCCACACCACCACGGTCAGCACGCGCTGGACCAGCAACAGCAGCTCTGACGAGCTGCCTGAGCGCGAAAACGCTCGCCGCACGCAATAAAACAGCAAATAGATGACCGAAATACCGAACAACGGCACCAGCGCCAGGCTGAGCAGCGCCGTGTCGAAGAACGGATCGAGCGCCAACTGCGCGCATAACACCAGGATCCAGCCCAGCAACGGAAACATCGCCTTGTTCAGGCTTTCGAGGCTGAACTGCAACACCACGTTGGCAGTATCTCGACGCCGACTCATTCGCTTGAACACACGAGCCAGCAGATAGGCCGCCAGCAGGCAGCCCAGCAATACGCCGGCCTGATAAGCGATGACGGGCTGGCCGAAATCGCGAACCAGGGCACCGAACATATGATTCACGTAGCGATTTTGTATCATTTGCAGGTTCTATCGAGCGATCGCCCTTCTCAAAGCCGCGTCACACGCGCCGCTCAAGTACGGCGGCGAAAAAGCCATCGGTCGCGTGCAAATGCGGCCACAGCGAAAGATACGTCCCCATCGGCAAATCGATTTTCTGCTCGGCCAGCACTTCTCCGGCGTTGAGCACCTGGAATTCCGGGTGTTCGGCGAGAAACGCCGTCACGATGGCCTCGTTTTCTGCTTCGAGCAAACTACAGGTGGCATAAACCAACCGTCCGCCCGGTTTCACCAGCCGCGCAGCGCTGGCGAGAATCGACGCTTGCTTGGGCGTCAGTTCCGCAACAGAGTCCGGCGATTGACGCCATTTCAAGTCGGGATTGCGTCGCAGCGTCCCCATCCCGCTGCACGGCGCATCGACCAGCACCCGGTCGATCTTGCCCGCCAAGCGCTTGATCTTCGCATCATGTTCGCTGTCGATGAGCACCGGATGCACGTTCGACAGACCGCTTTTCGCCAGACGCGGCTTGAGCTTGGCAAGCCGGCGGTCGGCCACATCGAACGCATACAGGCGGCCGGTCGAGCGCATCATCGCGCCGAGCGCGAGCGTCTTGCCGCCGGCGCCTGCGCAGAAATCCACCACCATCTCGCCGCGCTTGGGTGCGAGCAGGTAGCACAGCAATTGGCTGCCCTCGTCCTGGACTTCGCACCAGCCTTGCTCGAATGCGGGGATGCGATTCAGCGCGGGCTTGCCGCCCAGACGGATCGCCTGCGGTGCGAACGGCCCCGCCTCGCAAGCAATCTCGGCGGCCTGGAGCGCGGCCATGACCTGCTCGCGGCTAGCCTTGATCGGATTGGCGCGAATATCGAGCGGCGCGGGGTGGTTCAAGGCCGCGGCCAGCAGGGCCAGCTCGGCTTCTTCGAAGCGGCTGGCCAGGGCACTGTAGATCCACTCGGGCAAATTGGTGCGCACGCGCAACGGCAAACTGGCCGGATCGATCTTCGACACGTGCTCCAGCCAATCCGATTCGGTCTGCGACAGAAACGGCTTCAAGGCCGTGCGCCCCGCCGTCTGCATCAGCCCCAGCAACGCCAGGCGCCGCGTCGGATTGCCCGAACCGCTTTCTGCCAGATGACCGAACTCCATCTTTCGACGCAGCACGGCGAACACGGCCTCGGCAATCACGCCGCGCTCGTTGTGGCCGAGTTTCGGGTGGGCGCGGAAAAAACGGCTTGTGGCCGCGTCAGCCGGGCCGGCAAATTTCAGCACGTCGGCCAAAAGGGTTTCAGTCTGACCAATCAGGAAACCATGCAACTTCATGCGCCTTCTCCGATAAAAAACCATTGCGGCTCGGGCGGAGTCAAGACGACATGCCCGCTTTGCAGCGCCAGTCGTCCTTCGACGAACCAGCGTACAGCACGCGGATAAATAAGATGTTCAACTTCAAGAACGCGCTCGGCCAGTGCTTGGGCGTCGTCGCCGCTACGCACGGGCACGGCGGCCTGCAGCACGATGGGGCCGTGATCCAGCGTCGGCGTCACGAAATGCACCGTGCTGCCGTGCAGCTTGACACCGGCATCGAGCGCCTGCTGATGGGTTTTAAGTCCCGGGAAGCTGGGCAGCAACGACGGGTGAATATTGAGCATGCGGCCGCTATAACGCTCGACGAAGCCATCGGTCAACACCCGCAAAAAGCCGGCAAGCACCACCAGGTCGGGTTCGAACCGGTCGATTTGTCGCGCCAATTCGGCATCGAACGCTGCGCGATCCTGGCGGTAAAGCGTGTGATCGACGGCCGCAACGGGAATACCATGCGCCTGCGCATATTGCAATCCGGCGGCGTCGGGACGGTTGGAAATGACTGCTGCGATCTGCGCTGGCCACTGCTCTTGCGTGCACGCGCGCAAGAGTTCTGCCATGTTGGAACCACGACCGGAAATCAGGATAACAATTTTCTTCATCGCCGGATTTTATCATCCGGACCCGTGTTGCCCCGCATGAATCCCGGAAGCCGGTGCGAGCGTTTATAATCTAATGCTTTGCGGCCCTGGCGCCGCGGTAATTGACCACCCATCCAGTATCGCTTACGTGAAAGTATTCAGGGGTCTTCCGAACGCTGAGAGTCGTGCGCCTTGCGCGCTGACGATCGGCAATTTCGACGGCGTGCATCGCGGCCATCAGGCGCTGCTGGCCCGGGTGCGCTCGGCGGCCGACGCACGCGGGTTGCCCGTGTGCGTGATGACTTTTGAGCCGCACCCACGCGAATTCTTCAATCCGGCGGGCGCCCCGCCGCGCATCGCGTTCCTGCGCGACAAGCTCAAGGCGCTACAGTGCAACGCGGTCGACCGCGTGGTGGTCGAGCACTTCAACCAGACCTTCGCGGCGCAATCGGCTGAAACTTTCGTCGAACGCGTTCTTGTCAATGGCCTGCATGCCCGTTGGGTGATCGTGGGCGACGACTTCCGCTATGGCACCCGGCGCACCGGCGATTTTGCCTCGTTACGCGAGGCTGGCGCGCGATACGGGTTCGAGGTCGAGCAGATGGCCACGCTCACCGACGGCCAGGGCGCACGCATTTCGAGTTCGGCGGTACGCGCCGCGCTGGTGGCCGGCGACCTGCCGCAAGCCAATGCGTTATTGGGCCGCGAATATGTCATTAGCGGACATGTGGTGCACGGCGCCAAGCTGGGCCGCGACCTCGGGTTTCCCACGCTGAACTTGCGCATCGCCCACAAGCGTCCGGCGCTGACCGGCATTTTCGCGGTGCAAGTGCATGGCCTGGACGACAGCGGCCAGCCGCGCCCAGCCGTCGCCAGCCTGGGGTTGCGTCCGACCGTCGACGATTCCGGACGTTACCTGCTGGAAGTGTTCGTGCTCGACTGGCACGGCGACGCATACGGTCGGCTGGTGCAAGTCGAGTTCTTGAAGAAATTGCGCGACGAAGAAAAATACATCGATTTACCGACCCTCACGGCCGCGATCGCGCGCGACGTCGCCGTAACACGAGCGTTTTTCGATGCGCAGACCGGCGCTGGAACCCCTTTACGCAACGGGGCGACGGCCGCCACCGACCGAATTAGTTGACGCTGTATGAGTTGAGGCGACCTAAGTGACACAAGTGACGCAACCGCGGTGACACAAACAACCATGCAGCACATCCGTCAGCGTTAAGGCGTGCAACCGCGCCTGAACAGACCCGTCATGATCCTGCGCCACAATGGCGATTACCGATTTAAAGACCAAGCCCACTATGAGCGACAAAAAAGCCGACTCCCCTGCCACGGTAGAGAATCAAGCCAAGAATCAAGCTAAGAAGCAAGGCAAAACCCAGGTCCCACCGAAATACCCAGTGAACCTGCTCGAAACCCCGTTCCCGATGCGCGGCGACTTACCCAAGCGCGAGCCGGAATGGGTGCGTGAATGGCAAGAAGGCGAGGTTTATCAGAAGATTCGCGAAGCCAGCCGCGGACGTCCGAAGTTCGTTTTGCACGATGGGCCGCCGTATGCCAACGGCGATATCCATTTGGGTCACGCCGTCAATAAAATCCTCAAGGACATGATCGTCAAGGCACGCAATATGGCGGGCTTCGACGCCGCCTATGTGCCCGGCTGGGACTGCCACGGCATGCCGATCGAAATCCAGATCGAGAAACAATTCGGCAAGAACCTGCCGGCCGCCGAAGTGCTGAAGAAAGCGCGCGCCTACGCCGCCACGCAGATCGAAAAGCAGAAGATCGACTTCCAGCGCCTGGGTGTGCTGGGCGATTGGAACAATCCCTACCAGACGATGAATTTCGCCAACGAGGCGGACGAAATCCGTGCGCTGGCAAAAATTCTCGACAAGGGCTACGTGTTTCGCGGCTTGAAGCCGGTGAACTGGTGTTTCGATTGCGGCTCGGCCCTCGCCGAAGCCGAAGTCGAATACAAGGACAAGACCGATAGCGCCATCGATGTGGGCTTTGCCTTCACCGACACGGCGAAGGTCGCCGAAGCGTTCGGTCTTGCCTCTCTGCCGAAAAACGAAGGCTGGATCGTCATCTGGACGACCACGCCGTGGACGATCCCTGCGAACCAGGCGCTCAACCTGAATCCGGAAATCGGCTATAGCCTGGTCGACACGCCGCGCGGTTTGCTGATTCTCGCTACCGAGCGCGTCGAGGCCTGCTTGCAAACGTACGGACTGACCGGTGAAGTGATTGCGTCCGCGCCTGGCCTCGCGCTCGCAGACCTGAGTTTCCACCACCCGCTGGCAAGCGCGCATCCGGGTTACCAGCGCACGGCGCCGGTGTTCTTTGGCGACTACGTCACGATCGATGCCGGTACTGGCGTAGTGCACTCGTCACCGGCTTATGGCGTGGAAGACTTTGTTTCATGCAAGAGCCACGGCATGACCGATGCCGACATCATCAACCCCGTGATGGGTGATGGCCGCTATGCCGAAAGCCTGCCGCTGTTTGGCGGCCTGCAGATCTGGGAGGCCAACGCGCGTATCGTCGAAGCCTTGCAGAAAGCCGGTACGCTGCTGCACGTCGAAAAACACACCCACAGCTACATGCACTGCTGGCGCCACAAGACGCCGATTATCTACCGCGCCACCTCGCAATGGTTTGCCGGGATGGACGTGACACCGCGCGACGGCGGTCCGAGCCTGCGCGAAACGGCGCTGACCGGTATCGAGGCGACCCGCTTCTTTCCCGCTTGGGGCAAACCGCGTCTGGCCAGCATGATCGCGCACCGGCCCGATTGGACGCTATCGCGCCAACGGCAGTGGGGCGTTCCTATGGCGTTCTTCGTGCACAAGGAAACCGGCGCGCTGCATCCGCGTACCGTCGAGTTGCTCGAGGAAGTGGCCAAGCGCGTTGAGCAACACGGCATCGAAGCGTGGCAAACCCTGCACGTGGCGGAGCTGCTCGGCGACGAAGCCAATCAATATGAAAAGAATCGCGACACGCTGGACGTCTGGTTCGATTCCGGTACGACACACTGGCATGTCCTGCGCGGCTCGCATGCCGCTACGCTGCAATTCCCGGCGGACCTTTATCTCGAGGGCTCGGACCAGCATCGCGGCTGGTTCCATTCGTCGCTGCTGACGGCGTCGATGCTCGATGGCCGGCCGCCGTATAAGGCGTTGCTAACCCACGGCTTCACCGTCGACGGCGAAGGCCGCAAGATGTCGAAGTCGCTGGGCAACGGTATCGAACCGCAGGAAGTCGCCAACAAGCTGGGCGCCGAAATTATCCGTCTGTGGGTGGCTTCGACCGATTATTCGGGCGAGCTGTCGATTTCCGACGAGATCCTCAAGCGCGTGGTCGAAGGCTATCGGCGCATCCGCAACACGTTGCGGTTTTTGCTCGCCAATCTGGCCGACTTCAATCACGCGCAGCACGCGGTGCCGGTGGAGCAATGGCTGGAAATCGATCGCTATGCCGTCGCGATGTCGGCCGCGCTGCAGAACGACATCCTGGCGCACTATGAACAGTATGAATTCCACCCGGTGGTCTCCAAGCTGCAGACGTTCTGCTCGGAAGACCTGGGCGGCTTCTATCTGGATGTGCTGAAGGATCGTCTCTACACCTCGGCGCCCGATTCGCGTGCACGCCGCGCCGCGCAAACGGCGTTGTACCAGATTACGCAGGGCTTGCTGCGGATCATGGCGCCGTTCCTGTCGTTCACGGCAGAGGAAGCATGGCGGGTGTTCCAGCCGGGTGCGACGACGATTTTCACCGAGACCTATTTCGCCTATCCGCAGATTGCCGATGCACCGGCTCTGATAAGCAAGTGGCAACTGCTGCGCTCGCTGCGCGGCGAAGTTACCAAGGCACTGGAAGATGCGCGGGTTGCCGACCGGATCGGTTCGTCGCTGCAAGCTGAAGTTGAGATCCGCGCTAGCGGTGCACGCTACGACGCGCTGGCGAGTCTCGCAGACGAGCTCAAATACGTGCTGATCACCTCGGCGGCAACGATCGTCAAGGTGGATAACGAAGCGGATGAAGGCGTCGAAGTCAGAACCTCCACCTATCAGAAATGTGAGCGCTGCTGGCACTACCGAGCCGATGTCGGCGCCCATGCCGAGCACCCGACCTTGTGCGGCCGTTGCTTCAGCAATCTGTTCGGAACCGGCGAAACGAGGAGCGCAGCGTAATGGCGACACGCGCTATCAGTGGCAAGCAAGGCGGCAAGCCAAGCAGCAACCGGCAAAGCGCCGGCCACGGCATGTTGCCGTGGTTGGGGGTGGCGCTGGTGGTGATCTTGATCGATCAGCTTTCGAAAGTCGCCGTGATGCGCACGTTCGAATACGGTCGGCCACACTGGATCACCTCGTTTTTCAATTTGGTGCTGGTGTATAACCAGGGCGCGGCCTTCAGCTTTTTGGCCGCAGCGGGCGGTTGGCAGCGTTGGGTGTTTACCGCTCTCGGGCTAATCGCCGCAGTGGTGATCTGTTATTTGCTCAAACGCCACGCGGGTCAGCGGCTCTTTTGCACGGCGCTGGCCCTGATACTCGGGGGTGCGCTGGGTAATGTGATTGACCGCGCCTTGTACGGGCGTGTGGTCGACTTTCTCGACGTCCACGCCGGGCAGTTGCACTGGCCGGTCTTTAACCTGGCCGACAGCGCCATTACGGTGGGCGCCGTGCTGCTGGTGATCGATGAACTGCGCCGGGTCCGCGGCGCGCGCTGATGAAGGAAGCACATGATGAGTGCCAACGAGCTGGCGGGAAAACATCTGGTACTTGGGCTGACGGGCGGCGTCGCTTGCTATAAGTCGGCCGAGCTCACACGCCTGCTGATCAAGGCAGGGGCCTCGGTGCAAGTGGTAATGACCGACTCGGCCACGCACTTCATCACGCCGGTCACCATGCAGGCCCTATCCGGACGCCCCGTCTACACGGATCAATGGGACCCGCGAATCGCCAACAACATGGCGCATATCGACCTGTCGCGCGAAGCGGATGCCATCGTGGTGGTGCCGGCCTCGACCAACTTTATCGCCAAGCTCGCGAACGGGCTGGCCGACGACTTGTTGTCGACGCTGTGTGTCGCACGCGATTGCCCGTTGCTGGTGGCGCCCGCGATGAATTTGCAGATGTGGCAAAAACCCGCTACGCAACGCAACGTTGCACAAATACGCGCCGACGGCATCACCGTGCTGGGTCCCGACTCCGGTTCACAAGCGTGTGGCGAAATGGGCGAGGGCCGGATGTTGGAGGCGTTCACCATTTGCGAGGCACTGATCGCGTTCTTCCAGCCCAAGCGGCTGGCGGGCAAACGCGTCGTGCTCACCGCCGGCCCCACCTTCGAGCCCTTGGATCCGGTGCGCGGCATCACTAACCGCTCAAGTGGAAAAATGGGCTTTGCGCTCGCGCGTGCCGCATCGGAAGCCGGCGCACAGGTTCATTTGATCGCGGGCCCTACCGCCGAGCCGACGCCCTGGAACGTCGCCCGTACCGATGTACAGACCGCCCAGCAGATGCATGATGCCGTGCATGCCACGATAGCCGGCGCCGACATTTTTATCGCCGTGGCCGCGGTCGCGGATTGGCGAGCCGCGCAAGTCAGTACCGAAAAAATCAAAAAGACGCCCGGTGCAGCCATCCCCAAGTTCGACTTTGTCGAAAACCCCGATATCCTCGCCAGCGTCGCGCAATTGCCGCAGCCCCCGTTTTGCGTCGGGTTTGCAGCCGAAAGCCAGGACTTGGAGCGCAACGCGCAGGAAAAGCGGGTGCGCAAACATATCCCTTTGCTGATCGGCAATATCGGCGCCGATACCTTCGGGCATGACGACAATCAGGTCATCGTGTGCGATGCCGTGGGCATCACTGTGCTGCCCAAGGCCGACAAGCAGACTCTGGCGCGCACGCTGATTGAGGCGATCGCCGAGCGTCTGCCGCATAAGCCGCATTGATCACGGATACGGCTCGCCTTGCGATACTTCCGGCGTTAATGCCACACGCGTTGGAACCTCGCGCATAAGAGTCCCATGTAGTAAAGCCTGACACGTTAAAACCTAACGCATCAAAGCCCAACTAACCGCCACCTGTTTGGCCCTTTCTGATCGCCGATGAAAATAGACCTAAAGATTCTCGACCCGCGCATGCGCGACCAGCTTCCCGCCTATGCCACGACCGGCAGCGCCGGCCTCGATCTGCGTGCCTGCATCGACGCCCCGCTGACGATTGAACCGGGAGCGACGCACTTGATTCCGACCGGCTTGGCGATCCACGTCGCCGACCCCGGCTATGCGGCAGTTATCCTGCCACGCTCAGGTCTAGGGCACAAAAACGGGATCGTGCTGGGCAATTTGGTTGGTCTGATCGATTCGGATTACCAAGGGCAATTGATGATCTCGACGTGGAATCGCGGCACTGCGGCATTCGTGCTGAATCCGTTCGAGCGCCTGGCTCAATTGGTGGTAGTACCTGTCGTACAAGCGCAATTCAATATTGTCGAAGAATTCTCCGACAGTGAACGTGGCGCGGGCGGCTTCGGTAGCACCGGCAAGCACTGAAGACATCCTGCCCCCGGCCGGCCCGAACACCGACACGTCGGCCCCCGCCGCGGTCGGAGCCGTAGTCGAACCGCCACGCCTCATTCCCGACGCGACCAGGATGAGTTGAACAAAAAAAGACGCCCAACTAGGTGACTAGCGGGCGTCTTTTGTATTGCGATCACCCCGTCAAGCAAGGGCAAAGTCGCAAGTGCGGCTTAATCGACGTCTGTCATTCGACTTCGACTGCCTCAGGGTTCTGGTTGCGCGGCGCAGCGTTCTCGTCGAACGACAATTCCACCTTGTCGTTCTCGTCGACATCGACCGAAACGCGGCCGCCGCTGGCCAGCCGGCCGAACAACAATTCGTCGGCAAGCGCGCGACGTATCGTGTCCTGGATCAGCCGCTGCATCGGGCGCGCGCCCATCAGCGGATCAAAACCATTTTTCGCCAGGTAAGCACGCAACGCATCCGAGAACACCACGTCGACTTTCTTCTCGTGCAACTGATCTTCAAGTTGCATCAAGAATTTATCGACCACCCGCATGATGATTTCCTTGTCGAGCGAACGGAAGCTGATGATCGCGTCGAGTCGGTTGCGGAACTCGGGAGTGAACGCGCGTTTGATATCGCCCATTTCGTCGCCGGTCTCGCGCTTCGCCGTGAAACCCATGCTCGACTTCTGCAGCGCTTCAGCACCCGCATTGGTCGTCATGATGATGATGACGTTACGGAAATCGGCTTTGCGCCCATTATTGTCGGTCAGCGTGCCATGGTCCATGACCTGCAGCAGCACGTTATAGACATCCGGATGCGCTTTTTCGATTTCGTCGAGCAGCAGCACGCAATGTGGCTTCTTGGTGACAGCCTCGGTCAGCAAGCCGCCCTGATCGAATCCGACATAGCCCGGCGGCGCACCAATCAAACGGCTGACCGCATGGCGCTCCATGTATTCAGACATATCGAAGCGAATCAATTCGACACCCAGCGTGAACGCCAGTTGCTTGGCCACCTCGGTCTTGCCTACGCCTGTCGGTCCTGAGAACAGGAACGAGCCGATCGGCCGATCGATTTTACCCAAGCCCGCGCGCGCCATTTTGATTGCTGCGGCGAGCGCTTCGATCGCCGGATCCTGACCAAACACCACACTCTTCAAATCGCGATCCAGCGTTTGCAACTTGCTGCGATCGTCTTGTGACACGCTTTGCGGCGGGACACGGGCGATTTTCGAAATGATGTCTTCGATTTCAGCTTTGCCGATGGTCTTCTTCTGCTTCGACTTGGGCAGGATGCGCTGAGCAGCCCCTGCCTCATCGATCACGTCGATGGCCTTATCGGGCAAATGACGGTCGGTAATGAAGCGCGCCGACAATTCGGCAGCCGCAGTGAGTGCGCCAGCCGAATATTTCACGCCGTGATGCTCTTCGAACCGCGACTTGAGACCGCGCAGAATCGCGATGGTCTGCTCGACCGTCGGCTCGGACACGTCAACTTTCTGGAAACGACGCGATAAAGCAGCATCCTTCTCGAAAATGCCGCGATATTCCGTGAACGTCGTGGCACCGATGCACTTGAGCTGCCCCGACGACAATGCCGGCTTCAACAGATTCGACGCATCCAGCGTGCCGCCCGAAGCCGCACCGGCACCGATCAGCGTATGAATTTCGTCGATGAACAAGATCGCATGCGGACGATCCTTCAATTCCTTGAGGACCGTTTTCAGGCGTTGCTCGAAATCGCCGCGATACTTGGTTCCGGCCAGCAACGCGCCCATGTCCAGCGAGTACACCTGCGCGTCCGCCAGAATATCGGGCACCTCGCCACGCGTAATGCGCCAGGCCAGCCCTTCGGCGATTGCCGTCTTGCCCACACCGGCTTCGCCCACCAACAGCGGATTATTCTTGCGGCGGCGGCACAGCACCTGGACCACGCGCTCCACTTCGGGCTCGCGCCCGATCAGCGGATCGATCTTGCCGTCCTTGGCGAGCTGGTTCAGATTTTGCGTGAATTGGGCCAGCGGCGTTTCTTTCTGCCCTGCGCCTTCCTCGCCTTCAGGACCGGCTTCGGGCTTGGCCACTTCGCCCACGCCCGTCTTCGCAATGCCGTGCGAGATAAAATTCACCACATCCAGGCGGGTGACGCCCTGCTGTTGCAGGTAGTACACCGCGTGCGAATCCTTCTCGCCGAAGATGGCAACCAGCACGTTCGCGCCGGTCACTTCCTTCTTGCCATTCGAAGTCGACTGGACGTGCATGATTGCACGCTGAATCACCCGCTGGAAACCCAGCGTGGGCTGCGTGTCGACCTCGTCGGTGCCGGGCACCGTGGGCGTGTTGTCGTGGATGAAGTTACGTAAACTCTGGCGCAGATCTTCGATATTGGCCGCACACGCGCGCAAAACTTCGGCGGCAGTCGGGTTATCGAGCAGTGCGAGCAATAAATGCTCGACCGTGATGAACTCGTGCCGGGCCTGGCGTGCTTCCATAAACGCCATGTGCAGACTTACTTCCAGTTCCTGGGCAATCATGCTTCCTCCATCACGCATTGCAGCGGGTGCCCCGACTGCCGTGCATGGCTAACTACCTGCTCAACCTTGGTCGCAGCGACGTCGCGCGTATAGACCCCACATATTCCCTTACCGTCGCGATGCACCATCAGCATGATTTGCGTAGCCGTCTCGCGGTCTTTGTTGAAGTATTCCTGAATGACGGTCACGACGAATTCCATCGGCGTGAAATCGTCATTCAGCAACACCACCTTGTGCATGGCCGGCGGCTCGAGCTTTTGCTCCTTACGCTCAAGCACCGTGCCATTCTGTTTATCCGGGTAAATCGTCATACAACCATTTTGAACGACCCGCACCGAGCCTCAACCCTGCAAAATTCCGGTCGCTTTTGCGAAGGATCATTGCGGGCGGCGCAGTGCGCGTGATGAATCTGCTCCGCACACATGGTCCAACTGCTAGGGCAAAATGCGCCGCTGATCTCGCGTGCCCGGGCACCTGTGGCGGCATCCTTTGGGTGAGTATCGCACAACCTTAAAAACCTTGGTGAGAGGCGGTTATTCCACTGCGCAACGTCACCGCGTCCTCGCCTAACTGTGCCAGATCACGAAGCGATCCCGAGCCGTTTTCAGCTTCATTATGCGACTTTTCCGCGCCGGTTGCTTCCTCAAAACACCCTATTGCTCAAACGTTTGCGCACAAGCGCGAATCAGGCCACGAAACTAGGCCGGAAAGGTTAAAAAAATTCTTGACAGCCGATTAAAGAGCAAGAACAATCATTTTGGCAAATTCCCTTAAGTGATGATAATGCAGGGGAAAATGCCCGGGAGAGCTTGTACGGAGGGAACGGCGTGAGCCGTTGAGCTTTTCGAACGTGCTCATGTTGCAAGTAAAAAGAGTTGGGGGATGCGGTATGTCTACGGGTACGGTCAAGTGGTTCAATGATGCGAAGGGGTTTGGTTTCATTACGCCGGACGAAGGCGGAGAAGACCTATTTGCACATTTTTCGGCCATTCAAATGAACGGCTTCAAAACCCTTAAAGAGGGCCAGAAGGTGGTGTTTGAAGTCGTCCAGGGCCCCAAGGGTAAACAGGCGTCGAATATTCAGGCTCCGACCTGACTCGCGTCCTCTATCCTTTAGAGAAAACCCGGCTGCGGCCGGGTTTTTTTATGGGTTGGGTTTGGTGGCGCGTCAGCTCGCGATCGCGCTCTTCCCCGGTAACACGCCATGTAGACCAAATCGCCTTGACTCCTAGTCACCAGCATCCGGGTCATGCACGGTTGTGATGGATAAATGGTCTTTCATGAATTTCGAGCTGGAAGTGAGGGTGAGTAGCACCATGCCACCAAGCCGTCGCGCAAACTCGTCATCAATCCGATTGTCGAAGTCGTCAAGGGGTACATCGAAACTCGTGTGTTTCGCTAGCGTGGCGGCAATGTCGTTGACAGGAATATTGAACGTCGAGATCTTGTTCGTTCCTTCGTTATAGACGGACACACTGCATGTTTGGGCCTTCTGCGGCATCAATATCTCCTGCAATATTGACGACACCGAACGTGCGGGCCGTCGGATACCATCATCTATGGCTTCTCACTCACTGGGAATAGCGGGCGATGTAACGTTAATGTACTGTTTTAGTTCCGGCTGATGAACCGACAGCAGACCAAAGACTACGCCTCCCAGTCTCCTTGCAAATCCATCATCAAGCTTGAAGCTCTCATCCTTTAACGGCCAAGGGATAGTAAGTGCGGCCTGCACGAGTTTGGTTACCAATGTACAGTCTACCGAACAGGTCTGAATTGCCTGCTCATCAAAGCCTTCGCGTTGTTGATAGTTTGCAAATTCCAGAAAAACACGCGATCACCCATATGGGTTCTCAGTCGATCGGACGAGCCGGCGGCGTTCGATCTAGCGGCGCAATGGATTGCTCGGTCACAAACATGAGCGTCTTTAACTCTGGCTTGAATAGAGCCAAGCAATTGAGAATGGCGACGCCGAAACGGCGCGCAAATTCATCATCAATTTTTCCACCGAAGTCATCCAACAGTATCGGGTATACGGTCCCGGTGAGAAGCGGCTTTAAGCTGGCGTCATCGACCGTCTGAAAAGTCAATTCTTTGTTCGCTTGGTCGTAGTTGACGACAATGGATTTGGGTTGCTTCGGCTTATTCATATTGGTTGTGTGAATCCCATGCAGATGTTGTAATTGAAGCGTGCTCGCTCAACGCACGCTTGGACGGTTCCGTAGCCCCCCATTGCGTTGCCAATAGACCGACACATATCTTGGTCTGCTTCCCACTTTGTCATGCATCCATTTCCTCCACTGGTGACAGGTGGAATGATGCCGCGCTCTGTTCGAGGTCGCCAATTGTGCCCGGCGAGTACTCAAATGGCTGCGCGTCGCCGAGCGGTGTTGATGTCGGAGCGCGATCCCTCGTTAAAACATCGTCGCCATCCTCTGTAGGCGGCCATCGTGAATTTGTAGCCAGCCTCGACAGCCCGCTTTTCTTCCCTGGTGAAAAATATACCCTTCGAATAATCCTCTTTGCGATACAGCATGTATCGACACGACGAATCGGTCTTCAGCTCTGTGCTCATTGATAGATTCCATCCCTAGCATCGCGGGCAAATCTATCAGATCAACAGCGTTATTTACGGGATGCTTCCGCGCTTAGTTCGGGCGCTCTCCCCCGTCTTTTCAACACATCAGACGTAATGCAAATACCGCGATAGAAAAAAACAGACCCCCGGCCATCGCATTGATGGGCGGGGGTCTGCGGAACTACCCGATATGTGGCGATACGTGCTTACATATTTTCGATCAAGACCTGTCCGAAACCTGAACACGAAACTTGCGTCGCCCCTTCCATCAAACGCGCGAAGTCATACGTCACCCGCTTCTGCAAAATCGACTTTTCCATCGAATGAATAATCGCGTCGGCCGCTGCGATCCAACCCATGTGGCGCAACATCATTTCCGCCGACAGAATCTCCGAGCCCGGGTTCACGTAATCCTTGCCCGCATATTTCGGCGCTGTGCCGTGAGTCGCTTCAAACATCGCGACCGAATCCGACATATTGGCGCCCGGAGCAATGCCGATGCCGCCAACTTGTGCCGCCAATGCATCCGAAACATAATCGCCGTTCAGGTTCAGCGTCGCAATCACGTCGTATTCAGCAGGACGCAGCAGAATCTGCTGCAGGAATGCATCCGCGATCACATCCTTGACGACGATGTCGTTGCCGGTCTTCGGGTTCTTGAATTTCATCCACGGACCGTCGTCGATCAGCACCGCGCCAAATTCTTGCAGAGCCAGTTCATAGCCCCAATCGCGGAAGCCACCCTCGGTGAACTTCATGATATTGCCCTTGTGTACCAAGGTCAGCGAACGGCGGTTGTTGTCGATCGCGTATTGCAACGCCTTGCGCACTAGGCGCTGCGTGCCTTCGCGCGAAACCGGCTTGACACCGATGCTCGACGTTTCCGGGAAACGGATCTTGGAGACGCCCATTTCTTCGCGCAGGAATTTGATCAGTTTCTTCGCGCCATCCGACCCGGCGGGCCATTCGATACCGGCGTAAATATCCTCGGAGTTTTCTCGGAAAATCACCATATTGGTTTTTTCCGGCTCGCGCACCGGTGAGGGCACGCCCTTGAAATACCGGATAGGACGCAGGCACACGTACAAGTCGAGTTGCTGGCGCAGCGCCACGTTCAGCGAACGGATCCCGCCACCGATCGGCGTCGTGAGCGGTCCCTTGATGGAGATGACATACTCCTTCACCGCATCGAGCGTTTCATCCGGCAACCAGACATCCGGCCCGTAGATCTTGGTCGCCTTCTCGCCTGCGAACACTTCCATCCAACTGATTTTTTTCTTGTCGCCGTAAGCCTTTTCCACAGCCGCGTCGACGACCTTGATCATCACCGGGGTAATGTCCGCGCCCGTGCCGTCGCCTTCGATGAACGGAATGATAGGCTGGTCAGGCACGTTGAGAGAAAAATCCTTGTTGACGGTGATTTTTTCACCGGCAGGAACCTTGATGTGCTGATACGCCATGATCGACTCCAATATTGGGCTTGCACTAGAGTGTTATGAAATTGAGCGCGCTCGGCACAGGCGGCGCGGCGAACCGGTAGTTTATCCCACGTCGAAACGCCAAACCGTATAGTCGACCCGACCATTTCTTAAACGGTCGGCCGAAGGTCGTGCGAGGCTTCTGTGGAGGGCTTGTGGCCGCTCAAAGCGCCGACGTGCGATCAAAAAGTTTCGTTGGGATATTTCTTGCTGGCGAATTTTCGCAGGGAAACGCGCGGCGCGACCGGGTTGCGGTGGACGTCCTCGCCTAGGGCGATGCTTAAATTATTTCTTGAGTCTTATATAAGACCAAAGACTTCCGCTTCAGATTATGCATTATTATTTCGTCCGTTGCCATAATGGCAAACCGCTAGCCTACTCTGTCCCGCACCGATGCGTCTGATCGCCCTGAACAAGCCGTTCGGCATGATTTGCCAGTTTTCGCCTCACGAAGCGCGCCCTTCGCTCGCGGACTGCGTGTCGATTCCGGGCGTCTATCCGGCGGGCCGGCTCGATGCGGATAGTGAAGGATTGCTGCTGCTCACAGATGATGGCGCCCTGCAGGCGCGCATCGCCGAGCCGCGCCACAAGCTTGTCAAACGCTACTGGGCGCAAGTCGAGGGCATTCCCGACAATGTCGCGCTGGCTCGTCTTGCGCAAGGCGTCGATCTGGGCGATTACGTCACCAAGCCGGCGCGTGCGCGTCTGATCGATGCCCCCGACACGCTCTGGGCCCGCAACCCGCCGATTCGCTATCGCGCCAATTTGCCGACGGCCTGGATCGAACTCGCCATCGTCGAAGGCAAAAACCGTCAAGTCAGACGCATGACCGCCGCGATCGGGCACCCCACGTTGCGGCTCGTACGCTGCGCGATCGGCGCGCTCGACGTGTTCGAGTTGAACCTCGCACCCGGCGAATCGTGCGAACTCGACCCGCGCTCGCCCTGGGCGTGATGTCGGCTAAACGAAAGGCAAAACGAAAAGCACAACCGTCGTCAACCATCTGACACGCCGCGCGTTAATCGATGTGGCTTGGACGCTCTTGCGACCGGTCAACGATGAAGGGTGAAGTGAGATGATCTTCGGACGTTCTCTTTGAACCTCAAAAGTTGGTGGGCTGCTTTCGATTTGTCGATTTGCGTGTCAACCGAAAAAAACTCAATACGTTTACCGAACTGACTCATTGACCGGGTCATTTGGTTAATCAAATTTAATTCTGTGAGATTTTCATGAAAAAACTGATCGCTGCCCTGATCGCTGGCCTGTTCGCTACCGCTGCATTCGCTCAAGCTTCGGCTCCCGCTGCTGCACCGGCTGCTAGCACCGCCGCTGCTAAACCGGCTGCTAAGAAGAAAGCAACCGCACACAAAGCTAAGAAGTCGACGAAGAAAGCAGCTTCGGCTGCTGCTGCTAGCAGCGCGCAATAAGTTTGCAAGGCGGCTGAGTTGGGTAACCGAGTAAGCCGCCTGTAAGAAGCAGACCCGACGCGAGGGCTTTCGTCCCTTACGTCTTGAAAGGCAGATCGCTATATGCAATCTGCCTTTTTCATTTGTGCGGCAGATCGCGTAACATGCGCAGAGTCCTTGTTGTTACGGTCTATGGAGCTTTCTGTGCGTTCTGACGATTCTCATTATTCTATGTCTCGGTCTTCCGAGCCGCGCTCTTCAGCGTGGACCTCTATCTTTGGCCAGGCTGCGGGTCGTGTTGCAGCCCTTGCGGCAACCCGCGTTGCAGCCGATCTCGCGCGTCTGTCGCGTCGTGCTGCTGCCGTGGCACTGCCGATGCTGGGCGCAGCCGTGCTGTTCGCCATGCAGCCGCAAGCCGCCGGTGCGCAATCGCCCGGCGTGCCTGCCGGTATGAAACAACCGGGCGACTTTCCCAAGGTAAAACTGACGGTCGGCATGTATTTGATCGATGCGTCGGTCGCCGCCAATGAAGCAGACCGCGAGCAAGGGTTGATGTACCGCAACAAGCTCGCGCCCAATGAAGGCATGTTGTTCGTCTTCGACGAAAACGCCGGGCACTGCTTCTGGATGAAAAATACCGAGATACCGTTGTCGATTGCCTTTATTCGCGACGACGGCATCATCACCGATCTGGACGAGATGAAGGCGGAAACGACCGACAATCATTGTCCGACTCATAACGGCCGGTACGCGCTGGAAATGAGCAAGGGTTGGTTTGCAGCCAAGGGTATCAAGCCGGGCGCGCAGATTACGGGACTGCCTCAACCCTGAGTTGCCGCGCTGCGCTGACTTATTTCGCTGACTTATTTGGCTCACTTAACTCGCAGAGTTGCCCGCTACCGAAGCGTCGCAATTCTTGCGTGAAATCCGAGCGATTTACCAAAAACACGCCATCGAAAAAGCGACGTACACTGAGTCGGAATCGTCGCCGTGAAGAACGTCACGGCGCCCCTTTTCCATTTTCAGGAGCGTAGCGTGAGTGCATCCGATGTCCCCGTAGACTGGCGCGACAATGGCGTCAAAGTGATCAAAAGCGACCAGCTCGATTCCAACACCGCACAAACGCCGGGTATGAATCGCGCCGCCGCGATCAACAAAGCCCGGGTCGGCGCTCAGAAGATCTGGGCCGGCACCGTGCGCATCGACCCCAACGCGAAAACCGGTGCGCATCACCACGGCGAACTGGAAAGCGTGATCTATGTGTTATCTGGCAAAGCGCGCATGCGCTGGGGCGAACATCTGGAATTCACCGCCGAGGCCGACGCGGGCGATTTCATATTCATCCCGCCCTTCGTGCCCCATCAGGAAATCAATGCACGCACCGATGAGCCGCTCGAATGCATCCTGATGCGCAGCGACAGTGAAGCTGTGGTGGTGAACCTCGATATCGACGCCGTCGAGACACCGGAGAAAGTCTACTGGGTGGATCCGATACACAAGCATCCGCATGAGCACGCACATGAGCATGGCCACACCCATGATCACGCTGATACCGACGACCATGACCGCGCCCCCGGTGCTTAGCCCTGATTCAGGATTCTTGCGCTAAGGTCTGTGCCGGCGTGCTGATAACGTCCGCGCCAATTCCGGCTGGCACGATCGCGCGCGGCGCCATGGCCGAAGCACGGCCGGCGCTCGGTAGTTGCTCGACCGAAGTCCAGTCGGGATCGGGGATTTCGGTAAACACCTGCCTGAGGCGCTCTCCCCAGGTGTTATGAATCATCTGGAAATAAGCGTTTTCACTGTCGAGCTGGGCGAAGTGGGACACGCGCAGGCTATCGCGCTCATACACCAGCAAATCAAGCGGCAAACCGACCGATACATTGGAGCGCAGGGTCGAGTCCATCGACACTAGCGCGCACTTTGCGGCTTCGTGCAGCGGCGTATCCGGGGTAAGAACCCGATCGATAATGGGCTTGCCGTATTTCGCCTCACCGATCTGAAAATACGGATTAACGGTCGACACCTCGATGAAGTTGCCCGCCGAGTAAATCTGGAATAACCGCATTGCCTGACCGCGAATTTGGCCGCCCAGCAAAAAACTGCAATTGAATTCGACGCCGAATTCCTGCAAGGGCTGCGCATGCAGGTGGTGCACCTCGCGCACCGCTTCGCCGATCACGCGCGCAGCCTCATAGACGTTGGGCACATTCCAAAGCGAAGCGCGCTCGGGCGCCGCGGGTTCCACGAGCAATTGCAGCACCGACTGGGTCAGCGCCAGATTGCCGGCCGCCAGCACCACCAGCACGCGTTCGCCGGGCTGCTCGAACACGGTCATCTTGCGAAACGTGCTGACATGGTCGACACCCGCGTTGGTACGGGTGTCCGAGAGAAACACCAAGCCCTCACGCACGCTCATTGCTACACAGTAAGTCATAAATCGATTCGGTAAAAAAAGCGGCTGGCCATGGACAAAACCCCGTTGCAGCCTGAAGCGCTGCAACGGGGTCCAAGTGTTCCGGTGCTGCATGGCGCGGGTAGTGTATCCCAAATCGCCAGCCTATCCGCCGCCGCCCTACGCGCCCAATCCCAGCGTGCCCAGCGGCATTCAACGACTCACTGATTCGTGATTCGGTCCACCGCGACCGTCACCGCCATTTCTTCGCTACCGCCGCCAACGCGCATCCCACGCACCGGCGCCGCCGTCTCGTAGTCACGACCGACCGCCACCCGGCAGTACTTTTCGCTGGCAAAACACGCATGCGAAACATCGACCGAAACCCAGCCCGAGCCCTCCAGCCAAACGTCGACCCACGCGTGGCTGGCCACGTCCTGCACGTCGCCGGCGTCCAGATAGCCGCTGACATAACGGGCCGGCAAGCCGCGCGCGCGGCAGCACGCGAGCATCAGATGCGCGTGATCCTGGCAGACCCCGTGACCCAACTCGAGCGCCTCGACTGCGGTGCTGGTCACCTCGGTGATGCCAGTCCGGTACGCGACCCGCGAACCGATCACGCTCGCCAGTTGGATCAAGTCCGCGGGTGTTTCCAGCGGCCCGCACTCGTGCCCGAGCGCGTCGAGCGCCGTATTGGGCGTCGACAAACGCGTCTGACACGTAAAGTGCGGCAGCGGTATCGGGCCGGCCCCCTCCAGCAGCCGACCGTCCTGCAACGCCACGGTTTCAATCTCACCCTCGACCAGCAGGACGATTTCGCGGTGCGGGCGTGTCAGCACCAGCGTATGCAACGGATTGCCGTAGGTATCGTAGGACAACACCAGTTTGTTCGGCGCATCGATGTTCCAGCGGATAACGAATTGCGACGGCGTATTCGACGGCGTCTGCCTTATTTGCTGGATCGAATACTGAACATGCGTCCCGTAGTGATAAATCGTTTCATGACGAATAGAAAAGCGCATGGAAAACTCCAGTCAGGCAACCGGCAACAACAAAAAGGTTTCGCTTACGCGGTTACCGAGCTCATACACGCGGGCGAGAAATTGCGTCAGATACGCGTGCAGGCCGCCCTCGAGAATCTGCGGAATATCGGCATACTGCAGCTCGGCGCGCAGCTTGCCGGCCTCCCGCTCGCAGTCGTGCGAATAGTCGTTGCGCAGCTTCTTCAAGTTGTCGCACACGCCGTCGAGCGCCGCTAGCAAAGAACGCGGCATGCTGCGATTGAGCATCAGCAAATCGATCACGCGATCCGACGTCACCACGTCTCGATAGACCTTGCGATAGATTTCCAGCGCCGACACCGAACTGAGAATCGACGTCCAGTAATAAAAATCTTCCAGTTGCGCCGACGAATCGGACAGATCGCGCGGCTCGCGCTCGGCATCGAGAAAACGCACGTCAAGGATCCGCGCGGTATTGTCGGCGCGTTCCAGGAACGTGCCCAAACGGGTGAAGAAATACGCGTCGTCGTGGTAAGCGGTGCCGGTGGTCACTCCGCGCGACAAATGCGAGCGGTATTTGACCCACTCGAACAGCGAGCCCGGATCGATCGCGAGCAGATCATCCTTGAGCAATTGCGTGAACTTCAGCCAGGTCGAATTGACGGTTTCCCACGCTTCGGTGGTCAAGGTCCCGCGCACGGCGCGCGCGTTCTCACGCGCAGCCTGCAAAAAGCAGTAAATGCTCGACGGGTTGCGCGGATCGGAAACCAAAAAGCGCAGCACGCTTTCCTGCGTCAGCGGTTCACCGCGTTCCAGGAATGCGGGTTCCAATTCGGAAATTCGCAATACCGCCCGCAGGCTGCGGTTCTCCTGATTGTGGCTTTGCGGCAGCAAGCGCGCCTGCATCGTGACGTCGAGCATGCGCGCGGTATTCTCGGCACGCTCCATGTAGCGTGCCATCCAGAACAAGTGGTCGGCTGTGCGGCTTAGCATGCGGCCTCCCGGCAGATGACGTTCAGAGGATAGTTGTTCATTTCTCAATCACCCAGGTGTCTTTGGTGCCGCCGCCTTGCGAGGAATTGACCACTAGCGAGCCTTCACGCAAAGCCACTCGCGTCAGGCCGCCCGCCACCATCGAAACGTTTTTCCCCGACAGCACGAAAGGCCGCAAATCGATATGGCGCGGCGCGATGCCCGATTCGACGAAAGTCGGACAGGATGACAATGCCAGCGTCGGCTGGGCGATATACCCGTGGGGGTGCGCGATCAAGCGGGCACGGAACGACTCGATTTCCGCTTTGGTCGACGCCGGCCCGACCAGCATGCCGTAGCCGCCCGCGCCGTGCACTTCCTTCACAACCAGCTCGGGCAGGTGCGCCAGCACATAGCTCAAGTCCTCGGGCTTGCGGCACTGGTAGGTCGGCACGTTATTCAGGATCGGCTGCTCGCCCAGATAGAACTGGATCATGTCCGGCACGAACGGGTAGATCGACTTATCGTCCGCCACGCCGGTACCCAGCGCATTGGCCAGCACCACGCGGCCGGCCCGATACACCGACAAGAGGCCCGGAACGCCAAGCGCCGAATCGTTGCGAAACGCGAGCGGATCGAGAAAGTCGTCGTCCAGCCGCCGATAGATCACATCCACGCGCTGCGGCCCGTGTGTGGTGCGCATGAACACACTGTTATCGTCGACGAACAGATCCTTGCCTTCGACCAGCTCGACGCCCATTTGTTGGGCGAGGAACGCATGTTCGAAGTAGGCCGAGTTGTACATGCCCGGCGTAAGCACCACGACCGTCGGATTATCCACACCGGGTGGCGCCGCGGAGCGCAGCGATTCGAGCAGCAGGTCGGGATAGTGCGCCACGGGCGCAATGCGGTTCTGGACGAATAATTCAGGGAAAAGCCGCATCGTCATCTTGCGGTTTTCCAGCATGTACGACACCCCCGACGGCACGCGCAGGTTGTCCTCCAGCACGTAAAACGCACCGTTTTCGTCGTCGCCCGCTCTCACCATGTCGATGCCGGCAATGTGCGCGTAGATGTCACGCGGCACGTCCACCCCCTGCATTTCGGGGCGGTACTGCGCGTTGGTGTAGATCTGCTCGGCCGGAATCACCCCGGCACGGATGATGTTCTGCTGATGATAGACGTCGTGCAAAAACATGTTGAGCGCCTTGACCCGCTGGCGCAAACCGTTTTGCAGCATCTGCCACTCGTCCGGTGGAATAATGCGCGGAATCAGATCGAATGGGATTAGCCGCTCGGTGCCGGACAGATCGCCGTCGACCGCGAAGGTAATACCAACGCGCCGGAAAACCAGGTCGGCTTCCGCACGTTTGCGTGCCATGGTCTCGCTCGGTTGCCGGGAGAGCCACTGACAAAAGCGATCGTAATGGGCACGAACGTCACCCGACTCACGCTGCATCTCGTTATACGACCGCATGGGAACCATTGAGCCTCCTGAACGTATAACGCTGTTGATCCGCTTTCTCTAGCAAGTGTCGTACCGGCGCTGATCGGACGCCCTAAGCTGCTGAGGAGCAAGACTATTCTCGCCCATGCCCGAATTGCGGGCCAATAGCTATCTGCACCGTGGCGGTGCCCTGGCTATCGCGCGCCTTCACCACGGCGCACTAAGCCAGCGCATTCCCGCGCGCAGTCACGTACCGGGCGCTCAAGCAGGCCGCCGCTGCGCCTTGTGCCGTGCCTTACGCCGTGCTTTGGGCTCTGTCTTGCGCTGTGCTTCACGCTTTGTCTCAAATTGCCAGCACATCCATCCTACTACGCCCCAAAAAGATCGAGCCAAGAAAATGTGAGCCTGGCACACGCTTTGCTCTTCTCCTTGCAAGCCGCCCACCCGGCGGCCACCCCAAGCAGGATTTGCCCCATTTTTGGTCCACCTTGCTTGTATACAACGAATGTATGCACCACCTCTGGTAACCGATGCCCCAAACCGTCTCGTCCGCTGAACTCGCCGAACGCCTGATCGACGCCGTCATGGCTGGGCGACTCGCCCCGGGTACACGCCTGGGCGAGCAGCAGCTCGCCGACCTGTTCGAAGTGTCGCGCACGATCGTGCGCGAGGCGCTCACGCGGCTGACCGTGCGTGGCGTGGTGGAAGTAAATGCGCGGCGCGGCTGGTTTGTCGTCACGCCCTCGCCCAACGACGCGCGCGAAGCGTTCGAGGCGCGCCGCGTGATCGAAACCGGCCTGCTGCTGGAAGCCGCTCATGCGCTCACGCCGGCCAGCCTGCGCAAGCTGCGCAACCACCTGTCGCGCGAGCGCTTAGCCATTGACACCGAAGACGCCGCGCAACGCAGCTGGTTACTCGGCGATTTTCACGTATGCCTGGCCGAATGCCTTGGCAACGGCCACTTGGCCGACATCCTGCGCGACCTGACCACCCGTACCCAGCTGATTTCGATGCTCTATCAATCCAGCCATGAAGCCAGCCATTCGTGCGACGAACACGTCGAAATCGTCGATGCGCTCGAACGCGGCGATATCGACGGCGCGGTGCTGCTGATGCGCCAGCACCTGCAGCACATCGCCTCCGAACTCCAGTTAGCTGCGCCCACCGATCCGCTGGACGCCATGCGCAACACGCTAGCTCCCGTGCCGGCCGCGGTCTCGCGCCGACTACAGGCCGGCCGAGGTCCCGGCGTTACCCATCTTCCCGCCCCACCCTCCACGACTGCTAAAGAGAGAAACTCATGAAACTGCACCGTTTGATCGCCACCCTGTTTGCCGCGGCCGCGCTGAGCGCGGCATCGTTTGCCCACGCCGATGCGCTCGACGACATCATCGCCTCCAAGACGCTGAAGGTCGCCGTGCCGCAGGATTTCCCCCCGTTCGGCTCGGTTGGCCCCGACCTGCGCCCCGTCGGCTACGACATCGACACCGCGAAATACCTGGCGCAAAAACTCAACGTGGTGCTCGAATTGGTGCCCGTGACCAGCGCCAACCGGATTCCCTACCTCACCACACGCAAGGTCGACCTGGTCATTTCCAGCCTTGGCGAAAATCCCGAGCGCGATAAGGTGATCGATTTTTCGGTGCCCTATGCGCCGTTCTATAACGGCGTATTCGGGCCGGCTAGCGAGAAGGTCAGCAAAGCGGATGATCTGGCCGGCAAGACCGTCGGTGTGACCCGTGGCGCGATCGAAGATATCGAGCTGAGCAAGATCGCCCCGCCCACCGCCGTGATCAAGCGTTACGAAGACAACAACAGCACCATCAGCGCATTCCTCTCGGGCCAGGTCGAGCTGATCGCCTCGGGCAACGTCGTGGCCGCCGCGATTCTCGCCAAGAACCCGCCCAAGAAACCGGAGCCGAAATTCCTGATCAAGGACTCGCCCTGCGAGATCGGCTTGAACAAGGACGAGCCACGCCTGAAAGCCAAGATCAACGCGCTAATCGAGCAAGGTAAGAAAGACGGCAGCTTCGATCGTATTTCGCAAACCTGGCTGAACGCCAAGCTGCCGGCCAACCTGTAATCAGCGAGCTGACGCCGCCGTCCAACCGTAGCAACACTCAGAGCGTCCCATGCGATATCACTTCAATTTCGGCGATGTGCTGGCCTACTACCCGCTGCTGCTTAAGGGCGCGTTGCTGACGCTCGAGCTGATCGCGGTCGGCGGCGTATGCGGCATTGCGCTGGGCATCTTCGGCGCGTGGGCGCGCAGTTACGGCCCACGGCCTTTGAAAACGGCAGTCGGCGCTTATGTCGAGATCGTGCGCAACACGCCGTTCCTGGTCCAGCTGTTCTTTATCTTCTTCGGCTTGCCCAGCGCCGGCATTCAGCTCACCGAACTGGAAGCGGCGTCGCTGGCCATGGTGTTCAATCTCGGCGCCTATAGCACCGAGATCATCCGTGCCGGCGTGGACGCCGTGCCGCGCGGTCAGATCGAAGCCGGCATGTGCCTGGCGATGACGCGGTTGCAGGTGTTTCGCCATGTCGTGTTGCGCCCGGCGCTGCAAAAAATCTGGCCCGCGCTATCGAGCCAGGTCGTGATCGTAATGCTGGGCTCGGCTGCGTGTTCGCAGATCGCGGTGGAAGACTTGACCTTCGCGGCCAACTTCATCCAGTCGCGCAATTTCCGCGCCTTCGAGGCGTATTTCATCGCGACCGGTATCTACCTGGTGCTCGCCATTTTCGTGCGGCAAGTGATGCGGCAAATCGGCATACAGTTATTTCCGCGCAAGGTGAAACGATGAGCGACTTTACTCTCTGGGATATCGCCCGCGGCCTGCTGCTTTCGGCACGCTGGACGATTGCGCTATCGCTGGTCGCGTTTATCGGCGGCGGTGTGGTCGGCTTGCTGGTCCTGCTGCTGCGCACTGGGCGCGGCAACGCCTTGCCGGCCGCAGCCCGCACTTACATCGAACTGTTTCAAGGCACGCCGCTGTTGATGCAGTTGTTCATCGCATTTTTTGGTTTATCGCTGCTCGGCGTCGACACCACGCCATGGAGCGCCGCCAGCCTCGCATTGACGCTGTGGGCCAGCGCGTTCCTTGCTGAAATCTGGCGCGGCTGCGTCGACGCCGTGCCGCGCGGCCAGTGGGAAGCCTCGTCGTCGCTGGCCATGGGCTATTTGCAGCAAATGCGCCACGTCGTGTTGCCGCAAGCGATGCGCATTGCGATCGCGCCCACCGTCGGTTTTTCGGTGCAGGTGATCAAGGGTACGGCGCTGGCCTCCATCATCGGCTTCATGGAGATTTCCAAGGCCGGCACCATCATTACCAATGCCACCTTCAAGCCCTTCACCGTCTACGCGATGGTCGCGGCGCTCTATTTCATCTTGTGCTGGCCGCTCTCGCGTCTGGCCAAACACCTCGAGAGGAAGCTCAATGCCGCTCATCATCATTGATAACGTACACAAGCATTTCGGCGCCAACCATGTGCTCAAGGGCGTGAGCCTGTCGATCGAGGCTGGCGAAGTGATTGCCGTGATCGGCAAGAGCGGCTCCGGCAAAAGTACCCTGCTGCGCTGCGTGAACGGGCTGGAAGCCATTAGCGAAGGCAGCATCACGGTCGACGAAGTCCCCGTCAGCACGCACGAAACGCATCTGCGCGAACTGCGCCTCAAGGTCGGCATGATCTTCCAGCAGTTCAATTTGTTCCCGCATCTCTCGGCCGGGCGCAACGTAATGTTGTCGCAGCAAGTGGTCAAGAAGACCGCAACCGATGAAGCCGAGCGCATCGCTCGCGATATGCTGGGACGCGTTGGTCTCGCCGAAAAATTCGATGCCATGCCCGATCAGCTCTCGGGTGGGCAGCAGCAGCGCGTGGCCATCGCGCGGGCGCTGGCGATGCAGCCGCGCGCGCTGTTGTGCGACGAGATCACCTCGGCGCTCGACCCGGAATTGGTCAATGAAGTGCTCGCTGTCGTGCGTGCACTGGCCGACGCCGGTATGACGCTCATGATGGTCACGCACGAGATGCGCTTCGCGCGCGAAGTCTGCGATCGCGTGATCTTCATGCATCAGGGTAAAGTACACGAGACGGGCGCGCCCGAGGAGTTTTTCAGTCGCCCGAAAACGCCCGAACTGCAGCAGTTTCTCGGCATGGTCGCGGCTTGATTGTGCATAGCCTGTTTTACGGAGTCGCTTGATGCGCTTTGGAACCCGTCTGATACAACAAGCCGACGATCTGGCGCGCTTCACGCAGGACGACAGTCGCCTCACGCGCACCTATCTGACGCCGCAACACCGTCAAGCCGGCGACTACCTGCTTGCGCTGATGCGCGACGCTGGCATGCAGGCCGACTACGATGCGCTGGGCAATGTGGTGGGCCGCTATGCCGGCCTCACGCCCGACGCGCCGGTAATCATGTCCGGCTCGCACTTGGACAGCGTAGTCGATGCGGGCAAGTACGACGGCCTATTTGGCATCCTCACCGCGATCGCTTGTGTCCATGATCTCAACGCACGCGCCGTGCGCCTGCCGCACGCAATTGAGGTCATCGGTTTTGGCGATGAGGAAGGCGTGCGCTTCAATGTCACGATGGTCGGGTCGGCCGCGATGAGCGGCCACTTCGATCCGGCGTGGCTGGAGATGGCCGACGACGCGGGGCTCTCGATGCGCGATGCAATTGGCCGTTTCGGCGGCTACGCTGACGGTTGGCCGACACTGCAACGCGACTTCAGCCGCGTCGCCTGCTTCGTCGAAAGTCATATCGAACAGGGTCCGGTGCTGCTCGATGCCGGCCTGCCGGTGGGCGTGGTCACGGCGATTGCCGGCTGCACGCGCGTCAAGGTCAGCGTCACCGGCTTGGCGGGACACGCGGGCACGGTGCCCATGCCGGGGCGTCGCGACGCCCTCGCCGCCGCCGCCGAAATGGCGCTGGCAGTCGAGCAGTTGGCGCAAGCGCGCGCGCCACACCTTGTCGCCACCGTCGGCAAGTTCAGCGTCGCCGGCGGCGGAGCCGTGAATGTGATCCCCGGCCACGTGGAGTTCTCGATCGATCTGCGTTCAGGCGACGACGCGCAACGCCTCGATGCACTCCAGGCGCTGCACGACAACCTCGCCGGCATTGCGCAGCGCCGTCGCGTGGAATTCACCTGGGCGCCCTACTACGCGCTCACCGCGTCGCCATGCGCGCCGTCGCTGCAAAAACGCATGGCCGACGCCATCGCCGCGCATGGCGTGAGCGTTAAACATTTGCCTAGCGGGGCTGGCCATGACGCGATGCAATTTGCCCCGGTTACCCCGACCGCGATGCTGTTCGTGCGCTGCGGCAATGGCGGCATCAGCCACAACCCGCTCGAAACCATGACGGCGGAAGACGCGGAGATCGCCACCTCGGTCCTGCTGCATTTCATTGAACATTTTGCCCGGCCTTGAGCCTGGCAGGGTCTTACCTTAACAAGCCTTACCTTAGCGAGTCTGCATGACTGTCCAACCCGTATCGTCACCCGTGTACGATGAACTCGATCGTTGGATCGACCAGCACTTCGACGCACAAACCCGCTTTCTGCAAGCACTGGTCCAAATTCCGACCGATACCCCACCCGGCGACAACGCGCCGCATGCGCAGCGCACCGCGGCATTGCTCGGCGAGTTCGGCTTGAACGTCGAAGTGCATCCGGTGCCTGCGGCCGAAGTCCTTTCCGCAGGTATGCAAAGCATTACCAACCTGATCGTGCGGCGCCATTTCGGCGCGGGCCCGACCATCGCGCTCAACGCGCACGGCGATGTCGTGCCCCCGGGCGATGGCTGGCGGCACCCGCCATACGACGCGACGATCGAGGCCGGCAAGCTGTACGGTCGGGCTGCCGCCGTCAGCAAGAGCGATTTCGCAACCTATACCTTTGCGCTGCGCGCGTTGGAAGCCTTGCACACGCCACTGGCGGGCACGGTGGAACTGCACTTCACCTATGACGAGGAATTCGGTGGCGAACTCGGGCCAGGCTGGCTGCTGCGCACGGGGCTCAGCCGCCCCGACTACGTGATCGCCGCCGGCTTTTCTTATGAAGTCGTCACGGCTCACAACGGCTGCCTGCAAATGGAAGTGACCGTGCACGGCAAGATGGCTCACGCGGCAATTCCCGCCAGCGGCGTCGATGCGTTACAAGGCGCGGTCGGCATCCTGAACGCGCTGTACGCGCAGAATGCGCGTTACCGCGAACAGCGCTCGCAGGTTCCGGGGATCGACCACCCCTACCTGAACGTAGGCTGGATCGCCGGGGGTACGAACACCAACGTGGTGCCAGGGAAAGTCACCTTCAAGCTCGACCGGCGCATGATCCCGGAAGAAGACCCGCAAGCGGTGGAAGCCGGCTTGCGCGCCCTGATCGAAGCGACTGCGGCTCAAGTGCCCGGGATCAAGGTCGAGATCAAACGTTTGCTGTTGGCGCGTGCGATGACACCGACGCCGGCCATCGCGCCGTTAGTCGAGGCATTGCAGCGGCATGGGCTCGCGGTGCTGGGCGAACCGCTGGCTGCGCGCGGCACACCGCTTTACACCGACGCGCGCCTCTATGCGCAAGCGGGTGCTGCGGCCGTCCTGTACGGGGCCGGCCCACGCACCGTGCTCGAATCGAACGCCAAGCGCGCCGATGAACATCTGGTGCTCGAAGACTTGCGGCGCGCCACCAAAGTGGTGGCGCGCACGCTCTACGATGTGTTGCAGGCCCGCGCCACGGCGGCCATTTTGTAACGACGGAGCACGCGAACCGAAGACCCCCGGCGCTGCGGTGACTGGTCATAAGTCACCGCTTCCACTACAGTGGGCAGTGTCTCGGACCGGAGATTCGCGTTATGCCCGCCTCATCATTGGGAAAAATTCAGCATTTCGTCGTGCTAATGCTGGAAAACCGCTCGTTCGACCACTTGCTGGGGAGCCTGCAGTCGGCCGATCCCCGCGTGGTGGGCAAACCTGCCGCGGCCACCGCCTGGTCGAAATCCGCCAGATCGCAGTTCAATACCGCCAGCGGTGTACGCACTCCAGCGAAACGCTACACGATGTCGTTCGATCCGGGACATGAATTCGACGACATTCAAATTCAGCTCTACGGCCTGCATTCGGAGACAACCCGCGGGCCTACCCGGGAGACGGGCCGGGAGACGGGCCGGGAGACGGGCCGCTTACCTAATCGGCCGGTCACACCGGCCCCGATGTCGGGTTTCGTCAGCAGCGCGCGGGCAGCGGCGCCTACGCTGGAAGAAGCCGACCGCGTGATGGAGTATTACAGGCCGGCCCAGATACCTGTGCTGGCGACCTTGGCCCGAGAATTCGCCATCTGCAACTTCTGGCATGCGTCACTGCCGGGCCCGACCTGGCCGAACCGTTTTTTCGTGCATGCCGCCACTTCCGGCGGCCTGACCGCAAGCCCGAGCGAAGCGCAAATTCTCGGCGGCTATTCGTTTCAGAACCATACGATATTCGAACGGCTGGGCGTCGAGCGATGGCGCGTGTATCACGACGGCTTGCCCCAGTGCGCGGGAATCGACAGTCTGCGCAAGGAGTACGTCGATCCGTTGACGAAAAATTTTCGTCATATGTCGGAATTCGCCTCCGACGTCACAGCGCAGGATCTACCCGCCTACACCTTCATCGAGCCGGCTTACGACACCGGTCACGATTGCATAAACGGCAACTCGATGCACCCGCTCAACGATATCCGCGAGGGTGAAAAGCTGATCAAGCTGGTCTATGACACGCTGCGCAACTCAGCGCTATGGCCCGAGACGATGCTGGTCGTCACCTGCGACGAACATGGCGGTTTCTACGATCATGTGCCGCCTCCCGCAGCCGTTGCACCGGGCGACGAAGCGCGCTATGCCACACCCGGCGTCGACTTCGGTTTCGACTTACTCGGCGTACGGGTTCCCGCGGTGATTGTGAGCGCTTACACGCAAAGAGGAACGGTGATCGGTACCACGCCCGACGATCCCAGCACCCGCTTCGATCACACGTCGATCCTTGCCACGCTCGAGGCGCGTTTTGGTTTACCTCCCTTGACCGAACGGGACCGGACGGCCAATACGCTGGCGGCCGCGATCAATCAGAATGCGCCTCGCCTGTCTGAGGAGGAAGCGCCGAGCACGCTCCCCGCGACCGCGGACTATGGTTTTTTCACGCGCTTCATGCGCTTGTTCGAAAGCCCACCCGTCGCCCCCAGCTTCGCCGCACCGCTATCGTCCAGTCAGCACGCATTCCTCGCCCTGGCAATGGCTTGCGATATCGAAGGCAGTACCGACCCGACCTTCCCCGAGACGGTCCATCTGCGGCGTCGGACGATCTATACCGTCGCGGAGGCAGCGGCTTATATCAGCGAAGTTGAAAAGCGCATACGCGAGCGCCGACGCCGGCCATCTGCTTGATCATCTGCCTGAGGCCCCGCGCAGCTACCCCTTATCCACCCGCTTGGCTAGCCTCCCAATGACTCGTTTTGACGCTCCCGCACAGATCAGTCTTGGGCAGGATTTTTTCTACTCCGCAATAAGATAGAATGCTCCGGACAAGTTGGATACCCTGTAACGATCCGCCCGGAACCGGGGACCCTGTGCTGCGAGACAGAAATCCCCGGCAAGAGGGCCGCCCGTGGAGCAGATAATTAGAAACGCCCAACCTCTCGACTCGCAGCCGCCCTATTCCGCGGAACATTCCCAAGCAGGGATGACGAAGAATTCGCCGGGTCAAAGCACAAGAAAGCCACTGCTATCACTCGTCGTTCCCTTTTACAATGAGAGCTTGGCGGTTGCCAATTTCTTCCTGGGAATCGCCCCGGTACTCGCGGCCCTCGACCGTTTCGATTTCGAAATCGTTTGCATCAACGATGGCAGCGCCGACGACACCTTGGAACAACTGATCGCCATGGTGGGGCAGGACCCACGCACGCGAGTCATCGATCTGTCGAGAAATTTCGGCAAGGAAGCCGCCTTGACGGCAGGACTGAACGAAGCGTTGGGCGACGCCGTCATTCCGATCGACGCCGATCTTCAAGATCCGCCCGAATTGATCCCGCGCCTGATCGAACAATGGCTTAACGGCTATGAAGTCGTACTGGCCAAGCGCACCAACCGGAGCACCGACTCCTACCTTAAGCGCAAAACCGCCCATTTGTTCTATCGCGTGCACAATGCCGTGGCGGACATTCCTCTGCCTGAGAACGTCGGTGACTTTCGCCTGATCGATCGTCAAGTACTCGAAGCCCTCAAGCAATTGCCGGAAAATCGGCGCTTCATGAAAGGCCTGTTTGCCTGGTTAGGTTACAAGACTGCCACGGTCGAATACGTCCGGGCGCCTCGCAGTGCGGGAACCACAAAATTTTCCGGGTGGAAATTGTGGAATTTCGCCATTGAAGGGATAACGAGTTTCAGCACGGTGCCACTGCGCTGCTGGACCTATTGCGGCCTCGTCATTTCATCGCTCGCCTTCCTCTACGGCCTGGTCACCATTATCAAAACGCTGATACGCGGCATCGACATGCCGGGCTATGCGTCGTTACTCACGGTCATCCTGTTTCTCGGCGGGATCCAATTGATCGGCATCGGCGTTCTGGGCGAATACATCGGTCGAGTCTATCTGGAGTCCAAAGGACGTCCGATCTATCTGATTCGCCGTCAGTATGGCAACGCAAGGCAGTAATGGCCGCACACCGATGACAAGCGTCAAACGCTTCTTGATCTATGCGGCGGTCGGAGCCACCGGCACCGCTTGCCAATATGCAGTATTGGTTCTGCTGGTTCAAGGCGGCCTCGCGCGACCCGTGTTGGCTTCATCGCTAGGCGCGTGCGTGGGTGCCATCGTCAACTATGCGTTGAATTACCGGATCACGTTCAAAAGCCGGGCCGGAATTTTGCAAACGGCGGCCCGCTTTGGGTCAATCGCTATCGCCGGCATCGCACTTAATGCGATCCTGATGCACGTGATGACCGTCACGTTCGCGTTCAACTATTTGTTAGCGCAGGTATTCTCTACCGCGCTGGTCCTGGTGCTGACCTATTCTGCCAATCTGCTCTGGACCTTTGGGTCGAAGCGGGCAAGCACTGAACGATGATGCGTGACACGGCGCACGCTCACGAACAGCAGCGCAGCAAAAACCAGCGGGCCCAATCCGATGCGCCAGGCATAAGCTGTTTCGTTTCCGAATAGCGGGTACAAGAACGCGACCATCAATATGGGGCGCTCCCAGCGCAACCAGCCGTCTCGCAGGCCTTTCGCGGTAAGCAATGCGACCGGTATGCCTAGCCATACCGCATCGTAGTTGTAAATGTACGGGCTGATCATGAAAGTGCCCGCAACCAGCGCTGTCGCTTTCACCTCCAGCTCATCCGAATTGCGCCACACCCAAGCCGTCACGCAGGCCGCAACGATCGCCCCGCAACCCTGAGCCACGTAAGCCGGTGCGATCGCGATACGGAGGTCGCGTAGTGCCGCGAACAGGCTCGCCATCTGTTGCCAGGGTATCGCACCATTTTCCAGATCGCTGCCGGCGCCACTGATCCCATGTAGAAATGCGGGGATCACCGCCACGCCGAATACCGCGATCGACAGCCCGGTGAACAATACTGTGGTGACGGCCGCGGCAATGAAGGTGGTCCACATTTCGGCGCACGCGAGCGCGAGCGGAAACAGGATGGCCAAATGCGGCTTGATAGACAGCATGCCAATACAAACACCGGCCAGCACCGGCCGTTTTTTTTGCATGAAGAAGAACGCCGCGAGTGCAAAAATGGCGGTCACGCTACCGTTTTGCCCTTGTGTTGCATTGAGCCACAGACCGGGGAACGCGAGTATCCACACCATGGCGTCGGCCATCGGCAATGCCCTGCGCAACATCCGAATAAAAATCGTCGTGGTGACAAGACCGAAAATCAGATAAGAAATGGGACACGGAAGCAAGCCGAGCGGCTCAACCAGCAACAAAAAATTGGGAGGGTAGCGCCACGGGCCGAGCGGCATAGTGTGCGGCCCGATCTGCTGCGCGGTGTGTGCGATCGCCTCCGGCGAATAGGCCAGCAGCGGCGTGCCTTGGAGCGTCAGGCGCGATGCCGCCCAAAAGGTCTGGAAGTCAAAGCCGCATGGCTGGCTATAGATGTGCCAAGCCACCCAGCAGCTTACCGCCAGCATAGCCATCTGCAATACAAAAAACAGGGTCCCCAGGTAAGCTCGCAACCGGCTCGCATTCAACCAGGGCTGGACGGGCCCAGGAGCGGATTCAATACAGGGATTTTCGTCGGTCATTTGTAGGATATCGTTGCTTTGCGCGAACAGCAGAAAGCCCTCGCGATGGAGGGCTTTCCTTTTCACTACACGTTCAAACCTTCACAGAGCTACGGTTCGAATTTTCCAAACCATGTCGCTCTTTTTCCCAACCTGATTTTTCCAGCCTTATTTCCCAGCGCATTTCCCAGCTTACGCTGCGAAGTTCTTTGCTGCGAATTCCCAGTTAGCGATGTTCCAGAACGCTTCAGCATACTTCGGACGCGCATTGCGGTAGTCGATGTAATAGGCGTGTTCCCATACGTCGATCGTCAGCAGGGCCTTGGCATCCGTCGTCAAGGGCGTAGCCGCATTGCTGGTCGAAACGATATCGAGCGAACCGTCGGCCTTTTTGACCAGCCATGCCCAACCCGAACCGAAGGTGCCCACGGCAGCCTTGGTGAACGCTTCCTTGAAGGCCGCGAACGAACCCCACTGCTTCTTGATCGCATCGCCCAACGCGCCGCTCGGCTCGCCGCCACCTTTGGGCGAGAGGCTATGCCAATAGAACGTGTGGTTCCAAATCTGTGCCGCATTGTTGAACACGCCACCCGACGATTTCTTGATGGTGTCCTCGAGCGACATGTTTTCGAATTCGGTGCCCGGAATAAGGTTATTCAAATTCGTCACATAGGCTTGATGATGCTTGCCGTAGTGGAACTCCAGGGTTTCCGCTGAAATGTGCGGCTGTAGCGCGTCTTTTGCGTACGGCAGAGCCGGAAGAGTATGTGCCATGAGAATGTTCCTTAGTTAACAAGAGAACCGATCGAGTCGATCGGGAGAGTCAGAGCGAGCCTGCAAAGCAAATTCTTTAGAGCGCTTGATTGTAGGCGAGTTGGAAAAACCTCGCAAACCCGTATTATCGGGTAAATCTAGCGGCCAGCCCTGTGCCTGCAACTACAAACCGCCGTCCAGTCTTGGTTGTACATCCGCGATCCCCAGATCGGCCACGCCCTGTGCAAGATACACCGTCACGCTGCGCCCTGGTTTGAGCGCGTCGGGTGAACGCACCGCTCGCCCTTGTGCATCGAGCAAAGCGGCGTAACCACGCTCGAGCGTGCGGCGCGGACTGAGCAACGTGGTTTTGGCTGCCAGCTCACTGAGCTGGGCATGGCGCTGTTCAAGCCGCCGCGCAAAAACCGTGCGCAAGCGCAGCGACATTTGTGCCAAATCGCGTTGTGCCCGCAGCGCGTCGGGGCGAGCACGCCGCCAGCGCAACTGCACCAGCGAGAAACGAGCGTGGCCCTCGCGCAGTGACCGCTGGACAGCACCGGCCAAGCGCGTGCGAAGTTGGACTAGCTGTTCGCGCTGACGTTCCAGTTTTTGGGCCGGACTGACCAAACGGCGCGCCAGCCAGTCGAGCTGTTGAGCACGCAGCTCCAGGCTGCGTCGCAGCGCGCGAGCCAGCGCGTCATGGCGCTGCTCCAGCTCGCGCAGCAGTAGCGCACGCTGCGGGCTGACCAATTCGGCAGCCGCAGTTGGCGTCGGAGCGCGCACATCGGCGGCGAAGTCGGCAATGGTGAAATCGGTTTCATGGCCCACGCCACTGACCACCGGCACTCGGCTTTCAGCGATGGCGCGCGCCAACACCTCTTCGTTAAAGGCCCACAAATCCTCGATCGACCCGCCGCCTCGGCACACGATCAACACGTCGATTTCATTGCGCTGGTTGGCCGCCACCACCATCGCCGCGAGCTTGGCCGATACACCAGCTCCCTGTACGGGCGCCGGGTAAATGACGACAGGCACGTGCGGCGCGCGGCGCGCGAGCGTGGTCAACACGTCGCGCAAGGCCGCTGCCTGCAGGGACGTCACGATGCCAATGGCGCGTGGATGGGTGGGCAAGGCGCGCTTACGCGCGGGGTCGAACAAGCCTTCCGCTTCAAGTTGCGCCTTCAGGCGCAAAAACGCTTCGTAGAGCCGCCCCTGCCCGGTGCGCCTTACCGCTTCGACGCTCAGTTGCAGTTCGCCGCGCGGTTCGTACATCGTGACGAGCGCGCGAACCTCGATCCGATCGCCTTCACGGGGCGTGAATTCGGCATGCTGCGCACGCCCGCGAAACATCACGCAGCGGATCTGGGCACCCGCGTCCTTGATCGAGAAATACCAGTGCCCACTGGCCGCCCGCGTGAAGTTGGACACTTCGCCGGAAATCCAGCTCAGCGGAAAATTCCGCTCCAGCGTATTGGCAATCGCACGATTCAGGGCCGAGACGGGGATCACCGCGTCGCTGCGGGCGTTCGGCTCATCGCGAAAATCGGAGGGTTCGGAAAAACCGGATTCAAATGTCATTCAACTTTACTCGCCGCAAGTGGATCAACATGTCCACATTTTCTATTTTACCGAAGCGTTGCCGAAACCACCGCTGACATCGTTCCGTCACACTCTAAATCATTGATTTATATGAATTAATATCGATCAATATACTTATTCAACCGGGGAACCTTTGCCCATGACCTAATAATTTTTTTTCGCAAAAAAGAAGTACACAGAGTTATCCACAGGACGCATTGCATTGTGGCGCGATGCCTCGCTTACACCCGGCTGATGTGCCTGTCCACATGCCGGTCCAAGGCCCTGCTCTTGAGCTGCTTATGTGTCGCTTATGCGCGCCCGCTGATTGAATTGCGAGGTACCGCATCCATCGCCGCTTGCGGGGGCCACCTGGGCGCGCTAGAGTTCCGGGCCGGAACGCGCCTGTCATGCTCCGGCAATGTTACGGCAATGTTACGGCTTGCCGATTGCAGTGAGGGACAATGGCGCAGTTATCACCCCGGCACTGATGGAGCAGAAGCATAACTGTTTGTTCACGATCCTGGCGCCTGTCTAGGCAGACACCGTGCGGATATCGAATTCTGTGAGTGTATGAGTGCGCCCCCGATGACAGCAACGAAATCGCGTCTGGCCGCGGCCCGCGAAAAACTGGAAGGCCATGTGACCCGGTCCTGGCAGCGACGCGGCGTGCTGGCTTGGCTATTGTGGCCGCTCTCGTTGCTATTCGGCGCAGTAAGTGCGTTGCGGCGACTGGCTTTCCGGCGCGGTTGGCTGCGCATCGAAACCGTCGGCGTGCCGGTGGTGGTGGTCGGCAACGTCACGGTGGGCGGTACTGGCAAAACGCCGACCGTCATCGCGCTGGTCGAAGCGTTGCGCGCGGCCGGGTATTTTCCGGGCGTCATCTCGCGCGGCTACGGCGCGCAAATCGACACGCCCCGCTGCGTCGACGCGCACTCAAGCGCCGCGCAGGCCGGCGACGAACCGCTACTGATCGCGCAACGCACCGGCGCGCCGGTCTGGGTCTGCCGCGACCGGCCTGCCGCCGCGCGCGCCTTATGCGCCGCTCATCCGACGGTCGATGTGATACTCAGCGACGACGGCCTGCAACACTACCGCCTCGCGCGCCAAGTCGAGCTGGTGGTATTCGATCACCGGCTTGGCGGCAACGGTTTCTTACTACCCGCCGGGCCCTTGCGCGAACCGCTATCCCGCCATCGTGACGCCACACTGATCAACAATCCCTACGCGCACGGCCTGCCTCCCTGGCCCAACACCTATGCGCTCAGCCTCACACCCGGCGCCGCATGGCGCTTGATCGACCCGACGCAACAGCGACCCCTGGCGCAATTCGCCTCGCAACGCGTGCTTGCGGCCGCGGGCATCGGCTCGCCGGAGCGCTTTTTCGCGCTGGTGCGCGCCGCAGGCCTGGCCCCCACGACCTTGCCGCTGCCTGACCATTACGCCTACACCGATAACCCTTTCGCACTAGCGAACGCCGATGCGATCCTGATCACCGAAAAGGATGCGGTAAAATGCGCGGGTTGGGACGATGCGCGCATCTGGGTCGTACCGGTCCAAGCCGTGCTAGCCCCCCGCTTAATAGCGCTTGTTGTGGAGAAAATTCGTGGACACTCGCCTGCTTGAAATTCTTGTCTGCCCGCTGTGCAAAGGTCCGCTGGAACACGATCGCGCCGCGCAGGAACTGATTTGTCACGCCGACAAACTCGCCTATCCGATTCGCGACGGCATCCCGGTCATGCTGGCCAACGAAGCGCGCCAGACAGTCGAAGGCACGCTGGTCAATCCTGAAGGCCGCTGATCCAGCGCGATTCTTCCTCTCCTGTTTGCCCCTGACATTTGACCGGATGCTTGAACGTGCCCGATAAACCGGTATCTTTTATTGCCGTGGTACCTGCGCGCCTCGCCTCGACGCGCCTGCCCGGCAAACCCCTCGCCGACCTGGGCGGCAAACCGATGGTCGTACGCGTAGCTGAGCGAGCACGCGCCGCGGGCGCCCGTCAGGTGTTGATCGCAACCGATGCCCCGGAAGTCATGCTCGCGGCGCAGCAACACGGGATCGAAGCGGTGCTCACGCGCGGCGATCATCCGTCCGGCACCGACCGGCTTGCCGAAGTGGCTGCGCTGCGAGGTTGGAGCGACGACCAAATCGTCGTCAATGTGCAAGGCGACGAGCCGCTGATCGATGCCGACCTGATCCGCCAAGTGGCGGCCCACCTCGACGCGATGCCCGATTGTGCGATTGCGACCGCGGCGCATCCGATCACCGATGCCGCCGAGGTGTTCAATCCGAACGTCGTGAAGACGGTGCTGGATGCACGCGGCGTGGCCATGTATTTTTCGCGCGCACCGATTCCGTGGGCACGCGACGCCTATGCCGTGTGGCCCGATATCGCTGCGCTGAGCGCGGCGCCGGTCGCCGGCGCGGTTTACCGGCATATCGGTTTGTATGCGTACCGCGCCGCTTTTTTACGTACTTACCCGAGCTTGGCGCAAGCCCCGATCGAACAGGCCGAAGCGCTGGAACAGTTGCGCGCGATGTGGCATGGCGCGCGCATTGCCGTGCTGCTGACGGCTACCGCCCCGGCGCCAGGTGTCGATACGCCCGCCGACCTTGAGCGCGTACGGGCGATTTACGCGCTGCGAGGCGCGGCAGGCGTGGCATAATCAGGCCTTACCAAAGCATTACCATGAGAGTGTCGGGCAATTGCTTGCCCGATCTCGCCAGATTTTTCCTGCTCGGTCGCGTAATGGGTCACTTCGTTCTTCGTACCGGGTAGCGGGTCCGTCACAGATCAATCCAGTCAACTGAACGCGCTTTCAGCAGCCTTCAGAGACCCTTTGGGCCGGCGTGTGATCGTCGGTGGTTGCAGTGCGGGCCTTGAGCAGAGTCAGTTAGAAATAAGCGAATTTTAAAAAATCACTATCGGGAGATGGCACCATGCGTTTGATCCTTTTGGGCGCCCCGGGCGCAGGTAAAGGTACCCAGGCGAACTTCATCAAAGAGAAATTCGGCATTCCCCAGATTTCGACGGGCGACATGCTGCGCGCCGCGGTCAAGGCCGGCTCGCCGCTTGGCGTGGAAGCAAAAAAATTCATGGACGCGGGCGACCTCGTGCCCGATACGCTGATCATCAACCTGGTCAAGGAACGCCTGCAAGAGTGCGATTGCGACAACGGCTATCTGTTCGACGGATTCCCGCGCACGATTCCGCAAGCCGAAGCGATGAAGCTAGCCGGCGTGGCAATCGACTATGTACTCGAGATCGACGTCCCGTTCAGCGAGATCATCGTGCGCATGAGTGGGCGTCGCGTGCATCCGGGGTCGGGCCGTACCTATCACACGGTCTTCAACCCGCCCAAAGTCGAAGGCATCGACGACGTGAGCGGCGAGCCGTTGATCCAGCGCGACGACGACAAGGAAGAAACCGTCAAGAAGCGGCTGGAAGTGTACGACGCGCAAACCCGCCCGCTGGTCGACTATTATTCGAACTGGGCTAGCCATGGCAGCGGCGGTGCACTCAAGGCGCCTCAATATCGGAAAATTTCCGGGCTGGGCAGCGTCGAAGACATCCGCACCCGCGTGTTCGACGCACTGAAATAAACAGCGCGGCGAGATGCCCGATCAAAGCGGCCTACGAGCCGCTTTTTTTGCTTTTTGACCCGCTTTTTGCCCCGCTGCCAGCGGTCATACAATGAGCGCACGCAGATCATCGCGCCGGCAATGATTTTCTTCAGGAGATGAAATGGACATTCGCGATAACGTATTTCTGATTACCGGCGGCGCATCGGGGCTCGGTGCCGGCACCGCGCGCGCCTTGGCCAAACAAGGCGGCAAGGTGGTTCTGGCCGACCTCAACGTGGCAGCCGGCGAAGCGCTTGCCGCGGAGCTTCGCGGTGTGTTCGTACGGTGCGATGTCTGCAGCGAAGCCGATGGCCAGGCGGCCGTGGCCGCCGCCCAGGCGCTGGGCACCTTGCGCGGGTTGATCAACTGCGCGGGTGTCGCGCCGGCCAGCAAGACGGTGGGCAAGGATGGACCGCATTCGCTGGAGCTGTTCGCGAAGACCGTCAGCATCAACCTGATCGGTACCTTCAACATGACGCGCCTGGCTGCAGCGGCGATGTCGGCCACCCAGCCGATTGCCAATGGCGAGCGTGGCGTGATCATATTTACCGCATCGGTCGCAGCCTATGACGGGCAGATCGGTCAAGCGGCTTATGGTGCATCCAAAGCCGGGGTGGTTGGGCTGACGCTCCCGGTCGCGCGCGACCTCTCGCGCAACGCGATCCGTGTCATGACGATCGCGCCGGGCATTTTCGAAACGCCGATGCTGTTGGGTATGCCGCAGGAAGTGCAGGATGCGCTCGGGGCAATGGTGCCGTTCCCGCCGCGCCTCGGTCGTCCGGCCGAGTATGCGATGCTGGTGGAGCAGATTCTGGCCAATCCGATGCTCAACGGCGAGACGATACGCCTGGACGGCGCCATCCGGATGCAGCCGAAATAGCGCCTAACGTCCGCTATGCGATGCGCGCTGCCGCAAATCGGCGAGCTGAGTTTCGATCGCCGCGGCATCTTCCGCCTCGGGACACGTATCGAGATAGAGTTGGAGGTCGTCAAGCGCGGCGCGCACGAAATCGAGCTTGGCATAGGCAAGGCCACGATCGCGCCGCTCCTCGATTTGCTCGGGCAGCAAAATGACCATGCGCTGCTGCACCGCCAGCAAGCGCTGCCAGCGCTCCGTCTGCTGATAAATCGCCTTGAGATTGCGCAGCATGCGAGCGAGGATTTCGCGCGGCAACGAAGGCGCCAATAACGCACGTAGCGCGTTGGAAATGGAATCACCCGAACGCGACACCGACGTGGCCACGTAGGGTTCGAGCATTTCGACCATCTGGGCTTCGGACAGCGCTTCACCGGTCAGCGGGTCCAGCATCACCTCGCCGGCCGTGGTGGTGACCCGTAACAGAAAGTGCCCCGGAAACGCAATGCCATGCACGTTCAGGCCAATCTGCTGGCCCATTTCCATGTAGAGCACGGCTAGCGAGATCGGAATGCCACGCCGTTTGCGCACCACCACGTGCAAAAAGCTGTTATCGGGATCGTAATAATCGTTCAGATTGCCCGCCAAGCCGAGTTCGCGATAGAAGAAGCGATTCAGCATCTGCAGCTTCTGGACGATGTCGGCCTCATCGGGCAGGCGCCGTTTCAGCCGTAATACCAGCGCATCGATTTCCGCAAGCGTGCCTTGAATGTCGAGATCGGGATAGGCATCCTGCGCCAGCGCCAGTGCCGCTTCGGTCAGCGGCAAGCCTTCGTCAGCGGCCACCAGTGTGGTGAAATACTCGAGCATTCGGGTCATCGTCACTGCACACGTCTCCGGAAGTCGCGGTACTTGAAGCCCATCATCCACAGCATACCGAAATACAGCACGGCCAGCACACCGAGCGTCCCACCCAGCAGCGCCATACGCAACAGCACGTGATCACCAAGCCCGATCCAATCGAAACGATCGCGAAACCACATCATGACCGCCGCCAGCACGAGGCAGGCACCCAGTAACTGCACAAAGAACATCGACCAGCCCGGTGAGGGCGTGTAGATGCCGCGACGGCGTAGCCCCAGGAACAGCAACAGCGCATTCAAGCACGCTCCGGCGCCGATGCTCAGTGCCAAACCGGCATGCGCAAACATCGGTACAAACAGCATATTGCATAACTGCGTCACGCACAAAACAGTGACAGCTATTTTGACCGGCGTTTTAATGTCTTGTTTCGCATAAAAACCCGGTGCAAGAATCTTGATCAAGATCAAACCCAGCAGCCCTACCCCGTAGGCGGTCAGCGCGTGCGACACCATCAACACGTCCTTCGCCCCGAAGCGCCCGTAATTGAACAGCGTGGCGGTCAGCGGGCCGGCATAGACGAACAAGGCCACGGCGCTTGGGGCGGCAAGCAGAAAGGTCAGGCGCAGCCCCCAGTCGAGCAGGGACGAATACTCGAGCGGATCGCCGTCGGCATGCGCTTTTGACAAACTGGGCAGCAAGATGGTGCCCAGCGCCACGCCCAGCAATGCGGTGGGAAACTCCATCAAACGGTCGGCGTAGGCCAGCCACGAGACGCTGCCTGGCACGAGCCGCGATGCGATATTGGTGTTGATAATCAAGCTGAGCTGCGCGACCGACACCGCGAACGTCGCCGGCACCATCTTGGCCAGCACCCGCTTGACGCCGGGGTGCGCAAGCGCGGCGCGTGGGTTGATGCCGATCAGCGGCACCATGTCGATGCGTTTGAGCGCAGGGATCTGAATGGCCAGTTGCAACACGCCGCCGACGATCACGGCGATGGCCAATGCATAGATCGGGTGGGCCAGATGCGGAGCCAGAAATAACGACGAACCGATAAAACTCACATTGAGCAGCACCGGTGCGAAGGCGGGCAGCGAGAAATTCTTATACGTATTGAGCACGCCCGAGGCCAGCGACGTGAGGGAAATCAGCGCGATGTACGGGAACATGATGCGCGTCATCTCAATGGCTGCGACCTGTGCGTCCGCGCGCAACCCGGTCGCCACCACGTACACCACCCAGGCGGCGCCCAGCATGCCCGCGGCCGACAGCAGCACAAGCACCCAGGCCAACACGGTGGCAGTGGCGTCCACCAGCAGCTTGGTCGCGTCATGTCCTTCGCGATTCTTGAATTCGGCAAGAATTGGGACGAACGCCTGCGAAAACGCCCCCTCGGCCGATAATCGGCGCAGCAGGTTGGGAATTCGGAACGCGACGTTGAAGGCGTCGGTATAGGCACTGGCGCCGAAGGCGCGGGCGATCAGCGTTTCGCGAGCCAGACCGGTAATACGCGAGAGCAGCGTGAAGCCGCTGACGGTTAAAAGGGCGCGGAGTAAATTCATGTTGACGGTATTATACGGACCAAGCGCGGACTAAAATGCGGATTCAAGCGCGAACTCGAACGCGAAACGAGAACACAAGCGCGGACTCCTGCGCAGAGTCGCGGGCGCACGAACTCATGCGTGGCATACGTGGGTTAGGCGCAACCAACTCGCGCCTTGCAGGCAGAAATTGCCAAACCCGCAAATAATGCGCTATACTCCGCGGTTCTCACGAGATGCACCTAAACGCAGTGGTGTATCGCATTCACTTTTCGGCACTCGACCGCGTTCCAGCGAGTTCGGGTGCAGGTTGGATCAGGAAACAGGATAAGGAAACGTCATGGCAAACTCCGCACAAGCTCGCAAGCGTGCCCGTCAGGCTGCCAAAGCCAACTCGCACAACTCGGCACTGCGCTCGAAGCTGCGCACCGCAATCAAGGCTGTTCGCAAGGCCATCGAAACCGGCGATCAAGCTGCAGCAAACGAGATCTTCAAGAAATCGTCGAAGACGCTCGATATCATCGCTGACAAGAACATCATTCACAAAAACCGGGCCGCTCGCCAGAAGAGCCGCCTGTCCGCTGCGATCAAGGGCCTGTCGGCTCCGGCTGCTGCGCAGTAAGCATCACGCAGTAAGCGCCAAATAAGCGCCTAGTAACACTCAGGGCCCAGTCCGGCAGCTAGCCTGCCCGGCTCACCCCAACCTGTTTCCTGCGATAGAACAAAAAGCCCGCACGCAGCGGGCTTTTTGCTTGGGTTTTTTTGCGGGTTTTTTTGCGGGTTGTTTGCGGGTTGTTTGCGGGTTGTTTGCGGTATCAGCGTATGCCGCACGAGCGGCAGAGGGCTCACTCAGCGCGGCGTGAATATCGACGCGGGTACGCCGTCGTGCAACAAGCATCCTTCCGTGACAACCTGGCCGTTGTCCTTGGCGAAATTCATCACGAAGTTGAATGCCATCGGTTCGACATCGCGCAGGCGCGCGTCGACCCACACGCATTTGATATCGCCGAGCAGGGTGGGACGGACGTAGAGAGAATACTGCAGGCGCGCGTTACGTCCAATCACGCCAGTGCTGGGACCAAACTGTGACATCACGCCGCAAAGACGCTCCGACCAATCACTGGGCCGAAAACGCTTCCCGTCTTTCGTGACACCTTGAATGAAATATCCGTTGGGGAATTCTTCGGCCATAGGCAAGTTGTTCTGCATTTTTTCACTCTGGAACTGCGAGGCGAATTATAGCCTACCCACCCTCTGAACGCAGCTTGCATGGCGGGCTGGAAAACAGCGTCATATCCCGGTCATAACGCTGTGGAGTCGCCGGGGCGGCTCGTCAAATGCAACGAAATCCTTTATCCTTCCAAGACTTACCTAAGGGAGCGGCCGCAGCAGGGCACCCATACTCCCGCTGCTTGCCATATTAGTTTCATGACCGATAAAAAGATTCGCCATTATTTACAATTCAACGATCTGACCCGTGACGAATACGATTACATATTCGAACGCGCGCGGATCCTGAAGCACAAATTCAAGAGTTACGAGACCTATCACCCGTTGCACGACCGCACACTGGCGATGATCTTCGAAAAAAATTCGACACGCACGCGTTTGTCGTTCGAAGCCGGTATTTATCAGCTCGGCGGCCACGCCGTATTCATGAATACGCGCGATACGCAGTTGGGTCGTGGCGAGCCGATCGAAGACGCGGCGCAGGTGATTTCGCGCATGACCGACATCATCATGATCCGCACGTTCGGCCAGGACATTCTGCAGCGCTTTGCCGATTCGTCGCGCGTGCCGGTGATCAACGGGTTGACCAACGAATATCACCCGTGTCAGGTCTTGGCCGACATCTTCACCTATTACGAGTGCCGTGAGCCGATTCAGGGCAAGACGGTGGCGTGGATCGGCGACGCCAACAATATGGCGTACACCTGGATCGAGGCCGCGCATATTCTCGGCTTCAAGCTGAATATTTCGACGCCGCCCGGTTACCGGGTCGATATGGCGCTCGTGCCAGCCGAATCGCATGACGCCTTCGAGGAGTTTGAAGATCCGCACGCGGCGTGTGCCGGCGCCGATCTGGTCACCACCGATGTGTGGACCAGCATGGGCTTCGAAGCGGAAAACGAAGCGCGCATGCGCTCGTTCAAGGATTGGTGCGTGGATGCCAACATGATGGCGCGCGCCCGTTCGGATGCGCTGTTCATGCACTGCCTGCCGGCGCACCGCGGCGAAGAAGTAACCGCCGAAGTGATCGATGGGCCGCAAAGCGTGGTCTGGCAGGAAGCGGAAAACCGTTTGCATGTGCAAAAGGCGCTGCTGGAATTCCTGTTGCTCGGGAAGTTGGATAACTGAGCTAGACCCAAGACCCGCGCGATGCACCGGCGGCATCGCGCAGCATGATTAAATGTCGAAAGCCGGTTTGCAAACAATGTCAAAATAACGGGCGGGCTTAGCCAACCGGGCGGCCTCCCTTCTCAAGCTATGGATTCACTATGAGCGATCATCAGAAAGTCGTGCTTGCCTACTCGGGCGGGCTGGACACCTCCGTCATCCTTAAATGGCTGCAGGACAACTACGACGCCGAAGTCGTCACGTTCACGGCCGATATCGGCCAGGGCGAAGAGCTCGAGCCCGCGCGCAAGAAAGCGCTGCAAATGGGCATCAAGCCGGAAAATATTTTCATCGACGACTTGCGCGAAGAATTTGTCCGCGATTTCGTGTTCCCGATGTTTCGCTGCAATGCCATTTACGAAGGCGAATACCTGCTGGGCACCTCGATTGCGCGCCCGCTGATCGCCAAGCGCCAGATCGAAATTGCCCGCTCCACGGGCGCGCAATCGGTTTCGCACGGCGCAACCGGCAAGGGCAACGATCAGGTGCGTTTCGAACTCGGTTATTACGCGCTCGAACCAGGCATCAAGGTCATCGCGCCGTGGCGCGAGTGGGATCTGCTGTCGCGTGAAAAACTGCTCGCGTATGCCGAGAAAGCCGGCATTCCGATCGAGATGAAGCACAAGCAAGGCGGCGCGCCCTATTCGATGGACGCCAACCTGCTGCACATTTCGTTCGAAGGTCGCCATCTGGAAGACCCGAAAGCCGAAGCCGAAGCCGACATGTGGCGCTGGACGGTCGCGCCCGAAGCCGCGCCGGATACGCCGGAATATGTCGATATCGAGTACAAGAACGGCGACCCGGTGGCATTGAACGGTCGTGCCCTATCGCCGGCTGAAATGTTGACCGAGTTGAATGCGCTGGGCGGCAAGCACGGTGTCGGACGCCTCGATCTGGTTGAAAACCGCTACGTCGGCATGAAATCGCGCGGCTGCTATGAAACGCCGGGTGGCACCATCATGCTCAAGGGCCACCGCGGCATCGAATCGATCACGCTCGATCGCGAAGTGGCGCACTTGAAAGACGATCTGATGGCACGCTACGCCGCGCTGATTTACAACGGTTATTGGTGGAGCCCGGAGCGCCGCGCGCTGCAAGTGCTGATCGATCACACGCAGCAAAGCGTCAATGGCTGGGTACGCATCAAGTTGTACAAAGGCAGCGCGACGGTCGTCGCGCGCGATTCGAAGGAAACCTTGTTCGACAAGAACATCGCGACCTTCGACGATGACGGTGGCGCCTACAACCAGGCTGATGCCGGCGGCTTTATCAAGCTCAATGCCCTGCGCATGCGCATCGCCGAAAACGCACGACGCAAGCGTTCCTGAGGCGCGCAGGGTGTTGTTCGCGTTGTAGCTGGCTTTGACGTAGTGGCTACGATGTGAAATTACACTGCGTAAGCTGCATTAACGCTGGAAAAAGCGCTCGGAAAATTTCCGAGCGCTTTTTTATATCACCGCCTCACACCACCGCCTCACACCACCGCCTCACACCACCGCTTCACATCACCGCTTCACATCACCATCTCACACCACCACGGGCTCGGCTTCCAATTCGACACCGAAGCGTTCCTGCACGCTCGCGCGTATTGCGTCGGCCAGCGCCAGCACCTGACGACCATCCGCCCCGCCGCGATTGATCAAAACCAAGGCCTGACGCTCATGCACCGCCGCCTCGCCTAGCGCGCGGCCTTTCCATCCCGTCTGCTCGATTAGCCAGCCCGCTGCCAGCTTAAAGCGGCCGTCCGCTTGCCGGTACGACACGAGACCTGGCTCGCGATGCGCAAGCGCTTCAAACTGCGCGGCATCGACGACCGGGTTCTTGAAAAAACTGCCGGCATTGCCAGTCTGCAACGGGTCCGGCAGCTTCGCGCGGCGAACCGCGACGACCGCGTCGAAAATATTCTGCGCGCTCGGCTGTGCAATGCCGCGCTCAGCCAAAGCACGCGCCACATCGGCGTAGCCCGCCCGTGGCTGCCATTGCTTGGGCAAGCGAAAAGTCACAGATAGAATCAGATAACAGCCCCGGGCAGCCCGCTTGAAGATGCTGTCCCGGTACCCGAACGCACAATCGGCAAGATCGAACTCGCAAATCGTGCCCGAACTCAGGTCGAACGCGCGCAGGCGGTCGAAGTGTTCCGCCATCTCGATCCCATAGGCCCCAATATTCTGGATGGGCGCCGCCCCCACCGTGCCGGGAATCAGCGCCAGGTTTTCAAGCCCCGGGTAGCCCTGCTCCAATGTCCATGCGACGAAATCATGCCAGTTCTCGCCGGCAGCGGCCTCGACGTAAAAGGCATCGGCATCTTCGCGCAACAGGCGTCGGCCGGCCAAACGCACCAGCCACACCGCGCCCTCGAAGTCGCCGGTCAACACCACGTTGCTGCCGCCGCCCAAAATCAGCCGTGGCAGCTTGGCCAAGCGCGGATGCGCTAGCAGCGCGGGTAATTGAGCCTCATACTCCACGCTATAGGCGTAGCGCGCTTTGACATCGAAGCCAAAGGTATTGTGGGGCAACAGCGAGAAGTCGGCGATCAGGTCGGCCATAGGCGGCAGTGAGGAAGACACGGAGTCACGAAGTCAGAGACTAACAGCCCTGCCCTCGACGAACTTGGGCAAAACGAGCGGCACCGGTAAAATACCAGTAACCCGAATTATAACGAGCACGCTGGCATTGCCAGCAAGCCAAAACAGAGTCGGCCGCGCTGCGCCGGTTGCCAGCACAATGTAACCCTGGCGCGCCCGTATGCCGCCTCACCCAAAAGGACAGCTCATGCCATCGTTTGACGTCGTTTGCGAAGCAAACATGATTGAAGTCAAAAACGCGATCGAACAGTCGAACAAGGAAATTTCGACCCGTTTCGACTTCAAAGGCTCCGATGCCCGCATCGAGCATAAGGAAAACGACCTAACCTGCTATGCCGACGGCGATTTCAAGCTCAGCCAGGTCAAGGACGTCATGATCAACAAGATGGCCAAGCGCAACGTCGACGTACGTTTTCTCGACTACGGCAAGGTCGAGAAGATCGGCGGCGACAAGATCAAGCAAGTCATCACGATCAAGAAAGGCGTTTCAGGCGATCTGTCGAAGAAAATCGTGCGCCTGCTCAAGGACAGCAAGATCAAGGTGCAAGCAAGCATACAGGGCGATGCGGTGCGCGTGACCGGCACCAAACGCGACGACCTGCAAGCCGCGATTGCGTTGATGCGCAAGGATGTGACCGATACACCGCTGGACTTCAATAACTTCCGCGATTAAAACGGCAGCCAGTGAGCGGGGGCGTTCGCTTGATTACGACCGCCCACGGTTACGCGCAAGCGTGCCCCGCCCCCTGTTCGGCCCGATGACGCATCGACTATTTTTTAGCGCTTTTCGCCGGCGCGGGCTTCACACCGGCCGCCGTCTTTTTCTCGCCGATGCGGCTTTCCTTACCGGCTATCAGCTTCGCAATGTTCCCGCTGTGCCGATAAATCAATAACGCGCTCATCAAAAAAACGGCCAACAGAATGGGGCTGGTGCCGAACATCAAAAAATCGAAGAACGGCGCGAACAACGCCGAGATCAATGCGGCCAGCGAAGAGTAGCGGATGAAAAACGCGACGATCAGCCAGGTTGCCAGGGTTGCCAAGCCGAGGATGGGGTCGATCGCCAATAGTATCCCCGCCGCAGTCGCCACACCCTTGCCGCCCTTGAAGCGAAAGAACACCGGATAAAGGTGACCGATAAAGACGGCGAGCGCAGCCAGCGCGATGGCATCGTCATCGAGGCCGAAACGCGCGGCGAAATGCTGAGTCAGCCAAACCGCAAGCCAACCTTTGAGCGCGTCGCCAAGCAAGGTCAGCACGGCTGCCAGCTTGTTGCCACTGCGCAGCACATTGGTTGCGCCCGGGTTCTTCGAACCATACGAGCGCGGATCGGCGAGCCCCATGCCGGCGCTGACCAGCACCGCGAATGACACGGAGCCGATCAGGTAAGCCAACACGGCGACAAGCAAATCGATAGACAGAATGGACATGATGAGTTTGCGACAAATTAGCAATGGTCAGGCGCGCATTGTACCGAAGGTCGCGGGCCCGACCTACACTGGATTACCCCGCTCAATCACCGCAGAGGCCTCCACCGGATCACGCCGTCCCTCGTGCTATCAGCCACGATCCTGCGCCGCTACACAGTTCATTCAACGCTGGCGCAATTCACCGGCTTGGCCTCCAGCAGGCGGGTCAGGACATCCGGCACCAGACTCACCAGATAACCGCGCCGCCCACCATTGAGGTAAATCAGCGGCAGCTCGAGGATGCTCTCTTCGAAGTACACCGGCATCGCTTTCTTTAAGCCAAACGGCGAGGTGCCGCCCACCAAGTAACCGGAATGGCGATTCGCCACCTCGGGCTTGCACGGTTCGACTCGTTTCACGCCAATTTGCCGCGCCAGGTTTTTGGTCGACACCGTGCGGTCACCGTGCATCAGCACGATCAATGGCTTGGCTTGATCGTCCTCCATCACCAGGGTCTTGATGACGTGGTGCTCGTCCACGCCAAGCTGGCGAGCCGATTCGGTCGTGCCACCATGGTCGACGTAGGTGTACGGATGCTCCCCGAATGCCACCTGATGCTTGCGCAAGAACTGTGTCGCCTGGGTCTCGGATACGTGTTTCTGTTTGCTCATAGCGTTATTGTAAAGATCGTCGGCGGAGCACGAAGCCTTAGCCTGCGCCGCGCTGTTCAGCCACGCGGGTGATGCATCTGATGAAGCGTCTTGAGTCGTTCGCGCGCCACATGGGTGTAGATCTGTGTCGTCGAAATGTCGGCATGGCCCAGCAGCAATTGCACCACACGCAGGTCGGCGCCGTGATTGAGCAGATGCGTCGCAAACGCGTGCCGCAAGGTGTGCGGCGATAGCGGCGCATTGATGCCGGCGATCAGCGCATAGCGCTTGAGCAGATACCAGAACGCTTGCCGCGTCATTGCCCCGCCGCGTGTGGTGACAAATAACGCATCGGCCGAACGCGCGCCCAATAGCGCGGGGCGCGATTCGCGCAGATAGCGCGTGAGCCAACCATGCGCTTCTTCGCCAAACGGGATCAGCCGTTCTTTCGAGCCCTTGCCCAGTACCCGCACCACACCTTCGTTCAAGCCCACTTCGACGGTCTTGAGCGTCACCAGTTCGGACACTCGCAGACCGCTCGCATACATCAACTCGATCATGGTGCGATCGCGCAAGCCCAACGCAGCGTCGAGGTTGGGCGCTCGCAACAGGCCTTCGACTTGCGCTTCCGAGAGCGTCGACGGAAAGCGCAGCGGCTGTCGGGCCGCGCGCGCCTTCAAGGTAGGATCGACCGACACGCGGTGCTCGCGCAACGCCCACGCGTAATAGCGGCGTAGTACCGAGAGGCGGCGATTCGAAGTGGTGGCCTTGTCGGCGCGCCGTACGGCGAAATAGCCGTTCAGATCATCTTCCTCAACGCTGTCCAAAGCCCGATCGCGTTGCGCTGCCAGCCAATGCGCGAACAAACTCAAATCGAGTCGATAGGCGGACAGCGTGTTGCGCGACAGCCCATGTTCAAGCCAGATCGCATCGCAAAAGGTATCGATCCGTCCAATACTGGCTTGATAGGTCCGCTGCGCGGAGTCCGACAGCGGCTCGCTCGCTGCAACCTTGGCCGTAGCCGTAGCCGTGGCTGCAACGGTAGCCGCATTGGAACCTTCAGGCACCGCAGCCGCTTTTGCCATCAGTACTTCACCCCTTCGTGCGTAAGCAGCCAGCGCTTGATATCGCGGAAATATCCATCTCCGCCATGATGAGCGAATCCGCCGATTCCCGATGAAGACACGACCCGGTGACACGGAATCAATAATGGAAAATAGTTCGAGCCGCATGCTTGACCGACCGCACGCGGCGCGCTGCCGATCAGGCGCGCCAACTGGCCATAGGTCCGCACGGTCCCACACGGTATGTCGCAGATGGCTTGCCAGACACGTTGCTGGAACGCCGTGCCGACGACATCCAACGGCACGTCGAACGCACTGACCGGACGCTCCAGGTAGCGTTCGATTTGTTGCGCCGTGCGCTGCGCAAGCGGCGTCTGCGGCGCACGCAATGCCGTAGTCGGCAGTAGATAGATCACCTCCTTCAGCACTTCAGGCTGCATCGGATCGAAATCCGTGGCGCCATGGCTCGTACGAATGCCTACCCGTCCAAATGGCACATCAATCACCGCTTGATACATCACACTCCCCCTTTGCATTCACGCCGCCTCTAGCGCCCAGCCGACGTGCTCTCGCACTACCGCCGAATCGTCATCCGCGCGCGTCCTCAGCGCTGCCAGTACCGCATCGCGTGCCGCCGGTTCGAGTTGCGTGCGCAGCGCATTGCCCAATCCCACCGCGAGGTTTCTCGACCAACGTTCATATCCGATGCGGCGTATCGCCGAGCCAGCCAGGCGCGTATCGAATTGCGCCGCGCTCCATCCGAACAACTCGACCAGCTCGGGCCGGTCCAGCCCGTTACGCGGTGCGAAATCGTCGATCGACGCAGGCTGCGCAAACTTATTCCACGGACACACCATCTGGCAATCGTCGCATCCATAGACACGGTTACCGATCAATGGTCGAAGCTCAAGCGGGATACTGCCTTTCAATTCTATCGTCAGATAGGAGATACAACGCCGCGCGTCAACTCGATAAGGCGCCACGATCGCACCGGTCGGACAGGCCGCCAGACAGCGCGTGCAAGACCCACAATGCGCCCCATCGATCTCGCCGGGCAACTGCGCCTCGGGCTCCTCGTCTACCGTCGACACCGGCAACGCGATATCGACATAAATTTCACCGAGAAAGAAAAACGAACCGTGCTGCGGATGCAGCAGCAAAGTATGTTTGCCGCGCCAGCCCAGGTTGGCCCGACGCGCCAACTCGACTTCCAGGACCGGCGCCGAATCGGTGAACACGCGATGACCGAACGGGCCGATCTGCTCGGCGATGCGTTCGGCCAGTTTCTGCAGACGTTGCCGCAGCACCTTGTGATAATCGCGGCCGCGCGCGTAGACCGATACCACGGCACTGCCCGGTTCGCTTAAACGGGACAACTCCGCCCGGCGCCAATCCTCGGGGTGTCTCGTGATCGCCGCGGCGGTTTCGGTCGCATTTTCGCTCGCAGTCGCGGTCGCACGCTCGGTTACATTCGCGTTTGCGTTTGCGTTTGCGTTTGTGTTTGCGTTTGTGTTTGCAGCGGCACTGGCCGTTGGCGTAAACACGTCCGCGGGCAGATAATCGAGGCGCACGCTAATAACCCGTAACGTACCCGGCACGAGTTCGGCTGGGCGAGTGCGTTTGGAGCCGTGTTTCGCCATATAATCCATCTCGCCGTGGTACCCCGCTGCGAGCCACGCGTCAAAGCGGGCTTCAAGCTTCGCCTGGGCCTCGGCCGCGACCGGATGATGGGTATCGACGGTACTGATCCCCACCGCGCTGAAACCCAGTTCACGCCCCCAGACCTGAATCTGCCGGGCACACTCGGCCAGCGCCTCGGCGTTCAGTGACGCCGTCGCCAACGTATCGGACGCCGCGGAAAACGGAATGGAATTCATATGATCATTTTACGCAATGCCCGCGCCCTCGGTTCCACCTGACCATACAAATTCGCAAGCTCGCGTTGGCCACCCGGCCGACATCATGACGCGCGTTTTCGATTTGCCCGACGAAGCGGCCACCGTCGCGTTCGGGCAACGTTTTGCCCGCGCGCTCAACATCTTGCGTGACCCGTCTTACGAACGAGATTACGAACAACAAGCGGGCCCTACGCAAGCCGCAGCACACACTCCGTTACAAGGCGCACTGCAACCTTTCAAAGGCCTGCAAGTCCATCTTACCGGCGATCTCGGTGCCGGCAAGACCACGCTGGTGCGTGCCACGCTGCATGCGCTGGGTCACCCGGGCCGAGTGCGCAGCCCCACTTACACACTGGTCGAACCTTACACCATAGACAGCATTGCCTCACCACAAAGCAGTCTGCTTGTTTATCATTTCGACCTGTACCGCTTTGCCGATCCAGCAGAATGGGCCGACGCCGGGTTCCGCGATTATTTTGGCAGCGGCTCGCTATGCCTGGTCGAATGGCCCGAACAAGCGGGAGGCTTGCTCGGGGTACCCGATCTGAACTTTGCTATCGCGCTGAGCGACGAAGGTCGTCAGCTCACGGCTCAAGCCTTTACCGAAACGGGAAAACAGTGCCTCGCAAATTGTTGATCAAACCGTTTTACTCGATCGAGTCGGCCGCTGGCGCAAGCTCGGGCTGGTCGCGGCGCAAGATATTGCGCGCGGGTGCGTCGACCGTACTGGTCGGTTTGCTCGGGCCGTTGAGCCCGCTGGCAAGTCGCGATGCGGCGGCACAATCGGTGATGGCGGTGCGGGTATGGCCCGCACGCGATTACACGCGTGTCACCATCGAGTCCGATCAGCCCTTGCAATACCAGGAGCAATTGCTGCAAGGGCCAGATCGTGTGGTGGTCGATTTCAACGGTCTCGATCTGGATCAGGCGCTCAAAGATCTGGTCGCCAAGATTACGCCGAACGACCCGCAGATTGCGCAGGTGCGCGTGGGCCAATTCCAGCCGCACGTGGTGCGGCTGGTGATCGATCTGAAGGGCGCGGTCAAGCCGCAATCGTTTGCGCTTGCGCCAGTGGGCGAGTACAAGTATCGGCTGGTATTCGATCTCTATCCTGCTGTGGCCCCTGACCCGCTGCTGGAGTTGCTCGCGCGTACCGAGAACAAGCAAACCGCGCTGTCCGAACAGAACTCCGCCGCGACGCCGGCACCCGATGCACCGCCAGCTACCAGCTCGCTCGATAGCAGCGATGCGTTCTTCGAGAAATACGCCAACCAAACGGCTCAAGCAGCCCAAGCGGCGAGCAGCCCGAGCGCACCGGCGGCACCGGGCGCGACGCAATTCCACGCGCCAAGTGTCGTGGCGAATGTGCCGCCTCACAAGTCCGATCCTCTAGCCAGCGTGAACCGGGCAGCGCCCGGGCCCGGCGCCGGTTTGCCGCCCGAGAAGATGGCGCGCGCTGCACCGGATAAAGCGGACAAGCCCACCACCGTGAGGCTGCTGACTGTCGCGATCGATCCTGGCCACGGCGGTGAAGATCCTGGCGCGATCGGCAGCGCTGGAAGCTACGAAAAAAACGTGGTGCTCGACATCGGCCACAAACTGCGCGCCAAGATCGATGCCCAACCCAATATGCGCGCCATGATGACGCGTGACGACGATTTCTTCGTGCCGCTCAATGTGCGCGTTCAGAAAGCGCGTCGGGTCGAAGCCGACCTGTTCGTTTCGATCCACGCCGACGCCTTCATCACGCCGAATGCGCGTGGCTCGTCGGTGTTCGCGCTGTCTGATCATGGCGCTACGAGTACCGCCGCACGCTGGATGGCCAACAAGGAGAATTCGTCCGACCTGATCGGCGGGATCAACATCAAGTCTCAGGACGAAACCGTGTCACGCGCCATGCTGGACATGTCGACCACGGCACAAATTCACGACAGCTTGCGCTATGGCGGCTTCGTGCTCGACGAAATCGGCTCCATCAACAAGTTGCACAAGGGCTCGGTGGAACAGGCCAGTTTTGCCGTGCTCAAGGCGCCCGACATCCCTTCGGTACTCGTCGAGACTGCGTTTATTTCGAACCCGGAAGAAGAAGCGAAGCTGAATAACGAGGCCTATCGCGATCAAATGGCGGATGCGATCTTACGCGGCATCAAACGGTATTTTGCTGCCAACCCACCGCTGGCGAAAAGTCGGACGGTGTAAGAGACGGCTAGCGGAGAAAGCTGGGCGTAAGAAAAGCCATGCGGTCGAATCGACGCGATTTATATGAGCTTGCTTGAGTAGGCCGCCTGAGTAGCCGACCTGATCGAGATTGCCTGAGCGGCGCCGTCCGACTGTCCCAGTGAAACCGATACGCGGCGGCCGCCTCTGCCTCACCCTCAGGCGTCGCGTTTTTGCCTCATCAGTTTCCATAAGGCACCGAACGCTACCGGCACCGCTGCAGCAGCTACACCGACCAGTACGATGACGTTCAGATATTGCTTGATATACGGCAAGTTGCCGAAGAAATAGCCGCACAGCACCAAGCTCAACACCCACAGCAATGCGCTGCCGACGTTGAACATTTGAAAACGGCCGAAACGCATCCCCGACACACCGGCCACGAACGGCGCGAAGGTCCGCACCACCGGCATAAAGCGGGCCAATACGATCGTTTTTCCGCCGTGCCGCTCATAGAAATCGTGCGTGCGTTGCAGTGCTTTCTTATCGAGAAAACGCCAATTGCTCTGATACACGCGCACGCCGATGCCACGACCGATCGCGTAATTCAAGGTATTGCCGCCGATCGCCGCCACAAGCACCAACACAGTGAGCAGTGTCACATCCATCAGACCGGAAGCGGCGAACGCACCACCGATAAATAACAAGGAGTCCCCGGGCAAGAACGGAAAGACCACCAGCCCGGTTTCGCAAAACACGATCAGGAACAGCACTGCGTACACCCACGCGCCGTATTGCTGGATGAATACCCCCAGGAATTTGTCGATATGCAGCACCAAGCTGCCAAAAGCCAATAGCGTGTCCAAATGCGGATCCTGTTAGGGTTTAACGATCGCGCCCATGATACCGGAAACCATTTTCTAAATCGCCCGAGTCGTTTAGCCGTCGAGTTCAATGGCCGCGTTATGCGCAGCGCTCCATCGCTGGGTTCTGACATCGGGTTCAGCCGCCGGGTTCAGCCGCCGGGTTCAGCCGCTATAATCTCGACATGGCCGATACCCTCCCCCAGCGTTCTTCCGACGCCACACTGCCCACATCCGCCGACGCCGCACCGCCGCAGGCCGTCAGCCGGTCCATTCAGCCGCTGCCCGATCAACTGATTAGCCAGATCGCCGCCGGTGAAGTGGTCGAGCGCCCGGCGTCGGTCGTCAAGGAATTGCTCGAGAATGCGCTCGACGCGGGTGCCACAGCGCTGCGCATCACGCTCGATGAAGGCGGCGTGAAACGCATTACCGTCACCGACGACGGCCGCGGCATACCCGCAGACGAACTACCGCTCGCGTTGATGCGGCATGCGACCAGCAAGATCCATACACTGGCCGAACTCGAATCGGTACGCACGCTCGGTTTTCGTGGCGAAGCGCTCGCCTCGATCGCCTCGGTCGCACAAGTCTCGATTACGAGCCGCACATCAAGCGCCGCACACGCGACGCGCATAGACGCGCAGTCTGGCGAGCTTGCGCCATCCGCGGGCGCGACGGGCACGACCATCGAGGTGCGCGAGTTGTATTTCAATACGCCGGCGCGCCGCAAGTTTCTGAAAAGCGAACAAACCGAGTTGGGCCACTGCCTGGAAATGGTGCGGCGCGCCGCACTCTCTCGTCCTGACGTAGCGATTTCGGTACTCCACAACGGCCGCGCGGTCGATCACTGGAACCCCAGCGACGCGGCGCAGCGCACGGCGAAGATCCTCGGCGAAACGTTTGCCGGCGCGCATCTGCCACTCGAAGAGCAAGCCGGTCCCCTGGCCGTCTACGGCTACGCCGGTTTGCCGACCGCCAGCCGAAGCCGCAGCGACCAGCAGTATTTTTTCGTCAACGGCCGCTTCGTGCGAGACCGGCTGCTCACCCACGCGGTACGCGCCGCATACGAAGACGTGTTGCACGGCGAGCGTTACCCGTCCTATGTATTGTGTCTGGAAATTCCGCCCGGGTCGGTGGATGTCAACGTACATCCCTCCAAAATCGAGGTGCGCTTTCGCGACTCACGCTCCATCCACCAATTCGTGTTTCACGCGGTGCAGCGCGCGCTGGCACGGCATGCAGGCGCTGCGCCTGAAACCACCGCGGGCGGTCATGCGGCGCATCTGGAAAGCACCCGGCCGATGCCAGTCCCGGGTGCTGTACCCGGTACGCAAAGCACTTGGCTGCCGCAAGCCCGGATGCGGCAAGGTAGCTTGCCCGTCGCCCAGCCGTTGGCGTTCTACGATGCGCTGTTTGGGCGCCGGTCCGAATCGCCGACGGGTGCAGCCGATGGATTGAGTGATGGATTGAACTCGCGCACGACTGGACTGGACACGCCATACGCCGCATCGTCGCCACGGATACCCGGCTTCGTCAGCCAGCCCGGTGTGGGCGAATTGACGCCGGGGCAATGGTCCGACCAAGAACAACCGCTGGGCTTTGCGCTAGGGCAAGTCCACGGCATCTACGTGTTGGCGCAAAATTCGAGCGGCCTCGTGATCGTCGATATGCACGCCGCGCACGAACGCATACTCTACGAGCAGTTCAAGAACGCGCTGACCGATCGTTCGATCGCGGTGCAGCCTTTGTTGATTCCGCTCGCGATGCCGGCGGATCCGGTCGAGATCGGCACCGTGGAAGAGAACCGCGAAACACTCGCCGCGCTCGGCTTCGATTTGGCCGTGCTGTCGCCGACCTCGATCGCGGTGCGTGCAGTTCCAGCACTGTTGAAAGACGCGGATTTACAGACGCTCGCCCGCGCGGTGCTATCTGACCTGCATTCCTACGGCGGCTCGCGCGTACTCACCGAGCGCCAGCATGAATTGCTGGGCACGCTGGCTTGCCACCACGCGGTGCGTGCCAACCGGCGTCTGGGCCTGGACGAAATGAATTCACTGCTGCGCCAAATGGAAGTGACCGAACGCGCCGACCAGTGCAACCACGGTCGGCCGACCTGGTTCCAGCTGACGCTGGCCGACATGGATCGACTTTTCATGCGCGGGCAATAAGTGCCGGCGTCTGCACGCGGGTGTCGGCATGATTGAAGCTCCACTGCCCGTTGTCTGTCTGTTGGGTCCGACCGCATCCGGTAAAACCGCTGCGGCGCTGGAATTGGCGCGCCAGTTGCCGATCGAAATCGTCAGCGTCGATTCGGCGCTGGTCTATCGCGAGATGGATATCGGCACCGCGAAACCCGATGCGGCCGAGCGAGCACAGGTACCGCACCATCTGATCGACATCATCGACCCGGCCGACACTTACTCGGCGGGCCAGTTTCATGACGACGCGCGGCGCTTGATCGGTGAAATTCGAGCGCGTGGTCGTGTACCACTGCTGGTTGGCGGCACGATGTTGTACTACCGGGCATTGAGCCAGGGCTTGAACGACATGCCCAGTGCGGACACCGAGGTGCGGGCCGCGCTCGATGCACAGGCTGCGGACCTGGGCTGGCCCGCGTTGCATGCGCGCTTGGCGGAAGTGGATCCTGTCACTGCGGCGCGGCTCGCACCTAACGATTCGCAACGAATCCAGCGCGCATTGGAAGTCTGGATGCTATCCGGTCAAGCGCTTTCGGCATTTCATGCGAAGACGCGGCAGCCGGCGGCCGAGACCGCCTATCGGTTTATTCCGGTGGCGCTGGAGCCTTCCGATCGCGCTGTCTTGCATGCACGCATTGCGCGGCGTTTCGATCAGATGATCGCGGCCGGCCTGGTCGATGAGGTAGCGCGACTGCACGCGCGCGGCGATCTGCACCCGGGGCTGCCGTCGATACGGTGTGTCGGCTATCGGCAGATTTGGGCGTATCTCGACGGTGAGATCGATTTACCAGGCGCCCGGGATAAAGGCGTGTTCGCAACGCGGCAGTTGTGCAAGCGGCAGTTGACGTGGTTGCGCGGGATGCCTGAGCGCACGGTGATCGATTGTTGCGATGCCGATGCGACGGCGCAAACGGTGCATGCCATCAGAGCGTTGCTAGGCTTTTGAGCCTATTGCCCATGAAAAAAATACGAAATCGTCTGATTGATTGCCTGACGGCAATTATTGGTTTCGATTAACGCGTATTGTGCCTTCGGCTAAACGACGCGCCCCCTGCGCGGTGCGCGCTCAGCCGCAAAAAACAGCAGTATCCGACGACACCCCCTGATTGCAACCAGACCATTTCGCCTAGCGTGAGTGACGCGAGCGCGCTACGGTTATTGTCAATGAGCGGTAGGACACGGAACGAAGATGTAAAGCGAGACGTGAAGCGGCGAAACCTGAAGCTGCGAGGACGTGAAGCGATCAACCATGAGGCAATACACGATGAGCAAAATACCGGGAACGGACGAATCGCATCCGGAGAAGGCGCATGATGCGGACATCGCGAGCAGCAACGCGACCGATACCCATAACAGCCGCGCGGACCCTGCCAAGCCAACGATCCCCCCGAAGCAGACGGTGATGATCAACCTGGATGCCGATGTACTGAGCTGGTTCAAGGCGCGGGGCGAGGACTATCAGATACACATCAACAAACTGCTGCGGATTCATATGCAAGCACATCAGCGTCATCCCCGGTGACGCCGGACTCACACACTTAACGCCGCACGCATGAAGCCACGCTCTTGGCGTCGCACTCATGAAGCCACACTTCACGCGCATGACTCGCGGCGCTCGAAGGCCATCAGCGCTGCTACCCGACCGTCCTCTTCAACGCACGATCGTCTGCGCTTCGCCTTCAGCCCGCGCACGAATCGCGCCGATATTCCACACCGTCTCACCCGCTTTCTGCAGGAAAGCCTGGGCAGCCGCCGCCTGATCGGCCGCTACGATCAGCACCATCCCAATGCCGCAGTTGAATACGCGATGCATTTCGCTATCGGCCACGCCACCATGCTCCTGCAACCAGGCAAACAACGGCGGCAGCGGCCAGGATTTCTGATCCAGCTCGGCCGTCAATGCTTCGCCCAACACGCGCGGGATATTCTCGACCAGCCCCCCCCCGGTGATGTGCGCCATGCCCTTGACCGGCACGGTTTCCATCAACGCCAACACCGGCTTCACGTAAATGCGCGTGGGCGCCATCAGCGCATCGCCCAAGGTACGTCCACCGAAGTCCGCGTTCAGATCCGGCTTGGCACGCTCGATGACTTTGCGCACCAGCGAAAACCCATTCGAATGAATGCCGCTGGACGCCAAACCCAAAACCACATCGCCCGGCGTAATCGTCGTCCCGTCGATAATCTCGCTTTTCTCGACCGCGCCTACCGCGAAACCCGCCAAGTCGTACTCGCCATCGGGATACATACCCGGCATTTCAGCCGTCTCGCCGCCGATCAGCGCGCAGCCGGCCAACTCGCAGCCGGCCGCGATCCCCTTGACGACGGTCGCGGCCGTCTGCACATCGAGCTTGCCGCAGGCAAAATAATCGAGGAAAAACAACGGTTCCGCGCCCTGCACCAGGATGTCGTTGACGCTCATCGCGACCAGATCCTGCCCAACCGTGTCGTGGCGATTCAAATCAAACGCCAGCTTGAGCTTGGTGCCCACGCCATCGGTGCCCGACACCAGCACCGGTTCGCGATACTTCTTCGGCACTTCGAACAGCGCGCCAAAACCGCCGATACCGGCCAGTACGCCCGGACGCATGGTCTTTTTGGCGTAGGGTTTGATCGCATCGACCAGCGCATCGCCAGCGTCAATATCGACGCCGGCATCTTTATACGACAGGCCTGGCTTGGTAGAAGCGGATTTCGGTGAATTCATGGGGAGGAGCGGTGAAGGTTCGGTAAAATAGCGATTTTACCCGATGGAAGCCCCTCCCTGATGAATTCACCCATGTTTACTCCGTCCCAACGGCAGGTTTTTATTTGGGTACTCATCGCTTTCTTAGTGTGCGTAGTGCTGTGGGCCTTGAGCCCGGTGCTGACACCGTTCCTGCTGGGGGCGATCCTGGCCTACATTTTGCAGCCCGGCGTCGCGGCTCTGACCGGCAAGCGCATCCCGCGCAGCCTCGCCGCGCTGCTGATGATGCTGCTACTGGTGACGCTGGTCACGCTGCTGGTGATCCTGGTTCTGCTGGTCGCCCAGCAGGAAGGGCCGCAAATCAAGATACAAGTGCCCTTGCTGCTGGCGAAACTGCACGATGTGCTGCAGCCGCGCCTGAACGCGCTCGGTATCGACGTGAATCTCGACTTCAACGGGATCAAGGATCTGGTTACCAACCAGTTTGCCATGAGCACCAGCACCATCATGGGGGCTGCGTGGACCTCGATCCGTACCAGCGGCAACGTGGCGATGACCGTGGTCGGTAACCTGGTGCTCACGCCATTGGTTCTGTACTACCTGCTGTATGACTGGAACCGCATGCTCGAACGCGTCGAAAACGCCATCCCGCGCCAGTGGCTGCCAAAAACGCTGGCGCTCGCCACGGAAATCGACCAGATGCTCTCGCAATATCTGCGCGGACAGTTGCTGGTCATGGGCGTGCTGGCGGCCTATTACGCCATCGCCTTGACCGTTGCGCGCTTTGAAGTCGCGTTGCCGGTCGGTATATTTACCGGCCTGGCCGTGTTCATCCCCTACATCGGCTTCGCCATCGGCTTGGTGCTGGCGTTGCTCGCAGCGATGCTACAGTTTGGCACCTTGTATGGCTTTGGCGCGGTCGCCGTGATTTATGGCGTCGGCCAGGTGCTGGAAGGCTTCTTCCTGACGCCGCGGCTGGTCGGTGAGCGCATCGGCATGCATCCGCTCGCGGTCATTTTCGCCTTGCTCGCGTTCGGACAGCTATTCGGCTTTTTCGGCGTGTTGCTGGCATTGCCGATGAGCGCCATCATCCTCACCGGCTTGCGTGAAATCCGTCGGATTTATTTATCGAGCGCACTTTATCGTAATTGATACCCATACATCCTGCCCCCCGTCTCATGGCGACCCTAACGAAATCGTCGCGACTCAACCCCTCCTAGCTGCGCTCCTCATGGCTGCATCACGACAATTACTGCTGGACCTCGGCACGCCGCCGCCGGCGCGCTTCGAGACCTTTCTGGGTGCGCAGAACTATGAGCTGGTGACGCGGTTGCGCACGCTGGGCAGCGAGCTGGCGAGCGGCCCGGTGGCCGATCGCAGCTTTTATATCTGGGGGGAGACCGGCAGCGGTCGCAGCCATTTGCTGCACGCGCTGTGCCACGAAGCGCCGGGGCATCAGGCGCGCTTTGCCAGCCCGCCCAGCCCCTTGACCGCGTTTTCCTTCGATCCGGCGGTGGCGCTTTACGCCGTCGACGATTGCGAGCGCCTCAATCCGGCGCAGCAGATCGCGCTCTTCAACTTGTTCAACGAGGTTCGCGCTCACCCAGGCAGCGCGCTGGTGATCGCCGGTAACGCAGCACCGCTGGCGCTGACGGTGCGTGAAGATTTACGCACGCGGCTGGGCTGGGGCCTGGTGTTCCAAGTGGCGCCGCTCACCGACGCCGACAAGATCGAGGCCTTGCGCCAAGCGGCGAAAGCCCGCGGGCTGGCGCTCGCCGACGATGTGCCCGCGTATCTGCTGACTCACTTCCAGCGCGACATGCCCAGCTTGATGCGCCTGTTGGACGCGCTCGACCGCTATTCGCTGGAACAGCATCGCGCCGTGACGCTGCCGCTGTTGCGCGCCATGCTTAGCGCGACCTCGCAAGACCCGCTCTCGCCCATAGCCGCGGCTGCCGATAACCTGGACAGCCGCTTCAAGTAAAATGACACTTATGACAAATCTTGCCCTCTTCGACCTCGACCACACCCTGATCCCGACCGACAGCGACCACGCGTGGGGCCGCTTCATGGTCGAGCACTCTATGGTCGACTCCGAAAGCTTCGCCCGCGACAACGAGCGGTTCTATGCCGACTACAAGGTCGGCCGCCTCGACATCCATGCCTATTTGCGTGTCGTGCTTGCGCCGCTGGCGCGCTATCCGCGTCGGCAGCTCGATGCCTGGCACCGGCAGTTCATGGATGAGGTGATATTGCCCACACTTCGCCCCGAAGCGCTGGCGTTGGTGGCCGAGCATCGTAACCGGGGCGACCTGTGCTGTATGATCACAGCGACCAACAGCTTTGTCACCCGGCCGATCGCGCAGGCGTTCGGCATCGAAAACATGATCGGGTCCGAGCCTGCTACTGTGGATGGCGACCCCGCCAGCGACTACACAGGTGAAGTGACCGGTATTCCCAGCTACCGGGAAGGCAAGATCATCCGGACCGAAGCTTGGTTGCAGTCGTTGGGCAAAAGCTTGTCGGATTTTGACCAGACCTGGTTCTACAGCGATTCCTTGAACGATATTCCGCTGCTGGAAAAGGTCAGCCATCCCGTCGCCACCAACCCCGACGATACGTTGCGCGCCCATGCGCAGTCGCGGGGCTGGCGTATTCTCGACTTATTCAGGTCCACGTGATTAAAAAATTCATCCGCAAATTGCTCGGGCAAGCCGAGCCTCCCGAAGCCGAAGCCAAAACGGCAGCCGCTTCGTCTGCACCCGCGTCAGCCCCGGCTTCGTCCGATGCGAAACCCGCACGCGGCGCGGCCGCGGTCAAGAAACCGCGCGGCAAGGCCAAGGGCGCCGCGACTGACGTCCCCGTTATTGCCGGGCCCGCCGAACACGGTATCGACCCGGCGCTGATCTCGCGCAACGCAGTGCGCGTCACCGACACGCTGCAGGAGGCGGGCTTTCGCGCCTTTATCGTCGGCGGCGCCGTACGCGACCTGTTGCTGGGCGTGGCACCCAAGGATTTCGACGTCGCCACCGACGCCACCCCCGAGCAGGTGCAGCGGCTGTTTCGCCGCGCCCGTCTGATCGGGCGGCGCTTTCAGATCGTGCACGTGCAATTCGGCCAGGACCTGATCGAGGTCTCGACGTTCCGTGCATTGGTCGACTCGCCCCGCGAAGCCGAACCGGGCACGGCCACCGTACCCTCCGAAACACGCCGCCTACGCCGCGACGAGCTGGATCGCAAGACCCACGCGGTCGATGCGGCAGGCCGCGTATTGCGTGACAACGTATGGGGTGCGCAGCACGAAGACGCGACCCGCCGCGATTTCACCATCAACGCGATGTATTACGATCCGGCCACCCAGACGGTGCACGATTATCACAACGGCATGGCCGATATCCGTGCGCGGCTGTTGCGCATGATCGGCGACCCGGCCACCCGATATCGCGAAGATCCGGTGCGCATGCTGCGCGTAGTGCGTTTCGCGGCCAAGCTCGGTTTCGAGATCGAGGACGCCACGCGCGCACCTATCGTCGAAGTGGCGGACCTGATGAACAACGTGCCGGCTGCCCGCTTGTTCGACGAAATGCTCAAACTGTTGTTATCAGGCCACGCTCTGGCCTGCCTGCAGCGGCTGCGCGCCGAGGGCCTGCATCACGGCCTGCTGCCCTTGCTCGACGTTGCGCTCGAACAGCCGCACGGCGAAAAATTCATTTCGCTCGCACTGACCCGCACCGACGACCGCGTGCGCGCCGGCAAACCGGTGTCGCCCGGCTTCCTGTTTGCCGCGTTGCTGTGGCAGCAAGTGCAGGAGCGCTGGCAAAGCAACGTCGCGAACGGCGAATTCCCGATTCCTGCGCTGCACGGGGCAATGGACGGCGTGCTCGAAACCCAGACCGGCAAACTCGCAATCCAGAAGCGTTTCGTCGCCGATATGAAGGAAATCTGGGGCATGCAGCCGCGCCTGGAGAAACGTTCGGGACGCTCGGCCTTGAAGCTGCTGGAACACCAAAGATTTAGAGCAGGGTATGATTTCATGGTGCTGCGCTGCGAGTCGGGTGAACTCGATCCGGCCGTCGCGCAATGGTGGACCGATTTTATCGAAGCCGACTCGGGCGCACGCGAGTTGCTGTTGACGCAAAGCACGAACAAAGAAGGCGCACCGCGCCGCCGGCGCCGCAGGGGCGGTGCAGGCAAAGGCCGGGGGCCAGCTGAATCGGGGTCGGGCGATCAGGCCGAAAGCGGCCAATAGCCTTTTGGACAGACGTAGGACGTTTATGACGCTAGCCTATCTGGGACTTGGCGCGAATCTGGGAGATGCGCGCCAGACCTTGAAAGACGCCGTGGTTTGCCTGGCGCAACAACACACGATCACGGTGCTCGCGAAATCGAGCCTGTATCGCACTGCCCCCATCGACGCGGACGGCGACGATTACTACAACTGCGTCGTCGCGGTCGAGACGGCGTTGCTTGCACCGTCGCTGCTCAGGTTGTGCCTGTTGATCGAAAATCATTTTGGGCGCGAACGTTCGTATCGCAATGCTCCCCGTACGCTCGACCTCGACATCCTGCTATTCGGCACTCAGAAGGTCGACGCTGAGGATCTCGTCATTCCGCATCCGCGCCTGGTCCAACGCGCGTTTACGCTGGTGCCGCTGATCGAACTCGATGCCGACATCGTGATCCCGGGCTATGGCCGAGCCCAGACTTATCTAGCGCAAGTGGCCGAGCAACGCATCGAAAAAGTCGAGACCTGCCAGTGCCCGCTGCAAAGCGCCGCGAAGGCCAAAGACGCAGGCGCCCGCCTCGCCGCCAGTCACCCCAAACCCGCCTGAAGGCCCAGCACAATGTCCGTCGGCTCATTCACGTCGCGTCCTGTGCAAGTTACCGTGCAAGGCCCTGACTTGAACCCGCCGGTTCGGCACATGGTGATCGAAGGTCCGATCGGTGTCGGTAAAACGTCGCTGGCGCTCAAGCTGGCAAGTCGCTGGTCGATGCGTACAGTGCTCGAACAACCGGGCGACAATCCCTTTCTCGATCGCTTTTATCAGCAGGGCGCGCGTTATGCGCTGCCCGCTCAACTGAGTTTTCTATTGCAGCGTGCCGCTCAGTCACGCGAGATTGCCTTGGCGGTCGATCTCGGGCCGCCGGTGGTCACCGATTTCATGCGCCAGAAAGACGAACTGTTCGCGCGCCTGACACTGCCCGACGATGAATTCTCGCTGTATCGGGAACTGGCGCGGCAGGTACAGCTCGCGCCCGGTGCGCCCGATTTGGTGATCTATTTGCAAGCCAGCCCCGAAGTGCTGTTTGCCCGGATCCAGCGGCGCGCCATCTCGTCCGAGCAACTGATTACCGATCACTATCTGCGCGCCTTGTGCCGCGCCTACGATAACTATTTTTACCATTACAGCGAAGCGCCGGTGCTCACCGTGAACACCGAACACTTCAACCCGCTTGAAAATGATGCCGACATGGCGCTGCTGATCGAACGGATAGGCAACTTGCGCGGTCGCAAAACTTCTTTCGTCAAAGGCACGCCCTAGGCTGCGCAGCGTCACCGCCAAGGTTCGCCGACTATGCGGCGCCCAACCGGCCACCATTGATATTCCATCGGATTTTCCATGACCTATTTGCAAGACAAGGCGCGCAGCGCCGTTACCGTACCGCGGCTGCAGGCGATGCGCGACGCAGGCGACAAGATCACCATGCTGACATGCTATGACGCAAGCTTCGCAGCGCTGCTCGATCGCGCCGGCGTCGAAGTATTGCTGATCGGCGATTCACTCGGCAATGTGCTGCAAGGCCACTCGACGACCTTGCCGGTGACGTTGACCGATATCGCCTATCACACCGCGTGCGTCGGTCGTGGCAATCACAATGCGCTGGTGGTTGCCGATATGCCATTCGGCACTTATGGCACGCCCACCGACGCATACAACAACGCGGTGGTGCTGATGCGCGCGGGCGCGCAGATGATCAAGCTCGAAGGTGGCGCCTGGCTGGCCGATACGGTGCGCATGCTGGTGGAACGCGCCATTCCGGTATGCGCGCACATCGGTCTGACGCCGCAATCGGTGCATGCGTTTGGCGGCTTCAAGGTGCAGGGGAAAACCGAAGCCGGCGCTCTGCAACTGCTCGATGATGCTGTAGCGCTGGAACAAGCCGGGGCGCAATTATTCGTGCTCGAAGCGGTGCCGGCGGCTTTGGGTCGGGCCACCACCGAACGACTGCGCGCCCCGACGATAGGGATCGGTGCAGGCGTCGATTGCTCCGGACAGGTATTGGTGCTGCACGATATGCTCGGGATTTTCCCGGGCAAGCGGCCGCGTTTCGTACGCAACTTCATGGAAGACCAGAGCAGCATCGAAGGCGCGGTACGGGCTTATATCGCGGCGGTTAAAGAGGGCAGCTTCCCGGGCGAAGCACACGTTTTCTAGTACGTCTTCTAGACTGTTTCTTAAGTAGCGATTTTATTTCCGCATCAATTGCGCGGGTACCGCTGCGCGTAAAGCGTTGCTCACTACCAGCGCTTCAGCCGCGTCCAGATCCGCCGGCAGCAAAACCCGCTCTGTTGCTGCCCATAGGGGGTCTTCCAGCAACACTGCTCGCATCACCCCGGGCAGCACGCCGCTTGCCAACGGCGGCGTCCACCAGCGACCCGCAAGCTTGACGAACAGATTGCTGCGACCGCCCTCTGTCAACTCGCCACGTGTATTGACGAAGATCGCGTCGAAGCCACCCAATGCTTCGGCTTGCTGCCACGCCTTGTCGTAGTCGGCACGCCGGCTGCTTTTAAACCGCAGCAGCGCATCGGAGGCCTCGGTGGCGGCAAACCCCAGATCCTGAGCCAGCCATATCTTGACCGGTCCCGGCGGCAACGGCCGCAGCGGCGCATGCGTGATACTCGCACGGCCATCGTGCGCGAGCACGAGCCTCAGCCTGTACTCGGCTTCAGCGGGTAAGTTAGCGGATAAGTCAGCGGGTAAGCCATCGGGCAACTCAGCAATCTGTGACAACACCGCAGCGCGCAACGTTGCCGGCTCACAGGCGAATCCCAACCGGCGCGCGCCGTTCGCGAGACGAGCCAAATGCCGATCGAGATAAGGCGCCCCCTGCCCGCGGCTCGCACGTATCGTTTCGAACAAGGTCAGGCCCGGGTCAAGACCCGTCAAAAAACGCGCTTTCAGATAACACTCCTCATACTCGTCGTCGCAACGACTGTCGAGCACGATGCCAGCGCCTATGCCCAGGCGCCCCGCTCGCATGTCATGGGCATGTGGCGCTTGCAGGCACAGCGTACGAATCGCAACCGACAGGCAAAAATCCCCACACGCGTTGCGCGTACCCGGGCGCGGCGCATCCAACCAGCCGATCGCGCCGGTATAAAGCCCGCGCGGCGTCGATTCGAGCGATGCGATGATCTGCATCGCGCGACGCTTGGGCGCACCGGTAATCGACCCACAGGGAAACAAGGCGCGCATCACGTTGGCGAACGAAGTGCCGCCCTTGAGTCTTGCCGTAACCGTGGACGTCATTTGCCAGACGCTGGGGTGCCCTTCGATCGAAAAAAGCGCCGGTGTTTTCACCGAGCCGGTCTCCGCGATACGGCCCAAATCGTTGCGCAGCAAATCGACGATCATCAGATTTTCGGCGCGATTCTTGGCATCTTGGGCCAGCCCCGACGCGGCTTCTTGATCGGCTTGCGGATCGCTTAAACGCGCGGCTGTGCCTTTCATTGGCCGCGCGGTCAACTCGGCCGAAGCGCCAGCGAAGGCCACGAACAATTCCGGTGAGCACGACAGGATCCAGCGCTGCTCGGGCAATGCGATCAAGGCGCCGTATCGTACCGGCTGACGCGCACGCAAGCGGCGATAAAGCGCCAAAGGCTCGCCGTAGGCGGTGAAATCGAGGCGAAACGTGTAGTTGATCTGGTAGGCGTCGCCGGCTCGCAGCGCCTCTCCAATCTCGCTCATGGAGCGGTCGAATTCGGCACGTTCGACGCTGGGCTCGAGGTCGAGCACACCGGCGCAGCTCGGCTCGGTCTGGCGATTATCGTGGGCGACCAGCCAGTCGTCGACCTCGCCACGCGTAGGGCGCGCCAATGTATCGAACATCAGGCAGCGCAACGCTGGGGCATCGAGCGCACCGCGTACCTGCTGCGGTTCGCCGGGCAAGCCGGCTAGGGGCCGAGGAGCGCCAGACACGCCAGGCACGCCGTTTAGCGCCGTGCCCCATTCGTAGTCGGCGAGCACTACGGCATGCAGGCCCGCAGCAAGATCGGCCGCGACCGCCGCATCGAACGCATCGAGTTGCGCGCCATCGTGGCACACATGCTCGCGCACAAATCCGGTATAGAGTCGGGAGCTCCCGCCTGAGGAGCCAGGCGTGGAGGTTGCAGTAAAGTCGGGGGCAGCAGAAACACCAGCGCCGCCCGCCGAGCGATTCGACGCGATAGATGCGTCGTCGAACAGCGCGAACGGGCCGGCACTCACCATGATGTCACTCGAAGAAGCTCTTGACCCGGTCGAACCAGCCTTTGCTTTGCGGACTGTGGCGCGAGCCGCCTTCAGTCAACGATTTATCGAACTGCCGCAACAAATCGCGTTGGGGTTCCGTCAGCTTGACCGGTGTTTCGACAATCACATGCACGTACAGGTCGCCCGGGATGCTGGAACGCACGCCCTTGATGCCCTTGCCACGCAGGCGGAATGTCTTGCCCGATTGCGTACCCTCCGACACTTCAAAGCTGGCGCGGCCTGCCAGCGTCGGTACCTCGATCTCACCGCCCAAGGCCGCCGCCGCGAAGCTGATCGGCATCTGGCAATGCAAATCGTCGCCCTCGCGCTCGAACACCGAATGGGCCTTGATGTGAATTTCCACATACAGATCGCCCGGCGGCCCGCCGTTCAGACCCGGCTCGCCGTTGCCGCCCGAACGAATCCGCATGCCGTCGTCGATACCGACCGGTACTTTGACTTCAAGCGTCTTGGTCTTTTTGATCTTGCCGGCACCGTGACACGCCGTGCAGGGATCAGGAATGAAACTTCCCGTGCCATGGCATTTCGGGCAAGTCTGCTGAATGCTGAAGAAGCCTTGCGACATGCGCACCGTGCCCTGGCCGCTACACGTCGGGCAGGTTTGCGGCTTGGTGCCGGGCTTCGCACCCGAACCGCTGCAAACCTCGCAGTTATCCCAGCTCGGCACGCGAATCTGCGTTTCGTAGCCATGCGCCGCCTGCTCCAGCGTAATTTCCATGCTGTAGCGCAAGTCCGCGCCGCGATAAACCTGCGGGCCGGAGCGGCCGCGTCCGGCACCCTGCTGGCCGGCAGCGCCGCCAAAGATATCGCCGAAGATATCGCCAAAAGCCTCGGCGAACCCGCCAAAGCCCGGACCGCCCGCGCCACCCATATTCGGATCGACGCCCGCATGGCCGTACTGGTCGTAAGCGGCGCGCTTTTGTCCATCGGACAGCATTTCATAGGCTTCCTTCGCCTCCTTGAAATGCTCCTCCGCATCCTTGCTATCCGGATTGCGGTCCGGATGAAATTTCATCGCAAGCTTGCGGTACGACTTTTTGATCTCTTCATCGCTTGCGTTGCGTGCGACACCTAGAATGTCGTAGTAATCCCGTTTCGCCATATCGATCTGTCACCGCCTGCCAAACCGGGCCAGCGGCGCCTTGTTAATCCTAGTAATGAGCCTGTCAATGAGCCCGCAAATGAGTCACAGCTGAACCACAGCGGAACCACAGCGCACCCACAGCGACTCGTCGGACACGGTATCGGGAAACCCGCTACCACGCCAGCCAAAAACAAATACGCCCGGCGAACCTTCTGCACGTAGCAGACGCATTCGCCAGGCTGACACTACGTCCTGTCTTTACCACTGACCTTCACGGCAGGATCAGTCCTTCTTCACTTCCTTGAAATCGGCATCGACCACGTCTTCCGCCGGTTTCTCATCGGCACCGGCGTGCTGCGCACCCGGATGCTCGCCTTGCGCGCCTGCGCCACCCGCTGCTGCCGCGGCTTGCTGAGCCTGCAAATCGGCATACATCTTTTCGCCGAGTTTCTGCGCCGCGGTGCTCAACGCTTCGACCTTGGCGTCGATGGCAGCCTTGTCGGTACCCTGGAGCGCGTCTTCCAGTTCCTTCAACGCGCTCTCGATCTGGGTCTTTTCGGCCGCGTCGAGCTTGTCACCATACTCAGCCACCGATTTCTTGGTGCTGTGAACCAGCGACTCGCCCTGATTACGCGACTCGGCCAGCTCGCGCAGCTTGTGATCTTCGGCTGCGTTGATCTCGGCGTCTTTCACCATCTGGTCGATTTCGGCTTCGGACAGACCCGAGTTGGCCTTGATCGTGATCTTGTTTTCCTTGCCGGTTGCCTTGTCCTTCGCGCCGACGTGCAAGATACCATTGGCGTCGATGTCGAACGTGACTTCGACCTGCGGCACGCCACGCGGCGCCGGTGGGATGCCTTCGAGGTTGAATTCGCCCAGCAGCTTGTTACCGGCCGCCATCTCGCGCTCGCCCTGGAACACCTTGATCGTCACGGCACCCTGATTGTCATCGGCAGTCGAATATACCTGCGCGTGCTTGGTCGGGATCGTCGTGTTTTTCTTGATCATCTTGGTCATCACGCCACCCAGCGTCTCGATGCCCAGCGATAACGGCGTCACGTCCAGCAGCAGCACGTCCTTACGGTCACCCGAGAGCACTTGGCCTTGGATCGCAGCGCCCACAGCCACGGCTTCGTCCGGGTTCACGTCGCGACGCGGGTCCTTGCCGAAGAATTCCTTGACCTTCTCTTGCACCTTGGGCATACGCGTCATGCCGCCGACCAGGATGATATCGTCGATTTCGCCGACCTTCACGCCTGCATCTTTAATGGCGATACGGCACGGCTCCATCGTGCGTTCGATCAGCTCTTCGACCAGCGCTTCGAGCTTGGCGCGCGTGATCTTCAAGTTCAAGTGCTTCGGACCGCTGGCATCGGCCGTCACGTACGGCAGATTGATTTCGGTCTGCTGCGTGCTCGACAATTCGATCTTCGCTTTCTCGGCCGCATCTTTCAGGCGTTGCAGCGCGAGCACGTCTTTCGACAGGTCGACGCCCTGCTCTTTCTTGAACTCGGCAATGATGTATTCGATGATGCGTTGGTCGAAGTCTTCGCCACCCAGGAAGGTGTCGCCGTTGGTCGCCAGCACTTCAAATTGTTTTTCGCCGTCGACATCGGCAATTTCGATGATCGAAATATCGAACGTGCCGCCGCCCAAGTCATATACGGCAATCTTTCGATCGCCCTTTTCGGTCTTGTCCAAACCGAACGCGAGAGCCGCCGCGGTCGGTTCGTTGATAATGCGCTTGACTTCGAGGCCGGCGATACGCCCTGCATCTTTGGTTGCTTGGCGCTGGCTGTCGTTGAAGTAAGCCGGCACGGTGATGACCGCTTCGGTCACCGGCTCGCCGAGGTAGTCTTCGGCGGTCTTTTTCATCTTGCGCAGGATTTCCGCGGAAATCTGCGGCGGTGCCAATTTTTCGTTGCGCACGGTGATCCATGCGTCGCCATTGTCGGCTTTCGAGATGGCATAGGGCATCAGCGCGATGTCTTTCTGCACTTCTTTTTCTTCGAAACGGCGACCAATCAGGCGCTTGACCGCATATAGCGTATTGCGCGGATTGGTCACCGCTTGACGCTTGGCCGGCGCGCCGACCAGAATCTCACCGTCTTCCATATAAGCGACGATAGACGGCGTGGTGCGTGTGCCTTCGGCGTTTTCGATCACGCGCACGGTATTGCCTTCCATGATCGCTACGCACGAGTTCGTCGTACCCAAGTCAATCCCGATGATTCTGCCCATTTCTAGCTCCCTGACTTTAATCGTTCCCGGGTCGCCAGCTTCACAGCAGGCGACATTTTGCGTCACTTCGGACCGCGCGACCTCGATTTTTCACGAGGATGGCCGCGCTTCCGATTCCCTATCTATAACCTTGCTCCTAACGTGGGTCCCGACGGCGCTTTTTCAAGACCCGATTTCGCGCAAATCTGCAATTTTTGCGCGTGCAGCGCTCACTGCGGCCTCAAATTGCGCCAAACCATGCCATCCGGTCGCGCGACCCAGCTTGCGGCCGCGATAAAAGAAAAACCAGGTGGGTACGCCATGCAGCGCGAAGCGCCGGGATAACTCCGGCTGCTCGTAGACATTGCTGTGAAACCAGGTCAGCCCCAGCGCTTCGATGGCGGCGGGCTGGGCCAGCATCGCCTTCTTGGCAATTTCACAGTTGAAGCAGTCATAGCCCCACAAAAACACGACGGCAAGCCCATCGCCCGCAGCGGCAAGCTGAGCGTCGAGGTCGGCAGCGGTCACTTCGCGCATCGCGAAGGTGTCGAAAGCGCTACGGTCAATCGAGATTTGCGGCATGGTGCGTGCTCGGCTGCTTATTTCGGCTGTGACACCGTCACCAACGCCGGGCGCAGCACGCGATCCGAGATCAGAAAGCCTTTTTGCAGCACCGCGACCACCGTGTTCGCTTCCTGTTCCGACGGCACCATCGAAATAGCTTGGTGGCGGTGCGGATCGAATTTCTCGCCAACCGGATTGATGGCGATCACTCGCCCTTTTTCCAGCGCCGAATTGAGCTGGCGCAGCGTTAGCTCAACCCCTTGGCGAACCTTGGTGGTATCGCCCGACGTGTCCGCCAGCGCGGCTTCGAGGCTGTCGATCACCGGCAACAGGTACTCGGCAAAGCTTTCGAGCGCGAATTTATGCGCTTTGGTGACGTCTTCCTGAGCCCGACGACGGATATTTTCCGTCTCGGCCTTGGCGCGCAGGAACTCCTCCTGCAGCGTTGCCAACTTTGCCTGCGCTTCCGCCAGCGCAGCGTCGCTCTCGTTGCCGGCAGCATCGCCCGCGACTTCGGGGTTCTGAGCGGCAGAGAATTGCGCTTCGGAATCTTGTTGCGGCGTCGGCGGCGTCGATTGAGTGTCTTCCATTTCCGTATTTCCCTAAATTACTGTGATCAAAAAAAGCAGACCCGAACAGTGATCGAGTCCAAGAAGTTCGGCGGGCTGAAAAGCCCATTTGCGGCGACGCAACACTCGCCCGGGCGCGATCGCGGATGCAGTCGGTTCGCGGCCGCCCCTTTGTTTATGGGGGCATGCGACATAATTTCAAGTCGCCGGCAGGGTCCAAAATCCGCTTTTTCGGCCGTTGCAATGTACGGTAACACTCTTTTTCGAGAGAAAACCACGATTGACATTGAGCCGATATAGTCGAGCGACTAAAATTGAGCTGTTCACGGGCCAACCGTCAACTTGGGCGGCAGCACCGCTCAAAAAAGTTCTTTCAGTCAAGGATCTGCCATGAAATTGACCTTCGCGATAGCTGTGGTCGGATTGGTATTGATCGCTGGCACCACCACGATTTGCATGTCCGGGGCGGTCACCGATCGCACAATGGAATACGGTTTTGCACGCGCCACCGTCGGTCATTGGCTCAGTCCTCAGGCGGCGACCTGCCGCTGATCTTGGGGTTCAGCCGGCCGATTTCGCGGCGGTCGCGCTTGGTCGGACGCCCGTGCAGCGCGGCAGCCGGCTCGCGGAACAGCTTGCGCCGCGCCAACTCCGCGTCTCGTTTCGCGAGGCTCTCCGGCGTTTCCTGATACAAGGTCTGCGCGATACTGGCAGGCCCGCGTACTTCACAAATACCTAGCACCTCGATTTCCCACGCAAGACCGTCGAGTTCGATGCGAACTTGGTCACCGACCCGCACGTCGCGTGCCGGCTTCACCGCTGCGCCGTTCAACGTCGCTCGCCCTTTGTTCACGGCATCGGTTGCAAGCGAGCGCGTTTTGAAGAACCGCGCCGCCCATAACCACTTGTCGAGACGCAAGCGCGCGTGAATATCGTTCTGGACGGGATATTGCATATCTGAGCGTTCAGGCTGCAGCGCTGGCCGGTTGCTGCGCAAGCACCGGCCAGCCCTGTAGATTAAGCGCGACCAATTCGCCCAAGCCCTTGATCCAGGCAGCCGAGGCATTCAGGCAAGGGATCGCGTGATATTCGCGGCCACCGGCTGCGATGAATTCGTCGCGGCCTTCCATGCCGATTTCCTCTATCGTTTCCAGGCAATCGGAGGTGAAGCCCGGGCAAAATACATCAACCCGTCGCAATCCCGCTGTGCCCAACTCTTTCAAAGTCGGCGCCGTATACGGCTGCAGCCACTCCTGCGCACCAAAACGCGACTGGAACGTGACCCGGCATTCGGTCGGCGTGAGGCCCAGTGCCTGCGTCAACAGTGTGCCCGTTTGCTGGCATTGCTCGTGGTAAGGATCGCCCAGATCGAGCGAGCGCTTTGGAATCCCGTGAAAACTCAACAACATACGGTCCCCTCCAGCGAAATCGGGTTTGCCGTGCACGGTCCAGTAGCCATGAATCTGCTCGACCATGGCATCGATATAGCCCGGATAGTCAGGGTACTGTTTGATCATCCGCAACTCCGGCTGGTTGCGCATGCGGCCCAGTGCGCTGAACACGGCATCGAAGGCCGTCGCCGAGGTCGACGCTGAATATTGCGGATACATCGGCACCAGCAGGATACGTCCGACGCCCGCGTGCTTGAGCTGCGCCAATACGGTCGGCACACCGGGATTGCCGTAGCGCATGGCGTAATCGACCACGACGTCATAGCCGTTGGTTTGCAACAATAGCCGCAGTTGCTCCACTTGCGCTTGCGTATGAACGCGCAGCGGCGAGCCTTCCTTGAGCCATACCGCTTCATACTTCTTGGCCGAAGCGCGCCCGCGCACCGGCAGGATGAATAGCCGCAGGATCACCTGCCAGACCAACCACGGAATCTCCACCACACGGGGGTCGGACAGGAATTCGGCCAAATAGCGGCGTACCGCCGTGGGTGTCGGCGCGTCCGGTGTGCCCAGATTGAGCAGAAGAACAGCCACTCGCGACGAGCCGGTGTGCTGGTGCGGCAATTCAAGATCGAAACGCATAAGCCCTCGGAGGACGGCACGGTATAAATCAGGCTGGCTTCGGCGTCGTGCCGCGCCGGTCGGCGCGACGCCGAAGCCAGGTCATGGGCTACGCACAAGCCAATTGAAAGGTCATTATAGCCAGGGGACGCGACTCGACTGCCGGGGGGCGGCGATGGCTTCAGTGCTGCGAAAGCGCTTGCGAGAGCAACCGGGCCGTAATATCGACAATCGGGATGACGCGGTTGTAAGCCATGCGCGTCGGGCCGATCACGCCCAGCGTGCCGACGATCTTGCCATCCACGGTGTAAGGTGCGGTCACCACGCTCATCTCTTCGAGCGGCACCAGCGTAGACTCGCCGCCGATGAAAATCTGCACACCCTGCGCGTGGCTGGACACATCGAGCAGTTGCAACAAGCTGGTCTTTCGGTCGAATACGTCGAATAGCTTGCGCAAGCGGCTCATATTCGACGACAGGTCGGCGATTTCAAGCAGATTGCGCTCGCCCGAAATCAACACCGTCTCGCCGGTATCGGAGTCGTCGGTGCTGGCTACCACCGCTGCCTGCATCAATTGCGTCATGTCGCCGCGCAAGGCATTGATTTCTTCGAGCAGGCGCTTGCGAACCTCGTCGAACGACAGGCCCGCAAAGTTGGCGTTGATGTAATTCGAGGCTTCGACCAGTTGCGCGGGCGAATAGTCGCGCTGGGTCGCCATGATGCGGTTCTGCACGTCGCCCTCGGGCGTGACGATGATCAGCAGGATGCGGCTTTCGGACAAGCGCATGAATTCGATCTGCTTGAACACGTGACTGCGACGCGGCGTCAGCACCACGCCGGCAAACTGCGACAGGCTGGACAGCACGCTGGCGGCGACCGCCACCACCTTTTGCGGCTCGCCGGGCTGCAAGTGGCGGGCCACATTGCGGGCAACCTGTTCGTCGTCGAATTGGGGCTGCACCGTGAGCATGGTGTCGACGAACAAGCGGTAGCCGCGCGGCGTCGGAATCCGGCCGGCCGAAGTATGCGGGCTGGCGACCAGCCCCAGGTCTTCGAGATCCGACATGACGTTGCGTATCGTCGCGGGGCTGAGCTCTAGACCGGAATATTTGGAAAGCGTGCGCGAGCCCACCGGCTGACCTTCGGCGATATACCGTTCGATCAGGGTCTTGAGCAGGGTCTGGGCGCGAGGATCTAGCATGCGGAGTCAGTATTTTCGATAGCTCTATTCTACCGAGAAACCGCGGCGATTCCCTTGCTATCTCACATGACACCGTTCTTGTAGTCGTTATGCCGATTCTTTAATCGCCACAGCTATGGTCTAATGCAACGCATGGAAACGCGCACTCAATTCAAGACTGTCGCCCTGGTCGGGCGCTACAACACGCCTGCGGTGCGTGAACCGCTCTTGGCGCTGGCATCATGCATTGTCAAGCGCGGCTTCGACGTGGTGTTCGAAGCCGAAACCGCAGTCATGATCAATTCGACCGATTATCCGGCGGTCACACCGAGCGAAATCGGCGAACGGGCCGATGTGGCGGTCGTGCTGGGCGGCGACGGCACGATGCTGGGCATCGGCCGCCAGCTCGCGCCCTATAAAACCCCGCTGATCGGCATTAACCACGGCCGGCTCGGCTTTATTACCGACATCCCCATCAGCGAGATGCAAAGTCTGGTGCTGCCGATGCTCGAGGGCAGCTTCGAGCGCGAAGAGCGCAGTCTGCTGGAAGCGCGCATCGTGCGCGAGGGCGTGTCGATCTGCGAGGCGGTCGCGCTCAACGACGTCGTGGTCAATCGCAGCGGCTTCTCGGGGATGATCGAATTACGCGTGAAAGTGGACGGCCGCTTCATGTACAACCAGCGCTCGGACGGCCTGATCGTGGCCACCCCGACCGGCTCCACCGCTTACGCCCTGTCTTCGCAAGGGCCGATCCTGCATCCGCAGTTAAAGGGCTTCGTGCTCGTGCCGATCGCGCCGCATGCGCTGTCCAATCGCCCCATCGTGTTGCCTGAAGATTCCCATTGCAGCATCCAGATTGTGAGCGGGCGCGACGTCAACGTGAATTTCGACATGCAATCGTTCACCGCCCTGCAGCTCAACGACACGATCGAGGTACAACGTTCGCGCTATACCGTGCCATTCCTGCACCCGGTCGGATATAGTTACTTCGCCACGCTGCGCAACAAAATGCATTGGCACGAACACCCGTCCCACGAGGACGACCCTACCTGACGATTCAACCCAATGATTCACCGCCGCTTTTCACGGCGGCCGCGAACCTGCTCGACAAACGATGCTACGACACCTATCGATTCGCGACTTCGTTATCGTCGCCGCCCTGGATATCGAGTTCGACACCGGCTTCACGGTGTTTTCCGGTGAGACCGGTGCTGGCAAATCGATCCTGATCGATGCGCTGGCCCTGACGCTTGGGGCACGCGCCGACGCCAGCGTCGTGCGGGCGGGGCAGGCGCGTGCCGACATCACCGCGTCCTTCAGCACGCACGCCTTGGCTGATGCGTGGCTCGCCGAGCAGGCCTTGGATGGCAGCGGCCAGGAAGCCGGCAGCGTCATGCTGCGCCGCGTGCTGGATGCGAACGGACGTTCGCGCGCCTTTATCAACGGTACGCCGGCAACCTTGGCGCAATTGCGCGAAGTCGGCGAAATGCTGGTCGACATCCACGGCCAGCATGCCCACCAGCTATTGATGCGCCCGGACGCCCAGCGCGCGCTGTTCGACGGGCACGCCGGCTTGAGCGCGCAAGCGGCCGAGGTTGCCCAGGCCTGGCGCGCATGGCGCGAGGCCACGGCCGCCGCGCAAGCTGCGCAAGGACGCGAACGCGAATTGCAGCTCGAACGCGAACGGCTGGCCTGGCAACTCTCCGAACTCGAAAAGCTCGCGCCGCAACCCGGCGAATGGGAAGAGATCAATGCCGAGCACCGGCGTTTGTCGCATGCCGCCAGTCTGATCGATGGCGTCCAGTCGGCCTTGGGCACGCTGTCTGAAGCCGAAGACGCGCTGATCGGTCAGTTGAGCGGTATGGTGTCGCGGCTGAAGGCATTGGCCGAAATCGACAGCGGGCTCAACGACACACTGGCGTCGCTCGAACCTGCCGAGATCCAGTTGCAGGAGGCGGCGTATTCGCTGTCCCATTACAGCCAGCGGCTCGATCTCGATCCGCAGCGGCTCGCGACGGTCGAAACGCGTCTGGACGCGCTGCATGCCGCGGCTCGCAAGTTTCGACTGCGACCCGAATCCTTGCCCGACGAATTCGAGGCGCGGCGCGCCCAACTTGCGGCCCTCGACGCCGCAACCGATATTGCCGCGCTACAGGCTCACGCCGCCCAATTGCACGCAAGCTATCTGCAGCACGCCCAGACGCTGTCGAAAGCGCGCGCGGGCGCCGCGAAATCGCTCGGCGACGCCGTCACCACGGGCATGCAGGATCTGTCGATGGAAGGCGGCAGCTTCGAAGTGGCGTTGGTCGCGCTGCCCGAAGGCGGTGCGTATGGACTCGAGCAAATTGAGTTTCGTGTGGCCGGCCATCCCGGGGTGCCGTTGCGGCCCTTGGCCAAAACCGCGTCCGGCGGCGAGCTGGCCCGCATCAGCTTGGCCCTGTCGGTGATCGCCAGCACCGCCAACCCGACACCGACCCTGATCTTCGACGAGGTCGACAGCGGCATCGGCGGCGCGGTCGCCGAAGTGGTTGGACGCCTGTTGCGGCAACTGGGGAGCATGCGGCAAGTACTGTGCGTCACGCACTTGCCGCAGGTCGCGGCCCGAGGCGAGCGTCATTTCCGCGTTGCCAAGGCGACCCAATCCGACGGCGTGACCGTTTCCACCGTGATGCCGTTGGACAAACCGCTGCGTGTCGAGGAAGTCGCCCGCATGCTTGGCGGCCTCGAAATTACCGCGACCACCCGTAAGCATGCGAAGGAAATGCTAAGCGCCTGATCCGCTCTCGGGAAAAATACTGTCCCACATCGCCAGCACGTCGGCGCGCTCGCCGGCCACGCGCGCGGGTTCGACCCGGGCAACCTCCATGCCGTCGAGCCGCAACTTGTGCTGTAAGCCACGGTAAGTCCGATACGCGGCCCCGGCTTTGTCGGCGTGCTGCTCGCTGAGCAGGCCCAAGGCCGCCAATTCGCGCAGCAAGTTGATATTGCCGGTGTTGCGAACCAGTTGCGGGTACGCGCCAGCGTGCAACAAGATCAGATATTGCACGGCGAACTCGATATCCACCATGCCGCCGCGGTCCTGCTTCAGGTCGAATAGGAGCGTGCGGTTGGGGTGGCCTTCGGCCACGCGCGCGCGCATGGCGACAATCTCTTTGGCCAGCGCCGCGCTGTCTCGCGGCAGCGCCATCACCCGGGCACGGATCGCATCGAACGCCTGGCCCAATCGCGCATCGCCGGCGCTAAAGCGCGCACGCGACAGCGCCTGGTGTTCCCATACCCAAGCCGTATTGGCCGCATCGCCCTCGCGCAACTGGTATTGCCGGAACGCCTCCAGCGAAGTCACCATCAATCCCGACGCGCCGTTGGGCCGCAAGCGCAAATCGATATCGAAGAGCGTGCCCGCGCCTGTGGCCGTGGTCAACCACATCACCAGCCGGCGCCCAAAAGTGGCATACACCTCGGCCGCGCTCTCGTGTTCGTCATCGTAGAGAAAGATCAGATCGAGATCGGACGCATAGCCAAGCTCCTTTCCGCCGAGCTTGCCGTACGCGATCACGGCGAACTGCGCTTGCTCGCGATGGCGCCGCGGTAGCGTTCGCCAGACGGCGTCCAAGGTCACATCGAGCACCGCGTCAGCCAATTCGGATAGCCGGTCGCTGACGACCTGGACCGGTAGATGCCCCGCCAGATCGAGCAGCAGGATGCGAAACACCTCGGCGTGATGGGCATGCCGCAGCAAGTCCATTTGTTGCTCGATGCCATCGGCCGCCGCGAGCCGGCCGCGCAATTCGCGAACGAATTCGGGCCAATCGAACGGGCTTGCCAGCGCCTCGTTGTCGAGCAGTTCATCGAGCAACTGCGGGTGACTGTTTAGATACGTGGCGCCCCAGCGCGAGCCGCCGAGCACCACCAGTACGCGCTTGAGCGCCGCCGGATATTCCGATAACAAGGCCAGATACGCGCCGCGCCGGCTGATCGTGTCGAGCAGGTCGAGAAAACGCAACAGCATGGCATCGGGTGCGGCTACTGGAAACACTGCCGCCTCCACGTGCGGCTCTCCGCAGCCGCCACACGCGGCCAACAAGGCGCGCTGCACCAGCACGTCGAAGCGTTGCCGGCTCGCTTCGGGCAGACCCTGATAGCGTGCAGATACCCGCAACATACGCAGTCGCTCGCGCACGACTGCGGGATCGGCAAAGCCGAGTTCCACCAATTGCGCATCGACACGCGCGTTGAAATCGTCGCCGGTATCGGCAATGGCCTCGCTGGCCATCTCGCGGATCACATTGGGGGTCGCATTGCCACCGGCGCCACTCACCTTGCCGGCGCCGCTGCCCGCCGCTTGCGCATCGCCTGGCTTGCCGCCGGCCTCCCCGTCCGGGCGTCCCGGATTGTTCAGATTGTCGATCAAGCCCTCGCTCAGGCTGTCGCTCCACAGCCAATCGATATCGGGTGCACAGTCGTCGGTCGAGGTCCCCATTGCTTCGGCCTTATCGGCAAAAAGCTGGTCGAATTGCTCCTCGACAAATTGCCTGTGCACGTCGAGCGCCGCCAGCAATTGCGAAAATTCCGGATGGCCCAGCGACTGCGCCAACCGCAAGCGGTCCTGCGGGTCGACCGGCAAAGCATGGGTCTGCGCATCGTCCAGGTACTGCAAACGATGCTCCACCTGGCGCAACAGCAAATACGCGGCGCACAATTGTTCGGCCACCGCGGGCGCAAGCAGGCCGCGCTCGGCTGCCAGCGCGAGCACTTGCCGGGTAGGTCTGACGCGGAACGCGGCGTCCTGGCCGCCGCGTATCAATTGGAACGCCTGCGCGCTGAATTCGATTTCGCGGATGCCGCCGCGCCCGAGCTTGACGTCATCGGCCTTGTCGGGGCGCATGCGCGCGCGCCGGGCCGCCTCCTGACGGATTTGCAAATGCAGCGAGCGGATCGCGCTGATCACGCCGTAATCGAGGTAACGCCGGTAGATAAACGGCACCACGCGTGACTCGAGCTGCGCGGCGAGCCGCTTGGCGGCCGGGCTTTCGCCCTCGGACACCAGCCGGCCCTTGATCCAGGCATAGCGCTCCCACTCACGGCCCTGCACGTAGAAGTACTCTTCCAGCATCGCGATACTGCACGCCAGTGGCCCGGAGTCGCCATTCGGGCGCAGCCGCATATCGACGCGAAAAACATAGCCGTCCGAGGTAATTTCGGCGAGCGCGCCGATCAGACGCCGGCCCAGGCGGATAAAAAACTCCTGGTTCGAAATGCCTGCGCGGCTGCCGCCAGCCGTTTCGCCTTCCTCTTCATAGACAAAAATCAGATCGATATCCGAGGACACATTGAGTTCCCGGCCGCCGAGTTTGCCCATCCCAACCACGCCCAGGCTCAGCGGCAAGCACAGCTGGCCCGCCTCAGCCGTGGCCAGCGGCGCGCCAAACAGCCCTTCGAGCTCGGCCGACAAGACGACCAGCGCACGCTGTATCGCCAGCTCGGCCAGATCGCTGATGGTCGTCGTCACCTCATCGACCGTCGCCACGCCCGCCAGATCGCGTGCCATGACGGTACAGAACACCTCGGCGCGCAGTTGCCGCAAGACGGTCTTGAGCAGCGCGTCGCCCGTGCCCGCGCTGTCACTGGGTACACCGGGGGCGCCCGGAGTACCAGATGCACCGGATGCGTCGGATGCTCCGGCCGCCCATAGCGCATCAAACCGTTGCGTCATCCACTCGCGGGTCAACGGTGCGCTCGCAAGTCGCTGCACTTGCGAGGCCAAAGCGGGGCGCGCCTGGAACTGGCGCGCGGCATACCGGGAATAGGCGGAACTTAGGGCGATGAAGTCAGTCATTTATCGTTACGAAAATAAAGCGTGGCATAGGCATCCACAAGGCAGTCGGCTGATCGGCCTGTGTTACAGTCGGTCGATATTTCAGCAACCTATCACAGCTCGCCCAAGCCAAGCAGTATGCCTGACCGTAAGGACCTCATTGAGTTACCCAGTGTTGCCGCTGAGCCCGAGCCGACGGATGAAATATCCCGAGCCTTGTGGCGGGTATTGAGCGAACGGGTATTGTGGCGCACGCTGGAGTTCATGATCGTACTGGCGATCGTGATGTACTTCGCCGTGGCGGTTACGGCGCTTTCCCTGCGTTTCGTAGTCATGCCGCGCATCGACTCGTTTCGCCCCGCCATCGAAGCCGCCGCGTCCAATGCGCTGCATGCGCAGGTGTCGATGCAATCGATATCGGCTCGCTGGGACGGTTTCGCCCCGCGGCTTGAACTTTCCGGCCTGACTGTACGCGACCCGACGGGTGCGCCCGCACTAACCGTACCGCATGCATCGGCCACGCTGGCCTGGCGCTCGATTCTGCGTCTCACGCCGGTCTTTGCCCGCCTCGAGATCCAAAACCCCGTGGTGCTGGCGACCCGCAGAGCCGACGGCAGTATCGAAGTGGCCGGCGTCCAGATCAAAGCCAGCGGCGAGCACGATGACAAGCTGACTCATTGGCTCTTTACCCAGGGCGCCGTACTGATTCGAGGCGGGACACTGACGTGGCGTGACAATGCACGTGGGCTGCCCGACCTGACGTTGAAAAATATCAAATTGGCGGTGTTCAATTTCAGCCTCACGCATCGGATCGGGCTGCAGGCCGACGGTGACGGCACGTGGCTAAAGGGGCCGCTCGATTTCCGGGCGCGCTTTCGTCACGGCGTGCTGGCCGACCCGGGCGCACCCGCCAGTTGGAATGGACGCGCGTATCTGAGCATCGGCGCACTCGATTTACCCACGCTCGGGCGATATGTCGACCTGCCGATCCAGGCCAGCGGCGGCCAGATGGGCGGCAACCTCACGCTGTCGTTTAGCAAAATGAACGTCAACGCGGTGGAAGGTGAACTGAACGGCGACGCGCTCGCCTTGCATGTCACGCCAAGCTTGCCCGAGATCGATTCCCCGTCTCTGGCAATGCATTTCGATCTGCGACACGACGGCCGCGAATATCGATTGGCCGTGCGCGACCTATCGATGGCGCTGTCTGATCCCAAACCGCTTTCCGATGGCACCCCGCTCGACCGGCTGCTCTCGCTGGGCCAGCTCGATGCGGTCTACCTCCGGCCGACGGTAGGTAAGGGCCAAGCGTTCAGCCTGCATGGCGACCAAGTGGATGTGGGCCTGCTGGCCGAATTTTCGCGCAAGCTGCCGGTGCCCCGCACGATCGAAGATCAATTGCAACGGTACGATCCGCGCGGCGTGCTACGCAACTACACGGTGAAGTGGGAGCGCGCCGCACCCGCCACGGCGGCCGACGTCGCCGAAGCGGAAGTCAGCCGCAGCGTGCCTATCGTCAGTTACCAGATCGACGCCGACCTCGACAACCTCGGCATTGCGCCGCAGCCCCCCGCGCCGGGGCTCACACCATTGGGCCATCCGCATGTGGGCCAACCGGGTTTCGAAAATCTGTCGGGGCACATCTACGCCACCGAAAAAGGCGGCAGCCTGGCTCTGGCGTCGCAAAGCGCATCGGTCACCATCGAAGGCCTGTTCGATCAGCCGAAGATCGATCTCAATACGCTGAGCGGCCACCTCGACTGGGCGCTGGGCAAGAATGGCGAGCAACGCACTGTCAAAGTTCATACCGACGATCTGTCGGTGAGCAACGCCGATGCGACCGTGCACACCCGGGTCACCTACGCCAAGACCGACAGCGGCCCCGGTTCGCTTGACCTGCTGTCGAATTTTTCTCATCTGGAAGTGGCGGCTGTACCGCGTTATCTCCCCACCAGTTTGAGCGCCAAGCTGCGTGCCTACCTGGAGCACGCGCTGCGCGGCGGCACGTCCACCGACGCGAGCGTCGAAGTTAGCGGACTACTCGAAAACTTCCCGTTCGATCACCCGAGCCGCCCTGGCGTGTTTCATATCGTGGCGCCGTTCCAGGACGGTATTTTCGACCCTACGTCGGTACCCACGCCGCTGATGAGCGATGGCCGTCCTGAGCAGTGGCCCAGCATCGACGGCGTTGCGGGGCGCTTCGAGATCAATCGCGAAAAATTGGGGTTCACGATTGATCGAGCCCATTATCGGCAATTCAATCTGAGCCACGTCGAAGGGCGAATCGCCAATCTCTCCACGCGCGACGATGACCTGGTTATCGAAGGCCAGGGAGCGGGTCCGATGTCCGACTTGCTGGCCTTTGTGAATGCCAGCCCGATCGCGCTCGCCAGCGGCCATATCACCGAGAAACTCAGCGGCCAGGGCGAAACGGGGCTCGCACTCAAGCTCGGTGTGTCGCGCGACGAGCGTAAAGAGCGTACCGACGTGGCCGGCACGCTCGACTTGAAGAACGACACGCTCAGTTATGGCGATTTGCCGCCGCTGACCCGCTTGCAAGGCAAAGTCGAATTTGCCGCCGACCGCACGATGACGCTACAACGCCTGAGCGGTGAGTTCCTGGGCGAGCCTGTGCGTTTCGATGGCGGGATGACAAAGGACGGCACGCTCGCGGTCAACGTCGACGGCAGCATCACCGCCGACGCGTTGCGCACCGAACTGCCCAACGGTATGGAGGGCGCGGTGGCACGGCGGTTAAGCGGTACAGCACCTTACCGCGTCGTGGTGCACGCGGCGCCCCACGCCACGGCGGACATCACGGCGAGCGCGGACCTGAGCGCGATGGCGATCGATCTCCCTGCCCCGCTGGGCAAAGCCGCCGGCACACCGATGCCGTTGCGGTTTTCGCTGATCTCACTATCGCAAGCCGCGAATGTGGGCTCGGGTGGTGCTTCGGTGGGTGCTTCCGATGGTGCTTCGGTGGGTACTTCGATTGCAGGATCGACGCAGCCAGAGGCCGACACAATCCCCCCACGAGCAGCATCCAAAGATGACGGACCGACTGTCATGAAAAAGGCGCCGATCGAGCAAATCGACGCGCAACTCGGGCCGGTCTCACTGGCGTATGTACTGCGCAATCACCCATCTGCCGACGCCGAACCGACCGTATTGCGCGGCGCCATCGGTGTGAACAAGACGGTGCCGTTACCGGCGCGTGGCGTGGCGCTTGAGGTCGACCTCGATCATCTGGACCTGGACGCATGGCGCAAGACACTGAGCAGCCTGCAGCCCCCCGAAGCCAAAACCAGACCCACGTTCCCGCTCTCCTCCTCGGATCCGGCGACCGACGCGCCAAGACCGCGCATGGCCGGCGGCTATTCGCCGACCACTTTCAAAGCCCATGTGGGCGCGCTAAACCTGTTTTCGCGGCAGTGGGACAACATCGCCCTTGACGGCAGCCACATGAACGACCAATGGCAAGGCGATCTGCAATCCGATCAGGTGACGGGACATGCGCTATGGCGCCCACACAGTCCGCTTAGTCCTGCCGGCGAGCTCGAAACGCACCTGTCACACGTGAATATTCCCCCCGCACGCACGGGCGCTGCGCTGATGGAGGGACTGCGCACCGAGCGGCAGCAATTCCCCGCCATTAACGCGACGGTCGATGACTTCACCGTGTCCAATCGCCACTTCGGCAAACTCGAACTGCAGGCACGCAATCTGCGGCAAGACGGCGTGCCGGTCTGGCAACTCGACTCGCTGAAAGTTACCAGTCCAGCGGCCACGCTGACCACCACAGGTAGTTGGCGGCTGCCAAGCGGTGACGCCGCGGCCGCCACCGCTACCGCTACCGCTACCGCTTTGAATGCGACCAACTTGAACAATCCAGGCAGTCCGGCCAGCGTCGCGCCGTCTGTCTTCGCCGTATCGTCTGTCTTGGCCGAATCGCCGGCGCAAGTGCAGGACACGCCGCCGGCTCAGGACTTGCGCCGCACCGAACTCGATTTCAAACTCGACATTGCCGATGCCGGTGCTTTGCTGAATCAATTGGGCTTGCCCCACACACTGCAAAAGGGCAATGGCACATTGAGCGGTCATATCGGCTGGCGCGGCGGTCCCGACGCCATAGACAGCACCACGCTCGATGGCCATTTGGCAGCCGAATTGAAACGCGGCGAATTTTTGAAGGTCGACCCAGGCATAGCGAAGCTGCTGGGCGTATTCAGCCTGCAAAGCCTGTCGCGCTTTCTGACGCTGGATTTCCGGGACATTTTCGGCGCGGGCCTGCCGTTTGATTCGATCACCGCCACCAGCGACGTGCGGCGCGGCATCATCCATATCGACGATTTCAAACTGAATAGCTCGCCGGCAAAAATTTCGATGCACGGCACCGCCGATATTCCCCAAGAAACGCAAGATCTGCGTGTCATGGTCGTGCCAGTGTTAAGCGCCAGCTCGGCTGCGTTGGCGGCGACCGCAATCAACCCGGTGCTGGGCCTGGGCACCTTCGTCGCCCAATTGGTGTTATCCAATTCGCTGGCGCAGGCGCTATCCATAGAGTATGCGGTCACAGGCTCCTGGGCCGCCCCACAGATCCGCAAGATCAAGGACCGCAGCAAGTTCTTCAAGAATCCGCTCGCCAAAGACACCACGCCGCCCGCATCCGCGCCGGCGCACTGACGCGTGCCGGCGTCTCGATCTAATTAATGCGGGCCGGCGTCTCGATCTAATTGACGCCCGCCGCCGTCGCGATCTACGCTGCAATCTATGCTGTAACCCTGCGATCTACGCTGTAGCCATGAGGGAGAAACCACCGTATGAACCCATCCCGCACCGAATCTGCCAGCCCGCTACCCGCCGCCCCGGTCAAGGTAGCGGCCCTGCAGATGGTGAGCACCCCCGACCTCGCGCGTAATCTCGCCGATGCCGGTGCGTTGATTGCCCAGGCGGCAGCCGACGGCGCTGAACTTGTGCTGCTGCCGGAATACTTCTGTTTCATGGGTTTCAAGGATACCGACAAGGTGGCCTTGCGCGAGACGCCCGGGGACGGTCCGATCCAGAATTTTCTTGCCGATGCGGCGCGACGCAACAACGTCTGGGTGATCGGCGGCACCTTGCCGCTGGTCGCGCCGGAAGCCACGCGCGTCATGAACACCACGCTGGTGTTCGACGCACAGGGCCAGCAGGTTGCGCGCTACGACAAGATTCATCTATTCAGCTTCAGCAAGGGCCAGGATCAGTTCGACGAAGCACGAACCATCCGCCCCGGTGAGCAGGTCAGCACCTTCGACTCACCGGCGGGCCGCGTCGGTCTGTCAGTCTGCTACGACCTGCGTTTCCCCGAGCTATACCGCGCCTTGGGCGATTGCGCGCTGATGCTGGTGCCCTCGGCATTCACCTACACCACCGGCCGTGCCCACTGGGAGTTGCTGCTGCGCGCACGCGCCGTGGAAAACCAGTGCTACGTGCTCGCGGCGGCGCAAGGCGGCACACACGAAACCGGCCGCCGCACCTGGGGGCACAGCATGCTGATCGATCCCTGGGGAGAACGGGTCGCGCAACGGGAGGAGGGTCCGGGCGTGGTTGCAGGATACGTCGACCCGCAACGTATCGCCGAAGTGCGGCAGAGCCTGCCGGCCCTGCGGCACCGGGTGCTGGGCTGAACGGTGCCCGACCGGGCCGGGCTGCACTTCGACCATTGTCACAATGCAACGCCACGCTGTCACTTGCACCGACACCGGCTGGAAAATGCGGATTGGTGTAAGTTATGGGTATTAAACGACTTACACCGCATATTACTTTCGAAGAAGCGAGCATGAATCTTATAGAACCGGGCATCCGCAATCTGGCAACCGCCAAGGACCTTCTCCTGACCCCTTACGGGCTCGACGAGGCGCTCTTGACGCGGGTGTTGGGCGACATTTTCACGCATCGGGTCGACTACGCCGACCTGTACTTCCAAACCACCCGCAGCGAAGCCTGGAGTCTCGAAGAAGGCATCGTGAAATCGGGCAGTTTCAGCATCGACCAAGGCGTCGGCGTGCGTGCCGTGGCCGGCGAGCGCACCGCGTTTGCGTATTCGGACGACCTGTCGGCCGAAGCCATCATGCAAGCGGCTGCGGCCACCAAGGCGATCGCCAAAGCGGGCGGCGGACGACAACGCATCAAGGTGGCCAGCTCCCTGAAAGGCACGTTCGGTCGCGATCTCTATTTGCCGCAGGATCCCTTGAATTCGCTGGACGCTACCGCCAAGGTCAACTTGCTGGAGCGCATCGAAAAGATGGCGCGCAGCCGCGACCCGCGCATCACGCAGGTGATGGCCGGCTTGGCCGGTGAATACGATGTGGTGCTGGTGGCCCGCAGCGACGGCATCCTGGCCGCCGATATCCGGCCGCTGGTGCGCGTGTCGGTGACCGTCATCGCCGAGCAGAACGGCCGGCGTGAAGTCGGCAGCAGCGGCGGCGGCGGACGTTACGACTATCACTATTTCAGTGACGAATTACTGTCCGGTTACGTCGATGAAGCGGTACGCGCGGCCTTGCTCAACCTCGATGCGCGCCCAGCCCCGGCGGGTGCGATGACGGTCGTGCTCGGACCCGGCTGGCCCGGCGTGCTGCTGCACGAAGCCATCGGCCACGGGCTGGAGGGCGATTTCAACCGCAAGGGCTCGTCCGCGTTTGCCGGGCAGCTCGGCGAGCGCGTGGCCGCCAAGGGCGTTACCGTGGTCGACGACGGCACGCTGCCGAACCGCCGCGGGTCGCTCAACATCGACGACGAGGGAAATCCGACCCAGTGCACGACCTTGATCGAAGACGGCATCCTGAAGGGCTATATCCAGGACACGCTTAACGCGCGCCTGATGAAAATGCCGGTCACCGGCAACGCGCGCCGCGAATCCTATGCTGCGCTGCCGATGCCGCGCATGACCAATACCTACATGCTCAACGGCGAGCGTGATCCGCAGGAGATCATCGAATCCGTCAAGCACGGCCTGTATGCGGTCAATTTTGGCGGCGGTCAGGTGGACATCACCAACGGCAAGTTTGTGTTCTCCGCTTCAGAAGCCTACATGATCGAAGACGGCAAGATCACCTACCCGGTCAAGGGCGCCACGCTGATCGGCAGCGGCCCGGAATCGCTCAAGGACGTCAGCATGATAGGCAATGACATGGCGCTCGATACTGGCATAGGCGTGTGCGGTAAAGAAGGGCAAAGCGTGCCGGTAGGTGTGGGTCAGCCCACCTTGCGCATCGACCGTATGACGGTTGGCGGCACTGCTTAATCCGCAAAAATACGCACACTTCGTGCGAAATTCATGCCTCACACGCGTGAATTCCGCATTTTATGATGTAGACGCTTGTCAAACACGCTTCTACGAGTTATAAAGACACATCGAAACATCTCATATTGGGTCGCCTTTCCATGTTCGCCACGTTCTGGTTTTATTTTTATAGCTATCTCGAACCGCTGGCGGAAGGAGAGGGTTTGTAACGAGCCCTGCAGGATCCACGAAAACCGCCAGCGAGTCTGGCGGTTTTTTTTTATCCGGCGCAGCGTGTTCCTCAGTCAACCCGCTCGCCTCGCAAGACACCGCACATTATTTCTGGAGAATTGAGCATGCCCCCGCATAACACCGATGACGTCCGAATTCGAGAGTTGAAAGAGCTGGTACCTCCGGCGCATCTGATTCGGGAATTCCCTTGCGAAGAAAAGATTTCGGAGCTGATCTACCGCTCGCGTCAAGCGATGCACCGCATACTGCACGGCATGGAAGACCGCTTGATCGTGATCATCGGGCCGTGCTCGATACACGATCCGCAGGCCGCGCTGGAATACGCCGGCAAGCTCATGGAGCAACGCAAGCGCTACGCCGGAGAACTCGAAGTGGTGATGCGGGTGTATTTCGAAAAGCCGCGTACGACGGTGGGCTGGAAAGGCCTGATCAACGATCCGTACATGGACAATAGCTTCAAGATCAACGACGGTCTGCGCATGGCTCGCGAGTTGCTGTACAAGATCAATTCGCTGGGTGTGCCGGCGGGCACGGAATATCTCGACGTGATCAGCCCGCAATATATCGCCGACCTCGTCTCGTGGGGCGCGATCGGTGCGCGCACCACCGAGTCGCAAGTGCACCGTGAATTGGCTTCGGGCCTTTCCTGCCCGATCGGCTTCAAGAACGGCACCGACGGCAACGTCAAAATCGCGGTAGACGCGATCAAGGCCGCATCGCAACCGCACCATTTTCTGTCGGTAACGAAGGGCGGCCACTCGGCGATCGTGTCCACCTCGGGCAACGAAGACTGTCACATCATTTTGCGCGGCGGCAAGCAGCCCAACTTCGATGCAGCCAGTGTCGACGCCGCTTGCGGCGATATCGGCCGGGCCGGCTTGGCGGCCCGTCTCATGATAGACGCGAGCCACGCGAATAGTGAGAAAAAGCATGAGAACCAGATCGCGGTGTGCGCCGATATCGGTCGCCAAATCGGCGGTGGCGACGAACGCATCGTCGGTGCAATGATCGAGTCGAACCTCGTTGCGGGACGGCAGGACCTCGTGCCGGGCGAGCCGCTCGTATATGGTCAGAGCGTCACCGATGCCTGCATTGCGTGGGACGATAGCTTGGGCGTGCTGGAAACGCTGGCCGCCGCAGTCAAGGAGCGCCGTCGCGTGCGCGGCAGCGGCAACTGAGCGCTGCTAGAACTCGCCTAGTCGCGACGAGGGTAATGCCAAAGCACCTCGTCGCCGCCGTTCTCCCGATTCAACACACGCGCCAACACGAACAGCAGATCGGACAAGCGGTTGATATAGAGCCGTGGCGCAGCATTGAGCGGCTCATTGCGCCCCAACGCCACAATCGAGCGCTCGGCACGCCGGCACACCGTGCGGCAAACGTGCGCGAGGGACGCGGCGCGCGAGCCTGCCGGCAGGATGAATTCGCGTAGCGGCGGCAGCTCGGCGTTATGCTCGATGATCCAATGATCCAGTTGCGCCACCTCGGTGCCGCTGATCACACTGTGTCCCGGCATGCATAATTCGCCGCCCAAGTTGAATAGATCGTGCTGAATCGCCGTGAGTTGAACCCGGATTGCGGGCGGCAACGATTCGGCCAGCAATACGCCGAGGTTCGAATTGAGTTCGTCGACGTCGCCGATCGCTGCGATCCTCGCCTCGTCCTTGCCTACCCGGCTGCCGTCGCCCAGGCCGGTCGTACCGTCGTCGCCGGTGCGGGTGGTGATTTTGCTCAAACGATGGCCCATGGCTGTCCTGTTGCGAATTCGCTAGTGCTGCGCTGATATCTGCGCCTGCCTATTATAGATTTTGTCGCCGCGCAGCATACAACGCGTGCAAGCGCCAAACGACAAACCCGAATTCACCCGAGACCCCGATCGGCAGTAGAATAAGGGCATACAAAGCGATAATAAGCCCCGAATTATTCGTCGATACAACCCGATGTGCGGTTGTTCGAAGCGCTGGAGACAAGCTTGAACCATCCTGTTCCTCCCACGGAAGTGGAGAATGTGGCAAATGCGGTAGCGCATGCGGCCACCCATGCCGCCGCACCCGCCAATACACGCGTGCCCTTCCCCGCTGAACTCTTCAGCGCGCTGCAGGAAGCCTTCGGCGAGCGTGTTTCCAACAAGACGGCGGTGCGTGAACATCACGGCCGCGATGAATCACCGTACGACCCGGAATTGCCCGACGCGGTGGTGTTTGCCCAGACCACCGAAGAAGTGGCCACCATCGTGCGCCTGTGCGCACGCTACCAAGTGCCCATCATTCCATTCGGCGCCGGTTCGTCGCTCGAGGGCCACCTGTTGGCCGTGCGCGGCGGTGTGTCGATCGACCTCAACGGCATGAACCGAGTGCTTTCGATTAACGCGGAAGACCTGACCGTCACGGTCGAACCCGGCATTTCCCGCAAGACGCTCAACGAGGCGCTGCGCGATACCGGCTTGTTTTTCCCGATCGACCCGGGCGCTGACGCCAGCATTGGCGGCATGACAGCCACCCGCGCCTCCGGCACCAACGCCGTACGCTACGGCACCATGCGCGAAAACGTGCTCGGGCTGACCGTCGTGCTGGCCGATGGCCGCATCGTCAAGACCGGCACCCGCGCGCGCAAATCGTCGGCCGGCTACGATCTGACCCGCCTGATGGTCGGCTCCGAGGGAACGCTGGGCGTGATCACCGAAATTACCGTGCGGCTGTATCCGCAGCCCGAAGCGGTGTCGGCCGCCATCTGCGCGTTTCCGACCATGGCGGATGCCGTGCGTACCGTGATCGAAACGATCCAGCTCGGTGTGCCGGTCGCGCGCGCTGAGTTCGTCGATGCACTGGCGGTGCGCGCGATCAACCTGCACTCGAAACTCACGCTGCGCGAAATGCCGACCCTGTTCTTCGAATTCCATGGCACCGAAGCCGGCGTCAAGGAGCAAGCGGAGCGTGTCCAGGAGCTGGCCGACAGCAACCACGGCGAAGGCTTCGAATGGTCGGTGCGGCAGGAAGACCGTACGCGCCTATGGAACGCGCGGCACAGCGCGTACTTCGCGATGCTGCAACTCAAGCCCGGTTGCCGCGCTGTCACGACCGACGTGTGCGTGCCGATCTCGCGCTTGGCCGAGTGCGTCATCGAGACCGAACGCGACCTGCTGGCATCGTCGCTGCCCTGCCCGATCGTCGGCCATGTCGGCGACGGCAATTTCCACGTCGCGATGCTCATCGATCCGACTCAGCCGGCCGAGCTCGAAGAGGCAGAACGGATCAACCAGCGCGTGGTACGTCGCGCCCTCGCGATGGACGGCACTTGCACCGGCGAGCATGGTGTCGGTCTGCATAAAATGGGCTTTTTGATCGAAGAACACGGCGAGGACGCCATCAGCGTCATGCGCTCGATCAAGCAGGCGCTCGATCCGCAGAACCTGATGAACCCAGGCAAGATTTTCGTCTGACTGATCGACCCAATAAGCGATCAGACAGCCGACACGATAAGCGACCCAATAAGTGACTCGATCATCGATGCGCTGATCGAGTCGCTAATGAATTCGCCAATGGATTCCACCAGTCGGGCGCAAAAACACCGGCTTACCGGGCGCGTCACAGGAGACTTTCAATGAATGCACCGGCAGAACTCTCGGCCGATGCGCTGGCGATCCGGCAGCGCGAGCTGGTCCAGGCGCTCAGCGCCATATTGCCCAGCCACGGCTTGCTACACCGTGCCGAAGACACCACGCCGTACGAATGCGATGGATTGGCCGCGTACCGAACCGTGCCGCTGGCCGTCGCATTGCCCGAAACCGAACTCCAGGTACAACGCATCCTGCAGGTCTGCCATAAGCTCAGCGTCCCGGTGGTGCCGCGCGGCGCGGGCACGGGCTTGTCGGGCGGCGCCATGCCGTTGCAGCAAGGGCTGGTGCTGTCGCTGGCGCGCTTTAAGAAAATCCTCAACGTCGATCCCTACGCGCGAACCGCAACGGTGCAACCCGGCGTGCGTAATCTCGCGATTTCTGAGGCGGCCGCCCCCTACGGCTTGTTCTACGCGCCCGATCCGTCCTCGCAGATCGCCTGTTCGATCGGCGGCAATGTCGCCGAAAACTCGGGTGGCGTCCACTGTCTGAAATACGGGTTGACGGTACACAACGTGATGCGCGTGCGTGCCGTGACGATGGAAGGCGAAGTGGTCGAATTCGGCTCGCTCGCACTCGATACGCCGGGCCTCGATCTGCTCTCGGTCGTGATCGGCAGCGAAGGCATGTTCGTGGTCGTCACCGAAGTGACGGTCAAGCTGCTGCCGAAACCGCAGCTCGCGCAAGTGATCATGGCCAGCTTCGACGACCTCGAAAAAGGCGGCAATGCGGTGGCCGCTATCATTGCGGCCGGCATTATTCCGGCTGGCCTGGAGATGATGGACAAGCCCGCAACGCGCGCTGTCGAAGAGTTCGTCAAGGCGGGCTACGACCTCGACGCCGCGGCAATTCTGCTGTGCGAATCCGACGGCACGACAGAGGAAGTGAGCGAAGAAATCGAGCGCATGACGGTCGTGCTCAGGGATCACGGCGCGACGCGCATCCAGGTATCGCGCTCGGAAGCCGAACGGCTGCGCTTCTGGTCAGGGCGCAAGAACGCATTCCCGGCCGCGGGTCGGATCTCGCCCGATTACTACTGCATGGACGGCACGATCCCGCGCCGCAGTATCGGCGTCTTGCTCAAGCGCATCACCGAGATGGAGGTGCGCTATCAACTGCGCTGCATGAACGTGTTCCATGCGGGCGATGGCAATATGCACCCGCTGATCCTGTTCAACGGCAACGATATGGACGAATGGCACCGTGCCGAAGCATTCGGCACGGACATACTCGAAGCCTGCGTCGAGCTGGGCGGCACCGTGACCGGCGAGCATGGCGTAGGCATCGAGAAAATCAATTCGATGTGCGTGCAGTTCTCGCCCGAAGAGCGCGATGCGTTCTTTGCGGTGAAGCGCGCCTTCGACCCGGCGAGCCTGCTCAATCCGGACAAAGGCATACCCAGCCGGGCGCGCTGCGCCGAATACGGCAAGATGCACATACGCGGCGGATTGTTGCCACACCCCGAGCTACCGAGGTTTTAATGACGGATCTGACACTATCGTTGCGCGAGCGTGTGACCCACGCCGCCGGACACGACACCCCCCTGCGTATCCGCGGCGGCGGAACCAAGGACTGGTATGGCCAAGCCCTGGAAGGCGAGATCCTCGACACGCATGAACATACCGGCATCCTCGCTTACGACCCCGCCGAACTCGTGATCACCGCGCGCAGCGGCACGCCGCTGGCCGAAATCGAAGCCAAGCTGGCTGAACACAACCAGATGTTGCCATTCGAGCCGCCGCATTTCGGATCGGGCGCGACCCTGGGCGGCTGCATCGCGTCCGGACTGGCGGGCCCGCGTCGCCAGAGTGCCGGTGCGCCGCGCGATTTCGTGCTTGGCGCGGTGGTGATGAATAGTCGTGGCGAAGTGCTGCATTTTGGCGGGCAGGTGATGAAAAACGTTGCCGGCTATGATGTCTCGCGCTTGATGGCCGGTGCGCTGGGCACACTGGGCCTGCTGCTCGAAATTTCGGTCAAGGTGTTGCCACGTCCTTTCGCGGAAACCACGCTCAAATTCGACACCAGTGCGACCGATGCCGTGCGCAAGCTCAACGAGTGGGCCGGTAGAGCCTTGCCCGTGACGGCAAGCGCCTGGCGCGACGGCACGCTCGCGCTGCGTCTGGCCGGTGCGGAAGCCGCGGTCAAAGCAGCGCGCACGCAGTTGGGCGGCGAAGCGGTCGACGCCATCGAAGCGGCGCGCTTCTGGGAAGGTTTGCGCGAGCAGACCGACTCTTTTTTCAGCGACCTTTCGCCCACCGCTGCGTTGTGGCGGCTATCGCTACCGTCCATCGCCGAACCGCTGGCCGGACAGCAGTTGATGGAATGGGGCGGCTCGCAACGTTGGTGGATCACCGATGTCGACGCGCAGCAGGTACGCATGGCGGCGCGTCACGCAGGCGGTCACGCCACCCTGTTCAGGCCGGGGCCCGGCAATGAACAATCGCGTCAGGGCGGTGTATTCACGCCGCTACCCGCGGCACTCATGAAAATCCACCGAGGTCTGAAGGCGACCTTCGATCCGGCGCGAATTTTCAATCGAGGCAGGCTTTATCCCGATTTCTAGTTGTGCCCGGAAGTGTCAGACTGAAACGACCGAGTGCGGCGCTCCAGCCGCACGTAGCCCAATCACAACTCCTGCCCGCATGCAAACCACTCTTGCCGAGTTCATTCGCAACACACCCGATGGCGATGAAGCACAAGCCATTTTGGGCAAATGTGTACATTGCGGCTTCTGTACCGCTACCTGCCCGACCTACCAGCTATTGGGCGACGAGCTCGACGGCCCGCGCGGCCGCATCTACCTGATCAAACAAATGGTCGAAGGCGCGGCGGTCACGCAGCTCACGCAGACTCACCTCGACCGCTGCCTGACTTGCCGCAATTGCGAGACCACTTGCCCCTCGGGCGTTCAATACGGACGCCTGATTGAGATCGGCCGAAAAGTGGCCGAAGAAAGAGTTTCGCGCCCGCTGGGGCAGCGTTTCATCCGACGCGCGCTCGCCAATTTCTTGCCCAATGCGCGGTTGTTCGCGCCGGCATTCAAGCTCGGCCAGCAGGTTCGACCGCTGCTGCCCAAAAAGCTGCGCGACAAAGTACCGCCCAAACAAAATGTCGGCGTATGGCCGACCCGCGAACACCCGCGCAAGATGCTGATGCTGGCCGGCTGCGTGCAACCCGCGATGATGCCCAACGTGAACCTCGCCACCGCGCGCGTGCTCGACGCGCTGGGCATACAGTCTTTGGTTGCCGCCAATGCCGGCTGCTGCGGCGCAATTCGCCTGCATCTCGGTTATAACGACGAAGGGCTGGACGATATCCGGCGCAATATCGATGCGTGGTGGCCGTACATCGAGCAGGGTGTGGAAGCGCTGGTGATGAATGCATCCGGGTGCGGCGTGACGGTTAAGGAATACGGTTATCTGTTGCGTGACGACGCGATGTATGCGGAGAAGGCGATGCGCATCTCGGCGCTCACGCGCGACATATCGGAGGTGCTGCCTGAGTTCGAAATCGAGCTGCTGTCGATGACGACGCGCGGCAGCGTGCATACGATTGCCTACCATCCACCGTGCACGCTGCAGCACGGGCAGCAGATACGCGGTTCGGTCGAAGGCTTGCTCAGTGCGCTGGGCATCGAAGTGCGGCTACCTGCGGACTCGCATTTGTGTTGCGGGTCGGCTGGGACTTACTCGGTGTTGCAACCGACGTTGTCGTATAAGTTGCGGGATCAGAAGGTCGAAAAACTGACCGCGACCGAGCCGCAGATGATCGTGTCGGGAAATGTCGGTTGCATTTCGCATTTGCAAAGCGGCACGGGGATACCGGTGATGCACTGGGTGGAGTTGCTCGATCGCATGTTGAATTGATCGGATGTTGATTTAAGACCGCCGATCCTGCCGACTGCACACCGCTATAATCGAGAAATCGTGGTCTCCGCCCGCCCGAAGATTTCTCACTGATCCACGCCTCATGTCCCAGATTGCAGCACATCTCGATGAAACCCATGCCCGCATCGCGCAGGCCGAGCAGGCGGCTCATCGTCCCGCCGGATGCGTAACGCTGCTGGCGGTGTCCAAGACCTTCCCGGCGCAAGCGGTGCGTGACGCCTACGCCGCAGGCCAACGCGCGTTCGGCGAAAACTACGTCCAGGAAGCGCTAGGCAAGATCGCTGAACTAGCCGATGTGCGCGACGCGCTCGAGTGGCATTTCATCGGCCCGCTCCAAAGCAACAAGACGCGCCAAGTCGCCGAACACTTCGACTGGGTGCATTCCGTCGATCGCCTGAAGATCGCACAACGGCTGTCCGAGCAGCGCCCGGCTGAATTGCCGCCGCTCAATCTCTGCCTGCAAGTCAACATCAGCGGTGAAGCCAGCAAAAGCGGCGCGTCGCCCGACACCGCGCGCGAAGTCGCCCACGCGATCGCCGCCTTGCCTCGGTTGCGCCTGCGCGGGTTGATGTCAATTCCCGAAAGTGCTGACAAGCTAGATCAACAACGCGCGCCACACCGCGCACTTCACGACTTGTATGAAACGCTGCGCGCCGACGGCCTTGCGCTCGATACGCTGTCCGCCGGCATGTCGAACGACCTCGAAGCCGCGGTGCTGGAAGGCGCGACGATGGTACGCATCGGCACCGCGATTTTCGGCGCACGCACTTACGCCACTAGCTAACGCCCCTCTCAACCCTGACGGAATTCCCTATGAAGATTCTATTTATCGGCGGCGGCAATATGGCCAGCGCCTTGATCGGCGGCCTACTCAAACGTGGCGTGGCGGCCAATGGCCTGGGCGCAATCGATCCGAACGCGAACACGCTCGTGCATCTCGCAACGCAATTCGGCATCAAGACCTACGGTGCGGTCGGGCCTCACCTGCAGGATTTCGACGCCATCGTGTTGGCGGTCAAGCCGCAGGTGCTGAAGGAAGTCGCGACCGCGCTGGCGCCGTTTATCGGCACACAGTTGATCATCAGTATCGCCGCCGGCATACGCGGCATCGATATTGCACGCTGGCTGGGCGGCTATGCGCGTATCGTGCGCGCGATGCCCAACACGCCCGCACTGATCGGCATGGGCGTGACTGGCTTGGCCGCCCTACCCGACGTAGACGAGGCTGGGCGCGCGCTCGCGGGTGAGGTGCTGGCGGCAGTCGGTCAAGTGGTCTGGTGCAAAGCCGAAAGCGACATTGATGCCGTGACGGCGATTTCCGGCAGTGGCCCTGCTTACGTGTTCTATTTCATTGAAGCGCTGCAGCAGGCCGCGCTGGAACTCGGCTTCGACGCAGAACAGGCACGCAAGCTCGCGGTCTCGACCTTCACGGGCGCGGCGCAATTGGCGGCCCAAACGCTTGAGCCGATCGGCACGTTGCGCGAGCGCGTTACCTCGAAGGGCGGCACGACGGCGGCGGCACTCGCTTCTTTTGAAACCGATCAAGTGGGCACGGCGATCGCGCGTGGTGCATTGGCGGCGCACCATCGGGCTGAAGCAATGGGCGACGAATTCGGTAACGCTTGATCTCGTCGCTACCCGCAAATCAAATAGTGCAACGCGATCCCCGCAAACAACACGCCGCCGAGCCAGTTGTTATGGCGAAAGGCCGCGAAGCACGCCATCCGGTCACGATCGCGAATCAGGCGATAGTGATAGACCACGCACCCGGCCGCCGCACCCAGTCCCGCCCAGAACGGCAAGCCCAACCCAAGCCACACGCCTATCCCCACATAAATCAACAACGTTGCGGCGTAGCACAGCATGATCGCGATCACGTCGTACCGCCCGAACGTCAGCGCTGAAGTGCGTATGCCGATCTTCAAATCATCCTCGCGATCGACCATCGCGTATTCGGTATCGTAAGCGACCGACCAAAACACATTGGCCAACAGCATCACCCAAGCCACCGCAGGCACCTGACCCTGTATCGCGGCAAAACTCATCGGAATGCCGAAGCCGAAGGCTATCCCCAGATACGCCTGGGGAATCGCGAAAAATCGCTTGGTGAACGGATAGCTGCCGGCCAGGATCACCGCGGCGATAGACAGCAGCTTGGTCAATGAATTGAGGGGCAGGATCAACAGAAACGACAGCACCGTGAGCGTCCCGGCAATCGCCAGCGCCTCCCACGGCTGAATCGCGCCGGAAGTCAGCGGCCGGTTCTCGGTGCGTTTGACATGGCGATCGAAATCGCGATCGGCGTAATCGTTGATCGCGCAGCCGGCCGAGCGCATCAGTATCGTTCCCACGACGAAGATCGTCAGCATGGGCAACGAAGGTCTGCCGTCGGAGGCGATCCAAAGCGCGTTGAGCGTGGGCCACAACAACAGCAAGCTGCCGATGGGTTTGTCCATCCGAATCAGACGCAGGTAAAGCGGTAAGCGGGCAAGCATGGCGAATAGAGTCAGAGTTGGAGTTGGATACCAAACCGGCGCGACCGCAGGCTTGCAGGGCTTAAGGAGGATGTCGATCAGTGACATCAACGCGGGTGACGTTGCCCCGGGGGACATCTACCGAGAACGTCGGCCGGGAACGTCAACTGTCGCATTTTAAAGCGGTTTCGAGTATCCCTTGCAATTAAGAGCCTGCTACCGGGCGCTCTCCGCTCGCGCTGTTGTCCTATGCCTATCCTTCACCCTATGCGCTCGTTCCCCGTTCTACTAAGTGTTTTCCCTTGTCAAGAAATCGTTCCACTTGGTCGTTATGTTAAAGGTAGCGGCGTGAGCCCATTTCATTTACTCATGCCTTTAAAGTAAGCGCATGCCCGGGAGAGCAGATTGAGTCGTCTAAGTTTGAACGCGAAGTTATGGTTGGCGCTTGCCGTTACGTGGTTGGGCCTTTTGCTGCTGGGCGGCTGGGCCGCGTGGGAATCGCGCACCACGATGCTCAGTGAGCGCAAGGGCGCCGTACAAAATGTCGTCGAATCGTCGTACGGGATCGTCGACGATTATGCGAAGCAAGTCGACGCCGGAAAATTGACGCTCGAACAAGCCAAGCAGCAAGCGATGGATCGTCTGAGCGAGATGCGCTATCCGAATAGCGGCTACATGATCATCTCAACCGCCCACCCGGTCGTCATCATGCATCCGGTGCTCGCCGACCTGCGCAACAAGGACGTCTCCGATTACGCCGATCCCAAAGGCACGAAGATGTTTGTCGAGATGGTCAAGATCGGGCAAACCAACGGCCAGGGGTTCCTCAGCTACGTGGGGCGCCTGAACGGCGTGTGGGCTCCGAAAATCAGTTTTGTGAAGCGCTTCGCACCATGGGATTGGTATCTGATTTCGGGCGTCTACATGGCGGACATCAACACCGCGTTTTACGCCAATCTGCTGCAATACTTTATCGTGGTGCTGGTCATCGGCGGCCTGATTTCGCTAGCGATGACACTCATCATACGCAACGTCAAGCGCAGCCTGGGCGGCGAACCCGGGTACGCAGCGCAGATTGCCGAAACGATCGCGAGCGGCGACCTGACCAGCAAGCTTGCGTTGCGCGCCGACGACCGCAACAGCATGCTGTTTGCCATGCATAACATGCAGGGCCGCCTGACCGACACCATCCAGCAGATACGCAGCGGTACTGAAACCATTACGCTGGCGGCGCAAGAAATTTCGGCCGGCAATCTCGACCTGTCCTCACGCACCGAAGAGCAAGCCGCCTCGCTGGGCGAAACCGCGGCGAGCATGGAGCAGCTCACCGCCACCGTCAAACAGACCGCAGACAATGCGCGCCAGGCCAACCAGATGGCGTCCAGCGCATCGCAGATCGCCGGCGAAGGCGGCACGGTCGTGCAGCAAGTGGTCGACACGATGCAAAACATTGCGGCCAGTTCGAACCGCGTCGTCGATATTATTTCGGTGATCGAAGGCATCGCATTCCAGACCAACATCCTGGCGCTGAATGCTGCGGTGGAAGCGGCCCGCGCCGGCGAAGACGGCCGCGGCTTCGCGGTGGTGGCCGGCGAAGTGCGCAATTTGGCTCAGCGCAGCTCGGAAGCCGCCAAGGAGATCAAAGGCCTGATCGAGGCATCGGTGCATCAGGTGGATACCGGGCGTGGTCTGGTCGAGCGCGCCGGCACCACGATGACCTCGATCGTGCAGGCGGTGCAGCGCGTGACCGACATCATCGGCGAGATTTCCGCGGCCTCGGAAGAGCAGAGCCGCGGCATCGAGCAAGTCAATATCGCGATCACGCAGATGGACCAGACCACCCAGCAGAACGCGGCCATGGTTGAACAGGCGGCAGCCGCTGCGCAATCGATGGAAGAGCAGTCGCGCTCGTTGCGTGAAGCCGTCAATGTGTTCCGGGTGGCGGACACGGGTGGACGCGACTGAGCATACGGACGGCGGGAAAATGGCAAATAAAAAGCGCTGAAGTTCAGCGCTTTTTTTCGATCACGTGGGTCGCAGCCGGCAGTTCAGCCCAGCATCGCGCGCAACATCCATGCGGTCTTTTCATGGATTTGCATGCGTTGGGTCAGCAAGTCGGCACTCGGTTCGTCGTGGACTTCGTCGGTCAGCGCAAATACGCCGCGCGCGGTGCGCACCACGGCTTCCTGGCCCTCCACCAGTTGGCGGATCATCTCATTGGCCTCGGGCACGCCCTCCGCTTCCGGAATTGACGACAACTTCGCGTATTCCTTGTAGCTGCCCGGCGCCGGAAAGCCCAGCGCGCGGATGCGCTCGGCGATCGAATCGACGGCCAGCGCCAGCTCGGTGTATTGCCCTTCGAACATCAGGTGCAATGTATTGAACATCGGGCCGGTCACGTTCCAGTGAAAATTGTGCGTCTTCAGGTACAAGGTGTACGTGTCGGCGAGCAAACGGCTCAACCCTTCCGCGATTTTCTTGCGGTCTTTGTCATTGATGCCGATATTGACACTTGGGGGCGGATTTTTTTTCGCCATAACTCACTCCTTAGAAGATCAGTTGCAATTTCGTACGGATGCCGACCCCAGTTTATCTTGAAACAGTTCGGCCGACACGGCGTGCAATGCGCACGCCGGTCGCCGGTCGCCGGTCGCCAGACGCCGGGCTTCATTACCTCACGTTGCGGCCCAACGCGATCTCCACGCCTGCGGCATAGGCCGGATCGATCTTGCGAAAATGCTCGAGCTGGCACGCGACGATATCTTCAGGCACGCCCTGCATGGCGCTTGCGATATTGTTGAAGAAACGCTGCCGTTGCGCCTCGTCGAACAAACGGAACAAGGCGGCCGGCTGGCTGTAGTAGTCGCCGTCCTCGCGATGATCGTAGTGGCCGATCGCACCGCTCACCGGCAGCGGCGGTTGAGCCGCCGACGGAGTCTGGGCGAACTCGCCGAACCGATTGGGTTCGTAGTTCACCGTGCCGCCGAGGTTACCGTCGGTGCGCATCGCGCCGTCCCGGTGCGGTGCATGCGAGGGGCTACGTGCGGCATTGACCGGTATATACGCATGGTTGACGCCGAGCCGATAGCGCTGCGCATCACCATACGAGAACAGCCGCCCTTGCAGCAAGTGATCGGGCGAGTATCCGATACCGGGCACCACATTGGCCGGCGTGAATGCGGCCTGTTCCACGTCCGCGAAATAATTGGCCGGGTTGCGATTCAACTCCAGCACGCCCACGTCGATCAACGGATAGTCCTTGTGCGGCCATACTTTGGTCACGTCGAATGGGTTGATCGGATAGACCGCCGCATCGGCTTCGGGCATCACCTGGATACGCACCGTCCATTTCGGGAAGTTACCCTGCGCGATGTGATTGAACAGATCGCGCTGGGCGCTTTCACGATCGCTGGCCACCACTTGGCCGGCTTCTTCGTTCGTGTAGTTCGCAATGCCCTGCATCGACTTGAAGTGGAATTTCACCCAGAAGCGCTCGTTGTTCGCATTGATCAGCGAGTACGTGTGCGAACCGAAGCCATGCATCTGCCGGTAGTTTTGCGGAATGCCCCGATCACTCATCAATATCGTGACTTGATGCAGCGACTCCGGATGACGTGACCAGAAATCCCACACCGCCACGGGATTACGCAAATTGTTTGCGGGTCGCGCTTTTGCGTGTGAATAAAATCGGGGAACTTGAGCGGATCGCGGATGAAAAACACCGGCGTGTTATTGCCGACCAAGTCCCAGTTACCTTCGTCCGTATAGAACTTGACCGAAAAGCCGCGCACATCGCGTTCGGCGTCCGCCGCGCCACGCTCGCCCGCCACGGTCGAAAAACGCATGAACAAAGGCGTTTGCTTGCCGACTTCACTGAATACACCGGCCTTCGTAAAGCGGCTGATGTCGTGCGTGACGGTCAAGGTCCCGAAGGCCCCAGACCCCTTGGCATGCACGCGCCGCTCGGGAATGACCTCACGGTCGAAATGCGCGAGTTTTTCGAGCAACCACACGTCTTGCAGCGCGAGCGGTCCGCGTGCGCCGACGCTCAACGAATTCTGGTTATCGGCAACCGGAGCGCCGACGCCGTTGGTCATTTTGGATGAGGTCATGATTTTTCTCTTCAGTCTTGTAGTGAATTGATGGGCGCGGTCCCACGAACAACCGGCGCCCAGGGATAGGCAAGAAAAGCAGCGGGAGAGTGCTCGCTAAAGCCGGCAGCGGCTACGAAGCGTTCAGACCGCTAATGCGCGATGCACTAGCGCTTCGGTGACGACTGTTTTGACAATGTCGAAACTGGCCAGCCAATTCAACGTGCTGAAATTCAGGGGGTGATGTGAGCTGGTTTGCATGTATTCCTCCGTTCTGACGCGCTATCGGTGACCACGGAAGAATCTTATTAAATACTATCAAAACAGACTAATCAATAAAATATATCTATTGAATAGCGCGCCTCAATCGTAAAAAAACCCGCGTCTGCGGGTTTTTGTTTTCGAGCGATCGAGCGTCGTGTACCGATTCGCTTCGTTTAGTCGTATCGCTTAGCCGTATCGCCGAGTTGCGACGCAGGGCCCTGTCGCGTAGTCATCGTTGCGCAATCGCGTCAACTCATCTGCGCCGGTAAATCCAGCATCTCGATGCCAGGTAGTTCGCACGACATCACTGCCTTGCAAATCGCTTCGATCGCCGGCATGCGCGTAAAGCTCTTGCGCCAGGCCAACACCACGCGCCGGTCGGGGACCGGCGCTTCGAACGGCACATAAGTCAACATGCCGCTGTCGGTACTGTTCATATGCTCACCGTCGAAATCCGACACGGAGGTACGCGGTAGCACGGTGATACCCACGCCGCTGGCAACCATATGGCGTATGGTTTCCAACGACGACCCTTCAAAGGTCTTCTGGATGCCATCGGCATTTTGCGAAAAACGCATCAGCTCCGGGCACACGCCCAGCACATGATCGCGGAAACAATGGCCGTTGCCCAGCAGCAGCATGGTCTCCTGTTTCAGGTCTTCGGCGTGGATGGCCTTGCGCTTTTCCCACGGATGGCCCTTGGGCAAGGCCACCACGAATGGTTCGTCATAGAGCGGGCGCACCATCAAACCCGTTTCCGGAAATGGCAAGGCCATGATGGCGACGTCGATTTCACCCTGCTTGAGCAGTTCGATCAACTTGAGCGTGAAATTCTCCTGCAGCATCAGCGGCATCTGCGGGACGGTATCTATCATCCGTCGCACCAGCGTGGGCAGGATGTACGGTCCTATGGTGTAAATCACGCCCAGGCGCAGCGGCCCGAGCAAAGGATCCTTGCCTTGTTTGGCGATTTCCTTGATGGCGAGCGTCTGCTCCAGCACGCGCTGCGCTTGGGCGACGATCTGTTCGCCGATCTGGGTGACGCTGACCTCGCTGGTACCGCGTTCGAAAATCTGGATATTGAGCTCGTCTTCGAGCTTTTTGATCGCAACCGATAAGGTGGGCTGGCTAACAAAACAGGCTTCGGCAGCCCGGCCAAAGTGCCGTTCGCGGGCCACTGCGACGATGTATTTCAATTCAGTAAGCGTCATGAGCAAGCGCCATAAAGAAACAACACAAACAATCGAACATGCAATCTCAATAGATTTTAGTTCTTATACACCGACCCTGCTTGCCCGCCAACCCCAGTCGCGCGCATTCAAGCTTTCAAATAGTGCTCGCGCCCGCCCAGCCAGCGGTTCAAGTGTTGAGTGGCCGCCTCCGGATGGTCCTGCAGCATGGTTTGAGCCGCTTGCCGGGTCGGTTCGATCAACCACGCATCCTGTTCGAGATCGGCAAATCGCAGCATCGCCGCGCCCGATTGCCGTGCGCCCAGGAATTCGCCGGGCCCACGCAACTCAAGATCGCGGCGTGCAATTTCAAAGCCGTCGTTGGTTTCGCGCATGGTCTGCAGCCGTGCCCGCGCGGTTTGCGAAAGCGGGCCGGCATACATCAGCACGCACACCGACGCCGCGCTGCCGCGCCCAACGCGACCGCGCAACTGATGCAGTTGCGCAAGCCCGAAGCGCTCGGCGTGCTCGATCACCATCAATGAGGCATTGGGCACGTCCACACCTACTTCGATCACCGTGGTCGCCACCAGCAGATTGAGCTCGCCCTGCGTGAAATCCTCCATCACGGCAGCCTTGTCAGCCGGGTTCAAGCGCCCGTGCACCAAGCCGACTTTCAATTCAGGCAAGGCCAGTGTCAGCGTTTCGTGCGTATCCACCGCGGTTTGCAGTTGCAGCGCCTCGCTTTCCTCGATCAAGGGACACACCCAATACACCTGTCGACCGGTCAGCGCCGCCTCGCGTACCCGCGCGATCACTTCGTCGCGCCGAGCGTCGCTGATCAGCTTGGTCAGCACCGGCGTGCGGCCCGGCGGCAATTCGTCGATGGTCGAGACGTCGAGATCGGCGTAGTACGTCATCGCCAGCGTGCGCGGAATCGGCGTTGCGCTCATCATCAACTGGTGTGGCTGGAAATCGCGGGCGCCATCGGCGGCGTTCTGCGCCTTGGCCCGTAACGCCAGCCGCTGCTGCACCCCGAAACGGTGCTGCTCGTCGACAATGACCATGCCGAGCCGGGCAAATTCGACCGCGTCCTGAATGATCGCGTGCGTGCCGATGGCGAGTTGGGCCGCGCCCGACGCTATCGCTTCGAGTGCCGCGCGCTTCTGTTTGGCCTTCAGGCTGCCGGCCAGCCAAGCGACTTCGACGCCGAGCGGCTCCAGCCAGCCGCGCAGCTTACGCGCATGCTGCTCAGCGAGAATTTCAGTGGGCGCCATAAGCGCGGCCTGGTAGCCGGCATCGATCGCCTGGGCCGCGGCGAGCGCCGCCACGATCGTCTTGCCGCTGCCGACGTCGCCTTGCAGCAGACGCTGCATCGGGTGCGGCACGGCCATGTCGGCGCCGATCTCGGCCCACACTCGACGCTGAGCCGCGGTCAGCGAAAACGGCAGCGTCGCCTCGAAACGGGCCACCAATGAGGCCTGCGCCGTGCCCGATGCGCCTTGGGCGTGACGCAACATGACCGGCGCGGAACGGCTACGACGCTGCTCCTGGGCACGCTTGAGCGAGAGCTGTTGCGCGAGCAATTCCTCGAACTTGATCCGCAACCAGGCCGCATGCGTGCCGTCCATCAGCGCGCTTTCGTCAATATCAGCGCCCGGGTGGTGCAACAACTGCACAGCTTGCTGCAGTTGCATCGCGGGGAGCGGCAAGCACGCATCGACAATTTCGGCGGGTAGCAATTCGGGCAGCGGCGTGCGCTTGAGCGCATTGTCGATGGCGCGCCGCAAATAAGCTTGGCTTACGCCTGCGGTGCTCGGATAAACGGGCGTAAGCACTTGCGGCAGTGCAGCGCCCTCTTCGACGGCGCGGCAGGCCGGATGGACCATTTCCATGCCGAAGAAACCGCCACGGGCATCGCCGCGCGCGCGGATTCGCACCCCAACCGCCAGTTGCTTGACCTGACTACCGTAGAAATTCAGAAAGCGCAGCGTCAACACATCGCCTTCATCGTCGCAAAGTTTGACGATCAACTGGCGGCGCGGCCGGTAGGTAATTTCGTTATCGCACACTACCCCTTCCACTTGAGCGGAGGCGCCCGGCAGCAAAGCGCCGATCGGCGTGAGCGTGGTCTCGTCCTCGTAACGCATCGGCAGATGCAGCGCGAGGTCGATATCGCGCGACAGGCCTAGCTTACCGAGCTTGTCGACCGTGCGCGCCAACGGCTTGGGGGCCGGCTGGGCAGGGGCTTTGGTGGCGGATGCGGTCGAAGAAGCGGCATCTGCTGCGCCGCTTGAGGCGGGGTTGGCCTGGGGCTTAAGTCTCATCGCAAGTACAATAGCGGTTTTCGCGTCTGCCGTAAAACGTGTATACCTTATCTGATTTCGATTTCGAGCTGCCACCCGAGCTGATTGCGCAAACCGCGCTTGCCGAGCGCAGCGCTAGCCGCTTGCTCGAAGTAGAGGGTGCAAGCGCCGCTCCCGACACCGCGCATCCCCGGCTCACCGACCGCGCATTCAGTGCGCTGCCCACGCTTATCGCACCGGGCGACCTGCTGGTATTCAACGACACCAAGGTGCTCAAGGCACGCTTTCCCGGCCAAAAGGCCAGTGGCGGCAAGATCGAGGTGCTGGTCGAACGCCTCACCGGCACGCGCACCGCGCTGGCGCAAATCCGCGCCAGCAAGACTCCGCTCGCGGGCTCGACGCTGCGACTGGCCGACGCATTCGACGTAATCGTCGGCGAGCGCGTCGAGCCGTTTTACACGCTGCACTTCCCGCAAGACTGCCTGGTACTGATCGAGCAGTACGGCCGCCTGCCGCTGCCGCCTTACATTACGCACGACGCCAGCGACTACGACGAGCGCCGCTACCAGACCGTGTACGCCGCCAATCCGGGCGCCGTGGCCGCCCCCACCGCCGGGCTGCATTTCGACGATGCGCTGCTCGCAGCGCTCGACGCGCGCGGAGTGCAACGCGCGACACTGACGCTGCATGTCGGTGCCGGCACGTTCCAGCCGGTACGCACAGAAAACCTCGCCGAGCACAAGATGCATACCGAGTGGTACGAGTTGTCGCCCGCACTGGTCGACGCGGTCGCCGCCACCCGGGCGCGCGGCGGCCGGGTGATCGCCGTGGGCACCACCTCGATGCGCGCGCTTGAGGCCGCTGCCCGCGCAGCGCAAGCGGGCGGCCTGCCACCGGGCAGCTTGCACGCCGCGCAAGCCGAAACCGATATCTTCATCACACCGGGTTACACGTTCCAGGTGGTCGACCGCCTGATCACGAATTTTCACCTACCCAAATCGACGCTGCTCATGCTGGTGTCGGCTTTCGCCGGCATCGAAACTATGCGCGCCGCCTACCGGCATGCCATTGCCAACCAATACCGATTTTTCAGCTACGGCGACGCGATGCTATTGACGCGCAGCCCTGCCCCTTGTGCTTCCCCTGCGAGCAACACACCCACTTCATGCTGAAATTCGATTTACTCAATACCGACGGCCGGGCACGGCGCGGACGTGTCACCGTCAATCACGGCGTAATCGAAACGCCGATTTTCATGCCGGTGGGCACCTACGGCACGGTCAAAGCGATGTCGCCGCTCGAACTGCGTGAGATCAACGCGCAGATCATCCTGGGCAACACCTTCCACCTGTGGCTGCGACCAGGGCTCGAAACCATAGAACTGCACGGCGGCCTGCACCGCTTCATGGGCTGGGACAAACCCATCCTGACCGACTCAGGCGGCTTCCAGGTATTCAGCCTCGGCGATCTGCGCAAAATAACCGAAGAAGGTGTCACTTTCGCGTCCCCGATCAATGGCGACAAGCTCTTTCTGTCTCCCGAGATTTCGATGCAGATCCAGCACGTGCTGAATTCGGACATCGTGATGCAGTTCGACGAATGCACCCCTTATTCGATCGACAATGTGCCGGTGTCCTCGGAACTGGCGGGCGAGTCGATGCGCATGTCGATGCGCTGGGCGCGGCGCTCGATTTCGGCGTTTCGCGAATTGGAAAATCCGAACGCGCTGTTCGGCATCGTCCAGGGCGGCATGTATGAGGCACTGCGCGACGAATCGCTGGAAGGCTTGGCGGAGATGAATTTCGACGGCTATGCGATCGGCGGTTTGTCGGTCGGCGAGCCCAAGGAGGACATGGAACGCATCCTCGAGCACACCGCGCCCAAGCTGCCGGCGCACAAGCCGCATTACCTGATGGGCGTGGGCACGCCCGAAGACCTGGTGGCCGGGGTTGCTGCCGGTATCGACATGTTCGATTGCGTAATGCCCACGCGCAACGCCCGCAACGGCTGGCTGTTCACCCGTTTTGGCGACGTCAAGATCAAGAACGCCGCGCACAAGAACGACCCGCGCCCGCTCGACTCCACCTGCGGCTGCTACACCTGCCGTAATTTTTCGCGCGCCTATCTTCATCATCTGCATAAGGTGGGTGAAATTCTCGGCGCGCGGCTCAATACTATCCATAACCTGCACTATTACCTTGAGCTGATGGCGGAGATGCGCGATGCGATCGAAGCCCAGGGCTTCGAGGCATTTCGGCACAAGTTTGCGGCGGACCGGATGCGGGGGGTGGGTTAGCTAACTCACCCAGCTAAATGCGCTAGCGAGTGGGCTAAATGACCGAGTCAGTGAAATCCACGTTCCGGCCATGCCCAAGTGATAGAATCCATGGTTAATTCGACAGAGATGATGGAGAAACAAAAGTGTTTATTTCCAATGCGTATGCACAATTTGGCGGTTTGGGCGGGATTCAGTCCAGCCTGACGCAATTCCTGCCGATCATTCTAATGTTCGCGGTGCTGTATTTCATCATGATCCGCCCGCAAATGAAGCGTCAGAAAGAATTGCGCAACATGCTGGCTGCCATGGTCAAAGGCGACGAAGTGGTCACCAACGGCGGTGTCGTGGGTAAGATCACCAAGGCTGGCGATGCTTATATCGGCCTCGAAATCGCCGACGGCGTAGAAATCACCGTGCAGAAAGGCTCGATTACCACGGTTTTGCCCAAGGGCACCATCAAGTCGATCTGAACGCGTCCGATCCGCCTGCCGCTTGATGTTGCTGCTTGATATCTGCGCCAGGCGCGCCCGCCCGAACTCTCCGGGCGGGCAACCCAGCCGACCTAACCAGGTGGCGCCCTCACCCTCCAGTCCGGCCCATTCATGAACCGTTACCCCCTCTGGAAATATGTCGTGATGCTGGTGGCGCTCGCTATCGGCTTCTTCTACACGCTACCGAACTTCTTCGGCGAGACGCCTGCTATCCAGGTGTCCAGCGGTAAGGCGACCGTCAAGCTCACGCCTGCCGTGTACGCGCAGATCGAGCAGACGCTCACTGACAACCACATCGCTGCCAACGACATTTCGTTCGACAACAACCCCAATAACGCCACAGTCCGGGTCCGTCTGAACGACACCGACACCCAACTGCATGCGAAAGATTTGGTGAACCGCGCCCTGAACGCTGATCCAAGCGATCCGTCGTTCATTGTCGCGCTGAGCCTGCAAAGCGCATCGCCGAAATGGCTGAGCGCGCTCAATGCGCGCCCGATGTACCTGGGCCTGGATTTGCGTGGCGGCGTGCACTTCCTGCTGCAGGTCGACATGGACGGCGCCTTGAGCAAGAAGCTCGACAGCGACGCTGCCGATGCGCGCGCATTGCTGCGCGATAAAGGCATACGCGATGGCGGCGTGAACCGCGTCAATCAGTCGATTATCGTCAATTTCGTCGATGCCGCGAGCGCGGATCAAGCCAAGCAATTGCTGTCCGCGAACGGTTCGGAGCTGCAATGGACCAGTGCCGCCGCCACGCCGCCGGCGACCGGCTTCCAGGTGATCGGCACGTTCACGCCGGCCATGCAGCGCACCGTGCAGAGCAACGCGATCAAGCAGAACATCACGACCCTGCATAACCGGGTGAATGAACTCGGTGTGTCGGAACCGGTGATCCAGCAGCAAGGTGACGACCGCATCGTGGTCGAGTTGCCGGGCGTGCAGGACACCGCCAAGGCCAAGGACATCATCGGCCGTACCGCCACGCTCGAAGCGCGTCTGGCCGACGCCGACGCGCCGCGCTTCCCGAACCCGGGCGATCCGGTGCCTCCCGGCGACGAGTTGTTCACGCAAGGCAACAACACCCCGGTATTGCTGAAAAAGCAGGTGATCTTTACCGGTGACCGCATTACCGATGCCTCGGCCGGCTTTGACGAGCATCAACGCCCCGACGTCAGCATCCGCCTCGATGCGGATGGCGGACGCGTGTTGCGTAGCGTTTCGCGCGACAACATCGGCAAGCCGATGGCGATCGTTCTGTTCGAAAAAGGCAAGGGTCAGGTGCTCACGGTCGCGACTATCCAGTCCGAACTCGGCGAGCGGTTCCAGATCACGGGCGCGGCCTCCACGGAAGCGGCTAGCGACCTGGCACTGCTGCTGCGCGCGGGTTCGTTGGCGGCGCCGATGGACATCATCGAAGAGCGCACCATCGGCCCGAGCCTGGGCGCGGACAATATCCGCAAGGGCTTCGACTCGGTCAAATATGGTTTTGCCGCGATCGCCGTGTTCATGATCGCGTACTACATGCTGTTCGGCCTGTTCTCGGTGATCGCGCTGTCGGTCAACCTGTTGCTGCTGGTCGCCGTGCTGTCGCTGCTGCAAGCCACGTTGACGCTGCCCGGTATCGCGGCTATCGCACTCGCGCTCGGTATGGCGATCGACGCCAACGTGCTGATCAACGAGCGTATCCGTGAAGAGTTGCGCAACGGCGCGCCGCCGCAACTGGCTATTTCGAACGGCTTCACCCATGCGTGGGCGACCATTCTCGACTCCAACGTCACCACGTTGATCGCCGGTTTGTCATTGCTGGCTTTCGGTTCGGGCCCGGTGCGCGGCTTTGCCGTGGTGCACGTGATCGGTATTTTGACGTCGATGTTCTCCGCGGTGTTCTTTGCGCGCGGGCTGGTCAATGTCTGGTACGGCGGCAAGCGCAAGTTGAAGTCATTGGCGATCGGGCAGGTTTGGCGCCCAAGTGGCGCCGCGCGCCGCAACGATAACGATGACGACGGCGATGAGGGTGAAGACAACACGGGCGTAGGCGGCACTGCCAAACCGCGTCTGCCGGCATCCAGAGCGACGAATCGGCCTGGCGCAGGTAAGCCGGTGAAAGCGGCACCAGCAAGGACAGCCACGACGGGCGACACGTCCGGCACTGCACAGGGCACGACCGCGAGCAAATCCACGGCCAAACCTGTCGCCTCCGCCGCGGCAAAACCCGTGGTCAAACCTGCGGCAAAACCGCGTTCGACGCGCTAAGGAGACGAACATGGAATTTTTCCGTATCCGCAAAGACATCCCGTTCATGCGCCACGCGTTGGGCTTCAACGTGGTGTCGCTGGTGACCTTCTTGGCGGCAGTATTCTTTCTGATCCATAACGGGCTGCACCTGTCGGTGGAATTCACCGGCGGCACCGTGCTGGAAGTCAACTATCCGCAAGTGGCTCGGGTCGAGCCGATTCGCGATGCGCTATCCAAGGTCGGCTACCCTGACGCACAAGTGCAGACGTTCGGCACTTCGCGCGACGTGCTGATCCGCCTGCCGCTCAAAGGCGCGCTGTCGTCGGCGCAGCAAAGCGATCAGGTGATGGGCGTGCTCACCACCCAAGACCCCACGGTCAAGCTGCAGCGCGTCGAGTTCGTAGGTCCTCAGGTCGGCAAGGAACTGGTCACCGACGGCCTGCTCGCGCTGCTTAGCGTGGTAGTCGGCATCGTGATCTATCTGTCGTTTCGCTTCGAATGGAAATATGCGGTGGCCGGCGTTATCGCCAACCTGCACGACGTGGTGATCATCCTGGGTTTCTTCGCCTTCTTCCAGTGGGAGTTCTCGCTTTCGGTGCTGGCGGCCGTGCTGGCGGTGTTGGGCTACTCGGTCAACGAATCGGTGGTGATCTTCGACCGGATTCGCGAAACCTTCCGCAAGCAACGCAAGATGAGCGTGACCGAGGTGATCAACCACGGCATTACCAGCACGATATCGCGCACCATCATCACGCACGGCTGTACGCAAATGGTGGTGCTGTCGATGTTCCTGTTCGGCGGCCCGACGCTGCACTACTTTGCGCTGGCGCTCACGATCGGGATTTTGTTCGGTATCTACTCGTCGGTGTTCGTCGCCGCGGCACTCGCCATGTGGCTGGGCGTGAAACGCGAAGACCTGATCAAGCAGACCAAACCCAAGCACGACCCGACCGATCCGAATGCAGGAGCTTCTGTCTAGCTCGCCAGCCTCACGGTTGCAGCACGCGCTTCACATCAAGCGGCCGGTTCGACAATAGAACCGGCCGTTTCTTTAACCGCTTCAGCACTGTGCAGGATTTCCGATGCCCGCTTCCCGCGTGACACTGAAAAAACGGATAGGCCTGGATCTCGTGTTTTGCTGGTTTTTCGTGGGCGGAATCACCCATTTCGCGCGTCCCGCGTGGTTTGTGGAAATCGTGCCGCCTTACGTCCCGTGGCCGATGCTCGTTGTGCTGGTCAGCGGTGGGCTCGAATTGCTCGGCGCATTCGGCCTGCTCGCGTGGCGCACGCGCGAAATGGCCGGCAAAGGCCTGGCGCTGCTGACCGTATGCGTCACGCCCGCTAACGTCTATATGCTGCAGCACCACGAACTGTTCCCGCAATTCCCGGTCTGGCTGCTCGCAATACGCCTGCCGATCCAGCTTGCGCTGATCGTCTGCATTATCTGGAGCACGCGGGCGCCGCGCTGGCGTTTTCGATAACGCTCGCTAAGCGCCCTCGCGCGCTGTTCTGCGTTCGGCCGAGTTCGACGTCGCAGTCATCTCCGTTAACGTCGCCCTTCGGCCGAGTTCGGCTCACAGTGCAGATCGCAGCTCGCGCTTATCGATCTGCTTATCGATCTGCTTATCGACTCGCCTATCGACCATGCGACGGCGCGTCAGCGGTCGCGTCCAACGGCACGTCATGCATCACGCCACGCACCACTTCTAGATAGTGCCCAAGCTCCGGCGTGGCACGGCCCTCGCATTTGGCGAGATCGTCCCAGCGGCGCAATTGCAACGCGTCTTCGGCGTGGGGCTGCTGACGAAAAGCACTGGCCTCGTCGGCACTGAACACGCCGCCTTGCAGCGCAAGACTGCGCACGGAATCAGGCGACAGTCGGTCGAAATACGTCGCATCGATCGCACACAGGCAGCGCTTCGCGTCCACGTGCAAACGGATAGGCTCCAGCACGGCCGCCGAGAAATGAGGCCGCAGAAACGGCAACGCATAGTATTGGTGGAGATCGTCCACACCATGCACACTCGGCGAACTGCCATCGGTCGAGCGAGGATGCAGCAAATGCCCCAGATCGTGCAGCAGTGCCGCGGCGATCAGGGTGTCGGGTGCACCAGCTTGCTCCGCCAGTTGCGCGGTTTGCAGCGCGTGCTCCAGCTGGGTGATGGGCTCACCGCTGTAAGCCATCGCACCGCGCTGCTCGAACAGCGTACGGATATCGTCGAAACTAAGAGCCATATGATCCTCGATAAAGTGAGCCGCGGCGAGGTATTCCCCCGGGTATTCCCTCAGGTATTCCACGGCGGTGAAAACGTCTTCAGATTGGTCATGCTTTTCATCGCTTCCTGCACACCTTCCTTGTAGCCCAACCCAGAATCCTTGATGCCGCCGAACGGCGTCAACTCGATGCGGTAACCCGGCACTTCCCAGATATTCACCGTCCCCACGCGCAACTCGTTGACGAAGCGATTGATGTAATCGAGACGATCCGTACAAACGCCCGACGACAAACCGTACGCCGTGGCATTGCAGATGCGGATCGCTTCGTCGAGCGTATCGAATTCGATGATGGGCGAAACCGGGCCGAAGGTTTCCTCGCGTACCAGAGTCATCGCCGGGTCGACCCGATCGAGCACGGTCGGCGCGTAAAGCGCGCCTTCGCGACGATGCCCGCACAGCAGGCGTGCGCCTTGTTCCAAGGCCTCATCGACGCGCGCTTCGAACAGTCGCGCAGCAGTCTCATCAATCACCGTGCCCATCTGGTTGGCTTCATCGAAGGGATCGCCATAACGCCACGCAAGGGTTTTCTCGACGACGCACTCGGTAAAACGAGCGGCGATACGGCGTTGCACCAGGATGCGTTTGACCGCCGTGCAACGCTGTCCTGAATTTTTGTAGGAACCCTGCACGGCCAGTGTGGCCGCGCGTTCCACGTCCGCGTCTTCCATGACCACCAGGGGATCGTTGCCGCCCAGCTCAAGCACCACGCGCCGGTAGCCCGCTCTCGCCGCGATGTACTTGCCGATCGCGACGCCGCCGGTGAACGTCACCAGTTGCGCGTCGCGATGCGTGATCAGTTCGTCGGCAATTTCGGCGGGGTCGCCGGTAACCACCTGCAGCATCGGCGGCGGCAGCCCTGCTTCGTACAATAGGTCCGCCAGGTAATAGGCCGACAGCGGGACTTTTTCCGAAGGCTTGAGCAACACCCGATTATTGGTCGCAATCGCCGGCGCAATCTTGTGCGCAACTTGATTCATCGGATGATTGAACGGCGTAATCGCAACGATCACCCCATCCATCGGCTCACGCAGCGTAAATACCCGCCGCGCCCGACCATGCGGCGTCACGTCGCACGAGAATGCCTGGCCGTCGTCGCGCAGCGCTTCCGCGGCGGAAAAACGCAGCACGTCGGCCACGCGGCCGATTTCGTAACGCGAGTCCTGTTTGCTCAAACCCGATTCGATCGAAATCAGCGAGGAGGCTTCTTCGATGCGTTCGCCGAGCAACGCCGCGGCGTCCTGAAGAATCTGCGAGCGCCGATAGCGCGTTAGCGTGGGTTTGTAACGCGCGGCAATCTCGAACGCCGTTCTTACATCCTCGACCGAGGCCTTGGCCACCGTGCCAACGCAGGCCCCGGTGTAGGGATCAGTGACCTCGATAACGCGCTCGCGCGCCACTTGCTGGCCGCCGATGCGCAGTGCCTGTGCGCGGAACCCGACGGCGCAACGTCCACTGATAGCAATAGGTGCATTCATGGCCATGGCTCCAGGTGATTGAGCGCGATCTCGAGCACATCGAAGTTGCGCAACGGCGCGTCGCCGAAGCGCTCGCGCAGACCGTGAGGACGCCGATTGAACAGCAACGGCACGGTTTGTTCAGAGATGCCGCCGTGCGAACGCAGCGGCACCGTCAATCCCGATAGATCATGGCGCGCGCGCCCAGTGCCAAGCACCGTATCGCGTCGACTGATAACGACCAGATCGCCGACCCGATCGGGCGGCAGTTCGAAGCGTGCGCACGCTTCGGCGTTAGCCAGCACCAACTCGATCCCGGTGAGCGCTAGCAGATCTGCGCGCAAGCTCTCGCGATCGACGCCGTCTACCAGATAAATCGTGGCGAACGAACCCAGCGCGCCGTGGTGCACCACATAGGGGTCGGTAATCGGCAAGATCACGCGCGCCGCGCCACCACCCTCGGGACCGGGTCTGCTGTCGAGCCAGTCCTGCAAATAGACGACATTCGGCTCACCCGTGCGGGGGTCATGCTTGGCGTTCATGCCGTGGTCGGCGGTCAGTGCGATGAGCGCGCCGAGTTGATCGAGCCGTGCCAGATAACTGTCCATCATCGCGTAGAACGCATTGGCGCCTTCGCTGCCGGGCGCATGCTTGTGCTGCACGTAGTCGGTGGTCGACAAGTACATGAGGTCGATCGAGCGCGTCTCCAGCAGCCTGACACCTGCGGCCAGCACGAACTCCGATAATTCGGCGCTATAGACATCGGGCAATGGCATGCCGACCAGTTCCAGCACGGCGTCGATACCGTTGTCGGCCAGCGTGGCGCGGTCGGCTTGCTCCGCCGAAAAGCAAATGCCGTCGAGATGCCAGCCCAGCAAGCGACGCAATTTGTCCTTGGCCGTCACCACGGCAACCTTCGCACCCGCGGCAGCGGCAGCCGCGAGCACGGTTTCGGCACGCAGATATTGCGGGTCGTTCATCATCACTTCGGCGCCCGCGCCCTGCTCGGCCGTGCGATCGAAGAAATAATTGCCGCAAATGCCATGCACGGACGGCGGCGCACCGCACACGATGGACAGGTTATTCGGGTTGGTAAAAGAAGGGATCACGCAGTCGGCTTTGAATGCGTGGCCTTCCTGCAGCAGCGTGGCGATAAACGGTGCGGCACCGGCGGCGACCGCAGCTTCCAGATAGGCGAACTCACAACCATCGATGCATAGGATGACGCTGGGGTGGGCCGGCATGCGGTAAGTGCGGCCGTTTACCGCGAGACTCGCGTGGGCGTCGGTCGAATGAGGGCTCATGTGACACTCCATAATGCGGTGGGCTTGAGCGAGAGCGCTTTCAGAAAAACTCAAAATGCATCAATTTGCAACATTTTGCCACACAAACCATCTGTTGGGTCCACCTGTGTGGGTCCGATTCAACTGCCCAATTCAGCGCTCCAATTCAGCAGACCAATTCGAGGGCGCGGTTCAATCGCTTAATGCTCGCGTACTGGATTCGAATTTCCCACGCTGCTCTAGGCTTTCCGCGCTCCGAGCTTCGGAATACGTGCGGCAATCAGACACAATGCGAGGAGCGAACAAGCCAGCAATATCAGCGCCAGCGCCGAGGCGGGCAGATAATAACCCCGCTCCACTTCGCCGACCACGACGATCGGCACCGTGGCAAAACCAGGCGGATAGACGGTAAGCGTCGCCCCCAGCTCCCCGAGCGAAAGTGCGAAACCGAGCGCCATGCTGGCGCGCAGCGCCGGCATCAATTGCGGCAACACCACTCGCACGAGCACCCGAGCCGGCGCCGCTCCGAGGCTAGCCGCCGCTTCGCGCAGGATGGTGAGTTCAGGGCGCAAGGCTGCGGCGCAACAGCGATAACAAAACGGCAGGACCAGCGCCACCTGCACCAGCACCACGATCGCGGCCGAGCCCGATAAATCCAGCGGACGCTTGTGATAAGCGATCAACACAGCCAAACCCAACACGACGCTGGGCAGACCGTTGGGCATCATGGCCAACGTGTCGATCAACGCGCCCACTCCACGTCGATCTCGACCTTCCAGGCTCAACGCAATCCACAGCCCAAGCAAGGTGCCCGAGAGCGCTACCCCGAATCCGACCTCAAGGCTGGCTATGACGGCATCCCAGTCGTCCGACCCCAGGCGCTCGAACCAGCGCAGGCTGACGCCGGTCGGCAGGATCGTCCCCGACCAATGTTCGGCCACGCTAGAAAGCCCGACCACCATCACCGGCAACACGAATAACCAGCAGCAGACGAGGCCGGTGGCGAACGCTATGGCAAAGCCGCTGAACCGGCGCATGCGGCGTTGCCGAGCCACGCGCGCGGCGGCGGCCAGCGCCGGCTCCGAGGGTTGGGGCGAAGGTTTTTGCGGTACGGGCGCAAGCTGCATGTCCATATCGGTTAGCCCCTGCGGCGGTTAAGGCGCCGATACACGGCATAGAGCGCGAGCGACATGCACAGCATCACGACTGCACCCGCGGCGGCGGTCGGCAAATCGAGGTCCACGGTGGCCGACGCGTAGATCGCAACGGGCAAGGTCACCAAATGCGCGCTGCCTAGCACCAGCAAGATCCCGAATTCATTGAGCGTCATCAAGAAGCACAGGATCACTCCGGCAGCGATCCCCGGCCAGGCGATCGGCAACACCACGCGCAAGGCCACCATCGGAAGACCCGCGCCCAGGCTGCGCGCCGCTTCGAGCAAGCGCATATCCAGCGTGGCGAATGAGGCCAGCGTCGGCCGCACCACGAAAGGCGTATAGAAAATCACTTCGGCCAGAATGACGCCGCCGGGACCGAACAGGAAATTGAACGGCGGCGCTTCGAGCCCGAAAAGCTGCTGCAAGGCGATGCCGATCGAGCCTTGCGAGCCGTATAAAAAGATCAGCGTAAAGGCGACCAGAAAAGACGGGAACGCGACGAACAGTTCGAGAAAACGAGTGAGTAGCCGAGCGCCCGGAAACGGCTTGAAGAACAGCAATGCCGCGAGCGTCACGCCCAGGATCGAAGCGGCACCGGCGCTCGCCCCCAGGATCATGAGCGTAGTGCCCAGTACCCCGCGCGTTTCGGGATTGGAAAAAAAGGTTTGATAGGTCTGCAGGCTCAGCCCATGTGCGCCATCGACACTGAGCCAAACCAGGCGCAGCAACGGGTAAATGATCAGCGGGCCCAGCACCACAACCAGAATCGCCGCCAAATTCAGATTCGTCAGCAAAGCACGGCGTCGCTTGCGTGCCACCACTTCAGCACTAAGCGAAATGGCATGCGCAGCGGCGTGCGCCCCGGTCGCTCCCAGCGAATGCATTTCTTGCGCAGGAGCCTTATGCACGAGCCGCTTCCGCTCGGGTGATCACCGCATCGCCCTCTTCGTAACTGAGCGATATGCGCGCGCCTTTTTCCGGGGGCTGGGTCTGCCCGCGCGATTGAGAAACCTGAATCAATTCGCCGGGCAGCGCATCGAGAGCGACTTGCACCGTGGTGGTCGATCCGTACCAATCCACCGCTGCGACCACGCCGTGCAGTTGGCCGCTGCCCAAGGGTCCTATCGTCAAGCGCTCGGGCCGCAAACACACCAGTTGCTCGTAGTCGCGCGCATGCGCTTCGCGCGGGAATACCAGGCGGAACGGCAGAAGATTGGCGGGCCCGAGGTAACGCGCGACAAATGCGTCGTCGGGTTCGTCGTAAAGCTGTTGTGGCGTGCCAAGCTGGGCAATGCGGCCTTCACGCATCAACAAGGTGCGGTCGGATAGCACCAGTGCGTCGTCCTGGTCGTGCGTAACGCACACGATGGTCAGGTCGGGCAACCGTTCATGTAAAGCCTTGAGTTCGGAGCGCACCGAGGCGCGTAAATTGGCGTCGAGCGCAGACAGTGGCTCGTCAAGCAACAGCACGTCGGGCTCGATCACGAGCGCGCGTGCCAATGCAACGCGCTGCTGCATGCCGCCGGAGAGTGCCGCCGGCAATAGGTGTCCCGCGTCGCCCAGTTGCACCAGCTTGAGCGCACCCGCGACGCGCCGGCTTACCTCGCTGCTGCCGATGCGCCTCGCGCGCAAACCGAAGGCCACGTTTTCGAACACGCTCAGGTGTGGAAACAACGCATAGCTCTGGAACAGCAAACCCAGGTTGCGTTGATGCGGCGGCGTTGCGCTCAGGTCGCGCCCCGCGATCGAGAGCCGCCCGCTGTGGGCTTCGACGAAGCCGGCGATAAAACGCAGCAGCGTGGTCTTGCCACAGCCGCTGCGCCCCAATACGGTCAGTAACTCGCCGCGCTTGATCGACAGGCTCAGGTTGTCCAGCACGGTACGCCCAGCAAAGCGCACCGTCAGATTCTCGATTTGCACGCCCTCGCCGCCCACTTCGGAAACGGCCGCATCGGCCTGGGACTTGACGGCGAGAGGTAGAGAATTCACTGAAACTTCCTGATCGCGATCAGACGCGCGTGAGCTTGGATTTTAGTTACGAGTGGGACGTCCCCGCGCTTGACGAGGAACGCCCCCGCGCTTGATGAGGAACGCCCCCGCGCTTATTGCGCCGGCTTGACCACGTCCAGTTTCTTGCCCGAATCGGCAATCACTTCGTTTTTCCAGCGCTGCGTCCAGTCGGCCTTCTTCGCCATCACCTGGGTCCAGTCGACCGGGATCACCTTGACGCCGGCCACTGCCTGCTTCAATGCGCCACCGTTCTTGCCGGTCAATGCGATGTCGGTGCGACCCGGCAAACCGAAGCTATCCGGCACCTTGGACTGCACAGGCTTGGACATCAGGTAATCGATCAGCTTCTTGCCGGCCGCCTGGTTCGGACCGTTCTTGATCAGGCCGATCGCGTAGGGCAGTTGGAAAGTCGAAGGTGCTTCGCCGGCCTTCGCTGCGAGAAATACCGGCGCGAGCGTCAGACCACCGTTTTGTGCATCGTCGAGATCCATCTGCACGTCGCCGTTGGCGACCGAGATTTCATTGCGCGACAACAGCACGTCGAGGTAACCGGTGCCTTTGGTGTGAAACTTCACGCTTTGTTCGAGCTGCGCCAGATATTTGAACGCGGCGTCGTCACCCATCAACGAAGTGGTCAGGATAATCACAGCCATGCCGTCGCCAGCGGTCGCCGGATTCGAGTAAGCCACCTTGCCGCTAAATTGCGGGCTCAGCAAATCGGCGAAGGTTTTCGGACGGGTCTTAACCACGTCCGGATTGACCGCGAACGAGAAATAATTGTTCACGAACGTCGCCCAGCTCCCGTCAGCGGATTTGGCGATCGCCGGCACATTCTTGTACTCGACGCTCTGATAGTTCTGCAACACGCCGCCTTGCGCAGCCTGCTGGATAAACGGCGGCAGCGTGACGATCACGTCGGCCTTGGGCGAATCTTTTTCGATGGTGGCGCGGTTCACCACTTCGCCGCTACCGGCGGTAACGATATTGACCTTGATGCCTTCTTTCTTCTCGAACGCCGGCAGCACGTCCTTGTAAAGACCTTCCAGGCCGTCGGCGGTGTACAGCACCACGGCGTCGGCAGCGTGTGCGGCGGATGCAAAACATTGCAGCACGGCAAGCGTGACGGCTGCTTTCAAGACTCGATTCAAACCTTTCATCATGATCTCCACATCCGGTAGGTGTCAGGCGGGTCCCCGAACTGCTCGATGGCGGGGACACGGCGAACGCACGGCAAATTCGGCCGACGGCGAACCTGCGCAGAATCGCAGACTTTTGTGTCAAATCCGTGAAACGCCAATAAACGCCAACTAATGACAATTTTTGACACAAATCGCAACTACACTGCGCTTCTATACTTTGATTTACCGCGGCGCACGGCGGACGACGACAGTCCATCCGCGCAGCCTGTGGCCAAGCCGAAGAGGAGAAGACGGTGATATTGAGGAATGAACCCATCCTGCTCACACCGGGGCCTTTGACGACCTCGCCCGCAACGCGCCAGGCGATGTTGCGCGACTGGGGGTCATGGGACGCCCGGTTCAACCAGCTCACTGCCAGCGTATGCCACGATTTGGTCAATCTGGTGAACGGCGGTGACGACTACGTCTGCGTGCCCTTGCAAGGTAGCGGCACGTTTGCCGTCGAGGCGGCGCTGGGCACACTGGTGCCGCGCGAGGGGAAAGTCCTGGTGCCGAACAACGGCGCCTACTGCACGCGCATCGTCAAGATCTTGCAGATTCTCGGTCGCGACTATTGTGAGTTGCCGCTGGCCGACAATGAACCGGTCAGTGCGAGTGCGCTGGAAGCCCAGCTCGAACGCGACCCGGCCATCACCCATGTGGCGCAGGTTCATTTGGAGACCAGTACGGGTCTGCTCAATCCGCTCGACGAGATTGCCACCGTGTGCGCACGACGTGGCGTGGGCTTGATTGTCGATGCAATGAGCTCATTGGGCGCGTTGCCGATCGATACGCGCACCACCCCGTTCGATGCGCTTATCTCGGCGAGCGGCAAATGTCTTGAAGGGGTGCCCGGCATGGGCTTTGTTCTGGTGCGCAAGCGCGTGCTGGAAGCGGCGACGGGACGCTGCCACTCATTGGCACTCGACCTGCACGATCAATATGTCTACATGCAAAAAACCACGCAGTGGCGTTACACGCCGCCCACGCATGTGGTCGCCGCGTTGCGTGCGGCGCTCGACCAATTTCTGGCCGAAGGCGGTCAGGCCGCGCGCGGCGCGCGCTACCAGCGCAATTGCGACACGCTGACCGGCGCCATGCGCGCTTTGGGCTTCAAACCCTACCTGACGGCGGCGCACCAAGCACCGGTGATCGTCACGTTTCATGCGCCGGCCGACCGGGCCTATCAGTTCAAGCTGTTTTACGATCTGGTGCGCGAGGCCGGCTATATCCTGTATCCGGGCAAGCTGACCCAGGTCGAGACGTTCCGGGTGGGCTGCATAGGCGCAATCGATCACCGCGAGATGCGGCAAGCGGTCGATGCCATCGGTATCGCGCTCACGCGCATGGGCATTTCAATGCCGGCCGCGTCCGCCGAGATCAAGCGATGATCAGCTCAGGCCCGCGCGCGAGTAGACTTTTGCGAAATTTCGCATCGGGTTTGCGCTCGCTGATGACATAGCGCACTTGAGAAAAATGTGAAATCCGCACCGGCGCGGTGCGTCCGAACTTCGAACAGTCGGCAAGCACCACAGCCACGCTGGCTGCGCGGATCATGCTGCCGCGCAGCTCGGCGGCCGGTCTGGTGTAGTCGGTCAGGTAAGCGTCGGCGGTGATGCCGCCGGCACCGATGAACGCGATGTCGGCGTGATACTGCGTGAGCTGATGCAGGGTATCGAGCCCGAAGGTGGCATCCTCGTTATCGGACAGCTCGCCGCCCAGCAAGGTCACCTGGTTCTCGTTACGGCGCCCCAACAGCAGGCTGATGCGCAGGTCGTTGGTATAAATCGTCAAGCGGCGCCGCTCCAGTAGAGAGCGCGCCAGCGCCAGCGTGGTGCTGCCGGAATCGATGATCAGCGAGGCGCCGTCCGGCACCAGTTGCGCCGCGCGCAGGCCGATCTGGTGTTTGGCCTCCGCATTCGAGGTTTCGCGAACATCGACATCGGGTTCGCGATGGCTGGCGGCCAATGCGCCGCCGTGCGTCATCAGCAACAGCCCGCGTGTGGCGAGCAGGTTGAGATCGCGGCGTATGGTCTCGCGCGACACGGCCAGTTGCTCGACCAGCTCGCTGATCGATAGCGCGCCATCGTGGCTTATTTTTTCAAGAATGTAGTGTTGCCGTTGTTCTGCGAGCATGCATCGATTCTGGAAAGTACGGGATCGAAAAAAGGCCGGATGCCGAAGCGCCACTGCGCACGAGTTTATACGATGTTGCGATATCGAAATTTGCTATCCGGTGAGGTCGACGATTCCACATGGCAAGCGCATGATTAATGCGTGTCGCGCTCGGGGCCGGCATTATCGGTGCTGTCGGTATTTGAGGGCGGCAGGCGCGTCACGATATGAAAACGGATGATCACCCCGTCCGCGATCCCCAGCGGCTCGGCGTCGGCGCCCTGCCCCACGCCGAACTGCAAACGGCGTATCGGTAACACGCCATCGAACACGCTGCCCGTCGCCGTCTGCGTGTAGCTGATCGGCAGCACGACATTGCGGGTTTTACCGCGTAAAGTCAGTTTGCCCAGCACGCTATATTTGCCGCCACCGGCCGAAACGATGGCGTCGGAAACGAAGGTCGCGTCTGGAAACTGCTCTACGTCCAGCCAGTCGCGGCTGCGTGCGGCCTGATTCAACGCAGATTGCCCCAAGTCGATACTGGCAACCTCGATGGTGAACGTGGCATGCGCCGCACCGAGACGACTCGGATCGAAGCGGACATCGCCTGAAAAATGCCTGAAAACCCCGGTGCAACGCGGTTTACCGCGCGAAAACGTGGCGCGGATCGAACTTTTGGCGAAATCGAGCGCTTCTGCGTCGAGCCCCGGCGTGGCTTGTACGTCGGACGCCGCGTGCGCCCATCCGCCAGCCAGTAGTGAACTTATTAACAGAAACCGAGCCAGATGTCGGGGTAGAACGGACAGCAGATGCATGCGCAAGCCTCAGTAGGACGTTTCGGGTCACCGCCCGAATGTCGACGGGTGTGATCGTACCCGAAGCTCGCGCTGCTTCCAATGTCTGTGCCAATCTCTGTCGCCGCTTCTATGCTATTGGCGCAATCGACGACAAGAACGCGCTGCCCCGAGTCGATCGATCCGTACAGGATTGCGACGCTTTGATACCATGCGAGTGCGCTGCGCGGATCGCTCGCTCGTGCCCCGCTCGCGCCCAGTACCGCCGACTGGCAATGCCCTCTTTTTGCTGAAATGACTCGATGGATACAGACACGCTGATCGCCTGCCCGGAATGCGACGCCCTGCATAGCAAGGTGGCGCTTTCACGCTTGTCGAGCGCGCGCTGCTCGCGCTGCGATGCTGTGCTCTACAGCCAGTCCTCCGGCAAACTGGAGCGCATCCTCGCATTGCTGTTGACGACACTGATCACATTGGGCATCGCCAACGGCTTTCCGATCGTCGAACTCCAGACCAGTGGCTTTTCCACGCGCACCACGCTCATCGGCGCGGTAGGGCATTTGTGGAGCGACGGCGAACCGCTGGTCGCCGCGATCGTGCTGGCGTCGACCGTCGTGCTGCCGCTGTTCGAAGTACTGGCGATGCTGTGGCTGATCGTTCCGATGTGTCGCGGGCGTCGACCGCAGTACTACGCGCCCGTACTGCGCACGATCCAGGCGATCCGGCCATGGTGCATGATCGAAGTATTCATGCTGGGCGTGCTGGTCACGCTGGTCAAGCTATCCGACTTGGCGCGCGTGATTCCGGAGGCTGCCTTGTTCGCCTTCGGAACCGTGACCTTTTTGCTTGCACTGATCATGGCGTTCGACTTGCGGCAATTGTGGGAAATCGCGCAAGCGCTGCCTGAGGCCGCGCCTGCTCGCCGTAAGCCCGCACGCCGTAAGCCCACCGCTAGCCGGCCGGCGCATGCTGCCCGCAAGCGGACGGCACGCCCATGAAATACGTCACGGCACGCAAAGCGGGCCTGCAGGCGTGCCATACCTGCGGGCTGGTGAATCCGCCGCGCGCATCGGGGGGCACGTCGGGCGCATCCGCGACCCCTCCACGCTGCAGGCGCTGCGGCGCCCCCTTGCATGTGCGGCACCCCGACAGCGTGACGCGCACCTGGGCGCTGCTGATCGCGGCGGCGCTGCTCTATATCCCGGCCAACCTGCTGCCTATCATGCATACGAGCTCGATTCTCGGCTCGCAGGACAACACGATCATGAGCGGCATCATTTATTTCTGGCAGGATGGCGAATGGCCGCTCGCCTGCATCGTGTTCGTTGCCAGTATCCTGGTGCCCATGCTCAAACTCGTGGTGCTGGTCTTGCTGGTGGTCAGCTCGCAGTTGCGCTCGCAATGGCGCCCGCGGCAACGCACGCGGCTCTACCGGCTGGTTGAGAAAATCGGCCGCTGGTCGATGCTGGACATATTTGTGATCACGCTCACCGTGACGCTAGTCAATTTCCAATCCCTTGCCGTGATCACCCCTGGCAGCGGTGCCGTGGCTTTTGCCTGCGTGGTGGTGCTCACCATGATGGCTTCGATGACCTTCGACCCTCGTCTGATCTGGGACCCGATCAAACACACTGGATCTCACTATGACTGAAAAAGACCCGAACTCACCGGGCGAGAATACTAAACCCGACGGTTCGCCGCCGATCGACGGCGATGTTTCCGAACCGGTGGTGCGCCCGATGCGGCGCTGGCTGCCGTCGCTGGTATGGCTTATCCCGATCATCGCTGCGCTGATCGGGCTGTCGCTCGTGGCGCAGGAGATATTGAAGACCGGCCCGACCATCAGCATCACGTTCGGTAGCGCGGAAGGCATCGAGCCCGGTAAAACCAAGGTCAAATACAAGAACGTCGACATTGGCGACGTCAAGGGCGTAACGCTGAGCCACGATCTTTCGCACGTGGTGGTCAAAGTCGAGTTGACCAAGGCGGCCGAAGGCTTTGCCGTCACCGACACCCGCTTCTGGGTGGTGCGCCCGCGTGTGGCATTGAGCGGCGTGTCGGGCCTGAATACCTTGTTGTCCGGCACCTACATCGGCGCTGACGCGGGCAAGTCCCACGACGAGCGCCAGGATTTCAACGGGCTCGAAACGCCGCCGGCCGTCACCGGCGACCAGAAGGGCCATCAATATGTGCTGCATACCGACAACCTGGGCTCGCTCGATATCGGCTCGCCGGTGTTTTTCCGCCGCATTCAGGTCGGGCAGGTGGTCGCGTTCAATCTCGATAAAGACGGCAACGGGGTGACCCTGCGCGTGTTTGTCGATGCGCCCTACGATCACTATGTGGGGGTCAACACGCGCTTCTGGCATGCCAGCGGCGTCGATTTACAGATCGATTCCAACGGCATCAAGCTCAACACCCAGTCGCTCGCGGCAGTGCTGATCGGCGGTATCGCGTTCCAGACCGCACCCGCCGAAACGCTGGGGGCCCCGGCGCCGGACGATTACTCGTTTGGTCTGGCTACCAGCCGCAGCGATGCAATGCGCGTGCCGGACGGTCAACCGGTCACGATCGTATTCAACTTCAACCAATCGCTGCGCGGGCTGTCGCCGGGTGCATCGCTCGATTTCCGCGGCGTGGAAGTCGGTGAAGTGCAGTCCATCGGACTCGATTACGACGAGCCGACGCAGCGTTTCAAGATGCCGGTCACGGTGCTGCTCTATCCGAATCGGCTTGGCGCGCACTTCGCCGCGCGCATACGTGACGCCTCGCCGACCCAGAACGGTGCGCTGCTGGCTTCGCTGGTTCAACATGGTCTGCGCGCCCAGTTGCGCACCGGCAATCTGTTGACCGGACAGCTTTATATCGCGCTCGACTATTTCCCGAAAGCGGCACCGGCCAAGCTCGACCTGAACAAGCTGCCCATTGAGCTGCCGACCGAAGCCAATACGCTCGATCAGTTGCAAAACCAGGTCGAAGATATTGCGAAGAAACTCGACAAGGTGCCGTTCGACCAGATCGGCAACAACCTGAACACCGCGTTGAAGAGCGCGAACAGTTTGTTCAGTCAACTCGATACGCAGGTGGCGCCGGAGGCCAAAGACACGCTTGAGCAAGCCAAGAAGACGTTCGGCGCGGCCCAACAGGCATTGAGCCAGGATTCGCCGCTGCAGAACAATCTGCAGCAGGCGCTGGAGCAGCTTAACCGCACCTTGCAATCGCTCAACTCGTTGGCGGACTATCTTGAACGCCATCCGGAATCGTTACTGCGCGGTAATCAGGGAGACAAACAATGAGTTATCGCGACGGCGGCGGCTGCGCCTCACAAAAACCCATGAAACCACGCAAATCAAGCGTGATCGGCTGGCCTACGCCGTGCAGGCGTCTGGTTAGCGCTGGCGCGCTGCTGACGCTGGCCGCGTGCGCCAGCTCGCAGCCCACCTATTTTTATACGCTGACCGGTGGCGGCAATGCGAGCGGCTCCGCGACGGCGACGGTTTCCCCGGTGGTGAACGCCGGTTCGCAGACGTATGCAAGCCCGCTGCTTATCGAAGTCTTGCCAGCCAGCATCCCGCCGCAACTCCAGCGGCCGCAAATGGTGCTCGGCACCGGACCGGGTCAGGTCGACGTGCTGGAGCAGCGCCGCTGGTCGCAACCGCTGGGCGACGAGATCGGACAGGCACTCTCCGGGGATCTGACGCACGCCTTGCCCGCGGTGGACGTGTACCGCTCGACGCACGAGCCGACGCAGACGGTATATCGCGTGGCGGTCAATGTGCAGCGCTTCGAGTCGGTGCTGGGCAACCACGCCTCGCTCGAGGCGGTGTGGAGCGTCACGCGCCTGCCGCAATCGCTGACGCTGACCTGCCGTAGCGCACTAAGCGCGCCGGCAGGCGACGGCTACGACGCGCTCGTCGCCAGCCACCGGCAGGTGCTGGCCGGCCTCGCACTACAGATCGGCATGGCAGTGCGTAGCCTCCAACGATTGCCGGCGGACAGTAAAACCGTGAATCTGCCGGCGTGCCCGGCCGATCACTGAGCGCGGGCCGCGTACAATACGGGTTTGGCGCCGGCTGAGCGTGCTGCGCCCTGCGCGCGTGTTCAGCGGTTCGTAATCCCTAATCTGCGTAAGCTCGTTTGCGTATCGATGGCATCCGCATCGATACGCTGCGATACGCTGCAGCCTCTCTGCGCCCGCCCATGTCCTCATTTGAATTATTTGCGCCTTGCCCGCGCGGCCTCGAAGCGCCGCTCTCCGACGAACTCCGTGAACTCGCCGCCCAAGTGCCGCTGAAGGTCGGCGCCAGCGTGCCCGGCGGCGTCCATTTCAGCGGCGGTTGGCCGGCCATCATGGCGGCCAACTTGCATTCGCGCGTTGCCAGCCGGGTGATGATGAAAATCGGCAAGCGCGGCTACCGCTCGGAAGACGATATTTTCGCGCTCGCGCTGGAACAGCCGTGGGAACATTGGTTCGACCATAGCAAAACGCTGCGGGTCGATGTGACGGCGATCAAATCGCCGCTACGCAGCCTCGAATTCGTCACGCTGCGGGTCAAGGACGCGATTTGCGACCGCCTGCGCGAGAAAAGCGGCGACCGCCCCGACATCGACACGGCAAACCCGGACGTGCGCGTTTATGCGTTTCTGACGGCCACCGACTGCACGCTGTACCTCGATACCTCCGGGGATCCGCTGTTCAAGCGCGGCTGGCGTCTGGACAAGGGCGCCGCCCCGCTGCGGGAAAATCTCGCCGCAGGGATCTTGCGCCTCACCGGCTGGAAACCAGGCACGGCGCTATACGATCCGATGTGCGGTAGCGGCACGTTCATCGCCGAAGCGGCGCAGATGGCGCTAGGCATCGCGCCGGGTACGCACCGCCAATTTGGCTTCGAGAAATTCAAGCGCTATGACCGCGATGCATGGAAGCCGCTCAAGGCGGCCGCGCTTGAAGCCCACCGTGCGGCTCAGGGCGCGAGCACCGATCTCGGCATTTACGGCAGTGATATCTCCGGCGACATGCTGATCAAGGCGCGCAGCAATCTCGAACGCGCCGGCGTGCCCGCCTTCGCGCTCAAGCAACTTGATGCGCGCGACATGGTGGCGCCGTCGAGCACGCCCGGCATCCTGATTGCGAATCCGCCGTATGGCGAGCGTATCGAGATCCGTGGGCCGCGCGGCGAGTTGCGTCAGGAAATTCACCGCGACGAACTGCCGGGCGACGACGACCAGGGCTTTCACCGGACTCAGACGGATCAGACCGACGCGGCGTTTTTCAAGGCCTTCGGCGACGCGCTCAAGCAGCGTTTCACCGGATGGCAGGCGTTTATTCTGACCACAGATCGTACGCTGCCGGGCCAGTTGCGTTTGCGCGAGGCGCTCAAAACACCGCTCTTCAACGGTGCGTTGGAATGCCGATTGTTCAAGTTCGATCTGATCGCCGGTTCGGTGCGGCAGCGCCCGGCAGTGAGCGGCGATACGCCGGCCTGAGTTTGAGCGGAGCCCTTACGGGCGCAGGGTGGGCAACTCGGTTGGGTAACAGGGTCAACCAACGGGGTTGGCCAACCCAGTCACGCGCCGGCTACTCGCACTTTGCACAGCGGCGCATATCGGCGACGAATTCGTCCAGCGCGGGCGCCGGGGTATTGGGCATCACGATCAGATGCGAATAGCGTTCGTCGGTGGCGAGTTGCCATTTTTTCTGGACTTCGGGGGGCGCCGGCGGGAACACAACAGTCAATGCGTGGGGATTGCGCCAAGCAGGGATTCCCGCGTCGCGTAAGGCGACTTGCAACATGCGTGCTTTGGCTTCTGCATCCCTAAAGCGGCTCGCCAGGCCCACTACGCCCAGTTGATGGATCGCATACCAAAGGCATAGCACCGTCAACGCGTTACGCGATCCCCCCAAGGTCGAATCCGTGCCGCCGATGTAGGACACTTCGCGACGCGCTTTTTCGCTCAAACTCCTGCGGGTGATCACGACACCACAAGGCATGGGCGCCCCGATGAACTTGTGACCGCTGATCGCGACACTGTCCGCGCCATCTGCCAGATCGAAACCGCCTTGATACTCACTGAGGTGCAGGAAAGCGCCGCATAAGGCCGCATCCGAGTGAATAAAATGCCGTTCGACCCCGGCTTCATGCAACAGTGTCCGAATCCGCTTCACGTCGTCTTTAGCCTCGGCCATCGTGGTGCCGATATTCGCTACTACGATGATAGCGCGCGTACCTAGCGTGCCGATGCGTGCCCTCAGATCGGCGTAGTCGATTTCATCGTTCGACTGCACCGCGACCGTCTGGAATTCCATGCGCAGCAAGTGGCAGCTTTTCGGCACGCTGTAGTGCGTTGCCGTTGAGAATAAAACGACGGCGTCCGGGTAGAGTTCACGTGCGATCGCAAGACTGAAGAAATTGCCTTCGGTACCGCCCGTCGTGACATATCCCCAATAATCATCGGGCGGAGCGCGAAAATGCGCAGCGAAGAACTCGATGACCTCACGTTCGAATGTTTTGGTGTTAATGCCGTAGTGCCCTGCAATATAGGGATCGCCGAGGTTATTGAGCGGAAGGCCGAGGAAATCCACGAGGAAGTCATAGCTGAAATCTTTGGCCATGGGATACCCGAGGGAGTATCCGTTTCGGGTATTCAATTCATCGAGGTAGTTTTTGAAGCGCTCTTCTATCAAGCGATTCATGCTGCTTCGCTGAGCGGCCTTACCTCGCCACGGGCGTTGTTCGGTGTGGTGGTCCATGACGTCCTTTCTCGCGGTGGATATTCACGCACCTTTATAGGCGTGAAATCGCCGTCGCCGTTGTGGAACTGTGAAAATCAGACATTTTCGACTGAGGCCCGGAACGGCGGCGGCCACGGACTATGCGGCACTCTTGCACCGATACGGATTCTTATGAATTTAGCCATACTAATTAATTTTCACGGACGAAAAAATGCCGTTCAGCTCTTGACTGAACGGCATCGGACTCATAGCTCAGACTCAGTGGCCGATTCTGCTATCGCGAGGCGCAATCCCCTTGCCTCGCCTCGCTTTATCGTTACACCGTAACGCCACCGCTACTCGATCGCCTTGCCCATATCTTCGATGACCTTCTTGGCATCGCCAAACACCATCATCGTCTTGTCCATGTAGAACAGTTCGTTATCGAGCCCGGCATAACCGGCCGCCATCGAACGCTTGTTCACGATGATCGTGCGCGCCTTGTACGCTTCCAGAATCGGCATACCCGCAATGATCGATTTCGGATCGGTCTTGGCCGCCGGGTTCACCACGTCGTTGGCGCCCAGCACCAGCACCACATCGACCTGGCCAAACTCCGAGTTGATGTCATCCATCTCGAACACCTGGTCGTATGGCACTTCGGCTTCCGCCAACAGCACGTTCATGTGCCCTGGCATGCGTCCCGCCACCGGGTGGATCCCGTAGCGCACCTGGATGCCCTTCTCGGTGAGCTTCTCGGCCAGTTCCTTGAGTGCGTGCTGCGCGCGTGCCACCGCCAACCCGTAGCCCGGAATGATCACCACCGACTCGGCATTGGAGAGCATGAACGCCGCGTCATCGGGCGAGCCCGATTTCACCGGCCGCTGCTCCTTGGCCGGTCCCGACGCCGCGCTCGGGTCGTTGCCGAAACCGCCCAACAGCACGTTGATGAACGAGCGGTTCATCGCCGTGCACATGATGTACGACAGGATCGCACCCGACGAGCCCACCAGCGAACCCGAGATGATCAGCATCGGGTTGTTCAGCGAGAAGCCGATGCCGGCCGCCGCCCATCCCGAGTACGAGTTCAGCATCGACACCACCACCGGCATGTCCGCGCCACCGATCGGGATGATGATCAGCACGCCAAGCACAAAGGCGATCGCCGTCATCACAATAAACGGTGTCCAGCTTTGCGTGAGGTAGAAGCCGATGCCGAAACCGACCATCGCCAGCGCCAACGCCAGGTTGAACCAATGCTGACCCGGATAGGTCACGGGCGCGCCCTGGAACAAGCGGAACTTGTATTTGCCCGAGAGCTTGCCGAACGCAATGATCGAGCCCGAGAATGTGATCGCGCCCACGAAGGTGCCGATGAACAGCTCGATGCGGTTGCCGTACGGCAGCGCTTCGCCTACCGCAGCCAGGCCGAACGCCGACGGCTCCGACACCACCGCATAGGCGATACACACCGCGGCCAGACCGATCAGCGAGTGCATCGCCGCCACCAGCTCGGGCATCTTGGTCATTTCAACCCGACGCGCCACCACCGCGCCGATCGAGCCGCCCACCACCAGCGCGGCCAGCAGGAGGCCCAAGCCCAGGCCAATGTCGCCTTGCGCCTGTTTATAGATCAGCGCGAGCGTAGTGAGGATCGCCAAGGCCATCCCGGCCATGCCGAACACGTTGCCCCGACGAGCGGTCTTGGGATGCGACAGGCCTTTGAGCGCCTGGATGAAACACACCGACGCGACCAGGTATAACAGCGTGACGAGGTTAAGACTCATTTATGCCTCCCCCGCCGCCGCTTGGGCCACCTTGGCCTTGGGCTCTTTCTTCTTGAACATTTCCAGCATTCGCCTAGTCACTAAAAAGCCGCCGAACACGTTCACCGCAGCCAGCCCCACCGCCAGCGTGCCGAACACCTTGCCGGTATCGCCCACGGTCAGCGCGGCCGCAAGCATCGCGCCCACGATCACGATTGCCGAGATCGCATTGGTAACCGCCATCAGCGGGGTATGCAGGGCCGGGGTGACGGTCCATACAACGTGGTAGCCGACGTAGATCGCCAGCACAAAGATGATCAGATTGATCGTGGTATGACTGATGATATCCATCGCAGTCTCCTTGAATCCGGAATTAAGCAAAAAAATAGGTTCGAATGCGCCGGGGTGAGTGCGCTTTGGCTAGGCCTTATCTGCGCCCCCCTCCCGCTCTAACGATGCATTAGTCGACGCATTAGTCGATGCATTGGCCTCGTCTTGAGCGCCCTAGCTTGCCGCGCGCAGCACCTGGCCGTCGCGGCACAACAACGTCGCCGCCACAATGTCGTCCTGCATGTCGATGACGCGCTGGCCTTCCTTGTCCACGATAAGCTTCATGAAGTCGAGCAGGTTGCGTGCGTACAACGCCGACGCATCGGTCGCCACGGTCGAGGGCAGATTGGTGTGGCCGACGATCTGCACATCGTACTTGGTCACCGTCTTGTCGGCTTCGGTCAGCGGGCAGTTGCCGCCGCCGTTGGCGCCGCGCCCAGCCGCCAGGTCAACGATCACCGAACCGGGCTTCATCGCCTTGACGGCGTCTTCGCTAAGCAGCATCGGTGCGGGACGCCCCGGAATCAGCGCGGTGGCGATCACGATATCGGCCTGTTTGGCACGTTCGTGCACCAATGCAGATTGGCGGGTCAGCCAGCTCTGCGGCATGGGACGGGCATAACCGCCCACGCCTTCGGCAGCGTCGCGCTCTTCCTGGGTTTCGAACGGGACGTCGACAAACTTCGCGCCCAGCGATTCGATCTGTTCTTTCACGGCCGGTCGCACATCGGACGCCTCGACCACCGCGCCCAGGCGTTTGGCCGTCGCAATCGCTTGCAGGCCAGCCACCCCCGCGCCCAGTACCAGCACGCGTGCCGCCTTGACGGTACCCGCGGCGGTCATGAGCATGGGCATAAAGCGTTGGTACAGGCCTGCTGCCATCAGCACGGCGCGATAGCCAGCGATATTGGCCTGCGATGACAGCACATCGAGACTTTGCGCGCGCGTCGTACGCGGCGCGGCTTCTAGCGAGAAAGCGATCAGGCCGGCTTGCGCCATGCGCGCGATGTTTTCCTGGTCGAACGGATTGAGCATGCCGATCAGCACGCTGTCGGCTTTGCAACTGCGCAGCTCAGCCGGGCTCGGTGCATGCACCTTGAGCACGATCTGCGCACCCAGCGCCACCTCGGCCGTTACCAGCTCGGCACCCGCGGCACCATAGGCTTCGTCGGTGAAGTATGCGCCGGCTCCCGCGCCTTGTTGCACCGTCACGCGATGGCCCTGCGCGACGAATTTCTTGACGGTCTCCGGGGTCGCGGCTACCCGCGCCTCCCCGGGCCGCGTCTCTGCAGGTACTCCGATATGCATGTGAATCTCCCAATACGCTGATTAAGATCGAAACCGGCCGCCAGGGCTTAGCAAATTGCCGGCGAGGTGTGAGCTTACCCTAACTGGAAAAAACGGGATAGAACAGTACTCATGAGGCCTGCGCATTAAGCTGCTCAGGCGCTGAGCGCCTTTTCGCGCATGGCGTCGGCTAAAAAGCGGCTGATCCGCGTCAGCGGTACAATACGCCCGGTCATTTGACGCGCTTTGACACGGGCAGGCAATGAAATCAGAGATCTGGACACCTCACGTCACGGTCGCCGCCGTGATCGAAAAATCCGGCCGCTTCCTGCTGGTCGAGGAACAGACCGTCGATGGCTTGCGCCTTAACCAGCCAGCCGGCCATCTGGAGGCCGGCGAAACGCTCGCGCAGGCCGTGAGCCGCGAAACGCTCGAGGAAACGGCGCATGATTTTGCCCCGACGGCGCTGGTAGGCGTCTATATGACGCATTTTGCGCGACCGGGCCAGGACGACGTGACGTATCTGCGCTTCACCTTTTGCGGCGACGTGGGCGTAGGCCACCCGGCGCGTGCGCTGGACGCGGACATCGTACGCACGTTGTGGTTAAGCGCCGACGAATTGCGTGCATGCCCGCAGCGTCATCGCACGCCATTGGTCATGCAGTGCGTCGAAGACTATCTGGCGGGACGGCGCTTTGCGCTCGATCTGATACATACGGAGTCAGTCGGCGCCCCGCGCCCGTCGGCCCCGAAGTCATCACCCAGGCAATAGTGGAAAGCTTTTAAGACTATGAAAAAACAACGCGTCGTAGTGGGCATGTCCGGAGGCGTCGATTCGTCGGTGACCGCGTGGCTGCTCAAGGAACAGGGCTACGATGTGGTCGGTCTGTTCATGAAGAACTGGGAAGACGATGACGATAGCGAGTACTGCTCAACGCGGCAGGACTGGATCGACGTCGTCTCGGTGGCCGACCTGATCGGCATCGATGTGGAAGCGGTCAATTTTGCCGCCGAATATAAAGATCGCGTGTTTGCCGAATTCCTGCGGGAATATGCGGCCGGCCGCACGCCGAACCCCGACGTGCTGTGCAATGCAGAAATCAAATTCAAGGCCTTCCTCGATCACGCCGTGGAACTGGGCGCGCAGACCATCGCAACCGGGCACTACGCGCGCGTGCAACAGGATACCGACGGCCGCTTTCAGTTGCTCAAGGCCGCCGATCTGAGCAAGGATCAGAGCTACTTCCTGCACCGGCTCAATCAGCAACAATTGTCGCGGACGATTTTTCCGTTGGGCGGCATGCCGAAAACCGAAGTGCGGGCGATTGCCGAGCGCATCGGTTTGCCAAACGCGAAGAAAAAGGATTCGACCGGAATCTGCTTTATCGGCGAGCGGCCGTTTCGCGATTTTCTAAACCGCTATCTGCCCACTCAACCGGGGCCGATGAAAACGCCGGATGGCCGGATCGTCGGCGAACATATCGGGCTGGCGTTTTATACGCTCGGGCAACGCAAGGGCATAGGCCTCGGGGGTAGCCGCGACAGTAGCGGCGAACCGTGGTTTGCCGCGGCCAAGGACATCGCTGCCAATACGCTGTATGTCGTGCAGGGGCATGACCATCCGTGGTTGCTCAGCCATGTGCTGGATAGCGAAAACACCAGTTGGGTTGCCGGTGAGCCGCCAGTGGACGGATTGCAATGCGCCGCCAAGACGCGTTATCGGCAAAGCGACGCACCGTGCCGTTTCACCATGGCGCAGGACGTACGCCCCGGCCACTTCGAACTCGCGTTCGAATCAGCGCAGTGGGCCGTTACGCCCGGTCAATCAGCCGTGCTTTACGATGGCGATGTTTGTCTGGGCGGCGGAATCATTACTGGCACAGAAGCGTCGCATGACGAAGTTACAATGGCGGCGGTCTAAAAAAAACCGCCACGCGCTGCTCTCACGATTGGAGTCCCCGATGTTCTCGCGACGCTTTATAGCGGTCTGGTTTAGCCTTGTCTTGCTCGCTGTCGTGGCCGTCCTCGACGGCCGCCATCAACTCAGTTGGCCGTGGCTCTTGCCGCCGCTGTTGCTCGTCCTGCTGGGCGCCTACGATCTGCGTCAGAGCGGTCATTCGATTTTGCGCAATTACCCGCTGTGGGGGCATATGCGCTTTATTTTCGAGTTTATCCGCCCGGAAATCCGTCAGTATTTTGTCGAAGGCGATACCGACGAAAAGCCGTTTTCGCGTGCGCAGCGCAGTATCGTTTATCAGCGCTCCAAGAACGATGTCGACAGCCGTCCGTTCGGCACCGAAGTGGATGTCAAGGCGATCGACCATGAGTGGATCAGCCACTCGCTAGCGCCCACTCACCTGCAGCACCACGATTTCCGCATCGTCGTGGGTGCGCAGCGCGCTCAGCCCTATTCGTTATCGATCTTCAACATCTCCGCGATGAGCTTCGGCTCGATGTCGGCCAATGCAATCCGCGCGCTCAACCTCGGTGCCAAGAAAGGGAATTTTGCCCACGACACGGGCGAAGGATCGATCTCGCAGTATCACCGCGAACATGGCGGCGACATCATCTGGGAAGTGGCGTCCGGTTATTTTGGTTGCCGGCGCGACGATGGCCGTTTCGATCCGGAGAAATTTGCAAGCCAAGCCAAGTCGCCACAGATCAAGATGATCGAGATCAAGCTGTCGCAGGGCGCCAAGCCCGGCCATGGCGGCGTGTTGCCATCGGCCAAGATCACCGCCGAGATTGCGCAAACGCGTGGCGTGCCCATGGGTCAGGATTGCATCTCTCCGGCCACCCATTCCGAATTTTCAACACCGCGCGGACTGCTCGAATTTGTCGAACGCTTGCGCACGCTGTCCGGGGGCAAGCCGACCGGATTCAAGCTGTGCATCGGTCATCCCTGGGAATTTTTCGGCATCGCCAAGGCCATGCTGGAGACTGGCATCCTGCCCGACTTCATCGTGGTCGATGGCGCCGAAGGCGGCACGGGCGCAGCCCCACTCGAATTCACCGACCATGTAGGCGTGCCGTTGCAGGAAGGCCTGCTGCTGGTCCACAACACGCTGGTCGGCTTGAATCTGCGGGACAAGATACGCCTGGGCGCGAGCGGCAAGATCATCACGGCGTTCGATATCGCACGCACGCTGGCGATCGGCGCCGACTGGGTCAATGCCGCGCGCGGCTTCATGTTTGCACTGGGCTGCATCCAGGCACAGACCTGCCACTCGGGACGCTGCCCGACCGGTGTCACCACTCAGGATCCGGTGCGCCAGCGCGCGCTCGTGGTGCCCGATAAATCCGAGCGCGTCGCGAGCTTCCACCGCAATACGTTGCACGCGTTGCAAGAGCTCGTGCAAGCCGCCGGCCTGCACAGCCCTTCGGAGCTGCGCGCGCATCACATCGTGCGACGGATTTCGTCGTATGAAGTACGGCTGATGTCGGACCTGCTGAAATACCTCGAACCCGGCGACCTGCTCACCGGCAATTATCGTTTCCAGCTCTACGAGAAATGGTGGCCGCTCGCGCGTGCCGATAGTTTCGCCGTCTAACGTACGAAGCGAGCACGAAGCGGATTGCGGGCGCCCTGATGATTGCGATTGCGTCAGGCGCCCTTACACCTCTACGGGTTCGTAGTGCTGTTCGAATGCAACCCGCCTACAGTTGCGGCGCGGTATCGGCAAACGACTGACGTTGCATCAGTTTTTCGTAGTGGCGATCGAGGTTGGGGTAATCGGTTCGCCAATCGATCTCGGGCAGATTAAGCGCGAGCCAACCCAGCGCGCAACACACCGAAATGTCGGCCAGTGTGAGGTGATTACTCGCACACCACGGCTTTTCAGCAAGACCATGAGCGATTGCGGCTAACCCGTCCACGACCTTGCGACGCTGCCGCGCGACCCATGCCGCGCTGCGTTCCGCGCTCGCGCGCATGCTATTTTCCTGCTGGATCAGCATGCCGGCGTCGATCACGCCGTCGCAAAGCGCTTCCCAGCAACGCACTTCCACACGTTCGCGGCCCGACGGGGGTATCAGCTTACCCACCGGCGTGAGCGTGTCGAGATATTCGCTGATCACGCGCGAATCAAATACGGCCTCGCCGTCTTCAAGCAACAAGCAGGGTATCTTACCCAGCGGGTTGAAATCCCTAATCGTCGTGTCATCGGCCCAGACGTCTTCCAGCTGCAGGTGATACTCGACCTTTTTTTCGGCCATCACGATCCGCACTTTGCGCACGTAAGGACTTGCGAGCGATCCGATCAATTTCATCATTACCCTATTTTCCAAGCGAACTAACAAACCTTTTAACGAGATGGTAAAACGGCTCGCATCAATATTAGACTGAATGGATGATGCTCTGTGTCCGTATTACAACATCTGAAGAAAATTACTCACCGATAAGAATCTCACCGTGCGGGCCCACACTTAAGACCCAATCAACCACCCCGCAACCACGCCTTTTCTTGACCGCGAGTGCTTGACGAATCCGCACGATTTGTTTTAGGACGTTCGCCCCAACCGCTTCCCGGCATCGCGTATGACCGAATGCCATCGACTGCCATTGCCCTGTCGCCAGCCGCTTGCACGTCATGATTACACGACACCATTGCACGTCACGATGACAGGCGCGCACGCAGTTCACGACGCCGCCGCGAGCGCGAGTGATAAAATCCCGTATTGTTCATAGGCCGATACCATGTCAGATACCCGTACAGACCCCTCTACCGAACCCCTCAATGCGCTGACCGCGCTCTCTCCACTGGATGGCCGTTATGCTACCAAAACCTCAGCGCTGCGCGAATGGTTGTCGGAAGCGGCGTTCATGCGGCACCGGGTCAAGGTCGAAATTCACTGGCTAATCGCGCTCTCGCAGGCCGGCTTGGCCGAAGTGCCGCGCTTCTCCGCTGCCTCCGAGCAATTTCTGCTCGACCTCGCGCAGCGCTTCAGCACCCAGGATGCGGCCCGCATCAAGGATATCGAGCGCGTCACCAACCATGACGTGAAAGCGGTCGAGTACTGGTTGAAGGAAGCCGTCAAAGGACAGCCGGAACTCGAACGCGCCAGCGAATTCATCCATTTCGCGTGCACCTCCGAAGATATCAACAATACGTCCCACGGGATGATGCTCAAGGGGGCTCGCGAGCATGTCATGCTGCCGGCGCTGCGTGCGCTGCGCGACAAGCTCGTGGCACTCGCTCATCAATATGCCGAACAGTCGATGTTGTCGCGCACGCACGGCCAACCGGCCAGCCCGACTACGCTGGGCAAGGAACTGGCCAACGTGGCAGCACGTTTGTCGCGCGCCATCGAGCGCATCGCGGCCGTCGAGTTGCTCGGCAAGATGAACGGTGCGGTCGGTAATTTCAATGCGCATCTGTCGGCCTACCCCGATCTCGACTGGGAAGCCTTTTCGCGCGAAGTCGTCGAAACCCGGCTGGGCCTGGCCTTCAATCCGTACACGATCCAGATCGAACCGCACGACTACATGGCCGAACTGTTCGATGCGGTGTCACGCGCCAACATCGTATTGCTCGATTTGAACCGCGATATCTGGGGCTACATCTCGGTCGGTTATTTCAAGCAAAGAACCAAAGCCGGCGAAATCGGTTCGTCGACGATGCCGCACAAGGTGAATCCAATCGATTTCGAAAACTCGGAAGGCAATCTGGGCCTGGCCAACGCGATGCTGCGCCACTTGGCGGACAAGTTGCCCGTGTCACGCTGGCAACGCGATCTGACCGACTCGACCGTGCTGCGCAATATCGGCGTGGCGTTTGGTTACAGCCTGCTTGCCTACGATTCGTGCTTGCGCGGTCTGGACAAGCTCGAGCTCAACGCGCAACGCCTCGACGAGGACCTCGACGATTGCTGGGAAGTATTGGCTGAGCCGGTGCAAACCGTCATGCGCCGTTACGGCATCGAGAATCCGTATGAGCAGCTCAAGGAGCTGACGCGCGGCAAAGGGATCACGCGTGAAGCGCTGCAGAAGTTCGTCGGCGGTTTGGCGATCCCCGATGATGCGAAGGCGCGGCTCATGGCGATGACGCCAGCTTCGTATGTGGGGCAGGCTGTGGCGCTGGCTAAGCGGATCAAATAAGCGGAGTCAATGAACGTCGACCAGGCGCATCGATGACGCCATGATCATCCGCTGCGTTGCGCGCGTTCGAAGGGTCGAGCCGCGGTTGAGTATTGAGTCTCGAAAAATCGCGTGACCCGCAAAAGAAAGCGCCGCCGGAAATTCCGAGCGGCGCTTTTTTATTTTTCCTTTTATTTTGGCGACTTCTTTTTGTCACTCGCGGCTGTCATTCGCGACTGTCACTCAGTGTTGTCGCTTCAAAAGAAGCCGACTCAAGCTCACCGAGCATGACGCGCCAGTTCGCTTGAAACATGCGCCAAGTGCGTAATTTCCTGCCAGTTTTGCGCCTGCATCAACGTCTTCGGTGTCAGCCATGAACCGCCAACGCAAACGACATTGGGCAACGCCAGGTAGTTCGGTGCGTTCTCGTAAGTGATGCCGCCGGTGGGACAGAATTTGAGCCCGGGAAACGGCCCCTGGAACGCCTGCAACATGGCAAGACCGCCCGCTTGTTGAGCCGGAAAGAACTTGACGATTTCGTACCCGGCCTCGAGCGCGGCGATGATTTCGCTGGGCGTCATGACACCGGGCAGCAAAGGCAAACCTGCATCCTTGGCAGCCTGATCGAGTCCCCGGGTAAGCCCCGGCGAAACGCCGAACGTCGCCCCCGCTTTGACAGCCGCCGCGCACTGGCCCGGCTGAGTCAAGGTGCCCACACCCACGACGATGTCGTCGGCAATCTTGCTCGCGCGCTCGATGACCTGCAAACCAGCATCGGTTCGCAACGTGATTTCCATCACCTTGACGCCACCCGCATACAGCGCGCGACACACCGCATCGCCCTGCGCCACATCGTCGAATTGCAGCACCGGAATGACCGGTCCGATATTCACCACATGGGCAATCGTTTCATTTGCAGTCATTTCATACTCCTTGCTTTGCCGATCTGTTTGGCGATCTGCTTGCCGAGTTGTTTGGCCACTGGCGTGAGGGCTGGCTTGGCGACCGGGTCAACACATCACTCCGACACCTCATTCGCCGCTCATTCGCCGCTCATTCGCCGATTAACGGACCGAATATCGACGCGCCAGCCTCGGCAGGGGCGGCCGAGCGCCGAAACACACCGAATAACTCGCGGCCAAAGCCGACTGCGTGGTCAACGGCATCATCAGGCTGTTCGACGCTGCGTTGCGCCCAAAGTTGCGGGTCGATCTGGACATCCAGTATGCCTCGTTCGGCGTCGATTACCACCGTGTCGCCGCTACGCAGCTTGCCCAAGGGACCATTCAACAGCGCTTCCGGCGAAACGTGGATGACTGCCGGAACCTTGCCTGATGCCCCCGACATACGGCCGTCGGTCACCAGCGCGACCTGGAAGCCCTGATCCTGCAACACCCCCAGCAGCGGCGTAAGCCGATGAAGTTCCGGCATGCCATTGGCGCGTGCGCCCTGGAACCGCACCACGGCGACGAAATCGCGTTTCAGTTCGCCGGCGTCGAACGCGCGTTGCACGGCCTCCTGCGAATCGAACACGAGCGCGGGCGCCTGGATTCTGCGATGTTGCGGCGCAACCGCCGAAATCTTGATGACACCACGCCCCAGCTTACCCTGCATCAACCGTAGACCGCCATCTGCAGCAAACGGATCGGCCGCGCCCCGCAATACCGTCGTGTCCAGGCTGTGGGGCGTACCGGCCACCCAGCTCAACTTGCCGTCGAGCAATTTCGGCTCCTCGGTGTAGCGGCGCAGACCGCGGCCGGCCACCGTATTCACCTCTTCATGCAGCAAACCGGCGTCGAGCAGTTCGCGAATCAGAAACGCCATGCCACCGGCCGCATGGTAGTGGTTGATATCGGCGCTGCCGTTCGGATAGATGCGTGCCAGCAAAGGCACGGCTTGCGAAAGCTGGTCGAAATCGTCCCAGTCGATCAGGATCCCCGCGGCCCGCGCAATCGCGACCAGATGCAGCGTGTGATTGGTCGACCCACCGGTTGCCAGCAAGCCGACGATGCCATTGACGATCGCGCGCTCATCGACGACCTGGCCGATCGGTGTGTACTCGCCTCGATCGACGGTCAGCTCAAGCACGCGCCGTGCGGCCTGAGCGGTCAGCGCTTCGCGCAACGGTGTGTAGGGATGGATGAACGCCGAGCCAGGCAGATGCAGCCCCATCACCTCCATGAGCAGTTGATTGCTGTTGGCCGTGCCGTAAAACGTGCAGGTGCCCTGTGCGTGATAGGCGCCCGACTCGGCTTCCAGCAAGGCTTCCCGGTCGAGTTGGCCGGTTGCGTACTGCTGGCGGACTTTGGCTTTGTCGCCGTTGGACAGCCCACTGGTCATCGGGCCGGCCGGCACGAAAATGGTCGGCAGATGGCCGAACTGTAAAGCGCCGATCAACAGGCCCGGCACGATCTTGTCGCAAACGCCCAGGCATAGCGCTGCATCGAACATATTGTGCGTCAGTGCGACCGCGGTACTCATGGCGATCACCTCGCGCGAGAACAGCGAGAGCTCCATGCCGGGATTGCCCTGGGTGATGCCGTCGCACATGGCCGGCACGCCCCCGGCGACCTGCGCCACGCCCCCCGCTTCACGCGCTGCGCGCTTGATCACCTCGGGATAGCCGGCGTACGGCGCGTGTGCCGACAGCATGTCGTTATAGGACGACACGATGCCGATGTTGGGTTGCTTGAGCGCTTTGATCGCGATCTTGTCGTGGCCTTCGACGCCGGCGAAACCGTGCGCCAGATTGGCACACGACAGCGCGGTACGCGACGGAAATTGCCCTTGCGCGCGCGCGATACCCGCCAGATAGGCAGCTCGGCTCTTGCCGCTGCGCGCCACCACACGGGCGGTCACTGTTTCGAGTTGGGGGTGTAGAGAAACCATCAAAAGACCTCGTGCGGACGCTAGGGACTACGCGCGGACAAATCGATAGCCCCGAGCCCGCGGACCGATCTGTACGACGCGATGAAGGAAGCTGAGTCAAGCCAGTTTAGTAGAAAAACTACACGCTGGCAAATCTCTTGTTGTCGTATTGTCGCATCCTCGCCCAATCCACAGGGATCATCACGCATGCCTTAGTTTGCTTATAACTCCTCCCTAGCAGACTGAATTACCGACAGTTGCGGAAACTCATCAACATTATTCCTCACATAGTTCTTCACATAATCCGTAGTTTTTCTACTAGAATTCTCTACGTCCCCGCACTCACACCGCGTCATGCGCACCCATTCCTCTACAAGCCCACGCCTATGTTGAATCGTATCGATGAGATCCGCCCTCAGTTGCGCCCCTCGGAACGCCAGCTTGCCGACTACATCAGCGCTGCGCCGCGCGAAGTGGTCGACCTGTCGATGATCGAATTGGCGGCCCGTGCCGGCATCAGTCAGCCGACCATCGCGCGCTTTTGCCATGCGCTCGGGTGCAGCGGTTTTCGTGAGTTCAAGATCAGACTGGCGCAAAGCATCGCGTCGACCTTGCCCGTGGTGTATCGCGATGTGTTGCCCGATGAAGGGGCGGCGGGGATAGCGGCCAAAGTGTTCGACCGTACCATCATGGCCTTGATGGACGTACGCAACAACTTGTCGACTGACAGCGTGGCCCACGCGATCGAACTACTCGTGCATGCGCGCCGGATAGAGTTCTATGGCGCTGGTGGCTCGGGTGTTGCGGCGCTCGATATCCAGCATAAGTTTTTCAGACTCGGCGTACCGAGCGTCGCCTATAGCGACCCGCACACCTTCTCGATGTCGGCCGCCTTGCTCGATGCCGGCGACGTGATGGTGGCGGTATCGAACACGGGCCGCACACGCGACGTCATCGATGCAACCCGATCGGCGCTCGCCTGCGGCGCCAGCGTGATTGCGATCACGCATGGGCACTCGCCGCTCGCGCGGTTGGCCAGCGTTGCGCTAATGGCCAATCTCGACGAGGACAGCGATATTTATGCGCCGATGACGTCGCGCATTTCGCATCTGGCGATCGGCGACATATTGGCGGTTGGCGTGGCCTTGCAGCGCGGCCCGGAGCTTGCGGGCAAGCTGGCACGCGCCAAGGAGGTATTGAACCGGCGCCGGCTTACTTCGTAGGCGCGGTGAACGCGCGCTCGAGAAAATCGAGGCGGTCCTGCCCCCAGTACGACACACCGTCATAAACGAACCACGGCGAACCAAATACGCCGGCTGCGATCGCGTCATCGGTGTGCTGCGCGACCGTCGTCTGGGCGCCTGCGCCATCGGCGGCCTTCATCAGCGACGTGCCGTCCAGGCCCAGCGCTTGGGCAAGCCCGATCAGCGTGGCCTCATCGGCGATATTCAATTCGTCGGCCCAAACCGCACGGGTGATCGCGGCGATCAGCGGTTGCGTACGCTCGGTGCCGTGCGCCAGCTGCGCGGCAACCAGCAAGCGACACGCGGGATCGGCCGCGACCGGAAAAAACTTCGGATGCACATTCAGTGGGATCTGCCGGAACTCGCTCCAGCGCTGCAACTCGACCAGTCGATAGTTCTGGCGCTGAACCGGGCGTTGCGCCAGCGGCAAACCGCCCGAGACCGAGAACACGCGCCCGAGATCGAAGGGCTTGAGCACAATCTGGACATGATGCGCCTTAGCCAACGCGACGAATGCCGCGTGCCCCAAATAGGTGTACGGCGACACCGGTGAGAAATAATACTCGCAAACTTTCGCCATCTTTCCCACCTTCGATTAGAACGGTTTGACCACGACCAACACCACTGCTGCCAGCATACCCAACACCGGAAATTCGTTGAACCAGCGATACCAGCGATCGCTACGCGTATTGCGGCCTCGCTCGAACGTACGCAACAGCACGCCGCAATACACGTGATAGAACAGCAGCAAAATCACGACGCCGAGCTTGGCATGCATCCATGCCTGGCCACGGCCGATGCCCAACGCAAGCCAAAGCCAAAGGCCGCAGGCGATCGCCGCAACAGCGATGACCGTCATGAAGCGAAACAATTTGCGCGCCATCAGCAGCAAGCGCTGCACGGCCGCGGTGTTGGTTTCCATCGCCAGATTGACGTAGATGCGCGGCAGGTAAAACAGCCCGGCGAACCACGACGCCACCAGCACGATGTGTATTGCTTTAACCCACAAATAGGCCATCAGGATACCTGTGACGAGAAGGAGCGGATAGCTGGCCGAACGGCCAGACCGGATGCACTATTGGCGCGCCTCGCCATGCCCGAGCACGATATATTTCAGCGAAGTCAGCCCCTCCAGCCCGACCGGGCCGCGCGCATGCAGCTTGTCGTTGGAGATGCCGATCTCGGCGCCCAGCCCGAATTCGAAGCCATCGGCAAAACGTGTGGAGGCATTGACCATCACGCTTGCCGAGTCGACCTCGCGCAAGAAGCGCATCGCATGGTCGTAGTTCTCGGTGACGATCGCGTCGGTGTGCGCCGAGCCATAGTGGTTGATGTGCTCGATCGCCGCATCAAGATCGTCGACGATCTTGATGGCGAGTACCGGCGCCAGATATTCGGTGCTCCAGTCAGCCTCGGTCGCGTCGACCAAGGAACCGAATACCGCACCGTGTTCTGCGGCAGCGTTTTGCAACAGCACGCGCGTTTCGGCGCAGACCCGCAGTTCGACGTGCTTGCCGTGGTAGATCATCGCCAATTGCGGCAGGATGCGCGGCGCTATACCGCGCGCCACCAATAACGTTTCCATCGTATTGCAGGTGCCGTAGCGGTGCGTCTTGGCGTTGTCGCTTACGGTTACTGCCTTGTTCAGGTCGGCGGAGTCGTCGATATACACATGACAGATGCCGTCCAGATGCTTGATCATCGGCACCCGCGCTTCGCGCATCAGTAGTTCGATCAGCCCTTTGCCACCGCGTGGCACGATCACATCGACATAGTCGGTCATTGTGACGAGCTTGCCTACCGCCGCGCGATCGGTAGTAGCCACCACTTGCACGGCGTCGGCCGGCAAGCCGGCAGCCACCAGCCCCTCGCCGATCAGGAGCGCAAGCGCGGTGTTGCTTTCAATCGCTTCGGAGCCGCCGCGCAAGATGGTCGCATTGCCCGATTTCAGGCATAGCGCGGCAGCATCGATCGTGACGTTGGGACGCGATTCGTAGATGATGCCGACCACGCCCAGCGGCACGCGCATCTGCCCGACCTGGATCCCGCTCGGACGAAACTTGAGGTTGCTGATCTCGCCGATCGGATCGGCGAGCGCGGCCACCTGCTGCAGCCCGACGATCATCCTGTGGAGCGCCTTGTCGGACAGTGTCAAGCGGTCGATGAACGCTGCGTCCATGCCGTTTTCAGTAGCGCGCGCGACGTCACGCGCATTGGCCGCCTTCAGACGCGCCGCATCGCGTTCAAGCGCATGCGCGATCGCATCCAACGCCTGGTTTTTTGCGGCGCTCGAAGCGCGTGCCATCGCCCGCGATGCGGCACGCGCACGCTGGCCCAACTGATTCATGCTTTGTTCGATATCCATCGTGTTCTTTATCGAGTTCTTTAGCCACGCGTTCAGCCAATCCGGTTGGCCAATTCGCTCAATCGCCCCGCTGCGCAACCCGCGCGGTCAGTCGGCTGAGCTTCCATTGTAAAACGTTCGTGTGAAAGTTAGCGGCGGCCGTCCAACGCTACCGTCATCGCCAATTCGAATAGGCCATCCCAGGGATTGGCCGGCGGCTCGCTGAGCTTGTTGCCGGGCACCGCGCCGCTGAGTCCTTTGACCTGGCGATCCAGCCGCGCAGCCAGTGACAGGCCGCGCTCGAGCACCGCTTCGCTCAGTCGCGCCACCGCGGGACCGACGAGCCGCTCACGCGGCCCCCACACGCGGTTTTCCCGTAACAGCGTAGCGACCGGCTTGCCCGCTGCCACGCCGCGCTTCACGCGCAACAGCATGCGTATCTCTTCGACGACCGCCCACAGCACCAGCACGGCGGCTTCGCCCTCCCCGCGCAAGCCGTCTATCATGCGGGCAAGACGCGACACGTCGCCGGCGAGCATGGCCTCGTTGAGCTTGAAGACGTCGTAACGGGCCACGTTCAAAACCGCATCCTGCACCTGCTCGAAACTCAGCACGCCGCTCGGATACAGCAAACCCAGTTTCTGGATTTCCTGATGTGCCGCCAACAAATTGCCTTCGATTTTTTCTGCGATAAATTGCAGCGCTCGGCGACCTTCTTCGCCGGCAGCGAACTTTTGCCCTTGCGTGGCCAAGCGCTGTGCAATCCAGTTCGGCAGGTGCGCCCGCTCGACCGCATCGATGCGCACGCTCACGCCACGCTCCGCCAGCGCCGAAAACCAGGCGGCCTTCTGCGTGGCGGCGTCCAGCCGTGGCAAGGTGATCAGCAGCATGCTGTCAGGATTGTCCGTGGCCACCAGCGTACGCAGTGCCTCGCCACCCTCCTTGCCCGGCTTGCCGGTGGGGATGCGCAATTCAATCAGTTGCCGATCGCCGAACAAAGACATCGACTGATTGGCGCCCAGCAGCACGCTCCAGTCGAAACCACGCTCGACCGAAAAGACCGAACGCTCGGTAAAGCCCGCGGCACGCGCGGCCACCCGAATCCGGTCGACCGCCTCTTGAACCAGCAGCGGCTCGTCCCCAAAAACGGTGTAGCAGCGCCCCAACCCTTTGGCCAGGTGGGGTTCTAGCCCATCAGCACGCAGTTGCATCGCAGCTCCGGAAACTGTGCGTATTTAATCCCACCTCGCAATGCACCCTCGAAGACACTCGCGTCGCCCACTTACAGCGGCGGCGTGGGTAACGGGCCGTGCGGATTGATGCCCGGCACCGTGGAGTTGAAGCTGCGCACCACCGACAGGCGCCGCACCAGTTGATCGGCGGCGTCGCTGCGCATATCCGCGTAAAGCAAATCGGCCTCGGTCGATTTCGCCAGATAAAACTGATCGCTATACGTGAGCGAACGGTTCAGCCGGATCGTGCTCGGAGCAATCAGTACGTGACCGTCTTTCGCACTGACTTGATAAGAGAAGTAGGAGACCAATTCATACTCCTGCGCGACCCCCAGCAGATTCAAGGTCAGCGTTCTCTGGTTACTCGATTCCGTCACGGTAAGAATCGCATCCGCGTCCTTTTTGTCCTCGACCACGACGGTATCACTGCCCCCCTCGATCAAGCGGCGCATGCGCGCCTGCATGTCAGCCGGGGCGACGATGTATAGCCGCTTGAACGCGTAATCCTGCTCCCCTTTCAAATGAAAGCCGCAAGCGGACAGCAGCAACATGCTGCTTGCGAGGATTAACCAGAGTCTGCGCATCACTGTGCTTCCTATCGACGAAATCTATGAATCTTCAGACCACAATATTGATCAGCCGTCCCGGCACGACCACGATTTTTTTCGGTGCTTGCCCATCGCTGAACTTGACGAACATTTCGTGCGCCAGCGCAGCCGCTTCGATGCTTTCGCGGCTGGCGTCACTGGCCACGCTAACGCTACCGCGAACCTTGCCGTTGATTTGCAGCACCAATTCGAGTTGCGCTTGTTCGAGCGCGGTTTCGTCAACCTTGGGCCACGGGGCATCGAGCAACGATCCGAAGCTGGCGGCGTAACCGAGCGCATCCCACAACTGGTGCGTCAAATGCGGCACGACCGGGTATAACACCCGCAACAAGATACCGTACGTTTCGTGCAAAACAGCCGTTGCAACCGGACCGTCGCCGAGATTCTTGGCGCTGTCGATGGCGTTGAGCATTTTCATGGCAGCCGAGACGACTGTGTTGTATTGAACGCGCTGGTAATCGAAATCGGCTTGCTTGAGCACCAGATAGATTTCGCGACGCAGCGCTTTCTGCGCGGTGCTCAGATCAGCTTTTGCATCGAGCGGGGCGCCATACTGGCCCACGCGTGCAAGCAACCCATAGCCGAACTGGTGGACGCGCCGCAAAAACCGGCTTGCGCCTTCGACGCCGGCGCTCGACCATTCGAGCTGCTGCTCCGGGGGCGCCGCAAACATGGTGAACAAGCGTGCGGTGTCAGCGCCGTATTGATCGATCAGCGATTGCGGATCGACGCCGTTGTTTTTCGACTTCGACATCTTTTCGATGCCGCCGAGCACGACGGGTTTGCCGTCGGCGTTCGACACCGCGCCCACCGGCCTACCGCGTTCGTCGTGGGTGACTGCGACATCGAGCGGATTGAACCAGGTCTTCTTGCCGCTATCGCTCTCGCGATAGAACGTCTCGTTGAGCACCATGCCCTGCGTGAGCAGGTTCTTGGCCGGCTCGGCAAAGCTGATCAGATCCAGGTCGCGCATGGCCTTGGTCCAGAAACGCGAATACAGCAAATGCAAAATGGCGTGCTCGATACCACCGATGTATTGGTCCATCGGCATCCAGTATTCGACACGCTCATCCACCATGGTGGTGGCATCAGGGCAGGCGTAGCGCGAGAAATACCATGCGGAGTCGACGAAGGTGTCCATCGTGTCGGTTTCGCGACGCGCAGGCGCTCCGCACTTCGGGCACACACAATTGACGAATGCGGCCGATTTGGCCAGCGGATTGCCGCTGCCGTCCGGCACCAGGTCTTCGGGCAGCACCACCGGCAAATCCTGTTCGGGCACCGGCACGTCGCCGCAGGTGTCGCAATGAATGATGGGGATAGGCGTGCCCCAATAGCGCTGGCGCGAAATGCCCCAATCGCGCAGGCGCCATGTGACCTGTTTCTCGCCGAGTCCGAGCGCTTTGAGCTGCTCCGCAATTTTATCGACGGCGTCCTCGAACGTCAGCCCGTCATACGCACCGCTGTTGATCAGCGTGCCGCGCGCTTTGTCGCCATACCATTCCTGCCACTGCTCGGTCGAATAGGGTTGTGCTTCAACGTCGACCACTTGTTTGATCCGCAGCCCGTATTTATTCGCGAACTCGAAATCGCGCTCGTCGTGCGCCGGCACGCCCATCACGGCCCCTTCGCCGTAGCTCATCAGCACGTAATTGCCGATCCAGACTTCAACCGGTTCGCCGCTGAGCGGGTGATTGACGAAAAATCCCGTGGCGACGCCTTTCTTCTCCATCGTCGCCATGTCGGCTTCGGCCACACCGCCGCGTTTACACTCGTCGATAAAGCTCTGCAACGCCGGATTGTCGCGCGAGAGGCGGGTGGCCAGGGGATGCTCGGCCGCGACGGCACAGAAGGTGACGCCCATGATGGTGTCGGCACGAGTGGTAAACACGCGCAGCAGCGCACGCTCGCCATCGAGCTCATACGGGAAACCGAAGTTGACGCCGTAGCTTTTGCCAATCCAGTTTTGCTGCATGATCTTGACCCGCTCGGGCCAGCCCAGCGCGTCGAGGTCGCCGAGCAACTCGTCGGCGTAATCGGTGATGCGCATGTAGTACATCGGAATCTCGCGCTTTTCGATCAGCGCGCCGGAGCGCCAGCCGCGTCCATCGATCACCTGTTCGTTGGCCAGCACAGTCTGGTCTTCGGGATCCCAATTGACCGTGCCCGTCTTCTTGTAGACGATGCCTTTTTCGAGCAGCTTGAGAAACAGCCACTGATTCCATTTGTAATATTCGGGCTTGCACGAGGCGAATTCGCGCGACCAGTCGATCGCCAGACCCATCGCCTGCATCTGCTTTTTCATGTACGCGATGTTGTCGTAGGTCCACTTGGCCGGCGGGACGTTGTTGGCCATCGCCGCATTTTCAGCGGGCATCCCGAACGCGTCCCAGCCCATGGGCATCAGCACGTTGTAGCCGTTCATACGCAGATAGCGATACATCACGTCGTTGATGGTGTAGTTGCGCACGTGCCCCATGTGCAACTTGCCGGACGGATAAGGCAGCATCGAGACGCAATAGAATTTTTTCTTGTCGGCGCGCTCGACCGCCTTATAGGCATCGGTCGCGTGCCACTGCGCTTGCGCTGCGGTTTCGATTTCGGCGGGTACGTATTTATCTTGCATAGTCTTGGCTGGGTACTGGGTACAGGGTTTGGGGCTGCTTTAGTGTGGCACTTGCCTGCAACCAAAGTCCTTGATTATACCGGCTGGACGAGCCGCAACGGAGCGCTAAGCGGTCACGCTATTGGCTCAATTAGGCGGAGTTACATTTTGGGGCGTCACGTTCGCGCTCGGCGGTTCGGTAACGAAGCCGATCCGCGACAATCCGGCCTGCTGAGCGGCGGACATAACCGCGGCGATCACCTGATAGCGCGAGGCCTGATCGGCGCGCAGATGCAGTTCGGCCGGCTCTGGACTACGCCCTTCATCAGTCATACGCGTGCGCAGGTCGGTCAGCGAAATCGCTTTATCGTTCCAGTACAGCTTACCCGCGGCGTCGACGGTAACGGTAACGGTGCGACGCGTTTCAGGCGCGCTGGCCGCCGCCACGCGCGGCAAATCGAGTCGGATCGCGTGCGTCAGCAACGGCGCGGTGATGATGAAAATCACCAACAGCACCAGCATCACGTCGATCAGCGGCGTCATGTTGATATCGGACATCGGCGCCGCTTTGGATCGGCCTGCGCCATGTGGGTCAAATCCACCGAACGCCATGAGAGTGCTCCTGTCGGGTTGATCCGCTTCGGTCCCTAGGTCCGTGCTTTGGGCGCCCAGGTCGGCTTTGGCGGCTTACGTCCGCTGGGTTACGCCCGCCGGGTTACGCCCGCTTTGTACCGTGCTCCGCGCCATTTACACGTCGGTGCGCGTCGCGCATACGTACACATGCAGGTCGTGCGCAAACCCGTCGAGGTCTTCGCCCAGCTGCCGTATCATGCGGCCCAGCACGTTGTAGGCCAGCACAGCCGGAATTGCCACGACCAGGCCGAACGCCGTCATGATCAGCGCTTCACCGACCGGGCCGGCGACATTCTCGAGCGCAGTCTGGCCGCTTACGGCGATGTTTCCCAACGCGTGATAAATGCCCCACACCGTCCCCAGCAAACCGACGAAAGGCGCCGTGCTGCCGATCGAGGCGAGCAGCACCTGGCCGAATTCGAGTCGGCGTTGCGATGCGTGCAAGGCAAATCTCAGACTGCGTAGCACCCGTTCATCGAGTTCGACGCGCGCCAGCATCGCCGCAGGCATGTCGGCCTCGGCCGACTGCAAGGCCGCCTCGGCCAACGGCGTGAAAACCCGTTCGCGTTCGACGCCGCGCATCGCCAGCACCCCCTCGGACAGCGAAGGCGCCTGCCAGAACACGCCCAGAGCGCGCGGCGCCTGCCGACGGGTACGGCTGAGCATCCAGCTCTTAGCCAACAGGAAACACCAACTGGCCACGGACATGATAGCCAAAAGCCATGCGACGCCGTGAGTCACCGTGTCGCCGGCTTCTAGATAATGGAGTACGCCAGTGGTTGCCATTCAGGACCTTTGATTTAGCCGAGGGATGCCGCATGCAGCGACGTGCAACGCCATGCAGCCATACGCCCAATCTCGACGCCAACCCTGCGTTCAACGCAGCCCGAGCACGTCCTGCATATCGAAGCAGCCGCTCGTGCGGGTCGCGAGAAAGCGGGCTGCGCGCAGCGCGCCCTGTGCATAACTGAGGCGGCTGGCCGATTTGTGGGTGATCTCGATGCGCTCGCCGATGCCGGCGAACAGCACTGTGTGATCACCTACGATGTCGCCGCCGCGTATCGTCGAGAACCCGATGGTCGACGGATCGCGCTCGCCGGTAACGCCTTCGCGCCCATAGACGGCGCACTGCGCCAAGTCACGTCCCAACGCTTGCGCCAGCACTTCGCCCATTTTCAAGGCCGTGCCTGACGGCGCATCGACCTTATGCCGGTGATGGGCTTCGATGACCTCGATGTCATAGCCGGTCGCTAAATAACGCGCGGCGATTTCGAGCAGCTTGAAGGTAACGTTGACGCCCACGCTCATGTTGGGCGCGACCACCATCGCCACCGTCTGGCTGGCCTGCTGTAACTCGTCCTTCTGCGCGTCGCTAAAGCCGGTGGTGCCGACGATCAATTTGACCCCGTGACGACGCGCCGCCTTCAGATACGCGAGCGTCGCTTCCGGACGGGTGAAATCGATCAAGAACTCGGAGTTGACGAGTGCCTGTTCGGTGTCATCGGTGATCAACACGCCGGTTTGTCGGCCCAGCGGCGCGCCGGCGTCCTGCCCAAGCAAAGGGCTGCCGGGCCGGTCGAGCACCCCCGTGAGCTGCGCATCGGGGTCGTCCAACACGGTTTCGATCAGCATCCGGCCCATGCGGCCGGATGCCCCTGCGATAGCAATTTTCATAACGTCACCACAACGGCGTAGAGGGCAAGCCTGTTACTTCGCGGCCGACGCGGCGTCCAGCGGCGTCGCCACCGAGGTCGGCGTGGGCAGCGTGAACTGCTGCGAGGTGTTGCGCGCAGCCGGCGCCCGTAGCCCGTAGCTGCCACCGGAGGTGTCGCCCACCGGTGCTGCGGGCACGTTGGCTGCAGCGCTCGGCGCTGGCGCCGTCACTGGCGCAGCTGCGGCCGCGGCACTGGCAGCCACCGCTGCACTGGCAGCAGCAGCCGCCGCAGCCTTGCGCTCCGTCTCCAGCGACCTGGCGCTCTTGCGATCGCCGTCGATTTGCGCCAACAGTTCCTGCTCGGACGGCAGATCTTCGGCCCCGGTCCAACGCATGAGCCGGTCACTGTCAAAATAGACCGTCAGTACGCGCTGCTGGACCACGTCGGTCGAGCCCCGTTTAAAATAGAAGATGTAATCCCAGCGATCGCTGTGGAACATGTCAGTGAGCAACGGCGTACCCAACACCAGACGCACGTCGTTGCGCGACATGCCCGCCTGGAGCTTGGCGGCCGCTTCGGCTGAGACAAAATTGCCTTGCACGATCGTAATGCGATACGGGGTTATGCGTTGTGCAATGCTCTGCGTCAAACTGTTATACGTAGAGCACGCCCCGAGGCTGAGCGTACCGACCGCGCCGGCCAGGGCCAGTACAGCAATGCGATGGCCGGTGCGCCGCGCAGCCAGGCGTCCAGTCAAGTCGAACAAGAATTTTGATGTCATTTCACCCACTTGCCGCGTTTAGATGCGCTGATTTGATTCTGACAGTAAAAGCCTAAAACCCATTATTATTGGGGCTTCGTATTGTACTCTAGGCTTGCCCCACGATGACTAATCCCTCGGATCTGAAAAATATTGGTCTAAAGGCGACCTTGCCCAGACTGAAAATCCTCGAGATTTTCCAGAACAGCAGTGTCCGGCATCTGACAGCCGAAGACGTCTATCGTCACTTGCTGCAGGAGGAACTCGACATCGGGCTCGCCACCGTTTACCGGGTTCTGACTCAGTTCGAGCAAGCGGGCCTGCTCAGCCGCAGCAACTTCGAATCGGGCAAGGCCGTGTTCGAACTCAACGAAGGAACCCACCACGATCACTTGGTGTGCCTGGATTGTGGTGTGGTCGAAGAATTTTACGACGCCGAAATCGAACGACGCCAGCAGTCGATCGCGAAAGAACGCGGGTTCGAACTGCATGAGCACGCGCTCGCACTGTATGGCTCATGCCGCCGGGAAAACTGTCCCAATCGCAAGCACTAAGCGGCCAAGCAGAATCGAGATCATTAAAAAGCCGCGAGTGGGGATGGCCCCCGCTCGCGGCTTTTTTGCGCCTGCTGCGTTTTGCTGCGTTTCGCTGACCGCGCTCTACTTGGCCGGCGTTACTTCGCCAGCTTTACCTTGCCCCCTCTACTTGGCCGAGCTTACTTGGCTGTCGCCAGCGCCACCGCCGTATCGAGCATCCGGTTCGAGAAGCCCCACTCATTGTCGTACCAGCTCGACACCTTGACCAGGCGGCCCGACACTTTGGTCAGGGTCGCGTCAAAGCTCGACGAAGCCGGATTGTGGTTGAAGTCGACCGAAACCAGCGGCGCGGTATTGTAAGCGAGGATGCCTTTGAGCGAGCCGTCCGCGGCTTCTTTCATGATGGCGTTCACTTCGTCGACCGTGGTGTCGCGTTCAGCGATAAACGACAGGTCGACCAACGACACATTGATCGTCGGCACGCGAATCGCAAAACCGTCGAGCTTGCCGTTCAGTTCCGGCAACACCAGGCCAATCGCCGCCGCGGCACCGGTTTTGGCCGGGATCATGTTGTGCGTGGCCGAGCGAGCGCGGCGCAAGTCTTCATGATAAACGTCGGTCAAAACCTGGTCGTTGGTATAGGAATGGATGGTGGTCATCAGCCCGTTGACGATGCCCAGTTTGTCACTCAGCGGCTTGACCAGCGGCGCCAGACAGTTGGTGGTGCACGATGCGTTCGAAACCACCGTATCGCTGGCTTTCAGGATGTGGTGATTGACACCGTACACGATGGTCGCGTCGACATCCTTGCCGCCGGGGGCCGAAATCAGTACTTTCTTTGCGCCGCCTTTCAAATGGGCGCTGGCCTTTTCCTTGGTGGTGAAAAAGCCGGTGCACTCAAGCACCACGTCGACCTTGAGTTCACCCCACGGCAGTTCGGCCGGGTTGCGGTTGGCCAGCACGCGGATCTTGTCGCCGTTGACCACCATATAATCGCCGTCGACGGTCACCGTGCCGGGGAAACGGCCATGCGCCGTGTCGTATTGCGTCAGATGAGCATTGGTTGACGCATCGCCCAGATCGTTGATTGCGACGATTTCGATATCGTGCTTTTTGCCGCCTTCGTAAAGCGCGCGCAGCGTGTTACGTCCGATCCGGCCATAGCCGTTGATTGCAATGCGTACCGTCATGATGTCATCTCCAGTATTAACTCAGTAGAACCGTTACCTAAATTAGCCGAGCGTCTTCTTGGCCGTCGCTACCACGTGTTCGACGGTGAAGCCGAAATGCTTGAACAGGGTGCCAGCCGGCGCCGATTCGCCAAATGTATCGAGGCAAACCAGGCCACCGTCCAGACCTACATATTTGTGCCAGAAGCTGCTTACACCCGCTTCGATCGCGACGCGAGCCACGCCGCGCGGCAATACCCGTTCGCGCCAATCCGCGTCCTGCCGATCGAATACGGTGGTGGCCGGCATCGACACGACGCGTGCGCCGATTCCCACGCGAGCCAGCGGCTCGATCGAGGCCATCGCCAACTCCAATTCGGAACCGGTGGCGATCAGGATGATCTTGCGAGCCGGGATGTCGTCATTCCAGTCGCGCACCACGTAGCCGCCACGCTTGATACCCGCAATCTGCGCGTCGCTACGCGGCACGAACGGCAAATTCTGGCGACTGAAGATCAGGCAGCTCGGACCTTGACGCCCCACGGCTTCGGTCCAGGCCACCGCCGACTCGACCGTGTCGGCCGGACGCCAGACGTCGAGATGCGGAATCAGGCGCAAGCTGGAAACATGCTCTACCGACTGGTGCGTCGGGCCGTCTTCGCCCAGTCCGATCGAGTCGTGCGTGAACACGAACAGCGAGCGGATTTTCATCAGCGCGGCCATGCGCAACGCATTGCGACTGTAATCGGAGAAGGTCAAAAACGTGCCGCCAAACGGGATGTAGCCGCCATGCAGTGCGATTCCGTTCAGCGCCGCACTCATGCCGAACTCACGCACGCCGAAGTTGATGTGATTGCCCCACTCGAGGCTGTCCTGGCCTGCGCGCACGGGCTTGGATGCTTTCCAGTTGGTCAGGTTCGAGCCGGTCAGATCGGCCGAGCCGCCGAGCAACTCGGGCAGCACCGCGGCAATCGCTTCGATCGCTTGTTGCGAGGCCTTGCGTGTAGCGACCGTCTCGGCCTTCAGGTTGACGCTTTCAATGATCTCGGCCGCGGCCTGCGACCAGCGCTGCGGCAGCTTTCCGGCGATCCTGCGTTCGAATTCCGCGGCCTTCTCGGCGTGCGCTTCGCGGTACTGGTCGAACGTTTTTTGCCAGCTCGCCTGGGCCGTGGCCCCTGCGGCTTTGGCATCCCATGCTTGATAGACTTCGGCCGGGATCACGAACGGCTCGGCGCTCCAGCCCAGTGCCGCGCGCGTTGCGGCAATTTCCGCGGCGCCCAGCGCAGCACCGTGCACATCGTGAGTGCCGGCCTTATTGGGCGAACCTTTACCGATAACCGTCTTGCAACAAATCAGCGTCGGCTTGCCCGCGCATTTCGCGGCGGCAATCGCGGCGTCCAGCGCCTCGACATCGTGGCCATCGACGTTCGCGATGACATGCCAGCCATAGGCTTCGAACCGCTGGGGGGTGTTGTCGGCAAACCAGTGCTCGACGTGGCCGTCGATCGAAATGCCGTTGTCGTCGTACAGCGCGATGAGTTTGTCGAGCTTGAGCGTGCCGGCCAGCGAACACGCTTCGTGCGAAATGCCTTCCATCAGGCAACCATCGCCGAGAAAGACATAGGTGTGGTGGTCGACGATCTTCAGGCGCTCGGTATTGAACTCCTTGGCCAGCAGCGCCTCCGCAAGCGCCATCCCGACCGCGTTCGCCAGCCCCTGGCCCAGCGGCCCGGTGGTGGTTTCCACGCCCGGCGTCATGCCAAACTCCGGATGCCCCGGCGTTTTGGAATGCATCTGGCGGAAATTCTTCAACTCGTCGAGCGGCAGATCGTAGCCCGTCAGGTGCAGCAACGAGTACAACAGCATCGAACCGTGACCATTGGACAAAACGAACCGATCGCGATCGGGCCAGTGCGGATCGACCGGATTATGCTTGAGATGGCGGTGCCAAAGCGCAACAGCAATTTCAGCCATGCCCATGGGCATACCGGGGTGGCCGGAATTGGCTTGCTGGACCGCATCCATCGCGAGCGCGCGGATTGCATTGGCCATGAGCGCGGTTTGACTCGCGGGTTGGGTCACAGTTTGGGTCACAGTTTCATTCGCAGTTTGACTGATAGGCGGGGTCGTCATATGAATCCGAAGGCATGCGTTCTGTGTAGCAGCGCTTAACAATACAGCGGCTGCATTAACCGTCATGGAAGCCGCCCCGCTAGCCACCAAAGCGGCCCCCGAAGCAGCAACGAATGAGTATCGACCGGGCTCGCTCGGCACCAGCTCAGCCGGCGCCTCGAACCCGAAACCCTGACTGAGGAAGCCGGTTTTGATCCCGCGACGCCAGGGCGGCGAAGGTCGATATTCTAACAGAATAGGACGATTGCCTCTGTCATAGCCTCTCGCCAAGCTCGGCACTATGAGACGCGCGACGCGCTGCGGGCCTCGTCCCGAGTGGCATAATGGCCTTGAGCAAAACGCAGCGACGGTGCCGCGCCACGGGAGATGGGGCTTGCGCAATGGGTCTATGACCGCGGCCGATCACCCGGGCCTTAGATTCGGGCCTTAGACCCGGGCCTTGGACTTGCCATCGTCGACACGCCCCGGAGCGCCTATGAAAGACCTCGCCCTGCAGCACTGGCTTAACGAGACCGCAGCCTACGGTCTATCGATCAGCCGCAGGGTTATTCAAATCCAATCCCGCCATCAACGCATCGAAATCGTGGACACGCCCGCACTGGGACGCGTCCTGCTGCTCGACGGCCGTCCGATGACGGCAACCGGCGACGAGTTTATCTATCACGAGTGCATGGTTCATCCGTGCGCGCTGACTCATCCGGCACCACGCCGTGCGCTCGTCTTGGGCGGCGGCGATGGCGCCGCCGCACGCGAATTGCTCAAGCATCCGGGTATCGAGGAAGTCGTCGTCGCCGAACTGGATGCGGCGGTGGTTGCGCTGGCGCGCCAATGCCTGCCGCAAGTGCATCGCGGCGCGCTCGACGATCCGCGTGTGAGCCTTGTCATCGGCGACGCGGCCGATTTCGTCGCCGAACAACTGGCACTGCGCGAACCTGCGCGCTTCGATCTCGTGATATTCGATTTGACACCGCCCGATTCGCCGGCGCGCGGACTGTTCACACCCGCGTTTTTTGCCCAGCTCAAGCAGATCCTTACACCGCAGGCGTTGATTTCTCTGCACTTGGGCGCGCCGTTTTTTCAACAGGCACGGGTCCGCCAACTCGTCGACGTTTTGCGTCTCGCATTTCGACACGTCGCCATATCGACTGCCGCCATACCGTTGTACGGCGGTCTATGGGCGATGGCCGTGGCCAGCGATGCGTGCGACCCCAGAGCATTGCCGTTGTGCTTGCTCGCCGGTCGGTTTGCCGAACGTCGCCTGCACGACCTGCGTTACTATCACCCCGCACTGCACGCCGCGCTTTTTTCGCTGCCGCAGTATATTCAGGATCTGCTCAATGTCTAGCTGCATACGAAGGTGCACGCGAAGCTGCGTGCATCAGTGCGTGTATAAGGTCGCCGGCTCCTGACACTGCTGCACCTGCTCACCAGATCTCTTTGACGACTCCGATGCCGCGTTTTTTCGTTTCGATGCCGCTAATCGCCGGCACCTCTTGCTCGCTTCCCGAGCCGGTCGCGCGCCATATTCAAGTGCTGCGCCTGCAAAGCGGCGACCCCATCACACTGTTTAACGGCGAAGGCGGCGAATACAACGCGACGCTCCTGGAGCTAGGTAAAAAACACGCGTTCGCTCAACTCGACACTTTCGTCGCTCGTGAACTCGAGACGCCCTATCGCTTGACGCTTGCGCAGGGCATTGCCGGTGGCGACAAAATGGACTGGCTGATCGAGAAAGCCGTTGAACTCGGCGTGACCCGAATCGCGCCGCTCACCGCGCTAAAAAGCGTGGTGCGGCTTCAAGGTGAACGCGCTCAAAAGCGTCGCGACCACTGGCAAGCGCTGACTGAGGCTGCGTGCGAACAGTGCGGACGCAACCGCGTACCGCCGGTCGATCCGGTCTCGGATCTTGCAGGCTGGTTGTCGGGGTTGGAAGAGCAGCACGGCTTGCGTCTGATGTTGTCGCCGCGAGGTGGGCAGCGCTTCGATACACTGCCGCTGACCGCTCCCGAAGCGCCGATAACGATATTGATAGGACCGGAGGGCGGCCTGTCGGACAGCGAGGAAGCGCTCGCCACAACTTACGGCTTTACGCCGCTCGGACTGGGCGCGCGCATTCTGAGAACTGAAACGGCGGGAATCGCTTTGCTGGCAGCGCTGGCCGCGCGCTGGGGGGGCTGGTAAGCGATGGGGGAAGACGGGCAAAAACAAATAAGCGACGAAGCGACGGATAAGCGACCGATAAGCCACGAACGAGCACGGCCCGATCGATTCAGCCAGACGGCTCAGGCAATCGAATCAGGCGAACGAATAGAAAACGCGGAATGTCACCTTACGCTCAGCCCAGAACTCCGCCGCTTCACGAAACACGTCGAGCAGGGTTTCGCGCGCATCCTTGTCGAATTTCGTCACCACAGGCAGCGCTTCCAGCACCACCACGAAACCAGGCTGAGGTCCGGCCTTGGCCACCAGATCGGTCAGGCAGTCGAACAAGGCGTCGAAATTCTTGCCGAAGTGGCGCGGAAATAAGAACGAGTTCGCAATAATTTCCAGCACCTCGCCCTTGGTCTGGGCGTGGCCGCAACTTGCGTACAGGAAATGCTGCCCGAGGCGAGCCGCCTCGTCAGCGAGATCGACCACTCGAAAAGCACGAATCGACTGCACGATGTTCGGTCGTACCGTCTTGAACAGATTCATGTTCGCCTCGTGTTTGGCCGACAGACCCGTCGGTTGAAGCGCAGGTTCTACGGCAGCGGCCGGTCGGTCTTGTTGTCCGGGGTCGGCTGCGCTCCCAGTCGTCGCGGCTCCGGGCTCATCGGCCGCACCAGCAGTGGCACTGGCAACTGAGCCGGCGAGCGCACCCGCGACTGGGCCACTCAATAGCTCATCAGTTGGCGCGGTAGTTGGCCCATGAGGTGCCGCATGCGGTGGCCCGTCAGTTGGCCCACTCGCCGGCGCAGCCTGAGATTCGCCCGCGCTCTTGGCCGATGCGCGTGCCTGTGCCGCCTTGCGAGATTCGCTCTGCATCAGCACCACTCTTTGAAATACGTTACCTTCGCCGCTTGCGAACGGATCACCTGCGACCCCGGCGTCTTGTGCGTAAACATTACCGCTCATACCGTAGTCATCCCACAATGCGTTGAAAACTGGAGTAATGGTCGGGCGTGTAATAGCACACCCCGCCAGCCGAATTACTGCCGCAGACGATGCGGCGCGCCCCACGGTCGTGTCCCGAGTCCCGGTCACGTGAGCGCAATGACTCGCGATCGCGCTCGGGTTCTTCGCCGGCGCCATAGGACGGGGGCACCGTATATTCGTGGTAAAAACCGTTAGGCGCCAAAGGCAGAAGGCGCTCGCGGTTACGGAACACTATCCCATCTTTGTCGTAAGGAAAGGGGCCGCCCCGACGAATCAGCGCCAAGGTACGACTCGCCTCCAACGGCAACGTCGCCGCCAAAACCACCGGAATTTCTGCACCGCCGGTACGCTCCTCGGCTTGCGCAGGCTGTGCCGGCGCCGAAAAGCCGCTGGCCGCCGCGACGACCAGTGCAGCGAGCCAAAACACGGTGGCACCGCATTGCGGCGGCTTACGCATCACGCCAAAAGCCATGGTTACAGCCTTGATTCGATACGTCGGTCCCCGGTTTTCCCGGAATCACCAAAGATGTAAGGTTATCGCTATACCGCCCACGAATCAATCCTCGTTTCGGTATATGAAATGGGTGCGACCCCACAATGGCTAGCTTTCCAACCATGGTGGGGTGCTTTTCAGTTGTCTCGATCGGCCTGCGAGGCCCGACCGTAGGCGCTCAAGCGGTCATTCTCAAGCGCACACCTTAGCGCGTCGCGCAGACATCCGCTACGGTCAATGCCGTCATATTGACAATGCGACGCACGGTCGCAGATGGGGTCAGAATGTGCACCGGCTTGGCCGCGCCCAGCAGGATCGGCCCGATCGCGACACCATCGCCAGCCGCGACCTTCAGCAGGTTGTACGCAATGTTGGCGGCGTCGATATTGGGTAGTACCAGCAGGTTGGCCTCGCCCGTGAGCGTCGAATCGGGCAGGATTTCCGCGCGCAACTTCGCATCGAGCGCAAGATCGCCGTGCATTTCGCCGTCGACTTCCAGCTCAGGAGCGCGTTCGCGCAGCAGGGCGAGCGTATCGCGCATCTTCTGCGCTGACGCGACGTTGCTCGAACCGAAGTTCGAATGCGACAGCAGCGCAATCTTGGGTTCGATCCCGAAACGCCGCATTTCCTCAGCCGCCATGATCGTAATTTCGGCGAGCTCATTGGGATTCGGATCCGAATTGACGTGCGTGTCGACCAGGAAAATCTGTCGGCCCGGCAAAATCAGGCCGTTCATCGCGGCATAAACGCAGCGCCCTTCGCGCTTGCCGATCACCTGATCGAGGAAATGCAGGTGACGGTGCGTGGTGCTGATCGTGCCGCAGATCATCCCGTCCGCTTCGCCCTTTTCCAGCAGCATCGCCGCGATCAGCGTCGAGCGGCGGCGCATTTCCAGTTTGGCCAGTTGCTCGGTGATGCCCTTGCGCGACATCATCGTGTGGTAGGTCTGCCAGTAATCGCGATAGCGCGGATCATGTTCGGTATTGACCATCGTGAAATCGACTTCGGCCGTCAGACGCAGGCCGAATTTGGCGATACGCGCCTGGATCACTTCAGGGCGCCCGATCAGGATCGGTCGCGCCAGTTTTTCGTCAACGATGATCTGAACCGCACGCAAGATGCGTTCTTCCTCGCCCTCGGCGAACACGATGCGCTTGCGCGATGCATCGCACGCACGTGCAGCCGTGAAGATCGGCTTCATGATGGTGCCGCTGCGATAGACAAATTGTTGCAGGTGCTGGCGATACGCTTCCATGTCTTCGATCGGGCGCGTGGCGACGCCGGAATCCATCGCGGCCTGTGCAACGGCCGGCGCGACCTGGACGATGAGGCGCGGATCGAAAGGCTTGGGAATCAAATACTCCGGGCCGAACGACAAATCCTGGATGCCGTAGGCTGTCGCCACCACATCGCTTTGTTCCTGACGCGCCAGATCGGCGATGGCGTGCACTGCGGCAATTTCCATCTCGCGCGTAATGGTGCTCGCGCCCGCATCGAGCGCACCGCGGAAAATAAACGGGAACACCAGAACGTTGTTGACCTGGTTGGGATAGTCGGTACGGCCGGTCGCGATAATCGCGTCGGGACGCACCGAGAGTGCCAACTCCGGCAGGATTTCAGGCGTGGGGTTGGCCAGCGCCATAATCAACGGGCGCTCGGCCATTTGCGCCAGCATCTCTTGCTTGAGCACGCCGCCAGCAGACAGGCCGAGGAAAATATCGGTGCCCGGCATCACGTCGGCCAGCTTGCGCGCAGGGGTTTCTTGCGCGAAGCGTTCTTTATCCGGGTCCATCAATTCGACGCGGCCTTTATAGACCACGCCAGCCAAGTCGGTGACGAAAATATTTTCCAGCTTCAGGCCCAGATCGACCAATAGATCCAGGCACGCCAGCGACGCCGCACCCGCACCGGACGCCACCAGCTTGACCTTGCCGATATCCTTACCAACAACTTTCAATCCATTGGTGATCGCCGCGGCCACCACGATCGCGGTACCGTGTTGATCGTCGTGAAACACGGGAATCTTCATGCGCTTGCGACATTCGCGTTCCACCACGAAGCAGTCGGGCGCCTTGATGTCTTCGAGGTTGATGCCACCGAAGGTCGGCTCGAGCGCCGCGATCACATCGACCAGCTTCATGGGATCGCTTTCGTTGAGTTCGATATCGAACACATCGATGCCGGCGAATTTCTTGAATAGAACGGCCTTGCCTTCCATCACAGGTTTGGAAGCGAGCGGCCCGATATTGCCCAGCCCGAGTACCGCCGTGCCATTGGTCACGACGCCGACCAGGTTGCTGCGCGCGGTGAAACGAGCGGCGTTGAGCGGGTCTTCAACGATGGCCTCGCAAGCAAACGCAACACCGGGTGAATACGCGAGCGCGAGATCGCGCTGGTTGATCATTTGTTTGGTCGCAGCAATCGAAATTTTTCCCGGTACGGGGAACTCGTGATAATCGAGAGCGGCTTCGCGTAGTTTGGTGTTGACTGGAGTGGACATATTTGTCTTGTCTGCGGGTGATTGGCGGTGGTTGCGAAAATACAAGGAAATGAGCGCAAGGAAATGCGCACAAAGAAATGCGTGCAAGGAAACGCGCGCAAGGTAACGCGCGGCTCGTCGTGCTGGCTAGGCACCCTGGTTGGGCACTATCGAGACACGTTTTAAGAAAAAGCCTATTCGTATATTGTAGCGCTAATCGTTTGGCCGATTACGTCGAGATCATCCCGAGTCGGTCCCGCAGCTACAATGGGATTTTTGGGTTTGCAGCATGTTGACCGAATTTAGCCTGATCACCCAGTACTTTACACGTCCCCACGCGCCCTCGCGCGCCGTGCTCGGCATCGGCGACGATTGCGCGCTGATTGCGCCCGCACCCGGCATGCAGTTGGCGATCTCGACTGACATGCTGGTTGCAGGGCGCCATTTTTTCGACGATGTCGCAGCCGACGCACTCGGCCATAAAGCGCTCGCGGTCAACCTCTCGGACCTCGCAGCGATGGGCGCCACGCCACGTGCCTTCACGCTCTCGCTGGCGCTGCCGCAAGCTGATCCCGACTGGCTAGAGCAATTCAGCGGCGGCCTGTTCGCGCTCGCCGACCGCTACGGATGCGAGCTGATCGGCGGCGACACAACCGGCGGCCCGTTGAACATCAGCATTACCGTGCTCGGCGAGATCGCTCCGGGCCAGGCACTGACCCGAGCGAGTGCACAACCGGGCGACGACATCTGGGTTTCGGGCGTGCTAGGTGACGCGCGTCTCGCGTTAGGCGCGCTGCGCGGCGAGTGGACGGTGAGCGCTGCGGCGCTGCCCGAGCTGCGATCAGCACTCGAACGCCCCGAGCCGCGCATCGCACTTGGCCAGGCGTTACTCGGCGTAGCCCGCGCAGCGCTCGATCTTTCCGATGGATTGGCCGGCGACCTGATGCATATCCTGCAACGTTCGGGCTGCAGCGCACGACTGGATGCCGACGCATTGCCCAGGTCGGCGACGCTGCGCGAGCAGCCGCTCGCCATTCAACGCCAGTGCACGATTGCCGGCGGCGACGACTACGAGCTATGTTTTACCGCGGCCCCGGCCATGCGCCAACGCATCGCCACAATCGCCGAACAGTTAGCGCTTCCTTTGACGCATATCGGTACAATAGTAGCCCTCACCGCCCCGCAACCCCAGCAACATTGGACCGACGCAGACGGTCGGCCCCTTGCCGGCACCTTCCACGGATTCGATCATTTCAATGCAGACCGACCCTGATCTGAGCCAGACATCGCAACCGAGCCAGCAGCGCTCCCCGTCCTTTTTCGCTATCGCTGCGGCCCCAACTCGGCTCGATGCGCGCTTCATGTGGTCGCATCCTCTGCATGCGATATCGCTAGGCGCGGGCTGCGGACTGTCGCCCATGATGCCCGGCACGATGGGCACGCTGTTCGCATGGCTGGCGTTCACGTTGCTGGACCGTTATCTGAATCCGGTGGCATGGGGCCTGCTCATCGCGATCGGTTTTTTCGTGGGCCTCGTGGCGACCGATTTCACCGCACGCACGCTCAGGCTTGCCGATACACGCCTCGTCGTCTGGGACAAGATCGTCGCATTCTGGGTGGTATTGCTGATGGTGACCCCGGCTTCGTTTTCGGCGCAATTCGCGGCGTTCGCATTGTTCCGCTTCTTCGACATGGTGACGCCGCCACCGCTAGACTTTTACGATCGTCCACTCAAGGGCGGCATGGGTATCATGGTCGACGACATGATCGCGGCATTTTTTACGCTGATTGTGATCGCGCTTTGGCGCAATGCCTGAACCTGTGCGCGTGTGCGCGGTCGAACCCACTCATCCTTTTCATCAATCGCTTTTCATCATCGTTACGTTCTTGTCATGGATTCAGAAAATACACTGCAGCAGTTGGCGATCCGGCTCGGCAACCGGCTACGCGAACAACGGCTGCTGATCACCACGGCCGAGTCATGCACGGGCGGCATGGTCGCCAGCGCGATCACCGATATATCAGGCAGTAGCGGCTGGTTCGAGCGCGGCTTCGTGACATATTCGAATCAGGCCAAGACCGAGATGATCGGTGTACCGGCGGATATGCTTGAAAAGCATGGCGCGGTCAGCGAGTCGATCGCCCGCGAAATGGCCGAAGGCGCGCTGCGCAACAGCCGTGCGCAGTTGTCGCTGAGCATTACAGGCATCGCCGGACCGGGCGGTGGCACCCCGCAAAAACCAGTCGGCACCGTGTGTTTTGCGTGGTCGAATCGGGTGCATACGCTGTGTCAAACCCGCGTATTCAAGGGCGATCGCCGCCAAATCCGGTTGCAGGCCAGTGCCCACGCGTTACGCGGCGTGCTGACCATGCTGGAAGAAAACGAAAACGAAAACTGAAAGCGTGAGTTGGCTGCATCAGGCGGTTGCATCAGGTTGCATGAGGTAGCGGCATGAGCTATGTGCATCAGCGACACACATGAGCCAGGTGCAGGTGCATCTGCTACACACATGAGCCAAGTACATCAGCTACAAACAAGAGCTCAATACGAAGCTCATGCACGCATCATCTGAACGCATTAATCGCATCGCGCGTTTGCCGCGCTGCCTGGGCCGCGGCTTCAGCGAAGTCGTCGCCCTTGCCGGCAAAAATAATCGCGCGCGACGAATTGATCATCATGCCGGCGCCGCTATCGGTGCGTCCGGCCCTTACGGTGGCTTCGATATCCCCGCCTTGCGCGCCCACGCCGGGAATCAGCAGCGGCATGTCGCCCACGATAGCGCGCACTTGCGCGATTTCATTCGGGAAAGTAGCGCCGACCACGAGCGACAACTGCCCGCTGGCATTCCATTTCTCGGCGGCCAATTGCGCCACGACCTGATAGAGCGGCCGATCGCCGGTCTGCAAAAACTGCAGGTCGGAGCCACCCGGATTCGAAGTGCGGCACAGCACGATAACGCCGCGACCTGCATGCTCGAGATAGGGTTCGATTGAATCGAAGCCCATATACGGATTTACCGTGACAGCATCGGCGTTATAGCGTTCGAAAGCCTCCCGCGCATATTGCTCCGCGGTGCTGCCGATATCGCCGCGCTTGGCGTCCAGCACCACGGGAATACCCGGGTGGGCATCGTGTATGTGAGCAATCAATTGCTCGAGCTGCGCCTCGGCTCGGTGCGCGGCGAAGTAAGCGATCTGCGGTTTGAAGGCGCATGCGTAAGGCGCGGTCGCATCGACAATGGCACGACAGAAATCGAAAATCGCGTCGGCGCGATTGGCCAGCCCGGCGGGAAAACGCGCGGGCTCGGGGTCGAGGCCGACGCATAACAGGGAATTGCTTTTCTGCCATGCGGCGTTGAGAGTCTGGATAAAGGACATGATTTCCTGAAGAGGATGATGATCTTATTTGGCCTTGGGCAATTCGGCGCCACCCATGCGCCCGGCGATCACGCTCGAGCGCTGCGCCAGATAAGCTGAATTGCGATTCTGATCGTAGTAGCGCGGCCGCGGCAACATGACCGCCAAGCGCGCCGCCTGCCCCACACTGAGGTTGTTCGCGTTGGTTCGATAGTAGTGTTGCGCTGCCGCCTGCGCGCCGTAAATGCCGTTGCCCCATTCGACGGAATTGAGGTAAATCTCGAAGATGCGTTCCTTACTCATCACCATTTCGAGCATGAGCGTGATGATCAGCTCTTGCCCTTTGCGGATATACGATTTTTCCGTCGATAGAAACAGATTGCGCGCCAGTTGCTGAGAAATGGTCGAGCCCCCTGCCACGGGACGTCCGCGACGCTTGTCTTTTTCCCAAGCCTGCAAAATGGCGTCGACCTCAACGCCATTATTATTGGCGAAGTCGGCGTCTTCCGAGGCGATAATCGCGCGCTTCAGGTTGCGCGAAATTTGGTCGTAAGGCACCCAGATGTGCTGTAGTGCGATCGTGGGTTGCTCGCCGCGCAGCCGCCACTCGGTGGTGCGCATATACGCAGTGTCGGACGGATTGACAAAGGTCCACACGCCAATTTGCAGCAAATAAAACAGCTGTGTCGCAAGCCACGCGATGATCAGCAGCGCCACGAAATAGGCTAGCCGACTCGATTTAATCCATTTGATCATGCTCTGACCTTGTTCACGTCGGCATCGGGAACATCGTGTTTTTTGTCACAACTGCGCACGCAACTCGGCTAGCACGCTCGCACTGTCCGGGCGTACGCCACGCCATACGTAGAACGATTCCGCGGCCTGCTCGACGAGCATGCCCAGGCCATCCGCGCAGCGCGCACCGTGTTGCGCGGCATGCCGCATGAAGATCGTCGGCTGCGCGGCATACATCATGTCATAAGCAAGCGTGGACTGACCCAGTGCGCTTGCATCGAATTGCGGCAGTTGCTCGTCGAGGCTGCCCGCTGTGGCGTTGATCACCACGTCGTACCTGCCATGCGCGATATCGCTCGCCCCTCCCGACAGCGCGCATCCGGCGATCTGCGCCGCCGCGGCAAATCCCGCAGCCAATTCGGTGGCTCGGGCAGCGCTGCGGTTGACGATCGCAAGCTCGGTCGGCTTGCGCTCAAGCAAGGGCAGCATCACGCCTCGGGCGGCTCCCCCCGCGCCCAAGAGCAAGATACGGCGACCGGCCAACGCAGTCGCCAGATTATGTTCGAGATCGCGCACCAGGCCATAGCCGTCGGTGTTATCGCCATGAATACCCGATTCGCTGAACACCAGCGTATTGACTGCACCCGCGGCCTGGGCTCGGGGAGACAGCGTGTCCGCCAGCCTGAAGGCTTCGAGCTTGAACGGAACCGTCACGTTCAAGCCGCGGCCGCCTGCGGCGATAAATGCGCGCACCGTCGCTTCGAAGCCTTCGATCGGTGCCAGCAGCCTGTCATAGGTGAGCCGCTCGCCGGTCTGCGCCGCGAAGCGGGCGTGGATGCCCGGCGATTTGCTGTGCGCAACCGGGTTGCCGATGACGGCGTAACGATCCGCAGCGGGCTTCACGCTTGTGCCACTGGCTCGTCTGCCGAGGAATCCGACGCGCCCGACGCACCGGACGCGCCCTGAGCACCGTCTGCGGCGTTAATGCCGTCACCGCTACAGGCCTGCGGAGCATCGGCGCCGTGCCCGCCTTCCAGGGGCTCCAGCGCTGTTGCATCGGCATCGGTGGCGATATCGCCTTCGGCGTCTGCCCCATCGCGATCGCCCTCTTGTGCTTCTTCTTGCGCCTCCTCCTCAAGTGCTTCTTCAGCTGCCTCCTCAAGCGCCTCGTTCGTCGCAGCCGGCGCATCGAGCACTTGCACCACGCGGCAGGACGCTTCGATCATCAGCTCGTCGAAGTCGGCGATGGCCAGCAGCAGCTTGGTGCCGCGCGCGTGCACGCCCAGCCCCGGCACATGCATCATCAGCGGAATTTCGTCGAGCCGTACCAGATCTCCCTTGATCACCGAAGCCACGGCGCGTTCGCGCTTCTCCTGTTGCAGCCAGCGCAGACACCAAAAACGCTCCATCCGATTTTGATGATCGGCGTAGGCGGAATAGGTATCGTCGAAGCCCTGCACCACGGCATACAGGTCGGCGTCCTTGGGCTTGAATGGCGCAACCAGTTTGGCGGCCACACCGTGTTGGCAACAGGCGAGCAACTGCCATTGGTTCACCAGATCGACGTAGCGGCGCAACGGCGAAGTGCTCCACGCGTATTGAGCGACACCCAGCCCTTCGTGCGGGGCCGGCGTGGTTTGCATGCGAGTCCGTTTGGGGCCGGCCACCGGTCCGAACGCCCGCTGCGCGCGATAAATGCCGGGCACGCCATATTCGGCGAGCAGGCCGCCCCAACTGCTGTTGGCGAGAATCGCGAGTTCCGCCACGATCAGATCGAGCGGCGAGCCGCGTCGGCGTGGCTGGATCGTGATGTGATCGCCGTCGAGATAAAAGTTGTAGTCGAGGTTGCGCTGCACTTCGCGCTTCAAGCCGTAGCTCTGTCGCGTTTGCTGGCGCTTTTCGAAGAGCGCCTGGGCCAACGGCCAGAGCGCTGCAATTTCGGCCTTGTGCGCATATTCGCCGCTGCCTTCGGCCAGCGCCTCTTCGGTGACGACCGCGTCGAGCAGATTGTTGCGCAGATTGCTTTTGATAAAAACCCGCTCAACCCGCGTTTCAGTGGCTACGATCTCGTACGTAGTGGCGTCGACGATGATGTAGAGCGATAGCGCCGGGCGCAAGCTGCCCTCTTGCAGCGTAAAGATATCGACGACCTCGCCGGGCAGCATGGTGATCTTGTCGCCAGGCATGTACACGGTCGACAGGCGGTCGCGCGCGATCGTATCGACCGCGTCGCCCGGCTTGATGCCCAGTGCCGGCGCCGCGATGTGGATACCGACTCGCAAGCGATTGTCATCGAGCCATTGCACCGAAATGGCGTCGTCGATTTCCGTAGTGGTAATGTCATCGATCGAGAACGCTTCGCCCTCGGCTTGCGGCAAATCGTCGAATGCGACTTGCAGGCTCACGGGCGGGAAACCGGTCCCATGCGGAAAATGTTCGGACAGGAAGCGGGCTTCGTGCAGCGCCCGCGCGGATTCGATCCCGCCGCAATCGAGCATCAATTGCTGCATCGAAATGCCGAGTGCGGCAGCCGCAGCTTCCAGCGCCTTGTATTCGATCGAATTTTTATCCGGTTTGGTCAGCAACGCGAGCGCGCGCCCGGCAAGCGCCGCCGGCAGTTTTTTCTGTTTCAGTTCTTCTTCGTACGTGCTTTGCACCAGCGCCTGCTGGCGACGGCGTTCGAGCCCGGCCAGCGCGGCCTGCAACTGTTCGGCTGGCGCGCGCTGATACTGACCGCGCCCCTTGCGCCGGAAGTAGACCGGCGACCCATGCATGCGTAACACCAGCGCAGCACGCTCGACGGCGCCCGGGTTCGCACCGAAATATTCGGTCGCTAACGTGGCGAACGCAAACTCCTCATCGGAGGCGCACTCCCACAGAAAACCGAGGTCGATTTCCTGACCTTGCGCGTCGGCCTGCTGCATGAGTTCTGCAGGCAACGGTTTCTCAAATTCAATCAGGACATCGCGGCCCTTTACTTTCACGCGCCGCCCGCCCGGCAACTCGACCTGCAAAGCGTCAGTCTGGCGGGACAGTACGGTCCCCGCCTTGAAACTACCCGATTCCTCAAAAAAAACGTTCACGCGTCACTCGACTCAAAATGCTGCTTGGTGTTAATGATTTGAAGCCCGGCGCATCGAAAGGTTTCCGTTACCGCCGGTCTCGTCTTGCCTGCCCCTCCGCCTGCACGCTTACCCGGATCACCCACCGGGCCGCGCAACGGAAATCGGCGCAGGTTTCAATTACGTGTCGTGGGCCATGCCCCTACTTGGTCTCTGATCGGTCGTGGCCACAGTTTCGTCGCTCACGCCGCAAAATTCCAGCACCCCGTCCATATATCGTGCAAAGTCGCTCAAGCCATGGTCGCCGCCGTCGATCAGGACGGTTTGCGCACCCGCGTACTTCGCCAGCATATCGCGATAGTCGAGCACCTCGTCACCGGTCGCGGCGATCAGGTAATAGCGTTGCGGCTGCGTGATCGTCGGTACCGCCAGCGTACGCAACTGATCCAGATGCACCTGCTCGACCACGATAGACCCTCCGCCATGCCATAGCGGTTGCTCGCCCAGATATTGATGCAAATCGTCTTGCGGCATGGTCGCCGGGTTCAGCAGCACCGCACGCCAGCCATGCCGCTGCGCAAGCCACGTGGCGTAATAGCCGCCCAGCGAACTACCGATCACGGTGACGGGCTGCGGCCCCGATCGCGCGAGCGCCTCTGCGACCGTTTGTTCGGCAAGCGCGATGGCCGCGAGGGGCGCCACGGGCAACGCCGGGCAGCACCAATCGCGGGCCAGCCCGAGCGCCTCAAGCTTGGCCGCCAGCAGACGCGATTTAAACGACTGCGGCGACGAACGAAACCCGTGCAAATAGAGAATCATGCGGGATGCGCCCGAACTGCAGCCGATACGGCAGCCGACCCGGCGAGCGCGTCGAGCAACTTCTGATGGACGCCGCCGAAACCACCGTTGCTCATGACTAGAATCTGATCGCCCGGACGCGCCGCGGCGCATACCGCGCTAACCAAGGTATCGAGATCGTCGAATGCTGCTGCGCGCTGACCCAGCGGCGACAGGGTTTCGCTCAGGTTCCAGCCCAGCGCGTCGCGCCCGCTCGCCGCACCGTAACCGAAAATCAGGTCCGCGCCGCTCAGGCTGTCCGAAAGGGCCGCCTTCATGACCCCCAGCTTCATGGTGTTCGAGCGTGGCTCGAGTACCGCTAGAATGCGTGGCGCTCGAGCATTCGACTGCTGCGCGTCAACCTTGGACGCCGTGGACGGCGCATCGGCCGCGTCGCGCAATCGCGCGCGTAGGCCATCGAGCGTGGTTTTGATGGCGGTCGGATGATGCGCGAAATCGTCGTAGACCGTGATGTCGTTGACCCGCCCGCGCACTTCCATGCGGCGTTTGACGTTGCGAAAACGGCCCAACGCGGCGGCGGCCTGCTCGGGCGGCACGCCGACATGGCGGGCGGCAGCCAACGCGGCCAGCGCATTGAGCCGGTTATGCTCGCCCTGTACGTCCCAATCCACGCAGCCGACAACTTGGTTCTGCCAAGCTACATCAAAACGCCCTTCCAACGACTGCTCGCCTTGTGCGCTCGCATGCCAGCCGGTCGCCACACCGAAGTGTTCCACCTCGCTCCAGCAGCCCCGCGCCAACACACGTTCCAGCGCCGTTTCGCGGCCGTTGACCAGCAAACGCCCCACATGCGGCACCGTACGCACCAAGTGGTGAAACTGGGTTTCGATCGCGGCTAAATCCGGAAAGATGTCCGCGTGATCGAACTCGAGATTATTCAGCACGGCCGTGCGCGGTCGGTAATGAACGAATTTCGAGCGTTTGTCGAAGAAAGCGGTGTCGTACTCATCCGCTTCGATTACAAAAAAACTGGAATCGGTCAGACGCGCCGACACGCCGAAGTTCAGCGGTACGCCGCCGATCAAGAAGCCGGGATTGAGACCCGCATCTTCCAGCAGCCACGCGAGCATGGCCGAAGTGGTGGTTTTGCCATGGGTTCCGGCCACGGCCAGCACCCATTTCCCCGCCAGCACGTGCTCCCCCAGCCACTGAGGCCCGGAGGTGTAAGGCTGGCCCCGATCGAGAATCGCTTCCATCAGCGGATTGCCGCGGCTGATCACGTTGCCGATCACGAACAGGTCAGGCTTCAAATCGAGTTGGTCGACATCATAGCCCTCGATCAACTCGATACCCTGGGCCTGGAGCTGCGTGCTCATCGGGGGATAGACGCCCGCGTCGCAGCCGGTTACCCGATGACCGCTTTCGCGCGCCAGCACCGCCAGACCGCCCATGAAAGTACCGCAGATACCAAGTATGTGAATATGCATAAGCGCCTAACGTATCACTGCGCGACTCGCCCGCCGTTGTGTCGTGCTGGAGAGCCGGACCGTACGTGATAAAACCGCATCGTAGAATTGTCACATTGTACCCGAGCACCGTGCCGCATCCGGTGCTGTGAAGGACGTCGCGCGTCGGCCGGCCTCGTAATCGATCACGTCGGCGGCGACGCCCGTGCCAGGTCGGTGGCGACGCCCGTTCGAGGTCGGCGACGACGCCCGGGCGTCGGGGTCGGCTGATCGGTTCAGGTATCATTCCATCATGTCTCGAAAACTATCTTTAGATCCCCAGCGGATTCGCGAAGAAATCGCGATCGCGGCGGCCCGGCTGATCGCCGAAGATGGCCTCGACTATGCCAATGCGAAACGCAAGGCCGCCAAACAGGTGGTCGGCGATGTGCGCATTGCCGGCGAGTGGCTGCCCGACAACGATCAGCTCGAAGAGGAAATACGCCAATACCAGGCGATCTTCCAAAGCGATACTCAGCCGGCGTTATTGCACACCTTGCGGACCATCGCCCTCGACTGGATGCAGAAACTGGCCGATTTTCAGCCGTTTCTCACGGGCGCGGTATTGAACGGGACGGCAGGAGAGCACTCGGACATTCACCTGCAATTATTCAACGATAATTCGAAAGATGTCGCCATTTTCCTGCTAAATACCGGTATCCAGTATGAAGTTCACGAGACCCGGCACTTTGCGGGGCGCGGGCCGGTCGAAACGTTGAGCTTTCTGACGCGCGATGATCGGCTGTCCATGCGCGTGGGCATACATCTGGCGCTTTATGACGCTAACGATTTGCGTGGCGCTTTGCGCACTGACTTGCGCGGCCGCACGCCGCGGGCAAACGTGGCGGCGTTGCAAGTTTTGCTTGCCGAGGCGGCGCCTTCGGGCGTGTAAACGCAGACCAGCGGAACAGGCCAAGCGGGGCAGCCCGCGCGGATCTGCAAACGGGTATGTAACGGGTATGCAAAATTAACGGGCCGTTTTCATCATGAGGATATTCATGTCGCTTCTCCGTTGTGCCGCGTGGGCGCCGTTGAGCCGCCGCTTAGCTCTTGAGCTTTGCCGCTCGCCGTTATCAAGGCTGCTACTGACCACCTTTTTGCTGGCGGGGCCGGCACCAAGCGCCTTTGCGCAAAGTACCGATCCGATTGCCGCTGTGCAGAGGCTATGGGCCAGCTCGCTACCGGACGCGACCGGCACCAATCAGGCACTGGCCCGCTATCGAGGCAAGCCCGTCGTCGTGAATTTTTGGGCCTCCTGGTGCGCGCCCTGCGTACAGGAGATGCCGGCGCTCTCGGCGATGAGTCAACAATATGCTCCCAAAAACATCCAATTTATCGGTATCGGCGTAGATACGGCGGGCAACATTGCTACGTTCTTGAGTAAGGTTCCTGTCAAATACCCGGTCTACGTGGCCGGCTTCGGCGGTGCCGACATCAGCCGCAATCTGGGTGACGCCGCGGGCGGTCTGCCGTATACGGTTGTGATAGACCGCGCCGGGGTTGTCCGTTACAGCAAGTTGGGTAAGGTTGATGAAGCCGAATTAAAGCAAGTTCTAGCGCGCTTATAGACCGCCGACGCCGCCGCGAGAGGCCACCACAGCCGCCGAAATGACGATAAAAAAATCAGGGGCAAAACTCGTAAATATGGCGTAAAGAGCCGATCCCGGGCTTTTCGAAGAAAGCCAATTACCCGACATTCGAGATAAATTCGCGCGGGATTCAGCGAAGTATCCGTAAAATAGACGAAAAATAAGGTTCGCTGCGATGGTGGTACCACGCTAAAACTATTGTCCAACTGGACACATGCGCGTAATCAGCGTTAAAGTTCGCTCAAATTCGCGGAAATCACGCTCTCATGACTCAAAGACTGCTAGTGCTGCACGGACCCAACCTGAACCTGCTCGGCACGCGGGAACCGGCTGTGTACGGACACACGACATTGGCGGAAATCGACCAAATGCTGATCGAGCGAGCCACCGCAGCAGGTGCTGTGCTGGCGACGTTCCAAAGCAACCATGAAGGCGCGTTGATTGACCGGATACACGCGGCGCGCGATGAACAAACGGATTTCATCGTCATCAATCCCGCCGCGTTTACCCATACCAGCGTGGCATTACGGGACGCATTGGCGGGTGTGGATATCCCGTTCATCGAGGTACATTTGTCCAATGTCCACCGTCGCGAGGCGTTTCGTCATACCTCGTATTTTTCAGATCTCGCGCAGGCAGTCGTGTGCGGATTCGGCGCGCAAGGTTATTTGTACGCCGTGGACTACGTGCTGGGCACCACCGCCCGAGCATAACAACCGAGCACGACGGCCGCAGTACCCCATTTATTGACTTTTCTCCGCGGGCGATGCGCTTTAAAGCCAGTGCTGAAGCCAGAGCCCGCTGTTTTCCGAATTAAAGGGAGTTTCCGATGGATCTACGTAAGCTGAAAACCTTGATCGACCTCGTTTCCGAGTCGGGCATCTCCGAACTTGAAGTGACCGAGGGTGAAGGGAAGGTTCGGATCGTCAAAAACGCGCCGCCAGTTTATGTGCAGCAGGCTCCGACGCAATACGCGCAGCCGCCCATGGGAATGGCTCCGGCGGCGGCACCCCTCGCCGGCGCAGACGTGCCCGCCGCGGCACTGGCCCCGGCAGTCGTCGCCGGCCACGTCGTCAAATCGCCGATGGTCGGTACGTTCTATCGCGCACCGTCCCCGGGCGCCGAGGCATTCGTGCAAGTCGGCGACTCCGTCAAGGAAGGCCAGACCATTTGCATTATCGAAGCGATGAAATTGCTCAACGAAATCGAATGCGATATGGACGGCATGGTCAAAGAAATCTTGGTTGAAAACGGCCAGGCGGTCGAATACGGCCAGCCCCTGTTCATCGTCGGCTGATCTAGCGCGATGCTGAGTGCGCCGCACGCCCAAACTCAGCGAAGGTATGGCCGCAGCGCACCCCGAGGTTCGGCTTGCGGCCCAAACTGGCTGTCGGTTCTGTGCACTGTTTTGTGCAATGAACCGGCGCTCCTGCCACAGTGATTCAGATCGCGCCACGCAATGTATTAACGCACGGGCGCGCACTCTCGATGGTTCGAATTCAATATGTTTGAAAAAATCCTGATTGCCAACCGCGGTGAAATCGCCCTGCGGATTCAGCGCGCCTGCCGTGAGCTCGGCGTTAAAACTGTCGTCATTTATTCCGAAGCCGACAAGGAAGCCAAATACGTGAGGCTGGCGGACGAAGCGGTCTGTATCGGCCCGGCACCTTCGAATCTGAGTTATTTGAATATGCCGGCGATTATCAGCGCCGCGGAAGTCACCGACGCCGAGGCGATCCACCCCGGCTACGGCTTCCTGTCCGAAAACGCCGATTTCGCGGAGCGCGTCGAGCAATCCGGCTTCACCTTCATCGGCCCGCGGCCCGATACCATACGCCTGATGGGCGATAAGGTTTCTGCCAAACAGACCATGATCAAGGCGAACGTGCCGTGCGTACCCGGCTCGGAAGGCGCGCTGCCCGAGGACGATCCCAAGGAGATCGTGCGGATTGCACGCCAGATCGGGTATCCGGTCATCATCAAGGCGGCTGGCGGCGGTGGTGGGCGCGGCATGCGGGTGGTACATACCGAGGCCGCCCTGGTCAACGCCGTCAATATGACGCGCGAAGAAGCCGGCCGGGCATTCGGCAACTCGCAGGTTTACATGGAGAAATTCCTTGAGAACCCGCGGCACATCGAAATTCAGATCCTGGCCGATCACTATAAGAACGCGATCTGGTTGGGCGAGCGCGATTGCTCGATGCAACGCCGCCATCAGAAAGTCATAGAGGAAGCGCCGGCACCGCATATTGCGCGCCGCCTGATCGATCGGATCGGCGATCGCTGCGCTGACGCCTGCAAAAAAATGGGCTATCACGGCGCAGGTACGTTTGAATTCCTGTACGAAAATGGCGAGTTCTACTTTATCGAGATGAATACGCGGGTGCAGGTCGAGCATCCGGTCACCGAGCTCATTACCGGTGTCGATATCGTGCAGGAACAGATCAAGATCGCCGCCGGCGAAAAATTGCTGCTGCGCCAGCGCGACGTCGAATTCCGCGGTCATGCGATCGAATGTCGAATCAATGCCGAAGATCCGTTCAAATTCACGCCCTCGCCAGGCCGGATTACGTCGTGGCATGCGCCGGGCGGCCCGGGAATTCGCGTCGATTCACACGCCTATAATGGTTATTTCGTCCCGCCTACGTACGATTCGATGATCGGCAAATTGATTGCTTATGGCGCAACCCGTGAGCAGGCTATCAAGCGCATGCGCATTGCGCTGTCGGAAATGGTGGTCGAGGGCATTCTGACCAATATCCCGCTGCACCGCGAATTGATGCTGGATGCGAAATTCGTCGAGGGCGGCACCAGTATTCACTATCTCGAGAACCGACTGGCAGCCAAGCAGCAATCGGCTCCGAGCAAGGCTTGAGCGCATCGACACCGTCACCATGAGCTTTCGCGAACTGATCGTTGAAATCGACCGCGAGTACGCGGAGCCGCTTTCCGACGCCTTGATGGATCTCGGCGCGCTGTCGGTTTCGGTGGAAGATGCCGATGCCGACACGCCGGATGAACAGCCTTTGTTCGGCGAGCCGGGGCTGACGCCGGAACGCTCCGCTTGGCAACGCTCGCGAGTGATCGCGCTGCTCGGGGCCGAGCATGATCCGGCATTGTTGCTGGCGGCGGCGACCAACCAATTGGCGTTGCCCGAGGTGCCGAGCAGCCGGACTCGCGAAGTCGAGGATCAGGATTGGGTACGCCTGACGCAATCGCAATTCGATCCGATCCAGGTCGGCGAGCGTATCTGGGTGGTGCCCTCCTGGCACGACGCGCCGGACCCGGATGCCCTGATTCTGGAGCTCGACCCGGGCCTCGCGTTTGGCACGGGTAGCCATCCGACCACACGTCTTTGCATGGAATGGCTCGAACAGAATGTTTGGCCCCATGCGTCCGTACTCGATTACGGTTGCGGCTCGGGCATCCTGGCCATACTCGCGCACAAATGCGGCGCGCAGCCCGTGATAGGCATCGATATCGATCCGCAAGCGGTCGAATCGGCGCGCCAGAACAGCCTGCGCAACCAGGCGGACGTGAGTTATGGTTTGCCCGATGCTTGTCCGGCGGGCGAATTTGATATCGTGGTCGCCAATATTCTGTCGAATCCGCTTAAACTGATGGCCGCGATGCTGTGCGCACGGGTACGGCCCGGTGGGAAACTGGCTTTATCGGGTATCCTTGCACGGCAAGCGGAAGAAGTCGCACGCGCGTATCAACCCTGGATCCCGATGTCGGTCTGGCGCGAGCACGATGGCTGGGTCTGCCTGTCCGGGACTCGTTCGGGCGGCTGAGAGCCTATGGGAACTGATGGGAGCTCAACCCCGGCCAACCTGGGATGATGCTGGCAACGCAGGACAGCCCAGGTCGAGCGCGGTCAACAGGGTCTGCCCCGAGTCTAGCCGGGGTCAACCGAATGGCGCGCCAGTGCCAGGTCATGCTTGACGCAATCAGCGTTGCGCACAGGCGGCGTGCTTAACCGTACTTTCACCTTATTCGCTCGACTCTGCCCTGCTATCGTGCTCGCTACCCGTTGTCCGAATTGTCTGACTGTGTTTCGCCTCGCGCCCGATCAGCTCGCCGTCAGCGGCGGTCAGGTGCGCTGCGGGCACTGCAACGCCGTGTTCGACGGCAACCGCAACCAGATTGATCTCCCCGTTGAGCCGAGCGCCGGTAAAGCGCCGGCGAGTGTTTCAACCGCGGATGACGCGGCCGACGCCCGTCGCTCGTTGCTGGCCAGGCGCAACGCTCGCGAGCCGGCGCTTAATCCAGCGCTGAGCCCCGCTGAACCGCCATTGCGGAAGTTGTCCGACCCGTTGTCCAACCCCCAATCCGCCCTTCGGGAGGGCACGGCTGCGCGATCTGCAGCAATACCTCCGTCGCACACCCCGGTTGCAGCATCCGATCGCAAACCGGCCTCGCGCGGGCGCGCAGTGCGCAGCTCGCTACTTGGCCTGCTGCTTATTATTTTGCTGCTGGGCGCGGCGCTTCAGTATGCCTGGTGGCAACGCGAGTATTTTCGCGTGGTCTGGCCACCCAGCCAGGTGGCCTATGAGGCGGTCTGCCGGATAAGCGGTTGCAAGCTCACGCCGGTGCACGATATCGACCTGCTGCAAATCGCCGACATGTCGCTGCGCGAAATCGACGACCCGCACCACCTTGCGTTGGCGCTGACGATACGCAACCGTGTCGGCCTCACGCTCGCCTACCCGTCTGTCGAGCTGACCTTGACGGACAATCACAACCAGGCGGCAATCCGCAAAGTGATAGCGCCCGCCCAATATCTAAGCGATCCGTCGCTGCAGGACAATGGCATCGGCCCACGTGCGCAGGTGTTAGTCGGTATTCGCGTTGACACCACGACCGTACCCGCCAGCAATTACCGTGTCAAAATCTTCTATCCGTGACGGCCTTTTCGATTCACCGCCTTCATTTGGCAATCTGCATCTGGCAGGCTTCATTTTGATCCCTGCGTTTTACAGCCTTCGCTTTGCAGTCTTCGTTGCAACACGCATTTGACACAGCTCACCGGGTAGCCCGCATCCGCTACCCCTCACTCACCTGTCGCAATGCGACGCCTGTCTGGAGATGATATGACTCAAGTTACCCTGGGTGGAAATCCGATCAATGTAGAAGGTTCGTTCCCGGCCGTCGGTCAGCCGGGCAGCGATTTCAAGTTGGTCAATAGCAAGCTGGCGGAGGTGTCGCTCGCCGATTTCGCCGGCAAACGCAAAGTGCTCAACATCGTTCCTAGCCTCGATACGCCGACTTGCGCGACGTCGACACGCAAATTCAACCAAGCTGCCAGCGCGCTGAAAGATACGGTTGTGCTGGTGATCTCAGGCGATCTGCCGTTCGCGGCGTCGCGTTTCTGCACGACGGAAGGGCTGGAGAACGTGGTGTCGTTGTCGACGTTCCGCGGTCGCGAGTTCGCGCGCAGCTATGGCGTGGATATCACCAGTGGCCCGTTGGCCGGCCTGACCGCCCGCGCCGTGGTGGTTCTGGATGCCGACAACAAGGTGGTACATGCGGAGCTGGTGACGGAAATCAAAAACGAACCGAATTACGACGCGGCGTTGGCTGCAGTCAAGTAAGTTGGCGCGCTTGGGACTTGCGAGTATGCGAGTCCCAAGGTGAGTCCCAAGCGATCCTGTCGCGACCGTCGCATAGGCCGCAGCAGGATGCGTTCGGTACAGGAGTGGCACGGCGTTTTGCCACACTACCGGCTCATACGATTGCAATGCAGGCCTCATGCAGTCCATGCTCATGGAGCTCAGGACCTGGTTGAAACCGTATGCTTCGGTCCCATTCTATTTGTAGGTCCGGATTTCACTTTTGAACGAGGAACATTCTTTTGGCTACGCTGATTTGCGGTTCACTTGCATACGACAACATCATGACGTTCGAAGGGCGGTTTCGCGAGCACATCCTTGCGGACCAGGTTCATATCCTGAACGTGAGTTTTCTGGTGCCGACCATGCGCCGGGAATTCGGTGGCTGCGCGGGTAACATCGCCTACGGTCTGAAACTACTCGGCGGCGATCCGCGCATCATGGCGACACTGGGTGCGGTCGATGCCCAGGTCTATCTGGACCGGCTGGCGGCGCTGGGTATTTCGAATGCGAACGTGCGCGTGCTGCCCGACACCTATACGGCGCAGGCGATGATCACGACCGATCTCGACAATAACCAGATCACGGCGTTTCATCCGGGCGCCATGTCGGAATCGCATCAGAACCGCGTAGCGGACGCCTCCGGAATCACCTTGGGCATCGTGGCACCCGATGGTCCGGTCGGCATGCGCGAACACTGCGAGCAGTTCGCGCAGGCGGATATCCCGTTCGTGTTCGATCCGGGCCAGGGCCTGCCGCTGTTCGACGGTCCGGCACTGCAGCGCATGATAGAACTCTCCCAGTACGTCGCGGTCAACGATTACGAAGCGAAATTGCTTGAGAACAAAACGGGCTGGTCGCTTGCTCAGATGCTTGAGCGAGTGCAAGCCGTGATCGTCACACGCGGCGAGCACGGTGCCGAGATCCACACGCGCACCGGTGTGGAGGAGATTCCGGCAGTACCCCCGCAACGCATCATGGACCCCACCGGCTGCGGCGATGCATTCCGTGCAGGCCTGCTGTACGGCCTCGAAAACGGGCTCGACTGGGCAACTACCGGGCGTCTTGCCAGCCTGCTCGGTTCGCTGAAAATAGCGGAACAGGGTCCCCAAAACTACGTGCTCACGCGTGCGCAAATCGACGAGAAGTTTAGTCAGGCGTTCGGTTTTAAACTCCAGTAACGGGAGCGGTCATGGCTAAGAGATCGGCTGAGGGTTCGGCTAATGCGGTGGCTAACGCAGCGGCTAGGACAGCGGCGGTGCGTTTGCCAGTCGCGGCGGCAACGTTACCGGTTGCGGCGGCAACGTTACTTCTCGCACTGGGTTTGCAAGGCTGTGTAGGTAGCAGCATGAGTAGCAACATGAGCACGAGCAGTTCGCCGTCGCAGGCGTCCAGCGGCAGCACGCCTGCCCAGCCGCAGCAGCAGGTGATCGTGCGCCTGGGCGTCGTGCAAAACGCCAGGCCCACGCAGATCAGTGCGAACGGCACGCAGTCCAGCGGCTTCGGTTCGAGCGCCACAGGCTCCGAAAACGGGCTCGCAGGCGGTCCGATCAGTGCGGGGCGGACTGCGCTCGTAACCGGAGAGGTCGGTAACATCGCTGGCGCCGTCGCCGGCAACGCGGTCGAAAACGGCGTCGCCATCCGAGACGGTCTGGAAATTACGGTGCGCCTCGACAGCGGCGAGTTGAGCGCTATCGACCAGCTCGCCAACGGCGAAACGTTTCAAGCCGGCGACCGGGTACGTGTGTTGTCTGGCGATGGCAGCACCCGCGTGACTCACTAGCTCGACGAGAAACACCGCTGATCGTTTTGCGATCATGCCCATCCGAGTGTAGGAAATGAACGGCCCTTCAGTGGCCGTTTTTTTGTCCCTTCGCAAAAAAAAGCTCAAAAAAAATCCCGCCAGCGAAGGTCCGGTGGCGGGATTTCCAACTACTGCTTCGAGTACTGCTAGCTGCGACAGCCCGGCGGATGCCGGCTAAAGCCCGTCAAGATGCTGCCGGCAAAGCAACGCGCAAAAGCGCCTGCTCGCCCTGCGGCCGTACGTCTGGCTGCAGTACTGGCGGCTCGACGATTACGGGCGGCTGCCGGTCGGGAACGGCCATGCAGCTGCCGGGTTCAGCGCCGTCTTGACGCCAGCGGCCGGGGCTACCGAAGCGGCGGTCGTCGCAGGTGCTGCAGCGGGTGCTGCAGCTTTCTTCGGTGCAGCCTTCTTCGGCGCAGCTTTCTTCGGAGCAGCTTGCGGCGCAGCTTTAGGTGCCGGTGCTACCACTTTTTTTTGGACAGCCTTTTTCGCAGGTGCAGCGGCCTTCTTGGCCGGTGCAGCCTTCTTAGCTACGGCTTTCTTCGCAGGCGCTGCTTTCTTAGCCGGGGCGGCTTTCTTTGCAGGCGCAGCTTTCTTGGCGGCCGCTTTCTTAGCAGGGGCTGCTTTCTTGGCCGGGGCCTTTTTTGCTACGGCTTTCTTGGCTGCCGCTTTCTTAGCCGGTGCTGCCTTTTTTGCCGGAGCCTTCTTGGCGACTGCCTTCTTGGCTACCACTTTCTTCGCGGCGACTTTCTTCGCTGCTACTTTCTTTGCCGGAGCCGCTTTCTTGGCCGGAGCTTTCTTCGCTACGACTTTCTTGGCTACAACTTTCTTGGCAGCAACTTTCTTTGCCGGAGCCGCTTTCTTGGCCGGAGCTTTCTTCGCTACGACTTTCTTAGCTACGACTTTCTTGGCCGGAGCGGCCTTTTTTGCTGCCGGTTTAGCGGCTGCTTTTTTTGCTACGGGTTTCTTCGTGGCAGTTGCCATCATATTCTCCTTCAGGTTTCAGATGAGAGTCGAACCGAACAACACCTTTTCGTCAAAACCCGCTTTCCCCGGAAGCTGTTGCCAGCAATCCGGTACAAAGCGGGCCATTCATCGGCGTACGCGGTTCCTGCTTGCTTACGCTAATGAATACGGCAAGGCGCGCGCACCCCTCTAAATGGAGCGCACGCGCCGAAAAAATTCGCCGGCGATTGCAACCGCTCAGGCAATCGAACCGGTAGTCGTTTGGTCGAAACATCGACGTTTCCCTGCGCGGCAGAGCACGCCTTGCGCGCTCTGCCCGGGTTACGCGCCAGCCTGCCGATAACGGCAGGGAGGCATACGTCGATAAGGTGTGTCGGTTTTTTTGGAAGAGTAGTTACCCAGCCCTGCAACAGGGCTCGCAAAGTGCTTTTCGTTTTGGGCTCGCAATTCATCAGCGTGCTGTGCATCAGGCGACCCGCTCTCCCACTCTATATGTGCGGCATCATTTCGATGCCGGCCATCCGACCTGTCAGACTCCTCTACTTGTCAAATGCATCATCACCACTGCATGCATTAACGACGCACGTTATTCCCAACTGAGCGCGCCGCCTGTCTGATATTCGATCACTCGCGTCTCGAAGAAATTACGTTCTTTCTTCAAGTCGATCATCTCGCTCATCCATGGAAATGGATTTTCCTCATTCGGGTACAGCGGATCGAGACCGATCTGCTGGCAGCGCCGATTACAGATGAAGCGCAAATACGATTTGAACATCGAAGCGTTAAGACCCAACACGCCGCGCGGCATTGTATCTTCGGCGTAACGATATTCGAGTTCTACAGCTTGCTGGAAAATTTCGCGGATTTCGGCACGGAACTCCGAGGTCCACAAATGCGGATTCTCCAACTTGATCTGGTTGATCAGGTCGATGCCGAAATTGCAGTGCATCGATTCGTCGCGCAGGATGTATTGGTATTGTTCCGCGGCGCCGGTCATCTTGTTCTGGCGACCCAACGCCAAAATCTGGGTGAAACCGACGTAGAAGAACAGCCCTTCCAT
>NZ_LMUX01000021.1:0-27518 GCF_009765705.1 Burkholderia sp. L27(2015) | reverse complement strand
GTCTTTGGCACGGATCGAAGCGACCTCGTGATACGCGTTGAAGATTTCGCCCTCATCCAGGCCCAGCGATTCGACGATGTACTGATAAGCATGGGTATGAATCGCTTCCTCGAACGCCTGGCGCAGCAAATACTGCCGGCATTCAGGCGCCGTAATGTGGCGATACGTACCCAGCACAATATTATTGGCGGCCAGCGAGTCGGCGGTTACGAAGAAGCCGAGATTGCGCTTGACCAGGCGACGCTCGTCTTCGGTCAGACCATTCGGGTCTTTCCAGAGCGCGATATCGCGCGACATATTCACTTCCTGCGGCATCCAGTGGTTTGCGCAACCCGCCAGATATTTTTCCCAGGCCCATTTGTACTTGAACGGCACCAACTGATTAACGTCGGTCTGGCCGTTGATGATGCGCTTGTCGGCAACGTTGACTCGCGCTTCGGAAGCCACCGGCATCAAAGCAGCGTTCGCAGGTGCCACTGCAACATCGTTCGCGAAAACAGCTTGCGCGAGCGAAAGTTGCGGCGCGCTGTCGAGTACGTTTTCGACCGACTGAGTGGGCAAACCTGTAGTCAAACTCGTCGCAGAATTCAGCGCCAAATTCGTCGAGTGGCGAGCAGTTTGATTCTGCCCGTTACTCGAAGGTACTACCGCAGTCGTCTCGTCATCCCAGCTAAGCATAAATTTTCACCTTCATTCAAATCGGTTTGTACCATCTTTTCACGAGCCGCAAAAGCTGAACACGTGAAAATTCTATATTTGCCTCATGCAGTGCAACGTTCATACAACACTCGTGCACGCTACTGCTCAATTCATCGCAACTCGACGTGTGATCGATGTGCGATTCAAACTCGCATCATTCACTCAAAATCGCATGTTCGAGAGACGCCGATTTCGCACATCGCTGCACTTGAATATCGACGTCGAATTTCTTCGGCGTGGAATTTTTCAGCGCGCTAACTTCGTCGCGTACAAGCTCGCTGACTGCCTACGAATCGTCTTCTGACCGCGAATTCTGCGGCGCCCGAATCGGCGCTCGCGCAGCGCTTGCCGAACGCACTGTTTACACTATTCATGGTAGTCCATTAACGACATAGACACAATATATAGTGTGCGCATTGCGATCGGTGAGAACCCGAGTTCACCATCGCCTTAACGTCGTTCGCGACGTTGTCGAATCCAAATGTCGAGATCCCTAACAATTCGACGCGCGTTCGCCGGTAAACGTTCAAACGCGCTTGCGAAACGCGATCTGCAAAAGTGCAGCGCACAAAAAAAAACGGGCGCTCACATTGTGTGTGGGCGCCCGTCGTCACCTTCTACTCTTCGCTGGTCGATACGCGCGATCGCTGCACGCCGTCTTTCACCTCAAACTTTGCCGACCGTACTCGCCGACTTTGTCCAACCGCGATGCCCGACGTCTATCGACTCGCTGATTTGAGTCGCCTCGTCTAACTCACTGAGCTAACTCACCGACTTAACTCAGTCGCCTGATCCAGCGATCCGCCCAACTTACTGACACGCTTCGCATTCGTCGAAACCGGCGTCACCGGGGCGCATCACGCACACCGGGCCGTCCGCTTCCACCGCTGCGCTCGCGGCGATCGGCGCCCCTGCCGCCGATGAAGCCGCCGCACCACCCGCCGCCATGACGTCGCCCGTGCTGCCACCCGAGGACACCGAGTTCAGCGAGCCGCGCGCCACCGTCGATTTTTCGACGTGGGTGGCCGCCATCGTGCGCAGATAGTACGTGGTCTTCAAACCGCGCAACCAAGCCAGACGATAGGTCTCGTCGAGCTTTTTGCCCGAAGCGCCTGCCATATAGATATTGAGCGACTGTGCCTGGTCGATCCACTTCTGGCGACGCGACGCCGCTTCGACCAGCCAGGTAGCGTCCACTTCGAAGGCGGTCGCGTAGAGCGCGCGCAGGTCGGCCGGGATGCGATCGATGCGTGCCAGCGTGCCGTCAAAGTACTTCAAGTCGGCCACCATCACTTCGTCCCACAGACCGCGCGCCTTCAAGTCGCGCACCAAATGCTGGTTGACGACGGTAAATTCGCCCGACAGGTTCGATTTGACGTACAGGTTCTGATAGGTCGGCTCGATACAGGCGGATACCCCGATGATGTTCGAGATGGTGGCGGTCGGCGCGATCGCCACGCAATTCGAGTTGCGCATGCCGTGCTCGCCGATCCGGGCGCGCAGGCTGTCCCAGTCCATCGAGACCGACATGTCGACCTCCACATACCCGCCGCGTGCGTCCGCCAGCAGCTTGAGCGAATCCTGCGGGAGGATGCCGCGATCCCACAGCGAGCCGCGGTAGCTCGAATAGCGGCCACGCTCTTCAGCCAATTCGGTCGAGGCCCAGTACGCGTAATAGCACACCGCTTCCATCGAGCGATCGGCAAACGCGACCGCCGCTTCCGACGCGTACGGCACGCGCAGCATATGCAGGCAATCCTGGAAGCCCATGATGCCCAAACCCACCGGGCGATGCTTGAGGTTCGAATTGCGCGCCTTCGCTACGGCGTAATAGTTGATGTCGATCACGTTATCGAGCATCCGCATCGCGGTGTGGATGGTGCGTTTGAGCTTCTCGTGGTCGAGCGCCAAGCTGCCGTCGGCCAGCGTCTTCATGTGCGCCACCAGGTTCACCGAACCCAGGTTACACACGGCAATTTCGGTATCGCTGGTGTTCAGCGTGATTTCGGTGCACAGGTTCGACGAATGGACCACGCCCACGTGCTGCTGGGGCGAGCGAATGTTGCACGGATCCTTGAAGGTGATCCACGGGTGGCCGGTTTCGAACAGCATGCCCAGCATCTTGCGCCACAGTTGCGCAGCCGGAATCGTCTTGAACAGCTTAAGCTCGCCGCGCGCCGCTTTTTCTTCATAGGCGACGTAGGCTTGCTCGAATTCTTTGCCGAACTTGTCGTGTAGGTCCGGGCAATTGGCCGGCGAGAACAGCGTCCAGTCGCCGCCTTCGGTCACGCGCTTCATGAACAGGTCGGGAATCCAGTTCGACGTATTCATGTCATGGGTGCGGCGACGGTCGTCACCGGTGTTTTTACGCAGCTCCAGGAACTCTTCGATATCGAGGTGCCAGGTTTCCAGGTACGCACATACGGCGCCCTTGCGCTTGCCGCCCTGATTCACGGCCACAGCCGTATCGTTGACGACCTTCAGGAAAGGCACCACGCCTTGCGACTTGCCGTTGGTCCCCTTGATATGAGAGCCCAGAGCGCGCACACGCGTCCAGTCGTTGCCCAGGCCACCGGCGAACTTCGACAGTAGCGCGTTTTCTTTCAGTGCCTCGTAAATGCCGTCCAGATCGTCGGCAACGGTCGTCAGATAGCACGACGATAATTGCGAGCGGCGGGTACCTGAATTGAACAGCGTCGGCGTCGAGCTCATGAAATCGAAGCTGGACAGTATCTGGTAAAACTCGATGGCGCGCGCTTCGCGGTCAACTTCGTTGAGCGACAAGCCCATTGCAACGCGCATGAAAAATGCCTGCGGCATCTCCAGACGCACGCCATCGTGGTGCAGGAAATAGCGGTCATACAGGGTTTGCAGGCCGAGATAATCGAATTGCAGATCGCGGTCCGCCTCAAGGGCAGCGCCCAGACGCTTGAGGTCGAATTGCGCGAGCTTTTCGTCCAGCAGTTCGGCTTCGATGCCGCGTTTGATGTATTGCGGGAAATACTCGACATAACGCTCGGCCATTTCCGTTTGCAACACCTCTTCACCCAGAATTTCGCGACGGATCGTGTGCATCAGGATGCGCGAGGTGACCTGGCTGTACGCCGGGTCGTTTTCGATCATGGTGCGCGAAGCTAGAATGGCCGAATCGTAGACTTGCGACAACGGTACGCCGTCGTAAAGATTCTTGACCGTTTCCGCCAGGATCGGCTCGGCGTTCACGGCGCTGCCCAAATTGGCGCATGCCGATTCGATCACGGTGCGTAGCGCGTGCATATCGAGCGGACGGGTCACGCCGCCATCGATCACGTTCAGGCCGCTATGGTTCGCCGGCACGTCGGCCACTTGCGCGCGTTCCTGCGAGCGCTTCTCGCGATACAGCACGTAAGCACGCGCGACGTTGTGTTCACCGGCGCGCATTAATGCCAGTTCAACCTGATCCTGGATATCTTCGATGTGGAAGGTGCCGCCATTGGGCCGGCTGCGCACCAGGGCACGCACGACGCTTTGCGTCATTTGCTCGACCAACTCGCGCACGCGTGCCGAAGCCGCACCCTGCCCGCCGTTGACGGCGAGAAACGCCTTGGTGACGGCAATCGCGATCTTGGACGGCTCAAACGGCACCACCGAGCCATTGCGGCGTATCACCTTGTAGTCGACGTATACCGATTGCGAGGCTCCCGCCTGGCTGTCGGCCTCGGCGAGTCGGGCGGAGGGATTGCCCGGATTCTGGGTGGATACGGTTTCGGTCGTTTGCATGTGCAAGCTCCTGGTCGGTCTTTTGGATAAGCGGAAAAACGGCACTTGTATTTATTGCGAAAGCCCATGCCGTGAAAGAGGTCGGCATGGGCCTGATCGGGTCGGTATTTCCGGTATTACAGAGTTCGGGACACTGCCTCGGCGAACGTACGCGGATTCGTGTCTCGCTCCAAATACCACAATATGTAGTGGTTTTTTGCGTTGTTGATACTAAGTATAGTGGAGTTTCGAGACGATAAAAACTGAATTATTTTTTCTGTACCGCTTGACAGCGTGAGCGGCGCCGCTGCGCTTGGAAGGCCGCCGGTTCGGACTTTGCGCGGGCGTGCAGAGTGCCAGATCTACGTTGCGTCTGAATGACGATAGGGAAAATACCGATCTGTAAGACCACTTTCCCTCTGTACGCGTTGCCAGTCAAAATACGGCCCGGGATCGGTCTTGCGCCCGGGAGCGATATCTTCATGCCCCGCCACCGCCTCGACCGGATAGCGACGGCATAGACTCGCCACCAGAACGGCAAGCTGCGCGTACTGCGGTGGCTCGAACGCGCAGTCGTCGCTGCCCTCCAATTCGATGCCGATCGAAAAATCGTTGCAGCGCGTGCGCCCGGCGTGTGTGGAGGCCCCCGCATGCCAGGCACGCTGGTTGCATCCGACGAACTGTTGCACAGCGCCATCGCGGCGGATCAGGAAATGCGACGAAACCCGCACGCCTCGAATCTGCGCGTAAAACGGGTGGGCATCGAAATCGAGCCGATTGAGAAAAAAGTCCGCGATCGCCGTACCGCCCCAGACGCCGGGCGGCAGACTAATGTTGTGGATCACGATCAAGCTGGGCGCCTGGTCTTGCGCCGGACGTTCGTCAAAATTGGGCGATGGCAGAAGGACCACCGAGTTCAGGCCATCGCCGATACCCTCACGCTTGCATGCACTCAGCCAGCCATGCACGTCAATTTCATACGGCTCGTTCATAGGCGGGTCTAGTCGGGAGCGCTGCGTTTGGAGCTGCGCTTGAAGCTGAATTTGGCGCTCGATTCAGCGATCAGCTCAGGCGGCACGTGAGGCGAACTGACGAGCGTGCTCAGCACAGCAGAAATATTGAGCCCCCTCGCGCAGCGCCTCGCTCACGGGAATATACGTGGCGCACTGAGCACAGCACGCCATCGGCTCCACGGCCTCCTGTGCCCCGGACCGATCCAGGTTCGGCGCCTGGAATTGCCGCGCAGCCTGAGGCCCTTGATGCCCGGCGTTCGGCCAAGGCGGCGTGCCGCCAGGTTGTCCGGTCCGTTCATAGAGATGCGCGCGCAAACGCTCGGCGAGCATGCGCGAATTTTTACGCCACCACCAGTTGATCAGCAGAATCAGGCCAATCCAGAAAAGAATCCGTTGCATAAGTCAGGCAATCGCCCTGTGCAGTAAAACTTCGAGAACAAACCGACTGCCAACATAAGCCAGCAGCAATGAGACGAACGACGCCAGCACCCAACGCAGCGCAGCGCGCCCGCGCCAGCCATACAACTGGCGACCGATCAGCAAACCACCGAACATCAGCCACGACAGCACCGCAAAAACGGTCTTGTGATCGAAGGAAAACGCGCGGTGCAGCAACTGCTCGCTAAATAGTACGCCCGAGATCAGGGTCAGCGTGAGCAGAATAAAACCCGCCCTGATCAAGCGGAACAATAATTTTTCCAAGGTCAACAACGGCGGCAGGCTATCGAGCCAGTTACCCAGCCAGCCGCGCTTGGTGCGCACACCGGCCCCCATCGCGTTGAGTCGCCGCCCAACAAGCAGCATCAGAAACGCATGCAAGGCCGCCAGGGCCAGCAACCCATAAGACAAATTGGCGATCAGGAAGTGCAACTTGAAGAGCGGATCCGCCGCGTAGGGCAGTACGCGCACGCCGCCGAATATCAATGGCATCAACGTGGCTATACACGCGAACGGCAACGCGATAAGGCTCAGGCTTTCGAGCGGGAAGAAAAAGCTTTCTATCCAATAGATGCCCACACTCAGCCACAACATCGCCGACAGCGCGAATGCAAACCCGAACATCATGCGGTCCGGCGGGAAGATCGTCAGGTGCAGCAGCACGCCATGTGCGACCAAGGCGAAAAACAGCAAGGCCGGCTTGATGGAACCGATCGATCCACCGATCAAGCCACGGCCGCCGGACACGCCGGCCGCGTCGAGCGCCAGCAGCGGGGTTCTCAAACGGGTGTGCCAAGCCAGCGCGGCGGCACCCGCGTACAGAAGCGCAGTAAAGGCATACAGTACAATATCCATATTGCAAGTTTACACTAGCCTCGCCTGAGCGCGGGGTTGCAGTATTGATAGGAATAAGCCGCCCCACTATGCTCGATAACCTTACTCAACGGATGGCTCGCGTCGTCAAGACGCTGCGCGGCGAAGCCCGCCTGACCGAAGCCAACACCCAGGAAATGCTGCGCGAAGTGCGCCTCGCGCTACTCGAGGCCGACGTGGCCTTGCCCGTGGTGCGCGATTTCATCGCGAAAGTCAAAGAAAAAGCCCTGGGCGAGGACGTGGTCGGCAGCCTGAGCCCGGGTCAGGCGCTGGTTGGCGTCGTGCAGCGCGAACTCACCGCCGTGATTGGCGGCGATTACGACGGTAAAGCCGCCGAATTGCATCTCGCCGTCACGCCTCCCGCAGTGATCCTGATGGCCGGTCTGCAAGGGGCGGGTAAAACCACCACGGTCGGCAAGCTGGCTAAGCTGCTGCGCGAAAAGCACAAGAAAAAGGTGCTGACGGTATCGTGCGACGTTTATCGCCCGGCCGCGATCGCGCAGTTGAAACTGGTGACCGAGCAGGTCGGCGCCGATTTCTTTCCGTCAGAGCCGAACCAGGCACCTGTGGAGATCGCTCGGGCGGCCGTGGATTGGGCGAAACGGCATTATCACGATGTCTTGATCGTCGACACCGCGGGCCGTCTCGGTATCGACGCGGCGATGATGGAGGAAATTGCCGCGCTGCATGCGACCCTCAAGCCCGCCGAAACCTTGTTCGTGGTCGACGCGATGCTCGGCCAGGACGCGGTGAATACCGCCAAGGCCTTTAACGACGCCCTGCCCCTGACCGGCGTGGTGCTGACCAAACTCGACGGCGATTCACGCGGTGGCGCGGCCCTTTCAGTGCGCCACGTCACGGGGCGCCCGATCAAGTTTGTCGGTGTCGGCGAAAAGCTCGACGGCCTCGAAGTCTTTTATCCGGACCGCATGGCCAACCGGATTCTCGGCATGGGCGACATCCTCGCCCTAGTCGAAGAAGCGCAGCGTGGCGTGGACGTCGAAGCGGCGCAAAAACTGGCCAGCAAGGTCAAGAAAGGCGGCGATTTCGATCTCGAGGATTTCCGCGCTCAACTCACGCAAATGAAAGGCATGGGCGGTCTGTCGTCGCTGATGGACAAACTGCCCGCGCAGTTTCAACAGGCGGCAGGCAAGGCCGATATGGGCCAGGCCGAGAAGCAGATGCGCCGCATGGAAGGCATCATCAATTCGATGACCCCGAACGAGCGCGCCAAGCCCGACCAGATCAAGGCGAGCCGCAAACGCCGCATTGCCGCGGGCGCCGGTGTGCAGGTGCAGGAGGTCAACCGGATGCTGGCGCAATTCGACCAGATGCGCACCATGATGAAAAAGCTCAAGGGCAACAATCTCGCCAAGATGATGCGGGGAATGAAAGGTATGATGCCCGGCATGCGCTAAATCGAGCAGATTCACACCGAGAGACTTTTATGCATCCAGCCCTGAATCGCGAACAAGCCGAGATTATTTTTCAGCGCTCTGAAGAAATTGTCTCGTCCGTTGATATCGAAACCGCCGTGGCTCGTATGGCCGGTGAGATCAAACAAGCCGTGGGCGATGAATTCCCGTTGGTGCTGTCCGTGATGGGCGGCGCCGCGGTATTTACCGGGATGCTGTTGCCGCGACTCGATTTTCCGCTGGAGTTCGACTATATCCACCTGACCCGCTACCGGAACATGACGCAGGGCGGCGAGATGCAGTGGCGCGTGTCGCCGGCCGAATCGGTCAAGGACCGCGTGGTGCTCGTGCTCGACGATATTCTCGACGGCGGCCAGACGATGGCGGCCATGCGTGACCGTATTCTTGAAATGGGAGCGCGGCGCTTTCTCAGTGCGGTGCTTTGCGAAAAAGATCCGACGCCGGGTAGCGTCGACGTCAAGCCCCTGCAGCCGGACTTCTGCGGCTGCGTGGTGCCGAATCGCTATGTGTTCGGTTGCGGCATGGACGCGCAAGGTTATTGGCGTAACCTGCCGGCGATCCGCGCGCTGACAGCGGAGATTTAGCCGCTGATTGAGTTAGGCTCGTTGGCGAAAAAAAAGCGGCCGAGGCCGCTTTTTTTATCTCGGTATGTGCAAGTCAGATTTCGTGGACGAACGTCTTGATGCCCGCGAGCACCATTTCCACCGAAATCGCCACCAATACCAGCCCCATCAACCGTTCGAACGCCATGACCGTGCGCTCGCCCAGTAGCTGCTCAATGCGCTCGGCCATCGTCAGCACAAGCGCACAGATCGCCATCGTTACCGTCAAAGCGCCGATCCATTCCATCGTTTGCCCCGGCGCCTGCGACGTCAGCAGCATCACGGTTGCCAGCGCCGACGGGCCGGCGAGCCCGGGAATAGCCAGCGGCACGATCAAGGGCTCCCCGAGCGGCACGGTCGGCGCACCGACAATATCGGGCCGCGGGAAAATCATCCGGATCGCGATCAGGAACAGCACGATGCCCCCGCCGATTTTCAGCGACACGGGCGTGAGGCTCATCATGTGCAAGAACCGGTCGCCCACCAGCATGAACACCAGCAAGATGACGAATGCGATCGCGACCTCGCGCAGGATCACCACGACCCGGCGCTCGGGCGCGACGGGCTTCAAGGCACTGATAAAGACCGGGATGTTGCCGAACGGATCAGTAATCAGCACCAGCAGGATGGTCGCCGAAGCGAAGGTGTAGCCCACCGTGCCCCCTACTTGGCCAGCACGGTGCGAATCCGCTCGATCACGATGCCGCCGGCTTCGGCCACCGGCAGCAAGGTCGCTTGTTCGTCGCGGCGCGATTGATACTCGAGCTTGCCTTCCTTCAAGCCCCGCTCGCCGATCACCAGGCGATGAGGCACGCCGATCAGTTCCCAATCGGCAAACATCACACCCGGCCGCTCGCCGCGGTCATCGAGTATCACGTCGATGCCGGCCGCCACCAATTCGCTATAGAGCAGATCGGTCTGCGCTCGCACGCTTTCGCTACGGTCATAGCCCATGGGGCACAACACCACTTCGAACGGCGCGATCGACTCGGGCCAGATAATGCCGCGCGCGTCGAAATTCTGCTCGATCGCCGCGCCCAATATACGGGTGATCCCGATGCCGTAGCAGCCCATTTGCATCGGTTGCGGCTTGCCACCTTCGTCCAGATACGTCGCACCCATGGAGTCCGAATAACGCGTCCCTAGCTGGAACACGTGGCCGACTTCAATGCCGCGGCAAATCTCGAGCGAACCCTGACCGTCAGGCGAGGGATCGCCATTGATCACGTTGCGCAAGTCGGCCACCACCGGTTCGGGCACATCGCGCCCCCAGTTCACACCGGTGTAGTGATAGTCGACTTCGTTCGCGCCGCACACGAAATCGCTCATATTCGCCACCGTGGTGTCAACGATGACCGAAACCGGCTTTTTGGTGCCGATCGGCCCAAGATAACCCGGTGGCGTGCCGAACCATTCGACAATTTCCGCCTCGCTGGCGAAACGGAAATCGGCCATGCCCGCTAGCTTGCTGGTCTTGATTTCGTTCAGGCTATGGTCGCCGCGCAATAACAGCAGATAGATCTTCGGTTCACCCTTGGCCTGATCGACTGCCAGCACCAGCGATTTAACCGTGCGTGCGAGCGGCAGACTCAGGAAGTCGGCGACATCCTCACACTTGGCTTTGCCCGGCGTCGCGGTCTTTTCAAGAGCCTGCACCGCTGCGGCCCGCTCGGCGATCAGCGGCAAGGCTTCTGCGGCCTCAATGTTGGCGGCGTAGTCCGAGGTCGGACAGTAGGCGATCGCGTCCTCACCGGTATCGGCGATCACGTGAAATTCGTGCGAGCCCGAACCGCCGATCGACCCGTTGTCGGCTGCGACCGCGCGAAACGCCAGACCCAGGCGCGAAAAAATACGCGTATAGGCGTCGTACATTTTCTGATACGAGAGTTTCAGGCCGTCCACGTCGCGATCGAAGGAATAGGCATCCTTCATGATGAATTCGCGGCCACGCATCACGCCGAACCGGGGACGAATCTCATCGCGAAATTTCGTCTGGATTTGGTAAAAATTGACCGGCAATTGCCGATAGCTGCGGATTTCCTTACGCGCGATATCGGTAATAACTTCTTCGTGGGTCGGGCCAATCACAAAGTCGCGAGCGTGCCGGTCTTTCATACGCAGTAATTCCGGACCATATTTAATCCAGCGTCCCGACTCTTCCCACAACTCAGCCGGCTGTACCGCCGGCATTAGCAACTCGATCGCCGCGGCACGGTTCATTTCTTCACGAACGATGGTTTCGACTTTGCGCACCGAGCGCAGCCCGATAGGCAGATAGCTGTAAATACCGCCCGCGACCCGGCGGATCATGCCGGCGCGGATCATCAGTTGGTGGCTGACGATTTCCGCCTCAGCCGGGGCTTCTTTAAGGGTGCCGATAAAAAAACGAGAAGCTTTCATTCAATGTTTTCCGAAAACGAAGGTGCATGCCTCGGGAATACCCTTGTCACGCACTGGAATCGAGCCTAGCGCCCGTCAAACGGTGCGCTACGCTCATTATCTGTTTATAATCAAAGCAATTTTAAAGGATTCGAAGGTGGTTGTATGCTCGATCGTGAAGGCTTTCGCCCGAACGTCGGCATCATCCTCTTGAACGCGCGCAATGATGTGTTTTGGGGCAAGCGGCTGCGTGAACATTCCTGGCAGTTTCCGCAGGGGGGCATCAAGTTTGGCGAAACCCCCATGCAAGCGATGTATCGGGAGTTGCACGAGGAAGTCGGACTAAAACCCGAGCATGTCAAAGTGATCGGCCGCACGCGCGACTGGTTGCGTTACGAGGTACCGGATAAGTTTATCAAACGGGAAGTACGCGGTCATTATCGCGGCCAGAAGCAAATCTGGTTTTTGTTGCGCATGGTTGGGCGCGACTGCGACATTTGCCTGCGCGCTACTGATCATCCGGAATTTGATGCCTGGCGCTGGAACCATTATTGGGTACCACTCGATGCGGTGATTGAGTTCAAGCGCGACGTGTATCAGCTCGCGCTCACGGAATTGTCGCGCTTTCTGCGGCGGGCGATCCCACGTCAGGATGAACCGTGCGGCGAATCGGCTGTGGTCGGCGACAACGCCGTGGCGACCGACGCCGCCAGCTCGACGGGCTCAACAGACTTGGCGGTCCCAACCGCAGCTGCAACAGCCGCCGCCGAAGGATGCCAGGACGCAGAGGTGCAAGCTGCCGATGATTCATGCGGCGATGATTCATGCGACGATGACTCAAGCGACGATCCCGACGCCGTCCTTCACCCCGACGACCATTCAGCACAAGTGAAGTGACAGCAGCACGCTATACTTCTGCGCTTGAATCCTGCACTTGAATCGCACGCTTGAATCCAGATCTCTCCCGCTCAGGACATAATTTGAAGCTCTTATCCCGCCTCTCGCCGCGCTCATGGATGCAACGCGGCCAGCCGCAACATCTTGTCTGTGTTATTGCCGCCGTCGCAGCGATCGCGCTGAGCGCTTGTTCCAGCAGTCCGCCCAAGCCGGAGGATGTCGGCCCGCAAGCCGCCGATCCTACCGCCCAGCCGCCCGATGTGCTGCCCCCGCCATCGAAGCCCAAGCCCACCGACGACAGCCTGCTGGGCGACTTGTTCGATACCACTTCGAACTGGACAGAGCTGCAGGTCAGCTCGCTACCGGCATTGCCGCAGCCCGGCAATCTGTTGCCGTTCGATGTCTCGCTGTATTCGCAGTTGACCTATAGCGTGGACGGTAAATCGCTATCGGTCGGCTCGGACGGCGTCGTGCGCATGACGGTAGTGATCACCAGCCCGCAGGGTGCACATAACATTTACTACGAGGGCGTGCGCTGCGCGACCTTCGAATGGCGTTTGTATGCGGCGGCCAACGAGAACATGACGGCATGGGATCGCGGCGTGGAGAACGGGTGGGCCCGGATGCCACGCGGAGGGCTCAACGGTTACCAGGCCGCGCTCGCCACCGATTATTTATGCGAGAACAAATCGCCGAAAGACCAGTCTGCCTCGGTCGTCGTGAATAACATCAAATACCATCGGGCCGGTTCGATCACGCCTCACTAGGCGCGACTCGCTCAAGCCTCACTAGGCTCGGCACGCACGATGCGGCCTGGTGCGACCGGCCGGCTATGCCGGTCATCGCTTGCTTGGGTTGCGGCGTCACCGCCGGGCTTGGCTAGACCAGGCCCGGGTTGTTGTAAGCAGCCAGACAAACAGGCAAGCATGCCTGTCTGTCTGGCGTTAAACCAGCACTAGATTGTCGCGGTGGATCAGCTCAGGTTCCAGCATGTAGCCGAGTACGACCTCGATCTCGCTGCTCGGCTTACGCTGGATCAAGCGCGCTTCGCTACTGCTGTAGTTGGTCAGACCTCGCGCCACGGGGGTACCCGACGCGTTCACACAGGCGATGACCTCGCCGCGGGCGAATTTCCCCTTCACTTCGACCACACCGATCGGCAACAGACTCTTACCGCCATCGGTGAGCTTGCTCACCGCGCCGTCATCGATCACGACATGGCCTCTGACCTGCAGATGATCGGCCATCCATTGCTTACGCGCAGTCAACCGTGCCGTGCGGGCCACCAATTGCGTGCCGATCTCCTCACCCTGGGCCAGCCGGATCAACACATTGGGCTCGCGCCCACTGGCTATGACGGTGGCCGCACCACTATGGGCCGCACGCTTGGCCGCCAGAATTTTGGTGAGCATGCCGCCACGGCCAATACTGGAGCCCGCGCCGCCAGCCATCGCCTCGAGCTCGGGATTTCCGGCATCTGCGTGCGCAACCAGCGTCGCGGCAGGGTTCTTACGAGGGTCTGCGGTATATAGACCGCTCTGGTCCGTCAAAATGATCAGCGCGTCGCCTTCAATCAGATTGGCGACCAAAGCGCCGAGCGTGTCGTTGTCGCCGAATTTGATTTCGTCCGTGACGACCGTATCGTTTTCATTGATGATGGGCACCACGTTGAGCCGCAACAGCGTCAAAAGTGCACTGCGTGCGTTCAGGTAACGCTCCCGATCGGCGAGATCGGCGTGGGTGAGCAGGACCTGCGCAGTTTGGATCCGATGCGCGGCGAAACTGCTTTCGTACACCTGCGCCAAGCCCATCTGACCAACCGCTGCAGCTGCTTGCAGCTCGTCGATTTCGCGCGGGCGGCGCGTCCAACCCAGGCGTTGCATACCTTCCGCAATCGCCCCCGAGGTCACCAGAACTACCTCTTTACCTTGCGCTCTGAGTGCTGAAATTTGCTCGGCCCACCGGCCGATTGCTTCGTGGTCCAGCCCACGGCCATCGTTGGTGACGAGGCTGGAGCCCACTTTGATGACAAGCCGTTTTGCGCCGGCAATCACAGAACGCATGGTGCGCGTTTCCCCTTAATCCGCGTCGCGACCTCAGGATGGGTCGCTGGCGGGTTCGCTCTTGTTGCTCTTGGTGCCCTGCTCGCCCTTTTTGCTGACTTCCTTCTTGCCCACTTCACGCTCTTCACTTTCGTCGTGCGCGTCGCTGGCAGCTGGCATACCTTCCGCGGCATTTTTAGCCACCGGCAATTCGCGGAACCGCGGATCCGCCGCCAGATCTTCCGCTTCGGCTGCACGGCCGGCAACCCCGAACTTCGCCAGATAATCGTAGATCGCGTAGCAAAGCTTTTCGCAGCCCTGCCCCGTCAACGCGGAAATCTCGAAGACCGGACCTTTCCACTTGTATCGTTTGACGAAATCGGCGACGCGCTTTACGCGCTCGTCTTCGGGCACCATGTCAATCTTGTTCAGCACCAGCCACCGCGGTTTCTCATACAGGGCTTCGTCGTATTTGCGTAATTCGCCGACGATCGCACGCGCCTCGGCGACCGGATCGACCGCTTCATCGAAAGGCGCCAAGTCGACCAGATGCAAGAGCACACCGGTACGCTGCAAGTGACGCAGGAACTGGTGGCCCAGGCCTGCGCCCTCGGCCGCGCCCTCGATCAAACCGGGGATGTCGGCGATCACAAAACTGCGGCTAGGCCCTACACGCACCACACCCAGATTCGGCGCCAGCGTTGTGAATGGGTAATCGGCAATTTTCGGCCGCGCGTTGGACACCGACGAAATGAACGTCGACTTGCCTGCGTTGGGCATGCCGAGCAAACCGACGTCGGCGATCACTTTCAACTCCAGGCGTAGCATCCGGCGCACGCCGGCCTTGCCTTCGGTTTTTTGTCGCGGCGCGCGGTTGGTGCTCGACTTGAAATGCAGATTGCCAAGACCGCCCTGGCCGCCCTCGGCGACGATGATGCTTTGCTCGTGCTCGGTCATATCGGCGATCAGTTCGCCGGTTTCCAGATCGGTGATGATAGTGCCCACCGGCATGCGCAGCACGATATCGTCGCCGCCCTTGCCGTAGCAATCTGCGCCGCGACCGCCTTCGCCGTCCCGGGCTACGTGCTTGCGCGCATACCGGTAGTCGATCAGCGTGTTGATGTTGCGATCGGCAATCACAATGACACTACCACCGCGCCCACCATCGCCACCGTCCGGGCCGCCGAACGGGACAAATTTTTCGCGGCGCATCGACGCGCTGCCATTACCCCCATCGCCGGCAATGACTTCGATCTTCGCTTCGTCGATAAACTTCATGTTAACTCCACCACTCAAAAACAAAAGGGCCCCGCTGCAACGCGGGGCCCTGTCAAGCTAATGCGAAATCAGCTTCGGGGGTCGAACCGTGATTCAGCTATCGCGAATCGCGACTCTAGGGCTGACTGACCTATGACATGCGCAATGTTCATGCGCGCAATGCCCGTGTCAGGCTGCCGGAACCACCAAAACAAACTGCTTCTTCGCTGCGCCTTTGATCGCGAACTTGACGTGGCCATCGGTCAGCGCGAACAAGGTGTGATCCTTGCCGATACCGACGTTTTCGCCCGGATGCATACGGGTGCCGCGCTGACGCACGATGATGCCGCCTGCATTGATGGCTTGACCGCCGTACACCTTCACGCCAAGACGTTTCGACTCTGAGTCGCGGCCATTCCGTGAGGAACCGCCAGCTTTTTTGTGTGCCATTTGATTAGTCCTTTACCTGTTCGGCGATTAAGCGGTGATCGCTTCAATCAGCAGTTCAGTGTAATTCTGACGGTGACCGCCATGCTTTTGGTAATGCTTACGACGACGCATCTTGAAAATCGTCACTTTTGCATGACGACCCTGGGAGACGACGGTAGCCTTGACGGAAGCACCGCTGACCAGAGGCGTACCGAACTTAATCGATTCACCTTCGCCTACTGCGAGAACCTGGTCGAGCGTGATTTCTGCGCCAATGTCTGCCGGTATCTGTTCTACTTTAAGTTTTTCGCCAGCCGCAACTTTATACTGCTTGCCGCCGGTTTTTATGACCGCGTACATTGAGAACCTCACTCTTTCATTGATCTTTTCTGCGCACCGTGCACAGAAGCGCTTGATTATATAGGGTTTTAATTCCAGCGTCAAAGGCCGGACGGCCCCGCAAATGCAGGCCCGGCGCACGTGAGCACGCCGCCCTGCCCGGGCCGGCCGCCACCCAACCGGCCCGAAGCCGCCAATAGAGTGGTTTGCGAGGGGTGGCAACGCGCCGTTTCGATTTATAATTCAATGCTGTATCGAAAAACCACAACACACCACCGGTAACGTCGTTGACAGCCACCACCACTTCCAGCCCCAACTTGCTTGCGCCGATTGCCGAAGATATGCAGCAGGTCGATCGGGTGATCCGCCATCGACTGTCCTCGGAGGTCGCGCTAATCAGCCAGATCTCCGAGTACATCATCGGGGCCGGCGGCAAACGCCTGCGCCCGGCGCTATTGCTGCTGGTCGCGGGCGCCTTGGGCGACCGCAGCCCGCATCGCTTCGAACTTGCAGCCGTGGTCGAATTCATCCACACCGCGACGCTGTTGCATGACGACGTCGTCGATGAATCCGACTTGCGGCGCGGCAAGCAGACCGCCAATGCGATGTTCGGCAACGCCGCCAGCGTGCTGGTCGGCGATTTCCTCTATTCCCGCGCGTTCCAGATGATGACGGGCGTCGGCCGACTGCGCATCATGGATATCTTGTCGGACGCGACCAATATCATCGCCGAGGGCGAGGTATTGCAATTGTTGAACATGCACGATCCCGACGTCAACGAAACGCGCTATCTGCAGGTGATACGGTATAAGACCGCCAAGCTGTTCGAAGCCGCGGCGCAAATCGGCGCAGTGCTAGCCGACGCCAGTCCTGAACTCGAGGCGGCCTCGGCCGAATACGGACGACGCATGGGCACCGCGTTCCAGATCATGGACGATTGGCTCGATTACACGGGCACGCCCGAATCGATGGGGAAAAATGCCGGCGACGATTTGCGTGAAGGAAAACCGACACTACCGCTGATCTATCTGATCGAACGCGGCACACCAGAACAAGGTGCGCTCGCTCGTCAAGCGATCGAGGCGGGCGGCACCGATCGCTTCGATACCATCTTCGACGCCATCACCACATCGGGTGCGCTGGACTACACACTGGCCTGTGCACAACGCGAAGCGCGGGCCGCGGCCGATGCAATTTCTCAATACCCTGCTTCCCTTTACCGTGAAAGCTTGCTAGAATTATGCTCTTACTCGACGTCACGGCAGTCCTAAGAGTGTGTACTAACTCTCAGTGATTACGGCGTGATGTCAGATGCGGGGTGTAGCTTAGCCTGGTAGAGCGCTACGTTCGGGACGTAGAGGCCGGAGGTTCGAATCCTCTCACCCCGACCAAGAAAAGATGTGTCAATGAAAGCCGTACAGTCACGCTGTGCGGTTTTTTTGGTTTTACGGGTAGGAAACGGGCTGAAAAACGGGCTAAGAAAAGTTCTTACAGGCCGAACAAAGGCCCGTCCCTCGATAGTCCTATTCTGCAGCTTTCACAGCTTCGCGCGACGCTTCCTCTACAGCTTTCACTTCTTCACGCGCAATGCCCTCTGCGACCTTCGCTTCTTCACGTGGAGCGTGTGCCTGCAATTGCACTTCCGCTTGCGGCTGAGCGTTCAAGTCGGGCGCCACCGTTGCATCATGCGCCGCTGTGACGTCTTGCGCCGACGTCACTTCCTTCTGCGCCTTCGCTTGCGGCGTTGCATGCGCTTTCTTCGGCGGAGCTTTCCGATGGCGATTGGCTTCGAGCGAACGTGCCCGCGCGGCCTCAGTCGGCAAAACGCGGCCCGCTTCTTCGCCGGCCAGATCGACTCGCACCGCCCCTTCGACAATCGCGGCCCAATAACGCGTGCCTCGACACCACGTCTTGATCGCATCGAGCAAAGCCTGCTCGGTCAATCCCAACGCCTGCGCTTGAGCCAGGAGATCTTTGTGGACACCGAGTTTGAGCGCAATCTTAGGCGCCGGACTTTTCGGGAACACCTTCGGAAAACGTTTCTGAAGTTGACCTATGGTCAGCACGACCGGGTCGACCGGCTCGGTTTTTTTCTTGGCTGCTGGAGGCGCTGGCGGCGGCTTGACTGCAACTTTCGGTGCTTGCTTGGCTTGCTGCGCTTGTTTAGCTTGTTGCGCCTGCTTAGCTTGCTTGGCCAGTTGATCCTTCAGTGACGCGAGTTGTTCGAAGCCCATGATTCAATCTGTGAAATAAGTGATGAAACGAATTGCGCCGCAGGCGCGTTAAAAAGCCCAATACCTGCAACGCCGACCAGATATTGCCATGCTTTGGTCAATAACAGGCGTTCCCGCTACTAAATCGTCGATATTGCGCTCGCAATAAACGCCGAATTTGCGAATTTAGAGCGCCCTGTCGGTATTTTCGTTCCAGTCAAGACGAGCTTTCGTTTGAGGCGGCCCGGCAGGCATCGGACCCCGGCTCTGCTATAGTCTGAGCCATTGTCACTCTAAGAAAACAACGTCGCGTGGAATCGTTGCCATTGTGGGCCCAAGGGGGCGCCGTCGTCCTGCTGCTGCTTTTGTCAGGATTCTTCTCGATTTCGGAAACGTCGATGATGGCGATTAATCGCCATCGTCTCAAACACCTAGTCAAGCAAGGTGTGCTGGGCGCACGCACGACCCAGATGTTGTTGGGCAAGACCGACCGCCTGCTCAGTGTGATCCTGATCGGCAACAATCTGATCAACACGATTATTCCGGTTCTGACCACGGCCATCGCGCTGCGCACCTTCGGCAACAATAACGTAGTGCTCTCCGTGACAACCGGCCTGGTCGCATTTTTTATCATCATATTCAGCGAAATCACGCCCAAGATCGTCGGCGCCACGTTTCCGGAAAAAATCGCGCTCCCGGCAAGTTTTATCATCAACCCGTTGATGCGCGTCGCAGCGCCCCTGGTGTGGAGCGTCAACATACTGGCCTCGGGCATCCTGCGCCTGCTGCGCATTAACACGCGCGACGCCCAGGAGCAACGGCTGTCCACCGACGAATTGCGTACCATCGTGCTGGAGTCCGGCAGTTTCATGCCGCACAAGCACCGCAGCATTTTGCTCAACCTGTTCGACCTCGAAAATATTTCGGTTGACGACGTCATGGTCCCGCGCCCACGCATCGAAGCGCTCGATCTGGACGCGCCGATCGAGCATATCCTGCAGCAACTCGAAACCTGCTACCACAACAAACTGGTGGTCTACCAGGGCGATATCGACCGGGTGCAGGGCGTATTGCATGTGCGCAAGACCCTGGCTGCGCTGCACAATCACGAGCTGGCGCGCGAAACGCTGCTTGAATTGCTGACCGAACCGTACTTCGTTCCTAGCGGCACGCCGGTGTTCCAGCAACTGCAATATTTCCAGGAAAATCGCCAGCGCATCGGCCTGATCGTCAACGAGTACGGCGAGGTTCAGGGCATCGTCACGCCCGAGGACATCATCGAAGAACTGATCGGCGAATTCACCACGACCATGCCGCGCTCGGCCAATACGCGCGCCGGCTGGAACGATGCCGGAGAATGTATCGTGTCGGGTAGCATGCCTTTGCGCGAGTTGAACCGCTGGCTCAATCTCAAATTGCCCACGGACGGCCCGAAAACGCTCAACGGCTTGCTGTTGGAAACGCTGGAGGAAATTCCTGAAGGCAACGTCAGCGTGCAGATCGGCGGCTGCCGTCTGGAAGTGATGCAGATCGATAATCAGGCGATCAAGACCGTCAAACTGTTCAAGCCGGCGGCGCCTCGCGTTGAACGCTAATCGCCGGCGGCCGATAAGGTCTGGCCGGCTCAAGTGGGTTTGAGTGATCCTAACCGATAGGCTGAGTGGCGGCATGACCCCGGCTGCGCGACGATAGTCCGACCTTGATTCGGGCTTACGCCGCCACCCTCCATGCCAACCACCACCACAAGCAACCCGAGCGGCAACCCCAGCGTCGCGCCATCCCACCGCCGTAACGCAGTGCGCGACGCAGTGGACCACGCCGATTACTCTGACTCTCCCGCGGTACGTTTGCTGCAAAACACGTTACTCGACGCCTGCGCGCGAGGCGCTTCCGATATTCACGTCGAACCCGGCGAACAGGACTGGCGTATCCGACTGCGCATCGACGGCGTGCTGCACGAAGTCGCGCGGCCTCCGGCTCATTTGCAGGACGCGTTCGTCACGCGCGTCAAGGTGCTGGCGCGGCTCGACATCGCCGAGCGGCGCATTCCACAAGATGGGCGACTGCGCCTGCCGCTGGGCGCGCAGCAGATCGAGGAGTACCGGGTCAGCTCGTTGCCGACGCTCTTCGGCGAAAAGCTGGTATTGCGCCGGCTCGACGCGCTGCCCGCCGAGCTCTCGCTGGCGCTGCTCGGCCTGGACGCAGCACAGCAACGCACGCTCACTGACGCCCTCGCGTCGCCGCACGGGATGATACTCGTCACAGGCCCCACCGGCAGCGGCAAGACCGTCTCGCTTTATTGCTTCCTGCAACTACTCAATCGCGTTTCGCTGAACCTGTGTTCGGTGGAAGATCCGGCCGAAATTCAGTTGGCGGGCGTGAGCCAGGTCAGCGTGCGGGAAAAAGCGGGACTGACCTTTGCCGCCGCGCTTCGGGCATTTTTGCGGCAGGATCCGGACGTGATCATGGTCGGAGAGATCCGCGACGCCGAAACAGCGGACGTCGCCGTGAAGGCTGCGCAGACCGGTCATCTAGTGCTTTCGACGCTGCATACCAACGATGCACCTGCCACTGTCGCCCGACTGCTCGATATTGGCGTAGCGCCATTTAACCTGGCGGCGGCAGTTCGCCTGATCACAGCGCAGCGCCTGGTGCGCAAACTTTGCCCCGCATGTCGACAACCCGCGCCTGGGGATCGAACCGAATTGCGCGCCGCCGGCTTTAGCGAAGTCGATCTCGAAGGTGACTGGCAGCCGTACCAAGCGGCCGGCTGCGGTGCCTGTCACGGCATCGGCTACCGCGGTCGGATTGGCGTGCATCAGGTCATGCCGGTATCCGGCCCGATGCGCGAACTCATTGTCGAGCGGTGCAGCGCGCAGGCATTGGCGCGCCAGGCGAGCCTAGAAGGCATCGTCACGTTGCGCATGGCCGCATTGGCTCATGTCAGGGACGGCATCACCAGCCTAACCGAAGCTGTGGCAGCAACGGAGTTGCAACCATGAACGCTCCCATGAGGGAATACAAATTCGCCTGGCAAGGCCTGAGCGCGCAAGGCGTCAATCAGCACGGCGTCGTGATCGCCAGCGACACGCTGGGTGCCCAGCGTATTTTGCGTGCGCGCAAGATCGTCGCGTTGAAAATAGTGGCACGGGGCCATGCGCGAGCGCCTCACTTACGCAGCCGCGACGTCACTCAGTTCTCGCGTCAGCTCGGCAGTTTGCTACAGGCGGGATTGCCGCTGTTGCAAGCGCTCGAACTGATCGCGCAAAGTCATGCGCAAGCATCGGTCAAACGCGTGGTCGCAGCGCTCGCGCGCGAGATCGCACGCGGGGTGCGTTTTTCAGCAGCCCTGCTGCACTACCCGCGCAGTTTCGACGCCTTGTATTGTCAGTTGGTACTGCTGGGCGAAGCCACAGGCTCGCTGAATCTAGTGCTGACCCGGCTGGCCGACGATCGCGAACGCGCCGCCGCGCAGGCGGCAAAATTGCGTGCGGCGCTAACCTATCCGGTCTGCGTGTTGCTGCTTGCCGTAGCGATCACTGCGGGCCTGATGATCTTCGTCGTGCCAGCGTTCAAGCAAATTTTCGACGGCGTAGGCGCGCAACTTCCGGCACCTACGCGACTCGTCCTGATACTGTCGGATTGGGCGAGTCGCCTCGCGATACCCGTGGTGTTGTCCGTTGGTGGCATGGTGTTCGGCATGAAACAGGCGATGTGCCGCCATGATAGGCTGCGCCTGCAGTTTGATCGATGGATGCTCAAGGTACCGATCGTCGGCGCGCTGCTCGCGCAAACGGCGCTGGCGCGCTGGAGTCGCGCGCTCGGCACGCTGTTACGCGCCGGAACGCCGCTCGCCGATGCGTTTGACGCGCTCGCGCAGGCCACCGGCAATCGGGTATTCGATCGCGCCACGCGCGAAATCGGTGCGAGACTGCGGCGCGGTCAGCGTCTGGCCGCCGCGATGCAGGCGTATGCCTGTTTTCCCGCGGGTGTCGTCCAACCCATCGCGGTGGCCGAAGAGACCGGGGCGCTCGACGCCATGCTCACCGATCTGGCCGCTTTGCACGATCGGCAGGCCGACGAGCGCATCACGGCATTGGCCAGCGTGGCGGAACCTATCATCATCGTCGTTCTGGGTCTGCTGGTCGGAGCGCTGGTTATCGCCATGTACTTACCGATTATCGAGATGGGCAATGTCATTTAATCGGTATCTGTCTCGTCGGCGGCCGGTTATTATCGTGCCTGGTCCGCAATCATGAGTAGGGTGCTGGCAGCCGCGCTTATCACTATGCTAGTGGTTGTGTTTATGATGGTCCTCATGCGCCTTGGATACACCCGCCTTTAGTACACCCGCTTTGATACACCTTTAATGCATCCACGATTAATGCGCCCACGATTTCACCGATGCCCGATTTCTCCCTGATCGCTAACTACCTGCCGAAGGCTTTGCCGAACGCCGGGGCGATGCCTGGCGCGCTCGATGGGCCATATGGTTATCTGTTGGCGATTTTGCTGGGCCTCGTGATCGGCAGCTTTTTGTCGGTGGTGGTGTATCGCTTGCCTATCATGCTGCAGCGCAATTGGGATCTCGAATTGCGTGCCTTCGCGCTCGAACGCGCCGGCGAATCGGATGACGATCTCGACGCTGCGCCAGGCGTCGTGTCGGCCGCTGTGCCTTGGAAAGCGCCTGACGAAGCTCCGCAACGACGCTTCAATCTCTGGCTGCCCGGCTCGACTTGCACACACTGCGGGCACCGTCTGCGCGCCTGGGAAAATATTCCCTTGCTCAGTTATGCGATACAACGTGGCCGCTGCAGTGCATGTCATACACCGATAGGCTGGATTTACCCGGCGATCGAGGCGCTGACGGCGCTGCTCGCAGTGGTATCGCTTTGGCGCTTCGGTGCGGGCTGGCAAGCCTTGTGCGGCTTCGCTTTTGGCGCCACGCTGCTCGCTCTCGCGTTTATCGATAAACGTACCCAGCTCCTGCCTGATTCGTTGACGCTCCCACTCCTGTGGGCTGGCCTGCTTGTCAACCTCGGCTCGGTCTTTGCGGCCCCGGATACGGCCATCATAGGCGCGGCGGCGGGCTATGTGTCGCTATGGATAGTGTATTGGCTGTTCAAGGCAATCACGGGCAAGGAAGGCATGGGATACGGCGATTTCAAATTATTTGCCGCGATCGGCGCGTGGCTGGGCTGGCAATGGCTGCCGAGCATTCTGTTTGTCGCTGCGCTCACCGGAGCGCTAGCGGGGTTGCTTGCGGTGCTGCGCAAACGCATGCGCACGGACCAACCGCTGCCGTTCGGGCCATTTCTCGCGACTGCCGCATTGCTGGTAACGTTTGGCGATGCGCTTCTCTATCGATGGTTGGGGGCCTGATATGTTCAGTGTGGGACTCACCGGTGGAATCGGCAGTGGCAAATCCGTGGTCGCCGAGCGCTTTGCGCTGCATGGCGCGACGGTGGTCGATAGCGATTTGATTGCTCATCAGATCACCGCGCCAGGAGGCGCGGCAATGCCCCTGATAGAAGCTCGTTTTGGTTCGCAATTTCTAACATCTACGGGGGCGCTGGATCGTGCTCGGATGCGCGCGTTGGTATTTGGGGACGCCGCAGCCAAGTTGAAGCTGGAAGCCATCACCCATCCGCTGATTCGGGCGGAATGCGACCGCGCCGCGCAAGCGGCGCTGGGCCCCTACGTCATTTATGTAGTGCCCCTTTTGGTCGAGTCGGGGAACTGGAAAGACCGCGTGAACCGCGTGCTGGTAGTGGATTGCAGCGAGTCGACGCAGATCCGGCGCGTCATCGAGCGCAACGGCTTTACGCGTGAGCAGGTAGCGGCGATCATGGCGCAGCAGGCCACCCGTGCCGCTCGGCTCGCCTACGCCGACGATGTCATCGATAATGACCAGGTGCCACTCGAACACGTGCTGAAGAAAGTGGATAAGCTGCACTTGGATTACTTGAATCGTGCGAAATGCGACCCAAAAAGCGACGCAAAAGCAAAAACAATTACCGAAACACCTCGATCGAGCTAGCCGCGTCATTGCGACGCAGGGTCAGCGGCATTAGAATGGGTGTTACTGCTGCTTAACAGCCTCACCGAAAGGCGACCGCGCTTGATCCTCTACGAGTATCCATTCAACGAACGCATCCGCACTCTGCTGCGGCTAGAGGATCTGTTCGAACGCTTTGCGTTTTTCCTGGCACAGGATGACGCGAAGGTCCATCAGGTCGCCCTGAATACGCTTTTCGAGATCGCCGAGGTGACAGGTCGGACCGACCTTAAAGCGGACCTTATCAAGGAACTCGATCGACAGCGCATGACCTTGTCCGGCTATCGAGGCAATCCGGGGATCGATCAGGGCATGCTGGAAGCAGTACTGGGCGAGATCGAAGCGGTGCTGGCAAATCTTAGCCAGATGCAAGGCAAGACCGGCCAGCATCTGATCGATAACGAATGGCTGAGCAGCATCCGCAGCCGCGCGATCATACCCGGTGGGACCTGCCGATTCGATTTACCGTCGTATTTTGCATGGCAGCAAAATCCGCCCGCGCAGCGGCGCCAAGATATCGTCAAGTGGGTCAGCCCACTGTTCCCGTTACGCGATGCGGCAGCCATTGTTCTGAAGCTGGCGCGCGAATCGGGCCAGGCCTCCAAGGTGATGGCCACCCAGGGTAGTTACCAGCAGATGCTGTCGGGGCGCTCATTCCAACTGATGCAAATTCGGGTCCCACCCGAATCGCGGATGATACCCGAAGCTAGCGCCAACAAATATATGCTGTGGGTTCGGTTCACCGTGCAGGATGGCGACTTGCGTCCCCGCGCGGTCGATACCGACATACCGTTTCAGCTCACCCTCTGCACGCTTTAAAGCGCGAAAATTTTACCGACGTTATGGCTCTGATTGTTGACTGCCCGATTTGCGGCAAGAAAGTTGAATGGAAGTCCGAAAGCCGCTACCGACCGTTTTGTTCGGAACGCTGCAAGCAGATAGATCTGGGCGCTTGGGCAAGCGGCCAATATACGATAGGCGCCACCGATGAGGATCCGCCTACTGACGAAAATCAGGGCGATTTGAATTGACGGCACGGGCACGTTGACCAATTTGACACGGGCACTGCCTGCGCCTGCTTAGGCCGCACCGTCCGCGCGAAACCTCGCATTAGATGTCGCTGCGGGCTTTACGCTAATAACCCTCGCGGTTACCCGCGAGGTTACCCCTCTAAGCCTTGTTTTCCTCCGCCAGCCAGCCGACGACCGGAATTGTCGCAGGTAACAAAGGTGCAACGTTCGCCGCGCCCTGTTGCCAGGCAAACGCCTGCCCTTCCCGTCCGACCGGCACGCCTTGCCACTCCGTCACTTTGCAAAAAAACAGCCGCACATACGCATGCGGATAGTCGTGCTCAAGTGTGCGCCAGCGTTCGATTGCCGTGGCCGTAACGCCGAGCTCCTCGTCGAGCTCGCGCACCAGCGCCGCTTCAACGCTCTCACCACGCTCCAGCTTGCCACCGGGAAACTCCCAGTAGCCCGCATAAGGTTTGCCCCCAGGGCGCTGGGCCAGTAAGTAACTGCCGTCCGGGCGAACCATCACCCCCACCGCCACTTCCGTCACCGCACGGTGGGCCGCGACAGCTTCAGTGACTTCGGCTGCATCGGATGAAAGCGAAGAAGACGACGAAGACGACGATGCGCTCATGGATTTGCTCATGGACCGATTCAACTGCGTCGACCGGACCAGTCACGTGCGAACTGCCACGCCACGCGGCCCGAGCGCGACCCGCGTTCCAGCGCCCAAACCAAGGCGTCGCCTCGCGCGCCTTCTATCGTGGCCGCATCGCAGCCGAAATGCGCCAGCCAATGTGCAACGATGGTCAGATAATCGTCCTGTTTGAACGGGTAGAAACTCACCCACAAACCGAAACGCTCAGATAGCGAGATCTTTTCCTCGATCACCTCGCCCGGATGAATTTCGCCGTCGTCGGTATGTCGATACGTCTCGTTGTCGCGCATGTATTCCGGCAGCAGATGACGCCGGTTCGAGGTTGCATAAATCAGGACGTTATCCGACTGCGCGGCGACCGAGCCATCGAGCGCAACTTTGAGCGCTTTATAGCCCGACTCGCCCTCTTCGAAAGACAAGTCGTCGCAGAAGATCACGAAGCGCTCGGGGCGCCCCGCGACCAGGTCGACGATGTCTCCGAGGTCATGCAGATCGTCCTTGTCCATTTCGATCAAGCGCAAACCCTCTGCAGCATAGCGATTCAAGCACGCTTTGATCAACGACGATTTACCAGTGCCTCGCGCACCCGTGAGCAAGACGTTGTTGGCGGGCAAGCCCTTGACGAACTGACGCGTATTTTGTTCGATCAGTTCTTTTTGCCGATCGATATTTTGCAGGTCGCTCAGTGCGATGGCCGACAGGTTCGGCACCGGTTGCAGCATGCCCCGTCCCTGCTTGGTGCGCCAGCGAAATGCGAGCGCGGCATTCCAGTCGGTTTGCGCGGTAGCCGGGGGAAGGATATTTTCCAGACGACCCAGCAGGGCCTCTGCACGGGTCAGGAATTGGTCGAGTTTGTCCATGAAATCAGTCGCAACAATAGAGTCGAATTGGAGGCCCGGGCCGGCGCGGGGCGGCGCTCAGGATCGATAGTCGGCGTTGATGCTGACGTAGTCGTGCGACAGATCGCACGTCCATATAGTGGCAGCCGCGGCGCCGCGGCCCAGGACCACACGCACCAGGATCTCGCTTTGCTTCATGACGCGTTGGCCGTCTTCTTCGCGGTAGTCTGCGTTGCGGCCGCCCGCTTTCGCCACCAGCACGTCATCGAGGTAAAGGTCGATCTTGCCGACGTCGAGATCGTCGACGCCCGCGTAACCGATAGCCGCGAGTATGCGGCCGAGATTGGGGTCCGACGCATAGAACGCCGTTTTTACGAGCGGAGAATGCCCGATCGAATAGGCGATTTTGCGGCACTCATCCACATTCGCGCCGCCTTCAACCTGGATGGTCATGAACTTGGTCGCGCCTTCGCCGTCGCGTATGATCAGTTGCGCCAACTTCTGCGACAAAGCCACCACCGCATCGCGCAACGCGATATAAGCGGGGCTTTCGGTCGACGTGATAGCGGGCAGGCTTGCCTTACCGGTTGCCATGACG
>NZ_LMUX01000020.1 GCF_009765705.1 Burkholderia sp. L27(2015) | reverse complement strand
GGCCTCAAACTGATCGAGTTGGCGCCTGGCGTGACGGTCGATGAGGTCAAGCAGAAAACCGGCGCACCGGTGGATACCAGCGCGATTGCCTGAAGTCGGTCTGCAAGCCATGCACCATGGGCTCGAGTTTGAACACCTGGATGTCCAAACTCGACTATCCCTGCGCTAACTGATTCTTGGTCAGAACCGGTCGCGCATTCCCACAAAGCCCAACCCCTGTGTCGGGGCTCCTGAGTTCGCGTTATACGAGCCTATGGATGCGTCAGCCGTGATAAGTTGACCTGTCGTGCCTAGCGATTTACCACTCGCTTTTTGCCATGCAGCCATCACGAACTGAGCCGAACAGCGGATCCGACGAACTAATGAGCGTCGATACGCTACTGTTCAGCCGCAAGGGCTATGCGCCTGCCGCATTCGAGGCGTTCGCGCGCATGCTGGCACCTGCTACAGCACAGGCCGGGGAGGCACGATGAATACCGTCGCACTGCCTATCCCTCGACGCTCGCCGCTCCCAGCAACGCTGGCCGCGGCATTGATACTCGCAGTGGGCATGGGCTTTGGCCGCTTCGCGTTCACCGGCATGTATCCGCTGATGGTGCGTCATGGCGAATTGAGCCTGCGTGCAGGCTCGCTTGCCGCTTCGGCAAACTACGTGGGCTACTTGATAGGCGCGTTATTGCTCAGCTTGGACACGCCTGAACAGTCCGCGCGCCTGTGTCGATATGCGCTGGTTGGCACGGTCTTATGTCTAGCGATGTTGGCCTGGGACGGCGGCATGGGATTTGTGTTGGCCGTGCGTTTGCTGGCGGGAGCACTCAGTGCGGGGACCCTGATCGGGGCGTCTGTGTGGCTTTTCCATGTGGTCAATCATCCGCGCGGCGCGCCCCTGTTGTTTGCCGGAGTAGGGATAGGCATCGCGCTATCGGCCGAACTGATCGCCTTGGGAAATTGGCTAGGCGCCAGCCCATCAGCGTTGTGGCTCGCGTTAGCAGGCGCTGGCGCGATCCTCGCGGCATTGGCCTGGGGCGAACTCAAGTCTTGTCCGAGTGCGACCGCAGTAGCGCCTGCTGAAACGGCGCATGAACCCGACACGAACGACATGCTGCACCCGGGCCCACTCGTGCTCATCTACGGTTTGGCCGGGTTCGGTTATATCGTCACCGCCACGTACCTGCCCCTGTTCGTCAAAAACGTACTGGGTCAGATCGATCCCGCTCACGTGTGGGCTGCTTTCGGCTTGGCGGCCGTGCCATCGTGCTTTGTTTGGCATAAATTGCGCGTGCGCTTTGGGACGCGCTGGGCCATGGCGCTGAATCTGGCGGTGCAGACGGTAGGCGTGGTTCTGCCTGCTATCGCGCAAGACGCATGGGCGTTCCTGGCAAGCGCGGTGCTGGTCGGTGCGACCTTCGTGGGTACCGTGACGATTGCGATGTCCGCCGCTAAACAGGTGGCGCGGCACGTCCGCTTCAACATGCTCGCGACCATGACCGCTGCTTATGGGGTGGGCCAGATCGTAGGGCCGCTTGCCAGCGATGCCCTGTTTGCTTGCGGTCTGACATTCCATGCGCCGCTATTTGCGGCGGCCGCCGCGTTGCTGTTGGCGGCATTGACTTGTTTGGTTGGAAGGTCGCGGTGACGGCAAGCGATCTGTCTTTATGGACCAATCGCAGGCCATCGCCCTACTAAACGCTTATCATCAAGCGCCTTCGACAATCCGGAAATCACGCTCTACGCCGTTGCCCAACGCCGTCAACGCGGCTTTATAAGCGTCGCCTTCATAGACTTCAATTGCGCGCTCGAGGCTGTCGAACTCGATTATCACCGCGCGTTCCACCACACCGACGCCGTGGGCTTGTGCTGCCACGCCCCGCGCGAGAAATCGGCCACCGCCCGCTTCCACCGCAACCGTTGCCAATCCCGCATAGGCCTTGAGCGCATCCGGATTCGAAACCGATCGATAACAGCTAATCCAATATCCTTTTTTCATACCGTTCTCCGTGAATGAATGATTATTGATCCAACGACGTGTCGACACGTACCGATACCTTACCGAAATTTTTCCCTTCAAGCATACCGATGAAGGCTGCCGGCGCACTTTCCAGTCCGTCGACGATATCCTCGCGATATTTGACTCGACCGTCTGCAATCCATCCCCCGACGTCGCGCAAGAATTCCGGACGTTGCACCGCAAATTCATAGTTGATAAAACCACGCAGCGTCAGGCTACGTGACAACACCTCGCGCATGGTGGTGGCGAATCGAGCCCCAACTGCATCAGGGCCCTGATTATATTGCGCGATCAGCCCGCAGACCGGCACGCGTGCATAGGTATTGAGCAGCGGCAACACAGCGTCCCAGATCGGGCCGCCTACATTTTCGAAATACACATCTATGCCGCTCGGGCATGCCTGCCCCAACTGCGCGGCAAAATCCGGCGCACGGTGGTCGATGGCAACGTCAAAACCGAGTTCATCGATCAGATAGGCGCACTTCTGCGCGCCACCGGCAATACCCACTGCCCGAGCCCCGACGATGCGCGCGATCTGACCGACGAGTGAGCCGACCGGTCCGCTCGCCGCGGCGACCACAACGGTCTCGCCTGGCTTCGGTTTGCCTATGGTCAACAAGCCCGTATACGCTGTGAACCCTGGCATGCCGAGCACACCGAGTGCAGTGGTGACTGGCGCGAAATCGGGATCAAGCTTGCGCAGGTCCGCGCCATTCACTACGGCGTGAGTGCGCCAACCCGTTTGACCCAGCACGATGTCGCCGACAGACCAGTCTGGGTGGTTCGACACCAGGACCGAAGCCACGCCCTCGCCCATCATGACGGCGCCCAGTTCGATCGGTTTGGCGTACGATTTTCTGTCATCCATGCGTCCGCGCATATACGGATCGAGCGAGAAATAGTGCACTTTGACCAATACCTGGCCAGCCTCCGGGCGGCCCAGTTCGGTTTCTTCCAAGCGGAAATCGGCGGGCGTGGGCCGGCCCTTGGGACGTGCGGCAAGTACGAATTGGCGTGCGTGTTGAGCTTCCATGGTGTCTCCTTCTTGGCTGTGTCTTTCCACGGGTCAGCGCGACCTGTGGCAATTCTTCTTGGCGCTTCTTTATGTAGCCGTGGCGGCTTAAAGCGCCTCCAGCGCCAGTGCGATGCCCTGCCCGCCGCCTATGCACAGGGTCACGATACCGCGTTTGAGACCGTCGCGACGCATCGAATGCATCAACCGCGTAGCGAGCACCGCACCGGTGGCACCAATCGCGTGACCATGCGCAATGGCGCCTCCTTCGACATTGACGATGTCCTCGGGAAAGGGCAGTTGCCTCAACACGGCAAGCGGTACCGCGGCGAACGCTTCGTTGATTTCGATGCGCTGCACATCGCCGCGCTCCCAACCGGCGCGGGCCAACGCCTGCGTGACAGCCGGGACAGGTCCGAGGCCGAACATGCCCGGCTCGACTGCGGCAATGCCGAAGGCCACCAGGCGTGCGAACGGCGTCAATTCATTGGCGTCGGCAAAAGCGCGATCGGTAACGATCATCGCCGAGGCCCCACTGTTCAGTCCGGGGGCATTGCCGGCGGTAATCGTGCCGGTATCACGGAATGCGGGCCGCAGTTTAGCCAACGTTTCAAAGGTGGTGTCGGGGCGCGGGGCCTCATCGACTTCGAAGCGTGTCGTGCCTTTACGAGCCTTCAACTCGAGCGCTACGATCTCGTCGGCAAAATTACCCTTGGCCTGCGCCGCCGCAAACCGTTGCTGCGAACGAGCGGCCCAACGGTCCTGATCTTCTCGCGTGAGTTCGGCCTTGGTGACCACATCTTCGGTATGCCAGCCCGAATGCTCGCCGGAAAACGCGTCGTTCAAACCATCGCGCAACATGCTGTCGTGAATTTCGGCGTTGCCCATCCGATAGCCCCAACGGCCACCAGGCAGCAGATAGGGAGCACGATCCATGTTTTCCATGCCGCCTGCGACGGCCGCATCGACCAAGCCGAGCGCAACTTCCTGCGCGGCCGAGATGATGGCCTGAGCACCCGATCCGCAGACGCGGTTCACTGTCAGCGCCGGCACCGACACGGGCACGCCACCGTGAATCGCGGATTGTCGCGCGGGATTCATTCGATTGCCCGCCTGGATCACGTTGCCCATGATCACCGAGCCGATTTGCTCCGGTTTCAAACCGGCACGCTTGAGCGTCTCGCGGATCACGGCTGCGCCGAGATCCGTCGCAGGCGTGTCTTTCAGCGCACCGTTGTACGCCCCGATAGCGGTACGCACAGGCGCGCACAGCAAGATTTCACGTTGGTTCATTGTCACACCTCGTTGTCATACCTCGTTGCATGGATTGAATCGCCAATCAGGTCCGCGTTTGATGCGCCGAGCGCGCGGCACAAGGCGCCGCAGAACACGCCGCAGAACGCACGACCGACGCCGACGAGCCAGTATAGTGCCGATTAAGAGTATATGCATTCAATCAGCCGTTCATGCCCGCCGGTGAATGATGCGCCCCTTTACCATGCGCCTTTCGTCGAGTCTGGCGAGGGCATCTCCCATGGGCAGCTTAACGCCTTCCGCGCGCGTGCGCTCGAGTGGGAAATATGGCACGACGCGATGCTAGCGACGTTTATTGCAGATTTTGTAATTGTCGAATTGATGCATAATTCTCGATCTCGAACCCTGCCGCATACCTAAAATCATGCGGGCGCACAAAGCATCCCCGCACCGCGTCCTCATCTGGAAACGACATGTCCAACACGCCACCCTATACACCGATTACCCGCCTGCTCCACGCTGACCGCTTGGCCACCACCGAGCATGGCGCGGTCCATAAACCCCTACACGTCGCGGCGGCATTCGCGTATCCGTCGGCGCGCGACCTTGTGTCGGTGTTTCAAGGCGACAAATCCGGTTTCATTTATGCACGTCAGGGCAACCCGACCGGCGCAGCGCTCGAGGCGAAATTGTCGCTGTTGGAAGATGCGCGCGCCACGGCCTGCTTTTCGACCGGCATGGCGGCCATTGCGGCGCTGCTGGTCGCGTTGCTGCGCGCGGGCGACCATCTTGTCAGCAGCCAGTATCTTTTCGGTAATACCAATAGTCTTTTTCAGACACTGCAAGGCATGGGCGTCGAAGTCAGCTTTGTCGATGCCACGGACACCCGGGCGGTCGAGGCCGCGCTGCGCCCGACGACACGCATGGTCTTCGTCGAGACAATCGCCAATCCGCGCACGCAGGTGGCCGATCTGGCGGGCATCGGCGCCTTGTGCGCACAACGCAACTTACTATATGTCGTCGACAGCACGCTCACCACGCCGGTACTGCTTCGCGCACGCGACGTGCAAGCGAGCCTGATCGTGCACTCGCTCACCAAAGGCATAGGCGGACACGGCAATGCCATGGGCGGAGCCATCTGCGACACGGGCCTGTTCGACTGGACCTCGTTCGAAAACATCGCGCCCGTGTACCGCAAGGGCGACCCCGCCGGCTGGGGTATGTTGCAGATCCGCAAGAAAGGCCTGCGCGATTTCGGCGCCACGCTGCGCGCGGAGGATGCTCACCGTATCGCGATCGGCGCTGAAACCCTCGCCCTGCGTGTGGAACGCGCCTGCGATAACGCGCTGCGGCTGGCGCAGTGGTTGGAGGCGCAGCCTCAGGTGGCACGCGTGCACTATCCCGGCCTGCCCAGCCATGCGCAGCACGCGCGCGCGGCGGCGCTGTTCGATGGTGGATTCGGCGCGCTCATGAGTTTCGAGTTGCGTCCCTGTGCACCTTGCTTCGACTTTCTCGATGCCTTACGCTTGATTCCGCTGTCCAGCCATCTGTCGGACACGCGCACGCTTGCGATCCCGGTCGCTCACACGATCTTCTGGGAAATGGGCAGCGAAAAACGGCAGGCAATGGGTATTGCTGACGATCTGATTCGTTTGTCGGTGGGCATCGAGGATATCGCCGATCTGCAGAGCGACCTTGAGCAGGCCTTGGGGCAATTTCCGGTATAGCGAGCGAGGACGACGGTGTAAGGCCTATCGCGCAGGCAGATAGTACGGGCTCGTCTAAAAATCGCTAAAATAGGCCGCTCTTGAACATCACGCCTATCATGCCTCGTACCCACGACCCCTTCATCGAAACTTACCATGTCCGCGTCACTGGCCGCGTGCAGGGCGTCGGCTACCGCTGGTCGGCGGTGCGCCATGCACACATGATTGGCGTGCGCGGCTGGGTGCGCAATCTCGATGACGGTTCGGTCGAAGCCATGGTTCAAGGGCCGCCCGACCAGGTCGACCGTATGCTCGAATGGATGCGTCAGGGTCCGCCTGGCGCCAAAGTGCTGGAATTGGCGAGCGAGCGGCAATTCATCGACCGCCGCTTCGAGCGTTTCGAGCAACACTAGGCTGAGACCGGTTTTCTCCAACGCATAGGCCTACACAATATCCGCCGACACAACGTTCCCCTGCAAATCGTCCGCCGACAACGGCTCGGTATCGTGGAATTTGGTGTAATCGACGTAGTTCATACCTTGCTCGTCCTGCTCGATGAGATCGGGATAGCGGTGATTCCAGCGGATCACTTCGGAACTATAGATCTGCCGACTGCGCATCGTTTGAGAGGTCGTTTCGTCCACACCGGCTAGCGACAAAATCAAGGTCGTCCCGCTCTCCGCCATGGTCTCAGCCGTTTCGTTGTATAGCGGGCTCGACGCATCGATCACATGGGTCAAATTCCAGCCGAGCGAAAAAATCGGATGTTGCTCGCGGGTGAGAACCAGATCGTATAGCCTGCGGTTTTCATAACCCTCGGTAGTAACGTGCAGCCGCATGAGTCGTAACCGTGCGGACGCTTCCGTGATGACATTCTGACGCGCATTGGCCGCGCGTATCATCAAGGTCGGGATGCCGTCCAAGGGACGGATGATTGGGTGCTGCGCAAACAGGATCTTGGCGTGGGGGCGCGAAAAGCGGGTAAAGATCAACCCGGTAAATACGGCCAGCCCGGACAATCCGCTGAAAATCTCGATGGTCGCAATCACATGCCCATAAAGGGTTTGCGGGTGCATATCGCCGTAGCCCACGGTCGCGAGCGTTTCGACGCTGAAGAAGAATGCACCGAGAAAACCTTCAGGCGCCTGGTTGGCGATCGGGTGGTTACCGAGCATGTACAAAAGCGCGAATCCGCTGTTACCTGCAAAGAACACGCCTGCGATCACCGCAAAAAAAGTCGGCCAGCGGATCGTCATAAATTGATGGTACAAGTCCTGCCAGATATGATCCGGCAAGCCCACCGTGATAAATTTCTGGCTACCGACCTGCACGTGCCGCCCCCTTCCGGACAGGCTGGGCCTTCGAGCCGTGGCTTCAACGCGTTCCATTGCAACTCCCATTTTCTCCATCAGCGAAATTTACCATTGCAGCAGGCGAAAAGGCAGCCGCGTTGTGAACCTTTGGCCATTCAGCCGCGTTCTGCGGCATGAGTGAACAGTGAGGCCTTGCGCCAGAGCGTATGGGTTATGGGAATAGGCCGTATGGCCAAGCGCAACGAAATGGGCAAAAATCCTGTAATAATCCCCATCACACACGCGTCTGCTGCCGTAGTATCGAGAAAATTCGCCGGCCCGTTTTGATTCGCGACGGCCTCCCCGCGCTTTGTTTTGTATTGACCATCGTCCATGGCGGCTAATTTAGAAATGCCCCGCAGCGGGCAACCGAGCGACACCCTGCGAACGCGCCCCTCCTCGATAGAGCGGCGCGGCGCGTGGGTCATGTTGCTGGCTTGTTTGCTGATCACGCTAACCGTATGGGCTACGTTACGCCATCAGGAGAGCGAAGAGGTCGCGCGAGATTTCGAACGGCGCTGCGAGACGGTTACCGCGGCGGTGAAGCGCGAGTTCAGCGCTTACGAGTTGGTGTTGCGCAGCACGGCCAGCATGGTCGCCGCAGCTCAAAACGGGCCGCTGGGCATGGACGCGCTCTCGCAGCCGCTGTGGCACGACTACGCCGCGCGTCTGGATGGCGCACGCACGCTGCCCGGCATCAACGCGCTCGGATTTGCCGAGCCGCTGGCACAGGCTTCGGTTCCCGCCAGCGCCGCGCGACTGGCGTCCAGCATGCCGCCGGCCGCCGCCGGCTCGGCCGTGGGTTCGGCCGTGATAACTCGCTACATCGATCCGCTGAATAGCGTCAATCGCATCCTGCTCGGTTACGACCAGGCGGCCAACCCGGCGCGCAGGGCTGCACTCGAGCTGGCCCGCGACACCGGCGCCATCGCTCTGGCGGCCAACCCTGTGCCCGGAGCGGCAGGCGTGGACGCCATATTTCCCGTGTACCGTAGCGGTCCGCGACCCGACTCCACGGCTGCACGCCGAACTGCGCTCATCGGCTACGTCTTCGCGTGGATCGACGCACGCCGCACCCTTGAAGCGCTGACCACGCAAAATCTGCAGGACGTGCAAGTGGCGGCGTATCTCGATACCGCCTCGCATCAGACGCTGGTGTACAGCCAGCAGTCTGCCGTGCAAGCCTCGGGGGACGACGGGCCTTTCGAAACCGACACCGTCGCCGTCGGCAACAACGCGCTGGTTCTCCAGTACGACGGCAGACAAAGCAGTGTGCCGCGCCGGGTATCGCAGACCGCCTTGACGCTCGGCTTGATCATCAGCTTTGTCGCATTCGTGGCGATGCGTGTGAGCGGGAACAAACGCCACCAATTGGATCGCGCCAGGCAGAATGCGCAACTGAGGGTGAGCCAAAACGAAGCCCGCATGCAGGCGATCGTGCGCGCGGCAGTCGAGGCCATCATTACGATAGACGAAGATCAGAACATCGTTATTTTCAACCCCATGGCCGAACACGTGTTCCGCTGTCCGGCGGCCGAGGCGATCGGCTCGCCGCTGCATCGGTTCATCCCCGAGCGTTACCGTCAGGCCCATGCCGGGCATGTGACGCGTTTTGGCGTCACCAGCGTTTCGGAGCGCGTGATGGGTGGACAGCGCTCGCTGTCGGGCTTGCGCGCGGACGGCGAGGAATTCCCCATTGAAGCGTCGATTTCACAAATCCATGAGGCGGGCCGCAAGCTTTTTACGGTGATGCTGCGTGACATCACCGAGCGGCTGCGCGCCGAAGCCGCACTCGAAGCATCGCGCAACGAGCTGCGACAGCTCTCGGGCAATATCCAGAATGTGCGCGAACAGGAAAAAACACGCATCGCTCGCGAATTGCATGACGACTTGGGGCAGCAACTGACCGCATTGAAAATGGACTTGTCGATTCTCGAATCCGATCTCAGGAAACTGCCGAAACCGCAGGAACAGGCCTCCAGCGGGGACGCAAAGCAGACGGCAACGCCAAACCCGGCAACGCCAGACCCGGTCACCCTACTTTCGCAGACCCGTAATATGCACGCGCTACTCAATTCGACGGTTGCGTCGGTGCGGCGCATTGCCGCCGACCTGCGCCCGGTCATGCTCGACGATCTTGGCTTGGCCCCGGCCATCGAGTGGCTGGTCAACGATTTCGAAGCCCGATACGGTATTACGGTGCAGCTCGAAATGAATATCGACGAGTTCGAATTCGACAGCGCCAGCGCCACGGCCATCTTTCGTATCGTCCAGGAAGGGTTCACCAACATTGCGCGGCACGCCCAAGCGAGTAAAGTCACTCTGTCGCTCAAACGCAATGCCATGGACTGTGTCGTGCAGATCACCGACAACGGTCGAGGCACCGACCTGAGCGCGGCCCAAGCCGGCAAGTCGTTCGGCTTGCTCGGAATCCGTGAGCGGGTGCATTTACTCGGTGGCCAGGTCGAATTGACCAGTCTGCCTGGCAAGGGTTTGACGCTACGTGTGACCTTACCAGAAGCTGCATTCCAGACCGCAAGGACTAACGCATGATCCGTGTCTTGATCGCCGATGACCATACTCTGGTTCGCGATGGCTTGCGACACATTCTCGAAAGCGCACATGGCTTCGAAGTGACGGGCGAAGCCGCAGACAGCGCCGGTGCGCTAGCGCTGGTGCGCACGCATGAGGCCGAAGTGATTTTGCTGGATTTGTCGATGCCCGGGCGCAGCGGACTCGATATGATCAAGCAGATCAAGGACGAAAAGCCGACTTTGCGCATCCTGGTGCTGACCATGCATGCCGAAGAGCAATATGCGGTGCGGGCTTTTAAATCGGGGGCCTCAGGCTATCTGACCAAAGAAAGCGCGGCTGCCGAGTTGGTCGCGGCCGTCACCAAATTAGCGGTGGGCGGAGTCTATGTCAGTTTGACGATGGCCGAGAAATTCGCCCTGAATCTGAACGCACCGCAAACCGCACTGCCCCATCAACAACTGTCGGATCGTGAATTCGACGTATTCAAACGCCTCGTCGCCGGCGTCAGCATCTCCGAAATCGCCAATCAACTCTGCGTGAGCAGCAAAACAGTCAGCACCTACAAAACCCGCGTCATGGAAAAACTGCAGATTTCCACCGAGGCTGCGCTGATCCGATACGCGATCAAGCATCACCTATTCGAAGACGAGCCCGATCTATAGGCCACTTGGCCTATGCGTTGCCCGATCTATACGCTGCTTGATTCATAAACCGCGCAATAAACCACGCGATTAGCCGCACGATAAACCCCGCGGCCCCTCCGTGTAGGCCAATTCCTACAAAGCTTCCCGCGCACCTACATCATTTACGGCGCGCGACTATCGTTTTTCCCAGTGCCTTCCGCAATACTGGGTTCATGAACTCCTCACACGTCCACACCCCTTTGCGGATCTACCTGGTCGAAGACTCGGCGCTGATCCGGCAACGCTTGACAATGTTGCTCAGCAACTTGGCAGGGGTCGAAGTGGTGGGATGGGCAGAGGATCCGCACAGCGCATTGACGGGAATCGCGGCAACGCAAGCGGACCTGCTGGTTATCGACTTGATGCTGGTACGCGGCAGCGGTCTGACGGTTTTGCGCGAGTTGTCGGCGAAGCCCCATGCGCCGGTGTCCATCGTGCTGACGAATTACGCGATTGCGCAGTTCAGGCACGAATCGATTCAGGCCGGGGCAGATTACTTTTTTGACAAGACGAATGAATTCAACCTGGTGCTCGATACCGTACAAACCCTCGCGGATCGACGGATAAGCGCCGCGGCGGTGGGGCCTTCGGCAATGACAGCGGAAGGCACTCACTAATTTTGGAGCAAACCATCATGTCCTTATCCCCCTCTGGCAATGTTGCGACCGTTGAATCACCTATCGCACCGTCCCTGCGCAGCTCGACTCAAATCGGCGCACGCACACACGCGTTAAAGCCCAACATGCAACCCGCCCTGCGCTGTTCGACATGCTCGTTGCGCACGCTGTGCATGCCCGCCGGCCTGACGCACGAGGATTTCGACAAGATCGATTCCATGATTTGCAGCACCCAGATGATCAAGCGCGGCGAGGCGCTGTATAGCGTGGACGCCCCGTTCAAAAACATTTACGCGGTACGTACCGGCTCGTTCAAAACCGTAGTGACCCACCCCACCGGACGCGAACAAGTGACCGGATTCCAGATCGCCGGGGAACTGCTGGGCCTGGACGGCATCTACGCGGGTGCGCACACCGGCACGACGATTGCGCTGGAAGATAGTTCTGTCTGCGTGATTCCGTTCCACTTGCTCGAAGTGCTGTGTCGCGAAATCAGCGCGATGCAACATCATGTGCACAAGTTGATGAGCGGGGAGATCGTGCGTGAATCCACGCTGGTGATGATGCTTGGCAACATGCGCGCCGAAGAGCGCGTGGCGGCTTTTCTGCTGAATCTGTCCAAGCGGCTGAGCGCGCGCGGTTACTCGTCGACCGAGTTTCATTTGCGAATGACTCGCGATGAAATGGGCAGCTACCTTGGCATGAAACTGGAAACCGTCAGCCGGATGTTTTCCAAGTTCCAGCGCGAGGGATTGATTTCCGTGCAAGGCAAGCAGATTCGCTTTCTCGATCTCGAAGGCTTGCGCGCCGTGTAAATCAAGCGCCACGCACGCCGGTCGATAAAAAGCCCGGGTAGCGCTTTGACGCTCCCGGGCTTTTTCCTTTTTCTATCGCTCAGCTCAGCTCAGCTCAGCTCGGCTCCACGCAACGCCCAGCGTCTGCTCAGTGTGTCTTCAATGCCTGAACAGATCAATGATTTGCTGGCGTTCCTGATCGGTTTGCACAGGCGGAGCCGGCGGCGCTTGCGGCAATTCAGCGCCGCTGGGCAGGCCGCTGGCATCGACCGGCACGCCCAGCGTGTCCTGGCCTACCCCGATATTGGTCACGAAGCCGTTGCCTGGCGTGAAATTATCATAGTAGATTTCCCCGCCGATATTGGTGATGCCTGCAGGTACCGGTTGCTGATATTGCGGCACGTTTTTCAACGCGTGGCCCATATAGTCGACCCAGATCGGCAGCGCCAGTTGCGCGCCGAACTCACGCGTGCCCAAGCTCCTGGGCTGGTCGTAACCCATCCAGGCCACGGCCACCAGCGTGTGCTGGTAGCCGGCAAACCAGCCGTCGCGCGCTTCGTTGGTGGTACCGGTCTTGCCGGACAAATCGGTCCGATGCAGGACATTGGTGCCGGCTCCTGTGCCCCCTTGCGCGACCGACTTCAGCAAACTCGTCATGATGTAGCTATTGCGCTCGTCGATCGAGCGTGGCGCGCTCGACTCGGCGACCAACGGCTGCGCCTTGGAAAGCACGTCGCCGCGCGAATCCGTAACATCGTTGATCAAATACGGATTGACGCGGAAACCGCCGTTGGCAAATACCGAATAAGCGCTGGCCAATTGCAACGGCGTGACCTGCCCGGCGCCGAGTGCCAGCGGCAGATAGGGCGGTGTCTTATCCGGATCGAAACCGAAATGCTGGGTGACGAATTGCTGTGCGTAAGTGACGCCTATGAAATTGAGAATCCGGATCGATACCAGGTTCTTCGACTTTTGCAGCGCCGTGCGCATCGTCATCGGGCCTTCCGGCTGATCGTCATCCTTGGGTGACCACGATTCGCCACCCGGCGTGCTCGGCGGGAAATACAGCGGTGCGTCGTTGATGATCGAAGCGGGAGCCAAGCCTTTTTCCAGCGACGCCGAATAGATGAACGGCTTGAAGCTCGACCCCGGCTGGCGCCATGCCTGCGTGACGTGATTGAATTTATTCTTGTTAAAGTCAAAACCGCCAACCATCGCGCGTACCGCGCCATCTTGCGGCGTCAGCGAAACGAGCGCGCCCTCCACTTGCGGCAACTGGATGATGTTCCAGTTATTTTTCTGATCCTGTATGAGTCGCACGACCGAACCCGGACGAATCCGCTCCGCGTCCTTGGCCTTGGGGCTCAGCGCATTGGCCGCAAATTTGAGGCCATCGGGATTGATCGTGAGCTGATCGCCATCGAGATTTTGCACGACCACTTGCTTCGGTGTCGCGGTCAACACCACCGCGGAAGTAATATCGCCATCGTCGGGGTGATCGGTCAGCACATCGTCGATAGCCTGGTCGCGGTCATCCGTATCGTTGGGCAGTTGGATATAGGCTTCCGGCCCACGATAACCGTGGCGCCGATCATAATCGAGCACCCCTTTGCGCAAGGCCTGATAGGCGTTTTCCTGATCGCCGGAATCGATGGTGGTCGTCACCACCAGGCCGCGCGTATAGGTGTCTTCCTTGTACTGCGCATACATGATCTGCCGGACCATTTCGGCAACGTACTCGGCATGCACGCTGAACTCGGTGCCGGCCGTGCGGGTGCGCAGCTCTTCGTGGATCGCCTGGTCGTATTGCGGTTGCGTGATGTAATTCAGCTCGAGCATGCGCTTCAGGATGTATTCCTGGCGTATCTTGGCGCGCTTGGGATTGACGATCGGATTGTAGGCCGACGGCGCCTTGGGCAAGCCCGCCAACATGGCCGCTTCCGCCAGCGTGACGTTTTTCAGGTCGACGCCGAAATATACGCGCGCTGCGGCCGCGAAGCCGTAGGAACGTTGCCCCAGGTAAATCTGGTTCATGTACAGCTCGAGAATCTGATCCTTGCTCAGCGCGGATTCGATCTTGTAGGCCAACAACATCTCATAAACCTTGCGCGTAAGCGTCTTCTCGCTGGAGAGGAAGAAATTGCGCGCGACCTGCATCGTGATCGTACTAGCCCCTTGGCTCGGACCGTGCATCAAATCCACCAGCCCGGCGCGCAGGATGCCGATGAAGTCGACGCCGCCATGCTCGTAGAAGCGGTAATCCTCGATCGCCAGGACGGCCTTTTTCATCACGTCTGGAATATCCTGGAACCGTGCCAGATTGCGCCGCTCGTCGCCGAACTCGCCGATCAGGACGTGATCCGAGGTGTAGACGCGCAACGGCACCTTGGGCCGATAGTCGGTCAACGCCTGCAGGGAAGGCAGATTCGGTTCCATGACGATCAGCGCGTAGCCGACCACGAGTGCGCCGATGACGCCCAGCGCAACCCCCGTACCCAACACGCCGAGCAGGAATTTGGCCAGGAACGAACGTCTGCGCGGCTCATTGCGACGTTCTGGATCACGCGGTGAATTCGAAGGTGTGTTTGGTGTGGACATGAATTATGGTGAAAGGGATACGCCGGGCATGATAAACCCTATGCCCCGGCCACGAACCGCAACTGCGATTCGGGCGACCCTAGGCCGGTCCCGTAGCGAAACGCCACGGGTTCGTGGAAAAGTCGGTCAGCTATGACAGACTCGCATTTTAATGAAACATGCGGACCGCCATAACTTTTTTTGCGCTGGGTGGCCCGATTTGGCCCGAAGACATCTGCCCCCATGCCCGCGCGCATGGCTCGCGATCGCGCGCAGGGCGTTTGTGCATCGGATACATGCAAAGTTATCCCCGTTTTTTGTTGATAGGCTTGTTGATAACCTTTAGCAAAGTCACCCAAGTCATTGAAAAATATAAATTTACAGCCATAGCCTGCGAACCGTGCAATAGCGGCGCAGGAAGGCTGCGACTCACCTTAACGCCCATTTAAGCTTGGGTGTTCAGGCTAATAAGCGCAATAGGGACAGGTGTTGCTGCGGCAATGCGTGGTGTAGACTCGATGAAGGTCCGGGAGTTGCATACCGCCTCTCGCGAGCAGCGCAAATTATTGTGGTAGCGACCCTTGGTTTTGTTTAACCTCGCTACCATCTTGAGTATGGCAGACACCCGCGCCTCATTGCAGCCAGAGGCCCGGTGTGGTGATACCAGCCGAGCTGCTTTTTAATTTAGGGGATTCCATGTCACTCTTGAATACCGTTACGCGAACCTTGAAGGGCCTACTCAACGATGCCGCCGATTCGGTGCAGGATCCTTCGCGCGATGCGCGCCAGATCGTTCGCGAACTCGATGACAGCATCGGGCGCGCCGAGAACTCGCTGGTCGAGATAGAAGCGCAGGTCAGCACGCAACAAAGCAAGCGCGATATAGCCGATCAAAAGGCCCGCAAATATCAGGATGGCGCAAAGCGCGCGCTGCAAAGCGGTGACGAAGCGCTGGCACGCGAAGCATTGGCTGCCCAGTCCACCGTGGAAGCCGAGCGCGATGCGTTGAGCCAGGAGTTGAACACCTTGGTGCCGTCCGTCGATCATTTGAAAGAACAGATCAACGAAATGCGTTCGCGCCGCAACGAACTCAATTCGCGTTCGAACATCCTGCAGGCCAAGCAGCAAATCGCCCAGGCCAAAGACACTGCGGCCACAGCGCTGGGCGGGATCGGCGGAAAGAACCTGGCCGAAGATTTCAACAAATTGGAAGACAAGGTCAATCTGTCGAACGCACGTAGCGACGCTCGACTGAACTCCGCCGACCAGAAAAGCGGCAAGGCGCTCGACGACAAGCTCGCCGACCTGAACCGCGGACCGTCGATCGACGAACGCCTCGCGGCGATGAAAAAAGAGATCGGCGGCGGCTAAGCCGTGTGGTCCGGCAAGCGTTCAGCCTCGTGGTTCGTTTTCGAGGCTGCTCTGCGCCCCGGGTCGTCAGTGGTCGAGGCGCAGGCAATCTGTGCCCAACGCCACGCTGACCGGCACGGTGTCGTGTCGGACTTTTTTTAAGCGTCGCGCTCCTTTTTTGCGCGCGTCAACTCTACGGAAACCGGACGGCGCCCCCGTCCGGCTGTTGCCATGAAAAAGCTTTTCTCGCGGATTTTTGTCAGTGCTGCCCTGCTAGGCTTGCTTGGCGTCGCGCCGTTGGCGCAGGCCGCGCCGCCGACCCTCAAGCAAGTCGAGACGACGCTGAACCAGGGCGATTTCGGGCGAGCGCAGCAAATGCTGGCCGAGGTGGTGCAAGCCTATCCGCGCGACGCCCGCGCCCGCTACCTTTATGCACAGGTGCTGGATCGCAATGGCCAGCCCGCTGACGGTCTGCAGCAGCTCGCGCAGGCGCAGCAGCTCGATCCCGCGTTGAAGTTTGCACAGCCGGGCCGCTTCGCCGAGGTCCAACGCAAGATCGGGGCCGACGCGCAGCGTGCTTCCAACTCCGGTGTGACGCCGCGTGCGGATGTCGCCTCGGTGACGCCGGCCGTAGCGCCCCTGGCCGCCGCCGGTGCGACTGAGCATCATGGCTCAGGCTTCGGCATGATCTTGCTGGTGCTGGTATTGGTCGCGGTGGGGGCCCTGATGGTGTGGGGGGTACGGCGCGCGCGCCGTAACGAAGAAAACCGCGCTACCGTGAGTCGCCGCGAGCAACTGCGGCAGGCCACCGACTTGCTCAATGGCGTGCGCGCACTCAAGCTCGATATTCGCTTATCGACACAGGAGGGCCACGAGCTATTCGCAACCGAAGCGCAAACGCTGGAAAGCCAGTTGCTCAAGGTGATCGAAGGTCTCGGGGACGGCTCAGGCCGCCCGACGAATCCCACCGACTTGCCTGCGTTCGAGCAACTTGGGTCGCTGTCGCGTCAGTTCGAAAGCCTGAAAGCGCGAGTGGAAGGCCGGCCCGACCCCTACCCGCCGCAACCGGCAGGCAGCGGGCAATATGCCAATGAGGCAGACCGCTTCAGCCAGGCTAGGGATGCCGCGCCGCAGACCGTCATCGTGCAGCAACCGGGCGGTGGCATGGGCATGGGCGGTGGTTTGCTGACCGGCGTGTTGCTCGGAGAAATGCTGGGCGGCGGCCGTGATCGGGTTGTCGAACGTGACGTGCTGGTGGATGACCAGCGTCAGCGTCCGTCCGACCCCGGTGTCGACTTCGGACAGGGCGGTAACGACTGGAATGACGGCGGCAGCAATTTCGATGTCGGCAGCGACGACTCGGGTGGCTGGTCCGATAATAACTAAGCTAGGTCCCCAACCTATTCAAGCCCGCGCCGCCGCGCGTTGTGCCCGGCGCAGGGCTTTCGAAATAATGTGAGTCTCCGAGGGCCGTCCGCTGCCGTTGAGCCGGCGGATGCTGTCCCGAAAGAACGCCACCGTTTCATTGGCGACGATTTCGCGTTCGTTATCCATCGTGATGATGTGGTAGCAATCATCGAGCAATATCTTGCGTTTAATCGGCGAGCTGATTGTGTCGTAGACGTGCAAGGTATTGCGCGGGCTGGTGGTGTCGTCGTCCACGCCGTGAACCAACAGACAGTCGTTACGTATCTGCGAGAGCCGCGCGTTCACATGCCGGGTTAGCAAGTCGGCCTGATGAATATGGTCGATCGATGTCGAAGCTTCGCCCACTTCCGACTCCGCGTGCTGCTTCATGGCCTTGGCCACGCGTGCGCGCAGCGCCTCGTTTTTCAAGCCATAGGGTTCGCGCTCGAAAAACGAATACTTATTGCGCCACGGCGTCAGGTACCACACCTTCAACAAAACGCGATACCAGGGGATAGCCCAGCCGTCCCACTTCAGGGTCACCGCGTACAGCGCCAGCGAATTAATGCTCGGCTCTTCCACTGCCAGCGCCAGCGCCAGGGCTCCCCCGATGCACAGGCCCCCGACCGACACCGTCTCGTGCGTCTTGCGCAATTCACTGTAGTGCTCGCGCAAAGAGGCCAGCCACGCTTTCCAATTCGTGGCACGACTGCCCATCGTATAGCCGGGGATGACCGGCACCGAAACGGTGTAACCCTCGTTGACCAGAGCTCGGGCAACGAACCGCATCTCACGTGGCGTGCCCACCAGCCCCGGAATCAGCAAAACAGCATGCTGTTTGCCTTGATAAAAAATTGCCTCGTCAGCCATTCAACTAGATCCTGTAGTGCGCGTTTCGTGCAACGTGTGAGCCTGGATGCAGCGCCCGTCATGGTCCCATTCTGACCTCGGTAGCGCATGCGCGATAGCGGCCATTATAGAGAGGTCGCGTGCGCAGCCCTCTAAATTGGGCCAAACGCCAGCGGCGCCCCGTCCGCCGAGACCATGCGCGTGGCCACGGCACACGCGCCGGACGACCGAGGAACGATCACAAAACGACCGCGGAACAACCGCAATCAGGCCGTATAGGCCAGCCGCAAACCACCCCAATGGCGTCCGCCAACCATGATGGGAGCGGAGACATCTTTCATCACCGTATGTTGACCGCCGCCCATGTCACGCCGGTAGGTCTGCAGCAAAAAGGGCTTTTGATGGGTGGCCGCCGCCAACCCGGTCCGATCGTTGAAAATCCGTCGATTGCGGCAATTCCCTGCGTTCCACGCCGGATCGTCACTCTGAGGGTGGGCGAATTTCTTGTTATGAGTGGGTAAATAGCCTTGTTGATCGACCGCCGCGCAAAACACCACGCGCGAATCCAGTGCGAGCGCCGGTTCGATAATCGACGGCAACAGGCGATCCGTCAGGCCGACATAACGCGTCGTGAATTGTTGCGGGTCGGTGCGCGCGATCGGTTGATAGTGTCGATCGAACAGATCCTCCAACGTGACTTCGCGGCGTGCCACGGCCTGTTCGAACGCCGCACCGATCCTGCTCGCCGCAGCGATGGCCGCCTTGATAAACCGCGTATCCGGCGTTTCGATACCGGTTTCCGCCGTCAGTTCGATCAGTGTTTCCGAAACGCCCAGCAGATTGCCCAATTGGTCACGCGCCTGCATGAAGTTGGCATTGCACCGCTCGACGCCGACGACCATTTCCTGCACCTGCGATTCGAGGTCGCCGCATTGCCGTTCGATCTGATCGGTTTGCAGTGCAATTTGTCCGGTTTCCCGGTTCAGTTCGGCAAGGGCTTCGCCGGCCAATCCCACCACCTGGCCGATCGCACGAGTCCCTTCCTTCACACGCTCGGCCCGCTGCGCACTGGCGGTGCTTTCGGCGATCAGCAAATCCGCCTGGGCAGTCAGCGACGCCAGCGTCGACTCGATCTGGGCGGTGGCCTGTTCGGTTTTGCCGGACAGGTTCTTGACCTCGGAGGCCACGACCGCAAAACTTTTTCCGTACTCACCGGCACGGGCCGCTTCGATCGCCGCGTTCAGCGCCAGCAAATGCGTCTGCCGGGCAATCATGGAGATCTCTTCCGAGACGCGGCTGACCTGGGCCAGCGAAGCGCGCAAGGTGCTGATTTCGCGCGCCATCACCGAGACGCTATCGACCAGCGTATGGATTTCGCTCAGAGAAAGCGTGACGGTGGCATGCGACTCGCTTACCTGGCTAGCCGCCTGCTCGGCGACGCTACGCATCTGGCGCGCCGCCACCGCAATATGCTGATTGCCCTGCATCGTGGAGACGGCGGCATTTTGCACCGCGTGACAGAGGTCGGCCTGGCGTTGCACCCGGCTCGCAACCTCTTCGACATTGCCCGATACATCGCAGATCTCGATGCCGAGCTTGCCGGCTTGTTCTGCAATCTTGGCTACCGAGCCGTGGTACCTGCTTTGACGTGTAAACGTGAAACCGGCCATCCGTCGTCTCCCCTTTTTTTCGGCAGCGCGCGCAATCGTTACTCGCCTTGCACGGCTGCACGTTCGTGGTACGAATATATACGGAACCGCGCCACAGAACTTGAGGGAAGATACCTATGCCGGCTCAGGAACCGCCGAACCAGTTGTATCCCTGATCGACCCAATAGCCACCGGGATAGGTATTGGTTACGAACATCGAGACGATATGCTTGGGATTTTTGTAGCCCAGCTTCGTCGGCATGCGCAGCTTCATCGGATACCCATATTTGGGCGGCAGCGTCTGGCCGTCATAGGTGAAGGTCAACAAGGTTTGCGGGTGCAGCGCCGTCGCCATGTCGATGCTTTCGTAATAGTTATCGGCGCACTTGAAACCGATGTACTTGGCGGTCGTATCCGCGCCGATGCGCTTCAAAAAGCCCGCGAACGGCGTGCCGCCCCAGTGCCCGATCGCGCTCCAGCCTTCGACGCAGATATGCCGGGTGATCTGGCTAGCCTGCGGCAGCGCGTAGAGCTCAGGCAGCGTCCACGCATGTTTGTCCTGCACGAGGCCGCTGATCTCGAGCTTGTAGCTCGCGCCATCGACTTCCGGCGCGCTATCGATGTCGTAGAACGCGTTGAAGGGAAACGGCTTGGTCAGCATCGACTCCGGATAGGTCGGCGCCAGCCGGTTCGGGTCGAAGAGCAAACCCTGCACGCGGTCGTTCATGCGCGACACCGCGGTCAGGAAGCTGTTGACCGATTTGTCGTCGGTAATCGAGCAGCCCGTGAGCATCGACAGGCCGCCTAGCGTGATCGCGCGTTTAGCGAACAAGCGCCGGGCCGGAGCCTGTAGCTCGCGCTGCGCATCTTTCAAAATCAAGCGTCGATCCAACGATGGATCGATCAATGAAGGCTTTCGTTTCGGTGTGGTCATGGCGATCTCCTAGCGGCCCCGCAACATCGTCAACAGCGAGCGCGGCACCAGCGCGACCATCGCAATATGAACAAAAAAGAACAGCACGATAAACGTCATCGCGCAGAAATGCACAATGCGTGCCGTGTCATAGCCACCCATCAAATCGCGCAGCAACGGCAGTTGCACCGACTTCCAGATCGCCAGCCCCGACAGGACAACCACGATCAGTGCAACAACCACCGAGAGGTAGGCGAGTTTCTGAACGGCATTGAAATGCCGCAAATCCTCATGGCCCAGCTTGCCGGTCAATGCCTTGACCAGATCACCGATCACGGCTTTGGGCGAAAGCGGAAAGAATTTGCGAAAGAAGCGGCCGGTGAACAGATTCATCGTCAGATACACGAGGCCGCAGCCGAACACCAGCCACATCGCGGCAAAATGCCACTGCAGCGCGCCGCCCAGCCAACCACCCAAGGTGAATTGAGGCGGAAATGTCCAGCTCGGGAAAATCGGCGAGGCGTCGTAAATACGCCAGCCCGAAAGCACCATGATCACGACGGCAAAGGCATTGAGCCAATGCGTGATGCGCACCCATAGCGGATTGATCGGCTTTGTGTCGCGCGAACGTAGCGCCTGAGGTGCATGGCGCTCCTGGGGCGTATGTGGCGCCGTACTTTCAGGTGGCGCCGCACCTTCAATAGGTGGCGCCGCACCTTCAATTGATGTTGTCATGGTCTCTTTCCTGCAGTTTGAGTCGATTCAATGGCATTCGGGTAAAGCCAACGCTTGTAGGATGTCACCCTGACTATTCTGCACGAAAGCGACGACGCCCGTCGGCCTGTCAGAATGCGCGTTTGCGTCGGGCGCCAAGGCAATTTTTTGCGTAATGCGTGCGCGGCCGTCGGTGATGGGCACGGGGCCCAGCCATTGCCGCACGACGAATTGATGATGCAAGGTTGCGCCCATATTCTCGCCAGCCTTTACCTGACTGGTCAGATTGTTTTCGAACACCGCGACGTAAGCTTGGGCCCCTTGGGCTCCCGCACCGGCGGGCAATGTGAAATGCGCGTCCAGATCAGCGGTCGTGGGGCCAGCACTGTCCGGCGCCAGACTCAATTGAATATCGGCACCGCTGGGTTGGGCATTGATCTTCGCCACCGAGCTCTTGAACGCGGCGGCCGAATTCCAGTCGCGCAGTTCGAAGCCGCCAACCGCGACCTCCGGCGTGTAGACGATGTGGCTGCCGGCACGCTCGCTCAAGCTTTGCTGGCGCTCGGTAAATTGATGTTGGGCAAAGCGATCGTGCCAACCCAGGCTATCCCAGTAGTCGACATGTAATGCGAGGGGAATAAAGTGAGCTTGCTGGTCGGTGCCGCCGGTGTTGCCACGGGTGTTGCCAATTTCGCCCAGCCACTGATCCGCAGGCGGGCAACTGCTGCAACCTTCCGAAGTGTAGAGTTCGACCAGTGCCAGGCGCTGCGCGCCGCTGTGAGCCGTGCACTGCTCAGCGGCCCATAATGTGCACGACCAGAGCATCGCCAGAGCGGCGAACACCAAGCCAGCATGGCGGCCGACGCGTCGCAGCACGGTCCGAGCTTGCGCGGCGGTATGGAAAAAAGAGGATTTCATGGCTCACGTCCGTTCGGTAGGATGATTCTTGGTCGCAAGAACGATCGATACCTTACAGCAGTGACACAAATAAATCCGTGTCGCGGGCGGCGACAAGGCAGTGATTGATTACCGTTTGCTACAAAGGCTTACTACGAAGACTTACTGCGAAGGCTTGCAAGGGCGTATTGCAAGCGCTTTACTACAACGCTGCGACGGCCCATCCAAACGATCTCACAAGGCTTCGGCCAGCACCCCAACAGAAGCACGCGCCGTCGGCGCCGCGGCTGAAAACCTGGCCAGGGCATCCTCATCGCCCTGCATCGCGGCCGGCAGGGTCTGGCGCAGCACGTCGATCCAGGCCTTTATCTTGGCATCGAGATATTGGCGCGACGCGTAAAGCGCGTACACGTTCAGGTGCTGTAGACCGTGCTGCGGCATGACTCTGACAAACTCGCCGCTCTTGAGCCCCTCAACCGCCGAATAAACCGGCACCGACCCTATCCCCATGCCTTCGCGCACGGCGACGAGCATGGACTCCGCCACGTTGACCTGAAACGAGCCGGTGATCGGTACGTTTTCGATACCGCCCGGCCCCTGGAAGGCCCACACATCGGGCACGAATACCGGGCTCACCAATTGCAGGCAATTGTGCTGCTGCAATTCCGCCAAAGTGCGCGGCGTGCCATAGCGTTCCAGGTAGTCCGGGGACGCGCACAAAATACTGTAGCTCACTCCCAGTTTCTGCGCGATCAACCCGGAATCCGGCAAGTCGGTCGCCAGAACCACCGAAACGTCATAGCCTTCGTCGAACAGATCCGGAATGCGCGGCGCCAGCGTCAGTTGGACGTTGACTTCGGGGTAAACTTGCTGATATCGCGAAATGGCGGGAATTACATAGTGCTGGCCAAGGCTGCTCATGGCGTGCACGCGCAAGGTGCCCGACGGGCGTGCGTGCGCATCGCTCGCTTCCGCTTCCGCTTCATCGACGTAGGCCAGAATCTGCTCACAGCGCTGCAAATAGCGCTCGCCCGCCTCGGTCATGGCAATGCGCCGGGTGGTACGATTCAACAGCCGCGTACGCAAATGCGTCTCGAGGTCGGAGATCGCCCGGGACACATAAGCTGTCGTCGCGTTCAGGTGGCGGGCGGCGGCGGTAAAACTGCCATCCTCCACTATGCGCATAAAAACGCGCATGTTTTGTAGCGTATCCATGATGCAGCTTTGGTCGTTTCAGAATGGTCCTATTGTTACCCAAAACATCACAAATATTATTGCTGAAAATGCAATAAGCCTTTACTGCAATACCGCTTAGTGGTTTGATACCACCCCCATAGAATCGACCACTTTTGGATGCATAGGGAGAAGTCGCGGTGTTTTCCATATTGCGCAGAATCACGTCAATGCGGCGGTTCTTGACCGTATCGATCACAATTTTCGGTTGCGCGGTGTGTGCAAGTTGTGCCGACACGCACGGAATCGCGCCGCAAGCGCATCCGCTTGCGGCGAGCCAGATCGATCAGGGTGTAGCGCTACGTACGGCAAGCCAGAACGCTGCGTGGCCGAGCGACGCTTGGTGGCGCGATCTCCACGACGCGCAACTCAACCAATTGATCGCCGTCGCGTTGCAGGACAACCCCACTCTCGCTGTTGCCGCCGCGCGCACGCGGGAAGCCACGGCGTTGGCGCAGGAAGCCCGCGCCGACACCCTCCCGCAACTGAATCTGGACGCGAGCGTGGCGCGCGAACGTTGGCCCGATAACTTTTTCTATGGCCCTGGCGCTCTCGGCGGCGCGACCACTTGGAACAACACCGCCACACTTGGCCTGTCGTACGATCTCGATCTGTTCGGACACAATAAAGATCTTGCCCGGCGCGGACTGGATGTCGCTCACGCCACGGCCGCGGACCAGCGGGCCGCACAGTTAAGCCTGGAAACGAACATTATTCGCACCTATGTCGAGTTTTCGCTGAACTATGCGCTGCGCGACAAATTGACCGCAATTCTGGGCGAACAGACCCACATCGTAGAGATTGCCGATAAGCGCTTAAGCGGCGGCATCGGCACGCAGTTCGACGTCAGCCAGGCTCAAGTGCTGTTGCCCGAGACACGTCGACAGATCGAGGCGCTGGACGAAAGCACTGCGCTGTTGCGTAACGAGTTGGCGATACTGATGGGCAAAGGCCCCGGAGCCGCCGATGGGCTGCAACGTCCGAGCCTGATCGATATCGTCCAGAATGGCGGCGCGCCTGCGTTGCCTGCCAATTTGTCGCTCGACCTGCTCGGCCATCGTCCGGACGTCGTGGCACAACGCTGGATGGTCGAAGCACAAAGCCAGGGCGTGGCGGCCGCCAAAGCGGCGTTCTATCCCAATGTAAGCTTAGTGGCTACCGCCGGCGGCTTTGCAGCAGCGGGTGGTCCGATCGGGGGCGGCCTGTTTACCTTCCTGGCCGCCAAGAATCTGAGCTATACGGCCGGACCGGCATTATCGTTGCCGATCTTCGACGGCGGCCGGTTGCGCGCGCAATTGGGCGCGGCATCAGCGAGCTACGACGTCGCGGTGGCTCAATACGACCAGACGGTGTTGAACGCATTTAAACAAGTCTCGGATCAAATCGTCACGCTCAACTCCCTGGCGCGGCAGCAAACCCAGGTCGATCAGTCGCTCACCATCGCGCAGAAAAACGACCGGCTCGCGACCGAGGGTTTTCGTCGCGGCTTGACCGATTACCTGAATGTGCTCGATGCACAAACGCGTTTGCTGACCGAGCAACAAGCGCAACAGCGCCTGGTCGCCAGCCGGATCAATGCTTACGCGACCTTGATGAGTGCGCTGGGTGGTGGCCTGCCGCCAGAAAATCCGAATACCGCGCCGTCTGACGTCGCCGCGATGCCGCCCGCGATGTCCCCGGCAGCGACGCCGGCGGTTTCCCCCGCGGTGTCCCCATGAGCCCTACCCCGAGCTCGACTCCAGCCCCACGCGCGGCCCACGGTTGGGAGCCGTGGCGAGACGGCGCCCAGGAGTGGCTGAGCAGCTCCTTGCCGTCCTGGCTATTCATCGCGAAAACACTCGCCGCCGCATTGCTCAGTTTGTGGATCGCGATGCGCCTCGAACTGCCGCAACCGCGCACGGCGATGACCACCGTGTTTATTGTCATGCAGCCTTATAGCGGCGCGGTGATCGCGAAAAGTTTTTACCGGATCGCCGGCACCGTCATCGGGTCCCTGGTTTCGCTGCTTGTGGTGGGGTTGTTCGCGCATGAACCGACCATATTGCTGGCGGCCACGATCGTATGGATCGCGATCTGTACCGCGGGTGCCACCCGCAATCGCAACTTTCGTTCGTACGCGTTTGTGCTGGCGGGATATACCGCCGCCTTGGTGGCAGTCCCCACGATAGCGAACCCAGACAGCATTTTTCAGGCGGCAGTAACGCGGGTCAACGAAGTGTCGTTGGGCGTGATCGTTTCCACCGTTATCAGCGCGCTGGTATTCCCTCAATTTGCCGGTGACGCGCTGCCGCGTGCGGTGCGCTCGCGCTTTACCGGGTTCGTCGAATTTGTCGCAGCCACCTTGGCGGGTCGTATCGACCGCGCCGGGATCGAGGACACCAACGTGCGTATCGTGGGGGACGTGATCAGCCTCGAAGCGACGCGTAGTGTCGCAGTCTTCGAACATCCCGAGATCCGGTTGCGCAGCCCGATCCTGATGCGGATGAATCACGATTTCATGGCGGTCTCGACTCGCTTGCATGCGCTGCACCAGTTGTTCAACCGGCTGCGCGACGGGCAAGAGGCCGGTAGCAGTCTGGTGCGCGAATACTTCGAACCGTATTTGCGCGAAATTGCTCCGCTGCTCAGCCCCGAAACGGCGCCCGTACTGAAGCCTGCGGATGCGCGGGCGTCGGTCGAACGCCTGATGTCGTTTCGCGCGAGCTTGCCGCAACGCCTGCGTGCCACCCGTGTGCAATTGACCGCAGCCGGGCTGGCCGCAAACCAGAGCACCGGTTTGCTACTGGACTTCGACACTGCATCGGAACTGCTGCTGCGTTTTGTCGACGAGTTGTATGCCTACACCGACAGCTATGCTGCGCTAGCCAAGCCGACCGCTAGCCAGACGCAGCAAGCAGCGCGACCCTATGTGCCCAAAACCGGCCTGCTCAGCTCCGCGGTATCGGGCCTGCGTGCCGTCGTAGTCCTGAGCACGGTGGGCCTGTTCTGGTTCGCCACGGCGTGGCCCGGTGGCGAATTGATGATGATCCTGGCAGGCACGGCGGTCGCACTGGCGGCCACCACAGCGAACCCGGTACGCGTTGCCACCGGGCTGTTATTCGGCGCCGTGCTGGCGTTGCCGGCCGGCGCGATATGCGTGTTTCTGCTTTATCCCCTTATCGACGGATTCCCGCTGCTATGCGTGGTGCTCGCGCCATTCCTGGTCGGCGCACTTGCGCTCACCACGCATCCGCGCTGGGGCGGTGTGGGCACGGGCTTTCTGATTTTCTTTTGTTTTAGCGCCGGACCCGACAATGTGATCCATTACGATCCCATCGGTTTCTTCAACAACATGCTCGGGATCATTTTCGCCAACGGGATAGCCACGGCGGCGTTTGCCTTGATCTTGCCGCCCACCAGCGGCTGGTGGCTGGCGCACATCGTGCGCGATTTGCGACGGCAAGTGGTGATGGCCTGCAGCAGCGACCGCGCCGGCCTGCCGGAACGCCTGGAAGGCGGCACGCGAGATCTGATGCAGCAGGCCAGCATGTTGGCGACGGAGCGTCTACACGCCCCACAGGTCGCGCTTTCCTGGATGTTTCTGGTATTGGAAATCGGCCATGCCGTCCTGGAATTGCGCGACGAGATAGCCTCGATGGGCATCGTTACGCCGATCCCCGCAAGCGCCGGTGAGCGCGGCGGCTGGCAGCAAGCGTTGCGCGCCACTCGGCTCGACATCGAGCAGTTGTTTCGCAAACCCACGGTAGAACAACGCATGAATACTTTGCGCACCACATCGCACGCGATCGCGGTCATGCAGGCCACGATCGAACGCGTATCCGCCGGCGTCGCGCCCTTCAACGAAGCGCATATTGCCAGCATGAACCGTATCGCCAGCTACTTGCATTTTATCCGCAGCGCTCTGCTCGATCCGGTCTCGCCGTTGCCAGGCGGCGCGAGCTTTTGCGCAACCGCCCCGACCGGAGTGCCCAATGTCGCGTGATTTCACTTTTTTCGGTATCTATGTACCGAGCTTGTTAATCATCCTCTTTGCCAGCATTCCGCTGACCTGGCTGGTCGACCGGTTGGTACTGTGGACCGGTGCGTATCGCCTCGTATGGCATCCACAGCTCTTTCGCGTCAGTTTTTTTATTTGCATTTTCGGTAGCTTGGGTCTTCTCGTTTATAGGTAAAACCCGAGGTAAAACCCGAGGTAAAACTCAAAATAAAAACCCGTGGTACAAACTACGGCGCCAGACTAGCGCGGCCCATTCCTTCCTTTGATTTGACGCTTGCCATTATGTTTATCCGAAATTTTCTTCGCGTGCTCGCGACGGTTCTTATTGCAATTGCGGCGATCGTTATCGGTCAAGCCCTTTGGCATAACTATGAGGACCGCCCATGGACGCGCGACGGCCGCGTGCGTGCTTATGTGCTCAATATCGCACCCGATGTGTCCGGTGCCGTGACCGGCCTGCCCGTCTACGATAATCAATGGGTCAAGCGCGGTGACGTACTGATGCAGATCGATCGATCGCATTATGAGATCGCGCTGGAGCAAGCCGATGCGGCCGTGGCCGAGAAAAAGAGCATCTGGGCCATGCGGGTCTCCGACGCCCGACGCCGAGCCGATCTCGATAGCCTGGTGGTTTCGGCCGAACAACGCGAGAACTCCACGCTGGCGGCACAGTCGGCCTATGCGGATTACCAGGCAGCGCAGGCACAGCGTGCCGCCGCCCAGTTGAATCTGGATCGCACCACGGTGCGCTCGCCGATCAACGGCTACGTGACCAACCTGCAGGTTCAGAGAGGCGACTACGCCATCGCAGGGTCCGCCCGCCTGGCGGTCGTCGACAGCGATTCGTTCTGGGTCTATGGCTACTTCGAAGAAACCAAGCTGCCGGCCATCAAGATCGGCGCGCCCGTGCGCATTGAACTGATGAACGGGGGCCGTCTGACGGGGCACGTCGAAAGTATCGCGCGCGGTATTTACGATCGCGACAACCCACAGAGCCGGGACCTGACAGCCGATGTCAATCCGACGTTCAACTGGGTCCGCCTGGCGCAACGGGTGCCGGTACGCATCAAGCTCGATCCGGTACCGGGCGGAGTGCTGCTGGCTGCGGGCCTGACCTGTACAGTGATCGTGCAAACTGGCGCTGAGGCCGATCGGGCGGCGGCAAATAATGCGCCGGCCAGCGGCGCCGTTGCCGCAGCGAACCCCACTGCGAACCCCGCACCGGCTTCATCAGGAGCAACGGCATCGGACCATGCCGCCAGTGCGCCCGCACGCTGAGCATTGACTCGCGTGCACTTGCGGGAGGATGATGGGGTGCATATACGCTAACCCCAAGCGCAGGTTTGGGAGGCGCTTATACAGTTCGCAAGATATTGCGGCGGCTTGTTCTGATTCTGATTCAAGGAGAACGTCATGTACGCCAAGATTCTAGTCGCCATCGATGGCAGCGAGACCTCGAAACGCGCGCTCCGTGCGGCAATTCAGCTAGCTTGCGATCATCACGCGCAGTTGCAGGCGCTGTACGTCATAGACAATCCTCCCGTGCTCTCGGAGGCCGGCTATTACGATCCGACAACACTGCGCGCGGCGTTGATCGAAGAAGCCGAACGGGTTTGCGCCGACGCGAGCAAAGCCATGCAGGCGGCAAGCGTCGCCTCGGCCACCGAACTGGTGGAAGTTGAGCTGGTGGGCGATGATATTGCCCACCAGATCGAACAGGGCGCCAAACGCTACGGCGCCGACCTGGTGGTGATGGGCACGCACGGGCGCCGCGGCATGCGGCGGCTGCTGCTGGGCAGTGTCGCCGAACGCTTCCTCAGAATTTCCACCTATCCTATCCTGCTCATTCCTGCGCCGCATGATGACTGATTTGGCTCAATGATATCGCGTGAGTGTTTCGCGAATTCGCCAGAGCGTTTATCCTGTGGCTGAGGGCATGTTCCGGACGTCGCTTTGTTCGCGCCGGACAGGATTTCATTTACCACGTCTTAAGGAGACGTCTTCATGAGTATGGTCCAGGAGTTCAAAGACTTCGCCGTCAAAGGTAGCGTGGTCGATCTGGCAGTCGGCGTGATCATCGGCGGGGCATTTTCCGGGATCGTGACCTCGCTGGTCAAGGATCTGATCATGCCGGTGGTCGGGCTCGTTACCGGTGGTCTGGACTTCTCGAATAAATTCGTACTGCTCGGGACTATCCCTCCATCGTTCAAGGGGAGTCCCGAGTCCTATGCCGACTTGCAGAAAGCCGGAGTGGCCGTGCTGGGCTATGGCAGCTTCATCACGGTGGCAATCAATTTCCTGATTCTCGCGTTCATCATTTTCCTGATGGTGAAATCGATCAACAAACTGCGCGCACCGCAGGCTGAAGCACCTGCGCCGCCGGCGGCGCCCAGCGAAGACGTGCTGCTGCTGCGCGAAATTCGCGACTCCCTGAGAAAACAGCCCTAGGGGCTGAACGTTAAACAAAGATAGGGCAATCCTCATGCCGGCTTCCCGAAAACGCGTTCCATTCCGTGCCGCGCCTGCGGCCCGGTGTTTCTTGACTGCCTTGCAGAGCTTCGATAATTTTTCCCAGCTCGGTGCAAAGATTGCACGTGCCCGTACCCAGGATCGTCCGGTTCTCTATGCGGGCGTGCTACCTGGCCTCGATGTGTTGATCTGCAAAATACGCGGCGCCCAGCCACCTTATCCGGAAGAGCACGTATTGCGTAGTGCGTGCATCGAGTCGATCGCCAATGCGCTTGAACAGCCGATCGCCGGCCTGCAGGCGGGCGGTCACTGGTACGAAGCCGGCGGCCTCGGTTTTCTGATTTTTTCTGCGCAGGTACGCGAACGGATCATGGTCGAATTCAGCGCGAGCGGTCAACCGCGACCCGTGCGCGACATGTTTCGCCAATCCCGCTAGATCATTCGCGCTAGATCAATCCCGCTGATTTAGTCCCGCTGGTTGAATCCTGCTGGTTCAGTCCTGCTGGTTCAGTCTTGTAACTCGCCCATCGTATCAATGCTTGTATTGCTCGGCTTTTGCCGATTCGGGTGCGTGCTGCGCGCTCGCGTCACCGCGTACGCTCGACGAAGGAACACGCTGTTCGGTGCCGAATGCCGTTTTGCTTGCCGCATGCTCCGCGTCATCCGAGGTCGCGTCCAGCGCAGGCCTGGCCTTCTCACGTTGCCCTGGAGGCGGTGCCTGCGAAGGCTTATCGAGTTGCCCGAGAATCTTCGTACACGGCAGGTCGACGTTATGACTCGGCGAAAGCAGCGCCAACAACGCGGCCGGCGGCGCCAATAATCCCAGACCGATCGCTACGCCGCCACGCACCGCCAGCGACATCGCGTTCACGCCCACATCGGGCTTCTTAAAGGTGCCCTTCACGTAAAGCGGCGAGCGCAGCGAAATAATCCGGAACCCTTTGGTACGTGGCCGCACGTCGAGATCCATCTGTTCGTTTTTAAGGTTGATCTTGCCCGTCGTGGTGATGATGGCATCGTCGGTGTCGAGCGCAAAAAAGCGACTGTCCCAGACACCATCGGTTGCGATGAAATCGGAGGCCCCGCAATTGATCTTGACGTCCTTTTGCCCAAACAGTTTTTCGACCACGATATTGGCGACGTTCAAACCGGCTTCCTCCAGCAGTGTGCTGGAGATTGTGCCATCCGTGACGATCAGCTTGACCTCCCCGTTGGACGCAGCGGCCAGCGCCGCCATCGAATTACCTTCCGCCGTCAAGGCCGCATCGCCATTCATTTCGCCCAGGGCCGTCTGCACCGCTGCCGCACTCGGGAACAGTTGCTTGAGCTTGAGATGGCGGGCCTCGACTTTGAGCTGCGCTTTCAGCGGTACGCTGCTGCCGTCGAGTATCCAGCTACTGTCGAGCGTGCCACCCGCCACGCCGAATTTCAGCGGATCGAGGGTAAGCTTGCCATTGTCCATGATGACGTGAGTCGAGACATTTTCGATGGGTAAATTCGCGGTGCGCACAATGCGCTTGCCGGTGAAATTCAGGTCGACGTCCAGCGCGTTCCATCGGTCCGTTTTGAACGGTTCTGCGGGTAAGGCGCGGTCGTCAGGCTGGCGGAAACTGTCGCCCCGGTTGGCCTTGCTGGCATTCGAATCGGCTCCGACCAAAGGCGCCAGGTCGGAAAATTGGAGCAAATTGGAAACGAGCGAACCGGTAAGCAGCGGGCGCGGCTGTTTTTGCTGATAGACGAGCGAGCCGCTCAAGTCGCTGCCGCCGACCCGTCCGGTGAAGTCCCGATAACTGAGGCGAGTCGCGCCGGTGTTGAAGTTACCTGTGAGTCGACCGTCGATTGAATACGGCGGGGTCGCCGGCAGGCTCGCACCCGTCAACGGATAAAGGTTGGCGAGGCTGGGGCCGCTCAACTGCAAGCGCATATCGACCGCCGCCAGATGGACGGGGTCAGTCAGCGTGCCAGCAACGTTGATGTGCGACTCGCCGAATTGCATCTGTGCCTGGATCGGGAACGGTCGATTGGGGTCGTCAAGCGCGAGAATGCTGCCGAGTTTGGCATTGCCTTTTAGTGCTGCGCCTTTATAAGTGCCTGCTACCGTCAAGCCAATTGCGTAAGGCGGCACAGGCCGACGTGCAGGGGGCGCAGACTGCGCCTGCGTTGCCGAAGCGCCGCTGCTGCTGTCGCTGCTTGTACCGCTTGTACCGCTTGTACCGCTTGTACCGCTGGCAGCGCTGGCAGCCGACGCAGCCGCGTCGCTCGCGTGAAATTTGGCCAGCGTATCTTCAAACGGGATCGATTGCCCCAACGTGTCGACGCCAATTTGCAAACGCGCGGAGGTCATTGCGTCGTTCACACTGATTTTCCCGGCAGGGAATTCGATGCGTCCCAACGCGAGCTGCCAACCGGTGCCACCGCTCTCCCCTTGAACCTTGAACAGCCAGTTCTGCGTGCCGTCGGCGAGCCGTTCGAGATCAACCGAAGGATTTTGCAAGCTCAGCGCCGGTACCACTACACGATGGATCAGCAAAGGCAGCAGCCGAAGATCGAACTGCATGCCGTCGAGCGTGGCAAATTCGGGCGTATGCGCCCACGCGGGGTTGCCGATTTTCAGATGCTGGACGGAAATATGCAACACGGGCACATAATCCGACAATGTGTCGGACGCAGCCGCATCGGCATCATCGGTACTGCTATGCGAAAACGCGGGAACGCGCCAGCTCAACGTGAGTGGACCGTCGATCTCAACGGAGCGCCCAGCCGCTTGTGACAAGCGTTGGTTCAGCCAGGGCAGCGTGCGATTCCAGTCAAAGGCGACCAACCCGATGGCAAGCAACACGACGGTTGCGGCAATACCGCCGACAATATAAGCCAGCAATTTGCCTGATCGGATCATAAAAACTCCACATTTTTAATCGCGGCATTAGGTTGCTGAATTGATTCGCGGCATACTATCGGCAATTCGCCGAGTATGCTGGCGAACCGCAGGAGATGCGCCGGCGGCACCCGAGTTATCGGACACGGACCCCGAACGCGTCTGGCAAGCACTTAAAAACACAAAAACACGAAACTGTCACCGATGGCTAACACCGTTTCCACCGTTTCGATCTAATGACTTGCCGGATTCTAGCCCTGGATTATCAAAGTTGATCTCATCGTCTGCGCCTCAGCCTGCTTATACAGCCCCTGAAACAGCCTCTGAAACCCTGCCCGACCTGGATATCGACATCGGCCGCGGGATCGATTTCTACAAATGGGCGGTCTGCGGTTTCGCGCTGTTGATGTTCGGCATATTTATCGCACTGGGCTTCTGGCGCACCCATTTGGATATCGCAGAGCGCCAAACAAACCTGAGCACCGATACCGCCGCCGCCGTCGACGCCATTCTCGACCGGGTCGAAACGCCATTACCCGAGCTTGCCGCATTGGTCGGACGCAACTGCGATGCCGCCCACGCGGCGCTCGTTTCGGCCACCGACGCCGTGCCCTACCTGCGCGGTGCGATGCTGGTACGGCACGGTCGCACCTATTGCGCTACCGACACTGCTCTAGTTGACTCTTCGCTCACCTCATGGTTCCCGCAATCAACGGCCACGCCACAATACCGCTTCAAGCCCAGCACCCTGATAGGCCCCGGCTTTCCGCTGCTGATGATGTTTTATCCGGGCGCCACGGCCGATAGCGGTGTCATTCTGGTCGTCGAGGCCACGTATTTCCTGGACATGCTGCGTTACGCGCAGCATTTCGGCATGACGGGCACCTCGCTCTCCACGGGCCACGAGGTACTCCGCACGGATGGGACGGTGACCACCGTGCCGGCCGGGCTGGAACCCGATGCGCGCACCGATATCGCCCACGCCGTGCACCATCCGTTCAATGTGGAAATGCACGCCTCAGCCGAACTGCGCAACGCGAAACGGGAGCGCGAATTGCTCGTGTTCGTGCCGATCGGCTTGATCGTCAGCGTGCTGGCGGCCGTGCTTGGCCTGACCACGCTCGCGCCCCGACGGCGCCTGCTGCGCACCGTACGCATGGGCCTGAAGCGCAATGAATTTTTCGTTCATTACCAGCCGCTGATTGCCTTGCGCACAGGCGAGTGCGTCGGCATCGAAGCCTTGCTGCGATGGAACCATCCACGCTGGGGCCGTATTGGTCCGGGCTCGTTTATCGGCGTAGTCGAGGCGACCGCGTTGATCGTGCCGGTCACCCGTGTCGTGCTGGCGCGTGCCTTCGCTGAAATGGCCCGCCATGGGATACCCGACCACCTGCATGTCGCGCTCAACCTGGCGCCGCGCCATCTGATGACCGATCAGATCGTGGCAGATATTGCGCAGGCGATGGCAAACGGCACCGTGCGCAAGCACCCCCTCATCCTCGAAATTACCGAACGTCACCTGATCGAGGACCACGCCGTTTCAGTGCGCACTTTCGACGCGCTGAAAGCGCTCGGTATATCGCTGGCCATCGACGATTTCGGCACCGAAAACAATAGCATTAAGCAGTTGCAGGAATTCCGTTTTGACTTCCTCAAGATCGACCAGCGCTTTGTGGCCGAGCTGGATCGCGACCGGCTCGATATCGTCAAGGGCATCGTTGCCATGGCTCGTCAGCTCAACCTGAAAGTGATTGCAGAAGGCGTTGAAACGGAGCGTCAGGCAACCCACCTGCGCGAGCTCGGCATCGATTATGCGCAGGGCTTTTATTATGCTCATCCGATGAGCGCTGAAAGCTTGAAGAACTGGCTGGGCTCACGTCAGCCCGCGGTGGTGTTGCATTAACCTTTAGTCCAGCGATTTTAGTCTAATGACATGCCGTCAATAAGCGCCGACCTACCGCATCCTTCGCAACAACGTGGCAGCGTGGTGATCGAGGCCACCCACTTGCGACGCACAGCACCCAGCTTACCTAGTCAGGTTCTTCTGCACGATGCTTCCATCGCGTTGTGTGCCGGCGATCGAGTGGCCGTAGTCGGTCCTTCCGGCGCTGGAAAAAGCGTGCTGCTGCGCCTGCTCGCATCGCTCGATGCGCCCAGCTCAGGCAGCCTGACATGGCGAGGTCAAGCCGTGACGCGTCGCAATATCCTCGCTTACCGTCGCGCGATCGCTTACCTTGCGCAACGTCCGGCCATGTTCGACGGCAGTGTCGAAGACAATCTTCGCCTCCCCTACACACTGGCGATCTACCGCGATTCGCGCTACGACCGTGCCACCGTCGAGACGTTACTGAAGGCATCCGGCCGCGATGCGCACTTTCTCGACAAGAGCGCCGATCAACTCTCGGGCGGCGAGGCACAAATCACCGCACTGATCCGCGTATTGCAGTTGCGCCCGGCCGTCCTTCTACTGGACGAACCCACCGCCGCATTGGACCCGGATTCGGCGGCCACCGTGGAAGCCATGGTCGATAGCTGGTTCCAGGCTAGCCCTGCTGCCGCGCTCGCCTGGATTTCGCACAATCCGTCTCAGGCGCAACGCATCGGCAATCGCACGCTGTACATGGAAGCCGGACGGGTACAGGAGCAGGAACGGGGGCAGGAGCGAGTTCGGAAGCGCGTTGAGGAGGGTAAGCACGAGTGAACGCAAGCTATACAAATCTGAGCAATCTCGACCTGGCGTTCGCTGCGGCCCTGATACTGGTCAACGGCGCCTTGTCGGTTGCACTCGGCCTGGGGCTCGAGCGGCGCCTCCTGGTCGCGGCCGTGCGTACCGTCGTGCAATTATTGCTGGTCGGGCAAGTGCTGGCATGGGTATTTCGCTCGCGTCACTGGTACGTCGCCCTGGCGATGATGACCGTGATGACGGTGGTCGCCGGGCTGGCCGCGAGCCGGCGCGGCGAGCGTGCCTACCGCGGCATGCGCGCCGACGGCATGGCGTCGATCTGGATAAGCTCGTGGCTGGTTACCGCCTTCGGCTTGTTCGTGATCATCCGCATACGCCCCTGGTACGAGCCGCAGTACGCCATTCCGATTCTCGGCATGGTGCTGGGCAACACACTCACCGGGGTGTCGCTCGGGCTCGAACGCATCACCGAAGAGCTGACCGCACACCGCTCCCAGGTCGATCTGCTGCTGGCTCTCGGTGCGAGCCGTTGGGAAGCGGCGCGCCGACCCGCGGTACAGGCCGTACGCGCCGGCATGATACCCACGCTGAATGCGATGTCCATCGTCGGTGTGGTCAGCCTGCCTGGCATGATGACGGGCCAGGTACTCGCTGGACAGTCACCGGTCGAAGCGGTGCGCTACCAGATCGTCGTGATGTTTCTGATCGCGGCTGCGTCGGCGCTGGGCACGACGCTTGCTGTGCTGTCCACCTATCGGCGCCTATTCAGCGCCGAGCATCGGTTTCGGGCGGAACGGCTGGTGGCACGCACGACGCGTGGCGCGAGCGGCTGAGCAGTTGGAGACCGCGACTAGAAGCAGCGGCTAGAAGCAATGGCAAAAACACGATATGCCATGTCGTGAATTTTTGTTATGAAGCGGGCGGGGGCTGGTCCGGCTTCAAATGTAATACATCCGGATTGACCACATTTGTCGGCGTACCCGCCTCATAGGCGATGACCTGGTCGAAAATATCCGTGAAATGGATTTCATACTCATCGCGGGTTACATAGCCGATATGCGGTGTGCAAATCACGTTATCCATTGTGAGCAATGGATTGTCCACATCGAGCATCGGCTCACTTTCATAAACATCTAGCGCGGCCATACCTGGGCGACCAGACTTCAAGGCCGCGCATAGCGCGCCCGCTTTGATCAGTTGCGCTCGACTCGTGTTGACAAGAAGAGCCGTAGGCTTCATGCGTGCGAGGTCGGCTTCCTCGATAATTCCGCGCGTGGCATCGACCAGACGCATGTGCAGGGACAAAACATCGCACTGCTCAAAAAACGAGTCTTTGCTTGGGGCAATCGCGTAACCATCAGCGCGTGCGCGCTCGAGCGATGCCTCGCGCGCCCAAATCAAGATGTTCATGCCGAAGGCTTTGCCATATTCGGCGACCGCGCCGCCAATTCGGCCATATCCGTAGATACCCAAGGTCTTGCCGCGCAAAGTATCGCCGATGCCCATTTGCCATTTCCCGGCCTTCATCGCGCTCACCTGCTGAGGGATCTGGCGGCTTGCCGCTAGTACGAGTGCCCACGTTAATTCGGCCGCAGCGTAGGATGGCACGCCTGCATGCTGGCTGGACGAGACGACGACACCGAGACGTGTACAGGCGGCGATATCGATGTGCGGATAGACGCTGCGCTGGCTGATCAGTTTCAGTGTGGGAAGGCGCTCCAAGAGTGGCGCCCCAATCTTGGTGCGCTCTCTGATAAGGACGAGAACTTCGGTGTCTTTCAGGCGCTCAGCCAGGACATCATCGTCTTGCACGTGATCGTTCCAGATTGTTACGTCATGCCCGCCCAGCTTGCTGAAGCAGCGAAGACCCCGCAACGTGTCGAAGTAGTCGTCAAGAATCGTAATTTTCATGGATGCACTGCCCCTGCATGAGATGTTTCGATGACGGGTCTTGGTCGCGTGCAACCCTGTTAGGTAGGTCCGGAAGGTTTTCGCGAATGAGGAACGACTGATATTACCGTGCACCGGCCCTGTGGTCCACTTGCCCACCCCTGGTTTCCAGCCCCGTGTTTCCAGCCCCTCGTTTCTCGCCCCTTATCGCGGCAGCCAATTTTCGTTTCCGAATCCCTCTTCCCCTTCCCTCCCCGCGCTCACAAATGTCCGGCCGTGCATCCAATTGCCGACGCGATACGTATTTTGGACATGATGCGAAAAATTTCCCATTCACGCCCGTGTTTACCCCGGCGCTCTTTCTCTTGCGATTTCGTCCCATTGACTTCGGAGGGCCGGCCATGAGCTACGCGCAGCACATCCCGCCGCCGGGCCAGCGTGTCGCGGTCATCGGCGCCGGCATTGCCGGCCTCGCGAGTGCCTATCTGCTGTCGCGCCGGCATCAGGTCACCGTGTTCGAAGCGGGCTCTTACCTGGGCGGTCACACCAACACCGTCGACGTGACGCTGGAGGGCGCGACACACCCGGTCGATACCGGCTTTTTGGTGTTCAACGACCGCACTTATCCGAATCTGATCGCGCTGCTCGCCGAGCTTGGGGTGGCCGCGTATCCGAGCGATATGTCGTTTTCAGTATCGCTCGACGCCGGTCGGCTCGAGTGGGCCGGCACCACGCTGAACACGGTATTCGCACAGCGGCGCAATGCATTTTCACCAAGCTTTCTCGGCATGCTGCGCGATATCTTGCGTTTCAACCGGGGCGCTCAAGATCACCTGGCGGTTGCCGTGCGAACCCGCTGCTCGATGGGCGAGTTGCTCACGGCCGGTGGTTACGGCGACGCATTCCGCCATCAGTATCTATTACCGATGGCGGCCGCGATCTGGTCGAGCGCAACCGCGGACATCCTGCGCTTCCCGGCCACCACGTTTCTGCGTTTCTGCCTGAACCATGCACTGCTACAGATCGACCATCGGCCGCAATGGAAGACGGTGCAAGGCGGCGGCCGCGAATACGTACGGCGCATTGCCGCGACCCTGGGCGATGTGCGTATCGACACGCCGGTCATCGCGGTTCGCCGCGATGCACAAGGTGTCGACGTGCTGACCCAAGCCGGTTCGCAGCGCTTCGACGCGGTGGTGCTGGCCACGCATGCGCCCACCAGCCTGCGGTTGTTGGCCGACGCCGATGCGGATGAGTGTGGCGCGCTGGGCGCCGTGCACTATCAGCCGAACGTCGCCGTGCTGCATACCGATCCAACGCTATTGCCACAGCGGCGCCGCGTGTGGTCGGCGTGGAATTACCTGGGCGGCGGCCTGGGCAGCCGTGACGCGCAGGCCGTCTGCGTCAGTTATCTGGTCAATCGGTTGCAGCCCTTGCCGTTCAAAACGCCGGTCATCGTGACGTTGAATCCGATTACCGAACCCGCGCCCGGTACCGAGTTGCAGCGCTTCGTCTATGAGCATCCGCTGCTCGATCTGCATGCACTGGATGCGCAACAGCGGCTGCCTGAACTGCAAGGCAGCCGCCGCACGTGGTTTGCCGGCGCGTGGACCGGTTACGGCTTTCATGAAGACGGCCTGAAGTCGGCGTTGCACGTCGCAGCGGATTTCGGTGTGCTGCCGACTTGGGCCGCGCTATGAACACGGCAGTGACGAGGCCGGCCGCGCTGCTTCTGCTCGGGAAGGTGGTGCACGAACGCTTGCGACCGGTGCGTCACCGTTTCGTCTATCCGGTGTTTTGTGTACGTTGCGACCTCGCGCGCTTGGCTGAACTCGATAGTTGGTGGCTGGGCGTAAACCGATGGGCGCCCCTGAGCTTATATGCGCGCGATTACGGTCCGCGCGACGGCACCGACCTCGACGCATGGATGCGCGCGCAATTGAGTGATGCCGCGCTGCCGGCCGACGGCGAGATTTGGCTGCAGACATTCCCGCGTGTGTTCGGTTATGCGTTCAACCCTGTCAGCTTTTGGCTTTGCCACGACCGCGCTGGTCACTTGCGTGCGCTGCTGGCCGAGGTGCGCAATACCTTCGGCGCGCGGCATGCCTATTTGCTAAGCGCGAACGACCGTGGGGTGATCGATGCACGCACTGTGCTGGTGTGCCGCAAAGTATTGGATGTGTCGCCATTCTGCCGTGTCGAAGGCCATTACGCGTTTCGGGTGCGCGATAGTCGGCGTGCTCAGGCCCAACGCACGGTATCGACCGCGATCGACTATCACGATGCGCAAGGTCTGTTGATCCGCACCGTGATCGCCGCGCGGACGGTGCCGCTCACATGCGCCAGCGGCCTGCGCGCGCTCGCGCGCCAGCCATGGCTGACTTTCGCGGTGGTCATGCATATCCATTGGCAGGCGCTGCGGCTGTGGGTCAAGAAGGTGCCGTTCCATGGGAAATGTCCTGCCCCTCGCACCGGCGACGGCATGCCCGAGACCACCGACGCCATAGCCGCATCGAATCAGCAAGACAGCCGGCACGCTTCGCATTCGTTATCCAAGGAGACCCAGCCATGACGCTATCTCGGACGCTTTCCGCGCCAACGCGCATTCCGGCTTCGGCTCGCATCTTTATGTCGCTGCTCAGGCGCATTCATGTCGGACACCTGGTGCTGGTCACGCCCGACGGCGAACAGCAGGTGTTCGGCGATCCGCACGCACCGCCCAGCGCTCGGCTGGAGCTGCGCGACTGGCGTGCTTGCGCGGCGATCCTGCGCGCCGGCGACATCGGTTTTGCCGATGCGTATCGGGCCAATTGGCTGGAGACACCTGACCTCGTTGCCTTGCTGGTCATGGCGATACGCAACGAAAGCGCGTTGCCCGACACGGTCTCGGGCGGATGGCTCGCGCAATTCTGGTACAGCTTGCGGCATCGGCTGCGGGCCAACACCCGCGCGGGCAGCCGACGCAATATTCACGCGCACTACGACATCGGTAACCCGTTTTATGCGCTATGGCTCGATGCTACCTTCACCTATTCGAGCGCACTGTTCGAAGGCCACATGGACCGGTCGCTCGAAGCGGCGCAGACGGCGAAATACCAGCGCATCGTCGATACGCTCGGCCTGCGAGCCGGCATGCGTGTGCTGGAGATCGGTTGCGGCTGGGGTGGGTTTGCCGTGCACGCGGCGCAGCAAGGGATCCATGTGCATGGTGTGACGATCTCGCCGGCGCAGCTCGACGTGGCGCGTGCACGCGTGGCGCAGGCGAGTGCTGGTCACCAGGTGTCGCTCGAGCTGCAGGATTATCGCGATGTGCGTGGACAATACGATGCGGTCGTATCGATCGAAATGTTCGAGGCGGTCGGCGAGCGCTTTTGGCCGACGTATTTTCAGGTCGTGCGTGACCGTCTGGCGCCCGGCGCCCGCGCGCTTGTGCAGTCGATCACGATAGATGACGCGCGCTTCGCGGCCTATCGCGGTTCCAGCGACTTTATCCGCGAAACCATTTTTCCGGGCGGGATGTTGCCCAGCCCAACGCGTTTCGTGCGTGCCGCGCTTAAGGCCGGGCTGGTCGCGCAGGCCTCGCTGGCATTCGGCCGCGATTATGGCGAGACGCTACGGCGCTGGCGTTACGCGTTCGAGGCTCAGCTCGACGCGATTCGCGCACAGGGTTTCGACGAGAGCTTCGTGCGGACCTGGCGCTTGTATCTGGCTTACTGCGAAGCTGGCTTCGATCAGGGCCGCACGGATGTCATGCACTTCTTGCTGAACCGCGAATGACCCGCCAGCCCATTGAATGCTGACCCGCCAGCTCAATAAATGCTGACCCGCCAGCTCAATGTGAGTCGATAAATTGCGTGACATCGCTCAGCACCGGTGCGAGCGTCCGCAATGGCGCTCCGAGCGCACCGACCAGTAGCGCGTGGTCGATGCCCGCATAATGCTTGACCTCCACCGTGTCGTCGGCGGCGCGTAATTTTGCAGCCAGCCGGTCGGTATTGCCGGGGTCGACGGTCTTGTCGCGCGTGCCTGCCGCGAGGAACATCGCAGGCTCGTCGCCGGTGACGAAATTGATCGGCTGGCTCGCCTGGCGCAGCGCGCTCGGAAAGATGCGTTCGAGTGTCGCGTCGTTGAGCGGCAGGAAATCGTACGGACCGGCCAAGCCGATGAAGCCACGCACGTCGTGCTTGCTCATCCGCTGCGCGGCCAGATACTGTCCGTCTGTGGCGAGCAAGGCCGCAATCTGTGCGCCGGCCGAGTGTCCCATCAGGAAGAGGTTAGCCGGATCGCCGCCGAATTCTTGAGCGTGATCGTGAGCCCAACGCACGGCTGCCGCCGCGTCGTCGACAAAGCCCGGAAACACCGTTTGCGGATAGGTCCGGTAGTCAGGCAGCACCGCGACAAAGCCGCGCGAGGCAAGCGCTTCGCCTACGAACAGATAATCGGCGCGATCGCCGTTCTGCCAGCTCCCCCCGTAGAAGAACACGACGATCGGGCGGCCTCGCTGCCCGGAGCTTGAGCCAGAGCCGGAGCTGGAGCCCGATCGCGGTATTGCGCGTGCGATCGCGGCGCCAGCCGGTACATATACATCGAGCCGTTGGCGCGGATCGCTGCCATAAGCCAGACCCTGAGTTTCGCTGAACGTGCTGCGCGGTGCGGCATCGTTAAGTATGACGATCGGGCTGCAAGCACTCAACAAGGTAAGCGCGAGCGCAGCTACCCAGACCAACCTTCGCTGTGGCATCACGAGTTGGGCGATCATGCGGCGCGTGTCCGCTTGTCGAACAGATAGTGCCCGACGCCCCATTCGTTACCGCCGCCCAAGCCGAACAATTCGGCAACCGCCATGTAGAACATGCGCCAGCGCTGCAACCAAATCGCCGCGTCACGCGCGCCGTAGGTTTGCACCAGCATTGGCATCACCCGCTCACGGGCGGCATCCAGCGCGACTAGCCACTGATTCGCGGTGCGCTGGTAATGCGTGCCGCTTACCCACCACTGCCGGCTGATACGCAGGTCGTCTTGGAAGTTGAGCAACAGCGCCTCGGACAGCATGGTCCCGCCGGTAAAGAAGTACTTCGACATCCAGTCGCTACCGTCGCGTGTTTCGAAGTGGTACGCAAGCGTGCGATGCACGAACATATGCACAAACAGCTTCCCGTCGTCGTGCATCCAGCGGGCGAGCTTCGCCAACAGCAGCCCATAGTTCTTCATATGTTCGAACATCTCGATCGAAACGATGCGATCGAAACCGCCGGCGAGTTGCGTGCCGGAGAAGTCGATATCGACGATATTGCCCGTCACGACATCGAGGTTGCGCAAGCCGCGCTCGGCGGCGCAGCGTTCGATGAACGCGCGCTGACCATGCGAATTGGACAGCGCCACGATCTGTGCGTGCGGATAGCGTGCCGCGAGCCATAGCGACAACGATCCCCAACCGCATCCGAGATCGAGGATATGTTGTCCGTCGGCCAACTCGGCGCGCTGGGCATATAGTTCCAGCATCTGCGTTTCGGCTTGCGCTAGCGTTTCGTGCCCGGTTGGATAGAGGCAGCACGAATATTTCAGGTGCGGCCCAAGATGGGACTCGAAGAATGGTGCAGGCAGTTCGTAGTGCTGGGTATTGGCCGCCTGCGTTTCGATCGCGATCGGGCTTGCGCGCAAGTCGTCGAGCAAGTTGCCCAGTCGTTGTGCACGAAGCTCACCATGCCCGGCACCTTCGTCACGCAGGCGACGTCGCATCAACTGCCGCATGCCGAGCCGGATCAACGGGTCGGGCAGCCAGCCGCGCTCGCAACACCGGATCAGCAGGCCGTCATCGGCGGCTGCGCCAAGCGGTAATGCATGTTCGGTCGTGGACATAGTCATCGAGCAGGTTCCTCAGGGTCAGCAGTGCAGCGCGGCGGCCATGGAATCAGCGCGCTGGTGGTGCGCCGGTATTCAGCGTAGCCGGGACGCGTCTGTTCCGATTGCGCCTCGACCAGCGGCAGGCCCGATACCTTGAGCAGCAGCCATGCCATCAGCAAGGGCGGTGCGAGCGCAAGCCAGGCGAGCGGCGCGCCGATCGATAGCGCGAGGTACGCGAGCCAGTGGACGCATTCGAAGAAATAGTTAGGGTGACGCGAATAGCGCCACAGGCCTGCGCGACAGACCGCACCACGGTTCGCAGGATCTGCCTGGAAATGCCGCAGTTGGCGGTCGGCCCACCCTTCGCCCGTCACCGAGACGATCCAGATGCACACCGCCACGGCGGTCCAGCCGGCCGCGGGCGCGCTGTTTCGATACGACGGAACCAGAAAAGCGATCGACAGCAACATCGAAATCACCCCCTGCAGTTGGAAGAACGCGAACATCTTGCGATTGGCCGCGGCACCCCATTCATTGCGAAAGCGGCGGTAGCGAGCGTCCTCAGGCTTGCCGTGATTGCGTTGCCACAAATGCATGCCCAAACGCGCGCCCCAGAACAGGCCGCCGATGCCGCTCAGCGCACGGCTCGATGGCGCGCCGGTTCCCAGCACCGCGTAGAGCAGCGCGACGCCGCCGAGCGAATACGCCCAAACCGGGTCCACCATGCCGGCGTTCTCCGTTTTCAGTTGCCATGCCCAAACTGCGGTGAAAACCAGTGCTAATGCAATCCAGGCGAGCCCTAGGGCAGCGACAGGCGACATGTAACCCTCATCGATAGTCTTATGCGGCTTATACGTGCCGGCAGCCGGATCGGATGCAAGAAGCGAACGCAACAAGCGGGTGCAATATCTACCCGTTTGGACCCATGCAATGGATTTTTATCCTCGTAAGTTGGGTAAGATGGCTACATAGTCCACCCAAACGGTCACATGACAGCCCTTCCAGACGATACGACTTCCCAAGCAGATGCAACGCCGCAGGCGCTGGCGCTGCTGCTTCAGCGTGTCGTCGGCCACGATGAACGGGCCCTGCGCGCGCTCTACGACCTGACATCGCCGAAACTGTTTTCGCTTGCGCTACGTATATTGGTGAAGCGCGAGTGGGCCGAAGAAGTTTTGCAGGAAGCCTTTGTCAATATCTGGCGATACGCGGGCGACTATCGCGATAGCCTTGCCGCGCCGATGACCTGGATGGCGGCAATCCTGCGCAACCGGGCGCTCGACTATCTACGGCAGCAGAAAGCCTTCGGGGCAAGCGCCGAAACGCCATGGAGCGACGCGTTGGATGAAATCTTGCCGACCCAGGACGATGGGCCCTCGGAGCGTGTCTTGTTGAGCCAGGAGGCCCGCCGGCTTGAGGTCTGCATGGCCCAGTTGGAAGCCAGGCAGCGCCAGGCGGTGGCACTCGCCTATCTACGCGACCAAAGTCACAGCGAGGTGGCTGCGGTCCTGAAAGTGCCGCTCGGGACCGTGAAATCGTGGATACGACGCGGGCTCGAGAAGCTCAAAACCTGTCTTGGGAGCTGGTGATGGATCTGCATCGTTACCCAGGCTTGGTGGACCGGTTAGCTGGCGAATACGTGCTCGGCGTACTGCGTGGCGGTTCGCGGCGACGCTTCGAGCATATCGCGCGTAGCGATGCTGCGATTCGCGTCTCGATCGAAGGCTGGCGCGCCCGGCTGCAATCGATGGCCGAACTTGGCGCTGCGACAACTCCGCCGCCCGAGGTCTGGCTGGCAATCGAGCGGCGCCTGGATCTTGTCAACGCGCGCCGCGGCGTCCCAGTTGCGACGGAACGTCCGCCAGCGCGCCGCGCGCAGCCGGTTTCACGGTGGTTCGATAACCTGTCGTTTTGGCGTGGCTGGTCGATCGCGGCAACGGCGATCGCGGTGCTGGCGCTCGCGGTCGCAATCGGGCATTTCGCGCCGTTTGCTTCCGCACCGCAGCAGCAGGTTGCCCAGCAGGGGGCGCAGCAACAGCCGCAGGTCGACTCGCAGGTCGACTATGTAGCAACGCTCGCCGACAAGGATGCGCACGCCTTGGTGCTGGTCACTTGGAACAAGCAGACCTCGGAGATGACCGTGCGCCGCTTGAGCGGCGCATCCGACCCGTCTGATAAATCCGTGCAACTGTGGGGCTTGCCCAAGCAGGGGCATCCGGTTTCGCTCGGTGTGCTGCCGCGCGGTGCGACGGCGCGCATGAAGGTGGCATCGGTGAATGACTTCCCCGTATTGGCGGCCTCGATTGAACCGATAGGTGGCTCGCCCAACCCGAACGCGCCGAGTGGCCCGGTCATCTATACCGGCAAGGTGATTCCGACGGCTTGACCCCACGAGGAACTTACATCTGATGCAGTTGGGCTCCTCGCATCGCGCGAGCCCCTCGATGTCCGATCAAGCGGTCAAGCAATCACCCCCGCTTTGCAAGGCACGCTGACGAAGCCGCGAAAGCGCGCTCGCTGCGAACGCGCCGGTTCGCCCTCCAGCACATAGTTAGGAAAGCGCTGCAAAAATCGGCTGATCGCAATGCGCCCTTCGAGGCGTGCCAGCGTCATACCCGCACATTGATGAATACCGAAGCCGAAAGCGAGGTGGCGCCCGCCCTGCCCGCTGTGCTCGCGCGTGATATCGAGCCGGTCCGGATCGGCAAATTGCTCGGGATCGCGGTTGGCCGCGCCGATGCATAACGTTAGCCCTGTGCCGGCCGCGATCGGCACGCCCCCGACCACCGTATCGACGGCAGCCATGCGATTGCCCAACTGGTTAGAGCTCTCGTAACGTAAAAATTCTTCAATGGCCGAATGAGCCAGCTCCGGCTGCGCTATCAACAAGTCACGCTGCGCGGGCCATTGTGCCAAGCACACCAGCGCGTTGCCGATCAGGTTGGTCGTGGTTTCGTGGCCAGCATTCAAAATGAAAATGCAGTTGTGCAGCAGCTCGGTTTCGGACAACCGCTCGAGCCCCGCGTCGGGTCCGGCCGCGCCGACTTGCCCCGGCTCCGCCTCGATCAAGCGCGTCAGGATATCGGTCTGCGGATCGCCGGGGCGCAGCCGGCGATCCGCGATCAGCACCTTGAGATAGGCCAGGAACTCGCTGACGGCGGTGTTGCCGGCCTCGAACTGCTGCGGTGTCAGCGAAGGCTCAAGCGCGCCCAGAATAGCGAGCGACCAGCCCCTGAGCGGTTCGCGTTCATGGTGCGGCACATCCAGCAGGTTGCCGATGATCTCGACGGGGATCGCGCTGGCGAAGTCTTCGATCAGATCGACCGTCTCGCTGCGCTGGGCTCGTGCTTCAATGCGCGCGAGCAGGCTATCGACCAATCGGATCAGCCCTGGCTCCATCGCCGCGATCGCGCGCACGGTCAGCGCCCCAGATAGGATCTTGCGCACCCGCGTATGGCGCGGAGGATCGTTGAAGACCAGGCTGGTGGTGTGGTGTTCGTACAGCGGTGTGTCGCCGTACTTGGGCGCGAATTCGGCTGTCTTGTCGGAACGAAAGGTCGCGGCGTCCCGGTACACCGCCTGGATGTCTCGATAGCGCGTCAGGAAATACGAGCCGTCCGGCATGCGTTTAACCGGTTCGTGTTCGCGCAGCGCGTGGTAGTACGGGAACGGATCGGCATAGAAGGCGGCATCGAGCTTGCGCAAATCGAAATCACGGACCAGCTCGGCGGCGCGTTCGGGGGGGAATTTCATCGTGTCTCCAGCTATTTTTTTCGTCCCTTATTGTAGAGCGAGCGTGCGGCATTCGCTTCGATAGATGGCGGGCACCGTGTCGCAGAGTCGTTCCACGCTCATTTTAACGATGTCCGAATATGACCTATTTACGTCTTTCTCATGTCTCGTTTCATGGAGATAAGCCGAATAATATGGTGGTGTGGTACTTTTCCTTAACTTGATGCCGAGACACAAAATGACCGATACCGCCCTGCTCGTAATCGATGTACAAGAATCTTTTCCTAACCGGCATTACTGGTCGACCGCCGACGTGCCGCTCTATCTGGAAAAACAGCAGCAATTGATCGATGGCTGTGCGGCGCGCGGCGTACCGGTGGTGCAGATTTTCCACGTCGAGCCGCAAGGGCCGTTTTCGCTGGCGTCCGGTTTTGTCAAAACGCTGAACGGCATCAAGATTCAACCTTCGGTCACGATACAGAAAACCGTCCACAGCGCGATGAACGGCACCGCCCTGCCTCAATGGCTGATCACCCATGGCATACGCCGCCTGATCGTCAGCGGTATCCGCACTGAGCAATGTTGCGAAACGACGACCCGCCAAGCATCCGACGACGGCTATCAAGTCGACTACATCACCGAGGCCACGCTGACATTCCCGATGACCCATGCGGGCTCGGGCGTGACCTATAGCGCGCAGGAAATCAAGGCGCGTACCGAACTGGTGCTGGCTGACCGCTTCGCGCGCATCATGACCGTCGATGCGGTACTGGCAAGCTTGCCGGCTGCCGCTTCCAAGGCGGCATAAACCACCGAGTACCCCGTATGCGTACGCTTGCGATTTATTTTGTAGTGCTGCCGGATACCTTGTTGCTCGATCTGACTGGACCGGCCGAGGTATTCGCCATGGCGAATCGCTGCCAGCCGAGCACGCGCGACGGGGTGCCGCTGCGCTTTGAATTGAAGTACGTCGGCCCCTGCCCCCAGGTGTCGACATCGATAGGTCTCGCGCTCAGTGGTTTGGCCCCGCTGCCCGAGGCGATCGAACCCGATGCGTTGATCTTCGTTACCGGCACGGTCGATTCCACCCAGCCGCTTCGGGCCTCGGCGGCGCCGTGGCCCACGCCGGTTCCGGCACCAGCCCCAGCGTCATCGCGCACTCCGGCGGCCTCGCCAGCCCCCTCGCACGAGGCACTGGCTAGCGCCGTGGCATGGCTCAAACACCAAGCCTCGCCGACAAGACGCATCGCGTGCATCTGCACCGGCGCGTTGATTGCCGCTCGCGCGGGTCTGCTCGATAACCGCGACTGCACCACGCATCACACCGATTGCGCCGCGCTAAGAGCGTTGGCGCCGCGCGCACGGGTGCTCGACAATCGCCTGTTCGTGTCCGACGGTCCGATCAGCACCAGTGCCGGCGTAACCGCAGGCATCGATCTGAGTCTGCAGATGGTGGCGGATCTCGTCGGCGCGCCGGTTGCGGCCACCGTGGCGCGCAATCTGGTGGTCTATTCCCGGCGCAGCGGTCATGATCCCCAGCTCTCGCCCTGGTTGAACGGACGCAATCACATGAATCCTGCCTTGCACCGGGTGCAGGATGCGATTTCGGCAGAGCCGGCGCGACATTGGACACTCGCCGAGTTGGCCGCGATCGCATGCAGCAGCGAACGCCATCTGGCGCGCTTGTTTCGCGATCACGCCGGCACGCAAGCGGTCGATTATTTGCACAGCCTACGCATCGCTCTCGCGCGCGAATTGTTGACTCAATCCGACCTGGATCTGGAACGCGTCGCACAACGTGCGGGTTTTGGCTCGGCGCGCCAGATGCGGCGCGTTTGGCAGAAATTCGAACCACTGCCGCCGACTCATTGGCGTGCACAGCATCGAGAACCCGCGGCGCACGCATGAAGCGTCGGGGAGTTTGAAGTTGGATGGTTGAAGGTGGATGGTTGAAGGTGGACGTCCGACGTTGCACATTGGAAGCAGAACATTGCCGGCAGTTGCTTATTTTCCGACAAGGAACCCGCAGTCGTTACAATAGGGCCTTGTGCCCGCAATCCACGTGCATAGCGTTATCGCTGCATGGGGTGCGTGCGGCTTGTCCGAACTGCCGACCCTGAAACTATGAATCTGGTAATCCAGAGCGCCAGCGCGCTCGACCCTGCGCACGCCCGCCCCTTGACCGCACTCGCGCGCGGCACCCGAGCCGAAACCATCGCCGCCGAGGCGTTCCGCATCATTGACGCGGATCCCCAGCAACGCGTCGACATCGACATTTACTGCGACACGCATCGGCTCGATGCCGCGTGGATAGAACCGCAAGCGCTGAGCGACTATGGCCTGCTCGCGATGGATATGGACTCGACGCTGATCACGATCGAATGCATAGACGAAATTGCCGATTATTGTGGCGTCAAACCGCAAGTGGCGGCGATCACCGAGGCTGCGATGCGCGGTGAGATCACCGACTTCGACGAAAGCTTGCGACGCCGCGTCGCCTTGCTCGCCGGGCTGGATGCTAGCGTGCTCGAGCGCGTGTACGAAGAGCGCCTGAAACTTTCTCCTGGCGCCGAAAGCATGTTGGCGCAGGCTCGTGCCGCAGGACTCAAAACCCTGCTCGTGTCGGGCGGCTTTACCTTCTTTACGCAGCGCTTGCAAGAACGGTTAGGCCTCGATTACACCCGTGCGAACGAGCTTGAGATTGTCGACGGAAAACTGACCGGTGCGGTGCTGGGAGAGATCGTCGATGCGCAAGTGAAAGCCGATACGCTGATTTCGATCTGCGCAAACCTGGGGATCGCGCCGCAACGCTCGATCGCGATGGGCGATGGATCGAACGATCTGAAAATGATGGCCGTCGCAGGTTTGTCGGTCGCATTTCGCGCCAAGCCTGTGGTGCGCAAGGCGGCCGACGTGGCATTCAACCATGTCGGCCTGGACGCGTTACCGCGGCTTTTTATGTAAGCGTTGGCGCTGACGTTGGCCTTGGCGCTGGCGTTTGGCGCTAAGTCAGCGTTTCCGTACCGCTATTTCGTTAGCTGCATCGCCAGGCTTTGCTCGATATCGGCACGCAAATCCTGCACCCCTTCAAGACCCACGAAGAAACGCACCAGCGTGCCTTTGTGCGGCCAGCGGGAGGCCGTGCGCATACTGGCGACGTCGTAAGGCATCGCCAGACTATGCGCGCCGCCCCAACTCCAGCCCAGCTTGAAAAGCGCCAGCCCTTCGACAAACGCGTCGACCTGCGCGGGGCTATATTGAGCGTCGAAGACGACCGAGAACAAACCACCCGCGCCGGTGAAATCCCGCTTGTAATTCTCGTGCCCCGGGCAGTCGGGCAGCGCCGGATGCAATACGGCTGCGATCTCCGGACGGGTTTTGAGCCACTGCGCCAGTGCCAGCGCCGACCGGTCGTGCGCATCGAAGCGCAACTGCATGGTGGCCAAACCGCGCAGCACCAGCGAGCAGTCATCGGACGACACGCCGATGCCCATGCGCATGCGCGCTCGCTTGAGCCGCGCGTGGATGTCGGCATCGACAGTAATGGTCGCGCCCATCAGGATATCGCTCGCCCCCGATTGATACTTGGTGAGCGCCTGCACTGAAATATCGACGCCATGGTCGAACGGTTTGAAGGCCAGACCGGCCGAATAGGTATTGTCGATCGCCGTGACGACGCCGCGCGCGCGCGCAACGGCGGTGATCGCGTCGATATCGGGCACCTCCATCGTCACCGAACCGGGCGATTCGAGCCAGATCAAGCGCGTTTGCGGCCGGATCAGGTCCGCGATGCCGGCGCCTATCATCGGATCGTAATAGTCGACCTGCACGCCGAAATCGTTGCTGAGCCAATCGCCAAGCTCGCGGTTGGGCCCGTACGCATTGTCAGGAATCAGCACGGCTTCACCGTGTTTGACGATGCCGAAATAGACGTTGACGATCGACGACAGTCCCGACGGCTGCAACAAGGCGTGCGATCCACCTTCCAGTAGCGCGAGACGATTAGTGAGCATGGTCGAGGTCGGCGTCGCGTGCAGGCCGTAACGCCACTGGCTATCGTCGCGCCATTGCAGCGCGCGCACCGCGGCCAGATTCGGGAAAACTACCGTCGACGCACGCGTGACCGGCGGAACAAATGACGTCCACCCCGGAGTCAGGTGATCGTCGTGATGCAAGAGTGCCGTTTGCAATTCGGCTTGCAAGCCACGTTTTGCGGGATCGTGCGATTCGTTTGACATGCCGAGTCCTAAAGTCAGTTAATTCGTAGCCGAGCGCGGTTCCAGATGCAAGGTCAGCGGCTGCGGGTCCGATCCATCGGTGGGTGTCCGATCGCCCGTCAAACCGCCGATGCTGCTGAATTGCGCAACCCATTGGCCGGTGATACGGGTACCGTCGTCCGACTCTTCGAGCTCCAGCGTGTTGCCGTCGCGATCGCCGGCCACCAGGATGACCTCGCCCGTGTCGAGCAGATGGTATTCGCCATGCACGCCCTCGGGTTCATCGGTTTTCGGGCCGAGCAGCAGTTCGACTTTGCGCGAGCCGATCAAGCCGGTGTAACGCGGGAATTGCGCGAACTCGGGATCGGGCGCGAGCGTTCCCGGTTTGACTTCCTGCGCTACGGCCGCCCCGGAAAACCCGCCCAGCAGGCACAGAGCACATAACGCGCCACACACGACAGCGCGGCGCTTCCTCCACATCGTCAACGATACTGCCATGGTCACACGCGCTCGAAAATTGCAGCGATACCTTGGCCACCGCCGATGCACATCGTCACGAGTGCGTACCGGCCAGCCGTGCGTTGCAGTTCATAGAGCGCCTTGACGGTAATCAACGCACCGGTGGCGCCGATCGGGTGCCCCAGCGAGATACCGGAGCCATTCGGGTTGACCCGTTTCGGATCGAGACCGAGGTCTTGTGTGACCGCGCACGCTTGCGCGGCAAATGCCTCATTGGCTTCGATCACGTCGAGATCGCCGACGCTGAGCTTGGCGCGCTCCAGCGCAGCGCGCGTAGCCGGTATCGGCCCCAGGCCCATGAATTTCGGATCGACGCCCGCATGGCCATAGGAAACCAGCCGCGCCAGCGGCTTCAAACCGCGTGCTTCGGCAACTTGCCGCTCCATCAACACCAGTGCCGCTGCTGCGTCGTTCAAGCCCGACGCATTGCCGGCCGTCACGCTGCCGTCTTTCTTGAACGCCGGCCTAAGCTTGCTTAGATCGGCAATCGTAGTCGCACCGCGCACATGCTCGTCGGTATCGAACAGCGTTTCGCCTTTTTTGGATTTGAGCGTGATCGGCAGGATCTGTTCTTTGAAATAACCGCTCTCGATCGCATGCGCCGCGCGCCGATGCGATTCGAGCGCGAGCGCATCCTGAACATCGCGCGAAATGCTGTAACGCTCGGCGATATTCTCGGCGGTCACCCCCATATGGATGGCATCGAACGGGTCATGCAGCGCACCCAACATCATGTCGATCATGCGGGACTCGCCCATACGCGCGCCAAAGCGTGCGTCGGGCATGATGTAAGGGGCGCGGCTCATGCTTTCGGCACCACCCGCAATCGCGATATCGGCATCGCCGAGTAAAATCGCCTGCGCCGCGCTGATGACAGCCTGCAGGCCGGAGCCGCACAGTCGGTTGAGCGTGAGCGCCGGAACATGCTGACCGACGCCGCCATTCAGCGCCGCTACGCGTGCCAGGTACATGTCCTTCGGTTCGGTGTTGATGACGTGGCCGAATACGACGTGTCCGACGTCATCGCCAGACACTTGGGCTCGGGCCAAGGCTTCGCGCACCACGCGCGCGCCCAGATCCGTCGGCGATAAATCTTTGAGGCTGCCGCCAAAGTCTCCGACCGCGGTGCGTACGCCGCTGACTACCACCACTTCGCGCTGCATAGTGTTCTCCTTGAGGGCCTGTGCTGTTAGGCCGAGTATACCGGCCCGTATGCTCTAGTGCAGCATTACGAACGCCGCAGCGTATGCCCGAGCCGACGCGGTATGATGACGGCTCGCGCAGCCGTGCCCAAGGCGCATTTGCTGCCGCATTTGCTGCTTAAACCGTTCTCTGTTTGGAAGGTGCCGAATTTGTTTGATTTTATCGATGCAGAAAAATCGTTTGCGCCGCGCGCGCGACATATGGCGGTCGTTGCCGCGGGTTCGATGCTGATGGCGCTAAGCGGATGCAGCTGGTTGCATATGCCCAGCATGAGCATGCCCCATATCCCCTACGTCAATCCGGCCCCGCCCGATATGACACCGGCGCGCGATTCGGCCGACAACCTGGTACGTATCGACGCCGCACTGCGCAGCGGTTGCGAGTCGGTGCTCAACATCGAGAAACCGCCCGCGACGCCGGGCGCGGCCGCCAGCACGGCGCCGCAGCGCTGGGTCGCACACACCTGCCGCGGCGATCTGTCGTATGACATCGTCACGGAAAAATCGCCGCAGGGCCCTGTGGTCAAGGTGTTACCAGTGAATTCGCCGATCAACAAACCGATGAACCCGAACACGATCCCCGCCATGCCCCTCGATGAGTGACATGGGCCGGTAGATGAGGGCTTAAAGCTCGCCCCACAGATCGTGGCCGTCGGCGCCGGTGATTTTGACGTTGACGAATTCGCCGACCTTATAACGCTTCGAGGCCTTGCGCGACGGCTCGATATACACCACGCCGTCGATTTCCGGCGCGTCCGCGTATGAACGCGCGACGCCGCCTTCGGCGGTCACTTCGTCGACCAGCACCTTGAGCGTCGAGCCGATCTTGCGCTGCATGCGCTTGGCCGAGACCGCTTCCGCCACTTCCATGAAACGGGCGCGGCGTTCGTCGCGCAAGGCATCAGGCAATGCGCCCGGCAACTCGTTAGCTGCCGCACCGTCGACCGGCGAATAAGCGAAGCAGCCGACCCGGTCGAGCTCCGCATGACGGATGAATTCGAGCAGCGTTTCGAATTCCGCTTCAGTCTCTCCCGGAAATCCGGCAATGAACGTGCTGCGGATCGCGAGATCCGGACATATTTCGCGCCATTGCTGAACGCGCTCTAGCGTCTTTTCCGCGTTGGCCGGACGCTTCATCCGCTTCAGGACGTCGGGGTGGGCATGCTGGAATGGCACGTCCAGATAGGGCAGGATCAGGCCCTGCGCCATCAACGGGATGATTTCGTCGACGTGCGGATACGGATACACATAATGCAATCGTATCCAGGCGCCATATTGCGCCGCGAGTTCGCCCAACGCGGTGACCAGTTCCGTCATGCGCGTGCGTACCGGACGCCCGTTCCAGAAGCCCATGCGGAATTTGACGTCGACGCCGTAGGCACTGGTGTCCTGCGAAATCACCAGCAATTCCTTCACGCCCGCTTTGAACAGATTTTCCGCTTCGAGCATGATGTCCGCGACCGGCCGCGAGACGAGGTCGCCACGCATCGACGGGATGATGCAAAACGTGCAGCGATGATTGCAGCCTTCGGAAATTTTCAGATAGGCGTAGTGACGCGGCGTGAGCTTGATGCCGGCGGCCGGCACCAGATCGATAAACGGGTCATGCGGCTTGGGCAGATGCTGGTGGACCGCCTGCATCACCTCACCGAGCGCGTGCGGACCGGTGACTGCCAAGACCTTGGGATGCACTTCCGAGATCAGGTTGTTGCCGCTCGTGCCCGTCTTGGCGCCCAGGCAACCCGTAACGATCACGCGGCCGTTTTCGTGCAGCGCCTCGCCTATCGCGTCGAGACTTTCCTGCACAGCCTCGTCGATAAATCCGCAGGTGTTGACGACGACGATGTCTGCCCCGTCATAAGAGCCGGAAATCTGGTAACCCTCGGCACGCAGCTGGGTGATGATCTGTTCGGAATCGACCAGTGCTTTCGGGCAGCCGAGCGAGACAAAGCCGACCTTGGGTGCGGCGTTCGCGGCAGCCGGCGGCGTGGCGGTGGGGGTTTGCGACATGATAGCGACAGCCTGAAGAAATGCGGAGAAGCCGCATTGTATCGCGCCTTCAACCCCTCATGCCCGGCAAGCTGTCGCCGGCCGCGCTTTCCGGCCGCACGCCGACGCTTATTTAGGCGTCTTGTCGTCCGTTCCGGGCGGAACCGGGAACGGGAACGTCGTAAACATGTTTTTCGCCTGGCTCTGCATTTTTTCCTGCATCTCCACGAACATGTTCTTCGACTGCTCGATATAGCTGGTCATCACGCCCTGCATCATCGGCGCCTGCATGTTCATGAATTGCGCCCACATGTCCGAATTCAGGGGGCCGCCGTCGTACAGCCCTTGCGATTGCTCACCCAATTTGCTCTGGATGTCGATAAAGGCCTGGATATTCTTCTCGAGGTACGTGCCCATCATGCCTTGCATGGCGTGACCGTAAAACCGGATGATCTGCGAGAGCATCGGGCTGGAAAACATCGGCAAGCCGCCGCTTTCTTCCTCGAGAATAATCTGTAACAAAATGCTGCGGGTCAGATCCTCGTTGGTCTTCGCATCGAGTACTTTGAATTCCTCGGTTTCGAGCACAAGCTGTTTCACATCGCTCAGGGTGATGTAGGTGCTGGTTTGTGTGTCGTACAGTCGGCGATTCGGATATTTTTTAATTAGACGTTCGGCTGTTTTTTTTGTCGTGCTCATGGTTCCCTTTCAGCATAGCAATCAGCGCCTGGAGTCGACTCCTCGGCGCTGTCCGGCATCCCCCCAACAAGCGCTGTCCCCTCATGTGCAACCAGTGAACAGGATGGACAGCCGCGCGAGCGGCCATCGTCCCGCACACAAGCCCGCATAAAGCTGCAGGCGCGACCCTCAACCCATGTGCAAACCGCCGTTCAGCGAGAAATCCGCCCCCGTCGCAAAACCCGATTCATCCGACGCCAACCACGCGCAGATCGAACCGATTTCTTCCGGTTGTCCCAGGCGTCGCACCGGAATCGTGGCAATGATTTTTTCGAGTACATCGGGACGAATCGAACGCACCATGTCCGTACCGATATAGCCCGGCGACACCGTATTCACCGTTACGCCCTTGGTCGCCACTTCCTGCGCCAGCGACATGGTGAAACCATGGATGCCGGCCTTGGCGGTCGCGTAATTGGTCTGGCCAAACTGGCCTTTCTGACCGTTGACGGACGAGATGTTGATAATGCGTCCCCAACCACGCTCGACCATCCCCTCGATCACCTGCTTGGTGACGTTGAAGAGGCTGGTCAGGTTGGTGTCGATTACCGCAGTCCAGTCTTCGCGGCTCATCTTGCGAAACACGATATCGCGGGTGATGCCGGCGTTGTTGATCAACACATCGATCTCTCCGACTTCAGCCTTGACCTTATCGAAGGCCTGCTTGGTCGAATCCCAATCGCCCACATTGCCTTCCGAGGCGACGAAATCGTAACCCAGCGCTTTTTGCTCGCCTATCCACTTTGTGCAACGCGGCGAGTTGGGTCCGCAGCCGGCGACAACGCGAAACCCCTGCTTGTGCAAACGCTGGCAAATGCTGGTACCGATCCCACCCATGCCGCCCGTGACGTACGCTACTCGTTGTGACATAAAGAACTCCGTGGTCTATCTTTCAAACCCCTAGGGGCCATTCTCGGCGCCGCACCCATGTTGCTGTCAAGCGGCGTACTCGCTTTGCTCCTCTTGGATTCAAATTCCTGTCAAACTCGCTCGACGGCGAGTGCCACACCCATGCCACCGCCGATACACAGCGAGGCGAGGCCGCGTTTGGCATCGCGCTTGGCCATTTCATGCAGCAGCGTCACCAGGATCCGGCAGCCGGATGCCCCGATCGGGTGGCCAATCGCAATCGCACCGCCATTGACGTTGACCTTCGATGTATCCCAGCCCATCTGCTTGTGCACGGCCAGCGCTTGAGCCGCGAACGCTTCATTGATTTCCATCAAGTCGAGGTCGCCGGTACTCCAACCGGCGCGCTCGAGGCAACGGCGCGAAGCCGGTACCGGGCCCATGCCCATGACTTTGGGGTCCACGCCGGCATTGGCATAAGCCTTGATGCGAGCCAGCGGCTTGAGGCCCAGCGCCTCGGCTTTTTTGGCCGACATCACGATCACACCCGCGGCGCCATCGTTCAAGCCCGACGCATTGGCCGCCGTAACCGACCCGGCCTTGTCGAACGCCGGTTTGAGGCCGGCCAACGATTCGGCGGTCACGCCGTGGCGCACGAACTCGTCGGTCGCGAAACGCACCGGCTCGCCTTTGCGCTGCGGAATTTCCACCGGCACGATCTCGTCATCGAAACGCCCGCTCTTTTGCGCCGCTTCTGCTTTGTTTTGCGAAGCCGCCGCGAATGCGTCCTGTGCCTCGCGCGTGATGCCGTATTCCTTCGCGACGTTTTCTGCCGTGGTGCCCATGTGATAATGGTTGAAGGCATCCCACAGCCCGTCGACGATCATGGAGTCGATCAGCTTGGCGTCGCCCATGCGGAAACCGTCGCGCGAACCCGGCAGCACGTGGGGTGCCGCACTCATGTTTTCCTGACCGCCCGCCAATACGATTTCGGCGTCGCCGGCGATGATGGCGTTAGCCGCCAGCATCACGGCCTTGAGGCCCGAACCGCACACTTTATTGATGGTCATGCCCGGCACCGAATTCGGCAGGCCTGCACGGATGAGCGCCTGGCGCGCCGGATTCTGGCCGGAGCCTGCGGCAAGCACCTGGCCCAGAATGACCTCGCTGATCTGCTCAGGCTTCAGGCCCGAGCGCTCGAGCAAAGCGCGTATGACGGTGGCGCCCAAGTCCTGGGCCGGGATCTTGGCTAGCGAGCCACCAAATTTACCCACTGCGGTGCGGGCTGCTGCAACAATCACGACATCAGTCATTTTGGCTTCCTCTAGATGGAAATGAACTAAGAGCCAAGCGGATCAGGCCGCTTGCATTACGTAACTTCCCGGCGCGGCTTCTAGCACCGGATATTTAGCAGACCCTAGCTTGGCGCGCGGCTTGATGCGTTTGCCGCCTTGCAGGGCCAGCCAGTCGGACCATACCGTCCACCAGCTGCCCGGATTCTCGGTGGCGGCTTCGAACCACGCATCGGCAGACTCGTGCACCTGCTCGCTGCTCCAGTAACTGCGCTTGTTCTTGGCCGGCGGGTTGATGACGCCCGCAATATGTCCCGAGGCACCGAGCACGAACTGCAAAGGACCTTTCAACAATTTGGTCGATTCGTAGGCGGTTTTCCACGGCACGATGTGATCTTCGCGCGAGCCGTAAATGAACGTAGGCATGTCGATCAAACTCAGATCGACGGGTGTGCCGCACACGCTCAGCGCGTTCGCTTTGCGCAAGGTGTTTTCAAGATAAGTATGCCGCAGATACCAGACCATCATCGGCCCAGGCAGGTTGGTGCTGTCGCTGTTCCAGAACAGCAAGTCGAAGGCGGCTGGCGTGCGGCCTTTCAAGTAATTGTCGACAACGTAATTCCAGACCAGATCGTTGGGCCGCAAGAACGCGAACGTGCTGGCGAATTCGCTGCCCCGCATCAGCGCCGGGGGCTTGCCGCCCATGCCGCCGATAGCCTGCTCGCGTTTCTGCACTTGGTCTTCGTCGATAAATACGTCCAGCACCCCGGTGTCGCCAAAATCGAGCATCGACGTGAGCAATGTCAGCGAAGCCGCGCTCGATTCGTCACGCGCCGCGAGCACCGCCAGCGCGGTAGCCAGCAATGTGCCACCGACACAGAACCCCAAGGTGTTGATTTTGCTGCGGCCGCAAATGGTTTTGACCACCTCGATTGACTGCAGCACGCCGTCCTCGATGTAATCGTCCCAGGTTTTGTCGGCCAGCGACGCATCGGGGTTGCGCCATGAAATCACGAATACCTGATGCCCTTGCTCGACCGCGTAGCGCACCAGAGAATTTTCCGGATTCAAATCGAGAATGTAGTACTTGTTGATGCACGGCGGCACGATCAGCAGCGGCGTTTCAAATACGGTGCTGGTCTGCGGTTTGTATTGAATCAGTTGGATCAGCTCGTTTTGATACACCACCGAGCCTTCGGTGTTGGCAATATTCTGACCCACTGCAAAACCCGTTTCGTCTGTTTGCGTGATGCGGCCACGGCTCATGTCGTTGAGCAGGTTCTGAATGCCTAGTCGCATGCTTTCACCCTGCGACTCGATTAACGTTTTCTGCGCTTCGGGGTTCAGTGCCAGGAAATTGCTCGGCGCGGCAGCCGCCGTCCATTGTTCGAGCGCAAAGCGGATCCGCTCGCGGGTCTTGCCATCGACATCGACAGCTTCGGCCAGTTGCTTCATGAACCGGCTATTGAGCAAATACCAGGCAGCGGCAAATGCGCTGACCGGCGTCGAGCGCCAAGCCTCAGAAGAAAAACGCCGATCCGACAAGTCGAGCCCGGAAACGTCGGGTGAACTTAATTTTTGGAGAAGCGCCGTGCATTCGCGGGCATAGTCGCTTTGCAATTGCTGAATTTTCTCGGGTGCAATCTTTAACTCAGGCATGCTCGTGGGCGCCGTGAATTTTCCCATGAACCCGAAGCTGGACATATCGGGCATCGCAGCACCGGCAAACCCGGGCATTGCAAATGCGGCAAACGGCGACGGCATGTGGGATCCCGCCGCGCCGCCCTGCTCGGTTGATGCACTCATCGCATTATTCGGTGCAGTCGTCACGTTGGACCCAGCCGCCGCGCTCAATTGCGCCCAGAGCGCCGGATTCATGGCGCGGTTCAAGTTCTCCAGCCACGCGTTAAGCATGCCTTGGAATTGCTCCGTAGAGGCCGTTGGACTACTTGCCGTGGATTGTTTAGAGTCAGCCATACCCTAGATTGTCACCGGTGCGTGTTGCAGGGAGTGGAAATGACGACATAGCGAAACAGTCTGCTAGTGCCAAGGGTTACGGCATTCTTGCTCGCCGTTGATTACGGTGTCAATCGTTCAGCTAGATTTTGACGCGCTGCGAGATTTTTTTCATTATCGTTTTCCCGCGGTTTGCCGTTTGTCTAGCTATAGACACAGGTTGGACCCCGTTCAGGCGTTCCGGTTCATCGCTTTGCAGCGCCGCATAGTCGCTCGAATATCGGGACAAACAAGGGCTTTCCCGAACGAGCTAAGGTCACTGCCGAGGTAACTGCCGGGGTAACTGCCGGGGTTACTACCAGGGGCACTGTCGGGGTCACTGTATCTCGGACCGGCATCACGCCTCGGACGCAATCCAGATCATTGCCGCGAAACGCCCTGTGACGCGATCACGCCGAAACGAATAGAAATGCTCGGGTTCGGAAAAAGTGCAATGCTCGCCGCCCGTTACCGATTTGATGCCGAGTCGAGCCAGCCGCAGGCGGGCCAACGCGTATAAATTACCAAAGTACTTTCCCTCTGTGCTCGGATGTCGCACGAACGCGGCTTCGGTTGCCGCTCGCTCATCGGCCTGCGCGGCATCGAGAAACGCCGCACGCACTTCTGCGCCGACCTCGAACGCCTGCGGCCCGATTGCTGGGCCGAGGAAGGCATGCAAATCGGCGCTGCCACCGCAGCGTCGTGTCACTTCTTGCGCCGTATGTTCGATTACCCCACCGACCAGCCCTCGCCAGCCTGCATGGGCCGCGCCCACGGCACGTCCAGCCGCGTCGGCAAGCAGCACCGGCATGCAATCGGCGACCATGACGATACAGCCAACTCCCGCAGCATCGGTGACACTTGCGTCCGCCTTAAGCGGCGATTGTCCGCGCTCGAGAGCGAGCAGTGCCTGCTGCGCGTCCACCACGCTACTGCCGTGGATCTGTTCGAGCCAGGCAGGCTGCGCACCGCACATCGCGATCAAACGGTTGCGATTCTGTATGACAGCATCGGCTTCGTCGCCCGTATGCAAACCGAGATTCAAGCCGCCGGACTGGGCGTCCAACACGCCCGAGCCATACGGCTCAACGCTGACACCGCCTGCGCGCGAAGTGACGAGCGCACGCACTCGTGAGGCGACCGGCCACTCAGGCAACAGGCAGTCGGAGAACGTCAGCGGTTGTGATGTCATGGTCATCGGTTTCATGGCTATCGTCGGGTCCAAACGCAATCGACACGCAATCAACTTTCGCGCAGTCGATGCTCGCGCAGTCAACTCTCACGCAGCGCATGCTTGTGCGGTTTTGTGCGTCTAATTGCGCGCGCAGTTAATCCTCGGTGCCGGAGTCGTCATCCGCGTCGTCGTACTCTGCATCTTCATCGTCCATTCGGTACGCTTTGTACGTGCCGGCATCAGCGCCGTCGGCACCGATATTTGCGCCCAGATGCGCCAGTGCGCCCGCCACGCCGAGTTCGTCGGCCAGCATCGCCAGATCCTCGGGCACCGGTACGTGCCAAGCCAGAAACTCGCCGGAATCCGGATGCACGAGGCCGAGCCGCCAGGCATGCAATGCTTGACGCGCGAAACCGCCCGGCAGCACCAGGCCGGAGCGCGCACTGCGCGCCCGCCCATACACCGGGTCTCCCAGCAACGGGTTGCCCAGGTGCGCGAGATGCACACGAATCTGATGGGTGCGGCCGGTTTCGAGATCACATTGAACCACCGAAACCGGCTGCTCGCCGAGCAGACCGGTCGCGACCGTCTCGAAGTGCGTGCGCGCCGGCTTGCCGGTCGCGCCGTGAACGATAGCCATGCGTAGGCGGTCGCGCGGGTCGCGGCCGATCGGTGCATCGATGAGACCCGCGGCCGGCGGCGTTCCCCACACCAGCGCGATATAGCGGCGCTTGACGGTGCGAGCCTGCAACTGGCGCACCAGATCGGTCTGCGACGTGAGGCTGCGAGCCACTACCATCAAGCCTGAGGTGTCCTTGTCCAGCCGGTGTACGATCCCGGCCCTGGGCAGGCCCGCGGCATCGCGGTAACGGTGCAGCAGCCCGTTGAGCAGCGTGCCACTCCAGTTGCCCGCGGCCGGGTGCACCACCATGCCGGCCGGCTTATTGACGACGACCAAGGTCGCGTCTTCGTAAATGATGTCGAGTTCGATCGGCTCCGGCGTGAATGCGAGCTGCTCCGGCAGCAGATCCGGCGTCACGACGACCACCGCGTCGCGCGGCACCTTGGCGCGAACGCGCGCCGGTTCGCCATCCACAGTGACGCGCCCCGTTTCGATCCAGCTTTGCAAACGGCTACGGGAAAATTCTGGAAATAGTTGAGCGATCGCTTTGTCCAGCCGCTCGCCTGCGAGCGACTGCGGAATCACGGCCGTGAGCGGCGCAGGCGCAGCCGCAGCCGCGACCTCATACTCGTCGGCTTCGGTCTCGATTTCGGGGTCGGCTTGGAGGTCGGCTTGAGAATCGCCTTGCTGAGGACCGGCTTGAGACTCGGCTTGAGACCCGGCCAGCGCCCCGGGTTGGAGCGCGCTTTGGACCTCGGGTTCGAGCTTGCTTTGGCCCCCGGATTTCAGCGTGGATGTGAGCTCAGGCGGTACGCCAGTGAGTGAAGTATCAGTGTTGGGCAATGCATTACCTAAAGTTTCAGCGCCAATCGCGTCGGCACCGGCTGCGCTTCAGCTATAATCGCCGGTGAATCTCGGTCATCAGACTTGACGCTAGGATATAAAGCCAGGACATGCGAGCCTTAACTACCAGCACCCGTACATGCAAATTCGCGGTATTCGCCGCCGTAGCCGTGATTATCGCAGGCTGCAGCGCTTTGCCCGAAAAAACTGACGAAACGGCAACATGGTCTAATCAGAAATTATACTCGGAGGCGCAAGACGCGCTCACCGGCAAGGACTATGGAAAGTGCTCAAAGTACTTCGAAATCCTCGAAGGGCGTGATCCGTTCGGGCTTTTCGCGCAGCAGGGCCAGCTCAACATTCCCTACTGCTACTGGAAAGAAAACGAGCAGGCTTCAGCGCTCACGGCCGTCAATCGTTTCATCCAGCTGCACCCGGATCATCCGAACATCGATTACGCGTATTACCTGAAGGGCCTGATCAGTTTCAACGACGATCTCGGGCTGTTCGGTCGCTACGCGGGTCAGGACATGAGCGAGCGCGATCCGCTTGCGCTGCGTGACTCCTACGACGCCTTCAAGGTGGTTGTCGACAAGTATCCGGAAAGCAAATATGCACCCGATGCAGCGCAGCGCATGCGTTACATCGTCAATGCGTTGGCCTCGCATGAGGTGCATACGGCGCAGTACTATTACAACCGCGGTGCTTATATTGCAGCGGTCAATCGCGCGCAGCTGGCAGTGAAAAACTACCAGAACACGCCGGCGGTTGAAGATGCGCTGCACATCATGGTGCTGTCCTACGAAAAACTGGGCGAAACGAAACTGGCTACCGATACGCAAAGCGTGCTTGCCGCTACGTTCCCCGATAGCCCTTATATTCCGGGCAACAAGTTCCGGCGTAAGACGGTAGAAAAGCCGTGGTATCAGATCTGGTAGTGGGTGAGCGCGGTGCGACTTGCCTATGTGGCAAGTAGAGAAGCCGCACACAGCCGCATCCGGTTACTGACGAAGTGGTCCGAACAGCCTTCCGATTTTGGAAGGCTTTTTTATTGGAGACGGGCTCGCTTTTTGAATTGGCTGTGCGCGGTCTTGCGTTCAACCAATTCAAGCACGCGATGCCTTCAGCGTCAGAATCAATCGCCTTCAGGCGGCTGCGGCTGCGTCGGCGCAAAGAAATCACGTACAACCTCAAGCTCACGGGTTCGCTTGAAAGCCGGCAAACTTTGCCAGATCCGTTTGCCATAAGGTTTTTCGACCAGCCGTGGGTCGCAGATCATCAGCACGCCGCGATCGGTCTCTGCACGTATCAAGCGCCCGGCGCCCTGCTTGAGCGTGATCACCGCTTGCGGCAACTGATGTACCGCAAAGGGACTCAACCCTTTTTTCGTCAGCGCATCGAGCCGCGCTGCAAGCACGGGATCGTCGGGCGGCGCAAACGGCAATTTGTCGATGACGACCAACGACAACGCTTCGCCGCGCACATCGACGCCTTCCCAAAAGCTCTGGCTACCGACCAGTATGGCATTGCCCAGACTGCGAAAGCGATCGAGCAATTCGGTTCGACTCGCGTCGCCCTGCACCAGCAACGGAAACGTCCAGCCGCGCGTGTCCATCACATCGCGCAGGCGATTGGCGATGCGCTCGACCGCGCGCAAGGTGGTGCACAGCAGGAATGCTCGTCCACCAGCAGCTTCGATCACGGGCAGCGCAGCATCGAGCACCGCATCCGTAAAACCGGGCGACGAAGGCTGTGGCAATTCGCGCGGGACATACAACAACGCCTGGGTGCCGTAATCGAACGGGCTCGCGAGCGTCATCGAGCGCTTGGCGTCCAGCCCCATTTGCGCGGCATAGTGGGTAAAGTCGCCTTTGACCGACAAGGTGGCCGAAGTGAAGATCCAGGCACGAGGCGCGCCGGAGCGCTGCTTGGCAAAGATCGGCGCGACCGATAGCGGAGTTTGATGCAATTGTACTGTGTGTGAAAACACTTCCACCCAACGCACGGATTCATTGACCGACTCCGCCCGAGCGCCCTTATCCCCGCCCTTCTCGACATGAGTCACTCGATTCGACGTGGCAATTTTCGCCGTGCTCTCGGGCGCAGCGGGCGCGCTCCAACTGGCCAGCGTCTGTTGCAACTCGCGAGCGCGACGCAAGCACACACCCAGCGCGTCGGATCGTTCGGCCTGCGACGCCAGTACTTCGGCAAGCTCATCGAGCGCGACATCGACCGCTTCCAGCGATTCGTAGAGCGGATGCGCTTCCCCAAGCTGCGAAACCGACAAGCGCACAGTGTCCTGGCCAAACGCCAGTCGGATGTCTCGCGCGGCCCTCTCGAGTTTCGCGCCCAACTGCGGCCAGTCACAGGCATCGCGCGCGTGAACCAGCCCTTCGGCCACGCAATCGCGCGCCAATTCGAGCATTTGCGCGGTCGACAACGTCGTGCCGAAAAAGAGCGTGGCCGTATCGGGAAGTTGGTGCGCTTCGTCGAAGATCACGGTATTTGCGCTGGGCAATAATTCAGCCATGCCCGTATCACGCAACATGATGTCTGCGAAGAAGAGATGGTGGTTGACCACCACGATATCGGCTTGCTGCGCCTCTCGGCGCGCCTGCATCACGAAGCAGTCCTTGTAATTCGGACACTCCTGCCCTAGACAGTTTTCTCTGGTCGAAGTGACCATCGGCCAGATCGGCGCCGTTTCCGGCACGCTGGCTAGTTCAGCCTTGTCGCCGGTGCGCGTGATCTTGGCGAAGCGCACGACTTCCTGCAAGTGCGCTGCATCCTGCCGGGACGGCAAACGTCCGCTGTCTGCGGTACGTTGCAAATAGTAATGGCACAGGTAGTTGGCACGGCCCTTGAGCATGGCGACCGACACCGGTACCGCCAGTGCGTCGCGCACAGTCGGAATGTCGCGCTGAAATAGCTGGTCCTGCAAGTGCTTGGTGCCGGTCGACACAATGACCTTGCCGCCCCATAACATCGACGGGACCAAATACGCGTAGGTTTTGCCCGTGCCCGTGCCAGCTTCCACGATCAACGTGTTGCTACCATCATCGGCATGGGGATCTTGCGCTGCGGTACCGTTGGATCCGTCGGATCGGTTGGCGTCGGCCGCACGAGCGCTCGCCGCGCGCGTACCGGCTGGCGCCAACAGTTGCGGCTCAGGCAAGCGGCCGGTCGCTTCAATCGCCGCGGCTACCGCGCGCGCCATGGCGCGTTGCGAATCGCGCGCATGGTAGCCCTCGATATGGCTGGCCAACGCACCTTGGGGCGAAAACAGATCTTCGAGTTCATGCGCACGCCGCGTGCTCAGCGCAAGCGCGGCTCGTGCGGCCGGAGATGCCGCGGCGGCTGATGTAGCAGACCTGGCCGAGGCAGCCGAAGCAGCAGATGCCGCCTCAGGCGCCGCATTGTCGGCGGTGTCATCCGAAGTCGGCGTAATCGGTAGTGCGGAAGGGGCGGAGGATGAGGTCAAGACTAAGCTTCAACGGTACGTCATGGAAGCGGCGCGCGAGCGCCGCCGGTGGGCCGGATGCTGCTGCCGACACGAACTAAACGGCCGGCAATCGGCAGGCGCCCCGCTAGGCTCGCGCATCGGGCTCGAGTTGCAACTGCAGCAGCATAATCGTGTCCTTGACCTTGAGCTTGCGCTTCTTGAGCCGCCGCAATTCGAAATCATTCGCGCCACGCAGTGCTATCAGTTTCGCGATCAAGGTATCCAACGCGGCATGTTCGCATTGAAGCTCGGTCACACGACGCACGATCAAGGCACTCTCACTGTCGGCGGCAGCGGCTTCGTTCGACGCTGCGCGCTCCACCGGTATGGGGTGGTCGGCCTCCCCGACGTCGCCGTCAGCCAATGACATGCCGGCCGCGGGTGCCGCAGCCAAACCCGTCGCCGAGCTGCCATTGTGCAGCGGTTCGGAGCTGCCTGTTTCCAGTTGATCGTCGCGCATAGCTGACTCCCCGGAGTTACTTCTGACCAGCGCCGCTGGCGGCGGCGCTTTTTGCGGCAGCGGCACTTGCAGCGGCCGCGCTGGCGGCAGCGGCAGTCGCCGCCTTGGCCTGGCGCTGTTTGACACTTTCCTGATGCTCGCTGGCCTTGACTTGCTTGGCATTGAACCGGTCAACGTTTTCGACCCGCTGCTGTTCATCTTTCTGCGCATTGGCATGCGCCTGGTCGAGCTTCGTCTGGAAGTCGGCCTGCTTCTGGTTGTACTGGGCCTGAGCGGCGGCCTCGGTTTTGGGCTGCGAGGCAATGCGCGACGCTTCGTCAAGTTGATGCTGACGCTGTTTATCGTCGAAGCTCGCCTGATTGACCTTCTCGTTGTTCGCACGCTTCGGCGCGTCGGCCTGATCCTGTGCATCGCGCAGCGCATTTCTCTCGTCGCGCTGCTGCGCGCGCAAAGCGCGTTCTTCTGCGTTTAGCTTGAGCTGTTCGGTGCGGATGTCGTCTTTCGCGGCATACATCGCTTTGCGGGCCACGCCCAGGCAGTGATTCACGAAGAAATGCGAATAACACTCGTGCTCCGCCACCTGATAATTGTACGTATATTCTTCGGTGCGGCGGTTCAACACCGTCTGGCGAGCGTTGAACGCGTCTTGTTGCGCGGCCTCGGCATCGCTCTGGGCAGAGCTGGCAGATGGGCTGGCGAACGAGCTAACCGTGGGGTTAGCCGATACACCAACAGACGAGCCAGCCGCCGTGCTGACAGCCGAGTTGACTGGTGAGCTGGACGTGGCGCCGACAGTCGGGCTCGCCCCCGCGTGAACACCGGACGCGACAGTTTGCGCGCTAGCCAGAGCGGGCGCTGCGCACACGCATGCCATCAAGGCGGTGCGGCATAGGACGGTCGAAAACACGTTGGCAGGAGTCATACAAGAGCGTCTTAACATTTTACGATTCTATCATTGCGGGTTCGGACAGCCCGGGCATTTGTGGCAAAATCACTGGTTCAATGTACTTTGGCCTTCGGCCTCGAACCCCAGATACCACAGATGACGGAAAACGTAGCAAGCATCATTGCCCAGCGTATTGCCACCGAGCTCGGTGTGCAAGTACGCCAAGTGGCCGCAGCGATACAACTTCTTGACGAAGGCTCGACGGTGCCGTTTATTTCCCGATACCGCAAGGAAATCACCGGCAACCTGGACGACACGCAGTTGCGCAATCTCGAAGAACGCCTCGGTTATCTGCGCGAACTCGAGGATCGCCGCGCCACGATTTTGCAAAGCATCGGCGAACAAGGCAAATTGACCGAACCGCTGGAACAGGCGATCCTTGCCGCCGACAGCAAGCAGGTGCTGGAAGACCTCTACCTGCCCTACAAGCCGAAGCGCCGCACGCGCGCACAAATTGCCCGAGAGGCAGGCTTGGAACCGCTGGCGCATGCACTCCTGGCCGATCCGACGCTGAACCCGCAGGAACAGGCCGCGCGCTATGTCGACGCGGAAAAAGGCGTGGCCGATGTGAAAGCCGCGCTCGATGGCGCGCGCGATATTCTGACGGAGCAATTTGGCGAAACCGCCGACCTGCTCGGCTCAGTGCGTGAATACCTGTGGCAGCAAGGCATCGTGGCCTCCACCGTCATCGCCGGTAAAGAGCACGAAGAAGAAGAAAAATTCCGCGACTATTACGCGTATGACGAAGCGATCAAGACGGTACCCTCGCATCGGGCCCTCGCCTTGTTCCGGGCACGCAATGCCGGCATCCTGATGGTCAAGCTGGGTCTGGGCGAAGCGCTCGACACCCAAGTGCCACACCCTGGCGAAGTCCTCATCGCAAACCGCTTTCAGTTGCGCAACCTCGGGCGCGCGGCCGACCAATGGCTGGCCGACGTTTGCCGTTGGTGCTGGCGCGTCAAAGTACAGCCGCATATCGAAAACGAATTGCTGACCCAATTGCGCGAACAATCCGAGCAGGAGGCCATTCGGGTTTTTGCACGCAACCTGAAAGACCTGTTGCTGGCAGCGCCCGCGGGCCCGAAAGCGGTGATCGGGCTGGATCCCGGGCTGCGTACAGGGGTCAAGGTGGCGGTGGTGGATCGCACCGGCAAATTGCTGACCACCGATACCATCTATCCGCATGAACCTCGTCGCGACTGGGAAGGCTCGCTCGCCCGGCTAGAGAAAATCGCACGCGCAACCCGTGCCGATTTGATCAGCATCGGCAACGGCACCGCTTCGCGCGAAACCGACCGGCTCGCGGCCGAATTGATACGCCGCTGTCCAGAACTGCAAATGCAGAAAATCGTCGTATCGGAAGCTGGCGCGTCCATCTACTCCGCTTCGGAATTTGCTGCGAAAGAATTTCCCGAGCTCGATGTGACGTTGCGCGGTGCGGTTTCGATTGCACGTCGTCTGCAAGATCCGCTGGCCGAATTGGTCAAGATCGAACCGAAGGCAATCGGCGTGGGTCAGTATCAGCATGACGTCAACCAACGCGAGTTGGCACGCTCGCTCGACGCGGTCGTCGAAGATTGCGTCAATGCGGTCGGCGTCGATCTGAATACGGCATCGGTGCCGCTACTCACCCGCGTTTCCGGTTTGAACGCAACCTTGGCGCGCAATATCGTCGAGTTCCGAGATAGCTATGGCCCGTTCGCGACCCGCGAGCATTTGAAGAAAGTGCCGCGTCTGGGCGATAAGACCTTCGAACAGGCTGCGGGTTTTCTACGGATCAACGCCGGAGACAATCCCTTGGACGGCTCGTCGGTGCACCCGGAAGCCTATCCACTGGTCGAGAAAATTCTCGCCAGCATCAATAAGAAAGCCTCCGACATCATGGGCAATCGCGAGGCGTTGCGCGGCCTGTCGCCAACGCAATTCGTCGACGAGCGCTTTGGCCTGCCGACCATACGCGACATTTTCACGGAGCTGGAAAAGCCGGGGCGCGACCCGCGGCCCGAGTTCAAGACCGCGACCTTTCGCGATGGCATCGAGAAAATCTCCGACCTCACACCTGGCTTGCTGCTTGAGGGTGTCGTGACCAACGTCGCAGCATTCGGTGCGTTCATCGATATCGGCGTGCATCAAGATGGATTGGTGCACGTCTCGGCAATGGCCACGCGGTTTATCAAGGATCCGCATGAAGTCGTGAAGGCCGGCGATGTCGTTCAGGTCAAGGTGCTGGAGGTGGACGTCAAGCGGCAACGGATTGCGCTGACCATGCGGCTCTCCGACGATGTGGCGGTCACGGCGGCGTCGCCCGACTCAGGCAACCGTTCGGCCGACCGGTCTGCCAATCGACCCGGCAATCCGTCCGCGGGTCGCAATGGGGGTAATCAAGGCGCACGCCGTCCGGCCAATGAGCCGGCTGCGGGCGGCGCGATGGCCGCAGCGTTTGCGAAGCTCAAAAAGCCGTGATGGAGCCACTTAATTGAGTCGCTCGGGCAGCAGCGATAAGCTACTGCCCGAACAAGACACCCGAAGAGAACGCGAAAGCACTCAAAAAAAACCCACGCCTAGAGCGTGGGTTTTTTATTGTCATCGTCCTACTCAGCCGAATTCAAATTTCGATCTTGGTGCCCAATTCCACGACCCGATTGGCTGGAATACTGAAGAAGTCTGTCGGTTTGGCCGCGTTCTGATGCATCCACGCGAAAATCCGCTCGCGCCAGATCGACATACCCGGCAATTGCGTCGGCACCACCGTTTCGCGCGCCAGGAAGAACGAGGTATCCATCAACTCGAAGGCCATGCCGTGCTGCCGCTCGATCAGCTTGAGCACATCGGTGACATCAGGCGTTTCATTGAAGCCATAGGTAGCCCGCACCAGCGACAACCCACCGCCGATATCCTCGACCTCGATCCGGCTGCTGTCTTCGATGTAGGGAACGTCCTGCGTCACGAAGGTCAGAAAAATCGTGCGCTCATGCAGCACTTTGTTGTGCTTCAGGTTGTGCAGCAGGCTTACCGGAACGAGAACATCGCTGCCGGTCAGATAAATCGCCGTGCCTGATACGCGATGCGGCGGATGTGCCAACAAGCCCTGCAGGAACGGCATCAACGGGATACCGTCCGCGGCAGTACGCTCTTTGACGATCTGCCGCCCCTTGTACCAAGTCATCAGCAGGAAAAACAGCAGCGCGCCTATGCTCAACGGCAACCAGCCGCCAGCCGCAACCTTGAGCAAATTGGCGCCGAAGAAGGCCACATCGACCACCAGGAAGCCGGTGATGATGAACGTCACATAGCGTTTGCGCCAATTCCACACTTTGAGCATCACGACCGAAGCCAATATCGTCGTGATCACCATCGTGGTTGTGACCGCGATCCCGTATGCGGCGGCAAGATTATCCGAACTCTTGAAGCCCAGCACGATGAAGATAATGATCAGCAGCAACATCCAGTTCACGACCGGAATGTAGATCTGGCCAATCGCGCGCGCCGAGGTATGGGAGATTTTCATGCGCGGCACATAGCCGAGCTGAATCGCCTGGCTGGTCAATGAAAACGCGCCGGAGATCACCGCCTGCGACGCAATCACGGTCGCGACCGTGGACAAGACCACTAGCGGCAGCAACGCCCACTGCGGTGCCAGCAGGAAAAATGGACTCGTAATCGCATCTTTATGCTGCAACAGCAATGCGCCTTGGCCGAAATAGTTGATCACCAATGCCGGCATCACCAGGCCATACCACGCATATCGGATCGGCTTTGCGCCAAAGTGCCCCATATCGGCATACAGCGCTTCCGCGCCTGTCAGCACCAAGAATACCGAACCCAGCACTGCATAGGCCTGCAGAACGTGCAGCGCCATGAAATGGTAAGCGTAGTAAGGGTTCAAGGCCTCTATGATTCTCGGCGCCGCGATAATCTGCAGGATGCCCATCACAGCCAGCACGAAAAACCAGACCAGCATGATGGGGCCAAACAATCGGCCCACCACTTCCGTGCCACGACGTTGTATCCAAAATAATGCGATCAGGATAATCAAGGTGATGGGAATCACATACGGCGTCAGATGCGGGGCGGCGATCTCCAGCCCTTCGACGGCCGAGATCACCGAGATGGCCGGGGTAATCACAGCGTCGCCGTAGAACATGCAAGCGCCGAAAATACCCAGCATCATCAGGATGCCCGCGGCACGACTGCCGCGCCCGCAACTGCGTAAGCTCAATGCCATCAGTGCGAGAACGCCGCCTTCGCCATTATTGTCGGCCCGCATCACGAACCAGACATATTTGAGCGAGACGACGATCATGATTGCCCAGAACAGCAGCGATATCACGCCGAGTATCGCTTCCGGCGTCGTCTCGATGCCGTGGGCGGGACTGAATGCTTCTTTAAGAGCGTAAAGCGGGCTTGTGCCGATATCGCCGAATACCACACCGATAGCCGCAACTGCCAAGGCTGACATGGATTGCTTGTGGGCGCTCACAGGAGAGGCGACCGCCGGAGTTGCTGTAGTCATGGGTGCGGAGTTTCCAGCAATGGGCTGTTTCGTAGTCGAGCGCTATTCTAACGTCGGCCGGATAGGCTACCCGGCCATGTGGTGCAGATGCCACGCCACCGCGAATTCAGTCCCGCGAGCCTCGGGCGATGTCAGTTGGCCGCATCGTATCCCATATTTCAAACGGTTGATGAATCCATGGACTATTTTCCAGAAACCGCACCGCGTAGTCCGGCGTCTCGCACGACACGGCTTTATGCCAAAGCACCGCCGAGCGCACCGACTTGACGTCAGGGTAATGTTTGTTCAAATGGATTTTTACCTGACGCAATGTCACGCCGGAATCGACCAGATCGTCGACCAGCAAGACACGGCCGGCCACGGCGCCGTGGGTCAACGTGATGGCGGGAGCGATGTCGAGGGTGCCACGCTCCATGCCCTCCCCGCCACGGTATGAACGGGTAGCGAGAATGGCGAGCGGCACATCGAAGAGACGCGAGAGTTGATCGCCTACGCGCAATCCACCGCGCGCCAGGCACAAAATCAGATCGAATTGCCAACCGGATCGATCCACCATTAAGGCCAGTTCGTCGATCAAATCATGATACTCGGACCAGCTCACCCATAAGTGAGCATCGTCACTGGCGGGCGTTGGGCTAGTGGCCTCGCTCATCGGTTGGCGTATCGCTTAGAGCTTGAACGGGTGGCGCAGCAAGATGGTTTCGTCGCGATCCGGCCCGGTCGATACCATGTCGATGGGTACGCCCGCCACGGCTTCAACGCGGCGCAGGTAGTCGCGCGCATTTTGGGGGAGCTGATCCCATTCGCGGATGCCGACGGTGCTTTCGTGCCATCCCGGGAATGTTTCGTAGACGGGTTCGCATTTACCGGCTTCGGCGGCGCCAGGCGGCAGGATATCGACGGCTTTGCCGTCAAGCACATAGCCCACGCACAGATCCACCGCGTCGAGACCATCGAGCACGTCCAGCTTGGTGATACACAAGCCGGACACCCCATTGATCTGAATCGAACGCTTCAGCGCGGCAGCATCGAGCCAGCCGGTGCGGCGCGGACGGCCGGTAACCGAGCCAAACTCCTTACCGACGTTAGCCAATGTCACGCCGACCGCGCCTTGACGCTCAGGATTGTCGGCGTCGTATAACTCGCTCGGGAACGGTCCCGAACCCACACGCGTGCAATAAGCTTTGGTGATGCCCAGGATGTAGTGCAACTGGTCTGGGCCGACGCCCGCGCCCGCGGACGCAGCACCCGCGACGCAATTGCTGCTCGTCACATACGGATAGGTACCATGATCGACGTCGAGTAGCGTGCCTTGTGCACCTTCGAACAGCAGATTGCGCCCTGCTCGGTTTTCTGCGAACAGTCGGCTCGACACGTCGGTGACCATCGGCGCCATGCGTTCCGCATAGCCCAGCAGCGCATCCAGCGTTTGCTGGAAATCGACGGAGGCCGCGCCCAGATACTGGGTCAGCACGAAATTGTGATAGTCGAGCGTGTCACGCAAGCGCTCGGTCAACGAGGGTACGTTGTACAAGTCCTGCACGCGCAAGCCGCGGCGAGCGGCCTTATCTTCGTATGCCGGTCCGATGCCGCGCCCGGTCGTGCCAATCTTGCTCGCGCCGCGGCGTGCTTCGCGTGCCTGGTCGATCGCAACGTGGGACGGCAACAGCAGCGTCGCCGCTTCGGAAATGAACAACCGGCTGCACACATCCACGCCTGCCGCTTCGAGCTCGCCGATTTCCTTGAAGAGCGCTTCGCCGGATAGGACAACGCCATTGCCGATATAGCAGGCAACGCCCGCGCGCATGATGCCCGAGGGAATCAGCCGCAGGATGGTCTTGCGGCCACCGATGATCAGCGTATGGCCCGCATTATGGCCACCCTGGAAACGCACCACGCCGTGCGCGTGATCGGTCAACCAATCGACAATCTTGCCTTTGCCCTCGTCGCCCCATTGGGTACCGACGACGACGACGTTGCGGCCACGGATCTGCTCCGCGCGACGTTCCTGATTCACTGCATTGCCGGACATGTTGAATATGTGTGCTGGTTAAAAACGTATTTTACCCGTGTTCTAGGGCAGATCCGCTTTTTTAGATAAAACGCCGTGCCCGTCAGGGCCGGAAAGGGATTGCGCGCCCGCATCAACGCGTAACGGGTTCCACCACCCATTTCCCCGCGCGCTCCACCAGTGCACGGTCGCAGGCGAATTCGTCACCGTCGTGTTCGTGCCCCGGCAATGCCTGAATCACAATCTCGCCCGCGTCACGCAACGCGGCAACCTGTGCGCGCAAGCTTGCATCATGACTCCAAGGGGCCAGAATCGCAGAGCTGCGAGCTTCGATCGGCGAAATGCGCACCACCTCGCGCAAATCCAGTGAAAAACCGGTGGCTGCGCGCGCCCGGCCATATACCTCGCCGATCTTGTCATAGCGTCCGCCGCGCGCCACCGCGTTAGGCACGCCATCGACATAGGCCGAAAACATAACGCCGCTGTGATATTCGTAACCGCGCAAATCGGCGAGATCGATCATGACTTCGGCGCCTTGCACCTGGCCTGCCAAAAACGCCAATTCGTCCAGCGCCCGCCCTATTGCAGGCAATTTCGGTAAAACTTCGCGAGCGCGATCGAGCACGCTGGCGTCACCGTAAAGCATGGGCAGCGCCAGCACCGCCGCACGCAATGACGTCGGCAAACCCACGCTCAACTCTGCAAGCGTCGGCACATCCTTGCTGGCCAGCGCCGAGAACAACGGGTTAGCGAGCGCCTGCGCCTGCGGCGCTTCGTCCAGTAGCGCACGCATCACGCCGGCATGGCACAGGTCCAGACGCACGCGCGTGAGCTGCGCCAACGCCAGTGTGTCCAGCAACAGTTGCTGGATTTCCAGATCGGCTTCGAGCCCGGCATGGCCATAGATTTCGGCGCCGATCTGAAATGGCTCGCGCGTGGCGTGCAAACCGCGCGGCCGCGTCTGCAGCACGCTGCCCGCATAGCACAGGCGCGTCACGCCAGCGCGGTTGAGCAGATGAGCATCGATACGCGAGACTTGCGGCGTGATGTCGGCGCGCAAGCCCATCGTGCGCCCCGACAACTGATCGACCAGTTTGAAGGTACGCAGGTTTAAATCTTCACCTGCATTGGCCAGCAGCGAATCGATGTATTCGAGCATCGGCGGCATGACGAGTTCGTACCCGTACAGCCGAAACCGGTCCAGCAAGAGGCGCCGTAATACCTCCAGCTTGCGCGCTTCGGAAGGCAGTACATCGGCGATATTTTCGGGAAGCAACCAGATCGACATCGGATAAATCCTCACACTTCAATTATGAGCGTGCCGCACCAGCAGCAGCAATACCACGCCGATCAGCATCGACGCCAGCCCACCCAAACGGATGTGCCGCGCGGGCAGCTCGGCCAGGGTGCGAAATGTGGTCCGCCAGCCTTCCGGAGAAATAAACGGAAACAGCCCTTCCAACACCAACATCAGCGCCAGCGCGAGCAACCCCACTTCGACCATAAAACTCATTGCCGGGCCACCGCGTATTTAACGCTTGCGAGCACTGGCAGCCGGCGCCGGCGTGTCGCTACCCGCCCCGGTTGGGCTATGCAAAAAGCGGAAGAAATCGCTATTCGGATCGGCGATGATCAGATCGCGGCTGCTGCGGAACGTGCTGCGATACGCGTCCAGGCTCTTGTAGAAAGCGTAGAACTGCGGGTCGCGGCCGAACGCATCGGCGTAGATGCTCGACGCTTTGGCATCGCCGTCACCCTTGAGGATCTGAGTCTGCTTATAGGCATCGGCCAGGATCACTTCGCTCTGCCGATCCGCATCGGCGCGTATCTGTTCGGCTTCCGCGGCGCCGGTCGAACGCAACTGGTTGGCAACCTGCTTGCGCTCGGCTTGCATCCGACGATAAACCGAATCGCTGATCTCGGCGAGCAAATCGACCCGTTTCAGGCGCACATCGACGATCTCGACTCCGATCGCGGTGGCATCGGGCGTCACTTTCTCGCGTACCGCCTGCATGACCTTGTCGCGCTCATCCGAAACCACTTCGGTCACCGTGCGCTTGGAGAATTCCTCCTGCAAGGCCGACCGAATGATCTGCGTCAAACGATCCTGAGCCAGTGCCTGGTCGCCATGGAAGCTGATGTAATACTTACGCGCATCGGCGATCCGCCATTTGACGAACAGGTCGACCAGCACGTTCTTTTTCTCGGACGTGATGTAACGGTCGGCTTCCGGCGTATCGATCGTCTGTATCCGCTTGTCGAGCACGATCACGTTCTCGAACGGCGGAGGGAGCTTGAAATACAACCCCGGCTCCGTAATCACTCGCTTGACTTCGCCAAAAGAAAAAACGATGGCGTCGTCACGCTGATCGACGACAAACAAGGTCGAACTGACGATAAAGGCCAGCACGATGACGGCAACAACCGTCGCAATAATTCGATTCATATTCTGCGCCCCTTAATTCGATGAGCTATCGCGGTTGCGCATGAAATCACGCGAGCGAGTGGGGTCGTCCATGGCCGGAGCGCGACTGGTATCGGTCGCGGCCGGGGCTGACTGCGCCGAAGTGTCGGTCGCGCTATCGTCATCGCTACGCGCCGCAGCGCCGCTACCCGCAGCGCCCGTGCCGGCACCCTTGGGCTTGACGCGTTCCATCAACTTATCCAGCGGCAGGTACATCAGGCTGCTCGACGCGCGGCCATCGGCCAGGACCTTCGTCGAATTCTGGTAAATGCTCTGCATGGTGTCCAGGTACATCCGTTCGCGGGTCACGGCGGGCGCTTTCGCGTACTGGCCGAGCACCTGCGTGAAACGGTCCGCATCGCCCTCGGCTTGTGCGACCACACGGGCCTGATAACCGCGCGCTTCTTCGATCATGCGCGCGGCGGTACCGCGGGCTCGCGGAATCACGTCGTTGGCATAGGCCTGCGCTTCGTTTTTCGCGCGCTCGCGGTCTTGACCGGCTTTGACCGCATCGTCGAACGAGGCCTGCACCTGTTCGGGCGGCTGCACGCTTTGCAGCGTCACGCTGGTCACCAGAATGCCGGTTTTATACGAGTCGAGAATACGCTGAATGGACTTTTGCAGATCGATGGCGACTTGCTCACGTCCCTCATAGAGAACGTAGTCCATTTTGCTTTTGCCGACGATTTCACGCACCGCGGTTTCTGCCGCCTGCTTCACGTTGGCTTCGACGTCCGCGTTGTTGAAAATGAAGTCGGCCGGGTCACTGACGCGATATTGCACGGCAAATCGCACGTCGATGATATTTTCATCGGCGGTAAGCATCGATGAGTCTTTCAGGTTGGTGGCCTGGATCACCGTGTTGCGACCGATTTCGATCGAACGCACCTGAGCCATGTTGACGATCTCGTTCGACTGGAACGGATACGGCAGGCGCCATTGAATGCCCGAGCCCGCGGCGTACTTGTACTTGCCGAATTGCAGCACGATGCCCGCTTGGCCCTCTTGCACGATGAAGACGCCGCTGCCCAGCCAGATCAGGATCACAACGGCAAGCGCAATCCCGGCGCCGTAACGCGTGCCGTTACCGCTGCCGAATCCACCACCCGCGCCACCCCCGCCTCCACCGCTTCCACTACTGCCGCTGGGCGGTGTTGCCCCCTCTTTGCGGCCGAACATGCGGTTCAGACGTTTGTTGAAATCGCGCCACATTTGATCGAGGTCGGGCGGCCCCTCCTGATTGTCCTGCGCGAGCTTAGGTTCCGCGGCGCGGTCTGAGCGCCGGGCGCCGATCAAAGAAATCAGAGCCGCGCGCAGGCGCTGCCCGGTATTACGTTCGTCGTAGGTTTTCAACATGGACCCAGCCGGTAGGTACTGATTGTGCCAATTATGCTGCTAATGCCGATCTCGCTTGCGGGGCGGGCGTGTCGCACGACGTCGCGCTGTCTCGTACGCGTCGTACCTGCCGTACATACGGCCGCAAATATCGTCGGGTGCTGCGCGCACGGCGTGCGCACAGCACCCCGCCTATGCGTGCTTCATGCCTAGGTGTACTTCATACGTCAGGCTTCGCGCGCTTGGAACGGCTCCGGTTCGATGTCGCTGAAGCGAACATCGCCGGCGTCAGGCTGCGTCGTGCCGAGGGCTGGATGGGTCGCGGCTTCGGCGATTGCCGCGCGCAAAGCATCCAATCCCAGCCCTTCGCGCGCACTTAGAAAAACGCGCGAAATATTACCATACTCGTCCCGCTCCACAGTGCCGGCACGGTCCCGCAACTCAGGTACCGCGTCGATCTTGTTGAATACGAGGATCTGCCGCACGTCGCTGGCGCCGATATCGTCCAGCACACCATTGACCTGCTGGATCTGGTCGTCGCGCACGGCGCTCGAAGCATCCACCACGTGGAGCAATAAATCCGCGTGTATGGTTTCTTCCAGCGTGGCGCGAAACGCCGCCACGAGTTGGTGGGGCAGGTCGCGTATGAAACCGACCGTGTCCGACAAGACGATATTGCCGGCCTCGCCCAGATAGACGCGTCGCGACGTGGTATCCAGCGTGGCGAACAATTGGTCCGCTGCATACGCCTGCGCCTTGGTCAGCGCGTTAAACAGCGTCGACTTGCCTGCGTTGGTGTACCCCACCAGCGATACGGAATAGGTTTTGCTACGCTCACGCTGACGACGTTGCGTGCCATGTTGGCGGCGCAACTTTTCCAGCCGTGACTTGAGCATCTTCACGCGCTCGCCAATCAGGCGACGGTCGGTTTCAAGCTGAGTTTCACCTGGGCCACGCAGCCCGATGCCGCCTTTTTGACGTTCCAGGTGAGTCCATGCGCGTACCAGGCGGGTCGCCAGATATTGCAATTGCGCCAGTTCGACCTGGAGCTTGCCTTCGTGACTTTTTGCGCGCTGGGCGAAAATATCGAGGATCAGGCTGTTGCGATCGACCACTCGCGTCTCCAGCGTCTGCTCCAGGTTGCGTTGTTGGCCTGGGCTCAAAACGTGATTGAAAATCACGATTTCGACCTGGTTGGCGATCACGGCTTGTTTGAGTTCTTCGGCTTTACCGCTGCCAACGAACATTTTTGCGTCCGGACTGCTACGGCGCCCCGTCAAGGTGACAACCGGGAGCGCACCGGCGCTTTTTGCGAGGAGGCCGAGTTCTTCGAGGCTGGCTTCAAAATCGATCTTGCCAAAATCGATGCTGACTAATGCTGCGTTAGTGGTCAAATTGGATGGTCAAAAAAGGGAAAAACCAGCGGGCCTGATATATCTACATGTGTCATGACACAGAAGCGGACACAAAAGCGCGCAGAACAGAATCCCGCTGGGTCAATTCGTATCAGGAAACTTCCGCATCTGGGTGGAAATTTACCGGACGCGCCGGAACCACGGTCGAAATGGCGTGTTTGTACACCATCTGCGTCACCGTATTACGGAGCAGAACCACGTATTGATCAAACGATTCGATATTACCTTGCAGTTTGATACCGTTGACGAGGTAAATCGACACGGGTACGTGCTCTTTACGTAGTGCGTTCAAAAATGGGTCTTGTAACAGTTGCCCTTTATTACTCATAGCGAACTCCATATAGTTTTTTTGCAGGTTGATTCCAGGGGAAGGTCAAAAAGTTGCCCGCCCCTCTGACACAATATAGCCGATTTTTAATCGGTGCCTAGCCACTGTGCGTCAGACCAGACCAACGGTAGCCAAACGGGCTAGCCTTTGTCTGTAAAAGGATTATGACTAGAGCGAAACTCTATGCGCAATGGAGTACCGATTAGCCCGAAAGTTTCCCGGAATCGGCCCTCCAGATAGCGTTTGTAGGAATCGGTAATAGCGTCCAGCGCATTGCCGTGAATAATCACAATAGGCGGGTTCTGGCCGCCCTGGTGGGCATAGCGCAGCTTCGGGCGAACCGGCCCTTTGCGGCGCGGCTGCTGGAACTCCACCGCTTCAATCAGCGCGCGGGTCAGACGCGGCGTCGCGAGCTTGGACATCGCCGCGGCATAGGCTTGGTCCACCGAGCGCATCAGCGGACTGATTCCCGATCCTTCAGTGGCTGAAATAAAGTGAAATTTTGCGAAATCGAGAAATTTCAGCTTACGCGCCATATCGGCCTTGATGGTGTCGCGGGCATGCAGATCCAGGCCATCCCATTTATTGACGCCCACCACCAGTGCACGGCCCTGCTCCACCACGAAGCCCGCGATATGGGCATCTTGCTCGCTGATGTCCTGACGCGCGTCCAGCAGCAGCACCACGACGTTGGCGTCCGAGATCGATTGCAGCGTCTTGACCACCGAAAACTTCTCGACCGCCTCGAAAACCTTGCCGCGCCGACGCAGTCCGGCGGTGTCGATCAGCGTATACGGCTTGCCGCCTCTCTCGAAGTCGATGTAAATCGAGTCGCGCGTGGTGCCCGGCATGTCGAATGCGATGACGCGCTCTTCGCCAAGCAAGGCGTTCACCAGCGTCGATTTCCCAACGTTGGGACGGCCCACGATGGCGATCTTGACACCGTGAGCGTCCACCGCCTCTTCGGTCTCGTCCGGCTGACCCGCGTAGGCGACTTCGAGCGCCTCGTTGATCATATCGGTGACGCCATCGCCATGCGCCGATGAAATGGCACGCGGGTCGCCCAGCCCAAGCTCGTAGAACTCGGCGGCGACCGTGCCGTATTTCATGCCTTCCGCTTTATTGACGACCAAGAACAGCGGCCGACCGGTTTTGCGCAAATAGTCGGCGATGTGCGCGTCTTGCGGTGCCAGCCCCTGCCGGCCATCGACCAGGAACACCACGACGTCGGCTTCTTCCACCGCCTGGCGCGTCTGACGCGCCATTTCATGCATGATGCCGTCTTTCGCAACCGGCTCGAAGCCGCCTGTATCGACCACCAGATAGGGACGATTACCCGCGCGCCCCTCGCCATAATGGCGGTCGCGGGTCAGCCCGGGGAGATCTGCGACCAGCGCATCCCGAGAGCGGGTAAGACGGTTGAAGAGCGTCGACTTGCCGACGTTGGGGCGCCCAACGAGCGCGATGACGGGTTTCATGATTAAGCCATTCAAAAAACGCACACGGCCGGCGAAGGTGCCGGCCGCCATGCGCTACAACATCATTTTAGATCTTATTGCGGTCGATACGCGTATAGATCGCCATTACTCGTCTGTACGATCAACAGTTTGCCTGCGACCAATGGCCGCGCAGTAATACCGCTGTTATTGGCATGAACCCGGCCGATGAACAGACCGGTGTCTCGCGACAGAAAGTGCACATAGCCCTTGTAATCGCCCACGGCAACAGCGTCGCCGATAATGGTGGGCGCTGTCAGTGCACGGCTTTTCAGTTTGTCGTTGCTCCACAGTTTGGTGCCGCGGCCTGCGTCGTAGGCCGACACGACCGACCAATCGTCGGTCGATGCGACGGTGCGTTCGTCCTGAGCCAGACCGCCGTAGCTCGAGTACGGATGCGTCCACAGCGGCTGGCCATTTTCAGCATTGAAACACCCTATGCGGCCCTGGAAGGTCACGGCACACGTCTGCGCTCCGACGAGGGTAGGCGCGCCTGCGACGTCGTTGATCCGCTCGACTTCCGTCACGCCGGATGGGTAGGACACCGCCGTCTGCCAGAAGATATCGCCGGTGTCGAGGCTAAGCGCCGCCATCGTACCGCCCGAAAAGCCCGTCAGGATTGCATTCTGACCGATGAAAATCATGTCCAGCGTGGTGCGCAGGTTCAGCGGCACGGCACGCGAACGATAAACCCATTTCTGCTCGCCGGTGTCGGCGTTGAAGCCCACCACCCGACCATCGATGGTGCGCACGATGACGTAACCCTTGCCAACCAACGGCGGGGTAATGATTTCACCATCCGCCGAGGCTCTCCACAACAGCTTGCCGTCCGGTCCGAGTACATACACCTCGCCTTTGGGCCCACCCACCGCCGTCAGGTTGCCGTCGCCGCCGACGCCCGCCGACAAATCGCCGTCAACCTTGATGTGCCAAAGGGTCTGGCCGTTGGTGGCGTCGATCTTTGCCACGCTGCCGTTTGCACCCGCCGCGTACACCGCGTTACCGACCACCAGCGGTTCGAACAGGTAGGGCCCGGCTTTGCCGACGCTGTTGCTCCACGCCTGCTTGACGTCGAGCACCGACTTGATATCCGTCAAAGGCGTCGGAATGCGGCGCACATCCTTTGAGGAACACGCGGCAAGTGCCGTTGCAATCAGCAGATAAGCAATCGGACGGGCGTAGCGGTTAAGCAGATTCATAGGGTCACGCATGGTGAGAGAAATTCCGTAAAGAATGTCGGCTGGCTATGGGTTAATTGCGACATGAAGCGTATTCGAGCTGCGTCCTGCAGACCCCGCTGTAGACCACGCAGTACTTCCACTTCTGTCGACCGTGCGGTACTTCTACTCGGGTTCTGCGGGCCACGCGGTACATCGCGGCATACCGCGCAGTTACGGCAAAAACGGGCGCGGACCTTATCCTCCGAGCGCGTCGAGCTTGAATTGAATCAACTGGCGCTGTGACGGCTCGCTGCTTGCGAGCGCGTCCAGCGCATTCTGATAGGCCTTGCGCGCATCGTCGCGCTTGCCTTGCGCCGCCAGCAGATCACCACGTCGGTCCGCAAACAGCCCTTTAAAGCCATCCGACGCCGGATCGCTCACAAGTTGCAGGCCGGCATCGTAAGCCTTTTCGTCAAGCAGCAGGCCCGCAAGACGCAATTGGGCGATTTGCTTGAATTCCGCATCCTTGGCGTGCTTGATCACCCAATCGAGTTGCGCTTTCGCGCCCACCGTATCGTTGGCGGCATACAGCCCTTTGGCCGCCAGCAAGCCCGTCATTTGCGCGTACGGCGTGCTGCCAAATTTGTCTTCCAGATCGGACGCCGATCGCGCGATCATCGCCTTGTCGCCCGTGCTGACCGCCTGTTGGACCTGTTCGTATAAGGCCACGGCTTCGCCAGTCTGACGACGCTGCCAGTAATTCCAGCCGTTCCAGCCGGCAGCCACCAGCGCAATCGCCAGCACCACCCAGGTCAGCGCGTTGCCCCATTGAGCCCACCAGGCCTTGAGGTTTTCCAGTGTTTCCTGCTCGTCGTGATAACTCATCGCACCACTTTTCCCTTACTTGACAACCGCATTGACATAGCCAGCCCGGACATCCTGCCCCGGCAGCTCATGCATTCTTAAGCTCTCGCGTCCCGAATCGTTTGCTCGCGCATTTGCAAGCGCGTTTGCAGGCGATCTGCCCGACCGGAGCATGCGCTGCTGGCGGGGCTTGCGCCGCGGGCGTCATGCCGCGGGCGCAGTGCCTCAGGCTGCCTCGGGCCCAGTGCCTCGCGCTTAGTGCCTAGTCTCTGACGCAGGCGGCACGGCGTCATCGTCATCGTCCTCATCGAGTTCAGCGGACGACACCATTGCATCAATCAGGCATTCGGTCAAGCGGTCGACCTCGACCGATTCCTGCGGCAGACCACTGCGCAGCGACTTGAAGGTAGCGGTGCCCGCCGCCACTTCATCGGCGCCCATGATAACCGCATACGCTGCGCCGCTTGCATCCGCGCGCTTCATTTGCGCCTTGAAACTGGACGAAGCGCCATCGGCACTGCAATGCAGCGTCACATCGAGACCCGCGTCGCGCAGGCGCTCCGCAATCACAAACGACTGCGCGCGCGCTTCATCGCCCTGGTGCACCATATAGACGTCGCAGCTCTCGACCTCGGGCTTGACCCCTTCTTCTTTCATCAGCTCGATGATTCGTTCGATGCCCATCGCCCAGCCGCAGGCGGGCGTCGGCTTGCCGCCCAGTTGTTCGATCAGCGGATCATATCGGCCACCACCGGCTACGGTGCCCTGCGAGCCCAGCTTGTCGGTCACCCATTCGAACACGGTCAGATTGTAGTAATCGAGACCGCGCACCAGCCGCGGGTTGATCTTGAAGGGAATATTGTTGGCCTTGAGCAGCGTCTGCAGGCCTTCGAAATGCGCGAGCGACTCAGCGCCAAGGAAATTGATCAGCTTGGGCGCATTGCCGACGATTTCCTGCAGCGCCGGGTTTTTCGTATCGAGCACGCGCAACGGATTGGTATGCAAACGGCGTTTGGCATCTTCGTCCAGCATGTCCAGATGCTGTTCGAGATACGTGATCAGTTCGGTGCGGTGTGCGGCACGCTCGGCGGGTTGCCCCAGCGAATTGATTTCAAGCCGGATGCCGGACAAGCCTAGGTCATCCCAAAGGCGCTGACACATCATTATGATTTCGGCATCCGCATCTGGGCCCGCGAAGCCCAGCGCTTCGATGCCCACTTGATGAAACTGCCGGTAACGGCCACGTTGCGGCCGCTCGTGACGAAACATCGGGCCCACGTACCAGAGCCGCTTGGGGCCGTCATACAACAAATTGTGTTCCAGCGCGGCGCGAACCACCGCAGCCGTGTTTTCGGGGCGCAGCGTCAACCGTTCGCCATTGAGGGCATCGGTGAAACTGTACATTTCCTTTTCGACGATGTCGGTGACTTCGCCGATCCCGCGCGTAAACAGGCTCGTCGACTCGACGATAGGAGTCCGGATATTCTGGTAGCCATAGGCCCGCGCCAGCGACTTGACGGTGCTCTCGAGGTACTCCCACAACGCGGCGTCCTGCGGCAGGATGTCGTTCATCCCTTTTACGCCTGCGAGTTTCTCGACTTTTCTTTTTGGTTCGGTCATCGGTTCTTTTATCAAACCCGCACGCGGGTGTCAGACGGTTGCGTTACTGTAAGTACGGACCACATAGTCGTTGACGATCTTCTGAAATTCTTCGGCAATATGCTCGCCGCGCAGCGTCATCGCTTTCTCGCCATCGATGAATACCGGCGCGGCAGGATTTTCACCCGAGCCCGGCAAACTGATGCCGATATTGGCCTGCTTGGACTCTCCGGGGCCATTGACGATGCACCCCATCACGGCCACATGCATATCCTCGACGCCGGGATATCGTTCGCGCCAGACCGGCATCTGCGCACGCAGGTAGTCCTGGATTTGCGACGCCAGTTCCTGGAAAACCGTGCTCGTCGTGCGCCCGCACCCGGGGCATGCGATCACCATCGGCGTAAACGAGCGCAAGCCCATCGTCTGCAAAATTTCCTGGCCAACGATCACTTCACCGGTGCGTGGGCCGCCCGGTTCCGGCGTGAGCGAGATACGGATGGTGTCGCCGATACCTTCCTGCAGCAGCACGGAAAGCGCCGCCGTCGACGCGACGATCCCCTTGGAACCCATGCCGGCTTCGGTCAACCCCAGATGCAGCGCAAAATCGCAGCGGCGGGCCAATTCTCGATACACCGCGATCAGATCCTGCACGCCACTGACCTTGCACGACAGTATGATTTTATTGCGCGGCAAGCCGATCTCTACGGCACGTTCGGCCGAACTGACGGCCGACTGGATCAGCGCTTCATACATCACGCTGCTGGCTTCCCACGGCTGCGCTCGCTGGCTGTTTTCATCCATCATGCGCGCCAGCATGTCCTGGTCCAGACTGCCCCAGTTCACACCAATGCGCACCGGCTTGTCGTAGCGTGCTGCCGCCTCGATCATCTGTGCGAATTGCGTGTCGCGTTTGGCGCCATGGCCCACATTGCCCGGGTTGATCCGGTATTTCGACAACGCCTGCGCGCAGTCAGGATAATCGCGTAACAACAGGTGGCCGTTGTAATGAAAATCGCCGATCAGCGGCACGGGCACACCCATGCGGTCGAGCTGTTCGCGAATTGCCGGTACCGCGGCGGCAGCTTCCGGTGTATTCACCGTAATACGGACCAATTCGGAACCGGCCTGGGCAAGCTCCTTGACCTGGATCGCCGTACCGATGGCGTCGGCCGTATCGGTGTTGGTCATCGACTGAACGCGTATGGGCGCGTCGCCACCGATCGTAACGAGGTTGCCCGCCCATCGAACGTTGACGCCGTTAGATGCACGACGCGGCTTGGAGCCGCCAAAAACCGGATTAATTTGCTGCATCGAGGTCACCCGTATGAACTTGGTGCGATGGACGTCGTAGCGGCGTCCATCGCAGTTAAAGACGTTGCTTCAAGTTGACGTCAAGGCAGCGTGAAACGCGCCACGTTGCCTTTGACGTTTAAATACTGTTTCGCGTCGACCGCCTGGCCATCGACCTGCATGCTTGCGACGCCGCGCTCATTGCCGACGATGACCTTGAGCGGTCGAACGCCTTGAATCGATGGACTGTCGCCCGCGTGCGCAAGACCGGAAAACACTTCACGGCCATCCTTCTGCCGCACGCTGATCCAGCTGTCTTGCATCAGCGTGAACGTCAGCGTGGCGTTGGCACCGTCTGCGCCGGCCGGTGCCGAGGCCGGTGCCGAGGCCGGTGCCAATGCGGCTGCGCTCGGTGCCAGCGCTGCTGTCGGAACAGGAGCAGGAGCCGCAGCCGTTGCAGGAGCCGCTGCTGGAGCCGTCACAACCGCACTCGGCGCCACGCTCGGCGGAGCACTCACCTCGGGCACCGGGGTTTGTGCCTGGACTTCCGCATTGGCTTCCGAACTAGGAAACGCGTCGGCGGCCGAGCCTGGCTGATTGCCGCTATCCGCGGCTTGCGTGGCATTACCCGGCGTCTGAGCCTGCGCGACATGATCGGTCGAATCGGCTGCTGCAGCGCTTGCGCCCGCTGCGCCGCCTGTCTCGTGCGGCAAGAAGCGCGCGAGCCAGGTCGACGGTTCGCGCCCGTCGCGCCAGACCAACAGCGCGACCGCTGCCAGCACGACCACCACCAATCCCCAAACCCAGCCCAAACGACGCGGCGCGGGAGCTCGCCAATTCACGGCCATCTTGCCGCGCGGCAAATTCGCGCCGGACGACGCCGGCATCGACAAATCGGGCGCTTTGCTGCCGTAAGCGAGCCGCAGCGCCGGGATCATCGTGGCCGGGTCCGCACCGAGCATCTTGGCGTAGCTGCGCGCAATGCCCAGGCAAAAGGTTGCGTCCGGCAGCAAGCTCAGATCGCCGGCCTCCAGCGCCTTGAGCTTGGTTGGCGAGACTTTCAGGCGTGCCGATACGTCGCCGACACTCATGCCTCGCTCGATACGCAATTGCGATAGACGGGCGCCCACGCCCACAACCGTATCCAGACCGGCGGGTCGCGTCGCATCTGCACTCGCCGGCCCTGCGGACTCCCGCTCAGGTGTCGGGGGCGTCAGCGGCAAATCGTCGTTCATCCAAACATCCTTGATTGAGGTTTGATAGGGCTTGCGGCCGGCCCAAAATCACGCTCCTTGCAGATGCAAGGCGTCAAACAGGTCAGGCGTGAGCCGGGACCTGCGACGTATGAATACACCGTCATGCCGGATGCACCTCGATAACGCCTTTGCGTGCGCGTTGCGCCAGGCGGGTACGGTCTTGCACTGCACCGGCCAGCTGTCCGCACGCGGCGTCGATATCGTCGCCGCGGGTTTTGCGCACCGTAGTAATCAAGCCTGCATCCATCAGGATTTGCGCAAACTGTTTGATACGTTCATTCTTGGAGCGCAGCAAACCTGATTCGGGAAACGGGTTAAACGGAATCAGATTGAATTTGCACGGAACGTCGCGTGTCAATGCGACCAGCTCGCGTGCATGTTCGTCCGTGTCGTTAACGCCGTCAAGCATGCAGTATTCAAATGTAATAAAGTCGCGCGGCGCCACCTTCAAATAACGCTGGCACGCGGCCATCAACTCGCGTAATGGATATTTTTTATTCAACGGCACGAGATCGTCGCGCAGCCCGTCGTTAGGGGCGTGCAGCGATACGGCCAGCGCCACCGGCAGATCGGCACCAAGCCGGTCCATCATCGGCACCACGCCGGAAGTCGACACCGTGACGCGGCGACGCGACAAACCATAAGCGTTGTCATCGAGCATCAGTCGTAACGCCGGCAACAACGCATCGTAATTCAGCAGGGGCTCGCCCATGCCCATCATCACGACATTGGTAATGACCCGGTTCGAGGCCGCCTCGCCTGTACGGGTTTTACGCAAAGCGAATTCGGCCATCCACAGTTGGCCGATGATTTCCGCGGTGCTCAAATTGCGGTTGAATCCCTGCTTGCCGGTCGAGCAAAACCGGCAGTTAACGGCGCACCCGGCCTGCGACGACACGCATAGCGTCCCGCGCGACTCTTCGGGAATGTACACCGTTTCGACGGCATTGCCGTTGCCGACGTCCACCAGCCATTTGCGGGTGCCGTCGGTTGAAATATTGTCACTGGCCACGAGGGGCGAGCGGATCTGCGCGCGTTGCGCAAGCTTGCTGCGCAACGACTTGGCGAGATCGGTCATTGCATCGAAGTCGGCCGCACCGCCCTGGTGTATCCAGCGCTGCAACTGCTTCGCACGAAATGCTTTTTCGCCGAGGCTCGCACAATAAGCGGCCAGCCCGTCAGCGTCGAAATCGAGCAAATTGACGGTTTCAGCGTTCGTCATATCGAATATCCTGGCTAGAGGGCCCTACCGGACGACTGAGGTCGGCTGGGGTCGACTGGGATGAAGATGCGCAGTCTCATATGCGCTCACTCGCCAGAAACGGCGGACTGAAAAAAGACCTGCGCACCTTGCAAAACACACACTGCGCGCAACCGTGCGCGCAGTGGGAGACGTAGACGGGCTGGCCATCATCAAAGTGACGATGGCCAGCCCGCGATACACCCCGGAGCGTCTGTTATTTTAACGCGAATAAACGTTGATTTCCGGGAAGAAAAAGCTGATTTCAACGCGGGCAGTTTCCGCTGCGTCCGAACCATGAACCGCGTTGGCATCGATGCTGTCGGCGAAATCGGCGCGGATGGTGCCCTTCTCCGCTTTCTTCGGATCGGTCGCGCCCATCAGGTCGCGGTTTTTCAGGATCGCGCCTTCGCCTTCCAGCGCCTGGATCATCACCGGGCCGGAGATCATGAAATCGACCAGATCCTTGAAGAAGGGCCGTGCTGCGTGAACAGCGTAGAATTTTTCAGCATCAGCGCGCGACAAATGTGCCATCCGAGCTGCGATAATCTTCAAACCAGCGCCTTCGAAACGTGCGTAAATCTGACCGATGACGTTCTTTGCCACTGCGTCAGGTTTGATAATCGAAAGGGTGCGCTCAATCGCCATAAAAACTCCGAAAAATTAGGGTGTTACGGTGGTAAATGAATCTGGCATTGTAACATGAACGAAGGTATCATCGGAATGGAACCTTACGTCCCCGTAAGGCTCGAAGTCAATGTAAATGCTAGACCATGACGCTATGATGAAGGTCGCCGCCAACACTGGCGAGCGGCGGCTCCGAGCAGGGCAACGCTCCATCGAAATGTCGCGTAGTATTAATTTCGCCGAGACAGTTTTTCAGCTTTATTTTGCAAGGAGCAAACATGAGCGATTTCCGCAGTTATGACGTCAGCCGCGCCGGCGGCGTCACGACAGTGCAGGCCCGTAACAAGGTGCTGCGCAATACGTACCTTCTGCTGGCGCTCTCGATGATTCCGACGGTGCTGGGCGCATGGATCGGCGTCGCCGCGGGGCTCACTACCCTGATGGCGGCTAGCCCGGGTAGCAGTTTCCTCGTCTTCATGGTGGTTGCATTCGGCTTTATGTTCGCGATCCAGCGCTTCCGTAACAGCGCTGTAGGTGTCGTGCTGCTGCTCGCGTTCACGTTTTTCATGGGCTTGATGCTTTCACGCATGATCGGCTACACGCTGGGCTTCTCGAACGGCGCATCGCTCATCATGATGGCGTTCGGCGGCACCGCGGTGATCTTCGGCGCCATGGCCACCATCGCAACGGTCAGCAAGCGTAATTTCGCAGGCTTGTCGAGCTGGCTGTTCATGGGCGTCATCATCCTGTTGCTGGCTTCGGTGGCCAATATCTTCCTGCACCTGCCGGCCCTGATGCTAACCGTGTCCATACTCGCGATCGTGATTTTCTCGGTGTACATCCTGTTCGATGTGCAGCGCGTGGTCAACGGCGGCGAAACGAACTACGTGACGGCGACCTTGGCGATTTACCTCGATCTGTATAACGTGTTCGTCAACCTGCTGGCCATTCTGGGCATCTTTGGCGGCAACCGTAACTAAGTAGAAGAATAGCCCGGAGGGATTACCCGCCAGGCGTTGCTTGCAGCTGCCCACACGCTGCAAGCAACAAAAAGGGCCGCGAATAAATCGCGGCCCTTTTTTTAAACACCGGCAGAGTAAAACCCGGGTTCACCTAACCCCGGGGTACCCTGCTGGCGCCCTTACTTCTTGCGTGGCGGCGGCAAATCGGTACACACGCCGAGGAACAACTCGGCGGCCATGCCGATCGATTCGCCCAGCGTGGGATGCGGATGTATCGTCTTGCCGATATCCTCGGCATCCGAACCCATCTCGATCGCGAGGCAAACCTCGCTGATGATATCCCCGGCATTCAGCCCGACGATGCCACCACCGATCACGCGATGCGTCTCGTGATCGAACAGCAGCTTGGTGAACCCCTCGTCGCGACCGTTGGCGACCGCGCGACCCGACGCTGCCCACGGGAACACGGCCTTGCCATATTGGATACCCTCAGCTTTGCATTGATCCTCGGTTTTACCTGCCCAGGCCACCTCGGGATCCGTGTAAGCCACCGACGGAATCTGCAGCGCATCGAAATACGCCTTTTCACCCGCCGCGACCTCTGCGGCCACATGGCCTTCATGCACCGCTTTATGCGCAAGCATCGGCTGGCCGACGATATCGCCGATAGCCAGGATATGCGAAACATTGGTGCGTTGCTGCGCATCGACCTCGATAAACCCGCGATCAGTCACCTTGACGCCGGCCTTCTGCGCACCGATCTTGCCACCATTGGGCGAACGGCCCACGGCCACGAGCACCAAGTCATAACGCTGCGGACCATCGGGTGCTTTCTCGCCTTCGAAACTGACCCAGATACCGTCGTCCTTGGCTTCGGCCGACGTGGTGCGCGTTTTCAGCATGACCTTCTCAAAGCGCTTGGCGTTGTACTTCTCCCAAACTTTGACGAGATCGCGATCGGCGCCGGCCATCAGGCCATCGAGCATTTCCACTACGTCGATGCTCGCGCCCAGCGTCGAATACACCGTGGCCATTTCCAATCCGATGATGCCGCCGCCTATCACCAGCATACGCTGGGGAATTTGCCGTAGCTCAAGCGCGCCGGTCGAATCGATGACGCGCGGATCTTCCGGCATGAACGGCAGTTTCACCGCCTGCGAGCCCGCGGCAATAATCGCGTTCTTGAATTTGACGACCTTGCGGCCTTCCGCCGTTTCGACCTCGATGTGGTACGGATCAACGAACGCACCGACGCCGGTCACGACCTCGACTTTGCGCCCCTTGGCCATGCCGCTGAGGCCGCCGGACATTTTGCCGACCACGCTCGTTTTGAACGCGCGCAGCTTGTCGAGATCGATCTGCGGCTTGCCGAACGTGATGCCGTGTGCAGCCAACGCGGCCGCTTCGTCGGTCACCAGCGCCGTATGCAGCAGTGCCTTGGAAGGAATACAACCGACATTCAAGCAGACGCCGCCCAACGCTGCGTAGCGTTCGATAAGCACTGTCTTGAGGCCCAGGTCGGCGCCCCGGAAGGCGGCGGAGTAGCCGCCCGGGCCGGAGCCCAGCACGACCAGATCGCACTCGATGTCGGCGCTGCCGGTAAAGCTCGCGCCCGTCGGAGCAGCGGTATCGCGAGATTCGGCGGCCGCTGCAGCGGGTTGAGCGGCAGCGGGTTTCGCCGCAGGCGCTGCAGCAGATTCGGGCTTCGTTTCAGCCTTGGGCGCAGCGTCCTTGGGCTTATCCGCGGCCGCGCCACCTTCGGCTTCCAGCATCAAGATCACCGAACCTTGCGAGACCTTGTCGCCCACCTTGATTTTCAATTCCTTGACCACGCCTGCCGCGTCGCTCGGCACTTCGATCGACGCCTTGTCCGATTCCAGCGTCAGCAGGCCCTGCTCCTTGCTGATCGTATCGCCGGCTTTAACGAGTACTTCAATTACATCCACATCTTTAAAGTCGCCGATGTCCGGCACCTTGACTTCGATGAGACTCATGGCAGGCTCCACTTAATTGTTCGATGACGCTCGATGCGCTCGCATTCCGCGCGCAAAAACGCTGCGCCCGCGCTGAAGATCGCACGGTCACGCAGCGCGCCAGTTAGTTACAGCATGACGCGGCGGAAATCCGCCAGGACTTGCGCAAGATGAGCGTTGAAGCGTGCCGCTTCGGCGCCGTCGACGACACGGTGGTCATACGACAGCGACAACGGCAGGATCAGCCGGGGGACGAATTGCTTGCCATCCCATACCGGTTGAGTACTGCTGCGGCCCACGCCGAGGATACCGACTTCCGGCGCATTGATAATCGGCGTGAAGTAGGTTCCGCCAATGCCACCGAGCGACGAAATCGAGAAGCAGCCGCCTTGCATCTGATCTGGCTTGAGCTTGCCATCACGTGCAGCCTTGGCCAGTTCCGACGTTTCCTTGGCGATCTCGAATACGCCTTTTTTATCGGCGTCGCGCAAGACGGGAACCATCAGTCCGTTGGGCGTATCAGCCGCAAAACCAACGTGGAAGTACTGCTTGTAGACCAGGTTGTCGCCGTCCAGGCTGGCATTGAAGCTCGGATGCTTTTTGAGCGCCGACACGCAAGCCTTGATCAGGAACGCCAGCATCGTCACCTTGACGCCCGACTTTTCGTTTTCCTTGTTCAATTGAACCCGGAACGCTTCAAGGTCGGTGATGTCCGCATCTTCGTTATTGGTAACGTGCGGAATCATCACCCAGTTGCGGTGCAGGTTCGCGCCCGAAATCTTCTTGATGCGCGACAGCGGCTTCGGATCGATCGGACCGAACTTGGCGAAATCGACCTTGGGCCACGGCAGCAAGTTGAGTTCGCCGCCACCGGTGACCGCGCCCGAGGCTGCAGCAGCCGGTTTTTGCGACGCCACGACCACGCCCTTGACGAAGGCACGCACATCGTCCTGGGTGATCCGCCCTTTCGGCCCGGTACCCGCCACACGGCCGATCTCGACACCGAGCTCGCGGGCAAACTTGCGCACCGACGGACTGGCATGACTGATCGAGCCTCGCGCCTCGACCGCTGGCGCATCCGCCGTGCCCGTCGAGGCCGGCGCCGGGGCGCTTGCAGTGCTGGCAGACGGTGCTGCAGCGGCTGCAACTGGTGCAGCAGCCTGTGCCGGCGCCGCGCTCGCAGCAGCGGGCTTAGCCGCCGCCGCTTTGCCTGCGGCCTCGAGGATCACGATCAGCGTACCTTCGGCCACCGCATCGCCAACCTTGACCTTGATTTCCTTGACCGTACCCGCTTCCGGGCTCGGTACGTCCATCGTGGCCTTATCCGACTCGAGCGTGATCAACGATTGCTCTTTCTCGACCACATCGCCGACCTTGATCGAGATTTCGATCACGGGCACGTCTTTGTAGTCGCCGATGTCCGGGACTTTCACTTCTATCGTGCCGCCGCCTGCTGCGGCAGGCGCTTCTTCGACCTTCGCTGCAGGTTTTTCGGCTGAATCAGCTGGGGGCTTATTGGCTGAATTATCGGCCGGCTTTTCAGCGGATTTTGCCGCGGGCTTCTCGGCAGCCTGCGCCGCTGCGCCCTCGAGAATCACGATCAACGTACCCTGCGACACCGGGTCGCCGGCCTTGACTTTGATTTCCTTGACGGTCCCGGCTTCCGGGCTGGGCACATCCATCGTTGCCTTGTCGGATTCGAGCGTAATCAACGACTGCTCTTTTTCGACGACGTCGCCCACCTTGACCAGTACCTCGATCACCGGAATACCGGTGTAGTCACCGATGTCCGGTACCTTGATTTCAATCGTTTGACTCATTTCAGCGTGTCTCCTGTGCAAAAGGAGCGTGCGCGACCGCTCGGACTGCGCACGCTCCCTTCGAATTGGCTTTAGACCGTCATCGGGTTGGGTTTGGACGGATCGAGCTCATACTTGGCAATCGCTTCCGCCACGCGGCTCTTCGGCAACACGCCGTCATCGGCCAACGCATTGAGTGCCGCCACCGCGACCCAGCGCCGATCCACTTCAAAGAAGTGACGCAGGTTTTCACGCGTATCCGAACGACCGAAACCGTCGGTGCCCAGCACCACATAACGATTGGGCACAAAGGCACGGATCTGCTCGGCAAAACCGCGCACATAATCGGTTGCGGCAATCACGGGACCCCTGGCGCCCTTGAGCAGCTTGCCGACATGCGATTCTTCGGCCGGCTGTTCCGGATGCAGCATGTTGCGTCGTGCCACGGCCTGGCCATCGCGCGCCAGCTCGGTAAAGCTCGGGCAGCCCCACAGGTCGGCTTCGACGCCCCAGTCATCCTTGAGCAGCGTGGCCGCAGCGATCACTTCATTGAAGATCGTGCCCGAACCCAGCAACTGCACGCGCGGCGCCTTGTTGTCGGCTGCGCCCTGGCGGAACGCGTACATGCCCTTGATGATGTCCTGTTCGCGGCCCTCAGGAATGGCCGGATGCTCGTAGTTCTCGTTCATCACCGTCAGGTAGTAATAAACGTCTTCCTGCTCTTGCACCATGCGGCGCAAGCCGTCCTGCACCACGACGGCGAGCTCGTAGCCGAAGGTCGGGTCATAGCTGATGCAATTCGGGATCGCGCCCGACCACAGATGCGAATGTCCGTCTTCATGCTGCAAGCCTTCGCCATTGAGCGTCGTGCGCCCAGCGGTGCCGCCGAGCAGGAAACCGCGCGAACGCATGTCGCCAGCCGCCCAGGCCAGGTCGCCGATACGCTGGAAACCGAACATCGAATAGAAAATGTAGAACGGAATCATCTGCTCGCCATGCGTCGAATACGACGTGGCTGCGGCGATCCAGTCGCACATGGCGCCCGCTTCGTTGATACCTTCCTGCAAGACCTGCCCGGTTTCGGACTCCTTGTAGAACATCAACTGGTCGCTGTCTTCCGGAATGTATTTCTGACCATCCTGGTTCCAGATGCCGATCTGACGGAACAAGCCTTCCATGCCGAACGTACGCGACTCATCGGGCACGATCGGAACGATGCGTTTGCCCAGGGCCTTGTCCTTGAGCAAGATATTCAAGATCCGCACGAACGCCATCGTGGTGGAAATTTCTCGGCCCGCACCCGTGCCTTTGAGCACTGGTTCGAACACGGCCAGATCCGGCGCCGGCAGCGATGCCGCTTTCTGGCGGCGCGTGGGCAGATAGCCGCCCAGCTCCATGCGTCGATCGCGCATGTAGGCCAGTTCCTTGGAGCCGTCTTCGAACTTGAGGAACGGCACCTCTTCGATCGCTTCGTCGGAGATCGGCAGGCGGAACTGGTCGCGGAATTTCTTCAGTTGCTCGACTGGCAATTTCTTCTGCTGGTGCGTGATGTTCATCGCCTGGCCCGACTCGCCCATGCCGTAACCCTTGATGGTCTTGGCGAGAATCACCGTCGGCTGGTTCTTGGACTGCGAAGCTTCGTGATACGCAGCGTAGATCTTGTGCGGATCATGGCCACCGCGATTCAGGTTCCACACGTCATCGTCGGACCAGTCGGCGACCAGAGCCTTGAGCTCAGGCGTGTTGAAGAAATGTTCGCGCACGTACGCGCCGCTTTCGGATTTGTACGTCTGGTATTCGCCGTCCACCACTTCCATCATCCGGCGCATCAGCGCACCGGTCTTGTCGCGCGTAAAGAGCGCGTCCCAGCGGCTACCCCACACCACCTTGATGACGTTCCAGCCCGCACCGCGGAACTCGGATTCCAGCTCCTGGATGATCTTGCCGTTACCGCGCACCGGACCATCGAGGCGCTGCAGGTTACAGTTGATGACGAACACCAGGTTGTCGAGCCGCTCGCGACCGGCCATGCCGATTGCACCGAGCGATTCCGGTTCGTCGGTTTCGCCGTCGCCCAGGAAAGCCCACACCTTGCGGTTTTGCCTTTGAATCACGCCGCGATGTTCCAGGTACTTCATGAAGCGCGCCTGGTAAATCGCCATGATCGGGCCCAAGCCCATCGACACCGTCGGGAATTGCCAGAAATCGGGCATCAGCCACGGATGCGGATACGACGAAAGACCTTCGCCGCCCACTTCCTGACGGAAATTGACCAACTGGTTTTCGCTCAGCCGGCCCAACAAAAAGGCGCGTGCATACACGCCCGGCGAGGAATGGCCCTGCACAAACACCAGGTCGCCGCCGTGCTTGTCCGACGGGGCGTGCCAAAAGTGGTTGAAGCCGACGTCGTAAAGCGTCGCGGCCGAGGCAAACGAGGCGATATGGCCACCGACGTTCGTGTCCTTGCCGGCACGCAGCACCATCGCGAGCGCATTCCAGCGCGTATAGGAACGAATCTTGTATTCGATATCCTGGTCGCCGGGGATTTTGGCCTGCAGGCTGACCGGTATCGTATTGATATAGGGGGTGTTGGCGGAAAACGGCAAATGCTCGCCGTGCACGCGAGCAAATTCGATTTGCTTCTCAATCAGGTAATGGGCGCGATCGGGGCCGGCCGCACTTAACACACCTTCGAGTGCTTCTAGCCACTCTGCAGTTTCCTGGGTGTCGTCGTCATGCGCGACGCCAACGTACTTCAGTACTTCCTCGGGTACGGCGGACATGCTGGTCTCCTGATTGAGGGAACGCTTTATAGGTGAACGTCGCCCGCGTCACTTTCTTTGTATGAAAACAATACGGTTGGCGCCAATCTTGAGCGGATTGTAAATACCTGTCCAACCCTCTGGCAAGGGAAATTTTCAAATCACGAGATGCCATCTCACAATGTGATAAATTGCTGCGGCGCAACGTATTTTGCGACACATTAAACCCGTTGGATTCAAGCTGGACACCGCTTTCCAAGGTTCTTCCTGCAAGTGCTGCGCTACAATACGGGCATGCTGAATCGCCGCCTTTTCTCCCGTCGACGCAGGCCCTTTCCGGCCTCGTCCGCCTTTACTTCAACGCACAATCGCGCAAATCGCGGGCAACCGGGGTCGTGGCGCGCCAACTCCTACCTGCTGACGCCACTTATCTCGATTATCGTGTTTCTGGTGGTGATGAGTCTGATTTTGTGGAGCTTGAATCGCCACGAAGAGCAGCAGCAACAAGACACACTTTATCGGAATGTGGCCTGGGCGCAGCAACAAATCCGGCTTTCCATGACCAATGCCCAGGAGCAGCTCGCGGCACTTGCGCGCGACATCGCGGCCGGGCGTCAGGATCAGAGCAGCTTCACCACGTCGGCCAACAATTTGCGCCAGACCCACCCCGAGATCATCGGCCTGAACTGGATCGACGATAGCGGCAAGTCGCACTGGCCCACGATGCCGGCGCCGGTCATTGGCGGCAAGCTCACGCTACCCGACGCCAGCCTGATTGCCAGCTCGCTACTCAACGGTTTCGACCAGGCGCGCAATTCACGGCGCCAGATTTATTCGGCCTTGCTTTATGACGATCTGGGTAAAGGGTACGTCACCTTGCAAACGCCCATTTTCCGCGACCGGCAGTTTCTCGGTTCGATCTCTTCGGTGTTTGCCATCGAAGGGATCCTGGCCTACGAGTTGCCGGCCGAGCTCTCGTCCAAATACAAAATCACCATCACCGACGAAAACAGCCGCGAGCTGGCCACTTCGTCGAGCCGGCCGCGCCTGCCGCACGACGCGTTTTACGACTTGCCGCTGGACCCGCCCGGGCATGGCATCTCGGTTCGCGTGTACGCTTACCCGCAGGCCACCAATTTCACCAATAACACGCTGGTATGGCTGATCGCCGGACTCTCTTGCTTCGTGCTGTGGAGCTTGTGGAGCCTGTGGAAACACACGCGGCAGCGCTTCGAAGCGCAGCAGGCGCTGTATGCCGAGGCGTTCTTTCGGCGTGCGATGGAAAATTCCGTGCTGATCGGCATGCGCGTGCTCGATATGACTGGCCGTATCACCCACGTCAACCCGGCCTTTTGCCGGATGACCGGCTGGGACGAGGCCGACCTGGTCGGCAAGACCGCACCCTTCCCCTATTGGCCGCGCGACAACTATCCGGAAATGCAACGCCAGCTCGACATGACGCTGCGCGGCAAGGCGCCATCGAGCGGGTTCGAACTCAAGGTACGCCGCAAGGACGCGTCGTTGTTTCACGCGCGTTTGTACGTATCGCCACTGATCGAAAGCACCGGGCGCCAAACCGGCTGGATGTCGTCGATGACCGATATCACCGAGCCCAAGCGCGCGCGCGAAGAATTGGCCGCCGCGCACGAACGTTTCACCACGGTGCTGGAAAGCCTGGATGCGGCCGTGTCGGTGCTGGCCGCAGACGAAGCCGAATTGCTATTCGCCAACCGCTACTACCGGCACCTGTTCGGCATCCGTCCGGCTGGCCACCTCGAGCTGGCCGGCGCCGGCTTCGACGTGGCGCAGGCGTCGAGCGACTCGATCGATATGGTCGACGCCTATGCGGGCCTGCCGGCCGCGGCGCTGACCGAAACCACCTCGGACACTCACGAGGTCTACGTGCAGAGCAATCAGAAATGGTTCGAAGTGCGGCGCCAATATATTCAATGGGTAGACGGGCATCTGGCCCAGATGCAGATCGCCACTGACATTACGACGCGCAAGCAGGCACAGGAATTGGCGCGCCAGCAGGACGAGAAACTGCAATTCACCAGCCGCCTGATTACGATGGGGGAAATGGCCTCCTCGCTCGCGCATGAATTGAACCAGCCGCTCGCCGCCATCAATAATTACTGTTCGGGAACCGTGGCGCTTGTCAAGGCGGGCCGCACTACGCCGGAAAGCCTGTTGCCGGTGCTGGAAAAAACCTCGCAGCAAGCGGTGCGGGCTGGCATGATCATCAAGCGCATCCGCGAATTCGTCAAACGCAGCGAGCCCAAGCGACAGCCGGCCCAGGTGGCCGATATCGTCGCCGACGCCATTGGCCTAGCCGAAATCGAAACGCGCAAGCATCGCATGCGCATCGTGATCGACCTGCGCGCCCGGCTGCCTATCATTTATGTCGACCCGGTGCTGATCGAGCAGGTGCTGATCAACTTGCTCAAGAATGCTGCCGAAGCCATGCATGCCCATAAGCCCGACGCCGTCGACCCGGTGATACGCGTGGTGGTGCGGGACCACGGCGAGACGGTACGCATCAGTGTGATCGACCAGGGGCCAGGCGTGGACGAATCGATCGCCGAACGCCTCTTCGAGCCGTTTTACAGTACCAAATCAGATGGCATGGGAATGGGTTTGAATATTTGCCGATCTATCATAGAGTCGCATCGGGGCCGCTTGTGGGTCGAGAACAACGTAGAATCCGATGGCACTGTGCTAGGTTGCACCTTTAACGTCAGTTTGCCCACTTCTGCAACAGGCGAAGCCACGCCGCCAGCAGGTAGTCCGAATGCATCATCGCGTGAACCGCATTTGCATCCAATGAACGAAGCCGGTAACAAGCCGGCTTCGGACTCGAACGCACCGACACTTCAAACCGCCACGGGAGATTTATGAGCAGCCAAGTCACCATGCAAGAGACCGTTTTCGTTGTTGACGACGACGAGGCGATCCGCGATTCGCTGCGTTGGCTTCTCGAAGCCAACGGCTATCGGGTGCAATGCTTCTCGGGCGCAGAGCAGTTTCTGGACGCCTACAAATCGGGACAACACGCCAGCCAGATCGGTTGCCTGATTCTGGATGTCCGGATGTCCGGTATGACCGGCCTCGAGTTGCAGGAAAAACTGATCGCCGAAAATTCCACCTTGCCGATCATCTTCGTGACCGGCCACGGCGACGTGCCGATGGCCGTCTCGACGATGAAAAAAGGCGCGATGGATTTCATCGAAAAGCCGTTCGATGAGGCTGAACTGCGCCGCTTGGTCGAACGCATGCTCGACAAGGCGCGCGCCGAAAGCGCCGACGTCCAGCAACAGCGCTCGGCCACCGAACGCCTGAGCAAACTGACGGCGCGCGAGCACCAGGTGCTGGAGCGCATCATCGCCGGGCGCCTGAACAAACAAATCGCCGATGACCTCAGCATCAGCATCAAGACGGTCGAAGCGCATCGTGCCAACATCATGGAAAAACTAAGCGTCAACACGGTTGCGGACCTGTTGCGTCTGGCACTCTCCAGAAAGTCGTAAGCTACCTTCGTACCCGTAAGGCCGCGGCGTGGTGCTGCGGCCTGGGTTGTAAGCGCAGCGGGTCCGCGCGGCTCATTGGGCCGACAGATTTATTTCCGGACGATTCCTGGATCTATTTCCCCCGCCGCGCCCTGAGCCGATTCCGTGCCTCGCTTGGGCGCCTGTCTGCGCGCCCGATTGCCCTGTCTTGACGGGGTTGACGACGGGTTTAACGTGAGCTCGACCGCGGGTTCCACAAGTTTAGCGGGCTTGATTTGTGCGATTCGATCCACATCTAAGCTATACGTGCGATTCCCTTGATTCGCGTTTTTACGCCGGCCCGAGTCAGCGCTTGCTCGAATCCTGCCACCTTCCGCCAGCACTTTTTCTGATGCATCCGCCTCTACCATGACTGCCAAACTCATCGACGGTAACGCCCTCTCCAAACACTTGCGCAGCGAGGTCGCGCAACGTGCCGCAGCGCTCACTGCGCGTGGCACACAGCCCGGCCTTGCAGTGCTGCTGGTGGGCGAAAACCCCGCCAGCCAGGTGTATGTGCGCAACAAGATCAAGGCTTGCGAAGACAACGGCCTGTATTCGGTGCATGAACGCCTGAGCGCGGACCTGAGCGAGGCGGCGCTGCTGGAGCGCATCGCCGAGCTTAACGATGACCCGCGCATCCACGGCATTCTGGTGCAGTTGCCGCTGCCGCCGCACATCGACAGCCACAAGGTCATTGAAGCGATTGCCCCGGAAAAGGACGTCGACGGCTTTCACGTCGCCAACGCGGGGGCTTTGATGACAGGCCAGCCACGTTTTCGACCGTGCACGCCGTATGGCGTGATGAAGATGTTCGAGTCCGAGAAAATCGCATTGAGCGGCGCCAATGCGGTCGTGATCGGGCGCTCGAATATCGTCGGCAAGCCTATGGCCTTGCTGCTGCTGGAGGCAGGTGCCACGGTCACGATCTGCCACTCCAAGACGCGCGATATCGCCGCCCATACTCGCACCGCCGATATCGTGGTGGTGGCCACCGGCCGGCGCAATATGCTCACGGCCGACATGGTCAAGCCGGGAGCGGCTGTCATCGACGTCGGCATGAACCGCGACGAGGCGGGCAAGCTATGCGGCGACGTCGATTTCGCGGGGGTCAAGGAAGTGGCCGGCTTTATTACGCCCGTACCCGGCGGTGTCGGTCCGATGACCATCACGATGCTGCTCGTGAATACGCTTGAAGCCGCGGAACGAGCTGCAGCAGGGAGGGTCTGATAAAGGCGCTGCGGCTGGCTGGCCTAGGCTGTCTCTCTCCGGGCCGAGCCAAGCCCCGGCCACGCCGGGGCAGCTCTTCCAGGCCGCGCCAGGCCAGCTCTATTCCGGCGCCGCACCCGCTCTCGACCTACCCTATTACGCTTTCCCTAATCGCCGTCTTTAGCACAATCAATTGGATTGCCACGCGCGAGAGTCGCACACTAGACATAGTCGGCAACCATCGTCATCAGGATTCCCATGAGCCCAATACCCAATCAAGCCAACGACGCGGTCATCCGTCAAACTAACCCGCTGCTCGATTTCAGCGATTTGCCTCAATTTGCCGCGATCCGTCCGGAGCACGTCACGCCGGCCCTCGATTTACTGTTGGCCGATGCCAGCGCCGCAGTGGCGCGTGCGAGCGATGCGCAGACCCCCGCCACCTGGGATGCCATCGTTGAATCCGTGGAAGGTGCAACCGAGCCGCTGTCGCGCGCCTGGGGCATCGTCGGCCACCTGAACGCGGTGGCCGACACCCCGGAGCTGCGCGCCACGTATGGTGAAAACCTGCAGCGCATGACGGAATTCTGGAGCAATCTCGGTCAAAACCTGGCGCTCTACGAAAAATATAAAGGCGTTGCCGAATCGCCCGAATTCGCGACGCTCTCCCCGGCTCGCAAAAAGATTATCGACAACTCATTGCGCGGTTTTCGGCTGTCCGGCGCCGAACTGCCAGAGGCCGATAAGCCGCGCTTCGCCGCCTTGCAGGAACGCCAGGCTGAATTGGGCAAAGCGTTTTCGGACCACGTGCTCGACGCAACCAATGCCTACGCCTACCTGAGCGAAAACGAAGCCGAGGTCGACGGCTTGCCCGAAGATGCGCGTGAAGCCGCCCGGCTCGCCGCGCAAAAAGACGGTAAGCCCGGCTACAAATTCACGCTGCATTTCCCTTCCTATTTTCCGGTCATGCAATACGCGGGCAACCGAACGCTGCGCGAGACGCTCTATCGCGCCTATGCCACACGCGCCTCCGAACTCGGCGCCCACTACGGACAAGGGCAAGCGGACTGGGACAACACGGCCAACATCAGCGAGCAGCTCGCACTGCGGCGCGAAGAGGCGCAGATGCTCGGCTACGCGAATTTCGCGGAAGTGTCGCTTGCACCCAAGATGGCCGAATCGCCGGCTCAAGTCATCGATTTTCTCGACGACCTCGCCCGTCGGGCGCGCGCGCACGGCGAACAGGACTGGAACGAGTTGCGCGAATTTGCCGCCAGCGAACTGGGCTTGAGCGACTTGCAGCCCTGGGATACGTCGTTCGCCTCGGAGCGCCTGCGCGAAAAGCGCTATGCGTTTTCGGAAAATGAAGTCAAACAATATTTCCCGGAACCGGCGGTGCTGGCCGGGCTGTTCCGTGTCGTCGAAACGCTGTTCGGCGTGACCATCCGCCCGGACCAAGCGCCGGTATGGCACCCCGACGTGCGCTTTTTCCGCGTCGAATCGGCGGCAGGCCAGTTGGTCGCGCAGTTCTATCTCGACCTTTACGCGCGTGAAGGCAAGCGTGGCGGCGCGTGGATGGACGACGCGCGCTCGCGTCACAAACATAGCGATGGCCGCGTGCAAACGCCGGTGGCTTATCTGACCTGCAACTTCTCCGCACCGATGAACGGCAAGCCGGCATGCTTCACGCATGATGAAGTCATCACGCTGTTTCACGAGACCGGGCATGGCTTGCACCACATGCTGACCCGCGTCGATGATATGGGCGTATCGGGCATCAATGGCGTGGAGTGGGACGCTGTCGAACTGCCATCGCAATTCATGGAGAATTTCTGCTGGGAGTGGGATGTGCTCAGCGCGATGACGGCTCATGCCGAGACCGGCGCGCCTATGCCACGTGAGCTGTTCGACAAGATGATCGCCGCCAAGAACTTCCAGAGCGGCTTGGCCACGTTGCGCCAAGTCGTCCTTTCCAGTTTCGATATGCGCTTGCATACCGATTTCGATCCGAGCGGTGCGCTCAGCGTGAATGACCTGGCGCGTGAGATCAACGAGCATTACCACGTGATTACGCAAGCGCCGTTTTCGCGTTGGCCAAACACGTTCTCGCATATTTTTGCGGGCGGCTATGCAGCCGGGTACTACAGCTACAAATGGGCTGAGGTGTTGTCGGCCGATGCCTACGCGGCCTTCGAGGAGGCCGCCTTATCTGGTGCCGGTACCGGCAGCGTGCTGGATGCCGAGATCGGCGCGCACTACCGGCGCGAGATTCTCGAAGTAGGCGGTAGTCGTCCAGCGATGGACTCGTTCAAAGCGTTCCGGGGCCGCGAGCCCAGCATCGACGCGTTGTTACGCCATAACGGCATGACTCAAACGTAATAACTCAGACGTAATGACCCAGCGGTAGGGCCTGAAAAACTTCTGATTCAATCACAAGCATCGCACGCTCCACTGTGCGCAACCGTACGAAGCGGCGCTACCGAAAGGTGCGCCGCTTTTTTGTATGGTGCGATCGCCATGCTGCGCTTGCCGTTCGTGCAGCCGTTCGACAAGGACCCTGGCGGTCATAACGCCAGCATGGGCTCAGGCGATGTTTTTCGGGAAAACTATTGAGACAATGAAGGAGTCCGTAGGTTGTTGCGAAATCCACAAAATCATACTAAATAATGATTTGTATAACGAATAAATACCTAGAATTAACCTAGACAAAACTCGAACCGCCCATTTTCTCAAGTTGGCATCTGGGCGGTAACGGAGCGAACTCAGATGACTCAACTCGTCGCTACCGACACAGCACCGGCCGATTTACCGTGTCCGCCGGCCATGCCGCAACCGCCAGTCCAACCCCGGCTCCACTCCTCCGCAACAGCATGTGCCTGTGGTTCGTCCGAGCCTGACACCACCGTCGCGCTCGGCGGCACCGACGCCCAAGACAAACCTGTACCCGCTGTTTCTCATGGCTACCGCATCGATCCGGGGCCGGTCGAGTTCCCCGTACCGGGAACTCAAATTCGCTACGACTTCCACTACGGCGCACGCGTTCAGGTTGGCAGCGATCTCGTGCGCGTCAGGCTGATCGATCTCGATGACGATGTCACGCTATACGACGACGAAGGGCAAAACGTGCTCGTCACCAGCACCAAACGCTACTACGTCCGTTTTCGCATCGAGGTGCTACGCGAGGGCAAGTTGTTGTTCGAACACAATTACGATGCGCGGCACCGCAATGTGTTGATCAAGCTGCCGGTCGGCACCCTGGGCGACGCGTTGGCATGGTTTCCTTATGCCGAAGAGTTTCGCCGCAAACATGCTTGCAAGTTGTATTGTGCCGTTGCGCCCGAGATCGCCGAGCTGTTCAAAGAGTCCTATCCGCAAATTAACTTTGTGCTGCCCGATGCCCAGGTAGCCGAATGTTATGCAACCTATCACCTAGGCATCTTCTTTCCTTGCGACGACCGCGCGCACCAACCGGTCGACTTCCGGGTGGTGGGTTTGCACAAGACGGTCGGCTATCTCTTGGGTGTGACGCCGGCCGAGGTCAAGCCCATCGCCAAGGTATCGGATCCGCGCCGTCGTATTGCCGAGCCCTACGTGTGCATCGCGGCACAAGCTTCTACCCAGTGCAAATACTGGAACCATCCGACCGGCTGGCTCGAAACCGTTAAATTCCTCAAGCAACTCGGCTACCGCGTGCTGTGCATCGACAAGCAGCCGGCGCATGGCCACGGTCTGTCGTGGAATCTGATTCCCTACGGCACGGAAGATTTCACCGGCGACTTGTCGTTGCAGGAGCGCGCCAGCGTGCTGCTGCATGCCGACTTCTTCGTTGGACTGTCCAGCGGCTTGTCATGGCTGGCTTGGGCGGTGGGTACGCCGGTCGTGATGATCAGTGGTTTTACGCATCCCATCAACGAATTCGCTACGCCTTACCGCGTGATCAACTACCACGTGTGCAATAGCTGCTGGAACGATACGCGCATCGAGTTCGTCCACGACGACTTCATGTGGTGCCCGCGCCATAAGGGCACCGAGCGGCAATTCGAATGCTCGCGCTATATCACCCCAGGTCAGGTCAAAGCCGCCATTCAACAACTGCTCGCCGATCGCCGCGATCGGTTGGCACCCCAAGAGGCGCGACCGAGCCGATAGCCAGCATGAACCGCACGAGCGGAAATTAGACCGATCGCATTACCGCGCTAAACAGACACAGCGCAATGTCGTAACTTTCTCCATCTTTGGGGGACCTAGTCATGCCCACGCAACCTGTAAGTTCGCAGCTCGACGGCTCGCCGAATTGTTGGGTCTGTTTCGGCAGCGACAATAACGGGGCGTTTCCGACTCGACCCGTGGCTGCTGCGGTCTTGATGACGATACCGTTGTGTACGCAACAGGCATGGGCTCAGGACGTGGTTTCCGGTCAGGTCGCCATCAGCGCGATCGTTAGCAATAACATGTTTCAAAACGTGCTCAGTGGCGGCACGGCTTTCTTCACATCGACGTTCAATCTTGGCCGTCAGCAGATATCGTTGGGTGGGCTAGCGAGCGGCACGGTAATTTTTAGCGGGGGCGCTCAAAGTAATGGCGGACTTGCGATGGCCACGACGGTATTCCTTGGCGGGCAACAAGCTATTTTGTCGGGCGGCGTGGCAAGTACTACGGTGCTCAACGGCGGAGCGTTGGTTATTCTTGCCGGTGGCGTGGCGAGCGGCACGATAGTCAATAGCGGTGGCGGTATCGCGGTATCTTCCGGTGCGACGGTAATTGGCACTGCAGTGAATAGTGGGGTGCAGATCGTCGTGAACGGAGGTAGCTCAATCAGCACGACCATTCTTCGCCAGGGTAGCGAACTTGTCAGGGGGGTGGCTAGTGCGACGGTGCTCAATGGCGGTTCGCAATTTATTTCGTCAGGTGGTGTGGCGAGAGGCACAGTCGCCGATGGCATTTTTAGCTTTCAGGATGTGGGTCCATCTGGAACTGCAATTGGCACCCTAATTGCCAACACCGGTCAACAGACTGTCGAGTCTGGCGGTTTGGCCATCAGCTCAACCGTCTCCAATGGTGGCGTCCAAAGCGTGGCGGGGCTCGCGAGTGCGACACTCGTCGATAGTGGCGGCCTCCAGGTAGTGGTCAATGGGACTGCCGTATCGACTACCGTTGTCAATGGTGGTCAGCAATTCGTCGGATTCGGAGGCGAGATCGCGATCGCGAGCGCGACGCTCGTGACTGGGAATGCAGAGCAGTTCGTTGTTTTCAACGGCGTTGCGGTATCGACCACGGTAGGCGGCGGTGCGGCAGGGAGTCTACAATCGGTGACGCCTGACGGAGTGGCTGTCTCGACCACGTTGCTCAACAATGGCCTGCAGGACGTGGAGGGTGGTATAGCGTCAAACACCGTCATTTCTGCGGGTGGTATTCAAGTTGTTCGAGGCATCGGGGGAACCGCTGGCATTGCCGTCTCAACAACGATCGGTGCGCTCGGGGAAGAACGTATTAGCGCAGGCGGCTCAGCAAGCGACACAGTCGTGGGTAGCGGTGGTCTGCAGACCGTCTCGTCCGGCGGTCTCGCGACCAGCACGACAATTTCTGGCGGTGGGCAGCAAACTGTATCGGCAGGCGGCATCGCTAATCTGACTACGGTCAATAGTGGCGGCGCGGAAATCGTGTCCACAGGCGCTGTGGCCAATAACACGGTGGTTAATAGCGGCGGCGGGTTGATGGTTGCATCGGGCGGCACAGCCAACCGAGCCGTGATTGGCGCGCAAGTCGATGCGGTCAACGGGGCGATCTTCTCCGATACGCAAATCGCGGCGGGCGGCCAACTGAACACCTACACCGGTTCGCTCATCGGCGGCATCACGACCATTGCCGGCACACTCGCGATCCAGGACACCAACGAGCAATTCGGCACCCTCACGCTTGCCGGGGGCACCCTTCAGTTCGGCATGGCGAACACCCAGCCTGCCTCGTTCATTTCCGCTACCGTCAATACCTTGGACGGCAGCGGCGTGGTTTCGATGAGAACGGACGTGGCCGCACAGACCGGCGACTTCCTCACCGTGAACAATGCGCAAACCGGTCAGCAGGTTGACGTGCATGACTATTACGACGGCCGCGCCCTCGATCCCACGCAGCGCCTAAGGCTCATCAGCGCCGCCGGTCCCGGCGTGTTCACCCTGGTGAACGGCGCCACCGATGTCGGTGCTTATCAATACGGGCTCGTTAATCAAGGGGGCGATTGGTTTTTGTTCAATCTCGGCACGCGCACCGAGACCGCCGACTCCGCGCAAGCCGCAGCACAGGCCGCCAGTTTGGTCTGGTACGGCGAACTGCAGCCGCTCTATCGGCGCCTGGGCGAGTTACGGCTCAATCCCGCCGGCGACGGCGTGTGGGCGCGTACCTACGGCGATTCAGTGCACGTCACGCCGACCAACGCGGTCGGTGTCAACATCACCCAATACGGCGTGGAGGCCGGCGTCGATCACCGCTTCGCCACGGATTTAGGCGCGTGGTACCTCGGCATGGTGGCCGGTACCGGCTGGGTCAACCAGACCTTTGCCAACAATACCGGCACCGGTAGTGCCACACCGTGGACCATAGGCACCTATGCGACTTGGCTGTCCAACGCCGGCTGGTACGGCGACTTCGTCGTCAAATACAACAACATCGATCAGAAGATCAGTACCACCGCCGCGGACGGCCAAGGCGTGAGCGCGAGCTATCGGCAAAACGGCTACACGTTGTCGGCGGAAGGCGGACGCCGCTTCGAGCTTGCGCAGCGCTGGTTTGTCGAGCCGCAGGTCGAGCTGACGACCATCCATTACGGTGGCGCCTCCTACACGACCAGCTATGACGGCACGCTCGTTCACGTCGACAGCGGCAACGCTTCGCTCGGGCGCGTCACGCTGCGCGTGGGGCGGCAGTTCGAGACGCAGTGGCAAGCCAGCCCGCTCAAGCTCGAGCCCTATGGCGAGGTGTCGTTCATCCGGCAGTTTCAAGGCGGATCGGATGTCTCGGTCGACGGCACCACCCTGAACAGTACTGCGCCGGGCGACCGCGGCCAGCTTACACTGGGCGTCACTGCACAGTCGCGCAACCTGCAGCTCTATACCGCGTTTTCGTATGCTCGAGGCCAGCATTACGAGCAACCCTGGTCGTTCGATATCGGTCTGCGCAAGACCTGGTAACCAGCGAACGAGTATGACTCACTGGTGGTTACCTGATCGAGACGGCCCGAATCAAGTCTCCGGGGATTGCGTCAACACGTTGACCTCGTCGGCCGGTTCGCGATCTCTTGCGGACCGGCGGCGCGCAAACGGCCACGACAACGCCTGCCACAGCGTCGCCGGCTTACGGCTGGGCATCAGGCCTATTTCGCAAAACTCGCCCGGTTCGGGCCTTAAAGCGGTGCCGAATAGCAGATCCCATAGCGGCAGCATGTCGCAAAAATTCTTGTCGTAATGACGCGGATCGCGCGAGTGGTGAAGCCGGTGAAACTGCGGCGTGCTAAGCCACGCCCAGCCGCGTCCCAAAGAGAGCGGTACGTTCATGTGGGCGATCATGTGATTGAGAAAAAACACCAACGCGACCACGCCTGTCGCCGCGGGTGGCACTTTCAGCAAGATGCCCGCGACCGGATAGACAAACAGCGCCTTGAGCACGAATTCGAACCAGTAGTGCCGGTAGGTCAGCGTGACGTTGTAGGTTTCCTCGCTGTGATGCAGCTCGTGCATCGCCCACATCCACGGCAGCGCGTGCTGAACCCGATGGAATAAATATTCGAGCAAATCGGTCACTATCCACAGGGTGAGCACGGCCGCCGCGAAACCCAAGCCAGTCGGGGCAAAGTGGATCCAGCCGCCGCCAAAATACTGAACCGCCGAAAGCGAACCCGCGTAAGTCAGAGGTTTCAGCAACGTCAGACACGCGCCGGCGAGCAGCGCATACATCACGTTAAATCGAGTCGCGGCTTTCGGTTGCGATTTTTCCAAACGCCCTAAGCGCTCGATCGCCATCCCAAGCGCAATCCCTACTAGCGAAACGAGTGCGTAATCCCCGAAGTCATGGGCATACGTATTCAGATAAGCGAAAAAGCGATGCGCAAGGTCACCCCACGGCAGCATATCGAGTCCTCGCTCATTGATAGCAACACTGCATTACGGCAGGGATACGGCCTCTAATGCACCTCGCCGCCCTCGCCCCTCTTGATCAACGACTGTATCATCCCGGAAAGCAGGATGCCTATGTGACGTATTTTCGCGATCGCACACCGACAGTCACGCGAGCCATCCGCAGTTAGCCGGGGGACATATCAATGTACAGTTTTTCAGAGATAGAAACGACCTGTCTTGACGACAATGCAACACCCTGGATCCCTATGTCGCGCAACCAACCCGGGATCGAAATCAAATATTTCCGCATCGATCCCGTGCGCGGCGAATTTATCTGTGCCTTGAGGATGCAGCCCGGCGTCAGCCTGCCCGCCCACCATCATACCGGCACGGTCATCGTCTATACGCTACAAGGCGAGTGGAAATACCGCGAGCATGATTGGGTCGCGAGAGCGGGCAGCGTTGTATTCGAAACGGCGGCATCGCGTCATTCGCCTGAGACCCTGCCTGACTCGGGTGTCGTCGTTACCTTCAATGTGGTGAGCGGCGAGTTGCTATTCCTTGGCTCGGAAGGCCAACTGATAGGTACGGAGAACTGGCGGACCTCCGCGCATCGCTATTTGAAATTTTGCGAGCGCAACGGCGTGGCGACGCGCGATTTGAGCGGTCTGAGCCTGTCCCGCCCGTTTGCCTGAGCCGTGCCTGACCTGTGCCTGACCTGTGCCTAAAGCCGCGACCGCCCTCGGCGCCGCACCGCGGTGCGGTATCATGCACGCCAATAGCCAGCCGGGGTGCAGGCAATCGGCAATACGGTGCGGTGGCACCGCGCAATACAGTGCCGCGACGCCGTGCCATATACAGGGCGCCCTAAGGCTTTTCTCTTAACGCGCAGCCAGCTAAGCTAGACGCGCTTCAACCGGGTTTTGCATCGCATGAAAATCGCTACGTGGAACGTAAACTCTCTAAAGGTGCGCCTGGGCCATGTGCTGGACTGGCTGGCGCAAAGCGGCGTTGACGTCGTGTGTCTGCAAGAACTGAAGCTGACCGACGATAAATTTCCGATCGCCGAACTGGCTGCTGCCGGCTTCGCCAGCGTGTTCACCGGCCAGAAAACCTACAACGGCGTCGCTATCCTGGTACGCGACACACTACCGATCGATAACGCCACCGTTTCCAAGAACATTCCCGGTTTCGAAGACCCGCAGCAAAGAGTGATTGCTGCAACCGTAGCCGGTCGGCGCATCATCTCCGCTTATTTTCCGAACGGCCAGGCGCCCGGTACTGATAAATTCGCCTACAAACTGCAATGGCTGGCGGCGCTTCAAGTCTGGATCACCGCCGAGCTCGAACGCCATCCCGAATTGGCGCTATTGGGCGACTTCAATATTGCGCCCGAAGACCGTGATGTACACGATCCCAAAGCATGGGAAGGCCAGAACCTGGTGTCGCCCGAAGAGCGTGCGGCGTTTGCCGGGCTGATCGCACTCGGTTTCACCGACACCTTCCGCCTGTTCGAACAACCCGAGCGTGCTTTCAGTTGGTGGGATTACCGTATGCTCGGGTTCCGCCGCAACGCGGGCATGCGCATCGACCACATCCTGACTTCGCCGGCGCTCACACCTGCCGTGCTCAGTTGCCATATCGACAAAGTGCCGCGCGGATGGGAGCAGCCATCGGATCACGCACCGGTGACGGTGGAATTGAAATGACGCGCTGAAATAAAAACGCCGAACCTCGTTGCAGAGGTCCGGCGTTTCAAAAGTCGAGCTCACCCGTCGAGCCAACATCACGTTCTCACGGCTCCAGATCCAGCTCCTGAATTTTGCGTGTAATCGTGTTGCGGCCGATACCAAGCCGTTCGGCCGCTTCCACCTTACGGCCGCGCGTGAAGTCGAGCGCCTCGCGTATCACGGCGGCCTCGAAACGCCGTGTCATCAGATCCATGACCTCAGGCGAGCCGTCGCGCAGCAGCTTGCCCACTTCGCTGCGTAAAATCGCCTCCCAACCGCCGGCGGCACCGGGCGCACGAACCTCGCCAGCCGACGCGGCAATCGCCGCACCACCCTGCGCGCTGTCTGCCAAGCGCACGACATCGCCACTTGCGCCTGGTAATTCGTTGGTCGTCATCGACAGGTTTGCGCCCGCCGAAGCGTCACGCAAATCGGGCGGCAAATCCTTCACTTCGACCGTTTGCGCCGGTGCCATCACGGTCAACCAGTTGCACAGGTTTTCCAACTGGCGCACGTTGCCGGGGAATGACAGCGACGACAGGTAAGCCAACGTGTCGTCCGTCACCCGCTTGGGCTCAACGCCCAGTTCACGCGCGCTTTTTTGCAGGAAGTGCCGCGTCAGCAAAGGGATGTCTTCACTGCGCTCGCGCAATGCAGGCAGACGCAGCCGTATCACGTTAAGCCGGTGGTACAAGTCTTCGCGAAACAGGCCCTGGCGCACGCGGTGCTCGAGGTTTTGATGCGTCGCGGCGATGACCCGCACATTCACGCGCAGCGGGTTGTGACCGCCCACGCGATAGAACTGACCGTCTGACAGCACGCGCAACAACCGCGTTTGCAGATCGAACGGCATATCGCCGATTTCGTCGAGAAACAGCGTGCCGTTTTCCGCCTGCTCAAACCGCCCTTGACGCATCGCTTGCGCGCCGGTGAAGGCACCGCGCTCATGACCGAACAGCTCCGACTCGAGCAAATCTTTCGGAATGGCCGCGGTATTGAGCGCGATGAACGGCCCGCTCGCGCGCGGGCTATGCCGGTGCAAGGCGCGCGCCACGAGCTCCTTACCGGTGCCCGATTCCCCGGTAATCATCACGGTGGCGCTGGAGTTCGAGAGGCGTCCAATCGCGCGAAACATATCCTGCATGGCCGATGCCTGACCGAGCATCTCCGGTGTTTCGTTGACGCGCTCTTCGTACGCATGCTCGCCGCGCAAACTTTCCTCGACCGCGCGCCGGATCAACTCGACCGCCTTGTCGATATCGAACGGCTTGGCCAGGTATTCGAACGCCCCGCCCTGGAACGCCGCAACCGCGCTATCGAGGTCCGAGAACGCTGTCATGATGATCACGGGCAGCCCGGGAAACTGCTCGCGCATATGTTGGAGCAGATCGAGTCCTGAGCCGCCTGGCATTCGGATATCGGATACCAGTACTTGCGGGCTATCGAACTCCAATGCCGCCATCGCGTCGCGGACATTGGCGAAACTGCGCGTCGCAAAATTCTCGCGGGCCAGGGCTTTTTCAAGCACCCAGCGTATGGATTGATCGTCGTCTACTATCCAGATAGGCTTCATAAATTGTCAGGTGAGATCTCGGTCAGCCGGGCGCGGATGAAGTATTCACACGCACCCGGTTGCTCATCCATTGAGCGGCAGCAATATCTGAAACTCGGTGTGGCCCGGCCGGCTGTCACATTCGATTAATCCCCCATGCTGCTGGACAAAAGTTTGAGCCAGCGTCAAACCTAAACCGCTACCGTCTTCGCGTCCCGATACCAGCGGATAGAAGATCCGATCGCGGATCAACTCCGGAATTCCGGGGCCGTTATCAATCACACGCAAGTCCAATGCCAGCTTGCATAACTTCTTCGAGATTGTCACTTTACGCGCCACGCGCGTGCGTATTTCGATGCGCGCATCGCCTTGTGCGATACGTTCGCGCAGCGCTTCAGCCGCATTGCGCACGATATTCAGAAGCGCCTGGATCAACTGCTCCTTGTCGCCGCGCAGATCGGGCACGCTGACATCGTAGTTGCGCTCGATCTCGAGCCCGCGCGGGAATTCGGCGAGGATCACCGCGCGCACGCGCTCGCATACCTCATGGATGTTCACGTCACCGACGATATGCGGATGCCGGTGCGGTTCGAGCAACCGGTCCACCAGCGTTTGCAGGCGATCCGATTCCTTGATGATGACTTGGGTGTATTCGCGCAATTCGGGTTGCTCGAGTTCGAACTCGAGCAATTGCGCGGCGCCCCGTATGCCGCCCAACGGGTTCTTGATCTCGTGCGCGAGATTGCGGATCAATTGTTTGTTGACCGAGCTCAAATCGAGGATGCGTTCCTCGCGGTCGGTGCGCAGCTTCTGCTGATTTTCAAATAGCTCGATGAGCACGTAATCGGGCTGCACCTCGAAAAAGCCCACCACCACATGCACATGCAAAGGCTCGTGCCCGGGGCGTTCTAGCGCCGCATCGAGATGAGTGGCCTGAAAGCGGTTGTCCGCGATCGCGTCGATGGTCGCGACCAGGTCATCGGCATTGGTGAAGAGATCTTCCCACCGCAATAATTGGAGTTGCTTGCGCGAAAGCTCCAGCATGCTTTCTGCCGCAGCGTTGGCAAACGCCACGCGCAGCGTACGCTTGTCGAGTACAAGCACCACCGTGGGCAACACTTCGAGCCCAGGGAACAAACCGGACGCCGAGAGCTGCTCGATCGATTGCAAGTGGTTCGCATCGTCATCGATTTGCTTATTGAGTTTTTTCGGCGCCATTCGAGGCCCCCCTTATTCGAGCCTGCCCAAATTCCAACAAAAAGGGACGGCAGCGCCGTCCCTTTCGATACTGCGAATTACCGACTACCGCTACTGCAGGTCAAGCACGCCGCGCCTTGCGCCGTGGACTACAGCGCAGCGCGGCGCAACCTGATTTACAGCGAGTAGTACATGTCGAATTCGACCGGATGCGTGGTCATGCGGAAACGCGTGACTTCAGCCATCTTCAGTTCGATATACGCATCGATCATGCCGTCGGTATACACACCACCGCGCGTCAGGAACTCGCGATCCTTGTCCAGGTACTCAAGCGCCTGATCGAGGCTCGAACACACGGTCGGGATCTTTGCATCTTCTTCCGGCGGCAAATCGTACAGATTCTTGTCCGCGGCTTCGCCCGGATGAATCTTGTTCTGCACGCCGTCCAGGCCGGCCATCAGCATTGCCGAGAACGCCAGGTACGGGTTGGCCATCGGATCCGGGAAACGCGCTTCGATGCGGCGGCCCTTCGGGTTCGGTACGTGCGGAATGCGGATCGACGCCGAACGGTTGCGAGCCGAGTAAGCCAGCTTGACCGGTGCTTCGAAGCCCGGCACCAAACGCTTGTAGGAGTTGGTGGTCGGGTTGGTGATCGCGTTCAAGGCACGGGCGTGCTTGATAATGCCGCCGATGTAATACAACGCGAATTCCGACAGACCGGCATAGCCGTTACCGGCGAACAGGTTCACGCCATCTTTCCACACCGATTGGTGGATGTGCATGCCCGAACCGTTGTCGCCCACGACCGGCTTCGGCATGAACGTTGCCGTCTTGCCGTAGGTATGCGCAACGTTTTGCACCACGTACTTCAGGATCTGGGTCCAGTCGGCGCGCTGTACCAGCGTCGAGAACTTGGTGCCCAGTTCGTTCTGGCCTTGACCTGCCACTTCATGGTGATGCACTTCAACCGGCACGCCCAGTTGTTCGAGCAGCAGACACATTTCCGAACGCATGTCCTGGAACGAGTCGACCGGCGAAACCGGGAAATAGCCGCCCTTGGTGCCCGGACGATGGCCGGTGTTGCCGTGTTCGAATTCCTTGCTCGACGACCATGGCGCTTCTTCCGAGTCGATCTTCACAAAGCTGCCCGACATATCGACGCCCCAACGCACGGAGTCGAAAATGAAGAATTCGGGTTCCGGACCGAAGTAGGCGGTGTCGCCCAGGCCGGTGCTCTTCAGGTACGCTTCTGCGCGTTTGGCCAGCGAGCGCGGATCGCGTTCATAGCCTTTGCCGTCCGACGGCTCGATCACGTCACACGTCAGAACCACGGTCGACTCTTCGTAGAACGGGTCGACATAAGCCGTATTCGGATCCGGGATCAACAGCATGTCCGATGCCTCGATGCCTTTCCAGCCAGCGATCGACGAGCCATCAAACGCGTGACCGCTTTCGAACTTGTCTTCGTCGAACGCCGAAACCGGAACGGAAACGTGTTGCTCTTTGCCGCGCGTGTCGGTAAACCGGAAATCAACGAATTTGACGTCCTCGTCTTTGACGAGCTGCATGACGTCGGCCACGGATTTACTCATTCCTTCTCTCCCCTGAAAGCTACGAACATTGGCAGCAGATGCCGCCGCTTTTATCAAAGCCGCCGGCCTTGTTGCTCCGGCGCCAGAAAATCAATGCCACTAAATAAGCACTTTTCGTGCCAAAACCCAAAACCGCCGCGCAAAAATAAGGCGAGGTTGCGCGAGCAGATTGCATACGTGTTCGAGCGAGGTGCGCACCGTAATCTGGCGCACCGTGGGGGCGCACCATCGACCGCCAAACGCACCACATTTGTGCATACATGCCACACAAAGGTTAGTCGCATCTTTATGGTGCATGATGTGGCTTTACTCGCCACTTCCACGTCACTTAGTCGCCGTTTACCCTCTCCCCGAGCGGGGGCAAGCTAGAATACAACATCTACTTTAAAGCGCACATCCCTATGAGCCGCCTCGCAGAACTTTATCTTCAAGCCGAACAGTACGGCGCGGAAAAACAACTCCCCTATGCAGGCGCACTGCCGCCCGCCGACGCATTCCTATTGCTCGAACTGGACCCCAGCGCGCGGCTCGTCGACGTACGTACCCGCGCCGAACTCGACTGGGTTGGGCGCCCCCGGATCGCCGACGCGCAATACATCCATCTCGAATGGACCCGCTATCCTGGCAGCGTGCCGAACCCGGATTTCATCGAGAAAATGCAAGAACTTGTGCAGCCCGACACCCCCGTGCTGTTCCTGTGCCGCAGCGCGGTGCGCTCCAAGGCCTCGGCGATAGCGGTCACGAAGGCCGGCTTCAGTCGCGCTTTTGATCTGCTCGAAGGGTTTGAAGGCGACCGCGACGCGAACGGTCATAGGAAGACTGTCGGCGGCTGGTGCTTGCGCGGTTTGCCGTGGATAGGCGCCTAAGCGAGTGGCGGCTGCGCCTCGATAATTTCACCGCCCAGCGCCAGCACACCATCGCGTAGTTTCGGGTAAGCGCGATCCACGGATGCCGGATCGCCCTTCACACCCAGTTCGATATGCCGCCGCGCATACACGCCGCCGCGTTCCGAATCGCCCACGCTCGGCAGGCTGAACACGCGCACACCGGGGAATTGCGTCTCGATGTGCTCCATCAGCGGCGTAACCGTCGATTCGGGCATCTCAAACACGAGGAACGAGCGCTCTTCATGCGGATTGCTGTGATGCAGATGCACGTACTTGTTGTCCAACACCCATTCCAGCATCGGCCACGCCATCACCGGGAAGCCCGGCACAAAATGGTGGTGCTCCACCGAGAAGCCGGGAATCTTGTTGTAGCTGTTCGGGATAATCGAACTGCCGACGGGAAACTCCCCCATCTTCAATCGATGCTGGTTTTCGGGCAGGCTTAGCACGGCCGGCGCACCCGGATTCATGTCGAGGATGCGCTGCAGAATCAGTTCACGGGCCTCCGGGTGCAATTCCAGCGGCACACCCAGCGCTTGTGCGGCACATAGCCGCGTGTGGTCATCCGGCGTAGCGCCGATGCCACCCGTCGAAAACACGATGTCCTCGCTGGCGAGCGTACGCTTGAATGTCGCCGTGATCCGCGCGGGATCGTCGCCGATGTATTCGGCCCAGCCCAGCGATAAGCCGCGGGCAGCAAGAATTTCAATGATTTTCGGCAGGTGTTTGTCGATCCGTCGTCCGGACAAAATCTCATCGCCAATCACGATCAAGCCAAAGCCCATGTACTACTCCGGTGAGGATCAACACTACCTTCAGGCGGGGATTCCCGGTACGCCACCACGCTGGCTATCGCGATCAAGGCGATCAACCCCGGGATCCATTCCGCGATCATTGTCACGAGAGTCACGCGCGGTTTCTTCCTCGCGTCGCAACCGATCCAGCGCGTCCAGACAGAAATACCCGAACCACAAAGCGGAAAAAATAAAAATCACCACGTATAGCCAGATCGAGGCCAGCGCCACTATCGGAAAAAGCACGATCAGCAGCGCCGACGATACCCAGATCAAGGCCGGCAGCGCCCCAAGTACGCCGGTGGCGACGCCGATCGCCAGCAGCGGCCAGCGATAGCGTCGCTGCAAGGCTTGCCGTTCCGTCGAACTCGCGTGGGCCGCCAGCGCATCGTAACTCATCACGCGATACGTCAACCACCCCCACAATACGGGCGGAATCACCGCGAAAAGCGGCGGTATCAGCCACAAAGGCAGGCTCAGCAGCGCCAGTATCAAGAATACCGCGCTTGCCAGCAAAGCCTGTCCTACCCCGCCAAACCAGCTGCCGCCGTGCCGGCGCTCCAGATGCGCGTAACGGCGCTTGGCCAAATGACGCACCACCACCGGCATCGACCAGCCCGCGATCAGCATCAGCACGGTTACGGCGATCAATGGCACCAGCAGAACAATCGCGATGAACGGCGCGACCACCAAGTGCAAACCGTACCAACCCAGCACGGTCAATATCTGTAAGGCAGGCGCCGCAATGTCCAATTGTTCCAGGCCCGCATGCACCAGCGCGAGCAATGCGGACCAGCTATACCAAAGCACCGCACCCCATAACACCCCGGCCACCAGAAAAGGCAGCACTGTCAGCGACAAGATGCGCGGATGCAGCAAGCTGCCTGCGGCGCGCATGAAAGAGCTTATCAGCAACTGCAGCGGGGTATCCATGGCCGTCAGGAGTGAGGGGCGGACTGCCCAAGGGAGGCACCCGGGGGGGCGCCATGCTGGTCCGGCCCCTGCGGTTTGGCCCGGGTGCAGCGAGCGGCCGCGCGCACCAGACCCAGCCACTGCTGCGACCAGAAGCCGTTACCGTAATTGCGCCCGCCACCCAAGGGGGTGGGCAACTGATCGCGTATCCCCGTCGGTTCGATCGCGCGACTCCACGACGCGGTGCGAAACAGCATGTCCCACCACGGGAAAAGCACGCCGAAATTGCAGCCGTAGGTGGTTCCCTCGTGCCCATAGCCCACCGCATGATGGCGGCGATGGAAAATCGGGCTGACCACCAATCGTTCGCCCAACCAACCGTAATACAAACGCGCATTGACGTGCTGGATGCTCTGCGCCAGATTCGTCACCGCTACCAGAACCACGTATTGGGCCGGCGGCACCCCGATCAGCAGCGCCAGCACGGCGAAAAACGAGGCCTGGATCACGTCGTCGAGCAAATGATTCCTGTCGTCGCTCCACAGCGACATTTGCTGCTGACTATGGTGAACCGCATGCAGCTCCCACCAGACGCCGAAACGATGCTGCCAGCGGTGATACCAATAGCCGGCAAAGTCCAGCACTACCAGGTACACGATAAACGCCACGAGCGGTTGCGACGTGACACCCGGAATCAGATTGTCGAGATCGATGTTGGCCACGCCTTTGAGCCGCAGCCATCCCTGCATGCTATCGAAATACGGTTGCAAGACCACGAAGAAAAACAGATTCAGCACGCCGAGCTTGATCACCCAGGTGTAGATCACATCGACACGCACGGCACGCCGGGTCGTCCAGTTTTCGACCGGACGCAGCATTTCCAGCGGTCGCAGCAACGCATACATAACCGCTATTTCCAGCACGCCCACGATCACCCAGTACAACGCGTCGTAAGTGTCCTCGTCGTAGCCCATGAAGCCGAAACGATAGAAGAATGGCTGGACCACATCGATATAGACCGCGGTCTGAGCCGCGGAGATCGCACTGTCCAGGTGGGCATACAGCATTTGCAACATGGCTGTTATCACAATCCGTTAGGTCGCTTGCTTAGGTAACTTGCTCAGGTAACTCGGTCAGGTACATTAGCCAGGTCGATCAGGCACCATTAGGCGCGGTTACCGGCGCCCGGTCGAAGAAATAAATGCCGTGCGGCGAGCGGCCCACCGCAATCGTCTTGATCAGTTTATGCGTACTCATGTCGATGATCCCGACGTGTTTGGCAAAACGGAACGTTACCCACAAAAAGCGGCGATCGGCGCTCAGTTCCATATCGTCGGGTCCCGGCAGCAAACCGGTGATGTCGCCCACATTGGTCAGCGTATTCTCATCGATGATGCTGATCGTGCTCGCCACCCGATTCGACACCACCACATGCGTGCCGTCGTCGAGCGAACGGAAGTTGTGCGCGCCCTTGCCCGTAACGATCTTCTTGACCACCGTGCGATTGCGCCAATCCACCACGGCCACATAGTCGGCGCCGGTTATGCCGACCAACAGGTATTTTTCATTCGGGGTCATCCACAGGCCCGCGGGCACCGGACCTACCTTCATCTTCCACAGCACGGTCTGGCTGGCCAGATCGATCGCTGCCAACTCGCCGGAAATCTGCAAGGTTACGAAGACCGTTTTGCCGTCGTTGGAAAACGCCAGATGGCTAGGCATCACGGCGAGCGGCACGCGTTTGGCCAGCGTCAGGTTGTCGCCATCCGCGTGATAGATATCGACGCGATCGAGCCGCAACCCCGCCGTCACGAACCATTTTTTATCCGGCGAAAAACCGATCTGATACGGATCTTCTATGCCTTCGACCCAACGCTGCACCTTTCCCGTTTTGGGGTCCAGATAAACGAGATTGTTCGAGACCGAATTCGCGACGATCAGCGACGATTTGTCCGGGGTCGCCATCAAGTGATGCGGCTCTTTGCCCACCGGAAACGTGTCCGTGACTTGCTGGGTCGCTTCGTCGATCAGGCTGATCGTAGCTTCCCCGGAATTGAGTACCACCACATTGCCCGCGTGTGCCACGCCTGCTACGGCCATGACGCCCGCGCCGAGCGCGGCTGCCATCAGCGTAAGTAGTGTGCCTGGCGTACCCGCGACAGGACGGCCCAGCAGGCGTTCCACGATGAGGCGGCAAGCGCCTTTGAAGGCGCTCAAAGCTGCCAGTCCCGTCGTTACAATTTTATGCATATGCTTTCATTTCAAGATAGTGATCCATTGTAAGTGTTTTAACGCATCAGATGCTCGACGGTGCACGCACACATCAAGTGTTTTCTGCACATTCCCCGATATCTCATCGCTGCAGCGCATCCCAGATTTTTTGCAGACGCTTCACGGAGACTGGCATCGGCGTGCGTAGTTCCTGCGCGAACAGCGATACGCGCAATTCTTCCAATAACCAGCGAAATTCGCTCATACGCGGGTCCGCGATGTCTCGGCGCTGCACCGCCAAGCGCTGGTAGCTTTGCGCGAGCGGCTGCAGTTCGGCCTGTGCGCGCTGATCGCGAGCGGGATCCGCCTTCAGCTTGTCGATTCGCAAGCCAATTGCCTTCAGATAACGTGGAAAATGCGTCAGTTGCGCGTATGGGGTCTCGATCAAAAAGCGTCGCGTCATCAATTGCGCGATTTGCTGCTGCATATCGGCGTACGCGGTCGAAAACGTTTTGGCCTGGGCGATCTTTTTGCCCACGCTCGCGTATTCGCTCAGTATGGTGGTGGCCAGACGCGCAATTTCCTGTGCCAGCAGGCTCAAGCGAGCGCGCCCTTCGTCGCGCCGCAGTAGAAAACTCGCTTCGTCCACTGGCAATGGATCTTGCAGGCAAGCGCGGTCCAGTGTGGTCGCCACGATTTGGTCGCGCAGTTCCTCTTGCGTGCCAAGTGCCATGAAATGCAGCACCATCTGCTGCAGGCCGGGAATATTCTTCTCCAGAAAACGGATCGGCTCGCGCAACTGCAGTGCAAACAAACGCCGTAGCCCTGCCCGATGAATGCGTGCGGCCTCTTCCGGCGAATCGAATACTTCAACGTCGCAATGGGTGTTGCGGTCAACCAGGGCCGGATAGCCGAACAACGTCTGGTCGCCGCGTCGGATTTCCAGCAATTCGGGCAGTTTGCCGAAACTCCAGTTGGTGAGTTGCTGATAGAGCGCGGTTGACGAGGCATTAGCCCCGTCCACGATGCCGGCAGACGCACTCGTCGACGTGGCAGGGTTACGTCCCGCGACGCCCGCAGGCTTGCCGTGACGACCGTTTGAGGTTGTAGTGGCGGATCCTGTCTGTGCGGCTGTTTGTGCGGCCGCGGATCCCAGCGCGCCCGACAGCGCCGACGCGGCTGCCGATGCCGCGTCGTTTTCGCGTCCCACTGCGCCTGCAGCCAGTTTCTGAAATACCTGCTGCGCCTGGCCGCCGAGTTCACTGCGCAATTGGGCCAGATTACGCCCCATCGCCAATTGCCGGCCATGCTCGTCCACCACTTTGAAATTCATGAAGAGGTGTGCAGGCAAGGCTTCGAGCTTGAAATCCGAACTCTTGACCGCGAGCTGGGTTTCACTGCGAATATCGGCGATCAGCGCTTCGATCAAGCCGCCGCGCACGGCCGGTCCGCTCGCTTGTGCGGCCGAAGCCCGCACGGCAAAACCCGCTGCGTAATCGGGCAAAGGCACGCAATGACGACGCAGTTTTTGCGGCAAGGTCTTGAGCAGCAATTGCGCTTTTTCTTTCAGCATGCCCGGCACCAGCCACTCGCTGCGCCGCGCGTCGATCTGATTGAGCGAGAACAGGGGCACTGAAAGCGTGACCCCGTCACGTGGCGAACCGGGTTCGAAGTGATACGCCAGTGCCATTTCGACGCCAGCCAGCGTCACTTTCTTCGGGAACAGGTCCGTGGTAATCCCGGCCGCTTCGTGTCGCATCAGGTCGTCGCGGTTCAAGAACAGCAGGCGCGTCCCCTGCTGCCGCGACGCCGGCCGCCCGTTCCCGGAGCTTGCAGCGGCGGGCTTTTCCTGCTGGTTTTCCGCAAGCCGCGACGCCGACTCGTACCATTTATGAAAATCGACGCCCGTGTGTATGCCTGCCGGCACACCTTGATCGTAAAAGGCAAAGATCAGTTCGTCGTCAACCAACACGTCCTGCCGCCGCGATTTGTGTTCGAGCTGCTCGATATCGGCCACCAGCTTGCGGTTGTGCGCGAAAAACGGCAAACGCGTCTCGAACTCGCCCTCCACCAGCGCGCTGCGTATAAAAATCTCGCGCGCCCGCGCCGGATCCTGTTCGCCAAAACTCACCCGTCGACGTTGGTACACGGGCAGACCGTGCAGCACGGCCCGTTCGAACGCCACCACCTGCGACGATTTTTTTTCCCAATGCGGCTCGGACAACGACTTACGCAGCAGATGCGCGCCGACGCGCTCCAACCACTGCGGCTCGATGCGCGCCAAACACCGTGCAAACAGCCGGCTCGTCTCGACCAGCTCGGCAGCCATCACCCATTTGCCGGCTTTTTTCACCAGCGTCGAGCCAGGCCAGATATAAAACTTGATGTTGCGCGCGCCCAGATAGTGCGGATCGTCCTCTGCCTTCAGGCCGATATTGCCGAGCAAGCCTGCCAGCAGGGACATATGGATCTGCTCGAAGGTGGCCTCGCTTTCGCCCAGGCGCCAGCCCATTTCGCGCACCACGGTCAGCAACTGGCTATGCACGTCGCGCCATTCGCGCAAGCGTGTGGGCGAGAGGAAATGCGCGCGGCACTGTTCCGCCAGCAGGCGATTCGATTTCTTGTGCGTCAGCGCCTCCTCGAACCAGGCCCAGATTTTCAGCCATGCGAGGAATTCCGAGCGTTCGTCGGCGAATTGCTTGTGCGCCTGATCGGCCGCTTGCTGCGCTTCGGCGGGGCGATCGCGCGGGTCCTGCACAGACAAAGCGCTCGCAATGATCAGCATTTCCTTGAGCGCGCCCTGCTCGCGTGCGGCCAGGATCATGCGGCCGATACGCGGGTCCAACGGCAAGCGCGCCAGCTCGCGGCCGGTCGGCGTGAGCTGGTTGTTGTCGTCGACGGCGCCCAGCTCGTTGAGCAATTGATAGCCATCTGCGATCGCGCGGCCCGGCGGCGGCTCGATAAAAGGAAACGTCTCGATCTCGGTCAGGCGCAGCGACTTCATACGCAGAATCACCGCCGCGAGTGAGGAGCGCAGGATCTCAGGATCGGTGAACCGCACGCGGCTCTGGAAATCGCTTTCTTCGTAGAGGCGTATGCAAATACCGTCGGCAACGCGACCGCATCGCCCCGCGCGCTGATTGGCCGCAGCCTGCGAAATCGGTTCGATTTGCAGTTGCTCGACCTTGTTGCGATACGAGTAGCGTTTCACGCGCGCCAGCCCGCTATCGACCACATAGCGGATCCCAGGCACGGTCAGCGACGTCTCCGCGACGTTGGTGGCCAGGACGATGCGACGTGTATTCGACGTTTTGAACACGCGTTCTTGTTCCGTGGCGGAAAGGCGCGCGAATAGCGGCAGGATTTCGGTATGCGGCGGATGGTGCTTGCGCAGCGCTTCTGCCGCCTCACGAATTTCGCGTTCGCCGGGGAGAAAGACCAGCACGTCGCCCGGGCCTTCGCGACTGAGTTCGTCGACCGCGTCGGTGATCGCGTTGATCAGATCACGATCGCCGTCTCGCGAACTGCGCGGCGCGCCGTCGCTTTCGCGCGCGGTGCGTGTGCCATCCGGCTTGGCTTTTGTGCCATCGGCCGTTTTCTGCGGCGGTTGGCTTAGTGGCTGCATGACTGGCCGATAGCGCTGCTCCACCGGAAACAGACGGCCGCTCACCTCGATGACGGGTGCCGGCTTATCGGCGCTGCCGAAATGGCGCGCGAAACGATCGGCATCGATGGTTGCCGAGGTGATAATCAGCTTTAAATCAGGCCGACGCGGCAGAATTTCCTTCAGATAGCCGAGCAGGAAATCGATATTCAGGCTGCGCTCATGCGCCTCGTCGATGATCAGCGTGTCGTAGGCGCGCAGCAGCGGGTCCGAGGTGGTCTCGGCGAGCAGAATACCGTCCGTCATGAGTTTGACTGACGCACCGGCGGCCAGATTGTCGTTGAAACGGACTTTGTAGCCGACCACTTCGCCAAATGGCGTACCGAGCTCCTCGGCGATGCGTCGCGCGGTCGCGCTTGCGGCAATTCGTCGCGGCTGCGTATGGCCGATCAGACCCTTGCCGCCGACCCCTATGCCACGCCCCAGGGTCAGGCAGATTTTCGGCAACTGGGTGGTCTTGCCCGAACCGGTTTCTCCGCTGACGATGACCACTTGATGGCCCGCAATCGCGCGCGCGATCTCCTCACGGCGCGCGGAAACCGGCAGCGCTTCCGGAAAAGTGATGGTGGGTACTGGATTGGGCGCCGCCGGCGGCCCACGTCGACCGCCTTCGGATCGCTCGCGTGCGGGGCGTTCGGGCTTGGGCGCGCTCTGCGCACCGGCGGCTGAAAGCTCGGCACGGCCGCCGGACGGCGTGTGAGCGGCCTCGGGCAAGTCGTCGGACGGTTGCGGCGCGCTCGGCGCGCCGTCTTCGCGTTGCTGTATCGCGTCAGGCAAATTATCAGGAATAGTGGGTTTGGCTACATTCGGCATGGGGGCGCATTATAATCCGGCCATGAATTCACAAATTGACCTTGTTCCCGACACCGAGTCATTTCAGCAGGCTCAGTTCGTCGAGTGGTTGCGCTCGGTAGCGCCGTATATCCATGCCTTCCGCAATAAAACCTTTGTCGTCGCGTTCGGCGGCGAACTGGTGCAGGACGGCATGCTGAATCTATTGGTGCAGGATATCGCGCTCTTGCATGCCATGGGGATGCAAATTGTCCTCGTGCATGGCTCCCGACCGCAAGTCGAGGAGCAAATGCGGCTGCGCCAAGTGGAATCCGAGTTTTCGCATGGTATGCGCATTACCGATGCCAGCGCGCTCGAATCGTCCAAGGAAGCTGCCGGCGAAGTGCGTCTCGATATCGAAGCGGCGATTAGCCAAGGCTTGCCCAATACGCCCATGGCGCATGCGCGCATGAGCATGGTATCGGGCAACTTCGTCACGGCTCGCCCAGTGGGCATACTCGACGGCATCGATTTCCAGCACACCGGCGTGGTGCGCAAGATCGACGCCGAATCGATTCGTCACTCGCTATCCAGCCGCAAGATCGTGCTGCTCTCGCCGCTGGGATTTTCGCCGACCGGCGAAGCATTCAACTTGTCCATGGAAGATGTCGCTTCGTCCGCCGCGATTGCCTTGCGCGCCGACAAATTGATTTTCATTACCGAGACGCCGGGTATCGTGGACACCAGCGGCGAACTGCTGCACGAACTGTCGCTCGATGAAGCCCAGCGCATTCACGATTCGAGCTCGCTCGAGGACGATGCCGGCTTTTATCTCAAACATGCGATCCGTGCCGCGCGCGGTGGTGTGCCGCGTGCGCACATTATCCCGTTCTCGCTGGACGGCAGCATTTTGCTCGAACTGTTTTCGCATGACGGGGTCGGCACCATGATCTCGTACGAAAACCTGGAAAGCTTGCGCGAAGCCACGCCCGACGACGTCGGCGGTATCCTGATGTTGATTGAGCCGCTGGAAATGGACGGCACGTTGGTGCGGCGCGATCGCCATCAGATCGAACGCGATATCGATCATTTCTCCGTAATCGAGCACGATGGCGTGTTGTTCGGTTGTGCCGCACTCTATCCCTACCCGCAGGAAAAACTGGGCGAAATGGCTTGCCTGACGGTGTCGCCCGATGCCCAAGGCGCCGGCGACGGCGAGCGACTGCTCAAGCGCATCGAGCAACGCGCCCGCGCGCGCGGCCTGACGCGTATTTTCGTGCTGACCACCCGCACCGAGCACTGGTTCCTCAAGCGCGGTTTTGTCAAAGCCACCGTGGACGATTTGCCCGAAGACCGTCGCCGTCTTTATAACTGGCAACGCAAATCGCTGGTGCTGATGAAAGCCCTGTAAATTTCACTGGTCCGACCGGACCCGCAAGTCGGGTTCGGCCTGTGCCGCTTAATTATCAAGTTAAACAAAGAGAGGTCAAAAATGGCGCGTATCGTTCATTGCGCAAAGCTGGATAAAGACGCAGAAGGCCTGGATTTCCCACCGGTGCCGGGCGCACTCGGTCAGCGCATTTATGAAAGTGTATCGAAGGAAGCCTGGCAGGAATGGCTCAAGCAGCAGACGATGCTGATCAATGAAAACCGTTTGAATATGGCCGATCCGCGCGCTCGCCAGTACTTGATCAAGCAGACCGAAAAGTTCTTCTTCGGCGAAGGCGCCGATACCGCACAAGGTTATGTGCCGCCGTCGCCTAACTGATTGCGACTGGAGCTGGTGTTAGGTCGGCTCGGGCTTTAATGCAAGCGCTTGTTGCGCGAAAAAACGCCGGCTAGATGCCGGCGTTTTGCTAACCTCAAGCCCTCGGATAATCGATACGCGCGACGCCATGCTCGGTGCCAAGCAAGCACAGATCAGCACCGCGCTGGGCGAACAGCCCTACCGTCACGACGCCGGGCCAACTATTGACCTGCACTTCCAGCGCCACTGGATCGGTGATTTGCAAACCCTTGACGTCCAGGATCTCGTTACCGTTATCGGTAATGTACACGGCGCCATCGGCATGCACACGTAGCACCGGCTCGCCGCCCAACGCCTTCAGGCGACGCAGGACGGCCGCGCGCGCCATCGGCACCACTTCGACCGGCAACGGGAACCGCCCCATCACTTCGACCTGCTTGGATGCATCGGCGATGCAGACAAATTGCTTGGCGACCGACGCCACGATTTTCTCGCGCGTGAGTGCCCCGCCGCCGCCCTTGATCATGTGACCGGCATGGTTGATTTCATCGGCACCGTCCACGTACATGCTGAGTTCATCGACATCGTTCAAATCGAAAACCGTAATGCCATGTCGATGCAGGCGCAGCGTGGTGGCTTCGGAGCTCGATACTGCGCCGCGATAATGTGATTTGTCGAGCGCCAGCGCGTCGATAAAGCAGTTCGCGGTAGAGCCGGTGCCCACGCCTATGATGCTGCCGGCAGCCACATGGGCGCGCACGAGGTCGGCTGCGGCGCGGCCGACCAGTTGTTTGAGTTCGTCTTGAGTCATGAGTGCAACCTACGTGTCGTGAATGGATCGGGCATAGCATCCTACGAACCGCAATGCCGAAAAGACCCTATTGGCCGACATTTTAGCCCAGTGCCGAGAGGAAGTAACGCCGACCCACTCGAGTCACTTCTGATTCTCGGGGCGGCCAGCGCCGAGTGCCTCCAGCAGTGGCCGCAGAGCATCGAGTTCCGAGCCGAAACCGCTCCAATCCCCCGCCTTCAATCGCTCGATGGCCCGCTCATAATGAGCCAGTGCCTCGCGGGCACGCGCGTCTGCCGTGCCCGGGGACAGCGATGCCACCGGGGTGGCCTCCTCAAAGAGTGCCGCCAAGGCTGCGCCCAAGGTCTCCTTCATCACCACGCGGTCACCATAGGCGGCGATTACCCGCTTCAACTCGGGCAACTGACCGGACGCCGCGCGCAAGTAGAGCGGCGAAACGTAAAGGATCGAGTTCTCGATCGGCACGACCAGGAGATTGCCGCGAATGACGCGCGAGCCCATCTGGTTCCACAGCGAGATCTGCTGCGAGATCTCGGTATTCTGCTGGATGCGCGCCTCGATCTGGAACGGCCCATAGACCAGCTTATCCTTGGGGAAGGCGTAGACAATGAGCTTGCCGTACTCAGGCGAATCGCAACGCGCCGCCAGCCAGGCGATCATATTTTCGCGCTGGCTGGGCACCATCGGCAGCATGAGCACGAACTCGGCGCGCGGCTCCCCAGGCAGCCGCATGATCATGTAGTACGGCGTCATCGGCGTGCCGGGAGTATTCCCACCATCGATGCCGGCCAACCCTCGGGGGAACTGCCAGAGATCCTCACGGTTATAGAAGACTTCCGGCGCTTCCATATGGTACGCGCGGTAGAGTCGCGCCTGGATCAAGAACAGATCTTCTGGATAGCGGATATGCTGCCGCAGGTCTTGTGGCATCGCCTGCAAAGGCTTGAATAGCCCAGGGAAAATGCGCTGGTACGTCCGCAGGATAGGATCGGCAGGATCGCTGACATAGAAGTCGACCGTGCCGCTATACGCATCGATCACCACCTTGACCGCGTTGCGGATGTAATTGGTGCCGTCGCCGTTACCCGGCTGGGCATAGGGGAACCAGCCGCTGGTGGTATAGGCGTCCTGCATCCAGAAAAGGCGCCCGTCGCTCACGACGATATAGGGGTCGTGGTCTAGGCTAAGGAACGGGGCAATCGTGCGCACGCGGTCCTGAATGTTACGGTGCAGCAGGATCCGGCTCTTGTCCGTGATGTAGCCAGTCAGCAGGATGTTGGGGTCGTCAAGCTGCCAGGCGAAGAGGCCGCGTCGCGCCATGCTGCCGATGGCGATACCGTCGCGCCCGCTGTAAGTGGTGTAGGCGTTGTCCTCTCCCTTCGGGTAGTCGAATTCGGGTACGCTGCCGTTCACGATGACGTAGCCAGGATCGCCTCCACCGAAATAGATGCGCGGTTCCTGGATGGCCGGCCCACCGTTGGCGACGGGCGGGATATCCTTCAGATACAGGAAAGGTAAGCCCTCAGTGGATTTCTCGGTGACCGGCGACATCACCACGCCGTTGCCGTGAGTGAATAGGAGATGCTGATTCACCCAGGTCTGGGCGTTCTCCGCAAGCATCGTCGGTTCCAGCTCGCGCGCCGACAGCATCACCTGCCGGTAACCGGCGTCAAGCGGGTAGCGGTCGATGTCCACGGCGAGGAATTTGTAGTAAGTCCTGATTTCCTGCAACTGCGCGTAGGTATCCATCAGCGGCTGCACATCCCACAGGCGGATGTTGTCGATCGTCGCGCGATTGGCCTGCAGCGAGGCGAGATTCAGCCCCTGCTCGGCCGGAAACGGTTTTACCGCGATCCGCTCCAGACCGTAGGCCTGCCGTGTCAGCGCGATATTGTGCTCGATATAGGGCGTCTCCAACTGTAGCTCGCTCGGCTTGACATAGAAGCGCTGGAACAGCGCCGGATAGATCAGGCCGAACGCTAACGAGCTGCCGAACACGAGCAGCACCGAGCCGACAGAAATTCCGTAGCTGCGCCAGCGCATATTGGCCCACGAGGTGACGGATGCGGCAATGGCGAGTGCGGCGAGTAGCCACAGGACCGGCAGCTCGACATGGATATCGGTATAGCCGGCGCCGACCACGACACCGTTGTCGCCATAGAGCAGCAGAAAGCGGTCCAGCCCATAAGACCAAGCCTTCAGCACAAAGAACAAACCGAGCAGTGCCGAAGCATGAGCGGTAGCGGCGGGCGAGAGTCGCCGCGACGACCGCTCTAGCAGGATGTCGCCGCGCAGCCCGTAGACCACGGCCGCAATGACCGCGCTGCAGAAAAGCAGTTGCAGCAGCCAATTCTTGAGTGCAACGTAGGCGGGCAGCGAGAAGAGATAAAAGCCGATGTCCTTGCCGAAGATCGGATCGCGTTCGCCAAAGGGCACCTGATGAAGAAAGCGAAGCGCCACGTCCCAATTCGAGATTTCGCCCACGGCGATAAGCAGCCCAAGGAAAACGGCGGCGCCAGCGATGCTGGAGCGCCACGGAATGCGCGGCGCAACCTGCTCCCCCAGCTCGCTTACGACCCGCAGCGTGCCCGACGAACGGACTGCCCGCGCTGGCCAAGCACCGCGGCTCCTCGCGCAGCGATGCGCCAGGAATCCCGACACCCACATGGTGCCCGCCGAGGCGGCGAACACGGCGACAAACAGGAGCGCTTGGGTGGAAAGGATTGTCCAAAAGACGTCGACATAGCCGATCGAAGAAAACCACAGCCAGTCGACCACGACGCCGGTGAGCCGCCCGACGACGATCAGGCCGGCGATGACGACCGCCACCGTGATTGCAACGCGTCTCCAGCGCATGCCGGACCTCATTCGCGACCACATCGACCATGCTCCTTTGCTGGCCCGTCACCCCATGGCCGGCGCTAATTCGCACCCGATGGATGATTGTAGCCCTGCAAACCCACCGGCCGGAACGGTATGGCCGCCGCTCCGACATACCACTTCACTGTGACAGCCGGCGGTGCAAGGCACAGCCGATCTCGCGCGTCGGCCTATCGTTATCCCTAACTTGCCTAAAGTTTCTCGCTCAACAGCCGAAAGTCTGATTAGTGAGTTCGCTAACGGTAAAAGTCGCCATGAACCAAATTAGAATCGAGATCGCGCAACTAGAGAGGGTTCGTACCGTTCTCAATTGCCATCCGTGGCTGATGCACCGAGACTATTGGGTAGAAAGCATAGACTCCCTGCTACAGCGCACCGATCTGAGCGTACCGGACCGCCAGCGATTGGAGGCTTTGCAGAATCTGCTCGACACCACCGTGACTTCGCCGGCAACGAGAAGCGCTGAGCGAGAGTCGCAGGAAGTGTGACATTGTTATCAATCTTATTCGGCTGACTTTGCCTTGCTCGCTTGCACAAAACGTGCGGGAGCGAGCAGGTTCAGCAGATTCCAACGCCATTCGTTGCGAAGACCGAAGACGTCGAGAAAGAGCTGAAATCTACTGGCGATCGATGCTCTTTTATTAGCCCTTGATCGGCCCCAACCGCTGCCGCACCGCTTCGAACAGGCATACCCCGCTCGCCACCGACACGTTCAGGCTTTCGACACTGCCCTGCATGGGGATATGCATCAGGTTATCGCAAGTATCGCGCGTCAAACGACGCATCCCCTCGCCTTCCGCGCCCATCACGATAGCCACCGGGCCGTCGAGTTTGGTTTGGAACAGGCTAGCCGGCGCCTGGTCGTCGGTGCCTATCACCCAGACTCCCGCTTCCTGAATCTCGCGCAAGGCGCGGGCCAGATTGGTCACCGTGATATAGGGCATGGTTTCAGCGGCTCCGCTGGCCACCTTGGCCGCGGTCGCGTTGAGCCCCACGGCGCGATCGCGCGGCGCGATCACCGCGTGCGCGCCAGCCGCGTCGGCCACGCGCAGGCATGCGCCGAGATTATGCGGATCGGTCACACCGTCCAGCACCAGCAGCAATGCCGGCCCACTGAGTGAATCGAGCAACTCAGCCAGATTCATCGCCAACGGTACGTCGGCCGCCCGCGCCACCACACCCTGGTGGCGGTCGTTGCCGGTAAGCCCCTGGAGCCGCGCCGGGTCGGCTGCCATGAGCCGCACGCCGGCCGCCTTGGCCGTTGCCAGGAAGTCGACCATGCGGCGGTCGCGCCTCGTCGGATCGTACAGAATCTCTTCAATGCCACTGGCGTCGTGGCGCAAACGTGCGGTGACGGCATGAAAACCGTATAAAACTTTGAGATGTGCCATGACCTACTTCCTTCAGGAATACGATAAAAATGAATGTCGCGCGCCGCCCTAGCCCGACGCAGCGCACCGTAGCGATATAGCGCCATGATAGGCAACGCCATGAGTGAGGGCACGCGTTGCAGCACAATATGCCGCACCAAATGGCAGAAACCCGGGATCTCGCCCGGGTCCGCCTTACGCGTGCAACGTCAAGCCGCTTAGAACTTTTTGCGTGAGCGCTTTTTAGCCGCGGTTGCCGCGCCACCACTTGGCGCAGTACGTCCCGAGCGCTTCTGCCCGGTAGACCGCGGTTCACGGGCCGCCTTGACGTCGGCGCTGGGCGCCGCAGCCGCTTTCTTGCGTGCGTGGCGCGGTGCCTCGTTAGCCCCCGCCTCACGCAACGACGCGCCTTCAACTGCCGGGGCAGCCGCGTTCTTCTCGCCACCTCGTGCGAGCGCTTTTACCGGCGCATCGCGCACCAATCGGAAATCGATCTTGCGGGCGTCGAGATCGACCCGGCTGACCTGAACCCGCACGCGATCCGACAAACGATAGCGTATGCCGGTACGTTCACCGCGCAACTCGTTCTTGATCTCGTCGTACACGAAATAGTCGGAGCCCAACTCGGTCACATGCACCAAGCCCTCGATAAAAAGCGCGTCGAGTTGCACGAAAATGCCGAAGGTCGTCACGCCGCTGACTCGGCCGCCATATTCCTCGCCGAGTTTGTCGCGCATGAAGTAGCACTTCAACCACGCCTCGACATCGCGCGACGCTTCGTCGGCACGGCGTTCGTTGGCCGAACAGTGCATGCCAAGCTCTTCCCAGATCGCCGTATTCGAGCGTGCTCGGCCACGCGACTCATCGTCGCTGCGTTGCGCGCGCCGCGCGCTCGGCGAGATCATCGTGTTGAGCTCGGCGTTCTGGCTCAGTTCGGGCTGGTATTTACGACCGGCCAGCACAGCGCGTATCGCGCGGTGCGTGAGCAAGTCGGGATAGCGGCGAATCGGGCTCGTGAAGTGGGCATAGGCTTCATAGGCCAGCCCGAAGTGACCGATGTTATCGGGGCTGTACACGGCCTGCTGCATCGAGCGCAGCATCATGGTCTGCAACATCGGCGCATCGGGGCGAGTACGGATTTGCGCCATCAACGCCGCGTAATCGCTCGCGTGAGGCTTCTCGTTGCCGCCTAGCGTGAGTCCGATACCACGCAGGAAACTGCGCAAGTTCGCCAGCTTTTCCTCAGTCGGGCCCGCATGCACACGATAGAGGCCAGGATGCTTGTGGCGCTTGAGCAGGTCGGCCGCGCACACATTGGCGGCCAGCATGCACTCCTCGATCAGCTTGTGCGCGTCGTTGCGCTGACGCGGCACGATCTGTTCGATCTTGCCCTGTGCATTGCAGACGATATAGGTTTCGGTCGTTTCAAAATCGATGGCGCCGCGCTTCTGCCGCGATTGCAGCAGCGATTTATAAACCCCATAGAGGTTTTGCAGATGCGGCAGCAAAGCCGCACGCTTCGCCGCTTCCGGACCCTTGGTATTGCCGAGCATTGCAGCCACTTCGGTGTAGGTCATGCGCGCGACGGAATGCATTACCGCCGAATAAAACTGATAAGCCTTGATCTCGCCGCGCCCGGAAATCACCATGTCGGCCACTAGCACGCAGCGATCTACCTCGGGGTTGAGCGAGCAAAGTCCATTCGACAGTTTTTCCGGCAGCATCGGAATCACGCGGCGCGGAAAGTACACCGAGGTACTGCGTTCGAGTGCGCCGATATCGAGTGCATCGTTCGGCTTGACGTAGTGCGACACGTCCGCGATGGCGACGATCAAACGGAAGCCATCGCCGCGCCCGACCTTGATCGGCTCGCAGTAAACGGCGTCATCGAAATCTCGCGCGTCTTCGCCGTCGATCGTGACCAGCGGCACGTCACGCAAATCGACCCGATCGCGCAGGTCGACTGCGCGAACTTCATCGGGCAATTGCGAGGCCTGTTGAATCGCGGCCATGCTGAACTCGTGCGGCACGCCATATTTGCGCACGGCAATTTCGATTTCCATGCCCGGATCGTCGATCTCGCCGAGCACTTCGACGACCTTGCCCAGCGGCTGCGAATGCCGGCTCGGAAAATCGGTCAATTCGACGCTGACCACTTGGCCCACGCGCGCCTTGCCTTTGGAGCTTTGCGGAATCAGGATGTCGTGGCCGATGCGCTTGTCTTCGGGTGCAACCAGCAGCACGCCGTTTTCGTTGAGCAAACGCCCGATCACCTGTTTATTGGCGCGATCGGTGACCTCGACAATGTGGCCTTCCGGACGGCCGCGTCGGTCGTAACCGATGGTGCGCGCGAGCACGCGGTCGTTATGCATGACCTTTTGCATCTCGCCGCTGGCGAGAAACAGGTCATCCTGGCCGTCGTCACGAATCAGGAAACCGAATCCATCGCGATGCCCCTGCACTCGGCCGGCGACAAAATTAGACGGATGCGTGAGCTGGAAATAGCCTTTTTTGTCGACACGGACCTGCCCGTCTCGCTCCATCGCCGCGAGCCGCTTGAAGAATCCTTCACGCTCTTGACGCTTGATCGATAACGCTTCGGCTATGTCACTACCAGAGAGCGGGGTTTCAGTGGTGCGCAGCACGCCGAGGATTTCTTCCCGGCTCGGAATCGGGTACGGATATTTGCTCAAGGGCTTATCGATGATTTTCTCGTATCTATGCGAAGCGGGCCAGATTCGACTGGCCTCGCGCCAGTTACCCGGCTAGCAGGTTCGCCTGATTCTATCACCCGCATATATAAATAGACCGGGATCCTGTGATTTAACTGTGCGGGTGAGTTGTTATCGCGTTGGATTCGATAGCGTGAGTTATGCGAGTGCCGCGTATTAAAGAAGAGAAATCGATGAGACTGTTGACAGCGCGATTCAGCTCGCTATAATTACGTTCTCAGCAGTTGAGCAGCAGCAAGAAGCAGTGCCCAGATGGCGGAATTGGTAGACGCACATGGTTCAGGTCCATGCGCCGCAAGGTGTGGAGGTTCGAGTCCTCTTCTGGGCACCAAGTAACACAAGAAGTTGTTCCGGGTAAGTCCTGAAAGCCGCATAACCATTAGGTTTGCGGCTTTTTTGTTGCCCGCTTTTTTCGTTGCCCGAATAAGCCGGAGCCAACAACCCTAGCTGTCAGCCAGCGAGCGCAGCAGTGTCGCAACCTTAGCCTTGCTGGTAGTCTGCACACGTGCCATTAGAGCGTGATCGACTTGGCCCAGTCCGTAAGTTCGGGCGATATCGTCTTTTAGTCGATGCCATAGGTGGCTCGTCATCTCAGCATCGACCATGGCCCTGTGTGCCCGCCCGGTCTTGGGCAGTCGCAGCATCTCCGCAAGGCTTGATAACCGGTGGCTTTGAGCGTGCGGGTAGATACGCCTCGACGTGAGCATCGTACATGCGAAGGAATGCTCTGCGGACATCCCGAGAAGTGCCAGCTCAGCCGCCCAAAATCTTTTATCGAAGCCCGCGTTATGGGCCACGACCGGATATTTGCCTACGAACTGAGTCGCTTCACGCATTACCTTCGACGCCGAGGGCGCCGATGCGATCATGTCGTTCGTGATGCCCGTCAGGCTCACGACATCGGACGGGATGCGCCGGCCCGCATTCATCAAGCTCTGAAAGCGATCGACGATTTGCCCGTCACGCAGAAGAATGACGGCAATTTCCGTGGCTCGGTCACCCTGATTCGGCGACAACCCGGTCGTTTCAAAGTCCAGAACCGCTACGGTCTGCATGCAAATTTCCTTTTTTATTCGACAGCCCGACCGGCGGCGATCAGTAGGTGAACAAATCACCCGTGCATCTTTTCTGTGAGCTAAATCTGCGGATCAAATAAATGGGTTCAGCAGACGAACACCCGTCGAGGAGAAATCATCGACGTTTCGTGTCACGACAATCAGATCGTGAATCAGCGCCGTCGCGGCGATCAGCTTGTCCAGTGCATGCTCCGCATGCGGCACGCGTAGACGCCCCCACAACTGCCCAATGTCTTCGTCGACAGGCAGGATGTTTTGCGCGAACTCGTCAAGTATCGCTGTCAGCCACGCGTCGAGAATGCCCGTTTGCGCCACGTCGCCACGATGCCGGATTATCTCTACGCCGCGTCGCAGTTCGCCCACAGTGACTACCGACACGTACAAATCTCTGTTCTCTTTGACCGCTCTCCGGAAGAAGGCACGAACCCCTTTATTGGCTCGCTCCTTCTTCCTGATCTCGCTGACAACGTTGGTATCAACCAAATACACGCGCGGCCCCGTCCGAATCATCGACTCGTTCAAAGTCCGCGTCTTCCCCCACCTCGGGCATACTCATCAGCGCCTCGGCAAACGATCGCTTTTTAGGATGGCGAAGCGCACGGGCAAGAATTTCCCGATGCTCTGCCTCAGCACTGCGACCATGCGCAGCGGCCTGCTCGCGCAAGCTTTGTACCAAGGCATCATCAATTCCACGAACCAAGAGATTTGCCATTTTTGCCCCTCCGCACTAATTGATATCAATGATATCAATTGCACAAAAAAATGCAATCATTGATAGCACTCGGAATAATGGGCTTGCTGCAGGTTTCTTGGTTCCCGGACGTCCGATGGATTCCATCAAGAGCGCGGGCATCAATCGCCTTTTGCTTTATTGGCGACGTACCCGAACGGAGCAACGTCGCACCTCAGCGTCACATCTTCTTGGCTCGAACAGAACCAACGAGATAGTCGAGCACTTGTATGGTCCCCGGCAGGCTCTCCGTGTCGCCCGGACCGGTTTCATACTTCCCTTGCACTGCAAGCGTCGGTGTCGCGTTGATGTTGTAATTCTTTATCAACAGCGCATCGCGTTGCAGCCCGTTCTGCGTAGCGAATGAGTTATACGCCTGCAAATATTGGGTCTTGTCGACGCCCAGCGTTGCGAAAAAGGCGGCCTGCGAATCGGGCGTGAGTAGATAGTTCTTCTTTACGTTGATCTCGTTAAAGACTGCAGGTGTCAGTTTGGAGACCACGCCCAGTTGGTCGAGCGCGTGGAACATGCGCGAATGCGGTACAAAATCGTCCCTGAAAGCCACAGGAACCCGCTCGAACACCACGTCCGGCCCCTGCTTCTTGATCCATGCCTCAAGGTAAGGATCGAATTCCGCGCAGTGCGGGCAGCCGTACCACATGTATTCCGTGACCACGATCTTGCCGGGTACATCGACAGGTTGCGCCGAGGTAAGAACCGTATAGTCCTTACCTGCGACCGGCGACGCAGGAGACGCAAAAGATGCGTTCGCGACCACAGCCAGGAGCATAGCGAGCAGCGAGGAACAAAGTAGACGTTTCATGGCAGAGGTCATGTAGTTTTAGTGCCGCTAAGCATTCCATCGAATGATTAAACGATACTTAAAATCACGCACGGGCCCAGCATGTCGATGCAGTTGTCCAACAGGCGATCAAACCGCGGTTCGCAACGACCGTCGCGTGCCTGCAGGAATGTAAGCCAGTAGCGCCAGCATCCCAAATTACCAACAGAATCGCGATCACGTCCAGTCCAAAATATAGGCTACCTGTGTGCATCTTTACGGCGCCGATCATCGCAGGACTGACCGCGCCGCCAAACGAGCCGATCGAACTGATCAGGGCAAGGCCACCCGCTGCTGCGGATCGACTCAAGTAGGCACTGGGAATAGTCCAGAACAGGCTAAGCACACTGAAAATACCGACCGATGCCAATGCCAATAGGACGACCGTCATCGCCAAACTACCGACCGCCAACGGCAACAAAAGAAAACACGCCGCGGCCACGAACCCGCACAACGCGACATGCCACCGCCGTTCAAGATACTTGTCCGAGCTATGGGTCGACGGGGAACTCGACGACTCAATTTGTGGCTTGCTGTTCCTGTGCGGGATAAGGACGGGTTGATCGTAGCGTCGGTCAATGTGAGCCTTCCGACAGGGCAAATCGACCAAAAAGGCGCGGTTCAGTTGTATCTTGCCGAACTGCGCCATGCGGCGTCCCAGCTAAGAGCTGCCAGCTAACGTTCAAAAGGGGCTCTTCACACGATGTTCGTGCAGGAGGACTTCCGCGGAACCGCACATAGCGCTGCACGACGGCTATTGGAAACCCTTGTTTGTAAAGCTCAGGGATCGCACCTGGACGCGTAGCACCCTAGGCCGTGTGATAATGCATCGCACGCGCGCATATGCAGGTTGCGCTGGATGCGTCGCACGCCGCACAGCGCCAAACAGCCCCCCCCCCGCAAACCCGCGGCACGGTTTATACCTTCACTATCAAAGCAACAACCAAGGAGTCATCGGTGGGCAAGAAAGGAGCGACTCAGGCCACGTCAATGAAGGACGTCGCCAGCCTGGCGGGCGTCTCGACAATGACCGTCTCGCGTGCCATGCGCGCGCCCGATAGGGTCTCCCCCGCCATCCTTGAAGCCGTGCGCCATGCCATCGCGCAAAGCGGCTATGTGCCGAACCGTATCGCGGCCAGCCTCTCCTCCAATCGTACCGCCGTGGTGGCGCTGATCGTACCGAGCCTGCGCAACGCCCTATACGCGGAGATGATCAAAGGCATCTCCGATGTGCTGATGCGCAATAGCTTGCACCTGATGATTTCCGACAGTGGGGTCGATCTGACCGAGGAAGAAATGCTGGTCAGCGAGTATGTCGCACAGCGCGTGTGCGGCGTCGTGTTGCACAACACCAAACACACGGCTCGCACGATCGAATTGCTGCGCGCGAGCGGCACGGTCTGCATCGAAACGGGCAACCTGACTTCCAGCCCGATCGACACGGTAGTGAGCTACTCGAACTACGCCGCGGGCAAGGCGATGGCACAACATCTGCTCGAGCGGGGCTATCGCCGCTTCGCCTTCGCCAGTCTCCCGGTTGCCACCAGTGATCGCTTGCGCCAGCGGCGCAACGGTTTTCTAGCCGGCTTGCGCAAGGCCGGCATTAGCGTGGATCCTCGGTTGATTCTCGAAGTGGACGCAGGCCTGGAAAGCGGTTCGCGCGCCTTGGGGCATATCGTCGACATCGACCCGCGCGTGGACGCAGTGTTCTTCGCCGGTGATGTGCTGGCCGCAGGCGCCATCTTCGAATGCCAGCGCAGGGGCCTTGCCGTGCCATCACGGATCGCCGTGGCCGCCTCGGACGACAACGAACTGATGCAAAACATCATCCCGCCCATCACGACAGTGGCGTTCCCGCGCTACGAAATCGGCGTGCGCAGCGCCGAGATTATCGTGGCGCGTACCAAAGGCCTCGCATTGCCGGATAGCGCTGTGGACTTAGGGTTCACGGTGATCCAGCGCGGCAGCACTTGAGGCGTCGGCGCCGCTTCTACCGCTGTGCCCTACCGCTGACTTTCCTCCATCGCCTTGAGTGCGGCAACCAGCGCGAAGCGCGACTGCTCGACCGCTTCGGACGGGTTCGAGCAGCGCGTGTTGTAGTAGAGATCGCGGCCCAGGCTGACGATATCGCAGTTGAATTCCGCAGTGCAGCCAGCCAGTTCGATGGCGCGCTTCAACACATCGGCCTGCGGCACAACTTCATTGACCAGATGTAATTGCTGCGATTCCACCGCACCAAGCATACGCGCGCGATACACCATGTCGAACAACACCTTCTTGGGCAGCGTGTCCTTTACGATCGCCAGAGCCAGGAAGGGAAACAGGCCGTGCGCAATTTCCGGCAAACCCAGCGTGGCGCAATCCGCTGCTACCGCGAGATCGCATGCCGCGAGCAGACTGAAGCCGCCCGCGTGGGCATCCCCGTTGATGGCCGCCACCAGCGGTTTGCCCAGCCGGTTCATCGCGCGTTCCAGATCTGCAAAGGCGCGTGCAAACGCGAGGCGCCCCTCGCTGGTGCTACCGCCACTCAGATAATCGCCGCCGGTGCAAAACACCGTGCCTTTCCCGGTCAGTACGCAGCCCGACACCGACGGGTTGATACGCGCCGCCTCGAACGCCCGCACTGCTTGTTCCGACATCGCTTGCGTGACGCGGTTATTGTTTTCGGTGCGCGCCAAGGTCAATACCTGTACGCTGCCGCTCATCGTAATTTCTATGCTGCCTTCATCGCGTGCACTCATGGGCGTCCTTTTCGGTTAGTGGCTGCCAGCCTGTCTGGTCTCGCCGTCCAGTGCCACCTGCTGCGGTATCCGACGGCTATAGGCACCGGTGATGCAGGCCAGTATGGCAAACGCCACGCAGCCGTAAATGGCAATTGCCATCAGCCCACCGCCGGTGCTGCCCGTAGCGTCGGCGATCACGCCCACCACATAAGGCGCTGCAAACCCGGACAAATTGCCGATCGAATTGACCACTGCAAAGCCCACCGCTGCAACAGCCGGTCCCAACAAGCCGGGCATGACGGCCCAGAATATAGGCAGCGCCGAGAACACGCCAAACGATGCCACGCACAACAACGCCAGCTTGAGCACGGGCAGGCTGACCAGCGTAGAGCCGCCCAGGCCGATAATGGCCAGCGCAATGGGCACCAGCAAATGAAAGCGGCGCTCGTTATGCCGATCCGAATGCCGCCCCCACACGATCATGCCGACACCGCCCACCGCAAAGGGAATCGCAGCAACCCAGCCCACCATGGCCAGGCTCAGATGAAACTGTCGGACGATCTGCGGCAGGAAGAAGCTCAGCCCAAAATTGAAACCGACGATGCCGAAATAGGCCGCGCCCAGCAGCAGCACGACGGGCCGCTTCACGATATTAAAGAAACCATGCGTCATCACGCTGACCTTGCGCTGTTGCTCCAGCGCGATCGTCTGCGTCAGCCAATCGCGCTCATCGGGCGCCAACCATTCGGCCTGAGCGGGACTATCACGCAGCACCTTGAGCACGACCACCGCCAGCACCAATGAAGGCAGCGCTTCAGCGATGAACAGCAGTTGCCATCCCTTCAGTCCGAACACGTGGTCCAGGCCGAGCAGGTAGCCGGAGACGGGCGAGCCAAACACACTGGCGAACGGCATGGCTGCCATGAAGCTCGCCACCACGCGGCCGCGATAGGCACTGGGCACCCACATCGTCAGGAACAGGATCACGCCTGGAAAGAAACCCGCTTCCGCCACACCGAGCAAGATGCGGACGAAATAAAAACCGTAAGCGCCCGTGACAAATGCGGTAGCCGCCGAAAGGATTGCCCAGGTGAACATGATGCGCGCAATCCAGCGGCGCGCGCCAAAGCGCACCAGCGCAAGGTTGGACGGTACCTCGAAGAAGAAGTAGCCGATGAAGAACAGCCCTGCCCCCAGACCGAACACCGTGTTGGTGAAACCGAGATCGCGGCTCATCGTAAGTGCCGCGAAGCCGACATTGACGCGATCCAGGAACGAGGCGATGAAGCAGATGATCAGCAACGGCACGAAGCGCCGTAGCACCTTGCGCATCGTTCGTGCTTCCACATTTTGCGGGGTGTTCATGCTGGTCTCCTGACGCAAGAAATTGCAGGGATAGGTCTGTGCAGGGATGCATTATCGCGCCCGCGCCTGCCACGTCTGGTATAGGTACAAACCCTCCGAAGGAGGGTATTTCGGGCCTACACGCGGCACTCATAATTCCCTGAAAGGCTTATTAAATAAGGCTGTTGGCTCCGTTACGAAATAGAGTCACATTGCCATGAAAATTTGTTATCGATAACAAAATAGCTTGCGCCGATGCATTTGTTATCGATATCATGAGTCATGCCTCTATCAATTCCCGACGACCTAACCGGAGCCCGTCATGAGCCGATCAGCACAATTCCGCGAGTTATTGAAATCCCCACCTTTCGTTTGCCTCGGGGCGCACGATGCGGTCACCGCCATGCTGGCGGAACAAGCCGGCGCCAAGGCCCTTTACGTGAGCGGCTTCGCCGCCTCGGCCATCGTGGCCGGCAAGCCCGACGTCGGCTTGCTCACGCAAACGGAAATGTTCGATCACATCCGGCGCATCTGCCGCGTCACCAAGCTGCCGGTGTTCGCCGATGCCGACACCGGCTACGGCGGTGTGCTGGATGCTCAGCGCACCATCGAGTTGTGGGAAGAAGCCGGCGCCTCGGTACTGCATCTGGAAGACCAGGCCGTGCCGAAGAAATGTGGGCACTTTGCCGGCAAGCAGTTGGTGCCGAAGGAAGAAATGCAGCAGAAGCTGCGCGCCATGCTGGCCGCGCGCAAGGATCCCGACTTTTTCGTGGTGGCACGCACTGATGCCATTGCCGTGACCGGGATCAACGATGCCATCGAGCGGCTCGAAGCCTATGCGGCAGTGGGTGTGGATGGGCTGTATGCCGATGCACCCGAAAGCGTAGACCAGATGCGCGAGCTGATCCGGCGTCTCAAACCGCTGGGCAAACCCATCCTGTTCAACATGGTGCGCTCGGGCAAAAGCCCCTATCTGTCGATCAAGGAAGTCTACGAACTGGGCTTCGACTATGCGCTGTGCCCGGTCGAACCGATGTTAGCCATGCATAAGGCGGTCAAGGAAATGATGGAGGTCTTCATGCGCGAAGGCTCGACCAATGCGGTCGCCGACAGCCTGACATCGTTCGAGGACTTCAACCGCTTCGTCGGCCTGGATGAGGCGGTCGCCGAGGAGGCACGCTACAACCGCTAGCGCGTGCAGGCATGGCACCTCGGGGCGCCCCGGCCCGGTGTGACGTGCGTGGCTAGCCGTGGATTGATGAAGCGTAACGGGTACCGTCGCGGTACCCGATGGGCCAGATAAAAACTATAGAGAAAACGGAGACGCATATGGAACACAACGACCACCGTGCCACGCGCGGGCTGAACCGGCGCGCATTTATCGCGGCCGGTGCCGCCCTGCCCTTGATGGGCATCCTCTCCCGGCGCGCCGACGCCGCGGAGTTCACCTACAAGCTGGCCACCGCACAAGACCCGACGCATCCGGTCAACACCCGAGCCCAGCAAGCCGCCGACCGCATTCGCGAAGCCACTCACGGCCGCCTTGAGATCCGCGTGTTCCCCGCCAGCCAGTTGGGCTCCGATAGCGACCAGTTGTCCCAGGTGCGCAACGGCAGCATCGAATTCTGCAACCAGGCCGGGTCCACGCTCTCCGTGCTCGCGCCGATCGCTGGCATTGCCAACACCGGATTTGCCTTCAACAGCTACGACGACGTTTGGAAAGCGATGGACGGCGGCTTGGGCAACTACATCCGCGCGCAGATCGAGAAGACCGGTGTGGTGTCCGTATCGCAAGCCTGGGATAACGGCTTCCGACAGATCAGCACCTCCTCGCGGCCGATTCACGCTCCGGAGGATCTTCGAGGACTGAAGATACGCGTACCCGTGTCACCGATGCTGACGTCGATTTTCCAATCGCTGGGCGCGGGGCCCACGCCGTTGAATTTCAATGAACTGTATTCGGCTCTACAGACCAAGCTCGTGGACGGCGAGGAAAATGCGCTGCCGACCATCGCTACGTCCAAGATTTATGAAGTGCAAAAATATATCAGCATGACCAGCCACGTCTGGGACAACTATTGGATACTCGGCAACCCCGCGGCATTCCAGCGCCTGCCCGAAGACATACGGCAAATCGTGAAACGCGAGTTCGATCGCTCGGGCCTGGATGAACGCGCCGACATCGCGCGGCAGAGCGAATCGCTGCGTACAGAGCTCGGCAGCAAGGGCATCCAGTTCACAACCGTCGATCGCTCGGCATTCCGAGCGACGCTCAGTAAAGCGGGTTTCTATGGCAAGTGGCGTGAGAAGTTCGGCCATGAGGCATGGGCGCTGCTGGAGCAAACGGCCGGCAAGCTCGCTTGAATCTGCTACGCTCAGCTACCCGGCGCGATACAGGCCTCGGGGAAGAAGTCATCCTTCCACGATGCCGCTTTTTCTTCAATACCCCTAATTGATTGAGTTCGCTGGCGTAGTAACAGCCGCAGCATTCTTGTCCGTTTTGCCATTTCTGGACGCCCGCACCAAAATAAAAATCAAACCCCCAGACAAACTGCCCCGGCCGCGACGATCACGCACGCGAGCCACCGCTTGCCACTTACTGCTTCCCGCAGAAACATTCGCCCGATCAGCACCGCGAACACCACGCTGGTCTCGCGCAACGCCGACACCGCGCCCATCGCGCCCGACTGCAGCGCCCATATCACGATGCCATACGCCGCGATCGACACGAGGCCGCCGACGAGCGACGAGCCGACCGCCATCGGCGCCGTCCGTACCGGTGTCCAAAGCGGCGCGAGCCCACGCGTGGCGATGAACAGCACCGGCATCAACCAATAGAACAGGAACATCCACGCGGTGTAGGCTAGCGCTTGGCCGCCGGACAAGCGCACGCCGATGCCGTCGATCACGGTATAGACGGCGATCGTCACACCGGTCATCAGCGCAGCCAGTGCACCCGCAAGCGACACACGCCCCCCCTCCAGCGCGATTGCGATGATGCCGCCCGATATCATCGCGATCCCAAGAATGTGCAAGGGGCCGATCGCCTCATGCGCGAAGAGCGCCGCGCCGAGCGTGACGAGCAGCGGCGACGAACCGCGCGCGATCGGATACGCCTGTGCCAGATCGTTGCGACGGTACGATCGCACGAGGGTCACGTTGTAGACGATATGCACGAGGCCCGATGCCACGATATACGGCCAGGCCGCGTCGGCTGGCCACGGCGTGAACAGGACTACAAACGTGGAAACCGCCGCAATGGCGATGCTCATCCACGTCATGGACAGCAACCGGTCGTCGTTGCCGTGCAGCATCGCATTCCAGCTCGCGTGGAGCAGCGCTGCAAGGAGGACAAAACCGCCGGTATAACTGAGCATGCGAATCTCGGAGAAAAGGTGTACTAAGCAGGATATCTATCTTGCGGCACACTAACAAACCAGATAAATTGGGCAGTCGCGTTAAATAAACTCTCCCGAATGAAACGGGTATTGCCCCCACTCAATGCATTGCGTGCCTTCGAGGCCGCAGGCCGGCTTGGTAGCTTCAAGGAAGCCGCCGCGGAATTGCACGTGACTCACGGCGCGGTGAGCCAGCATGTGCGTCTGCTTGAGGAGTGGCTTGACGCACCGCTGTTTGAACGGCACAACCGGCGCGTGGTGCTGACTGCGGCGGCCAAGGACTACCTGGCGGAAATCGGCCCCTTGTTCGAGCAGCTCTCGCAGGCAACCGCGAGATATGGCGTCGCGAAAGCGATGTCTCGGACACTGTACGTGAATGCACCCGCGACATTCACGTTGCGCTGGCTGGTGCCGCGACTGGCGAAGTTCCGTGTCGAGCATCCCGACGTGGACGTCAAAGTGGACACGTCGAACGAGTCGGTGGAAAGTCTGAAAGAGACCTATGACGTCATCATCCGGGGTGGACCAGATACGTTCTATGGCTACTCGATGCGGCTTTTCCTGTCCGAGGAAAGGCTTCCGGTCTGTAGTCCGGCGCTTTTGCAGCGGCTGCCGCTCCGGGTGCTGGACGATATCCGGCAGCATACGTTGCTGCACACATCGAGTCTTCCTCGACTTTGGCCGGACTGGTTGGCGAAGGCACAGATTCCTGCACTCAGGCCCGCTGCCGCCCTGACCTTTGACCACTTCTATCTGACGTTGCAAGCCGCCATCGACGCAGTAGGCATCGCGATGGGACCGACTGCACTGGTATCCGACGATCTTGCTGCTGGCCGGCTTGTCGCGCCGTTCGCCGGCCCTCGTCTGCCGTCGCGCAGCTATTGCACTTACGTTCCAGATGGGAAGTCTGGCGATGAGTTGGTCGTTCTATTCCGTTCATGGCTCGAGCGCGAGGGGATGCGTATGCCAACGCAGACGGCCCCTTAGATGTGAGCTCACCGAGCGCTATCGGACCAATGCGTTCGCCGCGATGCGATCCGATCCCCTTGCCGCGCGATGGAACGCACGAAACTCGCTTGTGGGCGGCACAGTCGGCATGTCAGGCTGACGGCCGTTTTCGGGCATCATCTTGAGGGCTTCGTGAGCAGCTCACGAAGCCCTCGCAGTTCATCCGCCACGTTTGGGAAGTCGCCAGTCCTTACGGATGAAATGGCACGTGTATCCGCCAGGATGGCGTTCCAGATAGTCTTGATGCTCCGGCTCCGCTTGCCAAAACGGGCCGACCGGTACGACTTCGGTGACAACCTTGCCAGGCCAGAGCCCTGAAGCCTCGACGTCGGCGATGGTGTCCTGCGCGATCTGCTTCTGCTGTTCGTTCGTGTAGAAGATCGCCGAGCGATAACTCGCCCCGGTATCGTTACCTTGACGGTTCAGCGTAGTGGGGTCATGAACCTGAAAAAAGAATTCCAGAATCTGTCGATAGCTGATGATCTGCGGATCGAAGATGATTTCGATAGCCTCGGCGTGTGATCCATGGTTTCGATAGGTCGCATTGGGCACTTCGCCGCCGGTATAGCCTACCCGTGTCGATACCACGCCCGGATAACGACGCAAAAGATCCTGCATGCCCCAAAAACACCCGCCTGCAAGGACGGCTTTGTCAGTCACTGTAGTCATTTCGGTATTTCTCCTTCTGGAGGCTCGACTATATCCTCGATGCGCGCGACACGTATCGGCAGCGCCGGATTTGCTCAGGCGTTGAGTACCCGTCTGACAGACACCACTGCAAAATCCTCGCTCGGTTGCACCACAAAGCCGCAATCCAACGCCAGCTTCAGCATGCGCGTGTTTTCTCTCAGTATTTCACCTGTCAGCACGCGCGTTCCGCGTGCGCGGCAGTACGCGATGATCCGCTCCATCAGCATGCGGCCGAGGTGGTGGCCCGTTTCGTCAGAGCGCACCGCCGCTGCAAACTCGGCCGTCTCGTTGTGCGAGTCGCACACCGCCCTGACGACGCCGTGGATGACGGTCGAGCCGCCCTCTTCCGTACATGCGACGAATGCCATCTCCCGGTCGTAATCGATCTGGACATAACGCGCGAGTTGCGTGTGGTCAGGCTGGCGCACCATGGCGAAAAATCGCATTCGCACATCTTCCGGCGTCATGGCGCGAAAAAGTTCTGCATGAGCGTGTTCGTCTTCGGGCCGGATCGGCCGGATCGTCAAGCAACGTCCGTCCCATTCGATACGTTCTTCCAGTTCGACCGGATAAGGACGGATGGCCAATGGCCGGCGCGTACCCGGTGCGTTTAACTGAATCGCGATCGGGTGCAACACGGCGCGTCCCTGCACGACGCAAAGCTGCGCACTGAAGGCACAAATGGCCTCGACGCTGCATAGGCACAGCGATACGGCGGCGAGCGTTTCGATCCACGCCGCGAATTCACCGGCAGACGATGCCGTCAGTTGCGCGAGTCGTTCGAGCGCCGTACACGCCAAGGCGGCATTGATCGGTAACAACGCGCTGCTTGCTTGTCCATCGGGCGTGGTGAATTCGAGGAAGGGGCCGAATGTTCGATCGTCGCGCAGGGTCACGGTCAGCGACGGTGCGTTCGCGGCCTCGCACGGCGCTGTGCCCGTCGTGCCTGCTGCACGCGGCTGCACGGGAATCCCGAACTGAGCGAGCAGGCTTACCGCCTCGTCCTCATGCAGAATGTGCCCCCCGGGGCTAGTCGTGTCCAAGAGCCGTTGCTGCACCCATGCCAAGGCATCGCGCAATTCAGCATGATGCACCGGCAAGGAAGGTGGCGTCTGGGCCAGCCGTACCCGCGCGATCCGATAGCGCTTCATCAAGTCGCGACCCGAAACCTGCGGTGACTGCAGCGTGGCCACCGCCTCCAGCAGCGTATCGATATCGGCCAAGCGTATGAACCCGGCACGCTCAAACGCGGCATCGTAAGCCAAGTGATTCTCGCCTGCGGCGGGATCGCAGCAGATAAACACCGGTTTGCAGCGCACGCAGGCTCTGGCAGCGGACATGAATTTGCGCGCCGCCCGCACATGATCGATGCAGACCATCACCGCCAGAGTAGCCGCGTCGCTTGCCAAGTAGTCCAGCAGGTCGCCGCAATCGATGTCGGCTTGTTCCCCGAGCGCCACGACCCGCGACAGCCGCAGTCCGCGTGCGCTCGCGAACTCCATCGCCTGCTGCGCGATTCGCCCCGATTGACACACCCAAGCGACACCGCTGGGCGCATCCTTGGCCGACGACGCGACCATCAAACCTCCGATCTCCCGCACCGATCCGGGCACGAACAAGGCATCGAGATTGCGCACTGTCATCTGGGATTCCCTTCTGGCATCGAGGAACGAAAAAGGCCCAACTGTAATACACTGGAACGATACAGCGAATCGGCAAGAATATGCACCCCTCGCTTAACGTGCGGCTGCATCCAGGTCATCGGAGCGCCCCATACACCGACACACCGACTACGTACACGACATTGGAGTCGCCATGCCATCACTGACGCCGCTACTCATGGTCGCCGCTATCTGGACCGTCGCCGCGATAACACCCGGTCCCAATTTCCTGATGACGGTGCGCATCTCGGCCACGCAATCGCGCGCAACAGGATTAATGGCGGTAGCGGGCATCGCCGTGGGCACAACAGTCTGGGGCTGCGCCGGGTTCTTCGGCATACACGCCCTGTTCATTACCGCGCCTTGGCTGTATCTCGGCTTCAAGATTGTCGGCGGCATTTACCTGATCTTCCTCGGATCCCGCTTGCTAATGCGCAGTCGCAATCCGTCGGCATCCGCGCGCGCAGAATCGGCTTCCCATCTGTCGAACATGGCTGCGTTCCGACTGGGCTTGATGACCAACCTGGCCAATCCCAAGTCGGCGCTTTTCATGGCCAGCGTATTTGCCACCGCCATGCCGGCAGGTCCCTCGCTGGTGCTCGGCGCATTGGCTATCGCGCTGATGACGACGATCTCCATCACCTGGTATGTTTTCGTCACCAGCCTCTTTACCCTGCCCTGGATGTCGCGCGCGTTTGAGCGCGCACGACACGGGATCGATCGCGTGGCAGGCACTCTGTTCATCCTCTTTGGCGTACGCTTGGTGCTCAAATCATGATTAATCTCGACGAAAACACGATCACGCAGGCGGTACTTGAGCGATACGTGGATTGCCCGAATCCGCGTTTGGCCGAAATCATGAGCAGCCTGACCCGGCACTTGCATGCGTTCGCCCGTGAAGTCCGGTTGACCGAAGACGAATGGACGGCAGGCATCGCGTTCCTGACCGAAACCGGCCATATCACGGACGACAAGCGGCAGGAATTTATCCTGCTGTCGGACACGCTGGGCTTGTCGATGCTGGTGATCGCGATGAACAATGCGAAACCGCAGGGATGTACGGAGTCGACCGTCTTCGGACCGTTCTATGTTTCCGACGCCCCAGCCTATGATAACGGTGCGGATATCGCAAACGGCGCGTCGGGCGCGCCCTGTTTTGTGCACGGCACCGTGCGGGGTCTCGATGGTGCTGTCGTACCGGACGCTGAAATCCACGTCTGGCAGGCCGACGACCAAGGCTTCTACGATGTTCAACGTACGGATCTCGTCGGCGCGCAAGCGCGAGGCGTCATACGCAGCCGCAATGACGGCAGCTTCGACTTCAAGTCCGTGCTGGCCGAGGACTATCCGATTCCGCACGACGGACCGGTGGGCAAAATGCTGAACGGCCTCGGGCGACATCCGTGGCGCCCCGCTCATTTGCACTTCATGATCAAGGCGCCGGGCTTCGAGACCTTGATCACGCACGTCTTCCGCAAAGAAAGCCAGTACTTGGAGTCCGATGTGGTGTTCGGTGTACGTTCATCGTTGGTTGCCGACTGGGTACGGCACGAAAGTGGACCCATGCCCGATGGGCAACTTTCCTCGAGCCCTTTCTATACGCTGGACTATGACTTTGTGATTAACCCCGCGCGCCCGTAATATCGGGTATCGGGACTACGCATCATCCGGCAAGCTGCAATGCGTGAAAGGGTGCGAGGTAGAAGCCGGTCGGCGATTTTTTGGCCTCCCGCTTGGCCCCGGCCGCAAGCCAGTCAACATATGAATCGACACGTCGGTAGCACCGTGCCATGTGCGCGTGGTATGTTGATTCGCATTCTGCCTAGCCGACTTATTCACGCCTTTATTTCATGCCTTTACCCACAGGACGTTTTGATCGCGCCGATCGGCAACGCATTCTTGCGTCCTCGACCATCGAGCATGCAGAGCTCACACCCGAGCAAACACCGCCTAAGACTGAGGATCGCGCTGCGCTCCTGCACCGTCGGTTCGCGCCACGGCGGCTCATACGCCATGCCGCCACATGGCTGGCCCTGGCCGGAGTCGGCCTCGCGATCGGCGCGCCATTTCTACTGAATGCGCACGTTGTGCTCACCGGCGTACTGCAGGTCCCGTTGCGGGTGTTTTTCGCGCTGGCCGCAAGCGCCATCATCAGCGCCGCTGCGAAGGCAGGCAAACTGCAACTGCTGCAGACTCAGCTTGGCATACGTCTACGCTACGGACACACGCTCGCGATCACACTGGTCAGCGATTTTGCATTTCTGGTTTCTCCGCTCGGAGCCGCGGGCTACGGTGTCAATATCGCGTTGCTACGACGCACCGGCGCATCGTGGGCGAGCGCGGCTACCGTCGTCGGAGCCGATCAGGCGCTCGATCTGACATTCTTCGCCCTAGCCGTTCCTATCGCGCTTGCACTGGCGCTCGGGCCCCTCGCTCGGATCCTGCCGCCGATCAGTGAACCACGAATCGAAACCGTACTGCTGGGCGCCTTGGCCCTGCTGTGTGTGCTATGGGTGGGTCGCCGCCAATTGGCATCGGTGCTCAGCAGGACAATCCACCGCTTCGCCAGTCTCGATTCATGGCTAGGTTCATGGCTCAATTCGCGACGTTCGCATTGGCGTCGATTTCATCTGAACATGACACGCCAGATCGCCTCACTTGCCGCAGCGGGCTGCGCACGTTTCATTGCGTTGCTGTTGCTAACCACGTTGCAATGGCTGCTACGCTACGGTGCACTATGGTTCGCCTTGCTTGAACTCGGATGCCGCTTGTCGCCGGCATTTGTTCTTGCCGTGCAAGCCGTCGTGTTGCACGTGGCGCTCTGGACTGGCGTTCCCGCAGGAGGTGGCGGTGGCGATCTTGCGCTCGCGGCGGCGTTCGCGCCCTGGGTGCCGCGAGCGGTCATGGCGATCGCGCTGGTGTTGTGGCGTTTCGCCACGCTCTATTGTCCGTTGATGGCGGGCGCAGCCGGTTTTGCCGCCTTGGCCTGGCGACGACGCGTGCACCGGCTGGCGCGCCACACCTAGCTTGACAGCTTCCTGAACGTTTCCAACACGGCATCACCCTTGAACGGCTTGACGATCCAGCCTTTGACGCCGGCGGCCTTGCCGCGCTCCTTCATCGCAGGGCTGCTTTCGGTGGTCAGCATGATGATATTCACTGCGCTGTTCGCCAGTTCGCCGCGGATCTTCTCGGCCATCGTCAAGCCGTCCATATTGGGCATGTTGACGTCGCTGACCACCAGCTTGATCCCGGGGCTGGCTTTCAGCTTGACCAGTCCATCCTTACCATCGACTGCAGTGTCTACGTCCAGGCCGTTCTTTCTCAAGAAGCCGGCGACCTCGTCGCGTACCGTGCTTGAATCGTCTACAACCAGAATTTTCGCCATGATTTTTCCTTTGATGTTTCCTGCGACAGCTATCAAAACAATTCGAGTTCGCCGCTGCTTTCTTCAACGGCATTAACATCGGCCACAAAATCGATCGGCCCATCTGCGCATACGCAAAGCGTCGCGACAACATGAACAGAATCGCCGAGCTGAATCGCATACGACGACAGATAGCTCGGCTTCAGATCCTCCAGATGGGGAACACACTGAGCGCTAAGCATGTACGGCGTCGACATGCCAAGATCGGGGAAATATCGGAGCAGCTCCTGATTCATTGCGCCACAACACAGGTTGGAGATCTCCGCGATAATCTCCTCGAACGTGCTCTGCGCGTCATCCTTCACAAGATAATCGCGCGTGCTGTCATCCTCATTGAAATGCAGGAGCAACATGAGCCTGAACAGAATGCCCGATATGGTCAGCACGACGACCTGGCCCGTTTGCGCTTGGGGCCTGCGAGTTCGGCTTGCGCCATCCTCCCCGGCTCGACCGTCCGTTAGGCCTTCGGTTTGGTCTTCGGGTCGGTCTTTCCTGCCGGCACCACTTGGCTTGATCGCAACGATGTCGCACACGTCGCCTGGTGTCATTGGCAGCCGCGCTTGTGCCGCCTTGTAGAAAATCCGCTCGATGCTGTCCTTCGCCTGGCTGCTGATCACTTTGATGCCTAATGAAGCTTCGATTGCAATTGATGGGCAAGCGCCTCGACACTGCCCAGCGATGCGGTAATCATCTTGCCGCCGGCCTGAATATCCTGAAACGTCGTGGTGGTGGTCAAGTCGTTGCGGTGCAGGCTGTTACGATAACTTTTCGACAACTCCTCCGAGCGTGCCGCGAGTTCCCTGACCTCGCTGGCGACGACCGCGAATCCGCGGCCGGCCGGCCCCGCCCGAGCCGCTTCGATCGACGCGTTGAGCGAGACGATCACCACATGCCTGACGATAGCGGAGAGCTCGTGATTCTTTGCGTGCATATCCTGGTTCTGCGTCATCAGCGAAATCATCTGCTCATGCCAACGCTCGAAGGTTGCGGCCAGGCTCTTCAAGCGCGACGCTTCGTCGGCGATCTGCTTGGCCTGCTGTACCCATTGCTCTTTCTCTTCAACGGCTGTCTTAAGCGCCACGCGAACTTCGTCGGTAGTCGCGATTTGCTTGGCCAGGTCGTCACGCAAGTCGGCAATCGCGGCTTCCAACTCCTGCCTCGCTTGCTCTTCCTGGCCGGTTTCCTCGGTCTGCCGCGCATGCGTTTGCGCGAGCGCATCGGTGTGGACATCCGCCTGCGCTCGAAGTCGAGTCGCGGCTCTGGCGGCGTAAAACCGATGCATGAAGTAGGCGAGGATGGCGGTCACCACACTGCTCATTGGTGCCGCTACGAGATACGATTGAGTCACAACTATCCTTCCAAAATTTTAACCAACCGCCAGCGCATCGTGCGACATGCTGCCACCCAGGTTCGGAGCATGCTTGCCTACACCTTCTACCGCAAACCCGTCCGGCAGAACAACGACCACCTGGAACTGGCGGAATTGCGCACCCTGTCGGTCGTCCGTGAACTGCAATTCGATGTTGCCGTTTTCGCGCTTGAGAAAATCCTGTACTGCATCCATACCGACGCCGCGGCCGGATACCTCGGTGACTGTCTCTGCGGTCGAAAAGCCGGGACGGAAAATCAGGTGAGCAATCTCTTCGTCACCGAGTGTCGCGTCGGGCGCGATCCAGCCCTTCTCGACGGCGATCGCGCGGATCCGACCCAAGGCCAAGCCGCGGCCATCGTCGCTGAGTGCGATCTGCACCGCGCCTTTGACAGCGCCCACTTCGATGTTGATCGTGCCGGCCGGGGCCTTGCCTTGAGCGCTACGCTCCTCGGCCGTTTCGATCCCGTGATCCATGGAATTGCGCATCAGGTGCATGAACACGTTTTTCAATACGTCGCCGGCTTCGCTGCGCAACGAGTAGCCGCTGTCGTGGATGTGCACAGCGGGCGCGATTTTACCCAGCTCGCTGGCCAGCGAAGGCAGCGATTTGACGATGCCGGACAGCGCCTCGCCAACACTTTCCGTGCCCAGCAAACGCAAGGTTTGGTGGACCGCATCGCGCATCGACACTAGGTCGCGCAGGCTATCGGCATTGGCCGTCTCCAGCAAACGCAAGCTCTCGCGGATATGCACGCGGTCGACCATCAAGTACTGGTCCACTCCGCTGCGGCGGCCCGGCCCCGTGCGGCCCAGGCTCACCTCGTTGATCTCGGCGTAACTCTCGACGGCGTCCCTCACCTGTTCGAGCTCCAGCATCAAGCCATCCTGATCCCAGACCCTGCCGGCATCCGGGCGGCGCAGTTCGTCGTAGCTCTGCTCCATCTCATGCACGATGTTGGTCAGGTGCTGGAGGTTATAGGTACGCGCATTGCCCTTGATGGTGTGCATATTGCGGAACAGCTCGGCGATGGCGACACTGTCGGCCTGCGGGTGCTGGCGGATAATGCGCTCGTTCTCGCTGATGAACTGCGTCGAGCCTTCGATGAATTGGTGGAACTTGTCCTGGCTGACCGCGAGTATCTCGCCGATCATCTCCAACTTGCGCCGCTGTTCGCTCGCTTGCGCGGCCAGTTCACGCAGTTCGGTGACGTCGCGCACGCACAGCATCAAGCGCACGATGGTGTCGTTGTCGTCAGTGATGGCTGACCAGCTCAGGTCTAGCGTTTTTACCCGGCCGTCCGCCATGCGTTTCGCAATTTCGCCCACCAGCAGGTGCTGATTGAACTCGAAGTTGATGCTGTCCTCGCCCAGGCACGCGTGGCTGGCCGCATCGACTTGGGATAGCGCGTCAGCGCCGAGATCGGTATCGGCGAAAATAAGATCCATCAAACCACGCCCGGCGATGTCCTGGGTCTCGAAGATGGCTTCAAGATAAGCCGAATACTCGGCGTGGATCACGGCACCGTCGACGACGGTCAAGATACCTTGCTGCATGTTCTGCAGCATGGCCTGGATGTCGGCGGTTTTTTGCTTGAGCAGCAAGGAGTTTTCCTGGATCTTTTCGATCATCCCGTTGAACGCCACGATGGAGTGACCCAGTTCGTCCATTCTGCCCACCGGCACGCGACGCGAAAAATCCTGGCTCGCCGCGATCTCGCTCATCATGGCCTGCATGCGGCTCAGCGGACGCGTGATTTGGCGGTAGAGCAGCGAGCCGATGATCGTCAACAACAAGATCGCCGCGCCCGTGGCGATGGCAATCGCGACTGTCGTCGTCGACAGGGTCGTGTTCAACGCGCTGATCGCTGCATCCTTCTCGCGGATCTTCTCGATGCGCAGCGTCTCGACGATGCCTTCCAGTTCATCGCGGTACTGAGCCACGTTGGCGAACAGATACGCTTGAGCGAGATCGTTCTTGCCGGCCGCTTTCATCTTTGCCGTGTCGTCGATCGCCGAGAAATAATTGTCTAGACTGTCCTTCGCTTCCGCCACCAGGCCAATCTGCGCGTGACTGTCCGCACTTTTGGCCTGCAGCGCCAGCGCTTGTTGCAGCGACGCCTTTTTCGCTTTGAGCTGATCTTGCGCCTGCGCTACGAGATTGCCGTCCGCCGCATAGACCATCTCCATCGTCGCCAACTGCACGTCCTTGACTTGCGACACGAGATCGGAAGAGGCCAGTGCGCTGGGCACTACGCCTTCGGTTACCTGCTTGACCTGGGATGCGCTGCCTCGAGTTTGATAAACGGCGTAGCCGCCTATTGCCATTAAGGCGGTGAACATCAGGAGAATCAGCAACGTGATGCGATGACGAATAGTCATGGACAAGCCTTCTGATGAAACTAGTGAACCAGCCTTGGATGCGGGCGGTCGCCTTGTGGGGTCAGCTGGGCTGATGAGAGGCGTACATTATTAGGAAATGAGTGTTACCGAGAGATGACAACAGCGGGAATGTAATAATTCCGCTGGCTACGCGTTTGTGCTACGGGCCGCTATGACGAAGAGCCTGCACCTCATGACCGACGGAACGCTCGCAATCGTGATATGAGCGCTGGTCGTCGCTTAGTCGCTTAGTGCTCACGCGCTACCGCATTAGCGCAAACCCGCTCGGTAGACATGATTTCCACGCGCCTGCATAATCGCGATAGAAAGATAACAATGCCCGTCTCTACTCTTATCGCATGAGGCCACGATGTCAGCGCCGACCCCAGCTCCAACACCTGTCGCCTCCGAACGATTCCAACGCGCAGCCGCCAATTATTTGTCGGGCCGCTCAGCCTATTCGCCCGCGTTGATCAGGCAAGTGGCCACCTCATGTCGACTCGACGGCACGCACCGACTGCTCGATCTTGGCTGCGGTCCGGGTCAATTGTCGCTGGTGCTGTCGTCTTGGGTCGGCACGGCATTGGCGCTCGATCCCGAGCCGGAGATGCTGCGCATCGCGGCCGAGCTGGGCGAAGGAATCGCGCCTAATGTCGAGTATCGTCGGGCCAGCTCATCCGAACTTTCGCCCGAGCTTGGACAATTCAGGGCCGCCGTGATCGGCCGAGCGTTTCATTGGATGGACCGGGAAGACACGCTGCTGCGGCTCGATAAGCTGATCGAACCGGGAGGTACGGTGGTGCTGTTCGGCACCTCCGTGCGTAAAGATGTTTGCAGCCCTTGGCTCGCGCAATACAAAGCGTTGCTCGACGACTATTCCAAGGACGATGCGGCGCGCAGTCAGCGCAAGTCGGATAGTTGGGAAAGTCACGAGTCGATATTATTGAACTCGCCGTTTTCGTCGCTGGAGCGTATCTCGACGATCGAGTTGCGCCGCGTGTCTGTCGAGCGGCTCATGATGCGCCCGCTCTCGATGTCCAGCGTGATGCAACGCGGTGAGGGCCCTGACCTCGATAAGCTGCTGGGCGAGATCGAGCAGCTACTGAACGCACATGCGAACGGCGGAGATTTGAGCGAACGTGTAGAGAGCACCGCACTGATCGCGCGAAGATAGCGGTACTCAATCGCGGCAACGCTCAAACGCTTTTCTGAGCACCCAACAAATCCTCGATACGAATCGGCAGATCGCGCACGCGCACGCCCGTCGCATGATAGGTCGCGGCGGTCACCGCCGGCGCGAAACCCGCCAGCCCTATCTCTCCAATGCCGCGCGCGCCTAGCTCGTTGAGCGCCAGGTCGGGGTAATCGAGAAAGCTGACGTCGATTTCCGGCGCGTCCGCATTGGTGGTCACCATATAGTCGGCGAGGTTGCTGTTAATCGGCGCCCCATTGCGCGGATCGTATTCCGTTTGCTCCAGCATCGCCATGCCGACGCCCATGATGATCGCGCCTTCGATCTGATGGCTACCGGTAAGTGGATTGATGATGCGTCCGGCATCGATCACGGTCACGACGCGGCTCACACGCAAACGTGCCAGTTCCGGTTGCCACGTCACTTCGACAAAATGCGCGCCGTAGGAATGGATGGATGTTTTCTTGGCATCGGCATCCGCCGAACTCCCTTCCGAATGACCGGCGCCGCTCACATAACCGAGGCGCGCTGCCTGCAACACTTTTTCGAATGGCACCCCGGCTCCCGCGGCGTCGCCCTTGCGACGCACGCGCGCGCCGCTGAATTCCAGCGCCTGCGGTGCCACGCCCGCAAACGGCGACTGCTTTGCTTGGCCGACCGTTTGCAAGGTCTGGTCCATGGCCGCGCGCGTCGCTTGAGCCACGGCAGGAATCAACGATGCCGTCGCGGTCGATCCGCCCGAAGCCGGTCCTGGCGGCAACTTCGTATCGCCGAGCACCACTTCGATTTTCGACATCTCGATGCCGGTCAGTTGCGCGACGATTTGCGCGAGCACCGTGTAGGTGCCTGTGCCGATATCCTGCGTGGCGCTCGATACCCGAGCCGATCCATCGGCCTTCAATTGCACCGAGGCGCTGGCCGGGCGACGTGCCGCCTCCCAGGTGGCAGACGCCATGCCCCAGCCCAGGATCAGCCCGTCGCGCCGCATCGATCCAGGCTGCGGATTGCGCCGCGACCAGCCGAATTTTTGCGCGCCCAATGTCAAGCATTCCTTCAGATGCCGCGACGAGAACGGTACCTTGCGGCCCTCGTCCAGTGCCGGTTCATTGCGCAAGCGCAGCTCGACCGGGTCCATGTTGAGCTTGACCGCGAGTTCGTCCATCGACGATTCGATCGCGAATAGCCCCGGCACCGCGCCAGGACCGCGCATCGAAGTGTTCGGGCCGATGTCACCGCGCATCAGCGCGGAGGTGACCCGCAGGTTCGCCGAGCTGTACAGATACGGCGTCGCCACGCCGCAATTTTCCTTGCGCGTATCCAAGCGCGACGTTTGCCAGGCGTAGTCGTGCTGCATCGACGTAAGCCGTCCATCGCTCGTAGCGCTCAAACGCATGCGCTGTCGTGTGTTGGCACGGTGCCCGACGTTCTGGAACATCATCTTGCGGCTGAGCACCAGCTTGACGGGGCGCAGCAACTTGCGAGCCGCAGCGGCGGCCAGCAATGAGTGGGTCCAGGGGCTGCCCTTGCCGCCAAAACCCGCGCCCAGGTATTCGGTGATCACTCGGACGTTTTCCGTCTCAACCCCCAGCATTTGCGCCAGCACGGCCCGCAGGTTGACGATCGCCTGCGAGGTTTCATACAGCGTGAACGCTTCACCATCCCAGACCGCCACGCTCGCATGCAGTTCGATCGGATTGTGCGTTTCCGCGGGCGTCGTGTAAGTCTCATCCACCACGATGCCGCCAGCGGCGAATGTGGCATTGGCGTCGCCACGTTCCGAGTCGACCTTGGGCTCGTCGCCGTGTATCAGCGCGGTGTTGATGTCGGGCGCCTGTGTGTCGTACCTGACCTTGACGGCCGCCGTGGCAGCATCCGCTTGCTCGAAGGTGTCCGCTACGACCAGCGCGATGTACTGGCCGTAATACAGTATGGTGTCATCGTCCAGCGGCGGTCGTTTCTCATCCAGGCGCAGGTTCGACGCTTCATTGGTCCGGTAGAAGCCGCCGATGTTGTCGCGCGTGAGGACGGCCTTGACGCCCGGCATGTTGGCCGCAACGCTCGTATCGATCTGTGCGATGCGTCCGTGCGCAATGGTGGCGCACACCGGTACCGCATAGAGCAAGCCGGCGAAGTGCCGGTCGGAAGCGTACTTCGCCCCGCCGCTCACTTTGAGTGGACCGTCCGTGCGCGTATGGGACATACCTACGGACCCACCTACGGCAGACGATGCATCGGATAGCGCAGTCGGCGTCATGGTCGTGTCGTTCCTGATCGATTAGAGAGTTTGGGTGGCGGTGCGCAGCGCGGACATCAGGCACCGTCTAGCCAGTTCCACCTTGAAGCCGTTGCCGCTTTGCGGTCTGGCCTCGCGCAACACGGCGTCGGCGGCACGCTGAAATGCGCTGTCGCTTGGGCTAGATTGCTCGAGCACTTGCTCGGCCTCGAGGGCTCGCCATGGACGTGTGCCCACGCCGCCCAACGCGATACGTGCGTGCTGGATCGTGCCGCTCTTCACGGTGACGACCACCGCAGCCGAGGCCAACGCGAACTCATACGAAGCGCGGTCACGCAGCTTCAGATAAGTGGAGCGGCTGCCTGCTGCCGGCGCAGGCAGGCTGACGTGGGTCACCAGATCGCCCGGCTCGAGCACGGTTTCCTTCTCGGGTGTGCTGCCGGGCAGCAAATAGAAATCACGAATCGGTATGACGCGCGCACCATGAACGCCTTCGATATGGATGCTGGCTTCAAGCGCGGTCAACGCGACATTCATGTCGGAGGGGTTGCTCGCGATGCAGTGTTCGCTGGTGCCGAGTATCGCCAGGTTACGGTTGGCGCCGCCGATGGCGGAACAGCCCGAACCAGGCTCGCGCTTGTTGCACGCCATCGCGGTGTCGCGAAAGTACATGCACCGCGTGCGTTGCAGCAGGTTGCCGCTGGTGGTCGCCATGTTGCGCAATTGCGCCGACGCGCCGGAAAGCAGCGCCTGCGACAACACCGGGTAATTCTTTTGGACGAGCGGGTGATGCGCCAGATCGGCATTGCGCACGAGTGCGCCTATTTTCAGGCCACCGTCGCTCATGGCGTCCACGCTGTCGAATGGCAGGTGATTGATGTCGACGATTTGCTGCGGGTACTCGACATTCAATTTCATCAAATCGAGCAGCGTGGTGCCGCCCGCCATGAATCGCACTTGCGCGCCTTGTTGCGCGGTAGACGCCTGTGCCGCAACGCCGATCGCCTGTGCGGCGCTGGTCGCGCGCGTGAACCCGAACATTTCCATATGTCGCCCTCTACGCTTGTTTGGCGCTTGCTTCGCGCTTGTGTCACTTAAGGCCCGGTCTTCAGGTCTTGCGCACTTGCTGGATCGCGGCAACGATGTTCGAGTAGGCCCCGCAGCGGCAGATGTTGCCGCTCATCGCTTCCTTGACGTCCGCGTTGGCCGGCCCACACGGTTCCTTCAGGAGTGCCACCGCCGACATGATTTGCCCTGAGGTGCAGTAGCCGCATTGAAAGCCATCGTGCTCGACGAACGCTGCTTGCATCGGATGCAGGCGGCCGGGCTGGCCAAGCCCTTCGATCGTCGTGACGTCGTCGCCGTCGTGCAGCAATGCCAGGCTCAGGCAAGAGTTGATGCGTCGGCCGTTGACGTGGACAGTGCATGCCCCGCACTGTCCATGGTCGCAGCCTTTCTTGGTGCCGGTCAGTTGCACGGTCTCGCGCAGGTAATCGAGTAAGGTCGTGCGCGGATCGACATCTGTTTCATACACAGTGCCATTGATGCGCAGCTTGATGTGGGTGGTCGTGCTCGCGCCGGCAGGTGCCATCGCGCCATCCGGGCTAAGAGCGCCAGCAGCGGGCGCATCGATCGTTGCCGCTTCGGCACCGGCTTTCCAACTGACGGTGGACGCGACGCCGGCGCTACTCAACCATGAGAGAAATGTGCGGCGATTGACCGGCAGCACTTCGATAGGGTCGGGCAGATCGGCGCCTTCGTCAGCGTTATCGTGATTCGCCATGGTGTCTCCCTTACGGCATTGGCTTGGTAGCGATCAATCCATAGTAGAGCGTTTCGAGCAGCGGCGCTTCGTGTCCGATGGCGAGCGAAGTTACCGATGTTTACGCTTCTTGGCACAAGATTACTACGGTTGCGCCGTCACGAGCGATGAATTCGCAGGCTTACAATTCTTCTTACTTTTCTTACGGTAGAGGCCTGTGAATCGGGTCGCCGTCGCTACATTGTTCGGCTGTACAGGCGCCGCTAAGCACCGCCAAGTCGGTCGGGTTCTCGTGACGAGCGACGCCGGGGCGTCGCTCGTCTATACGCGCAGACACACACAACGCGAACTGAATGTGTGTCGCTTACTCGCGTTTCCTGTCGTCATGTTGCGGTTCCGCATGTGCGGCGGGGGCGGCTCGTTCCGCTTGAGGACGCGGCCCTTCCTGTGCGCGCTGCATTCCTGGTTGGCCGCCCTGCGCAGCACGCTGCATCTCTGGACGCGGTGCTTGCGGCGCACGCTGCATTTCCGGTCGCGGTGCCTGCTGTGCACGTTGCATCTCCGGCCGAGGTGCCTGCGGTGCACGTTGCATTTCCTGACCCGGGGCTTGGGGTGCGCGTTGCATCTCCGGCCGCGGCGCCTGAGGTGCACGTTGCATTTCCTGGCCTGCGGCTTGCGGTGCACGCTGCATATCCGGTCTCGGTGCCTGTGGAGTGCCTTGCATTTGCGCACGCGGCGTCTCGCCAGGACGAGCGGCCTCACCCGGCCGAGCAACCTCCGTTGGCCTCGCACCCGCTCCCGGCGGATGCGGAATTTCGCCTGGGCGAGCAGCCTCGCCCGATTGCGGCGCCCCGCCCGCGCGCACCGAGTTCGAGATCGGACCGCCTGCCGCACGAGCCGCGACCACACCTGCGCCGCTGAATTGACCCGGGCGGCTGGTCGCCGCAATGGTCGGCCGACCCTGGTTGACCGAGAGGCGTAGATCGCGATTGCCGCTTGCCGTCTGCTGATGCTGTGTCTGCAATGCCGTCGGAGCGATATGTTGCTCGCGCCCAAACGTTTGTTGCTGCGCACTCGGCCGCGCCGCGATCCCGCCCGTGCCGCCGTTGAAGCTGACGTTGTTGACCGTCGTACGGTTGATCACCGTCTTGTTATAGACGTTGGTGATGTGCGTATGGCCGAAGTTATTGACGGAGCGGTTGTAGTTGAACTGCCCGTGGTTCCAATATCCGCCTTGGTAGCCGTCGCCGCCATATCCATAACCATAGTTGATCCCGCCATAGAATCCGACGTGAGGCCCCCAATAACCGCGGTTGAATACGTAATAGCCGTTGTCCCATCCCCAATAGCCAGGCGTCCAGAGCACCCCGACCATCGGCGGCTGCACCCACGTGCCCGGCACCCAGAAATAACCCTCCTGTCCATAAGCCCAGTAACCCGGCGCCCAGATATAGCCCGGCGCGGGAATCTCAGGTTGGATATACACAGGTAACGGCGGCGGCGCTATGTCGATGGATACGCCGACATCGACCTGGGCCAAGGCCGCTGTAGAACCACAAAACAGAATACTCGCGGCCAATTGGGCAGCGTGAAGGCGGAAGTGCCGCATGGTGATCCCCTGATTTTTTTAAATGGTGATGGCGTCAAACCGATAGCTGGGTCGGGCTGTGTTTAGTGCTGTGGTTTTAGCAGCCCAGCCATGCGCGCCTGTTTGCTTGTGACCCGAGTCGGCGCGCAGCGCTATTCTACGTATTCGACGCATAGACTAATGCGATCGTCGCGATCATACGATGAGATCAGAGCGTGATTGGGGCTCGAAGTTCCACCCCGAGGGCGAACGGGCTCGCTCTCAGGTCGCTATTGCGCCGTAAATGCAATATCGAGGCCGTCTCAGTCCAGATCGATCGAACCGAGTGGGTCATACCCAATCGCCGGGATGTTCGATATGCGATCTGTGGAGGCTGCCGCTGGTGGACTCGCGTCGAGTCACCCAACCTAAGGCAAATGCAACGACCGCAAGTGTAAAAATTACAATCGTTACCCAGAGAGGGTCGACACCGATGCTCAACGACCCGACGCACAGCAGAAACCCGGCAATACACGCGGACCATATGTCTTTTTGCATTTTGTCACCCCTTGCCATGTCGTCTGGAACGATTCGAAACGGCACGTTGCCGCTCGAGTTACTCTTTATAAGCAAGAGTCGATCCAGCCGGCGCAATGCTGGCCGGGTTTGCCAACGGGGTTGCCAGTAGGCTTGCGTTACGGGTTTGCGTTACGCGGTTGGGTAACAAACGCCCTCATACGCCGCGTACGGGCGCAGGCACCGAGCACGCCAATAATCCTCCAACGCAAACAAAAAGCGCCGCCCATGAAAAACACCCCAAAGAGTGGACGGGTGTCCAACTTTTGGAATGCTGTTCACTAGCGGCGCTTCTATCAAATTCTTATTTTCGTCCATCCATCAACGAGGGACGACACGCGTCCCTCGATCGGTGATAGACGCTACCGACCTTTAGTGTCTGTAAGGCGGCAGGCCTGCGCTATTTTCCTGTTCAAGCGTTGCTACGCGGCGGCGCACTTCTTTCAACTGCTGCTGCGCAGTCTGGCGTTCCGTTTCCAGTTGCTTGGACTGCTGCATGATCTGCTGCTGACGGGCAGTAACCTCGGCTTGCTGCGTATGCGCAATCGTCAAGTCGGCCTGCAACTGGTTGGCACGCGTTTGCGACAGCGCGATCATGCGCTCGGTGTAGACCTTTTGCGATTCGAGTTCAGTCTTGCGAATTTCGACTTGCGACAACTGCACGGTCTGACGCACGAAATCGTTGAAGATCGCATTGGCCCGATCCGAGTTCTGAGTCTTGATGACTCGCCAGAAACTCTTTTGCTGGAACAGGGCAATGTAATAGGTCATTTCCTTGCCGTCAAACAACAGGCTCGCGCCGAAACTGCCGTTGTAGGTCGTGCGGAACTCCGTCAGCGCGCTGGCGCTAATCAGGCGCTGCACCTCAGCCACGTCACCACCGACCGCGTCGGGTGCGGGAGCGCTCGCCACCGGCGCCGGTTGTTCCGCCGGAGCCTGCTGAACGGCGCCTTGTTGGCTGCCGGGCGTGAGTGCCGTACTGGCAGGTTGAGGTGCTGCATCGTCGACACTTTGTGCTACTGCAAAATGACTTACCCCGAGGAGGGCCAGCATGAAGGACGCTGACCTTAACCCGCTTAAAATTTGTTTCATGTGGTTCTCAAGATCGAACTGCTTTTTTTTAAATTACTTGAATTATTACCTAAAAAACTTTCGTCGAAAATTCGTATCTATGAAATTTCGCAACTTTGTTTAAAAACGGCCCCGATGCCATCGCGCACCAGCATACGACACACGCGATCAATTGTGTTTGAAACAATCACGAATTTTAACAAGCTCGGCGCACATGCCTGCAATCTGTTGTGTGTCGACCGCAACTACGGGACGCCTCGGGTTGACGGAACCCCACAAAGCAGCGCTATATCGCCGCTCGCGACAGCCCATAGTTAGAAGTACCGCTGGCGAAAATACCGACGCAACTTCGCGTATGCTGCTTGAGCGATCAATAGCGTAGCGACAACCATCCGATGGAGACACCTGCATGACTCGACTGACCGAATCGACGCGCCCGCTCAGCGGCCGCCTCATGATGATTCTGGCCGCCGTTTCAATAGTGATCGGCTCAAACACCCTCGCCCACGCACAAACGACCGCAGAAGACTCACCGCTCGGCGTCTGGCAGACCATCGACGACCACACGGGCCAAGCCAAGGCGCTGGTCCAGATCAGCCAATTACCCGATGGCACACTCAGTGGAAAGGTTCTGACCGGGCTCGGTGCCGAGCACGATCCTCTGCGCCGCTGCACGGCCTGCACCGATGCGCGCAAGGATCAGTTGGTACAGGGGATGGTCATTCTGAGCGGACTCAAACGCGACGGTGACAATTGGGACGGTGGCGAGATTCTCGACCCCGAGAACGGCAAACTCTACAAATGCAAATTGCATGTCGAGAATCAAGGTCAAAACCTGGTGGTACGCGGCTATATCGGCTTCTCGCTGATAGGCCGTTCACAGACTTGGCGTCGCGACACGGGAACGCCCAAAGTGGAATAGTGAAGTAACGCGCGGGCCACGGCACTCACGGCCGAAAGTGAGGTGCCCGAACCTAGCACCGAAGCGGCAAGATAGCGCCCTTACGTCGCTATCTTGCCGGTCCAAGCGCTATATGCTCACTCGGATGCGGGGCGCCTCACTCGGACGCGGGGTGCGCGTGGGCGTCGCGGCAACCTGGGTCGCGCACGCGCAGGTCCGGCCACCCCGCCGGGTGCCGTGGCACCTTCTGCCGCCGCGGTGTCCGTCGCAACCGCGGGTTGCGGTTGACGCATACGCATGAGCACCCGCGCGTACACCTGCTCCACATCCTCGCTATATAGCTGCTTGAGCATATCTTCGAGGATGCCCTCCTCGTGCCACGCTTTGAAGCGCCGATGGCACGTTTGATACGGCGGAAACGTGCGAGGCAACAAGGACCAGGAGATCCCGGTCGAAATAATCCACAGCACCCCATTGAGCACGGCTCGACTATTGGACAGCGGCCGCCCGCGCAAATCCCTGCGGGGACGGCTTTCAGGCAACAACGGAGCGATCAAACGCCACTCTTCATCCGTAACTTCACGATAAGGTCTCATCCCTTCACCTCTGAACAAACGGCGCCTAAGCACCGGGTTCGCGGCCGCCATATAACAGGCCGGCTACGGCTCATCCCGCAGCCGGCCAAGAAGGTCCGAGGCAGTACACGTCAAAGACGGCGCTCGGCCGGGTCGGCCGGATACGGAAACCAGGCTTGCTGAGTCAGCAAGCCCAGGAGGACAAATTTATCGGGACGGAGCGCGCCTTGATATAAGACGATTCTCAAATCTGAGGACAATCGAACAGATCGCCGCGCAGCGCGTGAATTTCAGGTCAAGGTTGTATCGACAATACGACGCGGCGCAGCGCGATATTCTTCCGATTGCATTTCGATGATGCGCGAAACGGTACGCGCAAATTCATTGGCCATGGGCCCCTCCACGTACAGCTCGGAGGCTTGCGCTTGTGCCGACATGAGCAGCTTGATGCTATGGTCGTACAACACGTCGATGAGCCAGGTAAAACGCCGTGCTTCCGATTGCATCCTGGGCGTCATGACCGGCACCTCGGACAGAATTACGGTATGAAAACGAGTCGCCAATTCGAGGTAGTCATTTTGCGAACGCGGACCACCGCACAGCGTGGCGAAGTCGAACCAGACCACGCCGTCGGCCCGGCGCAGGGCCTTGATCTCACGCTGTTCGATGCGCAGCAGCGGGCTCTCGTCGGGCACCGCCGCGCTTTCCCTGAACGCATGACGCAATGCGCGGTCAGCCTCCGCGCCCAACGGGGTGTAATACGCCGCCACGCCAGCCATCGCGCGATGCCGATAATCGACGCCGGCATCGACATTGACGATATCGAGCTTGTCCTTGAGCAATTCGATCGCCGGCAACAGGCGATCACGGTGCAGGCCGTCCGGGTAAAGCGTATCGGGATGGTAATTCGAGGTCATCACAAACTGCACGCCGTTCTTGAACAACTGGTCCAACAGGCGATACAGCATCATGGCGTCCGCCACGTCTGAAATGTGAAACTCGTCAAAGCAAATCAGCCTGTAACGCTTGGCGATGCGCTTGGCCAATTCATCGAGCGGGTCCGCGGTGCCGCGCAGTTCTTCGAGCTGGCGGTGCACCTCACGCATGAACTCATGAAAGTGCAGACGCGTCTTGCGCGCAAGCGGCACCACCGCGTAGAAGCTGTCCATCAGGAAGCTCTTGCCGCGTCCGACACCACCCCATAGGTAAATCCCTCGAGGCAGATCGGGGTGAACGATCAACTTCTTGAAAGCATTGGAACGCCGGGATTTATATGCCATCCACTCGTCGTAGCAACGTTGCAACCGGTCGACCGCGGCGCGTTGCGCCGGGTCCGACTGGAAGTTGCGTTTCGTGAGTTCGCTTGCGTAATACTCGTTGACGTCCATTGCCACCGCCCAAAATAGATAAAGGCGAGCCAACTCGCCTTTATCGGTTCACTTCAAACTGGCCTGCTTACATATTCAGCGCGCGTTTGTCGACTGCGAGCGCCGCTTCACGCATCACTTCCGACAGCGACGGATGCGCATGGCAAACCCGACCGATGTCTTCCGAGGCGGCTTTGAACTCCATCGCCGCAACGGCTTCCGCAATCAAGTCAGAGGCGTTAGTCGAAACGATATGCACGCCGAGAATCTCGTCCGTTTTAGCGTCGGCGATCATCTTGACGAAGCCATCGGCGTTACCCATGCCGAGCGCACGGCCATTGGCCATGAACGGGAACTGGCCGGTCTTGATTTCGCGCCCTTCCTGCTTCAATTGCTGCTCGGTCTTGCCGACCCACGCAATTTCCGGATGCGTGTAGATCACCCACGGCACGCAGTTGTAATCGATGTGCGGCTTCTGGCCGACGATGACTTCGGCAACCAGCACGCCTTCGTCTTCCGCCTTGTGCGCCAGCATCGGGCCACGCACCACGTCGCCGATCGCGTAGACATTGGGCAAGGCCGTGCGGCACTTGTCGTCCACGTCGATGAAGCCACGAGCGTTGGCAGCCAGACCGATATTCTCAAGACCCAGGCCATCGGTATTGGGCACGCGGCCAACCGATACGATCAGGCGGTCTGCCTGCAAGGTTTGGGCTTTGCCCTCCTTGTCGGTGTAGTTGATCGCAACGCCCTTCTTGTCGGTCTTGACATCGCCCAGCGTGATGCCCAGCTCGATCTTCAGCCCTTGCTTGGTCAGCAGCTTCCACGCTTCTTTCGCGACGCCCTCGTCGGCTGCACCCAGGAAGGTCGGCAGCGCTTCGAGGATCGTCACTTCAGCGCCCAGGCGGCGCCAAACCGAGCCCAGTTCCAGGCCGATCACGCCGGCGCCGATTACGGCGAGCTTCTTCGGAATCGAGTCGAATGTCAGACCGCCTTCATTGTCCGACACGAGCACGTTGTCGACCGGCACGCCCGGAAGATGGCGCGCTTTCGAGCCGGTCGCGATGATGACGTGCTTGCCCGTGACCGTTTCGGTCTCGCTAGCGCCCGCCACTTCCAACTGATAACCGCTGTCGCTCTTGCCGACGAACTTGCCATGCCCCTTGAGCCAGGTGATCTTGTTCTTGCGGAACAGGAACTCGATGCCCTTGGTCATCTTGCTGACGATATTATCCTTGCGGGCCAGCATCTTGGCGACATCGATCTCGACGCCCTTGACGCTAATGCCGTGGTCGGCGAGGTGGTGCGACGTGTTTTCAAACTCTTCCGACGAAGCGAGCAAGGCCTTCGACGGAATACAGCCCACGTTCAGGCAGGTGCCGCCGAGCTTGAGCTCGCCGGCCGGGTTTTTCCAGCTTTCGATGCAAGCTACAGACAGACCCAATTGCGCCGCGCGAATCGCCGCAATATAGCCGCCGGGGCCGGCTCCGACCACGACGACGTCAAATTCTTTAGACATGAATTCCTCTTTGTTAGCACAGGATGAACACGCTGCCGCCCGCCTATCGTGACGTTTCGTGACGATAGGCGGCGCAATGCGGGTCCTCTACAGATACTTTTTTTTGACCGACTACATACACCAACCACAAGCACCGATCGCGGGGATCGGTGCTTGTGCGGGTGTTTGAGTCTGTGCCTGCTGTGTCGTCGCTAATGAGCAGTGACGATCATTGACGACAGCGAGCTGGGAGCCCTTACAGGTCCAGCAGCAGACGCGCCGGATCTTCCAGCGCTTCCTTCATCGCGACCAGCGCCAGCACGGCTTCGCGGCCGTCGATGATACGGTGGTCGTAGGACATCGCGAGATAGTTCATCGGGCGCACGACGATCTGGCCGTTTTCAACCACGGCGCGATCCTTGGTCGCATGCACGCCCAAGATCGCCGACTGCGGCGGATTGATAATCGGCGTCGAGAGCATCGAGCCGAAGGTGCCGCCGTTGGAGATCGAGAACGTGCCGCCCGTCAGGTCGTCCAGCGACAACTTGCCGTCCTTGGCTTTTTGGCCGAACTCGGCAATCTTCTTCTCGATATCGGCGAGGCTCATCTGATCCGCATTGCGTACGATGGGCACCACCAGACCGCGCGGCGAACCCACAGCAATACCGATGTCGAAATAGCCGTGATAAACGATGTCGTTGCCGTCCACCGATGCGTTCACGACCGGGTACTTCTTTAACGCATGCACTGCGGCCTTGACGAAGAACGACATGAAACCGAGCTTCACGCCGTGTTCTTTTTCGAACTTGTCCTTGTACCGGCCGCGCAGGTCCATCACCGGCTGCATATTGACTTCGTTGAACGTCGTCAAGATGGCATTGGTTTGCTGCGATTCGAGCAAGCGCTGCGCAACCCGCGCACGCAGGCGCGACATCGGCACGCGCTGTTCCGGACGGCCTTCGAGCCATTCGTCGCTATTGACCGGCGCCTTGACGTCCGGCAGGGACGCTTTCGGCGCTGCTGCCTTGGCTGCCGCAGGAGCGGGAGCCGCGGCGCGAGCAGGCGCTGCAGCAGCCTGTCCGGCTTGCAACACGTCGCCCTTGGTGATGCGGCCATCGCGGCCGGTGCCCGAGACCTGGCTTGCGCTCAGACCTTGCTCGCTCATCAACTTCGCAGCCGACGGCATCGCGCGGGCTTGATCCGCAGCCGGTGCTGCTGCAGCGGCCGCGGGTGCTGCAGCAGCAGGCGTAGCGTCGCTGACCGGGCGCACTTCCATCGGGCTGGTCGATTCCTTGGCCTCGGTGTCGATCTTGGCGATCACTTCCTCGGCGGCGACTGTGTCGCCGTCTTGACGAATCACCTGGGCCAGCACACCGGCGGCAGGTGCCGGCACTTCCAGCACCACTTTGTCGGTTTCGATTTCGATCAGGATTTCATCCTGTGCGACATACTGACCTGGGCGCTTCTTCCACTGCAGCATAGTTGCTTCGGAAACCGATTCCGACAGCTGCGGGACTTTGACTTCAACAATAGCCATTTTCTATTCCTGATTACCGTTTTCTTGGAGCGATGCGAGCGCGGCAAGGAGCCCATGCCCCTCGCCGACTATCGATGCTAAGTTATTTCACAAGGATGACGCCTTTGAGCCGGCCGAACGCGCCTTCGACCAGCGCTTTCTGCTGTTCGTAGTGTTTCGCGTAATAGCCCACTGCAGGCGACGCCGAAGCGGGACGTCCGCTGTAACCGAGCTTCATGCCGGGGCGCATGCCTTCGAGCAGATGATGCTCGATATAGAACCACGAACCTTGATTCTGCGGCTCGTCTTGCGCCCAGACCACATCGACCGCATTCTCGTACTTCTTCAGCTCGGCATCGAAGGCCTTGTGCGCGAACGGATAAAGCTGTTCGACACGTATGATCGCAACGTCCTTGATCTTGGCTTCGCGACGATGCGCGAGCAAGTCGTAGTAGACGCGGCCCGAGCATGCCACGACGCGCTTGACCTTTTTCGGGTCTATCGTTGCGTCCTTCTCACTGAGCACCGGATGGAAGCTGCCCTTGGCCAATTCCGACAGATCGCTCACCGCTTCTTTATGACGCAGCAGCGATTTCGGCGTGAAGACGATCAGCGGTTTGCGGAACAAGCGGATCATCTGACGACGCAGCAAATGGAACATTTGCGCGGGCGTACTCGGCTGCACCACTTGCATGTTGTTGTCGGCGCACAGTTGCAGGAAACGCTCGATACGTGCCGACGAGTGTTCCGGGCCCTGGCCTTCATAGCCGTGCGGCAGCAGCATGGTCAAACCGGAGACGCGGCCCCACTTCACTTCACCCGACGAAATGAACTGGTCGATCACCACTTGCGCGCCGTTGACGAAATCGCCGAACTGCGCTTCCCATGCCACCAAAGTATTGGGTTCGGCGGTCGAATAACCATATTCGAAACCGAGCACCGCTTCTTCGGACAGCACCGAGTCGATCACTTCGAACTTGGCCTGGCCATCCGCCACGTTTTGCAACGGAATATACGTGCCGTCGTTCCAACGTTCGCGATTCTGGTCGTGCAATACCGAGTGGCGGTGCGTGAACGTACCGCGGCCGCTGTCCTGACCGGTCAAGCGCACGGCGTAGCCGGACGCCACCAGCGAGGCAAGCGCGAGATGCTCGCCCATGCCCCAGTCCAGCGGTGCATCACCACGGCCCATCGCGCGACGATCGTTGATAACGCGCTCGACCAGCGGGTGAACCTTGAAGTTTTCCGGCACCGTCGTGACGCGTTCGGCGAGCCGCTTGAGCTCGGCCAGCGGCACAGCCGTGTCGGCAGCGTCGGTCCACTTGCGGTTCAGGAACGGCACCCAGTCCACCGCATACTTGCTCTTGTAGTTCGAGAGCACCGGATCGATCGTGTGATGACCTTCGTCCATGGCCTTGCGGAATGCCTTGATGTAGTCATCCGCGTCTTCAGCCGTGATCACGCCCTGCGCCACCAGCTTGTCGGCGTACAGCGCGCGCGTACCCGGGTGTTGCGCAATCTTCTTGTACATCAGCGGTTGAGTGACCGCCGGCGTGTCCTGCTCGTTGTGACCGAGTTTGCGGAAGCAAACGATATCGATCACGACATCCTTCTGGAACTCGGTGCGGTAGTCGATGGCCAACTGCACCGCGAGCACGACGGCTTCAGGATCGTCGCCATTGACGTGCAACACAGGCGCTTCGATCATCTTCACCACGTCCGAGCAATACATCGTCGAGCGCGAGTCGCGCGGATCCGACGTGGTAAAGCCGATTTGGTTGTTGATCACCAGATGAACCGTGCCGTGCGTGCCGTAACCGCGCGTCTGTGCGAGGTTCAGCGTTTCCATCACGACGCCCTGGCCGGCGAATGCCGCATCGCCATGCACCTGCACCGGCAACACTTGACGGCCTTCGAAATCGCCGCGGCGTTCCATACGTGCCTTGGCTGATCCTTCGACCACCGGGTTGACGATTTCCAGGTGCGACGGGTTGAACGCCAACGACAAATGGACCGGGCCGCCAGGCGTCGAAACGTCGCTGGAGAAACCTTTGTGATACTTGACGTCGCCAGCCGGCAGATCGTCGACATGCTTGCCTTCGAACTCGGCGAACAGGTCCGCCGGCATCTTGCCCAGCGTATTGACCAGCACGTTCAGGCGGCCACGGTGGGCCATGCCGATCACGATTTCCTGGATACCCTTGCTGCCGGCATGCGTGACCAGCTCGTCCATCGCCGCGATAAAGCTTTCGCCGCCTTCCAGCGAAAAACGCTTCTGACCGACGTAGCGCGTATGGAGATAACGCTCCAGGCCTTCGGCAGCGGTCAGGCGATCGAGGATGTGCTTTTTCTTCTCGACCGAGAACGTCGGGGTCGCACGCATCGATTCAAGGCGTTCATTCCACCAGCGCTTTTGAACCGGGTCGCTGAGGTACATGAATTCGGCGCCTATCGTGCCGCAATAGGTATCGCGCAGCGCTTTGACGATATCGCGCAACGTTGCCTGCTCAAACCCGAAATACAGATTGCTCGCATGGAAGGTCTGATCCATGTCGGCTTCGGTGAAATCGTAGAACGCCGGCTCCAGTTCGGGAATCGCCGGCCGTTCTTGGCGCTTGAGCGGATCGAGATTCGCCCAGCGTCCACCCAGGAAACGATATGCGGAGATCAACGACTGCACGTACACCTGCTTGCGTGCGGCGGTCAGATCGCGCGTGCCGACCCGGGGTAAAAATGCGTTGGATTTTGCGCGTTGCGCAAAGGACTCGAGGATCGGGCCATGGGCCACGTCGTTCGAATTGGTACCGTCAGCGGCGGGAACATTCTGGAGCGCATCGAAATAGTCGCGCCAGTTGTCCGGAACCGAGGCCGGATTATCAAGATAGGCTTCGTACAGTTCTTCAACGTACGGAGCATTGCCGCCGAACAAGTAGGAGTTCGACTGTAGTTGTTTCATCATTTGACGCTCACCTTTCTTCGAGTTTCTCGAAAAATAGCGGGTTACTCAACCTTCCGCGACACGGCCTGACCGTTCTGCGGATGCGTGAATCAAGGGTGCTTGGAAGGACCAAAATAATGCACAAACGGAGCATACCATGCCCAACGATATCGGGACAGACAGGGACATGAAGCAAATCCCCGCCGTTACACAGTAACTCTTTCCTGCCCGCTTTCCTGCAATTAGCGGGACCCAGCATGATACTACTACCGAGTATCACAAAGCCATCCCACTTGCTGCACAGAATAAAAAAAACCGCCCTCTAACCGGGCGGTTCGATCAATCTTTAAGCAGCCGTTTCGCGACCGGCTTTACGACGTTCATGCTCTTTCAAATGACGTTTGCGCAAACGGATCGATTGCGGCGTCACTTCGACCAATTCGTCGTCGTCGATAAACTCGACCGCGTACTCGAGCGACATCTGGATCGCCGGCACCAGACGCACCGCTTCGTCGGTACCCGACGCACGCACGTTGGTCAGTTGCTTGCCCTTGATCGGGTTCACGACCAGGTCATTGTCGCGGCTGTGTATGCCGATAATCATGCCCTCATACAACGCATCGCCCGGCTTGACGAACATGCGGCCGCGATCCTGCAGCTTCCACAAGGCGTAGGCCACGGCCGCGCCATCATCCTGCGAGATCAGCACGCCGTTACGGCGCTCGCCGATGCTGCCTTCACGCACTGGCGCGTACGCATCGAAAATGTGGGCAGCCAAACCCGTACCGCGGGTGAGGGTCAGGAATTCACCTTGGAAACCGATCAGGCCACGCGCCGGAATGCGATATTCAAGGCGCGTGCGGCCCTTGCCGTCCGATGCCATATCCAGCAGCTCGCCTTTGCGGCGGCCCAGCTCTTCCATCACTGCGCCCTGGTTGGCATCTTCCATATCGACGGTCAGCAATTCGTACGGCTCATGCTTGACGCCATCGATCTCATGGAGCACCACGCGCGGACGCGACACGGCCAACTCGTAGCCTTCGCGACGCATGTTTTCGATCAGGATGGTCAGGTGCAATTCACCGCGGCCCGACACTTCGAACACGGTTTCGTCGCCGGTATCTTTCACGCGCAGCGCCACGTTGTGGTTCAACTCACGGTTGAGGCGATCGCGGATCTGGCGGCTGGTGACGAACTTGCCTTCACGGCCGGCCAGCGGCGAAGAGTTGACGCAGAAATTCATCGTCAGGGTCGGTTCATCGACCGTGATCATCGGCAGCGCTTCGGGCGTATCGACAGCGCAGATGGTAGCGCCGATGCCGATGTCCTCGATGCCGTTGATCAGCACGATGTCGCCAGCTTCAGCCGTATCGACCATCACGCGTTCCAGGCCGCTGAACGACAGCACCTGGTTGATCTTGCGGTTCATCACTTCGCCTTCAGGGCCGAAGCGCATCGATACCGGCTGCCCCGGACGCAGACGTCCGCGCGAAATCCGGCCTACGCCGATGCGGCCGACATAGGTCGAATAGTCGAGCGAGGTAATTTGCAATTGCAGCGGGCCTTCCGGATCGGCGGGGCGCACCGGAACGTATTCCAGCACAGCATCGAACAGCGGACGCATGTCGCCTTCGCGTGCGTTGGGGTCCATGCTCGCGTAACCGTTGAGCGCCGACGCATACACCACCGGGAAATCGAGTTGCTCTTCGGTGGCACCCAGCTTATCGAACAGGTCGAACGTCTGGTTGACCACCCATTCCGGACGTGCGCTCGGACGGTCGATCTTGTTCACCACGACGATGGGCTTGAGGCCCAGCGCCAGCGCCTTGCGCGTCACGAAACGCGTTTGCGGCATCGGGCCGTCCACGGCATCGACCAGCAACAGCACGGAATCGACCATCGACAGCACACGCTCGACCTCGCCACCGAAGTCGGCGTGTCCCGGGGTGTCGACGATATTAATGTGGGTCTCGCCATATTCGACCGCGCAGTTTTTCGCGAGAATCGTAATGCCCCGCTCTTTTTCAATGTCGTTCGAGTCCATGACGCGCTCGACGAGATGCTGATTTTCTCGGAACGTGCCGGACTGCCGAAGCAGCTGGTCAACCAGGGTAGTTTTGCCGTGATCGACGTGAGCGATGATGGCGATATTGCGGAGCGCGCGGGTCATAAGGGAGCTTGATAGAAGTCGTTTGGGCGGCCGCCAGGGCCTGTGAGGCGCAAATCGGGCGCCCAGTTTGGACGGAACGCGTCTGCCACATACACGCTTCGAACCCGGTTGGGATATCGAAGACGCTAAAGATCCGAACTACAGATCGTATTTCTAGAAAGGCCGCATTCTCGTTAGCCTTGGATTATAGCATGCGTACATGAATTAACCGATGGCGATGCTGGGTTTGTGCAACGGGACCTGCAGTTCGACGACAACGGCGACACGACCGGGGGAACAATCGGGGAGCACCGTTGCGCGCCCAAACGTTGGCTGCGCAGCGCGCAATATTTACCCCCTCCATTAAAAATGAGATTATTGCCTAGTCAATTATAACTAGCTATACTCATGCCTAGTCAACTATTGCTTCACAATATAATCTTTCATGGCCGACTGCCCACCCAGCCTGTTTAACGAAATCTCCAAATATAAATTCGATGACAGTGTTGGCTACCTGCTCGCTCGCGTGCGCTCGACCATGTCGAACGCGGTGAATCAGCACACGATGGGCGAACTCGGCATCACCAGCACTCAGGCCAGCATTATTTTTCTGCTGGGTACCGGCAAGTGCGCCGCTGCCGTGGACTTGGCGCGCGAATACGGCATTGATGCCAGCGCCGTCACCCGCCTGATCGATCGGCTTGAAAAACACGGGCTGCTGGCGCGTATTCGCAGCAAGGAAGACCGTCGCGTCGTCAAACTCGAACTGACTGCACAGGGTTATGACCTCGCGGCGCGCATGCCGGCCATTTTCAACAAGGTGCGGGACGAAATGCTCAAAGGATTGGCGCCCGTCGAAGTCGATACGCTGCGGCAGACGCTGAAACGGATTCTATGCAATGCGGACGAGCGCGCGCCCCTTCAATCGGGCAGGCTCTGCGACGAATCCGGCGACACATAAAAAATCCAGGCGTCGGTGCGGACCCGGCATCGGTCCGCAAGCACCGATCCCCCATGCAGGCCACCGCTCATATTGTCGTCGTACCCGGTGCATCATCCCGACACGAAACGTTTTTTTAAAAACTGCGCAATGATCCTTCTTCCTCACACGCTCATGCCCCGTGGCTGCAAAATCAAGACCGCCGGCCTGCTCGCCGCGGTGGCGCTGAGCTTGGCCGGTTGCGTTACCTATACCGATATCAAGAACAGCAACCATGTGACCGCCGCCGATCAGCTCAACGCACAGCGCAGCTTGCCCGCCGAAGGCGGTCGCTGGCCGGACGTCGACTGGGCTGACCAATTCGGCGATCCCCAACTGACCAAGCTGATCGACGAAGCGCTGGCGGACAGCCCGAGCGTGGCGCAAGCGCGCGCTCGCATTGCGGCAGCCGCCGCCTACACGCAGGGCGCCGACGCCAAGCTGATGCCCCAGGTCAGCGTCGGATACACCCTGAATCGCGAACGCTATTCCGCCAATGCGCTTTATCCGCCTCCCTTCGGCGGAAGCTGGTACACGGAAAACACCCTGCTGCTGAACGCCTCGTTCGAACTCGATCTGTGGGGCAAGAATCGTCAAGGCGTACTCCAGGCGGTCTCGCAGGAAAAATCCGCGCAGGCTGATCAGCAGCAAGTCAGGTTGACGCTGGCCACCTCGGTGGCGCAAACCTACAATCAGCTTGCACGCGAATATGCGATCCGCCAGATCGCACAGCAGACCACTGACGATCGTCGCCATCTGGGCGCTCTCACCAACGGGCGTGTGTCGTCCGGCCTCGATAACCAGTTGGAACAACGCTCGACCGAAGGCGACCTGGCGTCCAGCCAAAGCAACCTGACCCAGATCGACGGCCAGATAACCGTGACGCGGTATCAGTTGGCCGCGCTGCTCGGTAAAGGCCCGGATCGCGGCATGGCGATCGAGGCGCCCAAGCTCGGACTTGGCAATCCGCTGCGCTTGCCCGATAACCTGCCGGCTGACCTGGTGTCGCGTCGCCCCGATCTGGTATCGGCTCGCTGGAACGTGGACGCCGCCTCGCACGGTGTCAAGGTCGCCAAGGCCGAGTTCTATCCCGACGTGAACCTGGTCGCGCTGGCCGGCTTTGACTCTTTTGGCTTTGGCCGCCTGCTCACCGCGAGCAGCAGTCAGTTTCAAGCGGGCCCGGCCATACACTTGCCGATCTTCGATGCCGGCACGCTGCGGGCCAACCTCAGAGGTCAGTATGCGAATTACGACAGCGCGGTGGCCTACTACAACCAGACGCTAATCAGCGCGCTCAATGAAGTCGCGACCGATGTCGAGACGATACGCTCGACCGACAAGCAATTGGTGGATGCGCAGAAAGCCGCTGAAGCGGCACGGCGGCGCCATGAACTCGCGCTGCTGCGCTATCGCGCCGGGCTATCGCCCGAAGCTAGCGTGTTGGACACGAATTTGAATTGGCTGGCCCAGCAGCAAGCTGTCCTGGATCTGCGCATGAGCCGCCGCTATCAGCAAATGGGCTTATACAAGGCGCTCGGTGGAGGCTTTGACGCGACAGGAAGTGCGCTCGCGCCCGACGCCGACGCTAAGAGCGGGGCTAACACAGATGTTAAGACAGATACGCACGCCAGCGCTGCGGCTGCGGCTGCGGCAAAAGCCGAGTGAAAAAACGACTGAGCAGCCGACTGAACACGATACCAAATATAACGAATCGACCAGAATTGAGAATACGGAGTAATTCATGAGCGACACCCAAGACCATCCATCGAGCACGCCCCCAGCGCCCAAGAGCAACGGCCGCCGCAAGACCATGATGCTGCTGCTGGGCGCGGTGGTGCTGATCGCGGCAATCGCTTACGCGTTGTACTACTTCCTCGATGCACGCTTTTATGAAAGCACCGACGACGCTTATGTCAACGGCAATGTGGTGCAGATCACCCCGCAGGTGATGGGAACCGTCGTTGGCGTGAACGCCGACGATACGCAGATCGTCAAGATCGGCGACCCCTTGATTACGCTCGACCCGGCCGATTCGAAAGTCGCGCTCGACCAGGCCGAAGCGAGCCTGGGTCAGGCTGTGCGCCAGGTACGCACGCTGTACGTGAACAACAACGCGTATGCCGCCGACGTCGTACAGCGCCAGGCCCTGTTCAGCCAGGCTCAGGAAGATTTGCGCCGACGCATGCTGGTGGCCCAATCGGGCGCCGTCTCGGGTGAGGAACTCGCCCATGCACAGGACGCCGTCAAGACGGCACAAGCGGCGCTCGACGTCTCGCAACAGCAGCTCGCCTCGAATCGTTCGTTGACCGACAATACGTCGATCACGCGCCATCCCAACGTCATGGCCGCTGCCGCCAAGGTCCGCGATGCCTACATCAACTACGCGCGCAACACCTTGCCCGCCCCGGTAACCGGTTACGTCGCCAAACGCACCGTGCAGGTCGGCCAGCGTGTCTCGCCGGGCACGCCGCTGATGGCCATCGTGCCGCTGAACAGTGTGTGGGTCGACGCCAACTTCAAGGAAGTACAGTTGCGCCACATGCGAATTGGCCAGCCGGTCGAATTGACGGCCGACGTCTATGGCTCGTCGGTGGTCTACCACGGCAAGGTCATCGGCTTTTCGGCCGGCACCGGCAGCGCGTTCTCATTGCTGCCCGCACAGAACGCAACCGGAAACTGGATCAAAGTGGTACAGCGTTTGCCGGTACGCATCGGGCTGGACCCGCAGGAACTCGAGAAGCATCCGCTGCGCATCGGGCTGTCGATGGGCGTCGAAGTCGGGGTTCGCGACGATCGTGGCACTCAACTCGCCGCAGCCTCGAACACGGTCTATCAAACCAATGTGTTCGAGAAATATGGTGACGAGGCCGACGCCGAAATCGGGCGTGTGATAGCCGCGAACGCCGGTCTACCCAACGACGTCCAGTTGAATCCGTCACGCAACACGCGCCAGATGCGTCCCATCCCGAAATTGATGTGAGCGGGATCTGATCGATGGCTCAAGCGTACGAAGCCCACGCCCCGTTATCAGGCATCAAGCTAGGCCTGGGAACCCTCGCCGTCTCGCTGGCGGTGTTCATGAATGTGCTGGACACATCGATCGCCAACGTTTCGATTCCGTCGATTTCAGGCGACCTCGGTGTGGCCTCCGACCAGGGCACCTGGGTGATCACGTCGTTCGCGGTCGCCAACGCGATTTCGGTGCCGCTGACCGGTTGGCTGACTGACCGGATCGGTCAAGTGCGCTTGTTTGTCGGGTCTATCATCCTGTTCGTCATTTCGTCGTGGCTGTGCGGCCTGGCGCCTACGCTGCCGATACTTCTGGCTGGGCGCGTATTGCAGGGCGCGGTGGCCGGCCCGATGATTCCGCTTTCGCAAACCCTGCTGCTGGCCAGTTATCCGAAGGCCAAGGCGCCGATTGCGCTGGCGCTGTGGTCCATGACCACGCTCACGGCCCCCGTCGCGGGGCCAATTCTCGGCGGCTGGATCTCCGACAATATCTCGTGGCCGTGGATTTTCTACGTGAATATTCCTGTCGGGATACTCGCGGCGGCCCTGACCTGGTTTATCTTTCGCGATCGCGACTCGGCTATCAAGAAGGCGCCGATTGACAGCATAGGACTCGCATTGTTGGTGATCTGGGTCGGCTCGCTGCAAGTGATGCTCGACAAAGGCAAGGATCTCGACTGGTTCAACTCGACAACGATCGTGACGCTGGCGCTGGTGGCCGTGATTGGCTTCACGATGTTCGTGATCTGGGAACTGACGGACGACCACCCGGTAGTCGATTTGTCGCTGTTTTCACGGCGCAATTTCACCGGCGGCACCATATCGCTTTCGATCGGCTATGGCCTGTATTTCGGCAACCTGGTGCTGTTGCCGCTGTGGCTGCAGACCACCCTCGGCTACACCGCGACGAACGCCGGTTTGATGCTCGCCCCTGTGGGCCTGTTCGCCATCCTGCTCTCGCCGCTCACCGGCAAGATTTTACCGAAGACCGATCCGCGCTACATCGCGACCATTGCGTTTCTGGTTTTCGCGCTGTGCTTCTGGATGCGCTCGCTCTATACCACCGAGGTCGATACTTGGGCCTTGATGGTGCCCACCTTGATCCAGGGCATCGCGCTGGCGGGATTTTTCATTCCCCTCGTGTCGATTACCTTGTCGGGCTTGCCAGGCAGCCGGATCCCCGCGGCGTCCGGACTCTCGAACTTCGTGCGGATCATGTGCGGCGGTATCGGTTCATCGGTCTTCACGACCGCGTGGGATCATCGCACCATCCTGCATCACGCCCAGTTGGCGGAACAAACGAGTGTGTATAACCCGGCGTTCAACCAATCTGTTACGCAATTGCAAGGGCTGGGAATGAGCACCCAGGCCGCCTACGCGTCGGTCAACGAGAGTTTGTCGCAACAAGCGGCGATGCTGGGTGTGAACGATTTGTTCTATCTGTCGGCTGGGATATTTATCGCGCTGATCGCCCTGATCTGGATCACCAAGCCGGAACGCAGCGCAGGTGGCGATGCAGGAGCAGCGGCCGCGGCGGCACACTGATCGTGATGCGGCGATCTTAGCGCGCTGATCGTGGTGCGTCGATCGTGGTGAGTCGATCGTGGTGAGTCGATCGTGGTGAGTCGATCGTGGTGAATCGATCGGGGTGCGTTGATCTTGGCATCGATGCCGATGGCGCTTTTAGTCAGCGGCAACAGCGCGCAACGCGTTCAAACCGCTTGAGTTGCAATCACCCGTTCGGGCGCCAGCAGTCCCTCCAGAAACCGCGCGGTCCCGAGCAGCCTGCCTTCGCCTTCGTAGACCCTGACGCGTTGACCACCCAGGTCGTCGCCATCGCCACCCTCGCTCAGCAGTAACGGCGCCGGCACAAGCGCTTGCGGCAAACGTATCCGCTGCCCTTGCAAAAACCGTAGTGTCAATTCCGGATCGAGCCTCACCGCAGCAAAAGTCGACAGCAGCACATCGACCGGCTGCAACCACGCGTCGCGCTCGCTGGGCTGCGCTTGCTCAAGCGCGGCCAGACCGATGGCGGCGTCCAGCGTCAGCGCACCGACTCCCGTGCGACGTAATGCGCTCAAGTGAGCACCGCAACCGAGCTGCTCGCCGATATCTTCGCCCAGGGTACGAATATACGTGCCCTTGCTACAACGCACGCGCATCCGGAACTCGGGCACGGCCGGCAAACCGCAGTCGATAATTTCCAGACTATGTATCGTGACTGGACGCGCCTCGCGCTCCAGTACTTCGCCAGCTCGCGCATATTCATAAAGCGGCTTGCCGTCGCGTTTGAGCGCCGAGTACATCGGCGGGATCTGCGTGATCTCACCGCGAAACGCGGGCAATACCGCGTCGAGCGCCGCCCGATCGCACTCTACCGGTCGCGTTTGAACGGCTTCGCCCTCGGCGTCGCCCGTGGCAGTACGCACGCCGAGCCGCACCGTAGCTTCGTAGGTCTTGTCGGCTTCGAGCAAATCTTGCGAGAATTTAGTCGCTTCGCCAAAGCACAGCGGCAACAGCCCCGACGCCAACGGATCGAGTGTGCCGGTGTGCCCGGCTTTCTTCGCCAGCAGCAGGAATTTGGCGCGGATCAGCGCGTCGTTACTGGACAAGCCAAGCGGCTTGTCGAGGAGCAGCACGCCGTCAAGCGTGCGCCGTTGCAAACGGGGACGATCGGACATACTTGGCGCTTAGTCGTCCTTGCTGCGGGTTGCGTTGGCGTGGTCAATCAAACGCGACATCTCGACCGCATGAGCGACCGTTTCGTCATAGACGAAATGCAGCGTCGGCACCGTGTGGATTTGCAGGCGCTTGAACAACAGATTGTGCAGGTGCCCGGCGGCATGACTGAGCGCGGCCTGGGTCGCGACCGGATCGCCGGTCAAGGTCGTGAAGAAAATCTTGGCGTGCGCGTAGTCGGGGGTCAGCTCGACGTTTTGTATCGTCACCATGCCGATGCGCGGATCCTTGACCTCGCGCTGGATGAGTTCCGACAAATCGCGTTGAATCTGGTCGGCAATGCGTACATTGCGATTGGGAGAAGCGCGTTTCCTGGGCATGACTGAATCCAAAAATAAAACAAAAAGCGGGGTGAGGCCGCGCACATCATTGCCGCCCCACCCCGCTTCGGTCGAAACACTTAAAGCGTGCGCGCGACTTCCGTGACTTCAAACACTTCAAACTGGTCACCCTCAACGATGTCGTTGAAGTTCTTGACCGACATACCGCACTCGAAGCCTTGCTTCACTTCGCGGACATCGTCCTTGAAGCGCTTGAGGGAGTCGAGTTCGCCTGTGTGTATCACGACGTTGTTGCGCAGCACCCGTACCTGCGAAGAGCGCTTGACGACACCGTCCAGCACCATACAGCCGGCCACGGCACCGATCTTCGGAACGCGGAACACTTGTCGAACTTCGACCAGTCCGATGATCGACTCTTTCTTCTCCGGCGCCAGCATGCCCGACATGGCTGCTTTCACTTCATCCACGGCATCGTAAATGATGTTGTAGTAGCGAATGTCGACGCCATTGGATTCCGCCAACTTGCGCGCCAGTGCATCGGCACGCGTGTTGAACCCGATGATCACGGCCTTCGAAGCGGTTGCCAGGTTGACGTCCGATTCGCTGATACCGCCTACCGCGCCGTGCACGATCTGCACGCGCACTTCGTCGGTGGAAAGCTTGGTCAGTGCGTGCACCAACGCTTCCTGCGAACCTTGCACATCGGCCTTGACGATCAAAGGCAGATTCTGGATCTCGCCTTCGGCCATCTGATCGAACATGCTTTCCAGCTTGGCAGCCTGCTGCTTGGCCAGCTTCACGTCGCGGAACTTGCCTTGACGGAACAACGCGATTTCGCGCGCCTTGCGTTCATCCGGCAACACGATGACTTCTTCACCGGCACCCGGGACTTCCGAGAGACCCTGGATTTCGACCGGAATGGACGGACCCGCTTCCTTGATCGGTTTGCCGGTTTCGTCCAACATCGCGCGAACCCGACCGTATGCCGAACCCGCCAGCACCATGTCACCGCGCTTGAGCGTGCCCGATTGCACCAGGATCGTGGCAACCGGACCCTTGCCCTTGTCGAGCTTGGCTTCAATCACGAGACCCTTGGCCGGCGTGGAAACCGCCGCAGTCAACTCCAGCACTTCGGCTTGCAACAGCACTTGCTCGAGCAAGTCGTCGATACCCTGACCGGTCTTGGCCGAGACCGGAACGAATGGCGATTCGCCGCCGTACTCTTCCGGTACCACACCTTCGGTAATCAGCTCTTGCTTGACACGCTCGGGTGCAGCTTCCGGCTTGTCGATCTTGTTCATTGCGACCACGATAGGTACGCCGCCCGCTTTCGCGTGAGCGATCGCCTCCTTCGTCTGCGGCATCACACCGTCGTCGGCAGCGACCACCAGAATCACGATGTCCGTAGCCCGCGCACCGCGAGCCCGCATCGCCGTAAAGGCCTCGTGACCCGGCGTGTCGAGGAAAGTGACCACACCGCGCGGCGTTTCGACGTGGTACGCGCCGATGTGCTGCGTAATGCCGCCCGCTTCGCCCGATGCCACCTTGGCGCGACGAATATAGTCCAGCAGCGAGGTCTTGCCGTGGTCGACGTGGCCCATCACCGTGACAACCGGCGGACGCGGCAACAATTCCACATTGGGCGCTTCGCCTTCGTTCTCCAGCAACGCTTCGGGATCGTCCAACTTGGCCGCAACCGCGCGGTGTCCCAGTTCTTCGACGATGATCATCGCCGTTTCCTGGTCCATCACCTGATTGATCGTCACCATCTGGCCCAGCTTCATCATCACCTTGATGACTTCCGAAGCCTTCACCGCCATCTTGTGGGCAAGGTCGGCCACCGAAATGGTTTCCGGTACATGCACCTCGCGCACGATAGGCTCGCTCGGCGCCTGGAAGGTCGTGGCGTCCTGATGCTTGCCCCGGCCGCCGCGCGGGCCGCCGCGCCAGCTGCGGTCAACGCCGCCACTGGTGTCGCCACGCGTCTTGATGCCGCGCCGTTTGGCTGCGTCGTCCTGCCATGTCGAGGTCTTGCCGGGCTTCTTCTTGTCCGGCATCGTGGTGGTCGTGGTCGCGACCGGCTTCTTGACTTCTTTCTTGACAACGGCTTCGCCAGCCGGACGAGCCGGCTTGTGCAGCGTGCCCTTGGCTTCGGCGAGCTTGGCGGCTTCAGCGGCAATCTGTGCAGGCGTCGGCGGCGGCGGTTCAGCCGGCTTCGGCGGCTTGCGCGGCGTGTTCATCATTTCGCGGATGGCTGCAGCCTCGGCTTCGGCCTTCGCGCGACGCACGCTGATTTCCGCTTCTTCCTGGCGAGTGCGCTCGGCGGCCAGACGCGCGGCGTCGGCAGCCTGCTTCGCCGCTTCGCGTTGCGAAGCGCGCTCGGCAGCCGCATGATCGTCAGCTTCTTTCTGAGCGGAGACCGGTTCGGCCTCGGCGCTATCTACAGTGCTGGCTTGCACAGGCTCAGCGGTCGCGGCTTGCTTCTTCTGCTCAGCCGCACGCTGTGCAGCCTCGCTTTCGGCACGCAGACGCTCGGCTTCGGCGGCGTCTTCACGCGCACGTCGCTCGGCTTCTTCGCGGGCCAGTTGTTCCTGGCGCTCATGCAGCTCACGCGCTTTTTGCTCGAGCAGCGCGGCTTCGCGGCGCGCCTCTTCTTCGCGACGCGTCAACTCCGCGTCGTCGATCTCGGGCGTGTCGAGCTCAACCGCGAGCTCGCCCGCGGAGGCACCGCCAGCCACGCCGGCGGCATCGACACGTACGCCGTCGGGCGTGCCTTCGTCGCGTTTGACGAACACACGTTTCTTGCGCACTTCGACCTGAATCGTGCGAGCCTTCCCGGTCCCGTCGGATTGCTTGATTTCCGACGTCTGCCGGCGGGTCAGCGTAATTTTTCGCTTCTCCGCGTCTTCGGTGCCGTGGGAACGACGCAAATGCTCGAGAAGTTGCGCCTTGTCTGTTTCGGACAAGGTGTCGTCATCGCTTTGCTTCTGAACGCCTGCGGCCTGCAACTGCTCAAGCAGTACGCCAGAAGGCATTTTAAGTTCCGCGGCAAATTGGGCTACGTTGTTGCTCGCCATTCATACCTCTTAAAGCAAGGAACCTGTCCTTGCGGTTAAACGTGATCAATGTGCCATACGAGCTCACTGAAACCAGTGTTCGCGTGCTTTCATGATGAGCGCCTTCGCCTCATCCTCGCCAATTCCCGTCAGCTCAGTCAGCTCATCCACTGCCAATTCAGCCAGGTCGTCGCGCGTATGGATCTGATGCTCGGCGAACTTCGCAAGGAGTTCATCGGTCATGCCATCCAGGCTTTTCAGATCGGCCACGATATGCTCGGCCTTTTCTTCGTCGGCAATTGCCATCGTCAGCAAGGCATTGCGCGAGCGATTGCGTAGTTCGTGTACTGTGTCTTCGTCGAAGGCTTCGATTTCAAGCATTTCATTCAACGGCACGTAGGCAATTTCTTCGAGGCTGGTGAAGCCCTCGTCGATCAGGATATCGGCAACCTCTTCGTCAACATCGAGACGCGCCATAAACAGACCACGCAGCACCGAACGCTCTTGGTTCTGCTTCACGGCCGATTCATCCGGCGTCATGATGTTGATCTGCCAACCGGTCAGTTCGCTCGCGAGACGGACGTTTTGTCCGCTACGGCCAATCGCGACAGCCAGTTCGTTTTCGTCCACCACCACGTCCATCGAATGCTTCTCTTCATCGACGACGATGGATTGGACTGCGGCCGGTGCGAGCGCACCGATTACGAACTGCGCGGGATCCTCCGACCATAGCACGATGTCGACGTTTTCGCCACCCAGCTCATTGCGCACGCCCTGCACCCGCGAACCGCGAATGCCCACGCAGGTGCCGATCGGATCGATGCGCTTGTCGTAGGCCACGACAGCAATCTTGGCGCGCACGCCGGGATCGCGGGCGGCCGATTTGATCTCGAGCAAACCCTGTTCGATTTCCGGCACTTCCATGTCGAACAATTTGATCAAAAATTCGGGGCAAGTCCGTGACAGCTCGATTTGCGGCCCGCGCGCAGTACGGTCGACCTTGGTGATATAGGCCCGCGCACGGTCGCCAATCCGCAGATTTTCCTTCGGGATCAACTGGTCGCGCCGCAACAAGGCCTCGACCCGGCCCGATTCGACCACCAGATTGCCCTTGTCGAGCCGCTTGACGGTGCCCGTCATGATCATTTCGCCGCGATCGAGGAAATCGTTGAGGATCTGCTCGCGCTCGGCATCACGAATTTTCTGCAGAATAACCTGCTTGGCCGCCTGGGCGCCAATCCGGCCGAATTCGAGCGAAGCGATCGACTCTTCGATGAATTCATCGAGTTGGATCTCGGGGTCCTGTTCGCGGGCCTCAAACAACAGAATCTGCTTGTCCGGTTCCTGCAAACCGGCTTCATCCGGCACCACAAGCCAACGGCGGAACGTCTCGTGCTCGCCCGAATTGCGATCGATCGCGACCCGGATATCGACGTCTTCGTCGTAAAGCTTTTTGGTGGCCGAGGCGAGAGCAGCCTCGAGCGCGGCGAAAACCACATCTTTATTGACGTTCTTTTCACGCGCCAGCGCATCCACCAGCATCAACACTTCGCGACTCATTGTTTGCGGCTCCTAAAATCTACGTGCGGTACCAGACGCGCTTTATCGATATCAGCCAACGTGAAATCGAGCACGGCGGGTCCTTCCTTTCCTTCAAATTCCAAACCAATGGATTCACCTTGCGGCGCCTTGAGCATGCCGCGGTACTGCTTGCGGCCGTCCAGCGGCTTTTTCAAGGTGATGGTAGCTTCGCAGCCGGCGAAGCGCTCAAAGGCCGCGAGCGTTTTCAGCGGTCGATCGAGTCCAGGGGAAGACACTTCCAGGCGCTCGTAGTTGACGTTTTCAACCGTCAGCACGTGCTGCAACTGGTGGCTTACTTTTTCGCAATCGTCGACCGAGATCCCGCTGGGCTGATCGATGGAAACGCGCAACAGACCACCGCCGGACCGTTCGAGGTCGACAAGCTCGTATCCGAGAGATACGACCGTGGCTTCAATCAATTCTGTCAAATGCACCTTAACCCCAGAAAAATCGTTCAATGTGCCGAGGACGCTTTTCCCGGAGCGCCGGCCACGACACAGGCCGACAACACCACGCGCGATATGCCACGCGCGTCAACCCGTACCACTTATGCAAATCGTTGCGACAAAAAAAAATGGGCGTAACGCCCATCTTCCGCACTGCCTTGCCCATTTATCACGCCACAATCATGCGGCTTGGGGCGGTGTTCGAGACACAAAAAAAGCAAGTGCCCGGCGACTTGTGGATTTTACTTATTTTTCAGTCAATTGGCAATTCGGAATACCGAAAACTGTCATGAATCACCCAAGAAATTATTAAAAACAGGTGTATTCACCACAGCGGCCGGTATTGGCAAAACCAACCGGCTCACAGCCGGAATTCAGCGCCCGCGTGTACGGTTGCGCGAGTTGCCGCGCGAGCCGCCAAAGCCGCCATTGCCTTCACCACTGTTGCCGTAACCGCCGCGTCCGCCCGCACCAAAACTGGCCGAACCGTTTCCGGTCGTAACTCGGCCGAAGGCTTGGTTCGGGCTGCGCGGCGCGCTGGTGCGCGGCCCAAAGCGTTTGGGCGCTGTCGCATCCTGGGCGGCGAAACCGAGACCGGTCTGCATCGGGTCTGGTTGACGCCGTGGTGCAGCATCGGCTTTCGATTTGTGCGTATCGCCCCCGGTCGGCACTTTCAGGCCGACCGACTGCAGCAACGCGCGCACTTGATTGTCTTCGAGCTCTTCCCAACGGCCGCGATGCAGCCCCTTAGGCAGCGTTACCGCGCCGTGCCGGGTGCGAATCAGACGGCTCACCAACAGCCCGGCGGCCTCGAACATGCGTCGCACTTCGCGATTGCGGCCCTCGGCCAGCGCGACGTGATACCAGCGGTTCGAGCCTTCGCCGCCGCCATCCTGAATGCGCAGGAAATTGGCCGGACCATCTTCGAGTTCCACGCCATGCAACAGTTTTTGGCGATTGCCTTCGGCCAGCTCGCCGACTACGCGCACCGCATATTCGCGTTCGACGTTGTAGCGCGGATGCATGAACCGGTTCGCCAGATCGCCGGAAGTGGTCAGCAATAACAAGCCTTCGGTATTGAAGTCGAGTCGACCGACCGCCAGCCATTTGGCCGTTTTCATTTGCGGCAGCTTGTCGAACACCGACGGGCGCCCTTCCGGATCCGCGTGACTGACGATTTCCCCGGCAGGCTTGTGATAGAGCAACACGCGCGGTGGGCGGTTCGCCAGCTTGCGCTTGATCAGCTTGCCGTTGATGCGGACCTGATCGGTCGGCATGATGCGTTGTCCGATATGCGCAGGCTCGCCGTTCACCGAGACCCGACCGGCAATGATCAGCTCTTCCATCTCGCGGCGCGAACCCATGCCAGCCTCGGCCAGCACCTTATGCAGCTTCGGCGTGTCGTCGTCGGGGGCAAGCACGCGCTTGGGGTTGGCCTCGGGCTTGCGGCCGCGCCGTACCAGCGGCGCGGGCACGCCGTCGCCGGAGCCGTTATCGGCGTCGAACGCCGGCGATGTTACATAAGCGAATACGTCCTCGGTGGGGGCTTTTGTCCCTTGCGCGCCGCGACCGCCAGCATTGGGTTTGCGCCCGCCCTCGCGCTTCTGCTCGCCGCGTCGTTCCTGCCCCGGCGCGCCCTTGGGGCCACCGCCGTTGGCGCCGCGACCCTGACCTGCTGCTTGCCCTGGACGCCCTTGTCCGGTGCGTCCCTGACCGTTACCGTTTCCGTTACCGTTACCTTGATCTGCGCGCTGTCCAGCACGGCCGTCCGGCGGGCGACCGCGACGCGGCTGGCCGCGGCCGCCCTCCCCGCGTGGAGCACGTGGCTGTGCTGCGTCGCCAGGCGCGGCAGAGGCCTCGAACGTATTGCCCGGCTCACCCGCTTGATCCGCTTGATCCGTTCGGGCCGCCCGGCCCGGTTGGCGATCGCTGCTGCGCTCGGCCGAATGCGCGGCGTCGCCGCCCTGCGCATCACCCTCTTTCTGTTTCGATCCGGCACGTCGACGCGCAATCAGACTGCGCGGACCACGTCGCAGACCGCGACGCTGGCGGCCATCGCCACCGGCCTCTTCCGTCGCCCCATTGTCGCCGGTCGCGCCAGCGCCTTCGGTCGCGGCGCCTGCCGTACCTCCGCCGACTGTGCCGTGCGGGGCGTCGTCAGCAGTGGAAATCATGCAGATCTTGCGCGGCGCATGGGCATGCGCGGAGTCTGATACCAGCGACTCGATAGCTTGGGTACGTTTCAAAACAACCTCTGAGTGTGATGGCGCGCGCGTCATGGCAAGCGCCGTAAAAGTCTTGCGTATCAGGTGCCCTGGGGAACCTGATCGTCGATATCGTCCGGAATTTCAAGCGTGCCGACGACGGTGTCATCCGATGAAACTTCTTTATGCGAATGCGGTTGCGCCGACGCCACTTGCGCGCCGATAGCCGGATCCACGTTGCCCTGAACTTCAGCTGCCGGCTGTGCCGTCTCGCCGGGTTCGTCGTGTGCCTTGTTTTGCGCGTCGGCTAGCGCTTCATGGGCGCTGTCTTGCGCTTCGGGCGCATCGTCTTGTGCCGCAACAGCGGCGATTTCCGTGTCAGGCGTCTCGTTGTCCGCTTGTGCATCGGCGTCGACGGCTTCCGGCGCCTCGCTCGCGTGCTCTTGCAGGGCTAGCGACTCCATGGAAGATTCGACAGGCGAATCCGCCAACAATTCGACCGATAATGCATCTGACAATTCACCTGACAGCTCAGCCGACTCCGGGAAATCGATCGCATGCTGAGCCAGTAAATCGATTTGCAATTGCGCATTCGGATCAGTCAGCGCCGGCAATTGATCCAGCGCCTTCAAACCGAGGTCGTCGAGAAACTGCTTGGTGGTCGCGTAAAGCGCCGGGCGTCCCGGCACGTCGCGGTGCCCGATGACTTCGATCCAGTTTCGATCTTCGAGCTGCTTGACTACCTGGGTATTGACCGTGACACCGCGAATTTCTTCGATGTCGCCGCGCGTAACCGGCTGCCGATACGCAATGATCGCCAGCGTTTCGAGGACCGCCCTCGAATACTTGGGAGGCTTTTCCGGGTGCAGACGATCCAGGTACGACCGGTATTCCGGCTTGCTCTGAAAACGCCACCCAGACGCCAGCGCCACCAGCTCAACGCCGCGGCCACTCCATTCAGTCCGCAAATCCTCAAGCAACGATCGTACGATGTCCGCCGAAACCGCATCGGCAAACAACTTGCGCATGTCGGCAACCTTGAGCGGCTCCTGCGCGCAAATCAACGCTGTCTCGAGGACGATTTTCGCCTCTTGGGTATTCATGCAGCTGACCAGACCCTTCAGATGAGCAGAACCAGATCAAAACCGGACCGTATCAGCCTGCCGGATCGAACGGGTGTATTAACTGCCCGTTAAAACGCCAACGCATAACAAGGCCCAACTTAAAAGCCCGGATCTGATGATGGTAGTGTGTATGGGAGCACATTTCAGGCGGCCCGCACTGATACGCATCGGCCGTTGGAGCGTGCCCCGAGGCCTTGCGCGGACTTGACCGCACAGCGAAAACCCTGGCGGGCTCGCTAAACTTGAACGTATGGTACGCAAAAAACCGGTTTGCGTAAACCTATGTCATGCGGAAATAGCCACCTGGGCGGTAGGGACGGCCTAAACCGACTCTTTTTCAAGGAAATGGCTCAAGCGGGCGACCCCTTCGTCCAACAAAGCCCGCTTGCCTGAGTAACACCATCGCACGAAACCTTCGCCTTCGTCGCCAAATGCGCTGCCGGGCGCCAGACCCAGTCGCGCTTCGCGCACCAGCCGAACACACAAGGCCAGGCTGTCCGATGCGCCAGGCAAACGAAAAAAGACATACATCGCGCCGTCGGGCGCTTTGACATCGAGCCCCGGTAGCGAATTAAGACCCTGCACCAGATGTTCGCGCGCTTGGCCCAGCTCGGCCACGACGCGAGCCGTGAGCTCGGCGCCGCCTTGCAGCGCCGCGATACCCGCATGCTGGACGAAATCCGGCGCGCACGACGTGTTGTATTCCAGCAATTTGCCGAGATCGGCCATCAATGCCGCGGGCGCCACGATCCAACCCAGCCGCCACCCGGTCATCAACCACGCTTTGGAAAACGAGTTGACGCACAGCACCCGCTCGTCGCGGCTCGCCAAATCGAGGAACGAAGGCGCGGCCGTGCCCTCGCCGTAATAAAGCCGCTCGTACACCTCGTCCGCAACGATCCAGATACCGTGCGCGCGGCAGTGCCCCAGCACCCGGCTCTGCTGCGCCCGCGTCATCACCCAGCCGGTCGGGTTGTTCGGCGAATTCACCAGGAGCATCTTGGTTTGGGGTGTCAACGCGGCAAGCAGCGCGTCCAAATCGAGCGTCCAGCCATCGGCACCGTGCGTGAGCGCCACGGTCTGGACGTGCGCACCGAGAATTTTCGGGATTTCGACTAGATTCGGCCACAACGGGGTCACCGCAACGACCCGGTCGCCCGGATCGACCAGCAATTGCGCGGCCAGCATCAACGCGTTGACACCCGAACTCGTCACTGCGATCTGCGCGGCGGAAGTCGCGCCATGCAAGCCCGTGACATAGTGCGCCAAGGCATCGCGCAGCGCGCCGAGACCGAGATTGTGGGTATAAAACGTATGGCCAAGCCGCAAGGCGGCGCTCGCCGCGTCGCAGATGAATTGCGGCGTGCTTTGATCCGACTCGCCAAACCAGAATGGCAGCACATCGGGCATATCGAGCGCCGCATTGGCGACCTCACGGATGCGCGACGCGCGTAGCGCCTCCACGCTGGGACGTGCGCGGACTCGTTGGCTAAGGTCCGCCCGCAAATCGGGATAATTCATCAACGCTCCAAATGAAATCCTACTTGCCGCAATGATAGGGACATCTTTCCCCAAGCGCAGCGTTATCGAATGCAATTTTATTGTCGCAGCGGGTACAGCCGGCGTAGGCACCCAAATCCGGTACCCAAACCCGGTATCTAAACCCCGCACCCAAACCCAGCCCCACACCCCACACACTCAATGGTGCAGACGGTGACCCGAGACAGCGCATATCGCTCTCCCGCGTGCACGAGATTGGTGATTCCCCCTGTATCGAAAATAGTGGCTATGGCCCAAGATCTGGCCACGGTCGCCGAGTCACGCGGCCAAGAGGCCGCATGCGTTGATTTTACGAGGCATGGCACGCTTCATGCTTTTTAGGATACCAAGTGGGGCAAGCCGTTCCAGAGCAGCCTGAAGGCATAAAAGCGGCAAGCGAAGGAACAACGCGAGTAGGAGCTCACTCCCGCTCGCCAATTGTCCACACAGGGGCTGGCACTTTACAAAGTGCCGAAGAGAAGTACGCAGATCGCGCTGCTTCGGGATTTGCTTCGTTGAGGTGAAATATGATGCTGTTCGATGATTTGAAAGATAACGAATGGGAACTGGTCGAAGACTTGTTCTGCGACGAACCCAAGCGTAGCGAACGCCGCGGTCGTCCTCGTGTCGAGTCGCGCGCTGTCGTCAATGCTGTGTTGTGGGTATTGGCGACTGGCGAAGGCTGGTCCAAGTTGCCGGGTCGTTATCCGTCGCCACCGACCTGTCGTCGCCGCTTCGACGAATGGCAGACGGACGGCACACTGGTCGAGGCGGTCAAGCGCCTGGGCACAGTAGGGCGTCCGATTTCCCTGCGCGGCCGCTTCGGCACCGCCATCGTCAAACCACCGGCTCCTCCGGTTAGGGATCGCCTGCGCGGCGCATTCTGGACCAACCCGGAATCGTGGCGTGCTCCGGCAAAGATGGCCTGAACACGGATAAAAGCATGCTGCGTGCGTGGTGCCCATGGTGCGTGTATACGTGTGGCGCCATAATGCCGCGGCGTGCTTTAGTCGACCCGCTGTGGTGGACCCGCTGTGGCCCTCGTCTCAAGGCTGATCCATCTAGGGTGATCCATCAAGCCTGATTCATAAGGCTGACTTATCAAGGCGGATTCACCAAGGCTGGTTCAAAACCGATACAGCCCCGCCGACTCGCATCACACTGGCCCGACAACTTGCCGGGCCACACGCGTCAGCCCTGACTATCGCGGCGCCCCATCACCTCTGGGGCGTTTTGCTATGGCGCGATGACCGAAGCCGGCTCGTCGTGCCGCGTGTACCCGAGCACACGCAGATCATCCCAATGCAGCGCCCGCTCATCGCGCTCCAGCCGCTCGATTTCTGACTTCCCCGAATCGGTCAGTACGGCGATATCGACCGGACTATGGTAGCCCGGCGCCGCCGCTGTACGCTGTCGCACTGTTTCAAGCAAACCCTGCGTGCGAAGAAATTCGAACACCAGGGGACGCTTGACCCACGGCACCTGGCGTAACTGGGCACGGCGAAGTGCCTCCAGAACTGCTTCGTTTGAATAAGTCATGATGCTCATCAAGAATTCAGTCGAATCAAAAGCACTGGCAAACCGCATTTCTCGCTACAAACCGCAGCTTATGCCAAAGCCAACCAAGCAGTACCGAAACAGTAAGATAATCTACTCATCATAAGCGCATCCCGACGATTCACCTATAGAGACAAAATATCATGGCACCGAGTCACGCCCAAGGCTGTCCGCTCGGCTATCGCCGATATGTATCACGTATGCTACATTCCGCCATCCCGAACCTTGTACCGCGCATTTGACCGAAAGGAACCGCATGAGCCATATCCAGTTTGATATCGAGTGGACCGAAGCCGCATCGCAAAAAATCGAGCGCCTGATGCCCAAGCGCAATCCGGAAACCCCGATCGCTTTGCCCCCAATCGAGTGCCTGCCGATGGAAGGCGATGTCTTATTTCTGGGACCGGTGGGCAAGCAACAGCCTTTTGTGGTCGTGGAACGGCAGTATCACCACGAAGGCGAGGCCGATTGGACGATAGTCCTGATTTTGGATGTGCCCGACGAGCATTGAACAGGTCGTTGAGCACCGGCCATGTGCCGAGCGCCCCGCTTGTTGACCCTCTCATACCTGCTTCGTACCCGCTTGGTACCGGATTTGTACCCGCAGGCAGGCATCGATTTATTGCATTTTACGTACTAGTTTATTCGCTCAATGGAAACAATGACGCGATAGTAAGGGTTTATACTGCCCTCCGTCACGCAGCGGACACATCCCGCTGCTAATTGGAGTTCACTATGCGTACCCTGAAAGTTCTTGCCACTGTCCTGTCGATGGCCCTATTAAGCGCCCCGCTCGCCGCTTTTGCGACGACGCAAGCGGGCCCGGATTCGGACGCGGCGCCCCAAACCGTTTACGCGCAGGCCGAAGCTGGATCGTCGGCGCCAAACGACGGCTCCACGCGTATCGCTTCCGCCGCTTACGCGACGAAAGTCCAGCTAGCGCAGACGACCTTGGGTCAACGCGCGTCGTATCTGCTGCAAAACGGCTAAGCTGCACGCGAGCGCGCGCCGCTCGCTTGGCCTACGCTGCGTGGCTAGCGTGCTGAACTAACGTCACGTCGCGCGCGCCCCTCTGCCCCTCCCCCGTTGCGCTTCGCCCAAAAAATAAGACCGCAAAAGGCTATGCTTTTGCGGTCCAGGTGCGATTTCACACAATTCAGACGTGATCCAACGAGCTCAAGACCTGCCATGAAGGCCGGCCTTCACAGACGCCCCCGACCCTCACCGGCGACTCAGCCCATTAGTTGAGCTGTGACGCGAGCAACTTGAGGATGCGCAGTGACTGTGGCGTCGTCTGCACCACGCCGGCAGAATCCACAACCGCCACGCGGCTCGAATTTTCCGTCAGCGCCTTCACATTGATCTGATACGGTTTGGCGATTTTTTCCTTCTTGCCATGGAAAATCTGGCTCCAGAAACCCTGGGTCGCCACGGTCAGATCGGTCGGATCCACATAGCGAATCGAGTAGAGCCCATGGTCCTTGTCGCTCTGATCCACGGTGAAGTTCGCATGTTCCAGACCTAGACCCGTGAGAGCCCATGCCTGATCATATCCGTTATTGAGCGTGATCTCGCCATCGGCCACCGGGACCGTGCGTTGCGGGCCACGCGCAGCCTCAAGCGCCGCTTGCCTCTTGGCTGCATCGGCTGCCGCGCTAGCCTGAGCGGCCTTCGACGTTGCCGCAGCGTTGGCGGCAATGGTGGCGTTCGCAACGGAAGTAGACACATCGGGGGCAATGCCGGCTTCCGCGCGGGACTGCACAAGCGCCAGCTTATCCATCAGACGGGTCAGGTACTCGGCTTCCAGGCCCGGATCGTTGGGGGTGTCCTCCCACTTGCTGCCGTCTTTGTTCGCGCCTACCAGCACCTCGTGTGTGCCCTTCTGGCTAATAAAAATATATTGACTGCCATCGGGGCCGGCCTCGAAACGGGTGCGGTATTTGTTGCGCACGCCCGTTACGTAGGAATTGTCCATCGCTTTGGATAGCAAATTGCGCACGATATCCTGGTCGATACTTGCGTGCGTTTCGTTCCAGTCGGTTTCCATCACACCGCCATTCTTCTGATCCACCACCAGAAGAAAACCCTGCTCTTCCCAGAATTTGCGCACTTCCGGCCACAATTGATCGAACGACTGGTTGCTCACTACCAGCCAGCGCACGCTGCCGTCGCGCTGAATGCGCATACCCGGCACGCTGGGCAAGACCTGTTCGGCATGCGTAGTCGTCGAGGCGATCTGGCGCTGGGCCGACAGTGAGGTGACACCGGTCACTGGAGCAAATGCGCGCTGATCCTGGGAACCGCTCAGATCAGGTGGCAACGCGAGCGACGGCGCCCTCGTCGTGGTAGTGCTTTGGTAATCGATAGCCTGGGGATCCACCGAACCACACGCCGCGAGCATGCCGGTCAGCGCGGTCAAAGCTGCCGCGCGCCCCATCAGGCTACGGAACATACGACGGTCAGAACGACATTCAACAGTAGAATACAGCATGCTGTAACGAGTAATTTTCATGGAGTCCTTCAACGGGCGCCGCGCAATGTGCGACGGAATTCGCTCGTGATTCTACCGGGATGAGGCGCGTACGTGCAAAAACCTTGCGTAAAAGATCCCTTACGCCATATTTCGGTCATCGCGTCGCGGCTTGCAACCCCATTTTCGATCCCGTTTTCAACCCCGCATGGGGCGCATTCAATTTCGCATTGAATTCCTAGACCACAGCCGAATTGTATCGCGTCAGGCGCTGCCGCCATTAAGTCGGTCAGCGCATGCCCCGCAGCGAGTCGCCGCGGATCGGCAACTTGAGCTTTACCCCGTCCAGCGCCTCGAGCTCGCGCAACTGACTGATCAGACTATCGCTGAGTGCATAGTCGGCCGCCAGTAGCAAGACGCCTTTCGTGCTGAGCAAATCGTGCGCCAGCACCATGCCCGGTTTTAGCTGCGTAGTCCTGAGCACAACTTCCTTGGGCCCCAACGTGCGCTCTTCCTCGATCAGAGCGAGAAAGACATTGACCACATCCGGATCGTAGCGCCGGCCGCGATCCTGCGCGATCGCCGCAGCAGCCTCCTCGGGCGTGAATCTCACGGTGTTGACAATACCGATCTGCAATCCGTCGAAATCATTGGCAACCGCCAAAATCCGCGCGCCCAACGCGATCTCGGTGCCGATCAATTGGTCGGGGTAGCCATGGCCATCGAAACGTTCGTGGTGAGCGCGAATCAATTTAGCCGGCTCGGCCATCGGCTCGAGCGCCATCAGCGCGGTCTGTCCCATGCCAGGGTGTTTGCGCACCCACGTCAATTGCTCGGTCGACATCTGATTGAGCGGCGTCGACAAGAGCTCGTCCGGCCAGGCCATTTTCCCTAGATCATGGAGCAGGCCAGCCAACATCAGGTGATTGACATCGACGGCGTCCAATCCCATACGCAAACCGATGCGCCGCGCCAAGTCGGCGACTCGGCGCGAATGCCCTGCCAATACATCGCTGCGCAACTCGAGCAGACTGGAAAATAATTTAATCAGCACGATCAAATTATGTTTGAGCTTGTCGTGCGCGGTGTCCAGCAGTGCGTGGACCTCGCTGAGTTGCTGCACGCGGTCCTGCACGCGCCTCTCCAGTGAGCGGTTCAACGCGCTTAACTCGTCGTTACGCCGCAGAAGTTCACGCTCGGCATGCTTGCATCGCGCGATGTCGTCTTCGAGCATGCGCTCCCGATCGCCAGCCTCATGAGTCATGACGCCCCCCCCCGGTTCTCGCGTGCCGATCCAGGTCCTCGCCTCGTAGGCGTCCCTCGTCGCACTGCGCCTGGTTCATGCTATGCCGCTATACCGCCGTGCCGCCAAAAATCACCCAACCGCTCGATCGCTCAACCTGGCAGTACCCCTGCCATGCGTATCGACTCGGGCTGCCATTCATGCAGCACGAACGCCTCGGCCTGAGCCGCCGGACGCGGCCTGCACAGCGCGTAGCCTTGCAGAATATCGCAACCGTGCTCTTGCAGAAACCGCACCTGCGCTTCGGTTTCCACGCCTTCGGCGACGACCTGCAAACCCAGCCCCTGCGCCATGGCAATAATGGTCTGACAAATCGCCGCATCGGACGGATCCGTCGACAGGTCGCGCACGAACGCACGGTCTATCTTCAGGATATCCACCGGCAATTGCTTGATCAGACTCAGGCTCGAGTAACCGGTTCCAAAATCGTCGATCGCGACCAGCACACCCAGCGCCCGTAGCGCCTCGAGTTCGATGCGCAGCCGCTCGACCTCCTCCATCACCATCGATTCGGTCACTTCCAGGCACAGGTAACGCGCCGACAATCCGGTTTGAACCAAAATCTCCTTGATCCGTTCGACAAAACCGGCGCGACGAAACTGAACCCGCGAGACATTCACCGAGATTGGCACCGGCGTCATGCCGCGCATCTGCCACTCGCGATTCTGCAGGCAAGCCTGCACCATGACCCATTCACCGATTTTTTCGATCAGGCCGCTTTCTTCGGCGATCGAAATAAACACATCCGGACCGAGCAAGCCACGCTGCGGATGCTGCCAGCGTATCAAGGCCTCGAAGCCGCGCAGCGCCCCACTGCGAGCGTCGATTTCCGGCTGGTAATGCAGCACGAACTCGTGGTCGCGCAGCGCGCGCACCAATTCGGCCTCAATCTCAAACTTGATATTCGCCGTGACGCTCAACGATGCATCGAAGAAATGACTGCGCGCGCGCCCCTTGTCCTTGGCGTAGTACATCGCCGCATCGGCATTTTTGATCAGGTCGGTGGCGCTCGCGCCATGGCCCGGATAAACCGCCACCCCGATGCTGGCGCTGGTGTCGAGCGAATTGCCTTGGATCGTCATCGGCAAGGCAACCTCCGCCGCTATTTTCTCGATCAATTCCGCCAGCGGATCGCACGAAGCGTTCGCAATCACGAACACAAATTCGTCCCCGCCAAAACGGGCCACCGTATCGCCATCGCGCGCCAGGCGGCCAAGTCGTTGCGCAATTTGCTTGAGCAACTCGTCGCCGTTCACATGACCGAGACTGTCGTTGACCCGCTTGAAGCGATCCAGGTCGATCATGGCCACCCCCACCTGTCGACCGTCTTGAGCTGCCCGCACAATCGCCTGGGCCAGCCGGTCCTGCAGCAAATGCCGGTTCGGCAGCCCGGTCAATGGGTCGTGCATGGCCTGGTGTGCGACGCTCTCTTCATAGCTGACGCGCTCGCTCGCATCGCGCAGGTACGCGGCGTAATGCGACACCCGGCCGTATTCGTCGCGCAGCGGCGCAATGCGTAAATCCGCCCAGAACAGAGTGCCGTCCTTTTTGTAATTGCGCAGGGTCGCGTGCCCCTCCCTTTGCTGCGCCAAGGCGGCGCGAATTTCATGCAGGCCGCTCTGGTCACGATCGTCGCGCTGCAAAAACCGGCAATTGCGCCCGAGCACTTCGGCACGGCTATAGCCGGTCAAATGTTCGAAAGTCGGGTTGACATCGATCAACGGCATATCGGGAAGATTCGCGTCGGCAATCAGCACACAGTTGTTGCTGGCCTGCATCGCACGATGACTCAATTGCGCGAGATGGTCGGCGTATCGACTTTCAGTCAAGTCCTCCAGCAAGCCGGAATAGCGCAGAATTTTTTGATCGGCGCCAAACTCGGGCTGACTACTGCCTTGCACATAACGCACTGTGCCGTCGCGACGTTGCAAGCGGTATTGGAGTTTGAGGGCGCGCCCCTGCGCAAGCGAATTGAAGCATTCGCGCCAGACACGCAGCCGGTCCGCCGGATGCACGATGCCGACATATTCGTACACGCTGATTTCACGCGTATCGGCAGGCAAGCCCATGATCTCGCACGTAAGTGCGGATATGCTCAGTATCGACAGGTCCACGTCGTACGACCAGGTGCCCAGTCCCGCCAGGGTCAAGGCCTGTTGCAGGCGTTCCTCGACGACCTGAGGCTGGTACGCCTGGCGCTCATCCTGATGCTCATGCTCGATTGCGACGGCGGCTTGGCCGCCAACCGAATTCGGCTGCAACAGATTAACTGCCAGGATCGCGAGTTGATCGAGTGCCTGGCGGCACACCCACGACCACGCGCGCGCCGAGGTATCGGTGACCACCAACGCGCCGAGCAAGCCGCTGTGCGCGCAATACAGCGGCACGCCGGCGCAGGCTCGCACGCCGCCGTCATGGACTTCCGGGCAAATGGCGAAACGCGCGTCGGCAACGGTGTCGTCGCTATATGCGTAGCCTGACGATACGTCGAGAAGATGGGTTAGCGCAGTGCGACGCGACGCTCGCTGCGGGACATCCGAGCCCACCGCACACAACGTATCGCAGGCATCGTTCGTCAACAACTCGATACGTGCGCCCGACGCATTGCAAGCGCTGCGGGCGAGCGCAACGATCGCGGCCAGCGCACGGTCCTTGCCGCGGGTCTCGCCAACGACATCGCCAGCGACCGCACCACCGACCTCACTGCCGGCCTCACTCCCAGCATCGAGCCGATACGGTTTCAAATCGACACATGGCGGCGCAAGCTGCGCCGCTTGGACAGGGTCATTCATATCGACCTTAATAAAACCGCGCGAGTATTGTCCGCGGGTGTTGTGTATGGATCTCCCCCCTACCGCGGCATCGCGCGAGTAAGCCATTCAGCTAACACCTCTATCTCAAATCGTAACACCCGCATAAGCGAGATGTCTTACGACTTTACGGCTTAGCAACGCAATCCTGTAGCCCAGACGCTGACAGAGCATCGACATTTATGAGAAAATACGGGTTATCCCGTATGTGTCACTGCATAATGGAGTCATCCAGTTGAGGGTATCCAGCGCAATGCGCAATCATGCAGCGGGAATAATCCGCAGTAATCCAGTAGCAGTCCACCCTCGCCCGGTAAACCTTGCATGTCAGATGAAAGTTCTTTGAACACGGCAGTGTCGCGCCAGCAGCACACGGCCGTCACGCTGCAAATTGTCGGTATCGTCGCATTTACCTTTATCGCATATCTCACGATCGGTATTCCGTTGGCCGTGTTGCCGGGCTACGTACACACCGACCTTGGCTACGGCTCACTGTTGGCCGGCGTGGCGATCAGCACGCAGTATCTGGCCACCATAGTCAGTCGCGCGTTGGCTGGCCGAATGGCCGATACGGCGGGCCCCAAGCACACGGTGCTCTACGGCTTGAGCGCGTGCGCTGTCAGTGGCGTGTTGATGACCTTGGCTGCGCTACTTCAAACGATCCCATTGCTGAGCCTGCTGGTGCTGCTGCTCAGTCGTCTTGCGCTGGGGCTGGGCGAGAGCTGGGTGGCAACCGGCGCCATCTTGTGGGGCATCGGTCGGGTCGGTCCGTTGCAGACCGCCCGCGTCATTTCATGGAACGGCATCACCACCTACGGGGCGCTCGCAATCGGTGCGCCACTGGGCGTCGTGCTTGAACATGCGATGGGGTTCGTCTCGATCGGCATCACGATGACCCTCTTGGCGCTGGTCGGCCTCGTACTGGCCAAGGCCAAGGCGGCCGTGGCCGTGGTGGTGGGCGAACGCCTGCCGTTTCGCAGCGTGTTCCGCCGGGTTCTACCGCATGGAATCGGGTTGGCGCTGGGCTCGGCAGGATTCGGTTCGATCGCCACGTTCATTACGCTTTACTACGCTAGCCGTCACTGGTCCAACGCCGCGCTGTCATTGAGCCTGTTCGGCCTTTTCTTCGTGGGCACCCGGCTGGTGTTCCCGAACGCCATTCGAAACTACGGTGGCTTTCGCGTTGCAATCGTGTCGTTTGCAATCGAAGCCGCCGGTTTGCTGCTGCTCGCGTTTGCCCCGGTGCAGGGTCTGGCCATGGCGGGAGCCGCGCTGGCCGGCGCCGGGTTCGCACTGGTGTTCCCCGCGTTGGCGGTGCAAGCCGTGGAATTGGTGCCCGCCGCGAGCCGCGGTTCGGCGCTGAGCGCCTACTCGGTTTTTCTCGACGTATCGCTAGGCGTGACCGGGCCCCTGGCCGGTCTGCTTGTTGCCGGCTTCGGCTATCGTTCGGTGTTTCTTTGCGCGGCCGGTGCCTCTGTGCTCGCCGTGTGCCTGACGCTCGCGTTGCTCAATCGCAGTCGCGGCATCCGGCCTGCAGCGCTCGCCTGAATTCGTCATTTAAATTTGGCATCGGCAGGCCTTATCTGCGTGCCTTATCTGCCTGCGCGAAGCGTTCACGGTGTGGTTATTTGATTTGACGCAACTGCGTGTCACAACTGTTTGATATCCTTGGCGTTTGCCCATTGGATATGCACATCGGCTGACGTAATTTTGTGCGGGCCTCGAATCGCTCACCCCTGGAACCCGATATGTTGAATAAATTGACGATTCGTACCAGTTTGACGTTGATCATCTCGCTGTTCGCCGTGTTGCTGATCATCGGCGGCGCGATCGGTTATTTCGGCATCAATTCCAGCAACGAATCGCTGCGCGTTATCGACCGTGGCGACGTCGCGGCCATCGATGCGCTCAACAATAGCTCGATGAGCCTGCTGCGCGCACGTATCGCGTTCTCGCGATTCGACTCGCTGTACGGCAACGGTGACCTCGACAACGCGACCAAGGCACTCAAGCGCGGCGAAGAACTACTCAGCGACGCCGACAAGGCGTGGCAGACTTATCAGGCGCTGCCCAAGGGTGACCAGGAACAAGCGCTCGTCGATACGTTGGCGGCCAAACGCGCCGTGCTGTTCGATCAAGGCATCAAACCCGAAGTGGCCGCCATGCATGCCAATGATATGACGACCTTTCGAAGCATCGCCGAGACCAAGATCAGCCCAATGTTCATCGATTTCGATAAAGCCATGTCCGCCGTGGGCGATTACCGCCGGCAGCACGCCGAGACCTTGTACGTCGAGGCTCAACAGCGCTCCTCGATCATTTCGACTCTGATCCTGGTAGGCGTCGGCGCTGCGGTGTTGTTCGCACTGGCAGTACGCGTGATGTTGACGCGCAAGATCGTCAACCCGCTCGATCTTGCCGTGACCCATTTCGACAGGATCGCCGCCGGCGATTTGTCGGCCCCGATCGTCGTGAGCGACAAAACCGAAACCGGCCGCTTGTTCTCCGCACTCAAGAACATGCAGGGCAGCTTGGCACGTACGGTCAGCTCGGTGCGTACCGGCGCCGAATCGATCGACGTCGGCGCGCGGGAAATCGCGGCCGGCAACGTCGACCTGTCTTCACGTACCGAACAACAGGCCTCAGCCCTGCAGCAAACCGCATCCAGCATGGAAGAGCTGACGGCGACCGTGAAGCAAAATACCGATAACGCCCGGCAGGCCAATCAGTTGGCGGCGACCGCGTCACTCACGGCCGAGCGCGGCGGTGAAGTGGTCAGCCACGTCGTCGAGAAGATGCGCAACATCACCGACAGCTCGCACAAGATCGGCGACATTATCAGCGTGATCGACGGCATCGCCTTCCAGACGAATATCCTGGCGCTCAATGCTGCAGTGGAAGCCGCGCGTGCCGGAGAACAAGGCCGCGGCTTCGCTGTGGTGGCCTCCGAAGTGCGCAGCCTGGCGCAACGCTCCGCTTCAGCGGCCAAGGAAATCAAAGGTTTGATCGAGACATCGGTCGAGCACGTCGAAAGCGGTTCGGCCTTGGTGGAAACAGCCGGTCGCACCATGGATGAGGTCGTTACCGCAGTCAAGCGCGTGACCGATATCATGGGCGAAATTTCGTCGGCATCGGAAGAGCAAAGCGCGGGGATCGAAGAGGTCAATCGCGCTGTGTCCGAGATGGACAGCGTGACTCAACACAATGCAGCGCTGGTCGAAGAGGCGGCGGCCGCAGCGGGTTCGCTGGAAGAACAGGCGCGGCGGCTGACGGAAGCGGTCGCAGTGTTCCGGATCAGCGGGAGCGGCGATGCGATGCGTGCCTTGGTCGGCTAATCAGCTCAGTCCGCTGCTCGGTCACGCTGCTCGGTCACGCTGCTCGGTCACGCTTCTAAGCCAAGCAAGTCAGCCATGCCGGTCAGCCAAACGTCACGACCTGATCGCGTCCCGCTTCCTTCGCGCGATATAGCGCGATATCGGCCTTGCGCACGCTGTCGGACGGGCTTTCCGGCTGATCGCAATAGTACAGGCCTATGCTCACCCGGACCTCACTCACCTCGGGCACGCCCGGCACGCTCACCTGCCGCACGGCCTCGAGCAGGCGTCGCGCGAGCTCTTCCAGCGCTGACCTTTCTACCGCCGGCACCAGCAGCAGAAACTCTTCGCCGCCCCAGCGCGAAAACACGTCGTATGGGCGCATATGCTGGCGCAACGTCGCCGCCACGGCGATCAACACCTGATCGCCGGCATGATGGCCGAACGCGTCGTTGATCGCCTTGAAATGATCGAGATCGAGCATCAGCAGCCCGAACGCAGTATGTTCGCGTATCAGCCGCGCGCACTCGGCGTTAAGCCGGTCGAGCAAACCGTTGCGATTCATCAGGCCGGTGAGCGGATCGGAAATCGCCTGCTCCTGCAGCACCTTGTTCATGTCCAGCACCTGCGACTGGAGCCGGTCGCTCATCATCGTGATTTTGTCGAGCCTAGCCTCGAGCCGCTGGTACTGATGCGCCAACCACTCCAGCTCCGCGACCAGCGGATGATCGCCGAACTGCTCGCTGGCACGTTCCAGGCGTTGCACGACATGCGTATCGGCAACGCGGAAAATCGGTGCACGCGTCGAGCGCTCCGTCATGACATATGCGTGTCGAGAACTTCGAACGAAAAGCTGATCTCGTCGGAGAATTCTTCAGCCGTTTCAAGCGCACGCGGATTACGTGAATCGTACTTCCAGACCACCTGCACCGATCGCCCTTCCTGATGAGCCTCTTCGAGCAAATCGAACAGGTCCAGCATGCTCTTGATACTGCCCGTATTCACGTACGAGAGCTCGAGCTCCATGCGCACGTCGGCCCGATTACTCTGCAGGAAATCGCCCAGCCATTGCACGATGGGCCGATAAAACTCGAAACTATTGGCCGGATAGCTTTCGCCGACCAATTCAAGTAAGCCGCGCTCCGGATCCAGTCTGACCCAAGGCGTCGAAACAGTCGCCGCTTGTTCGTAGTACTGCATCACATTCCTCAAATTACAGCGGTCAAATGAAAGTAAGCCGTATCCGCATCGATGTCGCGCACGCGATATTCCAGCGGACGGCTGGACTTGCGCGCCATGTCGATCAGCCCCAGGCCCGCGCTGGGCGAACCGTCTTCACGCGGGCGGCGACGCTGCTCGCGATAGCAGGCCTTCAGCCCATCGGCATCGAGCTTGGCCAGTGAATCGAGCAATGCCATCAATGGCGGCAAATCGCTTTTGGCTACCGGATTGCCGGACGTCACGAGATAGTGATCGTCGTCGAGCCGACCGATCGCGATGGTTGCGCTGTCGTAGCGCTGCAGTTCGGACAGCGATGCGCTCGCAGATGCAGCCTGGATTGCAGCAGTTTTACCCGCCGTGTAATTCTGGATATTCTGCGACTGCTCGATATATACGGCAAATACGTCGTAAAGACGGCCTGCATTGTGCGTTTCCGCCTCAAGGTATCGTTTCACGGCAACCCCGAGCTGTTCAATGATACTTTGCGAAAGCGGCCCGTTAAAGCAAATCAGTATGTTCGCCTCATCAAGCTTCTGTCGCAGATCCCAAAGATCTAGACCGTTCATTGTCAGTCCTATTATTCAAATGCCGGGGCATGGAAACCCAGCAAGGTGATGTCATCGCGCTGCGCGAGCGGGCCGCGATACTCCCTGAGGGTGCGCTCGAACTGCTCGGCCTGCCGGCTCAATTCCCATTGGCTGAATTCCGCCAACGCCACCTCGAATTGTGCCCGGCCAAAGCCGTAGCCGTAAAGTCCCCCCGGCTGGTCGAACACGCCGTCGGTAGGCAAATATACCGTCTCATGCGTCGTAAGTTGGCGTATCTGCACCGGCACGGGCAATTCCGGCCCCCGGCTGCGGTAGCCCAGCCCACGTTTGCGGCCCATGAGACGGCTTACCGCGCCATCCGATGCAATATAGGCGTCGATGCCGCAACCGGCAAATTCGAGCGTGCAGGTGGCGCTGGCGGATTCAGCCCGTGTGAGCCGGCATAAACCCAGGTCCATGCCGTAGTCGAGACCCGCCTGATCGCGGCGCAAACTGTCGCGCAACTGCGCGTCGATCTCGGCGATCAGTACATTGAGGGGCACCGCGGGCGCGTTCGCGCCGTGGCTGAGCACCTGCCGAATCACCGAATAAGCGGCCATGCTCATGAACGCGCCAGGAACCCCATGACCGGTGCAGTCGGCAACGCCGACATATCGGTTTTCCGCGTCTTCGAACAGAAAATAGAAATCGCCGCCCACGATATCGCGCGGCAACCACATCACACAGGTCTCGCCCAGGGTACGCCGCAGCCGATCCGGCGCCGGCAGCAAGGCGCTTTGTATCATCTTGGCGTAGCGCAGCGAAGCGTGAATTTCGTCCTGCTGCTCAGCCAGCACCACGTTGGCATCGTTGAGCTCGGCAGTGCGCTCGGCCACCCGCGCTTCGAGGTGCGTGAGCGTGTCGCGCACCTTGCCGGCCATGGTCTCGAACTGGTTCGACAAACGCCCCAGTTCGTCGTCTTGCGCGGCGGGCAGATGCAGGTTGTAGTCGCCGCGCGCCACCTGCCGGGTCGCCACGGCCAAGTGGCTAATCCGCCGCAACACCAACCGATCGAGCGCAGCAGAGACCAACAATAAACACAGGATCAGTGCCAACCCGATCACCGCCAATATGATGCGGAACGGCGCCGTACCGATCAGCAAGCGCAAATCCATTTCGCTCACGACGTACCAGTCCAGCCCGGGCAGATAGGCCACCGCCAGCAAGCGGGGCTGTCCCTCGAAACTCACGAACAGCGTCTGTACCCCGTCCGGAGCCTTCTTCAAGGTCATGAGTGCGTTCGACAGCGCGTCGCGGTCGGCGGCCGAACCCAGCAGTTGAAACACGGTCTTGCGTGCCCCGGGTGACTTCGACGAACTATCGAGCGTGATGTAGCTGTGATTCGGATGCGCCTGGATCGACCCGTCAGGCCCGATCAGCATGTTGGTGACGCCGCGCGTCTCGCTACGCACCACGCGCTGCACGAAATCGGTCAGATCGATGCCGGTGCCGACCAGTCCCAACATTGCGCCGGTGCGATCCTGCACGCGCATATTGATCCAGACCTTGGTGACGTCCAGTGTCGCGTCGGAATTTACGTTGAGCTCGTAAGGCCGGCCGCTGTCGCGCATTTCGAAGTACCACCTGTCGCGCTGCAGCTTGGGATCCAACGTGTAGCGCAACTCTTTGCCGGCGTACTGATTCGAATGGTCATTGAAGTAATAATGCAGCGAGCGGTTGATGATCAGGAAATAGCTATGATCGGAAAACACCGTGCGCAAATCTTCGAGTTCGGTCATGGCCACGCGACGCGCCTGCGGATCGGTCTCGTCCGTCAGCCACGCACTCAGAAAGGCCGAGTGAGCGAGCGTCGATGTCAGCGCAATTTCCCGTTGCACCGGCGCGAGAATGCGTTCACGGTCATACAGCACCTGGCGTTGCGCAAAATAGGCACCCAGTTCGCTGCTGATGCCGGCAGTAATGCGTTCGAACGCAACCCAGGTGATTGCGCCGGCGACCAGGAACACGCACAAGGTCAAGCCGAGAAACCGGCTGCGCAAGCTCGCAGCGCGAAAAAATCCAGAGAAAGGACGCCTCATGAAGCCACCAGCCGTCTTTGTCTCCGTCTTATACTACCCAGCCCCGGGAGCACAGCCCACGGGCATCCAGCGATTAGTTCTATTTTCATTTTTCCGCAATTCGAAACGCCGACATCCCCGAATCCGTGTCTGGCGTTTAGCTCGTGCGATCATAACAAACAACGCCCGCACGACGACATGTGTCGCGGCGATGAAACGCTTTTTTTAACGTTGCTTTAGTACCGCTTTACTGCTGCTTTAGTACCGCTTTACTGCGACTTCATGCAAGCGCCGCTGCCGTCTTTCACGCATTCGATGTCGTCACGGCGCGCCTCATAGCGGTGCCCGGAGAAAGCCAGCCTCCCGCTGGATGCCCGCCGGTGGTGCACAAGCAGTGCACCGCGCCGCCCCGGCTCGATAGATCGCAGCGCGCCCAACGCCGCAGGCAAGTATCTGATTCGCGCTGGCTGAGTTAGTATCGAACTCAGCCACTGGCTCGGAACTTGCTCGGCTTACACTGGCTTTACATCTGTCACCGATCCATCCACTGGGCTGCTCATGTCGATCCACGTCGCGCTAAACCATGTTTCGCACTACCGGTATGACCGTCCGGTCAGCTTGAGCCCGCAGATCATCCGGCTGCGCCCCGCGCCTCACGGCCGCACCCCCATCCTGTCGTACTCGCTCAATATTTTTCCCAAGCAGCATTTCGTCAACTGGCAGCAGGATCCGCAAAGCAACTGGCTCGCGCGCGTGGTGATCCCCGAGAAAACCACTGAATTCCGCATCGAAGTCGACCTGATCGCCGAAATGTCGGTGATCAACCCATTCGATTTTTTCCTCGAACCGCAAGCCGAGAACATCCCCTTCCAGTACGAAGCGTGGCAAAGCCATGAGCTGGCGCCTTATCTGCAGACGTTGCCGCTCACGCCGCACTTTGCGCGCTACCTCGCCGAAGTGCCGCGCGAACCGCAACCCAGCGTCGATTTTCTCGTCGCGCTGAATCAACGCGTGCAAGGCGACGTGGGCTACTTGATCCGGCTCGAGGCCGGCGTGCAGACGCCGGAAGAAACCCTGACCAACGGCACGGGCTCGTGCCGCGATTCCGCCTGGCTGCTCGTGCAACTGATGCGCCATCTAGGGCTGGCCGCGCGCTTCGTGTCGGGTTACCTGATCCAGTTGGTGCCAGACGTCAAATCGCTGGACGGCCCCAGCGGCACCAAGGTCGATTTCACCGATTTGCATGCGTGGTGCGAGGTCTACCTGCCCGGTGCGGGCTGGGTCGGGCTGGACCCGACATCGGGCCTGTTCGCCGGCGAAGGCCATATCCCGCTTGCCTGCACGCCCGAACCGTCGTCGGCTGCGCCCGTGACCGGTCTGAGCGAGCCGTGCGAATGCGAATTCGAACATCGCATGTCGGTCACGCGGGTGTGGGAAGCGCCGCGCGTGACCAAGCCTTACACCGATGAGCAATGGCAGCACATCGAAGTGCTCGGGCACCGCATCGACGGTGATCTCGACGAACTCGACGTGCGCCTGACCATGGGCGGCGAGCCAACCTTCGTTTCCATGGATGACCCGGACGGCGCCGAATGGAATACCGCCGCGCTCGGACCCACCAAGCGCAAGCTGGCCGGCACGCTGTTCCACAAACTGCGCGATCATTACGCGCCGCACAGCCTGGCCCATTTCGGCCAGGGTAAATGGTATCCGGGCGAGCAGTTACCGCGCTGGTCGCTGAACTGTTTTTGGCGCAAGGACGGCGAGCCGGTATGGGACGACGCGCGGCTATACGCCGACGAAACCGAGCCGGCCCAAGCGGACGCCGAGCTGGGCCGGCGTTTTCTCGCCAATGTGGCGGGACGGCTAGGACTGGACGCGAAGTACGTATTCCCGACCTTCGAGGATGCTTACTACTACCTTTGGCGTGAACGCCGGCTCCCGGCCAACGTCGACCCGTTCGATTCCCGCCTGGGCGATGCGCTCGAACGCCAACGCCTGAGCCAAGTGTTCGAACAGGGGCTGGACACGGAAGTCGGCCACGTATTGCCGGTGATGCGTGCGCCGGCGGGCGTTTGGCAAACCGGCTCATGGTTCTTGCGCAGCGAACGCTGTTATCTGATCCCCGGCGACTCGCCGATCGGCTATCGGCTGCCGCTGGATTCGCAGCCTTGGGTAGCCGAAGGCGATTTCCCTTATGTCTACCCGCCCGACCCGTTGCGACCGATCAAACCGCTGCCGACCGCCGCGATGTTGCGACAATACGTGTGCGAGGCCGAGCGAGCCACTAGCCCGGCTCCCGCTGCCGCCAAGTCCGCGACCGCCGCATCTGCACACCCACATCCCGATCCCGATACGCCGCTCGCGGCCAAACAATCGGCCGGCTGGATCACGCGCCGCGCGATGTGCGCGCAGGCTCGCGACGGCATCCTCTATATCTTCATGCCGCCGACCGACGCGCTCGAGGATTACCTAGAGCTGGTCGCTGCCGTCGAAGCGAGCGCGGCCGCACTCGGTGCGCAGGTGATCCTGGAAGGCTACGAACCGCCCTCCGATCCGCGCCTCACTCAATTTCGCGTCACGCCCGATCCGGGCGTCATCGAAGTCAACATTCATCCCAGCAGCAGTTGGGATCAATTGGTCGAACGCGCCACGCACCTGTACGAAACCGCGCGCGAGACCCGGTTGATCACCGAAAAATTCATGCTCGACGGCCGCCATACCGGCACGGGCGGCGGCAATCACTTTACGCTGGGCGCGTCGACGCCGGCCGACTCGCCGTTCTTGCGCCGCCCCGATCTGCTGCGCAGCCTGATCTCGTACTGGCACAATCATCCGTCGCTGTCGTTTCTTTTTTCCGGCCTGTTTATCGGCCCGACCAGCCAGGCGCCACGCATCGACGAAGCCCGCAACGATTCGGTCTACGAACTCGAAATCGCCTTCGCGCAAATTCCGCAAGCGGGCGAACCGGTCCCGCCCTGGCTGATCGACCGCGTGTTGCGCAACCTGCTGACCGACGCCACCGGCAACACGCATCGCGCCGAGTTCTGTATCGACAAGCTCTATTCGCCGGATAGCGCAACGGGACGCCTGGGTCTGCTCGAAATGCGCGCGTTCGAAATGCCGCCGCATGCGCGTATGTCGCTGGCCCAGCAGTTGCTGTTGCGCGCACTGATCGCGCGTTTCTGGAAAACGCCATACGCGCCGCCCAAGCTGGTGCGCTGGGGTACCGAATTGCACGACCGTTTCATGCTGCCGTATTTCGTCAAAGAGGATTTCAACGACGTGCTCAGCGAAACGGCGGCGGCAGGCTACCCGATCAGCCTAGACTGGTTTGCGCCGCACTTCGAATTCCGCTTTCCGACCTACGGCGATTTCTCGGCGCGTGGCATTCACGTCGAAATGCGCCATGCGCTCGAACCGTGGCATGTGCTGGGCGAAGAAGGCGCGCCCGGGGGCGCCGTGCGCTACGTCGACTCGTCGGTCGAACGCATGCAAGTAAAGGTAACCGGCATGGCCAGCGACCGCTACATACTCGCGTGCAATGGGCGGGCGGTACCGCTGCAACCGACCGGCAATGTGGGCGAATTCGTGGCCGGCGTGCGCTATCGCGCGTGGCAACCGCCGTCCTGCCTGCACCCGACGATCGGTAGCCATGCGCCGTTGGTATTCGATCTGATCGATACCTGGATGAACCGCAGCATGGGGGGTTGTCAATATCACGTAGCGCATCCGGGAGGGCGCAACTACGACGATTTCCCGATCAACGCGTATTCCGCCGAGAGTCGGCGCCTGGCGCGTTTCTTCCGGATGGGGCATACCCCGGGCACGATGACGGCCCCGTCTATCGAGGAGAATCCGAACTTTCCCTTCACTTTGGACTTGCGGCGGTAAAATAGCGAATTGCCCTATCTCGTGTGCCCATGCCCAGCGCGTTGCTTTCTTCCTATACCCCGCATCCGGACCGTTATGACGAGATGCTCGATGCGTCGAGCGCGGTCCGGGATCATTGGCGTGCGCTATGGACACAACTGAATACCGCTAGCCCCGAGCAAATGCACCAGCACGCCGATTTCGTGCGCAGCCAGATCGTTGAAAACGGCGTCACCTACAACACCTACGCATCGGCCCAGGACGCCGGGCGCCCCTGGGAGCTCGATCCGCTGCCGCTGGTGCTGCCGGCCTCGGAATGGGAACCGCTGGCAGCGGCCGTAGCACAGCGCGCGCGCCTGCTCGATGCGGTGCTCGCCGACCTCTACGGCCCGCAGACCCTGCTCAGCTCCGGCTTGCTGCCGCCGGCGATGGTGTTCGGCCATCCGGGTTTCCTATGGCCTTGCCAGGGCGTGCAGCCGCCGCACGGCCGCTTCCTGCACATGTACGCGGTCGACCTCGCACGTTCGCCCGATGGGCGCTGGTGGGTTATCGCCGATCGCACGCAGGCGCCATCGGGAGCCGGTTATGCGCTCGAGAACCGCTTGATCGTGTCGCGTGTTTTCCCCGATCTGTTTCGCGACTTGCGCGTGCATCATCTCGCCGAGTTCTTCCGCGCCCAACATCAAGCCTTGTCGTACTTCGCGCCCACCGACGGCGAAACGCCGCTGATCGTACTGCTCACGCCGGGCCCGTACAACGAGACCTACTTCGAACACGCCTACTTGGCGCGCTACCTCGGGTTCCCGTTGGTCGAAGGGCAAGACCTGACCGTGCGCGGCGACAAGGTCTACCTGAAAACCTTGAACGGTTTGCAGCGCGTGCATGCGATCCTGCGCCGCCTGGATGATGGTTATTGCGACCCGCTCGAATTGCGCGGCGATTCGGCGCTGGGCGTCCCGGGCCTGTTGCAAGCTGTACGCGCAGGCCAAGTGCTGATGGCCAACGCGCTGGGCAGCAGCGTGGTCGAATCGACCGCGATCGCGGCCTTCCTGCCTAACATTTGCGAACACCTGCTTGGCGAGCCGCTCGCGATTTCCTCGGTCGCTACATGGTGGTGCGGCGAGACACCGGCGCTCGAACATGTGATCGAGAATCTCGACGAGTTGGTTATCAAACCCGCTTATCCGTCATTCACTTTCGAACCTGTGTTCGGCCACGATTTGCAGGGTGCGCAGCGCGATCAATTTATCGAGCGACTGCGCCAGCAACCCCACGCCTATGTGGCGCAGGAACTGGTCACGCTGTCGCAGGCGCCGATGGTTTCGGCCGATCCGCGCCAGCCGCTGGCGGCACGCTCGGTGGGCTTGCGCATGATGGCGACGGCCAAGCCCGATGGCGGCTACAGTGTAATGCCCGGTGGCCTGACGCGCGTGGCCGACCTGGGCACTGCGCAAATGATCTCGATGCAGCGCGGCGGCAGCAGCAAAGATACCTGGGTGCTTTCCGAACAACCGGTCAGCACGCTGAGCCTGCTCAAACGCGTCACCGTCGCGCGCGACCTGGTGCGCAGTCCGGCCAGCCTGTCGTCGCGGGTAGTCGAAAACCTGTTTTGGCTGGGCCGTTACACTGCGCGCTGCGACGACGTGGCGCGCCTGTTGCGCGTTGCGCTCACGCGCTTTGACGACGCGAGCCGCGAGGCGCCGCTTGCGCGCGCCGCCGCCGTGGACGTGTGTCGCTGGCTCGCTCTGATCCCCGACTGGGACGAGGACAGCCACGAACCCGCGCCCGACGACGAGCAAGCACTGCTTGCCGCGATCTTCGACGATCAAGAGTCGTCCAGTTTGGCCAGCAATCTGGCCAACCAGATGTGGGCCGCCACCCAGGTGCGCGAGCGTCTGTCGCTGGACAACTGGCTCGCATTGAACCGGATGGAACGTTCGCTGGCCGCGAGTGCCAGAAAAATGGCCGGTACCCGCAATCTCGCCGAAGCGATACGCTCGCTCGATCAACTGATGACATCGTGTGCCGCACTCGCCGGTTTTGCGATGGACTGCATGACGCGCGACGACGGCTGGCGCTTGCTGATCATCGGCCGTCATATCGAACGACTGGCCTTCCTGAGCAGTGTCGTCAGCCGTTTCCTCGCGAATCTGGACGAGCAGCCGCGCCACCAGGGCGAGAACTGGGCCAGCTTCGACTGGTTGCTGGAAACCGCCGACAGCATCGTGACGTATCGTCACCGCTATCGCGCGCAGCCCGAACTGCTCCCGGTACTCGATCTGATCGTCTTCGACGACACCAATCCGCATGGCGTCGTGTTCCAGATCCACCAGTTGTTAAGTTATCTCGACGAATTGACCAAGAGCCTCAATCAGGACTCCACGGAAATGAATGGCGTGCTGCCGATACTACTGAAGCGCCTGACGGGGTTCGATCTGGTACGCTTCGAGTTTGGCAGCCGGGCGGCTTGCCGTGACCTGCGCCACTTGCTCGACGAGATCACGCAAGCGGCGTGGACACTCTCGGATCGCCTGGCGATGCGCCACTTTACGCATATCGGCGAGATCAGCCGGCAAACGCTGGCAGCCTGAATTTCCTCCCGATTTTTGTTGCCCCGATTTTTGCCCCGATTCAGGCCCCAATGGCAAAGCAACCCACACGGCATATGGCGCGTTACCACATCATCCACGATACCGAGTATCGCTACGCCGCACCGGTTTCGTTGTCGCGCCAGTTGCTCCATCTGACACCGCGCTCGGTGCCTTGGCAAAGCTGCGTCGCGCATCGGCTCGATATCGAGCCGGCGAGCGCCCTGCGCCTGGAGCGCCGCGACGTGTTCGGCAATCCCGTGACGCTGCTCGCGCTGGAATTTCCGCATGAGCAGTTGCGGGTGCGCGCCGAAATGACGTTGGATGTCAGCGATCAGAACTGGTCGACCGATCGCGAGACGCCCCCCTGGGAAACCGTGCGCGACCGGCTTGCGTATCGTTCCGGAAAAGCCCCGCAAGCGGGCGCCTTGGCGGCTAGCCGTTATCGTTTCGAATCGCCGTACGGGCGGGTCAAGCATAATTTCGCCGAGTACGCCGCCGAGTGCTTTGCGCCCGGTATAGCGCTAGCCGACGGCGTGCGTGCGTTGACCAGCAAGATCCATCGCGATTTTGCCTTCGACACCGAGGCCACCAACGTAGCCACTCCGGTGATTGAAGCGTTCGACGCGCGGCGCGGCGTCTGCCAGGATTTCGCGCATGTGATGGTGTCCTGCTTGCGCTCGCTCGGGCTGGCCGCTCGCTACGTCAGCGGCTATATTCTGACCACCCCGCCACCCGGCCAAACGCGCCTGATCGGCGCCGATGCGTCGCATGCCTGGGTGTCGGTGTGGTGTCCGCTCGACGGCGAAGAACTCTGGCTCGACGCCGATCCGACCAACGATGTGCTGCCGAACTGCCAGCATGTGACACTCGCCTGGGGCCGCGATTTCAGCGACGTTTCGCCGCTGCGCGGCGTGATCCTCGGCGGTGGCAGCCATGAGCTTAAAGTCAGCGTCACGATGGTGCCGCTGGATGAATTGGCGCTGGGCGGCGTTTGATCTCCTGGGTTGATCTCCTGGGTTGATCTCCTGAGCTGATCGTTTGAACTCCACGGCCGTGGACGGGTCAGTCTTGTAGGTCACCCGACGTTACCCGAGCGAAATTAGCCGAGCGAAGTTACCCGAGATGAATGCATGAAAACGTTTCATTGCGATCAATGCGGCCAGCAGGTATTTTTCGAAAACATCCGCTGCGAGCGTTGTGGCTGCATGCTGGGTTACCTGAGCGATTTGCGCGATATCAGCGCGTTCGAGCCAGTCGAGCCTGACCAATGGCGCAGCCTGAACCGGCAAGCCGGCAAACGGCTTTATCGAAAATGCGAAAATTATTCGCAACACAATGTCTGCAACTGGATGATACCTGCCGACTGCGGCGACGCACTGTGCGGCTCGTGTCAGTTGACGCAGACCATACCCTCGCTGTCGGTGGAGCCGAACGCAGAACGCTGGTATAAGCTTGAACAAGCGAAGCGGCGCCTGCTGTACTCGCTGGCGTCGCTCAATCTGCCCATCGTTTCGAAACGCGAGGACCCGCAAGGTGGGATCGCGTTCGAATTCCTCGCCGCGACGACCCCTTGTGAAGGGGTGCTCACAGGTCACGATCAGGGCCTGATCACGCTGAATATCGCGGAAGCCGACGACGCGCAACGCGAACAGATCCGTACCGCGATGAACGAGCCGTACCGCACTTTGCTCGGACATTTCCGTCACGAATGCGGCCATTATTATTTCATGCTGTTGATGAACGAAGAGGCCGATCTTGAGCGCTTTCGCGCACTATTCGGCGACGATCGCGTGGACTACGGTGTGACCCTGCAGCGTTATTACCAAGAGGGGCCGGCGCCCCAGTGGGATCAGTCGTTCGTGAGCGCCTACGCCAGCGCCCATCCGTGGGAGGATTGGGCCGAAACCTGGGCACACTATTTGCACATGAGCGATACGTTGGATACCGCGCACGCCTGTGGCTTGGCGCTGAACCCGCGAAGCGCGCAAGAGCCCTCGATCAAACTCGAACCGTCGGGCGTGGAGGTCACGTCATTCGAGAAAATGATCGACCAGTGGTTTGCATTGACCTACGTGCTCAACAGCCTGAACCGCAGCCTCGGCATGCCCGATGGCTATCCGTTCACGCTCGCGCCGCCGGTGATCGAGAAGCTGCATTTCGTGCACAACGTGATACACCGTGGTCGCGACGCGAAACCGACTTCGGGTGCATCGCTGGCACGCTAGGAATACGACGCCAGAATGCCAGCCGCGTATCGCCGCTTCCTGCCTGCTGCGCGCTGCCGTATCCACGCAGGTAGCGCACCGCCACGGCCGTCCGTCATTTCATTTCAGGCTGGCCCACAGCGCAGGCATATCGAGGTTGCTCGCCAATGCATCGGCCAGCGCGTCGATCGAGGCCTCGCGCTGCGCGTCGTGGTCGAGCGCTTCGGCGTGCGCCAAGCCCGCCCAGCTCAGCCATGCGGCGCACGCTTGCGGTGAGTTGAACAGCCCGTGGACATAGGTTGCGGCGATCTGACCATCCTGCGACAGCGCACCGTCGGGGCGCGGTCCGTCGCGACTATCGAGCCATAGTGCGGGATGCTCGAGCGCGCTGCCCGTCGACTCGCCCATATGAATTTCGTAGCCACGTACGGGAATCCGCGGGGAGCGCTCGTGCGCGTTACCGGCTTCGTCCGGGCTACCCGCCCAGGCCAACTGGCCTGTGACATTTTCCAGCAGTTTGCGCGCGCTTAGCGTGGTATCGAAATCAAGCCAACCCAGCCCTGCCACATCGCCCGCCGGCCCTTCGACGCCAAGCGGATCGCGCACGCTACGGCCGAGCATCTGCATGCCACCGCAAATGCCCAGCACTTTGCCGCCATAGCGCAGATGGCGGCGCAGCGCGGCCTCCCAACCCTGCGCGCGCAACCAGGCCAGATCGGCTTGTACGCTTTTGCTGCCGGGCAAGATAATCAGGTCGGCCGGGGGCAGCACTTCGCCCGCCCCAACATAGCGAAAATCGACCTGCGGATGCGCGCGCAGCGCATCGAAATCGGTGTGATTGCTGATGCGCGGCAAGGCGGGCACGATCACCCGCAACGCGTCGGTGCGCGTCGCCTGCGCATGCCGCTCGCCGGGCAACATGTCTTCGGCATCGAAGTGCATGCCCAACAGATAAGGCACAACGCCGAACACCGGTTTGCCGGTGCGCGCTTCCAGCCAGTCGATGCCCGGTTGCAGCAATGAGAGATCGCCGCGAAACCGGTTGATGATGAAACCGCGCACGCGTGCGCGTTCGCTTTCGGACAAGCAATCGAGTGTGCCGACCAAATGCGCAAACACGCCACCCCGGTCGATATCGGCGACGATCACCACGGGGCAATCGACCGCCTCCGCAAAACCCATATTGGCGATGTCACCTGCGCGCAAATTGATTTCGGCCGGGCTTCCCGCGCCCTCGACCAGCACCGCGTCGTAGCGGCCGCGCAAACGCTCGTAGGACTGCAACACCGCTTCCATCGCGCGAGGTTTATAGGCCTGGTACTCGCGGGCATTGAGGTTAAAGCGGGCCTGCCCGTGAATGACCACTTGCGCGCCGAGGTCGCTGTTGGGCTTGAGCAGCACCGGATTCATATCCGTGTGCGGCGCCAGGCCGCAGGCGAACGCCTGCCACGCCTGAGCACGGCCGATCTCGCCGCCGTCGGCAGTCACCGCGCTGTTGTTCGCCATATTTTGCGGCTTGAACGGCACGACGCTTGCGCCAGCGCGCAGCGCCAACCGACATAAGCCAGCCACCAGCGTGCTCTTGCCGGCGTCGGAAGTCGTGCCTTGTATCATCAGCGTGCCGCGCGGAATCGCCGCGAGCTCGCGCACTATTGGAGGAGTAGGCATATATGCATAGTCGTAGCCGGATGTGCATTATCGCATTGCGGCCCGGTACAATTCGCCGATGATCCTTTTTTCAACGCCGCGCGCGCACCGCGCTGACCAACGTTCCTCACGTTCGTTACGTGATCCACGCTTACCGTCGATGTGCATGACTCGGGCACCCCATTGCATCGAAGGTGGCTTATGAATATGCCGCCCGATATGCTGTGGACCGCGTTGCTCGCATGCGCCGCCGTGATGCTTGATCGGCTGTTGGGCGAACCACGTCGCGCTCATCCGCTGGTTGGGTTCGGGCGCTACGCGAATTGGTTGGAAGCGTGGTTTAATCCAGCGCAGTCCGATCCCACGCGGTTCGATCCTGCTGCATTGCAAGCGCTTTCGGCTACCGCAGAACATGCCGTTGGGTCGACCGCGACACCCGCCGATTCAGCGCGTCGCCGCGCTCGTGCACTAGGCGTGGCCGCTTGGTTATTGGCTGTCGCGCCGCCTGTATGCGTGGCACTGGTACTGATCGCTTCGCTGCCATTTGCATGGGCGTGCCTTGTGCATGTTTTATTGCTCTGGTTTGCACTGGGTGCACGCAGCTTGACGCAGCATCTCGAACCGATCGCGCGTGCATTGGCGGCGGGCGATCTCGCGGCTGCGCGTCTCGCGACAGCACGCATTGTTTCGCGCGACACACACGCTGCCGATGAAACCGCGCTGGCGCGCGCCGCAGTCGAGTCGGCGCTGGAAAACGGCAACGATGCCATCTTTGGCGCACTGTTCTGGTTTGCCGTTGCCGGAGGCCCCGGCGCGCTGGCGTTTCGTCTGGCCAACACGCTGGACGCCATGTGGGGCTATCGGACACCGCGTTATCTGCATTTCGGCTGGGCCGCGGCACGTCTGGACGACCTCGCCAATTGGGTACCCGCACGCTTGACGGCGATCAGCTACGCGGCCTGCGGACATAGTCGCAGCGCACTTGCATGCTGGCGCGCGCAGGCACCACAGTGGGATAGTCCCAACGCGGGGCCTGTCATGGCTAGCGGCGCCGGAAGCCTGCAACTGCTGCTGGGCGGCGTGGCTCGTTATCATGGACGCGATGAAATCCGTCCGGTACTGGGCACGGGGCGTCCTCCGGTGGCCGACGATATCGGACGCGCGTTGCGATTGGTACGGCATAGCCTGCTGATCTGGCTCGCGACGCTGCTGATATGGGGGGTATCGGGTCATGGATGATGAGGCCACGGATAAACGCGTCGCGCAGCCCTTGCGAGCGCGCAGCCCGGTCCCGCATGGCGGCGATCTGCGCATTGCGATCGAGCGCTTCGGCGGTCCGGCCGAGCGCTGGATCGATCTTTCCACCGGAATCAACCCGCATGGGTATCCGGTTCCCGCAATCGACACCCAAGCCTGGCTACGGCTCCCCGACGATCATGATGGGCTGGCCGAGCTGGCCGCGTCGTACTATGGCGCGCAGCGTGCACTACCGGTCGCCGGGAGTCAGCCGGTAATCCGCTTGTTGCCGGATCTGCTGCCGCGATGTTCTGACGCGCACGCAGCGCGCCGGGCCGACGCGGTGGGCATCGCTACCCTGACTTACGGCGAGTACGCGCCAGCGTTTGCCCGTGCCGGCCACCGCGTGCTGCGCTATGGCTTCGCAGACCTCCATCGCGCAGACCTTGATGCAAGTCCGAGTCTAAGTTCGAGCCTGGGCACCAGCACTAGCCAAAACCAAAACATTAAACCAGCCGATTTCATCGTGTATCCCGGCAGCGTATTGCCGCCCGAGGTACTGCATCTGGTCGTCGTCAACCCTAACAATCCCACCGCAGAGCAATTCGACGCTGACACCCTCCTCGGCTGGCACGCACAGCTCACTGCGCGCGGAGGCTGCCTGATCGTGGACGAGGCTTTTGCGGACGTGGCGCCGCACGCCAGCGTGACGGCCCACAGCGCGTTGACCGGTCTGATTGTCCTGCGGTCGATCGGGAAATTTTTTGGACTGGCCGGCGCACGTGCCGGTTTTACGTTGGCCGAACCGGCGTTGCTCGACGCGCTCGCCGCTGAACTCGGTCCTTGGACGCTGACAGGCCCAACGCGGGCCGCCGTACGCGCGGCATTACAGGATCAGGCTTGGCAGCGCACTACCCGTGCCCACTTGCATGAGGCGGGCGAGCGGCTCGTGGCCCTATTAACCCGCCGCGGACTTGCACCTCGCGGCACGCCGCTGTTTGCCTGGGCGCCTCATTGCGCTGCTGCCGCACTGCAAAAGCACTTGGCCGGCGCAGCGATCTGGGTCAGATTGTTCGACGACAGCGCGGCGCACAAACGTGCGGCGTTCGATTCGAAGTCGATGCCGAACTCGACACACCCATCGATCGAACGCGACTCAACGTTACCCGCCTACCCGAGCGGATTGCGCTTCGGCTTGCCCGGGTCGAAATCGGAATGGGATCGTCTAGATGCCGCGCTCGCCGACTGCGCCGATTTGATCGACGCTGGAGCGATCAAGCGCTAGCCCGGCGTGCCTGTTTGCTGCGATACATCAACGCGTCGGCATCGCGCAGCATCTCATTGATGCTCGAATGGTGCTTCGCATCGTAATGGACCGCCCCGACACTGAACGCGATCTCGTAACCGCGCTGCGCGGCCCCGTTGTACTCGGCCACGGCTTGTGTCAGACGCTCCAGGATCGCCGCGCCCTGGCTGGCATCGGTATTGGTCAGTAGCACGACAAACTCGTCGCCACCCAGGCGGCCGATCACGTCCGATTCACGGAACAGCCCGCGCAGTATTCCGCTGAAATCGATCAACGCCCGATCACCCTCGGCATGACCGAACTTGTCGTTGATTTGTTTGAACCCGTCCAGATCGAAGAAAAACAAGGTCGCTGGCCGCTCCAATCGATGACACAAATGGACCGCGTGCTGCGCGAGCGCGACAAAGCCGCGCCGATTCGAGATCAAGGTCAGCTCGTCGAGCGTGGCGAGCCGTACCGCGGCGATTTCCTGCTCCGCCATACTGGCCAAATCGCGCAGCAAGGCGCGCTCGTCATCGTCGAATTCGCGTGGCACCGTATCGATCAGGCAGAGCGTGCCGATCTTACTGCCGTTGGCCACGGAAAGCGGACAGCCGGCGTAAAAACGGATCTTCGGGTCGCCGGTAACCAGCGGATTATCGGAAAAACGCGGATCGGCAAAGGTGTCGGGGATCGACAGGATGTCGTCGTCCAAAATGGCGTGCGCACAAAAAGACACATCGCGCGAGGTTTCGCTCATGCCCTCCGGCAATCCGACACACGATTTGAACCACTGCCGATCGGCATCCACCAGGCTCACCAGTGCGATCGGTACGTTGAAAAGACGTTTGGCCAAGCGCGTCAGGCGATCGAAACGCTCTTCCGGCGCAGTGTCCAGAAGATGCAGCGCACGCAAGGCGACGAGCCGTGCGTGTTCGTTGGGGGTCCGGGCGGGGGGCTGCATAGTGAACCTCAGCGTCTGAAAATCGATTGAACATCCGCAGTGGCAAGCCGACGCGTGGTTGCGCGGCGCCATAGTGTAACCACGTTTTGTGCTAACCCCAACACTCTGTCGTTCCGATCCAACCTGCCCGTCCAGCCTGCACCGCTCGCAGCAGGAAATTTCAGCATGGCCGCGGCCTGCGGCTATCGGATCAGGTGAGCGGCTTCGCAAGATGACGCTGAAATGCGGTTCGCCCTTCTATGCGTTCGTACCAGCTCGCCAGATGCTCGAAATCCGGCCGATCGATGCCGTCGATGCCGAACCAGCGGCGTGCATAAGCACCCAGGACGATATCGGCCAAGGTAAACGTATCGTTTTCGATAAACCGGCGACCGGCCAGATGCGCGTCGAGTATCGCCCAGTGTTTGGCGACATTCGCCACGTCGGCGGCAACTTGCGCGGCATTGCGCGCCTCGGGAGCGGTACGCACCATTGCCCAGAAGACGGGGCGTTCGGCCGGTTGGAGCGTCGACAAACTCCAGTCCAACCAGCGGTCTATCGATGCGCGGGTTGCGGGCGGAAGGGGATAAAGTATGCGCTCGCCGTGATATTGCATCACGAGATAGCGCAGGATGGAATTCGATTCCCACAGCGTAAAGTCACCGTCTTCCAGCAAGGGAATGCGGCCATTCGGATTCTTGGCGAGATATTCCGGTTCGGTATTGACGCCATGTTCCAGGCCGGCGTCGATTCGTTCATACGAGACCCGCAATTCGTCGCAACACCACACCACTTTTTGCACATTGACGGAGTTGCTTCGTCCCCACACTTTAAGCATCGATCGGTTCCTCAGAGGGCTTATAGGTATAAACAGCAGCAGGTCCGAAGAACGGAAGAAGTGTGATGCGCGACCAGCCGGGATCTCCGGTCAGCCGCGCGTTTCACGGAGCCTGCATGGCAAGTTCGCCTATCGTAAAGGCCAACCACCTTGCAGTACAAGCAGCATGGATGCCGCCACCCGTCGCTCCCTTGCAAGACAAATTCAAACAAACCAAAACACCCCCGAGCAAATCCGGGAAAAATCCACGAAAAACTCGATAAAGCTCAGGAAAACCCAGGAAAACTCACACTCGGACGCTCAGTTGGCCATCAGGTCGGCTTGTTGGCTGCCTTGCGCGGGAGTAACCGGGGAGGTCGTCGCCGAAAAAAATGTCGCCTTATTGCTACGCCCGTACACACGGTTGATGCCGCTCAACACCGCACGAATCGAAGCCGTCACCAGATTCGCGTCAACGCCGACCCCGAACGTGCTGCCCGGCACGGCATCGCAGGCCATCTCCGCAAAGGCGATGGCGTTGGCGTCCGCACCCTGCCCGATCGCCCGTTCTTCATAGTGGTGCACGCGCACGGGCGTATGCAAAACCGGCGCAAACGCGTTGACGAGCGCGTCGATCGGGCCGTTGCCCGTCCCGCGCAGCACCTGCGCGACGCCGTTTATGGTCACGCTCAGCTCGATCGATTCACGGCCGTCGCGTTCGCTCAATACGTGCTTGTGATATTCGATCGGTTCGCTAATGTCGATGTACTGGTTGTTGAACAGCGCCCACAGATCCGCCGCGGTCACTTCGCGCCCGGTATCATCGGTGATCGCCTGCACCGCAGTGCTGAACTCGACTTGCAAGCGACGCGGCAACGCCATGCCGTAGCCCTGTTCCAGCAGATAGGCGATGCCGCCCTTGCCCGACTGGCTGTTGACTCGAATGATCGAGTCATACGTGCGGCCCACGTCATTGGGGTCGATCGGCAGATAGGGCACTTCCCACAGCGCATCGGGCTGCTGCACGGCCATGCCTTTCTTGATCGCGTCCTGATGCGAACCCGAGAATGCCGTGAAAACCAGATCGCCGACATACGGATGACGCGGGTGTATCGGCAGTTGCGTGCAGTCCTCGACCGTACGCGCCACTTCGTTGATGCGGGAAAAATCGAGTTGCGGGTCTACGCCCTGCGAGTACAAATTAAGCGCCAATGTGACGAGATCGACGTTACCGGTGCGTTCGCCGTTGCCGAACAAACAGCCTTCGACACGATCGGCGCCGGCCATCACGGCCAATTCCGCTGCGGCCACCGCGGTGCCGCGGTCGTTATGTGGATGCACGCTCACGATAATGCAGTCGCGGCGTGCCAGGTTGCGGTGCATCCATTCGATTTGATCGGCGTACACATTGGGCGTAGCCACCTCGACCGTAGCCGGCAAGTTCAGGATCGCACGGCACTGCGGCGTCGGATTCCAGACTTCGATCACGGCGTCGCAGACTTCCTTCGCAAAATCGAGCTCCGTGGAGGTAAACACTTCGGGGCTGTATTGGAAGGTCCAGGCCGTCTCGGGTTGCGTGGCGGCGATTTCCTTGATCAAGCGAGTGCTGCGTACCGCGATCTCCTTGACGCCCGCACGGTCGGTCGCGAACACGATCTTGCGAAACGCCGGTGCGGTGGCGTTATACAAATGGATGATGGCCTGCTTGCTACCTTTGAGCGAGTCCATCGTGCGGCGAATCAGATCTTCGCGTGCCTGCGTGAGCACTTCTATCGTCACGTCGTCGGGGATGTGCCCGCCTTCGATCAGTTCGCGCACAAAATCGAAGTCAGTCTGGGAGGCCGCCGGGAATGCCACTTCGATTTGCTTGAAGCCGATTTCCACCAGCATCTTGAACATGCGCATCTTGCGCGCAGCGTCCATCGGCTCGAACAGCGCCTGATTGCCATCGCGCAAATCGGTGCTCATCCAGATCGGTGCTGCCGTGATGGTATTACCGGGCCAACGACGGTCGGGCAAGTCGATAGGCGGGAAGGCGCGATATTTGCCGGTGGGATTCTTCAACATGGTAGTGCTCGCTTATAAAATAACTGGCTGGTTTCAAGAGTCAAGATCGGGGTTTAGCAGCTGAAGTCAAAACGAAACGAAGCGCCGAACGTAGCAACGTCGCGCGATGTGACCGAATTCAGACCAAACTTGAACAGGAGACGTGAAGCAGATTCGCGCAGACGGTGGCGCGGGGGGCAATGCGCGTTAAACGCGCGATAGCTTGCCTAGCGCCGACGAGCGGGCTAGTAGAGATAGAACGAGGGGGATGTGGATGGAACGCATGGGTCGTAGTATCGCGAAGTCGCTATGACTTTGTCAAGCGCTTGAATTCGATCGCAGCGATAGGCTGGATCAATGCCTGGGCGGCGGCGGCGAATCATGCAACGTCACGGCCTTTGCTTGTGGCGCCCGGCTGACGAATGCCCGCGGGGCTGAGCGGCTACCTAGAATGAAGTTCGTCGGGCGGCGTGTATCTGCCCTAGCGTGTATCTGCCACTAACCAAGCTAACAGCTACACGCCAAGTCCAACGCCAGCAGTTACTGCTTTTTCATATCGTCTTTTTTCATCGCGTCATGCGACATGCCATCCTTGGCCATGCCGTCTTTTGCCATACCATCCTTGGACATGGTGTCGTGCGACATGCCGTCCTTTGTCATCGCGTCATGCGACATGCCGTCCTTGGGCATCGTGCTGTTCTTCATTGCGTCTTGCGCATAAGCACCGGTTACGGCGCACATCAGGCAAGCGGACAATACAGCGGTCATGATCTTGTTCATTAGAATCTCCAGGCATCGCTAAAGTGGTGGACGAAATCGTCCGATTGTCGGGCTCACTTAATATCGTGAGCTCCGGATTCTGTCGTGATCGGCACTGCTGGCGCGGTACCGAAAGCCGATTTACTCAAAGCCGCTGCCTCACGTGGACCTCCCTCACGTACACGCTCGCTCACGTGAACGCTCGCAAGTCAGCTCCTTTGCCGATTAGTCGCCCACTTGCGGCGAGCCTTACAGCTTTTCGAAAATAATTTAATCACCGTACGTCGCGAGCCACTGCGCCAAAAGAAAAGACGCCATGAAGCGCCCTCTGAAGCGCCACCCGCAGTTTTGTAACGATCGCTTCATAAATGATGAGCAGTATGCGGTGGCTTCCGCGCTTTGCGTCATTCTTACCGACTCTCGTCGACTCGAAGGTGCCCCCACGCTGCAACGATTGCCGAGTTGCGCGATACTGCAGGGCTGCGGATAGTGGCTCTATAAAGTCCCGCCAGGAAATCGATGCGAACTAACTTGCGCAGACACGCTCTCAGAGATTGGAGTACCCTTTCCACAGATAGGGTTGTGTTAGCGTTTTTCGCATCGCTTGCCTGCGGGACAGCGGCGCCCCCGCCATTACCTTAATTGACGCGAGGCAACATGCAACAACGACATGCCTATATAGACGAGCCGTTGGAAGAGCCCGCGAGCATGGACGCGGACCTACTCGAAAACGCCCCGCTCAGCGAAAGCGAGCAGATCGTCGACGCGCTGCTGCGCAGCCCGGCAGAAATCTCTCCTAAATACTTTTACAACAGCCTCGGTTCGCGGCTCTTCGAGCTGATCACCGAAGTCCCCGAGTACTACCCGACCCGCACCGAACGCGCGGTGTTTCATCAGCACCGCGCCGAGATCGCCGCAACGGTGGGCACTGGCCGTACGCTGATCGATCTGGGCGCGGGCAATTGCGAAAAGGCCGGCGCGCTATTCGGGTCGTTGCGGCCCAGCCGCTATGTGGCGGTCGATATCTCCACCGACTTCCTCCAAGCGGCCGTGGCCGACTTGCAGCAGCGTTTTCCGGAAATCGACATGCTGGCGGTTGGCGCCGATCTGTCTGGCGAAATTTGCCTACCGGCTAGCGTCCCCGAACGCCAGCGGGTGTTTTTCTATCCCGGTTCGTCGATCGGCAACTTCGACCCTGAACAGGCGCTGGCCTTGCTCGTGCAAGTGCGCAAACTGGCCGCGCCCGATGGCGGCTTGCTGATCGGCTATGACCTGATCAAACCGCAGGCGGTCCTTGAAGCGGCTTACGACGACGCGCTGGGCATTACGTCCGCGTTCAACCTGAACATCCTCAATCACTTGAACACGCTGATTCAAAGCGACTTCAAACTACGCGACTGGCGCCATCGCGCGCTGTTCAATGCACGCCGCTCGCGCATCGAAATGCACCTTGAAGCACGTCATGCGACCACCGTGCAGTGGCCTGGTGGGGCACGCAGCTTTGCTGCGGGCGAGCGTATCCATACCGAGAGCAGCTACAAATATCGCGTGGCTGACTTCAGTGCGCTGCTTAAGCTTGCGGGCTTTACCCAGGTCCAGACCTGGACCGATGCGCAGCAGTGGTTCGCCGTCAGCTACGCCAGCCTCGCTTGAGAACATGATGCAAAGAAACCCCAACGGTCCTGCCGCCTCCCTGCTAGGCCGCTATCTGGCAATCCGCGAGCGCAGCGTCGCACTGGCTGCGCCGCTTTCCGCCGAAGACTGCTGTGTGCAATCGATGCCCGATGCCAGTCCGGTGAAATGGCATCTTGCGCATACCACGTGGTTTTTCGAGACTTTCATTCTCGAACGCTATAGCCGCGACTTCAAACCTTATGACGAAGCATTCCGGGTACTTTTCAACTCCTACTACAATGCCGTCGGCGCCAAGCATCCCCGTCCGCAACGCGGACTGCTAACGCGCCCGGCCCTGCCGACCGTGCTCGAGTACCGCCATTCGGTCGACCAGCGCATCGCGCAATTGATGGCCGCGCCCATGGAGGCAGAACTCGAAGCGTTGATGGTGCTTGGCATGCACCATGAGCAGCAACATCAGGAATTGATACTCACCGACATCAAGCATGTGCTCGCGCAGAACCCGCTCAAGCCGGCTTACCAGACGACGCCGATGAGTTATGTGATCGATGCGCCGTTGGATGCGGTGATCGATACGCCGTTGGATGCGATGAACGTTGCGGGGAATGCTGCGGGGATGGTTTCCGGCGCAGCGCATCCGGCCGTTTCCGCCAGGAATTCGGCTCAAACCGACACGCCAGGTGCGCAAGCGAAGTGGCCGGTATGGCAGAGCTTCGATGCGGCACTGATCGAAATCGGGCACACCGGCGAGACCTTCCATTTCGACAACGAAACGCCGGCCCATCGCACTTACATACAGCCATTTCAGCTTGCGTCGGGTTTGGTCACCAATCGCGAATATGCACGCTTTATAGCAGCCGGCGGATATCACAACCCGGTGTATTGGCTTTCGGAAGGCTGGGACTGGGTATGCTCGGGCGAGCGCAAACATCCGCTCTACTGGTCAGAAACACCGGAAGCCGGCTGGCAGGAATTCACGCTTGCGGGTCTGCTGCCGCTCGACCCCGACCAGCCGGTGGTGCACGTCTCCTATTTCGAAGCCGATGCGTATGCCCGCTGGTGCGAAGCGCGCCTGCCGACCGAAGCAGAATGGGAATATGCGGCGAGCCGTCAAGGCAAGGTCGAGGCATCGGATGAAGCGCTTACGCCGCAACGTCTGCAACCTGCCGCGCGGCTACCCACGATCGGCATGCTTGCGCAGCTCTATGGCGACGTCTGGCAGTGGACTCAATCGAGCTATGCGCCCTACCCAGGTTTCAGGGCGGCGGCTGGCGCCGTGGGAGAGTACAACGGCAAGTTCATGGTCAATCAATACGTGCTGCGCGGCAGTTCGTGTGCGACACCGCTGGGCCATAGCCGCGCCACGTATCGGAATTTTTTTCCGGCTCATGCGGACTGGCAATTTTCCGGAATTCGGCTTGCGCGCGATCTGGCGGTATAAGCTGGGTGCATATGCTGCCGGTATAAGCTCGCTGGATGAGCTGGTTACATGAGTTACCTGCGTGAGTTACCTGCACAAGTCACCCGCATGAGCCGGCTCATACTCAGTCGACTATCTTTACACCATGCCAGAACGCGACGTATCCCGTGATGTTTGCGGCAGCGTCCTTCGGGCGCGGGTAGTACCACGCCGCATCTCGGTTGACCTGACCGTCGACCACGACGTTGTAATAACTGGCCGTGCCTTTCCAACTGCAGGTCGTCAGTGTCGAACTCGGTTGAAAATACTGCATGTCCAGCGATTCAGGCGGGAAATACACGGTGTTTTCCACGGTCTCGAACCGGTCTGTCTGTGCTACTACCACGTTGTTCCAGATCGCTTTGGGCATGAAGCTTCCTCTGTCAGTTTCAGATCGAGGTAGGCGCAGTTTTCCGTTCGCAGTTGGGGCTGCACCGCCTCGTCCTGACAACCATAACATCTAGTGCGCCATCGTGCCGTCTAGCCGTCGGCACCGAACCAAGCCGGAAGCCAGCGCCCGCCCTTAACCAGTCTTAATCACCCTTAGTCACCCTTAATCACGCGAGGATGCGCCAGCCGCAGCGCTCGCCGCCTGAGCCACATCGGCATGCTTACCCACCGCAGGCACGCCCATCGCTTGAAACAAAACCGCCGTGTCGATCAGCCTCGCACCGCGCGCGCGTATTTCGCTCAATCGGGCGTTCTGATACTGCCGCTCGCTGGCCCGCACGCTGTCCGCCGCAATCGCCCCTAATGCCGCGCGTTGCTCGGCATCGCGCCACACTTGCCCGTCGTGCTGCGCAGCCATCGCCGCCCCGTCCAGCGCTTGAGCGTCATGCGTCAATGCGCTGAGGGCGTCGGCCACATTTTGAAATGCATTCAGAACGGTTTGCTGATAGTTCGCAACCGCGGCCTGATAGCTTTCTTCAGCGGCACGCCGCCTAGCGCGCAAAGCGCCACCGTGGAACAACGGTTGGCTCAGCGACAGCCCCGCATTCCATAACGCTCCGGCGCCACCGGTCGCGGCCAGCCACGTGAATCCGCCCTGCCCGTACGCAGCACTCAACGACAAGCTCGGAAACATCTGAGCCGTCGCCACCGAGACCCCTGCGGCATTAGCCTTAACCAGCGCATCGGCCGCCAGAATATCGGGGCGCTGCTTGAGCAATTCGGAGGGGATTGCCACCGGTACCGGGTCGGGCACGCTGACGCCGCTCAGATCGAGGTCCTCTGGCGCCGCATCCGGCGTGCGCCCCATCAACACCGCCAATGCGTGGCGCTGCGCCAACCACTGCGTGCGCAAGCCCGGCAGGCTCGCGCGCAGCGTCTGGCTCGCGGCGGCCAGGTTCAGACTGTCGTCGCGGCTGTTCGCACCCAACTGATAACGTCGTTGCGCTTGCGCGGCATCCGTTTCGCTGAGTATCAGCAAGCGCTCGGTCGTTGCAATCTGTTCATGCAACAGCGCCGCATTCAGCGCGGTCGTCACTACATTGGCTGCGAGCATGCGGCGCGCGGCGTCGCGCTGATAAGACTGCGCGTCGATTTGAGCCGCCAGCGCGGTGTCGGCAAATCGCGCCGCGCCGAACACGTCGAAGGTGTAGTGGGTGCTGACCTGAGCGTCGAACAAGTTGTAGAGGAAACTCGATTGCCCGGCCAGCGGCTCGCCGATCGCGCGTTGTCGACTGGCTTGGCCACCAAGGTCCACCGAGGGCAACAGCGATTCGCCGATCTGGGCACGCAACTGTTCATGTGCTGCCGTGAGCGTGTGCGTGGTCGCCGTCAAGTCGTAGTTGTTGCGCAGCGCTTCGTCGACCATCGCATCGAGCGCTGCGCTGCCGTAAGCTCGCCACCATTGCGGCACGGGCCGGGCACCCAGCGCGAAATGTTGTGCCACACCTTGTGCGACATCGGTTTGGGCCGGCAGCGGCTCGACTCCGTAGTGCGCCGGTTGCGGCGCGGTGGTATGACCGTCCGGCCCGAACGTGCACGCGCCAAGCAGCGTGGCAAAAAGGATAGCAAAAAGCGCGGAAAACAGCATACGGTGCGCAAGCCTGCCCATAACGTCGTTCATCAGCGGCTCCCGTTGGCAACAGACGATGAAGGCGGCGCGGTATGTCCCGTCTCGCTTGTCTTCACCTTGAAACATAGCGCGTAGAGCGCCGGCAGATAAAACAGCGTCAGCACCGTGGCCGTCGTAATGCCACCCATCAGCGCGGTCGCCATCGGCCCGAAGAAATTGCTGCGTAACAACGGTATCAATGCCAGCACAGCCGCCGCGGCGGTCAGCGTAATCGGCCGGAAGCGCCGCACAGTCGCGCCGACGATCGCGTCGAAACGGCCGCGCCCGGCGGCGATATCCTGCTCGATCTGGTCGACCAGAATCACCGAGTTGCGCATGATGATCCCGAGCATGGCGATCGTGCCGAGCATCGCGACAAAGCCGAACGGCTGGTGAAACAGCAGCAAGGCGCCGACCACACCGATGAGGCCGAGCGGCGCAGTCAGCACCACCATCATGACCCGTCCGAAACTTTGCAGTTGGATCATCAGGAGCGTGAACACCGCAATCGCCATCAGCGGCATTTGCGCCGAGATCGAGGCTTGCGCCTTCGCGTTTTCCTCGACCGGGCCACCCACTTCGATCCGCTCGCCCACCGGTAACCCGCTACGCAATGTGTCCAGTCGCTTGTTCAGGTCGTTGGTCACATCGATGCCCTGCACGCCCGCGCGTACGTCGGCCAGCACAGAGATGGTCGGCTCACGGTCGCGTTCCCAGATCACGCCGTATTCCAGCTCGTCGCGCAAATGCCCAAGGCTGCTCAACGGTACCGGCCCATTGGCGGTCGGTATCGCCAGCGATAACAGTGAGCCCGGATCGACACGCTCGCTAGTGGGCGCGCGCAGATCGACATCGATCAACTTGTCGCGCTCACGATATTGCGTCACCGTATAGCCTGATAGCGTCATTGCCAGGAAGCTGGAAATATCCTGTGAGCTCACCCCCAGATCGCGTGCGCGTTGCTGATCCACCTCGAAGCGCACCGAGCGCTCGGCCGGTTCGTCCCAATCGAATTGAACGTTGCGCACGCGCTCATCCTGGCGCATCACTGCCGCCACCTGCTCGGCTACTGCGCGCGCTCCGGCAATCTGCTCGCCGCTGACTCGGAACTGCACGGGAAACCCCACCGGCGGCCCGTTCTCCAGACGCGTCACCCGCGTGCGCAAACCGCCGAACTGCTCGGGCAAAAGGCTTTCGAGTTGATGCGCAAGGCGCTCGCGGTCGGCGATCGATTTGGCCGTCACGACGAACTGTGCGAAGTTGGCGTTGGCCAGTTGCTGATCCAGCGGCAGATAAAAGCGCGGGGCGCCGGTCCCGACAAAATCGACCAGATGATCGATCTCGGGTCGCCCTTTGAGCGCCGCTTCCAACCGCTGCGCTTCGCGTAACGTCGCCGCAAACGACGCCCGTTCAGGCAGGCGTAAATCGATCAACAATTCCGGTCGATCCGAACTCGGAAAGAATTGCTGCGGCACCCATCCAAACGCCACCAGCGAGACAATGAACAGGGCCGCCGTGACCAGCACCACGCGCCCACGATAAGCCACGCACCAGCCGATCCAGCGGCGCAGCCGTAAATAGATACGCGTCTGATAAATTGCGTGGTCGTGGCCCTGCTGTTCATGCATGTCATCGGACGCCGCATCGAATTCGCTCGCCCCGGGCTTCTCCTTGAGAATCCGGAAGCCGAGCAAGGGAATCAGCACCACTGCCGCGAGCCACGAGAGTATCAGCGCGATCGCCGAGACTTCAAAAATCGAACGGGTATATTCGCCTGTTCCCGATTTCGCCAGCGCTATCGGCAGAAAACCCGACACCGTCACGAGCGTCCCGGTCAACATCGGAAAGGCCGTGCTGGTGTAAGCGAAGGCTGCTGCGCGAGTGCGGTCCCAGCCTTGCTCGAGCTTCACCGCCATCATCTCGACGGCGATGATCGCGTCGTCGACCAGCAGGCCCAGCGCCAACACCAGCGTGCCTAACGAAACCTTGTTCAGGCCGATGCCGAACTGATCCATGAATAAGGCAGTCACAGCCAGCACGATCGGAATCGAAATCACCACCACCATGCCGGTGCGAAACCCCAGCGAAACCAAACTCACGATCAGCACGATCGCTATCGCTTCGGCCACCGCTTCCAGAAAGTCGTTCACCGACTGCTCCACCGCGTGCGGCATGCTCGATACCTGATCGAGTTTCAAACCGGCCGGCAAGCGCGCACTCAGTTCACCCACGCGCCGATCGAGCGCCTGACCCAGGTGCACCACGTCGCCGCCCGGTTGCATGGTCACGCCGATGCCGAGCACGGGTTGGCCACCGAAGCGCATCTGCTGCGTGGGCGGGTCGTTGTAGCCGCGCGTAATTTTGGCGATATCGCCGAGCCGAAAGCTGCGGTTGTTCACGCGCACCAAGGTGTCGGCAAGCGTGCTCAGGCTCGTGTATTGCCCGGACGGTCGTACAAAGACGCGATCGTCCGCCGTGGAGATCAGGCCGCTGGCCGCGACCGCGTTCTGGCCGCCCACGATGTCGCCCAGTTGGCGCGGGGTGATGCCCAGCCGCGTCAGTTGCGCATTGCTGACTTCGATATAGATACGCTGGGTTTGATCGCCGAAGTAGTCAACCTTGGCCACGCCCGGCACTCGCAACAATTCGCCGCGTAATTGATCGGCGTAGTCGTGAAGTTGCGCGGGCGAAAACCCGTCGCCACTCAACGTGTAGATGTTGGTGTAGACGTCGCCGAATTCATCATTGAAATAAGGCCCCTGGACGCCGTCGGGTAAAGTCCCCGCGATATCGCCCACCTTTTTGCGGACCTGGTACCAGGTCTTGGGCACTTCGCTGGCCGGCGCCGAATCCTTGATCGTGAAAAACAGTTGGGACTCACCCGGGCGCGAATAACTGCGTTGGAAATCGACACCCGGTGTCTCCTGCAACTTGCGCGCAATCCTGTCCGTCACCTCTTCCTGCACCTGGCGCGCTGTGGCACCGGGCCAGAGCGTCTGTATCACCATCACCTTGAAGGTAAACGGCGGGTCCTCGGATTGCGACAGACGCGTATAGGACAGCATTCCCAGGATGGTCACCAACGCCAGGATGAACGTGACCAGCGCCTGATGCCGCAGCGTCCACGAGGAAAGATTGAAACGTCCTGGCGCGCTCATAGTGCGAAGTCTTCGGGATGCAACGGCGCGACTTCCTTGACCGTGTCACCGGCGCTCAGTGTGTGAACGCCTTGCACGACGATCGTGTCACCGGCCTTGAGTCCGCCCGCGACGGTCACGCTGCGCTGCGCGTAGGACAACACGCTGACGGGACGTAAGGATAAGCGATGGTCTATGGCTGAAACCACCCATACGGCAGGTTGATCGCCCTGATGAAACAAGGCGGTCGCGGGAATCGTGAAGCGCGCTGGATCAGTGTGCACCACGTCGCTGGCTTGGTCCGCATGCGCCACACCGCCGGCTTGACCGGCGTGCGCCGCGTCGCCGTCGGCCGCGGCGATGCGCAAGTCGCCGCTCATGCCCAGCCGTACGGCGGGGTCGTGGGTGTCGAGCGTCAGCTTGACGCGAAAGGTGCGACTTTGCGGATCGGCGGCCGGACTGACCTCACGCACGGTCGCGCGCAACGTATGGTCGGGCAACGCTGCGAGCACCAGTTGCGCACTCGCCCCCGGACGGATCAGGCCGATCTGGCTCTGCCCCACCTCGCCGACCACATCGATCGCACCGGACCAGGCCATCGAAAACACCGGCTGCCCCGGGCTCAAGACTGCACCGGTATCGGCTTGCTCGGCGGTAATCACACCGTCGCGTTCGGCGCGCAACACGGTGTAGTCCAATTGATTCGCGGCCAGCCCGGCGCGCTCGCGGGCATCCTTGAACTGCGCCTGAGCGGCGGCTTCGGCATCCTGCGTTTGCTCGAGTTGCAGCGCGCTGATCAGTTTTTCGCGCGCTTGCACCGTATCGCGCTCCAGTTGTACGCGCGCCGAATTCAGACGTTGCGTGGCCGAGGCCAAGTCGGCCTGGGAACTGGCGAGATTACGCTGTGAGTCGGCCGGATCGAGTCGCGCCACGATCTGGCCTTGCTTGACCGTATCGCCCAGATGCACGAGCCGTTCACGCACTTGGCCTGCAACGCGAAACGCCAGGGGCGTGACATAGCGCGCCTGGATTTCCGCCGGCACACTCACCGCAGCAGCATGAGTCGCTGCCTGCACCGGCAAGACCACCACGCTACGCGGCGTAATGACGGCAGGTTCAGCTTTGTGACAGGCTGCAAGACCCACGCTCAGGCACACCGCGACGCTCACCAGCGCAGCCAACCGCAGGCGTCGCGGGCCGACGCCGCTGCGCGCAAGCCCATTGTGCTCGATGGCCCGGTGCCGGGAGGACAAGTAACGATGTGGCTCGATAACGATCTTCACGACGCCCTTTTACAAAAATATCGGAGCGCCCCGCCGCGCCGTAACACCGCAGCCGTAGACACCCCGTACGAAAATGGATCCGACCTGTCGGCAAACGGATCGCCCTGCAGTCAGATGAGTTCGCGAATTGTAATTCACTATTGAATTCAAATACAACTATGTATTTTAAAAAGCGATGATAAACTCGGCGCATGACACGACAGCGCCTCTCCCGCGATCAAAGCCGCGAGCAAACCCGAGACCGTTTGCTCGAAGCCGCGCAGACCATTTTTACGAAGAAGGGTTTTGAAAACGCTAGTGTCGAAGACATTAGCGCGGCCGCCGGCTATACACGCGGCGCGTTCTACTCGAACTTCGGCGGCAAGACCGAACTGTTCATCGAGCTACTGCGACGCAGCCACGCCGGGGTCAAGCTCGAATTCGACCGCCTATTTGAAATCGCACCCGATGTGGCGACGCTGGAAGCGAGCATCATCCAGTACTACAGCCAACTCTATCGTGATGACCTATGCGGCGTGCTGTGGATGGAAGCGAAACTGTTGGCGATCCGCGACGTCAAGTTTCGCAACAAGCTCAACATCTTCCTGACCGAAAAGCGTGCCGAAATCATTGATTTCCTGCATCGTTTTTCCGCGCGTACGGGTGAGCCGCCGCTGGCCTCTGCAGAGGTTCTCGCGGTGGGATTGATGTCGCTCGCCGAGGGCGTGAGCTTCGCGCATCGCGTAGACCCGCAGCGCGTCAGTTGCAAGCTCGCGGAAGCGGCGCTGGCATGGTTCGGCCGCTGCTCCCTGTTTGGCCCCCCACGCGAATCCCAAACTGAATCTGAGCCGGCAACGCCGGCCGCCGACGACCTTTAGCCCGTTTAGGTTCCCCACCATCAAATTTACGTGCATTCCCGCTGGATCGGTGCTAGGTCCGCGCTGGGCCACCTTAGATCTGTGAAGCCCGCAATCGGGGGCGGCGCAGGCAATGTGACAGTTTGATTGCGTGTCGCCCTCACACAACGCATAGGTGTCGTTTTTTTTAAAGAAAGGTTGCGGCGTTTTTTTGTTTACCCTTTCTTTACCCAATGCCCGCAAGGGTTTCCACGAATATTCAAACGACTATTTCTCTTTTCGAAAGATATTATTCCAATTTTTAGGGTCTCCCGCTGCGGACCGCTCTCATTACACTCTGTCCGGTCGGGGAACGAGGGCTGTATCGAATAGCTCAACGTTCCCAAGCTTGTGCGCAAGATTGCGCTGGCACGATGCGTATTCATATTGAGTTCAATCCACTCGCAACATATCCGGAGCTTATCCCGAATGAAAAAAATCCTATTGGCGTCGGCTATCGCAAGCCTGTTCTCCGTGGCAGCGCACGCACAAAGCAGCGTGACGCTGTACGGCATCATCGATGAAGGCGTGCAATTCAACAGCAACGCCAAGAACACGGTTAATGGCGTCAACGCAGGTGGTCGTCAAGTTGCTCTGGATTCGACCAGCGGTCTGAATGGCAGCCGTTGGGGCCTGAAAGGTGCTGAAGATCTGGGCGGCGGTTTGAAGGCTATCTTCACCCTTGAGTCGGGTATCAACCTGAACAACGGCGCATTCGGCCAAGGCAGCACGCCGTTCGGTCGTCAAGCATTTGTCGGTTTGAGCAGCGACAAGTTCGGTACGCTGACGTTGGGTCGCCAGTACGACGAAGTTGTAACCTTCGTTCAACCTGTGACCTCGACCGGCTACCTCGGTGGCAGTAACCTGATCTCGCATCCGGGCGACTTGGACAACCTGAACAACACGCTGCGTACCAACAACACGATCAAGTACGCAACGCCGTCGTTCAATGGTTTGACAGCTGGCGTGGAACTGAGCCTGGGCGGTCAAGCAGGCAACGTAACCGGCAGCAGCGGATACTCGGCTGGCGTAGCGTATGCCAACGGCCCGATCACCTTGGGTGCTGGTTACAACTACTTCAAGAACCCAACGGGTACAGCCGGCAGCACGGGCCTGTTCACGGATAACGTGAGTGGCACAACTTCGCTGAGCGGCGTGTTGAACAGCAATTACCAATCGGCTAGTTCGTATCAAGTTGCTGCGGCTGGCGGTACGTACGCAATCGGACCGGCGGTGATCGGTTTGTCGTACTCGAACACCCGCTACCAGAGCATCGTTGCATTGAACGGCGCAAGCGCAGCGTTCAACGACGTGGAAGCTGGCCTGAAGTGGAACTTCACGCCGACGTTGTACGCCGGTGTGGTTTACAACTACACCAAGGGCAATGCAGTCAACGGCAGCGATCTTGGCAACCAGCATTTCAACCAAGTCAGCTTGTTGACCGATTACTCGCTGTCCAAGCGTACCGACGTGTATGTCCTGGGTGCAATCCAAAAGGCTGCAGGCAAGAGCTCGACGGGCGGCGCTGCAGTGGCTGACATCGGCAATGAGGGCGATTCGTCCAACAGCCGTCAGGCTCTGGTTCGCGTGGCTCTGCGTCACAAATTCTAAGCAGACTGTTTAGAATTTAGAAAAAGCTTGAAAAACGGGGGTGGTGCCATCGCCACCCCCGGATGTCTTCGCAGTAGGATAGCCGTCGCTCGCCGAGGGCATGAGCTTCGTGCACTGCCTCGACCCGCAGCGCGTCAATGGTAAGTTCACGGAAGCGGTGCTCGCCTGATTCGGTGGTTGCGCCCGGTTCGCCCCCCTCTAAGAAATCCAAACCTGAAGCTGAGTCGACATCAACGATCGACAACGTGCTTTAGGCAGTTCAGCCTCTCCCCATCGAATTTTTTGTGTGCGTCCCCGCCTCGTCGGCACGGGACCGGCAATCTATGCGGCGCATGCAATGCGACAGTTTGACTCATGTCGCCCTCACACAACGCATAAGCGTCATGTTCTTGACCAAAGGGTACGGGCGATTCCGCTCCACCCAATGCCATTAAGGGTTTTCACCTCTATTCAAACGACTATTTCTATTTTCGAAAGATATTATTCCTGTTTATGACGTCTCTCTGCTGAAAATTGCCTTCATACACTCTGTCCCGTCGGGGAACGAGGGCGGTATCGGATGGCTCATCGCTCCCAAGCTTGTGCGCAAGATTGCGCCGGCACGATGCGTATTTACATTGAGTTCAATCCCCTCGCAACCTGTCCGGAGCTTATCCCGAATGAAAAAAATCCTATTGGCGTCAGCTATCGCAAGCCTGTTCTCCGTGGCAGCGCACGCACAAAGCAGCGTGACGCTGTACGGCATCATCGACGAAGGCGTGCAATTCAACAGCAACGCCAAGAACACGGTCGGCACAACCAACGTCGGCGGCCGCCAAGTTACATTGGATTCGACCAGCGGCGAGCAAGGTAGCCGTTGGGGCCTGAAAGGTGCTGAAGATCTGGGCGGCGGTTTGCAGGCCGTCTTCACCCTCGAGTCAGGTATTAATCTGAACACGGGCGCACTTGGGCAGGGCGGCACAGAGTTCGGTCGTCAGGCATTTGTCGGTTTGAGCAGCTCGCGGTACGGTGCGGTTACCCTGGGTCGCCAGTACGACTCCGTTGTGACCTACGGTCAACCCATCTCGACGCTCGGCTACGCCGGTAGCACTAGCCTGAATGAGCATCCGGGTGATTTGGACAACACGAACAACAGCCTGCGCACCAACAACACCATCAAGTATGCAAGCCCGAATATCAACGGCTTGACCTTCGGTGCTGAAGTCAGCCTGGGCGGGCAGGCAGGCAACGTGACCGCCGGCGGCGGTTACAGCGCAGGCGCAGCGTATTCGAACGGCCCGATTACCTTGGGTGCTGCCTACAACTACTTCAAGAACCCGACGGGTGCGGCGGGCACAGGCCTGTTCACAGACAACAGCAACGGCTCAAGTTCGCTGTCCGGCCTGCTGAACAGCGGTTACATAACGGCGACTTCGTATCAAGATGCCATCATTGGTGGTAAGTACTCAATCGGACCCGCTACCTTCGGCGTGTCGTATTCGAACATCCAGTACGGCAACATCACAGCCGCCAACGGTGCGGCCGCCAAGTTTAGTAACGTAGATGCAGGCTTGACGTGGACGTTCACGCCGACGTTCTCCACGAGCTTGGCGTATGACTACTTGAAGGGTAACAGCGTAAACGGTGCCGATCTTGGCAACCAGCACTTTAACCAAGTCAGCCTGCTGGCCGACTACATTTTGTCCAAGCGCACCGACGTCTATGTTGCGGGCTCCTTCCAAAAGGCGGCGGGGACCAACTCACAGGGTGGCGCTGCAGTGGCCGACATCGGCAACGAGGGCGATTCGTCCAACGACCGTCAGGCTATGGTTCGCGTGGCCCTGCGTCACAAATTCTAAGCAGACTGTTTAGAATTTAGAAAAGCTTGGAAGCAAGAAGAAAGGCGCTTATGCGCCTTTCTTTGTTTGTGGCTCGCTGGGGCCCGACTCTTGCGGCCTTGCGTCGGCCGCATGCTTGCGAGGCGACGCGAGTGTACGGTGCTGAGGCTATGCTTCAGTGGAGTTGCTGTATCCCCGCCAATAGCCAACCATCGGTGCGTCCAACGTTGCGCGTCAAGTTCCATACTTCCTCGAACGGTTCAGCCGCCGCACCCTCAGTTTCGCGGATCAATCCGCTGAAGTGCACGCTGGCCAACCATTGCGCATCGACCCGCTCGAGCCCCACCAATTTCGCATCGAGCTTGACCACGTCGGTGCGATTGCCGGCGCCGCCGCGGTCGTTCAAATCGAGTTTGACGTTCGCATACATTTCCGGTGTGGTGATGCGATCGATATCGTCCATATTGCCGGCGTCCCACGCGGCCTGCAGCCGGATAAACGAGACTTTCGCTTCACGCAACAAGGCTTCGGTATCGAAATCGGCCGGTACAGTGAAGTTCGCGGTGCTCGCCATTGAAGAGCCAGCCGCAAGGCTTGCGGTAGCAAGTCCGGCGCTCGTGGTTGCGTTTGTGCTGGCGTCTACCCCACGCGTCGAATAACCCGGTTGCTGCGCATCGTTGCCACGAGCACCCAGTGCAGCCGTCGCCGCGAGACCTTGCTGCGGGGGACCGAAACGGCGCATCAACCTACGTGCGAGCCAGATCACCACGAACGCCACCAACGCGATCACGATCAAGTTGGAGAGCATGCCGGCGAATGCGCCTGCCAAACCGAAATGCGACAGCAAGGCGGCGATGCCCAAGCCCGCGGCCAGGCCGCCCAACGCCCCCATCCAGCGGCTGCGCGCGGGCTGCGCCGCGGGCGCGGGCGTGGCACTCGGCGTCGGACGTGCCGCGGCGGGCGCTGTGGGTGGCACCGCGGCCGGAGCGACGCTGCGTTGGACCGATTGCGATTGCGTGCCCATGCTGCGGCCACCGCCAAGGCGCCGCGCTTGCGCATCGCTCAACACCATAGTGAGGGCCAGTACTCCGGCGAACAAACCGACACCGATGCGTTTGAAAAAGGTGGAACGATTAACGTGAACCGCATTGCCAGACATAGTTATGCTTCCTTGTACCTGTGAGGTCAGCTTGACCATCATTGAACAAATGCCACGACACCCAACCGCACTCTTGTAGGCGGCGGCATTCCAGACCGGACATGAGCCTGGGAAACACAGCGTTCCACCACTCATGCGCAATCTAAACATTACAAACTGTAAGGTTCGACATTCTATCTCGTTTCGCGTTCCGTATCTGAAGGCGAATTTGGGACGACGAATTCGATGTGCGGATGCCGGGTCGCAGAAAGGGGGAAAAGAGGAATCGATCGGACGCACGCAGCGTACCACTGCTCAGAGCGTAAGAAAGAGTAAAAGGGGCGTAAGGCTGAATTCGCCAGGCAGCGACAGCGGTTATGCCGATTACCGTGGTTACCGCGATTGCGATTGGGTAATTGCGGCAGTTGTGCCGGTTACAGAAATTGCGCGGGCTACGGCGATTATGCCAGTGACGGCGATTGGGGCCGTTACAGCAGGTACGGCAGGCGAGCCGTCTTTCCCCGTTCGCCTGCCACCAGCCCGCAAAAACTTACTTATTGACTAGCTGAGCCGGCATCGTCAGCGTCAGCAACGCACCCACGACCAATGAGGCGGCCAGCATATACATGCCGCTGTTGGTGCTATGGGTCAGATCCCTCAACCAGCCCACCATGAACGGACTGACAAAGCCGGCCAGATTGCCCAGCGAATTGATCAGTGCGATTCCGGCTGCAGCAGCGGTGCCTCCCAGAAACGCAGTCGGCAAGCTCCAGAACAGCGGCAATGTCGTCAGGATACCCACCGTGGCCAACGTCAACGCGGACATCGAGAGCCACGTATTGTCACCGAAAAAGGTGCTCAAAAGCAGGCCGATAGCGCCCACCACACCGGGAATCGCCACGTGCCAGCGGCGTTCGCGCAAACGGTCCGCGCTACGTCCGATCAACACCATCGCAACAGCCGCGACCGCATACGGAACGGCGGTCAGCATCCCGATGTCGAGCGTGCCTTTGACGCCGGTGGCCTTGATGATCGTCGGCAGCCAGAAGCCAACGCCATACAGCCCCATCACGAAAGAGAAATAGATCAACGCGCACACCCAGACGCGCGGATTGGCAAATGCCTGGCCCAAGGTGCCATCGCCCTTCTCTTTGTCTTCGACACCGATTTTGGTGGCGATCAAGTTCTTCTCTTCGTCAGTCAACCATTTGGCGTCGGCCACCCGATCCTGCAGGTAAGCGATCGTCGCCAAGCCCAGCACGAGCGACGGAATCGCCTCGATGATGAACATCCACTGCCAGCCGGCAAGGCCGTAGACCCCAGGCATGCTCTGCATGACCCAACCCGACAACGGACCGCCGATGACACCCGACAGCGCGATCGCCGTCATGAACAGCGCAGTGATCTTGCCGCGGCGATTGGCCGGATACCAGTAGGTCAGGTAAAGCACCACGCCAGGGAAAAAGCCGGCTTCGGCCACCCCGAGCAAAAAGCGCATCACATAAAACATGACGGGCCCGTTCACGAAAACCATCGCACCCGAAACAATGCCCCAAGTCACCATGATCCGAGCGATCCAGATACGCGCGCCGACCCGATGCAAGATCACGTTGCTCGGCACTTCGAAGATGAAGTAGCCGATAAAGAAGATCCCTGCGCCCAGACCAAATACCGTATCGCTAAGCTGCAAGTCGGTAGCCATCTGCAACTTGGCGAAGCCGACGTTGACGCGATCCAGGTAGGACGCGACGTAACACAGGAATAACAGCGGCAGGATGTGCCAAGTGACCTTGGCGTAGGTGCGTGCCTCGAACGAGTCGGTATCGCGGCCCGTAGACAGCGGGACGCCAGGGGTAGTAGACATGTCTCTCTCCGATTGGCTTAAGCCACTTGTTTTTTTATCGATGCACTTTTCGACGCGCGACGGGTCGAATCGGCCCGCCGCCGCGTGATGTAAGACTACCAGAACATTTTGGCTCACTACCTAGGTACAAACTCGGTAGGCAAACCGGTTCCTCACACGCAACGCCCTCCATCCACTTCCAGGCACACCCCGGTAATGAACTCGGCCTCGTCGGAGGCCAGATACAAACATGCGTTGGCGATATCCTGCGGTGTCGAAAAACGCCCCAGCGGTATCGTCGCGGTGAATTTCTTGCGGTTTTCGGGGGTGTCGGGCACGCCCATGAATTCGGCGACGAGGCCGGTGGCAGAGATCACCGGGTTGACGCAATTCACACGGATGTTCTCCGGGCCCAGCTCGGCCGCCATCGATTTGCTGGTGGTAATCACCGCGCCCTTGGTGCCGTTGTACCAGGTCAGCCCGGGGCGCGGACGGATGCCCGCGGTCGACGCGATGTTGACGAACACGCCGCGGCCTACCTTGCGAAAATACGGCACGATATGCTTGGCGCTCAGGTAAATGCTTTTTACGTTGATCGCATAGATCCGGTCGAACTCGTCTTCCTCGACTTCCAGCATGGGCCGATTGCGGTGCGTGGTGCCAGCATTGTTGACGACGATATCGAGGTGCCCATAAGCCTCGAGCGTCGCCGCAAGCATGGCCGCAACCTCGGCGCTTTTCGACACGTCGACTTTGACAAAATGCGCGTCGCCGCCCGCCGCCCTGATTTCTTCGACCACACGCAGCCCGCCCGCTTCGCCGATATCGGCCACCATCACGCGTGCACCTTCACGCGCGTAGGTCTTGGCAATGCCTTCGCCAAAACCCGAACCGGCGCCGGTCACAATGGCTACTTTATTCTTTAAACGCATCTTGTCTCCTGGGGAAAGTAAAGCCCGTAAATCCGTAAAATCCGTCGGTAAAAAAACCTCGGTCAAAAACGTCCGTAAAACTCAACGCTCGTGACGATCATGAGGCGCTTGGCCGTCGCCCGATCAGTCGTGTTTGATGGCGATTGTTTTCAGCACGGTGAAACCGTACAGCGCTTCGAAGCCTTTCTCACGCCCATGCCCGCTGGCCTTCACGCCACCGAACGGCAATTCAACGCCGCCGCCCGCACCATAATTATTGATGAACACCTGACCGCTGCGAATCGCCCGAGCCAGACGCATCTGCCTGCCGCCATCGCGACTCCAGACGCTCGCCACCAAACCGAACTGAGTCGAATTCGCAAGCCGGATGGCATCCGCTTCATCCTCGAACGGCATGGCCGCAAGCACCGGTCCGAACACTTCTTCCTGGGCCAGCCTATGCTGGAACGGCACGTCGCGCAACAACACCGGCGCTTGATAAAAGCCCCCGGCTGGCGCTCCGTCGGCGACCTGTCCTTGCGCCGCGATCGCGATGCCGCTGCCCTTCGCTTCCTCCAAAAAACCAGCCACGCGTTCGAGCTGACTGCGCCGGATCAACGGGCCGCAGTCCAGATCCATCGAGGCCGAGCCTACCCGCAAGCGGCGAAACGCCTGCGCCACCCGCTCGAGCACCGGCTCGTAGGCGCTGCGCTCGATCAGCAGACGACTGCCGGCCGAACAAGTCTGCCCCGCGTTTTGCACGATGGCATTGATCACCACCGGCACCATCGCATCCAGATCGGCATCGGCGAATACCACTTGCGGCGATTTACCGCCGAGCTCCAGCGTCACCGGCGTGTGGTGCTCGGCGGCCGCGCGCACCACCACTTTGCCGATCGCAGGCGACCCCGTAAACGACACATGATCGATGTCCGGATGGCGAATCAGCAGATCGCCCGCTTCATGTCCGTAACCGGTCACCAGGTTGATCGTCCCCGGCGGAAAGCCCACCTGCGCCGCCAGTTCGGCTACCCGCAACAGCGACAGGCAAGCGTCTTCAGCCGGCTTGACCACGCAGGTGTTGCCCGCGGCCAACGCGCCGCCCACGCAGCGCCCGAAAATCTGCATCGGATAATTCCACGGCACGATATGCGCCGTCACGCCGTGCGGCTCACGCAGCGTCAGCACCGTATAGCCTTGCTGATACGGTATCGTTTCGCCGTGCAGTTTGTCCGCAGCGCCCGCATAGAATTCGAAGTAGCGCACGATCGCCGTGGCATCGGCACGTGCCTGCTTCAGCGGCTTGCCGCAATCGCGCGCTTCCAGTTGAGCCAGCTCTTCGTGATGCTCATGCAGGCTTTGCGCGAGCTTCATCAGCAAGCGTCCACGCTCAGCCGCCGCCAGCCGTCCCCAAGCACCTTCATAAGCACGTCGGGCAGCACCCACCGCCAGTTCGACATCGACCTGGTTGCCACGCGCGATGGCGTCGAAAATTTCGCCGCTCGATGGGTCGACCACCGGGATTTGCTCGCCCGAAGCTGGGGCGACCCAACGGTTATCGATGAAATGTTGTCGCATCTGTCTATACTCCCGCCGGGTCACCTGACCCTGTCTTTAATATGTTAAGCGGTTTGGTCACTCAACTGTATCGGGGTAGTCACGGGGCCGCGCGTTGATTATCCGATTCGCCTGGCGCCGATCCGTCACCTCGCGAGCGGACCCGATCTGCCGCGCCAGGACCTTACAGGCCGCTTGCACGGACACACATCGCTATGCACCCGCGCCTCGCGTGTGCTATTTTCCGATGCACCAACGGAGACTCTCATGCTGCGCTTTCTTGCCACTCTGATGACATTGCTTGCCACGGCCAGCGTGTCCGCCCAAACCGTGCAGCCGTCACAGCCGCCGGAAGTCTCGGGCGACTTCGTCGTCAATTCCTTCCAGTTCTCCGACGGCACGACACTGCCGCAGATCAAACTGCACTACGTCACGCTGGGCACGCCGCACCGCGACAGCCATGGTCGCGTCACCAATGCCGTACTGCTGTTGCACGGCACCACAGGCACCGGGAAAGCATTCCTGGCTGCGCCGATGCGCCGCGAATTATTCGCGCCGGGCCAGCCACTCGACGCGAGCCGCTACTACATCATCCTGCCCGACGGATTGGGCCGAGGCGGTTCGAGCAAACCGAGCGACGGCCTGCGCGCGCGCTTCCCGCACTACGGCTATAACGATGTCGTCGCCGCTCAGTACCAGTTGGTGACTCAAGGCCTGGGCGTCAATCATCTGCGACTTGTACTCGGCACCTCGATGGGCGGCATGCAGACCTGGATCTGGGGCGAACGTTATCCTGACATGATGGACGGCCTGATGCCCATTGCCAGTCAACCGATTCCGATGGCCGGGCGCAACTGGTTCTGGCGCCAGATGATCGTTTCGGCGATACGCACCGATCCCGATTGGCACAACGGCGATTACGCGCAGCAACCGGGGCAATGGGTACGGACCATGCCGATTTTCACGCTGATCACGCAAAACCCCGCACGCATGCAACTGGCCGCGCAAACGCGTGAGGCCGCGACGCAGCTCTACGATTCCACGGTAGCCGACGCGCGCCAGTTCGATGCCAACGATGTGCTGTACTGGTTCGAATCGTCGTGGGATTACAACCCCGAGCCCGAACTGGGCCGCATCAAGGCCAAGCTGTACGCCGTCAATTTTGCCGACGACCTGATCAATGCGGCCGATCTGAAGGTAATGCAGCGCATCATGCCGACCCTGCACGACGGGCGCTATGTGGAAATCCCCGAGACCGACCGATCATACGGTCATCAGACACTGGCGCATCCCGAAGTATGGAAGCCCTATCTGATCGATTTACTCAGCAGCCTGCCCGCGCAGTAAAATCGGAAAGACCAGTCGCTGCGACGCGCTGTGACAAATAAATAATCCATCCCCGGCGACCTCGAGTTGCACCGCAGGAGTTCGATATGTACATGCCCAAAGCATTCGAGGAAACGCGCATAGACGTGATGCATGGACTGATCCGCGAGCATCCGCTCGGACTGCTCGTCACAGTCGGCAGCGGCGGCCTGAATTTGAACCACATGCCCTTCGAAGTCGATCCTGCTCGCGGTCCATTCGGCACACTGCTATGCCATGTCGCGCGCAACAACCCGGTCTGGCAGGATTTCTCTAACGCGGTGCAACCGATGGTGGCGTTTCAAGGACCGAGCGTCTACGTCTCGCCTAACTGGTATGCGAGCAAGCGCGAACACCATAAGGTGGTGCCGACCTACAACTACGCGGTCGTGCATGCGCGCGGCGTGATGACTGTGATGGACGACGAGGATTGGGTACGCGGCATGGTCGAGCGTCTGACCCTGCGAATGGAGGCCGGCCAACCTCAGCCTTGGAAGGTCAGCGACGCGCCCGCCGATTTCATTGCCAGCCAACTTAAGCATATCGTTGGCATCGAGATCGCCATTACCGAACTGACAGGCAAATGGAAAGCCAGTCAGAATCGCCCGCTGGCTGACCAGCAGGGCGTGATCGCGGGACTGAAAACGCAGGATACCGACACAACGCAAGCCTTCGCCGAACTGATGCAAGCGAACGTTACCGACCATCCCGGGCGCCCCTAAGCGCGCCGCGAGCAGAACCTGCACGAGAATGTAACTGGATTCGGCTACGGTTACAGTCAAAGCGCCGTGCGCGCGATACAACCGTTGAAAGCGGGCGCAGCCGATGGCAAGATCGGGGGCGAATTCAGTTTTAGACTGAATTTCGCCCTTATTTTTGTGTCCAATCGAATTAGTACCGCCGTTTTTGGCACCCCTTATGCCACCATCTATGCCGCCGTTTACGCATAGCGGTGGACCGACACAAAACCCTAACACCGATCAAGCATCGACCTTGCCCTTGACCGACGTACGCCCCTATCTCAAGTCTCGCCCCAGCGCCGCCGGCGTCTGGGCTAAATCCGCCGCCGCGCTAGCAGTGATCGCCATCTTCGGGCTATGCGTGTGGTATTCGTTCACACATGGCGCGTTGGCGCAAGCGCGCGTCGGCATCACGCCCAGCCCGCTGAATTTGCTGGTGGCGACGTTCCCACCCGTCGGCTGCTGGGTCGCAGCCGCGTGGCCCACCCGGTTGCGCTGGTTCGCCGCGCTGGCCGGCAGCCTGTTGATCGTGGCGCTACTGTGTTCGCAACACGGACAGATCGGTCATATCCGGGAGTTGTGGTTGCTCGACCATCTGAGCGGTAACTTGGCGCTGGCGGCGTTGTTCGGTCATTCCTTGCGCCCGGGCCACAAACCGCTGGTGTCGCGGTTTGCGGAGCATCTGCATGGACCGCTGACGCCGTTGCAAAGCCGCTATACGCGACGGGTCACGGCGGGATGGACGTTGAACTTCCTGCTGGTGGCGGCGGTTTCGGTGTCGCTGTTCTTCAGCACCTCGTTTGCGCATTGGACCGAATTTGCGTGGTTTTCGGCGCTGCCGTTGTCGCTGTTCTGGTTTTTGTTGGAATTTGTCTGTCGCTGCCTTGTCATTCCTAAACACGAGCGCTCAAGTTTTATGGATACGCTGCGCGTGGTTTCGCATTGCGGGGTTCGTCCCGGGTCTGCCCGCGACGGCGCTTTGACGTCCCGTACACGCTGATCACTCAAACGCGCCACGGAAACTCGCTATGAAAACTTATCCGCTGATTGCGCACCGCACACCGGGCCAGGTCATCGCCTATCGCAACGGCAAGCCGATTACCGCAGCCCGCTTTCTGGCCGACGTCGCGGCTTTGGCCGAGCGTCTGCCGGCCGGCTCTCATGTGCTCAACGCGTGTGCCGATCGCTATCACTTCACGGTCGGGCTCGCCGCCATTTTATGGTCGGGCCGCATCTCGCTGTTGCCGTCTACGCATACTCCGGAAGCGATACGCGAGCTCGTGCACTTCGCGCCCGACGCGATCTGCTTGAGCGACAGGAACGACAACCCGATTGCGCTACCTCAATTCGTCTATCCGCTTGAGCTCGATGGCACCGATGCCGATGCCAGCGCGCAGGCCGCGCGCGCGACCCGCTTTGAAGTGCCCGAGATCGACGTCGCTCGCACGGTCGCGTTCGTTTTCACCTCCGGCTCGACCGGGGTCCCCGTCGCGCACCGCAAGACCTGGGGTTCGCTCGTGCTCAACGTGCGCGCTGCGGCAGCGCGCCTGGGCATAGACGCGACATGCCATACCACGCTGATCGGCACCGTGCCGCCGCAGCATATGTATGGATTCGAATCCACCGTGCTGCTGCCGCTGATCAGCGGAAATGCCTTTCATGCAGGCAAGCCGTTCTACCCCGCCGATGTGGTATCGGCACTTGAGGAAACGCCGCGCCCCCGTGCGCTAGTCAGCACACCTGTGCATCTTCGCTCCTTGCTGGCCGCAGGCGGCGAACTGCCTGCCGCCGACCTGTTGTTGTGCGCCACGGCGCCCCTGTCACGTGCGCTTGCGATTCAGGCGGAAGCCGGTTTTTCGGCGCCCTTGCTGGAAATATACGGCAGCACCGAGACCGGCCAGATTGCTACCCGACGCACCGCGATGAACGAGGTTTGGGAACTGATAGGCGCGGTGAACATCGAGCTGGCCGATCAACTTGTCTGGGCATCGGGCGGTCATATCGAGCAACCGACCCAGCTTGGCGACGTGATTGAGTTGCTCGACCCTGTGCCGGGTGCACCGCGCTCGTTCCTGCTGCACGGTCGCACTGCCGACATGATCAACATCGCGGGCAAGCGTTCGTCGATGGGCTACCTGAATCACCAAGTCAATGCGATACCCGGTGTAGTCGATGCAAGCTTCTACATGCCCGATGGCGACGAGGCCGATGTCGTAACGCGATTGAGCTGCTTCATCGTCGCCCCCACGCTGGATGCCGCCGCGGTGACGAAGCAGTTGCGCGAGCGCATAGATGCGGTGTTCTTGCCGCGTCCGCTGATCTTCCTCGATGCGCTGCCGCGCAACGATGCCGGCAAGCTGCCGCGCGATACCTTGCGCGCGCTACTGGAGACGCATGTGGCCCGCCGCGGCAATACAGCGAGCCCATCCGCCGGCGCTAATGGCGCTGATGGCGCGGGCAATGCACCCACTTCTGGCATCTCAAGCGCTGCGGACCCTGTGCACAGTTGGGTGATAGAGGCGGACCACCCTGCATTGGCCGGGCATTTCCCGGGGCAACCCGTGGTGCCGGGCGTGCTGCTGCTCGACGAAGCGCTGCATGCCATCGCCCTGCACTACCGGCTCTCGCCCGCTCAATGCGAACTGGGTCAGGTCAAACTGCTAAGCCCTGTCAGGCCAGGCGAACACCTAAGCTTGCGGCACACGCTCAAGCCGCGCGGCCACATCGATTTCGAAGTCCAGACCGCCGGCCGCGTGGTGGCACGCGGTAGTGCCACGCTGTCCGGTAAGGCGGGGCTATCATGAACCGGCCCAATCCCGTGCCGCGCGCCAGTGGTCGCGCCCGCAGTCGCACCGCCGGCGAGCCGGGCGCCGCGGCGCCCGCCGCAGCGTGGACCCAGCACAAGGAACGCAGCAGCCTGTTGATGTTGCGCGTCATGAGTTGGCTATCGTTGCGCCTGGGGCGCCGCCTCTCGCGGCCGCTGGTCTACGCCATTGCAGCCTACTTCGTGTGTTTTGCCCCGACCGCGCGGCGCGCCTCGCGCGATTATCTGAAGCGCGTGTTGCCGCGCAAGCCGACGCCATTGGATGGGTTCAAACAGGTGCTCGCGTTTGCGTCGACGATACATGATCGCGTCTACCTGATTAACGACCGCTTCGATCTGTTCCGGTTTCGCGCGGACGGCGAAGCACCGATGCGCGCGGTGCTGGCCAAGAACCGCGGCGCGTTCTTGATCGGCGCCCACCTGGGAAGCTTCGAAGCGCTCTCGGCAGTCGGGCGTAGCATGACCGGCACGCGCGCAACGATGCTGATGTTCGAGGAAAACGCCCGCAAGATCAATCAGACGCTGGCGGCCATCAATCCGCGCGCCACGGCCGACATCATCGGCATGGGCAACGTCGACTCGATGCTCAATGTGCGTCAGCGGCTCGACGAAGGCGGCATGGTCGGCATGCTGGCTGACCGCACGCCCGGCAATGAAGCGACCTTGCTGTTGCCGTTCCTGGGCGGTTACGCCGCGTTCCCGATCGGCCCGTTCCGACTTGCCGCGCTGATGGCGCGTCCGGTGTTGTTCATGGCCGGCATCTACGAAGGGGGCAATCGCTATTTCAGCCACTTCGAACTGATCGCCGATTTCAGCGAGCTGAGCGACGCCCCGCCGGCGCAGCGCACGGCCGAGATTCATGCAGCGATCGCGCGCTACGCCGCAATACTGGAGAAACATTGCCGCGCCACGCCTTACAACTGGTTCAACTTTTTCGATTTCTGGTCGCCCGCGCCTACGCTTGCGCAAGTGCACAGCGCGGCACCGCCGCCCGAGGAAAACGCATGAAGGATCAGACCGGCACGCGCACGGGGCGCCGCACGCACGCCAAAGCCCGCATCAGTCGCGGGCTGCTGGCCCTGGCGTCGGCGCTCGCACTCGGCACACCCGGCGTATTCGGCACATTCGGCGGCATGCTGCTGACCAGCTCGCCCGCCTACGCTCAAAGCTTCGACATCGACACACTGATGCACGCGCTCGCACAGCATAAATCCGGCCACGCCACCTTCACCGAGACCAAGACACTCTCGCTGCTCGATAAACCGGTTACCTCGTCGGGCGAACTTTCGTTTCGCGCGCCCGATCATTTTGAAAAACGCACCTTGCTGCCCAAACCCGAAACCCTCGTGGTGGACGGCGACACGCTCACCATAAGCCGCGATGGGCATGATCGCACGCTGTCGCTGGGCCAATACCCCGAGATCGCGGCGGCGATCGAAAGCGTGCGCGGCACACTGACCGGCGAGCGCGCCATATTGGAACAGTTTTACCAGATCGAAGTGAGCGGGAACGCTGCGCATTGGCGCCTGGTGCTGGTGCCCAAAGAAGCGCGCGCCGCCAAACAGATTGCGCAGATCACGCTGGCCGGGACCACCGCGGCCGACGGCGCAGCCGAACTGGACACGGTGCAGATCGACCAGACCAATCACGATCGCACCGTGACCAACATCACTGCCATTTCTGCGGCCGCTAACCCATGAGCGTCCGCTCGCGCAGCCGCGTCGCGCTCGTCATTTGGGCGCTGCTGATGGCGAGCTGTGCTGTCATGATCGCGCGCGCCCACTACACGGCTGACCTGTCAGCCTTTCTGCCCAACACACCCAGCCCAGAGCAGCAACTCATGGTGAGCTTGGTGCGAGACGGTCCGGCTTCGCGCACCGTATTGCTGGGCATCGATGGCGGCAGCGTGGAGCAACGCGCCAGCGCGTCGCAGCAACTGGCCGACGCACTGCGCCGCGATCCGCAATTCAGCACGATACAAAATGGCAATAGCCCGGCCGATGCACAAGCCCACGATCAGCAACTGGTGTTCGCGCATCGCTATCTGCTCAGCCCGGCCGTCGACGCGCAACGCTTCACCGCGAGCGGCCTGCATACCGCCATCGGCAATTCGATCGATTTGCTGAGTTCACCCGCCGGCATGTCGATCGCCCCGTTGCTCGCGCGCGATCCGACCGGCGAGACGCTGCAGTTGATCGATTCCTATAATCAAACGCTGCACCCCGCCAGCCGCCTCGGTGTGTGGAGCAGCCGCGATGGCCAGCGCGCGTTGCTGATCGTGCAGATTGCAGCACCGGGTTCCGATACCGATGCGCAACAGCAGGCATTGGCTGCGGTGCAACGCCAATTCGCGCGTGCCGCCGGTGCCGCCCCCTTGCATCTCGTGATCAGCGGGCCGCCCAGTTTCGCCGTTAATATCCGGCAGACCATACGCAGCCAAGTCATATGGCTATCGAGTTTGGGTAGCGGCCTGATCGTGGTGTTCCTGCTGTTTGTCTATCGCTCGCCCACGACGCTGCTGCTCGGCTTGCTGCCGGTGCTCAGCGGCGCTGCGGCCGGCGTAGCCGCGGTAAGTGCCGGCTTTGGCACCGTGCATGGGCTGACGCTTGGTTTCGGCACGACCCTGATCGGCGAAGCTGTCGATTACTCGATCTATCTGTTCATCCAGTCGGGGGTGGGCCTCTCTTATCCAACACAAAACTCGCCAACACAAAACCCGTCAACGCAAAACCTGGACCGGCGGCTAAGCGACTGGGTCAAGAACGCGTGGCCGACTGTGCGCCTGGGCACGTTGACTTCGATCTTCGGCTTTGCATCGTTGACCTTGTCGGGCTTCCCGGGTCTTGCGCAACTGGGCGTCTATTCGATTAGCGGGCTCGTCGTCGCGGCCGCCGTGACGCGCTGGGTATTGCCGGCGTTGATTCCGGCCAGCTTGCGGCCGCGCGACGTGACGGGCTTTGGTCGTCGCCTGATCCGCCTGATCGAACGCGCACGCCGCTGGCGCGCGGCGGTCGCGGTGTTGGCGCTCGCCGCTGTGGCGCTGCTGGCCTTGCACCACCACCGTTTGTGGAATACCGAACTGGCCGCGCTCAGCCCGATTTCTGCCGCCGATCAGGCACTCGATGCGCAGTTGCGCAGCGAATTGGGCGCACCCGATGCCGTGTATTTCGTGGTGGTGCGCGGCACCGACGTGCAAAGCGCCTTGCAAGGCGCCGAGCGCGTTACGCCTGCGCTGCACGCACTTGCCAGCGAAGGCGTGATTCAGAATTTCGAGAGCCCGAGCCGCTACCTGCCCAGCGTGGCGTTGCAACGTGCGCGCCAGGCCGCACTGCCTGAGCGGGCCGTACTGAGCGCCAACCTCGACCAAGCCACGCAGGGTTTGCCATTGCGTGCGACCAAGTTGAGTGGGTTTTTGGATGACGTCGAAGCCGCCCGACACGTGGCGCCGCTCACTCCTGCCGACGTGCACGGCAGTTCGCTGGCTGCAGCGCTCGATGCGCTGTTGTTATGTCATGCGAATCAATGCGATGCCCTTCTGCCTCTGCGCGCACCCTCGGGCGTGCCGGGCGGCATCGATCACGCACGTATCAGGCAGGCGCTGAATCAGTTGCAGCCCGAGTCACCGGGCGATTTGAAGCCCGAGTCGACGGACGGTGTGCAGGCCGAGGCGCCCGCTCAGCCGATTTTATTTATCGATTTGAAGGAACAGACCGACCGTCTCTACGCGGGCTACCTGCACCAGGCGATCTGGTTATCGGCGGCAGGCCTGATGGCGATTATTGTTTTGCTGGCGCTGGCGCTGCGCTCGGCGCGGCGCATGGTGCGCGTCATCGCGCCGCTGGCTGCCGCCGTGGTGGTGGTTGCCGCGTTACTGACGCTGAGCGGCGCGCAACTCACGCTGTTGCATCTGGTCGGCATGTTGTTGGTTGTCGCGCTCGGGTCGAACTACGCGCTGTTCTTCGAAGCGGCGCACGATCGCGATGCACGGGGCGACTCACAGGTCGATTCGCAGCTCGATCCTCGGGGCATGCAGCCGGCCACGGTGGCTTCCTTGCTATTTGCCAACCTGTCGACGATTGCCGGCTTCGGCGTTCTGGCCTTCTCGTCGGTGCCATTGCTGCGCTCGTTCGGCGAAACGGTCGCGCCGGGCGCATTGTTGGTATTGTTGTTCAGCGCCATGCTCAGTCGCCCACTCAGCTCCCTACTCACTCAGTCGACCAGTCCCCCTATAAGCCGCGCGACGAACAGCGCGACGTCCATTGCAGCGAAAGCGCATGCCGATGAAACGGAGGTGTTGCGATGAGCGAGTTTAAAACGGTGCATCGGCCCACCCCGGATGCGTACGGTGCGCGTCGCTGGCCGCTGACCACTCGGCCGCCGATCTGGCAAACGTCGGCAGCCATCCACGCGCTGGCGCTGGCCGGCTGCGTGCTGGCGCCCGCCGCATGGCCCTGGTGGCTAAGTGGCGTTGCGGCCAACCATATGGCGCTGTCCGCGGCAGGTCTGTGGCCGCGCTCGACGCTATTGGGCCCCAACTGGTCACGCTTGCCTGAATGCCCGGAAAACGCACGTGCGGTGGCGCTGACCATCGACGATGGCCCCGATCCGCAAGTCACGCCGCAGGTGCTCGACCTGCTCGATCGATACGCCGTCAAGGCGACGTTCTTTTGCATCGGCGCGCAAGCGCGCCGCTATCCGGCGCTGGCACGCGAAATTGTCGCGCGCGGCCATGCACTCGAAAATCATACTGAAACGCATAGGCATACGTTCTCTCTAATGGGAATTCGATCGCTGACCGCCGAGATTTCAGCAGGCCAACGCACCATTACCGATTTAACCGGCGTGCGCCCGGTCTTTTTCCGCGCACCGGCCGGTTTGCGCAACCCGCTGCTGGAGTCGGTACTGCGCCAACTCGATTTGCGACTGGCCTCGTGGACCAGGCGCGGGTTCGACACGCGCGAAGCGCGCGCGGAAGTGGTCAGCCAGCGCCTGCTGACGGGGCTGCGCGGCCGCGATATCTTGCTGCTGCACGACGGCCACTCGGCGCTGACCATGGACGGAACGCCGGTGATATTGAGTGTCCTGCCCACCTTGATCGAGGCGGTACAACACCAGGGTTTGCATTTCGTGACATTGCGAGACGCTCATGGCGTTTAGTCATGGCGTGGGCAACTGTTTCAAAACCGTGTCAGTTTTTTTGAGTGGCTACCTATGCGTCCTGCCCTGAAGCCTTTGCTGCTCTCCCACTACACCGCGACCACCTGCGCGGGCCGTGGGCTCGCCGCCCATCTGGACATGCTGCGCGCCGCCGGCACGGGCCTCAAGGCCGGCGGCTTCGCCCATTGCGACTTGAATACCTATATCGGTGCGGTGGCCGGCGCCGATGAGGCGCTTATCGACGGCGAGCTGGCGCGCTTCAATTGCCGCAACAATCGTATCGCCCTGATTGCCGTGCAACAGGACAATTTTGTCGAGCACGCACGCGAGGCCGTCGCGCGCTATGGCAGCAAGCGCGTCGGCGTGTTTGTCGGCACCAGCACGGCCGGCGTGCTGGAAACCGAATTGGCCTACCGGCAGCGCGATCCGGCGAGCGGAGCGCTGCCGACCAGCCTGGACTACGCGGCCACCCATAGCCCGTTTTCCGTCGCCGACTTTATCCGCCGCACACTCGGCGTCGCAGGTCCCAGCGTCGCCATTTCTTCGGCCTGTTCGTCGAGCGCTAAGGTATTCGCCGCGGCCAGCCGCATGATAGAGGTCGGCCTGATCGACGCGGCTGTGGTCGGAGGAGTCGATTCGCTTTGCCAGACAACGCTGTACGGCTTCAACTCGCTCGAATTGCTTTCGCCGCAAATGTGCCGACCGTTCGACGCAACGCGCAACGGCATTTCAATCGGTGAAGGCGCCGCCTTTGCTTTGCTGGAGCGGCCCGCGGCGGCATCGGCTACCACACACGATGGCGTCGCCTTACTCGGATACGGTGAATCGAGCGACGCCTATCATATGTCGTCGCCCCATCCGGACGGGCTCGGCGCCCAACTTGCAATGCGTGCGGCGCTCGAAAGCGCGCGGCTGGAGCCCGCGCAAATCGACTACATCAACTTGCATGGCACGGCGACGCCGAGCAACGATCAGGCTGAAGGCCGCGCGGTAGCGGCGCTTTTTGACGGTACGCCGTGCAGCTCCACCAAAGGCATGACCGGCCATACGCTGGGCGCGGCCGGCGCGGTCGAAACGGTACTTGCGGCGCTCGCGCTGCAACACGGCTTCATGCCCGCAAGCGCCAATACGCGCACGCTCGACCCCGCCATCTTGCTGGACTATCTGCTCGTGCGTCGCGACCAGCCGTTGCGCGCGGTGCTCAGTAACTCATTCGGTTTTGGCGGCACCAACTGCAGCTTGGTTTTGGGCCAGGCTGGCGACTCATCCCTTATGCACGGACGGCTGCAATGACCTCACCCACCTCGCTGACAGCGTATGTACAAGCGATCGGCTTGCGCGGCCCCGGTTTGGAAGGCTGGCTGGCCGCACAACGCGTGCTGGCGGGCGTCGCCCCCTATCTGCCCGAGCGCACCGTGCTGCCTGCGGCCAATCGCCTGCCGCCAGCTGAGCGTCGGCGGGTCGGTGCGGTGGTGAAAATCGCGCTGGCCGTGGCCGACGAAGCGCTGTCGCAAGTCGTGCCCGACGGTGCCGGCATACCGACCATATTCACCTCTTCGGGCGGCGACGGCGAAAACTATAACGTCATCTGCTCGACGCTCGCTTCCGACGACCGCGCGCTGTCGCCCACCCGCTTTCACAACTCGGTCCACAACGCGCCCTCGGGGTACTGGAGTATCGCCAGCGGCGACCGCGCACCGTCGCAAGTGTTATGCGCCCATGACGGCAGCCTTGCGGCCGGCCTGCTGGAAGCCTTCACGCAACTGGCGCTTGATGGTGGACGCGTTGCCGTGGTCGCTTATGAAGCCGATTACCCGGAGCCGCTACGCGCCGTGCGGCCGATTCCCGATGCATTCGGCGTGGCGTTGGTGCTGGCCGCGGCGCCCGATGCTCAGGCACGCTTCAAGCTGACAATAGCACTGGTCGACAGCGCAACCGATGCGCTTACCGAACCCGCGCTCGAAGCCTTGCGACTGGCGATTCCCTCCGCGCGTGCGCTGCCGCTCGCGACACTAATGGCGCGCGGTGAAACCGGCAGTTGCGTAATCGAGTATCTGCCGGGCAGCAGCCTGCGGGTCGAGGTGGCGCCATGCAGTTAGACCATGCGTGGATCGAAGCCCACATCCCCCATCACGGCAGCATGTGCTTGCTCGATGCGGTGGTGAGTTGGGATAGCGAGCAGATCGTCTGCCGCGCGAGCAGTCATCGCGATCTCGCCCATCCCCTGCGCGCACATGGGCGACTGGGCGCGGCCTGCGCAATCGAATACGCGGCCCAGGCAATGGCGGTGCATGGGGCCTTGCTGGCCGACCCCAACGACCGGCCCCAGGCCGGGATGCTCACGGGCATGCGCAACGTGGCGCTGGCTGTCGCGCGACTGGACCGTCTGGCGGACGACCTGCGCTGCGAAGCCTGGCGCTTGAGCGGTGATGCCGGCATGATCCTGTATCGCTTCGAAGTCAGCGCCGGCACGCAGCTTGTCGCTACGGGCCGCGCCACCGTGATACTTGACGCCAGCACAGCACTTGCGACTGCCTTGGGCACACCGCCCGGGCCCTGAAGAGCGAGCGAACCATGAACCCAGCCGCACACGCATCTCAGGTCACCGCGCATCAAAACGAAGCGGTGCTGTTTCTGATCCTGTTGCAATTGACGGTGATCGTGCTCGCAGCACGCGTCGGAGGCTGGCTCGCTCAACGCGTCGGCCAGTCGCCCTCGGTCGGCGAAATTATCGTGGGCATCGTACTCGGTCCATCGCTATTCGGTCTTGTTGCACCCGGCGCGTTTCATTTCGTGTTTTTGTCGACGCCGCCCCAAGCGATGAATGCGCTCTCGCAATTGGGGCTGATCTTGTTGATGTTCCAGATCGGTCTGGAGTTCGACTTCACCCATTTACGCGCGATGCAAAACCGCACCGCCACCATCCGGGTGGCGATCGCCTGTATCGCGTTGCCGTTTGCACTGGGCCTGGGCTTCGGCTACTGGAGTGCGCCGGTGCTGTCGCCGCAAGCGCCGCCGGTTGCCGCGGCACTCTTTGTCGCCACCGCCTTTTCCATCACGGCACTGCCTATCCTGGGGCGCATCCTGATGGAGTTCAACATGACTCGCGAGCGCATCGGCGTGATTGCGATCAGCGCAGCCGCCATCAACGACGTCGTTGGCTGGCTGTTGCTTGCGCTCGTGACCGCGCTCGCATCGGCACGGTTCGATTTGTGGCAATTCGGTTTAAAGGTGTTCGAAGTCTTCGCGTTTGCGATTTTTAGCTGGTTCGTGCTGCGCCCGCTCTTCAAGCGCCTGATCGTGATGCTCGGCGGCGACCTGAAGCGCACAGGTAAGCTCAACGCCAATCTACTTGCTGCGTTATTGATAGGCATCTTTTGCTGCGCGATGACCACCTATCAGATCGGCATCTTCGCGATCTTTGGCGGCTTTGCGATGGGTGTGCTGTTGCATGACGAAATCGAGTTGGTCGCGGCTTGGCGTGACAAGGTCGGCACCTTCGTACTGGTTTTCTTCTTGCCGATTTTCTTTACCTATACCGGATTGCGCACCAACATTGGTGGCCTCGACAGCATGGCCTTATGGGGTTGGTGTGCGTTGACGGTAATACTGGCAACCTTCGGAAAAATGGCGGGAGCGTATGGCGCAGCGCGCTGGTCCGGGCTAAACCGGCATGAAGCGGGCCTCCTCGCGATCTTGATGAATACGCGCGCACTGATGGAGCTGATCGTGATCAACGTTGGGTTCGATCTGGGCGTGATTTCGCAAAACGTTTTTACTATGCTGGTCTTGATGGCGATTATCAGCACCGTGATGACCACGCCGGGGCTACGTGTCGGCCTACCAAAATTGGGCCTCGGTTCGGTGCCCACCGTACCGTAGGCACACGATCCGAGTCTATCAACCCACGTAGAAAAACCACGTTGCGGCAACAATCGTGGCCACCGTAATGCTGATGAACAGCCAACGCGTCCCGATCTCCGTGCGTATCGCCGTCACGGGGCGGTCAACCGCGCGGAGTCGTTCCACCATGAGCGCTGAGAGAACACCGAGCAAACTGAGCCCGAAGAAGACATAGAACACGTACTCGACGGCAACGGTATAGCCGACGCCACCCAACTGACTGTTGATCGAGCTGAGCAGCACTGCCGCCGACAAGGCCCCGCTCAATGCCACCGCAATCTTGGTGGTACCCATTGCGACCGGGAAAAACAGCGATGCCAACAAGATCAGGGTCATCAAGAGGAGCGGCAGCAGGCTCTTCTGCAAGGTCGCGCTGACCTGACGCTGCAAGTCCACCTCGACCGAAAAACCGGAAAGCTCTCGATAACCGAGGGCACCGACTCGGCGCAGATCGCCGAGGGACGATTCGGTGACGAGATTGTCGCGCTGCTGACGCGCGCCCAACACCTTCCATTGCGACAGGCTTCTGAACGCGTTACGGGAAGCCACCGCGAGCGCGACGTCCGATTCGCTTGACTGCGTTGTTGTCTGAGTCACCGCGTGCGTCAGACCCACCCCTTTCGTGCTCGTCTTGACCAGCCCTGACGAGACGCTGGACGCGGTAGCCGGCAAGCGCTGATCGAGTACATAGACGATCCGGTCTGCCGCCGCATGCGAATTCGAAAATGGCAGCACCAGCACCTGTTTATCGAACGGAAATCGTCTGAGGTCGAAGTCGTTTTCGAACTCACCTTGTATCCGCCACAATCGATAAACGGTGCCGTCTGGCATATTCCCCTGCTCGACGGGGTGGGTGCGGTCGAAGCCACCACTGACCAGACCGGGAAAATTGATGTCGGTGGGATCCGGACTTCCGGGGCCGGCGTCCGGGGCAAAACGCAACCAGAGATAAAGATCTGCGCCAAATATCGAGCGCGACAAGTCCACACGCGTAATCTCGTTGATGAACATCCCTGTGTACACCACCCTCTGAAGTCGTGCATAACGACCCGACCCGACCTCGAAAACCGCGCCGCTGGCGATGTCATGCGAGTCCGGATCAATGACCGGTACGATCTGCAACGGCGCCGACTCGAAACGCCCCCGATAGAAATGGCCGATCCGAATTGCCTGCTGACGGCCACGCGCGCCATCAAACGCCAATGGGCCCAGCAATCCTGCGCTCGCACTTGCGGGATCGTTAAGCCCGTTGAGATATTGAAGCACAGCAGCACGCTGCGCTTTCAGATCCGACGGATTTGCCGCAACCGCAACACGTAGCGCGGCGATGGCGATCTTGGTCGCGTCATAGCTAGCCACCGAAAACCAGACCGGATCGTGACCAAAGCGGGCCTTGAACCGCTGGGCAAAGCTCAGTATCCCGGCGTTGGCCGAATCGAGAATCATCGGCGAGATGCCATACAACTCATCGGTGAAAAATCCCCGGTGCTGACGTTCCTCCGGTAAAGCTTCCACCCGTTGGCTGAAGCTATCGTCGCCAAACGCATCGCCACCGAGAAAAGGACCCGTTATACCCGCTCGGCGCAGCGAGGTGAGCAGGCGCGCACCATCACCGTCGAGCGTGGCGAAAACGATAGGCGCGTTATCCCTGCTTGCGGCAATCTGCTGAGCCACCTGATCGGCTTCCTGTTCTGTCTTGAACGTGAAGTAGCGGGCCTTGATGCCGACTCGGTCGGCCGCGCGGCGAAAGCCCGTCTCCAGCGTACGGCCGTAACCGTCATCGACGACAATCACCGTCGCCTCACGCCGGTGTAGCACACGATATAAGTACGTAGCCAGCATCTCTCCCTGTTCACTGTTTTTGAACAGGACGCGAAAGGTTGTTGGGTTGTCGGTCACGAGATCGGAGGTTGCCGTCGTGGTCAGCGAAGCAAGCTGCCCGCTCGCATAAATCGGGCCTGCCGCCAGTGACGCCGTACTGATCGCCGGTCCGAGAACAAGCAGCGCCCGGCTCGCTACGACCCGGAGCGCCACCTCGCGAGCACCGGCCTCAGTACTTTTGTCGTCATACTCGGTCAGCACGATGCGCGGCGCTATGCCCGCTGCATTGGCCTCCTCCACCGCGAACTGGATGCTCTCGAGGCTGCCGCGACCGAAGGTATACGAATCGCCGGTCAACGACAATGCCGCAGCAATTTCGACACTGTCAGGCACCTGACCGAACGTGACGACCGGCATGAGAGCCAGCCACAAAATCGCCATCCGCATCAACAGCCTGCGGATTTCTAAAAGAAAGAATGGATACGTCGCATTACTCATCATTTTTTCATCCCTTTGTTTATGAAAATACGCCGGGTATGCCTGGTCCTCAGGCATATATTTCTGAGATACGAGCTTGTCCGTCAAGTCCTGGTAGCGCGAGTGCGTTTTGCGAGCAAAATCTATCCGAACCGGATCAATTACGAGGCTTTTATCTTTTCTGGGACGGCCTCGCGTCTCTTAAAATCGCAACCGGTCTATGCGTCATAGCATTCGCCGGACGAAAGCGAGACCTCGAGAACCGATGAGGTCATGCGCCTCCCCCTCCTACCGACTGACTTTCGCAACGGCCATCTTTTGTCTCAAAAACAATGAGGGATGCGCGCGGGTCGTCGTGGTTGAATATTATTTATAGTTGACTATTATAAAAATCAGTATAGCAAACAAATAGGAATGGTAACTAATATTAGAATCGAGATGACTACCTGCGTCACGCTGGAGATGCGCCATGGATGACACCACCTATACCAAGGGGATTTATACGGCGACCGCAACGGTATGCCCAGCAGACGGAGGGCAATTCCAGGGGATGGTCGCACTGGTGTGCGACCACGGCGACGCGCTGGAAAACCTGATCTACACGGTGGAAGCCACCGCCGGGACTGAAGAGGAAGCGCTCGATGAAGCGAAAGAGCTCGCCCAGCGCATCCTCGGAGAAATAGAGCTTTAGGTGCCCGCCCTGCCCACCATAACCGCTTTTTAGCGGCGCACCCGACGCAGCCACAGCATCGGCAGCCGGATCAGAAAGCCGGCCAGCAGACGGCTATGCATCCACGCCAGCAAGGCGTTGTCGCGCCAGTAGTTGAAGTGCGACACCCCGCCGTCACCGGGCGAAAAATATTTGACCGGTGCGGCCTGATTGATCGGCCGCACGCCTTTCCAGCACAGACGCACAACCGCCTCGGGATCGAAATCGAAACGCCGCATCCAGCGTTGTGCTCCCATCACATGCAGCAGCGGCGCAATCGGATAAACGCGAAAGCCGAACAGCGAATCGCCTATGCCCGACCACAAGGTTTCCAGATTCGCAAACCAGTTGGAAATACGCCGGCCGCGGACCCTGAGCAGCGGCGCACTGGCATCGAACACCGGCACGCCTAGCACCATGGCGTCCGGTTGGGCCTGCGAGCGCGCGACGAAAAGCGGGATCAACTCGGCCGGGTGCTGGCCATCGGAATCCATCGTCAGCGCATGGCTGTAACCGCGTCGCGCCGCCTCTTGAAAGCCATGCAGGAGCGCCGCGCCCTTGCCCACGTTGTGCGCCAGTTCGATAATTTCGAGCCCGTCATCGCCGTGTGCCAATTCGCGCAACTGTTGCGCCGAACCGTCGGTGCTACCGTCGACGATCACCCAGACCGGATTCCAGTGGCGCCGCGCTTCGGTCACAGTGCCCAGCAGTTTGGCGCCAGGGTTATAGCTAGGGATCAAGACGACGTGCGTGCTTGAGTGCGCCACCGAATATGATCCGCAGTGCACGTCGCCGCTCGCCAACTCGGTGGGCGCGAGGTCCATAGCGAACTCGGCGGCCATCGGTGCGGGGGTCATGGCCGTCATCATAGCAAGTGCCCGGGGCCGTCTTCGGCGGCTTGCCGGCGCGTGCTCGCGATCGCGTGCGCAGCCGGGCGGGCGGGCGGCTGCGCCGCCGCAATGGCTGGCGCCGGTGGGCGCGTACCGCGGGACGAGCGGAGATCCTCCGCTGCCGTGCGCTCGCTCGTGCGGTCACTGGCGCGCTCGCCCGTGTGATCGCGTGCGCCAGCGTTCGCGACGGCGCGCGCGCCCGTACCCAATTCATCGACGAAGTACTGGTGCAGCTCGTCGAGGAACGCGTGGTCGTCGTCACCGACTTCGAACACACGGCCCAGCCGCACGCGATAGACGATGGGGAACGGTGGCCGATGAAACAAAGTCCAGCCTTTGGTCAGATACGGCGAATCGGTTTCGATGATGACCGTTTGCACGGGTACTTTGGCCGCCCGCGCGATCACACACACCGCGCGTTGACACGGTCCGATCGGCACGCAACGGGAGCGAGTGCCTTCGGGAAACAGCAACAACGATTGGCCGTTGTGCAGATCGCTGACCGAGCGACGGATCATGTCGCGCAGCGATGCATTGCTGATATAGCGCGCCAGTCGGGCACCCGCGCTCAAAAAAATATTATTCAGCAATTCATCTTTCATCACGCAGCCGATTTGCGGCAATCGCGAAATGATCAGCACCGCGTCGAGCAGGCTGGGATGATTCGGGGCAACGATCTGCGGCCCGGCATCGCGCAGCGCATCGAGTTCGCTCAGGTCCAAACGTGCGGCCCGCATCCACACCAGCGCGCGCAGATAAAATCGGAAAAACCCGGTTGTCGCGCTGCGCCCGACCCGTTGCCCTCGTGCGGCAGGCAGAACGCGCTGCAATACCCACGCAACGGGCGCCCAGATCATGCACAACACACCGAGCAGGATCAAGCCCATCCACATCCGCGCGCTATCGCGTATTTGGCCGAGTCTGCTTTGTTTCATCCGCTCACCTCCATCGGATAGCCACCTGCTGCTTCGATCTCCACCAGCAGATCCGGGCGACAGACGTCGGAACGCAGATAGACGATTGGCGGCAGTGGAACCTCTGTATCGAACGCCGCGACCAGTTCGGCGCGCACTGCGTCAAAATCCAGCGAGCGACGGATATAGACGCGGAAATTCAACCCGGCCAACGCAAAACGCGGGCTCCCGTCGTCCAGGCTATAGCGCTGATTGGCAGCATCGATCACTGCGCGCAGATTGTTCAGTGTTTCGCGGGTCTGCAAGACCACGTTTCCCACATGCATGGTCTGGTGACCCACAATGCTGGCTGTGCCGGAAATGAACAAATACGGCGTCTTCGCAAATTCGATACACACCGCGCGCGCGAACGTCGGGCTCTTCGGACCGTATTGCCGCGGGTAGTTGAACGCACTGACCTGACGCGGATTTTCGATCGCGATAGGCACAATGCGAGTCGCGATAAAAAATACCGTGACCGAGCCGCCGATCAAACCGAGTGCGCAGGCAGCGGGCACGTCGCCCGTGACTGTGCGACCGGCCGCGCTGAACGCCGCTTGGCGGCCGCTGTTGAATTGCCAGTACCGCTCGCTGCCGTCCACGTGATCGACGATATCGGGTACGTAGTTCCAGACCCGCAGCAGGTAGTCGAAACCCAAGGTCGCCAGAGTATCGAACAGCGCTGAGTACGCCGCAAAAGACGCCGCTGCAAGCCGAGTGCTCGCGACGTTGGCGGCGCCGGACGCTGCGCCGGTTGTTGCATCTAAATGCGCCAGCGCGCCGGCCGCCAAATCGTGTTCGGCAATGCTCACGCTGCCAAATAGCAGATCGTTGTTGTGCCGATAGCTCACCCCTCGATGGACGCCCGAGCGCAACGGCGCGACCCCATGCCAAGTCTCGAACAACTGTGCGCCGATGCCGTCCGGGCTACCCAACAACGGTGCATGCACCGTAGCCACAGGTAGATCGGCGTGAGCGCAAGTCAGCGCATGCAGCGCGCCCGGATCGCCGTTGATGGCCATGCCGAGCACGGTGTCGTTGTTGCGTGCCATGTGCGCCTGGACCGAGTCCGAGCTGTGCCACGCGACGCTGAGCATTGCGTCGCCTGGCATCATTCGCCTCGCTGCGGTATCGCGGCGTCGACGCTGCGGATATTCACACGGCGACGACGTGCCGCTTCCAGCGTACGCCCCAGGTTTAACGCAGATAGCAGGTAGTACATGCCTTTGAAGGCCAGTACCGAGGCCCAGATCGGCGTGCGCCCAAAAATGTCGCCGGCCAACACCGACAGCAAAGCCTCTTTCATGCGCAGGAAATTACGCGGCCCCATGAACAGGTCACGCATGGTCGGGTTGGTCACGCGATAAATGAACCACGAAAAATGACGTGGCCCATGCAGCATGACCTTGTCGAACCGGCGAAATGCAGACTTCGAGCGAGCCGGGTCGACCAACCAGGCATCGACCGCTTCGGCGGCGGCGAAGGCGCCGTTCATTGCCAGCATGACACCCGACGAAAAGACCGGGTCGACAAACGTATAGGCGTCGCCGACCATCAAGTAATTCGGCCCACGCAGATGGTCGCACACGTAGGCGAAGTTGCCTGTCGCTTCGGCGTCTGCGACCTGCTCGGCTTGCGCCAGTCGCAGCAATAGTGCCGGGCACATCGCGATCGTGTCGCGCAGGAATTCGTTCAGCGGCTTGGTGCGCGATTTCAGGTAATACGGCCAGACTACCGCGCCCACGCTAGTGGTACCGTCAGCCAGCGGTATGAACCAGAACCAGCCATGCTCGAACCAGAACACCGTGATATTGCCCGCGGCCTCGCCTTCATTGCGCTGGGCATGGCGGAAATGACCGTAGATGGCCGAGCTCGCATGGCGCGGGTTCTTGACCTTGGCTTTGAAGCGGTTGCCCAACAGCGTGTCGCGTCCTGACGCATCCACGAGGAAGCGCGTTTGCCAGATCACCTCGGTGCCATCGTCCCGTTTGCCCGTGACGCGGGCACCGGCATCCCCACCGAGAAAATCGATGGTATGGATGCGACACGCTTCCAGCGTTGTCGCGCCCGCCTTGGCGGCGTTGCGAAACAATATTTCGTCGAATTGCGCGCGCCGCACTTGATAGGCGCTGGGCATCGATTTATCCCAGGCGTCGCAGAAGTTGAAGGTCTGCTTATGTTCGTGCCACGGCGAGACGAATTCCGCACCCGGTTTTTTCATGCCGATGGCGCGTACTTCGTCGGCGACCCCCAACGCTTCGAACAAGGGCAAATTAGCGGGCAACAACGATTCGCCGATATGGAATCGCGGATGAGTGGCTTTCTCGACCACCGTCACCTGATGGCCTTTACGGGCCAGCAGCGTGGCCACCGTCGAGCCCGCGGGACCGCCACCGACGATCAGTACGTCGCAGTGGAGCAGCGTGGCCGCCGCACTGATCTGATCGGCCCCGTCGGCTCCGGCGAATGCCCCGTCTATCGAAGCATTTGGTGCGCCACTCGACGTGGCATGTGACTGCGCTGCATGTGACTGCGCGGCTTGCTCTGCAGCATGACTCATATCGCTCCCACTTGATGCAGCGTTACTTGCTTCGTTGCAATAATACGTAGGCGGCAAGATTACCGAGCGAGGCAAAAATAATTTTGTTATCCGGATTATCTGAGCGCAACTCTAGACCATATTTCTTTGAAATGATCAGCGAGATTTCGAGAATATCGATCGAGTCCAGACCGAAGCCGTCGCCATAGAGCGGCGTCTCGGCGGTGATTGCAGATCGATCGAGATCCTGCAGATTCAACTCGTCGGCAATCAGATTAGCAAGCTCAGTTTCAAATTCCGTCATAGTAGAAGTGGCAATACATCGGTTAGCGACACGAGATGCCGCAGGCCAAAAAAACCGGGGCCCTCGCTGAAGTCTCGGTTCGGTTGCGGCGCGCCTCGACAATCGAAGCGCCGCCAGCCGAGCCGGACAACGGCCGTCGCCCTGACGGTTGATATCGGATACTTGGAGTCGGACCGATTATAACGAAATTGGTTGCGCAAAAATCGAGGCAAACCCTCGCCCTTGCTTGGGTAGGCATTCAAATGCCACCCATGCACAGGTATTTGATGACCAGGTAATCGTCGATTCCATACTTCGACCCTTCGCGGCCGAGCCCTGATTGCTTGACGCCGCCAAACGGTGCAACTTCATTGGAGATCAGACCGGTATTGATACCGACCATACCGCTCTCCAGCCCTTCGGCCACTCGCCACACCCGTCCGATATCGCGTGCATAGAAATAACTGGCCAGTCCGAACTCGGTGTCGTTGGCCATCGCCAGCGCTTCCTCCTCGGTCTTGAAGCGGAACAACGGCGCCATCGGCCCGAAGGTTTCTTCCTTGGCCACCTGCATGTCGCTGGTGACGTCGGCGAGCACCGTCGGCTCGAAAAAACTCTGGCCCAGCGCGTGACGGTGCCCCCCCATCAACAGCCGCGCCCCTTTGCCCAATGCATCGGCGATATGCTCCTCGACCTTTTTGACTGCGGCATCGTCGATCAATGGCCCTTGCGACACGCCTGCGTCCAGGCCATTGCCCACTTTCAATGTCTTGACGGCCGCGACCAGCTTCTCGGCGAACGCGTCGTAGACGCTATCCTGTACATACAAGCGATTGGCACACACACAGGTCTGCCCGGCGTTGCGATATTTCGAATCGATCGCCCCCTGTACGGCGGCATCCAAGTCGGCGTCGTCGAAGACAAGAAACGGCGCATTACCGCCTAATTCGAGCGAGATCTTCTTGATCGTGGCGGCGCCCTGCTCCATCAACTGACGCCCGACCTCGGTCGAACCCGTAAACGAGAGCTTGCGTACCGTCGGGTTGGACGTCATCTCGGCGCCGATTTCTTTCGATGCCCCAGTGATCACGCTGAACACCCCTTTGGGCACGCCCGCGCGTTCGGCAAGGGCTGCCAATGCCAACGCTGAAAAGGGCGTGGCGCTGGCCGGTTTGAGCACGATGGGGCACCCGGCCGCCAACGCGGGGCCAACCTTGCGTGTGATCATCGCGGCAGGAAAATTCCACGGCGTGATCGCGGCGCACACACCGATCGGCTCTTTGATCACGACAATGCGGTTTTGCTTGGCCGGCGAGGCCAGGGTGTCGCCATTCACGCGCTTGGCCTCCTCGGCAAACCATTCGATAAACGAGCCGGCGTAGGCAATTTCCCCTTTCGATTCCGCCAGCGGCTTGCCCTGCTCCATCGTCATGATCATGCCGAGGTCGTCAACGTTGGCCATCATCAGGTCATACCATTTGCGCAGGATGATACTGCGCTCCTTGCCGGTCTTGCCGCGCCAGGCCGGCCACGCCCGAGCGGCCGCGGCGATCGCGCGACGGGTTTCGCCCGTGCCCATCTTGGGTACGGTACCGATCTGCTCGCCGGTGGCGGGGTTGGTAACGGGCACGGTCGCGCCTGCATCGGCGTCGCACCAGGCGCCGTCGAGGTAGGCCTGCTGTCGCAGCAAGGAAGCATCTTTCAGTTTCATCATGAGTGGGCTCGCTGAGGAAGGGCGGTGCACGGCTGTGCGCCGCAGTCATTGTTTAGTCGGACACCAAACTTCAGCGGGGGTTCACGATGCGTAAATAAATCTACTAGAAGATAGATACGCACGCGGCACAATCGGCAATTAATGACAATCGGCCCCATTTAAAACCGCATTTCACGATCTATCATTCCCGAACAGCCAGCCATTCTGCCAAAATCTATCTACCAGAAGATAGATTTTGACGCGAAATCAGGACTTATGCGGCTGGCCCCATAACCGCGGATCCCTAGCCCGATCCCTAAGCCTGATTCATAAGCCTGATCCATGGGCGCTGGCCAAGACTGCCGGCCCATAGCAGCCTAAGGCTGGATTTTCAGCGACAGTGCAACTTCGTTCAGACGATCCTTGCCCTGGAACAGCCGGCTTGCCAGCAAGCTGCCCTGGAAAGCAGCATAAAGCGCGCGCGCCGCGCGCTCCGGCGAGCCGTTGAACCGCAGGCTACCTTCCTGCGCTCCTTGCGCCAAAACCTTGGCAAGCCACACCTCATTGGCGTTGAAAAAACCACGCACCGCCAGCGCAATGTGCTCCGGCAACGCGCCGATTTCGGCTGCCAGCATACCGCACAGGCAAATGGTATTGCCTTCGACCAACAGCTTGCCAAACGATCTGGCATAACGCTCGAGCTGTTTGTCGGCGGAAAGGCTGCTGTCGATCGCGTACATCTCGGCCAGTACCGCGCTGCTATAGGTATTCACGGCCTCCAGTACCAGATCTTCCTTGCCCGGGAAGTAATAATGGATGCTCGAGGTTTTGACGCCAACCAGCTTCGCCAGATCCCGGTAGCTAAAACCGTTATAGCCTCGCTGCTTGATCAAGGTTTGGGCGTGGTCGAGCACTTGCTCACGGACGGTTTGCGTTTCCATACATGCAATAGTATCTACCGATAGATAGATATCCAAGCATTTCTTATGGCATTACGCCCGCGCACTCACTCTGCGGTCCCGATGCACGGGACTGAGCCATGGGACTTAGGCATGGGGATGACGCACGGCGCTGCAAAGCAGCGGCCGTGCAGTCTATCAAGCCGGCTCGTGCGATCGACGCCTAGCTTCGTCGAACGGGCTATCGCTCGTGCGGGCCGCTTCGGCTTCAGTCGGCATGCTTCTTATCGAAGTCCCAGACCGCCTCGAAGCCCATCAACGTGCACATGCCCGCGAACGAATAGAGTTCGCCCATGTGCCCGGTCGTGCCCTTGCGTGCCTTGATCTCACCGTAGACTTTCTCAAGCGCCTGCGCGACCGCCAGAAAACCCGAAGCCGGATAGATCGCCAGAGAAAAGCCCAACGCCTGAAGCTCGGCCGGCGTCAATTGCGGCGTGCGGCCGCCTTCCACCACATTCACCAGCAACGGCACTTCGAAGGTCTTGCCGATGATTTCCAACTCCTTTTCCGATTCCGGCGATTCGATGAAGATCACGTCGGCGCCGGCCTTCACGTACATCTCGCCGCGCCGCAGGGCCTCGTCCAGACCCAGCGATGTGCGTGCGTCGGTGCGCGCGACAATCAGCAGATCCGGGTCGATGCGCGCTTCCTTGGCAACCTTGATCTTCTTGACCATTTCCTCGGCCGCGATCACACGTCGCCCCGGCGTATGGCCACATTTCTTCGGAAACTCCTGGTCTTCGAGCTGGATGCCTGCGGCCCCAGCCTTCTCGTAACCGCGCACGGTGTGCGCCACGTTGAGCAGGCCGCCATAGCCGGTGTCGCCATCGCAAATAATCGGCGTCTTGCTCGCGCCGCAAAAAGCGCTCACGCGATTCACCATATCCGTGTAGGTCGCCAGCCCTGCGTCGGCCTCGCCCAGGTAGGACGCCACCGTGCCATAGCCGGTCATATAGAGGCTGTCGAAGCCCATTCGGTCGGCCAGGCGTACCGAGATCATGTCGAAGATGCCGGGCGCCACGACGATTTCTTTACCGGCGAGCTTTTGCTTGAGGATCGAACGTTGGGTTTGAGTCATGATGTCTTCCGTAGTCGGTATCAATCTTGGGTTTGGCCAATTTCTTCAAGGGAACGCTGATTGGTTTCTAGGCCAAACGCCACCAGCGCGACGACCAGCACCACCATGGCGCCGACGATGACCGAGAGCACGTCCTGGATGCCGCCTAATGCATACATGGCGACCACCACCTGCGGCGCGAAGATGCCGGCGATCCGGCCAGCCGCACCGGCAACGCCGTTGCCGCGCAACCGGTTTTCGGTCGGGAACAACTCGGGAACGTAAGTGGCGATCCCCAGCGCCACCAGCAGATACGTCAGGGTGAATAGCACGAAACCGAGCGCCGTCGCCATTTCCACCGAATGCGAATGGCTGTAAAGAAAGCCCACCACCGCGGCGATGAAGGACACGACGATCAGCCCGTTCTTGCGGCCGATCCTGTCTGCCAGCAACACGCCCAGCAGCGCGCCGGCCGGCCCGCCCAGCGACATCAGCGTGGTATAGCCTAGCGAGGACGCCAGCCCAAACCCCTGCCGCACGAGAAAGGTCGGCACCCAGACGATAAAACCGTAGATCACAATGTTGATGCACACTTGCACGCACACGCCCAGGAACGTGCGGCGCAGCAAAGGCGGCGCGAACAAGTTCAATAGCGTGGTGGTCTTCGGCACGACAGGCGGCGGCACCACAACCGGCGGCAACGCCTGCCCACCCGCGACCGTCTCGGCCTCGATCGCGGCCAAAATTTGTTCGGCCTCTTGCAAGCGTCCCTTCGATTCCAGCCAGCGCGGCGATTCCGGCATCTTCTTGCGCACGACCCAGACGATCAGCGCGCCCGCACCGACCACGGCAAACATCGGCCGCCAGCCTATCGTCGGGATAATCAGGTAGCCGAGCAAGGTTGAGAAAAACAAGGCGGAATTGGTGATCAGCGACAAATAGGCAGACCACTTGCCGCGCACTGCCGGTGGAATGAACTCGCCCAGCGAGCCGTAGCCGACCACGATCTCGGCGCCCAGCCCGAGCCCCATGAAAAACCGGCATACGATCAGCCAGTTCATGCTGGGTGCAACGGCCCCCGCCAGCGACGCCACGCCAAAAATGGCCAAGTTGAATTGATAGGTAAACTTGCGGCCTTTGGCGTCGCCGAGCACGCCCGCCGTCAGTGCGCCGATCAGCATGCCGACGAAGGTGGCCGTGAGGAAGTTCGCGTTGAGCTGAATATTCGACCAGCCACTGCGCGTCAAGGCGCCCAGCACCCCGCCGGCAAGATAGATGTCGAAGGAATCGAGGAACATCCCGCCTCCGATCAACCAGAGGATGCGACGATGAAACGCCGAAGTGGGCAATCGGTCCAGACGCGCGCCCGCATTCACGGTTTTCAGCACTGTGTTGTCTCCTTTTTTTATCATTTGCGGCTTTAGGTAGCCGCCTTATTTACTGTCTTATTTGCCGCCTTCGTTGCCGCCTTCGTCGGCAATCAAGTTGAAAACTTAGTTTGCCAACTCGGTTGCCAGCTTTAATTTACTGATTACGCTGCGATGGGCGCGCAGAATATGCGACCTCATGATCGCTTCGGCCCACGCCGCGTCGCGTTGCTCGATCGCGTCGACCATCTCCAAGTGCTGCAGCACGCTGAGTTCTCTGTCGCTATCTTTGTAGTTATTGAAGGTCCACTTGATCAAGGGCACCTCCTTCATCAGATTCAGCAACTGATTCAAGCGCGCATTGCCGCAGGCCGACGTGAGGATTTGGTGAAATTCACGGTTCGCTTCGAACCATAAGTCGAGCGTGGCGTGGTCTTGCTCAAGACGCACCACGCGTTGCATCTCCAACGCCAAGGCCTTGAGTTGCGTGAGATTGTCGGCGCTGATACGTGCAACGGCACGGCCTACCAAATACGGCTCGATCAGCGCACGCGCTTCGAAAATTTCTTCCACGTCCTGGATCGACCACGTCGTTACCCGTACGCCTTGATTGCGTTTGATTTCCAGCCAGCCTTCGGCGCCCAGGCGGCGAAACGCTTCGCGCACCGGCGTACGGCTCACGCCCAGGGCCCGCGCCAATTGCTCCTCGCGGATAAATTCGCCGGGCGCATATTGCATAGTCGCAATCGCCTGTTTGATCGCGGCATAGACGTGATCGTCGGATTTTGGCAGCGTGTCTAGATTCAAGGATGAGCCACACATTGTATGCAACGATTTCGAAAACAGCGTGATATCGCGCCTTAAGCGGGATATTTCGCATTCATTGTATGCAATATGTCGGTGGCATTTAATTGGGGTTACCCCCTGGATCACGCCGCGATAAGCTCGCGGCTAGGCTTTTGACCCCGTGGTCGCAGCCATTTTTGCGGCATGGTAGCCTCGGTCCATTCAACTTATCTACCGAGGCTTACCGATGGACATCGACCATCCCCCGCAACGCCCGTCTTATCGCTATTACGACCTGATCGTTGGAGCTTTTGTAACGGTGCTGTTATGCGCCAACCTGATCGGCGCCGGCAAGGCGGCCGTCATCAACGTGCCGGGCATGGGCCCCTTGGTCTACGGCGCCGGTGTCCTGTTCTTTCCCTTCGCCTATTTGTTCGGCGATATCCTGACTGAAGTCTATGGCTACGCTTACGACAGGCGCGCAGTGTGGGCCGGGTTTGCGGCGTTGATCTTCGCGGCGTTGATGTCGATAGTGGTGCTGGCGCTCCCCACGGCGAGCGGCGACTTCATGGCGCACTATCAGGAAAATCTCGAAGGCGTGTTCGGCAATACGCCGCGCATCGTGGTCGGCTCGATCACGGCCTTCTGGAGCGGCAGCCTGGTGAACAGCTACGTGTTGGCGAAAGTGAAAATCTGGAGCCGTGGACGGCACTTGTGGTTGCGCACGATAGGCTCCACGGCAGTGGGTGAGGCGGTCGATTCGACACTCTTCTACATGATCGCGTTCTACGCGATCTGGCCGACCACTCAGGTGATACACGTTGCGCTCGCGCAATACGTGTTCAAAACAAGTTGGGAAGTGTTCGCCACGCCACTGACTTACTTGATCGTCAATTGGCTCAAACGCGCCGAACAGCGCGACCACTACGATCGCGGCACAAACTTCACGCCGTTCCGGGTCAGGATTTGACGCGCATTTGAAGCCCCCCCCCGAACGCCCCTCGAAGGACGCCCCCTACCTTCGCGGGTCAGAAAAAACAAAACCCCACGCTTCGAGAAACGTGGGGTTCATCCGTCATGTATAGCGACCGGCTCAGCTCAACCGGCTCAAGCCGACAGTGACATCTGCTCGCGTTTGGCTACCGCACTCGAGCGGTACAGAACCAACGTACCGATCAAGCCGCATACAGCCGCAAAACTCATCCACAAGCCCGGCGCACCGTTGTTACCGGTTACCTTGATCAGGTAGGTCGAAACCGCCGGCGTGAAACCGCCGAAAAGTGCAGTCGCCAGGCTATACGCCAGCGAGAAGCCGGAGGTGCGCACGTCGATTGGCATCACCTCGGTGAGCGCCACCACCATCGCGCCGTTGTAGCTACCGTACAGGAAGGACAGCCACAACTCCGCGACCAGCATCTTCTCGAACGTGGGTACGTTGACCAGCCATGCCATCACCGGATACGCGGTCAGGATGGTCAGGATCGTGAAGCCGAGCAGCAACGGCTTGCGCCCTACCCGATCCGACAGCGCGCCCATGACCGGCAGCCAGAACAGGTTCGACACGCCGACGAAGAAGGTCACGACCAAGCTGTCGGTGACCGACAGCTTCAATACGCTACGCCCGAACGTGGGCGTATAAACGGTAATCAAATAGAACGAAACGGTGGTCATGACAACCAGCATCATGCCGGCCAGCACGATGCCCCAGTTGCGCACGATGGAGCCGAAAATTTCGCCCGCGCTCGGACGGTGCTTGCGGGCGAGGAACACATCCGTTTCCTGCAGCGAACGGCGGATCATGAAGATAAACGGAATGATCATGCAACCGATGAAGAACGGGATACGCCAGCCCCAGGCGGCGATCACGTCGTGCGCCAAGGTCAGGCTCAGCACATAGCCGATGATCGCCGCTACGATGATCGCGACCTGCTGGCTGGCCGACTGCCAACTCACGTAATAGCCCTTTTGCCCTGGCGGCGCCATTTCGGAGAGATACACCGACACACCGCCCAGCTCCACACCCGCCGAAAAACCCTGAAGCAAGCGACCGATCAATACCAGTAGCGGTGCGAACAAGCCTATCGTCGCGTAGCCCGGCACGAACGCGATGAGCACGGTGCCCATCCCCATGATCACCAGGGTGGTGATCAACCCGAGGCGACGGCCTACCTTATCGATATAAGCGCCGAGTACGATGGCCCCGACCGGCCGCATGATGAAACCCGCGCCGAAGGTGCCGAACGTCAGCATCAAGGAAGCAAATTCGTTTTCTGCGGGAAAAAAAGTTTTAGCGATATACGTCGCGTAAAAGCCGAACAGGAAAAAGTCGAACATTTCGAGGAAATTTCCGCTGGTCACGCGGAACACCATCCCGAGCTTCGATTGTGTCGGACTTGCAATCGACATGCTTGTTGCCTCCAAAATTTGTATCTAATCTGCGCACTGCAGTACGTCGTGGTTTAGCAATATTGCGCGCAATCGGCGCCATGGCAAGTCGAAGCCAGGCTCGTTTTGCTGCGGGCGAATCGCGCGCTCAGCCGGTTTATGAAGATAGCATTTTCCCCGGCATCCCGGCGCACGCCGCACGGGCTTGCGAACCGTTTTTTTTATAAACCCCGCAATCCGGCGCTGTTTTTTTAGCATGCGGGCCGACCAGCCTCGGGTAACTACCGATAGACATCAAGCTGCACAGAACCATGACGCCCCGCGCCCGCCGCCCAGTGATTGTTGCCCGGCTCACCATGCTCCCCAAAAAAACAGCCCGACCAGATATTTTCTGGCGGGCTGTTTCATGCGGCGTAACTGGCCGGGTAAAAGCGCGCGCTTAGCCTAGAACAAGTGACGAAAGATCCAGAACAAGGCACCCGACAGGCAGATCGAAACCGGCAAAGTCAGAACCCATGCCATCACCATGTTGCGGATGGTGCCCATCTGCAAGCCGGAGCCGTTGGCCATCATTGCACCCGCCACGCCGGACGACAATACGTGGGTCGTACTGACCGGCAAACCGAAGGCATCCGCCGCGCCTATGGTGGCCATCGCCACCACCTCGGCACTGGCGCCTTGCGCGTAATTCAGATGATCCTTGCCGATCTTTTCGCCCACCGTTACGACGATACGCTTCCAGCCCACCATCGTGCCCAGGCCCAACGCGATTGCGACCGCAACCTTGACCCAGGTCGGGATGAATTTGGTCGACGCGTCGAGTGAATCGCGGTAGGCCTTCAGTGCATCGGAATCGCTCTTGTCCTGCCCGATCCGATGGTTCTTGTCGATCAATCGGATCGCTTCACCGGTCAGGTACATGTCGTTGCGTATGTTGGTCGCGGCTGCGGGCGGCACCGTATCGACCGACCCGAAATGGGAGACACGTTCGGCAGTCTCACGAATCAGCGTGCTCAATGCGGCGTCGGGCACCGGTGCGGTTTGTGGAGTGCGAATAAACGTCGTCACAGCGGGACGCGGATCGGTACCCGCGGCAAATTGCGCACCATCGGTCTGTTTATCGAAAACCGCCGCGGCCTGTTGCGAATACAGGGCGAATTTCGCTTCTTGCTCGGCCGGCACGGCATGGTTGAGCGCATAAACCGTGGGCACCGTGCCGATCAGGATCAGCATGATCAAGCCCATGCCTTTTTGACCATCGTTGGAACCGTGCGCGAAACTCACGCCGGTACAGGTCAGGATCAGCAGCGAGCGTATCCACAACGGCGGCGGCTCATTACCTTTGGGGGCTTTGTACAACGCCGGGACCTTGATCAGCGATTTAGCCAGCCACAACAACAAGGCCGCAGCGAAAAAGCCGATCAATGGCGAAAACAGCAGCGCTTTGCCGATGCTCGCCGCCTGGGACCAATCCACGCCGCTCACAGCGGTGCTGACAGCCATCAATTGGTTCATCAGTCCAACACCGATGATCGAGCCTATCATCGTGTGCGAGCTGGATGACGGCAGGCCGAAGTACCATGTGCCGAGGTTCCAGATAATGGCCGCGATCAACAGCGCGAATACCATGGCAAAACCTGCGCTGCTGCCCACCTGCAAAATCAATTCGACCGGCAACAGCGTAATGATCCCGAACGCTACCGCGCCGCTCGAAGTCAGCACGCCGGCGAAATTCCAGAATCCCGACCAGACCACGGCGATCGGCGGGCTCAGCGAATTGGTGTAGATCACGGTAGCCACGGCGTTCGCGGTGTCGTGGAAGCCGTTGACGAATTCGAAGCCCAGCGCAATCATCAGCGCCACCCCCAACAGCAAATAGGGCAAGAAGGTTAGCGGCGGCCCGCTGGCCAGATCGCCAACCAAATGCGCGCCCGAATAGCCCAGCCCGGCGATCAGGAAAATACCGAACAAGCCCAGGCCGAGCCACTTCTGGCTATCCTTTTGTGCGCTTTTGTCGAACCGATTGCTTGCAGATGGTTGTGACATGATCTTTCTCGCGAAAGCAACGAAGGGAATGTGGAGATCGGGACAGACCATGGACCAGCATGCTTGCGGGAGCAAATCGGCCGGCGACAGTTGCCGCGACGTGCGAATGTCTTTTAATTGCCGCGTCGCCGTAGCTTAGTTCGCCAAAATGACACTTTAATGACAGTCACGTACTGCTTATCAATTTAAATCATAAACGAAAAACCGGCCGAAGCCGGTCGTTAAGAAAAAGACAATCGCTATCGCAAGCGCGATAAAAATCGCCACAACCACACAGTAAACCAGCACATTAATTTTGCTTGATGAGCCTGCTCATTAAGCCTGCTCATTAGGCTACTTAGTACGCCTCGCACGACGCCCCGGCATAGCCTATGCTTGCTGATGCTTGCTGCGGCACACCGGCTTTTCAGTTCAGCGCCAAGGCCTGCGCCGCGTTGACCGGACTGCCTTCGAGTGCAAGCGACGGACGTCCGTCAGGGCCGACCGGTACGTCGCCGACCAACGTGACCCGATAAAGTTGGCGATCGAACGCGAGGTCGAAAATATCGGTAGGTGCGAGGTGGGCGGTAGCCCGGTTATCCCAGAACGCGACGCTGCCCGCTTCCCATTTGAAACGCACGGTCAATTCGGGTCGCGTCACGTGTTCCCAGAGCAACTCCAGCAAGACCTGGCTTTCGCGTGGCGTCACGCCGACGATGTGCTTGAGAAAGCTCGGACTCACAAAGAGCGCCCGCTCGCCGGTTTCCGGATGAACGCGCACGAGCGGATGTTCGCTGACCAGTGCAGTACGCTGCACCGCATCATCGAAATCACGCGTGGGGGCGGCACCCGCCGGTGCGGTGAAACGATGCACGCCGCGCAGGCCATCGACCAGCCTGCGCACCGGCTCGGACAAAGTCTCGTACGCTCTCACCAGATTGGTCCATTGCGTGTCGCCGCCATACGGTGGAATCGTCACGCCGCGCAATATCGACGCGTAAGGTGGGTTGACCGCTGCGGTCACGTCGGTATGCCAGCCCGACCAGGGTCTGAGTACCGGCTGACCGGCGAAGCGGTTCGCCTTGCGATCCTTGCCGACCGAATAGATCTCGGGATGGCCGTCGACGTGTCCGAATACGGGGTGACCGACGGTCAGATCTCCAAAGTGACGGGCAAACGCGATCTGCTGCGCATGCGACAGAAACTGCTCGCGAAAAAATACCACTTTCCATTTGAGCAGCGCCGCGCGTATCGTCGCGACCTGCGAGTCGCTCAACGAGGCAGCGAGGTCGACGCCGGAAATCTCGGCGCCGATGTGGGCCGATAGCGGTTTTACTTCCACACTGGAATGATGCTCAAGTACGGCTGCGTTCATGCGGTGGTCTCCTGGTGAGTTCGAGACCCTGGCTCATGCCTGGATCACTCACAGGCATGTTAGGCGCCCCCGCCGCCTCGCCCAACCGACTTATTTTCATTTGCAAAGCAGGCTGGCTTGATTAAGCTTGTGACTCGAAGCTTGTGACTCGAAGCTTGTGACCCAAAGCTTGCGCCTCAACGCTTGCCGCCTGAGGCTGACGGCGTGACGCTACCACCGAGCGTTCCCGATCCAAGCGCCAGCCCGTGTCTAAATCGCGCCCTGCTGCGGTTCGCCGGTGCTGATCGCCCGATCGATCAAGCCTTCGTCTGCCGCTTTGCGCGCGGCGCGGTCGAGAAAATCGTCGGTCGATTCCAGTGCGCTCTTGATCGATCCGATCACGCCAAGGATATCCATCACCACCAGCGTCTTGGCCGAATCGGCGGTGCTGATCACCGCGCGCGCGCCGTCGGGACCTTCAGCCAACGCCACACAAAAAGGCGTCGGTTGGCCGTTGATCGTATGCTCGAAAGTTTTAATCATTGCAATTTCCCGGTTAAGAATGTGACGGCCAATGTGACGGCTAGCGATTGTGCTCAAGCCGTTTGGATCGCAGCGTCCCAAAATGGTTGCAATGATCATCGCCGCGCAGTTCGCGACGCACCACACGAACGATGTCAGCGCTAACGCGACGGGACCGCCAGCGCCAAAGGGGGCGCTACGTTTGCCAATAACCTTTCGCGCCATACGCGGCTTTGAGATGCTGGATAAACAAGCGGACTTTGGCCGGTACATGGCGTTGCTGCGAATACACCGCGAGGATGTCGTATTGCGGCAGCGCAAACTCATCCAGCACCGTTTCGAGTTCGCCGCTTTCCAATTGCGATTGGATTTCCCATTGCGAGCGCCAGCCCAGCCCCAGTCCCTCGCTCATCCAGCGATGCAATAGCTCGCCGTCGTTGCAATCCAGATTGCCGTCCACGCGCAGCGTCACCGGCTTGCCGCGTTGCCTGAAATACCAGCCGCGCTGCTGCCCGCCCTGCAGGTTAAAGGCAAGGCAATTGTGCTGGGCCAGATCCTCCAAGGTATGGGGCACACCATATTTTTTGAAATATTCGGGCGTGCCGCATACCACGCGCTGATTGGACGCGAGCTTGATCGCGACGAAACTCGGATCGATATTGCCGCCGATCCGTATCCCCATGTCATAGCCCTCCTGAACCAGATCGACCACGCGATCGGTCAGGTTGAATGAAATCTTCAGATCCGGATGCGCCGCGACAAACGCTCGTGCATGCGGTGCGACATGCTTGCGCCCGAACGCGGCCGGCGCCGACACCACAAGGTGGCCGGTCACCTTATGGCGCCCCTCGGAAATCGCATTTTCGGCAAGCTCCAGTTCGCCCAACAGCTTGCGGCACTGGTCGAGATAGACCGATCCTTCCTCGGTCAGCACCAGCCGACGCGTGGTCCTGTGCAGCAATCGCACACCCAGGCGCGATTCGAGCGCCTCGACACGCCGCCCGACGATTACCGGCGTGACATGCAGCACAGCTGCCGCGGCGGCAAAGCTGCTTTTGTCCGACGCCGTCACAAACGCTTCGATTTGTTTGAATTTATCCACGGTGCAGCGATCTCCCGGTTCAACTCATTACTTCACTCATTACTTCAGCTCATTAGTCCAACACATCGTCCCAGCCCTTCCATTCGATACTTTTGGTACGCAATCCCTATCTTAATCCTCCAATTATCAAATTTGTACCTAGCCACTACCATCGACCCAGGTGAAAAAAACGTTCGATCAGGAGGAAACCAGCATGCCGAAGATGACAGCAGCACAGGCCGCCGTATGGGTGATGCAAAAAGAAGGCGTCGCGCAGGCGTTCGGCGTACCCGGCGCCGCGATCAATCCGCTCTACGCCGCGCTCAAGACCCAGGGCACCATCAAGCATGTGCTCGCGCGTCACGTCGAGGGTGCATCGCACATGGCCGAGGGCTACACGCGTGCGCGTGCCGGCAACATAGGAGTGTGCATCGGCACGTCTGGCCCCGGTGGCACCGACATGATCACGGGCTTGTATTCCGCGCAGGCCGATTCGATTCCAATCTTGTGCATTACCGGCCAGGCGCCGCGTGCGCGCTTGTACAAGGAAGATTTCCAGGCAGTCGATATCGAATCGATCTCCAAACCGGTGACCAAGTGGTCGGTGATGGTGCGCGAGCCGGCGCTGGTGCCGCAGGTGTTTCAGCAGGCGTTTCATGTGATGCGTTCGGGCCGTCCAGGCCCGGTGCTGATCGACCTGCCCTATGACGTGCAAATGGCCGAGATCGAATTCGATCCCGACATGTACGAGCCGCTGCCGGTGTATAAGCCCCGTGCAACGCTCAAGCAAATCGAAAAAGCGTTGACCATGCTCAACGCCGCGCAGCGTCCGTTGATCGTATCGGGCGGCGGTGTCGTGAACGCGGACGCCGCGGCGCTGCTGGTGGAGTTTGCCGAGATCGTCAACGTACCGGTGATCCCGACATTGATGGGCTGGGGCACGATTCCCGACGATCACGCCTTGATGGCCGGCATGGCCGGGCTGCAGACCAGCCACCGCTACGGCAACGCCACCGTGCTGGCGTCGGACTTCATGCTGGGTATCGGCAATCGCTGGGGCAATCGGTTTACCGGTTCGATGGAAGTGTTCACCAAAGGCCGCACCTTTGTCCACGTCGATGTCGAACCGACCCAGATCGGCCGCGTGTTCGGGCCGGATTTCGGCATCGCATCCGACGCCGGAGCGGCGCTCGAACTGTTCGTCGAAACCGCCAGGAAGTGGCGCGACGCCGGCAAGCTCAAGGCGCGCGACACCTGGGTGGCCGAGTGCCAGCAGCGCAAGCGCACCATGCTGCGCAAGACCGATTTCGACAACGAACCGATCAAGCCGCAACGCGTGTACCAGGAAATGAACGCCGTATTCGGCCGCGACACGCGCTACGTCAGCAACATCGGCCTGTCGCAGATTGCCGGTGCGCAATTCCTGCATGTGTATAAGGCGCGCAACTGGATCAACTGCGGCCAAGCGGGTCCGTTGGGCTGGAGCGTGCCGGCCGCGCTCGGCGTGCGGGCCGCCGATGCGAATGCGGAGATCGTAGCGGTCACCGGCGACTACGACTTCCAGTTCCTGATCGAAGAGCTGGCCGCCGGTGCGCAATTCAAACTGCCCTACATCCACGTGCTCGTGAACAACTCCTATCTCGGGTTGATCCGCCAGGCGCAGCGCACCTTCGACATCGATTACTGCGTTTCGCTCGCGTTCGAGAACATCAATGCACCCGAGCTCAAAGGCTATGGCGTCGATCACGTCGCCGTGACCGAAGGTTTGGGTTGCAAGGCGATCCGCGTGTTCAAGCCCGATCTGATCCGCCCAGCGCTCGAGCAAGCGCGCAAATGGGTCAAGGAGTATCAGGTGCCGGTGGTCGTCGAAGTGATACTCGAGCGCATCACCAATATCGCCATGGGCACCGAGATCGACAAGATCAACGAGTTCGAAGAAATCCTGGATATCAAGGAATAGTCATGACCAAACTTGCCGCAAACCTGACGATGCTTTTTACCGAAGTGCCGTTTATGAAAAGGTTTGAACAAGCCGCACTGCATGGTTTTCGGGGTGTGGAGTTTCTGTTCCCGTATGCGTTCCACATGGCCGAGATCGGCGATCAGCTCAACCTGTATCAACTCGATCTCGTGCTGCATAACCTGCCGGCCGGCGATTGGGCCGCGGGTGAGCGTGGCATCGCCTGCCATCCGAAGCGAGTCGGCGAATTCAAGGAAGGCGTGGACGAGGCGATCCAATACGCCAAGGCACTTGGCGTGAAGCAGCTCAATTGCCTGAGCGGTATCGTGCCGCCGGACCTGCCACGGGAACAGGCGTTAGCCACCCTGGTCGAGAATCTGCGGTTCGCTGCAGACAAGTTGAAAAAGGAAAACATCCGTCTGCTGATCGAGCCGATCAATTGCTTCGATATTCCGGGGTTCGTGCTGACCGGCACGCACCAAGCGCTAGACCTGATCGCGCAAACCGGCTCGGACAATATTTTCGTGCAGTACGACATCTATCACATGCAACGCATGGAAGGCGAATTGGCCCAGACCCTGCAAGAGAACCTCGCCCGTATCAAGCATGTGCAGCTCGCCGACAATCCGGGCCGATTCGAACCCGGCACCGGCGAGATCAACTATCGCTTCCTGTTTGCGTGGCTGGAGGAGATCGGCTACGACGGATGGATCGGCTGCGAATACAAGCCCAAAACGAACACCGTGGATGGGCTGAAATGGCGCGCCGAGCATGGCGTGTAATTTCGGCGCTGGCGGGCGCGGCCTAGCGGCGGCGCGCGTGTCTTAGCGGCGGCGCACGCATTTATCCCTCATCCAAACACGAACCATCGGTAATCAGGAGTCGAGCATGGCAAAAGTCGGATTCATTGGTCTTGGCATCATGGGTACGCCCATGGCCGCCAATCTGCAGGCAGGCGGCCATCAATTGTATTTGCACGATCGGCGCCCCCTACCCGTAGAGCTGACCGGTCACGGCGCGGTCACGTGCGCTTCGGGCGCCGAGGTTGCGCAACAGTCCGATATCGTGATCGTGATGGTGCCCGATACGCCTCACGTGCAAGCGGTGCTGTTCGATGCGCACGGCGTGGCGTCGGGCCTTTCGTCCGGAAAAATCGTCATCGACATGAGTTCGATTTCGCCGATCGCGACCAAGGAGTTCGCGAGCAAGATCAATGCGCTCGGCTGCGACTACCTGGACGCTCCGGTGTCGGGCGGCGAAGTTGGCGCCAAGGCCGCCTCGCTGACCATCATGGTCGGCGGTCCGGAAAAAGCGTTCGACAAGGTCAAGCCGCTGTTCGAGCTGATGGGCAAAAACATTACGCTGGTGGGCGGCAATGGCGACGGGCAGACCACCAAGGTCGCCAATCAGATCATCGTCGCGCTCAATATCCAGGCGGTCGCCGAGGCGCTGCTGTTCGCTTCGAAAGCGGGCGCCGACCCGGCCAAGGTGCGCCAGGCGCTCATGGGCGGTTTCGCATCGTCGCGCATCCTGGAGGTACACGGCGAGCGCATGGTCAAGCGTACCTTCAATCCCGGCTTTCGCATCGAGCTGCATCAGAAAGATTTGAATCTCGCCTTGCAAGGCGCCAAGGCCCTCGGTATCTCGCTGCCCAACACGGCTACCGCGCAGGAACTGATGAACGCGTGCGCGGCGCACGACATGGGCCAGTTGGACCACTCGGCGCTGTGTCGCGCGATCGAGCTGATGTCGAACCATCAGATCGCGCAAGGCTGAAGCTCATGAGACGACAACGCAAAGCCAAGATCATCGCCACCCTGGGCCCTGCCAGCAGCGACCAGGCGATGATCCGCAAGCTGTTCGACGCGGGCACCGATGTGTTTCGCCTGAATTTCAGTCACGGCACTCACGAAGACCACCGCCGTCGGCTCGAAGCCGTGCGTGCGGTCGAGCGCGACGTGGGCCGCCCGATCGGCATTCTTGCCGATATGCAGGGCCCGAAGCTGCGCATCGGCACATTTGCCGAGGAGCGCGTCGAGGTACAAGCGGGCCAGCAATTCGTACTGGATCGCGATCCGACGCCGGGCAATAGTTCGCGCGTTTATCTGCCCCATCCCGAGTTATTCGACGTGGTCGCACCGGGCCAATCGCTGTTGATCGATGATGGAAAAGTGCAGCTTGTGATCGACAGCGTCACCGCTGTGCGGATCGTGACGCATGTGGCCAACCGCGGCATCCTGTCGAACCGCAAGGGCGTCAACGTGCCCGACGCTGTGGTGCCGATCGCGGCACTCACCGAGAAGGATCTGGTCGACCTCGATTTTGCGTTGTCGCTTGGCGTCGACTGGATCGGTCTTTCGTTCGTGCAAAGCGAAGCCGATGTGCTCGATGCGCGCAAGCTGATCGGCAACCGCGCCGGCTTGCTCACGAAAATAGAAAAACCGCAGGCACTGGGCGAGCTCGAGTTGATCATCAATGCCAGCGATGTCGTGATGGTGGCGCGCGGCGATCTGGGCGTGGAGCTGCCGCCCGAGCGCGTACCTGGTGTGCAAAAGCGCATTCTTCGCGTGTGCCGGCAATTCGGCAAGCCCGTGGTGGTGGCGACGCAGATGCTGGAATCGATGGTGGATTCGCCGGTGCCGACCCGCGCCGAAGCGTCCGATGTCGCCAGTGCGATCTATGACGGTGCGGACTGCGTCATGCTGTCGGCCGAGTCGGCCAGCGGCAAGCATCCGGTCGCGGCCGTGGCGATGATGAATCGCATCGTGGTGGAGGCCGAGCGCGATCCGTTTTATCGCAAGCTCATCGATGCGCAACACGAAACACCGCTATCGACGCGTCAGGATGCGATCTGCGCGGCGCTGCGCGAAGTCACGCAGATCATCGGTGCGGTCGCCAGCGTGACCTACACCTCGTCGGGTGCGACCAGCCTGCGAGCGGCACGCGAACGCCCGGGCGCGCCTATCGTCAGCATTACGCCGCATGTTCACATAGCCCGGCGCCTCGCGGTTGCCTGGGGCGTGCACTCTACTGTCAGCCCCGATGTGCAAAACGTCGATGAGATGGTGAGAGCGGCGTGCGATGCGGTGGTGACCGAGGGGTATGCGGTGGCGGGCGATCAGATCACGATCGCCGCCGGGATGCCGTTTGGGCAAGGCGGCACGACCAACCTGCTGCGTGTGGCCGAAGTCGGGGCTATGTGAACGCGCTACAGGGGCCTGCTACAGGGGGGCGCTACATGAGCGGGCTACATGAGCAAACAACGTAATCGGCGCAACACCCTGGCCGAGGCCGCCCCCCTCCCCGAGGGTTCACGCCGGAGGGCGTGAATCTTGGACTTCGCTTGGAGCGGGCTGGCTCGCGTTGCGGGTCGGTTCATTCTCCGCCGGTTGCTTCGAGCGCTGCGCTTGCGTGAGCATATTCGCGGACGACGCACCGATCGCATCCGTGAACGGTCGCGGATATACGCCCACGAAGAGCACCAATGCGGCCATCGCGCCCAGCATCACAAATTCGCGCTTGCCGATGTCGCGTAGTCGCGCCACGTTATGGTTAGCCACCGCGCCGAAGAACACGCGTTTGTACATCGACAAGGTGTAAGCGGCACTCAGAATGAGCGTCAGCCCGGCCAATGCGCCGATCCAGAAACTGAACTTGATTGCACCCAAGATCACCAGGAACTCGCCCACAAAGCCCGATGTGCCTGGCAGGCCGACATTGGCCATCGCGAAGATCATCGCGAACACCGCGAATTTCGGCATCACGTTGGCGACCCCGCCATAGGCGTCGATCGCTCCGGTATGCATTCTTTCGTGGAACATCCCGATGCAAAGAAAGAGCGCACCCGAGACAAAACCGTACGAAATCATCTGCACTATCGCGCCTTCAGCCGCGACCCCGTTGAAGACGAAGAGACCCAGCGTCACGAGTCCCATATGCGCGACCGACGAGTAAGCGGCCAGCTTGCTCATATCGACTTGTGCGAGCGCGACGAGGCTCCCGTAGATAACCGCCACCAGTGACAGCACGATCATCACCGGTGCGAAGAAATGGCTGGCGTCGGGCGTGATGGGCAGAGAGAACCGCAAGAAGCCGTAGGCGCCCAGCTTCAGCATGCTCAGCATGACGGATGCGCCCGTCGGCGCTTCAAGATGGACTTGCGGCAACCACGTATGGACCGGCCACATCGGTACCTTGACCGCGAAGGCCGCGAAGAAGGCGATGAAGATCAGCAGTTGCGCCGTAAAGCCGAGCTGCAAATTCCGCCAAGCGTCCATATCGAAGGTATGCGATTGCTGGTGCAGATAGAGCAGCGCAACCAACATCAGTAGCGAGCCGATCAACGAGAAGAAGAAAAACCTCATCGCAGCCGCTACCCTGCTCGCGCCGCCCCAAGCGCCGATCAACAAGTACATCGGGATCAAGGTCGCTTCGAAAAACACGAAAAACAACATGCCGTCGAGCGACGCGAATACGCCCGTCATCATGCCCGAAAGGAACAGGAACGACGCGAGATACTGCGCAACGCGATAGGTAATCACGTTCCACGACGCGATCACAATGATGAGCGTTGTGAATGCCGTTAGCACCACCAGCCACAAGGAGATACCGTCGATCCCCAGGTGATAGGCAATGTTGAACTCGGGTATCCAGTCGTGAAGCTCGACGAACTGCATGGCCGCGGTGGCGTCGTTAAAGCCCGCAATCAGCGGGATCGTTAACAACAGACTCACGATAGAGCCTATGAGCGCAAGCCAGCGCGAGGCTGCCGGCTTACTGTCCGAGCCTGTCAGCAAGATGAGAATGCCGAATAGGATGGGAACCCAGATCGCCAGGCTCAGATACGGAACGGGAAACGTGCTTAAAAGCGGGACGGATTGCATTGAATGACAGGGCCTTGTAATTCTTGCGACGCTCCCAGGCGGCCTGGGAAAATGAAAGCTTTGTAAGAAAATCGGATAAAAAAAACTGTTCCCGGGTGCAACGCGGCTGCCGCTGTAAGGAAGCCATCACACCCAACAGGACCTGAATTAAGCCCAAGGGTTAACGAGGATAATTCAATCTCAATTATTTTGCAGCGCACCAAAATAAGGGCCTGGCAATTTGGTTGAAAGCCTTTATTTTCGGGGGTTTCAGGGCGCTCCCAACACAACGGAATGCGCGCTCGCACATTTCCTGCTTGGGCGTTACGCGAATTTGATGGGGGTCAGAGCAACTGCGGGCACGTTTTGACGTCAAATCGCTCGCCGTCGGACGGTGGCTTCGATTACGCTAAACCATACAATTACCTTTCAATTTTCGTCGATGGCTCGGGAAAACTGTCGCCCCTGTTTCGCCGCGAGACAGCTCATCCGCGCACTGGCCGCGCGATCCCGGGCCGCATGCACGCAGCCAAATCGGGAAATCCCGGACATCCAGAATCCATGGTTCGCGCTACGCTGGTTACAGGAGGAGGCAAACCATGAGAAAAGCATTCAACCTTGCCGTAGCCGCGATCCTTGTTTTTGTTATTTCGGATCGCGCATTCATGCATGCGCAAGCAGGGGAACCGGCCTCGATAACATGTGCAAAAGGCGCTGAGCTGGTCAAATCGGACGCGTTGGGAAAGGGCTATCCGGAGATCATGTCCACTGCGCAGAGTGAAAATTTCCTATCGAATTGCCTGGTTACCGGCCGCGCGAACGTGGGCGATCTAATCGCGCGCAATTAAAACCCATGATGCATGGCGGGCAGGCGGGCGGCATCGGCTCCAGTCAGCCTATCCATTTCGCCTACCTCTGGCCTATTTCGCCTATCGGCCTATCAATCGACACTCAGTGTGTTCGAAAGCGTGCCTATGCCGACGATGCTCACTTCCACGGTTGCGCCGTCCTTGATGGAACCGATGCCGATTGAAGTCCCGCAGGCAATCACGTCCCCTGGCAGCAATGTCATGTCCCGAGAGATCATGCTGACCTGCTCGGCCGGCGAAAAAACCATATCGGACAAGGGATAGTTCTGGCGTTCGACGCCATCTAGCGTGGTGACCACGTTGGCGCCAGCCCACTCGAAATCAGTGGCGATAGCCGGTCCGATGCAGCCGAACGTGTCGTAGCCTTTGGCCCGACACCATTGAGCGAAATTCGGGTCTTCGTTGAGCAGATCGCCCGCAGTCACGTCGTTGACGCAGGTATAGCCGAAGATATAATCGGCAGCGTCCGCCACGGACACATTGCTGCACGCCCGGCCGATCACGATGCCCAACTCCCCTTCATACGCAATTTTCCCACCATAGCCGACCGGTCGACGGATCGCCTCGCGCGGCCCCGCGAGGCTGGTCGACGGCTTGATCAAGAATAGCGGATGCTTGGGAATCGACTTGCCGAGCTTGGCCGACAAGGCGTGGAAGTTATTCCACAACGCGACGATCTTGCCGGGCACGCACGGGCTCAGCAAAGTCAGCGCATCAAGCTTATGCACTCGACCTGTCGCGACCGGCTTGCCGAAAAGATCACCTTCGTATTCGCTCACGGCGTCGCCGTCGAGGACACCAAAGCCAAGCGTATCCCGACCCATTGTGTAACGGACCCATTGCTTCATTGATTTTTTCCTTTCTTCGACCGCGGGCTCATTCAACGAAAAATTCGCAGCCAAATTATTTAGTTATGCATAATTTATATGAAAGTCCTCCGGAAACGAAATGCCCCGCCCCCGGCCACTACCCTCAGATTACGTGTTCGCTTCTAAGCGTCTCGATGTATTGGTCGCTATACCCGAGCTGCGCGAGTATGTCTTCCGTGTGTTCGCCAAGCAAAGGCGAACGGGTCACGTGGGTCGGACTATCCGACAGCTTGATCGGATTGCCCACCGTCAGATATTTGCCGCGCTTGGGATGGTCGACCTCGACGATAGTCCCGGTCGCCCGCAACTCGGTGTCTTCGGCAATCTCCTTCATCGACAGGATAGGTCCGCACGGAATATCGTACTGGTTCAGGATTTCCATGGCCTCGAACTTGGTCTTGGTCATGGTCCATTGCTCGATGCGCGCGAAGATCGGTTTCAGATGCAGCAGTCGCGCAGCCGGTGTCGCGTAGCCGTCGTCATGGATCCAACTTTCTTCGCCGATGACCTTGCAGATAGCCGGCCACACCGCGCCCTGGGTGATGAAATAAATGTAGGAGTTGGGATCGGTCTCCCAGCCCTTGCATTTCAGGATCGAACCCGGTTGGCCGCCGCCCGAGGCATTACCCGCGCGGGGCACCGCGTCGCCAAATTTCGCGTCGGGATATTGCGGATACTCATGCATCGTGCCGGTGCGCTCAAGCCGCTGCTGATCGCGCAGCTTGACGCGACACAAATTGAGCACGGCGTCCTGCATGGCCGCCAGTACCTTCTGGCCACGCCCGGTGGTATTGCGCTGGAACAGTGCCACCATGATGCCCAGCGCCAGATGCAAGCCCGTGCCGCTATCGCCGATCTGTGCCCCGGTGACCATCGGCGGTCCATCATCGAAGCCCGAGGTCGAAGCGGAGCCGCCGGCACATTGCGCCACGTTCTCATAGACCTTGCAGTGCTCGTATTTGCCTGCGCCGAAACCTTTGACAGACGCCACAACCATACGCGGGTTGAGCTCGTTGATGCGCTCCCAGGTAAAACCCATGCGATCCAGCGCGCCCGGCGCGAAGTTCTCGACCAGCACGTCGCAATGCTTGATCAGGGTTTCGAGGATTTCCTTGCCCTTCGCGGTTTTGGTGTCCAGCGTGATCGAGCGCTTGTTGTGATTGAGCATCGTGAAATACAAGCTATCGACATCGGGAATATCGCGCAATTGCGCGCGCGTCGCATCGCCCTCGCCCGCGCGTTCGACCTTGATCACGTCGGCGCCGAACCATGCCAGTAACTGCGTACAGGTGGGACCCGATTGCACGTGGGTAAAATCCAATATCCGAACGCCTTTGAGTGCCTCGCTCATCGTCTTCTCCTTCCTGCTCAAAAGGCCATAGTGCCGCGGCCGCGGTCTACCAGTGCCGGGTGCCGCGGTCTACCGATGCCGGCGCCGCGGTCTACTTTACCCTGCCGACTTGGCTTCCAATTCGGTCAAGCGTTTGCGCAAACTGCGCTCTTCGTTAAAGCGCACCGTCTCGTCACGCATGATGGCCGCAATCCCCGATACTTTTTTCTGCGCGTCGTACAGCATCGCCACGGTAAATGCGATCGACATCGCACGCCCATCCTTATGCACCGCCGGCACGCGCAGCACATCGTGACCATAGCGAGTCTGGCCGGTTTCCATGGTCTTGTTATAACCATCCCAATGGCGTTGGCGCAAGCGCTCGGGAATGATCAAGTCGAGCGACTGCCCGATCGCTTCCTCGCGCGTAAAGCCGAACATGAACTCTGCGGCCGGGTTCCACAACGTGATGGCGCCGTTCGCATCGGAAATGACGACGGCGTCGCCAATCGACGCGATCAGCTGCTCGAAATCTATGGTTGATTGCATCTGGCTCTCCGAAGGGTTTCAATTGGCTATCTTAAGCGAATACGGCGCCCACATCGGGCGCCGTATTCATGAGTTCCGAAGCGCCACCGCTGGATATCCGGTGTGAGATCCGCAGCCCCCGGCTTGCAATTCGCCCGGCGGCTGTAGATCGGCGCAACCTACCCTAGCCCTTAAACCGCATTAGCCGTATGCAACTTGGCGATTTGTTCCGAGTTGTAGCCAAGGCCGGCCAGCACCTCGTCCGTGTGTTCGCCCAGCAGCGGAGACCCGGTGATCTCGGGTTTCATGTCCGAGAACTTGATCGGGCTGCCCACCGTCAGATAGGGGCCACGTTCCTTATGCTGGACTTCCACAATGGTCCCGCTGGCGCGCAACGACTCATCGTTGGCCAGTTCTTTCATCGTCAGCACCGGTGCGCACGGAATATCGAATTTGCGCAGAATATCGACTGCTTCGAACTTGGTCTTGTCGGCAAGCCATACTTCGATCGCGGCGAAAATTTCGGTGATATGCGGCTGACGTGCCTGGGCCGTCGCGTAGGCCGGATCGTCGATCCACTCAGGCTTGCCGAGCGCCTTGCAGATCGGCGCCCAAGCGTGACCCTGGATCGTGAAGTAGATATAAGCGTTCGGATCGGTTTCCCAGCCCTTGCACTTGAGCACCCAACCCGGTTGGCCGCCGCCACCCGCGTTGCCGCCGCGCGGCACGACATCGCTGAATTCGCCATGCGGGTATTGCGGATACTCTTCCAGGAAACCCAGACGGTCCAGGCGTTGCTGATCGCGCAGTTTGACGCGGCACAGGTTAAGCACGCTGTCCTGCATCGAGACCGCCACGCGCTGGCCCTTGCCGGTTTTTTCGCGGCCGATCAGCGCGGTCAAGATACCGATCGCCAGATGCATACCCGTGTTGCTATCGCCCAGCGCCGCAGCGCTGATCGTCGGCGGGCCGTCCCAGAAACCGGTGGTCGAAGCCGCACCGCCGGCGCATTGCGCGACGTTTTCGTAGACCTTCAAGTCGTCATAGTGGTGACCGTCGCTGAAACCCTTGACCGATGCAACGATCATCTTCGGATTCAGTTCCTTCAGAACCTCCCACGAGAATCCCATGCGGTCCAACGCGCCCGGACCGAAATTCTCGACCAGCACGTCGGATTCCCGAATCAGCTTTTCCAGTACTTCCTTGCCTTCGGGTTTCTTCGTGTCCAGCGTCAGCGACCGCTTGTTGCTGTTGAGCATCGTGAAGTACAACGCGTCGACGTCGGGGATGTCGCGCAACTGAGTGCGCGTTACGTCGCCCGAACCGGGACGTTCAACCTTGATCACGTCGGCGCCGAACCAAGCCAACATCTGCGTACATGCCGGACCCGCTTGCACGTGGGTGAAGTCGATGATCTTGATGCCCTCGAGGGGTTTGCTGCTCATTTGGTGTTCTCCTGGGTTGGATAGCCTGGGTTGATAGCTTTTATTTCTTTTTCGCGCTTTGCGGGTTCAAATTCGTCAGACGTCCGCTCTCGGTACCTGCGGCTTCGTCGATAACGGCGTTGATCAGTGTCGGCTTACCGGATTCGATGGCTTCACGAAGCGCACGGGTCAGCTCTGCCGGCGTCGTGACGTGGCAGCCGATGCCACCGAATGCCTCTATCATCTTGTCGTAGCGGGCACCCTTGACGAACACCGTGGGCGCCACATCCTTGCCGCCCGTCGGGTTCACGTCGGTGCCGCGATATACGCCGTTGTTATTGAAGACGATCGTGCAGACCGGCAGGTCATAGCGGCAGATGGTCTCCAACTCCATGCCGCTGAAGCCGAACGCGCTGTCGCCTTCGATCGCCACGACCGGCTTGCCGCTGGTGACCGCAGCGCCAATCGCAAAGCCCATCCCGATGCCCATGATGCCCCAGGTACCGGAGTCGAAACGCTTGCGCGGTTCGTACATATCGATGATGCTGCGCGCGTAGTCGAGCGTGTTCGCGCCTTCGTTGACGACGTTGATGTCGGGGCGCGTCTTCAGCACGTCGCGAATCGCACGCAGGGCGCTATGGAAATTCATCGGAGACGGATTTTGGTCGAGCGTGGCCGCCATCTTCGCCAGGTTCTTTTCCTTGCGCTCGGCGATCGCTCCCGTCCATTCGGCGTTGGGCTTGGCGAAGCCGGAATCGATGCCGGCCAGCAGCGCCGACACGCAGGAGCCGATGTCACCGATGACCGGTGCTGCGATCGCCACGTTGCTGTCGATTTCCGTGGGCGAGATGTCGACCTGGATGAACTGCTTCGGTCCGCCCCAGGTCTTGCCCTTGCCATGCGACAACAGCCAGTTCAGGCGTGCACCGATCAGCAGTACAACATCGGCCTCGGCCAGTACGAACGAGCGTGCGGCTGAAGCCGACTGCGCGTGGGTGTCTGGCAACAGGCCCTTGGCCATCGACATTGGCAGATAAGGAATGCCGGTCTTTTCCACGAGCGCGCGGATGTCCGCATCGGCCTGAGCGTAGGCTGCGCCTTTACCCAGCAGTATCAACGGCCGCTTGGCGCCCTTGAGCACCTCGAGCGCGCGCTTGATCGAATCGGGCGCGGGGATTTGACGCGGAGCGGCGTCGACTACGCGCACCAGCGATTTCTTCCCTTGCACTGCGTCCAACGTTTGGGCCAGCAGTTTCGCCGGCAAATCCAGATATACGCCGCCGGGGCGGCCGGACACCGCCGCACGGATCGCGCGCGCTACGCCGATGCCGATGTCTTCGGCATGCAGAATACGGTAGGCGGCCTTGGCATAGGGCTTGGCTGCGTTGAGTTGGTCCATCTCTTCATAGTCGCCCTGCTGCAGGTCGACAATTTCTCGCTCGCTCGACCCGCTGATCAGGATCATCGGAAAGCAGTTGGTGGTTGCATTGGCCAGCGCAGTCAGGCCATTCAGGAAACCGGGCGCGGACACGGTCATGCAGATCCCGGGCTTTTGCGTCATATAGCCGGCGATCGCCGCCGCGTTGCCCGCGTGCTGTTCATGACGAAAACCGATGAAGCGCATGCCTTCGGCTTGCGCGAGGCGCGCCAGGTCGGTGATCGGAATGCCGACCAGACCGAAGATGGTGTCGATGTCGTTTAGTTTCAAAGCATCGATGACCAGATGGAAACCGTCGGTCACTTCTTGTGCTTGTGCGTCGTTTGTCATATTGAGATGTCTCTCCGTCTTTTTATGACTGCTAGATGGTGGTGTGCGATTTCACTGATGTCCCGACCCTGTCGTAGCGCGCCAGCTAGCTGCGAGTTGCTCAGGACCCTGTGATATACAATATTTCATACACAAAATTAATTCAACACATTTTTTACTGATTCCAACGTTGCTGCGTCGCAATATTGCCGTCAGCGCCAGCCCATAACAAAGCGGCTATTTATTTGGTGCATTGCACTCAAATACTTGAAACCTATGAGAGTTTTGTCTCGTTAAGATCCTGCTATCGTGAATGCGCCCCATTGCTGAAGCGCACGCATCAATCCCGCCGTCTTAACGCATCGGTATTAGATATATCACATACTGGATTTTATAAATAGGCGCGTTTCCCCTGCGTGGCGTGCTTGGGACGTGTTTGCGGCGCGTACGCGCGGTCACACACGGGGCGCACGCGCCCGCGCGGGGTCAACGAGAGAAAGCGATGGGCGCAAAGCCAAGCGGGCCGCTCGGGAACATGTCCCGGGCGGCCCGCAATGAGGGTCGTGCAGCGTATCTAGTTAGTCGAGAAAATCGCAGTTGGCTTCGACGTACACAGCCAAGTCGAGCGAATGGTCGCGTACCAGCCGCTCCACCAGTTCGGTGTCGCGCGCTTCGAGCGCTTCGATGATGCGCATGTGATCGACGATAGAACGCGAGGCACGGTCGCTCTGCGAAATCGTCATCTTGCGTATGGCACGGACATGCACAAAGATGTTCCGGATGGTGTCGAAGATGATCTGCGACTTCGCCAGTTGCACAATCGCCTGGTGGAACTCGATGTTGGCTTCGGAATACTCTTCGATATGCGTCGCCGGCGTGTCGTCGCGGAAATTGTCGAACATGTGCCGCAACTGGGCAATTTCCTCGTCGGTAGCGCGTATCGTGGCCAACCTAGCCGCCATGCTCTCCAGAGCCGCCCACATCTGGATCATTTCAACGATTTCCTGCTTCGTCTTGCGCAAAATGTAGACGCCGCGCCGAGGCACGGTGCGCAGGAAGCCTTCCTGCTCGAGCAAGGTCATCGCCTCGCGTATCGGCGTTCGGCTTACACCGAGCGCTTCAGTCAAATCTTTCTCATCCAGCCGGATCTCTTCTCGAGACCCGTAAATATCGGCTTCGGCGATGGCTTGCCGCAGCTTTATATAAGCCTGATCACGCAGCGAAATACCGGCGTTGATCGGCTGTAGCGCCAGTCTTAGGGGCAGTGGACGCGCGACATTTGGAATATCAGCAGACATTGAATGATTGTTTTCCTACATTCCGATGACCGGTCGAGATAGCCTTACCGGAACCGCCGCGCGATTCTTCAGCTTCCAGACCAGCGAAACGACCATTGTTCTGCGCGTGCTTGAGCACGGTGGCAGGAATGGTTACCGTCATCAAATACGTCATGCCAGCACCGAATGCGATCACACCGATAGCCAAGGCTGCTAAAAGCGACGTTGCCATGTTGAGCTCCAGAGAAAATGATTTAGAGACCCAATTATATGTTGCGTCGCATCATGGCGCAATGAATTTCAAATACAATATATCAGAGACTTCGCTAAAAGTGTTACAAGATGTATACGGGTTTACTTGGTGTTTCGCGGAGTTTTGTAGGCTCTCTTCCGGATTTCCTCCGCGTTCTCCCCGGGTTTTCCCGGGTTTGTCCCGATTTTAGCTGTCAGGCAGCCCGCCTTTGCGCAATGAACTCGCGCTGCTTGATCAGCGCGAGCACCACATCGATGGTTGGCGTCGCCTGCCCTACCAGCCGCCCCATCTCCTGTATCACCGTGAGCAGCGGATCGATTTCCATCGGCCGGCCGCTTTCCAGATCTTGCAGCATCGATGTCTTATGAGCGCCGACAGCGCCGGCGCCATCGATGCGTTTATCCACGCTGACCCTGAAATGCACACCGAGGCGTTCGCCGATCGCTTGCGCCTCCTTCATCATTGTGTGTGAGACGGCGCGCGTGCCGGGGTCGCCAGTAATGACGTCGAGCGTGGCATGCGTCAAGGCGCTGATCGGGTTGAAGCACAGATTCCCCCACAGCTTGAGCCAGATCTCGTCGCGGATGTTGTCGCGAATCGGGGCGTCGAACCCCGCCGCCTCCATGACTTCGTGCAAGTGTTGAATCCGCGGGGTGCGTTCGCCGTTGGGCTCGCCGATCGGGAATTTCTTGCCGTACACATGCTTGACGACCCCGGGCGCGACCAGTTCGGCCGCGGGATACAGCACGCAACCGATGGCTCGCTCGGGGCCGAGGTGTTGCCATTGCAAACCGCCTGGGTCGACGCTTTCCAGCGTGGTGCCGGCGAATTCAGCGCCGTGGCCGTGAAAATACCAATAAGGAATGCCGTTGACCGCGGTGACGATCGCGGTGTCCTTGCCCAGCAGAGGCTGGATCGCCGTCACGACCGATGGCACCGAATGCGCTTTGAGTGCGATGATCACGTAGTCCTGCGGGCCCAGTTCGGCAGCATCGGCGGTACAGCGTACCTTGACGACGCGCTCATCATCGCCGATCTGCAAGCGTACGCCGTGTGCCTGCATCGCAGCCAGATGCGCGCCACGCGCGACAAAACTCACGTCGGCGCCGACCGTGGCCAATTGCGCGCCCAGATAGGCCCCAATCGCTCCCGCTCCATAGACACAGATCTTCATGTCATTTCTCCTGATCAATTGAATGCGTTTTATATTGATATATTACATACTACATATCAGAAGTTTGAAAGGCAAGGTGCTTATTGATCAGTTATTTGAATAAAATCAATGATTTAAGTCAGAAGACGCAGTGTGAAGGACGAGCGTCGTCCGGGCGCAAGTTCTGGTGGGTTCAGACGAGGGAATGGGACTACTTGGCAGGCTATCGGATGAAGCGCCGATCGGCACCCGGCTTGGCTCGAACGCCTGCGATCATGAAGATATAGGCGCGGGCGCCGACCGGTTTCCTACTGACCAGCTATTTTCCGCCGTCAACCGAGGGGACAGGCGAAGGCGGCTTTAATTGGCCGCCGCTAGTGGGGACGTTTCGAACGAGGCCAGCAGGTGTGCCAGTTGCGCCCAGATCGCCGTGGCATTGGGACGCAACGAGCGGCCTTTGCGGCGCACCAGCATGATCGCAACGCGAATCTCCGGTTGCAGCGGACGTACTACCAGGCGCTGACTTTCCAAAAGCGATAAAGTCAGCGTCGGCACCACGCCCAGCCCGAGTCCGACTTCGACCATGCGGAACACCGCGCTGGCGTGGGCCAACTCCTGAACAGCGCCCCGCGGCACGCCATGAACTGCGAGCGCGTAGTCGAACTTGGGACGGCTACCGGAATCGTCATCGAGCGTTACCAGCGGCAGGCCGGTCAGATCCTGCCACTCGATCACAGGATTGGCTGCCAGCGGATGATTAACCGGCAACACAACGCAAAACGGGTCGAAAAACAGCGGCTCGGTGAGCATATCGTCGGCCTCGGGCGGCTCGATAACCACGCCGAAATCCGTTTCGCCGCTGCGCACGCTTTCCAGAACGTGCGGTTGAGCCTTGTCTTTGAGCACCAGCGAGATATTCGGGTACGTATTACGACACCCGGCAATACACGATGGCATCAAAATCGAAGAAAGAATAGGACTACTTGATACATGGACCACGCCGCGCTGCCCGTCTTGAGCTCCGTGACTATCACGCAGTGTCGCCTCGATTTCTTCGAGCAGCGGCGAAACACGAGCCACCAGATAATGGCCCGCCTGGGTCAGCGCGACTTGACGCGTGGTGCGATCGAATAACCGCAGATGCAGCTCATCCTCCAACTCGCGTATGCAGCGGCTTACCGCCGACTGCGTCAGCCCGAACTCGTCTGCAGCGCGCGTGAAGCTGGCTTTACGGGCGACCGTAACGAAGATCTTGAGCTGGCGCAACGAGATATTCGCTATCTCGCTGGCGCTCAGGCGAGTCTCCACTTGCGCGGTGTCACGGGACAGGGGGGCCGAGGTTAGCATGGAACCCTACGTAACGAGATGGTGGGAATCGTGCTCAAGTTCACTCGTGCGACCCTTCCGGCCATTGCCGAAAGTGCGACGCTTCGAGATCGCTGGCGATCGCGGTATTGGCAATCCAACGTCGACGCATCGGCGCCAGCACAAACTTGGCGGACAGGCCAGCTACGATGGAGATCACTGCCGTGGAGATAAACACCGCATCCCAGGAACCACCTGTGGACAACACCGAGGCCAGCGGCACCAGCAGCGCAGCCGTGCCCTTGGCCGTGTAGAGCGTGCCAGCGTTGGCCGCAGCGTATTTACTGCCAAACGTGTCTGCGCAGGTCGCCGGGAAGATCGAGAAAATCTCGCCCCAGCAAAGGAAGATCATCGCAGCGAAAAACATGAAGGCGTACGGATCATGACCGAACTGCATCATGCCCAGCAATGCCACCCCTTCACCGATGAAAATCAGGAACATGGTGTTCTCGCGACCGATCTTGTCCGAAAGGAAACCGCACAGGGGGCGCGTTAAGCCGTTGAGCAAATTATCGATCGACAGCGTCATGGTCAGCAGCGGCAACGTCAAACCCATGAGCACCACCGGCAGCTTGGCGAAACCATATTCCTTGGCGATGGGCCCGAGCTGAGCGGTCGCGATGACTCCGCCGGCAGCGACGAACACGAACATCAGGTACAACACCCAGAACACCGGCGCCTTGACCATTTGTCCCGGCGTATAGTCCACCTTGGTCGACACCAGGCGCTTGAGGACCGCGACATTGGCCGGCACCTTGGGTCTGACCAACAAGGCGCCCAGCACGAAGATACAAACGCCCTGGAAAATGCCGAAGAACATGAAGGTATGTTCGTAGCCCGAGCTCTGGATCATATTTCCAATCGGAATGACCGTGACGGCCGCGCCTGCGCCAAAACCTGCGGCAGTCAAGCCGGCAGCCAGGCCACGCTTATCTGGAAACCATTTGAGCGCATTGCCCACGCAAGTACCGTAGACGCAGCCTGCACCGATACCGGCAATCACAGCGGCGGCGTAGAGTTCTGGAAGCGTGGTGGCGTGTGCGTCGATCACCCAGCCCAATGCGGCACCGACCGCACCGATCAACACCACAGGACGAGGGCCGAATTTATCGACCAGCCAGCCCTCCACGGGCACCAGCCATGTCTCGACAACGATGAATATCGAAAAAGCGGTCTGGATGGCCGCGCCGCCCCAATGATTTTTTGCTTCCATCGGGACTACGAATAAAGTCCATGCATATTGAAGGTTAGCAACCAGCCCCATGCAGAGGATGCCGATGGTTAATTGAGCCCATCGGCTATGCAGTCTTGAACTGACCACGGATGAGTCGGCCATGACGGTGTCTCCTTATATTTTTTTCACTATTCCGGGCTTTTCGTGCGAAAGCTACGGGGTTTTCCATGCGTATGCTCAAAAATCATCAAGTCACCGTTTTTAAGCGGCGCCCGGCTCAATGCGAAACCAGAAATTTCGCTCCAAAACGGCCCAAAAAACGCTTGAAAGCTACGTTTTTCGGCGTTAAAGAGCTTAAGCCCGCATTGGCTCGTGCTGCCCGGCTCCTGAGTGACTTCATGCTGACCGAGAAAAACAATTAGGCATAGTTAAAAATTCTTATTATATTGATAAGTGATAACTTATGGATTGGACGCACGATTATGAAGAACGCTACGCTGAGGCAACTGAAGGTTTTCGAGACGGTCGCACGACGTTTGAGCTTCTCACGCGCAGCCGAAGAGCTCTACCTGACGCAGCCCGCGGTCTCGATCCAGGTCAAACAACTCGAAGGCCACGCCGGTCAGCCGCTGTTCGAGCAATTGGGCAAAAAAATATATCTCACGCCGGCCGGCTCGGAAATGTTGCGCTACGCGCGCGCCATCATCCAGCAATTCCATGAGGCCGAGGAAGCGATGGCGCGCTTGCAAGGCATTTCGGGCGGCAAGCTGAACGTGTCGGTGATCAGCGCCGGCGATTATTTTTTCCCGAGGCTTTTGGCGGAGTTCACTCGGCGTAATCCCGGCATTACGCTGAACTTGGCCGTTCATAACCGCGAGGAATTATTGCACCAGCTCAACGACAACCTGACCGACCTGGCCGTTATGGTACGTCCGCCACAGGATCTGGACACGACCAACCTGTCCTTTGCACCCCACCCTTACGTGATCGTGGCGCCACCCGATCACCACCTGGTGCGCAAGAAGAATATCCCCATTTCGGCACTGGCGAAAGAACCGTTCGTGGTGCGCGAAAAAGGCTCCGATACGCGTAACTCCATGGAAGAGGGTTTCGCCGGGCGCCTGCCCAACCTCAACATCGCGATGGAAATCACCAGCACGGAAACCATCAAGCAGGCGGTTATCGCGGGCATGGGCATCAGTTTTCTGTCGGCCCACACGATCAGCCTTGAACTACAGGTCGGCAACTTGGCCGTGCTCGACGTTCAGGGTTTTCCGGTTTTGCTGAACTGGTTTTTGGTGCACCGCAAAAACAAACGGTTGCCGCCGGTCGCCGAAGCGTTCAAAAACTTTTTGCTCAGCGAAGGAGCAAGCCAGATCGAGCATATCACGCGATTGCGATGGTAAAGGCGTCATGGGCCTGAAGCACCATGCATAATTGATTATTTATGGTTTTTCAAAAAAACTTTAACTATCGCAAATATATTGGGACTTCTATTCTTGGCTTAACCAATTTCGTTAAGCGAGGAGTCTCAACATGGGCCAAGCCAATCTCCATCTTCACGCAAGCGCCGTGCGTCCCGACGAGCATGCCCAACTGTGCGCTTATAACACGGCGTTCGGCGAACTGGGGCTTCGGTTCCGCTGGGACTCAGCCACTTTGAGCGATTTCCAACATGCCCGCGACGAAAAAGAAGCGATCGCGCGCTATCTTGAGACGCATCAGCCGTATTTGCTTAAAGCTTACGACGTCGATTTCCTGAGTCAGCTTATCCTGGATAAGAAGAACCAGCGTTTTCAAACTGGCGCGTGACACGCTGCGGGGCTGGACCACGCATCCAGCCGCAAGCCGGACGACATCCCTGCGTTCGACAAAACATTGATCGAGGAACTGGCGCAGCACAGGAAAGCGGCCTGACGAACGGGCGAAGCGCGGCGCGGCTCGGCCAATAGCGCCACGCTTCGTTTCGGTCCTTAGATGTGAAACAGGCCACACGTTTTCGGGTGGCCTGTTTTTATTGGAACGGTGTGATCGCCGTCGCAGCCTGCGCACCGCAGCCTAGGCACTGCGGCGAGCGTGCCGTTCAGCTCATCGGTAGAGGTGGCAGTTGGGTCCCGAGCTGACCGAACAAGGCCGGGGTGGCGCCATTGGCGAGATGCGCACCCACCGCCTGCAAGTCGATGCCGGCATCTTTGGAAAGCAGCGCGTAACTTAGTTTTCCGCGCCGCCACGTGACGACGTTCATACTTCCGACCTGCTGAGTCTGCACGGCCTGATCGGGCCGGCTATCGCCGATCACGCACAGCGCTACGGGGTTACCATGTTCCGGCAAATAAACGATCTGCACAACCGGACGGTTACGAAAACGCAAGCGTTGCAATTGTTTGAAACTCAACCCGGTTTCGCGCAGATCGGGCACTTCGACGGCGAGCGCGTCGTCGCGATGAATCTGGCTGACCGTCTCGGCCGTCAGTTTAGGATCGTCGCTGACATTCGCCAGCGTGTCGCGCGTGTACATATCCTGATAGCCCACCACGGCCTGGATCCAGGGCAGCGGTTGTGCGGGCTTGACCGGTACAGCCTCCGATACGAACCCCGGCATGAACTCCGGCGCAAACCTCAGTGCCGCGCCGCAAAAAAACGCGCCGGCCACGAAGGCCACGGCCAGCCATGCCAGCGTTGAATGTTGACGCGTACTCGGCACGCGCGGTGCGCCGACCGGCGGGGACGGCGCACGCACAGGCTGGCGTAGCAATTCGTCAAGACGTCGCGTAAGCGATTCAGGTACAGGCGGTATCGCCTGACGGGCAAAGGCTGCCTGGTACGGCAGACGGGATGCGCGCAGCGCAGCCACGCGCGCACCGACCTCAGGCGACGCTGCGATAGCCGCCTCGACCTCGGCGCGCTGCTCGGGCGATACATCGTCGTCCACATAGGACATCAGCAGGATATCGTCGATATTCATTAGATCGTGTCCCTGGTCCGTGCGGCATCGCTGCCCGGATCGCCACGGAAGTGTTCCCCTATGGTCAGGCGGGCGCGCGACAAGCGGCTCATTACCGTGCCGATCGGTACCTCGAGCACGTCGGCCGCTTCGCGATAGGTCAAGCCCTCGACAGCGACCAGCAATATCACGACCCGCTGCGCGTCGGGCAAGGCGTCGACCGCCGTGAGAATCTCGCGATGCAGCAGGTCGACCTGGGGATCGACTGCGTGAGGATCGGCGATGGTTTCGATCAACGCGTCATTCCACTCCATGCTGGCGCGACTACGAATCCGGCGCGAGCGCACTTCGGTGATCCAGAGCGAATGCACGATAGAAAACATCCAGCTCAGCGCCGAAGTATCGGCTTGAAATTGATGCGTGCGTTCGAGTGCTCGCACGCAGGCGCGCTGCACCAAATCCTCCGCATCGTGCTTGTCGGTCGACAAACGCAATGCGAATGCCCACAGACGCGGCAACAGCGTCGGCAACATTGCCGGTAGATCTTCGCCTGTCATCGACGTCATTCCTGGCTGCGGTACCGGTCTCGGCATGGGGTATCAAAACACGCAAACAGCGGGAGGGAGACGGATAACCCTAGCCCGACTGCAATAAAACAATGCGCTCCGGGCGGCATTGTAGCAGCACAGTTTACTGAGGGGCAGGCCTATGACAGGTGGCAAGCGCATCGTCGGATCTTGGGTGCTTGGTTGGGTGCTTGGTTGCGCCCTTACTTGGGTGCTTCAGTCGCTCGCTTTTTGACCGCGCGCCGCGGTCCGATTCTTGCGGCGCGCGTTTGATTCATGCGGCACGTTCTACCGCCGCAACGCGATTACATCGTGCAGTTCCGCTTACTGCTTGACGGTGTGCCAGATGTTCTTGAAATTGTCGCCACTCATGTCACCGGGCTTTTTGTCCGACGCGTAGCGATACAGGGGGTGGCCCTTATACGTCCATTGCTGACCGTCCGCGGTGGGTATCAGGCCCAGGTCGCCGCTAGCAGTGTCGGACGAGGAGGCCAGCGCTGCCGGCCAAATCGCTGCGCAAGCGCCGGAGCAAGCGCTTTTGCCTGGGGTGGTGTCTTTGTCGAAGGTATAGAGCGTCATGCCTTTGTCGTCGACCAGCATGCCGTTGGACGCCTTGGGGGCCGCCGCGAAAGCTTGAATGGAAAGCCCGCACAAGGCGAGCAACAGCAGGGGTTTGAGCTTGAGCATGATCGGAGTCCTGTTATTTAGTGAGGGACGATTTCGAATGTAATGCGGAAGAACGTACGGACGCTTCGACCTGTCATCACGTCAACAAAACGCCGGGGTGCGTGGGTTTATTCCATTGTTTCTGTTGTTTATATCGATTTCTTTGGCGAGCATACGTTGGTCGACAGGAGCGGCATTTCGACTTAAGCTGCTTTGCCCCGCATCCACTGGGGGTGACGCGAAACAATACGACGACCCCATACCACGCAACATGCCTTATGCAGGAGAGGAAGATGGCCAGCTTCACCACGCGGATCGAATTAGACGACGTAAAACTCGGCGACTACTACACGCTCGACGATGAGATGCACCGCCGCGGCTTTACTCGCACGATCAAGGGTAGCGATGCTGTTTACAAGATGCCCGAAGCAACCTACAACTTCGTCGGCGATATCGAAGAACAAGCCGTCTACGACAAAGCGGTTCAAGCGATCGCGGCGCTTGGCCGTACTGGCGGCATCGTGGTGACCAAGTCCGCGGGACGGGTTATCGGCGGCTTGCATAAGGTGGCGTAACCACCACACCACGTATGGCGCCGCACATTGGCCGAGCCGCGATATCGATACGATGATTTCACTGGGAGCTGTTCATCGATCACTGCGCGCCGACCTACCGGGAGCCATCATGAAAATCGTCAAATTGATTATCCAAACGGCCTTGGTGCTTTGGCTCTTGACGTTCGTCGTGACCATTACCTCCACGCTGTCACCCCCTACTCTCCTTTGGGCGTTGCTGCTGCTGTCCGCGATTGTGCTGCTGGTCGCGCGTAGTGCAGTGGAGCGGACTATCGTCGCGTCACGGCGAGTCGGGACCGTGGTGAAAAGGTCGACCGGGGAAAACCCGCATCAGATGGAAATGGATACTTAGGCTTGCGAGCCAGGTAGTGTCCAACCTATGCTCTCTTTGGCGATCGGATATGACTAGCCCTATCGTAGAGGTCGCGACCCCATCGGCGCATGTCTCAAAATAAGTACATTTTCCCGAGGCCCCCTGTGCGTAACTCGTAAGTTATCCACAGAAAGTGTGCATATTGTTGTGGATAAGTGGGTATGGAGTACGCGCAAACCATTATCCCGTAAGGCGTTTGTTAAGTTGCCGCTTAATCCATCGGGACGGGAAATGCGAATGGGACATTTTCGGTAAAGCTTACTTCTTACCCGGCGGCACCGTCTCCATCGAAGCGGCACGGTGTTGGGCAATAGCGGGATGCGCTAGCTCTTAAGGCATAGAATGTGTTTCCGATGTACAAGGAGACGCTATGTCAATTTATTCCGACATCACGGAAAGCCTCAACAAGGCTGCCAACGAGAGAAAACAGTATGCCCGCGAATTGAACGCAGTCGCGGCGGCTTTTGCGCTTGAAGCCAACCGCGTTTTAGGTGCTGGCGACGCCGTTGAATATGGCGCGATGTTGGACGACGGTGAATTTGTGCCTGCGACAATTGGCCCGCTGAACGAGACGCAAGGCGCGCAATTCGTGCTCGCGGTTTCGTTCCAGGTTGATTCCGCCGAAGAGGTAAGGCACTTCCCGGTCGTCGTTCAAAAGACCAAGGCCGTGGGCATGCAGCTGTTTGTCGCGGGCCGGCATGGTCACACTGTAGCCGCGGATCAGCCCTCTTCTTTTATCGAACCGAGCAATGACCTGTCTGCTGCTATCTGGGATTGGGTTCGAGACGTGAAGGCCGAGTCGCAACTGGTTTAGCTGGCAATAATACAACATAATTGTTGTATTTCATCTTAAGTAATGCAACAATTATGTTGTATTGTTTGACCTCCGATACAGCCAAGCGGAGGTTTATGAATTACAGCGAGTTCAAGAGGTGGCTGAAGAAACAAGGTGCGACATTCGAAAATAGCAAATCGGGTTCCAGCCGCTCCCAAGTAACTCTTAACGGCAAATCAACAGTCTTCCCCGATCACGGTGCCAAGGAAATAGGAAAAGGACTGGTTGAAGCGATTAAGAAGCAACTAGGATTGAAATGAGACCAACAGCCCCGCGGGGCTGTACCTCAGACTCGTTGGATGCATGAGCCTACGAAGTATCTGTTGCTGATGTGTACGCCTTAAGCCGAAACTCATGCTGAAGCTCGATCCTCAAAAATTGACGCTACGACGAAAAGCAAGGAGCGCCCCGAATGTTGACTTACCCAGTAAAACTGGAACCGGACACGAACAATTCGTTGCTGGTGACCTTCCCCGATATCCCTGAAGCGATCACTGCTGGCGATAATGAACAAGATGCTCTAGCGATGGGCCTGGACGCTTTGATCACTGCTCTGGAATTCTACTTCGATGCCAAGTGCGCGATCCCGCTGCCATCTAAAGTGCGCAAGGGTCAACCTTCTGTCACCTTGCCCGCGCTAGTTACTGCCAAGGTACTTCTGGCCAACGAGATGATCGCCCAGGGCGTGCGCAAGTCTGAACTGGCGCGCCGCCTCGACGTGCACATGCCACAGGTAGACCGACTGCTCGATCTGAAGCACTCGTCCAAACTGGATGCTATCGAATCTGCATTCAAGCAACTGGGCAAGACACTGGAAGTGTCGATCGCCTAGCACGATGATCTCACGATCCATCTATCCAATTTCAGATTGAGCGCCCATGTCCACCTTGTCGACCAAGTGCCCGTATTGCAACGGGGACGACACATCCGGCGCTGAAATAAAAAACCCCGCACGTTGGCGGGGCACATCGTTCAGGTGAAGACGAGTCTATGGATAACGCTAGGCTAATGCAGATTTTTCTCTCCTGTCGAGCGCCCAATCAAACGCCCAATTCGACAAATTTTTGATAGCTGCCGCAAAAGAAGCCGGTTGATCCGCGTCTACCGCGAGGCGCTCCCCAGATGGCGTAATCAGACTTACGCCATGCTTGGTTCTGGCTATCTGCATATTGAGTCGCAAAACAGTATCTGCGTCGCCATCGAACCTTACATTAATTACAAAAGGCGCGATTTGCTGATTATTCAATTTCCCAATCTCGCCGGGGATAAACTCTCCCTCGTCGGAAAGGTGCCCCAGTTCCACCTTACCTTGGGCTTCCCAGGCTCGTTCCAACTCTCGCACAAATCCCGCAGCGGTAATTTTCAGGTCATTGGCATAATCGACCTTCTTCTTAGCCGCTTCATCGATGATTCCGGCCAAATCGGCATAAGTCCCCATACGCCCCCCTTTTTTATAGAGACCCATTTTAGACCATGTGCTCACGCAAAGTTTGACGTCAAATTACAAGCGAAAAGTCGTACTCGACGGGCCGACGATGCATTGCCAGGGATACTTTCCAGCGTGGTCAAAAATCCGATAACGTACCGCGCACATTTGAAAATGCGATGACGCGCGATTGATTTCCTCGGATGGCAGGTCCCTTCCCGGGAGAGCTACGACTGTTTGGCAACTACGCTCAAGTAACTGCTCTTAGAATTAACGACCGTAGAATTTCTATTAGCAATGCTAATATTCTTTGCCCGGCCCGCTTATGATTAGAATCAGGCGCGGCTATACGTACGTTGTTGCACGCGTAATGTCATAGGTATCACACAGCATGGACGATGCTACGGCAATCTTGAGCCGCTGCGTATTCATTGCTTTTACGGCGCATTGCTTTTACGGCGCATTGCTTTTACGGCGCATTGCTTTTACGGCGAGTCGAACTCGAGTTTAGCAAAGCGTCGCGCCAAAAGAAAAAAGGACTTACAGCCGAAGCTGTAAGTCCTTCATCTACTTGGTCGGGGCGAGAGGATTTGAACCTCCGACCACCTGGACCCCATCCAGGTACGCTACCAGGCTGCGCTACGCCCCGAAGACCGAAATTGTATCAGAGTTGCCTCATCATTCAAACATCAAACTCTACACAAAACCCTTTAAATCTCATCCGTCTCATTAGCCGCATCTTCATGCTCGACGAGTTCCCCGCCGAGCGAATGAAGTATCTCCAACAACGCGCCGCGCAGTTGCGCAACATCCACCGGTATCATCTCCGGCCCGCCCACATCACGAAGCGCCGCCTCGGCTTCCGCCGTATCGCGTCGGTTGGTCTCACGACTATCGAGCCGATTGCGCGCGCCATTGATCGTGAAGCCCTGCTCATACAATAGTTCGCGTATGCGTCGTATCAATAGCACTTCATGATGCTGGTAATAGCGCCGATTGCCACGGCGCTTCACCGGCTTGAGCTGCGTGAACTCCTGCTCCCAATAACGCAGCACATGCGGCTTGACGCCACAAAGCTCGCTGACTTCACCGATAGTGAAATAGCGCTTGGCAGGGATCGGGGGCAGTGCGACTTTTTCCATCGTCACGGGCTCGTGGTTTTCAACGTCGGTCGCGCAGTGCGTTCAGCGAGCTATTGGCGTACCGGCACCGCGGGCTCAGCGCCGCTTTCCACCAGAGCTTTGAGTTTCTGGCTCGCGTGGAAAGTAACCACTCGACGTGCAGCGATCGGAATGGCTTCGCCCGTCTTGGGATTGCGCCCAGGACGCTGGGGCTTGTCGCGCAACTGGAAGTTGCCGAAGCCGGACAGCTTGACGCTCTCGCCGTTTTCCAATGCATCGCGAATCACTTCGAAAAAAGCTTCGACCATATCCTTGGCCTCACGCTTGTTCAAGCCCACCTGGTCGAACAGCAGTTCGGCCAGCTCGGCTTTGGTGAGCGTCGGTGTATCCGTGAGGGTGCTTGTCTGCATCTGATGATCACGAAGCTGTGCGCTGCGCTGCATAGATAGCAAGGCTTCAAATTCACTCGAGTTCATTTCGTTCATATAAAAAAAATGGGCGCCAAGCTGAGATACGGTTGAGGGAATCGTAAAAAACGCCGCTCAGCCGCGCAACCTTGCGCCATATACTCGAGCCAGCCGTTCGACCATAGTTTTGATCGCCAGATCGACTGTTTCGTCCTGAAGTGTCCCGCCAGTATCTTGCAAGGTAACCCGGAACGCAAGGCTTTTCTCATGGGAAGCAAGGCCACCTGACACCTCCAATTTCGGTCGAAATTCGTCGAACAGCACCACCCGCGTAACTGCCTTGCAGGCGTCTTCCCGACGAGCCTTTTTCAGCTCGTCCAACAAGGACTGGGCACTGATTTCCTGCCCGACCACGACCGCGATGTCGCGACGCACGGGAGGGAACTTCGGGACGTCAACCGGCTGCGGCAAGGCGCGTGCGATCAAGGCGTCGGCCTCGATTTCGAACACGACCGGCGCGTGCGGGAGGTCATATTTTTGCTGCCAGCGTGGGTGCAATTCGCCTACCCAGCCGACCACGGTACCGTCGAGTTCGATCTTGGCGCTGCGACCCGGATGCAACGCCGGATGCTCGGCGGGCAAGAAGCGCGCAACAGCCGGCGCGAGCAAGGTTTCGATGTCGCCCTTCACGTCGAAATAGTCGACCAGGCGATGCGGCGCGCCCCACTGTTCGTCCACAACCGGGCCATAAGCGAGCGCACCCACCATGCTCGGTTGGCTGAAACCTTCGACCGTCAATTCGCCGGCCGTGATGCTGGGATGGCGGTGAAATACCCTGCCCACTTCAAACAAACGGATGCGCTCGGCCTTGCGGTTCAAGTTGTAGCGCAGCGTGTTGATCAGGCTGCCCAACAGCGAGCTGCGCATCACCGACATCTGACTCGCGATCGGATTGAGCAAGCGCACCGGGTCGGTGTTATTGGCGAAATCGCGTTCCCACTGTTCGTCGACAAAGCTGAAGTTGATGGTCTCGGCGTAATCGCGCGAGGCCACTTGATGGCGTATTGCGTGCACACCGCGACGCGTCTCATTGGTCGGCCGCATTGCGTTGGCGGCCACAGGTGGGCGCGCCGGAATTTTTTCGAAACCGTAGATGCGCGCCACCTCCTCAATCAGGTCCTCTTCGATTTCGATGTCGAAGCGATACGACGGCGGCGTGACGACGAACGCATCGTCGCGCCGCTCGAAACTCAAGCCCAGCCGTGTGAAAATATTCGTGATCTGTTCCGCGCTGATCGCAACACCGATGATGCGGTTGGCCCGCGAAACACGCATCGTCACCGGCGCGCGCGTGGGCAGATTGACGATCTGGTCGTCGACCGGCCCGGCATTGCCGCCGCAAATTTCCAGGATCAGCGACGTGATGCGTTCGAGGTGTTCGACCGTGGTCGCGTAATCGACGCCACGCTCGAAGCGATGTGCCGCATCGGTCGAAAAACTATAACGGCGAGCGCGTCCGCGTATGCTGTCGGGCCACCAGAACGCCGCTTCCAGATAGATATGGCGCGTGTCGAGCGTCACTGCGGTGCTGTCGCCACCCATGATGCCTGCCAAGCTCTCGACCTGGACTTCGTCGGCAATCACGCCGACCTGCTCATCGACTTCGACCGTGTTGCCGTTGAGCAGCTTCAGGCTTTCGCCGGCACGCCCCCAACGCACATCGATCGAACCGTGGATCTTGTCGAGATCGAACACGTGCGACGGGCGGCCCAGTTCGAGCATCACGTAGTTCGAGATATCAACCAGCGCCGAGACGCTGCGTTGACCGGCGCGCGCCAGGCGTTCGACCATCCATGCGGGGCTCGCCGCACGTGCATTGACGTTGCGAATCACACGTCCAGAAAAACGTCCGCATAATTCGGGCGCGGAAATCTTGACCGGCAAGCGATCGTCGATCGACACGGGGGCAGCGATAAACGCCGGCACCTGCAGCGGCGTCTCGGTGATCGCCGCCACTTCGCGCGCGATGCCGAACACCGACAGGCAATCGGCTTTATTCGGCGTCAGCTTGATTTCGAATATCGTGTCGTCGAGATCGAGTACTTCGCGAATGTCCTGCCCCACCGGTGTATCCGCCGGCAGGATCAACAGACCGCTATGGTCTTCAGTGAGCTTGAGTTCGCGCGCGGAGCACAGCATGCCCTGGCTTTCGACGCCACGCAGCTCGCCGAGCTTGATCACGAACGGCTCACCACCCGCTTCCGCCGGTGGCAATTCAGCGCCCACCAGTGCGCACGGCACCTTGATGCCGGGCGCGACATTGGGTGCGCCACATACGATGGTCAGTATCGTGCCGGTGCCCACATCCACCTGGCAAACATTGAGCCGATCGGCGTTCGGATGTTTCGCGATCTCAAGCACGTGGCCAACCACCACTTTACTGGTGGGAGGCGCAGCCGGGCGTTGCTCTTCGACTTCGAGGCCGGCCATGGTCATGGCGTGACCGAGCGCATCGCTCGACAAGTCGGGATCGACAAAACTGCGCAGCCAGGATTCGGGGAATTGCATGAGTATCTAGTATTCGGTGTGAGTAACTATCAAGCGCGATCAAGCTCGCGCAAAACTCGCTTTGAACTCAGCGCGATCCAAATTCAGCACGATTCGAAGTCGGCTCGGTTCAAAGTCAGCGTGATTCAAAGTCGATGATTCAAAGTCGACCCGGCGGGCAAACTCAAGCGAATTGCTTCAAGAAACGCAAATCGTTTTCGAAAAAGAGCCGCAGATCCTGTACGCCATAACGCAACATCGTGAGTCGCTCCAGCCCGCTGCCAAACGCAAAGCCGATGTAGCGTTCCGGATCGAGGCCCATGTTGCGGATCACCGATGGATGAACCTGACCCGAGCCGGAAATCTCCAGCCATTTGCCGGCGTTCTTGCCTTGCTCGAACTTCATGTCGATTTCGGCTGACGGCTCGGTGAACGGAAAATACGATGGGCGAAAGCGCACCTGAATATCGTCGCGCTCGAAGAAGCGGCACAGAAAATCGGTGTACACGCCCTTGAGATCGGCGAAGCTGATGTCCTCGGCAATCCACAGCCCTTCCACCTGATTGAACATCGGCGAATGGGTCGCGTCGCTGTCGACGCGGTACGTGCGACCTGGCGCGATCACTTTGATCGGCGGGTGATTCATGCGTGCATAGCGCACCTGCATCGGGCTGGTGTGCGTGCGCAACAGCAGCGAGCGGCCGTCGTTATCTTTGGCGTCGACGTAGAACGTATCCTGCATCGAACGCGCGGGATGGTTCTCCGGACTGTTCAACGCAGTGAAGTTGTACCAGTCGTTTTCGATTTCGGGACCGTCGGCCACGTCGAATCCGATGGTGCGGAAAATTTGTTCGACGCGCTCCCAGGTGCGCATCACGGGGTGCAGGCTGCCATTGCCGATACCGCGTCCGGGCAAGGTGACGTCGATCGCCTCCGTCGCCAGCCGCTGATCCATCAGCGCATCGGCCAGCGCCTGACGACGCGCGGTGAGCGCTTCTTCAACCTGCTGCTTGATGATGTTGATACGCGCGCCTTCAGCCTTGCGCGTTTCAGGGTCGAGCTTGCCCAGACCTTTGAGCAACTCGGTCAGCTTGCCGGCTTTGCCAAGGAAACGCGCCTTCTCGTTTTCGAGCGTCGCAGCGTCAGAGGCGGTGGCGAATGCGGTCCGTGCATCCGCGACAATCTGTTCCAGATCCATGAGGCCCTTCATGTAAGCGTCTATCCATGCGCAGACTAGGCTGTCGCACCAACAAAAACGGGGCTCGGTAAGAGCCCCGTTTCACCGCACAGCCAGGGCGAACCCAGCACTGCGGCTTACTTCGCAGCGTGCGGCCGATGTTGCCACCGGCCACACGCATGCCGCAATTAATGCGCGACGGTGGCCTTTACCTGATTCACGATCGCGGTAAAAGCAACTTTATCGAACACAGCCATATCGGCCAGCACCTTACGGTCGAGTTCAATCGACGACCGTTTCAGGCCATTCATGAACACGCTGTAGGTCATGTCGTGCTGACGCACGGCCGCATTGATACGCGCGATCCACAAACGACGGAACACACGTTTCTTGTTGCGGCGGTCACGATAGGCATATTGCCCAGCGCGCATGACGGCTTGTTTGGCGATACGGTAGACGTTATTGCGACGGCCGCGATAGCCCTTCGCCAAGTCTATGATTTTTTTGTGACGGGCCCGTGCGGTAACCCCACGTTTAACTCTAGGCATAGTTTGCTCCTGTGAGTGTTGGGATTATGCGTAAGGCATCATGGCACGAACTGAAGCCATGTTCGATTCATGAACGCCTACGGTACCGCGCAGATGACGTTTGTTCTTCGTCGTCTTCTTGGTCAGGATGTGGCGCTTGAAGGCTTGGCCGCGTTTAACGGTACCGCCCGGACGCACCACGAAGCGCTTTGCAGCACTCTTCTTGGTCTTCATCTTTGGCATGACAACAACTCCAGGTTTTCTTAGATGAGCGTGGGTGTGCGGCTGTGCCGCCCTTTAAAAACCTACGTTCACTCACTGACGGCGCCGCGCTGACACTCAGCGTGACGCCGCTTCCGGCATGGCAACCCTAACGCCATCCGGAAAATCGAAACGATACACACGCTTAAAGTGAACACTAAGGTTCACATCAACGTTGGCATCGACCGAATCGGGTACAGCCTACTTCTTCTTTTTAGGCGAGAGCACCATGACCATCTGGCGCCCTTCCATCTTCGGCATTTGCTCGACCTGACCATATTCGTCAAGGTCGGTACGCAACCGCTCCAGCACACGCATGCCGATTTCCTGGTGGGCCATTTCACGACCGCGAAAACGCAGCGTGATCTTGGTCTTGTCACCCTCATCCAGGAAACGGATCAGATTGCGCAACTTGACGGAATAGTCGCCGTCATCGGTGCCCGGGCGGAATTTGACTTCCTTGACCTGGATCACCTTCTGTTTGAGCTTCGCTTCGTGGGCTTTTTTGGATTCTTGGTATTTGAACTTGCCGTAGTCCATCAACCGGCAGACCGGCGGAACCGCTTGCGGCGCGATTTCTACCAGATCCACATCCGACGCTTCCGACAGACGAAAGGCATCAGCAAGCTTCACAATACCGAGAGCCTCACCCTCGATCCCAACCAGACGCACTTCAGGCGCCGATATTTCGCCGTTGATGCGATGTGCAGACTTATCCGTAGCGATGTTACGTTTCCTTTAAAAATAAAAAATTTAGCCGTGCTGCAAAGCGACGGGTTACTTGAATGACTGCACATCCTTGCGCAATACTTCAAGGAACGCATCGACCGACATCGTACCAAGGTCGATTCCGCCACGGGCACGCACGGCTACCGTGTTCGTATCACGCTCTTTATCGCCGACCACCAACAGGTAGGGCACTTTTTCCAGCGTGTGAACGCGTATTTTATAGCTAATTTTCTCATTGCGCAAATCAACCTGCGCCCTAAGCCCTTGTTTTTTCAACGATTGGGTCAAACTCGAGGCATATTCGCCCTGATTTTCGCTGATATTGAGCACCATTGCCTGAACCGGCGCCAGCCAGGCAGGCATTGCACCGGCGTGGTTTTCGATCAACATGCCGATAAAACGCTCCAGCGAACCGACGATCGCGCGGTGCAGCATCACCGGCACCTTGCGGGTATTGTCTTCGGCCACATATTCCGCGCCCAGGCGCGCCGGCATCGAAAAATCGACCTGCATCGTGCCGCATTGCCACGAGCGCCCGATCGAATCTTTCAGGTGGTATTCGATTTTAGGGCCATAGAATGCACCCTCGCCCGGCAATTCTTCCCACTCCGAGCCCGAAGCGCGGATCGCTTCGCGCAACGCGTCTTCGGCTTTGTCCCAGACGGCGTCCTCGCCGATGCGCATATCGGGGCGCAATGCGAGCTTGATCGCAACGTCGGTGAAGCCAAAATTTTCGTACACCGCCCGCACGACCTTGTCGAAACGCGCAACTTCGCCCTGGATTTGATCTTCGGTACAGAAGATATGGCCGTCGTCCTGCGTAAAGCCGCGCACGCGCATCAGGCCATGCAACGCTCCGGACGGCTCGTTACGATGGCACTGGCCGAACTCGCCGTAACGCAACGGCAAGTCGCGGTAGCTACGCAAATCGGAATTGAAGATCTGCACATGCCCCGGGCAATTCATCGGCTTGAGCGCATAGCTGCGATTTTCCGACTCGGTGGTGAACATGTTGTCTTTATAGTTCTCCCAGTGCCCGGTCTTTTCCCATAGCGAACGGTCGAGAATCTGCGGCGCCTTGACTTCCGAGTAGCCGCTGTCCACGTAGACGCGACGCATATATTGTTCGACCTGCTGCCAGATGCTCCAGCCCTTCGGATGCCAGAACACCAGGCCCGGCGCTTCTTCCTGGAAATGGAACAAATCGAGCTGCTTGCCCAGTTTGCGGTGGTCGCGCTTCTCGGCTTCCTCCAGCATGTGCAAGTAAGCTTCCTGGTCTTCTTTCTTGACCCAGGCCGTGCCGTAAATACGCTGCAGTTGCTCGTTGTTGGCGTCGCCGCGCCAGTAGGCACCCGCCACCTTCATCAGCTTGAAGACCTTCAACTTTCCCGTGGACGGCACGTGTGGGCCGCGGCACAAGTCGGTGAACGCGCCGTGCGAATACAACTTGATTTCTTCGTTGCCGGGAATCGCGGCGATCAGTTCGGCTTTGTATGCCTCGCCGATACCCTTGAAATACTCGATGGCCTCGTCGCGCGTCACCACACGGCGCGTAACGCGCTCGTCTTTTTTGGCGATCTCCAGCATGCGCTTTTCGATCTTCTCGAGATCTTCGGGCGTGAATGGCCGGCTGTAAGCGAAGTCGTAGTAAAAGCCGTTGTCGATCACCGGACCGATCGTGACTTGCGCTTCTGGAAATAGCTCTTTGACAGCGGCCGCGAGCAAGTGCGCGGTCGAATGGCGAATGATCTCCAAGCCCTCGGCGTCCTTGTCGGTCACGATGGCCAGTGATGCATCGTGATCGATCAGGGTGCTGGTATCGACCAGCACGCCATCGAGCTTGCCGCCTAATGCTGCCTTGGCCAGGCCCGGGCCTATCGATGCCGCCACTTCGGAGACCGTGACCGGCTGCTCGAACTGGCGCTGCGAACCATCAGGCAAACGTACTGAGATCATGCTGCTCCCTCCGCCACCGCTGCAGCGACGACTGATAAAGAAAATTCGAAACGGCGTGCCCGGTGCAGCGTGGGCGAAAAAAACTGAACAAAAAAAATGCGGCCCGTCGAGGCCGCATTTCATTTTCCAACATGTGCTGGGCCCTTGACTAGCGTCGCTCCGTGATTGTAGTAGGAGTCGTTCGCAACGTCATAGAGACGGGCCTCATTATTTAAGCTGCATTCATGTACTGCATTCGATTCGGGCATGCTGCCCCGAACCTGTTTTCGTTGGTAGGCTCGATTGGACTCGAACCAACGACCCCCACCATGTCAAGGTGGTGCTCTAACCAGCTGAGCTACGAGCCTAAGGAGAAAGCGATTATAAGGAGCTTTGCAGGTTTTGCCAAGTGTCTCGTGAGTTTTTCCTGCACTTTCCTGGCGCCTCCGCTTGGACTCCGATTCGACTCCCGCTAGCCCCCATTCAGCACGATCGCAAATTACGCTTTACGGTCGGCTCGCACCACGCCGGAAATTTCTTCGAGCAATATGCGCGCGCGCTGCACCTGCGCACCGCTCGATACTTCGATGGTGAACTGCATGAACGCGGTGTTGCGTTTAGAGGCGGTCTTCACGCCGATCACATTGATCTTCTCGCGAGCGAACACCTCGGAGATGTCGCGCAACAAACCCTGGCGGTCCGACGCTTCGATCGCGATATCGACGGGATACACGCTCGAGCCTTTGCCGCTCATCACCTCGTCGGACCACGCCGTTTGCAACACGCGTTCGGGCGTGCGCGCCTCCAGCCGCAAAAAGCTGGGGCAGTCACGGCGATGAATCGAAACGCCTTTGCCGCGTGTCACGAAGCCCGCGATTTCGTCGGGGGGCGCCGGACGGCAACACCGCGCCAGCTGTGTCATCAACGCGCCTACGCCGACCACCAGCACGCCGCTCGATGCGCCTTGCGCGACGCTCGCTCCGCTGCTTTTCTTCGGAATCAGCGCCGGCTCGTACGCGGCCGGCTCCACTGGCGGCGCATCGTGCAGCGCATTCTCGACGTGGCGCAGGCTGAATTCCTCCTTGCCGACCTGCACGAACAATTCATCGGTCGACTTGAAACCGAGCTTGCCCGCCAGTTCGTCCAGGTTGACCGAAGTCTTGCCCTCGCGCTGCAAGGTCTTTTCCACCAGCGCCCGCCCGCTCGCTACGGTTTCCTCGTGTTCGATCGTGTTGAACCACGCACGCACCTTGGTGCGCGCGCGCGGGCTTTGCAGATAACCGAGCTGCGGGTTAAGCCAGTCGCGCGACGGCCCGCCCTGTTTGATCGCGATGATTTCCACGGTCTGGCCGTTGCGCAATGGGGTTTGCAAAGGCACCATCGCGCCGTCCACGCGCGCACCTCGGCAGCGATGGCCGAGTTCCGTATGCAGGTGGTATGCGAAATCGACCGCGGTCGACCCTTGCGGCAAGGCGATCACGCGAGCCTGCGGCGTGAGCACATAAATGTGATCGTCGATCGAGGCATTCTTGAGTTGCTCCCACGGTTCATCCGCGGCGCCACCTTGCGTGCCACCTACAGTCCCACCCGCAGCACCACTGCCCGGCGCCGCATCGCCCACTTCGTCCTTCCACGCGAGCAATTGACGCAGCCACGCGATTTTCTCGTCGTACTCGTCGCTGGCACTGACATGCCCGCTGTAGCCTCGCGCGCCCGCCTCCTTATAGCGCCAATGAGCGGCCACGCCATATTCGGCAAAGTGGTGCATATCCTGGGTGCGAATTTGCACTTCGAACGCACGGCCGTCGTCGCCGACCACCACCGTATGCAGCGACTTATACCCGTTCGGCTTGGGCCGCGAAATATAGTCGTCGAACTCCTTCGGGATCGGTTGCCAGAGGTTATGAACGATGCCCAGCACCGTATAACAATCCTTGATATCCGGCACGATCACGCGAAACGCACGCACGTCGTAAAGGTCGGCAAAATCGATTTCCTTGCCGCGCATCTTGCGCCAGATACTGTAGATGTGTTTGGGCCGCCCGCTCACTTCGGCACTGATGCCGGCGGCCGCGAGTTCCTGTTGCAGCCGCTCGATGGCGCCCGTGACATACCCTTCGCGCTCGACGCGTTTCTCGTCCAGCAGACGCGCAATCTGCTTATAGGTCTCGGGCTCCTGGAAACGGAATGCGAGATCTTCGAGCTCCCATTTCAATTGCCAGATGCCGAGCCGGTTGGCCAGCGGCGCGTAGATATCCAGCGTCTCCTGCGGCAGGCCTTCGATCGGCTCGCTCTTGGTAGCGGCGTGATAGCGCAGCGTCTGCAGACGGGAGGCCAGCCTGATCAGCACTACGCGGATGTCCTGCGCGAAAGCCAACAGCATCTTGCGCAACGCCTCGACCTGCACGCGTCGCTGCGCGGCCGCATCGCGCCGTTCTTGCGGCAGTTGCGCGCCGGCCGCCGCCTTGACACTCACCACGCCCAACTGCAGCAGCTTGCGCACATCGATCACGATGCGCGCCACCTCGTCGCCGAACCGCTCGGCCAACACCTTTTCCGGATGCTTGATATAGGCGGCAAGCGGAAACAGGATGGAGGCGAGCTGAGTCGGTTTATCGACCCGCAACTTCTCGATGATCTGCGCCGTACCCAGCGCATGGTCGATCAGGCTTTCCCCGGACGACAGCACCACCTCGCCGGCCTGCTCGCGCACGAACGCCACCGCGTCTTCGAGAGACGCGGCGAGTGTTTCGGTCGGTTCAGTTTGCATAACGGCGAAAACGAAAAATACTGCTGCTTAAGGGAAAAGCTACGGAAAAGCCACGGATAAACTACGGATAAGTTGTTCTCAGCGAACAAATAATGCTTAACCGCGCTGAGCCGCTACAACCACCACCTCGACAAGACAAGCCGGATTCGCCAGCGGCGCCTGCACGGTGGCGCGCGGCGGCGTGTGCCCCTCCACCACCCAGCCCTCCCACACGGCATTTAGTGCCGGGAAATTCGCCATATCGGTGACGAAAATCTGCGTCGACAAGATCAAGGTCTTGTCGCTATTGGCTTCGGCCAGCAAGCGATCGATATGTGCCAGCACCTCGCGGGTCTGCCCGGCCATATCCTGTTTAGTGTCTTCGGCGATCTGGCCGGCCAGATACACCGTGCCATTGTGAATCGCAACTTCCGACAAACGTTTTCCGACATGCAAACGGGTCACTGCCATGATGGGTCTTCCAGTTAAAATTTTAAAAAGTACTGCGGTTCCAACTAAAAACTCAGCGTGTTGCAACTGATGCAACCGCGCTGTTGCCGAGCAAAAACGCTTCGAGAATACGCAACTGGTCATCGTGTACAAAGGTTGGTGCGTGTCCTACGCCGGGAATCTCGACCGCGCTCACATGGTGCCCGCGCTGCTGCATCTCGGTCACAGTCTCGCGTGTCAGCAAATCGGAATGCTCGCCGCGCACCACCAGCATCGGCCCCTTGAACGCTTCGAACACTTGCCACAAACTCGCCTCGCCGGCCACCACCATTTCCGGCGTGGTTTCCAAGAACGGCTTCGCCAGGTCAGGATCGTAACGCGCGACCCAGTGGCCTTCATGCTCGCGCAGCAGCGGCTGGTTCAGCGTGCGCCATTCCTCGGGCGTATGCGGGCCGAAGTCCTGCGCGAGCACCGCGAGCTGCTCGATACCTTCCTGCTCGCTGCCAAAGCGCACCACCTGCCCCAGGTAAGCACCGATGCGCTCAAGCGCGATCGGCTCGAGCCGGGGACCGACATCGTTGATCGCCATGCGCGCGATCGGCGAATTCGGCAAGCCGGCCAGCACCATACCGATCAAGCCACCCATCGAAGTGCCGAACCAGTCGACCGTGTCCACACCCAGGCGGGCAATCAGCGTCACCATATCGGCCACGTATTGCGGCATCACGTAGAAACTCGGATCGAGCAGCCAGTCCGAACGTCCGCGACCCACCACGTCGGGGCAGATGACCCGGTAATGGTGCCTCAAGCGGTGCGCCATCGCGTCGAAATCGCGTCCGCTGCGCGTTAGGCCGTGCACGCAAATCAGCACGCGCGGGTTGTGAGGATCGCCCCATTCTGTATATGCCATCCGGTGCAATCCCGCCGGACTGATACAGCGAACGCTATTGAAGTGCGGTTGCAACGGGGCGTGCGCCGAAACGCCAAGATCGGGTTGCTGCGCAGCATCGCCTGGGCTGTGCGGGGTAGGCTGAGTAGCCTGCGTAGGTACAGCCAGCGGCTCGAACATCAGATTTTCTCCTCAGATACCGGCAAACGCCGCTATTTTGCGCCAAAAAAAAGGGCGGATCGCTCCGCCCGTTTTGACTGCAGCAGCTATTGCTGCAGATGAGCGACTCTTCAGGCAATCGCGCTGGTATCGACCGGCGCGCCGGTTTTCTGCTTGACCTCATCGACCGTCACGCCAGGTGCCAACTCGACTAGTTTGAGCCCTTCCGGGGTGACATCCAATACGCACAGGTCAGTAATGATCTGGTTCACCACACCCACGCCCGTGAGCGGTAAATTGCACGCTTCGAGTATCTTGTGCTGGTCGCCCTTGGCAACGTGCTCCATGATCACCACCACACGCTTCACGCCAGCCACCAAGTCCATCGCGCCGCCCATGCCCTTGATCATCTTGCCCGGGATCATCCAGTTGGCCAAATCGCCATGCTGGCTGACCTGCATCGCCCCCAGGATCGCCAGATTGATGTGCCCGCCGCGTATCATCGCAAACGAATCGGCCGACGAGAAAATCGACGAGCCCGGCAGCGTGGTCACCGTCTGCTTGCCCGCGTTGATCATGTCCGCGTCCACTTCGTCTTCATACGGCGACGGGCCGATGCCCAGCAAACCGTTTTCCGATTGCAGCCATACTTCGATGCCCGTGGGCACATGGTTGGCCACCAGCGTGGGCAGCCCTATGCCAAGATTGACGTAAAAACCGTCCTTCAATTCCTTGGCCGCGCGCGCCGCCATTTCTTCCCGAGTCCAGGCCATCGTTATTCTCCTTTTTTCCCGCTGCGCACGATCCGCTGCTCGATGCGTTTTTCCGGATGCGCGTTCACCACGATGCGCTGCACGAAGATCCCCGGGGTATGAATCGAATCCGGGTCCAGCTCGCCCACTTCGACGATTTCCTCGACTTCGGCTATCGTGATCTTGCCCGCCATCGCGCACATCGGGTTGAAGTTGCGCGCCGTGCGGCGATAAATCAGGTTGCCCGATTTGTCGGCCTTCCAGGCCTTGACCAGACCGATATCGGCCGTCAACGATTTTTCCATGACGTAGTTTTCGCCATCGAATTCGCGCACTTCCTTGCCCTCGGCCACGATCGTGCCGTAGCCCGTCTTGGTGAAAAACGCCGGTATGCCCGAGCCGCCGGCGCGCAGCTTTTCAGCCAGCGTGCCTTGCGGTGTGAATTCCAGTTCGAGTTCGCCGGCCAGGTACTGGCGCTCGAACTCTTTGTTCTCGCCCACGTACGACGAAATCATCTTCTTGACTTGACGGGTTTCCAGCAGCAGGCCCAGACCAAAACCATCCACCCCGGCGTTGTTGCTGATGCAGGTCAGGTTCTTCACGCCGCTAACGCGCAGCGCGGCAATCAAGGCCTCGGGGATGCCACATAGGCCGAAGCCGCCAACCGCGAACGTCTGGCCATCCTTGACCACGTCCGCTAGCGCCGCTTGGGCGCTGGGATAGTGCTTGTTCATCGAAAGTCCTCCTGTATGAGCTTTATGCGCGCCTGAGCGTTGCCGACGGAAAAATCAAACGCTGAATCAAACCAGGCCGGTCATGTAGTACACGGCGATCACGAAAAACACCGCGAGCGTCTTGATGATCGTGACTGCAAATATGTCCCGGTACGACTGCCGATGCGTCAGGCCGGTGACCGCCAGCAGCGTGATGACCGCGCCATTGTGTGGCAAGGTATCCATGCCGCCGCTGGCCATTGCAACCACACGGTGCAACACCTCCAGCGGAATATGCGCGGCCTGTGCACCCTTGATGAAGGTGTCTGACATGGCCGCCAACGCGATACTCATGCCGCCCGATGCGGAACCGGTAATACCGGCCAGCGAGCTGACCGACACCGCTGCATTGACGAGCGGATTGGGGATGCCCTTGAGCGTATTGGCTACCACCGCAAACCCCGGCAGAGCGGCGATCACGCCGCCGAAACCATATTCCGACGCGGTATTCATCGCGGCAAGCAGCGCACCGCCGACAGCCAGCTTGGTGCCATCGGCAAAATTCGTACGAACCCGGCCAAACGCGGTCAACAACACCAGCACGATGCCGAGCAGTAATGCGCCTTCAACCGCCCAAATCCCGACGACCCCGGGCACCGCGGTGGTGAGCGGCGTATGCACGCCGGGTAAGACGTCCGCGGGCACCGAATAGCTGCTGCCGTACCACTGCGGGATCAACTTGGTCAAAGCGAAATTGGCGACGCCAACCAGTATCAACGGAGCAATCGCCAGCAGGGGATTGGGCAGATGCGCGGCTTGGACGCGCTGCGGTTCGTTGACAAGCGAGGTGCCGTAGCCTTCGCCGGTAGCGGTGACCGAGCGGCGGCGCCACTCCAGGAATGTCAGCCCGACTACGATGATGAACAGCGAACCGATCGTGCCTAGCCACGGCGCAGCCCAGCCTGTGGTTTTGAAGAAGGTGGTGGGGATGATGTTCTGGATTTGCGGCGTGCCGGGCAGAGAGTCCATCGTAAACGAGAACGCGCCCAAGGCGATGGCGCCCGGCATCAAGCGCTTTGGAATATTGCTTTGACGGTACATCTCGGCGGCAAACGGATAGACCGCGAACACAACCACGAAAAGCGAGACGCCGCCGTAGGTGAGTAGCGCGCATACCGCAACGATCACCGCATTGACACGGCCCTTACCGATATAGCGTATCGCCGCTGCGACAATCGACTCGGAAAAGCCCGATAGCTCGATCACTTTGCCAAACACGGCGCCGAGCAGGAACACGGGAAAGTAGAGCTTGACGAAGCCCACCATCTTTTCCATGAAGATACCCGTGAACACCGGTGCGACAGCAGCCGGTTCGGTCAACAGCACGGCGCCGAGGGCAGCCAGCGGCGCGACCAGGATCACGCTGTAGCCGCGATAAGCCGCCAGCATCAAGAACACTAGAGCAGCAAGAACAACAACGAATGACATGAGGTCTCCAAAAATATTTTTTGTGTTCCGCGCCGCGGAAGTTTTTCTATTCCGTCGTCGCGGAAATTTTATGTTCCGCGGCCACGAAAAACGGGCGTCGGAAGAAACGGGATTGCGTGCGCTTTGGCGCATCGGAATACGTCACGCAGTTTCCGTGCCAGGGGCGGCGCCGCCTGGAGAATCCTCTCGCACGGGCCTCGCGCGTTCGCCGCGTTTCTTATTTCGTCTCGATATGGAGATATTTATTAAGATGTCATGCTACCCCGCGGTCGAGAAATGCTTATATATAATGGCGGCTCGGAAATCTCTGTATAGAGATATCGCGTCTCCATATCAAGACGTCCAGGCAATATCAATCAGTTGGAGACATGCATGCGGGAGGACTGGAGCAACGTGCCCGCCGACTACGGCGACGTACTGCGGCGGGCGATGGACTCGTTATTCAAGACCTTCGAGAACTCGAGCGAGGGCACGGTGATCGTCGATCAGGACGCACGCATCGTCTGGATAAACAAGCGTTATGCGGCGCGCTTCGGCTATGCCGATCCGCGCGAGGTGATCGGCCGGGATTGCGAAACGGTGATCCCGAATAGCCTGATGCGCGAAGTGGTGGCGACCGGCAAGCCGATTCTCCTGGACTTGCTCGATACCGCGCCCGAGCCGCTGATCGTCACGCGCTTGCCGCTCAAGGACGATCACGGCATCACGATCGGTGCCATCGGCTTTGCGCTGTTCGATGAAATGAAGGCGCTCACGCCGCTGTTTTCGCATTACTCGCGTGTGCAGCAGGAGCTCATCGCGACCCGTCAATCGCTGGCGCAAGCGCGCCGCGCCAAGTATTCCTTCGCAAGTTTCGTCGGCACGAGCCCGGCCAGCGTCGAAGTGAAGCGGTTGGCCCGCCGTGCCGCGCAAGTCGACTCGCCGGTGCTGCTGCTGGGCGAAACCGGCACTGGCAAGGAACTGCTCGCCCACGCGATACACGGTGCATCGGCGCGTTCGGCCAAGCCGCTCGTCACGGTCAATGTCGCGGCCATCCCCGACACGCTGCTGGAGGTTGAATTCTTCGGCGCCGCAGCAGGCGCATACACGGGTGCCGAGCGCAAGGGCAGGGTGGGTAAATTCGAACTGGCCGACGGTGGCACGTTGTTCCTCGACGAAATCGGCGATATGCCGCTGCCGCTACAGGGCAAGCTGTTAAGGGTGCTGCAGGACAAGGAGTTCGAGCCGCTCGGGTCGAACCGGATCGTGCGCGCCGATGTGCGCATCATTGCGGCGACTTCGGCGGATCTTCCCGTGTTGGTGGCTGCAGGCAGGTTTCGCGCCGACCTGTTTTACCGGCTCAATGTGCTGACCATCAATGCGCCGCCCTTGCGTGAACGTCTTTCCGATATCGGTACGCTGGCCTATGCGATTCTGGAAGATCTCTCGGAGCAGGCGCGTCCCGGGCGGTCGTGCAATTTTTCTCTCCAGGACGATGCGCTGCAGTTGCTGTGCGCCTACTCGTGGCCCGGCAATGTACGGGAGTTGCGCAACACGCTGGAGCGCGCTGTGATGTTATCGGACAGCGAACAGATCGACGCCCGCGTGCTGGCACGCTTCATCGACTCCGCGCGCCTGCCGCCGCCATTGCCGGTCGAAGCGGAAGATAGCCTCGCACCGTCCTATGCACAGGCGATGGCGGCTTTCGAGTATGGCTTTCTGCGCGACGCGTTGCTTGCTAGCGCGGGTCGTGTGCCGGATGCCGCGCGCCGCATCGGCATGGGTCGTGCGACGCTGTACAAGAAAATTGCGGCGCTAGGCATCGAGATCTGAGGCAAAGCTTGAGCATTCGGTTAGGGAACGTCGATTTCCGCTTTGGATCGCACGGCAATGTGCCATAGTTAAAGTCGGGGTGCTCAATGAACCGTGAGGAGCCGATTATGGAAGACGTGGATGTCCTGATCGTAGGTGCTGGACCGGTTGGTTTGCTGCTTGGAACCGAATTGCAGCGTGACGGAATTGCGGTGAGCGTCATTGACCGGATGCCGGCAAGGGGGTTTTTCTGCAAGGCGCTGGGTGTTACGCCACGCACACTCGAAATATTCGACGATCTGGGCATCGTTGATCGCGCGATCGAGGCAGGCGTATGGCTCACCGGCGTCCAAACGTGGGTCGACGGAGCTATCGTGCCGGCGCGTAGCATGCGCATGCCGGAACACGGCTTGCCCTACGGGTCGCTTTCGCTTGCGCAGTACGAGACGGAGTGGCTGCTCGAAGCGGCATTTACCGAACATGGCGGGCACGTGAGTTATGGCTACACGCTGGACAGTTTTTCCGAAATGGACGATGCGATCGAAGCGCACCTGACGGGGCCTCAGGGCGAGGCGTGCACCGTGCGTTGCCGATGGCTCGTCGGGTGTGACGGGGCGGGCAGCAAGGTACGTTCAGCACTGGGCCTGCCGTTTGAAGGCGAGAAATTTCCGCAGACGTTTGCTCTGGCCGACGTGGACGTGGACTGGGCGTTTCCGCGTGGGCCGATGTATCGCTTCGAATGGAGCGATGCTGCGCGTGCCAATGCGTCACTCGCGGCGGTGCCCGTTCGTGGCTCTGCGCGGCGCTACCGGCTTTCGATGATCGTACAAGAGGCGCGGACGGCTTCGTTGGCGGGTGTTACGGCACCGGACTTCGATATGATGTCCTCACTATTGCTACCCTCGCTGCCGCAGGGAACGCGGCTGTCGTCGATGCGCTGGTCTTCGGTTTATCGAGTAAGTCATCGCATCGCACCGGCTTACGGAAAAGGGCGCGTGTTTATTGCCGGCGACGCCGCACATATCCATCCGCCCGTAGGCGGGCAGGGCATGAACACCGGGCTGCAAGACGCGCATAACCTCGCGTGGAAACTTGCGCTCGTGGCGAAAGGCAGCGCGGGTCCGGAACTGCTTGCTAGTTACTCGGCGGAACGGCATCCCGTCGGCCTCGACGTCGTCCAGTCGACGAGCGCGGCGCTCAATGCCGTTCTGGCCCGGAAGGCAGCCAATCCGGCGATGCGCGAGACGCAACTGCTGATCGCGTACCGCGGCAGCGCGATCGTGTCGGACGCTTGCCCGGACGTGGCGCTTGAGTTGCCGGCACCCGGCGACCGACTGCCGGATGTGGGCGGCTTGTCTCAGCGTTTTGTCGGATACCCTCGGCGACTCCACGAGTTTGTCGGCAATGGACGACACACGTTGCTCGGTTATGCAGATGCGGCTGGCGAGCAATATGACGCGTTCGTCGATGGTTGTCGCGCGCTTGCTGCGCTGTTGCCTGGCGCCGCGTCGGCTGTGCTTGTCACTGCGCGGGGTTGCGAAGTGCAGGGCGACGAACTGATGACGGTGTTGACGGATAGTGCAAACGAATTCGCCGACACATTCGGCGCGCCGGGGGGCATGGTATGGATAGTGCGACCGGACGGCCATATCGGATGGCGAACTCGTGACTGCTCGGGGGATTTGGTCAGCAATTTTTGCGAACACTACGAGCGGCTGAAGCGCCCGGCTTAAGCGTTGGCGAGGCCACGACATAAAGATGTAATAACGTTGTCGAATCTGCCTTGTTACCATTTCGAGTTTAGGCTCGGGAAAAAGAGAGCCCGGGAAATCTGTGAGGTTCATGACATGGACGATGCAGGCAACGAAGTTGTTCGCGCCCGAATCCAGCCGCGCCAAGCCATTGCCGAGTTTGCCAAGGTACTTTGGCACCTGCGCGCTATTCTGGCGATGCTATTGATACTGTTCCTTGCTTTGTCAGCCGCGATGTATTCGGTTGGGGGGGCAGTCGATACGGCTACACGCACACCCTCATCGGTGGGCCAAACTTTCTACTTTTGCGCAGTCACGGCGCTGACCATTGGCTACGGCGACGTGATACCGACCACCACGCTCGGGCGCATAGTCGCGGTTTCGCTTGGACTACTCGGCGTGTTGATAACGGGTGTAGTAACTGCTTCCGCTGTTTATGCTATCCAAGTGGCTGCGCGCCGGGCGGGATTACGGCTTGACTAGGCTCGACTACACTCATTGAAACTTAATATTTTGTGATTTAGTACGGCTGCCCAGGCGAATTCCCGCTGGATTTCACGGGGCATGGTTGGCAAAAGGCTGCTAAGTCGCCGATCCGTGCGTTTCCAACCCGCACCAGACCATCCAAGAGCAATCTGGCGCAAGCAGGAGCGAGCGCAAAAAAACCGACCACTACATAGCTAAAATTTCCCTCACCGCACTATCGATGAATTTAACATCAACAGCGTTGGCCGCAGGGCCGCCCGCAAAATGCCCCCAAACCGACTCGATAGGCCGCAACTGCGCGTTGCGCATTTTCGCAACCTCATACTCACTATCTTCCGGCGGAAAATACAGATCTGTGCGCCCGGGCATCACAATAGCCTTCGCAGTGATACTGCCCAATGCCCGATCGAAATCGCCCTTATAAAGCGGATTCGCGGAAATATCGCCGTGCTGCCAGCTCCACATCATCGACAAAATATTGTTCGCGTCCTTCTTCAAGAAATCGCCCTCCCAGAACTGGGTAATAAAGTCCTCGAGAGAGCCATATCCCATCGCTTCCATGTCGAGCCGTTGACGCAGAAACGCCTGCGAAAATCCCCACCCTGCAAACACACGTGCAGCAGCGCGCATTCCACGCGTCGGCGGTGCATCGTAGAACCCGTCCTTGAACTCTGGGTCCAACAGTAGTGGCGCCTTAAGCCCTTCGAGAAACACAAAGTTGTGCCGCGAGCATCGCGCCGCTCCGCAGAACGGCAGAATGCGCTCGACCATATTCGGATACATTGCGGCCCAATGGAACGCCTGCATCGCGCCCATCGACCAGCCAGTGACGAGTTTGAGCGACTCGATGCCAAACTTCTCGGTCACAAGGCGATACTGCATCGCGACGTTGTCGTAGAGCGTCACATGCGGAAAGCGGCCACGATCATAAGGCTGCGGATTGTTACTCGGCGAAGTCGATACGCCGTTGCCGAACATATTCGGCACAATGATGAAGTACTCGCGCGGATCGAGCCCCATGCGTTCCCCAATCAGCCACTCATTGTCGACATGGCTGCCGCTATAAAACGTCGGATAGACAATCGCGTTGTCGCGCGCCGCATTCAGTCGGCCATACGTCTTGTAGCTGAGCAGCATGTCAGGCAGCGTCGCGCCGGATTGCAGCACGACGCGGCCAAGATTAAAAGTTTCGAAGTCCGTCATTTGAACCTCCTATTTAATTGGCGACGACGTTAAGGAATTTTCGTGTGCGCTCGTGAGTCGGGTTGTCGATGACCTGCCGCGGCGTCCCTTGCTCGATAACTTCGCCGCCGTCCATGAAGACGACGCGGTCGGCGACATCGCGGGCAAAGCGGATTTCGTGCGTGACCACGACCATCGTCATGCCGGCATCGGCCAGCCCACGCATCACGCCCAGCACTTCTCCGACGAGTTCTGGATCGAGTGCCGAAGTCGGTTCGTCGAAGAGCATCAACTTGGGCTTGATCGCGAGCGCACGCGCAATCGCCACGCGCTGCTGCTGCCCGCCCGATAGCCGATGCGGCAGAAAATCCGCATGCGCGGCGAGGCCTACGCTCTTCAACAGCTCCCGGCCCAGCGCTTGCGCTGCGGCGCGCGGCACGTCATAGACCTGCCTTTGTGCTTCAACGATATTGTCCAGCGCACTCAAATGACTGAAGAGATTGAAATGCTGGAACACCATGCCCACGCGCGCTTCGGCGCGTGCACGTGCGAGGTTGTGCAGGGGCCGCACCGTGCCGCCGCCACCCGGCACTTCGCGATAACCCACATACTGCGAATCGACCTTGATCGTTCCCCAGTCAAGCGGTTCGAGATGGTTAATGAGTTTGAGCAGTGTGCTTTTACCGGAACCGCTCGGGCCGAGGATTACGACCACTTCGCCATGCGCGATCGACAGGTCGACGCCGCGCAAAATCTCGCGCTTGCCATACGATTTCCAGACGTTCCTGCACGCGACAAACGGTTCATCGCGGTGCCGCGGCGTGCGACTTTCGGCAGGCAGCAGCGTACCGATCCATGCGTGATCGTTCGCCTCCGGCTCTTTGGCGGGGACCGGCAAAACAATCGGTGCGTCGAGCGGTTTCACATCACGCGTCGATGCGCGCAGTCCGAACCAGGAGAACGTGACCGTTCGGTCGCGCTCGTGATCGAAGATGCGTTCGAGCCACACCTGAAGCAACGAGATCCCGCTGGTCAGGACCAGATAAATCACCGCCGCCGCACCGAACACGGTAAAGAACTTGAAGTTCTGCCCGACCACCTGTTGCGAGCGAAATGTTAGCTCGTTGACGAAGATTACCGACGCGATCGACGTTAGCTTCAACATGCCGATGGTGTCGTTGGCGAGACCCGGGATCACCGCTCGCATCGATTGCGGCAGGATAATGCGGCGTAACGTTAGCAACGGTCCCATGCCGAGTGCGGCGGCCGCGGTCGATTGCGAACGGTTCACCGACAAGATTCCAGCACGAAACAGTTCAGCGCTGAATGCCGCCTCGTTCAATGCAAAGCCGATAACCGCAGTCGTGAATTCATCGAAACGCAAACCGATGAGCGGCAACGCGTCGAAGATGAACACGAGTTGCAGTAGTTGCGGTGTGCCGCGCACGAACCAGATATAACCCCACGCCGCTGAGTTCAAGGACTTGAACCGCGACAGCCGCATCAGCGCAAGACCGAGCCCGAGCACGAGCCCGATAGCCATCGCTATCAGCGTGATCTTTACCGCGATCCATGCGCCGCCGAGCAGGAACGGCGAGCCGACATACCCGGCCAGCTCCTTGAAACCGTCTAGCACCTGAACGCGATCGAGACCGGCGGCCATCGCCGGCTGCAATACGAACATGGCAACCATACCGAGGGCGCCGACGATCTTGTGTTTGATACGCAATGCCTTCATTTCCGAACCTGATCTGTGACGCTACCGGCACACGACGCGGTGTGCCGCGCAGGCATGCTTTATTGAGTAAGCAGTGTGGTCGGCGTTTCCAGCGACGGATCTACGTCGTACTGCTGAAAGGTCTTCTTCTGCGTCTGATTGGCCTGCATGATTTTGAGTCCGTCGGATACGGCGGCGATCATGTCGGCATTGCCCTTTTTCACGCCCACGCCGATCTTCATGCCGCTCGTCACCATGAAGCCGCGCGTGTACATCTGTGGGTTCTGTTTCGCGAGACCGTCGACGAGCGCCAGGTCGTACATCATGACATCGGCGCGCTGGCTTGCGACGAGGCGCGCGCCTGACGCGATATCGGCGGACGTCATGATGGTTACATCAGGCTTGCCTTCGGCCTTGCATTTGGCGCCTTGCGCTTGCGCCATCGTCAGTTCGACAGTGCCGATGCCGGCGGTCACCGTGAGGCCGCAGAGCTTGGAGATGTCATCGATCTTCTTGGGGTTACCAGCCGCCACCAAACCGCCTGTGCCGGCCTGCATATACGTGACGAAGGTCGTTTCCTTCGCGCGTTCCGGCGTGTAGTACAGCAAGTCCCACATCACATCGATCTGTCCGGCACGCAGTGCGGGCAGCAGCCCCGGCCAGCCGGCAGTGAAGAATTCCGTCTTCACGCCAGCGCAGTCAAACACGGCCCGGGCCATGTCGGCATCGGCGCCGATGATCTTGTTGAAATCCTTGTTGTCACGAAACGCATACGGCGGCGACTCGGGGTCCACCCCTATCTTGATGGTCTTGCCCGCAAGCGATGGATATTTTTGAGCCACCTTGGACGGTTCGCATGATTGCGCTGACGCGCCTTGTGCGAGGAGAAGGCCGGTGAGAGCGCATAACAGCAGCTTGATTGCCTTTGACATGAACATGGCGAATCCTATAGAGGTTGAACGAAATACGCGTGGAAGAGGCGGTATAGCGAAGTGAGAATGAAGTGGTCTAATGGCCGAGCAAGTCCATATGACTTGCAATCGAACCCGGCGTAGTAATGGAGATGCGGCCGTCGTCGCGCGCGCGGGCAATATGTTCGAGCGCGCGTCGCAAGTGACATAAACGATGCGGCTGTCCCATTAGGTATGCATGCAACGCAATGCCCATCACCAGCGGCTGCCGCGCAGATTGCCGCAGCATTTCCTCGAAGTGATCGATTACCAGATCGGCGAACGACTTCGCGTCCATTTGGCGCGCGAGGATCATCGGGATATCGTTGACTTCTTCCGGATACGGAATCGCCCACAGCGGCCGACCGTTGCGCGTAAGCAGGCGCGTCGGCTGATCGTCGTGACACCAGTTGAGCGTGTACTGGTAACCCGCTTCGGCCACCAGATCGCTGGTGACCTGACTCTCCGATAGCCACGGCGATAACCAGCCTGCTGGCTGCTGCGCGCTTTGCGCTGCGATCCGCTCGCGACATGCCACGATCAGCGCGCGTTCGTCGTCTTCAGTCAGCGTTCCTTGTCGTTCCGAATTCGTATGGCCGTGCGCGACGAGTTCATCGCCACGCTGAGCGAACGCGGCGACCAGCTCAGGGCAGTGATCGTAGAGCGCCGTGTTGATGATGGCCGCGGTCGGCAGCGCGAGGTCATCGAAGAGATCGAGGCAGCGCCACGCGCCCACGCGCAATGCGTACTCACGCCACGTGTGATTTAGCACATCCGGTTCGGGCATCACCGGACCGATAGTCGGCCCCAGTCCTTCGCCGAACGCAAAGTGCTCGATGTTGAAGCCGATATAGACCGCTAGCCGGGAACCGTCAGGCCAGCGATAAACAGGGCGGCTGTTGATCGGTGAATATTGAAAGCGCCCGTGCTCGGGCAGCGAACGATGTGCGGGGGAATCCATGGTCCAGTGAGTCCTGTCGAACGGCGCGTACGCCTGTGTTCACGTCAGAACCCATGGTAGCGAAGCCAAAATAGCCGCATAGAGCTTGCTGCGAACAAACTCTTGTACACATGCGCATGGAAGGTCATTACTCACAACGTCACGCGGTGAAGAGCGACTTCCGGATGATCGCGTGCACCTCCCAGTAAGAGATTAAAAAGCAATGTCCGTGCCATCGATAACAATGCGGTTAGCACTACTGCGCTGCGTTACAACCGTGCGCCGCGAGGTTCGAGCCGTAGTTGAAGCGCGGAAGCATTTGCAGATAACGCACCTCCAGCAGGTCACCGGGCTTCGCGTCCTTCACGATACCTCTGGACCCTCCGGCGAACCTTGCTACGTACGAAAAGCTTGCGACAGATATTGCGAATATCCTGACTTCCGTGAGGAATTTTTGCTGAGGTCGAGTCCACCTGGAACAGGCTTCCACCATGGCAAGACAATTTGTCTAGTAATTGACAATTTGTTTTTTTTCGCTTGTAATCGCGGTCAGCGACTCAACGATGCAATCGTTCAGGAACACCACCATACCGCGGAGAAGGAGCTGATGAAAACCACCATCGACGGAGTACCTGGCGATTCGGCCGGCACTACAGCGGCGGCTGAAGCGGGACCCGAGACACGCGGCGCGAGCGCTGACCAGTTGCTCAACAGCCTTGATCACTCGGCGTTCACGACTAAGCATTGGGCGATGTACATCACCGTGGCGCTGGGCCATTTCTTCGATGGCTTCGATATCAACATGATGGGGCTGGTGCTGCCCGGCATCATGGCGAGCTTTGCGTTGAATGGACGTCAGGCCGGAGTGCTCGCCTCGAGCGTGTTTCTCGGCATGTTCGCGGGCTCGGTGCTGATCGGTATTCTCGCCGATAAATACGGCCGCAAGCGCGCGCTCGTCGGCGCGATACTGGCCTACTGCCTGGTGAGCTTGGCGACCGCATGCGCCTGGAGCCATACGTCGCTGCTCGCGTTGCGCATTTTGCAGGGCGTAGGGCTGGGCGCGGAAGTGCCGCTCGTGTTCACGTACCTCTCCGAATTCATGCCCACCCGTCGCCGCGGTCTGCTGCTGGCCTCGAGTGTATTTTTCTGGCAGGGCTCGAGCTTTTTTGCGGCGTTCATCGCGATCTTGGTAGTGCCGGCGTTCACCTGGCGCGGGATGTTCGTGGTGGGCGCATTGCCCGCCATTGTGTTGATGCTGATGTGGCTGAGGCTGCCCGAGTCGGTGCGGTTCCTGATCAACCGCGGCGAACTCGGCAAGGCCGAAACGATAGTCGCGAGTTTGAGTACGGTTGAGCCGCGCTCGGTCGCGAGCGCCAGCCGGCCACCGGTGCATGATCCGGCGCGCCTGCGCGAGATATTTTCAGGTGGCTATCTGAAGCCGACGATCGGTATCTGGCTGATGCAGTTTGCCGGTGGGGCCGTATTTTTCGGGCTGGCTATCTGGTTGCCGTCGATTTTCGCCAAGATGGGCTTTCCCATCGTCAAGAGTTTCGCCTTCACCGGCGTGATTGCCGGCGCGGGTGCGCTCGGCAACCTCGGCGGCGGGCTGTTGCTCGAGCGATGGGGGCGGCGCAACGCGGTGTCGCTGTTTTTCGTCATCGGCGGCATGCTGATGTTCGTGTGGGGAAACGCGACTACTCCCGGTGCGCTGCTCGGACTGGGAGCGTTGACTGCCTTCTTTGCGTCCGGCGCGGCGGGCGGCCCCTTGTTTGCTTACACGAGCGAGGTCTATCCGACCCGCTACCGCGCCGCCGGCACCGGCTGGGCGGCCGGCTGGCAGCGCATCGGCGGCATCGTTGCGGCACCGGTGCTGGGTTCACTACTAGGCGCGGGCGTGCCGGGCTATACCTTTTTCGCGGTGCTCGGCGGTGTGTTGCTGGTCGGCGGGGTCGGGGGCTATGCGCTCGGTTATGAAACGAAGGGCAAGTCGCTCGAACAGATCACCGCCGATCTGACGCGGTGAAGACAGCACTTGGCTCGACGGGGTCGATCCAACGGGCTCGATTCAAGGGGCTCGATTCAAGGGGCTCGATTCGACGGGCTCGATTCGAGAATGATAGGAGTAAGACGGACGCATGACGGCGCGGGATTCGTCGCTGCCGGCCGGCAGCACCGCCATGCGAGAGCGGATCAAGGAGAGGTAAATGGCATATTTCAACAGCGGCTCGCGCCGCCTGCATTACGAAGCGCTCGGCGACGGTACGCCCATCGTGCTGGTGCATGGCTTCACCAATTTCGGCCTGTCGTGGATGCAGCAATTGCCCTTGCTCGTGCATAGCGGCTACCGTGTCATCGTGCCGGACCTGTATGGTCATGGCTTGTCGGATCGGGCCGCAGGCGTCGCGAGCGTCGAGACGCTTGCCGCAGACATGATCGCGCTGCTGGATCATCTGTCGCTCGACCGGGCGATCATCTGCGGGTTGTCGCTGGGTGGCATGGTGGCGCAGCAGTTGGCGCTCGATTATCCGCAGCGTGTCTCGTCGCTCGTCATCGCCAACTCGCGCGCGAAGTTTTCCGATCCGCACCTGAAAACGGTGGTCGAGGGCTGGATTGCCACCTTCGACAAGCCGCAGGGCCCGGAACTCCGCCTGCAGGCGACCTGGCCTATACTGCTGAGCGAGCGGTTTCGCGAGAGCCCTACGGGGGAAGCGGCGCTCGCCATGTGGACATTGCTGGCGCGTGGCAACAGCGGCGCCTCGTTGTCGAACGTGGCACTCGGCATGCTGTCGTTCGACGTTCTCGATCGGCTAGTCGCGATCCGTGCGCCGACCCTGGTGATCAGCGGCGAACATGACAAGCTGTTTCCGCCAGCGCAGGCGAAGGAAGTCGCGGACGGCATCCCCGGCGCCACGTTCCACGTGATTTCGGGTGCCGCCCATATCTCGTGTCTCGACAGCCCAGCGGCGTTCAATCGGCTGCTCGCGGACTTCCTGTCCGACGTCGCCCCAACAGCTTTGTCACGTTAGTGGAGCGTGAAGCCAGTGCGCATCGATATGCACGGGCTTTGCTCCACGCGCGTAGGACTACTCGCCTTGCCAACTTGGCGAGTATTAATTGGATCTGCTCCTAGTGAGGTTCTAACACAATATCTCGTGGTCCTCCCGATTGGACCATGATGTAGACGACGTCCTCGTCAGTTTCATTTTTGACGTGATGACTGACGCCAGGACCGACAGCGTAATAATCGCGCACATCGATCTTCTTCACTTCGTCGCCTACTCTAAACTCGACTGTCAACACACCCTTGACTACAGTGAAGCGGTCACTC
>NZ_LMUX01000019.1 GCF_009765705.1 Burkholderia sp. L27(2015) | reverse complement strand
CTGAGCGTAGCGCAGCGAAGTCGAAGGGCATCGTGGCGTACCGTCCGGCTCTGGCCCTTCGACTCCGGCCCATAGGCCTACGCTCAGGGCGAACGGTTTGGGTTGAGGCTCGATCTCACTCCCGAACTTCGCCTTGCTCCCTGCGCCACGCTGGACGTTTCGCCAGTGCAGGCATGGCTGCACAAGGGCGGGGATCGCGCACAGGGTGCGCTCCTACAGGGTTATCCGCAGACGAGCGGGCGTCAGCCGCCCGCGCTGGAGTGCTTTTGGACGGCATTCAGCATTTCGGCCGGCGGGAGATAGCCGCCGATCATGCTGCCGTCTTCGGCGAATACCGCCGGCGTACCCATCGCATCGATGCCGAGCCGCAAACCCAACTCGTACTCCTGCTTGACCGGGTTGACGCAGGTTGCCGGTTTCGGGGCGTGATCGTGCTTGGCCGCGGTGAGGCTGGCGTTGCGGTCAGCGGCGCACCATACCGATACCATCTCTTTATAGACGGACGTCGGCTGGCCGCTGGCGTTGTTCACGCCATCGCGCGGCCACGCCAGATACTCCACGGCGATGCCTTCCTTGTTGTAGGCCGCCATGCTCTCGTGCAGAGCGCGGCAGTAGCCGCAGGTGACATCAGTGAACACGGTGATGGTGTATTTCGGATGCGCCGGCGCAAACACGATGCGCTCGGAGGCCGGCACCTTGGCCAACTCAGCCTTGCGGAACGCGGCCCAGCCGGCATCGCTGAGATTCCGCTTGCGGGTCAGATCGATCAGGTCGCCGTTCAACAGATACTTGCCATCGGCACTGACGTAGATCAGCTGGCCCGCGGCAATCACCTGGTAAAAGCCCGGAATGGGCGCCGCTTCGATCGAGTCGATCTGGACGTCCGCAGAAAGTGCGCCGAGCGTCTGCCGCACCATCTTCTCTGCGGCCGGCGTAACCGCCTGACCCGCCACCGGCGCTGCGCCGCCATCAGCAGCGTAAGCACTGAACGCCAATCCGCCGACGCACAAGGCCAGCAACCATTTCTTCAACATCACAAACCTCGGTACGATCCAGTCGGCGCACACTGCCGGCGGCCATCCAGCATTCTCGCACACCCGGCTGAACAGGCTCTCACCGCAGCCCGCTCACCCACGCGGATGGTGTTGCGCGTGCAGCCGCTTCAGACCTTCCTTCGCCACCAGCGTGTAGATCTGCGTGGTGCTGAGCGAGCTGTGGCCGAGCAGCATCTGCAACGCGCGCAGGTCGGC
>NZ_LMUX01000018.1 GCF_009765705.1 Burkholderia sp. L27(2015) | reverse complement strand
GCGCGATTCGGACGTCCCGGCCATTGATCTGGCGCCGCTGGATAAAGCCGCCAAGCAACTCAAGCAAAGCGCGCAGGCCTACACGGCTGCGTACAACACGCGTGCGGCTGCCGGTTTCCACATGCCGGCCACGCAAGAGCTTCGACTGAACGAGCTGATGGGCCGGATGGAACAGGCGTTGTCTGATCCCGACGGCCTGCCCGGGCGCCCCTGGTTCAAGCACATGATCTATGCGCCTGGCATGCTCACTGGCTACGGCGTCAAAACCGTGCCCGGGGTACGCGAAGCGATCGAGGCTCGCCGCTGGACCGAGGTCAATCAGTACTC
>NZ_LMUX01000017.1:708947-772347 GCF_009765705.1 Burkholderia sp. L27(2015) | reverse complement strand
GTCAACGATTTTTCCATGACGTAGTTTTCGCCATCGAATTCGCGCACTTCCTTGCCCTCGGCCACGATCGTGCCGTAGCCCGTCTTGGTGAAAAATGCCGGTATGCCCGAGCCGCCGGCGCGTAGTTTTTCAGCGAGCGTGCCTTGCGGTGTGAATTCCAGTTCGAGTTCGCCGGCCAGGTACTGCCGCTCGAACTCCTTGTTCTCGCCCACGTACGACGAAATCATCTTCTTGACTTGACGGGTTTCCAGCAGCAGGCCCAGACCAAAACCATCAACCCCGGCGTTGTTGCTGATGCAGGTCAGATTCTTCACGCCGCTATCGCGCAGCGCAGCGATCAGGGCCTCGGGAATACCGCATAGGCCGAAGCCGCCAACCGCGAACGTCTGGCCATCCTTGACCACGTCCGCTAGCGCCGCTTGGGCGCTGGGATAGTGCTTGTTCATCGAAAGTCCTCTTCCCTCATATCTCGATTAATGGGCCCGCTCTTTTTTACACCCCGCAAGATTACGCTACACCACATCGCGCTACTTCACATTGCGCTGCGTCACGTTGCACTGTTTTACATTGCATTGCTTCACTTGCGCTGCTTCACTTACATTAAGGCAGGGCCGGGACTGCCGTGCCTCGCCTGAAGCGTGACTCATGCGGGGTCCTATAGGGTAAGCCGGAGTTGTGCATTGCGCAATCAGAGGAACCCTGGACGTCAGACAGCGGCATCCAACAAAATCCGCAGCCTGTCGGGCAACGGTATCGAACGCCCGCCCGCGTAGTCGATCCACACCACCTTGGCGCCGCCTTCGGCCACCAGCACATCCGGTTTATCGATGCGCCGCAGCTCGAAGTGCGTTTCGAAACTGCTGTGTCCCACTTGCCCCGCAAACGTGCGGCACAAGATCTGTCCCGGATAGCGCAATTGCTGAAGAAACGTCATGCGGGCGTTCACGATCACCGGGCCGGTGCCTTCCAAACCGGTGCCCGGCGGCGCTATCTGCTCGAACCACTCGATACGGGCCTGCTCCATGTACCGGAAAAAATTGGTGTTGTTCACGTGGCCGAAGGCGTCCATATCGCCCCAGCGCAACGGCATCGTACATTCATAGACCAACTGAAAATCGCTCACTACCGGCCCTTTCCAAAACGTTTTTAGAATATCTAAAAGCGAATACCTAAACGCTGAAACCATCGTCGGCGGAAATCACCGCCCCATTGATAAATTGCGACTCATCGGCCGCGAGCAGCAACATCAACCCGTCGAGATCTTCCGGCTTGCCCACGCGTTTGCGCGGCAGCATTTGCAACAGCTTCTGGCCACCTTCGCTGGACCAGTGATGATGATTGATTTCGGTATCGATATAGCCGGGGCAAATCGCATTGACGTTGATGCCGTGGCGGCCCCACTCCTGCGCCATCGCCTTGGTCATATGGATGACTGCGGCTTTACTCATCGAATACAGCCCAATTTGCGGCAGCACGCGCAGCCCCGCCACCGATGCCACGTTGATGATGCGATAGGTCGGCTGGCCATTCAGATTGCCGCGCCGTATCATCCGCTTGGCCACTTCCTGCGCGACAAAAAACGCGCCGCGCGTATTGGTGTCGAACACGAACTGGAAATCTTCCGGCGTCACATCGACCAGTTTTTGCGTGGTCGACACGCCCGAATTGTTCACCAGAATGTCGATGGTGCCGGCTTCCGTTTCCGCATGGGCGATCGCTGCCTTGATGCTTGCGTGGTCGGTGACGTCGAGCGACACCACGTGCGCCGCGCCACCCATCGCTTCGATTTCGGCGCGCAGTTCCTTGAGACGTTCGACACGGCGGCTAGCCAGGACGACCTTGGCGCCGGCGCGTGCCAGGATATGCGCAAAGCGGGCGCCCAGACCGCTCGATGCACCAGTAACCAGTGCAACTTTCCCCTCGAGATTGATCGAACAACCCATTGTGACCTCCCTTCAATTGCTTTTGTTAAGGTTGCGTATTGCGGGTTCCTCGCGCTTTCCTCGCGTTTTCCCAATTACGCTTCCCTGAATAGTACGAACGTGCTAAAAGCTGAGGTGCCATTGCAGTCGCTCTCGCGCCTCAGCTTAGCGCATCAGCACTATTTCGGCTGCGGGACTGCGGGCACCGCTGGCGTGCAAAACGGACGATGCAATACTTTGCAGCGTTCGAATTTCATTCCACACCCAAACACCCGTTAAAATCCACATTCTACCGGCACCGATAAGATAAGAAACTCATGACACCCAGCAACCTGATCGAGCAATACGGCCCACGCGAAGCGATGGAGTACGACGTGGTGATCGTCGGAGGAGGCCCTGCCGGCCTGTCGGCAGCGATACGTCTGAAACAGCGTGCCACTGAGGCAGGCGTCGAGTGCAACGTCTGTATTCTGGAAAAGGGTTCTGAAATCGGTGCCCATATTTTGTCGGGCGCGGTGATGGACCCGATCGCGCTCAACGAATTGATACCCGACTGGAAAGCGCAAGGCGCGCCGCTCAACACGCCGGTCAGCGAAGATCGTTTCCTGTTCTTAGGCCGGGACAGCGCGCGCAAAGTGCCCAACTGGGCGCTGCCGGCGATCTTCCAGAACCACGGCAACTACGTGATCAGCTTGGCCAATGTGGCACGGTGGCTGGGTACCCAGGCCGAGGCGCTCGGTGTCGAGATTTTTCCGGGGTTTGCGGCGGCCGAAGTGCTGTACAACGACGACGGTTCGGTCAAGGGAGTTGCCACCGGCAACCTGGGCCTGGGCAAGAACGGCGAACCGACCGACCATTTTCAGCTCGGCATGGAGCTGCACGCCAAGTACACGCTGTTTTGCGAAGGCGCACGCGGCAACCTCGGGCGGCAGTTGAACAACAAATACCAGCTGGATGCCGGCAGCGACCCGCAAGCGTACGGCATCGGCATCAAGGAGCTGTGGGAGATCGATCCGGCCAAGCATCAGCCGGGGCTGGTGATCCACACCGCAGGCTGGCCGCTGGAAACCGACACCTATGGCGGCTCCTTCCTTTATCACTTGGAGAACAACCAGGTGATGATCGGCTTTGTGGTCGGGCTCGGTTATCAGAACCCGTATCTGTCGCCGTTCGAGGAATTCCAGCGCTACAAGACGCATCCGGCGATACGGACCTTCCTCGAAGGCGGTAAGCGCATCTCGTATGGCGCGCGCGCCATTACCGCCGGCGGCTTGATGTCACTGCCCAAGCTGGTGTTCCCGGGCGGCGCGCTGGTGGGTTGCGATGCCGGCTTCCTGAATGCTTCGCGCATCAAGGGCAGCCATGCCGCGATCAAGTCCGGCATGCTGGCGGCCGATGCGGCGTTCGATGCGTTGCAAGCCGGCCGTCAGGCCGACGAGCTGCAAGCGTATCCCGAGGCGTTCAAGACCTCATGGCTGCATCAGGAATTACATGGCGCGCGCAACTTCAAGCAATGGATGAGCAAGGGGCTGTACCTGGGCACCTTGATGGTCGGCATCGAGCAAAAGCTGCTCGGCGGCAAGATCCCCTGGACGCTGCATCACAAGCATGCCGATCATGAATGCCTGCGCCCGGCGGCGGACTATTCGCCTATCGTCTATCCGAAACCCGACGGCAAACTGACCTTCGACCGCTTGTCCTCGGTGTTTATTTCGAACACCAATCACGAGGAAAACCAACCGGCCCACCTGACGCTCAAGGATCCGTCGGTACCGGTCAGTCTCAATCTGGCGAAATATGCGGGCCCGGAAGCGCGCTATTGCCCGGCCGCGGTGTATGAGTTTGTGAAGAACGAGGACGGCTCGGACCGTCTGCAGATCAATGCGCAAAACTGTGTGCACTGCAAGACTTGCGATATCAAGGACCCGAGCCAGAATATCGTGTGGGTTCCACCCGAAGGCGGCGGCGGACCCAACTATCCGAACATGTGAGCACGGGTCAAAAGGACGTGTAGGCCTAGCCACTGGGCTAGCGACCGGCCGAAGATTGGGCTAGCGACCGGCCTGATCATCGGGCCTAGCGACCGGCCGAAAACGTCGGGCTAGCGATCGGCCTGGTCGGCCTGATCGGCAAATGCAGCCTAACCAGCCGACGCGGGAATCTTCGGCGTGGTCACCTGCACTTCCCCACACTGCGCCCGATGGCGTAGCGCGTGATCGATCAATACCAATGCGAGCATGCCCTCGGCAATAGGTGTTGCGCGTATTCCGACGCACGGATCGTGGCGCCCGAAGGTCTCGACGACAGCGGGCTGCCCGGCCTTATCGATGGAGTGTCGCGGCGTGCGTATGCTGGAAGTCGGCTTGATAGCAATCGACACGGTCAGGTCCTGCCCCGTGGAAATCCCGCCCAGCACCCCGCCCGCGTTATTGCTCAAGAAACCGTTCTCGGTCATTTCATCACCGTGCTCCGAGCCGTGTTGTGCAACCGAGCGAAATCCCGCTCCGATCTCCACGCCTTTCACCGCGTTGATACCCATCATCGCGTGCGCAATATCGGCATCGAGCCGGTCGAACAACGGCTCACCCAGACCCACCGGCATACCGCTGGCGACCACATTGATGCGCGCGCCGACCGAATCGCCGTCTTTGCGCAAGCCGTCCATATACTCTTCCAGTTGCGGGACAATTTCGGCATTGGGCGCGAAAAACGGATTCTCGCGCACCGCATCCCACGACACGAACGGAATCTCAATGGGCCCCAGTGCCGACATATACGCACGGATCTCGACGCCGAATTTTTCGCGCAGCCATTTCTTCGCGACCGCGCCCGCGGCCACAGTGGGCGCGGTCAGGCGCGCCGAAGAACGGCCACCGCCGCGCGGATCGCGAATGCCATATTTTTGCCAATACGTGTAATCGGCGTGGCCAGGCCGGAAGGTTTCGGCGATATTGCCGTAGTCCTTGCTGCGCTGATCGGTGTTACGAATCAACAGCGCAATCGGCGTGCCGGTGGTGTGACCTTCGTACACACCGGACAGGATCTCGACCAGGTCGGCTTCCTGGCGCTGCGTGACGTGGCGCGAAGTGCCCGGTTTGCGGCGATCGAGTTCCAGCTGGATGTCGGCTTCGGTGAGCGCGAGCCCGGGCGGGCAGCCATCGATCACGCAGCCGATGGCCGGTCCATGCGACTCGCCGAAAGTGGTGACCGCGAAAAGAGTACCTAAGGTATTACCGGACATGGCTAGCCGCGCTCTACGAGAAAAACGCCATTTTAACCCCGGCGCGCCATTTTAGCGCCATGCGCCACGTAGTTCGCCCACGCGCTGCTGTAGTTCCTCGGAAGTAACCGTCGCCGGATCAAGCGGCGCGCCCGCAACCAATTCGAGCCGATTCAAGATTCCGCGTCGGAATGGCCGACTGAAAGGCCGATTGGAGGTCGAGCCACCATCGCGCGAAAAAACGCTGCCCCACAAACCGCGTAACGCCATCGGCACCACGGGGCTAGGCGTCTCCTGGATCACCCGCAGTACGCCCCGTTTGAACGCGTTGATCTCGCCATCGTGCGTCAATTTTCCCTCTGGGAAAATGCATACAACTTCGCCGTTGCGCAATTTCTCCGCGATGGCGCCAAACGATCGCTCCAGCAGCGCAGCATCCTCATGCGCGGGCGCGATCGGAATCGCACCAACGGTGCGAAACGCCCAAGACAACAAAGGCGCGTTGTATATCCTGTGATCCATCACGAAGCGTACAGGCCGTGTCACCAACGCACCTATCACCACCGCATCGACGAAACTGACGTGATTGCACACCAGCACGCACGGTCCCTTTTCGGGGATGTGTTCGAGGCCATGCGTCTTCATTCGGTAGATCGTGTGCAGCAATAGCCACATCACAAAGCGCAGCAAAAACTCCGGCACCAGCGAATAAATGTAGGCGGCCACCAGCACGTTGAGCAGCGCCGTGGTCAGGAACAACTCGGGAATCGTGAAACCAAAATGCGACAGCACCAACGCGAGCACCGCCGACGAAATCATGAACAGCGAATTGAGGATATTGTTCGCCGCAATGATGCGTGCCCGATGGGTAGGCTGGCTGCGGCTTTGGATCAATGCATATAGCGGCACGCTGTAGAGGCCGCCAAACAGGGCGAGCAGGAACAGATCCGCCAGCACGCGCCAGTGCCCCGCGTAAGAGAGGAACTCGCCGACGTTGAGCAACTGCGGCATCACCGCGGCGTGGCGGCTCGCAAAATACAGATCGATGCCGAACACGCTCATACCGATCGAACCCAGCGGCACCAGGCCGATTTCAATCCGTCGCCCCGACAGCTTTTCGCACAACACCGACCCGAGCCCGATGCCGACCGAGAACGTACCCAGCAACATCGTCACGACATCCGCGTTGCCCGACAACACCAATTTGGCGAAATTAAAAAACGAGGTCAAGTAGGTCGCGCCCACGAACCAGAGCCACGAAATGCCCAACAGGCTGAGGAATACCGTGCGGTCTTGGCGCGCCAGACGCAGGTTCCGCCACGTCTCGGTCACCGGATTCCAGTTGATTTTCAGATCCGGCTGGGAAGCCGGCGAAACCGGGACGCCTGATGAAACCAGCCGCCCCATGACCGCAAGCCCGATGCAACCGGCGGCCAGCGCGTCGGCCCCATAGACGCCCATGCCACCGGCCGCCCCACCGATGATCGTGCCGATCAGGATCGCAACGAAAGTGCCCATTTCGACCAGGCCATTGCCGCCCACCAATTCGCTTTTCGCCAGATGCTGCGGCAGATAGGCATATTTGACCGGGCCGAACACGGTCGAATGCACACCCATCGCAAACGTACACACATAGAGAAGCGCGGCGCTGTGTAGATAGAACCCGACGGCCCCCACGACCATCACGATAATTTCAAAATTCTTGACCAGCCGTGTCATGAACGCTTTGTCGAATTTATCGGCAACCTGCCCCGAGGTAGCTGAAAACAAAACAAAAGGCACGATAAAAATGGCGGAGATAATAAATGCCGCGCTTGCGCCGTCGACGCCAGTGAACATCGCGGTTTGATACGTGACCAGCGACGTGAAGCCGATTTTAAAAACGTTGTCGTTCATGGCCCCAAGGAACTGAGTCCAGAAAAACGGCGCGAAGCGCCTTTCGCGCATCAGGCGACCTTGGCTATGTCCAGCGGCGGCAGGCGGTGCGTCAACAGGATGAGTCGATTCGGACACTGGGAGGTCGCTTATGAGAGTGCTTGTGAGACTGCTTATGCAGCGTACTTATGGAGCGCACATTGTGACGCACTCGGACAAAAAAAAAGCGCGCTACGCGCACGCTTTTTTTGGCGGCAGTGACTTCGGCCAGGGGATCAGCCCGGCTGCCCTTCCTGTTCTTCCGGCCAATCGCGAATATACGCCTTGAGCATGCGGTTTTCAAAACCCTGCTCCTCGACCACTGCGCGAGCAACGTCATAGAACGAGATAACGCCCATCAGCGTGCGGTTCTCCAGCACCGGCAGATAGCGCGCGTGACGTTCGAGCATCATGCGCCGGACTTCGTTGACATCCGTTTCCGGCGTACAAGTGAGCGGATGGTCGTCCATCACCTTGCGAATCGTCGTGGTGCCGACCGACCCCTTATTCTCGCGCAGAATGATGATGATTTCGCGAAAGGTCAGCATCCCGACCAGGTCACCGTACTCCATGACAACCAACGAGCCGATATCACGTTCGGCCATCGAATCGATCGCTTGCTGTAGCGTTGTGTCCGGCGTCACCGTGAAAAGAGCGCTGCCTTTTACTTTCAGTATGTCGCTAACTTTCATGGTCCCCCTCCTGCATTAATATGTTGTTTGATGCTAGCGTAAAGCCCAGTAAAAGGAAAGTCGCTTCGCCCGTCCTAGGGTAAGTCAGGTCGGCCGCCCCTATCAGGAGACACATTCGCTCATGCCTAGTCACCGTTTCGACACCCTCACGCTGCACGCGGGTGCATCGCCCGACCCCGCGACGGGCGCTCGCGCCACGCCCATTTATCAGACCACGTCCTTTGTTTTCAAAGACGCCGACCATGCGGCGGCGCTATTCAATATGGAACGTGCGGGCCACGTTTATTCGCGCATTTCGAACCCGACCGTCGCGGCCTTCGAAGAGCGCATGGCCGCGCTAGAGAACGGCGTCGGGGCGATTGCCACGGCAAGTGGGCAAGCGGCGCTGCACTTGGCGATCGTCACGCTGCTGGGCGCGGGCTGCCATATTGTCGCGTCCGCGGCCTTGTATGGCGGCTCGCATAATCTACTGCACTATACGTTGCCGCGCTTCGGCATCGAGACGACCTTCGTCGATCCGCGCGACCTGAACGCTTGGCGCGCAGCGATCCGGCCCAACACGCGGCTGTTGTTCGGCGAGACGCTCGGCAATCCGGGCCTCGACGTGCTCGATCTGGACGCGGTGGCCGACATCGCGCATCAGCACGGCGTGCCGCTGCTGGTCGATTCGACGTTTACGACGCCGTGGTTATTGCGTCCGTTCGAACACGGCGCCGACCTGGTCTATCATTCCGCGACCAAATTTTTGGGCGGCCACGGCACCACCATAGGCGGGGTGGTCGTCGACGGCGGATGTTTCGATTATGTCGCGTCGGGCCGCTTCCCGGAATTGACCGAACCGTATGACGGTTTTCACGGCATGGTGTTTGCCGAAGAAAGCACGGTCGCGCCGTTTTTGCTGCGTGCGCGCCGCGAAGGCTTGCGCGACTTTGGCGCATGCCTGCATCCGCAGGCGGCCTGGCAATTGTTGCAGGGCGTGGAGACGCTGCCGCTGCGCATGGCGCGGCATATCGACAACACGCGCCGCGTGGTCGAATTTCTGGTCGGGCACGAGGCGGTGGAGTCGGTCGCTTATCCAGAGCTCGACAGCCATCCCGATTACGCACTCGCCAAGCGCTTGCTGCCGCGCGGTTGCGGCGCCGTGTTCAGCTTCAATCTCAAAGGCGACCGAGCGGCGGGACGCCGCTTTATAGAGAATCTCGCGTTGTTTTCGCATTTGGCCAATGTGGGCGACGCGCGCTCGCTGGTGATACACCCGGCCTCCACGACACATTTCCGGATGGACCGCGAGGCGCTGCAACGTGCAGGGATTACCGAGGGCACCATTCGTTTGTCGATCGGGCTGGAAGATGTCGACGATTTGATCGATGACCTCAAGCGCGGCTTGAAAGCCGCGCGCAAAAGCGAGCGCACTGCGCCGACAGCCAATGCCACCGAGTCCGTTCGAGGCGTCGCGGCGACCCAGGCTGAAGGCCCCGCTGCTTCCAGCAACGTTACCAAGGAGACGCCATGAATCTGACAGTCGCGGGACGTGCGGCCTACGTCTATACGGGCGGCAAAACACCGACCGCCGATCAACCCACTGCGGTATTCATCCACGGCGCTCAACACGACCACTCGGTGTGGATCATGCAAACGCGCTACTTCGCGCATCACGGCTTTAACGTATTGGCCGTCGATCTGCCCGGCCATGCACGCAGCGCAGCGCCAGCGTTGACCAGCGTCGCCGCGCTTGCGCACTGGCTGATCTCGCTGCTCGATGCCGCAGGCGTAGCGCGCGCCGTGCTGATCGGTCACAGCATGGGCTCGCTGATTGCCCTCGAGGCGGCAGCACTCTATCCCGCACGGGTGAGTGCGTTGGCGCTGGTTGCGACCGCGTTTCCGATGCAAGTCTCCGCCGCGTTACTGGATGCCGCCCAGCATCGGCTGCCCGAAGCGATCGACATGATCAATACCTGGTCGCACTCGACCATCGCCGCCAAGCCGTCGTTTCCGGGCCCCGGTTTCTGGATGCAAGGCGGCAATCAGCGATTGATGGAGCGCGTCGGTGCGCTCAATCCGGAACCTGTGCTGCTCACCGATTTCTCGGCCTGCAACGCCTACGATCGCGGTTTCGAAGCCGCCACGCAAGTGCATTGCCCAGTGCTATTTGTGCTTGGAAAGCGCGATCTGATGACGCCGGCTCGCGCCGCGCAGCCGTTGGCGCAAGCACTGAGCGAGGCGGGTGCCACCGTGACGACGGTGGTGCTCGATGGCGGCCATGCGCTGATGGCGGAACGACCCGACGAAACGCTGGATGCTTTATACGGGTTCGCCCGCAAAGCTTCGGTCGAGTTGGTGTAACGCATGTGACCGGGCCCGCGTTCCTGTTCACCCCGCCCGCCCAAAAAAGCGGAACCCCGGCGCGCGTTCCGGGTCATATCAACATGACGCGGAATACGCGCAAATAGGGGGAGACCATGAACCATGACACCCACGCACCGGCTTATGCAAGTTTCGCGGAGTTCTACCCGTTTTATCTCGGCGAACACCGCAACATAAGCTGTCGCCGGATGCATTTCTTCGGCTCGCTATTCGCACTAGGTTGCGTGGGCATGGCAATCGCCACGCTGGACTGGTTTTGGCTCCCGCTGGCGCTGGTCTGCGGCTATGGATTCGCGTGGCTAGGGCATATCGTGTTCGAGAAAAATCGCCCCGCTACCTTCCGTCATCCGCTCTATAGCCTGATTGGCGACTGGGTGATGTTCAGCGAAATCTGCCGCGGACGCATTCCGTTTTAAAGCCCATGCAAACTCACGGCACGCGAAAGCCTGCCTCGGCATTCTCGACCGTGCGCGAACTCGAATCGTCCACGGCAATCATGGGTGCTTCGCGCTTCACCATCAATTGATCGAGCGTGAGCCTGAAATGCTTGCTATTGAGCGCATGGCACAGCAACGCGCCATTGAACGGTGTCGGCGCATGCGCCAGCTCCTGGCCTAACTCGACCCGGTTGAGCACAAATAAATCGAACAGCGCGTCGAGCGAAATCTGCGTCGGATTGGCCAGCAAGATCCATCGTTCGGGACCGTTATCGCCCGGCAGTCTGGCAATCCACTGGCGAGCTTCCAGCGCATCGAGCAAACGCACCATCGTATTGAGGTCGCAGCGCAATACGCGCGACAAGGCGCTGCACGCATAGCCGCCCAAGCCCTCCTCGCGCGCCTGTTCGAGGACGATCAGCAGGCCAATCGCATCGAGCAGGTCACCGCCGGCATAGGAAGCGCGCCGGTATTCCCCGGCTCGAATTGCCGGCAGCAGCGAAACCACCGTGGCGCCGAGCAACGTGATCAGCCAGTTCAGATACACCCAGATCAGGAAAATCGGCAGCGTCGCGAACGCGCCGTACACCGCCGTATAAGTCGGGAACCTGCGCATGTACATGCCAAAACCATGTCGCGCCAATTCGAAACCCAGACCGGCCAGCACCGCGCCAATCACCGCATCGCGCCATTCGACACGGCAATTCGGCAAATACACATACAACAGCGTGTAGGCGAGGATCGTCAGCGGAAGTGCCGTGCCGGTCAGCCCCAACGCCATCATCGGGCCCATATGATGGGCGTTTCCCGCCGCCGCACCGAGGCTGCCCGACCAGTTCGCCGACTCCGTGAGCACGAACGAGGAAATTGACAGGCTCAAGCCAAACAAGATCGGGCCGAGCGTGATGATGCTCCAGTACACCAGCACCCGCTGCGTGAGGGGCCGCGATTTACGCACGCGCCAAATCACGTTGAACACCGATTCGATGGTCATCATCGTCATCACGGCCGTCACCCCGAGCACCAGCAAACCGGCCGTAGTCAGCCCTTTTGCCTTCGAGACAAACTCGTCGAGATATTTGAAGATCTGGATGCTCACCTGCGCCGGCATCAGATGATCGGCAAGAAAGCCTTGCAAGGCCACCTGGAACGACGAGAACATCGGAAACGCCGTGAAAATGGCGAAACCCACCGTCACGAGCGGCACCACGGAGAGCACCGTGGTAAAGGTCAGGCTACTCGCGACTTGCGGAATCCGATCTTCGCGGCTGCGGCGAATCGTGAATTTCACCAAGCGCCGGAGCACCTCAAAATCAAACGAAAGCATGGTCAGCACGGCTCCTGCGAGCTTTTGGACGGTTGGATTCAGATTGGATCCTGCGTGAGGTCCGGTTGAAGCTGGGTTGTCCTACGGGTCGAGCTTCGGGGTGGTCTCCGGGTTGATCTCCGGGTTGATCTCCTATAATACGCGCTCAAACTGGCAGACTCTATGAAAGACATCCTCGTTCTCTATTACACCCGCTTCGGCGCCACTCGCGAACTTGCACTTGCGCTGGCCGCCGGCATCGACAGCGTGCCCGGCACCCAGGCGCGCTTGCGCACGGTGCCCGCCATCTCAACCGTATGCGAAGCGACCCAACCGGAAATTCCGGATGACGGGCCACCCTATGCCGAGGTGCGCGACCTCGAAGAATGTGCCGGCCTCGCGCTCGGTTCGCCCACGCGCTTCGGCAATATGGCCGCCCCGCTCAAGTATTTTCTCGATGGCACCTCGCCGCAGTGGCTTTCGGGTGCACTGACCGGCAAGCCCGCCTGCGTGTTTACTTCGACGGGCAGCCTGCACGGCGGTCAGGAAAGCACGCTGCTTTCAATGATGCTGCCGCTCTTGCACCACGGCATGCTGATCCTGGGCATCCCCTACGCGGAAAGCGCGCTGACCACCACGCAGACCGGCGGCACTCCCTATGGCGCCTCTCACTTTGCGCGTGCCGAGCGCGGCGGTACCGAGCGCGAAAGCCGTAACGGTGTGCTGAGCGCCGACGAAAAAACCTTGGCGACCGCGCTCGGTGCGCGACTTGCGCGCAGCGCGTTGGCGCTGGGCGCCCAAGTACGCTGACATGGAGTCGGGTCCCACATGACTGAACACAACACCCCCACCACCTCGTTCTCCGACCCGTTTTGCAACGCGTGCGCCGAAGCGATCGGCGCGGCTCACGTGTACACGCAAGCGCACGACACCGCGCCCTACCTGACGGACTGGCGCAAACGCTATACCGGCACGGCGCGCGCGGTACTTTGCCCGGCCAACGCAGAAGAAGTCGCGGCACTGGTCAAACTATCGGCGCAGTACCGCGTCGCCCTGGTCCCGCAAGGCGGCAACACCGGGCTGGCAGGCGGCGCCACGCCCGACACGAGCGGCACGCAAGCGGTGTTGAGCCTGCGGCGCCTGACCAAGATCCGTGAACTCGACACGACCAATCATACGATCACGGTGGAAGCCGGCTGCATCCTGGCCGAAATCCAGCGCGTGGCGCGCGAAGGCGGATGCCTGTTTCCGCTGTCGCTGGCGGCGGAAGGCAGCTGCACGATAGGCGGAAACCTGGCGACCAACGCAGGCGGCACCAGTGTGTTGCGCTATGGCAATGCGCGCGAACTGTGCTTGGGGCTGGAAGTCGTCACGCCCCAAGGCGAAATATGGAGTGGCCTGCGCGGACTGCGCAAGGACAACACCGGCTACGATTTGCGCGACCTGTTTATCGGTGCCGAAGGCACATTAGGCGTGATCACGGCGGCCGTGCTGAAGCTCTACCCTTTGCCCGCGGCGCGAGTGACAGCGCTCGCCGCACTGCCCACGCCGCAGGCTGCGCTGAGCTTGCTCGAACTGGCGCAACGCATTTGCGGACCACTATTGACCGGCTTCGAATTGATGTCCGATTTTTGCCTGCAACTCGTGAACCAGCATTATCCGGCGCTGCGCTACCCTTACGCGCAGCGGCATGCTCAAACGGTGCTGCTGGAGCTGTCGGATAACGAAAGCGAAAGCCACGCCCGCGCGCTATTCGAGCAACTGATGGAACAGGCGTTCGACGCTGGCCTGGTGGCTGACGCCGTGGTCTCCGAGAACCTCGCGCAATCGCGCGCGTTCTGGAACCTGCGCGAACATATTCCGCTGGCCCAGGCCGAAGAAGGTTTGAACATCAAGCACGATATTGCCGTGCCGGTCTCGCAGATCGCCCACTTCATCGAGGCCACGGACAAGCTCGTTGCACAAGTCGCTCCGGGTGCGCGGATGGTGACGTTCGGGCATATGGGCGACGGCAATCTGCATTACAACGTGCAGGTACCGGCTGGAGGAGATGGACCTGCGTTTCTGCGCGACTACCAGGAGGCGATCAACCGCGTGGTGCACGACAGCGTGCATCGGCATCGCGGCAGTATCAGCGCCGAGCATGGCCTGGGCCAGTTGAAGGCAAACGAAGCCGCAAGGTATAAATCGCCGGTCGAGATCGCGTTGATGCGTTCGATCAAAACGGCGCTCGATCCGGAGAACCGCATGAACCCGGGGAAGGTGCTGCCGCAGGGTCATGACTTCCCGGTCAGATAGTCCGATCAATAGGGCACCGGGAACCTACGTGTGCGACGCATCGACGCGTACCAGCGCGTGACGGTACATAACGGCTTAAAATAGCTGAGTTTTCCCCATTTCACTTCGACGCCCGGCCGTAGCACTTGTGCTATTCGGCTAGGGGCGGCGTCCACACCACACCTATGGCAACTTATCTTTTATTGGGCGGCGGCATCGCCATTGCAGTGCTGTTGGCGTTCGGCAGCATCTTTCAATCGTGGCGCGAGGAAAAGCGGCGCGATATCGCGGATCGCGCCAACGAGAAATAGCGCGTGCGCGGCGCTCTCGCGTTCTTCATTGATGCAATACCACCAAGCATAACGACACCGTCACCAGCGAGATCACCGTCGAAATCAAGATCACGTTGGAAATCATCGCGCCGTCGCGTCGATAATATTCGGCCAACATGAACGGGCCCGTGCCTGTGGGCAGCGCCGCGAGCAGCACGGCCGACTCCGCCCACAAGGGCGGCATCGCAAATACCTTGAACGCAAGCCAGCCCGTCACCAGCGGCTGCAGCACCAGCTTGATCGCCACCAGCATCAACATCGCGGCGGGTTCGCGCCGGCCATGCCCGGCGGCCAGAAAAAGCCCCAAGCCCACCAGCGCGCACGGGCTGGCAGAGGCACCGAGCAGTTTCAGGAACTGTTCGGCGCCAGCCGGCACATGCAAGCCGGTCGCCGCAAACAGCGCACCCAATACCGGCGATGCCAGCAAAGGGTTACGCACCAGCGACACACTCACTTTGCGAAACAGCGGCCAAAGCTGCACATCGTGCGTATGGCGTTGCTGGCCGATCTCGATTAGCACGATAGTGCCGGCAAACAGTACGCATACGGTCAAGATCGTGGCGATGATCGCCGGCTGCAAGCTGGCCGGCCCCAATGCCAGCGAACACAGTGGGATGCCGATAAAACCGGTATTGGCGTAGGAGGCGCTCAAGCTGTCGATGCTGTTGTCGACCCACGGCCGCTTTTGCACGCGCCGCACCGCGAAAGCCACCCCGAAACCGACGACCGTGCCCAACCCATAGGCCCCGATAAAAGCAGGTTGCAGCAAGCTGTGCCAATCGGAATGAGCCATGACGTCAAACAGCAAGGCCGGCAGCGCCAAGTAAATGACATAGCGATTCAGTTCGGACGATGCATTAGGCCCCAGCACACCGCACTTGCGGCAGAGAAACCCCGCCAGGATCAAACCGAAAATCGGCAAAACTACAGAAAAGATCAAACCCATGCATTCCCCGAGTCGACGCATCTGGCCCGCATAGCGAGCGGCAAAGACGCAATCTTAGTCATCGCGGACCGACTGCGCCAATACTATGTGAGGCCGCGCGGGCGTTTGCGGGGGTATCAGTCGGTCCTACCTGGAAACTCCGCGGCCTTCCTGACGTCTTGTAATGTGAAAAATTAAAAAATCGGCGCAATAGTCCGTAGAATCAGCGCAGCACGACTCACCAAGTCCGACTGCGTCCCCCCTCCTTCATGACCGCTGCCGTTTGCGCAGCAGGCCTCCCAAATTTGAAAAAACTCTTCTTTTACCTCATCGTTGGTTTGTTGCGGGTGTTCGCCTTTCTGCCTTACAGCGTGGTCGCACGTGCCGGAGCCTTACTCGGCGCTGTCTTGTATCAGATACCCAGCTCACGTAAAAAAATCGTGCTCGTGAACCTGGCGCTATGTTTCCCGGGGCGCAGCGAGGCGCACTATTCGGCACTGGCCTGCGCTCATTTCCAGCATGTGATTCGAAGCTATGTCGAGCGCGGCATCCAGTGGTTCGGCAGCGAGCGGGCACTGCGCAAGCTCGTGGAGATCGACAGCCAGATTGATCTCGCCGACCCCGACGCGCCGCCCACGATCTTCATGGGCTTCCACTTCGTCGGCATCGAAGCGGGCTGCATGCTGTATTCGATGAACCACCCTATTACCGCTCTGTATGGCCTCATGTCGGACCGACGCTTGAGCGAGCTCGCCCGTACGCAACGTGGACGCTTCGGCGCCGACATGGTGCTGCGCTCCGACAGCGCTCGCGCCATCATCAGACGGTTGCGCGACGGCGTGCCGGTGATGCTGGCCGCCGATCTGGATCACGGCATCAAGAATTCGGTCTTCGTGCCGTTCTTTGGCGTCCAGACCTGCACGCTGACTTCCGTATCGCGGCTGGCCAAGCTGAGCGGCGCGCGCGTCGTGCCATTCGTGACCGAGGTGTTGCCCAACTACGCCGGTTATAAGCTCAAGGTATTCAAGCCGTTGGCCGATTTTCCGTCCGATTGCGAGACGGCCGATGCGCGCCGCATGAACGCGTTTCTGGAAACCCAGATCGAACGCTTTCCCGAACAGTATTACTGGGTGCATCGGCGTTTCAAAAGCCGGCCGCTGGGCGTGGTAAGTGTGTATTAGTCAGCGTCTATTAAACTCATCCACCAGCACATTACAACGCGCTTGCAGATCGTCGCGCAAACGTGTCACTGCCGCCGATAGCAGCGTGCGGTGGGGGCATAGCAGATTCAAAGGTGCGGCTTCTCCCTGCCAATCCGGCAGCAGCACCACCAAGCGCCCGGCTTTTACGTCGCGCGCCATATCGAGCCACGATTTATACGCGATGCCCTGTCCGCTAAGCGCCCAGCGGCGTACTACCTCGGCATCGTCGCTCACACGATCGCCCTTGACGGCAACTTCCGCGGTATCGCGCCCGCGATGGAATCTCCAGCGGTTGTGGACCTGATCGCCAAGCATGAACAGCAGGCAGTTATGCTGCCTCAACGCATCGACACTGGCTGGCGGCCCATGTCGCGCCAGATAGGCCGGCGACGCACAGAGCACACGCCGGTTGGCAGCCGCCAGCGGCAACGCGATCAAATTGGAATCTTCGGGCAAGCCGTAGCGTATCGCCAGGTCCACCGGTTGGCGGTACATGTCGGTCACGCGGTCGCTAAAACGCAGCCGCATCGCAAGCTTAGGGTGGGCGAGCTGGAATTCGTCTAGCCATTCCAGCAGCACATTGCGCCCGAAATCGGAAGGCGCGGCGATATGCAGCGTGCCGCCCAACGCGGCTTTATCGCGAGAGATTTCCGCCTGACCGTCGGCCAGCAGCCGCAGCACTTCGCGCACATGCTGCAGATAACGTTCGCCTTCGCGAGTCAGGCGCAGGCTGCGCGTCGAGCGAATAAAAAGCGGCGTGTCCAGCGTAAGCTCGAGCCGCTTGATCGCGGTGCTCGCCACCGCCGGAGCCACGCCGAGATCGCGCGCAGCCGCCGACAAACTTCCGCTGTCGGCGGCTTGCACGAACACGTTCAAATCTTCGAGCCTGAGCAAATCCGCGATCCTTTCTGAGTTCTTTCAGAACCCTTCGAGCACAATCTTGCCGACCGAACGCTGGCTTTCCAGCAGCGCATGGGCACGCTTGAGATTGGTCGCGTTGATCGCACCGAAGTGTTCGGCCAGGGTGGTCTTGATAGTACCTTGATCGACCAGCTCGGCCACCCGGTTGAGCAACGCGTTTTGCTGCGCAATGTCGGGCGTTGTAAACATCGACCGGGTGAACATGAATTCCCAGTGCAGCGACGCGCTCTTGCGTTTGAGCTTGCGCACATCGAGTTGCGCCGGATCGTCGATCAGACCGAACTTGCCCTGTGGCACAAGCGCTTCGACCAACTGATCGAAATGGGCATCGGTCTGGTTCAAGCTCGCGATATAGGTCACTTGCGGCAAGCCTGCACGCTTGAGTTCTTCGGCCAGCGGTTTGCTATGGTCGATTACATGATGCGCGCCCAAGGAGCTCACCCAATCGCGGGTTTCCTGGCGCGACGCGGTACCGATCACGGTCAGGCCGGTCAACTGGCGCGCCAATTGCACCATGACCGAACCCACGCCGCCAGCCGCACCCACGATGAGCAGCGACTGGCCCTTGGCGGCATCGCCCTGCGGTACTTGCAAGCGGTCAAACAACAATTCCCAGGCGGTGATGGTCGTCAGCGGCATGGCGGCGGCATGGGCGAAATCCAGCGTCTTCGGCATGTGGCCGACGATGCGTTCGTCCACCAGGTGCAACTCGCTATTGGTGCCGGGGCGCGTGAGCGAGCCCGCGTACCAGACGCGATCGCCCGGCTTGAACAGGCTCACGTCGGACCCGACGGCGCGCACGATGCCGCTTGCGTCGTAACCGAGTACCTTGGCCTCGCCGTCGGCCGGCGCGGCGCTGGCGCGCACTTTCGTATCGACGGGATTGACCGACACGGCCTTGATCTCGACCAGCAAATCGTGGCCCTGCGCTACGGGGTCGGGCAAATTGAGATCCAGCAGCGACTGCGCGTCGCTAATCGGCAATGCCTTGTGCAAACCTATCGCTTTCATGACGCATCCTCGGTGGAAAAAGGAAAATGAAACGGAAAATGAAAAGAAACCTGCTCCATGCGTGCCCCGCTCTGGGTTGCCCTGAGCTGCTTTGAGCTCACTGCAGTGCGCTGATTACGGGTCGGCACGACTTGACGGGCTCATAGTGACTCATCTTCGAATAAATAAAAAGTAGGCCGAAACGCAAACACTTTCAATTTGAAAATGAAAATGGTGCCCAAGCTTGTTGCCGTGCCCGCCCAGGGCTAGCGCTCAACCGCCTGCGAAAGACCGGACTCCAGAGAGTCGCTGCATCGCGCTTGCATCCCGTCCTGCTCTGCTATCCTAGCGCGCTGATGCGATCGCCCCGCCGACGACAACGCGGCCCGGGAATCGCCACGCCTAGCCCTTTCCCCGGACCGTGTCATGCCATTACGCCCGTTAGATGCCATCGACAGCCAGATACTCAGCCGGCTGCAAAACGACGCCAAGCTCACCAACGTCGAGCTGGCAATGCAGGTGCATCTTTCGCCTTCCCCTTGTCTCGCACGCGTGAAGGCGCTGGAGCGCGACGGCGTAATCAGCAAGTACGTGGCGTTGGTGAACCCGGAAGCGCTGGGCTTGAACGTCAGCGTTTTTATCCAGATCACGCTCGAGAAGCAGTCGCGCGCCTTCCTCAGCGAGTTTGAGATCGCGATCATGGGACTGCCCGAGGTGATGGAGTGTTATTTGATGAGCGGCAGCGCCGACTACCTGATCAGAGTGGTAGTGCCGGACGTGCAGTCGCTGGAAAAGCTGACGATAGACGAGTTGTCGCGTATTCCAGGAGTGGCCAAGATTCAGTCGAGTTTTGCGCTCAAGACCGTCAAGTCGCAAACCGCGTTGCCACTGCGTGATTTACAGAGATAAGCGTCCGCCCAGCTAGTCAGCCGGATGCAGTGGAGCCATGAAGCTACCCGAGAACCGGCTCCACGACGTGGTGCGCGGCGCGCTCGAACTACCGCGCTGGAACACGTCGCGCACGGCGGCATCGAGCGATTCGTTGCTACCGGTGATTTGATTGTCCAGAATGATGACCCATTCGGATTTCTGACGCGTCACGCGAATACGGCCGTCTTCCATCCCGTCGGAAAACCAGCGCCACACCTGAGCATCGGCCAAATTGGCCTGCGCCGTCGCGGCCAAGCGCTTACGGTCGGTGTTGAACGGCACGGAATAATCGGTAGTTTGGGGAGAAGCAGACATCAGAGAACCCTCCTGCAGCGGTCGGGTTACAAGTATGCGACCCTCACCGCGGAGATCAAGCCCCTAGAATGCAATGGATTATTGCGTTTCTCAGAATAATAAATGGTCTTCTATCGTCGATAATTGAGCCCGCGGCAGGCGAGCGAAGCGAAAATTACTGAGGTGAGCTCGTCTGTAAATGTGCTGTGCCCTCTGGAGGCAAGACATGGATGTGCTCGACAAACTCGATTTCGTAAGGCTGGCTGCGCTGGCCAACGAACACGCGCAAGACGCGCGGCTGTGGCGGTGGTTCGCCAACATGCTCGAAGACGGCCGCCTGGCCTGGTTGCGCGATCGCAAATCGTGGGAAATCTATATCGACGGAGCCTGCGTGACGCGCAACGCCTCATTCGATGTTGCACTGCGCTTTGCCTATGCCGTGAACTGCGAGGGTGTGCCCAACCCCGGTGCCGGCTGTAACGCGCGAGAGCAGCTAATCGCCGAAAGTCACGCCTAGCCGCCCCTCGCGCCGGTGACCGCTGCTCGGTCGCCGTGTCCCGGTCACCGTCTCATGGTTACTCTCTCAGCCGTCTGCGGGTCACCGTCTCTTTCAGGGCGCTGGGTTCGGATACTGCCCATGTATGCGCGCTATCCCTTCCAGCAGTTCCTCAGACAGCACCAGATCGACGCTGGCCAGATTGCTGTGCAACTGTTCCATCGTTGTCGCGCCGATGATCGTGCTGGTCACGAACGGCCGGCTATTCACAAACGCCAGCGCCCCCTGCGCGGGATCGATGCCATGTTCGCGGAATAGCTTCACGTATTCGTAGACGGCACGCTCGGTGTTTTCGCCCTTGTAGCGCGCGAACCGGTCGAACAGCGTGATACGCGCCTGCGCCGGTTTTGCCCCACCCAGATATTTCCCGCTCAATACCCCGAACGCCAACGGCGAATAGGCCAACAAGCCCGCGTGTTCGCGCATCGATATTTCGGCATGGCCAATTTCGTAGGTACGGTTCACGAGGTTGTACGGATTCTGCACGCTCACGATACGTTCTAGCCCGTGCAACTGCGCGAGCTTGAGAAACTCGCAGATACCCCACGGCGATTCGTTCGACAAACCGATATAGCGGATCTTGCCGGCTTTCACGAGTTCGCTCAGCGCGCGCAGCGTGTCGTGTATCGGCGTCGCGACCTCGTCGCTTTGATGCTCGTAGCCGAGCTGACCAAAAATGTTGGTCGGACGATCCGGCCAATGCAACTGATATAGATCGAGGTAGTCGGTGTTCAAGCGCCGCAGGCTATCGTCGAGCGCCTCGCCAAGATTGGCTGCGGTAAAGCGGGTACGGCCGCCGCGCACATGCTGCGGACGCGCGGGCGTATGAGACGGTCCCGCCGCCTTGCTGGCGAGCACGATCTTGTCGCGCTGGCCGTGTTGCTTGAGCCAAGTGCCGATGATCGCCTCGGTGCGGCTATACGTCTGCGCCTTGGGCGGCACCGGATACATCTCGGCCGTATCGATAAAATTCACACCGGCGGCCAGCGCCGCGTCGATTTGCGCGTGGCCTTCGGCCTCGCTGTTCTGTTCGCCCCAGGTCATGGTTCCCAGTGCGATCAAACTGACCTTCAGGCCGGTACGGCCTAATTCACGATAAAGCACAAACGGGCTCCCGAAAAAAAGCGTGGCAAGCGATGTCGCTTGCCACTCAGAGAAAGGCAAAAATTCGCCCTCCGGGATCCATGATGCCGTGTTCTACGAATTTGTGCAGCGCGGTCAAAAAATCAGGCATCGCCAAGTCGTTCTCAAGCCGCCCCATTCGGGTAAGCCCCGGTATGCACCAACTTGACAGCCGTCCACCTGGGGCGAGATACTTAATATGTTAATCAAATATTCGGCACTTGATCCGGCTGCATTCGTGATCTCTATCGAGATCTTCATCGGCCTTACAGGAGACATCCCCATGGACCCTACTCATGCCCTGCTGGCGCTGGATGCCGCGCCCGGGCGCCTGCAGCTGCCTTATCGCGACTCGCAGGCCGCAGGCGTGCTGCTTGGCAGCGTGATCGGCCTGGCGCTCAATGAGCGCCGCGAACTCGCCTCACTGGACGGACTCACCAACGCGCCGCCTTATCAAAAACCCGCGCAGCGCCCGGTGCTGTATCTGAAGCCCGCCAACACCCATGTCATAAGCGGCACACAAATCGTCCTGAATCCGCAAACCGAAGCGGTATCGGTGGCGGGCTGCCTGGGCATCGTGCTCGGTGCGCCACTGGCCCGGGCCAATGCCGCCGAAGCCGCGCAGGTGATTCTCGGTTACACGATCGCGGCCGATCTGAGCGTGCCGCATGACAGCTACTATCGACCCGCCATTCGGCAGAAATGCCAGGATGGCTTTTGCCCGGTAGGGCCATGGCTAAGCCCGCGCGCGAGCATCGGCGACCCCGACGCGCTAGACATCTCGGTTGAAATCGACGGCGTACTGGCCTACCGCACCAACACCGCAGACCTGGTTCGCAGCACTACGGTATTGCTCGCCGAAATCTCGCAGTTCATGACCTTGCAAGCGGGCGACCTGATACTTGCCGGCCCCAGCCTAAGCCCAGCCCACGCGCGCCATGGAGCCCATGTGGCCGTGAGCATCGCCGCGATCGGCACGCTGACGTTTTCAATCGCGGCCGACGCCGCGCACGCCGAACCGGGAGACCGCCCATGAGACGCGCCAGAGTGAGCAGCAACGGCCGGGTCCAATACGCCTTCGATCTGGGCGACGAGCGCATCAAGCTTGCCGATGGGCGCATCTGTCATCAACATGAGGTCGACTGGTTGCCGCCGATCGAGCCACGCACCACCATCGCGCTCGGGCTCAATTACGCCGATCATGCAAAAGAACTCGCCTTCAAGGCGCCCTCGGAACCGCTTGCCTTTTTAAAACCGGGCAGCAGCTTTGTGGGGCACCGCTCGCGCACCGTGAGACCGGACAGCGCCGCCTACATGCACTACGAGTGCGAGCTGGCGGTGGTGATCGGACAGCGTTGCCGCAATATCAGCGAAGCGCAAGCCTACCAATACGTGGCCGGATATACGGTCGCCAACGACTACGCCATCCGCGACTACCTAGAAAACTATTACCGGCCCAACCTGCCGGTCAAAGGCCGCGACACCTGTACTCCGCTGGGCCCATGGCTGGTCACGGCCGACGAGATCCCCGACCCGATGAACCTGCGCCTGAGCACCTCGGTCAACGGCGCCGTCACCCAGCAAGGCAACACGCGCGACATGATCTTTTCGATTCCCGCGCTGATCGCGTGGCTGAGCAGTTTCATGACGTTGGATGCCGGCGATCTGATACTCACCGGCACACCAGAGGGGCTCGCCGATACGCCGGCCGGCGCTGAGGTCGTGACCGAAATCGAGCACGTTGGGCGGCTCGTGAACACCATCGTCAACGCGAGCGACTACTACTCCCCCGCTCAGCGCGGCTGACCCCGCTTCGCTTTAGCCACGAAAACTCAGCCACGAAAACTCATCATGCAAAGGACTTATCGTGATCAAACACTGGATTAACGGACGCGAAGTCGCAAGCGCGACCTGCTTCAACACCTACAACCCCGCCACCGGCGACGTGCTGGCGGAGGTGGCCGCAGGCGAAGAGGCGGAAGTGGCCGCCGCGGTGGCCGCCGCTAAAGAGGCCTTCCCCAAATGGGCCGGCACGCCCGCGAAGGAGCGCGCCAAGTTGATGCGCAAGCTCGGCGAACTGATCGAGCGCACCGTGCCGGAACTGGCCGATCTGGAAACGGCCGACACCGGTTTGCCGATCAGTCAGACGGCCAAGCAACTGATTCCGCGCGCTGCCGAGAATTTCAATTTCTTTGCCGAAGTGTGCGTGCAGATGAACGGCCGCACCTATCCGGTCGACGACCAGATGCTGAACTACACGTTGTACCAGCCAGTGGGCGTGTGCGCGTTGATCTCGCCATGGAACGTGCCGTTCATGACCGCAACGTGGAAGACCGCACCTTGCCTCGCGCTGGGCAATACCGCAGTGCTGAAAATGTCCGAACTCTCGCCGCTCACCGCCGACCAGCTCGGGCGTCTCGCGCTCGAAGCCGGCATTCCCGCCGGTGTGCTGAATGTCGTGCAAGGCTATGGCGCGACGGCCGGAGACGCGCTGGTGCGCCATCCCGATGTCCGCGCCGTATCGTTCACTGGCGGCACCACCACCGGCAAACGCATCATCGAGCGTGCAGGGCTCAAGAAATTCTCGATGGAGCTGGGCGGCAAATCGCCCGTGTTGATTTTCGAAGACGCGGACCTCGACCGCGCGCTCGACGCCGCGCTCTTCACGATTTTTTCGCTCAACGGCGAACGCTGCACGGCCGGCTCGCGCATCTTCATACAACAAAGCGTGTACGACGCCTTCGTCAAACGCTTCGCCGAGCGCGCCAACCGCCTGAGCGTGGGCGACCCGACCGACGCAAAAACCAACGTGGGCTCGATGATCACGCGCCAGCACTGGGAGAAGGTGACCGGCTACATCCGCCTGGGCGCCGAGGAAGGCGCCACGATCGTCGCGGGTGGCGCCGACCAGCCGGCCGACCTGCCGCCGCATCTGCGCAATGGCAATTTTGTGCGCCCGACCGTGCTAGCCAATGTCGATAACCGGATGCGCGTGGCGCAAGAGGAAATCTTCGGCCCGGTCGCCTGCCTGATTCCGTTCAAGGACGAGGCCGAGGGCCTGCGCCTGGCCAACGACACCAAGTATGGGCTCGCGTCATATCTCTGGACCCAGGACGTCGGCCGCGTGCATCGTCTGGCGCGCGGTATCGAAGCGGGCATGGTGTTCGTCAACAGCCAGAACGTGCGCGACCTGCGTCAACCGTTCGGTGGCACCAAGGAATCGGGCACCGGGCGCGAAGGCGGCGAGTACAGCCTGGAAGTGTTCGCGGAAGTCAAAAACGTCTGCATTTCGATGGGCAGTCACCACATCCCCAAGTGGGGCGTTTGAGGAGCGGCGCACATGGGCAAACTCTCTCTTGCTGCCAAGGTAACCCACGTTCCCTCGATGTACCTGTCGGAATTGCCGGGCCCGCACCACGGTTGCCGCGCCGCCGCGATCGAAGGGCATCGCGTGATCGCGCAGCGGTGCCGTGAACTGGGCGTGGACACCATCGTGGTGGCCGATGTGCACTGGCTCGTCAACGCCGGCTATCACGTCAATTGCAACAGCCGCTTCGGCGGCATCTACACCAGCAACGAATTGCCACATTTCATACGCGACATGAAGTACAGCTACTCGGGCAACCCTGAGCTCGGTGAACTGATTGCGCGCACCGCCACCGAACACGGCGTGTTCACGCGCGCGCACCAGATCGATAGCCTGGAGCTGGAGTACGGCACGCTGGTGCCGATGCGGTATATGAACGAGGACCAGCATTTCAAGGTGGTCTCGATTGCCGCTTGGTGCGCCTGGCATCAGCTCGACGAAAGCCGTCGTTTTGGTGCTGCGCTGCATGAAGCCATACTCAAGAGCGACGCCAACGTGGCCTTTCTGGCTAGCGGCTCGCTGTCGCACCGCTTCAACGACAACGGCAGCCCGGAAAGCGCTATCCACTCGATCAGCCGCGAATTCTATCGGCAGGTGGACGAGCGTGTGGTCGAGCTATGGAAGCGCGGCGACTTCGAGACGTTTTGCAAGATGCTGCCCGAGTACGCGAAACTATGCGAAGGCGAAGGCGGCATGCACGATACCGCGATGCTGCTCGGGTTGCTGGGCTGGGACCGCTATCGTGAGCCGGTCGAGGTGGTCACCGATTACTTTGCCAGTTCGGGTACCGGTCAGATCAACGCCATTTTTCCCTTACCGCGCTAAGGCGCGAGGAGCCTGGACACCATGCCGCATATCGTGATCGAATATACCGCCAACTTAGGCGCGCAAGCCCGTATCCCCGAGCTGCTCAAGACCGTCAATCAAACGATGATCGCGCAGGACGGCGTGTTCCCGACCGGGGGCATCCGTTCGCGTGCGCTGCGCCTGGACGACTATCGGATGGCCGATGGCGCGGCGGATGATGCGTTTGTGCACATCACGCTGAAGATCGGTTCGGGACGCAGCGAGGCCGTAAAAAAGCAAGTCTGCGACGCGCTATTCGACGCGGTCAAGGCGCATTTCGCCGAGCTCTACGAGAAGCGTTACCTGGCGCTTTCGCTGGAGATCGTTGAATTCAGCGAGACCGGTTCGTACAAGCATAACAACGTGCATAGCCGGTTCAAGAAAACTTGAAGCAAGAAGGCGCGAATTCACGTCGCGTCACATAAGAGCCTCTCACTATTCGGAAACCCGCCATGCTAGCGCCTGCCCTGATCGAGCAAATAGCTCAATCGTTGCATCAAGCCGAAATTTCGCGCACCCAGATCGGTCAGATCTCGTTGGCCTATCTGGACATCACCATCGCCGATGCCTATGCGATACAACGCCACTGGGTCGGCCTGAAAATGGCCGAGGGCCGCACGCTCAAAGGGCACAAGATCGGCCTGACATCGCGCGCCATGCAGCTCTCGTCGCAGATCGACGAACCCGATTTTGGTGCCCTGCTCGACGACATGTTTTTTGCTGACGGCAGTGAAATTCCGACCGAGCGTTTTATCGTACCGCGCATCGAAGTGGAATTGGCTTTCGTGCTGGGCCGCCCGTTGCGCGGCCCGGGCGTAACGCTGTTCGACGTGTACTCCGCCGTCGATTACGTGATTCCGGCGCTCGAATTGATCGACGCCCGCTCCCATCAGTTCGACCCCGCCACGCAACGTCCGCGCAAAGTGTTCGATACCATCGCCGACAATGCCGCCAACGCCGGCGTGGTGCTGGGCAGCCGCCCGGTCAAAATGCAGGAGTTCGATCTGCGCTGGGTGTCGGCGCTGCTCTCGCGCAATGGCGTGATCGAGGAAACCGGCGTGGCCGCTGGCGTGCTCAACCATCCCGCCAACGGGGTGGTCTGGCTGGCCAATAAAGTGGGCCCGCTCGGCGTCACTCTCGAACCCGGCCAGGTGATACTAGGTGGCTCCTTCACCCGGCCGGTGCAGGCGCGTCGCGGCGATACCTTCCATGCCGACTATGGGCCTTTGGGTAGTATTGCTTGTCATTTTGCTTAATCCGATCAAACCGCAAACCGGGAGTTTTCGAAATGACCCTCTCTATGAAAAATGCGTTCAAGGCGGAGCTCGCCGCCGGCGCGCAGCAGATCGGCTGCTGGCTCGGCCTGGCCAGCCCCTACACCGCCGAGATCATGGCCGGTGCGGGTTTCGACTGGCTACTGATCGACGGCGAGCACGCGCCCAATTCGATCCCGAGCATTCTCGCCCAACTGCAGGTGCTGGCCGCCTATCCGGTGCATGCGGTCGTGCGCCCTTCGGTCAACGATCCCGTGCAAATCAAGCAATTACTCGATCTCGGCGCGCAGACCTTGCTGATCCCGATGGTAGAAACCGCTGAGCAGGCGCGCCAGGCGGTCGCCGCCGTGCGCTATCCGCCGCACGGCATACGCGGCGTGGGCAGTGCATTGGCGCGCGGCTCGCGCTGGAGCCGGCATACCGACTATCTGAAGCAATCGGATCGCGAGATGTGCGTGCTTGTACAATTGGAGTCGGCCCGCGGTCTGCAGGAGCTCGACCAGATCCTCGCGGTCGAAGGCGTCGACGGCGTGTTTATCGGTCCGGCCGATTTGAGCGCGGCGCTCGGGCACTTGGGCAACCCCGGGCACCCCGACGTGGAACACGCGATCGACGAAGCCATTACCCGCATCGTTACTTCCGGCAAGGCCGCTGGCATACTAACCGGCAGCCGGGATCGGGCGCATCACTACCTGACGCTGGGCGCGCGCTTTGTCGCGGTCGGGGTCGACGCCACCTTGCTAGCGCGCAGCGCCGAAGCGCTGGCGCAGCAGTTCAAGCAAGCCTCGACGCCTGCACCCAAGCCCGGTGGCGTTTATTGATTTTTTTAACTTGGCTAGCCTGCCGGGCCTCGCCGCCGAGGGCTGTCGTCCACCAGGAAAACCGATCTGTGCCATCGAAGTTTCAACACCGTAACCTGCCGCATCTATTGCTGATTGCACGAGAGACGCTGCTCGATCAGTTTCGGCCTATCCTGCGCGCGCGCGGCCTGACCGAACAACAATGGCGCATCATCCGCGTACTCAGTGACGGCGGCCCGCTGCCGCTCAAAGATATCGTCACCCACTGCCAGATATTCGGCTCCAGCCTCACGGGCATCATCAATCGCATGGAGGCGCAGGATTTTGTCGCGCGGATTCAGCACCCGGAAGACGGTCGCGTCACACTGATCAGCCTGACGCCGAAAGCGCGCCGGCTGGTCAAGCAGATGCAGCCGCTGATCGATGAGGCCTACAGGAACATCGAGGCGCAATTGGGAGAAAAGCGGCTGGATGCGCTGATCGAATTACTCGACGAAACGCTGAACCGGTTTGAAGCCCCGTCGGAACCGCTATCCGAACTCCGGGGCGAAGTGCGAGGTGACATCCCGGGTTGAACCGCGGGTTGAACCCGGGGTTGAACCCGGGGTTGAACCGATCAAGCAGGTCAGCGAAGCTTAACGCCCAGCATTCAGTATTCAAGCCTCGTCGCCATCGCCGCGCAACGCCGTAATCAAGGTATCGAGCGCACCGAGCAACGCCTGCGACTGGTCTGGATCGAGCAGCGCGAGAAATGCCGCGTTACGTTGCTGCGAAATCTTGAGCGCCTTCCGATACAAGGTCTGCCCCTCGGCGGTCAGGCGAATTTCCACGCCGCGCGCATCGCGCTCATTGGTGGTCTTGGCCAGCAGATCCCGGCGCACCAGCGCGTCGGTGGCGCGGCTCGCCTGACTTCGATCCAGGTTCGATTTCTGTCCCAACTCGGAGACCGACAGATTACCGAACGCGCCCACGCACAGGATCACGCGCGCTTCCGGCAAGCTCAGGCCGGTCTGCCGTAAAAACTCGTCGTGAATGATTTTGTCGGTCAATTTCTTGACGACATGCAGCCGATACGTCAGCAGCTCCTCGAGATGCCCTGGCAGCGCAGATTTAGATGACATCGTGGCGGTTCTTTAAATTTCGGCAGAACCGCGATTTTAGCCTGCCCTAGGCCTCGCTTGCGCGAGTTCGTATGCATGTTCTTGATTTAAACAGGTGGACGGCCAGGCAGCGGCCGAGCTCCGGCGGTGTGGTCCTGTGGCTTGCGAAGCGCCGCCTTCAAGGCGTGCGACAGGCTCGCAACCGCAAGCAGTGCAGCGAGCCCTACCGCATCGCTGGCCAGACCGGCACCATAAGCGCTCCAGCTCGCGGCGCGCAACCCCAGGCATTGCAATACGGTGTCCAGCACCACCGAGATCACCGCGCCGGCGATAAAGCACACCAAGCCCTGCCGCCCCACCATGATCACTTGCGGCAACGCCTGCGCCACCTTTCCGAGCCACCCAGCCCGAACCGTCAACGCCACCAGCCAGGCCGCCGACCCGAAGCTCACGACACGCACCGCCGCCAGATTCTGTTTCCAGTGTCCAGGCTCCGGCTGCGTCTGTAACACCAGCTTGCAAAACGCAAAAGTCAGGAACAGCAACACGGCGAGTTTCGTCAGCCGTACGCCCATCTTGGAAACATAAAACTCGCGCGGCACCGGATGCAGACGGCTCAACATGCCGAACACAAACATCAATTGCCAGGCAAACGGGTTAAAGCCCCAGCCGCCCGGATCGGCGCTCGGTAACAGGTGCGCGGCGAGCGGCTGCGAGCACACCCAGATCCCGAGGCTAACCAACAACGCGCCGGCGGCGCTGTTGCGAGCAAACGGTACGGTCAGCGGCGCGGCCAGCGCGAATATCGCGTACATCGGCAATACCGACGCCAGATACGGCTGGCTACGCATACTCACGATGTCGAAAATCGTGCGTACGGGCCTTTGCAGCCACTGTTGCGCGTCGGTATAGGGCAACGAAGTCGGATGCACCTGCAAAATCAACATCGCCAGGCCGCATATCAGCATCAAGGCGGCGGTCAGCAGGTAAGCCCGGTATATTTCCCAGGCACGCTTGAGAAAGCGACGGGTTGCGCCCCCCGGCACGCCACGCTGGTCGATCGAGACATACGCCGCGGCGGTCGCGTAGCCGCCGAGAAAGACGAACACTTCGGCCGCGTCGCAGTACGCGTATTCGTGCAGCATAAAGCGGGACAACACACTGCCGGAGACATGATCGAGCATGATCACGAGCAGAACCAACCCTCGCAGAAAATCGACCTCGACCGAACGCTGCAGTGCTGGATTCATTGGCGTCATTCTCTGTAGGGTGAACGTCATGCCGCGCTGTAAAGCCACGCGACGGTCGGCTTCCAACGTTCGCGTTTCGCTGCTGATTGGCCTAAGTCAATTTGTACCTTAGCTCGCCAAAAAATTCCTGGCCCTGCTTCTTAAAAAATGGGGCTCGACCACCGCTGAGCCCCGTCCTACCGTAGCGCTGAAACACATTGAAATAATTTCGAATAAAAAGATGCCCGATTTCGGCTTTGACCTTCCACTGCGACCTCCCATGGGCGATGCCGGGCCATGCGATTTGTGGAGCGTTGCAAAATCACTTACCTTCCAGTAATACTCGCGGCTTCACCTTCCGCCGTTTTTCCTTCAGATTTCACTTCAAGGTCCAAAAATTGCCGTACAAGCTCCCGACTACCGCAACCGCGCCGTTTTGCCCATCCGAGGTCAAAGGAACAATCGAGATCAAGGCCGGCACCGCCTGGTTGTCCAAGCTGCTGAAATTTGTTGGGCCCGGGCTGCTGATCTCTATCGGCTATATGGACCCCGGAAATTGGGCCACCGATATCGAAGCCGGCGCGAAATACGGCTACAGCCTGCTGTTTGTCGTGATTGCGTCCAGCCTGGCGGCCATGGTGCTGCAATGCCTGTCGATGCGGCTGGGCATCGCCACCGGCGAGGACCTTGCGCGACTCACTCGCGACCGTTATAGCCGCCCCGTGGTGCGTGCCCAGTGGGTACTTGCGGAAATCTCGATCATTGCCACCGATCTGGCCGAAGTGCTGGGCGCAGCGCTCGCCTTTCATCTACTGCTGGGCTGCTCGATCCTGATCGGCGTGTTGTTGACCACGTTCGACACCCTATTGGTGCTGGGCCTGCAAGGTAAAAACTTCCGTCACCTGGAGGCGATCATCCTGGGGCTGGTGGCCACCATCGGCCTGGGGTTCGCGATCGAATTGTGGCTCGTCAAGCCGGATTGGCCCTCGGTCGCCCAAGGCATGCTGCCGTCGTGGCAAACCTTGACCCATCGCGAGCCGGTTTATCTCGCGATCGGCATCCTGGGCGCAACCGTCATGCCGCACAATCTTTACCTGCACTCGTCGATCGTGCAGACCCGCGTCGTCAAGCGCGACGAGGCCAGCAAACGCGAAGCGATTTCGCTGTCGCGCCTCGATACGCTGGGCACGCTGACGCTCGCGCTGCTGGTCAATGCCGCAATCCTGATACTGGCCGGCACCGCATTCCATCTGACCGGCCATGGCGATGTGACGGAAATCGAAGATGCGTACAAACTGCTCACACCACTGGTGGGCACGGGCCTTGCCAGCTTCATGTTTGCCATCGCGCTACTGGCCTCCGGACAAAGCTCCACGTTTACCGGCACGGTGGCCGGCCAAGTGGTGATGGAAGGTTTTCTGAACCTGAAGATTCCCTGCTACCAGCGTCGCCTGATTACCCGCGGGCTGGCGCTCATTCCTGCACTCATCGGCGTGGAAATGCTGGGCGACCACGCGATCGGCACGATGCTGGTGGCTAGCCAAGTGGTACTGAGCCTGCAATTGCCGTTCGCGCTCTTTCCGCTCATCCGTATGACCGGCGACCGGCAGTTGATGGGCACGTTCTGCAATTCGACGCTCACGCACCTGGTCTCATGGACGCTGTTCGGACTGATCACGTTAGCTAATCTGGTGTTGGTCGGCCAGACCTTCGCGCTGATTTAAGTCAGGCAATCTCGTAATAAATACAATGCATCGCCGGATTTACCTGTATTTCTAAGCGACAATTCAAAGCGGAATGTTCAAATAAAAGCAGGGACGCGTCAGGAACTTAATCCGGCTGGCGCGGCTCTTATCGGTACGTCGCACGCAGTTGCACATTTCGATTGCCGGCGACGAGCACACCGATGTCAAATCACGACAACTGAGCACGACAACTGAGCACCTTACCTGAGCGTGTTGGCCAAGCTTTTTAGGTGTGCGTTTAAAGTACGCGCTTAAAGTTCACATTTAAAGTTCGTGTTTAAGAAGTGCGCGTGGATGAAGTTGAAATCGACGGCTGAAATCCGCGGTTTGAATCCGCCTCGCAAGGGGTATGGCAACGTTGCCGCAGTTTTACTGTGCTTTTTTGGTACAGAAGCACCGGAATAGTTATTTCCGTCATTTACTGGGAGGAATTGCAATGGCACACGGCATTATTATTTGGCTGATTATCGGTGGGGTTGCCGGCTGGCTTGCCGGCACGCTGGTCAGCGGCGGCGGCTTCGGGCTGCTCTGGGACATCATCATCGGTATTATCGGCGCCTTCATCGGCGGCTGGCTTGCCGGGGTGCTTGGCATCGCGGTCGGTGGCGGCTTGATCGCCTCGATCATCACGGCCACCGTAGGCGCAATCGTTTTGCTCGTGATCCTGCGGCTAATCCGACGAGCGTGACGTTGCCCCCGGGCGGTTCCCGGGCTCCTGGGTTGCCGGTACGACCCGGTCTCGCGCGACGCGCCTGACCGGGTTTTTGCTTTCTGGGCTATCGGAACCCTTGCTGGACGAACGGAACCGCTAGGACGCTCGGTTAAAATGCGATTTCCCATTACTTGCCGCCCCGCTCATGATCCCTGATCCCACCGTGCCGCCTGAACTGCCTGAGTCGGCGAACGCTCGTGTTGGCGACGGCGCCGGGCAGGCATGCAAAATCGGCGGCTCTGCCGATGGCAACGCGCAAGCTGAAGCGGACGTGATCGCCGCCACACGTCACTGGCTCACACGCGCGGTGATCGGGTTGAATCTGTGCCCATTCGCCAAGGCGGTGCATATCAAAGGGCAAATCCGCTACTTCGTGAGTGCGGCCACCGAAGCGCCTGCCCTGCTGGACGACCTCGAACGTGAATTGTCTGCATTGGCGCAGTGCGACGCGCAGCAGACCGACACCACGCTGGTGATCGTGCCGCATATGCTGGCGAGCTTTGATGATTACAACGACTTCATCTATTTTTCGGAGCGCCTGCTAAAGAGCCTGCGGCTTAGCGGTGTCCTGCAAATTGCCAGTTTCCACCCGCACTACCAATTTGCCGACACCGCGCCCGACGCGATCGAGAACTACACCAATCGCTCGCCTTATCCGATTTTTCACCTGTTGCGCGAAGCCAGCGTGGCGCGGGCCGTCGAGGCCTTTCCTGAAGCGGACGAGATCTACGAACGCAACCTGCAGACCCTGCGTAAGCTCGGCCACCAGGGCTGGCTCGAATGGCTTGCCGGGGCGCCCTCGCCCTAATCCTGGGGTTTGCTGCTCACGGCCGCTCACGGCGCGGGTCACTGCGCTCGCGGCGGGTCACGGCGGGTCACGGCGGGTCACGGCGGCTGACTGTAACTCACGATGCCGCGCTTTGCAGCGTCGGCTCCGACGCAAAAAACCGCTCGCGCATTTCGTCGAGTCCCAGCGTGCTCAACACCTCCTCCAGCCGCTGCGCCGGACGCCGCCGCGGCAGGTCCTGGTAATGCGCGATAATCAACTCGTTTTTCATCGAGTGCTCCCAACCCACCAATTCGGTCACGCTGACCTGATAGCCATGCGCCTCGAGCTGCAAACAACGCAGCACATTGGTGATCTGGCTACCGAACTCGCGAGTGTGCAGCGGATGGCGCCAAATTTCCGTCAACGGATTCGATGCGAGCGCCCGGCCCTTGTTTTTGCGCAATACGCCCGCAACTTCAGCCTGACAGCACGGCACAACCACGATGTACTGGGCCTGTTTATTGAGGGCGAATCGAATCGCGTCGTCGGTCGCCGTATTGCACGCGTGCAACGCCGTCACGATGTCGATTTGGGCGGGCAGGCGAGGCGAGGCAATCGAATCGGCGACCGACAAATTCAGGAACGACATACCCTCGAAGCCAAGCCGGATTGCCAGCTCTTCCGATTTGCGCACGAGATCTTCGCGCGTTTCGATGCCGTAGATCTGCCCGGCACGTTGTTGCGCCTTGAAGTACAGGTCGTACAGGATGAAGCCGAGATAGGACTTGCCGGCGCCGTGGTCGACCAGGCTAACGTTGGCTTGCCGTGCGCTGAGGTCTTGCAGCAGAGGTTCGATAAACTGAAATAGGTGATATACCTGTTTCAACTTGCGCCGGCTATCCTGATTGAGCTTGCCGTCTCGCGTCAGGATATGCAGCTCCTTGAGCAGCTCGAGGGACTGACCGGGACGAATCTCATGCGCCCCCGGCGCCGCATTCGGCGCGTGTGACGAGGGGTCGGCGGATGGCGAGTGCGGCTTTTTGGACATAGGCTGAAAGACAGGGAAAAGGCAAAAAAAAGGCAAAAAAAGGCAGGAAACATTTTGCCTGGGCGCCCTTCTAAATTGTAAAGAACGGCGCGGCGTAGGCGATCGCGCCATAAAACGAGCACCGGGTTCGCAGTTTAACGAAAAGCGCGGCACTATGCTTTTCGGCGCGCTCCACAGCCAGTGTAGGCTGACTGGTCTATGCTAGCGGTATAAAGCCCGTTGCGAGCAACTCCCGCAATTTTTCGAGGACTACAGCGATGAGCGCGATTTATCGTCAGATGGATAGAAGCACGCTGGACGCTGCCTATAACAACAGCGATGCGGTTGGCGGCAAAGCGCCCTATATCGACGATTTCCAGGCCCGCAGTGCCCAGTTGTACATCGACCAGCCGTGCCAGCGCGATTTGATGTATGGCCCGGGCCCGCGTCAGCGGTTCGATTGGTTTCCCGGCCCGACCGCCAACGCGCCCTTGCTGGTGTTTATTCACGGCGGCTATTGGCAGTGGCACGTCAAAGAGGATTTTGCCTTTGTCGCCGCCGGTCCGCTCATACAGGGTTTCAGTGTCATGCTGGCCGAGTATACGCTGGGCCCCGAGGCCAGCATGAGCGCGATCGTCGATGAAATCGGGCAACTGCTCGATTTCATTTCGAATGAAGCCAAATTCGGCGGCGCACATGGCGCCCAGCGACGCTATCTGGCCGGCCATTCGGCAGGCGGTCAGTTGGCTGCCGCCTATCGCGGCTATCCGGGTGTACATGGCGTGCTGGCAATCAGCGGCGTGTTCGATCTCGAGCCTATCAGCCTGTGTTATCTGAACGACAATCTCGCGCTCACCCCCGAGGAAATTACCAAATGCAGCCCGTTGCGCACGATTGCACCGGGGTCGCCCACCGTGGTGGCTGTCGGCGGCGACGAATTGCCGGAGCTGATCCGGCAGTCCACCGACTATGCGCAGGCTTGCACAGCGGCTGGAGAAGATGTCTCGCTGGATCTGCTGCCCGGTCGCAATCACTATTCGGTGCTTGAGGAACTGGCTTCCCCCAATGGCGCGCTCACGGCCGCCCTGCAGCGGCTGCACCGCTAACCGCCTGGCGCCCCCTACCTCCTTTTATGCCAGGCTCCTTTTCTTTTTAGGCAACACCCTATGCGTCGTATCAAGTTTTTACTGACTTTTGTTGCCGTCACCGTTTTCCTGCACCTGTATATCGCGTTACGCCTGCTACCTGATGCGAATCTGTCGCCTGCGCTCACCCATTTGGGCGCGGTGCTGATCGCCGCGCTGTATGGCGCGGTGGTGCTTGGCGTAATTGGGCGTTTCGTGAAGCGACAACCGCTCGCGGACAGGCTGACATGGATCGGTATGCTGGCGCTGGGCCTGTTCTCTTCCCTGCTGGTACTGACCTTGCTGCGCGATGTGTTCTTGCTGTGCGCATTCGTGGTCGAAGCGCTCACCCATTCCGCGTTCCTGACCGCGCAATGGCGCGCCGAATCGGCACGCGCGGTGCCGGTGCTCGCCCTGTTATCGACGCTGGTGGGCTTTTTCAACGCGCGCCGCCGCGCCCGCGTGGTCACCATAGACGTGCCGATCGCGGGCTTGCCGCCCGAGCTGGACGGCTTCACGATTGCCCAGATCAGCGATCTGCACGTGGGCGCGACGATCAAACGCCGCTACATCGACGCCATCGTAGACGCGGTCAATGCGCTTTCGCCCGATTTGATCGCAGTGACCGGCGACGTGGTGGACGGCAGCGTGGGCGATTTGAATACGCACACGGCGCCGCTGGGTCGGCTCAGCGCGCGCCACGGCGCGTTCCTGGTCACCGGCAACCATGAATATTATTCCGGCGCGGCCGAATGGATTATTGAATTTCGACGCCTGGGTTTGCGCGTACTGCTCAACGAGCACGTGGTGATTGATCACGGTAGCGCTCAGCTCATCGTGGCCGGCATCACGGATTACACCGCGCCAAGTTTCGACCCCAGCCATCATAGCGACCCGCTGCGCGCGCTGGCCGGTGCGCCACTCGATGTCGTGTTCAAGTTGCTGCTGGCGCACCAACCTCGCTCGGCGCATGCAGCCGCCCAAGCCGGCTTCACCTTGCAGTTATCGGGCCATACACACGGCGGCCAGTTCTTCCCGTGGAATTTCTTTGTCCCCCTGCAGCAGCCGTTCACGGCCGGTCTCGCAAAGCTCGAGGATTTGTGGGTTTATACGAGTCGCGGCACCGGTTATTGGGGGCCGCCCAAACGCCTGGGCGCCCCATCCGAAATCACTCGCTTGAGATTAAGCGCGCTACCCGCTGCTTGAGGCGGTTCAAGCTACACGCCTTGGCGCTTGATCCAAGGCGTGGCTTTCGGCGCATGAGCCGACCCATGAGCCGGCTCAGGGTTTGACGCTTATTTACCCCACGGCAGCATGCGCCGCACGACCGATTCGCGGTCAATGAATTCGTGCTTCAACGCGCCGGCCACGTGCAGGAACAGCACGACATACAGCACGTATCCCAGCCACGTATGAAGCTCGCCCAATTGCGTATGCAATACGTCCTTGGTCTGCGGATCGAGCGCCATGAAGTAGCCGATGCGTGGCCATGGCACCAGGAAGTACAACTTCATCGGATGCGAAGCCGCTGCAATCCAGGCCGAGTCGTGCGCCCAACCCGATAACGGGATCGCGAAGATCAGCACGTAAAGCAGGAAATGCGCTGTGTGAGCGGCGCCGCGCTCCAACGTCGGGAACGACTTGGGCAGCGCCGGCGGTCGATGCGTAACGCGCCACAACAAGCGCGCAATCGCCAGCCCGAGCACGGTGATACCGATCGATTTGTGCAGGTCGATGACATAGCGTTCCCACCCTTCCGGCCAGAAATCATCGGTCAAGGCCAAAATCACGTTAAGGATAATCAGCGCGGCGATCAGCCAGTGCAAACTCGCTGCGGTGCGTGTGTAACGTTGCGATTCATTCATCGTGATCGGTTCAAGAAAATTACGCATCAAAAGAAATCCCGGTAAAAGACTTGTTACCGGGGCCAACTATCAGGTAAAGCAGAAGCTAAAGAAAGAAACTAAATACCGGGCTAAAACTCGGCGCTAAAACCCGAGCCAAGCACGCCCATACGCGGATTGCTGCGCCATGCTAATCTTAATCGACAGATTCAATATACATCAGGCCACCAATGGCTGCCGTGCCCCTCAACAACCGAGTCGATAAACCCTTGACGCCCACGTTAGCCCAAGCATTTGCTCTTGCCTCACCGCGTATATCCCCGCGCCGCACGCCACTCACGAGCTTTCTGATTCACGGCGCGGTAACGGCCTTGTGGATCACATTGTTCGCCCGCGCATTCTTTTTGCAAGGTGTGCTCGCCTGGTCTGCAGGCTTGATCTACGTCTTCTACGACACGGCGTTGCTGGCCTACGTGGCATGGAAAAGCTGGCCCTTGCGCACATTGCCGACCGCGGCAGCGTCGCGCCCGGCCGACGAGCGACGACCCACGCTGAGCGTCATCATCGCCGCGTACAACGAAGCACCTGTGCTGCGCAAGACCATCGGCTCGTTGCTGGCGCAGGACGAACTGATCGAGCAAATCGTGATCGCCGACGACGGCTCCGACGATGAGACCGCCGCGGTACTGGCAAGCGAATATGGCTTGGTCGAAGCCGCCCCAGGCGTAATCAGCGACCCCAGCCCGAGCCAGCCGACGCTGCGCTGGCTGCGCGTGCCGCACGGTGGCAAGGCTCGCGCGCTCAACGCCGCGCTGCCGCTGATCGAAACCGAAATCGTGCTGACCGTGGACGCCGACACCCTGCTTGATATCGACGCCTGCCGTGCCATGCGCGACGCATTCGCCAGCGAGCCGGGCCTGGTGGCGGCCACCGGCGTGCTGACGCCCGTGTGCAGCAAGACCTTGAGCGGACGCATCTTCCAGTGGTTTCAAACCTACGAATACATCCGCAATTTCATCTCGCGCTTCGCGTGGATGCGCGCCGAAAGCCTGCTGCTGATTTCGGGCGCGTTCGCCGGCTTTCGCCGTCAACCCGTGCTGACCGTGGGCGGCTTCGACCCGGCATGCCTGGTCGAAGACTACGAATTGATTCACCGCCTGCACCGCTACGCCGTCGACCATGAACTGCATTGGCAAACCCGCGTGCTCGGCAATGCCCGTGCGCGCACTGCCGCACCGAGCAACCTGAAAGGGTTTCTTCGCCAACGCCGCCGCTGGTTTGCCGGTTTCTTGCAGACCCAATACTGGAATCGCGACATGACGGGCAACCGTCGTTTCGGGCAATTAGGCACCTTGATGATGCCGGTCAAAGCCATCGACACCGTGCAACCGATCTACGGGCTGACCGCGTTTTTCCTGCTGATCTGGTTCTTGGCGCACGGCAAACTGGTGCTGGTGGGTTCGGTATTCAGCGTGATCACCGCGAAGATCCTGATCGACTTTGGTTTCCACCTTTGGTCGGTTCATCTATACCGACGCTGGACCGGCGACTACTCGGGATCGAGCTTCGTCTACGCGCTGCTATCGTCGCTGGCTGAGCCCTTCAGTTTTCAGTTGCTGCGCCACGTGGGCGCGACGCTGGGCTGGGTGCAGTTTATTTCCGGGCGCCGCAACTGGGGCGCGCAAAGCCGCACCGGCCTGCTCTGACGCGCGTCATCACGTGAGCGCTCAATAAACCTGAGGCACCAGGAAGGTTTCGGGCACCTGCTGACGTATGTAGTCTTCGTGGCGTACACGCGCCGGCAACTCGATCGGCGTGTGCTCGACTTCGTGATACGGCATTTGCGTGAGTAAATGCGCGATGCAATTCAGGCGCGCACTTTTCTTGTCCACAGCCGGCACGACCCACCACGGCGCTTCCGGGATGTGGGTACGCTCTATCATCACTTCCTTGGCCTTGGTGTAGGCCTCCCAGCGCCGACGCGATTCCAGATCCATCGGGCTGAGTTTCCACTGTTTGAGCGGATCGTGAATGCGCCCCAGAAAACGCAGATGCTGCTCTTCGTCCGTGATCGAAAACCAGTATTTGATGACCTGGATGCCGGAGCGCACCAGCATCTTTTCGAATTCGGGCACGGAGCGGAAAAACTCCTCGTACTCGTCGTCCGTGCAAAACCCCATCACGCGCTCGACGCCCGCGCGGTTATACCAACTGCGGTCGAACAACACGATCTCGCCGGCTGCCGGCAGATGCGATACATAGCGCTGGAAATACCATTGAGTGCGTTCGCGATCGTTAGGCGCAGGCAAGGCCGCCACCCGGCACACGCGCGGATTCAAACGCTGCGTGATGCGCTTGATGACGCCCCCTTTGCCGGCGGCGTCGCGCCCTTCGAACACGATCACCACCTTGTGGCGCGATTTCTGGACCCAGTCCTGCAGTTTGACGAGCTCGCCTTGCAAGCGAAACAGTTCGCGGAAATAGCGGCGACGATGATCGGTCGAGTCCCCGGTATGAGGTTCCAGCGGCGTGCCGGTCGCGGCATCGAAACGGCGGTCGTCGAGCTCCATTTCCAGCTCTTCGTCGTAGCTATCGATCAGATCGTCGCGTACGCGCTGCATCAGCGCTTCATTATCTTCAGCGGTGCTATCAGTCATAATCGGCTCGATTTAGAATAAGTCCATCCTCGAATTTGCTACAGCCGCGTGACGCGCTGGTGACAATGCATGGCGACAATGTGCAGCGCCGACCGGCCCCAACCCGGCCACCCTCGATCTCACCCCAACGTATGCCCCGCCAGCAGACGCTTGGCCAGGCTCCAGCGATGCACCTCCGAGGGGCCGTCGTAGATCCGGAACGGACGGACATCGCGCCAGATCCGCTCGACGATGCGCTCGCCCGTCACACCCTGGCCACCCAGGATCTGCACCGCGCGGTCCACGACACGGAAAATCGCCTCCGAGCTGATCACCTTGGTCATGCTCGACTGCGCGCTGCCTTTGGCGCCTTGGTCCAGCACCCACGCGGTGTGCCAGATCGACAGGCGCGTGACGTGCATATCCATGAGGTTATCGGCCAGCATGAAGCCCACCCCCTCGTGTTCGCCGAGCTTTTTGCCGAATGCCTCGCGCTGCTGCGCATACGCCAGCGCCTCGTCATGGGCACGGCGCGCGGCACCGAGCCAGCGCATGCAGTGGGTCAGGCGCGCCGGCGCCAGACGCACCTGCGCATACCGCATGCCCTGCCCCAGCTCGCCCAGCACCGCATCGGCCGGCACGCGCAGGTTTTCAAAGCGCACGACGCAATGGCCGCCCGGAAAGCAGCGGTCCAGGGATTCCATGGTGCGCTCCACGCGTATCCCCGGCGCATCCATATCGCTGAGAAACATCGTCGCGCTGCCGTCTTCCATGCGCGCCATGATGATGGCAAACGCCGCACCGTCCGCACCGGTAATAAACCATTTGACGCCATTAATCACGAAATGTTCGCCGTCACGCACCGCCTCGGTTTTCAGCATGCCGGGGTCGGAGCCGGCGCCCGGCGACGGTTCCGTCATGCAGAAACACGAGCGCGTGAGCCCCTGCGCCAATGGCCTGAGCCAGCGCTCTTTTTGCGGCTCGGTAGCGACGACTTCCATCAAATGCATATTGCCCTCGTCGGGCGCGAAGATATTCATCGCGACCGGGCCGAGGGTCGAATAGCCGGCCTCTTCGAAAATCATGGCTTTCTCGATATGGCTCAGGCCCAGACCGCCGAAGGCCTCCGAAACGTGGGGGGAAAGCAGGCCGGCCGCGCGGGCGCGCGCCAGCAGTTCGTCGCGGAGTTCGGCCGACGGGCCGTGATCGGTATTGCGCGGATCGCGCTCGAACGGGATGATCTCTTCGGCGATGAAGCGCCGGGTACGCTCCTTGAGTGCCTGCAATTCGGGCGTCAGGTCGAAATTCATAGGGGGTCTCGGGTCTGCTGCATTGGGCACGTTAGTTGCACGGCACGCCGGATGCCGCGTAACTGAGCAAAAGATAAACGATATCTCAATTATCGTGCGCAGGGAAACCCAGCCCCCCGGCTCGGTCGCCCCGGAGCGCTACACCGCGCGGTCGAGCTGCCCTTTGGTCTCCGGAATCACGAATGCGCCGATCAACAGGATCACCGAAATCGCCGTGGTAAAAATCGCCAGCGTCATCGGCAGATCGCTAGCCGTATGCGCTGTCAACGACACGAACGTGGGCATCATCCCGCCAATCGCGAAGCCGATATTCCACGACAGGCCGGTACCGCTCGCCCGGATCGCGGTCGGAAAGCGTTCGTTCAGGAAGATCAATGTCGGCGCAAAGCCGGCCGTGCCCAACATGCTCAGCGCCACCGCATACGCAGCAATGGCCTCGACGCTCTGCGCTTGCGCCATCGTCAGGAACAGCACCGGAAACAACACCAACCGCACCAGGCCGATATAGATGAACGCGCGCTTGCGGCCGATTATTTCGCTCAAGTGACCGGCCAATACCGCCGCCACAATAACGCCCACGCTGCTTAAAGCCAGGATTACGCCCGCCGTGGCATTGGGTGCATGATTGACCAGCTTCAGATACGAAGGCAGATATCCCGACGTCAGATAGTAGCCACTACCGCCGCCTATCGTGAGCAACAAATTGACGAACAGCACGCCGCGCCATTTGCTCGAAAACAAGGTGGCGAGCGGTGCTTCGACCTTGGGTCGGGCGATGCCCGGGGCCGCTTCGCTCTTGAGCTTCTTCCACATCGGCGACTCTTCAAGGCTGCTGAAAACGAACAAACCCAATATCGAACTGATGATTCCGGTAAAGAACATGCAACGCCAGCCCCAGTCTTCGAACGCTTGCCCCGGGAACACCGACGAAGCCAGCAGATACACGAGCGACGCGAGCAATGCCCCGGCGCCTGCGCCACCACCGCCGATCAACCCCGATACTGCGCCACGCCATGCCGGCGGCACCGATTCGGTTCCGATCGTATGGGTCGAGGCCACCACGCCGCCGACAAAAATGCCCTGCACCAGACGCAACAGCAAGAACAGGATAGGCGCGAGAACACCCACCTGCGCCACGGTCGGCAACGTGCCGAACAACGCCGTCGCCACCCCCACGCCGATGACCGCCACCATCATCGCGCCCTTGCGTCCGTGACGGTCCGCGTAGGAGCCGAATAGCGCCGAGCCGATCGGGCGCATCAGCAGCGTCACCGCAAACGACGCATACACTGCCGCCAGCGAAAGCATCGCGTGCGTGGATGGAAAAAACAGCTTGCCGATAACGGGTGCCACATATAGCAAGACAAACAGATCGAACAAATCGAGCGCCCAGCCCAGGCACGAGGCACTGACGGTGGCAAGAATCTGTCGGTTGGTGACGCCGCCGATTGGCATCAAAGGTTGAGCGATATTTGACATGGTGATCTCCTCTCCTCCCTGATCGCGGGTGCGGCCCTGCACCTGCCTGGCATGTAGCCACCACCGCGTCGGGGTTAGTCGCCGTCAACGCAGCAAGGCTGCGTCGCGGAGCGTTATGGTTGTTATGTGCGAGTACTTATGTCGCGAGGCTGTGGGGCCGAACGCTTCACGTGCCTCGGAACGTCGGTTTGCGCTTGCCGTGAAACGCTTCCACGCCCTCGCGGAAATCGTCGGAACTACGCAGGCGACTGTAGCAATGGCCTTCGAGTTCGATGGCGATCGAAAGCGGCGCATCTTCGGTATCGTTGAGCAATTTTTTCGCGGTGCGCTGGGCCAGCGGCGAGAACGCACACAACTCTTCAACCAGCGCATCGGTTGCGGTTTCGAGTTCGGCGTCGGCGACGCAATCGACCGCTACACCCCACTCGTAAGCCTGCTTGCCGGGGATGCGACGTGAGCGCATCACGATGTCTTTGGTCCGAGCAATGCCGACCATTTTCTGCAGCCGTGCGGAGCCGCCCGAACCCGGGATCTGCCCGAGCTTCTGTTCAGGCAACGCGTATTGGGTGGTGACGGTCGCGATGCGGAAATCGCAGGCGAGCGACAATTCGAAGCCCACGCCGAAGCAGAAGCCGCGGTTCGCGGCGATCACCGGTTTGCTGCAACGTGCCGGCGCGGCGATATTCCACGCGAGCTTGGAGACATGCTCGGGCGTGGCCTCAAGAAAGCCCTTGATGTCGCCGCCGCTGGAGAAATGCTCGCCCACTGCGCGCACGACGATCACGCGCACGCGGTCATCGAGGTCCAACGCTTCGAATGCCGCGCACAACTGGTCGCGTTGCGCCATCTGCACGATGTTAAAAGGCGGCCGGTTCAAAATGATGTCGGCGCGCTGGCGGGCTTCGTCGATTTCCACCGAAAAGCCATCCAGTGCCTGCAACAGCGCGTGGCCGCGATGATTAAGGGTAGTCATGGTTCACTCCTGTAAAAACGTTAAACAATCCGGTATTCAGCGGTGTGGTGATCGGTTATTCGGTTCAGTTATTCGGTTCGGTTATTCGGCGCAGTCATTCTGATTTGGCGCTGCCAACAGCATCGACGGCCGCATCGCGCTCGAATTCGCCGGCCGATAATTTCCGGCGCAGGATTTTTCCGACCGGCGACTTCGGAATTTCCTGCACGAATACGTATTCGCGAGGGCATTTGAAATTGACCAGCGCCGAGCTGCGGCAATAGGCGTCCAGCGCTTTCGAATCGAGTGTGCCGCGGCGCTTGATAAACGCCACCACGCGCTGCCCCCAACGATCGTCGGGCACACCGGCCACCGCGACCTCGTCGACGTCGGGATGCAGCGACAACACCGATTCGATATCGACCGGTGAGATGTTCTCGCCGCCGCTGATGATCATGTCGTCGATCCGGCCGCTGACGAAGAGGTCGCCGTCACCGTCGATAAACCCGGTGTCGCCGCTGAAGTACCAGCCGCCGCGCAATGCTTTCGCGTCCGCGTCCGGACGCCGCCAATAGCCTTCGAATGCTTCGTCGCCACGCAGGTCGACGGCAATCTGGCCTTCTTCGCCCGGCATCGCGAGCTCGTCGGGCGTGGTGGCTTGCAGATGCACCACCCGCAAGCGCGTATTGAGTCCGGCGCGGCCGGCGCTGCCGGGTTTGGCAACAGCATCGTGATTGATGCTGACGGTGTAGACCTCGGAAGAGCCGTAGTGATTGACGAACCACTGCGGCTCAAACGTGGCCTGCAGCCGTTGCAACAAGGCATCGTTCATCGGCGCGCCGGCAAAGCCGAGTTTGGTCACCGATGAGATATCGGTGTCGGCAAATTCGGGCGCGGCCAGCAGGTCGTGATACAGCGTTGGCACCAGGTATAGGCAACTGATGCGATGTTCGCTGAGCGCTCGCAGTGCTTGTGACGAGTTCCAGCGCCGCACGCAAACGAAAAGCCCGTCTATGAGCGCCATCGCCAACAGCGAGCGCACACCCATCGTGTGATAAAGCGGCATGACACCCAAGGTCCGCTCGCCGCGTCGATAGAAATTTTGTGCGACGTGAGCGAGCGCTGCGGCGCGCTCGTGACGATGCCGGCGGGGCACGCCTTTGGGTTTGCCCGTGGTGCCTGAGGTGTAGAGCAGCAGTGACAAGTCATCCGCTTCGGCGGCGCTTTCGAACTTGGTGCGCATGTCAGCGGCGGCGGCACTGGCGTTGGCGTTGGCGTTGGCGTTGGCGTTGGCGTTGGCGTTGGCGTTGGCGTTGGCGTTGGCATCGACATCGACATCGACATCGACATCCGCAGTATTCGTCAAACTCTCAAAACTGCAATTGCCGCCGGGCACCCTGTCGAGCGCGACGCGCAACACGCGCTGCGCGGTGGCGCTCCCCTCGACCGCAACAGCACTCACCGCTTCGAAGACCACGCCCACCGCCTGCGCGTCGGCCATGCAATATTCAAGCTCTTCGGGTTTGGCACGCCAATTGACCGGTGTCACGACGATCCCGCAGAACTGGCAGGCCCAGTGCAAAGTGGCCATCTCCCAGCGGTTTTGCAGGATTACAACCAGGCGGTCGCCGCGCTTGATGCCTCGCGCCTGCAGTCCCAGCGACACGCGCCTGATGATCCGATACCACTGCACGTAGGACAGTTGCAACTCGCCATCGACAATCGCCGGCGCGTTTGGGCTGCGCTCGACCGCCTGCAGGAACGTCCGTCCTAGATCAAGCATGGGCGGCCTCCCGGGTGGCAAGGCGCCGCGCGGCCGTATCGAGCACGGCAGCCACGATCGGCGTGTAGCCGGTGCAGCGGCACAGATGGCCGGACAGCATATCGCGCACTTGCGCCTCGCTGGGCTCAGGCATGCGCTTGAGGAAGTCCTCGCACGACATCAAGATGCCCGCAGTGCAAAACCCGCACTGCAAGGCGAAATGGCGCTGGAACGCCTGCTGCAAATCGCTCATGCCATCGCTGCCCGCCAGGCCTTCGACCGTATCGACACGGCGCTCCTGCACCTGCACCGCCAACATCAAGCAAGCGCGCCCGGCAACGCCGTCGACCTGCACGGTGCAGGCGCCGCATACGCCATGTTCGCAACCCACGTGCGTGCCGGTCGCCCCCAGTTCATGACGCAGAAAATCCGATAACAGCGTACGTGGCTCGCACCAACCGCTGCGCTTCTCGCCATTGAGCACGAGCTCGATGCGAGCACGCGTGTCACGTTTAAATTCATGTTCAAACAGATTGCTCATCTTGCCTCCTCTATTACACGCCAACCGAGTTGCCGCACCAGATGGCGCCGGTACTGCGCGCTGATGTGCGCATCGTCCTGAGCGCCCAGCGTCCAGCTGAAATCATTGATCGCCGCCTGCAACGCGGTGCCCTCGAGCCGCGGCCAGCTTTGCACCACCGGCCTGTCGGCCACGCCACCGACCGCGAGCCGTATCGTGTCGGCACTGACCACGGCCGCACAGGCCACCCAGGCAAAATCGCCATGCCGCGCCGAGAACTCGGCAAAGCCATAACGCTCGCCCGCGCGCCGCAGCGGAAACCGCACTTCCTCGAGCAACTCATCGGCGCCGCGCGCCGTGCTCAACATGCCCTGGAAGAAATCTTCGGCGCTCAACACTCTGCGTGCGCGTGGCCCGGCCAGCACCACTTCACCGCCCAGCAACGCCAGCGCAAGCGGCAGTTCTGCGCTCGGGTCGGCATGCGCGATCGAGCCGCACACGGTGCCGCGGTTACGAATCTGGAAATGCGAAATCGACGGAAACACCTGCTGCAACAGCGGTACCTCGTCGGCCAGCGTGTCGCGCCATTCGACCGAGGCCTGGGTGGCGGCCGCACCGATTGCAAGGCAGTCGCGCTCGACGCGTACATAGTCGAGATCGGCGGTGCGAGAAATATCGATGAGCCATTTAGGCTGCGCCAAACGCATATTCAGCACCGCCATCAACGACTGACCTCCCGCCAGCACGCGCGCATCCTCGCCGTATTGCGCCAGTGCTTCGCGCGCCTGCTGCGCGCTCTCGGCACGCAAATAACCAAACGAACAGGGCTTCATGATCGACCTCCAAAGCAGCGCCGCAACCACTGCCCGAGGCGGGCAAGCAAGCTCTGGGAGACCACGGGCGCACCGCTCGCCTGCCGTCCCAGCGATTCGAACAACTGCCGCAGCACGATCTTCGCCGCGCCTTCCAGCATTCGGCTGCCGACCGCCGCGACCTTGCCCGACACTTCCGCTTCGTAGTCGTAGCTCAACCGCGTGCCCGTGCCGCTCGCTTCCAACTGCACGATGCCGCTGCCACTTGCCGTGCCCAGCGACGACAGCCCTGTGCCGGTAAGGCGCAAGCGATGCGGCGGTTCGAGTTCGGAGAGCACGATTTGCGCCTCATAGCGGGCCTTGATCATGCCCACGCCCACGGTCACGTCGGCACGGTAGTGGTTTTCCGCGGTGCGCTCCAACGCATGGCACCCCGGCACGACCTTCGCGAGCGCAACGGGGTCGAGCAGCACGGCAAACACCGCGTCCGGGGTGGCCGCGAGTTGCACGGTGCCCACTGCGGTCAACGCTTTGCCGCGGCCACTGCGCGAACCCGCTGCGGCGTTCGCCCCGCCCGCGCCTTGATCGCGTAGGCTGGCCGCCGGCGAGGCCGCTGCGAACTTCGCAGCGAGCTCGCGCTGAACTTCCGGGGATGGCGGCGGATCGTCGAACCCGAGCAGCGCGAGAACCTTCGGTGGCGTCAACGGCAACTCGATGTCCTGCACGCCGAGCGCGTCAGCCACTGCATTGCCGATACACGGCGGCGTACTCATATTGTTGCCCTCGCCCAGCCCTTTCGCGCCCAGCGGCGTAAACGGCGACGGCGTCTCGAGGTGCACGATGATCGGGTCCGGCACTTCGCAGGTGGTGGGTATCAGGTAATCGGCCAGTGTGCCGCTACGGAAGCTGCCGTCGTCGCCATAACGGAACTCTTCCATCAGCGCCGCACCGAAGCCTTGCGCAAACGCACCGCGGATCTGCCCGTCGGCGAGCGCGGGGTTGAGCAGCGTACCGGCATCGTGCGCCGTGACGTAGCGATCGATGCGCACACGACCGGTGCGGCGATCGATCTCGACGCCGCACATATCGAAAGCAAAACCGTAAGCCGCAGACGTATTGATGCGATCTTGCGCATCGGGCGCCTGCAGATGTTCCGGAGTCCAGAATGCCGTTTCTCGCATCCCCAAAGGCTCGCTCGCCGGCAGCATCTGCGGCGACCAGTGTGGGCCGCTCGCAAGCCGCCCGAACGGCACGGTGCGCTGCGGCGTGGAGGCTGCATACACGGTGCCTGCTGCAAACACGATCTGCGCGGGCTCGCACGCGAATTGCACGGCCGCGATGCGAGCCAGCCGCTCGCGCAAACGCATCGCCGCGAGATGCACGGTGCCGGCCACCGCGCCCGCGAAGCGGCTCGAATAATTACCGGAGGCCACCGACCATGCGTCCTTTTGCGTATCGAGATCGACATTCACCACGATCTCGCCCGGCGTCAGGCCGAACACATCGGCGACCACCTGTGCGCACACGGTCATATGCCCTTGCCCAGCGGGCGTCGATGCGATCGACACGGTCACGCCGCCCAGCAGATCGATATTGACGGTGGCCGTGGCGATCGCGCCGTTCTTGGGGCCCGCCTTGGCGCGCGCCTCGGGCGGCAACACCGTGGTGATGTAACCCATGTTGGAGATCGACGGCTCGACGATCGCGGCAAAACCTATGCCGTACACGCGCCCCGCCGCACGCGCCTGCTCGCGACGCTGCTTGAGTTCTGCGTAGCCGCCCTGCGCAAGCGCACGTGCCAGCGCTTCCTGATAGTTGCCGGAGTCGAGCAAGGCACCGGCCGCTGCCTGATAGGGAAACGCATCGGCCGCCACAAAATTGCGCCGATAGACGTCCAGTACATCGAGCTCGAGTTCGACCGCGATGCGCTGTATCAAGCGCTCCAGCGCGAAGTACACTTGCGGGCCGCCAAAGCCGCGCACCAGTCCGGTCGGCGTCTTGTTGGTCAGCACCACGCGATTGCGCACTTGCAAGTGCTCGATCGCATACGCGCCTGTGAGGCAACCGTGCATACGGTAGAAGGTTGCCGGTTCAGGCGCGCGCAGATACCCGCCGCAATCCTCGATCTGGTCATACGAAAGCGCGGTAATCCGGCCGTCGGATCGCACCGCCGCCTCGATAGTCGAGAGCCGCGCGGTGGCCGACGTGGCAGCGCTCAGGTGCTCGAGCCGGTCTTCGACCCATTTGACAGGCGCACCGGCCTTGCGCGAGGCCAGGCACATCAGCACCACGTAGGGGAACACGGCCTGCTTGACGCCGAAGCTGCCGCCCGAATCGCGCGGCGACTTGTGGCGCAGCCGATTGGCCGGCACATTGAGTGCCATCGCCATCACCGCATGCAGTGAAAACGGCCCCATGAAATTGGAGGTGACTTCGTAGCCTTCCTGCCCCGCAAGATGCTCAGCGACGACTACGCCGCATTCGATCGGCGTGCAGGAATTGCGCGGATATCGGACCGTGAGCGAGACACGGTGTTCGGCTTGCGCGAATGCAGTTTCCGGATCGCCATAGCGAAACGAACGATCGCTCACCACGTTGCTGCCCACCCCTGCATGCAACACCGTCGCGTCGTCGCGCAGTGCCGCTTCGATCTCCACGACGGGCGCCAGCGGCGTGTAGTCGACCTTGACCAGATCGAGCGCATCTTCGGCCAAGGCGCGGCTTTCCGCGATGACCACAGCAACCGGCTCGCCCACGTAGCGCACACGATCTTGCGCCAATGCGAAATGCTGCATCGGGGCTTTCACGCCAACCACGAATGGCCGTGACCATGCCTTGACGTCGGCCCCGGTCAATATCGCGCGCACACCGGGCGCGGCCAGCGCGGCGCTGATGTCGATCGCGCCCAATTCCGCATGGGCATGCGGTGCGCGCACCACCGCAGCGTGCAAAGTGCCCGGCTTGACGGCCAGATCGTCGCCATAACTGCCACGCCCGGTCAGGATCGCCGTATCTTCGAGGCGCTCCTGCGAGCGGCCTACGTATTTGCTTGGCGAAGGTGGGGTTGCGGGGGCGATGGTAGAAGTTGCGGCAGCCGCAGATTCTCGGGCGACAGCCACTTCGGTTACAGCCTCTTGCGTCACGTCTTGCGCCTCGAAAACGATGACGTAGACGAGAGTGACTATTCCCTCGCCTGCCCGGGTAACCGGCGGCCATGGGAACAGCAGTGCATCAGCCGATGCGTAGAGAACGAATCCATTTCGTTCGGTGCGCACAGCCCGTCTCCGGCATCTTGTTATGGTGTACTACCTGAACAAGTATGCGCGGACCACTCTATTTGTCTATTACCTTGGATGCTGCTGACTTACCCAGGAATCTGATTTTTAATAGGGCGCGTTAGATTTCGATGCTGCCGTGGGTCGTGGCATCGACCAGGTTCACGACACGACGATATTCGCTAGGGGTAATCCCGAGGTGCTGCCGGAAAAAGCGCGTGAAGTGCCCCGGCGCCGAAAAACCCATGTGCTCGGAGAGCAAGGCAATCGGCATTTGTCCGCCCGACAGGTCATTGATGGCCTGCTCCATGCGCAACACGTTGGTGTACACATGCGGCGTGACATTGGTGCATAGCCGAAACATCGTATAAAAATGCGCGCGCGACAATCCGGCTTGCGCCGCCATCGTCTCTACGTCGGGCTCGGCGCCGAGATTGGCCCGCATAAAGGCGATCGCGCGGCGGATGCGCCGGTCGGCAATACGCGACGCCGGCAGGATCGCGCGGCTGCCATCTCGATGCAAATGCAAGGGATCGATCACCGACACCATCAGCTCGAATAAGCGATGCTCGAAGCTCGCCGGGATGGGCTCATCGTTGCTGCACATCTCAGCCGCCAACTGGTCGGCCAGTTTGCGAGCGCGGCCGGAAATGGCGACGCACGGCTGCGGGAAATAACCGGAACCGCTGCCGTAAGCGAGCGGATGCTGGATCGCGGCCAGCCAACCGGGTTCGATATACAGGGCAAGAATGACCGTGCGGCGCCCCGCGCTCTCCGGCGGATGGCGGTACGCATGCGGCTCCCATGCGTTGACCAGCACGGCGGTATCGTCCGTCAGCGGTTGCAGCGTTTCGTTGATCGCGAAGGCGGCGTCGCAGCCCTCGACCTTGAGCAGGATGTGGCAATGGTGATGGGCGTGGTACACCAGCGGCGCGTCCATATTGAGCAACGCGACACGACCGAATTTTCCCTGAAAGATCCTGATAGCGGCCGACATCCCGCGCCTCCATGACTGCGACCCCGCCCGGGCATCGCGAAAACGCAGCGTTATTGTTGTTTGAACTCGCTGCCTGTGTCTTCTATATATAGTAACTTATCGTGGCGGCACCTGCCCCCTAGGGCATGCCGCCACGGCGGAGGGCGTGCTGCTGCCGTTTCCAAATTAAGCCGTGCCTAACACCTTGTCGTACGCCGCCAGCAATTTCCCGTGAATCTCGCTGCCTTCCATATCGGGGCCCAGTTTGAACAAGCCGAAGAATCGTTCCTCGCGCGCCAGCAACGCTTGTGCCTGACGCAAGGTTTCGCTGCCGTAGAGCAAAGCCAACGAACGATGGTACTCGCCCGACTCGTCCAGGCTCAGCAGGTTTTCGATGCAACGATAAACAAGGCGGCGCGGCTGGCTGAGTTGACGATAATGATGGATCCAGTCGCAACCCTCGCGGATCGCATCTTCGTCGCCGATCGCCAGTGCCAACAACGTTTTCAGCTCACCGATGCGCAGCTCCTTCCACGGTGTACCCAAGGGCACGGCCAGACCGAGAATCTCCCACAGCGGCCTATCGTCGCCGAGGTTCAGCGTCTGCAAATCGTCGAGCAACTCGCTGCACTCCTCGTCGCTCAAATCGGGCAAGCGCACCATCGCGGGCCGGATGTCGTTGCCCACGCTGTTGTTTTCCCATTCGAGATCTTCGACCGGGTAAATCTCCGACATGCCGGGCACCAGGATGCGGCAGCTATACACACCGAGTTCGGCGAAATCGGCGATATAAATTTCACGATCTTCGGCTTGGATGCAATTGACCAGCCATGCGTAATCTTCCTGCGTGGTGGTGCTGAAATTCCAGTCGGCGAACGGGAAATCCGGCTTGTCGCCCATGAAGTTCCAGCTGATTACGCCGCTCGAATCCACGAAATGGATTTCGAGGTTGGCTACGGCCGTAATCTCGTCCATATCGAAACCGGGCTCCGGAAAATGCTCCAGCGAATCGAGCGCGCGGCCCTTCAATAGTTCGGTCAACGCGCGCTCCAGCGCAATTTCAAAACGCGGATGCGCACCGAAGCTGGCAAATACGCCTTGGTCTTTCGGATGCAGCAACGTGACGTTCATGACCGGATAGCGGCCACCCAGCGAGGCGTCTTTCACCAGAATGCCGAAACCGGCCTCGCGCAAGCCCTTGATGCCCGCAGCGATGCCGGGATAGCGGGCGATCACCTCGTCCGGTACTTCCGGCAGGCACATGCCTTCGGCAATCACGCGGTACTTGATATGGCGTTCGAGAATTTCCGACAGCGCCTGGCTACGTGCTTCGAGCTCGGTATTGCCGGCCGCCATGCCGTTGCTGACATACAGGTTGCCGATCAAATTGACCGGAAACCAGGTTTGCTCGCCGTCGCTCAAACGCAGGTACGGCAAGGCGCAGATGCCGCGGTCGACATTGCCGGAGTTCAGGTCGACCATCACCTCGTCGCCAATCTCGCCTTGCGGATCGTAAAACGCCAGCAGTTCTTCATTGAGTAGCCCTCGGGGCCAACTGCCGTCTTCCGAGGGCGCGAACCAGCGTTCTTGCGCATAGTGGACGAACGGCCGGTTGGCACGCGTTTCCCCTAAATAGAAGTGCGTCCAAAAGTAATGGCATTCGAGCCGTTCGAAAAACTCGCCCAACGCGCTAGCCCGCGCGGCGAGCTCGGACGCGCCTTGGCCGTTGGCAAACAGCATTGGGCATTCTTTGTCGCGCACATGCACAGACCAAATGCCTACGACCGGGTTCAGCCACAAGCTCTCCTCCATATAAAAGCCGCGAGTGGCGAGCTTTTGCGTCATGGTGCTGATGGTGGATTCTAGCGAGGCGTCTTTGCCGGGAATAAAGCTTTCGGTTTGCATGAAGGTACTCTTTGAAAAAACTCGGCAACCGGAAATGGGACCTGCGCCGAATCTACACGGAAACGGCGGCGGCTGTGATTGTTTCACTCGTAAATCGCGACCGAATTCGCCGAAAAATGAGCGAATTGCGCGCTGGGCGGCGATTTGCGGGTTCGCGACGATAAAGTTCACAATAGTGGACTCGCACCGGCCGACGGCTGTATCTTGCTGCATGCGCCGCGCGCCGAAACGGCCCGCGGCAGCGTAACGTGAGATATGCGGAAGACCCGCGGAAGACCCGCGGGAGACTCGCGGCAGCCCCGCGGCGGTCCAGCGCCAGCCCCGCGACAGCTCAGCGACACCTAGCTTACCTACGGAGACACTCATGAATTCAAGCAAAGCTACCCTTAAGCGCATCGTCAATGAACGACGGGGCCTCGTCGTACCCGGCGCCTTCAACGCGATGAGCGCGCGCGTGATCGAGGACCAGGGTTTTGAAGCCGTCTACGTCACGGGCGCAGGCGTGACCAATATGTATATGGGCTTGCCCGATCTTTCGTTTATCGGATTGCATGAAATCGCCGAGCACACCGCGCGCATCCGCGATGCGGTCGGATTGCCCATTATCGTCGATGCCGACACCGGCTTCGGCAATCCCGTGAATACCTACCGGACCGTGCAAATTCTGGAACGTGCCGGCGCCGATGCGATTCAGATCGAAGATCAGGTGTTTCCGAAAAAATGCGGCCACTTCGCCGGCAAGGACGTGATCGCCATCGAGGACATGGTCGGCAAAATCAAGGCCGCCGTGGACGCGCGCAAGGACAGCGACCTTTTGATCATCGGACGTACGGACTCGGCCGCGGTGCACGGATTTGAAGCGGCCATCGAGCGCGCGCAAAAGCTCGCCGAAGCGGGCGCCGATATTCTATTCGTCGAGGCGGTCGAAACCGCCGAGCAGATCAAGCAGTTGCCCAAGCTACTCGATCGGCCTCAACTGATCAATATCGTGATCGGCGGGAAAACGCCGGCGCTCGATGCGCAAGTGCTGGCCGACATGGGCTTCGCGCTGGTGCTTTATGCCAACGCAGCATTGCAAGGTGCGGTCGCCGGCATGACCAAGGCCTTATCGACGCTCAAGAAAAATGGCCGGCTCGATGAAGACAAGAATCTGGTGGCACCGTTTGCGGAACGGCAACGATTGGTGAACAAAGGGTTTTACGACGAGCTCGAACAGAAGTATGCGGCTGAGTAAGAAACGGCATACGCGCTCGGTGTAGGTGGACTGCATGAGTAGACTGTCTGAGCGCCCTGAACTGTTGCCATAACTGTTGCTATAGCGGAGCCGCCGACGCGACCGAGGTAAAATGCGGCTCCGATCAAGAATTCCCCTTCGGGCGCCAAGTATTGCGAGCGCCTTCGCACCACCCGCGAGTCCAGCGGTTTTTTAGTCCCCAGGTTTAAGCCTCTAAAGAAAGCGAGCCTCCATGCAAAATAAAAATTCCATTTCCCGCATTACGCCGCGTGCCCTCACCGCCCTCGCCCTGGTCAGCGCAGCACTGCTCACTAACACCGCTCAAGCCGTCGAAGTCAAAGTCATGAATTCCGGCGGCTTCACCGCTAGCTACAAAGCCCTCACGCCCGCTTACGAAAAAGCCAGTGGCAATACGCTGAGCACGGCATGGGGCCCGTCGATGGGCAAGGCGCCCGAGGCCATTCCGAACCGGCTGGCACGCGGCGAACATGCCGACGTCGTGATCATGGTCGGCTACGCACTGGACGACCTGATCAAGAACGGCAAGGTGTTCCCCGACAGTCGCGTCGTGCTGGCCGACTCGCGTATCGGTGTGGTCGTACGCGCCGGCGCCCCCACGCCCGATATCAGTACCGTTGAAGGACTCAAGAACGCGCTGCTGCATGCCAAGTCGATCGCCTATTCCGATAGCGCCAGCGGCGTGTATGTGCAGAACGAGTTGTTCAAGAAACTCGGCATCGAGGATCAGGTCAAGGGCCGTGCGCACATGATCCAGAAAACGCCGGTTGCGCAATTGGTGGCCAGCGGCGACTATGAAATCGGCTTGCAGCAGGTCGCCGAATTGCTGCCGGTGCCGGGCGTGACCTTCGTGGGCAAGTTGCCGGAATCGGTGCAGAGTGTTACCGGCTACTCGGCGGGCGTGCCGGTCAATGCCGAGCATCCTGAGGCCGGCCGCGATCTGATCAAGTTCCTGGCTTCGCCGGCGGCGGCTCCCGAGGAAAAGAAAAGCGGGCTAGATCCGATCAGCGCCAATTAATTGAAAAAGCAATTGAAAAAGCAATCGATGCACCCTATGGAGAAATTGAGCCGATGAGCGACCCTGTCGCAACGCAGAGCAGCCGTAAAATCATGTTGTGGGTCGTAGCGGTCGGCTTTTTCATGCAGACCCTGGACTCGACCATCGTCAATACCGCCCTCCCGCCCATGGCCCGAAGCTTGGGCGAGAGTCCGCTGCGGATGCAATCGGTGATCATTGCCTATTCGCTGACGATGGCTGTGGTCATCCCCGCCTCCGGTTGGTTGGCCGATCGATTCGGCACCCGCCGCATCTTCCAGACCGCGATTGTCCTGTTCGTGCTCGGCTCGCTGCTGTGCGCCTACTCGAACACGCTCTCGTTCCTGGTCGGTGCACGCGTGATTCAAGGCGCGGGCGGTGCCATGCTGATGCCCGTGGGTCGCCTCGCGGTGCTGCGCACGTTCCCGCGCGCTGAGTATTTGCAGGCGCTCAGCTTTGTCGCGATTCCCGGCATGATAGGTCCGTTGATCGGCCCGACACTGGGCGGGTGGATTACGCAAAGCTTCTCGTGGCACTGGATTTTTCTGATCAATGTGCCAGTCGGCGTGCTCGGCGGGTTGGCCGCGATGCGTTTCATGCCCAATAGCCGGATCGACGACATGGGGCGTTTCGATGTCGGGGGCTACCTGCTGCTCAGTATCGCGATGGTGACCATATCGTTTTCGCTGGACGGTCTGGCCGAACTCGGTTTTCAGCGCGCGACCGTGCTGATGCTGCTGATCGCCAGCTTTGCCTCACTCACCACTTACGTGCTGCGCGCGAACCGCACCGAGCGACCTTTATTCTCGCTCTCGCTGTTTCGCATTCACACGTTCAGTGTCGGCCTGCTTGGCAACCTGTTTGCCCGCATCGGCACCGGGGCCATGCCGTTCTTGATTCCGCTGAGTCTGCAAGTCACCTTGAACTATTCGCCGCTGCAAGCCGGCCTGATGATGTTGCCGACTACCGCGGCCGGGATGCTCGCCAAGCGCGTCGGTACCCAGATGATCGTGCGTCATGGCTACCGTGCGGTGCTCTTCGTGAACACCTTTCTGGTCGGGCTGGCGATGGCGTCGTTCACCTTCATTTCGAATGGTGTCCCGGTGTGGATAATGCTCGTGCAATTGGCGCTCTTCGGCGCAGTCAATTCGATCCAGTTCACGGCCATGAACACGATCACGCTCAAAGACCTCGATGTCAGTACGGCCAGCAGCGGCAATAGCCTGTTGTCGATGATCCAGATGTTGGCGATGAGTCTCGCGGTGACGTCGGCTGGTGCACTGCTCGCCACGTTTCAGCAGTTGTTCAACGAGGGCAGTTCGAGCAAGGCGCTGCCGGCTTTCCATGCGACCTTCATTTGCGTTGGCCTGATCACCTCGGCGTCGGCGTGGATTTTCATGCAGCTGGCGCCCGCGACGCAGCCCGTCGAGGAAGAGGAAGCTCAGCACATGGGCGAGCTTTGATCAGGCGCGGGGGTATTCGGCGCGGGCATATTCGGCGCTGAGGTACTCGGTGCTTAGATATTCGGCACTGAGGTATTACGCGATCAGGTATTCCATGTAGATCGCATCCGGGAAGGGATTGTAGCGATAGGCTGCAATCTCGACGAAACCGAGCTTGCGGTACATATCGATCGCCTGGCCCTGGGTTTGTATGCTGTCCAGTCGAACCGCGCGATAGCCGAGTTGCCGGGCTTCTTCGAGAAACCGCGCGACCAGCAACGCGCCGGCGCCTTTACCTTGATGAGCCTTGGGGACGAACAGGCGTTTCATCTCCGCGATACCGGGCTCCAGTTCCCTGAGCCCAATCACGCCGATATAGCTCGCCCCTTCCTTGGCCAGCAGCAAGCATCCTGTCGGTGCACCGTACATCTGCTCAAGCGTCGCCAGTTCTTCCGAGAAGTCCTGAAACTCGAGATCGATGCCGAGATATTCGGCATAGGCTTTGATGAGGGTTCGGCCGGCCTCGTATTGCGCTGGTGTTTGAGCGACTTCGATCGTGATGGTCATATCAGGCAAAGGCTATTTAGTTCTTGAGATATTGCGCCAGATACGCAGTCGCGCGCTCTATCGCGTCGGCACGCGCCGCGGGATTGGTGCCGGTGATCGGAACCACGCCGGTGCGCCGGTTGGCAAACTCGAAACGCGAGCGGACCGGCAAATTCGGAAAATCGAAATCGTGATATGCATCCGGGTAGACATGGATGTCGACCGGTACGCCGTTGGCGCGCACTGTCTGGACAAAATCTTCACAGGGTTGTGCGGGGGTCCAGACATCGCTTGCGCCGACCAGTATCAACAGCGGGATGGTGGTATGCCAGCTTGACGGCTGCTGTGCCCGGGCGTTGCACCAGCCGGGGTAGAACGCGAGTGCTGCGCGGAAATCGGCGGGTGCTGTCGCAACGGCTGCTCCTGCTCCTGCTCCTGCTCCTGCTCCTGCTCCTGCTCCTGCATCCGCACCGGAGCCAACCGAAGCAGCGGGCGCGACCACGGCACCGGAAACATCGTCATGCGCCGGACTGTTAGGCCCGATCGTAAACAACACCGTGCCGCCGCCGTGCGACCAGCCCATTAGCGCAACGCGCTGCGCTTGCACGTCGGAGCGGCTTTGCAAAAACCGCAGCGCACCATACGCATCACGTGGTCGCTGCACCTCCGGGGTCACCGCTCCTGCGTGTGCGCATTCGCTTTGCTGGCCGCGCGTGGTGAAACTATCGACGGCCAACACCACGTAGCCCTGTGCACTCAAGCGCACGGCCCAGTCTTGTTCGCGCGACAGGATATGACCAGCGCGCGTCAACAAACCACCGCAACCGTGCATGAACACAACAGCCGGATAACGCTCAGTGGTGCTCGCCGAGTCAGGCTTGAACAGATAACCGTCGAGCATCACAGGCTGACCCGAGGCATCCCGATCCAGCGACGGAAATTGGATTTTCTCCTGCGCCACCGCAGGGCGGACGCACAAGAGTAAAGCCATCGTTGCCCATACGGCGACGCAGCGCATCAAGGTCATAGCGTGTCAGAGGCGAAACAGAGAGTTAGGACGACCGGCGTTTGCCGCGCTGGCCGGAAAAACCAAAGTATAGATTGGCCGTCACGCCCCGTCACCTTCGCCGCCCCAGGTTGCAAGCAACAAGTCGAGCGCGCGGACGCATTGCACCACGTCCACACGCTGATCGCTTATACCTGCCAGGCGCCGTCGCGATAGACGATCTCGCCATCGAGCGCGACCGTATGCGTCACGGCAAAAACATCGACGTGGTATTTGGCCGTGGCGCGCCGGATGTTGGATTTCGCATAGACGCCATGCTTCGCGCCCAACGACAGATGGATGCCGCACATCCGTTCGAACGAACCAATATCGGTCACCAAGCGCTCTTGGGTAAACGCCCGGTTCATCCCGAAGCCCAGCTCGCGCAACCACACCTCGCCTTCGTCCGCGCGGATCCTGGCCAGCACTTCATCGAAGGCCGGCGTGGAATCGATCACATCGGTCACCTTGCCGCGGTTCACCACCAGCGTAATCGGCTGCTCAGGCCGATTCACGGAAAACGAAATATCGCCGAACACAAAGATGCGCACGCGGCCATTCACGGTTTCCAGATCACGCGCCTCGGTGAACACTTCCCCGATCGGGAACTGACCGCCGACGTTCGTCATGCCGCTGTAATCGCCGATGTTCAACTTGGCCGGCTCGAACGCACCGGCGAACACCAGTTGCTCGCCGCCGCTATCGAGCACGCCGCCGCTGGCCGCATCGATGCGCGTCTTGAGCGCGTTGCCCACACCGCGGAAATAAGCGGGGTCGTAAGCGAGCGAATCGATGTAGTAAAGCGCCTGCTCGCCTTCCATGCGCGCCAGATGAGGATGCTCGACGACCTTGAACGCACGCTTGAACAGCTCCACGCGTATGCGGTACGGACCGAGTCGAAAGTTGGTCGACTGGATCAGCACCACCAGATCGCCAGGCCCGAACGCGGCGAACACATCGAGAATGTGCGCCGGTTCAACGGTATCGAAATCGATGAATTGCGCTTCGGGCAAGCAACGCCGATACGCCTCGGTGAGCGCCACGGCCAGTTCGCATTGACTATCGAACACGACGGCAGCCGCGTGCGCCGACGTATGACCGATCGAAACCGCGAGGATCTCGCGTACATAGCGCTCGGCTATATCGATGTATTGCGCGGGAATCGTCTCATCTTCATCTGTCCAGTCGACAGCGACCGACTGGGTCATTGCGCTTTCACCAGCAAGCCCGGGGTATCGGGCGCGCCCATCTTGAGCGCCGCGTCGTGCGCGGTAGTTCCGGCGGCGTCTTTGGCGTCAGCAGCGGCGCCGTGAGCCAGCAGATACTTGACGATCTCGACGCGGTTGAACATCGCCGCCATCATCAAGGCGGTGCGCCCGTCGGGCGAAGCGCCCTCCACGTCCGCGCCGTGTTCGATCAGCGCTTGCACGATGCCCAGGTCACCCTTGAACGCCGCGCCGGCCAGCGGGGTTTGGCCCCGGTCGTTGCTCACTTGCGGATCGGCCTTGTGCGCAAGCAGCACCTTGACCGCGTCCAGATGACCGTAATAGCTCGCCAGCATCAGCAGGCTATCGCCCTTGTGATTGCGCAGATTGGCCGGCAAGCCCTTGGCCAGCAAGCCTTCGAGCGTAACCGCATCGCCTTCGCGTGCCAGTTCGAACACTTCCTCGGCGTACTTGAGGAGTTCGTCGTCCAGCTCGGGCCGCTCTGGCGACGGCGGATTGGAGGGTCCGGAGGATTCGTTTTGCATGATTTTCCTTGATGCGGCGGCCGGCGCCTGAGTGCGCCCCAGGCGCTATTTTATATTTATAACGTGGCGACTGCTTCAAGCGGCGTACCGAGCACCAATGTCATGGCCTCATGCAAGGTGGAAAAAACCCGCGCTTCGCCGATCACCGGGGTGATCTGATGGCGATCCATATCCGCTCGCAAATACGCGTTGACCCGCGCAAATACCAGCTTGATCTCGCTTGCGGCCAGATCCTCGCACAAGTCGCGCACCACGCGCGCAGCAGAAAAATCAAGGTCCGTCACCGCACCCGCGTCCAGCACGAACCAGTGCACTGGCGTGGGTGCGTGGGTGATGAGTGCATGGACCTCATCGGCAAAAAGGTTTTCGTTGGCAAAAAACAGGTCTGCGCCGAAGCGATACACGATCAGCCCCGGTGCCGTCTGGATGCCCGGGACGGCGGGCACGGGACGCCAACGGCCTTCGGGATCCGGCGCCAGCACCATGGTGTGCGGTCGGTAGCTATGGTTGACATGACGCATCAACGACAAGGCCATCGCCAGCAAAATACCCTGCTCCACGCCGACCAGCACTACCGCGGCGGTCGTGATGACTGCGAGCGTGAATTCGCCGGGGCTTTCGCGCCGGATCTCGCGCAGGCTCGGTATCTTGATCAATCCAATCGCGATCGTAAAGACCACGGCGGCCAGGATGCAATGCGGCAAGTATTGCAGCGGCCCGGTCAGGAACATCAGTACGACCACCACCACGCCGGCGAACACCAGTTGTGCTACCTGGCTGCGCGCGCCGGCCAGGTCTGCCATTGCTGTCTGGGTCGGGCTGCCGTTCACGACGAATGCACCGGTGAGGGCCGCGGCCATGTTGGCGGCTGACACACCGAGGATGTCGGCATCGGAGTCGACACGCTCGTGATAACGCTCGGCGAACACCCGGGACGCTGCCGCGGTTTGCGCGATGATCATGACGAAGCACGAAGCCGCCACTGGCAGCAGGCGCAGCATCTCTTCCCAGCTCACTTGCGGCAGGCTGAAGCGCGGCAGGCCGCCCGGCACGGGGCCTATCGTGGTGATACCGTGCCCGGCGAAGTTGTAGAAATAGCTCGCGGCGATGCCGCCGACCACGGCGATCATCGGCACCGGCAGACGCGGCAGGTACCGTTTGCAGATCAGGATGCTGCCTGCCACCAGCACCGAGACGCCGAGCGTGGGCAGATGCACTTGCGGCAGGTTGTGCAAGATGGTGTTGAGCTGCAAGATCGTGCGCGGCGACTTCACGCTCAAGCCGAGCATATCGCCCAGCATCGCCACGCCGACCTGGATACCGACGCCGGTCAGGAATCCGACCAGCACGGTGCGAGATAGGAAATCCGCAAGAAAGCCCAGGCGAAAAATGCGCGCGATTAGCAAAAATACCGCGGTCAGCAGCGCCACCATGCCTACCAGCGCGACGTAGCGATCGCTGCCGATGGGTGCCATTACCGAAAGCGCGCTTGCGAATATGGTGGCTGTGGCCGAGTCGGCGGCCACCACCAGATGGCGCGACGAACCGAATACCGCGAACCCCACCAGCGGTAGCAACACGGTGTAAAGGCCGGTGACGACCGGCATCCCGGCAATGCGCGTGTAGCCGAGCACCTGCGGCACGTTCATCGAAGCGAACGTTACGCCGGCGAAAGCGTCGCGCAAGGCGCTGCGCCAGCTCACGGGAAGCACGCCTTTGAAGAGGTTCAGGCGCATGGGGAGAGGCTCGGGTTGCCGTGGGGTACACACGGGAAAGATCGGATAGGCATCGCCGAATCGTGCCGCGATCTGCTGTGAAGATCAAGTGTGATCGATATTTAAACGATATAAACAGTATGAACGGTATGAACAACGGTCGCGCGGATTGAAACATCTTCGGACTACTCTCGGGCCACGCCTGCGCCACAGTCGGCTATTGACCTCAACAGTCGCACGGCCTATTATTGAGTGCTTACTCAATTAAACCAGACTCCATGGCACGCCCCAAAAGTGACGACAAGCGTCAGGCCATCATTGCCGCCGCGATACAAGTGTTCGCCGAAAACGGTCTCTCGGCCACGCCAACGTCAGCTATTTCCAAAGCGGCCGGGGTGGCCGAAGGCACGCTGTTCACCTATTTCAGTACCAAGAATGAGTTGATCAATGCGTTGTATCGCTCGTTCAAGGTCGAACTCGCGGCGTTGCTGATGAGCGAGTTTCCGCGCGAAAAGGATGTGCGCGGCAAACTGCAGCATCTCTGGGACGCTTATGTGAGTTGGGGTGTGGCGTATCCGCAGAAGCTCAAGGTGATGATGTTGCTGCGCGTGTCGGAAGCACTGACTGCGGAGTCCAAGGCGATCGGGTATGAACCGTTTGCGGAAGTCGAGCAGATGGCGCGTGACAGCATCGCGCAGCGCGTGCTGCGGGATCAGCCAGTCGAGTTTTTTGCGGCAGTGATGGGCAATCTGGCGGAAACCACCATCGCGTTTATGGCTAGTGACGTAAAGGCTGCTGATACCTATCGGCAGGCCGGTTTCGAAATGCTGTGGCGCGGCGTTGCGAGGTAGTAGCTTTGGTTTAACCCATCGTGGTTTAACCCTTACCCATTGGAACTCTATGAAAGTCATCCTGTTTGGCGCTTCCGGCATGGTCGGTCAAGGCGTGCTGCGCGAATGCCTGCTGGATCCAGCGGTGACGCAGATATTGACGGTGGGGCGTCGCGCGGATGCACCGCCCGATCCGAAGTTGACGCAGATCGTGCATCGGGATTTTTTCGATTTCGCCGACATCGAGCCGCAACTGTCGGGCTACGACGCCTGCTTCTTTTGCTTGGGGGTTTCGTCGGGTTTCATGCGAGAGCAGGAATATGCGCATTTGACCTATGATCTGACGCTGGCTGCGGCGCGCACTTTGTCGCATGTCAATCCGGGGATGACGTTCGTGTATGTCTCGGGCTCCGGCACCGACAGTACCGAACAAAGTCGCAGCATGTGGGCGCGTGTGAAGGGGCGTACCGAGAACGCATTGTTGAAGTTGCCGTTCAAAGCCGCTTATATGCTGCGCCCCGGCGCAATTCAGCCGCTACATGGGGTGCGCTCAAAAACTGCGCTTTATCAGGCGATTTATTCGGTGACTCGACCTCTGCTGCCTCCGCTGCGAGCGCTGTTTCCCGGCCAGATCACCACGACAGAGCATTTGGGTCGCGTGATGATCGCACTGGCGCGCGATGGCTATCCCAAACCGATACTCGAAGCGCGCGATATCACGGCGCTGAATCCTTAGCAGCCGACATGCGACGTCTGTGGTAACGCAAAGCTTGTCCGAGGCCCCACTCCCGCCCCTGGTCCGTTCTCGCCGTTGGCGACCAGCCCCCTCACGTTATTTGGATTACTAACAAATTTTAATTCGCTCATGATCATTTTATTGACGCCGACTGGATCCATTTTTCGATAGCAACACCAT
>NZ_LMUX01000017.1:455515-708937 GCF_009765705.1 Burkholderia sp. L27(2015) | reverse complement strand
GGCCGAAGCCGCCAACCGCGAACGTCTGGCCATCCTTGACCACGTCCGCTAGCGCCGCTTGGGCGCTGGGATAGTGCTTGTTCATCGAAAGTCCTCCTTCATTAAACGGGTGCCGGCCTGGGCCGTACCTATGGGGAAATCAAACGCAGAGAAGCAAACGCAGAGAAGCAAACGAGACCAATCATGCCGTACACCGAGGCGTCATTCACAGCTGCGTTTCTATCACATTGGTGAAGTCGTTGCTCGCATGAGGCAATGGGTCATGATTACATTGACCATTGCAATAACCCTCTTCATCAAAACATTCAATTGCATCAGTGAAATTGACCTAATGCGTCAGCGACATTGACCCAATTTTCGCGCCGAAAAAGTAAGCGCAAAATCGAGAATGCGTGCGTTACACAGTAACGGATGCGCCTGCGCCGATCATTTCACCAGGCAGGAAATGCGATCATTAAGTAGGCCATGGCACGCGGTTATGGAGTGTGACGATTTTGGAATGCCATCGAATGCGGGCCCGACCATGACCGCGGCTAGACGAGGAGGCTGTCGCTAGATAGGCGATGGCTGCACCGGGCCCACTGAACCTTTACTCGAATTGGAGAATGTCATGTCTCAAGTTGAACATTTCGATACGCTGATCCTTGGTAGCGGCCAGGGTGGCAAGCTGCTGGCGTGGCACCTGGGGCGATCGGGCCAGCGCGTGGCTGTCGTCGAACGGCAGTGGGTGGGCGGTTCATGCCCGGCGGTTGCGTGCCTTCCGAGCAAGAACGAAATCTGGAGTGCACGCGTTGCGTATCTGGCGCGACATGCAGCTGACTTCGGCACGATCACCGGCTCCGTCAGTGTCGACATGGCAAAAGTGCGTGAACGCAAACGCGGCATGGTTGAGCTCGAAGTCGGACTTCATCTTCAGGCGTATGCATCGAGCGGCGCCGAGCTGGTCATGGGCAGCGGTAAGTTTGTCGGACCGAAGACGATCGAAGTCCAGCTTAACGATGGCGGAACGCGCACGCTTAGCGGCGACCAAGTGGTCGTCAACGTCGGAACGCACGCTGCCATTCCTGACGTTCCGGGACTGCAGGCTGCCGAACCACTGACCCATATTGGCGCCCTGGAGCTCGACTATGCGCCGGCGCATTTGGTTGTGCTCGGTGGAGGTTACATCGGCATCGAGATGGCGCAGGCTTACCACCGCTTCGGCAGCCGCGTGACGATCGTCGAACACGGTGCACAGCTAATGGGCCGTGAAGACGTAGACGTTGCCGAGCAGATGCTGGGCATTCTGCGCGCGGAGGGGATCGAAGTGATATTGAGCGCTCAAGTGGCGAAGGTGGAAGGCCGCTCGGGCAAGAGCGTCCGTGTTGTCCTGCGCACAGCTTCGGGCGAGCAGGTGATCGAAGGCAGTGACCTTCTCGTCGCAGCAGGACGTATTCCAAACACAGCCGGTATCGGGCTGGAAAAAGCCGGCATTGAACTGAATGAACGGGGCTACATTCGTGTGAATGAGAGACTGCAGGCAGTGACGCCTGGTGTCTGGGCGATCGGAGAGGCAGCGGGCAGTCCGCAGTTCACGCACGTATCGGTGGACGACTTCAGGATCGTGCGGGACAACCTGGCCGGCGGGAACCGCAAGACGAGCGACCGATTGGTCCCGTACACGATGTTCACCGACCCGCCGTTGGCACATGTCGGGCTGAACGAGCGCGAAGCACAGCGTCAGGGCATCGCGGTTCGCGTCGCGAAGCTGCCAATGAGCAAGGTACTGCGAACCCTGGCGACCGACGAGACGGAGGGCTTTATGAAAGTGCTGGTTGGTGCGGACCACGACCGCATCCTGGGCTTCACGATGATAGGCTCAGAAGCGGGCGAAGTGATGGCTGCGATGCAGACGGCGATGTTGGCAGACCTGCCGTATCAGAAGCTTCGCGATGCGGTGATCTCGCACCTGACGTTCGCTGAGGGATTCGGCGCGCTCCTATCGAACCTGCCTGCCCGACCAGCGTAATAACGTAGTGAACTGAGAAATACGCGCCTTATCTCCACCTTCTATCGAATGCAAGAATGTGCATTCGAGGAGGGTGGAGATCGTTTGTGTAACCGGTAATAAAATTTTTGACAAGTTACTGTATACAGTTTATGGTTTACACCGATAAGCGCTTGGATTAATTCAGTAGGCAAAATCGCTCCCGATTGCGGTTGCTGGAACGGGCCGCGATATTTGGAGCTGCTGCGATGTCGTCCCGGGATCCCGGGTCGACGGCATCGCAGGAATTCGGTACTGCTTGCTCTTCTTTACTGGCCCCGGCACTTGAGTGGGACCGGGTGAGTTTTTCCTTGTCGGTTATCGGAACGGATTTAAAAATTAAGTACTACATATTTAATAAACCAGGGATGCAATTTGATGAGCTAAGAACTTGAAGCATCCAACACGACCGGAAGGCTCGAGCGCCGCACATTGCGGACTGACAATTCGCGAGACCAATCGATCACTCATGGCACTTTCAAACTCTGAGCGACAGAGACGCTATCGCAAGCGGCGTCTTGGCGTGGGAGGGAAACACGAGCGTATCACTTGCTTGGTATCCATCTCGACAAAGCGAAACGTGGAGCGTCTCGCATTTCACTTTGACTGCACCATCACGGAAATGATCGAGCGACTGATCAACGAGAAGACCGCCGACTTGCTGAGTGAGCTGGACGAAGAGGGATTGTTCAGATTCTTCACGCAGGGTGCGCTTACGGAAGACGCGTAAGTATGCGAGAAGTTCGGCGCGAAGCTAGAGATATTCGAACCTGCAGCGACGAAATGTCGACAGTAGCCGCGGACCGCACTACCGATCGTCACGTAGGCTGCCTTCAAGTGCGACCATGAGCTCTAATTCAAACAGTAGCGAAAAGGATAGTGCACGACCTCAAGGCCGAACGTCGGCTCTCGACAAGAGCACTGCATCGATGCAAGGCGACGGCGTAGCACCGGGAAACCGCGTCGCGCCGGAAGATTACCAGACCGTCGAGGCGGCGCAGCGCACTCAAATAGAGCTGCGGCGCTATCAGATGTATCCCCGGTTAAGCGAAACGCGAATAGCAAAAGCGGCTCGCTTTGGCACGATGGAGCATTGGAAAGCGGGCGACGTCATATTTCGTGCTGGAGAAAAAAGCGCAGGTATGCGGATCTTGACCCAAGGGACAGTCCACTTGATAGTGCGAAACGGGCTTGGACAATCGCGCCTTTTTCAGGAGGTCGCCAACGGGCATTTTCTCGGGGAGACAGCGACCTTGAGTGGAAAGCCCTACCTTGGCGATGCTGTCGCGGTGACCGACGTAGATGCAATCCTCATCGCCCCTGAGCAACTGCGAGCGCTGCTGATTGCCGAAGCGCAGCTCGGCTCGGAGATCATGCGCGCGTTCATCCTGCGGCGCGTGGGGCTGATTCAGGACGGTAGTGGTCCGATCTTGATCGGCTCTGCATCGGACCCTGGACTCATCGTACTTGCCGACTTTCTGCGGCGCGTCAATCATCCTCATCGAGTCCTCGATCCGGTGACGGACGATGACGCGCGCGACTTCATCTTGAAGACATCGTGCACAGCGGCGCAGATGCCTTCGGTGGTTCTGGTTGACGGCTCCATCCTGCACAATCCCGATGAAATACGGCTGGCGTCGAAGCTGGGCCTACTCTGCGATTTCAACGAAACCAACACGTACGACACCGTGATTGTCGGCGCCGGGCCAGCCGGGCTTGCGGCGGCCGTTTACGCTGCGTCGGAAGGGTTATCTGTGCTGGTGCTTGACGTTAAGGGGTTTGGTGGACAGGCAGGTGCCAGTGCACGGATCGAAAATTATCTTGGGTTTCCAACGGGTATCTCCGGACATGTGCTCGTTAGCCGCGCTTTTGAGCAAGCGGTTAAATTCGGCGCGGAAATCGTCATGCCCACTGAAGTCGCGAAGCTGCACTGCGCGCAATCTCCGTTCCAGGTTGAGCTGCGAGATGGCCGACGCGCGATTGCAAAAACGGTCGTGATAGCGACGGGCGCGGCTTATCGACGCCCTCAGATCAAAGGTCTCAGCGAGTCCGATATCCGCGGTGTCTATTATTGGGCGTCATCGATCGAGGGGCGCCTGTGCCAAGGGTCGGAAATTGTGCTTGTGGGAGGGGGGAATTCCGCTGGGCAGGCGATCGTCTTTCTGGCGAGCTATGCGAGGCACATTCACGTGCTGATTCGGCGCGACGGCCTACATGAGACAATGTCTCGCTATCTGATCGATCGCGTGAGCAGGTTTGCCAACGTCACCCTGCACAGCAGTTCAACGATAGAATCGGTTACGTCGGATGAGGATGGGCTGACGGAGGTTAATTTTTGTTCGAGCGGGGCCCATACGCAAGTGTCGACCCGTCACCTCTTTCTCTTTACGGGCGCTGAGCCGGCCGCCGGGTGGCTGCAGGGGTGCGGAGTAGAAGTCGATGACCGAGGTTTTGTCGTTACCGGCTCGGGTTCGACGCAGTCCACGGCATATCGCTTCGAGACAAGTGTTCCGGGCGTGTTTGCGATAGGTGACGTACGTTCGACTTCAATTAAACGCGTTTCATCGGCCGTCGGCGAAGGCGCTGCCGTCGTATCCGAAATCCATGCGCTCTTGACAGCCAGGCGATAGCGAACGAGTTCGCCGCCATCCGCGCTGCCGGCTACGCCGACACGCGACAGGGCGAGATCTCGCAGAAGGTCGCCTGATGAGGGCCGCCGCGTGCCTCTTCACCAGCAAGGGATCGACTTATGAGCGTGAGAAATTTTGAATTCGAAGGGCCCCGAGGTTATCGGTTATCAGGCAAATTGGATCTGCCTGATAACGCCACTGATAACGCCAATGCGAACCCCACCGCGACCGGCACCACGCCTTCAGGATGGGCCATACTTGCCCACTGCTTTACGTGCGGGAAGGATAGCTTGGCGGCTACCCGTGTGGCGCGCGCGTTGGCGTCTCGCGGCATCGGGGTTCTTCGTTTCGATTTCGCGGGGCTGGGCAGCAGCGGAGGACGTTTCGCCGACGCCACTTTCGCGGCGGACGTGGACGATCTGGTCGCAGCGGGTAGCGCGATGGCCAGAGAAGGTAGACCCGTTTCGATCCTCATCGGCCACAGCTTGGGTGGGGCGGCTGTCCTGATGGCGGCGAGCGAGATGCCAGGCATCCGTGCGGTGGCTACCATAGGCGCACCTTACGATGTCAAGCATGTCCTGCATCAATTCGACCAAGGAAGTCTAGAGACCATCGACGCGCAAGGGGAAGCGGAGGTATTGCTGGCCGGTCGCCCTTTTGTCGTGCGCAAAAGCTTCGTCGAAGACTTGGCGCGTCACGATCTGGCATCGCGGATCGCACAGTTGCGTGTGCCACTGTTGGTCATGCACTCGGCGATCGATTCGACGGTCGGGATCGACAATGCCGGGCGTATCTTTGCCGCAGCCAAGCATCCCAAGAGTTTCATTTCTCTGGACGGGGCCGATCATTTGCTGACGAACAGGGCCGATGCAGACTACGCCGCAGCGATGATTTCGACCTGGGCGAGCCGGTTTCTGCCGGAGAAAGTTTGATCAGGATGCCGAGGTTTCGGCATGGGTTAATTGGGCCCACCCGTTGGTTCGCCGGCTCGTTCACGCGTGGTTTCGCGCACGGGTTCGCGCATTGAGCGGCGCCAATCCCCGGGTGTCATGCCCATGCGTTGCGTGAAGGCTCGCCTAAACGCCGCAAGGGATTGATAGCCAACGATTTCGGCCACCGATTCGGTGGAAGTCGATGGCTTCTTCAATTCGTTGGCCGCGAGCGTCATTCGAATGTCAGTCAGCATGTCGTTGGCTGAACGTCCCACTTTGTCCTGAAAGTGACGAATCAAAGTCGCACGCGACATATTGCAGAGCTGCGCCAACTCAGGGAGTGTCCAAGGGTGCGCAGGCTGGTTGAACATCGCCGTCAGCGCTGGCGCGAGGCGTGGGTTTGCCGCCAGTGCCAACAGCCCGAAAGGCGCCTGGTCAGACTCGCTGGCCATACGCAGCGTGAGCGCGAAAAGCGCCGCTGAAAAAGCGTTGAGCATCGCATGACCGCCAACGCTGAATGTGGCCGACTCTGCGCGCATCAGCCCCACCAAGGTGGTCAACAGGACCGAAGTCGCGCTCTGCGTGGAGGCATCGTTTTGCGCAGAGGTTCGCACTACGAGTGCGGCGGGAAAATAGTCGCGCATCAAGCGATCATGCGGGGGTGGCAGAACGAAGCGGCCGCAGAGCATATCCAGGTGTTCGCCGGTTCCCGCGTTTTCACTCAGTATCACGTTCAAATTCTCACGCAAGCGGGCTGGCGAGGGCGCGGCACCGCTGCCGTCGTGAAGGTAGTGTTCGGAGCCGTGAGAGAGCAGGACGATATCCCCCGCCGCGAGTTGTACCGCCGCACCACCGTCCGGAATCTGCAGCACGGCGGTTCCCCCAAGCACGACGTGATAGGGCATCTCTCCTGCATCGGAGCGCTCGTAGGAGACCCGCCACGGTGCGCCGTAAGAGCAGTGGATTTCAAGCTGACCGCTGACCGGCATCATGACAAGCAGCCGACTGAGCCAATCCAAAGGAGGCATGGTGATCCTTGCAAAGACAATAACCGTCATTTTATAGGGTAGAGCACGGCGGCGCCTATGTCCCTGGTCTGATGCCCTGCCGTGATGTCCCGATCCGAGAAGCGGCCGCTATACCAAGGGTTAACCTGACCTTACCCTGCGTAGTGCAAAACTACCGCTTCGTAGACTACCGCCGGCAGCGAATTGACGTTAACGTTTCTGATAGAAACAACCCAGACGAACAACCGAGCTCGGGGTCAAGTTGGTGCATGCTCATCAACGGAAAATCTGATCGATGTCCCGGTTCGGCGAACCATCGTTTTGTAGCCGTCAATGAGGATCACATGGATCAACTGACCACGTTGCGAGCGTTCGTCACGACTGCTCGCCTCCAGAGTTTTAGCAAGGCCGCGCAAACGCTAGGCGTTTCATGTTGTGCGGTGTCGCGTGCAATCGCAGATCTAGAGGCCCGCGTTCAGACGCGCCTGCTATACCGCACGACGCGCACCGTTACGCTCACCGAAGATGCTAGGAATTACTTTCATAGTTGCGTGCGGCTGCTGGAGGAGCTGGACGAGGCGCATCGCCGTATTGCGCAGGAACGATGCACCAACGCGGGAGAGTTGCGCTTGGTCGTGCATCCGATGATTGCCCCCGAGATGTTGTCGCGACTGGTACGGGAGCATCGTGCAAACGCACCCGATGTACGCCTTGTAGTCAGTGTGAGTGATTGCGCCGTCAATCTGCTGGCTGGCACCTTTGACATCGGCATACTTCCAGCCGATTTCGTGGGGCAGGCAAGCGTAATCCGGCGTACGCTGCGACACAGTCGGCGGGTTCTGGTCGCGTCGCCTTCGTATCTCGCGGCTTGCGGCCCCGTCGATTCGGTCGACGACTTTCAGGATCACGGGATATTGGTCAATGGCGATGGTCGCGATGGCAGCGATGGCGCGTTTGAGACCTTGCATCGCGGCCGCCGCCTTGCGGCTCGTGCGTCCACAGTGATCGAAGGCAGCGATCTAATTTTGCGAACCTTCGCGCTTGCAGGGATGGGCATTGCCTGGATTCCCGAAGAGACAGTCGCAGCCGATCTCGCCGGCGGCCAGCTAGAACGTGTGCTTTTGGCGGGCGGGTTTGACGACACGCGGGTCGAGTTGTGCCTGTTTTATCCGGACCGGGAATTCACGTCGGCTCGGTGCCGCTCGCTGATTGAGCTTTGCGTGCGGTTTTTTGGGCAAGGCCTCCACGAGAAGGCCGATGCGATCGTAGAAGCACACGCATAGATTGTCCAAGGAGCTGCCGCGGTGGTTCTCCGTATGGCCTGCAACTCATAGCCTGCCACCGCCGCCCTGAGCAGCGCATTCACCGCGCCGGTCAAGGCTTGTGGCAGGCGGCATGTTCAGAGGCTCACGCGGCTTCCTTGCCAACCTTACCGACGCTCACAACTTCGCCGGCAGCCGTCTCGATCTCGCATCTGTCGGACTCCGGCACCGACCCCGCCGGACGGTGCACATCATGCGTGACGAAACCCTGTTCGCGGCTCGGCAAGTCGAACCATTCACGGTGCGCGAACGAATCGCGTATGTCGTCGAGGCCGCTTTGCCAGTGTTCGAGCATCGTATCGATACTGAACTCGTAGTCCTTGTAATGCCCTTCATAGGGTTTGTTCTTGTAGATCAGATGCACAACGTTGATCGCGCTGCCATCGGCGGCCCGTTCGGCGAGGCGAAACAGCGGATCCGCCTTCAGCACCGAAGAGGGCACATGCTCGAGCAATTCCTTGATAAAGCGTGCGTGCTTTTGACGCACAGCGAGCATGTTTGTGACCGCGCGCGTACGGCTCGAATACTGAATGTCTTTCGCGCGTTCCGATACGTCCATGAAGTCACCCGGCGCATTGCCTTGTGCGCGCCACAGGTCGACCTGGAAGACCAATGTATCTTTATGATCCGAATCGCGCAGCACTTCAGTCAGCGGCGTGTTCGAGACGAGACCTCCGTCCCAATAGTATTCGCCTTCGATCTCGACGGCCGGAAAGCCAGGCGGCAGCGCGCCCGATGCCATGAAATGCTCGGGCACGAGCCGTATCTTCCTGTTGTCGAAATACGTGAGGTTGCCGGTGCGAACATTCACCGCACCCACTGACACGCGTATGCCGCCATCGTTGATACGGTCGAAATCGGCAAACGCCAGCAACGTTGCTTTGAGCGCCGCTGTGTCGTAGTAGCTCACGCAGCTCGGATCGAATTTGCCCATGCCCGCCATAGGCAACGGAAAGCGTGGCACAAAAAACCCCGGTTGCCCTTCGGTCAGCGCACGGCCGGCTGCCCACATGCTGGCCCACTTGCGCGACAGCTCGTGCAGGCCCAGCCCCGGTAGCGCCAGCGCACTGGCGCTACCCATCCAGTCGAGCGGATGGCAGATCGCACTCCAGAAACCACGCAACGCTTCGACGCGCTTTTCCGGCGGATTGCCCGCGATGATCGCGGTATTCAACGCGCCGATCGAGACGCCGGCGATCCAGTCCGGCTCGACCTTCGCTTCGGCGAGTCCTTCTACAACACCTGCCTGATACGAGCCAAGCGCACCGCCGCCTTGCAGCACGAGCGCGATCTCGTCGTAGCGCGGCAACGCAAATGCATTGCGCTGTGCGCTGATTTTCTGTGTGTCGTTGCGCATATATGCTCCTTATTGCATGGACCAGCCGTGACTGACAATGATCGATTGACCGGTCAATGCGGCCGACTCGAAACCCGCGAGAAACGCGACCGTGTTCGCGACGTCTTCCACCGTCGTGAATTCGCCGTCGACCGTTTCCTTCAACATCACGTTCTTGACGACTTCTGCCTCACTGATACCGAGTGCCTTGGCCTGCTCGGGGATCTGCTTGTCGACGAGCGGCGTGCGGACAAACCCCGGGCATACGACGTTCGCGCGCACACCGCGCGGGCCGCCTTCTTTGGCCACGACACGCGCGAGACCGAGCAAGCCGTGTTTCGCGGTGACGTAGGCCGACTTCAGTTGCGACGCTTCATGCGAATGCACGGAGCCCATGTAGACGATCGAGCCGCCGCGCTTGCCCGCATACATATGCTTGATCGCGGCCTTCGTCGTAAGGAACGCGCCGTCGAGATGGATATCGAGCATCTTCCGCCAGTCGGCGTATGCGTAGTCTTCTATCGGCGCGACGATCTGGATTCCCGCATTCGACACGAGGATATCGATGCCGCCTAACTCTTTTGCCGCGCGTTCAATGCCGGCGTTGACGGCTTCTTCGCTAGTCACGTCCATTGAGATCGCAAGCGCTTTGCCGCCGGTAGCGATGATGCTGTCCGCGACCTTCTGTGCATGGTCGAGATTCAGATCGGCGATCACGACGGCGGCGCCCAGGCTGGCCAGCTTGCGCGCGCATTGCTCACCGATTCCGCTTGCTGCGCCCGTGACGACGGCGACTTTGTTTTGTACAGACATAGTGGTTCCCCGAAAGATGGATTAACGATTGACGGCGAGTCCCCGCGCGTCGGCAGGCGATTTTGGCGAAGCCTCGCGAGATGATTTCGCCGAAGCCTCGCAAGGCGATTCCAATACGGCTTCGGGCGCAAGATAGTCGAATGCGACTTCGCCGACATCCAGCGTGAGGTTGGCAATCACATGACGCGCGCCAACCACGCGACGCACCGGCAGGTCCGCGATCGGCGCCAGCGCATGCGAATGCAGCTCGAGCGCAGCCGGACCGCTCCATGCGCCGAGTACGGTCACGTCGCGCAGATAGAAACGCACCAATTCGCAGATGCGCACGGTGCCGTCGACATGCGGAATCACTTTGAGTAGATAGTTCGGCGTATCCGCAAGCTTGCAGCGCTCGACTTCCAGATCGAGCGGCCGATGCTTGTAGCCCATCGTGCCGGTTGCGATGCGTTGCGTGCCGTAATCGAGCGTGCCGAGCAGCGTGTCGTTGCCGTCGACGCCCAGCCTGGGGTGCGCTAGTTTCTTCGGAAAGCCCCAGATTTCTCGGCCACCCGCGATCGGGCCTTCGTCGTCGAGATACATCGAGTGCGTGTAGTTGCCGAGACGGCCTTGCTGATCGCGCACGGAAATCACCTGACCGCTTTCCGTGTAATCACCGAAGCCTGACGAATCCGGCATGCGAATGAATTCGTAATGAACCAGCGCATTTTCCGGTGTCAACGGTTCGGGCACGATGGCGCGCAGTACGTCCATGTCGGTCTCGTACGAAATGATGAAGTACTCGCGATTGAGAAACCGAAACGGCGGGCGAGGGTAGGCGGGATTATGAACGGGCATCGCAAAGGCGCACTGCCGGATTGAGGAAAGGTCCATGGTGTTCTTTCTATCCTGCGGTGTTGTTTGTGTACGGTAAATGGTAGAGCAAATGCCTTGGGTGCAGCATCTCGGTTTTTCCAATACACCTTTGATCAGGGCGAGACAGTGAGCGTGGTCACGATGCGTTCCACTTGTCATGAAGGCATGGAAGTTAGTGTCTGTTAGCGCGCTGTTTGCCCCGTGATTCGAACGAAAAGGTAAATCGTCACGCAGATGATGGCGAGAGCGAGCCACGCGTAGGGATAAAGCATGGGCACGCCGATCAGTGCCAATGCCGTATTTCCTCCAGGAATCAACGCGGCTCCAAAACCCATCAACATGCCGCCGGCGAGACGGCGGCCGACGTCCCTGACGCTTGGAAGGATTAGTTGAATACGCCGGGCCGTCAAGCCGCCGACGACTGCCCCTAACAATAGGGCGACGCCGAGGACGAGCCTCAAGCGCAAGTGCGAGTCGGGGCTGTAAGCCAGCTCAGCGCGATGCGTCCAGTTCGTGTGGCGGGCCAGGTCGACGAGAACTTCTGTGTAAGTCCAGTTGCCTGCAGCCGCGAACGCGAAGAGAAACGCAATTCCGATGATGGTTGTTGCGACATGGGGAGACCAGACGTGTTGCAGCACGCTTCGATCCGCTTGGCTTATGGCTAGTTTATGCGACCAGACTCTGATGAAGACGAGCACGACGACAATCGCCACTTGCCAGTTCGCCGCCGCGAATACGATGGATGCCCGCGTGGACGTTGGTGGCTCGGGTAAATACAGTGCGGCAAGCGTGCCCAGATAAAAGCCGGGTGGCGTACCTATGTAGGCCCACTCGCCCGAGCCCAGACGTGCGACGGTACCGAAGATGCACGCGCGGTTTACCGCCGCGCCAATGCCGAATACCACGGCACCGATCACGGTCAGACTCCCGATCTCGTAGTCGACAGGTTTTGTCGCAAGCCATCCAAGACCGTTGAGTATGATGAAACCGCCGCAGCACCAGATCGATACCTCAATCAACGCTGCGAACCGGCTCGCTCGCCCAGTGGTCACGAACTCTTTGATCGCAGCGACGGTGCAAGTTTCGCCGCGTTGGTTAGCGAAACCCATCAACCCCGCCGCCGCGACGGCGATCAGGAAAGACGCAGTCGTCATGCATAGTCTCCATTGCTTGGCATCACCAGCAGGTTTGCTGAGACCGCTCCGCGTTCAATCACGTCAACAATGATACGGGCGTTAATTTCCCGGCGGTCAAGTGATCGCCAAATCAGTGAGCACAACGTTACACAGTAACGCGAACGTCTGCAGCAAGCCTTAGCCTATGCCAGAAGTGCGATCATCCGATGATGAAGACGATCGATTTCTGCAACGGAAATTTCAGCAGGGAGAGGCAATGAAACAGGCGACCATGGAAAAGCAACAGGAATATTTGTCGGGTGCGTTGGTCTACGTGATCGATGATGACGAGTCGATTCGAAACTCCTTGTCGGACCTCCTCCATTCGGTTGGCATTGAGGTCCGGGCGTTCGATTCACCAGACCGTTTCTTTGATTTCTCGAGGCCCGATGTTCCGAGTTGTCTGATCCTGGACGTGCGCTTGCGCGGGGTGAGCGGCATCACGCTCCACCAGGAAAAGTTCAAGGACAAGATAAGGCCGCCGATTATATTTTTAACGGCCCACGGCGACGTCGCGATGTCGGTGAGGGCGATGAAGGCAGGGGCTTTCGATTTTATAACGAAGCCGTTTCACGCTCAGGACCTGCTTGACTCAATCTCCGCCGCACTGCGGCTGGACGGGGAGTTGAGACATGAGGAGCAGGTCGTAGCTTGTATTCGTCGCAGTTACGAGTCCCTCACGCCGCGTGAGAGGGAGATCGTCTCTTTGGTTGCAGAGGGACTGATGAACAAGCAAATTGCGGATCGATTGGCACTGAGCGAAGTCACAGTGAAGCTGTATCGTTCGCAGGCCATGCGCAAGCTGGACGCTCGCTGCGTCCCCGACCTCGTCCGGATGCTGCAGCAGGTGCTTCCCGAGCCGCGCGTAGGGATCCGGCGGCAGCGGGCTCGCGGGTCGGCGGCCTATCTTTGATCGCGGTAGGCTGGCCAACTATCCGAAGCCGCCTCGAAGGGTGGCAGCGCGCACCGGAACGTAACACCGCATTGCGAATTATTGAAAACCCAGATTTTGCCTCCGTGGGCTTCGATGATCGAGCGACAGATGGTCAGCCCCATCCCCATGCCATGCGGTTTTGTACTGAAAAAGGCATTGAACAGTTCGCCCGCGTTCTCCGGGCTCACACCGGTACCGCTATCGCGCACCTCGAAAACCACATTTCCCTGCTCGTCTCGATCCGATTCGATGGTGAGCTCGCGGACTCGATCGTTGATGCCGTCCATCGACTGCAGGCCATTCATGATCAGGTTGATGAGCACCTGCTGCAACTGGAGAGGGTCACCGAGCAAGGGAGGCAATGACGGTGCCAGTTGCACGCGCAATGTAACCTGATGACTCAGAATCTCACTGCGCGTCAGAGGGATCACGTCGTTGATCACATCATTGAATTCCAGCGGCGCTCTATGCCCGGTGCCTTTGGTAGCCAGCAGTCGGATGCGGCGGATAACCTCGCTGGCACGCTGGCCGTCGTTAATGACCCGGATAACACTCGCGCGGACTTTTTCGGGCCGAGCGGGGTCGTGCTCGAGCCATCGCAGGCACGCCTCGCCGTTGGCGACGATCGCCGCTAGTGGCTGGCTGACTTCGTGAGCAATAGACGCGCTCAGTTCGTCGAGCGTAGTCGCGCGGCTTACGCGGGCGAGTTCACTCTGGGCGTCGTGCAAGCGCTTCTCCGCCAGTCTCGCTGCGGTCACATCCATGACCGCGCCTGCATATTGCAGCCGATTCGACTCTGCATGCATCGCTCGCGCGACGACGTGGAGGTATTTCACGGATCCGTCCGGCATCAGCAGGCGATGTTCGAAATCAAGGTCGTCCAAGGATGCGATCACCTGTTTGATCGTTTGTTTCACACGATCAAGATCACACGGGTATACGCGCTGCAAGATCAGATCGAGGGTGGGCGTGATGTCCGGGCTATATTCGAAAATCCGGAACGTCTGCTCTGACCAAAATACCTCTCCGGTGCCGGCCTCCCACCCGAAGCTGCCGGTGCTGCTCAGCTTCTGGGCCTCGGCCAGATAGGTTGCCTGGCATTGGCGCAGGGCCTCTTCACACTGCTTGCGCGCTGTAATGTCATTTCCCGTTTCGATCGTAGCGAGTGGCCGGCCGCTGCCACTGCGCTGCAAAGACCATCGACTTGCGATCACGGCTTCAGAACCGTCATGCTTTTTGTGCATGAGTTCACCCTCCCAGCGCCCCGTGTGCAGCAACGTGGAGGTAATTTCCTCCAGAGAAGCGGGGAACCGAGTGCGTAGAAGGCTGTGCACTACCTCGCCGATGGCTTCATCCTTGCTCCACCCGTAGAGCTTTTCGGCGCCGCAATTCCAATACATGATCACATTGCCCATATCGCGCACGATCACTGTGTCGTGCGTGAGGTCGAGAAGCCGGGCTTGTTCACGCTGAAGCTCGGTCACGGAACGAGTACGGCGCGTCAGTGCTGTGATAACCAATGAAGCAAAGAGGAAACTTCCCAGTGTCGGCAGGTCGGTTTTGTCCGGAAGATGCAGGGCAAATATCGGCCTGGTGAAGACGAGATCAATGTAGAAGTTGGTGATCATGCAGAATACGAAGGACGAAATGCCACTGTCCATCAGAGACACGAATACAACAGCAGCGAGAAAAACACACTTGGACGCAGACTCGTCAAGATGGAGCTCGATGCATAGATAAGTCACCAGGCCCAACATAACACTGCCGGCGAGCCAAACCAGCGCGAGGTGGCGTATCTGACTCGCGCGGTCGATAGGTTTCGGTACCACCAGACGCGCTGCTTGGCTACGCACCCGGGTTCGAAGATTTTTGTGAGGGGATAGCGAGATCATGATCGATGAGGTGAGTCCTGCATTGCAGATGGCTACGGACTGCTCTATCGCAGATAGCGTCAAGCAACACGAGCGATGATCCGTTACTTGATCGATGCGTGCTGCGTTACTGCGTAACGAAATGCGTGCCTGGCAGGCGCCAGGCACGCACGGGTGGCTATCCAAGGTGCTCATCTAGCCGCTTGTGCAGCGCTCATGCCGCACTCATCGATACATGTGATGCCGTGACCAGGGGATGGTGTTGGCCGGCTGTTGCGATTTCTGACAGACGATCTGAAAGATAGATACATTGTCCTGAGCAAATGCCTGCGCGCAGCCGGCCAGATAAACTCGCCAAATGCGGTATTTCGTTTCGCCAACCATCTGTCGGATGAGCTCGGTCTCTCCTTCAAATCGCCGGGTCCACTCGTCCAGCGTTTTCACATAATGGCGCCTTAGGTTTTCCACGTCCAGTGCTTCGAGACCGCCAGCCTGCATTGCGCGCAGAGCCAACGATATGTGCGGGAGTTCGCCGGCCGGAAACACATATTGATCGATGAACGTGCCTCCGCCAGCAGGAGAGTCGCCATTATTCGGGTCTGTCGAGGTAATTCCGTGGTTCATCGCAACACCGTCGTCCCCCAGCAAGGCATGAATCTTGGAGAAATACCCCTCGAGGTTATCGAGCCCGACGTGCTCGAACATACCGACGCTTGTGATTCGATCAAATGTGCCGGTCACGTCCCGGTAGTCTTGCAACCTGATCTCTACCAGATCGGACAAGCCGGCTTCCTTGACACGTTGGCAAGCCAGCTCATATTGCTTTTCGGAAAGCGTGACGCCCACGCAACGCGCCTGGAATTTCTGTGCCGCACGGATAACCAGAGCCCCCCAACCGCAGCCGATATCGAGGAGCGTCTGACCATGCTGCAGCCTGATCTTCGACAGAATATGGTCGATCTTTTTTCTCTGCGCGTCGTCCAGCGTTTCATCACCCCGCTCGAAATAGCCGCACGAGTAGACCATCCGCTTATCCAGCCAGAGCTGATAGAACTCGTTCGATACGTCATAGTGATACTGGATCGATTCCTTGTCCTCCTTGCGCGTATGGGTAAAGCGCTTGAGAACCTTACGGGCGAGTCCCATATCTTGAGTCGGCAGCGACGCCAGCGTGTAAGCGACTTCAATGATGTCGGCAATCTTGCCGTCGATGTCTATGCTTTGCCGAACATACGCCGAACCCAGTGCGTCCAGGCTGGGGTTGAGAAACGCGCCAATGGCTGCAACATCATTGACGCGAAGTTGTACCCGAGGAGCATCAAACGTACCGAGGTCATAGTTTCTGCCTGACCATAGCTTAAGGCGCACCGGCAAATTCATTTCGGTTCGGATGTGGTTTGCCCATGTGTCCAGCTTCGTGCCGATTACCTTTTCCAACATGACTTGAACCTCAATGGAGAGTGGATGATTTGATGCATAAGATGGCCCGCATGAATCAGACGGCGCATGATGGCGTCGGCTACGACGCTGCAACCTGCACAAGGTCAATGTGGGTAGCGAGTATCATTGCCGAGGCGTTCAACGGGATGGTGTTCCTCACGCATGGACGAAAGATTTCGTCTCCGCGATTGATTGGGTCGCCGCTGATGGCGCAAAACCCCGCCTTCTTCGAGACGGCCCGTCGCCAGAGTTGATAGCAGTAACTGCAACGTGTTGAATCTCGCCAAGATATGAGAGCGCAGAATTGACTGGGTCGATCAAGGACTTCAATTTGGGTGTTGACCTGGTACCGGTTTTTCGGTTGCGTTTGCCCGGGTGCACCGCGGCCGCGGCGGCGATCGCATTGATGCGATGGCTTGGCATCGACCCCATCAGTCTGCAGCGACCTCAGGATGTGCAGCCAGCGCAGGTCGAGTTCGGTCTGCAATGCGTTGCTGTCAAGTTGCGTCTGCTGCGTTGGAAAAGCTAGGCTCATTTTCAGCATGGGTGACAGGGTCTCCGTGCAAGCTATGGGTCTGGCTGCGATTACACGACAGCCCAATGGGGTCCGCAAGATAGCAAAAGGTATTTAAAAATTTGGAGAACGTATAGTTTGTTTATACAAACGTATGTGAGCATAGGCGTAACGCTTACGAGCGCTGCATGAGCTGGATTGCCTGGGCTGCGCGCTCGTGCCCTATGTCACCGCTCTACGGCACTAGAAGAACCGGTCGGAACAAGACCAACTCGATAACATCTCGAGCAAGCGATAGCCGTAGGGCGTGAGGATCGCCTGGTTTTGCTCAGAATCAAGCAAAATGAGTTGATGTCGAACCAGGGCATCAATTTCCGCTAGTCCAAGATCGATCGTCTGCGCAGCATGACTTATTAGCATTAGCGTTGAAAACTCGTGCGGGCTTAGCATAATCATCTTGTAGGCGATCCTATCAAGAGCGTTTTTCAGAGACACAGCCCGACCACTTGGGCTTAGCCATCGGCTATCGCGGCACGGCTACACCTCAGAGCGCCACGACAAAGAGGCGATAAGCAGCGTCAAGCATGCGGCCAACAGCGCCACGTCCTTGAGCAGGAACTGCTCCAACAACGTCGAGATGATCGGGAAACCGGTCGGACTGATGATGGTGATATCCGGCGTGCTGAAAACGAATGACGTCGTCAGCAGGAAGGTGCCGCTCGCCATTGCCGCTCCTAATGCCGAAACCACCGGGATAAACGACCCGATAATCAGGGCCGCCGCCGTGGTCAATTCGATCGTCCCCACAACGCGGGCCTCGCCTCTCACACCGAACATGCCCAACCAACTCATAAATGGGCTGTGTGAAATTAGCGGCGCGATGGCCTCGGCTGCATACGGCGTGAATTTTTGTATGCCGAACCAGATGAAGATGGCCACCATCGACCACCTCAACAATGCAACGTGCAGATAAGCGCCATTGTTTTTTTCTGCCACTCGGAAATGAATGTTCACGGTCTTCCATCCTCTGTTTGTCAATACAACGATGTGGACTTCAGATCTTAGTGACTGACCGCTGGCCGAACAACATACATACGTATCGGCGCGATATACCGTTGAACATATGGCGGCTTCGCGCGATCGCATACGTGTCTGCCATGCACGGTTAAAAAACAAGGCACCTCGCAAGCGATCCCAGCGTTACATCCGTTTGGTCCGGTTCAAATGTCCGAACCGACTGTACGTATGTATAGCGCTGCAATACATACGTATGTTGTTCGGGCAGATGGCAGGTACTAACATTTGCCTGCGCATTCGACTACGCGTCGATTGCCCAAAGGAACGACTCCCTATCGTAATTTTTGAGAAGGCATGAACATGAGACTTCACAAAGCACTGACTACTCTGGCTGCTGGCGCATTCTTTTTCGCTTGTAATGTGTATGCGCAGGATAGTATGGGTTCTGCCACTGCTTCCCCGATGAGCTCCTCCAAAAAGATGATGAAAGCGGCGGACCGTCAGACTGCCCACGATGTCCGTCGCGTTTTGACGCGAACAAAGGGGCTTCCGGCTATCGATATTCGGGTCTTCGCTAAATCCGGGGCAATAACACTGGTCGGCACCGTGCCGGACAGTTCGCAGATTGAGCTTGCCGGTACTGCTGCGGCCGCAGCACCGAATGTCAAATCGGTGCGCAATCTGCTTACCGTACGAATCGCGGGCGGCCACTAAGCAGGAGATTGGGCGAACGGTCGGCGCACGACCTATCGCCCAGTGAGCCATCTCCGCTTGCAAGGCGGAGACGATCGCTACGCCGGTTGTCTCCGCCGATCCGGTTCTTTCAAAGGGTTTTCGTAAGGGTTCTTTGCTTCCCGCGACGGTCGTCGCACTAACCACAGTGTGTATCGCACACGATCCAGAGCGATCGTGCCACCGGTTCGTCGGCGGGGATGCCATGCAGGCCAGCTTTTCCCCTCGCGTGCTCCAGATCGTCCTGCCCGTGGACCGGATCGTTCCGAACATAAACCGCTCTGCCTCAGAAAAAAAGTCCGGCGAAATCTCAGGGATAACGCCGGACGTAAAACAGCGAACGTTGGAACCTCATGAGTGGAGATGGTTCGCTGCCGCGTCAACCCTCATCACACTATTCAATGCGGAGGCGTTTTTCAATTGTCCGTTGGTATAACTAATGGTCCGACTGTGTAACCCGGTGCGATTTGGCTCACCCATTGATGCCATTTCCCCGATTCGGCCGCGCGCAGGCTTCCTGGTACTGACCAACCATGTCGGTGTTGTGAATGTATCGAGAAAAATGGCCCTCGCCGGCCAAATTTTTCCGGCGTCGGTATTTATCCGACCTATGCTGTTTAGGCGAACTTGGTGGTATGAAACGCGTGGTATTCGATGTGTAGATGTCAAATTAATGACGGCCGTTCCATGGCGAATTCCTCATGAAGCGGTCGGCGGCAGCTTCGGTAGGTAACCGGTAAAAATACAGTTGACAAGTTACATGATTCGGTTAGGATGAGGCCTGAGATTCAAGGTCCGTTACCCATGTTGTACGTTCTTGCGGAGGTTCTTATGTCGAAAGAGAATGGTATTCCTGCGGTGTCTGTGAAGCGCATTGAAGCAGACGGTGTGGATGTGTTTTATCGTGAAGCGGGTGCGCCGGATGCGCCGGTGGTCTTGCTATTGCACGGTTTTCCGTCGTCTTCGCATATGTATCGCGAACTCATCCCGCGGCTAGCTGCTAACTATCGTGTGATTGCTCCCGATTTCCCCGGGTTCGGATTTACGAATGTCCCGCCGCAGCGCGGTTATCAGTATTCATTCGATGCCTTGGCGGCAACGATGGACGCGTTCGTCACCCAATTGGGCCTGAAGAAGTACGCGGTGTATGTGTTCGACTATGGTGCCCCGGTTGGCCTCCGGCTTGCGGTCAAGCATCCGGAGCGGGTTACGGCGCTGATTTCCCAGAACGGCAACGCTTACGAAGAAGGGCTGGGCGATGCATGGGGTCCGATCCGTAAATATTGGGCGGAGCCGTCGGCCGCGAATCGCAAGGTGGTGCACGATGCGATTCTAAATTTCGATGGTACGAAATTTCAGTATGTGCATGGCGTCTCGAATCCGGATTCAATCGCGCCGGAATCATACACACTTGACGCCGCACTGTTGGAGCGTCCTGGTCAGAAAGACATCCAGATGGATTTGTTCCTGGATTACGCGTCGAATCTAAAACTGTACCCGACGTTTCAAAAGTTCTTCCGCGAAGCGAAGCCGCCGACTCTCGCAATCTGGGGCAAGAATGATCCGTTCTTTACGCCGCCCGGAGCGCAAGCCTATCGTCGCGACAATCCTGACGCAGTCGTCAAGATGCTCGATACGGGTCATTTTGCATTGGAAACGCACGGCGAAGAAATTGCGAGAGAGATGAACGCGTTTCTTGCGAAGCATTTGCGGGCTTAGTACCTGCGGTTCCCGGTTTCGCAGTTTTTCGGTTTTCGGGGTCGGTTGAACGTCAAGAGTTGGAGGTGTGTCGTGAAAGCAGTTGTCTTGGATGGCTTTGGTGGGCTCGATGTATTGGTGTTCAAGGATATTCCGAAACCGGAACCCAAAATGGGAACTGTGGTGATCAAGGTCAAAGCGTTCGGCATCAACCATGCCGAAATGCATATGCGCAGAGGGGAGTGGGCGGAGGCTGCCGAGGTGAGCGGTATCGAGTGTGTCGGCATCGTGGACTCGTGCCCGGGAGGGGAGTTCGCGGTAGGAAGTAAGGTCGCGGCGTTGATGGGCGGGTTGGGACGCACGATTAACGGTAGCTATGCCGAGTACACCCGCGCGCCTGTCACGAACGTCGCGTCGATTGAGGCGGATTTGCCATGGGCCGAGTTGGCAGTCATTCCTGAAACGTATGCAACAGCGTGGACGTGCTTATTCCGGAACCTCGAGATCCAGAGTGGTCAGACGATCCTGATCCGTGGCGCAACGTCGTCATTTGGTTTGGCGGCAGTCAATATGGCGGTCAATGCTGGGGCCAGGGTAATCGCGACGACTCGTAGCGAAAGCCGCTTTGGGAAGTTGCAAGCCTTGGGGGTTGAGCGAGTGGAGATCGAAAGTAAAGATTTGTCGACCCGTATCGCAGAACGGAAGGCGTTGGACGGTGTTCTGGATCTGGTCGGCAACAGCACGCTGCTCGATTCATTGGCGATGGTGCGCCGGGGTGGCCGTGTCTGTCTCGCAGGATGGCTCGGAGGATTAGATCCGATCAAGGATTTTAATCCGCTGTTGCAGATGTCGAGCGGCGTGAATTTCAACTTCTTTGGTAGTTTTGTGTTTGGGACACCGGGATTTCCGCTTTCCGACGTGCCACTGCAAGCCATCGCGGCCGATATTGCCGCAGGACGCTATCAGGCAAAACCTTCCCGAATTTTCGCGTTTGATGAAATCCGAGAGGCGCATCGAGTTATGGAAGCCAACGAGGCGAACGGCAAGATGGTGGTCGTGGTGGAAAAAGATTGATGATAGTTGGGCGAAACCGATGCGCCAGTGACGGTATCGCATTGTCGCGATTACCCCCGCGGTTGGCCCATTTATTCGATGACGGCGCTGATGCTTGAGATCGCCATCGAAAGTGCTCGGAAGTGCGGGGTCCGATCATAGCTGCTATGAACCCTGGTTCATGGCTCCTTTAGTCAGTTTCTCCCATAATGGAAGCTAGGGTTCAGTAAGGAATAAAGATGCGCGATCGGATCTCAGGTCGACAAGACGTATCTCTCGATCGAGATGAGCATGCATTGATTTAGTAATGCGAATTAAGGTTGGGAGGCGGAACAGATGAGGTTTATTGCCTTGGGTAAGAGTGTTGGGTTCGGTTGTTGAAATTTAACTTATCGACTGTACGGAGATTTGGAAATGACGAACAAAATTGCGATTGTTACCGGTGCGAGCCGCGGGATAGGCCGGGCAACGGCGATTCGGTTGGCGCAGGACTATTCCGGGCTGGTGTTGGTCGCCCGAAGCGGCGACTTGTTAAAGGAAACTGCCACCGAGATTCGCGCGGCCGGGGCTGAGGCGTTGGAGCTGGATCTGGATTTGCGTGAACCGGCTGCTGCAAAAGCGGTGGTCAGTCGAACACTTGAGAAATTTGGCCGCATCGATGCGGTGGTGAATATCGCGGGTGCGGTTCCGCAAATCGATGTGCTTGAGATGACCGATGAGCAATGGGACGACGGTTTTGCCTTGAAATTGCACGGAGCTCGCCGCCTGGCAATTCAAGCATGGGACGCACTGAAAGCATCAAATGGCTCGGTGATCTTTACGTCCGGGAATTCGGCTGAGGTGCCGAAGTCGGGTTTCGCGGCGGTGGCCACTGTCAACGCGGCGATCGTGGCAATGGCAAAGGCGTTTGCCGATCGTGGCATTACCGATGGGATTCAGGTGAACAGCGTGTTGCCCGGCCCGGTGATGACCGGCCGTCGCCGCTCGTATATGGAAAAGTACGCGCCGGCACACGGCATGACATTGGAAGAAGCGCTTGAAAAGTTTCCGGAGCAAGCGGGAATCACGCGATATGGCAAGCCGGAAGATATCGCGGAGTTCATGGCGTTTGTGCTGTCGCCGTCGGGTCGCTGGTTGGTCGGTTCGGCGCTGCGTATGGATGGTGGTGAGGTCAAGAGCGTTTGATGCAGGCGACATGACGATAATAAGGAGCGCTGCGAATGGGCGCCAGACTGTTAAGGACAGGACATGACTTCTTTTGCCAAAGATGCAACGGTAGTGTTGGTTCACGGTGCGTGGGCCGACGGTTCAAGTTGGAGCAAGGTGATTGCGCCGCTGGTTCGGGCCGGTCTGAAGGTGGTTTGTGCACCGTTGCCGCTGACGAGTTTGGGCGCGGATATAGAAGCCGTAGCGGCGGTGGTGGAGAAGGCAAGCGGGCCGGTGATTTTAGTCGGGCACGCCTATGCGGGCGCGGTGATCAGCGCGGTAGACACGAGCCAAGTGCGGTCGTTGGTGTTCGTTGCGGCATTGGCCCCGGACGAGGGCGAGACGGTAGCGGCGGTGTTTTATCGAGGTGAGAAACACGCGGATGCGCCGGAGCTGGCTCCAGACGCGCGAGGGTTGATTTGGATGCCGGACGTCGGGTTCGAAAAGGCGTTTGCGCAAAATGCTACCGATCAGGAGAAGCTGATAAGTGCGGCGGTACAGCGGCCGATCTCTGTGGCGTGTATTCAGGAGGCTGTTAGCAAGCCGGCGTGGAAGACAAAACCCAGTTGGTTTTTGGTAGCAGAAGAAGACCGGATGATCCATCCGTCGACGCAGCGGTTTATGGCCGAAAGAATGGGTGCGCAGGTGAGAGCGTACCAAGTTGATCATACGCCATCGATAACGGCGCCTGAGCCTGTCATTGAGGTGATTTTGGAAGCAGCACGGTCAACGTTAACTGTATAGACAAGGGTGCCTAGGGCTAGACTCAGGATGGCGTGAAGCTCCTGAGCTAGCCCTTTCATAGCATGAGCTTTGCTATCGATCGAGGCAATCCGCCTCATCACAAAAATCGCTAGAACGTAAGCGATCAAGCGCAATTCCACACTACCGGTCGCATATCTTACCGACTCTCAAGCCTGCGGGTCTGTCGGTATTTTCAGGTATGGTATAGACCGCCTTCTCCGCTTACATTGCAGACCGAGTTTCGACGTCTCTGGCCGCGTTTTCATCCGGCAGATCAACAGCGTGGGGATGTCTGCGCCTTGGGTGTTCACATAAAAACAAGCTGTAAAGCACGCCGCTGAACCGATCACGACGGCCGGCTCACCGCCCCCATGCCGGCGGAGACTCCTGTATATTACGAATACAGGTTACAAAAAAATGCGCTCCACGGGTCGATTGTAACTTTTCAAAACATGTTTTAACGGTTACAATCTATGCCGATTACTGGAGAAATGCTTGATGTCTGCCCCGGAATTCCTGACGCTTGCCGACGATCCTGCACTGGATTTTATGAATACCTTGGCGCAAGGTGAGGATGGCCTGTACGAATATTTAGCAACAAACACGGATGTCGTCGCATGGATGCAAACGATGGGATATCTCGATCAGAGAAATGAACCCACGTTCAAACGCGAAGTGTTGGCAGATACGGCGCGAGCGTTGCGAGAAGTCGTGAGAAAACTGGTGTTTCAACGCAAAGCGGGTAAGAGAGTTGACATCAGTGCGCTCAATGCATTTTTAGTGCATGCCCAATATAACGTGCAGTTGATCCGCGGTGCAGACGGCGCGTTGGAAGTCAAACATCGCTATGAGACAGATACGCCGGAACAGCTTCTGACGCAGGTTGCACAAGCTGCAGCGGAATTGCTCGCCACCGGTGATTTCGAACTGGTGAGAAAGTGCGAAGCGCCCGACTGCGTGCTTTGGTTTTACGACAGGACAAAGTCACACCGCCGACGCTGGTGCAGCATGGCCACATGCGGCAATCGCCACAAGGTGGCGAAGTTTCGCGCTCGTCAAAAGAGCACCGGGCACCCGGAAGACTAGAAGTCCCAATGACGCGAGTCGAGCCAAAATCGTTTGATCAATACTTAACAGGCATCGGTCTCGGTTTCAAGAAAGGCACGATAACAAGCATTGCCATCGACACACCGATCAAACCAACCACCGGTACGTGGAAACTCCCTGTGATATCCCGAAATAGCCCTACGGTAAAGGGCCCAGCGGCCGCAATCACGTAACCGACCAGCATCACAAATGCGTTCCATGTGTTTGCCTCGTCGGTACTATGGGTGTTGTCCAACGGCAAGGTCATACCCAGTGTAAATCCGCCACCGAGCCCGAAGGCTGCCAATCCCACCCACAATATGGGCATGAATGTTGGCGCCACGGCAATACCAACCAAGCCGGCCGCGACAAGTACCCCGCTCAACAAGAGCCATCCACGCCGGTCATGTCCCTTGCTCAATGCCCCGATTATTGGATTCGAGAACATAAACACCGCGGTAAAGCTCGCCAGAATCAAGCCTGCCTTTCCGGTAGGAATTCCATACTCGTGATACATGGGTGCGATCCAGGAGATCAACGCGTAAAACAGCAAGTTATCGCACGCGAAGAATAGCGCCACCAACCACGCCTTGCCATTTCCGATTGGGAACCGCGCGGCTTTCACTGCCGGCGCAACATTGCGCACATTAGCTTGTCGATCCGACTCCGCGACTATCTTCCAACCCGCAATCGCAACCAAGCCAATAACCCCCCACATTCCAGCAGCCAGCCTCCAGCCGCCGGGAAAACTATTAGCGACAGCACCGCTCGAGGCGGCCGCGACGGTACTGCCGAACGATAACGCCGTTGCGTATATGCCCATCAGCATCGCCGCACGCGTCGGAAATTTCGATTTGATCAAGCCACCGAACAACGCGCCCGCTACCGCGATGCCGGCTCCGACGCCCACAGTCGTGAGCAATAAGCCTGCAGTATTGGGTGTGAACGCGCGTGCTATCGTGGCCAGGCAGAGCAGAATCAAAGCCCAGAGCAAAACTTTATCGCGACCAAATCGCCTCGCAAGCCATGGCGTAGGCAGCGCGAGCAGCCCCATAAGCAAATCGGGCACCGCAGTCAACAGCGACGCCAACGCATGCGACAGTCCAAATTCCGTTTGGATCATGGGCAGGATCGGCCCTATCGACACGATGCCCGGCCGCAAACTAATTGCGACAAGAACAATCGCTACAATCAAACTCCACTCGCCGCTCGCTGTTTCGGTCGCCTCGCCCAGCGTCATTTGGTCTCGCATGATCTTATCTGCCGTCCCGGTATTCAATCACTCGAAGTCACTCGACAGACCACTACCCACGCTCAGGTAGCCGGTCATCCCATGTCAAAGTATTAAGGAAATGCAGCGAAGAAGCCATGAAGCCTGGCTCATAGCAGGTATGAGCTGGGTCAAGTGCGTGATCAGTCGCATTTCGTTCGAGTCCGGAATCGTGCCACTTTTTGACGATTGCCGCACAACGACATATTGCACCACCGCCGCCTATGCGCCTTCGTTCTATCGTAGAACCACAGGGGGCAACGATCGCCTTCGCACTTGCGGATTAATCTGAAGTCGCCGCCTGCGAGCAAGTCGGCCGCCGCTATCGCAACCGGGATCAGCAGCTGTGCACTGTTATCCCCCGTATATCTTCTACGCGCGGCTAGATTTCCCTCACAGTCATACGTCAGCTCGATTCGGTAGCCTCCGTTGGCCAGCATAGGATTCAGCCGTCCGATATCCACCGGTTCGCCCGTTTTTCGTTGCGCGAGCAGCTCGCGTATGACCTCGCGAAGTGACCTTGCGTCGCTCGCCAACGTCTGAGCTTCCAGTTCAGGCGTGGGCGCACCGTTCAAGAACCCCGTTTTCCGGAGCCAGTGCACCACATCCTCATTGGTCTGAAAGAGGTCAACCAGTTGCTCGTTTCCAAGTATCACTGTGTTTAGAAATTCGAGCACCGCGTCGTGGTCGGAAGTAGAAACCCTTCGTACCGCCATCGAAGTCTCCTTGAAAAGATTTGCGACTGTAACTATTAATGTGTCATTTGACAAGTTACCACGCTTGGCGCCGTTTCCCCGCTATGGAAAGCCGATAAGCTCGGCGCACGTTGAATTCAAACGGTTGCGCGGTCATACGTCGGTGCCCGCCGGGTTGCTGGTTCCCGCTGCGTCAGCTAGTGCCGGGAGGCAACCGGCTGTTGTGCTGCCGATGCCCTCCCGGCACGACCGCTTACTTAACCGGCGGGAAGTCCACGTCGGTATCGTTGATGCGATTGAAGGTGTTGGTGAAGATGGTCATGGCGATGGCCAGCGAGATCTCGGCTAGTTGCGTGTCGGTGTAGCCGGCCGTGCGAATCGCGGCGACCTCGTTCTCGCTGATCGTGCCGCTGGTCGTGTGCAGGTTCAGTACGAAGCGCACCAACGCATCGCGCTTCGCGTCGCCCGTGGGCTGGCCAGCGCGGATGGCGCGCAAGGCGTCGGCCGACAGACCGGTCATCTTGCCCAGCATCACGTGGGCCGCGACGCAGTAGTCACAGCCGGTCTGTTCGCTGACCAACAGTTTGATGGTTTCGAGGTCTTGCTTGCTCAGGCTGCCCGAGGCCAATGCGCCTTCGGCTTTCAGTACGGCGGTCAGCGCGGCGGGTGCTACATGGCCGACGGCTGCGAACAGGTTGGGAACGCTGCCGCCGGCGATCTTGCGGACTTGGGCATAGACTTCAGCGGTAGCGCCGGTGGCTGAGGCGATATTGGGTACGGTGATACGGCTCATGGTGTGACTCCTGCATCAGGTGGTTAGGAGTCTCTACTTTAAGTCGAAAGGATGATCCTTATAAGGCCTTAAATGATCTATAAAATGCTTATAAGTATCATTTCTAGATTTCTGTGCGAGCGCGGCTGTTCGGCGGTAGGAATCGCATTCGCTGCGATTCAAGCCGTGGTCGGCTTCGGGATAGGTACGGGGATTCGGCTTGACGCCCGGCGAAGTTCTTGCGTAAGTCGTGCGCGACAGAGGAGGGGGCAGGGAGATCGATTTTGCCGAAGCGAAATTGTTTCGGTACGGTGATCGGGGCCGCGAGAGCTAAGGCATGTTGTATGCGGGCGCAAGGGTAGGGCACACCCATGACGGGTGTCGCCCTTCAGCCTGGCCGGATTAGCGGCGAGCCTGTTCAGCCTGCAGCATCGTGAGCCGTGTGCGGCCGTCGGGGGTGAAGTGGGTGCCGAAACGCACCAGTCCCTCGCGATGGAGGTAGCAACTCATCGTGAAGCTGAACAGCATGCCCGTTTCGGTTTCGTCTATCGTGATGGCAATTGATTTTAGGCGTGGCTCGTATTTGAGCAACGTCGTCTCGATCTCTTCGGTGAGCAAATGCGCGGACGCCGGCAATTGACGGTAAATCATCGACAGATCGCCCAGTCCATAGTCCGGCAGGTGCGCGAGGCTGTTGCGGCGGCTGTTTAGAATGCGTTGGATATTGTCTTGCACCGACTGGAATGTCTGCGTCGCGGGATCGACAGCGTCGACAGCAGTGCCGTCGGCGAAGTAGCCGGTCACGGCCTCAAATAGGCCAGGTCCGCCGCGTGTCATGACGCAGCACCTGCGATTTCATCAAACTCGATGGTGATACCGTGCTCGTCTGAGCAGGACAACCGAATCTGTACCGGTGCGTGGCCGTCTCTCGCATTACCGTCTCCCGCATCACCGTTCCCGTCATCACCGTCTCCCGAATCATTGTCTCTCGCATCACCGGTTCCCATACGCACGAGAAGCTCGCGCGACAAAATCGGCAGTATCTGCTGGTCGAGCAAACTGTCGATATTGCGTGCGCCGGAGTCGGGCAACAGGCAGGCGCGTACGAGTTCTTCCACCAGCGCATCGTCACATAGCAGCGGCACGGCAAATTTATGTTCGATGCGCCGGGCCACCTCGTCGAGTTTCATCCGGACGATTGCGGTCAACGCGTGGGAGGTCAATGGCCGGTACACGACGGTCTGAAATCTCGCAAGCAGAGCCGCCTGGAAGTGTTCGATCAGTTGTGGGCGTATCGCTTCCATTAAGAGTCCGGTGGATGCGTCCGTAGCCGCTTCAGCAGCGACATCAGTTGCGGCCATGATTTGCTCGCTGCCGAGATTCGAGGTCATCACGATCACGGTGTTGCGGAAGTCGATCACGCGTCCTTCGCCGTCCCGCATAAAGCCACGGTCGAACACCTGATAGAACACGTTCAACACGTCGCGATGCGCTTTTTCAACCTCATCGAGCAGGACCACGCTATACGGATGCTGGCGCACAGCTTCCGTCAAAACGCCGCCTTGTCCGTATCCAACGTATCCCGGTGGCGAGCCCTTTAGCTGCGATACCGTGTGGGCTTCACGATATTCGGACAGATTGATCGTGATCAGGGCGCGCTCTCCGCCGAACAACAGATCTGCGAGCGCGCGGGCAGTTTCGGTCTTGCCGACACCGGAGGGGCCGACTAATAGGAAGACGCCCAGCGGCGCGTCGTCCGATTTGAGCCCGGCCTTCGCGGCACGTAGGCTCTTGCCCAGTGCTGCAAGCGCGTCATCTTGCCCGACCACCACGCGCGCGAGCCGAGTCTCCAGCTCGAGCAGGGTCGAGCGTTCATCTTCCAAAAGGCTGCCCACCGGTATGCCGGTCCAGTCCGCGATCACGGCGGCTATCGTCGCTTCGTCGACCTCCGCGTGGATTAGCGCTAGTGCGCGGTGTTGTGCCATCGCCGCGTGCGCAGCACCGATTAGCGGGCGCAGATCGCGGCGTGCCGATTCGTCTGTCGCGGTTTGCCACTGCTGCCGAAGTTCGAAGAGCCGGGCTGCGGCTTTCCTTTGCACGATGCAGCGTTGCTCCAGCCCTTCGAGTTCGGTGGATAGGGTGGCTAGCTCGGCGTCGATTGCCGTTTGCCGTTCACCGACATCGGTCGACGTGGCGTCTTGGTCCTGGACCAAGGCTGCGCGTTCGACCTCGAGCGCAGCGCGTTGGGCCTGACACACGGAGATCGCCACCGGCGTCGCCTCTACGCTCATGCGCACCCGAGCCGCGGCCGTATCCAGTAGATCGACCGCTTTGTCCGGCAACTGGCGCCCGGTTAGATAACGTCGAGATAAACGCACGGCCGCGCTGACAGCGGCATCGGTGATGTGGACGCCATGGGGTTGTGCATAGCGCGCTTTAAGGCCGCGCAGCATCAGGCACGCGTTGTCGTCGTCGGGTTCGTCGACCTTGACCATCTGGAAACGGCGTTCCAATGCGGCATCGCGTTCGAAATACTGTTTGTATTCCGCCCAGGTTGTTGCCGCGATAGTGCGTAGTTCACCACGCGCGAGCGCCGGCTTTAACAAATTGGCCGCATCGGCGCCTCCCGCTGTGTTGCCCGCGCCGATCAAGGTGTGTGCTTCGTCGATGAACAAGAAGACCGGCACGGGCGACTGTTGGACCGCCTCGATCACATTCTTCAAGCGCTGTTCGAATTCGCCCTTGACGCCGGCACCGGCTTGCAACAAGCCGAGATCGAGGGTCAAGATACTGACATCGCGTATCACCGCGGGAACATCACCTTCGGCGATCTTGAGGGCCAACCCTTCAACGAGAGCCGTCTTGCCGACACCCGGGTCGCCCACCAGGATCGGATTATTCTTACGGCGCCGCGCGAGGATATCGACCATCTGGCGGATTTCACTATCGCGGCCAAAGACCGGATCAATCTTGCCGTCGCGGGCTTTCTGCGTGATGTCGATCGTGAAACGCTGCAGTGCTTCCGAAACGGGCTGCTTGTGTGTACTCAAGCGCGCTGCGGGCTCGGAGGATCCCTGTATCGGCTCACCTCTAGCGTCGTCATTGGCAAAATTGTTGTTGGGGCGATCTGCCGATAGCGATGGCGCCTCGACAGAAATACGATCCAGTTCTGGCATCAAGCGCTGGATCTGGACGGCGGAGACTGACAGCAGGGGCCACGCATCGGGTGCGCGTAGCGCGTTGGGCATGTCGACGAGTGCCGCGAGCAAATGTGCCGAGCGTATCGCGGTCTGTCCTGGTTCGACCGAGGCAAGCATCCACGCTGCTCGCAGCATTTGACCCAATCGATGCGACAAACCGGGTTTGCCACGTAAGGCGTGTGGCAGTCGGTCGATGGCGGCGAGCAGGCTGTTCCAGATTGCGTCGACATCGATCTCATAACGACGCAGGATCGCGATGAGATCGCCGTCTCCGAGTTCAAGTAGTTTGATGAGCCAATGCTCAATCTCGATATCTGGGTGGGCGCGCGTTTCGCACAGACCGACCGCGTCTTCGAGAGCTTGGGCACAGTGATGATTGAGGCGGCGCAGTAGAGGGGAAAGGTCGCGTGCGGTCATGACGGAAGTTTAAAAAGGCGCACGGACCGAAGAGCGTATGGCCCGTGCGTAAAACCGGTGCTCAAGGAGAAGACTGACTTAGCACCGGGACCAGGACTTGCTTCTTAGCGTTCACTTTTGGCGTTCACTTTGAGTGCTCGCTTTGAATATTCCGATTTGAATATTCGCGTTGAGTACCCGCGTTGAGTACCCGTTTACGAGCGTTCGTTCCAGCTGTCGGCGTGAATAATGTTGCCGTCCTTATACGCCCAGGTGATCTTCTCGTAGCGCAGTTCGATGTCTTCGAGGTGATTACCGTCGCCCTCTCCGGCTGCGGAGTAGGCCAAGCAGTACAGAGCAGCACGGTGGCCGCGGCGAAATGGGCCTTCACAACGCAGGTCAAGACGATGAACCTTGACCTCGTTAGTCGAGCGTCACTAAACGCAAACGGCACGGGTCAACCACTATCCACTGTAGTACGCATCTATCAATTGAAGAAATCCCAAGCGTTCGAGAAACTGGCCTACACCCAATTGCAGGCCAATGACCTAGGCGCACTCAAGGCGGACATACTGACGACAAAAGATATCGTGCTGCGGCCCGATTCGACCGCCAGCATCAGTGTAGAGATGAACGCCGCCGCCGAATACATCGGCATCGCGGCGTTCTTTCGCAGCGGGGGAAAGGACGCGACATGGAAGCTAGTCGTACCCAAGAAGCAATGGAAGCGAACCGATCCCGTGAAAATCGAGGTGCAAGGCAACACGCTGCAGCGCTCTTCGTGAGCCGCTTGTCTCAACCCAGCGCACCGCCCGCCAGTTGACGTGGCTCAATCAGCTCCGTGACCTGCTCTAGCACAACACGCACAACGTCCGCGCTCGCACGGCAAATCGGCGCGCTGGTGTTGCTGATTGGAATCCCGGCCCGTTGCTGCACGCGGAAGTCAGAGCATAATAGAGCGCGGCTCTCGAGATTTCATAGGCAGGGATGCGAAATCGAGCCGGTTCTACTAACCAATCACGGAGTCAATAAATGACGATACGCAAAACACTTTTAGTCGCAATCGTACTGGCATCCTGCATCGACGCCCATGCCCAAGTCGCGGGCAGTCAACCTCTCAGCGTGACCGTCGAGCAATCCAACGCTTTGCTGCAAGGCTGGAGTGTCAAGAAAAGCGTACTCGGTAAAGCCGTCTACAACGATCAAAACATGAAGATCGGCACGATACGCGATCTGGTCGTCGATCCCAGCGGTTCCTTGTCTGCCGCGATTATTTCCGCCGGCGGATTTCTAGGCGTGGCCGTCCACGATGTCGCAGTTCCGATCGGTATGCTCGCTATTCGCGATGGAAACTTCTACCTGGCCGGCGCAACAAAGGATGCGATCAAAGCGACGCCTGCCTTTGAATACAACAAGATTGAATCGCCGCCGAAACCCAAGAAAGTGCAGGGCCAATAAACACGAGAGCGATCTTGACCGTTCATGATCCTTTGGACGAGTCTCACCCCACGCAACCCAGCGCTGGGCAAACCGGTGCGTGCGATGAGCTGATCATCCGCACGCAGCCGGTCGCGGCCGACCCCCCTTGCGTGCGCAAACGGCTCGCGCTCGCGTCGACCATAGTTGGCTCGAGCATGGCATTCATCGACGGTTCGGTGGTCAATGTTGCGCTGCCGTCGATCCAGAACGAACTCGGTGCGAGCGTCGCAGCAATCCAATGGATCGTCAACGCCTACCTACTGTTTCTAAGCTCGCTTGTGCTGATCGGCGGTTCGATGGGCGATCGACTCGGCCGACGCAACGTATTCATCGCGGGCATCGGGCTCTTCACGATCGCTTCGATCGCCTGCGGTCTCTCGCCGAACTCAGGCACATTAATCGCCGCACGTGCGATACAAGGCATGGGCGCCGCGTTGCTGATTCCAAATAGTCTTGCCATCATCGGCGCGGTCTTCAACGAGAAAGAACGCGGCCAGGCGATAGGCACGTGGGCCGGCGTCGCGGCAATCATGACCGCGGTTGGGCCGGTCGCGGGCGGATGGCTCGTCGACGTCCTTTCGTGGCGCGCGATCTTCTTCATCAACGTGCCGCTGGCGTGCGTCACAGTTGCACTCGCGATCATGTCCATTCCGAACAGCTACAAGAGTGACACACGCCAAGCGCTCGACTGGCCCGGGGCGCTTGCCGCGGTGACGGGCTTGGCGATGCTCACCTATGGCCTCACGATCGCTTCGTCACGCGGGCTCGGTAGTCCAGTCGTGCTGGCGCTAATCGTTACCGGCGTGCTCGCGTTGATTGCATTTGTCGTGATCGAAATCAGGAGCCGCAATCCCATGATGCCGCTCGACGTGTTCCGGTCACGCGATTTTGTCGGCGTGAATATCATCACGTTGCTGCTCTATTTTGGATTGAGCGGCGTATTGTTCTTCTTGCCGTTCACGCTGATTCGCGCCCATCACTTCACGGCGACCGAGGCGGGTGCGGCGCTGCTGCCCGTGCCGGTCGTCGTCGGACTGCTGTCGCGTCTCACGGGAGCACTGACGAATCGGGTCGGCCCACGTGCAATGTTGACCACCGGGCCGTTCGTGACCGGAGTCGGCTTTATTTTACTGGGGTGGTTATCCGCGCATGGCGGTTACTGGGGCACTCTTTTTCCGGCGTTGATGGCGATAGGCCTTGGTCTGACAATCACCGTTGCTCCGCTGACGACTACGGTGATGGCCTCCACGACGCGTGATCGCATCGGTGTCGCGTCGGGCATCAACAATGCGGTATCACGTGTCGCCGGGTTGCTTGCGGTGGCCGTGCTTGGCATCGTGTTTGTCGGGGCGCACAACGCGGCTTTGTCCACGCGACTTGACCAATTGAACGTACCTTCCGATGCCTATCGGAGGGCCGGGCAGCTACTTGAACCGGAAGCCAACGCGACGTCTGCGGTGAGTGCTGCTCCGCTTGTGCCGCAACCACTGATCGTCCAGGCGCAAGCCGATGCGCTGGACGCGGCACTGCGTGCAGTAGCATTGACATGCGCGGCGTGCGCGTTTGCCGGTGCGATTGCCGCAGCCATGACGATACAAACTCACAACAAACCAGAGGTGCAATAACGATGAGTGCAATAACGACGAGTACGGCAACGATGAAACAGGCTGTTAACTCCGAGAACGCTCCCCCGCCGGCGGGCGCGTACAGTCAAGCGATCGTGTGCGGCGATTTGGTATTTTTGTCCGGCCAGACGCCACGCGATGTCAGTGGCAATCGCTTGTCGCATCTGCCGTTTGAAGACCAGGCACGACAAACCTTGGACAACCTCAACGCCGTTGCGAGTGAGCTTGGTCTATCGCTGCATGACGCAGTCAAGGTCACGGTCTATTTAAAAAATCCGGCGCGGGCACCCGATTTTGACAAAATATACCGAGGCTACGTCGCTCAACCTTGGCCGGCGAGAACGTTGGTGCAGTCAGGTTTTATCGATTTTGAACTTGAAGTCGACGCGATCCTCAAACTGCGTTCCTGACCTGTTGCGCGTCGGGGAGTGTGGATTTTCCCCGATGAATGCATAGGAAGGGAAGAAAAAGAGCGGTTCTATCTGCAACGAGCGGGCGTCGCTCGTTGCCCTTAACTACCGCCCAGTCGCGCCTCGATTTTCCCTATCAACCGCTCAGCGCAGATACGCACCAATGTGTCGGACGCCACCAGCGGCAATGAACACGCTATGACCTGATACACCTTGTTGCGTCGTATCTTCGAGACCTTTTCCGGATCCAGCCAGTCGTCGTTATCGACAAGCAGCAGCAGCGTTTCCAGGCCGATCACGACCGGCCACAAACACGCCAGGCGCAATCGAATGGAAAACGCGGGAATAGCGAGCGTGTATTCAACCGCCTCGCGAAAGTGATCCAACGACATCCGGATAAGCTCGAACAACAGCGGTTGTGCGCGACGAGAATTGCTCGGCAACAAGAGATCTTGCGGATTTAAGCCGAAGCGATCCAGCAGCGTGACCGGAAGGTAACAGCGTCCGATACGCAAATCCTTGCCGCAGTCCCGCAGCACATTGGTCATCTGTAGCGCTTTGCCGAACCGAACGCCCCGCTGCAACATGGCTTCGGGCTTCCCTTTGAGGGCTCCCGGCATGTGGGCGTAGGTCATCTTGGTCCAGAATTCCCCCACGCAACCCGCAACCAGATAAGTGTATTGGTCGAGCTCGGCCAATTCGCGAAGCGCGACAATCTGGCCCGAGCGCTCGTCAGGGAACGTACGGAGATCGAATTCCATGCCCTTCGTCAGCGTCGTGACGATTTCGCGTACGGCCTCTCGATCGGACTCGCTCAATTGCGATAACACCACCAGGGCCGGCCCGAGTGACTCGAGCAGAACTTTTTCGTCCGACAGCGTTTGCTGACCCGCCACTTCCGCGGCCAAACGCCGCACCAGCGCGCCGTCGTCGGTCGCGCCATTGACTTGACTGCGCAGCGACAGCAGCAACTCCAGTCGTTGCTCGGGCGGAATCAGCGACGTGTCGGCTATCGTATCGGCGGCCCGTGCCAACAGATACGCCAAACCGATCGGATCGCGCATGCCGACCGGCAGCACGCGCAGAGTCAGGTAAAAGGAACGTGAAACACCTTTCAGCAGCGGGCCAAGAAGGAAAGCCCGATTAGGATTAGGCATGGATGGATCAGGTCAGTATGGGAAAATTGAGCGATGCCGAATTGTATCCGGCAAAATGCTATTGCTTCGTCGAATATGACGATCCCCTAAAACCGTCCCCTAAAGCGTCGCTCTCAAACGGAATACCCAATGAATATCGATTTTATGGCCGCCGCAGAGCCGGACGGACGCGATATCTGGCGATACCGACGTATCGGCACCGACACGCCCGTTGAAATCGCCTTATGGGGTGGGCAGACGCATCCGGCGTTGCGTTCGCACTTTCACGAAGAAGCGCAACTGACGTTTGTGGCTAGCGGATGCCGATGTTTTTCCGTAGCGGGACAGGTCATAGAGGTGCGTGAAGGCGAGTTCGTTTTAATCCCGCCGTCCGTGTTACACGCGGCTACCCATGAGGCATCGGCCGGTACAGTCAGTTTCAACCTGTACCTTCCTCGTTCTATCTTGGCAGCAATTCCGCAGCGCGCGGAGATATACACGATGCCGCCGCATTGGGCGAACGCGAGAGCAGTCGGTTTGCATGAAATACTGGAGCTGCTCGAAGAGCGTGTCACTTCCTCGGATCATCGCGATTCGGATCGCAGCGGCGCAAACGCCTTGCGTCGACACATCACGTCCACCGATGCCACGATCAAGCACTTGGCCGCCGCCAGCGGGTTCAGTCGGGAAGGTTATACGCGGCTGTTTTCCCGAGCCATCGGTATAGCGCCTTCACGGTATCGCCTGCTGCATCGTCTCAACGAAGCGAGGGCGTTGTTGCGCAAAGGCGAAGCGGTGGCGTCAGTGGCATCGGACACGGGTTTTGCCGATCAAAGCCACCTCGGCCGCCATTTCCTGGCGGCCTTCGGTACCACGCCACGGTCCTACCGAGACGGATAAGCGGGGCATAGTTGTCACATTCGTTCCAGACTCTGCGAGCGCCTCTCCCTACAATGCATAAGCATAAACGGAGAACGTATGAATCTGATGACCGGGACGTTGCTGCTCGCAGCTGGGGCGGTTGGCGGGATAGTCAATGCATTGGCTGGCGGCGCTACGCTGATTACCTTTCCAGCCATGCTGGCCGCCGGTTTGCCGGCCATTGCCGCCAACGCGTCGAATGCCGTGGCGATATCGCCGGGGCATCTTATCGCAGCGCTGGCGGATCGCAGTCGCCTTCCGCCTTTCGACAAACGCTTGTGCTTGCTGACGCTTTGCGCACTTATAGGCGGCGCGCTGGGTGGCTTGGTGTTGCTGCACATTTCCGAACGGGATTTCACATTGCCGGTGCCTGCGCTGATCGCCTTCGCGACCGCACTGTTCGCGCTGGCGCCCACGATTCAAAGGCGTGCGGAGCAACGCCATGAGGCACTCGGGCGCAGTCGAACTCAATATCGAGCGCTGGGATCGATAGGGCTCGCATCGGTGTATGGCGGTTTCTTCGGGGCAGGCCTAGGGGTGATGCTGACTGCCGTGCTCGCGATCACAGAGCCGGGGGATTTGCGCTCCGTCAAGGCGTTGAAGAACCTGCTTGCGACCGCGGTCAGCGCGGCCGCTGTCCTGGTGTTCATCGTCAAAGGCATTGTCGTTTGGCCGCCTACGCTGGTCATGCTGGTAGGCGCAGCCGTTGGCGGTTATGCCGGCGGTCATCTGATTCGAATCCTTCCGGCAACCACGGTGCGCCGGATTGTGATTGTCGCGGGCGTGGCAATGACGATCATCTACGCGTATCGGTACTGGTGGTAGATGAAGATGGTAAATGAGGGCGGTAGACGAGGGTGGTAGATGTGAGTTCGAAGCGACGGTTTTAAATAAGCGAGCGTGGGCCGCGAGGCAGCATCGCGTGCCGGGCTTGCACGGCCTTTAACGCGCTCAGTAGCGACGCGGCTTCGAAGCGCTTCCTGTAGTCCACGTCGATGAACGCCAGCGCAACGGTGCCGTCGCGGTCCAGTAGGTACGTGGCGGGTATCGGAACTAGCCAGGTGCCCGCCCTCTTTGTGGACGGCGGCGTGTAGCCTAACGCTTCATACCTGGGCCTGAGACCGACCGGAAGATCGAACGCAAGTCCATATGCCCGTGCGACCTTCATGCCGATGTCTTGCAATTCGGGCATTGGAACCGGGTCGCTCGGCACGGTCGGTTTGCTGGGCGGCGCGATCGCAACGGCGCTTGCACCGAGCGAGACTACGTCCTGGTGCATGGACGCAAATTCGGCCACGCTGTGCTCCCCGAACGAACACCATGCGCCCCTGAAGAAGCGCAGAACCACAGGGCCTGTGCTCAGCAACGCTTCGAGGGCTATGCGTCGCCCTGAGGCGTCTGCAAGGGTGAAGAGTGGCGCCCGTGCGCCCGCGCGCAGCGCACTCGCTGCCGCTTTGGATGCCGCGGCCATGGCCAGTTCGGCGTCGGCGTCCGACTGCCGGCTGGCCGTGCTGCTTCCCTTCTCTATTGTCGACATCACTGTCTCCCAGGGTGGGTAACGGACTCAAAGGCAGACTCAAAGACAGCATCAACGGTATCGAATTTATTCATTCCATTGAAGAAGCGAAAGGCGCAAAATCTTGCAGTACTTATTCCGTCGGAGAATCAAGATGGACCGTCTCGCTGCGATCGAAATTTATATACGCGTTGTCGACACCGGTTCGTTCTCTGCGGCCGCGCGGCACTACGACATCGGCCAACCCGCTGTGTCGAAGGCGATTGCGCAGCTGGAGGAATGGCTGGGCGTCAAGCTCTTGCTCAGGACCACGCGCGTGCTCACGCCAACCGAGGCCGGCAACAGCTTCTACTTGCGCGCCAAGCGTGCGGTCGAGGAGACCGACGAAGCGGTGCTGGCTGCACGCGGAACGGCGTCGGGCCTGTCGGGCAAGCTGCGAGTGTCGGCGGCCGTGTGTTTTGCGCGACTGCATATCGTGCCGCGGCTGCCGGAATTCATGGACCAACATCCGAGTCTCGAGCTGGAATTGGTTTTGGACGACCGCAATATCGACCTCGTCGAGGAGGGTATCGATGTCGCCTTGCGCATGGGCGCTTTGTCGGACTCCAACATGACCGCCCGCAAGATCGCCGAGGCCCGCCGCCGCGTGTTGGGCACGCCCGAGTATTTCAAGCGCTACGGCATCCCCAACGCGCCTGGCGATCTGCTCGCGCATCAGGCCATCATCTACACGCGCGACGGCGGAGGCGAAGACTGGAAGTTCCGCAAAGAGACCGCGGAGGTGTCGGTCAAAATGCACGGCCGAGTGAAAATCACCGCGACCGAAGGCTTGCGCGCCGCGGTGTTCACCGACATGGGCTTGGCCATCGCATCCGAATGGGCCTTCACGCCGGAGCTGAAATCGGGCGCCGTCGTGTCGGTGATGGACGATTGGGTCCTTCCGCCTATCAGCCTGTCGGCCGTGTATCCGACCGGGCGGCTGGCAAGCACAAAGGCCAGGCAGTTCACCGCTTTCGTAGAGGACTGCCTGGCTGGCTAGCCTTTACACCGTCACGACGATTTTGCCGAACTGGCCGTTCTGCTCCAGGTAGCGATGCACTTCCACCATGTCATCGAACTTGAACGTCCGGTCGATGACGGGTTTGAGCGCGCCGGCTTCGAGGCCCTTGAGCACATACTCCACCGCTGCCTTGCGACGTGTTTCGTCGCCGGTCGTCAGCCAGATGTTGTGCGCCTTGACGGTCGGCATCTTGCCTATCATTTCCAGTACCGGTAGCGGGGTGACGTCCTCGCTGAGTGCCCCATAGAGGTACACGATGCCCTGGAACGAGAGCGCCGAAATCAGCTTCGCGAAGGTCGGGCCACCCACGGGGTCGAACGCGACGCGCGCACCTTTGCCGTCCGTGATGCGCATCACTTCTTGCACGAGGTCGACTTCTTCCGTAGCGATCACGTGAGTGGCGCCCGCATCCAGCAGTTGTTGGCGCTTGGCCGAAGTGCGCGTCAGGGCGATCGATGTGGCGCCGGCGTAGTTCGTGATCTGTATCGCGGCCAGTCCCACGCTGCTGGAAGCCGCGGGAATGATGACGAAGTCGCCCTTGGTGACTTTGGCATCTTCGACTAGCGCGCCGTACGCCGTCACAAACATCATCCAGATCGACGCAGCCTCGGGAAACGAAAGCGATTTCGGGTGCTTCACGACGGCGTATTCCGGCGCGAGTACCACCTCGCCATACATGAAGTATTGATTCATCGAGAAGGACGGGATCGTATTGACCTCGTCACCGACCGCGAAGCCGGTAACGTCCCGGCCCACGGCATCGACGATGCCTGCCGCCTCATAGCCCAGGCCGGCGGGGTACTTCACGGGTTCGATGTAGGCGTCATTGCGCCACATGGCCTCCGCGCGGTTGATGCCAATGGCCTTGACCTTGATACGAACCTCGGTAGGGCCGGGGGCCGGAACCTGCGTTTCGACGAATTCGAGGACCTCCGGCCCTCCGGCTTTTGCGAACTTGATGGTGCGTGACATGAAAACTCCTAACTTATTGGACGATGAGTGGACGACGAGATAGCTTTGGCTGGCAATGCGACTGGCCCTTAAGCTTAGACGGTCTCTGCGACTTCGACAGCGGGAAAGTCGGTGTAGCCCGTTTCGTCACCACCCCAGAACGCGGAGCGGACATACGGCGTGAGCGGCAGGTTGTGCTTGAAGCGATACGGCAGATCGGGATTCGACGAGAAGTAGCGGCCGAACGCGACCACATCGGCGTCGCCGGATGCCACGATCGCCTCGGCACCGGCGCGATCGAAACCGCCCGCCGCGATGATCGGACCCGCGAAGTGCGCACGCAGGTACTTCGAAGCGACGGGGCCTTGGCCTTCATGCAGGGTATCGTCACCTTTGACGCGTGGCTCGATCACATGCAGGTAGGCGATCTTATAGTCGTTGAGCACCTTCGCGACGTAGCTGAAGGACGCCTGCGGATCGCTGTCGGAGACGCCACCCCATTCGCCCGATGGCGAGATGCGCACGCCAACCCGGTCGGCGCCCCACACCGAAATGAGCGCTTCGACGGTCTCGCGCAGGAAGCGCACGCGGTTCTCGATCGGGCCGCCATAGGCGTCCGTGCGCTTATTGCTGCCGTCCTGGATGAATTGATCGACCAGATAGCCGTTGGCGGCGTGGAGTTCTACGCCGTCGAAACCGGCGTCCAGGGCACGCTGGGCAGCAACGCGGAATTCTTCGACAATACCCGGGATCTCTTCAATGTCCAGCGCACGGTGCGGCGAGACGGGCACGAAGCCATCGGCGGTCAGTGCAACGCCTTCGAATGGGACGACGGAGGGCGCAACGGGGTCGACGCCACCGGTCATTTCTACGTGGCTTTGACGGCCGCCGTGTATGAGCTGCATGAAGGCGCGGCCGCCTTTGGCGTGAACGGCGTTGGCGATTGCTTTCCAGCCTTGCGTTTGCCCGTCGTGGTAAAAGCTCGCGGCGCCAAGGTAGGAGCGGGCGGGGATCGAGATGCTGACGCCTTCGATGATTTCGAGGCCGCCTTCCGACGCGCGTTGGCCATAGAAGTCAGCCATCATCGGGCTAGGGATGTCGCCGGGCTGGATGGTGCGCAGGCGAGTCATCGGAGCCAGGGCGACGCGATGTGAGAGCGTATAAGCGCCGACTTTCTTCGGGGTGAATAAGACAGACATGATGTTTCCTTGGATGTGTGGTTGGGGCCGAGTTCGGCTAAGCGCCGGTTCGTTGATGGAGAATTTATCCATTCCGCCTTGCGTTGAGAAGGCTGAAAATTGGATATGAATCATTCCAAACGAGGATATGTCGGCATTTACCGCTTGCTAGCGATGCCCACCCGACGCCCACCCCACGCCCACCCGACGCCTACCCGCCCTGCACAGACCCACACTGGGCCAATGCACACCACCCCACACATCAGGAAACACTCAACCCGCGCCAAGAATCGACGCGGGCCAAGCCGTACTGCCCGCTAAGCCTTCGTTAAGCCTTAGGCCTGCGGCAAACCTGGATTAAGCTCGCGTCAAGCTCCCTCAACGAGCTTGCGAATGACAGCGGAAAGCGCCAACTGGCCTTTAATGATGCTGTCTTCGTCACCTTCAAAATCGATCCAACCTTCGTTGAATCCATCGAGCATCCGGATGCGCGGTACGGGATCTTTCATTCCCTGACCCGTGAAAAGCGTATCCCAGCTTTCGCGGGCGACAGCTTGCGCATGCACGGGACGGCCCAAAACCCGCGAAAACGCCTGGGCGATATCGTTAGGACTGACGCGGCTCGGCCCTTCCAGTTCGACCACGCGTTTGCCTTGCCAGTCCTCCTGCAACAGCCGAGCCGCAACGCGTCCGATGTCGGCGGTCGCAACCATCGGGAAAGCCTTGTCGAGGGGTTGCAGGAACGAGTGGAGGATGCCGTCGTCGCGGGCGGAAGCAACGTCCCACGCGGCGTTCTCCATAAACCAGGCCGGGCGCAGGAACGCAACCGGTATAGACAGCGTGCTCAGTGCCTGCTCCATGAGCGTGCGCTGGGTCAGCAGATTGGTCTGTACTGCTTGCGCGCCGATCGTCGACAGGCAAACGATCCTGCGCGGCTGCGCACGGGTGAGCGCCGATGTGACAGCATCGATGACCTCGCGGGCTTCGGGAAATCCGGGGGCAGGATCGAACTCCGATGGCGGCAGGATGAAAACGCCTTCTGCGCCGTCGAATGCGCGGGCCAGTGCATCCGCATCCGTCATCTGCGCAATGGCCTGCTCGCAACCACGCGCAGTCCACGACGCACCGTTGCTAGGGTTGCGCACGACTGCGCGCACTGGCTGACCCGTTTCGAGCAATACGTTGGCAAGTGACCCGCCTACTTTCCCGCTGATTCCAGTGATGGCGTACATTTTCAATCTCTCCATGGATGAGTGATGGGTCGCGCGATCTGGCGTTTCATCACGATGGAGTCAATGATAGTGCTCTGCTTTTGTTGATGGAATAGCCATCGCGTCATTAGATTGGTGACGTCCAAGCACGAATAATCGAACGGTATCCGGAGCTTTCGCTCGATCTGGCTACCCGCAAGCAGCTTGACCCTTGGACGACCTCGTTATGACCAACCGATGGCTGCAGTCGACGCCAGCACTAAAATCGGAAGCGTCGCATGGGCGTACTCGCCGTGAATAAGCACGGTGAGGGTCGCGGCAATCATGACCGTGCAGCCGAGTGCTGCGCCCAGCGTGCGGGTTGGCGCCAGGGCCAACAAAACAGCGGTTGAGAGTTCCAGACCGCCGGTGACGAAGTGGAACCAATCTGGGTATCCCCAGTTTTCGTATTCAACGCCCGCTTGTTCCGAGAATATATTGATCAAACTTCCGAGAACGAAAAAGGCAGCGAGTGCCCAGGCAAGAATCTGCCTCCATGAGAGATTGCGCATTGATCTACCTTTCCGATGAGGGAGGGCCACCGACACTTAAACTGTGGCCGTTCCTGCTTCATGCGCTTTTCTCAGGGCGGATGAAGCAGTGCAGTCGTCATACTGCCGCATTCATAAAAAACGAGAAATACGAAATGTTGGAAACAACCGTTCCAATATCGAGAATGTTGGATGGATTCGGCGGCTTTGAACCGCGGCCGCCACCGTGGCATCGCGCGGTTAGCCGCGAGAAGCGCGTTCACTGTCACATCGTCAATCGTGCGGCCAGGAACTCGACAAAAACTCTAACCCGAGCGGGAACCATTCTCGAAGTCATGACGGCGTGCACTGGCATGGCGGGGAAACTCCAGTCGTCAAGCACGCGGCGAATCGCGCCGGCTTCGCAAGCCGGTCGCGCAACGAACGGCGAGAGTGCCGCAATGCCATAGCCCTGTTCCGCGAATTTCAAGGTCATCGAGACATTGTTGGTGGAGAACCGGCCTTGCACGTCGACATCGATCGAAGTGTCGCCGCACACCAGGCACCAGCTCGTCGGCTGCGTCATATAGGATTGAAGCACGCAGTCGTGCTCGCTGAGCTCCGTCGGATGACCGGGCTCACCTCGCCTTGCCAGGTAAGAGGGTGACGCATAAAGCAAGCGCGCGGCGCTACCCAAGCGGCGCGCGATGAGTGACTGGTCTCGCACTTCGCCCAGACGAATGCTGACGTCTACATTCTCATCCACAAAGTTGGCCGGTCGCGGCGACAAGTCCAATTCCATCGTGATGTCGGGATAGCGCTGTGCGAATTCGTCGATGACAGAGGCGACATGGATGAGGCCAAATTCGACCGGCATCGATACGCGCAGGTGTCCTGAGGGCAACTCCGCCGCCTCCTTGAGCACCTCATGTGCGATGCCCGCTTCCTGAACGATGCGCTCGCAGCGTTCCAGGTAACGCTTGCCGGGTTCTGTCAGGACCAGGCGGCGCGTAGTGCGCTCGAACAGCCGTACCGCGACGCGCTTTTCCAACGCCGCGATACGACGCGACAGTGTGGCGATCGGTATGCCGGAGAGATCGCTCGCCCGAGTAAAGCTCAGTGCACGCGCAACTTCCACGAATAAAGCCATGTCTTGCAGTGCCATTGCTGCAGACGATCTTGTCGTCAAAGCCGCTCCTATTTTCTCGTTAATGCAAGGGGTGTTTCCAAAATACCCCATTTATGCATTTGGCGGAAGGCGCCAATCTACGCACTGAACCACGCCGCTGCCTGAGTACGCAAATGAGTTACGCCGATGAGCTAGGCGCATCCGATGCGCCAAATGTGCATTCGGGCACGGATGGCCCTATCAAGCCCAATTTTTTAAGAGAACGAACATGTCTAGACAGCAACTCGCCGCCATTCTTGAAATGACCGCCAAGAACCATCCCCCCGAAGACGCCACACCGGAGATGATGCGCGCATGGGTGGAGGCTGCCACCAGCCACACACCGATCGCGGAAAACGTCGAGATCGAGCGCATCAATTGCGGACCTTGCGACGGCGATCTGATCTTGCCGGTGGGCGGAGATGCCACACGGCTGATTATTTTCTATCACGGCGGAGGTTTCTTCTTTTGCTCAAGTCGCACCCACCGCGTTACTGCCTCCAACTTGGCTCGTGCAGCGGGCTGCGCCGTGTTGGCGCCCGATTACCGTCTCGCTCCGGAAAATCCCGCGCCGGCAGCGCACAACGATGCATTTGGTGCCTATCAATGGGCCCTGCGCGAAGGTTATGAACCCAGCAAAGTGGCCTTAAGCGGAGATTCCGCGGGCGGCAATCTATCCCTGGCCACGGCGCTGCAAGCGAGAGCACATGGACTACCGCTTCCCTGTGCGCTGGCGCTGATGTCGCCTTGGCTAGATTTCGCCGAGGAGGGCGCCTCCTATCGGAATACAGAGGACGACCCCATCTTCTCGACTGAGATGCTGGCGCTCTTCAAGGATGCCTACCTCGGCGATGCCGATCGTAAGTCACCCAAAGTAACGCCGCTCTACGCGAACTTCAGCGGAATGCCACCTAGTCTAGTGCACGTGGGAAGTTGGGAAAAGTTGCGTGACGACTCGGTTACGGTCGTGCAGCGCCTGAAGGCAGCCGGCGTGGTCGCTGAACTGAAAATCTTCGACGGGATGTGCCATACCTGGCAGATGTTTGCACCGATGCTCGACGAAGGCATGGCGTCCATCGAAGAGTGTGCGGCATTCATCAAGGCACACCAGCAGTAGCAACGGTGGCGTCGTCTTCAAACGAACGCGCATGCGCCGATCTCCGTGTCGTCCATGCGTTGGATCCCCTTCATCTTCAGTTTGGGGGGACTCGGCTCGCTCTGGTGATTTGGAATGCTCTTCTTCGATCCGTTTTTCCTGTTTTGCCTGGTGGAGACCGTGGCAATTTTCGGCCTGCTCTTTATCTGGCTGGATATCAGTTTCTGCTATTGCTACCTTGCGCTGGGTGGGTACATAACGCCTGAAGTCTATCTGCATCACCTGTCAACGACCGGGTCCGTATCCGAGCCCACAAGCGGCCGAATCCATACGACATCGCCCCAAGTCCACCAACGAAAAATCCGACTGGCCAGTTCGACACATAGGAGAGGGCGATCGACGCCCACACGGTGAGGAGCGAAATACCGACTGAGAGCGATATTGCAAGGAGCGGCCGGTCAGTCAGTGATCGAGCGGCGGCGGCCGGGCCGACCATCAAGCTGAATACCAGCAGTGCCCCCACGACCGGCAACGCCATGGCAGTTGCAAGCGCCAGTATGGTCAGGAACCCCAGTTCCATTGCGCGACTGGACACACCTCTAGCCTGCGCCAATTCGGGCGATACCGAACTGATCAGTAGCGGCCGGAACAGAACAGCCGTAATCGCGATCGACAAAACACTGATCGCTGCGACCGGTGCGAGATCGCTATCGCTCACGCCGAGCACTTCACCGAAGAGGAGGGCATAGACCTCCTGGGAATATTCGCTCGTCATGCTCAGAAAGAGGGCCCCGAGTCCGAGCAACGTGACGAGGCATAGTGCTGTCGCGACTTCATGACGTCCGTGCCGGCCTAGCCGGTTGATCCCGATGACCCCGATGCCGGCGAAGACGATCAGGCCGAAGAGTGGGTTGACACCGATCAGGCTTGCCGCGGCGGCACCCGGAAACGTGCCGAGCGGCAACGCGTGCGCGGCAAATGAGGCGCCCCGGATCACAACGAAGAACCCGACGAAGCCTGCGACTGTGGCCACTATGCTCGCCACTATCCAGGTGTTGGTCATGAAGCTTGAGAACATGGTCAAACCTCGCCCGGGCCACGGGTTTTCAGAGCGATCGGCGCGCCCATCATGCGCGTCGGGTTCCGTCCGAGGTGACCCGCGATGACATACAGTATGAAAATAAGGGTGACCACGAAGAAGCTCACGGGCCAACCGTGCCCTGGTGTCCAGTAGTAGCTATCGTACGCCAGGAGTATGCCGCCCCATGTCGCGCCGATCCCGATCAATGCGGAAAGGGCGACCGCCCGGCCGGCCCGCTTCGCCATTCGCAACGCGATCGCCGCGGGTCCGATCAGCAGGGCGGTTGACAGGATGGCGCCCACCGTGATGGCAGACAGCGAGACGGCCAGCGCCAACGCCAGCAGATGCAGAAGTCCGGTCAGGCGCACCGGCACACCCCGCACTGCGGCCAGCTCCGGGTCGAGGGAACTGATCAGCAAGGGACGATAAAGCACCGCGATCGCAATCAGCGCACCTACGCCGATCACCGTCGCGAGCGGAATAATCGATGCCGGAATTGCGAACATCGAGCCGAACATGATCGTGATTGCCGCTCCGGTCGTGCTCTTGGATGTCACGTCGAAGTACAGAAACAGCGCAGCGAAGCCGAGGCCGGCGCCGAGCACGACACCGGTCACAAGATCGCGCTCACGGGCGCGGCGCACCCGGACCAGTTCCATGCCGCCTGCGGCCAGCACTGCCATGGCCAGGAATCCAAACAGGGGATTGATCCCGAGCAGGAATGACGCCGCGCCGCCCGCGCTGCTCACGTCGGCAAGCGCGTGACCGGCGAAGGACTGGCCCCTCATGACTGTAAATACGCCGATTACACTGGACACGAGCGCCGCGCCCCCTCCGACGGCCATTGCGGTGCGTACCGGCTCGTTGGTAAAGAAGCCTGGTTCAAAAACGAAAGTGAGTAAGGAGTCCATAGTGAATCAGGGGATTTGTGCAATATGAGCGGGGTGTCGCTGGACGGCAGCGAGTATCTCTGTCTCGTTGCGGGCGGCAATCACCAGCACCCTCCCATGCACGCGGATGACATCGATGTGGTAGCCGTACAGTTTGCTCAGCACATCGGTACGCACGACTTCGTCCGTCGTCCCGCTCGCTGCGTGACCATTGGCCAGGTACACGATCCGATCCATCACGGGTAGCAAGGGATTCATGTCATGAGCCGAAAGCAGGACCGCGATCCGTTGCTCGACGCACAGGCGGCGCAACAGCGCCACAATTTCGGCGGCGCTGCGCATGTCTAGGTTGGCGAGGGGCTCATCGAGCAGCAGGAGTCGAGGACGGCGAATCAACGCGTGTGCGATTAACGCGCGCTGTTGCTGGCCACCGGAGAGTTCGCCGATCCGTCGGTCGGCGAAGCTCTGCGCATCCACGGCCTTGAGCATCTCATCGACTGCCTCCCGGCGTTTCCTTGACGGCAGCGGCAAGCCGAGCCGGTGGCCGTCGAGGCCCAGGGACACCAGATCCCGCGCACGCAGCGGGAGGTAGGGGTCGAGCAGGATTTTCTGCGGTACGTAGCCCACGGAGGTCAAGCTGCTAGCGCCGTTGATCCTGACGCTGCCCATTCCCGGTGTCTGGAAGCCGAGGATCGTGCGCAGTAGGGTGGTCTTGCCCGAACCGTTCGAGCCGATAAGACCGCAGAACTCGCCCGCTTCCAGTCTGAAGCCCACCTCATGAAGGACGGTGTGCCCTGGGAAAGAGACGCTCACCCGGTCGAGCGCGAGCACTTCTTCGGCCGGGCACATGCCGCTCACTGCGCAGCCTGCAAGGTTTCGGTGGACACCTTGTCTGTCACGGCCTTTTCCAACGCATTCACTTCCGCCAACATCCACGACTGATAGGTAAAGCCGGGGCTGGGCATGGTTTCATAGACGCCAACCACCGGAATTCCATTTTTCTTTGCCAGATCGAGGAACGACTGGGTGAGCGCATCCGTTACCTGCTGGTTGTAGACGAACACCTTCACCTTGTGGCCAGTGAATAGGCCGTTCTGTTTCGTCACGTCCTGCGGCGAGGGATCGGTGCCATTCATGATTGCCGCCTGCAGACTGAAGGGCGTAGCGATGTCAGTGCCGGCGACTTCGAGCATGTAGTCGGCGACCGGCTCCGTCACCGCGACAGGTGTTTTCGCGTAGTGCGCCTTGAACGATGCGATCGCGGCCAGCCACGGTTTGAGCGACGCGTCGAACGTCTTCACGTTGGCCTGGAAGTAAGCGGCCTGCGCGGGATTCAGCTCAGAAAGATCGGCTGCCACCGCCTTGGCCACTGCCGGCATCGTCTTCGGGTCGTACCAGAGATGCGGATTCGGCGTGGTGTTGGGCAGCCCCAGCAATTGCTGAGCGTCGATGACCTTGCGCTTGCCGTTCGGCGCGGCGGCAATGATCTTGTCGGCCCACGCATCGTATCCGATACCGTTCTTGACGATCAGGTCGGCGGAAGCAATCTGCGCCGCAACCTTGGGGTTGACCTCGAAGGTGTGTGGATCCGTGTTGGGATCGGTTTCGATCGCGCTGACCTCGACGTACTTCCCGCCGATCTGCGCGATGACGTCGGCATATTCGTTTTCTACGCCGATGGCGTTGATTACGCCCGGGGCCGGCGCGGCGGCAAGAGCGGCTCCCTGATGGACGGCAAGTAAGATCAGTGCAGTTGATAGGCCACAGATGGCCTTTCTTGCTACGTGCTGAACGGCGTTGGGAAGCGAATCGGCATTCTTTTTCATAGATGTTCCTGACCCTGACAAATTAAAATCCAGATGAGAAGTGTTACGATATAACATAACATAAACCGTATCCAGTGTGTCCATACGACCGATACATGTTCGAGCGCACCCCTTACAGGAGATTGCAATGCAAGATGCAGACGGACTTCAGCGCATCCCGACCACCATCCTCACCGGCTTCCTCGGCGCCGGAAAGACGACGCTCCTCAACCGCATCCTTACAGAACATCACGGTGGCCGAATCGCAGTCATCGAAAACGAGTTCGGCGAGGCGGGCATCGATAACGAGTTGTTGGTGCAGGACGGTAACGAACAGATCGTTGAAATGAACAATGGCTGCATATGTTGCACGGTACGTGGTGACCTGGTGCGCATTCTCTCGACGCTCGCTGAACGACGGGAAGCGGGCGAGTTGACGTTTGAGCGTGTCATCATCGAGACAACGGGACTTGCCGATCCGGCGCCCGTCGCGCAAACGTTTTTTGTTGACGATGTCGTGCAGGAGAAGTATCTGCTCGATGCCATCGTGACGGTGGTCGACGCGCGGCATGGCGGCGACCAGCTTGACGAACATCACGAAGCGCAGGAGCAGGTCGGATTCGCGGACCGTATCCTCGTGTCCAAGATGGACCTCGTAGGCGAAGAAGCGGCGCAGCAACTGATGCGCCGGCTGCGGCAGATGAATCCGCGCGCGACGATCAGACCCGTACATTTCGGCGAGACTGAACTGAAACAGTTATTGGACATTCGGAGTTTCGATCTGGATGCGATCATCGACATCGAGCCCGATTTCCTTGAAGACGTCTCGCATGAGCATGACGACGACGTGACGTCCTTCGTCTATCGGACTACGGCGCCGTTGGATCGCGACAAACTCGCGGCGTTCTTCAGCGCGACGGTCGCCATACACGGCACCGCGATGTTGCGCTACAAGGGCATGCTGAACCTGGCGGGTGTGGAGGAACGCGCGGTGTTCCAGGGCGTACACATGATTTTTGGCGCGGACCTTGGCAAGCGATGGGGCGCGGACGAAACGCGCGAAACCCGCATCGTCTTCATCGGCAAGCAACTGCCGGCGCAGATTTTCAAGGCGGGGCTCGATAACTGCATTTACGACGGTGGGCCGGGATCGTGACTGATTTATTTAACCCCGTGCCTGTGCAAGAAAGATGATTGATGCGGGCTTACCCGTTCTGGGGTCCAGAGGTTCATGCAACCCGCTTAGGGTGAGTCCACTAGCCGAAAAAAGTTCGAACCACGCGTGCAACGTCCGGAAGTACCAAGGTGGGGCATCGCTGAACGTTTCGTTGAATCCTGCCCAGGAACCCGTTCGCCAACCGTCGACGTAGGGAAGGTCGCCGCATGAAACGACCGGATGCATGGTTTGAATAAGCAAGGTTCCGTTCGGTTGAAGCAAGCTTGGAATGCTCCGCAACAGACCCTCCACCGACTCTTTTCCCAGTAGCGAAAAATTGCAGATCACGGCATCGGCTCGAAGTTCGAGTTGTCCCGCGGCGATCTCTTCGTATGACAAGACTCTGCAGTCGATTACACCGGCTTGCTGCGCGGCGAGCACTAGCGCCGGTACGACATCCACTGCGGTTACCTTGATGCCGCTTTGGAGTAACGCGAGGGCGAGCCAGCCTTCGCCGCAACCGAGATCGAGCGCGGTGTGCGGCTGGCATGCCAGTATCGCGTCCAGGATTGCGCGGTCGGTGACCAATCGACGGCTTTCGATTTCTGCGCCGCGTACTGCATTCACCCAAGGCAACGCATTGTGCTTCCATGAGTCGATTATCTTGCCATCGCTCAGAGGTTCGATGCTCATCATTTCTTCCATCGTTGATGTCCGTTTCAACCTATAGGTATCGCCGCATGTCCCATGCAGCATCGCTTGCATCGGCTGGTTGCTCGACGAATCAAGATGCCATTCGTCGATCGACACGTGGGCGTATCCGATCAACGTGGAACCCCGTTAATGAGATATCGATCCAGTATAGTCGGACGCTGAAATTAGACGCCGATATGGGATGCCTTTGTGTGGTTCGCGTCAAACTGCTTCGAATCCCGACCACGTTTTCTTGAGGTAGAAGAATGAGTCAGCAAGCCGATGAACACCAGCCCCAAGCCGCGATTCACGAGCGGCTGATTTCTCACGGTGTCGTTCCACGCAAGGGTCATGAAGATCTACTAGCATCCATTAAATTACGGCTGCGCCAGATGGGCGATCTTCCCGATGCCACAGTCGACCAGCAAATTCGCTTGTTGGAGGATCTGTCCTCCTTCGAACTCGGGCGGTTTTTGCTTGAAAATCGTGGTCTGAACGCGTACTGGACGCACCGGTTGGTAACCTATCGTCAAGATGCGGCGTTCGCAGATCCGATTTCCGATCTCGAGTGCCGAATATTCGAGGAGTTGCCGGGGGTACTGGCGACTCGGGAGCGTTTCGGAATCTTTCGCGAGCAGTTGCGAAAGCGGCTGAGGTCGGGGCTTGCTTTGGCTTCCATTCCGTGTGGGCTGATGGGTGAGTTGCTGCTGCTGGACTACGACCAGCATCGGGATATCTCGTTGGTCGGGGTGGATCTGGACCAGCATGCATTGACCGGGGCGTTCGCGCTGGCGAAAGAGCGTGGGTTGGCGCACCACGTGTCGCTGCGTTGCGAGGACGCGTGGGCGCCAAGTCTGACAGGGCAGATCGATGTCCTGGCAAGCAACGGCCTCAACATCTATGAACCGGACGACGCGCGCGTAACGGCGTTATATCGTTCGTTTTTTGACACGCTGAAAGCGGGCGGTACGCTGATCACGAGCTTCCTGACGCCGCCGCCCACCCTGTGCGCAGAATCGCCGTGGAATTTGGCCGAGATCGACCCGGGGTCGCTGCTGCTTCAGCACTTGCTGTTCGTGCGCATCATTGACGCGAAATGGAGTGCGTTCCGTACCCATGCACAAACCATGACTCAACTTGAGGATGCGGGTTTTGTTGATATCACGTTCATTGATGATCGCGCTCGCATGTTTCCGACTGTAATAGCACGGAAGCCATCTCGATCGCCAAGTGGTTTGTCATGAATTCGTCACGCAGTGGTGCGATGATCTAAGCATCAAATCGACCGCAAGATAAGGCGGATGCACGACCCCGTAACGTGCTGCAGTAATACCAAGCCTCACCGGTCCGCCGGGCGAGGCTTTCTTTTTGGTCGATCGCAGCCACGCGACCGACCTAGCCGACACGCTTCGTGCTATCGATCTTGTTACCGTGGCTCCAGACGCTGCGATACCACTTCAACCCGATATTTCTCGGGCATGGGTCTTTGATTCCCTGCGCGAAAGGCAAGGTAATACGCGACGGGCGCGGCCAATAGTCCCATTGCCGTGAGATAAAGCGCAGGGGCAGCAAGAATATCCAACCACTTGATCAGATAGGTGCATACCACAGGCGCGGTTCCGCCGAAGATGGCAGTCGGCACAGTGAATCCGATCGTCATACCGAGAGCCTTCCAGTTTTCTTCGAATAGACCCGCCAGCACGATAAAGATCGTGCCAAAGATCAGTCCTTCCATGACGGCAAATGCGGATTGCACAAATAGCAATGACAAATAGGCGCCGCTCTGCAACACAGAAAATAGCGGATAGCTGCTGGCCAGCAACCCGATGATTCCTGTGAACAAAAGTCTTGAAGCATTAATCCGGCGCGTTGCATAACCCGTGCAAAAAATTGAAATGGCCAGGACCGTTAAACCGATTAGATTAGTCCCGTGGGCATCTTGACTCGAAACACCGAGGTAACTGTGCAGATAGTTCGGCAGCCAATAAAAGACCGTGTAGAAGTGCATCTCGAGACCTGGGCTGTATAAAGAGTGTTTGACTTGTTGATGGAAAAACTCATAACGTGGCTCCCTTGAGGTAATTTTTATTGATGGCTTGTTTGCTGCAATTGGAGGAACCGGCTTCGCAAATCATAAGGAGCGAAGAAACTTCGAATCTCCTCAATCGCGGCGCGGTCGGGAGCCATGACAAGTCCTTGCCTGAATTGAGTGAATTGGTACGGTTGACCGTCCCAATGACAGAAAGTACCGCCGCCCTCGGCGTATGCGAGGAGCGCCGCCGCATCATCCCAAGGGGTGCTCCAGTAGGGGCAGCATCGAAAGTGCATTTGCGGCACGGTTTCTGTGAGACCGAAATAAGTACCTGACGTTAAAAGGCGCGGCGCGGCAAAGCCGGAAATTGGATTGCATTCGATTGACGGCAAAGCGGCTTGAAACTTGGCGCGTTCTTCCGGTAGCTTGTGCCAAACCCTTTGCCCAATAGTGCCTTTGGCTTCACGCAGAGGTACCGATGCAAGGGCATGGAGCTTCTTGCCGTTCAACCATGCGCCGCCACCTTTTTCCGCGGTCAGGGTTTCGCCGGACAGAGGATGATGGACAAACCCAGCAATGATTTCATTTTTCTCTATCAACGAAACCATCGTAAAAAAGCCGCTCCGGCCTTCCGCGAAGTGTTTCGTACCGTCTACCGGGTCGATCACGAATACCGGTCTACCCTCGGCAAAGCGACCAACAATGGAAGGATTCCGGAAACATGCTTCTTCACCGACGACAAGTGCGCCGGGGAGCATATCGGTAAGTCGTTCAGTCAGGATTCTTTCGACCTCTTCATCTGCAGCAGTGACGAGGTCGTCAGCTTGCTTGTACGCTATTTCGTCCGCACGCAACCTGCCGAAGCGCGGCACAATTTCTTGCTGGGCAACCTCCTCGATCAGGGTGATAACTTTTTGTATGTCGAGTTTAGACATCAGATTTTCCTTCAAGATTTTCTTTGAAGCGGACGACGGTACGGCCATGGCTTGCAAAATGGCTTAACGGAGAGGCTAAGGGATTTTATTTTTAGGAAGGGTGGTGCGAAGAAAACGAGACCTTGTTACCCAAGATTTTTCGAGCCGCTACCGCGAGACGAAACGAAACCCCCCCGCGTCTATATCACGGATTTGTATCGATGATATATAGAGGTAGGGAGGGCGGATCAAACTCCTAAGTGCGGGTCGCTTAGCTTCACAGATCAGATGCTAACGAGGAGGGCCCAAAGGAGCAGCCCGCCATACATTCCGGGTCGACGAGCAGTTGCTCGGTCTATTCAAATCAACGTGAAATATCTTCCAAAGCAACATCTCGAGTGCGCGGCCCAAATACCCCGATCGCAATCATGACGACGATCATCGCCCCCGAGATAAAGATAAACACGCCCTGCACGCCGAATTCCCTCAAGCACGCGGCGATGATAAACGCCGAGAACACCGCCGACATCCGGCTCCATGAATAGACGAAGCCCACAGCGCGAGCCCGGATACTGGTCGGAAACAGTTCAGCCTGATACGCGTGATAGCTATACGAAATGATGTTCCCGGCCAAGACCAAACACACACCGAGGCTGATAAGCATTACCGTTTCACGCGCCTGACTAAAGCACAAACCACACACCACGTTGACTGCGGCCATGCAAACAATCACCGTCTTACGCTCGATCCGATCGCCGATCCACAGGCCGATCAACGGCCCCAGCGGCGCCGCAATCGCGATGATCGCGGCGTACATCAAGCTGGTCGTAACAGTAATCCCTTGCTTGATAAGCAGTGTCGGAATCCAGTTGGCAAAACCGTAATAACCCATCGTCTGGAACACATGAAACACGATCAACATGAGCGTGCGTTTGCGATAGGGCGCAACCCACATCGCGCTGAAATTGGCGCGCGGGCGCACGGGTTCCGGCGCGGCGGGCGTAGGCAGCGGTTTGCCGTAATCGCGTTCGACGGCGGCTTCGATCTCGCTCATTACCCGGTCGGCTTCCTCTACGCGGCCTTGCTGCGCCAACCAGCGCGGGCTTTCCGGCAAGCGGCGCCGAATCCACCAGATCACGATCGCGCCGACCGCGCCGATCAGCACCACGCAACGCCATCCGTCCAGGCCGAACACCATGCGCGGCACCAGCAAATAGGAGAGAAACGCAACCACCGGTACGGCCGAAAAGCCCACCGCCTGTGAACAGGCCGAGGCACGACCACGGATATGTTTAGGTACGAGTTCGACAATATAAGTGCCTATCGTGACGATCTCGACACCGATGCCGACCCCGGCGATGAAGCGCCAGATATTCAAGCCCAACGCGGTATCTTGAAACGCCATGATGACATTGGCGACCGTGTACCACAGCAGCGAATAAGTGAAGATGGCGCGGCGGCCAAAACGGTCGGCAAGAAAGCCGCAGCCGGCCGTGCCGACGAACAGGCCGGCAAACAATGCCGCAATGAACGTCGCCGCACCGGTCGTGCCGAACAGGCCATGCGTGGTCGCGCTCAGTATGCCGCTCTTGACCAGACCCGGCGCGACATAACCGGTGAACAACAAATCGTACAACTCGAAGAACATCCCCAGGCTGAGCAGCATCACCAGTCGCCAGACAGAACGCGTGGCGGGCAACCGATCCAGGCGCGCCGAAATGCTGCCAGCGGTCAATGTCCGTACCTCGGGAGCCGTCGTCGCCCGTGGGAGGTGACTCGGTATGGCAGGTGCGAGAGCACCGCCAATTTCCGAAGAATAAATGCCGTGCTCTTGAGTCATGTTGTCTCCTGATGATTCGGTCTTGTGCCGATTGATTAGTTGTGCGATGTAGTACGGGATATTTCGGGTATTGCGGTGCCTTGGTCGCCTACGTCACCTACGCAGTGGGTTCGTCGAGCTTGAGCACGCCATGGGCGGCAAGGTCCGCGATTTGCGCGTCGGTATAGCCCAGTGCATGCATGACGTCGTGGGTGTGCTCCCCGATCTTCGGTATCGGCCGGCGCGGTTGCAGCCGATTGCCATCGAGCGAGATCGGTAGCAGCGGCATCGCGGTCGAGCTGCCGTCCTCCAGCTCCAATTGCGCCAACCCGCCGCTTGCCAGCAGGTGCGGGTCGTCGAAGAGTTGCTCGGGGCGCGTAATCGCCGCAAAAGGAATGGCGAGGTCCTCGAATTGACGGGCCAGCACTTCGCCCTCCAGGCGCACGAGTGTGGTGCGCAGCTCATCGATCAACCAGCCGCGCGCGAGCACTCGGTCGTTGTTGGTCGCAAGACGTGGGTCGGCGAGCAAGTCGAGGCGGCCGATCACTTCGCACAAAGTCTTCCATTGCCCGTCGCCGGTCGCGGCGATGAACATCTGCTCCTGCTGCGCCAGCTCGAACACGTCGTAAATGCCCCAGGCGCTGATGCGTTCCGGCATCGGTGCGGCGGCTTTGCCGGTGACGGCGAACTGTTGCATATGCTGGGCCGACAGCAGCACGCAATTTTCGAACAGCGCGCTCTGCACTTCTTTGCCGCTTTCGCTCGAGTTGCGCTCATGCAGCGCCGCCAGCACGCCGATGGCGCCGAACATGCCGCCCATGATGTCGTTGACCGAACTGCCCGCGCGCAAGGGCCGCCCGGAAGGTCCCGTCATATAGGCGAGGCCCGCCATCATCTGTACCACTTCGTCGAGGGCGAGCCGCTTCTCGTACGGGCCGCTAAGAAACCCCTTGTGCGAGACATAGATGAGCTTCGGGTTGCGTAAGCGCAGCGTGGCGTAATCCAGACCAAGCTCCGCCATGCGGCCCGGCTTGAAGTTCTCGATGAAGACGTCGGCGGTATCGATCAGCTTGAGCAGCGCGTCGAGGCCGGCGGTTTCGTGGACGTCGAGCGCCACGCTTTTCTTGTTGCGATTGAAGGTGCGGAAAAAGCCGGCGCCGGCGCCCAGCAGGCGGCGCGTGCCATCGCCCTTGATCGGCTCGATCTTGATGACCTCGGCGCCGAGGTCGCCCAAGATCATGCCGCAGGTGGGGCCCATCACCATATGCGTCAGTTCGATGACCCGGACGCCTTCAAGCGGCAGGCGATCGGTCTTGGGCGTAGCGTTCGATGTTGCGCTCATGCTGTGATTCCTTTAGGTTCGCGCTGCGCGCCGGCGAAATAATCCGGCAGACCGGCTCGTGCAATAAAGCCGTATAACGGCTCGCCGGGCAGCGCTTGTTCAAGAATGGCCCGCATTTCGATGAGGCGCGGCAGGTCGATGCCGGTTCGATACCCCATGCTTTCCAGCATGAAGATCAAATCTTCGGCCACCACATTGCCGGTTGCGCCGGGCGCATGCGGACAGCCGCCCAGGCCTGCGAGCGAAGCGTCGAATTCGCGAATGCCGCGTTGCAAGGCGATCACGGTATTGGCGAGACCCATGCCACGTGTGTCATGAAAGTGCAGGCTGGTGAGCTTACCCGCGGCGACCGTTCTGACCGCGTCGATCACGTCGCCCACCTGAGCGGGCGTGGCATGCCCGGTGGTGTCGGCAAGCGCAATCACATCGGCGCCTGCGGCTACCGCCAGACGGACGATCTCGCAGACGTCGGCCAACTCGACCTCGCCCTGCAGCGTACAACCAAAGACAGTCGACAAACCGGCCACGATGCGAGTTGTGCACGCGGTGCCCGCGCTGTCACGCAGTTCGACGATCTTGTGGAATTCGTCGATCATCGCTTGCGGCGTTTTGCGCACGTTAGCCATGCTGTGTGCCGCGCTGACCGAAATCGGCGCGACGATTTTATGCACGCCCGATGCCAGCGCTTTCTCCGCGCCTTTGAGGTTCGGCACCAGCGCGGTGACGATCAAGCCGGGCAGGCTTAGGGCATGCGCGATGACGGCATCGGCATCGGCCATTTGCGGCAGTAGCCTGGCGGGCACGAAGGACGCCACTTCCATGTGGCGCACGCCAGCGGCGTAGGCCGCATCGATCCAACGTTGCTTGACGGCGGTAGGAATGGTGCGCGCGATGCTCTGGGCACCGTCGCGCAAACCGACTTCCTGAACCGTTACATGCGAGCTCTGTACTGTCATGGGCGTGGGGGCGGGCTGGGTTCTAGAAGTCGTTAGAGTGCCGCATCGCTTGAAGCGCGCGCAAGCAGTGTTCAGCGATGGACTCCGTCTCGTTTCAAGATGGGCCGTCAGGCGTGCTGGGCGGGGCGCTGCGGGGTGTGTGGGTTAACGCCTACGGGTCTTCGCGCGGTATCGGGACCCTAGGCTTGACGCATCTATCAATGATCGACATCATGAATGCGGCTTGGGGCCGCAGCGTTTCACGAGGCGTCGGCATGCAGGACGCACTGCACTGAGGGCCGCCAGCAGTCATCAGCGGTCACAGTGGCGAGTTTGGAATTCAATCGATTACGGAGAGGAAGATGGAATCAGCAGCGGACGCAAGCCAGCGATGGGAGGCCGAGGAGGCTGCCGTTCGGGCGCGCAATGCGAGCGGCGGCCAGTCGGGACCCGGCGTTGCCCGGTATGAGCAGGTAGCCGGCAAATCGGGCCTGGAAGTCTTCGAGGGCATCTTTGCCGGCGAATTGCCGTTTCCGCCGATCGGCGACACGATGGATTTCATCGCGGTACACGTCGAAAAAGGCAAGGCGGTTTTTCAGGGACGTCCGTCCGAGCGCTTTTACAATCCGCTAGGGACCGTTCATGGCGGGTGGTTCGCGGCCATGCTCGATTCGGCGGTGGGTTGTGCGGTTCACTCGGCGTTGCCGGCCGGAAAAAGTTATACGACGCTGGAGCTGAAGGTGAACATGATCCGTGCGCTGACCAAGGCCGTGCCGCTAGTGCGGGCCGAAGGCAGCGTGATTCACGTGGGTGGCCAGGTTGCCACTGCGCAAGCGCGGCTGGTAGGCCCTGATGGCAAACTCTATGCCCATGCGACCACGACGTGCCTGGTTTTCGATTTTCCAGCGACGAAAGCTAAGCAGGCCGACCCGCCGCCGAAGTAGCGCATGGCACGTCCTCCGCAATTCATTGCGCTCGCGTGCGAGCGCATCATCAGGTAAGCGACATGTCCAACGAGCAACATTTTTATGAGCCTGCCAACGGGCACGGCCTGCCGCACGATCCGTTCAATGCCATTGTTGGTCCGCGTCCGATCGGCTGGATCGCTTCGCGTTCAGGTGCGGGCGTGTTGAACTTGGCGCCCTACAGTTTTTTCAACGGATTTAATTACACGCCGCCTATCATCGGTTTTTCCAGCGTCGGCCGTAAGGATAGCGTGACCAATGTCGAAGAGACTGGCGAATTCGTCTGGAATCTAGCGACCCGTCCGTTGGCCGAAGCGATGAATCGCAGTTGCGCCGCGGCCCCACCCGAGATCGATGAGTTTGCGCTGGCGGGCCTGACGCCGGAGCCTGGGCGTATTGTGAATGTGCCACGTGTGGCGGAGAGCCCGGTTGCGTTCGAATGCCGCTGTACCCAGATCATAAAGCTGCAAAGTGCCAGCGGCGCCGAAGTCAATACGTGGCTGGTGCTCGGCGAAGTGGTTGGCGTGCATATCGCCAAGAGTCTGCTCAAAGACGGCATCTACGATACTGCGGCGGCACAGCCTATCCTGCGAGGCGGGGGGCCGGCGGATTACTTCGAGATCACAGCCGATACGCTGTTTCGCATGAGGCGGCCGTCCTACCCCCAAGTATAAAAACGCGACAACGTGATGAGACTCAGGCGGTGGTCTCGATCAGGTTACCCACAGCGCTGACGCCCGGCGTGGCAGTGAAGCCCGGGCTAAAGTTGCGCATCAAGGTCTGCAAGAATGCTTGCAGTGTGGGCGCGCCGGCATACGCTGCCTGGTTGCTGGCCGGACCTGATGCGGTGGCGAGCAGGTTCTGGTAATTGGCCCGCAAAGTCGCAAGCGCGTCGTTGCTGGCCACTGTCGAATCGATCGGCCCGTTCGCCTGGTGGGCCAAAGAGGCGAGCTTGAAACCTGTTTGGTCGTAGCCGCCTCGAAATGCCGTCATGCTCGGGTCGATGGCGGCCGGTGGATTGACGCTGCGCACAGCATCGGTCGTAATGGTTTCGAGCGAGCTGACATGGGTGTACGTTATCGGCGACACGGCTTGGTACAGCGCGCCCGCGAGCGCCATGACCGCTTCGGCGGCTATAGGAGTGAGTTGCGTACTGGCTACCGTGAGGTTGGTCTGCTGGGCGGAGGCCGTCGGTAATGCGGTGGACGAGGTGGTCGACGGGTTGGCTAAGGAGGTGACCAGCGAGGCGACCAATGAAGCGCTCGATGAGGTGGCGTCGGATGTCGCCCCCGCAGCATCCACGGCCGTCGTGAATGGCGTCGCGTCGGTGAACAAAGGCGTGGTACCTGTCGCAAGCGCGGTAGTCGGAATGCCGGAGTCACCGGTCGTGGCGTCGGTCTGTGAGCTTGCCGAAATCCCGGGGATACGCTCGGCCAAATTGAATTGCACGAGCGTTTGCTCAATGGCTTTCAATAGCGCGTTGTCGTGCGTGAGATCGGCAATCCGCGTGGCCGAGATCGCGTTCGTTTGCGCTATGGCGGCGTTTGTCTGGCTCGCAGCCGCCGACGCAGCGGCGCTCACGCTCGTGGCCTGCTGCAACGGTTGCGGTGCCGGCAGACGGGTCAAAGCATCATTGGACGAAATCGGGCTTATTTCCACGCTAACTCCTTGAAACGGAGCGATTTTCGACTCTCTGCGTGCACCACGTGTGTGGCCTCAAGAGAGCGGTTTTGAAGAGCGATCCCGAAGAGCCACCGCGAAAATCGAATCGATCCGGTTCGACCGAGTTCGGCATCGTTAGTTCGAAGACACAGGCTTTCCCCACTGTGCACGTTGGGGCCTGGGATGGCACTATATGCGACGAGCATGCTGGCCGTGGGTTGCCGGCAGCCATTCCATCGAGGTGATCGCGTCATGGACGTTGCACGCAGTGTCAAGCAACCGGGGCCGCCTGCGGCACGGAGAGTTCAAGCCGTCGAAGGCCGTTGCAGCTCATTGGAAGTCTTGCTGGAGCCGGGCTTGACCTTGCTGGAGGCCGTGCGTCGACCGCTTGCCGCATTCGGTTGCAGCAGTGCGGCGGTGGACCTGAAAGGCGGCGCGCTGGGGCCTTTTAGCTATTTCCTGCCGGCCTATTCGGAAACGCCGGAGCACGCAGCGTTCTATAGCCAGCCCTTCAGTGGTGACGGCGTCAGCGCGCTCAAGGCCGCGCGCGGCACCTTCGGCATACGTGACGGCAGCCCGCTGTTGCACTGCCACGCCATCTGGTCGCAGCACGGCACGGCACGTGGCGGCCATCTGCTGACGACGGAAGCTATTGTGGCCGAGCCGATCAAAGCACGGATCTGGTCGCTGGACGGTGTTGGCTTCGAAGCGCATCCCGATGCGGAAACCAATTTCACCTTGTTTGGGCCGGTGGCGCAGCCGTCGACCTTGCCAATTTCCGACCGACCCCGATCGAAGCGCTGCTTTGCCCTACGTCTATTGCCTAATCAGGACATCTGCACGGCGCTGGAGGACTTTTGCCGCAGCGAGGGGATTTCCGCGGCCGTAGTACGGGGCGGCGTGGCGAGCATCATCGGCGCGATTTTCGAAGACGGCAGCAGCGTGACATCGGAAGTCACCGAAATGTTGATCTGCACCGGAACCATCGCTGTCCGATCGCACGGTGCAACACATGCCACGCTGGATGTCGAGCTGGTCGATCATAAGGGGGAAGTGGCGGCGGGCCGCCTCATGCGCGGCGCCAATCCCATTCTGATCACGGCCGAGATCGTGTTGGAAGTACTGGCCTGACCTCTCAAGCTTCCTCAGACCACACCAAACCTTCCCGACCCATGAGCGCCGTCGCGGCCGCCGGGCCGAACGTGCCGGCATTGTAATGACGAGGCGGGTCGCGCAGTTCTTTCCAGCCTTCCAGTATCGGTTCCACCCAGGTCCATGCCGCTTCCAGTTCGTCGCGGCGCATGAAGTGCGTCAGGCGTCCGCGTATCACGTCGATCAACAAGCGCTCATAGGCTTCGGCACGCCGCGTCGTGAAGGCGCGCTGCAGGTCCAGGCACAGGTTGACGGGGCGCATATGCATGCCGCTGCCGGGTTCTTTCGCCATCATCTGCAAGCTGATCGATTCCTCGGGCTGCAACTGGATAACGAGCCGGTTGGAGCAATTGTGCGGGCCGCATGGAATAATCGAAAACGGCAGGTCGGCGAATTCGATCACGATTTCGGAGAGCCGGTTTTGCATCCGTTTTCCGGTGCGCAGGAAAAACGGCACGTTGGCCCAGCGCCAGTTGTTGATCTGCGCGCGCAGCGCGACGAAGGTCTCCGTGTTGCTGTGAGGCGGAACCTTGGCTTCCTCGAGATACCCCTTGACCGCTTCGCCCGCGACGGCCCCGGCTGAGTATTGACCGCGTACGGTGTCGCGTGTGATATCCGCCAGCGACATCGTACGCAACGAGCGCAATACCTTGAGTTTTTCATCGCGTACGGCGTCCGGATCGAGCGAAACCGGTGGCTCCATCGCGACGATGCACAGCAGTTGCAGCAAATGATTCTGGACCATATCGCGCATGGCCCCGGTTTGGTCGTAAAACCCCGCTCGACTGCCCACACCGACCGATTCCGCCACTGTAATTTGCACGCTCTTGATATAGGGCGCTTGCCACAGCGGCCCGAAGATCGCGTTGCCAAAGCGCAGCACCATCAAATTCTGGACGGTTTCCTTGCCCAGATAGTGGTCGATGCGATAGATCTGCCGCTCCGCAAAATGCCTGCCTACCGCTACGTTGATCGCTTGTGCCGATGCCAGATCGTGGCCGAGCGGCTTTTCCAGCACCACGCGCGATTGCTCGTCGATCAGGCCGGCTTCGGCGAGGCTATCGCAGATGGTCGTGAACAGGTCGGGCGCGGTGGCAAGATAGAAAACGCGTAGCACCTGAGGCCGGGACGCGGCCGCCAAGCGCGCGAAATCGGCTGGCGAGGTCACATCGATCCGCACGTACTCGAACAGAGCGAGAAAGCTTTCCCACGCTTGGGGTTCGAGCGCCGCCGCCTCGACGAATGGGCGCGACTGCGTTTGCATGAAACCGAGGTATTCATCGCGCGACCAGTCTTGCCGGCCCACCGCGAGGATTTTGGTCTGCGGCGGCAAGTTGCCATGCAAGTGGGCCATATAAAGTGCGGGCAGCAGCTTGCGGGCGGCAAGATCGCCGCCGCCGCCGAAGATGATCATGTCGAGTGGCGACTCTGAAGGCGCCGATGCAGTTGAATTCGTCATGTGGTCGATGCTCGTTAAGTAGGCGAAACCCGGAACACCGATGGTAACCCGGGACTAAGTCAGATGCGATCATCGGGGGCATTTTGCGCTATCCGGAATGCGTTTGGGTAGCTTGGGCGTCGCCAGCGGCGATCTCCGCACTCGGGCACAATCGGAGTTTTCTCAGGCACTGAGCTCGGCGCCCTCAGCTCGGCTCATTCGGCTCGGCGCATCCAGCTCCGCATTCAACTCCGCGCATTTAGCTCCGTGCATTGAGCTTTATTACTCAGCTCCTCGCGCTCAGCTCATTGCACTCAGGTTACCGATGATTCCATTTTCTGTATTAGACCTCTGCCCGGTTCCTGTAGGCGCTACCGCCGCCCAGGCCTTACACAATACGCGCGATCTGGCCCAGCATGCCGAGCGGCTCGGTTATTGCCGCTACTGGCTGGCGGAGCATCACAACATGCCGGGTATCGCCAGCGCCGCGACCTCGGTCGTCATCGGTCATGTGGCCGCCGGCACGTCCACCATCCGCGTCGGCTCCGGTGGGGTGATGCTGCCCAACCATGCTCCGCTGGTGATTGCGGAACAGTTCGGCACGCTGGCCTCGCTATTTCCGGGGCGCATCGACCTCGGCCTGGGCCGCGCGCCCGGCACCGACCAAGCTACGGCGCGCGCATTGCGCCGTGACTTGCAGGCAAGCGCCGAATCGTTTCCGGAGGATGTGCTCGAATTGCAGCGGCTGTTTGGCGAGGTCGAGCCGGGGCAACACATACGCGCGGTGCCGGGAGCCGGGTTGCGGGTGCCGATCTGGCTGCTCGGCTCCAGCCTGTTCAGCGCGCAGTTGGCGGCGGCGCTAGGCTTGCCGTTCGCGTTCGCCTCTCATTTCGCGCCGGATCAATTGATGTCCGCGCTGCACGTGTACCGCACGCGGTTCCAGCCTTCGGCTCAGCTTGAAAAGCCGCATGCAATGGTCGGAGTGAACGTGTTTGCGGCCGATACCGATGCTCAGGCACACCGGCTATTCACGTCGCTGCAGCAGCAATTCGTCAATTTACGGCGCGGCATACCGGGCCTGTTGCAGCCACCGGTCGAGCATCTGGAGATATCGGAAATGGAGCGTGCAGGCGTTGCGCAGGCGCTGGCGTTTTCTGTAGTGGGCTCGCCCGAGACTGTGGAACAAGGGTTGGCGGAAGTGATCGAGCGCACCGGCGCGGACGAATTGATGGTGACCGCGCAAATTTACGACCATTCGGCGCGGCTGCACTCGTTTGACATCGTTGCGCAAGCGCGAGATGCGTTGGCGCGAAAAACGCCCGCGGCGTGAGAGGCGGAGGTTGTGGCCGTGACCTGAGGCAACAAGAGAGAGCGCAAGATAAAGCGCAAAATAAAGCGCCCACTTCGAACTAAATCGTTTTTCACAGTCAAATATATCTTCACTCGTCGATTCGGTAGTAATTACCGAAGCGCATTTATATTTTCACCGTAGATATCGGTATTAATTACCGAATCGCATTTAAATCGCCCAGCCCGAGATTCTCAATCGATCTCGGGCTGGGCGTGCTTTGTATCGGGCAAATGAGCGGGCAAATGTTTTCGCCCGGTTTTAAATCAGGCACGGTTATGATGCGGTTCCTGTAAGCTGGCGCGCTGCAGGAGACGGAAGCTAAGGAAGGGCGCCAAGGAAGAAAGCCAAAAACGAGAGCAAAGAAGCAAAAACTAGCCCCAAGCCAAAAATTTCGCCATTGCTGCCCTAATGAGTTTGGAAAAAATGACCGGCCAAAGCATTCACGATCAGACGAATTTCCGCCGTATTCTGCGACGCAATATCGTTTTCCCAGTGATCCTCGGCTTCTTCAGCGCGGCCGTTTTCGTCGGTTTGATTCTTTATCTGCTATCCGTGCTGGCGTGGGTCGACCACAGCGAACGCGTTATCGGCGCCGCAACCGAAATCAGCAAATTAGCCAGCGACGAGGAAACCGGGGTGCGCGGTTTCCTAATTACAGGCGACGAGACCTTTCTCGCGCCGTACAACATTGGCCATGCCAAGCTGTCGACCCAATTGGCCGACCTGATGGTGCTGGTTAGCGACAACCCGCCGCAAGTCGAGCGGCTCGAACGTATACGCGCGCTGCAAAATCAATGGGATGTTTTTGCCCAGGAGATGATAAATCTGCGGCGGCACAATGGCGACTACGTAGATTCCATTCGGTCGGGGCGCGGCAAGGTGGAAACCGACGAAGTCCGACGCGAGTTGGGGGACTTCTTCGACGTCGAGTTGCGTTTGCGCCAGGAGCGTTACCTCGCCGCGCATAGTGTCACTACCATTACCGTGGCGATGTTCCTGCTCCTGAGCCTGGGGATCAGTGGTTTGCTGGCACTGTTCGGGCGCCGCGAATTGATGCGCCTTTCACAGACCTACAGCGTGGCATTGGAGCAGCAAAGAAAGCATGCCGAGGCCTTGGCGGAACAGGGCTGGCTGCGCGCGGGGCAGAGCGAGTTGGCTGACCAGAGCATCGGCCAACTGGCGCTTATGCCGCTGGGGCGCGCCATACTGGAGTTCCTGGCCGGGCGTCTGGGCGTGATGGTTGGCGCTATGTATGTGCGCGAAGCGGACGGTACGTTGCGCCGCTTCGCGTCCTATGGATTCAGCCAGGAGAGTGAGCGAGTCGATCAGTCGTTCGCCGTCAACGAAGGCCTGGTGGGCCAGAGCGCTGCGGAAAAACGTCTGATCCGCCTGGACAGCGTGCCCGAACACTACGTGAAGGTAACGTCCGGCTTGGGCGAAGCGCCGCCGAGGCACGTCGTCATGGTGCCGCTCGATAGCGATGGGCGGGTGAATGGCGTGCTGGAACTCGGTTTTGTCCGACCGATCGCCGATCGCGATATCGAGTTCCTGTTGCTGGTCGCCGATAACATCGGCGCTTCGATCGAAGGCGCGCTTTATCGCCAACGCTTGCAGGACATACTCGCCGAGACCCAGCAGCTCAACGAGGAACTGCAGGTGCAGCAGGAGGAACTGCGCACGGCCAATGAGGAACTGGAAGCGCAGTCGCGCATTCTCGAGGAATCGCAGGTAAGCCTCGAGAACCAAAAGGCCGAGTTGGAACAAACCAACGAGCAACTGGCCGATCAGGCCGTGACGCTGGACCAGAAGAACAGTGCACTGAACCAGATCCAGATCGAGTTGGAGGAGCGCGCCCGTGACTTGCAGCGCGCGAGCCAATACAAGTCGGAGTTCCTGGCCAATATGTCGCACGAGTTGCGCACGCCGTTGAACAGTTCGCTGATCCTGGCCAAGCTGTTATCGGAAAATCCCACCGGCAACCTCAGTGGCGAGCAGGTCAAGTTCGCGCAGACCATCTACTCGGCCGGCAACGACCTGCTGAACCTGATCAACGACATCCTGGATATTTCCAAAGTCGAGGCGGGCAAGTTGGAGCTGGCGCCGGACGATGTGAATCTGGGCAAACTGGCGGACTCGATTAGGCTAACGTTCGAGCCGCTCGCGGTTCAAAAGAATCTGGCTTTGACGGTGGAGATCGACGCCGGCGCGCCGCAGTCGATTTTTTCCGATCGCCAGCGCTTGGAGCAGATTTTGAAAAACCTGCTCTCCAACGCGATCAAATTTACCGAGACGGGCAAGATCGCGCTGACAATCGGGCACAGCGGCGCGCATGGCGTGAGTTTTGCGGTTCGGGATTCGGGCATCGGCATCGCGTCGGACCAGCAGGACATCATTTTCGAAGCGTTCCGGCAAGCGGACGGCACAACCAGCCGGCGCTACGGGGGTACTGGGCTGGGGCTTTCGATCTCGCGCGATTTGGCCGCACTATTGGGCGGCTCGATCGCTGTGAGCAGTGCACCGGGCGAGGGCAGCACATTTACGCTGATCTTGCCGCAGCATTGGTCGGAAACGGCATCGCCGGCCGCCGTTGCGGCAAGCGCCGGTGGTGTTGCCGTGGTGGCATCCCCGGCTTCCGCAGGCTCCCCGGCCTCTCCGGCTTCAATAGCGGCCCACTCAAATTTGGCGAGCGTGACTATGGCCACGCCGACAGGCCTTGCCGCCGCACACGCCGAGTCAGCGGCATCCGAGCACATGCTGGGCGTGCCCGCATTTCCGGATGACCGCGACGCCGACCTATCGACGGCGCGCACGGTTCTGGTCATCGAAGACGAAACCGATTTCGCGCAGATCCTCTTCGAGCTTGCCCACGAGATGCGCTACCACTGCCTGGTTGCGCACAACGCCGAGGACGGCCTGCATTTGGCAGCGCAATTTCGCCCCGACGCGATCCTGCTCGACATGCGCCTGCCCGACCGCTCCGGGCTGAGCGTGTTGCAGCAACTGAAGGAAAAGGCGCACACCCGGCATATCCCGGTGCATGTCGTGTCAGCGGCCGACCGTACCGAAACGGCGATGCATCTGGGCGCGGTCGGCTACGCAATCAAGCCGACGACGCGCGAGCAACTGCGCGTGGTGTTTCGCAAGCTCGAAGAAAAATTCACACAAAAGATGAAGCGCGTACTGCTGGTCGAAGACGATGCGCGCCAGCGCGAAAGCGTGGTGCAACTGATCGGCGACGACGATATCGAAATCATGGCAGTGGAGTCAGGGGAAGAGGCGTTGAACCTGCTGCGCACGACCGTCTTCGACTGCATGATTATCGATTTGAAATTGCCGGATATGCAGGGCCGCGAATTGCTGCAGCGCATGAGCAGTGAACATATCGTCGCCTTTCCGCCGGCCATCGTCTACACAGGACGCAATCTGACGCGCGACGAAGAAGCCGATCTGCTTAGATATTCGCGCTCCATCATCATCAAGGGCGCGCGTTCGCCCGAACGCCTGCTCGATGAAGTCACGCTATTCCTGCACAAGGTGGAGTCGGAACTCTCGTTGGAACGCCAAGCGATGCTCAAAACCGCACGCAACCGCGATCGATTCTTCGAAGGGCGTCGCATTCTGCTGGTCGACGACGACGTACGGAATATTTTTGCGCTGACGAGTGCGCTGGAGCAAAAGGGCGTCGAGGTCGAAATCGGTCGCGACGGCTTCGAAGCGATCAGCAAGCTCGATGAAGTGGCCGATATCGATCTGGTTGTGATGGACGTCATGATGCCAGGCCTGGATGGATTGGAAGCCACGCGGCGTATCCGGCGCGACCCCCGCTTCGAGAAACTGCCCATCATTGCGATAACCGCAAAGGCGATGAAGGACGATCAGGAGCAGTGCCTGAAGGCGGGTGCGTCCGACTACCTCGCCAAACCGATCGATCTTGACCGCCTGTATTCGCTCTTGCGCGTGTGGATGCCGAGTATGGAACGCATTTGATGATTTCGCCCACCAACACCGACATCGAGTTGCGCTTGTTGATGGAGGCGATCTACCTGAAGTACAGCCACGACTTTCGCAACTACTCGGGCGCTTCGCAAAAGCGCCGGGTGCTGTACGCCTTGGGTCAGCTTAACTGCGCGACGATCTCGGCTTTGCAGGAACGTGTGCTGCACGAGCCGACCATGTTCATGCAGTTGCTGCAGTATTTGACGATACCCGTGAGCGAGATGTTTCGCGATCCGGAGTTTTTTCTCGCCTTGCGCCAGCAGGCGGTGCCATTGCTGCGCACTTATGCATCGCTGAAAATATGGGTGGCGGGCTGTAGTACCGGCGAAGAAGTGTACTCGCTGGCGATCCTGCTCAAGGAAGAAGGGTTGCTGGAACGGTCTATGATCTATGCAACCGACATCAATCCGCAATCGCTGGAAAAGGCCAAGCGCGGCGTGTTCCCGGTGGACAGCGTGCGCCGGTACACCCAGAGCTACCAGAAGGCCGGTGGTAAAAGGGCGTTTTCCGACTATTACACGGCCGCCTACGATGCGGCCCTGTTCGACCGCTCGCTATGCGAAAACGTCACGTTTGCCGATCATAGCCTCGCCACCGACAGCGTGTTCGCCGAAACGCATCTGATTTGCTGTCGCAACGTGCTGATCTATTTCAACAAGACGTTGCAGGACCGCGCACTGGGCTTGTTCCATGAGTCATTGTGCCATCGAGGTTTTCTTGGCCTGGGAGCCAAAGAAAGTATCGATTTTTCGGCTTATTCGACGCGGTTTGAAACACTGGCCAAGCCGGAGCGGCTATTTCGCAAACTATAGTGCAACCCCTCATGCAACAGCTCATGCCAGCCATTTCGCACGGACCGTTTGAAGCCATCGTCATCGGGGCTTCGGCGGGGGGCATCGACGCCTTGCTGGCGATCCTGCGCGACTTGCCCGCTTCGTTTGGTCCGCCGATCCTGGTGGTCTTGCATTTGGCTGAGGACAGGGAGAGCCGGCTAACGGAAGTGTTCAGATCGCATGTGGCGCTGCCGGTGCGCGAAGCGCTCGACAAGACCGCGATCGAGCGCGGCACCGTGCACTTTGCCTGCGCGGGGTATCACCTGCTGGTGGAACGTGACCATACCTTGTCGTTGAGCTGCGAGCCGCCGGTGCATTATTCGCGCCCTTCGATCGATATCCTGATGGAATCGGCTGCCGATGTTTATGGCGCGGGGCTGCTCGGGATACTATTGACGGGAGCCAACCGGGACGGCGCGTGCGGATTGGCTCGCGTCAAGCAGATGGGCGGCTACACGGTAGTACAGGACCCGCGGGAGGCGCAGGTGGCGACCATGCCGCAGGCAGCCATCGATTACTCAAGGCCGGATTTGATTTTGTCATTGAACGAGATTCATACGTTGTTGCTGACTCTGGAGAAGCATTAATGTCGAGCGAAAACAGCACCAAGCTGCTGATCGTTGACGATCTGCCGGAAAACCTGCGCGCGCTCAACGCGATCATCCAACAGGACGGTCGCACGGTTTATCAAGCGTCCTCAGGCGAGGCAGCGCTTGCCCTTTTGCTCGAGCATGAGTTTGCACTGGCGATTCTCGACGTGCAGATGCCGGGCATGGACGGGTTCGAGTTGGCCGAATTGATGCGCGGTACGGAAAAGACTCGCCATATTCCCATTGTGTTCGTCAGCGCTGCCGGCCGCGAATTGAATTACGCCTTCAAGGGTTACGAAACGGGGGCGGTCGATTTCCTGTACAAGCCCCTGGACGTGGGGGCGGTGAAGAGCAAGGTGAATGTGTTCGTCTCGCTCTACCAGCAACGTCATGAAACCCGCAGGCAAGTCGCGGCATTGGAAAAAAGCCGCCAGGAGCAGGAGACCTTGCTGCAGGAATTGCATGCGACGCAGGCCGAATTGCAGCGCTCGGTACAGATGCGTGACGAGTTCATGTCGATGGTGGCGCACGAGTTGCGTACTCCGCTCAACACGCTGTTCCTGGAAGCACAAGTGCGCAAGATGCAGCTCGATCGGCACAACCTGGATGCGTTCAACGAAGACAATCTGAACAAAATGGTGGCGCGCGACGGTCGCCAGATCCAAAGCATGATACGTCTGATCGACGATATGCTCGATGTATCGCGCATGCGCAGCGGCAGGCTATCGATACGGCCCAAGCAGACGGATCTGTCGGTGTTGCTTGAGCGCATCGTGAGTGATCTGGCGCATCAAGCCGGCGCGCAGGGCAGCACCATCGCACTGACGGCGCAGCCTCATGTGATCGGCTTGTGGGACGCGTTTCGGATCGAGCAGGTGGTGGCGAATTTGCTCAACAACGCCTTGCGCTACGGTCAGAAAAACCCCATCGAAGTGACGCTGACGGCGGACGCGCATCAGGCGCGTATCGATGTGCGCGATTACGGCGTGGGTATTTCGAGTACCGATCAGCAGCGTATTTTCAATGCCTTCGAACGCGGCGCGAACAACGATACGCCCGGTGGTCTTGGCCTCGGTCTCTACATCACAAAGCAACTGACCGAAGCGCACCAGGGCGAAATTGTGGTGCTCAGCAGCCTGGGCGAGGGCGCGTTGTTCAGCGTCAGTTTGCCGCTGGTGGCGACTTACACCGATGCCGGGTAGGCGTTCAAGCTGGCGAGGCTTGCTACAATCGAACTAGGCCTGGGCAAGCCGACATCCGAATACCGATTACTACTTGCTGCGGAGGAAACCGACCGATGCGAACTGTCGCGCTCATTATTTTCGCGCAGGTGCAGGCGCTCGACGTGGTGGGTCCGCTCGATGTGCTGATTGAAGCCAATAACTTCGTCGAGGCTGGCGAGGGTTATGACGTGACGCTGGTTGGGACCGAAGCCGGCGCTATCCGTGCCTCGAACGGGATGCGGTTGACGGCGGATCTCGTACTGGAAGACGCGCGGCCCAGCTACGACATGCTGCTTGTCGCCGGCGGCCCCGCGCTTCCCGAAGCCGCTCGCGATGCGCGGCTATGCGACTGGCTGGTCGACATGGCGCCGCGTTGCCGCCGCTACGGCTCGATCTGTACCGGCGCCTTCCTGCTCGGCCACGCCGGTTTGCTCGACGGCAAGACAGTCACCACGCATTGGCAAAACGCACCGCGGCTGGCCGAATTATTTCCCGCCGCGCAGGTGGAGTTCGATCGAATCTATATTCGCGACGGTGCGCTGCTGACTTCGGCGGGGGTGACAGCCGGCATCGATCTGACCTTGGCGCTGGTCGCGCAGGATCACGGCGCCGAGGTCGCACTTGCGGTGGCCAAGCGGCTGGTGGTCGTGGCGCAGCGCCAGGGTGGGCAGTCGCAATTCAGCCCTTTGCTGGTCGCACCGAAAGATACGGATTCGCCCGTCGCGAAAGTGCAAGCGCATGTTATGGCGCATATTCGCGAAACCCATTCGGTGGAAAAGTTGGCCGAGGTCGCGGGCATGAGCGCGCGTAATTTTGCCCGCGTGTTCGTGCAGGAAGCCAAGGTGACACCCGCCGAATTCATCGAGCGGGTGCGCGTCGACGCCGCTCGCAATCGGTTGGAGGCCAGCGATCTGGCATTGAAGGCGGTCGCTTACGAAAGCGGTTTCGGCAGCGCCGACCGGATGCGCATCGTGTTTACGAAGCGCCTGGGCGTGTCGCCGGGCCAGTATCGGGCGAGTTTTCGCACGGCTGATCCGGCTTAAGCAGGTGGCTTAGATGTGCGGCTCAGGTACGTGCTCAGATACATAAATCAGCTACATAAGCTAACTCGCGACGATGTCATCCAGGTGCGGTCGGCGAAGGCCCAGCGCGCCATGTCGCTTACCAGCGCGCTCATCAGGATGCCTGATGGTTGTGCCAAATCGTCGAGTACCGAGAAGTGCGTGCCGTTGTCAACCGTGACGTACCGAACCGTTTCGCCGGCGTTCTGAGCTGCGGTCGCATATTCACTCGCATGCCGCACGAGTTCGGGCAGTTCTGCCGCACCCACAGCGACGGTCATCGGTGCGCCTTTACCGATGTGTCGCAAGGGGCTGTATGCGTCGATCTCGTGCGGCGTGAGATTCAGCTTTTCGTTTAGCCACGACAGGCTAATCGGTTCCAAATCGACCAATGGACTGATCGGCATCGCGTGCGTGATCAGAGGGTGCGACCGATGCACCGCGCTCAGATGGCCGCCCGCCGAATGCCCGCTTAGGCAGACGGGCCCGCGGCCGACTACCAGTCGGTCGTGATTCCCCGCCAAGTGATCGAGCAGACTGCCGATTTCATCGACGATCTGTGTCATCGACGCCTGCGGTGCGAGGGTATATTCGGCAAGCACGACATTGAACCCATGCGCGAGGGGCCCCTGCGCAACGAACGCGAGATCCTCCTTGTTAAGCCCCTGCCAGTAGCCGCCGTGGATGAAAATCCAGGTTGGCGCATTGAGGTTCTGACTGGGGAACACGTCGAAACGTTGACGTGATTGTTGACCATAACGGAGGTCCCGCTGACATGCGGCCGTCTCATAGAACTGTGCGCTGCGCGCCTTGAAACCTGCATAGACGGCAGCGAAATCGGGGATCGCTTGCGTGTTGTTGTACGCCACATTCAGTGCGGCTTGGTCCATTCCGCGGTAAGGCATCGTCATCTTTCGTCTTCCAAAAAAAGGGGCGCGCTCGCTCGACCCATCGCTAGAGCAAGGGGGCGCGGTCGCACTGCGCCAACCCCGCACGAACCACCGCTGCGCCGAAGCTTATCAAGCTTCGCCTTCTGCCAACGCCTCGTTCAACCGCTCTTTCTCGTTGCGGGCGGGCATCTCACGATTCACGAGCCACAACGCAATACCAATCAGAATTCCACCGAACGCTTGGACCCATGAAAGCGATGTACCGAGTACGAAATACGACAGCACGACGGTAAAGAGAGGCGCAAGAAACAAGTACCCGCTGGTCTTGGTTGCGCCACCCTTGTTCAAAGCCACGAACCATAAACCGAACGAACCGGTTGAGGCCGGAATCGCAAGCCAGATAAACCATCCCCACTGTGCGTGAGTCGTCGGGGCAGGCCAATGCTCGCCGCTTGCATAGGCGATTGCGAGGACAGCGAGGGATCCGACCAGCATCTGCCAGAAGCTGAGCGACCACGATCTAAACGGTAGATTTGCGCGCTTATTGATGATCGTTGCGGCGGCCCAGCACAATGCGGATACGAGCCCAATGAGCTCACCCGTAATCGCGCCCGCTGATGCGTGTCCTTGACCTCCAATCCCGATTGCAAGCACTACACCGACGATACCGAGTGCGAGCCCTGCAACGCGTGCCTTATGCAGCGATTCACCCAAAAACAGCCGCCCCAGCACCGCGACCCAGATCGGGTTCGTGAAAAGCAAGATGGCCGCCGTGGACGCAGATATCGACCGCATTGCGACAAACAGCAAACCCATAACAGCAGTCGTTTGAAGGAGACCGATAAGCAGCACCAGCGCTGAATCCCGCAAATTCGCGCCCTTTGGAAAAAGAGCTGCCATCACCGATCGATTGTCAAAACAGACCAGCGGAAGGGTTGCCAGCGCTGCAACGAGGAATCGCCAGCCCACGAGCAACATTGCAGGAAAGCCTTGCGCAAGCAAAATCTTTCCCGATACGAAACTCGATCCCATCAGAAATGTAGACGCGATCAAAATAATAAAAAACTGCGCGCTGCCGTTGCCAGGCTGGGGGCGAGAACTCATTTTGAATCTCCTAAGACACATCGCATGTGGGGCGGCACTTTCATGCGGGCAATCATAGGCGACATTTGAATCGTCTGGCTCGACGCCGGCGCCTGTTTTGAGCTGGCCGGACTGTCACGCCGTTACGTCGTAACGCAACGGTCATTGATCTGGCGGCCCGCTATGACTGAAGACTGCCGCGTCTATGGGGAAATTGAAGTCGATACACCGCAGTGGGATGCTTACCTGAGCGAGCAATCGTTACGCAGTAACGGTGGCGATCAGATCAAGTTGAATTCCATTCAACCAAAGCGCAGTTCTTTTGTTTGCCGCCGTCTTTTCTTCCACTTATTCTCTACACATCGTTTGAGCCTGCAAACTCCGGTGCATAGCGACGCGATTGAGCGTCTGGCGAAATGCTGCATGGGCATGGCCAGAGCGGTCTTTCGTCGCAAGCAACAGGAATTGACCGGGCAAGTTCAGTTGATCAAAAATAAGCTGTGTTCTATGAACATGGCGGGCAAATGATAGTGATGTATAGTAACTTTTAAATATTAGTTTTATAGGTTTCATTCGCAATAATTTCTTGAGAACGATTCGATGGCGGCACGATGGTTTTCGACTTCCGATCAGGACGCGGTGCTCGATTTTCTGAACACGGCGATTCTCGGAAACGAGCATTCGGCTGACGTTTTCCAGACTGATGAGGATGTGGCGCTCTGGCTGCGGAATGCGGGGTTTTTGAACGATGGCCTCGTGCCTGAAGTAAAACCTCATGCATTAGTTATCGAGGCGAGGTCGCTACGCGAGCTGATACGCGAGTTGCTCATGCAACAAAAGGCGGGTGAGCTGGTGGATATCGGGCTGCTGAACGATAGGTTGGCCAAGGGAGGCTACTGGGTCGAGCTGGCGCACGACTGCGAAGGAAATCTAATCACGTGTCGGAGATATGCAAGAGACACGGCTGCGCAGGTGCTGATCCCGATTGCGGTGGCCGCGGCGGACCTGCTTGCAAGCGCAGACTTCAGACTCATCCGCAAGTGTGAAGGGGATGTGTTCCGCGCCTGATACGAGCCGTTTATACGATAGGATAAAAGATAAGAATGCAGCCGTTTTAAGCACGCATTCGACAAGCGAAAAATAGAAACCTATCGAAAACATACGGTATTCCGTCGGCAAGTTGAATACGATCGCGGTCACGCTCAACGCGCATAGGAACTCGTACACAAACCATGCGGCGCGGCTTCGAGCCAGAACGCGAAATATCAGAGCGATCCACAGCGCTTTACCCACGATACAAGCGATGCCATCCCAGTACGTCTGACTCAACAGGAGTTCGATCGGAAGCTCGCACAATGACCAAACCGCAGTGCTAGTCACGAGCCACCAAGTGCGTCGGTTTAGCTCTCTACGATGGTCCGTCGCACTAGTTACAGTGCCATCCCGAACGGTCCCGAACGATCTTCGCACAGGTTCGCCATGTAGGCCAATTTTTCTCATCTCGTGCTCCGGAGCATCGGGTCGGCGGATCTGACCACTCCATATAATGTTGTAAGGAGAACAGAATGTAAAATTAACGCGAGATTCCATACCGTGTGGGGAACGCCAACCCTCACCACACTATGCAACGCTCATGCAGTTTGCAAGTATCTGTTGGTATAACCCTCGTTGCCGTTTGTCGCCGGTAAGACGATTTCTCACACATTTATTTTGTTAGTGTGCTATAAATTTACTAACCTATATAAAGTGATATAACCGGTTAAATTTGGTCAAAGTGCGAGACGTGGCGGTCGGTGGCCGGACGTCATGGCAACTAGAATTTGGAGGATTGAATGTCATCCAATAAAACCTCTCTTGCACGCAGACGGTTTCTCGGCAAAGCCGCAATAGGAGTGCCCGCGACGGCACTGTTAGAAGGCTCCAAAGGACTCGTACAAAATGCGATCGCGGCTGAAAGCGATCCGTCATCGTACACACCGACGTTCTTCAACGACCACGAGTGGGAATTTCTCACGGCCGCAACCGACCGGCTTATTCCGCCGAGCTCCGACGGGCCCAGCGCCGTAGAGGCAGGGGTCCCGGAGTTTCTTGACCGGCAGATGCAGACCGCTTATGGACATGGTGGCCTCTGGTACATGCATGGTCCGTTTGTTCCGGAGTCTGTGCCCACGCTCGGATATCAACTGAAACTAGCACCGCGTGACCTCTATCGGGTGGCCATCGCGGCGGTCGATAACTGGTGCACGCAAAATCGCGGCAACGCTTTTGCGCAACTCAGCGACGCTCAACGTGACGAGGTCCTGACCTTGATGCAAAAGGATCAATTGCCGTTACGGGAGTTGCCGGCCCGAGTCTTCTTCGCGCAACTTTTGCAGAACACAAAGGAAGGTTATTTTTCTGATCCGATTCACGGAGGGAATCGCGGAATGGGTGCATGGAAAATGATCGGCTTCCCTGGCGCGCGTGCCGACTTTGTAGACATGAGCGCACAACCCGGGAAGGTGTATCCACTAGGCCCCGTTTCGATTTCCGGCAAGAGAGGTTAACCAGAGAGGTAAGGCATGGCAACCAAGCTCAAATCTGTGGATGTTGTCCTGGTCGGCTTCGGATGGACCGGAGCTATTATGGGGAAGGAGCTTTGCGAGACAGGCCTCAAGGTGGTGGCCCTTGAGCGTGGCGTTTCCCGTGACACATACCCTGATTTCGCCTATCCCAAGATTGCCGACGAGTTGACATACGGCATACGTGGCAAGCTATTCCAAGACCTATCGCGCGATACCCTTACGGTGCGCTATACGCTCAAAGACACCGCTGTTCCCTATCGCGAGCATAACGCGTTCTTGCTCGGCGAAGGAGTCGGCGGCGCTGGGGTGCATTGGAACGGGCAAACCTACCGCCCGTCGCCGGAGGATTTGCAGTTACGATCACATATGTCGGCGCGGTACGGCCAAGGCTTCATTCCGGCCGACATGACGATCCAGGACTACCCCGTAAGCTACGACGAGCTCGAACCTTATTTCGATCGCTTCGAGTACTTATGCGGTACGTCGGGCCGCGCTGGAAACTTGAACGGTCAGAAAATCGAAGGCGGTAATCCATTCGAAGGCTGGCGGTCACGTGACTATCCGACCCCTCCCGTTGTAGACGTGTACGGCGCGACGCTGTTCGCCAATGCGGCGAAGCAACTGGGCTATCATCCATTTCCACAACCGGCATCGAATGCCTCCCGCCCGTACACCAATCCCTACGGTGTACGTCTGGGGCCCTGCAACCTCTGCGGTTTCTGCGAGCGCTTCGGGTGCTTTTTATACTCAAAAGCGACTCCGCAGACCACCATCCTGCCGGTACTCCTGAAACTGCCGAACTTTGAGTTGCGCACTAGAAGTCTGGTGACTCGCATCAACTTAGACGGTAGCGGCAAGAGAGCTACCGGCGTGACGTACATCGACGAGCAGGGAAGGGAGATCGAGCAACCTGCCGATCTGGTGATTTTGTCTGCCTACCAGTTCCACAATGTCCGGCTATTGTTGCTATCGGGCATTGGTACCCCCTACGATCCCGTTTCGGAAAGTGGTGTCGTCGGCAAGAACTACGCTTATCAGATGATGAGCTCGACGTCGGTATTTTTCGACAAGGACGTCGCGATTAACCCCTTCATTGGGGCGGGTGCCGGCGGCTCTCAAATCGTTGACGAATTCAACTCCGACCATTTCGATCATGCTAAGCAGGGTTTTGTCGGCGGAGCTTATATCATCGGCGGTCAGACAGGGGGTCGACCCATCCAGCAACTCAGTGTTCCGGCAGGTACGCCTGCCTGGGGAGCCGAGTGGAAGCGCGCGGCAAAGGATTCTTACCTTCACACTACCTCTGTGGTGACGCATGGTTCGGTGATGTCCTACCGTGATCGGTATTTGTCGCTTGACCCGACATATAAGGATTCGGTTGGCCAACCTCTGTTGCGGATGACGTTTGATTGGCACGACAACGAGTATCGGATGTCGAAATTTGTTACCGATCGCGCGCTTGAAATTGTCAAGACCATGGGGCCTAAATCGCATTCGACATTGCTGCGACAGCCGGGTGATCACTTCGATGTTAGGCAGTACCAGACGACCCACACCACAGGTGGCGCGATCATGGGAAGCCGACCCGACAATAGCGTCGTCAACCGATATCTGCAGAGTTGGGACGTGCACAACCTGTTCGTGCTTGGTGCATCGGCATTCCCGCAGAACATCGGCTATAACCCGACCGGCCTGGTCGGCGGGCTCGCATATTGGGCTGCCAATGCCATTCGCACCCAATATCTTAAAAACCCTGGTCCTTTAGTACAAGTATGAACACTCCCCATACTCCCGTACGCGCGGCGCCGGCGCGCGCTTTCAAGCTGGTCGTCACGCTCATTGTCCTCATTGCTGCGGCAGTCATACTAGCGTGGATCGCGACGCTATTTGCCGGTCGCGTGGATGACAACACAACCGCGTTAGCGGCCGATCCCGCGATGGTGCAGCGGGGTGCCTATCTGGCGAAAGCGGGCGACTGTATTGCTTGCCATACGTCCAGGAATGGCAAACCGTTTGCGGGCGGCGCACCTTTGTCATCCCCGATCGGCACGATTTTTTCTTCAAACATAACCCCGGATCGTGAGACGGGAATCGGCGCTTACACGTACGCGGATTTCGAAGCTGCAGTGCGACGTGGGATAAGCAAGAATGGAGCTTCGTTGTATCCAGCGATGCCGTACCCGTCGTATGCGCATGTTACCGACGCGGACATGAGCGCTCTCTATGCGTACTTTATGCTCGGCGTCCCACCGGTGCATGAGGTAGATAAGAGCAACGATATACCGTGGCCGCTGTCGATGCGGTGGCCGCTTACCTACTGGCGGTGGATCTTTGCTCCACGTGTGGGCCCGACCATAACGACATCGCCAGGAGACGCGGAACTGGCACGTGGTGCCTATCTTGTTCAAGGATTAGGGCACTGTGGTGCGTGCCATACGCCGCGCGGGGTTACCCTGCAGGAACTCGCGTTGACGGATGCCGATGGCCTCTCTTACCTGGCTGGGGGTATCGTAAATGGCGGCACCGCGCCGAGCCTGCGGACTGACAAATTGACAGGGCTCGCTCAATGGACAGATGCTTCATTGGTCGAGTTCCTGAAGACAGGACGCAACGCCAATACCGCCGCTTTTGCCGACATGTCCGACGTCATAACCCACAGCACACAATTCATGACGGACAGCGACTTGGCTGCGGTCGCACATTACCTGAAGTCGCTAGCGCCAGCGCACGACGAATCGGCGTATGCGTATGACGCAGCCACTGCAAACGCGCTGTACACAGGGCACGACGACTCGAGCGGCGCGCGCCTGTACCTCGATAATTGTGCGGCCTGCCATCGCAGCACCGGTTTAGGTTACCCCCAAGTGTTCCCGGCCTTAGCGGGTAATCAAGTGGTGAATGGATCGGATTCAAGTCTCGTCGTACGGATCATCCTACATGGCAGTAAGATGCCTTATACGGAAACGGCGCCTAGTCAATTCACGATGCCGGATTTCGCATGGAGACTATCAGACCAAGACGTCGCGGATGTTGCCTCGTTCATCCGTGGTAGCTGGGGTAATCGCGGCGCTGCTGTGACTGTCTCGGCGGTCGCCAAGATTCGCGCACAAACCCAATCACCATCGCCGTCGGATCCATGAAGTTCCAAAAAGATAGTGCAATAGAATGAGCGATGGATCGACTTAACGATACCGCGGCGACGTCTGACGTGGCGGACTCAACAACCTGACAATGCCCTTGGCGCAGTTGAATTCCATTCAACCAAAGCGCAGTTCTTTTGTTTGCCGCCGTCGTTTCTTCTACTTACTCTGTACACATCGTTCGAACTTCCAAACGCCGCTGCATAGCCGCCGGAAATCGGCTGCGCGTGAGTGGCACATGAGCGGCACATAAATATCCAATTCGAATGGACCGGAGGCATTGCAAATTGACTATAGAAGCGGCAACCGTAACGTGAGAAAAGCGACCCCGTTCCAATCGAGCGCCCAACTGATGGCAACATTGGAGGCAGATCTGCGTCGTGGCATCAGCGGCGAAGTGCGCTTCGACTCGGCGTCCAAAGCGATCTATGCTTCCGACGCTTCGAACTACAGGCAGATACCACTGGGTGTTGTCGTGCCAAAGACGACGAGCGATCTGGTCGCGGCGATCGGCATATGCCACCGGCACGACGTGCCGTTCCTCACGCGAGGAGCCGGTACGTCGCAGAATGGCCAATGCGTGAACGTCGCGGTGATCGCTGACACGAGCAAATACGTCAATCACGTGATCGCCATCGATCCACAAGAACGATGCGCTATCGTCGAACCCGGGGTGGTCTGCGACACGCTGCGAGACGCTGCACAGCAACATGGCCTGACGTTTGGCCCCGATCCTGCTACCCACAGCCGTTGCACGCTGGGCGGCATGATCGCAAACAACTCGTGCGGTGCTCACTCGATCATGGCGGGTAAGACCGTTGAGAACGTCGAGGCGCTGGAAATCGTGACCTACGACGGCGCTCGCTTCTGGGTTGGACCCACTTCGGATGAGGAGCTCGGTAACATCATCGCCGCGGGTGGCCGCAAAGGCGAGATCTATCAGAAGCTGAGCAATCTGCGGGACAAATACGCTGGCTATATCCGTCGCGAATTTCCGCAAATCAAACGTCGGGTGTCGGGTTTCAATCTCGATCAATTGTTACCGGAAAACGGCTTTAACGTAGCGCGTGCGCTGGTGGGCACCGAGGGCACTTGCGCTGTCACCCTGCATGCGAAAGTCACGCTGGTGAACAGCCCCGCATGCCGAGTTCTACTTGTGCTGGGCTTTGCCGATATTTTCCTAGCGGCCGACGCCGTGCCGCACTTCACGCAGTTTGGCCCGATTGCGATCGAAGGTCTGGACCGTGGGATTATCCGCGGGTTGCAAGCACGCTCACTCAAGCAAGAAGAGATTTCCCTGCTACCCGCCGGTGACGCATGGGTGGTGCTTGAGTTCGGCGCGGCATCGCGGGAAGAAGCGGTGCGACAAGCGTGCAACGCGCGCGACCATTTTCTGTCCGGTGCTGCGGGCCGGGATATCAGCGGGCTCATCGTCGAGCAAGCAGGCGAGCAAGAAAAAATCTGGTCCATCAGGGAAACCGGCGCCTCGGCAGTCGCACTGTCGATAGATCCATCCAAACCCGACCCTATCGTGGGCTGGGAAGATGCCGCTGTCGATCCGCTGCGTCTTGGCGATTACCTACGGGAGTTTCAAGGTCTGGTCGATCGTTTCGACTACGAAACCTGTTTGTATGGTCATTTCGGCGACGGCTGCGTGCATGCGCGTATCACTTTCGACATACGGAGCGTGGAGGGCATAGCGAAATGGCGCGAATTCCTTCGCGCTGCCGCGCAGTTGGTGGTTAGCTATGGCGGTTCATTATCGGGAGAGCACGGCGACGGACAAGCCAAAGCCGAGTTCTTGCCGTTGATGTACGGTCCCGAAATCATGAAGGCGATGGAGGAATTCAAGGCGATATGGGATCCGGACAATCGCCTCAACCCCGGTAAAGTTGTCCATGCCTACCGTGTCGATGAAAATCTGCGCGTTGGACCGGCCTATAAGCCTGTATCGCTTACAACCAAACTGCAGTTTATCAGCGCCGAAGGTCGAGGCTTGCAACGCGAAACCGAGCGTTGCATAGGCATGGGAAAATGCCGATCCCTCTCCGGCGGGACCATGTGCCCGAGCTATCGCGCAACCCGGGAAGAACAATTTTCCACGCGAGGGCGCGCTCGTCTGTTTTGGGAGATGTTGCAAGGCGAGCTTATCAAAGATGGCTGGAACAGCCCGGAAGTGAAGGCTGCGCTGGATACCTGCCTCGCATGCAAAGGTTGCAAAAGTGACTGTCCGACGCACACCGATATGGCTTCCTACAAAGCCGAATTCCTATCGCATTACTACGAGTCGAATCGGCGGCCACGGCAAGCGATTTCGATGGGCCGAATCGGCGATTGGGCGCCGGTAGCAAGCCGTTTTCCACGGGTCGCCAATGCGCTGATGAGGGCTCCGATGCTCGGGGCCTTGGGCAAACAGATCGCCGGTATCGCCAAAGAGCGCAATTTACCCGCTTTCGCGCCGGTGCCGTTCAGACGGGCGGCACGCCGCCGGATGCCCAACGCTTTTCTGCGCGATGACAGCAACGCGAAGAAAGTCATATTATGGGTCGATACGTTTAACGAAAACTTCTCGCCGGATGTCGCGATGGCGGCGAGCGAGGTGCTCATTTCGCTCGGCTACCAAGTGTTGCTGCCCAGGAAGCGCCTTTGCTGCGGCCGGCCGCTTTATGACTTCGGACTGATCGACCGAGCGCGGCACTTGCTGGAAGTCGCCGTCGACGAACTCGCCGCGGAGATTGACGCGGGTATCCCGGTGGTCGGTCTGGAACCGGGCTGCCTGTCGGTGTTCAAGGACGAGCTGCTACGGCAATTGCCTGAAAATGAGCGGGCGCGCAGACTGTCCCGGCAGACCTTCCTATTTTCCGATTTTGTCGCGGCGCAAAATTTTTCATGGCCGCAACTTGATGCGACGGTGCTCGTGCATGGTCACTGCCATCAGAAGTCATTGTTCGGCATGCAAGGGGACAAAAAACTTCTGGACCTGCTGGGCGTACGATGGACGCTTATCGATGCCGGCTGCTGCGGGATGGCCGGCTCGTTCGGTTTCAACTCGGACCATTATCAGTTGTCCATGAAAATCGGGGAGGACACCTTGTTACCTGCCGTGCGTCAGGCTGCAGCGGACACGATTATTCTCACAAACGGCTTCAGCTGCGCAGAGCAAATCGAGCAGGGCGCGGGCAGACGTTCGATGCATATCGCCGAGCTAGCTTTGCAGGCCTTGCGTGCATCGCGTGCGGACACGACAGGTATATCATGAGTTATCCCACGAGTTGCCCACCTGAGTCACCTATGTCGATCACAAATCCGATCAGCTCCAACGATGTTCGCTTTTTTCGCGATTACGGTTTGCGCGTAGTGGAGCTGCTAGCACCGCAGTCGGGTGAGGCTATCCTTGATCTCGGGTGCGGCGACGGACAACTGTCGATGCTCTTGCAGGACCGTGGGGCGAGAATTACGGGCGTGGACATCGATCCACAGGCCGTAGAAGAGGCCAAGGGGCGTGGCATCGATGCGCGGCTGCAGGACGCGCAGGCGCTGAAATTTCCCGCCGAGTTCGACGCGGTGTTTTCCCACGCTTCGATTCACTGGATGCCGGAAGTGGACAAGGTGTTTGCCGGCGTGTGGCGAGCATTGAAGTCGGGCGGCCGCTTCGTCGCCGAAACCGGAGCGCATCGAAACATTGCGGCCATCCATACCGCGATGATTGCGACGCTGCTGCACTTCGATGTTCCCGAGGAGCACATCCCGCGGTTTTACTACCCGGTCGCGGACGAGTGCTGCGACTTGCTCGAGGCCAGTGGCTTCTCGGTCTCGATGATACAAACCTTCCCTCGACCCACGCCGTTGCCACGCGGTATCAACGCGTGGTTCGAGATGTTTGGCCAACCTTTCTTTCGGATCGTCGAACCGGGACGTCGAAAAGAAGCGATGCTTTATGCCGAGCGCTTGCTCGAACCTGTCTTGCGCACAGGACGAGGTGACTGGATCGCGGACTACGTGCATCTACGGTTCAAAGCGACGAAGAAACCCAACTGAATATCAGATCCGAGCGTTTTTTGGAACCTCTATGAGCCGACTGCCTTCTCTTCGGGCGCTGCGTGCGTTTCAAGTTGCAGGAACGCATTTGAACCTTGCCGACGCCGCGGACGAGTTATGCATCACCGCGTCGGGAGTGAGTCATCAAATTCGCCTTCTCGAAGAGGATCTCGATACCAAGTTGTTCGATCGCACTGGTCGCGGGCTTGAGCTGACGGAGCGCGGCGCAGAACTGCTACCGCTGTTGACCGACGTGTTCGACGAACTCAGCAGCATCATTTCGGGCTTCAAAAGCAATAGGAAAGCCGGTGCGGTCAATATCTCCATGCCGGCAACGTTTGCATCCCGGTGGTTTATCCCCAATCTGGTGAAGTTCGAGACGCTGTTTCCGGAGGTCGATATCCATTTGTCTTGCCAGGAAGGCAGCGCTACGCGCGCAGCGAAGGAGTTGGATTGCGCGATTCGCTTCGGTCACACTGATTGGGCCGGCTACCGCGAACTGATGCTGTTCTCGGAAAAACTGATCGCGGTTTGCAGCCCTAGATTGATGCGCGGTTCTTCACCGCTGTCGCCATCGGATATCGCCAATTTTCGTTTGCTGAATGTGGAATCGCAGCCGGCCGAATGGGAAATGTGGGCAAGAGGGACCGGCGCACAGGTCCCCACCAAAGCGAGGACGCTGACGTTCGAAAGCCGCGAGTTAGCCTTGCAAGGCGCTGTCGAAGGCTTGGGCGTGGCTTTGGCAGGACTGGCCGACGTGGCCGAAGACGTCAGGCAAGGGCGCTTGGCGCTCGCCTTCGATGGCGCGCAGGTGATCAGCGGGACCTACTTCCTTTTGGTATCGGAGCAGCGAGCCTCATCGCCCGGTGTTGCGGCGCTCTCGGAATGGATACAAAAGGAGTTTTCCGATGCCGCGCCGCAACCGACGTAATCAGGGCTGGCCCCGGGGCTAGCCTCGCGGTTACCCTTGTTACCCCGTGAAAGCATCTTTCTTCGTGCCCATCCGTGCCTGAAAACGCCTTACCTCGACACTTTCGAACAAGCCTGCCACATTGAACGGATCATTCGAGGCGAATGCTTCGGCTTGTTCCTGACTATCGAACTCGGCCAGGTACAGGCTGCCGATTTCCCGCGGCTGCGAGCCGGGCGCTCCAGCGTCGCACGCTACACCGTCCGACGACCATAACGCGCCAGCACATAGGATCGCCGATTCAAAGCCCTTCAGGTAGGCCAGATGAGCCGCGCGGTGAGCGTCGCGCCCGCCGGCGGCTTGCACGCGGTCGATGCGATAGATAGAGAAGATCATCGCGCGCCTATTTGGTGGCAACGTAGTCCGCGATGTCCAGGAGGATCTTCCCGTTGGCGATAGGCACCACATGCTCGGGAAAATCCTGGACGATCTCGTAGCCGTTATTCTTGAGTCCGACGACGAGGGCATCGATTCGATCGCCGATGGTCTGCTCGCTGTCGCGCAGCGCGAGGCAGCTCCATTCTTTCTGGTCGCAATACTCGAGGCACATTTCTACCCAGGAATCGGCGTTATTCCACTCACGTGGGGTGAAATCCCACAAAACGCATCGGTAACCTCGATCGAGCAGATGCTGAACCGCAACCGGATTGAGAAGCCGGGTGTCGAGCACACCGCCGAAGCCAAACGGCCGATACATACGTTCCGGCGTCGCCAAATCCCCCAAGGCGTCGAAGCCGAGGTCGATTTCGGCAATAGCCTGATTGAAGTCCTCCATCCAGCCCATGGGCGTCTTGTGATAGTGGGAATGGCTGCCGTACCAATGGCCTTCTTCCACTGCACGCGCAGCCGCCGCGCGGGCGTCAGGCTCGTCGAGCTTGGAGCAGATAGAGAAAAAACTGCTCTTGATGCCATGGGCGGCCAAGACATCGAGTACGGCGTGAGTGGACTCGGGATTTGGACCGTCGTCAAACGACAAGGTAACTTTTTTGCTCATTATGGATAGCGATGCCTAGAAAGGGTTGAACGTGGTTTCGACGTTTTTTTGCTTGCTTTGATTGATATGCAATTTGACGACATCAGGGCGCGCGTAGTGACCGGTGCCGTCGATAATGTGTTTCCAATCGGCGATCAGGCCGAAGTCGAGTTCTGCCGTCAGCAATACCTCTTCATCAGGTGCGGCTCGTGCCAGATACTTGCCTCCGGGAGCTACGATGGCCGAAGCGCCGCCGCCCAGGCGTAGGGGTTGCGACGCTTCCTCTCCGAGGTAGTGAGCCATCTCGGGCGTAAATACCGAGGTGGTGCTGACCACAAACGCCGCCGACTCGATCGCGTAAAGTCTGACGGCAGCGTCGATCAAATCGTCTGTCCAGGGCATACCGCCCGGCCAATTCGCGATATGGATTTGCTCGCCTTGCGATTGAATCGCGTACCGGAACAAGGGATTGGTATGTTCGTAACAGATCAGCGACCCGACTTTACCGATGGCGGTTTCATAGATGCCGAGGTCCGATCCGTCGCCGCGACCCCATGTAATCCGCTCATGGTGTGTGGGCACCAACTTGCGGCGGCAGCCCAGGATCGTGCCATCCGCGTCGATCAAGAGTTGGCTGTTATAGATCGTGCCGCCGTCGAGTTCGTTGATTCCGACCGACACCACGCAGGCGGCTTCGCTTGCGGCCTGGCGCAGCCTCGCGACAACCTCCGAATCGAGCCGGACCGCCTGCTCATAGAGCGTGCGCGCAAATCGGCCACGCGCGCTGAACGGGTCGTGGATCAACGTCCAATAGGGGTAGCCCGGCAGTACCGTTTCCGGGAATACCACCAGCTTGGCGCCTAGTTTGCCGGCGTCCAGAATGGATGCGACGATCTTGTCAGTTGTGGCGGCGAGGTTCATGTACACCGGGGCAATTTGTGCCGCGCACACTATGGTTTTATGAGCCATGGAGATAGGGTCCTAGGAGGGAAGAAACTCTTCCGAAAAAATGCGGCTTTGGGCGATAGCCCAGCCGGTGGCACGTTCTCGCACGGCATTGACCATGCCTGGAGGTCCGCACAAATAAGCGGCCCCATGCTGGCCCAGTTCGGCGAAATCGGCTTCGCTTAGCACGTCGACAACGCTGGCCTGGCGGATCGAAGGCTCGGTCGCACCTTCCATTACGGTCACGACGACCGACACCTCGGGCATCGCCTCGGCGATTGCCTTGAGTTCTTCGACGTAGAACAAATCGCTCGCGCGGGTGACGCCGAACACGACTTTTTTGGGGCCCGTGGACGAGCCCAGTTTTTGCTGTGCGCTGAGCATCGACAGCACGGGTGCCAAGCCTGTACCGCCGGCAACATACAGAGACGGCGCATGCGTATGGCGCCGATAGAACACGCCGTAGGGACCTGACACGGCCCACACATCGTTTTCGACGGGATGGTCGCGCAGATAGTGCGACATGGCGCCGTTTTCGAGTTCGCGAATCAAAAATCCGATTTCGGCGGTACCGGGCACCGTGTAGGGCGAGTAAGCGCGTGTGAAGTTTTGCCCGTTCGGCGTAACCCTGACGTATTGGCCGGGCAGGAAGTCGAACATGCGCAGACCTTCGGCTTTGCATCTGACGTCCCAGACCGTTTCGCTGACGCGGGTTTTACTGAGTACCTTGAGCTTGCGTTTCTTCTCCGGCAGCAGCGATGCGCGGCTATAGGGAAGCGTCAGGTCGACACCCGCCGACGTCGGCTTTGCTTGGCATAGCAGCACCGCCTCAGGTTCCCCCTTAGGTAAAGCGAGTTGATCGGCGTCCAGCGTGTACGCGACGGTTCCGGCCGTCAGCGTGCCGCGGCATGTCCCGCAAGTGCCGTTGAGGCAATCATGCGCAAGCGCGACGCCGGCATTACGTGCAGCATCGAAAATCGTGCTCGAATCCCCGCATGAAACGTGCGTTTCCTCGCCGTCCACAAACCTCATTCGAATAACAGATTCGGCCGTCATCGGTCAGACGCTCCAATGACGTTTTACTGCCTCACGCACTGACCCCGTCTCATAAGCGTCGGCGGCCATGCGCTCGATGCGCTGCTCGTAGAGATGGGCAATTTCCGCCACGGGGTGCACGTACTTCGCCGGTACGACAACCACGCCGAGGAAATCGCCGACGATCAGGTCACCCGTCTCGATCGTGACACCGCAGCATACGGACGACTTGCAAAGCGCCATCGTTTTGATGCGGCCGAATCCGCTCGCAGGCGACAAACCCATGCCGGCGACTCCGACCACAGAGTCCGGAAGCGCGGCGCTGTAACGTACCGGGCAATCGGTCAGCAGGCCGCCCAATTTTCGCGCCGTGGCAACCGCAATCTCGGGGGCACCGAACCCGCACCCGACGGGATCGGGCTCGCCTGCCAAGACGAGCACCGATCCCGCCTCGCATTCGTCGAGCGTTTGCATGGCTGCGTTGTGGTGCGCCTTTTCTCCGGTAGGCGCCATCATGACTGTGATCGCCGCACCGAAAATGCGCTTGCCGGCCAGTAGCCGAATAGGAGGAGGAATCACCAACTGCTTGCGACTAAGCGTGTCCAACGCGTCGGAGATTGCTGCGGTCGAGATCGTGCGCAAGCGATCGAGGTCGTCAGTAGTGTACATATCAGGAATCTATCCTCAGGTTAGTCGGAAGGCCGTCGATGCTTTCCATGTTGTTATCTGCCCAGTACTCCATCATTCCTTCTTCGCCCTTGGCTTCGGACCACTGCTGCAGCGTTGGGCGTTCGCGTTTGAGGTCGAACTCGGGGACCCCGAAGCCACATGCCGTTTGCACCTGGTGCACCTCGGCGACGAAGATCTGCCGTGTTCCCGGTAGCGCCGGAAACCGTGCCAGCAGGCTGTCCCATTCGTCATCGCCGCTCATGACGATATGCGCGGTGGTGAATAGCCGCATGATCATCGGCTGACGTCCGAAATTGCAGAACATGATGGTGAGTCGGCCGTTCTCGCCGACATGCGCGGCGGTCTCGTTCCCGCTGCCGGTCAGGTCCATGTACGCAACGCGGTTCGGACCGAGCACGCGGAAGGTATCCATCCCTTTTGGGGACACGTTGATGCGTCCCGAAGCGGGCGCCGTTGCAGTGAAGAACATCTTCTGTTCCTCGATGAATTCTTGGAATTGGCCATCGATGGCGGGGTAGAACTTGGACATGGGACCTCCGGTTCGTTCGCATTTGTGATAACCATTATTCAGGAACCCGGCAGGTCTTCAATAAATTTTTATTCAACCCGGATTGAAATTTATGGCCGTGCGTTTGCGCCCTTTTACGCGTATTTTTTTCTGGTGCCTGCGCAATCCAATCAAGTTGAATTTCCTTCAATCAAGACGCAGTTCTTTTGTTTGCTGCTGTGTTTTTGTCTCCCTACTCTCCATCCATGGCGTCATCCGGCGCATGGCTATCGCGATCTGCCGGACCTTGATTTCGTATGAACCATAGGGGGAATTCAATAATGACGGGAACGAAGCAGTGCAAAATAAAAGTACTGGCGGTAGCGACTTCGCTGCTGCTGGGCGTTACCTCGTTTGCCGGTGCCGCGGAGGTGAAGGTTGGCGTAGTGCAGGTGCTCACGGGGCCGAATTCCAAATTCGGCGGACAAACGTACAAGGGCATACAACTGGCTGCCGAGCAGATCAACGCCGCGGGCGGCATAAAGGGGGTAGGCACCGTCAAGCTGATCACCGAAGATACCGGCGGCAATAAGGAGCAAGCGGTCGATGCGTTTCGCAGACTGATTGCTCAGGAGCATGTTGCAGTGATCATTGGACCGACGCTGAGCAGCGAGGCGCTTGCCGCTGGCCCGATCGCCTGCCAGCGCGATATTCCGATGGTGACCGTCAATGCGACAGCCAAAGGGATTCCCGACATATGTCCTTTTGTCTTCCGCACTTCCCTGGCCGAGCGTCAATTGTTGCCGCTATCGGTGGCTCGCGCCGCTGCCAAATACAAGATCAAACGTGCTGCCATCTTTTACGCGAACGACGACCCGAATATGGTCGAGTCGTATGCCATCTATAAGGAAGCGGCGGCCAAGCAGGGCATCGATATTGTCGATGTCGAGTCGTTTGCCACGAAGGATACGGATTTTTCCGCGCAACTGACCAAGGTCAAGTCGATGAATATCGATGCGATCTTCACGGGCGCCTATCCGGACACCGGTGCGTCGATTTTGACTCAGGCAGCCAAACTCGGTCTGCCGAAAAACATCGTGTTTATCGGCGGCAACGGTTTCAATTCGCCCAACTTGATTTCGCTGGCGGGGCCTTCTGCCGAGGGCGTGATCGTGTCGAGTCCCTGGTATGTGGGGAAGGCCGATGCCGACAACGTCAGTTTCGTGAAGAGCTATCGAGCCAAGTATCAGCAAGACCCCGATACCTATGCGGCGCAGGGCTACCAGGGAATGATGCTGGTTGCGGCGGCGCTCGCCGGCTCGCCCAATCAGACCTCAACCGCGATCCGCGACACGCTGGCCGGCATCCGCATTACCGGCTTGTTCGGCGCTTTCTCGTTCGCCGCAAATCGCGACCCCGCGGGGGTCGGCAATGCGGTGACTCTGCAGGTGAAGGGCGGCACTTTCCAACCTATGTAGATCCGATGTGCGCGGTGTTGCCGACTGGGTGGCATCGTGCCCGCTTCTTGGAAATTGAGGTATTTAGAATTTGAGGTACAGAGATGTTTGCTCAACAACTCGTGAATGGCATTGTGCTCGGCGCGATCTATTCGCTGTTCTCGCTCGGCTTTACGATAATTTTTGGTGTCTTGCACGTCATCAACTTGATGTACGGCGTCTTCTTTGCGTTGGGCGCTTATGTATCGTTGTGGGCGGCCCAGTCGCTCGGTTTGGGATTAATCGCCTCGATCGCGCTTTCCGCGGTCGTGACCGGCGTCGCCGCGATCGGCCTCGATGCGCTTATCGTGACGCCGTTGCGCCGCCGCAAGGAGCGTTACCTGGCGTCATTGCTCGCGACGATGGGCATGTCCTTGTTTCTGTATGCCTTGCTGACGCGGTTCTTCGGCGCTGAACCGATGCGCTACCCGTCCGGGTTCAGCAGCGAGACGGTGCTCTCTCTTGGTAGCGTATCGATCAGTGTTTTGCAGATCACGATCGTCGGCATCGTTTTGATCGTGGTGGCAGCCCTGTTCTGGTTTCTCAAGAAGACCCGCTGGGGTGTCGCCGTGCGCGGGGTGGGCGATCACGAGACAGCGGCCTTGCTGGTCGGGCTGTCGCCATTTCGCACCACCGCACTGGTTTCATTTATCGGCGGTTCGCTCGCCGCCGTCGCGGGTACGCTGATAGGACTGAACTTCAACGCCGTTCAGCCGTTCATGGGCGAGACGATGATGCTGCAAGGGTTTGCCGTCGTGGTCATCGGCGGCCTGGGCAGCATGCCCGGGGCCCTGGCTGCCGGCATGCTGCTGGGCATCATCGAGATTCTGACTACCGCTTATATCTCGTCCGCTTATCGCGACGCGGTGACATTCGCGCTATTGCTCGCAACGCTGTGGGTCTTGCCTCAGGGCTTGCTGCCTACGTCCACAGCACGGAGAGTCTGACATGAGCGACTTCATCGCGAATTTTCTCTGGACTTACCAGACTGTACTTTCCCAGGTTGCGATCAACAGCCTGTTGGCGTTGGCGATGTACTGCGTACTGGCAACAGGACAACTGTTTCTTGGCCAAGTGGGCTTCATGGCAATAGGCGCGTATTGCAGCGCTGTGCTGACCACGACGCTGGGCATGCCGCTGTGGATTTCCATGCCGGCCGGGGCCTTGCTGGCTTTACTGGTAGCGCTGCTGCTGGTGCAGCCGATGCTGCGTCTATCCGGCGTGTACATGGCGATCGGCACCATCGCTTTCGGCGAAGTCATACGTTCGCTGGCGATTAACTTCGATGTACTCGGCGGCGCGCTGGGCATCTCTGGCATTCCGCAATCGCTGCCGCTGACGGCGCTGTATGCGATGGTCATCGTGGTCGCCGCGATCCTGGTTTGCGCGATGCATTCGCGGCTGGGACGAGCGGTAGAAGCAGTACGTACGGATGAACTTGCGGCTCAAGCGATGGGCGTGGACGTACGCCGCATCAAGTTGATCAGTGTGCTGGCGTCCGCGGCTCTCGCCGGGCTGGCGGGGGCCGCGGGTGCGCACAGCATGGGCACGGTAACGCCCAATGATTTTTCGTTTGTCGCCAGTGTTGCCATTCTCAGCTTCGTGGTACTGGGTGGCGTTGCTTCGCCGCTGGGCGCGATATTCGGCGCGGTACTGCTGACACTGCTGCCCGAGCTGTTGAGCAGTTTCAGCGAATTCCGCACGATGATCAATGGGCTGGCCATCGTACTGGTCGTCCTGCTGCTTCCCTCGGGCTTATTTCCATTAAAAATCATCAGGATTCGCGGCAATGCTAAGCGTCGATAACATTTCCATGCGCTTCATGGGACTCACCGCTCTCGATGGCGTGTCGTTCACGGTGAAGCAGGGCGAGGTCCATGCTCTCATCGGTCCCAACGGCGCCGGCAAAACCACGCTGTTCAACATCATTTCGGGCGTGCAAAAGCCGAGCTCAGGCACGGTGTCGTTCGAGCCGTTTGGCGATCTCGCGAAGATACCTTTGGGTCTACGTTCGGGCCTCGGAATGATGCGTACCTTCCAGAACATCAGACTGTTTGGATCGATGTCGGTGCTGGAAAACGTGCTGCTAGGCGCCACTTGCTTGAGGCGGGGTGGGGTATTGGGTGCGGCGATCGGGTCTCCCGCTGCGCGGCGGGAAGAACATTCGGTCGTGGCTGCCGCATACGCTTTGCTTGAGCGGGTGGGGCTCGCCGACGCGGCACTGGCTCCCGCACTCAGTCTTTCGTACGGTGCGCAACGTAGGCTCGAGATAGCGAGAGCGCTCGCGGGCGAGCCGCGTTTGCTGATGCTTGATGAACCGGCAGCGGGCATGAATGATGCGGAGCGCGAAACGCTGGCTGACCTTATCAGCTCAATACGAGACCAGGGCATCGCGATCTTGGTGGTCGAACACGATATGCCGTTCATCAACAAGTTGAGCGATCGCATCACCGTCCTGAATTTCGGCAAACGTATTGCATCCGGATCTCCTTACGAGATATGCCGCAATCCGGCAGTGATCGAGGCGTACCTGGGCAGTGAACATCGAGACACCGAGCATGCTTAAAGTATCCGATCTGAAGGTGTCGTATGGTGCCGTCGAGGCACTTCGAGGCGTCTCATTCTCCGTTGAGCATGGGCAAACGGTCGCGATGATCGGAGCCAATGGTGCGGGAAAATCCACCATCATGCGTTCCCTGTCAGGGCTCGTGCCGGTCCGAGACGGCGAGATCCGGTGTGATGGCGTTGTCATTACGGGCAGGGCGGCCGCCAGCATTGCAAAAAGCGGAATAGCGCAGGTTCCCGAGGGGCGACAGGTATTCCCCAACTTGACGGTCGCGGAGAATCTTCGGCTCGGTGGCTTTTGGCTGCCCACAGCGCGCTTTAACGCGGCGCTAGAGCGCACGCTGCTGCTGTTCCCACGACTGCGGGAAAGGCGCAAGCAATTGGCTGGCCTCTTGTCCGGCGGCGAGCAGCAAATGCTGGCGATCGCCCGCGCGCTGATGGCCGAGCCCAAGCTGCTTCTTCTCGATGAACCCAGCATGGGGTTGGCGCCCTCTATCGTTGACGAGATTTTCCGCATCGTTGCGTCTCTGAAAAATTCAGGCATGACCATCTTGCTCGTCGAGCAGAGCGTCAACCGCGCATTGCAGGCGGCGGATTATGTGTACGTACTGGAGCTCGGTCGCATTGTGGCGAAGGGCACGCCTGCAACGTTGGCACAAGGCATAGATCTGGCGGGTGCTTACCTGGGGCACGCCGCGAACGAAGAAAGGAGCGTAGGCAATGGTTAAGAAAGCGGTAGTGACAGGTGCGACTCGCGGCATTGGTGCTGCGATCACACGGCGATTGATCGAGGACGGCTTCGAAGTCATCGGTATCGCCCGGCATGTTCCTTCGAGTTTTCCCGGCGAATTTCACCAGTGTGACCTGAATGACCTGGAAAACAGCAGAGCGGTGTTCTCCCGTATCGGCCTCGCGCATGACGTTTCGATACTGATCAACAACGTCGGCGCCGTGGCAGTCGAGTCCGTTGCAGACATTACCGCGGACGCGTTGAGTTACCAATGGCGCGTGAACGTCGAGGCGGCTGTGCTGGCCATCCAGGCATTGCTCCCTTCGATGAGACGGCAGCGATTCGGACGCGTGATCAACATCGCAAGCGGTGCGCTACTTGGGAAGATCGGACGCACCGGATACGCGGCATCGAAGGCCGCGCTCGTAGGTTTGACGCGCACGATGGCAATGGAACTGGGGCCGAGCGAAGTCACGGTGAATTGCATCGCACCGGGACAGATCGGCACGGAGCTATGGGCGATGAATAACGATCCCGATAGCCCAAAAACGAAAGCCATGGTCGAGTCGATACCGTTACGGCGACTTGGAACGCCTGCCGATGTTGCGGGCGCCGTCGCGTTCTTCGCCTCCGAATCGGCAAGTTATGTCACGGGGCAAACCTTGTTTGTCTGCGGTGGGCTGACAGTCGGGCGCAGCACCCTCTAACGCCCCCAATCTATTTAACTTCGACTGTACGAGTAAAAAAAATGAAAACATCCGCGGTATTTCAATTACTTACCTACGTGGTTGGCGAGGAAGATGCGAACGACGTGATGGCACACGTTGCCGTCGACGCCTCTCTTCTTGATAAGCCGGTGCGAGGCCTGGCGGATCGCGCAACCATCGCGCAAACGCTGGCGCTGGTTTTGTTTCATGATCTGCTGCGGCGCGTTCCCGCAGCTAAGCGCTATGTGCACGAATTCAAGCCCAGGCACGAGAAGCTGGTCCTGGATCATGGCGCCGTACGCACGGTGAAGCTCCAAGGAATGGGCGCGTTGCCGTGTGGCGAGGTGGCGGTGACCCGCCTGTTAAAGCCGTTGGGCTATGCGTTTGCGGCGGAGTATCCTCTGCCGGCGTTGAAAATGACGGGCCGGTCATATCGGCACATGGACTTCCCCGAGCAAATTCCTCAGTTTTTTGTTAGCGAGATTTTGCCTGAGCTTTTCTCCGCGCCATTTCAAATGGCAGTCACCAATACCTTTGCCAGTTCCCACGATCCGGTTTCGGACAAGCTGCAAAGCCAGTTGGACGCGCTTGAAAGCCGAGGGGTGCTCGAGTTTCATGATGCCGCGGACGTGGTTTTGCGCGTAGCGCGTTGCTTTGATCGTCAGCATGAGCTGCCGAAGTTCGAGGACTACACCTCGCTGTTGGATGAATCCGCCGAGATGGGCTGGATCGCGACAGAAGGCAACACCTTCAACCATATAACCATTCGTGTAAGCGACGTCACTTCCTTGCATGCCAGTCTGGTCGAAGGGGGATACGCGATCAAACCGGAGGTTGAGATTTCATCGAGCGGCAACGTGTTGCAGACGGCTTTGCTCGCAGATAGTGTTTCGCGACGTTTGAAGGGCGCTACGAGCAGCTATATCGAACATACGGTACCGGGCTCGTTTTGCGAGTTTATCCAGCGTAAAGGTGCGCGAGGCAACGACGGCGTCGAGCGGCTCGACCTCGGTTTCGACAGCGGCAATGCAACTGCCATTTTTAAAATGACTACGGCGGCAGGACGGTAGCGCTTACCTGGCCAGGTGGTCTATCGCTTTCGCGACTGACGCACACCTGGCCGGCTTATTGATCCCGCAGTGACTTGGACTGAGGAACACCGAATGACGCGCTTTTATCTTGCATCGATCTTTTCGCTGTTTGCCGTGTTGGGGGGCTGCGCCAGTTGGACGACCTCGACACATTCCGCTCAAGCGCAAGATGACACTCTGTATGTAGTCGCACCATTCAGTGGCAACCTGAGCAATTTCGGCGCACAGATTCGAGTGGGAGTGGACGCCGCTATAGCCGAGGATAAATCGTTACACCGCTCGAGTGAGCGTGTGCATGCCGAATATCTCGACGACGGCTGCGATGCTGCCAAGGCCGTCGAAATCGCCAAGCACCTCGTGGCGATGGGTGCACGCGCGGTATTGGGACATGTCTGTTCCGTGGCGTCCATGCCCGCATCGGATATCTATGCCCGGGCGGGGATCCCCATGCTGTCGGCGGCGTCTTCGAATTCCGCTTTTACCGAGCGTGGGCTTTCCACCGTATTTCGTGTCGCCGGCAGAGATGATGACCAGGCACCGCTCGCCGCGGCAACGATTGCAACGCGGTTTCCGGGATGGCGGGTAGCGATCGTGCAAGAGGACGATATCACCGGGATGGGGCATGGGGGACGGGTGCGGTCGGCTCTTCTGAACAAAGGGATTGTTGCAAACCCGATGATCAGGATTGCCTCGCCGGATCAAATCCACGATGTCGTCAAAAAACTGATTGAAAGTCAAAGTCAGGTCGTTTTCTACGGAGGACATCAGGCAAGCCAGTTCGGCCAGTTGTTGAGTGCTGCGCGTGCCGCTGGCTTCCATGGTCAATTCGTATCGAACGATGGTGCTGCCAATAAATTGGTTTGGACAACAGCCGGCTCAGCGGCTGACGGGCTGCTATTCACATTCGATCGCGACTACAGTACCGCGCCCGTCGCTAGTAAGGCCGTGGCGCGTATAAAGGCAATGGGTGGCGAGCCTGGGGGGTTCACGTTGAATGCTTATGCCAGTGCCCAGATTCTCCTTCAAACCTTGCGAAATAATCGTTCTTCAAGCGAAAGCGGCCTGAGCGATTACATCCACGAGACCGCCTTTGAAACAGCGATCGGTACGCTGAGGTTCAATAAAAAGGGCGATCTCGCGCAGTCGCGGGAGGGTCTTTTCGAATGGCGTGATGGTAATGCTATAGCCGATTAGTCCAGTGCTTCCACACGCCTTTCTTAATCACCGCTGTTGTTGCCCCTCGATGGCTTCGAACCTGCAATTCGTGATCAAGGTTGACCCTCGGCCGTTGCTTCGCTCAACCGTTCCTTGTCGTTTCGAGCAGGCATGTCTCGATTCACCAGCCACAGCGCGACGCCAATCAATACTCCCCCAAATGCCTGAGCCCAGGAGAGTGACGTGCCGAGCACGAAGAAAGACAACACAACGGTAAACAGAGGCGCCAGAAAAAGATATCCGCTGGTCTTCGTTGCGCCGCCCTTGTTCAATGCAACGAACCATAATCCGAATGAGCCGGTCGAAGCGGGAATCGCGAGCCATACGAACCAACCCCATTGCGCGTGTGTCGTTACTGTCGGCCAATGTTCGCCGCTCGCATAAGCCATGATGAGCACAGCGATAGAGCCCACCAGCATCTGCCAAAAGCTCAGCGCCCACGAGCCCAGCGGCAGGTTTGCTCGTTTGTTGATGATGGTTGCCGCGGCCCAGCACAACGCGCAGGCCAGTCCGATCAATTCACCCGTCATATTGCCGGCCGCAGCGTGACCTTGGCCTGCGATTCCGATGGCGAGCACCACGCCCACGATACCTAACACCAAGCCAGCCACGCGTGCACCATGCAGGGACTCACCCAGGAAAATGCGACCCAACACCGCGACCCAAATAGGGTTGGTAAACAACAAGATCGCCGCCGTCGACGCCGAAATCGATCGCATTGCTACAAACAGTAATCCCATAACGGCAGTCGTTTGCAGGAGGCCGATGACCACCACGAGCGCGACATCGCGAATACCCATTCCCTTAGGCATCAGCGCCGCGAGCATCGAGCGGTTATCGAGCCGCACCAGTGGCAATGTTGCCAAGGCGGCTATCAAAAAACGCCAGCCGACCAGCAACATCGCGGGAAAGCCTTGCGCGAGCAGAATCTTTCCCGATACAAAGCTCGAGCCCATTAAAAACGTTGAAGCAAGCAAGATAATGAAGAACTGAGCGTCTCTATTGCCGCGCGGCGCAACGGTGGTCATTTGAAGATCTCCTTGTAAACATCAGATGGTAAAGTGTACATACTACATGGTACAATTCGTTGGTAAAAAAACCAGCGCTTTTGCGGCGATGGGCTAGATGTTCTGCAATGCGTGGACAAATCTTCACGATTCGGTCACGTCGCTGCATAATATGTACATAGTAGTAGGTACAGTTTGGCCGGTCAATAAGCTTTTGACGTCGATCGATCTGTCATAACAGATAGAACATACGTGGGCTTGCGGCCTTGATACCCGTTAGCGAATCAGCGGCGCCGATTTGATTGAGCGGGCTTAGGTTAGTCACACGCAGGATCCCTTGTTCGATCAGGTCCATCTCGCGTTTTCCTCGTCATGCGTTGAATAAATTTCACTTAAGAGCGGACGAGACCGATGTACAAAGAACCACATCTTTCTTGAGGAAGATTCAATGGCGGTAAGAGGTTTTTCGGCTGCTGATCACCAGGCGGTGCTCGAATTTCTAAACACGGTGATACGAGGAAACGAGCAGTCAGTTGACGTCTTCCAGGATGATGAAGATGTGGTTCTCTGGCTGCACAAAGCGGGGTTCTGGAAAGATGGACTCACATTTAAAGCAGAGCCAGGTACGTTGACGAGCGAGGCGCGGTTGCTTCGCGAGCTTATACGCGAGTTGCTCGTGCAACGAAAGGCGGGTGAGCCGGTGGATATCGGACGGTTGAACGATAAGCTGGCCAACGGAAGCTACCGCGTCGAGCTGACGCATGACGGGGAGGGAAACTTAATCATCTGTAGAAGATATACAGGTGACACGGCTGCCCAAGTGCTGATCCCGATTGCGGTGGCTGCGGCAGACCTGCTTGCAAGCGCCGACTTCAGACTCATCCGCAAGTGTGAAGGGGACCATTGTCCGCGGTGGTTTTGCGATAAAACGAAAGCCCACAGGCGCCGGTGGTGCGACATGTCCTCGTGCGGAAATTGTCAGAAAGTTGCACGATTCCGGACCCGAAAAAAAGACGATCGATCGCGCTCCTGACAAGGCCAACCCCGAAGTAGACACCGACATCTCCCGCTCCAGAGACGGCGATCCTATTTCGGTATCCTTATAGAATTAGATGAGTAACAATGGGTTGCAAAGAATCGTCATGTCCAAGATGGAAATATCAACGATCAGTTATGGCGACGTCTAAAAAGGCCAGCAAAGCTGTCCGAGCGTCCTCCGCCCGCGAGCGCTTCATCGCCCGGCTTACAGCAAAGCTTCCCTGAATCACGGACATAATCACCAGTGCTATCTGAGCCGCCGGCATGTTGAGCTTCACCTTGCGCGTAGCCTGCTCAGTTTTCAATATTTCGATTAATCGCTCTTCAAGATGCCGGAAATACCAATCCAGCGGTATGCGCAATTCTTCTTCCTGAATTGCCGAATCCCATACCAGCCGACCGACTCGGCAGCCCTGCAGCGGTTGATCATTCTGTGCCATGAATGTGGATACCCGATCTTTGAGTCGACCACCCAACAACATCGCTTCTTCGAAATCCCCGATCCGTTCGCGAACGACTTCTTCGATCGCCACCCGTGCCAGCGCTTGCTTGCTCGGAAAGTGGTGATAAAAACTTCCTTGGCCCGCATTGCTCATCGCCTGGATGTCACGTGGACTTGTGGCTTCGTATCCCTTTTCCCAAAGCAGTGCCTTGGTTGCCTCGATAATCTCTTCTCGCTTTCCCATGATGCTCGCCTACACCGGATAGATATCGTACATAGTAATAGGTACAATTCCATGTGTCAACCGCATGGGCGCCGGATCCTACAGCACGCCGATCATATGCCCGCGCTGCTTGCCCGACGACTCCGCGATTTGCCAAGCAAACAATCCCGGAACAAAAATCAGCAGGTCCCGGATACGTCGCGCGCCGGCCAGCGCGAGACACGTCGCCGGATCGAGGCCCAGTGCGCCGCCGATCAGGATGAAGCCGCCCTCCTGCACGCCCAGCCCTCCCGGCACAAAAAACGCCGCGCTGCTCAGGGCCTGGATCAACGATTCGATCACAACCGCCTCGATAAAGCTCACCCGCGCGCCCAGGAAATAGAGCGCCACCCAGATCTCCAGCGCGGTGGCAAAACATTGCAACGGCTGCCACCAGAACAGATACCGCAACACCACGCCGCGCCGCCGCCATACCAATTTGATCGACCGATCGATTTGCGCCGATCGGCCCGCCAGCGCAGCGAGTTGGCCACTCGTCACGCGGTTGAGCACGCGCGTGAGCCGTTCGAACGGGTTCGCGTGCTGGACAAGCGCAAACAGCACCAGCAACGGGGTAAGCGCCACTACGCCCCACGCCAGATCATCGGCGAGGCGCAGCGCATTCGATTGCGCGTGGGCCAGCAGGAAGCCGATGCCGACCATCGTGAACAGCAACTGGCTAATGAGCGTGAGTTGCATGTCGACGATGAGGCTGGCGACCGCCGTCGATGACCGTACCTGCCAACGTCGCATGAGCCGGAACGAAACGATCTCGCCGCCGATGCGTGCAACGGGCAGCATGCTGTTGACCGATTCGCGGATCCAGACCAAGCGCAGCATGGCGAAAAAACTGGGGCGATGCGCGCCACGAATCAACGTCTGCCAATCGCGGGCGTTCGCCAGCATCGGCAGCACATGGAGCAGCCCCGCCAGCATGAGCCCAGCGCCTGCCGTGCGCATCAGTGCCAGCACGGCAACCGGGTTGTCGTTCCAGATCAGCCAGAGTGCCGCCAGTAATCCGGCCAACGCGGCGACGCGCCCCAGGTGCTTCATCATGTCAGTACCCTATTGATGCGTCCGGATTACTCGTCGCGAATCGGATCCAGCAACCCGTTCCCATCCACATTGAAGCTCAAGCCGCGCCAGATGACCCGAGTCGAAAAAAAACTCGCAACGAAGATAGCAAACGAAACAATATCCCAGATCGGTAGCAGCCATAGGTCGCGACGCGGTTGCCGCAACGCGCGATCCGACAACCATTTCAGCGCAAATCGGGCGCACATGGCCACCAGTACGAGCGAGCATGACCATGTGGCCGCGTCCGATAGCAACACCGCGAGCAACGCAAACGCAAGCGGATAGATCAGTGCCGAGCCTAGATGGCAGACCGGAGCGATGGTCCGTACGGTGCGGCTCCAGCGCAATTCGTGCGAGATCAGCTTGGCGACACTGGTTTCCACACAGGCGTGCGAGACGATGAGCGGAGGAATGACCACTTTCTCGCCGATCAGGCGGACTGCTTCGCCGATCGCGTAGTCCTCTGCCAGATGATGCACAAACTGGACGAACCCGCCGATCCGGTCGAGCGTTGCACGCCGCATCGCGATGGTTTGCCCAAGGCAGGGGCGCGCCAGGCCGAGCGCGAGACCCATCACCACGCCAGGAAGAAACTGATAATTCGTGGCTTTGGCTGACAGGCGCGGCCAGAATCCCGGACCGGGCAGGCCGCGATAGACGCAGGTGACCACGCCGACGCCCGGTTTCTGCAATTCGCCGATGATGTTACGCAGATACGTCGGCGCCACGCTGACGTCGCTATCGGCAAAGACCAGCACATCATGGAGGGCCTGCGGCAACATGTTGACGATGTTGCTGATCTTCCGGTTGGGTCCGTGCAGGCGCGGGTCGGCCACCACCGTGATATGAGCCAGCGGATGCAGCCGGCGCAACTCGGCCAGGATCTGCATCGCCGGGTCCGCCGCATCGTGCACGCCGAACAGGAATTGCACGGGCCCGGGATAGTCCTGCTGACAGAAGCTCGACAGATTGCTCAGCAACGCCCACTCGTCGCCGTGCAAGGGCTTGACGATCGTGACAGGCGGATAGCTGGTGGGCTCCGATATCGATCGCGCGAAGAAACGCCCGATCAACGCGCCTGCCAACAAGGTATAGCCGATACCGAATACCGCAGCTGCACCGCAGGTAAATGCGAACGCGGCAAGCAGCAGTTGTGCCGCGTGTAGCGGACCCTCAAAGGCGATTAGTGCGGTCACGAACAGCAGACTCATCGGGTAGGCAAGCCACGTGAAGGCTTTCATGCCCGAGGCATTCGCGGGGTACGGCGGGGGCGGTGCGCCCGGCTCGCGCTTTTCATGAATGCTCCAGGAAGCGGTCTAGCGCTCGGCCAATTCGAACAGCCTGCGGCTGAGGCGAAGATGAAGAACGACGAGCGGACGTCTCGGGCATGTCGGCGAGAGGGTAACAGTCTGGGTAGCAGTCTGTGGGGTGACAGTTTCCGACGATACTCCGCTGAAAGTAGCGTAATGATGTGCGACGGCTGACCGAAACGTCGCCCCGGCGATCTGCCTGGTCACGAGCACCGCGACGAGCAAAATAAGCATGACGGTCAGGCGAAAGCCCGTGGATTCAAAGGTCTCTTGAGAACAGCCGAACACGACGATGGCGACCAGAATGACGAACTCCACGAGCGTGGCCGCGAGCGACGCCGTGAGGAGGTACGCACGTAGCATGTCCACCGTGGCCGCTTTTAGGGGCGGCTCAGGTATTCGAAGGAATGGAAGTATCGATGGCGCTTTCATTTGCCTTCTCCGGCTTGGTTCGTGGCTGACCTCAGGTTTGACTGAACCAGCCGCCAAACGTTACCGCTCAATCCTGAAGGAAATCTTAAGCAAGCCAACGCCGTGCTGGCGCATATCCGCAAGTTGGTTACACTGATCCCTGTTCAGCAACCTGGTCTTGCCCGGCAGCCCGTTCTTTATGCGCATACTCCTTGTCGAAGACGACGATCTGATCGGCCTTGGTGTCGAGGCGGGACTCCGTCAGGCGGGTTTTGCGGTCGACTGGGCACGCGATGGGCGCGCTGCGAATCTCGCGCTGACCACCACGACCTACGCGTTGGTCGTCCTCGACCTTGGCCTGCCCAAGATTTCGGGCATCGAATTGCTGAAGTGGTTGCGTAGTTGCGGCAAGGATGTGCCGGTGCTGGTGCTTTCCGCGCGCGGGACCGTAGCCGACCGGGTGGGTGGGCTGGAATGCGGCGCGGACGACTATGTTGGCAAACCGTTTGACCTCACCGAGCTTATCGCGCGCTGCCGCGCGTTGTTGCGCCGCTCGCAGGGGCGTAGCGCCGAAGTCATCCATTATCGCGATCTCACGGTGGACCCTGCAGCACGAACCGCGCTGCGCTGCGACGTGCGCGTGCAGTTGACCGCCCGGGAGTGGGCGGTACTGGTTCAATTGCTTACGCATCAGGGCGTTCCGCAATCGAGGTCGCGTCTCGAAGAGAGTTTGTACGGGTGGCAAGAGGAAATCGAAAGCAATGCGGTCGAGGTGCATGTGTCCAATCTGCGTAAAAAACTCGGCACGGACCTGATCAGGACCGTGCGTGGTATTGGCTACGTCGTGGAGAAGGCCTGATGCCGGCATCGATACGCCGTCACCTGATGCTGCTGGTGTTTGCGAGCATCGCGCTGGTTTGGGGCATTGCGCTGCTATCGAGCTTTCGCCACGCCACCCACGAGGTCGAAGAATGGGAAGACGCGCGTCTTGCGGAATTCGCTCAAACGCTAACCTTGCTCGATCAAAACGATCTGACCGTTTTGTCGAAGACGCAGATCGATGCACGCGACGAATACAGCCGCGTCGGATCCAGTGGTGCAGATGATGACGACGACAAACTGCCGCGCGACATGTTGTTTCAAGTGCGCGACGCGCACGGCCGTATCCTGGCCAGCAGCCCCGACCTGATGCCGCTGGGCGCTTGGGATCCCCCCTCGGAACTACCGCCGCAATCCCAAGGAGGCGCGCACACGATCACGCTGGGACGGCGGGTTGCGGGTGAACCCATCGGACAACCGTGGCATACCTATACCCTCTATGACGGCGCGAGCGGACGTACGGTGCGCGTGCTGGAGCCCGCCAACACCCGCAGCGACCTGGCGACAGGGGCCGCGCGTCGCATCTCCGAGCCGATTGCCTTCGCGCTACCGATTCTTGCACTGCTTGTGTGGGTCAGCATCGGTCATAGTTTCCGCCCCTTAAGACTATTGTCGAAGGTGATCAACGCACGCGAGATCAACCAGCTTGAGCCGATCGACATGGGCCGTTCGCCCTCGGAGGTGCGACCGCTCATCGACGCGATCAACCATCTGCTGTCCCGGTTGCGGCAGTCGATCGTCCGGGAGCGCACATTCACGGCCGACGCGGCGCACGAATTGAAGACACCGCTGGCCGCCATCAAGGTACAGGCACAGGTGGCGTTGGCCGCACAGGATACGCAACAGCAGCGCCTCGCGATGGAGCGAGTCGTACAGGGGGTCGATCGCAGCGCGCGTCTTGCCGAGCAATTGCTGCTGCTGGCCCGGCTCGACGAGCATGACCGGATGCCTAGCTCGGTGCTGGCCTTGGATGGACTCGCGCGTGACGTTATCGCCGCTAACGAGGAGGGGGCCAAGCGCCGGGGCATAGGTGTCGCGCTGGTCAGCGACGCCCGCGTTGAAATCGTCGCCGAACCGGTTTTGGTGAATATATTGCTCGATAACCTCATCGACAATGCGCTCAAGTATTGTGATTCGGGCGACCGCGTCGAAGTGGAAATAGGGCGTAACAATGTCCACGCGGCCCATGCAGCCCAGACGGTTTTGCTGACAGTGCGGGACAACGGTCCCGGCGTCGGGATCGAGGAGCAGGGGCGTCTTACCGATCGATTCTTTCGAGGCACCGGCACGAGTTCGACGGGCAGTGGGCTCGGCCTGTCGATAGTCGCTCGCATCGTGGAGTACTTTGGAGCGAGTTTAAGTTTTGGTGCCGGCATCGATGGCCGCGGTCTTGCCGTGGAAATTGCCTTCCCGTGCGCGGCTTCAGATTGAATTGTCGTGGGGTTTCCGGATGCGCACCGAGAACGGTGCCGCCCCAGCGTGATGCACGCGTAATGCAAGCAGATGATACGTTTGCGAAATCAGGACCATCGGATACGCGACCTGCAACAAATCGGCAATCATCCGCCATTCGGCGCGAATTCCCTTCCAAAATCCGAGTTTTTCGGTCTTCCTCGATTGCGTAACTTGTGGCCAGTGCGTAACGGCAATCGGGAGTTGGCGCGCGATGATCTCGCGATTCATGAAGACCTCGATGCCGAAGCGCGGCAATCGGTGGATCTCCTTGAGCGCGCCGCTCAACAGGTCTTTGCGGATTACCCGTTCCCCGGAAACAAAGTCGAGCCCGATTGCACGGAACAGTAAAAGACTGTTTTGCCGCAGGCTCACGCTGACATCGGTCTCACCCGACATGACCGGGGCCGCGAGCGCCGTGATGTGCTCGGCGGCCAAGCCTTTGAGATCCGCGTCGAGCAGCATGAGCAACGGGTTCTGCGCCGCTGCGACGCCGGTTGCCATCGCGTGGCTTTTACCTCGATTGGTCGGATAGGAAATAAGCTTGACCGACGTAAAACGCTTGACGACGTCCGCTGTGCCGTCGGTCGAACCGTCGTCGACGACGATGATTTCGTGCAGCAGCGGATGCACGCTGGCCACCGCGAGGACAGCGGCGATTCGCGGTGCTTCGTTGTAAGCGCAGATGATGCAGGAGATTCGGTTGCTGAGATGAGGGGGGGAACGGCTGGTCATGACATATCCGGAGTTATCGAGCAACGGGCGCCCGGCTGGCCGTGCAACTGGAGCTGGTACTGAAACTGGCACAGAAACAAACTGGTACGGCAATAAGTTGTACGACCGCCCGGCCGTTGTTTTGGTTCAAGCGCACGCTTGCCGATGGCACGATAAACTACACAAGCGACGCCATTCGCCGTAAGGTCGTCACTATACGCATACGCACCTAGAGGCTCAAGACCAGACCGAACCTCTCGCTTGGCTCCCGTTTTCATGATTTTCGCCTTCAATAAGGAGTTTCCATGACCTATGCGACGTTACTCACCTACCGCTTCACGCATGGCGCCACGATTACTCAGGCCCAGCCGCCACAACCCGGAACGGTCACGCTCGATTCGCCCGCTCTGAGCGTCATGACCGATCTGGCGACGGTGCGCGCCGCAACCATTCATCCGCATATGTCGTTATCGCAGGCGGAAGCCGAAATGATGCATCAAGGCGTGCGCTTGCTCTTCGTGGTCAAGGAGCTTGCCTGGGTCGAAGGCATCGTGACGCTGACCGACCTGCTGGGAGACAGGCCGCTGATGTTGGTGCATCAACGGAATATGAAGCACCACGATATCACTGTGGACGATGTGATGACGCGGCTAGGCGATCTCGACGCTATCGACGAGGCATCGCTGGTCCACGCGAGCGTGGGCAATGTGGTGGCTACCTTGCTCAGGTTTGGGCGTCCCTATTTGCTGGTGGTTGAGGCCGGTGAGCCCGGCTCCCAGGCGCGTATTCGGGGCCTCATTTCTGCAAGCCAAGTGGAGCGGCAGCTCGGAGCGCCGTTACCCAGTCTCACGATTGCCGCGACCTTCGCGGAAGTGACCCGGGCGCTCGACGAGCGGTGAACGCCGCGTTGGGTCGGTGGACGCAACGATAGCTCGGATGAACCGCTCGATGAAAAGCTGGGCGCAAACCGTGGCTATCGTAGACCACGGCCAGACGTCGGGCTATTTGCGTTTGCTGACATAAAGTATCGCGCCTTGCACGGCGAAGACCAGCAACGCCGCGACGACCAAGGCGACGGAGAGTCCCGTCAAGTGCATCTGTACCCAGGAGATTCTGCCGAGCCGGTGACCGAGCATCAGTAGCGCGAAGGTCCAGGCGACGCAGCCGATCGCGTCATAAGCGATATATCGCTTTGTGCTGATCTTGGATAAGCCGGCGGCCAGCGGTGAAAATGACCGCGCGAAACCGATGAAGCGGCACGCGATGATGGCAACGGCGCCATATTTTTTGAAAAACGCGCGGGTCCGGTTTATTTTGACGCGCGAGACCCATTTCCCGTGCGTCATCGCGCGGCCGAAGCGGCTGTGCGCCAGCGAAAAAGCGGTGGTGTCGCCCAGCAGGGCCGAGATGGAGAAGATCGCCACGGGGAGCAACAGCGAAGCTTGCTGGGCGGCCAAAAATGCACCCGCCGCAAGCAGCAGCGAATCCACCGGCAGAAACAGCATGAAAATGACCGCTGTCTCAAGATAGACGACAGCGCCGATGATCAGCCAGCCAGTCAGCGGGTTTTGATTGAGCAGTAGTTCCACGCCATGTTCGTTGAACATCCAGGCAATCAACGAAGTCATCGGACGTGGGCCCCAGGTCGGCGATCGGTCGCGCTGAAGGCGAGACCAGTTGTACTGAGGGCGGAACCGGTTCTACTTAGGGCGGGGAGTGTTCTTATCGTAGACAGCATGCGGTCGTCCTGATCCAACGTTGAGAATCTCCGCAGCCGAGCTCATGAAGCCAAGCTCATGAAGCCGAGCCCACGCAGTCGAGCTTGGGCAACTGGGTTAAGCAGCTGGATTTAGCGAGATTATCACGGGTAGATTTCGATTGCTCATGCAGGTTCTCACGCAGCTTCTTGCAGCCTACTCTGCCGGGGCAGCGGGTCGGAGCGGGAAAATAAACATCGCGGCGGCAAGACCCAGCACGCCCCCAAGCAGCGTCTCCCACGCACGCGCCACCAGCACCGAGATCGAATGCTCGCCACTGACTGCCAGCGTCACGATCAGCGTGAAGGCGAATGCGGCACAGGCGATATCGTAGCGATTGGGCGTGGCCATCGCATAGACGATCATCGCAAGCGCCGCTGCGATCCAGATCAGCAGCGGCGCATACATGGCGATCGGCAGGCAGACCAGCGCCAGTGGCACACCGATCAGGGTTCCGATAATGCGGCGTCGCACGCGTTCCACGGTGCCGGCCGCGGAACCCGCGATCACGTACACGCAGGCCGTGATAGCCCAAGCTGATTCTTCCAGCCCTATTGTCGCGTTCAAGGCAACAATGATGAGCGCGCTGACGGCGGCCTGTAGCCCCATGGCCCAGTGCGGCGACACTCCGCTGCCACCGGGGCCGCGCGCGTTGGCGAGGGCTTGCGTCGGCGCAAGCACCGGGCGCTCGGCTGGACCGCTGAGTAAGCGCGGCACGATTGCAGCCAAAGCGGCGATCAAGCCGGCAATGCAGACCGCACCCAGATCGGCGCGCGTCAAACCCGCTCCGTACGCGAGCAATTGTCCAATATAGATTTGCGACCCGATTCCCGCGCCAAGCATACCGAACCGCCTCAGGTATCCAACGAGAAACGCGCCTGTTATGAGCACCAATTCAGTCGCGGCGGGTCCCATGCCGCTGAGCAACGGGGCCGCGCCGATGAAGGTGGCGGCACCGAGTGCCGCAGCACCGCACAGCAGTGCGAGGTCTCGGCTGGATTCGAGGCGCGTGGTTCGACCTTCCGATACGCTAGCCCAGAGCGCAAAACCGCCTGCAAGCGAAGCCAGGGCTATGCCAGTCGGCAAGCCGTGCGTGATATCGCGCAGCGATCCGAGCGCTGCCGCAATGCCGTACGCCGTGACGAGTCGTAAGCCCTTGATGCGACGATGCGTGCCGGGGTCGACGCGCTCCAGCCACCTCAAAGCCGCGTCCAAAGGCCAAGGAAGGCGCTGAATGCGTGCTGGCTCTGGAGTGGCCGAGTCCGTGGAGTGCTCTTGCGCGCTACGGACGGCGCTGACCTGCTGATCGCTATCCATCGAGATCACCGTTAGACCGTTAAGCTCGCTTAATTGGACGCCGCGTTGGACGCCCCGCCGGACGCCGCTAGATCCGCCATACCGCCACCGGACCGCAACGTCGCCCAGAACCGAGCACCGCTCCATATTACTCCGGGCGCTCGCGGCAAACTCCCAGCCTAGCCTTACTGCGCGCCCATTTTCTTGATCAGCACATCCAACTGCGCCATTTCGGCTTCCGTCAGATCGGTCAACGGTGCGCGCACCGGGCCGGCGCTGCGGCCGATCAGCTTGGCCCCGGCCTTTACGATGCTGACCGCGTAGCCGGCGCGGCGATTGCGGATGGCGAGGTAGGGCAGGAAGAACTCATCGAGCAGGCGGTTGGTGGTGGCATGATCGTTGGTCTCGATCGCGCGGTAGAAGTCCATCGCCGTTTTCGGAATGAAGTTGAATACGGCCGACGAATACACGGGCACGCCGAGCGCCTTGTAAGCCGCCGCATACACTTCTGCGGTCGGCAACCCGCCCAGATACGAAAAGCGATCGCCAAGGCGACGGCGTATCGTCACCATATTTTCGATCTCGCCCACGCCATCCTTGAAACCGATCAAGTTCGGGCAGCTATCGGCCAGGCGTTCCAGCATGTCCGCGTTCAATTTGGAATTGGCGCGGTTATAAACGATCACGCCGATCTTGAGCGACTTGCACACTTGCTCGACGTGCGCCGCGATGCCTTCCTGGCTCGCTTCGGTCAGGTAATGCGGCATCAGCAAAATGCCGTTGGCGCCGAGCCGCTCGGCTTCTTGCGCATAAGCGATCGCAACACGTGTCGCACCGCCCGCACCCGCGAGGATAGGCACTCGCCCTTTGCACGTTTCGGTGGCGATGCGGATTACGTTCGAGTATTCGCTTTGCGTCAGCGAGAAGAACTCGCCTGTGCCGCCGGCCGCGAACAGGGCACTGGCGCCATAGGGCGCAAGCCATTCAAGGCGTGCGGCATAAGTGTCGGCACGAAACTCGCCCTGTTCGTCGAAGTCGGTCAGGGGAAACGAGAGCAGGCCTTGTGAAACGATTTGTTTGAGTTCTTGGGGTGTGGTCATGATGAGCGCTTATTGTGCGAAGAAGAGTGAGTGACGCATCAAAAAAAAATCAGGGTTATGTGCGGCTTATGTGCAGCGACAGACAAGAACGATCAAATACCGTCCTGCGCGCGGCGCAGCCGCTCGCGACTGTTGATCAAATGGATACGCATGGCTGCGCGCGCCGATTCAGAATCCTGGCGCGCGATCGCGTCGAGGATTTGCTCGTGCTCGCGGTTCACGCGGTGCAGGTACTCGGAAAACTGGTCTTGCGGAATCTGCGTCGAGGTGATGCGTGTGCGCGGGATAATCGTGGTGCCGAGGTGGGTCATGATCTCGGCAAAATAACGGTTGCCGGTGGCGCGTGCGATTTCAAGGTGGAAGCGGAAATCCGGCGAGACCGTCTCTTCGGCCTCGCTGACGTTGCCTTCGAAATCCTCTAGCGCGCGGCGCATCGTCAGCAGTTGTTCTTCGCTGCGCCGCAAAGCCGCCAAGCCAGCCGATTCCGTTTCCAGGCTCACGCGCAACTCCAGCACGGCCAACACATCGAGCGAGACGGCGACGTCAGCCGGATCGAGCCGGAAGATGCCGCTGGGACGCGCATCGAGCACAAAGGTGCCGATACCGTGCCGCGTTTCCACCAGGCCGGCAGCCTGCAGTTTCGACAGCGCTTCGCGTACGACGGTGCGGCTTACATTAAAGCGCTGGACGATTTCTGCCTCGGTGGGCAGTCTGTCGCCCGCCTTCAGTTGCTGTTCCTGGATCTGTTGTCCAAGTGCCGCGACCAGTTCGGTCGTCAGACTGCGTCGCGTGGAACGCAGCCCACCCGCGGGAGTATCGATAGAAGCGTTCAAGGTACGAAGCACGATGGATCTTCAGGTTGGCAGGGGTGGTTAGCAACATTGACAAACGGGCTTGTGAATGATGATAATCGAATCCTAGTCATAAGACAACGTATAACACACGGAGACCGGCTTAATGGCCCATCAAGAGAACGAGATTCAATACCCGCGCCTGTTGCTCACCGGCGCCGCTGGCGGCGTGGGGCGGGCCATGCGTGCGCGCCTGGCCGAATTCGCGAAGGTGCTGCGCGTGTCCGATCTGGCTGCGGCGCTGCCGCCCGACGCCGCTGCGCACGAAGAAGTCGTGCCGTGCGATCTGGCCGACAAACGAGCGGTCGATGCGCTGGTGGCCGGGTGCGACGCGATCATCCACCTCGGCGGCGTGTCGGTCGAGCGGCCCTTCGAAGAGGTGCTGGAAGCCAATATCAAGGGCGTGTTCCATATATACGAAGGTGCACGGCGTCACGGGGTCAAACGCGTGATATTCGCCAGTTCGAATCACGTTACGGGTTTTTACCGGCAGGACGAAAAAATCGATGCCCATGCCTTGCGCAGGCCGGACGGTTACTATGGCTTGTCCAAGTCCTACGGCGAAGACATGGCGCAGTTCTATTTCGATCGCTACGGCATCGAAACTGTCAGCATCCGGATCGGATCGGCGTTTCCGCACGCGAAGGATCGCCGCATGATGGCGAGCTGGCTTAGTTACGGCGATCTCCATGAGTTGCTGCGGCTTAGCCTGTTCACGCCGAAAGTCGGGCACACCGTCGTATACGGCATGTCGAATAACCTCGTGCAGTGGTGGGACAATCGGTGCGCCGCGCATTTGGGCTTTGTCGGCCGCGACTCGTCCGAGCAGTTTCGCGCTAGCGTGGAAGCTCAGCCTCGGCCCGCCGCGAACGATCCGGTCGCCGTGCTGCAAGGTGGCGCGTTTACAGCGGCAGGGCCATTCGAGTCTTGATCAAGGATCGGGATAAACCCTGAGTTACACCTTGTACTATGTACGTTGTCATACATCAATGATATCTTTCCGAGACGTGCTGCCCTGATCCTGTGAAAGGCGGGGCGCCGAGAATCCCCGGATACCTTGCTGGTTACCCGAATGCCCTGTAGTGGCAGCACGGGCATCGTACACAGAGCTATGCCCAGAAAATAAAGAGACATTGCCGGCCATGCATTTCTCCCTGAATTTCAGTCCTCTCCTGCCGTATTGGCCCGTGTTTTTGGAGGGCGCCTGGCTTACGCTGAAAATGACGACCGTCGCCGTTTTCTTTGGCGTGATCGTGGGCACGTTGGTGGCGTTCGCCAAACGCGGTCGTTCCCGCGTGATCTCTCGGCTGTGCGCGATCTACATCGAGGCGGTGCGCAACACGCCGTTTCTCGTCCAGATATTTATCCTGTATTTTGGTTTGGCCAGCCTGGGCATACGCATGCCCACGTTTGCCGCTGCGGCGCTGGCGATGATCATCAATATCGGCGCCTATTCCGCGGAGATCATCCGCGCCGGTCTTGAGGCGGTGCCGCGTGGGCAGATCGAGGCCGCCGAATGCCTCGGCTTGTCGCGCTGGCGTATCGGCTGGCATGTGATGCTGCAGCCGTCGATCGAGAAGGTGTATCCCGCGCTGACCAGCCAGTTCGTGCTGATGATGCAAGCGTCGGCGATCGCCTCGCAGATCTCGGCTGAGGAGCTGACCGCCACCGCCAATACGGTGCAATCGGATACCTTCCGCTCGCTTGAAACCTATATCGTGGTGGCCTTGCTTTACTTGGCGCTGTCGCTGCTGATCAAGCTCGTGGCATGGGCGGTGGGCGAATATGCGTTCAAGCGGCGGCGCGTGCTCAGGCTCGCGGCCGCGCGCGCAGGCAAGCCCGTGCCTGATTCGCGGCGGCTCGATGCCGTCATCAAGGGAGGTGCGGCATGATCGGCGGCTTTACTACGGCGCACCTGCTTTACCTGGTGCAGTCGATCTGGTGGACGCTGGTGCTGTCGGCCCTCGCGTTCGTGCTGGGCAGCATCGGCGGGTTCGGCATCATGCTGGCGCGCATCTCGCAGCGCCGGTGGTTACGTCGCACGGCGCTGGTCTATATCGAAGCGATCCAGGGCATACCGCTGCTGATCCTGTTGTTCATCGTTTATTTCGGCCTGTCGGTGTATGGGTTCCAGGTGCCGGCGTTGGTGGCGGCCGGGATGGCGTTGATGGTCTACACCAGCGCTTACCTGGGCGACATCTGGCGCGGCTGCGTCGAGGCCATGCCCAAGCCACAGTGGGAGGCGGCGGAATGCTTGTCGCTGAGCCGCTGGCAGACGCTGCGGCTCGTGATCATTCCCCAGGCCATGCGCTTGGCGTTGCCGCCGACGGTCGGCTTCCTGGTCCAGGTGATCAAGATGACCTCACTGGCGTCGGTGATCGGTTTTGTCGAGCTCACGCGCGCCGGGCAGATCATCGATAACTCCATTTTTCAGCCATTCCTCGTGTTCGGACTGGTTGGGGCCTTTTATTTCATATTGTGCTACCCGCTATCGCGCTGGAGCCAATCGATGGAGAGCAAGCTCAATGTCGGCAATCGTTAAGCTCGACGAGGTGTATAAGAGCTTCGGCTCGAACCCGGTATTGAAGGGTGTGTCGTTTGAAGTCGCCAAGGGCGAGATGATCGCCGTGATAGGCGCGAGCGGCTCAGGCAAGAGCACGGCGCTGCGCTGCATCGACCGCCTCGAGACGATCGATGAAGGCACGATCGAAGTGTGCGGCATTCGGGTCGACGACCCGAAGGTCGACCTTCATCAACTGCGCCTCGAAGTGGGCATCGTATTCCAAAGCTATAACCTGTTCGCCCACCTGACGGTGGAGGAGAACATCGTGCTGGCCCTGCGTCACGTCAAGAAAAAGACGCGCGACGAGGCACGCCGCGTGGCGCTCGCGGTGCTCGAGCAAGTGGGGTTGGCGCAGAAAGCGGATGCCTATCCGGAGCAACTCTCAGGCGGTCAGCAACAACGCGTGGCGATAGCGCGTTCGCTGGCGATGTCGCCCAAGGTCATGCTGTTCGATGAGGTCACCTCGGCGCTGGACCCGCAACTCACGGGTGAAGTGCTGCGCGTCATGGAGGATCTCGCGGCGGACGGTATGACCATGCTGCTGGTGACCCACGAAATGGCGTTCGCCAAGCGCATGGCGGATCGCATTATCTATATGCATCAAGGTAAGGTTTGGGAAGTGGGCGACGGTAGTATGCTCGACAATCCGCAAACCCCCGAGCTACACGCGTTTCTCAACAACGGCCTGTAATGGGAAGCAAGCCTTAAAAAAAGCAACCCAGCAGGCCGCAATCCGGTCCGCTCGCCCAAGCGCGTGCGGACTTACTATAAAAGAGGAGACAGCTTTGAAACTGAACCAATTCTTCATGCGCAGCTGCGTGGCAGCGTTGTTGCTGGCAGGCACCGCTCAAGCCGTAATGGCCGACCAGCTCGACGATATCAAGAAGGCCGGCAAGATTCGGGTCGCGATCGCGATGGGCACGCCTTTGTTCAGCTACGCCGATGCCAACCTGCAGCCGGCAGGCTCCGATGTCGACACCGCGGCACTGTTGGCCAAGGACCTGGGCGTAAAACTCGAACTGGTGCAGATCACCAATGCGGCACGCGTTCCAACCTTGCAGGCGCAGCGTGCCGATCTGGTGATCGCCGACTTGTCGATCACCCCTGAGCGCGCGCAGGTTGTCGACTTCTCCATACCCTACGCGATCATCTCGATCATTGTGGGTGCGCCGAAGAATATCAAGATCACCGGTTATCCGGACCTTGCGGGCAAGACGATCGGCCTGACTCGCGCCACCGTCAACGATACGATTACCACGCAAATGGCCAAGGGCGCGCAGATCCAGCGTTACGAAGACGATGCCACGCTGATCACTTCGATGGTCACGGGGCAGATCGATATCTTCTCGAGCACGCCGTCCAACTTGAGCGAAATGATCAAGCGCGCGCCCGGTCGCAACCTGGAACTGAAGTTTGCGCAGAAGGACTTCGACCTTGGTATCGCGATGAATAAAGACCAGCCGAAACTCAAGGAATGGGTCAATAACTGGGTGAGCACGAATCAGAAGAACGGCAATCTCAACGCCATCTATAAGAAATATCACGGCGTCGATTTGCCGGCTAGTGTGACCAAGGGTTGATGTAGGCTTTAGTGCTGGGGCGGGCGACCGGGGGGGCGGAGCGCAATCCGCGCTCGTCCAGCAGTAGCTCGCGACGCTAAACCCCGCGACTGGCATTAGGGTAAGCCCGGTACAGACTAGAGCAGGACGCAAAGCGTCGGGACATCCCGGCGCTTTTGCACATCTGGCTTACCTCATTGCTTCGCAGCAATGGGGGTTTTCCCTTTTCCGTTTTTCCTTCAGTTTGAATCCGATCGGCCGTAATAATAAGAATAACTAAAGTCCGGATACCGGGCCAGATCGTCTGAGGAGACAAACGCATGAATAGCGATTCGATCGGAGCGCCTAGGGCAACACTGACGATCAAAGCTCGGCTGGGCTTGAGCATGAGCTTCATGGCCGCGTTGATGATCGTCATCGGCGTACTGGGTCTGCTCGGCATGCGCCGCAGCAACGAGGCCGATCGTCAAACGTATGCGGTGCAATTGCCAAGCGCTGTCGCCGTCGGGAACATGGAAATTTTCGTGGCGCGCGAACGCATGGCGCTGGACCGGGCAGCGCTTGCGCCCGAAGACCCCAAGACGCCAGATACACTCACCCGCGCGCACGGATTTCGCGTCGATTCGGATGCGGCGTGGAACAGATACCTCGCGTTACCGCGCGATGCCGTTGAAGACCATCTGGCGCAAGATACCACCGCCAAACGTCACGACATGCAAAGCGCCATCGATGCCTACATCGCGGCGATCAGAGGCGCCAATCACGCTGCCATCGTCGACGCGGCGACCCGCCTGACGCCGGTTTATGGCGTGATGACGGTTAGCGACGACGCCTTGAAGAAGTACCAGGGCGAGCTTGGCGAGCGCGGCTATACGCGCGCTCAAGACACGTCCACGACGCTGAGCATGGCGTGTGTCGCCATGATTTTGGCCGGGGTGCTGCTCTCCGCCTACAGCTGGTTTTCGCTGCGCCGCGCGATAGGCGGCCCGATCGCTTACGCGTTGGGTCATTTTGACCGGATTGCCCAGGGCGATCTGCGCGAGAAAGTCGTCGTGAAGTCGAGCGACGAAATGGGCCTGCTGCTCGCCGGCCTGTCTCGCATGCGTGCGAGCTTGATCGAGACGGTGAGCACTGTACGCAGCGGTACCGAATCGATTGGAGCGGCCACCAAACAAATCGCAGCGGGCAACGCCGACCTGTCGAGCCGGACCGAGGAACAGGCGGCATCGCTCGAAGAAACCGCTGCCAGCATGGAAGAATTGACCGGCACCGTACGCCAGAACGCAGACAATGCGCGGCAGGCGAGCACCCTCGCAGCGAACGCCTCGGAGATCGCCAATCGCGGCAGCGATGTGGTGGGCCGGGTGGTTGGCACGATGGGCGAGATCAACGACAGCTCGGCCAAGATTGCCGACATCATCGGCATTATCGAAGGGATTGCGTTCCAGACCAACATTCTTGCGTTGAACGCCGCGGTGGAAGCTGCCCGAGCGGGTGAGGAGGGCCGCGGCTTCGCGGTGGTTGCGGCCGAGGTGCGTAGCCTGGCCCAACGCTCGTCGAGTGCCGCCAAGGAAATCAAAGGGTTGATCCTGACATCGGTAGAGCGCGTCACGAACGGTTCGTCGCTGGCGCAGGAGGCGGGCCAGACGATGCGCGACATCATCAGTGCAGTCCAGCGAGTGACCGACATCATGGGCGAGATCGCCGCCGCTTCCGAAGAGCAGAGCACTGGCATCGATCAGGTGGGGCGCGCTGTGACGCAGATGGATGAAGTGACTCAGCAAAACGCGGCACTGGTCGAGCAGGCCGCGGCGGCCGCGGCTTCGCTAGAGCATCAGGCGCAGGCTTTGCGCTCCGCAGTCGAGATATTCCAGTTCGAACCTGAAGCACGTGCCACGCGCGATAGACGCGTTTAGTGGAGCGCTGAACGCGCCGCGCGCAACAAGGCGATCACGGTGGGCATCACCGATGCCATGAGTAGCGCCGCCATCGACCAGTTGAACAGTGTCAACACGCGCGGTTGCGCCAGCACGCGGCGCAATGTCGAGCCAAAGGCGACCCACACGCTCACCGACGGGAAGTTGACCAGACCGAACGCGATCGCCAGCATGACCGCGCTGATGCGTGGGTCCTCGTGCAAATGAAAGGTGGTGGCGCCAGTGAGCGCCATGACCCAGGCTTTGGGGTTGACCCACTGGAATAGCGCAGCCTGCAACCAGGTCAGCGGACGGTGATCCGCTGGCTTTAGCTTGGGTGCGCCAGATGCGGCTATTTTCCACGCCAGATAGGCGAGGTAGGTCACGCTGAGCACTTCCATTGCGGTGTACAGTGCCGGCACGCGTTCGAACAATTGGCCCAATCCCATCCCGACCGCCAGCATCATGATGGTAAATCCGCATGAAATGCCCAGCATATGGGGTAATGTGCGGCGAAAGCCAAAGTTGATGCCGGAAGACAGCAACATGGTGTTGTTTGGTCCGGGCGTGACCGACGAGACGAGCGCGAACAAGAGGGCGGGGAGCAGGGCTGCTGGCATAGGGGAATCGATCCGTTGCGGTCGCCAAGAAGTGGGCGGGTTCCGATTGCGTCTTACTGTACGAGCTGTGACCGATACAGTACATGTACAATTTTCCGATCAATTGTCGGTACAGTGTCGTCGGTGCGCATAGTCCCGGCGATTCCCATCCCGCGAGCGCTTCATCATCTTCCTACTTTCAGCGCAGAAAGAATATTTACGTAATTTTTATTATATTTAGTTTATTTGTATTAATTATTTTTTCGTATCTGGTCGAATACAAGGAAGAGGGTTTGGTTGCCGTCTTAGCTGCCGTCCCCGATGCAACTCTCATGGTCGACGCCTATCGTCGAAATCAATAGCGGGATGAACACATGGCGTCGATACGCAACCGTTTCGTTTGGCTCGCGCTGGTGGTGTTGGCGCCGGCGCTGGCTTCAACGGGATGGGCTATTGCAACCACCTATCAGCGTGAACAACAAGCATCGCGCGACGCATTGCGAGAAACGACCCGGGCTTTGACCTTGGTGGTCGAGCGAGAATTTCGCCAGCGTGACGCGGTGATCAAGACGCTGGCCCAGTCGAGTTCGCTCGCGACGCTCGATTTCGCGACATTCGCGCGTGAGGCTCAGGGCGCCGTGGCCGGCACTCCAGACTGGGTATTTTTGAGCGACGCGCAGCAGCGCTACGTGGATACCTCCTTAGCTTCTCCCGCTACGGCAGCCCCACTGCATGGTCATCCGGAGCTGCCGTTTGCACAATCCGGTTCGTACATTTCCGGCTTGTTTGTCAAGCCGGCGAGCCATGCGGCCGCCGTTACGGTATATCGGGCGATCCGACCCGCAGGACCCAACGGCCCTGTGTTCAATCTGTTTTTGGCGATGAGCCCGAAGGATTTCGACCAGGTTTTGCTTGATCAGCGCTTACCCGATGGATGGGTGGGCTCTATCGTCGATCAAAACGGCTTGGTCGTTGCGCGACAGCCCAATTCCGATCAGTGGCGCGGGCAGCGGGTAAGCGATGATTTCGCCTCATTGATTCAGCGCACTTCCCAGGGTTACACACACAGCCGTACCCGCGAAGGCGTGAAATCCACGGCGTTTTTCGACCGGACACCGGAGTCGGGCTGGACGATCGTCATCGCAGTGCCGGACCGCGTTCTCAACCAAGGCATCCCGACAGCGGTGGCCTATTCCAGCGCTATTACGATCGGCTTCCTGTTGCTGACGATTCTGGCCGCACTGGTCATCGGGCGCCGGTTAATTCAACCTATCGTACGGCTTCAGGATGTGGCCGGTGCGCTTGCCGAGGGCCGGGAGATTGAATATGCCCGTTCCGGTCTGATTGAGGTCGATCTGGTGGGCAAGGCGTTGGAAGAGGCGAATCAAAAGATCGTGTCGGCCAACGTCACGCTCAGGCGCGAAGTCGAATCTGCCGTCACCGAGGTGCGGCTGGCGCAGCAACAGGCCGCGCGCAGCCTGCGGCTGGAAGCGCTCGGCCGCTTTACCGGCGGCGTGGCTCACGATGTCAACAACCTGCTGGGCGTGATCTCCAACAACCTCTACCTGTTGCAAAGGCGTATGGGCATCGGTAACGACGTGAGCGAAGTCGCCGCCATCCAACGTAGCGTGAAGGCGGGTAGCCACCTGACCGGCCGGTTGCTGGCTTTCTCGCGTTCCAAACCCCATCATCCGGAGCGAATTTATCTGGATGCCTGGTTGCCCGCGGCCATGTCTTTCATTTCGTCGGCCGTACCGACCTACGTGCGCACCGAACTCAAGGTGCCGGCCGGTTTGCCGCCGATCAGCGCGGATACCTTCGAGCTCGAGCTGGCGCTGGTCAATCTTGCGGTGAATGCCTCCGACGCAATGCCTAATGGCGGCAAGCTGATGATCGAAGCGTTTCTTGACAGCGGCGCGTCGCTCGACGGCCGGCCGCCGAAACCGTATGTCTGTATCGAGGTCAGCGATTCGGGTGAGGGCATCGCGCCCGAGATCCTGGAAAAGGTATTCGAGCCCTTCTTCACGACCAAGGAGTTCGGCAAGGGAACGGGCCTGGGCTTGAGCCAAGTCTACGGCTTTTGCACCCAGCTCGGTGGGAGTGCCCGAATCAGCAGCGTGCTGGGCGAAGGCACTCGGGTTTCAATGTTGTTTCCGGTCGCGCTGTCCGAGGCGGGGTCGGTCACGGCCGCCGCTTCCGCCGCGATTGGACAGTCGGCGCCGGCGCGTATTTTATATGTCGAGGACAACATTGAATTGGCCGAGGCGACGCGCGCAGTTCTGGAGACCTTCGGTTACGAGGTCGAATTGGCGTGTGACGCCTCGCGCGGGCTGGAACAGTTGGCGCGCGGTCACTTCAATCTGGTGCTATCCGATGTGGCGATGCCCGGTGCACTCGACGGCATCGCGTTCGCAGCGATGGTAACCCGCGATTTTCCAGGGCTGCCGGTGATCCTCGTGACGGGCTACGCCAAGGAGCTGGGCTTGGCGATGCAAGCGGGGTTTCGCGTACTCGAAAAGCCGTGCTCGCCCGAGCATTTAGTCGAAGCGATCGCGGGGGCGCTGGCCGAGCATCGGGCGTGAGCGCGTGCCGTACGATCTTACGGCCTTGCGCTTAGCCCGGGAGACCCCGTGGCTCGTTGCGTTCGTTGCGTCTGTTACGTTACCGGCGGCCGCTACGTTTCAATTCTGTTGCGGATTGTTCGTCGACGTACTTGCCAAAGCCGAATTGCCACCTTTTTGCGCTTCTTCATCAGCGTGCATTTTGCAAGACAAGGTCATGCCCGGATAGCTCGAGTCGGTGTAGCAATTAGAGTCTTGCGTGGCTTTTTCCGATGCGACCAGTTGCTGATAAACCTCGGCGCGGGTTTCCTCTTGTGAAAATGCCAGCGTCGAATTCAGAGCGGCGGCGGAGAGCAAAAGCAGAGCGATTTTCTTCATGGCGGATCCTAAAGTAGTTTGTGTAACTCACACTAGGGTATACACCGACCAGATTAGGGTATTCCATGATATCGCTAACACCAATATTACTGATTGTTTATTACGAATTGTTTCTCCGGCGGCGTGCCTATTGCGTCGCGACGTTGCTGCTGGCGGGGCCGTTGCTATTCACCACGTCGGTCAGTTGCGCATACACATCGTGCGAGATACCCAGCAGGGCATTGCGATCAATACCGCCCGAAACCGCATAGCCGATATCGCCGTCGACCCAATAGAACACATTGACCGGACCGTCCTGGTACAAGCGGAACGCGGTCGTGTTGGTCGCCACCTTCCTGCGCGAGATGCACAGCGTGATGCGCTCGCCGCGCGCGTCGTTGTACATGAATTGCGCGATCGGCCCATCGGTGCCTGGCAACAAGCGACCGCCGATCAGCTGGAAGCCGCTACCCGCCAACGAAGGCGGTTTGATGTTCATGCCGATTCTTCCCGATAGCCAGCTCACCAGCTCCTGCTCATGGTCGCGGCCAATTTCGACCGGGTGCTGGGTATCGGGGCTATAGACGACGTGCGCGACCGCAGCCTGCTGGGCGAAGTTGGTCACATTGTCGGTATATTTCGCCGGCGTGAAATTGCCGGTGTCGGCGCCGCGCCCGGCCCACTCATCGCCGTGGTGCTGCAACGCGCTGTAGCCTACGCCCACACCGATGCCCATCGCCAAGGTGGCTGCCATGCCGGCAAACTGCGGCCAGTTGGCGGCTTTGCGCCACCACGAGCGATGCACCTTGGGTTTGAGCCGTGCAGGCACAGGTTCGCTGAGCACGCGGTCGTATCGGTCGTGCAACAGGTTGTTGAGCGAAAAATAATCGCTGACCGTGGCGGCGAGCGCGGGGTCTTTTTCCAGCATCTCGTCGACAAGTTCGCGCCGCTCTTCGGGGAGGGTGCCATCGACATAAGCGTGTATTTCTTGATCGCTAATCGAGGAGCGCGGTTCGTTCATTTGACCACCGTTAATTTTGCACTGGTTTCAGATCCGCCTGCCATCAAAGCGCGCAATCGCTCTCGACCTCGGGAAAGCCGCGACATGACCGTCCCGATCGGAACGTCGAGCGCGAGCGCGACTTCCGCATAGCTCATTTCTTCAAGGCCCACCAGCAGCACAACCTGTCTTTGGTCAATGGGCAGGCGCTGCAGGGCGTAGTCGAGGTCGCGGACCTCCAACGAAGGAAGCTGGTTGCCTTGGGTGGCCAGATCGCGCAGCGGTGCGCTCTCGTCATCGACCGACAGATGCACGGCACGCGAGGAAGATTTCCGCACCTGATTCGCGAAAACGTTATGCATGACGGTAAATAACCACGCCCGCATATCGGTTCCAGCGTTAAAGAGCGAGAGTCGACCGAGGGCGCGCTCGACGGTATCCTGCACCAGATCGTCCGCGAGCTCGCGATTGCTGACCAAGGCCCGTGCATAGCGCCTCAGACGCGGCAAATGCTCTAGTAACTCGTCCTGCATATTCATCGCGGCTTCCCAAGAGGTGGCGATCCACCTCGGTGAACGTGATTTTACGGCTTACCGAGGCGCTGTGATACAGGAGCGAACATAGTACGCGTCGCTTTATTCCCCGGGCGCGAAAATTTATGAAAAGGCTCCGGTAACCGGCGTGGCCGCCAGCTTGGCGTGTACCGCCCGTCCCAGCCAGACTGGGCGAGGCTGCCAGCCGCGTAAGCCGGGCCGGATAAATTGCGCTTTTCATGGAATAGAAATGCTCCCGAGCTGTTTGCACTGGTATTCCCATTTACGGCGGTGCTCCATGCGCTATTCCGAACGGAAACCAGGCGCGAGTCTGTCCGAATTAGATATTCAGGCCTTTGTCGATGGCGACGTTGCGGCGCCGTTGGCGGACCGCATCGGGCGCTATCTGGGTACGTCGCCTGACGAGGCGCGGCGGGTGGCGTTCTATCGCCAGCTCAATGCGCAACTGCGTACCGGTTTTCCCGATCTGGCGGCAGAGCAGCCGTCCGGTCGTCTCGAACATGCGCTGGCAGCGGCGCGGTGGCAACGCATGCGGCTGTTGATGCTAGTGGCGGCCAGCCTGCTTGCCGCGTGCGCGCTGCTGGCCGGATCGCTACTGTCCGGTGCATCGGACAAACTGCTGCTTTCCACCGGCGTCATGGCGCTTGAGCAGGTAGCGGCCACGGAGCGTGTCAGTGCGTCGACCTGCAATACGGCCAACCCGCCCTGCCCAAATATTGCGCAAGCGGCGCCGAATCTTGCGCAGACAGGGTTTCGGATGAGTGCCCGCACCACGCTCCCGCTGCGCTTGCTGCTCACGGCCCAAGAGACTGTGTATCGGAATACAGCCGGCCAGCCGGCCGTTCTGCTTAGCGTGCCCGATCGAGGTGCCGCCGACCAGCCTCAGTGGCAGGCTAGCCGTATCGGGGAAATCCGTGCGTTGAGCTGGACGCGCAAGGGCATGCGCTACATGTTGATCGGGAATGCGGGTACCCATGGCTTGATGAAAGCGGCCGATCTCGCGTCTGCTCAGCGGTAAATCCGCGTGGCCCGCGGCGCGCGCAATGGAATGTCGGGGGAGTCTGGGCCGAAAGCCAAATCAGAGTTGACGTGGTAGAACGATCGTTCTACTATCGGTCCGGTGCGCAAGCTCTCGGGCGCATACGGCATGTTGTCCCCAACAACGGTAGGTTCCTGACCGCATGTTCCTAACCGCATGTTCCTAACATAAGGCTCAAAAATGGAAAACGAAGCACGTCCGCCATTTCCTCCCTTCGACCGTGAAAGCGCCATCCAGAAAGTACGGATGGCCGAAGATGGCTGGAATACCCGCAACCCCGAGCGTGTCTCGCTGGCTTACACGACCGACAGCCGTTGGCGCAACCGCGCTGAATTTATCACTGGCCGCGAACAGATTGTCGGCCTGCTCACGCGTAAATGGTCGCGCGAGCTCGACTACCGTCTCATCAAGGAACTGTGGGCGTTCACGGACAACCGCATTGCAGTGCGTTTCGCCTACGAGTGGCATGACGACGCTCAAAACTGGTTCCGTTCCTACGGCAACGAAAATTGGGAATTCAATGAACAGGGCTTGATGGCGGTGCGTCACGCCAGTATCAACGACCTGCCGATTCGAGAGGCCGACCGCTTGTTCCACTGGCCGCTGGGCCGTCGTCCTGACGATCACGCAAGCCTGAGCGAACTCGGTCTGTGAGCCACGCGGCCCGCGGCATCGAGGTCGGCAAATGGTACGATGCATTTCTTTGGGTACCGTCATGACCGACTCTCCTGCTGCCGGGCCGCGCGAGCGCTTGCTCGAAGCCGCCGAGCAACTCATTTATTCCGCAAGCATCCACGGTACCGGTGTCGACGCGATCGTTCGACAATCGGGTACTGCGCGCAAAAGTTTCTACGCTTACTTCTCGTCCAAGGATGAGCTGATCGCCGCGGCGCTACAGCGTCGCGACGAACGCTGGATGAACTGGTTCGAGCAAGGCACACGCGCTTGCGCTGCCGCACCCGCCGACCAACTGCTCGGCATGTTCGACGTACTGCACGAATGGTTCAGCAGCGATAATTTCCACGGCTGTGCATTTCTGAATGCGGCCGGCGAAATCAAGCATCACGATCACGATATTTTTCGGGTCTCGCGGCTGCACAAGGAGCGGTTGCTCGCGTTTATCGAAGAGCGTTGCCGTGCTGCGGGCTGCTTTGCGGAGCCCGCGCCGCTGGCCCGGCAATTGTTGATTTTGCTCGATGGCGCGATTGCCGTTGCGTTGGTGAGCGCAGAGCCACGCGCCGCGTACGACGCGCAGCGTGCGGCGCAGGCGGTGCTGGCGGCGCACGCCGCAGCATAAATGCGACGGGAAGCGGGCTACATGCGGGCTGGCTTCGGGTCTGTTTTTTGCCAAAGCTCTTTTTGTTGCGTACGGAATTCGTATGGAACCTAGGGCGCGGCGTTGTCTTCAACCGTTTCCCATGACGGCCGCAAGTGCCCAGCTACGCCTGCTGCCTCTGAGACTTCGCGCGCAAGCATGAACGACGCCGCAAGGTCAGGAATGTCGCCTGGCTCCAACCCTGTCTCGCGAAGAACCGATTCCCATCCTTCCATGATCCGCTGTGCCATTACCTGCAGATCGATATGCGCTTCCTCGAACTCGTAGCCGAAGCTTTCGCATGCCCTCAGCACGTTGTCCCGGCTAACGATCGCGTCGCCACCGCGTGTCATGACCATCGCGAGGGTTCCGCCATGCGCGGGGTGGGGGACGACATCATAGGCTGGCGATAGGCCCCAATGTCCGTTGCGATGAAGCACTGCGTGGTTACGCGGGTGGTCATCTCCGTTGCCAATTAGTGCATTGAACGCCATGCGCCGCCACAGCTCCCGCTGCATGCTTACAATATCCACACCTGCCGCTGCGCACCACCGCCGCAGTTCGTGTGCGAACCCGGGGTACGACCAAACGCGATCGCCGCGTACTTCCCCGCGGCCGAGATGCAGCACGGTATGTGCGCTTGCGAAGGCATGTCTCGTCATGCCGGCCTCTGACCACGAGCGGTCAAAGCGCTTGACGGCGATGAGTTCACGCTCGCCAGCGCGATGAAATTCGACCGGCGCAGCCTTGATGCCGCATTGCGTGGCAAGCTGCATCGCAACGTATTCACGCGCCGGATAATGCGGAAGATCCCCTCTGTCCTGAAGCTTCGCCAGCCACCAGTGATCACCCTGCATCACGGTCATCTTCGGCCGCTCTCCCCCCATGCTGGTGCCCGGCAGGCCGCTCATCTCGCGCACTGCGGCGCCGTCCCCTCGCGTCTGCGGGAGCTGCTCGAGCGCATCGATAAGGCGCTGCAATGGAGGCGGGTACCACTCAAGCTTGTTCGAGATATCGTCTCCGATCTCAATGGCACCGACTGAGTCGCCTGGCGCCTGCTCCAGACGATCGAGTTCATCCAGTGATCGACCCTTCATGCGTTCGAGCAAAGCCAGGCCAAATCCTTCAGGCGATGCATCCCGGAACACGCCAAACACGCCATTGTTTGCCGTTTCCGTTGCCGCCCTGGTCGAGCGTGTGAGCGGCAGCCTTAGAGGATCGAGCGCCAATCGTCCTTCCAGTGTGCGGTAATCGTTGGCGTAGCTAAATCTCCCGAGGCGCGGTTCCCATGAGAAGGAACCGACGAGGACCGGCTCGCATGATTCGGGTAGCCAGAACCACACAGGTTTCGAGCGCGCGGCCGTCACGAGCGTCCTCGAATCCGGCGGGGGAGCCGCTTCTTCACCGCCGCCATGCCTTCTGGATCGTCCTCGAGACGTGCAATATCATCGACTGCCTCGAGCAGGTCCATCGCCCACAGCACGAGAAACCAGAACCCGATCTGTACGGTGGATGCGCCGCGCTCGATATTTACGACAGAATTCAGGCCTACCCCCGCCTTGGCGGCAAGGTCCGCTTGCGTCCAGTAGCGCGCCTTCCGGGCGACCGCGATCCGCTCGCCTAGCGCGCCTAGTGCGTCCTCGACGGCAAACGGCAAAATGGCAGTTGATTGACCTATTTTCACGCTATATCAAAATTTATTGACGATAACGTTTATTTTATACACATATTCGGCGAGCTGCCAGCCGCTGCGCAAGACCGGCGCCAATAGGACTTTCCGGGCGGCTATCGGGCGACATACATTAGCAGTTGGCTCAATTAAGGCTCTTTTTGCAGAGACATATTCGGATGCGGGATGGGTAGTATCGCCGCCGGGTTGGACCCAGGCTGCTCGGGCGATACCGATGCCGTAGGCGGCGGCAACGGGCCGCCGATGGCAAGTTGCATCGCCGAGATTTGCTGCTGCTGCTCGACGACGATTTGCTGCGCAATGCGGCGCAATTGTTCGTTATGCCCGTAGCGCAGTTCCGCTTTCGCCATATCGATCGCGCCCTGGTGATGCGGCGTCATCAATGCGACAAAATCGCGATCGATGTCGCCCGAGGGCTGGATCGCCATACCCTCCATCATCTTGCTCATGGCCACGTTGCTATGGGAGATGAACGCTTGTTCGTCGCTGCTTTGTGCCAGACACGCGGGGCTAAAAGTGCTCATGGCGCCGCCCAGGCAGACGGTCAACAGCAGCGTGCGTGTAAGACAGGAGTGGTGGTGCATGATATGCCCCCGCACGATCAGGGGAGTGCAAGTGATGCACCTCGCGCGCCCCGCTTGGGTTGGGCACGGCCCGGGCGGACCGTGCGATGTCCAGCCGGTTACTCGACTTTGCCGAGATAGTCCATCTTGCCTACCGGCACGCCGCTGTGGCGCAAGATGTCATAGGCCGTGGTGACGTGAAAGTAGAAATTCGGCAATGCGAAATTCAGCAAATAGTCATCGCCACGCAACGTCACTTTGGTGCCCAGGTTCAGTTCGATGGGGCGTGCAGCGCTACCGTCGATTTGTTCGGCGTTGACGCTCTCCAGAAAACGTCGAGTCTTGGCGATGCGTTCCTGTAGATCGGCGAACGTGGTTTCGTCATCGGCAAAACTCGGATTCTCGATTCCAGCCAGCCGAGCCGCGACCCCTTTGGCGCTATCGCTGGCGCGCTGTATCTGGCCGGCCAGCGTAAGCATGTCGGGCGCGAGGCGCGCGCCCACAAGCTCGGCTGGGTCGATACTGCCTGCGGCAGCATGCGTCGACCCTTTCTCGAGTATGGCCGAGAGATTATTCAGCATGCGGACCAAAACGGGAATTGAAGCACGATACATCGAGAGCGACATGGCAATCTTCCAAAAGAGTTGAATCGAGACGACGGTCGATCAGCCTTTGCATCCGCACCCGTCGGGTATCGTGCCGCCCAAATGCGCGCGCGAGCGCAAGCTGATCGCCAAGCACCGCAACCAAGTATAGGTGGATAGTCTTATGACCCAACGGTACACAAAACGTGCCCCTTTCGCTACCACCACCAGTGTTATTTGCCCCAGGCTGAAATCGAGCGTCACCATCAGTTGCGTCAGTACGAGCAAAGGCAATATCAGCGCGGGCCGATAAAGCACTCGTACGACCAAGGTTTTCATGTGGGACTCCGCTGGGGTATCAGGTGCGACTCACTATAAAAGCGAACTCGCATCAGAAATTTCGATAGCGCTAGTGTAGTGATCGAGGCGGCTGGGATAAAGACCGGGGAGCCGAAAACACTGTTTCTTCGTGGCGAACAATCGCCAGGCGTTAGGCCTGTCCTTTTGCGTTTGAATCTGCGCGACGACGGGGAATAACACGGCTCGATGTCATGCGCGCGGCAGGCGCAATGGCCGTCGCGCAACGGGCCGGTGCGGGTTACGCGTGAATTTTGGCTTTAATGGAAAATGCCATAAAGCCCTATAATCGATCCGGAGAATTCGCCAAAAGCTAACAATGCCAAGCACAATGGCTTGGGCACGCGGCTTATCGAGTTGCACGAATGGCAAGAGTGGCTTGAGTGGCTTGAGTGGCACAGGTGGCATAAGCGCGGCGCAGCGCGGCAAGGGCAAAAAGCCCGGGGGTAGGGACTATGGATCGATTTCAGGCAATGCAGGTGTTTGTTCGAGTGGTGGACAGCAGCAGTTTTTCAAAAGCTGCGGACACGCTCGATATGCCACGAGCGTCGGTGACGACGGTCATTCAGAATCTTGAGGCTTTGCTCGGCGTGCGCCTGTTGCACCGCACGACGCGCCGCCTCAACCTTACCCCGGAGGGCGCCGCCTACTATGAGCGGTGCGTACGAATACTCGCGGACGTCGAAGAAACGGAGTCGTCGCTGGCCTATGGAAGCCGGCCGCCGCATGGCAAATTGCGCGTGGACATGCCGGGCTCGATTGGGCGCCTGCTGCTGTTGCCCGCGTTGACCGATTTTCGTAACCGCTATCCGGACATCGATCTGATGATAGGCCTGGGCGACAAGCCGGTCGATCTGATCCAGGAAGGTGTCGATTGCGTCATCCGCGTCGGCTCGCTGGAGGATTCGAGCCTGGTCGCGCGCCGCGTGGGCGCATTTCGTACAGTCACCTGCGCAACCCCGGCTTATTTCGCCAAATTCGGCGAACCGCTGAGCGTGGCGGATCTCGAGCAGCATGTCGCGATCAATTACTTTCACAGCCGTACGGGCCGCACGCGTGGTTTCGAATTCACGGTCGACGGCAAACCGGTTGAAGTCAAAATGACGGGCATGGTGGCCCTCAACGATGCGGACGCTTACCTCACCTGCGGGCTCGAAGGGCTAGGCATGATTCAACTGGCCAGCTTCATGGTATTGCCGCACTTGCGCTCAGGCCGGCTCAAGGAAGTGCTTGCGCAGTGGCGGCCCACGCCGATACCCATTTCCGCCGTCTATCCGCATAACCGCCATTTGTCGCCCAAGGTGCGGGTGTTTGTCGACTGGGTTGCCGAAGTGTTCGAGGGATGTCCGTTGTTATCGGGGCGCGAGGACGCGGAGAAATCGTGCATGCCAACGGTGTCACCCGATGCGTCGGACCGGCATGGTGTCGCTGAAGTAGCGGGGGAAGTCGCTACTGTGCTGTAAGTAAGCGCTGCGGCTCAGGCCGCAACTGGGCGCTGTAATGGGCGCTGCAGCTGTGGCTGTAACTGGGGCTGTAACCCACGCGCGCGCAGTAACCCGCATCGAGACTGGATTCCGAGGCGATATCAATTAAAAAAAGAGGAAAGATAATGGATGTGTTTGGTGCGATGAAAGTCTTTGTCCGGGTGGTCGAATCCGGTAGTTTTACCAAAGCCGCCGATGTGCTCCAGCTTCCCCCGCCCAGCGTCTCGCGCACCGTGCAAGTGCTGGAGGAGCATCTGGGCACTCGTCTGCTCAACCGGACCACCCGCAAGATCAGCATCACTGAAGACGGCCAGATTTACTACGAACGCTGCGTAAAAGTCCTGGGCGACGTCGACGATATGGAAGCTTCGTTATCGAGCGCCAAGATCAGTCCGCGCGGAAAAATCAAAGTCAGCCTGCCGGCGCTGATGGCCAACACGATCGTCATTCCCGCTTTGCCGGAATTCCTGAACGCCTATCCGGAGATCGAAGTGGAGATGGCACTCACCGACCGGCAGATCGACATTGTCGAGGAGGGCGTGGATTGCGTCATTCGGGTCGGCGAGCTGGCGGACTCGGGGCTGATTGCCAAGCGCATCGGGAGCTTTACTGGCGTGATCGTGGCTGCGCCCTCGTATCTCAAGAAATATGGCACGCCGACCACGCTGGATGATTTGAAAAACCATATCGCCGTGAATTACGTTTCGAGTACTTCAGGGCGTGTCCAGGCCTGGGATTTCATGGTCGACGGCAAGATCGAGTCGATTTACATGAAGGGGCAAGTCGCGCTCAGCGATGCGAATTGCTACCTGGCCTGTGGCCTCGCGGGGCTGGGCATCATGAAGGGATCGCATTACTCGCTGGATCGATACACCGAGAGCGGCGAATTGTGCGAGATTCTGAAGGATTGCCTCTCGCCATCGCGACCGGTTTCGATCCTGTATCCGCCCAATCGGCATTTATCGCGCAAGCTGCGGTTGTTCATCGACTGGATCACGGACGTGTACGCGCGAGTGCCGGCGTTACAGGCCAACCACTAACTGCGCACTCACTGTGCTCGCCTGCGGCCACAATCCTGACGATCGTGGCAGTCTCAACGCTCGACAATGACGCCGAGCGCGATTCCATCGACAACCACAGCCAAGCGGGTCGCCATCAGATGGTCTTGGTGGCCCGGTTTGCACCCTGAGCCGCATCGCGTCGCTGTGCGCGCGTTGCAATCGCCGCAAACAGCGCCTCGGTCTTTTCACGCCGGGTCATCACTACCAGGCGAGCCACGTCGGCTTGCGAGACCGGTTGCAGCGCCCAGCGCAAGGCCATCACCCAGCCCACCACCGTCCAGCCGAATGCGAAATTGAACAGGGCCAACGCCAAGGTATCGGCGCGTTTGCGGTCGTCGGCGATCAATGCCGGAAGCAAGTACAGAGCCACGGCCGCCAACAGCACACCAGTCAAATACAAGTTATGGATCATTTTTATCATCCTAAAAGCGAAGTCAGCACCGAACACAAAGCGTGTACCGCGTCGCGTCAGCAGTTGAATCATCTTAGGACGATGAAGGTGTCGGATAAACCCGATTAATCCGAACACACTATTGGATTTGTGCGAATAATGCCCTCGTGCACATGCCGTGACTAATCAGAAGGTCCAGGCGCCAGCACTTCACGCGTGCCGCCGCTGGACATTGCCGACACGAGCCCAGCGCTTTCCATTTGTTCCACCAGGCGCGCCGCACGGTTATAGCCAATGCGGAACTGGCGTTGCACTGAGGAAATCGACGCACGGCGCGCGCGCACCACAAACGTCACGGCTTCGTCATAGAGCGGATCGGCCTCGGCATCGGGTTCCTCGCCGAACAAGTCCGAGGCACCGGCTTCGCCGGTGGGTCCAGCCAGGATGCTTTCCTCGTACTGCGGTTCGCCGAATTGCTTCAGATACTCCACGACCTTATGCACTTCCTCGTCGGCCACGAATGCGCCATGCACGCGCTGCGGATAACCGGTGCCAGGGGGCAGGAATAGCATGTCGCCCTGGCCCAGCAGCGACTCGGCGCCCATCTGGTCGAGGATCGTTCTGGAATCGATTTTCGACGACACCTGGAATGCAACGCGGGTCGGGATATTGGCTTTGATCAACCCGGTAATGACGTCGACCGATGGCCGTTGTGTCGCCAGGATCAGGTGGATACCGGCGGCGCGTGCCTTTTGCGCCAGACGCGCGATCAGTTCCTCGATCTTCTTGCCGGCCACCATCATCAGGTCGGCCAACTCGTCGATGACCACCACGATCAGCGAGAGCGTGTCCAGCGGCTCCGGCGCATCGGGTGTCAGGCTGAACGGGTTGCCGATAAATTTCCCCGCGGCGCGTGCCTGGCGGATCTTTTGGTTGTAGCCGGCCAGATTGCGCACGCCCATGGCTGACAGCAGGCGGTAGCGGCGTTCCATCTCACCGACGCACCAGTTCAGCGCGTGTGCGGCGAGCCGCATATCGGTGACGACCGGCGCAAGCAGATGCGGGATGTCGCCATAGACCGATAGCTCCAGCATCTTCGGATCTATCATGATGAGCCGCACATCGTCGGGCGTCGCTTTGTAAAGCAGCGAAAGTATCATCGCGTTGATCGCGACCGACTTGCCCGATCCGGTGGTGCCTGCCACCAGCATGTGTGGCGCGCGCGCCAGATCGATCACCACCGGATTGCCGGTGATATCTTTGCCCATGGCCAGCGCCAGCGGCGACTCGTGATCGCGATAGGCTTGCGATTCCAGGATTTCCGAAAGCCGGATGGTTTGCCGCTGGACGTTGGGCAACTCCAGCCCCATGCAGGTTTTGCCCGGTATCGTTTCGACCACGCGCACGGAGGTCAGTCCCAGCCCGCGTGACAAATCCTTCATCAGGCCGACGATCTGGGCGCCGCGCACACCTACCGCGGGTTCGATTTCGAAGCGCGTGATCACCGGGCCGGCTTCGGCGCCTATTACGGTGACTGGCACTTTGAATTCCCGCAGGCGCTGTTCGATCAGCTCGCCTTTTTCCGCTAGCGATAGCGCCGTGATCGGCTCGGCCTCGACCGTGGCGCGCGCCAACAAGGACACCGGTGGCAATTCAAAATGCGCGTAGTGGCTTGAGCGCGGCGCTGGGGTGTCGTAAGGCGATGTGGAGTCAGTCGATGTGGCGTGAATCGGCGTGACGTGAATCGGCGCGGCCGCAGGGGCGGGCGGCGTGGTCGAAACTACTGCGAGGGGGGGCATCGGCGAAATCGACGCAGACGAAATCGCGGGCGACGGAATCGACGGGGACGAATTCGGCAGTGCCGATGCGTGGGTCATCGCGACGTGAGCGGTTGTCGTGGCGTGAGCTGTCGGGGGCGTCGTTGTGCCTAAGTCGTCGGGGGCGGGGTGGAAACCGATATCGCCGGAGAAGGATGGAGCCATCGGGGCGACCGGGTCGTTTGCCGCGGCTAGTCGGCGGCCGTGCAGGGACTCAAGTCGCGTGGGCTCAAATCCTGTGGGCTCTTGATGAGCCGGAGGATTTATTGACTCGGGTTCGATCGAAGGTGGCTGAGCAAATGGCTCGGACACAGGCGACGATGGCGATGTGGACAGATTGGCCACTGGCTTTTGCTGCAGACCGTTAGGTGCTGTTGGGAACGCTTGATCCGAGCTTTCCACCGAATGTGCCGACATCGGCAAGGGTTCGGCGGCGGCGCTCACAACAACAGTTCCAAGAACAGTTCCAGCGGCAGTTCCAGCGGCAGTCCGAGCGTTGGCTTCGGTTTCCGCTCCCGCGTAGGCGTTGGTCGCTTCCGGCGAGCCATCGCTTGCGGGTGGCGTCTCTTTAGCGGGTAATTCGCCCCACTGCGAAGCGCGTTGCGTAATCGCCGCGAGGCGCGCGCGGATTTCTTGCGGCGACATGCCGTCATCTGAAGCTGACGCAGTTGCACCGGATGACGTAGACGACAAACCAGACTGTGTTTTGCCGGTCGACGCCGAAGGTGTTTGGAGCATCGCGCCGGCCGATGGAAGCACCCGGAACGGCGGTGGCAACTGTGTCGCAAGTGGCGTCAGCGGCGCGACCGATGTTGGAGCACGCGCGGCGGCAGGCCTCGAATCGGTGCGTCTCGCAACGGGTGAGGACCCTACAGGCGAGGACCCTACAGACGAGGGGGCAAAGGAAGACGGTTTGGCGGAATAAGGCGCAGCAGTCAATGTCGAAGCTGTCGCTGAAGTGGAAGACGGCGAAACAGCAGGTGCCTTAATCGGTGAGCGCGAGACGACCGGCTTCGCGGCCACATTCCCCGTCGTCGCCTGCCAGGCACCGGCTTTACCAACAGCGCTAGTCGGCAACGGTCGCGCCGAGCTGGTGGTGGCCGACCGTGCGTTGCCTGTCTTGGAACCACGACCACGCTGCATCGCGTCGCTGTGCTCACGTATCGACGCTCGCGTCGGAACCGTCAGGCCGGAACTCATGCGAGCCCCGGTGGAAATTTTGCTTGAGCCCCTGCTTGGCGTTCGATCTCCGCTTCGATCTCCATTTCGATCTCTACCGGAAGCACCAGCGGAAGACGCACGCAGGCCAGCGAAATAACCCGTATTGGACCCAGTGGCTCGCGGCGCCGATTTCTCCGCCGCATTTCGACCGCCTTCGGTAGACCATCCCTGTGCGAGCCGGCTTCGCATGCCTGCGACGTAGAAGTAAAGCGCCAACCCCAGCACAATGAAAGACGAAGACACCGAAAGCGGCCATCCAATCGCGCCGCTAAGTGCACCGCTCAGCCAACGTCCCAGGATGCCGCCGTGGGGCCACCCGGCAACGCTGCCGGTCGCAAGCGCCTCGGCGACACAACTGGCGACGTAGGTCAGCCCGGCGCCGAGCCAGACCCGGAGTGTGCCAGTGCCGCGCGCGGCCGCACCGGCCAACAAGGCCAGCGCTCGCTCTATAAAAAATGGAATGAGCCAGACGACGGATGCGCCCAGCCAACTGAAAACAACCATGACCATGCCGGAAGTGTTCTGAGGGATACGGCTGGCGAGCTTATCATAGTGATCGTCGCTATGACGCACGTTTGTGCGCGTAAGTCGCGCGCCGCTTCAGACCCCAAGCACCGCGCGAAGCGCGAAATCCACGCCGACATTTCCGCCAGCCGGGTCACGCACGTGCCCATGCGCGCCGCGTCACTCGCTCAAGCGTGCCGCGCCACTGGCCCGAGTGCGTCGCGCCACCTGCAAGATGCGCAGCGCCGCCCAGCTTACCGCGGCTCTTCCCAACTCAAATAGCCGAACACGGCGCGCAAGACCCTGCGTTCCAAGGCCTCGACGCGCGCTCCACCACACTCGCCCGCCGCATCGGTCAAACCTCTGACCATGGCCACGATGTCGAACGCCATGACCGGCAAATCGGCCGGGGCCCAAGCCGGATTCATGCGCAACAGCGCGACGACTGCCGCTTGAACCATATCGAATACACGGTGATTGCGCGGTTGGATCGGCAACCGGCTTTCCTCGATATCGAGCAACCTGGCCAGCCGCGGGCGCTGAAGTTGATGGGCTACCGCCGCCGAGATCATCGCGCGCAGCCCAGTTGCCCAATCCGATGCGTGCGTTGCCGTGCCGATATTGGCGAGCAACACCGTCGTTTCGCGCTCGATCAGCGCACTCGTGAGCGCGTCCTTGCCGGGAAAGTATTGATAGAGCGAGCCGATGCTTACGCCAGCGCGCTGCGCTACCGCGTTAGTCGTGTAGCCCTCGAAACCCTGTTCTTCAAGAATGCGAGCCGCGGCCTCGATGATCGCGTCGACGGTGTCGGCGGAGCGGCGCTGCGTGGGCGTCTTACGGGGCGCCAGGGGCGTTCGTGCTTGCTTGGGAGCCATGCGGGGAATGCGAGTATGAAAAGTGAGCTTTTGCTCATATTATCACCGATCAAGCCCGGAACACGGGTTCTAGCGTGCCCACTGACATCATTCCAAGGAAGCTCTCCATGAACACTATCGACCCAGCGATTTGCGCGGCGCTGTTGCGCGGCGCGACCGACCAGTTGCATGCATCGAAGACAGGTGCGTTGGCCGGCACCGATGTCGCGAGTTTGATCCGGCAAGTCAAGCAGGCGAGCGCCTGGGCCGACGCGACGCTGAAACAGGCGCTCCTCGCCCACTATCCCGAGATCCCCTGGTCAGAGGCGGAGATGGATCTCGACTTGCAGCAGAGTGCGGAGTTTGCAGACGCCTATTGGGTATACGACCCTATCGACGGCGCGTATCACTACGCACAAGGTCTGCCGCTATGGTCGTCGTCGCTGGCATTGGTCAGCGCGGGCCGGGTTGTTCTCTCGTTTGTGTACGATCCGTCGCGTCAGGAGATGTTCACGGCCCGCTCAGGCGAAGGCGCGTATCTGAACGGCACCGCGATACATACCGGGACCAAGACGGCGCTCGCAGGTGCCGTGGTCGGTACGGCTTTGCCGATCGCCGCAAGCTCGGATGGCGCCGCCTTACCTGCGGCCGCGGATACGCTCAAGCGGGTAGCCGCGCAGGTATTCGTGGTTCGCATGCTGGCCTCGGCGTCGCTACAGCTAGCCTATGTCGCGGCCGGAAGGCTGGATGCCTACTGGGAGCCCGGCCGGGATATCTACGACTGGTTTGCCGGCGCGCATCTGGTCGAGGAGGCGGGCGGCGCGCTCAGCGACTGCGCGGGCGCTGCGTTCGGGTTCGGCGCCGATGGCATTGTGGCCAGTTCGGTTGGGCTGCACACGGCACTGATCGGACTGGTCAAATAACAATGATGACCATTGCGTGACGACGCACATAGCGCGCCCCCGGGCGAGGTGAATTGCTAATATCAGGATACTGACTTATGCTGCAAGAGCAGTTTTCAGGCGATGTGCGTCGATACCCATAATTAAGGTCGGTGACACGAACTGTCATCGAGCTGCTTGACGCCACGCCACGTAGGCCGCAACTGCACTCCCGTGGGCAGAACAAGGTTTAACGACCAGCGAGGCTTCCAAGTGCGACGTCACCTTAAATGGCTGATTCTTGCATCGCTAATTTTCTCCGCGGGCCGCGTGTTCTCCCAGGACGCCTCGAGCGAGCGCGCACCGGACACGATGCAGGCGCGCGTGATGGCCTGCGCCGCGTGTCACGGGCAGCAGGGGCAGGGCACCGACAACGATTATTTCCCGCGACTGGCCGGCAAGCCTGCCGGTTACCTCTATAACCAGCTGCTTGCGTTCAAACAAGGCCGGCGTGTATATCCGCCGATGAATTACCTGCTGGCTTATCTGCCGGATCCCTATTTGCAGCGGATCGCAGATTACTTTGCTCAAGAGCGTCCACCTTTTCCGTCATTGCCTGCACCGAGCGTGGGCGCGGACGTGCTTGCCCGCGGGCAGATGCTGGTCACGAGCGGCGACCCAGGCCACGCTATTCCCGCGTGCGCGAGCTGCCACGGCGCGGCGCTGACCGGTATGGAACCGGCTATCCCCGGCCTGCTCGGACTACATTCGCAATACATTAGCTCGCAACTGGGCGCATGGCGTTACGGTACCCGCACGGCGGCAGCACCCGATTGCATGCAACAGGTCGCGGCGCGCCTGACCGAGGACGACGTCACGGCTGTGGCGGCGTGGCTGTCGTCGCAGCCGGCACCCTCGTCGGCCTCGCCCATCCAGCGCGGTGCGATCAAGATGCCGCTCGCTTGCGGTAGCGAACCTAAATGAGCGGGGTGCATGTGCGAGCTTTTCATTTCATCAGCCGCTTCATTTACCTAGTCGCGGTCTTAGGCGTGAGCGCAAGCGCGGCTTATGCCGCTCAAAGCAGTACCGATGTCATCGCCCGGGGCGAGTACCTCGCGCGCGCCGGCGACTGTATCGCGTGCCACACGGTGCCCGGAGACAAATTGTTTGGCGGCCGTCGGCCGATGGTCACACCGTTCGGCACCTTGTACACACCGAATATCTCGTCCGACAAGGAATACGGGATCGGCAAATGGACCGCCGAGCAGTTTTATACGACGATGCACAACGGGCGATCGCGCGACGGGAGCCTGATATACCCCGCGATGCCGTTCGGCTCCTACACCAAGGTCACACGTGCCGATTCGGACGCGATCTTTGCTTATTTGAAATCGGTTCCTCCGGTCAAACAGCGCAATAAACCGAATGAACTGCGTTTCCCCTACAACAACCGTTCCTTGCTGCTGGGCTGGCGCACGCTGTATTTTCACGAAGGAGAGTTTGTCCCCGACAAGAGCCAGTCGACAGAGTGGAACCGCGGTGCTTACCTGGTGCAGGGCCTGGGTCACTGCGCGATGTGTCATACCGCCATTAATGCGCTGGGCGGCAGCTCGGAGTCGCAGGCGTTCGAAGGGGGATTGATCCCGATGCAGGCGTGGTACGCGCCCTCACTGACCTCGAACAAGGAAGCCGGCCTCGGCGAGTGGAGCACCGAGGATATCGAAGCCCTGCTCAGAAGCGGAGTGTCCCACCGTGGCGCTGTGTACGGGCCGATGGCAGAGGTGGTGTTCGACAGCCTGCAATACCTCTCCGCGGATGATATCCGCGCCATGGCGGTGTATCTCAAGACGTTGCCGCAGCGCACCGCCGATACTTCGCCGGCGCCGGTGGCCGCCGGTGCCGGCGCAAATAAGACCGGCTCGCAGACGGACCACCAGTATCAGTTGGGCAGCAAGGTCTACGATGCGCAATGCGCCATCTGTCACGGCGGCATGGGACGCGGCAAGCCGCCCGATTTCCCGCCGCTGGCCAATAATCAGTCGATCCAGATGACCTCGGCGGTCAACCCGATCCGGATGGTCTTGATCGGCGGGTACGCGCCCGGAACGGCGCTCAATCCTGCTCCGTACGGGATGCCGCCGTTCGCGCAGATACTCGGTGACGAAGAAATTGCGGCGGTGGTGACTTTCATTCGGACCGCCTGGGGTAACCACGGCACGCCGGTAACCATCAAGGACGTCAATGACTTGCGTTCGGTGCCGGCCGAATGAGGAAAAATCGATGAGCGATTCCAACGACGATCGCAATGATCACGCCCATGAGCTCGATCACGACGCCGAGCATGCGGCGCAGCAGGAGGCCGTGGCACGCATCGTGAGAGAAGGGCCGCGTGGCGCCATTGCCATTGCAGGCACCGCCGTGGCTGTCGTGATCGGGCTGTGGTTCGCGTTTTATTTCCTGGTGTATTTGCCCCGCGGTTTTATCCACTGAGAACTCCCCATGCCGGCGTCTTCCGTTCCCGATCCTAGCGACGACTCAGACATTGCCGTACGTGTCGAGCGACGCTGGGCCATGTTCATGACCGGCATCATTGCGGTGCTCGTCGCGATCGTGATTTTCACCAGCCTGCATTGGGCCGTCATGCCTCCATCGCGTGTGGAAACGATCAACCCGACCACCTTGCATATATCGGGCGAATTTGTCGAGAGCAACCTGGGCAGTGGCGTGGATCCCGACGGTTCGGTCACGACACGCGTGATTGCCCAGCAATACTCGTTCACGCCTCAATGCATATTGGTTCCGGCCGACACGCCCATTACTTTCCGGGCGACCAGCGCCGACGTCGTGCACGGATTCCTGATCATGGACACCAACGTCAATACCATGCTCGAGCCGGGCTATATCTCGACGTTCAAGACGACGTTCGACAAACCGGGTGAGCATCTGATGCCCTGCCACGAATTTTGTGGCGTCGGACATGAGGGTATGTGGGCGCACCTGAAGGTGATTGAAAAATCCGCGTTCTACAAAATGGCTTCGACGGCACGGAGGCTCAGCTGTGTTCAATAGCAAACGACTCGTTCTCGCTCACTTCTGGCTGGCGTTTGCAACCTTCGGCCTCGCGCTGTTGCTCGGCGAATGGCAGATGTATATACGCAGTCCGCTGCATGCGTGGTTGCAGAATCCGGAAATCTACTACCGATCGGTGACCGCGCACGGCACGGTGATGGGCTATGTGTTCCCGACGCTGGTCGCGATGGGATTCGGCTACGCGATAACCGAATTGTCGTTGAACAAGCCGCTGGTGGGGCGCCGATGGGCGTGGCTCGGCTTCGGTTTGCTGGCGGTGGGCGCCGTCACGGCGATGGTGCCGGTGTCGATGGGCCTAGCCTCGGTCTTGTACACCTTCTATCCGCCGATGGTAGGCAACCCGTTTTACTACATCGGTGTCGTGCTGGTGGTCGTGGGCTCGTGGGTCTGGGTTGCGCTGATGTTGATCAACATGCGTATCTGGAAGCGTGAAAACCCGGGTCGCCCCGTGCCGCTCGCCATGTTCGCCAACGTTGCCGGAGCCTGCTTGTGGGGCTGGACGGCGGTGGGCGCGGCGGTCGAAATCCTGTTCCAGATATTACCGGTCGCGCTCGGCTTCACGTCGACGATCGATGCGGGACTGGCCAGAGTATTCTTCTCGTGGACGCTGCACGCCATCGTTTACTTCTGGCTGGTGCCAGCCTATATCGCCTACTACACGATATTTCCGCGCGCAATCGGCGGGCGCCTCTACAGCGATTCGATGGCGCGCATCTCCTTCATCCTGTTCCTGGTGGTATCGATGCCTATCGGTATTCACCACTTGTTCGCCGATCCTCAGGTGGGTTCGGGGTTCAAGTTCGTACACTCGGTATTCACCGCACTGGTGACGATACCGACGCTGCTGACCATTTTCACGATTTGCGCATCGGCCGAGATCGCCAGTCGCCTGCGGGGTGGCCGGGGCCCGTTCGGCTGGGTCAAAGCGTTGCCGTGGGATAGGCCCGTCATGTTGGCGACTGCGTTCTCGTTCGTGATGCTCGGTTTCGGTGGAGCCGGCGGCATCATCAACATGAGCTACCAGATGGACTCCACGATCCATAACACGCAATGGATCACGGGACACTTTCATCTGATCTTCGCGGGCGCGATCGTCATCATGTACTTTGCGATCGCTTACGATCTCTGGCCTCACCTGACGGGCCGAGTGCTGGCTAGCGTGCGCTTGATGAGAGCCCAGCTCTGGCTATGGTTTGTCGGCATGATCGTACTGACCTTTCCGTGGCATTACGTGGGTATTCTCGGCATGCCGCGGCGCATGGCCTACTTCGATTACAGCGATCCTGCGATTGCGCCCGAGGCGTTCTCCGTGGTGCTTTCGGTTATCGGCGGCGCGATACTGGTGGTGTCGGCCATCTTGTTCTTTATCGTGTTGATTCGGGGCCACCTGAGCGCGAAAGTCACGCCGGCGGCTTACCGGTTCAGTTCGCCCATCCATGAAGTCAAGTCGGTGCCGGTTGCGTTGAATAGCATCAGCCTGTGGGTTGCGCTGATGATCGGATTGACCGTGGCGAATTACGGCTACCCGATCGCGCAACTCGTCGGCTTGCCGGAAACGTCGGTGCCGGCTATACGGATAGGAGCGCAATGATGTCTGTTGAACCGCTTTTTTCCCGACGCAACCCCTGGTTCGTGGCGAGCGTGAGCGCGACCGTGCTGCTGTTCATATTCGCGGCGCTCGTCGGTTTTGTGTGGTTGCCGTCGGTGCAAAAGGATGCTCAATTCGAGGGGCTCTGGAATGCGATCTGCAGCGCAGCAGGCGTGCCGCAAGTCTGGGATAGAAGCACGCCGGTCGCATCCACGATGAATACCAGCACCGTTATCGTGGTGCCCGACATGCTGGCGAAGCCGAGCGCGCTGTCGATCGGACGTGGGGCAACTCTGTCGTTGCGCTGTACGATGTGCCACGGCGTGCAGGGCATCAGCGACGCCAACACGCCCAATCTCGCGGGGCAATACGCCACATCGATCTACAAGGAACTACAAGACTTCAAGACCGGCGCGAGAAAAAGCGCCATCATGGCGCCGCTGATGGTCAATCTCGGCGAGCAGGACATGAAGGATCTGGCCGCGTATTACGCGTACCTGCCGCGCTTGAGCGCCTATCATCCGCCATCGGCTGAACCGTCGCCCTCGGTGGTCATGAGCGGGTCGCCCATGCGCAATATCGCGCCGTGTGCGTCGTGTCATGGCGGTTTGAGTGACAAGGCCGGTAGCCCCTGGCTCGAGGGCCAGTCGTCAGTTTACCTTCGTGTGGAACTCGACGCGTTCGCGACCGGCACACGTCATAACGATATCAGCGGACAGATGCGCAACGTGGCGCGTCAAATGACGCCGGCCGAAATCGATGCCGCCGCTCGCTACTATTCGAACCAGCCGTAGCGGTCATTGCATCGTCAATCGAATCGTCAAACGGGCGCCGTACTCGGCCCTGCGAGCAGTGCGTCGCTGTGGTCTTTCAACGCGATACCGGTCAGGGACAAACGCCGAGCCTCGGTCAGCAGGTAATGAAGCTTGTGCGCCGCAGCGTCATAACTCAATCCTTCTGGACGCACGTTGGAAATGCAATTGCGTTGGGCGTCGGTTCGACCGATGCGCGGTTCGTAAGTCAGATAGATACCGAGGCTGTCAGGCGAACTGAGTCCGGGCCGCTCACCGATCAGCACGACGACGATCCGCGCACGTAGCAGTGCGCCGATACCGTCACCTAGCGCAACGCGCGCCTGACGCGCCACCACGACCGGGCCGATGCGGCTACCGGTTAGCTTGGCGCGCACAGCCTCAAGCAGCGGCACTGCGTGCCGGGCCGCGGCAAACGCCGAAAGTCCGTCGGCGACTACGAACACCACATCCGGTGCATCAGCTGTCGTGCTCGCGTGATCGGCGAGCCGCGCCGCGCTCTCGGCGTCCAGCGCGCGGCCCAAGTCGGGCCGCCGCAAATAGTGATCGCGATCCGGCGCAGCACTCGATGCGTCGAGCGTCTCGAAGCCTGCGTCGTGCAGCGCTTGGTGCAGGGCGGAGGTATCGAGCGGTTGATGGACTGCGTCGCGCGCTTGCGCATGGGCAAGTTCGAAAGCCAGCAGCGGTGCGGTCGGCAGGCTGTTGCCCGCGCGCCCCAAGGCGATGCGCGCCTGGGTGAAGCGGCGCAGTGCCTCCCACGGGTCGGCGTCGCTCGGATTCGATGTTGCGATCGGGTCGTGCGCGGATTCGGCTTGGGTCATGATTTGCCTGCTGCGCTATCGGTGCATTCCGGCGCTTCCTTCTGCGTACCCGCAAGTGCCGCCGCAAGTAACGGCTGCTGCGTAGTTTGCCTGAGGAGGGCGCCGCGACTATCGACAATCCGCATCGCCTCCAGCCACGCCTCGAACTCCGGTGCACGCCGCAGGTTCAGCACTTCGCGGACATAGAGCGCGTCATGGAACGATGTGCTTTGATAGTTCAGCATGACGTCGTCTGCGCCGGGCACGCCCATGATGAAGTTCACATTGGCGACACCGAGCAAGGTCAGCAGATTATCCATGTCGTCCTGGTCCGCCTCTGCATGGTTTGTATAGCAGATGTCACAGCCCATCGGCACGCCGAGCAGCTTGCCGCAGAAATGATCCTCCAAGCCGGCGCGGATAATCTGACGGCCGTCGTATAGATATTCCGGCCCGATAAAGCCGACCACGGTGTTGGTCAGGAAGGGATTGAACTTGCGCGCAACCGCATAAGCGCGTACCTCGCAGGTTTGCTGGTCGACGCCATGATGCGCATTCGCCGATAGGGCGCTGCCTTGGCCGGTTTCGAAATACATCAAATTCTGGCCGACAGTGCCGCGCTTTAACGACAAAGCGGCTTCATAAGCCTCTTGAAGCAGCGCCAGCGAAATGCCAAAGCCGGCATTGGCCTGCTCGGTACCCGCGATCGACTGAAACACAAGGTCGACAGGCGCGCCTTGCTCGATCGCGGCGATCGTGTTGGTGACATGCGTGAGCACGCACGATTGCGTGGGCACGTCGTAGCGCTGGCGAAAATCGTCGACCATGACGAGCAATGTGGTGATGGCCGCGAGATTATCGGAGGCGGGGTTGATGCCTATCATGGCGTCGCCGCAACCATACAGCAGGCCGTCGAGCATCGAGGCCGCGATGCCTTTCACATCGTCGGTTGGATGGTTAGGCTGCAGGCGCACCGACATATGCCCCGGCAGTCCGACCGTATTGCGAAAGCGCGTGACCACAGGCCGTTTCTTCGCCGCGAGGATCAGGTCCTGGTTGCGCATGAGCTTGGACACGGCCGCGACCATCTCGGGGGTAAGACCCGCGGCGATACGGATGAGTGCTGCGGTATCGGTCGTATCACTGAGCAGCCAGTTGCGGAAATCGCCCACTGTGAGATGCGAGATCTCGGCGAAGGCGGCCGGGCTATGATCGTCGACGATCAAGCGGGTGACTTCGTCGTCTTCGTACGGAATCAGCGCTTCGTTCAAGAACGTGCGTAAAGGGACGTTGGCCAGTGCCATTTTTGCCGCGACGCGCTCTTCTTCAGTCGCGGCGGTAAGCTGCGCCAGTTGGTCGCCGGAGCGCAATGGGCTCGCCTTTGCCAGCAAGGTCTTCAGGTCGTCGAAGCGGTAAGTCCTGTACCTGATGGTCTCGTTGTAGCTCATGCCTGGATCCCCGAATCGTGCACAGCCGCGTGCGGCGCCTGCGTAGCCGATGGCTGCAATACTAAGAGAGTACCAAATACGTAATAATGCAGACGCGCCTGAAGTTAAGAATAATCAATGACCACCGATTGGGAGAGCAACGCAATGAGCCAGGGGAACACAGTCGCGATCGTGACAGGAGGCGGTCGGGGAATCGGGGCGGCTATCGCCCACAGCCTTGCCCGTGACGGCTATCACGTAGCGATCAGCTACACCGATAACAAGGCCGCGGCCGAACATACGGTCGCCGAGATCATCCGCTCTGGAGGCCGGGCCGCGCTGTTTCGTGCCGACGTTTCGAACGAAGCCGATGTCGAGGCGCTGTTCCAAGCCGTGGATGCCCAACTGGGAACGCTCTCGGTATTGGTCAATAACGGCGGCATCACCGGTGGGTTCAGCCGGCTGGATCAGATTTCTTCCAAAGCGCTGACGCAGGTATTCGGCGTGAACGTGATCGGCGCTTTTTTATGTTCGCGGGAAGCGGTCAGGCGCATGTCGACGCAACATGGCGGACGCGGTGGCAGCATCGTGAACATCTCATCGCGCGCTTCGCAAATCGGCGGATCCGGCGAGTGGGTGCATTACGCGGCGAGCAAAGGCGCGATCGATACGCTGACGCTGGGTCTCGCGCGGGAGGTGGCGCTCGAGGGGATCCGCGTGAACGCGGTCGCGCCCGGCTTGATCGATACGGAAATTCACGCGGCCGCCGGCCGGCCCGATCGTGTGGAAAAAATGGCGCCGTCTATTCCCATGGGGCGTGCCGGCTATCCTCAAGAGGTGGCGCAGTGCGTGTCGTGGCTCGTGTCGTCGGCAGCCTCCTACGTAACGGCCGCCATCGTGCCTGTTTCGGGAGGGCGGTAGGCCGCGTCAGCCGAATCTCCTCGGTGCGACAGATTCGTTCGCCGGCTCACTATCGTCGACCTTGAAAACGGTCACGGCCGCCCGTAGTGCCTGAGCTTGTTCGGCCATTGAATGCGCGGCTGCCGAAGCTTGTTCAACCAATGCGGCATTCTGTTGAGTGACTTGGTCCATCTGGCTGACTGCCTGGTTGACCTGTTCGATACCGGTGCGTTGTTCCTGCGACGCTGAAGAAATTTCGTTCACGATGTCGGTCACGCGTTTCACCGACTGGACGATTTCTCTGATCGTGCTGCCCGTTTCCTCAACCAGTTTGGAGCCGGCAGCCACCCGGCTCACCGATTCCCCGATCAGATCCTTGATTTCCTTGGCTGCCATCGCGCTGCGTTGTGCCAGCGTGCGGACTTCGCTGGCGACCACGGCAAAGCCGCGGCCCTGCTCGCCCGCTCTGGCGGCTTCGACAGCGGCATTGAGTGCAAGGATATTGGTCTGAAACGCAATGCCTTCGATCACGCTGATGATCTCGGCAACCTTGACCGAGCTCTCGGAGATTCCGTGCATCGTTTCAACGACGCGACCCACCGATTCGCCGCCACGCTGGGCGGTTTGCGATGCCTGGTCGGCCAGCGTGCTCGCTTGTTGCGCGTTATCCGCATTGTGGCGCACCGTGGTGGTCAACTGCTCCATGCTCGATGCGGTTTCTCCAAGTGACGCGGCCTGCTCCTCGGTACGCTGCGACAGATCGGTGTTGCCCGCCGCAATCTGATGGGTGACCGTGGCGATCGAGTCGGCTGAATTTTTGATCGTGCGTATGGTTTTCGTGAGTTGTTCCTGCATGCGCTTCATCGAAAACAGCAGGCTGGAGCGGTCGTGCGGTGCCGTTTTGACCACCTCGGTAAAATCGTTGTCGGCGATCTGGTAGGCAATCTTGGCGGCATAGGATGGCTCGCCGCCCAGTTCGCGAAGGATGCCGCGGTTGAGCATCACGACGATCGCCGATAGCGCACCGGCCAGTGCCAGCAGAATAGCGAGACTTTGATACAGCGTAGCGCGGAATGCGGCGTCGATGTCATCGACATACACGCCGGTCGTCAAAATCCAATCCCAGGGCTGATAGGAAATGTCGTAGGCCAGTTTCGGCGCGGCTTCGGTTTCCCCCGGTCTTGGAAACGCAAACCTGCGAAAACCCCTGCCGTCTCGTTTGGCCAGAGCCACCGCTTCCCTGAAGAAATAGACGCCGTTCGGATCCTTGAACCCGTCGATATCCTTGCCGACCATTCCCGGATTGGTCGGTTGCATCAGGACTATCTGTGAATTGAGAATCGTGAAATAGCCCTCGGTGCCATATCGAATATTTCGAACGCCGTTCATGGCCAGTTGTTGAGCTTGTGCCTCGGACATCGAACCGGCCGCCGCCTGGTCGCCGAAGGTCTTGACCACCGTCAAGGCGATTTCCGCCGCGTGCATCAAGTCGGCCTTACGCTCTTCCAGCCGGATATCTCTGGTCCGATATGCGTTATAGACCGAGATTCCGGTCAGGCACAGCAAACTCAGGATCAGAGGTAGCCAGAGCTTTTGTACAAAAGTAAGTTTCATAGGGGTAGGGCGGTCCCAGGTCGATATAAGTATTAACGCGGATTGCTTTTATATTGTCGGCCTGGATCGGGGGAACTTGATTAAATTAACCGCGACAAATTGACGCAAATGAGTGACGCAAATGAGTGACGCAAGTGGCCAAGCTAGTGAGCCACTGAAATCATCATCCACGGCGGTATGAGCCCGTTGTAAAACATTATTACGCTTGGGCGCCGTGCCTGACACGATCAATTCGGCATGCTAGTTTATACTCACGCCGACCCGGTATTGAATGGTCGCGTCACCGCTCTGGCTCTCGGATATTGCGAGCCGGCAACGGTCATCAACAACGAGTCGTCGGAGATCATCCGAATGGTCATTCGACGACTCGTTGTTGACGAAGGTCCATCTCTTCGCACCGCATGTGAAGATCGCTTCGATCTGCAATTCAAGTACCTCCCGCTTAAGGAAAACGTATGCCAAACAATCATCGACACCCCGGTGGCAAGCTGCGCTTGCATAACTTGGCGCTTGCCGTCGCCAGCCTGGATATCATGATCGACTGGTACGAAAACGTGCTTGGCTTCACCGTTGCGGAACGAGGCCGATTCGACGTCGTCGGCGCGGACTACGCTTTGATCGAAAGCGATGGTCTGCGACTGGAACTGGTTTCGCAGGCTGCGGAGCAACATCGGCAAGTCGATCGAACCATGCCGCCCGATCATCTGAATGTGCTCGGATGGAAGGCGCTGGTGCTCGAAACCGACAATCTGCCGGCCACGACCGCTTTTCTGGTCGAAAACAAGGTGGAGATGATCTGGGCCGACCAGCAATTGGCCGACGATAGACGCTCGACCATGATTCGTGACCCCGAGGGGAATCTGATCAACATCCTGGGCCCGCGCAATCGCATAGGCACGGAGCTGCACTAAACATCCCCAGGCCCGAACCGCGTTAACTGGGGTGCAATGGCACCCCATCACCCCTACACGCCCACGTCGCAAAAAATCTATTGACAGTATCTGACTTGTCAGATATATTGTTTGCAACGATTGGAGAAAAGCCGTGGAGCACTACACCAGAGAAACCTTCCTCTCGAAAGAGAGCATCGGACTTTCGTTGAACAAAGCCCGGAATATGTTGCTGGCGAAAATGGATGCCGCTTTGAAAGAAGAGGGCGTTACGAGTCAGCAAATGGGCATCGTGTTGACGATGAGTCGCGGCGCTGCGAGCACGCCGTTCGAATTGTCGAAGTTGTTGGGTATCGATACGGGTCTCATGACGCGCATGCTCGACAAGCTGGAGAAACAAGGGCTGCTGGCGCGGGTACGGAGTGTGGAAGACCGGCGCGTCGTCAATCTGCATCTGACCGAAACCGGTGTGGCATTAGGGACTCGCATCCCCGACATAGCGCTGAACGTGCTCAATCCGCTCTTCCGGAATTTCAGCGGGCAAGAGTTCGAAGAACTCCACCGCTTGCTTAACAAAATGGTGGAAGCCTGAATCTGGCTTTTTTTTATCAATTTATCTGACGAGTCAGAAAATGAATAAGCAAATAAATATCCGGAAGCTGAGTGCCTGGTCCGCCAAGTTCAGCGTTTCCCTCGTGTGTGCCGCGGTTCTCGGTGCCTGCGCCAACTATTCCGGCATCCATAGCGCGCAACACATAGACAGCGCGCACACGTTCCAGACCACGCAAAGTCTGCCTTCCGAAGGCGGACATTGGCCGAATCCTGACTGGGCCGATCAATTTGGCGATGCCCAGCTCAAAGCGATACTCGCTGAAGCCTTGAAAAACAGCCCCACGCTGGACCAGGCACGTGCACGCGTGGCTGCCGCCGCGGCGTTCAGTGAAGGCGCACGGGCGAACACGCTGCCCAAGGTCGACGCGAGCGCATCGGAGACTCGCCAGCGTTATAGTGCCAACGCGGCGGTCCCGCCGCCCTATGGGGGCTCCTGGCAGACTGAAAATCAAGCCGTGTTGAGCGCGTCCTACGACCTGGATCTCTGGGGCAAGAACCGCGAGGCGCTCAAAGCGTCCCTGTCGGAAGTGCAGCGCAGCGAGGCTGAGTCGGAGGTCGTGAAGCTGACGTTGACCGAATCCATCACGCGTACCTATAACCAGCTTGCGCGCCTTTATGCGCTTCGCGATATTGCCCAGCGTGAGGTGCAACAACGCCAGCAGTTCGATCGCATTACCGCAGGGCGGATCGCGACGGGCCTGGACACCGACGTCGAGCGCCGCATCGCGAATGCCAAGCTGGCCACCAGCCAGACCAATTTGTCCGCGCTGGACGGCAGCATTGTTACCACGCGCTATCAGCTTGCCGCGCTGCTGGGCGCCGGGCCCGACCGTGGCCTCCAGATTACGCGCCCCACCTTGGGCGTTGGCGAGCCGGTTCGTTTGCCCGACGATCTGCCTGCCGACTTGGTGAGCCGCCGCCCCGATATCGTCGCAGCCCGTTGGCACGTCGATGCGCTCACGCATGACGTGAAGTCGGCGAAGGCGGAGTTTTACCCCGACGTCAATTTGAGCGCGACGACTGCGCTCGACGCGTTTGGCGCCGGTCGGTTCTTGACCACAGCGAGCCGGTCGCAATCGGCGGGTGCGGCGATCCATCTGCCGATCTTCGATGGCGGCGCGTTGCGTGCGAATTTGAAAGGGCAGTACGCCGAGTTCGATTCGGCGGTCGCGACTTATAACCAAACGTTGATTTCTTCGCTGTCGGAAGTTGCGACCCAGGTTGCACAAATCCGCTCGACCGATGAGCAACTGGTTACTGCACAAGTTGCCGAAGAACAATCGCGCAGCGCTTACGATCTCGCGATCATTCAATACAAGGGCGGTTTGACCAACCAGTTGACGGTTCTGTCGGCCGACATCGACGCGCTGAGCAGCGAAGAAGAAGTGACGAACCTGCGCATGAGCCGTCGCGATGAACAGATTGCACTGGCGGCGGCGCTGGGCGGCGGGTTCAGTGATGTGTCCAGTACCACCGCGGCAAGCAGCCCGGATCATGACGCGCGCAGTGCGCATGACGCGCAGGGCGCCGATGACGCCGCTCGCCTTCCAGCAGTGCACGCGGCGACGCGCGCCCCGGCTGTTCCTGCTGCTGAATAAGGCAACGCGAACGCACCGCGAATTCGCCAAATCCATTCACTTAAATCCATCCATTTTCCCGAGGTAAACGTCATGACCCAGGTCAACACATCGGCTCGCTCAAAAGACCCAGCCGATCCCGCAGTCACCGCAATCGCACCGCAAGGCAAGGACGCACCGCCAAGCCGCCGCAAGATGTTGTTCGCATTGCTCGGGCTTGGTACTGTTGTCGCGGCGGTTGCGTTCGGCGCTTATTACATGACTTATGCGCGCTACCATGAAGACACCGACGACGCCTATGTCGACGGCAATCTCGTGCAATTGACGCCGCTCGTGGTCGGCACGGTCATCGCAGTCAACGCCGACGATACACAGATCGTGAAGGCCGGCGACCCCGTCGTTATGCTGGACCCGGCCGACTCCAAGATCGCGCTCTCGAACGCGGAAGCGGCACTGGGTCAGACGGTGCGCCAAGTCAGCAGCTTGTACGTGAACAATGATTTCTACGCCGCAGCGGTGGCCGAGCGCGAGGCCGATCTGGCTCGGGCCAGCGACGACTTGCGCCGGCGCGTTGCCGTCGCCAACACCGGGGCGGTGTCGGGTGAAGACCTCGCCCATGCACGCGACGCGGTGAAAACGGCCCAGGCCGCATACGACGCAGCACGTCAGCAAGCGGCGTCCAATCACGCATTGACCGATCGCACCACCGTAGCGGACCACCCGAACGTGATCGCCGCGGCGGCCAAGGTTCGCGACGCTTACCTTACGTATGCGCGCAACACGTTGCCGGCGCCGGTTACAGGCTATGTTGCGCGGCGTTCTGTCCAGGTTGGACAACGTGTGGCGCCAGGCACACCGCTCATGGCGATTGTGCCGCTCAACGGTGTCTGGATAGACGCGAATTTCAAGGAAAACCAACTGCGGAAAATGCGCATCGGCCAGGCCGTTACGCTTAGCGCCGACGCGTATGGAACGAGCGTGAAGTATCACGGCCACGTAGAGGGATTTTCAGCGGGGACCGGCAGCGCGTTCGCGGTGTTGCCGGCGCAAAACGCGACGGGGAATTGGATCAAGGTCGTGCAACGATTGCCCGCACGGATTCTGATCGATCAGGCCGAACTGCAAGCTCACCCATTGCGCATCGGTTTGTCGATGGAGGTCGATGTCGATACGCACGACCAGTCCGGCACCCAACTCGGCGCCGCTCAAAACACGACTTACTCCACAGATGTCTTCGCTCGTTATGGCGACCAGGCCGACGCGGAAATCGCGCACATCATCGCGCAGAACGTGGTGGCCAAAGTTGCGCTCAAGCACGACGCAACCCGGACCGCCGGCTAATCTCGAGGAGACGACATGAATCCGTCATCAACTACTGCCGTGCCGTCATCACCACCGTCGCCACCACCGTCGCCACCACCGCCGCTGACCGGCGGCAAGCTGGTTCTCGCCACGCTGGCGGTTGCGCTCGCCACTTTCATGACCGTGCTCGATTCGTCGATCGCCAACGTGGCGATCCCGACGATCTCCGGCAATCTTGGCGTGTCGGTGGATGAAGGCACCTGGGTCATTACGCTGTTCGCTGCGGCCAACGCCGTGTCTATTCCGCTGACGGGATGGCTTACGCGTCGGGTCGGCCAAATCAAGTTGTTCGTGGGCGCGATTCTCTTGTTCACGCTCTCGTCATGGCTGTGCGGCATCGCGCCGACGCTGCCGATACTGCTTGGCGCCCGAGTACTGCAAGGCGTAATGGCCGGACCTCTGATTCCGCTGTCGCAAGCGATTCTGCTCAGCTCCTATCCGAAATCCAAGAGCTCGACCGCGTTGGCGTTGTGGGCGATGACCGCGACGGTCGGCCCGATTGTGGGCCCCGCGCTGGGCGGATGGATGACCGACAGCTACAGCTGGTCCTGGATCTTCTACATCAACATACCGGTGGGCATCTTCGCGGCCGGCGTAACGTGGATGATCTATCGCACGCGTGAAACGGCCGCCGTGAAACTGTCGATCGATAAGGTCGGACTCGGTTTGCTGATCACCTGGGTTGCATCGCTGCAGATCATGCTGGACAAAGGCAAAGACCTCGACTGGTTTAGTTCGCCGACTATCGTGGTGCTCGGGTTGGTCGCGTTGCTCGGCTTTGTAGCGTTCGTGATCTGGGAGTTGACGGAGAAAAATCCGATCATCGATCTTCGTTTGTTTGCCGGTCGCAATTTCAGCGGCGGTACGGTGGCGATCTCGGTGGCGTATGCGGTGTTCTTTGCCAACTTGGTGCTGTTGCCGACATGGATGCAACAATACCTCGGATACCGCTCCGTGGATGCGGGCCTGGTCACGGCGCCGCTGGGCGTTTTTGCGGTGATACTCGCGCCGGTAATGGGGAAAATCGTACCGAAGTCCGACGCGCGCATTCTTGCAACGATGGCGTTTATCGGCTTTGCTATCGTGTTCCTGATGCGCTCGTGGTATACGACGGGCGTCGATACCTGGACGCTGGTGCTGCCGACTCTGCTGCAAGGCATCCCGATGGCTTTGTTCTTTGTACCGTTGACTGTCATCATCTTGTCGGGGTTGCCACCGGAAAAGATCCCGGCGGCGGCAGGCCTGTCGAATTTTGCGCGGATATTCGCGGGCGCGGTCGGCACCTCGCTGTTCAGCACCGGTTGGAATGATCGCACCATCCTGCATCACGCTCGGCTGATCGAACAGGCGAGCCCCAATAATCCGTTCTACGTCGAGGCGATCAAATCGTTGCAGACCACATTGGGTGGCAGCACCGACCAGGCGATGGCGTTCTTTGAAAGCAGCCTGAACGCTCAGGCTGCGATGTTGGGGCTCAATGACATCTTCTGGTTATCGGCCATGGTCTTCATCGTCATCATCCCGTTCATCTGGCTTACCAAACCAGCCAAGGCCGATGCAAGCGCGGCTGCTGTAGCGGGACACTGAGCGGCATATTGCGTGGGGCAGCGCACGGGTAAGTGCGCTGCATATTACGTCGGCAATTACGTCGGGAAATCCGCCCCTTCCGATACTTCGGCCCATCCCTCGAAGTCCTTGCGCAACGCTTCCACCTTGTTGCGTGCGCCGGCCAACGCGGCTTTGCCCAGCAACAGCCGCAGCGGCGGATCCTTCGCTTCGACGGCCTTGACGATTGCGGCCGCGGCACGAACCGGGTCGCCCGGCTGCTTGCCGCTATAACCGCGGATCATGTCGGCGCGAGCCTTGGCTGTGCTGTCATAGTCCGCGATCGAGTGCGGGGCCTCATTGGCCGAGCGGCCGGCCCAATCGGTACGAAATGCGCTCGGTTCGACCAGCAGCACCTTGATGCCCAGCGGCGCGACTTCCTGCGACAACGATTCAGACAGCGCCTCGACCGCGAATTTCGTGGCGTTATAAAAGCCCACCGAAGGAAAGGCCGCGATCCCGCCTATCGACGAAACATTGACGATCGTGCCGCTGCGGCGCCGGCGCAATCCCGGCAATACCGCACGCGTCATGTCGCTCAGGCCCCAGACGTTGATGTCGAACATCTTGCGCACTTCACTCATATCGCTTTCTTCGATCGAACCGAAATAGCCGATACCCGCGTTGTTGACCAGTACATCGATGCGACCGAATTTCTCTTCGGCGGCTTTGACCGCAGCGGCAATGTGCTCAGGCCGCGTGACATCGAGCGTAAGCAGCAGAGCGTTCGCCTCAAAACCGACCGCAATGTCTTTGATCTGTTCGATATTGCGCGCCGTAACCACGGTCGGGTAACCGAGGCTGAGTGTGTGGCGGGCGAGCTCCCGGCCGAAACCGGTCGAACATCCGGTGATGAACCAGACTGGTTTGTTGATGGCGTTGTTTTGGGAAGTGGACATAAGACGTTCCTCGAAAGTGGATGATGCGATGTTGCAGGTCCTGTTTGCAGGATCAATCTTACGACCGGCGATTGTGCAAAACAACGCCTATAATGTTCACACCCTTTGAAACAAAATTGCATAATGGAACTAGACGGATTAAGCGGACTTGGCGGACTGGCAGCTTTCATACGCGTAGCCGAGGCGCGTAGTTTCACGGCCGCCGCGAGCGTGCTGGGGATCTCGCCGTCGGCAATGAGTCATGCGATCCGGCAGCTCGAAGCCAAACTCGAGGTGCGGCTGTTCCACCGCACCACGCGCAGCGTGAGTCTTACGGAGGCGGGCGCCGAACTGCTGGAGCGAGTCGGCCCGCTGATGGGCGAACTGCAAAGCGCGGTGCATCAGGTGACGCGCTCGGCAGACCGGCCCGCCGGCGCATTACGGCTGAACATGCCGCGCAGCGCGAGCGTGTTGCTGATAGAACCGGTTTTGCGGGAGTTCCTCGACGTCTATCCCGACATCAGTCTTGAGATTGTCATCGACAATGGCCTGACCGATATCGTCAGCCAGGGGTTCGACGCGGGCATACGCTTTGGCGACGTGCTGGAGAAGGACATGCTGGTGGTGCCGATCAAGCCCGAGCTGCGCGTGGCGATCGTGGCGTCGCCCGACTACCTGTCACGCAAAGGCATACCGCGCACGCCTTCCGATCTGGCTGCACACGACTGCATCAATTTCCGTACCGTCAGCGCCGGGACGGTGTACCCGTGGCGCCTCGAGAAAAATGGGCGTCGCAAAGACGTGGCCGTAAAAGGGCGCTTGACGTCCAACGATTCGATACTGGTATTGCAGGCCGCGCTGGATGGCGTAGGGCTTGCCTACCTGTACGACGAGTACGTCGAGCGCTTCCAGAAAGGCGGTCATCTGGTCAAGGTGCTCGAAGACTGGTGCCCGACCGAAGGCCTCTATCTTTATTTCTTCAATCGCCAAAGCATGCCGGCCAAATTGCGCGTGTTTATCGACTTCCTCAAGAAGCGCAATCCGCACAACGAGATTCCCGATGAGCGGCCGCTCGCCGTGCGTACGCCGGCACAACGCAGCAGTGCACCGCGCCAGCCCAGATCGGCAAAAAAGACCGGCCGCTGACAAAAGGCTGACGCACAACGTCGGTTTGAACGGGGTATATTGGGCACTGGCTTTGAAGAGGGCATTCAAATGAATAATCCAAGCGACAAGCATCCTCCCACCGGCTCATGCGCTGCCGGTTCATGCATCGAGGCTGCCGGCACCAGTGACTTGCAACTGATGGTGAATGGCGTAGAGCGGCGTTTGCGCGTAACGCCCAATGCGGTGCTGCTGGACGTGCTGCGCGACCAGCTCGGGCTGACCGGCACCAAGAAAGGGTGCGACCACGGTCAGTGCGGCGCATGCACGCTGCATGTGAACGGCGTCGCAATCAATTCGTGCCTGTCGCTGGCGATCATGCACGACGGCGACGAAATCACTACCGTGGAAGGGCTGGAGCGCAACGGCGAATTGCATCCTGTGCAGGAAGCGTTCTGGGAGCACGATGCGTATCAGTGCGGCTACTGTACGGCGGGCCAGGTGATGAGCGCCGTGGCGATACTCAAGGATGCCCGTATCGAGAGCGACGACGCATCGGTACGAGAAGCGATGAGCGGTAATATTTGCCGCTGCGGCGCCTACAAGAATATCGTTGCGGCCATCCAGTCGGCGCGCAAGACGGGGAGGGCCGTCTGATGCGCAACTTCGATTATTTCCGCGCGGCCAATCCCGATCAGGCGATTGCGACCCATGCGCAAACCCGCGGTGCGGCATTTCTCGCCGGTGGCACTACGCTGCTCGACTTGATGAAAATCGACATCATGCGCCCGCCTAGCGTAATCGATATCCATCGCTTGGCGTTCGACCAAATCGAAACCTTGGCAGACGGGCGCGTGCGCATCGGCGCGATGGTCAGCAACACCACGCTGGCCTACCACCCGACCATCCGCGCAGATTACGCGGTCCTTTCCGAAGCGCTGCTCTCCGGTGCCACCACGCAATTGCGCAACAAAGCCACCACGGGCGGCAATGTCATGCAGCGGGTGCGCTGCGGCTACTTTCGCGACGGTGTGTCGCCGTGCGAGAAGCGCGAGCCGGGGTCGGGTTGCGCCGCGATCGATGGGCAAAACCGCAGCGTGCACGCCGTTCTCGGTACGAGTAAGCGATGCATCGCCGCTCACCCGTCGGATATGTGCGTCGCGATGGCCGCCATCGGCGCCACCGTCAGCGTGCAAGGTCCGCAAGGCACGCGTGAGATCGATTTCCTCGATTTCCACTTGGCTCCGGGCGATACGCCATGGAAGGAGCATGCGCTAGCCGACGATGAGTTGATCACGCATATCACGCTCGATGCGCCGCTACGCTCCAGCAAGTCGGCCTATTTGAAACTCCGTGACCGCGCTTCGTATCAATTCGCGCTGGCGTCGAGCGCCGTGATCGTCGTGACGGCGGACGGCGCGATACAGGACGTGCGCATAGCCTTGGGCGGCGTGGCCACTAAACCGTGGCGCGCGAAGCATGCGGAGCTTGCGCTCAAGGGCCGGCCGGCCACGCGGGACGCTTTTTCCGATGCGGCGCAAGTCGCGCTTCAGGGCGCGGTGGCGTACGCGCACAACGGCTACAAGATCGCACTGGCGCAGCAGGCCATCGTGCGCAATCTCTTGTCGCTGACGAGGTGATGGTTTGAGTTGAGGATGGCTTGAATCGGGGCCTTGAGTCGAGGGCCTGAGTTGACAGTGCGACCCGACGGCCCCGCGCATCCAATGGAGAGAACAGCATGAGTGAACAGATCATCGGCGCCCCAATACGCCGCGTGGATGGCCGCCTCAAGGTGACGGGCGCGGCACGCTACACGGCCGACCAACATCCGGACGGAATGGTCCATGCGTATGGCGTGTTCAGCACGATCGCAAGCGGCGTCATCGTCGAAATGGAATTGGATGAGGCACGCAAGTCGCCGGGTGTCATCGATATTTTTCATCACGAGCATTGCTCGCGTCTTTATCGCGTGCCGAAGTTGCCGCTTTCGTTCGACCGGATCCTGACCGCTTCCATAGTGGACGAACATCGCTTGCCTTTCGAAGACGCCACCGTGTACTACGCGGGGCAATTCGTCGCGCTGGTCGTCGCCGATACCTTCGAGCATGCGCGCGAGGCGGCATTCAAGGTCAAGGTGCATTACGAAAAAAAGCAGGCGGTCGCAAATCTCGCCCAAGGCTTGGCCGCGCATGATGCGCGCAATGGCGGAAGTGGCCACGAACGCGGCGAGCCGCAGCCGGCCTTCGACGCCGCGCCTTATCGAGTCGACGCGGTATATACCACGCCGGTCGAAACGCATAATCCGATGGAAATGCATGCCACCGTGGCGCGCTGGGTGAGCGCTAAGGACGGCGCTCAGGAAGACGACGAGTTGCACGTTTTCGAGGCATCGCAAGGCGTTACCGTACACCGCAATACGTTGGCGAATATCTTCGGGCTGTCGCCCGAGCGTGTCATCGTTCAAGCGCCGTTTATCGGCTCCGGTTTCGGCAGCAAGTTATGGGCATGGCCGCATGCGGTAGCGGCTTGTGCGGCAGCGCGCGAAATCGGCCGGCCGGTGAAACTGGTGGTGCCGCGCAGCGAGATGTTCACGACTACCGGGCATCGACCCGAGACGCGGCAGCACTTGCGGCTCGCGGCGGACGCCAACGGTCGGCTGGTGTCGGTGCGACACGAATCGATCAACACCACGTCGTTTACCGATAAGTACGTCGAGACGTGCGGCGGCATGTCGAGCAGCTTGTACTCATGCGCGAACGTGCTGGTCAGCCACGAGACCATCGAGGTGAACCGCGGCACACCGACCTCGATGCGCGCACCGGGCGCGGCCCCTGGATTATTTGCGCTGGAGTGTGCCGTGGACGAACTGGCGATTGCGGCGGGAATGGATACGCTGGCGTTCCATTTGCTCAATATCTCCGAGCGCGATGAGAGCACCAATCTGCCATGGTCGAGCAACCACTTGCGCGAAGCGTGCGAGCAAGGTGCTGCGGCCTTTGGCTGGGCGAAGCGCAACCCCGCTATCGGCGCGATGCGTGAGGGGGAGGAAATCATCGGTTACGGAATGGCTGCCTGCAACTGGGACGCCTTCCGTACGCCTTCCGAAGCACGCGTTGCGCTCAAGGCAGATGGAACCGTGTGTGTGACGTGCGCCGTCCAGGACATCGGGACTGGCACGTATACGATTGCCGCGCAGACCATCGCCAGTCTGACCGGGTTGCCGTTCGAGCGTATCGAGGTGAAGCTGGGCGATTCCTCGTTTCCGGATTCGACGCTGTCCGGTGGTTCATGGGCCACGGCCAGCGTGTTGCCGGCTATCGCGCAAGCGGCGCGCACGGCCATCGAACAACTGAAGACCTTCGCCACGCAGAGCGACGGCTATTTTGCCGGGGCACGGCCGGAGGACCTGACGCTTGCAGGCGGGCGCCTGATCCACGGCGAGCAGTCAGTCGATTTCGCACGAATCCTGAACCAACTGAACTTAGCCGCGGCCGATGGCCACGCTCACACGCCGGGCGCACCCAGCGGCAAGTTCTCGTTCAGTTCATTCGGCGCGCATTTCGCCGAAGTGCGTTGGGACCCGGGTATTTCGCGCTTGCGGGTATCGCGTGTGGTCAGCGCGATCGATGTCGGTCGAGCGATCAATCCGATGATGTCGCGCAATCAGGTCGAAGGCGCCATCGTGATGGGGATAGGCATGGCGCTGTTCGAAGGGACCGAATACGACGAGCGCACTGGCGTGCCGACCAACAATAACTACGCCGAATATGTGGTGCCGGTGCATGCGGACCAGCCCGAGCTCGAAGTGATCCTGCTCGACTACCCCGATTTCGAACTCAACGAGTTCGGCGCGCGCGGCATAGGCGAGATCGGTATTACCGGCTTGGCTGCCGCGATCGCAAACGCCGTCTACCATGCGACAGGCAAACGGGTGCGCGACCTTCCGATCACGCTCGACAAGTTGATGGACTAATCGCTCAGTCCTAACCACCTTGCTGCGGCTGGGTCGGCTGGGGTGGCAACGGCGCCGTGGACTGCGCAGACTGCAACGATGCTGCCGGCGGAGCATCGGCGAGCTGGTCGCTCGACCAGCCTCCGCCCAAGGCCCGGACCAACTGCACGTCGGCGCGAAGTTGACGCGTCTGCAAATCCAGCACGCTGCGCTGAGCGTCGAGCCAGGCGGTTTGCGCCTGTACTACGTCGAGATAGCCGACGGCGCCATGGCGATACCGGTCCAGCGCCAGATCGAGCGCTTGCTGCGCCGCATTGGCGGCGTCGCGCTGGTCACCTAACGCGGTGCCCAGATCGGTCAACAACGTCAGGTTGTCCTCGACCTGCTGAAATGCATTCAACACCACGCTGCGATAACGCGCTCCGGCTTCATTCTCTGCCGCTTTGGCGGAGGCCACGCCAGCCGCGCGTCGGCCACCATCGAAAATATAGCCCGCCAGTATCGGACCGGCCGCCCAAAACAGGTTGGACGCGCCCAGCAAATCCTCATACGTGCTGCTTTGATCGCCGCCTTGCACACTGAGTGTGAGCGACGGGAAGTAGGCGGTGCGTGCCACGCCTATCTTGGCATTGCCCGCTGCGGTACGGCGCTCCGCGGCCGCGATGTCGGGTCGGCGTTGCAGTAATGTGGACGGCACGCCTACCGGTGTAACAGGCAACGTGAACGAAGCCGTCTGCGCCGGCAGACTGAATTGCGATGCCGATGCCCCGACCAAAACCGCGATCGCATGCTCGGTCAGCGATCGTTGCGCCACGGTTTGCGACAACAGCGAACGGGCCGACGCCAACTGCGTGCGTGCGCGCGCCACGTCGAGCTCCGACACGATGCCGCCGGTATGCAGCGACTGCGTGAGTTCCAGCGCCCGGCCGAACGCCGCGATGGTTTGGTTCAGCAGGGCGTCCTGCTGATCGAACCCGCGCAACTGCACATAGCTGTCGGTCAATTGCGTCTGCAGGCTGAGCTGCACCGAGGCCAGATCGGCCTGGGTCGCTTGCGCTTCGTCCTTGCTGGCGGCTACGCTGTCGCGCACGCGGCCCCACAAGTCCACCTCATAGTCCAGTTCGCCGCCCAGCGTGACCGAGTTGTAAGTACTCGGCCCGGTTGCACTACGCAGCGGCCGTGTATTGGATTCGCGATCGCTTTGCGGATTGGCGATTGCGCTCAACGTCGGGAACAGGCTGGCGCTCGCCGCATCGACAAACGCGCGTGCTTGTTGATAGTGCGCGAGCGCGGCGCTCAGGTCGGCATTATTGGCGAGCAGGCGTTTTTGCAGGTCGTCGAGTTCGGGGTCCCGATAGGCTTGCCACCATCCGTCACGCGGCAATTGATCGGACGGCTGCGCGGCGCCCCACGGTGCGGTGGTTTGGTACGCGCTGGCGATCGGCGCAGGTGGCACATGATAGTCGGGCGCCAGCGAACATCCGGCGACCCCAAGTGCTGCTGCCAGCAGCACGGGAATCGAGCGACTACGCATGAGGCTTCGCCCCATTGCTGGCAGCCGCGGCAACCCGCACGCGGTCGCCATCGTTCAGGCCATCGGGCGGATTGTTGATGATGCGATCTTCAGGCGTTAGCCCTGAGCCGATTTCCACGGTCTCACCGAAATCGTGGGAAATGGTCACCGATTTGAACGTAACGCGATCGTCCTGGCCGACCGTCGCGATGCGCAGACCGTTCTGATCGAACACCAGTGAGCTGGCCGGCACGCGCAGCGCCTGCTGGTTGACCGGCAGGGTGAAGCGCACGTCGGCAAAACCACCGGGCAGCAGCTTGCCGGTGGAATTATCGACCAGTAGTTGCACCAGCGTCGTACCGGAAGCGGCGTTAATCGAGTCCGCCAGCGCCGTTACCGTGGCCGGGAAACTACGCCCCGGATATTCCGGCACGCTCAGTTGCGCGGTGGCGCCCGGGCGGATCGTCGGCGCATAGGTTTGCGGAACCTGCACATACACGCGCAGCTTGTTCACATCCGAGACCACGAACAGCTCCGGGCCGCTGCCGGTGCCGCTGCCGGCATTGATCAACGCGCCCACATCGGTTTCGCGTGCCGTGACCACACCGTCGAACGGCGCGACGATGCGTGCGAAGCCCTTGGTCGCAACCAGCCGGTCGACGTTGGCTTTGGCGGCCTGCACGAGCGCCTGCTTGGCGGTGTAATCGGCGGTGCGTTCGTCGACTTCCTGACGCGACACCGAATCGGAAGCCAGCATCGACTGCCAGCGTTTCGCGGTCGATTCGGCAAGCGACGAGTTGGCTTGGGCGCTGGCCAGATCGCCACGGGCTTGCAGCAATTGCTGGTCCAGATCCGGCGTTTCGATTTCGGCCATCAATTCGCCGGCCTTCACGTGAGCACCGATATCGACACGCCACGACTTCAGGTAGCCGCTGACGCGCGCGAATTGCGGCGCGCGCGAGAAGGCTTCGAGGCGGCCGGGCAACTGGAGCGTCGCGCCGTTGGCCGCGCGCTGCGGTGTCGAGACTTGGGCGGTGGGCTCGGCTTGCGCATCGGTCCAGGTGCGCAGTTGCCGGTTGTCGGCGGCACGCGTGGCGATGCCTGCCGCCACGATCAGGATGGCGGCCACACCGCCTACGATGCCTGCAACACGCAGGCGGCGACTGGGCGCCGCAACGGGCAACATGGGTTCAGACGACATGAGCGGGTTCTCCGGGAACTGCAGCCGGCGCAGACGACTTGCCGGAACGTGAATGGATAATGCTGAACACTACCGGAACAAAAAACAGCGTTGCGACAGTAGCGAATATCAAGCCGCCGATCACGGCACGGCCAAGCGGCGCGTTTTGTTCGCCACCTTCGCCGAGTGCGAGTGCCATCGGCGCCATACCGATGATCATCGATAGAGCCGTCATCAACACCGGGCGAAAGCGTGTGAAGCCGGCCTCGGCGGCCGCTTTCACGGCGTCGCCGTGCACGGCCAAGCGTTCGCGGCAAAAGCTCACCACCAGAATCGCATTCGCGGTTGCCACACCCATGCACATGATCGCGCCGGTCAGCGCCGGCACCGACATCGTGGTGTGTGTCGCGAATAGCATCCAGACGATGCCGGCGAGTGCTGCGGGCAGCGCGGTGACGATCACGAACGGATCGGCCCACGACTGGAAGTTCACTACGATCAGCAGGTAGATCAGCACCACTGCGCCGAGCAGTCCGAGCAGCATGCCGGTGAACGCGCTGTTCATGGTCTGCACCTGGCCCAGCAGCGCGGTGGTGGTGCCGCGTGGCAGCGTACTCGCATGGGCCGCAAGTACCTTGTTGATATCGGCCGACACGGCGCCCAGATCGCGGCCCTGCGTCGTGGCGAAAATCTCGACCATCGGCTGGATGTTGTACTGGCTGACCACCGCGTTGCTGCCGAAGCGTTTCACGGTGGCGAGACCGCCGAGTATCTGGGCATTGCCGCCGGCGGCGCCGCCGCCGCTTGCGCTGATCGGCAGGTTGTTCAGTGAGCCCAGCGAAGCCAACTGATATTGCGGCGTCTGCATCACGATCGGATAGGAAATGCCATTGGCCGGGTTCAGCCAGTAGGTCGGCGCCACCTGGCTGGAGCCGGCCAGGTTGACCACGAGGCTGTTGGTGACGTCGCGCTCGGTGAGGCCGAGCAACTGCGCGCGGGTACGATCGACATCGATCTGGAAGCCCGGATTTTCCTGCGATTGGGCGATACGGGCATCGGCCACGCCCGGTATGCGGCGAATATCGCGCAGCAGCAAATCGGCATACGCGAAGTTGGCCGGCAGATTATTGCCGCGTACCTGCAAATCGATCGGCGCCGGCGAGCCGAAGTTGAGAATCTGGCTGATGATGTCCGCCGGTGGGAATGAGAACGTTACGCCCGGGAAATCGCGCGGCAGGCGTTCGCGCAATTCGCGCACGTATTCGGCGGTCGGGCGATGGTCCTCCTTGAGCGAAATCTGTACGTCGCCGTCTGAGGAACCGATCGTGCCGGTATTGTTGTAAGCGGTGTTGATACCGCTGACCGACAGGCCGATGTTGTCGACCATCGTGCCCATTTCATCGGGCGGAATGACCTGTCGGATATCGCGCTCGATCGCGGCGAAAATCTGCGTGGTCTGTTCGACGCGCAAACCGACCGGTGCGCGAGCATGCATCAGGATCTGGCCGGCGTCCACGTCAGGGAAGAAATTGCGGCCGAGGAACGGCACCAGCGCAAACGACACCACGATGAAACCGAGGAAGCCGCTGATGAAACGAGTCCGGTTGCGGGTTTGCAGCGCGAGTTCGAGCAGGCCGTGATAGCCGGCGCGCACGCGCTCGAAACGCGCCTCGAACGCGCGCTGGAAACGCACCAGCGGATTGCGTGAGCGCGGTGCGGTTTGCGGATCGACATGCACGTGCTGCTTGAGCAGGTACTTGGCCATGGTCGGCACCAGCGTACGCGACAGGATGAACGACGAGATCATGGCAAACATCACCGCCTCGGCCATCGGCACGAACAGGAAGCGTGCCACGCCATCGAGGAAGAACATCGGCACGAACACGATACAGATACACAGCAGCGAAACGAAGGCGGGTGTAACGATCTGCGCGGCACCGTCGAGAATCGCGGTCTCGACTTCCTTGCCGTGCTCGAGGTGCCAGTTGATGTTCTCAATGGTGACGGTGGCGTCGTCCACGAGAATCCCGACCGCGAGCGCGAGGCCGCCGAGCGTCATGATGTTCAGGGTCTCGCCGAGCGCCGAGAGCGTGATGATCGAACCCAGGATCGCGAGCGGAATCGAGGTCGCGATAATTATCGTCGAGCGCCAACTGCCGAGAAACAGCAGGATCATCAGGCTGGTCAGCGCCGCAGCGATGATGCCCTCGCGCGCGACACCGCTGATCGCTGCACGCACGAACAGCGACTGATCGCCGATTGGGTCGATGTGCAGATTGGTGGGCAGCGAATTGCGCGCCGAGGCAACCTGCTGCTTGATACCGCTGATGATCCCGAGCGTGGAGTCCGCGCCGTTCTTGAGCACGGTCAGCAGTACCGAGCGGTTGCCGTCCACGTGCACGATGTTGGTCTGCGGCGGTGAACCGTCACGTACCGTCGCCACATCGCGGATGTACACGTTCGTGCCGTTCACGGTCTTGATCGGCAGATTGCTCAGCGACTGGAGTTCGGACGGTGCATTGTTCAACTGCATCGTGTATTCGTACGAGCCGATCTTTTGCGTGCCGATCGGTGTGATCAGGTTCTGCCCCGCGAGTGCATTGGCCACATCCTGGGCAGACAAGCCGTATGCCTGCAGTGCCGAAGGATTGATGTCGATCTGCACCTGGCGGCTTTTGCCGCCGAACGGGTAGGGGATCGACGCGCCGGCGACGGTCGTCAGGAATGGGCGCAGCGCGTTAAGCCCAATGTCGCCCAATTGCTGCTCGGAGAGTCCGTTGCCCGACAATGCAAGCTGGATGATAGGTACGGTCGACGCGTTGTAGTTCAGTATCAGCGGCGGGGTGGCGCCGGGCGGCAGCTGCTTGAGCAGGGTCTGCGAGACAGCGGTCACCTGCGCGTTGGCGTTACTGATATTGACGCCGGGCTGGAAGAAAATCTTGATGATGCCGAAGCCGCCGATCGATTCCGCTTCGGTGTGCTGGACGTCGTTGACCGTGGTGGTGAGCGTGCGTTCGAACGGCGAGGTGATGCGCCCCGCCATCTGATCGGGCGGCAGCCCGGTGTATTGCCACACCACGCTGATGACCGGGATGCGGATATCGGGGAAAATATCGGTCGGGGTACGTATTGCCGCGAGCGGTCCGACGATAAGCACGAGTAGCGCGAGTACGACGAACGTATAGGGCCGCTTCAGTGCGACGCGAACTATGCCGAGCATGCGATTTCCAGAAAGTTGAGCGTTGCGTGACGAACCAATCCCCGCGATCCCGACCTAGCCTGGCGCGCTCCTTGCTCGGAGCACAGGCTTGTCGATCCACCGGATCGTGATAGTAGAGCGAGAATAAATATTGTGAAACGACAATAGGCAAAAAACATTATTGTCGTCTTACCAAGAATTACCCGGTGTTACTGGAATCGTTTTCAGGCTGGTGAATTCGGGCTTGCTCGGGCTTACAGCCTGTAAGCTGATTCCAGCATCGCGGGTCATTATATGTGCATATGCTCTGATTACTTAAAGCCCGTAACAGCATGTGGCACGTACAGTTCTTCAAGTTTGCCGATTTCCTCGGCGCTCAATTCGATAGACAATGCCGCGACCGCGTCGTCGAGGTGCTGGGGCTTGGTCGCACCGACGATCGGCGCGGTGATTGCCCGCTTTTGCAGCACCCATGCCAGCGCTATCTGTGCACGCGGTACACCACGCGCGGCTGCAATTTCGGCGACACGTTCGACGATCTTGCGGTCGGCGGCTTCGGTTGCGGCGTAGAGCCCACGGCCAAATTCGTCGGTCTCGGCGCGCGCGCTGGCGGTATCCCAGTCGCGGGTCAGCCGGCCGCGAGCCAGAGGACTCCAGGGAATCACGCCTATGCCTTCGCTTTCGCACAGCGGCAGCATTTCACGTTCTTCCTCACGGTACAACAGGTTCACGTAATTCTGCATCGTGACGAAGCGGGTCCAGCCGTTGTCTTTTGCAACATGGAGCGCCTTGGAAAATTGCCACGCAAACATCGACGATGCGCCAATGTAGAGTGCCTTGCCGGCTTTGACCACATCGTGGAGCGCTTCCATGGTTTCTTCGATGGGCGTGTCGTAGTCCCAACGGTGAATCTGATAGAGGTCGACATAGTCGGTACCCAGGCGCCGCAAGCTCGCATTGATCTCGGCCATGATCGCCTTGCGAGACAAACCGGCGCCGTTAGGCCCCTTGTGCATGCGGCCGTGCACCTTGGTCGCAAGCACGATCTCATCGCGGCGCGCAAAATCCTTGAGCGCGCGGCCCACGATTTCCTCGCTGGTGCCGTCGGAATACACGTTGGCCGTGTCGAAAAAGTTGATGCCGAGATCGAGTGCTTTCTTGATGAAGGGACGTGCCTGCGCATCGTCGAGCACCCACGGATGGGTGCCACGCTCCGGCACGCCATAACTCATGCAGCCTAGACATAGGTGCGAGATGTCGATGCCGGTGCGGCCAAGTTTCACGTATTTCATGGTGTGACTCCCTTTGAAGTGCTGAGGTGCGGTCGGGCCGGTGCCAGGATGGGGCACAGACCGCTACTCTGAGGGTAATGCATAAGCCCGCGGCGCTACAGTATAGGAAGTTAGAATTAGCGCAATTCATTAAAAAAATTGGAAGGGCTTATGAAGAAAATCGCATAATGTGAGTGCCTAGGCGAGGCTGGCAAGGACCTTCTTTTCCGTTGCGGCGAAATGCTGCTGCAGAAATTCCACACACACGTGGATCTGACCGAAATAGTGAGCCGCTGCGGATGCACCGCCAAAATGTTGGCTTCCTGACGAATCAAGGGCAAGATGTGGGCCAGTTCCCCGGTAATTAGCCGCCCCAGAGCAGGACAAAAGAGGACGCACAGATGAACCCATCCGACACCAAGGCCGACGTCAAGCCTGACACCACGGCCGCTACTAAGCCTGCTATTAAGCCCGCTTCTCAGCCCACTTCTCAGCCCGCTTCTCAGCCCGCTACCAAGCTCCCCGCCAAGCCCGGCTCGAATCTGAACAACATGATGCTGTTGCGCGATCGGCTCGCCCGGCAAACGACCGCGGAAACGCGGTTTGACGCGGCCACACGAGCGGCTTACGCGTCGGAGGCGTCCAATTACCGGCAGGTCCCGATAGGCGTCGTGATTCCTCGGACTGTTGACGATTTCGTAACAACGGTACGTCTATGCAACGAGTACGACGTGCCCATCGTGCCGCGGGGGGCAGGCACGTCAATGTGCGGGCAGTCGGTCAACGCGGCGATCGTCATCGATCATTCGAAATATTTGAATCAGGTGGTATCGGTCGATGCGGCACGGCGCGTGGCGACGGTCCAGCCTGGCGTGATCTGCGATCAGTTGAAGGCTGCCGCCGCCAAAGAGGGGCTGACCTTCGGGCCCGACCCAGCGACCCATACCCGCTGCACGCTTGGCGGCATGATAGGCAACAATTCTTGCGGCGCCCATTCCGTCATGGCGGGCAAGACCGTTGAGAACATCGAGCAGCTCGAGATTCTTACGGCTGATGGCGAGCGCTTCTGGGTCGGGCCCACCGACGACGCCACGTTCGCGGAGCATGTGCAGGCCGGAGGGCGGCGCGCGCAGATCGTAACCGGTCTCAAGGCGCTGGCCACGAAGCATGCGGACGCGATTCGGCAGGGCTTTCCGACGATCAAGCGGCGCGTCTCGGGCTACAACCTGGACCAGTTGCTACCCGAGAATGGTTTTAACATTGCACGTGCGTTGGTCGGTAGCGAGGGCACCTGCGTCAACGTCCTGCATGCGAAAACCCGGCTGATTACGAATCCGACGCACCGGCTGTTGGTGGTGCTGGGCTTCGACAACATCTTCGAGGCCGCGGATTCCGTACCGCAACTGCTGCCGCTCGAGCCGATTGCGATGGAAGGGCTGGACTACGGCATCATCGGCGGCCTCAAGCGTTTGGGACTGCGCCTCGATGACATTGCTGAGCTACCAGCCGGTAATGCATGGTTGATGGTGGAGTTTGGCGCCACGAGCGATGAGGAGGTCAGGGCCCGGGCCGGCCGGCTGGTGGCCGCGACTCCCGAATTGGTCGGGCGCCCGAGCATGCGCTTGGTCGAGGGGCCACTGATGCAACGCCTGTGGTCGATACGCGAGACCGGCGCCTCGGCCACTTCGCGCTCCGAGGATCCCGACCGGCCCGATCCCGTGGTGGGATGGGAGGATGCGGCGGTCGAACCTGCCAAGCTTGGCAGCTATTTGCGCGAATTCGCCGCGTTGGTCGAACGCTTCGGTTATCGCACCAACCTCTATGGACACTTCGGCGATGGCTGCATACACGCACGGATCACCTTCGACTTAAGTTCGCAGCTAGGTCTGAACGATTGGCGCAAGTTTCTCGAGGAAGCCGCCAAGCTGGTGGTGAAGTATGGCGGCTCGCTCTCGGGCGAGCATGGCGATGGGCAGGCCAAGGGCGAGTTTCTGCACCTGATGTATACGCCTGAACTGATGCAGGCGTTTCGCGATTTCAAAGCGCTGTGGGATCCGAAAGGCTTGCTCAACCCCGGTAAGCTGATCGATGCGATGCCGGTCGATGCCAATCTGAGGCTGGGGCCTGACTATGTGCGACGCGAGGCGCAAACCACTTTCGCGTTTGGCGGCGATGCGCCCGCGGGCGGCCGCGCCGATAAGCACGCAGATGGCACCGCGTTCGCCCGCGAAATCGAGCGTTGCGTCGGCATGGGTAAATGCCGCTCGCTCGAAGGCGGCACGATGTGTCCGAGCTTCAAAGCCACTCGGGAGGAGCTGTATTCGCCACGTGGACGGGCGCGCTTGTTCTTCGAGATGCTGCGCGGGGAAGTGCTGCTCGAAGGCCGTGACGACGACGCGATGAAAGACTCGCTCGACATGTGCCTGGCCTGCAAAGGATGCAAGGGGGATTGCCCGACTCATGTCGACATTCCGAAATATCGCAGCGAGTTTCTGTCGCGCTACTATCGGACGCACCGGCGCAGCCTCATGGATCTCTCCATCGCCAAGCTGGGTGACTGGCTGCCTTTGGCGACACGTTTGAGCGGGCCCGTCAATTTTTTGATGGGCAATCGCTACGCACGCAAGGCGGCAAAATGGTTTGGTCTGGCGCCAGAGGTCAAATTCCCGCAGATCGCGTCGCAAACATTCCGGGCGAGTGCGGTTGCCAAACGACTGATCGGTCGTTGGCCCGAGCAGTTCGATTCCGGCCATGTGGTTGTATGGACCGACACGTTCAATAACGGCTTTAGCCCCGCCATTCTCGAAGCGGCCGTGCGGGTGGTCGAAGCCAGCGGCCGCAAGGCGGTTGTGACACGCAGGCATGTCTGCTGCGGCAGGCCCTTGTATGACTCGGGGTTATTGAGCGAAGCGCGGCAAAATCTGGTCGAGATCCTCGATATTCTCTCGCCGGCCTTGGCGGTCGACGTGCCGATTCTGGTGCTGGAACCGAGTTGTCTATCGGTGTTCAGGGACGAGTTGCCGAGCATATTGCCGCAGGACGAACGTGCCGCGCTGCTGGCCAAGCGAGTCATCACCATCGCGGAATTCGCCAAAAGCATGAACATGGCGATACCCCAGGCCGACGAAGTGCAGATTCATGCGCATTGTCACCAGAAAGCGTGCGGCGGGACGGCCGCGGAAAAAGCGTTGGGCGCGAATGTGCTCGATACCGGTTGTTGCGGCATGGCCGGCGCTTTTGGATACCACGAGAAAACGGCCGCGGTCGGGGCGAGGGTTGGGGAGCTCGAACTGATGCCGGCGCTGGCCCGGGTGGCCCCAAGCGACACACTGGTCGCCGACGGCTTTAGCTGCCGTTCCCAGATCAAGAATCTGGATGGCCGCCGCGCGCAACATCTGGCTGAGGTGCTCGCGGCGCAACTTGAACGTTGAGGGCCCACACATGACAAGGCACGCTATACAAGCGTGCCTTTGTCCAGCATGGTGCATCTAGCTTACCCGGAAGTGCTGACCGAAGTCGCTATTCAAGCCGCTACTCCAGTCGCTATCCGCGTCGCTATAAAGCGCGCCGTGCTTCAAACCTGCAAATTATTGCTGGCTGGTTTGCTGCCCGTTTTCCGGGTAGGCCACGGACGCAGCAGCGGTCTGGCGAGCTGCCTTCGCGGCTTGCACACGTTGTTCGGCTGCCTGGATGTCTGCCGGGTAGTACACGTCGTCACCACCTGGCTGGTAGCCGGCTGCTTCCAGCTGGACCAGTTCGGCCTTGACTTGAGCGCGCGTAACCGGTGCTTGTTGGGCGGTCTGAGCCGAGGCGTTGCCGGCGAACAGGGCGGTCACACCCACGAGAGCTGCGGCGGAAATTACATTAGCGAAATATTTGGTGTTCATCGTTTTTCTCCAATTGGACTGGGACTTGAAATTTAAAACTTGAAATTCAAATTTCTGTCTACCAACGAATAGTAGGCCGCTAATCTCTAGGTATAAACCCTGATTGGCGCAATTCATTGTTGCGATTAGAGAAGGGAATCGTTTACCGAGTCGATGAGTCGCGATGGATCACGCTTATGAGCTACGCATATGAGTCACACATATGAGGGAAGACTCATCGTGTTTGATGTCTAGACATGCGCGTGGCTTTCTGGACGAGTGCCTCAGCGTCTTCGAACAGCGCAATCGTGTGACCGAAGGCGATTGGAGATTGCTCGCAGCGTCGGTCCTTAAGAGGCCGTCCCACTGAGCGAAACGATGAAATCGAAAAATGCTTTGACCTTGGCGGAGGGGTGGTGTCGGGAAGGATAGAGCGCGTATAGGGGAAAGCGCTCGTCGGGCCAATCGGGGAAGATATCGACGAGTCGTCCGCTGGTCAGCAACTGTTCGGCGCCGAGTTCCATGATCTGCGCGATGGCATGCCCGGCCAGACAAACGCCGTGCATCGTGCCGACGTCATTGACGACCAGACGGCCGCGCACCGGCACGATCAATTTCTTGCGGCCACGATGAAATTCCCAAGGGTAAGGCTGTGTCGTTTCCGAGTCGCGGAACTTGATGCACACATGGTGCCCGCCTTCCAGATCGGCAGGCGCCACGGGCCGCCCGAACTTCTTCAGGTACGACGGCGAGGCGACCGTCACGATGCGTGTGTCGAGCAACTTTCGAGCGATCAGCGTGGACTCGCGTGGCTCGCCGAAGCGCACGGCCAAATCGAAGCCATCCGCAACCATGTCGCCAAGCTGATCCCGGGTGACGAGTTCGAGTTGCAGGTCCGGATGGTTCTCCACGAATGCGCCGAGGCGTGGCCCGAGCACCAGCCGTGAAAAGAAGGGATCGACATTGACGCGCAAGCGGCCGCGCACTGTGGTGGCACCCTGTGCCGCGGAGGCTGCTGCTTCTTCAAGGCCACCGAGCAAGGGCACGATCTGTTCATAGAAGCGTCGGCCTTCGTCGGTCAGGGTGACGGAGCGTGTGGTGCGATCGAACAGGCGGATGCCGAGCCGCGCCTCGAGCCGTGCCACCGAACGGCTCACACCCGACTGCGACATGCCTAGCGTCTCGCTGGCGCTTGCAAAACTGCCGCTGTCGACGATCGCCGATAACACGCCCATACCGTTTAACATGCGCTCGTCGAACGGCATGGCGATGCTCCTTTGTCATGAATTAACCGGAGCCCATGCTATCTCTAAATTACTCGTAGCTCAATCGTTCAGTCCCATATCTGACCCGAAGCAGTCCCGCATCAGTCCCAAGCCGGAGCAAACGGCGGTTTGACGAAGCGTTGATCCTTGGGCAATGCGGCGATGGTTCGACGGTCATCATCGTCAAGTTCGAGCTTCAGCGCTTCCAGATTGGCTTTTTGGCTTGAGGCGCGCTGTGCTTTGGGAATTGCGGCGACGCCGTCCTGGTCGAGCAGCCATTTGAGCGCCACTTGCGCCGGGCTGGCGCCGTGTTTGGCACCGATCGCGATCAGCGCGGGGTTCTCGGCAAGCGTGCCCTGCGCCAAGGGGCAATAGGCCACGATCGGAATGCCTTTGCTCGCGAGGTAACTGCGTATAGGCGTCTGGTCGAGCAGCACGTGGTATTCGATTTGATTGCACGCGATTGGAGCGCCGATGTCGTCCACGACCGTTCGCAGCAGAGGGAGCGTGAAGTTGCACACGCCGATGGCACGGGTGCGGCCTTCGGCTTTCAGCTTCGCAAGCGTCTCGAAGATCGCGGGCAGATTCATCTCGGCGGCCGGCCAGTGCACCATGAAGAGATCCACGTAATCGAGTTGTAGTTTGTTCAAACTCGTGTCGAGCGATGCGCGGATCGCGTCGGGCGTGAGCTGATCGTGCCAGACCTTGGTCGTGATATGCAGGTCCGAGCGTGCGATCGACGAGGACGCGAGCGCCGCGCCGACGGCCTCTTCGTTGCCATACATGGCGGCCGTGTCGATATGCGTGTAGCCCAGCTCCAGTGCGCTTTCGACGGCCGTGCGACAAACATCGCCCTGCATGCGAAACGTACCGAAGCCCAGGCGTGCAAAACTGATTCCTTGTGTCTGCAGCTTGTCCATGAGATTTCCTTGAATTGACGTAAGCCAGCATATCGAGTGCAAGCCGGCATTTGAAGCGTCATGACGTCATAACACTCGTGACATTAGATCGTTAATGCCCGCGGGGCTCCGCCAAGTAGGCATGTCATGGCGAACCTTACCGGTCCGTCATTTGGCACGAGTTGAGAAAAGATGGCAAGCTGCCGGTTGTTTTGCCGGCCGATAGGCTAGTCAGGTCGCTTCATTAACGATGGGAAACAATGGCATGGATCGCTTATCTTCGACGCGCACTTTCGGCAGCGCTTGCACGCCTTCGCGCGACCGCATAACGACTCGGGCCGCTCGGGCTAATGTGGCAACGCGTGCATGACCCAGCAAACCCCCGTTGTGCGGACGTTGATTCCGTTTACCGCCGCAAACTTTCTAGGCTTTCTTGCAATCGGGATTCCGCTGCCGGTCTTGTCGATCTATGTGCACGACGTTCTTGGCTTTAGCCCGTTCGTCGTCGGCTGCGTGATCGGCCTGCAATCGCTTGCCACGCTGCTCACACGGCAGACTGCGGGCCGTTCATGCGATACGCGAGGGCCCAAGCGCACGGCAATGTTTGGATTCGCCAGCGCGTCAGGCGCAGGCGTGCTTTATCTGGTTGCCGCCGCGACTGCGTCGCACGGGTTGCTGAGCGTGTGCCTGCTGGGCGGCGCACGCCTGGTCTTGGGGTTGGGGGAAAGCCTGTTTATCACGGCGCTTTCGACTTGGAGCATTTCGCGGGTGGGTCAAGCGCACGCTGGACGCGCGATGGCGTGGTCGGGCATTGCCATGTACGGGGCGCTTGCCGCCGGTGCGCCGTTCGGCTTGTTAATCTATCGCTTGGGTGGATTCGACGCGGTTGCCGCCTGCGCTGTCGTATCGCCACTGCTGGGCGCGTTGCTCACGCTCAGATGGCCAGATATAAAGTCGACGAACACGGGGCCGCGCCTATCGTTCCTGCGAGTGTTGCACACGATCTGGGCCCCCGGGTTGGGCATGGCGTTGGCGTCCTCAGGCATAGGCACCCTGGGCGCATTCTTGACCTTGCGCTATCAGATGGAGAATTGGTCCAGCGCCGGTATCGCGCTGACCAGTTTTGGCTTGTCCTACCTTGCGGTGAGGCTTTTGTTCGGTGGTTTGCCGGATCGAATCGGCGGATACCCCACGGGTGCGGTATCGCTTTTCGTGGAAGCGATCGGCTTGCTGACGATCTGGATGGCATCGTCGCCGATGATGGCGCTTGCGGGTGCGACCGTCACGGGCATCGGCTACTCCCTGGTTTTTCCGTCGCTGGGCGTGCAGGCGCTCAAGCGCGTGCCGAGCGAAAACCGCGGGCTGGTGATCAGCGCTTATCTGGCGTGCTTCGATCTCGGGCTTGCGGTGGCGGGCCCAGGCTCCGGATTCGTGGCGCGGATGTATGGGTTGCCGGCGGCGTTCTTCGTCGCTGCGATAGCCGCGCTTACGGCGCTCGTGCTGTTATCTGCCGATCGCGTGGCTGCGGCCAGGAGCCGGTCAGCGTAAGCCTATCGATGCGCCCACTCAATGCGCCCCGGCCGCGGCAGCCGCACCGCCTGCGCCTGGCTTGCCGCGACGCGTGACCCAGATGATCGGGATGATCATCAGGAAGATCAGCGCCGACGCCCAGAACACATCGTTAAGCCCGAGCATCGCAGCTTGATTGTCGAGGCTGGCGCTGAACATCGCCCGCGCCGTATCGGCGTTCACACCGAACTGCGACTGCAGCGAGCTTACGCTTTGGGTATAGATGGGGTTATACGCATTCGCGACTTCGGTGAGCCGCGCATGATGCAAGATCGTGCGATTGTTCCATGCCGTGCCGGCGATCGACGTGCCGATCGCGCCGCAGAAAATCCGCGCGAAGTTCGAGAGGCCCGCAGCGGCAGGGATTTTCTCGGGCGGCAGGCCCGATAAAACGATCGCCGTCAGCGGGGTGAAAAAGAGCGCCATCGGGATACCCTGCAGCAGCGTGGGCAACACGAGCGACCAGGTGTCGACGTAAGTCGTGTAGTTCGAGCGCAGGTAAAAGCAGAACGCGAAGCATATAAAGGCGGCGGTGGCCATGACACGCGCATCGGAGCGCGGCAAGATCCGTCCGATCACAGGTGCCAAAATTACCGCAAAGATTCCCAATGGCGCCGTGACGAGGCCCGCATCGATGGAGCGGTAGCCGAGGTACTCCTGCATCCACTGGGGCAGCAAGACAAGGTTGCCGAAGAACACACCATAACCGATCGATATCGCAATCGTCCCGCCCGTGAAATTACGCCTCTTGAACAGTGAGAGGTCGACGATGGGATGCTCCTCGGTAATTTCCCAGATGAAGAACGCAGCGAAGCCGACCACCGCGACGATCGCCAGCACGATGATGGTCGACGAATTGAACCAGTCGAGATCGCGGCCTTTGTCCAACATGATCTGTAACGCCGCTACCCAGACGATGAGCAGACCGAGCCCGACCGAATCGACGGGCAGCTTCTTGACGGCGGTTTCGCGCTTGCGATACAGCATCCAGACCGTGGCTGCCGCGAACAAGCCGACGGGGATGTTGATATAGAAAATCCATGACCAGCTGTAGCTGTCGGTGATCCAGCCGCCGAGCGCCGGCCCGGCGATCGGGCCGACCACGGCCGTCATGGCCCATAAGGACAGCGCCATCGACGCCTTCTCGCGTGAGTACGAGCCGAGCAGCACTGCCTGCGATAGGGGAATCAATGGGCCGGCTACCAGGCCTTGCAGAACGCGCGCGAGAAGCAGCACGGTCAGGTTGGGGGCGAGCCCGCACAGCAATGAGGCCATGACGAACAGCACGATCGCGCCCACGAACAGACGGATCTGTCCGAGCCGTTGCGTCAGCCAGCCGGTGAGCGGTACTGCGACCGCATTGGACGCGGCAAATACGGTAATGACCCAGGTGCCTTCATCGATCGAAACGCCCAGGTCCCCCGAGAGCGTCGGGATGGCGACGTTCGCAATCGACGAATCGAGCACGACCATGAACGTGGCCAGCGCGACCGCGAACGTGGCGAGGATCAATTGACCGCCTTTCATCGGCGGCGGGGCGGCGGGTGTATCGGTGCGTGAGGTTGGCGTACTCAAGTATCGATCCTGGAAGCGTTCGGGCCTGATAAGCCTGAGCGGGGTGGAACATGAGGTGGAAACGAATTGGCGAACGAGTCGAACGAGCTATAGGATGGTCGCGTTCGGCTCGCTCACCAACGTCACGCGCCACGTCACGCGCACGGTGCACGGGAAACCGCACCGATTCTAGCAGGCAGAAATGTTGGAAGCAGAGAAAGAAAATAAGGAAGCGCCACGACCTGTCGAGGGTCGCGGCGGCTTGATCTAACGCAGTGATCTAATGAAACGCGATCAGGAGGACGCGGTAACCAGCGCTTTCAACGCTTGCTCCAGGGTGGTTTGCCCCTTGCGGGATTCCACCGAGCCGCCTTCAAACACCATCCATCCGTCATTGAAGCCATCGAGCATCTGGATGCGCGGGATCGGGTTCTTGGCTCCCTGCGAACGGAATAGCGCTTCCCATTGGTCGCGCGGAACCGGCTCCATCCGTACTGCGTGGCCAAATGCCGCAGCAAAGCTCGCGCCGATGTCGTTCGCCGAATAGTGGCGTGGGCCTTCCAGCTCAACAACGCGGGCGCCGGTCCATGTTTCGCGCAGCAAGTCGGCTGCGGTGCGACCGATATCCTCGGTCGCCACCATGCCGATCGCGTGGTCGAGCGGCTGCAGGAAGCTGGGGATGACGCCGGTCTTCGCCGCAGCCAGGTCCCACGACGCGTTTTCCATGAACCAGGCGGCGCGCAGGAAGGCGATCGGCAACGGGAGATCGCCGAGGCTTTCTTCGGTCATCTTCAGGTTGTTCAGCAAATTCTCTTGTTTCAGATGCGCGCCAACGGTAGATAACACCACCACCTTGGGCGGTTGCGCGGCGAGCAACGCGGCACGTACCGCAGCGTTAGCCTCGATCGTCACCGGATAACCGGGTTCGGGATCGTAGGTGGGCGGCATCAGTACGAACACCCCTTCCACGCCCGAGAAGGCCTTGGTCATGGCGGCGACATCCGTGTTGGTCGCAATCGCGATTTCGCAACCCAAGGTGGCCCATGGCGCACCTTTGTCGGCACTGCGCACCACGGCGCGGACCGCGTGGCCAGCACCCAACAAGGCGCGTGCGACGGCGCCGCCCACCTGGCCGCTAATCCCAGTTATGGCGTACATGTTTAGTTGTCCTGTAGTTAAATGACTATATGCAAGCTGATGAAGCGGGGGCTGTCATGCAATGCACAGGGTCCCGCTTTTCTTATTGGGAGCGTGGATTCCCGCATGTAAGGCACATGCGATGGAACACGAGCCGAATCTTCGCACACGCGAGACTAAAAGCACGATGAGCTATTGTCATATCATTTCTGACATGAAGGCATCAATCCCCGATTTGCAATGACAATTCAAATGGGAGCACATCCGATGTCGCCGGAGTCGGGTACACCTCAGGTGACTCGTCTCGGTCGTCTCGTGCGCGTGGCTAACAAGCTTGCGACCAAGATTGCCTATCAAGATTGTGGCCAGTCGCTTGCACAATGAAAGTCGTAAGTCTATGCTGATCTCCTCACCGTAAGCTACGCAGCCCGGAAGGAGGGTTTTTTACCGTGCAAAAGAAGAACTTCGACGATATGCAATGCCCGATCGCGCGTAGTCTCGAGAGAGTAGGCGAGTGGTGGAGCATCCTGGTCTTGCGCGAGGCATTTTATGGTTCGACGCGCTTCGACGAATTTCAGCAGAACCTGCAGATCGCCACGAACATGTTGAGTCGTCGCCTCGGCGATCTGGTTGAGCAGGGGCTGCTGGAACGCCGACAGTATTGCGAAAAACCGCCGCGCTATGAGTATGTGCTTACGCAACGCGGACGCGATTTTCGCCCTGTGCTGCTGACCTTGATCGATTATGGCAATAAGAACTTCGCGCCGGAAGGCGTGGGTGCCGAGCTCGTGGATCGTGCAACCGGCAAGCCGGTCGATCTGGTGTTGATGGACCGCAACACCGGTAAAGCGATTACGGCGGCCGATCATTGCGTGGCGCCCGGGCCGGCGGCCGGCGAGCGACTACACGAGCGACTGACGCGGGCCGCACAGCGTCGTGCCGAGCTCAATCAAGAAGACGTATTGGTCGGCTAGCGGCGAGTTGCTGAAAATCCTGCGGGAATTTCGCGCCCTTTTTTCCGCATCACCTCACGAAAGCAAATCGTCAGGTTCAATAGTGCGCGGCAAATAGTCGACGCTAAGTCCCTTATTGGTATACTGTCGATCGGCAATAAAACGGTGGCGCAGCGTGCTGTGAGAGCAGCCGTATCTTGTGGGCTGCATCGCGCAGCCTCCGACGCCCAATAACAGCAAGATCACTGGTATCGACACGCGCTCCAACCGTGTCGTTTGCACAAGATCGACGGGATACCTGGCGTGAGGCAAAATTTTCTGGCCAGAATACGGGGCACGTTGCGTCAGCGACGTGGAAAGATGCCATTCGCGTCGACGGGCAGTGTCGCAGCCGGCGCGGTCGCTTTGTGCGTTGCAGCCGTTGCGTCAGTGACGGTAGCCGTGGCATTGGGCGCGCCCGCCACACCACAGCCGCTTTCCGATGCCGAACAGCGTGCGACCGACGTTGCGCGCGTGGTGCTCGGCATGATCAGCTACACGCGTTGGCCGACCGATCCGGCTGAACTGCGGATGTGCATCGTACCGCCGACGGATTACGCGCAAGACCTGTCGCGCGCCGCATCACAGGCGTCGGGGCGGCCGATCCGCGTGGCGCTGACAGCAGCCGAAAGTCCCGATCTCGGCACGTCCTGCGACGTCGTGTACATCGGCTCCGTCAGCGACACTCAACGAGACCACGTGCTCGCCAGTCTGTCGGGGCATCCCATCCTCAGCATCAGCGAACAAGACAGCGAATGCACGGTAGGCAGCGTGTTTTGCCTGAATATCCGCGACGCCCGCATTTCATTCAAAGTGAACCTCGACTCGTTGGCGCGTAGCGGTGTGCGGGTCAACCCGAGCGTGCTGCAACTCGCGGGCAAACAAGCGGTTCGACCATGAAAGCCTCGCGCCCGACAAGCTCCGCTCCCCGCCGCACGCTCGGTGCCGCATTGGAATCCGTAAACCTCGGCGTTGCTTTGCTCGCCATCAGCCTGGCGGGCATCACGCTGACGGTCGCTGGCCTGCTCACGCTACGCGCCTATGTCGACCAGGAACTCAACTTGATCGGCCGTTCGATGAGCTACACCGTCGAGGCCGCGGTCGTGTTCGGCGATCGTAACGCCGCGCAGGAGGCCATCGGCTTGATTGCGTCGACCGAGGAAGTCACCTCAGCCGAGGTGTTCGACCAACATGGTCAGCTGTTGGCCGCATGGCATCACCAGGATGCCGGATCGCTCCATAAGATCGGGCAAGCGATCGCGCAACTGATTTTGCCGGCGCCGATCGTGACCCCGGTAATGCACGAGGGCGTGACGGTCGGCACGATCCGGGTGGTAGGGCGCGGCGATAGCCTGCTGCTGTTCCTGTCGCGCGGACTGGCAGGATTGATCGCGTGTTTGGTGCTCAGCATGGTGGGCGCGCTTGCGCTTTCGCGGCGGATGCAGGGTGGAATTACCGGCCCGTTGCGGGAGCTGGGCGACGTGGCGCACGCGGTGCGACGCGAGCGAGCGTTCAGCCGCCGCGTGCCGCCGGCCGAGATCGTCGAACTCAATACGCTGGGCGAAGACTTCAACAGCCTGCTCGACGAACTCCAGGCGTGGCAAGCACGGCTGCAAAGCGAAAACCAGGTGCTGGCGCACAAGGCGGCCCATGACAGCCTGACCGGTCTGCCGAATCGGGAGATCTTCGAACAAGGCTTGAATCGGGCGCTCTATGAAGCGAGCTCGCATGGCGGCCGGGTCGCCGCACTGTTCCTCGATAGCGACAATTTCAAGGGGATCAACGATCGCCTCGGCCATGCCGCGGGCGATGCAGTGCTCGTCAACGTCGCGGCGCGCGTGCGCAGCCGATTACGTCAGCACGATCTTGTCGCGCGTCTGGGCGGCGATGAATTTGCGGTGCTGCTCACGCCGCTGCCCGAGTTCGCGAGTGCGCAAGCGATTGCCGACAGTATCGTTGCCTGCATGCGCGAACCTATCGTATTGCCGGACGGCGGCAGCGTCGTCAGTTCGTTGAGCGTCGGGATCGCGGTTTTTCCCGACGATGCACGGGATCCACAAGGCCTGATGCGCGCCGCTGACGCGGCGATGTACCGGGCGAAAAGCGCGCGGCGCGGCCGTGGTGAACCCGGTGCGCAACAACGAGAGATAACATCGGAGACCCAAAGTGAAGGAAAAATTGAACTGGATCTACCGTGATATGCGTGGTCGATGCCGCGCGTTCACCCTGTTCGCGTTGCTTGCACTGGCCGCTTGCCAAAGTGCGCCGGTCCAGCACGCGGGGTTTACGGACGCGCAGATTGCCGTGTTGAAACAACAAGGCTTCCAACAAAACGATGACGGCTGGTTCTTTGGCTTGGCCGACAAGGTGCTGTTCGATACGGATGCCGACGTGGTAAAGACCGAGAGCCGCACTGCGATCGAACGGGTCGGACGCGCGCTGGTCGGCGTGGGCATCACGCATCTGCGTGTCGACGGCTATACCGATGCGTCCGGCAGCGATGCTTATAACCTGCATTTGTCGCAGGCGCGGGCCGATGCCGTGGCGAATGTACTGATAGAGGCGGGTATGCCGCGTGAGGCGATCCACAGCCGCGGGCTAGGCAAGCAAAATCCCGTCGCCGATAACAGCACCGCCGCCGGAAGGGCGGAAAATCGGCGCGTTGCGCTTATCGTATCGGCACCGTAACATGGCGCGTTTTTACTGCAGATGCGCGTGATCAATAAGCATCCTATGCCATGGCCCTGGCGCCCGATATGAACAGAGAACCTCTCGTCCCCCCCGTTCCAGAAACGTCTGTGAGTGTGCCATCGGTACCGCTGGCGGCCCGGTTGCAGCGCGCGCTGTCGCTGTATCAACAAGGACGCTTGAGCGACGCCGAAGCCGCGTGTCAAGCCGTGCTTGACGACCACCCTGGGCAGTTCGATGCACTGCATTTGCTGGGCATGATTGCGCTACGGTATGGGCAAACCCAGGGCCAAATGCATGCCCAAGCGCAGGCCCAAACCCAGCGCGGCATCGACCTGATCACTCAGGCGCTACAGCACAATCCGACGAGTGCCTTGGCCTACTCGAATCTCGGCCATGCCTATCAAGGTCTGAGTAATTATCTGGAGGCTATCGCTTGCTTCGACCAGGCACTTGCGCTGGACCCCAACTACATGGTCGCTCATTTCAACCGTGCCTCCTCGCTGTCTGGCATGAAGCGCTATGAGGAGGCTGTAGCTGGCTACGAGCGCGTGATCGAACTCGCGCCGGGCACGATAGAAGCGTGGTCCAATCTGGGTAATGCACTGCGCGAACTCAAGCGCTACGATGCCGCGAGAGCCAGCTATGAGCGCGCCTTGGTACTCTCGCCCGGCTACGCTCATGCGTTGTCGAATCTCGGCAATTTGCTGTGCGACCTTGGGCTTTATCACGAGGCCGTGCTGAACTACGATCGGGCACTGGCCTCCTGGCCCAACTCGGCGGAGAGTCATTCGAATCGCGGCAACGCCTTGCGCGAGCTTAAGCGCTTTGACGAATCGATCGCCAGCTTCGAGCGTGCACTGGCGCTGAAACCCGACTTCAGCGAAGCGCTTTCCAATCTCGGCAATGCGCTGCGCGACGCCGGGCGTCGTGAAGATGCGCTCGTCAGTTACGACCGCGCGCTCGCACTGAAGCCGGACTACCCGAGCGCACTGGCCAATCGCGGCAACGTGCTGCGTGAGTTGCGGCGATTTGACGAGGCGCTCAGCGATTTTGAGCGCGGCCTGGCACTCGAACCGCAGTCTGCCGTGCTGCTGTCGAGCCGCGGCGACGCGTTCTTCGGCCTGCAGCGGTTCGGCGAGGCCCTGGCCGACTATGACGCCGCGCTGGCTATTGATCCCGAGCATTTCTTGGCGCGCTCCAACCGTGGCAGTGCGTTACGCGAATTGCGGCGTTTCGACGAGTCGCTCGTTGCGGTAGACCAGGCACTGCTGTTGCAACCGGACTCTGCCGAGATACTGACAAACCGCGGCGATACGCTATGCGAGCTCAGCCGCTTTGAGGAAGCCCTGAGCGCTTACGATCGCGCGCTCGTGATCTCGCCGAGCCACGCTGGCGGACTATCCAATCGTGGCAATGCGCTACGCGCGCTGAAGCGTTACGACGAAGCGCTGGCCACCTACGCGGCGGCACTGGAGACGGGCTTCGAGCTTGCGGCGACGCATATGAACGAGAGCTTGTGCCGCTTGCTGATCGGCGACCTGGAACTGGGCTGGCAAAAATATGAATGGCGTTTCGAGACCGAAAACATGCTGCAGCATGTTCGTGTCTTCGAGCAGCCGCGGTGGCAGGGGCAGCCGCTCACGGGCAAGCGAATCTTGCTGTATGCCGAGCAGGGGTTCGGTGACACTATCCAGTTTTGCCGCTATGCGCGGCTCGTGGCCGAGCGGGGCGCTCACGTCATACTTGAAGTGCCGCCAGCGCTGAAGTCGCTGCTCGGCCAGCTCACAGGTGTCGCGCAGGTGTTGAGTCAGGGCGACGTCTTGCCCGAGTTTGACTATCAGTGCCCGATGCTGAGCTTGCCGCTGGTGTGCGCCACGACTTTGACCAACATCCCTGCCGCACCTTCGTATATACAAGCCGAGCAAGCGCGCATCCCACAGTGGCAAGCTCGATTGAGCGTGTCGAGCCGGTTGCGCGTCGGCTTGGCCTGGAGCGGCAACCCGCAGCATCGCAACAACCATAACCGCTCGCTATTGCCGGCCATCTTGAATCCGCTGATGGATGTACCGGTGCAATATGTCAGCGTGCAACGAGAGCACGCGGCTGCGGACACGGCATGGCTTGCGCAACACGGTATCGCGCATTTCGGCGAGCAGTTGCGGGATTTTGCCGATACCGCTGCGTTGCTGTCCTGCATGGATCTGGTGATTACCGTTGACACCGCGATCGCGCACTTGGCGGGTGCGTTGGGCAAGCCTGTATGGATCCTGTTGCCCTATGATCCGGACTGGCGCTGGCTGACCGAGCGCGACGATAGTCCTTGGTATCCGTCTGCGCAGTTATTCAGGCAGACGGCAAGGGGGGATTGGGGCCGGGTGATCGAACGCGTCGTGGAGCGCTTGCGTAATCGGCTTGGCTAGCGTGCGGCCTCGTCGTGCAACCATCGACGAAAAGCCAGGACCTTGGGTCGTTCCAACGAGCCCGACGGCGCGACGACATAATAAGCGTGGTCGCTCGGTATGCGTAGAGCGAACGGCTCGACCAAACGCCCCGCGGCAAGATCGTCAGCCACCAGCACCCACTGACCCAGTGCCACGCCGTGGCCCTCGCTGGCCGCCTGCGTCAGCAGGCCGGCATCGCTATACTGCGGTCCCCTGCGGCCGACCAGATCGCCGACACCTGCGGCAACCAGCCACTCGGTCCATTCGTCCACCATCAGGTGCAGCATGGTCTGGTGCCGCAAGTCGCTCGGTGTTTTCAGCGGAAACTGTCCCTTGAGCAGGGCGGGGCTGCACACGGGAAAGTGTTCGGTTCTCAGCAGCAGCTCGGCGCTCAGCCCGGGCCATACACCCATGCCGTATCGCACGGCAATGTCGATATCATGCCGCGTGAAATCCGCAAGCGTATTCGATGTCGACAAGCGCACATCGAGTTCCGGATGCTGGTTCTGGAAGCGGATCAGCCGCGGCATCAGCCACTGTGCCGCGAAGGAAGGCGTGGTCGCGATCGTCAACCGATCATTGTGCTCGTCCACCCTGACGCGTTCGCTTGCCGCCGCAATCTGATCGAATGCGATACCCAGTGCTGCGGCGTATTCGGCGCCGATCGGTGTCGATTCGATGCTGCGCGCATGCCGAATGAAGAGGCTGACCTTTAGACGCTCCTCCAGATAGCGCACCTGTTGACTGACGGCGGCGGGCGTGATGCTCAATTCTTGCGCCGCTTTGACGAAGCTGCCGTTGCGTGCAGCGGCCTCGAACGCACGCAAGGCGACCAGCGGGGGAAGGTTTCTTGCCATAGTTCCAGGCTAAGTCCAGCTTGTTCTAGGGTTAGCGCTTATCGCTTGTCGGATAGGCTGGCTTGGGCCATCTTATCACCCTTACTTTATTACCTTTACTTCGAGCCGATCAGCGCAACGCAACGAACTTAGTGCGCTCATCGAAACATGACAATGACCAAGTAGCGCTAGGGCAATGCGATCGTATTGCCGGCGCTTCCACCGGCGAGGCCACCATGCATTACGAAGCAGCAGCTGATCGATACGAGCACATGACTTACCGATACTGCGGGCGCAGCGGGCTGAAACTGCCGCTGTTGTCGCTGGGCCTGTGGCACAACTTCGGCGATGCCACGCCTATCGACACGCAGCGAGACATGGTGCGCGCAGCCTTCGATTCCGGCATCACGCATTTTGACCTGGCCAACAACTATGGGCCGCCCTACGGCAGCGCCGAGCGTAACTTCGGTCGCATCCTGCGCGAGGATTTGAAGCCTTACCGCGATGAACTGATCATCTCGACCAAGGCCGGCTGGGACATGTGGCCCGGTCCGTACGGGCAGGGTGGCGGCTCGCGAAAATACGTACTTGCGAGTCTCGATCAGAGCCTGCAGCGTTTGGGGCTGGACTACGTAGACATCTTTTATTCACACCGCTTCGACGTCGAAACGCCGCTGGAAGAAACCGCGGCTGCACTGGCCAGTGCAGTACAGCAGGGCAAGGCGCTTTATGTCGGCGTCTCGTCGTACTCACCCGGCAAGACTGCGGAGATGGCGGCATTGCTGCGTGAACGCGGCGTGGCGTGTCTGATTCATCAACCGTCTTACAATATGTTCAATCGCTGGATCGAAAAAGACCTGCTCGATACGCTGGATGAAGGCGGCATGGGCTGCATCGCTTTCACCGCGCTCGCGCAAGGGCTATTGACCGATAAGTATTTGAACGGCGTACCTCAGGATGCTCGGATCAATCGCGCTGGTGGCGGCTCGTTAAAGCGCTCGCATCTGTCGGATGCAAACCTTGCCAGCGTCAGAGCGCTCAACGAGATTGCTCAGGCACGCGGCCAAAGCTTGGCGCAGATGGCACTGGCGTGGGTTCTGCGCGATGCGCGCGTGACCTCGACACTGATCGGCGCGAGCAGCGCGGCACAGGTTCGCGAAAACGTGCGGGCGCTCGACAACCTGACGTTTAGCGACGTGGAGTTGGCGGCGATCGACCGTTTCGCGAAGGAAGGCGAAGTCAACCTGTGGCAAAAGTCGAGTACGGACCAGTTGATCTGACTTGGATTAGCTGAAGCAGATTAGTTGAAGCAGGTGGCAACTTCCAGTCGCCCATTATCAAGGAGCTATTGATGACTCACGATGCCCTCACTCCCGGCGCAGTCGCCGTTGTCACAGGCGGCGCCACCGGAATTGGTCTTGCTGCTTGCAAGCAGTTCGCCCAACGTGGCCTGCGCGTATGCATTGCGGACCTCGGCGCTGACCGGCTTGCCGAAGCGGCCGAACAGGTCGCGTCGGCAGGCGGTTCGGTGGGCAATGGCGCGCAAGACGTCATGACTCTGGAGACGGATGTCAGCCGTGTCGAAGACTTGCGCCGGCTGGAAGCCGCCGTGCGCGATCGATTCGGCGGCACGGATGTGTTGATGAACAATGCGGGTATTCAACCTGGCAGTGGGGTATTCGGCCCTGCAGAAAACTGGGAGCGAGTACTCGGCGTCAACCTGTGGGGCGTGATTTACGGCACCCAGGTTTTCGTGCCCGGCATGATAGAGCGTGGCCGTCCCGGTATCGTCATCAACACGGGGTCGAAGCAGGGCATCACCACCCCCCCTGGCGACCCGGCCTATAACGTCGCGAAGGCGGGATTGAAGGCTTATACCGAAGCGCTGCAGCACGAGCTTCGCAATACGGCTGACGGTCGTATCAGCGCACACTTATTGATTCCTGGCTTTGTGTTTACGGAGCTGACCGCCCATGGCCGCGCGCAAAAGCCCGCCGCCGCCTGGACGCCCGAGCAGACTGCCGAGTTCATGATGGCGCGCTTGGAGGCTGGCGATTTCTACATCCTTTGCCCCGACAACGACGTGCCCCGTTCGCTCGACGAGCGACGCATCCTCTGGGCCGCGGGTGACATTGTCGAAAACCGGCCGCCACTTTCGCGGTGGCATCCGGAGTATGCGCAGGCGTTTGAAGCCTTCAGCAAGAAAGAACGCTAACTAAGAAGACGAACTAAGAAAGCACACTCAGAAGGCGCCGACCTCGCCAGCGCGGCAGAGATCGGCGCCTCGACGCGTTTGATAACGAGCCGGTGCGATCAATCCGGATTGGGCGCCAGGACTGGCGCACGATCCGCGAAATAGAGGCCGTGCGGTGATCGCCCTGCCGGGATGGTGTCCACCAGCTTGCGCGTCGTCAAGTCGATGACGCCGACGTGCCGTGCAAAGCGGAATGTCACCCATAGATAGCGGCGATCCGCCGACAATTCCATATCATCAGGCCCCGGCATAAGCCCGGTGATATTACCGACGTTGGTCAACGTGTCGTAATCGATGATGCTGATCGTGCTGTCCACGCGATTCGTTACAGCAACGTGCTTGCCATCATCGAGCGAGCGGAAGTTATGCGCGCCGCGTCCCGTGTGTATTCGAGCCACCACTTGCTGCTTGCGCCAGTCGACCACGGCCACGTCGTCTTCGCCGGTCATGCCCACGAGCAGGTAACGATCGCCGGGCACCATCCAGAGTCCGGCCGGCACTGTGCCGACATGCATTTTCCATTTCACGGTCTGGGTCGGTAAATCGATCGCGGCCAGTTCACCCGAATCCTGGAGGGTGACGAACACCGTGCGGTTGTCCATCGAGAACGTCATGTGGCTCGGGGTCTGGGCCAGCGGAATGCGTTTTGCCAGTGCGATGTTTTCGCCGTCGTAGTGATATACGTCTACGCGATTCAACCTGAGGCCATTGGTCACAAACCACGCGTGATCGGGTGAAAAGCCTAGCTGGTACGGGTCCTCAATACCTTCCACGCGCCTTTGGAGCTTTGCGGTTTTAGGGTCCACGAACATCAGGTCGTTGGACACCGAATCGGCGACGATCAACGATTTGTTATCCGGAGTCACCATCAGGTGATGCGGCTCTTTTCCGGTCGGATCGGTGGCCACCACTTTGTGAGTCGCTTCGTCGATGAGCGTGAGGTCTGCCTCGCCCGAGTCAAGCACGATAACGTCGCTGGCGTAGGCAAGACCACTGGCGCTGAGGTTGATGCCACAAATGAGTGTCGCGGCGGCAACACTGGGAATTGCGCGTCGTAGAACGGATAATTTAAACATGTCGTGGGGGGAGATAAAAGCGGGAGACGGAAGCGCGAGATAGATGCGAGAAATCGACGCGGGAGATAGAAGCGCGGAAATAAAAGTACGGACGTTGAAGCAGAAGAAATCGCATGCGTGGCTGGAACCTAAGGGCCTATTTTCTTATGCGACAGGGGGATGCGCAAGCGAAGGCGATCCCGACTTAATTTCAACGGTAATTTCCGCGGTAATTTTTCTGCAGCATCATTGGGTGCTCGGCGCGCCCTGTGGCGTGCGGTTTTGCGCACCCTCACCGCTGGCGACGAGCGCGCTATAGTCTTGCGCGGATATCCCATGTTCCTTCTGCAAGAATGCGGCCATTTGCCACAGTGTCTGGTCGTTTTGCGTTTTTCCGAATGATGGCATGGCGGTCATTCTCACGCCGTTCTTCATGACCCAGAACATCTGCTTCGGGTTGTTGCGGCGATGCGCGTCCAACAACCGCGGCGCCAGAGGAAGTATGCCTTGACCTATGGAGCTCAGCGGTCGACCCGGGGCGCCGTGGCAATACGCACAAGTCGAGTCGTAGAGGCGTGCCCCTGCCTGGATATTGTCGGCGCTCATGATGTCCGCGGGTACAACGACACTTTTCGCGTGCTGATGCAGGGAATGAATGTAGACGTCGTGGAGAGCCCACGCCACAAGGGGATCGTCGGGATAGGAGGCGGAGACGTTGTATATACCCGAGTCGACAAAGCTTATCGTGCCTGCGATGATCGCGATCAATGTTGCCGCGACCAGAGCTGCGCACTTGTGCCGCCCGAGAAAGGTTGGACGTCGGGGTTGAGTCAGGTCGGTCATCGATATAGCTCCGGTGCGATGTACCGGGCTAGTATGCTCAATCGTGGCTTACGCTGAACGGTCTGCGACATTACATTTCTGTTATCTACGCAATATCTCGTTTGATGCCACCCACGACAGCACAAGCCACCGGGATGTGCAGTGCCACGTCGAGCGCAATATCCGGTATGAACCCAGTTTGCACGCTAAATTACAGGAGTGGATAAATGACATTGATCGATCACCTGGATCATCTGGTCGTCACATGCGTCGATCTGGACGCGACCAAACATTTCTACACGGAGGTTCTGCAGATGAAACTTGAAACCTTCGGTCAGGGCCGCATCGCGTTTCGCTTCGGCAACCAGAAGATCAACGTCCATGTGCGCGGCTCGGAATTCAAACCGCATGCACACTTGCCGGCTCCCGGCGCGCTCGACCTGTGCTTCATCGCTGCGGTGCCGTTGGAGAAGGTCATCGCGCATCTGAGCCAAGTAGGGTGGCCCATCATCGAAGGCCCGGTCGAGCGCACGGGCGCGACGCAAAAGATCCGGTCGGTCTATGTGCGCGACCCTGACCTGAATCTGATCGAGATTTCCGAACTGCTCGACGCATAAGCTTCGGCTGTGTTGCTCGCCACCAGGAGAGGTGCTGGCAGGAGCGGTGCCGATTCTTCTTCGGAGATAGATCAACGATAGCGTGGCAACCGAGTGGCGACCGACCCGCAACTGAGGGTGAGGTGAATGGTGAGCTTCTACGGGAACCAAACCCCCTCGATATGGCGATTTCAGCGCGTCTGGCAGCCTGTACTTATCCCCAGCTTCTGTTGATAGAGCTGTGCATAAACATTATGAATACGCGCTAAGCATCTGACGCGAAAACGTTTGTTCAGTCCGCCAGCAAGAGCGGCATCTTGTGCTCGAAGCGGTCTCATTAATGCGTGCCGGAGCGATTCCTTCCTCGGGAACCTGCAATTGCTCACCTATCGAATGCCCGGACATCACCGGAGAAAAATGCAACTAACAGTCAGCCGCATGAGCGCCGAAAAAATGCTCTTTAGGTCCGCTAGTTTTAGTCAACAACAAAGGGGGGCGCTTCCACCCCGCCCTAGGAGCCGCCGTCCGTCCCCGCCAAATGAATTCGCCGAGTGCTATCGGCCGGGTAGCGACGATCGGCCAAACTCTAGTCCACACAGGGCAAAAAACGCCTATTTTTTGATATGACCGATGAGATTCCCATCTGACAGGCCTCCCCGGGCAATTCGAGATGACTTATCCCCATTTTCTGTGGATAAGTCCCCCCCGACTATTAGCCGCATTTTGTCCGTCGGCATTGCCCAAGATAGATGTAAAATGTAATTCATAACGACGTGTCATATCTATAAAATATGTGAGACTAAGCCATGGAATTACGTCATTTGCGGTATTTTCTTGCCGTCGCGGAGGAGCGGCAACTGACGCGCGCAGCGGCGAGGTTGCACATACAGCAACCACCGCTGTCGCAACAAATCCATGCTTTGGAGGAGGAGGTTGGCTTTGCCTTGTTTATCCGAATGGCGCGCGGTGTGGAGTTGACGCCGGCCGGTGCGGCATTCGCCGACGACGTGCGGGCGTTGATGCTCGGATTGGATCAGAGCGTCGTTAAGGCTGCCAGAATTGCCGCGGGTCAACTCGGCTCGGTGCGCATCGCGTTGACCAGTTCGTCTGCGTTTCATCCTTTGATCCCAGCAGCTATACGAGAATTCCGGGAGGCGTATCCCGAGATCACGATTGATCTCAGCGAATTAAACGCTGCAGAAATCATCGAGCGCATGCTAATCGGTCGCATCGACGCTGCGATCCTGCGCAAGCCGATCGAGACACCGGATACATTGCAATTCGATTTGCTGCTCGAAGAAAATATGATGCTGGTGCTACCGGCGGGGCATCGCTTGCTCAAGCCTGCGGCTCGCAATGGTGTGTCGCCGATGCCGAAGGGTGTGCCGTCGCACTTGAATCGCGCGTCGCCACGTATCGCGCTCGACGCATTGGCTGACGAATCTTTTATATTCGTGAGGCGTCCGGGTGCGCCAGGCATGTACGCCGATTTTATCGAGGCATGCACAGCGGTAGGTTTCAACCCGCGTGTGGTGACCGAAGTGCCGCGGATGGTCACGGCGATCAACCTGGTCGCGGCCGGCGCCGGCGTGACGCTCGTGCCCGCATCGATGCAGCGATACAGCCAGGAAAGCGTGGCCTATTGCCTGCTGGATAAGGACGACGCGTTCACCGCCCCTTTGCATCTGGTAACGGCACGCGACGTTGTCAATCCGGCGGCGGCGCGCTTTGCACAAACGGTGATTGCTTTCGCGCAAAAGGCCAGGCCGCCGGTGCCCAGGCGGCCGGCCAAGCCGAAGCCGCTTTAGAACTTGACGCGTACGCCGGCGCGAACCAAGGCCTCATGGTTATTCGACGATGGCGAGGTCAGGTTGATCGACGCCACGGCAACACCGCCAGTCGAGTCGACGCCGCTCGCGGTCTGATAAATACCTTCGAGGTACACATCGGTACGCGCCGACAACGCGTAGTCGGTGGACAGCGTGAATTGGTTGTAGTCGGCACCCCCGGAGGTCTTCGTCTTGCCGAGCTGGACGCTGCTCGCGCGCGTGTAAGAGTACGCACCCCCCGCCTGCAAGGCCGGTGTGAAGCGCCAGACGAAATTCAATTCGACCGCGTTGAATACCGCCGTGCCTTGCGGACCAGTCGTCGAGGTCGTTAAGCCGGACAAGCCGCTTTGTAGATTTTGAAACTTCGTATTTGAATAGACGATGGCGAAATGCGCAGGGCCGATGGCGTAAGCGCCGCCTGCGGCAGCGGTCTGATACGAGTTGGCGTTGACGTAGCCGCCGTACACTGGGTTGTTGCCCGTGGTGATGCTCTGGCCGCCGGCCGCGAGTGACCCCGATCCGAGAGCGCCATTGCTGAAGAACGACGTGTTGGGCTGGTTCGCTTTCAGGAACGCGGCACCGAGGGTGACGGGTCCGTTCGCATAACCCGCGCCAAACGAATAGATCTGATCGCGAGCGGCCTCGCCGGAAATGCCGCCCAAGCTGTACAGGCCGCCCAAGACCAAGCCGTTGAACGAAGGGCTGGTGTATTTGATTGCGTTATTGATGCGCTGTGTGTTGTTGGCGTTATTGAGGTCGCCGGGCAGCGCTGACGAGACGCCGCCGATTTGGTCGGCGAAGATCATCGGACCGATGAATTCCGGAGTTGCGTCGTATTGACGACCTAGCGTTATCGCACCGTAGGTTTTGCTGCTCAGTCCGACATAGGCTTGCCGGCCGAACTCGAGGCCGCCTTGATTGAGCCCGCCGGTATTGATGTTCATGCCGCTTTCAATGTTGAATACCGCCTGCAGGCCGCCGCCCAAGTCCTCCGCGCCTTTCAAGCCCCAACGGCTGCCGCTGAGCCCAGTGTTGGAGTCGAGGAAAAACTTGCGGCCGCCGACTCCGGCTGTGGTCGCGGTGGCGGCCGTGATCTTGGCATTGCTTTGGAACACGATGGCCTCGTCGATGAGGCCATACAAGGTGACGCTGCTTTGTGCGTGGGCAAGACTGGCGAACGCCCCCAACACTGCCAGCGCGGGAAGTGATTTTTTCATCCTGGTCTCCAAAATTTGTATTTAGTTATTCTTAATAAAATTACATTTTCATAACCTGGGAGACCGATTTTTTAAACGGTTCAACCGCAGCTTATCGTCTCGGCGATTAACGCTTTTCCTTAGGTAGACGCGAGCCGATACTAAGCCTGGGGTAAGTGCATGTAAAATATTTAATTCATGGTGTAGCCATACGTTATTTGTATGGCGCAGCGCTCAAACCATTCCTGGAGGTTAAGACTGTGACGATTACGTTTTATGCATGGAATACACCGAACGCTCGCAAGGTCAGCGTAGCGCTCGAAGAAATGGCGTTGCCCTATGTGGTGCATCCGGTGGACATCAGTGCGGGGCAGCAGTTTGATGAGGCGTTTCTGCGGATTAGCCCGAACAACAAGATCCCGGCTCTCGTCGATAACGAAGGTCCTGAGAACACACCGATCTGTATTTTCGAGTCGGGTGCGATTCTTTTGTACCTTGCGGGGAAGAGTGGCAAGTTCCTGCCGGAGGATCCTCGGCAGCGTGTCGCGGTGATGGAATGGTTGATGTGGCAGGTGGGTGGGTTTGGGCCGATGCCGGGGCAGGTACATCATTTTGTCGCGCTCAAGGACGAAGGCGATCGTCACTATGGGCTGCATCGCTTTAGTACCGAGACGCGCAGGCTTTATGGTGTGCTCGATCGGCGCTTGGCGAACGTTGAGTATGTGGCGGGGGCGCTTTCGATTGCGGATTTTGCGATTCTTGGCTGGGCTTGGCGGCATGAGCGGCACAAGGTGGATTTGAAGGATTTTCCGAATGTCGCGCGCTGGTATGAGGCGTTGATGGCGCGGCCGGGGGTGCAGCGGGGGTTTGCGGTGAAGCTGGATTGAGGACTTGCGGCGCGACCGTTTCGTGCGCAGGGGAAGTCGGCGAGCGTTGTTGACCGGTCGCGGTAAGGCCGGATCCCCTTGCCATTTACTCCGAGGCGGTGGTGCCGTACGTCTTGATGTGGTCAATCAACATGCGGGCAGGGACTGGCAATAAGCTAAAATTTCTCGATACGATCACCAGCGGGCGGAATGACCACTGATCATTTAGCAATGGTTCGGAATAACTCAGATTGAATATAGGGCTTTACGCTTTCGCGAGGAAGTACGCCGATTCCAAGACCCGCGCTCACCATGTTACGTACACCTTCGAAGCTGGTGACTTCGATTCGGATTCGAAGTCTCTTGCCCGCACGCTCGGCTGCAGCGCGACATAGTTTCGAAATTGAGCTTCCATACGGCATAGTGACAACGTCATCGCTCGATTTCTCGAATAACTCGATATGTACCTTGGGATTTTCGCTGAGGAAAGACCGCAGCACATTGGGTAAATATTGAACCATCGCTGTGAAGTTCACATAGACACGCGCGTGCCCAATCAATCCAGCCGAATACTCCGACATCTCATCCGAAATCTGCTGAAGATATTCACTCAGCCGTTTTGCGTGGTGATATAGCGCTTCGCCAGCGGCGGTGGGCTCGATGCCGCGACTGTGTCGATATAAAAGCAAGGTGCCAATGCCATCTTCCAGATCTGAGACACGCTTGCTGACAGCCGACGCTATGAGATGTGTACGAGATGCGACCGCAGCAATGCTGCCTTCTTCGACTACGGCAACGAAGATTCGAAGAGATTCAATATCGAATTTCACCGATTAATTTCCTAAAACACCGCAGTTCGACGCATCGTGCTTCGCTTCAATACCATCGTCCGTATCCATCGCGGTTGACGATGTCTGCGATGAAGAATAAGAACTTTTTGCTGCGCTAAGCTTGCACCAATATACCAGTTTGGAACGTTTGCAGCGTGTGTTCCAACAGTCGCGAAGGCCACCCACAAAAATCGATAAACAACGCTTGTGATCGCATCACTATGTTTTTTGGAGAACTGATATGACGTCCAATTTTCGCATCGGCCAGATTGTGCCTAGCTCAAACACAACAATGGAAACCGAGATACCGGCGATGCTCCGGGCCCGTGAAACGATCAGGCCTGAGCGGTTCACTTTTCATTCGAGCCGGATGAGAATGCATAAGGTTACGAAAGAAGAACTCATCGAAATGAACAAGCAGGGCCTGCGCTGCGCGGCGGAGCTGGCAGATGCTCGTGTGGACGTAATGAGCACCGCCTGCCTGGTAGCCATTATGTCAATGGGACACGGATACCACCGGCAAACCGAGCGCGAACTCGATGCAGTCGTGCGCGCGAACCATTGCCTTGCACCGGTCATGACCTCGGCTGGAGCGCTGATCGATGGCCTGAAAATTCTCGGTGCGCGGCGGATTTCGCTCATGGCCCCATACATGCGGCCTTTGACCGACCTTGTCGTGTCGTACATTGAGCACGAAGGTATTGAAGTGATCGACTCCATCTGCTTTGAGATTCCTGACAACCTCGAGGTTGGAATGCGTGATCCGCTGAGGCTGATTGAGGATGTCCGCGGCCTTAATACGAAAGGTGCGGATGTGGTCGTGGCGTCTGCGTGCGTGCAAATGCCTTCACTGCCGGCGATCCAACGCATTGAAGACATGCTCGGCATTCGAACTGTCTCGACGGCGGTTTGCACGGCCCGCGGGATGCTCGATCGTCTTAAGCTTGAACCTGTTGTTCCTAATGCGGGGGCGTTGCTTTCGGGAGCTTGATTGGCGGAGATCTATCAACCGTTTCGGTCATTCACTTTGCCGGCCTCAAATAGGACGAACGGGATGACCGCTAAGGAGGCAGCGGCGCGTCCTGACCCGGGTTGCACTCGACGCGAGCTTGGCGGGAAAGGTTATTCCCGCCAAGTGCTTAGGATGCATTCGGCATTGTTATGCACAGCTCTATCAACACAATGTGTGGATAACTTTGGGCGGTATTAGCGTGAGCATCGGCACAAGGGACGGACATAAACGTCCGTATCGACCGATTAATTCAGGCCGAAGCTGCATATGCCGCTAGGCCCGTGCCGCTGCAGATTGCGCCGTCGGCGTGGCTAGTCTTTGTAATACAGTGTCGATTGAGCGATGACGCGGTTCGCCCCTCGGGGGCAGCGGCACATGACGATGTCGCCGTCGCACACACCGCGCATACTACCTAGCCCAAACGTTTCTGCTGTTCCCTCGATCAAACCATTTTCTCCGCATTGTCCGCACGACGCTTGGTCGTGATGGCGAGCGATCGGCTGGCCATGGTCCAGTGCGGTTGGGTCGCCGTTCAGAACATAGCCGCCCGTCGTTGTATTGTTACCTTTGACTGCCATCATTTTCATCGTCGATACCTTTTTATTTTCGTTCGGATTTCTGCAATTATTTTTAGATTCGATGACCTCGTGATGCGGGTCGATAGATCAACGCGCCTCGAAAAATATCATGTCCAATGTTGTTTTGATATAAGACGATTCTTGATTTTCATTTCTCAAAACAAATACATCGTTTTCCTGATTAACTTATTCAAATTCGGTCGAAATCTGTTTACTCTCTGACCCCGCGAGTGATGCATCCGATTCTGCCCATGAAGTAGAAATTGAATTGTGTTCACACTTTTTCACAGGGATAACGAGACAGAGCGATGGCTGAGTGGCTTGATAGGTATGGGTCGGCTGAGTCCGCCTACAAGGCGTTGACCGGGCAGCAGCACTATTTCCTGGAGGTGAAGGGGCCAGCCTATGGGGTTGCGCTGTCGGTGATCTCGTTCGAAGCAGTTGAGAAGATAGGCGAGCCGTATCGGATTGGGCCGCATTTGCAACGTTGATGCGGAAAAAGGTGCAGCCCTTTCATATGGGCAATATCGGCGCGGATGGCAAAAATGATAATACTGGGATAGCTGGTAAATATCACACCAATACCTATGCTTTCTATGGTGACGACCCGCAGCTCAAAACCTGGGGCAATGTCGCATGGAGGCGAGCTAGGCCATCACGTCCCGGATTTTGGAATGTACCGCCCGTTCCGCTTCATGACGAATTGAATAAAGCCGCGGTGGGTGATTCGGGAATGGGTAGTCAAATAGTCGAGGTGCCCACGGATGGTGGCCCGAGTCGTGGCGCCGGGCCGCTGAATGGCTGGCCGAGTCGCAACGAATTCGTGTTGCAAGACGCCGACGAGAACGGAGACGGCACGGTGCCGAGACGCTCAGGCGCAGCCCCTAGCCAGCATGCAAAAGTGTGCGTGCCTTACGCAGGTGTCGACCACGAAGGTGCTTTTAAGAACGAGCCGCAGCGACGTTTTACTCTATGGGCCATTACTAAGATTGCCTTCAGCGTCAGACACACCAGCATGGCTTACAAGGACTTTAAATGAAATGGCGGACAGTGTTTATTGCAGGCTGCATATTGAGTTTGAGCGCATGTTATCGACCGGCACCCTTGACACAACAGGAGCAAAAGATGGTGACTGAATTGACGGCAAACCTAAAGCCGCGCTGTGTGGGCCGCTACGTGATCGACATACCGGGCGACGCAGTGACGTTTGGTGGGGCAAAAATAGACGGCGTGGACGTTAAAGCCACAGCGATGACACTAAAAGACTATCAAGCGGCAATGGACGCGCGTAGCAAGGAGTTGAACTCCACCAAAAGCCGTTTCGGCCGTCAGTTTCTGTATGCCGACACTACGGTGGGTGGGGTTCCAGGATCACGGTTTTTTATTTCACAGGGTGACCCAGATGTACTGAGTCCCGCAAACCGGGTCATCGAAGGTTACAAATGGGATAGAGGCTATCAAATTAAGTTGCAGATCGAGGGTAGCGATTTCACGCACCCCGACCAAACCAACGATCCGGTCGTCAAGCTACTTCCGAACAAGAATGACGTTCCGGATAAAGCTCGCGAGGTCGCCCATCTAGTGGATAAAGTTCGCGGTCGCACCGAGGACGAAATTCCGACCGAGCCGGGAGTCTGCTTTGCGGGAGGATTTTTTCCGGGGCGAGCGACCGACCAAGAAAATATCTGGGTCCAATTTGTGCTGCGCAATCAGCACGATGTCAGCTTCAATATAGATTCGAACTCCGATATACGGGAAACAACGACGCTTCTTCAACGAGGTGGCGAGATTGATGCTGGATTGAAGCAGAACGAGGGCAGAACTATTCGAAAGGGAATAGTGAAAATACCTGGCATGCAAGCGGAAGAATGGCTCATGGCGGGAATTACCCAGTTACGCATACCCGGGAATTACATGGCACTTGAGGCCAACTCGCTGATCGGCAGTGCGCAAACGCCTCTGGTGGGTTTGGATATGAATACTGGGTCAAATAGCAAATTGTTACCGGGCAGTATTGAGAAAGCCTCGCTTACCGAGGGCGAAGCCATTGCGTTGTGGGATGCCGTGTCGCGTACCTTGCGCCCGCGCCCGAACGGCTTCTAAGCGGCCACGGTTGCCAAATTCTCTCTCACCGTGCATGCGCCCGCTGCCGTTATCAAGAACATGACAGCATGGCTTACAAGGACTTTAATGAAATGGCACACGGCATTGGTCGTAGTCTGTGTACTAGGTCTACCCGGGTCAACTGGCCGCTCGCCGTGTTCTATAGCGCGCTTGCTGCTGATATTCATCGTGAGGCTTGACCGCAAGCGGCATGCTGTGTTTCGTACATCGGATGCAGTACCCGTCGAGTCGTAAATGCCGGTTGACATTGGAGCATAACCGCGATGACGGCGCGCTCCTGACCCGAGTTGCACTCGACGCGAGCTTGGTGGGAAAGGCTATTCCCGCCAAGTGCTTAGGATGCATTCGGCATTGTTATACACAGCTCTATCAACACAATGAGTGGATAACTTCGAGCGCTATCGGCGCAAGCATCGGCAAAGAGACCGACAAACATCGGTATCGACAAAATGAATTCAAGCCGAAGCTGCACATCCCGCTAGCCCCGCCGCATGGCGCCGTACTACGCCGCCCGTGCCGCCGCAGCAATATCTAGAGACCTTAGCCGTAAATCCGGATCGAACACATCGCACACCAGCATAAACTCGTCGGCATTCGTAGCACTTGCCAGCGCAGCAAAACCATCACGCACCGCGTCAGGGCCACCAATCACACCTGCCGCGAGAAACTCGTTCACGGCAGCACGTTCATCAGGCGGTAGCTTATCCATAAACCCCTCGACTGGCGGCTGCAGCTGCTTGCGATTTCCGCGCATAATGCCGAGCACGCGCTGGTAAGTGCTACTGGCGAGGTATTCGGCTTCCTCATCGGTGGGCGCCGCAATCAACGGCACACCGATCATTACGTAAGGCTTGGCCAACGTGGCCGAAGGCCGGAATTCACGGCGATACAGATCAATCGCTTGCAACAACAATCGCGGCGCGAAGTGAGACGCGAATGTATAGGGCAGACCCATTTGCGCCGCCAACCTCGCCGAGAATAGGCTCGAACCAAGCAGCCAAATCGGCACCTCGGTACCGGCACCGGGCGTCGCGATCAGGCGCTGATGCGGCTGCGGCGCCCCGAGCAAACGCTGCAGTTCCGCCACATCGCGCGGGAAATCATCTTCGGACTCGACGCGATCACGGCGCAGCGCACGCATAGTGGCAGGATCAGTGCCAGGCGCACGGCCTAACCCCAGATCAATGCGGCCAGGATAAATTTCCGCAAGCGTCCCGAACGCCTCCGCAACGACCAACGGTGCATGATTCGGCAACATAATCCCACCCGAGCCAACCCGAATCGTCCGAGTACCCCCCGCGACATGGCTGACAAGTACCGCAGTGGCAGAGCTGGCGATACCCGGTATGTTGTGGTGCTCGGCCAGCCAATATCGGGCGAAGCCCAAAGACTCGGCATGCTGCGCTGTGCGCAACGCGAGCGCGATGGCATCGGCGACCGTGCCGCCCTCGCGCACAGCGACGAGGTCGAGCATGGAGAGGGCAATATCTTTGGGTGCTTTCATGGTGGCGACTTTCGGTTCCGACCCGCTGGCAGGTTCGGGGTTGTATAGAGGGGAGAATGACGAACGCAATGCTGAAGCTTAAAGCGTTTTCACAGCGAGCGTGCGAGTAGGGGCATCAGGGGGTTGACAATAACAAGACGACCGGTTATCTTTCAACGCAACGAAGTATCACGAGATTCAACCCATGCCAAGACCAGCCAATCCAGAAGTACGCGCCCGTTTGTTGTCGGTGGGGCGACAGGTCGTTCACGATCAAGGTTTCAACGGCTGCGGCGTACAAGACATAACGGCTGCCGCAGGGATACCCAAAGGCTCGTTCTACAATTACTTCGACAGCAAGGAGTCGTTCGCAAGCGAGATCCTGAAGGAGTATTGGCAGTCGATCGAGGATAGGCACGGGCCTCGCCTATATGACGCGCGGGTCAAACCCCTGGCTCGCATCGTCAAGTTCTTTCAGGGTTTATGTGAAGACCACGGCGAGCATGACTTTACCTTGGGTTGCCTGATCGGCAATTTATCGTTGGAGCTGTCCAAGGGCAGTATCGATGCACGCAAGAGTTTGTCCGATCTGCTGCTGCGTTGGCAAGGTGCGCTGGCCGATTGCCTGCGCGAGGCGCAGGTGCGCCACGAACTCGCTGACGATAGGGATGCCGATGAACTTGCCGCGATCCTGATCGAAGCATGGGAAGGGGCTGTCATGCGCAGCAAGGTCGATCAAAACGATAATGCGTGCCGTCGTTTCGAAACCGTCGTATTGCCGCGCCTCATCGGTTAAATTTTTTGGCGTTTTAATAAAGTGACTGGTCGTATATTAATAATTGAGTTTGATGGTTTATCTCCCGCTCCACCCAACCTAAGCAGAGAGGATTTCATATGAGTAATCAGAACAACGGACTAACCGACCAAAACGGCTCGACTGCTTCCAACCCGGACGCGAGCCCCAGCCCCTACGCCGACCCACGCGAGCCGGGCTTGCCGGCAACCGGCTTCCGTCTGGACTTGAGCAAAGCGGCGCTGGTCGTGGTCGATCCTCAAAACGACTTCCTCAGCCCTCAAGGTGCGAGCTGGGCGCTGTTCGGTGCGAGCATTACCGAAAACAATACGGTCGCCAACATCGGCCGCTTGTTCGCTGCCGCGAAAAACGTAGACATCCCGGTTGCCGTGTCGCCGCATTACTACTACCCGAGTGATCACGAATGGCACTTCGGTGGTCCGCTGGAAAAAGCGATGCACAACATCTGCATGTTCGATCGCAAGGGGCCAGTCACGCTGGAAGGTTTCGAAGGCTCGGGTGCGGACTTTCTAGAGGAATACAAGCCCTACATTCTCGACGGCAAGACGATCATCGCATCGCCGCACAAGGTGTATGGCCCCGAGACCAACGACCTCGCGTTGCAGTTGCGCAAGAAGGGCGTATCTCAGATCATCCTGGCGGGCATGGCCGCTAACTTGTGCATCGAATCGCATCTGCGGGAGCTGCTTGAGCAAGGTTTCGAAATCGCCGTGGTTCGCGACGCGACTGCGGGTCCGCGTATACCAGAAGGTGACGGCTACCTTGCCGCCATCATCAACTATCGTTTCCTCGCGCATGCGTTGTGGACTACCGCTCAGACGGTCGAGCAACTCCAGCAATCGCGTTAATTACCGCCGTCGATTCGCAATCGGAACCGGTTGCGAATCGATAACGCGCCCGTGTGCGTCCTCGCACTCAATGCTCCAGAAATCTTCCGCTACTTCATCTGCACGGCGTTGCTCCGCAATGTGAATACGAAACGTACGATTGTCTTCCACTGCGACTGATCGCTTATACCTGATGCAGTCACTATGCCAGAAGCTAAAACCTGAATCCATATACCGCAGGTGATCGAAGAACGTACTCATTCGTTCGCGAAATACGGGCGGGATTCTTGCCAACAGCTTCGCTGCAAGATCATCATATGTTTCGACTGCTTTATCGTGTATTTTTAGAAGCGCGAGACATGAATCATGCAGAGATCCGCCGAAACGCATCCGATGGTACAAAATTACATTCGTTTCTTTTTGTTCATTTTCTATGTCCTTTGGCACACTGACCAAGTCGTTTACGATCCAGCAAATACGTGCTGCCTGATCAACCAGCTCTCTGTAGTCAGGGTCGGTGTGTATCTCATGCGGGACCTCGATACCGACGGCCCGTTCCAGAGGCAAGATGGTTGGACGAATGCCCGCCGTGATAGTGCGCAGCTTGATAGCGTCGGAGAAATTCCGACCTGATATTCCGTCGCTGCCTTTGCGGCGAACGATCTCTTCTTCTACCGCGTGTTTCGTCCATTCGCTCATATCCGCAGCGAAGCGAATCCGCCATTCACGTGTAGCACCTAGGCGTTCGTATTCATCTCCAATGTGTTTGAATGCCAAGACATAGGGGTCATTCTTTCTCGAGGTGAGGACCTCTTCTCCCGCAAGTGCCATCAAAGGTTCCGCGACGTCAGAGTAGTCCGTAGCCACTTCTACACATTCATCATCCCAGAGCAGCCACATGGTGATGTACTTGCAATAGATCAAGGCGTGCTCGTATGACGCCATGGAACGCGAATAGCCCGCATAGTGACGTAGCTCGACCGCCCGAAGATGAGCTCGCCGCTCCACGTTTGTCACAAGGCCGAGAGACTCCATCCAATCGATGGTCTCTTCCTCAATCGTGGAAGCAAATGGCGAAAGCTTTACAGGCGCAAACCAATGCTTTGGATAAGATACAGAGAGAACGTGTGTCTTGACGTCTTCGGGCAGCGGTTCTTCCGAGCTGTACACGACCACATGCCACGATTTCCCTGATTTGGCTTCTGGTTGCTGATCGGCGTGGTCTTGGTGAGGAAAAGGACAAACTGGTTGCGCCATGTATCGTCTCCATACGCGTGCGGAAGGGTGAAAAAATCATATCCCTATCGACGCCAGTTGACGCATCAGGACGAGGGATTTGAGATTTTTCCTGTTCGCTGGAGGCGACGATTGCACGAGAACTCACTTGTTTTGCTGATGTGCGCCGAGGTATTGACGAAGATCGTCTGTGATCTTGTGCCATGACGCCTTCTCCGCCACAAACCTGTGTTCATGCGCCCAATTTTCAAAGGGCGTATCCAGCGTGCCGAGCCTGATTCCGAGTGAGTCAGAGCGCTCGGCACGGTATGCATAAATTGGCGATCCGCAATTCGAACAAAAGGCGCGAAACATACCTGGCGATGATTCGAATTCACGCAACACATCCGCTCCGTTCAACAAGAGGAAGTCTTTCCGGAACACAGGCGCGTTGGCCGCATGAGCGGATCCGCTGGCTTTACGGCAGCTTATGCAGTGGCAGTACCCGAAGTCTCCGGGCTGCGCCAGAAGCGTGTATTGAACTCGACCGCAAAGGCAACTGCCGCTGTACATGGCATCCTCCGTTAAGTTGATCAATTCAATTGAGTTTCCACAAAAGCTCTCAGCATCACACCATGGGCATTCCATGTACTCGCCTTCTAAGACGTGCAACGACGCCGGACAAAACATCGCCTTGTAATTTGGTACGAAGACGTGCGATATGCGTATTGATCGTCCTGAACGAAACGTCGAATGTTCTTGCGATTTCCTTATCGGAGCGCCCGGCGACGCGCTCAAGCAGAACCATTAATTCCATCTCGCTGGGCGGCGTGAAAAAAAAGGGCTCAACTTCAAGGTGCTGCAACAGTTTTTTGATGGCTACGTTCTTCCCGCAGATCTTCTTGTACTGAGTGTAGAGCGTCTGGTGAGACAGGGATTCGGTTAATTCCTGGTTAAACGTATAGATCCCAATCACGTTGCCGCGGCTTCCGCGGGCGGGAAACTTGATCACCGTTTCATGGACAAGAACTCCGCGGTTAAAAAAAGTGGCGGTGTCACGGACCCGTTCTTTTTTCTGCTGTACCAGGCTATCCATCCTGGCGATTTTTTCCGCCAACGTGTTTCCCGACTCCGATTGAGAAAAGTCGAGATCACGTACTGTCAGTCCCACCATCTGCTCTGCAGATTCCAGTCCGATTTGTTTCGCACTGGGGTCATTCGCAAAAACGTACTTTCCCGATTTCGGCTCTTTCAAATTCAAAGGGTTCGGCAACTTCTGGATAAGATCGAATAGTTGGCTTTCGGTTGTCATCGCGTCCCTGCGGTCTGATCGTGATATGGGCTTAAGGAAGAGCTTCATTTTTCTCGCAACGCTTTAGGCCGCAGCGGCGTCCCGCGCACAGGAGCCTTGCGCTGAATCACTCAAGCGAAAAGCGGCGGGCAGAGCCAATACGCAAAACAGCGTTACATAAAACGCCGGAAAGCTAAGCCAGTGCGCTTCGCGCACGAAATAGCTGCAGACCAGCGGCGCGGTGCCGCCGAACAAAGCCGTAGGCAAAGTGAAGGTGATCGCAAACCCCAAGCTTTTCGAGTTGTCCTCGAACAGCTTGTACAGCACAACCATGATGACGCCGCCGATGCTTCCGTACAGCAACGCCAAGAGACACTGCACGGATAACAGCAGTGAAAATGCGTGGAATTGAAGTAGCACGACGAACAGCGGGTACGAAAGGACGGTGATAGAGCACAGACTCGACAGCAGAATCTCTTTGTGGCCAATGTACTTGGTGAAAAAGCCACTTGTGAGAATCGCTGTGATGTAACAGACCAAAGCCAGCGTGTTGCTCAGATGAGCGTCGGAACGCGAATAGTCGAGAAAAATTTCAGCATAATTGGGTAGCCAGACGAGCAGTGTATAAAAGCCGACTTCCATTGCGGCAACCAATAGCGCGCCCTGTACGAATACCTTGGCACGCGTTGAACCGACGCGTTCGATCTTCTTGCGGTTCCCCTCGGGTGGCACGCCCCCAGCGATCATCCCCTTTCTAATATTTAATATGACCAGCAAGATGGGTAGGCCGAACAGAAAAGGGATACGCCATGCCCAGCCCTCGATTTGCGACAGCGAAAATAGACTGCCCAGTAAAAATGCTACGAGCGACGCCAGTAACACGCCAAACGCTCCTCCGGCATGGACCAACGAAGTCATGATTCCCTTTTTTTGGTCGGTCGACTGGCTCGCAACGTAGTAAGCGCTGAGCGGCAATTCACCTCCGGCGGCGAACCCCTGAATCAGTTTGAGCGTCAGCATCAGAGCTGTAGCCGTGTATCCGATGTCTCGATAGGTGGGCAGTAAGCCGATCAAGATCGTTGGAATGGCCATTAGCAGGGTCGCCCACTGCAACGCGACGCCGGCGCCACGCCGGTTGCCGAGATGCCCGAAAAATAGGCTGCCCAAAGGGCGCATCAAATAGCTGACCGCGAAGACCGAAAAGCTTTTGACGATCGCGGTGAAATCATCGTCCCCGGCAAAAAACAGTCTTCCCAAGGTGATTGCCAAGAATGAGGATAGTGAAAAGTCGTACCATTCGAGCATGTTGGCCGTTACAGCGACATGCGTCAGTGAATTTGCTTTCGGTTTCATTTGAATCGAGACCATCTGTGAGCGGACGCAAGAATTCCTCCTTAACCGCCGTCTTCACGATTTTTCCATTCGTGAGTTGATATGCGGAAATTTAAAGGATAACTAATATTGTCTGCGAAAATAGGAATCGGGCGTAACCGTTCCATGAGGTACGCCACGAAGTAAAAAATCATATTCCAAGTTCCCTTTGATTGGACGCAATGGGATCAGGGATTTGGGATTTTTCCTGTTCGAGGGAAACGTTAATCGTATGCCCGTGGAACTCTCATCAGCGGGATTGGAGCCACAGCCACAGCCTCGGCTTGCGGATGGACTATTTTTTGCCGTCTTTCCGGATTCGCATACCGCCGCCCGTATAGCGCAGCTCGCACAGCGCTTACGCAGCGAACACGCATTGAAAGGCCAGCCACTCGAAACCCAACGCTTTCACGTGACGCTGCATTACCTCGGTAATTACGCGGGCTTGCCGCAGGACATCGTGGCCAAGGCTAGCGCAGCGGCACAGACGGTCGCGATACCCCAATTCGATGTTGCGTTCGATCGCGTAGCGAGTTTTTCACGCAAGCGGCGCGACAGTCCGTTCGTGCTTCTCGGCGAGGAGGGGGTAGCTGCGTTGACAGCGTTTCAGCAGACTCTTGGCGTAGCCCTGGAACACGCTGGCTTCGAAGGCATCATCAAGTCGCACTACACGCCGCACGTGACCTTGCTATATGGCGATCACGCTGTTGCCAGTCAAGTCGTGGAGACGCTTCGCTGGAGCGTGAGGGAGTTCGTTCTCGTGCACAGTTTGCTCGGTCAAACGCAATATCTGCAACTCGCGCGGTGGCAGCTTCGATCCTGATGCAGAGTTCTGGATCGTCGGGATATTCAGACTTACCAGGTCTACGAAGAGGGCGTCAGTTGAACATCCCAGTAGGGCGGCTCGCCGACCTTCGCGCTAAAGAAATCGACGAACGCCCGCACCTTTGACGAAACGGTTTTTTTCGGCGGGTATAGAACCCAGATCGACGGCTGCTGACGCTGGGCGTGCGCTTCCCATTGCGGCAGAGCGTGTATCAGTCGCCCGTCGCGTAACGCCGAGCCGACAATCCAGGTTGGCAGAAGCGCAATGCCGCAACCCGACAAAGCCAAAGCCAACATGGCATCGGAGTCGTCGATACGTAAGCGGCCTTGCAACTCGACCACCGCAGTTTCGACGATCATTCTTTCGCGCTCCGTTCGAGCGAAAAACCATTTGTCGTCCGGTACCAGTGAAAAGCGTAGCGACTCGTGTCCAGCCAATTCCGCAGGAAGCGTCGGCATACCGCGACGAGCGAAATAGTCCGGGCTAGCGCATACGATGCGTCGTTGTGGCGCGAGGCGCTTGCCCATCAGAAGCGAATCCGGCAACGCACCGATGCGAATGGCGACATCGATACCCGCGTCGATGATGTTCAAGGTGTTGTCGCTGAGAACGGCGTCCACGTCGATGTCCGGGTACTGGCTCATGAACTCGGGCAAATGCGGCACGATGTGGCGGCGTCCGAATGCAGATGGCATCGTCACGCGTAGTAGACCTTGCGGCGTGCTGTTGAGAGACGACGCGGCCAACCGCGCTTCGTCAAGCGCTCGCACGGCAATCAACGCGTTTTCGCGGAACACTCTTCCGCCCTCGGTGAGCACCAGCCCCCGCGTTGACCGATTGAACAGCGCGATCCCGAGATCTTTTTCCAACTCGCTGACGTATCGCGAGACGGTGGACGTTTTGACGGTCATCTCCTGCGCCGTCTTGCTGAAGCTTTGCAGCTCCGCCGCATGCAGGAACGCGCGTACTGCCGAGAAATAGTCCATAGCGATAGAAAGTTGGGGAAAGTGGGAGAGCGGATAAGGCAGGCCGGGAAGTCACGACGTTATCACGAGCAGACCCGTTTCTGTCGAGTCATGCAAGCGCCGATGCCGATGCCGATGCCAACGCCAACGCCAACGCCAACGCCAACGCCAACGCCAACGCCAACGCTGGCGCAGCGACCCACCTCAGGCAATCTAATCGGCGCGCTACACCCCATTGCGCAAAGGAGATTTCCAGCTCGGGGGCTTCTGGGCGCTGATGCCGGCACCTATAGTGGGTACAGCCGCCACATGCAAGGCAACTGTTTTCAGACAGCAACCTTGCCCGCGCCCAGCCCGAATCGACGCCCAACCGCGCCAAACCGCACCCGATCTCCAAGGAAAAAATCATGCTGGACAAGACTTCCGCCGCCACACTCGCACAAGCCGCGACCGAAACCGACGACGCGCAGTACTTCGAATACACCTCATCGGCAAATCCGATCGGCGCAAAGCTGATCTCGCGTGTGCCGTTCCGCAATTTTTCGCCCACGCTGTATGCCGATGGCGAAACGCGTGTCGTACCGCTCGACCTTTCCCAAGAGCTGGCTTGCCCAAGCCCGGCCACCGGCCCGGGATTGTGCGCGAACTTCGTGCGTATCAATGCAGGCGATGATGTGACGATCGAGCCGAATGCCACCTCACAGGTTTTCTACGCCATTTCCGGCGCGGGCCAAGTCGTTCAGGGCGATTCGGTCTTTCCGTTTGCCGAGGGCGATTTCTTTACTCTGCCGGGTGCTACGGCCGCAACACTGTCGGCGAACGCGACAGCAACGCTTTACTACGTCAACGACGCGCCGCTCATGACCTACCTCGGCGTGACCGGCACGAGTCCGCGTTTTTCGCCGACCCTGTACCCGTCCGCGCGCGCCCAGGCCGAACTGAACAAGGTTGCACAAGACGCCAATGCGGGTCGTCGCAATCGCATCAGCGTGCTGCTCGGCAATGTCAATTTCCCGCAGACGCGCACTGTTACCCATACGCTGTGGGCCATGTTCGGCATGGTGACCGCCAACTCGCAACAACGACCGCACCGTCACCAATCGATTGCACTCGACTTCATTGTGAGTTGCGAACCGGGGTGTTATTCGTTGGTCGGGACCGAGGTCGATGAGCACGGCGACATCGTCAACCCAACGCGCGTGGATTGGGAAGCGGGCATGGCGTTCGTAACGCCACCGGGATACTGGCACGCCCACTTCAACGAATCGAAGGCTGACGCTTACCTGATTCCCATTCAGGACGCCGGGCTGCAAACCTATTTGCGGGCGCTCGACATTCGATTCGCACACTGATTGGCGGAACAAAACACGGCCGGCATGTACATAAACTGCACCCCAAGCGTTGGACAGAGATCCAACCTTTGGGGTGCATTTCACGTCGGCTTTTTTTCTTTTGCAAAGTGTATGCGGGACCGCATCGAACGCGCGGTCCGCACCCGCATGCGCTTAAGCAACTCCGGCCAGAAGTTCGTCGAGACGGCCGGCAATATCGAGTGCATTCAGATCGTCGTATCCACCGACATGCGTTTCGCCGATGAAGATCTGCGGGACGGTACGGCGGCCAGTTCGCTGCGCTAGCGCGGCCGCAGCGGCGCGGTCGCCTTCGATATTGATTTCATCGAAGCCGATTCCTTTGCGACGCAACAGCGCCTTGGCGGCAATACAATAGGGACAGGCCGGTTTGATATGTATCGTTACGTTAGGCATGGTATTTACCTCTGATAGTGATTGCGGGGTTAGGCGTCGGTGTGCGGCGCGGTAACTTCACTGTAGAAGAACGCATTGCTCGCGTTAAGGCCGCACGTGCTCATTAAGTTGCTTGATCGTCTCAACCGCGCGTCTCAACCGCACCCGCGTCTCAACCGCACCCGCGTCTCAACCGCACCCGCGTCTCAACCACCGTCCCAAGTGCCCTGCAAACCCCGCATCGGCTACAAAAACTCCCCAATCAGCTTCGCCAGCAGGATCAGGGCCTGGTCGATTTCAGTGGTCCACGGGTAGCTGTAATTGAGCCTGATGCAGTGCTTGTAGGCATTGCTCACAGAGAACATCCTGCCCGGCGCGATGGTGATGCCCGATTCGAGCGCGCGATGGTACAGCTTCATGGAATCGACCGCTTCCGGCAACTCGACCCATAGCACATAGCCGCCCTTAGGCCGCGAGATGCGCGTGCCATCCGGAAAGAATCGCTTGACCGTCGCGGCCATGATATTGGCCTGCTGTGCGTAAGCTTTGCGCACGCGCCTCAGATGGTGATCGAAGCCGTCGTTCTTCAAGTACTCCGTGATGGCCATTTGCGAAATCGACGAGGTGGTCAAAGTGTTGAGAAACTTCAGCTTTTCCACCCGATCGCGATACCGGCCCGCCAGCGTCCAGCCGATCCGGTAGGCGGAACTCAGGCTTTTGGAAAACGATGCACAGTGCAACACCAACCCCTTCTTGTCGTAAGACTTCAAGGACGTAGGATGTGACTCGCCAAAGTAGAGCTCGTTGTAAACACCATTCTCGATCGCAGGTATTTCGTGGCGGGCCAATAGGTCGACCAGTGCGGCTTTACGCTGGTCCGACATCTGAAAGCCCAATGGATTCTGGAAGTTAGGCATGACCATGCAGGCCGCGATGCGCTGTTCGCCGATTATTTTTTCAAGCGCCTCGATGCTGATGCCTTCGTTGGGATCGGTGGCGACCTCGATCGCCCGCATGCCCATGCGCTCTATCGCGTGCAGCATGGCATAGAACGTCGGCGACTCGACCGCGATCGTGTCGCCGGGTTTGGCCACTGCCTGCAAGCACAAATTGATCGCTTCGGTGGCGCCGACCGTAACGATGATTTCGTGAGGATCCACCGAAAGACCGTTTTCCAGGTGGCGGCGGGCGATCTGGCGGATCAATTCTTCATTGCCCGGCGGCAGATCATCGATCAGACTCCAGGAATGGTGGCGCCGCGCGATGGAGTTAGTGTATTGATTGACGCGTTGCCAAGGGAACAGCGAGGGGTCCGGGTAGGGCGACCCCAGCGGCACAGCTTCGTTGGTGCCGATCGAGCGCAGGGTGGCCAACACCAGTTGGCTGACATCGACCTCGACGGAAACGGGCTGTGGATTGGACGGCTGGATTTCGCGCGAGACGAGCGCCGTGGCCCGCTTGCGGACGAAATACCCGGACTGCGGACGGCTTTCGATGGCGCCCCGGCTTTCGAGCAGCGCATAGGCACGCAGTACGGTGGTGATACTGAGCTTGTGCTGCTGGCTCGTATGTCGCACCGATGGAATGCGTTCGCCCGGCAGCAGCACGCCGCTGCCGATAAGGGCATCGATGTCGTTGGCCAGCTTCTCGTAAAATTTCAACTACGGTTCTCCCGATACCTTTGCCGTTCGTGAGCGCCTGGCAAGACAGGTCACTACGAAGCCGTCTCAACGACCGCTGATAGGATATCAAAAGGCCGGCAACACGCTGCTTAAGCGTGTAAGCGTAACAGGAGAAAAATCATGAGTGAATTCGGCGATGGCCTGGACCCCGCGTTGATCGCGGTGCTGATCCAACTGTGGCGTGCAGCCGACGCGACGCCGGACAAGCCCTGGTCGCTTGCCAAGCTCAGCAAACAGGCGGATATGCAGATGAGTACCTTGCGCCGCAAGCTCGCCGTACTTAAAGATGCGGACCTCGTCACGGTGCTCGACCGCGAGGATGGTTCTGGAACGGCCGCGCTGACACCTGCCGGTCTGCACTTGTGCGGCGAGATTTTTGCCGACGGTGCGCAGGCGGACGACCCGTCGTGATCAGGTCAATCGATAACTCTTGCCAACCGGCATCGGGCTCGGCACGGCCTTGCCACAAAGCTCGAGCAGCGACCGCTCCACGTTGCGCGTCATCGCATCCAGGGCGAGGTGATTAGGCGCTTTGCCGAACGGATCCGCGAGTTCGCTGGCAATCGCTTCCAGCGCAAGCAAGGTGTAGGACACGAAAACCGAGATCAAAGGCGTGGCTACCCCGATCGAATCCACCAAGCCAAATGGCAACAACAAACAGTAGGCATAGACGGTGCGATGCAGCAGTACGCCATAGGGAAACGGCAAAGGGGTCGTGGCGATGCGCTCGCATCCACCCACCATCGCAGCCAGTTCATTGATTTGGGCGTCGCACATCCATACCTGCGTATCGGATAGGGCACCTTGGCGTTGCGCTTGCGCCAGCATCGCGCGCAACTGATCGAGCAAGCCGATGGGGCGATATTGCCAGTGGGCCACGCGCGTCAGATCTTCGGCCGACAGCAGATGAGTGAGATCCGTATGGGGATCCGTTTCGCGCAGTTGATTATTGAGCGCATAGACGGCCGCGATCAGCCGCTTGACGAACAGCATGCGGTCGAAGCCTGCCGTATCCGACGGAATGTAGTTGATCACCTGCGAAGTGAGCGCGCGTGCTGCAATCATCAGATTCCCCCACATCTTGCGCGCCTCCCAGTAACGGTCGTAGCTCGCGCTGTTGCGAAAACCGAGGAAGATGGCCAAGGCCACGCCTAGCAGGGTAAAGGGCCCTACGTTCAACGGCACTTTGTCGCCGAACAAGTGACCATCGGTGAACAAGGCCAAAGTCGACACCAGGAACATAAACAGCAGTTGCGGGGTGATGGACTGGAGCACCGAGCCGTCCCAGATGAACAGGGTGCGAAACCAGTTTTGCGGCGTTCTGACGATCATGGCGCGGGTTTACTCATCTGGCGTTACTGTTCAGGCGACGAGCGCAACAGCACAGGAATCGATTTGTACGCAGGCGTGTTGGCAAAATCGGCGACGCTCGAAAGCGCCACCAGCGGGTTGGTTTCCGGGTAGTAAGCGCCGAGGCAACCGCGCGGAATGTCGTACTCCACCAGGCGGAATCGATCCGCGCGCCGCTCCAGGCCATCGTCCGCGATGCCGAGAATGTCGACCCATTCGCCGTTTTCGAAGCCCAGGGCAGACAGGTCTTCACGGTTGATGAATACCACGCGGCGTTGCCCGTACACGCCACGATATCTATCGTCCATTGCGTAGATCGTGGTGTTGTACTGGTCGTGAGAACGGGTCGTCATCAGCGTCATCAGCTGTTTGCCGTGCAATGCGCGAGCGCGCCGCAGGGGCGTGTCCTGCTGGATCTGGTTGACCAGGAACTGGGCACGGCCGGTAGCTGTCTTCCACACCCGGTCGCGGGCGGGTACGGCGAGATGGAAGCCGCCGGGGTGGCTGACCCGCTCGTTGTAGTTTTCGAAGCCGTCGATGACTTTCTCGATGGCATCGCGCACGCGTGAGTAATCTTCCACATAACCGAGCCAGTCGACCTTGCCGCTGCCCAAGGTCGCGTGCGCCATGCGGCCGACGATCGCAATTTCCGACAGCAGGTGGGGGGACGCTGGTTTGTTCATGCCGTACGAAATGTGCACCATGCTGACTGAATCTTCCACCGTCACGCCTTGCGCTATACCCGCCTGCTCGTCGATTTCAGTGCGCCCGAGCGTGGGCAGGATCAGCGCGTCTTTGCCATGCACCAGGTGGCTGCGATTGAGCTTCGTGGCAATTTGCACGGTCAGTGCGCAAGAGCGCAGGCCCTCCCAGGTGCGCGGCGTATCGGGGGTTGCCATGGCGAAATTGCCGCCCAGCGCGACGAACACCTGGATGCGTCCTTCGCGCATCGCCTCGATCGTCGCGACCACGTCCAAGCCGTGCTCGCGAGGCGGTTCAAAATCGAATACCGCTTTCAAGCGATCGAGGAATGCCGGGGTCGGCCGCTCCTCGATGCCTACGGTGCGGTCGCCCTGCACATTCGAATGGCCCCGCACCGGACACAGGCCTGCGCCACGACGCCCGATATTGCCGCGCATCATCATCATGTTGGAGAGCATTTGCACGGTCTGCACGGAATTCTTGTGCTGAGTCAGGCCCATGCCCCAGGTGGCGATAACCGATTTGCCGTTGACGTAGATCTGCGCCAGCGCCTCGATTTCCTCGCGCGGCACGCCCGACTCGTCGACGAGTGCTTCCCAAGATTGGGCGCGCAGATCGGCGGCAAAAGCCTCGAAGCCACTTGTATGCTCATGGATGAAGCGGACGTCCAGCACGCGCTCGGTCTGAGCGGCCAGCGCGATATCGTCGAGCTCCAGCACACGCTTGGCCACGCCCTTGATCAGCGCGAAATCGCCGCTCAGCTTGGGGCGCACGAACGTCGAGGCGATCTTGGTGCTGCCCATGGTCAGCATCTCGAGCGGATGCTGCGGGCTGGTAAAGCGCTCCAGGCCACGTTCGCGCAAGGGGTTGATCGACACGATCGTGGCGCCGCGCTTGGCACAGTCGCGCAGCTCGCCCATCATGCGTGGATGGTTGGTGGCCGGGTTTTGACCGAACAGCAATAGTGTATCGGCGTGTTCGAAGTCGTCCAGCGTCACGGTTCCTTTGCCCACGCCGACCGTGAGCGGTAAGCCGCGGCTGGTGGCCTCGTGGCACATGTTCGAGCAATCGGGGAAATTGTTGGTGCCGTACATGCGGACGAACAATTGATACAAAAACGCCGCCTCGTTGCTGGCTCGTCCCGAGGTGTAGAAACTGGCTTGGTTGGGGTCTTCCAGCGCTTGCAGATGGCGCGCGATCAACGCGAAAGCGTCATCCCATGAAATGGGCTGGTAGGTGTCGGTGGCAGCGTCATAGGCCACCGGGTCGGTCAGGCGGCCATGCTGCTCGAGCTCGTAATCGCTCTGCTGCATGAGTTCGGCGACCGTATGCGCGCCCAGGAAATCGGCTGTGGTGCGTTTGCTGGTCGCTTCGGCCGCAACGGCTTTCACACCGTTTTCGCAGAACTCAAATGTAGAGGCATGCTCGCGGTCGGGCCACGCGCAGCCGGGGCAGTCAAAGCCGTCGGCCTGGTTTTGCTTGAACAGCGTTTTGTAATTGCCGCCCTTGACCTTTTCCTTGAGCAGGTTGATGGCAACGTACTTCAGCGCGCCCCATCCCGCCGCGGGGTGGGTATAAGGTTCGATGCGAGGCTCGAAGCGCTCTTCGGGTTTCGTTGCCATGACTGCTCTCTCCATTCTGTGAATCGTGCGGGGCCCGTATCGGGATCTGACCCAGCGGGATCTGACCGGGCCGGGACCCGACGCGGTGTGCATGCGCGTTGCGTATGAGGAGAATAAGCGGGAGCTGTCCGAAGCAGGGCGCACACATTGATCGGAACAAAAGGAGCACAGTGCGCGGGCTTAATCCACCCTGGCCCCTAAAAATAGTATTGTCCGGGTGCGAGGCGTGAGATATTCGAGGATGCTCTGCGCAAGGCTTGAAGTGTGATTGCGGCAATGGGGCGCCGCACCGGCGGTCGTAGGCCTGCGGTTATACGTCTGTGCCGAGGTTGAGCGACAATACTTAAGTAGCGACTATAAAAAAACAGGAGACAGAGATGAGTGACCGAAACATCGCGATACCGGGCAAGCAGCCGTGGTACGAAGGCTTAACGGCAATGCACTGGAGGGTCCTGACGAGCAGCTTCCTCGGATGGATTTTCGATGGCTATGAGGCGCTTGCCTTGGTTGTCGTGATCGCGCCTTTGATGCATTCGGTGCTCACACCCGAACAAGCCGTGTCGACGCCGGTCTTTGCGGGCGCGGTGATCGGCATCACGCTGCTGGGTTGGGGTGTGGGCGGCTTGGTCGGCGGGGTACTCGCCGACTATGTCGGGCGCAGGCGCATGATGCTGTGGTCGGTGTTTCTCTACGCCATGTTCTCCGGTTTCACCGCCTTCGCGGGCAGCTTTTGGGCGCTGTGTGCGCTGCGTTTCCTGACTGGCCTGGCAATGGGCAGCGAATGGAGCACCGGGGTTGCACTGCTTTCGGAGACATGGCCCGAGAAAGCCCGGGCGAAGGGCGCCGGTTTTCTTCAGTCCGGCTTCGGTTGGGGCACGATGCTCGCAGCCGTCGTGTGGTACGCGCTGTCGAGCTGGCATCCGCTGGGCGCCGAAACCTGGCGCCTGATGTTCGTGATCGGCGCTGTGCCCGCCTTGTTTGTGCTGTATATCCGCCGCGGCGTGGCCGAATCGGAGAAATGGAAGACAGCGGTTCGGGAAAAACGCTGGAGCGCGGTCAGCACCGAAACGGCGGACAGCGCTACGCCCGGCGCCACTGCCCAATCCGGCGCCGCGTCGAACCGTCGCCCGTTCACGCTCAAGCAATTGTTCAGCGAGCCCGAAGCGCGTAGGCGCACCCTGCTCACCGTGCTGCTCTCTATCGTGACGACGGTTGGCTGGTGGGCGATATCGAGCTGGCTGCCCACGTATACGGTTGCGATCGCCAAAGCGGAGGGTCTGGCCGATGCGATTTCCTGGGGCTCGAAGATCTCGATTATCTATACTGCCGGCGCGATTACCGCGTATATGGTCGCGGGCTTCATCATCGATGCGATCGGGCGTCGGCTGTTTCTATTCCTGACGTTCCTGGGCTCGCTGCTCACCACGATCGTCATGTACAGCATGACGCACTCGGTCGAGGCCATGCAGATCGTCGCCCCGGTGAACGGTTTCTTCACGCTCGGTTGTGCCTATGTATGGATGGCGATTTATCCGTGCGAGCTATTCACGTCTACGGTGCGTTCGACGGCAATCAGCTTTGTCTTCAACGGTGCGCGCATGATTGCCTGGGTGTTCCCGATTATCGCGGGGCTGATGATCAAGTCGTTCGGCGGCGTCTCGCATGCGGCGCTTGCGCTCGGATCGGTGTATATCATCGGGTTGATCGTGCCATGGTTTCTGCCTGAAACCACGGGCAAAGGCATGCCGGATTGAGGGTGCTGACAGTCTTCAGTTTGGCAGCGAGGGCGGCGGCGGCCCTCGGTGGCGGGCGTGCGAGACCGCTGGCGCCAACGCGCTCACGGGATTTTCGCGGCCGGCGGGGGTTGCCAGGGGATCGCTGCGGGGAGCACGCCGCGGGGTCGCCTTATAATTACGGCCATGAGTAAACAGATCAATCTACAGCGACAGCTCGACAAAACGCTGCGGCAAGCGGTGGCGCTGCAGCAAAATGCCGCCTTCGTCGAGGCAGAAGCGCTTTACCGCGAAATCCTTCAACTTCGGCCCAATCATTTCGATGCGCTACAGCTGCTCGGTACACTTGCGCTGCAATCCGGGCGATGGGACGAGGGGATAGCGCTACTCAGGAAGGCCGTCGCGATCAACGCGATGCAGGCTCCGATCCACTCGAACCTGGCATTTGCCTATAACGCGGTAAGCCGATTCAAGGAAGGGCTGTCGAGTGCGGATCGGGCCGTTTCACTGCGACGCGATTTCGCCGACGCCTGGAACAATCGCGGCAACGCTTTAGCCGGCCTCGATACACCGCAAGACGCGTTGCACAGCTACGACCGCGCCATCGCGTTGAAGCCGGATTTTGCGCAAGCGCTCAACAATCGAGCGTGCGTGCTGCGCGATCTGGGGCGCCCCGTGGATGCGCTCGAAAGCTGCGATCGGGCGATTGCGCTTTGGCCTGACTACGCCGACGCGTGGAGCAATCGAGGCAACGCCTTGGGTGACCTGGGTCGTCCCGAGGAGGCTCGAACCAGCTACCAGCGTGCGATTGCGATCGCGCCGAATTTGATCGATGCCTGGAATAATCAAGGTCTTTGCCTCATCGAACTCAACCGACGTGACGAGGCGCTGCTCAGTTATCAGCAGGCGCTCTCACTTGCGCCCGACTATGCAGAGACGCACTGGAACGAATCGCTGTGTCTTTTGCAAGTGGGACGGCTGGAAGAGGGATGGCGGAAATACGAGTGGCGGTGGCAACGCAACCGGATCAAGGCCAGCCGACGAACCTTCGAGCAACCGCTGTGGCTCGGCGACGAAGCGATTGCCGGCAAGACGATCTTGCTGCACGCTGAACAGGGGCTGGGGGACACACTGCAGTTTTGCCGCTACGTAGCGCTGGTTGCCAAGCTCGGTGCTCGGGTTGTACTCGAAGTGCCTGCGGAGCTGCTCACATTGCTGGCGAATCTCGAAGGGGTGGCGCAGATCGTCGAGCAAGGGGCGCCCTTGCCACCGTTCGATTACCACTGTCCGTTGCTCAGCTTACCGCTCGCGTTCAACACTTCCGTGAGCACGATACCCTCGGGCACGCCCTATTTATTTGCTGACGCAGACCGCGTGCAACAGTGGCGAGTCCGCATCGGCAGTGGCCCTGATAGCCGGTTGAAGGTTGGCCTGGTGTGGGCAGGCGGGAATAGGGCGGGGGTCGCAGAGCTGCGCAACATCGACGCCAGGCGCTCGATCGCACTGGCTCAATTGCAACCGCTTCTCGATCTTCCTTCCGTTCAATACTACAGCTTGCAAAAAGGGGCGCCGGCGCAACAGCTTGCGCAACTCCCGTCGGAACCGGCAGGCGGTCAAGCGGTGGTCGATTACGCGGACGAGCTGACCGACTTTGCCGACACGGCCGCTTTGGTCGAGAACCTCGATCTGATCATCTCGGTGGACACTTCGACTGCCCATCTTGCCGGTGCAATGGGCAAGCCGGTGTGGATATTGAATCGCTTCGACACCTGCTGGCGCTGGATGCTGGAGCGGGACGACAGTCCGTGGTATCCGAGCGCCCGGCTATTTCGCCAACCGGCCCTTGGGGATTGGGGAAACGTAATCGACGCGGTGAGAACGGCGCTGAAGCATCGGGCCGAGGCTGGGGAATCCATCGGGCCTGCGCGTTGAACGCCCCGCCGCAGGGTATGCGGCTCCAGTTACACTGTATGCGCGAGTCTACTTGGCTCGCGATGTGCGTATAAGAAAAACAGTTTATTACCAAAATATTACAGACAGGAGACAACGATGGACAACCCATCAACGGAGATCGCCGAGCAGCGGGTGATGACAAAGATGGCATGGCGTTTGATGCCGATACTGATCATCATGTTCTTGATCTCGTTTATCGACAGGCAGAACGTCGGCTTCGCAAAACTGCAAATGCTGCACGACCTCGGGATGACGGAGGCGGCTTTCGGTCTCGCATCTTCGCTGTTCTTCATCGGTTACCTGTTGTTCGAAGTGCCGAGCACGCTGGCATTGCATCGATTCGGCGCACGCTTGTGGCTCGCTCGTATCATGCTGACGTGGGGCATCATTACCGTGCTGATGGGCTTCACCAAATCGATGCCGGTATTTTGCGTTCTGCGGTTTGCCCTGGGCGTGGCCGAAGCGGGCTTTTATCCTGGCGTAATCTACTACCTCACCTTATGGTTTCCACAGAGCCAGCGGGCTCGGGTGATGGGCTATTTCACACTCGGTAGTGCATTGGCAAATATGCTGGGTTCGCTGGTCGGCGGCTTGTTGCTTGGGCTGAGCGGAACGGGTGGGCTGGCGGGCTGGCAGTGGGTCTTTATCGCAACCGGGTTGCCTGCCGTGTTGGTGGCATTTGCGGTGTTCAGGTTGCTGCCGGCATCGATTCAGGAAGCAAGGTTCCTGAACCCGGCCGAGAAATCGATTGCTCTGGCGGCTCTGCAGCGCGAACAACCGGTGAACCCGGCGCGTACCCACCCGTGGAAAGCGCTGATTGATCCGCGCGTGCTGTTTTTCGCGTTTATCTACATGTTGATGTCGACGTCGCTGTACGGCGTGACCTATTGGATGCCGACGCTGGTCAAGAGCTTTGGCGTAAGCAGCACGACCAATGGCTTGTTGAACATGTTGCCGTGGGGATTGGCTGCGCTCATGTTGTTGTGGTTGCCGGGTAAGCTCAGGCGCAGCGGTAGCGTCGTGCAAGCGATGATGATCATTGCCGGCGTGGGCACGGTTTGTTTTATCGGCAGCTTCTTGCTCGGACCTACGTCTCTGCGTTTCGGCGCGTTGGTCTTGGGCGGCATGTGCATCCCGTTGCTCTACCCTTGCTTCTGGTTTTTGCCGCCGCGGTTTTTCTCGGGCGTGCGAGCGGCGGCGAGCGTCGCAGCCATCAATTCGATCGGCAATCTAGGCGGATTTCTGAGTCAAAATCTGATGCCGTATGTTGGGAAAGTCAGTGGCACGACGACTGCGCCGATGATCGTGCCGATCGTGTGTTTGGCCCTACTCGGGACTGGGGCGTTTGTTATTCATACGAGAGACAAGCGCCGCATGGTACCGGCTTGACTCTGCAAACGCCTCACGGGCCCGGAACGCCATCCGGGTTCGCGGCGAATTTCTCCACCATGAAGTCGACGAAGGTTCGTACCTTCGCTGCGAGGTTGCGTCGGCTCATGAAGACGAGATTCATGCCGATCGGCGGCTGCACTCGATCGGGCAGCAGTCGCACCAGTTGGCCCGAGGCGATTTCCGTGGCGACCAGGTAACCCGGCAACATGGCGATGCCGAGGCCACCGACGGCGAAGCGTCGCAGCATTTCGATATTGTTGGCCACCATGCATTGATCTTCGCGCAGCGCAGCGCCGCCGATCTCGTCGACCAGACGTTGGTTCACGTTGAGTTCGTCGCTGGTGTGCGTCAGGAAGACATGGTGCGCGAAATCGGCCGCGCTGCGCGGCATGCCATTGCGCGCAATGTACTCGCGCGAAGCTACCAGTAGCAACGGACTCGATGTGAAGCGCCGAAGGACCAACGTGGCGCCTTGCTGGTTCCCGTCGGGCGCAATCACCACATCGAAACGGTGTGCCACGATATCGACCGTGTCATCGGTCAGCGTCAAATGCGGCGTGACCTCGGGGTAACGTTGTTTGATTCTTTCAACAACTCGGTCATATTGCGCAGCCCAAAAGCCACCGGTACGGCAATGCGCAGCACACCCGCAGGCGCCTGATGTTGCGCCGTGATCAGGTTCTCCGCGTCGTCGATATCCTCGACAATCTGCCGCGCTCGCTCCAGAAAAATATGACCGGTTTCAGTCAGCGAGACGCGTCGCGTGGTGCGCTGGAATAGCCGCACCCGCAGACGCTCCTCCAATGCGGCAACCAGCCGCGTGGTCACCGTGCTCGAGAGATCCAGGCTTTCCGATGCGCCAGTGAAGGTGCCGATCTCGGCCACTTTGACAAACACACGCAAGGATTGAAGGTGATCCATGATCTAGCTCCCTAATGTGGCGTCATAGGCTGGCCTCACGAGCAAACCTCATAAGCAAGCTTCATAAGCAAATACGCTCTCGCTCATTGAGCGAGCTCCCGGTCGGTCGCAAGCGTATCTGCGGATCGAGGCGCTTCCAAGGCAGATCCGAAGGGTCGGCCGCCATGGGGCCCGGTGCCTTGGCGACCAATATCGCGGCGGCGCTTGCCTCGAAGTCCGCGCGGAAGTGGACCGAACTCTTGTTGACCAATATCTTCATTCGTTCGGGGTCTATGCCCGCGATGCGGTAGAGATTGCGCTCGAACATCTGCATCTTGATCGAGCTGACAGCGATCCTCACGCCGTCGATGCGCAGGCAGGCAACTGGACCGAGCTCGGTCCACATCCCATTCATCATCGGGCCGTCAAAGCGCACGCGTCCATCAGAAAGATAGTCCACTTCGAAAGACCCGATCAGCGGTTCATCTCCCTGAACGCCCGAGCGGCCCGCGAGCGCGAGCTCGATCCTGGCGCCCACGCCGGCCTTGTGCGCCGCCGCCGCTGCTTCCGCATCCCATATCAGGCCGACGGCCGCCTCTTGCGCTCCATTGCGCAAAAGGGCTCGGACCATGCCCATGGTGTTCGAGTCGCCGCCTACGCCAGGGTTGTCCTGTGTATCGGCAATGATCACGGGCTGGTGGGCGTTCCGACTGAGCCGCATGGCTTCGATCACGGCCTCGTCGGGCGCGAGGAAGCGAACTTCCCACTGTGCCTCGTGGGCGATCATCTTGTCAAAGAGCGTTTCGACGGCTTGCGTTACCGCGCGCTCGTCGAAGCCGTATCCCCAGATCACCGGACCGCATTCGGGGAAATCGGCGGCGGGGAATCCCGGGGCGAAGGACAGTGAGAAAAGTGAGTCCGCGGAATCCGCGGCGGCTTTCTCAAGCGATGCCAGCAGGTCATACATGCCGCACGAAGGCTCTACGAGCGTACACATTCCGTTCACGGGAACCAGGAAGGGAATGCGCCGCATCGCCCGCTTTACCGGGCGATTATCGTTGGTTATCGTTTCCAGGATCTTCGCAGCCCGTTCGCCCGTTTCCGCCATATCGACGTGAGGATACGTTCGATACGCCACCAACGCGTCCGCGTGTTTCAGCATCTTTTCCGTCACGTTCGCGTGCAGGTCAAGCGAGACGACGAGCGGTAAGCTGCTGCCGACCACCGCGCGCACTCGCTCCAGCAGTTCGCCTTCACCGTCGTCGATATGTTCGGCAACCATGGCGCCATGCAGGTCGAGGTAGATGGCATCGAAGCCACCGGACTTAACCGCTTCGACGATCTCACCGGCAATCCGTTCGTATGCGTCTTCGGTCACATGTGCCGACGCGCTGGCGCCGGCCCAAATCACCGGGATCAACGCATGCCCGGCAGCTTCGGCATCCTTGATGAAGCCGCCTATCGGCACGTTCACGTCGCGCAGCTTCAGCACCTCGACACCCCGTGTCAGAGGGGGAAAGCCTTCGCCCTGCAAGAAATTCTGGTAGGCCGCTTTCGAGGGCGCAAAGGTGTTCGTCTCATGCTGAAAACCTGCGATCAAAATATTCATCAATAAGTACTCCTTTTGTTACGTTGGCGAGGAGGAAATGCCCGTCATTTTCAGAAGTATAGGGGGCGGCTCGCGGCGATCAATCCTTTCATCGAAGAACTTATGCAATAAACGCCAAGAACATTCAACGCGGGCGTTCAGTCCGATTGACTGGCACGTTTGTCCAAGGGCAGTTTGTTCGTGACCAGCAGGAGCGAGGCGATAACCAGCAGGGAGGCCATGACCAGCAGGCCAAGATGCAGATTGCCGGTCGCCGTCTTGGTCCAGCCGATGATCGCGGGTCCCCAAAAGCCCCCGGACAGTCCGATGGTATTGATGAGTGCGATGCCGCCCGCGGCGGCCGGCCCCTTGATGTAGGCGGAAGGAATTGCCCAAAACACGGTGTAGGCGATCCACATCATCGCCGTGGCAAGCGTGAACAAGATCAGCGATACGGGGAAATTGCCGTCCGAAAGGATCGAGCCAGCGAGCAGGATCGCTCCAAGCAGTGCGGGCAGGGCACTGTGATAGCGCCGCTCGTTCAGTCGGTCCGACCTGCGTCCCACAAAATACATGCCAAATGCGGCTGCAATGTAGGGGATGGCCGCGTACCAACCCAACTGCATGGTGTCGTTGATGCCCTGCGCTTTGATCATCGTCGGAAGCCAGAAGCTGATGGAATAGATCGAGGCAATGATGCAAAAGTACGCGAACGCCAGGATATAGATTCGTAAATCTCGCGCGACGGCTTTGAAGGAATGGTCTTTCGCGGAAGCGGGGCCGAGTTCGGCCGTAAGCAGGCGTTTTTCCTCGGCATTCAGCCACTTGGCGTCTGCGGGTCGATCCGACAAAAAGAAAAACGTGATGACGCCGAGCGCCATGCATGGGAGCCCTTCCAGCAAAAACATCCACTGCCAGCCGGCCAAGCCGCCCGCGCTGGAGAAGCTGGACATCAACCACGCCGAGATCGGGCCACCGATGATACCGCCCAGGGGGCCTGCGAGAAACACGATGGCGATTGCCCGGGCCATGCGGGTCGGGCCGTACCAGCAGGAGAGGTAATAGATCATGCCTGGGGCGAAGCCGGCTTCGAAGACCCCGAGCAGAAAACGCATGCCATAAAACATCGGTACGTTGCGTACGAACAGCATGCAGGCCGAAGTGATCCCCCACAAAATCATGATGCGACTGAAGGTCTTGCGCGCACCAATTCTCGGCAGCATCAGGTTGCTGGGGATTTCAAACAGCACGTATCCGATGAAAAAGATACCGGCGCCTACACCGTAGGCCGCGTCGGAAAATCCGAGGTCGCTTTGCATCTGGAGTTTGGCGAAGCCGACATTGACCCGGTCCAGATACGCAAACATATAGCAAATCAGCAAGAACGGCAGCAAGCGCCAGTTGAGCTTGTTGTATAGGGCGGAGACGTGATCTGTTCCATCCAGGGTTTGAATCGATGACATGGTGGTCTCCGCTATGCGACTTATTGTTCACTCTGTGCCTGCGACTATCATCCACGGGGGAAAAATATCGAGCAAGAGCAACTAAGTTCACGCATCGTTGCTTTGGGGGCAACGCAAGATAAACCTTGAATTGGGGACCATAGCAAGGTGATACAGCGAAAGCAGAGTTGAAACCAGGAAATGAGCGCCGTCCCAGAACGGTATGTCAGGCTATTGCAACGGCCTGCCGGCGTATTGATTGCGCAAGTTGATCGTTCTTATCTTACTATCCTTATTTGTCTTTACTACTTCGACGCCGGGAGCGTTCATGAGCCAAGCTACACAAGATTCGATGCCACCGTTTCACCTGGCCTTTCCGGTACACAGCCTGGAAGCTGCACGGGCTTTTTACGGCACGCTGCTCGGTTGCCCGGAGGGCCGCAGCTCGCCCGATTGGGTCGACTTCAATTTCTACGGCCACCAGATCGTCGCGCATCTGTCGCCTGAAGAAACCGGCCATCGCAACACCAGCGCGGTCGACGGCGACAACGTGCCGGTACGGCATTTCGGCGCAGTCCTGTCGATGAGCCAGTGGGAAACCGCAGCCGAGAAGCTGCGTGGCGCAGGCATCAAGTTCATCATCGAACCGCACATCCGCTTCAAAGGCGAACCGGGTGAACAGGCGACCATGTTTTTTCTCGACCCGTCGGGGAACGCGATGGAGTTCAAGGCGTTTGCCAATATGGCATCGCTGTTCGCGAAGTAAGCGCCTAAGCCTGGGCTTTTACTTCGCTCGTCTGCCGCCTCACAAGAAAATGGCTTCGATGTCCGGCATCTCGGCTGGCGACGCACTCAGGTCCAGCGTGTTCTCGATGTGACTCAAGTGCTCGCTCATGGTTGACGAGGCGCGCACTGCGTCGCGCGCTTCGATCGCATTGATCAGATCGGCATGTTCATGATGAGGGCAGGCCGGCGTGTTCGGCTTATCGTAGAGCGTGATGACCAGGCAGGTCAGCGACGTGAGCTCACGCATCAGCCGTAGCAGGATTTCGTTGCCGGTCATCTGCGCGATCAGAATATGGAACTCGCCCGACAACCGGATGATGGCGGGCCGGTCATCCTTCACGCGTGCCTCTTCTTCCTGCTTTACATGACGCCGTAACGCGCGGATCTGCACGGGAGTGGCGCTTGCGCACAGCATGCGCGCCATTTCGGGTTCGACCAAGCGGCGTGTCACGAACACATCGCGTGCCTGCTCGACGCTAGGGCTGGCGATGAACGCGCCGCGGTTAGGCACCAAGGTGACTAGCCCTTCATGTGCCAGACGCCCCAATACTTCGCGAATCTTCGTACGACTGACGCCTGAGACTTCCGCGAGCCGGTCCTCCACGAGTCGCGCGCCCGGCCCGAGACGGCGCTCGAGCACAGCTTTTTGCAGACGCCGATAAATTTCGTCATTGCTGAAGGCGGTTTTATCCGCCGCAACGGTAGAAGAAGGCGAAAGTGAAGCGGGAGGGCACAAGGTAATTCTCGACGGAGTGGGTACGGGCCAATCTTAAATCATTGCTCGCGCTTTTGTACACAAAGGTGTTGCCTCATGGGCGCATATCGCGCTCGTTTTGTGAGCGGGTATCGCGCCTCATAAACGCGAATTTACGCACTTATATTGTGCTTGAGAGCGATGGCCCGCACCGGCTCGATGCAGCACAATTCCAATGTATAGGTGGCTCGGAGCTTCCAGAGTGCGTGCCGGCAAACCGCTTGGCCGCGCCATACATTGCATACGATGTAGTTTTAAATCGTATACAAAAAAATCATATTTTGTTGGCACAGCGATTGCTTATATTGGTTCTCTGACCCTGCGTCTTCCACAGAATTCGAGAGCTATGACGAATCGCACTTTGCTTGGCATGTTGACTCCCTCGTCCAACACAACGCTGGAACCGGTCACTTCCGCGATGCTGGCCGGCCTGCCTGAAGTCAGCGCGCATTTCGGTCGCTTTCGCGTAACGGAAATCGCGCTATCCGAGCGCGCGCTGGCCCAGTTCGACGATGCCGAGATACTGGCGGCCGCGGATCTATTGGCGGACGCGAAACTCGACATGATCGGCTGGAACGGTACCTCGTCAGGATGGCTTGGCTTCGAGGCCGACGAGCGTCTGTGCCAACGCATCACCGAGCGCACCGGCATCCCCGCATGCACTTCGGTGCTGGCATTGAACGAAATCTTCGCCAAGACCGGCGTGCGTCGCTTCGGACTGGTGACGCCTTACCGTGACGACGTGCAAGCCAAGGTGATCTCCACATACGGCGCGGCCGGCTTCGACTGCGTGGCGGAGCGCCACCTCAACAAACAAGACAATTTTTCATTCTCTGAAGTGGATGCGGATACCTTGCGTGCGATGGTGCGCGAAGTCGCAGCCTGCCAGCCCGATGCCATCACGATTTTCTGCACCAACCTGCGCGGCGCGCCGCTGGTCGAAGAGCTGGAAGCTGAGTTGGGGATCCCAATTTACGACACCATTTCGACAGTGGTGTGGAAGGCACTACGTATGACCGGTGTGGACACTAAACGCGTGCAAGGCTGGGGCCGCCTGTTCCAGGAGGTCGCGTGAACGACGCATACGCCTTCGACTTAGTGATACGCAACGCCGACATCGCGACCGCAGCCGATCGCTTTCATGCCGACATCGGCGTGCGCGACGGGCGCATCGCGATGCTGGGCACCGATCTGGCGCCCGGTGCGCGCGAGATCGATGCACAGGGGCGGCTGGTGACGCCCGGCGGCGTGGACGCGCACTGCCACCTCGATCAGGAAACCGGCGACGACAGCGTGATGGCCGACGACTTTGCCAGTGGCACGGTCTCCGCCGCGTGCGGTGGCACTACCACCGTCATGCCGTTTGCCTGTCAGCAAAAAGGCCGCACTTTGCGCGAGGCGATCGACGAGTATCACCGGCGCGCCCACGGCCGCGCAGTCATCGATTACGCGTTTCACCTCATCGTCACCGATCCCACTTCTTATGTATTGCAGCAGGAACTGCCGCAACTGATCGAGGAGGGCTATACGTCCTTCAAGATCTACATGACCTACGACGCACTCAAGCTCAACGACCGGCAGATGATCGAGGTGCTGGCCTTGGCTCGCGCGCATGGCGCGATGGCGATGATCCACGCCGAAAACGCCGATTGCATCGCGTGGCTTACGCAGGCGCTGCTGGAGCAAGGCATCACTGCACCGATCGGTCACGCGCTGTCGCGCCCGATGCTGGTCGAGCGTGAAGCGACGCACCGCGCTATCAGCCTGGCCCAGTTGGTCGATACGCCGGTGCTGATCGTGCATGTGTCCGGCAGCGAAGCGATCGATCAGATTCGGTGGGCGCAAGGCCAAGGCCTTTCGGTATTTGCCGAGACCTGCCCGCAGTATCTGTTGTTGACCGAGGACATGCTCGAGGACGGGGCGCGCGGCTATCAATGTATCTGCAGCCCGCCGCCGCGCGATGAAGCGAACCGCCAGTCGGTGTGGGATGGCCTGCAAAACGGTACTTTCCAGATCGTCTCTTCGGACCATGCGCCGTTTCGCTATGCCGGCACCGAAGGCAAGCTGGTAGCGGGTGAAACGCCCAGCTTCGATCAAGTGCCCAACGGAATTCCAGGCCTGGAAACGCGCATGCCGCTGCTGATGACCGAAGGGGTATTGACCGGGCGTATCGACATTCACGCCTTTGTCGCGCTGACCGCCACCAATGCGGCCAAGCTCTATGGACTGTATCCACGCAAAGGGTCGATTGCAATCGGCGGCGATGCCGACCTGGTGGTGTGGGATACGGCGCGCGCCTTCACGCTGCACAACGATGACCTACACCACAACGTCGATTACACGCCATACGAAGGTTGGCAGATGCAGGCTTGGCCTGCGCTCACGATCTCGCGCGGCGTTCTCGTCTGGGACGGCAGCGCACCGTGCGCGCAGGCCGGACGTGGGCAGTTCCTGCCGGCGCTGCGCCCCGAACTGGCAAAACCGCATCGGCCTTTGAGTCCGCGCGTGGGCGCGCACAAGGTGTTATCGAAATTTGCTTTTCCCTCGGGCTATCGCGGTTGATGAGCTGGCCGCGTCGGCGGTTTGCATCGGCGGTATGCGTCGGCCGTATGCATCGCGTCTACTTTCTAAAAAACGTTGCTTGGAGAATCTCGTGTCTGATGCCATTTCGTGTCGCCGCTTTTTGAGCCGTATCATGGTGCTGCTGCTTATGGTGTGCGGCCTAAGCTTTACAGCTAGCGCCAACGCCCAGTCGACGCCGACCTTTAAGCTCGCTTATGCCAAATGCGCCCATTGCATGTCGATGGCCCTAGTGCCGGCGCTGGCGAAGAACGTCAATATCGAAGCGATCAACTTCACGGCCGGCAGCGACGCATTAACGGCGCTGGTATCCAAAAGTGTCGATATCGCGCAAGTCACGTATCTGAGTTTTGTCAGCGGCCTGGACAAGGGCTTCGATCTGGTGGCGGTATCGGGTCAGGTGAACGGCGGCTCGGAAATGCTGGTCGGCAAGGACATCCCCCTTGCGGCCGACGACTGGGACGGCCTGAAAAAACTGATCGCGCAGTACAAGGCACAGGGCAAGCCGTTCCGGGTTGCTGCCTCGCGCGGCAACGCACAAGATCTGCATATGCGCGGTGAGCTGGCGCTGCACGGCATCAACCCGAACAAGGATGTGCAGTTCATCAACATTCCCAATCCCGCTGACCATCCGGCCTCATTGCAGCGTGGCGAGGTCGAAATGATCTGCTCGGTTGAACCGTTCGCCTCGAAGATCCGCATGAGCGGCGTCGGCAAACATTTCTCCTATCCGTATGACCAGGCTGCAGGGCGGTTGACCAACCTGATCGTCACACGTTCCGACGTGATCAAGGAACATCCGGCCGAGGTGCGTGAAACGGTGGCGGCGGTAGTGCAACTGGTGGGTAACCTGCAAAACGACAAGCAGGCCTGGGTCGCCAGTATCGTCAAAGGCACTGGCCTGGATGCGGCGACTGCGAACGAAGCGCTCAAGAATGCCTACCCCGACTACCGGATGTACCGCCAGCAGACCCATGCAATCGCCACGATGATGAACGATCTGCACTACACCTCGACCGATGTGTCCAGTCAGATCGACAAGAGCATGGATTACAGCTTCCTGATGGATGCCACCAAGAAATCCAAGGTTGAACTCGGTTATTGATTTGGGCGTAGCTCGAGCGTGGCTCGGGTGTGCCCCGCGGTGTGCTCGTTATCCTGGAGTAGTCGATGAAACAAGCAATGCAGTCACTGTGGCGCTCCAAATCGCGCGTGGTCGTGCCGATCTGCCTGGTGGCGTTCTGGGAGGTGTTTTCCCGCTCCGGAGTGCTGCCGGCGTCGCTGTTGCCGGCGCCGTCGCGGGTGCTGATGACCTGGCTGGATTGGATCTTCGGTTTTTCCGGGACCGCGCAGGACGACAGCGGCCGATGGATTTACGACGCGCTCGCGAGCTGCTTGCGGGTGTTCGCCGGCTACCTCGTTGCCGCTGTCTCGGGTATCGCCCTGGGCGTGGCAATCGGCTGGTGGCGCTGGGTCGAAAAGACCATAGAGCCGACCATCCAGATGCTGCGCCCGATTCCGCCGGTCTCCTGGATTCCACTGGCGATCATCTGGTTTGGCATTGCCAACAAGCCGGCGATCTTTTTGGTGTTCCTGGGCGCGTTTTTTCCCATCTTGATGAACACCGTGCAAGGTGTCAAAACCGCAGACCGCAACTTGTTGCGCGCAGCGGCGATGGCCGGTGCGAATCAGAGCCAGTTGCTGCGCTTCGTGATCGTACCAGCCGCGCTGCCCAGCATTTTCTCCGGCTTGCGCATCGGTATCGGCACCGCCTGGATGTTGACCGTGACGGCCGAGATGGTCGCCGTCAAAAGCGGGCTCGGTTACGTGTTGTGGGATTCGTATTACTTCCTGCGTTACGACCTGGTGATCGCTGCGATGATCAGCATCGGCTTGCTCGGCTTCCTGGCCGATTTCGGGCTCAAGCAGGTGATGAACTACGTGCTGCGCTGGCAGCATACGGCAACCGTGCAAGGCACCAGGGCTTAGGGAGCGAACATGTCTTTTATCGAATTGAATCGCATCGTCAAGGTGTTCAAGGACCGCAAGCGCGGCACCGATATGCTGGCCATCGACGATGTCACGCTCAAGCTGCCGCAGAAGGAGTTCCTGTGCCTGCTCGGCCCGAGTGGTTGCGGAAAATCGACCTTGTTGAACATGATCGCAGGCTTCGAATTTCCGACGAGCGGGACGGTTACGGTAGCCGGTAAGCCGGTCACCGGCCCCGGTGCCGAGCGCGGCATGGTGTTTCAGCAGGCCAACCTGATGCCCTGGCTGCCGGTTTGGGACAACGTCGCATTTTCGCTCAAGTTGCAAGGCAAGAGTCAGGCCGAGCGGCGCCGCGCAGCGCAGCCATTTATCGATACCGTCAAGCTGACCGGCTTTGAAAACCATTACCCGTCCGAGCTGTCCGGCGGCATGGCGCAGCGCGTTGGTATTGCGCGCGCACTGCTGCTCAATCCGACAGTGATCCTGATGGACGAACCGTTCGCCGCCCTCGATGCGCAAACCAAGCTGGAAATGCAGGAGGAACTGGTAACCCTGTGGCAGCGCTACGAGAGCACTATCGTGTTCGTCACACATAGCGTGGATGAAGCCCTGATTCTAGCGACCAAGGTCGCAGTCATGACGCACCGCCCGGGCCGCATCCGGGAGTTGATCGACGTTACGCTGCCCAGGCCGCGCGATTCCACCTCGCAAGCCTTTAACGACGCCAAGCGCCATGTGCTCAGTCTGATTCGCGAGGAATCCGCGCTGGCTCGCGCCGACGCGGTTGCCTTGGCCTGATTGAAAAGCGTTCTCAGGCTGCGGCAAGACCGCCATTGATCAGATAGATGACGGCCGAGAAGGTGATGATGGACAGCGCCGTGTCGACGAGAACCGAGGTGGCCGCCTCGCTTTGATATACGCCCGCGTCGTTGGCAAACATCGCCGTCATCGTTGCGGACGGGAGTGCGCAAAGCAGGATCATCTGCTGTGCATAGATGCCTTTGATCGAGAGGAGCACGATTGCGGCGTACATCAGTGCCGGGTGCAACACCAACTTGAGCCCGACATTCGACCAGATCTCGCCGGAAAGCTTCAACTTCACAGAGGACATGATAAGTCCGAGGCACATCAGCGAAACCCCCGGCGTTGCCTTCCCAAGAAGGTTAAGAGCATCCGCCACCACGGCAGGAAGCTTGATGGCGAACAGGGAGCACAGGATGCCGATCGCGGGAGCCCACAAAAGCGGCCGACGAACGGCACCCAATACGCTTGAGATGAACGCTTTCGTGCCACTTCCTTTTCCACCGGCTATCGTGAGTAGCACCGTAGTCAGCGGAATCATGACGAGGCTTGCGATCACGTTGAGCACCAGTATCGAATACAGGCTACTTGGCCCATACATGACCTGCAGAATGGGGATGCCCATGAATGCCGCATCGGGGTATCCGCATACGAAGCCCTTCAGCGTTGCTGTTTTCAGCTCACGAAAGCGTAGCCATCCGATCGCTATGCCTATGGCATACATGCCCATCAAGCCAATGAACGTTGCGATGATAAGCCGGTAATCGAGCAACTGCGAACGCGCCGTGCTGGCCATGCCGACCAGCAAGAGAGCGGGGAAAATCCAGTTAAGAATCAGACGGGTGATCAGCAAACTGTCGGAATGGGTAAGCTTGCCGCGTTTTCCTGCCAAGTAACCGAGAGCAATGACTAAGGCCACGGGCACCAGGGGCCCTACGATCTTATCCAGCATTACGTTAGTACTCCTTTAGATCAACGATTACCGCAGCCGTCGCATTGCAGGACCCATGCCTGCGCAATATGTCTCTCAGGCCCGGGAGCCGCTTGCCTGTCTGTCGTGGAATAGGGCGCTGTTGAGTGGCTCGCTAATTTTCACGCAGGCGGCGCGTTCAGGCCACGCGGTATTCGCGGATGACATCCGCGTCCGGTTCAAGGCCGAGCCCTGGGCCTTGAGGTACTGCGATTGCTCCGTTCTTCGGGATGATCGCGTCGCCATAGAGCTGCGCTTCCAGGTCGAAGTAGCGCCATTCGACGAGCGCACCTGGACCGCCCAGAGCCGCGCTCGCATGCACGCCTGCCAGCAGGCCCGGACCGTCATAGAAGGTGTGCACCATCACCGTGGTGTTATGGGCGTTGGCTAGCGCGAAGATTTTTTTTATTTCTGTGAGACCGCCCATTTTGGCCGGGCTCGGTTGAATGAAGTCGACGGCCTTCGCCTCAAGCATATGTTCAAAATCCATCAACGTCGACGCGTTCTCGCCGGCGGCGACGGGAATGCCCCCCTCCTGTCGCACCCGCGCAAGCCCCGAGTAGTTTTCTGGCGGCCAGACAGGCTCTTCGAGCCAACGGAGGTTGAACTCGTGCAGCTTGTTCGTCATGTCGAGCGCTTCGCGCACGGACCATGGGCAATTGACGTCGAGCGTGATCACAATGTCATCGCCTGCGGTTTCGCGAGCGACACGTACGCAATCGAGGTTGATCTCGTGCAACTTGAGATGACTGTAGCCACTCTTGAGCGCACGCGAGACGTTCTCTCTGACGAGTTCGGGATCGGAATACCGGATAAGACTGGCGTAGCAGCGCAGCGAGGTTGCGTCGCTACCTCCGAGCAGTTGATGGACCGATTGGCCCGCGACCTTCCCGGCGATATCCCAAAGCGCGATGTCGATCGCGGAGAGCCCGTAGATAAAGGCACCGCTGCGCCCGAAGATGTGGAATTTCTTCTGCAGATCGACCATCAACTTTTCAATCTGCGTTGCATCCCGACCTATCGCATCGGGGGCGAGGAAGGAATCGATCACGACCTTTGCGCCGGGAACGGACATAAAGCCAAACGTTTCGCCCCAACCCACTACCCCTGTGTCGGTCGTCACTTTGACGATCAGCGAATCGACTGTTTGCAGACCTGCGCTACCCCACGCTCCCGCATCGGACCGGCCACCCGAGGTGAAGGGTATTCGCAAGGGGATGGACTCTATGCTGGCAATTTTCACGGTGTTCCTTTTCTCATGTTCTCGTATCGCGTCCGATGGTGGCTTGGGCCATGCATCGATCCGCGGTTCCCGCGCCCCTAATCTATTGGGTCGCGAACGCTCCCGCGTGACGGCGCACTCTATAACTGCTTAAAACTTGTGTCGTAGGCCCAGCCGCACAATAGCCTGGTGATTGTTTGACGAATCGCCCTGGTTGCCGATGTTCGCCACGGCGGGGGCGCCGGTCGAACTGGTACCCGAGGCTTTTTGCCATGTGCCCAGGATGTAGACATCGGTGCGTCTGGACAATGAGTAATCAGTCACTAAACTGAATTGGCTGTAATGTTGATCGCCGAGGGTCTGGCCGCTGGCGTTCGTTACGCTGTTGCCTTTTGTGTAGTTATACGTCGCACCCGCATAAAGATTTTGCTTGAATTCCCATTTCAACCCCACTTCCGCGGTGTTGAACATTGCGTTTGCGCCGCCGCTCACCGCGTCGCCGTATTGGGTGTTCGAATACGCGACATTGAATTTGGCCGGCCCGATCTTGTAGCTGGCACCTGCGGCTATTACTTGATACGAAGTGGCGGCGGCATAACCGCTATTCAAGGAACCTCCCAGTACGGATACACCGTTCTGGTTGTCGGTGAAAAAGCCCGTGCCGGCTGTGCCGGTCGGGTTCTTGAAGTAGTTGTAGCCGGCGCCCAAAGTGATCGGGCCGCTGGCATACGCTGCGCCCGCGGAATATCCGCCGCCCCCGGTGACGTTGCCGGCTTCGCCACCCAAGCTGACTACGGCACCGAACGTCAAGCCGTTGAAGTTCGGGCTCCCATATTTGATGGCGTTGTTGGTGCGCACCGTATTGCCCAGATTGTCCAGGTCGCCCGGGTGATCGAACAAGGTGGAGGAAGCGACATATCCATACGCCGCCACCGGCTGAACGTAGGTCACGACGGCGTCGTACTGGCGGCCCATTGTCAGCGTACCGAATCGCGAGCTGCTCAACCCGACAAACGCTTGACGGCCGAAGGGCGTGCCGCCTTGTCCGAATGCACCATTGCTCACGTTGATGCCGGATTCGAGGGTGAAGATGGCCTTCAGACCGTTACCCAGATCTTCGGCACCTCTGAGTCCCCACCGGCTGCCATTCAAACCGGTGGCCGAATCGAGCGTAACCTGGCGTCCGCCCACGTTGGTGCCGTTCACGACATTCTTGGCGTTGGTGTTGTACTGCACGCCTTCGTCGATGATGCCGTACAGCACCACGCTGCTCTGTGCATGCGCGCTAATCGAAACCGTGCCCGCAATAGCACTCGCTAAAAGTATTTTCTTCACGGGAATATTCTCTGAACGAATGAACGGGGCATGCTTAACCAATGTAGTTGCTCACGCGAGCTAGTTCAAGGTTGTAACAGCACGCCCCAGCGGCCAACGCCGATGGCGTGGCGCGCATCCTGGCTATCTGTGAGGGAGATTAGCCGACGGGATTCTGGCCTTTGTGGGCGAGGCGATAGAGGGTGCCCCTATCTGTTCCAGCGATACACCTATCATCACAAACCGCGTGTGTGATCTGGAAACATTGCTAACCTTATTCCTACGTGACTTGTTACTACATGCGGCATCAATAATCTGTCAGTGAGGTAGGAGATGGACCAGCTTTACATGTTGCGGGCGTTTGTTGCGGCCACCCGACATCGGAGCTTTAGCAAGGCCGCGGCGTCGTTGGGCGTGACCACCGGCTCCATCTCGAAGGCGATCGCCAAGCTTGAGGCGAGCATCCATACGCGGGTCCTGCATAGGACAACGCGGTCCGTGTCGTTGACCGAAGCGGCACAGCCGTACTATCTGAGCTGCTGCCGTCTGCTGGAAGAACTCGACGAAGCCAATCGCCGCATCACGCAGGAGAGGGAAGTCGACGGTGGCAGGCTACGGCTCGCTGTGCACCCGATGCTGGTGAGCGAAACCTTCACCCGACTGGTGCTCAGCTATCACGCCATCGCCCCGAATGTGAATTTGATGGTTTCCGTGCAGGACGGAACCGTGAATCTGTATGACGGCCGATTCGATATGGCGATACTTCCGCCTCATCTGGTAGAGCAATCGGCGGTGATACGCCGCACGTTATCGAAGTCGCCGCGCATCCTCGTTGCAGCCCCCGGTTATCTTGAACAATACGGTACACCCGAAGCGGCGTCGGAACTAACTCATCACTTCCTGCTGCTGGACCCCGAGTCGAGGCAGAAGGACTCCGATTTCATCGAGTTATTGGAGGACGGAAAAAGAGTGAGCGTGTTTCCCATGTCGTCTCTGGACGGCAACGAAGTGCTGCTGCGGGCCGCGGCGCTCACCGGGACCGGTATCGCCACGTTGCCTGAAGCCATGGTTCGTGAGGACATCGCCTTGGGGCACCTCACGCACATCTTGCCGCAGTGTTCTACGTCGGACAGTAGCGTCGAGATTTGTCTCTTCTATTCGCACCGCGAACTGCTACCCGCACGGCTTAGGACCTTCGTGGATTTTTGTGCGGAGTTCTTTCGCGCGCCGGCTCAACCTGTTCCCGAACACGCGAGCCCGGCTTTGCACCGGCTGGAGCATCGCGAAGATCGCAGGTTGAAGACCGCCTGAGGCTTGCACCACATCGATGATCGGTGTGGAAAATCGCGATCGACAAAAAGGGCGCCGACTAGCGGCGCCCGGTGGTGCAGGGTGATCAGTGGCCGAATGGGACGACCTATGCGATCTCCCATGCAATGGCCTATCGGACGCCTTATCAACGGACGTCGCGGCCGCTGACCCGTGACTGCTTAGTGGCCTGCGCTCTGGCCGCCGTCGACGTGCAGGATTTCACCGGTCACGAAAGGCGCCGAATCCAGGTACAGCACAGCTTGCACGATATCGCTCATCTCGCCCATGTGGCCCATCGGGTGCAGAGCTCCGAGCGCCGCGTGGGTTTCAGGCGCGTGCATCGGCGACTTCATGATGCCCGGCGAGACGGCGTTCGCGCGTATGCCAGCCTTCGCGTATTCGATTGCGAGGGACTTCGTGGCCGAGTTCAGACCGCCTTTGGTCAGCGATGCCAGTACCGACGGAACACCGTTGATAGCGTGGTCGGTCAGGCTGGTCGTGATGGTGACCACGTGGCCGCTCGAATTCTTTTCCATCTCGGGGATTGCGAGCTGCGTGAGGTGGAAGAAGCCGTTGAGGTTCACGCCGGTGATCGCCGCGTAGTCTTCGTCGGTGTACTTGGTGAAGGGCTTGGCGATGAAGATGCCTGCGTTGTTGACCAAGGTGTCGATGCGGCCGAAGCGTGCCACGCCTTCGGCAATCACGCGACGAGCGACCGCCGGATCGCCGATATCGCCGGCTACGGTCAGAACGTTCGCATCATCCGACGGCTTGATGCTGCGTGCCGTTGCGACAACGCGGTAGTCGAGCTTGCGGAAAGCCTTGACCAACTCAGCGCCTATGCCTTGTGACGCACCAGTAACGACGACGACTTTTTGTGCTGTGCTCATGATAAACCTCGAAATAAGTGGATTCGGCTCTGTTGCCGATCGGACCGATGGCGCCGATAGGTGCTAAATCTAGGCGTGTTGGCGCAGAGTTCGTATACCCGCCATGGACAAACAGTTGTGCGTGGCGAGAACAAATCGGGTTGATCCCCAGCGTTTGTCGCCGACTCCAACACAGTCACACGGTACGTACGTAGGCGCATATCGACCTACAGTGTTAGCGCAGGCGCTGTCTTCCAGCGTGAGCGAGTCGCCTCCCGCAGAGCATTGTTGCGCCGGAATAATTTTCTCTAGTCATTGATTCTTGTGGGGAAAAAATGGCGTTCGGTCTCGGCGAAATACCTTCCCGGACTTGCCCCGCACGATCGTCCACCAATTTTCGCAAAGGGCTACAATCGGATTCCTGAATGTCGTTGGTGGTTCAACCGTTGAGGGCCTAACGCAGCATGGACACGTTTCGCGACATGAAAATCTTTGTTGGGGTGGTCGAGGCAGGAAGCTTCACGGCGGCCGCTGAGCAACTGGACACAACGACGGGCTACGTGTCCCGGTTGGTTTCCGAGCTCGAGACTCATCTGCGTACGCGCTTGCTGAACCGCACGACCCGGCGCATCGCACTGACGGGGCCGGGCGAGCGCTATCTGCAGAGGTGCTACGCCATCATCGCGGCGGTGGCGGAAGCCGAGGCCGAGGCGTCGAACGCGCATGCACAGCCGGTCGGAACGCTGAAGGTTCACGCGATGTCGAGCCTGGGGCAAAACTATGTGGTGCCCGCCATCGCGGCCTACCAAGAGCGTTATCCCGATGTTACGGTAGACCTGACCCTTTCGCAGAACGTCCCCGATCTGATCGAAGATGGCTACGACGTGGCCTTACGGGTCACGTCGACTTCGCTGCCTGACTCCGGCTACATCGCGCATTCGCTGGGCACGTTGTACAGCGTTTTGTGTGCGTCTCCCGGGTACCTCGAGAAGCACGGTGTGCCGGAAACGGTCGAAGATCTATCACGCCATATGTGCTTGCAGGTGGCCATGCCCGTGTTCCCGTCGGACCGCTGGCTACTGAAAGGTGTCGACGGCGAACATGAATTCAAGTTGCCCCATGGACGATTCAAAGTGAATGTTCCGGACGCGATGGCCACGGCCTTGCAGGCGGGTATGGGAATCGGCGCGCTACCGACGTTTGCGATCCGGTCTTTGTTTCAGTCAGGCTCGTTGGTGCGGGTGCTGCCCGAATATCACCTGCAAACGCTGAATGTCTTCGCGGTTTATGCGTCGCGACAGTACCTCGACGCGAAGATCAAGACATGGGTCGAGTTCTTGCGCGAGTGGATGACGCAGGTGCTAGGGACCGACGACACGGAGATCAGAGGTATTTCCAAGCACTGAGTGACGGTGCCGCCTACACACCGCCGCCACCGCCGCCACCGCCACCACCGGCGCCACCACCGCCACCGACGCTGGGCCCAATCCGTTACATCGGAAAACCGATGGCAAAGCTATCACGCAGATAACTGACAAACACCCCGACTGCGCGCGGCACATGCGATGTATAGGGCCGCAGTATGTGCAGTTGTTCGGCGAATGCGCCGGTGACGCGCCAATCAGGCAAAAGTACCATCAGCTTTCCGGCCTGGACCGCCGCTTGGGCAGTGAAATCGGGCAGCAGCGCAATCCCCAGGTCATCGAGAGCCGCATCGCGTAGCACTTCGCTATTGCTCGCGGAAAACTGCCCGGTGACGGGGACCGTGATCGGCGCAGCCGCGGTTTTACGCGCCGTTCTGCGCTCGAACGACCACATGGCTCCTCCCGTCGAACGCGGATAGAACAGGCAGTCGTGAGACGAGAAATCGTCCGGTGTCTTGGGCGTGCCGCGTTTGCTCAGATAGGCGCGCGTCGCAACGAGCACGGAACGTGTCTCGCAGAGCTTCCAGGCGACGTGGGTATCCGGCGCTTGCGCGCTATGGCGTATCGCCAGATCGAATCCTTCCACCGCCAGCGAGCTGATCCTGTCGGACACCTCCAACTGAACACGGACCTCGGGATTCGCTCGCAGGAAATCAGGCAATCTCGGCACGAGCTGCTGCCGTGCGAATGAGACGGGTGCCGTAACGCGCAATAGTCCGCGCGCAACGCCGGCTTGTTCCCGCACCGATGCAAAGCTCGCGGCGATGTGTTCGAAGGGACCCCGCGTATTGTCGACGAGCCGTTGCCCGGCCTCTGTCAACCGCACGCTGCGTGTGGTGCGCTGGACCAGCGAAATGCCTGCGGCGTGCTCCAGTTCGGAAATGCGTTGGCTCATCGCCGCCTTGCTCACGCCAAGGCGCAAGGCCGCCGCCGTGTAGCTGCCTTGCTCGGCGAGCGTGGTTAGCCAGTGCAGATGAGTCCAGAGACCTTCAACCTTTCGGATGTCCATACATTCATTGTTCACAATACAAAACAGTGATTTCAATGATAGCGTCTTTCCAGTTCGCTCGCAGCCTCCTAAACTCCTTTCATCGCCAATTACCACAGAGGAGTCGATATGCAAGCCTTCAACGATAGCACTGACGTCGGACATTTCATCCACGGCCAGCGCGTGAGCGGTACGGGAGCACGCACTCAGTCCATCTTCAACCCAGCTACGGGTGCACAGCCTCGCCGGCTGCTGTTGGGCGAAACCGCGGACGTGGAGGCAGCCGTCGCGAGCGCCAAGGCTGCATTTCCGAAGTGGAGCAATACGCCGCCGATACGCCGTGCACGCGTTATGCTGCGTTTCCTCGAATTGATGAATAAGCACACTGACGAACTGGCCGCCATCATCACGGCAGAGCACGGCAAGGTATTTTCCGATTCTCAAGGAGAAGTCGCGCGCGGCATCGACGTCATTGAATTTGCGTGCGGCATCCCGCAACTGCTCAAGGGCGACTATACCGAGCAAGTCTCGACGAACCTGGACAACTGGACGACGCGGCAGGCGCTGGGCGTGGTCGCGGGCATCACGCCGTTCAACTTCCCTTGCATGGTGCCGTGCTGGATGTTCCCGGTTGCCATTGCAGCCGGCAACACCTTCATCCTCAAGCCCAGCGAGCGCGATCCGTCGGCGTCGCTGTTCATGGCGGATTTGCTGAAACAGGCTGGGCTGCCGGATGGTGTGTTCAACGTGGTTCAAGGCGACAAGGTGGTCGTGGACGCCTTGTTGACTCATCCGGACGTCAAGGCGGTCAGCTTCGTCGGCTCAACCCCGATCGCCAACTATATCTACGAGACGGGCGCCAAGCACGGCAAGCGTGTCCAGGCACTCGGGGGCGCGAAGAACCATATGGTGGTGATGCCGGACGCCGACATCGATCAAGCCATCGACGCCCTGATCGGCGCCGGGTACGGGTCTGCCGGCGAGCGATGCATGGCTATTTCGGTGGCGGTCCTGGTGGGTGATGTGGCTGACAAGGTTGTTTCGGGGTTGGCCGAGCGCGCCCGCACTCTGGTGGTCAAGAACGGGATGGAGTCCGATGCCGAGATGGGGCCGCTCGTAACGCGGCAAGCTCTGGAACGCGTCGAAGGCTATATCGCGCTGGGTGTGGAAGAAGGTGCGACGCTGGTGGTCGACGGTCGCGGCTTTAAGGTTCCGGGTCACGAGGATGGCTTCTTCACCGGCGGTACGCTGTTCGATAACGTGACGCCTGAAATGCGCATCTACAAGGAAGAAATCTTTGGTCCGGTGCTCGCATGCGTTCGCGTCAAGGACTTCACCGAAGCGGTTGAACTGGTGAACGCCCACGAGTTCGGTAACGGCGTGGCATGTTATACGCGTGACGGACACATCGCCCGGGAGTTCGGCCGCCGGATCGAGGTCGGGATGGTCGGTATCAATGTGCCGATTCCTGTTCCGATGGCGTGGCACAGCTTTGGTGGTTGGAAGCGCAGCCTCTTCGGCGACATGAATGTGTACGGAGAAGAAGGCGTGCGTTTCTACACGAAGCAGAAGTCCATCATGCAGCGCTGGCCCGAGAGCACCGAGAAGGGTGCCGAGTTTGCGATGCCGACCGCGAAGTAATAGCGGAGTCAGTCACTTCTGAGCTGAATGCCTGGGGTAGCTCGCATAGCGACTCCAGGCAGATTGAAGTCTTTCCATTGGGTAAAGGGTGTTTTTCCTGCCTACCGATTGACTGCCCGTTCGTTCAGACCGAACATCCTCGTGTGTATCTCCCCGAGCGAGGATCTGACCGAGGGCAAAATGGATTTTTCATCGCTGGAAATATTCTGTGCCGTCGCGACGCAGCAAAGTGTCACTCGCGCGGCCCGGCATCTGGCACGTGCCCAGTCAAACGTCACAACGCGTGTGAAGCAGCTTGAAGAGGAGCTAAAGGTTCAGCTCTTTTCAAGGGGCGGTAAACGCATGACGTTGACGCCCAACGGGCACAGATTGCTCGAGTACGCGCAGCGCATGCTCAGTCTGGCCGAACAAGCGCGTCAGGCCATGAATCCGGATCCCCCCATGGGTCGGCTACGCATAGGCGCCATGGAAAGTACCGCAGCGGCACGCCTACCTACGCTGCTTTCGGCTTACCACAGCAGGTGGCCACAGGTTGAGCTGGAAATTTCCATCGGCACATCTCGCTCACTGGTTGAGGACGTGGAAAGCAACCGCGTGGACTGCGCATTTGCGGCCGATGCCGGTTTGCAGTTTTGCGCCGAACTGGGCGCAAGGTTTGCCGAGCGCGGACTGACTGCAACGCGCGCCTACACGGAAGACCTGCTGTTGGTGTTGCCGCCCAACCATCCACCCGCAAACGGGCCGCAGGACCTCAAGATCACGACGCTGGCTGCCTTTCCCCTCGGTTGCACCTATCGAAGTGTGCTCGAACACTGGTTGGGGGCCAAGGACGGAGAAGGGGATCACGACTGGACGATGATGGAGCAAGCGTCGTACCACACGATGCTAGCCTGCGTGGCGGCCGGGTCCTGTTTCGCCCTTTGCCCCAAGTCGATATTGGATTTGCAGCGTGCCCCGATGGACGTGCGAACGCAGGAACTCGCCACGATCGATACCTATCTGGTCACGCGTGCCACATACAGTAGCAGCGCATACGAAGAGCTGCTTCGGTCCGTTCAGACCGGAAGGCACTTTGTGTAGAGAAGCGGCTATCATTTGAAACGAACCTTAAGTGAAAAGGAAGCGACATGACTAATCAGACAGACAATCGAACCTTGCTGCGTTTGTTGAGCATCGAGAAGCCAATCATTCAGGCCCCCATGGCCGGGGTTAGCACGCCTGCGCTGGCCGCGGCGGTATCCAATGCCGGCGGCCTGGGCTCGTTGGGCGTCGGCGCGATGAACGCCGAAGGGGCCCGCAAGGTTATCAAGGAGACCCGCGCACTGACGGCTAAGCCCTTTAACATCAACGTCTTTTGTCATGGCCCGGCGACTGCCAACGAAGCGATCGAGCGACAGTGGTTGAGTTGGCTCACGCCGCACTTCAAGGAATACGGGGCGACGCCGCCCGCGTCGTTATCGGAGATCTACACGAGCTTCTTGGCCGACCCGGCCATGCTGGAGGTGTTCCTCGAGGAGAAGCCTGCGATTGTCAGCTTCCATTTCGGTTTGCCATCCGCCGAAGTGATCGCGGCGTTAAGGAAAGCCGGGATCAAGCTCTTGGCCACCGCGACAAATCTGAAGGACGCTGAGCGGATTGCAGCGGCGGATGTCGACGCCATCGTTGCGCAAGGTATCGAGGCGGGCGGACATCGCGGTGCGTTCGACCTGCACGCGCGCGATGACCGGCTGGGCACGTTTGCGCTGACGCGCCTGCTGGTCAAGGAATTCAAACTGCCGATCATCGCTTCTGGCGGCATTATGGACGGAGCCGGGATTGCGGCGGCACTGGCGCTCGGTGCTCAGGCGGCTCAACTTGGAACCGCATTCGTTGCCTGCCCGGAAACATCGATCGACGAAGGCTACCGTCGTGCACTTCTCGGCGAGTCGGCACGTCACACGACTTTTACGGCCGCGATCTCCGGGCGGCTCGCGAGAAGCATGGTGAACAAGTTCACGGAACTCGCTAGCGACGAAAAATCGCCGCAGGCGCCCATGTACCCGATCGCGTATGACGCCGGCAAGGCGCTTCATGCTGCGGCCAAAGCGAAAGGCGAGTTCGGCTACGGCGCGCAGTGGGCCGGGCAAGCCGCGGCGCTTGCGAGGTCGTTGCCTGCAACCGAACTGTTCGCTCAGCTGGAGAGCGAGCTCAGAGAGAGTGTCAGGCAGTTGCAGCAACAGCTTTGAGAATGACTGTTTACTAAACGGAAACGGCTTTCCGTGACTGCTCCAATATAATCGGCGTGCTGCATAGGCGCGCTGTTTTCGCTATTCGTTTAGTAGAACTTTACGTGACGGATGATTGGTTATCTGGTGGATAGATAACCCTATGCAATACCTTCGCTTGATATTCATTTTTAACAGTGCGAATCTGCATCACGGGCTTGAGTATCGATGAAGTTGTCGTCGGACTGTACAAACGTCAATCTTCAACTGTGAGTGGGAATGCCGCGGGAATACTGCGTGCATACCGTTCTGCGCGATTTGCAAATTTTTCGATTGAGCATTTTATTTCAGGAGCTTCATCAAATGAGTACTCCTACAACCGCCCAACGTATTGGCACGTTCGCGCACGACGCGCGTGCCGCTCACTTAACGCCGCAATCGCGGACCGTGTTCAAACGTAACATCCTCGATAGTCTGGGCTGCGCGATCGCAGCGCTACCGGGCACGCCATTCAAAGCACTGCGTGAGCAATTCGACGAATATCGCGGCACCGGATCGTGCTCGTTGATCGGCGGCGGCAGCACTTCGCCCGACCAAGCTGCGTTGTACAACACGAGCCTGGTTCGTTATGTCGATCTGCTCGACAGCTATATGTCGCCAGGCGGCCTCTGTCACCCGAGTGACAACTTCGGCACGATACTCGCCGCCGCCGACCATGCGCATGCCAGCGGCGAGGACTTCATGCTCGCCTTGGCCGTGGCCTATGAGATCGGATGCCGCATCACGGCGATTGTCCCGGTCATGGCGAAAGGGTTCAATCATTCCATTCAACTGGCGATATCGGCCGCTGCCGGGTCGGGCAAATTGCTGGGCCTCGATGCCGATCAAATTGCTCACGCCATCGCGATTGCGACTGTCGATAACATCTCGTTGACGTGTCTGCACTCCGAGCCGGTCTCGCAGTGGAAGGGGTTCTCGCCCGGCATTACGGGCATGCGTGCGGTCTATTCCGCGTCTCTGGCGAAACGCGGCTTCACGGGCCCGCTGCGCCTGTTCGAAGGACCCAACGGACTGGTGCGTATGTTCGATCAGCCGCTGGACGTGGACTGGGACGATCAGCGGCTGGAGGTCATCCACCAGACGATCATGAAAAAGTACTGCTCGCTGATACACGGTCAACCTGTGCTTGAGGCAACGCTCGAACTCAAGCGCAAGAATGGTGTGAAGAGCGATGAGGTCGAAGAAGTCGTGTGCGACATCTTCCAGAGTGGATTCGATATTGCGGGCGGCGGCAGCTTCGGTCCGAAGGACGATCCGCAAACCAAGGAACAGGCCGACTACAACATCAAGTATCTGATAGCAGTGGCATTGATCGATGATGAAGTGGGCCCTGCTCAACTGGATCCCAAGCGAGTGCAAGCCGCCGACGCGCAGGCGCTGCTCAAGAAAGTGACGGTACGCCCGGACGCTGGATTCTCCGCGCAGTACCCGCATGCGTTGAACACCCGAGTGACGATCAAATGCAAGGACGGCCGTGTGTTCTCCAAGGAGCACGTCGGTTTCGAAGGCGGCCTTGAAAATCCGTTCACGTGGGAACGTACGGTCGAAAAATTCCATTGGTTGAGCGAGCAATACGCGGATGAAGCGCTTCGAGGCCAGATCATTGATCTGGTCTCCACACTGGATGAACACTCGATTGCGGAGTTGATGCAGCTCCTGGCGAAGGTAAGTCCAACACCCCGATTCCCGGCGAAACATCCGGGCATTCAATAACCGATAAAGGTCCTTAGGAGATAACCATGGCCCTGATTTCTTGCGACATGCGGTACGGACGGACTGACGAGCAGAAGCGGCAACTTGCTGCCGGCCTGCTGCGTGTGGTCAGCGCGGCAACAGGTGAAACGAAGAACGACATCTTTCTCGTCTTCCGCGAAGGACGGGGTATCAACTTCGTCGAACACGGCGAGCATCTTCCCGAGTACGTGGAAGGCGCCGCAAACGATAAAGAACTCATTAGTCGACTCAAATAGAAATTATTGGAGGATCACCTTGCCTTTCATCGAATGCCACATCAAGACAGGTCTCACGCATCAACGTCGTGAACAACTCATCAGGGACATCATCCAGGTCACGCACGATGCGATCGGGTCTGATCCCAAGATCATCAATGTCATCCTGCACGAACATCCGGCCGAAAACATCAGCATTTCCAGTCGTATCAACGGGGAGGACTTCAAGAAGAGTAGCTAACGGGGTGACATTAACGGAGTGACCTGACCTGAGCCACGTGGATTTAGCCACGCGAATTTAGCGAGACGAATTTAGCGAGACGAATTTAGCCAGATTAAGTGCGCGTCGTTGGTTGCGTGGCTTGCGTCATGGAATGCTATTTAACCGATCCGCCAGGCATTGAACTTGACGGACCGGGATAGGCGACTATCCCGACGAATAGGAGACGAGTATGTTTGAGCGGTACGAGCAATTTACGAAGCAACTGGGTATCCGTCATCCGGTGCTGCTGGCACCGATGGATCTGGTGGCCGGCGGCAAGCTTGCCGCGGCGGTCACGAATGCGGGCGGCCTCGGGATCCTAGGAGGTGGCTATGGAGATGAGGCGTGGCTGCGCGAGCAGTTCGCCGCGGCACAGGGCACTCGGGTGGGCGTGGGTTTCATCACGTGGAGCCTGTCGCGGCAACCGCATCTGCTCGATGTTTGCATCGAGCATTCGCCGGCCGCGATCATGTTCTCGTTTGGCGATGCACGTGAGCACATCGCGAAGACGAAGAAGCACGGCATTCTCACCATCTGCCAAGTGCAAACGGTTGCGATGGCGCGCGAGGCCGTGGACTACGGCGCCGATCTCATCGTTGCCCAGGGTACCGAAGGCGGGGGGCACGGGGTCGCTTGCGGCACCGTCTCGCTAGTCCCCGCGATTGTCGATGCAGTGGGTGCAAAGGTGCCGGTTGCCGCCGCCGGTGGTATCGCGGATGGCCGGGGCTTTGCTGCGGCCCTCGCGCTAGGAGCTTCGGCCATCGTTCTCGGAACCCGCTTCTACGCGAGCAAGGAAGCGATCGGCCACGACGACGCCAAGCGGCGCATCGTTGAGTGCAAGGGCGGTGAAGAGACCGTGCGCAGCATTCTGTTCGACATGGCACGCGATAACGTGTGGCCGGCACCGTATGCAGGCCGGGTGCTGCGCAACGACTTTACGGAAAAATGGTTAGGACGTGAGCGTGATCTACTGCAGCAACTGCACGTGGAGCATCCTCGGTATATGGAAGCGCGTGCACATCACCAGTACGACACCGCAGCCGTGATTGCGGGCGAGTCGGCTGCATTGATCCACGATGTGCTGCCGGCCAAGGCGATCGTCGAGAATATCGTCAGGGAAATGGACGAAATTTTGGGCTACTCGTCGTATCGGCAAAGGCATGAGGCGAAAGCTCACGCGTAATTGCTGCGTAGTGCGGGGCGCCGCTTATCGGTGCCCCGTGCGCCAAGAATCAAGATCCGAATTGTTTCCCGACAAAATCGATGTGCGCGAACATCGCCTGCTGCGCGGCATCGGGATTGCCGTCTCGAACCGCAAAATAGATGGATTCGTGCTGGCTTAGTCGCATCGTCGACTGAAGCGCGGCATTCGCGTTGTTGACCGTTGCATCGAACGTGTTCGCCGCGATGTGCTCGCGCAACATCGTAATGACGCTTGCGTAAAACTGGTCGAGCATTCGGTTGTGCGATGCGGCCGTCAGCGCCAGATGAAACTCGCCGTCGACGACGGCTTCCGCATCGACGTCCTGCGCCGTGACCGCGTTTCGCATTTTCAACAGTATCGTCTTGAGCCTGTCCAATTCTTCCGGCGTCGAACGCTGTGCGGCGAAGCGCGCAGCCGCGCATTCGAAAACCAGCCGAAATTCCAGCGTCTCCGATCTCAATGGCGGGTTTTCAGCCACCAGTTGCAGCCACGGTGCGCTTAAGCGCACAGGCTGTTTCTGCACGACGTACACGCCGCTGCCGCGCTTCGTTTCGAGTAATCCCTTGCTGACTAGCCGCTGGATCGCCTCGCGCACAGTCGAGCGCGACACGCTCAGCAATTCCGCCAGCGCCCGCTCCGCGGGTAGGCGCGCCGAAGCGCTCCAACTGTCTTCGAGCACTTTTTCTTCGAGTTGCCGGACGGTCCTTTCGAGTACGCCGGACGAAAGGCTGTGAAATACCATGGCGCTGTTTCCAAAATTGGCCTGACCGATTTGCTTCGCCTCCCGAACGAAACCACTATGCATGAGAGCCGATGCGCATGAGCGACCGCGTCGCTCATGCACCCCACAATCGAGGAGGAAAAACATGACAGATTTTACTTCACTGGTCATCAAACTGCATCGTAGCGACGACGTTGCCATTGCGCGCGGCGCGATTGCTGCAGGTACCGTGCTGCATGAACTGGACGACTTGCTGGTCACCGACGATATCCCTGCTGCGCACAAGGTGGCGTTGCGCGCACTGAAGGCTGGCGACCCCGTGCGGCGCTATGGCCAGATCATCGGATTCGTCACGCAGGCGATCGAGGCGGGCGCCCATGTCCATACGCAAAACCTCTCGATGGGCGACTTTGCGCGTGACTACGCCTATGGCCAGGACGTGAAGGCCGTCGCGCCCGCGCACGAAGCGCTGACGTTTCAAGGCTTTCGCCGGGCCGACGGTCGCGTTGCGACGCGCAACTACCTGGGCGTGGTCAGCACCGTCAACTGCTCCGCGACGGTGACGAAGCTGGTCACGCAGCACTTCTCGGCACCCGGCGCCCTGGACGCCTGGCCCAACGTCGACGGTATCGTCCCTATCACCCACAGCTTTGGATGCTGCATCGACCACAACGGTGACGGTATTCAGCAGTTGCGCCGCACGATCGGCGGCTACGTTCGGCATCCGAATTTCGCCGGCGTGCTGGTTATCGGGCTGGGCTGCGAATCGAACCAGATGGGCGCAATGTTTGTTGCTGAAGGTGTCGAACCCTCGGAGATGATGATACCGCTCGTGATCCAGGATCACGGTGGCACACAGAAGACGGTCGACGCCGCGATCGCTGCCATCGAGAAAATGCTGCCGGTCGCGAACCGCGCCGTACGCGAGCCGCTGCCGGTGTCGCACCTGAGCATCGCGCTGCAATGCGGCGGATCGGATGGGTATTCGGGCATCACGGCCAATCCGGCGCTCGGCGCCGCCGTCGATCTTCTCGTGCAGCACGGGGGCACCGCGATACTGAGCGAGACGCCCGAGATCTATGGCGCCGAACATCTGTTGACGCGCCGCGCGATCACGCCGGAGGTCGGCGAGAAGATCGTCGAGCGCATTCACTGGTGGGAGAGCTATGCGGAGCGCGAAAAAGGCAGCATCGACAACAATCCCACGCCGGGCAACAAAGCCGGCGGATTGACGACGATCCTCGAAAAATCGCTGGGCGCGGTGGCCAAGAGCGGCTCGACGCCGCTGATGGGCGTCTATCGCTACGCGCAACCGGTGGACACGAAAGGCCTCGTGTTCATGGATGCGCCTGGCTATGACCCCATGGGCGCAACCGGGCAGATCGCAAGCGGTGCCAATCTCGTGTTGTTCACGACCGGACGCGGTTCGTGCTTCGGCGCCAAGCCTGCGCCTTCGATCAAGCTCGCGACCAATACGCGCATGTACACACGCATGCTCGACGATATGGACATCAACTGCGGCGACATCATGGACGGCAGCGCCACTGTGGAGCAAAAGGGCCGTGAAATCTTCGAGATGATCGTCGATGTCGCTTCAGGAAAGATGAGCAAGAGCGAAGCGCTCGGCGTGGGCAACGAGGAATTCGTGCCCTGGATGATAGGCGCACAAATGTAGGGTATGGATCAAACGCGCACGGCAGACGTGGCGCACGCGAGGGGGCATGACCACCCGCGCGCCACGTCTGAATAACTAAAGTAAGGAGATTGTGGACATGGAAGCGTGGCATCAAAATTATCTGCCATTCGATAGCATTGGCTTTTCCGCGCTTGCGGCAAGCGCACCGATTATTCTGTTCTTCATCTGTCTGGCGATGCTCAGGGTCAAAGGGCACGTCGCAGCGGCATTGACGCTCGCGCTGTCGCTGTTGGTTGCGGTAACCCTATTTCATATGCCGCTGAGCATGGCGTTGGTATCGGCGTCTTACGGTTTTCTCTATGGCATGTGGCCGATCGCGTGGATTATCATCGCGACCGTATTCGTCTACAAGGTCGCGGTGCGCTCGGGGCAGTTCGACATTATCCGCAGTTCGATCACCAGCCTGACCGACGATCGCCGCCTGCAGATGCTGCTGATCGGCTTCTCGTTCGGTGCATTCCTCGAAGGCGCGGCCGGCTTCGGCGCGCCCGTCGCGATCACTGCCGCGTTGCTGGTCGGGCTCGGCTTCAATCCGCTTTATGCAGCAGGCTTGTGCCTGATCGCGGACACGGCGCCGGTGGCATTCGGTGCGCTCGGGATTCCCGTGATCGTCGCGGGCCAGGTGTCGGGTCTCTCCCCATTCTCGATTGGTGCCATGGCGGGCAGACAGTTGCCGCTCATGTCCGTGTTCCTGCCGTTCTGGCTCGTGTTCGTCATGGACGGCAAGCGAGGGTTGCGTGAGACGTGGCCGGCCGCGATGGTCGCAGGAGGCAGCTTCGCACTGACGCAATATTTGAGCTCGAACTTTCTCGGACCTGAGCTTCCCGATGTTGCATCGTCTATCGTGAGTCTTGTTTCGCTCGGGTTGTTCCTGAAGATGTGGCAGCCGAAGAAAGCCTACGCGCCCGCCGTGGCTGTCGTCGGCGGTGGCACAGCAGCGTTCTCTGCTGGTGGTGCTCTCGGTGGCGGCATGGGGGGTGGGTTCGGCGGCGCAGCAACGGCGAGCCCCTATCCGATGAGTCGAATCGTGAAGGCCTGGTCGCCGTTCCTTTTCCTCACCGCGACGATTACGGTGTGGGGCCTCGGTGGCTTCAAGGCATTGTTCGGCGCGAAAGGAATGCTCGCGGCGACGACACTGTCTTTCCACATGCCGTTCATCGACCGGCTGATCATCCGTGGCGCGCCGGTTGTCGCGACGCCCACGCCGCTTGATGTCGTGTTCAAGCTCGATCTGATCGGCGCGACCGGCACCGGCATCTTCCTCGCGGCGATCATCGCGATCGTGTTCCTGCGCATGCCCGCGAAAGCCGCGCTCGACACGTTCGCCGAAACGCTGAGGGAACTGCGCCGCCCGATCCTGTCGATCGGCCTCGTCCTCGCGTTCGCGTTTGTCGAGAACTACTCGGGCATGTCGGTAACGATGGCGCTGCTGCTGGCGAAAACCGGCTCGTTGTATCCGCTGTTTGCGCCGCTGCTCGGCTGGCTCGGTGTATTCCTGACCGGCTCGGACACCTCGTCGAACGCGCTGTTCGCCGCATTGCAGGCAACCACGGCCCATCAGATCGGGGTGTCGGATATTCTGCTCGTCGCGGCTAACTCCACGGGCGGTGTGGCCGGGAAGATGATCTCGCCGCAGTCGATTGCCGTCGCATGCGCGGCGACCGGACTGATCGGAAGAGAATCGGATCTGTTCCGCTTCACGCTGAAGCACAGCATTGGACTGGCTGTGATCGCCGGCATAATTACGCTCAGCCAGGCCTACTGGTTGACGGGAATGGTGGTGAAATAGGCGCTTGCGGCAAAGAGTTGATGGGCCAGCTTCCCGTTGCGTAGTGAGAACTGCTTCCGGCTAGTGTGCACTTTCTCTTTGGTGTACGATAAATGGTTAGCGCTGTGATGGATAGAAACGTCATGGTAGGAGCCGCTTATTACCGTTTCGCGCCTCGCGCAGGCATAGTGAAGCTGGCAGTCATTTCATAGAGGTGCAAAGCATGGACGTTGCAGACCTCAAGGTATTCGAAGCTGTTGCCCGTCATGGAAGTATGAATCGGGCAGCTACCGAGCTGCATACTGTCCAGTCGAACGTGACAGCACGAATCCGGTCTTTGGAAAGAGAAGTCGGGGTCGCGCTTTTTCAGCGGCACGTACGCGGTGTAAGTCTGACCCCGGCGGGGCAACGGATGCTGCCGTACGCGGCGCGCATCGCAAAACTGGTCGCGGATGCCAGGGTCGCAGCGCTCGACGATGGTCTGCCTGGCGGCGCTCTCGCATTGGGAACGCTCGAGACCACTGTGGCGCTGCGCCTTTCTCCGATACTAAGTAATTTTGCGCGAACCTACCCTCAGGTTCGCTTATCGCTGATCACCGGCACGAGTTCCAGCCTGACAGCGGATGTGGCCGAGTGTCGACTCGACGGGGCGTTCGTAGCCGGGCCGCTGGATCATCCGGCGCTCCACACCGAGACGGTTTTCCAGGAAGAGCTGGTTCTGGTGACACCGCGCACCCTGCGCTCGTTGGAGCAGCTTAAATCGGTCCAGGATCTCAAGACGATAGTCTTCCAATTCGGTTGCTCATATCGACAGCGGCTCGAGGCCCTGCTCGCCGACATGGGGATACTCACTGCAGTGCCGCTCGAATTTGGCTCGCTGGACGCGATCATCGCGTGCGTGTCTGCCGGTATCGGCGTCACGCTACTGCCACGCGGCGTCGTATCGAGTGCTGCGGAACAGGATCTCGTTACGATCCACGCGCTCGCTGCAGATAAAGGGCGAGTCGAGACGCTGTTCATTCGACGACACGATGCCTACGTTTCGAGCGCAATGCAGGCGTTCGTCGATATTGCCCGGTCTGAGGCCGGACCGCTTATGGTCGCGGCGTAGGCGTAGGCGCCGGTGCACTGAAATTCTCCTCAAGCATGGGGACGCCGATCAGCGCGCCGTGAATCCCGATGACACTGACGATCTCGAGCACTTCCATGATTTCGTCTTGCGTCGCGCCATGACGAATGGCATTACGCATGTGCGTCTTTATGCCGGGCTTGTACAGATGGGTGGCCGCAGCATCAAGTGCACAAAGCACGAGTTCCTTGACCTTCGGCTCGAGATAGGCCGCGTTCCAGGGAATAGCCGAAAAATTGGCGTATGCCTCGAAAAAATCCGGGTCGACGCTCAGCAGGGCGTCCCACGACGGGTCCCAATAGCCTTGATCCTCGATGAAACGCTGTTTGAGCGCTTCATGTCGTTCACCTGACGCGGCCGAAGTTGAGACGAGCCCCTCTTCGTTCAGAACCTCGAGCAGGATAGGCACACCAACATTCGATGCATGGATGCCCACCGTGCTGGTCAGTTCCAGAACTTCCATCAATTCCTCTCGGCTAGCGCCAAACTCGATCGCCGCCTTCAGATGCATTTGGATACCGGGCGCGAAAAGGTGGGTAGAGGACGCATTGACCGCGATGTAGATGAATTCCTTGACCTTGTCGGCCAGGTGATTGTGTTTCAGGGGCACGGCTGACAGGCGCAGGTACGCATTCAGAAACTCGCAGTCCATCCGCAGAATGCTCTCCCATTGCGCAGCCCAGCTGTTCCTGATCCGGATAAAGTCGTCCTTGATGGCCTGCTGTCTTGCAGTGAGAGTCATGATCGGTTCCGTGAGGTCATAGCGGTGTTGCGGTGCGATGCCTAATGTGGCCGCCGCGGCCGGCACTCGCGGTGGCACCCACCGTTGCACCCGCTGTGGCACCAGCACCCCTCACGATAAGGCGTTTTCTCCGCGGCGGAAACCCGCGCCGCGATCAACAAAGCGATCGATCAATGCCCAATGCGCAACGAACCCGTGACAGAAAACGCTCGCGGCCACAAGTTCCCGGCAGCTTGCGCAATCGACCCGCGCTCTCACAGTGACCCGGTAGCTGAGGTAGCAAGAAATTTGCGCCGGGTAGTCGATCAATATACTTCGGATACCATATCTTACTTGGCCGATAAACGGCACCCCGTGCCACAGTGGCCTGCCCGATAAAAACCGGGAGGCCAACTGCGTGACAGGTCCGGCTTAGTGATGTGAGTACAGCGCATCGTTGTCATTGGATGCCAGAACGTAGGACGGGGTTTGCGCCACGCTGCTAACCGACTGCGTGCCCGCGTTTGTGTTCTCCGTACGCGCGGCCTCAGTACTTTGGCCATGTTGCGACGCGGATACGGCAGCAACGGGGGTGTAGCGAGATGCGCTGTCGTAACGGCTGCTGGCAAAAGCGGGAGTGGCGGAAGCGGCGGCTACGGCGCTGGCTGCGATGATCACTGCGGCGATGAGATGCTTGTTCATGGTGAAACCTCCAATAATTTAAAAAGTCACAAATCGTGCTATCGATCTTTCTTAAAGCGGATCCGATTCAATCGGATGAGATGAATAATACGCCAAGATTTCGTAATGTCAATCCCTACCGATTAAATCGCATCCGATGTATAATCGGGGCACGAGACGCGGGTCTTTGCCTGGGTCGCATCCGGAGTCTTATCCTGACAGGGGCGCAAATGAAACCGACCAAACCAACCAAACCGGCAGACCCGCCAGAGCTGAAGCTTGCCGACTTCCTGTGCTTTGCGGTCTACTCGGCCAACCTTGCCTTCGGCAAGGCCTACAAGCCGATCCTCGACGAGCTCGGGCTCACGTATACGCAATACATCGCGATCATTGCGCTATGGGAGGAAGACAACCAGACCGTGAGCGGGCTGGGCGAGAAGCTGTTTCTCGAATCCAATACGCTCACGCCTATCCTCAAGAAACTGGAAGCGATTGGTTATCTGCGCAGACAGAGGGACCCTGAGGATGAGCGTCAGGTGCTGGTCAGCCTGACGGACACCGGGCGGCGTCTGCGGGAGAAGGGTTTAAGCATGGATCTGACGGAAGCTTGCGGCCTGGCGGCCGATGAGTTTCCTAGAATGCAGAAAGCGGTCGCCAGGCTGCGCAACAATCTCATCGATTCCGTGCGCGGGAAGGGATGATGGCTCGCTGGCTCGCGGCAACCTCATGGGAACCGCGCTTGAACCGCATTTGAACCGCGTTTTCCAGCCGTGGCGAGCTATGATCACGACGCTGCATCAGGCGCTAACTATCAGCCTGTTCGCATTGCGCCGATTTCCTGCGGTCTGCGCATCTGAATGATTCGCGATGTTTCGCTGGCGACATGGGGTGTAGGCAAGTGCCGGGAGCGCTGCAATTCGGACGCTTGAACACGGGCGTCCCGCGGACTCAGGCCATAGGCGCGCCGGAAGGCGCGCGTGAAATCCGACGCACTTTTGAACCCTAGTCCATACGCGATTTCCGTGATCGCCCGCTGCGGGAACCGAACCAGTTCATCGGCGGCTTCCCGCAATCGACGATTGCGGATGTAAGCGCCCAGTCCACCCTCATGATCGAACCAGCGATATACCGTAGCGCGCTTCAATCCCAGCGCGTCCACCACGCTAGAAGGGGAAAGCGCGCTGTGATGCAAATTGGCGTCGACGAATCGACGTATTTTCCCGAGGATGGCGCTTTGGATGGCCGCACGCGCTTCGCCGTTCACGCGCACCTGTCTTTGGAAGGTCGCAACCAGTAACTGAGCCGCCACGTGCAATGCGTTGGTCGCGTCGTGCGAGTGCATTGCCGGCAAGTCGCGGCTGAGCGAGGCCATGTGATCGAAGGCGAGGCGGGTCAGCGGCGAGTTGCGCTCGATGATACGGCCGTGTATGCCTTCGGCATCCGGGAAATCCGACTCAACCAACGATTTTGGTACGAAAAGGCTAAGCAACTGACAGGCAGGACGATCGACTGCAAACGGCTGATTCAGGTCGAACGCGGCTATCCCCTGGACCGCATCGGCAGCGCTGCGTTTTTTGTGCACGCCTGTCACATGTCCTATCTGCCCCAGCACCGGGACGTGGAAGACGTAATCGCGTCTCGTGTCCATGGAGACTCTCGCGACCGACCGCTCAAGCACCATCGAGTCGGTATGGGCTTCGGTGAAGACGAAACTCCCCACCGTATAGCGATCGATGGACCCGCTGAACCCACCCGCAACTTGCGCCTTCGAAGGCAGTACATCGACGACATGGCCGACCCGGTCGCGCCATGCCAGCATTTGTTGGTCCGTCGGCCGGCCATGCGTGCTGAACCGGTTCGGGACAACGAGTGCCGCAGCGGTGTTACGGTGACTGGGGGAGCTTGCGAGCGTATTCACAGAGTTAGATTCCTTGGCGAAGGCCGAGCCGATGCAGTCTCACGGTACCATGTCGCAAAAATTGGTGCCGGGTGTTGCTATTTTCTCCGGATTGGGACGCACGGTAAAGTCGCCCGAAGACAATGCGATACCTTCTAGCCCGTGGCGTCGGTGTCCCGCAAGTGCTGCGGTCGACATCACGGAGCGCAAGCATTACGAGGCTTTGTTGGAATACCACGCCAACTATGACGTGTTGACCGGTCTGGCAAATCGTCAGCGGCTGCTGCAAGCGATTTCGCAACGCCTTAAATCATGCGTGCGCGAAGGCGATACGGTGGCGCGACTGGGGGGCGACGAGTTCGTCTTGGTGATAGACCATTCGAATGACAAATCAGCCGTCGCGTCGCGAGGGAATCGCGATTGCGCAACGCATTAAATTGCGGTGAATTCTTTCTGCATTATCAATCGAAGGTCGATTTGTACACCGGCCAGATTGTCGGTGTGGAAGCTTTGATTCGTTGGAGACACGAAGGATCGGTTATCTCGCCCAACGAATTTATTCCCTTTGCGGAGGAAACCGGACTTATTGTTCCCATCGGCGAGTGGGTTCTTCGCACTGCTTGTGCACAGATCAAAACTTGGCAACGGGCAATCTTGCCGGAGATAAGCGTGTCCGTTAATTTAACGGCACGCCAGTTCAATGAAAAGAATCTAGTGAACCGGGTGGTGCAGACACTGAACTTGAAGCGAAATTTCTTGAGCTTGAGCTGACCGACAGCATGGTCATACCCAGCGTCGAATCGAGCGTGGTGGTCTTGCAGCAATTGAAAGATGTGGGCGTGAGGCTCTCCGTCGACGATTTCGGTACCGGATGCTCCAGTTTGAGTCACCTGAGGCGTCTGCCTATCGATGTGTTGAAGATCGATCAGTCGTTTGTCCGCGATATTACGAGCGATGTCAACGATGCTGCAATCGTACCCTTGGTTATCTCACTGGCGCATAGCCTGAAGCTTAAGGTAATTGCAAAAGGTGTTGAAACGCAGGCGCAGCTCGATTATCTCCATCAGTGCCATTGTGACGAAATGCAAGGTGAAATTTTCAGCCGGCCGAGTGCTCCCGATGACGTGGAACAGATGCTACGGCTTTCTAGTTTATTGCCCCTGCGTCAGGTGAAACTTGACTCATCAATTAATAACGCCATAGTCAATAGATAACCTCGCTCTGCACCACCGCGCACGCCTCACGGCTGATATGCATCGAATATCGGAGGAAAGACTATTACGATAAAAAATGAATGAAACCAAAGATGCGCAATCGGGTCGTCGGAAAAATTTTCCGATTTCGATTATTGGATTGCGCTACCCGTGATATCCGGCACCGAGTCGGACAAAATGCAAGTCAATCAAAAAAAATCCTCGAGCACCGTTGTTAAGCCATCAATTTTATAAAATTGAGACGCATGGTCAAGTTTGCCACACGCAAATCGATATAATCCGCCCGGGCACGTCGATGCTTACACTGGCATATCTACCAAGGATCAAAGTTGTGGTTCTCCGCAATCCGTTTCCACCGCAGACCGCACTACCCTTGGATTTAGCGAGTATGGCGCCGACTTTTTACAGGAGCTTCTTGACCGGTTTGGCGAGGGGGGGAAGGTATGGACACTGATGGATTTCACTCCCGCGAGCCCGGCCTAGCCGTCGAAGTTCGATTTATCGACACCTTTGCCGTGGTTGTCTGCCTGCCGTTGGCGGCATGGATCATGAGGCAATCGCTGGACGGCAATTACCTGCTGTTGCTCACCTTGGCGCTGTTGTTTTTCACACTGTTTTCTCAGGTGGGGAAGCTGTACGGCTCTTGGCGTTTGCAGCCACTGTGGATGGAGCTGGTCCGGGTCGGGCTGGTTTGGTGCGGCGTGTTGGGCGCGCTTTTGGGCATGGCGTTCCTGTTCAAGGAGTCCGCCGTTTATTCGCGCTTGCTTTTAGGCGTCTGGGCTTGCATGGTGCCGAGCGTGATGGCCATCGTCCGATGGAACCTGCGCCGCCGCATCAGGAAGGACAGTTTGCGGGGCATCAATGTGCGCGTTCTGGCATTTGTCGGGGCCGGCCCCGCCGCGCAGCGCTTGGCCGAGCGATTGAACCTGACTGCCTGGATGGGCTTGCGCGTGGCCGGCGTGTATGACGACCGCCATATAAGCCGGTTGTCGCTGGGCGACATGTCTTTGATAGGCGACACCGAAATGCTGCTGCGCGACGCTCGCGCCGGCAAGCTCGACTATGTCTACATCACGCTGCCGATGCATGCGGAAAAACGCATCGTCGAGTTGGTGAACGCACTGGCCGATACGACGGTTTCAGTCTATGTGGTGCCGCACGCATTCATCTTCGACCTCATGCACGCCAGTTGGGTGCAGGTCGGGGGGCAGCCCGTGATCAGCATCTACGAGACGCCTTTCTTCGGTATCGACGGTTCACTCAAGCGCCTGGAAGATTTGGTGCTCGCCAGCCTTATTTTGGTGTTGATCAGTCCACTGCTGTTGGCCGTGGCCATTGCGATCAAGTTGAGTTCTCCGGGGCCGGTACTGTTCCGCCAACAGCGCTACGGGCTCGACGGGCAAATCGTCGAGGTCTGGAAATTTCGCAGCATGAGTGTGAGCGAAGACGGCGACGTTGTGCAGCAAGCCCAAAAGGGCGACCGGCGCGTAACGTCGTTGGGCCGTTTCTTGCGCCGGACCTCGCTGGATGAGCTGCCGCAGTTTATCAATGTGCTGCAAGGGCGGATGTCCATCGT
>NZ_LMUX01000017.1:286936-455317 GCF_009765705.1 Burkholderia sp. L27(2015) | reverse complement strand
GCGAGACGGATACCCTGGAAAAAATGTCGAAGCGCATCGAATTCGATCTGCACTACATGAGGACATGGTCCTTGCTACTGGATCTGCGCATTATTTTCCTGACGTTGTTCAAGGGGTTCGTGGGAAAAAATGCCTATTAGCTTAAGTGCCTCAGGCGCTTTCAGTACACGGCGCCCGTGGCACTCTCCGATGCCTGTCATCGGCTTTAATTTTAATGATTGTTCTGTTATCCAGACCAAGGGTAGACTCCGGGCTCCGGGCGATATAGGTGTGAAAATCAAGAAATTTCGCTTTCTCTTACTGTGTGCTTGCTTGACCTGGGGCCAGGCGCGCGCGCACGACGGCGATACTGCGGGCACGTTCGAGCCCTTCACAGCAAATGTTGAACCGGCCGATGGCACGTTTACGCCTTTCGTGGCCGCCGGCGGACACTACGTCAGCAACCTGTTCGCCATGCCGAGCGCGGCGTTTGCGCAAAGCGCCATCGGCACGACGCACCTGTCCGACTATTTCTTCACCGAGACAGCGGGAACCGACGTCGATTGGAAAGAAGGCCGGCAGGAAGTCGTGGGCCGCCTGGAGGCGACCAACACGAATTACAAGACCTACCATGTGCTGGATAACACCAGCCATGATGTCGACATGCGCTGGAATTGGGTGCTCGGCGACAGTTTGAAGGGCGACGTGGGCGTCATCCACCAGACTCAGCTTGGTGATCTGACGAATATCCAGGCGCCCATCAACGACACCTTTACCAACCGCCAGTTTTATTTCGACGGACAAGGCAAGTTGGCGGACCGCTGGCGCATGGACCTCTCGGCGCGCGATATGAGCTTCACCAATAGTGCATTGTCCCAGCAACCTTTTAACCTGAATATCCGCACGGTCAGCCTCGGTCCCGAGTATTACACCGACACCGGCAAGAGCGTGGCTTGGGTGTCCCAGTTCAGCAACGGCGGCTACCCTAACGTGATTTTCAATGGCGTAGCGCCGGTGACAGACCGATTCACCCAATACGACAACGGCATCAAGTTTGAGTGGGGGTATTTGGGGAAGTTGCGATGGACCGGGAACCTGAATTACACGCGATACATGGCCCCGAACAATCCGGGGCAAGACTTCGATGGGGGGACCGGCACCCTCAATCTGTTATGGGCGATGACGGGCAAGACCAATTTCACATTGTCGGGGTACCGCAATATCGTGCCCTATGACACAGCGAGCGCGAGCTTCCAGGTCGTTACGGGCACCTCGTTGACGGCCCACTGGCAAGCGCGCGAGAAGATCGAGCTGGTAGGCCGCTTGAAAATGGACTCGGTGGACTATACGCAGTCGGCAACGATCGGTCCGACGCCCAGGCATGACCGGATCGATTCGGCCGGCGTGGAGTTGGCTTATACGGTGTTACGCCACACGCGGCTGGTCCTGAGCGCGCAGCGGCTGTTTCGCAACTCGAACATTGCGGCGGACACGTATAACGAAAACGACGTGAGTTTAGGGCTGGAGCAGCGTTTCTGAATTTGAATGTCGGGCGACGGTGCCTGGAAATCGACGGGGGTGGTGCAATGATGCGTTTGATCATAATGTTGTGCGTGAGTATGTTGGCGGTCTTCGGCGCGCCCGCGCAGGCCAGCGAATATCTGCTGGGGCCGGGCGACCTGGTGAGTGTGGATATTTTCGGCCACCCCGACATGCGGGTCGACATGGCGCAGGTAAACGAAAAAGACGAAATCACCGTACCGCTGGTCGGCAGCGTCGTCGTCGGCGGGATGACGACCACCGATGCCGCAGCGCGCATTGCGACCAAGCTGGACTCAGGTGGGTTCATCGTCAAGCCGGTTGTGAACGTGCTGGTGACCCAGTACTTCAGCAAACGGGTGGTCGTGCTGGGTCAGGTTGCCCGGCCCGGCAAGTACCCGCTGGACTCGGTCAGCAGACTCTCCGATGTACTGGCGCTGGCAGGCGGGATCAGCACCGATGGCTCGAGCACCGTGGTTCTCGTCCATAAGCAGAATGGCACGGTCGTGCGCACACCGGTCGATACCCGCATGTTGTTTCAACCGAACCATCCGGAACTGGATGCCGTGATGAGCGACGGCGACATCATTTATGTGCCGCGCGCCGAAGTCTTTTACATCTACGGCGAAGTGCAGCATCCCGGCGCGTATCGCCTGGAGAAAAATATGAACGTGATGCAGGCGATCTCGCTGGGCGGCGGCCTGACTCTGAAGGGAACCGAGAAGGGCGTGCAGATCCGCCGTACCGACGAGAACGGCAACGTGACCGCATTGCCTGCCAAGAGCGACACACTGCTGCAAACGAATGACGTCGTGTACCTCAATGAAAGCCTCTTTTAAGGTGACCGGCTATGGATCTTAATCAGTTTCTCTTAATTCTCAAGGCGCGCCGCGCGACGATAGGCCTGACCTTTGCGATAACCGTGCTTGTCGCAGTTGCGGTGACATTGATGTTGCCCAAGGTGTATAAGGCAAGCGCTACGTTTGTCGTGAACAGCAGCTATGTCGATCCGGTGACCGGCGTTCAGATGCAAGGCATGTTGCTCCCGGCCTACGTGAACACCCAAGTCGACGTGATCACCAGCCACAGCACGGGGTTGCGCGTCGTCAAGGCGTTGGGCCTGGCAGCCGATCCTAAAAACCAAGCTGCCTTTGCATCCAAGGCGCATGGTCGGGGCGACATCAGCGATTGGCTGGCAGATGGGCTGTTGCACGGGCTCAAGGTCGAAGTTTCGCAACAAAGCAATGGCATAACCATCAGTTTCCCGTCCAACGATCCCAAGAAATCCGCGGATCTGACCAATGCGTTCGTGGATGCCTATGTCGAAACCAGCATCGATTTGAAAACGCAGCCGGCGAAACAGACTGCCGCATGGTACGCAAAGCAGATCAAGGAGTTGAGGGTAAGCGTGGAAGCAGCCAAAGGCCGGCTCGCGGATTACCAAAACCAGTATGGCGTGGTGTTGGGTAGTGATCAGAACAAGCAAGCGTCGGATCAGCTACAGGCTATCGTAGCCCAGCACGCGCTTGCGCAGGCGCAAGGTTACGGCGATGCGTCGAAGGCCGCACATGGCGGTGACTCGGCCGGAGCCACGGCGGATCCGGTTGTTCAAGCGATCAGTACCAGCTTGGCGGAGGCCCAGGCAAACGTGAGCCGGCTCGCCCAGACGGAAGGCGCCAACAACCCCGAGTATCAAAGTGCGGTTGCCGCAGTCGACAGCCTGCGCCAAAGATTGAACAATCAGATCGCCGCGGTGCATCACTCGGCCCAGACCAACGCCGCTGCTTCCAAGCAGAGCGAGGTCGCGTTGCGAGACGCCGTCTCGGTTGTGCAGAAGAAAGTGCTGGCCGACAAGGAAGTGCAGGACCGCGGGCAGATTCTGGTCAGCGATGTCGACGACGCAGAGAAGCTCTATGCCACGGCGGTCAGCAGCTACAAGCAGAACGAGTTGATGTCCAAGGCTGAACAGACCGATGTGTCGGTTTTGAATCGGGCGTTTGTCCCCAATGTTCCGGCGGGCCCCAGTGTCACGTTGAGCTTGCTCGTGTCGGCTGCCGTGGGCGCTTTGCTCGGGATCGGCTATGCGTTGGGTTTGGAGTTGATGGATCGCAAAGTCAGGTCCGAGCAGGATCTCTCTGGAATTGCCGGCTTACCGCTGCTGGGTCTGGTGGTCAGTGAATCGGCGTCCTCGAACAAGCCATTTGGATGGTGGAACAAACATTCGGTTCAGAGTTAATCGTGGCGACGATGTCGCCTGCGTACATATTTCGGGAGTCGGTTATGGGTGAAGTTTTGTCCGAGGACGCGCAGCAAGGAACCGAAGCGCGCGCGCCACAAATTGAACAGAAGCTCGGCAAATTGCTGCTCGATGCGGGTAAGTTGAATGCCCACGATGCCGAGCGCGTGCTGCGCTTGCAGAAAAGCGAAGGGCTGCGCTTCGGTGACGCCGCGATCAAGCTGGGTCTGGTGAAAGAAAGTGACATTCAGCAGGCGCTCGCGCAGCAATTTGACTATCCCTATCTGGCAGCGGGCGTGGGCGGTTTGTCACCCACCCTGGTTGCCGCATACCAACCCTTCACGGCGCAGGTGGAGCAGTTAAGGGCGTTGCGTAGCCAGTTGATGTTGAGGTGGTTTGGTCTGGGCAATAAATCGCTAGCCATCATCGGGGTTGGGGCAGACTCCGGCGCGAGCGACCTGGTCGCCAACCTCGCCGTGGTGTTTTCTCAGCTCGGCGAGCGTACGTTGCTGATAGACGCCGATCTGCGCAAACCGATGCAGCATCAGATCTTCAACTTGGGAAATCGCGCCGGCCTGTCGGACATCTTGATTGGACGTGCCGACCTCAGTGCTGCCGTTCGTGTCGAGTCGTTGGTAGGGCTGTCGGTTCTGACATCGGGTGCCGTGCCGCCTAATCCGTCGGAACTGCTGTCGCGCCCGGCTTTCCTGAGTCTGTTGCAGGTCTATCAGGAGCAGTATGACGTCGTCCTGATCAATTCGTCGTCGACGGCAATATCGGACGCGATCCCCGTGTGTTTCCACAGCGGTGGCGCAGTGCTGGTTGCCAGGCAGGATATGACGGCGATGAAGGACTTGAATGCCTTGATCGGTGCTGTGCGCGAGACCCGAACCACGCTGGTCGGGACGGTCTTGAATCGTTTCTGACAAGTCCGACCACCTAACCATAGAGCAGGGCGAAAATTGGCCATCGTAGACATTTTGTTGCCGGTTAAGAATGGGGCTGATTTTCTCGCCGAGTCGCTCGACAGCATTCTTGGCCAAACATTCAAGGATTGGCGATTGCTCGTCCTCGATCACGGATCGACGGATGGTAGCTTTGAATTGGCGTTGGCCTGTGCTGAATCCGACGCCCGCGTCCAGGTCTATTCGTTTCCGAACGCCAAAGGCTTGGCGGGTCTGCTCAACGAAGGGCTGGGCTTGTGCGATTGCAAGTACGTGGTTAGACACGACGCCGACGACGTGGCATTGCCGGATCGCTTGGAAATCACGCTCGCCGCGTTCGGGGAAATGCCCGGCTGCGTGGCGATCGGCGGTCAAATGGAAACGATAGACGCGACGGGCCGTCATGTGGGTGAGGCAAACCGCCCGACAGGAAAATTGCGGGTGAGTGTGTCCAGCATGTTTTGCAACCCGATTGCTCATCCTACGGTCGCGATACAGTTTGATGCCATAGAACGCATGGGAATACGGTATGGCGTGGACTTCACAGGGGCGCTGAAAGACGAGGCCATCGAGGTCGAAGGGCTGGTCGAGGATTATTTTATGTTCGGCCAATTGGCCATGGCGCAACTGATCGACAATGTTCCGGTGAAATTGATACGTTATCGACAGCATGGTGCCAATGTCAGTAAAACGCGTTTTCTCGAGCAGATGGAGGATTCTCTGAAGGTATCGCGCTACCTCGTAAAATCGTTTTGCGCTCGGCATTCGGTTCGCTATTTCGACCCCGCGCCATTCTGTAATCATGGTGGCATGCTGTTTGAATTCGCGGGGAAGAAAAATTTTGATCCGGAATTCGAGGTCATGCAAGATTCGCTGCGCAGCGCGCTGGGAAATTCCCCCGAGCTGGATCGGGAATTGGCTTATCGCAAAGTGATCGCCGATAAAAAGGTGGCGGTATTGCTTTGGCGATACGCCAAATTCAGGATGGCCCACCGACCCGAAATGGACGAATGGGCAGCGGTAAGATCGTGGGCTTTGCGCAGCGTGCGAGGCAAAAGGAATATCGTGGGTTCGGTGGATGGGCTGCCAACATGAATACATCGAAATGGAATATGGGCTTGGCGCCTCTGCGATCTGTACCCGGTGGCGCCGTCGTCGTCGTCATCGGACTTGGCCTTGCCGCGTTTGCCGGCGTGTTTGCGAGTTTGTTTACCGCAGCCATCGGGCCACGCGTGATGTTATTGGGCGCGCTTCCCGTTGCTGTTGCGCTTGGCTTGGTTTTGCTGTTTTCGTGGGAGACGCTGCTGCTCTTGGTCGTCCTTTTTCGCACGGACCTTGACCGGATACTGAACCTGACAAAAATCGGCGAGGGTGGATCCGGCATAGGCTTGGGCGGACTGATGAATGCGCTGGTGATCGCGCTACTGGTGCTCGTCCTGTTCAAGAAATGGGGAACAGCCTGGCGCGAATTGCGTGTGGTTTGGGGGCCGTTTCTTTTGGTTGCCATGATCACGGTGGCAGGAACACCGCTGCTGATAGCCGCCATCAAGAGCAATCTCGACTTCATTTCTTATGCGGCGATGTACATTTTGCCTATCGTGCTGGTAAGGCAGAAGAAAGATCATGATAAGTGGGTGAAGCTGGTGTTGTGGTCGGCGGCAGGGCCGGTCCTTTATGGTCTATATCAGGTGGCGACCCATCAAGGTTTTGGATCGGTCGATCACGAAGACGAAGGTTTCCGGATTGCCGGTACCTTCACTCACCCGAATATCTTCGCCTTTTATCTGATGCTGATTGCTTGCATGCTGTTCAGCGTATATCGCGGCGGCTTGATCGTTATCACACCTCGGGTCAAACGATTATTGCCTATCGTGATCGTGACGGTGCTTACGCTTTTGCTGTTTACGAAGACGCGTAGTGCATGGGCGGCCACCGGGCTGTTTTTCCTCGCGTATAGCGTGTTCATCGAACGCAGGATGTTGCCGTGGGTGCTGTTGGCTGGCTTGCTGGCGTTATGCGTGCCGGAGGTCAGGGAGCGGATCACCGATCTTGCGACCGGGAATTCAGGCATGTTGTACCAGCGTTTGAATTCCTATGCGTGGCGCAAGCTGGTCTGGACCACGAGTCTGGCGTACATGACTGCTGGCCACTACATATTGGGCTATGGGCGCGCGAGTTTCGAGTACTACTCGAATATCTTCTTCCCATTGGCCAATGGCGAGAGTCCGGCCGCGCACAGTGTGTACATACAATTGTTATTTGAGTCGGGGATACTCGGGGTGTTGTCGTTCGCGTGGCTGGTGTTTGCGACCGCGAAACGCGTGTTGAAGTTGTACAAGATCGACCGGATCGAAGCCTTCCTGATCACGATGATGATCGTTCAATATTTGCTCGCGTGCTACTCCGACAACATGCTCGATTATCTGGTATTCAATTGGTACTTCTGGTTTGTGGCCGGGTTGGGTACCAGCTTGTTGTGGCTGAAGCATCAGGAAAAAGAGGTTCGCAATGGCGTCCCGGAATAGCGATTGGCGCGCGGACCTTCAGCGTTGCGCGTCGGCGCGGCCGTTATTGAAAGAGCAGGCGCTATGGGCTATCGCGGTCTACCGCTTCGGGCGTAGCGTGGACGCCATGCCGGATGGCCTGGCCAAGCGGCTCAAAACCCAAGCGTATTGGTTGATGTTCCGATTTGTCGAGACACTGCTCAGCACGAGTCTGCCGAAAGAGGCCAAAATCGGCCCAGGCTTGAAGATCTGGCACTTCGGCGCAATATTTATTCATCCGCAGGTTGTGATCGGATCGAACTGCACATTGCGGCAGGGCGTCACGATAGGCAATCGGACGGAGGGCGGCCCGGTTCCGGTGATCGAAGACGATGTCGAATTCGGGGCCTATGCGCAGGTTCTCGGTGGAGTCCGATTGGGCCGAGGCTGCAAGATCGGGGCGATGTCGGTTGTTTTGCAGGACGTGCCGCCGGGTGCCACCGCAGTGGGGGTCCCGGCCCGCATCATCGCCATGGTCGAACCGCAAGACGAATTGATGGCAAGCGAAGTGATCGTCAAAGCGAGCGCCCGATGAAGCTCGCGTATTTCATCAACCAGTATCCCAAGGTCAGCCATAGCTTTATCCGACGCGAAATCGTTGCGTTGGAGCGGCAGGGGTTTTCCGTGTGCAGGATTGCGCTACGCGGATGGGACGACGAGCTTGTCGATCCCGATGACTTGTTGGAGCGGGAGAAGACCCAATATGTGCTGCAGGGTGGCATCCTGCCGCTTTTCTTCGCGACGCTGGGCATGGCGTTTAGTCGTCCCCTTCGATTGATGGGGGCGCTGTGTTTGGCCTTGCGCATGAGCCGATTGAATGAGCGATCGTGGGCCTACCACCTCATCTACTTGGCCGAAGCGTGTCGCATTACTACCTGGATGAAGCAATTCGGCGCCCAGCACGTGCATGCGCACTTTGGCACCAACTCGACCGAAGTCGTGATGCTTGCCGCGGCAATGGGCGGACCGGCCTACAGCTTTACAGTTCACGGGCCGGAAGAATTCGACAAACCGCTAGGGATCCATCTCAAGGAGAAGATTGCGCGTTCGGCGTTTGTGGTCGCGATCAGTTCGTTCGGCCGCAGCCAACTCTATCGCTGGGCGAATAGCGCCGATTGGGGCAAGGCGAAGATCGTACGCTGCGGCCTTGAGAAAGCCTTTCATCAGGTGGAAGTCGTGAAGTTGCCGGTAGCCCCGCGGTTGGTTTGCGTGGGCAGGATTTGCGAACAAAAAGGGCAGTTGCTGTTGATCGAAGCGGCCGCGCGATTGGCTCAGCGCGGCGTCGAATTCGAGCTTGTGCTGGCAGGCGACGGTGAAATGCGTGGCGAAGTCGAATCGTTGATTGCGCATCACGGCCTGGGCAAGCAAGTTCGCATTACGGGCTGGTTAAGCAGCACGCAAGTCAGAGACGAGTTGTTGCAAGCACGCGCATTGGTGCTACCGAGCTTTGCGGAGGGGCTGCCCGTAGTGATCATGGAAGCCATGGCGCTGCGCCGCCCGGTGCTGACCACTTGGATTGCCGGCATTCCTGAACTGATACGTGACGGTGTCCATGGCTGGCTGCTGCCACCCAGCGATGTGGAAGCTCTGGCTGCGGCGATGGAGCGCTGTCTGCTGATGACGATCGACGAGCTCGAGCAAATCGGTGCGAACGCGCACAGCGCGGTGCTGCAGATGCACGACATAGACCAGGAGGCCGAGAAACTGGGTGCGCTATTCAAAAGTTCGATCGACTCGAGGGCAATCGCATCATGAGCGCGTGCCTGGAATGGATATTGATCGCCTGCTTGGCGCTGGTAGCCATTCCTGTATTGCTGTTGCTGCTGGAAGTTTTATTGGCGCTGCCGGGAAGACGGTCGGCCGCCAAGCTTGGCACCGTGCGCCCGTCCATGTCAGTGTTGATACCGGCACATAACGAGGGGCAGGGAATCAAGCCCACCTTGGCGTTGCTGTTACCGCAATTGCACGCTGGGGACCGGGTGCTGGTGGTTGCGGATAATTGTTCGGATGACACAGCGCAGGTTGCACGCGAAGCAGGTGCCGAGGTGGTCGAGCGGGTGGACGCTGAGCGCCGAGGCAAAGGATATGCGCTGGACTACGGTGTGCGCCATCTGGCTAACAAGCCGAGCCAGGTCGTCGTCATTGTCGACGCCGATTGCGTCTTCGAGGAGGGTGCGATCGAGCGTATCGGAACGCAGGCCCACAGCCTGCAGCGTCCGGTACAGGCGTTCTACACCATGAAGGCGCCCGAGGGCGCCGGGCTAAAGACCCAGATTGCCGCCTTCGCCTGGCAGGTCAAGAATTGGGTGCGACCACTCGGTTATCACAGGCTAGGGCTGCCGTGCCAGTTGATGGGGGCCGGCATGGCATTCCCCTGGACGGTGATCAGCACGATGAATTTGGCCAGTGGTCATATTGTCGAAGACATGAAGCTCGGTATGGATCTCGCCGAGCGCCGCTGCGCTCCGGTCTTTTGTCCGCAGGCCCAGGTTACGAGTTATTTTCCGCTGAATGCCGAAGGCACGAAGAGCCAGAGAACACGGTGGGAGCATGGCCACATTGCCATGATATTAAGCGACGCCCCCAAGCTGCTGGGCCGCGCCATCGTGACCGCGAACCTCGGGCTGCTGTCGTTGACCTTGGACCTCTGCATACCGCCGCTCGCTCTACTCACGATGATGGTCATCGGGCTCTCGGTGTTGGCAGCGGTACTGTGGGCGGTGACTGGGAAGATGTTGCCGGTAGCGGCGGCCGCAATCGTGCTGGCGATGTTGGTCAGCGCGATCATGCTGGCGTGGGCACGCTTTGGCCGAAGCATCATTTCCTTCGCCGAGCTGTTGATGGTCGGCGTTTATATGGTGTGGAAGATTCCTCTCTACCTTAAATTTTTCGGCGCGCGTCAAGTTGAGTGGATACGTTCAAAAAGGGATGAAGTTGAGTAGCAAGTTGAGTAGCACCCTCCATCACATGCGGTTAAAAGCGGATTGCTCATGCAATTAAAGTCCCTGTTCGGCCTGAATATCCACGACAAGACGTTGGAGGCGGCGGCGGAAGGTTTGGCTCTCGATGCCGTGCAAGGCAACGACCGACAGGTCTATTTCGTGAACGCGCACTGCATCAATCTTGCTGCCGGTGGTGCGCAGTATTACTCGGCGCTGAAGGCCGCGGATACGATTTTTGCCGACGGTATGGGAATGAAGCTCGCTGCGATGGCGGCCGGGGATTCGCTCGTCGATAATGTCAATGGGACAGATTTATTCCCGCTGCTCTGTGCGCTGGCTGCGCAGTTAGGGCTCAAGATCGCATTTCTAGGCGCGCGTCCAGGGGTGGCCCAACGCTGCGCCGAGCAGATGATCGCCGCGTTTCCAAGGCTGAAAATCGTGTATGTCCGAGACGGCTATTTCGATCGCAGCGGCGATGCCGAGGTAGTGCGCAACATCAGCACCTCAGGCGCTCAGATCTTGTTTGTTGCGATGGGCGTGCCGAACCAGGAATTATGGTTGGCGGAACATGCCAAACAATTGAATGTCCCCGTTAAGCTAGGCGTTGGGGCACTGTTCGATTTTTATTCGGGCTCAATTCCCCGAGCGCCTCTCATATTGAGGAAAGCAGGGCTGGAATGGTTGTTTAGATTGGCGCTGGAACCCAAACGCATGTTCGGGCGCTATGTGCTCGGCAATCCGCGCTTTATCGCACGCCTGGTTTTTCTCGCACTACGCGGAAAAGAATTCGTAAAAAATCATGAGCTTTCGGCACATCGGGAGCCGGACGTAAAAAATCATCAGCTCTCCGCGCATCGGGAGCCGGAACAATGAAGTTGAAAGCGGTAAGGCTTCTGCTAACTGGATTGGTGCTGGCGGGTTCGGTCTGCGCTTCGTTTGGCCAGGTGGCGAACGATAGTGCGGGTGGTCTCGCGAGTGGTGTCGCAGGTGCTCTTAGCAAGCCGCCAGCCCGACTCTTGACTGATGCGGTGTTCGCGCCAAGTAGTTTCTGGTACACCGCAATACCACGCGACGTAGCGCTAAATCCGCACTCCGCAAACTATGTAGCCGAATTCCTGCGGCAAAAGCAGGCCTATTACGGAACCGTAAATATCAATACGGACGCGTATACCAGCCCTTTGTATATCGTGCGCTCGGGTAGCGCGCGTGTCATCGGCGACAACTACGCTAAGCAAGTCGCGGCGACTGGACGGGAAGTGCACCGCACCGATGTGGCGGAATGGGACTGCCAGAGCAAGGGCTTTTCAGACCCGGGCTTGGCGGCGCAATGGCGAGGCGTACCGATACCGGCGATAGCAGTACCAGCAAAAGGTACGGACTCGGAGATGTCGGTTTTTGATGAGACGTCCGACACGCTATGGGAGTTCTGGGTAGCACGCAAACTGGACGGAAGTTGGCAAAGCTGCTGGGGCGGCAGAATCGCGAACGCGGCCAAGAGTGATGGGATTTTTCCGCTGCCTTATGGCGCAACGGCAACGGGGCTACCTTTCATCGGAGGCCAGATCACTGCGGAAGAGTTGGCTCGCGGCGAAATCAAACATGCGATCGGCATCGCCCTAGTAGACGCGCAGGCCGATGGCATACGCTCCTGGCCTGCGCTGCGCTCGGATGGGCTTAACCCCGCGGGAGCGCCGAATAGAATCCCCGAGGGTTTGCGTTTTCGACTCGATCCCAGCATCAATGTGGACGCTCTGAAGATGCACCCGATCGGAAAAATAATAGCGAAGGCCGCCCAAAAATACGGCTTTGTCGTATGGGATAAAGCCGGCGCGCTGTCGATTCGGGCCGAAAATGCGGTGTCGTACACGAGTTTGGGGCAGCCGGATCCTTATGTTTCTTTGTTCGGCAACACCCCCAGTTACGCCATTCTGGATGGCTTCCCTTGGGACAAGCTCCAGTTTTTGCCCATGAATTATGGCAAGCCGTGAGTCAGAGCATGAATTAGGGAATTGTTATGTCATCTAGTATGAGCGAACCACCAGTACCTCTGCTGCAAGAGAAACCCGTCTCTTCAGTGAGCAGGGTTTGGGAGAAAATCAGACATGTTTTTCTCGAAAATAACTTGTCGAAACTGTTACTGCTCATTTTAAATATCCGTAGTCATTGGGCGCTATCACACGCGATGACCTTGGCAGGATTGCCGAAAGAAGCTGAGTTCTATAAGTCCATGCGCTTTCGCTATCTCCGGACTTATTACCTGGGCGGTAGATTTTCAATCGCCGCGCGGCTGGCTATTGCCACACACCACTACATAACTGTCGCCAAGAATTTTAAGCAAGAATTTCTCGTGGCGTCCCGGGGACACGGTTACAAGCTATGGAACAAAGAAACCGAGGGCGAAGTCTTTGACATTCATTTGAGATTTCCTTACGCGTACAACTACGATGGCGACCTTTGTCTAGCGCTGGGCTCGCAAGGTGAGGATGCCTACATCGTCACCCTATCGATCGCGCCTGGACATATCGTCAATTCCGCAGAACGGCGGGTTTTGCTTATCTCCGGGATCCAAGGCATCGCCGGAAAAATAGATACCATCCGTAAGGTCACCGAAGTTTGCAATAACGTCTCGCCGGTGCACTTACTGATCATGGCGGCGGAAGCCCTCGCGGACACCGTGGGCGCCTCGGCAATTGTCGGAATCGGCAATCGCCAGATGCCGAGTGATCAAGGCCCGAAAGATGATCGCCACGCCTTCGACTACGATGCGTTCTGGATGCCCATGGTGGGTAAGGATGCGCCGGAGAAGACATACCACATGCATTTGCCGTTTATGGACAAGCCCATTGAGCTCATACCGGCCAAGCACCGAAGTCGTGCGCGCAAGCGTCGAGAATTACGTAATCAAATTCGAGAAGACATCCATACGCAAGCGTTTTTCGGCCTAAGGACTAACTGCCTGAAATAACGCGAGATGGAACGTCCATTCATAGATGCCGGGTCACGTTGATGACCGTCGAATTTTAGAAATTAGAGGTGTAAGCATGGCCAACGCGCCACATAAATTTTCAGGTGGAATGATCAGACTCTACGGTCACCTCTCTGTGACTCGCCGCGCGCAATTAGTGGGACTGCTTTTCCTAATGATAGCGGGCGCGCTAGCAGAGCTGGCGACGCTGGGTGCCATCGTGCCATTTCTTGCATTGATGGCCGATCCCAGCAAGATCACCAGATATCTTTTTTTGAAACAATTATTCGGTACGTGGGGCGGACCCAATGGCCCGGTGTTTCTCGCGGCCATCTTGTTCGGGTTTATCGCGTTGGCGGCAGCTGCGGTGCGCGTGCTGCTGACGTGGGTCGGCACCAAAGTGTCTTTCGGTGTTGCCTATGACCTCGGCATAGACATCTACCGGCGTACGCTGTATCAATCCTACGAATACCACGTGGCTCGCAACAGCAGCGAGATCATCGCCGGCGTCAACAAAGCGCAATTAGTGGTCAACAATTTAGTCTCGCCACTGATTGCGGCAATGACCGCATCTATCGTCGGGGCGGCCATTCTCGCGGGATTGCTGGTCGTCAATCCCATCATTGCATTGTCTACCATCATCGGGTTTGGCTCGCTCTATGCGGCCATCATTCTCACGACACGCCGTGTGTTGCTCCATAACGGTAAAGTTATCGATAGCGCCGAGCAAGCGCGCGTGCAAGCTATACAAGAGGGGCTGGGCGGTATTCGCGACATATTGATCGACAGCTCGCAAGAAGTCTATGTGCGGCGCTTCGAACAGCTCGATCTCGCCTTGCGTCGAGTCCAAACCACCAACACGTTTATCGGCAATGCGCCGCGCTTCGTGATCGAAGCATTGGGCATGCTGATGATCGCGGCTCTTGCCTGTATCTTGAGTACCAAACCCGGTGGGTTGCTCGCTGCAATGCCGGTCTTGGGTGCGCTCGCAATCGGTTCGCAGAAACTGCTCCCACTCACGCAGCAAGTCTTTTACGGTGTGGCCAGTATTGAAAGCAATAGCAGTATGTTGGATAGCGTGCTCGCTCTTCTTGAGCAGCCGGTCATGCAAGAACATGCATCCAACGTCGAGCCGGTCATTTTGCCGTTCGAGCGAAATATCAGTTTGGACGACGTCAGTTTTCGTTACTCCGCCGATGGGAAAAGTGTCCTGGACCACTTGAACCTGAACATCGAGAAAGGCAGCCGCATCGGCTTCATTGGTAAGACCGGCAGCGGCAAAAGTACGGCACTGAACCTGATCATGGGATTGCTCCAGCCAAGCGGCGGCTCGATCCTCATCGATGGCGTGGCGCTAACGCCTGCTAACCGCCAAAGTTGGCAAATGCGTTTGGCGCACGTGCCGCAGGTCATTTACCTGGCCGATGCCTCTATTGCAGAAAACATCGCATTTGGGATCGAGCCTCGGCTGATCGATCACGATCGAGTGCGAGAGGCGGCCCGCAAAGCGCATATCGCCGATCATATTGAAGGTCTGCGCGAGCAATATTCGACGATGGTGGGCGAGCATGGCGTACGTCTGTCGGGCGGGCAAAGGCAACGCATCGGCATCGCCCGAGCCTTGTACAAGAAGGCAGATGTAGTTGTTTTCGACGAAGCGACTAGCGCCCTCGATGACGGGACGGAAGGCCTGGTGATGGATGCCATTAATGAACTTGATGCCGATTTGACGATCATAATCGTCGCACACCGCCTGTCGACCTTAAGTGTGTGTGATTGCATTTTTGAATTGGATAACGGGCGACTGCTGAAACAGGGTAATTACGACGATATGACAAATAAAATATTATCGATTTCCAAAGCCTAAAGTGGCGATGCGGGTAGATTAATTTATTTTGGATAGGCGAAATACCTTAAGCAGAGAGAGTCCGTGAAAATTGCTTATCTGATACTGGCACACAACAATCCGACGCATTTTCACCGCCTAATCCAACGTTTGTCGTCTGAAGACGTGTATTTTTATGTACATATAGATGCCAAAGCCGATTTGAGCTTGTTCCGTGGCATTGCGCATCCCCGTCTGCGTTTCTGTGAAGAGCGAAAGGACTGCGCCTGGGGAGATATTTCCCTGGTAGATGCCACACTGGCATTAGTGAAGATGGCCCTGGAGGACGAAACTCCGTGCGATTACTTTGTCCTATTGAGCGGGGCCTGTTACTCACTACAGCCAACCGGGTACATCGACGCCTTCTTGACGGCCAGGAAAGGGCAAGAGTTTATTGAAGTATTTGCTATGCCAAATGCAGAATATGGCAAACCCATGCAACGATTAACCCATTTTTGGATCAGAAAGAGCAAGCCGCTACTGGGTCTGAAATGGCGGCTGCAACGCCTCATGAATAAAGTGATTGTCGCGAGGGATTATAAAAAGGGGTTGAATGGCGCGCAGCCTATGGTTGGCTCTCAATGGTGGGCGTTGAGCCGAGAAGCCCTTACCTTTATTACCCTATTCTTGAGGAATAACCCGCGATTTTATCAATTTTGCAAAAATATCGACTGTCCGGATGAGTTTGTTTTTCAAACCATATTATGGAACTCGCCATTCAAAGAGAAAATCAGTCATAGCCTGACGTATACTCACTGGCTGCCTGGCAAGGTCGGCCCCGAAAATATCGATGCCAGTTATTTTCCCGTTTTTCGTCAGCCGGTGATATGCGATTCGCAGCAGAATAACTGTCCGAACGAAAAGCACGAAGTGCTTTTTACTCGGAAATTCACCCACGCCGCGGGCGATTTGCTAGACAAAATGGACGAGATCATTTCGGCCAAGGAAGGTCTGCGCAAGTCATCGATGCTGTGTGTGGACATGCGTTAAACTCCCGTTCTTCTTTCGATCAAGCAAATGCCCATGTGGAGCACCATCAGCAATATCGGCGATGCCGCACTGACATTACCCATCGCCGTGATGTGTGCTGTCTGGCTGATGCTGTCTGATCGAAGGTTGGCTGTGCGCTGGATCGCACTTTTAGCCGCCGGCATGGCGCTCGTAGGGATCACCAAGATCCTGTACGCCGGCTGCGGAATCCAGATCTCCGCGATCGGTTTTCGCGTGATCAGCGGTCATACCACCTTGTCGACCGCGGTGTGGACGGTCGCCTTTGCACTGCTGTTTCGAGCGATGGGGGGTAATGCGCGTCTAGGGGCTTGCGTCGGTCTGCTGGCGGGTTTGATCACTGCCGTCGCGCGGGTATTTGACCATGCGCATGCGATCCCTGAGGTCGTCGCCGGTTGGTTTTTGGGCGCTGCGGTTGCTGCGCTTTTTGTCGGCGCGTTTACACGCTCCGAAATCAAATTGTATCGACCGTCTATCGCGGCCGTCGGGCTGTTGTTTGTCACGACCGTGGCTTATGGACACCACGCGCCTTTTCAAGCGCTCATTGAACATTACTCTCCGGGACTATGCGCCCGCGTACTGTCGAATCTTTGAGTTCTGCGCCGAGATTTCAGCGGCGCGCAGCGCCGGAGTCCAGCGTTGCCTTGCTCGACATCCGAGCGAGTTCATCTGCGATGATAGCGATCAGAGTTTGCGTCGCCATATTCAATGGCCGTCGCGGATGGCTCACGCATATGATATGTCGCACGATACGAGGTGAATGTATCGGGTAAGTGCGCAACGTCCCTGCGCGTACCGCGCGCTCGACCATGACGCGTGGCAGTATGGTCGCAAAGCGCGTGTTCTCCACCAGTTTTACGATCGCGTTGAGGACGTCGATTTCGAAGCGCGGTGCGAGCAACACGTCTTCGTGCTGCGCGGCGGTATCGAGTACTCCGCGCAAGCCATGCCGTTTGGTCGGCAACACCAGTTCGAATTCCGGCAAGCGCGCGAATTCGATCTGCGACGGCAATTCCGGGCCATGCTGCGCGCTGGTCGCCAGAACCATCTCTTCGTCCAGCAGCGGCTGCGCATCCAGCGACAAGCGGGCGCGCGGCTTATTGATCAGCGCAGCATCGAGCTGCCCACCTGCTACCCAATCGATCAGCGTTGCGCTGTAGCCGTCGGAGACGGTGACTTCAACATGGGGATACCCGTCATAGAAGCGTGACAACGCGTCGGCCAGCACGCTTTCCGTCACCGAAGCGATCAGGCCGATCGAGATATGACCGGTGACGATCTCGTCGCGCTGCACGAGTTGCGCACGCGCATGCACGAGGTCGCGCATGATGGGCAGGTACAACCGATACATCAGACGGCCTGCGGCCGTCGGCGCCATGCCGTGTGCACTGCGCTCGAACAATTGCTGGTTGAGCTCCTCCTCGAGCTTCGCGATTTGCATGCTCAGCGCCGGCTGCACGATGTTCAGGCGTTTCGCCGCGCGCGTGACCGAGCCGTTTTCGAACAGGGAAATAAAGTACTGAATTTGCTTGATATCCATATCGCTCAGTCCGTCGGTGGTGCGCGGGGTGATTCACGGGGTGATTAACGGGTTGATTCACGGGTTAATTAACGTTAACGCGAACATCAGTATTTATGATTGCTCCGATCAATAAACAATATTATTAATTATAGCTTCCTGTCGTTATGCTGTACTCGGTATTTCGTGAACCGCCTTCCCGATCCTGGGTCGCGGACACTGATGGAGACATGCATGACGACGACCAAGCTCGGGGGCAATACCCCTGTCGACTTCGCCTGGGCAAAACAGGGCAGTGCGCTGACATTGCGCGATTGGCTCGACTATTTGCGCGCCAGTGGACGGATGGCGACCATAGACCGCGGAGTTGCGCTGGAGCACGAGTTAGCAGCGATCGCAAAAAAACTCGATGGCAAGAAGGCGGCGATGTTCATGAACGCCGGTGGTCATGCGATTCCTGTTGTCAGCGGATTCATGTCCCGGCGGTCGTGGATCGCCGAAGCGATGGGCGTGCCGGAGGCGGAATTGCTGGAGCGCTTTCGCACTGCTGCTGAGCATCCGATTGCCTCGTGCGAGGTCGACTCCGCCAAGGCCGCTTGCCAGCAGGTCGTGGTGACGGAAGGCATTGATTTGAATGTGCAGTTGCCCATACCGGTTCACAGCGAACATGATAGCGGTCCGTACATCACCGCTGGACTGGTGATTGCGCGTAACCCCCGCACTGGGGTGCAGAACGTCTCGATCAACCGCATTCAGGTACATGCTCCGGACCGGATGGCCATACTGCTGTTGCCGCGTCATCTGCATGCTTTTCAAAAAGCGGCGGAAGCCGCCGGCGACGCGCTTGAAGTGGCGATTGCGATCGGCGTGGACCCACTGACCATGCTGGCATCCCAAGCGATCTCACCGATCGATTTCGATGAGCTGGAGATCGCGGGAGCCCTGCACGGCAGGCCGCTATCCGTGGTCAAGTGCGTAAGCAATGAGGTACGCGTGCCGGCCGATGCGGAGATCGTGATCGAAGGCCGGATCCTGCCGAATGTGCGGGAGGCCGAAGGTCCGTTCGGCGAATTCCCCAAATACTACAGCGCGCGCGAAGAGCGCGAGGTGATACAGGTCGATGCGCTCACGCATCGCGCCCAACCTATTTATCACACCATCGTCCCTGCGGAAATGGAGCACCTGCTACTGGGTGCAATTCCACGCGAAGCGACCTTGCTTGCGCACTTGCAGCGTAGTCATCCGGGCGTGAAGGACGTGCATCTATCGGTGGGCGGTGTGTGCCGCTATCACCTGTGGGTGCAGTTCGAGAAGCGACGCGAGGGGGAGGCGAAGAATGTGATCCTATGCGCCTTCGGCGCGCACTACGACATCAAGCAAGTGGTCGTGGTCGATACTGACGTCGACATTCACGATCCGGCTGAAATCGAGTGGGCGATCGCCACGCGTTTTCAAGCCGATCGCGACCTCGTGGTGATCGCCGGCGCCCAAGGTTCGCCGCTCGATCCGTCAACCACGGTGGGTCAGCCGGCCGATGCGCCTTCGCATTTGCAGGGAATCAGCGCCAAGATGGGGCTCGATGCGACGCGGCCGGTGGTGTACGAAGCGCATGTATTTACGCGTGTGCGCATCCCCGGCCAACAGGATGTCGATCTCGACACCTTGGTGGCTTCGGACAATGCGGCCTATGAGCGTTATATCAATGCCGCCGCTGATCGTGCGCAAGCCTGAGCGGGAGAGGACGTGGACATGACTCCGCATAAAAAGCCAGCGCGAGCGCGCATTGTCGTCGGCATCTCGGGCGCCAGCGGCGCTGTCATTGGCGTGAGCTTGCTGGCAGCGTTGCGCAGGTTGGGCACCCATGAGACACACCTGATCGTGTCGCAATCGGGGGCGGTCACGGCCGCGCAGGAGCTAGGATTGAGCAAGTCCGCCCTGGAAGGCCTCGCGGACGTAGTTCACAACGTGCGCGACATCGGTGCGGCCGTGGCCAGCGGCTCCTTCCTTTCTTGCGGCATGGTGATTGCACCGTGTTCGATGAAGACGCTGGCAAGCGTCGCCAACGGCTACTCCGACAATTTGCTCACACGTGCGGCGGACGTCATGCTCAAGGAGCGTCGTCGGTTGGTGCTGGTCGCACGGGAGACACCCCTAAACCTGGCCCATCTGCGTAACATGACGGCCGCCACTGAAATGGGCGCGATCATCATGCCGCCGGTGCCGGCGTTTTATGCGCATCCCCGCACGGTGCAAGACGTGGTCGATCATCTGGTCGGACGCATCCTCGACCTGTTCGATGTCGAGCATCAGGAAATTGCGCACCGATGGAGCGGGCTGGCCGATGAATTCGGCCGTACGCAAACGCAGGATAAGGCATGACGCCGCGGTATTGCGCTCGCCCCATGCGCACGCGCAACGGTTCACGATCGAAACGCAAGCCAGCATTTTGCGGTAGCTAAGGGCAACGCGGCAGCAAGGGGCAACGGTTCTGTACGTGCCTTGAACACAATAAGAACGTGCTGCGTCTTTGATAAGGACGATGGCAAGGTCAACCGTCGGCAAAGGGCCAAGTGGCCCGCTGCCGACAACGGAGACGCAGATGAGTGTAATAGCGAATCAAGGTAGCGCCGTGCCCGCCGTTAGCCAAAGACAAGTCATCGTTGCGGTCGTGGCGTCTTGCCTGGGCTGGGCGCTCGATTTGTTCGACCTGTTCGTGCTGCTATTCGTGGCGCCGTTGCTGGGCCGCTTGTTTTTCCCCTCAGACCACGCGATGTTGTCGCTGGCGGCGATCTACGCGTCGTTTTCGGTCACGCTGTTCATGCGTCCCTTGGGATCGGCACTGTTTGGTTCCTATGCCGACCGGCATGGGCGCAAGGGTGCGATGATCGTCGCGGTTTCGGGTGTGGGCTTGGCAACAGCGGCGTTCGGGGCGCTGCCGACCGTGGCTCAAGCCGGGATCCTCGCGCCCATCCTGTTTCTCATCCTGAGGCTGGTGCAAGGCATCTTTGTCGGTGGGGTGGTGGCTTCTACGCACACGATCGCCACAGAATCGGTTGCGCCCAGATATCGTGGTGCCGTTTCCGGGTTGGTTGGCGGGGGCGGCGCCGGGCTGGGCGCGCTGATGGCATCGCTGACCTATTTCGCCATGTCGTCGATTTTCACCGGCGCGCAGTTTGACGTGTGGGGTTGGCGCTGCATGTTCTTCACCGGGATCATCAGCTCGGTGCTCGGGGTCGTCGTGTTCAGCAGCCTCGATGAATCGCCGTTGTGGGAGAAACTCGCGGCGCAGAAACGAGCCCGCGCGGCCGCATCCGACGGGGCCGCGCCGGGCGCGTTGATCCGCTCTCCATTGCGCACACTGTTTTCGCGCGACTATCGCTCCATACTGCTGGTCAATTTGCTGCTCACCATCGGCGGGGGGAGCGGCTACTACCTGACGTCCGGCTACTTGCCGACCTTTCTAAAGCTGGTGAGTCATGCCCCCAACAGCGCAGCATCGATCATCCTCATACTGAGCAGTATCGGTGTCATCATCGCTTCGGTTGGAGCCGGGCACTTGAGCACCTTGATCGGCCGCAAGACGACCTTCCTTTGGTTCAGTGTGGTGCGGCTGCTCGTTCTCCCCGCGCTGTTTCTCCTGTTGCCGCAGACCCAAAGCATAGTGATGATCGGCGTGTATGCGGTAGTGCTAAGCGCCATCGGCAGTGCGAGCTATGCCGCCATTCCGATTTTCCTGAACGAGCGCTTTCCCACGGCGATACGTTCGACGGGCACCGGGTTGTCGTGGAATATCGGCTTTGCCATCGGTGGCATGATGCCAACGGCGGTGTCATTGGTGGCAAAATCGCCCAGCGAGTTGCCAGTCACGCTGGCGTGTTTCGTCGGTGCCGTTAGCGTGATCTTCCTGATAGGCGCACTAGCCGTCCCTGAAACGCTGGGCAATCTCGATCGCGTCACCAAGGCGGACGAATCCGCATAGTCTGCATAACAAGAGGTGGGAATGAATTTTGACCGCATGAAGGTTAAGTCCAAGCTTGCGCTAGGGTTCGGCGTTTTGAGCGTTGTCGTGTTCGTCGTGTCGGGTCTTTCATTAAAGGCCCTCAGTGAGTCGAACGACCGATTTTCCAGTTATGTGCACGGCATCAATGGACGTGCCGAAGTGGTGAACTCAATTCGTGCGGCGGTCGACGCGGGTGGCATCGCGACGCGTAACCTGGTGTTGCTTACCAAGCCGACCGATATCGAGAGTGAGAAAGCCGTCATCGACCAAGCCCGCAGCGATGTGAACAAGCAACTGCTCAAGTTCAATGAGATGGTGGCCGCTACCGATAACATGACGCAAAATGCGCGCAACCTCGCGGCCGAACTCAATCGAGCGGCAGCGCTATACGGCCCCGTCGCGGCCGATATCGTGAGTTTGGCGCAAAGCGGTCAACACGATGCGGCTGTTGCAAAAATGAATGAGCAGGGACGGCCATTGCTGACGGCGGTGGTCAAGGCGACAAACGACTACTTGGCTTCCTCGAGTGGACGAGCGGCGTACTTGCTGGAAATGTCGCAAGCGAGCTTCGAAACCGAGCGCACTATCTTGATCGCCATTTGCTTTGCGGCCGTGGCGGCATCCGTTCTTGCCGGACTGCTGATTTCAAGGAGCTTGACGCGGGCACTGGGCGCCGAGCCGGCCGCCTTGAGCGAGATCACCGAACGCGTGGCCGGTGGCGACTTGAGTTTGATAGCCGGCGCTCAACAGGCGCCCGCGGGCAGTGTATTGGCCTCGATGGGCGCGATGCAGGGCAGCTTGATGCGCCTCATCTCCCAGGTACGTGCGGCGGCGCATGGCATTGCCACAGGATCAAGCCAAATCGCGGCAGGGAATCTGGATCTGTCGTCGCGAACGGAAGAGCAAGCCTCCTCGTTGCAGGAGACAGCCGCCAGCATGGAGCAATTGACCTCCACGGTGAAGCAGAACGCTGAGAATGCAGAGCAAGCCAACGTGCTGGCTACGACCGCATCCGGGGTGGCCAAGAAGGGCAGCGCGGTGGTGGGGAAGGTTGTGGCGACGATGGACGAAATCAGCAAAAGCTCGACGCAGATTGCCGATATCACCGGGATCATCGAAGGGATTGCGTTCCAGACCAACATCCTCGCGTTGAATGCGGCCGTGGAAGCCGCTCGCGCTGGAGAACAGGGGCGCGGGTTCGCGGTGGTGGCCAGCGAGGTCCGTAGCCTAGCGCAGCGTTCATCGAGCGCGGCCAAGGAGATCAAGGAGTTAATCGCGACGTCGGTGGGGATGATCCAGAATGGTTCGCTGCTGGCGAACGAAGCGGGCAAGACCATGACGGAAGTCACGGACGCAGTGGCGCACGTCGTGGGGATCATGGAGGAGATCGCGGCGGCTTCCAAAGAGCAGAGTCGCGGCATCGAACAAGTCAATCAAGCGGTGTCGCAGATGGACGAGGTCACACAACAAAACGCCGCGCTGGTGGAACAGGCGACTGCTGCGTCCCAGTCGTTGGAGAACCAGGGGCATAGTCTTACGCAATCGGTTGCGTTATTTCGGCTGGAGGGCGGTCCGACAGACACGTTTGTCAAAGGACGTGTCGATGCACGAGGGGGCCGTCCAGCCCTGGCGTAAATTATTCCGCTTTAACTATTCCGCTTTCGCCCGCGGGTCGAAGTCAAACTCCAGGCGTATCCCACCCGGTTCGTAAATCATGGTGTGCCGCTTGGGTCCAGCCCCCAAGGGTTCCGGTGCAAATTCGACCTTCACGCCGGGCCAACTGGATATTTTGGTGTAGATCTCGTTGAGCGCTTCTTCACTGTGCACGCGTAAGCCGAGATGATGAAGACCCACGTTCGTCTTGCGGTCAAACTCCGTGCGGCTTGACTGATTCTTTACCTCCCAGAGTGTAAGCAAAACCTTGCCGTCCGACACGAAGGCCGCCGGATAGTCAGGTTTCTCGCCGACTTGCGTCCATCCCAGGCAATTGATGAAAAAATCACGCGTCTCCTTCAGGTCGCGCACTGTCAGGCCAAGGTGGTCGATGCCTAGTGTTAAGGGTTTTGTGGTCATTTTCAGCCTCCGGGTTAGGTGCTCAGGGAATGTTACTGCAGAAGAGCGATCGCTGTAGGGCTGCAACCGGGGCTGACGCGCCCCTCTCGACCACCCCTATTTATCCACGTCATTAGCAGCGTTTGACTACGCTACGCGATATACTAGATTGCGTACTAATGTATACACAAATGCGTTATAGAGATCCGGCCGAACGCGGATCATGCGTGGCATTGATGGGGCAATCTGGAGACCCGATATGACCGAAACCCTGACCCGCGACTTCGTCGACCTCCTGTCATCCTGGTCTGCCGACGACCCGGAGCTGGTGGCGCGCTGCCAATTGCTGGTGACGGATGGCGTCGCCGTTGCCGTAGCTGGCGCTACCGAGCGAGGCCCCACGCTGATGGCGGAACTGATGCGCGAGGACGGCACGAGTGGCCCCGCGACCGTGATCGGGCAGGGGTTCAGCGCACCGGTCGCGATTGCCGCGCGCGTGAACGGGATGGCCATGCACGTCCTCGATTTCGAGCCGATGTGGAATCCGGCGAATCACGCGATGTCGCCGTTATTGCCCGCGCTGCTCGCGCTGGCGGAGCAACGCGAAGCCGCCTCAGGTGAGCCGCAGGGCCGCGCTGTTCTGCGCGCGCTAGCTAAGGGCATCGAAGTTCAGGGCCGGCTGCGCGTGTCGTCCCAGCAGTTCGAGCCCGGGCGCCTGCAGTTCCACCCACCGGGCATAGTCGGCCCGATTGCGTCGGCGTTTGGCTGTGCGACGCTGCTGGGTCTGGACGCCGAAGCCACCACGGCGGCCATCGGCATTGCCGCGTCGCGCACGGGCGGCCTGCTTGCCAACGTCGGCTCGCATACCAAGGCACTGCATTGTGGCGATGGTGCGGCTCACGGTCTTGAAGCCGCGCAATTGGCACAACGTGGCTTTACCGCGAATCCGGACGCGCTGGGTAACCCGCGCGGCTGGGGCAATGCGTTTTTCGGCAGCAACTTCGACACCGCCGCGTTATTGGCGCCGATCGGCAAAGGTCGTGCACTGGTGCCAGGCCCCGCGTGGAAACTCTTCCCGTCGCAGTTCGCCACGCATTACGCGATTACCGCCGCGCTCGATATACGCGCGCAGATCGCGCAGTTCGATGCCGCGCGGATTCGCCGGATCGAATTGCGTGCGCCGGTCATGCCTTACATCGACCGGCCCGCGCCCGACTCGGGCCTGGCGGGCAAATTCTCGTGGCAATACACGGCCACCATCGCGCTGCTCGACGGCGCGGTCGAGCCCGAATCGTTCACCGACCAGCGTCGCCATGCCGACGATGTCAATGCTATGCTCGGACGTTTCGAATTGACTGGCGATCCCTCGATCGTGGGCGATTGGGAAAACATGTTTGTGGAAATGACGGTGCACCTCGATGACGGGAGTGTTGTCGCCACACGTTGCGACGCGCCCATCGGCAGTTGGCGTCGCCCGGTTGCCGCTGCTGCGGTTATCGCCAAAGCCACTGGTCTGCTCGAGACGACGTTGGGCAAAGATCGGGCACGTGCTGTATTGGCGGCATCGACGCAGCCCCCGGAGCGCTTCAGCGTACGCGAGTTGATGGCGACGCTGCGATAAGCACGGCGTGCTGAAATATCGAACCAGACTTTAACTTGACGAGTTTATTTGAGGACATGACGTGTGACTGAGAAAACCAGCCTGACCGCCAACGGCACCGAGCTTGCGGCCGACTCCGGACATGGCTCGCTGGCCCAGTATGTGTATGCGCAGTTGCGTCAGGAAATCCATGACCGGCAACTGGGAGCGGGTGTCCGGCTGCGCGAGGTCGATATCGCGGCACGGCTCAGCGTGAGCCGCACACCGGTGCGTGAAGCGCTCAAACGGCTCGAAGCCGAGGGCCTCGTGCGTTTTGCGGCACCGCGTGGATTCGTCGTCACGCAACTGTCGCCCGCGAAAGTCATGGAGCTGTATGCGATGCGCAAGGTGCTCGTGGGCGCAGCAGTGCGCTTCGCGGCGGAGCAGGCATCGCCGATCGAGATCCAGTCGATGCTGCAGATCCTCGGCAAGCTCGAAGGCGCCACCAAGCCCGAAGAGGTGGCGACGCTGAACCACCGCCTGCACGAAACCATCACCGCCGCGGCCCATAACGAGTATCTGTATAAGGCGGCCAACGTTTTGAGTGACGCATTGGGCTTGCTGGGTACAACAACCTACTCGATGCCTGGACGGATCGCCAGCGGCTTGAAGGAAAACCAGGAAATCGTGGCGTGCATCGCGCGACACGATCCGGATGGCGCGGAGCGCGCCGCGCACGAACATATTCGCGCGGCCACCGCGCTGCGGCTGCAATTGCTGTTCGGCAACGAATCCGGCGAGACGCCGCAGTGAGTTGAAGGCGAGGTTTGCAGCTTTGAAGGAGAGGTTTTCAGCTAAGCCCGCAGCAACTGCGTGATAGTGCGCACCGAGCGCCGTCCCGGCGCGAGCAGCACTTCGAGCAGCGCGTCGACGCGGTCCGCCGTCAAACTTAAACCGGCGGTGCCACGGAATTTGGCGGCGATATCATCGACCGTCAATGCCCGCTCACCACTGCCCAGGTTCACCGCGATATGGTGCGTATGCGCGCAGCCGTCGGCTAGCCGCACGGTGACGCCTCCCGAGAAATAGCGCGGGAACGCGGAGAGCGGGTCCACCACACATCGCACCTTGGCAGCCAGACGCAGCACCAGCGGATCGACCAGACTCTCGTCGCTGAGTTCTGCGAGTCCGAAGCGGCCTCGCGCAAGGCAGGTCGCCACCACGAACTGGGTGCTGAACTTCGCGTCGTAGTCCGTTTTCGGAACCTGTTTGATGGCTGCCGGCTCGGCCACGATAGGCAACGTCTGCACGGGCAGATAGCAGATGATTTCGCTGATGCGCTCGATGTCGCCGAGGGAGTCTCCCAACGAGCCTCCCAACGAGTCTCTCAGGATCAGCGCGGCCTCGGCACAACCATGAATGAAATGGCACACGGGATAGGGTTTGATCGCCGTACCGAGCAGGCTCCATTGCGTACCGAGACCCACGCCGATCGACGCAACATCGACCGACGCTGCATGCTCCTGCAAGTGAGTATCGAATAGACCGAAGCGTCCCTCGTACGGCCGGGTGGGACTGGCGAAACCGTTTTGAGCGAGGTGCGCGGCCGTGATGCCGGCCAGTGCTCCCCAGCCCGGATGCAGGCGTTTGGTCCAGGCGCCTTCTTCGAGGAAGACTTGCACGCCGGCCGCCGTGCTCGCCGCAATGCCCTGGGCCGCGGTCAACTGCGCTGCATTGAGACCGAGCAACTTGCCGGCCACGATGGCCGCGCTGAAATGCGAGACGATACCTGTCGCATGAAATCCGACGTGATGAAAGCCGCCATCGACCGCGGCACCGAGACGAATCGCGGTTTCCATTCCTGCGGCGTAGGCCGCGAGCAGTTCATCCCAGGACAGGTCACGCACCTCGGCAATCGCGAGAGCAGCCGGCAAGCATGCGACAGTCGGATGAACGATGCTCAGCGGATGAGTGTCGTCGAAATCTAGGCCGTGAATCAGATAGCCATTGGCCAGCGCGGCGTCGCGCGGTGCCAGCTTCTGCGTGCCGCCGATCACGGTCGCGTCGCCCGCGGCACCGGCTGCCGCGATGCCGCGTAGCGCAGGCTCGGCAAACGGGAAGTGCCGCGAGGCGAACGCAAGGCCGATGGCATCGACAATGTGATGCGTCGCCTTGAGCCGCACGTCCGCTGGCAGCGCGGAAGGCTCAAGTGCATAAGCGAACGCCGACAGGCGTTGCGCTGCGCTGAGCCCGTCAGAGCCAGGTGTCACACTCTGCGCATCCGCGCCGGTGTCATTGCCTGCACTGAGATGAGTCGCCATGATTAGTGATCCGAAGTCTTGAACTGGGCACCGGTGAGCGCATCGCCCTGCAGGCTCGGCACAATCGGATTGATCACCTCGAGGCGTTGTCCGGTCGTCTTCGCGCCGAACGCCAGCGTAACGACCGCGGTGGCAACCCATGCGCCCGCAATGTAGACGAACACCCACACGTAGCCGAAATTCAGAAAGATCCCCGCCACGATAAAGGAATTCGCCACGTTCGCCAGCCGGCCCACGCCATAAGCGAAGCCCGTGCCGGTGTTGCGAATATCAGTGGGATATTGCTCTGGCGTGTAGGCATAGCACAGTGCCGCGAACGTCTGGATCAACATGCCGACGAGGAAGCCGAACGTAACGATCAACACGGGCTGGAAGCTCAAGCCGTAGAGCAGGCCGAATACGGCAATCACCGCGGCCGTGCCGGCGATGGTGTACTTTCGCTCCAGCCGGTCGGACAGGAAGGTGGCGATCAATGCCCCCGGCACCGCACCGATATTGATCAGCGTGATGTAGGTCAGGCTGTGCACGATCGTTATCCCGTGCGCGACGAGCAGGGTGGGCACCCAAGCTTGGAAGCCGTAGAAGCCTAGCGTCTGGAACATCCAGATGGCCCACAGCGTCATGGTCCGCTTCCGATAGGTTCCGTTGAACATCGCCGTCCAGGACGCACGAATCTCGGTGGGGTGCGCGACCATGACCGGTTCCGGAAGATGCCCGACCGAGCGCAAGACTTCTGCCTCGATTTTCTTGAGCGTCTCGTCAGCTTCCACCATGCGGCCCTGTCGAGCGTACCAGCGTGGGGATTCCGGGAAGTGCTTGATGAACGCCAGGAATACGATGCCCAAGGCGCCCCACACGAAAATCCAGCGCCAGCCATCGGGCCCGGACGGCACGACCAGGCGTGCCACCCAACTGGTGATGGGAATGCCGGCCAGCGCGATCACCAGCGCCCAGCCTTGCCAGGTGCCGCGGGTTTTAGCTGGGAACATTTCCGCGATATAGGCCATCACGACGGCCGTGGCCGAGGATATGCCGACACCGGTCAGCACCCGCGTGACAAACAAGGTGGGAATGCCGGGCGCGAGCGCATTGGCCAGTGAGAATACGGAGTACGCCGTCACAAAGATAATCAGCGCGCGCTTGCGGCCGATGCGGTCCGACAGCATGCCGCCAAACGTGGCGCCCAGGAACATGCCGAAGAAACCGGCTGATGTGAGCATCGCGATCTGCGAGATCGTCAGCCCCCACTCTTTGACCAGGGCGGGCGCTGCATACGAAAACGTGAAGATATCACTGATGTCGAAGAAAAACGGCAGGCTGATCAGCAGCAACAAACGGCGGTGAAAGCGCGAAACCGGCAGCCGGTCGACGCGTGCGGCGATGAGTTCGTCATTCATGGGAGGTCTCCTTGAGCATGCCGGCACTGCCATTTTTTTCGTCAATGAGGTGGTCAATGAAGCCCGCCACCTGATTGGGAGTAACAATGTCTGGCATGTCTGTCTCCGTTTTATAGTGCAGTTTTTACTGCTCGATACGACTTAGGGCACCCAGGTCTCCGCCAAGGTGTTGCCCGGTGCCGGTGCGAAAGTCTTCGCTCCTGCGGCTGGATTTCCCGGCAAGCTGCGCGATGCGAGCAGGCGAGTGATCTGACTGATATCGGCGACTGTCTCCAGCGATTCCAGCCGCTCGTATAACGGCATCACCTCGGTCGGCGCTAGCGCTCGCTTGCTGCAGTCGTTGAATTTTTCCCAGAGTTCATCGGCGCTCAGCGGGTTGTCGCCGCCGCGCCCGATCATGTCGTCGACCCGGCGCGTGACAGTGCGGCCGTCGCGCAATGTCAGGCTGACTTCGGCGCCGAACTGATGGGGAGAGTCTTCCGGCATGTCCGGATGCGCGTTGGTGCGCGTAATTTTTAACAGATCGAGAATGCGCGGCTCGTGGTGCGCATCGCCTTCGAAATGGCTCAGCCGCAATGTGCCGTCGAGCAGCGCGCGGGCCACCGCGTATTGCACGCTGAATTTCGCGGCAAGCGAGGTCTGCGGATTGGGGTTGTCTGTGTGTGGCAAGCGGCGCATGTGGGATTGGATGTGAATTGACTCGATGTCATCGGCGTTCACGTGTTCCTCATGCACCAGCAGCAATGCCATCGATACGGCGGGGTGCGTGCTGCCGCAGCACGGGAACTGCTTCAGGCCCATCAATGCGCTTTCGATCTCCAACGGTGCTGCCCAGTCTGCGAAGATCCGGCTAGCGTCGAAATTGCCGACGCCGTTGAATGCGTTCAGAAAGCCCTGTTTATGTTCGATCGCGAGTGGATTCGCGGTGAAGCCACGTTCGGCCAGCAGTACCGCCAATAGCCCGCTTCGGCTGCTATGACCCACATGCAAAGGCTTGGTCATGGTGCCGAAGTTGGCCTTGACGCCTGAGGCCAGCGACGCCGCCAAGCCCAGGGCGATCGCGATCTTGTCGACGTCGAGGCCGATCAGGTGACTGACGGCGGCTACGGTGCCGAAGACGCCTAGTGTCGCGGTGGGATGCCAGCCCTTGTCGTAGTGATGGAAATTGACGGCGCGCGCGATGCGAATTTCCGTTTCGATGCCGACCACGTAGGCGCGGATTAGCGCCTCGCCTGATAGGTGCTTTTCTTCGGCGACCGCCAGAAGCGGCGAGACCAGCGGCACCGAATGGTGGCCGCCCATGATCGAGCTGAAATCGTCGTAGTCCAATGCGTGCGACGCCGTGCCGTTGATGAAACTGGCGTCGAGTGCCGACGTCTTGTGTCGGGTGCCGAACACCGTTGCCTCGCCAGGCCCGTCGCCTACGCCAGGCGTCTCGAGCAGAATTTTCGTGCACGGTTCCGCTGAGCCGGCGAGTGTCACACCTATCGTATCGATGATCGCTGTGCGCGCCGCTTTTAACGCCTTCGGTGTGACCTGCGATTGCTTGAAATCATGAATCAGGTGCGCCAGTCGTAACGCTATTGGTTCCGATTGGTGATCCGCGGTTGAAGCATGCATTTCGAGTCCTCCCTGGCCGTCCGGATTTGTGTACGACTGCCTTGCGACTACCCTAAGCGACTGCCTTAAACGATTGCCTTAGCGGGTCCATACCCGCGAAGTCAAGAGCGTGCCGACGTGCGGCCCGCGATCCGGCCAAATGTCGCACCCGACACCAGCCCTGTGCCGGCCGGATAGTTGTCGTAGAACAGACCGCCGACCATTTCTCCGCATGCGGTCAGCCCCGGAATAGGGCGCCAGTCCGTGCCCACCACGCGCGCTTGCTCATCGACCTTCAGTCCGCCGAATGTGAACGTAATGCCGCCCGTCGCCGTGTAAGCGTAGTAGGGCGGCGCGTCGAGTCGAATCGCCCAATTCGTTTTTTCCGGCGTGAGCCCGGTGGTGCTTAACCCGTCCTTGCCTGTTGGGTCGAAACCGTCGGCCGCATCATGCGCGGCGGCGTTGTACGCGTTCAGCGTTTTCAGCGCGCGTGGCTTGTCGTCGATGTCGAGTTGTGCGACTAACTCCTCGAGCGTGTTGGCCGTCAGCGGATCACTCGTCGAATAGCGTGGTTCGAGCAAATGTACTGTCTTCGAATCGAACACCTGGTAAGCTTTTGCGCCCGGTTCCGCCAAAATGGCGCGGCCGTATTTAGCGTACGTGAACATCGCGCCATCCTCGCCTTCATCGACGAAGCGCAAACCCTTGCGGTTGATTAGTACACCATAAGGGTAGCTCAGGCGGTTACTGCGGTCCGTCAATTCGCGTGGTGCGAAATTGCCCCAGTCTGCACTGATCGGTGTGGCGTGACAGCCGCTCCACTGACCCCACGGCATCGCACCGATTTCGAGCGCGATCCGCAGCCCGTCGCCCTGGTTATGCGGCGTGCCGCGTACCTTCGCCGCGCCCACCAACGGGCCGATGTGCTGCGTGCGCATCTGGACATTCGCTTCGAATCCGCCGCAACCGAGCACCACCGAGCGACCTTTGATTTCGCGGATGCCCTCGTTGTCGCGTACCTTCACCCCGCATACGCGGCCTGTCTGGTCCTGCAAGAGGCCGATGACCGCATTGCCGTATTTCACCTCGATGCCCAGCCGCTCAGCCGTGGCGAACCAACTGCGCGACAAGCCCACTCCCTCATGTTCAGCACGCACCACCAGCCCACGCGCCCAGATGATCTTGCTGCCCTTGCGTACGCCCGTGAGGCTCACGGCAGGCTCCATCTTGATCTGGCCTGCCTTGTGCATCCAGAACACAGTGTCCTTCGAGTTATCGACCAAGATTCGCGACAGCACCGGGTCTGTCTGGCCGCTGGTCACTCGCATCAAGTCGCCGTGGAAATCGTCGCGCGTGTAGGGTTGGATGCCTGAGTAGAAGTCGTCGAACTCCTTCTCTACGCCGGGGAGCAGAGGCCCGAGTTCGTTCGGATCGTCGAACGCGAAGCGGAACACGCCGCCGCTCCAGTGCGTATTTCCGCCTCGCATCTCACGTGGAGCCTTTTCCAGCACCAGCACGCGCTGCGCGCCGTTTTCGCTAGCCGACACTGCGGCGGCCAGCGCTGCGTTGCCAGCTCCTACTACGATCACGTCATATTCGGCCATTCTGCAGCTCCTGTTCACTGTCAGTTGAAATCGCACCGCGTGCGCGGCCGGATCTCCAGCGTTGTCGGCGGGCGGTTTCCGATATTTCCGACTTGCGCCGCGATGGTGGTGCCGCGCCCGCGCTACGAGTGACGCGCGGCCGGGAGGGCTTTTCATTAGCGTCAATTTAGAATACTCGTGTATACACAAGTATTCTAATTAGTACATTCCCTACACGGAATCGCAAGATTTGATTGCAGCGGAAACGAGCGCGACACTTCCTTAAATCTGCGTCTTGCTCGAAATAGATGTGATGGATCGGCCGTTCGAGGCCGAAAATGGTATGGGCTTCGTGCGTGTGCGGCGCGAGACGGGCGGTCTACCGGCTGGCTTCGTCCAACTGTCCTTGTCGCGACAAAGCCAATCAAGACGGCGTGCAGACGCCGTACAGCACGAACACGTTTTCGTGGCTGACAAGCGTTGTCGACATGGCGCCGGTCTTCGTCTCCAAAGCAATGCCCCAGGCGTATCCCAATTCCGTGCCTTCAAGAAGCAGTTGGCCTTCGCCTGATTCCATAAAGCGAATCTCGGTGGTGCGCGTCGGCCCGACGACGAGTTTCTTCGCGAAATTGATGCGGATGAATTGCGGTGCACCCAATACTCCCGGCAGCGTTCGATAGCAAACTTCGCCAACTTCGCAGTAGTGCGCGTCGATGGTGGCGCACAAGAGCGGTTTGCTGCCGTCGAAGTCCGCGGCGAGCGCCCATGAGGGCGGCGAGCAAACCAGGACGACGAGTGCAGCTGCTCGGAATGTCTTCAGCATGGTGACTCCTTCTGCCTGTCGTGATCCAGTGAGCGAAGGTGCGGACCACGGATCGGGTGAGTGAGGGTCGACGTCTACTCGACGGTGTAGCCGCGCCCGGTCATGCATGCTCCCACCGCGCGGTTGTATGTCGAAAGCTGACTCGACGCCTGCTGCTGCATGCCTTGCTGCTGCGTGGCCATTTGCTGCTGCTCACGCCGCATTCGCATGCCGCTCCCCATCGTGCCCACGAGCGCACCGATTCCTGCTCCCTCGCCCCAATGGCCGCCGGCCGCTCCGCCGATCAGCGTTCCGAACAGCGCGCCGCCTGCGGCGCCACGGAACATTTGGCCTCCCTGTTGCTGTGGGGGCGGACTGTTCGCCATCCGCTCCGCGAGCGCGACGGGATCGACCCCGGTGGTTTGTTGCGCCCACGAGTGACATTGCGCTGTATCGGTTTGCTGTTGCTCCCAACTCTGGCCGCGCGCGGGATAAATGATGGGCTGTTGCGCTTGTACTGCAGGTACGAGCCAGAGCATCGTCAAGCCGATCCAGTATCGAGAAGTTCGTTGCATGGCTCAGAGTCCCATAAGTCTTTCGCGACCGGCTGCCTGCCTGAATGATCGGTGCTCATGCTTGAGGCACCGATGTGCGTCGCCCCAAAAAGCCGCACTTTCCGATAACCGCTGGTCCAGTTCGACTCAATGAAGTCAGTGGCCGACCCCAACGCCATATGAGGGATCGCCTGATAGATCATGCCTCTGTGCGGCCGCCAGCTCGCTTTCAATGATGGTCAAAGAGGGGGATCTGGCCGCTCCTGTACTGCGCTCGCACCTGAGTACGATGCATACCCCCATTGGAGACCGTAACGCTTGAGCGAATCGCAATCCGGCCTGCGATCGCTATTGGGTGAAGTCAATATATGTAGGGGACCATTAAAAAGCTATTGGCCTTTGGTCTTATACCGGGACGATACGCAGCCGCTTTTCAGTATGTTTTCCATGTGCAATTTCGTGGGCGGACTGTAACGATTTTTTAAAACCGTTCGTTGCGCAACGGCTTGCGCAGACGGGCCACCGCACTGCCGGCGAGGACCTGCTCGCGAAGCTCGAAGCCGGCTCTCTGCGGCGCCCAGTGATGTGCTGTTAGGTTACCTGAGGCACCGGTCTCGTCATCCGCTCTGAAGTCCGCTACTTAAATGCTTCACAAAGGCCCGCGCCGCCAGCTTAGCCGCCCTGCCTGCAGGAAAGACGGCGTTCACCGCTATCGCCCCCATCTTCCAGTGCTCCAAGACCCTGACAAGCGAGCCGTTCGACAACTCGGCCCGGCATCCCATCAAACCGCTTGATACGATACCGAGCCCGGCCACGGCGGCAGCGGTTGCCCCGTCGTTGCTACTCGTCGTGACTCGACCTTCGATCCGGAAAGATTGCACGCGCCCGTCAAGCTCGAACGACCAGTTGGTCGAATTCGCGTCAAGCGGTCCTATGATGATGTGATGTCCTTCCAGACCAAGTGGGGTCGTGGGACTTCCCGCGTGCTCCAAATAAGCGGGCGATGCCACCAGCACTTTCTCGTTCATACATAGCAAACGCGAAGTGGCACTGGAATCCTGAAGTGGGCCGAACCGCACGGCAACGTCGACTCCCTCTCGAATCAGGTCTTGTCGATGATCGTCCATCAGCAAGTTGAGCCTCAATGCAGGATGCTTGCCGAGGAAGTCCGGGAGACGAGGTATGACCTCGCGGATGGCAAAAGTAGCCGGCACTGCAACGCGCAGTTCTCCCCGAAGTTGATCGACGCCTCGCGCGGCCTGATTGGCTTCGTCGAGCGCAGCTAGGATGGGCTCAACACGGGCGAGGTATTCGGCGCCGGCCTCGGTCAGCGTAATTGCGCGCGTCGAGCGCAGGAGTAAGGCAGCACCGACATCCCCTTCAAGCGCGGCGATAGCGCGGGAGGCTGATGGCTGCGACATCGAGAACTCACGGCCAGCCTTCGAAATGCTTCCCGTGCGGACAACGCGGACGAAAAGTCGTAGTGCCGCGAGATTATCAGTCATGTCGGAGATGAATAACAGAAAGGCCGATTATGCGCCTTATCAAGGTCCGCTAATGGGGTGATCCTGACTCAAGGCCAACGCTGTTGGCTCTCTATTTAAGGATTCACCATGTCCAAGCAGCAAAAGTTGACCGGTAAGGTCGCCATCGTCACGGGCGCATCGAAGGGAATTGGAGCTGGTATTGCGAAGGAACTGGCGGCACAAGGCGCGTCGGTCGTAGTGAACTACGCATCTAGCAAAGATGACGCGGATCGGGTTGTTAGCGAAATCGTGAACGCTGGTGGCAAGGCGGCTGCCGTGCGAGCGAATGTGGCGGATCAAAGCGACATTGACGGTCTCTTCGCGGCGACGAAAAAAGCCTATGGAAAGCTCGACCTCCTCGTCAACAACGCCGGTATTTATGCGTTCGCCCCGCTCGGATCGATCACTGGCGAAAGCATCGAATCCATGTTCAGCACCAATGTCACGGGCCTGTTGTTCGCCAGTCAAGCGGCGCTCGCAGCGTTCCCGGCCGAAGGCGGCAGTATTGTAAACATCGGCTCGGTTGTCGGCGAGCTTACACCGCCGACGTCGGCTGTCTATTCAGGAACCAAAGGGGCGGTCAACTCGATCACCCGAGTACTTGCGAAAGAGCTGGGCTCCAAGAACATCCGGGTCAATGCGGTTAATCCGGGTGCGGTCAAGACAGAAGGCTTCAAGTCGGCTGGACTCGAAGGCGACTTCGAGGCACAAATGGTTGCCGCGACACCGCTTGGCCGAGCTGGGCAGCCGGGTGACATCGCAACGATTGTCGCTTTCCTGGCGTCGGACGACGCTGGATGGATCACAGGCTCGTTGATCGACGCCGCAGGCGGTTCGCGTTAATCGCGCCCACTGGACTCCTAATGGACAAAATCAAAATGGGTAAGCTTCAAGGCAAGATTGCCGTCATCACCGGCGGCAGCAGTGGGATAGGTCTCGCTACCGCAGTCAGATTTGTTGCGGAGGGCGCGCACGTGTTTATCTTTGGACGACGTCAGAGCGAACTGGACAAGGCGACAGGCATAATCGGCTCCAACGTCACTGCCGTTCAGGGCGATATCACGAGCCTCGATGATCTCGAGCGTCTCTACGAGACGGTGAGGCGCGAGAAACAAGGGCTCGATATTATTGTGGCCGGAGCAGGCTACGTCGAAGTCGCTAGCACCGAGACAGTGACGTCCGAGCATTTTGACAAGACATTCGGCGTCAACGCGCGCGGCACGTTCTTTACCATTCAAAAGGCACTCCCACTTCTGCGCGATGGCGCGTCCATCGTGTTGATATCGTCCGGGATGCATATGAAAGGCTTTCCTGCCTACGGCACCTATTCGGCGAGCAAGGCGGCGATCCGCTCGTTTGCGCGGACCTGGGCGGCGGAATTCAAAGGGCGTGGCATTCGCGTCAACACCCTGAGTCCTGGTCTGATCGAGACACCGATCATAGATCCGCAGTTCACTACGAAGGAAGAGGCCAACGCCGCACGTGCGATGTTTGAGCAAATCACTCCGCTAGGCCGAATAGGCCGTGCTGACGAGATGGCAGCAGCGGCGCTATTTCTTGCCTCTGGCGACAGCAGCTACAGCACCGGCATTGACTTGGTCGCGGACGGCGGCATTACACAGCTATAGCCAATCGAAGTCGCGCCAAAGGCGGCTTCGGAGACACTCCTTGAGTGTTTCGACAGCGTTGAGGTCGCACCTTGCTGACGGATATACGTCAGCAAGGTGCGTTTCCCTCATTGGCCGCTTGCGGCTTGCACCAGACCTTCGTGGATCGCTGACGCTGAGCGCACGGCCCGCACGCTGGCGTTCGAACGCTCCTATATGAGACCATCACGCCGATTCACCGAACATTAAATGACATTCAATCATTAATGAATTGATACTCATGCTGTTGGTAGATCACCTTGGTGTGAGCACAATGACTCAAATCCGTCGTAGTGGGAGAGTTTCCCGCGCCGACCGTCACCAAGGAGAAATAGCAATGACTAGTCAGAACACTCATGTCCTGCGTCGAGCACTGCCGTATGCCGCAATCGTCGGATCAATGCTACTTGGCGCGCCCGCCTGGAGCCAGGCCAATAAGCAGCCAGGCCCTTCGCCCACAGATACCATCAACGTTCCGACGATGAAAGACGATCTGGCGCAGCGCTCATCGGATATTCATTGGCCTGAAGGTTTCGATCCAATGAACGCAGACTTATTCGCGCACAAATTAATGTCGATGCGTCTTGCCAACGCGTGTGGGACCGGATCATTGATGCCGACCAATGGCCGAAGTGGTATCCGAACTCGGAGAATGTTCGAATCGTCAGCAACGCCGACACGCACCTTAAAGCAGACGCTGTGTTCCGTTGGACGACGTTCGGCCTTCCATTAGAAAGCAAAATCCACGAGTTCGTGGCGGGGTCTCGTATTGGTTGGTATGGCTATGCACCTGGCACCGCCCCGACTTTTTACCATACGTGGTACCTGGTACCGGAAGGCAACACCTGCCACGTCGTGATGGAGGAGGTTGGAAAAGGACATGATGCCGCACATTTGCGGGCAACGGATGAAGGCCTTATGCATAGAGGGCACAATGTGTGGCTCGTTACGTTGAAGTGGATGTCGGAGATCCAGTAACTCCGTTCCTGCAGCAAACCTGACACCAGACCTTGCACAAGCTCGCGTGAGCAACTACATTGGTTTAAACACGCGTCATCCATTCGCCATGTATTCAGAGGTTATTTCAATGAAGAAATTTCTTTTAGCGGGTGCGATTGCGAGCACGGTCTCGATCACCGCGCACGCACAGAGCAGCGTGGTGCTGTATGGCATCCTTGATGAGGGCGTACAGTTCAGCAGCAACACCAAGAATGTCGTGAACGGCACCAATGTGGGTGGGCGCCAAGTTGCTCTGGATTCCACTAGCGGCCCTAACGGCAGCCGCTGGGGCCTGAGAGGGGCTGAAGATCTGGGTGGTGGCCTGAAGGCGATCTTTACCCTTGAATCGGGGATCAATCTGAACACCGGTGCGTTCGCACAAGGTGGCACGGCGTTCGGCCGGCAAGCGTTTGTCGGGTTGAGCAGCGCGCAATACGGTACGTTGACGATGGGCCGCCAGTACGACTCGGTAGTGACTTATGTTCAGCCGGTGGCGGCATACGGATATATCGCAGGCTCGAATTTGTTCGAACACCCGGGCGACTTGGACAACCTCGGCAATACCTTGCGTACCAACAACACCATCAAGTACGGAAGCCCGAACTTTAACGGCTTGACCGTCGGCGCGGAAGTCAGCCTGGGCGGCCAGGCCGGCAACGTCACCGGCGGCGGCGGATATTCCGCGGGCGCAGCGTATGCCACCGGCCCGCTCACGTTGGGCGCCGGTTACAACTACTTCAAGAATCCGACGGGCACAGCCGGCACAGGCTTGTTCACCGACAACCAGAACGGTGCCACGGTACTGAGCGGCACCTTGAACAGCGGCTACACTGCGGCCACTTCGTATCAGGTCGCAGCCGCCGGTGGCACCTACAAGATCGGACCGGCCACGATCGGTGTCACGTATTCGAACACCCAATACGGCAACGCCGTGAGCGGCGGTGCAAAAGCAACGTTCAACAGTGGCGAAGTGGGTTTGAAATGGGAGTTCAAGCAAAACCTTTTTGTGGCCGCAGCATATGACTACACCAAAGGCAACAGCGTGACGAACGCCACCGGGCAGACAGTCGGCAATCAACACTACAACCAACTCAGCTTGATGAGCGATTACGGACTGTCCAAACGCACCGACGTCTATGTCCTAGGCACGCTGCAAAAAGCGTCCGGGATCAGTTCGACCGGCGCCCCCGCTGTGGCCGATATAGGCAACTTGGGCGATTCATCGAACAGCCGCCAGGCTATTGTGCGTGTAGGCCTACGTCACAAGTTCTAAGCACACTTGATGTTAACCGGTCAACCGCTCAGCCGTCCGTCGACCGCGTGACTTCCTCCCACGCATCGATCTCCGCCGCATAGCTTGCCAGCTTCTCACGCACCAGCGTCAGCGCATCGGTCCCGAGTAACAGATGAGCAGGGGGGTTATCGCTCCCAATCACCGTCAAGATCGCTTTAGCCGCCTTGGCCGGATCACCGAGTTGCTTACCGCTTTTCTCCTCGCGTGCCTTTCGGATAGGATCGAACAGCGTATCGTAATCGGCGATGCTGCGGGCAGTGCGAACCATCGAACGTCCCGCCCAGTCAGTACGAAATGAGCCCGGCGCCACAGCCGTAACGGCGATATTAAACGGCTTCAATTCCTTGTATAGCACCTCGGAAATTCCCTCAAGTGCAAACTTGCTCCCACAGTAGTAAGCGATGCCTGGCAGCGTGATGAAACCGCCCATCGACGTGATGTTGATGATCTGGCCACGCCGACGCTTGCGCATGTACGGCAGTAGCGCCTTCGTGACGGCGACGGCGCCATAGACGTTGACGTCGAACTGGCGTTGCATCTCGTTGAGTGGGGACTCTTCGAGAACGCCCTCATGGCCATAGCCGGCGTTGTTGACCAACACGTCAATTGGCCCAACACTGGCTTCCACTTCGGCCACTACGCCATCGATCGTGTCAAACTCGGTGACGTCCAGAATCCGGCCGAACATCCTCGCTGGGTTCAGCGCTTCAAGTTCACGTTTGGCCGAATCGCCGCGCACCGTTCCGACCACCGTGTGACCGGCTTCAAGTGCCGCAATGGCAAGGGCACGCCCGAAACCGCTACTGGCGCCTGTGATGAAAATGGTTTTCTTTGTTGACATGTTTTCTCCCGGGGCAGAGCAATATTGAAAGGATGACGCCGCATAAACGAACACGGCGTCACGCAACGAATCCGACAGGTCAATCATAGGATTTCAGGACCTGCCCCGCGATATCTATTCGTCTATCCTTATTGCCTATTCCTATGAGAATAGTCCTGATTCAGGCGATCCACGATATAGTTCGAGGAAGCTGATGTACCAACAATGGAGGGTCGCTTGACCGGTTCTAATTGTGATGACGGGAGCCGTCAACTGACGATCGCGCTGCTGGAAAAGCTGGCGCCACGAGAAGGCTACAACCTGACCGCTCTGGAGGGCATCCGTCTTTTGCGCTCCAACCGGCCACTTAGCCGGACTCCGGTACTGTATGACCCTGGCATCGTGATCGTTTGCCAAGGCCGCAAACGGGGTTTCTTCGGCGATCGCGTCTACCTCTATGACGAAAGACATTACCTCGCTGTTTCAGTCCCGGTACCGTTCACGATGGAAACCGAAGCCAGTGCGGAAAAACCTCTACTGGCGATCTACATGCATCTCGATTTCAAGCTTGCAGCGGACCTGATGCTGCAGATTGACGAACGCAATGATAGTGAGCGTACCAAACCGGCGGGCATGATTTCGTCGCCGATCGATCAGCAACTCGGCGCGTCGGTACTGCGTTTTCTCCAGGCACTGAGTCGCCCACAGGAAGCTGAAATCCTCGGGCCCGCGCTGGTCCGCGAAATCTATTTTCGTGTCTTGACCGGCGAACAGGGGGGATCGATGCGCTCGGCGCTCACGACCCAAGGGCAGTTTGGAAAAATCTCGCGGGCGTTACGCCGAATCCACGCGTCGTTTAGCGAAGGGCTGAACATTGAGCAACTGGCAAGCGAAGCTGGCATGAGCACGCCGACATTCCATAGCCATTTCAAGGCGGTGACGAATACGTCGCCGATTCAATACCTGAAATCGATTCGTCTGCACCAGGCGCGGCTGCTGATGGTACGCAACGGGATGACTGCGGCCGCGGCATGTAACGAAGTCGGTTACGAAAGCGCATCGCAGTTTAGTCGAGAGTTCAAGCGGCTATTCGGTCTGAGTCCGGCGGAGGAAGCCAAGCGAATGAAAGCGAATTTTAGTATTCCCCCCGCACATGGTGGCTCCGAATACGTATCGTCGCATTGAGCTTGCCGCGCGTCAGGGGCGTCAACTCGACGATACGACGCTGCTGCGATGGCCAGACGATATCGGTCGCGAATGCCCAGGTCGTCAACGCGACGAAGAGCCACGCGATCCGCGCTGGAGCGACCCATAGGAACAGCAGATCGAGTGCGAGTAAATACGTTGTCGGAGGTATGCTCTTGGCCGGCTGCCGTCGACCCGTTGCGGCCGCTCGCGGTCCTACATACCCGCCATTCGACACGGTGCTATACCGTCACTTCGAAGAAAGAATGGCGACCGTCTGCCGAGAATGGACTTTTATGCTCGGTTCAAAACGATTTAGCGCTGACGCTCGGCGTCCTCTTTCCGATATAAAGAAACGATGAGGTTTGCGCCATATTCCAGTTCCAGTCGCTCTCGTGCATCATCCAAATCTCGCGCAGTGAATGTGATTCGGCGGGATGGTTCATCGGAGTCGCGCCACGATAGCAAGGCTTCATAGGCTTGCATGTTCTCATTCTTAACGCCCCCCCAACGATTCCTGTTCTCTATAACTTCAGTTTTCACGAGGTCGTCCGGGATAAAACCAATTTCGCATTTCTCGCAATAGAGTCCACGAAGAAATTGTGCCAATGGCGCCGGGTGTATTGCTTGCGGGCAGCATTCATCGATTGCCAATTGATCGGGACGTTTGTATCCAGCCCGCTCTTCAGGGGCGGTCCGCAGTCCGATCATCAAAAGCTTGGACTTGACATCAACTTCAGAGCGGCATTTTGGGCAGCGTCGATCAGAAATTGTCGAAATGTTTTTCATTGATATGCCTCAGATGTGGGCCAATTTCAGTCTCGCAGCGCTCCGCCCACGGCAGGTACCACTACATCGAGATGAGTGCAGGGGGCTTGGAGTTTTGCATAAGAGAAGTCAGCAATGTCGCGCCGCTCAGCATCCGCAATGATCGCGACGCCTTGGGAAACTCGCTTACCTCCATTGGTACGAGGCAGCGTTCAAGAGCTGCGCCCGTGTCTGGCTCGGCAGCCAAGGAAAACGAGCGATGAGAGACTGGTCGGCAGCTGCCGCACCCTGCGATAGCAAGGGATGCCTCCAATGGTCAGCTCTACACACCTCTTTCCAAATTTCGGCCAGTTCGGCACGGTCATCGTTTGAAAGAAATGCATGAGCCTTAGTTCTCTCATAAAATTCCCAGGGCCGAGTCCAACCCGTGAAGGCATCGACTGCCACAATGACATTTGATTGGTTCATGGATTTTTGCAAATGACACTTGTAAGGATTGGTCAATTTCGCCAAGTAACTTTCTCGAACCTGCCATAGCCCCAGATCTCTTTGAGCATCAGTGAAGCCATTCGGCCCGTCAATTTTCCCTTGTAGCAAGTGGGCTCATTGATTCCGGTCAGAAAGACACTGGGATTACAATTACTTCGACAGAATATTATCGTGCGCCGGTTGACTGCAATACCTCAGATTTCTGATGCGCATGTCTCTCCAACTTGTTCTAAGCCAATCGATGAGAATCGTCTAATGCCATGTAACTGCAAAGACCTGGCGCGCATAATTCGCGTGAACGGGACGTTACAGCAACTTTATCCGGATTTTAAGCACGTTGCTACGGGGGCGTGGAAAGCTCTAGTCCAGTGCCCTGACTGCGGGCAGCTTTGGAGCGTCGACGAATGGGACAAATATCAAACGCAGCTAGCGATAAAACTCGAGGCCGTCGAGACGTGGTCTCAGAGCGACGAAACTCATCGTAAAGCCTTTCTAATGCAATCTAGAGGGCTTAGTACGCAACGCTGCATGTGGAACGGTTGCGGCGAGGCGCAGTTAAATAACAGTGCGTACTGTGTCGATCATCTCTATGCGGTCGGCGTTCGCGAGTAGAGACGTGTTTCGCGACTTCGACGCCGTGGTTTGTTGCTATCGATTGTCGATTTGTGCGGCGGCGCCGACCGGCGGCTACTGGCCGGCTGTGATCTTACCCACGCGACCTGCTCATGTCGGCCCGTTGCAATCAGTCGGAATCGCCGGAAACGGACAGTCGAAGTTCACTTGGGGAGTGGGGGAATGGCTTGTCGTCAACAGGAGTTCTGAATCTGCGCGAGTTCTGTCGAGATGTCACCAAGAATGCGCAATTGAATAAATGAGTCTTTGGCAACGCGCTCCGGCTCGACGACAAGCAAGTGAGCGTAGCCGTCCGCCACCTTGCCACGGGTTCCTTCAATGACCAATTCAATCGCGGCGCGGCTTGGATTTCCATCAAGCACCGCAAGCAGAGCCGCGTGGAATTTCTCATTGAAAGACGAAATATGTTGAAGTTGCTTTGCTTCCCAGGTCGAAGTAAGCCACGACAGGTTTTCCCGCAACCGGTCCGTCAAGTGAATGGGCATTCCGCATTCTCCGCAAGGTGGGTCCACCTGCTAGCGAACTCAGCGGTGGGTGAATCCTTCTGATTGTGGCCAATGTATCGAACGGTGTCGAGTATCCGAAATTGGCCAGCTGCCGCCGACCCGAAGCGGACCTCCAAGGCATTGTGAAAGCGGCCGTTCAGTTCAATCGATATGCCGCAACCATGTATCCTCATCGCACAGACAAACGGTATCGCGGTTCTCATACCACCCGTTCACTTCAGGAAGCGACCTCACCACGTCCGGAACGCCCCCCACAAATTGCACTAGACACACTGTCTTCCAGCCATGAGGAATCTCGTCAAATGGCTTGGCGAATTGCTGCGTAACCGCCATGACCTGGCAATTGGTGCGGGTAACCAAATGGGGCTGCTTTTCGGGGAAAAGGGTTGTGAATTTTCGACCTATCGGGATGTCCGCGTAGGCAAACGAGATAAACAATATCTCGCTATCAATTGGTCTGCTTTTCGGAAGCCCCGCGTTGAGGATAGCCAACGCTGACCGCGAGGCTCGTCCTTCGACAATAAGAGTACGCTCCTGCACCGGGGTATTTGCTTCGGATCGCACGACTCGTTTCCCTTACCTTTGTTGTCAGATATTGGAATCAACGGATGGGAGCGTTCTCACTCCGCATCGGGAATTGTTCCAAGATTACATCACATGAGGCAATGATCGATGACAACAAGGTCTGATCGAATTGTTGTTTGAAAAGATGCTGTTGATTCACTTGATCTGGGGTAAGCGCAATACGCAGATCGAAATGGCCAAGGCCCTTTGCCGCAACAGTGATGTCCAGATTTGGCTCGAGGCAATGTAGCCCAGCTTCACCCGCTAGCGTCCTATACAGCCGTCGACAACCGTCCGCCAAGCTAGATATCTCATCGAGCCGAACAAAAGAGCCATGCGCCACTACGGCGGCATCTGGACAGATGTAGCATGCAGTAACGAGCAGCCAATTTCCGTCCCAATAATCTATTGCTTCCGGAAATTGTCGGCCGTGAACCCAAAGACTAAAGCCGCCGATTCGTAGATCAGCATCGCCTAGTTCATCGATTTTTTCGAGGTCTGCACGCGCAATCATGGCCATCACCGATAAACGATTTTCGAAACCGTCTGAATCAGCGAGTCAACGGATGTCATCTCATCTGCCAGAAGGGCGAAATGGTTTGCACGTACGGTACGTAGCGCCTCATATAGGTTTGCCCAGTCATCCGTCAATCCCGAAGATAGTGGCCAGCCACGGAGAAAATCACGCAACGGTGTAACCGCCCGTCGCTCGCACCAGCCATCAAAAAGCCTTGCGCAAGCCGCATGAATATCCTGGGGGCCTCCCAATCGATCTTTTTCACTTTGCACGGTTAGCCTCCTGTTCCTCTGCCAACAGTTCTCTCCCGGTCAAACTGGCTTCGCCCAATAAGATTCTCAATTTTTCGTTCGTCGCATTGACATCACTTGGAGCAATCTGGTGACCGTTGATCGGGTGAATAATCAGGTCATTGATACTGCCCATTCCGCCAAACGCTGACAGGAAATGCTCCAGTCCGTAAGCGTCAAGGCTCTCGACTAACATCAAATCCCGCGCAATCCAGTCCTCCCAGCGAGCTTCCCCGACATCACCCAGAAGCTGCCTGATATCAGCTAAGAGCTTGCACAGCCTGGCAATTTTGGCATCCATAGCTAGTCCCCGAATAAGTATGGTCAAGACAGTGCGCGCTACCCTTGATCTGCCGCTCCTCACACCCTATCCAAAACCATGTTCCGCATTCGTACCCACCTCTAGATCGGGGCAAGAATGCTTTGCGACGGCCGATATTGTCTTGCCGACATTCAGCAATGTCCGAAACGTCAATGGCCAACATCCGTGACATGCACCTTTCCGCTTGCACCTATGATGTAGTCGACCGCAATGGGTTCTCCTGGGGATGCTTCAAACGGGCCTGGAAACTCAACTTCCTGCCCTTCAATTTTGAAGATGAACAGCCGGGTATAGTTGAACCTCTGCTTTGTACCGGGTCGCGGGAGTCGCACATCTTCCAGCGTGGTGACCGCATGGTGTGGCGTCTGATCGCGATACTCAATCTCGTAGCGTCCGAGCAGGTAAATATAGAGGGCCGTACCCACTGCAAGCATCCCACCGAGCATTAGGAAAGGCCCGCCCCATAGTTGCATATAGGCGTCCAGGCTGGCCCAGGTACTTTTTGATTTCATTTCGTAAGAGACGGAGCGGCAGAGTCTATATGCGCTTAACTGAACTCATTAACGGCTCATTCGTCCTCAACTTGAGGGGCATAGTCATTGTCAGTGACTGATGAAGTTTCAGGATGTCCGCTCTGCGCCTATCGGCTCGCAGACGAACGTCCGCAACTGGCCGCACCCGGAAGTTCGCACTGACCTCGCACAACGCGGATCGCTTGGAGGTTCGAACTGCGCATGTCGACCCATTCTGGCCGTACGACCAAAATACGCCGCTGTCTGCTTTTGCTCCAGAATGGGACACCCGCTATCAACGCAATCGTCGAACACCTCTGCCAATCAATGATTGCTCGATTAATAGAATCACGCATTTAGGTTCGGGAACGTTAATTGCTGTCTTAACGGGGTGACACCCGTCACTAGGAGAGCGACATGCGTGTCAATTCCATCTTTGATCTCATTGATAGCCAGAAAGCCCCACATTTTTGTAGGCACGCGCAACCGGATGGAATGTCGTGAGCTCGCTCCAGAAACCAACAAGTACACCGTCAACACCCGACGTGCCAGAGGAAACCGGTCTCCCGACCCCTGGCAGCGTACCCCCAGAGCGCGGTAAACCCAAGATACCTCCCGTGGTTATACCCGCTTCGCCGAACCCGGCGCATCCCCCGCGTGACGAAATGTCAAAGATACCGATTCGGTATTAAGCCGCCAGTCCGGCGCAGCGAAGTTCTCATTTCTCAGCCGCCGGTTCTTGCCACTCCCTATACGATGCGCAAATAGGCGTTCGCGGCCCGATCGTGGCTTGAAAACGGCATGTCGACGCCGAGGGCGTCAGATCATCTTCATGGCCATTTCCCGTTGCGAAACCGGATCGCGCGCATACTAACTGCCTAATCTTTCGGCACGACAATTCCATGCATTTAATTCTACCGGCGCCGATTCCGCCGCGCATCGTCGCGATTGGGAGCTCAGCGGGCGCGCTCCCGGCGCTGAAGAAATTCTTTCAAGCCTGCTCGGCTCCGCCCCGAGATGTCGCGTTTGTGATTGTCGTCCACTTGTCGCCAGATTCACCCAGCCACCTCGCTGAGATCCTCGGCAAGGACAGCGCGCTCCCAGTATCGGTCATTCAAGACGGCGCTCAGCTCGCGTCCGGCAACGTTTATGTGATCGCATCGGGGACGTCTGTCGAGGTGATTGATGGGGCGTTTAAATTGCGCCGCGCTGCCGAGCGACCGCTGGTGTCGATGCCGATCGATTTATTTTTCAATTCGTTGGCGCAGGAACAGGGGGAACGCGCTATCGCCATCGTGTTGACCGGAGCGAACGCGGACGGCTCAGTGGGCGTGAGAGCCATCAAGGCGCAGGGTGGGATGGTGATGGCGCAAGCGCCAGATACCGCCGAGCAGGATGCGATGCCCAAAAGCGCAATCGCAACGGGGGTGGTCGACTATATATTGCCCGTCGAACAATTGCCGCTCGCACTTTTCGATTACATCGAAGGCTCCAGCGTGGCGACAGGCGCAGACCTCGCAGAGAAAAAGCGGTTGATCGATCTGGAGCCGGTGCTCGACGCGCTTCTTGTCTCAGGTTGCGACTTTCGGGGTTACAAGCGAGGCACAATCGAGCGGCGGATCGCGCGGCGCATGGTGGTCAATCGTATCGACAATTTCACCGCGTATTGCCGATTTTTAAATGCGACGCCTGCTGAAACCAAGGCACTCAGTCTCGATATGATGATAGGTGTCACAGAATTCTTCCGCGACCCTGATGCCTGGGATGCGTTAGTTGAACATGTCTTGGACGAATTGCTCGCAGAACCGGATACGATGCAGCCGTTGCGGATATGGGTGCCTGGCTGCGCGACAGGCGAAGAAGCTTATTCCATGGCCATGCTGCTCACTGAGCAGATAGAGCAACGTGCGATCAAGCGTACGTTCCTAATTCTGGCGACCGACATGAATCGACTCGCGCTAGGCCGGGCGCGCCGCGGTATCTACACGTCGAGTGCCGTTTCGTCGCTCGGGGAAGCCCGATTGGCAAGGTTTTTCAATGCGCACGGCGACGACTACCAAATCAAGCCGGAGCTTCGCGCGACGATTCTGTTCGCGCCGCAGAACCTGATAGCCGATCCCCCATTCTCGCGGCTCGATCTCATTAGCTGTCGCAACCTGCTTATTTATCTTGAGCAGGATGCCCAGCAAAGTGTCTTCGAGCTGTTTCATTTCGCATTAAATCCGAGAAAATATCTTTTCCTAGGGCGATCGGAAAGCACGAGCCCGGGATCAAGCCACTTTCAGGAGACGTCAAAAGCGTGGCGCATTTATCAGCGCGGGCCATCGGTCACGCCCAGCGATGCGAGCTATCGATTCGTAACCAAAGCCGTCCATCGTCAAGAGGTGACGCGCGAGCGTAGGATCGTCGGGCATCGGAAGGGACATGCAGAACTGGTCAATGAAACGCTGTTGGCTCGGGACCATGCCGCATCGGTCCTGATTAACGAAGCTCAGCAAGTTCTCTATGTTAGTGGCGCCGCCGATGAGTACCTCAAGCAACCACCGGGTGAACCCAGTGTGAGCATTCTTGACATCGCTCGCGAGGAATTTCGCCTTAAATTGCGTATCGTGTTACGCCGCGCAAATCAAGAACCCGCCGACGATTGTGTCACTGAGATAGTACGCAATGGTAGCGCCCCGGCGGTAGAAATCACCGTGCTCCGACCGTCGGGCACTGTTGGTACGAGGAACGGCTTTGTTGTCGTATTTGCCCGACTGCCCGCGGTCGAACGCGAGGAAGAGGCTCACTCATGGGGCGAAGATCCCGACGTGCATCATCTTGAACAGGAGCTTCGGACCACCCAAGTCGAATTTGCTAGCGTGATCGAGGACCTCGAAAACAGCAATAGCAATCTGAGAGTATCGAACGAAGAGATTTTGTCGATTAACGAGGAGCTACGATCCTCCAACGAGGAGCTCGAGGTTTCCAAGGAGGAACTTCAGTCGGTCAATGAGGAGGTGAGCGTTATCAATGCTCGGTTGGAGGAAAAGGTGCGTGAACTCGAGGCCCTGAGCTCCGATATGACTAACTTGCTCGCCAGCACGCAGATCGCCACGTTGCTTCTCGATCAAGATGGCCTGATCAGACGCTTTACGCCGAGCGCTGCCCGAATTTTCGGACTCGCGCTGCCGGACATAGGGCGTGCCATACGCGATATTCCAGGGAATCCATTCAGTACTTCGTTGCTTGCAGACGTTCAGGAAGTTTTCTCGAAATCGGCTCAGCAGACAGAGAAGGAAATCGGAACCGCGACCGGCGAATGGTACGTCCGACGCGTGATGCCTTACCTTGCCGACCACCGAGCTTCGGCTGGAGTGGTAGTCACACTGACCGACGTGACCCGTATGCGTGAAGCGAACGAACAGTCTCGCCGCTTGGCCGCCGTTGTGCGGGACTCGAACGATGCGGTTACCGTATTCGACTTGAAAGGCCGCTTCATTGCGTGGAATCGAACCGCGACTGCGATGTATGGGTATAGCGAGGCCGAGGCTCTGAAAATGAATGTAGTCGACTTGTTGCCCAAAGGCGCTAGGCAAGAGCACCTCGATTTCATCGAGCGCGGCTCGGTCGATAAAGCGCTGCATTCATACGAAACGCAACGGATTGCCAAGAATGGCAAAGTGATCAATATGTGGGTCACCCTGTCGCTCCTTTCGGACGAATTCGGCAATCTGACCGCTGTCGCGACAACGGAACGCGACCTTGCCGACCGAAGCAGAAGCAATGCCCAATTGCGTGAGCGAGCGGAACGTCTCGCCCTGGCCGATGAGCGCAAGAACGAGTTTTTGGCGATGCTCGGCCACGAGTTACGTAATCCACTCGCGGCACTGAGCGCTTCGGCCAACGTGCTCGCTACCGAAACCGCTCATGCGGATCAAAAAGCCTGGGCGGTTGGCGTCGTTCAAAGACAATGCCGCGCCATGACGCGCCTAGTCAACGATATGCTCGATCTCACCCGCATCACGCGCGGCAGCATCGAGCTGCATCGTCAGCCGGCCGAGCTGAAAACCATTATCGAGAGCGCGATCGAGGTATGTCAACCCATCGTCGATGAGCGGAATCACCGCTTGTCGATTTCGATGCCAGATGAAACGGTCTGGTTATACGTCGATGCCACGCGCCTTTCGCAGGCCGTGGAGAATATCCTGATCAATGCGGCTAAATACACGGCGCCGGGAGGCGAGATCAGCCTGGATGCGCAAAAGATAGGCGCTCGCGTTTCGTTACGCATTAAGGACAACGGCCGCGGCATCGCGCCTTCGATGCTCGATACGCTCTTCGACCTATTTATTCAGGGCCCCGTTTCCCATGACCACCCGAACAACGGCTTGGGCGTTGGCCTTTCCGTCGTGCGGCGCCTCGTCGAACTGCATGGCGGGACCGTCAAGGCCTTGAGCGATGGCAGCAACGGTAGCGAATTCGTTGTCGATTTGCCGATTGACGTCGTACCTCCCGGTGTCAGCGCGGAGGCCGTCACAGAAATGCCAGTCGGGACCCGTTTCAAGCGCATTCTCATCATCGATGACAATACCGATGCGAGCGAAGCGTTGGCTATTCTGCTCACGAGCGAAGGTCATGAAGTCGAGACTCGTGTTGATGGCCCGCAGGGCATCAACACGATGGCGACTTTCAAGCCCGATATCGTTTTGTTGGACATCGGATTACCGGGAATGAGCGGCCTTGACGTCGCGAAGCGGATACGCAGCGCTGAGGAGACTCGCACCACCACGCTGATTGCACTGACCGGTTACGGACAGGCTGATGACCGAATCCGATCGGCCGAAGCCGGTTTTGATTTCCACCTGACGAAGCCGGTGGACCTGGGCTTGTTAATCCAGTTGCTTGCGTCCGCAGCGAAATCAGAAACGAAGATCGAGTGATCGATCAAGGACAACGAGGGAACCGACAATGGAACCTGTAGAAGATGTGGCCAGCCGCATCATCGTGATTGGAGCTTCCGCAGGCGGCGTAACGAGTTTGCGTGCTCTCGTAGCAAAACTTCCGGATGACATTGACGCAGCCATCTTTGTCGTTCTGCACGTATCGCCAGATGGTATTAGCGTGTTGCCGGACATTCTAAGTCGTGCGGGGCCGCTGACAGCCAGTCATCCAACCGACGGAGAAAAAATAAAACGTGGGCGCATTTATGTTGCTTGCCCGGACCATCACTTATTGATCGAGGGAGATCATGTCGGGGTCAAGCGAGGGCCAAAGGAAAATCGGTATAGACCGTCCATTGACGCGCTGTTTCGCTCAGCCGCATACAACTACGGTTCGCGAGTCATTGGCGTTGTATTGTCGGGAGCCTTGGACGACGGTACTTCAGGGCTATGGACTATAAAAGAGCTCGGCGGGGTAACGGTGATTCAGCTACCGGACGATGCCGCGTTCGACTCGATGCCATTGAGTGCGCTGGATCACGTGCAGATTGACTATTCAATACCCGCTGCAGAGATCGGTAGCTTGGTCGCTCGACTGTGCGAAGTCCCTTCGAGTATTGAGACTGTGCAAGTCGGTATGCAAGGAAAACAATTGAAGGTCGAAGTGGCTATCGCGGCTGGCGGGGACGGATTGAGGAGAGGGGTCATGACGCTAGGGGAACCGTCGGTTTTTTCTTGTCCTGAGTGTCACGGCGTTCTGATCAAACTGACCGAAGGGAAAAAGAGCCGGTTCCGCTGTCACACAGGACATGCTTACACCGCGAGTGCGCTCTTGTCCGGGGTCATGACGTCGATCGGGGAGGGTTCCTGGCAAATCATGCGGGCGCTCGAAGAGGCCGCCATGCTACTCGAACAGATGGGCCGCGATATCGCCGACGGTGATCGACCGAAGACCGCTGAACTCTTCTTCGAGAAGGCCCGGGAGGCTGCTGCACGGGCGCGTTTAGTTCGTGAGGCGACGATCGAATATGAACACATAAGCGACGAAACCTTACGTCGAGCCGGCGGTGATGCATGAGGCATTGCTCGATCGCTGTATTCATCTCCAACATGACGTGCCAAGGCGGTATGCGCAGGACAGCTATGCCGCGCCATCAATTTTCTCGTATAACGGCGTGTACCAGGCACGGCAATTCATTCTGCGCGTACGGGAACAGGCGAAAGAAATCCTCGAACAGCATCGGCCAGCCATACGGTACTCGGTAATCCAGTACATCCAATACACCGATGCGCGAAGACCATTTCCGTAAGTCTGGCTCGATCTCATTGCGATTGATACCCCAGGGCATCGGAGGCAGGCGATAGCGCGGCGTCTGCATCAAACCCCACAAAGTCAATCGGGAGAACCAGCGCGGAATCGCGTCAAACGCCATTTCGGCGCCGGGAAACCGCTTGGTGATCTCAACGAGGAGATGATTCACTGCTTCCGGTTCAAGATACATAAAAAGCCCTTGGGCTACGATAAAGAGCTCGGTGGACGGTTCGATCTTACGCATCCAGTCCATATCGAGTGCACTTGCCGCAAGGTGATGAAAGCGGTTGGTCGGGGTAAGGAAGTGTTCTCGCAGTTCCATGGCGGCCGGGAAGTCGACAGACAGCCAACGCATCCGGCCATTGTCGACCCGTCGCGATTGGGTTTCGAGGCCCTCCCCCAGAGATACAATCAGCCCGTCCGGATGGTGTTTCAGCCAGCCTCGCAAGAGATGATCGATTTCCACTGCGCGAGCCGCGAGCGAGCCGATGGGATGACCGAAATGTCCCACGAAGTCGTAATCTATTGCGTCGCAAATCCTCATGCTGTCGGGGTCGACCAGAATACCCTCGGGGCGCCGCGCCTCACACGCCCGACCGTACAGTGACCACAGCATGGTTTCCGACACCCCGTCCAGATTGGGCGTGACGCTCTTCATTGGGTCGCCCGGGATATGGACCGCGAGCGGACTCTTCGTGCGAAGCCGGGTTGCCACGCTGGCTGTCATAGTGCACCAAGCCGCTTTGCGTTCGCAGTTGCACGGCCGTGAATGGGGGCGAGGCCGTCTTGTACCAAATGCGCTGCTGAACTGGCTAGTTTCAGGGGATGTGCGGGACATTCTGTGGCGATCTTCACAAGCGCTGCCTGGCGCTCAAGCCATTGTGCTGGCGTACGACTCGAGCCTAATGCAACGCTCGCCACCGAAGCCGCCCACATTTGCTTGCCGGTTTCCATGGCAAGCGTCACGCCCAGACTCATGAAGCCCGAACCCATCGCCCGAACCGATTCAGACGCTGCCTCGATCTTTTCTCGACTCATTAGACTGAATTCGTGGCGGTCTCGGGCGTTGGGCATTGGCCCAGCCATTGCCATGCGAGTTGTGCGATGTTGGACTACTTGGGTCGTCGCGTTAAACATTTCGCTGGCGTCCGTGAGGACACGCAACCAGGTCGTCGATAACTCACCGACAGGGGAAGAAATTAAGGAAGCCATGCGGTTCTCCAAGTTCTGAAAGCTCACTGCGGACGTAGGAAGTGTGGCGTTATCTTCTTCGCAGTTCCGGATTTACAGTCGCGTTGGCCGCGTTGCGATTTTGCAATTCGAGCGCCATGCGTTCCCGAAACGGGCCGTCGCACTCCGCATAGTTGTCCCAGTCGCTATCGTAGACGTAGCCCTCTTGCGACACGGCCGATCTGAGGCGACGGATAGCAAAAAGGTGGCCCCAGTTATCGAGTTTCTGACTGACGAATGATTCCATGTAATTCTCCAGGAGCTCTTGTGTTTAATGGACGGGGTCTCGACTGTCGTCATTGGTGCGATCACAGGATCGGCTGTCCGGCCGCTGGCCGGACAGCGACAGCGAGATTGTTTCGCTTTGGCTCTAATCCTGGAGGCTGAGCACCGAATCTATGGTGCCGATGAGATAGGGTAGGGAGTTCGCAGGCAAGCTTCTGTTCTGGAGGAAGCGCAAAAAGGAGAGCATGCAAGTAACGTTCCACGGCGCGGAGGCGGCCTACGAGCAAATAGCCGACAGACACGCCACTCTTTTTACCTGTTAAGCGTTTTTTTACCGGTATGGTTGTTCGTCCGACGGTTGGACGGCATCTGCAACGGCGATCGTTGATGGCGGTGCCTGTAACCGTCCCAAAGCGCGTGACGCAGTAAGCCCCGCGAGTAGAGAACGCCATATTGCGTTGCGTTGGCGGCAGGGAGAGTGGGCCGTTCGGTCACGTCCTAATATTGGGGCGGTCGCCACGTCCCAGCGCATCGGTGATAAAAACGCAAACGGGTGCGAAGATTGCTTGCGCTAGTGCCATCTCGATACCCGTTTCGTTCCAATGCGTGTAGCTAGCGGGCGCATTTTCCTTAAGGTGCCAAAGGACTGCAATCTCACTAATCGATGCTTAAGCATCGATTATCTACAGAGCCGCGCCCTCCAATCTCGTGGAAGGTAATCGTCGAGTAGATGTTGCCCAAGCATGGCCCACTTCGCTTACGCAAATGTCCTGCCGCGACAATTGGCCAGTTGCCCCTTTACCTACGCAGAAAAATTCCAAGGCGCTGTCCATGATGCATGATTTTCTGGCTAACAACCGTCGCGATCTGATCGAACGGTGCCGGGCAAAGGTCGCACTGCGGCCTGGGCGTGCCGCAACCGCGCAGCAACTCGAAAATGGAGTGCCGCTGTTTTTGGAGCAGCTCATCAGGACGCTTCGGGTCGAGCAGACATCGGAGCCCATGGAAAGTCGTAAGATTTCCGGTCCCTCGGGAGGCGGAGTGTCTTTATCCGAAATCAGCGTGTCGGCTGCACAACATGGACGGGAACTACTAACCCTCGGGTTTACGGTGAATCAAGTCGTTCACGACTACGGGGATCTCTGCCAGGCTATTACGGACCTTGCATACGAGCGCGATGCCCCTTTCCTGGTCGATGAGTTTCGAACACTCAACCGCTGCTTGGACAATGCTATTGCCGATGCCGTCACGGAATTTAGCTACCAACGCGATTTTTCCATTGCAGACAAGCAGGCCATCGAGACCAACGAACGACTCGGATTTTTTGCGCACGAGCTGCACAATTTTCTTGGAAGCGCAATATTCGCCTTCACCGCTGCCAAGGTCGGAAATTTGAGTTTATCCGGGGCAACGGGTTCAGTATTGGAACGTAGCCTACTGGGAATGCGCGATCGAATTGATTATTCCCTGGCCGAGATCGGAGTGACAGCCGGAGACGTCGTGCAATCCCAAATCTTCTCTGTTGCGGACTTCATCGTGGAGGTCAAATACGCCGCAGACCTCGCAGCTCGGTCTCACGGGTACGTATTGACAGTTTCCACTGTCGATGCCCGACTCGCCTTCAGGGCGGATCGTGATCTACTCTTTTCGGCGGTTCAAAATCTCCTGCAAAATGCGTTCAAATTCACGGACCTTCACGCCGCGGTGACTTTAAACGCCCATGCGGTCGCCGACCGCATCCTGATAGATGTAAAGCACTATGGCGGCGCTCTTCCACTTGGCAACAACGAAAGAATGCTCTTACCTTTCACACAGAACGGCGAAGACACAACTGGACTCGGATTAGGACTGTCCGTCGCTCGGCGCGGTGTGGAGTTAAACGACGGCGTCCTCAGCGTGCGCGACGTACCTGGCACGGGCTGCATCTTTACGATTAGCTTACCCCGACATGCGGTGACTGAAACGTGAGGCAAGGCATAAAAGAATGGCAATAGGGTCGGTGCCACCTTCAGTCGCAAGCCACGGGATTGTGTGCCGCCCCGCGATTGCTTGACAGTGCTGGTCGTTGCACACAGTCGTGCGGGTTTCTGGGGCTTATCTATGGCTTCGTTGAAGGTCCGGTTGCCTAGGGCGGAGCGGACGTTCATCAGCGGATGACGATGGACCGCTTGTGGCCGAACGCGGAAGAACCCGACCGGTCTGAACATTGGCCGTCGCCCGATGCGGAACATCCGTATCCGGCCTCGTCACCTCGATCTCTCTGCCCCAGTGCGCGGACGTCCCTCGTCAAGCGATACGTAACACCAACGAACAAAATCAAAAAAAACGGCAAAGGAATCAGCAGAGGTTTCCAACCGGCTCCTTTTGCGACGGATATAGCGAAAAAGAAACCAACTACCGCGCCGATTGAAAGATAGGCCTTCGCATAGCGGGTAACAATTCTTGCTTCTCCGTGCCTAGCCCGACAATCGTGGCAAAATCAAGCTGTCGTTATTAAACCTTCCAACAAGGTAACGAACTACGAATGTCCCTTCATACTTGGTTTCTTTTTGCAACGGCATATCTTGTCACCACGATTTCGCCCGGTCCCAACGTTCTGCTCGTCATCCGTAACACGGTCAGGTACGGAAGCCGGGGGACCGCTTCCACCATTGCCGGGAACCTGCTGGCTCAGTTGGTAGTGGTCATCCTTGTTGCACTTGGCGTGGGCGCTGTGCTGGCTGCGATGCCCCCACTGTTTGTCGGCATGAAAGTGATCGGTGCCGTCTATCTCATGTATCTCGGCGTGAAGCAGTTAAGAAGTCAGGCGCCTAAGACGCCCCCTTCTGCCAACGCGCAGTTTGCGCACGTATTGAACAAAGGGAAGATTTTTCGGGAAGCGATTCTGGTTTCAGGCAGTAACCCCAAGACACTTATTTTCCTTTCGGCTTTCATGCCACAGTTCATCGCTCATGACCGTCCGTTGCCCGAGCAGTTCATCGTCATGTATTTGACCGTCGCTGCAATCGTGGCGCTTGTTCACACGATCTACTCGGTGAGCGTCCGTGGCATTCACAACGGCCTTGGGACGAGTCGGTGGCTAGGCGCAGTGAAACGCGGCAGCGGAGTGGTCTTTTTCGCCCTTGGTATCAAGCTGTTGACGGCCAAACGCGCTTGACGTCGCCCTCGTCGAATTGTCTACGATCTAGCCACCTCGGTCGACCGGCCGCTTATGGCCGAGGCTGTGTCAAAACAGTAAATCTAAAGGTTTCGACGGGTCGCTTTACCCTTACCAACATCTGCCGAGGCCGTTGTGGGCCATTCTCGCAAGCCGATTTCGACAGCCCTCGATTGAAGCATGCGTTTTGACACAGCCTCGGCCGGCTGCCACCGACCGTTGCGGCCAATCAACTCTTTTCCGGAGCTGGCGCGGGCCTATGACTATACCCATGGCTACGGTGTGAACGACGCGACATACGATCAGGTGAACATAGGCGCGGACTATTTCCTGTCGAAGCGAACCGCCCTCTATCTGGTCAGGCTTTATCAGCATGCATCGGGAACAGACTGGACCGGAAACGCGGCTCGCGCTTCATGAGCTGTACCAAGTCATCGAGGCGTCTTTGGTTGCGCGGCTTCGTCGCCCAGTTGCTCCATGAACGTGGTTGTCAGCGGAGACAACGAGCCATTCTTCCGCACAAGGCAGGCAATCTCCCGTGGCCAGTTTGCGTGACTTGCCGAGAGCACTTCCAACCCGAGTTGCTCGGCAATAGGCCGATGCTGGGTGCTGCAGATTCCCAGCATATCGGTGTTCGCGATCAGGAAGAACACGCCGACGGGCGAACTATAGTTACTTTGAACGTGGACTCGGGGCTCACCAAGGTGATACCGCTGAAAATACGCTTCGATCTGCTGCCGCGCTGACACGCTTCGACCTGGCAGGATCCATGGATAGCGGGCCAGATCTTTCGGCTCCACGGCTTTTCCCGTTGCACACAGCGGATGATCGTTTCTGCATACGATTGAGGTCGATTCACTCAATAACGGGACAGCGTGCAAGTCGTCTGGCAAGTCGACGGGCATGGGTGCAACAGCCAGGTCGATCTCTCCCTCCAGGAGGGCACGTATCAACGCGTCCGATAGCTGAACGGTGAGATCGAGGCGCAAGGCTGGGCGTTTCTTCAATAAAGACAGAAACGTGCGCCCCACCAGCGGCTCGGTCGCTGGCGTCGCGCCTACTCTGACCTTCGCGAGTTCACCGGAATGAAGTTCGGCGATTTGGCTCAGCGTGTCTTCGTACGTCGCGCGCAGCGTCATCGCGTGCCGCTGAAACTCAATGCCGTAGCGCGTCAGTTGCATGCCTTTGGGAGATCGCTCGAAGAGGGAGACGCCCAATTGGGTCTCTAGCCGGCGCACGGCCTTGGTCAGCGCCGGCTGGCTAATGCCGACCTGAGTGGCGGCACGATGCAGCAGACCGGTCTGCGCTACGGCCAGAAAATAAGTCAGGTCGTCCAGATTCACGATAACCAACAGTTATTGAATACGAAGGAAGTATGCTTGCCCCGCTAATTTTCGCTGTCAATACTTCTTTGATGTTTCGTACACACCAGCGGGAAAGGGCATGGAAATGACAAACGCAGCTTACGGGGCCGGCATTACCCCCCTCGACCAACAACGGCGTCTGCGCAGAGTGGTTGCGGCGGCCACGATCGGAACAGCCCTTGAGTGGTTCGATCTGGTGGTGTACGGCTTTTTCGCCGTGGTGATTGCGAAGCTGTTTTTCCCATCGGCAAACGAACTTACGTCGCTCCTTGTAGCGTTAAGCACGTTCGGCGGTTCGTATCTGATGCGTCCGCTCGGCGCGCTTCTGCTCGGGTCCTATGCAGACCGCTATGGCCGCAAAAAGGGACTCACGCTGAGCATTGCGCTAATGGCCGTTGGCACGCTAATGATAGCTGCAACGCCTTCGTATGCTTCCATCGGAATTGCCGCGCCGATTATTGTTGTAGCCGGACGGCTCGTTCAGGGGATCTCTGCGGGTGGTGAGTTCGGTGCCTCGACCAGTTTTCTCGTTGAACATTCGCCGCGCAATCAGCGCGGCTTCTATGCGAGCTTCCAGATGGCGGCTCAAGGCGGCACTGCTGTTATCGCCTCGCTATTCGGAACATTGCTCACCCACTATCTCACCCCTGAGCAGTTGCTAGCCTGGGGGTGGCGTATCCCGTTCATTTTCGGGCTGTTGATTATCCCCGTCGCTTATTTCATTCGTCGACACGTCGATGAAACGCCGGTCTTCGTCCATGACGCCCACGCCGGCAGTCCGGTACGGGAGACGTTCACCGACAACAAGATGCGCCTGCTGCTCGCGATCGGCATATACGTGCTCGTGACTGCGTCGTCGTATGTCATTGTCCTTTACATGCCGACATTCGCGATCAAGCAGCTCAAGCTGGATCCATCGCTGGCGTTTGCCGGGACGCTTCTGATAGGCGCCATGCAGATGTTTGCGTGTCCCCTTGCCGGCGCGGCTGCGGACCGCCTCGGCCGCAAGCGGGTGCTACTGGTTTGCGCTGTCGCTCTGGGTCTAATCGTGATACCGCTGTTCGTCTGGCTTATCGCGACTCCAACTTCTTTTGCGTTCATTGCCATCTGTGCGCTGTTGGGAGTCGTCATCAGTGGCTATCAAGGCCCGATGCCGGCCGTTCTCAGCGAGCTGTTTCCCAGCCGCGTGCGTACGACTGGGCTCGCACTGACCCACAACCTTGCCGTTGCCATCTTCGGTGGCTTCGCGCCGCTGATCTTGACATGGGGCGTCAGCGTCACGCATAGCAAGCTCGTTCCCGGGGCGTACGTCGCGGCAGCAGCGGCAATCAGCATCGTCAGCCTGCTGATCTGCATTCGTAAGTTTGGCGATCACAAGCCCACTGAATAACCCCGAATTTACCGTAGGTACAATCATGAGCACCAAACCGAACATCGTTCTTATCGTTGCAGACAACCTAGGCTGGGGCGAGCTGGGATGCTACGGTGGCGGCAAACTGATGCGCGGCGCAGCCACGCCGCGCATCGACGCGCTGGCTGAGAGCGGTATGCGTCTTCTCAACTACAACGTCGAAAGCGATTGTGTACCAACGCGTAGCGCGCTGATGACGGGCCGGCATCCGATCCGCACGGGCGCGTTCCAGTCTGTCCCACCGGGTCTGCCGCAGGGTTTGAAACGTACCGAATGGACGCTTGCCGAGATGGCATCTGAAGCCGGTTACACGACTGCGCATTTCGGCAAGTGGCATCTCGGCGACGTGCATGGTCGCTTCCCTTCCGACCGTGGCTTCGACGAGTGGTATGGCATTCCGCGCACCACTGACGAAACGCAATTCACGACCTCGATCGGATTCGACCCGGAAGTCGCAGATATTCCCTACATCATGGCAGGCAAGAAAGGGGAGCCGTCGACGAATGTGAAGGTGTACGACCTCGAAACGAGGCGCACGATCGACGAAGAACTGGTTGAAAGGTCCAAGGAATTCATCCGGCGAAACGCGCGGGCATCGAAGCCTTTTTTTCTATACCTACCACTGGTCCATCTACACTTTCCAACGTTGCCGCATAAAGACTTCGACGGTTCGACCGGGATGGGTGAATTTGCCGACTCGCTGGCGGAAATGGACTTCCGGGTTGGTCAGATCATTGATGAAATCGATGCACCGGGTCTGGTAGAAGACACGCTGTTCATCTTCTGCAGCGACAATGGCCCTGAGTTTCGCGCACCTTATCGCGGCACGGCCGGTCCGTGGACGGGGACTTACCATACCGCGATGGAAGGGAGCTTGCGCGTGCCGTTCATCGCGCGGTGGCCGGGAAAAATCCCGGTCGATGTCAACAATCAGATCGTGCACGTGGTCGACCTGCTACCGACCCTCGCTGAAATCATTGGTGGCAACGTACCGCAGGACCGGCCTATCGATGGCGTCAGTCAACTCGATTTCTTGACTGGCAAGAAGCCGGTGTCCAACCGTGAAGGGTTCCTGTTCTACATCAAGGACGAACTGCGAGCCGTGAAGTGGCGCGACTGGAAGCTGCATTTTGTCTGGGAGCCCTTTGTCAATGCAGGCGCGAACAAGTTGGAATCGCCTTATCTGTTCCATCTGATACAGGACCCGAAGGAAGAAACTGACATTTTGGTGCGGAACACCTGGGTGCTCGGACCGATGCTGAAGATGGTCAAGCGATTCAAGGAAAGTGTTAAAGCGTATCCGAACACAGCACCCGGTGAGCCTGACTGACACTCCGCAGTCAAGCGTCGGTCATCCATTGGACGGTGGCTGAATGTCCGATCCGGCCGATCGGCTCTCCCCAGAGTTGACCGCATGGCTGTCCTTGCGAGGAACAGTTCCGCCATAGATAAGGCTAGTGGCATATGTTGACCTTACCCTTAACACTGATTATCCTACGGACATTAGCTCTGGGTCTTGTTGGCGAAAGCCTCCCCCTGGAGACAAACGACAAAAAGCGGCCCACTTCGGTGGGCCGCTTTCATTCCTGGGTTGAATTCTGCTATCGCGTAATAGTATCCCCAGGTACGCGCACCCATCCCTCCATCAGCACACGAGCACTACGGCTCATGATCGCCTTAACCACAGTCCACTCGCCATTCGACTGAGTAGCTTGTGCGCCCACACGCAAGGTCCCGGACGGATGCCCGAATCGCACCGCCTCCCGTGCACCGCCACCCGCAGCAAGATTCACCAGCGTGCCCGAAATCGCGGCCGCCGTACCAATTGCGACCGCCGCCGTACCCATCATCGCGTGATGCAGCTTACCCATCGACATCGCCCGCACGAGCAAGTCAGCGTCACCAGCGCCAATGCGCTTGCCACTAGAGGCGACATACTCGACCGGCTTGGCAACAAACGCGACCTTAGGCGTGTGCTGGCGCGTAGCGATTTCGTCGATGTGCTTGATCAGCCCCATGCGCACCGCCCCATGCGCGCGTATGGTTTCGAACATCGCGAGCGCCTTGGGGTCGCTATTAATGGCATCCTGCAACTCCGCACCCGTGTAGCCAATCGCTTCCGCGTTGACGAAGATCGTCGGAATGCCCGCATTGATCATCGTGGCCTTCAGCGTACCGAGACCCGGCACTTCAAGGTCATCGACTACGTTACCCGTGGGAAACATCGCGCCGCCGCCGCCTTCTTCCTCGGCCGCCGGATCCATGAATTCGAGCCGCACTTCCGCGGCAGGGAAGGTCACGCCGTCGAGCTCGAAGTCGCCGGTTTCCTGCACGGCGCCGTTGGTAATGGGCACGTGCGAGACGATGGTCTTGCCAATGTTGGCTTGCCAGATCCGTACCGTGACCACGCCATTTTCAGGCACGCGGCTGGCATCGATCAGCCCGCTGCTAATCGCGAACGGCCCGACCGCCGCGGAGAGATTGCCGCAATTGCCGCTCCAGTCCACAAACGCCGTGTCGATCGAGACCTGGCCGAACAGATAATCGACGTCGTGATCGGGCCTGCTGCTCTTCGAGATGATGACCGTCTTGCTGGTGCTGGAGGTCGCGCCCCCCATGCCGTCGATCTGCTTGCCGTAAGCGTCGGGGCTGCCGATCACACGCATCAATAGCGCATCGCGAGCCGAGCCCGGCACCTGTGCCGCTGCGGGCAAATCCTGCAGACGGAAGAACACGCCTTTACTGGTGCCGCCGCGCATGTAGGTGGCGGGAATTTTGATTTGAGGTGCGTGTGCCATGGGAATGTTGTCCTGGTAAGGGCGGGCGGTACGGGTAGTAAGTCCCGATACCGCCCGAATACAATGAACGATGCGTTTTTACGTGATCTCTTGCGTTATATCTTAAGCAGCAGCCTTGGTCGATTCGAGGAAATCCTGTGCGAAACGCTGCAGCACGCCACCGGCTTCGTAGATCGACACTTCTTCTGCGGTATCGAGGCGACACGTCACCGGCACGTCGACACGCTCGCCGTTTTTGCGATGTATCACCAGCGTGAGGTCGGCCCTGGGCGTGCGCTCGCCAACCACATCGAAAGTTTCAGTGCCGTCGATGCCCAGCGTCGTGCGGTTCACGCCAGGTTTGAACTCCAGAGGCAACACGCCCATGCCGACCAGATTGGTGCGGTGTATGCGTTCGAACCCTTCGGCGACGATCGCTTCAGCGCCGGCGAGGCGTACGCCTTTGGCCGCCCAGTCGCGCGACGAACCCTGGCCATAGTCGGCTCCAGCAATCACGATCAGCGGTTGCTTGCGCTCCATGTAAGTTTCGATCGCTTCCCACATGCGGGTGACGCGGCCCTCAGGTTCGATACGAGCGAGCGAGCCCGCCTTGACCTTGCCATTTTCAAGCACCATCTCGTTCTTCAGCGTGGGATTGGCGAAGGTGGCACGCTGTGCGGTCAAGTGATCGCCGCGGTGGGTCGCGTAGGAATTGAAGTCTTCCTCCGGCAGGCCCATTTTCGTCAGATACTCGCCTGAAGCGCTGTCCGCCAGAATCGCGTTGGATGGCGACAGGTGGTCGGTCGTGATGTTGTCGCCTAGCACCGCCAGCGCACGCATGCCCTTGAGCGTACGCTCGCCGGCCAGCGCGCCTTCCCAATAGGGAGGACGGCGAATATACGTGCTCATCGGGCGCCAGTCGTACAGCGGGTTGGCCTTTTCTCCCGTGTCGGCCACCACGGCGAACATCGGCCCGTACACCTTGCGGAACTGCTCCGGCTTCACGCTGGAAGCGAACAGGGCGTCGATCTCTTCATCGGACGGCCAGATGTCCTTGAGCGTCACGGCGTTGCCATCGGCATCGATGCCCAGCACATCCTTTTCGATATCGAAGCGGATCGTGCCGGCAATGGCGTAAGCCACCACGAGCGGCGGCGAGGCGAGGAAGGCTTGCTTCGCATAGGGATGGATACGACCGTCGAAGTTTCGATTGCCGGACAGCACGGCGGTGGCATACAGATCGCGGTCCACGATTTCTTTCTGGATGACAGGATCGAGCGCACCGGACATCCCGTTACATGAAGTGCAGGCATAGGCGACTACGCCGAAGCCCAGTTTTTCCAATTCCCGCATCAGGCCGGCTTCTTCCAGATACAGCGTGACGGCCTTCGAGCCCGGAGCTAGCGAGGTCTTCGCCCACGGCTTGCGTGTCAGTCCGCGTTGGTTCGCGTTGCGGGCGAGCAGGCCGGCCGCGATCATGTTGCGCGGGTTGTTGGTGTTGGTGCAACTGGTGATGGCGGCGATGATCACTGCGCCGTCCGGCATGAGGCCCGGTTCGTTCTCGACCTTGCCGCTGATACCGCGGGCGGCCAGCTCAGACGTCGGCACACGCTTGTGCGGGTTCGACGGGCCGGCAATGTTACGCACCACGGTAGATAGATCGAAGCGGATGACGCGTTCGTACTCGGCGTGTTTCAGGGTATTGGCCCAAAGACCGGTTTCCTTCGCATACAGCTCCACCAGCTTGACCAGCTCGTCATCGCGGCCGGTGAGCTTGAGGTACTTGATGGTTTGTTCGTCGATGTAGAACATCGCGGCAGTGGAACCGAACTCCGGCGCCATGTTGGAAATCGTGGCGCGGTCGCCCAAGGTCAGATGTGAGGCGCCTGTGCCGTAGAACTCCAGGTAGGACGACACCACCTTCTGATTGCGCAGGAACTCGGTCAGCGCCAGCACGATGTCCGTCGCGGTAATGCCGGGTTGAGGCTTGCCGCTCAGCTCGACGCCGATGATATCGGGCAGACGCATCCACGAGGCGCGGCCCAGCATCACGCTTTCCGCTTCCAGGCCACCCACGCCGATCGCCATCACGCCCAGCGCGTCGACCATCGGCGTGTGCGAGTCGGTGCCGACCAATGTGTCGGGGAACGCTACGCCATCCTTGACCTGTACCACCGGGCTCATGCGCTCGAGGTTGATCTGGTGCAGGATGCCGTTGCCGGGAGGTATCACATCGACGTTCTTGAACGCCTTCTTGGTCCAGTCGATGAAATGGAAGCGATCTTCGTTGCGCCGGTCTTCGATGGCCCGGTTCTTCGCGAACGCATCCGGGTCGAAGCCACCGCGCTCCACGGCCAGCGAGTGGTCCACCACCAGTTGGGTCGGCACGACCGGGTTGACCATGGCCGGATCGCCACCCTGGGCTGCGATGGCATCGCGCAGGCCAGCGAGGTCGACGAGTGCGGTCTGGCCCAGAATGTCATGACAGACCACGCGCGCCGGGAACCACGGGAAATCCAGGTCGCGCTTGCGTTCGATGATCTGTTTGAGCGAAGCCGTCAGCGTTGATGGGTCGCAACGCCGCACGAGATTCTCGGCCAGTACGCGCGATGTGTAGGGCAGCTTTTCATAGGCGCCCGGCTCGATTGCCTCCACGGCAGCACGCGTGTCGAAGAAATCCAGCGAGGTACCGGGAAGGGGTTTGCGATTTGCAGTATTCATGGCTTAAGGGACAAAGACGGTGATGGTCAGGTGGCGGCAGTGGCCGAATTCAGCAGTCAGCGGTGCTCGGTCCTCCGGCGGGCTTGTTTCCCGTTGACGCTGGCGGGAAGCAAGGCGGCCGGGTTTGGTTCTCGCGCTGAGAGGAACGTCAATTAAGTGCAAAAAATGGGCCACACGGGGAATTCAAGCTAAGTGCTTGATTTTGCATGGGGCAGACGGGTCGTTTCAACGATTCTATTTCATAAATGAAACGTTCGGTTTCGTATTTGAACTAGGGTGCACACGTGGCGTTCGTTAGGTCGCCTCGTTGCGGGCCGTCTTGCCCTGAGCACTCAAGCCTTAGAGTGTACCCAACGTCGGCGCATTTAGAGAAGAAGGCGAATAGCGTGGGATGCCTGCGCTGCGCGTCGAGCCTTTGTAGATTCCGTGGGCACGGCGCGATCAGCCGCGGCGCGTTTTGAGGAAGAACGGCGAGGAGAACCGCGAGGAGAGCCGTACAGCAGCATTGCCGGATCAGGATCGCGATCAGTATGGATATAGCAGGCCGGCGATAACAGGTACCGTCAAGTGACGTACCGCCTGTAACACGGTTAATCGTATCGACGAGTGCTGCCGTGGGCGGTTGCCGATGAACCGCACTCGTGTGTTTCTTGATTGTGACTCGCTATCTCAAATGTATCGGGATTTCACATTTACAATGCTATGCGCAAATCGAATTTGCGATGCCAATTGATATTAATGAGATTCCGCCCTATAGAAAACGCTATATTGATTATAGCGATACATTCTACGGTTTCTTTATGTATACGAGGAATGCAGCATGATAAATGAGATGGCACTTAGGAAGATGGTCGATGAATCATCATGCTGCTTTGCGGGATACAAGGGTACCGATTATATCTTTCATCACGCGAATGCTGAATACGCAAAGATAGTTGGACTAAAACACCCGTGCGAGGTCGTGGGCAGAACCGCCTACGACATGCCTTCGCGAACCGCTGAGTGTGCTGCCCTGTTCCACGCTCAAGATGACAAAGTGATAAATACCAGGAAAGCGATTAACGTACTGGGCATTCACCCTGATGCTGATGGTGGTTTTAGAGCGTATAAGCATTTCAAAGAGCCGCTACGCGACGAAGCCAAAAATATCGCAGGTATATTTTTCTCCAGCAATAACATAACTTCCAGGGCGACGTATGAGCTCAGTATTTTTTTGCAAAAAATGCCCATTGCCACAGGCGGGAAATTGCTTCTCGACAGCGGCTGTTATCTTATTGGTAGAGACCATGTCGAAGTAAATATCACTCAACGAGAGCATGAGGTTTTGTTTTATTCAATCAGAAGAAAGCAGGCAAAATTCATTGCGAGCGTTTTAAACATAACACCAAGGACAGTTTATAAATACACGGAGTCACTGCGCAGAAAATTCGATGTTCGCACTTCTTCAGAATTAAAGGATAAGGCGAGAGAAATGGGATTGTTGGATGTCATTCCTTTGGGGGTGTTTAATGAAAGTATCTCAATTTCGTTAAATCAAAATAAGTAGGATTACTGATAATGAACGTGCTCGATGCAGTACACGCAAGACGATCTATCAAGCGCTTTGATCCGCAACACGAAATGCCTGCAGCCGACGAAAAGCAGCTGTTTTCGGCGGCCCTATGTTCCCCGACGGCCTTTAATATCCAAAACTGGCGGTTTGTCATGCTGCAAGACAGGGGGCTGCGCAATGCTGTGCGTGCAGTCGCATGGGATCAGCCGCAGGTAGCCGACGCCTCTCTGGTGATCGCGCTCTGTGCTGATCTCAATGCTTGGGAGCGTGAACCGAGGCGCTACTGGAAAAATGCGGCAAAGCCTGTGCAGGAAATGATCCTGCCTGCGATTGACCAATACTACCGGGACAAGCCGGCGGTCCAGCGTGATGAGGCAATGCGCTCATGCGGCATCCTGGCGCAGACGTTGATGTTGGCGGCCAAGTCTCTCGGCTACGACTCCTGTCCGATGGATGGGTTTGATTTCGACGCCGTCGCGAAACTTATCAATTTACCGGATGATCATGTGATTACGATGCTGCTCGCGATAGGCAAAGCCACCGATGCGCCCTGGCCGCGTGGAGGTCAAATCCCGTTGAGCGAGGTCATGGTTTTCAACCGATTCGAGTAGCAAGCCTTTTACTTATGCCCCGTAAATTTCCCTGGCAAGCTCGCGCACAATCTGCAGGAAGATTTTCGCGCCCGGTGACAGCAACTGATTGCGTCGGGTGATGATGCCGAATCCATCCATCTTGAAGGGCAGCTCGATGGGCAGGATGCGCAGTTTGGCGAAATCCATGTAGCGGCGTGCGATGTCGCGCGGCACCAAATGCAGGAAATCGCTCTGCTGCAGCAAACTGATGATGACCATGGTCGCGGTCGTATCGACCACGTGGGTAGGCGGTTCCAAACCGTTCCGACGGAACATCATATCGAAGCGATGCCGCAGGATGCTGCCGTGCTGCGACAGTATCCAGCTTTGCGTCGCCAGCTCCTGCAAGCTCAGGCGCTTGCGTGATTGCAGCGGATGCCCATCGCGCACGACCACGCAGATCGATTCATCCGACAATTCCTCGTAGAGCAGACTGGCCTTGTCGACATGGTCGATGACGCGTGCGATCAGAAAATCCAGATCGCCGCGCTTGAGCCTTTCCAGCAGCACGATGCTTTCTTCCTGCTGCACCCCGATGCGCAGCAGTGGCGACTGCTTGTTCATCTTGGCAATAGCCGGCGGCATAAGCGCCATGCCGGGCCCCATGATCACGCCGACATTGACCTGGCCCGAGAGTCCTGATTTCAGCGAGGCGATCTCGTCCTGCGCTTGCGTGAGACTGGTCAGCGCCATGCGCGTATGGCGGATCATGGCTTCGCCATAGCCGGTCGGCGCAATGCCGCGCGGCAGGCGTTCGAACAGCAGCACGCCCAGTTCGTCTTCCAGATCCTTCAGCAATTTCGACGCGGCCGGCTGGCTCATGTTGAGCTGCGCCGCTGCGCCATTGATGTTGCGCACATCGTCCAGCGCGACGAGCAGCACCAGTTGGCGCGTCTTAAGACGCATGCGAATCAGCGAGTTTGCGTCGTGATTATTCATGGGGGCCTTGCGTAGCGCAGAGGATCGGATCAGCCGAAGTATATAAAAATTCACATAGATTTCGCCAAATATTTCATTTGTTGCATATCCGTCTACTCGCTACCATCAATCGGATCTGCGCTCGAGATGCGCGCACGTAGAGTCGGTCACCCCATTAGAGAATCCTATGCAATCGATTTCCGCAGTTTCAGCATTGCCCGACGATTTGTCCGATGCCTTGCTCATTGGCCGGGTTTGGCGGGACGGTCATATCAACGGTCCCTGTGTTGTCGTGGTGCGCAAAGGGGAGGTGTTCGATATATCGTCAGCGGCACCGACGGTAGCGGATCTACTGGATCGTGAAGATGTCTTGGAGATTGCCCGTTACGCGCAAGGCGAATCGCTAGGCTCTGCTTTGACCTTGATCGACGACGCATTGGCGGCTCCTGCGCGGCCGAACGCGCCCAGGTTGCTGGCGCCGTGCGATGTGCAGGCAATCAAGGCATGCGGTGTCACGTTCGCCATTAGTTTGCTGGAGCGCGTGATCGAAGAGCAGGCAGGAGGCGATGCTTCACGCGCGCAAGCGTTACGAAGCGAGATGCAAGCGACGCTCGGTTCCGATCTGTCAGCCATACGACCCGGCTCGGACGCCGCCGAGAAGCTCAAGCAGGATCTCATCAGACGCGGTGCATGGTCTCAGTATATGGAAGTCGGCATTGGTGTCGACGCCGAGGTGTTCTCTAAGTCGCAGCCGATGTCGTCGGTGGGTTTCGGTGCGGACGTAGGGTTGCATCCTGAATCCGAATGGAACAATCCCGAGCCCGAGATTGTGCTCGCGGTCAACAGTCGCTCGCGGGTGGTGGGCGCGACCCTGGGCAACGACGTCAACCTGCGCGACATCGAAGGACGCAGCGCCTTGCTGCTCGGCAAGGCAAAAGACAACAACGGTTCGTGCGCAATTGGCCCGTTTATCCGGTTGTTCGACGAACGTTTCACCCTCGACACGCTACGCACGGCCAAAGTCACGCTGCTCATTGAAGGCGAAGACGACGGCTTTCAGCTCGACGGCGTCAGCCTCATGAGCGAGATCAGCCGCGATCCACTCGATCTGGTCGAACAGACCGGCGGAAGCCACCATCAGTATCCGGACGGTTTCATGCTCTTTCTCGGCACGATGTTTTCGCCGATCAAGGACAGAGACGCTCCAGGCGCCGGATTCACGCACCACCTCGGCGACCGCGTAACCATCGCAAGCGCATCGCTGGGAGCACTGATCAACCACGTGCAGCGCAGCGATGCCATTCCGCCCTGGACATTCGGCGTTCGCGCTTTGTATCGCAACCTGGCGCTTCGCGGGCTGCTCGCTGCAAGTTGAAGATGAGCATTGAACACGACAAGAGGAACACAGAATGACGGATAACGCGCAGAAGCCGCGGCGGTTTCGGTCGCAAGACTGGTTTGCGAATCCGGAGCATATCGATATGACGGCGCTGTATCTCGAGCGCTTCATGAACTACGGAATAACGGCGGGAGAGTTGCGTTCGGGACGGCCGATTATAGGGATAGCGCAAAGCGGCAGCGATATCAGCCCATGTAACCGGATTCATCTGGAACTCGCGCGGCGGGTGCGAGATGGGATCCGCGATGCGGGCGGCATTCCGATGGAATTTCCCTTGCATCCGGTGTTCGAGAATTGCCGCCGTCCGACTGCTGCGCTGGACCGTAATCTGGCGTATCTAGGGCTGGTCGAGATTCTGCACGGCTATCCGCTCGATGCGGTGGTGCTCACCACCGGCTGCGATAAAACCACGCCGGCGCAAATCATGGCGGCAGCGACGGTCGATATTCCTGCCATCGTCTTGTCCGGCGGTCCGATGCTCGACGGCTGGATGGATGGCGAGTTGGTCGGATCCGGTGCGGCCATATGGAAAGGCCGCCGTCAACTGTCCGCAGGCGTGATCGATGAAGAGAAATTTCTGCAGATCGCCGCAGCATCCGCGCCATCCGCCGGACACTGCAATACGATGGGCACGGCGTCGACGATGAACGCGCTGGCTGAAGCACTGGGCATGTCGCTGACAGGTTGCTCCGCGATTCCGGCGCCGTATCGCGAACGCGGGCAGATCGCCTACGAGACCGGGCGGCGCATCGTCGAGATGGCCTATGAGGATCAGCGGCCGTCGACGATCTTGACGCGCGACGCGTTCCTCGACGCCATCGTTGTCAATGCCGCTATCGGCGGATCCACCAATGCGCAACCGCACATCATGGCGATGGCGCGCCATGCGGGCGTCGAGCTCAGTTCCGACGACTGGATGGCCTACGGCTATGACGTGCCGTTGCTGCTCAATATGCAACCGGCGGGCAAATACCTGGGCGAACGGTTTCACCGGGCCGGCGGCGTGCCGGCGGTGATGTGGGAACTGCTGCAAGCGGGCAGGCTGCGCGCGGATCGTGCCACGGTGACAGGGCAGAGCATGGTGCACAACCTGGAGGGTCACGAAAGCGCCGACCGGGAAATGATTTGCCGCTATCAAGCGCCGCTCAAGGAGCATGCCGGTTTTATGGTGCTCAAGGGCAATCTGTTCGATTTTGCCATCATGAAGACGAGTGTGATCTCGCCCGAGTTTCGTGCGCGCTACCTGAGCGAACCGGGCCGCGAGGGCGTGTTCGAGTGCACGGCAGCGGTATTCGATGGATCGGCCGACTATCACGCCAGGATCAACGACGCCTCGCTCAATATCGATGAGAACACGATGCTGGTGATACGCGGTGCGGGGCCGGTGGGATGGCCAGGGTCAGCCGAGGTGGTGAACATGCAGCCGCCGGCCGCACTGCTCAAGCGTGGCATCACGAATCTGCCGACGCTCGGAGACGGCCGGCAGTCGGGCACATCCGACAGTCCGTCTATCCTCAATGCGTCGCCGGAAAGTGCGGTGGGCGGTGGTCTCGCCTTTTTGCGCACGGGCGACCGGATCAGGGTGGACCTGAATACAGGGCGTTGCGACATGCTGGTAGCGGACGCGGAGTTGGCGCGGCGCAAGAGCGAAGCGCTGCCGGCGATACCGCCGAGTCAGACGCCATGGCAGGAAATCTACCGTGCCACCGTGGGGCAACTGGAGTCGGGCGCTTGCATGGAGCTGGCGGTGCAGTATCGCGGCGTCGGCAATGTCTTGCCACGACACAATCACTGAGGTATTGCAACGGACTCACTGCAACCAAGGCAACGCATGTGACGTAACTCGGGCTGGCGGCAATAAAAAATCTTATAAAAAAACAGGAGACATCTTCATGAGCAGCAGCAGCTTCAGCAACGTAGGCGCTATACCGAATGCGCGCTGGTGGCGCATCATTCCGCCGGCAATTCTGGTCTATATCTTCTCATTCATGGACCGTACCAACATCGGCTTTGCGATGGCGGGTGGCATGAATGAAGGGCTGAAACTGACGGCTTCAATGTCCGGCCTGGCGGCCGGTATTTTCTTCATCGGCTACATCGTCTTGCAGGTCCCGGGCGGACACTGGGCCGAGCACCACAGCGCCAAGAAATTCGTCGGCATTTCGATTTTTATCTGGGGCGGCTTGTCGGTGTTGTGCGGCTTCGTGCAAGACGCCAACCAGCTTCTGATAGTCCGCTTCCTGATCGGCGTGGCGGAAGGCGGTGTCTGGCCAGCCATGCTGATCATACTCAGCCACTGGTTTCCCAGCGAAGAGCGTGGCCGCGCCAACGCGTACTTCATCATGAGCCTCGCACTTGGCTCGATCCTCACGGGGCCGCTGTCGGGCTGGATCATCAGCCACTACGATTGGCGCGGATTATTCATCGGTGAAGGCCTGCTCTCGATCGGCCTGATATTCATCTGGTATCCGCTGATCAGCGATTCGCCGTCGACCGCGAAGTGGATTTCCCCGGAAGAGCGCGACTACCTGATCGAGCGGCTTGCTGCGGAACAGGAGGCACTGAAAAAGAAACACGCCGAACCGGCCTCGTATCGTGAAGTGCTGCGCGATACGAATCTGTGGAAACTGATTTTCCTTTATTTTTTCTACCAGGTCGGCATTTACGGCTTTGCCATGTGGCTGCCCACCTTGCTCAAGGAATTGACGAAGACGGGGATGACCAACGTCGGTTTGCTGTCGATGTTCCCTTACATTGCGATGATCTTCGGACTCTATGCGTTCGCGCAGTTTTCGGACCGCAGCGGAAACCGTCGTCGGTATACGGCGCTGCCTATCCTGTTGTTCGCTGCATGCTTCCTGCTTTCCACGCTGCTTAAAAATCAGATTTGGGTATCGTTCGGTTTCCTCGTCGCTTGCGGTTTGTTCATGCAATCCGCTTCCAGCATTTTCTGGACGATTCCGCCTATGTTGTTTCCTGCGGAGGTGGCCGGAGGCACGCGCGGCATCATCAATGCCATCGGTAATTTGGGCGGCTTCGTCGGTCCGTTCGCGGTAGGTTGGCTGCGCACCTCGTTCGATAGCTATGATGCCGGCGTCTATTTCCTGGTCGTCATGCTAGCAGCGGGTTTCCTGCTCGCCTTGAGCCTGCCCGCCAAGACTGCCGGTCGTGGCTTGCCCATCAAGACAGGCTGAAATATCACCGCGCCGACCAGCATGCAGCACAGCGACAACGTGAGCAAGCGCCCCATGCTGGCGGTACCGGGCAGGTGCGATAGCCACAGGTTGCCGAACGCGGTGGCGGTGGTGGCCGCACTGAATATCACGGCGTGCGTAAGGCTAGACTGTAATAGACCAGTCTGGCCGTTACGCCAAGCCATCACGTAATAGATCTTGAATGCCACGCCCACGCCGAGCATCAGCGGTAGCGCAATGATGTTCGCGAAGTTGAGCGACATGCCGAGCAGCACGCACATTTCGAGCGTCACGGTCGCGGACACCAAAAGCGGAATCAGCGTACGCAATATGTCGTCAATACGCCGCAGCGCCACCCACAACAGAATCGTGATCGTCAACAAGGCCCAGCCTGCCGCTTGCAGGAACGCATCGATGATCGTCTTAGCCGAATGCAGGATCGATATGGGGCCGCCGATCGCCCCTGGCGCGGCAGCCTTCACGGCGTTCGCGAAGTGGCGCAGCATCGCGTCGTCGCCGGGATCGGCGCCCGGGGCGACCTTGGGGCTGATGTCGATTAGCGCGTGTGCGTCGGGCGAGATCCAATCGCGGGCGATAGTCGGCGGCAGGTTGGTGCGCGTGATCTCGCTGGGCTGCAGTAGCGCGGCCAGTTGCGCGAGTGCGATCTTCAGTGGCGCAGCCAAGGCAGTCTCTGCGCGGTCACGCGTGGCGGCGTCGGCTGCGGCGAGTTTGAGCAGCCCAGTGGAAAGATGTTCGGCTTGCGCGGCACCCGGGCCCGGGTGATCTTCGGCCGCGAGTGCGAGTTGCTGCGCCGCCTGTTTGAGCGCGGCAACGCGTATCGTGTCGGCGGCGGGCGGCGCCGGGAGCTGGGTCAGCACCGGCAGCAATGCTTGCGCGGCACTGGCGATGAGTGCGAGTTTCTTCGACTGGTCCTCGGGAATGAAGGTGGACAGTGTGGTGACGCGGCCGACTTCCGGCAGCGTTCTCAGACGTGCGGCCAGGCGGTCCGCGTCCGCGAGCGACGGCGCTAGCACTTGTACGTCGTTCACCGCGGCCTCGGGCGTGCCCTTCAGGGACAGTAGCGTAGCCATCGATTCCGTATGCGGATCGTTCAGATGCAGGGGATTGAAGTCGAAGTGCAGATGCAGCAACAGCGGCAACGCGCCGATGACCACCACGAGCGACGAAATCAGCACCGGCTTGCGGTAGCGTTCAAGAAAATCGTCGACCGGCGCCATTCGCTTGAAACCCGGCGATACCACTTCCGATGGCAGATTAAATACCGTCAATAACGCGGGCAGCAAGGTGATGGTGGTCAGATAAGCGACGAGCATCCCGACGCCGGCAATCACACCGAGTTCCGATACGCCTCGGTATGCGGTCGGCAGAAACGAGAAGAAGCTCGCCGCCACGGCAACGGCGGCCAAGGTGATCGGCACGCCGACCTTATGAGCGGCCTTGAGCAGTGCGGCCGGAAGACGGTCGTCGCGATACCGCTGCTCGCGGTATTTGACACTGAACTGCACGCCGAAGTCGACCCCCAGTCCGACGAACAGTACGATGAATGCGACCGAAATCATGTTGAACGAGCCGACCAATAGCAAGCCAAGCGCAGTGGTGATTGCTAGTCCGACGAACAGCGTGATGAATAGCGCGGCGATCATGCGGCCCGAGCGTAGCGCAAGCCACAGGATGGCAAGCATGAGGATCAAAGCCACAGTGCTATGGAGCGCCGCTCCGTCCTTCACCGAGGCGAACTCCTGGTCGGCGAGCGGCTGTTGGCCGGTCAAGCGGATCGTCGCGCCGTAGCGTGCGGCCAGCCCCAGGGAAGCGGCCGTGGCATGGATCGCTGAAGAAGCGCGGGCGCCCGGCTCAAGCGCGCCGTAGTCGACTATGGGATCCACGGTGATGAAGGCTCGCGCCGGGTCGGTCTTTACGTCCTTGTCGACCAGCGAGCGCCACGAAAACGCCGCGAACTGCTTGGCCAGCACACGATCGACAACGTTGGCACTTTGCGACAGTAGAGGGCTCATGTCGCTGAGTTTGACCTGACCGATCTGCAGCGGCAGCAGCAGGCTCGCGGTGAGCATGTCGGCGAGGCCGGTCAGGCTCGGGTCCTTCGCCAGCGCGTTGACCAGGGGGCGGGCCTGGGCCAATTGCCCGGTCGTGGACTGAACCTCATCCGCAGGCAGAAACAACAAACCATTGTGCTCGAAGAATGGGCCCGCCGCCGGCTGCGTGACCGCGGCGAACTCTTTGGGTTCGTTCTGCAACTGGGCCGCCAAAGCATCGGCTGCGGCGTCGGCGAATTCGGGCGCGTTGGCTTCGACGACGACTAGAAGCGTCTGGGCGCGCTGCGGGAACGCCTTGTCCATCGCGTGGTCAAGCGTGGCCCAAGCTTCGTCCGACTTTACAAGGCTGCCAATGTCGGTATTGAGCTTGAAATGGTGCGTGACATAGTAGCCGCTCAGAACGGCAAGCGCGAGCGAGACCACGATGACGTGCGCCGGGCGGCGTACCGCCAGGGCAACAACACGGACGATAGACGACTTCAGGTGGTAGGCGATGTTCAACCTCCGTCGCCAATGCTAGGCGAATTTTAGGGCACGGATACAGTCGTGTAACGCATCATGGACCGCTGCAGAAGACGACAGTAAGCAGCAGGGGTACGATTTCGCGCACGACCGCGTCGCTGCCAGCATCGCGTACCTTAGCTTTCACGGTGTCGGAGGGGCCGAACACTACGACACCATACCCCGATTTCGCAATGGGCTTGCCACTGCCTTGTTTGAAGATCGAGTCCCCTTGTTCATAGCCGAGCACGGCGTCGACGCGATAGCCGAAAGCGGTCAGATGGCTGTCGTGCATTGGTCGAAAAGCGTTCACCGAGTTCGCTTCGACACGCATCGGCATCGGATCGATGTCTCGACTGTCGAGTAGCGGCTTGATAAATGCGTGCGCGCTCAGTTGACAGTCTAGTTGGTCATCGAGCGCGTGCGCCCAGCACAACGCCGGCGTGCAGCCGATGGCGGTCACGACAGACAGGGCAATGGTGTTAAGAGCGACCTTCGTCATAGGGGCAATGGATTCGGGGTTGCGCCAGAGTGGCATGTCTGAGGGCTGCTGTCTATACGTTAGCGGCCGGCCGGCACGGCTTCCAAAGGCCGCGAAATTCCATTGTGCTCCCACAGCCGATTGCTTGCGCGCAAAGCGCCGGGGTTGGTGGGTAAGCAGGTGGGTAGGTGGGCGGGTAAAGCAGGCCGGTAAAAAATGCAGCGTGTGGGATCCAGCGGCTGCGCGGCACGATCCTTGACAAACTCTAAGCGGGGTCATACGATGGCTTAGATACCGGTAACATTGCTCTTTGAAAATGCTAGTGAGGAGCACCACGGCGCAGAGGAGGCTATCGTGCATAAATGGTGCAAGGCACTTTTGGTGCTGCTATTGATCGCCGTCGCGCCGGGCTTTGCCGCCGCGAAGGCCGACCAGAAAGTGACGATTACCAACGGCGGCGACGCGCTGCAATATTTCCCGATCTACATCGCCCGTGGCGGCGGCTTTTTCGCCAAGGAAGGCATAGACGTCGACTGGGTGAACGTGAATTCCGGGTCTCGACAGGCCGCATCGGTGATGGGGGGTAGCGCCGATTTCTCCGCGCTGGCGCTGCTGCATGTGATCAAGGTGGCCGCTCAAAACGGCAACGCGGCGGGCGGTGACCTGGTCGCTATTGCCAACGTGTTCAATGTGTACGGCATGACCTTGGTTCTTTCGAACGACGCCGTCGCGAAGTCCGGCATCAAGCCCGGCATGAGCATCGACGAGAAAGTGCGACGATTGCACGGGCTGAGGATAGGCATTTCCTCTCCAGGCAGCAGCACCGATGCTTTCGTGCGCAGCCTCTTCCTCACGCGTGGTCTCAAACCGGATTCCGAGGTCAAGCTGCAGCCTTTCGGTACCGGCGCTGCGATCTATGCCGCCTTTGAGAACAAGCTTACGGATGGGTTCGCCTACCCCGCGCCGATTCCGGAAACCGCGGCGGCGGCGGGGCTCGGCCAAGTGATCATTGATCCCTTTACGGGCGAGGTGCCGGAGCTCAACGGCGTCCCGTATGTCGTCTTGGCGACCAGCCGTGAGACCTTGTCCAGCAAACCTGCCGTGGTTGCCGCTGTGATGCGTGGACTGACAAACGCAGTCAACTTCATTGCCCAGCATCCGGATCAAGCCAAGAAAATGATGCGACAGTATTTCCCCGATATTGACGCGAAGGTGTTCGATCTCGCGGTCTCGAACTATATCAAGGGCTCCCCGCAAAGCCTGCTCATTACGCCGGACCAGATCAACAAAGCTGTCACCTGGATGAATGCCGGCGAGGAGAAGAAGATCAACGTCAATTACAACAGTGTTGTCGCGGCGCAGCCGGCGCAACAGGCCGCCGCCGCTGCCGCTGTTGTCAAGCAGTAGGGCGGTGGAATGTCGGACGTAGTGACCCCCCGCGACCGCGCTCGGCAGAGTGTGATGCTGCCGCGTGCGCTCGTTCTGGTCGTGCTTATCGTGCTCTGGGAAATTGTCGGCCGGACCAGCAGCGAACGGAAATGGATTAGCGCGCCCAGCCTTATCGCGGCACGTCTCTTGAAGTGGCTCACGGGCAATCTCTGGTTGCATGTCGGAACGACGCTGGCAGAGATGGCGATGGGGTTGCTCATCGGCGTCCCGGTGGGGATTTTCGTGGGTCTGGTGCTTGGCCGCTCGCCCTTGCTTGCGAGGCTGCTGCGGCCGTTCATCGTTTCTCTTTACAATGTTCCGCTCATCGCGATGGCGCCGATTTTTATTCTCTGGTTCGGCCTCGACATGCAGCCCAAGGTGATCCTTGTGGCGCTCGTGACATTCTTTCTGTTGTTCTTCAACACCTTCTCGGGGGCGCAGTCGGTCGACCGCGACCTGGTGCAGACCTTGCAGTTGATGGGTGCCTCACGTCGCGAAGTGTTTCAGAAGATCGTTTTGCCGGCAAGCGCCGTCTGGATTTTCACCGGGATCAAGATCGCGCTGCCGTATTCGCTCGTCGCCGCCACGACCGGAGAGTTGATGGCAGGGCGGCAGGGACTGGGTTTTTTGCTCAATCAAGCTTCGACTCAGCTCGACATGACCGGCGTGTATGCAGCTCTGGTTGTGCTGATGGCGGTTGGGGTTGCCATCGGCGAAAGTGCCGCGTGGCTGGAACGACATGTGCTGCGGTGGCGCTGTCGTTCGGTTTGACGGATGGCGTGTGGCGTACGTTCGAATCGAGCGCATGCAGCGATCTAGTTTTTCCAGCGTTGCGCCGATCCTTCCACTCGCGTCAGCGCTTCGGTAAGGAACACGCTCACCACGACGAGAACGAATATAGCGGCGAACACGCCCGCGGCATCGAACTGTCCCGCGGAATAGTCGATCAGAAATCCGATCCCGCTATTGCTCGCGATCAACTCGCCCAGGATCGTCGCAGTAAAAGCGTAGCGCACAGCGATGCGCAAGCCTGCAAATATCCAGGGCAGCGTTGCCGGAACCAGCACCTTGCGGATCACTTCGCCGCGTGTGGCGCCCATGACTTCCAGCCCTTCCGCCAAGTCCGGATCGACATCCTTGATTCCATCGAGCGTGTTGTACAGCAGCAGAAAAAAAACCGTGACGGCGACCAGCATGATCTTCGATTCGAGGCCGATGCCGAACAGAATGACGAAGAGCGGTGCAAGCGCGATTTTTGGCAGTGAATAAAGTGCCGTCACGAACGGCGCGGCCACCCGCGCGCCATAGGGCGCGAGGCCGAGCAGAAAGCCCGACACGATGCCCACCGTGCTCCCTACTATGTACCCGATACCCATAGCCAGCAGCGTCGCTGCGAGGTGGTGCCACAAAGAGCCATCGAGCACCCAGCCGCGTAGCACTTCAAAAACGGCTGAGGGCGAGCTGAACCAGAACCTAGGCAGGATCGAACCCGAACCCCATTGCCAAAACAGTAGCAAGCCCAGGAGAATCAGGACGCGCCCGAGTATCGTGAACGCCGGATGCGAGAGCATGCTTTTGCTATGCCATGCGCGCACGGCCACATCTCGCCGCGCATCTTGCGCCGTATTTTGCCCCGCATCTTGCTCCGCATCTTGCTCCGCATTTTGTTCACTACTGATCGTCATTTTTAGCACCGCCTTCATGCTTCCGTTCCCTTACGGACTTCGTCCTTGAGTTCCTCCCAAAGAATTTCATGCAGACGGCAGAATGTTTCCGTGAAGCGAATGCGAAAGACATCTCTGTCGCGGCCCAGCGGAATGTCCTTGATGACTTTCACACGCCCCGGCCGCCCACTGAAGACGACCACCCGATCGGCGAGCGCGATTGCCTCGCCCAGATCATGCGTGACGAAAACTACCGTCATTTGCCGCTGACGTGTGAGTCGCAGCAGTTCATCGTGCAGGACGAGCTTGAGTTGCGCGTCGAGCGCGCCGAATGGCTCGTCCATCAGGAGCGTCTCGGGCTCGTAAATGAGACTCCTCGCGAGCGCGACGCGCTTGCGCATCCCTCCCGACAATTCACCGGGATAGTGGCGCTCGAAGCCGCTGAGTCCGACGAGACTGATCATCTGCGCCACGCGAGCGTCGCATTCTTTACGTGAGACGTAGCGAGCTCGCAGTTCGAGTGCGATACCGATATTGTCCGCGACGGTTCGCCATGGCAACAGCGTATCTTTCTGCGTCATGTAGCCCACCGCGCGATTCGCGCCGCTGATCTGTTGGCCGTCGTAAGTGATATGGCCGCTGGACGGCTGCAACAGCCCGGCCATCAAGTTGAGCACGGTCGACTTGCCGCATCCAGACGGCCCGACGAGCGCAACGAAGTCCTGCTCGCCCACAGCGAGACTCACGGGCTGGAGCGCCGCGATCTGCTTTCCATGCGCAATAAAATACTTGCTGGCACTGTGCAACTCTATCTTGCTGTCCGACATGGATGTCTTCCTTGGCAAAGAAGCGACTGCATCGCGCCAGATTGCCACGCGTGACCATTCTCTTTTCGAGTTGATGTTACCGGTATCTGATGTATGCTATGACTGGCCTCCTGCTTTGTCAAGTTGGGGGTACCGAGGTCGCGGCCGAGGTTCAAGGTCGCCGCAGGGCGGCCAATGCACTTGTTAATGTACTTGTTGATGCGCTCGTGAACAAAGCACTGACGAGCTGCGATATTTCCTATTTCCCGATTGAGTTACCTGCTTCCCGCCTATGCCCAAGCGATCCGTCACCAGCTCCAATACCAAACTGATCGATCTCGCAAACCTTGCGGGCGTTTCGAAGATGACGGTATCGCGCGCGCTACGCTTGCCCGAGACGGTATCCGAGCAAACGCGACTGAAGATAGCTGCGGCAATCGAAGAGCTCGGCTACGTGCCCAACCAGATCGCCGGCAGCCTCTCTTCCAACCGCACCAACGTCGCGGCCGCCATCGTCCCGAGCATACGCAACTCGCTGTTTTCGAGCATGTTGCAAGGCATGGCCGAACAACTGGGCAGCAGCGGCTACTCGTTGATGGTCGGCGCATGCGGCTATTCGGAGGAAGCCGAAGAGCGGATGATCGAAAGCTTCCTGGCCCAGCGCCCCTGCGGCTTGCTGTTGCACAGCACGACACACAGCGAGCGTGCCACGCGACTGCTTGAGCGAGCCGGCATCCCTATCGTCGAGACGGGAAATGTGGTTCGCCGACCGTTGGATAGCGTCGTGAGCTTTTCGAACTTCCTGGCCGCAAAAGCCATGACCCTGCATCTGCTCGAGCGCGGTTATCGTCAAATTGCGTTGGTCACCGTTTTTATCGACAACAACGAGCGGTCTCGTGAGCGGCGCCGTGGCTACCTCGCAGCGCTTCGCCAAGCGGGTAAGAAGCCCGACACGGATTTGATGATGGATACGTCAGGCGGCTTTGACGCGGGGGCTACAGCGCTGGTCGAGCTATTGGAGAAGCGCCCGCAGATCGACGCCATTTTTTTTTGCGGTGACGTGTTGGCGATTGGCGCGCTGTTCGAGTGCCAGAGACGTGGTTTGAGCGTACCGGGCCGCGTTGCGATCGCCGGGTTCGACGATTTCGAAATGGCGACGCAGGTCGTTCCTACCCTAACCACGTTGGAAATTCCGCGCGGTGAGATCGGCAAGATCGTCGGTCGTATTATTCTCGCCCGCATCGAGGGCAAAAGTGTCGGACCCGAGCGCGTGGATGTCGGCTTTTCCGTGATGCCGCGCGCAAGCACTTGATACAAGGCAATCGGAGAGTCTGATCGTGCGATGGCAGGTGCAGGAAGTCCTATACTAGTTAAGCCGTTTTCTATCTTGAGGGTGACGGCATGAAGGAGTAGCCATGACTGACACAGCGATCCGTCCTCCGGTCAACGTCTATTGGGTGCCCGGGTGCAGCAGTTGCCTGCGCGTCAAGGAATATCTGACCTCGCATGGCGTTGCTTTCGAATCCAGAAATATCCATGACGATCTGACCGCCCTGGCCGATTTGGCATCACTCGGAGTACGGCGTGTTCCTATCGTTCAGATAGGCCAGCAATGGGCCGATGGCCAAGCGCTAAAAGATGTCGCTCAGCTCTGCGGGATCGACTTCACTGCACCGGGGCCATTGTCGCCTGAGGTCTTGGGCGAGCGGGTAGAGGCTATCCTGAATAAAGGGCTTGAAGAAGGCCATAACCTGAAGCCCGAAATCCTGGCCGAGGAGATACCCGGCGGTCAAGGGCGAACCTATGCGGACCTGTACTTTCACGTATTCCACATCGTCGAGACCTTCCTCAAACATGATGAGGGCGTGCCGGTGACGTTCGCGTCCTATCAACATCTCCCGGCGCCGGAGCGCAAGACGCTGGAGGACTTGTTGGCCTATGGCAACGATATCAAGCAATGGGTCTGCGCGTGGCTCAAACAGAATGTGCAAAGCTATCCGTGGGATGCCCCGGCAGACGTTTACTACGGTCAGCAAAGCATCCATGGTTTGCTCGAGCGCACCGCGTGGCATAGCGGGCAACACCTGCGACAAGTTTTGTGGCGTTTGGACAAAGTGGATCAACAAAACCGACTCGCCGCGGCCCAGCCGTTGTTCGAGCGCTTGCCCATGCCGAACGCAGTGTGGACCCAGCAAACCGAATAGGAAGCAACCGAATCGGGCCCGCGTCCCGCGAACGCTACGGCCAATCAAGCCCGCTTTGGAATCGCACTTGACGGCGGGGGCGCATCAAGATGAAGTTTGCGTTTCTTGAACGCCCATCGGCCATTTTGCTTGACGATCTCGTCCTGATAGATGCCGAGATGGGTCGTAACATATTCGCCGGTGTCCTTCATTTTGACAACGCGAGTCATATAGCACATCCCATACGCCGTTTCTTCGTTGCCCTCGATGACGAGATTGGTGTTCCAGTGTTGGGGATAGGTCCAGGGTTCAGTCGCGCGCGCTTCAAAGCGCGCTCTTCCATGTGCAATCAATGCAGCGCGCCCCTGCGTTAGGGTGCTTGTATGAGAAATGCCGTCTTCGGTGAAGCAGTTCGCCCAGTTCTCATAGTCGCCTAGATCCACGAAGATGTTATGACGGGCATAGAGTCCCTGGATGGCAAGTCGGTCTTCGAGGCTTAGCATGATCTCTCCGAGAGCCGGGCACGACTGCGCGCATTCGCACCGTTGTGGGTCTAAGGCGGCAAGCTCAGTCAGCATGCATATTCGCAGTGCGCGTGACCTTGCGCCAAAGTTCGGTCTGCTGCTTGATGAACGCGGTGTAGTCGGCGGTGGACATCACCGCGACGTCCATGGATAGGCCATTAAAATACGCCGTCACTTCTGGGCGGTGCATGACCGTAGCGACATCGCGCTGCAGTTTCGCCACGATCTCCGGCGGTGTTTTTGCCGGCGCATGCAAGCCGTGAAAAGACACCGCGTCGTAGCCGGGGACCACGCTGGATACCGGTGGCACGCCGGGCAAAGCTGGAAGCGCGCGAGGCCCGGTAACGGCAATCCCGCGAAGTTTTCCCGCTTGAATCTGTGCCTGCGCGGTCGATGCGGAACTCTCCGAAAATTCCACGTCTCCCGACATGAGGCCCATGATCGCCGGGGCCGCACCTTTGTATTGGATGGCCTCGGTGTTGATGCCCGCCATCTGATTCATCATTTCGATGAAAACGTGTGGCGATGTGCCCACGCCGGCCGAGCTATACCTGAGCATGCCGGGCTTCGCCTTTGCTTGCGCGATCAGGTCCTTAAGCGACGTGATTGACGAAGAGGTGGGCACGACCAACACGAGCGGAAACGTGACGAGCCGCGTGACTTGGACGAAGTCGTTGATGGGATCGAACGGCAAATGCGTGTACAAGCTTGCGGCAATCGCGTTGGTGCTGATATCACCGAGCAGCAGCGTATAGCCATCAGGCGGCGCCTTGGCTACCAGGTTTGCGCCGATGAGGCCGCCGGCGCCGGGGCGATTGTCGACGATCACCGACTGTCCCCACAGGTCGCCCAGGTTTCTCGCAAGCATTCGCGCGACGGTATCGCCCGATCCACCCGCCGAAAAGCCCACCACGATACGCACCGGCTTGTTTGGATATTCCTGTGCGACCGCGACAACTGAACCGCAGCAACAGAGTGCTGCACAGAGCAGCAAGATGGCGCGGACGTGTGTCATTTCGTTTGCCTCACCAGGCGGTAAATTACTACACGGCTACACAACTACAGCGCTACGACTACACCGTGGAGTGTTGCACGTGTTTTATCCCGAGCATTTGACGGGCGGTTTCGGGAGAGGCGACGGGACGGCCCCAGATCTGGGCGGTTGCGACCCACTGCTCCACCATGTCGGCGTTGGTCTTCGCGAGTTCTCCAGGACGAACGTGGACATAATCTTCCATTCCCGTGCGCACATGGCCGTCTTGGGTGAAGGCGCACATCTCGAGCGCGAGATGTTTTTGATGGTCGCCGGTCTGGGCCGAGACCGCCCACTGTGCGCCGCTGGGCAGGTGCTCCAGAAGCAATGGCAATAATCGCACATCGGGCGGCAGTGCACCCGGTGCGCCGAAGACGAACTGAATGTAGGCGGGCGCGCTCAACAGTCCTTCGGACACCAGCGTCTGGAGGAAGTGGAAGTGACCGAGGTCGAACAGCTCGACCTCCGGCCTGATGCCTAGCGCCTTCATGCGCGTTGCCATCTCGCGCAGATAGCTGGGCCGGTTGTCGTAGAGTCGCTCGCCGATATTGAACGAGCCCGCATCGAGCGAAACCATGTCGGCACCCGATTCGGCGATGCTCAGTCGTTGCGTGTGGTCAGCGCGCCCGCCATTATCGCCGGCGCTCAGATTGATGATAGCGTCGCAACCGGTGGCCGTAATCCGGTCGACGGTCTCGCGATAGTCGGCCAGGTCCATTGTCGTGCTGCCGTCCTCGCGTCTGGCGTGGAGATGAACCATGGCGGCACCGGCACGCCAGCAGGCGACCGCCGCCTCGGCAACCTCATGCGGCGTGACCGGGTGGTGGGGGCTTTTCGAGCGGGCGGGTGCGCCGCCGGTTACCGCAGCGCAGATGATGAGCGGGTTCATGGGTGAATCTCCGTTTGCCGTGCCATCCATTTCTTTTTCATGGAGGCGACGAGTCCACCGGCCTCGATGATGGCCAGGACTTCCGGTGAAAATGGGGCGATCGTGTATTGCTGATCGCCAACGCTGACGGTACCGGCTTCAAGATCCACCACGGCGCGCATACCGTCCTTGGCCGCGGCAACCGCGGCAGGACACACCACAGCCGGCAGGCCGATATTGATTGCGCTGCGATAGAAGATGCGCGCGAAGCTCGCGGCGACGACACAACTGATGCCGGCTGCCTTGATGGCGATGGGCGCATGCTCGCGCGAACTTCCACAGCCGAAATTCTCTCCGGCAAACACGAGATCGCCCGGCGTCACTCGTGCCGCAAAGTCGGGTGCCACCGGCTCAAAGCAATGCCGTGCCAAATGTGCGGGGTCGTCCACTGTCATATAGGTGGCAGGAATGATCACATCCGTGTCGATATGATCGCCAAAGCAATGGATGACACCTTCGTAGCGCATCACAGCATCTCCCGTGGATCGGCGATCGCGCCGGCAACTGCGGTTGCCGCGGCGACATAGGGGCTCGCCAGGTAAATCTGTGCGTCCTTGTGACCCATGCGGCCGTGGAAGTTCCGGTTGTGCGTGGCCAGACAGACGTCGGTCTCGCCGAGCACGCCCATGTGGATGCCGGCACAAGGTCCGCACCCGGGTGGGTTGACGATGGCCCCGGCTGTCAGGAAAACGTCGAGCAATCCCTTTTCCCTCGCCTGCTGGTAGACGATGTTGCTTGCCGGCGTGACAAGCAGCCTTGTGCCTTTGGCGACTTTCTTGCCGCGCAGAAGCTGCGCCGCCTGTTCCAGATCGATGATGCGACCGTTCGTACAGGTTCCGATCGTGACCTGCGTGACCTTGGTCCCGGCGACTTCTGTGACAGGCACGACGTCGCTCGGGTTAAAAGGCCTGGCGACGACCGGGGGGAGGTGGGAGACATCGATCTCTATGGTCTGCTCGAAAACAGCGTCCGTGTCGCTAAGCACCGGCGCCCAGGGCACAGGGGTGCGCGTGGCGAGATAAGCCGCGGTGACGGCATCCGGCGCTATCATCCCGGTTTTTGCGCCCATCTCGATCGCCATATTGGTAATCGTAAAGCGCTCGTCGACGGAAAGTTTGGCAAGCGCCGGCCCGCTGAATTCGATTGCCTTATAGCGGGCACCGTCCACGCCGAGGCGGCCGACGGTCGTGAGTATCATGTCTTTGCTGGTCACGAAGGGCTGCAGCTCGCCGCTATATACGACCCGGATCGTTTCGGGCACGCGTAGCCATGTTTCGCCGAAGGCGAATATGTAAGCCATGTCCGTGGAACCCATCGGCACGCCGAAGGCGCCTAGCGCGCCGTAGGTGCACGTATGGGAGTCGGCATTGCATACCAGCATGCCGGGCCGGATCAAGCCAAGTTCGGGAACGAGGGCGTGATCCATGCCCTCGCCGTATCCAAAGAAGTTGTGTATGCCCTGCGATTTGCAGAAGCGCTCGAGCGAGGCAACGGCGCCCGCGAGGGCGCTATCGCGAAATGGAGCGTGACGACCGGCCACGATGCAGACGCGCTCGGGATCGAACACGCGGTCTATCCCGGCGGAACGCATACTCTCGAGAGCAAGGGGTGCGGTGAAGTCGTTTGCCATGGCCAGGTCGACCCGCGCCGTCACGATTTCGCCCGCCATCACCTGATTCCGCCCGGCTGCCACGGCGAGGATCTTCTCCGACATGGTGCTGCCCATAGTCCTCTCCAGAGAAAAATGTTACCGGTATCTAAAAACCATCCTATGACCGCGATCAGGGTTTGTCAAGGTAGGGCTTACCGGTGTCTCTGTCGATGTTTAAGGCTTGCGTCCGTCGCTGACACGACACTTCCTTTGACCATCATATCGGCCAATGCTTTGATTGTCGGATGGTGCGGGTAATTCTTCGGAGGAGCCAATCGTCACGAAAGTGAGGGCAGCGATTATCGTTCGATGGCGTGCGTGGCGATCACAGCAAGTGCGGTCGACCTCGAGGACCATAGGCGGGCATGAGGAGATGTTTGATCTGTGCCTTTTTCTACTCTCAGTTCATCGATGACGTCGTCAATGTCGAACCTCAACAATCGTTTTGCTTTTGCCAAGCTCATCCAATATGTTGTCGATGGCACGTCTTTTTTCACTGTCCAAATTAGCGTCCCACTCGTCGAGTAAGAGATATTTTATCCCCTCAATTTCGAATATTTCCTTAAGAAAATTGCCGGTCTTTTGTCCCGTCGATAGAGCCGAGCCGTCCGATTTCCACATCAAATCACCGTGATGTGCCGGGAAAAGAAAACTCGCATCTTGAAATATATTTTTTAATGAAACCAGCACAGTCGACTTTCCGCTGCCATTCGCACCCGTTATCTTGAATCGACCGCTACCGGCTTGTGCCACGATTTGCGCCACTTGCATTGCACTTGCGACTGGCTTTCCGTTGATTTCAATGCGGCTTACGGTACCGGCGCCTGTACCCTTGCTTGCAGAAATCAATGATCCGGTATCAAACAGAACGTTCAACCTTACTCTCATCGAGGACGAGTCGAGCACTTTGTAAACAAGCGAGCTGAGGGAATTAATGATCAAAAATATGCGTGTAAGACTAACGATTACTGCAGCGAAAATAGATGAAACTGCATGCCCCTCGCGCGCAATGGAAGCTATCAAGAAAATTGTTGGTCCGAGCGAAGCCGCGGCCAAGAGAACGTTTCCACCTTGTTTCAGAATCTGCAACGTGTAAGACGCTGCGTAGAAAGAGTTCCCTGTGGCGCTTTTGTGTTGCTGCCATATATCCTGATTATGCCTGTTGCCTAGAGTGATATTTTCCCAACCCCGATCTAATATTTCAGAATAGGCGATATATCTATTTTCATAATTGGCGGAAGCCGCAGAAATTAATTTCCTCAAGCCGGCCACGATAAATAGACAGAATATCAAGCTTAAAACGTACCCCCACAGCAGACGCGAAGGAAGCAAAAATCCTATAACAATCATACTAAGCACACTGTTCAATGAAAAGCTTGCTAGATCATGAACAAACGAAATGTAATCTTTTAAGACGGAAAACGAATTTCTTGATAGAACAGATCCAACTCGATCCTTCAGTTTGGTGTCTCGGTATTTTTCAATTTTTCCAAACATATTCCCAACAAAATTATCGACGAAGCTTAAATGGGCTTCATTGATCCATTTCTGCAGAAATACAAAAGATAAACATCCCGGAAGGTATGGAATTGCCATTGATGCCAGGAACAGGTATAGGCAGGTCAAAAAATCCTGATTCGCCTGGAATCGCTCAATGGTTTTGGTCAAAAAAAAGTCGACCCGGCGACGATGCACTGATGCGTGAAAACTAGTGACAACGCTAACAGTGCGGCCGGGTGACAATAAATAATTTTCCATTTATCATTTTTGAAATTCACGTTACGCCCTGCGTCCAGCCTAGAGAAAGTTCATACAATTCCAGCGGATTTGTACCGGTTAGCGCCTATGCTGCGAATTTTTGATTGTCGTTAGTCTCTGCCTCTAATGTCGGTTATTATTACCTTAAGAAGGGTTGAGTGCTCCGTTGAATATAATGAGAGCTCATTTAAGGCGCAAAGTATTTTATCTTCTTTCTCAATAGTCTCATCGTCTTGCTGCTCATCTATAACGGCGGCTTGAGCTTTATCGTCCAATAGCGAATCATTAGAAAAGAATACGCGCAATTTCTTTGCATCGTCTGCGTCTTTTACAAAAGAAGGGTTCGTTTCCGTGACGTTGATATCTCGCTGCCCGAGTGACTGCAAAAATGTTCTGTACCCCCGCCTAAGGTTGTCAACGGAAGAATATTTTTTGATGCTTTCTCGGTCGGTTACGCCAGCGAGGGTAATGATGGTCTCTATCTGCTTGGAAAAACTGGTCTGCAAAATCATCGACGTCCTCCTACGGAAATCAAAAAAGGGCGCAAATTCAGTTTGCGCCCTTCCGCTACTTAATTTTGATCTTCGTACGCGATCATATTGAGCGCTTGATTCATGTGCCAATCGCGGCCTTCAACCTGAGTCTCAACGCCCGCCTTCGCGATCCGGACGTCGGCTTCGGTGACCTTCTCAGCAGCAGCTTTGACAAATGAATCAAAATTGATCTTCGACAGTGCAACTCCTTTGATTAGCGCCGCCGAACTGACGGCAGTACTGAGGATAGTCATATTCGCTCCACCGTACATCCGTAAGAGATACGGATGTAGGGTGGGGCGATCGCAATGTCGAATCAGATGGAAGAAGCGACTTTCAATCGCTCACTTGCAACACAAAGGGATGGCAAGACGTGACTCATCGCGACTTGGAAAGCACAGCTGTTCCGGTGGCGCGGTGAAACCATTCGAGCGGTGGAATTGAGGTTTGCAGCCCATCGGGTGAATGATTTGAACCACAGAGCGGTCCCAGATCATTCATCTGAAATCCGAATATTCCGACGACGCTTGAGATGGTAAGCGTTGACGTGTTCTCCTCGATCGTAAATAGGACGATCACAACGGCCCCGTCGCGGCAAGCCGCGCGATCTCGCCGGCATCATCCATCGCAGCGATTTTCCAGCAGCCGTCGATCAGTGCGTTGGCGCGATCGATAGGCAGGATACCTTCGACGAGGGCCAGAAATTTCTGTTCCAACTCATCGTTGCTCATCGGATGCGCCAGACTGCAGACCGCGTTCTCGACGCGGCGCTCGAACACGCGTCCATCGTGAAGTTCGATCCGTACGTGACCTTCCAGCTTGCGCAGGGCGGCATCGGGTTGCGTGCTCACGCGCTCGCGTAGCGCAATAACGCGCGGATCGCTCACGACGTCGATGCTGAATTCTGCCTCACCCGCGGCGCCGTATATCAGCGCCACAGCAAGCGCATGGTAGACGCTGAATTTGCTTTCCAGGCCGGTGGTCGGCGCACGCTTGGCGGTGAGCTCCATCACCAGCGGGTTCACGCGCGCCACGACCTGCGAGATCTGCGCGGTATCAAGTTGCAGCTCGCGGCGTAATTGCAGGCAACCATCGATCACCGGATGCACCACCAGGCCGCAGGCGAACGGCTTGTACATGTTCTGCATGATTTCGTAGCGCTCTCCGAGCCCATTGACTACGAACTCGGGATCGAAGCGCGAGGACATCACATGACCGAAACCCCGTGGTGCCTCGATGCCGCGTTCGGAGCTGGTAAAACCGCTCTTGGCAAGGAGGGCCGCTGCCATGCCGTTTTGTGCGGCGCGGCCGGGGTGCAGGCTTTTGCACATGCTGCCGAACATCTCGCGCAGCCCCGACGATTGCGTCGCGGCGATGCTCAAGGCCCAGGCCATGCGTTGCTCGTCCAGACCCAGCAGCTTGCCGACTGCGGCGGCCGCGCCGAACACGCCGGCGGTCCCGGTGATATGCCAGCCACGGTCGTAGTGCACGGGAAACACCGACAAGCCGACGCGTTCTTCGACCTCTACCCCGAGCACATACGCGTGCACCAGTTCCGCGCCGCTGACCTTTTGCCATTCGGCGTAAGCCAGCAATGCTGGCAATACCGGCGCACTCGGGTGGATCGCGCGGAAGTGGGCAGCTCGGGCATCGTATCGCTGCGTTGCGCGCTGGAGACCGCCAGGCCTTTCAGTAAGCCGGCCTTGATCTGCGGCAATACCGACACCGCGTTGGCGAACATCAAATTGACACGGCCCGCGATCAAGTCTTGCATGGCCGGCGCGGTACCGCGATAGGGCACATGGATCATTGCGATATTCGCCTGCATTTCGAACTGTTCGGCGGCGATGTCGGGTGCACTGCCGTTGCCTGTCGAGGCGAACGTCAAGGTGTTGGGCTTGGCCTTGGCCAGCGCGATCAGTTCGGCCACCGAGTTGGCCGGTACCTTCGGATTGGTCACCAGGATGAACGGCACCGACGCGAGCATCGCAATGCCACTGAAATCTTTCTCAAGTTTGAATGACAGGTTGCGGTACAGCGATTCGCTGGTGGCCAGCGAAGACGGTGCCGCGAGTAGGGTGTAGCCGTCCGGTTTGGCGCGCGCTGCATCCGCGGCGCCGATCGTACCGCTGGCGCCGGAACGATTATCGATGAAGAAGTTTTGGCCCGTGACGACCGAAAGCTTGGACATGATCAGCCGAGTCACGATGTCGACCCCGGCGGGAAAGGCACAATGCCCCGCACTGGCTCGCTCTTGTCGAGCTCGTCGCTGTCCGCGCGTGTTTGCGCGATTGGGACCGCGCACAGAATAATCAGGGTGAGTCGCAACAGCACCATCGGTCGGCGGTTCATGGGCGTCCCCTGCCTATTTTTATCGGGTAGTGCAGATCATTAGAGCATGGACTACACGCGCCAACAAATTCATAGAGGGTTTGAATTCATAGGCGTTACCTATAAATAGGGTATGGCAATGCGCAGGCGCATTGCTGCTGCGTTGGTATCAGCGTCGCGTGGCGACCGTGGCGTGTTCGGCCAGCAGCATGCGCCTGAACAGGTCCGCGGCGCGCGAAAACGTGAGGGTGTCCGCTGCGGCGAGAAAGCCTTCGACCTGGCGCAACTTGATCCGCATGGCTATCGTTATCAGGTTCGGCGTTTCAAAACTGACTCAGAACCTATACTGCGGGTTCTTCGGGTCGAATGCCGAGTCATCGAAATGTTTGGGGGTTACGTCGGCGAACGTAAACTTCTCGAGGAGTTCTCCGCTGTTGTCCCACGCTTCGCTGGTACGGAAAAAGGGGTGCCGCAAGTCGAGCCCGAGGCGCACTTTCTTTGCGTAGAACTGCGGTTGTCCGGTGGGCGTTTCCCAAGTGAGTGCCACGACGCGTTCGCCGGACTCGGTCGACACTTCAATCTTGGAAGGCTTGTCGATGCCCACTGCGTGATACTTTTTCAGCTCCGAAAGATACAAGTTCGTGACGTAGCCGATGTTCAGTTCCCGTACGGTGTGACGCGACTGCGCGAGGGCGCGCCCGCTATCGATCGGTGTCCATATCGCCACGAAACTGAAAGTGCCACCTTGATGGGCGTAGAGCTGCTTCGGGTCCTTCGTTTCGTCATAGATCATTTCTTGCCCCGCGTTCCTGCCGTCGGCTAACCACTTGACGTAAACCTGCCTGGGATCCTGGCGATAACGCACCAGCAGGTGGGCTGGTTCGGCTTGCCACACGCCTTTTATGCGCTGTTGGCCATAGGTGTGAAACTCATATTCCCGGTAGCGGGCGCTACCCGCTTCGAGGTAGCGCGGGAGCGTATCGGGGGACAGCGATTGAAACAGTTCGACGAGTTGCACGTCACTCAATTTTTCCAGATCACCGCTTTGCGCTGCGTGATTCAACCACGCTACCTGGCGTTCGACGGGTAGGCTGCCCACCTGGAGCAGGGTGGCCGAGGAGGAAGCATTGCTCGATGCCGCGGTGTCACCGCCTGGGGCCGACACGGGGGTGCTACCACTTGGTGTCGGCGTGTCCTGGGCGCGCGCCGGAAGAACTATCATGACAGCGGACGCGAGTACTAAAGAAAACAGTTTTGCGCAATGGATTGCGCGGAAAGGGTGGGGGATCTGGATAGCTCGCTGCACGCAGCACCTTGGGTTGGGTTATGGCTGGTTAAGAAGCTAAGACGGGGCTAAAGAACCATCAAGACAAAGCCGCAAGCAAATTGGACAGCCTGCGCAGGTGAGCCTTGAGCGCGTCGGCGGTTTCGCGATCGCTGGTTGTACTCAAGTGCGAAGTCTCCGAGATTTCGACCTGCTCATGAAAATCGTTGGCGATCTTACTCCTGATGTCTGGGGGCAGCGATCGCACGATGGAGACCAGTAAAACCTCTTCAGCGTGCACCATGCCCAATATCGAACGGGTATCCATGCGAAGCTCCTTTGATCACATCGTGCTGACAATCTAGCATGAATCTTGTTTCGGGCGTTCTTCCTGGCTAGGGCTACAGGAGCGCCGAACTTTCCAAGCGAAAGCCAAGCCGATGCCATTGATAGTCTGTGGGCGCGCCTTCTTGGCAAATCCGGATCTAGTGTATCGGCGAAGCAGAGCGGGCTCCCCTTCGTATAAACCCGACACACCTCAAAAATGTATTTTCTTTGTATTTTTTCCATGTAAATATATTTACATCGAAAACTTGGCACGTCACTTGGAATCGGCATGACACGTACGCCGCCTGCTGTCGCAGACCAAACCATCTCAGCTTTGATCGCAACGCAGATGCGGAACTTGTCGCCGATTCATCAGCGTATGGGGGAATACGTCCAGGCGAATCTGTTCCGTGCGGCAACAATGCGCATCGATGAATTGTCGGACGTGGTTGGCGCGTCGGTGGCGACCGCGAATCGGTTTGCGCGAGCGCTGGGCTTCGACGGATATCCGGCATTTCGGGCCGCTTTGGTACGCGGTTTTGAAGCGACACTGGCGCCCGTCGAACGTTTGCGATCGTCCCAAGCATCGCCGACCACCGGGGACGAAGTGTTTGACGCGACACTCGATTTAGCGTCGGCCAACCTGCAGCGAACCCGCAGCGTGACGCACGGCGACGCCATACAAGCCGCCGTCGAGGCGATACTCGCGGCCCGGCGCGTGTTTGTCCTGGGTTACGGTTCCAGTGCCTTTCTTGCCGGGCTGATGGATCATGGCCTCACGCCGTATCACGGCAATGTGCAATCGCTGGCGCTAGCCGGCGGACCGAGCCATGCGGCGCGGCATTTGTCTAATGTGAGCAGCAGCGATTTGCTGATCGCCATCGCCTTTCCGCGTTATGTCGAAGACACCATCAAGTTGGCCCGCGCCGCATCAGGCCGGGGCGCTCGGGTGCTGGCGCTGACTGACAGCGTCGCCTCGCCGCTGGTCGATTTCGCTGACCTGACGGTGTACGTGCGCGCTGAACGGCGGCTTGCCGCCAATTCGGACGCGACTGTGCTGGCGGTGATTGAAGCGCTGTGCGATGCGGTCGCCCATAAGGTCAAGCATTCGGTCGAGGTCGCCATGGACCTGACCGAGTTCGTGCTGCCCTGGCTTTCGAAACCGCGTCGGCCGCCGGCGTCAGCACAGGGCGAAACCGGCGGGCCTGGCCGACACGGTGAACCCGGTGAATCCAGCGAACTCGATGCGAAAACCTCATCCCCAACTCGTGTACCTCGTCGGAAAAAAATATGAAAGCCCAAGCAGTCCTAGCGATACATGGTGGAGCAGGCACCATTCTGCGCACCACCATGCAACCGGACGCCGAACAGCGTTACCACGCGGCATTGCATGAAGTACTGAGCGCCGGACAGCAGATCCTGGCCGATGGCGGCAGTGCGCTCGATGCGGTCAGCGAGGCCGTGCGTCGGTTGGAAGATTGTCCGCTTTTCAACGCGGGCCACGGTGCGGTCCTGACCGCCGACGGCACCCACGAGCTCGATGCATCGATCATGGACGGCCGCACGCTGGAAGCCGGTGCGATCAGTTGCGTCAAGCATGTGCGTAATCCGATATTGCTCGCGCGCCGCGTCATGGACCATAGCGAACATGTGATGTTTACGGGGGGCGGCGCCGAAGCCTTTGCGCAGGCGCAAGGTATCGAAATGGTCGAGTCGGGTTATTTCCGCACCGAAGCGCGCTACCAGCAATGGCTGGCCGCGCGCGGCCAAGCCGGCATGTTGCTCGATCACGATGCACAGACACTGGCCGCACAGGCCGGTGTAGAGGTGTTGCCACACGAACCGCTGGACCCCAATCGCAAATTCGGCACAGTGGGCGCGGTTGCGTTCGATAGCCATGGGCATTTGGCCGCGGCAACCTCGACGGGCGGCGTCACCAACAAGCAGGTCGGACGGGTTGGCGACGCGCCCCTGATCGGTGCCGGCTGCTATGCGAACGATGCGACCTGTGCGGTTTCCACGACGGGGTCTGGCGAGATGTTCATGCGCATGGTGGTCGCCTATGACGTCTCGGCGCAGATCGAATATCGCGGCGTATCGCTGGAGCAGGCCGCAGCCGATGTGGTGATGAATAAATTGCCGCGCATAGGCGGGCGTGGCGGACTGATCGCGGTCGACGCGCAAGGCAACGTGACGCTGCCATTCAACACAGAAGGGATGTATCGCGGTTACGCGCGCGTGGGCACTGCACCCGTCACGGCGATCTATCGCTGAACGCCTCGACCATTCGTTACCAAGGATGCCCATAGTGCAGACCCCTTCGTCCTCCGCCAGCCCAACGTCCAGCGTGCTGCAGTCTGTGCTGCCATCGGAGCTGCCGTCTGCGCTACCCCCGAAGCGCGTACTGGAAGTCGACAATCTGTCGGTCGGTTTTCGCCAGGACGCCGGTACCTTTGAAGCGGTGCGCCACTTGTCGTTCGGGATCGATCGCGGCGAGACCCTGGCGATCGTGGGCGAATCGGGTTCGGGCAAATCGGTGACTTCACTGGCCCTGATGCGGTTGATCGAGCACGGCGGCGGCCGTATCCTCAACGGCAGCATGATGTTCCGCCGCCGCGACGATCGCGTACTGGATCTGGCGCAGGCTAGCTCGTCGGTGCTGCGCTCGATACGCGGCGCCGATATCGCGATGATTTTTCAGGAGCCGATGACCTCGCTGAATCCGGTGTTTACCGTCGGTCACCAAATCACCGAAGCGATTGTATTGCACCAGCATAAAAGCCGTGGCGAAGCACGCAACGAAACGCTGCGGCTGCTGGACCTGGTGCGTATTCCCGAGGCGCGCCAAGTGTCTGCGCGGTACCCGCATCAATTGTCCGGCGGCATGCGGCAGCGTGTGATGATCGCGATGGCGTTGTCATGCAAGCCCGCGTTGCTGATCGCCGATGAGCCGACCACGGCGCTCGACGTGACCATCCAGGCGCAGATACTGCAATTGATACGCGGCTTGCAGCAAGAGATGAATATGGGCGTGATCTTTATCACGCACGATATGGGCGTAGTGGCGGAAATGGCCGACCGCGTGCTGGTCATGTACCGCGGCGAGAAAGTCGAGCAAGGGCAATCGGATGCTTTGTTCGCGGCCCCGCAGCATCCGTATACCCAGGCATTGCTGGCGGCGGTCCCCAAGCTCGGTGCGATGCAAGGCACTACGCGGCCGGCCAAATTCCCGGTGCTGCAAGCCTATGTGGCGGAGGTTGCCGAGCAAACCCCGGCGCTCGACGATACCGCGACATTGCCGGCAAGCAAGGCGCCAGCGGCCGAAGGTGCCTCGTCAGGGCAGCCTGCATTGGACGACACTGTTTCGCCCATTTTGCGTGTGCGCAACCTGGTGACACGCTTCCCAGTCAAGACGGGCGTGTTCGGCCGCGTCACGCGCAATGTCCATGCGGTCGAGAGCGTCAACTTCGACTTACATCCCGGCGAAACACTGGCGCTGGTTGGCGAATCGGGTTGTGGCAAGTCGACCACTGGGCGCTCGCTGTTGCGGCTGGTGGAAAGTCAAAGCGGCTCGATCGAATTTGCCGGACAAGAAATCAGCACCCTGCAAGGTCCCGCGCTGCAGGCGTTGCGCCGTGATATCCAGTTTATTTTCCAGGACCCGTTTGCGTCGCTGAACCCGCGCCTGACCGTGGGCTTCTCGATCATGGAGCCGCTGTTGGTGCATCGCGTAGCCCAGGGCGCGCAAGCGCAGGCACGAGTGGCGTGGTTGTTGGACAAAGTCGGTCTGCCGGCCGACGCCGCGAGGCGCTATCCGCACGAGTTCTCCGGCGGCCAGCGACAGCGGATTGCGATTGCGCGTGCGCTCGCGTTGAACCCGAAGGTCGTGATTGCCGATGAGTCGGTGTCGGCGCTGGACGTGTCGGTCCAGGCGCAGATCATCAATCTGATGCTGGACCTGCAGCGTGAGTTGGGCGTCGCCTACCTGTTCATCTCGCACGATATGGCGGTGGTCGAGCGTGTCAGCCATCGCGTGGCGGTGATGTATCTGGGGCAGATCGTCGAGATCGGTCCGCGTAATGCGGTGTTTGAAAATCCACGCCATCCCTACACCAAGAAGCTGATGAGCGCGGTTCCGGTTGCGGATCCGTCGCGCCGCCATGCGCAGCGCATATTGGCGGCCGACGAGTTACCGAGCCCGATACGTCTGATCGGCGATGAACCGTTGGTCGCGCCGCTGGTGGCGGTCGGCCTCGACCATTTTGTCGCCGAACATCGGGTCGGTGGCGCTTACTAGTTGTTGCATCTTCCCCCCTCACATATTTTGTCCTGGGAGTTTAATCGTATGTATGCTTCTTTTTCTTCCGAGTTTCGTTTGCGTAAGCTGATCGCCGGTGGTGCCTGCGTGTTTGCGATGCTCGCCGCCGGTGTCGCGCATGCGCAGCAACAGGCCGTGATGGCCGTGGCCTCGACCTTCACCACACTCGATCCCTACGACGCGAACGACACACTGTCGCAAGCCGTTTCCAAGTCGTTCTATCAAGGCCTGTTCGGCTTCGACAAGGACATGAAACTGGTCAACGTACTGGCCGTCAGTTACGAAGCCAGCCCGGATGCGAAGGTCTACACGATCAAACTGCGCCAGGGCGTGAAGTTCCAGGACGGTACCGATTTCAACGCGGCGGCGGTCAAGACCAACTTCGATCGCGTCGCCGATCCGGCGAACAAGCTCAAACGCTACAACATGTTCAATCGCATCGAGAAAACGGAAGTGATCGATCCGTACACGGTGAAAATCACGTTACACGCGCCGTTCTCAGCCTTTATCAACGTGCTGGCCCACCCGTCTGCCGTGATGATCTCGCCAACCGCGCTGAAAAAATGGGGCAAGGATATTGCATTCCATCCGGTCGGCACCGGGCCGTTCGAGTTCGTGGAATGGAAACAGACCGACGACCTGAAAGTGAAGAAGTTCGCGGGCTACTGGAAGACCGGTTATCCGAAAATCGATGCGATCGACTGGAAACCGGTGGTCGACAACAATACGCGTGCAGCGCTGATGCAAACCGGCGAAGCCGACTTCGCATTCCAGATTCCTTATGAACAGGCGGGGGTGCTCAAGAGCAATCCCAAGGTCGATCTGATCGATTCGTCCTCGATCATCGAGCGCTATATCAGCTTGAACATGAACCAGAAGCCGTTCGATAACATCAAGGTTCGCGAAGCCTTGAACTATGCGATCAACAAGGATGCGCTGACCAAAGTGGCGTTTTCGGGTTACGCGGTACCGGCCGATGGCGTGGTGCCGCAGGGCGTCGAGTTTGCGGTCAAGCAGGGGCCCTGGCCGTATGACCCGGCCAAGGCGCGTGAATTGCTGAAGGAAGCCGGTTATCCGAACGGCTTCGAAACCGTACTGTGGTCGGCATACACCTATTCCACCGCCGTGAAGGTGATCCAGTTCGTCCAGCAGCAACTGGCGCAGGTGGGGATCAAGGCGCAGGTGCAGGCGCTTGAAGCAGGCCAGCGCGTATCGACGGTCGAAAGCGCGCAGGATGCGATGACGGCGCCGGTACGGATGTATTACGCGGGATGGTCGTCGTCGACCGGCGAAGCCGATTGGGCGCTGACACCGTTGCTGGCGTCGGTTTCGTTTCCGCCGAAGATGGTCAATACCGCGTACTACAAGAACGACATCGTCGACAGCGACTTGAAGCAGGCGCTGGAAACCACCGATCAAGCCAAGAAGGCGACCTTGTACGCGGATGCACAAAAGCGCATATGGAACGATGCACCATGGATTTTCCTGGTCCAGGAGAAAGTCGTCTATGCACGCAGCAAGCGTTTGTCCGGAGCCTATGTGATGCCTGACGGCTCGTTTAATTTCGACAATATCGCGATCAAGTAAAACAGCAACCCGGCATCGACGCGCATCGAACCGGATGCTTACCGAGCCCCTGAGCACCTGAGCGAAAACTCGCTTGGGCGCTCTAGTGTGATCGGGCGGCGTGTGCCCGTCGCCGCATGCATCAAAGCCAGATACACCTTATGCTTATTTTTATTGTCAAACGCTTGTTCGGCCTGCTGCCCACGCTGCTGATCGTGGCCGTCCTGGTGTTCCTGTTCGTGCATCTGCTGCCGGGAGATCCCGCTCGCCTGGCCGCCGGTCCCGAAGCCGATAGTGCTACGGTAGCCTTGGTGCGCGCCGACCTCGGGCTGGACCAGCCTTTGCCGACTCAGTTCGTCCATTTTTTCGTGCGGATGGTGCATGGCGACTTCGGCGTCTCGACCCGTAGCAAACGGCCGGTCTCGACCGAAATTGCCGAGCGCTTTATGCCGACCTTGCTGCTGACTTTCGTCAGCATGATTTGGGCGGTCATTTTCGGCATGGGTATCGGGATTGCGTCGGCGGTCTGGCGCAACCGCTGGCCAGACCGGCTCGGCATGACCCTGGCGGTGTCGGGCATCTCGTTCCCGGCGTTTGCCATGGGCATGCTGCTGATGGAAATTTTCTCGGTCAAGCTGGGCTGGCTGCCCATCGTGCCCGACGGTACATGGCAAAGCTATGTACTGCCGGCTGTTACGCTGGGCGCGGCCGTCGCGGCCGTGATGGCGCGCTTTACTCGCGCCTCGTTTGTCGAAGTGATGAATGAAGATTTCGTGCGCACCGCGCGCGCGAAAGGCGTGTGGGAACCTACCGTCATCGCCAAGCATTGCTTGCGTAACGCGATGATTCCGGTCGTCACCATGATGGGGCTGCAGTTCGGTTTCCTGCTCGGCGGTTCTATTGTGGTCGAGGTGGTGTTCAATTGGCCCGGCCTCGGCCGCTTGTTGATCGACGCGGTATCGATGCGTGACTACCCGGTGATCCAGGCCGAGGTGCTGCTGTTCTCGCTCGAATTTATTCTGATCAATCTGGTGGTCGACGTGTTGTACGCGGTCATCAACCCGACTATTCGCTTCAAGTGAGATTCCGATGAGCCTAACTGTCGATCCTGTTGATGCCAGCCCGAGCGCCGTGGACACGCGCGCCGGGTCGCGAGTGATCCGTACGCCATGGAGCGAATTCCGGCGCAAGTTCCGCAAGCAGCCGGTGGCGCTTGCTGCGGGTATATTTGTACTGCTGCTGGTGTTGATCGCGATTGTCGCGCCATATATCGTGCCTTACGATCCAAGCAACTATTTCGACTACGATGCGCTTAATGCGGCGCCTTCGCTGGCGCATTGGTTCGGTGTCGATTCGCTGGGGCGCGATATCTTCAGCCGGATTCTGGTCGGCAGCCGGATCTCACTCGCAGCCGGTTTCCTGTCGGTGGCGATTGGCGCGTTGATCGGCACCTTCTTCGGTCTGCTCGCCGGTTATTACGAAGGCTGGTGGGACCGCATCGTCATGCGTATCGCCGATGTGCTGTTTGCGTTTCCCGGCATCTTGCTGGCGATCGGGGTCGTTGCCATCCTCGGCAATGGCATGATCAACGTGATCTGCGCGGTGGCGATTTTCAGCGTACCGGCTTTTGCGCGGCTGGTGCGTGGCAACACACTGATGCTCAAGCATTTGACGTATATCGAGTCGGCTCGCAGTATCGGCGCGTCGGATTGGACTATCATCATGCGGCATATCCTGCCGGGCACGATTTCGTCGGTGGTGGTGTATTTCACCATGCGTATCGGCACTTCGATCATCACCGCGGCCAGCTTGTCGTTTATCGGCCTGGGTGCGCAGCCGCCGACACCGGAATGGGGGGCGATGCTCAATGAGGCGCGCGCGGACATGGTGACCGCACCGCATATCGCGCTGTTCCCCAGCTTGGCCATCTTCCTGACGGTGCTGGCATTCAACCTGCTGGGCGACGGCCTGCGCGACGCGCTGGATCCCAAGTTGGATCGCTCATGAGCGCCACGGGTCACGTGCCCCCGCACGCCCCCGAACGCGGCCCCGGGTGCAGCCCCGGATGTGCCCCCTACATTGGCGTGCTGCCGAGCGGGCCGACCGGCACCATCGTTGATGTAGCCGGTGTGCGCGTGGGTCATTGCACGCTGGACCGCGGTGCGATCCAGACCGGTGTCACGGTGCTGTACCCCCATGCGGGCAACCTCTATTGCGACAAGGTGCCGGCGGCCGCCACCGTGATCAACGGCTTTGGCAAAAGCGTGGGGCTGATCCAGGTCGACGAACTGGGCGTGCTCGAAACGCCGATTGCGTTGACCAATACCTTCGGCGTCGCGGCAGTCGCTCAAGCACAGATCCGCGCGGCGATCGCCGAAAATCCGCAAGTGGGCCGCGATTGGCCGACAGTCAATCCGCTGGTGCTGGAATGCAATGACGGTTATCTGAACGATATCCAGGCGATGGCCATAACCGAGGCCGACTATCTGAGTGCATGCGGGAGTGCTTGCGCGAAGGCCCAGCAGCGTGCTCCTGATGCTGCGTACCCTCCATTTGCGCGCGGCGCAGTGGGGGCGGGCCGCGGCATGTCGTGTTTCGACTTGAAAGGGGGGATAGGCACGGCGTCGAGAATGGTGACCGTTGCCGGGCAGCCATACACTGTCGGAGCACTGGTGCTGGCCAATTTTGGGCGACTGCCGATGTTGACGCTGGCGGGTGTGCCGCTCGGGCGCAAGCTGGAGCAACGGCGTGCCCAATCTCAAGCGGTGGCCGCAACGGGCGGCAATCCTGAGCTCGACACGGGATCCGCGCCCGAACAAGGTTCCATCATCATGCTGCTGGCGACCGATGCACCGCTGACCGCGCGGCAGTTGAAGCGCTTGTCGCTGCGCGCCGCAGCGGGGCTCGCGCGCACCGGCTCGGCTTATGGTCACGGCAGCGGCGATATTGCACTGGCATTCTCAACCGCATACACCGTGCCGCATCACGCTGACTTCATTGCGTTTCCGCCTTGCTTGGCCGACGCGCGCCTGGATCCCTTGTTCCATGCCGGCGCCGACTGTATCGAACAAGCCATCGTCGATGCACTGTGGTGCGCGACCTCACTCACAGGCCGGGACGGCCACCATCGCGCATCGTTGCGCGACGCCGTACCTGACTTGGCTTACCTGCTGTCACCCACACCTTGATGAAAATTCTGATCTCCACTGATATTGAAGGGGTCGCAGGCGTATTTCATGCTGAGCAGACCCGCCCCGGCAACGGCGAGTACGAACGTGCCCGGCGCTGGATGACGCTGGAAGCGAATGCGGCCATAGCCGGGGCGTTTGCCGGTGGCGCGAGCGAAATCTGGGTCAATGATTCGCATGGCGGCTTTCGCAATCTGCTGCCCGATCTGCTCGACCCGCGCGCTCGGGTCATCCTGGGAAAGCCGCGTAACTTGGGCATGATGGCCGGGCTCGAATACGAACCGGTGCTGGTATTCATGATCGGCTATCACGCCAAATCACAAAGCCTCGGCATTCTTGCGCACACGATCAACAGCTTCGCTTTCACGCGCGTGCTGCTAAACGGAAACGAGGTCGGGGAGGCCGGGCTGTATGGTGCGCTTGCGGCGGATTACGGCGCACGGGTGGTATTGCTGACAGGGGACGATGCTTTTGTTGCGGAAACTCGGCCGGCTTTCCCCGAGGCCACCTTTGTTACCTCGAAAACGGCAACGGGGCAAGCCAGTGGCGCCACGCTCAGCTCAGCGCACGCTTGTAAGGAAATCGAACGTGTCGCTCATGAGGTGGTGGCGCGGCATGTTGCTGCAGGTACGCCAAGAACTGAAAGATTGCACGCAGCCGAGCCTGTTACGGTGGAGCTGCGCGTGCAGACAACGGGCTTGGCCGATCTCTTTTGTCAGTGGCCGACCGTCGAGCGTCTCGATGCGGTGACGTTGCGGTTTCACGCGGCTTGTGTCGAACACGCGGTGCGCATGCTGAACTGCTTTTCCGCGATGTCTTTTATGCTGCGCTAAAGCGAGGCCCTCGGCCTCAGCTTTGCAAGTCTGCTGCACGTTGTTCGTCGAACGCCTTCATCGATTCGACGCGAATGATCTCGCGGCACTGACGCTTGATCTCAACGAAATCAGCCGAATCGATGACGTCCGGTGCACGTGGGTAAGGAAAATCGACCGCGATATCCGCAATGACCCGACCTGGGCGAGAACTCATGATGATGATGCGTTCGGAAAGGAAAACCGCTTCCTCGATGTCATGAGTGACAAACACGAGCGTGACCCGGTTCTTCGCCCATATCCTGAGCAAGTTGTCCTGCATCAGCTCACGGGTCTGCGCGTCCAGCGCGCCAAATGGTTCGTCCATCAGCAGCACGCTGGGATCGTTCGCGAGCGCGCGCGCGATGCCTACGCGTTGCTGCATTCCGCCCGATAACGAGTCGGGATAATGATCGCCGAATTCCAGCAGGCCCACTGTGCGCAGCAAGGTATCAGTGCGTTCCTCGACCCGCGCTTTCGGCCAGCCCTGCATGCGCGGACCCAGGGCCACGTTTTCACGTACGGTTTTCCAAGGAAAGAGCGCGGGCTTTTGGAACACGACGCCGCGATCGGCACCCGGCGCACTGACGGGAGCGCCGTCGATCAAGACGCGTCCGGCGGTCGGCTTGAGAAAGCCCGCGATCATGTTCAACACGGTGGACTTCCCACAACCGGAAGGCCCGAGCAGTGAAATGAATTGGCCCGGGGCGACGCTCAGACTCATTTCCTCGACCGCACGCGTTGCGGCACGGCCAACGCCGAAATCGAGGTGCACGTCCTGCAGTTCGATGGAACCCTTGTTGGAACTCATGTCATTTCCAGAAGATGATGCGCTTGATAACAAACTCGAACAACTTGTCCGCCACCGCCGACACCAGGCCCAGCACTAGCAACGCGCCTATCATCAAGCCAGTTTGCATGTTCTGATGCGATACGCTGACGCGATAAGCAATGCCCGCGAACGCGCCGGCTACCTCGGCGGCGACTAGTGAGTAAAACGCGATGGTGACCGATGTTCGCAAGCCGACTGCGATGTACGGCAAAGCGCCCGGAAACAGCACCTCACGCATCATCTTGTGCTCTGGCACCCCGAGGCTCTGCGCCGCGCGCAGCAGCAGCGCGTCGATACGCTGCACCCCCATGAAAGTCGCGACCCACACGACAAAAAACACGCCCCACGCGATCAGGAAGTATTTAGACCACTCGGTCAAGCCAAACCACAGGATAGTCAACGGCACGATCGCGATCGGGGGAATCGGTCGCAGCGCCTGCAGGATAGGAAGGATCGCCTCGCGCATCAATGCGTAGCGGGCAGTGATCAAGCCGACCAGGATCCCCATGACGGCGCCCAAGAAGTATCCAACCACCACACGCGACACGCTCCACAGGACATCGGCGATCAGCGAGCCGTCCTGCAGCGCATGCCATAGCGAGAGCGCCACGTCGACGGGCGAGGGGACGAGGGCGGAGTCGACATCGGTCGTCATGCACGCGATCTGCCAGAGCAGAATCACGACCGGCAGTGAGACATAGCGGACCCATCGCAGGTCCGATGGCCCCGCAGCCGTGTAAATGCCGTTACGGACGCGCTGCATCACAACGTTCCGATCGTCACGCGTGCGGCGTCGATCGACTTCAACGCGTGCGGCGCAAGCGCGGCATCGAAGTCCGGTACGGCTGTCACATTGGGCGGCACGTTGCCGGTTGCGAGACGCCAACGGGCATTACCGTCCAGCGCCGACATCAGGCTCGCGTCGAGAACCACGTGAAACTCGGATTTCGGCAGCGACTGTTCAATCGTGGCGCGACTCACGCCGATGACTTTGGCCAGTATGTCGAGACTCTGGTCGCGGTTGGTTTTCATGAACTGTTCCGCTTCGATCAGCGATTTGACCACCGCTGTGATCGCGGCGTCGTCCGGCTGTACGTTCTTACGCATTGTCACGAGATTCCATGTCTCGCTGTAAACGTCGCCCGTGGGCAAAAGTTCGACCTTGTTGCCACCGAGCTTCTGCGCATAGGAGATAAACGGTTGCCAGGTGCTGATGGCGTCGACCGAATGGCTGGCCAGCGCACCGGGCATATCTTCGGGACCGATGTTGACCTCCGAGACATCGCTGGGTTTGAGTCCAACGGAGGCCAGCAAATTGAACGTGTACACCTCGCTGCCACTGCCGATATTGACGCCGATCCGCTTGCCGCGCAGGTCGGCGACCGTGTTGATGCCCGCGTCCTTGCGTACCAGCGTCAAAGGTATCGTTCTGGCGATCCGGGCCACGATGGCGATAGGTCGCTTCGCCATCACCGCCGCTGTGATCGGCGTCTCGGCAACCGTCGACAGGTCAACCGCTCCGGCCATCAGGGCATCGAGCGCCAGTCGTCCGCTGGTGAAGATTCGCGGCGTGATCGTGACGCCGTTTTTTGTAAAAAATCCTTGGTCCTGCGCAATGATGACTTCGCTGGAATACAGGTCTTTGGTATAGGCAAGCGACAACTCCGCACCGGCTGCATGCGACGCAATCGGAACCACACAGAGTGCTGCGAGGAAAGTGCCCGCGAACGGTTTGGATAGCCAGTGCAACATCAATACTCCTGAATTCGGCATACAAGGTTGATGAGTGAATGAGCGCTGCGCCTCGTCATTCTCTGAAGCAGGTCGGGCAAAACGAAGGCGGACACATTTCGGCGGCAGTACGGCCTAGCGGGTCGGAGCCACTCCAGCCGCCCCAGATCTCCTCGCCCTGGGCCTGGGCGCGACGCCGGATGTCATCGAGATCGATACCTGGAATCACGCCACCCTCCATGCGTACAACGCCGTTGACGATGACGGTATCCACATCGTCGCCGACACCGCATTCCACGATGGCCTGGACCGGGTCCCGAACCACACCCATGCGCAGCGTGCCTTTAGCCGTCAGATCGATCAGGATGATGTCGGCCAGCGCGCCGGGCGCGAGCCGGCCGAGGTCGTCGTGCCCCAGGGATGTTGCGCCGTTCAAGGTCGCAGCCGAAAAGACGTCTGCCGCGGTCGCCGACTTGTAGTCGTGGCTCATGGTCTTACCGTGGTAGGACGCGGTGCGCATGTTCAAGATCATGTCGCGTGGGTAGGTGTCCGTTCCCAGCGCGATGTTGATGCCCAGCTCTTGGTAACGGCGCCAGTTGTCGAGCACGCGCGCGCGGCGCACGATGTTGATAGCGCAATGAGAAATCGAGACTTTGGCTTCGCCCATCAGCTTGAGGTCTCGTGCGCCCGGATAATTGAGCCGGACACTGTCGGAGGGCAGGTTGCCGTGTCCGATGTTCAGGGTCGGGCGCAACATGTCGAGTTCGGCCAGCAACTCGATCGGGGTCTTGCGATGCTCACGCACCACTTCGTAGAATTCGATAATGCTGTAGGCGGCGTGCGTCGCCATCGGCATGTTCATTTTGTCGGCCATCTCGCGCGTCATGCGCAACAGGTCCAGGCTGGTGGTTTCGACTTCACGCGGCACCAGTATGCCGTTGATCAATCCGGAGCCGGCACCGTGATTGCGCTCTATCCACTGGATCGCTTCGGCGAATTCACGCTGCCCGTTTTCTTCGTCCACGATACGTTTGAGGCGGCCGTGTTCGTCTCCGACCCAGCGCCCTGAGTCATATCCCGGGCCGAGAAAGCCGCGTACACCAAGTTTCATGCACTGCTCCATCAGTGCGTCCTGGATCAATCGCTGGCTGCCGTATTCAACGAAGGAGGTGATGCCATTGCGCAGAAGTTCGGCAACCGTGAATAGCGCGTGAAATTCGCGCGCACCATCGGCACCCGTTTCCCCAGGTTTCAGATAGCGCACGTCGCCGTGGACGCGGGTGCCCTCGCGAGGAACGCTGATCTCGAGAAACGGCTGACCCAGGTAATCTCCGCGGCCTGAGTCGCTGATCAGGCGATGCGAGGCTCTGTGCCCCGAATGCACGTGCGTGTCAATGAACCCGGGAGCAACCAGCTTGCCTGCGGCATCGATCTCTTTGTCGACAGGGCCATCGAAGCGTGGCCCCACATAGAGGATCCGCTCTCCCTCGATCACGACTTCGTGCTTTTCGTCGAGCGTGTGTTTGCCGTTGAGGTGACCAAGCACCCATCCGCCAGAGATACGTGTTCGCATCTGAATATTCCCGAGTTCGTTAAAAAATAGCGTGACGGTCGTACAGTGATAAGCGCATCCGACCAGCGAAGAACACTGTTGGAATGCTCTTAAAAAATATCGTATGCATACTGACGAATAACCACCGATACGCAATTTACGTACCAACTCGCTCGTCGGTAGGCCACGTCTCGAACTGCGAGAGATGAACAAAACAAGGACGCTGTTTGTCAGACAAATATTGCACCACCGAAGCGCGATTGCCATGCAAAAAGGTGCTTTGTGGCACCACATTGGGATCGTCTCGTTTGCTAAATGTAATTTTAGTCGGCAAATTGACAGCGTTACTATTCGTTATCCTAATTATAAAAAACGAAAAATAGTATCGCCGATAATTAATACGATGAATACTGACGATTCACGGTATAAAGTGCGGTCGTCACGAATAGAGGAAACACATTCAATGGTAACGAGACGCAAATCCGATACGGTGGCAGAACTTCATTCTGCGTCAGGATGGCGCGACACGACACTGGAGGCGCGCCCCGGCTTCCTGATTCGACGGCTGCATCAGATTCATGTCGCCTTGTTTGTTGAAGAGTGCGCGCCGGAAGGCATCACGCCGGTGCAATACAGCATCTTGACGGCCCTAGAGCAGTTGGGGCCGTCTGAGCAGATTGCGCTTGCGCGGGCGGTCGGGATCGATCGAGCCAGCACAGCTGATGTCATTGGACGGCTGATCGAGCGCCGATTTATTCAGCGGCGTGTCTCCACGACCGACAAACGCATGAAGGTTGCCGAATTGACTGCGGTGGGGCGCACACTGCTAGTGCGTCTGGAAGAGCGTGTCGAGCGCGCGCATGCGCGCACGATAGACGCATTGGAACCGGCTGACCGTGAGCAGTTCATGAAATATCTACGGCTGCTGGTCGAAACCAATAACACGCTAAGTCGCACTCCGGTTCTTCCTGTGCCATGAGTTCGGTCGCTGGTTCGATCAAGCGCAGGGGCCTACGCCCTGAGCCGCTTCGCTTATAACCTCGATTGCGTCATAAAACGAAATAATCAATCTCATCGGGTGTGCTTAATTGCTTCTTGCGGCCCCTTTACACTGGCATCACACGGGAAAAAAACGAACGATCGAAGTTCACGTCTCGATAGATGGCTACCTGGAAAAACTAACATGACCGCGAATCTTATTGCTGCTTTTGCCTTTAGGAAATCAAAGACGCCTTCGGCGTTGCGACGAAAGTCGGCGAAAGTCAGCGTGCTAGTGAAGCTGCATCCGGCTGATTACAACCGGGCTCTCGGTCTCGCCCGAAAAATGGGAATCAAGTTCGCGGAGTTCGGTGCGCTGGCGCTGCATCTGGGTTGCGTCGAAGCGGCCAAGCTCTGCAAATAAGAATAGGCGCTCTTAATGTCATGAGCGTTGTTAGCTCGGCGCGCCCAAATCTTTTCGGATGGTTCTACAATAGGTGAGAACGCCCAGTGGCTGGAAAATGGCGACAGACATCGCGCTGACTATCCCGCCTTCGGCTTCAAACCTATGAGGAGTCAATCCATGCGCAGCCGTCCTCGAATCCTGGTGCAGACGACGATTCCGACAGCGGACGACGATTGGTCGGTCACGCGCTTCAGTCTGTTGGTGAATCTGTTACGCAGCGCAACAGATGCGGATGGCGGCCCTGCGTACGAGGTGGTGGCACGCGACCGAGAACCGCTGGGTAAGCCTGATAGTGTGCTGTCGACGTTGGACGAAAGCGACTTCGACGCGCTTTGGTTGTTCGCGGTCGACGTGGGTAATGGGTTAGTGGCTGCGGATTGCGAGGCGATCTCCCGTTTTCGGCGTAAGGGAAGAGGGTTGATGGTGACACGCGACCACATGGACTTGGGGTCGTCACTGTGCTTGCTCGCAGGCGTAGGCAAAGCGCACCATTTCCATACGCGTAACCTCGATCCGGACGTTCGACGTCGCGTGATCGACGATCCCTACACGACCGACATTTCGTGGCCGAACTTTCATTCTGGAAGCAATGGCGATTTTCAGAAAATCGAGCCTATCGGCCCGGTACACCCCGTCCTCGAAGATCGTGAATCGCCAACAGGCGCAATCCGCTTTCTTCCGTCACATCCGCACGAGGGCGCCGTGAGCGCACCATCCGATGAGCCTGCGCGCGTGATTGCCACCGGTCGCAGCAAGATCAGCGGCGCACCCTTCAATCTCGTGGTTGCTTTCGAGGCATCGGAGGGCGGGGGACGGGCTATCGCCCAAAGTACGTTCCATCACTTTGCCGACTACAACTGGGACCCCGCGTACGGATGCCCGAGCTTCGTCAGCGAGCCTGCGGGCACCGGGATGGCGTCGGAGCCTGGCGCATTAAAAGACGTGCATCGATATGCTCTAAACGTTGCGCGCTGGTTGGTGGCGGATCCCAGCCCAGCCTCGCAGCCCTGATGCGCGGCTGTTCAGCACGCCCATCTGTCTCACTCGGCGAACAGGTCCGGCCCAAACACTTCATAGTGAATGCGGGCCTCATGAATACCCAAACCTTTCAACGCGTCGTGCTGCATCCGCATGAACGGGATGGGGCCGCAGATGTAGTAGTCGGCGTCGGGTAACAGAATGGAATCCTTGATTGATTTGACATCGACGAACCCTGCGTAATCGTAGTCTCGTCCCTTGATATCCGCCGGGAGAGGGGCGTCGTAGAACACGATCAGATCGATATTGGCACAAGCCTTGGCGATCTCGCGCAGCCGCTCGCGCATGGCTTGCACGCCACTGTTGCGCGCGCCATGCACGAACACGACCTGTCGTTGCGGATCCTTCAACGCTACTTTGAGCATGCTGATCATCGGCGTCAGTCCCACGCCACCGCTGATCAGTACGATGGGCGTCTTGGCATTGACGTCGATATGAAAATTGCCATACGGCGCGGCCAGCTTGACCTCGTCTCCAACATTGACGTGATCGTGCAACAAGCACGAAACATACCCCGGCGGCAGCGTGCCGCCGCTTTCGCGCTTCACCGAGATTCGATAGGTGCGGCCATTCGGCATGTCAGAGAGGCTGTACTGGCGAATCTGCTGCAAACCCAATGTGGGCACGTTGACTGCGACGCTGGTGTATTGACCGGGTTGAAAGTTCAGCACGGGTTTGCCGTCAGTCGGTTCAAGGATGAACGACGTGATCACGCTGCTTTCGGGCCGCTTCTCGCGCACCACAAAAGTGCGCCAGCCAGTCCAGCCGCCCACTTGCCCTGAGGAATACTCTCGCAACTCACATTCCATGCCCATCAGGATATCTGCGAGGTTGCCGTAAGCTTGCGCCCACGCCGAGATGATCTCGTCCGTTGCGGCATCGCCTAACACCGCCTTGATTGCGCCCAGCAGATGTTCCCCGACTATGGGGTATTGTTCAGGTCGCACGCCTAGGCTCGCGTGCTTGTTGGCAATGTTTTTCAGCACTGCCGTGAGGCTTGCCGGATCTTCGATATTTTCTGCATAGGCGTAGACCGCACGCGCAAGCGCCTGCTGCTGCTGGCCCTGTTCCTGATGCGCCATATTGAACACGTTTTTCAGTTCGGGATGCGCTTCGAGCAGGCGCTTGTAAAAGTGCTGGATGATCGGGTAGCCATGCTCTGCCAGCACCGGCGCGGTGGCCTTTACGATGTCCTTGGTTTGCTGCGTCAACATAACCGGTCTCCTTTGCGAGGCGGTGGACCTGAACGTGAATTTCAGTCTATACCACCGGATTGCAATGTCACGTCGAAGTTCGATGACGCGATACCACAATCGGTCAGGGTCGCTTTCCTGTGATCGCCGGTGCGGGACGGATGTTGCGCGTAAGCGCCGATACTACGGGCTAGATTTTTTTACAGTCGGCGCTTCGTTTTTCGCTGGATCGGCGTCGTAGTTCACAGGTATCCAATCGTAGGTATTGCCGTTAGCACGAACATGCCCCAGTCCCGGAAATGCAATGTGGGCGGCAGCAACCATATAGTGTTTGCTCGCAGCGAGCGCCAGCATGGTCCTGCGTGATCGTTGAGCCGCAATGGCGTCGGTATCGTATTCGACCGACGCGGTAGGGTTTTGCAGTTGGATCGAAGCAACATGAATCATGTCACCCCACACGAGCAACGTCTGGGACGAACTTTGGATCAAATAAGCGGTGTGGCCGGGTGTGTGCCCAGGTGTTGCTATCGCAGTTATCCCCGGCTCGAGGCGCTGATTTGCGGCGAAAGGAACGAATCGGCCTGCGGCCTGATACGGTGCGACGCAGGCGATAGCGCTATCAAAGAATGAACTCAGGAAAGCCGGTGCCGTCGCTTTGTTGGCGGAGTTAAGCCAATAGTCGGCTTCCGTTTGGGACGTCCTCAGGACGGCATTAGGAAATGCCATTTTAGTACCCAGGATAATGCCGCCAACGTGATCCTTATGAAGATGCGTGAGCAGCACCTCATCGACTTCATCGGGTTCATAGCCGGCGGCACGCAAGTTTTCCAACAGATGGCCACAGCAATCACCGTAGAGAACACCCGCCCCGGTATCAATGAGGATGAGCTTTGTCCCGGTATTGATCAGGAAAGCATTTATCGAGCCTTGAACGGGAACAGTAAGGTCGTCGCGCGCCAGGTCCCGTTGCACGTCCTCTTTGGATACATACGTCATAACAGAGTCGATCGGGAAGGGGTGTGTCCCGTCAAGAAGGGCTGTGATCTCGTAGTCGCCCAGCATCACTCTGTAAAACCCCGGGCCTTGAGTCCGAACCTGCGGTGCGGCTGCATTCGCGCTAAAAGCAAAACTCAAAGCGATAACAAATAGTGTGAAAAACACGGGCTCTCTGGCCTTCCAAAACAAGGTTGCAACTTTCATAGCGGGGGCCCTCTGCACTTGAAGAATGAAACATCGATTTCTAGATGAAAGTGACTCGGCCTAGCCGTCTAGTCAGTAATAAGCCGGGGTTACGCTAACCCTTCCACGTTGCCAGGAAATCAAGCAGCAGATGGTTGACCCGTTCCGGCTGCTCTTCTTGCGGTAAATGCCCGCATTGCGCTATGGGCTCCGCGCGTAGGTGAATGGCCATTTGCTCCCACACGGCTTTCATATCAAACATCTCACCGACGGCGTAAAAGTTCTCACCCCAAATCGCCATGGTGGGGCATGCGATTTTGACGTCGGCATCGGCCAGATCCTGCTTCACGTCCTCCGCGTTCGCTCTGTAATCGGACATCGCGCCACGTACAGCGCCCGGGCGCTTATAGGCTTTTACATACGTCTCGAATGCGGCTCCTTCGATCGCATGCGGGTTGTAACACCAGTCTGCGAAGAAATGGTGGAGCCACTCGGCTTCTTTACCGCTGATCAACGCCTCTGGAAGGTCTGGCACCAGGTGGAAAAGAAAGAACCAATATGCGCGGGCAGTTTGCGCACTCATGTTCTCGGCCACTACACGCGTGGGCACATTGTCGAGAACAACCAACCGGTCGAGCCGCTCTGGGTGGTCCTTCGCAAAGCGCGTAGCAACGCGAGCTCCGCGGTCATGACCTACCAACGCAATTTTTCCGATCTTGAGTTCGTCGAGCAATGCGATCAAATCGAGGGCCATGTTGCGCTTGTCATATCCGCTTGCCGGCTTATCTGTTTCACCGTATCCACGAAGATCGGGCGCTATCACACGGAATTTTTCAGCGAGTACAGGGATCTGGAAGCGCCATGCGAAGCTGGTCTCGGGAAAGCCATGCAGTAGAACAACGACTGGGCCGGTACCGGAATCTAGATAATGTTGGCGAATGCCGTTTGCGCGGCGGGTATGGTTGACGATTTGGAGCTTGGCGGAGGTCATGTGCCACCTCGTTGGTTAGTGCGCGGGAGTGAATGCCTTATTCAGCGTATCCAGCTTATTCGACCGCGCATGCGGTGGCCGCGAAATTGTCCTTAAACCTTCTGAACGCCTCTCGCCATTGAGCACTGCGAATGGGCGGTGACCCCACTCGTCAATGATAGAGCGAACCTACCGGCGCGCTCGTCAAAGACTTTCCCTGCGTTTGGAAGCTGGCTCGGATCGGCAAGTTGCCGACCAGCGTAATGCGCCAGGTTACGTATTTGGTGACACCTCAGATCTTTTCAGAGTGCTTTCAAGGACGTTACAGCCAATTCGTTTTACTCTTGGAAGCGAGACACAGAGGACCATTCTAATAACCAGTCCTACGGCGAACACCGCTTGGAGGATCAATGGCTGAAACCATAACCGGGTTGCGAGTTCCATGCGGTGAGATGAGCCGAGCCGCGACGGACCTTGTACGAAGCAAGGTATCCGAGCTGATATTCAATCATTCGAATCGGGTCTATGCGTTCGGTGCATTAAGTGGCGCTCGACACAAGATTCGATTCAATGCGGAGATTCTTTACGTCAGCGCCATGTTTCATCAGGTGGGTCTCACTGACGTGAGCGGCGTGTCTCACTTGCGCTTCGAAATCGATGGCGCCAACGAGGCCCGAATCTTCCTGGAACGGTTCGGAGTATCCCGTCGTATTGCACAGGAGGTATGGGATGCGATAGCACTGCATACGACGCCAGGTATTGCCGCGTACAAAACCGCCGTGGTCACGCTTCTAAGGCGAGGGGTAGAAGCCGATCTCATTGGAGCGCACCTCGACGACATTACGGATATTCAAAAGCATCAGGTGCTGGCCGCGTATCCGCGTGGTATCAATTTCAAGGAACGCATCATCGAGTCGCTTGCCTTGGCGATGCAAAAGCGTCCGGAGACGACGTATGGAACGGTGAACGCCGACGTTCTAGATCGCTTCGATCCGAATTACCAAAGGAAGAATTTTTGCGGGCAGATACTGGGATCGGTCTGGCCCGACTGAGGCGCTCAGAGACCGACGACGCCCAAGCTTCACCCGCCCCATCTGATGTTCCAAACACGGCCGCCCGCCTGGGCAACTCATGATTCGATGAAGGCCAGCATGTCGGCGTTGACAACGTCCGCCATAGTCTGAGGCAAACCGTGGGGCGCACCCTTGTAGACCTTTAACGTTGAGTTTTTAACCAGCTTGGAAGCCCGCATGGACGAGAGTGCCAACGGGACGATCTGGTCGTCGTCGCCTTGCATGAATAGCGTTGGAACGTCGAACTTCATCAAATCGTCAGTGAAGTCGGTCTCCGACAAGGCGGCGATACAGTCATACTCGGCGTTGATGGCAACCATCATGCCAGCCTGGCATAGCGAATCGACTATACCTTGCGAGACTTCGGCGCCCGGGCGGTTGTAGCCGTAGACGGCCGACGCCAGTTGGCGCAAGAAGTCGGCGCGGTTGCGCGTAATTCCGCTACGGATAGCGTCGTAAACGTCTCTTGGAACGCCGTCCGGGTTAGTGTCCGACTTGATCATGATTGGGACTACGGCGCCAATCAGCACCAGCTTTGATACGCGCTTCGTTCCATGCCGTCCTATGTAACGGGCCACCTCTCCGCCGCCTGTTGAATGACCAACGAGCACGGCATCCTCGATGTCAAGACTAGCGAGCAAGGTCTCCAAATCGTCCGCGTAGGTATTCATATCGTGGCCGCCGCTCGGCTGGCTGGAGCGTCCATGGCCGCGACGATCATGAGCCACGACGCGATAACCGTGCTGGAGAAAAAACAGCAGTTGTGGGTCCCAGCAATCGGCATTCACCGGCCACCCGTGCGAAAAGACAATTGCTTTTCCCTTTCCCCAATCTTTGTAGAAAAGGTTGGTGCCATCTGCGGCGGTAACGAAATTCATCATGTCCGACTCCTGGATTCAGTGATGCGAGGATGGCCTCGACGGGTGAGGACGTCGACCTTGCGTCACTGTTAATACTAGTTGGCGCACGCTTGATATTCCTTTACATAGGGCTTAAATCTTCTGAACTCCGTTTGCCAATCAGGGTATGAACTCCTAATGGCTGTGTGCGGGACGGGCTGGCTTTTTCTCTGAAGCGGCAGATTTCGTGTCGATGACACTTTTCTAGAGCATTGCTTGCTGCAACGCCCTGGCCGCCGGTCAGCCTGGTTAATAACGCTTAAGCAACGCCCAAAGAGTTTTCCAGTCGGTGTTCTTACACTTTGAGTAGCTTCGACACGGCCGTAGCGAGCGAAGGCGCATAGGTGGGCCATTCAGTGCGCAGCGTTCTTTAGCACGGTCAAAAACAAAATCAAATCCCGCCCCTCCAAGGAGAGCACATGGACGACGTAATGAACACGCCGGGCTTTTTGGCTCGTCGTAAGGTTTTACTGACGGGCGCGAGCGCGACAATGGCAGCGGTCAGCGCCCCGGTGCTTGCCGCGGCATCAAATGAAGTTTCAGGGGCGCACAGCGCCAATTCCACTAGTCGACAAGGAGTTCATTCCATGAGCACGGTTACTGTCAAAGACGGCACGCAGATTTTCTACAAAGACTGGGGCAGCGGAAAACCGGTCCTCTTTTCGCATGGCTGGCCGCTCGATGCTGATGCATGGGACGCACAGATGATGTTCCTCGTAAAGAAGGGATATCGGGTCATAGCTCATGACCGTCGAGGACATGGGCGCTCTGGCCAGGCCGGACACGGCAACGATATGGATACCTACGCCGACGATCTCGCAACCGTGATTGAAACGCTGGACCTCAAAGAGCTAACGCTAATTGGGCATTCGACGGGGGGTGGCGAGATCTCGCATTATGTTGGCCGCCATGGAACCAAGCGGGTAGCCAGGATGATTCTGATTAGCGCGGTTCCGCCGCTGATGGTAAAGACCGAAGGCAATCCGACCGGTGTGCCCATTTCAGTCTTTGACGACATTCGTAAGAACACAGCGAATAACCGTTCGCAATTCTTCAGGGAACTGGCCCTGCCGTTCTACGGTTACAACCGAACCAATGCGAAGGTCGTACAGGGTGTGATTGATGAATTCTGGCGCGAAGGTATGCTCGGCTCGGTGCTCGGTGAATACGACTGCGTGAAACAATTTTCCGAGGTCGACTACACCGCCGACTTGAAGAAAATCGATGTGCCGACCCTCATCCTCCAGGGCGACGATGACCAGATCGTTCCCATCGACAATGCGGCACGCAAGCAAGCGACGTTGATAAAAAATTCGAAACTGAAGGTATATCCGGGCGCATCGCACGGCATGTGCACCGTCAATTCGGACGAAGTGAATGCCGATATATTGGCATTCCTGTCAGCCTAAGTGTGAAGAGGTCACGGCCGAGGCCGTGACCTTCAATTAGCGTGAATCCGGCGCGCGATATGTGTAGTAGCCAACATTGAGGTAGAAAATGTCCAACACTTTGAAGATCGATACGCCTGACGGTTCCTACTCCGCGTATATCGCAAGGCCGAAAACATTGCCGGCACCGGTCGTGATCGTTTTGCAGGAGATATTTGGCGTTAATGCCGATATGCGTGAGTCTGCCGACGAAATGGCGGCCCAGGGTTTTATCGCTATCTGTCCGGACCTCTTTTGGCGTCAGAGCGCAAATATTGAATTGTCGGATAAGACCGATTGGGACCAGGCGCTACAGCGGTACCAGAAATATGATCAGGACCAGGGGGTGGGCGACATCGTGGCGGCAATTCAAGTGGCAGCGACGATACCGGGGTCTAACGGACGGGTTGGGTTGATGGGTTTTTGTCTCGGCGGCCTCATGACTTATCTGACCTGTGCGCGTAGCGAAGTCGACGCGGGCGTTGTCTACTATGGGGGGAGTACTGAGCAGCACCTGTCGGAGGTAGACGGAGTTCACGCGCCGATGATCATGCATTTTGGCGAAGAAGATGAATTCATCTCCAAAGATGCACAGGCTGCCATAAAAACCGCGGTGAAAGATCACCCTGGCATCGAGGTGTATTCATATCCGGGTTGCTCACACGCTTTTGCAAGACATCGTGGCGAAAAATACGATGCGGCTGCGGCAAAGCTTGCGAATGGTCGGACCTACAGCTTTCTGAAAAAACAATTGGCGTAGTACGTTACAAACGCACTCGGTTAGCTGGGCCCCAAATGATCCAGCTTCCATCGCTACTATAGTCACCGCCGACGCTACCCGTTCACCGCGCGCATTCCGTCGCGGAGGACCATCAAAATGGTCCTCTTCATGCGGCATAGTTCCGCATGCAACCAGCGCTCTCCGGTGGCTTCGCAGTGCTCAAGAGCCTGATCAGCCGCTGCTAGTGCAGCATCGAGTTCATTAAGTTTTGCAAGCGCCTCACATTTCTTCCAAAGAAGAAACGCGAGCGGCGCGAGATGCCCGGTATTTCGAAGTTGTGCAATTTTCGACTCTAGAGCGTGAACGCATTCAACGGTCGGATTCGATATCAGCGCCGCGCACATTTCGTAGCATTCACAGCAGGCTATCCAGGTATGAAAAGACATACGGGCGGCATGAGTGCTTAAAGCCGCGATCCCAACGCGCGCCAACTTCAAATCGTTGCGCATCAGCGCAATGGGTATAACCGACTCAACGAGCACGTGGCATGTGACTAACTCATTGTCGTACGCGGTGGCAGCTCGGAACGTTGCTTGTGCCATTTCCATAGCCTGCAATCCATGGCCTTGAGCCCACAGCACTCGTGCCAGGGTTGCGCGCGCCACGATCCCGTGCTCGATTCGAAAGCCCATCATTTTCCATCGGTGTATCGACGGGTCATAAGCGCCTAGCATAGCTTCCAATTTTTCCCGGGCCTCAGCTTGCTCCCCCAGATAATGCAAGGTGGCTCCTTCAATACGCATGCCGAGCAGGCACAGCGTATTGTTTCCCGTCCGTCCCGCCAAGCCGCGAAAGCGCTGTGCCATGATCAGCGCATCGCGTGGCTCACCTCCGCACTGATGCGCATTCCAAAGTCCCCATAAAGCGCGCGCCTCGTGTTCAACGTCGCCCGCTAACACGGCGTCGGAATAGACTTTGGACCATGCCCGTCGTGTTGCGTCGATCGGCCCGCTCGTAAACACCAAGGCCGCTGCCACGGCGGATTCAAGTCTCAATACGACACCGGGAGGCACCTTGCAAATAGCCGCGTTCTTAAAGACCTCTAACGCTTGCTGAGCGCGGCTACAACATTCGCCGACTAGCGAGAGTTCAAAAAAGAACGGAACTGCCGCAGAAGCCAACGTCACGCCGACCGATGCATCCCCACAAGGAGACAAGCTCCACTCGAGCGCCGCGCGCACGTTGTCGAGTTCGCTCGAAAACACCTCCATCAAACTGTCGTCCGAGTGCTCGTTGCGTTGAGCATGCGTGTTACTGATCAGCGTCATCAGGTACTCCGCGTGCACCGTGGCCGCCGAGTTTTGTTCACCATTGTCGTCGAGTCGTTGCAGAGCATACTGTCGAGTTGTCTCCAGCAAGCGATAGCGCCGCTGAGGTCCCTGGGAGGGCGCGCACACCATTGACTTCAAGATAAGGCCACTGAACGCCTCCGACATGTCCTCCTCGGGCCAGCTCTCCCTTTTGGCGAGAAAGCGAAGAGCATCAAGCGTGAATCCTCCTATAAACGGGCCCAGGCGACGGAATATTGCTCGCTCTAAATCGGTCAATAGCCGATAGCTCCAGTCTAGCGTCGCCCGCATTGTCTGATGCCGGGGCATAGCCGTACGATAGCCGCCCGTGAGGATACGCAAGTTGTTGCCGAGATGACAGGTCAGCGCCTCGACACCCAAGGTCGCCGCGCGTGCTGCCGCGAGTTCAATGGCCAGAGGGATCCCGTCGAGTGAACGGCATAAGGCACCGATCAGGTCCATGCATTTTTCATCCGCCTGAAATCCTGGCTCGGCAGCCCGTACTCGCGCAAGGAAGAGACGCACCGCCGCGGCCATCTGCACGTCATTACCGCGGGCCTTATCGACGGGGACCTCTAACGAGGGGACCGGATAAACAGTCTCCGTGGGAATGCGCAAGGGCTCACGGCTTGTTGCGAGGACAACCTGGGCGGCGTTGCTCAGTTCCAAGGCGATATTTGCGGCTGCGTCGATCACGTGTTCGCAATTATCCAACACGATCAATCGCCTCTTACCCGCCAAAGCTTTAGTGATCGCGTCCATTGTCAGCGGGCAGCCCGTAATTTTCAGGCCTAACGCCATGGCTAGCGCCTCGAGCGCAAAGTGCTCATCAGTGACGGCGGCCAGTGACACTATTGCTACGCCGTTCGCGAAGCCTGTGCAAGCGTGTCGCGCCGCTTCGATTGCCAACCGTGTTTTGCCGATCCCGCCTGTACCTACCAGCGTGACCACTGAGCACCGCCTTAATGCGACCAGCAGTTCCTTTAACGGCTGGTCTCTACCCACCAACTCGGCAGAGTGGCACAGGTCCGGCGACTCGATTTTGGCTTCTACATCGGAATTAGGCGGTGGCTCGGAGCACTGCACGACGTATGAGGGCCGCGCCTCAAGATCGGTTACGTTGATCGGATTTGGACTTTGCAACAGTCGGTAGCCACGGCCGGCGACGGTCCGAATCAATTCGCTGTCTACGCCCAGCGCTTTTCTGAGCGCGGAAACATGGACTTGAAGATTGTTCTCCTCAACAATGGTTGTAGGCCATACCACGCGCATAATTTCGTCTTTCGAAACCAGCGCACCGTTGGCATTAGCAAGCAATTCCAGAATATCGAACGCGCGCGAGCCTACCTGTAGCAGTTGTCTGTTGTGACGGATTTCTCGTCGGATGAAATCAACCTGCAGATTGCCTATGCTGATCATGGGGCGCTCCGCTCGTTGGTGGACCCCTGCGTGGTTATTGCTGGAAGTTGCGATGTTCGCTGTCATGTACGTCGTCTCCTTTCCATGGAATACCAAAACGCAGCGAGCGGAAAGAGCGCAAAACGACGGCATTCCCGTTGGCTTTGGTTAACATCTTATCAAGTAGATTTTTGATTAGATAGCATCGGAAGTTCTTAAAACTTGTCTAAATCGGAATCCGCAGATAGGGAATAAGGAGGCCTATCGGAAATCACCGCACGCATGGTGCGCCCTGCCGCTCGATCTAGAGGTGTGTGGCCTGCAAGCCGGCCCATTCAGCAAGCGGATAACTTAAAGGCTCGATATTCACGTGGCGATATACCGTGTGCAGCCTTGAAAGTGCGACTAAAATGAGCGCTATCGGAAAACCCCCAAGAATAGGCAATGGTTGTAATTGCACGATTCGCCAGGCGCGGATCGCTCAGATCATTCTTGGCGCGTAGCAGACGCTGCGCCAGGACATAATTGCGGTAGGACATTCCTCGTTGATGCAGCAGATAACTGATATAGCGAGTTGAAACACCCAACTCCGCAGCGATTTGGCTGAGCGACAACGTCGGGTCTTGGAGCCTACCGTCTATGAGCCCCTTGGCTCGATGAAACTGTGCGGATTGGTATGTGTCGGTTTGGGGAGCGTTTCTATTGCTGCGTTCCGATATTGCCGCCATGATTAGGTCTAGCGCGATCGAACCTAGGTGAGACTCGGAAGCTTCACTAATTTCTTCCCATACTGTGGACAAACTGACAAGGAAGTCTCTCGCTATTTTGCTGCTAGGTAGATCCGCGCCGAATTTCAATCCCGTCGAGTGCTCCAATCCGCCGAGCCTGGACGGAATGGAGTTTTTCGGCACATGGACGCTGAGGTAGGTCATGTTTTCCGAGAACTGCTCCTCGTAGGGTCGAGCCGGATCATTGACGTAGAACTCACCGGGACGAATCAGCGCCTCGCGCCTGTCCTGTCGAACCTGGATCGTCCCCGTGAGGGGCATGGTGACTTTAATCTTCGCATCTGACTCTGACCTTATGACATCGCGCGGGGTGCGCGCCACGTGTAGTTTGCTCATTTTCCCTACCCCGAACGACAAGCTGCCGAAGGTCTTTTCGGTCCGGGCAAAGCGGAACGTCATCGGGTCATCAGATCGAAGGCTGACGGGAACAAACAACAACGTCGACAATTCGCGGAAATGGTCAAAGCGACGAGGCGCAGGAAGGTGATCAAGGCTGATCTGGTTGCCCATGGCGGACTCGCTCCAGAAATCGGTGTTGAGTAGGGAGCATGCGCCACGCACTTGAGCGTGCAACCGCTACGCAGGTGCCTAATACATGTTGGTAATTTTCGTGAACACAAAACGGCTGCCCCGAAAATTCATTCGATTGCTCTACACGAGTCAGCGGGCTATTGATGCGGCAGGGAGCTAAGACAGTTTTCGGCGCGTCTTCTCGCCAAGTGTAGGAGTCATTTGAACGAGTGTAGGAGACGGCGAGCGCCGTCGCAATGGACAAATCGGACATAAATCATGGTTAAAACAGCATTACCTTCGAAGTCGCGGATCGAAGTCGGCTTGGTTTGCGACGCAGGCACCTCGAACACGGGTATCTACGGCCTCACTGACTTGTTTCAGTACGCGGGCGAGACTGCAGCCAAGCATCAAACCAGCGGCGAAAACTCGCTTTTGCGCATCACGCGTTGGCTACTGGACGACCGCAGCGGTGCGATCGAGTGCATTTACGACACTCATCCCGGGACGCCGCACGCCCCGTCGTTTTTGGTCCTTCCAGGGAACACGCGCGCCCCGTTCGAAGCTGAAAAAGACAGTTTGCTGTCGCCCTGGTTGCGGCTGAGACACGCCGATGGGGTGGTTCTGGCAGCGGTGTGCGGTGGCGTCTTTCTCTTAGCCAAAACAGGCTTGCTATCAGGTCGGCAAGCAACGACGCATTGGGCGCTCGCCGAAAACTTTGCGGCGCGATTTCCTGAAGTCCTGATGGAAAGCGCACACATGGTGATCGATTACGGCGATGTCGTGACCGCCGGGGGCGCGCTTGCATGGGCGGATTTGGGGTTACGTCTTGTTGAAAGATTTCTAGGCCTAACTGTCATGCTTGAGACGGCGCGCTACATGGTGATTGATCCGCCGGGAAGAGAACAACGCTTCTATAGTGATTTTGAGCCGAGATTGAAGCATGGCGACCCGGCAATATTGAAGGCACAAAGTTGGCTTGCGACCGTTCGGGAGCAGCCGGTCAGCGTTGTCCAGATTGCTGAACGGGCGGGTCTGGAGCCCAGGACGTTCCTGCGCCGCTTCGTCAAAGCAACGGGAATGAAGCCCAGCGAATACCAGCAGATACTTCGAATTACCCGGGCACGAGAGATGCTTGAGTTCTCGCGGACAAGTGTCGAGCAAATTGCCTCGACGATTGGCTATACCGATGTCGGCGGGTTTCGCCGGATTTTCCGTAAAGTCGTGGGCCTGACGCCATCCGACTACCGTCGACGGTTTTGTCGGTTGACTGCGCCCAGAGCGGCTTGATCGCGTATCGCGACGGGAGATATCATTCCCGTACTGGATGCAGCAGGTCCACGACAAGAATCGCGTTTTGACTTGATGGAACCCACCATGAGCAAAGACTCTTCAGGCAAGCCCCACGAGCTATCGTCAGGTGGCAGCCGCTACCATCAGGTATATCCCACTCTGGACGAAAGGCAACTGGCGACATTGGAGCGATACGGCGAGCGCCGCAAGCTCAAAGCCAACGACATCCTCTATTCCGAAGGCGACCGGCACATCGCGATGTTCGCCATTCTCTCCGGAACGATAGAGTCGACCAGAGGGTCCGTTCAAGGTCCCAGATTGCTGGGTACACATGGCCCCGGCAGTTTCACCGGTGAGGTTGGCACGCTGGCCGGCCGGGCCGCGTCGGCCACGACCCGCGCCATTTCCGATTGCGAGGTCATCGTCATAGACGAGGAGTCGCTGCGCGCGCTCGTGATTGCTGAAGCCGAGTTAAGCGAAACCATCATGCGCGCCTATATCCTGCGCCGGGTCGCTTTCATCCAGGGCCAGCACACGGGCATGATCGTGATTGGCAGTACAGCCTCCGGCCCTACGCTGCGCCTGCGTCACTTCCTGAGCCGCAACGCCCAGCCCTCGGCCTACTTCGATATTGTCGAGCACGTTGAGACAAAAGAACTCCTGGCACGGTATGGCGCAACGGAAGCCGACATCCCGATTGTGGTCACGTTGCAAGGCACCGTGCTCATACAGCCCAGCCACAGGGCCGTCGCAGATGCAATCGGTCTGAGTCCGGACAGGCTGAATGGCGAGCACTTCGACCTCGTTGTGGTCGGCGCGGGACCCGCGGGGCTCGCGGCCGCGGTTTATGCCGCATCGGAGGGGTTGAAGGTGGCGGTCCTCGATGCCAAGGCGCCAGGGGGCCAGGCCGGCACCAGTTCGAAGATCGAGAATTACTTTGGATTTCCGACTGGCATATCGGGGCAGGCGCTAGCCGGCCGCGGCCTGTCTCAATGTCGCAAGTTCGGCGCGGAGGTCGGCGTACCTATCGAGGCACTGAAGATCGACTGCACGGACCCGCTATCGTTTCACATCGGACTGAATCACGACGAAGGCGTTCACGCTCGCGCTGTCGTCATCGCTACCGGCGCGCGTTATCGAAAGCCGGACCTTCCCCGTCTTGAGCATTTCGAGGGGCGCGGCATCTACTACAGCGCAACTTTCATGGAGGGTGCGTTCTGCAACAACGAAGAGGTGATTGTGGTCGGCGGTGGGAATTCGGCCGGACAGGCGGCGGTATTTCTTGCGAGGTTCGCGCGTCATGTCCACGTCGCCATTCGCGGCGACGGACTCAGTGCAAGCATGTCGACTTATTTGATCAGGCGGATTAACGCGGCGGCCAACATCACGCTTCACACACGGACGCAGATCGTCGAGTTATGCGGCGAGTCGAAACTTGAGGCGATAAAGTGGGACCGGCAGGGACAGATCGAACACAAGCCCGTCCGGCACGTTTTCCTTTTTCTCGGCGCCGAGCCCAATACCCGATGGCTTGGCGATTGCGTCGCTTTGGACAAGGATGGTTTTGTGCTGACCGGTGCCGATACAGGCGACAGGTGGAAAGCGGACCGCCCGCCGCATGATAGCGAGACAAGCCGGCCCGGTATCTTTGCTGCCGGTGACGTGCGCAGCGGCTCCGTCAAGAGAGTGGCGACTGCCGTGGGAGAGGGGGCTGCTGCCATTCAGGCGGTTCACCAATATCTTGCATGGTGCCCGTGACGTGTGTCGAGCGCTTCTCTTGGCTTAGCCATCCAATAAAATCGCCAGCGCCTCACCTGCCGTGGCGATCGCAACGGCCGATTCGACCGGGTTCACGTTGAGGAACTTCCACAGGCCGACATCGTCCCTAAACTGATTCCATGTTCCGAAAAAACCGAGCGACAGAAGTAGTCCGAAGAGCAGACTAAAGGCGATTGCCGCGGACAGCCATTTGTTGTGGTTGAAGCTTTCAGGTGCAAACGCAAACACGCACAGGCAGAGCAGTTGTGTGGCAAGAACCGCCAGTACGCCTGGATGGTATTGGATACCTTTGTACGTGAACGAGCGCGACATACGCGAGCGTTCGTATCTGTTTCCCATGGCTCGTCCTCCCTGGATCGCACCGGTCGCCCGGGTTTTCATCCCTTTTCATCTTATACCAGCACGCATGATCTTTCGAGTCCTGGGAGAGGCAGCACTGAAGCAACGCGGCCTGCCGAAACCAACCCATTGTACGTGTTGTCAAAAAGGCAGAACCTGCGTCCCACTGGTGTCTTCAGGCATCACAGGCGCAAGAGGACTGCCAAATGGAAAATGATCTTCATGCCACTGAGAATCGGCTGCTCGGCCTTCTCCCCGAAACGCAATGGGTGCGTCTGAAAACGCAACGGATGCGGGTTGAGATGGGGCCGGCACGGATGATGTACAAGTCTGGCGACGACGTCGACCCTACCCGTTTATGTCCCGGCCGAGGACGCAAGCTTCGAACGCTTCTATTTTTGCTCCTGTCGTGCTGCCTGAGCACGGTGCTCGCGTCGCAAGACCCGACATCTACCCATCCCACGTCTACCCATCCCAGGCAGGCAAAGCCGAAGTCGAAGTCGGCTCACCATGCCCATCTCGACCGCTCAGGCAAGACCCGCAAGGGCGAGGCCTCTTACTACGGCGACTACGGCAGCACGTTTTACAAAAAAAAGATGGCCGACGGTACGCACATGGACCCGCAATCCAGTAACGCAGCGAGCAAGACTCTGCCGCTTGGCACCAAGGCCCGGGTCACGAATCTCGAAAACGGGCACAGCGAGGTGGTCGAGATCAGGGATCGAGGACCCTACGTTAAGGATCGGATCGTCGACGTGTCGCCCAAGACCGCTGATAACCTCGGCTTGAAAAAAGATGGCACCGCCCCGGTCGAAGTGAAGCCGGTGGAAGTTCCGCAGGCCGACGGAAGCATGAAGCCAGGCGCCGGCGCAACGCAAAGCCGGGAGAGCAAGTAGTCGGTTGACTTGCCAATAGGTTCCGGCGAGGAGCCGTTACACAACGGTTGTCTAATGATCGGGTGCAGGCGCCGGGCGTGGGCGGCGATGGGCCTGTCTGATTTTTGGCGCAGAAGCGACGCATGTCACCAAGTATGCTGCTGCAAGCGTCTGATATATCGGAAAATCCGTCTATGCGAGACGGGGTGATCCAATTCTTCGTAACAGATCCTCCAGATTTCGACAGTAATGGGCAAATGTCATTTGCTCTGCCACTACACGCCCATTTCTGGCGATCGCATCGACCTGCGCGCTATTGCGTTGATCAAGTGCCCACGTAATGCGATCGCGTAATGCATTAACATCGTTGGGTGGCACTAACAGAGCCTGAGAATCCGCTTCCACATGGTCTCGTACACCGATTACATCGCTGATGATCGTCAATTTTCCCAGCGCCATGGCGTTTAAATAGGTCTGCTGACCAACCGATCTACGTTCGGTTTTAATTAGCGGTACCACCACTACCGCGCTCGCTGCCATGGCCTTGAAGTAATCTTTTTGATTCAAATACTTGAATTCGACTTTGGAATTGTCGAAAACGTGATTATTTGAACTCGCAATCATAGTGCCTGTGTCTAATCCGTCAACAGCGCCAAGCAGTGTATCGTAATCCCTGAGAGAATTTCCGCCGGAAAACACGTATTTTTCCCGATCTTTAATATCGGAAATAGACAACAGCTCGTCTAGAATTTCGAGTGGCAATTGGGAGGAAAATTTAGTGAAATGAACGCGGTGTGGATCTATTCCAGTTTCCTGTGCAAACAAATTTACTTCTGCTTTAGACAGAAAGCAGTAATGTGTGGTGGGGGATTCACACATCAAAAGCAAGCGTTTTTGAAACCACGAATATAAACGAAACAGCTTTGCGACTCGGCTTTCCACTACGATTGTTCGAGGATGCCATGTCACATCGGAAATGAGCAGAATAACATTTCGTTTGAAAATGGCGACGAACACACCAACCCAAAGATCGAAGAAAAACTCTCCAAAACCGAGCGCACCGTTAATTAATATGGAATCGCCACTCTTTATATTTAGGATATTTTTTACGACATGAAATATTCCATCGTCGAATCTGTTTAATATAACTATATCAGAAGAAAATCCCGGGGCTTCTTTGCACCAAATTGCGCTGAAAAAAGTAATTTTAAATTCTCCTCAATTAAACATTACCTGGCAAGTTATTGAAATACCTTGAAGGCAGGGGGAATTTTCCGCTAGATAAAACGTTCATCGATAGAGGTCAGGGCTCCTAAAAGCATCTCGAGGGCCCTCGAACACCATTTCTGCGCCGTGCTTTGCTGTTGCTCTCGAACCAGCCTAATCCTGACTCGCTGTGCCAGATCATAGCCCCTTTGTACCAGCGGTTTCGAGCGTATCCGCACTGTATATCAACGAAAACCTACTGGGAACGTCCAAGGGGTAAACATTCATGAAAGAGATCGTGGTTGACGAATTTCACAAGGGAACGCACGCCGAGGCCGAAGATGAGGCTGGTCACCGGGCCTTAGCATTTCTGACTTGCCGAATCGCACGTTTTGCCAGCACACACCGCCGGCGGCACGATTCGTTGCGGTGCAGTAGCGTTCGTTTCAAGGCCAACCAATCCCAGACTCGACACATGGAGAGGATGAGATGCCACGGTCGGCCTCTCGCCTATGCGTTTCGCTGCGCGTTTTCGAGCAGCGACGGGCATTTCGCCTCATACTTTCGTCGTACGCAGACGTTCTCAAGCCCCAACTTGAACCTCTCTATGAGCCGCGAACTGTCAACGAATAGGAAGCGCTTATGAAGCTCGGCATTCTTTTCGCGTTCGCGATCAGCTTGGCCGGCTGTGCCTCGCTGCCACCGCTTGCGCAGCGAGCGCCCACGGTAGCGCTCGAGCCGCCGGCCGACTCACAATTGGCGCGGCTCGCCGCGAATTCGCTCCACACGCCGGGCGATTCCGGATTCCAGATCTTGCCGATTTCCTATGGCTCGATGGCCGCCCGGGTGATCCTCGCCAACCGGGCCGAGAAAACACTGGACGTCCAATACTACGAAATCGCGGCCGACACCACGGGTCAGTATTTTCTACGCGCGCTATATCGGGCGGCCAAGCGCGGCGTGCGGGTGCGTGTGTTGATCGATGACCTGCATACGGTGGGTGAAGATGCGCTGCTCTCGTCGCTCGCGGAGACTCCGAACATCGAGGTACGGTTGTTCAATCCCTTCCCGGCGGGGCGCTCCTCCATTCCCCTGCGCTTCGCCAGCTCGTTGACCGATCTGCAGCGCGACAATCATCGGATGCACAACAAACTCTTTATCGCCGATAACACGTTCGCCGTCATGGGTGGGCGCAATATCGCTGGCGAATATTTCTTCCGTAAACCCGATCATAATTTTCTCGACCTCGATTTGCTCGCGGCCGGACCCATAGTGCGGGATCTGTCCAAATCGTTCGATGCGTATTGGAACAGCGAGTATGCCTACCCAATTGCGCAGATCGCATCGCCAAGCTCGCGCGGACGATCTGAGCAGTACTTTATGGATCAGACCGGCGAGATAATGAAACCGGATCCCCCGGGAATGAATCTCGGCATGGAGCGTTACGAAGCGCTGGTCGATCAGTTGCGCGGCGATTCCGTGTCGCTGATCGAAGCTTCGGGACGCGTCGTGGCGGACATGCCCGATAAAATTGCCGGGTCCGGCCAGCGCGATCACGGCGATACGGCGCGTCGGGAATTTTCCGCTCTGGTGGCCACGACGCAACATGAATTCATGGCAATATCACCGTACTTCGTCCCGGGAAAGGAAGGCATCGCGCATATTGCCGCGATGCGTGAGCGCGGTGTGAAGGTGCTGGTGTTTACCAATTCGCTAGCATCCAACGACACCATATTGGCGCATATCGGTTACGCCCGTTATCGATTCCGTCTGCTGCATTTGGGTGTCGAGCTCTATGAGCTCGACCCAACCCAGCCGTTCAAGCGCGGCAAGTTCGGCGACTTTGGTGCCTCGCGCGCGCAGCTGCATGCCAAGTTGGCCACCTTCGACCGCAAGACCTTGTTCATCGGTTCGATGAACCTCGACAATCGCTCCGCCAATCTGAACACCGAGATTGCGGTCATCGTCAATAGCCCCGAACTCACCGAGGAAGTCAACGCACTGCTTGATTTAGGCAGTGCATATAACGTGCGTTTGACCAAAGATGGTCATCTCCAATGGGTGGGCTCGTCGGAAGAGTACGTGGAAGTGGTCAATCATGATCCGAACACCAGTGAGTGGGAGCGCGTGGGGGTTGAACTACTCGGCCCGCTGGTACCGGAGAGCATGCTGTAACGATGGCGTGAGAAGTATCAAGCAAGCATGTCCTGATGCGGGGTGAGCTAGGTCGCTCACGCTCACGCTCCCGCGAAAGAGTAAGTCGCTTTCTTATGACAGTCTGTCAGAGTTGGGCTCCGACTGCCGTAACGAATGGAGCCAAATCAGTGGGTGCGCGCGACGTGATAATTTTGCCATCCACGACCACGGGCTCGTCGACATAAGTAGCGCCAGCATTCGTCAGATCGTTCTTGGTCGCCCACCATGCGGTTGCGCGCTTGCCTTTCAGGAGGCCCGCATCCGCCAGAATCCAAGGCCCATGGCAGATCGCGGCGACCACTTTGTTTTGCTTCGCCATCTCGCGGACCAAGTCGAGAACGTGTGTATCGGCCCGAAGCGAATCGGGATTCCACACGCCGCCGGGGATGATCACCGCGTCATAGTCACTGGCCGAAACATCGTCCAAAAGCTTATCGAATGCGATCCATCCGGCCGTCTCGATAAAGTGTATCGTCAGAATGTGAGTCTCCCTGACGGCCGGAATTTGCACTCCGAACATGGGCGGAAATGACGGCTTTTTGGGCGCTATAAGATGGACTTGCGCGCCCCTTGATCGAAAGAAATGAAGTACCGTCATCAACTCGATTTCTTCCACTCCGTCGGTGGCAACGACAGCCAGGCGTTTTCCTGAATACGCTTCCGGGTTGGACGGTTGCTGCGTCCAGATATCGTAGATTTCCCGATTTTCGGGAGCACGGAGCATCTCCGCAGCCGAGAGACGGGGAACGGCCGCAGACGTTTCGGTCGCGAGCAATGCATTAAGCGAGATTTGGCTCAATTTTTTCTCCTCAAGTGTGCTTGATCGCCGCAATGGTGTCGGCGGCGCTGATGATGGCGGTGGCGTAATTGGGAAGATTGACTTCAAGTGTCGTGCGCATCTCCTCCCATTGGTAGCTGGCGATCGCATCCTTCACCAGAGTGACGTCGTATCCGAGCTCTGCGGCGTAACGCACTGTCGCCTCGATGCAGGTGTTCGCCTTTTGTCCGATCACGATCAATTTGTGGATACCGTGCTTCTTAAGCTGGAGATCCAGGTCTGTGTTGGCAAAACCACTGGAGCACCAGTGTTCTTGCGCAACCACTTCGCCGGGCAGTGGGGTGAATTCGTCGCGAAAGGTCCCGCCCCAGGTTCCAGCGCCAAAGATTCGCTTTTGGTGGGCGAACTTCTGAATAGGTGCGATGTACTTCCAGCCCTCGATTTCGTCCTCGGGCCCTCGGTCTCGGTGGTGCGGTGCGAAGAACACTCGTATGCCTGCGGCGCGTGCAGCCAGAAGGACCGCAAGCATGTTCGGTACACATTGAACCGCTTCTGCTATCTCTTTTATCAGCGGCCATAGAATGCCGCCCTCCGAGATAAAATCGTTATAAGGATCGACCACCAGAAGGCCCGTCAGATCCTTCTCGAACACTGGCGTACTCATCGTGAAATCTCCGTTTTAGGAAGAAACGTTGATCAAGGAGGGGGAGAGGTCACGTCATTGAGCCATGACACTGTATTCGTGGGTGTAGAGCAACTCGCAGCGCTTGCGGTCCATGAACGCCTCTTCGTCGGGGATCACGTTTTTCCTGTAGCCATCCGATTCGAAGAATGCCTTTGCCCCGGCGATGTCATCGAACCAAATTTCCGCGATGCCGTCGAAGTTCGAGGCTGTTGTCCCCGGTAACGAATCGCCGGTTCTATGATCTTGAATGTAGCGGCGAACGTATTTTTTCGACTCTGACTGGGCGGCGAAGAGGGGTGCATGAACTTCACGCCAATATTTGAGGTAGGCCTCGTAGGTGAGGTCACTGCGGCGCACCATGAGAATACTGAGCTTGAGCATTTTCATTCTCCTATCGATTGGGAAGAACCAAAAAATCTTCAACTCACCAATCTTCGAGAACACGATTTAGCCCTGCAGCCCTTTACGCGGACCATTTATCCAAATGGAACTGTAGCGGCGTTGTCAGGTGATAGTGATTAGCTTGATATAGAGCCTATGCCGAACGAGGCGTCGCAACAAACGAATAATTTGCATGATTTGCATGACTGACGAGCATGCTATTTGATGACTCTAAGGACATCGCAGTCGTCACTGAAGAAGCATCGTAACGGGGAGCTGTACGGTATTGCAGCTTGGTGCAGAGATGCACGCAAGCTCGTTCGCCGACTAAGTAGCGGCGTAGAGGGCGAAGCCGTCGGCAACGGTCGTTGCCAACGACTCGATTGCCCGTTTCAAGTTGCCGAACTCCTTGAGATGGACCAGCCAGATGTCCAGCGCCATACCGAAATCGGTGACTTCTACGATCGCGACGCCGTCGCGGTTGCCGCTGGCCTTGAGCGCACTGCGCGGCACGAGGCCAAGCCCCAGACCGGACGCGACCATGCGCAATTGGATCTCAATGCCGTAGGTGTCAACCGCGACACGCAGGCTGCCGTCCTGCTCACCCATGGCGCGTTCCAACTCGGCGCGATACCCGCAGCCCAGCGGGTTCAAGATCCAGTCTTGCTCTGCTAGCTCGGCAAGGAGGACCGGGTCACTCACCAGTGGGCGCCGACGGCTCTGCACGATCGCCACATCGACGGTGGCTATGATCCGGCCCATCAACGGCGGCGTCGGCCGTGTGTCCAGCGGTAGTATGACGATGGCGGCGTCGAGATCACCCGCGCCGACCTGGACGGCCAGTTGGTCGCCCCGGCCAGCGCGCACGCGAACGTCGAGTCCTGGAAACTCTCTTGCCACTTGCTCGACCGAGTCGGCCAGCATGACGTCGCCGATGGCCTGGGACATGCCGAACCGCAAGGTGCCGGTGGGCGACGCGTCTGGCCGGGTAATCGCCATCAGTTCATCGAGCGCGCGCAGGATCGGCAACGCTTGCTCATAGACGCGCTGGCCAAGCGCCGTAGCGGTTGGCGGACGCTGGGTCCGATCGAGCAATGTGCCGCCGAGTGCTTCTTCGAGTTGCTGAATACGGCGCGAGATGGCGGACTGCGTCAAGCATAGCCGAGACGCTGCTTTGGTCAGCGATTTGCTGTCGATGATGGCAGCTAAGGCTTTAAGGTTATCGATCATGATGCCTCGCTCTTGCGCGAGCTCTGAGTATAGTGCGTTTGCGGCACGTCAGGCTGACGACCCCTTGTATATCAACGTGACGGCTGCGGGCAAGATCGTTATGTGGCAAATGGTTACAGTGTGTCGCACACCGATGCGCGTTATATGACCGCGCATCGGTGTGCGGCGCGAACGCCGCGGGTCAAGCGCTGCCGGTCGGTCGACAGGATTCGTCGCACGAGCGGGGCAGTGTACCGGGGAGGCAAGCCGGCCGCCCGGCAGTGACTTGAAGGTGGATTTTAATTTTTTGAAATTTCTGCAAAACGGGTTTCTGCGCCGGACTCATGCATGATGCGTGCTGTACTTGCATGGTGTGATTCTATGAGTCATCGATTTCCTAAAGTCGTTTTGTGCCTCGGCTTACCCGGCAGCGCTTCGACCTGGGTATACAACATTGTGCGGTATTTACTGGGGCAGACCCAACGTTCAGTGGTGGCGTTTTACCTCGACGATAATTTTGCCGAGCTGCAGGCGGTGCTGGAGGCAAGCGAGCACCAAGTCGACTACGTGGTACTGAAGTCGCACAAAGCGGATTCCACACTCTTTGAATTCCTCTCGACGCATGCCTCTGGCTGTGTTCTGTCGGTGCGCGACCCGCGCGATTGCATGGTGTCTTTGATGGAGCGCTTCGATGTTTCGTTTGAAGATGCTTTGCTTGCTCTGCAAAGAAGCTGCGCGTCGCTGACGATGTACCAGGCGCTGGGCGTGCCGCTGTTGCGCTATGAGGACCATTTCTACCGCTCTACCGAAACGATTCTCGCCCTGAAGGACTATTTAGGTGTGACCGTACCGGTTGATCTTGGGATGGTGCAGCATTTGCATTCGCAGGCTGTCGTTGAACGTCTGATCGGCAGGTTCCAATACCTGCCGCCAGGCCGGATTAGGAAGTCCGGCAATGACGAATATGATTTGATCAGTCACTGGCATCGCAAGCACTTTGGCGATGGCTTGAGCGGTAAATGGCACACCCGCTTGACGGCGCAACAAACTGCACAAGCCTGCCTTACCCTGGCCGACTCACTGGAAAAGTGGGGTTATACCGGTGGTTCGGGCTCGCTCAAAAAATCTCAATGATCTCGCTTCGTGGGCAGATAGGCATTTGCATTGCGCCCCTGGTTCAGGCTTGTGCAAACTTCTCTTTAAACACCATGAGTGCGCAGAAGCTCAGCAGGCATGCAAATACAACATACCAAGCCGCAGACATGGGATCGCCGGTCCATTTGACTAACCCCGTGCAGATGAATTGAGCCGTGCCGCCAAACAGCGCGACGCCTAATGCGTAAGAGAGTGCAAGGCCGCTGGCCCGCACCCGGGCAGGAAGCGCCTCAAGTATCAATACGGTGCCGGCACTGGCGCCGAGCGCCAATAATGCGCTTATGACGCCGACGCTACACAGGACTGACCACACGCTATGCATGCGGGTAATCATCAGAAAGGCCGGGTAGACCAGCAATGCCATGCATCCCGAGGTGAGCAGAACCAGTGGCTTACGGCGAGGCAATCGGTCTGCCAGCAGGCCGGACAAAGGCGAGATAACGACCAGCAGCAGCGCGGATAGCACGGATGACAGAAATCCGGTGCTGGCTGGCATATGCATTACCCGAGTCAAATAACTCGGCATGTAAAAAACGATGGCGTAAGTCGGTACCGTTCGCCCCATTATCATCAGGGTTGCCAGGATCAGTGCCCTGCCATGTTCACGAAACAACTCGGTAAATACCGCACTGGTCTTGCGCCCATTTGCGTCACGGATGGTGGTCTCGCGCAACTGACGCCGAACATATAATCCGATCGGCACGATCAGAAGACCGATCAGAAAAGGAATGCGCCAACCCCACTCAGCGAGATGGGATGGCGACACAATACGCGTGAGTAGCGCACCCAGTGACGCGCCCAGCAATGCTGCCGCGCCCTGAGCGGCAAGCTGCCAACCGATCAGATAGCCCCGCCGCGACAGCGGCCCCGCTTCCATGACGAAGGACGCAGTTGCGCCGATCTCACCGCCGGCGGCGAGACCTTGCAGCACTCGACCAGCAATGACAATCAGCGGCGCCGCCACACCGATCGAGGCAAAAGACGGGCAAGCCCCGATCGCCGCCGTGCCCAAGGCCATCATCCAACTGGTCGTCGTCATTGCCGCACGGCGTCCGACGCGGTCCGCATAGCTGCCGATTATCATCGCGCCAAGAGGGCGCATGAAAAAGCCGACGCCGAATGTAGCGACGGCCAACAGTAACGATGTCATCGGATCTCGGGCCGGGAAAAACTGGTCGCCGATCTGCACCGCGAAGAACCCGAACACGGTGAAATCGAAGATTTCCAGACCGTTGACGAGCGACGCTGCGATAACCATTCTGAGCAATTCACCGCGATGCATTTCCTTCGCGGCCGGCGGTGAATACGTCACGCCCGGCATTGTGCTCATTTTTATTTCTCAATCGGGGAGTAGCGCATGGGCAAGGTTGGAGAGGCTTATTGGGTGTGCAGCCTGCGTATCTCGCGTAAGCCGGACAGCTCTTTCGCGCGCAGCTATACCAGCCCTAATTACTTTACCATCAACAAATTATTCGCGCAGCGGCTGGCCGGTCAGGGCAAGACCGACATCTCCTCGTCGGGCGATTCAAGCGCTACCCACGAAACCTGCGCCTGCCAAGCGTCGCTCACGACGAGTTCGTGAAGCTTGTCCGAAACAACGTTGAACATGGCATCAATGACGGGAGATTTGCGAACGTCCCGGAGTGTCGCAATCGATACCGTTGAGCGAATCGCGGGGCGCTCAATTGCGACTGCATGTAGGCGACCGCGAGCGACATCGTCTTGTACGGCCGTATAGGTAAGCAGGGAATAGCCGAAACCTTGTGCGACCAACGCCTTGGTCAATGGCACACTGTCCACTTCGAGCACGATGCGCAAATGCACGTCGTGCTGCACCGCGGCACGCTCGATGACACGCCGGTTAGCGTGCGGAAGTCCGGGCAGAATCAAGGGCAGGTCGGCCAAATCCCGGATCCGGAATGGCGCGGCCAGCGGGGGGCGGTCCGATTCCGGTGGGCAGACGACGACCATGGGCTCGGTGAACATCGACGCAATATCGAGTGCATCGAGCGGCGGTTGGTTATAAACGACGGCGAGGTCGACACGGCGGTCAATCAGCCATTCTTGCAGCGAGGTACTTAGCCCCTCGCGAACATGAATGGATACGCTGGGCCAGCGGCTAGCGAATGACTCAATGACGCGCGGCAGCAGTGGGACGCCTATGGCCGGCGGCATCCCGATCGTGATGTGGCCACTCAAACCGTCCCCTGCCGCACGAACCTGGTCGCCCGCCTGGCGAACGTAATGTGTGATCATTTCCGCCCGGTCGAGCAGCAAAGCACCCGCATTCGTCAGCTTGATGCCACGCCCATGTCGTACGAATAACTGTACGCCGAGCTCTTGTTCGAGCTTGGTAATCTGGCGGCTTAATGCAGGTTGTGCGATATAGAGCTCGGCTGCGGCGCGGCTGAAACTACCTGCACGGGCGATCTGTATGAAATAGCGTAATTCACGGATGTCGATGGTACTCTCCAAAAATACGGAAGGACAAGAAGCTATGCTGATCCGGTATAGATTGCCATCGCAAAACGGTTTTTGTCAATGTAAGAGCCTGCGTGCACAGTATCGCTAAGTTAGCCCTATGCCCTTGTAAGATGACCTTTAATTTCCGCTGGACACGAAACGATTCCATCAGTTTGCGCTATACCATCGCCGGACACGGTAAGCGCAGTATGGTCATGCTCCATGAACTGGGGGGGAGTCTCGAAAGCTGGGATGAAGCAATCGAGCCGCTTGTGGCCGATTTCACCATCCTTCGATTGGATCAACGTGGCCACGGCGGCTCGGAGAAAGTCCGTGAGCCGATGACACTGGAGCAACTTGCCGACGATCTTGACATGGTACTGATTGAGTCGAAGCTACCTCAGCCGTATTGGCTGGTCGCGGCGGCTGCAGGTGCAGCAGTCGCGCTAATCCATGCGTTACGATATCCGGAACGAGTGGCCGGTATGGTGCTGTGCGCGCCGGCGCTCGAAGCCGATGCGGCACGTCGTACCTATCTGGAACAGCGATCGGATCTAGCCGTTAATCATGGCATGCGCGCAATCGAGGCGGCGACCCTGGACCGCTCATACCCGGTGGCGTTGCGACAGCGGGGAGGGGCGGCTAGATTCGAAACGTATCGAGCACGTTTTCTCGGGAATGATCCGGTGGCTTACGGTCTTGCCAATCGGGCCTTGGGCAGCGCGCAGTTGCGCGATGGTCTGGCTCGATCTCATGTTGCATGCTTAATGGTTGCCGGTACGCATGACCCTCTGCGTCCACCCCTGCATGTCGCTGAATTGGCCGCGCTGTGGGGTGACCCACAGCGCGTCGAATTTGCCGAGCTTGACTGCGGCCATCTGGTGGCGGTGCAGGCGCCTGACGAGCTGGCTCGAATGATTATCGACTTCGTGCAGCGTCAAGAAGAGAATGGCGATGTGGATGGTCTTGCCTCATCCTTGGCATCGGGGAGGGCGCAGATATGACGTCGCGCGCGCTGCTGCTCGTCACAATGGAGCCTCCTGCTTCGCTCGAGGAAGAATTCAACGACTGGTACGACCTTGAGCATTTCCCTCAACGCTCAGCAATCCCCGGGTTTGAATCGGCGTCCCGCTGGGTGTGCCTGGACGGCTGGCCTCGCTGGTTGGCACTTTACGACCTTACGTCGACAGCGGCACTTGAAAGCGATGCGTATCTGAGCGTATCGGGTCCACGCTCCACGCCATGGAGTCGCCGGATATTGCCCCGAACCATCGGGCGAACTCGTGTTATTGCACAGGCATTCGAGTCGCAGGACTCATTGCAGCATGATCCTAAAAATTCAGCCTGCCTGGCGTGGCTCGGTTTCGCAATCCAAAACCAAGATGAAGCGGCAGGTATCATCCGTGGCATTCGCGATGTGTGGGGCACTCATCCCGATTTGAGTCAGCTCCGTAGTTTCGTCTCCCAGGACGATGCTGGGCACATCACAAAATTGTGGGTTTTCGCAACGTTTGCATCAGCCATGAGCGTAGTCGAGTTGCGCGCGCTTCTCGGCCGACCGGCGGGACGGGCACCTTCGACATTCAATCTGTATGCGCCGTACTGGCGTAATCCGTAACGGCCAATTTTCCCTTCCCTCCTCGCCTTGAGAAACGGGGGGGCGCCCGTCCGATCGGACTGATAGCCATCGATTTTTTGTGGAGAGACTCATGAAACAGCGGATTTCCGGTCCAGTGCCGGAAGCCATGAGCGACGCACAGCGTCGCATCTATGACGAGATTGCCTCCGGGCCGCGCAAGGGAGTGCGTGGTCCCCTTGCCGTCTGGCTCAACAACCCTGGTCTAGCCGAGTATGCGCAATCGCTGGGACGCTACTGCAGATACGAGACGGCGCTTTCACCGCGCCTCTCGGAGTTGGCGATATTGACGATGGCGAGGTTGTGGAACTCCGAATACGAGTGGTATGCACACAAGCCCATCGCACTCAAAGCGGGTGTCGCTGCGAATACCGTCGAGGCCATCAGAACGCGCCAATTGTTCTCGGGCCAGAAGGACGAGGAACTCGTACATTCGTTTCTCGTTGTCCTGCATCAAACACGTGAAATTCCGGATGCGCTGTATGCGCAAGCCGTTCAGGAATTGGGTGAAACAGCGGTCATCGATCTGGTTGGATTGGCCGGGTACTACACACTGATTTCGATGACCATCAACGTATTTCAGGTCGGATTGCCCGACGGCATTGCTCACGAGCTTAACGGGTAGGGTGTGTGATACAAGATCCATTAAAACCAGGCCAATTTCCCCAGATCCCCAATGGGGCATGGGACTGCCACACGCACGTATTTGGCCCATGGGTGCAATTCCCATTACCGGCTGAGGCGGCATATCGACCGGCCGAAGCCCCCTTCGAGTCGCTAAAGGCGCTTCATGGTCGACTCGGCATTACGAACGGTGTGCTGGTACAGGCTGCGGCTTATGGCTCGGATCATACGGCACTGGTTGCGGCACTACGCGCGAGTGCGGGAAGGTATCGGGGTATTGCCCTGATTGAGCCAGATGTCGACCAAATAACGCTGGGTCAGCTTCACGAGGCGGGTGTCCGGGGGGCTAGGCTAAACGTCGTGCCACACCTGCCGGGTGGCACGGATCCAGGGAGAATGAAGGCGATCGCAGCGCGTATCCGCACGCATGGATGGCACCTGCTCGTACACGGCAAGCTCAATGAAGTCTTGCTGGCGCTTCGCGCCCTGGAGAATAGCGATATTCCCGTTGTCATCGATCACATGGCGCGGGTTGAGGCAGAACTCGGGGTCGATTATTCGGAGTTTGCTGAACTTGAAGAGAGTCTGGCACGTCCCGATCGGTGGATCAAGGTGTCCGGCGCAGATCGCATTTCGCGTGGAGTACCGCCCTTCGACGACGCTGCCCCAATTATCCGGCGCTTACTTCAGGTTGCCCCGACCCGCACGCTTTGGGGGAGTGACTGGCCTCACCCAAACATTACGACCCCTTGGCCCGACGAGGCAGCGCTGTTGTTGTTGCTCGAAGCTATCTGTGAAGGACGGGATCACTTTGTGCGAGTGCTCACGGAGAATCCGCTAGCCTTATATCGCTGACGGAATCGGGTACGGTGGCAAACGGAATGTCGTACGTTAAGCGGGTGAGCATGTGGCTCACCCGCTTAGGTACCACCTTAAACATCCCCTTAAGCATCACCTGAGATATCAGAAGCGTGTACGCAGAGCAACGCGTAGGCCAACCTGTTTGTCGGTAGAGGAGGGCGTCAGTCCATCAATCGATGCGTGTGCGACAGCCCCTGTTGAGTCCGTTCCACTTGCATGCTGAAAGACTCCCACGAAGTAGACATCGGTGCGTCTGCTGAAGGCGTAATCCACCCCACCTTCAAGTTGGTTGTAGGTCGCGCCTATGTCTGTGCCATCGGCGGTCCTGACGGAAGTCCCCTTGACCAAATTATAGGCAGCGCCGAGTAGCAGGGCAGGCGTCAGTTGATATTTAAAGTTGAGTTCGATGCTATTGAATCCAGCGGCACTTCCTGGCGAGAACGTCGGCGTACCCGAAACCGCCAATACCCCAAGATTCTGAAACCGTACGTTGGAATAGATGATGCCTGCTCGTGCGGCACCAAACGCATAGGCTGCGCCAACGGCGGCAATCTGTTCATTGCCTGCTGAAGCGAATCCGGAAAAGGCCGGGCGGGTGCTGCCAATATTGTTGGTATTCGGTGCCCCGGTACTTGTGACAGAGGTCGACGTCAGGGCGTTACCGTTGCCGCCGAAAAAGCCATAGTTAGGATCCTTCGCGTCCAAATAGGCGGCGGCAATCACGATGGGACCACTCGCATAATCTGCACCGAATGCCAGGACCTGGTTGCGGGTGACGTCGCCGGCTACACCACCGAGGCTGTATATCCCGCCGACCCGGAAACCGCCATATCGCTGAGTGTTGAACTTGATCGAGTTGTTAAGCCGGTTCGTATCGACGATGTTATCGACCTCGTCGGCGTGTCCCATCATATAGCCGCCCCACTGCGCCGCGGCCGACAGCGGTTGAAGATAGTCGGCGAGCGAGTCGTACTGCCGCCCGAAGGTCAGTGTGCCGAGGCCGCTGTTCAGGCCGACATAGGCTTGGCGCCCGAACATCAGGCCTCCCTGCTGGAGACCGCCATTGGGTAGCGTATAGCCGTTCTCGAGAACGAATATGGCGCTCAGGCCGTCGCCTAGTTGCTCGATGCCGCGAAAGCCGAGGCGGCTTCCGGTTGCCCCCGTATTGTTGCCATCCTGTTGGACAATCGACGAATGCCCTGCCGCACTGTTGGTGTAAGTGATGCCGTCGTCGAGTATTCCATACAGCGTGACTGAGCTTTGCGCCTGGGCCACATCGGGAAGGGCAAGGATGCTCGATGTACTCACCAGCATCAGGCATGCAGCGCGGATAAAGTGATTGGATTGCACGGACTATGTCTCCTGTGTCGTTAGGTTATTTTTATCTTGCGTCTCGGATATCACGAGAGCGGTCATATGCGGCGAGTCGGGGCGAGTTGGGGCAAGCGCGGACCCAGCCGGTCACGGCTGCGCATGCGCTTCACGTTGTTGAATCGGTAATTCAGGCGGTGTAGGTATGCATTACCGTCTGAGGGGCGACACCGTGTGCTTCAGCTACTCTTAGTAGAGAGCAGCCCGCTTTCGCCCGCGATATCGTGGGATAGCCTTCTCGATTTGAATAGCCAGCGACCGTCGTGGCGAATGACTTCATCTTCATAGCGACCGGCAACTGCGATCGCCGGCCCGCCGCGACTGTCACGTACCACCATGAAATATGAGCGAACCATCGCTTTGTCTCCATGGAGCGTAATCAAGATGTTCGTTGTCAGATGACGGCGTCGTGTACCGGGGCCCGGCACAGGTACAAGTTCCCTCAACAACTGCTCGATGGCGGCGCGACCCGTGGCTTCGCCATTGCGCGAACTCCACGTACCGTCTTCTGCGAAGAGGGCGGCAAACTCCGTCAATTGATAGTCGTCGAGCAGAAAGCAGTACTGCGCCAGCAGTTCCCGGATATCGTCTTTGTCGTCTGAGGTACTCACGCTTTGGCTCCAGAAGTCGATTTAAGCAGCGCGGCATCGGCGGGTGATGCAGGGGCGATCGGCTTGCGCGTCATGGTGAGGCAGATCGTTGCGCCCAATACCAGAAGCAATCCCGCGATGACAAATGCGGCGTTGTAACTGCCCGTGATGGATACGACGTAACCCGTTGCAATCGGGGCGATCACCCCAAAGAGGTTTCCGCCCGTGACGAGAAAACCGTGGGCGCGACCCGTATTGGCCGGATTGGGGAGTAGGTCGCTGAGTAAGGCGATGTTGAGTCCAACCGTGCTGCCGATACTGGTGAGCGAGAAAGAAAACAGTGCGAGCACGAGGGCGGTATTGGTTACCAGCGGCGTGACCAGAATGCAGGCCGAACAGAGCAATAAGACCGCCACCATGTTTCGACGACGACCGGAGTCGATCGGTGCGTTACGTAACAGACGATCGCTCAGCCAGCCCATGCAGATGGTGCCGGGAACGGCGACAGCATACGGTACGGCTGTATAAAAGCCCGTCTTCAGTACCGTGAGGCCGTGAACCGCCTGCAGATAACTGGGCAGCCAACTGAGAAACAAATAGACGGTGTAGACCGCGCATCCTTGAACGATGAACAATCCCCAGAGGCTGGTGCAACGAAGTAGCGCGGGCAATGACGCTGCGGTGCTGGGGTCGGCGCTGCCGCCGCGTTGCGACAGAATCATCGCGCGTTCGGTGTTGCTGATGTAGGGCGCTTTTTCTGGAGACCTGTAGACGAGCAGCCAAACGACGACCCATGTGAAACCGATGATGGCGGAAACGTAGAACCCACCGCGCCATCCGATCGCGCTGATCAGCGCACCCATGAGGACGGAGCCGATCGCGGGGCCGGCATAGCCGCCGCAGTTGAATACGGTCGTGGCGAATCCGCGTTCACGGGCGGGCATCCATTCGCGTATGGTTCTGGCACCGGCTGGATAGGTTGATGCTTCACCGAAGCCCATCAACAGTCTGGACAAAATAGCCGTCGAAAAGCCGCCGGAAAACCCGGTAAGCACCGTGGCAAATGACCAGAGCGCCATGCCGGAGGCGGTCGCGCGTTTGGTGCCAATGCGATCGACGAGCATGCCCCAGGGAAGGACAAAGACCAGGTAGGTCCAGAGAAACGCAGAGAAGAGATAGCCTAGCTGGATCGTTGAGAGCCCAAACTCGTGGGCGATTGGGGTCGCCGCCACCGAAAGTACGACACGGTCGATGTAGTTGATCGAGCATCCGGAAAATAGCAGCAGATAAATGACAATCCGGCCTGCTTTCATTGAGGTGTCTCCATTTTGAGTCCTATTATGTAGTGCATGTTGCTTTGGATTTTCAGCACTTTGCGGCATTACCCAGGGTTTGTAAAAAACCTTTGGGGAATCGGAACCTATGCTGATTGGGTATGGGAGGGCAATGAAAGAGGAGATGTTTTCCTGCGGCAAGGGTAAGTCTCGCGGGCTAATTCATGGACTCAGACGTTGCGCCTTCATGCCGGTATTGGTACGCTGGCGCCCAACCCGAGGATTTGTACCTTTGCGTTAGTCGGTGACGGCGCAGAGGCAAAAGTCTTGGACAAACTTTGACTAGAAGCGAGGAATTTATGGCAACAACTGCTAGCAAGAAAGCTGGGGCTCCCGTCACGAAGAAAGCGGCGGCACCTGCTGCAAAGAAAGCGGCAGCACCCGCTGCAAAGAAAGCGGCGCCGGCCAGCAAGAAAGCTGCTGCACCAGTGGCGAAGAAAGCATCCGCACCCGCTGCAAAAAACACCGTTGCGGCAGCGCCCCTGAAACCTATCAAGGATACGTTCACCAAGGCATCGCTGATCGTTCATCTGGCTGAGCGCTCAGGCGTCGAGCCGAAGGCGGCCAAGGCGTTGTTGACGGCGCTCGAAGAAACGGTGCTTGCATCGATACACAAAAAGGGCGCGAAGGAGTTCACGCTGCCAGGCTTGCTGAAAGTTGTCGCGCAAGATGTGCCGGCCAAGAAGAAGCGTTTCGGCAAGGACCCGTTCACGGGTGAAGACAAATGGTTTGCGGCGAAGCCAGCATCGGTCCGACTCAAGGTGCGCCCGCTGAAGAAGTTGAAGGACGCCGCACTATAAACGAAAGTGCTCTGAAGTGAGAACGCCCCTCGCGACGAAAATCCGAGGGGCGTTTTCCATTCACTGTCGTGGTCGACGACGTCGGCGCAGCAACGGGATTGCAATAAGGGGAGGGAAGCCGTTGTGGCCGGTCACACGAACTACGAGCGTTCCAGCATGGCTATCTCACGGACCACCACGAGCAGCATCGAAAGGCTCGCCCCGCCCGTTGCACGGAATTCCGGCAGAAGGCGCGCATAACGCTCGACTGCGGCCTGATGCCTGGATCGCCAGTTTTCGACGATCGTATCGGTCGTATCGATATCTCGCGTTTGTTCAAGCGCGCTGACCGTCAGTGCCCGCTTGAGCCGAGCGAGCTCTTCCAACGCAGCAGCACGCGCGAGCACATCCCAGTGGGTGGCAGCCGGTAGCGCCATGGCACGCTCGGAGATCCAGCCGTAGTTCAGCAACGTGCCGATCGCGAAGTACACGCTCGCGGCGACTTCGAGGCTGCGCTCGCAAATTTCCGCCACTTCCGCGCTGTCGAGCACGGCAGTCGATACCTCTGCACTCGCCACCTGCGCCGCAAGGCTGTCTTCGACGCCCGCCTCCTCCAGCGAACGCCGTCGTTCGGACAACATGTCGAGTTCGTTGGCGGGCAGCAACGTCGGCAACTGAGGCGCGAGCCTTTGTACTGCGTCGTGACAACGCGCGACCCACTCCGCGGCCGAGCCCGCAGCCGACGGCGTCAGATGACGCAGGAACCAGAGCGTTGCTTCCTCCAGCAAGCGCACGACGCTGACAAACATCGAGGCCTGCACCTCGTCGGCGACGCAATTGTCGAGCGCGTCGATCCTGCTCCAGACATCGTCCAGATCGAACACATCGCGCGCCATGATGCACGCGCGCACAATGTCGCTTGGATGCGCATCCGTTTCTTCCATTAGCCGGTACACAAACGTGCAGCCAACCCGGTTGATGAGTACGTTTGTCAGGTGCGTGGCGAGAATCTCGCGCCGCAGCGGGTGCCGCCGCATCGGCTCGCTGTAACGGGCCTGCAGCGGCAGCGGGAAATAGTCTGGCAGCATCCGGGCGACGAGCGGGTCCTCCGGCACGTCCGAAGCCAGCAGTTCGTCGTACAGCCACATTTTGCTGTAGGCGAACAACACGGCTCGCTCGGGCGACGTGAACCCCTGTTGGGCCGCCTGACGCTCGGTGAGCTCCTCATCGGAGGGCAGGAATTCGATCCTGCGTTTTAGCCTCCCCGCGCGTTCAAGCCACCGCATCAGCCGCGCCTCAGGTTCGAACATCTCGGTGACAAACCGATTCGCAACCGACAGCGCCTGCGTCTGCGCGTAATTGTCCTTTAGCACGAGCAGACCCACTTCGTCTGTCATCTCGGCAAGCAACTTGTTGCGCTGCTTTTCGGTCATCTCACCGTCGGCAACCACGAGGCCCAGCAGAACCTTGATGTTCACTTCATGGTCCGAACAGTCCACCCCCGCGGAATTGTCGATGGCGTCGGTATTGATGCGCCCACCCTGTTGCGCGTACTCGATCCGGCCAAGCTGCGTCACGCCCAGATTGCCACCCTCAGCCAGCACTTTGCAGCGCAGTTCCGCGCCGTTGACACGCACGGCGTCGTTGGTGCGGTCGCCGACCTGAGCGTGCGTCTCGCGTGTCGACTTCACGTACGTGCCGACGCCGCCGTTATATAGCAGATGAACGTTCGCGAGCAAGATCGCGCGGATCAGTTCGTTCGGGGCGAGCGCCGCCACGGTTAGGCCGAGCTGCGCCTGGACTTGCGGCGAAATGGTGATGGTTTTTGCGGTGCGCGGAAATACGCCGCCCCCGGCCGAGATTGCGGCGGCATCGTAGTCGGCCCAGCTCGAACGCGGCAGCGCGAAGAGCCGTTCACGTTCCTTGAAACTTGCGACGGTGTCGGGCTCAGGATCGAGGAAGATGTGGCGATGATCGAACGCCGCGATCAGCCGGATATGGCGCGAGAGCAGCATGCCGTTGCCGAACACGTCACCCGACATGTCGCCGACACCGACCGCCGTGAAATCGGTTGCCTGTGTATCGACGCCGATTTCGCGCGAATGCCGCTTGACCGATTCCCATGCGCCTCGCGCGGTAATCGCCATTTTCTTGTGGTCGTAGCCGACGGAGCCGCCGGAAGCAAATGCGTCGTCGAGCCAGAAACCATACTCGCGCGCGATAGCGTTCGCATAGTCGGAGAACGTGGCTGTGCCCTTGTCGGCGGCGACGACGAGGTACGGGTCGTCGCCATCGTGACGCACCGTGTCGGGCGGCGGCGCAATGACGCCAGCCACGAGGTTGTCCGTTACGTCCAACAAGCCGCGCAGGAACATCTGGTAGCACGCGACCCCCTCCCGAGCATAGGCTTCGCGATCGGTCACCGGTGGCGGATTCTTGACGACAAAGCCGCCTTTAGAGCCGACCGGCACGATCACCGTGTTCTTCACCATTTGCGCCTTCATGAGGCCCAGCACCTCGGTGCGAAAATCCTCACGCCGATCCGACCAACGCAAGCCGCCGCGCGCGACCTTGCCGCCACGCAGGTGCACGCCTTCGACGCGCGGTGCATACACCCAGATCTCGAACATCGGCTTGGGTTCCGGCAGACCCGGCACCATAGCCGGATCGAACTTCAGCGACAGGTAGGGTTTGGGCGCCTCATCGCTGTCCTTGCGGAAATAGTTGGTCCGCACCGTCGCGTTGATGACACCCAGGAACTGGCGCAGGATGCGGTCTTCGTCGAGGTTGGGCACCTTATCGAGCGCAGCTTCGATCTCGTCGAGCACGTGTTGGGTGAGCGCGTCACGAATCTTGCCGCTGTCGCTCGCCAAGCCGTGTCCGGCGTTGGGGGGAGGAGTGGGGTTGAAGCGCACCAGGAACAGTTCAAGCAACTTGCGCGCGATCGCCGGATTGCAGGTCAGCGCGCGTTCGATATACACGTCGCTGAACGTCGATCCGATCTGCCGCAAATATTTCGCGTAGGCACGCAGGATCGTAACCTCGCGGGCGCCGAGTTGTGCGCGCAGGACCAGGCGGTTAAAGCCGTCGTTTTCGACTTCGCCGGTCCAAACGCTGGCGAACGCGTTCTCGAACAGCTCCTTGACGCGATCGATGTCGAATTCCACGTCGTCGGCCAGCTCCAGACCGAAGTCGTGTATCCATGCTTGTGGCGCAAGAAGCGGCTCGATGCGATACGGACGCTCTTCGTCGACGCGCACACCGAGGTGTTCCAGCATCGGCAGGCTGAGGGACAGCGCAATCGGCTCGCCCACGCGATACACCTTGAAGCGTAGTGTTCGCCGCCCAGCTTCGATCGGGCGGTAGAGACTCATCGCGATGCCACCCGTGCTCACATGCGTTTGTTCGAGCAATTCGATATCCCGCACTGCGGTACGCGCGGGGTAGTCCTCACGGTAGCCTGCCGGGAACGAATCGGCATACCGAGCCAAAAGCCGGTTGCCCTGTTCTTCGCCGAAACTATCGGTCAACGCGTCGGCCAGATCGTCCTGCCAGCGGCGCGCGACCTGCACCACGCGTTGCTCGAGCTCCCGTGTATCGACCTTCGGCATCGGGCCGGTACCTGCACGCACCGTGATGTAGATGCGTGCAAGTGGAGACTCCGAAAGTAGCGGCGTGAACTCTATGCTCTTGCCATTGAAGGCCTCCATGAGAACCTTGGCGATTCGTTTGCGCAAGTCCGTGTTGAACTTGTCGCGCGACACGAAGACCATGCATGACACGAAGCGGTCGAAACGGTCACGACGCACGAACAGGCGCGTGCGCTGATGCTCCTGCAAGCGCAGCACGCCGAGTGCAATCTCGAACAGCACATCCTCGTCCGCCTCGAAGAGTTCTTCGCGCGGGTATTGTTCAAGCACGGTGAGTAGCGATTTATGCAGATGCCCCTTCGCCAGAAAGCCGGCGTGCTTGACAATGTTTGCGCATTTGCGCCGCACGATCGGGATTTCGGAGGTGGGAGCCAGGTAGGCCGTGGACGTGTACAAGCCAATGAACCGCCGTTCTCCGATCACCTTACCGTCCGGGCCGACGCGCTTCACGCCAACGTAGTCGAGATAGCCCGGGCGATGCACTGTCGCTCGCGAATTGGCCTTGGTGAGGAAAATCGGCGTCGAGCCTTCGATGATGGCGGCGGCCCCTGGCGGCAGCCGCGTAACGTCGTCGGCCGTGGGTGGCCGCAGGCTGTCGCGCAGCAATCCCGCGCCGGAGCCCGACACGCCGCGCAGCGCGAACGCGCCATCCTGCGTGACGAGTTCATAGTCGCGGTGCCCGAGAAATGTGAAATGGTCTGCGACCATCCATTCCAGAAACGCGCGTGCCTCGACACCGTCCGGGCTCGTATCCCGCGTTTTCATTTCACTGATAGTGGCGCGCGCGACATCAAGGATCTTCGGCCAGTCTTCCACTGACGCGCGCACGTCTCCCAGCACCCGTGCGATATCGGCGCGCAACTCGTCGAGCTTCGCGGCCTCGCCACAGCGGTCCACTTCAAAATGAATAAACGATTCCAGGCGTGATTGAGTGTCCTCGGCGTCGACGTGACCCAAAGCGATGCGCTTGATCGCGTCCGTCGCATCGCGGGAAACGCTGAATACCGGATGGATGGCGGAATGCATGGCGAGCCCCAGACGGTTGACAGCCATCATCACCGAATCGACAAGAAAGGGCATGTCGTCGTTGACGATTTCGACCACCGTGTGATCGGAATGCCAGCCATGCTGCTCCAGATTGGGGTTGTACACCCGCAGGCACTCCCGACCTGTCACGAACTTCTGCGCTGTCTGCCAGTGCGCCATGGCGCCACCGTACAGATCGGCGAGATCGCGGCTTTGGATGTCCTCGGGATCGGTGAGTTCGTAGTAGTGACGCAGGAACGGTTCGATGACGTTGAACGCGGGCTCCGGTAGCCGTCCCCGCGCAAAATCGACAACATCGTTGAACAGGTGAGCAACCAGTTCTTCGTTCTTGGCTTGCATGGCGTTCTCCCGGCGAGCGGTAGAGGTTCAGGCGCGTTCGATGCTCCTATTATGCGCCGGGACTCGCCGGGTTCATGTGCGCGGGTTTATGCGGGTGCGAGTTTGGCATCGCGAAGGCGGACGCCGAGTTGTCGACCTAGTATCAAGAAGCAGGCCGCTGATACACACAGCGCGATCATCATGCACACAAAGCCGCCCGTGAACGAATGCGTATTGCGCACCACGTAGCCGACTATGATGGGCGCAAACAGTCCGCCAATCTGGCCGCCCGTGCTAATGAAGCCGGCAAACGCGGCACGGGCCTGAATCGGCGCGCAGTCGAGCACCAGCGACGCCCAGGGAGCGAAGCCGCCATAGAGGAACATCGCAGTGAACGATAGTCCAACCACGCTCAGTGCCGCCGTGTGGGCCGAAAATGTGCAGAACAGGGAGAACGCACCCAGCAGATAGCCAATCGCGACCATTTGCGCACGATATTTATAGAGGCTGTTGCTACCCAGCCAGCCGAACACGACGAGCCCGACGAAGCCCGCCAAATAGGGAATCGACGCCGCGTAGCCGAGCGTTTTGACGTCGATGTGCCGTTCGATCGACAGATAGCTGGGCATCCAGCCGAGATAACCCCAGAAACCCACGTTGAACGTCAGGTACCCGAAAAAAAGAAGCCAACTGCTGGACCGCCCCAGCAGTACCCGCCAGCTTACGCTATGGCCGTTGTCGGGCGCGTCTTTGACGACTGCGACCGTGCTCTGGTCGGGAATCGTCAGGTAGACGAGCAATGCAACGATAAGACCGGGAATGGTGAACCAGAAGAACAGGTGCTGCCACCCCTGCACACGCAATAGGAGCGACGCGATGGGCGCCACGAATGCCGGCCCGAGCGCGAGCGCGGTCAGCCAGACAGCGTTGGCGCCGGCGCGCTCCTTCGCGGTGAAGTTGTCCCCGACGATCTTGTAGTAAGACGCATTCGACGACCCTTCCGCGAGACCGAAGCAGATGCGAAGCACAATCAACGATGTCAGCGTAGTCGCGAACCCGGTTAAACCGGTAAAGATAGACCAGACGATAGGCGCTGCGATCAGTAGACGCTTCGCACCGAATCGATCCGCGAGAAAGCCGCCCGGTATTTGCATGCACGCGTAGCCGAGCGCAAATGCGCTCAACACGAAACCGAACGATGCGGGATCGATGGACAGATCTTTCATCATCGTGGGCGCGGCGATCGAGATGTTGACGCGGTCCATGTAATTGACCAACTGGACAATCCAGATTGTCAGCAACAGCTTATTTCTTGAATTCATATGTCTCCTCCAAGGTTGTTATGTAAATAGCGCAGGCGGCGAAAAGCCATCGCGTTGCCGCTTACTTGTCTTTTGCCGCGTATTCGCGATCGAGCTGGTCGTAAAAAGGCTTGTTGACAAGCCGTTGCCGCTCGCTGAACGGTGCGACCAGCGACGCGTCCTCGTCGAGGCGGCCATTCTCGCGCAGCGTGCCCAGGGCCCGCTGCATGCCGAGCACTGCGCCTTGCAGTGCCGCGTTGGCATACAGCACGATCGCGTAGCCGAGCTTGCCGAGTGCTTCACGCGACTGCGTTGGCGTCTTGCCGCCGATCACGATGTTGATCAACTGCGGCGCGGCTATGAGTTTGGGCAAACGCTCGATGTCGGCGAGTGATTCGGTCGCTTCGATAAATAGGATGTCGGCGCCGGCCTCGACGAACTGATGGCCACGCTCGATCGCGTCTTCGATCCCATGGATGGCCGCAGCATCGGTGCGGGCGATGATCAGCAGGTTGGGGTCTTCGCGCGCATCGACGGCTGCGCGGATCTTGCCGAGCATTTCGCTGGTCGCGATCACTTCCTTGCCGGCGAAATGGCCACATTTTTTCGGCATCACCTGGTCTTCGAACTGGATCGCATCGGCGCCGCTGCGTTCAAGCGTGCGCACCGTGCGGTACACATTGAGCGCGTTGCCGAAGCCGGTGTCGGCATCGACGATCAACGGCAGGTTGACGGCGTCGCGCACGCGTGCGGTGTGCTCCGCGATTTCGTGCAAGCCGACGAAACCGAGATCGGGCAGGCCCAGCGACATATTCGTCACGCCGGCGCCCGTCAGATAAAGCGCTTCGAAGCCGGCGTCCTCGATGATGCGCGCGCTCATTGCGTTGAATGCGCCGGGCACGAGCAGGCCTTGGCGTTCCTCGACCTTGGCGCGGAATGCCGCGCGGCGGGCGGTGGATAAGGTAGTCATAGCGTATCTCTCCGAGATGAGTGATGAGTGACTTGAAGCGAAAGCGAACGCGCTATTTATGCAGGAAGCGTGCCGATCGTGAGCCTCTTCCTATTTTGTGCGTAAAAACATAGGCTTATCGTAAGCGGCGTGCCTGGAGGCATTTGTGCGAGAATGTTCCATTGTTCCGTGGAACGTTTCAAAAAGCGTTCCATTTGTTTCCGGAGATTTCCTCATGTCAACGCTAGGCCCGATCCCGAACCAGACCCGCCCGGGCATCGCGCTGGTCAGCATCAGCCGGCTGGGAAAGCTGTGCGAAACCGTCGCGCCCCGCTATACGGAGCGCGCGAAGTTCTTTTCAGTGCGCGAGGGCTATGGTGCTGCGGTGACTGCGCTGCAGGCGTATGTCGATGCAGGCACGGTCGATGTCGTGCTCGCCGCCGGATCGAACGGCTTGTATCTGCGCGAAAACCTGAGCGTGCCGGTCGTGATGGTCAAGGTGAACGGCTTCGACGTGCTGAGCGCCATCACCCAGGCAATCACGATGTGGCCGGGCGCACCGATCGGCCTGGTTCTACACGAAACGGTGTCGAAGGAATTGACTGACCTCAGTGCGTCGTTGAAGGTCGCATTGAAACAGCGCGCCTACCGCTCGATTGACGAAGTCCGCGTGGCGGTCGACACGCTCGCCGCCGACGGCTGCAAGGTCATCATCGGCCCGGGCCTGGCGTGCGATCTCGCGCAGCAGGCCGGCTTGCATAGCGTGTTCCTCTATTCGCTCGGCGCCGTCGAGGAAGCGTTCGAGCGCTCGATCGAACTGGCGCGCATGAGCCGTCAGAAGGAGTCGAAGCGTGCGCGACTCAATACCATCGTCGCGCATTTGCGCGACGGCGTGGCCGCATTCGATGACGCCGGTCAGCTCGAAGCGATCAATCCGGCGATGCTCGATCTGCTCGGACTCGACCGCGAGCGCGACGTGTCCGCGCAACTGGCGCGCGCGATCGGCCCGCTGCTGCGCGAAATGCTCGAACGCGATGCGCTGATCGAGGAGCGCATCGAGCAGATCGGAGGCCGCGCGCTGATCGTTAACTGCGTGCCCATCATCGAACAGGGCGTGCGCTCGGGCTCCGTGCTCACGGTGCAAGACGCACTGGTTGCGCAACGTATTGACCGATCGCTGCGCACCAACCAGCGACCGAAGCATCTGGTCCCGCGGCATGGTCTGTACGATCTGATCGGCGCTTCAGCGGCGCTCGAACGGGTACGGCGGCTCGCACGCGCGGGTGCTGCACACGACGCGACCGTGCTGCTCACCGGCGAAAGCGGCACCGGCAAGGAACTGGTCGCGCAGGGCATACATAATGCGAGCCACCGGCGCGGCAACCCCTTCGTCGCGTTCAATTGCGCGGCGTTGCCGGAAGGGTTGATCGAAAGTGAATTGTTCGGCCACGAGGAGGGCGCGTTCACCGGCGCGCGGCGCGGCGGCAACCCGGGGCTTTTCGAAATCGCGCATACGGGAACGATCTTTCTCGATGAAGTCGGCGAAATGCCGGCGGCGTCGCAAAGCCGGTTGCTGCGCGTGCTGCAGGAGCGCGAAGTGATGAAACTCGGCTCGGGGCGCGCGACCCCGATCGATGTCCGCGTGATCGCCGCGACGCATCGCGACCTGCATGCGCTTGTCGAGCAGGGCGTGTTTCGTGCCGATCTGTATTTCCGGCTCAATTTGTTGCAAATCGAGTTGCCGCCATTGCGCAAGCGGCGTGAGGACATACCGGAACTTGCGCGGCATCTGCTCGAGCGCAGCGCAACGAAATACCGGTTGTCCGCCGCGGATGCGCAACGCGTGCTGGAATTCCTGACTCCGCTGTTCGAACACTATGCGTGGCCCGGCAACGTGCGGGAGCTCGAGAACCTGATCGCGCGCGCGGCGATTTATCTGGGCGATGTGACGAGCGGTGGGTGGCAAGATCTACGCGACGTCTTTCCGGAGTTCGGGCGCATGCAGGCGCCGCCCGTTCCGGTGGCCAATGGCCGGGTCGTCGGTCCGCCGCCCGCGGCCTTGACCCGCGACGACGTACTACGCGCGCTGGAACAGAACGGCGACAATCGCGCCGCGGCAAGCCGTGCGCTCGGGATCGGACGTACCACGCTTTGGAGGCTGCTGAAGAAGTGAAGGTAACGGGGCAGGTTACGCTGGGCAAAGCGGACAGGCGCCCACGGTGGCTGGTCGCCGAACCTGCCGCGGACGTAAGAAGTGTGACACCTTTGTGAGGACGAGCGAGCCGGGTGTATTACACGCCGCTCGCTTTTAAGCGTTTTCTTTGAGTCTTGGCGGGCCGATTCGCCACGCGTTGTCTCGTCACCTCAAGAATCTGAAGAGACAGCTCCGGGTCATCGACGATTCTCGACATCGTGACCGCTCCAATCATGGACGACAGCGCGAACATCGCGTCCGCTCTAGCCGATGGCGCGTCCTTGAAACTGCTGCGCTTAGCCATCGCGTCGATCATCCCTCTAAAGCCGTGCGACGCCACTCGGCGAGTCTCTATGTCGGCTCGTGCCAACTCGCTGCCCATCGCAACGAGAGGGCAGCCGCCCAAGCGATCATCGCGGAACTCCTCCGAGAGAAAGCCCTCGATATGTTTCAGGAAAGATTCCGGGCCACCTCCGGCCGCAATCTCCGCTGCCTCAACAAGGTCGTCCAAGCTCGCGGCGCATGCTTCGGCGACCAGTTCCTCTTTGGACGCGAAGTGACGGTAAAAACCGCCATGGGTCAGGCCCGCGGCCGCCATGATTTCTGACACTCCTGTCGCATGGATCCCGTTGCTTCTAAATGCTTGAACAGCGACCTCAATGATCCGTTTGCGTGTTTCTGCGGTTTCTGCTTTTGACTTTCTCATTCGACGACTCCTTCTGGCCTGGCATTTGTAGATGCTCACGGCGGCCACCACCCGGAGATCACCGCACTTTGCCCCATTAGATGCCCAGTATTGTCTAAAAACAGTATAGCGTCAACCGATCATCTATGTTTGCACTCGATCGAAACCAGCCTGGAGAACGTTACGCGTGGGGGGCACCGAGGTCCAGCGCGCGGCAATTTAGATGATGGCTATCAGCTTAGAGGATAATTAGTGCAAACAAATCATCTAATTTATTGACAATTTAGATGATGGCTTTTATCTTACGCACAGATAGTGTCAATCAATCATCTAATTGGCGGCTGTGGCGACAACCCGGCCAGAGAAGGTCTAGAGAGAGTGTCGACGCATCGAGCGCACCGCCGCATCCGATATTCAGCGGTGCAGGCATCTTCAAACCGAATGAGGAATACGATGGATAACGACTTCAACCGGTCACAGACCGGATCGATCGGCGGCACTGGCATCAACGACTCGCACAGACGTGGCACCAAAGTTTGGGTGGGTTCTGCTGTTGCATTGATCGCTCTTGCAACTGCAGGTGCAGTAGCGCTGCATTTAACCGAATCATCCGCAGCGGTTGCGACGGCGCCGGCCGCCCCGTCCGTCGCAGTCAGTGTGCCGCTTCAGCGCGATCTCACATCCAAACTCGGATTTCTTGGGCAGTTTTCGGCGGTGCAAAACGTTGAACTGCGCGCTCAAGTGGGTGGAACGCTGACTGAGATTCAATTCAAGGACGGCGACATCGTTCATAAGGGTGATCTGCTGTTCGTCATCGATCCGGAGCCTTATGAAATCAAGATGAGCCAGGCGACGGCTCAGCTCGAGAGTGCCAATGCGCGGTTAGAGCTTGCCACGCGCGAGTTGGCGCGTGCCCAGACGCTAAAGAGCACAGACGCGGGTACCGCAGAAAATGTCGAACAGCGCGCGGCCGAGAAGCAGGCCGGGCAGGCCGCTGTGGATGCCGCAAAGGCGCTGGTTCGCGACGCGCGATTCGATCTGGATCACTGTCGGATTACCGCGCCGTTCACGGGCCGCATCGGGACTCATTTGGTCTCGATCGGAAATCTGGTCGCGGGAAGCCGGGGCGGCAGTAGCCCTACAACACTGCTTGCGACAATTGTCTCGCTCGACCCGATCTACCTCAATTTCGATATGAGCGAAGCGGACTATATGACTTTTTCGCGTGAACGTGAAAAGCAGAAAGGTCAGCTCGCAGACCGAGTGGACATCGCACTGAGCGATGAAGCGAAGTCCTCCCATCGGGGCACACTTAATTTCATCGACAACGCGCTCGATCGTTCGAGCGGAACAATTCATGCGCGCGCTACCGTTCCCAACAGTGACCTGTTCCTGACACCAGGCGGATTTGCCCGCGTGCGCTTGGCCACGTCGGCACCTCAGTCGACCTTGCTCGTGCCGGACGCCGCAGTACTCGCGGATCAGGCTGAGCACATGGTATTGACCGTGGGGCCGGACGACGTCGCAACGCCGAAGCATGTGGAAGTCGGCGAGCTTCGCGGCGGTTTGCGCGTCATCCGTTCGGGCCTCGCACCGACCGACAGGGTAATCATCGACGGCATCGCCATCGTCAGACCTGGTTCAAAGGTTGCACCGCATGCCGGCTCGATCCAGTTTTCGTCGCAACAAGAGGACGACGGAGCCAAATCATGAAACTGACTCACTTCTTTATCGATCATCCGCGCTTTGCGGCGGTGATCAATATCTTCGTCGTTTTAGTCGGCCTGGTGACCATGGTGTCGTTACCGGTCGCGCAATATCCGAACATTGTGCCCACCACGGTGCAGATCACGACCACTTACCCCGGTGCCTCAGCGCAGACAATTGCTCGCACCGTCGCAACGCCACTCGAACAAGCGGTAAATGGCGTCGAAAACATGGATTACATCAGCAGTCAATCGACGGGCAACGGCGCATTGACCATTACGGTGATTTTCAAGGTCGGCACCGATCCGAACGTCGCCCTGATGCTGACGCGCAACCGTGTGCAGGATACGTTGTCCCGGCTGCCGCAGGAAGTTCAGTTGCAGGGCGTGCAGGTCAAGAAGACCATCCCGGCGCTGCTTCTGGGTGTGCACGTCTATTCTCCGGATGGGTCTCGCAGCGCCGAATACATGTCGAACTACATGCTGCACGTCAGGGATGAGATCGCGCGACTTCCCGGCGTGGCGGACTTTTGGGCTTTGGGCGAGCGGCAATACGCGATGCGAATCTGGATCGATCCCGACAAAGCTGCTGCGTACAATATCAGCGCAAGCGAAATCCTGAGCGCACTGCGTGCCCAGAACAGCCAAGTTTCCGCCGGTGTGTTGAACCAACCGCCAGTCTCAAGCGGTGCAGCCTACGAGGTCAACGTTGAAGCGCTGGGTCGCCTCTCAACGCCTGAGCAGTTCGGCGACATCATCGTGAAATCGGACACGCAAGGGCGCGTCACGCGGATCCGCGATATCGGCCGCGTTGAGCTGGGCTCGGTCGACTACGGCTCGAAAGCCTATGCGGATCGCTATGTGTCGGCTCCCTGGTGGGTCATCGCTACGCCTGGCGCGAACGTGGTGCAGGTAGAGCATGCGGTGTGGGACAAGATGGCCGAGCTCAAGAAGAGTTTTCCGCCAGGAATGGACTACATCAACATCTACGACCCGACCACTTTCGTCAGCCAGTCCATCAACGAAGTGATCAAGACGATTTTTATCGCGGTGCTGCTGGTGGTTTGCGTGGTCTACGTGTTCTTGCAGAATTGGAGAGCGACGCTGATCCCGGTAGTCGCCATACCGGTTTCGCTCGTCGGCACTTTCTCCATCCTGTCAGCGTTCGGTGCGTCCATCAACAATCTATCGCTGTTCGGTCTTGTGCTCGCCGTGGGGATTGTGGTGGACGACGCTATCGTGGTTGTCGAGAATGTTGAGCGGAATATGGCGCTCGGCATGACGCCGTACCAAGCAGCGCATCAAACGATGAACGAAGTGTCCAAGGCGCTCATCGCCATCGCTCTGACGTTGTGTGCGGTGTTCATTCCTGCGGCCTTCATGTCCGGTATATCGGGGCTGTTCTTCAAGCAGTTTGCCATCACCATCGCGGCCTCCACGGTGATCTCGTGTTTTGTTTCTCTTACGCTGAGTCCGGCACTCTGCGCAGTGCTGCTTAAGCCGCACCACGCGGCAGATGCCCACGCACAAGCTCACGGTGCCGCGAGAATCCGCCAGGCAGTGTTTGGTCGCTTCAATACCTCTTTCGAGTGGTTGTCGTCGCACTACGGCAAGATGACCAGCCGCTTTGTCAGAGCGACCACCCTTATCTTGGTGGTGTATGTGGGACTGATCGCACTGACAGGCGTGCAAATGTCGCGCATGAGCACGGGCTTCATTCCGGATCAAGACGTTGGCTATCTCGCGACCGTCGTCATGCTGCCGCCGGGTTCCAGTCTGGAGCGCACTGACGCGGTCGTGCGAGAAATCAATGAGCTCGCTCTGACGACACCTGGCGTCGAGCACACTTCGCCAGCGAGTGGGTACGACGTGACCACCGGAACCGTCGCACCCAATGTAGGAACGATCTTCACCTCCTTGCCTTCGCTGTATGGCAAGCATGTCCCGGGCGTCAACGCGGCAGTGATGGTGCAAAGACTGCGGCTACGGTTTTCCGGGATCAAGGATGCCTATGTCATTGTGATCAACCCGCCAGCCGTCCAAGGTCTGGGCGCCGCAGGCGGTTTCAAAATGATGCTCGAGGATCGCGGTGGTCTCGGACCTCACGCCCTTGCTGACGCGGCCAATGCACTGGTGGCGGCCGCGAACAAGGATGGGTCGTTTGCAGGGGTCTTCACGCTCTATAACGCGGGCGCACCCTCCGTCTATGCCGACATCGACCGCCTGAAGGCCGAAAAGGTCGGTCTGACGCCAACCGACGTGTTCTCGACTCTCCAGCTTTATCTCGGTTCGCAATATGTGAATGACTTCAACTATCTGGGCCGCACCTATCAAGTGGTTGCCCAGGGCGATGAGGCGTTCCGCCGGACGCCGGAAGACATCGCGCGACTCAAGGTGCGCAACGCCAACGGCGACATGGTGCCCATTGGCTCTGTAGCCACGTTCAAGGACCAGACTGCGCCTTATCGCGTACCGCGCTACAACCTTTATCCCGCCGCCGAAGTCATGGGTGCCGCTGGGCCCGGCGTTTCTTCCGGTACGGCCCTCAAGCGCATGGAGGAACTCGCGGCACAAGTGCTTCCCACCGGCATTACCTACGAGTGGACTGACTTGGCCCATCAGCAGGAGGAGCAGGGCGTCAATCCACTGGCGATTTTTGCGGCCTCCGCGCTGTTTGTTTTCCTTGTGCTCGCCGCTCAGTATGAGAGCTGGAAGACGCCACTGGCAATCGTGCTGATCGTGCCGATGTGCTTGCTTGCGTCTGCGGTCGGCCTCGACATTCGTGGCATGCCGATCGACATACTCGCGCAGATTGGGTTCGTCGTGCTCGTTGGACTGGCGGCCAAGAACGCAATCTTGATCGTGGAATTCGCAAAACAGCGGCAGGACGAAGACGGCGTCGAAGCGGGAGATGCGGCAGTGCACTCCGCACAAACACGACTGCGCCCGATTCTGATGACGTCATTCGCTTTCATTGCCGGCGTGGCGCCGCTCGCAATCGCAAGTGGCGCCGGCGCGGAGATGCGTCAATCGCTGGGCACCACAGTGTTTTTCGGCATGCTCGGAGTGACCGCTTTCGGCCTCTTGTTCACACCTGCGTTTTACACCTTTGTGCGCAAGCTCGGCAGCAAGGATTTGTCTTTCTCCTTGCCCGCCAAGCTTGGTAGTGGAGAATCAAAATGAAGCACTTTGCACCCAAAATGTCGACGACGATGCGCAGCGGTCTGCTACTCAGCATCGCACTGGCTGGCTGCGCTGTCGGCCCGGACTACAAGACACCGAAGACAGAACTCGTGCCGTTTCACAATCTCGCTGCGGTCTCGGCGAAGGAGGGTACGGCCACGCCATCGCTTGACCAATGGTGGACGGGTTTCGACGATCCAGTGCTGGTGGCTGTCGTGCAGCGCGCTTTGGCTCAAAATCTGGATCTTGCCGCCGCGCTCGCCCGAGTGCGCGAAGCACGTGCAGTGGCTTCCGGTTCCGGGGCGCAATTGTTGCCCACACTGGATCTCGGCGCTTCAGCCGCAGACGAACATCAGAGCTTGCGCAGTCCCTTAGGGTCTATTGCTCAGGGCAGTCCAGGCTTTACGCGTAATGTACGCGACTACACCGTGGGTCCGGCAGCGAGCTGGGAGATCGATCTCTTCGGTGGTTTGCGACGCGGCGCCAGTGCTACACGCGATGAAGCGCAAGCGGCAGAAGCCGACCATGCCGGCACGCGGGTGACTGTCGCGGCGGACGCGGCAGACGCGTATCTTCAGATCCGAGGGTATCAGGCACGGCTTGCCGTCGCCCAAGACCAGATCGACACCGACGACCATCTGCTGCATTTGGTACGCGACCGGTACAACGCTGGCGCTGCGACCGGGCGCGAAATCGCCCAGGCGGACGCGTTGTTGAAGCAGGCGCGCACGAGCATTCCGCCGCTGCGCATCGGACTGGAGCAGCAGTTGAACCGCCTCGATGTTCTCATGGGCGCGCAGCCCGGAACCTATGCTCGCGAGCTTGGTGTAGTGAGCGCGATTCCGTCGGTGCCAGCGATTCCAGGCAACGATCAGCCCGTTGACATGCTTCGGCGACGCCCCGACATCATCGCCGCTGAACGGCGCCTCGCCGGTTCGAACGAACGCATCGGTGCGGCGATCTCCGACTACTATCCCAAGGTCTCGCTGTCTGGCGCGCTGGGGTTCGACAGCTTGAGTGGCCATTTACTCACTTCCGGTGCATTCCAGGCGGTAGGGGGTGGTGCGTTGCGCTGGCGGATATTCGACTTCGGCAAAATCGATGCGGAGGTGGCTCAAGCCAAGGGCGCCAACGCAGAGAGTCTGGCGATATACCGCCTGGCAGTTCTGCATGCCGCTGAAGATGTCGAAAATTCGATGATGGCCCTCGCTCAAACTCAAATCCGCGTGGATGAGATTCAAGATCAGGTACAAGCGCTAGTCAAAGCACGTGACCTGTCGGAACAGGCGTATCGCGCGGGATCCATCACGCTCACGGATGTGCTTGATGCGGACAGTCAGTTGCTCACTGCGCGAGATGAACTCGATTCCAATCGAGCCGGCGCGGCTAGGGCGGCTGTGGGTGTTTTCCGGGCGCTCGGCGGGGGATGGGGTCCCGCGGGATCGGACGTACCACGCTTTGGAGGCGACTCATGATAGCTTGGTTGAAAGGGCAGGGCGCAAAGCGTATTGCTATCGTGAGCGACGATGCGTACTTCAACAACGCGAACTCGCAAAGTTTTTTCAGGCTTACGAAAAATCCGGAATCGAACAAGCGCTGAAAACCACCACGATGCCCTCTTTGCTGGGCGCCACCTATGCAATGGACGGCCACAATCACTCGCAAATGCCGTTGCAAATTATTGGTTTGCGCAAGTAAAGCCACAGGCATACGTGCTTTTGCTTGACGACGGCGAACGACTCAGTCCACCGAGTACAGAGAGTGGCTGAGCTTGTTTTGGTACAGTAGACAGATCGGGTTACTCTCACTAGACCAAATCAGAAAACTGAAAAAGACAAAACGAGGTCGATCCATGCGCACCAAGTTGAAAGTCCGGTTTCATTTCCTGTTCACGGCATTCGTCGCGCTCTTCGTCATTACCTTAACCGCGGTGACTATCATCGCGTCTCAAGCAAGGTTCAAGAGCCTGGCGGAAGAGAACACGCGCACGTTGTTTTCGCTCATTGCGCAGCGCAACGCGGACCAGTTGCAAACCATGATCGCGGGCGCTACCGCCGCGGTGCAGGATCTGTCCAGCTTGGAGCTGACGCGCATATTGCCGCAAGGTCATCTGAATCGGGCCGAGTTGGTGCCAACGTTGATCACCACGCTACGCGCGAACCCCCACGCTTATAGCCTCTACTTCGGATTTCGCAACGGCGAGTTTCTTCAGGTGATAGGTGTACGCGACCGTGCGACCATTCTTGCCGCATTGCATGCGCCGGCCGGCACTTGGTTCGCGGCACGCTTCATCGAACCCGACCGTCCCGGCGCGGCCGCGCACCGGGAGCACTGGCAGTACCTCTCGGAAAATGAAGAGCCGCTCGGACAGGTCACGCGCGACGCCCAATATGTGCCGCGCTTGCGCCCGTGGTTCACAGGAGCGCTTTCTAAACCAGGCCTGTTCGTCACGGAACCGTACCGCTTCGAATCGCTGCAGGACATGGGACTTACGCTGTCCGAAGCGCTCGCGGATCAGCAAGGCGCCGTCGGCATCGACCTTGCGCTCGACGGTTTGGACGGCTACGCGGCCGCTTCGCTCGAAGGGCGAGACGGCGGGATCGTGGTCACCGACGGCCACGAACGCGTGCCGGCCGCGCACGCGGCATCGCAATTCGCCGGGCAGCCCGTGACGCGCTTGCAGTCGGTGGCGCGCTCCGCTAATCCGTTTTTCGCCAGTGCGAGCCAGTTGCTGCATGAGGATGGCAGCCGCATTGTGCTTGTCGGATCGGAAGCGTTCGCCTATGCGAGCCGCTCGGTGGCGATCACGCCTTCGGAAGCATTGCACGTGGTCGCGTTTGCGCCGATGAGCCTCTACACCGGCCCGGTCGAGCAGACTCGCAATAACATGATCCTGCTCGCGGCGCTGATGCTGCTGGTGTCGCTGCCGCTGATCTACTGGGGCTCGCGCCGCTTGAGCGGTGCGCTCGGCACCTTGACCCGCGAGTCGGAGCGCATCGAACAGCTGGACTTCAGCGGCGAGACGGCCGTGCACTCGATGGTCTCCGAAATCGAGACCTTGGGGCATGCGCAACAGACCATGAAAGCCGCGATCCGCGAGCGCACCGAAGCGCTCGATGCAGCGCGTGCAACGCTCGAAAACCTGCTGGAAAGTGGTGTGCAGCTCTCGTCACGACGCGATCGCGACACCGTTATGCACCAGACGCTGACCAGCGCGCGACGCATTGCCAATGCACAGGCTGGACAGTTCTGGATCTGCACCGATGACGACGAGACGTTGCGGCTCGTTGCGTACTCATCGGGCAACGACGACGGCGCACCTTTGCCAAAGCTAGAGATCGCCCTTGCGAGTGCACGCCACGACGATCCGTGTGCGTGGGCTGCCGCGCGACGCGAGCCGTTGCTGCTCGATGCGCACAGTACCGGCTTCGACCTCGCCAGCCAGCAGTCATTACTCGGACATATGCCCGCTACGCTGCTCGCGGTGCCCGTGACAACACACGGTGAGAAACTAATGGGCGTGCTGGTGCTGACGGGCGCTGGCATTTCCGGAGCGCACGCGGACGCGGGCGCAGCCGATGCTGCCGCCGAACCCTGCGCATTCGATCACGCCTCGATACGCTACGTCGAAACACTGGCCGCACAGTCCGGCATCGCACTGGAAAACATCGCGCTGCTCGATGCGCAAAAGGTTTTGATGGAATCGCTGCTGCAATTGATTGCAAGCGCGATCGATGCCAAAAGCGCGTACACCGGCGGTCATTGCGCACGCGTCCCTGAACTTGCGCGCATGCTGGCGGAGGCCGCGTGCGAAGTCAACGACGGGCCGCTCAGTGAGTTCCGTTTCAAGACCGAAGAGGAATGGCACGAGTTCCGCATCGGTACCTGGTTGCACGATTGCGGCAAGGTCACGACGCCCGAGTTCGTGGTCGACAAAGCCACCAAGCTTGAAACCATCTACAACCGGATCCACGAGATCCGGATGCGCTTCGAAGTGCTGCTGCGCGACGCCGAGATCGAACATCTGAAAAGCATACTGGCCGGCGGCGATGTCGCGACGCAACTGTTCGCGCTCGAGGCCCGGCGCACGCAACTGGCCGACGATTTTACGTTCGTCGCGAAGTGCAATATCGGCGGCGAGTTCATGGCCCGCGATGATCAGGAACGCCTGCGCACAATCGCGCAGCAAACCTGGCTGCGCCATTTCGACGACCGGCTCGGCCTGTCGCATGGCGAAGAAGACCGCTACGCCGCTCAGCCGGCGTCGCCGCTACCGGTGCAGGAAGGGCTGCTCGCGGACAAGCCCGAGCACATCGTGCCGCGTACCGAACGGCAGCACTACGACGCGCGCTACGGTTTTCGTATGGACGTGCCCGAGCACCTGTACAACTTCGGAGAAGTGCATAACCTGTGCATCGAGCGCGGCACGCTGACGGCCGAAGAACGCTATAAGATCAACGAGCACATCGTGCAGACCGTCGTGATGCTCGATCAGTTGCCGCTGCCGTCCAATCTTTCGCGGGTGCCCGAGTATGCGTGCACGCACCACGAGACACTGGCGGGCACCGGTTATCCGCGCAGGCTAGACGCCAAGGCACTGTCCGTGCCGGCGCGGATCATGGCCATCGCGGATATTTTCGAGGCTCTGACTGCCGCTGACCGGCCGTATAAGAAAGCGAAGTCGCTGACGGAGGCCGTACGGATCCTGTCGTTCTTCAAAAAGGACGGACATATCGACGCGGATCTGTTCGACCTGTTCCTGACCTCGGGGGTGTACCTGCGCTATGCGGAGATGTACATGGCACCTGAGCAGATCGACGAGGTTGATGTCGCGCATTATGTTGAGGCGATGCCGGTGTGAGCAGCGCGCAATATCGTGCACGCGATCACGGCAACAGTTTGCGCAGCTCCGGCGTCGAGATGTCATCGATGTGGCGAAACGCTGGCGCGGCTTTATCCATCTCTGCAGCGTCGACACCGAACTCATCGAAGTAGACCCGCCACTCCCGTACTACGCGCCAGATGTCTGCAATCAACTGGCTGGCGGTGCGCCGGGATAGCGTGAACTTGTCGTGCCAACTGAGGGCATTGTCCAGAGTGGCCAGTCTTCCGTCGCGGCCTATGCTTAGGTGGAGATAGCGCTCGGTGGCATTGCTGGCGCGAGGCAGCACATCGTAAAGCGGGCTCAGCCGCCAACCCGGCAACGCCGCATCCCAGATAAAGCCGTGGTTGCGCAGGTGGTCATCGTCGTTGCTAACGAAGATATTAAAGACCATGCGCTTGAAGAGCTCTGCGTTGTCGTCGCGAATCACGCTCGGGTGGCAATATTTCCGAATGGCGTCCGCCAGATCGGCATACGACTTGTCGCGCGACTCGGCCTCATCGCATGCCACAAGCGTAAGGCCGCTGAGAAACCCCGAGCGATGTTCAACTCGCCCATCGCCACACCCAAGCTTGAGGAGGCCGGCGTTGCTCGCCGGTGCATCGCCCGGCACCATCCAGTAGCGGTCGAATCGACGGATGAGCATGATGCGACGCTCGCCAAGCAACAGCGTTTTCACTAGCGGCACCGTCAACCCGGCTTTCTCTGCCATCCTGAGCGCGGCGCACTCGATGCCGGGAATATCAAACCGGTCTTGGCGACTTGCGAACTTTGCGAGCCACAGCACTCCTAGCTCATCGCGAACGGAGGCCTTTGGCCGCGCGCCGCCCAGAGCGGTGCCCTCCACGAAAATAGCTTCCAGATGGGCGGGAATGGGCAGGCCATCCTCGATGCGTTCCGCAGCCTCCATCAGGTGGCTCAGGGTGTGCCAGCTGTTCACGCTTACCGTTGGCAAATCCGTCCGGCTGGAACGGAAGTCGAGCGCTCCCACGCGTTCACTTCCCGCGTGCAGGAGATACTCCGATTCAGGGAGGCTGTTCGGTGGTGCCTTGAGCTTGGCTTCGATAACGCGCCGTCCCCATGAGTCAGGCGCTGCATCGCGGATGCCGCCAAAGAAATGAAGGGCATTAACCGGCAGCAGGTACTTGCCTGAAATGGACGTCCGGTCCGCAATGCTCAGGCTGACGGGATCCACCTCCAGCGCGTCGTTACGCTTGAGGTAATTCAGACCATAAGCAAAGCTCGATGCGATAAGGTTTGAGTTCTCCTCGGTCAAGGCGAGTTGTCCGCACGGCGCCCATTGCGCGCCAATGTTGGCGAAAGCGATCAGTCTTGATTCACGAGTTGCCATCGGGGTCCTTTTCAGCAGGGCAGGGCGAAGCGAATAGTTAGAAGTTCAGTTCGTCGCGCTCGATTGCGCTCATCTCGCGAACCCGTGACTTGCGCTCGCTCGCCGCTAGCACCGCCAGCGCCGGGTCTTTTTCCGAATACAGGATTTCGAGTGATGTGCCGGGTGCGATGGCGTCCAGATACCGCAGCACCTGACCGATGGCGAGGCCTGGGTCCCCGTGTTCGAGGCGGTATACGGTGTTGCGCGACAGACCCGCACGCAAAGCAGCATCGGTCTGTTTGATGCCGCGCGCGATGCGCAAGCGTGCCAGCAGTTCCCCGAGGTGCTTGCTCTGCTTGAGGAGGGGCGGCGCAAGGACGGAAGCTTGGACGATCTTCATGTTCGTTAAAACGCTCATTGCGAGCTTAATGCTCGATATATCGAGCATATTAACCAATTGATCATCTGACGTCAAATTGCATAGCCAAAAATATGTACTTTAAATCGAGCATAAACGCCATAATGCTCGATTATACGAGCATTGAAGTTGCTGCGAGCGGCGGCTTTGCGTCTGGTCATCATCGGCATGGCATTAATCCTGACGCTAATCCTGCGGCCGAATGGCCTCGGGGGCGAATACCGATTGATCACGGGTCTTCGCGCACCCAGGAATCAACGTCCTGGCGTTTAGCCCATACCAACCAAGTCTGCGGCACGCATCTCGAAGCGATCGAGATTCATCACCTTGTCCCATGCCGCTACAAAATCGTCGACGAATTTCTTTGCGGCATCCGAGCTCCCGTAGACTTCCGCCAACGCGCGAAGCTCTGAATTTGAGCCGAAGATGAGATCCACACGCGTGCGGGTCCACCTCCCAGTCTTTCTGCGGGTGCAAGGCGAATACGCGCGCCGTTGGCGCCGCCCCGCTTGTCGGAGCCTCGGAAGGTCGATGCCGACGCCCACGCAGTGGAGACCCTCTGTGCAATCGACAAGCCAGACGCGACGATCTTGCGTTTAAGCTCGGCGATATCCTGCCGGTCGATCAATTCGTGATTGATGGATGGGATCGGGTCTTGCCAGATAAACACTTCGTCGGGTACGTCTGCGCCAAGGTAGCGCGCGCGGGCCCATATCGCGATGCGTTAGCTTGAACCAAGCCTTCGCGAACGCGTCGGCGAACTCATCGCTGTGGGCATGATAATGCCGTGCAATCCGCTCGTAGCTCGGATCGAAAAGCAGCGCGAGATCCGTCGTCAGGAGCGAAGGTTTGAATTGTCGCCTAGTAGTTCTCGCATTCTGGGGGAATGTGGGAGGAATTCGTGGCGTTTCAGTTTGGTGCAACTGCACTTGGCGACGGATAATAGCGGGTACATCATTTTTAGCACCATCTTTGGAATTCCCCCATGGAAATTAAAGTCAACTTCCTCGATAAGCTACGTCTTGAAGCCAAGTTCGATGACTTCACGGTCGTGTCCGACCAGCCTATCCGTTATAAGGGCGATGGCTCGGCGCCTGGTCCCTTCGATTATTTTTTGGCCTCATCGGCCTTGTGTGCAGCTTACTTTGTGAAGTTGTACTGCGTCACTCGCAACATTCCTACCGAAAATATCCGCCTGTCGCAGAATAATATTGTTGACCCGGAAAACCGGTATCAACAGATTTTCAAGATTCAGGTTGAGTTGCCGTCGGATATCTCGGAAGCAGACCGCAGAGGTATCTTGCGTTCTATTGAGCGTTGTACGGTGAAAAAAGTGGTGCAAGCCGGACCCGAGTTTGTTATTGAAGAGGTAGAGAACTTGGATGCCGATGCTCAGTCGTTGCTGACGTTGAAGCCGGCTTCTGACGCCAGCACCTATATTGCGGGCAAGGATCTGCCGTTGGAGCAAACCATCGCCAATATGTCGGGCATCTTGGCGAGCTTGGGCATGAAGATTGAAATTGCTTCGTGGCGCAATCTCGTTCCCAATGTGTGGTCGCTGCACATCCGCGATGCGCACTCGCCGATGTGTTTTACCAATGGCAAGGGGGCGACTAAAGAAAGCGCGTTGGCGTCGGCGTTGGGGGAATTTATCGAGCGCCTGAATTGCAACCATTTCTATGGCGGTACATTTTGGGGCGAAGACATCGCCAATGCGGCGTTTGTACATTACCCGAACGAGCGCTGGTTCAAGCCTGGCCCTAAGGATGCGCTGCCGGCCGAAATTCTGGATGCGTACTGCCTGGAAATTTATAATCCCGATGGCGAGTTGTATGGCTCGCATCTGTACGACACCAACTCCGGCAATGTGCAACGCGGGATCTGTTCGCTGCCGTATGTGCGGCAGTCGGACGGCGATGTGGTGTATTTTCCGTCCAACCTGATCGAAAACCTATTCGTCAGCAATGGCATGAGTGCCGGTAATACGCTGGCCGAAGCGCAGGTGCAATGTCTGTCCGAAATTTTCGAACGGGCGGTAAAGCGCGAAATTCTGGAAGGTGAAATCGCATTGCCTGATGTGCCGCACGAAGTGCTGGCCAAATACCCTGGCATTCTGGCCGGGATTCAGGGGTTGGAAGCGCAGGGCTTTCCGGTGCTGGTAAAGGATGCGTCGCTGGGTGGGACTTACCCGGTGATGTGCGTCACCTTGATGAACCCGCGCACAGGCGGTGTCTTTGCCTCGTTCGGCGCGCACCCAAGCTTCGAGGTGGCGCTGGAACGCAGTCTGACGGAATTGCTACAGGGGCGCAGTTTTGAAGGCCTGAACGATTTACCTCAGCCCACCTTTGTCAGTAACGCCGTGACTGAATCAAATAACTTTGTTGAGCACTTCATTGATTCCAGCGGTGTGGTGTCGTGGCGCTTTTTCAGCGCCAAAGCGAATTTCGAGTTTGTTGAGTGGGATTTTTCTGGCCAGGGTGAAAACTCCAATGCCGAGGAAGCAGCAACGTTGTTCGGCATTCTCGAAGACCTGGGCAAAGAGGTGTACATGGCGGTGTATGACCAACTGGGCGCCGTAGCTTGCCGCATTTTGGTGCCCGATTATTCGGAAATTTACCCGGTAGAGGATTTGATCTGGGATAACACAAACAAGGCGCTGTTGTTCCGCGCCGATATTTTGAATTTGCATCGCCTGGACGATGCCGGCCTGGCAGCACTACTTGACCGGTTGGATAACAGTGAGCTGGATGATTACTCCGATATTGCCACTTTGATCGGCATCGAATTTGACGAGAATACGGACTGGGGACAGCTAACCGTTCTCGAGTTGAAGCTGCTGATTCATCTCGCTTTGCAGCAATTCGAGGAGGCGCAAGAGCTGGTGGGAGCCTTCCTGCAATACAACGACAACACGGTCGAGCGCAGATTGTTTTACCAGGCCTTGAATGTGGTGCTGGAGGTGCTGCTCGATGACGACCTGGAACTGGACGACTACGCGGTCAACTTCCGCCGGATGTTTGGCAACGCCCGGATGGACGCGGTAATGGGGGCAGTGGACGGCAGCGTGCGCTTCTTCGGGCTAACGCCAACGAGTATGAAACTGGAGGGTCTCGATAGGCACCATCGCCTGATCGACAGCTACAAAAAATTGCATAAGGCGCGGGCCAATGTGGCGGCTACAGCCAGTTAGGGATACGAGTCACGGCTGGGCGATGATGCCGTTCATCCCCCAGCACAAACGTCAGAGAATCCCTTACTCAGCTCTGGTGTGCAATAACTCGGTCGTGCCCGGATGAGGTACGCGCAGGTCGTCGCGATACTGCCGGATTTCCTGCGGCGCGAGGCCGTACACACGGCGAAACGTCCTCGTGAAATCCGACGCGCTCCTGAAGCCATGAGCATGGGCGATGTCCTGCACCGGGATGCCGGGCCACGCGACGAGTTCGGCAGCGGCGCCGCGCAGGCGCGCATGCCGGATATAGGCATCTAGCCCCCCGTCATGCTGAAAGAGGCGATAGACCGTGGATCGCGAGATGTCCAGCGACGCCACGACGCGCTCGGGTGAAAGGTCGAACGGACCTCAGGCAGGCGTGGCGAGAGCATACGTCCATGCAGGGCCGAGGGGTCAGGAAACACGTCGTGCAGTAACGCACCGGGCAGAAAAATCGTGGCATGCCGGCAGGGCGCGCGCCTGAACTGCACGGGCTGGTCGAGATCGGTGTAGCAGTCGGCGAACAGGATTCACCCACGGCGTAGCGGTCGAGCCAGCCGAAAAACGGTTGCCCGTGACCCTCCCGTTTCGTCAAGAGGTTGACAACGCCGATCATGCGGTCGCACCACGTCAGGAGCTGCTGATGGATTGGCAGTGCACAAACGTCAAAATGCTGGTGCGCAATTTCGAGCAATTGAGACGGATTGTCAAGCACCAGTTTTCGTCGCCGTTAGGATCGCGAGTCCCTCCTTTCCTAGTCTCGCCAGAGATGTCCCTTTTGTTGTCGATAAGGTGCATGTAGCCGGCAGGCAGCACGTGGCACTTGCCAAGGAATAGGACCAGGCGCGCTGCGCCCCGCTTACCGGCCGGCCGCCGGGCTAGAGAGAGAAAGCGAATGTCGATCGACATAGATGTTTTAAAGGACACATGGACAGCAAAGACACAGTGATGGCTTCTGCGATCGCACGGCGCATCTTGGCGAAATCAGGCGATATGGATGTTGTGGCCAGGCTGTTGGTTGTTAACAAATTGTGCGTGTTGTTAACATTTCAACCGCCATCATTAGGTTGGTGGTGTAGGTTCCCTCTCGCCGACCGTGCAAATGTTCGCTTTCCCTCGGACAAGCGTCGCTAGGACTGCATGGCGTGGTTCTTGCGTTTCAATGACCTAAGTCCGCCGTCTGGTCCGAAAAATCTTTACACGGGCCGTGAAGACCTTCAATTCCTGTCCCTTGCTTCTCCGATCTATGCAATAGAACCCCTTAACGTCGAATTCAGCAAAAAGCGCCATGAAGCGCTCGTGCCCGTAATTCGCTTGACTACTCCTAAGATGCCAACATGACGCCAAAACCGCTCGATAGATCAATGACAGCCGAGCTTCAACATGTCATCGATACCAAGACAAAGCCACCCGGAAGCCTCGGCCGTCTCGAAGGACTCGCGCTGCAAATTGGGCTGATCCAGCGCTCGCTGCGACCGCGCATTGGACGGCCGGCAGTGATCGTTTTTGCTGGCGATCACGGTATTGCAGCCGAAGGCGTTAGTCCATATCCGCAGGAAGTGACCGTGCAGATGGTCGCGAATTTTATCGGCGGAGGTGCCGCGATTAATGCGCTGTCGCGAGCCGCCGGAATGGAAATGGAAGTGGTTGATGCGGGTGTCGCGAGCGCGTTGCCATCGGCTGCTGGTCTCGTGGACATCGCACTTCGACGTGGCGGCACGCGCAACTTTGCACGCGAACCGGCCATGACCCGCGATGAAACCGTGCTCGCCATGCAGCGCGGCGCCGAGCGCGTCAGGCATCACGCGGCGCTCGGGACCAACGTGATTGGCTTCGGCGAAATGGGGATCGCTAATACATCGGCGGCCTCATGCTTGATGAGCCGATTGTGCAATTTGCCTATTGATGAATGCGTGGGGCGCGGCACCGGACTCGATGACGGCGGTCTCGCGCACAAGCGCGACGTGCTGGGCGCCGCGCTTGGCCGTTATCCGCAATACGACGATCCCGTCGATACGTTAGCAACCTTCGGTGGCTTCGAAATCGCAATGATCACCGGCGCATTCCTCGCGGCGGCATCGGAGCGCATGACGATCCTGGTCGATGGATT
>NZ_LMUX01000017.1:286801-286926 GCF_009765705.1 Burkholderia sp. L27(2015) | reverse complement strand
ACCAACGTGATTGGCTTCGGCGAAATGGGGATCGCTAATACATCGGCGGCCTCATGCTTGATGAGCCGATTGTGCAATTTGCCTATTGATGAATGCGTCGGGCGCGGCACCGGACTCGATGACGC
>NZ_LMUX01000017.1:286268-286791 GCF_009765705.1 Burkholderia sp. L27(2015) | reverse complement strand
CATCGTCACGTCGGCGTTGCTCGTGGCGAACGCGATCTCGCCGGCGGTCCTCGACTATTGCGTGTTCGCGCATGCATCGGGCGAAGCCGGACATCAGAAAATGCTGGCGCATTTCGGCGCTAAACCCTTGCTCGAGCTCGGCTTGCGGCTTGGCGAAGGCACGGGCGCCGCACTCGCATTGCCCTTGCTGCGCGCGGCCGCGGCGTTTATCAACGACATGGCGAGCTTCGAGTCGGCGGGTGTATCGGACAAGGGCGCCTAAGGTTCTGACGGCCTTTCTTAGCGATCTTTTCACACACGACCTGGCCAATCTCAGACGTATTGCGTAGATGGCTGCCACCGTATGGCTGCCGGTCGAGCCATCATCTCGCTTCGGCTTTCGCGCGAAGATCAAATGCGACTCGGTTGTCAGTTTTGTTGAGGTAGTATATTCTAAATCGATCGATCTAAAATGAAATCGGCGGCTATATGAGACCCGCTGATATGTACGCGCGACAACATCCAAGAATGTTGTCAAATAAGT
>NZ_LMUX01000017.1:267891-286258 GCF_009765705.1 Burkholderia sp. L27(2015) | reverse complement strand
CATCGTCACGTCGGCGTTGCTCGTGGCGAACGCGATCTCGCCGGCGGTCCTCGACTATTGCGTGTTCGCGCATGCATCGGGCGAAGCCGGACATCAGAGAATGCTGGCGCATTTCGGCGCTAAACCCTTGCTCGAGCTCGGCTTGCGGCTTGGCGAAGGCTCGGGCGCCGCACTCGCATTGCCCTTGCTGCGCGCGGCCGCGGCGTTTATCAACGACATGGCGAGCTTCGAGTCGGCGGGGGTATCGGACAAGGGCGCTTAAGCAGGTGATGACCCAAAACTTCGCCTTTTTCTCAACGCGCTCCGGCACTTCGCGCACTGAGGGAAATAGTGCCTTTATTTGTCTAGTTGTCGCTATCTCAGCGACACACATACCAAGGAGTTCGTATGTCAAGTTTGCTCGTCATCGAAGTTAGCCCGCGTTTCGAATACTCGGCTTCCCGTAGGTTGACCGGTCAATTCATCGGAAAGTGGAAGGCCGAACATTCCGGCGGTCAAGTTGTGGTACGCGATCTCGCTAAGGCGAATCTGCCATTCGTTGACCTGCCTTGGATCGGTGGCGCATTCATGCCGCCGGAGCAGCACTCGCCTGAATCCACCGCCGCGATCAAGGTTTCAAATGATCTCGTGGCAGAACTGATGGCGGCCGATCACATCGTCATCGGAACACCGATGTATAACTTCACGATCCCCGCTGCTTTGAAGGCCTACATCGACCACATCGTTCGGGCCGGCGTGACTGTTAACGCAAACAATGAAGGGCAGCTGAAAGGGAAGAAAGTGACGGTCATTCTGGCATCAGGCGGCGATTTCTCGCCCGGCGCGCCTTTCGAGTCCTACAACTTTGCTAGCCCTTATCTGCGAGCGATCCTCGGCTTTATCGGACTGACTGATGTGAACATTGTGCTCGCAGGACAGGCGATGTCTGTCGACCAAGGCCAGAAGACGATGGATGAGTTTGCCCTTGAATTTGACGCCGAGCTCTCGAGGGCTGCGGCGGTCTAATTCGCGGCCACCTAGTCTTCGGGCGAACTTCCCACCGACATTGCCAAATGTCCGGATGGGACGTCGTCGATTTCCTATTAACTAGAACGTTGCAAACGACTGAGCGATGTCTTCAGCTGTCTGCTGCAGTTCCTCCCGCGACGCGCCGTCGTGAGCCTGAATCGAAAAACCCAGCAGGACTGCCGCTAGGTGGCGCGCGATGGACGCGAGCCGAGGACCCTGGACCCAAGGGGTAAGCAACGACGCGATACCGATGTAAGCGGTACGGCGACAGGTGGCGGCCATCTGCAGCCCGAAGACGCTCCCAAAGAAGTATTGGAATCGCTACGGCCGTTCCTCGCCAAGCACACGCTGCACGCTCGCCGCCACGGGTAACAACAAATCCGGTCTCGTACGCGTCGGATGCAGTGCGTTCTTCCAGCGGTGAGCGTTAGGATCAACGGCGTTACCGTTGCCCGAATGCGCGGCCTGCGGAAATCTCAATGGACTCACGCCGTTGCTGTGGTCCCGAGGGGACGTTTGAGCGCTTCCGTATGTTTGCCGGGCGGCAAGCCAAACGCGCGGCGGTACTCCCGAGTGAACTGCTGCACGCTTTCGTAGCCGACCGCGAAGGCTGCAGCGCTTGCGGTGACACCCTCCGATGTCATCAGTCTGCGTGCTTCGATCAGGCGCAACTGCTTCTGGAACTGCAGAGGTGAGAGAGAGGTCGCATCGCGGAAGTGTTGATAAAACGATGACGGGCTCATCCCAGCGACCGCAGCGAGGCGTTCCGCGGTTAGCGGTTGCGCAAATTCTGCGCGAAGTACCGCGACAGCGCGCGCCACGCGTTGAGCGTGGCCCTCAGGCCAGCCAAGCTGCCGAATCGCAGGGCCATGCCGGCCAACAAGAAGCCAGTAATGCATCTCACGCACGAGTTGCGCGTGCAGTACAGGCAACGCAGCGGGATGCTCAAGCAGCCGCATAAGCCGAAGCGCCGAGTCGGCGACCCGGGCGTCAGTACGCTGCGCTCGGACCGACGCCCCTTTCGTCGTTGGCCCCATTTTCATTTCCAGGGCGAGGTCGGCGATTAACGTCATGTCGAGATCGAGGATGAGCGAGCAGTATGGATCGGCGACGCTTGCGCCCGTGATCTGACTAACCGTAGGCACATCCGCGGTAATCAGCAGCGAATCACCGGCCTCGAACGTGAAAGTCTCGAGCCCCAAAGTGACCCGTTTGCTTCCCTGCAGCACCAAACAAACGAGCGGTCGAGAGATGGCGTATTCGAGCCCACTGGGCCTGGTAGACCTGATGGTTGTCAGGCCAGCAACGGGGGTTTTGGCCAGTCCGCTTTGGCCGGAAAACGCTTCTGTATAGCGTCGAACTGCATTGAGCAATGTGTCTTCCATACCTTGGTCCGTATTCACATGCGCATGGTAGCGCGGTTCGAAGCGGGCTTAAGCCTGATTGGGGGAAAAGGCAAATAAACGCGAGATTCAGGCAAAAGGCATAGTCGGTAGAAGAAGCAAAATAAGGCACTCATTTCCAGTTTACAGGAGCAAAGCATGAGCAAGGTATCCCTCGTGACCGGTGGTAGCCGCGGACTCGGCCGTAGCACGGTTTTGAACATCGCCCGCCATGGCGGTGACGTCATCTTCACATACCACAGCCGGGCCGATGAGGCCCAGGCTGTAGTTACCGAACTCGAGAGTCTCGGACGTAAGGCTATCGCGTTGCAACTGGACACGGGTAGTGTCGCTGGGTTCGCGGCGTTCGCAGAGCAATTGCGCGCTGCGCTGCGCGATACTTGGCAGCGAGACAGGTTCGACCACCTCGTCAACAACGCAGGTCACGGTGATTACGCACCGATCGCGCAAACTACCGAAGCGCAGTTCGACAAGCTGGTCGATGTCCACTTTAAGGGCGTGTTTTTTCTGACGCAGACGCTGCTGCCATTGCTTGCGGACGGCGGCCGGATCGTGAATCTCTCGAGTGGACTTACCCGCGTTTGCGCGCCTGGTTGGTCCGCGTATGCGTCGGTTAAGGGCGCAATCGAAGTGCTCACCGTCTACCTGGCAAAAGAATTGGGCAGCCGTGGCATTACTGTCAACGCCGTCGCGCCGGGTGCGATAGAGACGGACTTTTTTGGGGGCGCGGTGCGCGACACCCCGGAGTTCAACAAGTTTTTCGCTGATATCACCGCTCTGGGGCGGGTGGGCGTGCCAGACGACATTGGGCCGATGATTGCGAGTCTATTGTCCGACGACAATCGCTGGGTCAACGCGCAGCGTATTGAAGTGTCTGGCGGTCAAGGCATCTAGGCGGCCGCACGAGTCCAATCGGCTTTGAATGTCGTGGCTCCGCGGCTCCCCGAATAAGTGGCGGATGGGTGCGGAGCAACGATCGATCGCGCAATGAACCGTACAGATGGCGTCGTTGGCAGGTGCCTTGTGTTGGAGAGCAGGTCGTTTCATCCCCGCAAATTTTTATGCGGATCCTCGATGATTCGACCTGCAATGGTTTCGAGATTGTCAATCGTCACAGGCTCGATTACGTCTGCGAGCTCGAAGCCAAAAATCTTCCCATAGAAATACAGTTCTGCCTCAAGGCAACGCCTGATGTTGTTCGCTACTCGGAAGCCATGCTGTTCATCGGGGAAAAGGACATATGCGACCGGCAGACCCTTGGCCCGCACCGATCTGTACATGGCTTCCGCTTGATCAGGCGGAACGACCTTGTCCTCGCCACCTTGAAACAGGATCATCGCGCATGACAACCGGTCGGTATAGTTGATCGGCGAGCGCTCGTAATACAAAGGCTTTTGTTCGGGATATTGCCCAACCAACTGAAACAGATAGTGGGATTCAAATTTGTGTGTCTCTCGCAGCAAAGCCTCAAGATCGCCAATTCCGTAGTGGCTCGCGCCGGCCTTGAAGCAAGTGCGAAACGTTAGCGCCGAAAGCGCCAAGTAACCGCCAGCGCTGGCGCCCCGCACGGCGAGCCGATCCTTGTCTACCAGACCCTGATCGACCAGCCAAAGCGCAGCAGCGACGGCGTCGTCCACGTCGTCCACGCCCCAGCGCCCGTTCAGTTGCTGCCGATAGGGCCGGCCATACCCGCTGCTACCGCTGTAATTGACATCGACCACAGCGAAGCCGCGACTAGTCCAGTATTGAATCCCCCACTTGAACGAACGGTCGGTTGAACTTGTCGGACCTCCATGCGCCAAGACTAGCAACGGAGGACGTTCGCCAGCAAGGCCTGCATAATCCGCATTGAACGGCGGATAGTAGAGTGCATGTGCGGTCCTGCCATTCGAGGATGTATAGCGGATCGCCTGCGCGATTGACGTGTAGGCGGGGTCCGCCTCAATCCGGCTCGAGCTACGTAATATGTGATACGTGCGCGTTGTCAGGTCGAACTCAATCACCGATTCGCAGGCCCCTGGCGTAGCGCCGATGAACACGGCCTTTTCGCCGCATACGTGCAAATCGCGCATCATGCAGAACGGTATGTCGATTTCCTCAAACGTTTGGGCGGATGGATCCAGGATGGCCAGATGGGAATCGGCGTCTTGTTCATAGATACACAGGATCCGTCCGTTCGAATCGAAACCATAGGTCGTCATGCCGAAAAGCCACTGCGGCTTGCCGAATTCCGCTGAGAGTGGATGCAAGGGGAGCGCGTTGTCATGATCGATGCGGTACAGGTTCCACCAGCCACTGCGATCGGATACGACATGAAGTTGTCCCGTTGGGGACCAAGCGGGTTGAAACAGTGACTCGGCAATCCCCGCAGCAACGCGGCGCGGCTCGCCGACGCGCCCGTCGGAGCCGATGTCTGCGAGCCAGAGTTGCGTGGCATCCCACGGCATGTCCGGATGGTCCCACGTCAACCACGCGAGGCGACTTCCGTCGGGACTGAGACACGGTGATGAAAAGAAATCGTGTCCGTCGGCGATTCGAGTTATCGCTCCGGTTTCAAGATCAATGCCGGCGAGGAAGTTGAGCGGTTCGTGATTGCCTGGTCGATGGTCTTCGCACACCGCAATCAGTCGCCGATGGTAAGTGTCCTCCACAGCATCGGCATAGCGAAGGCCTTCGGTCGCCGTCAATGCCCGAGGCGTACCGGTAGCATCGAGCGTATGGATCTGCTGGTCGGGCACATTGCTGAAGAACACGCCACTCTTGCCGACCGTGTAGGCGCCACCGCCATATTCATGCGCCAGCGTGCGCACGTTGATGGCTTGCGGGACCAGATCGACGACAATTCCGGCTACGTGACGCACCAGCACATTGCGCCCCTGCTCTTGTGGCCGGCCCTCGGTCCAATATATGGCGCCGTCCGTGATTGCAGGCTGACCGAGGCGGATTGTGTCGCCGACAATAAGGTCGGTCGTGACGGGAGATATCCAGCCGCCGTAAGGTTTGCTCATGGGTTTGGTTTTATTCATGTGCCAGGTGATTTGAGCGGGGACAGCAGGTGCCGCACCGATAGTTTAAACGGCAACGCGCGCCCTTGCGCTGCGCTGTACGTTCAAAATTCTATCCCTCGTGAACGAAGCTGGCTTTCAAAGCTAGCCTCTGGAACTGTCGCAAGCCTCGCTCAATATGGCGGAGGTTTTCGCAAGAATCCCGTCGATCGGATCGCATGTGGCTATGCAAATGCCTATCTTTCCACGAAGCGAGATCATTGAGACTTTCTGAGTGAGCCCCAGACTTGCGATGCTGCCGGAAGAAATCGTCTTGATACTGAAATCGTCATAGTCCTCCTGAAGTGGGAGCTGACCATAGTTGTTAATCATGATATCGGGCGACGGCATCAAGGTTTGCCACGTCTGCATAAATGCATGGGGTAGGCGTTCATGATCAAGGAATTCACGCAATTTCAACGACCGCAACTTTTGGGCTTCCACGTTAGCGGTGTGCTGGAAGGCTTGCCCGAGGTTTGAGGCGGTTTGCCACAAGGTCTGACGACTCGTTGCAGCAGGAACCACTGCGGAGCCCAGTCCTATGAGAAGCCCCGGCGTATTTTCATGATTGAGCATCGGGCGAAGATCGATCGGAGACGCGACCGTGACGGGACGCGACTGCCATTCGATCCTATCCTCCCGCCCAGCTTCGGCAAGAGTGGCGGCGACCAATGCCCGCACGTTCACGCAGCGGGCTTTACACTCAGACAGCACTGAAGCGGTCAGCGCTTCGGATAAGAAAACTCGCTCGACATGAACGTCCTTCACACGGGAAGAACTCGAATGGATGACCTCGCCGAGCAATGTGCTGTAGCCGTTGTTTTCGGGCAGACTGAAGAGCTGACAAATATCCGCCGCCCCCTCGAAAGGAGCACCCAACGGCTTTCCAGACGCCGCACGGAGAAGGTCCTCGACGATCATCATCATCGTGCGCCCATCGAAAGCCGCATGATGCGCAGCGAGGAGCAGTATGGCGCGATCGGATGCGTGCAGAAGCGAGACGCGTGCAAGAGCACCGTTACCGTCACCGAAGCCTATTACCAGCTCACGCTCCATCGCAGTTTCGACGCGATCGTCCTTATCGAGAGGGGCTCGCCGGAATGGGATTTCTATATGATTCGTCGGCTCGAATGAAGGACGTTGGCCTGGAATCTTATTGATCCGTGCACGAAGTAGCGGATATCGGGACTGCACCGTGCGGAGGTGTTCCGTCCAATTCTCCGGGCTTATCCAGCCATCGAGTTCAACCGCGAAAACGGGCGCGTACGGATGGACCTGTTCGAAATGCCAAAAAACTTCCTCGAAACTGTCAAGGCGGCGTGGCAAGGCTGTTGCTCGATCGATTTGCAATTTGGAAAACTCCATTTATAACTTTTTGCAAAATGCGGCGTTCATCACGACCCCTCTCGGGGGCCTCCTCGGCGCGCAGGGGTTCCATAACGCAGGCCGTCCACCAGCAGTTGGACCATTCTTCGCGCAAAGGCGCGCTCCTCGTCGTGAGGTCCCCGGCACAGGGTTGCAGCTGCCCGCAGCAGTTCATTAGCCTCCGTACCTGGGCGTAAGGCGCTTGCGGCGACGGCTGCGTCCAGCAACGCTTTGAGCGCTGGCTCTAGGCGTTCGCTGAAGTAATCCGGCAGAGCGATGTAGGCCGGATCGCGCGAGTGTAGTGCTGCCCCGAGTCCTCGTTTCGTAGCAATGAAGTCCACATAGCGTTGCATCCAAATAGCCAATGCCTCGCCAGGTTCGTGCTCACCCGCGATGTCAGAGGCTGCATCAGCGCAAGCATCCACTTCGGCTTGAAAGACGGCTACGACCAGATCCGAGCGCCGCGGGAAATGGCGGTACATCGTGCCAACACCGACCCCCGCCTTTTCCGCAATCTCACGTACTGGCGCATCGACTCCCGACGCTGCAAATACCTCCATAGCCGCTCGAAGCACAGAATCCAGATTGCGCTGTCCATCGGCACGCATGCGACGAGGCTCGCGGCGGTCAGGCTGTCGGTCGACGGTTTGCTCTGTGGTTGGCTTTTTCATGTGGCGCACTTGTATATGGAACCAAGTTCCGTTTATCATATGGAACATTGTTCCGTCTATTTCTGAAGAGTATCAGAACGCCTCTGGAAGAGCTCAGAAATGACGGCGGGATGCGAGCAACGGCCTTCGTTGACTCTGGCAACGGTTACGCAGCCGAAAGCCCGTCCACACAAGAGGTACACAATGCGAATTTTTCTGACAGGTGCAACAGGTTTTATCGGTTCCTTTCTCGTAACGGAACTCATCAATGCGGGTCATCACGTGGTCGGACTCAGTCGTTCGGGCGCGGGCGCCGAGGCGCTCAGCCGTGCCGGCGCGGAGGTCTGCCGCGGCGACGTGAACAATCTGCACGGCCTGCGCGCTGCCACAGAGGCGGCCGACGGCGTCATCCACGCGGCCTTCAACCACGACTTCTCCAACCTAAAGCAGAACAGCGAGGACGACCGCAAGGTCATCGAGACGCTCGGCCAAGTGCTGGCAGGCTCGGACCGGCCGCTCCTGATCACCTCCGGCACGGGCCTCGTGCGATCAAAGATCGGCGCCCCGGCGGTGGAGACCGACGATTACATAACGTCGGCCGAATTCCCCCGTGCCGCCTGCGAGGAGGCTGCCGATGCACTCATCGCCAAGGGCGGCCGAATAATGGTAATGCGACTGCCCCAGGTGCACGACACTCGAAGGTTTGGCCGGATCACACAACATATCCAGTTGGCGCGGCAACACGGCCGGGTGGTATATGTCGGGGAAGGCAAGAACCGCCTGCCGGCCGTGCACGTCTCTGACGCTGCCCGCCTTTACCGGTTAGTGCTCGAGAACGGTCACGCAGGCTCGCGCTACAACGCCGTAGGCGAGGAGGGTGTTGCCTTGCGTGACATTGCCGAGGTGATTGGTGCGAAATTGAACTTGCCAGTCGAGTCGATCCAACCCGAGGAGGCGCCGGCGTATTTTGGTTGGTTAGCGAACCTCGCCACGATCGATCTCGCGGCCTCCAGCGCGATGACGCGCCAACTTCTGGGCTGGGTGCCCACGGGGCCTGACCTGCTGACAGACCTGCGCAACATGGATTAGTCAGAAGCGGCTAAGCCGCCCCATTTACGAAATCGGCACCAACCGCTCGCGCACATACCGCGCAAACTCCTGCGCAACAAGCGGTGCGACCGATGGCAGGCGCAGGCTAATCGCAAAGTTTGGCAAGGTCGGAAGATCGTCTTCGCCGCTCAGAATTGCGAGTTCGGCGGGGATGGTTGAGGCAAGCCATGCGGTGACGGCCAGGTCGCTGCGCACGGTAGCGGTTGTGGCCTCGATATTGCCGCTCTCGAACACGGTGCGCCACTCGATGCCTCGGTCGTGAAGTGCCGCCTGCACCACCGGCCTGAAGCCGCAGGAATCGGCGACCATCGAGATAGGCAGGGGCCGTTTGAGATGCGCGTTACCGCCGCGCGCGCCGACCCACACGAGCTGCTCGACGCGCAGGCATTCGCCGCTCGCGGCATCGGCGTTCTCCTCGACGACCGCGAGATCGAGCGAACCGACGCCCACCGCGTCGATTAATTCAGGAGACGATGCGCACATCAGCGATACCTCGACATTCGGGTGGGCCTCGCCGAACGCCTTGAAGATCGGTGGGAAGTGCGTTCCGACCAGATCGTACGGAACGCCGACCCTGAGCTTGCCGTAGAACGGGCGCGCCGTCATGTCGAGCCAAATCTCGTCGTTCATGTCGAGCAGGCGCTTCGCCTTCCCGAGAAAACGCTCGCCCACGGGCGACAGTTCGAGCCGGCGCCCGTCGCGCTCGAACAGAACGCAAACAAAGGTTTCCTCAAGCCGCTTGATCTGCTGGCTGACCGCGCCTTGCGTCAGGTGGAGGATGTTTGCCGCGACCGTCATGCTGCCGGTGTCGGCCACCGCCACGAAAGTGCGCACGAGGGTCATGTCGAGATTCCTGTTCATACAGACATTATGTCTCGTAATGGACGGCATTAAAATCCTTCGTTTCACTAATGCTTCGCGATTGCCTAAACTGCGGCTTTTCCAAGGATTGCCATGCCTGCTCTATCGATCGCACCGCTCGCGCTCTTCGTCACCATCGCCACGATCTCACCCGGCGGCGCGACAACGCTCGCGACCGCGTCGGGCGCACGCTTCGGTTTCGTTCGTTCTATGCCTCTCTTGGCAGGCATTGCGGTCGGGCTCGGCACGCTGGCAGCGGCTGCGGCAGCCGGCTTGGCTGGCATTCTGCTCGCCGCGCCATTCTTGCAGACCAGTATGAAAGCCATCGGCTCGGCTTATCTGCTTTGGCTGGCGATAAAAATTGCGCGTAGCGGGGCGCCTGCGGCTGGTCACGGCGCTGCGCTGCCGACTACCTTCATCGGCGGCGCCTGGTTGCTTTGGCTCAACCCGAAGGCCTGGGCGATGGCGCTCGGGGCGGCAGCGTCATTCGCCATGTTGTCAGACGGGCCACTGCATCTCGCGGCGCTACTCGGTGGCGCATTCGCATTGGCCGCGTCCGTGTCGTTGTGTCTTTGGTGTGCAGCCGGGGTGTTGCTTGCGCGGCTATTGAAGACCCCGGTGCAATGGCGGCTTTTGAACCTGTCGATGGCGATTTTGCTCGCCGTATCGATCATTCCAATGTGGAGGTGAAGAAGATGAACACGATGTTGTTTGCCGAATCCTTCGATCTGCGGTCTGCCTTCGATGCGATACAGGACTTCTGGTCGCCAAAGGTCATGGCGCAGGTCAACGACCAATGTACCGGAGGTACGGCCGGGATTGGGTCATCGACCTTAACGGCTTCGACGAGGCAGAAGCTTTGTGGCAACCCGCTTGCTGCCAAGCGCATCTAAGTCGTCGGCTCGAAGTTGCCCTCATAGCCGCTTGTCCTTTGGAAGGTTTCCACGATTAGCGCCTGCATTAGGTCTGCGGTGCGAATCACGCCAAGCCTTTCTCGTGTGACGCAGAATACGGGGCGCTCAGACATCCATTCGGGCACCGGCAGCCGATACAACTTATCGCGTTCTACCCAAGGCTCGGCAATATGATCGGGCACAATCCCAACGAACTGGCCACAGAGCAGCAATTGCAACGTTCCTTCAACATGATGCGACAATGCTCGAGTCCTTTCCGATAATGACAAAGGCACAGTTTCGTTCACAAGATAGCCTCTGCTCACATACGAGGCGCTTTCCTCAAGCAATTGCCTAGCGCGGTGTTCGTCTGCACCGAAAGCAGCGTGACCCCGTCCACAATACATCGAAGCACTCTCCGAGCTCACAACCTGATAGTTAAGCGATGGTAGGTTCGACTTGCATATTGTGATGCCAAGCGCAGCTTTTTTTTCTGCCACCGCACGCTCCACGAGATCGGGGGATGCGACGTTGAGACTAAGCGTTACCTGCGGATAGCGCTCGCAAAATTCGCCGATCGCCATGGAAATCGGGTTTGCTGGCGTGAAGGCGCTGTGGTCAATCAGCCAGATCGACAGTTCGCCGCGAATCTGGTTCTTCGCTGTTCCCAGCACTTCGCGAAACTCGTCGATAGCGTCCAGTAGGCGCAGCATAGCCGCATAGGCGACGTGACCCTCGGCGGTTAGTTGAAAACCGCTGCGCCCACGCACACAAAGCTGGCAGCCGACCCGTGTCTCGAGATCAGAAAGCTGTTTGCTGATTGCCGAGGTGCCAAGACCGGTTGCCTCTTCCGCGGCTGAGAGCCCACCGCACTCCACAACGGCCTTGAAGAGCCGCAAGTGCTTGATGTCAATATCGTGCAGTGGCGGGATCGGTAAAGTCATCAATGAAATGGATCCTGAGTACCGCGGTGGATACGGCGACGACAATCTGACTGTAGCAATTGCCGTCGTCCCGTGAGCGCTCATCTTGAGTCGAGGACGCGATCTAACAGGAGCAACGTCTCTGCCAGCACGCGAGTGCCGTCGAGCAACTGATTCGGGTCGAGCCATTCTTCGGGGCAATGGCTACGTCCGTTTAGGCACGGCACGAAAATCATGCCCATGGGCCTGACGTTCTTCATGTAAACCGCGTCGTGACCAGCGCCACTTGGCATTCTAACGCTTGTATAACCCAGACGACCGGCCGCAGTGGCGCGAGCGCATGGCCAAAGTGTCTCCCGCAAAAAAGGCGGCAACCATGATGGAACGAACAAGTTCACTTTCCGTTTATCGCATGGTTTCTCGGGGGTGCTAGCGGAATAATTCACTGAACTGCTCCTCGTGCGGCAGCAATCGACAGCCATTTAACGAGAGACATTCGCAATGACTCAGCAGATCGGAACCCGAATTACCGCTCAACGTGGCCCTGTTCTTCGCTGCAAGGGCTGGCGCCAGGAAACAATCCTGCGCATGCTGGAAAACAATCTGGAAAACGCCGAGGACCCTTCTCGTCTTATCGTGTATGGCGGGATCGGGCAGGCAGCGCGCAACTGGGAAAGCTACGACGCGATCGTGCACGCACTTAAGAATCTGGAAAACGACGAGACGCTCGCCATGCAATCCGGCATGCCTGTCGCTGTCTTCAAGACGCACCGCCTGGCGCCCCGGGTTGTAATGGCGAACAGCAACCTGATTCAGGCGACCTGGCCCAAGTTCTACGACTTGAAGGAAAAAAACCTGATCGCGTTTGCGTCCTACACAGCGGGCCCCTGGCAGTACATTGGCAGCCAAGGCGTGATCGAAGGGACCTTTGAAACGCTGGGCGTGATTGCGGAACGGCATTTTGGCGGCAGCCTCGCCGGACGGATATTCTTCAGCGCAGGACTAGGCGGCATGGGCCGCTCACAGCCGCTCGCAATGAGCATGCACGGTGGGGTGAGTGTGGTAGTTGAAGTGCGGGAGGAAACTATTCGCGAACGACTTGCGGCCGGTTATGCGGATGTGCGCGCTGATTCGCTAGCGGAGGCGATTCGTCTGGCGGAAGAAGCGAAAAGTGAGCGGCGTTCACTGTCGGTCGTGGTGCGTGCCAACTTGATCGATGCACTCGACGACATCGCACGAACCGGCTGGCTCCCTGATATTGTCACCGAAATGTGCCCCTGCCACGATCCATTCGCGCTTATTCCCGCCGGAATGGAGGTGGGCGAAGCGCTTGATCTTCGCGAGACGGATCGCGACGCCTATCTTGCCCGTTCGCGCGCCTCAATGATCCGGATTGTTCGCGCGATGACTCAGCTCCAGAAGGCGGGGGCGGTCGTCTTTGAATACGGCACCTTCGTGCGCAAGGAGAGCGTTGACGCTGGCTTGTCTGCGGAGGAGGCCTATGCGTATCCGGGCTGTATCGCCGAGTACGTGCGACCGATGTTCCTTGAAGGTCGTGGGCCCTTCCGCTGGACCTGTGTGTCTGGGGAAGTCAGCGACCAGCGTCGTCTGGACGAACTCGCGCTCGACATGTTCCACGATGACCCGCTGGTAACTCGATGGATCAAGTTGGCACGCACGCGTCTGCCACTCGAAGGACTGCCCGCGCGCATCTGCTTTCTCGGTTTTGGGCAGCGCAAGGCGTTTGGGCTCGCCGTCAATGCACTGGTTCGCATGGGCGAAGTACAAGGGCCGATTGCATTTTCGCGTGATAACCTCGACTGCGGCTCGATCGCCAATCCCGCATTCGAAACCGAAAAAATGCGAGACGGCTCTGATGCCATTTCGGACTGGCCCTACCTGAACGCGCTGTTGAACACCGCAGGCATGGCGGATCTCGTGTCTATTCAGGCTAACGGCACGATGGGCGTGTCCGCGCATACGGGCGTCACGATGATCGCCGATGGCAGCGAAGAGGCGGACCTGCGTCTGGACGCAAGCTTGACCACAGACGCCGGTATCGGCATTGTGCGGCTCGCGCAGGCCGGATATCCGGTTGCTCGCGAGGTGGCGGAGGGCCGAGGCCGACTCACCACCGATTCAATCCAGGTGCCACTATGGTGGACCCCGGAAGCCACGCGCGTGCGTGAATAAGAGCTCTGTCATGGGACAACTGCACCTCATAGAACAGGTCCTGGTGGCAGGAATGCCAGGCTGCCCGCCGCAAACCATGGATGTATTGATCGACACGGATCGGTTTGTCGCTATCGCGCCAAAAATCGATCTAAGCACGGTACGCATAGATGAGCGTACCAGGGGCCGCCGGCTGTTGATGATTCCCGGTCTGATTAACGCGCATCACCATTCTCACGACCGGTTCGACAAAGGCCGTTTCTCTGGTTTACCGCTCGAAATCTGGATGAGCTTGTACAACCCGCCCACGCATCCGCGCGGATGGACGGCGCGGGAGGTATACCTACGCACCTTGCTGAACGGTACCGAGATGCTTCGCAACGGTATTACGACGGTCGTCGATGACATTCATTTCGGCGGCTGCATCGATCCCGAAGTGGTGTCCGCCGCGTTCCAGGCTTACACCGATCTTGGCATGCGTGCGGACGTCAGTGTTGCATGGGGCGATCGCGCGTTTCGTGATTCCGTGCCTTATCTCGACCGGCACCTACCCGTCAATACTGGATCAACATGCGCCGTGCGGACGGCCGACTGGACGCTCGCGTTCTGGGAGGAGCTTGCGCAGGAATGGAAAGGCAGGGTGCGCTTTGTTTTTTCGCCTTCTGCCCCTCAGCGATGCTCGACGGCATTTCTCGAGAAGACTTGCGAGCTCGCAAGGAAACATGGCCGCCCAGTGCTGTTGCACGTGCTCGAGACGCGGATACAGGCGCTCACTGCAACAAAAAACTATGGCATGCCGATGGTGGAATACCTGAATTGCCACGGTCTGCTTGATCACCATAGCGTGCTGGCGCATGGTGTCTGGTTGAGCGAAAGCGAGCTCGACTTAATCGCTGACACCGGGGCGAGCGTAATCCATAATCCCGCGTGCAACCTGAAACTTGCAAGCGGTATTGCGCCCGTCAGCGAGATGCTGCGCCGAGGTATTGCAGTTGGGCTCGGAACGGACAACAACAATGGCAATGACTTGAACTCGATGCTCGATGCAATGCGTCTTGCCGCGTTGGTCAGCGCCACGGGAGACGCGAGGTTGGAGGCTGGTATCGACGCGTCACAGGCATTCTCGATGGCAACCACTGGCGGCGCGCGTTCAATCGAGCAGACAACAATCGGCAGCATCCGTGTCGGAATGCAGGCTGACTTCGTTCTGCTGGACCTATCGAGCAACGCTTTTCTGCCGCTCAATGATCCACTCACGCAACTCGTGTTTTGCGAGCAGGGGCAGTCTATCCGCGAAGTCTACGTAGCCGGCCAGAAGCTGGTGGACGACGGCCGCATCACGCGTATCGACGAAAGCGCCATGCTCGCTGAACTGGACGAGCGCATGCCCGCCGTGCAACGGCGCATCCGGGAGGGCGAAGCCGCGGCGACCCACCTGCGGCCATTTCTCGAGGCGGCTTATGCGGACTGCCTCGCCGACCCGTTGATGAAACCATGGCTAAGCCGCCATCGGGCGCTGTCGGACCCGGCCCCGCTCATTAAAAAACATACGCCTTTAACTGGATAAGCAAATGAACTCAGTTCTCGAAATTTCCCCCGGTCAAACGCAGCTTGGCGTCTGGCGTGCCGTGCTCGCAGGCGATGCAGCGCGGCTACATCAAAGTGCGCACAGGGGGGTTGAAAGCGCGGCTGCAATGGTTGAGAAACTGGTGCGGGCCGGCAAACCGGTGTACGGCCTCAATACTGGTTTCGGTAAGCTGGCGCACGTGCGCATTAGCGATGCGGACCTGTCCAAACTCCAGCAGAACCTCGTCATGTCGCACATGACTGGCTATGGGCCGCCCCTCGACGCGAACGTAGTACGGCTTGCGATGGCGCTGAAGATCGCAAGCCTTGGCCGCGGTGCTTCGGGCGCGAAGCTGCGTACCGTTCACTTGCTCGAACAAATGATCGAACGCGGCGTGGTGCCGATGATTCCTGCGCAGGGCTCGGTCGGCGCGTCGGGCGACCTCGCACCGCTCGCACACATGAGTGCTGTGCTCACGGGTGGCGGCGAGGCCGTATACGACGGCGAAGTGCTCTCCGGAGCGCAAGCGCTGGCGCGCGCGGGCCTCACGCCCATATCGCTTGCGCCAAAGGAAGGGCTCGCGCTGATGAACGGAACCCAGGTGTCCACCGCGTTAGCCCTGTGCGGATTGTTTGCACTGGAAAAGTCGTTCACGGCGGCGATGGCCATCGGGTGCCTTGCAACGGAGGCAATTGCGGGCTTGGCGAGTCCCTTTGACGCACGCATCCAGGCGCTGCGCGGCCAACCCGGACAGATCGAGGTGGCGCGTGCGATGAAAACGCTCCTTGACAATAGCCCGATGCGTGCCTTCAGCGAGGCATCCGGAAAAGTTCAGGATCCTTATAGCATTCGTTGTCAACCTCAGGTGCTTGGCGCCTGTCTTGACCTGATCCGCAACGCCAGCGCGACGCTCGAGATCGAGAGTAACGCTGCTTCAGACAACCCACTCATCTTCACGGACACGGGAGAAGTCATCTCTGGAGGCAACTTTCACGCAGAGCCGGTTGCGTTTGCTGCAGACATGCTCGCCATCGCCATCACTGAAATAGGTAACCTGTCCGAGCGGCGCTGCAACCTCTTGTTGGATCCGTCGTTCTCCGGTCTGCCAGCGATGCTCGCACCCGACGCTGGCCTGAATTCCGGCTACATGACCGCGCATATATCGGCAGCTGCGATGGCATCGGAGAATAAGCAGCGTGCGCACCCGGCGTCCATTGACACAATTCCGACCGCCGGCAACCAGGAGGATCATGTCTCGATGGCGACTCACGGCGCGCGTCGCCTGCTGGAAATGAACAACACGCTGCGGGGAATACTTTCAATTGAAGCACTGTGCGCGGCGCAGGCGCTAGACCTGCGTGGCGGGGATTGCTGTTCGCCGCTATTGAGGAGCGCTTTCGACGCCATCCGCGCGCACGTACCCTTCATGCCCGAGGACCGTCCGATTGCACCAGACATGGCGAGCATCGCTGAGTCGATCCGCACCGGCGCACTTGTCCAACAAACCGGACTCGCATCATTTTTCAATTGATCTAACTGGCCTTCGGGCCGTCGCCGGTAACCATGATCGGCATTCCGCCGGTCGCACGATAGAGAAGAAACATGGCTAAAAATATCAAATTACAAGTAATGGATGGTACGTATTGCATATCGAGGCTCAACGGAGATTCGCCTATTCCTGCATGGGCAGACGGAGAAGGCTTCGTCTCGATCTCACGCAACGGCGATGAACTATCGATCGTTTGCCAGCAAGAGCGCGTGCCGTCCGGTACTAAAGTTGATCTCGAATGGGTCTGCCTTAAATTTATCGGACCCTTTGCGTTCGGTGAGACGGGGATTGTGTTGTCCGTAATCAAGCCGCTCTCTGAGAATAGCCTTGGCATCTTTGTCGTTTCCACCTTCGACGCGGACTGCATGCTGCTCAAGCGAACCGACTTCGAACAGGCTACCAGGCTCCTTGAGGCAGCGGGGCACACAGTAGTCGCCTAACCGCTGTGACAGCAGCCGATGTTCGTGAGCAGTTGGTAGCGCGATCTCAGTGATCCCGAAAGGCATTTGGGCCATCAGCACGCGGCGAGTCTGGGTCTGGGCGGCCAACAATCCGGATGCTGTAGAGAAGGCACGTCGAGATTTTAATCCGCCCCCGCGTGCTGGATGCCGACGTGTCCGCAGTAGCGTGGCCTTCCCGAAGTGCAGCCTGCAGTCCCGTCGCATCACGTTTCGGAGACGTGAAAATCCCAACCCACTCAGTGGGACTTGGCGGTGTCAACTCGACAGTCCTTCAGCCCGCTTCGGTTTTCGGCAACAGACTCTCCGAGGATCGCTTGGAAAAACTGGGATTGACGTTGGGAAAGGTGCGTATCTGTTCGGGGATCGAGGACACCGAGGACTTGCTCGCCGATTTCGAACAGGCTCTGGCTTGAGATCAAATAGAAGTGGCGATGCGTTCTCATGGAGCCGGCTAGGGCCGCCCGTGTTGTGGTCCAGTGCTGCAGGTCGTGAACGGCACACACGGCTCGATATGCCCAGCAGGTAGCGCATGAAGGAAGAATTATATCCTGGATATTTTTTCCTGGAAAAATTTTGTCCTATAAAAGTGCTTGGGCTGCCGATTTGAGGAAGCTAATTTCGAAACTGTCGAGATAGAATTCGTGGCACGCTTTCGGGGTGATGCAGACGTCGAGCCGGGTCCGCATGAACATCGCGTACACGCCAAATGCACAGGCGTGTCGAGAGTATGGAGAGGTCTTCATAATGAATAATTGCATCGCATTCCTTATGAATTACTACTTTTAATCCGTAACGAATTGACAAGAAATCGACCGTGACAGTTATCAGGAATCTGGCTTTAACCCTATCGGTTGCCCTGCTGGCGCTTTTATTTGTCAGTGGATATGCGTTTTGGCAACTCCTTGAATTTCAGGCAAGATTTGCCTATGTCGAGGCCAATACAATCCCAGCCATCGTTGATCTGGCTGAAGCGACCGCGCAGATGTCCGAGCTGCGAGCCGCAACGCTGTCGCGTGTCCTGACTACCGATGATGTGCAAAGACGCGACAGGGATCAGCGTATCTCTGAAGCACATCAGCGGCTCGATGCGATTCTTGCCAGATATGCGCACGACCACATTCTCGACGATACGGACCGCAAGATGGTGGAGGCGGATAAGGCCAACATCAGCGCGTATCGGGAAGTGCAAACCACATTCGTGCAGCAGACCGCCGGCGTCCAAATGGGAGGTGACATTTCCGCCGCGCTTGTCCCACTGACTCCGGCGACCGCGCTAGTCGTGAAGGGCCTGAAAGATCAGACCGATTACAACATCAAGCAGGCCTTCGCCCTCGGTGCCAAAGGCGAGGCTGCGACGCGGC
>NZ_LMUX01000017.1:0-267881 GCF_009765705.1 Burkholderia sp. L27(2015) | reverse complement strand
ATCAGACCAAATTTACCCGGAAACCCTATGACCGCCCAAAATCTGACTGTCCGCTCGTTGTCGGCAACGCCTATCGCTGTGCCCATGGCCCGGCCACTCATCACCAGTGCGCAAACGATAAGAACCGCGCCGTTGCTGCTCATCGATCTCCAGACCGAGGAGGGGATTACCGGGCGTGCCTATGCGTTCTGCTATCTTCCGTCCGTCGCGTGCGCGCTGCAACGCGTGGTTACGGATCTCGGCGCATTCCTTGCGGGTCAGGCGGTCGCACCACTCGCGTTGTCGAAAGCCATCACGCGCTATTTCAAACTGACCGGGCTGAGTGGCCCGCTGGCGATGGTAGCCTCGGCCGTCGACGTAGCCGCATGGGATGCGTGCTCGATCGCCGCCGACATGCCGTTGGCGCGTTTTCTCGGTGCGAGTATGGATCCGGTGCCGGCCTATAACAGTAACGGCCTTGGTCTGATCGGTGCGCAAGCGGCGGCGGACGAAGCGCAAGAGCTACTCGAGGGCGGTTTCAAAGCGGTCAAGATGCGCATGGGTCGACCGAATTTTTCTGACGACCTTGCCGCTGTCAGGGCGGTTCGCAAGCGGCTCGCGGGCGACGTCGCGTTGATGGTGGATTTCAACCAGGCGCTCACGTTCGCTAAAGCCATGCAATATTGCCCGGCGTTGGACGGGGAGGGTGTTTATTGGATCGAAGAGCCGATCCGACACGACGATTACCAACACGCTGCGTTGATCGCCCAGGCCACCGAGACACCGATCCAGATCGGCGAGAATTTCCTCGGACTTGCGCCCACGCTGGACGCGATCAAGGCGTCGGCGTCCGATTACGTGATGTTCGACCTCGATCGTATCGGCGGGGTCACGGGTTGGCGTCATGCGGCAGGGATTGCGGCCGCCTGTGGACGAGAAGTGTCTACGCACCTCTTTCCTGAGGTCAGCGCCCATCTGCTGGCGGCGACACCGACGGCGCACTGGCTGGAATACGCAGACTGGATCAATCCTGTCGTGCAGGAGCCGTTGAAGATCGTCGACGGCAACGCCGTGATCCCGGACCGGAGCGGGAATGGCTTGGTGTGGGACGATGCGGCGGTGGCCAAATACAAACTGGCCTGACCCCACGACGCCCCGGAATTTAATGGGACCTGGTGACGCGCTTGTTTCTCAATGGACTTTTAGCAGGCGCAGATCCGTCGAGCAGTGCGGTGATGGGCTTTATCAGGCCTTCCAATAGCACCCGTTCAGGCCGAACACGCGCGAGCACTCGAATCGCCAAGAAAACGCCCAGCAACAGTCGCCCCAGATCTTCCGCGCTCTGCGCGCTCGAAATTGTACCGGCGCACTGGGCCGCCTGTACGCAGCGACGGAAAAAGTCTTCGACCCGGACAAGCACCTTGGCAATCGCACGCTGAAATTCCGGGTCGTGCGGTGCAACCTCCAGCGCGGAGTTTACCAACATGCACCCTTTGCGCTGGGCGTCGTTCAACGAGGTCTCTACGATTTCCCTGAAAAACGCATCAATGGCTTCGCGCGGAGGAAGGTGTCCTTCGAAGCGTTTAACTCGATCGCCGAAGCTACGCTCGACATAATGATCGAGCACACGCCGATACAACGAACGCTTGTCACCGAACGCGTTGTAAAGGCTGGCACCGGTAATACCCGTATTTTCAGCAAGGTCGCGCATAGACGTAGCCTGGTATCCGCGATCCCAAAAGCATTGAGCGGCGGCATCAAGAACGGCGGATTCATCGAATTCTCTGGGTCTTGCCATTCGTGCTATGCCTCTCCGTACAGAGGCAACACGACGTCGCCACTTTATTTCATGTAGTATATTCTAGAACAATCGTTCTAGAATATACCAATCAAAAACAAGCGCCAGCTAGGTGATGGACGCAGTCTATATGCATCACGAGACGCCCGGCGGACGCGGATATCCTCGCGGTCTCACACAACACGATATTCCCGCTGCTGCGCGCATCGTCGGGATCTGCGAGGCCTTCGATGCGATGACCAGCAACCGCCCTTATCGTCGGGGCATGCCGGTTGAAAAGGCGCTTGGGATCATTCGCGAAAACCTAGGCCGCCAATTCGACTCCCGGTTTGGCGAACAGTTCGTCCAACTCGGCGAAAGCGCGGAGTTGCACCATATCGTGGGTCACACCGATGAAGGTATCCCGCTGCAAGAATGCTTGATGTGCGGCCCGACGATCGTGCTGCAGCGCGATAGCGTTGCCGGGGACAATGTCTATTGCCGCGCCTGCGGCAGTGAGTATCGGCTCGAAGGAGCCGCATCTGAGCTCCATCCGGTGTTGACAGGAAAAAGAGGCAGCGCCTCGGCGCTCGAGGCTAAGCCAGATCACGATCTCATAGCGCGGTCGGTGTCGGTGTCGGTGTCGGTGTCGGAGTCGGAGTCGGAGTCGGAGTCGGAGTCGGCGCGCGCTCTGCATTTCGCAGCCTGAGGCAGGAGGTGTCGTGAGAACAAGCGATCGTGTAATGCTCGCCCGCGATGAAGCTGCGCCCTGCGAGCCGCCGATCGAGCACGCCGTAGAGTCGATTTGTTTCATTGACGTAGCGGGTGATCGCATAGGGTATCGTCTCTGGCTGTTCACGGAAAATCGGACGCAAATATCGCTATCGAGAGTTGCCATCTCGATGGCAGAAGTATATTCTAAATCGTTCGTTCTAAAATAAAACGCATTAATGTCGCAATCCGTTTTCCTTGGTGCGGCCGATCGAATCGGTTAGCACGCAAGCGGCGCGCGATTCGATCGGAGCAGGCACAAATGGGACTGGAAAAGGAACTGACCGACTTTCGTGTCGAGCATATACGCACGATGCCGGCCGGCCGAGCTGAACTATACGACGCGAAGGTTGAGGAGTTACGGGCGAACTTTCTCATCGAAAATACGCCAGCAATGGGCAGCGAAGCGCCGGAGTTCGCGTTGCCCAATGCGCAAGGAAAATCGGTTTCACTATCGCAAGCGCTGCGCGACGGCCCGGTGGTTGTCACATTTTATCGAGGTGCTTGGTGCCCCTACTGCAATCTTCAGTTGCGCGCTTATCAACGCTCACTGCCGGAGATCACGGCGCTGGGCGGCCGCCTGATGGCGGTCTCGGCACAGTTGCCGGACAAGTCGCTGTTCACCGTCGAACAAAATGCGCTGGAATTCGATGTGCTCAGCGATGTCGGCAACCGCGTGGCACGCGCGTTCGGGCTGGTGTACACGCTGCCCGATGAACTACGTGCGGCATTGATAGCGAATAATAAGGCGCTGCCCTTGTTCAACGGCGACGACAGTTGGGAGTTGCCGGTACCTGCGACCTATGTGATCGGGCGCGATCGACGTATCGTACTGGCCTCTGTCCAAATCGATTATCGTCAGCGGCTCGCTCCCGAAGCGATTGTCGCATCGCTGCAAAATATTCGAGCGGCCGGTACTCGCACCTCATGAGTCCAACTCGTGGTGGCGCTTCCCGATAGATCCACACAGCAGGCGAGGCGCTGTCCTCACCATACCCTCCCATAGACCATTCCGATTAGAGAGCGACATGATCCGTTTCTACTTTCACCCAACGCCGAATCCAGCCAAAGTTGCATTGATGTTGGAGGAGACGGGTTTAACGTATGAAGTCATACCGGTCGATACCAGCAAGGGCGAGCACCACACGCCAGCTTTTCGCTCGATCAACCCGAATGAAAAAGTGCCCGCGATCATCGATACGGAAGGCCCAGGCGGTGTCGATGCCCGGGTGTTCGATTCGAGCGCGATCTTGTTGTATTTGGGCGAGAAGACCGGACGTTTCATGGGATCGCCGGTCGACCGCCCGGAACTGTTGTCGTGGCTGTTTTTCCTGAGCAGCGGACTAGGGCCGTTCTCCGGACAAGCCGTGCATTTCCAGCACGCGGCGCCGGAAAAACTGCCCTATGTGATCAACCGCTATCGGCGCGAGGTCGAGCGGCATTATCGCGTGCTCGATCGGTCTCTGGCCGAGCGCGAGTACTTGGTCGGCCACGATTATTCGATCGCGGATATTTCGGCCTGGGGTTGGCTGGACCGCGTAGGCAGAGTACTGCCGGGCGATGCCGACCCGCTGGCCGAGTTTCCGAATCTGAAGCGCTTATTTCAGACCATCGATGCGCGGCCCGCGGTGCAGCGCGCACGTCAGGTCGGCAAGAACCACGTTTTCAAGAAAGAGATGGATGAAGAGACCCGTCGCGCGCTGTTCCCGTCGAATTATCCCGTGGTGAACTAAGGGAGCGCATCCGAAGGGCTCGTCGAGAGCGACGCGCTCAATTCACTGTCGTAGGTAGTGGTGCGCCAGCCGGCGGCGCAGCACTGTTCGCTGCGAGGTCGGATTGGACATCGCGAGCGACCTGAAGCAGCGCTGCACGGTCGATCCCTCCGGTTACGGCATAGCCGTAGTTACCGGCCATCCAATGAAACACCTTTACGGGGCCGTCCTTGTAAAGCGCGAACCCCGTCGTTACGGTACCGTCAGTCTTTCGACGCGAAATGCACAGTGTGACCCGCTCGCCTTTCTCGCCGTTATAAGTGAACTGTACAAATGGACCCTCACGTCCGGGCAACAGTCGTCCACCCATCAGCTTGTAACCTGCGTGCATCAGTACCGGCGGAACCACGTCGGTGCCCAGTTTTCCCGACACCCATTTGCCGAGATCGCGCTCGTGTTGCGGATCGACTAGCGCGGGGCGCTCCACGTCCGGGGAATACATCACATGCGCAAGCGCGGACTGCCGTGCGAACCCGGCAAGGCCGTCATCGGCGATGAGATGCGCAACGCCATCTTCATCGCCCCCCTGCGGGAACATGCTCAACACGTGTGTGCCGATGCCGATACCGAGCAAAAGTGCTGCGGCCATTCCCGCGAATCGAGGCATATTTGCGGCATCGAACCACCGGCGTTTGCTTGTCAGCTGCAAGCGCGGCGGCACAGGCTCGCGCAATACATGCACATGACGTTCGCGTATCATTTCGTTGAGCATGCGGTTATGGTTGACCCGCCGCTTGGCTTCGGCATTGGACGCAAGCATTCTGTCGACGTCTTCGCGACGATGCTCGGAAAGTAAGTCGTCGACGTACGCGTGCAGATCATCTTCGGTAACGGGATCGTTCTTGCGGTTCATGACACCACCTTTCTTTTTTCGCCGTACTCCGAGTCGGGCATCAACTCACGCAGGCGTTCACGAGCACGGGAAAGTCGCGACATTACAGTCCCAATCGGGATCTGTAGAGCGGATGCGACCTCGGCGTAGCTCATCTCATCCAGGGCGACCAGCAAGATAACTTCGCGTTGCTCTGTTGAAAGCTTCTGCAGCGCATCATCGATGTCACGTACTTCCAGCGACTGCGAATGGTTATCGTAAATTGCAAATTCGCTTTCCGCGACCTCTTCGACCTGTACGTGCGGGGCGTGCCATGCCAGTTTGCTGATCTGATTTACAAACACGTTGTGCATGATAGTGCTCAACCAGGCACGCAAATCGGATCCAGGACGAAACCGCGCCGTATTCCGTAAGCCGCGCTCGAGCGTATCTTGTACCAGATCGTCCGCGAGGTCGTGATCCCTGACCAACGCTCGCGCGTAACGCCTCAATCGCGGCACGTGCTGCATGATTTCTTCACGGACTCCCATCAAACATCCTTAACGAGTTGCTGACATCTTTCTTAAGTAGCACGTGATCGCAGACCAAACGGATGAGCTGCGCTCACTGATTCGAAGGCCACAACCGTTTCCTGAGAAATCCGTCCACGGCGAATGGCCCCGCGCCGCCCATGACCAGGGCGGCGAGGCCGGCCAGGTACAACAAGTCGGTCTCGTATCCGGGCCGCCCGAATTGGGGGCCGGCGGCGGTTACCGACATCAATTTGATCGACGTAAAGCCGAAGGGTAAATGCACCGTCAATATTGCGACCAGGAGCACGGCGGCCATCGGCACCGTCACAAGTGGAACAAGGGCGCCCAGCAGCACCGCCGCTCCTCCGAGTAGTTCGGTGAGGATGGTGACCCAAGTCATAAGGTGAGGGGCGGGGACGTGGAGCGCATACAAAATGGCGGTAAATGAATCAGGGCCTTTGGCCAGTTTGGCCAGTCCGTGGGCCACGAATCCGTAACCGACGATCAAACGGATTGGAATCGGCACCCAAGGTGCGAGATTCCAACTTCTCGGTAATCCGAAGGGAAGGCGAAGCAAACTGCTTTCCCCTTGAGTGGCTTGGTGAAAAGTTTTCATGCGGTGTAACCTCAAATTGAGATGTCCTTGGATGCGTTTCGGAACGAACGCGCAACTATCCGTTTAGGATAATTCGCTTGCTTACCAATATCGGTTACAGCAGGTTCGAAAAATTAATCTGTGTGCAGGACATCCGAGTGATAACGGCCAATCAAGAGCCAAAATAAGGGGTGCAAAAACTCACGGGTCCCACGCAGCCGTTCGCTTGGCTGTTGGTGGTGGGTATTGACGTGCAGCCCACGCAGAGCAGGCTGACAACGCCTACAAAAAACACCGCTCTTGCCGCGTGCAGCCTTTCCGATCGACGTTCGATCGGGGTCGATCGAAGGTCAGGTTGTGCGTTGAAATTTCTCATATGCTTACGCCTTGTAATGGGATGTGGAGCACACGCACCTTGAAATATCGTGTCTGTACTAATGCTAACCAGACGACGAGCGAACTTATTCCAATTCGGTATCGGCGACGAAACCTGGGGAGCGTATTCGCTCGTCGACTATCCGCAGATCGTGCTGGGGATGATCACAATCGGCGCCCTAGGTTTGACGTGGGCGGCGAGCCGTTCCGCGCTCTGGAAGGTGTCTCTTTGGATATTTCACCGGGCGAATTTGTCTCGATCATCGGGCCGGCCGGCCAGTGGCGCACGATAACCCGCTGGTTCGAGATTCTCATGCGCGAGCCGGCAGAGACAAATCAGAACCGCGTACGGATACCCACTCGACCGACGGCTTGATGTGGATTGGTCGACGGCGATACTCCGGCCACATTTGCCACTGCGACGCCGCCGGTCGAATCGCGTCCGCTGACCGTCTGGTAGTCGAGTACCGCATACACGTCCGTGCGCTTGGACAACGTGTAGTTCGCGCCGATGGCGAATTGGTTGTAATTCACGCCACCGACCTTGCCCGTGACCTCGCTGCCGCGCGTGTAGTTATATGACACGCCGGCCAGGAAGGTTTGCGTCAAGCGATACTGGAAGCTCGCTTCTGCATCGTTGAAGACTGCTGTGCTGCCTCCTAGCGCGGCGATATTTGCGAATCGGACATTCGAGTAGGTCGCACCGAGGACGGCCGCACCTAACGTATATGAGGCGCCGGTGCCTATCACTTGATACGACGTCGCTGTAGCGTAGCCGCTGTACACGGGCGTGGCCGTCAGTCCATTGGACGCGGCGGTATCGCTGGGGTTGCTGCCGAACAGCGAAGCCGCAGGGTTTTTCACGTTCAGGTAGGCGACCCCCAATGCGAGCGGGCCTTGCTTGTATCCTGCGCCCAATGAGTACACCTGGTTGGTAGTGAGCGACCCGGGTACACCGCCCAGGCTATACACGCCGCCGAACGTCAGCCCTGCGTAGTCGATACTTTTGAATTTGATCGCGTTATTGGTGCGGCGGCCGTTGTTGAAGTTGTCCAGGTCGCCAGGGTGCGCCGAGTGCCCGGTGCCGACGCTAGAATCACCGAATTCGAAACCGCCGAGATAATCCACCACGCTGTCGTACTGGCGGCCAAGCGTAACCGTACCCAGTTGGCGGCTGCTCAGGCCCACGAAGGCTTGTCGCCCGAATTCGGCGCCGCCCTGGCCCAACTTTCCACTATTGAGTTCAAAACCGTTCTCGAGCGTGAATACCGCCGCGAGGCCGCCGCCCAGATCCTCGGTACCTCTGAGGCCCCAGCGCGAACTGTTCAAGCCGTACGTCGCATCGAGTCGATATTGATGTCCGGTACTGCCCGCTACGTTCGTATTATTTATCGCTTCGAAACCCTCATCGATCAGGCCATACAGCGTCACGGTGCTTTGTGCATGTACAGCCCCGACAAGCGGGCACAACGCCACAAAGGCGAGAATATGTTTCTTCATTGAAGTCGTCTCAAAATGCTTTAAGTTTTCTTATGACTTTTCGTACCTGACCCGAAGTCGGGTAACTCCTTGCTTGCTCCTGGCGCGCCGTCTTCTGATCCCGCGTCGATCTCTACCTTCTTCAAGAACTGCAAGTTTTACGATAGGGATGGTGTTGCCGGTACGCTTTAATTTACTAAATTAGTAAAACTAAATATATTTTTAATTTCTATAAATTCCATAACCATCACGACGTGATTTTTCTCCCGAAATATGCCAAAAAAAGATGGCACTTGGTTTTGAGGCCAGTACCATCCAAGTCCAACTTCTCGCAAAAATACTTCGTTAAAGCATTACTACGGTGCTACGTTACTGCGGTACTTACTCTACTTTTCCACGTTCCGTTCTGAAGGTGCTCCGATGCCGGACAGAAAACTGTCCTGAAAGCGCCAACTAGAACCGATGCCGGATCGCAGCTCGGGCGACCGCCTGGTGGTTATTCGACGAGTCGCCGAGGTTGCCGATATCCGCCACCGCGATGGAGCCCAGGGAGTTGGTCCCGCTTGCCTGCTGGAACGTACCGAGTAGATAGACGTCGGTCCGCTTGGACAGCGCGTAATCGAGTTTCATCGAGAACTGGTTGTATTTTTGGTCACCTGTTTTTCCGGAGACGGCATTCCCCTTCGTATAGTTGTAATCGCCCGCTACGTAGAGCGACGGGTTGAATTGATATTTGGCGTTCAGTTCAAAATTGTTGATCGTTGCGGTGGCGCCGTGGAAAGCCCCGATGTTCAGGTACTTTGTGTTCGTATAAACCACACCCAATTTTGTCGCACCGATTTCGTAGCTGCCGCCAACGGCAATATTCTGCTGGGCACTGGCGGGGTTCGTTCCGAGATAACCGGCATTAAACGAATTCAGCGCCTGCAGTCCTGCCACGTTGTCGTTGAGAATACCGCCCGTCGCTGATGGCGATTTGAAGAACTCGTAACCAGCGCCTAAGCCCAGCGGGCCGCGATTATAAGCGGCGCCCAGCATATATGCGCTTGCCTGCGAAACCTGGCCGGCGACACCGCCAAGGCTTGCAGCACCGCCAAAGGTCAGGCCGTTGAAATCGGGACTGGTGTATTTGATGGTGTTGTTCAAACGGAAGGTATCGTTGATGTCATCGGTATTGCCCACATGCTCGGTAATCGAGCCGCCGTATGCCAGCGCGAAGCCAAAGGGGCCGACAAAATCCTTGATGCTTGTGTATTGGCGCCCAAGCGTTACCGTCCCAAACTTGTCGCTTCCCAGTCCAACGTATGCCTGACGCCCGAACGGCGTATTGCCTTGACCAAATGCGCCGTTGCTGAGATTCACCCCAGACTCCAAGGTGAAAACGGTGTGCAACCCGCCACCGAGATCTTCCGAACCCCGCAGGCCCCAACGGCTACCGTTGGTCCCCGAGACCGAATCGATTTGCAATTGCCGGCCGCCTATGTTCGTTCCGTTGACTACGTTTTTTGCGTTGGTGTTGAGCAAGAGGCCTTCGTCGACCAATCCGTACAGCGTGACGCTGCTTTGGGCGTGAACAGCACCGGCAGACAGGCACAGGGGCGCCAATACGAGAAGCATTCCTTTCTTCATTACATCGTCTCCGTCATTGCATTGATCGTTACCAATGTGCATGCGGCATTCCGCCATGCACATTGTTATCAACCGATGCGGGCAGGGGTTTATTCCGACGACAACGAGAAATTTTTAAAAGCCGGCGTTGCAAATCATTTTTTTTGGAAAGCGGGAATAGCGAAGGCCTGGGTCGGGTTTATTGATTTGCATACCGCACAATTTATGGAGTCGAAAATGAATAAATTCGCAATTGCAATTCTTCTGGCTACTCTCGCGTCGAGCGCATTTGCACAAGGGAAAACGCGTGCCGAGGTGTACCAGGAACTGATCGAGGCGCAGCAAAATGGCCTGAACTACGTCACGGATAACTCGTATCCAGACATCAACCCGATCTACGCGACAGTGGTTGCACAAATGCAGAAAGAACGCATGGCCCAGCAAGACGCAGCGAAGCAGCACATGGCGCAGCAGAGCGCAGAGAAAGCGACAAGCGAAAACAACTAGGTCGGCGTGTCGCCGCAGCGTTGACTTGACTGAGGATGCCGCGGCAACTTTAACTCTGGGGCGTCGCGACGTCAGCCTTTGAAGGATTTTCCCCCAGCCTGAAGATCGACACCATCTCGCGTAGTGTGCTGGATTGCGCTGCCATCGACTGCGCCGCGGCAGAGGCTTCTTCAACCAATGTGGCGTTTTGCTGTGTCACCCGGTCCATCTGTGCGACGGCGGTATTGACCTGCTCGATGCCAGTATGCTGTTCGAGAGACGCTGCAGTAATCTCCCCCATCAGGTCAGACACACGTTTGACTGCTACGACGACTTCGCCCATGGTCGTGCCCGCTTCTTCAACCAGAACCGAGCCGGCCTTCACGCGGTCAACCGAGTGCGTTATCAGCTCCTTGATTTCCTTGGCGGCACTGGCACTTCGTTGCGCGAGGATGCGTACTTCCCCGGCGACCACGGCAAAACCGCGACCCTGATCGCCAGCCCGCGCTGCCTCTACCGCTGCGTTGAGCGCGAGAATGTTGGTCTGAAATGCAATAGCTTCGATCACAGCAATAATATCGGCCACCTTGGTCGAGCTCTCCGCTATGGCTTGCATGGTATCGACCACCCGACCCACGACGTCGCCACCACGTTGTGCGATCTCGGAAGCGTTTGTTGCTAGCGTATTGCCTTGCCGGGCGCTTTCGGCATTTTGCTTGACGGTAGAGGTCAGCTCTTCCATGCTCGCTGCGGTTTCTTCAAGCGACGCAGCCTGTTCTTCGGTGCGCTGGCTTAGATCCGTATTGCCCGCCGCGATCTGCTCAGCGCCCGTAGCGATGCTCTCGCTGCCCGACCGTACGCGCCCAACCACTTCTGCGAGTCTCTCATTCATGTGTTTTAGCGCCCGCAGAAGCTGGCTCGTTTCGTCTTTGCCGCTCACTTCGATTCTCGAGGTCAGGTCACCTTGCGCAACCGTCTGTGCAATCTTCACGGATATGCCAATCGGAACCGTAATGGAGCGGGTGATGACGAACGCGACAACGAGGCTCACTGTGATAGCGATTGCGATCGGCACCCACGTGAACAGCAGGGCGCTGTGAAACGCGGCGGCGGCCTGTGCACTGGCGTCGTTTGCTCCCTGGCTGTTCAGCGCGATATCTTGCGCAACGAGTTCAGTGACCGCGGTGAACGCGCGCGAAGACTCGTCCCCGGCGAGAGATCGGGCGTCATTGAAATGCTCGTCTCCACTGTCGGAGAGATCGTTCAGTTTTTTGTCCAGAGAGAGATAGGTGTTCCATGCTGCCTTAATTTGGTTTGACAACTGCAGCTCCTCGGCGGAGCCTACTACCGCCTCGTACTGCGGCCACACTCGCGCAAGCTCACTAAGCGCTGCGTCATGCTTCGATCGTTGTGACTTGCGTTCCGAAGGGCTAGTTGCAATCAGATAACTTAAGGAAGTCTGGCGCGTCTCATCGGCTAGTGCCCGGATATTGCCTAGCCGCTGGACACTGGGAAGCAGGTTCGTCGCGAGATCCTGCGTGCCATCATAGATGCGAGAAGTCTGAAGCAGGCCTAGCGCGCCTACCAGGCATAGCAAAACGAGCGTTACGCCAAATCCAATACCAAGGCGAACACCGATCCTGAGGCTACCAATTGCTTTCACGTTATTTCCTTTGTTTGTCGACCGCTAGGGCGAGGGCCGATGACACGCCGGTGTCGACGGTCATGCTGGCGTTGACCGACACGCGGTTCAAGCTGGGTTACCACCGCAGGTAGACGGGAGCCAGCGCCGCGCCTATGCCGGCGGTTATGACAATCGCCAGTACATACCAGATACCCCAGAACGGCACTGACATCTCTGAGCAGTAAAGGGAGTACACAAGCACGCCCTGCGCACCAGCGAGCAGTCCAGCGCCGGCTCCCGCCGGCACAAGGCGAGTAGGGGCGAGGCCCTTCATGGCCTGCATCACCGTAGCAAGTGATGGCAGAGACAGCAGAACGACATTCGCTGTCGTTACTCGCCATGTTGTCCCCAGTATTAGCTGCAGACGATAGCCGGGTGGCGTCGCGAGCAGAATAAAGGCGGCCATAAGCAGCATGACCATGAAAGGCAGTACGGCCGCGAACCACGCAAGCTTGAGCGGCGCGCCGGGACGACCGAGATGTGCAGCGAGTTTCATTGCAGTTGCAACGATCGCTATCGGGAACGCAAGCCTTACCCAGAACATCGTCGTCAGTATCAGTTGCGGCATGTCGCTGCGGATGCCATAGAGCACCACCAGCAACGCCGTGCTGGCCGTTAGCCCGACTACCAGCGCCCGGTTGAGCCTCTTCGATACCGCATTCGATTCGACAGGAGTCAGATCCCTAGCTAGTCGAAATATCAGATCTCCAGTTTTCATGTCGCCTCTTCGTGTCGAATCTGGGAGCACTCCTAACCTGACGTCCCGCGATGGCTACATCGCTTGCCCGGTGCCGGCTGTATTCATCCGGATCATGACCTGAACGACCTGTCACCAAGCAGATAGTCAATCGATATCCGCCCCGGGCCCCAGGCGGCAATTCCCAACGCCATCGCTACCCAGGTCAGGTGGATCGGCCAGCCGTCCGGTATGGTCAGTTCGATGATGCACGTCATCAGTATCAGGCCAGCCGCGGCGAACCGGGTTCCTAGGCCAAGCACGAGCAGCACCGGGAACGTCACCTCACCGCAGCCCGACAGAAATGCAAAAACGGCTGGGGCTGGAAACGGATACGGACCACCCGGGAGATGCAACTGAAATTCCTGCGTGAACAGGTCGATGGCGGTATCGTTAAGTTGAAGGAATCCGTTCCATTTGAGAATGCCTGATTTCCAGAACGGCACGGCCAGCGCAAGCCGAAGCACGAGTTGAACAAGCCACGGTTGCGCGAACGTCTCGATCAGTCGCTTCGCTGCGCCTATCGTGGATGTGACTACATTGGGAAATGCGTGTTTTACGTCCTGTCGGTCCGACATCATGATCAATCTCCATGTTGAACGGCGGTAAACACGCCGGCTGAAATCATCCCCGCCAGGTTGGCCTGGAGATCGAAGGAAGGGGCCTCCTGGAACGCGGCCGCGACTGCTTCACCCAGTGATGCGCCATTGAGAAGATCGATGAGGAATGTCGCACCACCCGCCGGCAGGCGCGATACCATCACGTCCTGCTCGGGTCGCGTCACGAGTGCGTCCTCCGATTCGCTTGAGCACAGCGGAGAAACAGGGTCATCAGATCGGTTCATCGCAAAGATTGCGACGGCGGGATAGCGTGATCGTACGATCCGTGCGGCGGGGTGCGGCTTGAAATGCACACCCGCCAGCGACGATGGCTCGATACTTCCCAACGCTTGCACAGCAAGCACAGGCAGGTCCGCCGCATGATAGGCATCCAGCCATGCCCGCTCGATGCGCGCCGTATCCGCTAGCCAGGGCATGTCACGGGCATATTCGTAGGATTCGATGAACGCAGGGAAATCTCTTCCGTACTCGAACAGTAGGGGAGAAGCAGGGGGCGTTGCACGGGCGTGGAAACGGGCCATCGCCCTGAAGAATTCGACGCCGGTGATGCGCTGGATAGCGGGATAGACAGCAGCGAGCGCGTCGATCAGGCTGACCGTGACGTTATTGCGATAAACGTTATACCGCTTGACGACACCCTTTCCCGACGTGGCGACCACATCGTCCGGTGCCATGATCGCCGGGTCCGTCAAACCCGGCGCAAACGCCGTGGCGTACCCGCACGCACGATTTTCAAACCTCACGGCTGACCTCCTCGGCGAGTGACATCTCGCGTTCTGCCGTGATTCGCTGGGCTGTCAGTGCCTGTTCCCGCAACACGAGCCAGTCGGGAAGGTCGCTATCCCATTCGATCAGCGTTGGCTTTGGTCCAATACGTGATACGAGATCCCTGTAAAGATTCCAGACGGGATCGGAGATAGCACGGTCGTGACTGTCTATGAGCAGCAGTTCGTTCTCGTCGTCGCGTTGTTCGCTATGTCCGGCCAGGTGTATTTCACCGACCTGTTCAAGCGGGAATTCGGCAAGGTACGTTGCGGCGGAAAAACCGTGATTGGTCGCCGAAATGAAAACGTTATTAACGTCCAGCAACAAACCGCAACCGGTACGCCCCGCGACCGCTCTGATGAAATCGGTTTCACTCATTGTCGAGGATGCGAAAGCGACATAGGTCGACGGATTTTCGAGGAGGATAGGGCGCTTGATCGCTTCCTGGACCTGGTTGATATGTTCGCAAACATTCGCTAGCGTTTCTTTCGTGTACGGCAAAGGCAGAAGGTCGTTGAAGAATGTCCCGCCGTGCGAAGACCACGCCAGGTGCTCAGACACCAGCGCGGGCTCGTAGCGAGCCACCAGATCGCGAAAGCGCGCTAGATGAGTTACATCCAATGCTTCTGGGCCGCCGATCGACATGCACACGCCGTGAATGGAGAGCGGATAGTTCTCGCGAATAGCCGCAAGCGCCTGATGTGGCGGGCCGCCGGCACCCATATAGTTTTCTGCGTGAACCTCGAAGAATCCGTTGTCCAGTCCGGTCGCGAGAATCGCGCGCAGGTGGTCATGCTTGAAACTCGTCCCGGTGCGCCCCTGGGCGCCGGGCGTCCCGCCAGGGGGGCGACCCCGCTCACCAACTGCCGTAACCCTTGTGGAGTCATTCATGGTCGCCCCTATTCCGCTTGCTGTTTGCGGGATCAGGACTTCATCGGGGTGAGCGAGCCGTGGCCGCCACCCGGTACTTGGATACTCGAGCAGGTGCCGCCCTGAACGAATTTCCACGAGTTACCTTGGAAATCCACCGAGGAAGTCCCCTGACACGTGGTGCCGGGACCGGCGGCGCAGTCGTTTTGCCCCTTCAGCGCGACGCCGTAGCATTTCTCTTTGTGAGCAGCGACTGCAGCAGTGGCTTCGGCCTGCGTGAGCGGCGCTGCGTGGGCGACTGATGCGAACAGGCTCGCGACAACACCCGCGAGCAGGGCGGAGCTGACATTGATTTTTGCAGACATTGAATTTCTCCAATAGTTGGAAAGGAAGGTACCCGTGGCGGGTACGAGATCTATTTCGTGGGCGATAGAGGTTTGGTTACAGGGGGATCATTTTTTTTTGCCTTCAACGTAAGGAGCGATGAAATCAACCGTTTGATCAGTTGAATAGGCAACAGCCGAACCCTGTTCACGGAAATGCCAACCACGGAACTGGCATAGTGGTGCCGGTCGCGTTCGGCAGTTTGCTGGAGTCGTTGTTATTGCGCTGGTAGGGGGGGGACGTTGTCATCCCCTCTTGATCCGTGTATTCTAAAACGTCCGATCTAAAACGCGAAGTTTCTCCTAATGGGAGAACGTCCCGGCGCGCAGCGCCGCACACTTTTCGTCTATCGCCTATGCGGGCAGTCGGTTCGCCTAGCCGCCGCATTTTTAAAACGTGCTCTAACCAGCAGGCTCGATAAATCGAATTAAGGGGGTGGCGCGGTGCTTGCCGTTGAGGAGCGGTTGAAAGTCTTATTTGTAGCAGGCCTCGATGGAGATGCAGGGTGCTATCGCCAATTCCTGGATGATCTGAGTGGGTACTTGCGCGGGCTCTTGAGAAAGCGCTTGTATCATTTGCAGGATCATATCGAGGACATCGTCCAGGAAACCCTGCTTGCAGTGCATAACGGCCGTCATACTTACCGCGCCGACCAGCCACTAACGGCTTGGGTGCATGCGATCGCTCGGTATAAACTGATGGACTTTTTTCGAGCACGGGCGCGTAACGAGGCGCTCAACGATCCTTTGGACGATTATCTGGAAATCTTCGCTAGCTCGGATATCGAGCCGGCCGACGCCAAACGCGATATCGGCAAATTGCTCGAGCTACTGCCGGAGCGGCAGCGCTTGCCGATTGTGCACGTTAAACTGGAGGGATTGTCGGTGACTCAGACGGCGCAGCTTACCGGGTTGTCTGAGTCGGCCGTCAAGATCGGCGTGCACCGCGGTTTGAAGGCCCTGGCGGCGAAGATTCGAGGCGCATCATGAAGACACAGGATTTGGTCGCTCTGCTGGCGGCCGACGTAACGCCGGTCGACCCGCATATCATGAGCAAGCGCTTTAGCTGGGCGCTGCTGATGGGCGTGCTCGGCTCGACCGTGCTGATGGCTATATGGCTCGGCATTCGCCCCGATCTGGCACAAGTGGTGCGGACGGCCTTGTTCTGGTTCAAGCTGGCTTTTCCGCTGGCGCTGGCAGGCGCGTCGCTATGGACTTGCACCCGCTTGGCGCGGCCAGGCGCTGCGGTTGGAGCCGCCGGAGTGGCGGTGGCGTTGCCGATTGCCGCGGTGTGGCTGGTAGCCGCGTTGATGGTGCGGGGCGCGCCCGATACGGAACGAGCTGCGTTGCTGCTGGGGCAGACTTGGCGGGTTTGCTCCCGCAATATCGCGTGCCTGTCGATCCCTGGCTTGATCGCCGGTTTCTGGGCCATGCGCGGCTTGGCGCCGACGCACTTGAGGTGGGCTGGCGCGGCTTGCGGCTTACTCGCAGGCGCCACTGCGACGGTTGTCTACTGCCTACATTGTCCAGAAATGGGTGCGCCGTTTTGGGCCATCTGGTATCTATTCGGCATGTTGATTCCGACCTTGGGCGGGGCACTTCTTGGTCCTTATCTGCTGCGTTGGTAGCTGGCGGAGGGACGCGGTTAGCGAAGACGCCACGAGGGAGTTACTTAATAGTTCCTCGATCGGACCAACCAGCCATCTAGATAACCTTGTTAAATTTAACATAATACAAATTATCGAACTTTTTGTTGTAGTAGCTTTTTAGAAATGTCGTGTTCTAGCCATTTAGAAATGTCGTGTTTGGACCTCGGTAAGCTTGTCGGTTCCTCGTGGCACTACGGAGCCGGCCATGCATCGAGCTGCACTGGTGACATTGAACATGCGAGAACTCGATCGTCTGAAGATGATCCAGGCTGTTGTGGACATGGGACTCAAGCCTGGACGTGCCGCTGAACGGCTGGGCCTGACGGTGCGGCAGATCGAACGGCTAGTGATCCGTTACCAGGAATTTGGTGCGGCTGGACTGGCTTCCCGCAAGCGTGGCCGACGTGGTAACCGGCGGCTGGATGCGGAGCTCGCTCAACGGGCGCTTTCGATCGTCCGTGAGCGCTACGCAGATTTCGGTCCGACGCTGGCCTGCGAGAAGCTGTGGGAATGCCATGGCATCCGACTGGCGAAGGAAACGGTCAGGAGGCTCATGACGAACGCTGGGTTGTGGGTACCGCGGCGGCAGCGTCCACCGAAGGTCTACCAGCCGCGTGCGCGACGTGCATGCTTGGGCGAGCTGGTCCAGATTGATGGCAGCGACCATCGCTGGTTCGAGGAGCGGGCCCCGGCCTGCACGCTACTGGTGTACGTCGACGACGCGACGAGCCGGCTGATGCAGTTGCACTTTACGGCGAGCGAATCGACCTTCAGTTACTTCGAAGCGACGCGCGCGTACATCGAGCGCCACGGCAAGCCGGTGGCGTTGTACAGCGACAAGGCCAGCGTATTTCGTAGTGTCAAGGCTCACGAGACTGGTCGCAGCGTGACGCACTTCGGACGGGCGATGTACGAGCTGAACATCGACACGTTCTGCGCGAACAGTAGCTCGGCCAAGGGGCGCGTCGAGCGGGCACACCTGACCCTGCAGGACCGGCTCGTGAAAGAGATGCGCTTGCGCGGTATCAACGCGGTGGCTGAGGCCAATGCCTGGGCGCCCTCCTTCATCGCCGCCTATAACGCGCGTTTCGCGAAACCGCCAAAGAGCGACTTCGACGCGCACAGGCCGTTGCGGACCGACGAGAGCCTCGACTTGCTGATGACGTGGCGCGAGACGCGCCGTGTCACGAAGTCGCTGACCGTGCAGTACGACCGCGTGATGTACCTGCTGGATGACACGCCGGAGAACCGCAAGCTGGTCCATCGGTACATTGATGTGTGGGAGTACCCGGATGGACGCATCGAGATCCGTGCGGATGACCGTGTGTTGCCCTGTCGGCAATACGATCGGCTGGCCGAAATCGATCAAGGCTCAATCATTGAGCACAAACGACTCAGCCATGCCTTGCAGGTTGCACAGGCTATCCAGGCGCAGCGCGACAACCGGCGTATATCTGGCTCGCCATCGCGCACGAATCAGGGGCAGCCGGTACGCGCAATAGAACGTCTGGACGGCACGAAGAAACAACGCGAATTCACGCAGGGCGATGTCGAGCATGTAATTGTGGATCTTGCTCAACGCAGACAGCCAAAATCATCCAGAAAACCTGGCCGCCGGTCTGCGAGTACCGACTGAACGGACGTAAGCGCCCTGCTAGTTCAGGCTCTGTCCTTCAACAATATGTGATTTGTAACCCCTTAAAGGCACTTCTTTTAACCCTAAAAACACGACATTTCTAAATAGCTACCGCTGCGACATCTTGAAATGGCTACGACATTTGTTGTAGTAGCTTTTTAGTAATGTCTGGTTTTAGCTCATTAGAAATGTCCGCTTTTACGCAGCGTAAGCTGACACAAAGTCATCCAGTCGGTCGCTGACGGTTTGCTCAACCCCTGGCGTGCCGCGCAACGGCTTGAGCTGACGACGCGCCAGGTTCGTCGCTTGGTGGCGCGGCTGCGCGAACACGGGGCCGCCGCGCTGGTTTCTGGTAAGCGAGCCAAGCCCAGCAACGATCGAGTCGACGCCGGCATGACCGTGCACGCGCTGAGCAAGCGGGCGGAGATCACGGCGGCCCCAGGCGTGGCGCAATTCGCGCACGCCTTGTCTGAGCCATGGCGGTCAAGTTTTTGCCTCTCGCGCCGTTAGACAAATGATTGAAGCGAGCAGCGCATAAGCACCGAGTAAGCCCTCCAAATAAGAAACCTGGCGACCTACACCATGGCAACCGTATCCCCATTGAACGCTGCGCCCCTTCTGGCAAATGCCCTATCAGTACCTGCATCTCCCCTCCCCGTATCAACAAGCGCACTGGCACCGCCGAATCCAGCATTGCCAGAACCATCGAGCATCGTCACGATCGCCCCGGGAAATCTCACAAATTCACAACCCACGTACTCCATACCAAGCCAATTGACATTTTTGCCGCCCACCGTAACCTGGGCAAACGACTCAAGCGATGCAATTTCAGAGGCAATGGCAGGCGCTTACAAAACCGAAGCTATCACCAACCAAGCATTTTTTGGACTGGGAAACGTTGGGAGCGCGCTGCTGGATCGACTCGGGACCACCGATGGCGACTTTTCGCAGTCGCTGCAGGTGACGCCGGCAGACTCGTTGGGCGCACTCGGATCGACAGCACAAGGTCCTCAGGCCGACATCGAATTGACCATCGAGACAAAGAGCGGCGTGGAAGTTGATATCACCCTGCACAGCGGGGCAGACGGCATGACCGTCAGCGAGCACAGCAGCGGCAAACTCAGCGCTGCCGAGCAAAGCGCGCTTGGAAACCTCTCCGGTGCGTTCCAGGATGCCATCAACGGCCTTACGGCTATCCCGCCGACTCTTGACCTCAGCGGACTGACACAATTCGACCCCTCGGTACTGGCGTCGGTGCATTTGCAGTCCAATGTGACGGGCGAACAACCACCACAACCGATCCAGTCGATCGACTTTCAAGCTAACAGCGCCACAAGAACCGTCACCGTGGGCGGGACCGCCGGTACGCTGAACGTCAACGTGGACACGGCAGAGTCCGCTATCCTGGGTAATCGGGCGCAGCAAGCGGCGGCAATTGCCGATTATCTAAAGCAATTCGACGAAGCCGATTCGCGCGGCCGAGGCGACGCATCGTTTATGGCGATGTTCAAGGACGCTTTTACCCAGATGCTCAGCGGCTCTGACACATCACCGTCGCAATCGCTTCCGGGAACGACCTATGCGCCATCGCTGGCCGAAGTCGAGCACGCCATGCTAACGGGACTGCCCGATTTCAATGCTTCGATTACCGATGCGGCGCAATCGACCAATCCGATGCGTCTGAGTGAACAGGATACGTTCTCCTATCAGGTGTCCCAAAGCACTGACATCGAGGGGAACCAGCAGGGTGGGACCATTACTCAAAAGCAACAATCCCATCTGATCGCCAGTTATCACGAGTCGCTCACGGGTATGCCGCTGGCACTGACGTCCAAGATGAATTCGCAGACTTACGATTACGTGCAAATCAATGACACGGCCAATAGCACGACCGAGATCGACAACGAAAACGGGAAGCTTGTCAAAGCGTCGTTGAGTCAATCGGCCGATCAATCCACGCGAGATTCGAAGTACGAGATGGGTGAGCTGGTGTCGGACATCACAACACCGGCTGAAGAATCTCAGTCACGCGACCTGTTAGCACTTCTGAGACCTTTCTATGACGGCCGCCAGGTGGAGCAGGATAGCGGTAAATGGCAACAAGCCCTTTCCAGTTTGCACGATATGATCTTCCTGCAGCCCAACCCCGCCGATCTAAGTGCAAACTCCTCTGAATCAATATAAATGCCCTCATCAATTCCGCCCACGCGGATTTTCATCGCATCAAGATCGTACGCACGGGGAAGTTCATTTACGCCTTCCGTATCGCCACGCGTTGAGCGCAAGCAAGGCGGCTAACAGCCCTCACCTGGCCCCTCGGTTTGCACGCATGAGTCCATGCGCAGCATCAATCCGCCACGCACTGGCGACAGGCGCGCTCTACAAATAGACCAGACTGATCGTGGCCTGTCCATTCAGCAGCACGTCGCTCGTCAGAGCCGGCAGGTTGGCCGCGCGATCGATCGAGGCTTGCACTCGCAGAACGCTGGTGAATGTAGTATGCGCCATAGGAATCGTCTCGCTGGCCGCCGCAATACTGTATAGGGTCGACGCACTATTGCCCATCCCAGTGATACGGCTTGAAGTCCAAGTGCTGCCATTCGTTGAAACCAGTCCGGTTCCCGGATTGCCATCGGCCTCGAACGAGTCCATCGTCATCGCATAGGCGCCCACGTTCTTGCCGTCGACAGTACCTAAGCCGAACGCCGGATGGTCATCTGAACCCGCCGCCCTTAGCGAGACCCAAGCCGCAGTCCCCGGTTGATTGTCGAGTACCCGGAAACCGACTTTAGTCGGAGCCGAACATTTGACCGCGAAGGTCGCCGTCTTTTCCTGTAGTTGAGTGATGGCACTGCCGCGCAGCGCATCCGACGAAATATTACTGTAGTCGAACGCCCCGTCACTTGCGAGGGTGGGAACGCATGCGCCCGGCCTTATCCTGCCGGTCACGGACACCGTTACCGATTGAGCCGAAGCACAGGCACATGCAACAGCCAGAGTGGTCAGTACAAACACTTTGAAAATCAACATCATTTTCTCCTCCAATAAAAAGAAAACGGCGATTTAATTAGTTATCCTGAATTATCTCATTGCAACCAGTCCTAAAAAATGACATCAACAAACGAGGCTTCTGGAAAAAGAGTACCACACTGATTCGGCGGCAGGTGTTCCAAAAATAAGGGGGTGGATATTGAAAAAAATCGGTGGACTCCATGCAGAATATGGTGCTGGCCATGCATGGGCGAGAAGGTTCGCCGCTCGCAATGTCGAATCTTCGGCTTTGAATGCAGCCTGGATATACTAGATCGCAGCACGTACCTCCCGCAGGATCTCGTCCGACAGCTCCGCGTCATTCACCGCGCGTGCCAATATGACGGCCCCCACCATCGTCGACAACATGCGAATCGAGTCACGCCTCGCGGAACGCTTTGACGGCCATGGAAAATGCGCGGTCAGCTTCTCGATAGTCGTTCTAACGTAGGCGGTGAATCCCGATTGCGCCATGGGTTCACGAGGAATCTCCGAGCCGAGCGCAGTCATCAGACATCCCTCGCCCGGTGTGTCGCGATGCGCCGCGCTCAAGTACTTCTGCACGTAGGCGATCATTTCCTCTGGTGACTGCTGCGCCCGAGTCAAATCCTTCAGCGATTTAGACGAGGCATGAGCAAGGCTTTCCGCCATCAACGCGTCTTTCGACGCGAAATGGTTATAAAACGCGCCATGCGTCAAGCCGGTGGCTTGCATGATCTCGCTGACGCTGACGCCGGCCGATCCGCGCTCGCGGAACAGGCGCGCGGCCGCATCCAGAATTCGCACGTGTTTTTCTGCTGTTTCAGATGCCGGGTACCGCATGCCTACCCCCATTTATTTTTGGATAAAACGCTATTGACATTAAACATTATATACATCATGCTTCGTTCAGTCAAAGCATGACGGTCGTCATGCTTACCGTGCTTAAGCATGATGTCTGTCATGTTAGGCGACGAAATGGGCTCGGACCAGACGCCAGCGGTTCGGCGAATCCCGCCCTTCATCGCCGCCGTAGCACTGTTCAACCGCATTAGTTATGGACGGGAAATACGATGAGCAATTCCACACACGATAACGGCGCAAGCGTGACCGATTCTTCCTCAACCTTCTCCGCAACCCAAGGCACCGCAGTGGTGACGGGCGCGTCTGCTGGCCTGGGGAAGATTTATGCCGACCGTTTGGCCAAACGAGGCTACAACCTGATACTCGTGGCACGCCGCGGCGACCGATTAGAAACGCTCGCGAAATCGCTACGTGCCGACTACGGCGTGGCCGTGCGCTCCGTCGTAGCCGACCTGGGCGTCGCAGCAGATTTGGAACGTGTCGCCTTGGCCATCACCAGCGACAAGACCATCACCCTGGTGGTCAACAATGCCGGCACATCGACCTTGGGCTCCGTCGCCAGCGCGGCAACGGCGCAGCTTGAATCCATGACTAATGTGAATGTGACAGCGCTGGCCCGCCTCAGTCATGCGATCTTGCCGGCATTCAAGGAACGCAACCACGGTGTGCTCATTAACATCGGCTCCGTGCTGGGTTTCCACACGCTGCCGATCAGCAGCATCTACAGTGGTACCAAGGGCTACGTCCAGAATTTCACGCGCGGGCTTCAAGAAGAGGTCGCCGGAACCGGGGTCGTGGTACAGCTCGTTCTGCCGTCAGCCACCGCGACCGACATCTGGGAAATCTCAGGTGTTCCATTGGAACAGCTCGACTCGGCCTCCATCATGTCCCCTGAAGCGTGCGTCGATGCCGCTCTCGCCGGACTCGACCAAGGCGAGACCATTACGCTGCCCTCGGTGGAAGACAGTCAGCTGTTCGCGGCATATGACGCAGCACGCACGGCGCTGTTTGCTGCGTCCCAAAGTGGCAAGCCGGCCTCGCGGTATTTGACCGGCAAGTAATGCCCCGTTTGCGCGTCGGCAGCCGACGCGCGCTATTCGCCGCAACCGCGCGGCCCAAACATCCAGGAGAAGTACCATGCGTTTTACTGACAAGACCGCCTTGATCACCGGCGGAAACAGCGGCATCGGTTTTACGGTCGCCAAACTCATGATCGCCGAAGGCGGCCGTGTGGCCATCACCGGCCGCGATCGCGCCAAACTCGATGCGGCAGCTTTGGAGCTCGGCGATCGCGCGCTCGCGATCCACGCCGATCTTGACGATCCGGCGGCTATCGATGCGATGATCGAGCAAGTCAAACAGGCATACGGTTCGCTCGATATCGTTTTCGCCAATGCCGGAATTTCCGGGCCAACGCCGCTTGGCGGCACAAGCGCAGCGGCGTTCGAGGCTATCCTGCGTACCAATCTCACCGCGGTCTTCCTCACGGTTCAATCGGCGCTGCCATTGATGTCCGCCGGCGGCGCCATCGTGTTGAACGGCTCAGTCATGCGCGAGTTGGGTTCGGTGGGGTCCGCCGCCTACTCTGCGTCGAAGGCCGGCATCACCGGCATGGCGAAGGTGTTTGCGTCAGAACTCGTGCAGCGCGGCATTCGCGTGAACACCGTGATTCCAGGCGCCACGAGCACGCCGATCTGGACGCGTGGTGCGCGCGCCGGCGCAACCCTGGAAGGCACGGAGCAAGCGTTTGCACCACGCATTCCGATGGCGCGTCTGGCCGGCCCTGAGGAAGTCGCGCAAGCGGTACTGTTCCTCGCATCGGATGGAGCGTCAGGGATAACGGCTGCGGAGATCGTCGTCGATGGCGGCACGATCGGCGCACCGTGGGGTGCGCCCGTTTTCAGCAGCAAAAAGTAAGACGAGTCGGAAATCCGGGCGTAGCGGCGTCGTGCGAGGTTTACACCTTCGCGCGACGTTGCGGCTTTGCTTGCCACATCTGGGCCACCCGGTTCATGATGCAGGGCTCTATGCAAAGGAATTAGCCGTGTCGATGATAAATACCGCTTCAACAGATTCTGTTGCCCTGAATACGCCTACCTCTGCCCACGTGCTGGATAACGTCATCTGGTCTGCACTGACTTCGAGGCACCGTTCGCTCGCCCAAGGCGACGAGCTGGCCCGGCGCTATCCGGTCGAGATCGCCCGCTTCGCGGCAATGCGTGACACGTCGGCTGCGAGCTTGGCCTCGTTGACGCGACTGCCGCTGATTCCTGGCGATCAGCTTGCGTTGTTTACCGTTGACGAACTCGTCGGCGAACTTGCGCCGCCCGCGCAATTCGAGATCGTTCTCAAGAAAACCCTGGAGCAAATGGTTGGACCGACAACGCGCGGATTCGTCGATCGTTCGCTGATCGAGCCACTTGGTGCGCCCGACGCGCATGAAATGATGGCGCTTGTTGAGCTGACGAAGCCTGGGCCGTTTGCCCTACGAACCCATGAACTCGGTAGCTACTTAGGCATTCGGGACAACGGCAAACTTGTCGCGATGGTTGGGGAACGCATGCGCCTGGAGGGTTACACCGAGATCAGCGCGGTGTGTGCCCATCCTGACTATCGCGGACGCGGATATCCCTACGCTCTGATCACGGCGTTGTCGAATGACATTCTAGAACGCGGTGAGGTGCCCTTCCTGCACGTATTCAGCGACAATCAGTCGGCGATCGCTTTATACGAGAAATTGGGTTTCACGTTTCGGCAAACGCTACAGTTGACGGTCCTTTCCACCGTCAATTGACACTTAAAAATTGCCGATCAAGTCCGACGCGGCGGTCGTATCGATACGCGGTGATCGAAGCGCGATTTCGCGATACACCGCTTCAATGGCCGTGGCGAAGCGTTTTCCATTCATCAGTGGGCTAGCTTCAAAACGACCGCGCAACGTGCGGCGTAGCTCAGCCAGCCGAGGCAAATCGGCCGCGAGCGTGACAGCGATATCGATGAATGACTGCTCGTCCAACGCGACAAGCTCCGTCAGGTCCAGGTTGTTGAGTTGACTCCATCCCGCCCTTCCGACTACTGTACGGCCGATCTGGGTGACCACCGGCACACCCATCCAATAGGCGTCCAGGCTGGTGGTATGTCCGTTAGAGGGCAAGGTGTCGAGGCACACGTCGATGCGATGATACGTTTGCAGATATTGCACTCGCGGTCGGTATTCGACGAATTCGATACGTTGCGCGGCGACCCCGTATTGAGCGAGGATCTCGAGCACGCGCTGGCGGTGCTGTCCGACCGCAGCTAACAGGATTAGCCGCGACGACGGAACCCGCGCCATCACCCTTCCCCATTGATGCAAGGTGCTGTCGGACACCTTGCAGAAATTATTCAGACACCCAAAGGTGATAAATCCCGACGACAGTGCCGGCAAGTCGTTCGGTGCCAAATTAGACATTCCCGCGGATATCCCCGCGGATGCCAGTGGGTCGTAGCACCAGAAGGTGTCGGGAAGCCGGATCGACGTCTCCGTGTAACGATCGTCGCCAAGCTCGGCGGGATCCAGCCAGGGGTCGGTCAGTCGGTAATCGATGGCTGGAATGCCTGTGGTTCCCGGATAAGCCAGCCAGGCGACCTGCACCGGTGCGGGCTTGCTGGCAAACAACATGGGCCGGCCGTTATCCATATGCATCGTCAAGTCGACCAGGATATCGATGCCATCCTCGACGATCATTTCTGCCAGTTGCGCATCACTTTTCAAATGGGTGGAGCGCCATACGTCGGCGTGGCTGCGCAGACGGCGACTGACTTCATCGGGCTGTCTCAGATCGGCATAGCAATAGATTTCGAATTGCGCATGGTCATGATTCGAGAGCAGCGGCATCGTGAACAACGATTGGCAATGACTTCTGAAGTCGGGTGAAACGTAGCCGATGCGCAAGCGCCGCTGTGGCAAGTCTTCGCGGCGATTGTCCGAGTTGGCCCGGCGAAATCTCGGCATGCCGTCCGCGCACGAATCGGCGTAAGAAAACTGTTTCGCTTCCGCCAAGATGGCTCGTTCGTCGAAGGCAGGATGGAAGCTGAGCGTAAAGAGCAGATTGCTGCGCGATTGCATATCATGCGGGCTGAGCGCCACGGCACGACGAAAGCAGGCAATGGCCTCATCGAGCCGAGCGGCCTCTTTGAGCGCGTTGCCCAGATTGTTATACGCCACGGCGAGATTCGGCTGGATTTCGATCGCCCTGCCGTAGCTGATCAAGGCGTCGTCGAGTTGCCCGAGATTGCGTAAGAGAACGTTGCCCAGGTTGCTGTGCGCCTGAAAAAAATCTGAGTTGATGCTCACCGCATGGCGATAGCTTGCCACCGCATCGCCGAACTGCCCCAGGTCTCTCAAAACATTGCCTAGGTTAAAGTGTGCGATTGCATATGCCGGTTTGATCTGCAAGGCCACGCGATAGCAGGCCACCGCATCGTCGAGCTGCCCGAGATCTTTCAACGCATTGCCGAGATTGCTGTGCGCCTCGGCAAAATCGGGCTTGATCGATAGCGCTATCCGACAGCTTGCCGCAGCCTCTTCAGCGTGCTTGAGGTTGCGCAGGAGATTGCCCAGGTTATTGTGCGCATCGGCATCATCGGGCAGCAATTCCGTTGTTCTTCGCAGTGCCGCGAGTGCGTCCTTGCCCTGCGCCTGCAGGGCTGCTCCCAACACCTTCCATAGCAATCCCGAGTCAGGATACTGTTCTAGCAGTAGACGCGTCTGGTTTTCCAGGTCGACGTGGCGACCGGCATTGAACAAGGCCGCGAGCGCATTGAATGCGACGGCTGCCGGAGCCGATTGAGTCGCGGAAGTGGATGGCACATCCTGGCGTGCCGGGCCCATCCCCTCGGTCTTACCTTGGCAGCATTTCTTGTATTTCTCGCCACTGCCGCACGGGCACGGATCGTTCCTTCCTGCTTTCAATCAAACACTCCTCGATTCGCTCTGCCGGGGCTACAGTTCCGACTTTTGACGACGAGTCATATGATAAAGCAAGCAGGCATGAGGCGCGTTCCGAACCGGCTAGGTCCGAACATCTGCGACACGAACACGAAGAAAACGGATCAGGATACGCCGTAGTGCACCGCGAGCCAGACCGTCGGCGTGTCGCCGTCGGTCCATACAACGCGATGACGGCGATGCGGGGGAATATCGACGAAATCGCCGGCATGCATGACGCGTACTTCAGGATCCCCGTCAAATGCCAAACCGGCGGAGCCGACCAGCACGACGACCCACTCGCCATGCGGCTGGTCATACCAATAACCGTCGGGGCTGCATTGCCCGGTCGAAACGATGCGCTCGATGCGCACGCCCGGACGGCTCAGGATGTCTTCGAATGTTTCTTGTGCGGTTGTGGTGCCAGGAGTCGGCAAGTCGGCTAAAAGATTGACGGGCATAGATTGACGAGCCTAGATTGACCAGCCTAAGCGGAGCCTGGGCGGCGAGGGTCACGGCGATAGTGCGGTTAGAGCTGGATCTCACCGCTCGGAGTCGGATGTAAAGGGCCTGCGTCCAAGCCGTCTTTTTTCGACCGTTTGACCGTGAATTCGTCGGAGATTGGCCCCGCGCGGGCCCCCTCTTCGGAGGACGGGTGTTCCGTCGGGGCTTCCCGCCCGCTCACTCGCAATCCATGAGTGTGCATCAAGCGATACAGCGTCGCGCGGGACACGCCGAGCTCCTCGGCCGCTACGCTCAGGTGATTGGGATGACGCGCCAGCGCTTCTTCGATCGTGTGACGCTCGGCGGCTTCGCGCGCATCGATGAGCGTAAGCGCCGGCTCATCCTGGCAATGCTCGAGCCCGAGATCGTCAGGCGTGATGATGCGCCCCTCGGTCATGATGATGGCGCGTCTGACGCGATTGATCAGTTCACGAACATTGCCCGGCCATTTATAGCTATAGAGCGCTCGAATTGCCGGCGCCGAAAAGCCGCGAATACGGCGCGGGCTATCGGAACGAAACCGTTCGAGCATGTGGTACGCGAGGATTTCGATATCTTTGCCGCGCTCCCGCAGCGGCGGCTCCACGAGCCGCAATACGCACAGCCTGTGGTACAGATCGGCACGAAAGGTACCGAGCCGCACGGCCTCATCCAGATCGACGTGGGTTGCGGAGACCACTCGCACGTCCACCGGAACGGTTTCATGCGAACCCAAACGCTGGATCTTGCGCTCCTGCAGGAAACGCAGGAGGCTCACCTGGCTTTCGAGCGGCAGATCGCCAATTTCGTCGAGAAACAGCGTGCCGCCATGTGCCGATTCGACATGCCCTATCTGGCGGTGCTGGGCGCCGGTAAACGCGCCGCGTTCATAACCGAACAGCTCGGATTGCAGCAACGAGTGAGGAATCGCACCGCAGTTGATGGCGACAAACGGCCCTTTGCAGCGCAGCGAACGCTTATGGATCGCCGCGGCAGTCAATTCCTTGCCGGTCCCGGATTCCCCGCACACCAGCACCGGGGCGTCTGTATTGGCGACTTTGCCTATGGTTCGGAACAAACCCTGCATGGCATTGCAGGTCCCGATCATGTCGGTATCGTGGAATTGTGCCCCTTCGCTGCCGGTCATATCGAGCGCGATCATGGCATACGCATGATCGATGGCGTCGACCACATGCCGCAAGGCGCCAGGCAATGTGACGAAATCGAAAAAATGCAGCTGGATCAAACGCTGCGCTTGGCTTTGCGTGCGCTGGGCCCGCGATACCGTCGTAATCCAGCCCATGCCCGGCTCGGTAAAAATGCTTTCGAACGAGGCAACCTGCTCTATCGTGTAACCGCTGTAGAAATCGAATAAACCCACCGTAGGCGCAACGTGGGCGATCAGCCGCTGCGCATCGCGTAACGATTCCGCTGTTGAAACCGTCCAGCCTCGTTCGGTTAGAAGAGCGAGCAGATCCGGGTCTGGAGCCCTGGACACGTACAGTAGGTGTCGTGCAATTTTTACATTCATTACATGCGTCCTTCTTTCGATTGCTCCGTCGACGATTTCCGATCGACCGCGGCAATCCGGGGCGGTGGCTGAAACGAGTGTGGCGTAAGTGGGCGTCGTTTCCGCCAATCAATCCACTAAGCAATTTCCCTGCCAGTATAGGTAGCTTCCCCCGTGTTTCATGGCGTGTTCGTGTAAATGGGACATATAGACCACTGGTACGCTCATTTCCGCTGATATCCGTTCAGTCTGCGGACCCATGCCCGCCTACGCTGGCACATCGCTGTGATCCCTTTGACGAGTAATGCGTCGCCGATACAAGGTCGTCCAGACCGCGAGGCAGCCATATATCGCATAGCTCAAGGACGTCGACAGCAGTGGCGCCCTCGCGTCCGCCCATGCTTGACTGATCACCGTGCGCAGCAAATCTTCCAGAAGAAGGCCCGCGCCCCAGACAGCCGTCATGATCCGAAGCGCATGCCGAAACTCGGCTCGGGTGTTCCATAGTGTCTCGAAGCGATCGCCCCGCGCGCCATGCTCGCGCACCAGGGTGCTGCGCGCGAGGTAATAGATGAGCGGTCGTCGCAGCGCCAGCGACAACAAAAACGCAATGCCGATAATGCCGCGGATCACCGGTTCCCGCGGGAGCAGCGGCCGCGTCGGGTGATCGAATGCGATGAGCACGATGGCAAGACAAATAGAAGCGATCAGCGTAGCGCTTAAAGCATCGAATTCGCGATACCGGACCAGTATGGCGAATATCCACGCGAGCATTGGCAGTGCTGACGCGGCCAGCGCCCATGTCACGCCCACATGAGGAACCATCAGGCGGTAGGTCACCCACGGCAATATTGCGTTAACGAGCAGCGCGGCGAGAAATCGGAGAATGGGTTTCATTCCATTGCGCAAAGTCAGTGAGACGCGCCCTTAATCTACACCCGATACCGCCTGCAACGTGGACTCGAAGCGGGTTTCTTGATCAACCGCATATAAGCGATGCTTATTGACATAATAAAAAACCAGTCTTGGACGTTATAACTCCGTCGGTCCATTCTTGAGTCCTGGATTCATCACCGAGGAGAACACCATGCAAGACATCATCGACGGCTTTCTAAAATTCCAACGCGACGCCTTCCCGCAACGCTCGAAGTTATTCAAACAGCTCGCGACATCGCAAGAACCGACCACCCTGTTCATCGCCTGCTCCGACAGCAGAGTGGTCCCCGAGTTGCTGACTCAGCGTGAGCCCGGCGATCTTTTCGTGATTCGCAACGCCGGCAACATCGTGCCGTCCTATGGTCCTGAGCCGGGTGGCGTGTCGGCCACTGTCGAATATGCGGTAGCCGGCTTGGGCGTAACCGACATTGTGATCTGCGGTCACTCCGATTGCGGCGCGATGACCGCGATTTCCACCTGCAAGTGCCTGGACCATATGCCCGCAGTGGCGAATTGGTTGCGCTACGCCGAGTCGGCCAAAGTGGTCAATGCCGCTCGCAAGCACGCATCTCCGCAAGCCCGCCTCGATTCGCTGATCCGCGAAAACATTCGCGCCCAGTTGGCCAACATCAAGACCCACCCTTCCGTGGCGCTGGCCCTGGAAGAAGGTCGCCTGACCCTGCACGGCTGGGTCTATGACATCGGAACCGGCTCGATCGACGCACTCGACGGCGAAAGCAATCGTTTTGTCTCGCTGGCCGAGCATCCGCTGACCGCCGCGACCTCGCTTCAGCGCGAAGCCGTGACGGCCTGATTATTATCGTTGCCCACCTTACCTAGGCATTGACGTTCGCGTTGACCTCGTGTTGACGTCGCGTGACAGCTTCACCTTAATTTTTTAACCCCAAAGGAAATATCATGTTGCAATCACAATTCTCCCAAATCCCCCGCCAAGACCTGACCGCTGTTGTCGTCGAGGCCAAGGCGCGTAAAGACCTATCGTTCCAGGAACTCTCGGAAGGCACGGGCCTGAGCATTGCCTATGTGACCGCGGCTTTGCTGGGCCAGCACGCCTTGCCGGAAAAAGCCGCCAAGATCGTCGGCGAGCGCCTGGGCCTGGACGCCGACGCGGTGGCCTTGCTGCAAGCGATCCCGATGCGCGGCAGTATCCCGAATGGTATTCCGACCGATCCGACGATCTATCGTTTCTATGAAATGGTCCAGATCTACGGCACGACGCTCAAGGCACTTGTTCACGAGAAGCTCGGCGACGGCATCATCAGTGCGATCAACTTCAAGCTGGACTTCAAAGTTGAGGCAGACCCCGATGGCGGTGAACGTGCCGTGATCACGTTGAACGGAAAGTTCTTGCCGAACAAGCCTTACTGATCGAATACCGGGTCTGCGCATTGGGTGCAAGACCCGTCTACAATTGCGACGTCAATCACGCTTATGGGACGTTACAGTGATACTTCGTCATATCCGCTATATGCTTGCGGTCGCGGAACACCGCAATTTCACGCGAGCGTCGGAGGCATTGCACGTATCTCAACCGGCGTTGTCGCAGCAGATCAAACAACTTGAAGAGACCCTCGGCGTCCAGCTATTCGATCGAACCGGTCGCACGGTACGGCCCACCGATATGGGCACCGTGTACATCGAGTATGCACGCCGCGCACTGGTGGACCTTGAAGCGGGGCGGCATGCCATTCTCGACGTAAGGGATTTGTCCCACGGGGAGCTCAGACTCGCCATGACCCCTACGTTCACCGAATATCTCGTCGCACCCTTGGTTGAACGCTTTAGCGCCAAGTATCCGGGGATTACCTTGAGCGTGTGCGAAATGACGCTCGACAGCATTGAGCTGGCGCTCAGCGATGACCGCGTCGACTTGGGTATTGGATTCGCGTCTGTACGCTCCGACGAGATCGAAGTCCGGGCCTTATTTGACGAGAAACTCACCATCGTCGTCGGCAAAGGTCATCCGTTCGCGCGCAAGGGCACCACGGTGTCGCCGCAAGAATTGGCCGATGCCCCTTTGGCTCTCCTTACCCGGGATTTCGCTACGCGCGCGCATATCGATGCCTATTTTCAGTCGCATCGACTCTCGCCGAAAATCACGGTCGAGGCAAACTCGATCAGTGCGGTCGTCAACATCGTTCGTTATGGGCGCATGGCCACTATCCTGCCTGATGCGATTGCTCGCGAACACGGCGCGCTCAATCATGTCGAGTCGTCGGCTACGTTGCCCTCGCGTACCGTCGCGCTGCTCAGCCGAAAAGGTGCGTATCGAAGTGTCGCTTCGCAGGCTTTTGCGGCGTTGCTCGATGGCGTGCACGACGGCGATTCCCTCGCCAAATTCATCGGCAAGGTTGATTCCGAGTAAATCACTGGCCTGGTCGGCAGAAGAAGCCGATCAGGTTGTCACCTATATAAGTTATCCTAATCTATTTTTTACATAAAAATGTCATTAATGGACCGGCGGAAGCACTAGATTTCTGCTGCGCTCTCGTTGAATTCAGAAACCGACGGCGTATCGTCGTCGGCGTGGCATCTCTTTCAAAAAGCGCAATACACCATTCACTAAAAGCGTATTTCATGCGCTTCTCGGCTAGGTCATACTCCGCGTCATTGATTTCATCCGATCTGATCGGATCGAAGCAAACATCGAAACCACTGAATGGATTTGTCATGAAACGCGCTTTATTGACCGCTGCACTTTTCGCTGTCTCCACGTTGGCTGTAGCCCAAACGAGTAATCTCGCCGTCTCGGTGCCCGTCAATCCGAACGTCTCCTACGACGCGGCGCCGGCGGGCAAGACCCGAGCTCAAGTGATGCAGGAACTGGTTCAAGCAGAAAAAGCGGGCTTGGTTCCGAGCACGGAAGCGAACTACCCGCCCAGCGATGATGCAGTGCGGCTCAATCGTGCACGTTATGCGGTTCAGGAAAATTGGTTCGACCATCATAGTGTCAATTAAGATTTCCTGAGCGCGGCGAGTTTTGCGCGAGGTTGGCACGAATTTGGCCCGCCTGCAGCTTTGCCCGCCAGCGAGGCAGAGCCGCGCGCAGATGCAGATCGGCGCGGCCATCTGCCAGACTAGCCGAGCGACGCGGCCGCCAGTTTGGAGCGCGCCCAGTCTTCGGCTTCGCGTGCAGGGGCGGTACTGCCGCCGTGGATTCGGTCGATCAGTTCGGCCAGGCGCTCGCCTATGCGCATCACTTCGGCTGTCACCGAGGCTTCGTCGCCCTGCCCCAGCCACTCCCGGGCGACGCTGATAATGCCGCCGGCATTGACCAGAAAGTCAGGTGCATAAAAAATGCCTCGTGCGTGCAGCACTCCATCGATATCGGCATGGCTCAACTGGTTGTTGGCCGCACCCGCGATGATGCGTGCACGCACGGTCTGCGCGGTCTGATCGTTCAGCGCCCCGCCCAATGCACAAGGTGCCAGCACGTCAACCGGTTGTATCAGGATTTCACCGGGCGGCACGGCGCGTGCCGCGAATTTTTCGCGAGCCCGTTCGGCTCGCGTAGCATCGATGTCGGACACGGTCAAAATTGCGCCGGCAGCGCGCAACAATTCGCACAAGGTCCAGCCAACCGAACCCAGGCCTTGCACGGCTACCGTGACGTCTTCGAGCGTACTGCGGCCGAGCAGCTTGCCCACGGCGACCTGAATTGATACGAACACACCCAGCGCGGTCTTGGGCGATGGATCGCCGCCGAATGCTTGCTCGCGGGTAACTCCGCTGACAAAGTGGGTTTGGCTTTGCACATGGCGCATGTCGGCCACTGTGGTGCCGACGTCCTCAGCCGTGATGTAGCTGCCATTGAGCGATTCCACCACACGCCCGAAAGCCCGGAAGAATTGGCCGCGATCGGCCGGCTCCATGCCCTTCAATATCACCGCTTTGCCGCCACCGAACGGCAGATCGGCCAGTGCGTTTTTCAGGCTCATGCCTTGCGACAGGCGCATCGCGTCATGCAAGGCGGCAGTGTCCGAAGCGTAGTGCCAATAACGGCAGCCGCCGAACGCGGGCCCGCGGGCGGTGCTGTGTACCGCGATGATGGTCTTCAGGCCCGAGATGGGGTCGCTGCGCAGCGTAACCATTTCATGGTCCGCGTCGCCGCCGGTGCCGAACAGACGGTTGTTGAGCGCGCTGATGGTATGAGTCGTTTCGAAATTCATGGTGCATCCGGATAAGATGGGGAAAAAGTGTCGCCGCGGATTGTGTCCGCGGCAACGCATCGGGCCGGGTAGGCCCAAGCGGAGTATAGAAACGCGAGCGACGGTGCGCCATGGCAAAAAGCGCCAAACTGGTTGATGGAATCGGACAGATCAGGACGGTTCTGCCGCGAGATTCCTGCTGATTGGGCGTGCGCCGCGCGTAGCGGCGGTCCGGCTGATAAAATAGTCGCCATCGCAGCGCCCCGCCGCCCCGCCCTAACCGCGTGCAATCGGACACCATGAATAACAAGACTTCTCTGGAACTGCTCGAAGAACCGAACGGACGCTATGTCCGTTTGGACGACGGACGCAATGAATGGTGGCGCGTCACGCCATCCGAGCGCGATAGCCTGTTTCGCATCGAGCACGGTTTCGACAATGGCCCGGTCGATATCGAAACGGTCGTCGATAGCGAGAACCTGATCGCGAAATTTCGCAAATGGCAGCGCGAAGGGTTCCAGCGTGAAGGCGAGGCGGTGTCGCCGGAGATGGCGCCGGACCTCGGATTCATGCCCGAACTTGCGCGACTGCATGCTTTGGCGCAAGGCGCACGCCACGCCGCGGCACAGGCCGGCGCGCATGACACATCCTCCACCGGCACGCTTAAGGGACCCTTCGCCGGCACGCTTGAAGGATCCTCCGCCAGCTCCCGACAAGTCGCCATTGGTGGCGTCAATGTCGCGATGGGCCCAGGCGGCCCGCTCACGCCACAGGTGAATCCGGCGTATCTGTTCCCGGAGCGTTTCGACGAAATCATTGAAGACATCGTCGAAAATCGCCGCATCATGCTGATCGGCCATACCGGCTCGGGCAAGACCAGTTTGATCGAACAGGTTGCGGCGCGAGCGCATTACGGGGTGATCCGTTCCAACATGAACGGTCAGACGACCATCGGTGACTTCGTCGGATTCTGGACGGTCAAGGGCGGCGAAACCGTCTGGGTCGACGGCGTCTTGCCGGTGGCAATGCGCACCGGGGCGTGGTTGATCATCGACGAAATCGATTTTGCGGAACCGGCGATCCTGGCGGTTTTGACCGCCGTGCTCGAAACCTCCGGCCGGCTGATGCTCAAGGAAAAGGGCAACGAGATCGTTGCGCCCCACCCCAATTTCCGGCTTTTCGCCACCGCCAATGCGGTCGGCGCGATGAGCCAGTTTCGGCACTTGTACCAGGGTTCGAACCTGATGAACGAAGCGTTCCTCGATCGGTGGCGCGTGTATCTGATTGACTATCTATCGCCGCAAGAAGAGGCGCAAGTGTTGATGCAAACGCTCGCGCCCGCCATGACGATGCCGATGGCGCATACGCTTGCGGCTATTGCCGCGGACTGCCGCGCCGCTTTTGCGCGCGAGGATCTGGCCAGCGCATTTTCGACGCGACGCCTGCTCGACTGGGCGCAATTGATGGTACGCACCGGCGACCCGGAACGCGCGGCCGACCCCACCATTTACGCCAAGGTCAGTCCTGCCGACGCCGCATTGATACGCAGCGTGATACGCCAGCACATTGCGCCGGCGCAATAGCGGCCATGCGTCCCACGCAGCCCTTTCTCGGGTTCGACTTCGAGTCCACGCTCACCAAGGTTGCGCGCGTGCTCACGCGTCAATACGACGTGGAGATCGTATTCAGCCCGACCGGCCCGCGCGTCGAGCCGGGGAAAATCATTATTCCCGAGCTGGAATCGACCGACGAAGCGGGTCGCGATGTGCTGGTCGGGTACCTGGATTTGCTGGTCGCGCGCGCCAAGTATTCCGAATTGAAAGCGCTCGCGAAGCGCGGCCGCGCTCTGGAACAGCGGCTCGCTCAAATTATCGAAGATCGGCGCGTATGCACATTGTTGCTGCACGATTACCCCGGCGCGCAATGGTTTTTGCGTAGCCTGCGAGCCCACGCGGATACGCAGGCCAGCGCAAAATGGGACTCTCTCTCGTGGAGTGCGCGTTATCTGTGGTTGATCGAATGCGCGCTATGGGATGAGCCGATGCAACCACGTTACGCCAGCGCGTCGCTCGATTCGGGCCTGAGCGCGATCCAGGATGTGCTGGCTGACGCGAAACGCAGCGGCTCCACGCGCGCGAGCCTGGATGCAGCACGCCGGATCATCGAGCGCGTGCGTGCGCTGGGCGCCGGCCGCGTCAACAATATGATGCTGTCGGCGGATGCCGCGCACGGCTTTGAAGCCGAGCAAGGCGGTGCGCTCGACGACGACGAGCTTGATGACTCCGATGAGGACGACGACAGCAGCTTGGCAGGTGACCCGCTAGTCGAGCCGCCCGCGGGGGGCTCGACACTGGAGAGCGAGACCAGCGAAGCCATCGGCATGAGCGCGTCTGCGCCCGGCGTGAGCCAGCTCTCGCCTCAGGCCGCAGCCGCTGCCGCCCAGCAACAGGCGGTGTATCAACGGCCGATCTTGTCGATTCCCTTGTCGACTGAATTCGACACCATTACCGACCTCACCGGCCTGGGTGTCCCCTCGGCGTGGCAGCGGCTGCGCGCGGCGGCCAGAGCCGAAACCGGAGCACTGAAAGCCCGGCTGGAACGGGCATTGCGCGCCGATGAATGGACACACTGGCGGCGCGAGCAGGAGCGCGGCGAAATCGACCGGTCCGCATTGGCCAAACTGGTCACGGCGCCTGGTTATCGGACGCCGTTCAAGGTCAAACGCGCGCGCAAAGGCCGCGACACCGCGATTACGCTGCTGCTCGACCTGAGCGGATCAATGGCCGGCGACAAGATCGCACTCGCGCGTCTGTGTGCCGCGGCGCTCGCCGACGCGCTTGTCCAGCTCGATTTCGCATGCGAAGTGCTCGGCTACAGTTCGATCGAATCGGCCGATATGCGCGCGCTCTTCGAAGCGCGCAAAGCTGCCGGCGGCGATCTGCGGGGCTACAACCGCTTGGTCGAACGGCTCGACTTGCACATCTACAAGCGGTTCGATTCGCCCGATCTTTCGGGCATCGCACAGATCGAATGCGGTCACGAAAATCCCGATGGCGAGTGCCTGGCCTGGGCGGCCGGTCGCTTGGCCGAACATCCGGCGCAACGGCGTGTCCTGATGGTGCTCTCGGACGGTTATCCCGCCACGGGCGATGGCAATCCCGCCATCTTGCGAACCGACTTGCATGCGCGCGTCGAGGCGATTGCGAAAAGCGGCATCGAGTTGATCGGCATCGGCATACTCGACGACGCGGTCGACACGTTTTATCCCGACGCGGTGGTGGTGCGCACGTTGAGTGAACTGCCCGCCACGGCGCTGTCGGTGCTGAGCAAAACCTTGTTGAAATCCGGGCATCATGCCTGACAAAGCGGTCCAGCGTGCCTGACACAGCGGGCCAGCGTGCCCGATTAACCAATCGGTCATATTTCTAGCGTAGTCTCCGTTCGGGGTATAGCTGGCACGTTTTCTACGTCCCGTTTTTCCCCTATCATTGGTGGTCGTGCGGAACGTTTAGTTGTCCATGCCTTGCTTGCATCGGCTGTCGTCGTCCTTCGTATCCTTAGAGCGCATAAAATATGACATCCAAAGACCAGGATTTGCCTGCAGACACCCCAGCAGACGATGACGTCGTTTTGAACCCGAACCGGCGCAAGATACTCGGCGGCATCGCGGCATTGGGCTTGGGTGTTGCAACATACAGCGAGGACGGGCTGGCTGCCGGTCTGCCGGCGAGCGAAAAACGCACCAACGCGTTGCTCAAACAGCATGTGAAGCACATTGTCGTGATCTATGCGGAGAACCGCAGTTTCAATAATTTGTTCGGCAATTTTCCGGGTGTGCAGAGTCCGCTTGACGATGTGTCGGAGCACCGCTCAGTGCAACTCGACCGTGATGGTCTGACGCGGCTGCCCACCCTGCCGAAAATTTGGGGCGGCTTGGTGCCCACAGCACAAACCGTCGACGGCAAGACGTTCAAGATCGGCGAAAATGATATCAGCGGGCTGGCCAACAAGCCGTTCAAACTCAGCGACGCGCAAGGCGAACCGTTGCCCGAGGCTGTCGTGACCCAGGATCTCTGGCATCGTTTTTACCAAAACCAGATGCAGATCAACGGCGGCCGCAACGATCAGTTTGTCGCCTGGGCCGACAGCGGCGGCCTGGTCATGGGGCACTACGGCAATACCGTGAATAGCCTCCAACTGGCGAAACTCGCGCGCGAATACACGCTGTGCGACAATTTTTTCATGGGCGCGTTCGGCGGCTCGTTTATGAACCACGTCTACCTGATTTCGGCGGCTCCTCCGGTTTATCCGAACGTCGCCAACAGCCCGGCAAAAAAGAAGGTCGCGGTGCTGGACGGTGACGACCCGCGCGGTACCAGCCTGAAGGTTGCCGCAAACTCGCCGCGCTCGGCGCTCGACGGCGTGCCCTTATTCGTCAACGACGGCGCAATGACCCCCGATGGGTACGCAGTCAACACGATGCAAACGCCCTATCAGCCGAGCAGCGTGCCACCAGCCAAAGGCGGCGATCCGCGTTACGCCGATCCCGCCAATCCCAACACGCTGCCGCCGCAAACCTATGCCACTATCGGCGACCGGCTTTCGGATCGCGGCGTGGACTGGGCGTGGTACGCAGGCGCCTGGCAGGCTGCCATCGATGGCGGTAACAAGAGCCCGGTGCCCAATTTCCAGACTCATCACCAGCCGTTCAACTATTTTGCCAATTACGCCCCGGGCACCGCGGCACGCGCGCGCCATCTGCGCGACGCGGGCGAAGGCGATACGGTAGCGACCAATCATTTCCTGGCCGACGCTGCAGCCGGCAAACTGCCCGCGGTGACGTTCTACAAGCCGCAGGGGAATTTGAACATGCACGCCGGCTACGCGGACGTGGCGTCTGGCGACCAGCATATCGCACACGTGGTCGAGCAATTGCGGCAAGGTCCGCAATGGCAGGATATGGTGGTCATCATTACCGTCGACGAAAATGGCGGCTGGTGGGATCACGTGTCGCCGCCCAAAGGCGACCGGTGGGGCCCGGGCTCACGAGTCCCTGCCCTGATCGTGTCCGAGCACGCACGTCGCGGCTATATCGACCATACCCCCTACGACACGATATCTATCCTGCGATTTATCTCGCGCGTCCACGACTTGCAGCCGCTTGAAGGGGTTGCGGCGCGCGATCGAGCGTTTCGAGAGGACAATCGCGAACCACTGGGCGATTTGACCGGGGCGCTCGATTTCAGCACCCGCCGCGTCTGATCTGTACTGCTGGACTATGGGTGGCGAATCTACGTCAGTCTCTTGGGGCTTGGGGGAATAACGCGGCGCGCAGCTTTCATCCGAGCGCGGCGGGATGGTAATCTTGGCTAGTCGTTCGGCGCTGTAGTGTTTCGTGCGCTGCGCTGCTGCTAAATGTTGGTCAATCCTTAGGCCAACCCTCTCGCCAACCTTTTTGTGCCCTGCCCCATGAACTCACCCGCTGGACCGGCTCCGCTGTCGCACGTCCTGTTCGAATTGATTCTGCGCGTGTGTGCTGCGCTCGCCGGTATGGTTTTCGCGGTCGCTGCGTTCAAGCAATGGCATCTGGATCCGGGGCGGGTGACGGTGTTGTTGTTGCTCGTAGGCGAGATCGCGAACGTGGTGCTGCTGTTGTGCACACGCGTGCCCAGCAAGCGTGATTGGAGCCCGCTCGCCCTGATTTCCACGCTCGTTGCCACCTATTATTTTCTTGGCGTGAACTTGCTGCCGGGTATACATCTCATTCCCGAACGCATTGCGACCGTCATGCAGGTCTTGGGGCTTGGGCTCGCGCTATACGCGAAAGTCTCGTTGCGGCGCTCGTTCGGCTTGTTACCGGCCAATCGTGGCATCGTCACGACCGGCGCGTACCGATTTACGCGTCACCCGATGTATAGCGGCTACTTCCTGAACCACGTGGCATTTTTGCTGGCGAATTTCAGTGTTCAGAATTTCCTGGTCTATGTTGTGCTCTATGTGTTTCAGGGTTACCGGGTACTTCGCGAAGAAGCCTTGTTGAGCCAAGACACGTCATACCAGGCGTATCGACGCCAAGTGCGCTTTCGCGTACTGCCGGGCGTGTTCTGAAGCCACCTCATTCAGCTCGACCCAGCCAGCTCGACCCAGCCAGCTCAACGCACCCGGCTCAATGCACCCAGCTCAACCCGCGCAACTAAACCCGCACAGGTTGCCGCTGCGGCTCGCACTCGTAGCGCTGCCTGACCACGCCGTTTTCGTCGATACTTTCCAGATGCACTGTGAACTGCCACAGGCGCGCCATGTGCTTGAGCACTTCTTCGGTGTCGCCGGCCAGCGGTCGGTTGTCCGTGCGAAAATGCCTGAGCATCAAGCTGCGATCGCCGCGCGTGTCGACCGACCAGACCTGGATGTTGGGTTCTCGATGGTGTATATCGTATTGCCGCGACAAGGCCTCGCGCAGGTATTGATACCCGGAGTCGTCGTGGATCGCCGAGACTTCAAGCGCGTTGCGCGTATCGTCGTCGAGCACGGCAAACAGGCGCATATCGCGCATCAGCTTGGGCGATAGATATTGCGCGACAAAGCTCTCGTCCTTGAAGTTGCGCATCGCGTAATGCAGGGTATCGAGCCACGGCGTGCCGACCAGTTCCGGGAACCAGCGGCGGTCTTCGTCGGTCGGGTGCTCGCAGATCCGGCGCAGGTCGCTCATCATCGAAAAACCCAGCGCGTATGGGTTGATGCCGCTGTAGTAAGGCGCGCTCACGGGCGGCTGAAACACGACATTGCTGTGCGAATGGAGAAATTCCATCATGAAGCGGTCGGCCAGCTTGCCCTCGTCGTAAAGCGTATTGAGCAAGGTGTAGTGCCAGAACGTGGCCCACCCCTCGTTCATGACCTGAGTCTGCCGCTGCGGATAGAAATACTGGCCGACCTTGCGTACGATACGGATGATTTCCCGCTCCCACGCGTCGAGCAACGGTGCATTCTTCTCGGCAAAATACAGTAGATTTTCTTCAGGCTCGGCCGGAAAACGCTCCTCGGCGTAGGGCGTGGCTTCGCCTTTTTTCTGCGGCACCGTCCGCCATAGTTCATTGACCTGCAACTGCTGATAGGCCTCGCGTTCACGTTGCCGCACCAGCTCTTTGGCCAACGAGGGTTTTTGCGGGCGTTTGTAGCGATCGACACCGTAATACATCAATGCATGGCAGGAGTCGAGCAGCAGCTCGACCCGTTCCAACCCGTAGCGCTCTTCGCACTCGGCGATGTAATTCTTGGCATAGACCAGGTAATCGACGATGGCGTGCGCATCGGTCCATAACTGGAACAGGTAATTGCCCTTGAAAAACGAGTTATGCCCATAAGCGGCATGCGCAATCACGAGCGCCTGCATCGTCATCGTATTTTCTTCCATCAAATACGCGATGCAGGGGTTGGAATTGATCACGATTTCGTAGGCCAGGCCCATCTGGCCGCGGCGATAACTCTTCTCCGTCGACAGAAAATGCTTGCCGAACGACCAGTGGCGGTAATTGACCGGCAGGCCAACCGAGGCGTACGCATCCATCATTTGCTCGGCCGAGATGATTTCGAGCTGAATCGGATAGATATCGAGCCGGTAATTGGCCGCGACCCGCGCGATCTCCTGATCGTATTGTTCGATGAGCTCGAAGTTCCAGTCGGACGGGCACGGTAACTGGGTTCGTTCCAGAGTTTTCATGTGCTGCTCCTAGGCAATACTCTCATGCAATACGTCGGGACTACGCCGCGAGCGCTACTTGACGCTCAACTCGACGTTCAACTTTGAAGCCCCGGTAAATCGAAGCGCGCCAGACCCGCCAGAAGACCGATCAGATCTGCTTTTCGAACAACTCCCTGAACACCGGGTAGATGTCCGACGCCGCGATGACCTTCTTCATGGCGAATTGACCATAGCTTTGCGCGAGCGTCTGATACTCCATCCACAGATTCTGCTCCTCCTGAGCGACCTGGATATAAGCGAAATAACGCGTGCGCGGCAATATGCGCTCGGCGAGTAAAGCACGGCATTGCGGCGAATCGTCGCCCCAGTTATCGCCATCGGACGCCTGAGCTGCGTAGATATTCCAGGCGCTCGGATCGTAGCGCTGCGTGATGATCTGATCCATCAACTCCAGCGCGCTGGAAACGACGGTGCCGCCGCTTTCCGTCGAATGGAAAAAGGTATCTTCATCGACTTCGTCGGCACGGGTGTGATGACGGATAAAAACCACCTCGATCTTTTCGTAGTTGCGCGTCAAGAACAGGTACAACAGGATGAAAAAGCGCTTGGCCAGATCCTTGCGCTGTTCGTCCATCGAACCCGATACGTCCATCACGCAAAACATCACCGCTTGACTCGATGGCGTAGGTTGACGGATGCGATTCACATAGCGCAAATCGAACGGGTCGATAAAGGGAATGCGCCAGATCTTGCCCTTCAAATGGTGGATCGCTTCCGCAAGCTCTTCAATCTCGATGCGCCGGTCGCCGGTGTCCGCCTTGATCAGCTCCAGCTCGGCTTCAAGACGCGCCAACTCGGTGACTAAGGGCGCGCCCAGCGCAATGCGTCGACCCAGCGCGCTGCGCAGCGAACGCACGATGTCGATATTGTTCGGCGTGCCCTCGGCCGCGTAGCCCGACCGGACATTTTTCACATCGGGCACGGCGCTTAGCTGCGTCTTGACCAAATGCGGTAGTTCGAGGTCCTCGAAGAAGTACTGCATGAATTCTTCTCGGCTGAGTTGAAACACGAAATCGTCTTCGCCGTCGCCCTCGTTGCTGGCCGCGCTTCCCCCTTGTCCAGCACCCCCCGTCGGGCGATCGATCTTGTCGCCTTTCATGTATTGGTCGTTGCCGGGGTGGATCATTTCGCGCTTGCCGCCCGGGCCGTGCCGGAACACGGGTTCAGAAATGTCTTTGCGAGGGATGGAAATGCTCTTGGAGTTTTCGATCTCCTTGATACTACGGTCGCGCACCGCGTCCGACACGGCACGCCTGATGTGGCTGCGGAACCTGCGCAGGAAGCGCTCACGGTTCGCAATACTCTTGTTTTTCCCCGCAAGCCTGCGGTCGATTATTTGATGCAGCACTGTAGATGTCTCCCGCGCGCAGGCGCCCGATGTGATCCGATGAGCGGCCCGCGTCCGGCGGCCCCGACTTGTTGCCACCGGACGCGATTCAGGCGAGCAAGATCAAGACGATTTGCGCACCCGCAGATACCATTCACATAACAGACGCACCTGCTTTGGAGTATAACCTTTGGTCACCATGCGGTTTACGAAGTCCTCGTGCTTGCGCTGCTCCTCGGCCGACCCCTTGGTGTTGAACGAAACCACCGGCAACAGTTCCTCGGTATTCGAGAACATCTTCTTCTCGATCACCACCCGCAATTTCTCGTAACTGGTCCATAGCGGATTCTGTCCCGCGTTGCCCGCCCGAGCCCGCAACACAAAATTGACGATCTCGTTGCGGAAATCTTTCGGGTTGCTGATGCCGGCCGGTTTTTCGATTTTCTCAAGTTCTCCATTCAACGACGCGCGATCGAAACTTTCGCCCGTGTCGTGATCGCGGTACTCCTGGTCCTGGATCCAGAAATCCGCATACGTCACGTATCGATCGAAGACGTTTTGGCCATATTCCGAATACGATTCAAGATACGCAGTTTGAATCTCCTTGCCGATGAATTCGACATAGCGCCCGGCCAACGTATCTTTGATGAATGCCAGATAGCGTTGTTCCAATTCCGGCGGAAATTGCTCGCGCTCGATTTGCTGCTCCAGCACGTACATCAAGTGCACCGGGTTCGCCGCCACCTCCGTGGTGTCGAAATTAAACACCCGCGAGAGGATCTTGAACGCAAACCGGGTGGACACACCCGTCATGCCTTCATCGACGCCGGCAAAATCCCTGTACTCCTGATACGACTTGGCTTTCGGGTCGGTATCCTTGAGGTTCTCGCCGTCGTAGACCTGCATCTTCGAGAATAAGCTCGAATTTTCCGGCTCCTGCAAGCGCGTGAGCACCGAGAACTGCGACATCATCTTCAGCGTGCCCGGTGCGCAAATCGCTTGTGCCAGCGACGAATTCCGAATCAATTTTTCATAGATCTTGATTTCTTCGGACACCCGCAAGCAATACGGCACCTTGACAATGTAGATACGATCGAGCAATGCCTCGTTGTTGCGATTGTTACGAAACGCCTTCCATTCCGACTCATTGGAGTGCGCCAGAATAATGCCGTCGAACGGAATCGCCCCGAAGCCTTCCGTGCCTTTGAAGTTGCCTTCCTGAGTGGCGGTCAGCAACGGATGCAACACCTTGATCGGCGCCTTGAACATTTCGACGAATTCGAGCAAGCCCTGATTGGCCAGGCACAGGCCGCCCGAATAGCTGTAGGCATCGGCATCGTCCTGGGCATACTGCTCGAGCTTGCGAATATCGACCTTGCCGACCAGTGCCGAGATGTCCTGATTATTCTCGTCGCCCGGCTCCGTTTTGGAGATCGCGATCTGGCGCATGATCGACGGATAACGCCGCACTACCCGGAAGCGTCGGATATCGCCGTTGTACTCGTGCAGCCGCTTGACCGCCCATGGGCTCAAGACGCTACGCAAATAGCGCATGGGAATGTCGTATTGCTGCTCGAGTATCGGGCCGTCTTCGTCGTGGTCGAACAGACCGAGCGGCGATTCGTTGACCGGCGAGCCCTTGATCGAATAGAACGGCACGCGCTCCATGAGCTGCTTAAGGCGTTCGGCGATCGACGACTTGCCGCCGCCTACCGGCCCAAGCAAGTACAGGATCTGCTTGCGTTCTTCAAGCCCCTGCGCCGCGTGGCGAAAATACGCGACCACTTGTTCGATGACTTCTTCGGCACCATAGAACTCTCGGAATGCGGGGTACACCTTGATCACCTTGTTGGCGAACAAGCGCGATAAGCGGGAGTCGTTACGCGTGTCGATCTGCTCGGGTTCGCCGATTGCCATCAGCATGCGTTCACCTGCAGTCGCATAAGCCGAGGGGTCGGTTTTACAAATATCAAGATATTCCTCGAGCGAAAATTCGTCCTCGCGAGTCTTATCGAAGCGGGCTGAAAAACTGCCGTAGATATCCATGCCACCTCCTAACTTGCACCCTACATATGCCCGGACGGTTGCCGCGCAGCCCAGGGTCGAGAGCCGCGTGTCCAACGGTGCGCAAGCATGGGTCGGTTCCCTGGTTCCCTGGGTTGGTCCCCGCCTGCGCTTTGATTGTGTCGTTTGGTATGCGGGTCAGCATCGGTGCTTTCCCGCACACGTTTTCGACTACGTCCGATACCTATACTTACCACCTTCGTAACGATGTGTTTACACGGGTCGTTGATGCATCCTAGCAAGCCGAATAATGAATGTCTGCCACTGTTACTAAAGTACAAAATAAATATTGCTTTAGCTGCATAATTCCAGCGTTTAGTTCATTATCAAGGTTCCCCCATGCGCGAACGCTATCTATCAAACTTGCGCGATACCATCGCGCAGATCAAAGCGGACGGGTTCTACAAATCCGAGCGTGTCATCGCAACGCCTCAGTCCCCACAAATTCGACTTGCGGCAGGCCAGCAGGTTCTCAATTTCTGCGCAAATAACTATCTCGGTCTCGCTGACGACGCACGCCTGATCCAGGCGGCCAAGGACGGCTTGGACGCCGATGGTTTCGGCATGGCTTCAGTGCGTTTCATCTGCGGTACGCAAAGCGTGCACAAGACGCTCGAAGACCGTCTGGCGGCCTTCTTAGGTTTCGAGGATACGATTCTCTACTCCAGTTGTTTCGATGCGAACGGCGGCCTTTTTGAAACATTGCTGGACGAATCCGATGCCGTCATCAGCGATGCGCTCAATCACGCGAGCATCATCGATGGCGTGCGGCTTTGCAAAGCACGCCGCTACCGCTATCAAAACAACGATATGAGCGATCTCGAAGCGCAACTGCAGGCGGCCGACGCCGCGGGTGCGCGCTTCAAGCTGATCGCCACCGATGGCGTATTCTCGATGGACGGCATCATCGCCAACCTGGGCGCGATTTGCGATCTGGCGGATCGTTATGGCGCGCTGGTGATGGTGGACGATTCCCACGCGGTGGGCTTTGTCGGTGAAAACGGTCGAGGCACGCCGGAACTTTGCGGCGTCGAAGGCCGCATCGATATCCTCACCGGCACCCTGGGCAAGGCCCTGGGCGGTGCATCGGGCGGCTACGTCGCGGCGCGTCGCGAAGTCGTCGAGTTATTGCGCCAGCGCTCGCGCCCTTACCTTTTCTCGAACTCGCTCGCGCCCAGCATCGCGGCAGCCTCGATTCGCGTGCTGGAGCTTCTTGCCAGCGATGAAGGGTTGCAACTACGCCACAGCGTGCGCCAGAACGCGGAACGTTTTCGTGACGGCATGAGTGCCGCAGGCTTTACGCTGGTTCCGGGGCAACATCCGATCATTCCCGTACTGCTCGGGGATGCGCAATTGGCCGGACGCATGGCTGAAGCCCTGCTGACCGAAGGGATATACGTGATTGGATTTTCGTACCCGGTTGTGCCCAAGGGACGCGCCCGGATACGCACGCAGATGAGTGCCGCGCATAGTCCGGCGCAAATCGACCAGGTGGTGGCGGCTTTCACACGGGTCGGCCGCATGCTCGGAGCGATTCCGGGAGCCTAGCGCGCCGGGCGTCACCGCATTATTACCCTCAGCACTGAATGGGAGCCCTCTACATGAGAGCACTTGCCAAACTAGAAGCCGCGCCCGGTCTCACGCTGACCCGCGTGAAGAAACCCGAGGTCGGGCACAACGATGTGATGATACGCATCCGTAAAACCGCGATTTGCGGCACCGATATCCATATCTGGAAATGGGACGAATGGGCCCGCCAGACGGTGCCGGTCCCGATGCACGTCGGCCACGAATATGTCGGCGAAATCGTCGAAATGGGCCAGGAGGTGCGCGGATTCAAGCTCGGCGACCGGGTTTCCGGTGAGGGCCACATTACCTGCGGATTTTGTCGCAACTGCCGTGCTGGGCGGCGCCATTTGTGCCGTAACACGGTTGGCGTGGGCGTGAATCGCGAGGGCGCATTCGCCGAGTATCTCGTGATCCCGGCTTTCAACGCATTCCACATCCCCGACGATATTTCCGACGAAATGGCATCGATTTTCGACCCGTTCGGCAACGCGACCCATACCGCACTGTCATTCAACCTCGTCGGCGAAGATGTGCTGATTACCGGTGCGGGGCCGATCGGCATCATGGCGGTCGCGATTGCACGCCATGTCGGTGCCCGCAACGTGGTGATTACCGACGTGAATGAATACCGGCTCGACTTGGCACGCAAGATGGGCGCCACACGAGCTGTCAACGTGACGCAGACCCCTTTGCGCGACGTCATGGCCGACCTGAAGATGACCGAGGGTTTCGACGTGGGCCTCGAAATGTCGGGCGTGCCGAGCGCGTTCGTCGATATGCTGGAACACATGAATCACGGCGGCAAAATCGCGCTATTGGGCATTCCGCCGTCCAATACCGCGATCGACTGGAACCAGGTGATCTTCAAGGGCCTGGAGATCAAAGGCATCTACGGACGTGAGATGTTCGAGACCTGGTACAAGATGGTCGCGATGCTGCAAAGCGGACTGGACCTCTCGCCTATCATCACGCATCGCTTCTCGGTCGATGATTACGAGGCCGGATTTGCGGCAATGCTATCGGGGCAAAGCGGCAAAGTCATTCTGGATTGGACCGGCTCGCCCGCTACCGCGACGGCTTGATCCGGTAGCGGGTTGGCCACGAATTTGCGGCAGATTTGCCCCGCATTTGCGGTGAGTTCGCCGTGAGTTCGCCACGCGTTTGCCCGTCCCGCTGCACCCCGATCGGCCGATTCTGCGGCAAATACCCGCATGCTGCGCCTATCGTCGTGCGCACTGGTAAAATGGCGGACGACTTTCACCGGTATCGCGTCCCGCCAGGGTCGCAGCGCAATCTCCATGTCCTTGCTTGATCTCCTGACCCCTTGGGAACCGTCCCCGCCTCTGGTCCTGCTGTTTATCGCGGCGGGGCTATTGTTCCTGCGCGGCAGTCGGCGCCAGGCGGTCAGCGTCGCTCGGCAAATCGCGTTCTGGACCGGTTTTGCACTTTTTTATCTCTCGTTGCACACCCGTCTCGATTACTACGCCGAGCATGAGTTCTTCATGCACCGGATCCAGCATCTGGTCCTGCACCACCTGGCTCCGTTGATCATCATGTCCGCTTTTCCCGGAATGGTGATGCGCGCAGGCCTGCCACGCCGCTGGCGTACTGCCCTGCGTCGAGCTGAACACACGACGGCATGGCGCCGCACCAGTGCCGTGGTCATGAACCCGACGCTGGTATCGCTGCTGTTCCTGATTTCGGTGCTGATATGGCTGGTGCCTTCGATCCAGTTCGTCTCGATGCTCGACTGGCGACTCTACGTCTTGATGAACTGGTCGGTCTCCATCAGCGGTTTGATGTATTGGTACATGCTATTGGACCACCGGCCCAGCCCGCCCGGGCGCATGCGTCCCGGGATGCGAGTGATGTCGCCCGCCATCACGATGACACCGCAGATCATCGCCGGTGCTTATATCACCTTCACGCAGACTGATCTGTATCCAATCTTTTCTCTGTGCGGGCGCGCTTATAACATGGCGCCGCTGGTCGACCAAAGCCTGGGTGGATTGATCATGTGGGTGCCCGCGGCGCTGCTCGAGGCTATTGGCGCGATGCTGGCGTTGCGACAGTTAATGCGCTTGTCGGAACGCGGGCGTATCCGTTCGCGGCGAACAAAGCGGCCCGCGTTGCGTCCGGGTTTGCCTAGCGCGCCAGCGGCTTCGGAGCCGGGCTGATTTAGCGGGCTGATTGAAGCAGCCTTCGGGCGTTCAGCCCGCGCATTCCACATCGATCCGGGTCACCTGCCCTGGCTTGTTCGTGTTTTCCATGACTCGCTTGAGCGCGTAAGTTGCCACCCCCGTTGCCACCCCCGTTGCCACCCCCGTTGCCACCCCCGTTGCCACCTCCGTCGTCCCGCCCGCCTCGGCTTTAGGCGCGAGCGGGTTGAGCGTACGGCCGTTGGCGGTCACGCGGCAAGCTCGCGCGTTGGCGAGCGTAAAGTTGGGTGCCACGTAAGTGCGCAAGTCGAAGCTCAAACCGTTCGGCTTGCGTGTGAAATCGGCGATCGAGCCGTTGGCCTGCTGGAGATAGGCAATTCCCGCGTTCGGGTCGGGCATCCCGGCGCGCGTCTCGATCACGTTGAAACGAGCCTGAGCTCCGGTGAGATTGACGTAGACGCCTCCCGGTCCTGGCGCGTAGCCAGCCACACCGACGCTATCGGCCAACTCAGGCGCCTGGCCCGGCGCGAGCCGCACCGTACGCAAATAACCAGCGTCGCGGACTTGCCATGTATCCCCGTCCCGAGCGATCGCTACGCGGTCGAAGTCGATGGCTTTGGCAGCATATTCCGATGAAAAAATAGGATTGAGCGGCTGGCGGGACAGCGTGTCGTACATCGTATCTAGTGTTTGTACGAAAGCGTACTGGCTCCCTGCTAGCATCGAGTAACGCACATCCACAGGCTCGAAACGGATAGGCTCGTCGGTCCGTTGAAACGTCGCGAGCGCGCTATCAAGACCGGAGAGCGACCCTAGCCGCGACAGCATGGTGGGTGCGCCATTGCCGTTGACCGTCGTGGAAGATGCGCTGGAAGACGAATCGGAAGACGAATGAGCGGCCATCTCGACGTTGGGTAGCGCGAATATTTTTTTCGCCGTGGCGCGCAAGGCGGGCGTCAATGTCTTGAGCGGATCTTCGTTTGAACTCGCATTGTCGACGACCGAAACCGTGGTCGGGAAACCGTATTTCTGTATCACGCGATAGAGAACGTCGCCCGAATAAACACTGCCCCACGCATCCTTGAATGCGGCTTTGCTCGTAAACCCGTCGCCATCGACGCGCGCAGTCATCAGGCGACGACCGTTCTCGGTGGTGATGTCCGGCACCGGCATCGACGGCAGACGCAAGGCCTGCTGCAACGATGCGACGGGCGGCACAATCGAACGGTCGAGCATCGCGATCGGCAGGCCCGCATCAGTCGCGTGCGTAATCCAGGCGCGCAGCGCGTCCGGGCGCGGCGAGTCGCTGTTCATTCGGACCACGATGCCGGCGTAGCGATCGCGGCTCACGTCATCGGGCAACGGCTGCGCGATGTCGGCGAATTCGGTCCGATAGCCGAGGTAACCGAGCGCAGCGGAAAGCGAATGCGGCCCGTCGGAAGTCCGTAGACCCGCAGAAGCTTCTGGACCTGCCGTGGGCAATCCGTCCTGCAAGACCAGCACACTACGTGGCATCGTTTCGATCGAGCCGAGCCCGACAGTACTTAATAGCGGATCGGTGATGTAGGGGATTACGCCCAACGCCTTGATCTTCGTCGCCGTGGCGCGGGCGCAGTCGCGGTCACCCGGCGCGCAATAGTCGATAGCGATCGCGGGCAAGCCATAGCTGTTGACCATCTTGACTTGTGCCATCAGCCAGTCGCGGTCCGCTTGCGGCACCTCGGCGTAGCGTTTATCCGCCTGATTCCAGCCTTGGAACAGCGACTCGAAAGCTACCGCATAGACCTGCTCATGAACTTGCGGAAGGATTTCGAAACCGCGATTGAAGATCAGCCGCGCGCGCGGATAGCGGTGCTTGATGGCGTTGACGACCGCTACCAGCCCGGCTTGTGCGCTGGCGCGATCGGCATCGGTTTTGGCGTAAAGCTGATAGGAATCGAGGGTGTCGAGGAAAAAGCCTCGATAGCCTTTGTCCCATAGCGGCGCGATCACATGATTGACGTAAAACTGCGGCCAGCCGGGTGCCGTCTGGTTCACCACGGCGGAGTTCCAGGCCGAGTTGGAGCCAACCAGCCAGTCCTTCGGAATGTCTTTGAAATAATCCGCGCTTGCCAGCACCTCGCCGACGCTGACATACGCAAACCATGCGGTATTCGGTGTCTGCGCCTGACGCGGATCGAAACTGCTGGTCGGCTCGACCGCGACCGCATCGAATGAGGAAAGCTCGGCCACGGGCGGATTGGCGCCATAGTAAAACGCAAACGTTGGCGCACGCACGCTGCGTCCTGCGAGCTGGTCGCTGGCGGTCGCGACGGAGCTAGCCAGGGCCAGGGCCGCAAATATGGCCACAATCCTGGCCCACCGACCAGGACGACGCGGTCGATACGCGGCGCCCGGGTCACCCCAACGGATTGCGGTTGTTATGAGATGGAGGAGATCGAGAGTCGCTGTCCGCATCGATGCGCCAGTATGCTGATCCGGTTCGCCATAGAGAACATCACGCATGGTCCGGACGGGCTGGATAGTTGAGTCTTGTCGGTTTTCCGACTTGACCGGGGCGACGCTATCGTATTACAGCCCTCCTACAATCAGGAAACATTTTTCATCGCGGCGATGGCAATAAAAACTTCCTTAGCCGCCCGTCTTCGGTGCAGCGGCTTTCTTCGCGCGCTGATCAAGCACCTCGTGCGCTCGTGCATCCAGCGCATTGGCCAGATCGGTATTGTTATTTTGCCGCGCAAAATCGGCGGCACTGATGCCCAGTTGGTTCTTCAGCGTGGGATCGGCTCCGCCATCCAACAGGACATTAACGGTCGAAACCGACCCGGCCCGGGCTGCCATCATCAACGGCGTGGTGCCATTGGGCGAGGCGGCGTCCACATACGCGGACTCATCGAGCAATAGCTTGATGATCTCGTCAGCGCTCGAAGTGGCCGCGTAATGCAGCGGCGTCCAGCCCTGTTTGTTGACTTCCGCGTCCTTGTCGATCAACGCCTTGACCAGCGGCAAGTCGTTGTTGAGCGCGGCGAACATCAATGCATTCTCTTGGGCTGCATCCAGCGCGTCGACATCGGTTTTCGGGTTGTTGATCAGCAGTATCGCGACGTCGTCGGATTTTTCGCGCGCGGCGATCATCAATAGCGGCGTCCCGGTTTTGTCCACGGTGTTCGGGTCCATGCCTTTTGCTATCGCTTGTTTGACGCCTTTGACGTCGTTAAACGTTGCGTCCTTGACCAACTGCTCGACGGGTGAAAGCGCTGCGGCGAAATCCGCATGCAGCAGCATGGCGGCTGCGATGGCCAGTGCCTGTACAGCCTTCCGACGCGGGCTACAAGTACGAGCCACGCGATTGCGCGCGATTGCGCACAAAGCTTTTATTTGAGATATTACTTGCATAATCATATCTAACCTTATGATTTATATAGATTTAATTCTGGCTTCAGAAGTGTGCTCGCCCCGCGTCGTTGAAGCTTAAGGTCAAATCATTGAAACAAGCTCCAACGGTTTGAAAAGATTGAAGAAATTCTGGCTGGTGGCAGTTCCAATCGCTTCATCCGAGCTTTCGCGCAGTTTTGCCATGAAACGCCCAACATGGCTGACATAAGCCGGCTCATTGGTCTTGCCCCGAAACGGCACCGGCGCCAGATACGGCGAATCTGTTTCGATCAGCAATCGTTCGAGCGGCACGCGGCGTGCAACGTCCTGCAGTTGTGTCGCGCTCTTGAATGTCACGATGCCCGAAATCGAAATATAAAAATTCAACGCCAAGGCGCCCTGCGCGACCTCCCAGCTCTCGGTGAAACAATGCATCACGCCGCCCGGTGCATCGGCGCCTTCCTCGCGCATAATGCGCAACGTGTCTTCGGCCGACGAGCGCGTGTGGATGATCAACGGTTTGTCGACTGCCCGTGCGGCGCGGATATGCGTGCGAAAACGCTCGCGCTGCCATTCCATTTCGTCGAGCGTGCGTCCTTCGAGCCGGTAGTAATCGAGCCCGGTCTCGCCGATCGCCACGACCTTCGGGTGCTGCGACAGTTCGACCAGTTGCGCGACGCTCGGTTCGGCGCAATTCTCGTGGTCCGGATGTACGCCGACCGAAGCGTAAATGTTCGGGTAACGCTCGGCCACCGCCAGTACCGACGGCAGAGATTCCAGATCGACGCTCACGCACAGCGCGTGGGTTACCGAATTCATCCGCATGTTGTCGAGCAACTGATCGAGTCGCTCGACCAGTCCTTCGAAGTTGATATGGCAATGCGAATCGATAAACATGGTCCAAATCCTATAAGCGTTAAACCCGCGTGCTCGCATGGAGAACGGGTTTAATCGTGTTGTCGACCCGTCGTGTTGTCGACCCGTCGACCCATGATGATCAGGTCGCGCTCGATACCGTCGAGCACCGCGACGCGCTCGAGCGTGCCCCAGGGCGTGAAGCCGAAGCTGCGGAACAGGCGCAGGCTAGGTTCGTTGTGGCCAAAAATAAAACCGAGCACGGTTGAAATACCAAGGCCTGGAGCCGCCGCCAAGGCCTGTGCGAGCAAGGTGCGCCCGAGCCCGCTGCCGCGCGCGGTTTCTGCCAGATAAATACTGACTTCGGCGGTCGCCCGGTAAGCGGGTCGGCCATAGAAGTCGGAAAAGCTGACCCAGCCGTCGAGTTGGTCGGTATCGGTGCGCTGCGCGACCCACAACGGCCGTGTCTGCGGCCCGTGCGCGTGAAACCATGGCAGGCGGCTTTCGGTCGATACCGGCTCGGTGTCGGCCGTGACGGTACGCATCGGCACGGTGGAGTTATAAATGTCGACGATGGCCGGCAGATCGGCGAGCGTTGCATCGCGTAATCGCAAATGCGCGGGCAGCGGCCGGGCAAGAGGGTTTGAAACGTCCGGATTGGGATTGTTTAGAGGCAGCATGGGGCTAGTCGTGTGTTCGCTTATGCGTGTTCGTTTAGGCTGTTTCGTTTAATGCGTAAAGACGTCTCGATAAGCGAGCATCAGTTCTTCTATCACGAGGCGCGCGTTTAACGGATGGTTTTCCGCGGCACGCTGTCGATTGACCTGCCGCACAAACCGCGCCAACAGGATCGCATCGGCTTGCGCAGCGCATCGCGCGAGCGCTGCCGCCGCGGCCGGATAGTAACGTGTTTGACCGGCGTTTTTGACCGCCATCAAATCGAACAGCCAGCGTTGCAGCCAGCCCAGCACCAGGGGGATGGGGGCTTTCTGCAGCGCTTCGCCGCATGCAAACGCGTCGCAGGCAGCGCCTGCCGCAAGCTGCTCCAAAGTCTGACGGCGCAACACGTGACTCGGCTCTCGCGCCAACGCCAGCGCACTCAGCGGCGCCTGGCCCGCCTCTGCCAACAAGCCTGCGGCGTCGTCAACGCCCTGCGCTTTTAGCCAACCCAATGCCGCCTCGGGCGCGGGTGCGGCCAATGGCCATTGCCGGCAGCGGCTGACGATCGTGGGCAGCAACCGATCGAGACGCGCCGACACCAGCAAAAACACCACACCGGCCGGCGGCTCTTCGAGCGTCTTGAGCAAGGCATTGGCTGCGGCGCCATTGAGGGCTTCAGCCGGGTACAGCACGATAACCCGTGCGCCGCCCCGGTGCGATCCCACGGCGCAAAAGCTGAGCAAAGCCCGGACCTGTTCGATCTTGATTTCGCGGCTCAGCGTCTTGGTCTTTTTCCCCGACTCGCTATCGACCGACTCGCCAGCGGTCTCGTCGACACTACCGGGCGCGAGCTCGGCGGCCATGCTTTCGGGCACGACGATCCGATAATCGGGGTGATTGCCTTGGGCAAACCAAGTGCATGCCACGCAATGCCCGCAGGGCTCGCCGTTGGCGAGCGGCGTTTCGCACAACAGGCCCTGGGCCACGTGGCGTGCAAACTCGGCTTTGCCGATGCCGGCCTGGCCATGCAGCAGCAGCGCGTGCGGCCAGTGGCTGCGTAGCGCTTGAATACGGGTCCAGTCGTCGTGTTGCCACGGATAAATCATCAGAATTCCATGTAAAAATCTAATTTTAAATTAGATACTTGCGGCAATCTGTTCAAGTTCTTTCTTGATTTCGGCTATGCTGCGGGTGGCGTCGATCTGCACAAAGCGCGAACCGGCTTCTGCGGCACGTCGCAGATATTCGTCGCGGGTGCGCTCAAAAAAGCCGTCCGATTCGCTCTCGAACTTATCGGGCGCTCGCGCGGCGCTGCGGCGCTTGCTGGCGGTTTCAGTCGGCACGTCGAAGAGCACGGTCAGGTCGGGTTGCAAACCCTCTTGCACCCAGGTCTCCAGCACTTCCAATTTCTGCCGTGCCAGCCCACGTCCGCCGCCCTGATACGCAAAGGTCGCGTCGGTGAAACGATCCGACAACACCCAATCGCCTCGGTTCAGCGCGGGTACGATCACCTGTTCCAAGTGCTCGCGACGCGCGGCGAATGCCAGCAAGGCCTCGGTTTCCAGATGCATCGGGTGATGCAGCAGCAGCTCGCGCAGCTTTTCGCCCAATGGCGTGCCACCCGGTTCGCGCGTGGTCACGACCTGCCGCCCCGAACCCGATAGGCGTTGCTCCAGCAGCTCGCGAAATCCGCTCAAGTGAGTCGTCTTGCCCGCTCCGTCGATGCCTTCAAAGGTAATGAACTTGCCGCGCGTCATGCTATTGGCCTCGAATATATTTATTGACCGCGCGATTGTGCGCTTCGAGCGTATCGGAAAATGCACTGTACCCATCGCCACGCGCCACGAAATACAGCGCGGTACTCGGTGTCGGATTCATCGCCGCCTCCAGCGCGGCGCTGCCGGGCAACGCTATCGGCGTCGGCGGCAAGCCTTGCCGGGTGTAGGTATTGTACGGACTGTCGGTTTGCAGGTCTTTTTTGTGCAGATGCCCCGCATACTCAGCGCCCATGCCATAGATGACACTGGGATCGGTCTGCAAGGGCATGTGCAGTTTGAGTCGGTTGACGAACACGGAGGCCACCATCGGCAAGTCGGACGCGCGCCCGGTTTCCTTTTCGATCAACGAGGCCATGATCAGCGCCTCGTAAGGCGAGCGGTATGGCAAGTTGGGCGCCCGTGCGGCCCATGCCTGCGAAACATGCTCCTGCATCAACTTGAAGGCGCGCTGGTATAAGTCCAGATCCGAGGCGCCCTTGTCGAACAGATAGGTGTCGGGATAAAACAGTCCTTCAGGGCTGCCATCGGTTACACCCAGCGCCTTGAGTAGCGCCTCGTCCGTCCAGCCCGCAGTGTCGTGGCGTATCGCAGGGTTGCTGTCCATCTCGGCACGCATCTGCCGGAAATTCCAGCCATCGATGAACGTCACGAGCGACTCGTTGACGTCGCCGCCGGCCACCTTCTGCAGCACCTCATACGGCGTAATACCGCTTTGGAACTCGTAACTGCCCGCCTTGAGTTGCGACGATAAGCCCATCAGGCGAGTCAACGCCTCGAACAAACCGGGATGCATGGGTAGGCCGGCGCGCACCAACTGATACGAGACGCCCCGCAGGCTGCTGTGGTTTTTCACCGCCGCATCGATCCGCACAGGGGTGAATATCAGCGGCGTATTGGCCCAGCGATAGAACGCGTAACCGGCTGCGCCGCCCGCGATCAGTATGCACAGCAATACGCGGGTAAAAAACTTTTTCAGCAGGAGCATCAGCAAAAGCGGCAGGAAGGAGGATGAGTATGAGTATGGGAAACGCTAAGCAACCAGACCTCATATAATACTTGCTTGGCGCTTCGCGCACACCAGAATCCACTTATCGGCCACGCTTATGAATCCGCTTACCGCACCCGTCGATACCGCTGCGCCGACTTATGCTGCTGCCGCAGCAGCGCTCGGCGACGGTGCCTACATGCTGCTCGATCAATACGGGCTGATAGTCGTCAGTGGCGATGATGCCGCCAGTTTTCTGCATAACCTGCTGACCAACGATATCCAGACGCTGTCGAGCGGCGAGGCTCGGCTGGCCGGTTTTTGCACGCCCAAGGGTCGGTTGCTGGCCAGTTTTCTCACTTGGCGCGACGCTCAATCGGTGTCCCTGATGCTGTCGGCCGACATCCTTGCGCCAATTCAGAAGCGTTTGTCGATGTTTGTGTTACGCGCCAAAGCGAAGTTGGTGGATGCGAGTGCGTCTACCCGCCTGATCGGCCTCACGGGGAATGTGGCGGGCGTGTTGGCGCCACTGTTCGGCGGCGAGTTACCCACACAGCCCTACGGCGTGATCCACGGCGACGCGGATGCGCAAGCCGGCAGCTTGATACGCTTGCCTGACGCGGCGGGTGTTTCGCGTTATGTGTGGGCCGTACCCGCTCAGACATGGGCGCAGTATGCCAGCGTATTCGGAGCCAAATTACGGCATGAGCCGGCTTCGACCTGGGATTGGCTCGCGGTGCGTGCCGCAGAGCCGCGTATCAGCGCGGCGACACAGGAAAAATTCGTTCCGCAAATGATCAATTTCGAAGTCATTGGCGGCGTCAACTTCAAGAAAGGATGCTATCCGGGTCAGGAAATCGTCGCGCGCAGCCAGTATCTGGGAACGGTGAAGCGGCGTGCGGTCATTGCCCATGTCACGCAGGCGGAGCCGGTGGCCGCCGGTACCGAAATCTTCAGCGTCGACGAGCCGTCCCAGCCATGCGGGATGGTTGTCAATGCGGCGGCTGTCCCTGGTACGGAAGGCCTGGCGAGCGGCATCGATTGTCTGGTCGAAATCAAGCTGGACGCCCTTAATCGCGGTACGGTCCATCTAGGGGCGGCCGATGGTAGCGAGCTCAGTTTTAGCGCGCTTCCGTATGCTTTTCCTGTGCAGGAAGCCGGTTGAATCCGCACCGGAAGCCGTACGCGAATCTGCGGATGAGTTTGCGCACGAATGCGCGGATGAGTTCGCGGATGAATTCGCGCCACCGTTGCTTGACGCCGGGCAGCGGTGTGAGCGCCATGTCGTCGCCGAGGAATGGCTCGTGTGCCTGATCGTATTCGACTGGCGCCCTCATGCGTCGCAGGGCGCGTTGCTCACGCTCGCGGCCAATCGTGACGAGTTTTATGCGCGCCCGGCGGCGGCTATGGGCTGGTGGCCCGATGTGCCGGAGCTACTCGCTGGGCGCGACCTGCAAGGCGGCGGTACCTGGATGGGTATTACCCGTAGCGGTCGCTTCGCCGCACTGACCAATTTCAGAGCGCCGGGCGCGACGAATCCGACGGCGCCGAGCCGCGGCGAACTGGTCGCGGGCTTCCTCAGGGAGCAGGCGTCGCCTGCGGACTATCTGGCCGGTTTAGGCCCACGCGCCCACCTCTACAGCGGTTTCAATCTGCTCGTCGGCGATCTGGCAAAGCGCGATCTGAGATGGTTCAGCAACTGTGCGGACATTCCGGCAGGCGGCGCGCCAGCTCTACCCGCGGGTAGTTATGGTCTGTCCAACGCCTTGCTCGATACCCCCTGGCCCAAGGTCGTAGCGAAGAAAGCGGGGATGCTCGCGTGCATGGAAGCGTTCGGGGACGCCCCCGCCGCACAACGCGATGCGCTGCTCGATCTGATGCGCGACCCGACCACGGCACCTGACGAGACGTTGCCCAGCACGGGCCTGACGCTCGAGCGCGAACGCGCGCTTTCCGCGGCGTACATCCGTCTGCCCAACTACGGCACGCGCTGCACCACCGTTTTGCAAGTGGGCAGCGGCGGTTGCGTCAACGTCAAGGAGTTGGGCGACAGCATGGCAGACGGACGGCACGAGGATACGGCGTTGCAGTCCAGTGAGTACCAGTTTCAGATTCAGCTCGCCGACCTGGCCCAAGGCTAGTCTGCCTGCGCGGCAAAGGCCCGCCGCAAAGCGGCTACGGCATCCGCATGTGCCGCACTCACCTCTGGCACATAACGCCGCATCTTGAAAAATTCGTGAATCATGCCGGCATAGTCGACGAGTTCGACGCTATTGCCGGCGTCGCGCAGCTTGCGCGCGTATGCGACGCCCTCGTCATGCAAGGGATCGTATTCGGCGACAGCGATCCAGGCGGGGGCCAGACGATCGAATGCGGGAGCGTCGCGTTGACCGTCCAGGGGTGCGAAACGCCAATCTTCGCGCTCGGACGCTTGTGATAGATAGAGGTTGAAAAACCACTGGATCGTCTGCGCTGACAACAAATACCCCTGCGCCAGGCGCTGATGCGACGCATTACGCTGGTGTGCAGAGGTGCCCGGATAAATCAGCAACTGCAACGCGAGCGGAATCTGCGCGTCGCGTGCCAACACCGCGCACACGGCGGCCAGCGTCCCCCCTGCACTGTCTCCACCCACCGCAATTCGGCCCGGTGCGATGCCCAGGGTGTCGGCGTTGCGGTACAGCCATTGCAATGCGTCGAATGCGTCGTCCACGGCAACCGGGAATCGAAACTCGGGCGCCAACCGATAATCGACCGACAGCACCTGGCATTCGGCTAGGCTCGCAAACATTCGGCACAACGCATCGTGCGTATCCACGCTGCCCACTGTAAAGCCGCCGCCATGATAGAAGACCAACGCCGGTGCGCTGCTGAACCAGTTAGGCTCGACCGGCTGGTAAAGGCGTGCGCGTATCGTGGCGCCATCGCGCATGGGCACCGACAGATCCTCCACGCGATGCATCGGCGCTGGATCGAGATCGAGGATTTGTGCACTCTTCTCGTAACTCAGGCGCGCGGCCTGCGGGCTTAGCTCATGCATCGCCGGGCGTTGGGCCCGCGCGATCATCGCCAGAATCTGCTCGATCTTGGGGTTAAGCGGCATCCATGATCCTTCAATGCGGCTTGACGTCCGGCTTATAGGTGTAGGGGTCGCTGGGGTTGCGCTCAAGGGCTAAGTCTTCGAGGCGCAATTCGATGGCCGGCTTGGCCGCCGCATGAGTCAGGATGTAAAACTGGCCGGCACCGATCGCGTCGAACGTCTTTTCGGCGACTTGCTCCGCGCTGAGCTTGCCAGCTTTCACCGCCTTGCGCAGTTGGGCGCTGGCAACCCGTTGCGAAGCGGTCAACGCCGTATCGTTCTGCAATTCAGGCGGCCGCGTGCGATCCGAACTTGCAATGCCGGTATCGAAGAACGCGGGACACAACACCGAACATTGCACCGGCGCACCGGTCATTTTCAGGTCATTGTAGAGCGTCTCGCTCAGGCCGATCACCGCATGCTTGGTCGCGTTGTACAGGCCCAGCATCGCCGGCGCGAGCAGGCCCGCGACCGAAGCTGTGTTGACGATGTGGGCGGGCTCGCCCTGCTTGAGCATGTGCGGCACGAACGCGCGCAGGCCATTGACCACGCCAAGGACGTTCACGCCCCATACCCATTGCCAGTCGTTGGCCGTGTTCTCCCAGACAAAACCGCCCGCCCCCACGCCCGCATTGTTGAACAGCAGATGGATGGCGCCAAACGCATCGAGCGTGGCCGCTGCGAGCGCGTCGAGTTGTGCGGGATCGGACACGTCTGTCACGATGCCGATCGCTTCGACGCCCTGCGCGTGCAAGGACTCGACGTTGGCGGCGAGCGCCTGGCGATCGACGTCGGCCAGCACCAGTTTCATGCCGCGCTTGGCGGCTTGGCCCACCAGCGCCATGCCCAGACCGCCCGCAGCCCCCGTGATCACCGCGACCTTGCCAGCAAAGTCTTTCATGATTTCGCGCTGTCTGACGTCGGCGGCGCGTCACCGGCAGTCAAGGCGCTCGCTTGTCGCGTAGCTCGCCCTACCGTCACGGCGCGCACATATTTGAACGTGCCCAGTGCCTTGGCAACCATGCGATTCTGCAGATCGAAAATCTCCGCTTCGCAGTAGGCCATCGTGGTCGATTTATGCAGCACACGTCCCACGCCACGTAACTCGCCACTGCCCGGTTGCATGAAATTGGTTTTCATTTCGATCGTCACCGGGCCGCAGCCATCGGTGGCGAGACTGCGCGCAGCGCCGCCCATCGCGATATCGAGCATGGTCATGATGACGCCGCCATGGGCAATGTTCCAGACGTTCAGGTGGTGCGGGTCCAGCGGCAACACCACATGCGCCTCGCCATGGATCGCGCTGACGGTACGGATTCCGAGATATTCGATGAACGGACTATGGATAGGAGCAACGATAGACTCGGTCACGCTACGCCTCGAAGTCGAGACAGTTGCGCGTCAAGCGCACTGCGGCCACGAATGGTGAGATGGCTTTATGAGCGGGATGCGTTTGATAGGCCTGCAGTGCCGCCATGTCCTCGAATTCCGAATACAGCGCAATATCGGCGGTGAGTTCTGCGCCTGCGGTGGCGGCTGTCACGACGTCAAACGCGTGCATGCCGGGTACGATGCCTCGGCAACTCTCCAGTTTGGCGGCAAACGTTTGGATATTGGCGGCTTTGTCGGCGCCCTCGGCGTGGTCCTTGAGTGTCCACATCACAATATGCTTGATCATGTTGCCTAATTCCTGAGACAAAGGTAAAGGGTGAATCGGGTAATACGCGAAGAGTCATACTACCGGTTGAAGCCGCTCCCCGCCGCAATGCGCTCGCTCAACAACGGCGCAAGCTTCCAGGCAGCACCGTTGGGCTGCGCCATAAAGCCGCGCACCGCAGCTTCCACCTTGGGCAATCCAATCGTGTCGGCGTAGAACATCGGACCGCCGCGCCCGGGGGGGAAGCCATAGCCGGCGAGGTAGACCAGATCGATATCCGAAGCGCGCGCGGCAATACCTTCCTGCAAGATCCACGCCCCTTCGTTGACTAGCGCGAAAACCAGCCGCTCGACAATCTCTTCGTCGCTGATGATACGACGCATTACACCTTGGGCTTGCGAGTGCGCCAGTACCAGCGCATCGACCTCGGGTGCACTCAACGCTTCGCGCTCACCGGGGGCGTAGTTATACCAGCCTGCCTGGGTCTTTTGCCCGAACCGTCCTTGCTCACACAGTCGATCGGCAACCTTCGGATAGACGAGCCCGGGTTGCTCCAACGCGCGCCGTTTGCGTATCGCCCAGCCGATATCGTTGCCTGCCAAGTCGCTCATCCGGAATGGCCCCATCGCGAAACCAAATTGTTCGATCGCGTGATCGATCTGCTGCGGCAACGCGCCCTCTTCCAGCATGTAGAACGCTTGTCGCACATATTGTTCGATCATCCGGTTGCCGATAAAGCCGTCGCACACGCCCGCCACCACGGCTGTCTTGCCGATCTGCTTGGCCAGTTTCATGACGCTGGCAAGCACCTCAGGGCTGGTCTGGGCGCCACGCACGACTTCGAGCAATTTCATCACTTGCGCCGGGCTGAAAAAATGCAGGCCCACCACATCGCTTGGCCGTCGAGTGAAGTTAGCGATGCGGTTCAAATCGAGGGTCGAAGTGTTCGACGCCAAAATGGCGCCTGCTTTGGCGTGCGCGTCGATCTGAGTAAAGACCTGCTGCTTGACGTCGAAATCCTCGAATACCGCTTCAATGATCAGGTCGGCATCCTGCAGTGCGTCGAAGGACAAACTGGTGGTGATTGATGCCTGGCGCTGGGCCGCGGTCGCCGCGTCAAGCCGGCCCTTGGCCAGTGCGCGCTCGTAGTAGCGTGCGATCGCGGCCAGCCCACGCTGCACTTGAGCATCGCCCGCCTCGATCACCGTGACTGGCAAGCCCGCATCGGCGAAGGTCAACGCGATACCCACACCCATCGTGCCGGCGCCTACCACCGCGACACGTTTGATCGTGCGCAGCGGCGTTGCCGAGTCGACGCCGGCGATTTTGCCCGCGGCCCGTTCAGCTAGAAACGCGTGACGCAATGCGCGGCTTTCGGATGACGCGACCAGTTCGACAAAGCAGGCACGCTCGAATTTGAGGCCGGCATCGAAGCCGTGCGACACGCCGTGCTCAATTGCCGCGATACATTTCAGCGGTGCCGGCAAGCCCCGTGCGCTGCGGCCGGCCTGGGCGCGGGCCGCCTCGAACAAGGCTGCGGCGCCGGCGAGCTCGGCGGATTCGAAGGCCCGCTCGCGTAGTTTGGGATACGCCACTGCGTGCTGCGCCGAGCGTGTTGCGGCTTGCGCGTTTGTTTGCGCCACCACTTCGCGGGCAAACGCGAGCGCCGGTTCGAGCACTTCGCCATCGACCACGCGGTCGAACAGCGTGCTATCGGCCAACGCTTGTGCGCGTCGCGGCGTGCCGCTCGTGATCATCTCGAGCGCCGTCGCAATGCCGATCGCGCGAGGCAGCCGTTGCGTACCGCCTGCGCCGGGCAACAGGCCAAGCTTGACTTCGGGCAACGCGATTTGTGCACCGCGCGCGGCCACCCGGTAGTGCGCGCCGAGCGCGAGTTCGAGCCCACCGCCCATTGCCACGCCATGGATGGCGGCGACGATAGGCTTGGTACTGGCTTCCAGCGCGGCGATCACTTCGCCCAGCATCGGGCTTGCGACCGCTTTAGGCGTATTGAATTCGGTGATATCGGCACCGCCGGAAAAAGCCCGGCCCGAACCGATGATGACGATGGCCGCAATGGCCGGGTCGCTTTGCGCCCGCTCCAGCCCCGCGACGATGCCGCTGCGCGTGGCGTGGCCGAGGCCATTGACGGGTGGATTATCGAGGGTCAACAATGCCACTTGGTAGCGGCTTTCATATTGAACTGTCATGCGTGTTCCTGATAAGAATCCTGACTATGAATACGGTTCTAATAGCAGATTTTACCAGCGGGTTTCAACACTTCAGCTTAGTATCAGGGCGCGATGCGATGCTAGGCAGCACATAGCCCTTGAACTGCTCGCGCAGCTTGAGCTTCTGAATCTTGCCCGTGGCGGTATGCGGGATCTCGTCGACAAATGCGACATCCTCAGGCGTCCACCATTTGGCGACGCGGCCCTCAAAAAAGGCGAGCAATTCGCCGGCGCTGACACTGGCACCCGGCTTGCGCACGACCACCAGCAATGGCCGCTCGTCCCATTTCGGATGCGCACACGCGATGCATGCCGCCTCGGCCACCGCCGGATGCGCCATCGCGACGTTCTCGATCTCGATCGAACTGATCCACTCTCCCCCCGACTTGATCACATCCTTGCTGCGATCGGTGATGTGCATATACCCATCGGCGTCGATGGTCGCCACATCGCCGGTCGGAAACCAGCCGTCGATTAGCGGCGAACCGGTTTCGCCGAAATAGCGGTCGATGACCCAGGGGCCTCGGACATGCAAATCGCCAAATGCCACGCCATCCCACGGCAGCTCTTGGCCCATCGCATCGACAATGCGCATATCGACGCCGAAAATCGCATGGCCTTGCTTTTCCAGAAGGTGACGCTGCGCCTCCATGGGTAAGCTCAGGTGCTTGGCGCGCAGATTGGCCAGCGTGCCCAGCGGCGACATTTCGGTCATACCCCAGGCGTGGATCACATTGACGCCATAGGTGTCCTCGAAGGTTCGCAGCATCGCGGGCGGACAGGCCGAGCCGCCGATCACCGTGCGTCGCAAGGTCGAGAACTTGAGCTCATGCTGGCAGATGTGATTGAGCAGCCCCAGCCATACCGTGGGCACCCCCGCCGAAAAGCTGACGCCCTCGCTTTCCATCAACTCATACAGCGATTTACCGTCCAGATCCTTGCCCGGCATCACCAGCTTGGCGCCGACCAGCGGCGCTGCGTAGGGAATGCCCCAGGCGTTCACATGGAACATCGGTACGACCGGCATGATGGTGTCGCGTGCCGAACATCCCATCGCGTCGGGCAGCGCGGCCCCGAAAGCGTGCAGCACCGTCGAGCGGTGGCTGTACAGCGCGCCCTTGGGATTACCGGTCGTGCCCGACGTGTAGCACAGGCTCGAGGCGCTGCGCTCGTCGAATTGCGGCCAGTCGAAATTGCCGTCTTGCGACGCGAGCCAGTCTTCATAAAAAACCACCGGCGTTTGCATGTCGGGGGCATGCTCGCGGTCAGTCAGCACTACCCACGATTGAACTTGGGGGCACTGCGCGGCGAGTTTGTCGACCAGCGGTGCAAAGTTCAGGTCAAACAGTACGAAGCGGTCTTGCGCGTGGTTGACGATCAGCGCGATTTGCTCGGGGAACAGGCGCGGATTGATTGTGTGGCAGACGGCGCCCATGCCCGACGTGCCGTAATACACCTCCAGATGCCGATAGGTGTTCCAGGCCAGCGTGCCGATCCGTTCTCCGGCCTGCACGCCCTCAGCGCGCAAGGCTTGGGCAAATTGCTTGGCGCGGATTTCGCAATCGCGATAGGTATAGCGGTGTAAATCGCCCTCGATGCGCCGCGTCACGATCTCGGTGTCGCCGGCATGGCGCGCGGCATGGCGCAACAAGGACGAGACAAGCAGGGGCACTTCCATCATGCGCGCCATGAGCGGCGGGCCCGGTACCGAGCCCGCGGATGACGGCGTCGCACGCGCTTTCGGGTCCGAATGTGCCCGAGAAGGTGCTCCCGAATGCGGCGCTGAATCGCCTTGCGTCGGCGTAGCAATAGCCATAACCCTGGTCTCCTGAGTGGTATCGCTGCGTTGATTATGTTGAAACTTCGTTTTCAAGCAGTCGTACCTGGGGATTCTTGGGGGCGCGCTACGAGGCGTCAATCTCTTTTTTGCGCCGGTGGCGCGCCGAGCGACCGGGATGCCAGGCGCTGCGACGCGCGCTGCGCAAGCTTGCCCGGCGGTGACAGCGTCCCCGGCTTACAATAGGGGCTTACCCAGGATCCATTTATGTCACAGCCTTTCCCGCTTTCCGAACCGGCCAGTTTGAGCGCACGCATCGCACAAGATTTGCCGGGCAGCTTTGCCGCGCTGGGCGACGCGTTCTACACCCGCTTGCCCGCCACGCCGATCCCTGCCCCCTATGTGGTCGGGTTTTCGAGCGAAACCGCGAATTTGTTGGGTTTGCCCGCCGATATCGCCAGCTCTCCCGAGTTCGCCGATTACTTCGCCGGCAATTTGAGCCGCGGACTGCCCCGCGCGGCTTTGCCGATCGCGACCGTCTACTCCGGGCACCAGTTTGGCGTGTGGGCCGGCCAACTTGGCGACGGACGTGCGCTATTGCTCGGCGAAATTGAGGTACCCCGCGACCGATCAAGCGGGGGGCCGGGCGAGACCGCAGTCGGGGCAGCAGGCGAAGCGCCAAGCAGCGCCTACGAATTGCAGCTCAAAGGCGCGGGGCTCACGCCCTACTCCCGCATGGGCGATGGACGCGCGGTATTGCGTTCTTCGGTCCGCGAGTTTCTCGCCTCGGAGGCAATGCAGGCCTTGGGTATTCCAACCACGCGGGCATTGTGTGTGATCGGTTCGGACTTGCCGGTGCGGCGCGAAACGCTGGAAACCGCAGCCGTTGTCACGCGCGTGGCGAACACTTTCGTGCGCTTCGGCCATTTTGAACACTTCTATTCAACGGACCGTCCCGACCTGCTTAAACAACTCGCCGATCATGTGATCGCGCGCGCGTATCCGGCCTGTCGCGACGCAGCCGATCCTTACGCAGAGTTGCTGGAAATGGTGACCTACCGCACCGCGGATTTACTCGCCCAATGGCAAAGTGTAGGGTTTTGCCACGGCGTGATGAATACCGACAACATGTCGATTGCGGGCCTGACGATCGACTACGGCCCATACGGCTTTCTCGACGGCTTCGACGCAGGCTATATCTGCAACCACTCCGACACCGGCGGCCGCTATGCGTATGCACAACAGCCGCAAGTCGCTTACTGGAACCTCTTCCGCCTGGCGCAAGCGCTGTTGCCCTTGATCGGCGGTCCGGGCGTCGACGGCGAGCGTGACGAGCAAGCGGCAATCGAAGCGGCGCAGGCGGCGCTCGAACCGTTCAAAGCGCGCTACAGCCAACAACTCGCCATGCGTTTGCAAGCCAAGCTCGGACTCGCTTCGGTGTTACCGGACGACACCGCGTTGACCGACCGTCTGTTTGCGCTCATGCAAGCGAATCGTGCCGACTTCACGTTGACGTTCCGCAATCTTGCTGCGCTTTCGCGGTACGACGCGAGCGGGGACGCCGCAACCCGCGATCTGTTCATCGATCGCCCCGCCTTCGACGGCTGGGCGGCCGATTATCGCGCGCGGCTGGGACAAGAAGCACGCGACGACACGGTACGCGCGGTGGCGATGCGCGCCGTGAATCCGAAATACATTTTGCGCAATCATCTGGCCGAGCAGGCAATTCGGCAGGCGCAGCAACAGGATTTTTCCGAACTCGCCCGTTTGCAGCGGGTGCTGAGCCGACCGTTCGACGAGCAGCCCGAAGCCTCGGCAGCGTATGGCGGCTTGCCGCCTGACTGGGCGAGTTCGCTCGAAGTATCGTGCTCCTCATGAAACCAGCGCGTAGCCGCACCGCGTTGGCATCGACGTTGGTGCCGACATCGGCACTGAAATTGACGCTGACTTCGGCACTGACGTCGGCGCCCCGGTCCGCCGCTATGCGTGTCAGGAATCGGGCGCGGCCGCGACTAACCTTTACCTGTAACCCGGATGCGCTCAAGCGGCGCGGTCCGATGAATCCGAGGGGAATAGCATGAGCGATGAAAAAACTGCCAAGGTCGTCAAGACGGATCAGGAATGGCGCGACAACTTGTCTGGCATCGAATACGAAGTGACCCGCAATGCGGCCACTGAGCGGCCATTTACCGGCCGCTTTTGGGATCATTGGGAAAAAGGCGTCTATCACTGCGTGGGCTGTGGCACGCCGCTGTTCGAATCGACCACCAAATTCGATGCGGGCTGCGGCTGGCCCAGCTACTTCAAGCCCTTGAACGGCGAAGTCATCGAAGAGAAAACTGACCGTGCCCACGGCATGTTGCGTATCGAAGTGCGCTGCAAGGTGTGTGACGCGCATCTGGGTCATGTTTTCGAGGATGGCCCGCAACCGACCGGACTTCGTTACTGCATTAACTCGGCTGCGTTACAATTCGATCCCGACCCGTCCAACCCGTCTGAATGAATGATCCGCGCCGTTTTGGCGCGGGCACTCCAGGCTCTTTCGGAACTTGCATGAAATTCTTGTTCGACCTTTTTCCGGTCATTCTGTTTTTCGTCGCTTTTAAAATCGCCGGCATTTACGTCGCCACCGGCGTGGCCATCGCCGCGACGCTGGTACAGATTGCCTGGACTGCCTATCACCATCGCAAGGTCGACGCCATGCTGTGGGTCAGTTTCGGGGTCATCGTGGTGTTTGGCGGCGCGACCCTGGCGTTTCACAACGACACGTTCATCAAGGTCAAGCCGACCGCGTTGTACTGGATCTTTGCAATCGGCCTGATGGTGTCGCAACTCGGGTTCGGGAAGAATATGATGGAAGTGATGATGGGCAAGCAGATCGAGCTACCGCACAAGATCTGGGGCCAAATTAATCTGGCCTGGGCCGCATTCTTCACGGTACTCGGCATCCTGAATTTGATCGTGGTGTTTGTGCTGCACGCGACGGACAGCCAATGGGTGAATTTCAAGTTATTTGGCTGCACGGGGCTGATGATCGTTTTTATTATCGCCCAGAGCCTGTGGCTGGCCAAATATATCAAACACGACGAGTCCTGATGAACCATTCCCCCGCTTCTAATCCCGCTTCTAATGCCATTTCTAAAGCGCCACGCGGCGAACGCGTGCAGATGATAGAAACCCGGTTGACCGAAGCGCTCGCCCCGGTTCACCTGTCGATCGAAGACGACAGCGCGAAACACGCCGGCCATGCGGGCGCCTCCGAGGGTGGCCATTACCGGGTAGTCATCGTATCGACGCGATTCTCCGGTATCAACCGGGTAGGACGGCACCGCTTGGTATATGATGCCGTCGCGGACGCGATGCAACGCGGGATTCATGCTCTCGCGATCTCCGCTTATACGCCGGAAGAATTTGAGTCGCTGAATTTGAGTTGATGAATGAGTCGCTGAATTTGCCGCTCAGTTCTTGAGTTGAATCCCCTGGGTTGAAAATCCCGGGTAGAAATCCCCGGGTTCGCGCCCTGGGCTAGATCCTGGGGCTAAACCCCTGAGTTAATCGTGCACGTTAGGACGTTCCTATGACTTTGAAAAATGCCCGTTTGTGGGTTTTGCTTGCTTCCTTTGCTGCAACGCCGGTGTTTGCGCAGAATATCGCCGTCGTGAACGGCACGCCGGTGCCCACCGCACGCGCCGACGCCCTAGTGACCGAGTTGGTCAAGCAGGGCCAGCAGGACACGCCCGAGTTGCAAAACCTGGTGCGCCAGGAATTGATCAATCGCGAAGTCCTCTCGCAGGAAGCGGCACGCGAAGGCATTACCCGGCAGCCGGACGTGAAAGCGCAACTGGCCGTCGCCCAGCAAAGCGTGATCGTTCGCGCCTTGATCCAGAATTACATCGAGAAAAATCCGGTTACGGACGCTGAGCTTAAAGCCCGTTACGACTCGCTCGCTTCGCAATTTGGCGGCAAGGAATATCACCTGCATCACATCCTGGTCGATAACGAGCAGCAGGCCAAAGACCTGATCGCGAAAATCAAGGCCGGCGGCGATTTTGAGGCCTTGGCCAAGCAATATTCGAAAGATCCGGGTTCGGCTCCGCAAGGTGGCGACCTGAGCTGGTCAGATCCGAAGGCCTACGTGCCCGAATTTGCCGACGCTGCGCTCAAGCTTCAGAAGGGCCAGATGACCGATGCGCCGGTCCAGACGAAGTTCGGCTGGCACATCATCCGGCTCGATGACACGCGCCCCGTTCAGCCGCCCGCGCTGGCCGACGTCAAAGACCAGTTGAGCAAACAGCTCGAACAGGAAAAACTGCAGCAGTGGGAGCAGACCCTGCGCGCGCAGGCGAAGATTCAATAGTTGAAGCCTACCGTCGAGGCTTGTGCGGTTGAGCTTCGACGGCTGATTTGGCCGCCGATTCAAAGGCCGATCTGAAAGCTGAAGTTCACGAAGTTCGCAGCGAAAAAAATGCCCGGTCTAAAAAACCGGGCATTTTTTATGAACCAACGCGCTGGAAAATCAACCTAGCCATTTCCGCGCATTACGGAAGATGCGCATCCACGGACTATCGCCCGCACCTTCGTGCCATCCGTGCGGCGCCCAGCTCATTTGCACCGCGCGGAAAGCGCGCTCCGGGTGCGGCATCAAAGCGGTAAAGCGTCCATCGGGCGTGGTTACGCCGGTCAGTCCTTGCGCGGAACCATTCGGATTGAACGGGTAGCGCTCGGTGAGCGTGCCTTGATTGTCGACGAAACGCAGCACCGAGCTGACTTCGCCGGCGTTGCCCTGCTGCGAGAAATCCGCGTAGCCTTCGCCATGCGAGACCACTGTCGGGATCCGCGAACCCTCCATGCCGGCAAAGAACAGCGACGGCGACGGCTGCACTTCGACTGTTGCCAAGCGCGCCTCGAACTGTTCCGACTTGTTGCGCGTGAAGCGCGGCCACGCCTGTGCGCCAGGAATCATCTCGGCCAGCGCACTCATCATCTGGCAGCCGTTGCACACGCCCAGCGCGAACGTATCGCCACGCGCGAAGAACGCATTGAACATATCGGCCAGCACGGGGTTGAACTGGATGGTCTTGGCCCAGCCTTCGCCGGCACCCAGCACGTCCCCGTAGGAGAACCCGCCACACGCAATTGCACCGGTAAAGTCCGCGAGTGTTGCCCGGCCATTGAGCAAATCGCTCATATGCACGTCGTACGGGTCGAAACCGGCCCGGTCGAATGCATAGGCCATCTCCAGATGCGAGTTGACGCCCTGCTCGCGCAAGACCGCCACGCGCGGACGAGCTCCGGTCGCGATCATCGGCGCCGCGATATCCTCGTGCACGTCAAAACTCAGCACTGGCGTCAAGCCGGGGTCGAGCTCGGCGAGCGCCGCGTTTTCGGCATCGGCGCAAGCCGGGTTGTCGCGCATGCGGGCAATCTGCCAGCTCACTTCGTTCCATGCCTGATGCAGCTCGGTGCGCGTTGCCCCGTAGATCTTTTTCGCGTCGCGATAGATTTCGATATCGTCGCGCTCGTTGGGCTTGCCGATGACATGGCTGCACGCGGCCAGGCCGAATTTGCGCAAGGCCTGCAGCACCGCGTCGCGCTCGCTGGCGTGCACCTGGATCACGGCACCGAGCTCTTCGGTGAATAGCGCACGCACGGTGGCGTCGTCGCGGCGACCGCTGGTTTGCTTGGCCCAATCCTTGGCGTCGCCATAGTCGGACTCATGGCCCGGTTCGAGCGTAAGCATATCGACATTGAGCGAGACGCCTGTGTGACCGGCAAACGCCATCTCGCATACGGTGGCGAACAGGCCGCCATCGGAACGATCGTGGTAAGCGAGAATCTTGCGCTGCGCGCTCAAGCTTTGAATGGCGTCGAAGAATTGCTTCAGGTCCTGCGCATCGTCGAGGTCCGGCGTGACGTCACCGACTTGCTGGGTGACTTGCGCGAGGATACTGCCGCCCATGCGATTGCGTCCGCGCCCCAGATCGATCGCAATCAGCACCGTCTCGCCCACGTCCGCCGTGCGACGCAGTTGTGGCGTCAGGTGCAGGCGGACATCGTCCACCGGTGCAAACGCCGAAATAATCAACGAAACCGGCGCGCTGACTTCCTTCGCGCCTTCGAGATCCTGCCATTGCGTGCGCATCGACAAAGAATCCTTGCCCACCGGTATGCCCAGCCCCAGGGCAGGACACAGTTCCATGCCGACGGTGCGCACCGTGTCGAACAGCGCGGCGTCTTCGCCCGGGCTTCCGCACGCGGCCATCCAGTTGGCCGAGAGTTTGATTTTGTCGAGGCCAGCGATAGGCGCCGCCGCAATATTGGTTATCGCCTCGCCCACAGCCATGCGGCCCGAGGCTGGCGCGTCGATGACAGCCAGCGGCGCGCGCTCGGCCATCGTCATCGCTTCACCGTGGAAACCGCTGTAATCCATCGAGGTAATTGCGCAATCGGCAACCGGGACCTGCCACGGTCCGACCATCTGGTCGCGCACGGAAAGGCCGCCCACGGTGCGGTCGCCGATCGTGATCAGAAACGATTTGCTGGCTACGGTCGGGTGCTTCAGCACATCCACTGCGATTTGGGCGAGCACCAGGCCCGTCACGTCGACCGGCGCCAGCGCGATACCGACCCGCTTCACGTCGCGATGCAGTTTAGGGGTCTTGCCGAGCAGCACTTCCATCGGCATATCGACGGGCGGAACAGCGCTTTCTGCTGAACCCGAAGCGATATCCGACTTACTACCCGACTCATTATCCGACTCATTATCTGAATCAATGAGCTGCAACTGACGCGCTTCGGTGGACACGCCCACGACTGCCACGGGGCAACGCTCGCGCAAGCAAATGGCCTCGAACGCCGGCAGGCTGGCCGGTGCGATCGCGAGCACGTAGCGTTCCTGCGCTTCGTTGCTCCAGATTTCGCGCGGGCTCAACCCGCTTTCCTCCAACTCGATCTTGCGCAGATCGAAACGCGCTCCGCGTCCGGCGCCATCGACCAACTCGGGGAAGGCATTCGAAAGGCCGCCAGCACCCACGTCATGGATACTCAGGATCGGGTTGTCCGCGCCCTGCTGCCAGCATGCATTGATCACTTCTTGCGCACGCCGCTGGATTTCAGGGTTGCCGCGCTGGACTGAATCGAAGTCGAGCTCCGCCGTGTTGGTGCCGGTGGCCATTGAGCTCGCCGCGCCCCCACCCATGCCGATCCGCATGCCGGGGCCGCCGATCTGGATCAGCAAGGTGCCGGGCGGCAAATCGAGCTTGTGCGTATGGATATCGGAAATACTGCCGATGCCGCCGGCGATCATGATGGGCTTGTGATAGCCGCGCACGCGTCCGGCAACGTTCTGTTCATAAACGCGGAAATAGCCGCCCAGGTTCGGCCGGCCGAATTCGTTATTGAACGCCGCGCCACCGATGGGCCCGTCGGTCATGATTTGCAGTGGCGACGCGATCCGTTCTGGGCGTCCGTATGCGGTGAAATGTAGGCCCGGGTTGCGCTCGCTCACGGGCTGCGCGGCATCGCGCGCGTTTTCCCAATACCGCGTGGCTTCCGGCAACTCCAGGTTCGAAACCGAAAAACCCGACAAACCGGCTTTGGGCCGTGCACCACGACCGGTCGCGCCTTCGTCGCGAATTTCGCCGCCCGCGCCCGTGGCCGCACCCGGGAATGGGGAAATCGCGGTCGGATGATTGTGTGTCTCGACCTTCATCAAGGTATGCGTAAGTTCGACGGTACGGCCGTATTGCTGCATATTTTGGCCAATACGTTGCCCCGTATTTTGCTCAATACCGCTGCGCGGGAACCAGCGCTCGGCGACCGCCCCGGCCATCACCGCGGCGTTGTCCGAATAGGCCACGATGGTGCCCTGCGGACTGAGCTTGTGGGTGTTCTTGATCATCTGGAACAGCGAGATGTCCTGCGCCACGCCGTCGATCGTCCAGTCGGCGTTGAAAATCTTGTGCCGGCAGTGTTCGCTGTTGGCCTGGGCAAACATCATCAGTTCGACGTCGGTGGGATTGCGTTCCATTTGCCGGAACGACTCCACCAGATAATCGATTTCGTCATCCGCCAACGCAAGCCCCAGCTCGGTGTTGGCGGCGATCAGCGCCGCCCGGCCCTCGCCCATGACATTGACGGTCTGCAGCGCCTTGCCCGGCAATTCGTCGAACAGGCGCAACGCGTCATCGGTGTGCGCCACGACAGTCTCGGTCATGCGGTCATGCAAGGCCGCGCTAACCTGGGCGCGGCCCTCCTGGGTCAGGGTCCGCTTGCCACCGAGCAGGCCGGTCTTGAGTATGACCGTGTACTCGATGCCGCGCTCTATCCTGCGTATCGTGTCGAAGCCGCAGTTATGCGCGATGTCGGTCGCTTTCGAGGCCCACGGCGAAATCGTGCCGAAACGCGGGATGACGAGAAATTCTTCGTGCGTGCCCTTGGCTGGCAACTCGCGCGCCGGATCGCCGTAGTGCAGCAGTTCCGCGATTCGGGTCGTCGTTTCAGTGGAAAGGGGCTCGGCGCTGTTGACGAAGTGCACGAAACGTCCGCTGATTTCGCTGATGTTCGAGTCGATGGCTTGCAGCGTTTGCAACAGGCGGGTCTGACGGAATTCGGAAAGCGCGGATGCGCCGGCTAAGCACGAGAAATGGGCCATTTGGCTAAAGCGTCTGATGAGGCCACGCAAGGCAGCCCCGTGGGGAAAGGAGACCAGAATTATACCCCGAGCGGCACCTTTGCCGGGCAGCCAGTCGCGCTATCTTGAGCTCGCGCTTTCGGCTTGGCTACTTTGGCGCTATCATGGCGCGCTCCCCAAGCACCGCGCCAGTCGCGCATCCGGTGCCGGTCAGCATTCCGATTCACCCCGTGTTCTGGAGCAGTGCCGCTTACGGCAGGTCTTTGCTATGGATGTCATCGTAATCGGCGGCGGCGTTGCCGGCGTTAGTACCGCGCACGCTTTGCGTGAAGCCGGCCACCAAGTCTGCGTGGTTGAGCGTCACACCACGCTCGCCCAGGAAGCGACCTTCGGGCGCGACTCGCTATTGCTGCCCAATGCGCTGGGCGCCTGGTTCGGCCCGGGCGTTCCCGGCGCGCGCAACTGGTTTGGTCTGGGCGGCACGCGTGGGCACAACGGTGTGTTGTATCGGCCAGGCTTTAATCTCGAGCTGCGCAACTGGGTGCACCATTGGCGCGCCGAGCGCAAACCCGAGCGTTTCACTGCGCAGTATGCGCGGCTGCGCTCGCTCAACGAACTGTCGGCGAACGCGCTTGTAGAGCTGGAAACGTCGGGAGACCTCGACTTCGAGCAGCGCACCGGCGTACTGCACCTGTTTGCCCATGCGCATGGCCTGAAGCAGGCGGCCACCGCGTTGACTCTGCTCAAGGAGACGGAGTTCCCTCATCGCATCCTGAGCGCGGCCGAATGCGTTGCACTCGAGCCGTCGATTCCCGCCCAGCAGCCTCTGGCCGGCGGCGTCTTGCTGCCGGGCGAGCGCAGCGGCAATTGTCCGCTCTTTGCCAAGCAGCTTAAACAATTGCTCAGCGACAAGGGCGTCACGTTTCGTCTGGAATCGACCGTGCTGTCGATCCAGATGAGTTCAGGCGGTGCGCGTGTGAGCCTGGGCAATCGCGAGGCGGACTCGTTGTCGGCCTATGCGCCTGGCCATCGCGGCAGTGAGGAATTGAGGGCTGACGCGGTGGTGGTGGCGGCCGGCGCGGGCAGCCTGCCCTTGCTCAACGAGGCCGGCATCCGCCTGCCCTTGCAGCCCGTGCGTATGCATGCGCTGATGGCGCCGATCCTGCACGAGGAACTGGCGCCGCACGTTACTCTGGTCGATACGGAACGCCGCATCACGATTGCGCGGCTGAATAATCGCATGAAAATTACCGGCGCGGCCGTGTTGCAGAGTCGCGCCAAGACGCTGCGCGGCCTGGACGCCGGCTTGCGCGCTCAAGCACTCGATATGCTGGCGCAAGCCGCGCACGATTGGGCGCCGGGGGCGGTGAAGTTTTCTTCGGCGCGTCACTGGGATGGTGTCAGCTTGTTGTCGCCCGATGGTTTGCCGGTGGTCAGCCGCACCTCGCATCCGCGGCTCTATCTCAATCTGGCTCACGGGCCGGTGGGCTGGGCATTGAGCAGCGGCTCGGCGGAATTGATCGCGGCCATGGTCGGCGGACAGACCGATGGAGATTACGACGAGTTGATCGCGGCGCTCAGCGTGGGACGTTTCAGCCACTAACATTGCATTGAAGCGGCGTAGGGGTTGCACCTGACATGTGCCCGTGACACAGTGACACAGTGACGCAACCATCCGTCGACGTCCTATCCGGGTTGCCCGATATCATGACTCTCGCGCCTACAGACTTGCAAACAGACCCACCTGGCGATCCGATGCCCTCTGTATTCCTGGCAAGCTCGGCGCACACCCTACCCCTCTATACCGCGGCGCAATTGCGCACGATAGAACAACACGCGATGCGCGATCTGCCCGCGCACACACTGATGCAGCGCGCAGGCACGGCCGCCGCCGATTTTCTCGCGCGACGCTATAGCACGGGCGACACGCCGCAGCGACGCGTCGTCTGGCTGGCCGCCGGCCCTGGCAATAACGGCGGAGACGCGTTGGTTGCCGCCACCGAGCTGCATCGGCGCGGCATTCCTGTCGAAGTCTTTTTACCTGTGGAATCGCGACCGCCCGACGCTCGTTGGGCATTGGCCAACGCGCAGAGCGCAGGCGTCAAGATCAGCCCGCAGTGGGACGGATCCTGCGACGGGCACGCTTACGACTGGTGCGTCGATGGCATGTTCGGCCTGGGATACGCGCGTCCACTCGAAGGCGTGTTCGCTGCGGTAGCGCAGCAACTCGCGTTACGCACACGCAACGGTGCCAAGGTACTGGCGCTCGATATACCGAGCGGCCTGAATGGCGACACCGGTACCGTTGCGCGCGGCGCGCAAGCCGTGATGGCCACCGAAACCTTGAGCTTTATCGGCGCCCAGCCGGGCTTGTACACGGCGGACGGCAAAGATGCCTGCGGCTCGGTGTGGATCGCGCCGCTGGGCCTGAGCATGGACATCGGCGCCGCTATTGACACAGGCGTCGACACGGACATCGGCACAGCAGACGCATCGTCGCATCCGCTTTGGCTCAATACGCTCTCGGTGTTCAAGCCCAGCCTGCCGCCACGTATCAATGCCAGCAACAAGGGCACCTTCGGTTCGCTGGCCGTGGTGGGCGGTGCGACCGGCACGGTCGGTGCGCCTATCCTGTCGGCACGCGCGGCGCTTTACGCCGGTGCCGGCAAAGTGCACGTGGCGTTGTTGAGCGAACAAGCGCCGCCTTACGATCCGCCGCATCCCGAATTGATGCTGCACCCCGGCACCGCCATGCCGCAGTGGGCGAGCATCAGCGCTATCGCTGTGGGCCCGGGGATGGGGCAGGATGAGCATGCGAAAGATCTGCTCGTGCAAATTATCGAACAGGAGCTGCCCACGGTGCTCGATGCCGATGCGCTGAACCTGATTGCGAGCGAGGACTCGCTGGCGACGCTGGTCGTCGCGCACGGCCGCCGAGCGGTCATGACGCCGCATCCGCTCGAATGTGCTCGTTTGCTGAAGACGGATACGGCGGCGATACAAAGCGACCGTCTAAAGGCCGCTCGCTGCCTCGCACGCCACTATGGGTGCGTGGCGGTGCTCAAAGGTAGCGGCACCATCGTCGCACGTCCGGATGGTGTGGCCTGGATCAATCCGACCGGCAATGCTGCACTTGCCACCGGAGGTACGGGCGACGTCCTGAGCGGCTTGATCGGGGCATTTTTGGCGCAAGGGTGCGAACCGCATCTCGCGGCGCTGACAGCAGTCTTTTTACATGGATTGGCGGCCGAACAACTGTGCACACTGGGGTGCGGCCCCGCCGGGTTGACCGCGGGTGAACTCGCCCCGATGGTCCGTACGCTACTCAATCGGTTGTGTTACGACGCGCCGGATCGAGATCTGTCCGGCCACTGAGCGCTTGCTTAAACGCATTCAAAGGCGCTTGATCGCGGCTCTTGCTCTTGATTCCGCTCTTCATCCCGCACTTGATTCACACCGCGCCGCTCATCGATGCTCAGGCGGTACCCGATTGCGCTGTCGGCTGCGGCACGATGCGGCCCGCCTCGATGACAATCACCTGCTCGCAGCGGCGTGCCAGTTCCGTATCGTGTGTCACCAGCACCAGCGTGGCACCGCTGGCCCGGTTCATTTCGAACATCAAGTCGATTACCGCATGCCCATTCGCCGCGTCCAGGCTGCCGGTGGGCTCGTCCGCGAACAGGATCTCGGGCCGCGTGACAAACGCGCGAGCCAGCGCCACACGTTGTTGTTCGCCGCCCGACAGCAGCCGCGGATAATGGTTGATCCGAGCGGCCAGACCGACTTGCTCCAGCAGCGCACGCGCTTGTTCGCGTGCTTCCCGCCAATCGCTGGCGCCCCCTCGGAGTTCCAGCGGCAACAAGACATTTTCGAGCGCGGTAAGATGCGGCATGAGCTGGAAGGATTGGAATACGAAACCGATCCGGCCGCTGCGCAATGCGGCTCGGCTATCTTCGCTCAAGCCGTTGAGCTCCGTGCCCAGCAAGCGAACTGAACCCGTCGTGGGGCTATCCAATCCCGCTAGCAACCCCAATAGCGTGGACTTGCCCGAACCGGAGGCACCGACGATGGCCGCGCTGCTGCCGCGCCGAATGTAGAGATCGATGTTCTCCAGTATGCTCAACGCACCGCTCGTATCCTGGACAACCTTGCTTAAGCCCTTGACTTCAATGACCGATTCGATAGTAGTGTGCATGCTTAGAGATAAGAGGATGTTGATCGTCGCGGCCGTGCGTGCTGCATCACGGGTAGCTGGCGTGGCTAGCGTGGCTAAGTGGAGGGCCGCGCGATTCGTCGATTTTATAGCGGTCGTCGTCTCTGTTTGCGTCGCATCGGCCGCGCATGCGGCTGCAATGACGGATGCGTCTCAAGTCGCCGTTGCCGCTCGCCCCACGATCGTGGTCCTCGGCGATAGCCTATCAGCGGAATACGGCCTCGCGCGCGGGACCGGATGGGTCGCCTTGCTTCGACAGCGACTGGCACAAACCGGTTCGAATTACGACGTGATCAACGCCAGCATCAGCGGCGACACGACCAGTGACGGCCGCGGCCGCCTGCCGGCAATCCTCGCGCGCGCGCATCCGGCCATCGTCATCATTGAGCTTGGCGGCAACGATGCGTTGCGTGGCATCCCGCTCGCGGTGACAGTCGAAAACCTGCAGGATTTGATCGCGCGTTCGCGTGCGGCCGGCGCCAAGGTGCTGTTGGTCGGGATGCAGATTCCGTCCAACTATGGTCCTGACTATACACAGAAATTCCGGATGCTGTATCCGCAGCTCGCGCAGCAGACTCGGGTCGCATTCGCGCCGTTTTTGCTGGAGGGATTAGCCGATCAGCCGCAGATGTTCCAGGCCGATCAAATCCATCCGATCGAAGCTGCGCAACCGAGGCTGCTCGATAACGTTTATCCGGCGCTAAAGCCCTTGCTGACGCTTCGGCGCCAATAGCACCCGTGGTCCATGATGGAGGAAATGAAGCGCGAGGCCGCTGAAAATAAATGAGGCACGGCACTGCCAAAGACAAATGAGGCGTGGCGCCGCTGGAGACAAAGAGCCGTGGTGCCGCCAAAGTCAAAGAGGCGTGGCGCCGCCCAACACGTGACGGCCCTGCAGATACCCGCGCGCTTAAGCCGGTATGGCGCCAGTCGCATGACCCTGGCGCCACAGCCGCGCGAAGCGGCTATTGATTGTCCGGACTGTCCGGCGTTGCAGCCAGCGAACCGTAATATTTGATCTTGGAACGCGCTTTCAGCGAAGCGTAGTAAGCGGTCAACTCGCTTTGCGCGTCGATCTGCGCGATTTGCTGCTGAGCGGCTGCCAGCTTGCTGGGATCCACGGCGGCAGACTGATCGATCGCGTTGATACGATAGATTGCGTAGCCGGCATCGCCCAGATCAGTGCCGACGTATTGCGGCAGATGCTCGCCATCGACCTTGAAGATCGCTTGGAGTGCATTACCCGGTACACCTTGGGCATCGGTACGCGAGACCTTGAGTACCGGCGAAAAACCGCTGGTCGAAGGTGTCTTTTGCAGCACGGCCAATTGTGCTGCGCCGGCATCGCGCGCCTGTTTCGCCGCTTGTTCCGCGACGTACTTCTGCTGAACCTGGGCCTTGATCGTATCGAGCGGCGGGACGGCCGCAGCTTGATAGTGGGTCACATGCGCCGACATCAGCGTGCTCGGTCCGATCTCGACCGCCGCCGTATTGTGCTGGGCCTTCACTGCATCGTCGGCAAATACCGCGGCGAGGAATTTCGGGTTATTCAGGGGGTCGGTCGGCGCAAGAGCCGGGTTCGGCGTGCGCGTTACGGTCGCCTGATGGATCGTCAGATGATATTTATCGGCCGCCGGCTTCAGGCTGTTCGCCGGCGCTTCATAGACCGCATTGGTAAAGCCGTCTACGCTATCGGCAAACAACTTGGCGGCTTGCTGATTACGCAAGTCGGTAACGATACTGCCCTTCACGTCGTCGAACGATTTCGTCACAGCCGGCTTCACGTCGGTGACCTTGATGATGTGAAAGCCAAAATCCGACTGCACCAGATCGCTGATCTCGCCTTTCTTGAGCGCGAAGGCGGCATCCTCGAACGGCTTGACCATCATGCCGTGGCTGAAGAAGCCAAGGTCACCGCCATTGGCGGCCGAACCCGGATCCTGCGAATCCTGTTTGGCCAGATCGGCAAACTTATCCGGATGTGCACGCACGTCGGCCAGGATCGCCGTGGCTTTCTGCCGCGCTTTGTCCAGATCGGCAGCGCTACCGCTTTTCGGCGCAACGATCAGGATGTGGCTGGCGCGCACTTCTCCATCGGTACTGTAATGAGCGAGGTTGTCCTGGTAGTACTTGTGCTGATCGGCGTCGCTAGGTTGATACGCTGCCGCGAGCGCCGTCTGGTCCAGCGTCACGTAGTCGATCTGTGCCGACTCCGGGGTCTGGAACGCCTGGCCATGGGCGTCGTAGTACGCCTTGAGATCGGCGTCGCTCGGATGCACCTGCGCTGCATAGTCGGCCGGCTTGAACGTCAGGCCCTGCACTTCGCGCTGTTGACCGGCCAATAGCGATATCTGCTGCGCAACGGTTTTCGACGCCATGGCGCTGGTCGCGATGCTTTCGCCGATCTGCTGCTCGGCGATCTCATACTGCACGCGGGCATCGAACTGGGTCGGCGTCATGCCCTGCGCTTGCAGCAATTGACGGTATTGCTCCAGATCCATCGTACCGTCCGGTTTGCGCAGTTGTGCGATGGCCGGGACGCTCAGCTCGTACTTGAGGACAGCGGCGTTCGATGCCGTCAGATTCAGACGCTGTGCTTCGTCTGCGACGATGCGTTGCTGAATCATTTGATCGAGTACTTCGGAGCGAATTTTCGGAGTATCGAAAACCTTGGGATCGAACGAGGCGCCCAGCATCTGGCGCGCGCGGTCAAGCTGGTCGCGCACCGCGCTGTCGTAGTCCTGACGCGAGATCTTGTGCCCGTTGACGCTCGCAACGTTCGCGTCGTCATCGAAGAAACCTCGGAAACCCTGAATGCCGACCAAGCCTAATCCGGGCAGGATGAACAAGGCAAGGATGGCCAAAGCCCAGCGTTGATGATTACGAATAAAGTCGAACATGCGTAAGCGGCTCTCTGATCAAAACCGCCCGATATTACTCTATCGGGCAATAAAAAAGGCGAACCTAGGTTCGCCTTTCGGATCTTGGCGGAGTGGACGGGACTCGAACCCGCGACCCCCGGCGTGACAGGCCGGTATTCTAACCAGCTGAACTACCACTCCCAAATGATGCATGATGTGCGGAACTGGTGGGTGCTGAGAGGCTCGAACTCCCGACCTACGCCTTGTAAGGGCGCCGCTCTACCAACTGAGCTAAGCACCCGTTCCGACACGCTGGGCAGTGGATTTATCCGGCGAACTACGCGATGCATCGCGTCGGAAAACCTTGTTAATCAACTGCACCAAGCCAGCTAGTTTACAGCATCCTTCAGGCCTTTACCAGCGCGAAATTTAGGTACCTTCGCAGCCTTGATTTTGATCGCGGCTCCCGTGCGAGGGTTACGGCCGGTGCGCGCGGTACGTTTGCCCACGGCGAAAGTGCCGAAGCCCACCAAGGTCACCGTGCCGCCTTTTTTGAGTGTCGCCTTGACGCCTTCTATCATCGCGTCCAGCGCGCGGCCGGCGGATGCTTTCGTAAGGTCTGCCTCGGCGGAAATGTGGTCGATCAATTCTGATTTATTCATTATGGGCACCTGAGATGGGTTGGGCGACGGACCGCAGGCCTCACCCGGGTGCTTATCGAATGCACCACGACGACGGCAGATGGGAAGCAGACCGGCGGTATTAAGCGCAGCAATTTGCTGGCGATCTGATTAGACAAGTGCGAAAAAAAGGTGTCAAGCAATTTACGCCGCTCAGGCAATACTGGCGAGGCTTTGCGTTGGTCAGCACTACTTTGTGCCGGGTCTTTTTGTCGAGCGGCTCCGGCCATGCTTCGCCGTGACCCAAAAAAAAGCCCACGGACACGCCGTGGGCTTTTCGTGAGACATCGCTCGGAGGCGATCAGCGCATCATCAATGCTTGACCACTTCCGTGCTGCCAGCTACCGGCGCGGCGGGTGTAGCCGCAGGTTCCGCTGCCGTAGCCGCTGGCTTGACTTCTTCGTCAGCCAGCGCCTCGGGCACCCGTTCCAGCGCAAGCTCGAGCACCTTGTCGATCCAGCGAACCGGAACGATCTCGATGCTGTTCTTGACGTTGTCCGGAATGTCCGCCAAGTCCTTGACGTTTTCTTCCGGGATCAACACGAGCTTGATGCCGCCGCGGTGAGCCGCCAGCAACTTCTCTTTCAAGCCACCGATAGGCAGTACTTCGCCGCGCAACGTGATCTCGCCGGTCATCGCCACTTCTGCACGCACGGGAATGCCCGTGAGCACCGACACCAGCGCCGTTGTCATCGCGACACCGGCGGACGGTCCGTCCTTCGGCGTTGCACCTTCAGGCACGTGGATGTGGATATCCTTCTTTTCAAAGGCCTCATCCTTGATGCCCAACCGGCGCGAGCGCGAGCGCACCACGGAACGTGCCGCCTCAACCGATTCCTTCATGACGTCGCCCAGCGAACCCGTACGAATCACGACGCCCTTACCCGGCATCACTGCGGCTTCGATGGTCAGCAAATCGCCGCCCACTTCGGTCCACGCCAGGCCGGTAACCTGCCCGACCTGATTCTGCTTCGCGGCCAAGCCGAAATCGTACTTGCGCACGCCCAGGAACGTATCGAGATTGCTGCCGTCGACGGTGAGCGCATGATCCGATTTCTTCAGCAGCAGGATCTTGACGACCTTGCGGCAAATCTTCGAGATTTCACGCTCCAACGACCGCACGCCAGCTTCACGCGTGTAGTAGCGGATGATGTCGCGCAGCGCTTCTTCCGCGACGACAATTTCCGATTCCTTCAGGCCGTTGTTCTTTTTCTGCTTGGGCAGCAAGTAACGTTGCGCGATGCTGATCTTTTCGTCTTCCGTATAGCCGGACAAGCGGATCACTTCCATCCGATCCAACAACGGAGGCGGAATATTCAGCGAGTTCGACGTCGCGACGAACATCACGTCCGACAAATCGAAATCAACTTCAACGTAGTGATCGGCGAACGTATGGTTCTGCTCGGGATCGAGCACTTCCAGTAACGCCGACGACGGATCGCCGCGGAAGTCTTGCCCCATCTTGTCGACTTCGTCGAGCAGGAATAGCGGATTGCGCACTCCGACCTTGGTCAGGCTTTGCAAAATCTTGCCCGGCATTGAGCCGATGTACGTGCGACGGTGACCACGAATCTCCGCTTCGTCACGCACGCCACCCAAGGCCATGCGCACGAACTTGCGGTTGGTCGCGCGAGCAATCGACTGCCCAAGCGACGTCTTGCCGACACCCGGAGGCCCGACCAGGCACAGGATAGGCGCCTTCAGTTTGTCGACACGCTGCTGTACTGCCAGATACTCGAGAATCCGTTCCTTGACCTTCTCAAGCCCGAAGTGATCCTGGTCGAGTACCTTCTCGGCATTCGACAGCTCGTTGTTCACCTTGCTTTTCTTGCGCCACGGCAGGCCGATCAAGGTGTCGATGTAATTGCGCACGACAGTGGCCTCGGCCGACATCGGCGACATCAACTTGAGCTTCTTGAGTTCGGAATCGGCCTTCTTCTTGGCTTCCTTGGGCATGCGTGCGGCAGTGATGCGTTTCTCGAGTTCTTCGAGATCCGCGCCTTCTTCGCCTTCGCCCAATTCTTTCTGAATCGCCTTGACCTGCTCGTTCAGGTAGTACTCGCGCTGGCTCTTTTCCATCTGGCGTTTGACGCGCCCACGAATGCGTTTTTCGACTTGCAGAATGTCGATTTCGGCTTCGAGCTGGGCCAGCAAATGTTCCAGACGTTCGATCACCGGCAGCATCTCGAGGATGTGCTGTTTCTGATCGAGCTTGAGCGGCAAGTGGGCCGCAATGGTGTCGGCCAGCCGACCGGCTTCGTCGATACCGGACAGCGAAGTCAGGATCTCCGGAGGGATTTTTTTGTTGAGCTTTACGTATTGATCGAATTGCGAAACGATCGCACGACGCAGCGCTTCGGTCTCAGCACTATCGGCCTGATCGGGCTCGAGCGGCATGACTTCGCAAGAAAACTGCGTTTCGCCTTCTTCGATCGAAATCGTGCGGGCGCGTTGCAGCCCTTCGACCAGCACCTTGACGGTGCCGTCCGGCAGCTTGAGCATCTGCAAGATGTTCGCTACGCAACCGACGTCATACATGTCTTTTGCGGTCGGTTCATCCTTCGCAGCCGTTTTCTGGGCGACCAGCATAATGTGCTTGCCGCCTTCCATTGCCGTCTCGAGCGCTTTGATCGACTTTGGACGGCCCACGAACAGGGGAATCACCATATGTGGAAATACCACCACGTCGCGCAGCGGCAGCAGCGGAAGTGAGGTTTGTTCCGTAGGAAGCAGCTGGGTTCCTGACATTTCATTTCCCCGTGAGTAAAAATGCTAAAGCAACTAAATTGCGACTAAAACCTTAGGTCCGACACGGGTATACACCCTCTGTCCTGAGACCTACATGCGGTCGACTACGGGTATTACAAGCCACGTTATCGCAGAAATAAGTAATTCGAAAAACAATTTTTACGCGCCGGGCACGGCGCTGTGGTTATGTGACGATTCCAGCGCCGATATCGCCATCAAACCACAGAAACAAAAAGCCGTTCACGTTGCCATGAACGGCTTTCCAGATGGGCAGCTTCCGAGTTAGTTGGATCCCGCCACTTTAGGCGTATCCGAATAAATCAGCAGCGGCTTACCTTCGCCATTGATCACGTTGTCATCAATAATGACCTTGGTGACCCCTTTCATCGTTGGCAGCTCGTACATCACATCCAGCAACGCCTGCTCGAGAATCGAACGCAAGCCGCGTGCGCCGGTCTTGCGGCGTATGGCTTTACGTGCAATTTCCTGCAACGCGTCGGGACGGATTTCGAGTTCGACATGCTCCATGGCAAAGAGTTTGTGATATTGCTTCACGACGGCGTTTTTCGGCTCGATCAAGATCGTCATCAGAGCGGCTTCGTCGAGCTTGCCCAAGGTGGCGACTACCGGCAAACGTCCGATCAGTTCGGGAATTAAACCGAACTTGATCAAATCCTCCGGTTCCACATCGCGCAATACCTCGCCCGAATCGCGTTCCTGCTTTGATTTGACTGTTGCGCCAAAGCCAATACCCGTTTTCTCGGTACGGTCAATAATGACTTTCTCGAGACCGTCGAACGCGCCACCGCATATAAACAAGATATTGGTGGTGTCGACCTGGATGAAATCCTGATTGGGATGCTTGCGCCCGCCTTGCGGCGGCACCGAAGCCATCGTGCCTTCGATCAACTTCAGCAGAGCCTGCTGCACGCCTTCGCCCGATACATCGCGGGTAATCGACGGGTTGTCCGATTTGCGGCTGATCTTATCGATTTCATCAATATAAACAATGCCGCGCTGGGCCTTGTCGACTTCATAGTTGCAGTTCTGCAGCAATTTCTGAATGATGTTTTCGACGTCTTCGCCGACATAGCCGGCTTCCGTCAGCGTGGTCGCATCGGCGATCACGAACGGTACGTTCAGCATGCGCGCCAGCGTTTGCGCGAGCAAAGTCTTGCCGGAACCGGTCGGTCCGATCAGCAGGATGTTGCTCTTCGCAAGCTCGATCTCGTCTTTACGCTCGAGATGCTTGAGGCGCTTGTAATGGTTGTACACCGCGACAGCAAGAATTTTCTTGGCGCGTTCCTGACCGATCACGTATTGGTCGAGGATATCGCGAATTTCTTGCGGGCTCGGCAGATCGGACCGGTTGATGCCGGACTCCGAACCTGTGCCTTGCGCTTCATCGCGGATGATCTCATTGCATAAGTCGATACATTCATCGCAGATGAACACCGACGGACCCGCAATGAGTTTTTTCACCTCATGCTGGCTCTTGCCGCAGAATGAGCAGTACAGCAACTTTTCGCTGGGGGCGCTCTTTTTGTCCGCCATATAGTTTCAAGCCTCCGGACATGTAATCTACATAATACGCCGATTGCCTGCTGCGGGGGCACTGGCCCCACACAGCGCAGCGATCGGGTCGCGCTAGCCGCTCTGAAATCCGACCTGGGAAATCAGGTCCGTTTGAGCAGCACCGAATCGATCAATCCGTAACTCTTGGCATCTTCCGACGACATGAAATTGTCGCGGTCGGTGTCGCGGGCGATGCGATCGACAGATTGGCCGGTATGCTCGGCCAACAGATTGTTCAGACGCTCTTTCAAATACAATATTTCGCGCGCCTGAATTTCGATATCGGACGCCTGTCCGCGTGCGCCACCCAAAGGCTGGTGGATCATCACACGGGCATTGGGCAGCGCAAAACGCTTGCCCTTGGCACCTGCCGACAACAGAAAAGCGCCCATGCTAGCAGCCAAGCCCATGCACAGCGTTGAAACATCGGGCTTGATGAACTGCAGCGTGTCGTAAATTGCCATGCCGGCCGATACCGAACCGCCAGGGCTATTGATATAAAGATTGATGTCCTTGTCAGGATTTTCGCTTTCGAGGAACAACAACTGGGCGATCACCAGATTGGCGGTCTGATCATTGACCTCGCCCACCAGGAACACCACGCGCTCTTTGAGCAAGCGCGAATAAATGTCATAGGCGCGCTCGCCGCGGCCGCTGGTCTCGACGACCATCGGTACGAGGCCCAGCGACTGAGTATCGAGAGCGGAAGATTGAGCCGCCATCTGGTTTAGCAAATCGGTGCGAAACGTCATGCAATCAGTCCTTAAATTTGAAGGGGCCCGCCGGCAAATGCCAACGAGCCCTGTCATGACAAGCATGGTCGAACAGCACCGCAGGTGCTTCGTGCCGCCTCTTCGGAGTCGGCACGAAAACCGTGGGGCATGACCCCTTAAGAAGCGGCTTGACCAGCGAGCTCCTCGAACCCGACCTGCTTGTCGCTTACCTTGGCCTTACCAAGCACGAAGTCGACGACGTTGCTTTCGACGACATAGGCTTCCATCTCGGCCAGGCGCGTTTGATTCGAATAATACCAGCGCACGACCTCTTTCGGGTCTTCATAGCTTTTTGCGAATTCGTCGACTTCGGCGCGGATCTGTTCCGGCTTCGCTTCCAGGCCATTCGCCTTGACCAGCTCAGCCAGCACCAGGCCCAGCTTCACACGTCGCTCGGCCTGATCCTTGAACATTTCAACCGGGATCGGTGCATCAGCCGCGTTCGGCACGCCGCGTTGCTCGAGATCCTGGCGCGCCATTTCGACCAGACGCTCCTGATCCTGCTCGATCAACGCTTTCGGCGCTTCGAGTTCCGAGATGCTTAACAGTGCGTCCATCACCTGATTTTTCAAGAGCGATTGGGTGCGACGCTTGGCTTCGCGTTCGAGATTGTCGTGAATTTCCGTGCGCATCTTGGCGATGTCGCCGTCTTCAATGCCCAGCGTCTTGGCGAATTCGGCATCGATTTCCGGCAAATGCGGCCATTCGACCTTCTTGAGCGTGACCGTGAATTGCGCGGTTTTGCCGGCCACATCCTTGCCGTGGTAGTCCTCGGGGAACTTCAGGTCGAACTCGCGGTTTTCGCCGATCTTCAAGCCCGTCGCCGCTTTCTCGAACTCGGGCAACATGCGGCCTTCACCGAGCACAAACGCGAAATCTTCCGCCGAGCCGCCCGCGAATGCCACGTCGTCGATCTTGCCGACGAAGTCGACGGTCACGCGATCGCCTTCTTTTGCCGCCAGTTCGCTGCCGCCATCGCCATGCTCACCGGCTTCGCCGCGAGCGTGATAGTGCACGCGCTGCTTGCGCAGGATTTCCAGCGTGCGGTCGACTTCCGCGTCACCGATCGTGGTCACGGTGCGGGTGATCTCGGCGCCCGACACGTCGCCCAGCTTCACCTCGGGGTAAACCTCGAAGGTCGCGTCGAACGTGTAGGTGTTTTCCGGCTGCTCTTCCTTGGGCGCAAAACGCGGCTGTCCGGCGACCTTGAGGTTTTCGGTGCGGCTGATCGCGAAAAATTCCTTGCCGACGCGATCGCTCAAGACTTCCGCCTCGACCTGGCCCGCGTACTGCTGAGTGACCATTTTCAGCGGTACCTTGCCTGGACGGAAACCCGGCATCTTCATATTCTTTGCCAGTTGGCGAATGCGGGCATCTACGTCCTTCAGAACCGCGTCCTTGGGCAAGGAGATCGTGATGCGACGTTCGAGTTTGCCGAGGTTTTCTACAACGTTAGTCATGAATTCAATCCGTCCTAAAGTGATCATGCCGCAGTAATGACCGTGCCTAATGCAGCCCTTCAACAGGTGCTGCGCAGGTCAAGCCGCGCCTTATTGGTGTGTCCAGTTTATCCAGGCAAGTCTGGAAAGCCTGATATTTTAGCAAAGTATTGCCTTCCCACACCGAAATCGCAGTTTTGATCGCAAACGCCCGGACTTTGTTACATTATCGGACGCTGCGTTGTTGCGCTCATTATTACGCCATGCGCCCCATTCGACTCTTCGCAACCGTCCCTTATGCCCAATATGCCGTCAGCACCGATCATCGTTCTTGCCCCTGATTCGTTCAAAGGTTCGCTGAGCGCCGAACAAGCGTGTGCCGCGATGAGCGTGGGCCTGCGCCGCGTCTTTCCGCACGCTACGCTGCACGCTTGCCCGATGGCCGATGGCGGCGAAGGCACGCTGGCGGCGCTGCTCTCGCGCGGCGGCACCACACGTCAATTGACCGTGCGAGGCGCCACAGGCGTGCTGCGGGAAGCCGCCACGGGGCTTTTCACGGATCAGGCGCAGGTCGTTACCGCGGTCGTCGAGACGGCCGAGATCGTCGGCATCACCGATCCGGTGGGCATGGCCGAGCCGATCGAAATGCGCTCGAGCATCGGCCTGGGCGAAGCGATCAAGACCTTGCTCGATGCGGGCGCGACCCGTTTCCTGATTGCGCTGGGCGGCAGCAGCACCAACGACGCCGGCGCGGGCATGCTCGCGGCATTAGGTGTGCGCTTTTATGATGCCGAGCGGCGCTTGCTCGAACCTCATCCTGCAGCCTTGGCTCGCTTGAGCAGCGTCGACGTCAGCGAGCTCGATCCTCGTCTGGCTCAAGTCGAATTGATTGCCATGTCCGATGTCGACAATCCCTTGTGCGGATCACTCGGCGCAACAGCCATTTTCGGACCACAGAAAGGCGTGCGGCCCGAGCAGGTCGAGCAGCTCGATGCGGTGCTCCAAGCGTGCGCTGACTTGCTTGAATCGGCGCTAGGGCGCAGCGCTCAACGCTCGCCCGGAGCGGGTGCTGCCGGTGGATTGGGCTTTGCGCTGCAACTGCTTGGCGCCCAATTTCAGCATGGCGCCGATGTCGTGGCGCAACACGTGGGACTGCCCGATTTGTTGCGCGGCGCCGACTGGATGATTACCGGCGAGGGGCGCAGCGATGCGCAATCTCTGCATGGCAAAGCGCCTTACGTGGCGAGCCGTTTCGCACGCGAAGCCAACGTGCCGAGCACCCTGCTTTCCGGCGCGATCGACGCGCGCGCGCTCAATGCGTTGACGCAACATTTTGCCGGGTGTTTTTCGCTGACGGCCGGCCCCATGACCTTGCAGGAATGCGTCGCACAGGCGCCGGATTTGCTCGCCAATGCAGCCCAGCAGATTGGGCTGCTATGGCAGGCGGCGCAACAACGCTAGAGATCAGTGCGCGCCACGCCACGTCAGCCACAGCATGCGCAAAGGCGTCAGGAAAATCTGCTGATGCAAGACCTGAAAGTGTGAGGCCTCGATTTCGCCTAGCGTCGCCAATGCAATCGCAGCCTGCGCCCCCAGCGTGGCTCGCGCGGCACGGGACGTGGCCGGATCCGTCCGCAGTTTGACCAGTGCGGTTTGAATCGCGTCGCGCGCGCGCGTGACCTGGAATGCCATTAGCGCTGAAAAAGCCTCGCTATAGCGGCGATTGACCACATCGGCCGCGGTTACCCCAAAGCGCTGCAACTCGTCGACCGGGATATAAATTCGGCCATGCCGGGCGTGTTGACCGACATCGCGCAGCAGTTGTGTGAGCGTCAGTGCGTGACCGAGCTGAGCGGCGGCCTCAAGCCCCGCGCTTGAGCGTATGCCTGCGCCGCGCGCTATCAGCAGCGCGCCTTGGCCACCCACCTTGAGCAAGTATTGATTGAGTCCCGCGTAGTCAAGATAACGCGCTTGTTCGAGATCCATCGCGTATCCGTCCGCCACCGCTTGCAAGGCGGCCAATTCGCTCGCGGGTTCCCGTAGATGTGCGGCTAGCGCGCGCGTCACCGGATGGGCCGGCGCGGCGCCGGCGCCACCTGCCAGGCTTTGCAGTTCGCGCTGCCACCACACGAGTTTGGCTTGCCCGACTGCGACCTCGCTGCAGGTCTCGATCGTCTCTTCGAGCTCGCGCCGATATGCGAATAGCGCGGTGAGACCGGGCCGGTCGGCAGCCTTCGCCTGGCGCAAGGTGTAATACACGGCGGAGCCGGCAGGCGCGGCTTTTTGTTGGCAATAGTGGTCGAAGTTCACGCGGTCGTGGGTAAGATAAGTGGGAAGCGGTGATGATAACCGCGGTTGGCCGCGCCATCCCACTACATGAAGTGCACCGCATGGTGCTGGATTTAGCAGGTGTTCACAGGGTATAATCTCGCGCTTCGGGCGACCGTGGCGAAATTGGTAGACGCAGCAGGTTTAGGTCCTGCCGGAAGCAATTCTGTGGAGGTTCAAGTCCTCTCGGTCGCACCACCCGAATTCCTCGATTGCTGGCAATTCTGCAATATCAATGGCGCGCGCGGCGAATTGGCCGTGGAAGTCGACGGCGTACACAGCGAGATATTTCTACGTCAATGAAAATTCGAATCTTGCTTGGAATAGTGGCCGCGTTGGCAACGCTTGCGAGCAGCGGATGCGCCATCGATCGATACTCGCTCGATAGCAGCAATCTTGCCGCTTGCAAACAAGCGGTTCAGGCAGATGATCAATGGCGCACCGACCCCGCCTTCAAGATCGTTTATGCCACGCAGAGCCACGACGGCAAGCGGGTTTTCATCGGCGCCGAGGTCGAAGGCAATTCCGGTGCGATTGCGCGATTCTTCTACTTCAAAACTCCTACCCCGAAAAAAACCGCCTCGGCGGAGTGTCTTTTCGATGGCGCCAAGTTGAGTTCATGGCACTGGGTTTCGGCGCCCCCGAAAGTCGTGCCGAAATCCGATGTGCCGGAACCTGCGCCCAAAACATCGGCAAACGAACCGATCCAGATCAAGCCCGCAGCAAAGGCATAGGCGTGAAGCGTTTTTCGAGCACCTGCAACGAATCCAAACCCCACCAGCGCTCCAGCACGGTCGCATAAATCGAACGAAAGTCGACGCCTACCGGCAAGTTGCCGCTACCGTCCAGGCTCGCCAATACGGGCGGCACGCCGTGCAAGCCTCCCTGTACCCGACCGCCCGCTACAAAATGAGGCGCGACCGTACCGTGATCGGTGCCCTCGCTTTGATTTTCGCGCGGCCGCCGTCCGAATTCCGAGTAGGTCATGATCAAGGTCGATTGCCAGCGTCCGAGTTCGCCCAGCGCCGAGCGCAGCGCGACCATACCGTCCGCCAGCTGCTTGAGTAGGCTCGCTTGTTGTCCCAACTGATTCTGATGCGTATCGAAGCCGTTGAGCGTGAGCCGGATCACGCCGACGCCCTGCCCCGCGATGGGCTGGCCTGTCGTGGTGTCGGCCGCGCCCAGCACCTGCATCGCCGTCCTCACTGAGGTACCGAATGCACCGCCAGGGAAACTGGTTTTGAATGCATATTGGCCTTCGCGCGGTCGCAGCCCGTCAGCGGCTTTCAGGATATCGTTTTCGACCAACAGGATATGTTCGAGCGAGGGATTCGTTTCGTGGATACGGGCCGGCATCGCCAAACGCGATTGCCGCAAAAATTGCTCCGGATTGACCAGTGCAATGGCACGTGCCCCATTGGCCAGCGGCCCCATCTCCGCGCTGCCGATTACCACGCCGTCAGCAGCAAAACCATGCGGCACGGCGCGCTCGGAAAAAGCGCGCGTCAACCAGCCCTGCGTGAGGAATTCGTCTGAGCGCGAACCCGTATCCCAGATCTCGATCGAGCGGAAGTGCGAAAGATTGGGTGCAGGGTAACTGACACCCTGGACGATCGCCAGTTCACCGCATTTCCACATCGGCATCATGGCCTGCAGCGATGGGTGCAGCCCCGTACGCTCGTCAAGCTGGATGACCTGCCCGCGCACAATACCTACTTTGGGACGCAGGTTGTAGTACGCCGGGTCCGCGTACGGAATGACGGTATTGAGTCCGTCGTTGCCACCCTTGAGTTCGATCAGAATCAACAGGTTGTCATAGCCGGGCGTCAAGCGCCTGTCCGCGGCGTTAGCGTCAGCGTTGGCCGCCGAAGACCAGCTCAGCGGCACGCCGAGGCTCGCTGCAAGCGCAATAAAGTCACGTCGATTCATGAAACACCTCGCTAGCACAGCACCGAGCGCCCACCCAGGCGACAGCCACGCCGGGCGTCCTATGGGTCAACAACATTTACTTGAGTTGATACGTGGGATCCATCAGCAACGCTTGCAAATAGGCTTCGCTGGTCACGCCATCTTCGACAGGATCGAACGGCGTCGTTGGCAGCACGGCCTTTTGCATCTGCAGCTCCCGCGATAGCGACGGTTGCTGTTGCGGTTGCAGCTCAAACTGCGCCAGCCACGCGTCCAGGTCGAAGCGGATGCCGGCACGCACGCTGGCCGCGCGACGTGTGGACTCCTGCGCTGCGGCGCGGGCCGACAAGCTGTTCGCTGCACTCGCTGCGACCGCGACCATGGCGGCTTGCGTACGCGCCCCCTCGCTGGCCCGCATCCATTGTTCGGTGAGCTGTTTGCGCGCGAGCAGTGTCGAGCTGTCGATCCAACTGGAACCGCCAGGCCAGCCCTTGACGTTGGGTGGGTAGAAGAGGTTTTGGCCCAGGCTGCGCATGGCATTGGCCAGGGGCTGCGTGCTGTCGTAGCTGAAATTGAATTGACGCACCGTGCCTACGACGAATTCTGCCGGCGATTTCACGAGCGCTGCGCGATTGTCGAGTGCCCAGAAACCTTTGCTCAGAAACAAGCGGCGCAACACGACCTTGATATCGTAGTGGCTGGCGCGAAACGCATCCGCTATCGGCGTCAATTCGGTGTAGTCGACAGTAGGTGAAACGAATTCACGCCACAATTTGGCGCTAATCAAGGTTGCGGTTTCCGGACGGCTGAGCAAAATATCGAGCACCTGGTCGCCATCGAAATCGCCGGTCTGCCCCAGCACGGTTTTCTCGCCCGTATCATGAAACTGAGGCCGCCACATATAAGCGAGCGTATCGGGATCGATGCTCCAACCCGTGTAGGCGCGTGCCGCTTCCTTGATATCCGCTTCGCTGTAGTGCCCTTCGCCCAGCAAGAACAACTCCATCGCCTCGCGCGCGAAATTCTCGTTGGGACGGCCTTTGCGGCTGTTCGCACCATCGAGATAGATCAGCATGGCCGGATCTTTGGCCACCGCGTGCAGCATGTCGCCAAAATTGCCGAGCGCGTCGCGGCGCAGCAGTACGTTTTGCTGATACATCAGCTGTGGGCGCCGGACCTTGTCCTGCCCGGAGGTGAAATGGTTATGCCAGAACAAGGTCATGCGTTCGGTCAGCGGCGACGGCGTCACGATCATTTCGCGCACCCACCAGGCTCGCAATTCCTCATAGCGTTTGGCGCGTAGACGCTGACGGTCGCGTACCTCATCGGGTGTGTACTTATTTCGTTCATCCCGATTTGCGGCGGGTTCGTTGACCCAATCCGGCGGCAGAGTCACGGCTCGCGTGAGCGTGCCCGTGAGCAGCCGATCGACCGCCTGCTCACGGCTCAGGCCGACAAACGGACGTACCTCGTTCTCGTCGGGCTGAAAACCGGTTCGCGCCAGCAAGAAGCGCGCGTCGTCGGTATCCAAGCCTATGGCCGCGACTGCCACGGCCTTGCGATGTGTCTTGGCCTGTCGTGCCGGTTGCATGGCAGTTGCCATCGCCGTGCCGGAAATCAGCAGGCACGCGCTAAAAAGAGCCGCGATTAATACGGTCGCTCGGTGCGATGCTGGGAAAACCTTGCTGCTCATGTTGGTCGATGCGAGGGATAACACTGACTCGGATAACATGCCCTGGATGGAGCCAAATTCGGCAACCCAATTCAGAGCCACATTCTCTTGTACGAGACTATCGAGGTTGAGTTCCGTCAGCGCTTGTAGCCTTCGCGCGCGGCGTCTTCAACGTGCTGGCGCAATAATTTGCGTTCCGCCACATTCATATGGCCGGCGCGTCGTTGCGCGACTTCCGCATCGCTCGCGTTGGTCGGGCCCGAAAGGAAGCGATGGCTGCCGGCCGTCGGCGCAGAAGCTGCGCCTGGCGTGTCTTCAGCCGCTTGTGCCGACCCTAGCCCTGCGTTGAGCACCGCTACGGATAAAATCAGAATTGCGAGGCCCAGCTTGTAATGCGCCAACATGATTAGCCTTGAAATGACTTGTCCAGCATTAAACGTTTATCAACCGGCGGAATCAATACACCTAACCGACCTGCGTGATGGAGCCACGTAGCGAGCCACCTAAGCGAGCCAGGTAAGCAGGCCACGTTTTTAACCCAAGCTTTTAACCCAGCTTCACCCCGAAATGAGTGTACGCGCCACGCCGTTTTCGGTTAGAAGTAGGCTGGTAAAGTGTGTAACCCTTTGTTACCCCTAGCCTCGCCAAAATAACGGCGGAGGCGAACCACGCTAAGATGACACTATGGAAACCAAAAACCCATCAAAAATTCTGGTCGTCGACGACGATCCGCGCTTGCGTGATTTGCTGCGCAGGTATCTCGGCGAACAGGGCTTTAACGTCTACGTCGCCGAAAGCTCCACGGCGATGAACAAACTTTGGGTGCGCGAGCGCTTCGACTTGCTGGTGCTCGACCTCATGCTGCCAGGCGAAGATGGCTTGTCGATCTGTCGCCGGCTACGCGGCAGCAACGATCGCACGCCTATCATCATGCTCACCGCCAAAGGCGAAGACGTCGACCGCATCGTTGGCCTCGAAATGGGCGCGGACGATTATCTGCCCAAGCCGTTCAACCCCCGTGAACTGGTCGCTCGCATTCACGCCGTACTGCGCCGCCAAACCCCGGCCGAATTGCCGGGCGCGCCGTCCGAAACCGCCGAAGTGTTCGAGTTCGGCGATTTCGCGCTCAATCTCGCCAATCGTACCCTGACCAAAAGCGGCCAGGAAATTTCGCTCACCACAGGTGAATTCTCGGTGCTTAAGGTGTTTGCGCGCCATCCGCGACAACCCTTGTCACGAGAAAAACTGATGGAGTTGGCACGGGGCCGCGAATATGAAGTATTCGATCGCAGCCTGGACGTACAGATCTCACGGCTACGCAAGCTTATCGAGCCTGATCCAGGCAGCCCGCGCTTTATCCAGACGGTGTGGGGCCTGGGCTACGTGTTCATCCCCGATGGCGCTGCGTGAAACCCGAGGTGAAATTCAGCGTGAAATTGAGCATCAAGATCGCATGAGGGCCCGCGTGACAGGCTGCACGGCGTCGCGGGCGCGGGTGTGGCCGCTGTCGTGCACGCGAGCGCGCGTTGCCGCGCGGACGACACCGCGTGCGGCCCTGTGTCGTAAGCGGATTTGCGCATGCTGACAGGTCGCCGTACGATCACGCTCGCGTTCGGCGGGCTTTTTTGGCGCACCTTCCTTTTGATCGCGTTGCTGATTTCGGTCAGCTTGGCGGCCTGGTTCCAGAGTTTTCGCGTGATCGAGCGCGAACCCCGCGCACAGCGCGTTGCCTTGCAATTGATCAGCGTGGTCAAGCTGACCCGCACCGCACTGCTTTATTCCGATCCCGATTTACGCCGTGCTCTATTGCAGGATCTCGAGAGTAACGAAGGCGTGCGCGTTTACCCGCGCGAGGCCACCGACAAATACAAACTGCAGCCCGATCAGTCGGAAACCCGTTTGATCGAAGCGAACGTGCGCAGCCGGCTCGGTGCGGACACCGTGATTGCGGCCTCGGTCAACGACATCCCCGGCGTGTGGATCAGCTTCAAGATCGACGACGACGATTACTGGGTGGCGCTGGATCGCGACCAGCTCGATAACGTCAGCGGCTTGCAGTGGGTAGGCTGGGGTACGTTTGCGCTCGGTCTTTCCCTGCTGGGCGCAGCGTTTATCACGAGTCTTGTCAATCGGCCGTTCGGCCGTCTTGCCTTGGCGGCCCGCAAGCTGGGCGCGGGTCAGATACCCGATCCCTTGCCCGAGCGCGGCATGGGGGTCGCGGCCGAGACCAATCGCAGCTTCAACCAAATGGTCAGTGCCTTGGCGCAGCTTGACGCGGATCGTGCGTTGATGCTGGCCGGCATTTCGCACGACTTACGTACGCCGCTCGCGCGGTTGCGGCTTGAAACCGAGATGAGCCCGGCCGACGAAGCGACCAAAGATGCGATGGCCGACGATATCGAGCAGATGGATAAAATCATCGGCTTGTTCCTCGATTACGCACGACCGGCGCAGCGCATCCCGGAAGCCGTCGACTTGTCCGCCTTGGCGGCAGACAGCGCGTCGCGGCTGGGTAGCGAAGAAGGCGTTCACCTCACGCTGGTGCTGGCGGAGCGCGCCATTATCGAGGGTGACCAGACCGACATACGACGGCTGCTGGGCAATCTGATCGAGAACGCTCGCAAATACGGGCGTAGCGCCGAGGACGGAGTTGCCCACGTAACCATACGCACGTCGGTTTCGTTTCAGAGAGTCGAATTGTCCGTGCTCGACGAAGGCGCGGGTGTCCCCGAAGACCAGCTTGAACTCCTCACCCGCCCGTTCTATCGCGTGGAGGCGGCGCGAACCCAGGCGGACGGGACGGGCCTGGGCATGGCAATCGTGCTGCGGCTGGTCAATCGCCATCGCGGCATTTTGCGCATCGCCAACCGCGATCCCGGCCCTGGTCTGGAGGTCACCGTGACCTTCCCTGCCCGGATTGGCATATAAATCGGCACATGAGTTGGCACATGACTTCGGTACAAGCGATACGTTCGTGCCCCCGAGATTGCCTTCGGATATCGTTAAACTATCGAGTGATTGATAAAAACTATTGAATACCATCATCAATAGATGTATAGTTGTCGGAGTGTAACGTTTCCGTTATGTCCACGCAGTAAAGTGGATATCCCACTTTACTCACTATCCCCAGGAGCATTTGCATGAAAACAGTTGGCGATAAACTCGAAGCGTTCAGCGTTGGTGCGGCCAAGCCGGGCTTTAACCATCACGAAGAAAATGGCGTATCGGCGTTCGAAACCATTACCGAGCAGTCGTTTCCGGGCAAGTGGAAAATCATCTATTTTTACCCGAAGGATTTCACCTTCGTGTGCCCGACGGAAATCGTCGAATTCGGCAAGCTGGCCAACGATTTCGCAGATCGCGACGCGGTTCTGATGGGCGGCAGCTCGGACAACGAATTTGTCAAACTGGCATGGCGTCGTGAGCACCCGGACCTGAGCAAGCTGAACCACTACTCGTTCGGCGACGTGCAAGGTCAATTGATCGACCAACTCGGCGTGCGCGACAAGGAAGCCGGCGTGGCATTGCGTGCGACCTTCATCGTCGACCCGGATAACACCATCCAGCACGTTTCGGTGAACAACCTGAACGTCGGCCGTAACACCGAAGAAATCCTGCGGATTCTCGACGGCTTGCAAACGGACGAACTGTGCCCATGTAACCGCGCTGTTGGTGGTTCGACGCTGTAATATAGCGAGCAGGCCCGCTACGGCGGGCTTTTTTTAACTTGGACCGATAGGAGCTTTCAATGGAATTCCTCGCTTCGATTAAAGAATTGATTCCCGACTATGCCAAGGATATTCGTCTGAACCTCGACGGCACGATCGCGCGTTCGTCGCTGGAAGGCAATGATGCCGTCGGCGTGGCACTGGCTGCGGCGTTCGCCGCCAAGAGCCCGCAGATCATTGACGCGATTCGCAATTCAGGTGTGCTGTCGCCGGAAGAGACCCAGGGCGTGCTCACCGCCGCGGCGCTGATGGGAATGAATAACGTATGGTATCCGTACGTTGAAATGGCCGAGAACAACGATTTGAAGGGGCAACCCGCTGGTCTGCGGATGAATGCCTATGCGACGCACGGCGGCGTCGACAAGCGCCGCTTCGAGATGTTTGCCTTGGCCTCGTCCATCATCGGCAAGTGCCATTTTTGCGTGAAATCGCACTTCGACACGCTGGTGAAAGAAGGCATGAGCTCGATGCAATTGCGCGACGTCGGTCGCATCGCGGCTGTTGTCAATGCAGCCGCGCAGGTTATCGCAGCGGAACAACGCTAGTCTTACACCCCTCTCACAGGGGTGTTTTTTTGCCGATGGGTTTTGAAGTTACTCCGCGGTAGACCATTTGCTTTGAATCTCAAGAAGCTCGGGTAGCTTTTCAGAGAAAACGCTCACGAGCTTCGGATCAAAGTGTTTCCCGGCGCCAGCATTGATGTGCTCGACGATCCGCTCGATTGCCCACGGTTCCTTGTACGGACGCTTCATGCTGAGCGCGTCAAACACATCTGCCAGCGCGACAATACGTGCCGACTCAGGTATGTCTTTTTCGCTCAGACCGTCTGGATAGCCGCTGCCGTCCCATTTTTCATGGTGACGCAAGGCAATTTCGGCAGCCAACTGAAATATCGGCGCATTGCTCTTGCTCAGAATGTCGTATCCGATTTGCGGATGCGTTTTCATGACAGCCCATTCTTGCTCATTCAACGGCCCCGCTTTGCACAGAATTTCCCGCGGTACGCCCAGCTTACCTGTGTCATGCATGGGGGCGGCCAATTCCAGGCGCGCGCTGCTCTCGGCATCCCATCCGCAGCCTTGCGCCAAAGCGCTGGCATAGGCTGCCATTCGCCAAATGTGCGCACCCGTATCGGTATCGTTGTAATGTCCGGCCTGACCTAGCATTAAAATCGCGTCACGGTAACTCTGTTCCAGCACCGTGGCGCGCACCATGGAGAGATGTGCGGCCACGCGCGCGCGGACAATCGATGGCGAAACCGGTTTGACGATATAGTCGACGCCACCGGCCTCGAAGCCTGCCGTTTCATGCGCCATATCGGTGTAGGCGGTGACGAAAATAATCTTGATGGCATGGGTTGCGTCGATCTGTTTGATCTTTCGGCAAAGATCAAAGCCGTCGATATCAGGCAACCCGATATCGAGCAACGCCATGGCCGGGCGGTGTTTCACAACTGCCGCCAGCGTTTCGCTGCCGTTACGCGCAAACACCAGCTTGTAACCGTCCGCCAGGATTTCTCCCATGACGGCCAGATTCCCGGGCTCGTCGTCAACGACTAGAATGGTTTGACCGCTCACAAACTATCCCTCCAGAATGATTCCATGATCCATGGCGAGCTTGATGGTCGCGGTCTCGGCTCGGCGAAAATCGAAGTCGTGCACGCACTCCTGAATGTCCGTCAGCTCCTGTGGTTGCAACGCCGTCAAAAGCTTGGCCAAGACCGGTTTGATCGGAGCGGGACTGTCTTTATCCAGCGCTTCGAGTAGTTCCACGAACAGTACTTTGAGTTCAACCTGAGACTCGAGCGATATGTCATCACTCGTCGCCGATGAGGCGGCCGAAGCCTGCGACGCGACGCGTGGGGCAAACCGTTCGATCGCCATCATTGCCTGTTCCAGCGCATCTCTCAGACGGGCCAATACGAATGTCGGATCGTATCCCGTGGACAAAATCCGCTCGGTCTCGGTCGCCAGCCGCTGTGTATCAGGCAAGGCCAAATTAGCAGCAACTCCCGCGAGTTTATGCGCCAACATTGCCGCCGCCTTATGATCATTGATGGCGAGGCTGGCGTTGATTTCCTCCACTGCGTTGCCGTAGCTGGAAGCAAATCGTCGCAAATAGTCGCGGTAGGTTTGCACGGCCGACCAGATTTTCAAGCCGCGGTTGATGTCGATGACAGAAAAATCCGATGATGGCTCCAAGTCCGGCTGATCCGCCTGACTCTCGCCTACCGACATGCACGCATCGCCGTCGGCATTCGTTTGTTTACGTCTGATCCGCTGTATCAACGCGATGGTCGACGGCACGTCGAACGGTTTGCTGATGAAGTGCGTCATGCCGGCCGCGCGTGCGGCATCCTGCTGCTCCTTGAAAGCCCCGGCCGTCAACGCGACGATAGGAAGGTCATTGAACTGCGGCATAAGGCGCAACTGGCGCGTAGCCTCGATGCCGTCCATCACCGGCATCTGCACATCCATTAACACCAGGTCGACGTCATCGGGGTGCGCCAGCAACCAGTCCAGAGCAGCTTTGCCGTCAACCGCGAGCGACGAGATCGCGCCTTGTGCGTCCAGTATGCGCTGCGCCACGTCGCGATTGATCTCGCTGTCGTCGACGATAAGCACTCGAACGCCTGCCAAGCTTGGAATGGCGGATTTTGGTACGACGTTCGGCATGTCGATGTCGGTCGCTCTCTTGCGTTGCGCCTCGACCGTCGCATTGTAAAGAGTCGATGAGGTAACCGGTTTGCTCAGAAATGCATCGACCAATTCAGCACCCGGTTGACTTGCCAGCTCCGGGAGCGAATAGGCCGTGGCCATGATAACGATGGGGCACGCACCTACCGTCGTGCGTGCACGGATTGCGCGTACGGTGGCTAAGCCATCCATGCCCGGCATTTTCCAATCGAGCACCACCACGTCAGGCAATTTTCCGTCGCCGCGCTCCAGCAATTGCGCCAACACCGCCTCGCCCGAGCGCACGGCACTGACCTGCCAACCCAAGCCCTCAGCCGTATTAGTCACCGCCCGCAATGCGATCTCGCTGTCGTCGGCGATCAAGGCGTCAATCCGGACCATATCCGGAGAAGAAAAGGCGGTGCTGGGGATCAGTTGCAGGGGCACCGTGAACCAGAATTCGCTGCCCTGGCCAAGCGTGCTGTTCACGCCAATCTCGCCCCCCATCAAGCTCACCAATTGGCGGCAAATGGTCAGCCCAAGACCGGTGCCGCCGAAACGGCGGGTGGTCGAGCTGTCGGCTTGCGTGAACGCCGAGAACACGTCGCTTTGCAGCACGGGCGCGATGCCGATACCGGTGTCAAGGACGGCAAAACGGAGCATGACGTTCTCTTCATCCCGGGACACCAAAGAGATACGCAGCTCGACCTGACCAACCTGCGTGAACTTGATGGCGTTGCTGGTCAGGTTATTCAATACCTGCTCCAGCCGCAACGCATCACCCCGTACTGACGAAATGCCTGCCGGCAGGGGCTGGATGATCAACTGGATATTTTTGTCTGCGACAGCGAGACCCATGGTAACGGCAAGATTGTCGATTACATCGTTCAGACGAAATGGCGCCTGTTCAATGACCAGGTGGCCGGCTTCGATTTTGGACACATCCAGAATGTCATTGATGATGCTCAGCAACATACGCCCCGACGCCACGATTTTGCGCACCATGCCGCGAGCGTCCAGATCGAGCCGTGCCTGTTCCAAGAGGTAAGCCAGGCCGAGAATGGCGTTGAGTGGCGAGCGGATCTCGTGACTCATGTTGGCCAGAAAATCGGCTTTGCTGCGATTGGCGGCTTCTGCGGCATCGCGCGCCTGCAGCAATGCGGATTCAGCGTGTTTCTGAGCAGAAATGTCCTGTGCGAAAACCAGCGTAGCAGGCCCATCGACCAACTCGACGCGGGCGGTAGTTTTGAAAACGGGTATCAGACGGCCTTCCTTGCCGAGTCCTTGCGCCTCGAACATTTGCTCGATCGGAGAGTCTTCAATAATCGACATCCCTTGCTCGTGCAATATCTCGCGAGACTCGGGCGAAATCATGGCGCTCCAAGGCAGACCCGTCAGGTCGTCTTCGGGCAGATAGCCGTGCAGATTACGGTAACGCGGGTTGGAGTACACAAAATAGCCGCCACGGAGAATAGCGATCGCCAGCGGCGCATCTTCAATCAGAGTACGAAATCGCGCCTCGCTCTCGCTGAGCATCTGATTGTGTTTCGCCTGCTCATCCGCATCACGCCGTTCTCGTTCCAAATCGGCGGCTAACGACTCGGCGTAAGCACGTCGCTTTTGCACCCAGAAGAGTCCGCCGCAGCAAACCAAGGCGATGCCGGCGTAGAGCAATCCATAGACCAGGGCCTGGCGTTGCAGCGGCTGCGCAATAGCCGCCTGCGAGCGGCTGAGCCCGACCACGATTGCCTTGTCCATGTTTAACGAAGCAGGCTGGATGGTTTGCAACGTCATTAACCGGCGCTCACCGGTGTCGCGCACCGCCCCCGTCAGCACGCTCTCGCCCCGCCCGCTTTGAAGATGGCGACTAAAGAAGGTACCTGGCTGGCTGACGTCGTTGCCATCGATACCAGGCCGCGTCGGGAAATTGACCAATAGCCGACCGTCGCCATGCACCACGAAACCCCAGGCATCGGGCGCGTAGCCGACAGGCAAAAAAGAGTCAGTGAAGAAAACTTGATTGAGCCCTGCGACCATCAGGCCTGCAAATTCACCGTGGGTGCCGGGCACCATCCGGGAGATAGTGATGAGCAAGCCACCGCCCTCTTTATACAACTGGAAAGGTGCGGAAACATACAAAGTACGCTCGCTAGGATTATCCCTGGCAGCCTTAAAGTAGGCTTCGTTACCTAAATCCTTGCCTAGCAAGGCAAGTTCGGAGGTCGCGGTGACGTGGCCGTTGGCATCCAGCACGAGAAAAACACACGCGCCTTGTATCGCGGTCTGCAGTGTTTCCAAACGTAGCGTTAAACCGCTCGGCGAATGTGGCCTGATAGGCGCAGTCAGATAATCCTTGATTACCTTTTCCAGCGTCAGGTTTACCGTCGTCAGATTGCTTGTAATATCGTTGGAGACGATTCTTGTAAGCACGTGCAGGCGGTCGCGTTCAGTCACATCGACACGATGAATCTCGGTGACATGCACGCTCGTAAAAACCGCGCCTACAAATAGCAGCGCGGTAATCAGCAACAACCATTCAAGATTCTTTCGTCGCGAGAAAAGACCGGTCAGTGAATTCTGCATATGCGACGTTATGCCATTTTTACTTACGAACTAGTTATCGATGGGAATATTGCACAAGCAACGCTCGACCGAAGAAAACGAAAAATTAGCGCACGACAAAGAATTCAAGAACGTAGCAAAGGTCAGTTAGCTGACCAATTTTCTCGAAGCTGCTCGCCTTTCGGCACCAGGGTAAACCATTGAGGGTACGTCCCTATTCCAGCCGACATACCGATTCTTGAACAGGTCTGGTAAGGCACATACGTCGACAACGATAACAACAGTTGCGTCAGACCTGTAACAATGACAGCAAGCCAAGTTGATAGCTTTGTCGTCGCTATGTAATTCGGAGTGCTTGTATATCTCGATCTCAGCAAGACTGAAAGTAAGGATAGCTCTGTCCGTTAGAAACGAACAATGACAGGCGTGTGCAATATAAATGACGCAATCATTTGCTAGCGCCTTTTCCGCGTAAGATTTAAAAACAGCAGCGCCAGCAGGTCGGGAAGCCTTTTTGCCCATCAGCCCTGGCGCCGTTGAGATCATTATGCCCTTAAACAAATAATACTTTGTTAATTCGATGCTTTTGATTTTTAGTTTTTACACCGATGCAGCTGGAAACCCCTATTGATAATTGATGAAACGATGCCCATCCAATAACTGATTGCAGTAAGAAATTTTAAGAAGCACGCGTTAAGCTGTCCACGTTCTCAAATAAACTGGTGAGACCGCCGGGGAAATACATCTATATTGGCTTTTCGAGCGGTGTCACGTGGACGAGCGGCAAGCCTGCGGTGCTCTTGCACCGCCTATGTCAACTAATGAACCCGCGCTTGATCAGCACCACCGCTTCGGCCGCGATCCCTTCGCTGCGGCCCAAATAGCCGAGTTTCTCGTTCGTCTTGGCTTTCACGTTGACGCAATCGGCCGGTAGATCGAGATCGTGCGCCAAGTTCTCGCACATCGCCGCAATGTAGGGCGCCAGCTTGGGCGACTGCGCGATCACGGTGCTGTCGACATTGACGATTTGATAACCGGCCTGCGCCACACGCGCCACCGCTTCGCGCAGCAAGGTACGGCTGTCAGCGCCGGCAAAGGCCGGATCGGTGTCGGGGAAATGGCGACCGATATCGCCCAACGCTGCCGCACCGAATAGCGCGTCGGTAATCGCATGCAACAGCACATCCGCATCCGAATGGCCCAGCAAGCCGCGCTCGTAAGGGATCGTTACGCCGCCGATAATGAGGGGCCGGCCCGGAACCAAGGCGTGGACGTCATATCCCTGACCTACTCGAAAGTTCATAATTTAGTCCGTTCAAGAAACCATGTTGAAAAGGTAATGGAGGCGCGATGGAGAGGCACGATAGTGACTCGATTTAACCGTGCTCCGAAGACTTGCCGAGAATCGCCTCGGCAAGCGCGAAATCTTCCGGATAGGTCACCTTGAAATTGCGCAAATTGCCCTGCACCAGACGCGGAGTGTGGCCGAGCCGCTCCAGCGCACTGGCTTCGTCGGTCACATTGAAACCGTCGCGCTGTGCACTTTCGAGCGCATCGCGCAACAGCCCTAAGCGAAACATTTGCGGCGTTTGCGCAAGCCAGAGGCCATCGCGCGGCTCGGTGCGCGCAATGCGTGGGCCGCTGTGGGCGACGTTAATCGCATCAGTTGCGTCGGGCTCGTCCGTTGCGTTCGCCGCGGCCGCCGCGTCCGTTGTATGGGCCACATCAGGCGCAGCACGTTTAAGCGTGTCGGCTAGCGGCAACGCCACGATGCCGCCTACGGGATCATCCTTGACTTCGGCGACCAGCTTGCGTATCAACGTGGGCGTGATGCCGGCCCGCGCAGCGTCATGCACCAGCGCCCAGTCGTGATCGCGCGCACCGAATTCACGCAGCGCGTACAGGCCGTTGAGCACCGTCGCATGGCGACTGTCGCCGCCACACCGGCGCACCGCAAAGCGCAAGCCGTTAAAGCGGCGCGGATCGAAATGCGTGTCGTGCGGCGCGAGCACCACGAGTGTCTGGGTCAGTTCGGAACACGCGTCGAATGCGGCCAGCGTGTGATGCAGCAAATTGTGCCCTGCCACCGTCCGGTATTGCTTGGGCAATGGCGCACCGGAACGCGCGCCTATACCGGCGCAGGGAATCACAGCAAAAAGACGAGATGGAGTCACGCAGCTTCAAAGCCTGAAAAGAGGTCGGCGACGCTCATTTGAGCGGTACCGTCGGTGAAAGTCGAAAACGGATTCTATAATAACGTTCTTTGTTCGCGTGCTGCCGGGCAAGAGCATCTGCCTTCCAGCGTTTCTTTCTGCGCGTCTTGCAGTGCTTCTGCCCGCTTCGCAGTTGTTACACGGTGTCCACGCTGCCCACGTTTCGCGACGCCCGCAGCGATGCGCCCAGAGGCTTTTCCAGCCACGCCCAGCAAGCCAGGCATAGCATATCGTGCCTCGTGCGCCTAACCCGATACCCCGCAACTCGCCTTTATGTCAGATCATCTTCCAGAAACCGCAGTGACTCGCACGGCGCCGCTCGCGCTGGTCAAAGCTGGGCAGCGCTACGCGTTCGATGGCGTCCACGGTTCAGCGGACGCGCTGATGATCGCACGCTACTTCGAGAGCTATCGCAATCAAGTGCCATTGCTGGCGGTGATTTGCGCCAGTGCGGCGGATGCGCAACGGTTGCGCCATGAAATCGCGTATTTCGCACCGCTGGCGCGCGTGCGGCTGCTGCCCGATTGGGAAACCCTGCCCTACGACACGTTCTCACCGCATCAGGATCTGGTCTCCGAGCGGCTCGCGACGCTCCATGACCTTGGCGAAGGGCGCTGCGACATCCTGCTGGTGCCGGCCACGACCGCGTTGTACCGGATGCCGCCGGCTTCATTCATGGCCGCGTACACCTTCTCGTTCACCCAGGGCGAGAAACTTGACGAAGCCAAGCTCAAGGCGCAATTGACGCTGGCGGGCTACGAGCACGTCAGTCAAGTGATGCGCCCCGGCGAATATTGCGTGCGCGGCGGCTTGATCGACCTGTTCCCGATGGGCTCGCCGCTGCCGTATCGCATCGATCTGTTCGACAATCAGGTCGAATCGATACGCGCGTTCGACCCCGACAACCAGCGCAGCCTGTATCCGGTGCGGGATGTCCGGCTGCTGCCGGGGCGCGAGTTTCCGTTCGACGAAGCGGCGCGCACCGCGTGCCGCAGCCGCTGGCGCGAGACCTTCGAAGGCGATCCTAGCCGCAGCTCCGTCTACAAGGATATCGGTAACGGCGTGCCCGCTGCCGGCATCGAATACTATTTGCCGCTCTTTTTCGATGAAACGGCCACGCTGTTTCACTATCTGCCGGCGAACACGCAACTGATCCTGGTCGGCGATCTGGACGCGTCGATCCGACGATTTACCGCCGATACGCGCCAGCGCTACAACTTTCTTTCGCTGGACCGGGATCGGCCGATTCTGGAGCCACAGCGCTTATTCCTGAGCGACGAGGATTTTTACACGCTCGCCAAGCCGTTTGCCCGCCTGGTTGTCCCGAGCGCCGGCGGCGGCGCCTGGAGCGTGCCGCTGCCCACGCTGGCGGTAGACCGGCACGCTGAGGACCCGGCTTACGCGCTACGGCGTTTTCTGGACAGCACCTCGTATCGAGTCTTGCTGGTGGCCGAATCAGCGGGCCGCCGCGAGACGATTCTGCAGTGGCTGCACGACAACCAGCTCAAGCCCGCCAATTGCGAATCGTTCGAAGATTTCTCGACGGCTGCGGCGCCCTTCACGCTCGGGGTTGCCGCGCTGGCCAACGGCTTTGCGTTGCCCGAAGAGCAACTCGCGATCGTCACCGAAAATGAGTTGTACGGCTCATTCGCTCGCCGTAGCTCACGCCGCCGCCAAGAACAGGCCAGCAACGTTGACTCGATGGTGCGCGATCTTTCGGAGCTCAAGATCGGCGATCCAGTGGTGCACAGTCAGCACGGTATCGGCCGTTACCACGGCCTGATCACCATGGACCTCGGCGAAGGCGAAACCGAGTTGCTGCATCTCGAATACGCGAGCGAAAGTAAGCTTTATGTGCCGGTCGCGCAGTTGCACGTGATTTCGCGGTATAGCGGCGCCGACCCCGACACCGCACCGCTGCATACGCTGGGCTCAGGTCAATGGGACAAAGCGAAGCGTCGCGCCGCGCAGCAGATTCGCGACACCGCCGCCGAGCTGCTCAACCTCTACGCACGCCGCGCGGCGCGCCAGGGTCACGCGTTCGAACTCACGCCGCGCGATTACGATCGCTTTGCCGAAAGCTTCGGTTTTGAAGAAACGCCCGACCAGGCCGCGGCGATCCAGGCCGTGATCGGCGACATGACCAGCGGCAAGCCGATGGACAGGCTGGTCTGCGGCGACGTCGGTTTCGGCAAGACCGAGGTGGCGTTGCGTGCAGCGTTTATTGCGGTGATGGGCGGCAAGCAGGTAGCGATCCTGTCGCCCACCACGCTGCTGGCCGAGCAGCATTTCAATACGTTTTCCGATCGTTTCTCCGACTGGCCTGTGCGCATTGCCGAGCTGTCGCGTTTCAAGAGCACCAAGGAAATCTCGTCGGCGATCAAGTCGATCAACGACGGCACGCTGGACATCGTGATCGGCACGCACAAGCTGTTGTCCTCGGACGTGCAGTTCCAACGGCTAGGTCTGGTCATCATCGACGAAGAGCATCGTTTCGGCGTCAGGCAGAAGGAAGCGTTGAAAGCGCTGCGTGCGGAAGTCGACATCCTGACGCTGACCGCAACACCCATTCCCCGCACGCTCGGCTTGGCCCTCGAAGGGTTGCGCGAATTCTCGGTGATTGCAACCGCGCCGCAAAAACGGCTCGCCATCAAGACCTTCGTACGGCGCGAGGACGCCAGCACGATACGCGAGGCCATGTTGCGCGAGCTCAAACGCGGCGGCCAGGTCTACTTCCTGCACAACGAAGTGGAGACCATCGAAAACCGTCGCTCGATGCTCGAAGCGCTAGTGCCCGAGGCACGCATCGTGGTGGCTCATGGGCAGATGCACGAACGCGAGCTGGAACGCGTCATGCGCGATTTCGTCGGGCAGCGCGCCAATGTGCTGCTATGCACGACAATTATCGAAACCGGCATCGACGTACCGAGCGCCAATACCATCCTGATGCATCGGGCTGACAAGTTCGGGCTTGCGCAGTTGCACCAATTGCGCGGCCGCGTAGGTCGATCGCACCATCAGGCCTATGCGTATTTACTGGTGAACGACCCGCAGGCGCTGACCAAGCAGGCCAATCGTCGTTTGGAAGCGATTCAGCAAATGGAAGAACTGGGCGCCGGCTTTTACCTGGCGATGCACGATCTTGAAATACGCGGGGCGGGCGAAGTACTGGGCGACAAGCAATCGGGCGACATCCACGAGATCGGCTTCCAGCTTTACACCGACATGCTCAACGATGCGGTCAGGTCGCTCAAGGCCGGCCACGAACCTGACCTGACGGCGCCGCTGAGTGCGACTACCGAAATCAATCTGCATGTGCCGGCTATTTTGCCCACGGCGTATTGCGGCGACGTGCAGGAACGGCTGTCGCTCTATAAGCGCATGGCCAACTGCGAGCGCGCCGATGCGATCGACGCGATTCAGGAAGAGCTGATCGACCGTTTCGGCAGATTGCCACCGCAAGCGCAAGCGTTGATCGAAACGCACCGCTTGCGCCTGAACGCCAAACCACTAGGCATCGTGAAGATAGATGCCTCGGAAACGATGATCTCGCTGCAGTTCGTCGCGCAACCGCCGATCGACGCCATGCGCATCATCGAGATGGTGCAGAAAAACAAACACATCAATCTGGCGGGCCAGGACAAACTGCGCATTGAAACGCGCACGCCTGACCTCAGCGTCCGCGTTTCGACCTTGAAGGACGTGATGCGCTCGCTGGGGGCTCCGGTAAGCCGGGATAAGGGGCCAGCGGTGACTGCCCGCTGAATGTCGCGTGACACATAGCCTCACGACCCCGTCACGCCGGGCCACGCGTGCCTGGCGCGCGCATCGCATAGACTCTCTATCGGCCTAAATTTAAGATATTATTTAGTAATAGTTAATCAGAATTAGCGGAGTCAGCGGAGCCATTTATGTCAACCATCGTCGGGACCATCGCCAATCAAGCCAGCGCAAACGCGGCTTCGCCCTCCTCCGCGGGCCGTTCTGCCGTGCCGCTATCGCTGCCGTGGATCGAAAAGCTGATCGGGTTCGACACGACCAGCCGTGAATCGAATCTGGGCCTGATCGAAACAGTACGCGATTATCTCAAGCAAGCCGGCATCGACGCGGTGCTGACTCATGACGCCGCTGGCCGTAAAGCCAATTTATTTGCAACCGTCCCCGCCCACGATGGCCACACCGACGGCGGCATTGTGCTTTCGGGGCATACCGATGTCGTGCCGGTCAATGGCCAGCCCTGGGACACCGATCCGTTCAAGGCCGTCGTCAAGGACGGCAAGCTTTACGGCCGCGGCGCTTGCGACATGAAAGGTTTCATCGGCGTGAGCTTGGCGTTATTACCCGAGATGCAGGCGGCGCGCTTGAAACAACCGTTGCATTTTGCGCTGTCTTATGACGAAGAGGTGGGTTGCGTCGGCGCACCGGTCATGCTGGCCGACCTGAAGCGCCGGGGCATTCGGCTCGATGGTTGTATCGTCGGCGAACCCACCACGATGCGCCCGATCGTCGCGCATAAAGGCATCAACGCCTATAAATGCTGTGTACGCGGTCATGCCGCACATTCGTCGTTGACGCCCAAGGGCGTGAACGCGATCGAATATGCGGCTCGGCTGATTTGCCATATCCGCGACCTCGCGGACCAGATGCGCGCCCAAGGCCCCTTTGACGAAGAATTTGACGTACCGTTCAGCACCGCACAGACCGGTTTGGTCAGCGGCGGGATCGCGCTTAATACCGTGCCTTCGCTGTGCGAATTCACCTTCGAATATCGCAATTTGCCACCGGTCGATCCGACCGGACTTTTCGAGCAGGTTGAGAAATACGCGCGCGAGCAGCTTGAGCCGGCCATGCGTGCCGTCCAACCGCATGCCTCCATCGAGTTCACGCAGATATGCGCCGCGCCGGCATTCGATGGCGTCGAGCAGGAGGCGATCACGCAATTGGTGCGCGCGTTGACCCAAAACCAGGTACGGCGCAAAGTCGCGTATGGAACCGAAGCCGGACTGTTTCAGTTGGCCGGCGTGCCCAGTATCGTGTGCGGCCCCGGCGATATCGAGCAGGCGCATAAACCCAACGAATACGTGGCAATCGAGCAGATTGAAGCGTGTGAATCCTTCACGCGGAAATTGATTGCCAGCTTGGTCACCCATTCATGAGCGAACACGTGCCATACGAGATTCGCGAAGTGCCGGGCATGAAGACTGAGCACGACCACCCCGCCGTGCTCGAAGGGCAAAAGGTCCCGGATCTCGACGCCATTGCAGCTCAGCACATGACCTTATCGGTCTGGGCGCGTCGCACGCCCGTGTTCGACAAAGACGATTTCGCGTCGCTACATGGCACCAGTATCAATTTCAAATTCGAGTTGTTGCAGGCCGGCGGTACGTTCAAGATCCGCGGTGCATTTTCCAATTTGCTCGCGCTTGACGACGGTCAGCGCAATGCGGGCGTTACCTGCGTGAGCGCCGGCAACCATGCGGTTGCAGTGGCTTATGCCGCGCAGCGTCTCGGTATTGGCGCCAAGGTGGTGATGTTCAAGCATGCGAATCCGGCCCGCATCGCGTTGTGCCGTAATTTTGGCGCTGAGGTGCGTCTGGCCGGGAACGTGGCCGAGGCCTTCGATCTGGCGCGCCAAATCGAAGCCGAAGAGGGGCGCAGCTTCGTGCATCCGTTCAATGGGTACCACACCATCTTGGGCACGGCGACGCTTGGCTATGAATGGATAACGCAGGCCAGCGAGTTGGATGCCGTGATCGTCCCGGTCGGCGGTGGAGGATTGGCCGCCGGTATTGCTACCGCGATGCGGCTCGCCAATCCGCGTTGCAAAGTGTACGGCGTCGAACCCGTGGGTTCAGACGCGATGAGCCGCAGCTTTGCGGCCAGTCATCCGGTTACCATGGGCCAGATGCATTCGATCGCCGACAGCTTGATGGCCCCTCATACGGAGGCCTATAGCTACGAGCTGTGCCGTCGCTACGTGGAAGAGATTGTGACGGTAACGGACGATGCGCTGCGGCTTGCCATGCTGACACTGTTCGATCAACTGAAACTCGCCGTCGAGCCGGCCTGCGCCGCCGCGACTGCCGCCCTGCTCGGCCCGCTGCGCGAGCGTTTGAGCGGCAAGCGTGTAGGTGTGCTGTTATGCGGAACCAACACCGACGTGCCAACCTTCGAGCGGCATATCAACGCTGCAATGGGCCTGCAACAGTTGCACGCTTAACGTTTCGCTTAAATGTTTCCGTGCGGTGTTTTGGACCTGTATTTCGCTCATGCGCGACATTGAGCGTTGCCATTCCATGCGCTAGATCGCCAGCGCCATACGCTTACGCTCGGCCGATTGCATCACATGATTCGCTATCACCACGCCTGCAGTCACGACCGAGATAAACAGTGTCGCGAGTGCGTTCATTTCGGGATTGAGCCCGAGCCGCACCCGCGAGAACACCACCAACGGCAGCGTCGTGGACCCCGGGCCGGAAAGAAATGCCGACGTCACCACATCGTCGATCGATAGCGTAAACGACAGCAACCAGCCCGCGATCAGCGCCTGGGAAATGATCGGCAAGGTAATGCTGAAGAACACCCGTAGCGGCGTGGCGCCCAGGTCCTGCCCTGCTTCTTCGAGCGAAGGATTCAAATCGCGCAAACGCGACTGGACGATAATCGCGACATACGAAATGCACAGCATGACGTGACCGATCCAGATCGTAAAAAAACCGCGCTCCGAAGGCCAACCGAACAGCTTGCCCATCTCGACGAACAGCAGCAGCAAGGAAATGCCCTGTATAACCTCGGGGATCACCAGCGGCGCGCTGATCAACCCGTTGAACAGCGTGACGCCTTTGAAACGCCCCATGCGCGCCAGCACGAAGCCCGCCCACGTCCCGATCAGGACCGAGGCGAATGCGGTCATTAACGCCACCTTCAACGATAACCACGCTGCGTCGATCAGCTCGTCATCCTGCCAGAGCGCCGCGTACCACTTTAACGAAAAGCCGCTCCAGACTGTGACCAGTTGCGATTCGTTGAACGAATACACCACGAGACTGATGATCGGGATGTACAGAAACAGGAAACCGATGCCCAGCACCGCGACCTGCAAACCTCGATTGGGCTTGATCATCGACGCTGCTCCAGTTGCTTGGTCTGGAAATGCTGGAACAGCACCATAGGCACCAGCAGCAGCAACACCATCGCGCAAGTGACGGCCGAAGCCATCGGCCAATCGGCATTGCTGAAAAACTCATCCCACATCACGCGCCCTATCATCAGCGTGTCGGCTCCGCCCAATAACTCTGGGATCACGTATTCCCCGACTGCCGGGATGAACACCAGCAGGCAACCCGCGATGATGCCGTTTTTCGACAGCGGCAATGTCACGTGGACAAAGGTCTTCCAGGGCCGTGCGCCGAGGTCGTAAGCGGCTTCCAACAGCGTGAAATCCATCTTCACCAGGTGCGCATACAAGGGCATCACCAGGAACGGCAGGTATGAATACACCATGCCGATATAAACCGCGTAATTGGTGTGATAAAGCTCGATCGGGCTATGAATCAGGCCCATCGAAATCAGCGCGTTATTGAGCAGGCCGTTGTTTTTGAGGATGCCTATCCAGGCATAAACGCGGATCAGGAACGAAGTCCAAAACGGCAGCATCACCCCCATCATCAGAAGGTTGCGCGTGGCCGGATTGGAGCGCGCGATGTAATACGCCATCGGATAGCCGATCAGCAGGCAGAACGCCGTTGAGATCGCGGCGATCTTGATCGAACTCAGATAGGCGTCGAAGTACAGGCTGTCGGTCAGCAAAAAGGCGTAGTGCGTGAAATACAGCGTCACGTCGGCCACGCCATCCTTGAACGCGATCAGTTCGGTATAAGGCGGTATGCCGAGTCGCAAGTCGGCAAAGCTGATCTTCACAACCAACAGGAACGGCACGAAGAAGAACAGCAGCAGCCACAGATACGGGCCGGCAATCACCGCGGTACGTCCCGCTGGCCGGTTGCGTGCCCACCAGGAGTTGGGCTTCATGAGGGGCTTCATGCGCGGTTTCATTGCGTGAGCACTACGCTGGAGGACGGGCTCCAGCTCACCACAACCTGTTCATCGACTTGCGGTGTGCCCATCTCGGAAAGCACCAGGCTGGACACATTGGACACCACGGTTTTGCCCGAAGCGAGCGTCACGTGATAGAGCGAGTAGCTGCCCATGTAAGCGATGTGGGTAACAACGCCAGCGGCCCAGTTATACGCAACCTCGGGGCGCTGGCGCCTGAGCGTGACCCGCTCGGGCCGGATCGATACGCCGACTGGCATCCCCAGCGGCCCTGTAATGCCATGATTGATGTAAAGCGGTTGGGCCAGATCGGGGCTTTCGATCAAAACGTGATCGGCTGCGTCCTCGACCGTCCTGCCGTCGAACAGATTGGTCGAACCGATGAACTCGGCAGAAAAGCGGCTGTTCGGATATTCGTACACCTGATGAGGCGACCCGATCTGGACTATCTGACCTTCGCTCATGACGGCGATCCGGTCGGCCATCGTCATCGCCTCTTCCTGATCGTGCGTAACCATGATGCAGGTGACGTCGACCTGATCCAGAATGTTGACCAGTTCCACCTGGGTGCGCTGACGGATCTGCTTGTCGAGCGCCGACATGGGCTCGTCGAGCAGCAGCAACTTGGGCCGTTTGACCAGGCTGCGCGCCAGCGCCACGCGCTGCTGTTGACCGCCCGACAATTGATGCGGCTTGCGCTTGGCGAAACGGGTCATTTGCACCAGATCGAGCACCTTCGCCACGCGCTCGATGATTTCGTCCTTGCGGCAGCCCTCCTGCTTCAGGCCAAACGCCACATTGCCTTCGACCGTCATGTGCGGAAACAAGGCATACGACTGGAACATCATATTGACCGGGCGGCGATACGGCGGCAGTGTGGCCAAATCTTCGCCATCGATCAGGATTTGTCCTTCGGTGACCGATTCAAAGCCGGCCAACATGCGCAGCAAGGTGGACTTGCCGCATCCGGAACTGCCCAGCAAGGCAAATAGCTCGCCCTTCTTGACCGACAGATCGACCTGCCGTACGGCGACTGTTTCGCCAAATTTTTTCGCGACACCGACCATCTGCACGAAATGGCTGTCACGATCCTCATCCGGCTGGCCCGGGCGTTGCAGCGGGTCACTCATGGTTTGCGACTTCACCTCTTATCGACACAAACAAAGCCCCTGGCAGGCCAGGGGCTCGTCTTGAAACGGATGGGCGCTGCGCGCGTTCGGCGCTCAGTGGCCCGTCTTGAACTCAGTCCACAAGCGTGTTTCCAGACGCTGGATATCGACGGGCAATGGCTTCAACAAGAACAGCGTCTTCACGACATCAGGCGGCGGATAGACTGCCGGATCGTCGGCCACATCCTTGCTGACATATTTGCGCGCTTCCAGGTTTGCGCTCGGATAATAGACTTCGTTGGTAATCGCCGCATGGACTTGCGGCGTTTCAATGTAGTTAATCCATTGCAACGCGGCGTCCTTATGCTGGGCATCTTTCGGAATCGCCATCACGTCGAACCACACCGGCGCGCCGCCCTTGGGAATGTAGTACTCGATCTTGTATGGCTTCTTGGCCTCGTCCGCGCGATGTTTCGCGATCACGACGTCGCCAGACCAGCCATAGGCAAAACAGATATCGCCGCCAACCAGGTCGTTGATATAGCCCGACGAGTTAAATTGCGTGATATACGGACGAATTTTCTTCAAGGTCTCGAGCGCCGCGCGATAGTCGTCGGGCTTGGTGCTGTTGGGGTCGCGGCCGATGTAATGCAGCGTGGCGGCGAATACCTGATCGGGGGCATCGAGCAGCGATACGCCACAGCTCTTGAGCTTGGAGATGTTTTCGGGTTTGAACAGAATGTCCCAGTTATCCAGCGCTACGCCCTTGCCTAGCGCCTGCTGCGCCTTGGTCACGTTGTAGCCCAGGCCGGTCGTACCATAGGCCCAAGGCACGACATACTGGTTGCCCGGGTCGGCGCCCGCCACCAGCGCCATCAACTGTGGATCCAGATATTTGAGATTGGGGAGTTTGGATTTGTCGAGTGGTGCAAAGATGTTCGCGGCGATCTGCTGTCCGGCATAGTTGCTGGTCGGCACCACGATGTCGTAGCCCGAATTGCCGGTGAACAATTTGGCCTTCAGCGTATCGTCGCTGTCGTACACGTCGTAACGCACCTTGATGCCCGTTTGCTTCTCGAAATTCGGAACGGTGTCCTTGGCGATGTAATCGGACCAGTTATAGACGTTTAGGGTGGTGTCTTTGGCCGAGGCTGTCAGCATCGGGAGCGCGCAGGCGACACATACGCCGATCCGGATCAGGCCCAAGGGGCCGCGCTTTACCTTTTTTTCCATTCCGTTCTCCGGTTGCAGAAAATCCGATTTTTAAACTCTTCTGGTGGAAAGTCGACCTGCGCCTGTGCCAGGACGAGTCCCTAAGTGTGCGTCACCCGCGCTTCACTCGCGTTTTACTCGCCTATTGCTGTCGGGCACCGCAACGGCTGACCTACCATGGTCGAAAACAACGAAAATTACCATCAAATGCGCCGCTTTCAAAAATATTTTCGGCTGCATGACGCCAAATAGACCTCACGCATGCCCAGGCTTCGGCAGCGGGCTTTATTATTGTTTAAAACACGCAGTAATTGAAGCGGAATGGCCGATCGATATCCAAATACGCGACATATCCCCATATCGCCCGACGCACGGTCGGGCCATTCGGCCGGTGTCAGCGGCAATCGGATAAAATAGCGCTTGTGGTCTGAGAATGCGCGTTGCGTGCGCGCCGGATGCCAGCATTGGGCGCCGGATTCGCGTATCCAGACTGTTGTCGACGCCCCGCGTCCCCCATTGTTTTCAAGTCTACCCAACCCCTCATGTCCAACTTGCACGACCTCCCTGACAGCCCCTGCATCGGTATTTGCTCTACGCTCTTCGACGAGGTGTGCACAGGCTGCGGGCGTACGGCCGGCGAGGTATCGAACTGGGTTTTTCTGAGCGATGCGGAAAAAGCGAGTGTCTGGGAACGTATCGTGCGCGAGGGCACGGCAGTGCGCTTTACTCGGCCGACGTCAAGTTAGTCAGCCGTTTGAAATCACGTATTTGACGCTGTGGCTTCAAACCCGACGCGGGCTTCCGGGGTGTTCCCGGATACCTGCGCGGGGTTGTTGATGTTGAGTCGTGATCCATGCACGATTAACGCACGACCCGAGCCGGGGCCTTAGTCGATCCCCTGGCTGCTCAGGTAGTCTTCATAGGTGCCGAGGTAGTCGTTGACCGTACCGGTAGCCTTGACTTCTATGATGCGGTTCGCAAGACCATTAACGAACTCACGGTCGTGGGAAACGAATACGAGCGTGCCCGGAAATTTCTCCAGCGCGATCTGCAGCGACTCGATCGATTCCATGTCCATATGGTTGGTCGGCTCGTCCATCATGAGCACATTGTGGCGGCCCAGCATCAGCTTGCCCCAGATCATCCGGCCTTTTTCGCCGCCCGAGAGCACTTTCACCGATTTGCGGACGTCGTCGCCGCCAAACAGCAGACGACCCAGCGTGCCGCGCAGCACCTGATCGTCGTCGCCTTCCTGAGCGTATTGCTGTATCCAGTCGGTCAGCGTCAAGTCGTCCGGAAACGCTTCGGAGGTGTCCTGCGGCATATAGCCGACGCTCGCGTGCTCCGCCCATTTGACCGTGCCTTCATCCACCGGCACTTGCGTGAGCAAACTGCGCAGCAGCGTGGTTTTGCCTGCGCCGTTCTCACCGATGATCGCGATCTTTTCTCCGGATTGCACCGACAGGTCCAGCTTGTTAAATATCACCCGGTCGTAAGTCTTGCGCGCCCCTTCCATATTCACGGCGAGGTTATGCAGTTTCTTGTCGAAGTCGAAGCGGATAAACGGGTTCTGGCGCGACGACGGCTTGATGTCCTCGACCTTGATCTTTTCGATCTGCTTGGCGCGGCTGGTGGCTTGGCGCGCTTTCGATTTGTTGGCGGCAAAACGCCGCACAAAATCCTGCAGTTCGACGATCCGTTCCTTAGCTTTCGCGTTGGCGCTCATCTGCCGCTCGCGCGCCTGCGCGGAAGCCAGCATGTAATCGTCGTAATTGCCGGGATAGACCTTCAGCGTTCCGTAGTCCATATCGGCCATATGGGTACAGACCTGGTTCAAGAAGTGCCGATCGTGCGAAATGATGATCATGGTCGAATTGCGCTGATTAAGCACATCTTCGAGCCAGCGGATCGTGTTGATGTCGAGGTTGTTGGTCGGCTCATCCAGCAACAGCACATCCGGATTAGAGAACAGCGCCTGCGCCAGCAATACGCGCAGCTTCCAGCCTGGCGCTACCGCGCTCATCGGGCCGCTGTGCTGATCGATGCTGACACCCACGCCCAGCAGCAACTCGCCGGCACGCGCCTCGGCGGTATAGCCGTCGAATTCGGCAAAACGCGCTTCGAGGTCGGCGGCACGCATGTAGTCGTCGTCGGTCGCGTCGGGATTGGCGTAAATTTCATCGCGCTCCGCCATGGCGGCCCACATTTCCGTGTGGCCCATCATCACGACGTCGAGTACGCGCATGTCCTCGTAGCCAAATTGATCCTGCTTGAGTTTGCCCAGGCGGATATTCGGTTCGAGCATGACCGTGCCACTCGAGGGCTCGAGGTCGCCGCCGAGGATTTTCATGAAGGTGGACTTGCCGCAGCCGTTCGCGCCGATTAGGCCATAGCGGTTGCCTTCACCGAATTTGACCGAAATGTTCTCGAACAGGGGCTTGGGCCCGAACTGCATGGTGATATTGGCGGTAGACAGCACTGCGCGTCCCTTTAGAAGTCAGCAGAAAAACCCTGAATTATAGCACCGGCGCTGGGCGTCAGTTGTGCATGCCGTGTTTGGTCGGCAAGTTCGGGGCGATATAGGCCTGAGTGGGTCCCTACCGGTTAGTGTAGGCGAGATGCGTTTCGATGCTGTGAAGGCCGTGTGGTCGCGAGGCGGTCACGGGTGTCGTTATTACGCATGGCCGGCGCTCGCCGCCGGCGACAGGCTTCGGCGACGTCCCCGAGGACGGTTCCCCGGCGGCATCCCAGTTAAGCACTCGAGTTTGAGTCTTTATAAGGATAACCCGAGAAGCTCAGCGTAAATCCGCTCGCGTCGGCGCTCAGTTCCGCTGGCGCGCCGACCGGCAACGTCAAAATCCGGGCCACATGACCAAACGGCAAACCGGTCAAAAATGGTATCCCGAATTGGGAGCGCAGATGGGCGATCATGGAGTCGAGCGTGAAGCCGTTGTCGTGCGTGGCCAGCCGATATTCGGTGAATTCGCCCAGTATCACGGCCTGTTGGCGCGCGAGAATGCCGGCGTGATGCAACTGATACAGCATCCGTTCGATGCGAAACGGCGGTTCGTTGACGTCCTCGAGAAAGAGGATGCCGCCATCGATATGCGGCATATAGGGCGTGCCGATAAGCGCCACGACGAGCGCCAGGTTGCCACCCCACAGCGTGCCTTTCGCCTCGACCGTATCGATCTGCGGCGTGTCGAAACGCAATGTGGTGGCTGGCTCACTCAGCGTGCGCCAAAAGGCGTCCCAGGTGTAGGTTTCGAGCTTCTCCGCACCGAAATGGGCGGTCAACATCGGGCCGCCGAAAGTCACGAGGCCCGCTCGCGCCAGCAACGCCAACTGGATCGCCGTGAAGTCACTGTGTCCGATGAAAGCCGTGCCGGTACCGGCTAGCCGCTTTTGCAAGCCGGCGTAATCGAGATCGGCCAAAAGCCGGCTCGCACCGTAACCGCCGCGTACCGCCAGCACGATATCGGGCAGAGGTTGCGAGGGATCGGCTAGCTGGTTGAGGTCGGCCAGACGCTGGTCGTCAGTTCCAGCAAAACGTTGCATCTGGCGACGCGCCACCTCGACGCCGTCGACCCGGTGTCCGGCTGCGCGGAGCCGGCCGATACCGCGTTCGACCGCGACCGGATCGACCGGGTAACCGGAGGGGGCAATCAGACGTATCGTTCGGGCTGCAATCATCAGGGCGCTTTTTTCAAGGTGGGGGAAACCGGATCTGGGATCGTATCTGAAACTGCATCGGGACCATGACCTGCCGTGACGGGTGACCCAGCAGCGGATGATCCGGCTTGCGCTGCGCGATCGGCTTTCGCCGCCTGCCGCCGCGCTGCGAAAAACGAACTCAGTGTGCTCGCACATTCGGCTTCCAGTACTCCACCCTGGACGTCCGCATGGTGATTCAATCGGGTTTCGGCAAAGACATCGACAACGCTGCCGCACGCGCCGGTTTTGGGATCGCGAGCGCCGTACACCACGCGCGAAACGCGTGCATGCATGATGGCGCCGGAGCACATCAGGCACGGTTCAAGAGTGACATACAGTTCGCAGCCCGGCAGGCGGTAGTTGCCCAGCACTTGAGCCGCCTCGCGCAGCGCCACCATTTCCGCGTGGGCCGATGGGTCGTGCGCAACGATAGGATGATTGTAGCCGACGGCGACCACTTCATTGCCCAGCACGACCACGGCGCCGACCGGAACCTCGCCCGCGGCACGGGCGTGTTCGGCCTGAGCCAGCGCCAAGCGCATGAAGTGCGCATCGCGCGCCGACGCATCGGACCACTGCGCAGATTCAGAGCTGGGCATCGAACAAACTACGGAAAAGAAGTGAGTTGCGCATGAAACCGAATGCGGCCCAAGGGCCGTCGCTCAGAAAAGGTCAGCCCGCATTTTCGCATTCGTGCGAGTTGGCCGCCACGCTTTTTTGTGTCGCTGCGTTCAACGTCTTTTAGCCTTGCTCCGAGGCGGATTTATCCGTGACTACGTCGACCGATTTTTTTGGGGCTGCGCAGATATCGCGGCGACACAAGAAAGTTCCCCAGACCTGGCCCAGCAGCCAACATCGCCCCAACCGCCTGGATTCACGCCATAATGATTCATCGAGATCGCCCACCGCCGACAACAATCGGCTCAACGCCGCTATCAAGCGCGATGGAGTTGGATTTGCTGCCTTTTCAGCGCTACCCGTTGTTCCTGGCACGCATGAGCGTACTCTTATGTGCCGTATTATTGGCGGCCTGCGCAACCCGACCACCCGCCTCACATTTTGTCCGCACGACCTCCCAGGCGATAGCAACATCCGAAGTGACCGACTTGGGCCAGGCGCTGGCGACTGACGAAACAGCGCATCCCGATTTGTCGGGTTTCAAATTATTGCGTACCGGCAACGAAGCGCTACAGACGCGCCTCGCGCTGGCTGCCAGTGCGACCAAGACCCTGGACTTGCAGTACTACAGCGTCACCGAGGACAACTCCGGCAAGCTGATACTCGAGGCCTTGCTGCGCGCAGCGGATCGTGGCGTGCGCGTGCGCCTGCTGGTCGACGACTTGAATTATAAGGATGTCGATCTATCGCTGGCAGCGCTCGATGCGCATCCGAACATCGAGGTGCGGATCTTCAATCCATTCTCGACGCGCAACCAAAACATCTTCGAAAGTTTCGGCAACCTCTTCACCGAACTCGACACGCTCGATAAGCGCATGCACAACAAGGCCATGATCGCCGACAACCAGGTGATGATCGTGGGCGGTCGCAATCTCAGCGACGAATATTTCGGCACCGGCGATGCGCTCAGCTTTCGCGATCTGGACGTCCTGGTTGCGGGCCCGTTGACTGCTCATGTCTCGTCGAGCTTCGACACGTTTTGGAGCAGCGACCAGTCGTATCCGCTGCGCACGTTGAGCAAGCAGAAATTCGAAGCTGGCAAGCTCGCCGGCGCTCGCGAAGAATTGCACAAGCACTGGTCGGAAATGTCGGATATTACCGACGCGCCATTGGTCAGCGGGCAGCCGCTCTCGCAACTGATCGCGACGCATGCGCTGCCGATGGTCTGGGCGCCAGCTCAGTTGTGGGTGGACACACCGCAAAAGGTTGCTGAAAACGATCCGAACTATCAAAGCCCGCCGTCGGTCCGGTTGTTGAAAGCGGCGAGTCAGGCACAAACCGAATTGCTGATCGTATCGCCCTACTTCGTCCCCGCAGGCAACGACGTGCAGTTGCTGAGCGCAGGCGTCGCCCGGGGCGCACATGTCGACGTGCTGACCAACTCACTGGCAGCCACCGACGCCGTAGCCGTGCATGCCGGTTACGTTCGTTACCGGGTTGCCATGCTGCAGGCGGGCGTTAATCTGTATGAATTCAAAGCCATACACGATACGCCCCGCGCCAAGCTCGAAAACGAAGAGAAAAGCCAAGGCAATGGCATCTTCGGATCCCAGTCCCGCTCTTCGCTGCACGCCAAAGTGTATGAGATAGACCGCCAACTGCTCATCATCGGCTCGATGAACCTCGACCCCCGTTCGCGCAACCTGAATACTGAGTTGCTGGTGGTAATCCACAGCCCGGAACTGGCAACACAGGCATCCGAGCTGTTCACACGGGCGCTCAATCCGACGCAGAGCTATCACGTAACCCTCGCGCCGGTACCGGCCGGTGTCAATCCGATGAGTTCCGCTTCGCTGGTCTGGATCTCTCAAGAGGATGGCAAGCTAGTCGAATACCATCATGAACCTGGGGCTGACCTCTGGCGGCGGTTGGTAGCGGGAATTTTCTTCGTCTTGCCAGTGGAAAATGAGCTGTAGTCTCTTATCGATCAGCGGGTTGCGACGATGAACAATCTTGGGAACGGCAACAGCACCGTGCCATCGGATAGCGCAGGATAGGCTTGCTCGACGGCCGCCCTGTACTGCTCCAGATAAGCTGCCCGTTCGGTCTCGTCCAACGGGTCGAGGAACGGTCTCAGGCCGGAGCCTTTAAACCATTCCACCACGGCGTCGGTCCCGCCTGCAAGCGCATGACAGTACGTGGTGCGCCACACATCCACTTTGGCACAATGCGGATGCAACAGGCCGTAATACCAACCGGCGCCGGCCAGCGTCGTACGCATCCGCACGACATCGGCGAGTTTCGCGGCCCATGGGCCGTCGGCCGCGACTTCGCGCATGAGTCGGTGTGCCGGCTCATCGAGGTTATCGGGCATCTGGATGGCGAGGCTGCCACCCGACGTCAGCTTGGCCACGAGCGTGGGCAGCAAGGTGGCGTGGTCCGGCACCCAGTGGAGCACCGCATTGGAGAGGATGACGTCGAACGGGCCGGGATCATTCCATGCTGCGAGGTCGCCCATCTCGAAGCGAGTTTGCGGCAACCGTTTGCGGGCCGCGGCGAGCATGTCGGGCGAGCTATCCAGGCCACTCACGGTGGCGTCGGGAAAACGCGCCATCAGCACCTCCGTCGAATTTCCGGGGCCGCAACCGAGATCGACAGCAAGCCGCACCGCCAAACCGGGTACCGCTGCCAGCAAATCCCTGACTGGGCGGGTCCGTTCATCTTCGAAAGTCACGTATTGTTTTGCAGACCAACTCATCGCTTGCTCCTGCCTATGTGTTTGCATGAGGCGTCGGATAGCCCCATCCGAAATTTGAGCGTTGCCGCCCCTATCGATCTGCCGTGAGGATACCGAAAATCGGTCAAATAGTCAGTGATGGCCGGATGCGGAATCGGACGCAGCCCGATTCCGCATTGACCTGCTTATCGACCTGTGAAGCGATTGATTACTGTTCTCGGTTCGCATCTACCACGGTCAGCGCAGCCATATTGATGATGCGCCTTACCGTTGAGCTCGAAGTCAGGATGTGCACCGGAGCATTGACGCCCAGCAGGAACGGGCCGACCGCCACGTTGCTGCCCGCCGCCGTCTTGAGCAGGTTGTAGGCAATGTTGCCCGCATCGACGTTAGGGCAGACCAGCAGATTAGCGGCGCCTTTCAACCGAGACGTCGGCAGGATACGCGAGCGCAGCGCCTCGTCCAGCGCGCAATCGCCATGCATCTCGCCGTCGACCTCGAGATCGGGCGCGCGTTCGAGCACCAGCTCGAGCGCACGACGCATCTTGGCGCCGGAGGCAGAGCTGGCCGAGCCGAAATTCGAACGCGAAAGCAGCGCGACCTTGGGCGTCAAGTTCAACCAGGCCATCTCCTGCGCCGCCGCGACGGTAAATTCGGCAATCTGTTCCGCTGTCGGATCGTCATTGACATGGGTATCGACCAGTGCCACGGTACGACCATCGAGCAGCAGGATGTTCATGGCCGCATAGCTTTGCGAGCCCGGCTTCTTGCCGATGACCTGATCCACGAATCGAAGATGATCGTGATAGGCACCGACCGTGCCGCAAATCATGCCGTCCGCATCGCCGAGACGGACCATCATGGCGCCGATCAATGTGAGCCGACGCCGCATTTCGACGCGCGCCATTTCCTTGGTGATACCGTCGCGGCACATCAACTCCCAGTACGTCGTCCAGTACTGATGGAAGCGGTCGTCATATTCGGGGCTGGTGACCTCCACGTCGTGGCCCAAGCGCAGCCGCAGGCCGAATTTTTGGATACGCGATAACAGCACTTCAGGACGTCCCACCAGGATCGGACGGGCCAGCTTTTCATCAACAATGACCTGCACGGCGCGCAGCACGCGTTCGTCCTCGCCTTCGGTGAAGACGATGCGCGTCTTGCCACCGTCGCGTACCCGTTGCTTGGCCGCGGCGAACAGCGGCTTCATGAATGCGCCGGAATGGTAGACGAACTGCTGCAGTTGTTCCACGTAGGCATCGAGATTCGCCATTGGACGCGTGGCCACGCCGCTTTCCATTGCCGCTTTTGCCACGGCGGGAGCGATGCGCACGATCAGACGCGGATCGAATGGCTTGGGGATCAGATACTGCGGGCCAAATGGCAGGCCGTAGCTGCCGTAGGCCGCCGCTACGACATCGTTTTGCTCCTCTTCGGCCAGCCCCGCTATGGCGTAGACCGCCGCTATTTCCATTTCGCGCGTGATCGTGGTGGCGCCCACATCCAGCGCGCCGCGGAAGATGTAGGGAAAGCAGAGGACGTTATTGACCTGGTTCGGGTAGTCGGAACGGCCCGTTGCCATGACGACGTCGTCGCGCACGGCATGAGCGACCTCGGGCAGGATTTCTGGCGTAGGGTTGGCCAGGGCCAGAATCAGCGGCCGCGCCGCCATGCTTGCCACCATCTCGGACTTAAGCACGCCGCCAGCGGACAAGCCCAGGAATACGTCGGCGCCCTCGATGACCTCGGCCAGCTTGCGCGCCGCGGTCTTCTGTGCGAACCGCGCTTTGTCGGGGTCCATCAGGGTCTTGCGGCCCTCGTAGACCACCCCCTCGATGTCGGTCACCCAGACGTTCTCCAGCGGCAGGCCCAGATGCACCATCAGATCCAGACAGGCCAACGCCGCCGCGCCCGCCCCGGAAGCCACCACCTTGACCTGGTTAATATCCTTGCCTACCACTTTCAGGCCATTGATGAAGGCGGCCGAAACGGTGATCGCCGTGCCATGCTGGTCGTCGTGAAAGACGGGAATCTTCATGCGCTCACGCAACTTGCGCTCGACGACGAAGCATTCAGGGGCTTTGATGTCCTCCAGGTTGATACCGCCAAACGTAGGTTCCAGGCCGGCGATGATATCCACCAGCTTGTCGGGATCGCTCTCGTTGATCTCGATATCGAACACGTCGATACCGGCAAACTTCTTGAACAGCACCGCCTTGCCTTCCATGACCGGCTTCGAGGCCAGCGCACCGATATTGCCCAGCCCCAGCACCGCGGTGCCGTTGGTGATCACACCCACCAGGTTGCCGCGCCCCGTAAAACGGAAGGCGTTGAGCGGATCAGCCGCGATTTCCTCGCAGGCGGCCGCTACGCCCGGTGTATAGGCCAACGCCAGGTCGCGCTGTGAAACCAGGGGTTTGCTCGCGGTGACCGCGATTTTTCCTGGCGTCGGGAACTCGTGATAGTCCAAAGCTGCTTGCCGATCTGTGGTGTTCATGTTTTGCCCCTGTTAGTCGTACTGCCGTCGTTATGTCCCGATTTGCGACAATTCTAGGCACGATACATAAGGCAATTATTTTGATTTATGATGCCCTCATCACTTTTTCATGATGGAGTCGATTTTCCATGGAGGCATTTAATACGGGCGAGGTGCTCAGAATGTTGAGTGCGCGTCTGAAAATGCGACACCTGATCCTGTTGCTGCAAATCCAGCAGCACGGCTCGCTGACGCGCGTGGCCGAGCATATGGCGAGCAGCCAACCGGCCATCACCAATGCGCTGGCTGAACTGGAGAGCATGTTCGGTGCGCCATTGTTCGATCGTTCGGTGCGCGGCATGGCCCCTACGGCCTTGGGCCGGGTGGTACTAAGCCGGGCGCAGGCCATGATTCACGACCTCGGCCACTTGGTGCGGGATATGGAGACGGTCGCCTCCGGGCATGCCGCGCACCTCCACATCGGCGTGACCCCCTTCATCTCGGGCCAAATATTGTCGGCAGCGGTTCAGCGCACGCTTCCAGAAGCCGATCGGCGAGTGACCGTGACGATCCATGAGGGCACGAGCGACCAGTTGCTGTCCCAGTTGCGTGACCACACGTTGGACATGGTTGTCGGCCGCGCTTCTTCGTCGGTCGATTTGGCGCAGGTCAGGTTCGAGGTGCTGTACCGCCAGCAGCCACGGCTGATTGCCAGCCGCCGATTGGCGGCCCAGTTGGGACGCATTCGTTTGGACTGGCGTAAGTTGGTCGATCTGGACTGGGTATTGGGTGCGCCGCATACGCCTATGCGCGAGCAGGTGGCCGATATTTTTCTCGGTGCGGGTCTTGTTCCACCGACTCCTATCGTGGAAAGCTACTCGTCCAAACTGATAGGCGAAATGATCGTTGCGAGTGAGAGAGCGGTATCGATCGTGCCGGCGGATATTGCCGAGGAATTGGTGCGTATTGCGGGCGTTGCGATCGTGCCGTATTCGTTTGACTGGACGTTGCCGCCGATCGCGATGTTCACGCGTGCACAAGGACTGCATCGTACGGCAGATCAGTTGTTTGCGGCGTCGTTGCGGCAGGTCTGTCAGGAGACCTATGCTAAGCCCGGGTTGTAGTGCCGGGCATCGCGATAATGCAATAAGTATTCGGCTTGGCCTGTCGCCAGACCAGCACCAAGTCAATTAAATGGAAGAATAGGTCCCCTTTATTCCACTCGGTTGTCAACAGGCCCCCTAAGCCGTCATGGTCAAAAGCGTTTGACGATGATTGATCTGATGCTTTCGCAGCATCGATTTCAAGTCGGATAACTTCCTCACGACGTTGCTCGAACACATCGGAACATCGCTTGAGAAACAGCATCCCAAAGATATATTCCTTGAACTCGGAGGCGTCCATCTTGCCGCGCAGGATAAATGTGTTGAATAGTATTGATCTGATCGTTATTTATGCATGCACGGCAAGACGAAAAGCAGCTCCCATCTGTTGTTGTTCTCTGTGAGAGATTGAAAGAGAATCGGCGATCGCCTGCCACTGCGAAACAACATGAATCTGGTTCGAAATAATTTCTTCGGCCTGCTCAACGGATACTCTGAAGTAAGGCGCGACGGACTGTGCCAACTCCAGATCCATCGCGTTGTCCGACTCGCTGATATTAAGCTTCAGCCCGTGGGCGCGGGGTACCGGGTTCATATCGAATACGGGAGAAAGTGCCCACCCTCGTCCCGGTTCCAGCAAGAAACCGTGGTTGCGCAGATGGTCATCGGTATTGGACACGAGCAGATTGAAGACAATGCGCGACCACAGCTCTCGCAGATTGGCATCGGTGCTCGCGCCGTCGGTCATCAACACCTGCGCGATTTCCAGGTAACTGGCGCCTGTCGAGGCGTCATCACCATCCTGGTGGCCAGTCAGGTTCATCGCGGAAGCAAAGTGCCGCCGCCGACCCTGCAACGTACGATCGAACCGCTTAACCAGGAAGGTGCTGTGAGCACTGCCGAACCGCCGGACCAACGCATCGGGCACGTCAAGCCCGCAGGCCTTGGCCAAGGTGTACAGCACCATTTCCCAGGCTCCGACGTCATAGTCGTCCCGTGCACTGGGAAACTTTGCGATCCAAAGGTGTCCTGTTGGATCGACCACGCTGGCCTTGGGACGTGCCCCCCCCAATGAACCGCCGGGTGCGATCAGCATGCGCAGCCATTCGTCGGCTTCGCGCGCCGTATTGTCTTCATCGCGCTCGAGGGCCAGGCTTGCGGCCTCTAGCGCGCGCAATTGCACAAACGGAGGCGCTGCAATGTCGTGCTGGTCGTCCAGGAACGGTCCTTCGTCGTCACGCCGAAAGCGCAGCGCACCGACGCGATATGCGTCATGAACACCCATCAGGTAGTCTGATTCATAAAGCCGCGCCTTGGGGTCGGCCCGGCCGGCGCGCTGCGCCCGCTCCAGCCGCCGGCGCATCAACAAGCGCCCCCATCGATCCGGGCTGGCGTCACTGAATGCACCAAACGTCTCCTGTCCCTGTGGCGGATACTGTCGGCCCGTGAACCAACCGAGCCGCGGGTCGAGCTTGAGACCGGCCATATCTGGCAGATTCAGCGCTTCATCGTCGAATTCGTATTCGAAGACTTCCTGGGCAGCAGCGGAGTGCGTGTAAAGCCTACCTAACCTCAGAGGCTCGGCAAGGCCGCCCCAATCTCCATAGACGGCAATAAACCCGTTGTTCATCTCGCCGGCCCCTTCTTGTCCGACGTGGACATCTTGATGAGAGAGACTAGGTTGTCTGCACTAACGAACGTGTCATCTGCCGTCCAATTGCTCGCGACGTAGGGCTCTGTCTTTTCGGAGGGAGCAGACGTAGAGGCCCGACGCTTTGGCGCCGGGGGTGCAATTTGCTTTGTAGCGCGTGACTGCCTTGGCAGCGCAGCATCCTGCAGGTTTCGGCCGAGGAGGTCGTCCTTCAGGAGGAGATCTAGGTCTTTGTCCGCGCCCAATACCTGCATGACGGCCAAATAGGCGCCTATCGTGACTCCGGAACTGCCCTTCTCCAAGCTCCGCAATGTTACTGGCGTCATTCCCGCCCGTTCCGCGACCTGCTTGCCGGTCAGGCGCCGACGCAGGCGTCCCAAGCGTAAACGCTCCCCGAGCTGCTGCAAACGCAGCTCGGTACCGGGTAGCAAGGGAGCGGTTTTTTTGGCCATAAGAGCAATATTACTACTCTAATTAGCCAAAATGGAAAGAATATTATGCTTTTATTCCCACTCAATCGTCGCCGGCGGTTTCCCCGAAATGTCATAAACCACCCGGTTAATCCCGCGCACTTCATTGATGATGCGGTTCGACACATGCCCCAACAACTCGTGCGGCAGATGCGCCCAGTGGGCGGTCATGAAATCCTGAGTCTGCACCGCCCGCAACGCCACCACATACTCGTACGTGCGGCCATCACCCATCACCCCCACGCTCTTGACCGGCAGGAACACGGCAAACGCTTGACTGGTCAGGTCGTACCAAGACTTGCCGGTCTGCGGATCGACGAAATCGCGCAGCGTTTCGATAAAAATAGCATCGGCGCGACGCAGCAGTTCGGCAAACTCGTGCTTCACTTCGCCCAGGATGCGCACCCCGAGGCCCGGCCCTGGGAACGGGTGGCGGTAGACCATCGCCGGCGGCAGACCTAACGCCACGCCCAACTCGCGTACTTCATCCTTGAACAGTTCGCGCAACGGTTCAAGCAATTTGAGTTTCAGATCTTCGGGCAAGCCACCGACATTGTGATGGCTCTTGATGGTTGCCGTGCCCTTCTTGCCCTTGCCCGCCGACTCGATGACGTCGGGATAGATCGTGCCTTGCGCGAGCCATTCGGCATCGGTCAGCTTGCCCGCTTCCGCCTTGAACACTTCGACGAATTCGCGGCCGATAATCTTGCGCTTCTGTTCCGGGTCAGTCACACCCGCAAGCTCCGACATGAACGCCGCCGTCGCATCGACGTGGATCACTTTCACGCCCAGGTGCTCGGCGAACGTTTCCATTACCTGGGTCGCTTCGTTCAGCCGCAACAAGCCGTGATCGACGAACACACAGGTCAGTTGATCGCCGATCGCGCGGTGCAGCAAGGCCGCGGCAACCGACGAGTCGACGCCGCCCGACAGACCGAGAATCACGTGCTCATGGCCGACCTGCTCACGAATTTTTGCGACCGCTTCGTTGATGTAATCGCCCATCTTCCAGTCGGCGCGTGCGCCGCAAATGTCGAGCACGAAGCGATTCAGAAGCGCAGTGCCCTTGAGCGTGTGCGTCACTTCAGGGTGGAACTGCACGCCATAAAACCGGCGCGCCTCATCGGCCATGCCCGCCACCGGGCAAGCCGGAGTCGAGGTCATCAATTTGAAGCCTTCCGGCATGGCCGTGACCTTGTCGCCATGGCTCATCCAGACTTTGAGCATGCCGTGCCCTTCGGCTGTCTGGAAATCCTCGATGCCTTCGAATAGTTTCGTGTGACCGTGGGCGCGCACTTCCGCGTAGCCAAACTCCCGCACCAGGCCTGGCTCAACCTTGCCGTCCAATTGCACGGCCATCAATTGCATGCCGTAACAAATGCCCAACACGGGCACGCCCAGCTCGAACACCGCTTGCGCCACGCGCGGCGAACCGGCTTCGGTCACCGAACTCGGGCCGCCCGACAGGATCACCCCTTTGGGCGCGAAGGCGCGGATAAACTCGGCATCGACGTCGTACGGATGAATTTCCGAATACACATGGGCTTCGCGTACCCGGCGGGCAATCAGTTGAGTGACCTGGGAGCCGAAATCGAGAATCAGAATTTTGTCGTGCATGAGGAAGGGCTGCTAGAGAGGGTTGGCAAACGGTAAATGCGGTAAGGCGCTAACGCCACAATGCGGTGTAAGCAATGAAGCGCAAGTAAAGCGGCAAACGGTCGGGCAGATGTGCGAGCTGGAATTCGCCGCCGCATGTTTAGGACGAAGACAGTCATGGACCGGGATTGCCGCAGCGCGGCGCCCCCGAAACCTGCCACACTTCGGCTCGCGCTCGATCGCCGCGCGCAAGCCGGAGTGCAGCGCCCATCTCACAGGGCTTTCCGGGGTAAAGAACCTACGTGATGGCAAAAGGCTCGCATGACGCCTGGTTTCCTCACTTATTCACTTACTCGACGTGATAGTTCGGCGCTTCCTTGGTGATCTGCACATCGTGGACGTGCGACTCGCGGATGCCCGCCGAAGTGATTTCGACGAAACCCGCCTTATCGTGCATTTCCGCGATGGTGTTACAACCGCAGTAACCCATGCTTGCGCGCACACCTCCGGTGACCTGGAACAGAATCGCGTTGACGCTGCCCTTGAACGCGACGCGCCCTTCGATGCCTTCCGGAACCAGCTTGTCGATATTGGCAGAATTGTCCTGGAAATAACGATCGGCGGCGCCGTCTTTCATCGCGCCCACCGAACCCATGCCACGGTACGATTTGTATTGGCGGCCTTGATACAGGAACACGTCGCCCGGCGATTCCTCCGTGCCGGCGAGCATGCTGCCCATCATCACGCAACTGGCGCCTGCTGCCAACGCCTTGGCGACATCACCCGAATAACGGATGCCGCCGTCGCCGATCAGCGGCACGCCGGTTCCTTTCAGGCCTTCTGCCACGTTGGCGATCGCGGTGATTTGCGGCACGCCCACGCCGGCTACGATCCGGGTGGTACAGATCGAACCGGGGCCAATACCGACCTTGACCGCGTCTGCACCGTATTCAACCAGGGCACGGGCCGCATCGGCGGTGGCGATATTGCCGCCGACCACGTCGATGTGCGGGAACTGCTGCTTGACCCAGCGCACGCGCTCCAGCACGCCCAGACTGTGGCCGTGTGCGGTGTCGACCACGATGACGTCCACGCCGGCCTGCACCAGCAGTTCGATGCGTTCGATATTGTCGGCGCCCACGCCGACTGCTGCGCCCACGCGCAATTTGCCGTCGCTGTCCTTACAGGCATCCGGGTGCTCGGTGGCTTTCAGGATGTCCTTGACGGTAATCAGACCGCGCAATTCGAATGCGCTGTTGATCACCAGTACCCGTTCCAGGCGATGCAAGTGCATCAACGCCTTGGCCTCGGCCAGCGGCGTGCCTTCGGTCACGGTGACCAGGCGCTCGCGCGGCGTCATGATGGCGCGTACCGGCTGATCGAGACGTTGCTCGAAACGCAAGTCACGATTGGTCACGATACCGATCAGTTGGCGGCCTTCGACCACTGGGAAGCCCGAAATGCCATGCTGGCGCGACAGTTCGATGACTTGCGCCACCGAAAAATCGGGCGGAACGGTAATCGGATCGAGCAGAACGCCTGACTCGAAGCGCTTGACCTTGGCCACTTCGCGAGCTTGTTCAGCCGGCGTCAGATTCTTGTGAACAATCCCGATACCCCCCTGCTGCGCCATGGCGATAGCGAGCCGCCCTTCAGTCACCGTATCCATGGCAGCGGATACCAGCGGCATATTGAGCGAAATGTTGCGGGTAAATTGGGTTTTGAGGCTGGTGTCGCGTGGCAGCACGTCCGAAAACGCTGGCAGGAGTAGCACGTCATCGAACGTGAGTGCTTTCTGGATTAAACGCATGGCAAATCCTATGGGCGCAAAATCGAATTATACGCGAAAGTTCCGAAATGTTTCAGCACCCGATCGGACAAGCCACGCGCCCGGAAGGCCATGAACAGGCTCGCGCAGCCACCCGCGCTGAATATGGGATGCCGCGCGCAGCCTGCCCATGCTATGCTCGCGGGCTGTTTTGCAAGCCACAATCATCCGGGATCAAGCGGATTAAATTGGAAACAACGTGGAGACGAGGGGATGCGGCGAGGTGTAGCGTATGGCGTGATGGCGGGGGCTTTCTGGGGCTCCGTTTTTATCGCGCCTCGCCTGCTGCCTGACTTTTCGCCACTGGCGCTCTCCGCGGGCCGCTATGTCACGTATGGATTGGTTTCGCTGCTGGCGGGTTTGCCGATCGCGCGCGCCTTGCTGGGCAAGATCACCCGGCGCGACTGCATAGCGTTGATCGGCCTCGCTCTGACCGGCAATATTGTCTATTACGTGTTGCTATCGGCTGCGATCCAGCGAGTCGGGATCGCGCCTTCGTCGCTGATCGTGGGCGTGTTGCCCGTGACCGTTACCCTGGTCGGCCATCGCGATCACGGCGCGGTATCGATGCGCAAGCTGGTATGGCCGCTGGCGCTGGTGCTCGCCGGCATTGTCTGCATCAATGTGGATGTGTTCAACGCGCCGATAACGGGCGGCATGAACAGCTTGAGTGAGCGCATCATCGGCCTGTTGTGCGTGACCGGCGCGCTGGCGAGCTGGACATGGTTTGCGGTCGCCAACGCGCGATATTTGAAAGAGCATGTGCGCTATAGCGGCAACGAATGGTCGGTGCTCAGCGGTGTGATGACTGGTTTGCTCGGTGTATTGCTCGGCATCGCCGCGCTGACCGTGCCCGGCTCGCTACACCAGGGCGCCATGGCCTTGCCGCGCTGGCATATGTTCTGGGTGGTCAATCTGGTGCTGGCGGTGGGTGCTTCGTGGTTGGGCAATGGTCTATGGAACGCCGCAAGCAAGCGGTTGCCGCTGACGCTGTCGGGGCAGATGATCGTCTTCGAAACCTTGTTCGCACTGCTATACGGGTTTATCTACGACGATCGGCTGCCCCGTTCGCTTGAGGTTGCGGCAATTGCGCTATTGATGTTGGGCGTGACGTGGTCGGTCCAGTTGCATGCGTCCGATCGATCCGCGAGCAAGGATGCGGTAGCGGGTGAACCGCCGTTGCACTGAGACGGATCGGGTCGATGAGTCGAGTGGTTCAGTCTGGTCGATGAGTCGCGTCGATGAGTGGGGGTGCTTAGCGCGTTTCCTTGGACTGCCACTTCCGCCCTTCCGTCGAGCCGGCCGCGCGGATTTTTTCTACCCGGCGCTGACGTGCAACCTTGGGGTCCACTGTCAACGGCCGGTACAGTTCGACCCGGTCGCCCTGAGTCAGCACCGTGTCGGGCGACTGGACCTTGCCGAAAATGCCGATTTTGCAGGCTAGCGGATCCAGCTCCGGATAGCGTTCCAGAATTGCGCTGGCACGAATCGCCTGGATTGCGGTCGAACCGACGGGTAAACGACATTCGATCGAAGTCTGGACGTCCGGCAAGGCGTAACATACGGTCACCGTCAGGCTACTCGCAGTCGGAGACGACGCGTCGCTCGCGCCCGCGTCATTTTGAGCCATAGATCACCTCGGCGCGTTTGACGAACGACTCGACGAACGTGTTGGCGATATGGTTGAACACCGGGCCGATGATCTTCTCGAGAATGAAGTTGGCGAATTCATAGTGCAATGCGAATTCGATCTTGCAGGCATCTTCGCGCAATGGCACGAAACGCCAATAGCCGGTGAATTTCTTGAACGGCCCATCGGCAAACTCCATATTGATGGAACCGGGCCGCTGATGCGTATTATGGGTAGCAAAGTGCTGCTTGATACCCTTGAAGTTGATATCGATTTTCGCGTCCATGCCCTGTTCGTCCGCGCGCGTGATTTCAACGCCACCGCACCAGGGAAGAAAGTTGGGGTAGTCCGCGACATTGGTTACCAGGTCGAACATCTGCTCGGCCGAATGGCGAATTAAAACCGTTTTTTGCACATCTGCCATAGATATTAGGCTGCTTGGCGAAAAACGAACGGAGAACCTATCGCGCCTTCAAGACTGGCGCAAAAGTCGGATGTACGGCGCGTCTTGCAAAAACCCAAGGCACGATTCGTACATGCTGGCAGCTAGGGGCCGCTCGCTTTGTTAAAATCGTATTTTACTGGTTTATTCGGCCGGAACGTTTATCGGCTTATCTTTAATGTGCAGGCAGCTTTCCATTCATGACCATCAGCGATAACAGAAAAGCGTTTTACGATTATTTTATCGAGGATCGATACGAAGCCGGCGTGGTGCTGCAGGGCTGGGAGGTCAAGGCGATCCGGGCTGGCCGCGCGCAAATCAAGGAAGGCTATGTCGTGATCCGCGACAACGAATTGTTCTTGATCGGCGCTCACATCAGCCCGCTGCTATCCACGTCGACCCACGTGCTGCCGGATCCGGTGCGCACGCGCAAACTGCTGCTGCACGCCGACGAAATCAAGAAACTGATCGGCAAAGTCGAGCAGCGCGGCTTCACGCTGGTCCCGCTGAATTTCCATTACAAAGGCGGTTTGGTCAAATGCGAGGTTGGGCTGGCAAAGGGCAAGAAACAACACGACAAACGGGAAACCGAGAAAGAGCGCGACTGGAACCGCGAGAAAGCGCGGCTGATGCGTTCGGGTTCGAAGTGAGAGGCCACCCTTCTACACTGCGGAACAAAGCGAGGAACAAAGCGAAGGACTGAGCGTGCGCGGAGTCAGGAAAGCATGCCATGCAGAAGTGCGTACAAAAAACGGCTTATAAAATACTTTTAAAAAAAACCCCTGGTTCGCAAACCAGGGGTTTTTATTTGTCCACCGCTTATTTGTCCACCACTTACTAAGCTAGAACGCTGTTCCCGCCTTGTTCAAGGCCGGAACACACACAGTGCGTTTAGATCAGCTTCGCCAGTGCTTGCCAGGTTGAGACTACCGTATCCGGATTGAGCGAAATCGACTCGATACCTTCGCGGGTCAACCATTCGGCAAAATCCGGATGGTCGGACGGGCCTTGACCGCAGATACCGACATACTTGCCCTTGCTCACGCAAGCTTGAATCGCGCGCCGCAACAAGAACTTAAGCGCAGGATCGCGCTCGTCGAAATCGGCCGCCAGCAGCTCCATCCCTGAATCGCGATCCAGGCCCAGCGTGAGCTGGGTCAAGTCGTTGGAGCCGATCGAGAAGCCATCGAAATGCTCAAGGAATTCGTCGGCCAGGATGGCATTCGACGGAATCTCGCACATCATGATCAGGCGCAAACCGTTCTCACCGCGTTTCAAGCCGTATTTCGCCAGCAATCCGATCACGCGTTCCGCTTGCTTCACCGTACGCACGAACGGCACCATGATTTCGACGTTGGTCAGACCCATATCCTCACGCACGCGCTTGAGCGCAATGCATTCCATCTCGAACGCTTGTGCAAAGTCGTCAGAGATGTAGCGCGACGCGCCACGAAAACCGAGCATGGGATTTTCTTCGTCCGGCTCGTAACGCGAACCGCCGATCAGCTTCTTGTATTCGTTCGACTTGAAGTCGGACAAGCGCACGATCACGGGCTTCGGATAGAACGCAGCCGCAATCGTCGCAACGCCTTCAGCGACCTTGTCGACATAAAAAGCGCGCGGTGACGCGTGGCCCCGAGCGACGCTCTCGACCGCCTTTTTCAGATCCTGGTCGATGTTCGGATATTCGAGAATCGCCCGGGGATGCACGCCGATGTTGTTATTGATGATGAATTCCAGGCGCGCCAGACCCACACCGGCGTTGGGCAACTGGCTGAAGTCGAACGCCAGTTGCGGATTGCCGACGTTCATCGTGATCTTGACGGGAATCGGCGGCAATTCGCCACGTTCCACTTCGGTCACCTCGGTTTCGATCAGACCGTCGTAAATCTTGCCTTCATCGCCTTCCGAGCACGACACGGTCACGAGCGCGCCATCCTTGAGCACGTCGGTCGCGTCGCCACAGCCGACCACGGCCGGCACACCCAGTTCACGCGCGATAATCGCCGCGTGACAGGTACGGCCACCACGATTGGTCACGATAGCGGCAGCGCGCTTCATGACCGGCTCCCAGTTCGGATCGGTCATATCAGCCACGAGCACGTCGCCGGGTTGGACCCGTTCCATTTCGCTCGGATCGTGAATCACGCGCACGCGCCCTGCGCCCACTTTCTGGCCGATTGCGCGGCCGGTGGTCAGCACTGGCGCCGAACCCTTCAATTTGAAGCGCTGCTCGGCCTTGTCGCTCGCCTGGCTCTTGACCGTCTCGGGACGCGCTTGAAGGATGTAAAGCTTGCCGTCCTGGCCGTCTTTACCCCACTCGATGTCCATCGGGCGCTGGTAATGCTTTTCGATGATGACGGCGTATTTCGCCAGTTCAATCACATCGGCGTCAGAGATCGAATAGCGATTACGCAACTCGGGCGTAACGTCGACCGTTTTGACGCGGCCTTCTTCGCCAGCCGCGGTGAATTCCATCTTGATCAGCTTGGAGCCGATCGAGCGACGGATGATCGGGTATTTGCCTGCCGCCAGCGTCTGCTTGAACACGTAGAATTCGTCGGGATTGACGGCGCCCTGCACCACTGTTTCGCCCAAGCCGTAGCTCGACGTAATGAACACCGCATCGCGGAAACCCGATTCGGTATCCAGCGTGAACATCACGCCAGCCGCACCGGTGTCCGAGCGCACCATGCGCTGGATACCGACCGACAGCGCCACTTCGGCGTGCGTGAAGCCTTTGTGGACGCGATACGAGATCGCGCGGTCGTTATACAGTGAAGCGAAAACGTGTTTGGTGCGATCCAGTACGTCGTCGATGCCCACCACGTTGAGGTAGCTTTCCTGCTGTCCGGCGAACGACGCGTCGGGCAAGTCTTCGGCGGTCGCCGACGAGCGCACGGCAAACGACAGTTCGTTGGGCGAACCGGCCTGCAGGCGCGCGAACTGCTCGCGAATTTCCTGTTCCAGACGCGGCTGCAACGGTGCCGCGATGATCCACTCGCGGATCTCGCGACCGGCTTCGGCCAGCGACTTGACGTCGTCGATATTCAGATTTTCGAGGCGCTTGGCGATGCGATCGGCCAGCCCGCTGACAGCGAGAAAGTCGCGGAACGCCAATGCGGTCGTGGCACAGCCGCCCGGTACACGCACGCCAGCGCCAGCCAGTTGGCTGATCATTTCGCCCAACGATGAATTCTTGCCGCCGACGATTTCGACGTCGCCCATCCGTAGTTGCTCGAATGGCACGACGTACGCGCCATCATGTGCTGCTTGGGTCATGGAAAGTCCTAAAGTGAGAAGAAATTCGAGGGAGCGCCAACGACCGTTCGTACGCCGCAGCAATCGTCAAGGAGGCCGTCCGTGACGGCGGCCATTGACGACGCGCAGGCTGTATAGCCAGGTGTCGCGCTTCAACCCGTTGGATAAGAAATCGCCTGATCTGCGCCCGCCCCGGCTTCCTGCACAGGGTTGGCTACGCAACGACGGGGCCGCAGCGTGGCAGTGAGCACCGCGCCGCAAACCGCCTGGGCCATGCTTCAGCCCGCCAGACGGGCCTGAGCCCGCCGCGGGTGACGATTGCTTATCCAACAAGTTGCCGCTATTCTACCGTGCCAGGTATGCGGATGTGTCCGCTGCATGAAATTACCGTCGGCATTTATGCGTTTTACACGCAACCACGCAGCTCCAACGCCATCATCGCCATGCCACCCACCGTTTTCATTGTCTCAGACGGCACCGGAATTACCGCCGAAACCTTCGCGCACTCGATCCTGTCCCAATTCGACTTGAAGTTCCGGCTGCTACGCCTGCCGTTCATCGATTCGCACGAGAAGGCGTACGAGGCGGCCGATAAGATCAATTCGGCAGCGGTGCTGGATGGACGACGCCCGATCGTATTTACGACCTTGGTCAATTCCGAGTCGAACGAGATTGTAAAAAAATCGCAGGCGTTGGTGATGGACATGTTCCAGACCTTTATTGTTCCGCTCGAAGAGGAGCTACAGGTCAAATCCAGTCATGCGATGGGCCGCGGCCACCAAGCAGCAGACACGGACGAATATCGGAACCGGATCGAAGCGATCAATTTTTCGTTGGCGCATGACGATGGCCAAAGCAACCGCAACCTCGAAGACGCGGATGTCATCCTTGTGGGCGTTTCGCGTAGCGGCAAGACCCCGACGAGCTTGTACCTCGCGATGCAATACGGCGTCAAATCGGCTAATTATCCGTTGATTCCGGAAGATTTCGAGCGAGGTCGTCTGCCGACGCCGCTGATGCCGCACAAAAGCAAAATGTTCGGCTTGTCGATCGATCCGCTGCGGCTTTCCGAAATTCGCAACGAGCGGCGTCCGGGCAGCAAATATGCGGCGCTGGAGAACTGCCGCTATGAGATCAATGAAGCCGAAGCGATGATGCGTCGCGATGGTATCAAGTGGCTCTCATCGACTCACAAATCGATCGAGGAAATTGCTACTACTGTGCTGCAGGAAATCAAACTGGATCGTCGCAATTATTGAGCGTAGGCGGGGGTCGTGCGGTGTTCGGTAGTGGCTGCGCCAGCCGCGCGGCCAGCAAGATCAGTGACCTGGGGCTACCTGCGGCGGCGGTGCTATGCGGCCGAGTGATTGGTATCGAAAGCGCTCGCGATGCGGTGCCTGACGGCATCTTAAAGTAGGACTACTTCTTAAGCAAAATTCTGGCACCGTAAGACCCTGGGTACTGGTAGGGGAAGAAGGACTCGAACCTTCGAATGTCGGAATCAAAATCCGATGCCTTAACCAACTTGGCGACTCCCCTATCGATGCGGCAGCAAAAATTCTAACACTCTGCCATCTATCGCTGCAATGACCGAAGTCATTAAAGTCGCGAATATTCGCCTCAACTATCGGTGCTTTCCACCACCTTGCCTGAGCGGTGCGCGCTCTTCAATTTGCCCGTTGCGATAAGCTAATAGAAGCGCTGATCGATACCGCATTTCCTGAACATGGGCCGTGCCCGACGCGGCTTTGACGATGGCCATCGGTGCATTGGTCGGGCTTTTGATCGTTCCTGACTGGACGGCCCCGACACCAGACTATGGTGTAGGTCAATCCGACCGTGAGAGGTGCTATTTGGCTGATAAAAAATGTAGCGAGGATGCCGTTCAATTTCGTTTGGCGGCCCCTGACGACATCGAATCACTTGCAGACCTCCGTTGGAGGCTCAGCACGGGTGACCTGCCGACAAACACTTCCTTGGAGCGAAAGGAGTTCATCGCGGCATTTTGTTCTGCGCTGCCTAGCATCGAAGCATGCGACAGCCTCGTACATTTCTTGGCAGAGCGTGAAGGTCAGGCAATCGCGGCCTTATCGATAGTCAAGGTAATGAAGATCCCTCGTCCCGGAAATATCAGGGGCCAATGGGGATATCTCACCAATGTCTACACTTTGCCGGAATTTCGTAACAAGGGAATCGGCGCAGGTTTGCTCGCCGCAGCTCGAAATTGGGCCAAAGCCCAACAACTGGAGTTGCTGCTTGTCTGGCCAAGTGACAGGAGCTATCAATTCTATGAGCGAGCGGGCTTTCGTCGCGAGACGGATCCGCTAACGCTCAAGATCTTCGTGGAAAATTGATGAGACAGCATCAAGAACTGGCCGAGGCAAGTCGAGATCGTCGCAGAAGCGGCCTGTCTTGATCGTCATCGCCTTCTCGCGTGGATCGCATCCTGGGCAGCATTGTCCGCTGCTTGGCATGTAGAAGAGGATGTAGGGAAACCGGATGCTGCGTTGGCTGTCGCAGAGACCGTCCTTAACGAGTTGGGCCTAAGCCTTCACACCGCATTCTGCCGCCAAATACGGCTTTGGATGATTGCCTAATACCAATTCGTCGCTAGACAATGAAAATACACCATACAAAAACCCGGCATAAAAAGATACTTCATCCGATATCATGTTAATAATATTCATATTACTGAAAATTTCTCTGAAAACCACCTTGATCAGACTTTTATCATTCTTAATAAATGTAACGTACCGATCAAAATTGATATTTTTTATACGAAAATCCCCAGCGATTTCCATCTCTTCGAAATTGTATTGACACAGCAATTTTGCATTACCACGCGCAACCTTCCCCGCTACAACACCAACTAGCAATAGTTCCTCCTTTTCCAGTCCCAGAATATCTGAAAATTTCACCACTCTATTAAAATTTATTCTGAAAACGTGACTAGTTCCTATTAATCTAATAGATACCGCTTTGTGCGAAATTTCCTCTATGGTGAGCGTTCTCATAACACTCCCAATATCAACGATGCCTTCGCGCGTAACTCATCACTCTCCAATTGAGGTTTTGAGTATTTTGTGATTGTGCTCCCGACTCTCGTTGTAGCAACCCCTTTGTAAAGAGCGGCGCACCGTATCATAGTTCCGAAGTCAACCTTGTTATTCATTAAAATATATCCGAATGCTCCACCATACCAATTTCTCACCTCATTTTCGGCGATCAATCTGGCAGCAGTAGCTACGGGCGAGCCGACGATCGTAGACGGCCACAGATGATCTTCAATGACGTTGCCGATTGTTTTGTCGGACCGAAGCAGGCCCGTTATATGAGCAGAAGTGTGAAACACATTCGTGAATTTCTCGATCTCTTTCCCGCGAACCAATGTAACCCGATCACAGCTAATTTTTTTTGCCTCCATGTCGCAGCGGATACACTGCGACAATTCATAATCATCCTTCTCCGACTCAAGCAACCTTTTTGTTTTTGAAAAATCTTCTTCGTCTGTTTTTCCGCGGGCGATGGTGCCACAAATTGGGCTGCTCTCGACAAAATTTGATTTGATTCTAATAAACATCGCTGGCGATGAGCCGACCACGTCAAATCCGTAATAAGAGATATAAAAATTATACGGCGCCAAGTTTTGGGACTTTAGTTTTTCGTATATCGTATAAGAATTGATTTTTATTTCTTTTGATATCGGGAAACTTGGATTAAGTGATTTTATTTTTCTAGACGAAATATTGTTTTGAGAAAGATCGTATAACTGCTCGTATACGCCAGACTCGCCTTTCGAAAATTTTTGCAGGTCGAAGGAGCCCTCATGACTTAAAATAATTGGCTCGGAGATTTTCACATCAGCACCGCCATGCCCTTGCATGGAATATTGAAAAACTGGATCTCGATTGACGGACATCACTTCTGGCAAGTAGAAAATTCCGAGTGGCAGATCTGGAATTTCCATGCCCAACTTCATATTTATGAGTTCGTAAGAAAAAAATCCATAAAGACCAAAATCGGCGTCCGCTTCGAAATTTTCTAGCAGATAAGTAATTTGGTCTACATAATCGCTTACGCTGATGTATTTTCTGACTATTAGGCTCTGCGCTGAAACGATTCTTCTGTCGTCTTTCAAATCAATCATTTTTTTCAACGCGTCGATGATTCCAGTACCTTCGCGTGTGCACGGGACCAGCGCTATACGATCTGAGAATAGCAATATTGTTACAGATGCTCTGTAGATGACCCTCTGCCAGCATGAATATTTACTCGTGAAACAGTAGTTGCTTTCAAATGCATATACAGGGGCCATCGGAATCGATAACGACTTTAAATCGACAGTGCGCTCCAAATTGATTTTTTTCATATTTGCATATGCCTGGACGAAAATTTTACCGTTCTGATCGACGATATGGATTCACTCCAATTTTTATGTTCGGTAAACAGCTGGACTGCAATTTTAGATATCCAAGACAAGAGGAGGGTGGCAAATAATTTGAAAACCAAACTGAAGGCGGATATTTTGACTATGGTCAAAAATGGAAACACGCCGTAGAAAGCCAATGTGAAACATATAGCGGTATATATGACCTCACCGACAATCGATGAGGACACGTTTCTCACATAAAATTTCTTGATTGACCATAGACGTTTAAGATATAAAAGAAACACTGAGTTCAAATAGCCACCGACGATAAATCCGACAGAAAACGATATCGAACCTCTAATAATATTCTGACTGACGATTGTATGCGCTAGGTTGATTGCTTCGCATTTGCGGTGATCCGCGTCTCCCTGAAGGAGTGTGCAGTCATTTTGCAAGTGGCTTAATGCAACAAAAATCACGGAAAAACATACTTCCAACACACATATCGCGATCAATATCTGATTCGATTTCTCTCTACCGTAAACCTCCGCGACTGGATTAAGTAGCATCAGAATTATCGGCATCGTGAGTGTTCCGATACTGGCTTGAACTCCGACGAATTCGACTATTTTGTATGACGTGAGATTTGATACAATCGCAGCCAGTAGTATGAAAAACGATGCCATCGCTACGGGATCAAAAATTTGGAATATTTTATTTTTTAGCGAATGACTCATCTTGTGCCCCGAAAAATAATTTCGACGAGACTGCCTAACCTGGAGCCACCTTCGAAGATCAATGATAATTTTTTACCGAAAAAATAGACTGCGTTTTTTTCGCTGAAATCCTTTGTGTTGATGACCAGCAGCGATTGCTTCGGCGCAATTCTTTTCTCAAGTAGACTTTGGTCGACCACTATGCAAGATTCTTTTAAATTGATGTCGAGAGTGGCATATTCGTCCCATATAGATAGATCTGACTCATTGATCAAACTCAGTTGAGTCAAATTTTTTATTACCGGAACGATGTCGAAATTTGTTTTTTTTGTTTTAAATAGCTCTAAACCTAAAGCTTTACCGATGGATGTTGCATTGCTGAATGTCAATTCTCTTTCTCCATATAATCCTTTATGTAATGTCGGCTGTTTAATTCCGGTTATTCTCGCCAACTCGCTTATGGAAATACCATCATCTTTTATTATCGAGAATACGCGGCTTTTGAATTCGTTTAATGAGATAGATGGGTCAATGTCGTTCATTTTTTAAATTATATCCGGCCCTCACGAATTCGCAATCACGCCTCGCTATCTCACTTAAGAATGAGACCAAGAGATAATGAGATAAGACTTTCTCTGTTCCACCGTTTCATTATCGAGATACCTCACTTCGACGATTCCTTGACAACAGAATGTCTTATGCTAAGCTCGCCTCTTATGACAAAAGTCATAAGCACAGCATCTCGAATTTAACCAACAAGGGGAACGACCGTTGAATTGAATTGAGTAAATAGCCGGTTTTATTATTAATAGTCCTAACTACTCGGTCAACCCACCCGTGTTTTCTGACGGATGGATCACTGACTACGGCCTAGACGGGCGCGAGATGAAGATGATGGGTGATTTCCCGCGGCTGGCGACCTTGTTTAGTGTTCAGCTATGGGAGATTGCCGTTCCAGAGCGGCTAGTCATGCGAGCAAGCGGGTTCACGTCGCATGGGCCGCCCCGCTAGATCGGCGATTTGCCGCTCAGCAACTGGACGCCGGGGTGGGCCCGGCGATCAGCGACACCTGCTGGCGTACCGGCTCATGCACGGGCCGAACAGAGAAACCTACATTGGAGCGAATATGCGAACCCTGGAAGAAATTGATGCCTACCTCAACACGCATGTCTCGATCGATCAACTGAGTAAGCTGGAATCTGCGCACATGCTCTACATGCACTTATGCGGAATTGCGGGAAGAAGTATCACCCAGGTAGACCGGCTCGATGCACAGGTGCGCGCCTGCACACAGCTTATCCAGCACACCGCGGAAGGTCGGCCGATATTCAACATCGACAATTGCATCGCGTTTATGGCCAGCGTCACCGGTGCGCCTGCGCAATGCTGCCGGGCGTGGCTGAAGAGAAATTTTCTAAGCGCGATGCTCGACGAACCTGCCAGCTCGCCCGTGCTTCACTGACGCAACAGCGGCGGCGTCAGACGCGCCGCTGACGCACCTGTTCGAACAAGCAGACAGCCGCCGCCGCAGCGACGTTCAGCGATTCCATCCCACCAGGCTGCGGAATCGTGACCCGATGCGTCGCCGCGCTGCGCCACTGTGCGGAAACTCCGGCTCCTTCATTGCCGAACACCCAAGCCAGCGGTCCTTGCAACGGCGTATCGAACACGGCGCGTGCACCGTGCGAATCGGTGATTGCCACCGGCACCGCCAGTTGCGTCAAAATATCAGCCACCTCCACCCCTTCGACGATATCGAGCATGAAGTGCGCACCCATGCCGGCGCGTATGACCTTGGGCGCCCAGGCAAACGCCGTGCCGCTAACGCAGAAAATCGCACGAATATTGGCCGCCGCGGCACTGCGCAAGATCGAGCCGACGTTACCGGCGTCCTGCACGCCATCAAGGATCAAGCAATCGCCAGTAATCGGCGCAGGCCATACCGGTGCCGTCAACGGTGCCAACAGAATCAGCCCCACGCCATTGGCCACCGTAGACAGCGCGTGATAAAGCGCATCCGGCAGCACGGTCACGCGGCTGCTATCGAGCCGCGCCGTGATCGCCTGCACTTCTGCAAGCAGTAACGCGCTTTCACTCACCACACATTGATCGGGTTCAAGGCCGCGCTCAAGAAAGGCCTGCGCCAAATGCACGCCTTCAAGCAATATGACACCGCTTTTGCGCTGTTGCTGAACCGAACCGGTTAGCGCTTTAAGGCGTTTATAAAAGGGATTGTCACGCGAAGTAAGCCGCTTCATCAGATGGTCAAAATAAAGGCGGCTGCGTGTCTTGCGGCGTCGCCAACGAGTCCGCAACATGTGCGCCGCGCTCGGCAGACGCCAACGGAACAGCGAGCGTGAGGTCTACACGCGTCGTTTCAACGACTATTTCCGCGAGCGCGCCCGTCCGGGTTGCCATCCTGGCCCATGCTTCGCGCACCGGCGCAAACGAACGACGATGATGAATACAGGGACCATGCTCATGCAGCGCTGCCAAATGGCGCTGCGTGCCATATCCGGCATGCTGGTCGAAACCGTACACCGGATGCTGCTGATGTAAGTCCACCAGCCACCGGTCGCGCGTGACCTTGGCAAGTATCGATGCCGCCGAGATGGCCGGCACCAGTGCGTCGCCGCCAATGATTGCTTGTGAAGAGATAGACAGTGTCGGACAGCGGTTGCCGTCGATTTGCGCCAGCACTGGCGTGATCGCAAGCCCCTGCACGGCCCGCTGCATTGCCAGCATCGTGGCCTGCAGAATATTCAGCGTATCGATTTCCTCGACGCTCGCCGATGCGACGCAATAAGCGAGCGCATGGGCGCGGATTTCGACAAACAGCGCTTCTCGCTTCTTGGCCGACAACACTTTGGAATCGTCCAAACCCATGATCGGACGTGCCGGATCGAGAATCACAGCGGCGGCCACCACGGGCCCCGCCAGCGGACCTCGCCCCGCTTCGTCGACGCCGCAAACCGGTCCGATCAATGGGTTCAAGTCAAAGCTGCTTTGAAGCTTCGCGGCACTGGAGCGCCCCGAGCCGGGCGCCATGCGCTTGCCCGAGGGAGCGCCCGCTGCTTTACGCGAAGCGTCGTCGCGTGGTGTGCGTACCGTCGTGCTCATTTGCGCTTCTTTCCATCCATGGCCACCGTGGCGATCACTTCGGCCGCCCTTTCGCCTGCTCCATGGCGCAGGGTGTGATGCATCTCGGTAAACACCTGTTCGAGCGTGCTCCGGTTGGCTTCGTCGTTGAGCTGGCGCAGCACCGCATCCGCAAGCGCTTCCGGGGTCGCGAAGTCCTGCAGAATTTCCGGCACGACAAACCGTCCAGCAAGAATATTCGGCAAACCGACATAAGGCAAATAGCCCTGGCGCTTCATGATCTGGCCCGTCAGCCAGGGCACCTTGTAAGAAATCACCATCGGTTTTTTATACAACGCGGCTTCCAGTGTGGAAGTGCCGCTTTTGATCAGGACGGCGTCCGATGCCTCGATCGCCAAGTGCGAGCCGCCATCCGTCATCGTCAGCGACAACTGCGGATTAGCTGCTGCCAGCGTGTTTAGCACTTCATGAAGCGCGGGCGTCGCCGCCGGCACCACGAACTGCACGGCGGGCTCGCGCTGCTGCATCAAGGCCATTGCCGCGAAAAACACCGGCCCGATGCGCTCGATTTCGGAGCGTCGGCTGCCAGGCAATACGGCCACGACCGGTCCCCCCGGCGCCATGCCCAGTTTAGCGCGTGCACCCAGCGTGTCGGGTTGCAAGGGGATGGTATCGGCCAGCGGATGGCCCACATACGTCGCCGCGATCCCGGCTTTTTCATAGATAGCAGCTTCGAACGGGAACACGCACAGCATGTGGTCGACTGCCCGCGCGATACGCTTGATCCGCCCACCGCGCCAAGCCCAGATCGACGGGCTCACGAAATGCACGGTCGGCACCCCCGAGCGCCTCAGCTTCTCTTCCAGGGCGAAATTGAAATCGGGTGCATCGACACCGACGAATACGTTGGGCGGATCGACCATCAATTGGTGAGCGATGCCTCGGCGTATCTTGAGGATATCGGGAATATGCTTGAGCACCTCCAGATAACCGTTGACCGTGAGCGTACTCATTTCGAAATGGGTATCGAAACCGGCCTCCAACATGCGCGGACCGCCGATCCCGTAAAACTGCGTGCCGCTCGGCAGATCGGCATGCAGCCGCTGCAGTACCGAGGAGGCCAGCAGATCGCCGGAGGGCTCGCCTGCCACCATCGCAATACGCAATGGCAATAGTGGCTGTAGCGGCAGCCCGCCATCGGACTGGAGCGACGGCAGCGTCTGGCCGGGCGTCGTGGACCCCAGGGTCGATGACGAACTCATGCGCTCAACTGCCGCGTCGCACCGATGCGTGACATCAGCGTATGATGCCGCGCTTGGCGGTGTCGATGAAATTGACTAAGGCGCTCACATGCTCGTCGCCATCGCCGCCCTGCTGTGCCAATGCGCGCAGTTGAACCTTGGCGTCATCGAGCGACAGTCCCGACTTGTAAAGATGCCGGTACGCAGCCCGCAGTACCGCAATCGCGTCGGCGGAGAACCCGCGGCGACGCAAACCTTCGACGTTCACGCCATGAGGTTCGGCTTTGTCGCCCGCGGCGATAACGAACGGCGGCAGATCCTGAACCAGCGCGGAAGCCCCGCCTAGCATCGAGTGCGCACCAATGCGCACAAACTGATGAACACCGCACATACCGCCGAGGATCGCCCAGTCGCCCACACTCACGTGGCCGGCAATCTGCGCGTTGCTGGAAAATATCGTGTGGTTGCCGATGTGGCAATCGTGCGCAATATGCACGTAGGCCATGATCCAGTTGTCGTCGCCGATGTGTGTCACACCGGTGTCTTGCGCAGTGCCGACGTGGATCGTCGTGAATTCCCGGATCGTATTTCGATTGCCTATTTCAAGACGAGTCGGCTCGCCCTGATACTTCATATCCTGCGGATCGCCGCCGATGGAAGCGAAGTGGCCAATGCGGTTGTCTTCGCCCAGCGTCGTATGCCCCTCCACTACCGAATGCGAACCGACCTTGGTTCCCGGGCCCATCCGTACGTGCTCGCCAATCACGGCGTAGGGTCCGATTTCAACGCTGGAGTCGAGTTCCGCGCCTGGGGCAATCAATGCGGTCGGATGGATTTTCGCTTGAGTCGTTATGCCGTTCATACGCGCTGCTCGCTATCTTTGTCGCCTTCCTTATCGAAATGCTTGACGGTGCACATCAAAGTCGCCTCGCAAGCAACCACGTCGTCGACCGTTGCCTTGGCACTGAACTTCCAGATGCCGCGCATATAGCGCTCGAAACTGACGTTCAGGATCAATTGATCGCCCGGTTCCACGGGTCGCTTGAATCGCGCGCCGTCGATACCGACGAAGTAATACAGCGTCGTCGCCGCGTCGTGCGGCGCCTCGGAAAAGGTCAATAATGCTGCGGTCTGAGCCAGGGCTTCGAGAATCAGCACACCCGGCATGACCGGCCGGCTCGGGAAGTGCCCAACGAAATACGGCTCGTTGATCGTGACATTTTTCAGCGCCTTGATGCTTTCGTGCGGTACCAGCTCGAGCACGCGATCAACCAACAGGATCGGATAGCGATGCGGCAGCAGCTGCAGGATCTTGTGGATGTCGAAGTTGAGTTTTTCTGTATTCATAAAGTTGTCAGGGTCTCAGGCCTAGGCCTTTGAATTAAGCGCAGTCTCGAGCTGCTTGAGCCGATCACGCATCTTGTCCAGATTGCGCATCAGTGCCGCGTTGCGATTCCAGTCCACACTGGGAATCGCTGGGAAAGTGCTGGAATAAACACCGGGTTGAGTCAGCGATTTGGTCACCGAAGACTTACCCGCCACCGTAATGCCGTCGGCCAGTGTCAGGTGACCGCCAATGCCCACTCCGCCACCTATCACGCAGTGCCGTCCGATCGTCGTGCTACCTGCAATGCCGGTACAGCCGGCGATAACCGTGTACGCGCCGATCCGGCAGTTGTGGGCGATCTGCACCTGGTTGTCGATCTTGACGCCCTGCTCGACCACGGTATCGGCCATCGCGCCGCGATCGATCGTGGTATTAGCACCGATCTCGACGTCCGACCCGATGCGCACGCGCCCGACCTGTGGAATCTTGACCCACTCGCCGCCATCGCGGTTGAAATCGGGCGCAAAACCGAAGCCGTCGGCACCGATCACCGCACCCGAATGGATGATGACGCGCTCACCCACTTCGCAGCCGTGGTAGATCGTCACGTTCGGATAAAGCCGGACGTCCTTACCCAGACGAACGCCGTGCCCGATATAGACATTCGCCGCCAGCCTCACTCCTTCGGCTATCACTGCACCGGCTTCGATCACGACATGCGGACCGACACTGGCGTTGGCCGCAACTTGCGCGCTCGGATCGATCACCGCGCTCGGATGAATACCCGCCACCGGTGCCGGCTCCGCCAGCGCGACAAAAAGCTGAGCCACGCGCGCAAAATAGGCGTACGGGTTCGGCGTAATCAAAAACGAACGCCCGACGCGATTCGAAATTTTTTCGAATTCGGCTGGCGCGATCAATACCGCAGCTGCGCCTGTCGTTTCGACTTGCGAGAGATACTTCGGATTAGCGAGAAAGGAGAGTTGCTGTGCAGCGGCCTGATCGAGCGGCGCGAGCCCGGTCACCTGGCAATCCGGGTTCCCGATCACAGTGCCCCCGAACCGGCTGACTAACTCATCGAGCGTGAATGCCATGCGTTCAGTTTTCCTTCAGCGATGCGACTGCGTCGGACACCCTTTTGAACTATCGATCATCGGCGTGTTTTTTAGCGACGGCAGCGCCCGGCTATGTCGATCGTGTTATCAGTTACCTGCTCAGTTGCCCGCTGTAGCGGGGTTCGCGAGCGCCTTCAGCACTTGGTCCGTGATATCGATGCGCGGGCTGACGTACACTGCTTCCTGTACGATCAGGTCGTAGTGGTTTTGCTCGGCAACTTGCTTGATGACCTTGTTGGCACGTTCCAGCACGGCCGCGAGTTCCTCGTTGCGGCGTTCGTTCAAATCGTCCCTAAACTGACGCTGCTTGCGCTGGAAATCGGCATCGAGCTGCGCCAATTGCTGTTGTCGCTGCGTACGGTCGCTGGCCGATAAGGTCGCGCCGCTTTTGTCCAGTGCGTCGGACATGGTCTTCAACCGCGCAGCCATATCCTGAAGATCATGGTCGCGCGCCGAAAACTCCTGCTCGAGCTTGGCTTGAGCGGCTTTGGCCGGCAACGATTCACGCAGGATGCGATCGGAATTGACCGCCGCGACGCGGGCTTCCTGCGCTTGCGCCGCGGTAGCACCGAAAGCGCTGAAAGCGAGCAGGCCTGCGAGGCACCACCCAACGGGTTGTTTCATGATACTAGTTCGCAAAATCACCCTCTCTTGCGTAATGAGGCTAGTGAATCGAGCTGTTTATGCGGGGCTACAGCACGTAGCCCCCCTGACTCTCGACGTAGCCGTTAAAACGCGGTTCCGATCTGGAACTGGAATTTCTGATACTGGTCCCCGTCGTGCTTCACAAGCGGGAAGCCCAAGCTGATCTTAAGCGGCCCGACCGGCGAAATCCACGCCAGACCGACACCATAACCGTAGCGCAGTCCATTGGCGCCGACGCTGCCGCCGGTGTCGCCCCAGACGTTACCGCCGTCGAGGAAGGTGAAGACCCGCAACGTGCGGTCATACCCGGTTCCCGGCAACGGGAAGGTCAGCTCGATATTGCCGACCAGCAATTTGTCGCCACCGATCGGGTCACCCGTCGTCGGGTCGCGCGGCCCCAGCGAACTAGGCTGGTAGCCCCGCACAGAACCGATACCGCCCGCGAAGTAGTTCTTGAAAATCGGGAACGGCTTGCCGCCGATACCCTGACCATAGCCTGCCTGTCCGTTCAAGCCCAACACGAAACCGCGTGCAAACGAATAATAATACTGCGTCTGCAAGTCGACCTTGTAGTATTGGGTATCGCCCAGCGGCGTGCCCAGTTCGCCATTGGCCTGTGTATAGTAGCCGCGGCTCGGGACCAGTGCGCTGTCTCGACTGTCTCGCGACCAGCCTATGGTGACCGGGACGTTGTTGACCGACGTACCGAACTGCTGGATATAGTTCAAGTAGGTCTGCGGGGTTGCCGCGTCAGGCTGGAAGCGGTCGTTTTCGAAACCGATCCCGAAGAACACTGTATCGAGTTCGGAAAACGGCACGCCGAACTTCAAATCCGCGCCGGCACTGATGATCTGGAAGCTGCTCGATGTGCTATACAACAGCGGCTGGTACGTCCGATAAAACACGTCGGTAATACGCTTGATGCCGTCCACCGTAAAGTACGGGTCGACCTGCGTCACCGTGACGGTACGGTACGACTTTGCCGTATTGGCGTTCACCGACAGGCTGGTGCCCGAACCGAACACGTTGTCCTGCGAAATCCCGGCCGACAGCACCACCTTGTCGGTCGACGAAAAGCCCGCACCGAGTGTCACTGCGCCGGTCGGCTTTTCCGTCACCTTCACATTGACGTCGACCTCGTCCTGCGACCCTTCGACAGGCGCTGTAGTCACCTTCACGTCGGTGAAATACCCGAGGCGGTTAAGCCGGTCTTCCGACAGTTTCAGGCGCGAGCTGTCGAACCACGAGCTCTCGAACTGGCGCATTTCGCGGCGCATGACTTCGTCGCGCGTGCGCGTGTTGCCCGTGATGTTGATGCGTCGCACATAGACGCGACGGCCTGGATCGACCTGCATCGTGAGTGCGACCGTGTGATGCGCTTGGTCGATCTGTGGCTGCGCGTTGACCGAGGCAAAGGCGTAACCGTATTGCCCCAGTTTATCGACCACCGCTTTGGTCGACGCTTGCAGCTTCTCGGCCGAGAAGGTATCGCCCGCTTTGAGCGTGAGCAATTTCTGCAATTCCGCCTGCTTGTCGAGCAGATTGCCGGCCAGCACGATCGAGGAAATCTTGTACGGCTCGCCTTCATGCAGCGTCACCGTCAGATACATACTTTGCTTGTCGGGCGCGACCTGGACCTGGGTCGACTCGATGGAGAACTCAAGATAGCCGCGATTCAGGTAGTAATTGCGGATATTTTCGAGGTCGCCCGCCAGCTTGTCCTTGGCGTACAAGTCGTTCTTCGTGTACCAGGAAAACCAGTTCGGCGTCGACAACTGCATCTCGTCGTTCAGCGTGCTGGCTTTGAAGGTCTTGTTGCCGATAAAGGCAACCTGCTCGATCTTGGCCTTGGGGCCTTCGATCACCGAAAACAGCACGTTGACGCGATTCGCATCGACCGGCGTGATCGTGGTCGTGACTTCGGCGGCATAGAAGCCATGCGACAGATATTGCCGCTTGAGCTCCTGCTCGGCCTTGTCGACCAGACTCTTGTCGTAATATTGACCCGGCGACAGACCAACCGCTTTCATGGCCTTGGTCAAGGTTTCCTTGTCGAATTCCTTGTCGCCCGAAAAGTCGACGCCCGAAATCGCCGGGCGCTCCTGCACCCTGACGATCACGACGTTACCTTCGGTCGCAATCCTCACATCGTTGAAGAAACCTGTGGCAAAAAGCGCGCGGATCGCTTCAGAGCCCTTATCGTCGGTGAAGGTGTCGCCTTTCTTGATCGGCAGATAGGCAAACACCGTACCGGCTTCGACGCGTTGCAGGCCTTCGATGCGTACGTCCTGTACGACGAAGGGTGCTGCAGCATGGGCCATCATGCTATATGCGGCAACTACCGCAACCGCGACCGTCTTTGGAACAAAGCGATGTGGTTTGAACAACTTGCTTCCCCAGGGTTTAGCTTTATTTGGGCTGTCACGTCAGAGTGGAAGCGACTCGCGCTCCACTGCTACACTGTTTGCCGGGTTTTATTGCTAGAAATGAATCAACCGCGTCAGGTCGTTAAAGAGCGCGATTATCGACAATGCGAGAATGCACACTATTCCGGCCCGCTGTAAAACACTCTGTACACGAACCGACACGGCTTTACCCGTGATGGCTTCAGCCGAATAATATAACAGATGACCACCGTCCAAAACGGGAATCGGCATAAGGTTGAGTACTCCCAGACTAATACTCACCAATGCGAGGAAGGAAATGAAGGAGGACAGGCCCAGCCGAGCACTGCGACCGGCATAGTCGGCGATCGTGACGGGACCGCTCAGATTCTTCAACGAGGCTTCGCCCGTAAGCATTCGCCCGAAGATCCTGACCGAAAATTTGGAAATGTCCCAGGTCTTCTCGACGCCCATACGCAGCGCTTGCAGAGGTCCGTAATGCACCGTAACCGAGCGCAGTTGGCCGGACATCTCCGCGCCGATTCTTCCGACCGTTTTACCGGACGTACTATCCACTACGGTCGCAGGCGTTACCTCGAACGTAAGGCGCTGCTTATTGCCCTCGATATTGCGCTCGACCTGCAAGGACAAGGGTTGGGAACCGTGTGCTTGAACTGCCCGCACGAACGCGCTGACGTCCTTGACCGGCACACCGTCGATCGCGATCACCCGATCCTGCGCGGCCAGTCCGGCTCGCTGCGCGGGGCTACCCGCTTCCACTGCGGCGATGGTTGGCTCCATGCCGCCGGGAGAAAACCCCAGGATGTCCACCACATCATGATCGGGATCCGTTTCGACACCAACCGGCATCTGGCTGAAATCGAGCGGATAGTCGTGCGAGTCCTGCACGTGGCCGGCCGTCTCATCGGCTCCCGATTTAGTCTGTAAGACAGCGGTGCTGCGGTCCATGGCAGCGTCCAACAACTTCCAGTGCAGATCGGCCCACGATACCACCGGCTGGGTTTGCGCCGTGGCATTGCTACGAAAGCCGGTCACCAACTCGCCGCCGGTCAATCCGGCGCGCGCGGCCAACGTACCGGCGGGCGGCGTCGCCAACTGCGCAACGGGTTCGCTTACACCGCCAACGAAGGTCGCGGCGAACAATACGATCGCGAGCAGAAAATTGGCGACCGGGCCGGCCGCCACGATCGCAATGCGCTTGCCCACGCTTTGCCGATTGAAGGCATAAGGCAAATCGGCGGCAACCACCGGCGACTCGGTTTCGCGCTCATCGAGCATCTTCACGAAGCCACCGAGCGGTAGCGCCGACAACGTCCACTCGGTGCCTGTCTTCGGGCTTTTCCAGACTAGCAAAGGCTTGCCGAAACCGACCGAGAATTTCAGTATCTTGACCCCGCACCAACGCGCCACGGTGTAATGGCCCAATTCGTGGACCACCACCAAAATGCCAATAGCAACGGCGAACGCTGCGAGCGCGGTCAGGAAATTCATGGATGCGCTGTTGCGGCCGACAGTCGTTCGATTTCGACTTGCGCCAAGCGGCGCGCCTGCGCGTCGACAGCCAGGACATCGTCCAGGCTATCGGCACTGCCCGGAGCGATTTTTTCCAGCACCTCGGCAACCACTTCGGCAATGCGCATGAAACCGATGCGGCGCTCAAGAAAGGCCGCAACGGCCATTTCGTTGGCCGCGTTCAGCGTTGCACTTGCGGTTCCGCCTTGCTTGAGCGCCGCAAAGGCATGCGTGAGGCACGGGAAACGTTGTTCATCGGGGTGTTCGAACGTCAGGGTCGCGATCGCAGCCAGATCGAGTTGCGCAACCCCCGAATCGATACGATTCGGATAAGCCAGTGCGTGGGCGATCGGCGTGCGCATATCCGGATTGCCCAGCTGTGCGAGCACCGATCCGTCCGCATACGAAACCATCGAGTGAATCACGCTTTGCGGATGAATCAGCACGTCGATGCGCTCCGGCGATAAGCCGAATAACCAGTGCGCCTCGATGACCTCAAGCCCCTTATTCATCATGGTGGCCGAATCGACCGAAATCTTGCGGCCCATCACCCAATTGGGGTGGGCACAGGCTTCGTCCGGCGTCACGGCGGCCAGCGTGGCGGGCTCGCGAGTCCGAAACGGACCGCCCGACGCGGTGAGGATGATGCGCGTGACACCGCCGTGCTTCTCGCCGGCACCGTTCACCGCTGGCAGGCACTGGAAGATCGCATTGTGTTCGCTGTCCACCGGCAACAAGGTTGCTCCGTGGTCATGTACGGCGTCCATGAACAGCGCGCCCGACATCACGAGCGCTTCCTTATTGGCCAGCAGGATGCGTTTGCCCGCGCGTGCAGCAGCCAGCGTGGGCTTCAGACCTGCCGCACCGACGATGGCGGCGACCACGGTATCGCATTCGGACGCGGCGGCCACGGCCATCAGCGCCTCTTCTCCATACGTCACTTCGGTGGCGCTACCGGCCGCGCGCAAAGCGGTTTGCACTTGCTGGGCAATGTGCGCATCGCCCACTACCGCGCATTCCGGTTTGAATCGCAGGCACTGCTCGATGAGCTTCGCGGCGTTGCGGTGAGCCGTAAGGGCAAAGATCGAGAAGCGCTCCGGATGTCGGGCTACGACGTCCAGGGTGCTGTCTCCGATCGAGCCGGTCGACCCGAGCAAAGTCAGCCGTTCTATTTTGTGTGTTTGAATAGTCATGAATTACCTGAGTACTAGCCGGCGCTAGGCCCGATTAGTAGCATTGCCAGCGGCAACACCGGCAACAACGCATCGATCCGGTCGAGTACGCCGCCATGACCGGGCAGCAAACCGCTGGAATCCTTTACGCCCGCCTGCCGCTTTAACAAAGATTCGAATAGATCGCCGACAACGCTGAAGACGACCAGCAACGTGATACCTATCAACGCACGCAGCATGCCCGCTGTACTAGCGTAGACCGAAAACAGCGTCGGCGCGAATGTCCCTGTGGTTGTTCCCGCCGACATGCCTACCGAGGCACCTACGGACGTACCTACCAACCCACCTGCGGATGCGCCCGCCGACACACCAGCGGCACCGGCGACCATCGCCGCCAGCGCCAGCACCATCACCAGCAACCAGCCGCCGATGGCGCCTTCCCAGGTTTTACCCGGGCTGATCGCTATCGCCAGTTTGTGACGGCCGAACGCCTTGCCGGCGAAATATGCGCCGATATCGGCACACCAGACCACCAACATCAAGGACAGGACAAACGCGACACCTTCGACGCGCGCGGCTCTCAACGCGTACCAGCAAGCGATCAGCAACACCACGCCGGCCACCAGCAGAAAAGCGCGCCAGGCGCCGCGCACCAGCGTCGGCTTGCGCAACAACATATACGGCGCGCCCACTATCCAGAATATCGCCGCGGCCTTGTAGAAGCCGGTGGTGCTGGTATAAAACAGCCGTGTGCTCAACAACAAGGCCATCGCCGTGACGGCCGCGTAAAGCACGGTGCCGCGTGAGCTCAGTCCAAGCAGTCGAGCCCATTCCCAGGCCGCGAACGTAATCACGAGGCCGATCAGCGCGGCGAACACCCCGACCGGCGCAAATAGCGTCACGGGCAGGAAAACCGCGAGCAGGACCAATGCCGTCAAAACACGGGTTCTTAGCATGACAAGGAGTCAGCACCCTGCGCCTGAGCAGCAAGCTGCTCGCTGGTTCGTCCGAACCGACGCTCGCGCTGCTGGAACCAGCCGATCGCCTGTTCCAACATCGCATCGTCGAAATCCGGCCAGTATTGATCGGTAAAGTACAACTCGGTGTAGGCCAATTGCCAAAGCAGAAAATTGCTCACGCGTTGTTCGCCGCCGGTACGAATAAACAGATCGGGTTCGGGCGCATAAGCCATCGCCAGATGCTCGGCGAACTGCGTCTCGTCGAGCGGACCGGTAATGCCAGTAGCGGCCGCTTGGGCCATCAGTTTGCGCGTGGCCTGCAGCATGTCCCAGCGGCCGCCGTAGTTGGCCGCGATGGTCAGCGTGAGTCGATCGTTTTGCGCCGTCTTGAGTTCAGCCCGCCGGACCAGATCCTGGATCCGGTCGTTGAACATCGACAGGTCGCCGACCACCCGCAAGCGTATGCCATTGGCATGCATGCGCGCCACTTCGCGCTCCAGCGCAGACACGAACAATCTGAGCAAGAACGACACTTCGTCGGTCGGGCGACGCCAGTTTTCCGAGCTGAAGGCAAACAGCGTCAGGTATTCGACACCGCGTCGGGCGCAGGCTTCGACGATACCGCGCACCGCATCCACGCCTTTCGTATGGCCAGCCGCACGCGGCAGCCGGCGCTGGGTCGCCCAGCGGCCATTGCCATCCATGATGATCGCAATGTGCCGCGGCACCTCTGCCGTCTCGGGTACGCCGATGGAAGAACTCATATGGGCCATATTCGCCAGAACGCTCCGGTCGTCGAGAAATAACGGCTTTAAACCGTCATGATCTCGGCTTCTTTGGTCAGGACGAGCTTGTCGATTTCGGTAACGAATTTATCCGTCAGCTTTTGTACGTCGTCTTGCGAACGGCGTTCATCGTCTTCCGAGATCTCTTTGTCTTTCAACAGTTTTTTCAGTTGCTCGTTTGCGTCGCGGCGCAGATTGCGTACGGCAATCTTCGCGGTTTCGGCTTCATTCTTGACGACCTTGACCAATTCCCGGCGGCGCTCTTCCGTCAGCGCTGGCATCGGTACACGGATCAGGTCGCCCTGAGTCGCAGGGTTCAGACCCAGGTCAGCGTCCCGAATCGCTCGTTCGACCGCCTGCACCATCTTCTTTTCCCACGGCTGTACGCCGATGGTACGCGCGTCGATCAAGCTCATGTTGGCGACTTGCGAGATGGGCACATTCGAGCCGTAGTAGTCGACCTGGATGTGATCCAGCAGCCCCGTATGCGCACGTCCCGTACGAATCTTCGCCAGATCGCTCTTGAACGCTTCGAGCGAACGTTGCATCTTCTGGTCGACGCCCGATTTGATTTCAGCCAATGTCATAAAAGCTCCCAGCCTTTTAGATCTTGATTACCTGTTTTGCCCGCGTGCGGGCCCACCCGATCGGTCAAACGTGCACCAGTGTGCCTTCGTTTTCACCTTCGACGATACGCCGTAATGCACCGGGTTTATTGATAGAAAACACTCTGATCGGCAGCTTCTGGTCGCGGCACAGCGCAAAAGCGGTCGCGTCCATGACCTGCAGATTGCGACCGATCGCCTCGTCAAAGCTGATGGTCGTGTAACGGGTCGCCGCAGGATCGATTTTGGGGTCGGCTGAGTAAACGCCATCGACCTTGGTCGCTTTGAGCACCACCTCTGCGCCGATTTCCGAGCCGCGCAATGCGGCGGCGGTATCGGTCGTAAAAAACGGGTTGCCGGTACCAGCGGCAAAAATTACGACACGCCCTTCTTCGAGCTGGCGTATGGCGCGAGGACGGATATAGGGTTCGAGTACTTGGTCCAGGCGCAACGCGGATTGAACCCGCGCTTCGATCCCGGCGTGGCGCATCGCGTCCTGCAGCGCCAGCGCGTTCATCATGGTGGCAAGCATCCCCATGTAGTCGGCCGTCGCGCGGTCCATACCGGCGGCGCCACCTGCGACGCCGCGAAAAATATTGCCGCCGCCAATCACGACGGCAAGCTGCACACCTAACTTCACCACTTCGGCGATATCGGCGACCATGCGTTCGATCGTCACGCGATTGATGCCGAACGTGTCGTCACCCATCAGGGCTTCGCCGGAAAGTTTTAGTAAAACGCGTTTATAGGCAATTGGCATAGGGGATCGTCCGTTCGCATCGAGCAAATTTGCAAGCATGGCGGCACGCGGCCGCGCCGTATCGGCGCTTGGGATGCCGCCCGTGCGGCGCTGGAGTAGCAGGCCCGAAAGCCCGCCAGCGCCGTACTACTGAGGCAGAATAAAGGGAAATAAACAGTTTGACTCTGCGTTATTTCCCTCATTTCGCCGGAAAAAATCCGCGGGTTGCGTGCGCCGCAGTCGGGCCAGCTACAGCCCATCTACGGTTTCGCGCATGCAACCCCAGGGCGTAGCCCAAGGTGTTCAGCAGGTTGGCGTTGTTTAGCTCTGCTTTTCAGCCTTGCGTTTTAGCCTTGCTTCGCAGCAGCAACTTGCGCTGCCACTTCTGCCGCAAAATCATCGGTACGCTTTTCGATGCCCTCGCCCACCACAAACATCGTGAATGCTTTGACCGTGGTGCTCGCGGCCTTCAGCATCTGTTCAATGCTTTGCTTGTCGTTCTTCACGAACGGCTGATTGAGCAACGACACTTCTTTCAGATACTTCTGCACGCTGCCATCGACCATCTTGGCGACGATTTCGGCCGGCTTGCCCGATTCGGCCGCTTTCTGTTCGGCAATGCTACGCTCTTTCGCAATCAAATCGGCCGGCACTTGATCCGCCGACAACGAGACAGGCTTCATGGCCGCGATGTGCATGGCCACGTCTTTGCCGACTTGCTCTTCGGCGCCGTCATATTCGACGATCACGCCGATGCGCGTGCCGTGCAGGTACGAGGTCAGCTTGTTGGCCGTTTCGTAGCGCACGAAACGACGGATCGAAACGTTCTCGCCGATTTTGCCGATCAATGCGCTGCGCACCGTATCCACGGTTGCACCGCCGAGTTCGAGCGACGACAAAGCCGCCACGTCGGTCGGGTTCTTCTGAGCGACCAATTCGGCCACGTTCTTCGAAAAAGCCAGGAAATCGTCGTTTTTGGCAACGAAGTCGGTTTCGCAATTGAGTTCGACCAGCGCACCTACCTGGCCCGAGATAAATACCGAGATCACGCCTTCTGCTGTCACTCGCGAGGCTGCCTTGCTTGCCTTGCTGCCCAGCTTCACGCGCAGCAACTCTTCAGCGCGCGCCATATCGCCTTCGGCTTCGGTCAACGCCTTCTTGCATTCCATCATCGGCGCATCGGTCTTCGCCCTGAGTTCCGCCACCATGCTTGCAGTAATAGCCGCCATTCGTCGCTCCTGAAATCTGTGAATCAAAACACACACTGATTGCATGCGATGGTTCGCTGCGCAAACCATCATCCTAAATCCTTATGACACCCGGGGAAACACGCCGGCGCCAAATCCTTCAACCCAGGGTCAACCTCGTCAACCCCGGCCAACTCGGCACAACCGTGCCAAACCGGCCATCAACGCGGGCACCTCGCTGTGCCACGCCCTGATTCAAAAAAAGGGGGCTGTGCAAGAGCCCCCTTTTTGGTCGGAAGCAAAAATACTTATGCCTCTGCGTTGACCTCGACGAATTCATCGCCGCCTTCATCGCCGCGCACTGCTTCCACGACATTTTGCACTGCGTTGGCGCGACCTTCGAGGATCGCATCCGCCATGCCCTGCGTGTACAGCGCAACAGCCTTGCTTGCGTCGTCGTTACCCGGGATCACGTAATCCACACCTTCCGGCGAGTGGTTCGTGTCGACCACTGCGATAACCGGCACGCCGAGCTTATTGGCTTCGGTGATCGCAATTTTGTGATAACCGACGTCGACTACAAAGATCGCGTCCGGAATACCGCCCATGTCCTTCACGCCGCCGATCGATTTTTCCAGCTTGATCATTTCGCGTTCGAACAGCAATGCTTCCTTCTTGCTCATGCGCTCCAGGTCGCCGGCTTCTGCCTGGGCTTCCATATCCTTGAGCTTCTTGATCGACGACTTCAGCGTCTTGAAGTTGGTCAGCATGCCACCCAACCAGCGGGTGTTCACGTACGGCATACCCGAACGATTCGCCTCTTCGGCGATGGTGTCGCGCGACTGGCGCTTGGTGCCGACAAACAAAATCGTGCCACGATTGGCTGCCAACTGGCGCACATACTTCAGCGCGTCGTTGTACATCGGCAGCGTTTTTTCGAGGTTGATAATGTGAATCTTGTTGCGGTGACCGAAAATGAACGGTGCCATTTTCGGGTTCCAGAAGCGGGTCTGGTGACCAAAGTGGACACCCGCTTCCAACATCTGACGCATGGTTACTGCCATGGTAATTCTCCAAAAGGGTTCAGTCTTAAACCGGCAGCGACATCCTTGGACACTGTATGTGCGAAGGACACCCTGGAAGCGCCGGTTTGCGATTTTGACTACTTACACACCACGTACTATCTACGACAACTACAGCTGCGGGACCAATTGGCCCCGCTAACCAGATCGGCCGAATTCGCTGATGCACGTGCTACGCGAAGAACAGCGGCAAAAGCCACCCTCACCGCTTAGAGGCCCACCCACACTGGCTTAGGCCCAGCACACACGCCCACCATAGCTTTTCCACCAAACTAGCCAAAGATTATACCATCCAGACGGCCGGATTCTCAAGGATCACTTCCAAAAGCTGCACGTGCGGGGATGACGCGAACATGGTGTTGGCACGAACTCATAGCTTGGCTCGTGCGAGACAAAGCAATCGGCCTTTCGGCCACAGGCGCGCCCCGGGCCCAGACAATCGGCTCGATTATGCCAATGTTGGTTGCCATTGGCGTGTCGTGGCTGCAATTTAGTCGCGCCCGCGCGCTGAATGAGCAGCGCCGCCAACAGGAACCTAAGGCATTCTTGCAGGCAATACACGCCGAATTAGGGAATCCGCGGAACGAATACAAGGTACACGTCGGCAAAGGTCTGGGGGATCGGCGCGATCTCACGCCATTTATCATGATCTGGCCGGCGACCACTGATGCCTTGACTATCTACAACGATCATTCGGCGTTCGCCGGAAAAATCGAGGATGCGGAATCATGAAAAATGCTCATCGAGAGCTTTGCGCGGTTCAAAGGAATGATTCTTTCGATAAATCTCAACGATCGCCCAAATCAAGAACGCAAGAATTCTCACTCCATTGGGGACCAGCGATTTAGAGCGAAAGCGAAAGAAGCGTTGCGCGAGCAAAGAGATATCAAGCACTTGGCCATAACAGCGGCCAGCGCTTGAAGATTTTTCTTGGACCGCTACCCAGTTGTGCAGGCAAGCCGACCGGACGCCGGATCAAACCGCGAAACCCAGTTTCGAACCGGAATCAGGAAGAGCTGCCGCCTGCAATGGTTGTCGAGACAGTGCTCGTCAACGCGGTGTAGATGCCCGTCAAGCTGCTGGTGAAAGTCGTACCCACTGCGACCAGCGCCACAACGATAATGCCTGCCAGAATCGCATACTCAAGTGCGGTGACACCACGTTCGTCGCGCTGGAAAAATTTAAAAAATTGCCGCATGTTAACCCCCGATTTTTAAAAAATACCTTCAGTTAGCTCGACAAGCACGTGCGACATTTATTGTTTCGACGCACGCGGGCATAGTGTATTAGATAATTGCGATGAACTAAAAAAATTAGAGTAAGACATGCGTTAATCTAACAACAGTTCAACTCCTGCTGGTGAAGTTCGCGCACAAAAACCTTTCGGCCATAGATTATTTCATCAAGTTGCAAACTTGAATACGAACTTTAGCCGGCTTTTTGACACCCAACCCCGTTTGCTCCATTTGTTTTAAGTACACCGACTATCCTGGAGTCGACTGCACAGCCGCTGCAGTTAATTGCGAACGGCCATAAAAAAGTGCGCCCCAAGGCGCCCAGGAACCTGCATATGGCGGGGGCCGCGTTTTATGTTTAAGCCCAGCGCTTTCGGTTTGCCCAGGTCGCCAAGCTCTGCAGTTGTGAATGCCATGCTATTTCCTCTGCTTTCAGGTTAAAACCAGGGCATAGGCGTGAATTTTTGGGCAACCTCGAACGTTTTTCGCGTTATTTCAAAATTACATGACGGACCTGTTCGCGCTGCCGTCGTCATCGGCTCATGGGGAATTCCACCAAAAACTCCACCACGCCAGCGTCGGCAGGGCCAGACATCCGCAATCAATTGCGGAAACGCCCCACAAAAAGGGGCATCGGCAGACGCCCCGTAGGTGCTGCTGGCTTATAATGCTTGGATTCGGCCTGGAAATAGAGGGTTTTGCCCGGTATGCCAGTGAGAGTTTTTCACTGGTGGTCCGCAAAGCCCGACTGGCTGGGGTTGTCTAGCGTGTCTGATGGAATTTTGGTGGAACTTCCCAAATTCACGGATATGGCGAAAGGCGAAAACCCTTATTGCTCAAGGCTTCTGAGGAAAATATGTCTATTACGCTGAAAAACGAACACGATATCGCCAAAATGCGAGTGGCCTGCAAGCTCGCCAGCGAGGTGCTCGACTATATCACGCCGTTTGTGAAGGCCGGGGTAACGACGGGCGAGCTCGACCGCCTTTGCCATGAGTACATGACGAACGTGCAACAGACGATTCCGGCCCCGCTGAATTACCAGCCGCCCGGTTATCCGCCGTTCCCCAAGGCGATCTGCACCTCCGTCAACGATGTGATCTGCCACGGCATTCCCGGCGACAAAACCCTGAAAAACGGCGACACCGTCAACCTCGACATTACCGTGATCAAGGAAGGCTACTTTGGCGACACCAGCCGTATGTTCATCGTCGGGGAAGGCTCCATCCTTGCCAAACGACTGGTCCAGACCACTTACGAATGCATGTGGCTAGGTATCGATCAAGTTCGGCCCGGCGCCCGCCTGGGCGACATCGGCCATGCCATTCAGCGGCATGCCGAAGCCCAGGGTTATAGCGTCGTGCGCGAATATTGCGGTCATGGCATCGGCACGGTATTCCATGAAGATCCGCAGGTGGTTCACTACGGGCGACCGGGCACGGGCCTCGAACTCAAAGCGGGCATGATCTTCACGATAGAGCCGATGATCAATGCCGGGCGCCGCGACATTCGCACAATGCCCGATCAATGGACAGTCAAGACCCGCGATCGCAGTCTGTCCGCTCAATGGGAACACACCGTGCTCGTGACGCCGACGGGCTACGACGTACTGACGGTTTCAGCGGGAACGCCTGCGCGCCCGGCGATACTCGGCACGACGGCCTCGACGGCCTGATCAGCGCCACACCCTATGAGCAGCCTAGTCTCGAAGCCACCCGTCTGCGCCCCCTCTGCCGCCTCGGCGAACACCATCGCGGCGAACGCCACCGCGATCATCCGCTCGGAATTTCGCAGCGCCAAAGCCGACCTGCTTGCTCGTTTCCAGCGCACCGGCAAGGTCGATGGACTGACCCGCGCCCTCGCCCGCCTGGCCGATCGCACACTGGCTTGCGCTTGGCGCGAGTGCAATCTACCTGCCACGCTGACGCTGGTTGCCGTGGGCGGCTTCGGACGCGCCGAGCTGGCGCCCAGTTCGGACGTCGACATCTTGATTTTATTGCCGAGCGATCCCGATCCCGACCTCGAATTGCGCCTGGAGCGTTTTATCGGCATGGCATGGGATCTCGGCTTAGAGATCGGCAGCAGCGTGCGCACCGTCGAGCAGTGCATCGATGAAGCCAGGCAAGATGTCACCGTGCAAACCTCGCTGCTCGAGGCACGCCAGTTATTCGGCAGTAGCGCCCTGTTCGAGCAATTTTCGCGCCGCTTCAACGAGACCTTGGATCCGCGCGTTTTTTTCCAGGCCAAGTTGCTGGAAATGCGTCAACGGCATGCCAAGTACCAGGACTCCCCGTACAGCCTGGAACCCAATTGTAAGGAAAGCCCGGGCGGCTTGCGTGACTTGCAGTTGATCCTGTGGATCACTCGCGCAGCCAACCTCGGCAATAGCTGGAAGGAACTCGACACGCGCGGGCTGATTACCTCACACGAAGCCAATGAACTGCGTCGTAACGAGAATTTTCTGAAAACGCTGCGCACGCGCATGCACCTGATCGCCGGACGCCGCCAGGACATCCTGGTGTTCGATTTGCAAAATGCGCTCGCGGAGAGCTTCGGCTACGCGTCGACGCCGACCAAACGCGCCAGCGAACAGTTGATGCGCCGGTACTACTGGGCCGCCAAAGCGGTGACGCAGCTTTCGACAATATTGTTGCAGAACATCGAGGCACAACTGTTTCCGAAGACCAGCGGCGTTACGCGCGTGCTGTCAGATCATTTCGTCGAAAAGCAGGGGATGATCGAAATCATCAGCGACGATCTTTTCGAACGCGAACCGACCGCGATCCTGGAAGCGTTCCTGCTCTTCGAAAAAACCCCAGGCGTGAAAGGCCTTTCGGCGCGCACGCTGCGGGCGCTGTACAACGCGCGCAAGCTGATGAACCAGAAGTGGCGGCGTGATCCGATCAATCGCCAGCTTTTTATCGAAATTCTCAAACAGCCGCAAGGCGTCACGCACGTGATGCGTCTGTTGAACCAGACGAGCGTGCTGGGGCGCTATCTGCTCAACTTCCGACGCATCGTCGGCCAGATGCAGCATGATCTTTACCATGTCTATACGGTCGATCAGCACATCCTGATGGTGTTGCGCAATATCCGGCGTTTTGCCGTCGCCGAGCACGCGCACGAATACCCGTTTTGCAGTCAGCTGATTTCCAACTTCGAGCGGCCATGGGTGCTCTATACGGCCGCGCTGTTTCACGATATCGCCAAAGGCCGTGGCGGCGACCACTCGACGCTGGGCATGGCCGACGCCCGCACATTTTGCAACGAACACGGTTTCACTGAGGAAGACTCGGATCTGGTGGTATGGCTGGTCCAGCATCACCTGACGATGAGTCAGGTTGCACAAAAGCAGGACACCAGCGATCCGGAGATCATCACCGAGTTTGCCAAGCTGGTCGGCAGCGAGCGTCGGCTCAGCGCGCTGTACCTGCTCACGGTGGCGGACATCCGCGGCACCAGCCCGAAAGTGTGGAATGCCTGGAAAGGCAAGCTGCTCGAAGATCTCTATCGCAGCACTATCAACGTGCTGGAAGGTGCGCGCCCGGATGCCCATTCCGAGATGCGTGCACGAAAAGAAGAAGCGCTTACGCTGCTACGCTTGCAGACGATTCCGCCCGGTACGCAGCAGGCCTTGTGGGATCAGCTCGATGTCGCCTATTTCCTGCGTCACGATGCGCAGGATATCGCCTGGCAGACCCGGCTACTGTATAAACATGTCGAAACCCCGACGCCTATCGTGTGCGCGCGCCCGTCGCCGATAGGGGAAAGTTTGCAAGTACTCGTGTATTGCAAGGATCAGCCCGATCTGTTTGCGGAGATTTGCGAATACTTCGATCGCAGCGGGCTGTCGGTGCTCGACGCGCGCGTCCACACGACGCGCCATGGCTATGCGCTCGACAATTTCCTGGTTGCCGACAGCCGCATGGATTCCCACTATCGCGACATAGCGAACCTGGTCGAAAAACAACTCACCGGACGCCTTATGGCGCCCACCGTCCCACTGCCGGAACCGTCGAAGGGACGCTTGTCTCGACTGTCCCGCACTTTCCCGATCTCGCCCAGCGTCGATTTGCGCGCCGACGAGCGAGGCCAGTATTACATCCTGTCAGTTTCGGCAAACGATCGCCCCGGCCTGCTCTATACCATCTCGCGTTTACTGGCGGAACACCGCGTCGGGCTGCATGCCGCGCGCATCAATACGCTCGGCGAACGCGTCGAAGACGTATTTTTGCTCGACGGTGCACGCCTATCTGACAGCCGTCTACAACTCCAACTAGAAACCGAACTGCTGCGCGCGCTCGCCGTATAGGCGACGTGTCTGCCTGTGAGAATTTATGCGTGACAAATTAACCGCCAAGCATCCGCGGCCGGCTTCGCCGGCGCGCGCCCCTGTACGCCCTGGCTTGCGTAAGAATCCGAATTCGAGCCTGCGTTCAGGGCCCAAAGACGCACCGGCTGCCAGCAACGCTTCATCGCAAGATCGCGGCGCTACGCCGGGAAAAAGCGATACCTACGGCGCTCGTGCCGGCTCAGACAAACCCCGTGCCGCAAGCGCAGGCGCTAGATCCGATAAACCACGCACGGCCGGCGCCGGAGCGCGCTCGGACAAACCGCGCGCCGCAGGAACGAGTTGGGATAAGCCCCGCGCAGGCGGCACCGGCGAGCGTTCGGACCGACCTCGTGCAGCCGGCGCTGGAGCGCGCTCAGACAAGCCGCGTGCCGCAGGAGCAAGTTGGGATAAGCCCCGCGCAGCCGGCACCGGCGAGCGCTCGGACCGACCACCGCGTGCAACCGGTGCGGGGGCACGCTCAGATAAGCCGCGTGCCGCAGGAGCGAGTTGGGATAAGCCCCGCACCGCCAGTACCGGCGAGCGCTCGGACAAACCGCGCGGCGCAGGTGCAGGAGCACGTCCTTCCGGCCCGCGCCCATCGACGCCGCGCCCCGCCGCGCCGCGTGACGGTGCCCGCAGCCCGGCCAGTCGAGAGCGCTCGTCGTCGCGCTCCGGTACCGAGACCGAGCGCGAGCGCAGCCCGAGCCACGCCAGGTCCGATGCACGCCCCGCCGGCGATCGCCCCAGAGCTTCCGCGCCGCGCAGCGGGGCCGCAACATCGAGCTCGGCCGCGAGTTCGGCCAATCGCCAAGTCGACGAAACCGGCATGATGCGTTTGTCCAAACGGATGTCCGAACTCGGCTTGTGTTCACGCCGCGAAGCCGACGAATGGATCGAACAGGGCTGGGTAAAAGTCGATGGCGTCAAAGTCGACACGCTGGGCGCCAAGGTCCATGCAGAGCAGAAAATCGACGTGATGCCGGCTGCGCGCGCCGACCAGGCAAAACAGGTAACCATCCTGCTGCACAAGCCCGTGGGTTATGTGTCAGGACAACCGGAAGACGATTACAAACCCGCAGCGGTTTTGATCAATCCCGCCAATCAGTGGGAGCTCGACGAAAGCGGTCGCCGTTTCCATCCGTTCAACCTTCGCGCGCTCGCTCCGGCCGGACGGCTGGACATCGATTCGACCGGCTTGCTGGTCATGACCCAGGACGGTAGGATTGCAAAACAGTTGATCGGTGAAAAAAGCGAAATCGACAAGGAATATCTGGTGCGCGTGTCCTACAACGGACACGAAACCGATGTGGAAGCGCATTTCCCCGCCGAACAACTGGAGCGCCTGCGTTTCGGATTGGAGCTGGATGAGCAGCCGCTCAAGCCCGCTCAGGTTGAGTGGCAAAACGGCGAACAATTGCGCTTTGTTTTGCGAGAAGGGAAGAAGCGCCAGATCCGCCGCATGTGCGAGCTGGTCGGTCTCGAAGTGGTGGGCTTGAAGCGTATTCGTATCGGCCAGGTCGTATTGGGCAACTTGCCCGCCGGCAAATGGCGCTACCTACTGCCCAGCGAAACGTTCTGAGCGTGTAATGAGCGTCGGGGGCGGCGCAGGGATCAAATCAGTCAGATAAGTCCCGCGCGTCCAGGCCCCCGAATCGAGTCGGCCACGATCAAGCCGCACTCCCCGATGTTGGGGCTGTGCCGGGTTCCCGACCTAATCGTCGCCTTCCGGATCCATGCCGGGAAACAACACGTCAAGATAGCCGAACTTCGAAAAGTCCGTGATGCGCATCGGGTAAAGCTTGCCGATCAGATGGTCGCATTCGTGCTGCACTACCCGCGCATGAAAACCTTCAGCGATCCGGTCGATAGGCGCGCCATACTGATCGACGCCCTGATACCGGATTTTCGTATGTCGGTGAACCATGCCGCGCAGTCCGGGCACGGACAAACAGCCCTCCCACCCTTCTTCCATGACGGGTGAAAGCGGCGTAATCACGGGGTTGAGCAGTACCGTTTCCGGAACCGGCTTCGCGTCGGGATACCGGTCGCTACGGGTGAAACCGAAGATCACCAGTTGCAGATCAGCACCGATCTGCGGCGCAGCCAAGCCCACACCCTTGGCGTCGCGCATCACTTCAAACATGTCCGAAATCAGTTCATGCAGCTCCGGGGTATCGAACTTTTGCACCGGTTGAGCGACACGCAACAGGCGCGCGTCGCCCATCTTTATAATCTCGCGAATCATGGATTTTTGCCCTCCAGAAGCAAACGCAGACCGTCCTCATCCAGCACTTTGATACCCAGTTCCTCGGCCTTGACCAGCTTGCTGCCGGCCTCGGCTCCCGCCACCACGTAGTCGGTCTTCTTCGAGACCGACCCCGCCACTTTAGCGCCCACGGCTTCGAGCATGGCCTTCGCATCGTCGCGCGACAAATTCGGTAGCGTGCCTGTCAAAACCACCGTGCGACCGGCCAACAAACCGGGCTCGGCTTTCTGCGCCGGCGGCCCCTCCGGCCACTGCACGCCCGCCGCGCGCAATTGTTCGATACATTCGACGTTGTGCGGTTCAGCAAAGAAATTCACGATCGCTTCGGCCACGACAGGCCCCACGTCATTCACTTCCAGCAACTCTTCTTGCGTGGCGACCATGATCGGGTCGAGCGCGCCAAAATACCGCGCCAGATCGCGCGCGGTCGCCTCGCCCACATGCCTTATCCCCAACGCATAAATCAACCGAGGTAAGGTGGTTTGACGCGCGTGCGCGATCGAGTCGAGCAGATTCTGCGCGGATTTGTCGGCGAAGCGCTCCAATGCCGCAAGCGTGCCGAACCCCAGTTTGAACAGATCCGCCGGCGTGCGTATCAATTGCTGCTCGACCAATTGATCGATGATTTTCTCGCCCAGCCCGTCGATGTCCATTGCCCGGCGCTGCGCGAAATGCCAAAGCGCCTGTTTGCGTTGCGCGCCACAGATCAAGCCACCGGTGCAGCGCGCGATCGCCTCATCGGGTAATTTTTCGATTTTTGAGCCGCATACCGGACAATGCGTGGGCATGACAAATGCACGGGCATCGGCGGGCCGACGTTCGAGAACGGCACCGACCACTTCGGGAATCACGTCGCCGGCGCGACGCACTATCACGGTATCGCCGATCAGCACATCCTTGCGCCGAATTTCCTCTTCGTTATGCAAGGTGGCGTTGGTCACCGTCACGCCGCCGACGAATACCGGTTCAAGACGCGCCACCGGCGTCACGGCTCCGGTGCGGCCGACGTTGACATCGATACCGATCAAACGGGTCAGCGCTTCTTCGGCCGGAAATTTGTGCGCGAGTGCAAAACGCGGTGCCCGCGACACAAATCCGAGCCGGTCCTGATCGGCACGCCGATTGACCTTGTACACCACGCCATCGATTTCGTACGGCAGCTCGGCTCGGCGCTCGCCGATCGACCGGTAAAAGTCGAGCAAGCCCGCGGCCCCCTTGACCAGTGCACGTTGCGGGCAAACCGGCAGGCTCAGCGTCGAGAACCAGTCGAGCACCTCCCCATGCGTCGGCGGCATCTCTACGCCCGTGAGCGTGCCAATGCCATAGGCAAAAAACGACAATGCGCGGGTTGCTGTGATTTTCGGATCGAGCTGGCGCAGGCTGCCGGCGGCGGCATTGCGCGGGTTGGCGAACTCTTTTTGCCCGGCATCACGCTGGCGTTGATTCAGCCGCGCAAAATCGCGCTTGAACATCAGCACTTCACCCCTGACTTCCAACACTTCGGGTAACTGACCGGTAGGATTGGGTTGGAGCTTGAGTTTGAGCGGAATCGATTTGACGGTGCGGATGTTTTCCGTCACGTCCTCACCGGTCGCGCCGTCACCGCGCGTCGCGGCTTGCACCAACACCCCATTTTCGTAACGCAGCGAAATGGCCAAGCCGTCGAACTTGAGTTCGCACGCGTACTCGACCTCATCGCCGCCCAATGCCTCGGCCGTACGCTTGTCGAACGCTTCCACGTCTGCGTCCGTGAAGCCATTGTTGAGCGACAACATCGGCATGGAATGCGTGACGGAGGCGAAACTGTCGAGCGCCACGCCGCCGACGCGCTGGGTCGGCGATTCGGGGGTGATCAGATCGGGATGATCAGCTTCGATCGCCACCAAATCCTGGTACAGCTTGTCGTACTCGGCGTCCGGCAATACCGGCTCGTCGAGCACGTAATAGGCATAGTTATGGCGTTCGAGTTCGGCGCGCAACCAGGCAGCGCGCTCGGCAGCGCGTTCGGCAGATGCCGCGAACAGATCGGGAGAAGAAGGCATGCGTAGATGCAGGATGAATTCAGACTATTAATTATCGCAGCCTACGCCGCCAACGGCACGTCACATTTCGCCGCTGCGGCCGATGTGCCGGCCGCCCACAGATCAGTTGCTGAAAAGGCGCCGCGCGATCGGCGAACCCGCCGAGATACCGGCTTGTTCGAGCCGCGCGTATAACGTCATCAATTGTTTTTCGATCGCGAGCAAGGCGCTTTCCGATAACGGGCGGCGTTGATCGTCGACCACATGCGCGCCGATGCGCTGCGACAGCGAGACCGCATAATCGCACATCAGCCGGAACGGCAAGATGTCTTCATCGGCAACCGGCACATCCAGCAGCAACGTGATCATTTCGCCGCCCTTGTAAGTCAGATCGTCGCGCAGGAAGTTGGTGTCTTCGAATTGCAGCATGAACACAGGGTTCTGACGTGCATCGAGCTTGACGAAGCGCGTGCCGTCACGCGAGAGCAGCAAGCCATCCTGCGAAGCGATCGCCTGGACGTAATTAGCCGACCAGGGTGCGCCGTCCGACACGACATTGACCGACAGTTGGGCGTCGCATTGCGCCGCAAAACCGTCCAGTTCACGCGCCATCTGGACCGTTTCCAGCATATCGGGAAAATCGGGGCCGCCGTCCACGGCTTCGACGATGAATTGCACGCCCGTGACGAATTCGGAAAACTCGAGCTCGTTGAGCGCGCCCGAGCGATTGGCTAGTTGCACGCCGACCCGAATCTCGTCATAGCGACCGCCGGCCTGTAACGCTTCCCAGGCTTGCGGCTCAGCGACTTGTCCTTCGGGTCGTCCTTCAATAACTACCGGCTTGCTACCGGCACGGCGCAGGCGTTGCGCGAGGGGCGCAAGCTTTTCATACGAAACAGGGCCACCCAGACGGATTGGCACGATGCAATCGATACGCCGATCGAGAATACCGGTCGAAATCGGAGCCACTGGCGGCGCAGTAAGCGCGTCGGCAACTTCCGCCTCACCGGCGGCTTCCTGCGCGGTCTGATCGATCGGTGGTTGCGCACCTCCGGCCAGTGCTACCGCAGGCACGGCAGCCGCATCGAGCTCTTGCGTTCGAGTGAGATCGCCGCCGCTCCCGCCGCCTCCGAAAGACGGCTCGCGACGCGCTTCCTGGACATCGACTGTGCTTGCGTGACGCAGCGGACTCACTGCGGGCTCGATAAACGGACGTTCGTCGTTGAAGTCACCGGCCAATCCCGTGCCGGGAACCCGGCCGACCGTGGTCTCGGCGTCCGTCGGCGTAGCCTGCTGCGGTAATCTGCGCCGGACCTTCGCACCCTGCCAGGCGTTATAGACCATGACTCCGGCGATCACCACAGCGCCCGCTCCTCCAACTCCGAGATACAGCTCGTTCATGCAAACTCCGCTTATTATGTTGCGAACCTAGGGCGCCGCCTCCGCTTCAGCAACGGCTGGACCGTCGCATCGAGCGCACTGGCAACGCCGTCGGCTCATCGTTGATCGACTCGGCGACTCGCGCCTCAGACCCCGTTCTGCGAAAAACTCGAGGCGGCTTCCATATCGACCGCGACGATGCGCGACACACCTTGTTCCTGCATCGTCACCCCAATCAATTGCTGAGCCATTTCCATCGCAATCTTGTTGTGCGAAATAAACAGAAATTGCGTTTTCTCGGACATCGCCCGAACCAGGTTGGCGAAACGCTCCGTATTGGCATCGTCCAGCGGCGCGTCCACTTCGTCAAGCAGACAGAATGGCGCGGGATTGAGCTGGAACATCGCAAACACCAGCGCGGTTGCGGTCAAGGCCTTCTCCCCGCCGGAGAGCAAATGGATCGTCGAATTCTTTTTGCCCGGCGGCTGCGCCAGCACCTGCACGCCCGCGTCGAGAATTTCCTCGCCGGTCATCATCAACTTGGCTTGTCCGCCACCGAACAGACGCGGGAACAATTCGCCGAAATGGCGGTTGACCTCGTCGAACGTGCCCTGCAGCAAGGACCGCGTTTCCTGGTCGATGCTGCGTATCGCGTCTTCCAGCGTCTCGATCGCGCTGTTCAGATCGGCCGATTGCGAGTCGAGGAACTGCTTGCGATCGCGCGCTGTCGTCAATTCGTCAAGCGCCGCCATATTGACCGGGCCCAACGCATTGATCGCATTATTCAGGCGCGTGACCTCGCCTTGCAAATAGGACGCCTTGAGTTCAGGCGCGAGTTTGGACTGCAACTCGGCTTCATCGGCCCCCGCCTGCACCAGTTGCTCGGCGAATTGCTCGAAGTTCAGGCGTGCGGCCTGTTCCTTGAGCTGTAACTCGGTGACCTTGTCGCGCAAGGGCTGCTGCGAGCGCTCCGTCGTCAGGCGCTGCTCGTCGAGCTGGCGCAGGTTCGCGGTCAGTGCATCGGATTCGATGCGCACCGTCGCCAGCGCCGCCTCTTTCTCGCTGCGGATCTCCAACGCATCCTGCAAACCGGTATGCGCCGTTTGCTGATTGATGGTCTCGAGTTCGGCGCGCGTGTCTTCGAGCGCTTGATCGAGGCGCTCGGCTTGTTCCGTGGCGGTCTCGATCGTGCGCTTGAATTCGCCGATCCGGTTGGCGGCATTATGCTGTTCGTATTGCGCCTGTTGCGCCGCGCGCTCCAGGTCGCGAGCCAATTGACGCGCGTCCGTGAGCGTTGCGTCGAGATTTTCGAAGGCCAGTTGATCGTCTTCGAAACGCGCCTGGAGCTCGGCCAGTTGCATATCGAATTGCTCGAACTTGGCTTCGGACTCGGCGCGTTGGGCACGCTGCTCGTCGATCTGTGCGGCGATCTCTTCGAGCTCGCCGCTGATCTGCGTACTGCGCGCCATATAGCGTTCGTGGGCTTGCGCGAGCTTGAGCACATCGAGTTGCAGCGCATGAACCCGCTGGGTCGCGCGTTCAGTCTGGGCACGTGCGTCGGTCAGCGCCTGAGCGGCTTGGCCATAAGCGGCTTCGGCACGCACTGAAGCGCTGCGCGCTTCGTCGGCCAACAGTGCCTGCGCCCTGACCTGGCGGCCCAAATTCTCGATTTCCTGCGCGCGAGCCAACAGACCGGCCTGCTCGGAATCGGCTGCATAGAGCTGTACCGCCGAGCGTGTGACGACGTGTCCGCTAGGCACGACGAACGCGCCGCCCTCGGGCAATTGCGATCGCGTCGCCAAGGCCTGAGCCAAGTCATCGGCGATAAACACGTTCGACAACCAGTCATTGAGCACCGCGCGCAAACCGGGATCGTCGATGCGCACCAGCGTCATCAATGCGCGCATGCCCGCCGGTGCCTCAAACGGCCGGCCAGCCGGTGGCGGGCTGAAAAACGCCAGCTTGGCGGGCGGCGCATCGGTGGCGAAGGCCTTGACCCAATCGAGATTGGAAATTTCGAGTGCGGCCAAACGTTCGCGCAGCAAGGACTCGAGTGCGTTTTCCCAACCGGCTTCGACGTGCAGTTTTTTCCACAGGCGCGGCAACGCGGCCAGTTCGTGCTTTTCCAGCCAGGGCTGGATCTTGCCCTCGGTCTGGACGCTTTCCTGCAACTGTTTGAGCGCGGATAGGCGTGCCTCGAACTGGGCGATTTGCGCGCCTTCGGACTGCACGCGCTCCTGCGCGCTACGGCGTTCGGCATCGAGTCGCGGCAAGGTGTGCTGCGCCTCTTCAAGGCTATCCTGCGCGTTGTGCAGGATTTCCTCATGCTCGGCCAACTGCGCGCGCGTGTTTTCGAGCAAGACTGCATCGGGTTCGTCCAGCCCGCGCGATTCGAGCTTCAGACGTTCGTCGCGTTGCTGCAATTGTTGCAACTGCTGATCGGCATTGCGCTGATGCACCGACTCCAGCTTGAGCGCCTGCTCGACCTGCGCGATGCCGGCGCGCTGCTCGCTCAGACTGCTCTGGGCGTCGCGCCAACCGGCTTCCATTGCCGGCAGAGCATCATGCGCGTTCAGCGCTTCGCCATGGGCGCGCACGCTGGTTTCTTCGGCAATCGCCAACGCTTCTTCAGCCAGTTCCAGATCGCCACGCGCTTTTTCCGCCTGCGCCAACCACTGTTCGCGCTGCGCTGTCAGCGCGGCCAGTTGGGCCTGCACCCGATTGCGCGATTCAATAATGAATTTGATTTCGGCTTCGAGCCGGCTAACTTCCGAATTGGCCTCGTAGAGTGCGCCTTGGGCGCCCTGCATCGCGTCCGTGGCCGCGTAGTAAGCGACTCGCACTGTCTCAAGCTGGGCTTCCACTTCGCGTAATTTCGCGACCTGCGCCTCGAGGTCCACCTGCCCCAATTCGATCGCGCGCTGCTGGCGCTGCTGCTCGGCGTGCGCTTCGTTCTTGCGCAACAGCCAGAGCAGGCGCTGCTTTTCTTCGCCGTCTGCGCTGAGCTCTCGGAATTTCTGCGCAACGGTTGCCTGCGCTTCCAGCTTTTCGAGGTTGCTACCGAGTTCGCGCTGAATATCCTCGACCCGCGTCAGATTTTCGCGCGTGTCGTGCAGACGGCTTTCCGTTTCGCGGCGTCGCTCTTTGTACTTCGAAACACCCGCCGCCTCTTCAAGGAAAATCCGCAACTCCTCGGGTTTGGCTTCGATAATCCGCGCAATCATGCCCTGCCCAATGATTGCGTAGGCGCGTGGCCCCAGGCCCGTGCCGAGGAAAATATCCTGGATATCGCGCCGGCGGGCGGGCAGATTATTGATGTAGTAGCTGGATGTGCCGTCGCGGGTCAGCACGCGCTTGACGGCGATTTCGCTGTATTGGCTCCATTGTCCGGCCGCGCGCCCTTCGCCGTTGTCGAATACAAGTTCGACGCTGGCCCGGCTGCCTGGTTTGCGCGATGTGGAGCCGTTGAAGATGACGTCCTGCATCGACTCGCCGCGCAGCTCGGAAGCGCGCGATTCGCCGAGCACCCAGCGCACGGCATCGATGATATTGGACTTGCCACACCCATTGGGTCCGACCACGCCGACGAGTTGGCCTGGCACCTGGAAATGGGTGGGATCGACGAATGACTTGAAGCCAGCGAGTTTAATCGAGGTCAGACGCACGGCGATATCGCTGTTTAAAAGTAGAAACCTAGGTAAAAAAAACCGGTTGCAACCTATGGCCGAAATGCAGGATTGAAACGCATGGCCCAGGCACAGGGCTGAAACAATATCAGTCCAACGCCAAGGCTATCAGTCCAGCACACTAAGCAATCCAGCGAGTCGCAAACCGGGCGTGAGCAACATTTCGGCGGCAAAAAACACCGGTCCGGCATGCGCATTATCCATGCTGCGCATCATACCACCGCCCGTTTGGCCGGCGGCTCCTGTGAGCCGCTCGCGCTGCTATTTTCTCGGTGAAACCAGCTTGCCAGCACCGCGGAGAGCACAATGCACCCGCCGCCGAGCCATTCGCGCGTGCCAGGAACTTCATCGGCGAGCAACCAAGAAGACAGCGCCGTCACGACGATTTCGAACAACATCACCAGCGACGCCCGGTTGGCCGCGACGTGCACCAGCCCATGCTGGATCAGCAGATTGTTCAACGCCAGCGCCACGCCCATGCCGACCACCAGCTCGATCGCCAGCGTCAGATGGGGCATCGATAGCGCCAATGAGTGCAAGGGCACCCCGGCCGTCTTATCGAAATGCATCGTCACGAAACCGAGCACGGCGCTCCCGGCAAATACCAGGAAGGTTCTGATCTGAGGCGTAACGCTAGGCAAAGTACGGGAAATACGCAAGGTCAGGACGTTGTTCATCGCGAAACCCATCCCCGCGATCAGGCCGCACCATTCGGCGGCGTTGTTCGGTAATGGCAGGCCGCTAGCGGGCGTCCATAGCATCAATCCTGCGCCGGCCAGCGAAAGCGCGGTCAACAGCAGCGCGCTGCGCGTGAGCCGCTCATGCAACAAGCCGTAGGCTAGCAGCGCCGTCCACGCGGGCGAAAGATAGAACAGCAGCAGAACCCGCATCACTTCGCCGTGGATCACGCCCCACGTGAAGCCGACGTTGGTCACACCGGCCGCCACCGCGAGCACGAACACCAACGGGTTCAGCGGAATCTTCAGCAATCCGCCACGGATGAACAAGGCCATGAAGACACAGGCGGCGAGCCCCGTCAGCGCGCCGGCCGCTGTTGCGCTCACGCCCAGGCCGGCAAGGATGCGCAGTGGATACCAGATCACGCCCCATACCGCGGAGCCGATCATGATCGCGGCGAGTGGCCACAGTGCGCCGCGGTGCGCGCGGTGCATCGTCATAGCGCCTCCCGCATGGCGTGTCTTGCAGCAACTCGGGACAATACGGGCGTGACAAACGCGCAGCCCGGCGCGCAGCCCGCTTTCGCCGGCAAAAAGACGTACAAGCGGACGTACAAACGGACCCAGAAGCGCACGCACGAGCGCATCCCTAAGCTTGCGCTCACGGACCAGCCCCGGCGCAAGGTATAATTTTCCACTACTTTCAGCATTCATTCCTCTGTCAGGCGGATTATCGCCGCTCGCACGCGAAAGGCCGCGCACGTGAATCCACTACTCACACAACTTCATACCTATCCATTCGAAAAACTGCGCGTGTTGTTTGACGGCATCACGCCGGACGCGGCCAACCGCCCGATCAGCTTCGGCATCGGCGAACCCAAGCATCCCACCCCGCAATTGATCAAGGACGCGTTGATCGCAGCGCTGCCGGGACTGTCCGTCTACCCCGCGACGCTGGGCAGCGACGCCTTGCGCCGTGCCATCGCCGCCTGGCTGGAAAGCCGCTACCACCTGCCGCCGCTGGATCCCGTCACGGAGGTGTTGCCGGTTGCCGGATCGCGCGAGGCGCTTTTTGCATTTGCCCAGACCGTGGTCGATCGCAGCCGGCCGGACCCGATCGTACTCTGTCCCAACCCCTTCTATCAAATTTACGAAGGGGCCGCGTTGCTGGCAGGCGCGCAGCCTTATTTTGCCAATAGCGATCCCGCACGCAACTACGCATGCAACTACGCAGAGATCCCTCACGATGTGTGGGCTCGGACTCAGCTGGCGTATGTCTGCACACCCGGAAACCCAACCGGCGCCGTAATGACGCTGGAAGACTGGCGCGAACTGTTCGCGTTGTCCGACCGCTATGGCTTCATCATCGCATCCGATGAATGTTACTCGGAAATCTATTTCGACGAATCGCGCCCGCCGCTGGGAGCCATGCAGGCCGCACACCGGCTGGGCCACAGCTACGCGCGTCTGGTGGTGTTCTCCAGCCTTTCCAAACGCTCGAACGTACCGGGCATGCGCTCGGGCTTCGTGGCCGGCGATGCCAATTTGCTCAAGCAATTTTTCCAATACCGGACCTATCACGGCACGGCGTTGAGCCCGGTGTTTCAGAGCGCCAGCGCCGCGGCATGGCAGGACGAACTGCATGTGATCGAAAATCGCCGCAAGTATGTGAGTAAATTTGCGACCATCACTCCCATGCTGGCCGCGCACCTCGACGTCAAGCTGCCGGATGCCGCGTTTTATCTGTGGGCTCGCGTGGATGGCCTGGGCCTGGACGATACGGAGTTCGCCCGGCGGCTGTACGCCGACTATAATGTGACCGTCTTGCCGGGTTCTTTCCTCGCGCGCGACGCGCACGGGATCAACCCCGGGCGCAATTTCGTCAGACTTGCGCTGGTGGCCGACGTCGAAGAATGCATAGAAGGTGCCCAGCGTATCGTGGAATTCTGCAAACACCTATAGCCTGCTTTTCGGCTTGATTCCGGGGCACGGGTTTAGGCCACATGTTTTAGGCCGCCTCAATGTTTCGGCCCGCGAAAGGTTCTAGGGTCGGTTGCACGCGTTGCCCACGGTTAGAGCGGGCAACGCACGCGATGATGCGGGGCGCGGGCGGCAGCCAGCAGGCGGCGGCCAGCACCTCGCCGGCAACGACCCACCGCACAAAAATTGGCAAACGTCCCACTGACACAATGAAAAGGCAAGATCGATGACTATGGTTGTGTACGGAATTCCCAATTGCGACACGGTAAAGAAAGCACGTACTTGGCTAGCCGATCGAGACGTCGACTTCGACTTCCATGATTTCAAAAAACGGACATTGTCCGCGGCCTTGCTGCAGCGCTGGCTCGACGACGTGCCGTTGGACATTTTGCTGAACCGGCGTGGCACGACCTGGCGGGCGCTCTCCGATGCGCAAAAGGCCGCGGCGCAGACCTCAGCCGGCGCGATCGCCGTCATGATAGAAAACCCTTCCGTGATCAAGCGTCCGGTTGTCGAAGTCGATGGCCACGTGGTTGCAGTCGGATTCATCGCCGATGAATATGCCGCGCGCTTTAAATGAGCTGGGCGCCCATTCGGTGCCGCGAATCACACTATTCGGTGCCGCGAATCACATGATGCGGCGTCGCGAACACATCTCACGCAGCAACCGTAACGGATCTAACGGACTTATCTGACGCACTATGTCGAGTACTCTCGCTCTTACCGAAACATTGATCGCCCGTTCCTCAGTGACGCCTGAAGACCGCGATTGCCAGGCACTGGTTATCGAGCGCCTCGAAAAAATCGGCTTTACCTGCGAGACCCTGGTCTCGGGCGGTGTCACCAACTTGTGGGCCGTGCGGCGCGGCAGCGCTGCCGCGCCGAAAATCCTGGCCTTCGCGGGGCACACCGACGTCGTACCCACCGGCCCGCTGGACGCCTGGAATTCAGACCCGTTCGTGCCGACCCATCGCGACGGCAAGCTCTACGGGCGCGGCGCAGCGGACATGAAAACCTCGTTGGCGGGCTTTGTCGTCGCCAGCGAAGAATTCGTCGCTGCGCATCCGCAGCATCGGCATTCGATTGCATTTCTATTGACCAGTGACGAAGAAGGGCCGGCCATCCATGGCACGGTCAAAGTGGTCGAACTGCTCCAAGCACGGGACCAACACCTCGACTATTGCATTGTGGGTGAACCAACTTCGGTCGATACCCTGGGCGACATGGTCAAAAACGGCCGGCGCGGTTCGCTGTCCGGCAAGCTGATCATCAAGGGCGTGCAAGGGCACATCGCTTACCCACATCTGGCGAACAACCCCATCCACCTGGCAGCGGCGCCGCTCGTGGAGCTGGTGGGTGTCGAATGGGATCGCGGCAACGACTATTTCCCGCCCACGACTTGGCAAGTGTCGAACATACATGCAGGTACGGGGGCCACCAACGTGATCCCCGGCACGATCGAAATCGATTTCAATTTCCGCTTCTCGACCGAAAACACCGTCGACACCTTGCAGGCGCGCATGCATGCGATTCTCGATCGGCACGGTCTGGACTACGAGCTGAAATGGACGGTCGGCGGCTTGCCGTTCTTGACGCCGCGTGGCGACTTGTCGGAGGCGCTCGAGCGCGCGATCAAAGACGAAACCGGTGTGCAGACCGCGCTTTCGACGACGGGTGGCACCTCCGACGGCCGCTTTATCGCGCGCATTTGCAAACAGGTGATGGAGTTCGGTCCACCCAATGCCAGCATCCACAAGGTCGATGAAAACGTCGAACTCGCTTTTATCGACCCGCTGAAGAATATTTATCGACGTGTGCTTGAACTCTTGATCGCCTGAACGCGCTCAAGCAACTCACGCCGCTCCATTCACGTAACCGCCGCGCCCTGGCCTTCACCTTACGAGCTGCCTCATGACCCATCCTTTCAACACGGTACGCGACCTGATGCGCTACGCCGTGAGCCGTTTTACCGAAGCCCAGGTGTCGTTCGGGCATGGCACGGCCAATGCCTACGATGAAGCCGCGTACTTGATCCTGCACACGCTGCACTTGCCGCTGGACATGCTGGACCCGTTTCTCGATGCGCAACTGCTCGACTCGGAGCGCGATACCGTCATGCACGTGATCGAGCGACGCGCCACCGAACGGGTACCGGCTGCCTACATCACCGGCGAAGCATGGATGCATGGCTACCGTTTCACGGTCGACGAGCGCGTGATCGTGCCACGCTCATTGATCGGCGAAGTCCTTCATGAACGCCTGCACCCGTGGATCGACGAGCCCGAAGCGGTCAGCGCGGTGCTGGAACTGTGCACCGGCTCGGGATGTCTGGCGATACTCGCGGCCGACGCGTTTCCGAACTGCGAAGTCGACGCAGTCGATGTATCCACCGATGCACTTGAGGTCGCTCATCGCAATGTCACCGACTACACGCTGGACGACCGCATCGCCTTGTTTGCCGGCGATTTGTACGAGCCCTTGCCGCCGCGCCGCTACGATCTGATCATCAGCAACCCACCGTACGTCAACGCGGAGTCGATGCTCTCGCTGCCCGCGGAGTACCGTCATGAGCCGACACTGGCGCTGGCCGGCGGCATGGACGGCATGGATCTGGTGCGACGTATCATCGGCCAGGCGCGCGAGTGGCTCACCGACGATGGCTTGCTGGTGATCGAAATCGGCAACGAGCGCGCGAACGTCGAAGCGGCCTTTGGCGGACTCGATCTGACTTGGCTGACCACCAGCGCAGGCGACGATGCGGTGTTCCTGATTCACGCCGCCGACCTGCCCGCTTGAGCCCGCGGCGCCCGTCTAGCCATGTCCTTCGCCGCGCTGCACACACCGATGCTGTTCGCCTCGGATCTCCCCCTGCTGGGCATCGTGGTGGGTACCTGCCACCTGCTGGGCCTGATTGCGGCCGGCCACGCTATCTTGCATACCCGCACCTCGCAAGGTGCCGTTGCGTGGGCCGTATCGCTGGTAGCCATGCCTTACCTGACGGTGATCCCCTATCTGTTTCTCGGGCGCAGCCGGTTCGAAGGCTACGTCAACAGGAGACGGCTCGGCAATAAGCGCATGCGCTCGAACCTGGGCGTGGCAGAAAGCGGCCACGTCCCGGCCAATCTGCAAAAGCCGATCGAATTGATCGGTCAGCGCGCGACCCGCGCGCTGGTTGGTCTGGCCGGCACACCGTTTGTTTCGGGCAACCGGGTGCGCCTGCTGATCGATGGCGAGGCCACCTTCGACGCCATTTTCGCCGCGCTGGAGACGGCGCAACGCTACGCCATCCTGCAATTCTTTATCGTGCGCGACGACATCCTGGGCAGACGTCTGAGCGAACTATTGATCAGAAAAGCGCAGCAGGGCGTAAAAATCTATTTCTTGTACGATGGGATCGGCAGCTATGAGCTGCCGGGCAAATACATCGCTAAATTGCGCCTCGCCGGCATCGACATGCGTGCATTCGCCACTTCGCGTTTCATCAATCGCTTCCAGCTGAATTTTCGCAACCATCGGAAAATCGTAGTGGTCGATGGCCGCATCGCGTTCGTCGGCGGCTTGAATGTCGGCGACGACTACATGGGCTTGGAGCCTCCGCTGGCGCCCTGGCGCGATACGCATATCAGCGTTGAAGGGCCGGCCGTGGGCATGATCCAGATGTCGTTCATCGAAGACTGGTATTGGGCCACCCAAAGCATGCCGCGCTTCGACGCACCGCTGCCGATCGAGGGCGGCGACATGCACTGCCAGGTAATCGTGAGCGGGCCGGCCGATGCGCAGGAAACCTGTTCGCTGTTTTTTGTCGAAGCGATCAACTCGGCCAAAGAGCGGCTATGGATGACCACGCCGTATTTCGTGCCCGACGAAGCTGTGTTCGCCGCACTGCGGCTCGCGGCCTTGCGCGGCGTGGACGTGCGCATCCTGATCCCGAGCCGCGCCGATCATTACGTGGTTTTCAAGGCTTCGGAACTCTACGCCTACGACGCCGTGCGCGCGGGAATCCAGATGTACTGCTACCGCCCCGGCTTCGTGCACCAGAAAGTGGTGTTGATCGACGACGTTGCGGCTTCGGTGGGCAGCGCCAATCTCGACAACCGTTCGTTCCGCCTGAATTTCGAAATCACCGTGCTGACGGTCGACCGGAAGTTCGCGGCCGAGGTCGAGACGATGCTGACCCACGATTTCACCCTCGCCCGCCGCATCGAGCAGAACGAATATAGGCGCGGCACGACACTCAATCGCATCATCATGCACGTAGCGCGCTTGTTCGCGCCTATCCTTTAGGCGCGCTTGCTTACGCCCATTCTTTAAGCGTGCTTGCTTGCGCCTATCCTCCAGGCGTTGCCCGCACCGGACTTACAGCAATGCCGCAATATCGGCGGCGATCGCCGCGGGTTTAGTGCTTGGGCCATACCGCTTGACCGGCTGTCCGCTACGATCGACCAGGAATTTGGTGAAATTCCATTTGATGCGCTTAAGCCCGAGCATGCCGGGCTTTTGCGCCGTCAGATAACGATATAGCGGGTGCGCATGCTCGCCGTTGACATCGATTTTCTCGAACATCGGAAATGACACGCCGTATTTGCTGTCGCAAAACTCGCCGATAGAGGCAGAACTGCCCGGTTCCTGGTGGCCGAACTGATTGCAGGGAAACCCGAGCACCTGTAGGCCGCGCTCCGCAAATTGCGTATGCAGCTTCTGCAGGCCTTCATATTGCGGCGTAAAGCCGCATTCGCTCGCCGTATTGACGATCAACAGGACCTGCCCCCGGTATTGCGACAGCTCGACGGGCTGTCCGGCCAGGGTCCGAGCTGAAAATGCATACAGATCCGACATGAAAACTCCCCGATAGAAGCTGAAATAACGATTGAAATAACGATTAAAGCGACGAGTACCGTATGGGTTTGCCCGCAACAGTCTAGAATAGCGTTTTTTCCAAGCCGGTTCCCGTTGTGATTCGCTTTAATCAGTTTAGCCTTGCTCGCGGCGTCAAGCCGCTTTTCGAAAGCACCACGTTTTCCCTCAATCCCGGCGAGAAAGCAGGCCTCGTCGGCGCCAATGGCGCAGGAAAATCGACTTTGTTCGCCGTGTTGCGAGGATTGCTGCATTCCGACGGCGGCGACGTCTCGGTGCCGCCGTCATGGCAAATCGCCCACGTCGCGCAGGAAACCCCCGCGGTCGACCGCAGCGCGGCCGACTATACGCTCGACGGCGACGCCGTGCTACGCAAGATCGAAGCCGAGATCGAGCGAGCGGCGGCGGCTCACGATGGCGCAGCCGAAGGCAATGCGCACGTGGCCTATGCCGACGCCGACGGCTATACCGCTATACCGCGCGCCGAAGCCTTGTTGCTCGGCCTCGGGTTCACGCTCGAGCAGACCCGCCAGCCTGTCAGCAGTTTTTCGGGCGGCTGGCGCATGCGGCTGAATTTGGCGCAAGCGCTGATGTGCCGCTCCGACCTGCTGCTGCTTGATGAGCCGACCAACCATCTGGATTTGGACGCGATCGTCTGGCTCGAGGATTGGCTGCGCCGCTATCCGGGCACGCTGATCGTGATTTCGCACGATCGCGAATTCCTGGACGCGATCTGCAACGTCACGCTGCACCTCGAAAACAAGCAAATTAAGCGCTACGGCGGCAATTACAGCCAATTTGAAATCTTGCGCGCGCAGCAACTGGCGTTGCAGCAAAACGCCTACGAAAAGCAAAAGCGCAATATCGACCACCTACAAAGCTTCGTCGATCGCTTCAAGGCAAAGGCGAGCAAGGCCAAGCAAGCGCAAAGCCGAGTCAAGGCCCTGGAGAAGATGGAGCTGATCGCGCCGGCGCACGTCGCCTCGCCGTTCACCTTCGAATTCAGGACCCCGGCCGCAGCCCCCAACCCGATGATGGTCATGGAGTCCATCCGCTGCGGCTACAAGAACACCGAAAGTGCGGACGCGCCCGATATCGTGATCGTCGATGGGATCACGCTATCGATCACCAATGGCGAGCGCATCGGTTTGCTCGGCGCAAACGGCCAGGGTAAATCGACCTTGATCAAAACGCTGGCCGGCACGCTGGCGCCGTTGTCCGGCGAGGTCACGAACGGCAAGGGCCTGCAAGTGGGCTATTTCGCCCAGCACCAGGTGGAAACCTTGCGCGATGGCGACTCCGCCCTGCTCCATCTGAGCCGACTCGCGGGGAACGCCCGTGAGCAGGAATTGCGCGATTTCCTCGGCAGTTTCAATTTCCGCGGCGAGATGGCGACGGCGCCCATCGCACCGTTCTCCGGCGGCGAGAAAGCGCGTCTCGCTCTGGCTCTGATCATCTGGCAAAAGCCCAATCTGTTACTGCTGGACGAACCGACTAATCACCTCGATTTGGAAACGCGTCATGCGCTGACCATGGCACTTGCCCAGTTCGAAGGCACCTTGATCGTCGTGTCGCACGACCGGCATCTGTTGCGCGCCACGACCGATCGCTTCATGCTGGTGGCGCATCACGAATTGCAGCCGTTTGATGGTGACCTCGACGACTATCGCGATTGGTTGCTGCAGCATGCCGCGGCACAACGCGCAGCGACCAAGGGCGAACGCTCGGCGAAGGCTGAAAAGGACAAGACACCGCGCGCCGCGGCGCCTGTCGCCGTAGCCGCGTCGGCGCCGACACTTGCCGCAGGCGACAGCGAAAACGATATCGCCAAACGCAAGGAACAAAAGCGCGAGCAGGCCGATGCTCGGCAGAAGGCGGGGCAATTGCGCAAGCCGCTGCAAAGCCGGCTGACTCAGCTTGAAAAGCAGATGGCGACCTTGGAAGCGGAAAAGGCCACGCTCGATGCCGTGATCGCAGATCCGGCAAGCTACGATGCCGAGCAAAAAAACCGGCTGACCGCGACGTTGAAACGCCAAGGGGAAGTGGTAAGCCTGCTCGCCGAAACTGAGGCAGCCTGGTTGCTCGCACAAGAAGAGCTCGAACAGCTCGGGTAAAGAAGCGCTCGAACAGCGCAGGAGAAAGCGGGCCGATCAAACTGGCCCGCCCATCCGTCAGGCCAAGCCACGTACCCGGTCGATCGCCTCTTCGATACGGTCCACGGCGATGATCTGCAAGCCATCGATCGCTTGCTTGGGCGCATTGGCTTTCGGGATCAAGGCGATCGAAAACCCCAGCTTCGCGGCCTCCTTCAAACGGTCCTGACCGCGCGGGCACGGCCGGATTTCGCCGGCCAGGCCGACCTCACCGAACGTAATCAGTCCTTTGGGCAACGCCTTGTTGCGCATCGACGAATGAATCGCCAGCAAGATCGCCAGGTCGGCTGCGGGTTCGGTGATTTTTACGCCCCCCACTGCGTTGAGAAACACGTCCTGATCGAAACACGCAATGCCCGCATGCCGATGCAATACGGCGAGCAGCAGTGCCAACCGGTTTTGCTCCAGCCCCACCGCCAGTCGGCGCGGGTTGGGGACATGCGCTGTATCGACCAGTGCCTGGATCTCCACCAACAGGGGACGCGTGCCCTCCTGGGTGACCAGCACGCATGATCCGGGTACGGTCTGCTCATGGTGCGACAGAAACAACGCCGAGGGGTTGCTCACGCCGCGCAGCCCCTTCTCCGTCATCGCGAACACACCCAGCTCGTTGACTGCGCCGAAACGGTTCTTGAATGCCCGCACCAGCCGAAACGCCGAATGCGTATCGCCTTCGAAGTACAACACTGTGTCCACGATGTGCTCCAGAACGCGTGGGCCGGCCAGATTACCCTCCTTGGTCACGTGGCCGACCATGATGATCGCCACACCGGTTTGTTTGGCCAACCGTGTCAGTTGCGCCGCACACTCGCGTACCTGCGCCACCGAACCCGGGGCGGAACTCAGTGCGTCGGAATAAATGGTCTGGATCGAATCGATCACTGCGACTTCGGGTCGTTCGGCCTCGATCGTCGCTTGAATTTTTTCCAGTTGGATTTCGGCAAAAAGCCGCAAATCCGCGGCCGGCGCCCCGGCCTCGAGCAGGCCCAAGCGCTGCGCACGCAGCGCGATCTGCGCCGACGACTCCTCGCCGCTGACATAGAGTGCGCGGCGCGAGCGAGCGATTTCGGCAAGCGACTGCAGCAACAACGTCGATTTGCCGATGCCCGGATCTCCGCCGATCAGCACCACCCCGCCCGGCACTAGGCCACCACCCAACACCCGGTCGAATTCGCCCACGCCTGTCGAAAAACGCGGCACGTCGGCGGCCTCGATTTGCGCGAGCGTCTGCACCGGCGCCGTGGCGGCCAGCGCTTGATACCGATGCGCGCCCGGCGTCTGCGCCACGGTTTCGACCAGCGTATTCCAGGCGTTGCATGCGGGGCACTGGCCCTGCCATTTGGGCGATTGCGCCCCACATTCGGTGCAACTGTAGAGCGTTTTTGTTTTGACTACCGCGACTTTGGCCATGTCTTAATCGGCCCGCATCGGAACGCGTGGCGCCACCGCGCACATCAGCTCATAGCCTACCGTGCCGCTGGCGAAGGCAACGTCGTCGATCGGCAAGGCTGCCCCCCACAGTTCGACTGCCGTGCCGACTCCGGCGCCCGGGCATGGCGTCAAATCGACCGTGACCATGTCCATGGAGACTCGTCCGACGATGCGTGTGCGCACGCCGTCGACAACCACCGGCGTGCCATTCGGCGCATGCCTCGGATAGCCGTCCGCGTAACCGCAAGCGACCACGCCGATGCGCATCGCGGTGTCCGCGGTAAAGGTCGAGCCATACCCCACCGTGTCGCCCGCCCGCAGATTTTGTACACCGATGATCTCACTGGCCAAAGTCATGCTCGGTTGCAAACCGGTGCCTTGCAGCGCACTGACCTGCCCGGAAGGCGAGGCGCCATACAGAAGGATGCCGGGACGTACCCAGTCGAAATGCGTCTGCGGATGCCACAGCGTGGCCGCCGAATTCGCCAGACTGCGCGCCCCCGCGATGCCTTCCGCGCCGCGCTCGAACGCTTCCATTTGATGCGCCACGGCGCGCTCGCCATCGGCGTCGGAAAAATGCGTCATCAACGTGATCTGGCCTATGCAGGAGCAACTGCGCGCACGCTCCCAGGCCGCCCTGAAACGCTCTGGCGTGTAGCCGAGGCGGTTCATGCCGGTATTCATCTTGAGCTGGATGTTGATGGGTTTGGTCAGGCGCGCGACCTCGATCATCCTCAATTGCTCGTCGCAATGCACAGCGGTCGTCAGGCTATAGCGCTCGACGACGTCAAGATCGGCCGGCCGGAAAAAACCTTCCAACAGCAAAATCGGTCCAGCCCAGCCACATTCGCGCAGTCGAACCGCTTCATCGAGGTCGAGCAAACCAAAGCCGTCGGTGCCACGTAAGCCAGGAAAGGCACGCGCCAAACCATGTCCGTACGCGTTAGCTTTGACGATCGCCCAAACTTTCGAGTTAGGCGCACAGCGCCGGGCCACAGCGAGGTTGTTAGCCAGGGCGGCGGTATGAACGACGGCGGAAATTGGGCGCGGCATAGTGTGAGGTCAACCGGTTGGGGCGGTGCACTTGTTTATTTGGGATCCAACGCAAGATCTAGCGCGAGATCGAGCAGTATCGCTGCACGCTCACGACCTGCATAATGCGATTATCGCAGGATCTCGGCCATACCCTCGCGTTAGCCAGCACTTAAAAGTGCTGGCCGAAAGGCCGGGCGCTGCAGTGCAACATGAGGCGATATCAAGGAACTGCCTGATTACCTGGCGGATCAAGGTTAGTGTTAATTCGGCAGCAGGTATTTTCATGTTATAAAGCCGAGCGCACAACCCATTTCAGCAAGAGGGGCAGCTCGTTCAACCATGGGCGTCCGAACCCCACGCGAGGAAAGCATAGCAACAGATGAAAAAAGGTTTTTACACGATTATGGCGGCGCAGTTTTTCTCGTCGCTCGCCGACAATGCCTTGCTGATTGCTGCCATCGCCTTGCTCAAGGATTTGCACGCGCCGCAGTGGATGACTCCGCTGCTCAAGCTTTTCTTCGTATTGTCATACGTGGTGTTGGCTGCCTTCGTGGGCGCCTTCGCCGATTCGCGCCCGAAAGGCCGCGTGATGTTCATGACCAATACCATCAAGGTGCTGGGCTGCATGACGATGCTGATCGGCGCGCATCCACTGCTCGCTTATGGCATCGTGGGGTTTGGCGCCGCCGCCTATTCGCCCGCGAAGTACGGCATTCTGACCGAGCTGCTACCGCCTGAACGGCTGGTGGCCGCCAATGGCTGGATCGAGGGCACGACGGTGGGCTCCATCATCCTGGGCACGGTCATGGGCGGAGCGCTCATCGCGCCCAATATCGCCCACTACACATTGCACTATTCACTGCCTTTCGTTCACACTGCCGCCCAGGCGGCGATGGTGATCATCATGGTGGTGTATGTGATCGCAGCGCTTTTCAATCTCGGTATTCCCGACACGGGCGCTCGCTATCCGCAGCAGCAACACGACCCCATCCGCCTGATCACCGATTTCGCCGATTGTTTTACCGCGCTGTGGAACGACAAGCTGGGACAGATATCGCTGGCGGTGACGACCTTATTCTGGGGCGCCGGAGCGACGCTGCAATTCATTGTCCTGAAATGGGCCGAATATTCGCTCGGCATGAATCTGTCACAAGGCGCGATACTGCAAGCCGTCGTGGCGGTCGGGGTGGCCGCGGGCGCGATGATAGCCGCGGCGCGCGTGCCCTTGAAGCGCTCGCTGTCCGTGCTCCCGGTGGGCATCCTAATGGGCGTGAGCGTCATGGCGATGGCGTTCTATACTCGCTCGCTGTTTCCCCACGGTTTCGGTGTGCACATGGGCCACATGTACCTGCCCGCGTATTTGATCGTCGCTTATTTGTTCTTGATGTTCGTCGGCGCGCTGTCTGGTTATTTTGTCGTGCCGATGAACGCGTTGCTGCAACATCGCGGCCATGTGCTGCTTTCAGCCGGGCATTCGATCGCGGTACAGAATTTCAATGAGAATCTTTCGGTGCTGGTGATGTTGTGTCTCTACGCCGTGCTGATCTGGCTCAACGTTCGCGTCGAATTCGTGATCGTGCTGTTCGGCACCTTTGTTTGCCTGATGATGTGGCTGGTGATGCGGCGCCATCAAGCCAACCAGCGCGAATTCGATTCGATCGCGCTGATCGGCGAACAAAAACATTGAAATGGCTGATCGCATCGCAAACGTATTGACCATCGCCGGTTCCGATTCAGGCGGCGGCGCAGGCATCCAGGCCGACCTCAAGACGTTCTCGGCGCTGGGTGTCTACGGCGCCAGCGTGATCACCGCGCTGACCGCGCAAAACACCCGTGGCGTGCAGGCGATACATATCACGCCGCCCGAATTCGTCGCGGCACAACTCGCGGCCGTGTTCGAAGATATCCAGATCGACGCCGTCAAGATCGGCATGCTCGCCAACGCCGAGACGGTTCGAGCGGTCGCCGAAAGCCTGCGCCGCTATCAGCCCAAGCAGGTGATCCTCGACACGGTGATGATCGCCAAAAGCGGCCACGCGCTATTGGCGCCCGATGCGGTGGCCGCGTTGCGCGATGAGCTGTTGCCGCTGGCTGATCTGGTAACGCCGAATCTGCCGGAAGCCGCAGCACTACTGGATATGCCGCAGGCCGATGACGAGGACGGCATGTTGCGTCAAGGAGAAGCGCTACGGGCATTGGGCGCTCGTGCGGTCCTGATGAAAGGCGGTCATTTGAGCGGCACGCAAAGCCCCGACTGGCTAGTCCAGGCCGATGGCTCGCAACGTTTGAACGTGGCACGCGTGCAGGTAGTTAATACGCATGGCACCGGTTGCACCCTGTCGGCCGCGATCGCTGCATTGGCGCCTCAACGCAGCCTGCTTGCGCAGGCGGTGAGCGACGCGAAGATTTATCTGACGCAGGCCTTGGTTCAAAGCACACGGCTTTCGGTAGGCCACGGCATCGGACCGGTCCATCACTTTCATCGCTGGTGGTAGCGCGAACAGTATCTGGCGCTCAGGGGTATTGCTTGTGCTGCCTATTAGTGACCTCGCGTCACCTCGCATCGCGTCGTCTACCCGCGTGGCTGACTGCCGGGTTCGCTCGCTGCAAAACTGACCGCCCGCGCTACCCACTGCGGCTCGACCACGAAACCGCGTGAGCGCTCCTGCCAACCATCGCCGTTTCTGACCATTGCCGCTATCAGCACCGGACTGGTCAAGTTGCGCAAGACCGTGGCGTCGTTTTCATCGTCATCCACATCGTCTATCTGCACTGGCATCGGCGCAAATTGCGCGGCAAGAAAAGCATCCAGCGCCGCGTCGTCCAGTATCGGGGCGTCCGTATTGGCCTGCCGCGGCGCCAGCCACGAACGCCGGGACAGCACCAGCCAGCCTTGTGCAGCGAGCACCGAGCGCTGCTCGCGCCACGCTTGAGGCGTCACCCACCAGCCGCGCAGATGCCGGGGTTCGACCCATCGGTGCGGCTCACTGGCCGGTTGCGCCAACGGGTAGAACAACCACCCTTTTAAAAACAGCTCGGGTCGCCATGGACCGGCATCGATCTGTGCGGCAAATTCAGGGCGCGCGGATAGCGGCAACTGGTGATCCACCATGTGGCTGAGCTTGCGATCGAAGCGATCTGTCAAATCGGGTCCGACATACTGGGCCAACTCCGCGTAGGGCGCGTAGGGTGCAGCATTGCCCGGTTCATCGACAGATTCATCCGCCAAACGTGCTCCGGCGTAGAGATAGCATTTGACTGCCAGTTCCCAGTGCACGAGAGCGCCATCGGGGTCGCTGAGCAGAAAGTCACATTCGCCCAACGTCCGATTGCCGTGCCGCACGGCGAGGTTGGCTGCGATCAAGCGACCGACCTTGCCGTGGACCAGAAAATAAGCGAGCAATTGTTCGGCATAATGGCCGAGCCGCTTTTGTGGCAAACGCAGCAATTCGGCATGCAGCGCGGCGGGTTCCCGGTCGAGCTCACATAACCATTGCCGGATCTCGACCATCTGCTGCGTATCCCATTGCGCCTGTCTGATCGAAGACTGCTGCGCGCGCAACAAGCCGGGCGAGGTCAACAGCCACGCCAGATCCCGCACCGCTGGGTCGGTCAGCGTAGCGAGCAGTTCATCGTAAAGGCGGCTCATGCTCAACCGCGTAGTTTCTCGTAAGTGGCCTTTGCCATGCACAGGTCGCTCCAGGCTTTGGCCTTGTCGGGCAGGCTGCGCAGCAAATACGCGGGATGGTAGGTGACGATGACGGGGACGTTCTGGTATTCGTGCAGACGCCCGCGCAGCGACGCAATACTGGCAGTGGTTTTGAGCAGGCTCTGCGCAGCAAATCGCCCCATGGCCACGATCAGCTTCGGCTGCACCAGCGCCACCTGGCGCTGCAGGTAGGGCTCGCAGCGTGCGACTTCTTCGGGCTCGGGGTTACGGTTGTTGGGCGGACGACATTTGATGACGTTGGCGATATACACGTCTTGTCCCCGCTGCATTCCCAACGAGCGCAGCATATTGTCGAGCAGTTTGCCCGCTTGGCCGACAAAGGGTTCGCCCTGCTTGTCTTCGGTTTCGCCTGGCGCTTCGCCTATCAACATCCAGTCGGCATTGGGGTCGCCCACACCGAAGACCGTTTGCGTCCGCTTCTCGCATAGCTTGCACGAGGTGCACTGCGACACGCGCTCGGCAAGCGCCGGCCAGTCGAGTTGCTCCACCGGTGGCAACACTATCGGTGTGTGGCCCGGTGCCTCGATAGGCGCGACGCGCCCCCCCGCCGGCATATTCGTCGCCAAGGCATCGGGCGCGATAGCTTCAACCGCGGGCGCGCGATGGGGCGCATCGGCGGGTACGCTAGCGGTCATGATCGCGGAGCTGGGTTTGACGGGCGCCGAGTCTCTCGGCACTGGAGCGGCCCTCGCCACTGACAAGTCGCCCAGGACATTGGCGGGTGTGCCGGCAACGCGGCTGACCCAGACAGGCCCAAGCCCAAGCTCGTCGAGAATACGGTCAGATCGCGCCATGCGATGTCTCCGATGGAAAATGGGACGGCCACTTGAGCCGCATAACCAATGCGTCTTCGCGGCCACGCTGCGGTGCTGGGTAATAATTTTTACGGCGGCCGATCAGCTCGAAGCCAAACCGTTCATACAACCGCAGCGCATTTTCGTTGCTGGGACGCACTTCGAGCAGCAAGGCACTGAAGCCGCTGCCGCGCGCCGTTTCTATCGACCAGTTCAGCAAGCGTGCGCCCAGGCCTTGGCGTTGCCAGGTCGGTGCCACACAGAAATTTAGCAGATGCGCTTCGTCCACGACCGGCATCAAAACGCTGTATCCCAGCAGATGGCCGCCGTCGTCACGAATGCACAGTCCTGTATAGCCGCTGCCCAGCGAATCTTCGAAATTGCCGCGAGTCCAGGGATACGTATAAGCACGCTGCTCGATCTCGGCAACTTCGTCGAGGTCGGCCATGCTCATCGTGCTCAGATGCACGGTGAGCCCGGCATGCCCATGCTGCGCAGGCATGCCGGAATCCGGCATCGAGTCGGACGACGCGTTCATGCGCGTGTCACTCCGTGCGAGACGGCTTGGACCGCGTGCGCCGCCGCTTCGGTGGCTGCTTTTTCGGCATCTTTACTCGCGCGCGCAGCTTCGCGCTCGTGCGTGGTTTGCGCGACGTTGTCGCGCACATAGAGCGGCGCGGCCAGTGCCGCATCGATCGCCATGCCACGGCTCCAGCCGCGCCAGCCCAGCGCGGCGATCGCCACGGCATTGGGCAACGCGTTCGCGGCTACCTGAGCCGCGCCCGCCCATACCGACAGCCGTTCGCCAAATGCCGCCGCTGCGTTACCGGCCAGCGTATACGGACGCGGCGGCGCCAGCAACGCTTGCGGGGCGTCGAGTGCAGCGGCTGGCGCGCACAGCCAACCCATCGGGGCCGACTCATGCGCCGCACCCTGCCAATCGAACAGCCCCCAGTACGCTTGATCCATGCGCGCATCAAGCGCGCTCACCACACAGTTTGCCCGCGTGTCGGCAACACGCGCCGCTTCGGCACAGGCCATCAGGGTGCCAACCGGCACCACCTGCAGACCCAGTCCAAAGGCCAGGCCCTGCGCCACGCCGGTAGCGGTGCGCAGCCCCGTGAACGAGCCCGGCCCTGCGCCGAATGCGATCGCGCTGCAGTCCCCCAGGGAAACCGCCGCTTCGCCAATCACGCTCTGGATCAACGGCAACAAGCGCGCACTGGACACGGCGCCGGTATGTTCGTGACGGGAATAGACGACACACTCTCCAGCGCCGCTCGCGCCGTCGTGCGGCTTGAGCGGGGACTGGAACGGGTCTGCCTCGGCCGGGGCCACCAACAAGGCAACCGAACAATACTCGGTCGAGGTATCGAGTGCGAGGATAATGGTGCGCTCACTGCGCACTCGCGTGGAAGGGATAGTCACGGGGTTGGACGAAGGATTCATTGCGCTATTGTAATGCGCCGCGGCAATCGGTCGATATCGGAACGCACCGTTTTAAACGACCCGCCGGCCCAACTGCCCGCTCTTTGCACCGTTACACCACGGAACAGGACGAATCCGAGGATCGCGACTCTCCTGAGCCAGATTAGACTTGCCGCAGCGCAGCAAAGCACGCTATACTCCGTCGGCTGTTGGGGAGCATTTCCCGGCAGCACGATTGCGTTTTGCTCCAATCCAGTTTAGAAACTGTCCCCTTCTGCTCCAGCCCTGCTCGCGCACTGTGCACGACAACGACTTCGTTAAGGCTGGCGACAGCGCCCTCACCCGGCCTGCTTGCATCCGATACAGTATCTAACGAAGATCCGCTTGCTTTGCAGTGCGGGTTGCGCCCCGTTTTTCGATTTGTTTTGCCGAATCCGATGACTTGGGTATGCCGATTGGCGCCGACGCCTTATTTCTCCTATCCAAGGACGCTTCATGAATTCGAGCAATCCGCTTGCAGCATTGGCACAAAAAATTCTTCCCGGCGAGCTGGCTGACGCCCCCGCAGTCCAATCGCTATCAAGCGCACTCGCAGGTGAACCTGCGGTAGCGCCGAGCGGCCCCACGTTCGCTGAGCTTGGCCTTTCGAGCGATATCGTCTCCGCGCTGGTCGCCACCGGCTACACCACCCCGACGCCCGTGCAAGTACGCGCCATCCCGGCAGCGTTGGCAGGCCGCGACCTGTTGGTTTCGAGCCCGACCGGTTCGGGTAAGACCGCAGCCTTCATGCTGCCGGCCATCGAACGCTTCGCACAGTTGCAAAAGCAGAATGCGGCCGGTGGCGAAAGCCGCGCGCCGCGCGACAGTGGCAATGGCCGCCGTCCGTCGTCGTTCCAGGTTGCGCGCCCCGCGCTGCTGGTGCTCACGCCGACCCGCGAACTGGCACTGCAGGTAACGACTGCTTCGGAAACCTACGGCAAGCACTTGCGCCGTCTGCGCACTGTCAGCATTCTCGGCGGTGTCCCGTATCGTCAACAATTGACGCTGTTGGCGAAGAACCCGGAAATCCTGGTAGCCACCCCGGGCCGTTTGCTGGACCACCTCGAACGCGGCAAGATCGACCTGTCGCAGTTGTCGATGCTGGTGCTTGACGAAGCCGACCGCATGCTGGACATGGGTTTTATCGACGACATCGAAACCATCGTAGCGGCAACGCCGCAAAGCCGCCAGACCTTGTTGTTCTCGGCCACGATCGACGGCAAGATCAGCTCGCTGACCCAGCGCCTGTTGCGCAATCCCGAGCGCATTGAAATCATGCAGCGCCCGGAACAACGTGCCAACATCGCCCAATCGATGCACTGGGTTGACGACCGCGCTCATAAGGACCGGTTGCTGACGCATTTGCTGGCCGATCAGGGCCTGGATCAAGCGATCGTCTTTACGGCGACCAAAAGCGATGCTGACCAGCTCGCTGGCCGTCTGAGCGACGCCGGATTTGCCTCGGCCGCACTGCACGGCGACCTGCCCCAGGGCGCGCGCAACCGTACGATTCGCGACCTGCGCGAGCGCAAGGTGCGCATTCTGGTGGCGACCGATGTCGCGGCGCGCGGCATCGATATCCCCGGCATCACACACGTATTCAACTATGACCTGCCGAAGTTTGCTGAAGATTACGTTCACCGCATCGGTCGTACCGGCCGCGCCGGTCGGTCGGGTTCGGCGGTGAGCCTGGTCCATCATGCTGAAATGCAGGCCGTCAAACGGATCGAGCGCTTCACGCACCAGCCGTTGCCTGTCAACGTGGTAGTTGGGTTCGAACCGCGTCGCACGCCGGCTCCGGGTTCGGCACGTCCGAGCACCGGGCGCCCACGTTCGGGTGCAGGCGGCGGCAAAGGTTATGGCGCTAACAAGCCGGCCGGCGGTACTCGCGGTAGCTGGGGCAAGCCGGGTTCGGGCGCATCGCGCGACGGGTATGCAGCACGCCGTTCAGCCGATGCGGGCCGTGGCCCGAGCCGTCGTACTGACTAATACGCATTGCATCGTTGCGCTTCGGCGCAACCGCAGTACGCTAACGCCGACCTCACCGTCGGCGTTTTTTTTCTCTACCGCTTGCGAAAATGATCGTGTCGAACTGACTTTTAAGAAATCACGGCATAGGGTGGGTCCTATTGTGACGGAGGGCGCGTTTGCGGTTCAGAAGTATTGCTAGAGTGCGTTTCAGCCGATAGTGGCGCACGGCACGTAAAGCAACGAAGTCGGCGTCGACGAAGTTGTTTTATTTGATAGCACAACTAAATGGATTGCAATATGAAAAAGACATTTCTTGCCCTAGCCGCTTTGGGGACCTTCACCAGTGTTGCTCAGGCACAAAGCTCCGTCACGCTCTACGGCATTGTTGACGAAGGCTTGAACGCCGTTAGCAACGTGCAAACAGCACCGGGTCAGGGCGGTCGGCAATATGCTCTCGTATCGGGCGTCATGCAGGGTAGCCGTTGGGGCTTGAAGGGTGCAGAAGATTTGGGTGGCGGCCTGCAGGCGGTTTTCACCTTGGAGAATGGATTTGACCTGAATACCGGCGCATTCGGCCAGGGCGGCGCAGAATTCGGCCGTCAAGCTTATGTCGGTCTGAGCAGCGCTCAATACGGCTCACTCACACTTGGCCGGCAATACGACGCCGTGGTTGATTTTGTTGGCCCACTGAACGCAGGCGACCAGTGGGAAGGCGGTTACGCGGCACACCCCGGCGATCTTGATAACTTCAACAATTCGGTTCGTGTCAATAATGCGATCAAGTATACGAGCGTCAACTACGGCGGCTTGACGTTCGAGGGCCTGTATAGCCTGGGTGGCAAAGCGGGCAGCTTCTCGCAAAATCAAGTGTATTCGTTCGGCATGGGTTATTCGCAAGGCCCGCTGAACTTGGCGCTGGCCTACCTGAACTCGAAGAATCCGAACCAAAGCTTCTTCGGCGACAACCCGAATGGCAATGCAACCGGTGGATCGAACCTGTCGTCGCCCGTGTATTCAGGCTATGCGTCGGCCAGTTCGTATCAAGTTATCGGCGCGGGCGCCTCTTACGCATTCGGTCCGGCCACCGTCGGTCTGACCTATTCGAATACGCGTTTCGGTAACTTGGGGGAGACCGCCTCCGGTCCCAATCCCGCTGCGTACACCGGCTCGGCCAAATTCAACAGCATCGAAGCCAATTTCAGCTATCAGTTGAGCCCATCGTTGGTGGCGGGCGTCGCCTATAACTACACCAAGGGCGACGGCGCTCACACCTCGGGTGGTGCCGGCACCGGTAGCGCAAAATATAACCAGTTCGCGCTTGGCGCGGATTATTCGATGTCCAAACGCACGGACGTCTATGTTCAGGGCGTTTATCAGTCCGCACTCGGCAACGACTCCACCGGTGGCAAGGCAGTCGCCGCAATCGCTGGGTTGAGCCCCTCTGCGAACAATCACCAAGCCGTGGCGCGAGTTGGCATACGTCATAAGTTCTGAGCTCCAACCGATTGTGCGCCGCTTGAGTGCGCACGATTGCCTGCTGCGGTAATGCGTTTCTTGTAGTGCGTATCTTGTAGTTGTACCTCTCGTAGTAGCGTCTCTTTGGCCCTCGCCCTAAGCGAGGGCTTTTTTTATGCGCATGACGCCAAAGGGTTGATTTTTCACATAGAGATAAATTTCATAATGCGAAAAAATATTGCATGGCATAAAAAATCCTGCTGCATGGCACAACGAAAGGTGTTGCGGATCAAGAGAAGGCTTTCCGCATTGCAAAATTTAAATTTAACCAATTGTTTATAAAAGATTATTTTTTAATAAAAAACTAAATTTCAGCCTGTCTCGATGCCTTTTCTTTCCCTAGACTCTTATATAAGAGTTCGCGATGTTAGGGACATTACCCCACTCCGACGAACGACCGCCTTATCGACCGATCTTTTTACCCTTGTTTTTTTAGTCCCTAGGAGATTGCCATGACCCGCCAACAAGAAGCCGCTCAATTGCAACAACAATGGAACGAAGACCCGCGCTGGAAAGGTGTCAAGCGCACTTACACCGCCGAGGACGTGATTCGTCTGCGCGGCTCCTTCCATGTCGAGCATACCTTGGCTTATCGTGGCGCCCAGCGGCTTTGGGAGCAGCTCAATAACGAGCCTTTCGTCAATTCATTGGGCGCGCTCACCGGCAACCAAGCCATGCAGCAGGTCAAGGCTGGCTTGAAAGCCATTTACCTGTCGGGCTGGCAAGTTGCGGGCGATGCCAATAACGCGGGCGAAATGTATCCGGACCAGTCGCTTTATCCGGCGAATTCGGTGCCTACCGTCGTCAAGAAAATCAACAACACTTTGACGCGTGCCGACCAGATCCAATGGTCCGAAGGAAAAAACCCCGGTGACGAGGGTTATATCGACTACTTCGCTCCTATCGTTGCAGACGCTGAAGCGGGTTTCGGCGGGGTGCTGAATGCGTTCGAGCTGATGAAATCGATGATTGAAGCAGGTGCTGCCGGCGTGCATTTCGAAGATCAATTGGCTTCGGTAAAAAAATGCGGTCATATGGGCGGCAAGGTGCTGGTGCCGACACGCGAGCAAGTCGCCAAACTGACGGCCGCGCGCCTCGCCGCCGACGTTTCCGGTACGCCGACGATCGTATTGGCTCGCACCGACGCGGAAGCGGCCGATCTGATCACCTCCGATGTCGACGACAATGACAAGCCCTTCCTGACCGGGGAGCGCACTGTCGAGGGGTTTTATCGCACCCGCCCGGGTCTGGAGCAAGCGCTGTCTCGCGGCCTCGCCTACTCACCGTTCGCCGATTTGATCTGGTGCGAGACAGGCAAGCCGGATCTCGAATTCGCGAAAAAATTTGCCGACGGCATCCACAAGCAATTTCCGGACAAAATGCTCGCGTATAACTGCTCGCCGTCGTTCAACTGGAAAAAAAATCTCGACGACGCAACGATTGCCAAGTTCCAGAAAGAACTCGGTGCTATGGGTTACAAGTTCCAGTTCATTACGCTGGCCGGCTTCCATAGCTTGAATTACTCGATGTTCAATCTGGCCTACGGTTACGCACGTAACCAGATGAGCGCCTTCGTTGAGTTGCAACAGGCCGAATTCGATGCCGCAGAGCGTGGTTTCACCGCGGTGAAACATCAGCGCGAAGTGGGTACCGGCTATTTCGACGCCGTAACCCAGACAGTGGAGCGTGAAGCCTCGACGACCGCCCTGCACGGCTCGACTGAGGACGAACAGTTCTTCGAAAAGAAAGTGACCATGAAGGTGGCTTGAGAGGTGGCTTACTACAGAGGCCTTTAATACAGAGGGCTTAATGCAGGTGGCCTAATCCGGGCCACCCTGGTGCGATCGACCGCCCACCACCCCGTGGGCGGTTTTTTTATTCCGCGATGAAACCTATCGGTAGACGATGACGGGAATATCGGTGTGAGTCAAAACGCGCTGTGTTTCGCTGCCTATCAGTAGGCTGCCCAACCCGCGACGGCCATGCGAAGACATCAAGATGACGTCGCAAGCATGGTTTTGCGCCGCCTCGATGATGCCCAGGTAAGGTGATGGATGCACGCTGCGGCAGGTGCTGCACTGCACGCCGTCGCGCGCGGCAGCTTGCTCCACCTCGGTCAAATGATCCTGTGCTTCGCGTTCGCAGCGCTGCATATACTCTTTGGGCGGTTCGGTCGCGAAATCCGAGAACGGCGAATAAGGATACTGAGGCAGACAAGCGTACGCCGTGACGCGCGCACCCAGCGATCTGGCCAACTCAATTCCACCCGCGATCGCTTTATGCGACAAGTCTGAGCCATCGGTTGGAATCAAAATATGCTTGAACATAACGCGACTCCTTCAATGTGGACGCGCCCGACATACCTATGCGACGCCGACCGGCATGGCAACGCGGCGCTAATCGCGTCGGCACGTTGGGACTTGCCTTATTTTAGGCGGAGCATTTTCGCTTGCCACTCGGCTATTACCCTGTTTCACGGGAGCAAAATCGGGGGAAGGAAGCGGAATGTGCGAGCGAGCGCCCTAGTCCAGCGGCACTCGAACCGATGACGCTTCGCGGTTTTGGCGATGCACCACCCAGTCGCCGCCCTCGATAACGAGCTGCTGAGCGGCAGCCGCTGGCGTGATCGGGTAAAACAGGCAATCGCAGGGCCTCGGCAGCCCATCGCCGAGCGGCTCGACGCGAATCTGCTGGTGGAGAAACAAACCTTGCTGCCCTGGATACACCTCTTCGATTTCATCGAGCACGGGCACGAGCGCAGGGTCGATCCGGTAGACGTCGCCTAGCACGTCCACACCGCTGGGATCGGGGATCAGTCCGGGGTAATTACCGAAGTCGTACAGAATGCCCTTCACGGTCGCGCGGCCCAGCAATTCGGGCGTCGCGATGCCGTGGCGCGTTGCCGCCGAAACGATATCGTTGGCCTCGCCGCGGCGTAGCGTGCCATACACGAAAACGGTAATCATGTTTGTAATCTGAACAGGAGCGCCGGCAAATCAGGTCAAGCTCGGCGTGATTAAAGTCGGAGGGATTAAGGTCGTGAGGTTAAAGTCAACGTGACCAAATGGCAATAAGGCCAGGTACCTCGTTATTTCGGCCTATGCGAGGTTTCATATCACCTCGCATTCCATTCTGAGTATCGGGCCGAAGTGACGCTCCTGGCCTACCACTCGATATCCGTGCCGTCGATAAAGCGCTGCCGCCGGATTATCGACGAAGACGCGCAAGCGCAGCTTCTTCAGACCTCGGATCTCGGCAAATTGGTGCGCGCGCTTGAGCATGAAAGACCCCGCGCCCAGGTTACGATGCGTGGAAATGATGTGGATATCGCGCACATGCAAGGCGTCACCCTCGACATCCAGACGCAGCACGCCGATCGCAATTTCTGCCCACTCAAGAATATAGTTTTCCGACTCGTTCCAACTCGCCAGAAACAGATCGCTGCGCCAAGTCAGCCCATGGCGGCGATAGTAGCCCAGCATATTGGTACGGGTCAGCGCTTCGCCAAAGCCAAACTCGTCGCGACGCGCAGCACGTAAGTTGAAATCCGAGGCATCGATCGCGGGGTTGAACATAAAAACGTCCGAATTACGCGTGGCATGACTAACAGTAACCTGCCCGGTGGCGACTTGGCAACCGGACGACCGCAATATCGACCGCGCTCAGCCTCATGCACCTCATTGCTCAGGCCGTCCTATGCCTGGTCGTATGTCTGGTCCCATGCCTCTTCCCGCGCCTCGTCCTATAACCCACTCCCCGCGCCACGCAAAAAAAGACCCCGCATAGAGCGAGGTCCGAGGCGCCTATACCGCCAACCATCGTGGCGTAAATCGACTTTAGTGCACGACGCGATCGAACACGAAATGATCGTCGGTGTAATCGACAGGAATCACATCCTTCGGCCCGAACTTGCCCGACAGAATCAACTTTGCGACCGGGTTTTCGATCTCCTGCTGGATCGCGCGCTTCAACGGCCGAGCGCCAAACAGAGGATCGTAGCCTTCCAGCGCAATCTGGGCGAGTGCCGCCGGCGAGACCTCGAGCTGCATCTCGAGCTTGGACAGCCGCTCGGTAAGACGGCGCAACTGAATCTGCGCGATCGCCTCGATATTGCTGCGATCCAGCCCGTGGAATACCACGACCTCGTCGATCCGGTTCAAAAATTCGGGCCGGAAATGCAACTTCACCTCGGTCCAGACCGCATCGCTGATTGCCTCATGCGGTTCGCCCACCATCGCCTGGATCGTCTGCGAGCCCAGATTGGAAGTCATCACGATCACCGTGTTCTTGAAATCGACCGTGCGCCCCTGGCCGTCGGTCATCCGTCCGTCGTCGAGCACTTGCAGCAAGACGTTGAACACGTCGGGATGGGCCTTTTCGATCTCGTCGAGCAAAATGACACTATACGGCTTGCGGCGCACCGCCTCGGTCAAATACCCGCCCTCCTCGTAACCGACATAACCGGGCGGCGCGCCGATCAAACGCGCGACGCTATGTTTCTCCATGAATTCACTCATGTCGATACGGATCAGGTGATCTTCCGAGTCGAACAGGAAGCCGGCCAGCGCCTTGCACAGCTCGGTCTTGCCCACCCCAGTCGGGCCCAGGAACAAGAAAGAGCCGTACGGACGGTTGGGATCGGACAAACCCGCGCGCGAACGCCGAATCGCGTCGGCCACCGCCACCAGCGCCTCTTCCTGCCCGACTACGCGCTCGTGCAACTTGGCTTCGATATGCATCAGCTTGTCGCGCTCGCCCTGCATCATGCGCGACACCGGAATCCCGGTCGAACGCGATACCACTTCGGCAATCTCTTCAGCCCCGACCTGTGTGCGCAACAAGCGCGGACGATCCGCCGCGACGCCGCCGGCTTCCCCCGTGACTTCGGCCTGAGTGACATCTTTAAGCCGGGCTTCGAGTCGCGGCAGTTGCCCATATTGCAGCTCGGCCACTTTGTCGAGCTTACCCTCGCGCTGCAGACGCGTCATCTCGGCGCGCACCTGTTCGATTTCCTCTTTCAGATGAGCGCTACCCTGCACGGCCGCTTTCTCGGCTGTCCAGATTTCCTCGAGATCGGCATATTCGCGACCCAGCCGATCGATCTCATCTTCGATCAGTTGCAAGCGCCGTTGCGAGGCCTCGTCTTTTTCTTTCTTGACGGCTTCACGCTCGATTTTCAGTTGAATCAGGCGACGGTCGAGACGGTCCATTTCCTCAGGCTTCGAATCGATCTCCATTTTGACTTTCGACGCCGCTTCGTCGATCAAATCGATTGCCTTGTCCGGCAAAAAACGATCGGTGATATATCGATTACTGAGTTCCGCCGCAGCAACAATCGCGGGATCGGTAATCTCGACACCGTGGTGTAGTTCGTATCGCTCCTTCAAACCGCGTAAAATGGCGATCGTCGCTTCGACCGAGGGTTCGCCGACCAGCACCTTCTGAAAACGCCGCTCAAGCGCGGCATCCTTCTCGATGTATTTGCGATATTCGTCCAGCGTCGTCGCGCCGATGCAATGCAGCTCGCCGCGCGAGAGCGCCGGTTTGAGCATGTTACCGGCATCCATTGCGCCCTCGGCCTTGCCAGCGCCCACCATAGTGTGAAGCTCGTCGATGAAGACAATGGTTTGCCCTTCATCCTTGGCGACATCGTTCAACACCGATTTCAAGCGTTCCTCGAATTCGCCGCGATATTTCGCGCCGGCCAGCAAGGCCGCCATGTCGAGCGAAAGCACACGTTTGTTCTTCAGGGTTTCCGGCACTTCGCCGTTGACGATGCGCTGCGCCAAGCCTTCCACAATCGCGGTCTTGCCCACGCCGGGTTCGCCGATCAGCACCGGATTATTCTTGGTGCGACGCTGCAGGATCTGGATCGAACGACGGATTTCGTCGTCGCGTCCGATCACCGGATCGAGCTTGCCCGCGCGCGCGCGTTCGGTCAGATCGACGGTATATTTCTTCAGCGATTCGCGCTGGCTTTCGCTGTCTTCGCTCATGACATTCTGGCCGCCCCGCACCGCTTCGATCGCGGCCTCCAACGCTTTGCGCGTCAGGCCGTGCTGGCGAGCCAATTTGCCGATTTCGTTTTTGTCTTCGGCCACCGCCAGCAGAAACATTTCGCTGGCGATAAAGCTATCGCCCTGCTTCTGAGCCTCTTTATCGGCTTGATTGAGCAAGCCCGTCAGTTCGCGGCTGAGTTGGACGTTGCCGTCGTGCCCACTGACCTTGGGCAAGCGGTCGGCCGCTTCGCTCAACGCCTTTTGCAAGGCCGGCACCTGCACGGCCGCGCGCTGCAGCAGCGAACGCGACGAACCGTCGTGCTGCGCTAGCAGCGCCAGCAGCAAATGAATCGGATCGATATACTGATTATCGCGGCCAACGGCCAAACTTTGAGCGTCTGCAAGCGCTTCCTGCAATTTGGTCGTAAATTTATCAATACGCATAAAAGCCTCCGCCAAGTTGGACTGTCGATGTACTCATAACAGTCTAGATGAGGACAGGGTTATATTTTTCAAGCGGCGTGGCTCGCGTAAAATGAGGCCCATGCTTAATCCAGATCAAGATCCCGGTGTTCAATCCGTGGCACCCCACGCGCAGGCCGACCGCGAAAATATCGCCGCCTTGGTCGATGCCTTTTATCTCAAGGTGCGTGCCGATGACCTGCTCGGGCCGATTTTCACCAGTCGCCTCGACGGACATTGGGAGCAGCATCTGCCGAAGATGATCGACTTCTGGTCCGGGCTGGTACTGCGCGAAAAGGGCTATCAAGGCAATCTTAAAGCCGTGCATCAGGCCTTGCCTGATCTGACCCCCGCTCATTTCAATCGTTGGCTGAAGCTGTTCGTTGACACGGTTGAATCGCACTATCAGCCCGCGGCGGCAATCGGCTTCATGGAACCGGCGCTGCGCATTGCGCACAGCCTGCAGTTAAGCCGCTTTGGTTGGGACTTCAAAGTACCGGCGGTGCAACTCGAATTGCTGGAAAGGATCAATCCACGCAAAACGCGCGAAGCCGAGGCGCGGCACGTGGATGGCTCAGCCGCAACGCCCATTGCGCTCGATTAGCGCTCAGCACGTTTAATCGGCCTTCGGCGGCCCGGGCTCAGCCCATTTGTCCAGCGCGGCATGATCGTGCACGCGCGCGTCGACCCAGCGCTCGCCGTTCTCGAGTGTTTCTTTTTTCCAGAACGGGGCCACCGTTTTGAGGTAATCCATGATGAATTCGCAGGCCGCAAAGGCATCGCCACGGTGCGCGGTCGCGACAGCCACCAGCACAATCTGGTCGGTGGGCGCGAGCGGTCCGTAACGGTGAATGACCACTGCATCCGCGATCGGCCAACGCTCGCGTGCCCGCTCGATGATGGCTTCGAGTGCTTTCTCAGTCATGCCCGGGTAATGCTCGAGCACCATCGCGCTGACGTTCTCGCCGTCGTTCAAATCGCGTACCGCGCCGATAAAACAGGCCACCGCGCCGACCTTCGGGTTGGCACGGCGTAGCACCGCAACTTCAGTGGAAAGATCGAAATCTTCGAGCTGTACCTTGACTGTCATGAGGGTTCCTTTCCCGGCATAGCTCGTTTCAATAACCTATCTCAACCGCCAGTGACCGGCGGGAAAAACGCGACCTCGCAGCCTTCGGTGAGACGTGTTTCGGGCGCCGTCATCTCGTGATTGCACGCCATACGCAAGGTGCGCCCCGCGGCGAGCGTCTCCGCCCATGCGCCACCGCGCGCCTGCAACCAAGTGCGGACATCGCCCACGGTTACCACGGCGGCCGGCACGTCGGCCACTTCGTCAGCGACGCCCAGCGCTTCGCGCACGCTCGCAAAAAATTTAAGTTGGATCTTCATGGCTTAATTCAACAGCTCGGAAAACGGGATGAAACGGACCATCTCGCCCGCCTGGATCGCATGCCCCGGTGGGTTGTCGATCAGACCGTCAGCCCAAACGGTCGAGGTGAGCACCGACGACGACTGGTTCGGAAACAGCGACAAGCCGCCATCGGCATTAAGGCGCGCCCTCAGGAATTCGTTACGCCGATCGGCCTTGGATTGACTGAAGTCGGCACGCAACTGCAAGACGCGTGGCGTCACGTCGAGCACGCCGGCCAAACGCAGCAAAAACGGCCGCACAAACATCAAAAAGGTCACGAAACTAGAGACCGGATTCCCCGGCAGCCCGATGAAAAATGTGGGTGCGGCGTCGGCCCGGTCTAGTTCGCCAAAGGCCAGCGGCTTACCGGGTTTCATCGCGATTTGCCAAAGATTGAGCCGCCCTTGCGCGAGCACCGCAGGCCTGACGTGATCTTCCTCGCCGACCGATACGCCGCCCGAAGTCAGCACCAAATCGTGCTCGGCGGCCGCCGCGCGCAGCGTATCGCGCGTCGCCGCCAGGGTATCGGGAACAATGCCGAAGTCGCTGACCACGCAACCGAGGTTTTCGAGCAAAGCACGCAAGGTGTAGCGGCTCGAATTGTAGATCGCGCCCGGCCGCAGTGGCTCGCCCGGCATCGTGAGTTCGTCGCCAGTAAAGAACACGGCCACTTTGGGGCGGCCTACCACCGGCAAGCTGGCCCGACCAACCGATGCCGCGAGCCCCAGCGATTGGGCGTCGAGCCTGCGCCCGGCAGGAAGGATCACCGAATCGGTTTTGATGTCGGCACCTTGTGCCGTGATCCACTCGCCTCGGGCTGGCATGGCCGCGAACCTGACCCTATCGCCCTCCACTTCGGCCTGCTCCTGCATCACCACGGCGTCGGCGCCCGGCGGCACGGTGGCACCGGTGAAAATGCGCGCCACGCTAGCCTCGGCGAGCGGTTGAGCGGGATGTCCGGCGGGAATCCGCTGCGAGATGGGTAATTGACGCGTTACCTGCAAATCGGCCAGCCGTACCGCGTAACCGTCCATTGCGCTTGTCGCCATGCGCGGCACGTCGATCGGTGAGGTGATATCCGCGGCCAGCACCCGCCCGCGTGCGGCAAACGTGTCGACTTCTTCGATCCGATCGAGCGGGCGTGCGGCACCCAGCAGGATTTCGAGTGCGGCCGCGGTACTCAGCATAGGAACAGGTGCAGTAGGGGTGGTTGTGTTCATACCAGGAGCTCGTGCTTTAAGTTTGCGCAACAATTGCGCTGCCCGGCAGCTATAGCCGCGCGGCAGCCCCCGCGCGCTTTACAGACCAGTATGCGCCGCAATGAATGCCTTGACCTGCGCAACGTCATTCGACACCACCTCGAAGTGTTGCGGCCGTGATTCGATATCGTCAAACCCGGCCGGCCGGTCAGCCTCGCGTCCCAACGCTTCGCGTATCGTCTCGCCAAATTTGGCCGGCTGCGCCGTTTCGAGAACGACCATCGGGACCCCAGTTTCGAGATGCTCGCGCGCCACTTTGAGGCCGTCAGCGGTATGCGTGTCGACCATCGTGCCATAGCGTTCGAACACGTCGCGAATCGCGTTGATACGGTCGGTATGGGTGCTACGGCCCGAGACAAAACCAAACGCCTTTACCCGTGCAAAAGCCTCGCTGCCCGATAGATCGAAACCACCGCTATGCTCGACCTCGTGAAACAGGTCGACCAGGCGCCGCGGATCGCGGCCCAGCAAATCGAAGACGAATCGTTCGAAATTGGACGCCTTCGAGATATCCATGCTCGGGCTGGTGGTATGGAACGTTTCCGATGACTTGCGCACCCGGTACGCACCCGTGCGGAAGAATTCGTCGAGCACATCGTTTTCATTCGTGGCGACGACCAATTTTTCGATCGGCAACCCCATCATGCGGGCAATATGCCCTGCGCAAACGTTGCCGAAATTGCCCGACGGCACCGCGAACGATACTTTGGGCAGTGCCGCGCCGGGCGCCGGCGGCTGTTGCGGGGTCGCCGCAAAATAGCCTTTGAAGTAATAGACGACTTGCGCCACCACGCGCGCCCAGTTGATCGAATTGACCGTGCCGATCTGTTGACGCGCCTTGAAGCCATGGTCGTTCGATACGGCCTTGACGATATCCTGGCAGTCGTCGAAAACGCCGGTCACCGCCAGGTTGAAAATATTCGGATCCTGCAGCCCGTACATCTGCGCGGCCTGAAATGCGCTCATCTTGCCGTGCGGCGACAACATGAAAACGCGCAGGCCCTGCTTGCCGCGCATCGCATATTCAGCCGCACTGCCAGTGTCGCCCGAAGTCGCGCCCAAAATATTCAGATGAGCGCCACGGCGGCTCAACGCATATTCGAACAGATTGCCGAGCAACTGCATCGCCATGTCTTTGAACGCCAGCGTCGGCCCGTTGGACAGCTCGAGCAATGCGAGCGGTGCACCCTGCTCGATGCCCAGCACCTTGAGCGGCGTGATGTCGGCAGCCCGGCCTGGATCGCGGCCGTTGCAATACGTGGCGGCCGTGTAAGTCTTATGCGTGAGCGCGCGCAACGCGTCGCGTGGAATGTCGTCGGCAAATTTGGCCAGTATCTCGAAGGCCAGATCTGCATAGGACAACGTGCGCCAACGCGTCAATTCGGCAGCGTCGACCTGAGGATAAGCGCTGGGTAAAAACAGGCCGCCATCCTTGGCGAGGCCACCCAGCAGAATGTCCGAAAAGTTTTGCGGCGCCGCGTTGGGGTCGGTGCCACGGGTCGAAATATAGTTCATTGCAGTTTGCATGGGTAACGCCACTCGGGCGCCGGGGTTGAGCCGGGAGTTCAGCCCTGGGGGGGCAGTCATTAAGGTAACACGAGGCGTAACACAAGATGAAACGCGGGACGTGATGCAGGCCGAAGCGCGGGACAAAGCGCAAGCACGAGGCCTGCGCGCACCGCGACCAGCGCGGGCAGTCAAGAATACGCGCCCGCGCCGCCGTTCAGGTCAAGGTTTCCATGCGCAATTTGATTACCTTGGAGCGCACCGTTGCCAGCGCCTCGATGCGCGCAATCGCCGCATCGATGCCTTTTTCCACGGTCACATGGGAGATCAGGATAATGTCCGTTTCGCCTTCGCCTTGGGCATTCGTCCCATTCGACTCTTTCTGCAGCAACGCATCGATCGAGATGCCGCCATCGGCGAGAATCTTGGTAATGTCCGCCAACACGCCCGTGACATCGGCCACGCGCAGGCGTAGATAGTAGCCACTGCGCACTTCGGAGATCGGCAGAATCGGCGTATTGGCCAGACTATCTGGCTGGAACGCCAAATGCGGCACGCGATGCTCCGGGTCTGCGGTATGCAGGCGCGTCACGTCGACCAGATCGGCCACCACGGCCGAAGCGGTCGGCTCGGCACCGGCGCCCTTGCCATAGTAGAGCGTAGCGCCCACGGCATCGCCCTGCACCAGCACCGCATTCATCGCGCCTTCGACATTGGCCAACAGCCGCTTGGAGGGAATCAAGGTGGGATGGACGCGCAGTTCGATGCCGTGCTCGGCGCGCCGGGCGATGCCCAGTAATTTGATGCGATAGCCGAGTTCCTCGGCATAGCGGATATCGATCGCGTCGAGTTTGCTGATCCCCTCGATATAGGCATGCTCGAATTGCATCGGCACGCCGAACGCGATCGCGCTCATGATCGTGGCCTTGTGCGCCGCATCGACCCCTTCGATATCGAAAGTAGGATCCGCTTCGGCATACCCCAGGCGCTGCGCGTCGGCGAGCGCCGTGGCGAAATCGGTGCCGCGATCGCGCATTTCGGACAAGATAAAATTGGTCGTGCCGTTGATAATGCCGGCGATCCACTCGATCCGATTGGCTGTGAGCCCCTCGCGCAGCGCCTTGATGATAGGAATGCCGCCGGCTACCGCCGCTTCGAAGGCAACCATGACGCCGCCTGCCTGCGCGGCCTCGAATATTTCGGTGCCATGCACCGCCAGCAGGGCCTTGTTGGCGGTGACCACGTGCTTGCCATTGGCCAGCGCGCGCAGCACCAGCTCACGAGCCAGATCGGTCCCGCCTATCGTTTCGACAATGATGTCGAGTTCGGGATCGTCGACCAGCGCAAACGGATCTGCGCCGACCTGAGCCGCGTCGCCAACGATGGCCTGAGCGCGCGCCACATTACGCACCGCTATGCGGGTAATTTCGATCCCGCGCCCGGCTCGCCGCCGAATTTCTTCCTGGTTGCGCCGTAACACCGCGAAGGTTCCGCTGCCGACCGTACCCAGGCCCAGCAGCCCTACTTTGATTGATTCCATGCGTAATTGTCAGTTATTGAAGCGAGTGTTTTAAAGCGGGTTTTAGTTACGAAACTTAGTTTCGAAATTTAGCTACGAAATCAAGCGTACGCTCAGGCCGCGTGAAGCTTGCGATAGGAATCGAGAAAGCGCGCGATCCGCCCCACGGCATCGTGCAGGTCGTCCACGTTGGGTAGAAACACCACGCGGAAATGGTCCGGCGACGTCCAGTTAAAGCCCGTGCCCTGCACGATCAACACGCGCTCCTGCAGCAGCAAGTCCAGAATGAACTGCTGATCGTTCTGGATCGGATACATCTTGGGGTCGAGCTTGGGGAACAGGTAAAGCGCAGCCTTGGGCTTCACACACGTTACGCCCGGAATCGACGTCAACAAGTCGTACGCAACCTCGCGCTGGCGGTACAGGCGTCCGCCCGGCAAGATCAGATCGTTGATGCTCTGGTAGCCGCCCAACGCGGTCTGGATCGCATATTGCCCGGGCACGTTGGGACACAGCCGCATCGAGGCGAGGATATTGAGCCCCTCGATATAGTCCGTGGCATGCCGCTTGTCGCCTGAGACAACCATCCAGCCGGCCCGAAAACCGCACGAACGATAGCTCTTGGACAGACCGTTGAAGGTCACGGTCAGCACGTCATCGCTTAGAGAGGCGATCGACGTATGCGTGAGGCCGTCATAGATGATCTTGTCGTAGATTTCGTCGGCGCAAACGATCAGCTCATGCTGGCGCGCGATCTCGACAATGCCCTTGAGCAGGTCGTCCGGATAAAGCGCACCGGTCGGGTTGTTCGGATTGATCACGACGATGGCGCGCGTATTGGGCGTAATCTTGGCGCGAATATCGTCAAGATCGGGCAACCAGCCGCTGCCCTCGTCACAGATGTAATGCACAGGCGTGCCGCCCGAGAGCGATACGGCGGCGGTCCACAGCGGATAGTCGGGCGCCGGCACCAGCACTTCGTCGCCATCGTTGAGCAGCCCCTGCATGGCCATCACGATCAGCTCGGAGGCGCCATTGCCAAGGTAGATGTCGTCCAGTTCGACGCCGGCGATACGTTTTTGCTGCGTGTAATGCATGATCGCCTTGCGCGCGGCGAACACCCCTTTCGAATCGGAATAGCCTGCCGACGCCGGCAGGTTAAGAATCATGTCCTGGACGATTTCGTCAGGCGCGTCGAAGCCGAACGGTGCCAGGTTACCGATATTGAGTTTGATGATCCGATGGCCTTCCTCTTCCAGCCGCTTGGCCTCCTCCAGCACGGGCCCTCGGATGTCGTAGCACACATTGAGCAGCTTGTTCGATTTTTGAATAGGTTTCACGGCGGTAGCAGGCAGTAGGATTGGAAAGATGGCAAAGAGCGCGCGGCCCCGAGCGCCAAGCCAAGCACGGGAACGACGGGCCAGCAACCACAGGACTAGTCACGCGACGGCCCGTGCAGAGCGCACCGGGCACAGGACACGCCGTACGCTGACGGCGCAAGAGCCAGCCTGACGCCGCGCGACGCTGCGTGCTCGACGCCCGCAAAGGCTCGACAAAAAGTTATAATTTAGCGGATTATCGCATGGTTAGGCAACGATACTTCGCCGCCCGATGTGCGTCCCGATGTACATCCTAGCCCCACCTGAGTACTTCAAGCGGCCATTGGTCGCCGCACTCGCACCCGGAATACCGCTTTGAAATTACACCCGGATTCGCTACCCCCGCTCAATACGGTCACCGCCTATGGCGACGACTACATCGAGATCAACCAAGTGCGCTACGCCCACAGCGTGCTGCTCATGCCGGAGGGCGCCGTTATGCAATGGCCCGTCGCGTCATTTGCAGCGCTGGGCGCCGAGCATTTCAACATGCTGCTCGAATTCGAACCTGAACTGGTGGTATTCGGCAGCGGTAAGCGCCTGCGTTTCCCGCATCCGAAAATGACCAGCGCGCTGGCCGAGCGTCGTATCGGCGTCGATACGATGGATATGCAAGCGGCCTGTCGTACCTACAACGTCTTGATGGCCGAAGGCCGCAAAGTCGCCGCGGTCCTTTTGATTGAAGCGGCCTGAGATACAGGCAATTAAGGTATACGCAATTGAGGCACTGGCAAGCCCACGCCAGGCCACTCTACGTTGCATTAAGCCCTCGCGGATACCGCCCTAAGGCTGGATTAAGCTACTTTGCGCTATCGTGCGCTAACGCACTACCACGCTGGATCAGTTGAAGCGGCATCAGCTGCATGCCGCGGCGCCTGCAGTCGCTCATGTTTAGGCTTCCCTTTAGCTTCCCATTTAGGCTTCCAATCGATGTATGAAACAAGCAATAAACCCTTGCTGTCGCGCGCCGCACTGATTTGGCTGACGCTGGCGTTCGCGCTGATCTGGTTCGGGCAACTGGATCTGCGCCACCTGGTTCCCACCGATGAAGGTCGTTACGCAGAAATGGCCCGGGAAATGCTGAGCACGGGCGATTGGATCACCCCGCGTTATAACGGCTACAAATATTTCGAAAAACCGCCACTACAGACCTGGCTGACCGCGCTCAGCTTCGCTTGGTTCGGCATCGGCGACTGGCAGGCCCGCCTTTACACGGCGCTCACGGGCTTTATCGGCGTCCTGGCAGTCGGTTACACCGGCGCGCGCGTATTCACGCCGCGCGCGGGCCTGTTCGCCGCGGTTGCGCTGGCAGCTTCGCCTTACTGGAATTTGCTCGGTCACTTCAACACGTTGGATACGGGGCTCTCGTGCGCGATGGCCGTGACCCTGTGTGCGCTACTGCTGGCACAACGCCCTAATTTGCCCAAGCGCCAAGTGCGCGGCTGGATGTGGCTGTGCTGGGCCTCGATGGCCTTGGCGGTGTTGTCCAAGGGGCTGATCGGCATCGTGTTGCCTGGCGCGGTGCTGATCCTGTATTCGCTGATCGCGCGTGATTGGGGGCTATGGAAGCGCCTCTATCTGGTGAGCGGCCTGCTGCTGTTTTTCTTGATCGCGACACCTTGGTTCGTTCTGGTCGACTCCCGCAATCCGGAATTTTTCGATTTTTTCTTTATTAATGAGCATTTCCGGCGTTTTCTGACGCCTAGCCACCATCGCACCGGTCCGCTGTTGTACTTTGTGCCCGTGCTGCTGGTCGGCTTTTTGCCTTGGTTGTCGGTGTGCTGGCAGAGCGTGCGGCATGGCATACGGCTGCCACGGCAGGCAAACCGGTTCTCGCCCGCAATCATGCTGCTGGTCTGGACGGCCTTTATTTTCTTCTTTTTCAGTATTTCGGAATCGAAGCTGATTTCTTACATCCTGCCGGTCGCACCGGCTATCGCGCTGCTGCTGGGGGTCTACCTGCCGATGGTCACGCGTGTGCAGTTGAACCGGCATCTGCTCGGTTATGCGGTGCTGTGCGCCGTGTTGCTGGCGGCGACCACGGTTGGAATCTATGTCATGCATCCGGGCGACGAGCGCACGCCGCACGCCTTATATGCCGCCTACGGTGCGTACTTATACAGTGCACTGGCGGTGACCCTGCTGGGCTTGGCGTTGGCTGCGTGGCTCAATCGCCGCGCAACGCCCCATGCTACGCTGCGTGCGCTGCTGGTCTACGCAGGCACCTGGTTCCTGATGGCGACGATAGCCGGTAACGGGCACGAAGTCTTCGGCAAAGCGAGTTCGGGTATCGCGATGGTGCCCGCAGTGCGGGCAGAAATGGCCAAACTGCCAACCGACACACCGTTTTACGCGGTGGGGGTGCTCGATCACACGATGCCATTTTACCTCCGGCACACGATGATCATCGTCGAAAACCCCGACGAACTGGCTTTCGGCGTCCAGCAGGAGCCGGCCAAATGGGTGCCGACGCTGGCGGCGTGGAGCACCCGTTGGCAGCAGGATCGCACGGCGCTGGCGTTGATGACGCCGGCCACGTATGACATGTTTGCTGCGCAGCATCTGCCGATGCAGGTGATTGCACGCGACGAGCGCCGCGTGATTGTGGCGAAACCCAGTGTGGCTAAACCGTAACTCGATTGTCCCAAGGATCCACCTTATTCATGAACCCTATTTCGTTTGCGCTGATTCTAAGCGGCGTAATGCTCAATGCCGTAGCGCAGTTGCTGCTGAAAGCCGGTGTCAACGCAGTCGGGCATTTCGACTATAGCGCGGCCAATGTTTTACCGATAGGCATCAAGCTGGCTACACAATGGCCTATTATCGGCGGACTGGCGTGCTATGTAATTAGCGTAGTGGTCTGGATACTTGCGTTGTCGCGTGTCGAAGTGTCGATTGCCTACCCGATGCTCTCGCTCGGCTATGTGGTCAATGCGCTCGCAGCGTGGTACTTTTTCGACGAAATGTTGTCGCCGCAACGTCTCGCGGGGATCGGTATCATCTTGATAGGCGTCTACGTTCTCGCGCGGACCTGAAAGCACCCGAGTGCACCTGTATCCACCCTATGCCCGCGCCAACGCGCGCCCCGCTCTCTAACGCCTCTCACGTCAGATGCAACAGATGGATCATCTATGAATCAAGCCACTCAGCTCCCTTTTTTGCCGTTCACGCGGCCCGAAATCGACGAAGAGACGATCGCCGGCGTAGTAGAAGTCCTGCGCTCGGGGTGGATCACCACCGGCCCGCAAAACCAGCGCTTCGAGGCTGAGCTTTCGGCCTATTTCGGTGGCCGTCCGGTACGTACCTTCAATTCTGGCACGGCGACGATGGAAATCGCGCTGCGCATTGCCGGCATCGGTCCGGGCGACGAAGTCATCACCACGCCGATGAGCTGGGTGGCGACCGCCAACGTGATCCTCGAAGTGGGCGCCACCCCGGTCTTCGTCGACATCGACCCGGCCACACGCAATATCGACCTGGCGCTAGTCGAGCGCGCGATCACGCCGCGCACGCGCGCCATCTTGCCCGTCTACCTGGCCGGCTTGCCGGTCAATATGGATCGCTTATATGAATTGGCTGGCGCGCATAAGCTGCGCGTGATCGAAGACGCCGCGCAGGCGATGGGATCGAGCTGGAAAGGCCGGCGCATAGGCGCGATCGGCGATCTGGTGTCGTTCAGTTTTCATGCCAACAAAAACCTCACGTCGATCGAAGGCGGCGCATTGGTGCTCAATAACGAGGACGAAGCGCGGCTGGCCGCCAAATATCGGCTGCAAGGGGTAACCCGCACCGGTTTCGACGGTATGGAAGTCGACGTGCTCGGCGGCAAATATAATCTGACCGATGTCGCTGCGCGAGTCGGGCTAGGCCAGTTGCCGCATCTGGAGCGCTTCACCGCACAGCGCCGCGCGCTGGCTAGTCACTATTTCGAAAGTCTGGTGGGAGGCGCAGCCACTGAAGCGGGTGTGCAATTGCCGCAGGCCGATTTCGAAAACAGCAATTGGCACATGTTCCAGATCATGCTGCCGCTCGCGAAGCTCTCGATCGATCGGGCCGGCTTCATGGCGAAGTTGCACGAACGCGGCATCGGTAGCGGCGTGCATTACCCGGCGCTGCACCTGTTCAAGCTCTATCGGGACCGCGGCTTTGGCCCGGGAATGTTTTTGAATGCCGAGCAATTCGGGCGCGCGGGCGTTACACTGCCGCTCTTTTCTTCCATGCGTCGCGAGGATGTCGAGCGAGTATGCCGCGCCGTCAACGAGATTTGCGAACACAACCTGATATGAATCGCCGCCTATGACACAGCCGGAACTTTCCATTGTCGTACCCATTTATAACGAGGAAGCCGGGCTCGCGGCGCTGTTCGCGCGCTTGTACCCCGCGCTCGACGCGCTTGAAATTGCTTACGAGCTGATTCTCGTCAACGATGGCAGCCGCGATAAGTCGGCCGCGCTGCTGGCCGCCCAGTTTCGCGTGCGTCCCGACGTGACGCGTGTCGTATTGCTCAACGGCAATTATGGCCAGCACATGGCGATTCTGGCGGGCTTCGAATATTCGCGTGGCGATATCATCGTTACGTTGGACGCCGACCTGCAAAACCCGCCCGAAGAAATCGGCAAACTGGTCGCCAAGATGCGCGAAGGCTACGATTACGTCGGCACGATCCGCCAGCAGCGCCAGGACAGTTTGTTTCGACGCAAGGCTTCGCGGGCGATGAACCGTTTGCGCGAACGCATCACCCACATCAAGATGACCGACCAGGGTTGCATGCTGCGTGCGTACAGCCGGCATATCGTCGATACGATCAACCGTTGCGGCGAAGTGAATACCTTTATTCCGGCGCTGGCCTACACCTTCGCGCAGAATCCGGTCGAAGTCGAGGTCGCTCACGAAGAGCGTTTCGCCGGCGAATCCAAGTATTCGCTCTATAGCTTGATCCGCCTGAATTTCGATCTGGTCACGGGTTTCTCGGTGGTGCCGTTGCAATGGTTGTCCTTCATGGGCATCCTCCTTGCGCTCGGCTCGGCCGCCTTGTTCGTGTTGCTGCTCGTGCGCCGCTTTATCGTCGGGGCCGAGGTCCAGGGTGTGTTTACGCTGTTCGCTATCACCTTTTTCCTGCTGGGGACGATCCTGTTCGCGCTCGGCCTGCTCGGGGAATACATTGGCCGCATTTATCAGCAGGTTCGCGCACGGCCGCGTTATCTGGTGCAAACCGTGCTCGATCAGCGCCACCATAAACCCGGTGCACGCGCGCTGAGTCTGCCCGGCGACGGTACCGCGCAAGCCCAGGGAGAGCACGCATGACGCGTACGCTCAAGCGAGCGGTGGTGTTTGCCTACCATAACGTAGGCGTGCGTTGCCTGAGCGTGCTGCTCGCGCGCGGCGCTGAACTGGGGCTGGAAATTACCCTCGTGGTCACGCACCAGGATAATCCGCAGGAAAATATCTGGTTCGACAGTGTGGCTGCGTTGGCTGCGGAACATCATATTCCGACCATCACCCCCGACGATCCGGCTGCACCCGAAGTATTCGCCGCAGTCCAGGCGGCACGCCCGGATTTTATTTTCTCTTTCTACTACCGGCACATGCTTCCGGTGGAGCTACTGGCGCTGGCGCCAGCCGGCGCTTACAACATGCACGGCTCGCTGCTGCCGAAATACCGTGGCCGTGTGCCTGTGAACTGGGCCGTGCTGCATGGCGAGACGCAAACCGGCGCAAGCCTGCATGAGATGGCCGCCAAGCCCGACGCGGGCGCGCTGATCGGCCAGACTTCCGTACCGATTCTGCCGGACGACACCGCCGGCCTCGTGTTCGAAAAAGTCACGGTCGCCGCCGAGCAGACGCTCTGGCGCGTCTTGCCGGACCTATTGGCGGGCCGCGCGGCGCGCTTGCCCAATGATCTGTCGCAGGGCAGTTACTTCGGCGGGCGCAAGCCCGAGGATGGCCGCATCGATTGGCAACAGGACGCGCAACAGGTCTACAACCTGATCCGCGCAGTCGCACCGCCGTACCCCGGCGCGTTCACCGATCAGGCGGGCCACCGCTTTGTCGTAACGCGCGCGAGGCTCGCAGCCCCGGCTCTCGAAATCGCGAATTTGCCCACCGGATTGCAGGTAAGCGATAATACGCTGTTGGGCGTTTGCGGCGACGGTCGAGCGATCGTCGTTCATAGCCTCCTGCACGACGATCGCGTCATCGATACTGCCGAGTTCGCGCGCCTCATTTATTCATCGCCTCACTCTTTGCCTTCTAAATGAAAAAAGTCCTGATTCTTGGCGTCAACGGCTTCATCGGCCATCATCTTTCCAAACGTATTCTCGAAACCACCGATTGGGAAGTCTATGGCATGGACATGCAGACGGATCGCCTCGGCGACCTGACGCAGCACGAACGCATGCATTTTTTCGAGGGTGACATCACGATCAACAAGGAGTGGGTCGAATATCACATTCGCAAATGCGACGTGATCCTGCCGCTGGTTGCGATTGCCACGCCCGCCACTTATGTCAAGCAGCCGCTGCGCGTGTTCGAACTCGACTTCGAGGCGAACCTGCCGATCGTGCGCTCGGCCGTCAAGTACGGCAAGCATCTGGTGTTCCCGTCGACCTCCGAGGTCTATGGCATGTGCGCCGACGACGAGTTCGACCCGGAAGCCTCGCCGCTCGTGTATGGTCCGATCAACAAGCCGCGCTGGATCTACGCCTGCTCCAAGCAACTGATGGACCGCGTCATCTGGGGCTACGGCATGGAAGGCCTGAACTTCACGCTGTTCCGGCCGTTCAACTGGATCGGCGCGGGCCTCGATTCGATCCATACCGCCAAGGAAGGTAGCTCGCGCGTGGTCACGCAGTTCCTCGGCCACATCGTGCGCGGCGAGAACATCAGCCTGGTCGACGGCGGCGCACAGAAGCGTGCATTTACCGACATCGACGACGGCATCACCGCGCTGATGCACATCATCGCCAACGACAAGCAGATTGCGTCTGGCAAGATCTACAACATCGGCAACCCGAGAAACAACTTCTCGGTGCGCGAACTGGCTCACATGATGTTGAAGCTCGCCGCCGAATACCCCGAGTATGCCGACACCGCCAAGCAGGTGCAATTGGTCGAAACGTCGTCGGGCGCCTACTATGGCGTCGGTTACCAGGACGTGCAGAACCGCGTGCCGAAAATCGACAACACCATGGAAGAGCTCGGTTGGGCGCCAAGCACAACGATGGACCAGGCCCTGCGCAATATTTTCGAAGCGTACCGCGGACAGGTTGCCGAAGCCCGCGCGCTGGTCGACTGAACGCATGGCCCGGATTGTTCTGAAGATCGACGTCGATACACTGCGCGGCACTCGGGAAGGCGTCCCCAACCTGGCTCGCATGCTCGAGCGCGCCGGCGCGCAGGCCACCTTCCTGTTCAGCCTGGGACCGGATCACACCGGCTGGGCAATGCGGCGTGTCTTCAAGCCCGGCTTCTTGAAAAAAGTATCGCGCACTTCGGTCGTCGAGCACTACGGCATTAAGACCTTGCTATATGGCACCCTGCTTCCCGGCCCGGATATCGGCCGGCGGGCAGCGGCCGAAATGCGCGCGATCCGTGACGCCGGTTTCGAAACGGGCATCCATACGTGGGACCATGTGTACTGGCAGGATAATGTGCGCCAGCGGCCACGTGAATGGACCGTTCGGCAGATGCAGCAAAGCCATGCGCGCTTCATTGAAATTTTCGGTGCACCGCCTGTCACGCATGGGGCTGCGGGTTGGCAAATGAATGATTTCGCTTTTGAGCAGATCGACACGTGGGGCATGGCCTATGCATCGGATGGTCGAGGGCACGGCCCTTACCGTCCGGTATTGAACGGACGTGCGCTCCATCATATTCAGATGCCGACCACGCTACCCACGCTGGACGAAATGCTGGGCGTCGACGACATCGATGCCACCACGATCACGGCTCACGTACTGAAAATGACCGACGGGCAGGACATCGATCAAGTCTATACCTTGCACGCCGAACTCGAAGGCCAACGGCTCGCACCGGCCTTCGCTCAATTGCTGGATGGATGGAAGGCACAAGGCCATCGTCTCGTCACGATGGGCGAGTACTATGCAACGCTGGACCTTGAGAGCCTGCCATCGTACCCTGTGACATGGGGAGAAATCGCCGGCCGTGCGGGCGACTTGATCATCCAGCCAGGATGATGGCTTAAGGCCCCCACCCGGGGCCCACCCCATTTTTGGGGTCGAGGTCGGGTCGCCTGGATGAGTTCACGTGCATGAGGTTATGTGCACTGGCCAGCCCCCGGCAGACCTGCCCGCCTACGCGCGCTCCCGCATTGCCGCGCCCCATAAAACCTGAGGAGATTGATTCGTGAGCACCACAGTTGAACAAGCGACGATAGACCAAGCGGCCCCAGACTTTACCGCCGCGGCTACCGGGGGCACCTTCAGTCTCGCCAGCCAGGCTGGCAAACGGGTGGTGCTGTTTTTCTATCCCAAGGACAATACACCGGGCTGCACAACCGAAAGCCTGGCGTTTCGCGATCTGTCGCCTCAATTCGAAGCGGCAGGCGCCGTGATCGTCGGCATCTCTCGCGATAGCGTCAAATCGCATGACAACTTCAAGGCCAAACTCGAGTTGCCGTATGTGCTGGTTTCCGATGGCGACGAACAGGTGTGCCTTGCCTACAACGTCATCAAAAATAAAAAAATGTATGGCAAGGAAGTGCGCGGCATCGAGCGCTCAACCTTCCTGATAGACGAGCGCGGCATCCTTCGCAATGCGTGGCGTGGCGTGAAAGTGCCAGGCCATGTCGACGAAGTGTTGGAGGCTGTACAAGCGCTTTGAGGCGAGTTATAGTCGATTCCAATGATCGCTTGCCTTATCGAACTCTCTCGTCGGTCCAGTCAAGCCCGCACTTTGTTTGCGCTGGTCCGCAAAGCCGCCACCCCCGCTACACGGGGCGCGGCTTTTTTATTTTCCGTTTTTCAGTCCTTTGTTTTTTTTGTTTGCCGCGTTTTAATTTGTCGCTTTGCTATGTCCGATCTCTGTTGGACTGCCCGTCCCGCAGCATCACTCCAGGCCTTGCCGATTCGATACCGCTAGAGGAAAACTATGCCTTTGCCTACCCCCCCCTCCAAACTCGGTAATCTGCTGTCCCCAGATGAATACAAGGCTAAAGCGCGTCCAGCAAAAGGCGCCAAGAAACAGTCTCATGAAAGCGAAGGCGTAGAGTCTGAGCCGTACGGCAGCGCCGGGGGGGTGCCAGTCGCCGTCGCCTCGGCTCCGGTGTTGCACGTTGTTGCGGCGTCCGAGACCAAAGCACCTGAAGCCGACGGCGGTGGCCGCCGTCGCAAGCAGACACCGACTGCGGCATTGCTGCAGACAGTCGCCAACCGTGGCGGGGTGCAGGACGACGAGCCATCGAGCGCGAAGGGCGAAACCCCTACCGCGCGCGCGCCGATACCCGCGCAAGAGCCTGCTGTCAGTACTCAGGCCACAGCCGATCAGCGGGAAGCCAACCGTCGTGCGACGCGCTCGCGCGGCAAGAATGCCGCCCCCACCGTAATCAAGCTGTTCGTGCTCGACACGAATGTGCTGATGCACGATCCGAGCAGCTTGTTCCGATTCGAGGAGCACGACGTCTATCTGCCGATGATGACGCTCGAAGAACTCGACAACCATAAAAAGGGCATGTCGGAAGTGGCGCGCAATGCGCGTCAGGTGAGCCGTACGCTCGATGCCTTGGTGGCCAATACCGGCGACCAGATGTCGGTCGGCATCCCATTGGCACGCCTGGGCAATCGCGACGCTGCCGGGCGCCTGTTCTTCCAGACCACCTTCCAGCAGATCGAACCGATCGACGGACTGCCACAAGGCAAAGCCGACAACCAGATCCTGGGCGTGGTGCGCGCGTTGCAGAAGCAGTTCACCGAGCGCCAGGTCGTGTTGGTGTCCAAGGACATCAACATGCGCGTCAAGGCGCATGCACTCGGCCTGCCCGCCGAGGACTATTTCAACGATCAGGTGCTCGAAGACAAGGACCTGCTCTACCCCGGCGTGCTCCCCTTGCCCCAGGATTTCTGGGCCAAGCATGGCAAAGGGATGGAAAGTTGGCAGGACACCAAGACCGGCTCTACTTATTATCGGGTGACCGGCCCCTTGTGCGCGTCGATGCTGGTCAACGAGTTTATTTATCTGGAGCCGCGCAACGGCGAACCGGCGTTTCACGCCCAGGTACGGGAAATCAACGGCAAAACTGCGCTGCTGCAAACGCTGCGCGATTACGGCCACCATAAGAACAATGTGTGGGGCATCACGGCGCGCAACCGCGAACAGAATTTTGCGTTGAATTTGCTGATGAATCCGGAAATCGACTTCGTCACGCTGCTCGGGCAGGCGGGTACGGGCAAGACCTTGATGGCGCTCGCCAGCGGGCTTGCGCAGGTGTTGGACGACAAACGTTATAACGAAATCATCGTGACTCGCGCAACCGTGCCGGTCGGCGAAGATATCGGCTTTCTGCCGGGCACCGAAGAAGAAAAAATGCAGCCGTGGATGGGCGCGTTCGACGACAACCTCGAAGTGTTGCAAAAGACCGACGATTCGGCCGGCGAATGGGGGCGCGCCGCCACCCAGGAGTTGATCAAGTCGAGGCTCAAGGTCAAGAGCATGAACTTCATGCGAGGCCGGACCTTCGTCGATAAGTACGTCATCATCGACGAAGCGCAGAATCTGACGCCCAAGCAGATGAAAACGCTGGTTACGCGGGCGGGTCCGGGCACGAAGATCGTCTGTCTGGGCAATATCGCGCAAATCGACACGCCCTACCTTACCGAAGGCAGTTCAGGGCTGACCTATGTGGTCGACCGCTTCAAGGGCTGGCGTCACGGCGGTCACATTACCCTGGCGCGCGGCGAGCGTTCGCGTCTGGCCGACTACGCGTCGGAGATTCTGTAGCGATAAGGATGGACCGTCGAAGCCGCTGCGGTTCAACGGCTGCCTCGATACTGCGGTCGCGACCGCTGCAAGCTTAGGCTCGCAGCGGTTTTTTTTACTCCTTTTCGTGGGAAAAATGCCAATAAGACAGGTATTTACGGCCGTTTCTTCATATATTTTCTTGATCAGGTTCATGCGCCCCGGCTATGATCGGATCATTGCAGTCAATCGGAACGCGCTCATCGCGCGAGTCCTGCCCACTGATGCGCCGACTCGGCTTTTATCTGCTGCTCACTGTATTGTTGGCCGCGTGCTCCAGCGCCCCCCTGCGTAACTCATCAGGCACCTCAAATGGCGGCGGCACTTATGGCACCTCCAAACCCAGGCCCGCGCCATCGCCTGCAGAATCCGGCTTGCCTGAATTTGTCGATCACAGTGTGGGAACCGAGGAAATCTCGATCGAAGCCATGAGCCTGGTGGGTGTGCCCTATCGTTGGGGTGGCAATACGCCCGAAAGCGGTTTCGATTGCAGCGGCTTGGTCGACTACGTGGTGCGCCGCGCCGCATCGGTCAACCTGCCGCGCACCACCGAACAGATGGGCGGCGTCGGCAGCACGATCAACCCGGACGAAATCGCTCCCGGCGATCTGATATTTTTTAACACCACAGGCCGGGCGCATTCTCACGTCGGCATCTACGTCGGCCAATATCGCTTCGTCAATGCACCGTCCACGGGCGGCACGGTCCGGATCGATTACGTCACCAACCCGTATTGGGCGAAGCGTTTCGATGGTATCCGGCGCGTGGCTACGGGCCTTGCCCCCAAACGCGATAATCCGTCCTTTGAAGCCCCGACCTTCGAGGCAGTTGCACCGCCGCCTGCTCCCGCAGCGGTTCCCGCCTCTACCGACCCCATCGCGCAATTTGCCGCCGCGCCGATCGGCTCCTCGATCGGCTCCTCGATCGGCTCCGCTGATACAGCGCCAGACAGCACAACCGCTGCTGACCGCTTACACGCGAACCTCGTCCCCGCAAACACCCTTCCCGCCGATACCGAATCGATTTCGGTGCCTGTCCAGCCGACTCCGGCCCAAGCGTCTCAGCCTGACTCAGACGTAGACCCCATTGCCCACTTTAGCGCCAGCAGATTCTAATTTTCACAATCGAACCCTAAACTTCTGCATTCACTACTTGCAAAAGTTACCAAGAATAATGATAATGATTCTCGTTTAGATTGTTACTAACATTTACATAGCCTTGCGGCCTGTTACGCCAAGTTGGCGTTTGAGCCGGCATTCATTAAGGAAACACGAAATGCAGCACTACGGGATCATTCACGTCTGGGAGCAAGGCGACTTTGTCACTCGCTCCATTGCGATATTACTGTTGCTGATGTCGGTGATGACGTGGACCGTGATTGTGGTCAAAGGCTATGGCATGCTGCGCTTGCGCCACCTGCAGGTCAACGCCGACCACGATTTCTGGCACTCCGAGAATTTCGAGACCGCGCTTGAAAAATTGAGCCGTGAACGGCGCAACCCGTTTCTCGACATTGCGCTCGCGGGCCAGGAAGCGGCGGACCATCATCATCAGACCCAGCCCCATCTGCACGACAAGATGAGCATCAGCGACTGGCTCACGCGCTGTCTGCGCAGTGCGATGGACCAGCGCATTGCTGAGATGCAGTCAGGCCTGTCGATACTGGCTTCGATCGGCAGCACGGCCCCGTTCGTTGGACTGTTCGGCACGGTCTGGGGTATTTATCACGCACTGGTGCAGATCGGCGAAACAGGCCAGACCTCGATCGACCAAGTTGCCGGTCCGGTTGGCGAAGCGCTCATCATGACCGCGTTCGGCCTGCTCGTCGCCATCCCTGCGGTATTGGGTTTCAATGCATTGACGCGTGGCAACAAGGCCACCATTAATCGTCTGAACCGGTTTGCGCACGGCCTGCATGCCTATTTTGCCACCGGCGCACATCCGGCCTTTCCCGCGAGCGGCAAACTCAGTCTCGCCTCACAGCGTGACGTTGCCGAGAGGAGCACGCGATGAGCATGGGCTCGAACTCACTGCACAGCGACTCCAGTGATTACGGCGATCACGACGATGGCTTGATGGTCGAGATCAATATGACGCCGTTGGTCGATGTGATGCTGGTGCTGCTGGTGATTTTCCTGGTCACACTGCCGGTGATCCAACATGCCGTGAAACTGGATCTGCCGCAATCGAGCAGCCAGCCGATTGACCAGAAGCCGGTGCATGTGCAGATCGGCATCGCGGCCGATGGCGCGTTGACGTGGAATGAAAAGCCGCTGACCAGCGAAGAGCTCGTGCCACGGCTGGCTGCGGCCGCCAGTCAAACCCCACAGCCCGAGCTGCAGCTCTACGCCGATCGCCACGTGATGTACGAAAAAGTGGCAGATGTGATGTCGGCAGCGCAAACCGCAGGCTTGGCCAAGCTCGATTTCGTGACGGCGCCGGCCGCTAAAAAGCCATGAATATCCGAGACGTATAACGCAGTGGCGCATGCCCGGCCACTGCACAGCTAGCTCCGTAATTTCCCGATTGATCAGCTAACTCGCCAGATAGTGAGCGATGCGGTCGTGTTCGCCCTTAAAACGAGAATACGTCTCATTCAACACAGCCTGACTGTTCGGTTTTTTTGTTTTGAAGCTTGCCCGTCCTGACGAGCCAAGGCTCCTGGATTACCTCTAACTACAACAGATCTCCTCCGCCTACATGCTGAAAAAAACTCCTGTCGCGGCTGCGCTTACGCTAGCATTTGCTACCCATCTGAGTGCATCGTACGCACAAACCACGACCGTACCCGCGTCGCGCACCAACAGCACCAGCACAACGACCGCGGGTGCCGCCGCGCCCGCGGCAGCCTCCGCTACCGTAGCAGCCTCAGATGCAGTGACCACCGAGACCTTGCCGACCGTCTCGGTATCGGGCAGCGCCGACAAGAACGATTTCCAGGCGCAGACCTCCTCGGTCGGTGGCAAGCGGCCTGTGGCGCTTCACGATCTGGCGCAAACAGCGGTGGTGGTCAATAAAGCCCTGCTGCAATCGGAAGGCGCAACCTCGTTCCAGGATGCTCTGCGCAACGTGCCCGGCGTCACCATCGGTGGTGCCGAAGGCGGCCAGATCGGCAACAACATCAACTTGCGCGGCTTCACCGCGCGTACCGACATTTACCTCGATGGTTTTCGCGATCCGGGCCAGTACTATCGCGACACCTTCGACCTCGAATCGATCGACGTGCTGTACGGCCCCTCGTCCATGCTGTTTGGCCGCGGCTCGACTGGCGGTGTGATCAACCAGGTCACCAAGCAGGCCAATCTGAAGCAATCGGCGGAAATATCCGGCACCATCGGCACCGATGACAGATACCGCACCACGACCGACATCAACCAGCCGCTAAGCGACACTTCCGCTTTCCGCCTGAACACCTTCGGCCAGACCTTGCACTCGACTCGTGACGTGGAAGTGAACCGTGATTATGGCTTCGCACCCAACCTGCGTTTTGGTATCGGCACCCCCACGGAAGTGACCTTGTCAGCCTTGATCGAGCATAACAACGATATGCCGGACTACGGCGTACAGGCGCTCAATGGCATGCCGTTCTCGCCGTCGCGCAGCACGTTTTACGGCCTGACCGACGACCGCACGATCCAGGACACGCAGATCTTCAATGCCAAGGTCAAGCACAAGGTCAACGATCAACTGTCGATCCAGAACCAGACGCAATTCGCTCACTATTTGACCGATGCACGAGAGACGGCCGCCGCGAAGATCCTGACCGGGCCGCTGGCAACCAGTCCGGCGCTGGCTGCCGGCAATTTCACCAACCTCCCGCCGTCGCAGTTGTATGTTCAGTTGGCGAGCCATGACCGCGTGATCAACTATCACACGCTCTACAACGACACCGATGTGCTTTACAAATTCACCACCGGCCCGTTCAAGCACGATGTGGATGCCGGTATCGAGCTAGGTCGCGAAACGTACAACAACCAAGCCTATACGCGTAACAACCTGCCGGTGGTCTCGCTGCTCGACCCTGTCTATGAGGCCACACCGGGCAACGTGACAACCACCCCGGGTAACCTGGCGGATGCGGCCGCCAACACGTTTGCAGCCTATGTCAACGACACCATCAGTTTCGGCGATCACTGGAAGTTCGTGGGTGGCGTGCGCTGGGATCGCTTCAAGGCTGAAATCGCCAACTCCGTCAGCTTGCCGCCCTATGCGTCTCAGACCAATAACTTCACCAGTGTACGTACCGGCCTGATTTACCAGCCGCAAGACTGGTCCACGTATTACGTTTCCTACGGCACTTCATTCGATCCCTCGCTGGAAAGCTTGACGGTCACCAACTTCACCCAGGCGCTGCCGCCCGAGACGAATACATCGTATGAAGTCGGTGGTAAGTGGGATGCCATGCAAGGCCGCCTGTCACTGACCGCAGCGCTGTTCCAGGTTGAGCAGGACAATGCCCGTACCCAGGTGTCAGCCACCGAATACGAACTCGACGGTGACGTGAGAGTACGGGGGACTCAACTGGGCTTGACTGGCCATCTAACCGACAAATGGCAAGTGTTCGGCGGGTACACGTTCATGAATGCCCTGGTTGTGAAGGCGGCCGACGGCACTCAGGGCAATACTCCGGCTAACACGCCGCGCAACACACTTACCTTGTGGAGTACCTATAATGTCACGCCACATTGGGAAATCGGCGGCGGTCCGACTTACATGTCGAGCCGGTTCGCAGCCAATACCGATCTGGTCAAAGCCGGCGGCTATACGCGCTGGGATGCGGAAGTGGCTTATCACCAGCCGAAATACGATATACGCTTGAACGTGCAAAATTTGACCAACAGGAACTACTATGATGCGCTGATCGCATCCGATGGCGGACGCTCGGTGCCCGCCATCGGACGTACGGTGCTGGCGACCGCGACCTATCGCTTCTTCTGAGCGAGCATGCGTGGCCACCTTGATGGAATGACACGACTATGATGATCCATGTTCCCCGCGTGCTCAACGCCGAGCAAGTTGCCGCCATGCGTGCGCGCCTCGACGCGGGGGGCGATGCGTGGGTCGATGGCCGTGCCACCGCCGGCTATCAAGGTGCCCCGGTCAAGCACAATCAGCAACTCGCCGAAGGTAACCCGTTGACGCGGGAGCTGGCCGATACGGTGTTGGCCATGCTGGAACGCAATCCGCTGTTCATCAGTGCGGCACTGCCCAATCAGGTCTATCCGCCCTTGTTCAACCGGTATGGGCCGGGCATGACCTTTGGCGACCACGTCGATGGTGCGGTTCGGGTGCTACCCAATGGTGTGAAGCTGCGCACCGACGTGTCCGCCACCTTGTTCCTGAGTGAGCCGCACGAGTACGACGGCGGCGAACTGGTCATCCATGACACCTATGGCGCGCATCAGGTCAAGCTGGCAGCGGGCGACATGATCGTCTACCCAGCCAGCAGCGTGCACAGCGTGACGCCGATTACGCGCGGCGAGCGCCTCGGCTGTTTCTTCTGGGTACAAAGCCTGGTGCGCGACGATGCGCAGCGTGCCCTGTTGTTCGACCTCGATAACGCCATTCAGCGGCTCAATGTCACACAGGCCGACGACGGCGCCCGGCGCACGCTGGTGGGCTGTTATCACAATCTGTTGCGGCAATGGAGCTTGACGTGACGGCCCGCCACCGTTCGCGGCAGGCCGCCGCATCCGATGCGCTTATCCACGCGACTCGCGCATGCCGCAGTACGGCGCGCGCACCTTCACTACTTTGACACCGCCTTTTTTGCAGCAGGTTACCTATGATTGCCACCAGTTCGACACATCACGCCAGCGCGGCTGCGCAGCCCAACGCACAGCGTAAGGCCATAGTCATCGCCGCACTGGTCGTGCTGGCGCATGTGCTGGTGCTATTCGTCGCACTTCATACCCGCGCGCCTGAAGTGTTGAAGTTGGAACCGCCGCGCAGTATCTCGGTGCAACTGATCGCCGCGCCCACGCCCCCAGCCCCGCCGCCGCCTCAGGCCAGCCCCAAGCCCACCCCGCCCGTGACGCCACCGCCCACGCCGCGCCCGGTGGTCAAGCCCTTGCCCAAACCGGTCAAGCAAAGCACGCGCCCCACCGAGACGCCGGTCGCCCCGCCTACGCCGCCCAGCGCGCCGGCAACGCCCGCTGTCGCGGCGCCGCCGGCCAATCCGGTGCCGGCCATGCCGCAGACCTTGCCGGCTGATACCGCGCCGAAAACGGTCGAGCATCTGAGCTGCGCTATCCCGCCGCCGGTATATCCCGCCTTGTCGCGCCGCAACGGCGACAGCGGCACGGTGCTGGTGAAGATCGTGATCGACACCGCTGGCCGCATCGAAACGGCCAACGTGGCGCGCAGCAGCGGCTTCCCGCGGCTGGACGATGCTGCCGTGCAGGCCGTGCTGCAAAGCCATTGCAACGCACATGTGGAAAATGGCCAGGGTATCCGCAGCGCAGCATTGGTGCCGTTCCGATTTACGCTGGATCAGTAAGCAGCGCTCGATCGACGTCGCTGGATTGCGCGGCTGCGCGGCGTAGCAGTGGCAGTCCCCCGCATACAGCATCGCCAGCATAACGCCGGCGATGCTGTTATGGTATCTGCATCCCCTCACCTCGGTATCTGCATCCCCTCACCTCGGAGACCCAACTTGGATCTGCAACTCAACGGCAAAGTGGTTCTGATTACCGGCGCCAGCAAAGGCATCGGCTTGGCCTGTGCACAGGCCTTCGCGCGCGAAGGCGCGCAGGTCGCCATCGTCTCGCGTGACCCCGACAATCTGTCTCGTGCCAAGGCGACGCTGGCCGAACAAGGGCTGCAGGTGCATTCATTCGCGGCCAATCTGTCCGATGCCAACCAAGCCGAGCAGATGGTGCAGACTGTCACGCAGGCATTGGGCGAGATCGACGTGCTCGTCAACAGTGCGGGCGCAGCGAAACGCTACGAACCCGAAACGCTCGATGCCGCCGCGTTCCAGGCGACGATGGACGCCAAATATTTTCCGTATATGTTCCCGCAGCAAGCGGTGCTCAAGCGCATGGTCGCTCGCGTCAAGGCGCAGCAGGAGCGCGACGGCTCAGGTACCACGAGCACGGTGACGCCAGGCGCCATTGTCAACATCATCGGCATGGGGGGTAAATTCGCCACGGATTTCCATATCGCGGGTGGCGCAGCCAATGCTGCGTTGATGCTGGCTACCGCCGGCTTCGCTCACTACTACGCGCGCTACGGCATACGCGTGAATGCGATCAATCCGGGGCAAACGCTCACCGACCGGGTCGACCAGGCGATGGAGCTCGAGGCGGCCCGACTTGGCATCAGCAAAGAGGAAGCGCTCGCGCGTGGCCAGAAAAACGTACCGCTGGGCCGCTATGCGCAGCCGCAGGAAGTGGCCGACGTCGCGCTGTTCCTCGCCAGCGTCCGTTCCAGCTACGTCACCGCCGCAATGATCCCGATGGACGGCGGCTCGACTCCATCCATCTGACGCCGCTACTCGGCGGCAAAGAACGCGTTGCCGCCGGCGTAGTTGTCGAACTTGGTGTATTGCCCGAGGAAGGTGAGGCGAACGGTGCCGATCGGGCCGTTACGCTGCTTGCCGATAATGATTTCCGCGGTGCCCTTGTCGGGGCTATCCGGGTTGTACACTTCGTCCCGATAGATGAACAGGATCACGTCCGCGTCCTGTTCGATGGCGCCCGACTCGCGCAAGTCGGACATCACGGGCCGCTTATTGGGCCGTTGCTCCAGGCCACGATTGAGCTGCGAGAGCGCCACCACCGGCACATCCAGTTCCTTGGCCAGGCTTTTCAGCGAACGCGAAATTTCGGAAATTTCCGTGGCGCGGTTTTCGCCTTGCGAGGCCGACGACATCAACTGCAAATAATCGATCACGATCAGGCCCAGCTTGCCGCACTGGCGCGACAGACGCCGCGCACGCGAGCGCAATTCCATCGGGTTCAGGCCGCCGCTTTCGTCGATGAAGATCTGCGCCTCGCTCATCTTCTGCATCGCATGAGTCAGCTTGGGCCAGTCTTCGTCGATCAACTTGCCGGTACGCAAACGATGCGCGTCGAGCCGGCCAACCGAACCCAGCATCCGCGTGGCGAGCTGCGTGCCCGGCATTTCCATGGAGAACACCGCCACCGGCAAGCCATATTCAACGCCGACGTACTCGCCTATATTCATCGCTAACGACGTCTTGCCCATCGACGGACGACCCGCCACGATGATCAGTTCGCCGCCATGCATGCCTGAGGTCATACGGTCGAGGTCGACGAAGCCGGTGGGCGTGCCGGTGATATCGCTGGCATTGTCCTGGTGATATAGCTCGTCGATGCGCTCCACCACCTTGGACAGCAGCGGGCGAATTTCCAAAAAACCTTGCGTGCCGCGCGATCCTTCTTCGGCGATCGAAAACACTTTGGCTTCGGCTTCATCCAGCAGTTGACGCACTTCCTTGCCCTGCGGATTGAAGGCGTCGCCCGAGATCTCGTCGGCTACCGTCACCAGCTTGCGCAGCACGGCACGGTCGCGCACGATTTCAGCGTAGCGTCGGATATTCGCAGCGCTTGGCGTGTTCTGGGCCAACGCGTTCAGATAAGCCAGCCCTCCAACATCGTCCGATTTACCCGCGACCTGTAGCGATTCGAAGACAGTGATCACGTCGGCCGGCCGCGTCATCGAAATCAACTTGCCGATATGCTGGAAAATCAGCCGGTGGTCGAAGCGGTAAAAATCGCTGTCGTGCAAAAAATCGGCAACGCGATCCCAAGCACTGTTATCGAGCAACAGGCCGCCGAGTACCGATTGCTCGGCCTCGATGGAGTGCGGCGGCACTTTCAGGGATTCGATCTGGGGGTCTTTTGCAGGTGCGTTCATGAGCCGAATTATGCCATTTGGTCAGCCGCCTGAACGAGAAAGTTGCGAATCGCCTGCACCATAGGCCCGCCGGTCCGGACCCGCGGTTTGGTGGGCGCCCGCGAGGACACGGGCAACGCGGTTTGCCCAAGTGGCGCCCAAAAAAGAAAAAGCGGCAAACGGAGAACCGTTTACCGCCATTCCTACTTGCTGCCGGGGGCCACCCTGGTGTTGCCACCCTGGCGCCACCCTCAAGGAACCGCCCGCATGCCTATACGCTACATGCAGGCCGCCCCAGGCGATCAGGCATGCTCGCCGATCACGGCAATGGTCACGTCGACCAGCACGTCGGTATGCAAGCCAACTTGCACCGCATGCTCGCCCACCAGCTTCAGCGGGCCCGTCGGCAGACGCACTTGCGCCTTTTCGACGACGAAACCTTGTGCCTTCAACGCTTCAGCGATGTCGAAGTTGGTCACCGAACCGAACAGACGGCCGTCAACACCGGCTTTCTGCGAAATCTGGATAACCTGACCCGACAGCTTTTCGCCTTGAGCCGTAGCGGCTGCCAGCTTTTCAGCAGCGATCTTCTCCAGATCGGCGCGACGCACTTCGAATTCAGCGATCGCGTCTTTGGTGGCGCGGCGCGCCTTCTTTTGGGGAATCAGGAAGTTACGTGCGAAACCGTCCTTAACCTTGACGATATCGCCGAGGTTGCCCAGATTGACCACTTTTTCCAACAAGATAATTTGCATGTGATTTCTCCTAGTGCGCCGTCAATTAGGCCTTGTGCAGGTCGGTGTACGGCAGCAATGCGAGAAAACGCGCGCGCTTGATTGCCGCGTCGAGCTGACGCTGGTAATGGGCCTTGGTGCCGGTGAGACGCGCCGGGGTGATTTTGCCGTTTTCGCCGATGAAGTCTTTCAGCGTTTCGATATCTTTGTAATCGATCTGCTCGACGTTAGCCGCGGTGAAGCGGCAGAATTTCTTGCGCTTGAACAGCGGATTTTGCTGCGGGCGACGGCGTTCGAATTTTTTGCCAGTGGGACGTGCCATGATCAGTCCTTTCCAATATGCTGTATTTCTGTAATGTGAAAAACCAGGGTTCGGGCATTGCGGCTGCGCAGCGCGAGGAAACCTGCAAAATGGGCGATCACGCCTAGTTCACAACGCTCCAGCGTGCCGGCAAGTTCGCCGGCAACCAACGCCTGCAAGGTCATCTCAACCTGCCTGGGCACCCCCGCCTCGACTACCTCGGCGCGGTGATGCAAGGTGCAGCTCACGATCGGGACGCCTGCCGGGGTATATCTCACCGACTCGCGCTCGACTACGGCTGCTTCAAGTTGCAGATGATTCCGCGGCAAATGATTCAATTAATGCTGCCTGGAACCTGATTCAATCGCTCAAGCCTGGACTTCGGTCGGCTGCACGGAAACCTTCTTGGCTTCTTCGCGCTGCACTTCCTTCATCATCGGCGACGGTGCGGTCTCGGCCTTCTTGGTCTTGACGATCAAGTGGCGCAACACGGCATCGTTGAATTTGAATGCATGTTCGAGTTCGTCCAGCGTTTCCTGATCGCACTCGATGTTCATGCACACGTAATGTGCCTTGGCGAGCTTTTCGATCATGTACGCGAGCTGGCGACGACCCCAGTCTTCGACGCGGTGCACTTGGCCGCCGCGGGTGGTGATGGTCGTGCGATACCGCTCGATCATGGCGGGCACTTGCTCGCTTTGATCCGGGTGCACGATAAATACGATTTCATAATGACGCATGAAAACTCCTTATGGATATTGGCCATCCGGGCGTCAAGACCGGTATGGCAAGGTGAACAGCCGGAAATTATAGCCTGAAAGGCCTAGCACAACAAGCCGCAGTGTGCAAAGGCCGGCCTCAGGGCCCCGATCAGGCTCAGAAAACGTCGAAATGCGTCTGCAAATCGGCGAGCGGAATCTCTAGTGCCAGCGCGAGCATAAGTAGCACCCTCGCCTTGTAAGGATTGAGCGTGCCCGCCGCGATAAAGCCGAGTTCGCTATCGGGGGCTGCGCCATCACGCATCACATGCCCGCTGCCGGTGCGCGAGGCGCGCACCACCGCGACACCTTGCGCCGCAGCCTGCGCCAGGGCGTGCTGCAACGCCGAATGGATAGAACCATTGCCCGTGCCAGCTACCACGATACCGTGCACACCGGCCGCCACCAGCCCATCGACCAGCACGGCGCTCACGCCCGCATAACTGGCGACGATCTCCACGATCGGCCAGTGCGCCGGCACGGCAAACGGCGTATCCACCGTATGCGGCCGAGTCACGGTGCGTTGGAATTCCACCCGGGCGTCCTGAACCCAGCCCAATATGCCGAACTCCGGCGATTCGAACGCATGCACCGCGGCCGTATTGCGCTTGGTCACATCGCGCGCACCATGGATTTGATTGTTGACCACCACCAGCACGCCGCGTCCAGCCGCTTGGGGGTCGGCCGCAACCTTGACGGCTTGGCACAAGTTCAACGGACCGTCGGCCGACAAGGCCGTAGCGGGACGCATGGCGGCCGTCACGACCACCGGTTTGCGGCTCTTGAGCGTCAGGTGCAGGAAATAGGCGGTTTCTTCGAGGGTGTCGGTGCCGTGAGTGACCACCACGCCGGCAATCTCGGGACGCGCCAGCAAGACGCCGATACGTTGGGCAAGACGTGCCCATACGTCGACCGACATATCCTTGCTGTCGATACTGGCGAGCTGCTCGGCTTCGATCTGCGCCAAGTCGGCCAGTGCGGGCACAGCCTCCAGCAAATGCTCGACAGGCAGCGTGCCGGCTTTGTAACCGGCGGTTTGCAGCGCGTCGGCGGCCGAGCCGGCGATCGTTCCGCCGGTGGCCAACAAAGCAATGCGCGGCAACGTTTCGGTGCCGCGGGTGCCGTCTGGTTCGGACGAGGAGGAGTTGGGTATTTGCATCGCCCTATTGTAGCGAAGGCCGTCCGGTGCGCCTACCTAGACAGCCATCCTGCCGCGACCGCCGTCGCCCTCTGCCCTCAATGCCTAACCGATCGTCCTCACACTGGCTCGCGCAGCTGCGCGGCGATTTCCGCCTCATTGAGGTGCGGCGCGAACATTTCGATCAGCCGATACGCGTATTGGCGCAGGAACGCTCCTTTGCGCAAACCGACCCGCGTTACATTGGCCTCGAACAACTCGCCGGTATCGAGGACCACCAGTTCGCTGTCTTTTTTCGGATCGATCGCCATCGCGGCGACGATCCCCACTCCCATGCCGATCTCGACATAGGTTTTGATCACGTCGGCATCGATTGCCGTCAACACCACGTCGGGCGCCACGCCAGCCTTGGCGAACGCGCTATCGATATGGGAACGGCCGGTGAAATCGTGGTCATACGTAATGATCGGATAATCCGCGATTTCTTCGAGCGTCAAACCGGTGCGCCCAACCAGCGGATGCCCCTTGGGCACCACCACGACGTGCTGCCACGAATAACACGGAAAGGTCGCGATATCGGGATACCGGTCGAGCGCTTCCGTCGAAATACCGAGGTCGGCTTCGCCGTCCAATATCATCTGCGCAATCTGCTGCGGGTTCCCCTGCCGCAAAGCCAGATGCACGCCGGGAAACACTTCTGTAAAACGCCGGATCACCTGCGGCAGCGCGTATCGCGCCTGGGTGTGAGTGGTCGCCACGACCAGGTGGCCGCTATCCTGGTCGGCAAACTGCCGCGCCACGCGCCGCAGATTCTCGGCGTCCAGCAACATACGCTCGATCGTGGGCACCACGGCGCGGCCGGGCTCGGTCAAACCGGTCAAGCGCTTGCCGCGACGCACGAAAATATCGACCCCGAGTTCGTCCTCAAGATCCTTGATCTGCTTGCTCACGCCGGATTGCGAAGTGAACAGCACATTGGCAACTTCGGTCAGGTTCATATTCTGCCGAACCGCCTCACGTACAAAACGCAATTGCTGGAAATTCATCTTAAGGTCCGATGTGTCGTGTTGCTGCATGGCGCTTGGCCACGCGGATTCTTTTTACGGATCGCGCTAGGCCCGTGCCTGTGCCGGAAAAGCCTGCAGCGCACGCGGCACGGCCGTCACGCCGTCGCCCACCGCGATGCCGAGTGCTTGCCAGGAAGCGCGGTCCAACTCCGCCTCGAGGATGCGTCCGGCTCCGGTTTCGAGCTCGACGCGCACGGTGCCGCCCACGGGAATCACGCGCCGGATGCCGACCCTGATGCCACCGGCATGAGCGGCATTATGTTCGCCAGGCACCAGTTGCAAATCGTGCGGACGCACAAAGGCCAGCGCCGGCCCGCGAAAATCGGCTTGCACGCCCACCGCCGAAATCGCGTCGACGGCGGTGAAGCCGTGCTCGCCTACCTGCCCCTGCAACTGATTGGCTGCACCGAGAAATTCGTACACGAAAGCACTTTGCGGATGGTCATACACCTCCTGGGGACTGCCGGTTTGCTCAACGCGTCCGTGATTCATCACGACAATCCGATCGGCCACTTCGAGCGCCTCTTCCTGATCGTGCGTAACGAAAATCGTCGTGACGTGCAAATCGTCGTGCAGGCGGCGCAGCCAACTGCGCAACTCCTTGCGCACCTTTGCGTCGAGCGCGCCAAACGGCTCGTCGAGCAGCAACACGCTAGGCTCGACCGCTAACGCACGCGCCAGCGCGATACGCTGGCGCTGTCCGCCGGAAAGCTCCGAGGGGTAGCGATCGGCCAGCCAGTCGAGCTGGACCAGCTTGAGCAAGTCGTGCACCTTGGTGCGGATCACCGCCTCCGTGGGCCGCTCGCGGCGCGGCTTGACGCGTAGGCCAAAGGCGATATTCTCGAACACCGTCATGTGGCGAAACAGCGCGTAATGCTGGAACACAAAGCCCACTTGACGCTCGCGCGCGCCCACGCTGGCGACATCGCGTCCGTCGAGCAGCACCTGACCCGCATCGGCATATTCCAAACCAGCGATGACCCGCAGCAACGTGGTTTTTCCGCAGCCCGACGGCCCCAGCAACGCAACCAACTCGCCCGAGGCGAACTCGAGCGAGAGATGGTCGATGGCGGTGAAGCTGCCAAACTGCTTTTCGATACCGCGAACGATGATGCTCATGACATATTCCTGTTGATCGAGGCGTAAGCGCTTTGCAACGGCGCGGCCTGTGCCGGCACGCTCGCGTGCAAGTCCTGCTTGAGCCGGCCTTCGGCCAGCAGCTTGAGGGCCAGCGTCACGAGCGCCAGCAGCGCAAGCAGCGAGGCCACCGCAAATGCGGCCGCAAAGTTGTATTCGTTGTAGAGAATTTCGACGTGCAGCGGCATCGTGTTGGTCTGCCCACGAATGTGCCCCGACACCACCGACACAGCACCGAATTCGCCCATCGCGCGCGCATTGCACAGAATCACGCCGTACAGCAGCCCCCATTTGACGTTGGGCAAAGTCACACGGCGAAACATCTGCCAGCCCGACGCGCCCAACACCCGAGCCGCTTCCTCCTCTTCCGTGCCCTGCGCCTGCATCAACGGAATCAGTTCGCGCGCAACGAACGGGAAGGTGACGAAGATGGTCGCCATCACAATGCCCGGGACCGCGAAAATGAGCTGGATCTGGTGCGCGTCCAGCCATGGACCGAGCCAGCCCTGCGCGCCGAACAGCAGCACGAACACCAACCCGGAAATAACCGGCGAGACCGAAAACGGCAGATCGATCAAGGTCATCAACAGGCTCTTGCCGCGAAACTCGAACTTCGCGATCGCCCATGAAGCGGCCAGGCCAAACACCACGTTCAACGGTACTGCGATCGCCGCGACCAGCAAGGTCAGGCGAATGGCCGACCAGGCATCGGGATCGGCCAGTGCATCGAAGTAGTAGGCGAACCCTTTGCTCAATGCCAACTGGAACACGGCTGCCAGCGGCACCACCAGAAACGCCAACAGAAATACCAGCGTCACTGTGATCAAAACGATACGTACGGGACGCGATTCGGTCACCGGCTCAGGACGACGCGCGCGCGCGCTTACATCCAATCCGGCATCGAATTCACCGGGTGCGCCGTTCTTGATTCCCGATCGATTGCTCATGATGTCAGCACCTCGGCAGCAGCGGCCCGGGGCCTGGCCTGGATCCGCGAATTCGAATGACGGCGCTGCCACCACCACTGCAGCGTATTGATGAACAACAACAAGGAGAACGATGCCAGCAGCATCACAACGGCCAGCGCCGTCGCACCCGCGTAGTCGAACTGCTCAAGCTCAGTGATGATCAGCAAGGCCGTAATTTCCGACTTCATCGGCACATTGCCCGCGATAAAAATGACCGATCCGTACTCGCCGAGCCCCCGCGCAAGTGCCAGCGAAAAGCCGGTCAACAATGCCGGCGCCACCGCCGGAAAAACAATGCGCGAAAAGGTCAGCCAGCGCGACGCGCCCAGGCAAGCCGCCGCCTCTTCCTGCTCACGCTCGAACTCCTCGAGCACCGGCTGCACCGTGCGCACCACGAACGGCAGGCCGATAAAGGTCAACGCAAGCACCACGCCGGCGCGCGTAAACGCGATCTTGATCCCCATGGGCTCGAGCCACTGACCGATCCAGCCGTTGCCCGCATAGACCGCCGCCAACGCGATACCGGCCACGGCGGTGGGCAACGCGAACGGCAAGTCCACCAGGGCGTCGACCAGGCGCTTGCCCGGAAATTGATAACGCACCAGTACCCACGCCACCAGGAACCCGAATATCGCGTTGATCAATGCCGCCACCGCCGCCGCCCCGAAGGTCAAGCGATACGAAGCCAGTACCCGCGCCGACGTGACGGCCCGCACGAAATGCGGCCAATCGAGCGTCGCGGTCTTGAGGAAGGTCGCGGCGAGCGGGATCAATACGATCAGGCTCAGATAGGTGACGGTAAAGCCAAGCGCCAGGCCGAAGCCTGGCAACGCACTGGGTTTGCGGAACGAAAAGCCCGCGGGAAAGCCGGCCCGGGCCGACCGGGTGGCGACTGCCACCGCGCTCGAAGAAGGTTTCAAGATAGATCCATTACGTTATTGCGGTGCGTAAATCTGGTCGAACACGCCACCATCCGCAAAATGCGTCTTTTGCGCGTTGGCCCAACCGCCAAAGGTGTCGTCCACGGTGTACAGCTTCAGTTTCGGGAAGATGCGCGTGTATTTCTCAGCCACTTTGGTCGAGCGCGGACGATAAAAATTGCGTGCGGCAATCTCCTGCCCCTCGTCGCTGTACCAGTATTGCAAGTAGGCTTGCGCCACCTTGCGCGTGCCGTGCTTGTCCACCACCTTGTCGACGACCGCTACCGGCGGCTCGGCCAGGATGCTGACCGACGGCACGACAATCTCGAACTTATCGGCACCGAACTCTTTCATCGCCAGGAATGCCTCGTTCTCCCAAGCCAACAAGACGTCGCCCTGGCCGCGCTGGACGAAACTGGTGGTCGCACCGCGCGCGCCCGAATCGAGCACGCCGGCGTTCTTGTAAACCTTACCGACGAAATCCTTCGCCTTCGCGTCCGTGCCGCCCGGCAGATGCAGCGCATAGGCATAGGCCGCCAGGTAGTTCCAACGCGCGCCGCCTGAAGTCTTCGGATTCGGCGTGACGATACTCAAACCGGGTTTGGCCAGATCATCCCAATCGTGCACATGTTTGGGATTGCCCTTGCGCACCAGGAACACGATCGTGGATGTGTAGGGCGCGGCGTTGTCCGGCAAACGCTTTTGCCAACCTTTGTCGACCAGACCGCGCTCGGCAAGCGCGTCGATGTCATAGGCCAGCGCCAGCGTCACCACATCCGCCTGCAGGCCGTCGATCACCGAGCGCGCCTGCGCCCCCGAGCCGCCATGCGATTGCTCGAACTTGATGGTTTCGCCGGTCTGTTTTTTCCACTGCGCGCCGAAGGCCTGATTGAAATCCTGATAGAGCTCGCGAGTCGGGTCATACGACACGTTCAACAAGGTCGTGTCCGCCCGCGCAGCGTCAACTTGCGCCAGCCAACCACAGGCAGTCGCCGCTGCAATCAGCAACATCGAAAGCAACGGCTTGAAGGTCCTGCGAGGTCCGGTCTCGGTGAATAGCGCTTGCATACAACTCCTGTTCCACTCTTATTAGGGGGCGAGGACGGAGTGTAGCGAGCACGCTAAATAATAAAAAAGACTGTTTTATCATTTCTTTATTCGATTTCTGACTAAAGAATGGGCGTGGCTTTTGTGTTGCCGATTGAAAACAACACTTGACCCTTACTTGAATACTGTATAAAAATACAGTCAACTGTTCAAACATACAGTGAGCCCATGAACAAACTGACAGCAAGACAGCACCAGGTGTACGAACTCGTTCGACGCGCAATCGAGCGCACCGGCTTTCCGCCGACGCGGGCGGAAATTGCTGCGGAACTCGGGTTCAGCTCCGCCAATTCCGCGGAAGAACATCTGCGAGCGCTGGCGCGCAAAGGTGTGATCGAATTGGCTGCGGGTGCCTCGCGCGGAATCCGGCTCGTGCCGCAGCAAGGCGAAGATACGCCGTACCAGATGACGCTGCCCCATGCCGCGCTGATGCAGCTTTCGTTGCCGCTGGTCGGACGGGTTGCCGCGGGTAGTCCGATCCTGGCGCAAGAGCATGTCTCGCAGCATTACACCTGCGACCCGGCGCTGTTTGCCAAAACACCGGATTACCTGCTCAAAGTGCGCGGCATGAGCATGCGCGACGCCGGCATTCTGGACGGCGACCTGCTCGCCGTGCAGCGTCACCACGAAGCCCACGACGGACAAATCGTGGTCGCCCGGCTCGGGGACGACGTCACCGTCAAACGCTTTCGCCGGATACACGGCGGCGTTGAGTTGATGGCCGAAAATCCGGATTACCCGTCGATTCTTGTCGACCCGGAGCGCACCGATTTTGCGCTGGAAGGTATTGCAGTCGGGCTCATCCGCCCGACTGAATTCTGAACGGAGTTTCATCATGAAGCGTCTTGCCCGCCTGCTCCCGTTTCGCCAATTTGGTCGCTTTCATCATCTGAGGATGCTGCGCGAGTGCGGTGCTGTGGGCACGACCTCCTGGTCTTTAGCAACGTCCGGCGTGGGCCCGGATTCGAGCTTCGAACTGGACCCGTGCATTGAGTTGCCTCAAGCCAATCGCCCGGCGTTTGCTCGGCTGCCGCTGAGGGCACCGCAACAACGGCCGCCGAGCGCGCCGGCGCAAGCTCCCGCTGCCAATATTCCGGCAACCGATACCGCGGGACGCGCCGCCCTGCAGAAAGAACACGATGCGAGCCTGGCTGGCGGCGAACCCGTGCGCGTGTATCGCGGCCCGTCCCGTGTCACGCTCGTTGGGCATATCGATGCCGTGTGCCGTATGCTGGACCGGTGCATCGCCGAGGAGAATGCGGGTTTGGCGGGCGGCCTGTTTGACTGCCCTGCATGAGTCGTGTGGTGTATTAGCGTAAACGCTGGCCGATATGTGGTGCGACCCCGTGTACCCTTGCAACGAAACTCGTTCCAGTGAGAGATTCGATGCCGGTCAACCTGATACGGGATGGTTTAAAACAACCCGGCTATCGCGCGCTGCTCCTCCTCTGTTTGATTATCGGAGCGCTGTTCTCGGTGATTCTCGCCGACTGGACCGCCGATCGGCTGATTGAGCAACGCGCGGCATCGGCCGTCAGCGACGCCAATATTCTGACCGAGCGCCTGGCTGACGGGATCACCAGCGAAATCGATCAAAACCTGCGCTATCTGCGCGGCGTACCTGTCATGTTGTCGCGCCTGGCTTCTGTCAAAGCGGCGCTGCGTGATTTGCCCACCTACACGAGCGGTAACCACGGCGGCCTGCCGCTGCAGCGTCGCGCTCAACTAGGCGAAAACGCGCGTCTGCAGGAACTAGACGGGATGCTCGATGGCGCCGCGCAAGATCTCAGCCTGTCGCTATTGTTGGTGCTCGATCCCCACGGCATTTGCATCGCGTCCAGCAATTTCCTTTCGCCGCTATCGGTCGCAGGCCTGGATCTCAGCGATCGCCGGTATTTCATCGGTTCCCGCAATGGCCTGCCAACCGAAGACTTTGCGATCGGACGCGCCACGGATCAGTCCGGCATGTTTTTCTCGGCGCCCGTCGTGGACCAGCAGCATGTCACGGGCGTGGTCGCGGTCAAGGTCAACATCGATGAAATGGCGCACTGGATCAGCGAGGGCAACTCGTTCGTGACCGATCGGAACGGTGTGATCATCCTGGCCCACGATCCCCAATTCCTGTATCGCGCACTGCGGGGCGCCGCGGTATTTTCACTGACGGCAGAGCAACAAACCGAGACCTACAAGCGCACACATTTCGACGTACTGGAACGCGCACCTTACACTCAGCACGGGCTGTCTACGCTGGAAACCTTGGGCAATCTGCCTAACCCTGTCGTGATCCGTGCCCGAACCACCTTGCAGGGAGGACTGACCGTGTACGCGGTCACGCCGGTCACCGAGATCGCCCGGATACGCGTTGAACGCCTGGGTTATTTTTGGTGGGCATTCTTCACTTATGTAGGCTTGGGTCTGGCGCTCCTGTCGGTCGCGGCCTATTACGCGCGCGAGCGCCGTCATCTACGTGAAACCATGGCGCTGAATACCTCCCTGCAAACCGTAAACCAGGACTTGGAGCACGAAGTGCGGCACGATCCGTTGACCGGCGTTTTCAATCGCGGATACTTCGTCAAGTTACTCGGCGATGCTATCGCTGGCGCTGCCAATGCCACTCCCGCTTCTGCTTTCGCTTCCGCTTTCGCGTCTGCTTTCGCTTCTGCTTCTCCAAGTCGCCGTTTTTGTGTAGCCGTGATCGATCTCGATTTCTTCAAACCGATCAACGACACCTATGGTCACGCGGCGGGCGACCGAGCACTGCTTGCGTTCGTGGAGGTATGCCAGACCAAACTGCGCGAGAGTGACTATTTCGGCCGTATCGGCGGAGAGGAATTTGCGGTCTTATTGCCTGATGCCGACGAAGACATTGCCGCAAGTGTTTTGGATCGAATGCGAGCGCAGGTCGAACAGACGCAATGTGCTTTTCACCAGCACACCCTGCACTTCACATTCAGTGCCGGGGTCACGGCTTACGAACCGGGCGACCAGGTGGACGGCATTCTGCAGCGCGCCGACCGAGCGCTCTACTACGCGAAAGCGCATGGCCGCAACCGCGTCGTGACCCATGCGTGGATGCTGAAACTCCCGGCCCTCAGCGTCTGACGCATCGGTGCCAAGTGTTTCAGCATCTATGCACTCGATACGCGATGTAATTTGCTTACGACGAAAGATCAGTTCACTTGCATCGTGCGCCCCGCTAGACTGCATTGTCAGTCACATCACGCGTCGCGTATTTCCGGAGTCACCCACGATGAAGCTATCGACCTTTTATAAAGGCTATCAAGTTTCGGCCGATGCCACGCCGTTGCATAACGGCTTATATGCAGCAACGCTATTGATTCAAAAAGCGGCGGACAGTTGCGCGCAGGCACTGCAGTTCAAAGAGCTCGATTATTTTTTTGAGGAATCGCAAGCGCTGGCGTATGCCACACGCTGGGGGCGGTTGTGGATCGATAACGAAGCGTGTTGAGTTGCCGTTGAGTTGCCACTGATCCGCCGCAAAGAGCCGCGCTGATACGTCGCGGCCGCGCGCAAAAAGGCCGGACCCTGGATAGGCTCCGGCCATGTTCAAGCGCTCTCGGCAATCCATTCCTGCAGCGTCGCCTCGATAGTAATAAACGCCAGGTTGGCGCCGCGCACCAAGCGCCCTGCGTACACCGCGCCGTCGGTTCCAGATAACGCGGCATTCAGTTGAGTCGAGCTGTTGCTGGTCGTCATGGCTGCGGCTGTGACTTCGCCGAAGACATTCAGAATTTCGACGCCAGGTCCTTTGATTATCCGCTCTCGCACCCCGTCGGCCGCACGATAACTCAGGCGTCCATCGACCAAGCTCCCCAATACGCCGCGCACCACTGCGCGCTGCATGCCATACGTAGTGCAAAGCGCTTCCAGTGCGCCGACCAGATCCTCATTCGGTTTGATACGCGCGACCACCACGCGACCGTAATGCCCACTTTCGAGTTTGACGTGTTCGCTCGATAGGTCGTCGCTCGATAGGTCGTCGCTCGACGGGTTCGATAGTGCATTCATTGCAGCGCTCCGACGTACGGTTGCAATAGTTTGTAGTGCGTTTCTTCGTCCTCGCCCTGCACGAAACCACCCTGCCCGAACAGGCAAAGATGCATCACGAGCGGCTCGGCACCGACCACGGTTTCGTCGAGTATCAAATGGCCGCCATGCAACGCGCCGTTCGTATCGGCATAGCCGCCGTGGCAGTGCAGCAATACGGCGCCGTTCGCGTCGCGACCAAAATTGACGGTGCCGTTGATGAAGGTCGCTTCGCCACTTTCGCGTATCGGCGCGCCGTAGATATAAGGACGATCGCCTTCGGCTGCCGCGACGATCACGTGATATTGCAGTGCCCGTGCGCTGCCGCGGCAGATGTAGCCCATCGCGCCGCTGTAGTGATAAGGCGCGAGCGCATCGCGTAACATCTTTCCGACATTGGCGCCGCATGGAATCGTAATACGCATGTCTTGCGGCGTACGTATTTGCACCGACAGCAGTCGTGGCGAAGTTGCCGCACCGGGGTGGCAAAAGCCCCGCGCGGTATTTGCTTCGTTGTGTGCGTGGCGCGGATAGTCGGCATCGGCTGCCGGGTCGGATGCAGCGTTCAGCTTAAACAGAGGGCTGGGATCGGCCCCCTCGATCGCACTCGCGCTTGTGGCGCCGTGGATAGACAGGTTCATGGTAGTCACCAGTTAAAGAGACCTGTCTATCAAGCAATTAAAGTGCCACCTTGGGTGTCCGGGTATGGCCGCGGCGAGAAAGCCCGATGGGTATGCCGTGAGGGCTCGTCCCGGGTTTGACTCGGAGACGGTCAGCGGACCGTTGCCGGCGTGCACCTGTCGCAAGCAGCGACAGGTGTAACACCCTCGCCCAGCGTGACGAACCCGCGCGCAGGCAGACTCATCCCAGCGCTAACAAAGCCTAACGAAGCCTAACGAAGCGGCCGATCGCTGATTTCGTCATGCTCGCGCGCCCAAACCGAGGCGGCGGTCGTCACAAAGTGCTCTACGCACGGGTTGAAGTTATCGCGGCTCCAGACCACGAACACGTCCACGAACGGCGGCGCCTTGAGCGGCACGAAACGCACGTTGTCGGCATGAGTGCTTTGCATCGAACGATGCACGAGCGCCACCCCCAGCCCTTGCCCAACCAGATTGATAATGGTTTGCTGAAAATTCGTCTCCAGACGAATGCGCGGTGCAAAGCCGGCACGTCGGCAGTAACTGACTATCGTGTCGTAGATAAAGGTCGAGGCCACACGTGGCGAAATGATGAACGATTCATCGCCCAGATCCCGCACCGCAATCGAAGCCGCGCCGGCCAACGCATGATCGGCGGGCAGCACGGCGACCAGCGGTTCGCGAAATACCTGCCGGCTTTCCAGACCGTCCAGCACATCAGGGGGATACATGATGCCGACGTCGGTTTTGCCGTTGCGTATGTCTTCCAGCAGCAAGGTCGGTATGGTTTCTCCCAATTTCATGTCCACGCGCGGAAATGCCGACGCGTAGGCACGGGTCAACGGCGGCAACACGCTATACGCAGCCGCGTACATGAACCCCACCGACAACGCCCCTTCTTCGCCCAAGCTGGCTGAGCGCGCGTTGCCACGCGCCCGCTCGACAGCGGTCAGGATCCCCTTCGCGTCTTGATAAAAACGCTCGCCAGCCGCCGACAAACGCACGCTGCGCCGGGTACGCTCGAACAGCACCACGCCCAGCTCTTCTTCCAGCGCCACGATCAGGCGCGACAACGGCGGTTGCGAGATGTGCAGAATCTCGGCCGCGCGTCCGTAATGCAGCGTTTCGGCCAATACAGTGAAATAGCGAAAATGCCTGAGTTCTATCATTGATACCTCACGGGTATTATTCGATGCCTAATATTGTATTGGAAGTCATCAATGAATCGCCTTATTCTCGAAGTTGAAGCCATCAAGATGCTTCGCTGAGAGCGCCCCTCGCCACAAGCGGACCGGAGCAGCTCAATATAATTGCCTATAAAAGAGACAAGCCATGACCGCCCACGACGCGCAGGAATGCCCGCTTTCAGGAGCAAGCCCCGGAGTAAGCCTGACTCCCTATCTACCGCTAGACCACTTATGCGGCCCTCGTTCTTCGATGCACACCCTGTTGGAGCGTGCTCGTCGACTGATCGATCGCCAGTTGCCGCTGCTGCTGCTCGGCGAGACGGGCACCGGCAAGGAATATCTGGCACGTGCGTTACACAAGTACAGCCGTCGGCGGCGCGCGGCGCTGATTGCGCTCAATTGCGCATCCATTCCGGACAACCTGGTTGAAAGCGAGCTGTTCGGCTATCAACGTGGCGCATTTTCGGGCGCACTACCTGGCGGCATGAAGGGCAAGGTCGTGCTGGCCGATCGAGGCACCTTGTTTCTCGACGAAGTGGGCGATATGCCGGCCGCGCAACAAACGCGTCTACTGCGTGTGCTCTCGGAAGGCGAAGTCACGCCGATCGGCGCCGCGCAACCGATCGCGGTGGACGTGCAACTGATCTGCGCCACGCATCAGGACCTGGCCCAACGCGTGGAGCGTGGCGAATTCCGCGAGGATTTGTATTACCGGATCGCGGTCGGCGTGTTGGAATTGCCGGCTCTGCGCGAACGCGACGACCGTGCCTGGCTGCTGCAAAGCATGCTGACCGAGGAGATGCCGGGCCGCACGCTGGACGACACGCTTTGCGCCGACGCGCTCGACTTGTTGATGACCTATACGTGGCCCGGCAACCTGCGGCAGATGCGTGCCGCTTTACGCTACGCCTGCGCGGTGAAAAACGGCGACACCGTTACGCTAGCCGACTTGCCCGCCCAGATCACGCAAAAGCCGCGTACCTCGGTCACCGTGGCGCAACCGGCAACGCCGCTACCCTACGTGCACGCGGGCAGTTCCAACGATGCGTTTATCCAGAGCGCGCCAGCCGCACACGAGCAGCGCGAGGAACGCAACACCTTGATACGCGTCTTGGCGGAAAGCCGCTGGAATATCTCGGCTGCCGCGCGTCGCCTGGGCATGTGTCGAGCGTCGCTGTATCGCAAGCTCAAGCAATTCGACATCCCTCATGTGCGCGACATGGGCCGTGACCTGATATCGGCCAGCGATATGCCAAGCCCCCGGGCGGCTCCCCATGGCGTGGAAACGCACCCCGCGCTCAGGCGCATCCACTAAGGTAGCGCTCGTCTAGCGAGCGGGAGGCGTTCCGTCGTAAGCTGGGGCGCTCCATTTCAAGCCAGGGCCTGCGATCTCACGCCGAAGCGCTCCATTTTTAGCCAGCGCGACGCACCTCAGAATCCGACGCTAACGATCAAACCGTTTGCTCCTGCTCCAACATCGCGCGTATGGTTTTCTTCACGATCTTCCCGTAGCCGGACTTGGGCAGCGAATCCCAGAACAGGAATTGCCGGGGCCATTTGTATTTGGCGATGCACGGCTCGATATGCGCCAGCAGCGCTTGCGCATCCACGCTTTGCCCCGGCTTGCAGACCACCACGGCCACACCGCTCTCACCCCATTTCGCATCCGGCATGCCCAGCACCGCCACTTCATGAACGGCCGGGTGTTTCAACAAAGCCTCTTCGATTTCCCGCGGATAGACATTGGAGCCGCCCGAAATATACATATCGGAGGCCCGCCCGGTGATATACAGAAAACCCTCCTCATCGAGATGCCCCAGGTCGCCCGTATGAAACCAGCCATGTTTGAAACTCTTCTGGTTCGCTTCGGGATTGTTGTAATACCCGATAAAAACGGCCGGTCCTCGCACGCAGATCTCGCCGGTCGCAAACGGTTTCTGGCACTGCCCATCGGCGTCGAGAATGGCGATTTCCATGCCGGTGCGCGCATAGCCGCAGGTGCCCACGCGAGCGTTGGGCGCGTTATCGTCGGCGGTATGCAGCCATGCCGGCAGCACCGTGATATTGCCGGTCACCTCGCCCAGTCCGTAATACTGCACCAGCACCTGGCCCAGCTTCTTGAGCGCATGACATTGGTCGGCGCGGTACATCGGTGCGCCTGCGTAGATGACGAAACGCAGCGAGCTGTGATCATAGCGATCGACCGCGGGATCCTCGGTGAGCATCTTGACGATGGTAGGCACCGTGAACATGTTGTCGACGCGGTGCCGCTCCACCAATTGCCAGACCTCTTGTGGATCCAGCTTGTCCGAGAGTGGCAAAATCGTGGCCGCGCCGCGCGCCGCATTGATCACCGCATGAATGCCGGCACCGTGCGACAACGGCGCGACCGCGAGCGAACGCGAGCGATACGTCAGGCCCGGCATCAGATCGGCCAGATGGTTATTGATCACGAACGCGAACTGGCCATGCGTGAGCATGCCGGCCTTCGGATGGCCCGTCGTGCCTGAGGTATAAAAAAACCAGATGGGATCGTCTCGATCGACCGCGGCCGCATCAAAAACCGTCGCCGGCCCCGTCGCCAGCGCTTCAAAATCGAGTTCGCCGTCGCGCGGTGCCGTCATGGCCACGACGTGTTCGAGCAGACCCCCGGCCTGCACCGCATCGACATAGGCGGCGTAGCCGGTGTCGTAAATCATCACTTTTGCGCCGCTCGACTCTCCGAGATAGGCAACTTCAGTCGGCGTCATGCGCACATTGGTCGGCACCCACACTGCACCGAGCTTGAATGCTACCCAGGCGCTCTCGAACATCGGCAGGTTATTGCGCGAATGCACGAGGATCTTGTCGCCGTGACCGATGCCGCGTTCGCGCAAGGCGTGCGCGAGCGCGTCGACACGGGTATTGATCGCGCGCCAGGTGTGCACGGTGTCGCCGATGATCAAACCCGGTTCGTCGGGATGCCGGCGCGCGACCTCGGTAAGCAGATTGCCGAGGTTCATGACTTGGGTCAGCATGGCTATGTCTCTTCTACGTTTTCTGTAATCGTTACGGTCGGAACGGCATCGGGCGTCGCGCCGCCTAACGCAGCGCTTCCAGAATGCTGACGTAATTGCTTACCGCCGCGCCACCCATGTTGAAGACGCCGCCCAATTGCGCTTTAGGCAGTTGCATCGTGCCGGCCTGCCCCGAAAGTTGCATGGCCGCCATCACGTGCATCGAAACACCGGTAGCGCCGATCGGATGACCCTTGCTTTTCAAGCCGCCCGACGGGTTGATCGGCAGCGCGCCATCGCGGGCGCTGACACCGTCCAGTATCACGCGTGCGCCCTGTCCGCGATCGGCCAAGCCCATCGCTTCGTATTCGATCAATTCGGCAATCGTGAAGCAATCGTGCGTTTCGACAAACGACAGGTCGTGCAATTTCAAGTTCGCTTGCGCGAGCGCCTTTGCCCACGCGCGCGTGCCGCCTTCAAACGCAATCGGATCGCGCTTGGACAGCGGCAAATAATCGCTGACCTGCGCGGTGGCGCGAAAGCGGATGGCCTGCGGTGCGCTGCGCGCGAGATCCTCGGTGGTGATAACCAGCGCGGCCGCGCCGTCCGACACCAACGAGCAGTCGGTGCGCTTGAGCGGGCCGGCCACGAATGGATTTTTCTCCGAAGGCGTGCGGCAGAAATCGAAGCCGAAATCGCGCTGCATATGGGCGTACGGGTTGCTCACGCCGTTCTTGTGATTCTTCGCGGCGATCGCGGCAAGCGCGTCGGACTGATCGCCATAGCGTTCGAAATAAGCCTTGGCGATTTCACCGAATACGCCGGCGAAGCCACCGGGTATGCCCGCTTCTTCTTTCGCGTACGAACACTTGAGCAGGATGTCGCCCACTTCCGCAGTGGGCAGGCCCGTCATCTTTTCGACGCCAATCACCAACGCGCGTTGGGTGCGGCCGGAGCGAATCGCGTCGAGTGCCGAATAGATCGCGGCGGACCCGGTCGCGCACGCGTTCTCGCAGCGCACCGTCGAAGCGAAGCGCAGTTCCGGTATCGAGTTGAACACCAGTGTCGAAGGAAAATCCTGATAGACGAATCCGCCGTTGAACATGCCGACATGGACCGAATCGATTTCGCAGGGATCTACGCCCGCATGTTCTAGCGCTGCGCGCGCGACCTGGCCAATCAGCTCCTCGGGTTCAATATTGTCCAGTTTGCCGAATTTCGTGTGGCTCCAGCCGGTTATGCAGGGTTCAGACATTGCGTACTCCATCGTGAGGTATGCAGGGGTATGAGCAAGAGCAGTGCCAGCCGCGGCCGCCGTCACCGGATCGGCCAGGTCTGCCGGACCTGCAAGTCGTGCAACACCACGGCACATCGACGCTACAGGCGTGCTGCCTAAGTTGCCGCTCGCTCGATTCGAAATTCGATCATAGGGCAAAAGACGCGAACTGGACACACTGACCCTACGTACATGTGTCGCATAACACTAGACACCTGTTCATCGGGCTTGTTGGTCATGCGACACATGTGAAGCTGCGCGCGCTGTGTCGCACCGCAGCAAAGCGCGCGCATTCGCCACGTCGGCGTCGCGTTGCAGCACTTCGCATGCACGCAAACCCTCGCACGCGCTGGCTGCACGCGCCGAGCAGGGAAAACCCCCAAGGCCAAATCACGCACTTTGGCATTCAACTTGCTCATCGAAAGTGCTGTCACGACACATGACGACACAGCGCGGCAAACGACAGCAAACCATAACGACGAGGCGCACGTCCTCATGCATGTCCTTGCGCATGCATCCATAAAAATCAGGAGATCACGATGGGCTTTAGCCAAAACAGTCGCAACGACACCCCCCGAGCCACCAGCGCCGCCAGCGCCAGTTCACTGTCGCGCCGCACGTTTCTAAAAACGGCAGGGGTTGCTGGTGTTTGCGCGACAGGGCTGATAAGCCTGAATGCCCGCGCCGCGGAATTTACGCTGAAATACGCGAACAACCTGCCGGTCACTCATCCGATGAATGTGCGCGCCCACGAAATGGCCACGCGCATCGCCACCGAATCGAAGGGCCGTGTCGATTTCCAGGTCTATCCGAACAACCAGCTCGGCAGCGACACCGACATGCTGTCGCAGATCCGCTCGGGGGCGATCGACTATTTCACGTTGTCGCCGTTGATACTCGGCACGCTGGTGCCGGCCGCGCAAATCAGCGGCCTGGGCTTTGCGTTCAAAAATTACGACCAGGTGTGGGCTGCCATGGATGGCGAGCTGGGTGCGCATGTCCGCAACGAGATCGCAAAAACCACGGTCTTCGCCTTCGAAAAAATCTGGGACAACGGTTATCGCCAAACCACCACGAGCGCCAAGCCCATCCTCAAACCCGAGGATTTGAAGGGCTTGAAACTGCGGGTGCCTACCAGCCCCTTGTGGACCTCGATGTTCAAGGCCTTCGGTGCGTCGCCCGCCAGCATCAATTTCGCCGAAGTGTATTCCGCCCTGCAAACCCATATCGTCGAAGGTCAGGAGAACCCGCTCGCGATTATCGCCACGGCCAAGCTCTACGAAGTCCAGAAATACTGTGCGCTGACCAACCACATGTGGGACGGCTTCTGGTTCCTCGCCAACAAGCAGTCGTTCGCGCGCCTGCCGGCCGACCTGCAACAGATCGTGCGCAGCGCGGTCAATGACGCCGGTGTCCAGGAACGCGCCGACGTGCTCAAGCTCAACAACTCGCTGATGAGCGATCTCAAGTCGCATGGCATGCAGTTCAACGAGATCGACTACGCAGCGTTTCGCCAGCAGCTCACGGCGGCCGGCTTTTACACCGAATGGCATAAAAAATTCGGCGACGAGTCGTGGGCTTTGCTGGAGAAATACACCGGGAAGCTAGCCTAATGTCTGTGCTCAGTACCGATACCCCCATACCGCGCGCCATCGCTGGCGCGACGGCACTGGACACCGTGGTGCAGTGGCTGATGAAAGCGGTCGGTGCGGTGGCGGCAGCGCTACTGGTCGCCGAGACACTGATCCTGCTGGCCGGTGTGATTTCGCGCTATGTCTTCGATAACCCGTTGACTTGGTCCGACGAGCTCGCCTCCGTGCTCTTCAGTTGGCTGGCGATGTTGGGTGCGGTACTGGCGTTGCATCGTGGTGAGCATATGCGCCTGACCGCGCTGGTCAATCGCTTGCCGCAGCGCTGGCGCGTCTGGTTGGAAACGCTAGGCGCGCTGGTGGTCTGCGTGTTCGTCGCGCTAGTGATCGTGCCGGCGGCCCAGCATACGATCGAGCAGATGGATATCACCACGCCGGCGCTGCAGATTCCCGATGGCTTGCGCGTGGCTGCGCTGCCGGTCGGCGCGGTGCTGATGTTGATCGCAGCGCTAGCCCGGATGGCAAGCCATTCGAGCCGCGCGCAGTTGACCGGTGGCGTGGCGATCGTCGCCGTGCTCGCCGCCCTGCTCTGGCTGACACGGCCCGAACTGCTCGCGATCGGCAATTTCAATTTGATCGTGTTTTTCGTAGTGCTGGTTGGCGCATGCGTGGCGGGCGGCATACCGATCGCCTTCGCGTTCGGCACGGCCACGCTCTCGTATATCGCGCTGATGACGCAGGCGCCGTTGGGCATCGTCGTGAGCCGGATGGACGAAGGCATGTCCAATATGATCCTGCTTGCGGTGCCGCTATTCGTGCTGCTCGGTGCGCTGATCGAACTGAGTGGACTGGCACGTACGTTGATCGATTTCATGGCGTCGCTGCTCGGCCATGTGCGAGGCGGTCTGCAGTATGTGCTGCTGGGCGCGATGTTCCTGGTGTCCGGTATTTCCGGTTCGAAGGCGGCCGATATGGCGGCGGTCGCGCCCGCGCTCTTTCCGGAGATGCAAAAACGTGGCTCCAAACCCGAGGAACTGGTTGCGCTGCTGGCGTCCACCGGTGCGATGACCGAGACGATACCGCCAAGCCTGGTGCTCATCACCATAGGCGCGGTATGTAGTGTGTCGATTTCCGCGTTGTTCATCGGAGGCTTGCTGCCGGCGGTGATCGCCACGCTGGCCATCGCTTTTGTCTGCTGGCGGCGTGCGCGGCAACAGCCGTCCATCGACGCCAAGCGTGCCCCGCTCAAGACCATCGCACGCACGTTTGTCGCGGCCTTACCGGCGCTGGCCTTGCCGATGCTGATACGTGCCGCGGTGATCGACGGCGCGGCCACCGCCACCGAGGTGTCGACCTTGGGCGTGGCTTACACGGTCGTGGTCGCTTTGATCATGCATCTATGCGGGCGCCGCATCGACCTCAAGCGCGTCTACCCGATGCTGGTCGACGCCGCCACCTTATCGGGCGCAATCCTGCTGATCATCGGCCTGGCAACCGCGATGGCCTGGGCGCTCACCCAGTCTGGTTTTTCCGCTACGTTGGTCGGCGCAATGCAGCACATACCGGGGGGTGCCCAGGGCTTCTTGCTGATCACGATCGTGACCTTCGCGATCCTGGGCAGCGTACTCGAAGGCATACCGGCAATCGTGCTGTTCGGCCCTTTGCTGTTCCCTGTCGCTCGGGCGCTAGGCATCAACGACGTGCATTACGCGATGGTGGTGATACTCGCGATGGGCATGGGACTGTTCGCGCCGCCAATGGGCGTCGGGTTTTACGCTGCCTGCGCCATCGGCAAGGTATCGCCCGATCGGGTCGTCGCCCGGGTCTGGAGCTATATGGCGGCACTTGCGATCGCGCTGTTGATCATCGCGTTCGTGCCATGGCTCTCGACGGGCTTCCTGCCGCTGTCTTAACTCAGTGACTTAACTCAGTGACTTAACTCAGTGACTTAACCCAGTGTCTTGATACCGTCATCTCGATTTACCGAAACCGCGAGCTGGCCGATACTATGAATTAAGGCCAACTCATCAAAACTATAACGGAGACCAGCATGAACACCGATACCAATCAAAAGACCGTTGCGGCACGCTCGCGCGAATTTTCCCGCGAATTCCCCCGTGTTGCCGTCGTCACCGGCGGTGCGACGGGCATCGGTGCGGCCATCGTCGCGCAGCTCGCGGCCCAGGGCGATCGGGTCGTTATCGGCGACATCAATTTGCAAGCCGCGGGTGAACTGGCCGAGCGGCTCAAAGCGCAAGACCGGGACGTCTCGGTGCTGGAGCTCGATATCGGCAAGCCGCAGGCCATCGCAACGGCGTTCGAGACGGTGGCCCAGCGTTTCGGTCACTGCGACATCCTCGTGAACAATGCCGGCATTGCCAAGACCTACCCATTCCTAGACTATCCGCTCGATCACTGGCAGCGCGTCATGGACGTCAACGTGACGGGCACTCTGCTTTGCAGCCAACACGCCGCACGCATGATGCACCGCGACGGCTGGGGCCGCATCGTCAACCTGGCATCGGTAGCGGGTTTGCGCGCCAGCGCCGGACGCACGGCCTATGGCACGTCGAAGGCCGCCGTGGTGGGACTGACGCGCCAAATGGCAATCGAGCTGGCGCCGTTCGGCATCACCGTCAATGCCATCGCGCCGGGGCCCATCGAGACGCCGCTCACGCGGGAGCTGCATTCCGATATAGCGCGAGCCAACTATATCAAGGTGGTGCCGGCGGGCCGCTACGGCTCGACCGATGAAATTGCTTCAGTGGTGCGATTCCTGTGTTCCGAAGAAGCCTCTTACATCAACGGTCATACGCTGCCAGTCGACGGCGGCTTCATGGCGACCGGGATCCTGGAGATCTGATCCGGCTATCGAAGCGCGGAAGCCACGCTACCGTACGACTGCTCGAAACGCGCCACTTCCGCCTCCAGCCACTGCCGAAATAAAGTCACGCGCGGCAGATCGGCGGTGGCGGGCAAACACACCATGAAATAACTGATGGCACTGGGCGCTTCGATACCGAAGAGTTTGACGAGGCGCCCGCTCGCCACATGATCGATCGCAAGCGTACGCCGCACGAGTCCAATGCCGCCCCCGTCAAGGACTGCCTGCAGCAGCATCGACGAATCCTCATACATCACACCACGCCTGGGCTCCGGCGCATCGGGCAAACCCGCCAGCACGAACCAGTCGTGCCACAACTCGTGCTCCGACCGCAGCAACTGTGCCTTGAGCAATTCGGCCGGCTTGCGTGGAAGCTTGCTCTCGTTATAGGTCGGTGCGCAGGCCACGAAATACGTTTCAGCCATCAGTGCGCGTGCATCCAGGCCAGGATAGTCTCCGCTGCCAAATCGAATCGCCACATCCACTTCGTCGCGCCGCAAATCGACCAGCACGCTCGTCGTCTTGAGATCGAGGTCGATTTCCGGATGGAGTTCGATAAAACGCCCTATGCGCGGCATAAGCCAACGCGCGCCAAACGACGGCAAGGTGCTCACGATCAAGCGTCGCGATCGGTCGCCAGACCGAACTTCTTGAGTGGCCTGAGCGATATCGAACATCGCCACGCGTACCTGGCTGGCATAGGTCCGTCCGATCTCGGTCAAACGCACGCGCTTGCCGTCACGCACGAACAGGCCTATGCCGAGCTCGTCCTCGAGTGCACGAATCCGGTGGCTGACTGCACCATGCGTCACGAACAATTCTTGCGCCGCCCCTGAAAAGCTCTCCAGCCGGGCCGCCGCCTCAAACGCGCGCAAGGCATTCAGATTAGGTAATTTGGAAAGATCCATTGTTAGATTATTTCACAAATACTTGAGAAATGATCGTTTTGATGGCGCGGCAGCAACGCCTACGATATCTCATGTAAGCGGCAATCTAGGAGATCGTCATGCAAGAATTTATTTCAAATACGAAGATGCAGATCAACCCGGTGGTCACGACCGTTCTACAGGTGGGTTGCAGCCACACGATGTGGGTCGAGAAAGGACGCATATGGCTCACGCGCAGCGGCGACGCGCACGACTACTGGCTCAGTGCTGGGGAGTCGCTTGAGCTCAAGCGCGGCGAACGGTTGTGGGTGAGCGTGGAACGCGAACTGCCCGCACGCGTCTCGTTCGTACGCCGGACCGGTTGCGAGGAACGTTTGATCCGGTGGATAGCGACGGGCTTACGCCGCATGGTGCCGAGGTTGGGCCCGCTGAGCGTTTGATCGACGGACCTGCTCATGCATCGGCCTCATGCATCCGCACCACGCACCGGCTTCATGCGTGGGCTTCATGCACAGGCCTCATGCATCGCCCTTACACATTGGCCTCAAACTGTTTCAGCTTGTTGTAAAGGGTTTTCGGGCTGATCCCTAGCATCTGGGCGGCTTTGCTGCGCACGCCACTGGTCGACTTCATCGCCGCCTCGATCAACTGCCGTTCCGCATCTGCCAGCTGGGTCCCGACCTTGACCACCACGGCGGTGCCATTCGCCGAGGCAATCGAGGCAGACCCGCGAGCCGCCCCGTTCACATCGAACTCGAAATTTTCTATCATGCTGTCCGCCACGATGAAGCTGCGCTCCAACTGGCTGCGCAGTTCGCGCACGTTGCCGGGCCACGTATGCTCCAGCAGCGCTGGATAACAAGACGGCGATAGGTATTTGTTCTGGTGTCCGGCTTGATTGAGCTGATCGAGGAAATAGGTGGCCAGCAGGACGACATCGTCGCCGCGCTCGCGCAAGGGCGGCAACGTCAGCGGAAATGCGTTAAAACGATGGAACAGATCGGGGTACACGGTATTTGCGCGCACCGCCTGCTCAGGCTCATCGTGCGTCGCCGAAATCAACCTGAAATCCGCGTCGATCGAGATTTTGCTGCCCAGTCGCGCGAAGCGGCGCGTCTCAAGAATATGCAGCAATTTGACTTGTTGCTCGGGCGGCATCGCGGTGATTTCGTCAAGAAACAGCGTGCCGCCGCGCGCCTGTTCGAACACGCCGACGTGCGTCACGGTGGCGCCGGTAAAGGCGTCACGTTCATGCCCGAACAAGGTGCTTTCAATCAGGCCGGGCGAGATCGCCCCACAGTTCAGGCCGACAAATGGTCCTTTGCGGCGAGCGCTCAACTGATGCAGCGTGCGAGCCGTGAGTTCCTTGCCCGTACCGCTCTCGCCGAAAATCATGATGTCCGCCTCGATCGGCGCAATCTTGGCTATCGCGCCGTAGAGGCGCTGCATGACGGGCGAGCGACCTATCATGTCGCCAAAGCGGCCCATCTCGCGTAACGTGGTGCGCAGGGCCTCCACTTCGCTATACAAATCGGCCGGGCGCGGCACCCGTCCAAGCAAATTGCGCAGTCGACCTATATCGATCGGTTTGGCGAGGTAGTCCCATACACCCAAGCGCAGACTCGCCACGGCGCCCTCTGCCGTCGCGTTGCCGGTCATGACCACGGTAGGCACCATTTTTCCCGGCACGAGTTGCGGGAGTTCCGGTAATAGATCCAGCCCGATGCCATCGGGCAGATTCACATCGACCAGCACGATGTCCGGCACGCAACGAGCCAACACGCCTCGCGCGCTTGCCAGATCGTGTGCCGTGTCGACGGTGAAGCCGTCTGCCTGCGCGATGCGAGATAACCCGCGCAGGCTGTCGAGATCGTCTTCGATGATGAGGGCATGAGGCATAAAGGTGCTTCTAATCTAAAGTTGCCGCGAACTCCGTTTATCCCGTCGGCCGCGTGCGGGGTTAGCGTGCGGCGATGATGCCGAGCAGGAAGGCGATACCCGCCACGGCGCCTACGGTTTCCCATGGACGCTGATGGATATGGTCTTCGGTGGCCGACACCGCGGAATCAATACGGGCGCGCACGCTATTGCTTGCGTCGTCCAAGGTCGCACGCGCTTGTGAAAGTTGCTCGCGTAGACGAGCGCGCAAGGCCTCGATATCCGTGTCGGTCCCGACGCGCAACGAATCGTCGAGTTCATCGATCAGTGCGCGAACTTGGCCGCTGGCATCAGCGGCTGCGCCACGCATGGAGTGCAAGGTGCGACGACCCGCATGCTTTGCGTCGTCGATGTTGCCATCAATCTGACGGCCGGTCTTTTCAAAAATACCCATGATCAAACTCCTTAATGTGGATTGCGCTTCGAATCCGTTGCGGCCGCAAAGCGAGCTGTGTCAGCTCGTCGGCGCCCATGTGCTTCATCCGGTACTCCACCCGATACTTCAGATACTGCATGTGGCGAGCCCGCTGCACCCAGTCTCATACTCGATCGGGGATTCAATTTCCGCTCGGCAGATTCGCCCGTATCGGCGATCGAGCGATCATGCTGGTCGAGCAACATCCTCACCCCGCGTGCTAGCAATAGCGGCCCAAGGTTGCGCAGCACCGCGAACACTGCGTTGCGCGGCCCCAGTACCAGCAGGCCCAACACGGCTGCGCTTACGCTTAGCGCGTGATCGCTGATGAACTGGCGCGGGCTTGTGGCCGACGACTCGTATTCGACCTCGCTCGATGGCATGGCGCCGGGATTCACGGCGTTCTGCAAACGCGCCCACGTTCCCGGCGAATTGCCGGCATAGCGCGAATCTTCGCGCGCCAGATTAAGACGGAGCCGCGCGCGGTCAGCCGCCATCTTTGCAAGCAAGGCGTCTCGCCTCACAGCGGCGTTCGCTGGCGTAATCGCTTCATGGGTCGAATCAGCGGTCGCAGCCGCTGTGTCGGCAGCGGCATCGTAAGTGCGGGTCGAGATGAGATCTGAGGCCAGACTCGGGGCGAGACCCGGCGTGAGATTCTGGGCAAAACCCGACGTGCGACCCGGAGACGTTCGTATCGTGCTCATGCCTCCCCCTTCACCGCGCGAAGATCGCGCCGAATTGCATCGCCGAATTCATCGAACGAAGCCGACACATTGTGCAGCGAATAAGTGAACCACCCGGACAGCAAGGCCAGCACGAACCATCCGCCCGCCAAGCCCCACGCAACCGGAATCCGATTCGGCGTGTTCCAGAACGTAACCAGCAGCGCAACCGAGACGAAACCCAAACAGAGCGCCGCGCACATGCCTAGCAGCACGCAGCCCACCATCGCGCGCACCAGCGATTGCTTGAACAACACGAGTTCCAGTTGAAACAGCTCGGCGTAATCGCCAACCCGTTCGCCTGAGAACCACATGAGGTGTTTGATAGTCCGGAAAATCTTGAACATGACGGATCCCTGAACCAGCCCGCCAGCCCGCGCGGCATCAAAAGCAGCGCCGGCTGCTTGAGAAAAGCCGCGGTTCGGGCGGGACGTCTACATGTCTAGCGCCCCGCTGCAACACCCCGCGTCGCCCAAGCCCGCCGATCGCTTGCCGATTTACTTGTGCTTGTCAAAAAACGCGCTAGCGCTTTTTTCCGCTTCTTCTTTGCTCTGGCCGTATTTTTCTTGCAAAAGACCCGCCAGGCGTTCGGAATGACCTTCAACGCGAACCAGTTCGTCATCCGTGAGCTTGCCCCAGCTTTCCTTGGCTTTGCCGATGACTTGTTTCCACTTGCCAGCGAGAATGTCTTGATTCATGGCGTATTGCTCCTGTTCTGACGTAATGCCGGAGTTGGCATTACCTAATGGAGCAGGAGCCGTGCCAGCGTGAAAAATCGAACGCACAATATTGATTTAAAAGGCTTTTCTAATTTTTATGCTGTGTGTACGAAATGCGAAAGCTACCGTGTCGGTCACGATTACCGGAAAAAACTACGAAAAAGGGGGCGGTTGGAACGAGCGCCACGACGGCTCGTTCCCCTGCACATTCAGGCCGCAGCGCGCACTTTGATGCGGCTAGTAAGCGCCAAAGCGACGCCAAGCAGCACAGCCACCATGATGGTCACACCCAGCCAACTATCAGCGCTCCAGAAATGGCCACCGAGCGACCCCAGCAAACTCGAGCCGAGGTAGTACGCGAGCAAATACAGCGACGAAGCCAGCCCTTTGCTGCGCGGCGCCAACTGGCCTACCCAGCCGCTCGCGACCGAATGGGCCGCGAAGAAACCAAAGGTCAGCAAGACGATGCCCGCAATCACAAGCACCAGCGGCTGCGCAAGCATCAGCGCCAGCCCCCCCGCCATCAGCATTACCGCGGCCTTGAGGATCAAGCCTCGTCCATAGCGGTCGGCCAGCCGTCCGCACCATGCGGAGGCAACCATGCCGACCATGTACACGACGAAGATCGCGCCAATCTCGGTCTGATTCAATTGATAGGGAGGTAGCAACAACCTGAAGCCGATGTAATTGTAGATGGCGACAAAGCCACCCATCAGCAGAAACGCCAAGGCAAACAGCGACGGCAAGCCCGGCTGCCTCAGCAATAGTCCCAAGGTTCGCAGCGGATCGGCGAGGCCCTGGCTGCGCACGGGCTTGAAGCGGCGCGATGGCGGCAGCAACAGCACGAACGCCAGTGCTGCGAGCAAGCCCAGTACGCCTATCGTGCCCACCGCCCAGCGCCACGAAAAATAATCCGCCAGCACGCCGGTGATAATGCGGCCCGCCATTCCACCGAAGGCCGTTCCACTCACGTACAGACCCATCGCCAGACCCAACCCCTTGGGATGCACCTCCTCGGAGATATACGCCATCGCCACTGCCGGCAAACCGCCCAGGGCGATGCCTTCGAGCGCGCGTACCAACAGGAGGCTGTGCCAATTCGGCATCGTCGCGGCCGCTATGTTGAGCAGCGCGGAAGCCATTAACGAGGCGGTCATCAGCGATTTTCGATTGAGGCTGTCAGACATCAGCCCAGCGATAAAAATCGACACGGCCAAGAGACCGGTGGTCAACGACAACGACAAACTGCTAACCGCAGGGCTAACCGAAAAAACGGTGGCCAGTTCCGGCAACAAGGGCTGCACGCAATACATCAGGGAGAAAGTCGCGAATCCGGCCAACAGCATCGCGGCGGACGTGTGGCGATACGCGGCGGTGCCAGGATTCAAATACGCGTCGATATCCGCGCGCGGCACGGCTTCGATTGGCGCGACCGACGGCAATACTGTGCCGTGTTGCGTAGCGCGCGCTTTACTTCCGGACATGATGGCCTTGCTCCTTCATTGATGTTCAACTCGGCGAAGTGAATTCCGTGTCGTCACATTCGATGACGTCCACCTTCCAAGATTACGTAAAATCCGCTTATATATCCAATATATAATAGTGGCATTCTTCATATTCAAAACAGATCGCCGATGGAACTGCGTCACCTGCGCTATTTTGTTGCCGTCGCCGAAGAGCAGCACTTTACGCGGGCGGCGGCGCGCCTAGGCATTGGGCAGCCGCCTCTTAGCCAGCAAATCCAGCAGCTCGAACGCGAGTTGGGCGCGCCGCTTTTCAAACGGCTTGCGCGCGGCATACAGTTGACTGAAGTGGGCGAAGTGTTTCTGGTCGATGCACGCGCTACGCTGGCTGCCGCGGCGCGTGCCAGCGACAATGCGCGCCGCGCCGCGCGCGGTGAACTCGGCGCGCTGCAAATCGGCTTTACCGTGTCCGCTTCGTTCCATCCGTTCGTGCCCAGGGTCATCCTGAAGTTTCGCGAAACCCACCCCGGCGTCACGCTCACCTTGCGAGAAGGCAATTCGGTCGCGCTACTGGAGTCAATACGCGACAACCGGCTGGATCTGGCGATCGTGCGGCCCATGTCCAAGCAGTACGACACGCTTGAAACCGAGGGCCTCTTCGACGAACCGATGCTGATCGTCATGTCGACCAGCCATCGTTTGAGTGCAAGCCCGCGGCTCACGCTCGCCGATATCGCACAGGAAGATTTTGTGTTGTACGCGCGGCAGACGGGCCCCGGCGTGTTCGACGCGATCGTCGCCGCATGTGCCCAGGTGGGCTTCAGCCCCAACGTGACGCAGGAAGCGCCGCAGTTGGCCTCGACGATACATTTGGTTGCAGCAGGCCTGGGCATTTCCATCGTGCCGGCGGCGATGCGCTCGTTGCACGCCGAGGGTGTGCGCTACATCCCGATCGATGGCATTGCGCCGCGGGTTACGCTGAGCCTGGCGTACCGCCGCTTTGAATCCAGCCCTTCGGTACAGCAATTCCTGGCGGCTTTGCGGGAGGCCGCGCTGGAAACGCGGCCTGCTTGAGTGTCGACGGGGCCGACCTGCAAGCCCCGCTGCTCTGCTTTACAAGCGCACCTTAGTCCAGCGCTTTGTCGTTCGGATGCGCAAACAACTCTTTCATCTCCGGGCTCAACGGATAGTTCATGTTGATTCCCTTGGGCGGAATCGGTGACATAAACCATTTGTTGTAGAGCGCGATACCGGCCGGCGATGTTTCCAGCTTCACGATCACCTTGTCGATGAATTGCTTGAACTGAGGATCGTCCTTGCGCAGCATGCAGGCGTAGTTCTCAGACACAGGCGGCGTGCCGAGCACCACGTAATCGTCGGGATCCGATACCTTGGCGCGCTCGCCGTACAGCAACGGCTCATCCATCACGAACGCCACCGCACGGCCGGTTGTCACGTTCAGGAACGACTCGGGGTGATCCTTGCCGCTGACGATCGTCATGTTCATCTGCTTGTCTTGATTCATCTTGCGCAGCATGCGTTCGTCCGAGGTGCCCGCAGTGGTCGCCACCGTCTTGCCGGCGAGATCGCCGAAATCCTTGATGCCGGAGTCCTTGCGGGTAATAAAGCGGATACCGTACAGGAAGATGCTGTCGGAGAAGCCGGCCTGGTTCTCGCGTTCAAACGTATTGGTGGTCGAACCACACTCCAGATCGATGGTGCCGTTCTGGATCAGCGGAATCCGGTTTTGCGACGTCACCGGCGTCTGCTTGACCTTCAGATCGGGGATATTGAGCTGCGTTTTCAAAGCCGCTACGATCAGCATCCCGATGTCTTGCGAATAGCCGATCGTCTGCTGGTTATTGTCGTAGTACGAGAACGGAACCGACGCCTCGCGTACACCGAGTGAAATCACCCCCGTATCCTTGATTTTTTTCAGGGTGCCGGTGAGTTCTTCACCGTGCGCACTGGCTGCGGTCAGTGCTATCGCCATACTGGCCGCGAATACCTTCAAAACGCCCATGAACAGCTCCTATTTACAGTAGTTGGAACAACCTCTTGCTTCATCGGTACGCCGACCATTCAGCGACCCAATTCAAATGCCTTGGCGTCCAGCCGTGACGCACGCCCGGCCACCAGATCGGCGAGGGTTTGCGCACTGCCGCACGCCAGCGTAAAACCCAGCGCACCCTGCCCCGTGTTGAGCCACAAGTTGCGATACGGCGTCGCACCTATCAGTGGCTTGCTGTCGGGCGTGGCCGGTCGCATGCCGCACCACTCGCGCGCAGCGTCGAAATCGGCCGCGCGCTCGAACATGGCCCGGCCGTGCCGGCGCAGCAATGCGAGGCGCGCCGGATCGGGCGTTTTGCTCATGCCGATCAAGTCGACCATGCCAGCCACCCGCAACTGGTCCGCGAGCGGCGCGTACACCACCTTGTGATCGATGTCCGTAATGCTCACGCGCGGCGCGTACTCAGGCTCGCGCACCGCTGCGGTGAGACTGTAACCTTTCAGCGGATACAGCGGCAAAGTAATGCCCAGCGGCGCAAGCATGGCCGCGCTGCCCACGCCCAGGCACGTTACGAAGGCATCCGCCTCAATGTCTCCTGCCGAAGTGTGCACGGCAACGATGCGCTTATCCATTCGGCGCAACCCGATAAGCTCTATCCCTAAACGCAGCTCGACACCATGCTTGGCCACGGCCAGCGCCGCCACGCCTTCGGTAAATTTGCGGCAATCTCCCACATCCTCGCCCGGGGTATGAATACCGCCCGCCAATTCCTTGTGCAGATGCGCGAGCGCCGGTTCGAGCGCGACGCAACCCGCCGCATCGAGCGCCGTCTGCGCGCATCCAAGCTGGGCTTGATACACCATCTGACGCTGCGCTGCGGCAAACCCCGCCGGATTGCGATACACCACGAGCTTGCCGTTGGCAACGTGATCGAATCGCAACCCCTCAGTTGCGATCAGCTCATGCAACAAGCTGCGGCTGAGGAAACTCAGTGACAGCAATTGCGCGGTCGCGGCCCGGCTAGCCGCGCTCGTGCACGCACGCAGAAAAGCCAGACACCAGCGCCATTGCTGAATATCGAGCTGAGGTACGAAACGTAGCGCCGAATCGCGACTCAATAGCCAGGCCGGCAACTTGGGCAACACAGCGGGATCGGCCAGCGGCGCGACGTAGCTATAGCTGAGCTGGGCGCCGTTGGCGAAGCTTGCCTCCTGCGCCACGCGATCGTGCCGCTCCAGCAGCGTAACCTGATGCCCCTCGCGCGCAAGGTAGTAGGCGGTGGTCACGCCCACCACCCCACCGCCCAAAATGCAGATTCTCATAATGTCCTGATCGCGCTACGCGCATCCGTGCACGTCCTGCCAAAGCCGGAAAACCGGATAGAGCACTCCGGTGCTGAGCGCATGGTAGCGAGGCAAAAAAAAACATGTATGCGAATTTAGTCGTAATGTATGCGAAATCGGCATAGCCTGCGTGCCGCTCTTGCAAAGCCCTATTTGGCATGCTTGGCGCACAAGAACTGCCATAGGCGTTCGAGCATGGGATCCTGATTGAGCACGTCGCGGTAGAGCCGGATCTCGAGATCGAGCGACCATTTCTTACCGCCCGCCGGCACCAGCAAGCCGCGCTCGAGTTCGTCGACGGCTGCACTGTGCGGCAACCAGGCCAGCCCATCGCCTTGCAAGGCCATGTATTTCAACAATTCGGACATATCGGCTTCGTAGCAGGGATGCAAATAGGGTTGAGAACCCGAGGCGCCTTGCGCGCGCGTAAGCACCAATTGCATGCAACGGCCGAAGAAGGAGGCAGGGTTGTAAGCCAGCAAAGGCAGCGCATGCGCTTTGCTGCCTGGCAGTCGAAACGCCGGTGCGCCCCGCGGTCCCGGTTTGCACAAGGGCATCAGGGTGTCCTGGCCGACCGTCACGTACGTGTAACGTTGTGCATCGAGCTGCACTGGCAGTGCGGCGTGGTGATAGGCCAGCATCAATTCGCAGCCGCCGTTGACCAGCGTGAGCACGGCGTCGTGCACGTTGCTGGCAATGATGCGCACGCTCAATTCCCCGTAGCTGCTGCGCAAGCCATGCAACCACGGCGGCAGAAAATTCAGCGAGAGCGTGTGGCCGGCGGCGATCTGCAACGCCATGCCAGGCAAGCGCTGCTGCTTGCGGATCACGGCGCGCGTATCGAACAACTGACGCAGGATTTCCTCGGCGTTTTCCTTGAATAATTTGCCCGCCGGTGTGAGCGTGGCCGGGTAGCCGCTGCGATCGACAAGCGCTGCGCCTACCCATTGTTCCAGCGAACGAATCCGTCGGCTCAGACCGGACTGCGTGACATTGCGCAGCTCCGCGGCTCGCGAGAAGCTTTGCGCTTGCGCCAGGGCGAGAAAATCTTCCATCCATTTTATTTCCACACGACTCTCCGCAACGGCGCACCGCGGGTGTTGGCGGGCGCCTGATTTCGGAATGTAGCGTGCGCGAGTCTTCCCGGCTAGCACCGCCTTCGATAACTGTGACTTTTTTAGCGCTTGGGGGTAATCGGGCGTAGCGTCAGGCGACGCAGCCGGGTGTTGGAATACCTTGGCGGGTTGGAATGACCTGGCTGGCTGAACTCCCTGAGCCGGCTAAATGGCGCCGACATCCGTCAGGCCGTCTAGCCGATAACCGACCTGCGCACCGCAGAGAGAACTCGGCGGCAGCCCCCATGAATCGCAAGAAAGGCCGCCGCCTTGGTGACAAGTTCGCCCGCCGAGAGAACAAAGGCCAGCGGAAATTTTTCGAACTCCATCGGCAAGGCCGGGGCAATCGCCCACACGCTGAGTCCGCAAATAAAAAGAAACGGGTAGCGCCCCCACGCGCTGCCCATCACAGTGAGAATCGCCGCGAGCAGGAAGATCAATTTGGAAACCAGTACCGCAAAAATCTGGCCTTCCGTGCTGCCGGCGAGCAATTCCCATGGCAGTTCCAGCCACACCCAGATGGTCGCGATATAAACCGATAGGCGCGCCGCACGCGACATCTCGCGTGGCGCTCGCACGGTCTTCGCGGAGCCGGGGTTTTGCTCGGGGTCGAGCTCGACCACAATGCCGTTCGACATGACATCCGTTGGACAAGAAGCCCGCCTAAGCACGCTGCAATCCAACCAACGCACTATCCATGATCTGCGCGGCGCGCAACGCGGAATCAAACGACTGATCGGACGAGATATTGCGGCCATCGAGCGTGACCACCCAATAGCGGTCTTTCCATTGACACCTCAGACGCCGTTCCTCCATAGCATCCGCATACCAACGCCACATACGCGCATCTGCACTGTTCGCTTGTGCGGCGGCAATCAATCGTGCTGTATCAAGAGCGTTTTTCTCGTACATTTTTGCACCATGGGAAAAGGAGTGGACTGAGATCGGTTGGAGTCGGTGGACGCCGGCGCAGAGTGTGTCCGCACCACGTTCTTGTTCAAATAAAACATATCCAGATCAACCGGATGCGGTACACAAAAGCACAGAGGCAATCACACCAGAAACGTGAAGGTGAATCTATTGCTCAATGGTATTGGTCGATGGGTTTGTTGAGCGGTATCGGGTGCTCGACGGCGAAGAACATCGTGGCTTAATTTCGATGGCTATCGCTAGCCACAAGTCGTTCGGCGCAAATCGCCAGCCACAGATCGAAAGCGCCTCGACTAGACTTATCGTAGGACTGGGATGGCTACGGGTGTTAGTAAAAACTTGTTAATTATTCTGTGTCGCATCGATTGCTTCGTTCAGCGAATATCACCGCGCGCGTCTGTCCCCATAGTTGTGCACGCCTCGCAATGTGGACGCTGCACGTCGATTTATATTGCGACGCTAGACACAGGCTTCGCGCCGCGCCAGAATCCGGTATGGTGTTCTCCGAAGTATCAGATGCTGAGTTGTTAAAGCGCCTGCTTCAACTTCGGCACGAAACCGTCGGCTCCAAGTAACCTGTCCATACTGCGATTGCTCCATAGATCGCCCGGTTATGACCGTTAAGCGAGAGTCCCATGGCTGACCAGTTAAGCGAGCCCGGTGCCAGAACCCTGAGTTTCGATACCTTCGAACTCATTCCTGAACAGCGGCTATTGCTTGACGGCGGCAAGCCACTGCGCCTTGGCGGCCGGGCGTTCGAGATTCTTGTCGTGTTGATCGAGCACGCGGGCGAAACGGTCAGCAAGGAAGCGCTGATAGCCAGCGTCTGGCCCAAGACGGTTGTCGAGGAATCCAATCTCAGGGTGCACGTCGGCGCGCTGCGTAAAGCGCTGGGCCAAGGTCAGGCGGACAACCGTTACATCGAGAACGTGGCGGGCCGAGGTTACTCGTTCGTGGCGCCGCTCACACGTTCGCTCAAAGATGTCGCAAAAGACGCAACCCAAATCAAATTCGAGCATTTTGCCGGCGATACGACAAAACATAGTCATAAGCTGCCAACGCCACTGACGCGCATGATAGGGCGAGACGACACGCTCGAACTGCTCGAAACCATGCTCAGGTCGCATCGTTTTGTCACGTTGGTCGGGCCGGGCGGAATGGGTAAAACGACGGTCGCACTGGCGGTCGCCCACGCCGCTGCGGGCGCGTTCGAGCATGGCGCCCGTTTCGCCGATCTCGCTTCGATCAGCGATCCTGCACACCTTCCCAATGCACTCGCAACGAGCCTCGGCATAACGACTCACTCAGGCGATCGTGCGGCCGATTTGATTGATTTTCTGCAAGACAAACACATGCTGATCGTGCTCGATACCTGCGAGCACCTGATCGAGGCGATTGCGCTTTTGACGCAGGACATCTTGCAGGGCGCGCCGCAAATCCGCATCCTCGCCACCAGCCGCGAACCGCTCAGGGCGAAGGGTGAATGGGTCTATCGTCTGCCGCCGCTCGCGAGCAAGACATTGTCGGCGCGCCCCACTGCCGCCGCAGCACTCGGTTGCGCCTCGGTGCAACTCTTCTTTGAACGAGCCTGTGCCAGCCTCGATTCGTTTCATCTGACCGACGAAATCGCACCCGCCATTGCGCAACTGTGTCAAAAACTCGATGGTCTGCCGCTCGCGATCGAGCTGGCCGCCACCAGTGTGGAGCGCTTTGGCGTCCAGGATCTGCTGACCCATCTCGACGACAGGTTGCACCTTCTAAGCCGCGGTCTGCGTACTGCGCATCCGCGTCACCAGACTTTGCCCGCGATGCTCGAATGGAGCTACGAGACGCTTTCCGAGCTTGAGCGCACCGTCTTTCGCAGGCTGGCGGTATTCAAAGGCAGCTTTACCCTGCAAGCTAGCGGTGTGGTGGCTCGCGGCCCAACGCTGACGGCCGCGGACATCCATCAGGGCGTTGCCAGTTTGACCGAGAAATCGCTGCTCTGTGCCGACATCAGCCGCGACACCGTCTACTACCGCTTGTTGGATACGACGCGGGCCTACGCCTTCGACAAGCTGCGCGCGAGCGGCGAACATCATGCCATCCAGAAGCAGCACGCTGAGCATTGCCTGGCGTATCTTCAAGATTCGCAGCATGCATGGGATACCTTGCCTGGCCAGCGCCGCAGGGCGTCCCAGAAATGGCAGGAAGCGCCCGACGGATGGATCGACGATGTACGGACCGCTCTCGATTGGGCTTTTTGGAGCTCGGAAGAACCAGGCCTCGGTATGGCGCTCATGACTGCCGCCGCCCCGCTATGGTCTCTGCTCTCGCTAACAGACGAATACCACGTGCGGCTCGAGCTGGCATTAGCCAACCTCGCCACACGCGCGCAAGCCAGATCGGCATGAGCGCCGAACTGGCTTATCCACAATCCTCAAGAGCGCACTAGACGACCGCGTTTGGCGTCTTCTCGGGCGTCCCCGCCTTAAGTGCCTTCGCAACCCCGGCGCCGTAGGCAGGGTCGGCCTGCGTGCAGTGCTTAACGTGCAGATCCTGTATCGCCTTGGAAGCACCGCCAACCGAACGTGCCGTATTCTCGAACAAGACTTGCTGCTGCGCTGGCGTCATCAGCCGGAACAACGCTCCGGTTTGCGAGAAATAGTCGGTGTCGACGCGATGATTCCAATGGTCCGCAGCACCTTCGATCGATAACGGCGGTTCGGAAAAATCCGGTTGCTCCTGCCATTCGCCCTTGGTATTGGGCTCGTAACCGACGCGAGCGCCTGCGTTGGCGTCCACCCGCATCTGGCCATCGCGGTGATAGCTGGGGTACTTGGTCTTGGGCGAATTCACCGGAATTGCATGGTGGTTGACCCCGAGCCGATACCGTTGCGCATCGCCGTATGAAAACAAGCGCCCTTGCAGCATCTTGTCCGGCGAAAAGCTGATGCCCGGCACCACATTGGACGGCGCGAATGCCGCTTGCTCGACGTCGGCGAAATAGTTTTCCGGGTTGCGGTTCAGTTCGAAAAAACCGACCTCGATCAGCGGATAGTCCTTATGCGGCCACACCTTGGTCAGATCGAACGGATTGAG
>NZ_LMUX01000016.1:1202665-1244864 GCF_009765705.1 Burkholderia sp. L27(2015) | reverse complement strand
ACGCGTATCGTTCCCGAGCTGGTGTTGAGCACGTTGTCGACCGAGGAGATCTTGCCCTGGCGCGAGTAACCGGTCTCGTTGGCCAGCCCCAGGCGCACCGGCACCGCCGCTTTGCTGTCGTGGCTCAAATACTTCAGATAGGTCTGTTCGTCGACATCGAACGCCGCGTACATCGGCGACACCGACACCAGCGTGGTCAGCGCCGGCGCACTCACGCCGGCAGCCACGACGTTGCCCAGTGTCATCTCGGCACGCGACATGCGCCCCGACACCGGCGCAGTGATGCGCGTGTAGCCCAGGTTGACCTGCGCGCTCTCCAAAGCGGCCTCGGCCGCTTTCACGTCGGCCGTGGCTTCGAGCGCGGCATTCGACTTCTGATCGAAGTCGCGCTTGGCGATCGCGTTGTCGGTAATCAGCTTTTGTGCACGCGCGAAATCGGTGGTGGCGAAACTGGCGCGTGCCTTCGCGGCCGCTACTTGTGCTGCGGCCTGATCGACAGCGGCGACATAGGGACGCGGGTCGATCAAGAACAGCGGATCGCCCTTCTTCACCAACGCGCCGTCCTTGAAGTACACCGCCATGATGGTGCCGGGCACGAGCGGGTGGATATCCACGTGATCGACCGCTTGCAGGCGACCCGAATAGCTTTGCCAGTCGGTGATGCTCTTGGAGACGACGGTGGCCACGTCGACCTCGGGTGCCGGCGGCGGCGCATCGGCAGCGTGCGCGGTATCGAGCCCAAACCCGTCCCCGCCGTCATGCAGCGCGACCAACGAACCGGCCCCGGCCACGATCAGGATTGCCGCAACCGCGACATAAATTTGTTTGCGTTTCAATAGCATGTCGGTGTTCCTCTTGGAGATTTATTGTTAATGGGTTTCACCAGCCGGATCGGCCAGTCGTCGCTTGAAGAAAGCCGCAACGTCATCGAGCGCGGGCTGATGTGAAACCAGCCCGTAATGGGAGACGTTGCGGTGGCGGGTAATCTGCGTGTGCACGCCTGCGGCGATGAGCGCCTGGGCATACCGTTCGGCTTCGAGATGCAGAATGTCGTGCTCGGCACTGGCGATCATCACAGAGGGCAAGCCGGCCAAGCGCCGACACTCGATAGGCGCCGCATACGGATGCAAACGCTGCGACACCTTGGGCAGGTAGGCGCGATAAAACTGCGCGCAGTCGCACAGCTCCACGTCCGAAACCATGCCGCGCTCATCGGCCACCCGCGTCATACTCGGATCGAGCAGTGGCGCAAGCAGAGCTTGCGCGACGACGGCGAAGTCACCGCGGTCCCTGACCATCAGCGACAGGCAAGCCGCCAGGTTGCCACCGGCGTCATGGCCCGCCACCCCGAGACGGCGAGGGTCCGCATGATACACGTGAGCGTGCGCGAGTGCCCACAGCGCCGCCAGATACCCGTCTTCCAATGCCGCCGGAAATGGATACTCGGGCGCCAGCGAGTAGCCGACGGAAACCACCAAAGCCGGTGTATGCCGGGCAATGTATAGGGCGGCCGTTTCATCATCGGCGAGACTACCCTTGACGAAACCGCCGCCATGAAAATACAGCACGATGGGCAAACTCGCCCCGGCACGCAGCGGCCGATACACCCGCAAGGGGATCCGCTGTGCATGTCCGTCGATCTGAATCTCTTCAATTTCTAACGTTGCAGCCATGATGGAGTCGCGCAACCCGCTCGCATTTATCTCATTTGACGAAGTGGGACGAATTCTGCGGGTTACGAAACACCGGATAAAGCCCTTCAATCGGAAAACATAATTCAGCCCGAGCGAACAATGGGTTCACGGGAACGACTTTTATTGTGAATTTGACCAGAATAGTTGCGCGGGACGCATCGAATATTGCTTAAACAGATTCGTGCAGCGCAACAACGGGCCGCTTGCGTCATATTTTGTAATGTTATAACATCTCTTTTCCAATCCGACCCTTGAGCCCACAGCGCCTCATCGACCCGTTCCTTTCCAATAAGTCCAAACCGTGAACTACCGCCGCCTTACTACCCACGCAGCGCTTTTGCTAGCCGCTCAAGCCTTCGTCAGCTACGCTTGCGCCGATCCACTTGCCAACACGCCTGCCGTGACGGTTCCCCCAGCAACAGCGGGAACAACAGCAACAACAACACCACCGACAGCACTCACCACGACGCCTACGCCGACCGCCATCGCACATCCCGACACAGTGGATGTGCAAGTCAATGCAAGCCGACTCGACCAGGCGCGCAACGCTTTATTGCCGGAAGCCAGTAGCAGCGTCTATCGCTTCACGCAGGCTGACATTGCGGCGCTACCGCAGGGTGAGGACACGCCGTTGAACCAGTTGCTGCTTCAAGCGCCGGGCGTCGCCGACGACTCGTTTGGGCAAGTGCACGTGCGTGGCGATCACGCCAACCTCCAGTACCGAATCAATGGCGTCATCATTCCGGAACCTATCAGCGGCTTCGGGCAATCGTTCGACACCCGCATCATCGATCAGGTCAATTTGCTTACCGGCGCGCTGCCGGCGCAATACGGCGATCGGACCGCCGGCGTAGTCGACATCAGAACCAAATCGGGCGATACCGGCAACGGTGGATCGGTCAGCGTTTTCGGTGGCAGCCACCAGACGCTCAAGACGAGCACAGATGTCTATGGTTCCCAAGGCGCCCTATCCTATTACTTCAGCGGCTCGCTCGGCGAGAACAACCTCGGTATCGAAGCACCGACCTCGAACGGCAACCCGCTGCACGACCATACGCGCGACGGCGATGCGTTCGGCTACATGTCTTATCTACTCAACCCGTTGACGCGCGTCAGTCTGCTCTTCGGCACGACCAGCAATCAGTTTCAGTTGCCCAACACGCCAGGCTTGCCGACCAACTTCACGCTGAATGGCAATTCGACGTTCGACTCGGCCAATCTCAACGAGACCCAGTCCGAACTCACCAACTTCTCGGTATTGGCCTTGCAAGGCACCGACGGCGACGCGATCGATTATCAGGTGGCCGCCTTCATGCGCTACTCGCGCACGCAATTCAACCCCGACCCGGTCGGCGATCTGCTGTTCAATGGCGTGGCCTCGCAAGACTTCCACAGTAACCGCGCGTTCGGCGTGCAAAGCGACTTGACCTATCGGCTCACGCCCAGTCACACACTGCGTGGCGGGATCATGCTGGAACAGGAACAGGCCAGTTTTCGCGACAGCGTTTCCGTATTCCCGGTCGACGACGAGGGCAATCAGATCTCCGATCAGCCCGAGACCATCAATAGCGCTACGGGCAAAACCGGCCAGATCTATGCCGCTTACCTGCAGGACGAATGGAAGGTCAATCCGCGCTTGACGCTAAATTACGGTTTGCGCTACGACAGGATGGACGAGTTCGTCACGGCTAGTCAGTTGAGCCCGCGCGCCAGCCTGCTATACAAGTTGACCTCGTCGACGACTTTCCATGCCGGCTACGCGCGCTACTTCACGCCGCCTCCATTGGAGCTCGTCTCGCAGGGCACCATCAGTCAATTCAATGGCACCACCAACCAGAGCGCGAGTTCGCAGAACGACCCGGTCCAGCCGGAACGCAGCCATTACTTCGACCTTGGGATATCGCAACAGTTGACCCCCACGCTCACGGTCGGGGTGGACGCTTACTATAAGAAGGCCACCAATCTGATCGATGAAGGCCAGTTCGGCACCGCGCTGATTTTCAGCGCCTTCAACTATGCGCAGGGCCGCGTCTACGGCTTCGAGTTGACCAGCAACTACAAGAAGGACAACGTCTCTGCTTATTTGAACGTGGCTTACAGCAAGGCTCAAGGCGAAGACATCGACTCGGCGCAATTCAACTTCACGCCGGCGGAACTCTCATTCATCGCCAATAACTGGGTCTATCTCGACCACGACCAGCGCGTCACTGCGTCGTTCGGCGGTGCATGGAATATTGGCCAGAACACGTTTACTTTTGACGGCGTGGTCGGTAGCGGCTTGCGCAGCGGCTTTGCCAATACCGACAAGTTGCCGCTCTATGCAACCGTCAATCTCGGCGCGATCCGGCATTTCAACGAGCCGCTGGTTGGCAAGGTCGACGTCCGCGTACTGGTGCTCAATACCTTCGGGCGCGACTATGAATTGCGCGACGGCTCGGGCATTGGGGTCGGCGCGCCGCAGTTCGGTCCGCAGCGAGCTGTCTATGCCGGAATCACCAAGCACTTCTGATCTTCGTTCGGGCCGCGTCGAAACTGATCGCGGCCATGAACGAGACGCAAGCGTGACGTGACGATTCGACTCGAATCGATCCGAGTCAATGTTGAATAGTCCCAATCGGAAATCCATTTATGCATGAAAGCAACGCCGTCGGCGAGGCCTTACGCCTGGGCGGCTGGGTGATGTATCCCTTGTCAGCACTCGCGGTGATCGCGTTGGCCATCATGATCGAGCGCGCGTTGGTGCTGCTGCGCTATGCCAGCGTGCCGCGCAGCGTGCGCGCGTCGGACGATTTTTCCGGCTTGCCGCAAGCCCATGTGTACCGGCGTATCACCACCACCTTGCACGAAACAGCGCACCAACCGCAATGGTGGGCAGAAGCGCAGATCGAGGCGGTCGCGGCGCAGATAGACCGTGAACTCAAGCGCGGTCTGTGGGTACTGGAAACCATCGTTACTGCCGCGCCGTTACTCGGTTTGCTTGGCACCATAGTCGGGATGATGCATTCGTTCCAGTTGATCGGCGGCAATGGCCTGGTCAACCCGACCGGCGTGACCGGCGGTGTGGCCCAGGCGCTGATCGCGACCGCAGTCGGCTTGGTCATCGCGCTCGCGGCGTTGTTTGCCTTCAACTATCTCGCGCGTCATACCGACAACCTGATCGACGAACTCGAATCGTTCTGCAACCACCGACTCAATGTCGAGCGCCTAGACCGTGAACGCAAGGCCAATCCAGTATGAAGTTCAAACGCTCTCGAGCGTCGCGACGCGGTCGCATCGAAATCATTCCGATGATCGACGTGATGTTCTTCCTGCTCGCGACGTTCATGCTCGCCTCGCTGTCCATGCAGCGTCTGGACAGCATCAAACTGGATTTGCCTCAAGGCAGTGCCGAGGCGGTGCAAAGCGAATTGCCGCCCACGTTGTCGGTTGATCGCACCGGTCATCTGTTCGTGAACCGCCAAGCCGTCGATCTGGACAAATTAGCCAGCGTACTGAAGAGCCATTTGGGTCCGGATGCGACGGTGATGATAGCCGCTGACGAAAATGCCAGCCATGGCGCAGTCATCAATGCGATGCTCGAAGCACGCAAGGCCGGCGTTGCGCATTTCATGATAGCGGTACGCCGTGACGATTAAGATCGGCCGCACTCGCCGCGCTTGGGCTTTCAGACACGGATATTGGGCTGCGGCGCTAATCGTCAGTTCATTCGTATGGCTGGCCGCGCTCGCTCAAGTGGTCCGGCTAGCGAGCACGCCAGCGCTCGTCGATGCGGCGCCTGCTGCCCCACTGATCCCGCCTATCGAACTGCGCTTGGTCGAGCTGCCGTCGGAGTCACGATCGAAGTTGCCCGAGCCTGCCGCCGCGAACGAAACGCAGTTGCGCAAACCTGTACTGCAGCCGCCGGCTCCCACCCAACGCCCCGCTATCAAGCCCAAGCCGACGACAGCATCCCCGCAAAAGCGCAGCGTCCCGGTGGTACCGCTGCAGCAGCTAGCGCCCGCTCCTGCCGCGCAAGCTGTCCAGCCGATTGCGCAAGATGTTCACCCCGCGGCTCAAGATGCTCGCCCGAGCGCGGTTGCACCGCAAACCGCTACGGTCCCGAGCACACCGCCGACCAACCCTGAGCCTGCAGCATCGACGCAGGCGAAGAGCACCGCGGCCTACCCGATCGCGCAGCCGCTGCCCGAAGTACCCGACGATCTGCGCGAACTGGGCTTGTCGGCGGTTGCACTCGTGCGCTTGACGATCCACATCGATGGCAGCGTCGAAGTGCAGTTGCTGAAGCCCACTCCCAACCCCCGACTCAATCAGCGGGTGCTTCAGACCTTGCGCAACTGGCGCTTCGTCGCCGCACAAGAGAAGGGCCGCGCAGTCGAAAGCCAACTCGACGTACGTGTTCATTTCAACGTGAACTAGTACTTAACTCAACGAAGGCGCCACCATCCCCGCCAGCAGCAGAAAGCTTTGCAGCCCGGCAAACCCGACGATAAAGACGGCGCCGCTCAACGCCAGCACACGCCGCACGCGTTCAACCGACTGTCCGCGACGCTGCGCGCGCGAAGTCAATGCGCGATTCACGCCGAGGCTGGCCAGCGCAATCAGCAATACCGTCAGCGCCACCCCAACGGCCATGGCCAGCGCGGCAAGCACGCCGGTAAGAAACACACCGTATGCGAGCGCCGAAAGCAGTACGAACAAGGCCCCGGCACAGGGCCGAATACCGAGCGCCAGGCCGGTAAAAAAGATCTGCCGAACGATCCAGACCCGACCGCTGGCCTGGGAGCGCGCGCTTGAACGGGCCGACTGGACAACCGGCCGCCGCGACAGACGAACTGCAGCGGGGCGCATTGCGTGCGCGAGATACGTTCCAGGTCGCAGCGCGGCACCACCGTCGCCGTCCGTAGCCGCATCTGCATCCGCATCGAGTTCGCGTGAACGCGCGGCATCGGGCCATTGCATGCGCGTGCTGATATCGCAGCAATCGCGGCGCGTGCCTACGCTCCACAGCGTCCAGGCCCCCACCGCAAACAGCGCGATATAGCTGGCCAGCTCGAGATCGGCTGCGCGGGTCAAAACCGTATTGAGTTCGCGATGAAAAAATTGCCCAAACGCGAGCACCAGGAAGATCGCCGAAAGTGCCTGCGCGAGCGCCGCCCAAGCACTCAACCAAGCGGCGTGAGCGACGCGGGCGCGATGCGACGCCAGATATGCCGCCACTCCGAGCTTGCCGTGTCCCGGTCCCAATGCATGCAAAATGCCGTAGGTAAAGGCCGCCAGGATGATGATCCAGCGCGCCCAAGGGTTCGCGCCGTCGCGTACATCCTCTAGCGCATCGGCCAGCTTCTCGTTCAACACACCCTGGATCTCGATCCCCTTGACCAACAGTTCACGCAGCGGCTGCGGCATCGCCCACGCATGCGCCGGCGCCTCCTGGACCGCGGCGCTGCCGTCGTCGCTGCGACCGAAAACATCCGTCGCGTGAGCCGACTGAGGCAACACCAGCATGCAGGTGATCCAGCAAGCCAGCATGCCGCCACTCATGCAGCTCCTTATGCGGCCTCCCCGGTAGCCGAAACGCAGCAGCAATAGCCGTAACCGTTTTTTCATTTGGATGCACCGCAGGTCAGTTTCGCTGCAAGGGGAAATACCGCTCCGCCGAAAATCGGATGCTGTTGGTCTTTGAACGGCTGTGCGCTGCAAGTGGAAAGCATGCTGGGCGCTAAACTGATGGCCTCCCCAGCGGGTTCGTAGTCGACGAAGAACGTTTCGTCCCACATGCCGAGTTCAACCGCGTGATGGCTGATGTCGACCGGCGCGATCAAGGGCAGCAGGAACGTATAGACCAACTTCCTGTTCTCGATGGCAACAGCGAACTGCTGCGGCTCCCCGACCTGGACCGGCTTGCCGTCGACATAAAGATGCGTGAAATAGTCTGCCGATTTAAGCGAATTGAAAGCTTGGGTCTTGAACGCGGCGGTGCTTGTAGCGTCCAATGGTCCCGATCTCGGCAGGTGGGTCATATCGATCACGATGGACACCGGAAAGCTTTTGGCAAATACCCACTTTTCCTGCACGGCCTGTATCTGCGTGCCCGACCCTTGCAGTACGTCCGTGTAATCGACCCATACATGCGGGTGGGCCTGCGCGCAACCATACCCCAACTGTCCCAGCAGGATCGCTCCCGACAGTGCACAACGTGGGAGCCAACGGGTGCGCGCATGGTTGATTTGCCTCACAAACCCCTCCACAAATGTCGACCGACCGAATTGGATTATCCATGGTTACTACCACCAAGCGGCAAGCAAGCGACAAACAGCCGCCGCGTATGATACCGGGCCATGCTTTCAATTCCGTGTACTTTCAACAGGAGGGCCGCGCCGCCTTCGGTGCAAACGCAAGACACGCGACATTCGAAGCGGCGATCACCGCGTACTGGGGTAGTTGTCCGCTTTTAAAGTTGTGCGCCCGGCAGCCATGCAGGAAATGTGCATCGTGAGTAATGTAGTAGTGCGTGCATTTCGTACAGTTCGGTATTGTCTGCTGTTGTGCATCCAACTTGGATTCCCCGCGGCCGCAATTGTAAAATTTTATAACATCATAATACCGTGCTCCGGGACAATCGCACCGGCGTTTTGCGCCTGAACGCCCTTTGGATAATATAATTCGGCACGCCGATGTGCCGCTGACGTGACTAGCGATGCACCAGGAGCGCGCACGACCCTTCATGCGACCCTCGACCCGCTGCCCCAAAGCAGGTGTAGAGTGAGGCCCAGCCGCCGTTTTATCCGGCAAATAGGCCTGTTAATTCTTGCGTGAACTCTATAACGATTCAACCCTGATAGCTGCCGGCCGATGACTCCAGTCATCACCCACTTCCATTTGAATTGCCGAACCCCGTAGAATTACCCCCATGCACATGAAACTCGGCTTCTCTCTTACCGCTCTCGCAGGTTCCGCAGCTTTGCTGATAGGCACGCTGGCAGCCTGCTCCACTCCGCCCAAACCGCTGTATAGCCAGGAACAGTTCGCGACCGGCACCAGCCCCTTCGCGCACGATTTCAAGGGTACCCCGGCGCAAACTTGCGAAGCGGCGCGGCGGGCCTTGTTGAGCCAGGGCTATATCACCACATCGACACGCTTCGATGCGATCGATGGCAGTAAAAACTTCCAGCCCGACAACGACTCGCATGTCGTAATCGAATTTCACGTGGTTTGCGCGCCGGGCGATGTCAGCGAGCACAGCACCGTTTATGTCAATGCATTACAAGATCGCTACGTGCTGAAAAAGAGCAGCACCAATGCAAGCGTGGGGCTGAGCGTGTTCGGCTCCTTGTCGTTGCCGATCGGTTCGAGCGACGACGCCATGGTCAAAGTGGCCAGCGAGACGATCCCGGCCGGCCTTTTCTACGAACGCTATTTCGGGCTGCTGACCTACTATCTGGTTAGCGCGCCCGACAAGACGAATCCGACGGCCGCCACGCCCAAGCCGCCGGTGCTGCCGTTGCCACCGGTCAAAGCGCCTGAGCCCGCGCATGAGCAGGCTGCGCAGGTTGCACCCACGGCCGTTACGCCACCGATGCCGCTACCGCCTGTTGCTATACCCGCCATACCCGCTTCGGGCGCTGCGGCGCCAGTCGCGGCGAGTGCGGTGTTTACGCCGGATCATGTGTTCGTGGTACCGCCTGTCACGACGGTTGGGCATGGTTCCGCGGGCGCGGGCGCAGCGGCGGCGCAATCGGCGTCGGGCACGGCCGGCACCACCGCCGCGCCCCACGCTGCGGCCCCGGCCACCGCGTCCGCTCCGGCCGCAGCATCGGCGCCTACTGCGGCGTCCGCCTCGGGGGTCGCACCGGCAGGTGCCTCCGCGCCCGCGGCCGCATCGGCTCCGACGGGCGCCTCTGCACCGGCGGCTGCCGTTCCCGTTCCCGCAGTTGGCGCGTCCGCGACTCCGGCTACCAACTCCGCAGACGGCACCTCTGCAACTACGGCCGCAGCCCCTGCAGCCGGCGCCTCTGCGCCTGCCGCCTCCGCCTCTTTAGCCGCGACATCCGTGTCCAATACGACGACCGGTTCGAGTGACGTTACTGCGTCTGCGACAACATCCACCCTCGCGACCACTACTGCTGAATCAGCCCAACCCGCAGCCCAACCCACCGACGCGGCTCCTGACTCCAGCAGCGCCGCGACAAAATAATTTTCTCGGCGACCACGCCTACTCGGTGTATGCCTACCTCGCGCCTACACCGAGCTTGATCTCGCCACTCACACCCCCTATCGCGGCAAAAACCCTCACACGCTGCTAGACTAGTCGGCTTTCTATGCGCTCGCGGAGAGTCTCAGCATGTCCATCACGGCAAATGCCGCTCCACCCCCCACCGCGGACGGTTTGCCCGCAGACGCGCGACGCTGGGCAGTCTTGGCACTTGCCATCTCGGTTGGCATGGCCTCCCTCGATACGGCGATTGCCAATACCGCGCTACCCACCATTGCCGGCGACCTGCAAGCCAGCCCGGCGGCGTCGGTCTGGGTAGTCAACGCGTATCAATTGGCGATGGTGGCCACCCTGTTGCCGTTCGCCGCGCTGGGCGAAATCATCGGTTATCGCCGCATCTTTCTAGGCGGCCTTGCGCTCTTCACATTGGCGTCACTCGCTTGTGCGCTTTCCTGGTCGCTGCCGACCCTTACCGCAGCACGCGTTCTACAAGGAATAGGTGCGAGCGGCGTCATGAGCGTCAATACGGCGCTACTGCGCTTCATCTACCCGAAGCGCTTGCTGGGACGAGGTATGGGTCTCAACGCGATGGTCGTGGCTATCGCGTTCGCCATCGGTCCGACCATCGCTTCGGTGATCTTGGCGGTGGGCACATGGCCCTGGCTTTTCGCGATCAACGTGCCCTTGGGCGTGATCTCGCTGATATTCGCACTGCGCGTCTTGCCTCACACCTCGCGGGCCAGCCACAGCTTCGATGCACTGGTCGCGTTCTACAACGTGGGCACGTTCAGCTTGCTGATTCTCGCGCTAGGCGAAGCCGCCCATCAGGTCGATGCGAAGACGGTGCTGATCGAACTGGCGGGCGCGCTGGTGTTCGGCGCGCTGCTGCTGCGCCGCCAGGCCGGACATCCGGCGCCGATGCTGCCGGTCGATTTGTTTCGGCGTCCGATGTTCGCGCTTTCCTCCGTGACCGCCGTCTGCACTTTCGCGGCACAAGGGTTGGCGTTTGTTTCCTTGCCGTTTTATTTCGAAACGGCATTGGGCCGTTCGCAGGTCGAAACCGGTTTCCTGATGACGCCGTGGCCCGTGGTAGTCGGGCTGATGGCGCCGATCGCTGGCCGCCTATCTGACAAATATTCACCGGCCGCGCTGGGCGGCATTGGGTTGAGTGCGCTTTGCGTTGGCATGGTGTTGCTGGCGTTGCTGCCGCCCCACCCTAGCGTGTTCAACATCGTCTGGCGCATGGGTGTGTGCGGTGCAGGCTTCGGATTTTTTCAGGCGCCCAACCTCAGAGCCATCATGAGCAGCGCACCGCCGCATCGCAGCGGAAGCGCGAGCGGCATAGTCGCTACCGCACGCCTGATGGGTCAGACGATCGGTGCGGCATTGGTGGCACTGTGTTTCACACTCTCCGCCGCTCGTGGCCCAACCCTCGCGCTCGCGACGGGCGCGGTATTCGCGGGAGTGGCCAGTATTGCGAGTCTGATGCGGATGTTCGCGGACAACCCTTTCGACGGTAAGAAAGGCGCGCAAGCTTGATGCGCTCAGCTTTCGCCGGCTTCTACCTGAGGGTAGAACCGCCGGCGAAGAGCGATCCGCTTAGTCAAATGCATGACGGAAACCGAAGAAGTGACCTTTGTTGGAAGCCACGACCACGCCCGTCTTTGCAGTCGTGCCGCCGATCGCCGGGTAGGTTGTTTCGCCGTTGTACGAAGAATTACCCGCCACCGTTTGGGCTTGTGCCTGTTCAGCCCTGACTTCAGCGCGCGGCACCGCTTCGGTGCTGCTTTGAGCCAGCGGGTACGTCGTTTCCTGGTTGTATGAACGGCCACCGGCTTGTTCGGAAGCGTGGTTGCCACCCGCAAAAGCCGGGGCGGCGATAAAGGCGCTCGAGAGCAACAATGCGGCAAAAAGTTTGGTCTTCATGAGAGTTCTCCAATCATCGGTTAAAAAGTTTTCAAGGACGCTGGGTTTGTTTGCTGCGTCGATGGAAGCCAGTGTATGTGCTCGATGACCAAAGATTAAGGACCGCCAAGAGAATGAATTATTTCGGATTTTGATGTAATCGGCTTTGTGCAAGCTACGCCAGCCACACGTTACACCTGCGGCAATAACACAACTTTGCTGGACGCCGTGCGCCCTTTGTCGAGGTCCATGAATGCCATGGCCCCTTGTGCCATCGGCCTTTCCTCCACCCAACTCAAATCGCCAAAGGCACCGCTGTAGAGCGCGGCAACTGTCGCGCGCATATCAGCTGTCGTGTAGGTGTAGGTGCCAAGCAATGTGATTTCAGCAAGCGTCAGTTTGCGCATATCGATCTCGCTGGCCTTATCCTGCAGGCCGATATGCATGATGACGCCGCCCGGTTTTATCGCAACAAACGCGGCATCGCGCGTGCGTTTGGCGCCTACCGCGTCTATCACCCAATCGAAGTGATTCTCCTGCGGGCCGCGTTCGAGTGGATCGTACGCTTCGCAATGCGCATGCGTTTGGGCGGAAGTGCGTCGCAATGCATTGGTTTCCGCCATCACGATGCGCGTGCATCCGTATGAGCGCAACAGCAGCGCGGCGAGCAAGCCAATGGCGCCGCCACCGATGACGAGCACATGGCATTCGGGCAATGGTCGCGTCATCGCGCGGGCCGATAGATTGATCGCGTGCAAGGCGGTGGCCGCCGGTTCGGTCATAGCGGCGTGCGTGGCCGGCATGTCTTGGGGAATTTCAACGATGCTGCTCGCAGGAATAGACATGTATTGTGCGAAAGCGCCGGGGCGTGTCATGCCGACCATGGTGCGGTTGGAGCAAAGGTTGTTACGGCCTTGCACACAGTAGTCGCAGTAACCGCACGTGATCAGCGGGTTGCCGGTCACCCGCCGGCCTGGCGGCAAATACGGTGCGCGGCTCTCGGCAATCGTGCCCGCAAACTCATGACCGAGCACCAGCCCCGGGCCACGCCGCGGGTCGTGCCCGTGATACGCGTGCATGTCTGAGCCGCATATGCCCACCGCATCAATCTTGAGTATCACCTCGCCATCGACCAGATCCGGATAAGGACGCTCCTGTAGTTCGATTTCGTTGACTTTCGTGTAGACCAAAGCCCGCATGTTCGACGCATTCATGTGCAGCTCCTTCATTTGGCGGTGTAGCCCCCATCGACCATGATGATCTGTCCAGTGATGTAGGCACTGGCCTCGCTCGCCAGGAACACCGTGACTCCAGTGAGATCCTCGAGCGCGCCGTTTCTGCCGATGCAAGTCTGCGTGGCGTGATGGTTTGCCAGCTCGACATCGTCGAAGACCGCGGCGGTCAAGGCGGTCGGGAAAAAGCCTGGGCCGATCGCGTTGCACGTGATCCCGTAGCGCGACCACTCCTGCGCGATCGCACGCGTCAATTGCAACACACCGCCCTTGGCCGCACCGTAGGGCGCACTGTTGGGAAAGGCGCGGTACGACTGTAGCGACGCAACGTTGACAATGCGGCCCCAGCCTTGTGCTTGCATGTGTGGCGCGAGCACCTGGGTCAAGAAGAACGGCGCGCCAAGGTGGAGGCCGAGTTGCCGATTCCACGCTTGAACGCTCACGTCTGAAAACGGCAGTCGCAAGTTCACGCCGGCTGCATTGACGAGAATATCCACTGTGTCGTTCGTTTCCAATGCACGCTGTGCACACTGCTTCGCGCGCTCAGGGTCCGACAAATCGCAGGCGATAAAACTCGCGTCTATGCCCACCGCATGCATACGTTCGACAGCCGTCGACAATGCGTCGACACGACGCGCGGCGAGAACCACGCGCGCACCAGCCGCACCCAGTGCACCCGCCATTGCCTCGCCGATACCCGAATTGGCGCCGGTGACAAGCGCAGTACGTCCGTGCAGATCGAATAGCTTGGGTATGTCCATGGCAAGATCTCCCACTGATGGCAATCCGGGTACCCACCCCTCACACGATGACCGGCGCACCTTTTTCAAACTGCTCTTGCGGAAAATATTTATGCAGCCTGTCGTCCGCCGTACGCGCGTGCGCCTCCATGCCCTCCAGCCGCGAAATACGCGCCGTGACCTCGCCGATGTGTCGCGTCGCGTCGCGCGTCATGCGTTGCCACGTGAGCGTCTTCATGAACTTGTGCACCGAGAGACCGCCGGAATAGCGTGCAGCCCCTTTGGTAGGCAGCACATGGTTTGGGCCACTGGTCTTGTCGCCGAACGCAACGGTCGTCTCCTCGCCAAGAAACAGCGATCCATAGCAGGTCAATTTGGCCAACCACCAATCGAGGTTTTCCGCATGCACTTCCAGGTGTTCGGGCGCATAGCGATCGGAGATTTCGGCAACTTCCTCGACTGTGTCGCAGACCACGACCTCACCATAATCGCGCCATGCACAGCCCGCAGCATCACGGGCGGTCGGTGGCAGTTTCTCTATCATGAGCGGTATCAGCTTCAGGACTTCCTCGGCCAACGCTCGCGATGTCGTAAGTAACCATGCGGGCGATTCGTGCCCGTGCTCTGCCTGACCCAATAGATCGCTAGCCACGAGCGCCGGATCGGCCGTGTGGTCGGCGATCACCGCGACCTCGGAGGGCCCTGCAAACACATCGATGCCGACCTTGCCGAACAGCGCGCGCTTGGCTTCCGCAACAAACTTGTTGCCCGGACCGATCACCACATCTGCAACCTTGCCTGTGAACAGACCGTGGGCCATCGTAGCAATCGCCTGCACGCCGCCCAGTGTCATGATCACGTCGGCGCCCGCCGATTGGAACGCATAGAGTATGTAGGGATGGATCCCCGCGCCGCGAAACGGGCTCGAGCAGCCGATGATGGTTTTTACGCCCGCCGCTTTTGCGGTCGCCACGCCCATGTAGGCCGACGCTATATGCGCGTAGCGTCCGGCCGGCGCATAGCAACCTACGACGTTCACCGGAATCACGCGTTGCCCGGCGGTCACGCCCGGATAGAGGTCGACGGAAAACTCTTCGAGTGACCTGCGCTGCGCGAGCGCGAAGTCATAGACCTGTTTTGCAGCAAACTCGATATCGGCGCGCACACCGGCTGGCACTTCCTGGGTCCTGCGCTCGATTTCGGCGGCCGACAGAATGATGTCGCCATCCCACCCGTCGAGTTTTTTCGCATATTCGCGCACGGCGACTTCCCCGCGCGTTTCGATTTCGTGCAGCATTTCGGTCACGACCTTTTGTGCGGTCGCAGTTTCCGCTTCTGCGGTTTTGATCGCTTTCTTCAGATAGCTCATAGCCATGACGCCCTCCTCATTTCATAAAAATGAAACCGCTTACATTGCTAGATTTTTAGAAGGCCGGCTGACCGGCCTTCAGCTTCCCCACCCCGCGGTATAGCTCGTTACCTCCCCCGTTACCTAAGCCCGCGGACCAGATCGTTGCTTGAACGAGCCACTTCGCGAGCCACTTCGCGAGCCATTTCGCAAGCCACTTCGCGAGTCACTTTGCCTGGGTTGCAAACGCCGCCAGTTTCGGGTCGCCCTGTACCTTCTTCATAAAGCTGTCGTCTATGTAATCATGCGCGGCTGGCACCGTATTCAACGAGCCCGAGTCGTGCATGAAGGTCGCGATGTGGGTGAACCACGTGTCCATGTCCGAGGTTCCTTTGGACGTGTCCATCGCCTTCAGTTGCTGCGAGAGATTGAAGGTCGGGCGCGTATCGAACTCCTCGGCCATCGATGCCTCGGAGATGGACACGCCGCCTTGCTCGTAGAATTTCTTCATCAATGCAATCGACTCGCGACGATGGCTTTGCATCCACGCCCACGAACGCAGGTATACCGCAAGAAACTTGGCAACTTCCTCGGGGTGAGTCTTAGCGTATTCGCTGCGCACGACGAGCGCGCCCGGCACGACCACACCTCCATCCTTGCCCGTGCACAACGTTTCCACGCCGGCTTTTTCCTCGAGCGTGTAATCGTTGGGCGCCCAGACACCACCGAAATCGGCATTGCCCGAAGACAGCGCCGACACGATTTCCGCTTGTCCCATGTTTTTCAGCGTGACGTCGCTTTTCAGCAGACCATACTTCTTGAGGCAGGCTTGCACCGCGTAGTCGCCGGTCGAATTCGAGGTCAACACGATAGTCTGGCCTTTGAGCAAGGCGGGGTTCTTCTGTACCTGGGCAAAGCGTGCTTTGCTGGCCACCAACATGTTGGCCTGCGACTCATCGTTGGTCAGCCCTATCGTCTTGATTCCAAAGCGCTGGTAACCGAGTACGGCCGGCACCGATCCTGTGCCGCCGACGTCCCACGACTTCGATACGGAAGCGGCCATTTGAGGCACCCCGGCGGGAAAGATCGAGAACTCAGGTTTGAGACCCGCCTCGGCCCACCAGCCTTTTTCCGTCGCAACGTAGAACGGCAGCGCCCAATACAACGCGGGCTGATAGCTGACCTTGATCGGCGTTAAGTCGGCAACGGCAGCAGCAGCGGCAACCGGAGCGCAAGCCACGGTCATGGCGGCCAACAGCGTCGCTCCCCCCAACAGATTGCGGCAAATTCGCATGATCTCCTCCTGATTTTTTATACTGGCTTAGGTAACTCAAGCAACTCGGGCAAACTCGGCGCAACTGAATGTATCGGCTCAATGATCGCGTCCTGCATGTTCCTCGCGTAGCGACTTCCAGATGTGCGTACGCAAATGCACAAACGACTCCAGGTCCATGACATCTTCGATCTTCGTGTACTGATCCCAATGATGAGCTTCGCGAACCGTCTTTACATCGATGATTTCCTTTACCCGACCGGGGCGCGTTGTCATGATGACCACCCGATCGGCAAGATACACAGACTCCTCGACCGCATGCGTGATGAACAACACCGTGCGCGGGCTCACACGCGCCAGGCGCACGAGTTCCTCCTGCATCACGACCCGAGTCTGCGCGTCCAACGCACCGAACGGCTCATCCATGAGCAGCACGCCCGGGTCCAGCGCGTAGGCTCGCGCGATAGCGACACGCTGCTGCATGCCGCCCGATAGCTGATGCGGAAAAGCGGATTCGCAGCCGGTTAAATTCATCAACTGGACGTACCGCTCGATGATGGTGCGCCGTTCCTGGCTCGACAAACCCCTGCTGCGCAGGCCGAAGTCGATGTTTTCCCACACGGTCTTCCACGGAAACAGAGCGAACTGTTGAAACACCACGGCTCGATCGGGGCCCGGCCGTTTCACTTGCCGCCCAGCCACCGACACCGAGCCCGACGATGGGAACTCCAGGCCCGCGGCCATGCGCAGGCAGGTGGTTTTGCCACAACCAGAGGGGCCCACGATGGCAACGAACTCCTCGTCGTGGATCTCCAGGGAAATCCCGTCGAGCGTGAGCAAGTCGCTGCCGCTGCGCTGAAAAACACGAGACACATTCTCAAACACGATGTTGCTCATGGACGGTATCCGTGTATTCGTTAATGGCTTGCTTGCGACCCATCGCTGCGACGATCGTCTATTTCGTGGCGACGATGACTCATCTTGTGCGGCGCCGATTGCGCATCGCCAGCGTTTCGATTTTTCGCAACAACAGGTCTATCGCCCCGCCCACAGCGCCAATCGCGATCATGCTACTCATGACGATGGCGGTATTGATGCTGCTCTGCGCCTGCACCATCATGTAGCCGATGCCGCTGGACGCGACGATCAGTTCAGCCCCGACCAAGGACATCCAGCCCAGACCCGCCGACACTCTGACGCCTGCCATGATTGAAGGCATCGCGGCGGGCAGCAGTACTTCCAGCACTATCATGCGGTTGGATGCGCCGAGCATGCGCGCGGCCTCCACCAGATAGGCATCGACAAACTTTGCGCCCCGATAAGCATTGACCACGCAAGGCGGAAACGCACCCGCGAAGATAATCAACACCGGACCGCCGATGCCAGTGCCGAACCAAAGCGCCGCAAATGGAACCCACGCGATAGGAGCAATGAATCGGAGTATTTCGAACAGTGGCGCGACGACGTAGTCGAGCCGGCGGAACCACCCCATCAACAGTCCCAGTGGCACGCCGAGTACGACGGCGAGACCGAAGCCCATCAAATAACGCTGCAGGCTGGACCACAGATGCTCTTGCAGCGTATAACCGGCAAACGGTTGATTTAGCAGTTGCACGAATTTTTCCGCAACGACAAGCGGCGTCGGCAAGAACTGCGGTGGTGCCACGCCGGTCGCCGCCGCTAGCCACCAGATGCCAAAAAACGTCGTGAGACCGGCAATGGAAAGGCTCCAGTATGCGAGTGCGCCGCGCACGTACGGATAATTATCGAGCACAGCCGCACGAGGACGCTTGGCGCTGGTGTGCGCCGGCGCGGTCTTGCGCCCCACGAGGTCGACGCTCTTCACAAGAAAGTCCTCCACGGCATCGCGCGTCTTTCCAGCCAGCCCAATGCCCATGTCATCAACCAGCCACAGAACGCCACGGCCAGCATCGCCACAAGGATCATCGACGGAAAGATGTCCAGCGAGCCTTGCGTCAACACATGGCCGAGTCCACGCACGGAGCCGATCAACTCACCGGCAACCAGCGTCGTCCACGCGGATTGCAGCGAAAGCCGCAAGCCGGTAAAAATCATCGGCAGCGCACCAGGAATCATGACCTCCCGCACAAATCGGCCGCGTTGCACACCGAGCATTTCCGCGGCTTCGATCAGTTGCGGTTGTATCGAGCGCACGCCGGCGAAACTGTTGATCACCACCGGCACGACCGCCGCCATCCATATCACCATGACTTTGGCTGCATCGCCCAACCCGAGCCACACGATCGCCAACGGTATCCACGCCAACGGCGGAATCGGCCGGATCAATGTAAACACAGGATTGAAAAATGCCTCGGCATAGCGCGAACGGCCCATCCACAAACCGAGCGGCATACCGATGACGGCGGCCGTCCCAAACCCGAGCATGACGAGCTTGATGCTCTGCACGATGTGCTGGTCGAGTCGTCCATCCGCGTAGCCCGTGGTGGTGATCTGCACGAGGGACGCCCAGGTCTCGGAAGGCGTGGGGAAAACGACGGGGTTGATCCAGCCCGTCAGACTCGTCGCCGCAAACCAGAGAAACAGCGCGCCGGCCAGCGTCATGACACTGACCCACGCGCGTGGAGAATAGCTAAGTACTCGCACCGGCCGGCCTCTTATCGATCGAATCAGAAGGTGTAGCGTATGTGTGACGATGTAACCGCTTTCATTCAAAGTATGGCATTATTTCCTAATGCTCAAGCTAGTGTTTACGCTAGGCGTGCCCTCGGCAGTACTTACCATTATGAAAACAGTGACATTGATGTTCCCTATACAAGGTGCGCAATGATTCCACGCTCGCGCATCCGAGATGTCGCCTCCCGCGCGGGTGTGTCCACTGCGACCGTCTCGCGGGCCCTCTCCAACCCCGCCCTCGTGCGTCCCGATACGCAGTTGCGCATACGCGAAGCGATTGCCGCGCTAGGTTATGTGCCTGACGGCTCGGCGCGTGCGCTCGCGTCGGGCCGAGCCCACACGATAGGCGCAGTGGTTCCGACTCTCGATAACGCGATCTTCGCGCGGGCCGTCCAGGGTCTGCAGACCACCTTGTCACAATCCGGCTATCAATTGCTGATTGCCGCACATGAATACAATCCGGCCGCCGAACAGGATCTGGTCCGGGCGCTGTTGGAACGCTCGATCGACGCCTTGCTTGTCGTAGGAACGGATCATGCGCCGCAAACCTGGGAATTGATCCACGCGAGCCGGGTGCCGCTGCTCGTGACGTGGTCGAAAACCGAACTGCAACCGTCGATCGGTTTCGATAACCACCTGATTGGTCGGCTCGCTGCCCTGCACTTGCTGGCCTTGGGCCATAAACGCATGGGCGTGATTTCTGGGCATTTTCTGCATAACGATCGGGCCCGAAATCGCGTCGAAGGGTTCCGCGAGGTGCTTCACCAAAATGGGTGTCAGTTGCCCGAAGGGTACGTTCTCGAACAGCCCTTCGGCTTCGAGGGCGGCCACGCCGGGCTCAAAGCGTTGCTAAGCCTGGACCCGCGGCCGACTGCCGTTTTTTGCGGCAACGACGCACTCGCTCTGGGCTGCTTGTTCGAGGCGCGTGCCATGGGCGTCGACGTGCCCGGCGAGTTGTCCATCGTCGGCTGCGACAATCTACCGATCTCGTCGCAAGTCACGCCTAGCCTCACCACCATACATTTGCCCACGCATGAGCTTGGCCAGCGTGCCGCAATGGTCCTGTTGCAATGGCTTGCTACCGGCGCGCCGCCGCAAAGCGAGTGCTTGCCGATCGAGCTGGTCGTGCGCGGCACCAGCGCCCCGCCGAAAAAAACGTAGCGGCAACCGCGCGACAAATCGAAGCGCGCGCCTTGCTAATTGACAGAGATGGCGTAGGCTACTACTTGGGCGATTGTCCCCAGCGAGGTCATCATGAAACGCCGACTCTATTTTTTGCTTCCCGACGCAACGAGTGCGCATCAGACGTTGGACGAGTTGTTGCTTGCACGTGTCAACGAAAAGCGTATGCGATTTTGGGCGAACGACGACACGCATCTGAAGGATGTCCCCGAGGCTGGTTTTCTCGATAAAACGGACCTGATACACGGCTCCGAGGTTGGCATGCTGCTCGGCGCGGCACTGGGGCTGCTCGGGGGCGTGCTGATGCTGCTGTATCCGCCCCGCGGCTTCGAGCTGCGCACCGAGACCATCTTGATGACCGCTCTGGCCGGCGCACTATTCGGCGCCTGGGTATCAGGCATGGCCGGCGCGGCGATTCCCAATTCGCGACTCAAGGCGTTCGTGGCCGAAGTCGAGAATGGCGGCGTGTTGTTGATCGTCGACCTGCCGTTGCGCCGGACCAAGGAAATCGAGGAGCTGATCACCAAACGCCACCCCGAAATCCGGTTTTGCGGCGTGGAACCGCATATTCCGGCGTTCCCATAAGTTCGACACAGACGAGGCTTCATTGAATCGGCCGATGGGCGGATAGTTGAAAAAAACACCGCCCATTGCTGCTTTTCGGCCTCGCCTCAGCCGTCTCAGCTCGGTTCCGCTCGGTTCAGCCCGATGCTCGGCTTGCAGCGCGGCTACGCCCCGGATCCCGCCCTAGCCTCGTTCTTATTCCGCCACTTGATCTCGCCTCTTCCCAGGTAGGCAGCCCCCCCTGCAAAGCGCCGTTCCCGGGCCCGTCACGCCACGGTTAGTGACAAAAATCGGTGGTAACGCTACCATCCTCATCTTTGAACCGGGGCTATTCAGCAGAATCGTCTCACCACCGCCCCCAAGGAAAATCATGCAAATTACCGGCGACATACTGATAGACGGCGCAGCGCTGCGCGGCACAGGCAAAACGCTGCGCGCGTTCAATCCCAATTCCGGCAGCGAAATCGCTGAACCCGAATTTGCCAGCGCCAGCGACGAAGTGGTCGCGCGTGCTTGCGAATTGGCTCGCGCCGCATCCGACACGTACCGCCACGCCCCGCTTGAAACCCGTGCGAAATTCCTCGAAGCCATCGCCACCGGCATCCTCGCGCTCGGCGATACACTGATCGAACGCGCTCAGGCCGAAAGCGGTTTGCCCAAGGGCCGGCTGGAAGGCGAGCGCGGCCGCACCGTCGGCCAATTGCGCCTGTTTGCCTCGCTGGCGCGCGAAGGCCGCTGGCTGGACGCCACGATAGACCCGGCTTTGCCCGCACGTCAGCCGTTGCCGCGTTCCGACCTGCGCATGCAGAAAATCGCGCTTGGGCCCGTGGCCGTATTCGGCGCCAGCAACTTCCCGCTCGCGTTCTCGGTAGCCGGCGGCGACACTGCCGCTGCACTGGCCGCCGGTTGCCCGGTGGTGGTCAAATCGCATTCGGCGCACTTGGGCACATCGGAACTCGTCGGTCGCGTGATTCAACAGGCGGCGGCCGATTGCGGCTTGCCGGCTGGCGTATTCTCGCTGCTGGTCGACGCGGGATTTGCGGTGGGCTCCGCCTTGGTGGCCCACGACGCGATCAAGGCAGTCGGCTTCACCGGCTCGCGCAACGGCGGTTTGGCGCTGATGCGCATTGCCGCTGGCCGCGCGGAACCAATTCCCGTGTATGCGGAAATGAGCAGCATCAACCCAGTGTTTGCGTTGCCGGCGGCACTCGCAGCACGCGGTGCCGCTATGGCGCGCGCCTATGTCGATTCGCTGGTGCTGGGCGCGGGACAGTTCTGTACCAACCCGGGCCTGTTGATCGCGCTGGACAGCGAGCCCTTGAGCCAGTTCATCGAGGCGGCCAAAGCGGCTGTCGGTGAAAAACCGTCGCAGACCATGTTGACGGCGGGCATCCAGACCGCTTACCAGGAAGGCGTCGCGCGCCTGAGCAAGGAAGCGGGTGCTGCGGCCGCGCAAGGCGTAGCCGCGAGCGGCCCGGTGCAAGCACGCCCGGCGCTGTTTGTCGTCGATGCGCCGACTTTCCTGAGCAAACCCGGGCTGCATAACGAAGTGTTCGGGCCGGTATCGATCGTGATCCGCTGCGCAAACGAAGCGCAGATGTTGAGCGTGGCCGAGCATCTCGAAGGCCAGTTGACCGCAACCTTGCAACTGGATGCGCAAGATACAGCGCTGGCGCGCTCGTTGTTGCCGATTCTGGAACGCAAGGTCGGCCGCATTCTGGCCAATGGCTATCCGACCGGTGTCGAAGTGTGTCATGCGATGGTGCATGGCGGCCCCTTCCCGGCCACCTCCGATAGCCGCGTCACGTCGGTGGGCTCGACTTCGATCGAACGCTTCCTGCGGCCCGTGTGCTATCAGGACTTGCCTGCCGCTTTGCTGCCCGAAGCGTTGCAGGACGGTAATCCGCTCGGTGTGTGGCGGCTCGTGGACGGCCAATTGGGACACGCCTGATGAAGGCTGCCGCGCAAAAGCCGCTGGGCAAATCGCGCGGCGGTATCAAGGGCGTGCGCATCACCGACGTGGCAGCCGCTGCCGGCGTGTCTGCCATTACGGTGTCGCGCGTTTTCAATCAGCCTGAAACCGTCGCGCCCGATACGCTCGCCCGCGTGCGCGGCGTGGTTGCCCAACTGGGCTATGTACCGAACCGCCTCGCGGGTGGCCTGTCTTCGTCTCGCTCGCGGCTGGTGGCCGCGATCGTGCCGACCATCGCTCATTCGCTGTTCTCCGAAAGCATCCAGGCGTTCAGCGATGCGATGGCACGCGCAGGCTACGAGGTCATGCTCGGGCTGAGCGGCTATAGCGACGTCAACGAAGACCAGCTACTTGACGCGATGCTCAGCCGACGCCCCGAGGGCGTACTGTTGACGGGCGTCACGCATACGTCGGGCCTGCGTACGCGGCTATCCAATATCGGCATTCCGATTATCGAAACCTGGGATCTGACGGCGGACCCGATCGACATGCTGGTCGGGTTCTCGCACCGCAAGGTCGGTTCAGCGGTGGCGGACGCGTTTATCCGCTCGGGTCGGCGTCATCCCGCGTTAATTTCAGCCAATGACACGCGCGCGCAAGCTCGGCGTGCGGGCTTTATCGAAAGACTGAAACAACACTTCGGTCCAGGCGTGAGCGTGCCGGAAATCCTGGGGACACCGCCAAGTTCGGTGAGCGCTGGCAAATCCGCGTTGACCCGTTTGTTGGACATGGCCCCCGAGGTCGACGCGGTGTTCTGTGGTTCAGACTTGCTCGCGTTGGGCGTCGCTCGACAAGCCCCGGCGCTCGGTCGCACCGTGCCGGGCGAACTCGCGGTGTGCGGTTTTGGCGACCTTGAATTCGCGTCCGAGATGGAACCAGCGCTGACCACGGTCCGCGTAGACGGCAAACGGATTGGCGAGAGCGCCGCGCGCGCACTCATCGCACGCTTGGCCGGTGAAGGTAGCTTGCCAGTTCTCGATGTCGGCTTTTCCCTCATCGAGCGCGGCACCACTTGAGCGCGCTCTATCTTGCAGTCTTCGAACTCCCCGTGCCCTCGCTTGTGCCCTCGCTTGTGCCCTCGCTTGTGCCCTCGCTTGTGCCCTCATTTACGCCTCGGTTTGCGTCCGGGTTTGCGTCCGGGTTTGCGTCCGGGTTTGCGTCTCCAAGCGGCGCAATCTAGTCATTTTCCCTAATTACCGACGGATGGATGTTAACGATACCATCCACCGCTCCGGTGCTGTCCGGCTTCTTTTCAGGCCCAGATGGTAACGTTACCAAATTCCCAACATTTTGAGGATATTCAATTGAGCTCCAACCGGAAGACCCCCGAACAGCTTCGTAGCTATCGCTGGTATGGCGTAAACGACCTGCGCTCGTTCGGCCACCGTTCGCGCACCGCGCAAATGGGCTACGCCTCGCAGGAATACCTGGGCAAACCGGTCATCGCGATCGTCAACACCTGGAGCGAAATCAATTCCTGCCATACGCATTTCAAGCAGCGCGTGGAAGAAGTCAAACGCGGCATCTGGCAAGCAGGCGGCTTTCCCGTCGAAATGCCGGTGATGACGCTGGCCGAGCCGTTTCAGAAGCCGACCACGATGCTGTATCGCAATTTCCTGGCCATGGAAACCGAGGAGCTGTTGCGCTCCTACCCTTTCGACGGCTGCGTGCTCATGGGTGGCTGCGACAAGACCACGCCGGGCCTGTTGATGGGCGCGATCAGCATGGATCTGCCTGCGATCTACCTGCCTGCCGGCCCGATGCTCAGCGGCAACTGGAACGGCCGCACGCTCGGTAGCGGCTCCGACACGTGGAAGTACTGGGCCGAATTGCGCGCCGGCAATCTCACCGAAACCGAATGGAAAGGCATCGAAAACGGTATCGCGCGCTCGCCTGGCCACTGCATGACGATGGGCACCGCCTCCACCATGACCAGTGCAACCGAAGCGCTGGGCCTCACGCTGCCCGGCTTCTCATCGATTCCGGCCGCCGATTCGCGGCACGCGCAGTTTGCCGCGCTCACCGGGCAGCGCATCGTCGAGATGGTTTGGCAAGATATGAAGCCGTCGGACCTGCTCAGCGCGGCGTCGTTCGATAACGCCGTGACGACAGTGCTCGCGATGTCGGGCTCGACCAACGCCGTTGTGCATTTGATCGCCGTGGCGCGACGCGCCGGCATTCCGCTGACGATGGCGCGCTTTGACGAGTTGGCGCGCAAGACGCCGGTGCTGGGCAACATCCGCCCTGCCGGCAGCTACCTGATGGAAGACTTTTTCTACGCCGGCGGCTTGCCGGCATTACTGGCCGAACTCGGCGAATTGATCGACGGCAGCCGGCCCACCGTGAACGGCAAATCGCTGGGCGAAAATATCGAGGGCGCGCAGATCTTCAACGACGACGTGATCCGCCGCCGCGCCAATCCGCTGGTGCCCAGTGGCGGCCTCGCCGTGCTTAGCGGCAATCTCGCCCCGGACGGCGCAGTCATCAAACCGGCCGCGATGGAACAGCACTTGCTCAAGCATCGCGGCCCCGCCGTGGTGTTCAAGGACTACAACGACATGGCCGAGCGCATCGATAGCGACGCGCTGAACGTCACGGTCGAATCGGTCATCGTGCTGCAACACGCGGGCCCAGTCGGCGCACCGGGTATGCCAGAGTGGGGCCAATTGCCGATTCCGCAGAAGCTGCTCAAGCAAGGCGTGCGCGACATGGTGCGGATCTCCGACGCGCGCATGAGCGGCACCAGTTACGGTGCGTGCGTGCTGCACGTAGCGCCCGAATCGTTTGTCGGCGGCCCGTTGGCGCTGGTACGCGACGGCGACTTCATCGAACTCGACGTGCCGAATCGGCGCTTGCATCTCGATGTGAGCCCCGAGGAACTGGCGACGCGCCGTGCTGCATGGGTCGCACCGAAACCGCGCTTCGAGCGCGGCTACGGCGTGATGCATCAGATCCACGTTACACAGGCCAACCACGGCTGCGACTTCGACTTCCTCGAAGAGCCTGCGATCGAGCAAGGCGCCGGTGCGATCGAGGGCCCGCAATCCGAACCCGAGATCCACTAAGCGTCGCCCGAGCACGCGACTTTTAATCACGACATTCAAGGTAATTACGATGACCTCATCTTCTGGCTCGTCTTCTGACGAAATCAGCGCGAAAGCGCTGCAGCAACTGCGCCACGTCAGCACGGCCACGCTGACGACACAACTCTTCAAGCGAGGCCTGCGCAATGTGTTCCTGCAAGGCGTGAAGCCTTTGACGCCGCCGGCTGCCGGCACGCCCAACCTGGTCGGCCCGGCCTTCACGATGCGCAACATTCCGGCGCGCGAAGACATCGACCACCTCGGCGTATTCCAGGACCCCAATCACCCGCAGCGCAAGGGCGTGGAAACCGCCCCGGCCGGCAGCGTGATCGTGCAGGACTGCCGCGGCGAACGCTCGGTCGGCTCGCTCGGGTCTATCCTGGCGGCACGTCTGCGCGCACGTGAAGTCGCGGGGATGGTCTCGGACGGCCCGGTGCGCGACGCCGCGACGATCGCGGCCACGGGCTTGCCGGTGTTCTGCGCAGGCGCCAGCGCTCCGCTCAATCTCGTACGCCATCACACGGTCGACCTGAACCTGCCGATCGCGTGCGGTGGCGTGGCGGTGTATCCGGGCGACATTATCGTGGGCGACTCGGATGGTGTGGTCGTGGTGCCGCGTCACTTGGCCGAAGAGGTGGCCGCCGCCGCCGAAGAGCAAGAGCAACTGGAAGCCTATGTGACGCTGCGCATTGAAGCCGGCGGTGCACTGCCGGGCCTGTATCCGCCCAACGAACAAACGCTCGCCGATTACGCGACATGGAAGGCCGAGCGGAGCTAGCACTGTTCGTTGCCAATATAAAAAGCAACATATAAAACAACGTCCTCGGCGACACGACCGAGGCGTGACCAGGAGACATTGTGGATACCCCTGTCAACGAACAACGTCTGATCAATCGGCTAGCACTGCGGCTGATGCCGCTGCTGGGCTTACTCTATCTGGTGGCGTACATCGACCGCTCGAACATCAGCTTCGCGAAGCTGCAGATGCTCGACAGCCTCGGCATGAGCGAAGTGACCTATGGGCTGGGCGCGTCGCTATTCTTTATCGGCTACCTGCTGTTCGAGGTGCCGAGCAACGTGATGCTGCACCGCTACGGCGCGCCGCGCTGGATCGCCCGCATCATGCTGACCTGGGGCGTGGTCACGGTGCTGCTGGCCTACACGCAAAACGCGACGATGTTCTATGTGCTGCGTTTCTTGCTCGGGGCATCGGAAGCCGGCCTGTATCCCGGCGTGATCTATTACCTGACGCTGTGGTTCCCGCACCAGCACCGCGTGCGCATGCTGGGCTACTTTACCGTGGGCAGCAGCCTGGGCAACATGGTGGGCGCACCGATCTGCGGCTATCTGCTCGATAAGGCCGGGCTGTTCGGCATGCAGGGCTGGCAGTTGGTATTTCTGATTACCGGAATCCCCTCCATTCTGCTGACCGTGGTGGTGTTGCGGTACTTGCCGCACTCGCCGATGCACGCCAAGTTTCTTTCGCTTGCCGAAAAGAACTGGCTGACCGCGAAGATCGACGAAAGCAAACCGAAGGTCTCGCCGGGCGACGAGGGCAGCGCGTTTCGTGTGCTCGCCAACCCGCGCGTGTTGTGGATGTCGTTCTTCTACATGATGCTGTCTATGTCGGTGTACGGCGTGAGCTACTGGCTGCCCACGCTCGTGAAGGGCTTCGGCGTGACCAACACCGTCAATGGGTTGATCAATATCGCGCCGTGGCTGCTCGCGACCATCGCGCTGGTGTTCTTGCCGCGACATCTGCAAAAGGGCAACCGCACACTGGTCGCGATGCTGACGGCTGCGCTGATCGGCATGGCGTGCTTCCTGGGCAGCGTCCTGCTGCCCACCAACACGCTGCGCTTCATTGCCCTGTGTTTTGGCGCGCCCTGCATGTATCTGCTATTGCCCTGCTTCTGGACGCTACCGCCAAAATTCCTGTCCGGTGCGCGCGCCGCAGCCGGGATTGCCGCGATCAATTCGCTGGGCAATGTGGGCGGCTTCGTTGCGCAAAATATCGTGCCGTGGGCGCGTCAAATCAGCGGCAGCACGCGGGTGCCGATGATGGTTCCGGCCACCTGCCTGCTGATTTTCGCGGTAATCACCTTATTGATTATGCGTCGTGAACGGCTCACGCATAAGAAACCACTGGAGCCGGCGCTGTCTTGATCCGCGCTTTGAACCGTGCGCTTCATCTGCGGTTTTGACCGGCGCTTTTGAGCCAATATATTTGAGTCGATATACAGAGCGGCCCCGTTGGAGTCGGGACATTTGAACCCGGTTATATTGTGGGCCGCCTATTTTCGATGCGGCACATTTTGAAATTGGCGCGTGATAAAACAATAAAGCGTCAATTCCATATAAACCCGTACGCTTAGTATCCACGGGTCCTGCCTGTTTCTTTTTGCCCACTTCCTGTGGCTATTAGTGTTAGGTTGTCGCGTTTCCTTAATAAGTCGCGACGAAATTATTACCCTTTTAAATGCGAATACCTATGATAGTATTTCCGGCATAAATAGACTAACTAACTAGCCGCTACCTGGTGAGGCCGATGAAGTCGATCGTATCGTCTAGTCATCAATTCTGGCAATCCAAAATACCGCTATTCGGTATAGTCACCGCGCTGGTGGCGCTGGCCGTCATCACGGGCTTCTCGCTCACCAGCATCGACGTCTTTCAAGATCGTGCCCACTGGGTCGATCACACCTATCAAGTCCGCTCCAATCTGGAAGAAACGCTCTCGGTATTGAGAGACGCGCGAACCGCTGCACGCGGCTTCGTCATCTCCGGCCAACCGACACTGCTGACGGCGTACGCCGCCTCCAAAAACCTTGTGCCGGCCCGAATCAAATCGGCACGAGCCTTGCTTCAGGACGACCCGGAGCAATTGCGTAATATCACGACGCTCGAAGCCATGATCGCGACGGTATTTTCCGATCTCGAAGCGGAAATCCAACTGCGCAAGGAAAGCACCGACCCTGATCAAGCCATTGCCTACGTCGCCTCCAGTCAGGCGCGCGCCATCCTCGACGGCGTGCGAACGGAGATCACGGTGATGGAAGACGTCGAGAAAGGTTTGCTTGCGCAACGCTCCAGCGAGGCAGCGCAGGTTGCGCATCAAACCAAACTCCTGATCGTGTTCGGCACCGCAGTGGCATTCCTGATGTTGGTGGGTGCCTTCTGGCTGCTATTACGTGAAAGTCGTCAACGGCAGTCGGCCGACAAAACCGTGCTCGAAATGAATAAAGCGCTCGTTCAACACGCAAGTCAGTTGGAAGCCACCAATAAGGAACTCGAAAGCTTTAGCTATTCTGTATCGCACGACTTGCGTATCCCCTTGCGCGCCATCTCCGGCTATGCACGCATGTTGCAGGAAGACTGTGCCGACAAGCTCGATGCCGAGGCGCTGCGCCTGCTCAAGGTGATACGCGACAACAGCAAGCGCATGGGCGAGCTGATCGACGATCTGCTGACCTTCTCCAGGCTCGGCCGCAAACCGATCGCCGCGGCCGAGATCGATATGAAAGGCGTGGTCGATCACATCATCGAAGAGGTTAGACGCAGGACCGAGCACGACCACGTCGACATCGTGGTCGATACGCTGCCGCCGACCTGGGGCGACCGGTCTCTATTGCAACAGGTATGGACCAACCTGATCTCCAACGCCATCAAGTACAGCGGCAAACGGGACCAGCCCGTGGTCCGCATCTCAGGAGAAAACCAGGGAACCGAGACCGTCTATTCGATCAGCGACAACGGCGTGGGTTTCGACATGCAGTACTACAACAAATTGTTCGGCGTATTTCAACGCTTGCATAGTGCCGATGAATTTCCCGGCACGGGCGTCGGTCTGGCGATCGTGCATCGCATCGTCGTGCGACTCGGAGGCCGCGTCTGGGCCGAGAGCACGATAGACGAAGGCGCTACGTTCTTCTTCGCGTTTCCACAAAAATGAGGAAAAGATGGCTGAGTACATCCAAGTCGATATCTTGCTGGTCGAAGATACCCCCACCGACGCCGAGATGGCGATCCGGGCGTTGCGTACACGAGGTCTGGCGAACAACCTGATTTGGGTCAAGGATGGCCGCGAGGCGCTCGATTTTCTATTCTACGAAGGCAGCTTCAGCACCCGTGAAAAAAGCATGCCACGGTTGATCCTGCTCGACCTCAAGATGCCCAAAGTCGACGGTATCGAGGTACTGCGCCGTATCAAACAGGATCCGGAATTGAGCCTCGTGCCGGTCGTGATGCTGACGTCGTCGGCCGAAGAGCGCGACATCGTGGACACTTACCGTCTCGGCGCCAACAGCTATATCGTCAAGCCCGTCGACTTCGAGCAGTTCGACCAGGTAGTCAGCGACGCCGGGCTCTACTGGATGTTGGTCAACAAGCTGAGTCATTGATGAGCCATCACTGATGAACCGCAGGATGACGCGTAGCGTGCTTTACCGGAGTCGAGCGTGGGCGAACCGATCAGAATAATTATCGTCGAGGACATGGCCACCGATGCTGAACTGGCCGTGCGCGAGCTGCGCCGCAGCGGCATGAGTGTGGAAGCCCGGCGCGTCGAGACCAGTGAGGATTTCCTGGCTGAACTCCAGACGTTCAAACCGGATGTGGTGCTGTCCGACTTTACCTTGCCGAAGTTCGACGGGTTATCCGCATTGGCGCTTTCACACCGGCACTATCCAGAATTGCCGTTTATCTTCGTGTCGGGCACGATCGGCGACCAGACCGCGATCGACGCGTTGAAAGGGGGCGCCTCCGACTATGTCCTCAAATCGAACCTGGTGCGCCTGGGCCCCGCCGTGCGCCGCGCGGTCAATGACGTCAGTGTGCGAGTCGCGCGCCGCCAGGCCGAGTTGCGCTTTCGCGACCTGATCGAATTCGCGCCCGACGCCATGGTTGTGGTCAACGAGCACGGCCGCATCGAGATCGTCAACGAGCAGGTCGAGCTGCTGTTCGGTTACGAGCGCAGCGAAATCATCGGCGCACCCAGCGAAATGCTGATTCCGCTGCGCTTTCGGCAATGGCACGACTTGATGGTCGGCGACGACAAGAGCTTGGCGGAACCGGGGCGTCGCCCGTCTGGGTTCGAGATCTGCGGCCAACGCAAGGACGGCACCGAGTTTCCGGCTGAAGTCAGTTTGAGTCCGCTGAAGACGGAAACCGGACTGTGGGTGTCGAGCGTGATCCGCGACATCTCGCAGCGCAAGGCGCAGGAAGAGCAACTCGCTCGGCTCAGCCGCATACACACGGTAGTCAGCGGCATCAATATGGCGATCGTGCGGATTCGCGACCGCCAACAATTTCTTGATGAAGCCTGCCGCATCGCCGTCGAGAACGGCCCTTTTGCTGCCGCCTGGGTCGGCATGCTCGATCCTGCCACGCGCGAGGTCGCGCCACAGGCATGGGCAGGCGTGCAGCACGCGGGCCTGCAGGCAATCCGGTTCAATCTCGACAAGGAGATTGCGCAAGGACGCGGCGTCGCGGCCACCGCCCTGAGGACCAAGCTCAGCGCACTGTCGAACGACCTGCTCGATGACGAGCCGCCGTCGCCTTGGCACGACTTCTCTCTCGCGCAAGGTTATCGCTCGTTATTCGTAGTGCCACTGCTTGTCGAGGACAGTATCATCGGCGTGCTCTGCTTTTGCGCGACTCGCGTCGACGTATTCAATGACGAGGAACAGCGGCTGCTGACTGAACTGGGCGAAGATATCTCGTTCGCGCTGGACCATTTCGACAAGGACGAACAACTCAACTACCTCGCCTATTACGATCCTCTGACCGGCCTGCCCAACCGCGCGCTGTTCCAGGACCGGCTCGGTCAGTTGATCTTGCAGGAGACAGGCTTCGGGCAGCGGCAAATTGCGATCGTGCTGATCGACCTGGAGCGATTCAGGAATATCAACGCTACGTTGGGACGCAGCGCAGGAGACGAACTGCTGCGCGAGGTGGCAAACCGCATCCAGGGCACCATCCTGGACCCCGGTTACCTGGCGCGCATCAATGCCGACTGCTTCGCCATGGTCGTGAAGGACTGCTGGAGCATTGCCGAGGTCACCAACCTGCTCGAACGCAACCTCACCGCCTGCCTGGCTACACCGGTGAAGTTGGTGGACAAGGACATACGCATTTCCGTGAGGGCCGGCATCGCGCTCTTTCCGTCGGATGGCACCGATGTCGATACGCTATTGCGTAATGCCGAAGCCGCGTTGAAGGATGCCAAGACGTGGAAAGCGCGCTACCGCTTCTACACGGCCGAGATGAACGCGCAGGTCGCCGAGAAACTCTCGATCGAGAACCGCCTGCGACGCGCATTGAACGAGGAGCAATTCGTTCTCCACTACCAGCCCAAGATCGACCTCGCGAGTGGCGAGATCGTCGGACTCGAAGCGCTGATCCGATGGAATGAGCCTGGCGTTGGCCTCGTGGCACCGGGCCAATTTATCCACGTGCTGGAGGAAACGGGATTCATCGTGGACGTTGGCAACTGGGTGATCGCCCGCGTGCACGAACAGTACCGCGAGTGGGTTTCGCGCGGCATCGATCCGCCACGGATCGCCGTGAACGTCTCGCAACTGCAAATCCGTCAACGGCATTTCGTCAGCAACTTCCTGCGTACCCTGGACTGGGTGCAGAACGAAGGCATGGACATCGAGATCGAGATCGAGATTACCGAAAGCCTCTTCATGGAAGACATGGCTGAAAATATCGCGAAACTTGCCGAGCTTCGCGCCATGGGTATTACGGTAGCGATCGACGATTTTGGCACCGGTTATTCGTCGCTGAGCAACATCATGCATCTGCCGGTCGACGTATTGAAGATCGACCGTTCTTTCATCCAGGGCATGGCGACCAGCTCGGTACATCTGGCCATCGTGTCGACGCTGATCTCGCTGGCGCACTCGCTCGAACTGAAGGTGGTCGCCGAAGGTGTGGAGACGGAGGAACAATCGCGCCTGCTTACCCTGCTGCGATGCGATCAAATCCAGGGGTATATCTTCAGCCCCGGGCTACCGCCCGAGCTGATCGAGGACAAGCTTCCACGGCGTGTACGGGCGCAGCGTCGTTCTTTGTGATCTTGCAGCGCCTGAGATCTTCAGGCGCTAAACCTGAGCCTGAACCTGAGCATTCAATCGCAGCGTCAAGCCCGGCGCAAGCGCGGGCCTCAAACCCGCGCATCGGTACTGCCAAAACTCGTCGCCCATCCCGACGAAATCTCCGTTGCGCATTCGGCGACCAACCCTTGAAACCATTGATTCCCCGCGTCCGTGAGTGCTTCGGAATGTGAAAGGATCGATAAATCGAGCGTCGGCAGCGGAAAAACACAGGGCCGGATTACGATGTCGCTGGTCTTCGCAGCGACCTCGGCAATGCTGCGCGGCAGCGTTGCGATGTACTGAGTCTGCTCGACGATATGCGCCGCGGAAACATAGCTTGGCATGACGATCGCGACGCGGCGCTTGATCCGGTGCGCGGCCAAGGCCTGCTCCAGCGTCGCGCTATAGGCCACATTTTCCGATGCGATCGCGATATGCGGATACGTGGTGTACGCGAGCGCATCGAATGCGTCCAAAGCCGGATGGCTCTTGGCGATGATGCATACCGCCTGCTCCTCCAGAATCGCGCGACGCGTCAACTGCGGCGGCACACTACGGTAATAACCGATACCCAGATCCACTTGCTGTTGCTCGACCAGTTGCATTCCGCGATAGGGGTTGGACGGAATCACCTTGAGCGTTACCCCGGGCGCTCGGCGCGCGAGCCGCCGGGCCAGCAAGGGAAGAAACAGATACTGGGTGTAATCGGACGCAAGGATGGTGAACCCGCGCTCAGAGCTGCCCGCATCGAACGCATCCTTGCCGGCAATTAGCAGATTCCACTGCTTCAACAACGGCGCAAATTGTTCTTGCAACGATGTTGCGTAGGCCGTCGGCGTCAATTCGCGCCCCGAACGCACGAACAACGGGTGGTCCGCCATCGCGCGAAGCCGGCGGATTGCCGCGCTCACCGCCGGTTGGCTCACGCCCATGATTTCCGCGACACGTGTCGCGCTGCCGTGCTTGACCAGCAAGTCCAAATACGTCAGAAGGTTTAGATCGTTGTGCTTCATCGGGGTCCCGGGCCTGCGCGTGCATGCACGCATCGTGACCGATGAAAACATAAATAGAATTTATACGGAAGTTATTTTTGAACGCATTGTTCGCATACGAGACTCCCTGAATAATCAACGCATTCGATTCAGGACGGTTCTCCATGAAGTCTCTTCGCGACCCCGCCACACTTGCCGACGTGCTTGAAGACATCGGCCGCTGGGTACGTCATGAATCACCCTCGCATGACGCCCGCGCCGTCGAAGGCTTGCAGGACATCATCGCTGAGCAAGCGCTGAATGCGGGCCTCGGCGTTCGTCGAATCCCCTTGGGGCAAGGTTGCGCACCGGTCCTGGTCGTGTCGAATCGCGCACTGGACGATGAGCGTGAAGGCATCCTGGTCCTCACTCATGTCGATACGGTGCACCCGCACGGCACGCTCGCGCGCACGCCCTATCGCATCGAGGACGACCGCGTGTACGGCCCGGGCGGCTACGACATGAAGGGTGGCGCCTATCTAGCGCTGCGCGCGCTCGCAACCACCCTGAATGGATCGGGCACGCAACTGCCGGTAGAAATATTGTTTATTCCTGACGAGGAAATAAGCAGCAAGTTCTCACGAGAAACAACCACCGAGTTTGGCAAGCGTGCACGTTACGCGCTGGTTTGCGAACCGGCGCGCAATGGCGGCAAATGCGTGACTTGCAGAAAAGGCGTGGGGCGCGCGACGATCACGGTCACTGGGCGCGCCGCCCATGCCGGCATCGACCACGCTCGGGGACGCAACGCGATCGCCGAAATGGCGCACCACATTATCGACCTCGAGGCGCTGACTGACTACGCGGCGCAGACCACGGTCAATGTCGGCGTCATTGCCGGAGGCACCGGCGCCAACGTGGTGCCCGACACCTGCACGCTCCAGGTGGATTTTCGTGTCGCGAGCGCAGATGCCGGACAGTCCGTGCTGACTGCAATGCGAGGCTTGCGCAGCAGAAATCCGGACGTGTCCGTCAAAGTGGACGCCGTGGTGACCCGGCCACCGTACGAGAAGAGCCGGCAAACCGCCGCCCTTCTCGACATCGCCCGCTTGCATGCCAGACAAGCGGGTTTCGAACTAGAAGATGTTCCCCTGACAGGGGGTGGCAGCGATGGCAACTTCACCGCCGCGCTTGGCGTGCCTACGCTTGATGGGCTCGGTGTCGATGGCAGTGGCGCTCACACGCTCAATGAGTTTTTCCTGGCATCGAGCGTCATGCCGCGCCTGGATTTCTGGACACGTCTGCTCGCTGAGCTTGAGTGAGCGCGGGATGTTCCGCTCCCCGCTCCCAACCTCTTTTTTTCCCACTTTTTAGCGCCCTCACGAGAACGCGTACATGAACGAGAACTCTCTTTCGCCGCAGCGACCTGCCGATGCGGCGCTCGACGTCCGCATCTCGAAGCCGGAAAAAAAGGCGGCCCTACACGCCGTGTTTGCCGCGGCGATCGGCAATATCCTCGAGTGGTACGACTTTTCGGTCTATGCATTTGTCGCACCGATCCTCGCGCGCCATTATTTTCCGAAGGGCGACGGTTTGACAGCGTTGCTCGGCACGTTCGCCATCTTCGGTGTCGGCTTCCTGATGCGCCCGCTCGGCGGCCTGTGGTTCGGGCACATGGCCAATACCCGAGGGCGCAAGGGTGCATTAACGATGACCATCATTCTGATGGCGTTCAGTACGATCGCGATCGGTGTGATTCCATCCTATGAGGACATCGGCATTGCCGCTTCGATCTTGATGTTGCTTGCGCGTCTCTTGCAGGGGTTCAGCGCCGGCGGCGAATGGGGCAGCGCAAACGCGTTCCTCGTCGAATGGGCGCCCGACGGCCGACGCGGCGTCTACGCAAGCTTTGCACAGGTCACGACAGTCGGAGGCACGTTGCTGGGCTCGGCGGTAGCCGCCTCGTTTAGCAGTGCGCTGTCTGGCGCGAGCTTCGAGAGCTGGGGATGGCGCATCCCGTTCCTGATCGGCGGCCTGATTGGTCCAATCGGCTTTTATATGCGCCGAAATGTGGTTGAGAATGCAACCCTGCGCGCCACCCTTGAGCACCCCTCGCCGCATCGCGAACCGCAGTTGAAAAAGATCATGCAGGCAATCGGCTTTACCGTGGTCTGGGTGGTCTCGCACTACATCCTGCTTCACTACATGCCCACCTACCTGGTCCGGTATTCGCATCTTTCGCGCAGCCAGGCTTTGTGGTCCGACAGCATAGGCTTGCTGGTGTTGATCGTCTGTATCCCGTTCACCGGAGCGCTGTCCGATCGCATCGGCCGCAAGCCGCTGCTGATCGCCTGCTGCCTGATGCTGATCGTACTGCCCTATCCGCTGGTGCATGTGCTGCTCTCGGGAGCTTCGTTCGGTGCGGTGATCGCCGTGCAGGTCGTGTTCGGCATCGTGCTGTCCGCGTATTCGGGACCGGCGCCGGCCGCGATTGCGGAAATATTCTCAACGCGTAATCGCTCGGTGGGCATGTCGGTGGGCTACAGCATCGGTGTGGCGATCTTCGGTGGCTTCGCGCCGTTTGTGGCCACCTTGCTGATCGAACAAACGCATTCGCCGATATCGCCTGTGTTTTGTGTCATCGCGGCCGCAGTCGTCTCGATGCTCACGTTGGCGAGCTTGCCCGAGACCGGACTCAAGCGTCTGCGGTAACGAATTTTACAAACCTAACAGAAGGACTCTTTGATGACCGCATCTGCAGTACAACCATGGCAATGGACGGACGAACACTGGCAGGGGCTCGTACATCGAGTCAGAGCGGGACGCTCGCTGCGGCCACGTTCGTGGAAAGGGGGCGCTCGCTGCGCGGTCGCGATTTCGTTCGATTCGGACCATGAAACCAGCGAACTTCGCGAGGGAGGCCGCTCGATCGGTCGCCTGTGCGCCGGCCACTACGGCAGCCGCGTCGGGATGCCGCGCATCATCGAGGTGCTGGAGCGTTACTCTACCCCAGCGACTTTTTTTGTGCCGGCCGTCTCGGCAAGCCTGCACCCTGAAGAACAGCGGCAACTGACCGATGCGGGACATGAAATTGCGCTGCATGGCTGGATCCATGAACTGAATTCGACGCTGCCCTATGCTGCCGAACGCGAACTGTTCCTGCGCGCGAGCGACACGCTCACCAAGATTTGCGGCCAACGTCCGGTCGGCGTACGAACGCCGTCATGGGATTTTAGCGACCACACGCTAGACATCATCGTCGAAATGGATTTGCTGTATGACTCGTCGCTGATGTCGGACGACGACTGCCATGAGCTCGACCGAGCTGGTGTGCCCACGGGGATCGTGGAAATACCGGTGGAATGGATACGCGACGACTCTCCCTATCTGGCGATGAATCGCTTTGCCTCGCTGCGGCCCTACACCTCACCGGAAACCGTGCTGGACATATTCATCCGCGAATTCGAGCGCGCCTATGCCGATGGCGGGTTGTTCCAACTGACGCTACATCCGCACATCATCGGTCACCGTTCGAGGATCTGGATCCTCGAGGAAATTATCAAAGCAGCCTCCAGTTTTCCGGGCGTGTGGTTTGCGAGACATCAGGACGTGGCGCACTGGGTCAAGACGCATTCCGCTTGAATCGAAAACGAAATCGACGATAAAGAAACATCCTCGCATCTTCGGCTTCAGTACAAGTCAATATTTTATTTATATATAGTCGTACTAATTATAAGGTGAATATTATGAAGGCCGCCAGATTCAGCACGTATGCCCGGGCGGGCACCCTATTCTTGGGTTGCGCCACGCTCTGCGCCCACGCGCAAAGCAGCGTCACCTTATACGGTCTTCTCGATACCGGGGTCGAGTACTTGACCAACGCGAACAAGACCAATAAAACGTTGATTCAGTCGTCATCGGGCAACATCCAGGCATCACGCTGGGGCATCAAAGGTGTCGAGGATATCGGCGGCGGGTACGCCACGACCTTCACGTTGGAGGCCGGTATCAGCCCCAGCAACGGCACGTTGGCGCTCAACGGACGCGAATACGGGCGGCAAGCGACCGTGGGCTTTCGCGGAAATGGCAACGAACTATGGGTAGGCCGGGAATACAACCCGATGTACCAGATGGGGAACCTGTTCGACCCGGCCTCCTATGGCTTGTATTCGCTGCCGACACAGGATCCGGGTGTGTCGGCCCGGGGCGACAATGCGATCCGCTATCAACGTATCATCGGCCAGTTCACTGTGGACGCATTCTATAGCCTCGGCTACGACACGCTCGGGGCGCCGGTCGGCGGCGTGTCGGGCGCGTCGAGCCAATCCAAGGACTTGGCATTTGCGGTGCACTACGCCGGCCCGGCGATCGGCTACGAGTTCCTGTACGACAATTTGCATGGCCCGCTAGCCGCAGCCGGCACGGGCTTGACCGCGATCGACACCGCGCTGACGGCACAGCCGTCCACGACCGCAGACCGGGCACAGCGCTATATCGCCACCGGCAGCTATAGGTTCGACAGAACCACCCTCTACGCCGGCTATCGTCTTCTGAAGGTCAACTACGCCGGCAGTTCCATCAATGCCAACCTCTTCTGGACTGGTTTCCGGCAACAAGTTTCCACGCAATGGGTTTTGGTCGGAGCGCTTTACCAGACCGTGGTACCGGGCAAAGATGTCAAGCCATTCAGCTCCGTAGTGGAGGTGAAGTATTTGTTATCCAAAAGCACGTTCCTATATGCGAACGGCAGCTATGTGAAGAATTCGGCAAATAGCACTCTCGCGGTAGACTCCGGCGGAAATACCCTGCCGGGTCAGAATCAGCTTGGCGTCGAGTTAGGCATATTTCACGCATTCTGAAGCGCTGATGCATACTGGCGTTTGCGCTGGCCTGTTTGGCTATCGCTTGGTATGTGTTTGCGACCGAAAGAATGGATAGTTAACTGAATGAAACCTTTGATTGGAATCCTGGGCGGCATGGGGCCACTGGCAACAGTGGATCTGATGGAAAAAATTATCGAGGAAACGGTCGCTTCGCGTGATCAGGATCACGTGCCCGTGGTCGCCTGGAACGTGCCGCAAATTCCCGATCGACAACAGGCGCTGGCGGCCACAGGTGTATCGCCACTGCCGGCCATGCTAGAAGGCATCGCTCAACTGAACGCGGTAGGCGCCACGCGCATCGTCATCGCGTGCAATACCGCGCACTTCTGGTTCGATGCGTTGAGTGCTGCCAGTGCGGCGACTATCATTCATATCGCCGACGCAACACTGGATGTCCTGACGCAATCCGCCTCCCACGATGGCCCTGTCGGTTTGATCGCGACACGCGGCACGCTCGAAGCAGGGTTGTATCAAGCCCGCTTCGAAGCCCATGGCATGCGCACGCTGGGCAATACCGACGATGAAATGGACGCGCTGTTCACGCCTGGGTGTTATGCGATCAAGCGAGGCGAATTTGACGTCGGCGGTCGCTTGCTGGACGCTGCGGCCCAACGCTTGGTCGATAGAGGCGCGACCAAACTTGTGCTCGCTTGCACGGAGGTCCCGATTGGACTTAAGCGCATCGCCTCGGCACTGCTGCCGATAGCGGTGGATCCGAACCGCGCGCTCGCGCGCGCGTGTGTCGCGTACTGGTTGCAAGCGGGTCATGACGCGTGAAGTAAAGCGACCCCAAAGCGCAGTCCGAGCCGACCCGATAGCGATGGCCTGCGTGCAAGTTTGCTCGTGTAGTATCTGAGCAGCGAGGAGCCTGGGTCGGCGAACGAAGCCGCCAATTATCCGACCAGAAAAAAAATCGCGCCGCCTGGCGTACAAAATGGATAAGGAACTGCGATGAAGAAACCCGTTACGCGTGTAGTTGCGAGTGCCGTTACGATGATCAGCCTGCTGGGCGTCACGAGTTTGTGCGTCGCAGCAGCCCCTCTGAAAGAGATAGCGCCGACGGGAACCTTGAGAGTCGGCGTGGTCGAAGCCCCCGATGCTGGCACGTTCTTCGTCGCGAAGGATCCTACGACCCATGCGGTTCATGGCGTCACGGTCGATCTTGGCGCGGACCTTGCACACGAGCTTGGCGTTCCTGTGACCTATGTGGTGTTTCCGAATTCGGGCGCATGCACTGAAGCCACCCACTCCGGCGCGGTCGATGTCGCGTTCATGCCTGTCGATGCGTTGCGACGCCAGCAGGTTGTCTTTGGACCCGCCTATTACCAGGTGGAAAGTACCTACTTGGTCTCGGGCCAATCGAAGATCACCGATCTGGCTGGCGTAGACCAACCCGGCGTGCGCGTGGTCGGCATTTCCAATACCACGACGATCCGTGCCTCGGCGCGTACGCTGCACCATACGGTGCCCAAACCGATCGATTCGGTCCAGGCGGCGGTTGAGGCTATGCGCTCGGGTCAAGCCGATGCGCTCGCCCTGGGGCGGGACACGCTCAAACCGATCATGGCGCAACTGCCGGGTTCACGCATCGTGCCCGGCGGGTTTCAGCAAACCAGTATTTCGATCGCCGTTCCTCCAGGTCGTCCTGCAGCCCTGGCTTACGTCAGCACGTTCCTGGAACACGCCAAAACTTCGGGCGCGGTGCGTCGCGCGTTCGACGCGGCAGGTCTGCAGGATGAACCGATCGCCGCTGCAAGCCAATAAGCGCCGTCCATTCTGGGTTCGATTGGTACAAACGCTGGGCTCGATAGGAACGACAGCGCAGGCCTATCTTCGCGTGCCCATCAGCGTTGCAATCGAGGTGGTTTTTCTTGATGAATCGCTATCGGCGACGGCCTGGATCGGACTGGCCTGCGTGGTCGCGGGCGTTGCCGCCATGACGATCAAGTCGCCTGTGCGCGCTGCGGATACCATGCGGTGAATTTCACCGCCGCGTATAGCGCCACGATGGTCGCCACGATTCCGACCGAATGCGGCAGTGTAGTTGCGTAGGTCATCACCAGATCCGCGATCACCATCGCTGCGAACGCGGCGGCCCACACCGTCGTGATCACGTAGTTGACATGCACGAACCGCGGGGTTTGCCACAAATCGCGCGCAACCTCCTCCTTCGCATATTGCAGTGTGAACGGACGACGCAGCGCGATGGACGCCAGAACGATGATCAACAAGCCGGCGTCCACGCGTAACCTCACCGCTGCGATCGACCAGTTCGCGTCGGTCATGAACGCATAGACCGTGAGACCGCCAAACAGAATCACGGTGCCCACTTCCAATATCTTCACGGTGCGCCCCGGCGTAAGCCAATCGCGCAACAACATGCCCGCCGAGACGACAGCGCCGGCGGCAAGACCGGCCGATACGCCGAACAATCGTTCCACGATCACGAAGACGATAAACGGTGCGAACGCCAATAAGATTCCCATCTTTCACTCCCTCGCTTCCTTGTTATGCCCGCGCGCGACGCTCAATCTGCAGCCGCGATCCTGTCGCTGTGAAAACCGTCGGGCACCCGATACGGCGTTCACCATTTTTCTCAGTCAATCTTTACGATGGAAAGATTTTGACTTAAGGACAAAACTTCGTCAACATATTTTTACACTGGAAACATTCAAACGAGCATGCCACGATATCTCTCAAGACTTCCCGGCTGCCGGACCCTATATGACGCAATCCGTAATCCCCAAGCCGGTCAGCCGCAAACCCCGCGGCACTGGCGTCGCCGTTGCCAGCCGTCCGTATCACCATGGCTCGCTGCCCTCCGCGTTGCTCGAAGCGGCTGAGCGAGTCTTGCGGCGCGACGGACTGCCGGGCCTGACACTGCGAGCCATCGCCCGCGAAGCCGGCGTTTCCCATACCGCGCCTAAACACCATTTTGGCGACACCGCGGCCATATTCAGCGAGCTGGCCGCGATCGGCCACTTGCGGCTGGCGGCCGAAATGGCTGAGCGCGCGCGCGGCGTCGAACCGGCCAAAGCGCGTCGCAAGGCCATCGCGATGGGCTATGTCGATTTCGGGCGCAAGAATCCGGACCTGTTCCGGTTGATGTCGCGCAATGAGCTGCTCGACTTCAAAAAACCCTCGCTGGCCGAGGCCCTCCAAGTGTCTTCATCGGCGCTCGCGGGCGTGTTCGGCCAGAAGGCCGCAAGCAGCGAGCCTCGCGATGCCGACGCCTTTTCGGCATTGAGCGCACCACACGCTGTCGCGATTACTGCGGCGTGGGCTTATGTGCACGGCCTCACGGCGTTGCTGGTGGATAATCGCCTGGAGCGTATCGCGCAAGCCACCGGCACGTTTAGCGATACCTACGCGTTGGTGGAGGCTG
>NZ_LMUX01000016.1:1150108-1202498 GCF_009765705.1 Burkholderia sp. L27(2015) | reverse complement strand
CATCGTCTGGCGCAGATTCTTGACGCTTGAATCGATCAAGCGTGTGTTGTCGGTCACGCTAAGCGTGGCCGTCGCGCATCTACTGGATTGCGACGACAAATGGTGGGTGGCCATCAGTGCCTTCATGGTCATGCGCAGCGGCTGGAGCGATTCCGTGCAGCGCGGTGTGCATCGAGTCGTGGGCACCGTGTGCGGTGCACTGCTCGGCTATTGGATTGCACCATGGTCCGCGGGCCATCCTCTCGGGTTCGTCGTGGTGCTGTGCGTGGCCACCTGGGCCGGCATGTTCGCGTCATTGATCTTCAGCTATGGCTACGCCTGGACACTCATGACGGTCACTTTCGTGATGATTTTCTTCGAAGGATTTCGTAGCACAACCCCTCTTTCACATTTCGCGATCTCGCGCGTCGTCGATGTCGCCGTTGGGACGCTCACGTGTGTCGCTGTCGCGGCAGTTTTCGATCCCGTCGTTCGAGGTTCTGTACGTCGGGCTCTTGGGCGTTCGACGGCATCTGCTGCTGCGGGTTTAGCGGCAGCACCCTCCATCGCACAAAACGCCGATCCACGCCTGGTCTCACCGCAGTACGCCGCGGGCGCCCTGCTTGCATCTCAGGCTGCGATTGCCGTGGTGATGTTATCGCTGCTCGCGATTTATCTGCGCCTGAGCATTTTCCCCCAGGCGATGGTCAGCGTAATCGCCGTCCTCATCGTGCCGTTGCAAGCAGCGCCTGATGCGATCACCAGCGCGGTAACCACGCGCATGATGCACCGCTTTCTAGGCTGTCTGCTGGCGGGCCTGTTGGCTTTTGCGCTGCTGCATATCGCCGGACCCTATCCGGGATGGAGCTTGGTCATGCTGGCGGGAGGCGTTTGGCTGGGATCGTATATACAGGCCGGCCCGCAAACCAGCTATATCGGCACCCAGTTCACCGTGGCCTTCATCATGGTGTTTGTTCAAGATCACCCTTGGGCCTCCGACCTCGGCCTAGCCTTCGAACGCCTGATGGGCATTATCGCGGGTATCGCCGTGCTCGCGCTCGTCATGTCGATTCCGCGTCTGCCTGCTCGATTCTTGCGGCGTCGATAAATGCCTGCGGTAGGCCTACCAAAGCAAACGGATGTAACTCTTACCGTCAATCGTTGTCTATACCTCATACATCGACAACGAAGAACTTTAAGGGGAAGCCCATGACCTACACGATTACCAATATCATCACTGGCACGGTACTGGGTTCTTTCGAGGCCTCGTCCGAGGCTGAAGCGCTGGAGTTGATGGCGCAGGCTTCGGGGTACGTGTCGTATGCGGCGATGTGCGAACAAATTCCAGCGGGTTCGGGCGAGATCGAGGTGGCGCCCCAAGCCTGAGGGTTGGAGCACGCGGGCCGTCCGCGGGTTATCGATCCGCCGTGTTATTGATCTCGGCCCGCGCCTCCCGCTCAATCAGAAACGCGGTCGCGCCCTCGCAAGGTCTTGGGTAATGCAAAGAACACAATGGCGGCGCAGATGACGCACAGCACGCCGATCGCATACACCGCTGGCGTGGTGCTGCCTGTGACATCGTGGATCTTGCCCACCATATAAGGGCTGATCACGCCGCCGAGCTGGCCCAGTGAGTTGACCAATGCGATACCACCTGCGGCACCCGCACCGGTCAGGAAACGCGCCGGCAACGTCCAGAACATGGGGATAGACACCATCACCCCCGCGCCTGCGGCCGTGAGCGAGACGACCAACGCAACGGTCGAGTGTTCGAATATGCCCGCCCCGACAAAACCTGCGCCGGCGAGCAACATCAGGCCGCCCAGGAATGCACGCCGCTCGCCCGTGCGGTCCGACAGCCGACCCACCACCACCATCCCGATAGCCGCAGCCAGATAGGGAATCGCGGTAATCAGCCCGATATGGACAGGATTGGTAGCGCCCGACATCTTGATCAGGTGTGGCATCCAGAAGTTCAGGCCGTACGAGCCGATCTGCACCAGCAGGTACACTAGTGCAAGTGCAAGCAGCGCGGGGCTTTTGAACGCGCTGAGCAGCGTATGGCTGGCGATATGGCGGGTGTCGTTGTCGAGCTGCCTGACGATCATGGCCTTTTCCTGATCGTTTAGCCAACGCGCGTCGCGTACATTGTCTTCAAGATAGAAGAACACCACGATGCCCAGCAACACGCAGGGCAAGCCGCCCGCGAGAAATAGCCAGTGCCAGGCGCTGATGCCTGCAACCCCATCCATGTGAGCGAGAATCAGGCCGGACGCCGGCGCACCGAGCACCCCGGCAAAGGCAATCGACAGGAAGAACAACCCATGGATACGGCCACGAAAACTCGCCGGAAACCACTGGGTAAAATAGTAAAGCACCCCGGGGGCAAAGCCCGCTTCCAGCGCCCCGATCAAAAAGCGCAGCAGGTAAAAGGCCCCCACGCTATGCACGAACATCATGGCGGCCGTGGCGATACCCCAGGTCACCATGATGCGAGCGATCCATTTGCGCGCGCCGAATTTGTGCAGCAGCAAATTGCTGGGCACTTCGAACAACACATAGCCGATGAAAAAGATGCTGGCGCCCAGACCATAGACCGTATCGCTGAAACCGAGGTCGCTCTGGATCTGAAATTTGGCGAAGCTGATATTAATCCGGTCGAAGTACGCGAACAGGTAACAAATGATGATCAGCGGTATCAGGCGCCACGCTATCTTGCGCAACACCTGCGATTCCGTGAGGGTCTGAGCGGCAGGCGCATAGGCTTGGGCGTGAGTATCCAATTGTGTCTCCTCGAATTATTTTTTATAGGTGTTACGCGCACAGCACACCAGCAGGTACCGGGTGGGTATCCTGGCTGGTGCCGGCTTTGATGATTTGCCCTGGAACGTCGTGACCGACGATGGCTGGCAACTGCCGAGCCACTGCCAGCAAGCGCGCGAGATCGACGCCGGTGTCGATGCCGCAGGCCTGCAGCATGTGCACCGTATCTTCGGTACAAATATTGCCGGTCGCACCCGGTGCGAATGGACAACCGCCGAGGCCACCCAACGACGCGTCGAAGCTCGTGGCGCCGGCTTGAAGTCCGGCCATCACATTGGCCAGTCCCATACCGCGCGTGTTATGAAAATGCAGCGTCAACGCAACGTCAGGAAACGCCGCGATGAATGCCTGCGTCAGCGCATAAACTCGCGACGGCGCCGCCATTCCGGTGGTGTCGGCCAGTGTGATCGAAGTAATCCCCATCTCACGCAACTCGGTCGCAACGCTGAGCACAGCCTGCTCGCTTTGCGCGCCCTCGAACGGACAACCGAACGCCGTTGCGATCGTCGCATGCGCTTTGAGGGCGCTACCCGCGAGCAAGTCCATCACGTTCCTGAAGCGTTGCAGCGATTGCGCCGGCTCCATGCGCATGTTCGCCAGGTTGTGCGTCTTGCTGACCGAGAGCACCAGATTCGCTTCATCGAGCCCGCATGCCAATGCGCGTTCAGCGCCACGTTCATTGGGCACCAGTGCCACATAGGTGACGCCGGCCACCCGCTCGATGCCGCGCGCTACCGCTTCGGCATCGCGCAGGTTGGGAATCGCCTTGGGCGAAACAAAGGACGTGATCTCGATCTTCTTGAGGCCGGTATGCGAGAGCTGATCGATGAGGCGAATTTTTTCTTCCGTCGGGATGAAATTCGCTTCGATCTGGAAACCATCACGCACCGCCACGTCGTTGATGAAGACACGCTGTCCCTGCGGGGAAAAGAGCATGTTTAAACTCCGGTTAAATTACGCTGCGTTCGCGCAGCGCGGCGATTCTTTCCTGTGCGTAGCCCAGCGAAGCCAGGATCTCGTCGGTATGCTGACCCAGCGCCGGCCCTGGCGTGAGTGTTGCGCCCGGCGTGGCGCTAAGCTTGGGCACGATGCCCGGGAAATCGACAGGCGTGCCATCATCGAGCGCCACGCGCTCTATCATTTCGCGGGCCTTATATTGCGGGTCCTCGACGATGTCTTGAGCGGTATAGATCTTTCCCGAGGGCACGTCGGCCTTTTCCAGCACTGCCAGGATGTGCTCGCGCGAGTGCTGGCGCGTCCAGTTGCCGATCGCGTCGTCCAGCATTGTGTTGTGCGTAACACGACCGTCGTTGTGGGCCAGACGCGGATCGTCGGCCAGGTCGGGCCGATCGATCGCCAGCATCAAACGCTTGAAGATGCCGTCGCCATTGCCGGCGATGATGACGTATTGCCCGTCGCCGCTCGGGTAAGTGTTGGATGGAGAAATGCCAGGCAGGCTTGCCCCGCTTCGTTCTCGCACATGCTGGAACAGCGAGTACTCAGGGATCAGGCTTTCCATGACCGCAAATACCGATTCATACAGCGCAACGTCAATAAATTGGCCGCGCCCGCGATTCTGGTTCAGGTGGTGCATGGCCATCAACGCGCCGATCACGCCGTAGAGCGAAGCCAGCGTGTCGCCGATACTTACCCCCGAACGCACCGGCGGCCGATCCGGGTAGCCCGATACATAGCGCAGCCCACCCATCGATTCGGCAATCGCGGCAAAACCGGGCCGATCGCTGTAGGGGCCAGTCTGGCCGTAGCCGGAAATACGCACCATGACAAGCGCCGGATTGATGACCGACAGATGCTCCCAACCCAGCCCCCACCCTTCGAGCGTGCCGGGACGAAAGTTCTCGATCACGATGTCCGCGTGCTTGACGAGATCCTTGACGATGTCCTGTCCCTCCTGCGACTTCAGGTTGACGGTCAACGACTTCTTGTTGCGACTCTGCGAGTACCACCATAAGGACGTGCCGTTGTGCAATTTGCGCCATTTGCGCAGCGGATCGCCGATTCCCGGCGACTCCACTTTGATGACTTCGGCACCAAATTGCGCAAGCAGCGCGCCGGCGTAGGGACCGGCAATCAGGGTGCCCAACTCGACGACCTTGACGCCCTTGAGGGGCAATTCCTGTGTAGACAAAACCTGTCTCCCGATACTGAGTTTGTATTAGCTATTGAGTTGCAGCGGAACCATCGCGTGAGTGCGTGGCGCTGGCGTAATTGCAGAATGGCGGGTGCACAAAATGGTGTAAAGCCGTAAGATACGATCCTGCCATCGCGTTCTGCGATGGCTGCTGCAAGGGATACCGAATGAAACTGGACCCCGTCTCGCTGAAGCTCTTCGTCGCCGTGATCGAGGAAGGCTCGATCGCCGATGCGGCTGCGCGCGAGTACCTCGCGACCTCAGCCGTGAGCAAACGCATCAGTGAGCTGGAAGCGGCACTGAACGTGAGCCTGATCAGCCGCAGCAACCGTGGCATAGCGCCTACTGCAGCGGGCTATGCGCTGGTCGGGATGGCGCGCGGCGTACTGCAGGATCTCGACGAAATAGCGCTACAGATGCGCAGCTACGCGGCTGGCACGCGCGGCCATGTACGCATCTTTGCCAATATATCGGCCATTACGCAGTTCCTGCCCAACGAAATCGAATCGTTCCTGGCCGTGCATCCCCAAGTGGAAGTACGGCTGGAAGAACGTATCAGTTCAGCGATCGTGAAGGCCGTGGCCGAGAACACCGCCGATGTGGGACTGATCGCGGTCGGCGATTACGGTCAAGAGGTGGAGTACCTGCCCTATCATCAGGATAATCTGATGGTCGTGGTGCCGAGCGGTCACGCGTTGGCGAAGAAACGCACGATCCGATTCGAGGAAGCGTTGCAGTATGAATTCGTGGGAGCCCACACCGGCAGCGCGATCAACAACGCGCTCGGGCGCGCCGCTTCCGAAGCGGGCTTGCCGCTGAGAATGCGCATCCAAGTCACCAGCTACGATGCGCTATGCCTGATGGTGGCGGCGGGGTTGGGGATCGGCGTGCTGCCGCGCCAAAGCGCGAGCCTGTATCTGAAGGCGCTCAAGCTGCGCGGCATTACGTTGGCTGAACCGTGGGCCAAGCGGGAACTGGCGATCTGCGTGCGCGCGTACGCTTCGTTGCCGGTCGCGGCGCGCCTGCTGGTGGAGCATCTGCGGGCTGGACACCTTCAAGCCACCGTCAATCCCAGTTCCCCCAGCAGTTCCGCGGCTTGCTGATGAGAGATCGTGGCGCCGCGGAACAGCTTGGCATCGAGCAACTTGAGACCGCCGATATCGGCGTCACGCAGGTCCGCGCCGTCGAAACGCGCCGACTTCAAGTGGGCATCGCGCAGACTGCCGCCTTCGAAAACCGTTTCGCGAAAATCGCATCCCGACAGGTCCGCGTCGGAAAAATCGAGCTGCTGCAGGCGCATCTTGCGAAACGACATCTTGCGCAGATCGGCACCTACGAGCAGCGTGTCCTCGAACGATAGCGCGAGGTATGCCGCCTCTTCAAAGCTTGCGCCGGTGAGCTTGCACCCTTTGTATGAAGCGCAGGCCAGTTTGGCCCGTCGCCAGTTCGTGTTGTTCAGGTCGCAGCGCTCGAACTGCGCATCGATCAGCTCAGCGGCCTCGAAGTTGGCTTGACGGCCTCGGCAGCGTGTCCAGATACTTTGCGACAAAATCGCTGCATACCATGTGGTTTCCGGGAACGTGCAGTTCCTGAATTCGAACCCACGCATGTCGAGCCGCGACAGGTCCTCCCCCTCGAAATCGCATCCTTCGAAAACGAGCGGCTTGCCCGCCTGGGTCGCATTGGTAATCAGCGCGCTCATCTGCTTGCGCGAGATCGTCTCGTCGAGCACATCGGCGCGAGCCGGTGCCATCGTATCGTTTGTGTTCGTCATTGGCGCCCTTCGTAACCGAGCAATACGTTGACAGCATTGATGCCGATTTCCTCGACCATGTACCCGCCTTCCATCACAAACAGGCTAGGCACCCCAATCGCCGCAATCGCCGAGCCTATGCGCGCAAAATCACCGCTTTCGAGCTTGAAGTGGCTGATCGGATCGTCCTTGAACGTGTCCACGCCTAGCGATACGACAAGAGTATCGGGCCCGTACGACCGAATTCGCTGGCACGCTTGCGCGAGCGCCGCGCCGTAGACATCCCACGCGGTGCCTTGGGGTAAGGGGAAATTCAGGTTGAAACCGAGACCGGCTCCCGCGCCCTGCTCGTCCGCATGGCCCGAGAAAAACGGATAAGAGACGGTGGGCTCCCCATGCAACGAAACGAACAGCACATCGGATCGCTCATAAAAGATGTCCTGCGTCCCGTTGCCGTGATGAAAATCGACGTCCAGCACCGCGACGCGTTTGGCGCCGCCGTCGATGCACCGCTGTGCCGCAATCGCCGCATTGTTCAAATAACAATAGCCGCCCATGGTTTCGCGCGCCGCGTGATGGCCCGGCGGCCGGCACAGCGCAAATACGCCGCGCGCGCCTGCGGCCAATGCGTCCATACCGGTTAGCGCCACGTCGGCGCTGCCTCTCACGGCGTCCCAGGTGCCCGCTGCGATCGGTGCGCCGGCATCCATGGCATAAAAACCGAGCTTCCCATCTATCGAAAACGGCTCTATATCGTCGCGTAGTCCACGGACTGGCCACACGAGCGGCAGTGCATCATGCTTCCTACCTGTATCTGCCCAAGCCGTCCAGGCAGTCTCGAGGAAGCGGACATACCGCTCGCTATGCGCTTTGACGTAGCTGGATCTTTCGTGTTCGGCGGGGGCGATCACCGCGCCAAGCACACTCGTATGAACCCGAGCTAGAACCGTATCGGCACGGCTCGGACTCTCGAATGACGGCGTCAATGCGCCGTCCTTTAGCTCGATGCCGTGATGTAAGCGGTGGCCCGGGTTAAATACAGTAAGCATAAGTTTGTCAGTGGCAAGAACAGCCTCCAGTCTACTCACCGCACCCGAAATTGCTTTGCTTTTTTGTCAGCTTGCTGGCTCCTATCATTGCGCACAAATCGTTTAAATATATCTAAATATGGGAACGAACAAACTAAATTCTGGAATAGATGCAACAGATCGAGAGATGTTGCGCCTTCTCCAGGAAGATGGCGCCCTATCGAATGCCGCGCTCGCCGAGACTCTGGCATTGAGCGTTACGCCGTGCTGGCGTAGGCGCAAGCGCTTGCAGGATCAAGGACTCATCAAGGACTATCAGGCCAACCTGGACCGGCGCATGCTGGGCTTCGACGTCCTCGCCTTCGTGCACGTGCGCTTCGGCGCGCATACGGACGCCACGCCGGACCGTTTCGAGCAGGTGGTGCGCGATTTGCCTGAAGTGCTCTCATGCCATAAGATCACCGGCGACGCGGACTACCTGTTGCAAGTGCTGGCCATCGACCTCGACTCGTACGGCGAGTTTGTCGAGCAGGTTTTGCGCAAGCTGCCGGGTATACTCTCGATTCAGTCAAGTTTGGCCTTGCGCGAAGTCAAGGCGACCAGCCGAATTCCGTTGCCGGATGCGCGTTAATGTCTATGTTTTAAATCCGCTACGGGGACTATGCTTCGGACTATCTACTTTTTTGTTAGCCCGAAGTGCACTTGAAGGAGCTCGATATGGAACCGCGTCTCGACTTTTACAAGGCTAGTCCGTCCGCTATCAAAGCCCTGCTTGGGCTGGAAGATCAAATTGCCAAATCCGGGGTAGAAAAGCCTCTCGCTGAGTTGGTACGCCTGCGTGCCTCGCAAATCAACAGCTGTGCCTATTGCGTGGACATGCACACCGCCGATGCGCGCAAGGCTGGCGAAACGGACCGGCGCCTCGCAACCGTATCGGTATGGCGCGAAACCCCCTTCTTCACTGACCGTGAACGCGCAGCGCTCGATTGGACCGAGTCCGTCACGCTGGTTTCGGTTGACCAGGTGCCGGACAGGGTATGGAACGCGGTCAGGCCGCACTTCACTGACGAAGAGCTGGTCAATTTGACCTTGCTGGTCGCGGCGATCAATAGTTGGAATCGCTTTGCGATCGCCTTCAGGAAGATGCCTGTTTGAGGAGTTTGGGTCAGCGTGGTAGCCCAAGCATCCTGACACAGCCAAACGCCTCGATGGTCACATCGTAAGAAATGCCCGCCGGGTATCAGCGCGTCGGCTTTCCCCAAGCCAGTTCGATTGCCTGCAATGCGCTCAATACGATGGAACGATTCAACGCTGCGGCCAGCACGCCATCCCCTTCCGCGTAAGCCTCGCACAAGCGTTCGTGATCCGCGCAAGACTTGGCAAGACGCCCCGGCAGCGAAGTGCTCAAGTGGCGCAGTCGATTGGTACGCAGCCGCATCGAATCCAGCACTTCCTTGTATATACCGTTGCGGCTTACGCGCAGCTCTTCGTCGCGAAACGCGACGTTCGCCCAGAAGTAACCGTCCACGTCCTTGCATGCTGCCGCATCGGCCAAGCGCTTGTGCGCGCGCCACAAGGCGTCGATGTCGTCGGCAGTCGCACGCTCGACGATCGCCATCGACACCTGTGCATATAAGATTGCACGCAGTTGATACAACTCCTGCGCTTCCTTCAGCTCCATCGCCGAGACACGCGGGCGCCGGCGCGGCGACCAGTCCACCAGACCCTCATGGCTGAGCACAAACAAGGCCTCGCGCACCGGCGTACGGCTCACGTTGAAGCGCTTGGCTAGATCGACCGAATTCAGGTCGTCTCCGGCTTCGAGCCGGCCCTCGATAATGCCGCGCGCCACCCAGTCGACGATTGCCTCGACCGCCGACAAATCGCTGTCCTCTCCAACGCTGCCAACGCTGCCAACGCTGCCAACGCCGCCAGCGTCACCCACAGCGCCGAGGCTGCGCTCATCGAACTGCTCGCTCATATTTGTCCTTGAACACGAACCCGACAGTGACGGGTATGGGCACGCATTTTATCAAAGGGCGCGCAATGCGAAGACGCCCCTCGCGCCGCGCACTGGCCACCAAAGCGGGCCAGACTAATCATGCCACCAAAATGTGTACACTTATACCTACGTTAACTTTCAAAACGACCGTATACACCATAAAATAACACCAAGTGTCGACATATAGAATGCGCGGCCAGGGTTTCACCAAACAGAGGAGACGGGATGTACGTGGAAAAAGTATTGCCTATGGCGCAGTCGGTAGAGCCATCGGTGTCGGCGCGGCTGGACCGCTTGCCGCCGACGCGCTATTTCAAGGGATTGGTCGCGCGCATCGCAACCGGGGGGTGGTTCGAGTTCTACGAAATGTTCATGGCGGCCTATGTCGCGCTGGGTCTGATCAGTAGCGGTCTATACCGCGCAACCACCACAGGCCTGTTCGACGTGAACGGCTTTGCGAGTTTCCTGGGCTCATTTTTCGGTGGCATGTTCGTCGGCACCGTGGCACTCGGCGGCTTTACCGATCGCTTCGGTCGGCGCTCGGTGTTTACAGCGGCGATGCTGATCTACTCGGTCGCGACCTTCGTAGCCGCGTTCCAAACGACCCCGGAATCGCTGGATCTCTGGCGTTTCTTCGCCGGCGTGGGTATTGGCGTTCAGCTCATTACCGTCGATACGTATATCTCGGAGCTGACACCGAACCGCTCACGCGGGCGCTACATGGCATTCAGCATGTTGGTGATCCTGACCTCTGTGCCTGTGGTCGCCGTGTTGTCGTATCTGCTCGTGCCGCATCAGATCCTAGGCCTGGACGGTTGGCGCTGGGTCATGATCATCGGTTCGGCCGGCGCCATACTGATTTGGTTCTTGCGCCGTGGTTTGCCCGAATCGCCACGATGGCTGGAAAGCAAAGGCCGTGTCGAGGAAGCACGCGCCATCGTTGCCGAGATCGAAGCGCGCGTGATGGCTGAGACGGGACGCCCGCTGCCCGAGCCGGAAGTCACTCAGGCAGACCCGCGCGAACACGTTCAAGGGTCGTGGTGGGAAATGTGGAAGGCCCCCTATCTGAGCCGTACTGTAATGCTCTCGGTTTTCAATTTCTGCCAGACGTTCGGCGTATACGGTTTTGGCGCCTGGGTGCCGGTTCTGCTGTTCACCAAGGGCATTACGCTGACACACTCACTGCTTTACACCATGGTGATCGCGTTCGCCACGCCGTTGGGTGCGGTCGGCGCCATGATCTGCGCGGAGCGGTTCGAGCGCAAATGGCAGTTGGTGGGTTGCGCAATCGTAGTGGCCGCGGCCGGTCTGATGTTCGGGCAAGTGCGTGAACCTGCACTGATTCTCGTGTTCGGTAGCCTGGTCACGATTGCCAACAACTGGCTGATCGGCATTTTCCACACGTACCAGGCCGAGCTTTATCCCACTCGCATCCGTGCCCGCGCGGTCGGCTTTGTGTTTAGCTGGAGCCGCGTCAGTTCCATTTTTGTCGGCTTCTGGGTGGCCGCGTTGCTGAAGCATTCGGGTGTGCCCGCTGTCTTCGTGCTGATTTCTTCTGCCATGCTCGTTATCGTCGTCATGGTCGGTGTGATGGGTCCGAAGAGCAACGGCGTGCGGCTCGAACATCTGTCGAAGTAAGCTAGGGCCACAACCTGGGGTGTGGCAATCGAGGTACAGCGATACGGTAACGCCACCGTATCGCTCAATTTCTGCTTTGCCGGCTGGCCTGCCCTCCGAGGCTTTGCCCGGCATCGCCGGCCATGCGCACATAGCCGAACATCGACATCAACGTCAGAACACCAGCGAACAGAAATGCGAGTCGGAAATCCGACAGCGTGAAATGCAAACCATCGTGCTGGTTCGTTCCCCCGTTCAAGAACGCGCCCGCTCGCAGCGAAACGGCGCCGAACGCAATGCCCAACCCGATCGTCATCTGCGCGGCCGAACTCCATAAGGTGCTCGCCCCGTTCATCTGCGCGGGCTCGACGTCCGCATAGGCCAGCGTGGCCAACGTGCTGAATTGCATCGAGCGTGCGAGGCCATAGACGAACACCACGATCAACACCCAGGCGAGCGGCGACTGCGGCGTCAACATCCCGCATGCGACGATAGCCGCGAATGCGACGGCCACGTCCACAATGGAAACCCGCTTGAAGCCGAAGCGCCGCAAAATGCGCGTGGTCAGCGCCTTCATGCCGAAGTTGCCGACCGCGCTGGCCAGCAGCAACAAACCCGACTTGAACGCAGACAGGCCGAAGCCGATCTGGAACAGCAGCGGCATCAGATACGGCACCGCGCCGATGCCGATACGCGTGAGCGAACCCGTCACCACCGTTACGGAAAATGTCGGGATCTTCAGCGTCGAGAAATCGATCAACGGATGCGCGTGCGATTTCGAGTGACGTAGTGTGAGCCATCCGAACACAAAACCGGCGCCCATGATCGCAACCGCAATCCAGGGATCCGAGTTGGGTTGACTCGCGAGTTCGGCGCCGTACAGCATCGCCGTCAACGCCACACCGCTGAGCACCAAGCCGACCACATCGAGCGGCTTGCGCTTGGTGCCGCGAAGGTTGGGTGCAAAGGCCGCCACCGCCACCAACGCCGCGATGCCCATCGGCACGTTGAGCAGGAAGATCCAGCGCCACGAAGCATAGGTCGTGATGAAGCCGCCGATCGGCGGCCCCACCACAGGCGCGGCGATTCCCGGCCAGGTGATGGTCGAAATCGCCTGCATCAAGCGGCTCTTTTCCGTCGTGCCCACCACAATCAGCCGGCCCACCGGCACCATCATCGCGCCACCCACGCCTTGCAGCAGGCGCGCGGCGGTGAATTCACCCACGGTGTTCGACAAGCCGCACAGCATCGACGCCAAAGTAAACACAATGATCGCGCTGAAAAATACGGTGCGCGAGCCGAAGCGATCCGCCGCCCACCCGCTGACCGGGATGAAGATGGCCAGCGCGAGCATATAGATGGTCATGCCGAAGCTCAGCGCATTCGCACCCACCCCGAACGTGTGCGCCATCTGCGGCAGTGCCGTTGCAATCACCGTGGTGTCGAGATACTCCATAAAGAAGGTGCCCGCGACGACATACGGCAATACGCGTAGGTGCGAAGCGGAACCGTCGTTCGACTGTTGCATGGGCTGGGATCGAGGCTCTGTCAGGGAGGAAGTCTGGCGAATTGTGCCACAGCCCTCGCCCTTAACCGCTTCCTTTGCCCCCCTTTGACTGCGCCCTTCGATCGCTCTCTTCGGCCACTCCCCTTCACCACTCTCTTTGACCGCCCACCTCACCGGCTCTGTCTCCAGGTCAGAAAGAGGACTTAGGCTATGCCACCATTCGCACGCAAGATCTGGCCGTTGATCCAGCCGGCATCGGCGCTCACGAGCAGCGACACGACCGATGCGATATCGTCGGGTTGGCCGAGCCGTTGCAACGGCGGCATTTTTGCAAAGGTCTGGATCTGCTCTTCAGTCTTTCCATCGAGGAACAGCGAGGTGGCGATCGGGCCCGGGGCAACGGCGTTCACGGTGATGTTGCGCCCGCGCAGCTCCTTCGCGAACACATGAGTGAACGCTTCGACCGCTGCCTTGGTAGCGTTATAGACTGCATAACCCGGCATATTCAAACCCAGCGTGGTGCTGGAAAAATTCACGATGCGCCCGCCTTCGTTCAAGCGTGTTGCCGCTTCGCGCAATGTGTTGAACGTGCCACGAACGTTGACATCGAAGGTCTGGTCGTAAAGCGCATCGCTGGTTTGCGCGAGCGGCACGGTTTTAAGCACGCCGGCGTTGTTGACCAGGACATCCACTTTGCCGAGTTGTTGCTCGGTCGCGTCGAACATCGCGCGCACCTCGTCAGCCTTCGCAATGTCGGCCTTCACCGCGATGGCAGTGTGGCCCCCGGCCTTCAATTCGGCGGCGAGCTTATCGGCTTCAGTCGAACTCGTCGCGTAGTTGATGACGACGGCGAAGCCGTCATGGGCGAGGCGCCGCGCGACCGCTGCGCCGATGCCGCGCGAAGCGCCGGTGATTATCGCGACTTGCTTGGTGTTGATCGTGGTCATGATTTCTTCCTCACAGTGGAGTGGCTAACGGGCTAAATGATGAGAGGTCCATGATGAATCATTCCAAAAAGTAGATAATTATCTTAAAATTGTTATGTTAGTTCCATATACATTAACAATCAGCCTCGGGCGCCAGATCATGGATCGCATTCAGGAAATGCAAATTTTTGTCCGCATCTTGGAGCGGCGCAGTTTTACGCAAGCCGCGGAAGACTTGCAGATCCCACGCGCGACGGTGACCAATGCCATGAAACGCATGGAGCAACGGTTGGGCACACGTCTGCTCGAGCGCACCACGCGCCAGGTCCGGCCGACGCATGACGGCGATGCCCATTACCGCCGTTGCGTGCGCCTGCTGGCGGATATCGAAGAAGCCGAAAATTCGTTTCGCGACGTAGCGCCCAAGGGTTTGTTGCGAGTCAATTTGCAAGGCACGCTGGCACGGCACTTCGTGATGCCGGCGTTACCGGGTTTTCTCTCCCAGTATCCGGGACTCGAACTGCAAATCGGCGAAGATGATCGATTGGTCGATCTGGTGCGCGAAGGGGTCGATTGCGTGTTACGAGCCGGTACGCTGCAGGACTCATCGATGGTGGGACGGCGTGTCGCGCAGCTCCCGCAGGTGAGCTGCGCCAGTCCGGACTATTTGGCGAAATATGGCGAGCCGCTGAGTATCGACGGCTTGTCGACACATCGAGCGGTCAACTATCTGTCGAGCGCGACGGGCAAGGCGGTGCCGCTCGAATTCATGGTGCCGGGCTCCGCCACGGCGACCCATGTGCAACCCGACGCAATCGTGTCAGTAACCGGCGCGGATCTCTATACCGCAGCGGCCATCGCGGGCTTGGGCATCGTTCAAGTGCCGCGCTATCGAGTGGTCGACGAGCTCGCGAGCGGACGGTTGAAAATGATATTGCCGGATATGCCGCCCCCGCCGCTGCCGGTATCCGTACTCTATTTGCAAAATCGACAGCTTTCGGCGCGTGTGCGCGTTTTTACGCAGTGGCTCAGAATCATCTTCGAGACGGCTAACGTGTAGGCTGAGCGTCGCGCGCTGAATGCTCTTTCGAGTCCCGCTTTGAATCGCGCTTTGAATCCAGATACGCGCCCAGTTTCGCGGTATCGAGTGTGCCTTCCCATTTCGACATCGCGAACACAGCCACCGTGTTGCCTACCATGTTGGTCAACGCGGTCGCGGTCGCCATCAGCCGATCGATGCCGAACAGCAAGCCCAAGCCGCCCAGCGGCAACGCGCGCACCGACTCCATGGTTGCGGCCAGTTTGATGAAAGCGCCCCCGGCCACGGTCGTGCCACCTTTGGACGTGAGGCTCAGCACGCCGAGCAGGCCGAGTTGCTGCCACAGCGAGAATGGCGTATCGGTAGCCTGCGCGATAAAGCCGACCGACATCGCCATGTAGATGCTGGTGCCGTCGAGATTGAAGCTATAGCCGGCGGGCAGCACGAAACCGACAACCATCTCGTCGCATCCGGCTTCCTGCAGCTTTTGCACCAGCCGCGGAAAAGCCACTTCGCCCGACGCGGTTCCGAACACCAGCAATAGCTCTTCGCGAATCAAGCGCAACACGGCCAGCGGAGAAATGCCGCAGAACATGAGAATGCCGCCCAGCACTACTACCACGAATAGGATCGAACCCACCCAATACAGCACGACCAATTTCATCAGGTACAGCAGGGTCACGCCGCCATAGTTGCCCACCGCTGCGGCCATGGCGCCGAACGCGCCGATCGGTGCAAGCTTCATGACAAAGCCGAGGATCCTGAACACGACCCGTTGACCTTCGTCGATACCGCGCAGGAGCACCGAGTCACGCCCGACGGCGAGATTGAGCGCGATACCGGTCAGGATCGCGATCAGCAATACCTGAAGGATATCGCCTGTCGCGAACGCGCCGACGATCGTATGCGGGATGATGCCGAGCAGGAAATCGATCACGGTGAGATGCGCGGCCGTGGCCGCGACTTGTGCGATTTTCGCGGTGCTCTCCAGATTGACCGCATGGAGTCCGACGCCGGGTTTGAACACGTTCACCAGCACCAGTCCGAAGCCGAGCCCAATTGTGCTGACCACTTCAAAATAGAGCAGCGTGCGGACACCAAGGCGCCCCAGCCGCTTCAGGTCCTGCGCGTGCGAGAGCCCATGCACGACCGTAAAAAACACGATCGGGGCGAGCAACATGCGCAGCAAAGCGATAAAGCCATCGCCGAGCGGTTTCATCGCGAGCGCCGTCGACGGCGCAGTAAGGCCCAGCGCCACCGCGGCGATCAGCGCGATCAAAACCTGAATATGGAGTTTTTTTAGTTGTGCCATGGATGTCTCCTTTTTTTGTTTTTTTATCCGCCGCGCCGATATGAGGCGTGACTCCCCATTCACCGTTTTGTCTCCTGTGCCCCACTTTGCACTCACGGCGAAATATTGACCAAAGCTTTTTCACGATAGCAAGTCATGCCAAAAAAGCATGGTCGGCGATAACAACAGGCCATGGCGAGGATGGGCCACTGTGTGGGAGAGGCGTGATCCCCCGTGACCCATATTTTTATAATATGGACGAGCTCTTAATCAAGTATTTTACATTTAGCAGAGTTGGACCTACGATTCTGCTCATCACAAAATAATTAGATGAAGGAGACCGAGGTGATCACATTTTGCGCAAGGGCTAACACGCTGGCAGCGTCCTCAGTCGCCGGCGGCTACACCGTATGAACCGCACCGACATGGCTAACGCCGAAGCCCAAACCGGCATTACTCGGCTAAGCCCGCAGATGGTGCGCCGCGCGATCCTCGCCTCGGTGCTCGGCAGCGGGCTCGAATGGTTCGATTTTTTGATCTACGGCTATTTCTCGAAGATCATCGCCCAGGTGTTCTTCCCTGCCGACAACAACTTCGTATCGATCACACTCACGCTCGCCACCTTTGCGCTGGGCTTTTTCGTGCGCCCACTGGGCGGTGTGTTGTTCGGCATCTACGCCGACCGCCTCGGGCGACAACGCGCGCTGTCCTTGCTGATCATCGCGATGGCGGCCAGCACGTTGTTGATGGGGCTCGCGCCGGGTTACGCACGCATCGGTATCGCGGCGCCACTGCTAGTGGTGCTGGCCAGGCTGCTGCAGGGACTTTCCGTCGGCGGTCAATTCGCCACGGCATCGGCAATGCTGGTCGAATACGCACCGCCAGGCAAGAAGATGTTCTACGGCAGCTTCAACATGTCGTCGCAAGCGTTCGCCTTGCTGCTCTCCTCGATAGTCGGCTATGTGCTGACCACTCGCCTTACCCACGATCAACTCGTCAGCTGGGGCTGGCGATTGCCGTTCCTGCTCGGCGCGCTGGCGGGGCCGCTGGGCTTCTACATACGCCACCGGGTTGCGGAGTCGCCCGAGTTCGAGCGCTTGCGCAGCCAGACCGGTAAGGCCCCGCAGGTTTCGGTACGGCAATTCTTTCGTGACAATGGCGACGCATCGATCTGTGCGATGGGCGTCATCATCGTCGGCGCTGCGACCAACTATGTCTGGCATTCGTACCTGCCCTTGTTCGTCGAGCGGCAACTGCATTTGCCGCTATCGAGTGCACTGATCGGCACCTTCGCATCGGGCGCGCTGAACCTATTCCTGTTCCCGATTGCAGGCAAGGCGGCTGACCGTTATGGGGCGTATCGACTGTTCTATCCGATCGTGATTGCCTGGATTGTCTGCGCTTACCCACTGTTCTGGTTCGTCGTGTCGCAGCCGACAGTCACGCACCTATTCATCGCGCAGATGGTGGCCACGCTGTTCCTCGCCGCCATGTCGGGCGCGCATCCCGGCATGCTGGCCACCTTGTTCCCGGTACGCAGCCGCTCGACGGGCGTGGCGCTTTCGTACAACATCGCCGTCACGCTGTTCGGGGGCCTCGCGCCGTTGACCATTACCTGGTTGACGCAACTGACCGGCAGCAGCCTGACGCCGGCGTTTTATTTGATTTTTGCCGGCCTGGTTTCGCTGACCATGGTGTTCTTCACAAAATCAGGACGTCTGGCCCAGGATGCGCCTTCGGCGCAGCATTCGCTTAATTGATCACCAAGAGTACTTTGCATGCCCCAGCTTTTCGACCAGGACGACGAACGCGCCCCTAACGAACGCCCCGTCTCGGCCATCGCGCCGCAATACATGACAGTGACAACCCAAGCCGGTAGTGGCTTGTTGCCGCTCTACGCAACAGGCGCCTGGGATGCGCCGCAGTCCCACGTAACACGGGCAGTCGTGCTGCTCCACGGCCGCCTGCGCAACGCCGACGCGTACTTCAACCTCGGGCATCGGGCGCGCGCCGCGGCGGGCCGCGACGCACTCGATACCGTCTTGATCGTGCCGCAATTTCTCGCGAGCGCCGATGTAGAGGCACACCGCTTGCCGCCGCCCACGCTGCATTGGGATTGGGTCGGCTGGATGGGCGGCGATAACGCCGTAGGACCTGCGCCGATCAGTTCGTTCGACGCGCTCGACGCCATCTTACAGACGCTGGCTTCGCGAGAGCGCTTTCCCGCTTTATCCAGCGTGGTGATCGCCGGACACTCGGGTGGCGCGCAAGTCGCGCAGCGCTACGCGGTGGTGACTCGCGGTGAAGCACCGCTGGTCGAGCGCGGTATCGCGGTGCGTTACGTGGTGGCGAATCCGTCGTCGTACGTGTATTTCGACGAAAAGCGACCGGACGCATCGGGTGATTTTGCGGCGCTCGATGAGACGAGTTGTCCGCAGTTCAATCGCTGGAAATATGGATTGGACGACCTGCCGGCCTATGTACGCGCAGGAAACGGCGAGCACTCGGCGGCCGCGCTTGAGTCGGCTTACATGCGGCGCGAGGTAATCACGTTGCTTGGTAGTGAGGACTGCGATCCTTCACATCCCGCACTGGATACCTCATGCGCGGCACGGGCCCAGGGCGAGCATCGGCTAGGGCGCGGCCTCGCTTACATGCGTTACATGCGCTCACGGCACGCCGACGTGCAGCACCGCGCATTCGAAATCGCTGGAGTGGGTCACGATGGCGCTGGGATGTTCGGCTCTGCGCAAGGTATTGCAGCGCTTTTCGGCGCGGGCTATGCCACTCCGGCTGCCCCAGTTGCCCCAGCCGAGCGTGAAATCTCGGCGGAAAAGACCGGCTCCCAATCCAAAGCGAAATTTTAACGTCACCTATTGATTCCGGATTGCTGAATCTTCGCTGTCTAACCTAAAAACAAGAATCGTCCTATAGATGCAGTGAGCCAAGCACGGTACGGTTACGTCGGACTACTCAGGACGACCTTCGTGACCTACCGTACCAACTTGCTCGCCGCGATCCCTTGTTATCTCTGCCTTATCTTCGGTATTTCAGGCTGTCATGAGCAAGCTTCAACGCCGCTCGCCCAGGACGCCGGTCTCGATAACGAACACCCAATGGGTTCCATCGCCTCCAGGCGCCGAGCTCGGAAATCCGCCTCCCATAGCGAGCAGGACTATGACGGGCTGGTACCGGCGAGCGTTCTGGGGTTGAACTACAGTGCGTACTACATCGTCGGATTTTCAGTGACCGATACACACGGGCGCAGCGGTGGCGGTCCGAGCATCCATCCGTCCAAAGGCGGCAGCAAACCCGCCGGCGGTGACGTCGAACAGTGCTGCCTGATGATCCCACAGACATGGACCGCGGGCACCACGGTGACCGTTTCCTGGCAGCGGCGCACCGATCCCCGCGGCCAGGAAGACCCGGCCAGCGATCAATGGTTTACCGCTGTCGCGAAGGTACCTCCACATGGCAGGGATACGTACGGATTTTGGGTTTACTTCCTGGACGGTGACCGCATAAAAGTCCAAGTTGGGGACGGCACCGTGCACGGCAAACCGCTCCCCAACGACGCCTACATTGCACACGGCCTAGCCGATGAAAAATTGAACGGGGCGAGGCACCGGTGAACGAGATCGTATTTCGTCACGACGCCGCCTTCATCTTGATTACATACAACAAGGTCTGCTTCCCACTCACATAGTCCCCACGCTCTTTTACCGCGCCGCGAGCGCTTAAGCCTCCGCAGTCCATTCGTCCCCAAACAACTCGGGTTTCGAGAACGCCTGCAACGCCACATAGTGCGCGTCGCAATCGTCGCCAAACATGCGCGCAATGATCCCCTGCGCCAAACGTTCGGCCCCGATACTCACAGCGGGAATATCACCCGAAAGCTTTCCAAGGCTCGCCATCGCCGAAAAATTGAACGAATGAATACGACTCAGCGCCGGGCACGCCCCCGGCGTCTTCTCGGTGAACTCGAAAGCCGCTCCGAGATAAGGTGAATTCGCCAATTCCTCGTTCGGCTCCGACGCGGGCGCCTCGAACGTATCCTTCCACAGTCGCACGCTGTCGACCACCGACGCCAGTTCCGGCCGCACGCTCAGGTCCGTACGAAAGCCCGTCGCGAAGATCAGAAAGTCCAGCTTGTAACTGCTATGTGGCGTTTCCACCATCAACTCGCCATCGCCTTCGACCACCTTCACCAACGGGCTACTCAGATGAAAATGCGCCTGCGCATGGCGCGACACACGCAACGTGCTGTTACGCGGCGGTGGCGTTTGCGATGTCATCGAATACGTATTGAAGCGCCATTTCCAAGTGTCGGGCAATTCGGTGAAGCCATACGACAGACCTGGACTCCCAATCCCCGTCAGCTTGTTGATACGCGGAATATCGTGCCGACGAATGAACAGATCGAGCCGTGCAGCACCCGCTTCAAGCGCCGCGGCCGCATTGTCCATCGCCGAAGCGCCTGCGCCGACCACGGCCACACGCTTGCCGCACAAAGCGGCGAAATCTATCGTATCGGCCGAATGCGCCCAATAGCGACGGTTCAGCTTTTTGGCGAACTCCGGCACATACTGTTGGCCGCCGCCATCGCGGCCCGTCGCCAACACCACATGCCGCACCAACACGCGCTCTTCGCCCGCAGTGGTGGCAAGCAGCACGTCCAGCATTTCGCCAGCCGGATCAATGCGCTTGACGACGACGTCGTTCTCAATCGACAGGCCCAGCGCACGGCGGTACCAGACCAGATATTCCATCCACTGAGGACGTGGAATTTTGTCCACGGCGCGCCACGCTGCAAGACCAAACTGGGCCTCATACCATGCTCGAAACGTCAGCGCCGGCAAACCCAGGCACGGGCCTGTCAGTTCCTTCGGCGAGCGCAGCGTTTCCATACGAGCAAACGTGATCCAGGGCCCTTCCAAGCCTGCCGGCGCCTGGTCGACAATGCGCATGTTGTCCACGCCCAGCAGTTTCAGCGCGCCAGCAGCGGCAAGTCCGCACATGCCACCACCAACGATCAACACGTCGGTCACCGGCCGGCCCTCCACCTCTCTGCGCGCCGACCACGGCGCCGCCGGCAGACACAACCATTCGAGATCCTGCGCTAGCCGCGCGTCGAGATCGGCGAGCGACGAGAGGCCGGCTTTTCCGATTTCAAGCGGATCGAATCCGGGTGCGTCGAGCTTACCGACGTCGAGTTCCCGCTTATCCAACTCAAGCACGGTCTGCCCCATCCCCACGCGAGGCGCTCTCTTGTCCAGATTTCGCCTGCCGATGAACTGGCTCCCCCAAGGTCTGCATCAACCGATTCGCCCAGCCGAAAATCGCGACCGCATGCGTGAAGTCGAGTATCTCTCCATCGCTCAAACCAACCGCCCTCAAACGCTCCACGTCGGCCGTCGAGAATTCGTTCGCGTATAGCGTGAGGCGCTGCGCATACAGGATCAGTGCTCGATCGGGGTCCGACTCGCCAGCCGACATCGGGTCGGTAAACACCGCGCGCACCAGCTCCGCCCGCTTGCTCAACTGGATGAGTCGTTGCGCATGCACCGATGCGCAATAAGAGCAACCGTTCAACGTCGAGACCACCAGCGCTCCCAGCTCGCGGTCCGCACGGTCCAGGCCTCCAGGCGCATACATGATGGCGTTATAAGCGGCGCTGCGTTGGCGCAAGACATCGGCATCGTGTATCAGCGTCAAGTAATAGGCCGACTTGCGCGCGATCGGACCGCTTTCGTCGAGTATCTCAAGTTGCTCTGGTGTAGCGCTGGCCACATCGACCGGCATCAACCACGAGGCCCAGTCGAGCGAATCGGTGGTAAAGCCATCGTGTCGAACCAGCGCTACCGGCGTATCGAGGGCCACGGGCGATTTCTCTACACCGGCAATGGCCCGCACACCGGCGATCACGCGCGCCTGGAACGCCACATAGCCGATCAATTGCGACAAGGTGACGATGTCTTCCGTGCTCACCCCGGCACTGCGCAACGCATCGAGCGCCGCGCGATCGCAGGTTTCAGGCGCAAGCGTCACGCGCTTCACGTGAGCCGCCACCGCTGCGCGCTGCGCATCGCTCGCCGCCCCGACACGCCCACAGGTATAACGCCTGAGTTCGTCGTCGTAGAACGTCGCCAGATCCGGCTCGCCTGTGAGCGTGGCCACTTGCGTCGCACTCGTCAGCCGCAGCGCGATGTCCATGACGGTGGACGAGTCGACAAAAATCGCGTCGTACGCGGTCTGGATAAAACCCGAAATCTTCACGCGGTGCTGGCGTATCGTTTGTGCGGCAACAGGATCGGTGGGTATCGCCACGCGATCGATTACGTCGAATACGGTCTGGGAGATCGTCAAAGTAAGCCTCTCTTACGGTTTGTTCTGAATGCCCGACGCGGCATGCGGGCAACGGTATAGGTTCAAGGTTTCGCGGTGTCCAGTGCGTCGCCCACGCGCGCATAAGCGCTCTCGCGCGGCATGCAGATCACGGCGATGAATCCCAGGCTCAGCCCTATCATGACGTAGTACACCGGCGCCAGCGGCGAACCCGTCAGCTTGATCAGCCACGTCACGAAGAACTGCGCGAAGCCGCCGAACACCAGCACGGCGACGTTGTTCACGATCCCCAGCGCGGTGGAGCGCACGCGTACCGGGAACATCTCCGCCAGCACCGTGCAATACACACCGAGGAAAAATGCGCTGAGCACACCCGCCACCAGTTGCGTGACCAGCAGCTTCTCGATCGATGGCGCGCCGGTCACCCACGTGTACAACGGGTACAGAACCACCAGATATCCGCCCAGCGAAACCAGCAGCAGTTTCTTGCGATCGTAGTGATCGGAGGCGATGCCGGCGAGCGGCACCACGATCAGCATCGCGATAGCCGCGATCATCTGCACCATGAAACTGTCGTGCAAAGGCAGCTTGAGCACTTGTTTAGCGTAAGTCACGGTGTAGCCGAACGTCACGTAGAACGATACGGCGCTTGCCACCACCATCCCCATGCCGATCAGGTATTTGAAACCAGGCTGCCGCAACTCCGCACCCATCTGCCGCACGCGCGAACCGAGCTTGGTGCGCACGCTCACGAACGCGTCCGACTCCATCAGGTTGCTACGCATATACAAGGTGATCGGCACGATCACCAAACCGACCGCAAACGGAATACGCCATGCGCCGGCCGCCAGTTGCTCGGGCGTGAATAGGTCGGTGAGCAGCAAGCCCAGGCTTGCGCCAAGGATCTGCGCGCCGAGTTGGCCCGTGATTTGCCATGAGCCGAAGAAGCCGCTTTTGCCAGGAGGAGCGAGCTCGATCAGGAAAGACGTGGAGGTGCCGAACTCGCCGCCTACCGAAAACCCCTGCAGCAGCCGCGCAACCAACACCGTAAGCGGCGCGAAAATACCCGCGGTCTGATAGGTCGGCGCAAACGTGAGTAGCAACGCCGAGAGGCCCATGATGGACATACCCAGCGTCATGGCCGCCTTGCGGCCCTTGCGATCCCCGTACAAGCCAAGCACCACGCCGCCGACCGGGCGCATGAAAAACCCGGTGCCGAACAGCGCCGTCGTCAACAGGATCGCGTTCAATTCGCTGCCCGGCAACGCCGGATCGACAGGGAAGAATAATTTACTGATCACCGGCGTCATGAAAGCAAAAATCATGAAGTCATACCATTCCATGGAATTACCCAGAACGGCAGCGATGGCGCTACGCTTGGTGCTCGATGTCGGTTGCATGCGGCAACTCCGTGATCGGTGTGGGTAGAAAAGGACGCGCCGGGCGGGTAATTATCGCCCGGATGGCTGCGTCGCCGCTATTTAGCGTGCTTAAATAAGGGTAAATCTAGGGGTAAATCCGGCAAACATTCGATCACGCAAGCTATCCACGCGCGGTTCGGTGCGCGTCTGTGCGTGTTCTCTTTAGGGCAATCTGATGAAACATGGTCTTCTCGTGCTTGTGGAGCAAACCCCAGAGCATCTGGCAATGATAGAGGCGGCAGGTTTCGCGCTGCGTCTGGCGATCACCGCACAGCAACGCGAAGCGATCCTCGCCACGCAAGCGCCTGAAATCCAGGCCGTCTTCACCAACGGTTCGACTGGCTTGCGTGCCGACATGATCGCAGCACTGCCCAATCTGGAGATCGTCTGCGCTCAAGGTGTCGGCTACGATCAGGTCGATCTCGATGCGACACGCGCGCGTGGCATTGCTGCAACCCACGGGCCCGGCACCAACGACTCGTCTGTGGCCGATCATGCGCTGGCGCTGCTGCTTGCGGCGGCAAGACATGTACCGCAATCCGACGCCGCTGTTCGCCGCGGCGACTGGTCACGCGAGGAGCGCCCGTCCGTGTCGGGGAAAAAACTGGGCATTCTCGGCATGGGCCGCATTGGCCAGGGCATCGCCCGCCGCGCTGTCGGCGGCTTCGACATGCAGATCGGCTATGTCAGCAGGCATCCTCATGACATCGAGCACTATCGCTATTTCGACGACCCGGTAGCACTGGCCGCATGGTGCGATTTCCTGGTGGTCGCGGTACCCGGCGGCGCGGCCACCCGCCACATGGTCGGTGCCGCAGTGCTCCATGCGCTCGGCGAGCAAGGCTTTCTGATCAACATCGCTCGCGGCAGCGTGGTGGACACTGGTGCGCTCATCGAAGCACTCGCGCACCATCGCATCGCGGGAGCGGCGCTCGACGTGGTCGAAGGCGAACCGAATGTGCCGGCCGCCCTCCTGCAATTGGACAACGTGATCCTGACCCCGCATGTGGCGGGACGTTCCCCCGAAGCGGTCGACGCGATGGTGCGTTTGGTGCTGGACAACCTGCACGCGCATTTCTCGGGTCAGCCCTTGTTGACCCCCATTCCGCTATAGGACGCAGGGCCGGATCTGGCCGTGCTCGGAGTCGCCGGCCACAGAATTAAGGGTAAACGCGGGAGGCGCAAAACATACATACATGCAAACATGTGTATGAATTCACCTCGCTGAGCCCTTTCATGCCCCTCGATAGCCGACTCCCTCGATACCATCAGTTGCGCGACGAACTCCTCGCGCTAATCGCGACGCGCCATTGGCGGCCCGGCGAAGCGATTCCTACCGAACAGGAATTGGCACGCAGCTATAGCGTCGCCGTGGGCACCGTGCGCAAAGCGGTCGATCTGCTGGTAGCCGAAGGCATGCTGGAACGTTTTCAGGGGCGCGGCACCTTCGTGCGCCGAGCCAGCTTCGATGGCTCATTATTCCGGTTTTTCCGCTTCCAGAGCCTGACCGGCGAGCGACGCATTCCGCAAAGCCGCATCCTCAAGCGTGACGTAATCGAGGCGCCATCGGCGGTGTCGACCATCCTGCAGATCGCGCCGAACGCGTCGGTGATCCGGATGTCGCGCCTGCGGATGATCGAAGACAACCCCGTACTCGCCGAGGAAATCTGGCTGCCCGCCGATCGCTTTGCGGCCTTCGCTCAAATGGAGATCGAAGACATCGGCGATCTGTTGTACCCCGTGTATGAAGCGCAGTGCAATGAAGTCGTGGCATCGGCCACCGAAACGCTGACGGTCGAAACGGTCAGCCCGATGCACGCGCGCATGTTGCGCATTGCACCGGCCACGCCGGTCGTCATCATCGAGCGCCTCGCGTTCGGCTACGACAGGCGTCCATTGGAATGGCGGCGCTCGCGCGGCCCCGCCAGCGAATTCATCTACCAGGCTGAAATTCGCTAGACCGACATGTGCTCAACGACGGGCACCACTCAACACCACTAAAAACATCGCCCGGCCGCACGTTCCATCAGGCACTACCCAAGGTTCACGCGGCCCGGGTCAGATCAGGAGACAAGCAATGAGCTGGTTCAAGGATATTTCTCCCAACGAGCGACGCACGTTCTGGGCATGCTTCGGCGGTTGGGCACTCGATGCGCTCGACGTACAGATGTTCAGTCTGGTGATTCCGGCCATCATCGCCGAGTGGGCCATCACCCGGACCCAAGCGGGTTTGGTCGGTGGCGCGACGCTTGTGGCTTCGGCTATCGGCGGCTGGGTGGCCGGCGTGCTCGCTGACCGGATCGGACGCGTCAAGACGCTGCAGTTGACGGTGGCGTTCTTCGCCGTGTTCACGTTCTTATGCGCGTTCGCACAAAATTACCCCGAGTTCCTGATCTTGAAGAGCTTGCAAGGTCTGGGCTTCGGCGGCGAGTGGGCAGCCGGTGCCGTGCTGATGGCCGAGACGATACGACCTGAGCATCGCGGCAAGGCAATGGGCACCGTGCAAAGCGCCTGGGCCGTCGGCTGGGCCGCCGCCGTGTTGCTGTATTCGCTGATGTTCTCGGTGATGCCGGTGACAACCGCGTGGCGCGTGATGTTCGGCATCGGCATCCTGCCGGCTTTGCTGATCCTCTATGTGCGCCGTGGTGTGCAGGAACCCGCCGCGCCGGTTGTCGTGGCAAGCAAGACAGTGGCTGAAACGGGCACCGCGGCCGATGCGTTGGCGAAAGTGCCGGTGCTCGGTATCTTCTCCCCGCAAGTGCTGCGCATGACGCTCACCGGCGCCTTGCTCGGCGTCGGCGCGCACGGCGGTTACTACGCGCTGACCACGTGGTTACCCACCTATTTGAAGACGGAGCGCCACCTCTCGGTGCTCGGTACCGGCGGCTACTTGGCCGTGATCATCGCCGCGTTTTTTTGCGGCTGCATCGCCGCCGCGTATCTGCTCGACCGCATCGGCCGACGCGGCACCATATTGCTGTTCGCGATCAGTTGTGTCGTGATGGTGTTGATGTATGTATTCCTGCCGCTGAGCAACACCGAGATGCTGGTGCTGGGCTTTCCGTTGGGCTTTTTCGCGGCGGGCATTCCAGCCAGCATGGGCGCGTTGTTCAACGAGCTTTATCCGCGCGGCATGCGCGGCACAGGCGTGGGCTTTTGCTATAACTTTGGGCGCGTGGTGTCGGCAGGCTTTCCGGTGCTGGTCGGACACATGTCCACCAATATGTCGCTAGGCGCGGCAATCGGTATCGACGCGGCCATCGCCTACTCGATCGTTGTGGTCGCGGTGCTGATGTTGCCTGAAACGCGCGGCCGCTCTTTGAGCGAGACACTGCCCCAGCGCGACACCACTCTCACGACCAGCGGAGCACGTGGCTAAAGTGGAGACTCCGATTGCAACGGCGATCGCCGCCATAGACACGCACGCGCACGTGTTTGCACAAGGCCTGCCCCTGGCCGCCCAACGTCGCTACGCCCCGCAATACGACGCAACGCTGCCGCACTATCTCGCACAACTGGACGCGCACGCAATATCGCATGGCGTGCTCGTGCAACCGAGCTTCCTCGGTACCGACTGCAGCTATTTGCTGGCGGCGCTCGCGCGGGAACCGCAGCGGCTGCGCGGCGTCGCGGTGATCGACCCCGCAGCCGACTGCGCAAAACTCGACGCATTGCAGCATGTGGGCGTGGTGGGCATCCGCCTGAACCTGTTCGATCTGCCGAATCCCGACTTCACGCGTGCCGACTGGCAGCAAACGCTTGCAGCAATCGCTAGGCTCGATTGGCACGTCGAAGTGCATGTCGAGGCGCGACGACTCGAAGACGTGGTGCCGCCGTTGCTCGATAAGGGCATCAACGTCGTGATCGATCACTTTGGTCGGCCCGATCCGGCGCTGGGCATCGCGGACCCGGGCTTCCACTATCTTCTGACGCTGGGCGTCACGCGCCATGTGTGGGTCAAGCTCTCCGGCGCCTATCGGATCGGCCACGGCGCCCACGGCGAAGTCACGGCGATCGCAGCGGTCCCGCTGCTGAAGGCGGCGTTTGGGACCGACCGGCTGGTGTGGGGCAGCGACTGGCCACATACGCAATTCGAGCAAGCCCAGGACTACGCACGGGCAGTGACACTGCTGCGCGCGTTGTTGCCGGATCCTCAAGAACGCCGGGCCGTGCTGGTCGATACGGCGGCGGCGTTGTTCAAATTTGTATGAACGTGCGAGGAATGGCTGGCATAGACCAGTCGTTCTTCAGAAGCGCTGTCTAGACTATTGCGCGTCGCATACTGCGAATACCTCCTTCGCGGCGAACAAACCATTCAACGCTGCGGGAAAGCCTGCGTAAACTGCCATTTGCATAAGCAATTCGACAATCTCCTGCCGAGAGCATCCGACATTCAACGCGCCCTGTATATGCACCTTCAGTTGCGGCGTCGCGTTGCCTAGGGCGGTGAGTGCCGCTATCACGGAAAATTCCCGGGTCTTCAAATCGAGGCCAGGCCGCGAGTAAATATCGCCGAAAGGAAATTCAATCAGGTACTGCGCAAAATCGGGAGCGATATCGCGCAGGCTCTCTACGACCTTTTCGCCCCCCTCTCCATCGATCTCCCGCAATTTTTCCAAACCTCGTCGAAAGCGTTCGTTGTTCATTTCAGACTCCATTCTGCGTTGCGCTTGAATTAGCGTTCTCGCATCTTCCGCGCCGTCTGAAACGATTTCCAATACCTTATATGTGATACCTTTTCGGTATGACCACGTCCATCGATCTCAGGCAGCTTCGTTACTTCCTTGCCGTCAGCGAGGAGCTCAGCTTTGGGCGAGCGGCGGCACGCCTACACATTTCGCAGCCCCCTTTGAGTCGGCAAATTCGTCAGTTGGAAGACATCCTCGGCGTCGAGCTGTTTCTGCGTAGCAAAGCGGGGGTGATGCTGAGCGCGGCTGGCACGGCGTTTTTGCCGGAGGTCAGGCGTACGCTTGCACAAGCGCAGAAGGCGGTCGCCGTGGCCAGGGCTTGCAGGGATTCCGACGGCGGCCAATTCGTCGTGGGCTATACGACGGTATTCGACCGAAGCGCTTTTCCCGATATTTTCGATGAGCTGCGTCGTCGCTTCCCAAGCTGGCGAATTGCCGTCAAAGGCAAGCATTCGATCAACCTGGTTCGAGAGATTAAAAATGGCGCGATGGACGCGGCTTTTGTCGGTCTGCACACGGAAGTCAAAGGTCTGGCTACCGAGACCTTGCGCGAGGAGCCTTTCGTCGTCGCACTACCCGCAGGTCATCGCCTGGCCAGAAAACGGCGCATCGGTTTCGACGATCTAAAGGACGAACCGTTCTTCTGGTTCGAACGACGGCTCAATCCTGGTTTTTACGACTATTGTCTAGCGTTTTTCGAGCAGATAGGATTTCAGCCGAACGTCGTGCCTGAACCGGCAGACCATCACATATTGCTGGGATTGGTTTCGCAAGGACAAGGCGTCGCACTGATCCCTGCCTCCTTGACGGCGGTCAAGCGCAGCGGCGTTGCCTTTCGCGCGCTGAAGGCCGAATCCAGGACTCTGGCTATGGGTATCGCAGTGGTCTATTCCGAACGTAACCCATCCCCGGTACTCTCTACCTTCCTGGCACTTGCACGCGCAAGTGCACGTACAATCGCCCGCGAGCCCTAGGTGAGATCTCTCGACACGCGCTTGATGTGCTGCTCCACATAGAACGCTGCCGCATCGGCGTCGCCGTTGACGACCGCCTCATAGATCAAGCGATGCTCCGCCACATACAACCTGATGCGCCCCGCTTCATAGATCGCCTCATCCTTGAGCCGCCGCCACAGCGGTTGGTCCATGGTCTTCGCCACCTCGTCGGCAATCTTGACCATCAACCCGTCGCCGGTCATCACGGCCAGTTGACGATGGAACAGCCGGTCGCTGGTGTTCCATAAGTCCCGCTGCGCCAAATCGTCGATGTCGTGCACGCTTTCCATCTGCGTGAGGTATTGCTCCGCAAGACGATCGCGCTGCGCCCTGACTGCCGCGCGGCGCACGATCGCCGGCTCCAGCACCAAGCGCACCTCCAGGGTCGACATGGGACTGAAGTCCGCCACCCGCGGCGTGCTCGATGGCGTCGAACGTGCGTGCGAGAGCAGATCGAGCGCATTGGCGCACACGAACGTGCCCGAGTTGCGCTTTGTGACGACCAGCCCCTCGTTTTGCAACGCCCCTATGGCTTCTCGAACCGCCGGCCGGCCTACCCCGAACAACCCCGCCAGATCGCGCTCGGACGGCAGGCGCGACTCGGCCGCGAATCGGCCGCTCTGGATCTCGGCACGGATTCTTTCGGAAACCTGCTCATAGATTTGCTGCGGCCGAAACGAGTTATCGAGCTCGACAAAACTGGATCCCATGGCTTGCCCTTTTGCTTGGCTTTTGCATGTACTGGTTTTCCATTAAACCAATTGCCGCAATATTTTAAATAATTGTTGCACACGAAAACGATATTGGTCTACATTTGGCACCACTATAGTTCACCCACCCAGGAGTTCCATGATGAGCAAGGTAGTCACTGGTTTTGTAGTCGCCTTGGCGGCTTCGGCGTTTGCCACTGCAAACGCGCAAGAAGTAGTTTCTATCGGCCACTCGGCTCCCCTGACCGGACCGCAATCGGCAAACGGTAAAGACAATGAAAATGGCGCCCGGCTCGCCATCGAAGACCTGAACAAAAAGGGCGTTGTGGTCGCCGGCAAGAAAGTGACCTTCAAACTGGATTCGGAAGACGACCAGGCCGACCCGAAGGTCGGTGTGCAAGTCGCGCAAAAGCTGGCCGATGCCAAGACGGTCGCCGTGCTTGGGCCCTATAACTCCGGCGTGGCCATTCCGGCATCGCGCGTCTACAACGCGGCGGGCATCCCGATGCTGCCGGTGGCGTCCAACCCGACGCTGACGCAACAAGGCTTCAACAATATCTTCCGTATCGGCGCGAGCGATGTGCAGCTCGGCGGCACGATGGCCGAATTTGCCGTGGGTACGCTGCACGCCAAGACGGCCGCGATCATCGATGACCGCACCGCTTATGGACAAGGCGTTGCGGCGGAGTTCGCGCGCGTGGCCAAAGAGCGTGGCCTGAAGGTCGTCGAGAGCGAGTTCACGAATTCGACCGCTACCGATTTCCTGGCCATCTTGACCACGATCAAATCGAAAAATCCCGACGTGATCTTCTTCGGTGGCTATGCCGCACAGGGCGCACCGATGGCCAAGCAGATGAAAGAGCGCGGCGTGAGAGCGAAACTGCTCGGTGGCGACGGCATCTGTTCGGCCGACATGGGGCATGTGGCGGGCGACGCTGCATCGATCGTGTACTGCGCACAAGGTGGCGTGGCGCTGGAAAAGACTGCGGCCGGACGCGAGTTCCTGCAGCGCTATAAAGCGACTTATCACACCGACCCGCAAGTGTATGGCGTGAACTACTACGACGGCATGATGTTGTTGGCGGACGCCATGGTCAAAGCCGGCACCACCACCGATAGCGCCAAGCTCATTGCGCAACTCGCCAAAACCAGCTACAAGGGCATCGCGGGAACCTATTCATTTGACGCGCATGGCGACCTCAAAGGTGCACCGACTTCGGTCTACGTGATCAAGAATGGTTTGCCCACGCCTTATGGAGAGTGACTCGGGCGAGTGATTTTGGCAACTGCGCTGGCAACCACGTCGGCAACCGTGTCAGTAACTGAGTAGGCCACTGCGCCGGCGACAGCGCAGCTAACAGCACAAGCAATACCGTTGCCAACAGCCAGCCGGCAACGGAAAGTTTCAAGCATCAATCGGAGTAGGAATGAAGATCACCAAGGCGATTAGTACCGTCGAGGTTCACACCGGTGGCGAGGCATTTCGCATTGTCACCAGCGGCCTGCCCCGCATGCCGGGCAAAACGATCGTCGAACGGCGTGCGTGGCTGAGGGAAAACGCGGACGACATCAGACGAGCATTGATGTTCGAACCGCGTGGCCACGCCGACATGTACGGCGGCTACCTGACCGAACCGGTGAGCGAAACCGCCGATTTCGGCGTGATCTTCGTACACAATGAGGGATACAGCGACCATTGCGGCCACGGCGTGATCGGGCTCGCAACGGCCGCTGTCGAACTCGGTTGGGTGCCCCGCACCTCCCCGGAAACTCGCGTAGGCATCGATGCACCGTGTGGCTTCATCGAGGCGTTTGTCAAATGGGACGGTGACCACGCCGGCAACGTCCGCTTCGTGAATGTGCCTTCCTTCATCTGGAAACGCGACGTGACAGTGCACACGCCATCGTTTGGCAGCGTGACCGGCGACATCGCCTTCGGTGGCGCATTTTACTTTTATACCGACGGCGCACCGCACAACCTGCCGGTGCGCGAATCGTCGATCGAACAGTTGATCCGCTTCGGCGCCGAAGTGAAGATCGCCGCGAACGACGCCTTCAAGGTCGTACATCCGGAAATCCCCGAGATCAATCATATCTACGGGACGATCATTGCCAATGCACCGCGTCACCCTGGTTCCACGCAGGCTAACTGCTGCGTGTTCGCAGACCGCGAGGTCGATCGATCGCCGACCGGATCCGGCACCGCCGGTCGCGTGGCGCAGCTCTACCTACGCGGCGAACTCGGCCGCGACGAGACGCTAGTCAACGAGTCCGTGATCGGCACGATCTTCAAAGGCCGCGTGCTGAAAGAAGTGAAGCTCGGCGAATTCGATGCGGTCATTCCTGAGGTTGAAGGAAACGCCTATATTTGCGGCTTTGGAAATTGGATCATCGACGAGCGTGACCCACTGACATATGGCTTCTTAGTGAGGTAAGTGTGACCAAGATTTACAACGAGCAAGAGACCATTGCGCTCTTGCCGTATAGACAGCTTGTAGCCAATCTGAAAACAACGGTTCTGGACTATACCGCCGGACGTATCGTCAGCCCGGAACGGCTCGTGGTGCCGTTACAGGGCGGTGCCGTCATGTTGTCGATGCCCGCGAGCGCGCAGGATATCGCGATCCATAAGCTCGTCAATGTGTGCCCGGGCAATAAGGCGCTGGGTTTGCCGACCATACATGGACAAGTCATGGCCTGTGACCCGGTGACCGGCGAGATGCTTTTCGTGCTCGACGGGCCCACCGTGACCGGCCGCAGGACGGCGGCCATAACGGCGCTAGGCATCCAGACCTTGTGGCCCACGTCACCCAAAGCGATGCTGCTGATCGGCACCGGTAAGCAGGCTGTCAATCACGCAGAAGTTCTGGCTGAGCTATTTCCCGCGGCGATCTTGTATGTACAGGGCTCGACGCCCAGCAGCGCGGCGGCGTTCTGTGAGCGCAATCGCGCGGCAGCACCGAATCTGCGCCCGGTACCCGTAAGCGGCACGCCGGACGATGTCGAAGTCGTCGTTACGCTCACGACCAGTAAAACCCCGGTGTACAAAGAGCCGCCGAGTACTGCGCGGCTCGTGATCGGTGTTGGCGCCTTCACGCCCGACGCGGCCGAGATTGCGGCGGACATCGTGCTGGCAAGTACGGTATTTGTCGACGATCCGCTCGGGGCGAAGCATGAGGCCGGCGACTTGATCCAGGCCAAGATGGATTGGGCGAATGTGGGATCGCTGGCACATGCTATTGAGCACCCTGTGCCAGTGCACAAACCCCTGCTATTCAAAAGCGTGGGATGCGCGGCGTGGGATCTGGCTGCCTGCCGAGTCGCGCGCGATATTCGCTCCTCCGGCTCCCGGTAGGCTAGATAAGCGCGGCAGAACGGCGCAGCGGTAATGGGGGCAGCCGCGGCGACGGTGTCATCACCGGCCACCCGCCAGGCCACCGCTACCGCTACCGCTACCGCTAGCGCCATCGCTATTCGACCGCAACCGCCTCCAAGATCGCGCCCTCGTCCCGCAACTGACGGATACGCGCGTCGGTAAACCCATACTCATGCAGCACGTCCTCCGTATGCTCGCCCAATAACGGCGCTGGCAAGGACTCCTGAGTGCGGCCGTCGGAAAAATGAATCGGCAACCCGAGCCCTCGCACGCGCCCCAGCGTGGAATGTTCGGTCTCGACTATCATTCCACGCGCAACGGTCTGCTCATGGGCCACAGCTTCCGGCACTTCGAGCACGGGCCCTGAAGGCAGTCCGATCGCGTCGAATGTCGCAAGCCATTCGGCAGTCGTGCGCTCGATCAGTCGCGCTGTCAGGATCTCGACCAGCGCACCGCGATACTTCATGCGCCCGGCGTTAGTCTGGAACCGCTCGTCGGCAGCCAGACCGGGAATCTCCAGCACCCCGACCAGCCGGTCGTAATTGCTCTGGTTCGCCGCACCAATATTCACCCAGCCATCACGCGTGCGAAATGCCTGGTACGGCGAGCTGGTCGGATTGGCCGACCCCGCCTTGGGCAGCACGGTACCATCGGCGAAATAATTCGCGAATGCCCAGTACATCTGCTGCAAGCCCGCTTCGAACAAAGACGTATCGACCATCTGACCGAGGCCGGTCTTTTGCTTGCCCGCGTAGGCCGCGCAAATACCCAGCGCGGCAAGGATGCCCGCGTTGATGTCTGTTACGGGCGACCCCGCCTTGATCGGTGCCTGCCCCGGTTCGCCGGTCATGCTCATCAAGCCGCTCATGCCCTGCGCGATCAGGTCGAAGCCGCCTTTGTCCGCCATCGGACCACTGCGCCCATAACCGGAAATCGCGCAATAAATCAAACCGGGGTTGGCCGCTTTGAGCACCTCGTAGCCCATGCCCAGCTTTTCCATCGTGCCACCCCGATAGTTCTCGGTCACCACGTCTGCGGTGGCGAGCATTTTGCGCAATACCTCGCGGCCGCCGTCGGTCTTGAGGTTCAGCCCGATCCCGCGCTTGTTGCGATTGACGATCATGAACGAGGCCGATTCGCCGCCGGGCAGGATGGGCGCAAAGCGCCGGCAATCATCGCCGCCCGGGATCTTTTCCACCTTGATGACATCTGCGCCCATGTCGGCGAGCATCATGCCGCAGATCGGGCCGGACATGATGTGCGCGAGTTCGATCACGCGCATCCCGCTCAAAGGTCCGTTTCCATTGGTACTCATCTCAACGCCCCTTGAAGTTCGGTTTGACCTTCTCGAGAAAGGCCTGGTAGCCCGTGCGAAAATCTTCGGTACCGAAACAGGCGAAGTCCTGCTCGTGCTCCGCTTCGCTCAATGGCGCCGGGTTCATCACGCGCTGGACAAACTGCTTGTGCCAACGCGCGACCAGCGGCGCGCCATCCGCGATGCGCGTGGCCGTTGCGAGCGCTTCGGCACTCACCTCGCCATCGGGCACCACGCGTGTGACCAGGCGCTTGCTCAATGCTTCCTGCGCATCGAAGATCCGCCCTTCGAGCAGTATTTCCAGCGCCACTGCAGGCCCCGCGAGGCGCACCAACCCTTCCAGTTCGGCGTGCGCCATGACCAAGCCCAGGTTCTTGATCGGCACGCCAAAGCGGCTCGACTCCCCGCAGATGCGCAGGTCGCACATCGCGGCGATCTCAAGCCCTCCGCCTACGCAGATACCATGAATCATCGCGACGATGGGATGCCGACAACGCTTGAGCGCATCGAGCGTGCGGTGCATGACCGCACCGTATGCGCGTGCCTGCTCGACATTTGAGCGGTCGGTTTGGAATTCCGCAATGTCGTTGCCTGGCGAGAACGCTTTCTCGCCCGCGCCGCGCAGCACGATGCAGCGCACCGTGTCGTCGGCGGAGAGTGCCTCGATGGTCTCGCCAAGCGAGCGCCACAATGGCTTGGTCATCGCGTTCAGCTTGGCCGGCCGATCGATGATGACGGTGGCGATCGACGCGTCGCGTTCGACCACGATGGAGGGTTCGCTCACGTTGTCTCCTGAGGCTTGTAGGGTTGGTAGCGTTGTTTGTGTCACTACCGTTTTGCCACTGCCATGTTGCAGCTGTCGTTCGCCTCTCTTCCAGCACTGCTATGCGATGCAATGCAGTGCCGGGTGCGATCTCAGACGAACTTCGTCGCGGGCTCGTTCTGTGCCGGAGCTGCGCCCAACTCGCGATCGGGGCGCATGGTGAACGACAGCGCAATGCCCGCCGCCATCAATGCCATCGACACCACGAAGGGCAGATTCCAATTACCGGTGCGGTCGATCAGCCAGCCGCCGACGACAGGGCTGATGATCGCGGCAAGCGCCGAGCCGGAGTTCATGATCCCGCTCGCCGTGCCTGCATGCTTGGGGGCGATGTCCATAGGCACAGCCCACATCGGGCCGATCGTCATTTCGTTGAAGAAAAATCCTAAGCTCAGGCACACCGCCGCCATCGGAATCGAAATATCCGACATCAACATGATCGGTGCAAGCGACAGCAGCGTAAGCAACATGCACACGCCGACCATCACGTTGCGTGCTAGCCGCAGGCGCTTACTCTTGCGCAGCAGCCGGTCGGTCACGATGCCGCCGAGCCAGTCACCGATCACGCCGGCGAAGAACACGCCTGAGGCGAACAGCGCGGACTTGCCCAGCTGCATGTGATAGTTGTGCAGGAAGTATTGCGGAATCCAGCCGAGGAACAGCCACAGCACCCAGCCGTAGCAGAAGTACACAGCCGTGACCGGTGCCATGCGGGCCAGCAGCGCGCGCCACGGTACGGGCAGGCGCTCCTTGATACCCGAGTAGGCAGACAGCGTGACGGTCTCTTCGCTGGTGATCTGCGAGTGTTGACGCGGATCGTCGCGGAAATACCAGATCCAGACGAGCGCCCACATGAAGCTGATGATCCCCGTGATGATGAATGCGCCACGCCAACTGGTCGCGACCATCATCCATACGATCAGCGGCGGCGCCACGGCGTTGCCGATGCGCGATGCCGCGTGTGTCGTGCCCTGCGCCAAGCCGCGTTTGTCGGCAGGCATCCAGTTGGACATGGCGCGCGTGGCGGTCGGGAACGTCGCGCCCTCACCCAGGCCCAGTAGTAAGCGCGCCAGGATCAGCGAAGTGAACCCTCCCGCCAACCCGGTCATGACTGTCGCTCCCGCCCAGATCACCCCGCATACGGCCAAGGTTCGGCGCGGACCGAACCGGTCGCCGACCCATCCACCGATGATCTGGAAGATCAGGTAGGGATAGGCGAATGCCGAAAACACAAAGCCGATCTGCGTATGCGACAGCCCGAGCTCCGCGCCGAACTGGCTCGCGGCCGTGCTGACGTTGACTCGATCGATATACGTGATGAAATACATCGCGCATAGCAGAAACAACACGCGCGTGGTGGCCCGACGGAACATCGGGATCTTCATGGCTGTCATGGCCTGTCTCCGTGTGCGCGGCTCGAACGTCCGCTGATCCAAGATCTAACGTTTAGACATCGATTCTTTCTCTTGCGGGTTACTTATCCTATTTTCGACTACGTCCGTGCTACATCCGTGCGTGCTACATCCGTACGGAACGTCCTTACGTGCGCGCACCTGCATGGGCTATTTCAGTCAAAAAAGACCGTTCGCCGTGCGCCACGAATGCCGCCAAAACTTTTTCCAGATTGCCGACCTCGATCAAGTCCAACAGCACCTCGTGCCGTTGTACGTTGGCTTTCAACGATTCCCCCAACTGCTCTTCTCGCGTGCGCACGTTGAGCGCCATGCATAAGTGCATCTGCAGAGACAGTGACTTGAAGACCGCCGTGAGCCGGTCGTGACGCGCGAGCTGAACGACCGCCAGATGAAAGCGGAACGACGCCTCTATAAACGGCCCCCGACTATTCGATGCGGCTGCGGCAGACATCGCGCTCAAGGCGTGGCGACACTCGGTCAACTGCTCGGGCTGTCGAATCGGCAACGCGAGCTCTATGGCGGTACGCTCCAGAGCCGAGCGCAGCGTCGCGATTTCCCATGCGTCTTTTTCGTCCAAAGGCGCCACGATCATGCCTCGACGCGGCAGCGATTGCACCAGGCCTTCGCTCTGGATCAGTCTTAATGCCTCACGCAGCGGCGGCCGGCTAATGCCGAGCTCGGCCGCCAGTTGCTCTTCGAGCAAACGCTCACCGGGCTTCAAGGCACCGGAAAGGATGCGCTCGCGCAAGGCATCCGCTGCCAGATCGACCAGCGACGCGGGGCTAAGTTTCGACATCGGAGCGACGCTTTCGTGTATGTATTCGGTTTGTAGACAATAGACGACAGCTTTCGACGCGTCAATGTGGTGACTACCCTATTGGGAAATACACGAAGTACCGGAGAAAAGAGGAACGGAATTCATCAACGCGATGGCTCCTACTGGGAGATTCACGGAGAAGGTATGAGGTACAGGAGAGAAATGGAGCGCGCCGAAGGATGGCGCGCTCGTCGGAAAGAATGCCGCTGCTCTAGTGCCGGTATCCAGCCTTCATATCGGGGTTATGCGTATGGTGGCGCTACGATCGGACACGCTCGGCACACCGCATTCGCCAAGCAACTTGCGCAGTTCCTTGATGATAGGAAAGACTTCCTGGTTCCAGTCGCCACCTTGCCGATCATGCGCTTCCTGCTCGCGTTCGACGATCCACCGATCTTCCTTGAAAATACGTTCGGTAAACCACACCAACAAAGGCCATGCGATATCGAGCAAACCGGGTATGCCCGGCCGCTGAATCGACAACAGACCGAAGGTGCGATTGGTCCGCTGCGCTTTGTCGAGCGGCACGTACGCAATCCAGAGATCCATCACCATCTTGCCCGAGGAAGTGACGATCTTCAGCGTCTGGTACGGGTACTCGGTGCGCACCGTCATGACATCGCTGTCGTTCTGGTTCTCGTTCGGCTTCTTGGCAAAGACGATCGCCTCGCCGATGGGCTGCTTGCCGCCCAGGCGCGCGAACGTGTAGTCCACCTCCAGCCATCCGTCGCCGCGTCGGCGCGCGAGCATGCGCGCGCGCATCTGACCCATTTGCTTGCGATGCATGAACTGGTGGTTCATGTCCATCAGGTTCTCGTGCATGAAGGTGTAATGACACTGCACCTCACGCCCGAAGCGACGCGTCTTGTAGGCCTTGTTGCCGACCGAACCGAGCTTGGGAAACGGCACCTCGGCAGCGAGCGCGGCATTACCCGGAAACACGAAGATCAACCCTTCCTCTTCGCGGCACGGATAGGCACGCACGCCGTTGGGCAAACGCTCGCGACCGAGATAAGGCACGTCGATGCAACGGCCGCTGCAGTCGTACGTCCAACCGTGGTAACAGCACTTGATCGATTCGCCCTCCACCACGCCCGCGTGCAGCGGCACCTGTCGGTGTGCGCAACGATCCTCGAGCGCGAAGACCGCATTCGACTCCGTTCGCACCAGGACGATAGGGTCCCCGGCAAAGCGCACGCCGACTGCCTTGCCGCGCTTTACTTCGCGCGACCAGGCAACCGGGTACCAATGATCGGGGTGAGCATCCACGCGGCGCAAGTCATGCTTGGGCGCGCTTTCGGCATCCATGTCGGATAAATCGTTTGTGACAGCTTGGGGTAAATCTGCATGCATTCGCACCTCCGGTTACGCTGACTGGTCTGCCTGGTGGACCCGCCCGTACCTTGCTGACAAGCAGAGACTGCGGCGGGTTCCCGCGGTTCAGGCAATTTCAGAACGGGTTGGGGTAATCTGTGGGTCGCGCGATATCCATGATGCAGCAAATATCCAGCACGACTATACGCCTAAAATCGAATCAGACCGCCACGCATGCGCAACATTCCTGCGCTACGTTCCATGCGCTGCATCGCGTGCGCCGCGTTCCATGCGCTACATCCCGCCCAACTATCGCAGCGGATCGTCATGATGGAATCAGCGTGCTCCCGTATCAAAGAAACGCGCCAAATCCGCTTTCAAAGCGCTCAATGCGCCATCGTCCAGATAAACCATGTGCCCGGTTTGATAATACTTGAGTTGCACATTGGCGCGTAGCGATGGATCAAGTCCCATATGAGACACATCATATTCGGTGGAAAAAAACGGCGTCGCCACATCGAAATAGCCGTTCAACGAAAGTACGCGTAGCTGTGGATTCTGTCGCATCGCCTCGGCGAGGTCGCCGCCCGCATACGGTTCGGCGAGCTCCTCGCCCCACCACTCGCGATGTTTCCAATTCCATTGCCTCAGCGCCTCGTCGTTGAATACGCGATACCGGTCCGGCGTGGTGAAGTGCAAGTCTTGCGCAAGATATTGATGCAGCGCCGCGTCGAATGCGCTTGCCACGCTGGTCACCGAAGGATCGTAGTCGGTACGGTCCGCGATGTCGTCGTAGTCGATGCCTTCGAAGCGTGCATCGTAGCGGCCGACATTGCGCGACTCGTCTCTGAGCAATTGTTTGCGAAATCGCGCCGGCCAAATGCGCAATCGGCTTTGCTTGACGTACGATTCATCGAGGCCAGTGTAGTGTGCGACGCGGGCAGCAACGGCATCGCGCTCGGCATCGGATAGCGCATCGCCCGCGGCAAGCGCATGGGCGTAAGGCCCCATTGCGTAGGCGCGTACTTCGTCGAGCAAGGCCGGCAAGCTGGGCGGCTTGGGCACGATCTTGTCGTGATACCAGGCGATGGCCGCATAGGTCGGCAGGTAATGTTCATATTGCAAATCGTAGCCCGGCGCCTGGCCGGCTGAATTCAGCACGGAAGACAGGAGTATCACGCCATTGAGCGCGATGTTGTCCTCGCTCAAGCGATATGCCAGCATGGCCGCGCGCGCGGTTCCGTAGGATTCGCCCAGCAGATACTTGGGGGAATTCCAGCGCTGATTGTCCGTCAGATAGCGCTCGATGAAGCGCTCGAACGCGCTGAGGTCTTCGTCGACGCCAAAAAAACGCTTCGCAGTCCCATGGCCCACGATCTTTGAATAACCCGTGCCGACCGCGTCGATAAAAACCAGGTCGGTCTTGTCGATGAGGCTCTCCGGGTTATCGGTGACGACGTAGGGTGCAGGGCCGGTAATAGCCGGGCTGGACGTAAGCGTGCGTTTGGGCCCGATCGAGCCCATCAACAGGAAGACCGTGCCCGCGCCGGGGCCGCCATTGAAGAGGAATGTCACAGGCCGGCCAGCCGGGGATTTCGTGTCGGCCGTGTAGGCGACATAGAACACGCTCGCCTCAGGTTGGCCCAAGGTGTTGCGCAGAAGCAAGTTGCCGGCGGTCGCGGTGTAGTCGATCTTGTGTCCGCCTACGTGGATCGCGTGCCGGGTGACCGACGTGGTCTCCGGCGGCACGGGTATCGCGGTATCCGCCGTCGCCTCGGCACGGGGATTGTTGGCGGTGTCCGCTGGCGCCACGGCATGAGGATTGTTGGCGGTGTCCGCCCGCGCCTCGGCATGAGGATTGTTGGCGGTGTCCGCCCGCGCCTCGGCATGGGGATTGTTGGCCGTGTCGCCGCGCGGGCGGCGGGGTGCGGCAGGCGTCGACGCGGCGGCGTCCCCGATTGCATCGCTGGGCTCCGCGGCATCGTGCGTGCCGGGAGTTTGGGCCATAGCGGCGCATTGAGCGCCAGCCGCAAACAAGCCGCTTAGCAGCGCCGTCATGATCAAGCGATGCGCAGGAAGATTGAAATGAAGATAGAAGCGAGGATAGAAGCGCCGCTGCATGTTATTGCGCGGCCCCTCTGACGTGTGTCGTTTCATCATCGAACCTCCAGTGTCGATGACGCCATCGCGCTAGTGCGCGACAGCTCCCCTTTCATTGCGGCCTATCTGCTGCACTCCGATCGCTGCAGCCCAATCGCCGTGGCCCAACGAATACAGTCCGACCGCCCTGGCCCGTCAAGCCTCTGGCGGTGGCGCTGCCTTGCGTGGTCGACGGCTACGCGCAGCAGAGGTCCGTGGCTTCTTGGCGGCAGCCCCTTCAGCGGGCGCTTTCGGCGCGGCCGCTAATTCGGCTGTGGGTGCAGACGCAGGTGCGAGCGCAGGCGTAGGTGCCTGCAGCTCCTGCGACGGCACACCACTCTCCTGCGCCCCACCCGCTTTTGGCTTCTTCACGGCCGGTTTGCGGCCCCCGCGCGTTTTTCGAGCCGCCTTCTGCTGGCCTTCCGCTGCGCTCGATGCACCGGGCGCCGATGACACAGATGTCGACGACCCAGGCGCCGAAGCGTCCGAGCCATTCGCGACCTCCGCAGCGTCCAAGCTGTACGTGCCGGATACGGTTTCTAGCGCCACGCGCTGTTCAGCCCTGTCCTCACTCTGCGCATCCCCGGCGCTATTGCGAAAAACAAACGCTCCCGATTTCTCGTCGCGCCCGATCTCCAGCAACCCTCGCCGCTGAGCCTCTTCAAGCAGATTGCCAAACGCGCGGAAGCCATAGTACGACTCGTTGAAATCCGGCTTGCGTCGCTTGATCGCGTCTTTCAACACCGACGCCCAAATCTTGCCGCTATCGCCGCGCTCGGAGAGCAACGCATCGAATGTCTGCACGGCAATATCCACGCCTTTGCTCTTGCGGTTGTCCGCCTCCTGCCTGCGGCGCTTCTCTTCATCGGGCGTGCGCTTGGCGGCAGGCTGGGTTTCACGCGTTTCGCGTTTGGCCGAACCGCGCCCCGTCTCACGCGCCATCTCGCGCACCAGATCGTCGTAAAAGATGAAGTCGTCGCAATTGGCCACCAGCAGGTCCGACGTCGATTGCTTCACCCCCACGCCTATCACGTGTTTGGCGTTCTCGCGCAACTTGGACACCAGCGGCGAGAAGTCGGAGTCGCCGCTGATGATCACGAAGGTATTGACATGCGACTTCGTATAGCAAAGATCAAGTGCGTCGACGACCAGCCGGATGTCGGCCGAATTTTTGCCCGACTGTCGCACATGCGGAATTTCGATCAGTTCGAAATTGGCTTCGTGCATCGCGGCCTTGAAGCCTTTATAACGCTCCCAGTCGCAATAGGCCTTCTTCACGACTATGCTGCCTTTGAGCAGCAAGCGCTCGAGCACCGGCGCAATGTCGAATTTTTCATAGTTGGCGTCGCGCACGCCGAGTGCGACGTTTTCGAAGTCGCAGAACAGCGCCATGCTGACTTTTTCCGGTGGGGAAGCCATGTTGTCTCCAATGAAGTCCAGGCGTTGTATTTACAGTGCGTGGCCTGCCACAAAACTCGCGCAAAAGCTGGCGAAAATTCCCGCTTTAAATCCCCGCTCTCAAGCTGCGCGCAAAAGTCCGACCGGCACGCCGCATCATAACTGCCAATCGATCAACGGCACCGCTTTCTCGATCAACTTTTCCGGCAACGGACGGTGCAACCAGGCTTCGAGCGTCACCTGCTGCGACTTCGCGATATCCGCTTCGACGATCGCAACCTGCTCCCGAGCGAACTCGCGGTCGTAGATGTTGAGATTGGCTTCGTCGTTGAGCTTGAACGAACGGGCGTCGAAATTCGTCGAACCGACCGAAACGAGGTACTCGTCGACGACCAGTAATTTGCAGTGGAACATGGTGGGCTGATACTCGAAAATTTCCACGCCCGCTTTCAATAGGTCGCCCCAACACGCACGCGAGGCTTCGCGCACGGTATGCGTATCGATGCGCTTGCCCGGCGTGACGATCCTCACCTTCACGCCGCGCCGCGCGGCCTCCACCAACGCATTGATGGCCAGGCCGTCCGGGACGAAATAAGCGCTCGCCAAATGGATCGAATGCGTGGCGGCCGTGATCGACATCAGGTACATCAACTCCATGTCGTCGCTGCCGCTGGTGGGCGAACTACCGAACATATGCGCCACGCCCTCGCCGCTATCGGCGCGTTCCGCGATCGCCGGAAAATACGCAGGCCCGTGCAGCACGTTGCCGCTCGCCTTGATCCAGTTATCCATGAACACCGATTGCATGTGTGCCACCACCGGACCTTCCACGCGGAAATGCGTATCGCGCCAGTGCTGCGGATCCTGCGCATCGCCAGTCCATTCTTCGGCAATGCCCACGCCGCCTGTAAAACCGGTGTGGCCATCGATGATCAGCAGCTTGCGATGCGTGCGATTGTTCATACGCCCCAGGCCCGACCAATGCGGCCGGTGATATTGGATGACCTCGGCGCCCGCTCGCTTGAGTTGGTCCAGGTAGCGATGATCCATTTTTGAGCATCCCACCCAGTCGAGCAGCACATGCACCGCGATTCCGGCGCGTGCCTGGTCAGCCAGTGCATCGGCAAATTGCTGACCGATTTCTCCCGACCAATAGATGAAGGTCTCGAAGGTGATGGTCCGGGTCGCCGAGCGTATGCCTTCCAGCATGGCAGGAAAAATCCGGTCGCCGTTCAAAAGCACTTCGTAGCGGTTCCCAGACGTTACGGGTGGCCCGAGCAGCAAACCCATCGAGCGGACGAACTGCGGATCGTCGCTTGAATACAGTCGATCGATGTTGTGCTCGACCTTTTTCTCGCCACTGGAAAAATTCGCGACGACCAAAGCGACGATGAGCGTAACGACGACCGTGAGCGTAACGACAACCGTGAGCGCAAGCATAGGCACTTCAGTCGGCTTGGGAATGCAAATCGGCGAAATCCATGGTCTTAGTTCCGTATGGCGTTGCATGGGCCGACGGTTCGATTCGAATCTGCCTTTTCCGTCTTTGCCTCTCGCAATGTCCGACCCCACGATCGGCGACTCGTTCCATTGCACACATCTTACGCCGACGTTTTCTCGCTCGGTCCAGCCGTAGATCGACCGACCAGCGCGGCGCCTTGGGCGCGGACTGCGCCTGCACGCGCTCGGGCGATAGGATCGTTGACCCAAAACGCCCCCGTTTGACCCTTAAAGTTGGCATTGACGCAGCCTATTTACCAGCCTATAACCATCTATATGGATGGTATATGGAGTGTTTTATGAAAGAACAACAGGTTCTAGCGATGCTTCGACCCAAGGGGGGCGAGACTGAAAAGATCACGATCAATCTTGGGCCGATCGACCTGGGGCAAATCGATTTGCTCGTGGAAGAAGGTTTTTATTCGAATCGCACCGATCTGATACGCACGGCAATTCGCAACCAGCTAGCCATACATGCACAGGTCGTGCAGGAATCCGTGGTGCGCCGAGCGCTTGTTCTCGGCCTGCAGCATTTTTCCAAGACGGACCTCGAGGCGATACGGGCGGCAAATGAACAACTGGACGTTCAAGTGCTGGGCTTGGCGAGCATCGCCGCCGATGTTTCGCCCGAACTGGCGCGTGCGACGATCAATTCGATTGTCGTGCTTGGCGCCTTTCACGCGACACCCGCCGTAAAGGCTGCGCTCGCCGACCGAATCGGCTAGTCCGCGAGCCCCCCCCCCGGACCCGATAAAACGCATAACAGGATACTGATGATGAAATTGAACGACGGTTTTTTAAGCTCGATGCGCGAAGCCATGACATTGCTTCGTAACAATGGCCCTGTCGAAGCGACGAAGGCAATCAAACGGGCGCTGTGTGGCGACAAGAACGCTGCAGACGATGCCGAGGCTTTAAAGACAACGGCAGAAACACAGCGCCAGACGCAGGCACAGAAGCCAGCGTCGACTCAGCCGCAAATGCAGGCGCAAATGCGTGTGCAAACCCAAGTGCAGCAGCATCTGGACCGCTTTACCGAGGCGATGGCCGCCGTGGCCGACTTAGCGCCCGCACCTGCACCCACGCCGATTCGCCCTGACGTACCGGAGCGTGGCAACTTCACCACGCACACCTTTTCCAACGCAGCAGGCCAGCGCCAGTACAAGCTCTACATACCGGACACCAACCCGGGCGGCCCGCTGCCCTTGATCGTCATGTTGCACGGCTGCACGCAAGACGCCGACGATTTCGCCGCCGGAACGCAGATGAATGCGCTGGCCGAGCGCCACCCGTGCATCGTCGCCTACCCCATACAGCCGCAGAAGGCGAACATGTCGAAGTGCTGGAACTGGTTCACGCCCGCCGATCAGCATCGCGACAAAGGCGAGCCCTCGCTGATCGCCGGTATCACGCGCGAAGTGATGGCGCATCACAACGTCGACCCCGCTCGTGTGTATGTGGCCGGGCTTTCGGCTGGCGGCGCAATGGCCGACATCATGATTCGTTGCTATCCCGACATATACGCCGCCGCGGGCGTGCATTCCGGCCTGCCCTACGGCAGTGCACACGATCTGCCGTCCGCGCTCGCCGCGATGAAAGGTGGCCGGCGGATGGCGCAAGCGCTTGCGCAGACAAAACCGCAGAGCGTCTATACGCCCACGCGACCGTTGATCGTATTTCACGGCGACGCCGACACTACCGTGAACCTGTCGAATGCCTTGCAATTGGTAGAGGGCTATGACGAAAAAGTAGCGACCGGCAGCGCCACACCGCCCGCCGAGCCGAACCAACGCGCGTGCGCTGTCAAATGGCTGACATCATCCGAGGGCTACGATGCGGAACTGTGGGTGATACACGGTGCTCCTCATGCATGGAGCGGCGGCAGCGCGAGCGGTAGCTATACGGACCCGAAAGGCCCCGACGCTAGTGCCGAGATGATGCGCTTCTTCCTTGCGCATCCTATGCGGTAATCAATGCCCGCTGCGCTGCGCACGCGCAATTAACAGGTGTAAATAAGACGCTGTAAAGTAAAACGCGGCAGAGCGTGTCTGCATTTCCTAGAATACAAAGCTGGGGGAAAAACCGAATCAGCCGAGTGCCCCCGCACATCAAGCTGAAGATCGAGCCGAGAAGCAAGCAAGCCTAGCCGAACACCCCGCGATCCACCTTGCGATCGACATTGCATTCTCCAACAACCGGAGCTGACACATGGCAAATCAGAATATCGCCACGCAACTGGCGAAAACGCTAGAGCACGCGGGCGTCAAGAGGATCTGGGGCGTGACCGGCGACAGCCTCAACGGGCTCAGCGACGCTTTGCGCAAAATGGAAACCATCGAATGGATGCATGTGCGCCATGAGGAAGTCGCGGCCTTCGCCGCTGGCGCAGACGCCGCCGTTACCGGTGAACTCGCGGTGTGCGCGGGCAGTTGCGGCCCGGGCAACCTGCACTTGATCAACGGCCTGTTCGACGCCCACCGCAATCATGTGCCGGTATTGGCGATCGCAGCCCAGATTCCCTCCTCGGAGATCGGGCTCAGTTATTTCCAGGAGACCCATCCGCAGGAATTATTCAAGGAATGCAGCTACTACGTCGAGCTGGTCACGAATCCGCTGCAAATGCCACAGGCATTGCATCGCGCCATGCGCACCGCCATTCTCAGGCGAGGCGTGGCCGTGATCGTGATTCCCGGCGACGTTGCACTGCTGGAAGCGAGCGTGCCCGCCGACCATTGGCCGGTACTGAGGCAGCCGCGCGTAGTCCCGCAGGACGCGGATATTGCGCTGCTCGCCTCCTTACTGAACAACAGCTCGGCAATTACGCTCTTATGTGGCAGCGGTTGCGCCGGCGCACATGATCAAGTGGTGGCGCTCGCCGACAAGCTGGCCGCACCGGTGGTGCACGCCTTGCGCGGCAAGGAACACGTCGAATGGGACAACCCGTTCGATGTCGGCATGACCGGCTTCATCGGCTTCAGCTCGGGCTATCACGCAATGCTCAACTGCGACACGCTGGTCATGCTGGGCACCGACTTCCCGTATCGCCATTTTTACCCGACCAATGCAAAAATCGTGCAAATCGATATTGCGCCTGAATCGCTGGGGCGGCGCGCCAAGCTAGACCTTGGCATAGTGGGCGAAGTCACTGAAACGCTAGCTGCGCTCTTGCCTAAGCTGCAGAAAAAAACGGATCGAAAATTTCTCGCGGCCGCCCTTAAGCATTATCAGGAAGCGCGTAAAGGCCTCGATGACCTGGCCATGCCCGCGCCCGCGAACCGTCCCATTCATCCGCAGTATTTGACGCGCTTGGTCAGCGAACTAGCCGATGACGACGCGATATTCACGGCCGATGTCGGCACGCCCACTGTCTGGGCGGCACGTTACCTCCAGATGAATGGCCAGCGGCGGCTGATCGGTTCGTTCAATCATGGGTCCATGGCCAACGCGATGCCACAAGCACTCGGCGCGCAGGCGGCGTTCCCGGAACGGCAAGTGATTTCGCTGTCGGGCGACGGCGGCTTCACAATGCTGATGGGCGATTTTGTGTCCCTCGTGCAACTGGGCTTGCCGGTCAAGGTGATTGTGTACGACAACAGCGTGCTCGGATTTGTCGCGATGGAAATGAAGGCGAGCGGCTACCTCGATACGGGGACCGACCTCAAGAACCCCGACTTCGCCGCGATGGCCAATTCCATGGGCGTGCTGGGCTTGCGCGTGGAGCGCTCGGACGATCTGAAGGAGGCACTACGGCAAGCGCTCGCGCACGACGGGCCGGCGCTGGTCGATGTCGTGACCGCCACGTACGAACTCGTGACGCCGCCGGCGATCCAGATGGAACAGGCCAAGGGCTTCAGCCTGTACATGCTCAAGGCGATACTGAATGGCCGGGGCGACGAGGTGGTGGAGCTCGCCAAGACCAACCTGCGGCTTTGAACCTGAGACTTTGAACCCGGGCCCGCGGTAGGTCCGGTTACTGCGCTGTCGGGAAATCGGTCGCTATCCCGACCTCGCGCCAGGCCTCGATTTCCGCCAGTCTCGTGTTGAGATTTTGCGTCACGTTTTCGATGCCGATCGCACCGAGCACCAAGTGGCGCGGTGGATTATCGAGCGCCGCGATGTCTATGATCGCCTGGGCGGCACGCACCGGATCGCCGGGCTGATTGCCGCTGCGCTGCGTGGTCATCGCCATGCGACTAGCTGCGGTTTCGGCATAGTCGGCGATGCGGCTGGGCGTCTGCCGCAATGAGCGGCCGGCCCAATCGGTGCGAAAAGGTCCCGGCTCGACACAGGTGACCTTGATGCCGAGCGGCTTGCCCTCCAGCGCCAAAGCATCCGACCATCCTTCGACCGCGTGCTTGGACGCGGCGTAATAGCCGGAGCCCTGGAACCCCATGAAGCCGGCCACCGAGCTGATGCTGATCACGTGCCCCTTACGGCGCGCTCGCATCCCGGGCAATACGGCACGCGTCATGGCGAACAAGCCGAACACATTCGCCTCGAATTGCGCGCGGATCTCGGCATCCTCGCCTTCTTCCACCGATGCCTGATACCCGTAGCCCGCGTTGTTGACCAGCACGTCGATACTGCCGAAGCGCGTCTGCGCTTGCTGCACGGCAGCGGCGATCTGCTTGGAGTCGGTGACGTCGAGATCGAGCGCCAACGCCCGTTCTTCGGCACCCGCGACCAGATCGGCGAGCCGTGCTTTGTCGCGGGCCGTAACCACCACTCGGGTGCCCCGAGCGAGCAAGAGCTTCGCGAGTTCGTGGCCGAAGCCTGACGAGCATCCTGTGATAAACCAAACTGGGGAGGTATCTACGGTCATCGTTGAGTTTCCTGATGTTAGGGTCGCGGCCCCGAATTGGCCAAATGAGGCCAAAACGAGGAGAAAATCAGCACAAAATCAACACATGAGCAACACATGAGCCGCACATGAGCCGCACATGAGCCGCACATGAGTCGACGTCAAGGAATAACGCGTTGAGCTCTTAGCGCAGTAAACAACTCAAGGAAGGACGCCCGGCTATCGTGAAAGCCGAGGAAGCCCAGATCGCGGCTCTTGGTCATGTCGTTGACGCATTCGATCTCGCGCCCCAGGTCGGCATCGGTATGCCACCAGGACGCCAACTTGTTCACATCCGCTTCGACCAAACCATATTTTTCGGCCAACTTCGTCCACTGTGCGGGCGCCGAGTCCTTCAGCCTGGCTTCCAGCGGTACGGGCTGCTGCGGATACGGTTGAGCCTCCAGACCGAAGAACGCCGCAATTTCGCCCCACATCCAGCGCCAGCGAAACACGTCGCCATTGACGGTGTTGAAGGCCTGATCGCGTGCCGCCGGCGACAGTGCTGCCCATTCCAGCTGGCGGCCGAGCAATCCGGCATCGGTGATGTCGGTCAGACTATCCCATTGCGCACGGGAGCCCGGGAACACGAACGGCTGGCCAGTCTCCTTGCACAACGACGCGTATACGGCCAAGGTCACACCCATGTTCATGGCGTTGCTGCCACGAGCGCGGCCGATCATCGTGTGGGAGCGATGCACGCTCCAACCGAAACCATGCTGCTTGGCGGCGGCGAACAACAAGTCTTCCAGCGTGTAATAGAAGTTTGCGCCGGGCTGACGGGGCTCGCTTTCGCGAAACGGCGTCTCTGCCTTTCCGCTCCCGTAGTTCTCGAATGCGCCCAGATAATGCTTGGTGCCGGTAACGAGCGCCATGTGCCGCAGCGGCGCTGCGGACAAGGCATCGCATAGATGGCGCATCATCGCGCCGTTCGCCTCGACGTTCTCTCGTTCGGTGGCGCGCCGCGTCCACGTACAGAAAAACACATGCGTGATGGGCAAGCCGACCAAAGCGGCGCTGGTCGAATTGGCATCGAGCAAATCCGCCGCGACCGGGATCACACCCTCCTGCGTGAGCGGATGGCGTGCCAATCCGTAAACGGTCCAGCCGCTGGCGACCAAAACATTCGCTAAATTGTGGCCGGAAACGCCGGTCACCCCGACAATAAGAGCGGTACCTTTTTGCATAAAAACACCTTCCATAAGAGCGACAGAAACGCTCGCGTATCGCGCGAAAAAAAATATCGCGGCGTGCACAGCGAAGCGCGTGCTGCACGCATTGACGTTGCACGGTTTGATGCTGCAATCCACAGCAGGTTCTGACGCCAGTCTACTGGCGAACGCGATTTCTTGCCGAATACGCAAAGGCCGCGGCACCTTGCAATGTGTAAGGCAATATTCAAGGAAACAAGTCAGGAAACGAACAAGAAGCACACGCAGTGTGCGCTTCCGACCAGACCTCGTTATGCCTGGGCGTATGGTGTTAGACGGTCTTTCGATCGGCCGGGTTTCATCAAACACTGCACGGAGCCTCAAGTGACCTCTAAAAGCCCACCCTCAGCCCCCTCGAATTCACGCCGCAAGGCCATCATTGCCGGTGCAGGCGTGGCAGCGGCAGCCGCCTCGGTATCGTTCACCGTTGAGGCTGCGACAAAAGCGACCAAGCCTCAGGCTCATCCAAACCCGCCGCCGACGCACAAGGAAACGCAGCTTACCGACCACATCGCAATGAAGGACGGCACGCAAATCTATTACAAGGATTGGGGCGAAGGCCCGGTCGTGGTCTTCTCGCACGGTTGGCCGCTCGACGCGGACGCATGGGATTCGCAAATGCTGTTCCTGAGCGAGCGCGGTTACCGCGTCGTTGCCCACGATAGGCGCGGCCATGGCAGATCGAGCCAGCCAGGTCGTGGCAACGACATGGACACGTATGCCGATGACCTTGCAACGGTGATGGACACGCTCGACTTGAATAAGGCGACCCTGGTGGGCCATTCGACAGGCGGCGGCGAAGTCGCCCGGTATATCGGCCGACATGGCACCCAGCGAGTAGCCAAGGCGGTGCTGATCAGCGCCGTGCCGCCCATCATGCTGAAATCCGAAAACAATGCCGGTGGCCTGCCGCTTTCCGTCTTCGATGGTATTCGCGCGTCCGTGGCGAGCAACCGCGCGCAGTTCTACCGCGATTTCGCACTGCCCTTCTATGGGTACAACCGTGCGGGTGCCAAGGTATCGCAAGGCGTCATCGATCAGTTCTGGTTGATGGGCATGACCGGTTCGATGAAATCCCAGTACGAGTGCATCAAGGCGTTCTCCGAGACCGATTTCACCGAGGACTTGCGCAAGATCCGCGTGCCCGCGCTGGTCATGCATGGCGATGACGATCAGATCGTGCCAATTACCGACGCAGGCATGCTGTCAGCAAGAATCATCCCGAGCGCCACGCTGAAAATTTATTCAGGCGCACCGCACGGGATGTGCACGACCATGGAAGATAAGGTCAATGCCGATCTGCTGGAGTTCTTGAAGAGCTGAACGATGCGACTCAGTTAGCGCTCGAGCGGGATCGGCCTATGGGTCCTGTCTTCTGCGTTCTGTCTGATCGCGGATCAGGCCGCCCGATTCGCGTCGATCGCTTTGAACACCAAGCCAAAGAATTCATCCGCATGGGCCGGGTCCAGCCAGCGCACGACGACAGACAAGCGACGCTCGGGTTCGATCCACATGAACGAGCTGCCCGCACCGATGGCGAAGTAGCTCGACGCCGGCACGCTGGGAAACACCTTGCCCTCGTGGTTGAGCCACACCAGATAGCCGTAGAACGGCGCAAGCGCACACGGCGTCACCATGCGTTCCAACCACTCGCGCGAGATGATCTGACGGCCGTCGACCTTGCCCTGATCCAGGAACAAGCGTGACACCTTCATCTGATCGTTAGCGCTGATCGACAAACCACCGCCCCAATGCGTACCGCCCGGCACCGACTGCACGCGCCGCCCGCCCAGCTCGATCCACGCATTGTCGTAGCCCACCCACTGCCAGTTATCGCTGGCGCCGAGCGGTTGCATGATCGCTTCGCGAAAGACCTCCGGCAACGGACGGCCGAACAGGTGCAGCAGCGCCAGCGAGAACTGGTTGATGCGCACGTCGTTGTATTCCCAGTACGTGCCGGGCGTTT
>NZ_LMUX01000016.1:1098113-1149993 GCF_009765705.1 Burkholderia sp. L27(2015) | reverse complement strand
CTTTCCAAACGTCACGGCGCGAAAGTGGTCGGCCTGATCGGACAGTCCGAAATATTCGCCTTGCCATTCGCTAGTCTGCTGCAGCAGTTGCGCCCAAGTTACGCTCGCATTGTGTTCGCTGTCGAAGCCGATACCGGGCACACGCACATGCACGGGTTCGTCGACATCGGGCAACAACCCGCGATCGTGAGCCACGCCCGCGAGCAAGGCCAGATACGTCTTGGCGATGCTGAATGTCAGGTCGGCACGATCGGGTTCGCCCCAGGACGCGAGCTGCTGACCGTCCAGCGTGATGACGCCCGACACCGGGCCGCGATCATGCACGGGGCCGAGCAACCGGTTCCAGGGTGGCGGGTCGTTGGGATGCACACCCCAGTTGCCATCGACTTCGCGATCCCAAAGCGATTCATGACCGATCGAAAATTGCACTGCGGACTTCAAATCTATCGGTTGCATAGGTTTCCTTGTTGATGCAATTGCATATGCGCTTTAGTGTACGTTCAAGCGAGCTCGTGCCCACACGAGCGTGAACAGGCTGATGATCGCCGCGATCATCAGGTAAAAGCCCGGCGCCAGATTGTTGCCGGTGGCAGCGATCAGCGAGGCGACGGCGAGCGGCGTGAAGCCGCCGAAAATCGTGGTCCCGAGGTTATACCCGACAGCCATGCCGGTCGTGCGCGTACGTGTGGGGAACATATCCGACATCAGAGCGGGAATCGGCGCGTAATAGATGGCCTTCAAGATCGCCACCCAACCCACTGCGGCCATCAGCGTCAGCAGTGAAGGATGCGCGTTCATCAACATGAACGCAGGATAGACGGTCACGAAAAACAACACCCCGGCGCCCAGCATGATGCGCGTGCGGCCCACCTTGTCGGACCAGTGGCCCACTATCGGCGTGAGCACCATCACGATGAAGCCCGCGAGCAATGTCGCCATGAAGCCGTAGGACTGCGCCAGCCCGAGTTGCCGCGACGCGTACGTCGGCATGTAGAGCAGCATGTAGTTGGCGGTGGTGGTCAGCACCAGCGAGCCGATCGAGATCAGCAGGCGCTCTTTCTGCGTGGTGAGCACTTCGCGTATTGGCGAAACCGAAGCTTGCGCGGGCTCGGCCTTGATGCGTTCGAACTCCGGCGTCTCGTCGACATGGCGGCGTATATACAACCCGATCGGGCCGATCAACATGCCGAACAGGAATGGAATGCGCCAGCCCCAGCTTTCGAGATCGCCCGGGCTGAGCGTGCTGGTCAACACCGCACCGAAGGCCGATGCCAGCAAAACGCTCGCCCCCTGGCTGGAGAACTGCCAGCTCGACATGAAACCGCTGCGTTTGGGTGCATGTTCGATCAGGAAAGCCGTCGAACTGCCGAATTCGCCGCCGGCCGAAAACCCCTGCAGCAAACGCGAGGCAAAAATGCCGATCGGCGCCAGCATGCCGATGGCCGCATACGTGGGCATCAGCGCTACCATCCCGGTGCCTATCGTCATCATCGTGATCGACAACGTGAGCGAGGCCTTGCGACCGCAGCGATCGCTATATGAGCCCAGCACCAATGCACCCACCGGCCGCGCCAGATACGACAGCGCGAACGTGCCCAACGTGAGCAGCAGCGACATCGTCTTGTCGTGCGTCGGGAAAAACAACTTGGACAGGGTCGTCGCAAAATAACCGTAAACAATGAGGTCGTAGAATTCGAGCGCATTGCCTATCGAGGTCGCCAGGATCAAACGGAACACACTGGTTTTTTGATGAGGCGCTGCGGCGAGTGCCGTGTCCTGGGCCGAATCAGTACTCATGGGGCATTCCTCTAGTGGTGCTACACGGTTGTTTTACTGCGTCGGGGTGCACGCCATCGAAGACCGAGTGGACGGACAAATCAACAAACCAGCGAACGAACGAACAAGCGCACGACGCTCGGTCAGGCTGAAACGCTTGCGGGCTTGTACTGTCCGCGCGCCTTCTGCGCGAGGCCGCTTGAGACCGCATCGCCCAGATCCCAGAACAAACCTGCCATGATCTGCAGCCCCTCTCGCGCAACCGAGCCGAGCAGATGCTCGTCGGGCGCATGTTGCGAGCAGCCGGGATACGAATGCGGCACCCACAGCGTGGGCATGCCGAGAATTTCCGCGAACACGTCGTTGGGCAAGGTGCCACCCAGATTCGGCAGCAAGGTGGGTGCGCGCCCGGTCGTGCGTTGCAGTGAAGCCAGCGCCCACTGCACCCAGGCGTTGTCCGGATCGACACGCGTGGCCGGCATGCCGCGCTCGACCTCGATCTGCACCAATTCGAAACCGTGTGCATCCAGATGGCGGCGTACGATCTGTTCGAGGTTTTCCCAATCGGTGCCAACCACGAAGCGGATCTGCATGCAGGCGAATGCGTAAGGCGGAATCGCGTTGACCGGCTTCTCGGGATTGCCGGTCTTGAAGGCCAGCACTTCCATGTTATTCCAGCCGAACACGCGCTCGGTGGGCGTGAGGCCCGGCTCGCCGTAGTCGCTATCGACCTCGGGCTCACCCGGGTTGCCGCCCACGGTGATGCCCGCCAGCGCGCGACGCACCGACGCCGGAATCGCCTGCGGCCTCAGGCCTTCAACCAGGATGCGGCCGCGGCTATCGACCATCGATGCGATGGCATTGGCCAGCACGACCCCGGGGTTGCGCAACAAACCGCCCCAGTTGCCCGAATGGTGACCGCCGTCGCGCAATTGCAGGCTGAGCTTGAAGTTCACCAGGCCGCGTGAGCCGAGGAAAAGCGTAGGGTGCGCCGCGCCCAGGCGCGGACCATCCGATGCAATCAGCAGGTCCGCCGCCAGCTCATCGCGCAAGTTCGCGCAAAACTGATGCAAGCCGGGTGAACCCATTTCCTCACCGGTCTCGAACAGCAGCTTGAGATTGAAGCCCAGCCGTCCGCCACGCGCATCGATGACGGCCTTCAGCGCGGCCAGGTTGATGCTGTGCTGGCCTTTGTTGTCGGCCGTGCCGCGTCCATACCAGTGATCGCCCTCGACCGTGACATCCCACGGCGACAGGCCGGCACGCCACTGCGCATCGTAGCCGCGCACCACGTCGCCATGGCCGTAGGTCAGCACGGTCGGCAGGTCATCGCCTTCATGGCGATGCGCGACCAGGAAAGGGCCGGACCCGGGCGCCGGATTGTCGAGCACGCGTGAGGTGAAGCCCAGTTCGGCCAGCACCGGCATCATTTCCGTTTCCAGATACGCGCGCAGTAGCTGCCCTCTGTCCGGCTCCTGGCTTTCAGTGCGAAACGCGACGCGGCGGCGCAGGTCTTCGAGAAAAACGCCGGTATCGTATCCGGCGGTTGCGGTGGCTATCGCGGTATCGCGCGTCATATTGTTCTCCTGGATATGGGCCCACCGGCGCACGGGCAAGCGCCGTCCATGGGCCCTAAAAGGTCATGGCACGATCTTGCGGCCGACAAAACTTATAGACAATTACAATATTTTCCAATTATCGTTGCCGAAACGGCAAAGGTCGGTGGTAAAGCTCAGCAGCGAAGCTCAGCGACAAAACTCAGGCGCACCCATGCAAACCAATGCACTACGTTATTTCCTCGAAGTGGCCCGCACCGGCTCGCTGAGCAAGGCATCGGAGCGGCTGTTTGTCGCTGTGTCGGCGCTTAGCCGGCAGATCGCGAAGCTCGAGGATGAGATTGGAACGCCGCTGTTCGAGCGGCGTCCGCGCGGCATGGTGTTGAGCGAAGCTGGGCGGCTGCTGGCGGCGCACGCTCGCCGCAGCTTGCTGGAGACCGAGCGCGTCACGGAGGAAATCCGCGGCTTGACCACGGGCGGCCGAGCGACCTTGCGGGTGGCCAGCTCAGAGGGTGTCGCTCGCGATTTCCTGCCGCAGGTGTTCGTGCGTTTTCGCGAAACCTATCCGGGCGCGCACTTCCAGATGGACGTCATGGCACCGACGGAAGCTACGCAGCGTGTGCGCGACGGCAGCGCGGATATCGCGGTGTGCTTCAGCCTGTCGCCGGAGAAAGACATCAACGTGCATTACGCTCAGCGCGCGCCGATTTTCGCGTTGGTCAACCGCGATCATCCTTTGGCCACGCGCAAGACGGTGTCGCTGGCCGACCTGTTGCCCTACCCGCTAGCGATGTCGGGCCCGGGGGTGACGCTCAGGCAGTTGTTCGATATTTGCTGCAGCCTGGAAGGGATACTTTTCGATCCGGTGTTCGTCAGCAATTACCACGCGGCGTTGTATAGCTTTGTGCAACAGACCGACGCGGTCACCCTGAGCGGCTATCTCACGGTGCGCAGCCGGCTCAAGCCGGACCGGCTTACTGCCGTGCCTATCAGTAACCCGGAGTTGCATCAGCGCACGCTGCAAGTACAAACCATGGCTGGGCGCACTCTGCCGACTGCGGTTAAAGCGTTTTTGGATTTGCTGGTGGAGGCGATTCATGATCCGACGCGGTTGGATCGGTAAATAGACTATGGCCACCGTTCGGCCGGCCACCGTGCCACATCATCTGTGCGAATTGCTCATCGCTTGGAACAAACGTATCCGGATCAGCGGCAATGCCACGATTGATCTCGGCTTCTTCTGCGTCCGATGGCACGATGATTTTGGGGTTGCTCGACATATCTTGTTGTCTCCCGCTTATTGACCTTGCGTAAATTGATGACTAGAAAGACATCGCTGAACTGGGCAAGCCTATTGAGGCGATCTTAACCCGCGTCAAAGTAAAATGACTTTCGCGGTCCGAAACCGGGCAAACTCGCCGATGGTATTGGCTAGCTTAACGATGAACATGAAATTCATGAAACTCGCAATCTTCGATTTCGACGGCACGCTCGCGAACACGTTTCCCTTGTTCGTCGATACGCTCGGCGATCTGGCGGAGCGTCACAATTTCAGGATGCCTCTGCAAACCGACGTCGACAAACTGCGCGGATCGAGCGCCAACGAAATACTTCGAGAGCTTCAGTTGCCCTTATGGCGTGTGCCGAAAGTGCTCGCCGACTTCAGGGACATCATGCGACAACGCATCGACGAAATCCGCCCGTTCGACGGCATAGTTGACGTGCTTCAAACCCTCGCAGATCAGAAAATCACGCTGGCCGTGGCGACGTCAAACTCCCTCAACAATGTTGAAGCGGTGCTAGGTCACGCAATGATCAGCCGCTTCGCAGCGCTCGAGTGTGGCGCCACGCTGTTTGGCAAAGCACGTCGCCTGCGGCGCGTTCTGCAGGCAACCCAGATGGAGAAAGCGAACGCCATCTACATCGGCGACGAGATACGAGACGCCGACGCGGCTCGGAAGATAGGTATTCCGTTCGGCGCGGTCGCGTGGGGATACACCGACCTACGTGCGATGCTCCCGTTACAGCCCGACGCGATCTTCAAGACACCCCAAGATCTGCTCACCCTGGCGAATCCGCCTAAGCGATCAGCGGCTGATTAGCGATGCCGAATAACAGACCATAAAGCCCCAACATCCCCCACCGCGCTGCCCCTCTCACCGCCACACATCCCCGCTCGCCCCACTAACTTAGTCTCCCTCAATTACCCCACTCGATCCGCGCATCGCACTCCCCCGTCGTCGTCGCCCACCCCGTCACAACAAATACAACACGTCCTTTCCTGTCATTTTGCTGACTTGAAGTTAGCTTACATTTGCGATTCAAATTAATCCCAAAGAGGACACAATTCGTGAAACATTCTTACCGCATCGCGGCGGTCGGCTGCTGCCTGGCTGGTTTAGCCAGCTTGCCGAACGTTAGTTACGCCGAGCCTTCCGCTTCATCCTCCTATGTCACCTTGTATGGCATCCTCGATAGCGGAGTCGAATTCCTGACTCACACCGCTACCGGCACCAACGGCCAATCGCAGAGCATCACCCGCGCGACGTCCGGCAATATGTCCGGCTCTCGTTGGGGCTTCACCGGCGCGGAAGACCTGGGCGGCGGCACCAAGACGTTCTTCCGGCTCGAAAGCGGTTTCAACATCGACTCCGGCGCGCTGCTGCAAGGCGGCCGCGAATTCGGCCGGCTCGCCTACGTCGGCTTGTCGAACAACACCTACGGTGCGATATCGTTCGGGCGCCAGGGCGGTGTGTTCCTCGACTGGGTAAGCAAATTCAACCCATTGGACAACGCGGTCTACGCCATCAAGATGCAGGATCCCGCGTTCTCGGATCGGCTCGACAATACGGTGCGCTACGAGAAGAATTTCGCCGGCTTCACGGCCCTCGCCCAATACAGTCTCGGCTTTGACGACATCACGTACGGCGCCCAACCTGCCGGCGACACGCAGCTCGCACGCGTGATCGAAGCCGGCGTGATGTACACCGGCAACCATTTCAGCGCAGCCTTGGTCTACGACCAAAAGAACGGCGGCAGCACCAGCCCGACGGCGGCAGATACGGTCAAGGCCGGCGGCTACCAGGGCAATATGGACCGCCGCATCGGCGCGGGCGTGAAGTATCAACTCTCGACGGTGGATCTGTTTGGCGGCTATCGCTACCTGAACTCGAAGGCCATGCACTTGAGCACGCTATCGACCGGCGCAGTCGAAGCGACCAGCCTCTACTGGGTGGGCGCGACGTACCATATGACACCCGCCATGCAATTTTCCAGCACGGCGATGTATCAGAATTTCTACGGAACGTCTCGCGATCCGTGGTCGTTCCAGGTTGACGCCGATTACTTCCTGTCCAAACGCACCGATGTCTATATCAACGTGGGCTACGTGCTCAACCGCGGCGGATCGAATCTCGGTCTGAACGGCTTCGGTACCAACGTGGTGGCTGGGCAGAACCAGTTCGGCACGCAGGCCGGCATACGTCACAGGTTCTAAGATGCGGCAAACAACCGAGGCAGGTGTTGCGATCGAAGTACGCGGGCTGCGACAAGTATTCGGCGCGCAGCCGGTACTCGACGGCATCGACCTCGATGTGCCGGGCGGCACCACGTTGGCGCTGCTCGGTCCGTCCGGCTGTGGCAAGAGCACGCTGCTCAAGCTGCTGGCCGGGTTGCTGCGGCCCGATGCTGGGCGCATCGCGTTCGGCACACAGACGATGGCCGATGCGCAAACCTGCCTGCCGCCCGAGCGTCGCGGGCTAGGCATGGTGTTTCAAGACTACGCGCTGTGGCCACATATGACGGTCGCCGGCAATGTGTCGTTCCCGCTCGAAATGGGCGGCGTCGCGCGCGCCGAGCGCAAGCAGCGCGTGGCCACGGCACTCGCACGCGTCGGCCTCGAAGGCATGGGCGATCTACGTCCGTCCGCACTATCGGGTGGCCAACAACAGCGCGTCGCGCTGGCACGCGCCATCGTCGCCGAGCCACGCGTACTGTTGTTCGACGAGCCGCTCTCCAACCTCGACAGCAATTTGCGCGAGAGTCTGTGCGACGAGCTTGGCACGCTGCTCGAACAGCTCGGCACGACTGCGGTGTACGTTACGCACGATCAAAAAGAAGCGGAAGCGCTGGCTCATCGAATCGTGGTGCTCGCGCATGGGCGCGTCGAGAAAACCACCCATCGATAAGGGAATCGCTACAATGTTTAGTTCAAGAATAATCTCTACTTTTGCCATGTCGTTGATACTTGGTCTGGGCACTCCCCAGGCAAATGCACTTACCGTTTACACCGCCGGCCCGGGTAATCTGAGCAAGAAACTCGCGCTCGGTTTCGAGCGTAAAACCGGCATCAAGGTCGACCTGTTCCAGGCGACGACCGGCAAGGTGATGGCGCGTCTGGACGCCGAAGCCAGCAACCCGCACGCGGACGTATTGATTTCCGCGTCCTGGGATACCGCGCAGGATCTGGAAAAACGCGGCTGGCTACTCGATTACGAAAGCCCCAATGCAACCCATGTGCCCGCCATGTTCAAGGGGCCGTCCTACGTTGCGCAAGGTATCTCCGCACTGGGCATCGTGTGGAACACGCGCACCGGCAAACCCGAGCCGAAAGACTGGCGCGATCTGGCCGCACCCGCGTATCGCAATCAGGTGACCACGCCGAACCCGGCGCTTTCGGGCGCCTCGCTCGACCTTTTACTCGGCCTGCAGGAGCGGCTCGGAGAACAGGCGTGGACGCTTTTCGGCGATTTGCATCAGAACGGGATGGTGGTGCTGGGGCCGAACGCCCAGGCGATCAACCCAGTGCTGCAAGGCGCGAAATCGGCCGTGTTCGGCGCAGTGGATTATGTCGCCTATGGTGCCGCCGCAAACGGCGAGTCGATCAAGGTGATTTTTCCATCGAGCGGTACGGTGATCGCACCGCGGCCGATGATGATCCTCAAGACCTCGCATGCCCAGGCTGACGCACGCGCGTTCATCGACTACACGTTATCGCAGGAAGGCCAGCAGATGGTGGCCGATGCGTGGCTGATCCCCGCTCGGGACGATATCCGCACCGATCGCGCGCAACTGAAGGACCTCAAGCTCCTGCCTCAAGATAACGGCTCGAACACGCGTTCGCGTGCCGAGGTGCTCGCGCGCTTCAACACGCTGTTCGGCGAGCATTGATGGCTAACGTGGCTGCGCGTGTCAGCGCGTCGGCAGCAGCGAGCAGATCGAACCCGGCGGTGCGGCTCTCGCCGACGCTGGCTGGGTTGGCCATATTGGCCGTATTGTGCCTACTGGTCGCGTTGCCGATCGGCTTCGTCGTGCTGCAAGCCGTGTTTCCGGACCTGGCTCACGGCTCGTTTGCGCATCCGTTCGGGGCCTTCGGGCAAACGCTGGCGCGCTCCGATACGCTGCCGTTGCTGGGCAATACCGTGCGCTTCGGTGCGACCGTCGCATTGGCTTGCTCACTGATAGGGATACCGTTGGGCGCCATACGCGGGCTATTCAAGCTGCCTTGTGCGCGCATGTGGGATCTGCTGTTCCTCGCACCGTTCCTGATTCCGCCTTACCTTGCTGCGCTGGGCTGGATGCTCTTGCTGCAACCGCATGGATATCTCGAACAATTCTGCGGCGTCAACCTTGGGCACTTCCTGTTCTCGTTCCAGGGCGTGGTCTTGGCCATGACGCTCAACGTATTTCCCGTGGTCTATTTCGCCGTCTCGCGCGCGTTGGCGGCAACCGGCTCACGTTTGGGCGATGTCGCGCGCGTGTTCGGTGCGGGACCTTGGCGCAGTTTCGTGCGCGTGAGCTTGCCGCTGATCCTGCCGTCCATCGCGGCCAGCCTGTTGCTTGCCTTCACGATGTCGATCGAAGAGTTTGGTATTCCCGCGGCGCTGGGCTCGCGCGCCGGCGTGAACCTGATGGTGACGTCGATCGAAGAACGCTTCTCCGATTGGCCGATCGACCTGCCCGGCGCCTCGGTGCTTTCGCTACTGCTGTCACTGCTCGCGCTTGCTGCCTTCGTTTTGCAACGCAAGGTGCTCGCCGGTCGCAACTTCGAAACACAAACCGGCAAGCCGAGCGCTACGACACCGCGCGAACTCGGCGGCTGGCGTTGGCCGGTTCTCGCGACATTCGCTTGCGTGGCTTTTGCCGCGACGCTCGCGCCGCTGTTTGCGATCGTCGCTACGGCGTTCTCGCGAACGCTGTCCGATGGCTTCTCGGTGGGCAATATGACCTTGGCTCACTTCAAAGCGCTTTCATCGGGCAGCGAAGGCGCGAGTGCGCTGGGCACCAGCCTGGCACTGGCCGCCGGTACGGCATTGCTCACCGGCGTGCTCGGTTTCTTGAGCGCATGGTACGTGGTCAAGACTCGCTTGCGTGGACGCACCGTGCTCGACGCGCTCACGCTGCTGCCGCACGCACTGCCCGGCATCGTCGTGGGGGTCGGCTTGATCCTTGCGTGGAATCAGCCGTTCTGGCCCGTCACGCCCTACAACACGTGGGGCATTTTGTTGCTCTCCTATAGTTGCCTGCTGCTGCCCTACCCGATTCGCTACACGAGCGCGGCACTGCGCCAGATCGGCTCGGGGCTGGAAGCGGCCGCACGCGTGCACGGCGCAAGCGCGGGCCGCGTGCTGGTGCGCATCGTGATGCCGATGGTGGCGCCCGCATTGGTGTCTTCGATGTTGATCGTGTTCGCGATCGCCTCGCGTGAATTGGTGACCTCGCTGCTGCTTGCGCCCAGCGGTGTGCAAACCGTGTCGATTTATATCTGGCAGCAGTTCGAACAGGGGTCGATAGGCGACGGCATGGCAATGGGAGCGGTAACAATACTGATCAGCGGCGCGCTGCTTGGGCTCGGCGCGCGTTGGGCCAGCCGCTTCGACCGGGCGCTGTAGCACGCCATGATCGAGTCCGCCACGAAATGGGGATTCAAGCAACACCTCACATAAAGAAAACTATGCGTGGCGCCTTAAGTTGTGTAGGGTCTTGCCGATAACGCAAGCATGCTCCCTCTTTTCAGCCCCGCCGAGCCGGCCTTGCTTGTTGACTGACAAGCAAGGCCGCTGTGCGTGGAGCGCCCCATGCAAGGAAACACTGATGCTCGTCAGCAGTTACAACCCACTGCTCGTCTTATTCTCGCTGTTGGTGGCCATACTCGCGTCTTATACGGCGCTGGACCTGGCCGGGCGCATCTCCACCGCGCAGGGGCACGCGACCCATTGGTGGCTCGCCGGCGGCGCTTGCGCAATGGGCATCGGCATCTGGTCCATGCATTTCATCGGCATGCTGGCCTTCAATTTGCCGATTCCACTGGGCTACGATCTCCCGCTTACCCTGTTCTCGCTGCTGATCGCGATCGCTTCCTCGGCCTTTGCGTTATGGCTGGTATGTCAGGCCACGCTACCGTGGCTGAGACTGTGCGCGGGTGCAGCGCTGATGGGCGCAGGCGTTGCGGCCATGCATTACACCGGTATGGCCGCCATGCGCATGACGCCCGCGATCGAGTACACCCCCGGCCTCTTCACCCTGTCGATCGTGATCGCCGTTACCGCGTCGGGCGCTGCGCTCTGGGCTGCATTCAACCTGCGCCGCAACGCATCGCACGTGCGGCTATTCCGCCTCGGCGCGGCGCTGGTGATGGGCCTGGCCATCTGCGGCATGCATTACACCGGCATGGCTGCCGCCGAATTTCCGCTGGGCAGCATATGCGGCGCGGCCCGTGAAGGCGGACAAAACGGCCTGCTGCCGTTTCTGGTCATCATCGTCACGCTGGCCGTGCTGGCGATCACCTTGCTCATCTCGGTGCTCGACATGCGGATGGAATCGCGCACCAAGATTCTGGCCAGCTCGCTGGCTGAAGCCAACAAGGAGTTGCTGCATCTGGCACTGCACGACAGCCTGACCAAGCTGCCCAATCGCGTGCTGCTCGAAGACCGCCTCGACCAGGCGATCCGCACCGCCGATCGCGACCAAAGCCGCTTCGCTGTCATGTTCATGGATCTCGACGGTTTCAAGGCCGTGAACGATGCGTTCGGCCACCATCTGGGCGACGACTTGCTGATCGAGGTGGCGCGCCGCATCCGCGCTTGCGTGCGCAACCAGGACACGATTGCCCGGGTTGGCGGCGACGAGTTCGTATTGCTGGCCAGCGTGGGTGACCCGAGCGACGCCGCCACGATTGCCGACAAGATCACCGCCGCCATCGAAGAAGTCTTCGAACTCGGCGGCCAGGAACTGCGCGTCTCAACCAGCGTGGGCATCGCCATGTACCCCGGCAATGGTCCGTTGCAGGAGGATCTCCTCAGGAACGCCGATGCCGCGATGTACCACGCCAAGGCGATGGGGCGCCACGGCTACTGCTTTTTCGAAGACTCGATGAACGTCAACGTGCAGGAGCGGCACCAGTTGCTTAGAGACCTGCGCTCGGCGTTGGCGCGGCAAGAATTGCTCGTGTTTTATCAACCCAAGTTCGACGGGCCCAGCGGCAGGTTGATCGGCGCCGAAGCCTTATTGCGGTGGCAACACCCCACACGCGGGATGGTCATGCCCGATCAGTTCATCCCGGCCGCCGAAAAGAGCGGCTTGATTGTGCAGATCGGTGAATGGGTGCTGGACGAAGCCTGCCGCCAGATGTGCGCGTGGCACGATGCGGGCAATCCACATTGGACCATCGCCGTCAACCTGTCGGCGCTGCAGTTTGCGCATCCGGCGTTGATCGTCATGGTGCGCTCTATCCTGGCGCGCCATAGGTTGGCTCCCGAATACTTGACGTTGGAGATAACCGAATCGACCGCGATGTTCGACGTCGAGGCCAGTCTCGATACCCTGCAGCAACTTCATGCGCTGGGAGTGAAAATTTCCATCGACGATTTCGGGACCGGTTACTCGAGCTTGCTCTACCTGAAGCGGCTGTCGGCCAGCGAATTGAAAATCGACCGTGGCTTCGTGCGCGATCTGGCGAACAATGCGGAAGATGCCGCTATTGTCTCGGCTATCGTGGCGCTGGGGCACACCTTGAAACTCAAGGTGGTGGCCGAAGGCGTGGAAACCTCCGCTCAGCATGCGTTCCTGACCGATCTGGGTTGCGACTCGCTGCAAGGCTATCTGTTCGGGCGGCCGATGGCCCCGCATCTTTTTATCGAGGCGGCGAGGCGCGAGGACGCGTTGATGGAGAAGGTTTGAGCGAGTGTAGGTAGGCGTTCAGTTCGCAGTTCAGTTCAGTACAGGGCAGCGCGTCGCAATCTGGGACGCGCTGCCTTTTTTTGTAGCCATTCGGATGACTACTGGATTCCGTTTCCGGGCGTCAATATTTCAAGGTGGATGTCGCCTCGTCGAACGCCTTCGTATAAGTCGTGAACGAGTTGGCCAGCGGCATCGGAAACGAACTGCAATACGGTCGGTACGACTTCGCGTCCGTACTGTTGATAGCAGAGAACCTCTAGTGCGCCGGCGGGGGTTGTGCGCATTTGCAGAGGACCATGGATCGGAATTTTGGAGGCACGGTCGAAGTCATCGGCATAGTCATATAACGGTTCTGTCATGGTGAAATCCTGTACTAGAGGGTCGCGAGCCACGCCGTCCATTTATCTCGAAAATGCAGACGCGATAAGCATTTTTTCGAGATGAAAAGAGGCGTGGGACGTAGTTAGGATTGTAGAGGGAATGCGGAAATATTCCGAATGCATAGAGGGAATGTTGTCTGCATATTATCGCGATGCAGTTATCATTGAGCCGACGTCTCAGAATCTTGCACGACTATGCTCGCATAGCGATAGCAGCGCATGCAGTCGCGCATGCATTAGATATCGCCCCTCACTTCATCGACTCTCCCTGCGGCAGAAAAGAATGGATCGAATCGACGCAATGAAGGTATTTGTTGCCGCGCTCGACGAAGGCAGCCTGGCTGCCGCCGGCCGCCGGCTCGGTCGTTCGCCGGCGGCGGTCAGCCGGGCCATTGCGTTTCTCGAAGCCCACGTCGGCACGGCGCTGTTGCATCGCACGACGCGCGCGATCAAGCTCAGCGAAGCCGGCGAACGCTACGCCGTGTCGTGCCGTCGCATCCTGACCGATCTCGAAGAGGCCGACCTACTCGTGGCCGGCGAGCGCTCCGCGCCGCGCGGCATGCTGACGCTGACGGCGCCGGTCGCAGCCGGGCAGGATTTCTTGCGGCCCATCCTCGACAAGTTCATCGCCAAATATCCGGCCGTGACCGTGCGTTTGCATCTGCTCGATCGCCCAGTCAACCTGATCGAGGAAGGGATAGACGTGGCCATGCGCATCGCGCATCTGGCCGATTCGACACTGGTCGCTTTTCCGCTGGGCGAGGTGCGGCGCGTGGTGGCCGCCGCGCCCCGCTACCTCGCCAAACATCCGGCCATTGCCGAACCCGCCGATCTCGCCCTGCATCAGATCATCTCGATGACGCATTTCGGTGTCGATTCATGGAGCTTCCCACCGGCGAACAACTCCGCCGTGGCTCAAGCGGTGCAGTTCGCACCGAGATTCATCATCAATAGCGTCGCGGGCGCGGTGGCCTCCGCGGTCGAAGGGCACGGCGTGACGAGACTCTTTTCGTATCACATTGCCGAGCAGGTAAAAAACGGTTCGTTGCGCATCCTGCTGACCGATCACGAGCACCCACCGTTGCCGGCTCATCTGCTCACGCCACATGGCCGGCTCGCCGTGCCCAAGGTGCGCGCGTTCGTCGATTTCGCGGTGCCGCTCCTGCGCGCGCGCTTCAAGGAAATGAAGCAGATCACCGACACCGATTAAACCGCCACGCGGAAGAATGCCTACCGCACGTCGGCGATTCCCTCGCGCCGCGATAGTACCTACACTGGCTCCATCAAATACGGATCGCTACAGCCCACTGGGGGCTGTACCCCAAACTTCGGAGCAAGCAATGGGTATTGAACAAAAGGTGGTCATCATCACCGGCGCGTCGCAAGGCATAGGCGCAGCGCTCGTCAACGCGTACCGCAATCGTCACTACCGCGTCGTCGCGAATTCCCGCTCGATCAAACCGCACAGCGATCCTGACGTGCTGGCGGTAGCCGGCGACATTTCGCAGCCGCAAACCGCTCAACGCGTGATCGACGCCGCGCTGGAGCGCTTTGGCCGCATCGATAGCCTTGTGAACAACGCGGGTATCTTCGTCGCGAAGCCATTTACGGAATATTCCGAAACTGATTACGCCGCGATGCTCGGCACCAATCTCGCCGGCTTTTTTCACCTCACCCAACTCACGGTGGCCGAGATGGTCAAGCAGCATTGCGGCCACGTGGTCAATATCACCGCGGCCCTCGTCGACCAGCCGACGTCCGCCCTGCCCGCCGCGCTCGCCGCGATGACCAAGGGTGGCTTGAATGCGGTAACCCGTTCCCTCGCAATCGAGTATGCGTCGCGCGGCGTCAGGTTCAACGCGGTGGCACCAGGCGTCGTCCGTACGCCGCTGCATCCGGCGCACAAACACGAGGCACTCGCAAAATTGCATCCGGTCGGCCGTATAGGCGAAGTCGAGGACATTGCCGAAGCGGTTCTCTATCTGGAGTCCGCGAGCTTCGTGACTGGCGAAATCATGCACGTCGACGGCGGCCGCAACGTCGGCTTCTGATACTCGCGCTCAGGCGGCCACACTTAGACCGCCGCACATATGTAGCCACACTTCAGCAGCCGTACTCTGACAAGCGCGTTTCGACACCCAAGCCCAAACCCGAGTAAACCTATGAACCCGTCCGCCAACACGATCACCGCCACCCAGGCAAGCGTAGACCGAAGCAGTTACGCGGAGCGCAACACGCCTTACTGGCGACGCAACCTGGTCATCTGCGTGATCGGCTCGTTCACCACGCTCGTCAGCCTGAGCATGTTGTTGCCGTTCCTGCCGCTGTATGTGCAGCAGTTGGGCGTCACATCGCCAGCGGCGGTGGTGCAATGGTCAGGCGTCGCGTTCGGTGCGACTTTTCTCGGTACCGCGGTGACCGCGCCGATCTGGGGGCGGCTTGCCGACCGGTATGGCCGCAAGCCCATGCTGGTACGCGCGGCGATCGGCATGGCGATTGTAATGTCGATGATAGGCCTCGCGCACAGCGTGGTCGAACTCGTGGTGTTGCGCTTGATGGCCGGCTTGATCGGCGGCTATGCGTCGGCTGCCATCGTGATGATAGGCACGCAGGCACCGCGCGAACGTGCGGGATGGGCGCTCGGCATCCTCTCTACCGGCGCGCTCGCCGGCAATCTGATCGGACCGTTGATCGGCGGTTTCCTGCCGACCTGGATCGGCATCCGCGGCACGTTTTTCGCGGGCGGCGCAATGATCGCGGCGGCAGCACTCCTGACCATCGTGCTGGTGCGTGAAGACTTCCATCCCGAGTCCGACGCAAAACGGAAAAACGTCGGCGCATCTGCAGCAACGAATCCGACGAATCGCATCGTCACCGCTGCACTGCTTCTGACCGCGATGATGGTGCTGCTCGCCAACATGTCGATCGAGCCTATCATCACCGTCTATATCGCCCATCTCAACGTGCCGACGGACAAGCTCGCACGCACAGCCGGCATCGTGATGGCGTGTTCCGCGTTCGGCAGCATCCTGACTGCGGCACGGCTCGGCGCTCTGGCAGACCGCATCGGCAGCTGGAACGTGATCATCGGTTGCTTGGTGGCGACCGGGCTCGTGATGGTGCCGCAGGCGTTCGTCACGCATTGGTGGCAATTGGCGGCCTTGCGCGGGTTGATGGGAATGACGATAGCCGGCTTGTTGCCTTCGATCGCGAAGCTGGTTCGGCACTCGGTCGATGACCGCAATTCGGGAAAGATGCTCGGCTATCTGCAGTCCGCACAGTTTTCCGGACAGGTCGTGGGGCCACTGATCGGCGCACAGATCGGTGTACATATCGGTTTGCACTCCGTGTTCTTCGTCACCGGTTCGCTGCTGGTCGCATGTGCCGCGCTCAATCACTGGGCTCGTAGTCGCCCGGTACGGGTATCCTGAAATAGGCAACGGGTTAAAAAATCTCTATACTTTAGCCACTTCGACCACCGTGGCTAATTCGTGATCCGACATTGTCTTCTAGGCTTGCTGCTCGCGATGTGCTGCGTTGGCTGCGCGGTTGCGGCCGGCACCGGTCCGGATTGCTCACGTCCTTTCACGCTGGCGCTGCACGATCACGGGCTGCTCTACTCCGCCGATACCGACACAGGGATCGACAAGGATTTCGCCGAAGAGCTGACCCGCCGCAGCGGCTGCCAGATCGGCGTCAGCGTCATGTCGCGCGCCCGCATCTGGCAACTGATCGAGTCCGGTGCGCTCGATTTCAGCCTGTCCGGCATCGCGAACACCGAACGCAACCAGTACGCCTCGTTCGCCTGGTACTTCAGCAATAAATACTACTTACTGGTACGTAACGATGCCGGTATCCGCAAGTTGAGCGATTTCGAGCACACCGACAGTTTTCAGCTCGGTGTGATCCGCAGCTTCCGCTACAGCGACTCGGCCAATCGGCTGGTCGACAAGCTGGCGTCTGAAAATCGCGTCACGCAAGCTGGCGCCCTGGATCCCTTGTATCAGGCACTGATCCTGCGGCGCATCCAAGGCATGATCATGGAGCCGTTCGACTACCCGGCCCTGGATGAAAAGAACATCCGCAGCGTCACCACCATTATCGAGTTCAACGACCCTGCGGTGCCCCACGGCCTGATCATGTCGAAGAAGGCGTTATCGCCCGCAGAGCAAGCCAAGTGGCGCGCGTTGGTGGACCAGATGCGTGCCGATGGCACCGTGCGCCGCATTTTCGAAAAGTACTTCAAACACGACCTCGCCGATTCGATGGTCGATTTCCAGCCCCCACCGTGACCTGGACACGCTTGATCCTGCTGCCCCTGCTGATCTTGTCCGCCGCGCTTGGCGTTACCTGGATCGTGTGGGATCACGAGCGGCAAGCCGCCCACAATGAGCTGCTCTCGCAGTTCAACTTCTCGATGGGCGACACCGTCAGTCGTGTCGAACAGCGCATGGCGACCTACGAACTGATGCTGCGCGGCGTGCAGGGGCTGTTCGCCGCTACCGGCACGCTGGATCGCGAGACCTTCCACGACTACGTCGGCACGCTCAATCTCGACGCCAACTTTTCCGGCGTCCAGGCCATCGGGATCACCCAATGGGTGCCGGCAAAGCAAGAGAATGCTCATGTCACCGCGATGCGCCGGCTCGGTTTTACGGACTACACCGTCCAGCCCCAGGGCATGCGCGAAGGCTACGCGCCCATCGTCCAGCGCGAACCGTTTACCGGCCGCAATCGCGCCTCGCTAGGCTTTGACGCCTGGGCCGACCCGGTACGCCGGCTCGCCATGGAAAAGGCGCGCGATTCTGGCATGGCTGCGATTTCCGGCAAAGTCCGCTTGTCGGTCGATAGCGAGAAGGATGCGCGGCCCGGCTTCATCATGTACTTGCCGATCTACGCCCGAGGCCAGCGGCAGGACAGCGTCGCCGAGCGCCGAGCACACCTGCTCGGCTGGGTCTATGCCTCTTTCCGCATGCACGATGTCATCGCCAGCCTTTACGGCGAGCAGCCGCCTGGCCTTTCTTTGGCCATATACGACGGCGTCGAACCGTCCGCCGCGACACTGCTGCATCGCTCCTCCGATCTCGTCGGACAGCACATGCCCCCGGCCATTTCAGCCAACGAGTATCTGGTCATCGCGGGACACGACTGGACGCTATCGATGAGCGCCCAGCACGACTTCAAAGCCCGCTTCGCCCGCAATGCCGGCCTGTTGATCGCCTGCGCGGGCACCGGCCTGAGCCTGCTACTCGCGCTGCTCGCCTGGTTGATGGTGACAGGCCGAGGCCGCGCCATGCGATTGGCCTCCAAGATGACCCGCGAATTACGCGAGAGCGAGGAGAAATTCCGCGCCATTGCCGACTGCACGGTCAACTGGGAAGTCTGGTGGGGACCGGATGGCAAGCCACGCTGGATCAACCCATCCGTCAAGGAATACACCGGCTACACCGTGGACGAGTGCATGGCGATGAGCGATTTTGCCGGCACGCTGATTTATGTCGAAGATTTGCCCCGCGTGAGCGCCGAATTCCTGAAGGGGTTCCAGGGCTTGCGCGGCGATAACCTGGAATTCCGTTGCGTACGCAAAGACGGCTCGCTGGTCTGGCTTTCCGTTTCCTGGGTCCCCATCCGTGATTCCAGGGGCGTTTTGGCAGGCTTTCGCACCAGTGGACGCGACATCACCGACCGCAAACAGGTCGAGGCCGAGCTTCGCATCGCCGCGGTCGCGTTCGACTCGCTGCAAGGCATGATGGTGACCGACGCCAGCAGCACGATCTTGCGTGTCAATTCGGCGTTCACCGAGTGTACCGGCTACACGGCCGCGGAAGTCGTGGGCAAGAACCCGCGCATACTCGGGTCGGGCCGCCATGATGCGGCGTTTTTCCGCGAGATGTGGGACACGATCCAACGCGATGGCGGATGGCAGGGAGAGGTCTGGGATCGCCGCAAGAACGGCGACATCTATCCGAAATGGCTCACGATCTCAGCCGTGACGGGCGACGATGGTGTGGTCAGCCATTATGTCGGCACCCATCACGACATTACCGAACGCAAGATCGCGGAAGAAAGGATCAAGGAGTTGGCCTTCTTCGATGCGCTGACTCGCTTACCCAATCGCACCCTGCTGCTCGATCGCTTGAAACAGGCCATAGCGCTCAGCGCCCGCAGCGTGTCTTGTGGCGCCTTGCTGTTCGTCGACCTCGATCGCTTCAAGACGCTCAACGATACGCTGGGCCACGACAAAGGCGACCTGCTGTTGCAACAAGTGGCGCAACGTCTCGCCGCCGCCGTACGTGAGGGCGACACGGTCGCGCGCGTGGGTGGCGACGAGTTCGTGGTGGTGCTGGGCGGCTTGAACGAAAGCCGGCAAGGCGCGATGCGCGAGACCGAAGTCGTGGGCGCAAAAATCCTCGCGGTTCTCGGCTGCTCCTATCAACTCGACGATACCGAATACCGCAGCACCGCGAGTATTGGCGCCACGGTATTCCGGGGGCACCAGACCTCCATAGACGAACTGCTGAAGCAGGCCGACCTGGCGATGTATAAGTCGAAAGAAACCGGGCGCAATGCGCTATGTTTCTTCGATCCCGCGATGCAGACCGTCGTGGTGGAACGCGCCGCCATGGAGGTGGATTTGCGTAAAGCCATCGAGGGCAATCAGTTCGTGCTGCATTACCAGGCACAGGTGCTCGGCGACGGCGATCATATAACCGGTGCCGAAGCGCTGGTGCGTTGGCACCATCCCGAGCGCGGCATCGTGCCGCCGACCGATTTCATTTCACTAACCGAAGAAACCGGGATCATCCTGGCGCTCGGCCACTGGGTGCTCGAGACCGCGTGTACACAGTTGGCGGTATGGGCAGGCCAGCCGGAAATGGCCGACCTCACCCTTGCGGTCAACGTCAGCGCCCAGCAGTTCCGCGAAGTCGACTTCGTGGATACGGTGTTGACCATCATCGCTCGAACCGGCGCCAACCCGCATAGGCTGAAACTGGAGCTGACCGAGAGCCTGTTGGTGGACAACGTGGAGGACATCATCCAGAAAATGGGCGAGCTCAAGGCCCGGGGCGTGGTGTTTGCACTCGACGATTTCGGTATCGGATATTCCTCGTTGTCGTATCTGAAGCGTCTGCCTCTGGATCAGTTGAAAATCGACCAATCGTTCGTGCGTGACGTCTTGATCGACCCCAACGATGCCGCTATTGCCAAGACCATCGTGGCGCTGGCCAAGAGCCTCGGACTGGGTGTGATCGCCGAGGGTGTGGAAACCGAAGCGCAGCGGGACTTCCTGGCCAGCGCGGGATGTCACGCTTATCAAGGGCACTATTTCTGCCGGCCGCTGCCTATCACGGAATTTGAAGAGTTCGTAAGCAGGGTTCGGTTCTCGGCGGTGGGTAGCTACCGCGACCCCCTCAAGCGATTGAGTGTCGGACCGCACTAGGTATTTGCCCGACAGTCGCCGAATGGGCAGGAGCGGCCTATACTGGAATTGTCTGTCTCTCACGAGGACAAACCTAGGAGCCGCACTATGACCAGCGTCGCGCAAATCCTCAAATCCAAACCCAACGAAGGTGTCTACACGGTCGCGGTATCGGATTCCGTGTATGAAGCGATCAAACTAATGGCGGAAAAGCATATCGGTGCGCTGGTCGTCACCGATGGCGATAACATCGCCGGCATCATCACGGAGCGCGACTATGCGCGAAAAGTGGTGCTGATGGACCGCTCGTCGAAAGACACGCCGGTGGGCGACATCATGAGTCGAGCGGTGCGCTTCGTGCGGCTCGACCAGACGAGCGACGAATGCATGGCGCTGATGACCGAGCGCCGGATGCGCCATCTGCCCGTGATCGATCATGAACGGCTGGTCGGCATGGTCTCGATCGGCGACTTGGTGAAGAACATCATCGCCGAACAGCAATTCACGATCCAGCAGCTCGAACATTACATTTCGGGCGAGCGTTACTGAACACCGCTCCTGGGTCAAACGGTGACGGGCTTGTCCTGCAGGAACGGGGCAATGTGTCCCATTGCGCGCGAAACATAATCGTCTTTCTCCCCTACCGGAGCGACGTAATGGATCGCCTTGACCGCCTCTTCGATACCCTCCAGGCGCCCGATGATCCAGGCAGCAAGGTAGTGCGACGCGAGACATCCCCCCGCGGTAGCAACATTGCCGCTGGCAAAAAAGGGCTGGTTCAAGACGTCAACGCCGGCTTCCTGGACCCACGGTTTCGTCGTCAGATCCGTACATGCCGGCACCCCATCGAGCAAACCGAGTTTGGCCAGCACCAATGTGCCGGAGCATTGCGCCGCGAGTAGCTGCCTAGCCGGATCGAACTGCAACTGCGCCATCATCGCCGCATCGGCGACCACTTCGCGCGTACCTATGCCGCTGCCCACAATGACCGCATCGGCATCACTGGCCTCGCGCAGCGACACGTGGGATTCAAGAACCACACCATTCATCGAGCGTACGCGCGCCGTGGGGCTGGCGATCGAGACGCGCCAGCCTGGCTTCTTGACGCGATTGAGGACACCCAGCGCGATTAGCGAGTCGAGTTCGTTGAAACCTTCGAAGGTGAGAATGGCAATGTGCATGGTGTCGTCTTCCTGTGCAAAAAGGGGCTTGGATCTCGGGTATCATAGGCACGAAAATCAGTACAATCAAATTATTGTCATGGATACAATCCGCGATGGCCCGTGCTCGCTACAAGCTGCTAGTCGACGCTTTTGCTAGCGACATCCGCGCCGGGCGCTTGCCGCCGGGCACCCGTTTGCCGACCCACCGCCAACTGGCAGCCAAGGAAGGGCTGGCCCTGGTCACTGCGACACGCGTCTATGCCGAGCTTGAGACGATGGGTTTGGTCAGCGGGGAAACCGGGCGCGGCACATTCGTCAGGGAAACCTCGCTGCCTCCCCGCTTGGGCATCGATCAGCACGCCACAGCCACCGGTTTGGTGGACCTCAACTTCAACTATCCGTCCCTCCCCGGCCAGACCGAACTGCTAAGAAATGCGCTGCGCCAACTCGCGTCTTCCGGCGATTTGGACGCTTTGCTGCGGTACCAACCGCACGCTGGACGCCAGCATGAGCGGGCGACTGTCGCGCGTCACCTCGCGTGTCGAGGGCTGACGGTCGAAGCCGATCACGTATTGATTGTGAGCGGCGCGCAGCATGGGTTGGCCGCAACGGTCATGGCACTTCTGCAGCCCGGCGACGTGGTCGCGGTCGACGCATTGACCTACCCAGGGTTCAAGGTGGTTGCTGAAGCGAATCGCCTGGAACTCGCCCCGATTCCCATGGCGGGTGAAGGTCTCGACCTTAACGCGTTGGAGCGCTTATGCATGAATCGGCCGGTGCGTGCCGTGTACGTGATGCCGACACTGCACAACCCGCTGGGATGGGTGATGGGTGCGCAACTGCGGCAACAATTGGCGTCGATTGCCCGCAAACACGGGCTGCTCATTATCGAGGACGCGGCTTATGCTTTCCTTGCCGAAGACGCACCGGCCCCGCTGGCGACGCTTGCGCCCGAGACGACCGTGTACATCTCAGGGCTTTCCAAAAGTGTAGCCACCGGACTTCGCGTCGGATTCGTCGCCGCGCCCGCTCAATGGGTGCCCTTGATCGAGCGAGCGGTCAGGGCAACCACCTGGAACACTCCCGGCGTGATGACGGCGATTGCCTGCGGGTGGATCGAGGACGGCACCGTCACTCGACTGGAGATCGAAAAGCGTCAGGATGCGATGACTCGTCAATCCATCGCGGCCGACGTTCTCGCCGGACTGCCACGCGTTTGCCATCCGGCATCCTACTTCGTCTGGCTGCCGTTGGCCGAAGAGGTTCGAGCCGACCGTGTTGCGATGGCGCTCATGCGCGAGGGCATCGCCGTGTCGACCGCGGAACCGTTCGCCACATCAGAACATGTACCGCATGCGATTCGCCTGGCGCTCGGATCCGTCGATTTGACCGCCCTGCGACAGGCGCTGGAAAAGGTTAGAGACGTGGTCGGTGCTTATTCTTATTGAGTTGGCTGAATCGACGGTTCAAGGAACTCGACACCCCTTCGGCGCTTCAGATAGCGTGCGATTGCGATCGATGCTGCAGCGAGTACCACCCCCGCGATAATATCGACTAAGTAGTGCGCACCAAATGGAATCGCTGAATAGGCCATCGCGACATTCCACACGATGGATACAGGAAAAAGCCAGCGAATGTGCCGCACCGCATAGGCAAACAGGACCGCGTGGGCGGCGTGGAGCGACGGCATTGAGATAAGTCCTTGCCGTTTATCCAGATCGAAAATGCTCATCGATCCCTCTCGCAATGCATAGAATTGCGACCAAGGCGTATCCTCATGTGGGCCCAATAAGCCAAAATGGATCAAGGGATCTGAAGCTGGGAATGGTGCAGAAATCAGGATCGTGGCAATCGCGATTGCCATGAACAACAACATAAAATCAGCGAGATCATCGGCGCGCCCCGCAATAACAAGCGCAACAATTGTAAGCGCCACTTGGGGGACGTAGCTCAAGTAAATAGTCGCTAGCACGACACTGGAGACGTGGTGCCGCATCTGCCATGCAAGCAGATCGGGCCAATGAAATCCAAGCGCTGCATCAAGTGCGATCAGTTCGTGGTCGATCAATGGTCGAGCGAGCGATACACCAAGGTTTTGCAGAATCACCGCGGCCTGTGCGAACAAACTCATTAGCACCACTGCATGAAGAATCACGCATCCGTTGTGAATACGAAGGCGTACGACTCCCTTTGAGTAGCGAGGCATGAATGCGATGCCGCGAAGGATCAGCATTACGCACGTCGGCACCAGCAGCTTTGTTACGCTGCGCGTCACCGATCCGGCGGACACAGTGAATCCGGCCTGTCGCATCCAACCATAATCAATGAGAATGACCGCCATCACAGTGGCCCATGCAAGGGCGTTCAGGCGGGCATGCGGCGACAGTAAAATGCTGGCCCATGGGTGGAAGTACGATTTGACCGGACGTTTAGATAAGTCGATCTCGCTCATTTGCCGTTCCAGGAATCAAACATATCAAGCCCTTGCAGCAGTCGCCGCGCGAGACGCGGTTGATGCAGTTGTTCCAGCCACCATTGCAGAGCGCGCCCTTCGTGATCGCCATGCCAGGCAACATAAAGTACGTTGGGCTCACGGGGATCGACTGTATTTTTCTCAATCAGATCGCCGCGCTTGAGCAGCGATGCAATCCGCCGTTTCGGCAGCCAGCCTATGCCCAGGCCGTCGCGCTGTGCGAGGATCTTCGCCCGCATGTTGGGTACAGCCAGCGACATCTGGCCGCCAACGAGTCCGTAGGCGCGTCCGGACGTCACTCTCGACGAATCGGCAACGACGATAGCACGATGAGCCGAAATGTCTTCCCGCTTGAGCGGGCCTTTAACCGCCGCCAGCGGATGGCGCGGTGAAACCGCAAATACCCATTCCATCTCACCCAGCTCAAACCATCGCAGACCCGGTATCGCAGGGGGCTCATTGGTAGCCCCTACAATCAGGTCGGCGCGGCCATCCCGCAGGGCCTCCCACGTGCCGCGCAGCACTTCATTCGTCAGACGCAGCTTGACGCCGGATTGCAACGCATCAAACGTACGGATTACCGGCATCACCAGATCGAACTCGATGATTTCGTCGGTCACGATCCACAGACGGTCCTCCCACCCATTGGCAATCTGCCGAACCCGCTGCGTCATGCGCGCCATGTCCTGCATGAGCCGCCCCGCCTCGTCCGCCAGCAAGAGCCCGGCCGGCGTGAGTTGTAACCGGTAGCGCCGACGATCAAACAACAATGCGTCGAAGCGGCTTTCAAGCTGGCGCGCCGCATGCGAGACGGTCGACGGCGCCTTGCCCAGTTGAGCCGCCGCGCGCGACAGGCTCCCCGTTTCGCGAATCGCGTTCAGCAGTGCCAGTTCTTCCTCCGACAACATGTTCAACTCCATCGAACGTTTTCATCGGGAATATCGTACGGCAAAACCATGGACTCGGTCCATCATGCATCAACGAACACAAACGCCTTTCGCAGTCGGCATAGGCGCACAGCATCGTCAACAAGGACCATCAATATGGGCCTCCTGGTCAAGGGTCAATGGCAAGACCGCAGGTATGACACACCGTCGACCAGCGCACGACAAGTGAGCCATTTTTTTCACCGAATATCTGACATATCAGATATTCGGTGACAGCTAAATCAAGACCGACCATCAAGCCACTTAATGAAGTCACATGAAGGACACAACATGAACCCGCCAAATACCGCGAGCGCTCCTGCGCCATTGACTGGCTGGCAGTTTGCACTGGGCGCATTCGCTGTGGCCCTCGCCACCTTCATGAACGTGCTGGACTCGTCGATCGCCAACGTCGCGATCCCGACAATGTCCGGCGACCTCGGAGTGTCCGTGGATGAAGGCACGTGGGTCATCACGCTGTTCGCCGCGGCCAATGCGGTGGCGATCCCGCTGACCGGCTGGCTCACGCAGCGGGTCGGTCAGGTCAGGCTTTTCGTGGCTTCGATTTTGCTGTTTGTAGTGGCTTCCGCCGTGTGTGGCCTCGCACCGAATTTGCCCTCTCTGCTCGTGGCCCGCGTCATACAAGGCGCAGTGGCGGGGCCGATGATACCGCTCTCGCAAGCGCTCCTGCTCAGCTCATTTCCGAAGCATAAGAGCGCGAGTGCGCTGTCGCTTTGGGCGATGACCGCAACGGTCGGGCCGGTCGCTGGACCCGCTCTCGGCGGCTGGATCACCGACAACTACAGCTGGTCGTGGATCTTCTACGTCAACGTGCCGGTTGGCCTGTTTGCCGCCGCAGTGATCTGGGCGCTCTACCGCAAGCGCGAAACGCCGTCGCGCAAGCTGCCGGTCGACAAGGTGGGGCTTTTCTCGCTGATCGTCTGGGTGGGTGCGCTGCAGATCATGCTCGACAAGGGCAAGGATCTCGACTGGTTCAATTCGCCGGTGATCTGGGCGCTCGCTATCGTCGTGCTGATCGCGTTCCTGTTCTTCGTGATTTGGGAGCTGACCGAGGCCAAGCCGATCGTCGACCTGCGTCTGTTCAAGGGACGCAATTTCCTGGGTGGCACCATCGCGATATCGATCGGGTACGCGCTCTACTTTTCCAACCTCGTGATCCTGCCTACGTGGATTCAGGAAAGCCTGGGTTACCCAGCCGTCGATGCGGGGTTGATCATTGCGCCGCTCGGTATCCTCGCCATATTCCTTGCGCCGGTAATGGGCAAGATCATGCCGAAATCGGACACGCGGATACTGGCGACACTCGCCTTCCTCTGCTTTGCGGGCGTGTTCCTGATGCGCTCGTGGTACACGACGGACGTCGACCCCTACACGCTCGTTCTGCCAACGTTGCTGCAGGGCATCCCGATGGCGCTGTTCTTCACGCCGCTCACGGCCATCATTCTGTCGGGCTTGCCGCCGGAGAAAATCCCGGCTGCCGCAGGCCTGTCGAGCTTCGCGCGGGTCTTCGCGGGTGCTGCGGGCACCTCGATTATGAGCACCATCTGGAACGACCGGACGATCCTGCACCATGCACAACTCGCTGAGCAGACCAGTATGAATAGCCCGGCCTATGTGCATGCGCTTGCCGGGATTCAGACGACGCTGCACGCGAATGTCTTCAAAGCGCAGAACTTTTTCGAAGCGCAATTAAGCGCGCAGGCGGCAATGCTCGGCGTGAACGATGTGTTCTTGCTGTCGGCGGTGACCTTTATCGTGATCATTCCGCTCATCTGGATTACCAAGCCCACCAAGAGCGGCGCGAAGAACGCAGCGGGCGCGGGCGGCCACTGAGCAGCGCTCGCCCTTTTTTTCCCATCAATCCAACAGGTCAGAAAATGAAAGCGCAGATCACTCAATCCGCCAGCGGTACCCGCGCGATGAAAGCAGGACTGTCGGCGATCCTGGCGGCGGTGCTCTCGGCATGCGCCAACTATGCGGGCATACACAGCGACCAGAAAATGGCCCAGCCGCAACAATTCAACACGACGCAAAGCCTGCCGGCTGAAAGGGGTCACTGGCCGGCGACCGACTGGGCCGACCAATTCGGCGACGCGCAATTGAAGGCCCTACTTGAGGAAGCGCTCAAGGGCAGCCCGACGATTGCGCAGGCGCGCGCCCGCATTGCCGGGGCGCAAGCCTATGCGGACACCGCGAAGGCCAGCACGATGCCGCGCGTCGACGCCGACTACTCGCTCACGCGCCAGCAGCTCAGCAGCACCTTCGACGTGCCGCCGCCCTACGCGGGCACCTGGCAAACCCAGAACAGTGCACTGCTGACGCTTTCGTACGATCTCGATCTGTGGGGCAAGAATCGCGAAACGCTGAAGGCGTCGATCTCGCAAGTGCAGGCAAGCGAGGCCGACGCGGAGGTCGTCAAGCTCACGCTCACAACCGCGCTCGCTCGCACCTATAACCAGCTTGCGCGGCTTTACGTACTGCACGATATTGCCCAGCAAGAAGTCGAGCGCCGCGAACAGATCGACCGCATCACGGCCGGCCGCATCGCGATCGGGTTCGACACCGCCGTCGAGCGCAAGACGGCGCAGGCGAATCTCGCGACCGCCCGCTCGGCGCTTGCCGAGCTCGACGGCAGCATCCTGACGACTCGCTACCAGTTGGCAGCGCTCATGGGCGAAGGCCCGGACCGCGGGCTCGCGGTCGCGCGGCCTGCGCTTGGCCTCGGCGACGCGGTGCGCCTGCCGGACCACCTGCCTGCCGACCTCGTGAGCCGCCGCCCGGACATCGTCGCGGCCCGCTGGCGCGTCGATGCGATTACGCATGAAGTGAAGGCGGCGAAGGCCGAGTTCTACCCGGACATCAATCTGAGCGCCGCGATCGGTCTGGACTCGTTCGGCTTCGGCCGCTTCCTGACGGCGGCAAGCCGCACGGTCAACGCGGGTCCGGCGATCCATCTGCCGATTTTCGACGCAGGTGCGCTGCGTGCGCAATTGAAGGGCCGTTACGCCGATTTCGATGATGCCGTCGCAACCTACGACCAGACGCTCATTACCGCCTTGAACTCGGTGGCGACGCAAATTGCGCAAATCCGATCGAGCGACGTGCAGCTTGGCGATGCGCAAGCGGCGCAACAAGCCGCGCGCGGGGCCGACGATCTGGCGATCACGCAGTACAAGGCTGGCCTGACGAACCAGTTGACCGTGCTCAACGCCGACATGAACACGCTGCGGGCCGATCAGGCCGTCGCTAACTTGCTGATGAACCGGCGCGACCAGCAGATCGCGCTCGCATCGGCACTCGGTGGCGGCTACGTCGATACGTCGTCTGATGCGTCGTCCCATGCATCCCGCAGCGCGGATTCAGCTGCGCTTTCCAACTCCTCCGTCGCCGCGCGTTGAGCCGGCACGTTTGCAAACTCTCTGGTGAATTGACATGAGCGATACCATCAAGGCTGACCGCACGAGTGCGGACCCGGCACACGCTAACAGCAACCGTGCCCACAATGCCTCCGCCGCAACCTCGCCGAATGCGGCGCCGTCCGGCGGCTCAGGCAAGCGCAAGCTGTGGCTCGCACTCCTGGGCATCGGCGTGGTGGTCGCGGGCGCGGCGTATGGCGCGTACTACATCACGTATGGGCAATATCACGAGTCGACCGACGACGCGTACGTCGATGGCAATCTCGTGGAACTCACGCCGCAAGTGACCGGCACAGTCAACGCGGTCAACTCGGACGACACGCAGATCGTGAAAGCCGGCGATCCGGTCGTCACGCTGGACCCGGCCGATTCGAGAATCGCCCTTCTGAACGCCGAGGCGGCGCTCGGTCAGGCCGTGCGCCAGGTGAGCACGCTCTACGTGAACAACGACTACTACGCGGCCAACGTCGCGCAGCGCGAGGCGGACCTGGCGCGCGCGCAGGACGATTTGCGGCGCCGTGTCGCGGTGCTCAACACCGGCGCGGTATCGGCGGAAGACGTCTCGCACGCCCGCGACGCTGTGGCCGTCGCTCAGGCATCGCTCGACGCCGCTCGTCAGCAGGCGCAATCGAACCATGCGCTGACCGACCGCACGTCGATCGAACAGCATCCGAACGTGCAAGCCGCCGCCACCAAGGTCCGCGACGCCTACCTCGACTACGCACGCAATACGCTGCCGGCACCGGTGACGGGCTACGTCGCGCAACGCTCGGTGCAAGTAGGCGAGCGCGTCTCGCCGGGCACACCGCTGATGGCTATCGTGCCGCTCAACGGCGTGTGGGTCGATGCGAACTTCAAGGAAGTGCAACTGCGCCGCATGCGCATCGGTCAGCCGATTACGATGACGGCGGATGTGTATGGTTCGAGCGTCAAGTACCACGGACGGGTGATCGGTTTCTCGGCGGGCACGGGTAGCGCGTTCGCGACGCTACCGGCGCAGAACGCAACCGGCAACTGGATCAAGATCGTGCAGCGCTTGCCGGTGCGTATCCAGTTCGACCAGAAGGAGCTGGAAGCGCATCCGCTTCGCATTGGGCTGTCGATGCAGGTCGCGGCCGACACGCGCGACGACTCCGGCACGCAGCTCGCCGCTGCTGTGAACACGAGCTATCGCACCGATGTGTTTGCGCAGTACGGCACGCAAGCCGATGCGGAGATCGCGAAGATCATTGAGCGCAACGAGATGGCGACACCGGCGATGCCATTAGCCCCGCCTTCGGCGAATGCATTGCCGTGAACGTACGCATAGCGCAAGCCCAGGCGTGGCGTCAACGTGAGTCCGGCGAACGTCATCGGCAGGCTCGCTTGGCTGGCCGCCGTCACTTCCTGCCCCATGTGGTCACCCGTCGCCGTGCCGATCGCTGCGCCAAACGGACGCTTCTGCGACAGGAAGTCCAGCCCATAGCCCAAGGTCGCCGAGACCCCAACCGGACCGAGCCAGCGATTGCCGTACACCGCTGCGCGCAGCGTATCGGTGGTGCCGCTATCACCGGTCGTCTGTTCATCGATATCGGCGTGGTTATAACCTGCGGCAACACCAACCGTGTAGTTCCCAACTTGATGATCGAGCCCAGTCATGAACCCATATTGGTCGGCCTGGAAACCCGGCTCGCCATTGGTGGCACCAATTCGCGTATGCGCGCCGGTGGCCGTCGCCCAACCGTTAAGCGCTCCGGTATCACGCGGCTGGCTCAATCGATCGAGCAAGGCCGCATTGGTATCTTGTGCTCCCAGAGCGAGTGTCGAGCCCAAGGCGGTGTAGATACTGGTATCAATCGGTCCAACGACGATCTGGGCCGCAGGCGTTGCCGCTTCAGTGAGCGCCAGATCGACTTCGTTGGCCTGATAGCTCACGGACTGCTGCAACGCCCCGAGGTTCGCGCCCGCTTGCACGGTGTTGGTCACGCTGCTAAAGCGACCGTTCACGCCGTTGGTCGCACTCAGGATCGTGTATTGCGTGGCCGCATAGGTGCCCGGGTCATACAGGATCGCGAGACTGCCGTTCAGGTTGGCCGCGCCATTCACCTTCAACTGTGAACCCGTGGTCGGATTGACCTCGATGGTCAGTGTCGCGGTACTGGCCTGGCTGTAGTTGCCATTAACGGTGAGCGTACCCACCGAGCCACCCGGCATTACGAAACCATTATTGATCACGTCGCCCACAATCGTGCCGCTGTTGGTGATCGTGATGTTTGAGCCGCTGATGCCGACGCCACCCGCCCCACCGTTCCCACCTGCGTTTGTTTCGGCGCCGTCACTGACCGACCCTCCGTTCCCCCCGTCACCACCCGTAGCGGTGCCGGTATTCGTGAACGTACCCGCTCCGGTGATGGCAACGCCCATCCCACCGTCGCCACCTGCGCCACCTGCGCCAGTAGTCGCTGAAACGGAACCGCTGCCAGCCCCACCGTTACCGCCCAGGAGGGTTCCGCTATTGCTACTGGTGACGGATCGCGGCGGCTTGATAAAACTTGCGGTTTGCTCGTAAAAATTACGTTACTTTTATTACCGGTAATAACAGGTCGAATCGCTGCGCGCCGCGATGGTTTTCCCACGGCGGTTCCCGATAGAGCTCGTATGCCTTGATCACCTCGACCGCATATTCCTGCGCGCTACTCGCCAGCCACGCGATGCTCAGTATCCGGTAAGTGTCGAAGATCTCGTCGTACGGTGCGTGATGCTCAAGCGATGCGTAGGTGTCGGCCGGGAATGTCAACGCGGTTAGCGCGCTGCACGGGGTATCAACGCCAGGGGCGACAATTGCGCAGTCGTAGCGGATCAGTTCATTCGGCGTGATTTCCGGACTATCGTGCGCAACGCCGATCGCCTGCAGTCCGTCCAATTGCATGCCAGCCGCGCGTAATGTTGCCGCAAACTTCTGCCAATGCATTTCGACGTTGGCATAGGAGCCGTAAAAGCGCATCGCCAGTAGCGGCATGTGTTGACGCTGGCGAACGAGCACCGCTTTGGCGCGCGCGAGGTCTTCCGGTCGAGGCTGGCTCGCCGCTTGTCTCGCATATACCCGATATTGCGTCGGAACCAGACCAAACTGGCGAAAAAACCCGCGCACAAAGGCTTCGTGGCTGCCGTAGCCGGCACCAAGCGCGATTTCGATCACCTGCTTGTCGTTAATCAGCAGGCTCACCGCCGCTTCGTCGAGTTTCACCCTCCGTACATAGGACGCGGGGGTCTCACCCATAGTCTCTTTGAAATAGCGTTGGAAATGGTAAGGGCTCAGATTGACGTGTGCCGCGACAGCGGTCATGCGCACAGATTCGGCCATACCGCTTTCCATGAAGCGAATGGCCTGCGCCAAGCGCCTGTCGTCGAGCGTGTCCGGCAGCGGCGCACGCAGCTTGGGCGGATGGCGCGAACCGGCAGGGGGCACGGCGTGCAACAGCTTCTTCTCGCGGTCGATCTGCGCCTGCTCTCGAGCAGTCAAGTCATGCTGAATTGCATCTATCGATTCGGGCATCGTGATGGGTATTCGAACCAACGAGAATTACGGGCCCGCCTCGCTTCTCCAGACAAAAACTTTCAAGAATCGACCGGACAGATCAGCATGTATATACGTCAGAACCGTCCAGAACTTGAGTTCCAAACTTCCGCAAAAACGGACATTTGGCGTTTGCATAAGGAATGCATCCCCGATGCAGACTGGGAAGGCCGATGCATCAATCGTCACAATGGCGGCACACAATAGCGCACCCTAACTCTTTGAATCGACATCCGATGAACAAATCAACGGCTGCCGCTTTGGCACTCATCACACTTTGCTCGATCGCGCACGCGAGTCCGGCGTCCGATATCAACAACGGGTTTCTCACAGGAAAATCGTTTCGAGGCGGAAGCCAATCGATGCGTACCGCCTACGTCATCGGCGTGCTCGATGGCTTTTCCTACGCTCCCGTCTTTGGCGCGCCAGACACGAAAATCGAGAAACTACGGCGTTGTGTCGGAACAATGCATGCCGACGCGCGACAAGTCGGCACCGTTGTCGACCAGTATCTTGATGCACACCCTGAGTCGTGGAGCGAGCAGATGCAACCGATAGTCCTGAGCGCAATGCGGCAGGTTTGCGCGACTCATAGCACGGCGATCGATTGACCGACTGCCGAGGCGCACTTCGGCGAGTGACGTAAGGAAAGTCGCCTATCGAAATCGATAAACCACTGACTCAGTTTTACTTTGCGCACTCACGCGAAGTGGCTCACATGCATGAAGGAGGCAAACCGCGCACCGCAGGCGTTGCAAGATGCTGCTTGATGCATTCGATGGAGAACAGGATGTCGCCGCACCGCTCAACGCCTGCCCTCATTCGCTCCCCGGCAGCGGGCTCGTCGCCGGGCGAAAGTTCCTAAGCTGCACCAATTGCTGGCCACGCTGCTCGCCTACCCTGGCGTAAAAACCGACTGGAAAAACCCAAAAGCCTTAAGGGCCACTCCAGTCACGCCCACCATGCCCGTCATACCCCTTAGCTTTGTGAAAGATAATAAGGTGTTGAATTATTTTTCGATGATCACGACCGTCGGAACACCACAAACGATCGCCGCGCAGGAACTGCGTATCGAGTGCATGTTTCCGGCGGATGACGCGACGGAAGCCCATCATATGAGAATGATGGACGACGTTCACTTTGGCTAAATGCGCCGTCTGCCGCGAAAAACGAAAGTCAGAGGTCACCCACCACTCAAGGTGATTTGCCGGACGCAAACGCCTGCTGGAACCTGGGCCAGAAACTCTCCCCCCAATCACGCATCTTTGCGACGTACGCGACCTTATCCGCGAAGCGGCCAATGTTTGGCGCATGCCAATCCGACTCACGTGCGGAGAGCGCGGTATTGGAAGCTATCCCGTCCCCTTCGGGATTAAACAAATACGTCACTTCGAGCAGCCCCCACTTTTCAGCTCTTGTAAATCGAACGTCTACCAGATCCTGCGGATAGCTCACCCCTTTTGCCGCAAGATCACCGGCCGCTGCACGATCAAGACTGGAGATTCTGATGGCACGATCCGCCCACTGTTGCAAAGGCGGAGTAAAGAAATTGTTGATCAGCCAGCATGCTTGGTGGTCGAACGGCGTTATCGACTCAATGAAAAGGTAGTTCAGGTCGGGATTTCCGCTTGTACACCCATTCGCTGCGGAAAAACCTGTTCCAGGCAAGTCACTGCTGCGCACCGCGAACACACGGACCCCGCCAACAAGTCGTTTGTGCTCTATGCGCCCCAGGAAATAAGCCATACCCGATGCTCCACGCAGATGAATGCTGCTGTTTGCTAGTTCGGCCCACTGTCCCGGGGGAAGTGGCACATCAAAACCAATGACAGAGATCGATTGGCGATAGGTACGGCCAAGAAGCGCATTGTCTAGGCCGGACGGATCTTTCGACTCAGCACCATTGGGCAATGCCAGCGAAATCTGCGCATTCGCCGGCGCTCTAGTCGTTCGGGTCGAAGCTGGCACAGCAGTGATTGATTGGCTAGTGGCCCCCTTGTTTGGTTGCTTCTGAATCGTATTAGCCAACGCCTGTGCTGTTACGGTATGCGCCAGCTTTGCGTTGGGCGTCACGTCGCCTGCTGGAGCGGCATGCACTATCGTTTGGTTCTGTTGCGAGTTATAAGTCACCGCCTCTGGCGTGGGCGACGGCGGCTTAACGTCTGTCGCCCGCCAATTCGGCGGAAAACGCACGACGGCAACGGAAAGCAAAAAAGCCATTGATAGGCAAACACGCCATAACGGCGCGCGCCTCCACAGAGACTTTCCGATGCCGTTGATAAGGTCGAGGCTGTTCGAACTCATTGTTCCGGCTTGGCGATAACGCCACCCTCCACCGATACGAGAGTCACCTTGGTATGCCCATGCTGCTTTGCGTCGATGAGGGTGTCGGCGAGAGATTCTTCGACAGCACGCACGAGATCTCTTGAGGAAGCCCCGGCTCCGATCCGCTGCTGGCGTCGCATCATGTCAAGCAGGATATCTGGGTCGATACCTTCAGCAGCGACCTCCAGCCCGTAGCTTTTGATCATCGCTTCGATTTCCAGCGCTACCACACGTGCAATGTCCAGACCGGAAAGTGACTTGAAGACAAAGATCCGATCGATGCGGTTTAGTACTTCAGGTGCAAACCCTGCCTCGCGTAGTGCATTTGTGGATGCACGCCGTAGTTCGTCTGCGTCGCTTGCAAACGTGACGCTCAACGACTGCAAGTCATCCGTTGCTGCATTCGTAGTCAGGATGAAGATCGCTCGCGTGGTCGATATTTGCCGACCATCGGACGCCTCGGTGACAAAACCGTCATTCCAGGCCGTGAGAAAATTCTTGTGGATCTCGGGGTGAGCTTTCTCGATTTCATCAAGCAAGACAACCGCGTCAGGGGTGTCGCGCAGAGCCGCAGTTAGTTTGCCGTAGGTATTCGAGCCAACGTACCCTTTGGACGCGCCGAATAACTGCGTAGCCGCGTGCGCGCCACTTGAAAACTGCGTCATGTCAAAGTGCAGCAGGCGGCGCTCCAACTCTGCCGCAAGGCATTTCGCCAGATAGGTTTTTCCTGTCCCTGGAGGCCCCGCCAGAATGAATACGCCAATCGGCTTGTCGCGCTGCCTGAGTGCAAGCCGACGACGGATTTGCGCCGCGATGTCGTCACAGACTGCATCCTGGCCGATGATCTTGCTTTTTAGCGAAGCAGCCAGCTTCTCAGAGTCAATAATCTGTGGCCCAGGATCCTGCTCGAGTTTCTGCTCAAGCACTCGCCGATTCGTAAGTCTGTCAAGTGCATCCATGAACCACCCGCCTTTATTAACATCGAGATTTTTGCCTTGTTGCCGATCGTGGAAATAACCTGCAAAGGTTAGAAACCAGAAAGCGCTGGCAACGGCGAACACACCCCACGCATGAGCGCGCAAGAAAGTCGCAACGTTATGTGCGTAGCGTTCGAACTGGGCGAGATCAGGACTATGCTGAAAAAAGAACTGGGCCACCGCAATGCACGCCATGACAATGAAGGCCAGGGGAGCAAATCGTGTCGCGAATGAATTTAACCCTCGCATCAGTTTGTCCTGACGTTCAAAGTCAGCACTTGGCCGACGCTCATGATGGGCAAAATCGCCTGCGCCGATCCCGAAGCTAGACCCACCGTGATACCGCCACCATCACCATCTCTGACGCCCGTGATGCGTACCTGTCCGTTTGCAGGAACCGGGATCGCAAATGTAACGCCGCCACTAGTCAATGTCACCGTCCGCGAATAGCCTGCGCTATCTATGCGAACGACGTCCCCATCCTCTACGTCGGTATCCCATAGGCGAACCCATGCGAGGGTCATTTGAGAACCGTTGCTGGCTAAAGACGTAGAGCGCGATGGCAACGCATCGCTGGCAACGGCCGGTGAATGGTCCGCAGGGGCTGGCGCGGCGCCCGTGTCCGACTTGCCCTGTTCTTCAGGCGGATGGGACGAACTGATATCAGAACCAGCGGGCGACGACGCGCTCGGAACTTGACCGATTTCAATCCGGATTTTTGCTTCATCGGCCGAGGCCAGATGCATCGTATTAATGGCACCGGGAATATCCTTCGCGACCACTCTCGATACCAGCAGAAATTTAAGGGAATTGAAAGCTTCGATGCGTGCCCTTTGATCGGCATCGCTGACGTCATCGCCGGAAGGCGATGCAAACAAATGAGTCCCTGAGGTATATAAGGCACCCGCCGCGATCAAGCCTGCAAGCACCGCAGTTGCTAAAGCGGATTTAGTAAATATTGAAAGTATTTTGTAATGATTATTTGCCTGCGGAGTTTGCTCAAAGTTTGGTCTTTCAAAGGCCATTGGGAACGTCATCCCGAAGTGTTATTTTGTGCAGGCTTTCGATTTTTAGCACTCAACCGCTTTGCAACATTAAAGACAGGATACCGCGAATCCCTGGAAGCTGGGAACTCGAATGGATGTTAAAACGCTTAAAATTCTGAAATGCAACTGCGGTGTTTTTCTTTTTTTGCCGCAAATATCAGTGGGAATAGACCGCCCAGCGATCTGAATTACGCGGCAGAACCTAGTTCGCGTGTGCTAAATTCCAGACATTGAAGAATGCGACTAAAAAATAAAATGAAAGCATCGGCCATACTGCACACTACGCGCCTTTTTGCCTGCACCGGAGTATTACTCTTAGCTGCATCGTATGCGCCGGCTCAGCAGTCTGGATCCCGTGCTCCTAGTGCCCAATCCAATCCTGCGGCTTTTGCCGATGCGCTCACCCCGACCCATGGAGGGTCCTGCGGCACACAGATCCCGACCTATGACGAGCTTCAGCCCGAACAGGGGGTGAGCGGCAGCGTCCATATCACGTATGTAGTCAACGCGGCGGGTCATATCGATCAGGTTGTCGTCGATAGAAGCAGCGGCTATCAAAAATTCGACGACGCAGCTCGCAACGCCATACTTCGGGCAACCTGCACGCCTTATGTAGTAGACGGTATTGCGCGTCGCGCTGTGCATCAGATTACGATCGACTTCGCCCCCCATCCGCCGTCGGCGAATCAGCGCGGCACAACGTCAATCGCCAATCCTTCATCTACAGCGGCGGAGTCAACCGCATCCTCACTTCCATCACCATCGAATGAGAACAGTCAGGATGCGGCTCTTCGACAGCTTAATATCGCACCCAATTCTGTCGCTGCCTCCCAGGTTGAACGTTGGACGCAACGCGCCGACGGCGATCCTGATATCCGGCGCTTTCTTGGGCCTAATATGGCCGGCCTAGCGGCCCTAAATCCGTCGATGCGCACAACTTTTTTCTCCGACGGAGAGCTAAGACTTTCGCCAGAAGATCGAAGCAGGCTTGTCGAATTGACGGTGAACGCGCTCGACAGCGCGCCTTTGGATTGCGGTGGCGTCGAAAGGCAGTCACGCCTTGCCACACACTCGCTGCAGTTGGCAGAAATGTCTGACAAAGATCTCGCGACCTATTTGGACGTCAGATTCGCAGTCATTAAACGAACGGCACTGGGGCTCCCCCCTGCTCAGGTCACGGAGGACCAGCGCACCATAGGTATCTTGACCATGATGCAGACCCTGCAAGGCCTGATACACGGTGATGCCGACGCCGCGCGAAATGTGGCCGAGATAGTATCGCACCTGAAAGATAGCCCACCCGAAGTCTGGTGCAAGAACGCACGCACTTTCTTTCGGGCGGTGCTGGCTACACCTCAGCCCTACCGCGATTGGATGATCCTGGCGGGTGACACGAGTTCGAAAGCCAGACGTGCCATAGCGCACGGAAGTGCAAAAATCGAAACCATATCGCCCCAGACCATCGCGTCGGTCGTGCTTACGCGGGTCACACGCAACATAGCGTGGCCCAGTTATCCTCTCGATGTGGAAGCAGCGATAACGATACGCTGCACGCCGGCCGGAGCGTTGCTTTCCGAAACCATCTCCCGAAGCAGTGGCAACGCTGCTTGGGATGCTGCCGTTTTGCAGGCGGTTCAGGCATCGAGCCCATTTCCGGTGCAGGAGGATGGCGTCACACCAATGGTATTCAATATCGTACTTCGATCTGCGGGTTAGCCGTTGGGAGTAGAAGCACACACGCCCGATTCCGATGCATGCCCGCCCGGGCATCGTAAGTCACTATCCAAGGACAAAAAATCTTTAAGAAAAAGTGAGGGGATTTGAATTCTCAATCGGCATACAGGATAGAAGTCCCCCGCCCTCATGCTTCTTGGAGAACCTGTCATGTCCCATCTTCGCTCCGGCGCAGCCATAGCGCGGCTGCGCAGCCGCGCGCTTCCTGCCAGCCCGCTCAGGCCGTTGGCGTCAACGATACCCGGGCTTATGTTCCTGCTTGCGCTGGGCGCCACGCTGCCCGCCACCGACGCCCGCGCGCAAAGCGCCCCCGCGCAGCAACAGGCACAGCCGCCCGCTTCGACCAATCAAACCGCAGCGCCGGCCAATGACACGACCTTGCCTGCGATCGTGGTCAAAGCGACCGCAGTGGCCCCCGATAACGTCAACGATCCGAATCAAGTCTCCGCGTCCAGCAAGACCGGTACGAAGCTCAAAGATATCCCCGCGAACGTCCAGGTCATTCCACGTGCCCTGCTCAACGAGCAGGGCGCCAATTACCTGCGCGATAGCGTCAGCAACGCCAGCGGTATCAACGTGGGCGGCCAAGATACCAAAGGGTATTACGATCACTTCTTGATCCGTGGCCTGAATGCCCAGGTTTATAGCGACGGCTTTTCCGACGGCGACGCACTAGGCGGCATTTCACACTCGCTCAACGGCGTCCAGCAAGTCGAAATTCTCGAAGGACCCGGATCGGCACTGTTCGGCAGCGGGCCGCCGGGAGGGACGATCAATATCGTTCATTACACGCCGTCGCCGGATCTGCACTACGGCGTTAGCGTGGAAGGCGGCTCGTTCGGCACCGTCTCGAACAGCGAGTACATCACCGGCCCGACTGGCATTTCCGGCTTGAATTACCGAATCGATAGCACGTTCGAGCATTCGGACGGGTTCCGCAGTCTGAGTAGCCATGATTACGAGGCCCGGCCATCGTTCGAGTGGAAAGTGGATAACCACACGATCGATTTTGCACTCGATGCTCGCAATATTCATGAAACGCCAGACTCCTACGGCCTGATCTATTTCCATGGCTCGCCGATCACGGGCGTGTCTGACGACGCGAAGTACTCGACGCCGTTCGCCTTCGCCCACGAAAACTACGTGCGCCCCACGCTCACGGATCAGTGGAAAGTCAGCGACATTCTGACGATCAACAATCGACTCTCTTACTTGCATCGCTCGCTCGACGTTCTAGGGAACGGCGACAGTACGAGCACGAAAATCAGCGGCGACCAAGTGGTCGGTCGACAGCTACGCGAGCAGACCGACAACGACAACAACCTCGACTACCAACTCGAGCCCGTCTGGAAGTTCGCAACCGGCAGTGTTGGGCACACCCTGCTGACCGGCTTTGAGTATCAGCATCAGACGATCAATACGCAGCGAAGCACCGCCGATCTGCCCAACATCGCCAATGCGTTCGCGCCGGTACCTCCCGAAACGTCCTTGGCCGGCCTGACGTTCCTGTGCGATGCGACGCATTCATGCGACGACGATCACTTATCTGCTGATTATTACAGCCTTTACGCCACCGACCAGATCGATGTCACCGACAAACTCAAGATCCGCGCAGGCGTACGCAAGGATTGGTGGGACACGTCGCTGACTCCGCTTATTTCCGTACCCGGGCGCTTCGGTACCGCAGGTCAACCGTTGCTGGCCGGCGTGACGGACTCGCGCAACGATGCCCCCGTGAGCTGGAACATCGGCGCGCTGTACAAAGTCCTTCCGTGGATGTCGCCATATATCGGCGTGTCGAAAAGCCATTTTGCGAACTTCAACTCGGAAAACACGCAGAACGGCATAGGCGCCCCGGAATCGGCATTGCAGTATGAGGCCGGGATCAAATTCTCATTCCTCGAGAACCGGTATGTCTTTAACACGGCCATCTTTGATGTTTCTCGCGATAACGTTGCCTCGCTGACGACCATCAACTCCATCGAGACGGTCGTCTTTGACAGCCAGAAGACGAAGGGCGCCGAGGCGTCGCTGGATGCGAGCATTACTGACCAATGGCACCTTCTCGCGAATGTAACGGACCAGCACGCGGTGATCACCGATAACCCACAAGGCATCACGTCAGTGGGCAACCATCCTCAGGGCGCCCCGGCATTCATGGCCAATCTGTGGACGACCTATCAGTTCTCGATTGCCGGCATACCTGGATTCCACGTCGGCGCAGGCCTGAATTACGAAGGCAAGAGTTATAGCGATATTACCAACGTCAATTCGATCCCGTCCTATGTGATAGTGAACGCCGCTTTCGGCTATAAGGCAGCGCACTGGGGCATCGACCTCAACTTGCATAACATTACGAACCGGCAGTATTTCGTCGCAGCCAATGCGGCTGGAGCGTATGTTGGGGAGCCGTTGGCCGCCTTCGTTACTGTCCGTGCCGATTTTTAATGGCTTGATCTAGCGGGGCGTGGCGGTCTATCAGCCGAGCGCCCCGCCCTACACTGCATCGATTTTTTTATCGCTTCATAATACGGCTGAAGCGATAAAAACCCACGGATGCGACCATGACCTCAGTTCCAGACTGCCCTAGCGATGCCGCTTCGGCAGAACAATGCGCGCCCAAACCGACACGCGCCTGGACAATCGGAGTGGTGCTGGCCGTTTCCTTAGGCTTCGTCATGGCCATGCTCGACGTCACCGTCGTGAACGTGGCGCTCGGCAGCATCCAGCAGGAATTCCATGCGCCGCTCTCTGAGTTGGTCTGGGTAATCGACGCGTACACGCTCACCTTCGCGGCGTTGCTGCTGCTAGGTGGCGCGCTGGCGAACCGGCTCGGCGCGAAACGCACCTACATGATCGGTCTTGCCTGGTTTGTCGCGGCGTCGGTGTTTTGCGGCATCGCCAGTTCGGGCGTGATGCTGATTGCGGCGCGCTTACTGCAGGGTATCGGCGCGGCGTTCTTCATGCCGAGCTCACTGAGTTTGTTGACCGAGTCGTTTCCCGATCGCGTCACCCGCACCAAACTGCTGGGCATCTGGGGCGCTATCGTCGGCATCGCCGCGGGATCGGGCCCCTTCGTTGGTGGCCTGCTCGTCTATAACTTCGGCTGGCGCAGCATCTTTTACCTCAACTTGCCCATCGGCATCCTGGGCATCATCCTGACTTCCCTGTTCTTGCGTCCCTCGTTACGCAAGGCCGATGTATTCGATCTCGCGAGCCATGCGTTCATCATGGTTGCACTGGCAGCACTGAGCTTCGTGCTGATCGAAGGCCCCACGTTCGGCTGGCTTTCGAAATGGATACTCGCATCGGCGGCGATCGCAGCGCTCGCATTCCTCATGATCCTCATGCGTGAGCGCAGTGCTGCCCATCCTGTCATTCCTCATACGCTTGCGCATAACGCGCCGTTTTGGGCGCTCAACGGCATGGGCTTCCTCGTCAATTTCGTGATCTTCGGCGAGGTCTTCCTGGTGAGCCTGTATCTCCAGAAAGCCCACGGCGCCAGTGCGCTTGTCACGGGGATAGACATGCTGCCCATCATGGGCATGTTCTCGATCCTCAACGTGAGTTCCGGCTATTTATCGAACCGCTGGGGAGAACGGCATGTGATGTTGATCGGCCTTTCGTGCGCCATCATCGGAACATCGTTTGCCGTGCTGATCGGTGGCGGCGTGCCTTATTGGATGCTGATCGCCCCGATCGCGCTTTGCAACGCGGGCATGGGCCTCGCGATTCCCGCGATGATCACGGGTGTCATGCACGAGGCAGGTAAGAACGACGCCAATGTGGGTGCGGCCACGCTCAATGCAAATCGTCAGATCGGAGCGCTCGCCGGCGTCGCGGTCATGGGCATCGCCTTGCATTTGATCAGCAACTGGACCGTCAGCATACGAGTCGGCTTCGGCGCATTCGCCTTATGTTTTGTCCTCGCGTTCGGGCTCATCTGGTGGCGAATTCCCCACCGAGCGGCCGCTACGCTAAAGAATGCGCAGACATAAGCTCATCATGATGCTCGAATAACTGCTGCACCGAGTGCGCGTCGCTGCAAGCATGGAGCTGGTCGCGAAAATGGTGGTCGCAGAAGCATTGTGCGATCTCCGCAAGCAGGCGCAAGTGCACGCCGTTAGCCCACTCGGGCACCAGCAGGATGATCACGTCGCTCACGGGTTGCCCGTCCGGCGCATCAAATCGGATTGCCGTGGCCGGGCGCACGTATAGCGCCAACGCCTGGCGCAAGCCTTTGACTCGACAGTGCGGCACCGCAACCCCCTGCCCCAGCCCCGTCGAACCCAACACCTCGCGTGCCTCGAGGCTGGCGGATACACTCTCCGCGGGCAGCGCATACCGCTCGCAGAAGAAGCGTCCAGCATAGTGGAAGAGCGCATTCCGGCCACCGACGTGCAGGCCAAGCAGCACATGATCCTGCGAGATCAACTCGCCGATGCCAGGCTCTTCGGCCTCGGATTTTTTCGATCTCATCAAATCGATGCGCGGCCGCGAGCGGGCTTCAACATGCGTGAAATTGCGCCATGCGTCGCTCGCCGCGTCCGGAATTTCCAGCAATCGGCCGAATTGGGCGGCTGGCGATATGCGCGTGATGCGTTGCATCGCCCCTTTCACCTCGCCCTTGGGCAGATAAAGCGATAAACGCATCCGGGTGCCATGCAGTGGCGTGACGCGTATTGTCCACGGCTGATCGCCGCAGTCGCGGATCAGCGCTTGCCTGAGCGGCGTCGCGTGCTGTGCGTCGACGGTGACATGCATGATCACATTGCGTCCCGATTCGAGACGTTGGCGGGAATGAACCGAGGCGTTGCCCAATCCGAGGAGAGCCCGCAGTCTTGCAGCGAAGCGCATCAGATAGCCTTTGTCGTATATTTCTCTACTGCAAGGCTATCCAAGATCGCGTTAACACAGTGTAAAAAAAGCACACCTTGTCATCATCGTGACGCAATTGGGGAAGCATGAGCGATGAGCGCAGCGACAGTTCGATCCGGACCGAATCGACGGTCCGCAGCGGCGGCGTAATCTATGCCAATATCGGCACTGTCCGGTGGCCCCTATCGAGACCACCTGCACGAGGAGCCTGAACGAGGAGCAACCGTATGTTTTCAGTGATTTTCGAGGTTCATCCGAAATCGGATCGGTGGGATGCCTATCTAGGCTACGGCAAGTTGCTTAGACCGGATTTGGAACAAGTAGAGGGGTTTGTCGACAACATCCGCTACCGCAGCCTCGCCCGCGAGGGCTGGCTCCTGTCGCTGTCGAGCTGGCGCGATGAGAAGGCGCTGGTTCGCTGGCGCACCCAGGCGGTCCATCACGGCGTGCAGGAGAAAGGTCGCTCCGAAGTCTTCCTTGATTATCATCTGCGGGTCGGCCAGTTGACGGGCGACTCGCGATTGCCCGAAGGCTGTGCCCTGCACGAACAGCGCCTTGACGAGACCCAGACGGGCGAAGCGACCACGGTGACGCTGATCGACGCCACGCGTCCACCCGAGTGGGTCGAGAAGAGCAAGCCTGAGGATGTCGCCAAGTGGTTGGGGCTGGCGCCTGACGCTTCAGGCCTGACTTCCTGGGACGTTTTCGATGCCGTGCTCACGCCCGGTGAAATCATCCTGCTGATGTCCTGGCGCGATCAAGGCGCGGCCGCGGCGTTCGAGGCATCGGCCCATCTGCCCGAGGGCGCGAGACTGCGTCGCGTGCGTGTCATACGCGACTACGGCATGTTCGACCGTCGCGAGGCGCCGCAATATTATCCCGACGCAGTACTGTCTGACGCAGTACCAGCTGAACTACGCGCCGGCAAGTGAAGCACGATGCGTGAGAAGCCGCGTTAGAACTTCGACGTGCGCTCGTCCACTTTGAAAACCGATACCGCTTCACGCAACGCGTGCGCTTGTTCGGCCATCGAATGCGCAGCCGCCGAAGCTTCTTCGACCAGCGCGGCGTTCTGCTGGGTCACCTGGTCCATCTGGCCGACGGCTTGATTGACCTGCTCGATACCGGTGCTCTGCTCGAGCGACGCCGACGAGATTTCATTGACGATGTCGGTCACGCGCCTGACCGACTGAACGATTTCGGCTATCGTGTTCCCCGTTTCCTCGACCAGTTTCGAGCCTGCGTCCACCCGATTTACCGACTCGCCGATCAGTTCCTTGATCTCCTTGGCCGCCGTTGCACTACGTTGGGCCAGTGTGCGCACTTCGCCCGCCACCACGGCAAAACCGCGCCCGTCTTCACCGGCGCGTGCCGCCTCGACTGCTGCATTCAGCGCGAGGATGTTGGTCTGGAACGCAATGCCCTCGATCACGCTGATGATCTCGGCCACCCGCGTCGAACTGTCGGAGATACCACGCATGGTGTCCACAACCCGACCGACCACCTCACCGCCCCGCTGCGCGATGCCCGACGCGGCGTCGGCCAGCTTGCTCGCTTGTTGCGCGTTGTCTGCGTTTTGACGCACGGTCGCGGTCAACTGCTCCATGCTCGATGCGGTTTCCTGCAAGGATGCGGCCTGTTCCTCGGTGCGTTGCGATAGATCGGTGTTACCCGTCGCCAGTTGGTGAGTCGCACTTGAGATAGACAGGCTGGCTTGCTTGACGCCCCCGACAATATGAGCCAGTTGAGCAATCGCCCGGTTCAGCGAGTCGGCCAGCATGCCCACTTCATCTTGCCGAGTCACCGCTATCTTGATGGACAGGTCGCCTTGCGCCAAAGCGTCGGCGCCTTCAACCACACGCTGCAACGGCCGCACGATAGAGCGCGTCACCAGCGCGCACAGAGTCAGCCCAATGACCAAAGCCAACGCCGCCAATCCCCACAGGACCGCGCGCGCCATCGCATACGAGTCGACGCTGTCCTGCACCGCGGCGTCCATTTCGCTTTGCTGAAAATCCAGAAATTCGTTTTGCGCCTTGAACAACGCGGTTTGCATAGGCACGATGGCAAGCATCGCCGCGTGCGCCCCGTTGGTGTTATGGAGCGCCAATTGCGCGTAGATAGGTTCGAGTGCCGCTGCGTAAGGCGTGCGCACTTGTACAAGATGATCGTAGGCGGCGTGCTCGGCGTCCGTATTGATCCGGTCTTGCAGCGCCTTGTAGAGCGCCGCATTTTTCTTGCGTTGAGCCTGGATTTGATCGACGTCGGCCTGTTGCGCTTCGAGCGTCGTTTCGTCGAGTGCGCGGTACGCCCAGAGATTGCCCAGGTACGCACCTTCCTTGAACTGATTCGCCAGCGCCACCTTAACCGCGCGGTCCTTGACGATGGTTTGCGTATTCGCATTCATGCGCGCCATCAGTAGGCTGACCGTCACGCAAATCGCCAACAACAAAACCAGCACCGCCCCAAAAGTGGCGGTGAGCCTAGCCCCGATCTTATTCAACATGTTCTGCGTATCCAGACTCTACAGACCAGATAACTTCGGTCTTTTACCGCCGACCAAACCGAGCCCAGGCTGTAGAAGAAGCGTTTATTTTAATGTTCGTGAAGGTCCGGGGCAGATAATAGAATGCAATTTAATGTCGACACAAGCGAAATAGTTTTTTTGCAACGCAATGGAAACGTAAGGAAGTTAATTTCCTTTCGTTCCCATTGCCAATACCTTAATCGATATATTTCAGTCCCATCTTTTCCAGCATCTCGCGCATCTGATACATATCGAGGCCGAGCTCTCCTGCCGTAAAGCGTGCACGCTTCGCTCCCTCTGCGGCCTCACGTTTCTCGGCCGCATCGGCCACTTGCGCCGCGACTTCGCGCGGCACGACCACCACGCCATCGTCGTCGGCAATCACGACATCGCCCGGGTTGACCAGCGCACCTGCGCAAATCACCTGCACGTTCACCGAACCCAAGGTCGCGCGTGCGGTTCCTTTTGCACTGATTGCGCGCGAGAAAACCGGAAATTGCATCGTGCTCAGTTCCTTGACGTCGCGCACGCCCGCGTCAGTGACCAAGCCGACCGCACCGTGCGCGCGATACGACGTCGCCAGCAACTCGCCGAACATGCCGTCCGCGTTCTCCGCCGTACATGCAACGATCACCACATCGCCTTCGCGGATTTGTTCGGCCGCCACGTGCAGCATCAGATTGTCGCCCGGCTGTGCCAGTACCGTGACTGCCGTACCGCACAGATGCGCACCCGTATAGATTGGGCGCATATACGGCTTCATCAAGCCGCTACGCCCCATCGCCTCATGCACCGTGGCAACGCCGAACTTGCGCAAGCGCTCGACAATGGCGCGCTCGGTGCGCTCGATGCCGCGCTTTACGATGCCAAGATTGTTCATGGAAGGATTCATTGCTGCTCCTTAGCGGCCTTGTGCCGCAAGTGTGGTATTCAGGCGCGGGTACACGCGACGCGCGTTCCCCTCGTAGATTTTGTAGCGATCGTCCGCGCTCAGCTTGGCCGCTTCGATGTAACGCTTCGTATCGTCGAACGCAAAGCCCGTGAGCGGGTCGATACCGCGCACCGCGCCGATCATCTCGGAGGCGAACAGCACGTTCTCGACCGGCATGACCTCGGTGAGCAAGTTGATGCCGGGTTGGTGATACACGCAGGTATCGAAGAAAATGTTCTTCAGCAAATGCTCCTGCAAATCCGGCTTCTTCATCTCCTGCGCGAGTCCGCGAAAACGTCCCCAGTGGTACGGCACCGCGCCGCCGCCATGAGGAATCACGAACCGCAGCGTCGGAAAATCCTTGAACAGGTCGGACGTCAGGCACTGCATGAACGCCGTGGTGTCCGCGTTCAGGTAATGCGCGCCGGTGGTGTGGAAGCACGCGTTGCAGCTCGTGCTGACATGAACCATCGCGGGGATGTCGTACTCGACCATCTTCTCGTAGATCGGATACCAGTAGCGGTCCGACAGCGGCGGCGAAGTCCAGTGCCCGCCGGAAGGATCGGGATTCAGGTTGATCGCGACAAAGCCATATTCGCGCACGCACTTCTCGAGCTCGGCGATGCAGGTCCGGATATCGACGCCTGGCGACTGCGGCAGCATCGCCGCACCGATGAAATGTTCCGGGTACAACTGTGCCACGCGGTGACACAACTCGTTGCAGATCGCCGCCCACGTGGCGCTCGTGTCGAAGTTGCCGATGTGATGGGCCATGAAGCTCGCACGTGGCGAGAAAATCGTCAAATCGAGGCCGCGCTCGCGCATCTTCTTCAACTGGTTTGTTTCGATGCTCTCGCGCAACTCGTCGTCGGAGATGCTTAGCTCGGAGGCTGACGGCGCTGCCGTCGCACCGTCGAGCGACGCGATCTGTCGCTTGCGCCAGGCTTCGAGCGCGGGTGGCGCAGTCGTGTAGTGGCCGTGGATGTCGATAATCATGGGCGTATCTCCTTCATGTTATTGAGGTGCAGCGTCAGGTCTATCAGGTCAGGTCAGTTCGTTTCGGGAACAACGTTCAAGTCGCGCCCCCGCGTCTCGGGCAGCATGAATGCGGCCAGCACGACGAGGAAGTACGCGGCGCTCGCGCAGACTCCCATTGCCGCACCCAACTGCATTTTTGCGCTGAGCAGGCCGACCATCGTCGGCATCACCGCGCCCAGTGCACGCCCGGCGTTGCCGCACAATCCTTGTGCGGAGCCGCGGATGCGCGTCGGGAACAGCTCCGCGATATACGCTCCGGTGCCGGCTGCGGTGCCCGATTGCAGCGTGCCGAGCACGAAGCCGAGCAATAGCGTCACCGTCAGGTTGATCGGCGCGAGTGTGTACACACCTACCGCGACGGCCTGGCAGCAGGCGATGATCATGAAGGTCTTGCGACGTCCGAATGCGTCGGCCATCCAGCCGTTCAGGAAAGCGCCTGCGAAGGAACCCAGAATATTGATCGCGAGGTAGCCGCCGATGTTGTTGATCGACAGGTTCAACACCAGCTTCAGATACGCGGGCAGCCACGTGATCATCACGTAGTTGCCGCCGTAGATACCGAAGGTCAGCAAGATCGCTTTCAGCGTGGTCGCGCGGCTAGGTCCGGAAAACACCTCCCACATGCTGACCTTGTCGCGATTTTTCTGCGCTATCGCTTGCTGGCGCACGTATACCGGCGCTTCCTCGATATTGCGGCGGATCCAAAGCACCAGCAAGGCCGGCACGATACCGAGCGCAAACAATATGCGCCATGCGATGCCTGGTTGAACGTAATTGAACAGCACCGTCGACATCAGCACAGCGATGCCATAGCCGATCGCCCAGCCGGCTTGCAATGCACCGACCACGCGGCCGCGGAACTTCGGACCGATGGTTTCGCTGATCAACACCGCGCCCACGGCCCACTCGCCACCGAAACCGATGCCTTGCAGGCTGCGCGTGAGCATCAATTGCCAGAACGAATCGGTGAACGCGGACAGGAAGGTGAACAGCGAGAACCATGCGATCGTGACTTGCAGTATCCGCACGCGTCCGTAGCGATCTGACAGGATGCCGGCCGCCCATCCGCCTAATGCCGCCATGATCAGCACCGTGGTGCCGAGTATGCCGGCTTGGCCGCGGGTGATGCCCCACAACGCGATTAGCGTGGGAATCGTGAGCGCGTACATCTGCGTGTCCATCGCGTCGAGGCCCCAGCCGCTGAAACAAGCCCAGAACGTACGCTTCTCGGATTTCGAGAGGTGGGTGAACCATTGAAACATTGTCTACGTCTCCTTGTTTAATGCTTTTTTTTATTAGGCCGCGCCAGGTGCCGTGATATTGGCGGCAGCGACGAGTGCAGCGGCGTCGCCACCGAGCAAGTTGGTTGCGCGGGCCGCGAACACCAGCAGCCGCGGGCGGTACCGTTCCATTTCGGCAGCGCTCATGCGGCTCGTCGGTCCGACGATACCGAGCGCGCCGACGAGACGTTGCTGTGCGCCAAACACCGGCGCCGAGATGCCGGATGTTTCCGGATCGCGCTCGCCGAAAGAGGCGTAGCAGAACGTCTTGCGAATTGAGTCGTAGGGCTCGCCTTCCTCACCGGAGAATGCCAACAGCACTCGGCCGCCGGCGCCACGGTCAAGCGGCTGAACGTCGCCCTGTTGCACCTCGGCGCGAATCGAAAAGCGGGATTTGATGCGGTACAGGCATACGCGATGGTCGCCTTCACGCACGTGAAATGACACGGCCTCGCCGAGTTCGGCGTTCAGCTCGCGCATCGGCGGCAATAGGACGTCGCCGAGGTTGAGGCTGGATTCGTAGTGGGAACTGAGGTTCAGCGTGGCGGAGCCGAGCCGAAAGCGACCGTCGTCGAGCCGCATCAACAGCCTGTGATGGCAAAGCGCCAGTGCGAGACGCAAGAGCGTGCTTTTGTACAAACCCGTACGCACCGATAGCTCGGTCAGCGTGAGCGGCAGGTCGTCGCGCCGGAAGGCAACCAGAATCGCGACGGCCCTGTCCAGGACATCGATACCGCTGGCTGACACGCCTAACGGAGCTTGGGTGGTGCTACGCGATCTTGCCACGGTAACTCACTGTTGTTCTATCTGATAGAACTTGCGTTCATTGGATAGAACTACTTTACCGATATTAGGCAAACGCGTCAACGCATGGGCGCGATTACAGCAGCACCCCGCCCGACACCTCGATCCGCTGTCCGTTTACCCAGCGATTGTCATCGCAGAGTAGCGACGCGATCATTGGGCCTATGTCGTCGGGCAGACCCACGCGACCCAGCGCCGTTCCTTCGGCGATCATGCGCTTGAGGTCCGGACTGTTGCGCACCTTGCCCCCGCCAAAATCCGTCTCGATCGCACCGGGCGCGACCGTGTTCACGGCAATGCCGCGCGGACCCAGTTCTTTGGCGAGATAGCGCGTCAACACCTCAACCCCACCCTTCATCACGGCATAGGCTGACGAGCCGGGATTCGTGAAGCGCGTGAGGCCGCTGGAAACATTCACGATGCGGCCGCCGTCGGCGATCACGGGCAAGAGCTTTTGCGTCAGGAAGTACACGCCTTTGAGGTGGATGTTCACCATCTCGTCGAAGGCTTGTTCTGTTGTCTGCTCGAATGGCGCGTAGTGCCCCGTGCCAGCATTGTTGACGAGCCAGTCGAACCGGTCACGCCCGAAAGTCTTGGCAAGCGCTTGCTGCACTTGAGCGACAAACGGATCGAAGGAGGAGACGTTGCTTGCGTCCAACTGAAGCGCGGTGGCTTTGCGACCTTCGGCCTGGATTGCGGCGACAGCAGTGTCGGCTTCGGTTTGATTGGAATGGTAGGTGATGATTACATCGACGCCTTTCTTCGCGAGGTTCAGTGCCGTGTTACGGCCTAGACCACGGCTGCCGCCTGTGACGATCGCAAGTTTCGTCTGTGACGGGTTCGCAGTTTTATCTGTCATCGCAGCATCCTTAAGTGAGTTTTCAAGTAGTCAGTCTACGTTTGGGCAGCCGCCGTGCGAATACCCGATCTTTCGAATTTCTTGCCTGATCCTACAGTTTCTATGTTCGTACGCCTTCTACATTTCCCGCTATGCTGTGGGCTTCAATCTTCCACCGTATGTGTTGAAAGGTGGCCTCCTCGGTTCGGAAATCGCAATGTCAGAAAATTTGGTCGAAGTTATCAGCAGACATATGGACGCTAATGGCGGTGATGGTCTGTTCATTACGCCGATCGACGGCCTGTTTCTCATGCGTCGGGCCCTCCCGGCCATACCAGCTCATCTCATCTACAGACCTGCCCTTTGCCTGGTGGTTCAAGGTGGCAAGTCCATATCTATCGGTAAGAAAGTTCTGGACTATACGGCGATGCAAGCGCTGATCGTAAGCGTCGAGCTTCCTGCGTTTGGCCGCGTCACGCAAGCTAGTGCCCAGCAGCCCTTTCTTGGTGTTACCGTCGAATTCGACATCGGCGTGATGCGCGAAGTTATGCAAGAACTGGATGCTCCGCCGAAGCCCAACGGGACCGCCGGTTTAGGCGTGTTCGTCAGCGACTGCGATGGGCCTTTGGCCGATTGTGTGTTGCGGTTGATACGATTGCTCGACACGCCCAATGCGATTGCGGTGCTTCAGCGAGCGATCATGCGCGAGATTTGCTTTTGGTTGCTGACCGGGCCTCATGCCGGTGAGGTCTGCAAAATTGCGCTGCCGAATAGCCACACGCAACGTGTTGCTAATGCGATTTATGTGCTGCGCGATCACTATGCACGCACGGTGCGAATTGAGGAGCTGGCCGAAGCGGCGCAGATGAGTCCGTCATCTTTTCATCAGCATTTCAAGGCGCTGACTTCGATGACGCCGTTGCAGTATCAGAAGCAACTGCGGCTGGTTGAAGCGCGCCGTTTGATGGCGGACGATGCGGCCAATGTGGAAACTGCGGCTTATCAGGTTGGGTATGAAAGTGCGTCTCAGTTCAGTCGTGAGTATTCACGGATGTTCGGGACGCCGCCTAAGCGGGATGTGGCTGCGTTAAAAGCGATTGGGAGTTGAGGTATTTGGGAGTGGCTCGACAGCGTCGCCGGATATGATAAATGTCGCGTGTGCCAGCGCGTGGTCGCTCAATTTCGAGGCCCGGTCAGTAGGCATAGCCATGAAAGTTGTCGTCCGGAATACCTTCTTTGAATTCGATAGACCCGTTTTCGTTCCAGATCACGTCGCCTCCTATTCCTCCTTAACGATCAATCAATGGAGGGCGGAGGAGTCGGTGACCAGTTCGTCGGTTCTTCCGTCGTGATCTGAAGCCGCTCGCGAAGTTCGAGGTGCTCTCTTGCATGGCACATATATGCAATGCCTCCAAGCTTGCGGGCATCTTCATCGGTGATCGGGTCGCTCGAATGTTCTGGTGCATCTGGCGCCGCATTCAAAATCACTGCCCTGTCTATCGAGGCTTGTACATGCGCACGCGGCACGACACAGAACTTCACTTGCTGCGTAACTTCATCATAAAAGCTAATAAATGCGAACTCTCGCTTGCTCATAGGCATTCTCTGCAAAGCTGATAGTCTTCGAACATCCGTTGC
>NZ_LMUX01000016.1:973155-1098044 GCF_009765705.1 Burkholderia sp. L27(2015) | reverse complement strand
CGAATATACCCGCGTGGGTCGCGATATAACGCGCCGACTAAGTCGCGAGCGTCCTGTAGCAAAAGATTTTGGCACTCACGGAGAGAACATCTACCGATATTCATCAATCTCGATTACGCCACCGAGCAGTTCCAGGATTGCCCGTATGTCGTCAGGCACGTCAGGTACGCGGTCGCCCGTCGCGTTGCGCCAGTAGCACCAAAACCGCGCCTTTACCCTTTCGCGCTCCAGCAGCTCACGCAAGCCTGGCCGTGTGAGGTTGAGGCGGTCGGTCAAATAGCGCAGATGCGGTTCGAGCGTGTCGCTAAGAACGAAAGTTTCGCTACGAACGCCCCATAGACCACTCCTGCCTGGCATACGGCTGGTCCGACCAGATGGCGTGACGAAATATTCACCCTTGACGATGGCTGTATCCGGCTTAACGCCAAAGTAGTCAGTCCAAAACGTCGGAACTAGCGAATCACCCATTACATGAAACGTTGCGTGCGCGAGTTGATGGTCCGGCATCGGAGCTCCTCTTAGTTAGCCCAATCATGGAAATTGTCGAGGTATTTTCCATTGAAGTAGACATCGCCGTTGTCGTGCCAGATAACGTTATCGCTGGGGCGAAGCAATTTATCAGGTTTGAACCTATGCAGCATTTCGCTGAACGTGTCCTGATCGTATCCGAGCATCTTGGCAGCATACCGGGGGTTGTTCGTTGAAGCTGCCAACTCGTCGGCGTTGCCGCTGGCAACCGCCTCGATGTACTCGAAAGCCTGCGCATCGCCGAGCGGAGTCGATGCACCCGCAGCCTTGGCCATCGCTGCCCGTGCCGCCGCAAGCTGCCCACACGCTTCGCGATCAGGCCGATACGGACCTGAGAGAACCGCCTCGCCCGGCGGGTACAGGATGCTTCTGGCAATCGCCCGCATTTCTGCAGCGGTCTCGGGGTCCATGACGCTGTATGCGCGCTTAGTCGCAGGCAGCAGCCCGCTACTCGGCAGCGATCCACCCCACATCGCGTCTTCGGGAATAACCACAACGCTGTCGCCGCGCACCATCTCATTGAGCGTCTGCACGACATCGAGATCAGCGCCGCTTTTGACAAGACGGTCGTGCCAGTGAAAATTTTTGCCAAGAAAACCGCGCACGCGCTTCACCAACTCGACATCCTTAGCCCACACATCAGCATAAGCCATCGCCACGAATTTCTTTCCTGCTTCGGCCGCCTCTCTCCGCTTTTGTTCCGGTTCGAACGTCATGTATTGTTCGTCGCGTCGATACATCATGTAGCGGCGCCACCCGTCGGCCTTCAGTTCTATCGCCATTCACCGTCCGTCCAATAAACGATGGGTTAGTCGAATGCCGATCAGCTCGGAACCCCATATCGCAGAGAGCGTTACGTAGAGCATCCCCTATCAGCTTTCATTTTTCAGCGCCTGAATATACTGGATTTGCATCGAATAAATTGGGATGCTTTCCCCGCTCGACCAGCCACCACCTAGCGCCCGATATAACGAGATTGCGTTCGTCAAACGCAGTTGCTTAAGTTGGATCAACGCCTGTCCCGATTCAAACAGGCTACGCTGCGCATCCAGCAATTCAAGATACGTCGCGACACCGCTTTGATAACGGCGCTGTGCGAGCCGCATGCGTTCGCCATCCGCCGCACATACCGCCTTCTGCGCATCCAGTTGAGCGTCGATCTGATCCCGTGCCGCGAGCGCATCGGATACTTCGCGGAACGCCGTCTGAATGGCTTTCTCGTAGTCGGTAACGGCAATGTCCTTGCGCACAGTTGCAAGATTCAAGTTCGCCCGATTACGTCCGCCACTGAAGATCGGTAGCGTCAATTGCGGTGCAAACGACCACGCTCCCGTACCGCCCGCGAACAAACGCGAGAAACTGTCGCTCACCGAACCCATGTCAGCCGTGATGCGCACGCTTGGAAAAAACGCCGCCCGTGCTGCGCCGATATTTGCGTTGGCCGCTTTCAAGCGCTGTTCGGCCGCACGAATATCGGGCCTGCGTATCAGCAAATCTGACGAAAGACCTGCCGCCACCGGCGCAATCGACAAATCGTCCAAGACGGGCGTTGCGCGCGGTAAATCGACGGTGAAGTCCCCGAGCAACAACCGCAACGCGTTCGCGGCCTGCGTGCGCTCGCGTGCCAGTGCTGCTAGCGATGCACGCGCCGATTGGACCAACATCTCAGCCGTGCGTAATTCGATTGCCGTACTCATGCCTGCGCCATAGCGGCGCTTTGTCAGCGCATAGATGCCGTCACGCGCGGTAAGCGTTTGCTGCGCCAGTTTCTCCTGATCGTATAGCGCACGCTCGGCAACATAAGCCGACGCAACTTCGGCAATCAAACTGATCTGCACGGCACGCTGTGCTTCTTCGCTGGCGAAGTAGTCAGCCAGCGCGGCATCAGACAGGCTCTTCACGCGGCCGAACAAATCAAGCTCGAACGCCGTAACTCCGAGCGCCGCCTGGTACTGGCTTGCGACCACATTTTCATTGAGCATGGGATCGACGGTTCGGCCACGGTTGTAGCTCACGGTACCGTCGACGCCAGGCAATCGATCCGCCAACTGGATGCCATACAACGCGCGCGCTTCCTGGATGCGCAGCGATGCCGCACGCAAATCTCGATTGCTCGCTAGCGCGACCTCGATCAAGTGGTCCAAAACCGGCTCGGTGAAATAACCACGCCAGTCGTCGAGGCTGCTTGCCTCATTGACACTTGCCGTTGCGCCGCACACGACCGGATAATTGACAGGCACCGGCGCTTGCGGCCGCTGATAAGCAGGCGCCATAGAGCAGCCCGCGAGCGCCGCCGCGAATATGATGAGCGCCAGCCTTTGCGTCGAAACACACCTCATCACTTCAACTCCAGTGCGTCCGTTTCCAACAAACCCGCACGCCGCCGCTTGCCAACGTTGAACACCTGCCCGACAAGCACAAAAAACAGCGGCACCATGAAAACAGCCAACACCGTCGCGCTTATCACGCCGCCCAACACGCCGGTACCAATCGCGATCTGCGCGCCGGATGCAGCGCCCGACGCGAACGCCAGCGGCAGCACGCCCACACCAAATGCAAGCGAGGTCATCACGATCGGTCGTAGCCGCAGACGGGCCGCTTCGAGCGTCGCGTCAACCAAGCTCATGCCTTCGCTGTACAGATCCTTCGCGACCTCGACGATCAAAATCGCGTTCTTCGCCGAGAGACCAATCGTCGCGATCAGGCCGACCTTGAAATAAATATCGTTTGGCATGCCGCGTAGCGTCACGCCCAGTACCGCACCGATCACGCCAAGCGGTACGACAAGAATCACCGCGAGCGGAATCGACCAGCTTTCGTACAATGCCGCGAGCGCGAGGAACACGATCAGCACCGACAGCACGAACAACGCCGGCGCTTGCTCGCCCGATAAGCGCTCCTCGAACGATTGCCCCGACCAGTCGAAGCCGATGCCGGCCGGTAGCTTGCGAGCCAGCGCCTCCAAGACCTGCATTGCCTCGCCGCTGCTGTGTCCTGGCGCGGCTGAGCCGTTCAGCGCAAACGACGGGTAACCGTTGTAGCGCGTGAGCTGCGTTGGCCCTGCGCTCCATTGCAACGTGACAAACGCCGACAGCGGCACCATCTCGCCCGCCGCATTGCGCACGTGCAGCTTACGCACGTCGTCAATGTCAACGCGATTACGACCGTCCGCCTGCACGATGACGCGCCGCACCTGCCTGCTGTGCATGAAATCGCCAACGTAATCGGAACCGAACATCACGGTGAGCGCCGTGTTGATCTCATCCATCGTCACGCCCATCGCAGCGGCCTTGTTACGGTCGATGTCGAGACGGATCTGCGGCGCATCCTGTTCGCCCGCGAATATCAAGTCGGTGATAGCGGCTTGCTTGCCGCCCTGCGCAAGCAAGCGGTCACGTGCCGCCGCTAGCGCCGGATAGCCAACGCCGCCGCGATCCTGCAAACGAAAATCGAAACCGCTAGACGAACCGAGGTCAGGCAACGCCGGCGAATTCATCGCATACACGGTGACGTTCGGTGCCCCGGCAAAGTGCGCGTTGACACGCTCGACGATCGCTTGCACACGGGCTCTGGAATCCTTACGTGCCTTCCAGTTTTTCAGCGTCGCGAAGATCATGCCGCTGCTCGGACTACTGCCGTACAGGCTGAAACCACCCACTGCATAGGAATATTCGACGGGCTCCTGGTCGAGCAGATAACGCTCGACCGCCTCGATGCCTTGCATAGTCTCGGTCATCGGCGTGCCCTGTGGGCGGCTCACCATAATCATGAAATTGCCCTGGTCTTCGTCGGGCAGAAAAGACGTCGGCAAACGCATAAACAGCACCGCCACCGTGGCGCCAATTGCCGCGTAAAGTACGATCCAGCGCACCGGTTTGCGCAGAATTTTCGCGACCACGGCGTGATAACGCCCCGTCGCCTGCGCAAACATGCGATTAAACCAGCCGAACCAGCCCGTCTTCTCGTGATGATCGCGCACAATCGGCTTGAGCAGCGTCGCACACAACGCTGGCGTCAAAGACAAGGCAAGAAACGCCGAAAACCCGATCGACACCGCAAGCGACAGCGCGAACTGCCGGTAAATGTTGCCTACCGCCCCGCTGAAAAATGCCATCGGCACAAACACCGAAGTCAGCACTACCGTAATGCCGACAATCGCGCCGCTAATCTGACGCATCGCCTTCACGGTCGCTTCATACGGAGGCAGCCCCTCCTCGGCCATAATCCGCTCGACGTTCTCGACCACGACGATCGCGTCGTCAACCAGGATGCCGATCGCCAACACCATGCCGAACATCGTCAGCACATTGATAGAAAAGCCGAGCGCGAGCATTACGCCAAACGTGCCAAGCAGCGCGACGGGCACGACCAGCGTCGGGATCAGCGTCGCGCGGATGTTCTGCATGAACAGATACATGACCAGGAACACCAGCACGCCCGCCTCGATCAGCGTGCTGACCACTTTCTGGATCGAAAGCTGCACAAACGATGCCGTCTCGTAGGGAATCTGATAACTCACGCCGGGCGGGAAATACTTTGCCAACTGATCCATCGTGGCGCGTACACGCTTGACGGTCGCGACCGCGTTCGAGCCCGGCGCCATCTTGATCCCCACACCGGTGGCAATCTTGCCGTTCACACGCGACGTAAACGAATAGTCGCTGCCGCCATACTCCACGCGCGCGACATCGCGCAAATATAACGCCGAGCCGTCCGCGCGGGTACGCAGTGCAATGCCACCGAAATCCTCAGGCGTGCCGAGTTGCCCACCAGCCAACACCATCGCATTGATCGGCGCCGAAACCGGGACTGCCTGGCTGCCGATATTGCCGATTGTCACGCGTGCGTTGTGGCTGCGAATTGCCGTCACTACATCCGATACGGTAAGCTTGAGCGACGTCATCCGGACCGGATCGAGCCAGATGCGCATCGCGTATTCGGCGCCCCAGAACTGTACCTTGCCAACACCCTCGACACGACGCAACGCCTGCACGATATTCGCCGAAGCGAGTTCGCCAAGCTGCACTTCGCTCATACGGCCGTCGTCCGACGTCAGCGTTACAACCAGTTGGATGTTATCCGCCGCCTTCTCGACCGCGACGCCATCGCGCCGCACCGGTTCAGGCAAACGCGCCTCGACGGTCTTAAGCCGATTCTGTACCTCGACCGTCGCCATGTCCGGGTTGATGCCCTGCTTAAAGGTCAGCGTGATCGACGCCGAACCCGCGCGGCTGGTCGCCGACGTGTACATTAGGCCGGGCACGCCGTTCATCTCGTGCTCGATCACTGCAGTGACCGACTCTTCAACGACCTGCGCAGAGGCGCCCGGATAATTGGCCCAGATGTTGACAACCGGCGGTGCGATATCCGGGTACTGTGCAACCGGTAGCGCATGCATTGCCAAGATGCCGCTCAAGATGATGAGCAAGGAAATCACCCATGCAAACACAGGGCGATCAATAAAAAAGCGAGCCATTCTGGTTTTTGCTTAAATTAAGTGCGTGCCGCTGTCTGCGCATCGGGTTGTTTTTCCACGGCGCGTTCGCGCGGCGTAACGATCGCGCCCGGCTCCAGTGCCGCCGTATTCTCGACTACCACGCGTTCGCCGCCCTTAAGTCCACGGGTCACAAGCCAATTGAGACCCTTGAGTTGGTTGACCCGAACCGGCACTACCGTGATCTTGCCCGCGGCATCGACGACCTTGACCGACGCCTCGTCCGCCGTGCGGGTCACGGCATCGCGCGGCACGGCAATGGCGGCAGTATCGATCCCGCGATCGAGGCTGATCCGAACATAGGAGCCTGGCAGCAGCTCGCGTTGTGGATTGGGAAACAAAGCGCGCATCGCAACCGTATCGGTGCCGGGATCGACTGCGAGATCGGCAAACAGCAACGTGCCCGTTTGCGCGTATTCGTGGCCATCGGGCAAAATCAAGTGCACCTTGCTGTCCTTTTGGACGATGCCTTTCACGCGCCCCGTATCGATCGCTCGGCGCAACGCGGCGACATCGGCAGCCGACTGCGAGAAGTTGACGTAAATCGGATCGATTTGTTCGACCGTGGTAAGCGGCGTCGCTGAATCCTGTCCCACCAGCGCGCCTTCGGTCACGAGGGCGCGGCGCGCGCGGCCATCGATCGGCGCCGTGACCGTCGCGTAACTTAATTGCAGCCGCGCCCGCTCCTGTTCAGCGCGCGCCGATGCCACCTCTGCTTTCGCCTGCCGCTCTTCGGTCACGGCTTCAGTGTGATCGCGCTCGCTCACTGCGTGGTCGGTCACTAGATCGTCGTAGCGCTTACGCTTGTCGGTAGCGCCAAGCGCGTTGGCCTCTGCGCGCGCAAGCGAACCGGTGACCACAGCGAGTGCGGCCTTCAACGGCGCGGGATCGATAAGAAACAGCGGCGTGTTTTTGCGCACTTCCTGCCCTTCTTCGTAGAGACGCGCCGTAACGATGCCAGCGACACGCGCCCGCACTTGCGCCTGCCGGTACGCTTCGAGCCGACCAGGCAATTCGACGGCCAAGGGCGCGGGCGATGGGTGGACTGTCACCACCACAACCTCTTTCGCCTTCGCCGCTGCGGCATCCGCTTTCGGGTCCGGCTTGCCGCATCCTGTGAGCAACATGGGCAGCGCTAGAGTCAGTACGATGACGCGCTTAATCTTCGTTAAGATAGATATTCCAGTCAATGTATTCACTCTGGCCGTTTGCGACCAAACGGTACACGCTCCGCAGAGTCGTCGTCAGGGGATACGGCCAGGATGTCCTTAACGTTGACCAGCGCGTTGCGCACAGCCGCGCCACCCGCGTAGAACAGAAGCTGCAGGATGGTCTCGACAATTTGTTCGCGAGTAGCCCCAGCGGCCAGCGCTGCCTGCGTATGCGCGCGTAGCTGTGGGACGGTATGTCCGAGCGTTACGCATGATGCGATCACTACAAGCTCGCGCGTGATGTGGTCGAGTCCAGGGCGGCTCAGAATGCCGCCCATTGCCCATTCAATCGACATATCGGTGAAATCCGGACAAAGCCCTTCCATGTCCTTGACGAGGGCATCGCCTGCACCAGCACCGAAAAGCTGCTCAAAAAGAGCAACGCCGCGTTGGCGTAGTTCGGGATTAGAAATCATCGCTGTTCTCCTGTTGAAGTGTGTTCGTGGCTGGAATGGCTTTGTCCTGTTTCGAGTGCAGATGCATCGCAGCAGTCACTGCGATTCCGAGAGGCGGCAGCATCGGCTTTTGTTTTTCAGCGGCCGAATATACTGGATTTGCATCGAATAAATTGGGATGGATAGGCTGATTGCCGACGATCCCGTCGCAAGCAACAATTCACCAGCAGGCGCACAATCTACCAAGCCCATGCAGTCGCACTCGACGCCGACCGCGTCGAATGAAGGGCAACCTCGTTTCGCAAACAAACGGATTTTTCAAAGCGCTTGGCCTGCCAACACCAGACCAGGCGTGGCTTACCCTACACAAAGGAAAACCCATGTCGAAATCAGTATCTGCTTCAGCTTCCGGTCAATTCAAAATCGGCGGCGACATCAAAGTCAACCGCCTAGGCTACGGCGCGATGCGCATCACCGGCAAAGGCATCTGGGGCGACCCTGCCGATCCGGCCGCCGCGCTCGCCACGCTCAAGCGCTTGCCCGAACTCGACGTCGACTTCATCGATACCGCCGATTCCTACGGCCCCTATGTCAGCGAAGACCTGATCCACGACGCCCTGCATCCGTACAAGGGCTTGCTGATCGCGACCAAGGGCGGCCTCACGCGCCATGGTCCGGATCAGTGGGCCGCTGTAGGCCGGCCTGAATATCTACGCCAATGCGTGCTCACGAGCATGAAGCGTCTTGGCGTCGAGCAAATCGACCTGTGGCAACTGCATCGGATCGATCCGAACGTGCCGCGCGAGGTGCAATTCGAAGCCATTGCCGCGATGCGCAAAGAAGGCTTGATCCGTCACGTGGGTTTAAGCGAAGTGGCCATCGATGACATCAAGGCAGCAGCCGAGTACTTCCCCGTGTCTACCGTACAGAACCTGTACAACCTGGTCGAGCGCAAGAGCGAAGACGTGCTCGACTATTGCGACAAGCACAATATCGGCTTCATTCCGTGGTTCCCGCTGGCATCGGGCGAACTCGCGAAGCCCGGCTCGATTCTTAGCAAGATCGCCGGCGAACGCGGCGTGACAACCGGTGCAGTCGCACTCGCGTGGCTGTTGAAACGCTCGAAGGTCATGTTGCCGATTCCGGGCACCAGCAGCGTCGACCATCTCGTCGAGAACGTCGCCGGGGCGCATGTCGAATTGAGCGATGCCGAATTCGCCGAGCTCGATCGCCTCGGACGCAAAGCGGCCTGACCGACAAGCACATCACCTAGCTGAACGTCATGAAAATCGAGCGGCGCATTGCATCGCGCTCGCTCGATTCAATCTCCCGCAACGTCACATCGAATCAGTTCAGCGTATTGAGCGACGGCTAAACCGCTGCTCGATCACCGTAGAGCCCCACTGTGATCCTTCTGCCTCGTGCGTCAATCGAAAGCCCGACGATTCATATAGGTGACGCGCTGCATCGAGGCCCTTGAAGGTCCAAAGGTAAGTCTCGTCGAATCGCCGATCGACAAAATCCAGCGCGTTCGCCAGCAAGCGACGGCCGACGCCCGTACCGCGCAACGATTCGTCAACGATGAACCAGCGCAAGTGAGCGATGCCCTCACCGCCCTCTGCGTCGATTGCAATCGACGCCAACGATCGTCCATTTTCGACGTAAAGCCAGAGTGCCTTATCGGGTGTAGGCAATGCCTGCGCAAACTCGGCAAGCTCGGTCGCGACTTTCTTTTCGAAGAACAAGCCGAAACCGGACGCCTGTGAATAAAAACGCGCATGCAGACTGGCCACGTCACCGATGCATCCAGGCTGATAGCCCTGCCGGATCTGCTCATCTATCGAAGCCGCCCGTTTCAATTCTTTGCCAGCGTTGTCCTGCGCCAAGGCATCCGCATAAAGTGACAGCGATCGAACCAGTGTCTGCTGATCGGCGGGAAGCAGTCGCCTCAGTGCGCTCGATACCTGGTCGGTTGCAAATCGATCGATCTTTTTCTGCAGCTTCCTTCCCGCGGCGCTCAGATGGAGCCTGGAGGAGCGTGCGTCGTGGGTCGCCGCCTCACGGCTCACCAGCCCCATCGATTCCAATTTATCCAGTTGCCTGCTCGTGTTCGACTTGTCGAGCCGAAGGATGTCGGCCAAGTCTCGCGCCTGGATTCCCGGCGCGAGGCCGATTTCGATGATCGCGTGGACCGCTGACGGAGCGAGATCGCTGTCCGCCAAGGTGCTGCGCATGAAGCCGAGCTCCCGCACCAGGCGACGCGAGAACTCGCGAAGCTCGAGGATCGTATGATCACGTGATTTTTCCGGAACGTCGATGTAATCCATCGCTCACCTCATTGAGTCGCTCGTGCAAGTTGCACGTGCGTATAAATTATAAGTTGCGATACGCAACCAATATACTTGCGCATCGCAACCTACTCAAGAAAAATCCGTCGCCACATCCCAAATTGATAACTCTCGGCCTATACTTACAAAAACCTTTCGATCGCAGAAGCTGCGAGAGTCGCCCGCATCCTTGGAGGTGTTCGATGGCCAATTTATCTGGCGATGCAATCACAAATTTGAAAGCGGCAACGAGAGGGCAAGTGCTGCTGCCTGCCGACCCCGATTTCGACCAGGCACGCAGCATATGGAACGCGATGATCGATCGCCGGCCGGCCGTGATCGTGCGCTGCGCGGGAGTCGCCGATGTTCGCCGCGCCGTGGACTACGCACGCGATAACGACTTGCGACTCACCGTGCGCGGCGGTGGCCACAACATTGCCGGCAGCGCCGTCTGCGACGACGGCTTGATGATCGACTTGTCGCCGATGAAATCAGTGCGAATTGATCCCCTCGCGCGTCGCGCCTACGTCGAACCGGGCGCCACGCTCGCTGATTTCGACCACGAAGCGCAGGCCTTCGGACTGGCAACGCCGCTCGGAATCAATTCGACCACCGGCGTGTCGGGTCTGACACTGGGCGGAGGATTCGGCTGGCTCAGTCGCAAGTATGGGATGTCGGTCGACAATCTTTTATCGGCAGACATCGTGACTGCCGATGGCCTACTGGTACACGCCAGTGCGGACTCCCATTCGGACCTGTTCTGGGCGATTCGCGGCGGCGGTGGCAATTTCGGCGTCGTCACGATGTTCGAATTCCAGCTGCATCCGGTGGGCCCGGAGGTATTCGGCGGCCTCGTCGTACTGCCGCTGGCTCAGGCAAAAGAGGCGCTCATGAAGTATCGCGTTGCGGCGCGCGACATGCCCGATGATCTGAGCGTCTGGGTCGTGTTGCGACTCGCGCCGCCACTGCCATTCCTGCCGCCGGAGGTGCACGGCAAACCGGTCATCGCGTTTGCGATCTGCTACACCGGCGCCGTCGAAGACGGACCGCGTACGGTCGAAGCCGTACGCCGCCTAGGCACCCCCTACGGCGAGCATTTGGGCCCGATGCCCTATGCGGCATGGCAAAAGACGTTCGATGCGCTGCTGGTGCCTGGCGCGCGCAACTACTGGAAATCGCACAACTTGACCGACTTGCCGGACGGTTTACTGGACGTATTGATCGATGCCATCGCCAAGGTGCCGTCACCACAATGCGAGATCTTCTTCGGTCAGATCGGCGGTCAAACAACGCGTGTCGCGGTTGAGGCCACCGCCTATTCGAGTCGCGATACTCAATATGTGATGAATGTGCACGGGCGCTGGAACGACCCAAGCGACGACGAGCGGTGCGTTGCGTGGGCGCGCGCGTTTTTCAAGGCAGTGGAACCCTTTGCATCGGGCAGTGTGTACGTGAACTTCCTGACGGAGGACGAGAGCGAGCGCGTCGGCGCGGCCTACGGTCCGAATTTCGCCCGTCTAGTGGCTATTAAGACGCGCTACGACCCGCATAACCTCTTTTGCCACAATCAGAACATCAAACCTTCATCGTAGTTTGATGACTCTGCCTTCACGGAGTAGGATTGCTGGTCCGTCTCGCGACATTCGGCGCTCAGCCGCATTTCAGGGAAACCAGCATGATCACTCTGTTTTCGTATCCGGGGCTATACGGCCTCGAAGACAATAACGCGTATGGCCTGAAGGTATTCGCGTTCCTGAGGCTATGCGGCCTGCGGTTCGATCATCAACATATTCTCGATACGAAATCGGCGCCGCGTGGGCAGCTTCCGTATCTGGTGGACGGCGAGCAAACGATAGGCGACAGCGACACCATCATCGCCCATCTGATCCAAAAGTACGACCTGACGATCGACCGTGCCTTGACGAGCGCCCAGAGGGATTTGCACCTCCTGATCCGGCGCACGCTCGATGACCTCTATTGGGTGATGTCGTACTCGCGCTGGCGCGATCCGCGCTTCTGGCCAAGCTTCAGGGACGCGGTCCTCAAAGCGCACCCCGAGGTCGCGGCAAGCGAGCTCGAAGCGGCACAAAAATACAACTTCGAGCGCTACCACTATCAGGGCATCGGCCGCTTTGCGCCCGAAGATGTCTATGCACGCGGCATCGCCGACCTGCAGGCGCTGGCGAACATGATCGCCGATGACGGTTACCTCTTCGGCCCGAAACCGAGCAGCATCGACGCCAGCGTGTATGGCTTCGTGGCGAATATCTATTTTTATGAAATCGACACGCCGCTCAAGCAGTTTGTCGCGTCGCAACCCAATCTGGTCCGACACTGCCACGCGATGCGTGCCGCAGTTAATGAAGCTAGACCCGAAGCCAAACCCGACGCTACACCCGCCACCCCCACCTAAATTCATCAAGAAAATTTCACATGTCTGATTTGATCGTTCATGGCGGCATTCCCCTAGTGGGCCGCGTGACGCCCTCCGCCAACAAAAATGCCGTTCTCCCTATCCTATGCGCGACGCTACTCACTCACGAGCCGGTGTGTTTGCGTGGCGTACCGGATATCACCGATGTGCGAAAGATCCTCGCCGTGTTCCGCGAATTGGGCAGCTCTATCGAGGGCGAGCTCAAGCAAGGCGTGCTCACGATCCATCATCGCGACACCCGCTTCGACGAAGCGAAAGACCGTCTGCCTGAGGAGATGCGTTCCTCCATCATGCTCGTCCCTCCCCTGCTCGCACGGTTCGGCGCGGCCCGCATCGAAAACGATGTGCAAGGCTGCACGCTTGGCGTACGCGAGATCGACCCGCATGTGGATGTGCTCGAAGGTTTCGGTGCGACAGTAACCCGTACGCCGGGCGCCTTGGTTGTGCGCGCACCGCAACCGTTGCGCGCCTTTCAATGCTGGCTAGACTATGCATCGGTGACGACCACCGAAAACTTCGTCATGTGCGCAGTGCTAGCAAGCGGCACCTCTACGCTCACGAATGCGGCCTCGGAGCCGCATGTCCAGGAGTTCTGCCGCTTCATGACCTTGATGGGTGCACGCATCGAGGGGCTGGGCACATCACGGTTATCGATTACCGGCGTCGACAGTCTGCGCGGCGTGGATTTTACGTTCGTGCAGGATTTCCACGAAGTGGTGACCTTTCTGGCGCTCGGCGCCATCACCGGTGGCGACATCGCCGTCAAGAATTCAGCGCCGGAACATTTCCCCTTGATCGATCGGACCTTCGCCAAATTCGGCGTCACGGTGAGCCATATCGATGGCTGGTCCAAGGCTACCGTCGATGACCGCCTGCGCGTGCGCGAACCGTTCACCAAAAATATTCTGCAAAAGGTCGAAGCTGCGCCATGGCCTTATTTCCCGGCCGACCTGCTGCCCATTTTCATTGCACTGGGCGTGCGCGCCGACGGCAATACGATGTTCTGGAACAAGGTCTACGACGGCGCACTCGGATGGACGTCGGAGCTGGGCAAATTCGGCGCCCACGCATTTATCTCCGATCCGCACCGGGTCGTGACGTTCGGGGGCAAGCCGCTCGTGCCCGCGGAGGTGGAAAGTCCCTACATCATTCGCGTGGCGATCGCGCTGCTGATGCTCGCCGCCAGCATCGACGGCAGCTCGAAGATTCTCAACGCGGCGCCAATCCGACGCGCGCATCCCGGATTTGTAAAAAATCTGGTTTCGCTTGGCGCGCGTATCGAATGGACGGAAGCCGAGGACTAATAGTGTGAACGCGTGACGCGTGTTGCAGGACCGCAGTCGTATACCGCCGTCCTGTCCGCCTTGCTATTCGTTACGCGACGTCCACGACGATTTTCGCTTTGGGAGTTCCCTCTGTGATTGCCAAGTATCCTTGCTCGGCGGTCGTCAGATCGAACCGGCGCGGATCTACCCGTGGGATCAATTTTCCCTCCTCGACCAGGCGCGTCGCGATGCGCAACATATCGCCGTAGTGTTCGCGATGCTTGCCTCTCAGTAACGCAGATAGCGTGAACACCCCGGAATAGCTCGCTTCACGAAACGAAAGCGGCGCCAGCGCATGGGTTCCCCACCCCAGCGCGCTCACGACATGCCCGAACTGCTTAACTGCCGCGAACGATGCATCGAGCGTCGCGCCACCGACCGTGTCCGCGACAATATCGAACCCTAAGCCTTGCGTATATTGCTTGACGTATTCCTCCACGGAAAATCCACGGTAGTCGATATGCGTCGCCCCATATTGCTCGATGACCTCTCGATCGCTCGCGCTCGCTGTCGCAAACACTTCAGCGCCCAGTGCTTTTGCCAACTGGACCGAGATATGTCCGACGCCTCCTGCACCACCTTGTACCAATAGCGTTAGCCCAGGCTGCACGTTGGCCCGGTCCACGATTCCCTGATACGAGGTGATGAAGCTAAGCGGCAGCGCCGCCGCTTCCCGCATCGATAGATTCGAAGGCTTATGCGCAATCAAGCGTGCATCGACTGCGGCAAACTGCGCGAGTGAACCTTGGATGCCGCCCACTCCGCCCGTCAAACCGTACACTTCATCGCCCACCTTGAATCCGCTAACGCCATCTCCGATCGTTTCGATCACGCCTGCCATGTCCATTCCCAGCACCAGCGGCAAAGGATGCTTCGCGTGCGCTGCGCTCCCTGCGCGGATCTTGGTATCGAGGGGATTGAGTCCGCTCGCCTTGATCCGCACGAGCACCTGCCCCTGACCCGCCGTCGGTCGCGAAAGCTCGGTCATTTCCAGCGGGCCGTCATACCGATTCAATACAAGCGCTTGCATGTTCATGATCTATTTCCTGAAGGGGATTGAATTTGCTTGATTGATCATCTCCCATGCGAGAAAGTACGTAAATCGACGTTATTGCACGTCGGCCAAACATTTATGCATGGAACGATATGGACTGGAGCGATATCCGCGTGTTCCTCGCGATCGCGCGCACGGGCACGCTGGGCGCCGCGGCGAGGCTGACCGGGCAAACGCAGCCGACCATGGGCCGTCGACTGCGAGCGCTTGAATCGGCGGTGGGTCAAACGCTTTTTCAGCGCACGACCGATGGCCTGATCCTGACTGACGAGGGCACTGCCGTGCTCGTCTACGCAGAAAGGATGGAAGAGGACGCCAATGCGTTCGAGCGCGCCCTTCTCGGTAAGGAGCAGCATCTGAGCGGAACGCTACGCGTATCTTCGTCGGACTGGTTTGGTATCCATGTCCTAACTCCGGTTTTCGCGACGTTCCTGCGTAGCCACCCGCGTCTTTCGATCGAGTTGGTTACTGATTCTCGTCGGCTTAATCTGGCGCGGCGCGAAGCGGATCTCGTCTTTCGGATAACGCCGTTCGATGAGGCCGATGTCATTCAACGCAAGCTTATGAAAATGGCGTATGCGTTATACGGACCGATCGACGTTGTTCCGCCCACGGCAGGCGATGGCGAGGGCTATGGCTTGGTCACGATGAACAGTGCATTCGAAACGCTGCCGGATGTCAGTTGGGTGAAAGCGATCTTGCCCAAGGCGCATGTGGTGTTTGGCAGCAATAATCGTGGTGCGCAAGCGCGGATGTGTGCCGAAGGTGGAGGTCTCGCGGTGTTGCCGTGCCCTCTGGGCGACAACACGGCAGGGATACAACGCATCGATCTAGGTGAAGCGCCACCAAGCCGTGACGTGTGGTTCGGGTATCACCGCGATTTGCGCCAACTCGCGAGGCTGCGCGCTTTGCTCGATCTCGTGATCGACAGGCTCGCTAATGTGTGAAAGCCCCTCGGCCGAGTCACGTTCGATGCGTTCAAAAGAGCATCCGGTAACCAGATGAACCAAGCTCCTTGAGGGTCTGGGCATATTCCTCCGGCATCTTCAACCAGTCGGTCGTCGACTGCTTTGCGATTTCCAGGGTGTTGCGGTATTTAAGCTGATTGGGCGCGCAAAGTAGGTCTAGTTGTCCTTGCCACCGATACTCGCCTGATACCAGAAATGAGTTGTGCACGTATCTGGAAAATAAAGGCTGCAATGCCTCCGGCAGCGAATGGCCTTCTGCGTTTCTCCATAGTTCATACATTTCTTGGACTTCCCCATACAGCGGTGCTCGAATCTCCGATCGCGCGAGCACGTCCATCTCCTTGCGCAACTGACTGAACACGTAATCGTCCTCATTGCCGTCACCGAGACTGGTCAAGTGGGTATCATAGATCGCGCGGAACCAAAGGATAAAAAGTGCTTGATGCCCTCTGAACTCTTCTTTCAACGACTCGGGCAAGTGCATCATCGGTTTGATCAACGAGGGACCGCGCAGGCATTGGGTACGGGTTACCGTGATGGGCTGTTTCAATTCCTCGATCGTGAAGGGCACAACCTGCGCGGCCAATGCCAGTGCTTCTCGCCTGTAGGTTCTAACGAGTTGCTCGACGGCGGGATCGACGACAAATGTTTCATGTAACCGGGGATTGTCTTCAGACAGACGGTTCATAGACAGAAGTGGAACCGCTTGCCTACGCGCCTGCATGTGCATGAAATTGAGTGCCACGCGAGCCAAATGGTCGCTCTTACCCTGTTCGCCGTCCTCATAGCCGCCACCGACGTCTGCCTGCGCACCTGGATACATCCACTCCTCGTACTTGGCACCCATTTCGGCCCTTCCGCCAATGAGCGACAGTGGCTTGTAGAAACGATACTCATGGGCGGCACACAGGTGCACGACTTTCTCCACCTGCGTGGGCATTCGGAGATCGTTCACGACGCGGTCCGAAAGGGGTACATAAGCCGCCACGAGATTGTCAGAGAAACGATGCGAGACACAATCGAATAGACCCATGAACCGTAGATTGACGGCGAGCCCCTCGAAACGGCCCTTGCTGCAGATCTCGTTGATCAGGCGCTGTGCGAAGGCGATCGCGAGCGCCCCGCCGTTGTCGTAGCCGAATAAGGCCACGTTGATATGTTTTACCGTGAACAGTCTCTGCGCTTGATAGACCGCTCTGGTGAAATCGTGCTCGGCCGCTTCCAGTCGCGTATCGACACCGGTATTGAATAGCGACGCAACCGCGCGCCAATCGCGGGCCGGCACGGCTTCCACTGCGCGGCCGAAGGTGTATTCGATTGCCGATTTGAGCGCGACTTTTTCCAGACGAAGAGCACGCCATGGATGATGGCGAATCTCCGAGACGAAAGAACGCCAATGGTCGACTATCCTGTTTAGCCTGCGAACCTCCATCTGGGCATAGCGATCCAACGTCTCTTTCAGGCCCCGCTTACGCAGCTCCGAGGCTTCGCGACCAATGGATTTGGCAGCGTCGGCGAATTCGTTGCCGACTCCAGCAAGCACATCCGCTACACCGCTGGCGGTATGCGCTTTGAGTAAATCTACGGCTTTAATTTGGGTGTAGTCAGCCGCCTTCTTTTGCGCAGTATCGATGGGGTTGTCGGGTTTCAGCGTATCGATGGCTCTCGCCTTCGCGTCCTGCATCACTTTATATGCGGCGGTCTTACTGATGACATCCAGTTCTGGATCGAAGCGGGTACCGAGACCGGGGTAGTAAAAAGGAATTTGATCCTTCTTTTCGGTTACTCTTTCTGCTGCACGGTATAACTTTCCGATATTGCTTATGCTCGATGTGCCGCCGAATTCAGGAAGACTGTAACCAAACCCATCAAAGAAAAAGCTGGTCCAGACCACGCCTTCACAGGAATAGCAAATATCTTGCGCGTGCGCCCTGATCTCCTGCATCGACGGAAAAACATTAGTGTTGTCGTTCATTAATCTTATCCATAGTGGGATTCGCCCGGCTATCCAGTGCGTCGAGTCAATCAAGCACGACCCGGTTCAAGCTCCATAGACAGATGGCACAATCGTCCCCTTCGCAAAGAGCACGATCGCGACACCGACACGACTTTCAGCATGCCATCCTTCTATCCTCGTCATCCGTTGTTCCTTATTTCTCCAGTCACCGGGTCAATAGGGCTGTCTTGCTCGTCGCGCCAGTCCATGATCACGCGGCTGTCAGCCAAAAAATGTAAAAATACATATCTCGATGTGCGCGATTGGGGTTGAGGGATCGTTACTTGCGTTTCGTGTTCTTCGATTGGAGCGTGACTATCGAATTCGATTCTTGTTTGCTCCATACTCCATTTCACGGTGGCTTGCTCGCCGGGTGTAATAGAACAACCGCAGGCGAATCCACCGTTACCCGCGTTACCACATGTTCCCGTCGGTGCGATTAGACTGAAGCCATAGAGCGGCCGCTCTCGATAATTAACCGCCGCTGTGCAAACGGGGTGGCTCGAAGGTGTTACCGTAGCTCGCAGCCCGTAGAAGAGCGCTACGCCGGCAAGCGTGATTGCAGCAAGGACCACACCCATTTGCCGCTTGCCAATCTTCCTCACTAGGGACTGCAGGACCTTAGTGTTGCCGTTCATCAACCCTCTCCGTAGCGGGTTTTACGCGGTTATCCACTTCATCGCGCCAATCGAGTACGACGTCGTTATTAGCCAAAAAGTGGACTTGCAAATATCGCGATTTGCGCGATTCCGGTTGAGGAACTGTCACCTGTATTTCGTGCTTCTCAATAGGAGCATGGCTATCGAACTCGGCTCTTGTTTGTTCCATGGTCCATTTCACAGTGGCTCGCCCGCCAGGACGAACCACGCAGCCGCAGGCAACGCCGCCGCCATAAGTCTCATCTGGACGCTTGCCACCCGTGTTGTTTCCGCATTTTCCTTCTGATGTCGAAACCCCAAACCAGTAAATCGGCCACTCGCGATAGTTGTAGCCCACAGTGCAGACTCCATAGACAGACGGTGCGATGATCTCTTTCGCAAAGAGCATGGCCGCGGCCACCAGGATGGCCAGACCGGCAAGACTTCCGACATGCCATTTAGCAATTTTCACCATCTATAAAATCCCATTCCCTTTGTGCAACGTGCTTGGCCCATAACCCTATCGTGTGAAAATCCGCTATCGCTCAACCTCCTTACTAGCGTGATCGAAAGACGCGAACGCAATCTGATTCCACGGCACAAGGAAGGAGCGGGGGCATCACAAGCGAGGAGTGCAAGGCTAAACGGATTTAGACGGTATGTGAACCACTTAATCAGTAAAACGATGTATTTTTTTATTGAGTTAAAAAACAAGATTCGTCTTATATCAAAGCTATCCATGGCGTGGTAACTAGCCGGATTAATATTGCTTATTGCTCCGTGTCCGCGAGTCGCAGCAACTCAAAATTCTCGATGACATTCGGTTGAAGCTGAGCGCGAATTGGACGGGGTACGTTCCGTACAGCCTGATGACGGTTAGAGCATTGGTGCGAAATTAGACAGTCGGCGCAGCACCCGAAATTCAGGAGGGGGGGATGATGAAATGGTGGCGGAAAAAGGTGCGCGGATCACGACCGGTGGATATGTTCTGAATGGCAATGCAGCGGCGCGGGACATATGGTTAGCCTGACGCTGACCATGACCAAGCGTCGTGCGGGCAATCCGCAGTGAGTGGTCTGATCGAGGGAACGTCAGAGATTGATAAGCTCGGGCTCTTACGTCACCGCTCGACACTAAACGGCACGAAACCGCAATGCGCGAATAGCCCTTCCGAAGGCGTGTTCCCCAAAGTAACCATCGCGCAACACGCGTCATGTCCAGCGACAACAAGATTGGTAAGAGCAGACTTGACCAAGCCGCTGGCCATCCCATTGCCCTGCATCGAGGGTTGGGTCGCCACCATCACGATGACCGGGAAGTCGTACAGCTCATGATCGGTAACAACGCAGACTGACAGCAATTCGCCCTCGCGCTCGATCACCGACGATGCACTGAACAGGCAATCGCCGTAACGACCGTCGAACAGCGAGTACGCCTCTTCGATGTAATCCGCTTCGGTTTGCCCAAGGTCATCTGTAGTCCCCTTGAAGGCGGTGAAGAACAGCGTCCCGAGTTTCAGGGCGTCGTCTGCCCTGAGCTCGCGTGCACCCTCGCCCACCGCGACGGAGGGATCGAACTTGGGCAATGCGACACGCCACATCCGGCTCTCTGCGCGCTTTGGCTTTGGATCCATGATGGGCCGTCCTTCGAAAATCGTTATCCGGTTCCTGCCTGCCTGTCTATTCAGACAATTCAGATTATGACTGTCCAGGCATCGCGATGGGGGGTACCGGGTCTGTGCCGGTTTGCACCGCAACACGCTTACGCCAGCGCACCGTCGCCAACATCGAAGCGACGACGATCAAACCCCCGCCCGCCCAGGCCATTGCCGAAATCCGTTCACCGAGCCACAGGCACGCGAACAATGCGCCGAACGCAGGTTCACTGCCCATCAACAACGCAACACGCGTCGGGCTACTGCGCTTGACCGCATAGTTTTGAGCGAAGAACGCGAACAGCGTGCATGCGACCACCAGATAGAACATGCTGCCCCAAAACACAGGATGCGCCGCGAACGACGGCACGCGCGGCCAATGATGCGGCGCGATCGCGAGCGCCAACGCCGCGCTTCCCAGTGCGACCACGCCCGACTGCACCGCCGTCACCGACAGAGGGGGCAAGGCCGAGGTTTGCATCACTCGCTTCGTCACGCACACGGTCACCGCGCGCAGCAGCGCGGCGAGCAGAATCAACGCATCGCCAGACGTGAGGGCGAAGGCTGCGCCGCCGGCCAGCAACCATGCACCCAGCAGCGAAAGCGCGACCGCCGCCCATTCGATATGGCTGGGACTACGCTTGAGCATCGCCCACTCGACTAGCGGCGTCAGCACCACACATAAACTGATCAAGAACGCCGCATTGGACGCGGGCGTGAGCAACACGCCGAACGTCTCGCTCAGGAAGATGCCCAGCAGTAGCACCCCTGCGCCCAGCACGCCACGCAGCGCACGGGCATCGGCATGGCGCAACGCGCGCAGCGCCGGGGACAGCAGCACGAATGTGATACCGAACCGCAACGCGAGCAGACCGAGCACCGGATAAAATGCCAGCGCACTCTTGACGATTCCGTAACTGGTGCCCCACACCACTGCAACCGCAAGCAGCATCAAATCGGACAGCAATACCAGGCGTTCTTGTTTGGACATGGCAGCTCTCAGTAGGTGAGCGCTCATTGTCCTGCTTTGCGTCTGGCGCGATAATCCAGCTTACGCGCACAGCTTTTATGTCTGAAATGCATTAATCTGCGGTTTCGCCCGAAATAGCTGAGATGGCTCGATGAATTCAACCGAACTCTTCGCATTGCTGCCCGACATGGCCGTGTTCGCACGCGTGGTCGATGCCGGCAACTTCTCGGTGGCCGCGCGCCAGCTCGGCAGCACACCGTCGACGGTTAGCCGCCAGATCAAACGCCTTGAAGAAGCCCTTGCCACGCGCCTGCTGGAACGCTCGACGCGCAAAGTGCGTGTCACGGAATCGGGCGCGCAGGTGTATCGGTATTGCCGCGATATGGTGGGCGCCGCGTCGGGGGCCGTCGACGCAGCCGGACAACTGGTCGGCCGGCCACAAGGGAAAGTGAGCGTGAGCGCGCCGACAGCGTATGCGAAAACGGTGATTCATCCGCTCATTCCTGGCTTCTTACGTGCTTATCCCGAAGTCGACCTTCAGTTGCTGTTCGCAGACCATGAAGTCGATCCGCTCGTCGACGATCTCGATGTCGTGATTCGGCTTACGGAACACCCGGCTCCGGGCCTTGCGGGTCGGCAGCTCGGTTCGGTGCGTTGGGTACTCTGCGCATCGCGCGCGTATCTGCAAACGCGCGGTACACCGGAGCATCCGCGCGATCTTGCGCAGCACGATTGCGTGTACCTGGGCGAAACCGCGGACGACAACCGCTGGCGCTTGCGCCGCGGCACAGAAGCCCACACCGTCGAGGTGAGAGGACGCTACATTGCGAATCATGCAGGCGCGCGGCTCGAAGCAGCACAGCAGGATCTGGGCATCGCGAATTTGCCCGAGTTTGCGGCAGCCGATGCACTGCAGCGTGGCGACCTGCTGCAGGTGCTTGCCGACTGGGATCTGGAAGCACGTGCCTATGTCGGCTCAGTATGGCTGTTGTATCCGCCGAATCGTTTTTTGCCGCCGAAGGTACGCGTGTTGATCGACTACCTCGCCGAGCATATCCACGACGCGCAGTGAATGTCACCCTACCGCAGGACGGCGCAGGAACGCGAGCAACACCCCGAATACGATCATCAACGATCCACTCACGCGATTGAACCATCGGAAACCGCGTGTGCCGTTCGCCAATGTTCCTAGCCGCGCGCCTATCACCGAGTAGACCGTGATGGCGACCAGCTCAAGCGCCAAGAAGGTCGTGCCCAGCACCAGGAAACTGGTCGCGTAAGCGGACGGATCCACAAATTGCGGGAAAAACGCGGTGAAGACCAGGATCGCCTTCGGGTTGCCCGCAGCGACGAGGAACTCCTGTTTGGCAAGCCGACGTAGTTTGCCCGAGGCCGGGCCACTGCTCGCCGTCACCTCGCCAGCCGAACTGGAAAACTGAGCCGGGCCGCCGCGGAACAGTTTGATACCGATCCACACCAGGTAGGCCGCGCCGCCAAATTTCAACAGCGTGAACAAGGTCTGCGAGGCAAGCAGCAACGCCCCAAGACCAAAGCCGGCGATCGCAATCATGACCGCGAACGCCAGCAAGCGTCCAAACGCCGCACACACGGAAGAGCGCACGCCATCTCGCGCGCCGTTGGATAGCGACAGCACGTTGTTAGGACCGAGTGCCATGTTGATCGCGAAGCACGCGGGAAGAAAGAAGCCGTAGTGTTGAAATGACATGATGTGCCGCCCGGTTATTTCATTGCATCCGATTGAATCGAAATTATGCATCCTTTATTTCGCGCTCTGCCGATTTTACGAAGACTTTACGAGTCTCCAGCTATTGTTTCCAGCAGTTGATTTCGCAGCCTCGTGCTGCATGTTCCCTGGAGTTACCCGTGTTTGAAACAGGCAAGAATTACACTCGTGAAGATATACATGCGCTGTGTGGCGGCAACAAACAATCGTTCCTACCGACCAGCAAAGGTAAGGTAGTCGCTGCCTGCCTGCGGCCCGAGCTTAATCCGCAAGCGCCCGATGTCATCCTGGTCAATAGCAGCGCTTCAGCGCGTGCAGCAGGCCGCACGCTGGCCAAGCAAACCAATGCGATCCCCGTTTTCATTTGGCAAGCGACCGATCGCTTTCGCTATGTGGGCCACTACGCCGCAGCGGAATCGCTGACGGCTCCGCTGGATTGCGCGCCCTTTGCGCGCAACACCAGCTTCACGCCCGGACAAATTTCGCGCGTGATCAAGCTCAAACGAAGCTCAAGCGCCGCTAACGCGTGATGACTGCGGCAATCGCGGCTCAGGCCGGTATCCAGGAGCCATGGAGGCCGGCCGGCACCCGCCGCGGCAGGTGCACAACCGCAAGCGGCGCACCGGCGAGATGTCGCGCATCAAGGATGACGAAGCGTCCGCCGGCGCTCCCTGCATCGTGCGCGAACGTGAAGATAAATCCGTCCTCTTCGCTACGGCCGCCAGAGTCCGCCACGAACACCGGTTCGCACACCGTCATCGCTGCGGGAAATCGGTGGACAACCCTCTGTCCTGTCGTCAGGTCGTATCGCGCCATCGCTTCGAACGCGCCCGCTTGAGTCGCCTCGCCGGGCCTGGGATCGCGCAGCCCCACATAACCATAGCGGGCTCGGCGCCCCAGATAAGCCTCGTTGATACGCGAGAATTCGCAGGCTTGATCATCGAGGGCTTGATCTTCGAGCGTGTTGGTATCGGTATGAATGACCAGGCGATGGAGTTCCAGCCGATTACTGCGAGCCGTCAGCGAAAACGAGTCATACCAAGGAGCGACCACTTCGATGCGATTGCCTTCGGCGAACGCGTTCATCGTGTGGAACTGGAAGAAAGGCGCGCCTGTGATCCACTTCACGTCGGCCGCGGTGCGCGCGTCGCGCGGAATCACCGCGACCATCGTGCCTTTGTCCGGCTGCCAGCTGCCCGGCGGACCTTGGTGCGAGCGGTCGAAAACAAACGGACAGATGAAAGCGATCACGTGACGTTCGGTAATGGCGACGTCATGCACCATCGCGGGCCACGGCGCCTGGAACGGCACGACGCGATCGATACGGCCCGTCTTGTCGGCGCGCAAGTAAGTTAGCCCACTCGTATTGAGGTCATACGCCAGCGACAAAAGCTCGCCGGTGGCCGGATCGAGTTTCGGATGGGCGGACATAAAATTGGGCAGCGCGCCATCGTAGTTGAACAGTCCCACCGTGTCGATATCGCGATTGACTTCATAGGGCACGCCGCCTTCGTAGAGCGCGAGGTAACGCCCTGCGTGATAAACGATGTTGGTGTTGGCGAGGTCTGCGTGCGGCGCAGCGCTGAAACTCGAGTTGTAGATGCGCTGGCCGGCCGCACGCTCCTTGAGTAGCTCCTGGGTCAATACCCAGCGATTGCGGTACCTTGCCCGCCCATTCTCGATATAGATGGCATGGATCATGCCGGTCCCATCGAATGGATAGGCATAGCGATCATCGGGCTCGAACTGCGGATTTGGGCCATTGCGCATGAACACGCCCCGCAGCGACGGCGGGATCTCCCCCTCGACCGTCAGATCCGTGTCGTCCCGTTCGTCGAAGACCGGCGCGTACGCTCCACTCAAGGAAGGATTCCCGCTGCTCCAAGGCGCGAAGTCGCTCATTCCAGAAACTCCCGGTGCACCAACCCTGCCCGATCGGACCGTCCCGAGCGAGGCAATTGTCGTTTTTCTGCTCGAACCAGCGCCTATACTAAACCAGCGGGGTCGGAAGCGCCGGCGGCGCGCGGTTGCCTCGTCGACCCATGACGTAACGGGTTAGCGGATTATGGGCACCCTGTCTGGCCGTGTTTTGCACCGATGGCGCACGCGACCCGCTGCGGGCCACTGCTGCACATTCTAAAGGAGAGCACCACAATGAAGCACACTCTGATTGGCACCCTCGTCCTCGGCTTGAGCTTTGCGCTGCCCGCCGCAGCCGCCACGCAAATGAACGTTTCGAAAATGAAATGCGCGGACTTCGTCGCGGTCGACGAACAGTACCGCCCCGCCCTCGTCTACTGGGTGGCCGGCGCCGATCATCTGGGCGTAATCGAGACCGATACCATGGTGGAAGACACCGCAACGCCGGTCGCCGCGATCGTCACCGAATGCGAGAAGACGCCGCAGATGATGTTCAAGACCAAGGTCCGCCAGATGTACAGTAGCGGCAAACTCGCGCTCTTCGATCACCATTGACGTCTGCGGGTGGGTGGGCCACCGCCCGCGCGCGACCTCACCGGCAAGATCCATGTGCTCGGTAATCCGCGCCGGTGGCTTCCCGCGCGCCCGCGTGCTCGTGCTCTTGTCTGCACTCCTGTCCGATCCCCTGAGCACAGATCAGCCGTGTTCCGTCGAGAGTGCCGCCGTAACGAAGTCGCGAAGAAACGCCACCCACGTCTTGATTTTTGCGTCCAGGTACTCTCGCGACGGGTATATCGCGTAGATCGTCCCGGTCTGCAGCTGGTATTGCGGCAATACGCGCACCAATTTCCCGCTACGCAGCCAAGGCAACGCCGTCAGCAACGGCAAAGGCCCTACGCCCAACCCCTCGGCCAACGCCACTGCCAACGCATCGGACGAATTCACGCGCAGCTTTCCCGGCGGCAGGTCGATTTGCGTTACGCCGTCCGGCCCCTCGAATTTCCAGCGATCGATCGGAAAATAAGGCGTGACCAGTTGCAGGCATTCGTGTCGACGCAGGTCCGATACCGCTTCGGGCACACCATTGCGCTCGATGTATTCCGGCGATGCGCAAAGTACGCTAGGTATGTCGCAGATTCGGCTAGACACCAGTGCGGAATCCGGTAAATGGGTTGTGGTGACTTGCAGCGATACGTCGAACCCCTCGTCGAGTAGATCGGGAATCCTCTGCGAAAGTGTGAGGTCGACGCGCACCAGGGGATGTGCTTCCAGGTACCGTATCAGGGCGGGCACGACGTAGAACTGGCCGAAGCTCGTAGGTGCGTGAATCCGAAGCACCCCCGAAGGCGACAGCTTCGCCGCCCCCGCTTCCGCCTCTGAAATTTCAAGCAGCGCCAGAATTTCCGTGCAGCGTTTCAAATACCGATCACCGGCCTCGGTCAACGCCACGCGTCGCGTGGTCCGATTGAGCAAGCGTGTGCGCAAATGCACCTCAAGCTCGGAGATCGCGTGAGAAGCTTGCGCCGTGGTGACCTTCAATTGTTGCGCGGCAAGCGTAAAGCTACCGACTTCCGCTACGCGCGCAAAAATCTTCATGTTGCGCAGCATGTTCATCGCGCGCGACCCTCTTTGCAATGGTTGGAAATGACAGTCTCGCCCTGGGTGACGGCTGCAGTTTATTCTTACGAGAATTAGAAAAAAAGCGCCAAAAAGATAAATGATTTTTGTCAAATCTGGCAACAATAAAAGGATATGTCGCGTCAATCAAGCGCATCTTGTGCGTGCCGCAACGAGTACATCCGGCACTCGCCAAAGCTCTTGGCCATCGGCTGCAGGCCGGCACGCAAGCCAGGCATTCACATTTTGACCGATCTGTGTATTGCTCAAAGCGGAAGGTGAAACGTCATGGAACGAGCATGCCCACGGCATAACACGGACAAACCCAAGCCTCTCGGGCCTGTCAGTTCACGGCCCTCCTTCGATTCGATATTTTTTTCCCACTTGACTAAAGAAAAGGTACAAACCGACCGTTAACTAGCTCAAATAGGGGTTAGCCTGCTGCAGGCCAACGATCCGATACCGACCAAAGCCAGCACTCGAGGGAGAGATGGCGGTCTACCTTATTCTTTTAAAGGCAGATTAAATGACGAGCATTTCCAATCCCATCTCGGGAACGCAGAATACCCTTTTGCCCGGATCTACCTTCAATGGCGTGTTTCTCGTCTCAGGCGGCGAACAGGCGACCGAGACTGCCAACGCTGCCGTATCGCTGAACGCCAACCTCAACGGTGTGACGGCCGCCACCGGTACCGGTGAGCTGGCGTTGGAATTTGCGCAAGCGATACAAGGCGCCACCCAGGTCGATCCCTCTACCGGCAATCGCGAAATCATCGCCGGCGCCGGCGCCCAATTGACGACGACGATCAATAATCTGCTGGTCCAAAACGGCTTCAGCGCCGAGCAAGCTTCCACGCTTAGCGCGAACCTCACTACGCAATTGGCGAAAAGCGGCTCGCTCACCCTGTCGGCCGCCTACGATAACAACAGCCAAACCAGCCAAGTCAGTATCAGCAGTTATACCGCCGGCGGCATCAGTTTGGCTTCGTCGGTGGGCGCGACCGATCAATCGGGTTCGATCTCGATTGGCATCAATCTCGACACTGGCGAGCTCAATGTTGCGTTGCAAGAGCAGACGTCGTCCACCTATCAAGCCTACGGTAATCTCACGACGACATCCGCCCCGGCGAACGTCGCGGGCGATCTGTTGGCGTCGACCGTGGGGGCTCTGACGAGCGAGTCCGAGGCAGCCGATTCGAGCGGGTCTGATTTCGGGCAGGCGCTGAGCGGTTCAAACCCGTCGAACTCGGGATCTGGTGGCGCATCCTCGGGGGCCGCGTCTGCTTCCGGCAACTCGCCGCTGTCCGAGACGGAGACGGATACCTTCGCGCTCACAGCGCTATCCGCCGTCGCCGGAGTTTTGACTCTACCGAGCGATGGCGCAACGGGGAGCCAGGGGGCGTCGCCGAATACGCCCGCGGATTCCTCGACGAGCACGCCGCAAGCCGGGGCATCGACCGCCCCATCGTCAAGCAACGACAGTTCGGACGCCGGTCTACAAAGCCTGATCTCAAGCTTGAACGAAGTCAGAGTGGCTTCGCAGCAAGAAGTCACATCCTTGCTGCAAAGCCTGGCCAAGATCGCCGCGCAGGCGCAAGCTGCAGCCAACGCGGCCGAGCATAAAGCTGCAACCGCCGGAAACACGAATAACGGCGCGTCGAACGCGGCAACGGCTATCGGCATTCATGCGGGTCCCACCAATGACTTCGAGATCCAGTTTGGTTTCACGCAAACCACCTCGATTCAACTGCTGGACCTGAACGGCTATGGCTCGACTCTCTATAAGCGGCCCGATGGCAGCTTGGGCCAGATCACGACGCAGCCTGTGCATGAGTCTGCTTGATTAGGCATCGTTCGAAAGCGTCATTCGCAGGCATCTTTCGGAAACGTCTTTCAAACCGCTACCAAGTTGAAGTAACAGGGCCACAACCGCGTAACTACGGATACAGATAGCGCGAACAAAATCGTGACCGGATCTCTCTAACAATACTTGTGGAGAGCTCATCATGACCAAGACTCTTTGTGCGCTCGCTGTGGCCGTCTTGCTCGGCGGTTGTGTCGCCGCCCCTCCCTACGATTACGGATACGCGCCTTACGGATACGGCTACTACCCGCCCTATGGGTACGGGTATGGTCCTTACGGGTATGACTACGGTCCTTACGGGTACGGGTATCCCTACGGTTTTTATGGCGGACCCGTCGTGGGCATAGGCGTCGGATTCAGTGGCCACTTTGGTGGACACGGCTGCTGCGGTCATTCCGGCTGGGGCGGTCATTCCAACTGGGGCGGCTCGGGCGGCTCAGGCGGCTGGAGCGGCGGGCAAGGCGGCGGGCACACTGGATGGAGTGGCGGTGGGGGCATGCATGGCGGCGGGGGCGGGGGCGGAGGCGGTCACGGACGGTAGCGAATTTCTCCCGCCCGACTGCCCTGCCCGCCTACCGCGATAGCGCTATGCGCGAGGTCAAGAGCTCGAACCCCGCCACACCGAATACGATGGCCAGAGACCCCTCCAACCACCGTCGAATGGCGGCGTATATCCGGCGTGCCGACGCAGTAGAAAACAAGATCGCATAGCTTCCAAATACAAGAACGCCCAAGCACATGCAACCGGCAACCACCCATCCTGTTTGCGAGGCACCCCCTCGCACCGGGACGGCGATGGACACGATCGATAACCACACGAGAATCGCCTTGGGATTGGTCAGGTGCAGCAGCAGCCCGCGAAGGTAGAGCTGCCGCCCAGACTCCTGCTTGATGGCACTAGCCGGGCGCACGACTGTGTCGGCCGAAAAGGCCGCTCGGGCGGATTTGAACGCCAGCCAGAGCAGGTAAAGTCCGCCACCGATCTTGATCGCGACAACCAGTTGCGAATAGGTGGCGAGCACTGCCGACAAGCCCAACGACGCCAGCAGCGCCCAGAAGAACGAGCCCGATATCACACCCAAGGCAAATACCAACGCCGCCCTTCTTCCCGCGTTCATGGCGATCCCCATGATGGCCAGATTACTCGGCCCCGGACTGGCGGTGCCGACGAAATAGGCGGAGTACGCGAGTAGAACGTTTGCGGAAAACAAGGCGCTTGCTGTCATTTGGAATATCTCGTTGGGGAGCCGGCTCATCCACATCCGACAGAGCTGGGGCCCCCTTCTTAATCGAGCATCCATTTTGCACGCGCTGGCGTAACCTCGACAGATACAATTGCGGGCGATCGGAACGGGCCAGTCGGTCGAGCAACCCTGTTCGCCCCACCGGTCGGCCGATCAACGGCCCCAATATCCATAACCGTATCCATACCCACCATGCCAACCGTAGTAGTGCGGATAGTAGGGACGCCCGTAATATCCGACGACCACGGGCGCCCGATACACGGGCGGCGGTGCGTAATATACCGGCGGCGGCGGCACATAGACCGGCGGCGGTACATAAGCCGGATAGACAGGTCCGCCGAACCCAACACCGACAAATACGTGGGCCTGCGCTGAAGTGACCACGCCAAGACCCAGCGCGGCTGCGAACATGAACGGAACGATCTTTTTCATTATCTTCTCCCCGCCGCTCGGCCAGCCTATCGGCTGACGCACCGCGGCACTATGTAACCCAAGGTGGCAACGATCCGCCAGTTCGGCTTGAGAATTTTCCTGCCCGGCACGTTCAGTTGGCGCTCAGTTACCGGTACAACGCCAGGAAAACAGTACCTCTCACGGATTAAGGCCATTCTGCCCCGCGATAGTGAGTGGAGAATTAGCGGTGACGGGCCTCGAGTGGCATTTGTGCGCAGCGCAATAGCGTTGCGGCAAGACGCAACAGCCGCTAGAATCAGCCCGAACCGACCTTCGCCGATCGGACCGCTCGCGCTCGACAACGACTATTCCATGCGCGACGCATCAGCGCGTTTATTGGGGATTGACGGCACCGATGGATTCCGCTTTTTTCCGACCTCATTTCAAGGTCAGATCGCTGAGCGCGCGACTGATCGTGACGCTAGGCCTGCTGATCAGCCTGTTCGCCGTCCTGCAGGGCGCGAGCTCTTATCACCTGGCGCAACGAGGCGTGGACGCGCTGCTGGATGCTCGATTGAGCCAAGTGGCGAGCCGGGTGCGCGACGTATACGGCGACGCCATTCCGCGAAACCCCACGCGCGGATCACAAAATGCGCAGGATCTCGTGATCTTGATATGGAAGGGGGACGACGCGCTTCCGACGCGCTCCACAGAGCCGACCGTGCTGTTCGACCGAAATGCCGCTCCCGGTTTCACCAACCCGATCGTCAACGATCAGCGCTGGCGACTCTATACGCTGCCGTCTGCCGGCAAGGTCGTCCAGGTCGCCCAGTTGCAGTCGGTTCGCCAGCGCTTGGCGGGCGAAAGCGTCATCAGCGCCCTCTTGCCCATTCTGGTGCTGATACCGGCCGTGTGGCTCGCTATCGTCATCGTGGTGCGGCGTACGTTCCGGGAGCTCAACGAGCTGGGGGATACCGTGCAAGCCATCGACCCTGCGCGTCTGACGCCGTTGCCCGCGGCCGGGCTGGCAATCGAACTGCAGCCCTTCGTCAGCTCGTTCAACGGCATGATCGAACGGCTCGTCGATTCCATAGAAACGGAAAGGAAATTCATTTCCGATGCGGCGCATGAGTTACGCACGCCTTTGACCGCACTCCAGTTGCAAGCGGACAACTTGCAGCAAGACATCGCCCCCAGTAATCAGGAGCGCTTCCGGGAGTTGCAGCGCGGCATCGAGCGTAACTGCGCGCTGCTCGTGCAGTTGCTGCGGCTTGCGCGCGCGGACGCGCAACTGCTGTCGTCGGAGCTCGCTTGGGTTGACGTGCCCCAGGTGATGACGGACGTCGTTTCCGAGGTTCTTCCGATTGCAACTGCGCGCAACATCGACATCGGCGCCAATGAAGTCGCCGATGCAAAAGTGCACGCCATCGAGGCGGATGTGCGCATCGTCGTTAAAAACCTGGTGGGTAACGCCGTGCGTTATACCCAGGATGGCGGAACGATAGATTTGCGAATCTGGGTGCAGGCGCAGACCGTGGGGATCGAGGTGGTCGATAACGGCCCCGGCATTCCCGAGGCGCTGTTGCCGCGTATTTTTGACCGCTTCTTTCGCGCGAATTCGAACATCGAAGGCAGCGGCTTGGGTTTGTCCATCGTCAAGGCCATTGCGAACCGTTACGGTGGGGAGATCCGTGTGGTCAACCGGAAGGACGGCCACTCGGGCATAGTCGCGACTGCGATTTTCCCGCTCGGCGTGCCGCCGGCAGTTTCCTAGGAAGAAGCTCGCGCGGCGCGCGGCTTGGCCGTCAATTCCGCCGCCCATCCTAGCCCTCGAACGTTGCGGATCACGTCGTGACCGAATTTCTTCCGGACACAATGGATGAGTACCGCGACCGCATTGCTCTCAACTTCCGCGCCCCAACCATAGATGCGGTCTTCGAGTTGCGTGCGCGAGAGGATGGAGCCGGGCCTTTCCAGCAAGGCTGCCATAAGATCGAATTCCCGGGCGGATAACGGCTCTGCGTGCCCCTGGAACGTCAACTCGCGCGTGCTGAGATTCAGGCTTAGGGTTTCATCGCCCAACAACGAGACGGCGGCACCGGCATGACGGCGCATCACGGCGCGGATTCGCGCAAGCAACTCGGGGGCGTTGAACGGTTTGACGAGGTAATCGTCGGCACCGATATCGAGCCCTTTGACGCGAGTGTCGATATCGTCGCGTGCTGTGAGGATGAGCACGGGTGTTGTGCAGCCCTCACTGCGAATCGATGTCAGCACGTCGATGCCGTCGGCGCCGGGCAAGCCCAGATCGAGCAAAACGACCGAATAGGAGCCCGTTGAAATCGCTGTCTTGGCGGCCGCGCCATCGCGTAGCCAGTCGACGCTGAAGCCGACGTCCTTCAGCGCGCGCAATAGATTCTTACCGATATCGAGGTCGTCTTCAACGATGAGGATGCGCATGGTCGTGAGCCGTTCCAGATTTTGGGCGCGGTGCTCAGGTCGGATTGAAACGATCTCGTCGTCCTGCCACGGCGCGAGGGCGGGAGATCGGCACTCGGTGGCGATCTCCCGCTGCGTGGCAGATATCATAACAGTTGGCTCGGGGTGGACGCGGCTGGCCGGCCAAGCATCGGCTATCAACGCGTCGCATCTTGCGCTGCGGCAGCCATCTCGTAACGCGCCTGCTCCAGCAGACCGATAGCGCGTCCAGCATGTCCGCCCATGTCGTAATTGTTGGCTCTTTGGGCGGCGCGCATTCTTTCGATCGCCTGTTCTGCGTTGAAGTCCGCCGCCGCGATGTTGGGATGCCGATCGACGAAATACGCGTCGTCGGCCACGGCACATCCCGAGATCAACGAAAGCACCATAGCGACTACGGCCACCTTACCCATTTGACGTTGATTCATCATATTCTCCCTGTCCTGGTGAAATTCTTTTTGGTTTTGTGTTCGGTCTGATCGCCGCGATAGCGACGTTAAATGCGGCTAAAGCCCGGGCAGCACGTGGTGGAAAAATGGCTCAGTAACTCGCGGCCATCGCCAACCATAGATACGGAAGGACTTCGTTGTAGTTAGCCGTTTGATCTTCACGTGCGCCAAAATCTGTAGGCAAGTCCGAGGCGACGTCTTCGGGCTCGATGATTTTTGCGGTTCTATCGTCCATGATCTACACCCTCCGGTTCGCGATGCCATTGACCGATTCGGCATCTATGCTTCGCTTGAGACGCTTTTCGGGTGGGCCTTGCCGGGCTTTCCGTCAGCGGTTTTGCGTGAGGCACGGGTGAATGTTGATATGCGAGAGTTAGGACCGAATTAGGGTGTTGCGAGGCGGGGGGGGAGGACGTTCGCTGTAGAGCTAACGTTGCCGGCATCGGACTCATGTCCTGCCGGCGCGGTGAAAAATGCAAGTTTGATTACGCTACTAAATTACCCCGCAGTCGACATTGCTACTGGGGATTACTTTCCAGACCGGTTCCAGCACGAGCGTCGCCTATTTTCGACATTCGATCCACCAGCGCCTTATAACGCGTGTCGTCCGTATGCTCTTTCGCTTCCTCCTTGAAATCCGTCTCACCAAAAGTGTCGGTTGCCCGGACCCGGAAATACAGAGGTGACGCAAGGATGTGGTCGTGCCAGCTCGTCAGCATCGTGTCGTGCACCAGCAGGTCAAAGAACGCCATGACCTTCGGCGGCAGCGGATTGCGGCCACTCAAGCCGTCTTTCCAGGCTTCCACAAGCGCTATCTGTTCGGGGCTCATTGCCGTCTCCTCCACCAAGTCGGCGCTAGAACCAAGGCCAAGCGGAAACATCACCGCGTCCGAGCTGTGTATCCGCTGCGCCGAGTCTACCAGAGCTGGTTCGGCATCTGTAAGCGGCGGCGATCATGATTATCTCGGTGGGCTTCCCATAAGCGGCAGATGTTGGAATAGCGTGACGTAGACGGATCGTCGTGATCGCGATTGCGCCCAAATCCATCGAAGAAGAACCCTATCCGAAGAACCACGCCGCACGGGATGCACTCATCGCGTTTGTAAGGCGTGTGGCTCTTGAACATTGCATCAGGCATGTCCGCGCGTGTCCGGTCGGCGGGATCGAGTTGAATCGGTTCAGCCATGCGTCGCTTCTATCTTGACGTGTTCAAATTTATTGCTCTTCAGTTGCTCAACTAGCGGCGCCGAAAGCGCGTCCATCGCCGCGCCGAATGCACCCGGTCTATCCTTCGTTTCGCTAAAGATCTTCTGAACGGCCGGATGCTCGTCAAATTTTGGATTGACGAGCAGTTTATGAATCATTTTTATAGGTGCGTAGAGATTCTTGAGCGCGTCGTCTACGTCATAGACATCCCATTTCACGGTGAAATCCGCCCCCTTCAACATGTAGCAGCAACTTAGACTGCCTTGCCCTGATCCAGGCATCAGATCACCACCACCACTCGCCGTATTGCCGTACTTGTCATAAACAACAAATCGACTCAAGTTATATAGCGTGTAATTGAACCCTTCGATGCTTAGCCCGCCATAGGTCGGCTCAGACGAAAAGACATCGCACCCTGCGGCAAGCAACATCAAAGGTAGTAGCGACAACCGGATAGTCAGTCTTCTCATGTTCATGGGCTTGGTTGGGTGATCACACCAGCCTCGGTCGATCCACCCTTTTCACGCGACATCGTCATCGCACGTATCGTCATCGGAGTGGAAGGTTAAACGTGTTTTTACTATCAATTCATCATTTATTTAGTAAAACGATATATTTTTTTAGAGATGAAATATTCGAGATTTCTCCTATATCCAACCGATATCAAGGCGTGGTATTTGTCGACGCGAGCCGTGGCAGACTCGTACGCGACGAATCCGCACGTGGTCAGTCAATCGCCCGCCATCGCTGAGCGGGCTAGTGCGATCAACGCGGGAGAAATGACTCTACTGAAGGGGCTTAGAAAACGTTCGAACTAGCGACCTACTACCAAACCCGCGGCATCAGGCGATACCGCACTTTCCTCTGGTACTCCACATAACCCGGCAGATTCTTCGCCAGGAATCTTTCCTCGTCGAGGATGCGCCATATCAACGCGGGCATGATGACAACCATGGCAAGCACACCCCACCAAGAACCGAGCGCAATCGGCATGCCAAGCAACAGCGGCAATGCGCCGGCATACATCGGATGCCGCACCAACGCATACGGGCCGGTGGATATCACTTTGTGGTCCGAGGCCAGTTCAATGGTGGCTGAGGCAAACGTATTGGCTTTGAACACGAAAAAGATCGCAAGCCAGCCAAGCAGTATCAACACGTGCCCCGCCAACACCGCGCACACCGGCACGTGAGACCATCTAAAGTGGTGATCCAAGGCCGGAACGACGATAAGGCCAATAAACCCCAGGGACGTGCAAACCATAATGATCTGTTGAGCCGCTTCCTTCTCCGCAAACGGACCTCCGCTCATCCGCCGCTGCAGAAGCTTAGGATCCGCGCTCATCAGATAGAGAGAAATCGCCAAAGACGCCGCGAAATAGGCGACCAAAAACGTCCATGCTTGCCAGTAGTCCAGCGTCCACGCAGGAATAAACAGCAGCACTGCGATGAACAGAAGCAGCAATAGAAGTCCAACGAGCGTTTTCATCTTTAGGATGTTCATCTGATAACGCTAACACATGACAAAAACCAACTATTTCCGTGGACAGTGGCATCGAGATAAAATTCTCGCCGATAATGCCCTTGCCGAGAAAAATATGGCGATTACCGAAAACGTTTCGCGATTGTGACGGCATCGTCTAGTTACTATCGATCCGACGTTCAACGAGCGCGCGCGCCTTCGCCGCCCCTCTCCCCGGCACTTTCGCGTACAGTGCGGCTCTAGACACGTTATTTGACCCAGCCAACGAAGCGAAAAGTGCTGTAACCGTCCATTGCTCGGGCAAACGCATGGCACCGTAGCTCCAATCCAGACTCCAATGCGTAAGACGCCTTATCGCCCGATGTCGTTCGGTCAGCGCCTCAATCTGATCGCACTGTGCTTTCTCTTGCCGATAGGGTTCCTTGCGGCCGGTAAGCTACAGCAGGAGTGGCACGCGTACTCATCTGCCGAGGCTGCGGTCAAGGCGTTCCAGCGGTTTCGTATCGGCCTGTCCGCGATGGAAAAAGTATCCGCGGAGCGTGGCCCGACCAACAGTTCACTGGGTGCGGACCCGGCAACGGCCATCGCTTGGGCCGCGCGCTTATCCCAAGCTCGCCGCGATAGCGACCGCAGCGTCGAAGATCTGCTCAACGTGTTGAAGGCCCCTGATTGCGGCGACTGTTCGGGCGCCGAACGCACTATCGAGAAACTTCGCGATCAATTGACGGTTGCCCGCAACGACGTCGATCGCTTGTTGCAGATGCCCAAGCCACAGCGAGATCACCATTCGATCTCGGGCGCCGTGATTCAGATGATCGACGTTATTCCGACCTTCACGCCGGTCGTCAATGCAAGCGCGGCCACCGTCGTGGAAGGCGATCCCGCCTCGCTCAATTGCCTGCTCGTGGCCAGGCTAAGCGCGGACCTCCGCGAGCAGGCGGGTCAGCTCGGCTCCGTATTTACCGCAGCATTGAGCGCCAATCGCCCGATGAACGAAGAGGAAATCTTCAGACTCGAGCGCACGGGCGGCCGTATCGACGAATTGCGCGCATTGATCTTCGCGAGGGTGGACAACAACACCTCGCTCAATAGCCAAGCGTTCCACAACCTCGACACGGACTACTTTGGCCGGGGTCGGCAATACATTCAAGACGTTCGTCGAGCCTCCACCCGACCGGGCGGCGCAAATCTCTCACCGGCTCAACTGGCCACCGTCTACGTTCCGATGCTGTCCCCGATTTCGGTGTTTCGCGAGCAAGTATTGGGCATTGCCGATCGGGAAGTGACCGGGCACCGCGACCACGCTTTGTCGTTATTTGTGGAAACCGCCGTCACCACCTTATTGATCCTGCTCGTGATTTTCGTCGCGGCAGAAATGTTCCGACGACGTTTTGTGCAACCACTCATCGACGCGACGGATGTCATCAAAGCGATTGCCGACGGAGAACTGGCGACGCAAGTCCCGCAGCGCGGTTTTCAACCGGAGGTTCGGCGCCTGTTCAGTGCAATCGAGGTCCTCAAGGAAAACAGCATCGCAAGAACGCGACTGCAGCATGAACGCGATGAGTTGATCCGGGAATTGGAGCGCACGGTAGACACGGATTTCCTGACGCGCCTGCTTAATCGAGGCGCGTTCGAAAGAAAAGCCTGCGCATTAATGGAGCAAGCGGCGGGCGACACACGAACGCCGGTACTCGCTATTTTCGATATCGATCGATTCAAGCAGATCAACGATACTTATGGACATGCCGCCGGGGACCGCGCGCTTCAAATGATTGCCCGTGTGTGCGCCGATAGCTGGAGCGCGCCCGATATCGTCGCGCGCATCGGTGGCGAAGAATTTGCCGTGCTATCGCTCGCCGGCGATCCACAAACCGCCATCGATGCGGCAAATCGAATGCGCCAGCGCATCGAGTCGATGACGATACCGTTCGAAAACACGGGTTTCTCAATGACGGTGAGTATCGGTATCGCCGTTGCCACCCAAGACAAATCCGCAACCATGGACACGCTTTTATTGCGCGCCGACAAACTCCTCTACCGCGCGAAACTGGCCGGTCGTAATTGTGTGATGTCGGACCGGGATTCCGAGGCGTCTTCGTTACTGTTGCACTGACCGCTTATTTACCGTCTTATTGACCTCCTCATTGACCTCCTTAAGCCGGTCTACGTCTGGCTAACGGATGATGCCAATCGAATCGTTTCGCATGCGGCGCTACGTCCCCTTGCCCTAGCAAGCCGAATTCGACCGGGCATTTCGTATAAAAGACATGCACCTTCGCGGCGGCCACAACCTGGAGTAATTGCTCCGCCTCCGCCTCCGTCACCGCCATGATGATCTGAACCGGCTGGTCCGCCAAGGCAATGAAGTGCGCGGCGTGGTGCGCCCCCGCGTGCCCCACGCCCTCGGCAGCGCTGATCACCGTTGCGCCACCGATGCCCAACGCGCGAACCTGGGACAGCAGCCACTCACAGACGGTCTGGTGTCCATGCCGCCGATTTTGCTCCGTGTAGAACGTCACCTGATACCCGTTCATTTCAGCCTCCCCTTCCTGGTGAGCCTGGCATGCCTAAATCCTTTTACCACCTACGCGTCGCCCAACTCACCGTATTCGAGCGGCACGCGGGTGTAGAAAAGGCACTCCCCCGATTCGCGTAGCCGCGCAAAGAGTTGATCGATGAGCGCGTCGTCCGCGACTACCGTGACCCCCACCGGTTGATCAGCAAGCTCGAAGAAGCGGGCCGCATGGTATTTTCCGTGCGAACCTATGCCCGCGCTCGCCTCGATCACCGTCGCTCCTGTGACCTCGCTTCGTTTTGCCTGATCGAGCAGCCAGTCTACGACGCTCAAGTGCCCGATGCGATGCGATTGATTCGCGTAAATCGTAAGTTGACTGCCGTTCATGTCATTCCCCGTGCAGAGCCTTGACGATGATCTTCGCCAGCACCGTCATTTCGATTCTTGGCAGGCCCTTAACTTAGTCGTTTTACAAACAAAAACGTTTCATCACCTCTAGACCCCATATCGATTGCCAACCACCAATATCCGCAAGGTCCTCATCAAAATGCGGGCCGCGTCGACGCAGGCAGCGCCGATCCCGCTTGCATCCCGACCCGCCAGTCGAAATTAGACCCCGATGGCAGAAGACGTCGTGCGGTTGGCAGACGGCGATGGGTCCGGCGAGTTGATGCGCTATGGCTTTGCGCTCAGACTGTATTCATCGGAAGCAGGCAGAAACCACTTCCGACTAGCAGTTTCAGCCATCACGCCGCCTCAACAGTTTTCGTCGGACTACCGCATCGAGCGAGCGGCGAAACGCCCTTCTGGAGAAAGAAATGAGCAACACGATCGCCGGTATCAAAATCCCCGACAGCAAGATGGCGCGCGACGCCGCCCAACTGGTGCGCGACACCGAGTCGGACCTGCTGTTTCATCATTCGAACCGTGTTTTCCTGTTCGGTGCACTGGCAGGCGAGCGGAAAAAACTGAAATACGATCCCGAACTGCTTTATATCGGCGCCATGTTCCATGACATGGGACTCACCGAAAAATACAGTAGTGCGCAGTATCGCTTCGAAGTCGATAGCGCAAACGCGGCACGCGACTTCCTGCGTCAATATGGCATCGCGGAGACCGACGTGGAGCTGGTGTGGGACGCCATCTCGCTGCATACCACTCCCGGCATTCCTGAGCACAAGAAGCCGGTGGTCGCACTGGTGACTGCGGGCGTTGAAATGGATGTGCTCGGTCTGGCCTATGACGAATTCACAGACACGCAACGCAAGCTGGTGGTAGCGGCGCACCCGCGGGTCGAAAACTTCAAGGAAAGCATCATCGATGCGTTTACACAAGGCATGATCCGCAAGCCGGAATCGACCTTTGGCACAGTCAATGCGGACGTGCTGGCATTGAAAGATCCCAACTACAAACGCCTGAATTTCTGCAGCATTATTCTCGGATCCGCATGGAACGATTCGAACCATGACGCGGCAACCTGCCGCAACCCGGCGCACGGTCACGCATAGTCTGGAACACCGTTCGTTGGCGCAGGCCCTTTTCCGTTACAGGACAAGGGCTTTTTTTTCGCCGTGCGATACGCGACCCCCCTGAGCGCATAGGTAGATAAGTCTTCACTCATCATGTCTTAACTTATCCGGGTTTCTGCCGATATAACATTAAGGAATTGGAACCCGCACGGCTCCTGCAAACAGGGGTACGGCGCGAGAACCGCCCAACATAAGAAATAAAGCGCGAGGAGACATGTTGTCTTTCAAGAACAAGAAGGTTGTGACCCAGTTGCTCATGGGGTTTTCTGCTGTCATTGCCATGCTGGTTGCCTTGGGCGGCCTGGCTGTATTCGAAATCGGCGCAGAAAACGATCACGTTGCTGCAATGCGGGACAAGTGGCTACCGTCGGTGCGCTACAGCCTCGAAATGCTGAACGACCTACGTGGCATCCGTCTCGCCGAATGGGGCGTGGTGACGGCGCGCAAGCCCGAGGGAATCGAAAGCCGGGAGGCCGGAATCGATGCAGCGATCGCTAACTATCGCGACAACGCGACCCGCGACGAGGCCCTGCTCAGCGAGCCGGAGGCCAAAAACGCGTTCGCCGCGATCATGGCGCTCACACCGCAATATCTGGATGTCGATCATCAGATCCGTACACTAACCAAAGCGGGCAGGCCAACGGACGCGGCGGACTTGATGGAGGGACAGTCGCGGATCCTGCGCGCCGGCATCGAGCAAAACTTTCGAACGATTATCCGGGTAGAACAAGCCGGCGCAGACGGCGAGGGACAGGCGGCCGATCAAGCCCATAGTCGCGCCGTTCTGCTCATATTCGCCGTGATCGCCGCTGCTGTGGCGCTCGGGCTCGCCGTAGCGCTCTTTATCGCACGCGGCTTTTCAAGGCAGCTTGGTGGAGAGCCGAGCGACGCGGTGGCCTTGGCCAGCGAAATCGCGGCCGGCAATTTGAGCGTCGCGATGCGCCTGAAGCCGGGAGACCGCTCCAGCCTGATGTTTTCGCTCAATGCCATGAAGGACCGGCTGGCGAGCAGTGTGCAGAACATCAAGTCGTCCGCCGAATCCATTTCGGTGGCTGCAGGAGAGATCGCCCAGGGCAACACCGACCTGTCGCAACGCACCGAAGAGCAAGCGGCATCGTTGGAAGAAACGGCGTCGAGCATGGAGCAACTGACTGCCGCGGTGCGTCAGAACGCGGACAACGCACAGCAAGCGAGTGCATTGGCCGGCACGGCATCGAATATAGCGCAGCATGGCGGTGAAACCGTCGGACGCGTCGTTGAAGTGATGGATGGTATTTCCGCCAGTTCGGCCAAGGTGGCGGATGTTATCAATGTGATAGAAGGCATCGCGTTCCAGACCAATATCCTCGCACTCAATGCCGCGGTCGAGGCCGCCCGCGCGGGCGAACAAGGGCGTGGCTTCGCAGTGGTGGCCGCGGAAGTGCGCTCGCTATCCCAGCGCAGCGCAACGGCGGCCAAGGAAATCAAGGAGATGATCAGCGAATCGTCGGCTCGAGTGAGCGCCGGTTCCAAGCTCGTCGAAGAAACCGGCACTGCGATCCGGGAAATCGTTCAGGCGGTGAAGCGCGTGAGCGATGTCGTGGGCGAGATATCATCGGCCTCCGAAGAACAAAGCACCGGTATCGAACAGGTCAACCAGGCGGTCAGCCAGATGGACCAAGTTACTCAGCAAAACGCCGCATTGGTCGAACAGGCGGCCGCGGCCGCACATTCGATGGCCGAGCAAGCCCAGGCGTTGCGCGAGGCCGTGGCCATCTTCAAGGTTGACGATGGCCACTCGCCGCGTGGGACCTTTGCAACAAGCGATCGGCGACGATAGCCCTACTCGGCCGGGCCGCCTCGGCAACATCGACGGGCGGCCTCTACTGCGCCCTCGCCTGACGATGCCCGCTCACTTCGGCGCCCGCGTCCCTACCTAGGCCGAGGAACGATACGACGGCCAACAGCACGAGCGAGGCAACCACGAGAAACGCGATGTGAAAATCGGCGAGCTCCAGTTGTCGGCTGTTCCCGTGTAGCCAGGCAGCGAAATGCAATGCGATCGCGCCGAACGCGATACCCAGACCTATCGTCATCTGCTGAACCATACTGAAGAACGTGCTGGCGCTGCTCATCATCGGCGTAGGGACGTCGGCAAACGCGAGCGTATTGATGCTGGTGAATTGCATCGAGCGGCACAAGCCGCCGATGAACAGCACCAGCACAATCAGGGCGCGCGGTGTTTGGGGGCCAAGCCAAGCGCACGCGGCGATCGCCCCGGCGGTCAACAAGCCGTTGAAAATCATCACATTTCGAAAACCGAAATTACGCAAGATAGGCGTTGTGACCGTCTTCATACCCAGGTTGCCCGCTGCATAGGTCAGCACCAAAAGGCCCGCGGCAAAGGCATCGAGCCCGAAGCCGATTTGAAAAAACAGCGGCAGGATAAACGGCGACACGCTGACGGACACCACATAGAGCGAACCACCGCCCAGCGTGGTGCGAAATGTCGGGATTCGTAGCGACGATAAGTTGATCAATGGGTGCGGGGCGCGCAACAAATGAATCACCGCCGCCGCACCAACCACAGCGCCGCCCAACAAAATCGCCGCTGTTATCCGCCCATCGGCGTCGCGCTGCCCTAGCAGCTCCATGCCGTACATCAGACAGGTCAGCGCAATGCCGCTGAGCACGAAACCGATCGAATCGAATGGCCGGCGACCCGGTTCACGGTGGTTACCGATGAAAATTGCCGTCAACGCGATACCGACGATACCGATCGGCACATTGAGCAGAAAAATCCAGCGCCAATTGAAGTAGGTTGTGATGAACCCGCCCACGGCCGGTCCTATGACCGGCGCCGCCAGCCCCGGCCACGTGATGTAGGCGATCGAGCGCATGAGGTTGCGCTTCTCGGTGCTGCGCAACACCACAAGACGTCCGACCGGCACCATCATGGCGCCGCCCATCCCCTGCAACACACGGGCAATCGTAAATTCCCACGAGCCGTTGCTCAAGCCGCACAGCATCGACGCTAGCGTGAAGACGACAATCGCGGCACCGAACACGGTACGTGAGCCGAAGCGATCGGCCACCCACCCGCTGATCGGAATAAACACGGCCAGCGCCAACAGATAAGCGGTCATGCCGATGCTCAAGCTCACCGCCGTCACGCCGAACGACTGCGCCATGTGCGGCAACGCGGTCGCGATTACCGTCGCGTCGAGATTCTCCATAAAGAAGGCGCTGGCGACGATCAGCGCGATTATGGTCGCATGGCGGTTTTGTTCGGGCATATCAGACACAAGGGGGCGAGCAGTCGCGAGTGGGGCAGTATAACTAACGCTCGCGATCTCAGGTCTTATGTTCTGCGGAGACCGGGCGTGTTTCGCCGGTTTCAACCAGCGTGCGGGTGGCCGCGACCGACGCGTACGTCCAAAAAATCTTCATTGGCTTTTCGTCGGACATGTTGCGAAAGCGATGTGGCACGTTCGGCGGAATCCATGTCGTATCGAGCGGACTCATGCGATGCGCTTCGCCCTCCATATCGAGGAACGCTTCGCCCTCGAGCAGCATCACGCTCTCTTCACAATTGTGACTGTGGAACGGAATCGCGACGCCGGCAGCGAACTCCGTGATGCCGTTGATAAAGCCGCTGGCGCCAAGCGCCGGCGATACCAGAGGCGTGGTACGGGCACCGCCCCCTCGGTCATAGCTCTTGAGCTCGTTGGGACGCAGTATGGCGGGGCGTTGCGCATTGGAGGATGTCATGGCAATCGGTTCCTGTTGATAGTGTGTTGAATCGCTAGCGTTGAGGTTAGCGCCTGTGTATGTGCATGCGCTTAAGGATACCCCGCAGACGCATCAGTGCCGGACCAACGGGGCCAAGCCCATTTGCGTGGCCATTTGATCGAGTTCGCCAAGGACCGCCGGCGCAATCGGAATACCGGTCCTGGCGTATTCGTCGCGTCGTCCATGGCTCTGCTCGCCGGGCAACCAGATGCGCTCAACGCCCGGCAGCCGCTCGCTGGTGCGGATGTCACACACCAGCCGATCGACGGCATGTTTGAAGTCCTCGGGCTCGCCGAACGCCTTGAGGTCGATCACCAATATCGCCTGGCCAGTGTTGGTCGGCGTAGTGTGATCCTGATTGAAATCGACGACGTCGCGTCCCATCGCGGCGCCTTGCAATGTGCCGGCCAGCAGGCCCACTATGAGCGCCAAGCCGTATCCCTTGTGTCCGCCGATCGGCAGTAGAAAGCCTTCATTCGCGCGCGTCGGGTCCAGTAGCGGCTGCCCCTGCCGGTCTATCATCCAGCCTTCAGGCATGGGCTCACCGCGTTTGGCCTTGGCCTTGACCTTGCCGTACGCAGCCACCGTAGTGGCCATGTCCAGCACGACGGCCGGTTCGCTGCCGGCGGGAATGCCGACCGCGATCGGGTTGGTCGACAGCAACATCTCCATGCCGCCCCATGGCGGCAAATGATTGGCATTGCCCACGGCAAAGTACAGGCCGATCATGTCGTGCTCGATCGGCATGCGTGCATAGAGCGATGCCGGCCCGGCATGATTGCTGGCGCGCGTGCCGACCCATGCGACGCCTGCCGTACGCGCTTTCTCGATCGCCACGCTCGTAGCGTAAGACATCACCAGATGCCCCATGCCGTTATCGCCGTCGACCACCGCCATCGCAGCCCGCTCGGTCGCGATGCGAATGTTCGGATGCAGGTTGATGCCGCCCGCCTGTAGCCGTTTCAGATACTGCGGCAAGCGAATCACGCCATGCCCATCCGAGCCCTGCAGGTCAGCCTGCGCCATCAACCGCGCAACCGTGCCTGCGTCGGCCGCGGGCAAGCCCGCGTGAACGAATGCCGCGGCGATGAACGCTTGCAGGTCCGCGACATCGACCCATACCGTATTGTTATTGTCTGCCATTATCTATCGAGCGTGAGTGGTCAAATGCTATGGTTGCGCATTGCCGGAGAGTCTAGTTACGGCCACACGGCACGTCCAATACCCAATTTTTTCGCTGGCATATCATTCTGCTATGTACGGACAACCGGGATCGTATTTGTGAATCTGCGTAACCTGAAGTATTTCGTCGCCATCGTGGATGCCGGCAGCCTGACGGCAGCGGCCGAAGCCATCGCGATCGCCCAGCCGGCATTAAGCCGGCAGATGCGCGAACTGGAGAGCGATCTGGGCGTGCAACTGCTGCATCGCACTACCCGCGGCGTGCGACTGACGCCCGCAGGCGCCACGCTCTACGAATCGGCACACCGCATACTGGGCGAAGCGCAACGCGTGCGTGAACAGCTGACGGGGCAGCGCCACGCGGGACGCTCGGCCGTGACGCTAGGCGCCTCGCCCACGCTGGCGCGCCTGCTGGTGCCCGGCGTGTTCACGCGTTGCCGGCATTCGTCCAGCGACGTCGAGCTGACGGTGCGCGAAGCTTTTACGCCCGTGCTGCTCGATTGGCTGGAGCGTGGCAAGATCGACATGGCGGTGGTCACCAACCCCGAACCCGGTCGCGCGTTCACGATGCATGCATTGTTGGGTGAGCCGATCGCGTTGATCTGCCCAGCCAGTAGCCGGCATGGCCCAGCGGTTTCCATCAGCCAGTTGGCGCGCATTCCGGTCCTGATGACCACGCTCCACCGCGGCATTGTCGAGCGTCAGCTCGCACCGCTGGGCGGCCGCTTGAACCTGCACGCGGAGATCGACTCGGTCGATTCGATACGCGAGCTCGTCTTGCAGGCAGAGGGTTGCACGCTGATGCCGGTGTCGGTATTCAAGGATGCCCGCGCGCTCAACCGGGTGACGATGTCCGAAGTCTCGGGCGTTCAGTTGAACCGTCAGTTGGTCATGGCGACCCGCATCGAGCGCGAGGACAATTCCGCATTGTCGGTGCTCAAGGATCTCGTCACCACCGAGCTGCGCGAACTCACGCTGGCCGGCATGTTCAATTTCGCGTCCACCCGCAAGCGTGCTGCCGCGCGAGGCAAACCCGCCGTCCAGCCATAACCCGATGCCAGGGCGCCGAACACTATCGGCATGGGTATAGCGCCTCAGCCGGCTACATGCGGGGGTTTCGACGCAAGCAAGCCGATCAGCAGATCGAGTTCCACCGGCTTGGTCAGGTGGTAGTCGAAGCCGGCTTCGGCCGACCGGATTCTGTCTTCGGGTTGCCCATAGCCAGTCAACGCGATCAAAACGGTGCTGTCGATTCCCTCGGAACCACGTATCTCCGTGGCCACGTCATAGCCGCTCATTCCCGGCAGCCCGATATCCAACAAAACAATATCGGGCTTGAAACTCGACATGAAGTCGATGCCCTGCCGGCCGTCAGCCCTGGTCTCGATTTCATGCCCCTCGCTGCTGAGCAGGATGGCCAACGCTTCGCTCGCGTCACTGTTGTCGTCGATGATGAGTATGCGCTTGGGATCGGTTTTCAACGCAACGTGCGCCGCGTCTTTGGCCACGCCCGGAGGTATGACATCGATAGGCAGATCGACGACAAATTCGCTCCCGTTGCTACCATCGCTCAAGGCCTTGACGGTTCCGCCATGCAGCTCGACGAGCCGCCTCACCACGGAAAGTCCCACACCCAGGCCGCTGTTCGGCAGGTCATCGGAAACGGGCCCTTGAATGAATAGGTCGAACAGCGTATCGAGCATCAAAGGCGCGATGCCGCGGCCGTTGTCCTTGATCCGTAAAGAAACGCGAGCCCCGATCTTTTGCGCGTCCAGGCTGATCTCGCCCCCTGGGGCCGTGTATTTGGCCGCATTGATCAGGATATTCTCGACGGCCTGCGAAAGACGCGTGGCATCGACGTATAACCACACCGTTTCATCCGGCATCGATACGAACAACCGGTGCTTGCGCTCCTCGATAATCGGCTGGCATACCTCGATCGCGCTCTCGATAATGGTCTTCAGCTCGGCCGGCTGGCGATGCAGCTCGATGCTGCCGCGCGTGATGCGGGTGAGATCGAGCATATCGTTGACCAGGCGTGTCATGGCGCGACATTGTCTTTGGATGATGCCGACCGCCCAGGTTTTCTGGGCTGCCAGAGCGGCGTCCGAAGCGAGCACATCGGCCGAAGCGCTCAGTGCCGCGAGCGGATTGCGCAGCTCATGGCCGAGCATCGCCAAAAACTCGTTCTTGCGTTCGTCGGCCAGCGTGAGGCGCTCCGCCCGCTCGCGCAGTTGAGCATTATTGCGGCTGCGGTCGGCAAGATCGCGCTCCGTCGAAGCGACGGCAGTCGGATTGCCAAATTCATCGGAAAGCAGCGACAGCGTGATCCACATATCCATCAGTTGGCCATTTTTGGCGACGCGTCGTGTTTCGTACGAATGCAAAGCCTTATCGCGCGAGCCGTGCCGGATGAAATCGAGATGATCTTGTCGCGCACCTTTGGGCAGCAAGTCGAGCACGTTCATGTGCATGGCCTGCGCCTCGCTATACCCATACGTCGCGGTCGCGGTCCGATTCCATGCGATGAAGTGGCCCTGCAGATCGAATACGGTGACCGCATCGTTCGAGTCCCGCACGACGGCGGCCAGGCGACGAGATTGTTCGTCGGCGTGCCTGATGCCGGTGACGTCGATCAATGTCACGACCACCCCGGTCGATGTCCCATCTTCGGCACGACAAGGCATCACGCGGCGCACATACCATTCGCCCGTAGCGGTGCCGATTTCCTTTTCAGTTTGCTCGGCGGAGTTGGAAGCCACCTGCAGCACGTCGGCGAGCAAGGAGGTGCCGAGCGGGTTCCAAGGAATATCGATAATCGTGCGTCCAATATCCGACTGGCCCAAACCCAAAATTCGGGCGGCGGTTGGGGTAAAACGCTTGATCACGCCGTTTTCGTCGAGCAACAAGGTGGCGATTTGCGTGCTCGCCAGCAGGTTCGAGATGTCGGCGCTCAGAACTTCGAGTTCGCGAATCTTTCTGCCCAGCTCGGAGTTGACGGCGACGACCTCCTCGTTGACTGACTGGAGTTCCTCTTTGGAGGTTTCCAGTTCTTCGTTGGACGATCGCAATTCCTCGTTAATCGAGAGAATTTCTTCATTCGACGCGCGCAAATCGCTGTTACTGTTTTCGAGTTCCTCGACTGCGCCACCAAACTCCACCTGGGTGGTGCGAAGTTCGTATTCAAGGTGACGGATATCCGATTCTTCACCTAACACGACAACGTCATCCGAGCGCTCTATCTCCGGCAATCGAGAAAAGACGACGAGCAGCCCCCGATCCAGGCGCATGGAGTCCGGCGACTGCATCACGGTGATCTTTACTGCCGGCTCCCCTGCGCCGCGTACCACTTCGCTCACGCTGGCGGTCGTCTTTTGCTCAGACGCCCGGCGCAACGCCACGCGCAATTTAAGGCGCAATTCCTCGCGGGCAATCTCGAGAATGCTCATCGTCGGCTCACCCGCCGGCTGCCTCAGGTATTCATCGGCAGCACCGCTGACATAGAGCACCTGACGCGCGTGGTTGATCAATACCGACGCGGCATGCTCCTGGCCGAGCAGGATTTCATTGACCAGTTCTGCGTGCCCCTTGCCGCGTGAACCGGCATGATGGCCCAGGGGAAAACCCTGCCGAGGAACCACTTTGATCGGAAACGGATAGTGGACTTCCACGGGGACAACCGATGCACTACGTTGATAGATGCGCCATTCTTTCGATATTTCCTGGAAGTGATGAGATCTCGGATCGGTGCTTTCTGAGCGCCCCAAGAACAGATATTTCCTCAGGTTCAGCGCAAAGTGAAATAAATCGAAAACCCGCTGCTGCACCTCAGGCTCGAGATAAATCAGCAAATTTCGACAACTGACCAAATCGATGCGCGAGAATGGCGGATCGGCGATCAAGTTCTGTGGCGCAAACAGGATGGTTGCGCGCAGTTCCTGCCGGATCTGGAATCCGTCGCGGTGCACGTTGAAAAAACGCGCCAGCCGTGCCCCTCCCAGCGACGACGCGACGCTCGGCGAATAGATACCGAGCCGTGCTCGACTCAGGGCCAAGCGGTTCATATCGGTTGCGAGTATCAGAAACGGGCGCTTGACGCCCCGCTTCTCAATCTGCTCGGTGAGCAACATGGCCATCGAATACGCTTCTTCACCGGTGGCGCACCCCGGCACCCAGATCCTCACGGGTTGGGCGCTATCGGGTTCAGCGAGCAACGGGCTCAGGACATGTTCCGCAAGTGCTTCCCACGCTTCGGGATCGCGAAAGAACTGCGTGACGCCTATCATCATGTCTAGACCCAACGCGTCTACCTCCGCAGGCGAGGTTTTCAGTATTTCGCAATAGGCCGCGAGGTCATCGACGCGATTGACCGTCATGCGGCGAGCGACGCGCCTTTGCAGCGTGCCTCGCTTGTAGCCCCGGAAATCGCACCCCGCGACTAGCAGCGTATCGATTACGGGCTCCAGTTCGTCGAGATCGTCCACGTTCGCCTCGTTGGGTACCGCGGCGGCCGCAGTGGTACCCGACGCGGCAAAACGACCGAGGTAATCCAGCAGCGCGGCCGGCATTTCTGCAACCGGTAACGTGTAATCGACGAGCCCCGTCGCGATGGCGCGTTTTGGCATCTCATCGAATTCGGCGCTGTCTGGTGTTTGCGCCATGACCATGCCGCCCTGGGCCTTAATCGCTTTCACCCCAGCCGCACCGTCGCCGTTCGCCCCTGTCAAGACTATGCCTATCGCGCGTTCGCCCTGGTCTTTCGCCAACGACCGGAACAAGAAATCAATCGGCATCGGAATCGCAGGCCGCGCGACGGCCGGATGCGTTACGAAAGCACCATCGACAATTTCAACCCGTGTTCCCGGTGCAATGACATAGATGTGCCTGGCTCGTAACCGCGCGCCGTTCTCGATCATCGATACCGCGAGTGCAGTATCCATGCCCAACAATTCGGGAAAGTTGCTGTGCGCCTCGGGAGGCAAGTGAACCACCACCACGAAGGCAAACTCATGCTGGAACGCCCCGAACGCGCGGAAAAACGCTTTCAAAACGGGAAGCGCGCCCGCCGAGCTACCGATTGCAACGATATCGGGTATAGCAGGCTCTAATGAGGCAGAGAATCTGGAGTGGGTCGCAAGCGCCGCTGGGATGGCAAACATGAAAGCGTCGCGCCGAAAGGAGTAGACAACTAGTATGCGCCCACATAATGGTCAATAGCTGGGAATAGCGATAAATCGAACCTCAAATCTACGATTTTTCGCGAAATCCCGGATATTTCTCGTTCGCTGCATAGCAATTGCGCACAACCGGGCGCACTTCGTCACCGAGCACCCGGTATACCTGGCCTTGAAAAAATTATGGGCGCCGGCTTGCGCTAGATCAAGTGGCGCCGCTACCGGCCTGAGATGATGACTGAGCGTACTTTCGCACTCAGACAGGAGCACCTATCATGACCAGCGACACCCTACTTCGCACCGACATCGAACGCGCACTCGACTTTGAACCCAGTATCGATGCGGCGGGTATCGGTGTCGCCGTCAAGGACGGCGTCGCCACGCTGACCGGACACGTCGCCTCCTACGTCGAGAAGGTCGCGGTCGAACGCGTGGTCGGTCACGTGAAACACCTGCGGGCCATCGCCGAGGATATCGAAGTCCGTCTGCCGTTCGACAGGAAATATGAAGACGACGAGATCGCGCGCCGTGCCGCGGACGTCCTCGCATGGAGCATCTATCTGCCGGCCGACAGCGTCAGGGTGACAGTTGAAAAAGGCTGGGTGACGCTCACCGGCACCGTCAAGTGGCAATATCAAAAACAAGCCGTGGAAAACGCCGTGCACGGCCTCGGAGGCGTCGTCTTCGTGAGCAATCACATCAAGATCGAACCGCGGGTGACGACCGCTGACGTGCACGCGCGCATCACCCAAGCCTATCAGCGCAACGCCGCATTCGAATCGTCGGGCATCAAGGTTTTCGTGGAAGGCGGCAAGATCACGCTCAATGGCCGGGTCGGCGCGTGGCACGAACGCCGTACCGCAGAAGACGCGGCATGGGCGGTTCCCGGGGTCACGGAAGTCGTCGACAATTTGTCCGTGGCTTGATGTCCGTGTCCTGAACTCGCATAGGGCGCGCCGTCACTTGCATGCCGCGCCCTCTTTTTAAGGCTCATTGCAAGGCTCATTGCAGGGATTAATACCATGTCTTTCGACCACGTCATCGTGTGGTTAGACCACGCGCAAGCGCACGTTATTCACTTCACCCCCGAGACGGCGGCGAACGAAATCATCAAGACGCACTCGACCCATACGAAATCGGAAAAGACGGGAGGCGGCCGTCACGAGAACAAACCCTACTTCAACGATATCGCGAACGCACTTCAGGGTGCGCTTGAGATTTTGATCGTGGGGCCAGGTAACGAAAAGCTCGCTTTTCTAAAATACCTGCTGAAACACCAACACCATCTTGCAGAACAGGTGATCAGCCTGGAAACCGTCGATCACCCCACCGATCTGCAACTGTTGGCCTATGCACGCAAATATTTTGTCGGCGCCGCTAGGCTGAGCCGATCCACGCCAGGGGTGTCGCATGTCCTATAAAACCATACTTGTCCATGTGGACGAATCCGCTCACGTCGACGAGCAAATCGAAACTGCCGCGCGTCTGGCGATGAAATACGACGCGCATTTGATCGGCTTGGCCGCGACCGGGATATCGGCGCAGTTTTCATTTCCCGGTGCGATGGGCGAAGGCACGTTCAACTTCGCCGAGATTCTCAAGCCACTGCGGCAGCGCGCGGACAACGTACTCGCGAAATTCGAAACGATTACGCAGAAGTTCGACGTCAGGTCGTACGAGAAACGCGTCGCCGACGACGATGCGGGGGCCGCCTTGAGCCTGCAAGCGCGCTATGCTGATCTGGTCGTGATCGGACAAATCGATGCCAATGCGCCCGCCCTTTTCCTGGGTTCGGACTTCCCCCAATACGTACTCGTGAATTCCGGTCGCCCGGTGCTGATGGTTCCGTATATCGGCCACTTTGCGCAGGTGGGCAAGCGCGTACTCGTTGCATGGGACGCGAGCATGAGCGCAACGCGCGCGGTCACCGCGGCGATCCCGATACTCAAGCAGGCGGACTTCGTTCAGGTGGTGGTCTTCAACGCCGAGAAGCCATCGTGGGTGCACGGTGAACAGCCGGGTACGGACATCGCGCTTTACCTGGCTCGTCACGGCATCAACATCGAGGTCTCGCAACAAACGACGCCCTCCGATCTGGGCGTGGGCAACGCGCTGCTATCGCACGCGCTCGATTGCAACGCCGATCTGCTCGTGATGGGCGGATATGGCCATTCGCGGTTCAGGGAGGTCATGCTGGGAGGCGCCACGCGCACCATCCTGTCCTCGATGACGATCCCGGTGCTGATGGCGCATTAAGGCGAGTCTGCGGTTGTCCGGTAGCTATCCCACTAGCTATCCGGTAACTATCCCCGTAGCTATCGGGGCAGATGCCCCGCTCACGATCCCGCTCATGACCCCGACATCCATCCCGACCTGATCCGCAACGATCGATGTGCCGGCCGTCGCGGCAATGAGTTGCTCGATATCGGTCAGCGCACCGATCACAGCCCGGCGACCGGTGCGGCGCGCGAAATCGCATGCGGCCTCGACCTTCGGACTCATCGAGCCGCGCGCAAAATTCAGCGCACCGAACGCACCAGGATTCGCGCGCACAATGGGCCGGCGCGATGGGCTATCCCAATCCAAGTAGACCGCACGTACGTCGGTCGCAATCACAAACAGATCGGCATCGAGTTCGCGCGCGAGCATCGCAGCGCTGCGATCCTTGTCGATGACAGCCTCCACGCCGGTATGCAACCCGTGTTCGTCCACCACGACAGGAATCCCGCCGCCGCCTGCGCAAATGACTATCGTGCCGTGTTCGAGCAGCCACTTTACCGGGCGCAGATCGAGCAGCCGCGTCGGCGCCGGACTCGGTACAACGCGGCGATACCCACCCTCGTCTCGCGCCATCGTCCAGCCCTTGGCACGTGCAGCGGCGTCAGCGTTGGCCTGGGTATAGAGCGGCCCGATCGGCTTGTCCGGATGTTGGAAGGCCGGATCCGCACGGTCCACCTCCACCATCGTCAGCAAGGTTGCGCACGCGCGCGCTTGCGGGAGCAAGTTCGCGAGCTCCTGCTCGATCATGTAGCCGATCATGCCTTCGGTTTGCGCATCCAGTACGTCCAGCGGAAACGGCTCGGCCTGCGGCGTACTCACGCTCTGCAACGCCAGCAACCCCACTTGCGGGCCGTTGCCATGCACGATCACAAGATCGTTGCCGGCCGCCACCGCGGCGAGTTGAGCCGCGGCGACGCGCACATTAGCGCGTTGCGCATCGGCACTCATGCGCTCACCGCGCTTGAGCAGTGCGTTCCCGCCGAGGGCGACGACGATTCTCATGATGCGCTCCTCATGCCGACAGCGTTGCGACCAGAATCGCCTTGATCGTATGCAGACGGTTTTCCGCCTGCTCGAAGATGATAGCCGCGTCGGACTCGAACACCTGATCCGTCACTTCCACGCCGTCGGCAAGACCGTACTTGTCGGCGATTTGTTTGCCGACCTCCGTGCGGCTATCGTGCAGCGCCGGCAGGCAATGCATGAACTTCACGCGCGGGTTGCCACTGGCAGCCATCAACGCGGCGTTGACCTGGTAAGGCAGCAGCGCGTCGATGCGCTCGCCCCACGTCTCGAACGGTTCGCCCATCGACACCCAGACGTCGGTATAGATAAAATCGACGCCCTTCACCGCTTCCTCGCGCTGATCCGTCAAGGTGAGCCGCGCGCCGGTCGACGCCGCGATCTCGCGGCATTGCGCAATCAGCGCGTCATGCGGCCACAGGCTGCGCGGCGCGCACAAACGCACATCCATGCCGAGCTTGGCCCCCACGATCATGAGCGAATTGCCGGTGTTGTTGTGCGCATCACCGATGTAGCAGTAGCTCACCTCGTGCAACGGCTTGTCGCTGAATTCACGCATGGTGAGCATGTCGGCAAGCATTTGCGTCGGATGAAACTCGTCGGTCAACCCGTTGTACACGGGTACCCCCGCATACTTCGCGAGCTCCTCCACCACCTCCTGGCCATAGCCTCGATATTCGATCGCGTCATACATGCGCCCCAACACGCGCGCAGTGTCCTTCATCGACTCCTTGTGTCCGATCTGCGACGCGCCCGGATCGATATACGTGACGTGTGCCCCTTGATCGTGCGCCGCCACCTCGAACGCACAACGCGTGCGCGTTGATGTCTTTTCGAAGATCAGCGCGATGTTTTTCCCGGTCAGGCGCGGCACTTCGGTTCCCGCATATTTCGCGCGCTTGAGGTCACGCGACAAATCCAGCAGGTAGTGGATTTGTTTGGGCGTGTATTCGATCAGGCTTAGATAGCTGCGGTTGTGTACGTTGAACATGGCAAGTTCCGGTGATGGATCACATGAAAAATCAGATGCGCAATCAAATATGGATAGGGTCTCGCTCGATCGGGCAACTCAGGCAGTGGCTGCCGCCTCTGCCGCGACCCAGTTCTCCCCCTGGGATTTCGATGACTTCCACGCCTGCCTGACGCATCTTGCGGTTTGTGTAGGTATTGCGGTCGTAGGCAAGCACCACGCGGCGGTCCAGCGCCAGCACGTTGTTGCCGTCGTCCCATTGCTCGCGCTCGGTTTCGTACCGGTCGCCACCGGTGGTCAACACGCGCAACGAACCGACGCCAAGCGCTGCAGTCACGACCGAAAGAAACTTGTCGTCATGGCGCTCGTAGCGGATTTCACCGAGCGCATCGCCGGGATACAAGCTCGTGCACCGGATGCCGTCGGCAACGTCGGGGTAGATGCTGACGAAATCGATGTCGAGAAACGAGAACACGGTATCGAGATGCATCGCCGAGCGCTCCTTCGGCAACTGGCAGGCAATCACCCGCTTCGCGCCGTTACCTGCGAACAAGGCCCGCGCCACTTGCGTGACCGCCTGGGGGCTGGAACGCTCACCCATGCCGATAAGCACGACACCGTTGCCTATCACCAGCACGTCGCCGCCTTCCAGGGTCTCGACGCCGTAGTTGCGGTCGGGGTCTCCCCACCAAGTCTTGACCTTGCCCGCAAAGCGGGGGTGGAATCGGTACACTGCCGCAAGCAGCAGCGCCTCTTTGCGGCGCGCATTCCAGAACATCGGGTGCAAGGTCACGCCACCGTAGATCCACGCACTGGGGTCGCGCTGGAATATCAGGTTGACGAGTGGCTGAATCACGAACTCCGAATGCTCCAAATATCCGCCGAACAACCCGCGCGCGTCGAACGGCAACTCGTCCTTGGCGACGCCGCCGATCAGCACGTCCGCGAGCTTTTGCGCGGGCATCTCCTCAAGCCACAACCGCAGCTCACGCAACATGCCCGTACCGACCTCTTCTTCCACGATACGTCGATCGAGAATCCAGTCGCGCGCCGTGCTGTCCAGGCATATCTCGGCCAGAAGATGATGAAACTCCAACACCTCGATATCGCGTTCGCGCATCACGCGCGCAAAGAACTGGTGGTCCTCGATCGCTTTGTCGACCCACATGACGTCGTCGAACAACAGCGAGGCTCGATTACCGGGCGTAAGACGTCGATGCGCGAGGCCCGGGCAGCAGACCATCACCGCACGAAGTTTTCCTGCCTCAGAATGCACGCCTAAAGTCATGGTCAAGCTCCTTAATTCTTACTATCGGCGTTACTCGCGCACTACGTAGGTATAGAGACGAACCGTGCCGTCGGCTTCCGCTTTACGGTAAATGCCCTGAATTTCGTTTTCGAAACCCGGAAAGCGGTTTGCGCTTTGCTCGAACATCCGGAAATACTCGAGCATCGGCCTAGCCCGCTCGTCGTACCGCTCGCCCGGCACCACCACGCCGATGCCGGGCGGGTAAACCAAGGCAATGGTGGCGGCGATCTTTCCGCCGATTTTCTCGATCGGCAACAGGTCGACGTTGTTGCGCACCATCTCGTGTGTCGCTTCTTGAGGCGTCATCGCCACGGTCGGAAAATGCTCCGCACGAAATTGCTCGCGTTGCAGCCGGCTCACGCTGTGCTCACGATAGAACCCGTGCATTTCGGCGCACAGGTCGCGCAGCCCCACGCCCGCATAGCGCGCGGAATGTGTCGCTACGAACGACGGCATCACGTCGTCGAGCAATGCATTGTCGTCGTGCAGCTTTTTGAATTGAACCAACGCTGACAGCAACGTGCCCGCTTTCGTCGACTCCAACCCCGGCGTCAACAAAAATAGAATGCTATTGAGGTCGTTCTTCTCCGGCACGATGCGCCTTTCGCGAAGAAACTGCGCCAAGAGTGCTGCCGGAATGCCATGCGCTGCATACGCGCCCGTACAGCGATCGAACCCGGGCGTCAGCAGCGTCAATTTATTCGGATCGGTCATCGCATAGCCCGGCGCGAGATGCGCAAAACCATGCCATTGCTGCCCAGGAACCAGCGCCCAGTAGCGCGCGTCGCCGGCCAGCTCGTCGGTCGGCACATCCTCCCAGCGCTCCAGGCTGCCGCGCACGTCGACCCTATCGGGCACGAACGGATCGAAAAACCATTGCCGCGCCGGGTCCGTTTCGGTGGCTTCGAATTCGCGTTGCAGCAGGCGCATTTTCTTGCGCATCTCTATGCCGAGCTTGATGGTGTCGTCCCACAGCACTTCGCCCGAACGGCCTTTCATCATCTGCGCGCCCACATCGAGTGATGCGAACAAGGGATAAAACGGCGAGGTCGACGCGTGCTGCATGAACACTTCATTGAAGCGCCGGTGGCCGACCTGCCGACGTTGCCCGTCCAGGTGAGCGTCCTTGATATGGATCTGTGACGCTTGCGAGAAACCCGCCAATTGTTTATGCGTCGATTGGGTCGCGATAATGCCGGGGGTGGTCGGACCCAGTCCTTCCACGCCCATGGCAAACCGCCCTTTGAACAGCGGGTGGAATTTCATGAATCCGGCCCAGGCCTCATCGAACATGATGTATTCGCATAAGGGGCCGAGCTTCTCCACGATCATTTGGGCGTCGTAGATCGTGCCGTCGTACGTACATTGCTCGATCACCGCCACCCGGAACGGTCGCTCGCGCCGCCAGGCCTGCGGGTCTTCGATCAAAGGATTGGAACGTATGCTTTCGCGTATGTGCTGTTCGTCGAGCGCATCGAAATCGATGGGGCCGATCATGCCGTGTGCGTTGCGTTGGGTGGGAAGATAGACGGGAATGCCACCACCGAGGATCAGCGCGCCATGATGGGCCGCCTTGTGATTATTGCGATCGAACAGCACCAGGTCGCCGGGTGCGACCAGCGCAGTCAGCACGATCTTGTTGGAAGTCGACGTGCCATTGAGGACGAAATAGGTGCGCTCGGCACCGAAGATACGAGCGGCGGCCTTTTGAGCGGCCAGTGCCGGACCCTCATGAGTCAGTAAATCGCCCAGTTCAACCACCGAGTTATCGAGGTCGTTGCGAAACACGGCCTCGCCCAGGTGCTCCACGAACGCTCGCCCAATCGGACTCTTCTGGTAAAAGACGCCGCCGTTATGGCCTGGGCACGTCCACATCTGGTTCGCCTGTTCCGCGTAATCCACCATCGCGCCGAAAAACGGCGTTTTCAGCGATTCGGCATAACTGCGCAGATGGCTCGCCAGATTGCGCGCGACGAACTCCGGCGTGTCCTCTTCGATGAACACGTACCCCGTCACATCGCCCAACACGGCCACCGGCACTTCCTGCAGCAAGTGGCGCTCCACGAGGATAAAAATCGGCATGTCCAGACCGCGATCGCGCACATAACGGACGAACGTCTCGACCTCGCTTTCCGATTCGGTCAACGACCATTCCACGATCACGCATCCGAGCGCCGCATCGCTGCGAATTGCCGAACAGGCTTGTGCGGGCGTTGCGGTGAGCGTGGTGGCGTAACCGAGGCGCCCTAGCTCATCGACAATGCGCTGCAAACGCGATGGCGCGACTGACGGCGGGAGCGGCATCGTGCAGCAAAACAGAAAGCCGAACATCCGGTCGTACAACATGGCCATCTCCAGGAAAACATTGGGCTAACTGATCTTCACCTTGCCAAGCATGAACAACACGATCGCGGCAAGCGCGGCGAGCACAAGCACTGCGGCCACCACGGCTTCGCTGCGGCTGAAAACGGGTTGATCCGGTGCATGCTCGCGCCGTGCCCACCAGAAGACGGGGAACCCAAGCGCGAACAGGATGGTCGACATCAGGATGAACTGTGGGCCGGCCGCGTAAAGCAACCACAGCGCATAAATGGTGGCGAGCACGCCCGTCCAGATCGATTCGCGAGCGGTTTCGCCAGCGCTGGCCACATACTTCGATTGCGCCGCGAAGCGCCACAAAAATGCGGTACTGGCAAGATAGGGCGGCAAGATCATGACGCCGGTGATCGAAATCAGCCAGGTCCAGGCGTCTTGTGCGAACAGCACCACGAAGACGGCCAATTGCATGGTGGCGCTGGACACCCAGAGCGACGGTGCCGCGGCATGATGGCGATTTTCGTAAGCAAGAAACTTCGGAAATACGCCGTCTTTCGCCCCTTCGTACGGTAATTCGGCAACCAGGATGGTCCAGGCCAGCCAGCAACTGAGCAGCGAGATCAGCAGCGATACGGCGATGAACACGGCGCCCCAATCACCGACGGCGGCTTTGAGCACATAGGCGGCGGACGGCGCCGCGAGGCCAGCGAGTTGCGCCTGGTGCATCACGCCGAACGGCAACGCGGACAGCAGGAAATAGAGCACGGTACATACGATGAGCCCGAGAAAGGTGGCGGCACCGACCTGCGACGTCTTGCTTGCCCGATCCGATACCACCACTGCTCCCTCGATGCCGATAAACACCCATAAGGTGACCAGCATGGTGCTCTTGACCTGCCCGAGCAGGCCACCCAGATGTTCCTGCGCGCCCCAGAAATCGTACGAAAACATGCCGCCCTTGATGGCCACCGCCATGGCGCACAGCGCGACGGTAATCGTGCCGATATTGAGCACGCTTGAAATCACGTTCAACACGGCGGCCCGTTTGACCCCCGAGAGCACAGTGAAATGCATCACCCAGATCAGCGCCGACGCGCCGGCGATCGAGGGCCAATTGCTGCCGCTGGCGAACATGGGAAAGAAATAACCGACCGTCTTCATGATCAGCACTGCGAATGCAACGTTGCCGAACGCAGCGGACAACCAGTACCCCCAGGCCATCTCGAAGCCTGCCAGCGAGCCGAATCCTTCTTTCGCGTAGGAATAGATCCCGGCCTTCAGGTCAGGCCTTTTGTCGGCCAGCGTGCGAAACGTGTTCGACAGGAAGAACATGCCGAAGAGCGTGATGATCCAAGCGATGATGACCGCGGCCAGCCCCGCGCCCTGGGCCATGTTTTGAGGCAGGCTAAAGGCGCCGCCACCGATCATCGATGCAATGACCACCCCGGTGAGCAGCGGCAAGCCGAGCTTTCGGGTGTTGGCTTTGGCTGCAAGGGGGGCTTTCGCGGCGACTTCGAGAGCAACACTGTGTGACGGGTCCATGGCTTTCTCCAAGATCCTGTCGCGCGCTTGAGCCGCGCGAGCACTGCGGCGACACGGAATGCGTCATGTGCGCCGTCTGGATACATTCGAGATTAAGAGTAGGGAGAAGTCGCCCTGTTGATATGGATCAAATGCGGGGCAAGTCGCGATTCGCTTATTGGGACACACATTCACGAACCGGTGCCAACGACGGCATCGGGCCGTCCGCACTGACGCGGCGTAATGCGTCGACATCGAGAATCTTGATCTGACGGCCTTGCACCTCGATCAAATGGTCTTTCTGAAATTTCGAGAGCATGCGGCTCACGGTTTCGAGCTTCATGCCCAAAAAACTGCCGATTTCCTCGCGCTTCATGCGCAACTGAAACTCGGTAGGCGAATAGCCGCGTACCTGAAGACGCAGCGACAAATTCAGCAGAAACGCCGACACGCGCTCTTCCGCACGCATGCTGCCCAACAGCGTGAGCAGCCCCGACTCACGCGCGATTTCACTACACATCAATCGGTGCAGATGGCGCTGCATGGTCACGACTTCGTGGCAAACGGCTTCGAGCATCTGGAACGGGATGATGCACAACACGCTGTCTTCCAGTGCGATCGCGTCACACATGTGCCGCTCGGTGCTGACGCCATCGATGCCCAGCGGCTCGCCCACCAGTTGAAACCCGGTAATCTGCTCGCGCCCGTCGCGTAACACCATGACGGTCTTGAAAGAACCGGCCTTGATCGTATAGAGGCTTTGGAACAGATCTCCAGCGCGATACAGCGCTTCGCCCTGGCTGATCCTGCGCGTGGTGCAGATCATTGCGTCCAGCTGAACAAAGTCCGCCACGCTCAGCCCGCTAGGCATGCAGATATTGCGGGTCGCGCAATTCGAACAATGCACCGCGTCGGCGGATCGACGACCGGCTAGGGGCCGATACGCCAGGGGCTGAGCCAACGTACTATCGAGCGACATCATGGCATTTCTCCTGCTTGCTACATTGATTTCCCGACCCTCATCCCGATCGCATCGCGAATCGGTAGAGCTTCATGGGCTTGTCGAAGAAATGGCACGCGTCGCATACTGCACGGGTTTCATCGCGACGAACGATGGGAGTGGCTCCCTATAAGCAGTATCGGCGCACGTCATTTTTTTGGATATCGGACGTGACGGATGTTCGCGTAGGGTACGGCTACGCCGCGTGTAGGGAATTCCCTAGAGCACAGCGGGATGCCGCCGCCTGCGGCGAGGTAGCCTCGGATGCCGTCGAGTGCGCTCAGGTGCCGTTCGGCCCGCACCCGACCACCCGCCTGAATGTGCTGGAAAATTGAAGGAGAATGGCGCAGTATCGACAATTGAGTCTTATTGTCTCGACGTCGCGTCGACGAATGTCGCGACTGCGTACCATCGTTGCGCCGTTATGGGCAGCACGATCCCGTCCATGCCCTCATGCCTGTACGGAGTCGCCGTGCAGGCAAACTTTCCGCCGTGGACCCTTCAATGCCCAACTCGCGCGCAATAACAGACGAAGCGCGTCTACGCGCCATCATTCGCTCCGCGATGGAGGTCATCATCGTGGTCGACGAAACCCAACACGTCGTTATTTTCAACCCGATGGCCGAACGCGTGTTTGGCTACGCGGCGGCGGACATGATAGGCGCGCCGCTCGAGCGTTTCATGCCTGAACGTTATCGGGTCGAACACCGCGCCCACGTCGAGCGTTTCGGTGCTACCGGCGTTTCCGACCGGCCCATGGGCGGCCAGCGTCGATTGTTCGGCCTGCGTGCGAACGGCGAGGAGTTTCCCGTCGATGCATCGATCTCCCAAATCAAGGTCGGCGACGGCAAGCTTTACACCGTGATGCTGCGCGATATTTCGGAGCGCGTGCGCGCCGAAAATGCGCTGCACGCGTCGCGCGAAGACTTGCGGCGCTTGTCGGGCGGCATTCAGGCCGCTCGCGAAGAAGAAAAAAAGCGCATTGCGCGCGAAATTCATGACGACTTTGGCCAACAACTGACAGCGCTCAACTTGAATGTCACCATCCTCGAATACGAATTACGCGCGGACGCCGACAAAGCAGTGCTGCTCGAGCAGGTGCAGCAGATCTACACGCTGCTCGACCGGGCCGTTTCGTCGGTGCGACGTATCGCGGCGGATTTGCGTCCCGCAATGCTCGACGATCTCGGGCTGGAATCCGCAATCGAATGGCTGATCACCGATTTTTCCGAGCGCTATGGCATTGCCGTGACGAATGGCGTCGACATTCACCACATCGACTTCTCGCCGGACGCAGCAAGCGCAATTTTCAGGATCGTGCAGGAGGCGTTGACCAACGTGGCTCGCCATGCGCACGCGACGACGGTCAATGTGGAGCTGCGGCTCGAAGACCGTGGCTTTGTCGTCCAGGTAAGCGATGACGGCTGTGGCATAGCCAGCGATGCGAGTAGCCCCAGTAATTCCTTTGGGCTGCTCGGCGTGCGCGAGCGGGCGCATTTGCTGGACGGTGATCTCGATATCATCAGCGCGCCCGGCAAAGGCTTTCGGCTGACCGTGGTGTTATCGGCTGCCGCGCTCAAAGGTCAACTCAGCGGAGGAAAACCATGATCCGTGTCTTGATCGCCGACGATCACGCGCTGGTGCGCGACGGCCTGCGCTACCTGCTGACGAAAGCTGGCCAGTTCGAAATCGCGGGCGACGCCGCCGATGGCCCTTCCATCATCGCGTTGGCGCGCGTGCAATCCGCCGATGTACTGATACTCGATTTATCGATGCCGGGACGCAATGGTCTCGATATCATCAAACAATTGAGGGACGAACATCCGCACTTGAAGATCCTGGTCTTGACCATGCACGCGGAGCAACAATATGCGAAGCGCGCATTTGCCGCGGGCGCATCCGGTTACATGACGAAGGAAGCCGCCCGCGAGGAACTGGTCGCGGCCGTCGCGCGGATTGCCGGTGGCGGCATTTATGTCAGCGTGCCGATGGCCGAGCGGCTCGCCAGGGACCTGAGCAGCCCGGTTGCCGCCCAACCGCACGAGCGGCTGTCCGATCGCGAATTCGACGTGTTACGTCGCTTGGTGGAGGGTCATTCGGTGAATAATATCGCGCTGCAGCTTTCGATCAGCGCGAAAACCGTGAGCACTTATAAAGCACGGATCCTCGAAAAAATGCAGATGCAAAGCGACGCAATGTTGGTGCGATATGCGGTCCAGCATAAATTGTTCGACGAAGGCGATATCCCTTGATCGGCTGAGCCCTACCGCGTTGCCACGCGTCCACGTAGCATTCAAGATTGCCGCGAAATGTGTACACTGTATCCACACCATAAATAGGGAGGAGAGGATGCACATTATCAAGCGGGCGTGGCTGGCATTCAGTTGGCTTGCCCTGGCAGTCGCCGGTTCGACAGCGCCAGGCGTGGTTCACGCTGCCGGCTATCCGGACAAGACCATCAGAATGATCGTCGCCTATCCGCCGGGCGGCATTTCCGACATCACGGCACGGATGGTGGCGCCCAAGCTCACGGAAATCCTGGGCCAGTCGGTGGTCATAGAAAACCGCGGTGGCGCAGGCGGCAACGTCGGCGCGCACGCCGTCGCGATCACCGCACCCGATGGCTACACGTACCTCGTCACGACCACTTCGTTTGCCGTCAACCCCGCGCTGTGGGGCAAGGACGCGGGCTATAACGCCGAGGAAGACTTCATCCCGGTTTCGCTCGTCAGTTCACAGCCCAACGTGATCGTGGTGAACGATGCGGTACCGGCTAAAACACTCGCCGACTTGAAGGTCCTGGCGACCCAGCGCCCGCTTGGGTATGCAACCCCGGGGGCCGGCACCACCCCTGCACTCTCAGCCGACTACTTGTTTCAAGTCGTCTGGAAATCGAACATGACGAGCATCCCCTATCGTGGCGCAGGGCCGGCGGCGGTGGCGGTATTGGGCGGCGAAACGCCAGTGGCTTCGGTGGCTCTCGCGTCGGTGCTGCCTTATATCAAGACCGGCAAGGTCCGGGCCTTGGCGGTGTCCAGCAAGGAACGCGTTGCAAGCCTGCCTAACGTGCCCACGCTTTATGAATTGGGCTACAAGGATATCCAGGATTACAACTGGACCGCCGTGCTCGCGCCCAAGGGCACGCCGCCCGCAAACGTCAAGATCATGAGCGATGCGATCGACAAAGCGCTGAAGACCCCGGCCGTCAAGACCTTGTTCGATTCCCAGGCGTTGACGCCGGTCGGCGGAACGCCTGAGTATTTCAAGGACTACCTGCACACTGAGATCGTGCGCTGGGCGAATGTCGTCAAGGTCACGGGCGCAAAACGGGAATAATCGCGCACGTCACTCATTTGCGTCGATTCTGCTGGCGCTGGATATGCTGACTCCAAGCCGCCGTCCGGTCGCGAATGAAATCGCCGAGTTCTGAAGTAGACGTCAGCATCGGCGCTGCCTCCTGGTAATGTCCTTTCTCATTGCGCAGAGGCAGCGCCGCGACGCGAGCCGCGTGGATCTTATCGAGCTTGGATGGCGTAGCGGCATTCGGATGATGGACGCCCGACACGGGCACCGCGACGCCCTTGAGCGGGTCGTCGTCGGTCGTGCGGGGCTTATGGAGCGTCAGGACATCGGCCAGCGACGCGGCGGCCCGATCGCGTTGCGTAAGCGCTTCGGTTCCCCAGCGTTCCTGGATCGTCTTCAGTACCGATGTGTGGTCGATGCGCCCGCTTGCAGCGCGATAAACCGTGCCCGCCGCGATCAGCGGCGAAACCAGCACCGCCGGCACCCGAAGGCCGAAGCGCGTGAAATCGAAACCGTACTCACCTACCGTACCGTCGCCCGGTGGCGTCGCATCGGACGGCGGGGCGACGTGATCGTAGTTTCCGCCATGCTCGTCGTACGTGATGATCAGTAGCGTCGAGGCCCACGCTTTACCATTGCGCACCGCATAGTAAGCATCGTGGATAAACTGTTCGCCTGCCGCCACGTCATAGTTTGGATGCTGGCTGTTGCCGCTGGCGTCCCAACTAGGTTCGAGGAAACTCAACGCGGGTAGCGTGCCGTGCGCCGCGCGCTCTTGAAAATCACGGAAATGTCCGAAATGACTTTCTGCGGCGTTCTGCACATCCGGGAAATCGTGACGCGTGAGCGGCTCGCGGTTGTAGCCGAAGATCGCCCAATCGATATTCTTGTCCGACAGCCGCCCGAAGATACTGGGGCAGGTGAAAATCTTCACATGATCGTCCAGATGCCCCTGCGAGGTGCCGGCCAACGCGAAGGCGCGATTGGGCATCGTCATGGTAGGCGCCGAGGCGAACCACGCATCGCAGACCGCGTAACCCTTGGCCAACCCAGACAAGATCGGCAACAGCTCGGGCGTGTACATGCCCATGATCTGCGAGGACTGGGTGCCGGGCAGCGTGTCCGTGTAATGCTTGGCGAGATCGGACGCCACCGCCGACTTGAAGTTCAGGACAAAGCCCTTGTTGTCCGCTTGCGCACCGGGCGTCGGGTCGTCCGTCGAGTAGAGTTGGTAATTCGTATTTTGGAACCCTTCGCCCGGATCGGCGCCTGGCATCAGATAGGGATGCGGGTCGTTTGCCGTGATTTTGTAGACAGGGATCTGCCGGCCCAGGTCGTCGGGGTTCCATTCCTCGCCGGTGAGTCCGTCGAAGGCGTGGCCCGCTGGCGAGGTGTTGCCGCTGTCGCTGTAGAGAAAACCGAGCATCTGGTCGAACGATCGGTTTTCCAGCATCAGATAGACGATGTGTTCGATTTTTCCGAGTTGATTCGTCACTTTGTTCACCACGATCGTCTCCAAGCAGTAGTCGCCTACCCCGCGCGATGCGCCGCAGACGATGCACGGCCCACCGTACTTGGAATTTATGATCGCAATGTGACGACGCTCGCGCTCACAGCATCTTCATCAAATACTTGGGAGACTCTTCAAATCCCTGGCGAAAATAAAATGCATGCGCTCGAGATCGTCGCGAGTGGCAGTGCACTTCGATTCGATCACAACCGCGAGCCACAGCTTCCTGCATAGCCGCGGCTTCCAACATGTCGCCCACGCCTTTGCCGCGCGCGCCCTCCCCGACACAGAAGTAACTGATGCGACAGAAGTCGCCGCTCACTGCCAATTGGGGAATGAAATGCAGAGAAATGACGCCCACGACTTGGTTGTTTTCCTCTGCCACCAGCAGCACCGCATCCGGGTGTGCGAGCAGGCGCTCGATTTTTTCGGCGATGAACAACTCTGTGCCTGGGTAATCCAATTGCAACAGAAAGGCGGGGATGGCGTTTTTGTCTTCTACGACTGCGGGTCTGACGAACATGGTTTCGTTGGAAATGAACGAGGCAATCCTCGAGAATAGCAGAGCACAGTTACGCTTACGTTACGCTGCCCGTGCCCCGTCACCCTTCGGCATGGCAAAGCCGGGCGTTCTTGTTTATGCTGATGGCAAGTCCGACGGCTCCATGCGGGGCCGCCTGCAGCTCGCGATATAGACCGATCTATCGAACAGGAGTGCACCGATGACAAATGCCACGCAATCTGTCCACCATACCGCCGCTGACGGCTACACGACGATGGCCGACAAGTACGTTCGCGGTCGTCCCGACTATCCGCCCGGTGTTGCGGACTGGTTGCGCGACAGCCTCGGCCTGCGGCCCGGCGTCACCGTCGTGGATCTCGGCGCGGGCACCGGCAAGTTCACGCCTCGCTTGGTGGGCACGGGCGCCAAGGTCATTGCCATCGAGCCCGTTTCACAGATGCGCGGTCAGTTGTCTGCGGCATTGCCTGACGTCGAAGCACTCTGCGGCTCAGCGCAATCCATTCCATTGCCCGACGCTTCAGTCGATGCCGTAGTCTGTGCGCAGGCGTTCCATTGGTTTGCCACCGCCGAAGCCTTGGCCGAAATTCATCGTGTGCTGAAGCCGGGTGGCAAGCTCGGACTGGTGTGGAACATGCGCGATGCGCGCGTTCCCTGGGTAGCACAGCTCGACGCGATCGTGAGCCAGGCCGAAGGTGACACGCCTCGCTATTACACAGGCGCCTGGCGCACGGTGTTTCCGTTTCAGGGTTTCGGTGCACTGCATGAAGAGCACTTCTCTCATGGTCATACCGGCGCGCCCGAAGACGTGATCATGAACCGGGTAAGGTCGGTCAGCTTTATCGCAACGCTGCCGCCCGAGGGGCGCGCGAAAATCGACGAGCAGGTAAGCGCGTTGATTGCGGCCGAACCGGAACTCAGCGGCCGGGAAGTCGTGACACTCCCCTATGAAACCGCCGCCTTCTACGCGGTGAAAGATTTATAAAACGCGTGGGCGCCCCCGGCCGAACGATATCCTCGGCAAGTAAGAAGCGATCGCGCCGATCCACGGCTTCGGCGGCGTCGATGCCAATGCGAAACGGCTATCAGCTTCGGGCGAGCTGATCCAGATAGTCGAATTGGCCGGCAACGTGACCGACTCCCCCGCCCGCAGCCACCTGTCGTCGGGCTCACCCTCGAGCGTGAGCCACAGCAAGCCCTGGCAAACCCTCAAAGTATGCGTACGGTCGATGAACCAGCTTACCGGTACATCACTTTGTTGCAGCTCCAGTGTCCGGATCTCACGCATAACGTTCTCCCAATGACGGCCGCGCAAAGAGGCAACCCCTTGACAGCATTATTTCGTTAAACTCTAATTTTGAGAATGCACAGTAGCGAACACTTTCGCCATACTGTTCAGTCAATTCTCTCGAACACTTGGAGCACAGGCGCGATGAATTTCGTTATAGATGCGCACAATGGTGTGCCCATGACAGATCAGCTCGTCACCGGCATCACCGCGCTGATCCGCTCTCGTCAACTGCTGCCCGGCGTAAAGTTGCCGTCGATCCGAGGGCTCGCGGCCGACCAGCACATCAGCCGCTTTCCGGTCATCGAGGCTTACGACAGGCTCTCTTCGCTGGGTCTGATCGTGCCGAAACACGGCTCCGGCTTTTACGTCGCGGCTCACGTCGGCCACGAAATGCGCTCGGGAGGATCCGATCCGCGCCTGGCCGAAGAGGAATCGCATCAAATACTGCAGCAATTCAACTACCCGGGCGAGACCTTGAAGTTAAGCAGCGGCTTCGTGCCTGAAGCGTGGCGCGACCTCGAAGGCATCACCCAGGCCATGCGCCAAGTCATGCGCATGGATATCAGCAGCGTGATCGACTATGCGATGCCGCACGGCGACGCGAACCTCAGGAATCAAATCCAGATGCGCCTGGGGCCCATCGGCATCGAAGCCGAGATGTCCAACATCATCGTGACGAGCGGCGCCAGCCAGGCGCTCGATCTGATCGTGCGGTTCATGCTTAAGCCGGGCGACACGGTATTCGTCGAGGATCCCGGTTACTACAATCTGGTCGGCTTGCTCAAGCTTCAAGGCGTGAGGATCATCGGTGTGCCGCGTCTGGCGACCGGGCCCGATGTCGATGTCGCGGAATATCTACTCAAGAGCGTCCAGCCGAAGTTGTTCTTCATCAACACCGTATTTCATAACCCCACCGCGACCAACGTCGCTCCGCAGATTGCCTTCCGGCTGCTGCAATTGGCGCAGCAACACGACTTCACGATCGTGGAAGACGATATCTACGCAGATCTCCAGGCGACGCCGACACAACGACTCGGTTCGCTCGATCAACTCGACCACGTTATCTATGTCGGCGGATTGTCGAAGACGCTTTCGTCGTCGCTACGTATCGGCTACATCGCGGCCAAGCGCGAGTTGATCAAGGGGCTCGTCGATGTGAAGGTGCTCACCAGTCTCGGCGGCTCGCGTTTCAGCGAATGCGTCGTAGCGGCTTTGCTCGAACGCGGCACCTATCGAAAATATCTGGAGCGGCTACGGCGCCGGGTTCGCGATGCGCTCTCGACCGCCGTGCAACATCTTGAAGGACGCGGGTGGGAAATATTCGATGAGCCCAGCGGCGGCAATTTTGTCTGGACCCGCGTGCCCGGCATCGACGATTCCATGGTGCTGGTGGAGCAGGCACTGCAGTTCGGCATCACTCTCGCGCCCGGTAGCTATTACCGCCCCGGCGGCGAGCGGTGCGCGTGGGTACGGATGAATACCGCCCATGTGGGCGACCCGCGAGCCATCCGCTTTTTCGAACACATGGGAAATGGCGGCGGCGATGTCCGCGACGCACGCAATGCCCGCTGAGACAGGAACTTTGGCGTCTATCCACCTATCTCACTGCCTATACTGGGTAGAGGCATCTTCTCGCTCGACCAGACCGGTGTCGCAGTTCGCCATGGAGCGAAGTCTGCTTATTTTCGTGTAACCGTCGAATTAGGGAGAAGTGATCATGCAACGGTCCTGGTTAGTCATACTCCTGCTGCCGTTTGTTCTCACCGGCTGCCTCTCGTTGAACAGCAGCAATCCCCCCCCACCCAACAACACAACGGTCGTGACGCCGCCTGCAGGCAGCACCACGACAGTCTGCTCCCCTGCGCCCTGCCAATAAGGCTGGCCTAGGGCGCGCTGCCTAATTGCGCAGCGGCGAGTTGCCGTGCCTGACGCATCACGCCGCCGGCGAACAGCACGGTGGTGTCCACGGGTAGCCCGGCCGAACGCATCGCAGCCGCGGTCCAGGTGTTGCATGTGTAGAACAAGTCGTAGGTGTCGGTAGCGGCGAAGAACACACTGCCCGGATAAGGGCCCTCGCCGAGTCCTACCGGTTTGCCCTCGGATTTGCCATCGGGTTTGTCAGCAGCATTAGCCTGGGGTGGGTCCGCCTCCTCGGTTTGCACTGCTGCCTGCAGGAACGCCTGGAGCCCTGCCAAGCCCGCGCGGCTGATCGCTAGGTTGACCACATTGGAAGAGCCGAACGCCGCGCCCGGCGAGTCGCGCAGTACCGTCATCAACAGCGCCGCTCGGCTAGGCAGCAGCGCCGAGAGCGTCGCTAGCGGGCCGTGGTCATGCGTGAGCACGTATTGCCGTTCACCGAAACCAAAGCACAGAAAACGTTCGCCGTCGAAGCCGTTTCCGTGCGCGAGCGCCAGAAGCCAGGGGCCGGCGTCCTCGGCGCGAATACAGACATCGGTGTGCCAGCCGCGCTCGACCACCGCGATGGTCGTGGCGATCGGCTCGGGCGGTGCTGCCGGTGGCAGAAGCGATGGCGAGGAGGTACAAGCGGCAAGCGCAAACGCGGCCACGAACACATAACTTCGAACGACACCGAGCAGGCGCAAGCAGGATAAGGAAGGCACGTGACGCTCAAGGATCAAAAACGCGGATCACAAGCAAGGATCGGAATCGAAGATCAGAAGCGCGAAGTCCCGGGATCCATGCCCAACAGAACACGCCCCGCAGTCTCCATATTCCGCGGCGAAAACGCCAGATGCTGAGCCGCGGCTTGCGCATCGCGCATTTGAGCGGCGAACGGACCGCGTTCATGGGTAGCGGAGCCGCCTGCTGCCGAAAACATCAGGTCAACCACCTTCTTGGTTACTTGAACCACGTTACAGCTAGCCATGCGCGCCAGCGCGCGTTGCTCCATGTCTTGCGGTTGCCCTGCTACCTCGGAGTCCCAAAGCGCTTGAACCGACTCGAACAGGAATGCACGGGCGCCACGCAGCAGCGTTTCCGCTTCGGCAACGCTGGCCTGTACGCTCACTTGCTCGCGCAATAGTGCGCGTGTTCCCGTTGCGATCTTCTGTTCAGCCAGCGCAGTCAACGCGTCGATCGAAGCGCGGGCGACGCCGAGGGAAACCGCGGTAATGCCCAGCGCAAACATGGTGATGAACGGCAATGCGTAGAGTGCACCGGGCTGATGAGGTGTCACCACGAAATCGGTCAATGAGAATGTGTGTGCGTCGGGCACCAGCACATTTGCCATGGCGAAGTCGTGGCTGCCGGAAGATCGCAGTCCGCTGCCGTCCCAATTGGCGATGATTTCGACGTCTCGTGTCGGAACCATGATGCCGCGCAGCACCGGTGCACCGGCCAGTGTGGTGCACGGCACGCCGTCAGCGTGTTCTATGCAGACTCCGAGTGTCACTGTGCTGTAGCGAATAAAACTGCCCCACGACCACCGGCCGTTGACTCGCCAGCCATTTCCCTCTTTGACCGCGACACCGGTCGGAGCCAGGCTACCGGACACATGCCCACCCCGGTGTAGCAATGCGGCGGCCGCTTCTTTCGGAATCAATCCAATGGCGCGCGACCCCGTGGATGCAATCGCGGCACACCACCCCACTGAACCATCGTGCCGGGCGACCGCTTCGATGACGCGGAAATAATCTACCGGTGCCAGTTCTGCTCCGCCGAGACTGCGCGGCAGCCACAACCGTGTCAGCCCGGCGTCTTCGAGCGCTCGGGCGATCTCTTCGGGAATATCGGGACCCCGCGCGATGGCTTCTTTATGCGCGGCGATCAATGGACCGAGTGCCACGGCCGCGGCGATCAGGTCAGTGGCGAGGTGTTGGGTCGGCGGTTCCGATATTTCCTGTGTCTGCACGTTCGATCACTCAAAAAATTAACGTAATCACCCTGTGAACAAAGTGAAGGTCCAGCGACGACTATATCGTGGAAATAATGGACTTGCCTGGGTGACATCCCCGGGCAAGTTCCTGTCTACCGATGCTCAGCCTTTGATGAACGCCAGCAAGTCAGCATTGAATTCGTCCTGCCGCGTCTGGGCGAGTCCGTGCGGAGCGCCCGGATAAACCTTGAGCTTGGCATTGGGGACGATCTTCGCCGACAACATGCCCGAAGCGCCGATGGGCACGATCTGATCGTCATCGCCGTGGACGATCAGCGTGGGGATGTCGAATTTCTTGAGATCCGCAGTGAAGTCCGTTTCCGAGAACTGCTTGATGCAGTCGTAAGCCCCCTTGATGCCAACCTGCATGCCCTGGCGCCAGAACGAATCGCGTACACCCTCGGAAATTTTCGCGCCGGCCCGGTTGTAGCCGTAGAACGGCATGGTGAGATCCTTGAAGAATTGCGCTCGGTCGGCAAGCACGCCGGCGCGAATGCCGTCGAACACCTCGCGCGGCAGCCCCCCTGGATTCGTCTCGGTTTTCAACATCTGCGGCGGCACTGCACCCAGCAACACGGCTTTGGCGACCCGCTTGGTGCCGTGGCGCCCGATGTAGCGCGCAACTTCACCACCGCCCGTAGAGTGGCCCACTATCACCATGTCTTTCAGATCGAGCGAATCGATCAACTGGGCGAGGTCGTCCGCATAGGTATCCATGTCGTTCCCGTCCCAGGGCTGGTCGGAGCGACCATGCCCGCGGCGGTCATGCGCGATCACGCGGTAGCCGCGCTCGCCCAGAAACATCATCTGCGCATCCCAGGCGTCGCCGCTCAACGGCCAGCCGTGGGAGAACACAACGGGCTGCCCACGGCCCCAATCCTTGTAAAAAATCCGTGTTCCATCTTGGGTAGCAAACATACTCATGGTGTCACTCCGTCAAGTAGTTTAATGGTGCCAGACTCGGAAGTTCGCGACCCGCGCTTCGCGACCGCGAACGCATACCGTACTCCTATTGCGTGAACGACCCATAAAACGACGTCGGTGTTACACGTTTTCTAGCTCACGACGCGCCACAATGTCGCTACACTGGAGGCAACGGAACCTCGGAGAAAGCCATGCCAGACCTTGACCCCAAAAGCACTTTCCGTGGGCTGCCTTTGACCGAGGAGCAGAACGCCGAAGTGCGGCACTACATAAAGGTTCAAAAGCAACATGGCCTGCCGTGGGACACGCCGGAGCTCAAGGCGATGCTCAGGGACATGCTGGAGCCACCAAGCGAAGATGACGGCGATTTTGACGATCCGCCAGACGAAACGATGGGGATCGCCGAGCGTGCAATGACCTCTATCGACGACGCCATGGATCCCATCGAGGCCAGCGAGGAATGGCATGCGGCCATGGAAGCGGAAAGTATGAAGGGGCCCAGGCGGTAAAAGCGCATCGCGAGCGGCGGGTCAGCTCAGACTAAAGCAAACCCATCGCCGACGCTTTCAAGGTCGCCGCCGCCCGTGTCGAGCATTCGAGCTTGCGGAACACCTTTTCCACGTGCGTTCCAACCGTGCTCATGCTGATGCCCAGCGTACGCGCCACCTCTTTGTTGCTGGCGCCTTGGCTGATGTGCCGCAGCACATCGACTTCCCGCTCCGACAATGTCGCTCGCTTGACACGATCCGGTGCGCGTACCGAGGCCGCATGTTCCGACGAGGTCATGGCTACGACCACGTCCGCGTCGAACCGCCCCGCTTGCGCTTCCTTGGTCAAAGTGTGCGCCGCTTCCTCGAAACTCAGTGCCGCTCTCCACGGTCGAGGCGAGCGCAACGCAATCCAAGCGACAGCCGTGGAAAGCACGCGCGCCTCGAGAGAGATTTCCCGCCCGCTCGCGCTGCGGAAATAGCCGGATCCATCGAGCCGTTCATAGGCAAACGATGCGATAGCGGCCTCCGGTTCCAGCGCCGCGATATTCTTGCCGGCTCGTTGCGTCCAATACGGCACGAGTCGAATTTTTTCCCACGCCGCAGCCGACAATTTTCCGCTCGTATTCCAGACCGAATTCGAGACCGATGTGCGCCCCATCCCATGAATCAAGCCGGCGCGATACACCAGACGCTGCGTACTTGCGGCGACGCCAAGCGCAGCACAGCACCGCGCACAGGCCTGCGCGACGCGTCGTGAATACTGCGTCATCCAAGGCAGCTTGAGGTCGATCACATCGGCGATAAGCTCCGGCGAGGTCAGTTGCTGCGTTCGGTCTGTCGTCAGAAAACCATCGAAATCGTGATCGGCTTCGTGCTCGAGTGCCTCATGCCATTGCCGACCACGCTTCGCGACCAGGTCAACCAACTCGGCGGGATAGCGCGAGCCCGCATCTTTCGTGAGCAACGTCAGTGCCGCATCGAGGCCGTACACGCGACTCAGAATTTCCAAGTCGCCGGCCAGCGACACCGTAGACACTGCCTGCGGCACGCCGTCGCCAGCAACGTGATTGGGAAAGCCGCTGCCGTCTCGGTTCTCGAAGATATTTCGCAGCGCCACTTCGGTGTCGTGATCGAGCGCCAGCATCCGCGCGATCTCGCCCGAAACCTCGCAGTGAATCTGCGCGAGGCCGGAAATCGAAGCGCCCTCGCCGCGGGCAAACACTGCCGCGACCGGGGAATCGGGCCGCCTCGCAAGCATCGCTTCGCGCCCGGCCACATCGTCGCCGATCAGCTCCGCGAATCCATGCGCGTTGGCCGTGCAGCCGGACCACCGCAACAGCGACACATGTTTGACCACGTCGCACTGGTTGGTGCCGTAGCCGGCGTCGGCGGCGACTTGCGCGGCCAGCCAGGCGGTGCGCACCGAGTGATCCGTGGGTTGGCCCATGCTCAGGTCGCCAATGAACGCCAGCGCCTTGGCAACGTCCAGAACACGGATGTCCGCTTCTTCTTCCATCTCATCCTCACACGCAAATTGGCGCGTTTCCGCCGCTTTTTCCACCCTCATGGTGGCCGTCATCGGATTCGGCAGCATCGGTCATTCGACCGATAGGCAGGCGAGCCCCGCCATCTTATTCTTCGGTCACTCAACCAGTAATCCCGCTCAATACCCGTTTCGATAACCTAAAAGGAACTGCATTATGAATACGCTGCTGAAAAAATGTCTGTTGTCGTTGGCCATGGTTGGCGCCGTGCTTCCCGCATTGAACGCGAGCGCAGCACCCAGCGCCGATCTCAAAGGCAAGAACGTCGTGCTGGTTCACGGTGCCTTTGCCGACGGATCGAGCTGGGACAAGGTGGTGCCGATTCTGGAAGCCAAAGGTTTGCATGTCGTGGCCGTGCAGAATCCGCTGTCCTCGCTGGCCGACGACGTATCGGCCACGCGCCGCGTGATCGAGCAGCAGACCGGTCCCGTGATTCTGGTCGGACATTCGGCGGCAGGCGTAGCCATCAGTCAAGCCGGCAATGATGACAAGGTGAAGTCACTGGTTTATGTGGCGGCCTTCGCCCCCGATAGCGGCCAGTCTATCAACGACCTTCTGAAAGGACTCCCGGCGCCGGCGTGGGCCAGCCAACTGCGCAAAGACTCCGCAGGATACTTGACCCTGTCCGACGATGCGATCATCCACGACTTCGCGTCAGACCTTCCCGTGGCCCAAGCCCGCCTCATCGCCGCAACCCAAGGCCCCTTGTTCGGCGGCTATTTCGATGACAAAGTGACCCAGGCAGCATGGCACACCAAGCCGTCGGTATTCGTCATTACCGGCCGCGACCACATGATCGACCCGAGGCTGCAGGCCGCCATGGCCAAGAATATCGGTGCGACTGTCGTGAACGTGGATGCGAGCCACGTCGCGATGCTGTCCCAGCCTCAGCAGGTCGCCGCCGCGATTATTGCTGCAGCGGAAAACGTCAAGTAACTAGCTCGTCGCGCATGTAACGCAATCGATTGAAAACGATGCGGCCCGTCGGACCTATCCGACGGGCCGCATTTTTCTTTTGTAGCGGCCGCTTACAATCGGTGCACATTTATGGGAAAAGCTTCATAATTTCACCGGCCGGCGCGAGACCCACGCGCGGCCGATTGAATAAGTCGCCTACGCGCCGCTTAGTGATTCACCGAGCGATTCGCTTAGTGATTTGACGCAGCACCTCTTTTGGACACCATGTCTTTCACGCCGAAATCAACCCGCCCGTTCGTTATTGCCTCTGTGATGGCCTCCATGGCCATGGTCGCCATCGAGGCGACGATCGTCTCGACCGCCATGCCGCAAATCGTGACGCAACTCGGCGGCCTGCACCTTTATAGCTGGGTCTTCTCGTCGTTCCTGCTGACGCAGACCGCCATGACGGTTGTCTTCGGCAAGCTGGCGGACTTGTACGGTCGCAAACCGGTGATGCTGATCGGCATTGCGGTGTTTCTCGTCGGGTCGGTGCTGGCCGGCTTTGCCTGGTCGATGCCCGCGATGATAGTCTTCCGGCTGATCCAGGGCGTGGGCGCCGGTGCGATCCAGCCCGTCACCATGACGATCGTGGCTGACCTGTACCCCGCGCACGAGCGCGGCAAGATCCAGGGTTATCTCGCCAGCGTGTGGGCGTTCTCCGCGGTGGTCGGCCCGGTCGTGGGCGGCTTGATCATCCGCGACCTGTCGTGGGCGTGGATTTTCTGGCTCAACATTCCGATCGGCCTGGCTTCGGCCGCCGGCTTCATTGCCTTTCTGCACGAAAAGGAGCGGCATGACCGCCCCGCGCTCGACATTGCCGGCGCGGCATTGTTCACGATCGCTATCGCGTCTTTGCTGATGGCGCTCACCGATATCGGCACCTCCGACAATACTCGGGCCGTACTCGAATTCGGCCTGTTCTGCGTGTGTTCGGGGCTGTTCGTGGCGCAGGAGCGGCGCGCACCCGATCCGATGATTTCGTTCTCGCTGTGGGGTCACCGGCCAATTGCCGCATCTAACGCCGCAACCGTACTCGCTGGCATGGCGCTGATGGGATTGACCACATTCCTGCCCATGTATGTGCAAGGCGTGTTGCACCGCTCGCCGGTCGTCGCCGGATTCGCGCTGACCATGGTGATGCTCGGCTGGCCGACTGGCGCGACGCTGGCAGCACGGTCGTTCCATCGCTTCGGATTGCGGCAGATATTGGTCGTCGGCAGTGTGTTCTTGCCGATAGGGGCGGTCGTGTTCGTACTGCTGACACCGGATAGCTCACCGGTTTTCGCGGCCATCGGCTCGCTGATCATGGGCTTCGGCATGGGGACGTCGAGTGTGAGCGCACTCGTTCTGATCCAGGAACTCGTTCACCCTTCGCAGCGTGGCAGTGCGACGGCCTCGAACCTGTTCTCACGCAACCTCGGCAGTACGCTGGGCGCGACCATGTTCGGCGCGGTGCTCAATTACGGCCTGACGCATGCCCAAGGTATCGGCGTGGTCACGTCAGATCAACTACGGCAGGTTCTCGAAACGCCGCCTAACCATGTCGGGAGCGACGCACTCGTTCGGCTCGCGCTTCAGCAATCGCTGCATCTCACGTTTGTGGCTATGCTGGTGATCTCGCTGGCGATTGTAGTGTCGGCCATGCTGGTTCCCGCGAAGGCGCTTGAACGTATACGCGAAGCCGCGGCCCGCTGATCGGGCGTGTGCTCGCGCTTGGAGTCGACGCCAGGCGGCACGTTAGCCTTCACGTCACCTCGCCTCGCTTTGCACGGCACCGCGCGTGTCACCTCTCGTCACCCGCGCCGTGCCGTGGAATCGGCGCTTATGGCGCCGAGGCGGGCTTGCCTTGTGCGGCTTTTTCTGCATCGACCTTGCGCTGGGCGTCCTGTAGGTTCTGCGGATAATTTACCTGGTTGCCTCCGGGGCTGTAGCCGTTCTTCTCCAGAGCCTTCAGTTCGGCGTTTTTCTTCGCCCTAGCCGCTTTGCTTGCCGCCTTGCGATTGGCCTTGTGGACTTGCTTGGGCGTAGACGCGGCCGTATCCGGTGTTGTTTGCGCAACGGCAACCGGGCCATAAACCAGGGCGAGTCCAACACACATACTGACAGCCACGACGGCAAGACGAAGTTTCGACATGAGTGATCTCCAGGTAGGCCGACAATCGCCGGCCATCAACAATACCATTACGATCAGTAAGGATTGTCAGTCTGCACTCATATGCGCCGCCGCAGCGTTGCTGCCGAGGTACATTTAACCTGCCGCGGGGCGTGCCGCAGGATCATCCGCCGGGCGGTTGCGCCGGCACCCTCTGCCAGCCACTGGGGCAGGCCTTGACATACGGGTAATAGCCATTGGGCTTGCCGCAGTGATACCAGTAGGCCATTTGCGGCACGCCGCCACCGCCCATGTCCGTCTGCGCCTGCTCTTGGTACTGAGTCGGGGCCACGCCTGCCGCCGCAGGCCAGTTAGGGTAGTAGCCGGAGTAGTACGGATACGGATAGGCATACGGGTAGGCGTACGGATACGGATACGGATATGGATAGCCATAGCCATAGCCATAGCCAAAACCCGGGCCGAAATAGAAACCGACGGACCCGCCGCAGCAGTGCCCGCCGTGGCCCCAGCCGCCGTGGCCCCAGCTACCTCCGCCGCCCCAGCCACCGCCGCCATGAGAGCCACCCCCGCCGCCCCAGCCACCGCCACCATGACCACCCCCGCCTCCCCCGCCGGCCACTGCTGCGCCGCTAGCGCCCAAGGCCGCCAATACCAGCAATAGCTGGCACACTCTACGCCCATTCATGATGCTCTCCTCGACAGTCCGCGCCGATTCAGATTTGCCCCCGAGCCGAATTTTGTGCGAGGAAAGGCGGCCCTGAATCAGGACTGGCTACTCACAAGTGTATGACTTCCTTAGGCATTCTGCCGTCTTCCTTGCCGAGCGCTCCGACCCATTGAGCAAAGAGCCCGATATGGCCGCGTTTGCCTGCGAAGCAGGAGCGAAGCAGGAGCAAATAGGACCAAAGTCCCATATTCCGCGAGCTGCTCTGCGCATACCATGGGCAGAGGGTTATCCCACGCGCCGGGGTGTGCGTGAATGGGATACCCGAAGCCACGGTCGAGAATGCCCGGCTCAACACGGCTACTGGCGCAGGTTGAGACCGTCGGAGTGGATGCGCAGACAACGGACTGGGCATTGTGATCGACCATACGATACGCAAGGCAACTGATGGCATTTCCGACTTCCTCAAGCTGGAGTCGGCGGGTGGGTTGCTGCTCGCGGCTGCGGCAGTACTCGCGCTGATCTGCAGTAACTCGCCGCTGCGACACGCGTACGACGACTTGCTGAAAATTCCTGTGGAGGTGCGCGTTGGATCCTTCGCCGTCGCGAAGCCGCTGCTACTGTGGATCAACGATGGTTTGATGGCGATCTTTTTCCTTCTCGTCGGACTGGAGGTCAAGCGCGAGGTGATTGAAGGTGAACTGTCCACACCCGCACAGATCGTGCTACCGGTCGTGGCCGGCTTGGGTGGAATGGTAGTGCCCGCACTCATCTATATCCTGTTTAACCACGGAAACGGCGCGGCCTCGAATGGCTGGGCGATCCCCACGGCCACGGACATCGCATTTGCGCTGGGCGTTCTCTCCCTGCTGGGCAAACGAGTCCCGATGTCGCTGAAAATATTCCTGACCGCGGTGGCAATTGCCGACGATTTGGGCGCGATCGTTATCATCGCGCTGTTTTATACCGCCGACCTTTCCCTAGCAATGCTATTCGGGGCGGCCGTGGCCATCGCGGTACTGATCGCCTTGAATCTGCGGAACATCACGCGAATCGCGCCTTACATTATCGTCGGCGTGATCTTGTGGGTATTCGTTCTGAAGTCCGGCGTTCACGCAACGCTCGCAGGCGTTGCAATCGCTTTCGCCGTGCCGCTCAAGGCTCGGGATGCCAACGGGAACGCTCCTCTGCACCAGCTTGAACACGGCCTCCACCCTTGGGTGGCCTTCGGTGTTTTGCCGATCTTCGCTTTTGCCAATGCGGGCGTCTCGTTCGCTGGCGTTACGCTCGAGGCGCTGGCACAGCCGCTGCCGCTCGGTATCGCCGCAGGGCTTTTCATCGGAAAGTCCGTAGGCGTGTGCGGGGCGAGCGCCGTGCTCGTTCGGTTCGGTCTGGCCAAGCTGCCCGAGGGCGCAAGCTGGTGCCAACTGGTTGGCGTCGCGGCACTCTGTGGCGTCGGCTTCACCATGAGTCTGTTCATCGGCTCCCTCGCTTTCGAAGGCCCCGAATATTTCACGCCCCTCCGGCTGGGGGTGATTGCGGGCTCAGTCCTATCGGGCGTTACCGGTTATTTATTGCTCAGGTTCGCGTCGGGTCATTCCAAGCCCTCCTCGCACGGGGTTGATTAATCGATATCAACTGGAGCCGAGCGTCATGAACCTCGACACGCTGGAAACGCTGATGGCCGCGGCCCTTGTTCTTCTGCTCGGGCGGCAAATACTCGCCCGGACAGCCCTACTGAGAACTTACAGCATTCCCGAGCCGGTTGTCGGCGGCCTACTCGTTGCGGTGCTGGTTTTCGCGCTACGCAACTACGCGCACATCGAGGTCCAGTTCGACACAACGCTTCAAGCGCCACTGATGCTCACTTTTTTTGCCACCATCGGCCTGAACGCAGATCTGGCCGGGCTGAAAGCGGGCGGACGTTCGCTGATGGTCTTTCTCGGTGTCGTGGTCGGCTTGCTCGTGATGCAAAATGCGCTCGGCATTGGCCTGGCTTGGGCGTTGGGGCAAGAGCGACTGCTCGGCTTGCTCGGGGCATCGGTGACGCTCTCAGGCGGTCATGGCACGGGCGCAGCGTGGGGGAAGGTGTTCGCAGAGCGTCACGGACTCGCATCAGCGACGGAGATTGCGATTGCTTGTGCCACGTTCGGCTTGATACTCGGGGGATTGGTCGGCGGCCCGGTCGCGCGTTTTCTGATCACGCACTATCGGCTGACTCCCAACCCGCAGTCCGATGTTGCTAGCGCGAGCGGTTTCGAGCAACCCAAAGCGGTTCGCACGATCACGGCGGAGGTCGTCATCGAAACCATCGCGCTGATCGCCGTTTGCCTCGCTGTCGGCTCGGTGCTGGCGTCGTGGTTGGCCGATACGGCGTTCGAGCTACCCACGTTCGTGTGTGTATTGTTCGTCGGCGTCGTTCTGCGAAATGGGCTGGCCGTGCCCGGTTGGTATCAGGTCTTCGAGCCCGCAGTGTCGCTGCTCGGTAATGTGAGCCTCGGGCTTTTTCTCGCCATCGCGCTGATGAGCCTGCGTTTATGGGACTTGGCCTCGCTTGCATTGCCGCTGCTCGCAATCCTGGCAGTGCAGGCAATCGCTATGGCGGTATATGCCATTTTCGTCACCTTTCGCGTGATGGGACGCAACTATGACGCAGCAGTGCTAGCTGCCGGACACTGCGGCTTTGGCCTTGGGGCGACGCCCACCGCGATCGCCAACATGCAAGCCATTACGGATCGGTTCGGCCCCTCTCATCTGGCTTTTTTGGTGGTGCCGATGGTGGGAGCGTTTTTTATTGACATCGCGAATGCGATCGTCATCAAGTTGTTCCTGCTCCTGCCAATTTACTGATGAAGGCGGATTCGCTGGCCGCAATATGAGGCTAGCCTATACGGACGAAACAAGTTGTTGATTAGGTATGCGAATTTTAATAAAGGCGCGGCGAGTGACTTGATCCGCCGCCCGGCTATTCCTCCACCTTCCCGGCCGCTTGGACGATCCGTTGCCGTACGACGCCAATCGCCTGCTTGAGAGCGTAAACATCTTGGAAATAGCGCGCCGGAATCCGTATCTCGCTGGCATGCGCATCAACGCTTTCGATTTCGTCGCGCCATCGCGCAATCTGGTCCAGGGTCGGTTGCTGGGTTCTCCATATTTCATCTTCCAGCGATTTGATTTCGTGATACCAAACCACGAGTCGACGTTTCATCCGCGCCTCCATCATGCGCGGCAACGCCTGCAGCAAGCCTAGCAGCAAAGCCATGAAAGGCAGCAGGATCAGCAGGCGCCTTTCGATAAAGCTGGCCAGCCAGAATGGAAGGTAGCGCTGCAGGAAGGGACGACCGGATTTGAAGTAGCGCGTGCTTTCGTCGGCGATGGGAAATTCTTCCGTGTTCAGGTTGGGAAACGCGCCCAGCGGCGTGAAGTAATCTTCGCCGCCGTGGACGGATTTGGCTGCGTTCAGCAGCAGGTAGACGAGGGCCGGGTGTAGCGTGTCTTTGGACACGAGCAAAGCCGTGGCGGCTAGCAAAGTGACATCAGCTCGCGGAAGATCGTTGATGACGCTGGTCGAGGCGCGCGGGAAAATAATTTTGGAGAGTGACGGGAATTTTTGCACCAAGGCATCGGCCTGGGCAAAGCTCATCAGCTTAAGATTGCTGTTCAGTAGTGTTTCTTGCATCGGGGCATCGGGCCTGCCGATGAAGAACGCCGCATCCAGCCCGCCATGTTCGAGGCCTTGATATGCCGAGACTGCATCCATCTCCAGCAGCGCGGTATTGTCGCCGGTGATGCCGCTATAGGCGAGCAATACGCGGGAGACGTTGAGCAGGCCGCTGCCGGGAACGCCTATGGCCACCCTTTTGCCGCGCAGCTGTGCCAGCCGGTTGATGGTGGTGTCATCACGGTAAAACACCCAGATCGGTTCATACGAGACCGCAGCGATGGTCTGCAGATGGTCTGTTTCTTTCGGACTGGTGGTGCCTGATTGGATAAAGCCCACTTCATATTCGCTGTCAGGATTTTTCAGCCGCTGATAATTTTCGACCGAACCGGAAGAACTGCGGATATCAAGCGTGATGCCGTCGCGCTTCAGGATGGGGGCATAGCGATCCGCAAAGCCGCGATAGATACCCTCGTTCGCCCCGGTTGTGATGACGATCGTGTGCTGGATGGCGGGCTTGAGTACTGCCGCCAGCACCCAACCTAGCGCGGCCAGCAGCAGTATCGCGCCGATGACGAGAAGCCGCCGGCGCCCTGGTGTCATGGGGGCTTTCTGGCTACGGTGAAGCGCTGGGTTGTGCCTGACCATGGGGCGGCCCCTCTTGTTAGGCCTCTCTTGTCAGGCCTCTGCGGTGTGGGGCGGACTCTGGGAGGGCCCCGAACGCACAGCGACATCGAATCGCGACGCACGACCCGCAAGCTTTTGCTACTGCCCTGAACGCCGCGGCGTACAACGCATTCGACGGCTTCAGCGCAGCCATTTGCGTACGTCCGCTTCCCAGGCCGGCTGACCACACCCGGCCGGGTTCTCAGGCCCGAGCACTGTTATGTAACCGCGGCCTTTCATACACGATTCGTACGCTCGAACCCTCGCACACTGTCCGGGCGGTGCCGCTTTGGCTGCGGCCTTGCAGTCGGCAATCGACCGATCCATCGGTCCAAAATCGAGTGCATCGGGATTCGACGACAACGCGGGGGAATCCGCACCGCCCGTCGAAAATTCGACTGGGCCCGTTTGTGCGCATGCGGCCACCAGCATCGTCGTCGCGAGCAGCGAGACGGCCCGAAAGGGAAAATGAAATCGCATCGTCTGACCCCCCGTCACAGCATGGACTTGCCTTGAGCAAGAATCTTGTCGCAGACTTGTTTGGTGACCTGCTCCTTCATGCCGCCACCGCTCAAGTCCAATTTCTGGCCGCTGCTGCTGTTCAGGATGCCCTTGGCGCCATCGGCATAGCCTTTGTCCGAAGTAGGCGTACCGCCTTGGAGCTTGCCCATCAGCGTATCCTTGACCGAGGCCGCCGACGACGCGCTGCTGCCGCCGAGATAGTTGTTCTTGATGCAGAATTGCAATATGCCGGCGACATTGCCCGCACTGCCGGAACTCATCGACTGTCCCGACAGCATCCCGCCGAGATTGCCCACGCCACCACCCGATCCGCTGGAGCCTGCGCCGTTAAGCAGGCCGCCGAGTTGCGCGTGGGCAGCCGGAACAGGCAGCAGCAACATCGCGCTCAGAATGGCTGCGGCCTGAATGTGGAATTGAGTGTGGATTTGAGCGCGCACTTGCGTGCGGATTTGAATGCGGGTTTGAGTGCAGTATGCGTTGGTTTTCATGTCGAACCCCTTCGGCTGTCTGGGAGTACCCCTGAACATGCTACTCTTCCTACCCTCTTTTCGGCAGTAGTTTATACGCCGTTTCCACGATTTCCTTGGTGTATTTGCGCTCCAGCCTCAAAACCGTAAAATGCCCCTTGGCCATCGCCTGGAAGTGGCTGATAAAGATGGTGTTGATCGCAGCCCCGCCCACCGCGCCGATCACCGGCACCAGTTGCGCGCCGAGCTTCTCCGTGTACTGCACACCTAAGCGTTCGACCACCTTCTTTATCAGCGCAACCAAATGCGGCGCAGCCCTATCCGAGGCCGACTTCGCTAAAAAATCCGATGCGGTTTTGGCTTGCTGAGCGAGGGCGGCTCGCACCATGTAATAGCCCGATTCCGCCGCGTCGTCCCCTTCGGTTTTCCCGCCAAAGGCGAACACTTCGACGCAAGCCAGGATGGTAGCCTCACTCTTGATCGACTCTCCCTCGCTACGAGCAATATCGGCGATGGATCGAAATATGATGCCGGTCGTAACCGGAATTTCCGCGAGCATCGCCCATGGCCCGAAGAATCCGCCGACGCCTCCGGAAACCACCACTCCCAGCGTATGCAACCGGTTGTGTGGCTTACCCCGGGGTTCACCTCGTGGTTCACGCCCTGCCTCACCGTGCGACGTACCCCGTGGCCTATCGTCGAAATCCTCTGCCATGGTCACCGTCGCCGTTCTGGCGACCTTCAACAGGACGGCTTCGAGGACTGTGCCTAGCCGTTGATGAATTTTCGCGGGCAGTCGTTTCAGGCCCGCCTGGATAGGTGTTCCAACCACGCTAGTCAGTTGCGCGGCAAGACCGGGGTTCTCAAGAATGTTCTTCGCGGCCTGGAGGGCCTTGAGATCGGCTTGCGAGAGCGTCATCGCTGATTTCGTTATTGATTCGAACATCGGATCAAGAATATCGGTTTGCGGCACAAATAGCCACCGCACGCCCATTGACGAGAAGCGTCCCCGGCCTGCACCAAGGCGGATCAGCGTCGGATCTGCGCAATCACGACCAATATTACGGTCGCATTCGCGGGCAATTGGGAGTGTGAAAACGCCGATCGCGCGTGGCCCGCTTTGTCGCCCAGCACCTTGGCGAAAAGCTCGGACGCACCATCGAGCACGGCCGGCTGTGCGTAGAATCCGTCAACACAACTAACGTGCCCTTCGACGCGAACGATGTGGTCTAGCCGATCGAAGCCGCCGAGGTGCTTGCGGATTTGCGCAAGTACGTTGAGCGCCGTGAGTTGGGCCGCCTGCTGCCCTTCCTCGAGCGTCTGCGTGTCGCCCACTTTGCCGGTGTACATCAACTTTCCGTCGCGCAACGGCACCTGGCCGGATATGAACAACAGATCGCCAGCCTCGCTGACTGCGGTGTAAGCGCCAAGCGGCTGCGGTGGGTTGGGTAGACTCAGACCCAGATCCTGAAGCTTTTGTTCGACTGACATGGTGACCTCCAATTTTCGGTGCGCGGGCGCGAGTGGCTAAACGTCTCGGGACAAACCGCGTGTACACCCAATGACTTTGAATCAACGGGTTGAGTCACGGGTTGGATCGCGGGTTGAGTCAATATACGGCAGATGCGCCCCCCGAATAAAGCCGTGCACCGCACTTCAGTTTGTACGCGGTGTAATGAACAGCGAGAAATTCGCACGCTTGGCCTATATCGACGCCACGACAGACCGCATCGTGAACACCACCGTCAGCGCAGAGACTAGGGTCGCAGCTTGTCGACCAGGAAATCGACAAAACTGCGTACCCGTGACGACAGATGACGGCCATGCGGATAAAGCAGGATGAAGGGCCGCGAACAACCGCCATGCTCGCGCAGCACTTCGACCAACGCACCGCTTGCAAGATCGCGCTCGACGATAAACCGGTATGTTTGAAACAAGCCCGCACCGCTGCGCGCAAGCGTCACTCCGGCAAGCGCGTCGCCCGAGGTCCGATAGCCGCCTATCGTCGCGATATCGACCGGCTCGGTCGAGCCGCCAAACTGCCAAATCAGATTTCGTCCGCTACTGGGAAGCTCGAACTGGATACATTCGTGTTGAGCCAGATCGGCCGGCGATTTCGGCACGCCCGCGCGCTTCAGATACTCGGGCGTCGCCACGACCACCAGCTCCGCGTCCTCGAGTTTGCGTGCAATCAAATTCGAGTCGTCCGGTGCTCGCCCGCGAATTGCCAAGTCGAAACCCTCGTACCCAAAGTCGATATTGCGATTGCTCAAATGCGCCTCCACCTCGACGTGCGGATGGCGAGCACGAAATTCAGGCAGTAGCGGCAGCAAGCGATAGTGGCCGTAAGGGGTCGGCACGCTGATGCGCAAGACACCGGCAGGGCTCGTTTGCTGGCCACTCACCTCGCGCTCGGCATCCACCAGTTGAGTCAACGCGTTGCGGCACTGCTCGAAGTAGGTGCGCCCCGCATCGGTCAAGCGAATTTGGCGCGTGGTACGCACGAACAGGCGTACGCCGAGCCGCTCTTCGAGTCGAGCTACCGAACGGCTCACCGCGGCAGGCGTGACACTCGCGGCGGTCGCAGCGCGCGTAAAGCTGCCCAGATCCGCAGCCATGCAAAAAAGCTCGATGCTGCCGAGCAAAAGATCGTCGAATTGGCGTTGCATTGTTTTTATTGCTCCTGCGCTTCGTCAAGCAGCCATTCTGTGAACGCGAGTATGAATGGCGCGTCGTTTTTCTGCGCCTTGTGGACGATGTAGTAAGCGAGATCGCAACTCAACGCATCGTCGAACGGCCGCACCAGCCTGCCGGCGGCGATGTCGGCCGCGACCAGTGTCGTGCGGCCGAGCGCGACACCATTGCCCGCAATGGCTGCCTGGATCACCGCGGCCGAGTCGTTGATACGCATGCCGCCATCGTATGGGATGTCGGCATGACTTGCATGAGTCTTGGCCACATGAGTCTGAGCGGCGTGGGTCTGAGCGGCGTGGGTCTGAGCGGCATGATCCAGCCATGAACGCCATGTCGGAAAACCACTCTCGGATGACATCGACATGTCGTGGATCAGCGGGTAGTGTCGCAGCGCGGATAGGTCGTCCAGCGGATGCGACGCTCTCAGCAACGCCGGGCTACATACCGGAAAGAACTCGTCCTCCAGCAAAAACGTGGCCTTCAATCCAGGCCAGCGGCCGGCGCCATAGCGTATGCCTACGTCCACCGCATCGACAGTGAAATCGACGAGCCGGCCGTTCGTGTCGATGCGCAAGTCGTAGCCCGGATGCCGGCTCTGAAATCGCTCGACACGGGGCAGCAACCATTTGTCTGCGAACGCCGGCGGCACCGTAACGGTAACGACCGTGTGTTGTCCTTCATGAGAGAGCCGCTTTACCGCGACAGCAAGCAGATCGAAGCCGGCCTGCAGTTCGGGAAGGATGATCCGCGCGCTGTCGGTCAGCTCTAGCCTTGCGAGACCGGCTGCCGAGCGACGGAACAGTTCTACGCCTAGCGCGCCTTCGAGTTTGCGCACGAGTTGCCCCACTGCGGCCGGAGTCACATTCAGCTCATCCGCCGCAGCAACGTAGCTGAGATGGCGGGCCGCAGCTTCGAACGCGCGCAGCGCATTCAGGTGGTTTGGAGCTCTCACGCCCTCATTGTCCCCCAAACAAGTTTTTCTATCTCGCGGCAGCAGATCTTCTCAGTTGGCAGCCAGGGCGTCAAGAACGATAGTTCTTCCACGGCGCGCATCGCGGCCACGCTGTAACCGACAAGCTGAGTTACAGCTCGAGTCCACAACTTGAGTCCACAGCTTGTCTCCACAAATTTAAGGAGCATCACCATGAAGCTGATCAACAAAATCGCATTGATTACCGGCGGAACCTCGGGCATCGGCCTGGCCACCGCACGATTGTTCCGCGCCGAGGGCGCGCACGTCATCGTGACCGGCATCGATGCACGCCGCCTCGAAGAAGCCTCCCACCATCTCGGCCCGGACGCCATGGTGCTGCGCGCCGATCTGCGCGAACCGGCGGCGCTCGATCAAGTGATCGCCGCGATCGCCAAGCGCCATGGCCGACTCGACATTGTGTTCGCGAATGCGGGCGCCGGCGCGACATCACCATTGGACGCCGTCACCGAAGAACAGATCGACGACCAGTTCGCGCTGAACTTCAAAGGGATCTTCTTCACGGTGCAAAAAGCCGCACCGCTGCTGACCAAAGGCAGCAGCGTCGTGCTGACCACATCGTTTCTGAATGCGGTCGGCACACCGGGCCTCTCGATACTCTCGGCAACCAAGGCCGCAGTCCGGTCTTTGGCGCGCTCGCTCGGCGCTGAACTCGCCCCGCGCGGCATTCGCGTCAACGCGGTCAGCCCAGGCCCGATCAGCACGCCGTTTCACGGCAAGCTCGGGCTGTCGGAAAATCAACTCAAGGAAGTGGCCACGGCCATCGAAGGACAAGTCCCGCTGCAACGCTTTGGTGAAGCCGAAGAAATCGCGAAGGCGGTGCTCTTCCTCGCAAGCGACGACGCTTCGTTCGTGACCGGCACCGAGCTCGTTGTCGACGGTGGCTTATCGCAGATTTAGCCGATCTAGCAAATCTAGCAAATCTAGCCCGAGCAACACTAACCCGTCGCTCGCGTCCACAAGCTTCACTTTTCTGCCACGGAGCCGACATGTTCCGTGGTCATTCTGATCATCGCCTGAATAGGTCAGCACGCACCATCGCTGTGGCCCGCGTCGTCAGTTTTTATATTTTTTTTAGGCGCGCCCCTCACCCATGCCAAGTGAAAAGATCAGACATGACCACCAACAGCAGACGCGACTTTCTGCGCGCGGCCGCACAAGCGGCCGGCGCAGCCACGGCACTCGGAGCGATACCTCTTGGTATTCGCAACGCGCTCGCGATTCCCGCGAACAATGCCACGGGCAGTATCGAGGATGTGCAGCACATCGTTGTCCTGATGCAAGAAAACCGTTCGTTCGATAATTATTTTGGCTCGCTCAGGGGCGTGCGCGGCTTTGGCGACACGCGCGCGATCACTCTGCCCAGCGGCAAGCCGGTATTTTTTCAACCGGCCAACAATGCAGACGGCTACGTCTTGCCGTTTCGCCCCAACCTGCCCAATCTGGGCTTGCAGTTCGTGCAGGATCTCGACCATGGCTGGGTCACCACGCATGCGGCGTGGAACAGTGGCCGTTATGACCAGTGGGTCCCCGCCAAGGGATCGACGACGATGTTCTATATGACGCGTGAGGATATTCCGTTTCACTATCAGCTCGCCGATTCGTTCACGATCTGCGACGCCTATCATTGCTCAGGGATGATGCCCACGGATCCGAATCGCTACTATATGTGGACGGGCTGGATCGGTAACGACGGCCTCGGTGGCGGCCCGGTGATCGATAACGCGGAGCTCGGTTATTCGTGGTCGACGTATCCGGAAAAACTCGAGAGCGCGGGCATTTCGTGGAAGATCTATCAGGACATCGGCATCGGCCTGAATGCACAAGGCGCCTGGGGTGATACCCAGAATGCCTTCATCGGCAACTTCGGCGACAACTCACTGTTGTACTTCAACCAGTACCGCAACGCGACGCCCGGCAGCCCGCTGTTTCAAAAGGCCTGCACCGGCACCAATGTGGCGGTCTCGGGAAATTACTTCGACATTCTCACGAAGGATGTGCAGAACAATACGCTGCCGCAGGTTTCATGGATCGTGGCGCCCGAGGCCTATTCCGAGCACGGTAACTGGCCGCCGAACTTCGGCGCGTGGTATGTCGACCAGGTCCTGCAAGTACTCACGTCAAACCCGGAAGTGTGGAGCAAGACGGTCCTGCTGCTGACCTACGACGAGAACGACGGACTCTTCGATCACGTAGCGCCGCCGTATGCCTCGTCGACCAGCGCCACCGGCATGTCGACCGTCGATACCAGCAACGAGTTCTTCGCCGGCAACAGCGCCAACCCGGCGGGCCCCTACGGCCTCGGTCCGCGCGTGCCGATGATCGCGATTTCGCCGTGGTCCAAGGGCGGCTACGTGTGTTCGGAAGTGTTCGACCATACATCGATCATCCGCTTCATACAACAACGTTTCGGACGCGGCGGCGATCTGCACGAGCCCAATATCACGCCGTGGCGCCGCGCCGTATGCGGCGACTTGACGTCGGCATTCAACTTCAAGAACCCCAACGACGCGTTTCCACAACTGCCGAGCACGACCCCGTTCATTCCGCCGGACAAACTGCGTCATCCGAACGTCGTGCCCGTCGTGCCCGCGTCTCAGGCGTTGCCGAAACAGGAGCAAGGCGTACGCCCCGCTCGCGCATTGGCTTACGAGTTCGTGGCGCGCGGCAAGGTCGTCGAGAACGGCGGCTCGTTCGACCTGCATCTCGTGAACACGGGGCACCTGGGCGCCAACTTCCTCGTTTATTCGGGCAATCCGCAAGATCTGCCGCGCAGTTATACGGTCCAAGCCGGCAAAGACCTTTCCGACAAGTTGTCCGTGGCCGCCGGTGGCGCTTACGATTTCTCGGTGTTCGGTCCGAACGGCTTCCTGCGCCGCTTCGTCGGCACGGCAACCGTGGCGAGTAAAAAAGAGCCGACAGCGCTCGAAATCGTCGAAGGCTACGACGTCGGAAACGGCAACGTGCAACTGCGTTTGACGAACAATGGCAAGGATCGCTGCACCTTCACCATCGCCAATGCCTACGATACCCAGGCCAACACCACGCGCACGGTACGCGGTGGCGACTCTGCAGATCTGACGGTCGATTTGCGCAGCTCCTTCGGCTGGTACGACCTGACCGTGACGGTCGACGTCGACCCGAGTTTCTTGCGGCGACTCGGCGGCCACGTGGAAACCGGCCAAGACAGTATGTCCGACCCGGCGCTCGGTCTTTAAGACGAACGGCCCCACGTTCAGCGGCCGATTGGCTGGACGTGGGGCTCTCGTGCGCCATCGACTGCGTCCCCCGTTTCGAAGTGTTACTCTGAACCTGTCTCGGACTTCCTTGTCAGTCCTCTATGCGCAGCATCGGCTCGCGCAAGTCCATCGGAGAGTCAGCATGAGCAAACAAGCTATCGGCGTGGTCGGTCTGGCCGTCATGGGTCGCAACCTCGCTTTGAACATCGAAAGCCGCGGCCACGCCGTATCGGTCTATAACCGCAGCCGGGAAAAAACGGATGAGCTGATCGCGGACTGCCCCGACAAGAAACTGGTTCCGGCTTACACGCTGGAAGAATTCGTCGAGTCGCTGGAAAAACCGCGCCGCATCCTGTTGATGGTCAAGGCGGGGGCAGGCACCGACGCCACGATAGACGCGCTGCGCCCGCTGCTGAGCAAAGGCGACATCCTCATCGATGGCGGCAACACCCATTTCACCGACACCATCCGCCGCAACCAGGATCTCGCCAAGTCGGGGCTGCATTTCATCGGCACGGGCGTATCGGGCGGTGAGGAAGGTGCGCTGAAGGGGCCGTCCATCATGCCGGGCGGCCAGCGCGAAGCTTATGATCTGGTCGCACCTATTCTGACGGAAATCGCCGCAAAGGCCCCGGATGGGGAACCGTGCGTCGCCTACATGGGCCCGGATGGCGCCGGTCACTTTGTGAAGATGGTCCACAACGGCATCGAATACGGCGACATGCAACTGATCGCCGAAAGCTACGATGTGCTCAAGCGCGTCGTGGGCCTGTCGAACCAGGAACTCGGCCGCGTGTACGTGGAGTGGAACAAGGGCGAGTTAGACAGCTACCTGATCGAGATCACGGCTAAGATCTTCGCCAAGAAGGATGAGGACACGGGCAAGGATCTGGTCGACATGATCCTCGACCGCGCTGCACAAAAAGGCACGGGCAAGTGGACCAGCCAGAACGCGCTCGACCTTGGCGCACCGCTGCCGCTCATCACCGAAGCCGTGTTCGCACGCGTGCTGTCGTCGCTGAAGGATCAGCGCGTTGCCGCCAGCAAGCAGCTCAGCGGGCCAACCCCGAAGTTCGACGGCGATCGCGAAAAGTTCATCGAAGCGGTACGTCGCGCGCTATACCTGAGCAAGATCGTTTCCTACGCGCAGGGCTTTGCGCAGTTACGCGCGGCCTCCGACGAATACAAATGGGACTTGCAGTACGGCACGATCGCCAAGATCTTCCGCGCCGGCTGCATTATCCGCGCGGGCTTCCTGCAAAAGATCACCGAGGCTTACGCGAACGAGCCCGCGCTGGCCAACCTGCTACTCGCCCCGTACTTCAAGGACATCGCGACCCAGTATCAGGACGCGCTGCGCGATGTGGTCGTCGCGGCGGTAAAGGCCGGCGTGCCGGTACCGGCCTTCTCGTCAGCCATCGCGTATTTCGACAGCTACCGCAGCGCCAACCTGCCCGCGAACCTGGTGCAGGCGCAACGCGATTTCTTCGGCGCGCATACCTTCGAGCGCACCGACAAGAAGGGCAGCTTCCACGCCAACTGGTCGTAGATGGCGTGTAGCGATGGCTTTACGACCCGACCTGCTGTCCTAGCCATTTGAGCAAGCTATCGGTCACGACCGCGGGGTTTTCCAGATTCGAGATATGCCCCGCCTCCGGTATGAGCACATGCCGACAACCGATCGCGGTGGCCATCTCGATGGTCTCGGCCGGCGTGCGCGTAAAGTCGAGCGCGCCGCACATCAGGAGCGTGCGAGCGGGATCCAGCCCCGCCAGGCGTGAAACCGCGTCGGGTCGCCCGAAAATCAGCCGCCCCAATGGGACGATGGACTCGCGCAGTTGCGTGGCGGAGAACCCGGCGAGCGCCCGGCGAAACGAGGTCGCTAATGAACCGTCCAATGCCACGCCGGGTTTGAAAAACAATGGCACGATGGCGTCGAGCATCGGCGGCGGAATCGTACCGAGCGCCTCGATCGTGTCCAGCATCTTGAAGTATCGCGCGTGCGTTGCCTCGGGCTCCGCGCCCAGGTAGGTATCCATCATCACCAGGGTGCTCACGCGCTGCGGTTCGCTCAAAGCCAGCTCAGCCCCCCACATCCCACCGACGGACAGGCCGACGACCGCACAGCGTTCTATGCCAAGCGCGTCGAGCAAGCGGCTCATCTGAGCGGCCAGGTCGCCCAGCGTACGGGTGTTGTCCGGAACCGGCCCCGATTGCCCGTGCCCCCACAGATCCGGTGCGATGACTTGGTAGGACGCGGACAACGCTTCTATCTGCGGGGCCCACATCGATGAATCCCAGAGATAGCTGTGACCGAGCAGCACCGGGTATCCCGTGCCTTGTATCTGGTAATGAAGCGATTGTCCTTCGATCGTAATGAATGGCATTTTCGGTTCTGTAAAAGGTAAGTCCAAGGTGAGCAAAGGCGAGTGCACGTGCGTGCGTATGTGCGTATGTGTGCGCCGTCATATCGAATGCTACCCATGACAACGCCGAAACGGTCAATTTATTCCATCGTGCGAACCGATCGGCGTGCGCCCGCCCGCCCAATGCCATCCCTGCCGCTTCCCTCCCCTCTCGATTGTCCGTCAATAGTGGACACTGAAGTGAGCCGTTGGTGTATTTACCTGAGCCTCTTTAGCGCTCAGACTTGGGTGTCTGGAGCCCCGCCTCATCACATTGTTGGAAAGCACTCGATCATGGACACACTCTTGGAAGAAAGGACACGCTCCCCCTGGCATGCGGGCGAGCTGACACTTCAAAAAGCGGTCGGCGTCGCTGAAAGAATGGACGACCTCGGACGCCGCGCGATTCGCGACTTCATGCCCGATCAGCATCGGGCATTCTTCGAAAAACTGCCGTTCGTGGCGCTCGGGGCCGTCGACACGGATGGCAACCCGTGGGCGACCTTGCTGGCAAACAAGCCGGGGTTCATACAATCGCCTTCCCCCTACAGGTTGAACATAGCCGCCAAACCCTACTCGGATGATCCGGCAGGTAGCGGGCTCGACAACGGTGCGGCGGTCGGCCTGCTCGGCATAGAACTGCACACGCGCCGCCGCAACCGCATGAACGGCGTGGTTCGAGGCAGCAGCGCCGCGGGCTTCAGCGTAAACGTTGGCCAAAGCTTCGGCAATTGCCCGCAATACATCCAGGTGCGCGATTTTGAGTTGGTCCGCGATCCGGCGATCGCGCCCGAGCAGCGTGCCGTACGCCTGCACGAACTGTCCGAACGGGCCCGGGCGATGATTACACGCGCAGACACGTTCTTCGTAGCCTCCTATGTTGATAACGATGCCGGTGAGCGGCAAGTCGACGTATCGCATCGCGGCGGCAATACCGGGTTCGTGCGTCTGGGTGACGACGGCGTTCTGACGATTCCGGAGTTTGCCGGCAACCTGTTCTTTGCCACCTTGGGCAATTTTCTGATCAATCCCAAAGCGGGCTTGGTCTTTACCGACTTTGAGACCGGCGATCTATTGCAGCTCTCAGGCAGCGCCGAGGTGATTTTGCAATCGCCGGAGATCGCCGCGTTCCAGGGGGCTGAGCGCTTGTGGCGCTTCACGCCACGCCATATCGTCTACCGTGCCGGTGCGCTGCCATTGCATTGGACGTTCCGGCAAAACGGCTGGTCGCCCAATGCGCTGATGACCGGCAATTGGCAAGAGGTTGAAGCTCGGCTGAAGGCAGCGGCGTTGGCCAATGCATGGCGGCGCTTCAGCATTACGAAAATCGTCGACGAGAGCGCGGTGATCCGATCGTTCTACCTCGAACCTCTGGACGGCGCCGGCTTGGTCGCGCATGCGGCCGGCCAGCACCTGCCGATCCGCGTCACGCCGACCGACGGCGGCCAGGCCGTCATTCGGACCTACACCTTGTCGGTAGGTCCGGCCGACGGCGTGTATCGCATCAGTGTGAAACGCGAAGGCTTGGTGTCCCACCACCTGCACGACACGCTGCGCGTGGGCGACGTGATCGAAGCGCGGGCGCCCGCAGGCCAATTTACGATCGACGCGAAAGAGCATCGGCCGGCCGTCCTGTTGGCCGCCGGTGTGGGCGTGACGCCGATGCTCGCGATGCTGCGGCAGATTGTCTATGAAGGTTTGCGCATTCGGCGCGTGCGGCCTACCTGGTTTTTCCACTCGGCCCGCACGCTGGCCGATCGTGCCTTCTCGGCGGAGATTGCCGAATTGGCCGGTGATGTCAGCGGCGCCGTCGAGGTGATCCGGACCTTATCCGATACCGAGGGCGCCGTGCGAGGCCGGGATTACGATCGCGCGGGCCGCATCGACATCGAGATGCTGCGCAGCATACTGCCGTTGGACGACTATGACTTTTATCTGTGTGGCCCGGCTGCGTTCATGCAGTCGATCTATGACGGCTTGCGCGAGCTGAATATCGCCGATGCTCGCATCCACGCCGAATCGTTCGGGCCCGCAGGGCTGCAACGAAAACGTGATGCGCGCAGCGAAACGATACCGGCCGCGACACCTGAGCGTGCACCAGCTCAATCGCCCGTGCCCGTCGCCTTTGTCAAATCCGGCAAGGAAGCGCGGTGGGAACCGCAAGACGGATCGCTGCTCAAACTGGCAGAAGCGCGCGGGCTGGCGCCCGAGTTTGGATGCCGCGGCGGCAGCTGCGGAACCTGTCGCACGCGTATTGTGGAAGGCGCTGTGGCTTATCCCATTGCGCCCTCGTTCATGGTGCCGGATGACGAAGCGCTGATTTGCTGCGCTGTTCCCGCTGAATCGCAAAGCGGAGACAATCAGCGCTTGCTGCTCGATCTTTGATCGTCTCTACAGTACGCCCGACTTCCAGATCATCTGCGCCGCGGCAAACAGCACGAACACCAATACCAGCGTGCGGAAAACCTGCGGCGGCAGTTTGTCGCGCAGCGGGCGCACCAGCACTATGCCGGCAATCACAGGAATGCTAGCAGCCGCAGAAATGACCAGGTCGACCCAGCTCGCTTGACGCCCACCACTGAACGTTGCAATCAGCGTGATGATCGAGACCACCAGAATGATGGCGATCTGCTTGGTAAATGCGCGGCCGGTGGCGCCGGATGCGATCAGGTACATCGCCAGCAGCGGACCGGGAATGGAAGCGATGCTTTCCATGACGGCTGCGCCAAACCCAAGCCCGAACCCGACCGGCTTGGCCCACGTGGGTGAGAGCTTGAACCTGGGCGTCGCCAGCATCAGTACGACAGCGAAGATCAGCAAGCCGCCGGCCGCCGCCTGCGCCCGGTGCGGCGCCAGCGATATCAGCACGGTAACGCCCACGATATTGCCCAGCACCGTGCCCACAAGGGGCGCTGCGATCCGGCGCACTGTGCTCAGCATCTCGCCGCCTTCGAACGCCTGCGGGATATTGCCCAGGATGATAGGCATCGACAGCAGCAGCACCGACTCCTTGACCGGCAGGAAGTGCGTGAGGATAGGCATCGCGACCAGCGGCACGCCGATACTGACGACACCTTTGACCATGCCGCCCAGCACCAGCGCGGCAACAATGCCCAACAACGCATATAGACTGAGAGCCTGGAGGCTGGAACCCAGCAGGCTATGAGAGAGATAGACGTCAAACATCAGAGGGATCCGCGCGCTACGACTGCGCATGCTTGGGGCCAGGCCAACACGCAGTGGAACGCTTATCGTTAGGGTATAGAAGCACCGGCTAGCCCACGCTCGGCGGGCCGTCGATGCGGCTGCCGCATGATACCTCAGTCGGCTTATTCGTCCTTGGCAAAGGGCAGTTCGGATTGAACCGGGCCAGGCGCGTCGGATTCGCTCCCCATGGTCAGCAACGCGGTAACGCGCACGCCCAGCAAGCGCAGCTTGCGGTCCAAGGTCACGCGTTTCAAACACTCGGTAGCAGCACGACGTATCGCGATGGCGTCGGCCGTCGGCTCAGGTAAGGTCAAATCGCGTGTCACCGTATGAAAGTCGTCGAAACGCAGCTTGATGCCCACCGTACGCCCCACGTAGCCTTTGCGCCGCAAGTCTTGCGCCACGCGCACGCACAAGTCCGAGAACACCGCCGACAGCGCCGGGCGATCATGGCGCGGATGCAGGTCGCGCTCGAATGTCGTCTCGCGGCTGATCGACTTCGGCTCCGAACTCACCACCACTGGCCGCTCGTCGACACCTTGCGCGACCTCCGCGAGCCACGCCGAATAACTGCGGCCGAAATGCGTCTGCAGCAATCCCAGATCCGCGCTCGCCAGATCGCCCACGGTAACGATGCTCAGCTCGGCGAGTTTCTCGGTCGCCTTCGGGCCGATCCCATTCACCTTGCGCACCGCCAGCGGCCAGATCCGCCCCGCCATGTCGGCCGGCGTCAAAATGGTCAGGCCATCCGGCTTGTCGAGTTCGGAGCCGATTTTTGCCATCAGCTTGTTCGGCGCCACGCAAATCGAGCACGACAGCCCCGTCGCGTCCCTCACCGCTTGCTTGATACGCGACGCGATGTCGACGACCTCGCCCTCCACCTCGGTCAGGTCGATATAGATTTCGTCGATTCCGCGATCCTCGATCTGCGTTGTGAAGGCGGCCACCGATGCCTTGAACAGCCGCGAGTAATGCCGGTACGATTCGAAGTCGGTCGGCAACAGGACCGCGTCCGGCGCGAGCGCCGCCGCCTTCATCATGCCCATCGCCGAGAACACTCCCAGCGCGCGCGCCTCATAAGTCGAGGTGGTGACGACACCGCGCCCGACATAATCGCGCAGCCGCGCAAAGCGGCGGCTGCCGTCATCCAGGACCTCGGGTATTGCGTTACGTCCGCCGCCGATGACAACCGGCTTGCCGCGTAACTCGGGATAGCGCAATAGCTCGACCGATGCGTAGAACGCATCCATATCCAGGTGAGCAATGCGACGATTGCCAGAAATCATGTTCCTTCGGTTGTGATGGCTTCGGTCGGACCGGACCGAAGCAAGCTGCCCTTTGAATCGGCATCTCAACCGGATAATACGCCTCAGTGCGTATTAACTAGGAACTAAGCGCCGCCCTCGCGCCATTCCCCTTACTCGGTCGGTGCGTATTGCATATCGCCACCACCGAACGACCAGTCCTCGCGCTTCGAGTCGACCAGGCTGATCCACACGTCTTCCTTCCGGATGCCTGCCCGGGCGTGAAGATCGTCGGCGATTTTCCGGTAGAACGCCTTCTTCACATCGACGCTTCTGCCCGCCACCCACGTGACCTGGATGAAAATAATATCCGGCGAGTACTTGTTGCCCAGGTAACCCTCGGCCGGGTAGATCAGCTCTTGCGGCGCATGCCGCGTAATAACCTGGAATTTGTCATGTTGCGGCACATTGGCCACTTGGACCATCGCTTCATAGACGACCTCGCTCACGGTCGATGCGAGTTCGGCCGGAGCCGCCTGGGATAAATCGATTCTGACGAATGGCATAGCTAACCTCTCAGATAAAAGTGTAGGGAACACGGCCTGTTTCAAGATTAGACTAGCCAAGGTGTTGTCACAAGCGCATTATTCTCATGTAAATCATGATAGGTAAGCATAATGTTAGACGACCTCAAAGCGTTCGTCGCGGTAGTCGACCACAACTCGCTCACTCGCGCGGCGGCTGTCCTGTCGCTGACGCAATCGGCGGTTTCGCGCCGGATCCAGCATCTGGAAGAACTGCTCGGCGCCGATCTGTTCGATCGCGCAAGCAAGCCGCCGAAAGCCACTGCGCTTGCGCATCGAATCTATGAGCAAGCGGTTCCGCTGCTGCGCGGCGCCGGTCATCTGCTTGAAATTGCGCGTGAGGACGCGGCACCCAGTGGGATATTCCGCTTGGGATTCACCCAGGTGATCGCGGATGTGGTTCTGGTCGATACGATCACGCGCATGACGGAGGCATTTCCGGCACTCGATATACAACTGCGTACTGCCTGGAGTCCGGAACTCCAACAACAAATCGGCCTGGGCGCCCTCGACGCGGCAACGTTGATGCTGCCATCCGGGACGGCCCTGCCCGAGGACATTTCCGGCATGCGGATCACCACCTTCGACGTCGTCGTGGTGCAGAGCAAGCATAAAGCGTCGGTCGATCGGCGCACCACGATCAAGGCCCTGGCAGGCCAAGACTGGATACTCAACCCAATGGGGTGCGGATATCGGGCGGCGCTGGAGCGCGCGATGGAAAACCACGGCCGCAATCTGCGCCTGGTGGTAGACACCTACGACACGGAAAAACAGTTGCGCCTGGTTGCCGCCGGCCTGGGGCTGGGCCTTGTGCCCCGTACCGTGCTGCGCCGCAGCGCTCACTACAACGATCTATCGATAGTCGATGTTGAAGATTTTGCGCTCAGCCTGGATATCTGGCTGGCGCATCCCCGCCAACTCGGCAACCTGAAACGTGCCGCCGAAGTCTTGGGTCATACCGTGGCCGAAGGATTCTCCGCATTCGCCAAACCAGTGGGACGAAAATCTGCCGCCAACAAGGCGCAGCGCTAACGTCACGGGCGCTCGGCACAAAGCAGCCTGCCCGATGACGGTGAACGACAACGCCGAGTCGCAACGCTGATCGGCCACGCGAACCTAAGCGCCCAGCACCGTGCGTATCGCCCAAAGCTCGGGGAAAAAGCGATGGTCGACAACGTGTTTGAGCCAGCCCACTCCAGCGGAGCCGCCTGTGCCCGGCTTAAAGCCCAGGATGCGTTCTACCGAAGTGAAATGGCGCCAGCGGTATTGCGAAAAAAGATCGGCGATTTCGATCAATGCTTCGCCCAGCACATACAGATCGTTTTCCGGCGTGGGGTCGGCATAAACTTCCAGCCATGCCTTTTCGACATCGGGGTCCGCTTCATAGGTTTCCGACCAGTCGCGCTCGAGCGCGCGCGCCGGGATCGCCAGACCGCGGCGATGCAGCAAAGCCAGCACGTCGTCGTAGAGACTGGGCGCATGCAACGATTGCTCGATATACGGATAGACGTCGGGGTTATTGGCATGGGCCTGGGCCAGGCGCACCGATTTGTTCCCGAGAATAAACTCGACGTGGCGGTACATATACGACTGCTGGCCCGAAGACACGCCCAGACAATCGCGGAATTCGTTGAAGCCGCTGGTCGTGATGGTCGATAGCACATCCCAGGTCTTCACCAGGTATTCAAAGAGCCGCTTGATGCGTGGCGCCAGCGCGAGTGCGCCTACGAGATCGTCCGCCTTGAGGCGCAGCTGCATGTTATAGGCTTCATAATGGATGGCCTTGAACGTCAATTCCTTGCATTGAGCCATCAAGATGAAGACCATCTCGTCGTGCCCTTCGCTACGCATGTTCTGCAGGCTGAGCAACAGGTCATTGCGGTGATAGTCGATAAACGGATTGCTCTTGCCCGCAAACGCAACCATCGGCTCACCGGCCGTGGTCTTTACCGTTTCCTCGCGGCTCTCATTCGTCGAGTTTTCCACTTCTCTGACTAGCGACAGCTCCAGCGCCCGATCGCGCACTTCAGGGACGACGCGCTTACGTGATGTTTTCATGCTTTCTCTTCCAGGAAAATTTCCAGACACATTGAGCGCCTCCATCCAGAGGGGGATAAAGGCCATTGTAAAGCGGGAAATGATCGAAGAAGTGTTGTCCTGCTACATCCTTTCGGGGCGAGTGGATGATCTGTTACGCGTGGGGGCCACCGACCTCCACGCGTTCGCTGGCTTCAGCCGCTAAAAGCGGCCGCAGCGCTACACGCTTATTGCGTGCTGTAGACGGCGATGCACCCGCCGCACGGACCACCCGTTTTCGGCAACGGTACAAATACGTGTCCGGTCGAATCGCTCGTAGCAACCGAATGCGCGTTACCTCCGGTCGGAATGCTCTGCAAGAGCGTGTTGGTCTTGGCGTCGATCACGCCCAGCACCGGACCATTGGGCATCTGCCGTCCAGTGATGTAGTACTGGCCATTTTTCGCGCTGTAAGCCACTTCGTCGGCGGCGCCCATATCGGGGATGGCAGCCACGACTGCGCCGCTATCGCCGTTGATCACCATGGTGACGGGTTTGAGCGGCGATTTCTTGCCGCCCGCGTTGCAGCCGATTATCAGGTTATGTCCCGGCCCACGCGCAAGCCCTGCGGGTTCGCAGTTCGATACCTTCATGACATGCGTGATTTCGCCCTTGACCGGATCGATCAGCGCGACGCCGCCCGTAGCCTTGTCACCTTTGAGCTCGGGAATCGACATCAGGAAAATGCCTTTGGGGGCGTAGTAGATCGACTGCTCGATGCCGTCAGTCGCGTCATTGATCACGATTTTCTTCAGAATCTTATGCCCCGGCTTGGTCGAGATCAGCGTGACGAACGGCGGATCGTCCGCATCGTTGGCGACCAGAAAGATCTGATGCTTGGGATCGTAGGCCATTTCGTCAGCGCGCTTGGTGCCGCCGGTCTTGATGGTATCGACGACCGTTTGAGTCTTGAGGTCGATGACCTTGACCGAACTGTCGCCATCCCCGGCCCACGCTTCATCGCCGATCACGAGCACACCGTTTGGGCCGGCCAGGTCGTTGTCCTTGTTGACGCCGACAAAACCGTGCACCTGGCCAACGACTTTCCCGCTCGTGCCGTCGACGATATCAACCGCGTTATTGCTACGATCGGCCAGGTAATACCGGTTTGTTTTCTGATCGACATAGCTGATGTCGAACGAATCGAGCGGTGTGCCCGGAATCTCCACCTTGGAAATCATCTTGAGTTCGGCCGCGCCGGCATGGGCCACCGGTAAGCAGAAAAATATGCTGGAAAATAAGCTGCCGAGCAGCGTGAGCGACTTGAGTTTGCGTGACATGGTCTCCATCCTTGTTTTGGAATTACTACCCGTGTTTTACGAGTGTTCGGGTCGGATACAACAGGGAAATCTCGCGCATGGCTGCGGCAATGGTTTCCACTATTTGCGTGCCAGTGCGTCAGAATTTGGTCGTCATGCCCAGCATGAAGGCCAACTGGTTGGGCGTGCTCGAGCTCGACGTCAGGTCGCCCACCGTGCCACCGGCGGCCACAATGCTGTTGCCGTCTTGACTGAAGGTGGTGCCCCGTGCGTGCGAGTAGCCGCCGATCGCGTAGAGCGTCGTGCGCTTGGACAGGAAGTATTCCGCGCCCGCGGCAACCGTGTGATACGTGGCCGACGATGCACCACTGGAGCGCGTATAGGTATAGCCGACATCCATCTGAATCGACGGCGTCATCAGGTAGGCGAGCGACGTCGCGCCGGTATTGAAGGTCTCTGTGCGGTTGAAGGCGGCGAACGCCGCACCCGGCTTCCATTGCGCATTGCTATAGCGCACGTTGGCCGTAAATTTGTCGAACACGTACTGAGCCGCGACTTGGCTGATCAAGCGCGACCCGGTAAATGCAACGCTGCCAAACAGTGGTGTGACCGAGTTGTTCTGGGTCTGGTCAGCCGTGCCGACTCCGCCGGCGCCATCGTTCTTGGCATAGACATAGCCCCCAGCCACGCTGAAATTGCCGTGGTTGTACGCCACGGCTGCGGAGGTGCTTTGCTGCGACGCTATACTGCCCGCAACACCGCCCAGGCCGTACATCAATTCATATTGCAGGCCGTTGTAGTCCGGGCTGGTGTACTTGGCCGCATTTTGCACACGGAACGTATTGTCGTTATTGTCGGCGTCGCCCGGCGTCGAAAATGCGGGGCCGTAGCCATCGGCCGTAAGCGGTTGAACCAAGTCCACCGTCGGATCCAGCATACGTCCGAACACGATCGTACCCAAGGATTCGCTTGCCAACCCCACGTATGCGTTTTTACCGAACTCGCGCCCACCTTGGCTGAATTTGCCGCTCTCAACGTTAAAACCGTTTTCGAGGTTGAAAATCGCGTGAAGACCTCCGCCCAGATCTTCCTTGCCTTTCAAGCCCCACTGGTTTGCCGTCAGATCCGCACCCTGCAGCTCGAGCAAAGAGGCATGCCCCACGTTGTTGTAATAGGCAATTGCATTGTCAAGCTCACCGTAAAGCGTAACGCTGCTTTGCGCTTGAGCCGATGAGGCTGCGGCTAGCGTAGCCAGGGTCAAGCTAGAAATCACCAGGCGTTTCATAAGTATCTCCGAATTATATTTATAAGGTCGAATACGGCCATCGCGAAGAGGGTAACCGTCGTTTATCAATTAATAATTTGTAGTCCTCATTTTTATGAATTGACCAGCCTGTTCATAATCCCGTTCAGGCACCCCGTGTAACACTCCGCCGCCCTTCCAGCCAGATACAGCGTTGCAAAACTACCGGAGGGGCTTTTGAACCGGGCCTTTGAACCGGGCTTTTGAACCGGGCTTTTGACCCGGGCTTTTGACCCGGGGCTTTTAACCTCCGGCCTTTCAAACCGACTCAAATGCAGGCTTCACGGCAATTTGCATATTGAATATCGTCCACATTCTTAAAGTCAGCATTCTTCAAGTCAACTGTCGACAATTTATTCGAGCACAAAAAAAACCGACGGAAACAATCCCTGCGACAGCACCACAATTAGAGATTTTCCGCGGCAAAGCGCCCGAACACGGTGCGCTTCATAGGTAGTATCCCTAGCCCGATGTTGCGGGCGCGGGGACTACCTGCCACCAAGAATAGCGCTGTGATTGCCGCTTTACATTAACGCTTGCTTAAGACAACGGTTTTGCAACACCCGCGGGTAGACCATACTTTCGGAATCAGTCGGATTGTTTCCAGCCGGTCAAGGTTACGGTTAGCCCGGCGACCTGCCTCGGCCCCTGCTCCTGCGCACTCTCTTGCGAACTTTCTCGCACACGTTCTCGATTGTGCAGTTGCAGGCTCACCTCATGGTGCTGCGCAATACGACGTGCGATCGCCAAGCCCAGCCCACTTCCCGTCGATGCCGAAGTCTGCTTGCCTCGATAGAATCGATCGAATACGCGCTCGAGTTCGGCCTCGGGGATGCCGGGCCCCTCATCGCGAACTTCGAGCACGATCGCGCCGTCTTGGCGGTTGAGCGTCACGTCCACCCGACTGTGCGCCTCGGCATAGCGCACCGCATTGTCGACGAGATTTCGCAGGCAGACGAACAATGCGGCACTATCGCCACACACACGGTAGTCGCCGGCACGGACAACCACCAAGCCCAGATCGATCCCCCTTTGCTCGGCCAATGGTGCATATTCCCCGACGACTTCCCCCGCCAGCGCTTCGAGATCCACCGGCGCCGGTGTCAGGCTCAGCCCGGCATCCGTGCGCGCCAGCGTCAATAGTTGCTGCACCAGGTGGATCATGCGATTCAGGCGTTCGTTGAGTTTGACGAGCAGCGCCGCTCGGGTGATTTCGCTGGATTCTCGTTGTGCCAACTGCAGTTGCAACTTCAGTGCGGTGAGCGGCGAGCGCAGCTCATGCGCGGCGTCGGCGACAAAAAGCCGTTGCGCCTGCATGGACGCAACCAGTTGATCGAGCAAAGTATTGAGCGCGCCCACCAGCGGTTGGATTTCCAATGGGACACCGCGGTCCAGCGCCACCGGCGCCAAACTATCCGGATTACGCGTACCGATGGCCGCAGCCAACATCTCCAGCGGGCGTAAGCTGCGGCCCACCACCAGCCAGATGAACAGTGCCACCAGCGGCAAACAGATAATGATCGGCAAGGCGATATTCACGGCCATGCGTGCTGCCATGTCATCGCGTACCGCGGTCGGATGAGCCACTTGAACGTAACGGTCGGGCTCGACCACGACGAACGCGCGCCAACGCCGTCCATAAGCGCGCGTGTTTTGTAACCCCGGTGCTTGAATACGGTCCAGCGCAAAGCGTTCCGAGGACTGGTAAAGAAGATGTCCCTGCCGATCCCAGATGGACACGATGATCTTGTCATCGGCCATGTCCTTGAAGCGCGGGCCCTTCGTGTTGGCCCGGACAGCGGAAATATCGGCGGGTAGGTTGACGGCGACCATCTGCAACTCATAGTCGAACAACTCATTGGCCTCACGCCGAACCCGCACATAAAGCGAGGCCCCCGCGATTACGACGGCGAGTATCAAGCCGCCTATCAGCCAGCGCAATAACTGTCGTCTGATCGATTTCGCGGCAGGTCGGGTCATAGGGCTAGGACTCCTCGTTCTTAACAAAATCGTAATGTCGACGTCAGCATCGTGACGGTAGCGGCACGCGACACTGTGCTCGTAGTTTGCAACGATTTAACGATTCGAAGCCTATTCTTTCTTGGAGTTGAAATGAAACCCTTACGCCCCCTCGCATTGGTTCTCGCCGCCGCGCTGAGCACGGTTCTTGTTACTCCGGCATTTGCGGATAGCGACTCAATGGACGCCGGTACCGGTGGCCTGACGCGTGCGCAAGTGCAAGCGCAACTGATCCAGGCGGAAGCTAGCGGCATCATTCCCGGGGATAAAAACGAATACCCGCTCGATCAATCGCAGATCGCTCGAAACAGGATGATTTACCAGGCAAGCCATCCCGCAGATACCACGCAGCCAGGCTGAATGCGCGGGCGTTTGCGAATTTCAAGCGCAGCGGGAAGCCCAGTGGTTGCAGGGCTTTAAGTCGCGTTGCGAACGTCACGGGCAGAACGGGGCTCGTGATAAAAAAAGATGGTGCATGACGCAATGCCAGCACCATCTAACTACGGCTTCTCGCTAAGACGTGAATATAAAATTACCTCTACAACAGCAACAGCACCAACCACAACGACAACAACTCCCTTATCGATTCGGACAGCGTACGCACCGGCATTCATTCATTGAATGACACCCGCGCGTACCGCGATCAAGAACCCGGATCGAAACCATTCGCTTTCAACGAAGCCCGCACCTGCGCACCCGTGACGTAGGCCCGGAATTTTTGCGCCAGGACTTGCGATGAGTCCTTGCTCGCTATCCCTGCCGCATAGATAGTCTTGAGTTGCAGGTTTTCCGGAATCGGGCCCACCAGCGTCACACCATGTACCGGCATGATCTCGCTGGTTTGCCCAATGCCCAGCGTCACCTCACCCTTGGCCATCGCTTCCATTGCCGTCTGACCTTCCGGATAATATTTGACCTTGGCACGAATCGCTTCGGTCACACCCAGGCGGTCCATGAGCTTGGCCAGATAAATTCCCGACGTGGCTCCGCTGGCCGGATCGGCCATACCGATCGACACCGCGCCAAGCAGCGTCTGTTTGAACGACGCTTCATCGCCGATGTTCGGTAATGGGTCACCCGTCTTCACGGCGGCTCCAATGCGTACCGAACCAACGTCTTTAATCGACGCCCCTTCCACGATCCCGCGTTTTGCCAGATCGCTCAGCAACGCGGGAGGAAGGATCACAACGTCAAAGCGATCCCCTGCCAGAACCTTCTCGCGTATCTGACCCGCCGTGCCGAATACAAAATGGACATGGGCTCCGGTCGCAGCAAAAAAACGATCCGGCACCTTCTGCACCACGCCTTTCATGGCCGCGGCCGAGAGCACCGTCAAATCGGCGGCATGAGCTGATGCCTGATCTGTTGCCTGAGCCGTTGCAAACGCGGGCCGAGTCAAAACCAGCATAAATGCGATTAAAAATCCCAACTTATGTTTCACGAGCGAGCTCCGTTCCTGTTCACGCTATTACGGCACTGATGCGATGATCTTAAGCACTACGCTGCGGCGGCATGGTGAAAAAAGCGTGCATCGCATGCCAGATGCGGTGACGATTAATCCCGAGTACCGCCACGTGAGCGACGCCCTTGATCATGCAGAACTCCTTGTCCTTATTGGGCAATTGGTTAAAGAAATCGAGCAGCTCCGCATCCGTCGCGTTGCCGTCGTGCTCGGCTCTCGTTATGCAGACCGAACACTGAATTTTTTTCGGATCGACCAGGGGCATGTGAATGGCCATGTCCAGGTAAGTGCCGTTGGGCGTGCGGTCGGTCAGCTTCAATTCGTAATCCCCCAATGCCTTGGGGACAGCCGGCTCGAATGTGGAAGGATCGTCGCGGCTAAAGATGGCATCGAAGCTCGCCTGCGACGAGGGCCGAAAATTGCTGGTTTGATAGCTCTGTACCTGGGCCCGTCTTTTCATGATTTCGGGGGCACCCTCGCCGGTATAGGTAAAGGCATCCAGCACCATGCGATCGATGCGCTCCGGCGCTTCCATCGCCAGCACACCGAGGCGAACCGAACCGCCCGACTGCCCATAGAACATGAACTTTTTCTGGCCGCTCACGCGTTCAACCACCGGCATGGCCGCCTTCAAATCCTCGACACCGGATCGGATATCCGAGTTGGAAGTGGTTTTGGACGACCGGCCGTAGTTCTCGTGGTCCATCGTCCATACGTCGAAACCGTAACCGGCGAATTCATCCATGAAAGAGTAATTCGGGTGACCCGGTACATCGAGATCGAAGCCGCCACGCCCCGAGAACGAGGATCCGTGCACGAGAAACAGCACGGGTTTGACAGCGCTTCCGCCCGTCATCCGTTTTCTGTAGAGGTAGAGGTTAACGTCGCCCTTTTTCGCCCAGTATTCCTCGGCGACTATCCCGTCTGAAGCCGCGCGGGCAATGGTAGGCACAGCGCCAACTCCGGTGGTGGCCGCGAGAACCATCGCCGTGCGCTGCATAAAGCCGCGCCGATTCACTGTACGTAAGTTAGAAACTGAAGCGGAACCTTCAACAACAGAACCTTCGACATCTCCCTGCTTGGCCATCTAATCTCCCTTGTCTGAAGCCCGCGCGAAAACCGCGATGAGCGTCAGAATTTTATTTATGTATTGAATATTGCCGACAATCTACATGCAGGCACGCTCTCAGTCAACTGTCAACAATTGATTTCTATATGGCGCAGCGACGTCTTGCGCTTATTTATCCTTATTTAGGATTCCACGGTGCAAAAAGGGGCAGTGCACAAACCCCAATTTAGAGATACGATACTGTACATCCATACAGTAATTGACCCATGCAAGCCCTGCCCGCACACGTTGAAGACATCCACCCCGCCTTATGGCGAGGGTCTCAGCTCGCGGCGAACTATGGCAAAACCGTGGATACGGGCTATGCCGCCCTATCCGCCGAATTGCCCGGCGGCGGCTGGCCGCTCGGCACACTCGTTGAATTGCTTGTCCAGCAGCCCGGCATCGGCGAGCTACGGCTGCTGCGGCCGGCCCTCGCGGCACTGAGCCAGCGCACCATCGCACTGGTGATGCCGCCACATCTCCCCAACGCGCTGGGCTTCGGGTATCTGGGTATTCCGGTCGAACAGCTCATGATGCTGCGCGCGCCCAAGAGTGCCGATGCGCTTTGGTGCGCGGAACAGATTTTGAAAGCCGGCAGTTGCGGAGCGCTCATTTTTTGGCAGCATCCTGTGCGCTCCGAATCGCTGCGCCGCTTGCACCTCGCAGCGCAATCTTCCGAAACCTTGTTTTTAATGGTGCGGCCGTTGACCTGCGCGTCCGATTCGTCGCCGGCAACGCTGCGGCTGGGCGTGAGGCCGGCAGGCGACGGAATTGTCGTCGACGTGGTGAAGCGTAAAGGCCCGATACGCACCGAAACGTTGGCGATCACATTGCAACCTTCACCGATCTTGTTGAGTCCGTATGGCCGTATTCGTCGGCATGCACCTGCCCCGTCTGTCGCTCGAAGTATTTCGCCCGCGCTGGTCACCTAGACCGGAGCATGGTTGCGTTGTACTGGAGAAAGACAAAGTCTTTATCGCGGACCCGATGGCACGCGAGGCCGGCGTGCGCGTGGGCATGAAGCGCGGTGGCGTGCTGACGCTGTCGCCGCACACCCTCATGCACGAGCGCGACCCACTGCGCGAAAACCTCATGCTGCGCGAGGTCGCTTTCGCGCTGATGCGGTTCTCGCCGATGGTGGCGTTGTGTGAGGAAGCCACCCTCGTGATGGACGTCACGGCAAGCTTGCGGCTCTTCGGCGGCATTGTCCGCGTGTGTCACCACATCCGTGAGGTCGTCGATGCGATCGGCGTGACGGCCCGCATGAGCACGGCGCCGACGGGGCAAGGCGCATGGCTGCTGGCAAAACAGCGAAGAACGGGGGGAACCGCGGCAGGAACGCAAACGGCGCAAACAGGGAGAAGGCAACGCGTTTTGAAAATGACATCGCTGGAGCGCACGCTCGGCGGCCTGCCTTTTCTGGCTGCGCCCGAAGTGCGCGCGTTCACGGACTGGTTCACCGGCCTCGGATGCAAAACGCTGAGCGACATTCGACGCTTGCCGCGCGCAGGCCTCAAAAGGCGCTGCGGCGTGGCCTTGCTCGATACACTGGACCGCGCCTACGGACTCGCGCCGGAACTCTATGAATGGCTCGCCGTGCCGCCCACCTTCAGTGCTCGCGTGGAGTTGCCCGACCGGGTCGAACATGCGGACGCGATTCTGTTCTGCGCACGCCGGCTTATCGTGCAACTGTGCGGCTGGCTCGGGGCGCAGCAACTTGCGTTGACTCATGCTTCGATCGCGCTGGAACACGAGCGCGGGCGCGCCGCCATTGCGCCGACTGTTATCGACCTGGCGTTGGCCGAGCCCACCTGGCGCGAAGACCATCTTGTGCGCTTGTTGAAGGAGCGGCTTGGGCGCACGGAGCTGACTGCCGCCGTAATCGCGGTCAGGCTGAGCGTGACCCAGGCGCAACCGGCGCAGCCTTCGACCGAAGCGCTGTTCCCGGAACCGGGCGGCTCGGCCGACGACCATAACCGGCTGCTGGAATTGCTGGTTGCGCGCCTGGGCGTCGACAACGTGCTTCGGCCCGCACCCAGGGCCGACCATCGCCCTGAGCACGCGAATCGCTGGGTGCCCATGCACGACCCACGCCGCGCCGAGGTGCCGCCGTCCGATCTGCCGCGTCCGACTTGGCTGCTCGAAAAGCCGCTGCCATTGATGATGAAGAGCAATCGTCCGTTTTACAGCTCGCCGTTGAAACTGGTATCGACCGGCGAAAGGATAGAAGGAGGATGGTTCGATGGCGCGTCGGCCAGCCGCGATTATTTTGTCGCACAGGCAAGCGACCAGAGCTGCTATTGGATTTTCCGGGAGCGCCCGAGCAGCGCCGATGCCGACGACACGCGCTGGTTTCTTCACGGCCTATTTGGATGACGAATCGTGGATACGACGTTCTCCATGCTGCCCGCGTATGCGGAGCTTTTTGCGCTTTCCAATTTCAGCTTTCTCCAGGGTGCATCGCGTGGAGAAGAGCTGGTCGCGCGCGCCAAGCAACTCGGCTATGCGGGCCTGGCGATTACCGACGAGTGCTCGCTGGCCGGCGTCGTGCGCGCGCATGTGCAGGCCAAGAAAGAGGAACTGCCGCTGATCATCGGCTCGTACTTCCAGTTGGTGCATGCGGACAAGACACCGGCATTCGGTTTGATTCTTCTGGCGCAAAACCGAGAAGGCTACGGAAACTTGTGCGAGCTCGTGACGCTCGCGCGTATGCGCGCACAGAAAGGCGCTTACCTGCTCACGCCGCATGACCTCTCCCGCCCCGAGGCCGAATATGCGCACCTGCGCGGCATGCCGGACTGCCTCGCCATTCTTGCGCCCGATTTTCCGGCGCATGAAGAAAAACTGGATGCGCAACTGGAGTGGCTGGATGCGACCTTTCCCGCTCGGGCCTGGGTCGGACTGACCTTGCATCAGCGCGCGCTCGACGACATTCATCGCGGCGTCGTCGAACGTGTCGCCGTGCGCCACGCCGTGCCGGTGGTCGCGACCGGCAAGGTCGTGATGCATGTGCGTTCGCGCAAACCGTTGCACGACACGATGACGGCAATCCGCATCGGCCGGCCGATCGCGGAATGCGGCTATGCACTGGCGCCCAATGCCGAGCAGCACTTGCGCTCGCGCTTGCGGCTCACCAATCTGTATCCGGAATACACGCTGAGCGAGACCTTGAACGTGCTCAAGCGCTGCACGTTTTCGCTCGATGAGCTGAAATACGAATACCCCGATGAATTGGTTCCCGAAGGCTATACCCACGCGCAGTATCTGCGTCAGGAAACGTACGTCGGGGCCCATCGCCGGTTCCCCACCGGCATCCCGCACAAGATCCAGGCACAGATCGAACACGAGCTCGACCTCATCGAGGAGATGGAATACGACGCCTACTTCTTGACGGTGTACGACATCGTCCGATATGCACGCAGCCAGCAGATTCTCTGCCAGGGACGCGGCTCCGCAGCCAACTCGGCCGTTTGCTACTGCCTGGGCGTGACGGAAGTCGACCCCGAACGCGGCAACATGCTCTTCGAGCGCTTTATCAGCAAGGAACGCGGCGAGCCACCCGATATCGATGTCGACTTCGAGCACCAGCGACGCGAAGAAGTGATCCAATACATTTACCGCAAATATGGGCGCGACCGGGCCGCCATTGCCGCGGCAATCTCGACCTATCGACCGCGCGGCGCATTGCGCGAAACCGGCAAGGCGCTGGGCGTAGACGCGCAAATCGTCGACCGCGTGGCCAAGTCGCATCATTGGTTCGATAACAGTCATGACCTGCTCCAGCGCTTCGCCGACTCGGGGCTGGATCCGGACACACCGCTGATCAAAAGCTGGGCGTCGCTGGCGGCGCAATTGCTGAATTTTCCGCGACATTTGTCCCAGCACTCGGGCGGCTTCGTTATCAGCCGCGGCAAGCTCACACGGCTGGTACCGGTGGAAAACGCCGCGATGGTGGAGCGCAGCGTCATCCAGTGGGACAAGGATGATCTGGAGGCGCTGGGGCTGTTGAAGATCGACGTGCTCGCGCTCGGCATGCTATCGGTCATTCGTCGCGCCCTCGACATTGTTTCGGAGCAGCGCGGCGAGCGGTTCGAGATGCAGGACATTCCCGCGGAAGATCCCGCCACCTACGCGATGATTTCGCAGGCGGACACCATAGGCGTGTTCCAGATCGAGTCGCGCGCGCAGATGTCGATGCTGCCGCGGTTGCGGCCCCAGACCTTTTACGACCTCGTGATCGAAGTCGCTATCGTGCGCCCTGGCCCAATTCAAGGCGGCGCCGTGCACCCTTACCTGCGCCGGCGGCAGCGCATTGAGCCGGTCAGCTATCCGCAAGAGGCGTTGAAGGTGGCTCTGGAGCGCACGCTGGGCGTGCCGATTTTCCAGGAACAGGTCATGCAGATCGCCATGATCGCCGCGGGCTTCAGCGCCGGTGAGGCCGATGAGCTCAGGCGCGCCATGGCGGCATGGAAGCGCAAAGGCGGCCTGGAAAAATATTACGACCGTATCGTCGACGGCATGACCGCGCGCGGCTATGAAAAACAGTTTGCCGAGGCGATCTTCGAGCAGATCAAGGGGTTTGGCGAATACGGTTTTCCGGAGAGCCATGCGGCCAGTTTCGCCTTGCTGGTCTATGCGAGCAGTTGGCTCAAACGACATGAGCCGGCGGCGTTTTTAATGGCATTGCTCAATAGCCAGCCGATGGGCTTTTATTCGCCATCGCAGCTCGTGCAGGACGCCAAGCGTCATGGCGTGGAGGTCTTGCCGGCGGATGTGACGATCAGCGGTTGGGATTCGGCTCTGGAGCCTCTAAAGCGCGACGGGTGCGATGGACGAAATGGGCGCGACGGATGCGGCGAATCCGATAAATGCGAGGAATGCGGCAGCCCACCCGCTGTGCGCCTTGGTCTTTCGCTGTTGCGCGGCATGCGCGACGGGTCCGCTGAGCGCATCGAGACGGCCAGGGCCGTGCGCCCGTTTGACAGCGTCGGCGACCTGGCGCTGCGCGCCCAGTTGGACCGGCACGACTTGCAGGTGCTGGCTGCCGCCAATGCCTTGTCGTCGCTGGCGGGCAACCGGCGCGAAGCGCTCTGGCAATCGCTAGCCGCGGTTCCCGACAGGGACATGCTCGCGGCGGCCCAACTGGGCGACGACACGCCCACGTTGGGCACACCGTGCGAGGCCGACGAAATCATCAGCGACTACCGGTCAACCGGTTTGACGCTGGGGCGGCACCCGCTGGAACTACTACGCCCCCAGTTACTTGCGCGGCGCTTGATGCCGGCGTCCATGTTGCGTGCTTTTCGCGATGGTCAGTTGGCGCGCGGATGCGGTCTCGTTACCGTGCGTCAACGGCCTGGCACCGCAAAAGGCGTGATGTTCGTGACGCTCGAGGACGAAACCGGCAACGTGAATGTGATCGTGTGGCCCAGTCTGCTGGAGAAACAGCGCCGCGAAGCGCTAGGGTCGACTTTGCTGGCGGTGTTCGGCACTTGGCAATGCCAGGGTGAGGTCAGGCACCTGGTCGCGCAGCGGCTTGTCGATATGTCGCACCTGCTGGGGCGGCTGCCGGCGGTCAGTCGGGATTTCTTCTGATAGTCGGGTCGGTTTATTGCTATATTGACTACATGGCTCGACGAAGCCGACGTGCTAGCCCTGCTCCGATTACCGCCGGGCTGACACCGAATGTATATATCCTGCAATGAGGCAAAACAAGATGTCTAAACATCTGATTTTCGATGGCGCGCCTTCGCAAGTCATTAATCTTCCTGCGTTATTGAAAGCAGGCGCTGTCATCGTGCTCATTGGCGCGATACATCTTTACGCGTCGAAAAGCTTTGCGCTCAACTGGTTTGTCTTGCTTATACAAGCGGTTGCCGTCATGGCGGGCGCCGTGTTGCCCTTTATCAAAACCGCGTTCACCGAAATCGTCATCGATACGGAACGGATTATCTGGCGCCAGGGCGTCTTCAAAAGCCGCGCTTCGAGCCTGGAACTGTCCGCGATCCGCAGCATCACCTGTATCCAGCCGTGGTGGCAGCGCTTGTTCGGCACCGCGTCGCTGATCATCATGACCAGCGATCCAGCTCACCCACAGCGCCGCCTGCCTGGCATCAGAGGGGCGGAACAGCTGCGACTAGCGCTTGAAGATGCGATGCTGGCTCTGCGGAAATAAGGTAATTGTAAAGTTTAGATTGCTCCGATTCGCTTAAGCGATTACACTCCCGTCCGCGGGGTGGAGCAGTCTGGCAGCTCGTCGGGCTCATAACCCGAAGGTCATAGGTTCAAATCCTATCCCCGCAACCAATACGCAAGCCCGCAAAGCGAAAGCCTAGCGGGCTTTTCGTTTTGCGGGTGCTCTGCCGTCAACGGAACGGCTTTTTACTGCGCAACGAGGATTGTGTCGGCGATAAGCCCGCGCGCTTTGATTTTCCTGATTGCGGTCATCGGTTACCCCGCGCCGAGTGTGCGCCCAGGGACAGTCGGGACGCCCTTAAAATAACTTCGAGGCGGAAACTCTCAACCACCGGAAAGATCGACCAGAAAGGGTGGCCCACTCAGTTGCAGAGTGATCAGATAACGCTCGTCGTTTGGGCGGTTCTCGTGCACGAAACGGCGAACACTGAGAAAGGCCTGATATTTGTCGCTGGCGAGCCAGAAGGTTTGGCGGATGCCAAAGTTGCGTATCTCGGCTCGCGTGGCCGGTGTGTCTACGACCAATGGATTGTCGACAACGAGAGTGGGTCGCCATCCTCCGCGGCGAAGTTGATTCTGTAAATCAACGAGGATTGCCATCGTCTCATCAAGCGGCAGAGTTTCGACCTGTGGCGATAGAGTGAGCTGCTCGACTTTGCCGTTCATGTCGGCGCATATGGCCAGGAATTTTGCGGCTGGGGTCGTGAATCCATACTGAGGGTCGCTAAATCGTAGAGTGGCCGGGCGTCGCACGTAAGGACAGAAAATGTTGTAAGGCGTGACTGCAGGCAGAGTTGACCGTGACTGCTGGCGTACGTGCTCGTAGGACTCTCCAATCGTTAATACTACTTCGTCGACCGGTCGTAGCACCGCATAGACTCCCCACATGGCAGAGAGTCCAAGGATTGCGCCGACGATACGCCAGCACGTGTTGATTCGACTGATTGCGATCATCGGCTACTCCGCGGAGGGTGTGCCATGAGGAACAGGGAATTTTCGACGGAATAGCGATCCAACGGATGACGTAGTAGCTGATCGAAACGCTCTGCAGCACGTCCGACGAAAGCCATTCTCTGCTCTGCATCAGCCAGATTCGCCAGAGGCTCTTTGCTAAACACCTCATGCCGCGCGTTGCCGCCCGTAACCGTGCATTGATTGGCAAACGTCAACTGAATTTCCTGTGCCGATCCAGTCGGGATGTTTAGCGCCCAGGCGAACTGGTCGGCTCGCATCAATACGGCAAAGGCCGGGTCGTCGTACATGGCAGGCTGGAGGATATTAAATTGCTCATGCCTGGCCAATTGCAGGACACCTCCAGTGAGGTTACCTGAGTCGATTGCTTCAAATCCCTGCGAGACCTCAATCTTTACTTCGCCAAATTCGACACTTTTTGAGATCGGCCATATGACTGACCCGCGCAGTTGTTTCCGCTCAGGCAAACACCGCTTGAGCCGTTTCAGCCCGAACTCTTTGTAAAACATATGCAGCCGCCACATGTCGAGAAACACCGCTGTGTTGCCTTGTGCCAGCATTTGATAGACCGTTTCACCTCCGGCACCCATTGCTTGATCCGGGATAGGCATGCGCGGTGACGCGTAAGGCGACAATCTCTCCAGCGGCGAACTTTGTCGCTCCCACTGCTGATAGGCATCACGCTGCCGATTGGACTTGCCGATCATGCTGGCAGCATTGAGCAGGCCACAGCCGACCTGCTTCGACGCAAACGCTGCCAATCCCGCCCACTGGAAACGATGATCGTCCAGCCACAGTTGCGCATAGGCAGCATTGATACGTCGGTTGCGCGTAATCGGATCGCCAACGGATACGATGGCCTCAGCTTTCTGCTGATAAAAGCGCCAGCAGTTGATGCAATCCTGTTTGTCTTCTTCCGCGCGCTTTTTCGCGGTGGCCTCGTCCTCCTGCCAGTTCGGGCGACAAATAGGGCACTTAGGATCGGCGCATGGCATAACACTGACTCATTCGGTTTAATTTTGTTTTCATCGCGCGCCACGTCATCAACCTGCGTTGCGCTCCCATAAACAAGGCGGGTCGCATTGGACCTCGCCCAGCTCATTAGCTGCACACACAGCCAGAAAAACCACCGAACTTTACATTTTGCCTTCAAATTCCGATACCCCGATGCAGTCCTAAAAATTTTCCTCTTCTAAAAAAGTTTGGCAATTCTTCCCATCGACATCGGGGTGGTCTGGAACGGGCACGAAGGCGATGCCGGCACAACGTTTGTGGTTGGGCACGACGATGAAATGAAAGCGTGCGCGCGCGCCGCACAAACCTTGTATGACGAGGTCAAGCATCAATGGCAGGCAGCCGGCGCATCAGGCACCGCGCTCTATGCCTTCGCGGATCAGCGCGCGACGGAACTGGGCTGGCGCCTCAATCTGCACATCAAGGGACATCGCGTGTCGGATTTTCCACATGCCATTTATCAAGCCGGCGATCTTGGAGATTTCGATCGTTGCCCCGATATTGGTCTCTGGATTTTGGAGATCCAGCTTGCTCATCTGACCAGACCCTTCGGTGCGTTTTACGAAGACTTGCTTCTTTAAAGCACGTTAGTTCATAAAAGGAAACGGACCGCATATGCGGTCCGTTTGAGATATACGGTAAGCCAAGTGGAGCAATCGTCCATCGCACCGAAGCATCAGCACTCCCGACTCACTTGCAATAGTAACTCCATCGTTATTAACGATCAACGTCGTCTTGCAGGTCAAAGCCGCTTGCGGAAATTTTCACTTAAAACTGTTTTCTACCGCGCGAACGTCAATGCGTAACTGCCGTCCGGCTGGCGCATGCCCAACAGGCTCAACAAGCCAGCAAGGCTTGCACCCGCACTCGGGTCCGACTGCGCCCGGCCATTGAACTGAAACCGTCCGCCATCGAGACCACCGTTGCCGTCCAGCCGCAGCGGACCTTCAGTCGTTTTCAGCACGAGCCCCATCGTCTGCCCATTCAACACCACATCGAATCGATAACTGCCCAGCGGTCGCACTCGCGACATGCGCGATGACAGTTGAGTCGCGCTTAAGGTCATTTGGCAGAACGGCGACTGCCCGACCGCGCTGCAGGCGGCCCATTCGAGTCGCATCCGGCCTTCCAGGCCCAGCGTGTTGAACGGCGCGCCAAGCCCACTCAAAAGACTCGCAGGTATGTTCAGCGTGCCAGCCGACACCGTGCTGCGGCGCAAGCTCGCGTCGAATTCGACCGCCTGCGGCAACGCATCGTTAGCATCGACGCGCACGCGCAAGTGCCCAACCAATAGCGGCCAGAATGCGGTATGCCAGTGGATGCGCGCAGGCAACTCGGTACGCGCCGTCGGATCCTCGGCGGCTGCGAGCACCAAGTTGGCCTGCCCATCCCATAGCGAACCCTCGGGGCCAGCCAATTCGACTTGCTCATGGCTCGCGTAAGCCAGCACCGGAGCGAGCCATGCAACCGGCAGCATGGTCAACAGCGTCGCCCCTATCGATAGCACAGCCGCCGCAACCCACGGCAGCGCGCGACGGATCCACCACCCGCTCATGCTAAGGAAACCGGCTTCGCGCTCGCTCATCGTGCCAACCTTAACGCGAGACACTTTGCAACGTCGCAGTGACGTCCACTTGCCCCGCACTCGGCAACACGCTCACATGAGCATCGACGATCTGCACTTTATCCGCGTGCCGGATTTCGTCGAGCCATCCCACGTAATCGGCGAAATTGACGTTCTTGAGCTGCAGTTGAAACCCCTGCCCCGCGCTGTTGAGTTGCGCGTTCTGCAACCCGCGCCGGGCGAGCGACGAAGCGAGCGCATCGCGCAGTGCAGTGCCGCTCACAGGCACCCCCTGTGCGCCCGACTGCAGCGCATGCGCTTCCTCTGCCTGACGCGTCATTTGTGCGAGCTGGGTCTGCAACTGCGGTATATCGTCGAGCAAGCGTTGACGCCCACTCGCGCCCGGCGCCCACAGCACGCCGTAGATAAGCGCCAACGACAAGAGAATGGCGCCACTGCTCAACAACGTTTTTTCGCGCGGCGAGCAGTTGGCCCAGACGGCTTCGATCATGGTGTTCATTGCAGACTCCGCAGTGTCCAGCGATTGCCGTCGGCTTTGGCGCCCACGCCATTCGCTTCGAGGCGTCGTACGAGCGCATCGTCCACGTTGACGGCAGGCGTGAACGTCACCGTCAGCGTGCGCTCGTGATAATCCAGTTGTGCAATCGCCGTGGGTGGCAACGGCGCGAGCGAACGCGAGAGCGCATCGGCCAGTGCGAGGAAATCGTTAGGCGCCAGTTCGCCCGATGCCGTACGCAACTGGTCGACCTGACGCGTCATCTGCGCGGGCGCGTCGAGCACCGCGCCGGTCTTCGGGAATGCGGTCATCAACAGCTCCGTTTGACGGTCCAGCAACGCGTCGTAGCGTTTGCTCAGCATCAGCCATTGCACGTTATTTCCCACGACCGCCACCAGCAGCGAAGCGAGCACCAGCGCGATCGGCCAGCGCCAGCGCGTCAGCGTCGCACGATCGAGCCGCAGCGGCGGCTTGGCGAATTCGAACTGGCACAGATCGAAGCCGCACGCGAGCGCATTTCGCGCAAGCGTTTCGAAGGGTAAGGGCCGTATGTCGTGTGGATTGCCTGCATGTCCCGCACCGCCTACGCTCTCTGTGCCGCCTGCGTTCCTTATGCTGTCTGCGCTACTTACGTTCCCTGCGCTGCCTGCATCGCTTGCGGCGTACGCCGCCATGCTCGGCGCCAAGCGTACGTCGCTCCCCGGCTCCTGCAGCCGATACAGCACGTACGGCACACCACCCGACAGCGTCGCGAGACTGCGCTCGAGCCCGGCCCGCGACAGCGCGAATTCTAATCCACCCGAGGATCCACTCACGAACTCACCCGGAGCAACCAGGCCATCAGCGAGCGGCATCGACAGACCTTGCGTGAGCGGTATCGATACGCCCTCGCCCAATGCGCCGCGCGCCAGCGCCAACTCGATGCCCGACGCGCCGAACTGCGGGGCCGTGCCACCCAGCGCATAGAGAGACGAGTCGACGGCAGCATTCGCAACGGTCGCGCCCACGATCAACACGACCAGTTTCATTTGCGGGGCTGCGGTCGATTGATCAAGCGCGCCGGCCACGTCCGGAAGATCGACACCATGCGCCCGCTCTGTGGATGCAATAGCCGATGCTTCAGTCGATGCATCGCCAGCCTTATCCGCAGCCGGCAAACAACGCGTTAGCGGCACCGCGCGAATCTGCCGATAACCCGCCTCGGCAAAGGCAGCGAGCACGAAGCGGAACCAGTTGCGATCGACCACCGCCACGATGCGCTCGGCGTCGTCGGCCCCATGCGTGGGCGGCATCGGGTCGACCGCGATGTGGCAGGTCTGGGCATCCTGGATCAGGTGGTCTTCGATGATATTGGGCAACGCCTGCATCAGCCGCGCCCCCTTCACCGGCGGCAATGCCACGCGCAGCATCAATAGATCGCGCGCGGCGAATTGGAGGATCAGCGTGCCGGCAGGCGGCAGCGACGACAGCGCGGCACGACCGGCCCGCACGACCTGACGACGGCGATCGAGCAGCATGAAGGGAAGCTCGGGCCATTGCCATTCTTGCGCGGGCACGGCAGGATCGCGAGGCGGTAGTAGGACGATCAGGGTACTCAATGCAGGGCCTTATTCAATATCGCGCACGCTGACGATGCGCGTTGCATGCGTCAAGTTATCGCGGAAAATCAGCGTGTCGCGGCGCAGTACCGCACGCTCGTAACGAACCTCGCCGTGCAGCACAAAAAAATTACTATGGATATCGAGCTCGCTGCTGTCAGGCTGCGGTGCTTGGCTGCTGCCGCCGCCGATCCGGTTGCTCAGGTCACCGATATTGACGAACCAAGCTCGGTCGCGCCCGCTCACAAGGGTTTGCGCCTGGCCGATGTTGAGCCCGGGTATCATCGCGGCCAGCACTTCGGGCGACGCCGTGTTGACGTTGACCAGCGTGGGCAGCGGTAACACCGTGACGAATGGACGCAAGCGTTCGACCATCGCCGCAGTGAAGCCCGGCACGTCGAGCAGCCAATCGACATCGAGCGGCGGCAAGGGGCGGTCCTCGTTATCATCCTGATCGTCGGCTAGCCCCGGTTGCGCGCTGAACGCCCCGCCATCCGTCGGTTGCACGGCGACGCCGCCAGCTATCGCGCTGGCACTGCCGGGTGCCGTCTGAAAGCGAGTCGGTTGATTTTGTAAAGCCGCACGCAGGCGTTGCGCGGTGACATCCGCCAATTGCGTGTCCAGACCGACCAACTGCAGCAAGCGCTGGAAGTGGCGCGTCTGCGCCGGGTCGACCTGCAACGCACCCGGCGGTGGCGCCCACACCAGATTGCGCAAATTGAATCGCGCTTGCGCGTCTTCGATGGAACCCGACACCAGCGCCGCACCGATGCCGCTGGCACTGTCGCCCCCCCCGTCGCCTGCGCTGCCGATCAAGTCCGACAAACGGGTCGGCGCAATCGGCACTGCCCAAGCCCCACCCAGGTAATCGATATTGCTGACATCCGCCGCGTTGCGCAGCACCAGCCGCGTCCAGTTGACCGCGCCTCGCACGACCCATGCGGCCTGATCGCGTAGCCGCTCGTTTTCGAGGCGACGCACCTGGATCTGCTGGCGCCACAAGAGGCCCGACACCAAAATGGCGGAAAGCGCAACGACCAGCAGGGCCGTGACGATCGCCGCGCCACGCTGGGAACGCGGGCGTGACGTATCACCGCCGCCATTGTCGAACCCCTGCGATCGGGTCGAGCGGGATGCCGCCGCCGTGGCGGGCGCGGATGAGGACCGTGCCATGTGCCGACGTCGGTGCATCAGCGGGGGCGTGTGCGTCGGCACAAGGTGCGTGATGGAGGTACGCCGCATCTCACTGCCCCACCAGGAAAACGCGGCTATACACGCCGGCTTGCCCCTGTAGCACGAGCCGCAATTCCACGCCCGTGACGCTGCCGCGTATTGGGCCGCCGCCGTTCGGAATATTGAGCACAGCAAGATTGCTCTTGTATGCGCGGTCGATCCCACTCATGCCATCGACCCAACCTTGGCCAGGCGCGTAGGCTCGTAGCAGCAGCGCACCTGCCGGGCTCACGAGATCGACCGTGCTGCTACCTGCTTCGCTGCCCCTGTCGAGCGTGGCGCGCAGTTGCCCGACACTGGCCACGCCCGGCGACGCGATGCGCAGGAGATGCCCGTTCTGCAAGCGATAGCGCACCACTTGCAAACGCTGCGGTTGGCCATCGAGTGCGAGCGTGCGAACGATCGTCAATTCGCCGCCTGCGCTGTCTACTCCCGCCGCAATCCGCACGGCTGGGCCGCCGACCGCATCATCACGCGCGCTGCGCTGCAAGTCTGCCTGCACCTGGTCGAACAATTGCGACAACGTGCGCTCGCTTTCCATCGAGCGCGTCAATATCTCGCGGCCGCGCACAATCTGATCGAGCCCGCGCCAGGCCAACACCGCCAGCACCGCCAACAACGCAATCGCCACCAGCAGCTCGATCAGCGTAAAGCCCCGAGCGTTACGTGCTTCTCTGATAGCGTTCTGGCATTGCATAGCGCGCCGACCTTGCGCGAGCAAAGCGGCGGACGACGCGGGCGAGCGTTTACAGCGCACGGCGCGTCTCGTCAGCCAGCACCGTCACTCGCTGCACGAGCCGTTCGCTGCTATCGCCGCGATAGACCGACACATCGACCCGGCGTAATAAATTATTAGGCGTCGCGCTGACGGTTTCCACGCAGGTTAGCGCCAGCGCGCCCTGCGCGCAGTTAAAGCGCCGCGTGCCCGTGTCGGGCCAACCTTGTTCGAGTTCGAGCCGGGCCAGCTCGCTGTCCGCGCTCCAGCCGGCCAGCAACCGTTGATGCAAGGCGCCCGATGTTGCGGCGAGGCTGCCTACCGCCCGCAACGCGGCGGCCAACGCGATCGCGACGATCGCCAATGCGATCAGTACTTCGATCAAGGTGACGCCGCGCTGGTGTGCGTGATGAGTTACACGCGGAGTTACACGCGGAGTTACACGCGAAGGTACACGAGTGGCTTTCATGTCAACGCACCGTGTAGCGGCCATTGCCGTTGCCGTCGATCTGCACGGCACCGGCGTCCGAATAAAGCGTCACCACCACCGGGGCCGAAATACTTTCCACGCCGAATAGCACCCGGCCCGCTGTCTGCGAGCTGCCCGCAAAATGAATCGCCACGCCGGATACGCCATCCTTCCACGCCTGCGGCGCGAACAGGTTGTCAGCAAGCGGAACCCAGCTGTCGCCGGCTGGCCCGCGCAGGCGCTCGACAAAATGCCAGCCGTTCGCATCGGGTTCCCACGCCAGCGGATGGTCGCGCAGTTGCGCCTCGTCGCTCGCGGTTTCGAACAGCAAAGCCAGACGCTGAGCATCTTCCTTGAGGTCGGTATGCGGGTTGCGCGTCATGGTGACTGTCGCGGCCGCGGCGAGTATGCCGGCAATCAGCAGCACCACCATCATCTCGATCAGCGTAAAGCCCGCCGCGCGCGCAGTGCGCGGCGAACCGGTTGCTATCGTGGTGTGCTGGCGCATCGCTGCGTCCTACTGCCAGGAGCCGATATCGGCGTCGTTGCCCTCGCCGCCGGCCTTGCCGTCCGCACCGTAGCTAAAGACATCGATCTCGCCGTGCACGCCAGGGTTCAGGTATTGATACGGATGGGCCCACGGATCGTTGGGCAAACGCTCCAGGTAACCGCCGTCCTTCCAGTTGGCCAGTTGCGGATCGGCCGCCGGCTTTTCGACCAGCGCGCGCAAACCCTGGTCCTGGCTCGGATAGCTGCCGTTGTCGAGGCGGTATAGCTTGAGCGCTTGCATGACGGTCGCGATGTCCTGCTTCGCCGCGACCCGACGTGCCTCGTCCGGTCGGCTCATGATTTTAGGCACGATCAGTGCGGCCAGGATGCCGATGATCGCGATCACGACCATCATTTCGATCAGCGTAAATCCGCGTTGCTTGCGTGGGGCTGTGGCTGTGGCTGTGGCTGTGGCTGTTACGTCCGCTGTTACCTCATACGGCAGACGCAGCAGGCGCGGCTGGCTCGCCGTGCCGCGGCAAAATTGATGACTGGCTGAGAGTTTCATCCGACGACACCTTCAACAGAAAATAATTAAAAAAATCGGCATGCCCGACTAGCTCGACCGTGCTGACTGACAAATTTAGTTCGCACAGTGTCTCTATAATCGGTGCCAGTTTTACGACAAACGCCATTCTTAATTGCCGCTACCCTCATGACGCTTCCGACTTTTGCTCTGCGCCGCACTTCGCTGTCCGGCCCATCGACCCAACCGACCTTGGCCCATCCGGGCGCGCCCCGGCTTGCGTCGATCGCGCTGTTCGCCATGCTGTGCGCGACGCTCACGTGGTGGGGCATCACGCTGCACGACACCGCCAGTGCGCCCCCCGACGTAGCCCCGGCCGCCCGGACCCTGCCGGATTCGGGCGCTGCCGCCAATTTGCTCGGCGGCCACAGCGAACTCGCCGTGGGGCGCCAGCTTCACCTCGTGGGCCTGCTGTCGTTCCAGGGCGGCGGCACGGCCGCCATCATCGGCATCGGTGACGCACCGCCGCGCGTGGTCGGCCTGAACGCCGCGCTGGGCAGCTTCGGCACGCTCGCCGAGGTCCGCGCTCATTCGGTCGTCGTCGACCTGCACGGCGTGCGCAGCGAGGTGTTCCTGCCGGCGAGTGGCGGCGGCCCAACCATCTACATGCACTGACAACATCGCCCGGTGCGGTTCTGGGTCGGCCGTGCCTGCCGCACCCATCGCACCCACTGCACTTCCTGCACTTCCTGCACTCACTGCACTCACTGCACCATCTGATTCAAATCGATGATCGGCAGCATCACCGCCAGCACGATGGTCAGCACGATTCCACCCATCGCGAGTATCAGCAGCGGTTCCAGCAAGCTGGTCAGAAACAGCGTGCGTCGCTCGAGCTCCATCGCTTCGCCCGCTGCAGCCCGGTCAAGCATGGTGGTCACATCGCCAGTCGCCTCGCCCGAGCGAATCAAATGCACCAGCACCGGCGGAAAAATCCGCGTCCCGGCCAGCGCGCGCGACAGCGACGTACCTTCCCGCACGCGTCCGATCGATTGCTCGATGACTGCGCGCATCGCCACGTTGCTCAAGGTTTCGCTGGCCGCCTGCAGCGCGCGCAGAATCGGCACGCCCGCCGCCGTGAGGATGGCCAGCGTACTGGCGAAGCGCACCGTGTTGTAGCCGCGCATGAGCCGGCCCAGCAGCGGCGTGCCCAACAGCCAGCGATGCACGGCCATCTGCGGCCCGGGCACCGCGAGGATGCGCCGCGCAAGCCAGATCGACACCGCGAAACCGCCCAGCAACGCCCACCAGAAATGTCTAACAAAATCGGAGAGCCACAACATCAGCACCGTGATGAAGGGCAATTGCTGCTTGGTCGAAACGAAGACGTTCACCACCTGCGGCACGACATAAGTCAGCAAGAAACTGATGATGCCGAAGGCCACCACCGTGACCACGGCCGGATACGTAAACGCGAGCTGGATTTTCTGCTTGAGCGCGTTGCGTTGCTCGATATAGTCGGCCAGACGCGTGAGCACCAGCCCCAGCTTGCCGGTATGCTCGCCGGCCGTCACCAGCGCCCGGTAGATTTCCGGAAAGTCGCGCGGGTGTAGCGCCAACGCACCGCCCAGCGATTGGCCGCCCAGCACTTCCGAGCGGATCGCCTCCAGCAATTCGCGCACGCCATCGCGTTCGGACTGCTCTGCAAGAATCGCCAGCACTTCGTCCAACGGCAAGCCCGCCACCAGCAGGCTGGCGATCTGCCGCGTGATCAACGCCTGCTCGCGCGACGACAAGCCGCGGCGCAACGACGGCCGACGCGTGCGACCAACCCCGCTCGCCGCTCGGCCGGCAGGCTCGACATGTAAAGGCGTCAGCCCTTGGCTGCGCAATAGCCCGCGCGCAGCACGCGCACTTTCCGCCTCGATCCCGCCGCGTTGTGGCCGACCGGCCGTATCGAGCGCTTCGAAACGAAATGCCGCCATGATCAGGCTGTCCCGGTGACGCGAATCACTTCTTCGAGCGAGGTGATACCGTCCGTCAGCCAGCGCCCTGCATCGTCGCGCAAAGTGCGCATGCCCGCGCGCTGCGCGTGTTCGGCCAGCTCGGCTTCGGCAGCCTGACGGTGGATCAGCGCACGCATCGCGTCGTCGATTTCGAGCAATTCGTAGATACCGCGCCGGCCGCGATAGCCACTGTGGCCGCACGCAGTACAACCGACCGGGCGCCACACGCCGTCGCTTTCGCTGCGGCAGGTGGGACACAATTGACGCACTAGCCGCTGCGCCATCACGCCAAGTAGGCTGGAGGCCAGCAGATACGGCTCGACACCCATATCGGTCAGCCGCGTGACGGCCGAGGCCGCATCGTTGGTATGCAGCGTGGCCAGCACGAGATGACCGGTCAGCGAGGCCTGCACGGCGATCTGCGCGGTTTCCAGGTCGCGGATCTCACCGATCATGATGATGTCCGGATCCTGCCGCAGGATGGCGCGTAACGCGCGCGCGAAGCTCATGCCAATGCGCTCGTTGACCTGCGTCTGGCCAATGCCGGACAGGTCATACTCGATCGGATCTTCTACCGTCATGATGTTGGATGACGCGGTTTCGAGCCGCGAGATCGCAGCGTAAAGCGTCGTGGTCTTGCCCGACCCGGTCGGTCCGGTCACCAGCACGATGCCGTGCGGTCGCGCGATCAACTTATCGAAGCGCGCCAGCGTATCGGAGGCCATGCCCAGCGCGGTCAAGTTCAGGCGCGTGGCGTCTTTCTCCAGCAAGCGCAGCACCGCCCGTTCACCGTGTCCGGTCGGCAAGGTCGATACCCGCACATCAACCGGCCGGCCACCGACGCGCAACGTAATGCGACCATCCTGTGGCAGGCGCTTCTCGGCAATATCGAGCTGGGCCATGATCTTGATGCGCGAGATCAACGCGCCATGCAGCGCCTTCTTGGGTCGCACTACGTCGCGCAACGTGCCATCGACGCGAAAGCGCACCACCGAAGCATTTTCGAACGACTCGATATGGATATCCGATGCCCCTTCGCGCGCGGCCTGCGTCAGCAGCGCGTTGATCATGCGGATGATGGGCGCGTCGTCTTCGGCTTCGAGCAAATCCTCGATTTCGGGGATGTCCTGCATCAGCCGGGACAGGTCGACCTCGCCTTCAACTTCGCCCACCACCTGCGCGGCGCTGCCGCTTTGCGTCGCATACGTATGGCTGAGCACCTCGGCCAATTCTTCGGCCGGCTTGCGTACCACGATCAGCGCGGTAAAGTTGCGCGCGACTTCCGCAAGCGCCTGCGGCGGCGTACGGTCGCTGATCCACACTTCGAGTCCGTCCGGCCGATGGTGTGCGATCAGGATCTGGTTCGCGCGGGCAAAACCATAAGGCAGAAACCGCGCGGCGACGCCCGAGGGCGGCGCTTGCACGTCGGCCGAAACCAGGCCGTCGAGCATCGCCGCTTGGCCGGAATGATCGAGTGCCGTT
>NZ_LMUX01000016.1:184836-972984 GCF_009765705.1 Burkholderia sp. L27(2015) | reverse complement strand
CCCGCCGAGTTGGAACCCGACGCGTTCGAACCCGCTGCATTCGAATCCACTGCGCCAACACCTGAACCCGGTGCGCGGCCCCCGTCGGTCGATATCAACGAGCCCACACCGTGAGCCGGCGCATCCGCCCCAACTGCGGGCGGCACGCCGGGGAAATTCAAATCGCGCACGTTGCGATTGTCGGAAACGTAGCTATTGGTTTCGGCCCGAATCGCATCGTAGCGGTTCATCGAAATATCGCTCGTGGTCTGGTTGTCACGCAAGATCACGGGACGCAGGAAGACCATCAGATCGGTCTTGTTACGGTCTTTATTCTCGGTGCGAAACAAGCTGCCAATCACAGGCAGGTTGCCCAGGAACGGCACTTTGCTGTTGCCGTTGTCATACTCGTCCTGCATCAAGCCGCCGAGCACGATGATCTGACCGTCGTTGGCCAGCACGAGCGACTGGACCGAACGTTTGTTGATGGTCGGGCCCGACGTCGCACTGGCCGTGCTGGCCACCACGCTCGAGCTTTCCTGGTAGATCTGCAGCTTGATGATGCCGCCCTCGGTAATCTGCGGGCGTACATGCAAGGTAATGCCGACGTCTTCGCGATCGAAGGTCTGGAACGGCGTGACCGACGATGACGAGCCGGTCTGCGAATAGGAACCGGTGACGATAGGCACGTTCTGGCCTACCACGACCTTGGCGTCTTCGTTATCGAGCGTAATCACACTGGGCGTCGACAGGATGTTGACGTCGCTGTTGCTTTCCAGCGCCTGCAGCAACGCGCCCAGGCCCACGGCATTACCGAATTTGTGAATCAGGCCCACGTTCAAGCCGTTATTGAGCAGCGTCGCCGAGCTGGCCAGCGCACTGGCCGCGCTGCCATTGGCCGCAGCCGCATTACCGATCGCGGTCAGGTTGACGATGCCCTGGCTGGTGGTGGTAGCGAAGTTGCTGCCCGCAAACAAAGCGGTGTTGGTCGCCGAGCCGATCAAGCCCTGCCACTGCACCCCGAGCTGCTCGGCCTTGGAGCGCGTCAGCTCGACAATCAGCGATTCGATATAAACCTGGGCGCGCCGCACATCGAGCTGGTCGATGACCGCGCGCAGGTTGGCATAAACCGGTTCGGACGCGGTGATCACCAGCGAATTGGTGGCGGGATCCGCCTGGATTTGCGCCACGATACTGCTGGCGTTGCCACCTGAGCCGCCCGAGATACCGCCACTATCGGCGCCGCCGCCCGATCCGCCGCCGCTGGCGCCACCACCCCCACCACCCCCACCACCCCCGCCGCCCCCGCCGCCCTGCCCGCTGTAACCGCTGGGCAACGGCGCAGCCAAGCTGTTGCCGCCGGAACCGCTGCTGGAACTGCCGCCCGAACCACCGCCGGAGCTGCTGTCGCTCTTGTTGAAGTCGCTTTTGGCGCTGCTGTTGCTATCGCTGCCGCTGGACTGACCCAGCATGCCGCGCAGCGTCTTGGCCAATTCCGTCGCATCGGCTTGCCGCAGTTGCACGACATGCATGTTGCCGGGCTCGCGGGTCGCGACGTCGAGCTTGGCTATCAGCGCTTCGGCTTCGCGCAGGCGGGACTCGCTCGAGGCGCGCAGCAACAAGGAATTCGTGCGGGTATCCGCTTGCACCGTGACCTTGAGCGTCGTGTCCGTTTCGCCGAGCGTGGTCGGATCGAGCAGCTTTTGCAGCAGCGAGGCGAGATCGAGAACATTGGCGTGCTTCAGTTGCACGATGTCGCTGTTCTGCGTCGACGCACCGTCCACGCCGGCGATGATGGCGGCGATGCGTTTGACGTTATCCGCATAGTCGGTCACCACCAGCGTGTTGTTGCCTGGGTAGGCGGCGATCGCGTTGTTGGGCGAAACGAGCGGGCGCAGCACACCCAGCAGGTTGTTCGCCGATTCATGGTGCAGCTGGAATACCTGGGTGATGACTTGATCGCCGCTGACCACCGGGCTGTTGCCGACATAGGTCGGCACACCTTGCAACTTCGCGTCGGTCTCGGGCACGACCTTCATCACGCCATGGTCTTGCAGCAACGCAAAACCTTGCATGCGCAGCGCGGACTCCAGCGTCTTGATGGCTTTCTCGTCGGCCATCGGTTGATCGGCGACCAGGTTGAGCTGACCTTTGACGCGCGGGTCGACGATGATGGTCTGCCCCGTGGCTTGCCCGATTGCTTTGGCAACCTGATCGATGTCGGCATTGACGAAGTTCAACGTCACCTGCGCGTGGGCGAGTTGCACTGTCGCCAGCGTCACGAGCAACAGGCTGCAAAACAGGCCGCGGAACAGACGACAAAACAAGCTGCAAAACGTACGACGTACAACGAGGCTGGATAGAGTCATGAACAGAGGCAAAGTGCCGATAAATATGCAAGACCCGCGCAAGACCCGCGCAAGACCGATCCGGTTATCGACGACCAGGAGGACAGCAAATTGTCCACGCGGCGAAGGGACGGTGAAGGGACCGAATCGTATCAGTGCTCTGTGACAGAAATATAACTAGGGACGCGATAGGTCCAGATCGAACCTACGCGGTCGGCGAGCAGATAGCGCAGCCGTCAATCCGCCTAACAAAAAGGGCAACGACTGTAATGTTGCCAAATGTTTTTGTAAGCATTGCATGGCATGAGTGTCACATAGCAACGCTACTGTGACCGGCACTTGGCACTATCGTCCGTACGATCGTCCGCTGTCGGGCCAACCGGGCAGACCCGCCAGACCGACCGAACTGACGGCTCGCTCACGAGAGAGAATTCCATGCTGCGTCACGTCGTTGCCTACACCCTGTTGCTGCTGGCGCTGTGCTGCCGCAGCGCGGTGGCGGCCGACTGCTACGAGGACGCGGCGGTCTACCAGCATGTCAATCCGCTGATTCTCCACGCGATCGCATGGCAGGAATCGCACAATCACGCTGCCGCCATCCACGCCAACGCCAACGGCACAATCGACGTCGGCTCGCTGCAGATCAACTCGATTCATTTCGCCAGATTGGCGGGATACGGCATACGGCCGGCCGCCTTGTACGATGAATGCGTGAACGTCTATGTCGCCGCGTGGCTGTTGAAACAGAAAATGATCAAATACGGCAACACTTGGCAGGCGGTCGGCGCCTACCATTCGGAAACGCCGGACAAACGCGACAGCTATGCGCATGCGATTGAAACGATCCTGGTGAGATGGGGCAAGCTCGATCGGGTTATCGAACCCCCGACCGCGATCGGGTCATCGCCGCCCCGCCGCGACTAGATCCGGATAGTCCCGGATACACCTGGATAGGCCCGAGCGCTAGAGGGGGGCTAACAACCGCCCGTGCGCGAACCACGACCGTGCAGCACATCGAAAATGGGATCGCTTTCGCGCTCCGCCGCTGAAGCGATCGACTCGGAGTTATAGCGTGCGCCTACGGCCAGCGTGACTTCCCTCAAATCCTGGGGCAAGACGTCCCAGTCCGACGGGTATAGCTGCCCTAGCGCGGGATTGATTGGTTGGTCGAGATAGCCCATGCCCATTCCGTAATTCCTTTCGAGCCGGCGTGCAGTCCGGTCGCCAAATGCTGCGTTGGGTTTGAGCTGACGCAAGTCGCTGCTGCCGCGGAATGCCACGTCGTGGTCTTTGAGCCAACGCAGCAAATTGGCGCGCCGCAACTCCGCGCTGACCTTGCAAGCCCTCGTGGTAGTGAGGCTCCCAGTACTGAGGCTCGCAGCACTCACACTCGCAGGTTTCGCGCGGTCGCTTTCTTCGCTTTTTCGGTGATGGGCACGCATTGCAAGCACTCGTTTTGTAAGTACTCGTTCCAACCATGAGGGAAGCTGGCCCCATGGGAATTTACGTAAGCCAGGATGTTGCAAAATAAATCCCAGATTAAGTAGACCAGCGTACAGCCAAAAAAATCCCGAAAAGTTATTTTCCTTGGTTGGTACGCGGGTCGCGCTTCGGACGCCCCCGCGCATGTCAGGCGCGCGCCTTGCTGCATAGGCTCGGGCCGTCACCAATCGGAGCTCGAAAATGACCCGCAATCACCTTATCGCTATCAGGGCTATACCCGTCGCCATGTTAAGCACGTTACTGATTTGTCCCCCGACGTATGCACAGACCGGCAGTGGCACAACCAGCACTACCACCCGCGCAGAGCAAAAACAAGAGCTCAAGACCCTCGAACAAAACGGCTATCACCCGGGCGGAGATGACACGCAATACCCGACCGACATTCAACGCGCGGAAAAGAAGGCGCAAGGACAACCGGTTTCGCGCAATCCAAACCTTCCATAAGCTCACGGCTTACTGCGCGATGTGACAGTTTTGTGGCAATCCGTTTTATAAGGTCGGTTCGTGGGCCGACTCGTGGGTCGGCTCGCATAGTTAGCGGGTTGTTTTCTCAGGGATTTTCTTATGTTCCGAAGCAAACATCCGCTATATACTCATTTTCCAATTCGCGGACGAATTGAAGCGGTCTAATCGAACCGAGGCGAACCGAGGCGAACCGAGATGGCCCCTCGCCGCTGCTCGCGCAACCTGTGACAAAAAAAAGGCGCAGCCATGAGCCCGTTACGCGCTGGCCCGGACAGCTTCGCAGAATTCGACGAACTCGAGGCCATACTGACCGCGGGCGGCGACCGGTTCGAACAGCGCACGGTTTGCAACGTACGGGCCGGCACGCGATCATTCCCCGTCTTGACAGCAACCATAGGATCGAGCGACCCCAACGCGCCGGCCATCGGCTTTTTCGGCGGCGTCCATGGGCTCGAGCGCATCGGAACGCAGTTGATCCTCGACTACATGCGTGCCCTGCTGCGACGTCTCGAATGGGACACATTGCTACATGACCAGTTGCGCATGGTACGTCTGGTCTTCATGCCTATCGTGAACCCCGGCGGGATGTGGGCGGGAACCCGCTCGAACCCGAATGGCGTCGACCTCATGCGCAACGCACCGCAAAATGCCGAAGGCCGCGTGCCGTTTCTCGCCGGCGGTCAACGCATCGGTCCGTGGTTGCCGTGGTACCGCGGGGCGAGATACGGTTCGATGGAAGTTGAGAGTGCCGCTTTGCTGGAGGTCGTGAAGCAGGAACTGCTGACGCGACCGCTTAGTTTCGCGCTCGACTGCCATTCCGGTTACGGCTGGGGCGACAGCATCTGGTTTCCCTATGCGCGAACCGACCAGCAGATGGCGCATCTTCCTGAAATGTTTCTGCTCAAGACCATGTTCGAACAGGGCTATCCGCACCACGCTTATGTATTCGAGCCGCAAAGCCATCAATACCTGCTTCACGGCGACTTGTGGGACTGCGCCTACGATCAGACGCACGCATCCAACATCTTCCTGCCGATGACATTGGAATTGGGCTCCTGGCTCTGGATCAAAAAGAATCCGCGCCAACTGTTCTCGCGCCTCGGCCTGTTCAATCCGACCAAACCCCACCGTACGGAGCGCGTCTTGCGCCGACATGCCAATTTCCTCGATTTCCTGACCCGCGCGGCCTTTGCATCGCACCGATGGCTACCGCAGGGCGAGCTGCGCCTGCAGTTGTTGCAGCGCGCGCGGGAACACTGGCAACGCAAGCCTCTGCGATGAGCGCGTGGATACTGCTGCGCGGCCTCACGCGGGAAGCGCGTCATTGGGGCGTCTTTCCGGAACAGTTTAGTCTGGGGGTCGGTGCGGCCATAGGTGCCACCGCCGGCAGCAGCGTGACCCTGCTCGAGCTCCCCGGGAACGGTAGGGAAAGAGGCGTGCAAGCGCCGCTCAGTGTGCCCGAGATGATGACGCTGGTTCGCTCGCGTGCAGCCGAGTTAGGTATTCCCGGGCCTTATCGCTTGCTCGCGATGTCGCTGGGCGGCATGGTCGCCACCGTGTGGGCGCAACGGCATCCGCAAGAGATAGAACGGCTGGTTCTCATCAACACCAGCATGCGCCCGTTCTGCAATCTGACGCAGCGCATGCGGCCCGCAGCCTGGCCGGTCGTGGGTCGTGTCGCGCTGGCGTGGACCAATCCGCAAGACTGCGAGCGGCGCCTGCACGATCTCACCTGCAACCGGCGCGACACCGTCGCTGACGATATCGCGGCATGGATGGAAATTCGCCGCACCGCAGGCGTCAGCGCAGCGAACGGTCTGCGGCAACTCTGGGCGGCGGCTCGATTTCAGGCAGAGCGCGAAGCGCCGCGCTGCCCTACGCTATTGCTGTCGTCTGCGGCGGATCGCCTGGTCGACCCTGCCTGCTCTGCCCGCATCGCGACGCAGTGGCACGCTGCGCATGTCGAGCACCCGTGGGCCGGCCACGACTTGCCGCACGATGATCCACAGTGGACGACCGAAACGATAGTCAATTGGCTGCTCAATTCCTCTTCGGACTATCGACCCCTTTCACCACCGCCGGCCGTGCAACAAACGCATCGAGAGCACGTGTGACATTCGGGAAGCTAGCCATCCCCACCAGCTCATTGGCTTCGTAAAAGCCGGTCAACGTGCGCACCCAGGGAAACGTGGCGATATCGGCAATGGTATAGGCATCGCCCATGATCCAGGTACGCGTGGCCAGCCGCCCCTCTAGCACCGCAAGCAGACGCTTCGCTTCAGCCACGTAGCGATCTCGCGGACGCTTGTCCGGAAACTCCTTGCCGGCGAATTTATGGAAAAAGCCGAGCTGCCCGAACATGGGGCCGATGCCGCCCATCTGGAACATCAGCCACTGGATCGTCTCGTAGCGGCCAGCGGCATCCTGCGGGATGAACTTTCCGGTCTTATCGGCGAGATAAATCAGGATCGCCCCCGATTCGAACAGGGCGAGCGGTCGGCCATCGGGACCATTGGGATCGAGGATCGCAGGGATCTTGTTGTTGGGATTGAGCGTGAGAAACTCTGGCGACATCTGGTCGTTGGTGTCGAATCTGACCAGATGGGGCTCGTAAGGCAGGCCCGTCTCTTCGAGCATGACCGAAGCCTTGATGCCGTTGGGCGTAGTCAAAGAATAGAGCTGAATCCGATCGGGATGCTGGGCGGGCCACTTCTTGGTGATGGCGAAAGCGGAAAGGTCGTTCATGTCGGGTCCTGTAGGATAGCGCGAAGACGATAAGGCCTCTGCGGGCCGGCTTTAGCCAAGCGGGTGCGGATCGATGCCGCCCGAATGCCGCTCATATCGAAACGCCTCTACTTTAACCGCCCTTCAATCCGCGCGCTCACCCCGCGCAATTCGCTTAGCAAACGCCCCAGTCAGTCGAGGCTCGCATGCAGCCGGTCCTTGACCCGAATCGTCCGCTCGCGATCGGAAAATTCACAGGGCCGCGCACCACGCACGCTTTGCCAAATGACGACAGCCTCTTCATCCAAAGGTCCATACCCGATCTCGCCGCGCTCGTAGGGGTAAGCGCCGGCAAACCAGCGTGTCACGGCACGCGAAGTATCAAACACATGACCACAGACTGGATTGTCGTAGACGATAAAGAAATGTTCGAGCTCGCCCGCGGCTATACCCGCTTCCAGCGTTTTGAGTAGCGCCGCCATGAGCGGCGTGCCGAACGGGTTGTATAGGAACACCACCAGCTTGCCCACCGGCAACGAGGGCTCGCTGATGTTCGCCTTGAGCGCGCGGATCGGTGTGCGCTCGGGGTAACGTCGCGCCATGACCGCCGCGTTCTCATTGGCGATACGAACCAGTTCGGCGCTGATGTCGTAACCGACAATCGCATCGAAGTCGAATTCCGTTGCAACGATCAACGCGCGCCCCTTGCCGCAGCCGATATCGACGAAGGTGTAGCCGTTCGTCTCGCCCAGCGTTTGCATCGCGCGGCGCACGATGCTAGGTTGCGAACCCATGTAGGGGTTGAGTTCGCTGGCCAAGGCTGCGTCGGGCTGTAGTTGGTCGGCATCGACGAAGCCGCTCGTTTCGGTGCCGTGCATCAGATCGATCGGATGTCGACGAAAGCACCCTGAATACACGCCTCGCAATATGGGGATATGAATGGCGACCCGTCGAACGCGGGGCACGAACAAGACACGCTGCACACTCTCGGGAAGGTGGGCGACCAGGGCGATCAATGGTCGCTTTACCCCACGCTTGAGCCGCGTACGCGCGCTGACTGACGTCTTTATCGCCATGTATGGGGGCCCGTCGCAAGTGGTGCCGTCGCAAGTGCTGATGAGGCAGTGATACAGCAGAGCTCCCATCATGAGCGCACTTAGCACGACTGGATCGCCAAAGCTTCGGTGTTGTGCGACAACGCCTCGAAATGAGCACGGGGAATGAGCGCGCTTCGAGGCCGGGCATTACATCGGCGGAGCAACGCCATCCTTCTCCACCAGGATGCGCTGCGTGGTGAACGTGCCGCCCGCGGCCGGCGTCGCCGTAACGATCACTTTCTTGCCTGGCGTCAGATCCGCCCGATCCGCCGAGATAAACGCCACCACCGGCACATTGGCGGGCACGGTTATCGTATTGCTGCCACCTTTATACGAGAGCGTGAGTTCGCGCCCGTTCGAGGATTGCACCACCGAATCGACATTCGCATTCGTCATTGTGCTGTTGGGGCCCAGATCGAAAGCGCGATGCCCTTCGCCGGTGCCACGGGCCGACTCGGCAAACACGTGCACTTCGGTCGCCGTCATCTTGCCGTCCTGGCCGGTGATTGCCGCCGTGCCGATGAACGAACCCGGCTTGATATCCGAGAGCTTGATATTCTTGACCGCGCCCAACTGCACATTAGGTGCAAGCGCCACCGACACGGTGTCGCCGCTGTTGCGGTGAACCATCATCGTATCGCCGTTCAGCGACACGATGTTGCCGCGCAGCCGGACAACCTGGGCGGCCGGGGCCTGGGCCAGTGCCGCGCCTGAAAACGCAAGAGCGGCGACTACGACGCTAAATTTCGTACGATAGGACATGAGGGTTCCGTAAGGTGGTTGAAGGGGAAAACGGGCCCACCGGTACCGCGCGAGCCGCTCAATCAGTATGCCCAAAAACTCAACAGTGGTGTTGACGCCCCATTTTGCGGGTATGGCCGGGCGGTGGCCGCGACCGTGCCCATCCAGTGCGTCTGCTGTAGGGTGTCTCTGCGTTCCTCTCTGCGTTCCACGCGCGAGTGCTTCAATAAAAAATATTTTGATTGCGCCAGGTCGAAAGCGGCTTGCCTGTAAGCTATCGCTTCTTACAGTGCCAGGAAAGCTCATGCGCCATTTAGTGCAAGCGTTATTCAACGACGCGTCCGCCGACGTCAAAGGCAAGATTATCGGGATGTACGCGCTACTACTCGTATTCAATCTCGTGGCTTGGGGATGGGCATTCATCGCATTCAGACACTTTCCGCTGCTGATGGGCACGGCTTTTCTCGCTTACAGCTTCGGCCTGCGGCATGCTGTCGACGCCGATCATATCGCCGCCATCGACAACGTGACGCGCAAACTGATGCAAGACGGCAAGCGCCCTGTCGCAGTCGGCTTCATGTTTTCGCTAGGGCACTCCACGGTGGTGATCCTGGCCTGCGTCGCGATTGCCGCCACCGCGCTGGCGCTTAAAGATCAACTCGATTCGGTTAAGGAAGTCGGGGGCGTGATCGGCACGCTGGTGTCCGCATTCTTTTTGCTGATCATCGCGCTGATCAATCTGGCCGTCTTGCGCTCGGTCTACAAGGCATTCAAGCGTGTGCGCGACGGTCACCCGTATGTTGAAGAAGACTTCAATCTGTTGCTTGCCAACCGGGGTCTTCTGGCGCGGATTTTCCGTCCGATGTTCAGGATCATTACGCGCAGTTGGCATATGTATCCGTTGGGCGTGCTGTTCGGCCTCGGCTTCGATACCGCGACCGAGATCGGTCTGCTTGGCATTTCCGCGGCACAGGCTTCAAGTGGGATGTCGATCTGGTCGATCCTGATTTTCCCTGCGCTGTTTACCGCCGGCATGTCGCTGATCGACACGACCGATAGCATCCTGATGCTCGGCGCCTACGGTTGGGCGTTCATCAAACCGATACGCAAGCTCTACTACAACATGACGATTACTTTTGTGTCGGTGCTTGTTGCGCTGCTGGTGGGGAGTATCGAGGCGCTCGGGCTGCTGGCGGATCAAATGCATCTGACCGGGCGATTCTGGAATGCCATGGGGAGCCTGAATGATAACTTCGGCACCATCGGCTTTTTCATCATCGGTGTGTTCGTCCTGAGCTGGGTCTTGTCGCTGGCCTTCTATAAATGGCGCCGTTTCGACGATCTGGAACTCAAGCCTTGAAAATCAGGGGCGATCTATAATCGTCGGGAAGCAATACGATGAGCGGCACGATGGCCCTGCCCCCACCCCACATCAGCGACGATAAAGGACGACAAAGCGACCATGACGACTTACGCCTTCCGGCTACTCAACGTCTTTGCGCAATCCACTTTCGGCGGCAATCCGCTGTGCGTGTTTGAAGACGCTCGCGGCATGGACGATGCCACCATGCAGGCACTCGCGCTGCAGTTCAACCTCTCCGAAACCACTTTCATCCTGCCATCCCAACGCGCCCATGCGCGTGTGCGCATCTTTACCCCCGGCTATGAGATGCCGTTTGCCGGCCATCCCACGCTGGGTACGGCGCATGTGGTGCGCGATCTCGCGCACACGGGCGACGCGCTGAAGCTCGAATTCAAGGCCGGGGTCGTGCCCGTTTTCGCTCAGGGCGACGTGTGGACTTTTACCGCGCCGTCGGCGGGCGGCCCCAAGACCAAGCCCGAAACCCTGGCTGATGCCGAGGTTGCGTCGCTGCTGGGCTTGAGCGAGCAGGACTTGCTCACCTCACCGTTATGGGTGGACACAGGCGCCGATCAGTTGCTGGTGGCACTGCGCAGCACGGACGCTGTTCGTCGAGCGCGGCCCGACAGCGCGCGCCTCGATGCCTGGCCTCAGAGCAGCCTCGCACGCAAGACGGCTTATGTGTTTGCGTTTGATGGCGAGCGGCCGGGACGTATATTGTCACGCTACTTTTTCACGACGCAAGGTGCAGGCGTCGCCGAAGACCCGGGTACGGGCTCGGCGTGCGCCAACCTGGGCGGCTGGCTTATCGCAAACGGCTATTCGCTGCCGGCCGAGTATGAGATCGATCAAGGGGAAGCCGTGAACCGCCCTTGCCGGCTCCGGCTCTCGGTGACGGCCGACGGCGCCATCCACGTGGGTGGCAAGGTTGTCGAGATCGGGCGAGGAACGGTTACGCTGTAGACAATCGCGACGCTCGCTAAGTCATCCCTCGACTCCAAGCGTCGCGACCATCTTATTGCAGTGAATGCAGGCCTATCATATTGCCTTCGGTGTCGAACACCAGCGAGATAAAGCCGTATTCGCCTATCGACATTTTTTCGCGCTGTATCCGTCCACCTGATTGCACCGCACGGGCGGCCTCCACGGAGCAGTCTTCGCAGCCGAAGTAGACCAGGACGCTGTTACCGCCTGAAGGGAAGCCGTCCATCTTGACCAACGCCCCTCCGGCGCCCCAACGCTCCATGTCCATCGGGAACGCCCATATCGCCACCTCCGGCGTGTTCAGCTTTTCCAGCTTGAGCTGGAATACGGACTCGTAAAACGTCTTCGCGCGATCGAGGTCTTGCACATAGATTTCAAACCAGCCAACGGGATTGTTTTTCATCTCGGCTCTCCTTCGGGGTTTATTTCATCGGCACCTGGTTTAACTGCGCAGCTGCAACACGGTCACGATAAGCCTGCGATACGACCGCGATATGCCGTGCAATTTCGGTGTTGGCCTGCACGCTCCAGCGCCCGTCACCCACGCCAACCAGGGTGAACACCGCGCAATTCGGCATCGGCAAGCCCAACTGAAAGCGTCGGAAAGCGCGCATGTCGGCGGTGTCAATGACACGATAGCCCAGCAACCGCCAAAGCAAAAGGGCAAACCAGATGCCATGTCCGAAAATGACCGTGCCATCGGGTAATGTGTCCATCTGTTCGAGGAACTCACCCACGCGTGCCGCGAATTCGGCAAAGGTGTCCGACTCGGCGCCGTGACGTCGATGCGGGTCCGGATCGTCCCAATACGCTTTGACGAACGGCTTGCGTTGCTCGCCGTCCAGCCCTTCGATCAGCGCGGGGTCGATCAGGGAGAATTCGTGGAGGTAGGGGTTGACCTCGATCTGCTGCGAACATCGTTCGCAGAAAGGATCCGCAGTCAGGCGTGTACGAATGAAACACGATACCTGTACGGACGCCGGTTTGGGCTTGAGCAGCGTGGCCAACTCACGCGCTTGCAGAACCCCAAGCTCGGATAGCGGAATAGCGTCGTGCACCATGGTCACGCCTCCAGCATTGGCCACGCTTTGCGCATGACGCACGAAGGTCAGCGTCTTCATCGGATTTTTTCTCGCGTTAGCTTGTGAGTTCGTTCGACGTGGTCTGCTGCATGCTTTGGTCGCAGAGCGGATTTGCGATGCATGCCGTCGAGTGGGAATTCTATCTGATTGCGCGGGGTGGACTGTGGGTAACCGTGGACCGGCCCGTTCGCGTCAGCGGCTACGCGTGATCGACGCGCCCTATTGCATCAATGGCGCACTCGCATCGAGACGATATCTCGTCGAACGTGTGTTGATGAACTGAGCTAGAAAAATCGTGGGCAAATATTACTTACCGAACGTTTACGCAACAACCTCCTCGTTCATCACGCCGTAAGCTGCCCTCAAGCCAAACGGAATCAATCGATCCGTAATCGGCCCATCTACCCGAAGATTATTTACGCCGCATTTCAAGCCCCCCCTTTTTTCATATTTTGAAATCAAGTGGCGTTGTGCCGATGCACCCGTGTTCCTACCATGCAGGCTATTGGTTTTGAATCGGAACAACGTCATGGGCACGGCTTCATTTTTTCCGGGTCAGCAACCCGATTTTGCCGTCGAGGTCCCTTTCCTGCGCAAGCTTCGCGGCAACATGCTGCGGCTGATGTATCGCGCGTTGCACGGGCGCCCCTATCGCCATAGCGCCCGGTTGTGGCGTGACTTGCGGATTCAAAGAAACGCGGCAGGCCAGATCGCCGCGTGCTGGTATCGCGGCACACCGTTGTCGTTGTGGAACGGTGCGCCGTATCCAGGAGCCGCGTTGCTGCGCCCGGGTTCGCGCGCGCATTTGATCGCAAGCGGCCCCTCCATTGCCACAATCGACTATCAGCAGTTGAGCATGGAGCATGCGATCGGCGTGAATGGCGCCATCGCGCTGCAGGACACTCAACCCGTGCGTTTCGAGTACTACTGCATCATCGATACGAACTTCATCAGGCAACGCATGGATCTGGTGGCACGCATCGTCAGCGCCGACCTGACCTTATTCGTCACGCCGCTCGTACTGTGGTTCATCCTGCAGCGCATGCCGCTCTCGGCCGTGCGCTGTCGCCTGTGCTTGATCGAGGATCTGCGCGAGCCGAGCTTCCTGCCGGCGTTGTCCAGCGAAGCCATCCATACGTTGGCGAGCGACGACGAGACGCACCGCCTATGCCCGTTCGATCGACACGCCGGCCTCGGCTATAGCTTCGATCTGGCGCGGGGCTTTTTCGATGTCGGCACGGTCGCGTATGTCGCGTTGCAAATCCTGACCTGGCTGGGCTTTCGCTCCATTTACCTGCACGGACTCGACTTGCGCAACGCCGCAAGCACGCCGCGCTTCTATGAGACGGCCGAGAACATGCAGCCCAGTGGCCTCGATCACGCGTTTGCCGTTCGAATCGAACCGTCCTTTTTCCACGCCGCGCAATTGCTGCGTGCGCGCGGCATCGTCGTCAACAATCTTTCGCCTGACAGCGCTCTATCCGAGGCGGTGTTTCCCAAGCTCGACTGGCGCATGCTGGTCGGCACAACTCGGGCTAGTCGAACGAGTCGGGCTAGTCGGGCTAGTCGGGCTAGTCGGGCGAATCGGGCGAATCGGGTGGACGACGCAGCCACTCTGCTCGAAAACCCCGTCGAGTCAGGGGCAACTTCAGCGGTAATCCCGGGGGCAACTTCGGGCCCGACGCAAGTTCTCCGCGAGCTTGCGTACCAGCCCTCCGAGTAACCGCGCCGCATAACGAGGGTTAATAGACGCGGTTCACGGAACATCATCTCACCCGTTCGCAACGTCCGCGGCAAGCTTCGCGCGCAGCGTCCGCGCGGCTTGCACCATATTGCTTAACGCCTCTTCGGTTTCCGCCCAGCCACGCGTTTTCAAACCGCAGTCCGGATTCACCCACAGCCGCTGTGCCGGAATCACTTGGCATGCTCGTTCAAGCAAGGTTTCCATCGCTTCGACACTGGGCACGCGCGGCGAGTGGATGTCGTACACGCCCGGTCCGATCTCGTTGGGGTATTCGAATGCGCCGAACCCGTCTAGCAGTTCCATCGCAGAGCGCGAGGTCTCGATCGTAATCACGTCCGCGTCCATTGCGGCGATGGACGGCAGGATGTCGTTGAATTCCGAATAGCACATATGGGTGTGGATCTGCGTCTCGTCGGCGACCGATGCCGCGGAGATCTTGAACACATTGACGGCCCACTTCAGATAGGCCGCCCAATCGCCCTTGCGCAACGGCAGACCTTCGCGGAAAGCCGGCTCATCGATCTGGATCACGCGGATGCCGACCTTTTCCAGGTCGCTCACTTCGGCACGGATCGCCAGCGCCAATTGCAAGGCGGTGACTGAGCGCGGTTGATCGTCACGCACGAAAGACCACTGCAGCATCGTGACGGGGCCGGTCAGCATGCCCTTCATCGGGCGGTCCGTCAGCGATTGCGCATACTGCGTCGTGTCGACGGTCATCGGCTCGGGGCGGTACACGTCGCCGTAAATGATAGGCGGCTTGACGCATCGTGAACCGTAGCTCTGCACCCAACCGTTCTCCGTGAACGCATAGCCCCATAGTTGTTCGCCGAAATACTCGACCATGTCGTTACGCTCCGCTTCGCCGTGCACAAGCACGTCGAGCCCAAGCGCTTCCTGCTTGCGCACCGCAAGTTCGATTTCGGCGCGTATGCGTTCGAGGTAGTCGAGTGCGCTCAATTCCGCGCGCTTGTACGCAGCGCGCGTCTGCCGGATCGCCGCGGTTTGCGGGAACGAGCCTATCGTCGTGGTCGGCAACAAGGGCAACTGCAATGCCTCGCGCTGACGCAGGTTACGCTGGGCGAAGTCGCTCTTGCGCTCGGCCATGGCGTCCGTTACAGCGGCCACGCGCTTTTGCACGACATCGTTGACCACGCGCGCCGACGAACGGCGGCTGGCGAGAGCAATGTCGGCGAGCACCAATTGTTTGGCCACAGCATCGTTGCCCTCGTTCAACGCTTGCCCGATCACGCGGATTTCAGCGAGCTTTTCGCTCGCGTAGGCCAGCCATGACTTGATTTCCGCATCGAGTTTTTTCTCGGCTTCGAGCGACACGGGAACGTGCAGCAATGAGCAAGACGGGGCAATCCAAAGGCGATCGCCGAGTTCGGTCTGCAAGGTCCGGAGCGATTTGACGATGTAGCTCAAGTCCGCGCGCCAGATATTGCGGCCATCGACCACGCCAACCGACAGTACGGTCTGACTCGACAGCGCCGCGCGCCACGCTTCCAATTGCTGCGGGGCACGCACGAGATCGATGTGCACGCCGTGGATCGGTAACTTCGCGACCAGCTCGGCATGGTCCGCCGCAGTTTCGAAGTAGGTGGCTAGCAATAGTTTCACGCGCGACGCTTTTGCGGTCGATGCCGCGGCCGATGCGCTTGTGGTCGATGCCGCCGCCAATGCGCTTGTGGCAAATGTTCCTGCCCCCGACGACCCTGCAGCCAACGACTGCGCATCCGCGCCCTTCGCCTCCAACGACGCCAGTCCCTCGTATGCCGTGGCATAGGCCGCCCGCCACCGTCCGTCGAGCTCCAGGCACAACGCGGGCTCGTCGAGCTGCACCCACTCCACGCCACGAGCTTGCAGCTGCGCCAGGATGCGAGCGTATGCGGCGACGAGCTGGGGCAACAAGGTCAGCCGGTCAAAACCGGGCACATGCGTTTTCGACAACCACAGATAGGTGACCGGTCCGATCAGCACCGGTTTGACCGGTAAGCCCAGCGCCAATGCTTCGTCGATCTCGTCGAAGAACCATTCGACGCCGCCCTCGAATGCGGTTTCGGGGCCGAGTTCCGGCACGAGATAGTGATAGTTTGTGTCGAACCACTTCGTCATCTCCATCGCCGGCTGCGCCTTGTTGCCTCGCGCCAGTTCATAGTATTGCGTGAGCGTGAGCTTGGCGGCCTCGAACTCGAAGCGCTGCGGCAGCGCACCGAGCAGCGCGCTCAGGTTCAGCATCTGGTCGTAATACGCGAAATCGCCGACGCTCACGAAATCCAGTTTCGCCGCTCGCTGCAGGTTCCAGTGGCGTTGACGCAGCACTTTGGCAATGTCCAGCAGCTCGGCTTCCTTGGATTCGCCGCGCCAAAACGACTCCTGAGCAAATTTGAGTTCACGGTGAGCGCCGATACGAGGAAAACCAAGAATGTGAGTGCGGGCCATGTCGAGCTCCAAAATTGAATAGCCCGGAGTGTGGAAGTCGCGCTAATATTCATCAAGCGACATATTTTCATTGTTTTATGAATAGCATTCATACCCGGGACTACCCATGCTGGAGTTACGCCATTTGCGCTCGCTGATCGCGATCGCTGAATCGGGCAAACTGGTCGCCGCGGCTGCACGCGTCAATCTGAGTCAATCCGCCCTATCCCATCAGATCAAGGACATCGAAGGGCAATACGACGTGTCGCTGTTCGAGCGCACGCGGCAAGGCTTGCGCTTTACCGCTGCGGGCGAGCGCCTGCTCGGATTGGCGCGCGAGACGCTGGCAGCCATCAGCGCGGCGGAGCGCGACATCGCGCGGCTCAAAGGCGATACCCGCGGCGAACTGCGCATCGTGCTGGAATGCCATACCTGCTTCGACTGGCTGATGCCGGTCATGGACGAATTTCGCCGCCGCTGGCCCGAGGTCGAAGTCGACTTGGTGGCAGGCTTCCACGCCGACCCGCTACGCCTGCTTGCGGACGGCAAGGCCGATCTCGTGATCGGCTCGCACCCAGGCGCCAAACGCAGCTTGCATATCGCGCCGCTCTTTCGGTTTGAAATCCTCGCCGTGATTGCCAACGAACACCGGTTGCGCAGCAAGCGGCGTATCGTTGGCGAGGATCTGCGTGGCGAAACGCTGATTACCTATCCGGTGCCCGAGCAGCGCATAGACTTGATCCGGGAAGTCCTCGAGCCCGCGGGCATCAAGCTCGAGCGCCGCACAGCGGAGCTGACTGTTGCGATCATGCAGCTCGTGGCGAGCCGCCGTGGCATTGCTGCACTGCCGAACTGGGGCGTGAAGAACTACGTCGACCACGACTACGTTCTGGCCAAACGGATCGGCACGGCTGGTTTGTGGAGCGAGCTTTATGCGGTCGCGGACAAATCGTTTGCCAGCACACCGTATCTGGACGATTTTGTCGCCATCGTCAGGGACACTTGCGTCGCTCAGCTCGATGGCATCGCACTGCTTTGACGCAGGACTGTTTTAACCTTATTCAAACGTCGCTCGAACACGCTTGGCTTGAACACTGCCAACACCTTCTTACCTAGAGAATCACCATGAAGAAAATCCTGATCATCGGCATAGGCGCGGGCAACCCCGAGTACCTCACCGTGCAGGCCATCAACGCGCTCAATCGGGTGGACGTCTTTTTCCTGATGGACAAAGGTGCTGCCAAGGAAAAGCTGGTCGAATTTCGCAAGGAGATCTGCGCGCGATTTATCACAGGCAGCGACTACCGGTTCGCCGAGGCAAAAAGCCCCGAGTTGATACGGGACGCCGTAGACATCGAGTCGTGCGTCGAAGAACTCAACCGCGATAAGCAGGCGGTGTTCGAACTCCTGATCTCGCAGGACATGGCCGACGGCGAATGCGGTGCTTTTCTCGTGTGGGGCGATCCCACGCTCTACGACAGCACGATACGGATCGTGGAGGCCATCGCGCGCAGCGGTCGGCATGATCTCGACTACGACGTCATTCCCGGCATCAGCAGTGCGCAAGCGCTGGCCGCGGCGCATAAGGTCACGCTCAATCGTATCGGTCGTCCGATCGAGATCACCACCGGCAGGAAAATTGCCGAGGGCTTTCCCGCGCACGTCGATAGCGTGCTGGTCATGCTCGATCCCGAGGATGCGTATAAGCGCTTCGCAGATCAGGACATCGACATCTATTGGGGCGCCTATGTCGGCACGCCCGACGAAGTCCTCGTGGCCGGCAAACTCAAGGACGTGGCCGCCGATATCGAACGCATCAAGGGCGAAGCGCGGCGCGCGAACGGTTGGATCATGGATAGTTATCTGATGCGCCAAGCGGAAGAGGACAAGTCGTGAAATAGGAAGGGCTGCGTCATCAAGAACGCTAGTGGCGCGACCCGGGCCCGGCACCGTTATGTGTCGTCATATTCAATTAATGACGCTTTGTCATATCTCCAATGACATTACTGCAAGACCAACAAAGCGATAAACGCTATATTCTCGTTGGATGTCTCAAGCAAGAACGGCGACGTGTTACCTTCTTTTGAGCTAAGAACCGGATCGCCATAAGCGACAAAATGCGCGACAAAAAGTGGCGCGCCGCGCAAGGAATCGACGCGACCTTACAGCCACGTAAGAATGGAGGTCGAATGAGAGGCAAGGCAATTCCAGTCGCGGCGCTTCTGGTCGTCGTGCTGATGGGCATCGCAGCATTTGCGCAAACACGGCAACCCGCAGTTCCCGCGCTCGCCAACCCGGCCGCGCCGCCTGGCGATTCGGCGCTCATCGAACATGGCGCTCAACTCGCGGCAGTTGGCGACTGCATGGTGTGCCACACGGCGCAGGGCGGCCAGCCGTTTGCCGGGGGGCGCCCGCTCGCTACGCCCTTCGGCACGCTCTACACGACCAACATTACGCCCGACCCTGCCACCGGTATCGGTCTGTGGTCGCTCGAAGCCTTTAGCCGCGCGATGCGCAAAGGCGTATCGCGCGACGGTCATCTGCTCTACCCGGCATTCCCCTATCCGCACTTTACGCGCATGAGCGATGGCGACATCGCGGCTGTCTACGCTTACATGATGAGTCGTACGCCGGTGAGCGCCGCGGCACCCAGCAACCGCCTGACGTTTCCGCTGAATTTCAGGCCGCTCGTGGCAGGCTGGAATCTGCTGTTCTTGCACGAGGGGCAAGTTGCCGACGACGCCAGCGAAAGCGCTGATTGGAATCGCGGCCGCTATCTGGTGAACGGCCTGGGCCACTGCGCCGCATGCCACACGCCGATGAACGCACTGGGCGCCGAGCGTAGCGGCCAGCAGTTCGCCGGCGGCCTGGTCGAGGGCTGGGAAGCACCGCCGCTCACGAAGCTGCTGCAAGCGCCTACGCCGTGGACCCTGAACCAGCTCGTTTCGTATTTAAGCGTCGGGCTGGCGACTCAACACGGTGCAGCGGCAGGTCCGATGCTGCCGGTTGCGCACTCGCTGGCCGACGCGTCCCAAGCCGACGTCAAAGCGATGGCAACCTATCTGATGTCGCTGCAAGTGCCGGCCGGGTCTTCTGCTACCCCCGCCGCTACCCCCGCCGCCATGTCCTCCGCGACTTCCGACGCCGCATCCCCGCAAACGGTCGTTGCCGCATCGCCGACGCTCAAAAACGGGGAGCTTTTGTTCCGCGCCGCATGCGCTTCGTGTCATGGCGCGGGGTCGCCGATGTCGACGCTGGCCGAGCGCCCATCGCTTTCGCAAAGCACCGCGGTCAATGCCGACAGCCCACGCAACACGGTGCGCATGATGCTCGACGGCATCGGCTGGCAGGGCAATGGCCCGGCGCACTATATGCCTTCGTTTGCCACGATGTTCAGCGACGCACAGATCGCCGACATAGCGAACTACACGCGGGCGCAATACAGTACGCGGGCGCCGTGGAACTCGCTCGACGAAAGCGCCGTCGCCAAACTTCGCAAGGAGACTTCCCAGCCATGATCACGTTGACGGTAAACGGCGTGCCCCACACGCTCGACATCGATCCATCGACGCCGCTGCTATATGCGCTGCGCAACCAGTTGCAATTGAACGGGGCGAAGTACGGATGTGGGCTCGGTCAGTGCGGTTCGTGCACGGTGATAGTGGGCGATCAACCGGTGTTCTCCTGTTTGCTGCCCGTCGCAGCGGTAGGCGAGCGGCCGGTGCGTACGATCGAAAGCTTGGGGACGCAGGAAAATCCGGGGCCGCTACAACGCGCGTTTATCGATCAACAGTCGGCGCAGTGCGGCTACTGCATCGCGGGCATGGTAATGCGCGCGCAAGCGCTGCTCGAACGCGTGCCCTCGCCTAGCGACGAAGAAATCCGCGTGCACATGCAGCCGAACCTATGCCGCTGCGGCACGCATATGCGCATCATTGCAGCGGTGCGCGAAGCCGGCCGCGCCGCCGCGGGAACAGGAACGGAATCGGGAACAGCGGGCGCAGCAGCAGGAGCAAGTTCATGAAGCGCGACGACACATTGGACGACGCGGGCCGCCGCCGCTTCCTCGCCGCAGGCACCCTGCTCGTCAGCTTCTCGCTGCTGCCAGTCTCGCGCGCAGCGGCACAATCCACGACGGAAGCCGGCACGTTCAAAACCTTGGCGCCAAGCTTACCCGGCAGCCTGAAGATCGAGCCTATGCTCGACGCCTGGATCAAGATCGATGAACAAGGCCGCGTGACCGTATGCACCGGCAAGGCCGAACTCGGCACCGGCATACGCACCGCGTTCCTGCAGTTAGCCGCCGAGCAACTCGACGTGGACGCGAAAAGCATTACGCTGATTACGGCCGACACTGGTGCCACGCCCAACGAAGGCTACACCGCAGGCAGCCACTCAGTGGCCGATAGCGGCACGGCAATCTTCAACGCCGCGGCGCAAGTGCGAGCGCTGCTGGTGCAATCGGCGGCGGCACGGCTGGGTGTCGATGCGTCCACGCTGAGCGTGCAAGCGGGTGCTATCCTGGCGCCCGACGGACGTCGCGTCACGTATGGCGAGGCTGTCAGCGGCACGAATCTTCACCAGCCGGCACAGCCGGAAAAACTGCTCAAGAGCCCACACGATTTCAAGGTAGTCGGTCAATCGATGCATCGCGTGGACATCCCCGGCAAGGTCACGGGTGGTGTGAGCTACGTGCAGGATCTGCGGCTACCCGGCATGGTCCACGCGCGTGCGGTGCGACCGCCGGCTTACGGCTCCACACTCACCGCCCTCGATACGGCCGGTGTGCTGGCCATGCCTGGCGTGATCAAGGTCGTACGCGACGGCAGCTACCTCGCCGTGGTCGCCGAAGATGAATGGCAGGCAATACTCGCGATGCGCGAACTGTCGAACGCGGCGACTTGGCAGGCAGGCCCGGCACTGCCCGAGCAGGCGACGATACACGAAACATTGATGAAGCTGCCGGCACAGGAAATCTCGGTGGCCAACCAAACCGGCGCGGCCGCGCCTGCCGTGCAGACCTTGAACGCACGATACACGAAACCCTATTTGACGCATGGCTCGATCGGTCCGGCCTGTGCCGTGGCACTCTTCGAAAGCGATCACATCACCGTGTGGACCCATACGCAAGGCGTGTTTCCGCTGCGCGGCGGCCTGGCCGAAATGCTGTCGCTGCCACCGCAAAACGTGCGCTGCATCCACGTTGAGGGTTCGGGATGTTATGGGCACAACGGCGCCGACGACGTCGCGGCCGACGCGGCGCTCATTGCGCGCGCAGTACCGGGCCGACCGGTGCGGGTGCAATGGATGCGCGAGCAGGAAAACACGTGGGAGCCATTCGGTCCCGCCATGACCACGCAAGCGTCGGGGTCGCTGGACGCGTCCGGCAACATCGTCGACTGGAAATACGAAATCTGGAGCAATACGCATAACAACCGGATCGAGAACGCCGGGCGCCTGATGCCCACCTGGATGCTGGCGCAACCGTTCACGCCCGCTCCGCCGAAAACGATTCCGATGCCCGAAGGCGGTGGCGATCGCAACAGCATTCCGCTCTATCGGATTCCCAATCTCTACGTCCAGCATCACTTCTTGCCGGACATGCCGATCCGCGTCTCCGCCATGCGTTCGCTCGGCGGGTATATGAATGTATTTGCCATCGAAAGCTTCATGGATGAACTGGCGCTTGCGGCAAAAGCCGATCCGGTTGAATTCCGGCTGCGCCACCTCGACGATGCACGCGGGCGCGACGTGATTCATCTGGCCGCCCAGCGTTTCGGCTGGCAGCCGGGTGCACAGCAAAAGCCGGGGCATGGTGTCGGCTTTGCGTTCGCTCAGTACAAGAACCTGATGGCGTATTACGCTACGGCGGTGGAAATATCGATCGAGCGGGAGACGGGTCAAGTGCGGATCGAACGCGTTGTCTCGGCGGTGGATTGCGGACAGATCGTGAACCCCGACGGAGTGCGCAACCAGATCGAGGGCGGCATCTTGCAGTCGTCGAGCTGGAGCCTGTTCGAGCAAACGACATTCGATCGGCACAACATCACCAGCTTCGACTGGAGCGCTTATCCGATCATGCGATTTGCCGCGGTGCCGAAGTCGGTGGAGGTCCATTTGATCGACCGGCCGGGCACGTCCTTTCTGGGCGTTGGCGAAGCGGCGCAGGGGCCGACTTCGGCGGTGCTCGCGAATGCGATCTTCAATGCGACAGGTGCGCGATTGCGTGCGCTGCCGCTTGCAGGCGCACACTTGAAGGCGGCATTGCAGAAGGCTTGAGAGACTATGCCTACTTCAGCTCGGCATCGACCAGCAAGGACGCATTGAGCGCGCGGATCCTGCGATCGACGAAATAGCCGCCGCCTTCCGTATAGCGCAGAAAACACCGTTGGCAGACGGTGCACTCCGAGACATCGCAACGGTTGTACGGAAAATAGCGTGGCGCGATCGGCGCATCCACGGACCAATAGCGCGTCGCATCGGGATGGTATTCGCTGAATGTCGGCTCGTCCTCCTCGGTGGAGAGTAACGTGCCGATTTCACGCAACTGATCCTCCGGCAGCGAGAGCGGCACGGTTGCCCAGCCGAGCAGCGAGGTGGCCGTGCAGGAGCAGGTTTGAGTGACAGCTTGCGAACGCAGTGCAAGCTGCGTAAGCGCAGCATGGTCGAGGGGCGGAAGTCTCATGGGTAAGGATTTTACGTGAAGACGGGCGTTGCTGTCCCGGCACGCTCCGAGTATTGTTTTGTGCTCGTGCTGCATAGCCAGCAATTCAATTGGAGAGACCCATGTCGATTGCCAAAACGCCTGCGGCTCCGTACTACGCCGTGATATTCACCTCTACCCGTACAGAGGTCGACCGCGGCTATGAAAACATGGCCGATGCCATGGTCAAGGCCGCTGCCGAGCAGCCCGGTTTCCTCGGGGTTGAATCGGCGCGCGAGGAAGTGGGAATCACCGTCTCGTACTGGGACAGCCTCGAATCGATTGCGGCCTGGAAACAAAATTCAGCGCATCTGGTCGCTCAGCGGCTGGGTCGCGACACTTGGTATGACGCGTACCAAACGCGGATTTGCCGGGTCGAGCGAGACTACGGGTTTTCGAAGCCCTAACACCCTGAAAATTGTCGATTGCATACAAAATAATCTTGGGCGCACCCCGATACAAGTGTCGTATCATCCTGTCAAACGACTGAAAAACGGAGACAGATATGGCAGACACCCCTGAAAAACCGAGCCGACGTAATTTCATTAATGTGGGCCTGCTGGCCGGCGCAGCACCCGCTATCTTGATGGGTGCATCCGCGGTTGCAGCCGAATCTTCAGCCGAACCTGCCGCAGCGCCGACCGCTCCCTCGCCGGCAACCGGCGCCACCGCCGCCACCGCCACCGGGCCTTCGCCCACAGTAACGCTGGCAACCTACGGCGCAGCCCTACGCTACGAGGACATCCCGCCGCAAGTGCTGCAGCGCGCCAAGGACTGCATGACGGATGCAGTCGCCACCATCATCTATGGCGCCGAATTGCCGTGGAGCAAGATGATCATCGCCTATGTCCGCGCCAATGGATCGGGCGGGCGCAGCCAGATCCTCGGCAGTGGGACGGCCCCGGTCCATCCCCCGGCGGCGGCCCTCGCCCAAGGCGCGATGGCGCACGCATTCGAACTCGATAACCTGACCAAACCGGACAGCGGCGGCCATCCCGGCGCCACCTTGTTCACGTCAGGCTTGGCGATCGGCCAGGACCGCGGCCTGGGCGGGCGCGCGCTGCTGACGGCATTCGTGGCGGGCGCGGAAGTCATGATCCGCATCGGGTACGCCACCAAACACACGAACGAAGAACGCGGCTTTCATGCGCCGGGCACGGTCGGACCTTTCGGCTCGGCAATCACGGTCGGGCATATGCTGAAGTTCGACGCCGGACACATGACCAACGCGCTCGGCATCGCGGGATCCTGTGCGGGTGGCCTGCTGGCCTTCGCGCATGCGGGCAACGGCGCGATGGTCAAGCGGCTCAATGTCGGGCGCGGCGCCGAAGGCGGTGTCGTCGCGGCCAGCTTGGCGGCCGAAGGCTTTACGGGCCCCAGCACGGTGATCGAGGGCGAAGGCGGTTTCTTGCGCGCGTTCTGTCCCGAGTACGACCTGAGCGAACTCACGCGCGGCCTGGGCACGAACTACGAAACCATGAACATCATGATCAAGCGCTACGCGTGCCACATCACCGCGCATACGCCCGTCGAGGCGATCCTCGATCTGCGCAAGAGCAATGGCTTCGGACCTGACGACATAGTCTCGATCGAAGTGGCCGGCAGCCAGCGCATGGCAACGGTCAATAACATTCCCGTGCCGGCCGATGCCCTGCTCGCCCAGTTCAGCATTCCGTTCTGCGTTGCGCTCGCGATGTACCGCAATCCGATCGACCCGCGCTCGTTCGACGAAGCGGTCGCGCGCGATCCGCAGATACTGGCGCTCACGCAACGGGTCAAGATGTCCGTCACGCCGGGACAGGGCAATGGGGATCTGGCTTGCAATGTCACCGTCACGCTCAAGGACGGACGCACGATGAGCCGACACGTCACTGCGTTCAGCGGCACGCCCGAGCATCCGCTCGACCGCGCGGGCTTGCGTGAGAAGTTCATGTTGCTCACGCGCAGTCATTCGCCCGACACGATGGGTCATTTGTTCGACCGTCTGCAAACGCTCGAAACGCAGCCTGACCTCGACTGGCTGCGGGTTTAAACGTTAATACTAAACGCTGACACTTCGGACACGCCGACTCGGCGTGCTCCGATTTGGCTCACTCCCCAGCAATGCGCGAGCGCTTGACGAAGGAAAAAGCGCTGGAGGTCATCCGCGCAGCGGACGCGCGAAGCTAAGCTCGTGCCCATCGGGATCGGTGAGGTGAAAATACCGTTCGTGCCACGGCGCATCGCGCGGCTCGAACTCTGGCTTGATACCGGCAGCAAGCGCCTTGCGGTATAACGCGTCCACATCCGAAACGTAGATGATCACGCGCCCCCACCAATTAATCGGACCGTGCGTTTCGGCGATCAGGTTGAGAAACGAGCCGCCCATGCCGAAGGACGTGAACGCTTCGGTCGGCCCTCCATGCTGCAGGGCAAAACCGAGCGCCTGATAAAAATGCACGGCGCGCGACATATCGCGGGTCGCGAGCGTGATGGCGCTCAGTCCTTCGATTTTCGGTTCAGACATGGCCAGGGCGGCAGGCAGTAACGTAGTGTCCTACCTTACTCCTTCAGAGCGCCGCTGCCAATGCCACGGCCTCCTGGCAGGCCTGGCCCCGCGAAGCGGTATCGGCTTCGTCTCCCATCAAGGTCTTGTCTACCGTGATGCTATGGATGTCGGTGATGCCCACCATCCGATACCACATCGCCATGTAAGCGGCCTGGTAGTCGTAATCGATCTCCGGAAAATCTCCCCCCAAGGACACGCCACGCGCCGCCACCGTCACGGCCTTGCGGCCGGCCAGCATGCCAATCAAGCCACGTTCATCGAAGCTGAATAGCACATCTTTTTGCGAGATCGCATCGATCAAGTGCTTGAGCCGATACGGAATGCCGAAGTTCCACATCGGCACGCTGAACACGAGCACGTCCGCCTGATGAAAACGCGCGGCGAGCGCCTCGATGTCTTTCCACACCTGCTCTTCTTCAGGCGTACGCGAGCGACCCGTGAGGCCCGCGTATTTCGCATCGAGCGCCGCGCCATCGAATTCAGGCAGCTCTGCATTCCATACATCCAGCGTATCGATGGTGCTTTCGGGATGGTGACGTTGCCAAGCCTCGATGAACGCCAGTGCAACTTGACGCGATGCCGAACGCTGCTTGCGCGGTGAAGCTTCGATATGGAGCAAACGCATGACTGTGTAGATCCTTGTGGGGTTGGGCCTATTCGGCCACTGGGTTACGCACGCGAAACAACTGTCCGCGATAGGAATTGATAGCCGCGTCGAAAAAGCCCGTGCTGTAGACGAACTTGCCGTCCGGCGAAATAGCCAGGTTCGCATGGTGCTGACCCGGCAGCGCCACTTGCGCGACGAGCTTGCCATCCGGGCTGATGACCGCGAAGCCGCCACCGTCGTACAGGCCCACGAACAGGTTGCCGTGCTTGTCGATACGTAAGCCGTCGGGGCTATAGACCTTGCCGCCCGCGTCCCCAAGGATGTCGGAGAGCTTGACGAATTGCCGGCGGTTGCTCAACGCCCCGTCGGGGGCTATCGTGAAGCTCAAGATGCGACCGGCCCGGGTCTCGTTGACATAAAGCAACTTGCCGTCCAGGGACACCACCAAGCCATTGGAATAGTGAAAGTCTGCCGCAACCGGTTCGACACGGTGGCTCGCCGTGAGGTAATACACCTTGCCCAAATTGGCTTCCGAGCCCGACCCGGTGAAATACACGCCACCTTTTTTATCGGCCGCGAGATCGTTCGGGTACAAGAAGGGCTGCCCCGTGTCGTCTTGGGCTATGGTCTCGAGTAGCTTGCCCTCTTTGGAAATCTTGACAATGGTGTTGCTGTCGTAACAGGCGACCCATAGCCCATCGGGTACCGCAACCAGCCCGTTGGCGCCGCAGCCGTCCTGGTGCCAGACGGTTTCAACGTGCGGGGCGACGCTCGTAGCGCCCGGGCTGCCGACCAGGCGCAGCACATCGGAAGTGGAATAGTCGACAAAGTAGAGCGTGTCCCCCACAAAGATCGTGCCCTCGGGGAACTGGAGATTCTTCGCGACGACTTCGGCATCGGCTGCGCGCGACTGTTGCGTTATACCCAGCATCGATAAACAAGCAAGCGCCGCAATCAACCACTTTCGCATTTTTTTAGTCCCGGGCAGTGAGGAAGTTGCGGCATGGCGTACCTGCGTCGCGAGTCGACGCGTTGGCTTTCGCGACTTCCCCTTCAGGTTAAACACTTATCGCGAAGTGCGCTTGAGGCCACATCAAACGGCGACCTCGGGCAAGCGGTGCGGCTGGGTTTTATAGATATAGAGCGCGTTCCACTCGCGATTGACTTTATCGAGTGTGCTCTGGAGAAATGCAGGCGCCGTGCGGCGCGCAATGCGGAAAACGGGTTGGATCGAGCGCGGCCAAATGGCGTGGCCGGCGATGCTCTCTTGCGCTGTCGGGGTCGGCGTGAACCGCAAAATTACTGCGTTTATGCGCAGCACCTTGGCACGCGGCGACGAAATCCAACGGATCCGCCACCCACGCGTCGATTTAGGCGCAGACTGACTGTGTAGATAGCGACTCCTCGGGTATCGACCGCCGGACGCAAAACGCCGACAGGATTGCCCGATAGTCGCTGACCCTTGCCGCTTAATGCCAGCGGCGATTTGCAACAATTACATCCGACGACGCGATTTGGCTACGGTTTCGCAGTATTGGAAGTGCAGTTCCAGCGCGCGCTTCGCTTCGCGACGAAACGTTGCTTTTGCGTTTTGCAGCCATGCGCCGAACGAACCGAAGAAAGAAGCTTGAGCAGTGGTTTTCATGATGGCACCTATCATTTATAGGGGAATACCCGTTAGGGATTACCCTAATTATAGCTCAAAGTGCTGCAACGCAATATCTTTTAGTCCGATTTGTGACAAATTTGCGTCGCGCGCCCGGTCTAGAGGTCTCGCTTGCCATGAAGACCATGCGTTCTCCACGCTTGCGAGGCCGAACTCCCATGAAAACCCATACAAAAACAGATCTGCCGGTTTCGCAAATTCGCCGCTATCTCGAGCCCGGCCCCGTCGTGCTCGTGACCTCTGCGTGGAAGGACGAAACGAACATCATGACGATGGGATGGCATACGGTGATGGAGTTCGTGCCTTCGCTGATAGGCTGTGTGATTGCGCGCAGCAATTACACGCACCAGCTCGTCAAAAAGAGCAAGGAATGCGTGATCAACATTCCGACCGCAGAATGGGTCGACACGGTGGTAGAGATTGGCAATTGCTCGGGTGCTGCGCTCGACAAGTTTGCAACGTTCAAGCTGACCGCGGCAAAAGCCGAACACGTTGGCGCGCCCTTGATCGACGAATGCCATGCCAACTTCGAATGCCGGATTGTCGACGCGCGGCTGATCAAACAGTACGATTTTTTTATCTTCGAAGTGGTGAAAGCCCACGTCGCCGTCGCGCCGAAGTATCCGCAGACCCTGCACTATCGCGGCGAGGGATCCTTCATGGTGTCCGGCAAGAACATTAGCAGGCGCGGCCTGTTCGAGTCGGAAATATTGGCGCAGGGGTGACGATCATGGACGATCCCTTTGATTTGCAACGCTTTGTCGATGCACAGGAGCCGGTTTTCGAGCAGGTCTGCAAGGAATTGCGCGCCGGCGAAAAGCGCACGCATTGGATGTGGTTTGTTTTTCCGCAGATTCACGGCCTGGGCTACAGCGCAATGGCGCAGCGGTTTGCGCTGACTTCGCGAGAAGAGGCGAGCGCTTATTTACTGCATCCGCTGCTCGGCGTGAGGCTCAGGGAATGCACACGATTAGTGAACGACGTGCAGGGGCGCTCGATCAGGCAGATTTTCGGCAGCCCGGACGACATGAAGTTTCATTCTTCGATGACGCTGTTCGCGCACGCGACGCAGGACAATTCGATCTTCGTCGATGCCCTGCACCGCTACTTTGGTGGCGAATTCGATCGCGCCACCTCGGTACGTTTATGACCGCGCGCGCCGCTGGCGCACCGCAGCCGCAAGCGCGTCGAGCACCGGTTCGGTCTGCGCCCAGCCAAGGCAGGCATCGGTGATCGACACACCGTGCCGCAACGGCACGCCGGGCTTGAGGTCTTGACGGCCTTCTTCGAGATTGCTCTCGACCATCACGCCCATGATGCGGTGCTCACCTTGCGAAAGTTGCTGCGCCAGATCCTGTGCCACGTCCACTTGCCGCAGATGCGACTTGCCCGAATTGGCGTGCGAACAATCGATCATCACCTGCTCGCGCAAGCCGGCCGTCTTCAGCGCGGCACAACTCGCCTCGACCGCAGCGCTGTCGTAGTTGGGGCCCTTCTTGCCGCCGCGAAGGATCACGTGCGCATCCTCGTTGCCGCGGGTTTCGAAAATCGCCGCCATGCCCATCTTGGTCATGCCCATGAACGCGTGGCTGGCGCGTGCCGCAACGATGGCGTCCGCGGCGATCTGCACGCCGCCGTCGGTACCGTTCTTGAAGCCGATCGGACAGCTCAGGCCCGATGCCAGTTGCCGATGGCTCGGGCTTTCCGTGGTCCGCGCGCCGATGGCGCCCCAGGCAACCAGATCCGCAATGTATTGCGGACTGAGCAGATCGAGAAATTCCGTGGCGGTGGGCAGGCCCAGGCCATTGACTTCGAGCAGCAATTCGCGGGCACGTCGCAGGCCCTCATTGATGCGAAAGCTGCCGTCCAACTTGGGATCGTTGATATAACCCTTCCACCCCACTGTCGTGCGTGGCTTCTCGAAGTACACGCGCATCACGATCAGCAGATCGTCCTTTAGCGCATCAGCGGCCGTCTTCAAGCGATGCGCATATTCGATCGCCTGCTCGTGGTTATGGATGGAACACGGGCCGACGATGGCCAGCAACCGGTCGTCACGGCTTTGCAGAATGTTCGCGATGGCCGTGCGGCTATGCTCGACGAGCGTCTGCACTCCGGGTGGTATAGGCAACTCGTCCTGCAACAGCGCCGGCGAAATTAGCGGACGAACCGCACCGATGCGCACGTCGTCGACGCGGGTCGTGTCCTGCGTCGCGTCGGCGATGCCGGCCTCTTGATCATGCAATGGATTATCGATGCGGGTCAAAATGGGCTCCAGGATCCGCTGAAAAGACCTCGATTATCTCACCGCGCCCCGTGATTGTCGCTCGCTCTCCAGCGCGGGTCCTTGAGGATACGAATCAGCTTGCCGACCGCAGCTTCGAGTGCCGGACTTTGATCGTTCTGCTGCTCGGCGGACGGCGCGATCGCTCTCAAACGAGTGAGCACCGCTGCGCGTGCCGATGCCGGCAAAAGCATCCGGCCAGTCTTGCCCGACCTGTCGAAGCTCAACGCAGCATCGCTCGACACTTGCACAGACATTGACAGCAGGTCCCACGCATCGTTGACCTTGACCGTAAAATCCGCGCTTTCAGGCCCACGCGTGCCGGCCGGAGCGTCGAGGCCGGGGCCGTTCAGAAAATCGTTAGTGTGCTGCTCGACGTAATTTTCCAGCCCGGCAAGCTGGTGCAGCGAGGTGCTCAGGCCCGAAGCGGAGACCGAAATCGCGCGGTTGTTAGATTTTGCGTAAGGCTCGACATAGGAGGCCGCGCACCGATAGCCTGCTTCAGACGACTGCAGTGCCACCAACAGGGCCGGCGCGCTTTGCGTCGGGCTCACACCCGCGTTAAGCGCCGTGACCGACTGGTCGCGCGCGGCTTTGGCCAGGCGCAGCGCATCCGTCATCGCCATGTAGTAGTAGTAGGTACTGTAGGGCCGAGCCCGCGGCACGGTGCAGGTCCCCGCCATGGCTTTCGTTTTCGCCGCCATGGCGCTCGCGCTGAATCCACCGCTAAATACGACGAGCGCTACGACCGTAGCCAACCGTGCGAGTCTTGTTGTCATTTTTGCTCCTTCGGTAAAGTCGCGGGTCAATATAGCATCAGGCCGCTACGCTGCTTCGCAGTCGAATGGGGCCAAGCGTAGCTTCTTTTTCCTTAAAATTTCGGGTGCGGTGACGCCGGGGTATCGCGCTTGATTAGTTCATTCAACACAGACTCAACGTTGCTTGCGAGTAACGGCAAATCGTTCTGCACGACGTTCCACACGATATCGAGATCCACCACGTAGAACCGTGTGCAAGTGCATTACGCATCCCATATGCGCCACCCCACGGCATTTCAGCGTGCGCCTCAGCGAATGCAGGATGATGCTTGCGGATGTTGTAGCTGGCCTCGCCGACGATCTCGATGTTCCTGATGATGGCGTCCTGCACCAGTTCGTTATTCTCGAACGATGATCGATCCATACCAGCCGAATATCGGGCGATGCGATCCACCGCGTCGAGGATATGGCGTAGATAGTCCGGTAGACGAAGTTTGTCGCGACTCATACCGGCAATGCCTCGGCGATGACGGCAGCACGAAACGTCGCTGGAAGACCTTTCGGCGTGAGTACGTCCACGTCCACACCGAGCAGGCGAACCAGCGCATCCTGGATGATGCCGATGTCCAGCAAGGATGTGGTTGGCGTCGTATCGACCAGAATGTCGAGGTCGCTGCCGTCTTCGTCTTCGCCACGAGCGACCGAGCCGAAGATACGCGGATTCACGGCCTTGTTGGCTTCCACAATCCGCCGAATCTCGGCGCGGTGTTCATTAAGTGCGATGGAAGGTCTCATAAAGCTCTCCAATTTCACGGTCTCGTAATATGCCCCATTGGGGGTGTATTACGCCTTTTTTGCATCCAAATCAAAATCTCGCGCATGTGCGCCCAAACCACGTGAGGCATGTTCCCGAAATCGCTCGTCCCAGTCGGGGCGAGCCACTTATCGCGCGTCTTCTCCGGCACGATTTCACCACGTTGCTTTCCTACACGGTGACAACTAGATCGGTGTACTTCGACAGGTGGCCGTCTGAAGTCACCAAACGTAATGGTTCCAAGAGAGCCTGTGCGATCAGAAGCCGGTCGAACGGATCGCGGTGAATGTCGGGTAGATCGCGAACCATCGCCGCATGAACCGCCCGCACCGGTAATTCCAAAAAGCCGCTCGCTTCGATCTCAGACACCAGCAGGTTCACGTCAACGTCGAGCTTGCCAAGCCCAGCCTTGACCGACGCCTCCCAGATACTCGCGCTGCTGACGAAAACATCGTCGGCATCCAGTATCAGCTTGCGTGCTGCTTTAGTCAGCTTGCGATCGTCCGTCACCGACCAAAGGAAAATGTGCGTGTCGAGAAGCAGGCGCATCAACGGCCCTCGAATGCTGCGATGACATCATCGGACAGCGGCGCATCGAAGTCCTCCGCAATCCGAACCTTGCCTTTCAAGCCACCAAACCGGCGAACCGCCTTGACCCGCTCCATCGGCACCAGTCGCGCGGCCGGTTTGCCGGCTTTGGCAATGACAATTTCCTCGCCGCTGGCTGCAGCATCGACTAAACGCGAAAACTGTGTCTTCGCCTCATGTATATTGACCGTCTGCATAACTGCTCCTAGTGGGCTAAGTCCATATTAGTCCACCATGATCCGCCGGTCAATACTGTGCTTGGGGTGACTCCGTCCGTCAAGCTGCGCTGCTTCAGCCCGATAAGCAAACAGCAATTTTGTACAAAATTGCCTGGAAACGCCGCCGCACAATGGAAGCGTTACCAAATGGCGGGCGAAATGAAAAACAACGGATATATAGCATTCGGGCTGCTCGGCCTGATCTGGGGCTGCAATTTTATTTTCATGAAATGGGCGTTCCAGTTGATCGAGCCCACGCAGGTCGTCTTTCTTCGCATCCTGCTGGGTTTCCTGCCTATCCTCGGATTCGCCTTGTGGCGCAAGGAGCTCAAGCTCGCCCATCTGCGCCATTGGTTTCATTTCCTCGTGATGTCCCTGCTCGCCACCACGCTTTACTACTACGCATTCGCGCGCGGCACGTCCTTGCTGCCCTCCGGTGTCGCAGGCATGTTGAGCGGCGCGATCCCGCTTTTTGCTTTTATCACCGCGTTTATCTTTCTACGACAGGACAAGCTCACGCTGCGTAAAGCGATGGGCATATTGCTAGGTTTTGGCGGCGTACTACTGATTGCGAGGCCTTGGACGATAGGCGCATCGCAAGTCAATGCAATCGGGGTGCTCTATATTGTCGCCGGCTCCTTGAGCCTGGGCTGCTCGTTCGTATATGCGAGGAAATTTCTGTCGCACCTGAACATTTCACCGGTGGCGTTATCCACCTACCAGATCGGCTTCGCATTGCTCTCAATATCGATCGTGACGAATTTCTCCGGCATGTCGCGCATCGCGATGGATATGCGCGCCCTTCTAGGTCTGGTGCTGGGCTTGGGGCTGGTCGGCACCGGTGTCGCGTACATTCTCTACTATTACCTGGTGCAGAAACTCGGTGCGGTGTCGGCTTCGGCCGTAACGTATATACCGCCGGTGATCGCGTTGTTCATCGGTTATGTGGCAGCGGGCGAGCCGATAGGCGCACTCGACCTGGCCGCAATGGCATGCATACTGGGAGGGGTGTATGTACTGCAGACCTCGGCGCGGGTCAAGAATGTACTGCCCCCGGCGGAGTTCCATAGAAGCGCCGAAATTCGCGACTAAGGTGCGCCTGGTCGGCATAGCCGATTTCGATAGCGACGGTGCGCAACGATCGGCCCTTGAGCAGCAGATGCTTCGCCTGCTCAACGCGACGCTGGATCAGATACGCGTGTGGCGCCATACCCACCGCTTTGCGGAATTCGCGCAGCAGATGGAACGGGCTCAACGCCGCTGCGCTCGCGATCTCTTCCAGCGAAGGATTCAGCGTGACATTTGCGTCGATGTATTCGCGAGCCCGTTTCACCGCCGCCGACATCGCGGGTTGAACCAACGGTTCACGGCGCGCGATGGCGTGCCGATTCACCAGTTGATGCAAGGCGGCAGTGAGCCGCGAGCTTTTTTCCAGGCGCGACGTGTCGGTCGATTCCGAGCACAAGTGAGCGATGCGTAGCAAACGCAAGGTATCGGGGTCGTCGATCACCGAATCCGCAAAGAAGATCATGCGGCTTTCGAGGCTGCCGGCAGTGCCCGTAGTGCCGGGGCTACCTATCAGCGCCGCATTCAAATCCTGCGGCGATATATAAATCATCCGGTAGTCCCAACCCAGCTCGGTCGCGCCGCGGCCCTCGTGCAGATGCCCTGGATTGATCACGCAGATCTTGCCTTCCGGCATGACGAACCGGTCCTTGCGCTGTTGAAGCACCGCCTGCGCGCCGCGTTCGATAAAACCGATCGCGAATTCCTCATGCATATGCGGCGGAAAACTGTGCGCACGATATTCCGCTCGCAGAAGCTCGGCATTGGCAAGAGACGACTCTCGCCACACCTTGACTCTGTTCTTTAGCGCGACCGGAGATATTGAGTTCATGAACCCAGCATAGCACTAAGGCATCGCGCTGAGCCTGCCCCTTCAGCCACCCAGCGCCTGTAGATTAAGCTCATAGCTATGGCCGAGCCAGACCGCGCAATCGCGATGGTCTCGCAGCGCATCGCCGGTATTGGGGTGCAGGAACACATCCAATGCGCCGTGATTGAGCGTGAGCCACGGCATGACCTCAGCGAAATGGGCCGGCGTAATCGTGATCTGATAGCTCCAAAGCGGATGGGGACCGACTGGTCGCTCGTGAAAGCGTCCGATCTCCACGAGACTGCCCAAGCTCGTCGTCACTTGGTCGCGAAACGCTAACGCGGCGTCGCGACTCGATGCATCGAAATAGACGTGCGCGTGCCAGTGGGTGATATGCGATGCATCCAGATACGTCATGATGGCAGGTTCCTTCCGTCCGAGTTCGATGGGCTGATTTTATCTCGCCTCGCTCTTTCGTCACTCTTTTGTCGCTCTTTTGTCGCGCTCGATCGGTACCGTGGTGCCGGTACGCCGTACAATTTGCCAACATTTTCCCTCAGGAAACCACCATGTATCCACCCATCGAACCCTACGATCACGGATTTCTCGACACTGGCGACGGACATCGCGTGTACTGGGAGTTGTGCGGCAATCCCAATGGCCGGCCGGCCGTTTTTCTGCATGGCGGCCCAGGCGGCGGTTGCAGCCCCGAACATCGACGTCTGTTCGACCCGGCCCGCTACTGCATCATGCTGTTCGATCAGCGCGGCTGCGGCCGCTCGACACCGCATGCCAGCCTCGACAACAACACGACCTGGAACCTGGTCGCCGATATGGAGAAGCTGCGCCAGATGATAGGCGTCGAGCAATGGCTGGTGTTCGGCGGCTCATGGGGCAGCTCGCTGGCTCTGGCCTATGCGGAGACCCATCCGGCTCGGGTCAGCGCGTTGATCGTGCGCGGGATCTTCACGCTGCGTCGCGCCGAGCTGCTTTGGTATTACCAGGAAGGGGCGTCATGGCTATTTCCCGATCTCTGGGAAGAATACCTGGCGCCGATTCCGCTCGCCGAGCGCTCGGACATGATGGCGGCATATCGCCGCCGCCTCACCGGCGACGACGAGGCGGTCAAGCTCGCCGCGGCTCGCGCCTGGAGCTTGTGGGAGGCACGCACCATCACGCTGCTGCCCAGCCGCGAGCTGGAGGACCATCACGGTGACGACAGCTACGCACTCGCTTTCGCACGGATCGAAAACCACTACTTCGTCAATGAAGGTTTTCTGGAGGAAGGACAATTGCTGCGCGACGCCCATCGCTTGGCCGATATACCTGGGGTGATCGTTCAAGGCCGTTACGATGTTGCGACGCCGGCACGCACGGCATGGGATCTCTCCAAAGCGTGGCCGAATGCGAGCCTACAGATCATCCCGGATGCCGGGCATGCGTTCAACGAAGCGGGGATCTTGCGCGCGTTGCTTGCGGCAACGGATCGGTTTGCCGGCTGACTGCATGCATGGGTGACTCGCATAGGCGACCTGCAAGTCGACTCGCAATGCAGCGTTAGGGTCGACCGCCGCTATTTCGAAAGGCGGTCGGCCGTAACACCGAACACCTCCGCGATGCGCTGCGTGCCACGTGGCGTCACGCTCAACGCACGGCCCTCGCCGTGACTTAGCCAGTGCTGCTCCAGGAATCGATCAAGCAACGCGGCACCCAATGCTCCGCCCAGATGATGGCGCCGCTCGCTCCAGTCTACGCAAGTGCGGCACAGCGGCCGCCTGCCACGCCGCAAGGTATCGAGATCGATACCCAACTCGCGCAGCAACGCGATACCCTTGTCGGTGAGCACCAGATCGGCGTCGCCGGCCATACTCCCTGACGCGCGCAGCCCGTCCAACAGCGCCACCCCGACTTCTCCGGCCAGATGGTCGTAACACACGCGGGCGCGGCGCAACGCCGAATCGCGCGGTCCGGTCGCGACCCGTTTGATCTGTGTGCGCTGTGCAATCCCCCGCTGAGCAATCCCCATCAACCCTTCGATCACGTCAGCCACGTCGGTGCCATCGAGCCGGTAGTAGCGGTGCCGCCCCTGCTTTTCGACGGCGAGCACACCCGCGTCCGCCAGTTTGGTCAAATGACCGCTGGCGGTGGGCACGGCCACACCCGCAACTTGAGCAAGCTCGGTGACCGTCAACGCGCGGCCGTCCATGAGCGCGGTGAGCATGATCGAGCGGGTCGGGTCGCCTAACAATACGGCGATGGGCGCAATTCCAGGAGAGATGTTCATGGCTCTAGTTTAGTCCAAGCCGCACGCCGATACTTCGGCGTCTACCGAAGCATCGCGGCAGCGTCCGCACGTAAAATGGTTCCATACCCACTAACGGTTTCCGTCATGCACCTGCGTCCTCCCCGATTCGCCTTTGTCGTGGCAACCAGCAGCCTCGCGTTCGTCGTCGGGCAACTGGACGTGACGATCGTCAACGTCGCGTTGCCACGCATCGCGACCGAGCTTTCTTCCGGCATCGCCACACTTCAGTGGATCGTCGACGCCTATACCTTGGCGTTTGCGACGTTCATGCTCGTGGCGGGGTCGCTAGGCGACCGATTCGGCAGCCGCCGTGGTTTCGTGGTCGGCTTCGGTATCTTCGGCGTGGCGTCGCTCGCCTGCGGGCTCGCGCCCAGTGGCGCAGCACTGATTGCGGCTCGCGCGCTGCAAGGCTTGGGCGCGGCGGCCATGCTGCCTAATTCGCTGGCGCTGCTTAATCATGTGTTTTCCGAACAGCCGGACACTCGCGGCCGGGCGATCGGCTGGTGGACCGCTGCCGGCGCCGTGTCGATCGCCATGGGGCCGCTGATCGGCGGCTTGTTGCTGAACACGACAGGCTGGCGCTCGATCTTTTTCGTCAACCTTCCTCTATGCGCAATCGGCATGGTATTCGGCGTCCGACTTCCCGAGACGGTACGTCATGTGCACAAGCACAAGCTGGACGTGGCCGGTCAGGTGCTCGCCATACTCGCATTGACCGCGTTGACTGCGGCCGTCATCGAGGCGCGGCCTTTGGGGTTCGCTCATCCGTTCGTGTGGGGCGGCTTCGTGTTGGCCTTGCTCACGGGAGCGGCATTCGTATGGATTCAATCCCGTGCGCCATCCCGCGCGACGGAGCCGACCGTTCCACTCGATTTGTTTCGCAACAAGACCTTCAATGCCGCGGTGATATTCGGAACGGTCGTGAACTTCACCTACTACGGCACCCTCTTCGTCTTGACGCTTTATTTGCAACGTGTGCTCGGCTATACGCCGCTGCACGCAGGGTTGGCATTCCTGCCGCTGACGGCGGGATTGATCTTATCCAATGTCGCAAGCGGCCGCGTCATGGCGGCATGCGGGCCACGCCTGCCGATGCTGTTGGGCGTGTCGATCGACGCGCTGGGTTTCCTGTTGCTGCTGCGCGCAGGCGCCGAGTCGTCCTATGCGTCGTTGTTCCTCGCATTCCTGCTGATTCCTATCGGCATGGGACTGGCGGTGCCGGCGATGACCACCACCGTACTGGCGGCCGTCGACAAACGCCGCTCCGGCACCGCATCGGCCGTACTCAATGCGGCGCGGCAGGCTGCCGGTGCCATGGGGGTGGCCGTGTTCGGCGCGTTCGCCGACGGCGCCAACCCGCATGTCGTGAGCGGCTTGCATGCGTCGTCGTTGATATCCGTTGTGCTGCTTGTCGCGGCCGGCCTGATCGTGTTCAGCGCGCCCAAAAATCCCAAGGCCCGAGGTCCCCGGGCCTGAGCACCCCTGTCCGATCAACACCTCGCAACACCTCGCGCTTGCTTTCTATATCGTTTGATATAGAATAGTTGTGTATCACTCGATATACAATTATCCCTACGTCTTGCGAGGAACATAAACCATGGGGCGACCACGCGAATTCGACGAGCGGCAAGTGCTCGATGCCGCCATCGATGCTTTCCTGATAAAAGGCTACGAGGCCACGTCCACGCGCGACCTGGTCAAGTGCACAGGGCTCACGCAGCCCAGCTTGTATAACGCGTTCGGCGACAAGCGGGCGCTGTTTCGTCATGCCCTCGATCATTACCTCGAACAGACCTTGCGAGAAAGGATCTCGCGGCTCGAAAGCTCGTTGCAACCGGGTCTCGCGATCGCGGCCTTTTTTGGCGAAACCGTCGAACGCGCGCTCGCGGATAAGCAGCAGCGCGGATGCCTGCTGGTCAACTCTGCGCTGGAAGCGACGTTCGAGGACGAGGAATTTCGACAAGCCATCGCGAGCGAACTCATCCAAATCAAGGACTTCTTTCATCGATGCCTGCTCGAAGCGCATCGTCGCAAGGAGGCGCCCGCGACGCTGCCGGCCGATGCGGTCGCTTCGCATCTACTGGCAACGTTGCTCGGCATCCGCGTGCTCGCCCGCGTCAACCCCCAACGCGTGCTGTTGACACAGGCGGTGTCTCCTGTCTTGACCATGCTCGGCCTGCCTCCATTGCCCAAACCCTCGTGGACCCGGTCCGCGTTGGCAGCACACAACGCGATATAACACGACCGTTTTATCCGGCTCGGCCGCTCGAAGCGCCCCGTTGGGCACAGGAACCCTGTATGTCTGAAAATACTTCTGCGATACCCGCGCGCGTAGCAGCGCCGCTTGATGCACGCGCTCTGTTTGCGACCCTCGCGGGCTTTTGCGCAAGCCTGGTCGCCATCGGCTTGGCGCGATTCGCCTACACACCGCTGATCCCTCCCCTGATCCAGGAGCATTGGTTCACTTCGTCGCAGGTGATTACACTGGGCGCGGCCAATTTTGCGGGGTATCTGGTCGGCGCGCTGCTCGGCCGGCCTCTCGCGGCAGCGTTATCCAACCGGACTGCGTTACGCCTGCTTATGGTGATAGTCACAGCCGCGTTCTTTGCCTGCGCGTATCCGCTGTCGGTGCTGTGGTTCTTCATGTGGCGCTTCGCCTCGGGGGTTTCCGGCGGAGCCATCATGGTGCTCGTGGCTACGTCTATCTTGCCGCATATTCCCGCGGCTCGACGCGCATTCGTGAGCGGTATGATTTTCCTCGGCCTCGGAATCGGCATCGCCGCATCGGGAACCATCGTGCCCAGGCTCCTGAAGTTGGGATTGCAGGACACGTGGATCGGGCTGGGCGCGGTTGCCCTGATCTTGACCGCAGTGAGCTGGTTCGGTTGGCCGGGCTCGAACCCTGCTCCCGCGCCACAACATAGCGAAACGCCGACCGTTTATCGCGAAGGTCTCGTCATGCGCGTGCTGTACGCGCAATACGCGGCTAACGCGCTCGGTCTTGTGCCGGTCATGATCCTGCTCGTCGACTATGTGGCGCGGGGCTTGGGCCGAGGCGCCGACATCGGCGCCAGCTACTGGGTACTTTACGGTTTGGCTGCCATCGTGGGACCCGTCGTGTGCACCAACGTCGCCGATCGCATCGGCTTTGGCGCAACCTATCGCATCGCGTTGCTGTTACAGGCGATTGGCGTTGCGATACTCGCGTTGTCGGGCGATGCCATTCTCATCGGCGTATCCACCGTGATTCTCGGGATCTTCACACCTGCCATCGTGCCGTTGACACTCGGCCGTATTCACGAGCTGGTGCCGCACGATCATACGGAACAGCGCGTGGCCTGGAGTCGTGCGACCATCGCATTCGCGTTGTTCCAGGCTTTGGGCGGCTATGGCTATTCGTATCTGTTCTCGCACTTCCACAATAACTACGCGCTGATCTTTGTGTGCGGCGCAACGGCTCTCGCTTTGGCTCTGCTCGCCGATATCGTGATTCTGCGCAAACGCGGGCTCCCGACGTGAAGCGATTGCCTCTTCATGGGCCACGTCAAGCAGCACCGGTTTTGGCCTCCGCTACGTCCAGCGTACGTATCGGACGTACCTCGATACTGCCGAAACGCGCGGGCGGAATTTTGGAAGCCCAATGAATCGCTTCGTTCAGGTCTTGGGCCTCGATCAGATAGAACCCCGCCAAGTGCTCCTTGGTCTCGGCAAACGGCCCGTCAGTCAGCGATAACTGGCCATTGCGTACACGAACCGTCGTCGCGGTCTCCACGGGCTGCAAGGCGTTAGCCGCGACGTAGTGGCCGCTTTCTTTCAGCTCCTGTCCGTAGGCATGGCAAACGCTGTCGGGACAAGCGTGCAGCTTGTCCTGCGCGAGATAGACGAGGCAGAGATAATTCATACGGTTCTCCTGTGTGGGCCGATAAAAGACGACACCTTCCTTGCGTTGCTTCGCCTTTGCGTTGCCTTAGTGTCGCTCGCCTTTGTGCCGCCTAGCATCGGCCGTCGTCAAATCGGAATGAGCTCGCCGTTGATAATCCAGGCCGTGCCGAATCGGTCGACCAGCATGCCCCAGGTCTTGGCCCAGAAGGCCGGTTGCATAGCCATCGTCACCCGGCCGCCCTCGGCCAACGCATCGAATGCACGCTGCGCCTGGGCCACGGTGTCGTAATTCAGCGCGAGCGAGACGCCTTTTATCCCTTCGTACGGCGGCCCCTGGGTGCAGCAGTCCCCCGCATACAAAACGCCGCCGTCCTCGAAGACGAGCCGCGCGTGCATGATCCGGTCGACCGCTTCGGGTGGCATTTGCGCCGCCATGGGCGATTCGCTGCCCTTGAGCAACGTCTCGAGCTTCGCGCCCAGGGCGCGTTCGTAAAAGTGCATGGCATCGGCACAGTTGCCATCGAAAGCGAGGTAAGCAATGGGTTGCGGCATAAGGGTTCTCCTTTAAGTGTTCATCCGCGCGACGACGCACTGTCTGCGATTCATGTCGATAGCGGTATTGGCTTTATCTAGTCGAACGGTGAAGCCTCAAATCGACACCAGCGTGAAATTTTTTTCGCCTTGCTCAAAACAACGACTCAGTGCGGTAGTTCGGCCAATCGACGAGCCAGAAAACGCCGTTCCGGCTCCTGGCGAGTCAGTGCCAAGGCGCGTTCGTATGCCACACGAGCTTCGGCCGTGCGGCCGAGCCGGCGGCACAGATCGGCCCGTGCGGCGTGGGCCAGGTAATATTGCTCCAGCGCCCCGTGCGCGCATAAGGTGTCCAACAAGGTCAGCCCCGCATCCGCCCCTTCGCACATCGCAACCGCTACCGCGCGGTTGAGCTCGACCACCGGGGACGGTTCCAGGCGCAGCAAAGCGTCGTACAACCCCACGATCTGCGCCCAGTCGGTCGCATCCGCATGCGTCGCCTGCGCGTGAACCGCCGAGATCGCGGCTTGTAGCGAATACCGTCCAAAGCGGCCTGACGACAACGCTTGGGTCACCAGCGCGGAACCCTCAGCGATCAGTTCGGGTTGCCATCGGCTGCGATCCTGTTCGTCGAGTGCAATCAGCTCACCGCACCGGCTGGTCCGCGCCATACGACGCGACTCATGCAGCAACATCAACGCCAACAGGCCCATGACCTCCGGCTCGGGTAACAATTGCAGCAACAGCCGGGCAAGACGTATCGCCTCTTGAGACAAGTCATGCCGCGTCAGCGAGGTACCTGAGGACGCACAATAACCTTCGTTGAACACCAGATAGATCACCCGCAGCACGCTGTCCAAGCGCTCGGGCAGTTCCTGCAGCTCAGGCACACGGTAAGGAATGCGCGCATCGCGAATCTTGGCTTTCGCGCGCACGATACGTTGCGCCAGCGTAGGTGCAGGCGCGAGGAAGGCATGCGCGATTTCCTCGGTGGCCAAGCCGCACACTTCGCGCAAGGTCAGTGCGACCTGGGCGTCGGGCGCAAGCGCTGGGTGGCAACAGGTGAAGATCAGCCGCAGACGATCGTCCTCGGCGAAGTCCGACTCATCCCAAGCGGTCGCTTGATCGGGAATGGCGTCGGCAATCTCTGCCACGTCTTCCCATGAATCGAACCGTGCGTGGCGGCGGATACTGTCTATCGCTTTGAAGCGGCCGGCAGACACCAGCCATGCGAACGGGCGTTCGGGCACGCCGTCGCGAGGCCATTGCTCGACCGCGGCTTTGAACGCGTCGTGCAAGGCTTCTTCTGCGATGTCGAAATTTCCGAGCAGCCGTATTAGCGTGGCCAATACGCGCCGGGATTCGCTACGATAAATTCCGGCTATCGTAGTGAGTACGTCGGTTGCATCGGTTGCGTCAGATGCAGCGGCTGCTGGAGAGGCGTGCTTCATGGTATCGCGCCTTTCGGTTCGTTGAACGGCTACCAGTCGTCACTGTACCTCACCCGCGAGAACGATTGAATTGTGTGAAATGCGATCGTCCGCGACTCGGTCGAATCGCCCCCTGCGCTTTATTCGGCCGATGGCAAGTGCAGATACATCGACTGAATCCCGACGCGGCCGGGCCCCGTGAACCGGTTGACGATGAAGTTGACGCCTGCACCAAAAAAGCCGCTGGTGAGCCGGTCCACCCGTGTCTCCATCGCTACGGTCTGGTCCTTGTACAACCATCCGCCCGGTTCGATATCGATCGATTCGCCTGGCGCCAACACCTTCTCGAAGACGTTGCCGTACCCGTGCAACCAGAGCACGCCATCGCCGCTGCCGCCATGGAACTTATCGATGAAAAAGCCGGTTTGGCCGAATAGCATGTTCGATACGCCGCGTACGCGTTCGAACGAGTAGCCGATGTGCCCGGTCGCAGCCAGAAACTGGTGCTCGCGAACGTCGAGCCCCTCACCGTGTTTCAAGTGGATAGGCACGATATGGCCTGCCCCGTCACGGCTGAACGCGATGATCCCGGGGCCGCTCGCCTCCGTCACGAAAATCTGCATCCCGGCCATCATGCGTTTGAGCATCCCCTTCATTGCCTTCAGGCCGATGCGCACTTCGGGATTTTTCCATAGCAGGATGTGATGCTCGAAGTAGACGGATTGCTCAGAGACGTCCACGGATAGCACGGGGACCAGTTCACCGTCGATATGGTAGGTCACCCCGCCGTAGGTCTCGGCGGTGGCTTGGGTAGGCATGAGGCGAGGCATTGAGGGCATGGGAGTCCTTTATTTAGCTGGACGCTGGCGCTACGGCGCTAGCTATCGCTGCCGCTGCTGCTGTGTCTGCTGTGTCTGCTGTGTCTGCTGTGTCTGCGGCCAGGGCTGCGGCTAGGTTGGGCTGGCGCTGCGTCTGTACCGCGGCTGTGCTCGCAGCGATCACCCGTGCTATTTAAGCTGTGTCGGCGGAGCCGTTGCACGTATAGCAGTTCCGGGCGGGACGACGGCCCCCGATCCGTCCGACAACTTGCCATCGGGCGGTGCGATCAGCTCGGCAGTGATCACAAGAGGATAGTCATACCCGTCACCATCGACAAGATCGAAGCCCAAGCCAATAGGTCCGGCAAATAGCAGATTGCCCCACAACCATGGACTACCGCTGGACTTGACCACCGCTATCGGCGCAGGCACGCCATCCTTTACACATTGTATGTACAGATCGTCCGAGGCCCGGCGCACGGTAATCGAACCCGGCGTCTTGAGCACCCAGTTCCCTTTCGTGTTTTCGAGCTTGCAGGCGACGTTGGGCACCGGCTCGTTACCCGCCGTTGTCTGGACGCCGACCCGTTGATACGAACCCTGGACGATGGATGCGCACCCGCTCAACAAACTCACCGACAAAACCCCCGCAGTGATTATTTTCTTCATTTCCCCCCCGAAATTGTTATAACGGTCTTGTTGAACTTGGGCGATGGCTCGTATTCTTAAATTCGCTGCTTAAATTGTAAATTAGTTAAGCTTGCCTCGAAAATTTAGTTTGGCGAGAAACCCGCTTCTGTTGTACGTCAATCGCACCACCATTACATTGCTAGACTACTTTGAAACTTATGCTAAAGATTCTCGGAAGGGCTACCTCGATTAATGTGCGCAAGGTGCTCTGGACCTGCGCGGAACTCAACCTGCCTTTTGAACGCGAAGACTGGGGCACCGGTTTCCGCTCCACCGATACACCCGAATTCCTGTCATTAAATCCAAACGGAATGGTCCCGGTCCTAAAAGACGGCGATTTTGTTCTGTGGGAATCCAACTCCATCATTCGCTATTTGGCTGCGCGCTATAGCGGCGAGCACCTTTATCCCACTGACCCGCTCGCGCGGGCACGCGTCGATCAGTGGATGGATTGGCAGGCCACCGATTTGAATAAATCGTGGAGCTATCCCTTTTTGGCTCTGGTCCGAAAGCTGCCGTCGCATCAGGATCGCGAAGCGCTCGCCGCCGGATGCGCAAGCTGGTCTAAACATATGGGCATCCTGGATAGACAACTCCAGTGGACAGGTCGATTCGTCGCCGGCGAGCATTTCACGCTAGCCGACATCCCGATCGGCTTATCGGTGAACCGCTGGTTTGGCACACCGTTTCCGCACCCCGACTTCCCCAGCGTTACTGCCTATTTCGAGCGCTTAAGCCAACGTGACGGCTATCGTAGGTTCGGTCGAAACGGCATCGCCTGATACCGACAGACATCACCGCGATCGCCTCGGCCGGCGCGAGCCCTAGCGCCGAGCGGTGCGCTTGCCGGAACATTGCACAGGCAATCGAGGTCCATAGGTCTCTATATCCATTATTTCCACTCAAAGGAGTCTTCCCGTGAGCACCAACAATGGCAGTGTCCATCGAGTCGATGCCAATGCATTGCGCGATTTCGTTTCCGGCGTCTATCGCAGCACCGGTGCCAGCGTGGACGATGCGTTTGTCGCGGCCGATGCGATGGTCCAGGCGGATCTATGGGGCCACCAGTCACATGGTGTGCTGCGGCTAGGCTGGTACTACGCGCGTCTGCTTTCCAACGCCATGCACGCCACGACCGAGATCACGATGCCGATCGATGCAGGCGCGGTAGCCGTGATGGATGGCGGCGACAGCATCGGACCGGTGGTGGCGAAACATGCGACGCTCGATGCGATTCGGCGTGCCAAGGCTCACGGCGTCGGCGCCGTTTCCGTGCGCAACTCCAACCATTTCGGCACGTGCATGTACTTCACGAAAATGGCCGCCGAACAGGGCTGCATCATGTTGTTGACCACCAATGGCGGGCCGAACATGGCGCCGTGGGGCGGCCTGAAGAAATTGATCGGCACGAATCCATGGTCGGTCTCGGCACCCGCCGGGCGTTACGCGCCGATGATCATGGATGTTGCGAATTCAGGTGTGGCACGCGGCAAGATTTTCCTCGCACAGACCCGGCACGAATCGATACCTCCCGGCTGGGCCATCGATGCACAGGGGCGTGCGACCACCGACCCCGTGGCCGCGCTCGAGGGCTTCATCCTGCCGATGGCCGGACACAAGGGCTACGCGATCGGCGCGATGGTGGATGTGTTGTCGGGTGTGCTGTCGGGCAGCGGTTTCCTCGACGAGGTACATGGTCCCTACGACCCGGTCAACCGCAGCCGCGCTGGACACTTCATGCTGGTGCTGAACATCGAGGCATTTCAACCGCTCACGCAATTCCATGCGCGTATGGAGCGCTACGTCGAGACGATCAAAGCCGTGCCGCTCGCGCAGGGCACCGACGAGGTGTTCTACCCAGGCGAAATGGAAGCGCGGGCGCACGAACGTCAGCTCAAGGAGGGCATCCTGCTGCCCACCGACACGCTGAGCAATCTCGATCGCGTCGCGAGCGAAGCCGGCGTTTCACCGCTCGCTCGCGCCTGAGCAACACTCGTGAGCATCACTGCTGATGCTCTCCAGCGGGACGATCGGCGATCGCTCCCTGCGCTTTCGGCGCGCCCCTAAGAAAACGCTCTGGACGCCCTCTAGCGCTGCAATGGCGGATCCGTGACGATGGACTTGAGCGACGGGTCCGGTCGCGACAACTTCGCCAGATCGGGACGTGGGCGCTGCAACGCCGCATCGTCGCGCCATGCGGCTTCGAACGCTTGTGCGATGTCGAGCAAGCGCCGGTCGCCGCGAAACGATCCCACCAGTTGCAGACCAAACGGCATGCCCGCGTGGTCGAGACCGCACGGCAGCGACAAAGCGGGATTGGTCGCCAGTGTGATCACGTAGGTCAGTGCAACCCAGCGATAATAATTGGCAAGCGGCAGCCCATTGATCTCGGCCAGATGAGGCTGCTGCCAAGGGAACGGCGAGATCGGCGAAGTCGGCGACACGATCAGGTCGTAGTCCTTGAACTTCGCCTGGAAACGCCTGAACAGACGCGTCTGTTCAGCATGGGCCCACACCACGTCGGCAAGCGACATCGCCTGCCCCATTTCGTAATTGCTGCGCGTGTTGACACCGAGCGACGCAGGATCGCGCTCATAAGCCTCCTGCAAGCTCGCGACAAAATTCTGCGCGCGGATGATGTCGAAACAGCGGTCGGCTTCGCCCATGTCGATGTCGAGCGGCTCGCAGCGCTTCACATGACGCGATAGCGCCGCCACCTTGGCTCGAAACGTCGCGCGCAGCGCCTCGTCGACTTCGCATACACCGAAGTCCTCGGTATAGGCGACGCGCAGCGTGCTGAGGTCGATTTCCTCGCTGTGCAGGAAGCCGGTCGGATCGACGTCGTAACAAAGTGGATCGCTGTCGTCGCGTCCGACAACCGCCGCCAGTTGCAAGCGGGTATCGGCCACGTCGCGTCCCATCGGCCCGCTCACGGTAAGCGGGGACCAGCCCAACGGCTTGCGGTCTCCCGGCACCAGCCCCGGCGATGGCCGGAAGCCGACCACACCGCAAAGCGCAGCGGGAATGCGCAAGGAGCCGCCTGTGTCGGAGCCGGTGCACAACGGCAGCATGTCGGTAGCCAGCGCCACGGCTGAGCCGCCTGATGACCCACCTGCATTCAGGTAGGGGGCGAACGGGTTGCCGGTGGCGCCCCACACGACGTTGCGCGTATTGGCGCCCGCGCCCATCTCCGGCACGTTGGTCTTGGCCGCGACGATCGCACCCGCGGTCCGCAAGCGGGCAACGAACACATTGTCATGCAGCGGCACATTGGAGCGAAACAGCGGCGAACCATAGGTGGTCAGCAAACCGCCCGTTTCCTCGAGATCCTTCACTCCCAACGGGAGTCCATGGAGGATGCCGAGGGGTGCGCCGCGCAGCACCGCTTGTTCGGCGTTCTTGGCCTCGATGCGCGCGCGCTCGAAGCAAGTCGCCGTAACCGCATTGACCGCCGGATTGATCGCCTCGATCTGCGCTATGCAAGCGTCGAGCAATTCAACCGGAGACACCTGCCGGCTGCCAATCAAACGCCGGGCCGCAACTGCAGACAACGCTATCAGTGATTTATCCATGTTGACTTGTTAAAAAGCCTCGAGGGTCGGCCGTTGCCAACCAGCCTGCAGTTTATCCGTATAAGTAAAGACCGGCGCAATAGCAGGTGCTTTGCGCAGCGGGCCTACTCCTACTCCCACTACTGCTCCCCGCTCGCGCTGCTGATATCGTATAGTTCCGTTCCGAGGCCAACGATACGTAACACGCGCACGCACCGAGGCTTGCGCGCAAAGCACACGAGACTACGACATGAGTGAATGGGGCACGGGCTACGTCGACGAGATCCCTTATACCTACGGTTATTGCGACGAGCTCAATCCGCTGCGGCTGAATCTTGCCTTGCTGCGCGCAGGGCTGGCGCTACCGGCCGTGCATACCGCTTGCGAATTGGGCTTCGGTCATGGCGTCAGTGTGAACATCCATGCCGCGGGCTCCGTTACGCAATGGCATGGCACCGACTTCAACCCCGTCCACGCGACTTTCGCTCAGCAACTCGCGCAGGCTGCGGGCACGCACGCGCAATTGTCGGCCGAGCGTTTTTCCGAATTCTGTCGCCGCGACGATCTACCCGCTTTCGATTACATCGGCATGCATGGGATCTGGAGCTGGATATCCGCGGACAATCGCGAGGTGCTGCTGGACTTCCTACGCCGCAAGCTCAAGCCAGGCGGCGTGCTGTATATCAGCTATAACACGCAGCCCGGCTGGGCTTCGATGCAGCCGGTGCGCGAACTGATGAATCGGCATTTTCAGGCCAGTGCGGTAGCTGCGCAGCATGCTGTGGCGAATGTTGCCGTGGATAGCTCGGTGAATGACGCAACGAATGCAGCAGCGAATGCCACGGTGCATGCACAACCCTCCGTGTCGGTGCGCATCGAGGCAGCGGTCGATTTTGCACAGCGCGTGTTTGCGACACATCCGGGCTTTGCCGTCGTCAATCCGCTTCTGGCCGAACGCGTCGATGCCTTGTCTCACGAGAGCCCGGCTTATCTGGCGCACGAGTACTTCAATCGAGACTGGGAGCCGATGTACTTTTCGCAAGTCGCGTCGTCGCTGGTCTCTGCAGGATTGACTTACGCGGCGCCCGCTCGCTACGTCGATCATATCGACGCGCTCAATCTCACGACGGCACAACGCGCTTTGCTATCGGGCATTGCCGACGTCAGCTTGAGGGAAACCGCGCGGGACTTCTGCACGAACCAGTCGTTACGGCGCGATTACTGGACCCGCGCACCGCGTCCTTTGAGCGAAGATGAAAAGCAAGCGGCGCTGCGTGCGCAACGGGTGATCCTGGCGTTGCCCCGCGCGGCGGTGGTACTCAAGGTACGTGGCGCGCTCAGCGAGACCACGCTGTCCGCAGCCTTGTACGATCCGATACTCGATGCGCTCGCTGGCCATCGCCCCGAGACCTTGCAACATATCGAGGACAGCCTGCGCACTCAAGGCATAGCGCTACCGCGAATCGTCGACGCCGTGATGGTGCTGGTGAACATGGGTGTGTTGCTCAACGCGCAGGACGATGCGCAGATACTCGCCGCGCGACCGAGCGCGGCGAAGCTCAACGCCGCAATCTGCGAACAGGCGCGTCATCATGGCGAGCTGCAATTTCTCGTGAGTCCGGTCTCGGGTTCGGGCATACGCGTGCCGCGCGTGCCGCAACTCTTTTTGCTGGCGCGATTGCACCACATGGAGCAACCGGAACAATGGGCTGAATTCGCGAGCGAGGTCTTGCGCGCAGCGGATGGCGTGCCGGCGGAGGTGACGGCGCCAGTACCAGTTCCAGGCAGCGAGCTTAATGGGTCGAACAGCCGGCCAATATCGGCCGAGCCCGATTTGAAGGCACAAGCGCGCCGCTTTGCCGAAGTGCATCTACCGATATTGCGGGCGTTGGGCGTAGCTTAATCACTGGCGCGAAGCAATCGCCCAGCGTGCTTTGCCCATACCCTTCGCTGCATACAGCGCGTTATCGGCCGCTTGCAGAATCGCGTGCACTTCCTCGCCATGCTCGGGAATCAACGCCACACCAATGCTCGTCCCGATGCTGACGGTTACTGTCGGTGTGAGATCGAACGGCGTCGATATTTCGTCGATCAAACGATCTGCGAAATCCGACGCGGCCTGATGCGACAATCCGCTCACGACGACCACGAATTCGTCGCCGCCGATTCGGGCGACCAAATCACTGGGCCCCTTCAGCGCGCGCAAACGCTCGGCCACCATGACCAGCAGCGTGTCGCCGGCGGCATGCCCGTAGTTATCGTTGACGGGCTTGAACCCGTCCAGGTCGAGATAGAACAGCGCCGCATTAAGGTCTTCGCGTGCCTGCCCCATATACATGCGCGACATGGCATCGACAACGCCGGCCCGGTTCGGCAAACCGGTCAAGACGTCATGCCGTGCGCGATGGTCGTTTTCGCGCTCGGCCTTCATGGTCGACACCAGCAGCTTGTTCAGACGAAATGCGGCGCTACTCATTGCAAACAGATAAAACGGAATCTGGATCAGGATGATCAGCAAGATGGGCTGTCGCGACAGCGCTGCGGCAACACAACAGGGCCCGAGCGACAGGAAGATCATCACGGCGACCAGCCGCGGCGCGCCGAAATTCCTGAAGCAAATTCCGCCCACCATCGCTGCCGCCGACAGGCATGCGAGCGTGGCCGAAACCCAGTCGCCGCTAACCATGCTGACGAACGCGCCATAGCCCACGCTCGCGCCCCAAAGCACCGCAAGCACGACGTAGGCGTCGGTTTGAGTACGTTTGCCGCTTGCCGCGGCGCGATGGGCGCTGATCAGAAGGAATAGGCGCGTACAACACAGCACGACTTCCATGATCAGCCAGATCACGAACGGCGCGCTCGGATTGCGTATCGCGACCAATAACGACACGGCGACCGCATTGACCACGCCACCGAGAAAAATAGGCAAAGTGCCAAAGAGACTCGCCACCAGCGCAATGCGGATATCCCGTGGTACATCGGCGCCCGCATGCAATAGCCATATCGTCAATGGCCAGCGTGGCAACGAGAAAGCAACTACCTTGTTTGGCATAGAATTTACTGAGACGGGCCAATTGCCGGGGCCTGCATGGCGGCCCACGCATGGAAAACGTGATTCAGAGCATATATAAATTGCCCTATTAAGTCGATAATATTTATGTAATCCGCATTGATTATTTTTATTTATGTGCGAATCGTGCCATTCGATTACATATTATTATCTGAATTCCGCAGTTGAGGTAGCTTGAATATAGACTACTGGGGTGCGGTTTCATTCACCGCCGCATTCATAGATTCATTCGCTTAATCCCAGGATTTAATCACAGCTTCGCATCCACGTCGCGCAACACATCCGCGAGCGTCGCCTCGCAGACCCCGATAAGCGTCTCCACTTGCCGCGTAGCCGCCGGCGTACGCGGTTTAATCCGCAGCGCATGAAATCGGACTGGCGACTCGATTCGACGAAATACAACCCCCGTCGTATCGAGATAATCATAAGCATTAACTGGATGCACTAGGCCGATGCCGACTTTTTCCCGCACCAATGCACAAACATTGATGCCGTACCGGACCACCGCGACCACCTGGGAACTCAGGTCGTGGCTCGCGAACAGCTTGTCGATACCCCAGCGCACCATGGTGGCCGGTTCATAAGCGATCAGCGGTTCACCGTGCAAGTCGGAAAGTGAAATACAACGCTTCTTCGCCAGCTTGTGACCGGCCGGAATGGCACACAGCGAATCGACATTGCAAAATGACATCGCATCGAGCTCCGCGAAATCGCCCGCGTCGGTAACGAACGCCACCGCAAGGGAGCGAGCGACCACCTGATTGCGTATGGCTTCGGATGGTCCGATCGAGAGCGCGATCTGGGTGCCAGGCTCCGCGTGCCGGTAAGCCGCGACAGCCCGGCCAAAGAACCCCAGACTGAAAGACACCACACAGCCGACCCGGACCACCGACGCTTCCGGGTTGCGTAGCCGGACCGCAAACTCGCGAAGGTTGTCTAGACCGGCATAGCGCCGCTCGACTTCTTCGAAGAACGTCAGCGCTTGAGCGGTAGGTTCGAGCCGCCCGCGCTCGCGGTTGAACAGCGTCAGTTTCGTCGAACGTTCCAGCTCGGCGATGAGGCGGCTTATCCCCGGCTGAGAGGTGCCGACCAGTTGGGCCGCCTTCGTCGCGGTACGCGTGAGCATCACCGCGCGAAACGCGTCGATGTGACGGAAATCCATCACGACCGCCCTAGCTCGTTGAAATGAATGTGGCCTTGTTTCATGACAAGCGGAATGTTCTCGCCCTGGCCCAACAGGCAATCGAGCGAGCGCAGCGGATTGCCGTTCACGACCAGCGCATCGGCGTAGGCACCCGGCACGAGGCGCCCGAGACGATCGGTCATGCGCAACACCTCAGCGCCCACGGTGGTGGCACTCGAAATAATTTCCGCGGGGCTCAGGACCTCGGAGCGAATCTTGAACTCGTTGCTTTGCAAGCGGTGGGATTCGCCCAGCAAGTCGCTGCCGAAGCCCATTTTTACGCCTGCTTGCTTGAAGATCTCGAGCGACTGTAATCCGGCCTTATGCACCTCGGCGATTTTTGCAATGCTGTCGGGCGGCAGTCCATACTTCTCGCCTTCGCTGGAAAGCGCATCGTAAGTGACCAGAGTGGGCACGGCATAGGTGCCATGCTTGGCCATCAGGCGCGCCGTCTCCGCGTCCACCAGATTGCCGTGCTCGATGGTGCGGATCCCGCATCTGACCACGCGCTGAATCGCCGCTGGTGTATAGGCATGCGCGAGAACATAGGTCTGCCTCGAATGCGCCTCGGCGACGATGGCGCGGATTTCGTCCTCGGAATATCCGAGCGCACCGACCGGATCGGTCGGCGAAGCGACGCCACCCGATGCCATGATCTTGATCTGGTCAGCGCCCATTTGCAGCTCTTCGCGCACCGCACGCCGCACTTCGTCCACACCGTCCGCCACGCGAGCCAAAGCACCGGCCCTTACGCAACATTGGCAAGGCGACTCGGACGTGATGAAATCGCTGCGTATGCGCCCATCGCCATGGCCGCCGGTCTGGCTAATCGCGCGGCCCGACACGAAGAGCCGCGGCCCTTCGACCAGACCTGCCTCCATGGCAAGCTTCATGGCGTGACCCGCGCCGCCCGCATCGCGCACCGTCGTAAAGCCACGCCGCAACATCGCACGCATGATCGGAACCGCCTTGAGCGTGACCAGCACGTTAGGCATGCGGCTTTGTAACGGCAAGTTCAAACCGATCGCCATCACGTGAGCATGCAGATCGATCAGACCCGGCATCAAGGTCTTGCCTTTCAGATCAATGGTAGTGGCACTGGACTTGATGGGTCGATCCGACACCTCCTTGACCAGGCCTTGTTCGATCAGCACATGATGGCCTTCGAGCAATTCCCCGTGCAGCGGATCGAGCAGCGAAGCGTTGGTGAAAAGAAGCGCATCCATTTTGGCGTACCTCGTTAGGTGTATCGGCGCAATATCGATGGAACAACCGGTGGAGAGACCGGCGAAGTATCCTGCGAACTATCCGGGGGAATATCCCGATGAAATATCGACAGCTAGCAGCGCATCAAGCAATGGTCGCGTGCGCCAGCGTCTTGGGCGTAGTCGTGAGGATTTCCGGAACCTCTCCCACGACGACCGAATCGTCGAGGCGGAACCCGCCCAGGCCAAACACGTATAGACCGGGCTCGGCTGAATACACTTCGTCGGCCCGCAGCGCTCGATGATTGAACGCCATGTCCTCGGGAAATTCGTGGCCGATGACGCCCATGCCGTGCCCCGTCCTGTGCTTGATAAAACTACCGCAGCCGGCATTCTCGATGACCTGCTGCGCGGCAGCGTCGATACCGGAAACCGGGCGTCCGGTCACGGCAGCCTCCAATGCCGCTGCGTTGGCCGCGCGCGCCACTTCGTAATACTTGGCCTGGTCGGAGCTGGGTTTGCCGCAGAACCACGTACGCTCGTTTTCGATCACGATACCGTTCAGGCGCGGGATGACGATATTGACCAAACCATCCCCGGCCTTGATCCGTGCACCGCACGAAGCGCCATCGCCGTGTGGTGAAGCCGACGGCGGCCCCGACAAGGTCCAGCAACGCAACACTTCAAGGTTCTCGCCGGGAAAACGCCGGGCGCCCTCCTCGACCATCGCACTCGCCATTTGAAAGTCCAGCTCCTGGACCAGCCGATCGGGCCGGATGTTCTCGCGGTAACGATCCTGCACCCAGTCGGACAAACTCGCGGCTGCCCGCATAACGACTAGCTCCTCCTGCGTCTTGACCCAACGCAACTCACGCACTTCTGCTGTCAGCGAAATCAGCTTCAGCTCGGGCAACAGCGTCGCGGCCCGGCCGAGCGGCCCGCTTGCCGCATCGATCCCGATGCGCGATCGGGCGAGCCCGGCCTGCTTGAGCCGCTCGGCAATCAACTCCGGCACCTGCGCCAACAGCGGCTGGCGATCGGAGGTCTTGGGATGCTCCGCATAAAACGACACATCCTCCAGCCATACCGATAGCCGCTCGCGCGCAAAACGCATGTGGTTGGTCGACAGCTCGTTCATCACCGCGAACGGCTCACCCGACGCGGGAATGCATACGGCGATAGGACGCTCCCAGGTTTGGACGTCCACGTGGAAATTAGTCGCCCACTGGAAAAAATCGGCCGTGGTAAAAATCAGTGCGTCGACTCGCGTGTGCGCCATCAACTCGCGCATTTTGGTCAGACGAATATCCCGGGTCTTATAGGTCAGCGTAGGCATGCGATTCTCCTTGGATGTGTCTATATCCGCGTCACGAACTCATCGTGCGCGTATAGCCTCTTTGAATGATTTTGTTGGACGCCACGGCCGCCGCCAAAGTCACGATCATCAGGATGATGGACAGCGCGGAGCCGAACGGCCAGTTGGACGCTTTGGCAATCTGATCGTAGATGGCCGGCGCCATCATCGTGATGCCGGTGCCGCCGAGCAATACCGGCGTGGCATAAGCGTTCATGCACAGGATGAACACCAACATGGTGCCGGCGGCGATGCCGGGCGCCGCCATCGGCAACACCACGTGACGAAATGTCTGGAGCAGATTTGCGCCCAGGTTCCGCGCGGCTTCCTCCACCGAAAGATCGAGCCCCTCCATCACGCTTTGCAGCGTCAGCACCATGTACGGAAGCACTACGCCCGTCGTGCCCAACACGACAGCCAGCGGCGTATAGAGCAAGCGCACCGGCTCGGTGGCCAGCCCGACCCGGATCAGGATCGCGTTGACGAATCCGGCATCGCCCAGGATCGTCATCCAGCCTGCGGCGCGCACGACGTTGCCGACCAGCAAGGGGAACACCAGCAAAATAATGAAGATGCTCTTGAAGCGGCTTTGCGATTTCGCGAGGACATACGCCACGGGAAAACCCAGCACCAGGGCGAGCACGGTACACAGCAGGGAAATCTTGATTGTGGTGGCGAGCACGGCCAGGTAGTACGGGTCGCTGAAGAACTTCTCATAGTTCTCGAGCGTGAATGCCGAGCGCATCAGATCGGTGACATCGAAACGGTTCAAGCTGTATCTGAGCAATTGCAATGCGGGCAGCGCGATCACGAGAAAGATCACGATGCTCGCCGGCGCGACCATCAGCGGGCCGAGGCCACGCCGCACCGCATGGCCGCGCTCGGGCGATGCCTTCATGACACTGGATTTCACAGACCGACCTTGAAGTCTTTGGTCCAGTAGTCGAGGAATGCCGGTCTTTGCTCGACAAACGTCTGATAGTCCGCCTGCACAAACTTCTTGAGCTGGGCATCGGTAAAACCCACGCTGCTCTGAAGGTCAGGCGGCAATTGCACATTCCTCACCGTGGGCGCATAGCCCATGGTGGCGGCGAACCCTGCTTGCGCGCGCGGGTCGAGCATGGCGTTGAGATAATTGAAGCCGCATGGTTTGTTCTGACTGTTCTTCATCACCGCAGCCTCGAACACGGCCGGCAACGCGCCTTCGGTCGGAAACGCGAACTCGACCGGTACGCCCGCTTTTTTCCATTGCAAGGCCCGCGCCTTCCACATGCACGTCATCCACACATCGCCGTTCTTCAATGCGGCCGCAAGCGCCTCATTGGACGGATAGACCTTAGGCTGCTTTTTCTTGAGCTCGCGCAGGAATTTCGTACCGGCCGCAAACCCGGCTTTATGGTCGCCGGCAGCCAGGCTGGCTGTCATGCCGACATAGGCGTAGAGAATATCCGACAGACCGACGCGGCCTTTCAGGCGCGGATCCAGGGCCAAATTGAACGAGTCCGGCGCTTGCGTAATCTTGGTCGGGTTGTACACGATCACCATGGCGCTGAAGATATGCGGGATCGCGTAAGGTTTGCGGAACTGCTCCATCGTATTGGCGTTGTTGGGCACCATGGACGCATCCACCGGTTGCAGCACATCGGCACGACTCATGTCGAACATATCGGTGTCGACTAGGCAACTCACATCCATCGATCCGCGCCGCGACGTTTTTTCCGCGCGCATCTTCGTCATGCGCGAGACCTGGTCGGCCGTGGCGTAGGTGACGTTACCGCCGGCCGCCTTGATGATAGGTTCACCAATGTTCTTTTCAAGCAGGGTTTCATAGTCTCCGCCCCATGTGCCCACGATCACGTCCGGGCAACTGGCGGCCGCTCTCGCGGTGATGGCGCCCATCCCCAGCGCCGGTACAAGCAGCAATCCCGACGTGGTCTTGAGAAACGTGCGGCGGTCATGGCGGTGATTCATTTTTTACACCTCTTCTAGTTAAAAAAGACGCAATCGTTCTTGGTGAATGTGGCGAACGCGCGTGCCCCCGGGGCGCTCGGGTGCACATGCGCGCGAGCGTTGTTCTGGACGTGACACAACAACACTTCGCCGTTGTCCGTGACGGCGCGCACCTCCAGTGTCGAACCCTTGTAGACCGCAGAGGAAATCGTCACAGGCAAGCTGCCTTCGCCAGACAAGGGCTGATGCGTGAGACTGATGCGTTCGGGGCGCAGGCCGATGGCGTTGGTGGCGCTATCGTCGAGCAGCACGCCCAGCGTCGTGCCACGCCGGGTGGCAAAGCGCCCGTCGGCACCGACCGCACCCTCAAGGAAATTCATCTGGCCGAGGAAGTCGGCGACGAAGCGATTGGTCGGGCGCTCATAAAGTTCTGCTGCCGTGCCGATTTGCTGCACACAGCCGTCATGCATGACGGCCAAGCGGTCCGAAATCGTCAGCGCTTCTTCCTGGTCATGCGTGACAAAAATCGTCGTGAGGCCCAGCTCCTGCTGAAGCGCGCGAATTTCCTCGCGCACTTCCACGCGCAGCTTGGCATCGAGATTGGACAGCGGCTCGTCGAGCAGGAAAACTTCCGGTCGTATCGCGAGCGCGCGGGCAATCGCGACACGTTGCTGTTGGCCGCCCGAAAGCTGGCGCGGATAGCGGTCCTTGAGCGTATGCATGCGCACCATCTCGAGCACTTGCTTGAGTCGGGCGTCGCGTTCCAGCGCCGAGAACTTATGCATATCCAGCCCGAACGCAACGTTCTGCGCCACGGTCATATGCGGGAATAGCGCGTAGCGCTGGAAGACCATGCCGGTGTTGCGGCGATGCGGCGCGACGTAGGTGACGTCTTTGCCGCCGATGAAGATCGATCCTGCAGTGGGCTCCACAAAGCCGGCGATCATGCGCAGCGTGGTGGTTTTTCCGCATCCGCTCGGCCCCAGGAACGCCACCAGTTCGCCTTGCGCAATGTCCAGCGAGAAGTCCGCGACCGCGACCGACGAGCCATATTCTTTGCGCAGATTGCGTATCGAGACCTGGCTCATTTCATACCACCTGACTGAGTTTGACAAAGCGATCGGTGATCAGCATCACGATCCCGAGCAGCACGATCTGCGCAGCGGACACCGCTGCGATGGTCGGATCGAGATTGAATTCGAGGTACTGCATGATGGCGATGGGCAAGGTGGTGTGCCCCGGGCCTACCAGGGGAAGCGTCACCTCCAGGTTCTCGAACGAGACGATGAAACTGAACAACGCGGACGCCACGATCGAGGGCCGCAGCATCGGCAAGGTGATGCGCCAGAAGGTCTTGAGCGAGGATGCGCCGAGATTGCGCGCCGCCTCTTCGATCGTCGTGTCCAGAGAGCCGATGCTGGCGCAGACCAATCGCATGGTCCACGGAATCGTCAGGCAAACGTGCGCCGCGATAAGCCCGCCGTACGTGCCCACGATATCGATGTCGAGGATATTTTCAGCGCGCAGGTAAAAGAGGTAGATCGCGATGCCGGCGACGATGCCGGGCACTACCAGTGGCGACATGAGCAAGCCGTTGATCGCTGCAGCGCCGCGAAAGCGATTGCGCACGATGCCCAGCGAAGCCGCCACTCCGAGTATGACGCTGATAAATGCTGCGACGACCGCGACCTTGAAGCTCAGCGCAAACCCCGATGCGAACGATTCGTTCTCGAACGCTTGTCGATACCAATGTAAGGTGTAGCCTGAGGGTGGGAAAGAGGGAATCGCATCGGCGAAAAAGCTCAGCCACACGACAAAGATCAACGGCGAAAGCATGAAGAAATAAACGAGCACAACGAACACGCGCGCGCTCACCGCCCACCAGGACACGCGTGCGCGCCGCCGCCGGCCGGGCGCATGCTCGAGTTCAAGTTCGGACGCCGTGTTCATCGCGAGATGTACCTTGTCAGCCTGGCAGAGCCTGGCGGAAAGCCAACCGCAAGCTCGATGACAGGTATTCGTTTTTGAATAACAACCGATGCAGCGATTCAGACTAGCACGGACAAAATCTTTTTGGGATGACTTGGCTGACTTTTTTGAGGGTGTTGATCCGGCAGGTTTGTGCGGACAAAAAAAAGGCGCCGTGGCGCCTTCCTTCCCTGCTTCGTTTCCTACATCACACAGCGCGTCAGAATCTGTGACGCAAGGCGACGCGCACCAACGCCTGGCTATTGTTCGACGAATCCCCGATACCGCCGATGTTGGCAACTGCGGCAGTCCCGGTCGAGCTGGTTCCTGCGGCGCGTTGAATTGCAGCAGTGATGTAGGCGTCCGTGCGCTTGGATATGAAATAGTCAGCCAATACGGAAACTTGGTTGTAGTGCTGGTCGCCCACGTTCTTGCCGCCCGAGGTCAGGTTGGCGCCCTTGGTGTAGTTGTATGCGATGCCGGCAAAGAACACCGGCGTGAACTGCCAGCGCAGGCCCGCTTCAAGGTCGTTGAAGCTGGCGGTGGCGCCGCCCAGCGCACCGATGTTGGTGTAGCGCGTATTGGAATAGGTCAGGCCGACCATGGCCGGTCCGATCGCATAGGTGCCGCCGGCTGCGGCGACCTGATAGGTGGCGGCGGTCACGTAGTTGCTGTTCAACGCACCGCTAAGTGAAGTCGAACCGCTCACGTTGTCGGTGAACAGACCCGTGCTGGGTCCCGTGCCCGTCGGGTTCTTGAAGTAGTTGAAGCCGGCGCCCAAGGTAACCGGTCCGTTCGCGTAGCTCGCGCCCAGCGAATAGCCGCCGTCGCCGCTCACGTTACCCGGCTGACCGCCCAGGCTCACTTCACCGCCCAAGGTCACCCCGTGGATGTTCGGGCTCGTGTACTTGATGCTGTTGTTGACGCGTAGCGTGTTGACCAGGTTGTCCAGGTCCAGCGGATGACCGAAGGTCGTGGAACCGCCGATGTACCCGGTACTCGTGACCGGCTGCACGTAGGCCACCACCAGGTCGTACTGGCGGCCCAGCGTCACGGCGCCGTAACGATCGCTGCTCAAGCCGACATAAGCATCGCGGCCGAACGGCGTGCCGCCCTGGCCGAAATTGCCGGTATTCAGGTTCACGCCCGCCTGCAAATCGAACACTGCCTTAAGACCGCCGCCTAGATCCTCGGAACCACGCAGGCCCCAGCGGCTGCCGTTCAAACCGTTGATCGAATCCACCGTGAGCTGGCGTCCACCGACGTTGGTACCGTTCACGACATTTTTCGAATTGGTGTTGAACTGCACACCTTCGTCGATGATGCCGTACAACGTGACGCTGCTTTGCGCGTGTGCTGCGACTGAAAAGGTGCTTGCGAGAGCGCTTATCAAAAGAAGTTTTTTCATTTGGATAAATTTCCGAATATGCGTCGAATGGATCATCTTTTTATAAAAAGCATCGCGCCGATACGAACCTGCGAGCGCTTGGGGCGCACGAAGGCCTCACAGGCGTGATGCGCTTGCGATTTACTACGGGGTTTCACACGGGGCGCATGCACACGCCGATGTCGCAACTACAGCGAGCGTGGCGCGTGCATACCTGATACGGGTCAGTCCGAGTATTGCTTGAGCAAGCTCGCCGCGGCTCTGAATTCCGGCGTGAACGGGCGGTCTTCGTCGCGGAACGGCACGACTTGGCGCAACGCCGTGAGCAGCTTTTGCGTAGCAGGAGACAGCGTGAAGCCACCCGCTTTCTGCTTGCGCAGATCGACTGCTTGCGCGGCAGAAATCAGCTCGATGCCGAATAATTCGTAGCAGTTATCGATCTGCTTTTGCACGCGCATGATCGCCTCCGGTGCATTGGTCGCGATATCCTCGATATCGCCGGCAACCGGCAGATAGTCAAGAGACACCGGCATCGCTAACTCCTTGTTTTGCGCAGCCAGCATCATCGGCGGCTTTTCCATCGCACCGAATGCATGCAGCGTGTGATCGGTGCCGAGGAAGCGGCTCAGGTGCGTAAAGCGCGGGTCGTTCATCTTCACGATGCGCTGTGCTGACGCGAGCGAATTTTGTGCGAGCGCGACACCGGTTTCCTGGAACGACAGCACCCAAGGCAACGGTTCGAAATTCGCGCTTGGCAGTACCGCGCCGCCCTCGCCGTTGGCAGGCGTCAGGTAACTGCGCTTGGCCTGCCAAAGATCCGATTTGGGTTTAACGCCGATGGCGACGCCCGGATTGTCGTCGGACGAATTGAGCTGGATGTCGATCAGGCGCAGCGATTCGTCGTAACTGCGATCGATCTCGGCCAGCAGATAAGGCGCATCGCGAAAGCTCAGCGGATCTTGCAACGCGCGGTCGTCGTCACGTTGCCACAGGCTGCTGCCCACGAGCAGCGAACGCAGCGTGGCGCCCGTGCGCACTACGTAGGCAAAGGGATGCAATGCGAGCGTATCTTCGAGGAACGGCGAAACGTTGCCGTTCAAGCCCTGCAAGCTCATCGCATACACGAGCTTCGCAACGCGGCTCAACTGCGAGAGGTCGGCCAGCGCCAATGCAGCCATGCCGGTGGCATAAGCGTTCGAGCTGAGAATCCCGAGCGCATCCTTGCCGTACGGCCGGATGGGTTGTATGCCGGCCGCTTGCAGCGCCTGCGCTGCAGGCATCTTGATGCCGTGATAATACGCATCGCCCTCGCCCATCATCGCCAAGCCGATATGGCTCAGGATCGTGATGTCGGCCTCGCCCATCGAGCCATCGGCCGGCATCGCCGGTGTCACGCCCAGGTTCAAGAACTGGACGTATTTCTCCGCGACCGCGGGCTGTACGCCCGAAGCGCCGACCAGCATTTCGTTCAGGCGGGTCGCCATTGCAGCGCGGGCGGTACGGATATCCGTGTCGGGGCCGACGCCGGCAGAATGGGCGCGCAGCAGCGCCGCGTTAAAGCGCATCGAGGCTTCGATGACATCGGGTGTCAGCTTGCCATGCACGTCGACCATTTGCCGATCTTTGTTCAGCCCGACGCCGACCGTCAGGCCGTAAATGCGCTGCCCTTCTGCGGCGGCTTCAAGGATGAGATCGTGCCCTTGTGCAACACGGGCGCTTGCAGCGTGCGTCACTTGCACGTCTTCGCCCTGGGCTATCCGGGCAATCGCTTCAGGGGTCGCGGACTTGCCGTCGAGCACCACCGTTGCCTGGCATGCGAGCGCGGGAATCAACAACAGCATCCCGGCTACACATCTGATTGAACCTAACATTGGAAATCCTTGTTGGGAAAACTCTCCGATTGGTCTGCGGCGGCCGTTCCACGAGCACGCCACGCTATGCCGACTGTGATGTCGTGAATGAATCGTAATGTATATACTAATTGCAAGCAAGATTTCAAAAATGTGTTGTTGGCAAAGACCCGGTTAGTCGTTTAAAGGACGTTCCCGTGTGCTGAGAATTTGAATATTCCCCTTTGTTTATGAGCATGTCGAGGTAATGATGAGGGGCACTGCGAGGAGATTTGCCAGGGTGCTTGATCAAACCTTTTTATATGTATAGACAAATGATTTTGATCGTTGCGTGGGATGACATTTCTCCCTGACAAGGAAGCCCCATCGACATCAATTACGCCCCGACTCGCTGAGGTGAGGCAATGGAGGCCACGCGGCGGGAACCGGTAGAAGACTTGCGCATGAAGAATGCGCCGGAACATGATGCCGGGATTCATGGCGAGCGCGCAGCAGCGCTACCCGGCTAATGCCTGCGGGCGAGATAGGACGAAATGCGCCATGCAGCGCAACTGCTTAGGCAGATGGAGGTAGTGGAAAGTAACGTAGGTGTAAAAAAAACGGACAAACAACACCGCTGCACACCGAGACGCTTGCCGCATCAAACGGATAGCGACGCCGTCAGGCTTACCGAATACATCATACGATGTCGCTCGGCACAGCCAAGCTGCATCAGAATTTGCCGCTTAACTGATAGCGGCTACCGGGGTGCCACAACAGCACATCGGTGGCGATTTTTCCCCGCACCAAAGTGCGTCGATGCAGCACCAGGCACGGCTCCCCGATTGGCATGCGCAGCGCCTGCCGTGCTGGGGCACTCGCTTGGCGCGCAGTGATCCAATACTCGACGCCTTGCGCTGGAGCCACACTCGTCATGTACTCGTTGGGCGTGATGGCCTGGAAATCCTGTTCGAGATACTCTGGAAACAATTGCCCATTGACATGCCTGTCCTCGAATTGAATCGGCACCTTGTTTTCATAGTGCACGATGCGCGAATGGAACGCGATGCCGCCTGTGGGCACTTGCAGCGCTTCGAGTATCAGCGGATCCTCGGTGCGTTCGAGCAGCAGCACCTCGCTCGTATGTTGGTCGCCGCGGCTTTTGATCTCTTCGGCAATACTGCGGATTTCGATCAGCGTCGACTGATAACGCATATCGGCCACGAAGGTCCCTGCGCCGCGAATACGCATCAGCACGCGCTCGGTCGCGAGTTCGCGCAGCGCCCGATTCACCGTCATGCGGGACAACCCGAATTCCTGCGCGAGCTTTTGCTCGGAAGGAATCACATCTCCGGCACACCATTGTTCGGACTCGATCTGGCGAAGTACGTAGTCCTTCAACTGCTGATAAGCGGGTGCGGAGGTCGGATTGCTTTTTTTCATCTGCGGAAAGCCACTTCAATTCGGAAAATGAATTGTATAGGCAAATCCGCAGATGGTGTGGCGCCAAACGGCTAATCCCGTAGTGCGGCGAGGGCGGCCTGATAATCGAGCAGAGCCGCCACTTCGCCGCGATGACGCCGCGCCTCGACCACGGTTCTCCCTCCGACCACCACGTCGTAGATCGGCGATTCGCCGTGTTCGCAGAAGACCATGCCGGACAACCAGGATTGCGCGGAATGTGCCGCAATTGCGGGATGATCGGGATCCAACACCAGCCAATCGGCGCGCGCGCCTTGCGCAAGAACGCCCACGGGGCGCCCGGTGGCGAATGCGCCGCCAGTGGTTGCGCCTTCGAACAGCCTTTGCGCGACATCGGGTGAAGCGCCCGATGCGAGCACATTGCGCTGCCGCCGTACTAACCGCTGGCCATATTCAAGCAGCCGGAGTTCCGCTCGCCAGTCGACGGCAATATGGCTGTCAGAGCCGACTCCGAAGCGTCCGTTTGCTTCCAGATATTGCGCCGCGGGGAAAATGCCGTCGCCAAGATTGGCCTCGGTAGTCAGGCACAGGCCGGCCACCGCGCCGCTGCGTGCGAGCGCCGCGACTTCGCCGTCATCGACGTGCGTCGCATGCACCAGGCACCAGCGCGCATCCACATCGAACCGATCCAGCAGCCAACGCACTGGCCGAGCGCCCTGAGTGGCCAGGCACGCGTCGACTTCTGCGGTTTGTTCGGCAATATGGATGTGAATCGGCGCCCCCGGGAAATCGGTATCCAGCCCGTCGAGCAGCGTGCGCAACGATTCAGCCGACACCGCGCGCAATGAATGCGGCGCAACACCATACCGCAATGCCGCGCTTTCCGGCCGCCGTGTCTTAAGCGCAGCCAGCGTTTCGAGCAAGGTGTCCGGGGTGTGAGTAAAGCGCTGCTGCCCGGCACTCGGGGCTTGCGCACCGAAGCCACCGTATTGGTAGAGCACGGGCAACATCGTCATGCCGATGCCAGCCCGTTGCGCGGCATCAACCACACGCTCGGCCATCTCGGCCGGATTCTCGTAGCGGCTGCCGTCGGGTGCGTGGTGCACGTAATGGAATTCACAGACCGACGTGTAGCCCTGCTTGAGCATCTCGATGTATAGCCAATGCGCAATCGCCGCGAGGTGATTCGGAGTGATACGCGCGGCGAACCGGTACATCAGGTCGCGCCAGCTCCAAAAACTGTCGGCGGCACTCGCACGGTACTCGGTCAATCCTGCCATCGCGCGCTGAAATGCATGCGAGTGCAGATTGGGCATACCCGGCATCACCGGGCCGCGAGCCTGTGCGACGCCATGCGGGGCAGCCGTATCGGGTACTACCGCCGTCAGCATGCCGTCGGCATTCCATTCGAGCAAAACGTTGTGGCGCCAACCTTCGGGCAGTCGCGCGTGCGGCGCGAACAAAGCACCGGCAGGGAAATCAGGCAGTGGATCGTTCATCAGTGTCTCGGTAATTCTTCAGTTATCGCGCTTATCGAGTGCAATCTCGCCGTGCCGTACGACCAGATCGCAACGGTCCAGTCCACTCCAGTACGCCAACTCCGCGAGCGTATCGACACGCCAAGCAACAAAATCGGCACGCGAGCCCAGTGCGATTTCACCGCGCACGTCGGCATGACCGAGCGCTTGCGCCGCATGTCGGGTAACGCCGGCCAACACCTCGGCGACCGTCATCCGAAACAGCGTGCATCCCATGTTCAGCATCAACAACAATGAGGTGGTAGGCGATGTGCCGGGATTGCTGTCGGTGGACAAAGCGATCGGCACGCCATGACGGCGCAGGAGATCGAGCGGCGGCAGCTGCTGCTCGCGAATAAAATAGAATGCACCCGGCAGTAGCACGGCCACGGTGCCCGCATCGCGCATCGCAACGACGCCCGCCTCATCGAGAAATTCGAGGTGATCGGCAGACAAGGCCTGGTGCCGCGCGGCAAGCGCCGCACCGCCCATCAGCGACAACTGTTCGGCATGCATTTTGACGGGCAGCCCCAAGCGCTCGGCCGCGATGAACACACGCTCGGCCTGCTCGCAAGAAAATGCGATGCGCTCGCAAAACACGTCGACCGCATCGACCAAGCCGTCATCAACCAGGGCCGGCAACATGCGCTCGCACACCAGCGTAATGTAGTCGTCGGCACGGCCGGCATATTCGGCGGGCAACGCATGAGCGCCCAGGAAAGTCGTCGACACCGTAACCGGCCGCGACTCGCCCAGCCGGCGCGCCACGCGCAGCAACTTGCGCTCGCTATCGAGGTCGAGGCCGTAGCCCGATTTGATTTCGATCGCCGTGACACCCTCTGCGAGCAACGCATCCAGACGCCGTACCGACTGCTCGAACAAGGCATCCTCGCTAGCCGCGCGAGTCGCGCGCACGGTGGATACGATACCGCCACCGCGTTGCGCGATCTCCTCGTAAGTTGCCCCAGCAAGCCGCAAGGCAAACTCCTGCGCGCGATTTCCCGCGTAGACCAGGTGCGTATGACAATCGATCAGACCCGGCGTGACGAGCCGACCGCCAAGATCGTGTACGCACGCCCTATCGTTCGGCACAGGTAAATGCTCGACAGGACCGAACCAGTCGATGCGGCCGTCACGCACCACGATCGCCGCGTTCTCGATGATGTGATCCGGATCCGCCTGAGGGGCCAGGCGGGCGTTGTACCAGACTTTCAAGTTGGATCCCGACATATGGGCTATTCCTAAATCGCGCTCACCGAGGTCACCGCAGGCATGTTTTCTCAGCAGGTTACGAAAGGCAGTTTCAGACCGAACCGCTTTGCGCATTCGATCGCCTGCTCATAACCGGCATCTGCGTGACGCATCACGCCGGAGCCGCAGTCGTTGATCAACACGCGTGCAAGACGCTGTTCGGCCGCATCGCTGCCGTCGGCAACAATCACCATCCCTGCATGCTGCGAGTAGCCCATCCCGACGCCGCCGCCGTGGTGGAAACTAACCCACGTCGCGCCGCCTGCGGTGTTGAGCATGGCGTTCAACAGCGGCCAGTCGGACACCGCATCGGTACCGTCCTTCATGCTTTCGGTTTCGCGGTTCGGGCTTGCGACCGAGCCGGTATCGAGGTGGTCGCGGCCAATCACGATCGGCGCCTTGAGTTCTCCGGTTCGGACCATCTCGTTAAACGCGAGGCCGGCGACGTTGCGCTCACCGAGCCCAAGCCAGCAAATGCGAGCCGGCAAGCCCTGGAAGGCGATCCGGTCGCGCGCCATGTCCAGCCAGCGGATCATCGACTTGTTGTGCGGGAACAGCTCTTTTAGCTTGGCGTCTGTCTTGTAGATATCCTCGGGGTCGCCCGATAGCGCGACCCAGCGGAACGGCCCCTTTCCTTCGCAGAACAATGGCCGGATGTACGCCGGCACGAACCCGGGAAAATCGAACGCGTTGGCAACGCCATCGTCATGCGCAACCTGACGCAGATTGTTGCCATAGTCGACCGTCGGAATACCCATCGCGTGGAACTCGAGCATTGCGCGCACGTGCTGTGCGCAGGAGCGTTGCGCCGCTGCCTTCAACTCGGCGTGCGCCGCCGGGTCGGCCGCCGCCGCACGCCATTGCTCGAGCGACCAGCCGATGGGCAAGTAACCGTTGATCAAATCGTGCGACGAGGTTTGGTCTGTCACGAGGTCAGGCTTGATGCCGCCATCGGCCTCGCTGAGTTTGGCGCGCCGCGCGAGCTCGGGCACCACGTCCGCCGCGTTCCCCAGTAGGCCGATCGATATCGCTTCGCCACGCGCCGTATGCTCGCGGATCAGCTCGATTGCGTGATCGAGGTCCTTCGCCTGCTTGTCGAGGTAGCGCGTGCGCAACCTGAAGTCGATGCGTGTCTGGTCGCACTCGATGTTCAGCGACACCGCGCCTGCCAGCGTCGCCGCCAGCGGTTGAGCGCCACCCATGCCGCCCAAGCCCGCCGTGAGTATCCAGCGGCCCTTCCAGTCGCCGCCGAAATGCTGCCGGGCTGCCTCGACGAACGTTTCATACGTACCCTGGACGATCCCCTGGCTGCCGATGTAGATCCAGCTGCCGGCTGTCATCTGGCCGTACATGAACAGGCCCTTCTGATCGAGTTCGTTGAAGTGTTCCCAGGTTGCCCAGCGCGGTACCAAGTTCGAGTTGGCGATCAGCACGCGCGGTGCATCCTTGTGCGTCTTGAACACACCGACCGGCTTGCCCGATTGCACGAGCAGGCTTTCATCGTCTTCGAGATCCACGAGGCTGCTCAGGATCTTGTCGAACGAAGCCCAGTTACGCGCCGCGCGGCCGATACCGCCATAGACAACCAGCTTGTCCGGGTTTTCGGCCACTTCCGGGTCCAGGTTGTTCTGGATCATTCTATAGGCGGCTTCCGTGAGCCAGCTTTTGCAAGTCAGTTGCGTGCCGCGCGGCGCCCTGACGACGCGCGATTGATCGGAGTTCATGCGATGTTTTCCTTCAAGGTAGATTCAGGCAAACCGCAGCGTTTGTCCCAACGACATCGCAGCGGCTTTCTCCAGCATGGCGTGGCCCAGCGAAATGTCGCTCAAGCTCAAGCCGCGATGCCAAAACAAAATGGTTTCCTGGTCGTTCTCGCGGCCGGCCTTTTTGCCGGCGACGATCTGCCCCAGTTCGGCGTGCAGATTTTCTTCGGTGATCTTGTCGAGGTCGACGTGGCGGCGCAATGCGCCGAATGGCAGCCCTTTGCGGCACTGCCCCCAGTCGTCCACCACGACCTTGCTCATGATGTCGGTGAGCGACAGTTCGACCGCACTCATCGTCCCGTAGGGCATCACCAGCGCGCCCGGTTTGATCCATTCGGTCTTGAGTAGCGGCTGCGGCTCGGGCAGCCGCGACGCTTCGACGACGATATCGGCATCGCGCACGCAGGCTTCCCAACTATCGACCGCCAGCACCGGCTTGCCCAAGTCGTCGGACAGACGCTTGGCAAACGCCGCCTGGCTTTCCGGCCGCTTCGAATGCACGCGGATTTCGTCGAAATCGTAAATATGATTGAGCAGCCGCACATTCCAGTACGACGTGCCGCGCGCGCCGATATGGCCGAGAATCTTGCTGTTCTTGCGTGCCAGATGCTTGCCGCCGAGCGCGGTAATGGCGCCGGTGCGCATGTCGGTAATCGAGGTGGCGTCGAGTATGGCTTTGGGCACACCCGTCTTCGGGTCGAACAGGTTGAGCAAGGCAAGCTCGGACGGCAAACCCACTTTGTAGTTATTGACGAAGTCGCCCACCACCTTGACACCCGCGAGCCCCAGCGGATGAACAACGCCTCGCAGCACGTTGAAGTGGCCCAGCGACGAGTCCTCAGGGATCAGGTGCACGCGCGGCTCGATAACGGTCTCGCCGTTGCCTTGCGCTTTGAGCCCTTGTTCGACGGCACTGAGAATTTCGTCATTGGTCAGTTCGAGACGCTCGATATCCGGACCATTTAAATAGGTGAAGTGAATGGGTTGCACTTTGATGAGTCTCCCGTAACGATGAATGACGGCACGAGTTTTTTCTGTTGCTCGTGCCGCTTGCTGCATGTTTGTTTTTGCCTCGCGGCGTGTTCGTTCCGCCCCGCGGCGTGTTTCCGATTCGTTGGCTGTTTGTGCTGTCTGGTCAGGGTGTGGGCTTTTCCGTCATACCTGCGTACCCGGAAAAATCGACGCGGCGAAATCGCTTCAGGTCGGATTCCGGATCGATCAAGACCGCCGCAGCGATGCCCAGCAATGCGACGAAAATGCCCGCGCACAGATACCCGGTCTGGAAACCATGCTGCGGATCACTGCCGACATCGACGATCAGCCCCATGGCGATCGGCGCGAAAAGCCCTGCAATCGTATGAATCGAATTCGTTACGCCCAGTGATGCACCGCGTTGCGCGGCAGGCGAGATTTCGCCTATCAGGGTCGAGCCCAACGTGAAGATAACGCTACCGATCGAGAAGCTGAGCCCGATCAAGAGAATCTTGAACACCCCCATCTCCACGAACGGCATGCTGGCCATCGAGACGCCGGCGATCATCACGCATGCGCAGCCGAGGATGCCGCGCGAAACCCTGCTTGAAAACCCGCGTCGAGACAAATGTTGGGAGAGAAACGCGCAGCACGGCGCGAGCACGATCTGCATGATGGAAGGCAGCACGATCACCCAGGCAGCAACGGAGGGTGCCATATGCAGAGCCTTGATCAGATAGTTTGCTAGCCAGACAATATTGAGCGCGATGACCCAATATGCCGCGAAGCCGCCGATATATACGCCGATGGCGGTACGCGAAAGCAGCAGCGCACGATAAGGAATCTGGCGCGCCCCGGCATCGCGCGTCTTAGACGGTGCATCGAGCGGCCCGTCTTCGGCAACGAAGAACCATACGCAGGCCCACACGAGCCCCACCGCGCCCAGGGCGCCGAACGCCGCATGCCAACTGTAGTGAATGATGATCCACGTAACTAAAGGCGCCACTACGCCCGCGCCAAACGCAGCGCCGCACGCGACCACGCTGGTCGGGACCGCCCGACGTTCGTCTCCGAACCACTTATAGACGGCGTGCAGCGCAATCGGAAAAGCGGGCCCCTCCGCAGCGCCGAGAATGACGCGCGTGCCCAGCAGCAATGCAAAACTGGTCGCCCCCGTCATTGGCAGCAAAGCCAGCGCCCATACGACACCCATGATCAGCATGATGGTCTTGGTGCTGGTTCGATTCGCCACAAAACCGACGACGATGCCCGAGATCGAAAACAACAGGAAGAAGCCGCTGCCGAGCGTGCCGAACTGCGCGTGGCTTAAACCCAGCTCTTTCATGATAGGCACGCTTGATAACCCGATGACCGCCTTGTCCGCGAAATTGATCAACATGAACAAGAACACCAGGGCCACCGTCGTCCAGGCTTTGCGGCTATCGATGAGGGTCATTCGCTACTCCGGATTCACGGGTATGGGGTGGTCGGAACGATCCGAAAGGCGGCGGTGCCATGAGCACCTTGGGTACAAATATTAAACAGATCAAAATTGTATGTCTATACATTTTGAAAATACTTGCCATCTGCCGCACCTCACAAAACAACTGCGAAAATTGGCCTTATTTACGGATAAATATCATATGAATCGGGCTACACAGCCGATATTTTCTCCTAAACCGGCACGCACCGAAAAAAACTCCTCGCTTTAATTTTTCGTTGCAGTTTAAATGTATATACATATAGCATTCCTCTGGTTTTCTCGGCTGACATCCATCAACCGGCTTCTTGCACACGCTCCTGGATCAAGGCGAGCGATGCGGGGTCGACCTACAGAGGGGCTACTTGTGTCATCCATTTCTGATCTGGTGAAATATCTCGCAACTACGGCCGTGTTCACGGCAGCAAGCGGGTACGCACACGCGCAAAGCAGCGTCACGCTGTATGGCATCGTGGATGGCGGCATAACCTACTCGAATAACCAGTCGGGGGGTGCCGCGGTGCAGGCCTCGAGCGGTGGCGAGGGAGGCAGCCGCTGGGGATTGCAAGGCACGGAGGATCTGGGCGGTGGCATGTCCACCGTCTTCAGGCTGGAGAATGGCTTCAACGTCCAGAACGGACAGAACTTGTATAACGGCCGCGAATTCGGCCGGTTGGCTTTTGTCGGGCTCGACACGCATTGGGGCAAGATCACCCTGGGCCGTCAGGACGACGTGATGGGCGACTACCTGGGCGCCTATTCGGGGGCGGTACGATTCTCCGGACCGATGGGGACGCACGCCGGGGACCTGGACGATATTTACATCTCGTACAAGTTGAACAACATCATCAAGTACGCGAGCCCTGTATATAACGGCGTGTCGTTCGGTGGCCTGTATGGGGTAGGCGGTGCGGCGGGTTCATTGGCCACCGACCAACTGTGGGCTCTGGCGGCACGCTACGCCTCGGGTCCAATCTCGGTCAGCGCCGCTTATCACCATATTAACGATCCGGCGGTGACCTATTTCGACGGCGCGGCGGCGGCCCAAGCCGGTACGTCCTTTGTGAACCCGGTCACAAATCCGATCTTCAAGGGCTACAGCTCGGCGACCAGCCTTGATGCCTATGGCGTGGGCGGAAGTTTCACGTTCGGTGAATCGGTCTTGAGTGCCAATATGACCACCACGCAATTCAACAATGTGATCAAGACCGCGAGCACACCCAACGGCGGCGCCAGCCCATCCATTACCAGCATCGAGGCCACTTACTCGCGCCATATTTCAGTGCCCGTCCTCGTAGGGATTTCGGTCGCGTACACCCACGCAGAAGCAGCAAAGTACGGACAGGTCACGTTAGGGAGCGAATATTTCCTCTCCAAGCGCACCAGCCTTTATCTCGTGGGCGCATGGCAACACGCAACGGGGACGGATTCGACCGGACAGGCGGCGGTGGCCAACCTCACCACGATCAGCGCCTCCAGTACGCCGAATCAACTGGCGATGCGCTTCGGCCTGAAAGAAACTTTCTAACGGCGGCGGACGATCATGGGCGATCACGAGTGACCACGCGGGTATGCCCATACAGCACTAGCGCCGTGGGAAATCCAAATGAAACCGGGTAGAGGTCGCATCGCTTTGCACTAAGGCCCTGCCCCCGTGACGTTCCATGATGCTGCGCACGATGGCCAGACCTAGTCCGGTCGAGCCCGACGAATTGCCCCGTGACGAATCGACCCGGTAAAAACGATCGAACAGCTTATCCAGATGTTGTGCGTCGATCGGCTCACCCGGATTAGCGACGGTGACGCGCATGACATCGTCGCGCACCTCGGCGCAGATGTCGATCACGCTGCCAGCCGGCGTGTAGCGCAAGGCATTCGCTAACAGATTGCTGATCGCCCGGCGGAACAACTCGAGGTCCGCGACCCAATTCCCCTGTGCCCGCACCTGAACGACGACGCTCGCGTCGTCGGCAATGCCTTCGAAATACTCCGCGATCTTGGCCAACTCTGCCCGCACATCGAATTGCCCGGCTCCCGTAACGAAGCCGGGATGCTCGGCCCGCGCCAAAAACAGGACATTCTCGATCATCCGCGAGACGCGCTCGCACTCTTCCAGATTGGAGGCCAACAGCGCTTGGTATTCTTCGGGCGAGCGCGTTCGCGCCAGCGCCACTTCGCTGGCGCCACGCATATTGCTCACCGGCGTGCGCAGATCATGCGCCAGATCGGCAGTAAATTGCGAAAGGCGTGCGATGCTGTTTTGCAGCCGCTCCAGCATCGCGTTGAACGATTGCACCATGGGCACGAGTTCGCTGGGCACGCTTGCCAAGGCAATGCGTGTGTCGAGACGGTCGACGGTAATCTGCGCCGCGCTACGCGCGATCTCGCGCACCGGCCGCAAGGAAGTACGCACCAGCGCGTAGCTGAGCAAGAAGGCAATCAGCGCGCCTCCCACCCCGGTTGCATAAATGGTGGTGCGGTATTGGGCCAGCAGCCTCGCGCGATCGGTCATATCGCGCGCGACTACGAAGTTGACCGTGTTGCCGTCCACTAGCGTCGCGCCAGTCGATACGCCGCGCAGGGTTTCTCCGCGCGAGCCCTGCCATTGCCGCACGTCGGCTTCGGTAATCCGTGCGGTTGGCCGCACAGGCACGCCGACCGTCAACTCAAGATGGTCGGGATTACGTTCGAGCAGCGTGTGCCCTTCCAGATCCTGCACGCTCATTGCGAACGCAGTGTTACCGAGTACCAGGCTCTCGAGCCGTTCCTCATGCTCGGCGATCTCCTTGGGCGCAACGATGTCGGCGGATAGGCGTCGGAAATGTCGCGCCGCGAGCACGATGTCCAGGTCGTCCTGCGCGGCGATGCGATGCGCGAGCGCGTGATACAACACATAGGCGCTGGCGCCGAAAACGAGCAGCGAGATGATCGCGAAGGTAGCCGCCAGCTTGCGGGTCAAGGAACCGCTGCCGATTGGGCTGCTCATGGTACTGCTGTCAGGCGTTGGGCTAGACATCGGGCTGTTCCGTATCGAGCATGTAACCCACGCCTCGCACGGTATGGATCAGCTTGTCGGGAAACGCGTCGTCGATCTTGGCGCGCAAGCGTCGCACGGCCACCTCCACGACGTTGGTGTCGCTGTCGAAATTCATGTCCCACACATATGACGCAATTTGGGTACGGCTCATTACCTCGCCGCGCCGACGCGCCAGCAACTGCAACAACGAGAACTCGCGCGGGGTCAGTTCGATGCGCACGCCTGCACGTTTGACGCGGCGCCGGATCGAGTCGATTTCCAAATCGCCGACTACCGTCAGCTCCGCTTCGCGAGGCGGACCGCGCCGCACCAGTGTGCGCACCCGGGCCAGCAACTCGACAAACGCAAACGGCTTGACCAGGTAATCGTCGGCGCCCAATTCCAAGCCCCGAACCCGATCCTCGACATCGTCGCGCGCGCTCAAAAAAAGCACCGGTGTGGACTTGCGTGCCCGCAAGTCCTTTAGCATAGCCCAGCCGTCTTTGCGCGGCATCATCACGTCGAGCACAACCAGATCGTAGTCATCCTCCAGCGCCAGGTGCAGACCGTCCACGCCGTCGCGCGCGAGTTCGACGGAAAAGCCCGACTCTTCCAGGCCTTTCTTCAGGTATTCACCTGTCTTCAGTTCATCTTCGACGATCAGGACACGCATCGGCTTTCTCCTTTGTTGCCGCAGCTTCGGTTCGATAAATGATACCTGCATCGCTCCACTGTGATGATTACAAATTCGTAATCCTCTTGACACCTCGGCGCGCGACTCCGCTCGCTAGACTGCCCGCTAACTGCACGATGCGCCCGTTGCAGCCCCGCCGTTTTTTGTCCAGGCCGATGAATAAGGAACCCGCACCATGTGGATCGTAAAAGTCGCTTTGCGCCGCCCTTATACCTTTATCGTGTTGGCCTTGCTGTTGCTGATCGTTGGGCCGCTGATGATACTGCGCACACCCGTCGATATTTTTCCCAACATCGACATTCCCGTGCTGAGTGTCGTCTGGACCTATAACGGCATGTCGGCGGAAGACATTTCGCATCGGATCGTTGCCCCCTATGAGCGGGCCTTGACCTCGGACGTGGGCGACATCGAACACGTCGAGTCGCAGTCGCTCAACGGCGTGGCCGTCATCAAGATCTTTTTCCATCCCGGCGCCGATATCACGCGCGCATTGGCCGAGGCGTCGAGCAGCGCACAAAGCTTGTTGCGCGTATTGCCGCCGGGCACGTTGCCACCGCTGGTGCTGACCTACAACGCGTCCACGGTGCCGATCATGGAGCTTGCCTTGTCGAGCAAGACCTTGCCCGAACAGACGCTTTACGACCTGGGCAATAACTTCATCCGCACCCAATTGGCAACCGTGCAAGGCGCGGCGGTGCCTATCCCCTATGGCGGCAAGGTGCGCGAGATCGTGGTCGATATCAACCCGCAGGCATTGCAGGCTCATGGGCTGACACCGACTGACGTGGTCAATGCGGTGAATGCCCAAAACCTGATATTGCCTGGCGGTACGGCGAAGATCGGCACGTTCGAATACAACGTGAACATGAACGGCGGCGCCAAATCGGTCGCCGAACTCAACAACCTGCCGATCCGGACCGACGCCAACGGGACCGTGACTTACGTTCACGACGTCGCCAACGTGCGCGACGGATATGCGCCCCAGACCAACATCGTGCGCCATGACGGACAGCGGGCGGCCCTGCTCGAAGTCGAAAAGAGCGGCAACGTCTCCACGCTCGACGTGATCGCCCAGATCAAGCAGATGCTGCCGCACATCCGTGCACAGATGCCACGCGCGCTTGATATCGAAACGGTCACCGATCAATCGGTGTTCGTCAAATCCGCCGTGCAGGGTGTGGTCCGCGAAGGCTTGATCGCAGCGGGCCTCACAGCCGCGATGATCCTGGTGTTCCTGGGCAGTTGGCGAGCCACGTTGATTATCGCCATCTCGATCCCGCTGGCGATGGTCTCGTCGCTGATCATGCTCTCCTTGCTCGGCCAGACTATCAACATCATGACGCTGGGCGGCCTCGCGCTGGCAGTGGGTATTCTGGTCGACGACGCCACCGTCGCGATCGAAAACATCACTCACCATATCGAACAGGGTCAGCCCTTGTTGCAGGCGATACTCAATGGGTCGGGCGAAATCGCGATTCCTACGCTGGTCTCGACCTTGTCCATATGCATCGTGTTCGTACCGATGCTGCTGCTTCCCGGCGTTGCTCATTACCTTTTCACGCCGCTTGCCGAAGCGATCGTGTTTGCGATGCTGTCGTCGTATTTCCTGTCGCGCACCCTGATCCCGACCCTGGCCATGTATTTGCTGCGCGGTGCCCAATCGACCGGCGCGATCGACGCGAGTGACGCGACCGGCGCGGGTATCGCAGGGGGTGAGCGCAAGCCCAATCGCTTCGAACGATTCCAGAAGCGTTTCGAATCCCGGTTCGAGGCATTGCGCGTGCGGTATCAGGCCGTGCTCGAAGGCACGCTGCAACATTCGCGTGCATTTATCGTCGGGTTCCTGGTGTTCTGTGTTGCTTCGCTCGCATTGGTCCCGTTCCTGGGACGCGATTTTTTCCCGCAGATCGACTCCGGCCAGATCAAACTGCACATGCGCGCCAAAACCGGCACCCGGATCGAGCAAACCGCGGTGATTGCCGATCGGGTCGAAACCCGCATACGCTCCATGATACCGGCCAACGAGCTGCAGACCATCGTCGACAACATAGGCTTGCCCACCAGCGGCATCAATTTGTCGTACAGCAGCTCGGCGCCGATCGGTAGCGCGGATGCCGACATCCTGATCACGCTCAACGCGCATCATCATCCGACCGCGCAATACGTGAGCCAACTGCGCGAGAAGCTCGGACAACAATTTCCCGACGTGACGTTCTCGTTCCTGCCGGCCGACATGGTCAGCCAGATCCTGAATTTTGGCCTGCCTGCACCCATCGATATCCAGGTGATCGGCAACAACCTGGACCAGAACCGGGCCTTCGCCGACACCTTGCTGTCACGCTTGCACAAAGTCCAGGGGCTGGTCGATCTGCGCATTCAACAACCGGCGGACCTGCCCGAGATTGACGTGGACGTGGATCGCACCAAGGCATTGCAGGCCGGCCTGCAGCAACAGGATGTCGCGCGCAGCCTGCTGATCGCGCTGTCCGGCAGCTCGCAAACATCCCCCAACTTTTGGCTCAGCCCGCAAAACGGCGTGAGCTATCCGGTGATGACCGAGGTGCCGCAATACGATGTGAATTCGCTGCAGGCGCTGGCCAACATCCCTTTGGCCACGAACGCCACGCCGTTCACGGGCGGCATGGGCAGCAATGCAGGGCACATCGAGGGCGTGCTGGGCTCGCTCGGCACATTCCATCGAACCAGCCAGCAGGCGGTCGTGACGCATTACAACGTGCAACCGGTAATCGACATCTATGGGTCGGTGCAAGGCCGCGACCTCGGTGGCGTTGCCGACGACGTCAACCGCATCGTCGACTCCGCCAGGCAAGATCTGCCGCGCGGCGCGCAAGTGGTGATTCGCGGGCAGGTGCAGACCATGCAAGCGTCGTTCGCGGGACTGGCCACCGGGATCTCGTTCGCGGTGCTGCTGGTGTATTTGCTGATGGTGGTGAATTTCCAGTCGTGGGTCGACCCGTTGATCATCATCACGGGGCTGCCCGGCGCCATGACCGGCATTCTCTGGATGCTGTTCGTCACACACACGACGGTAAGCGTGCCGGCGCTGACCGGGGCGATGATGTGCATCGGCGTGGCGACGGCAAACAGCATACTCGTGGTGAGCTTCGCGCGCGAAAAACTCGCGCATGGCCTCACGCCGATTCAGGCGGCATTGGCGGCCGGGACGAGTCGCTTCCGGCCGGTGCTGATGACCGCGCTCGCGATGATCATCGGTATGGTGCCGATGGCGATCGGCATGGGCGATGGCGGCGAACAAAACGCGCCCTTGGGCCGCGCCGTGATCGGCGGTTTGCTGTTCGGCACCACAGCCACCTTGATCTTCGTACCCGTCGTGTTCTCCGTGGTTCACAGCTGGCTGGCCAAACGGCGTCCGCTCACCGCGCTGCAATTCGATACCGACATTTTGCGTTGATTGGAGCCGTTCATGTCTAGACAATTTCCCAAGTTTGCGTCTGAAAGGGATGCACTTCCGGATGCACTTCACCGGGCCGCGCCCCGGCGTAGCGGACTCATCGTGCTGGCCGCTACCGGGCTCGGTCTGGCGCTATGCGCAGGAATCTGGCCACGCCTCGATGCGCAAGCGGCGCTTGCGCGCCAGACCGCCGCGCTTGCCGTGCCCACCGTGCAAGTGACCAAGCCCAGCCCTGCAGCCGCGACTCAGGAACTGGTGTTGCCGGCCGATATCGAAGCCGAGCGGCAAACTCCGATTTTTGCGCGCACTGACGGCTATTTGAAAAGCTGGTCCGCCGATATCGGTACCCATGTGAAAGCTGGGCAATTGCTCGCCGTCATCGACGCGCCCGAGGTCGACGACCAATTGCGCCAGGCGCGTGCCGACGAACAACAGGCGCTGGCCAACTCGCAGTTGGCGCAGGTTACGGCACAACGCTGGCAGCAACTACTGCAAACCAACTCGGTGTCACGCCAGGAAACCGATATAAAGGTCAGCGATGCGCAGGCCAAGCAAGCGCTGTTGGCCTCGACGCAGGCCAACGTGGGCCGCCTCGCGCAACTGCAATCCTACGAGAAAGTTGGCGCGCCGTTCGACGGCATCATTACGGCACGCAACACCGATGTCGGGGCGTTGATTCAAGCCGGTAGTGCCGCGGGGCCTGTCAAAGAGTTGTTCGATATCGCAACGACGAGCACGCTGCGGGTCTACGTGGACGTCCCGCAAGATGATTCCGCCACCAGCGTCGACGGTATCGCCGCTTACCTCACGCTGCCCCAATTCCCGGGACGCACCTTCCCTGGCACGATCGCGCGCAACACCGGGACGATCAACGCAGTGACCCGCACCTTGCGCGTCGAGGTGGACATTCCCAATCCCGGCTCGACCATGCTACCTGGCTCCTACGGACAGATCCACATGGCACTGCCCACTGCACATCCCGGTTACTCGCTGCCCGTCAATACCTTGCTCTATCGACCGCAGGGCGTGCAGGTGGCAACCGTCGATGCGCAGGGCAAGGTGGCGTTGAAAACCCTCACACTGGGGCGCGACTTCGGCACCCGCATCGAAGTGCTGACCGGCTTGAGTCCGAACGATAGCGTGATACTCAACCCCAGCGATTCGATTGCGCAGGGCGAATCGGTGCGCGTCGATACGAGTGCGGCGTCATGAAAAAATATACCGTCAAACTCGCCCCGCTAGTGGGCGTGTGTACCGCCGCGCTTTTGCTCGGCGGCTGCATGGTCGGTCCGACTTATGTCCGCCCGCAAGTCACCGTTCCGGCACAGTATAAGGAGCAAACGCGAGAGCAAATGCGCCCGGCAAGCGGGGAAGCCGCCCAGGGAACCCATACTCAAACCGCTGCACCGGCCGCCGGTTGGACCCAAGCGCAACCCGACGACAACGCACTGCGCGGACCATGGTGGAAGATCTTCGGCGACCCTCAACTGGATCACCTGGAAGATCAGGTCAATGTGTCCAACCAGAATGTGCAGAAAGCCATTGCCGTGCTTGACCAAGCTCGCTCAGGCATCGACTTTGCGCACGCGGGGTTTTCCCCGAGCGTCGACGTTGGGGCGGCCACCAGCCGCACACACTACTCGCGCAACGTGATCGACTCAGCCAAGTCCGGCAACACGATTTCCGATTACGCCACCGCGCTCGACGTTTCGTGGGAGCCGGATCTGTGGGGCAAGATACGGCACACAGTAGACGCCGCCCGTGCCAACGAGCAAGCCAGCGCCGCCGATCTCGAAGGGGTGCGGCTAAGCATGCATGCGGAGCTGGCGGTGGATTACTTCAATTTGCGCGGCGTGGATGCCTCGGCGAAATTGTTGGCCGATACCACCGCGGCATTCGAGCAGACCGTGCAATTGACTACCAATCGTTTCAACGCCGGTATCGCCTCGCAATCGGATGTGGCTCAGGCCCAAACTCAACTCGAAGCGACTCAGGCCCAGGAACTCGATCTGGGCGTGATGCGCGCGCGTTATGAACATGCGGTAGCCACATTGATCGGGCAACCGGCTTCCTTATTTTCGCTGCCCAGCGCGCAAGCCGATTTCACACCGCCCGACATTCCGCTTGGGATTCCTACTCAGTTGTTGGAGCGTCGTCCCGATGTGGCCGCGGCCGAGCGTCACATGGCAGCGGCCAACGCACAAATCGGCGTGGCCCAGGCGGCCTTCTACCCTGACCTGCTCCTGGCGGTCAGTGGTGGCGCGGAAAGCTCGGCGCTGTCGAGCTTGTTGAGCGCGCCCTCGCGCATGTGGACCATTGCACCCGCGCTGATCGCGCCGCTTTTCGATGGTGGAGCGCGACGTGCAACGCTGCATGGCGCCCAAGCGCAATTCGCCGAGAACGTCGCCGACTACAAGCAAACGGTCTTGAGTGCCTTCCAGGAAGTGGAGGACAACCTCGCCGCGCTGCGCATCCTGCAACAGGAAGCGGCCAAGCAAGACGAGGCGGTGAAATCTGCAGAACAAGCCTTGAGCTTGGAGCTGAATCAATATCGGATTGGCAGTGTCGGCTATCTCGACGTGGTAACGGCGCAAAGCACCGCACTCTCCAATGAGCGCATCGAGGTCGATCTGATGCGCCGACGCATGGACGCAAGCGTACAACTGATCAAGGCACTAGGAGGCAGTTGGCAAGGGCTGGGGTCGCAACAGGCACTTCCGTCCCAACCCGCACCAGCCTAGCCGCTACCGTCAATGATAGCGCTCACTGTAGTTGTCAGACACGCCGTTTAACTTCGTAAGTTTCGCGTCACGTCAACTAAACAAGCACCCTTTAAGATCCGGTCGAGCTTGCAGAACACCGCACAGCGTCGAATCGTCTACCTGATCTTGAAGGAATCAATAATGTCTCGCAGGCACCCGTTAACTCGCAGGAAGCGGCTGACTACCCTAATACTCGCTACCCTCTCGGCAACCGCTCTGAACAACGCTCATGCACAGAGCACCACCGATCTAGGGTCGGTTCAAAGCAGCGCTACCACCACGAGCACTAACGATGGCACGCCTGCCAAGCAGGCGTCTGCGGCCTACCAGGCGCCCACGCAAGGCTCATTGATCGCGACGCAACCGCAATCGATCATTAGTCAGCATTACATCGAAAACAATGCGGCTCCGACCGCCAACTATAGCGACATCATCCAGATATCGCCGAGTGTGTCGGACATCGACCCCAATGGACCCGGGCTAATGGAGTCGCAAGGCCTGTCGATTCGCGGCTTCACCGACGGTCAATATAACGTGACGTTCGACGGTGTGCCTTGGGGCGATTCGAACGACTTTACCCACCATTCGACTTCGTACTTTACGTCGCAGAACATCGGAAGCGTGACCGTGGATCGCGGTCCCGGCGACGCGCGCACGGTAGGCGACGCGACCTTCGGCGGCACGATCTCGATTCAATCCAAAGACCCTTCCACGGTCGCCACGTTTACGCCATCGATCTCGTACGGCAGTTGGAATACCCTGGTCGCTGGTGCGACTTACAACACCGGCGTGTTGCCGCAACTCGGCGACGCGCGCGCCATGTTTTCGTACAGCCAGACCACCAGCGACGGCTATTTGACCGATGCGAATCAGCAGCGTCAAAACTATTTCGTGAAGCTGGAAAAACCGATTGGCGACGACACGCTGGTGACCTTTGTCGCCACCTACAATCACGTCCACCAGAATGTTTCCGTGGGTGCGACCAAAGCGCAGATCGCCCAGTTCGGCCCGGATTTCGGTTTGAATAACGACCCCACGAGCCAGGCTTTTTCTGGCTACAACACCGACGATATCCATACCGACTTCGAGTATCTCGGCGTGCAAACACGCGTTTCAAGCTGGCATATCGACAACAAGCTTTACACGTATGCGTACTATCACAGCGGTTTCAACGGCGAAGATCCCAACGGGGAGACACCGAACGGCACGGTTTTCGGTGCCAATAACGTACCGGGCCAGCACCTGTTGAACGACTACCGCTCGGTTGGCGATATCTTCAAAGCCTCTCGCGAAGTCGGCCCCGGCACTTTGACGCTCGGCGCCTGGGTCGACCATCAGGTCAACACGCGCTCCCTGCTCGAGATCGACGACACGCTGGGCGGTGTGCTCAACGGCACGCAGGCAAGTGCCACGGACCGTGCGCAGAACGACACCTTGCTGACCTTGCAGCCGTTCGTCGAATATGAATGGAAACTGCCTTTCAACTTGTCGCTCGATTCCGGCCTGAAGTACGTTTCATTCAAGCGCGATATCAATGCCGACGTCAACCAGGGTACCGGCGAGCCGCTCGTTTTCGGACACACCTTCAGCAAACTGCTGCCTTCGTTGGCATTGCATGAGCGCATCAATAGCAATTGGAGCGCCTATGCGCAATACGCGAAAGGCTACCTGGCGCCGAACCTGAACGTGTTTTTTGTTCCGGACCCGACAGTGTCCGGCCAGCCCGATCCGGAAGAAACCGACAACTATCAAATCGGTACGACGTACAAATCCGATCGCTTGACCGCCTCGGCCGACATCTACTACATCAATTTCATCAACGCTGTCGAAAGTCGGACGGTAGGCGGGCAAACCGAATTCTTCAACGCGGGCGGTGCGATCTACAAGGGCATCGAGACCGAGGCAACCTATTACCTGGGTCAAGGCTTCAGCCTGTACGGCAACCTGACGTTCAACGATGCCAAGCAAAAAGGCACCGACGATTGGCTGCCGAATGCGCCGAACAAAACTGCCGCCGCCGGCGTTATCTATGAACGTGGCCCGCTTTATAGCTCGCTGATCATGAAGTTCGTTGGCCATGAGTTTGGCGACACCGGCAATACCCAGCCCATAGGCGGCTTTGCGGTCACGAATTTCGCTGCGGCTTATACGTTCAAGCAACCGACGACGTGGATGCGCAATACCCGAGTCGGCTTCCAGGTCTACAACCTGTTCAATCGGACCAGCATCGATGCGCTCGCAGGCTTTACCGCGGCCGACAACACACCGCTGTACTGGACGGTTCCCGGCCGTGCCTTCACCGTCACCTTATCAACCGATTTCTAACCACTGAACCATGTCCATCGACAACCTGCTCCACCTCGCAAGCTCATCCGGTGGCGTGCTGTACGCGTTGCTGGCCATGCTCTTCGTCGCCTTGACGATCATTGTCGAACGTTACTGGTATCTGCATCGTGCGGCGCGCTCCAGCCGGCAGGCGCTCCTCGAGATCAATCGACTCGATAGCCTCGACGCTCGCACGCTTGACGCGGTTGCCGCCAGATATGCGGACCAGCCGGTCGCGAGCGTATTGCAAGCGGCAGCGCGTTTTCACGCCGCCAGCTCAAGCGAAAAACTCGCCGCGCACCTTGACGAAGCCATCATGCTGGAGGCGCCCCGCATCGACCGTTTGCTGTGGGTACTCGACACGATCGTGACCTTGGCCCCGCTACTCGGTTTGCTGGGCACCATCATCGGCATGTTCAATGCGTTCCAGGTCTTGTCCGACCCCGGCAACGCACCGACGCAGGTGACCGGTGGCGTTGCCGAAGCCTTGCTGGCGACGGCGTCGGGTCTTTTCGTCGCAATGATCGGACTGGTGTTCTTCAACGGGCTGCACAACCGGGTACGCGGCATCGTCCATCAGCTCGAAACCTCGAAGGTGATGCTGGTCAACCGCCTGGCGGTGCATGCACCGCTCGAGCATCTCAAGGAGGTGCGCAGCGCTCGTGCAATAAGCGCCCAGCTCGCGCAGCAAGGATCCTGAGCATGATGAAATATTTCGAGCCGCGCAAGGCACGCATCGAGATCATCCCGATGATAGACATCATGTTCTTCATGCTGGTGTTCTTCATCATGGTCACGCTGCACATGATTCCCAATGCGGGCCTGCGCACGCAGCTTCCCAATAGCGCCAACACGCAGCAACTGCCACCGCCCAAAGTACTGGTGACACTGGCCGCGGACGGCAGCGTCTCGGTCGATGGCAACACGTTGAATCCTGCTCAATTGACCGCCCTGCTGGCAAAGCAGGCTGATCCGGCCAAGACCTTCGTGACCATCGCCGGCGCCAAAGACGCTCAATTGCAAAAACTCGTGACGGTCATGGATGCCTGCCACGCAGCCGGCGTGACGCAAATCGCATTGGCCGCGCAGCCGGCGGGACAGTGATATGGCAACTCCGTTTTTGCTGACGCGAGGCTCGGATTCTTCGCGTCTGTTCGGCGCAGCGGCGATTGCAGTGGTAGTCGAACTTGGCGCTTTGGGGATCGTGCTTTGGCTGTTGATCGCACATCGTCCGCCGATCAAGCCGGCTACTGCGTTGACGCTTCTTATGGCACCGCCGCAGGAAGCGGCCGTGAGCAAGCCGATTACGCCGCCGGTGCTGAAACCTCTACCCCAACCCGAGCCTCGACCTCAACCGCATCGCCAGATTACTCCGCTCAAGCGTGTCGAACCTCAGCATCAGGTGCCCACACCCGTGACGCCCGCGCCGTTGCCTATTGCGGCGCCCAGCATGGCTCCAAGCGCACCGCCACCTGCCCCACCCGTGGCGCCCCCGAGCTTGCCTACGCCACCCGTATCTTTACCCAGCGCACCCGACGCGACGTTCGATAACGCCCTGCGCACTGCGATTCAAACCGCTCTGCGCTATCCCGACTCGGCGCGCATGGCCGGCATCTCAGGACGCACCCGGGTCGCTTTCAAGTACCGCGATGGGCGGCCATCAGATGAAACCGTCGTCCAGACGAGCGGCAGTGCCGCGCTCGACAGGGCTGCGCTGGCCGCCGTACGCGACGCCGTCATGCCCAAACCCGCACCGGCATTTGCCGGGAAGACGCTCTCCGAGCTCGTGTGGGTCACTTTTACCTTGAACAACGACAACGAATGAAAACCTTATTCAACAAACGCCATCTCGTAAGCTGCGCGGCTGCTTTTTTGCAACTGTCCACCGGTATCGCTTCGTCGTACGCCGCCACGTCCCTGCCTGCCGGCGCGCCGGTTCATCATGTCCTGCTGGTGAGCATCGACGGTCTGCACGCCATCGATCTCGCCCGTTTCATTGCCGGGCACCCCGACAGCACACTGGCGCACCTTGCACAGCAGGGTATCAATTACAGTAACGCACACACCGTTTCGCCCGCCGATTCGTTCCCTGGGCTGCTCGCCCTCGTGACCGGCGGAACACCCGCGGTGACCGGCGTCTATTACGACGAGACTTACGATCGTGCGCTTTCTGCGGCCGGTTCCGATTGCAGCAAAGTGGGCACCAAGGTGGTCTACAACGAGGGCGTGGACTTGGTGGATAAATCGAGCAAAGACGTAAGCATCGACCCGGCCAAACTACCGCTGGACCCGCAACGAGGATGTACACCGGTCCTGCCGCACAGCTACCTGCGCGTCAATACCGTCTTCGAAGTGATCCGGCAAGCCGGTGGATATACCGCGTGGGCCGACAAGCATCCGACCTATGAAATCGTCAACGGCCCGTCCGGCAAGGGGGTTGACGATCTCTTCGTGCCCGAGATCGGCGCGAACTTCGAAGGCTCGAACGGTAGCCGCGGCGAGGAGATCACGGGTTCCGTGGAAAGTACCGAAGCGTACGATGCGTTCAAGGCACGTGCCGTCGTGAACCAGATCGACGGGCGGACTCACGACGGCCACATGTCCGCGCCGGTGCCGAATATATTCGGCTTGAATATGCAGGCGCTCAATGTTGCGCAAAAGCTCAGCGGCTACCGCAACGCCGAGGGCGTAGCGACGCCCGGCGTCGATGCGGCGCTTGCCCACTGTGACGAACTGCTCGGTGGGTTCGTCGCCGAGTTGTCGAAAACCGGCCTGGCCGACGACACGCTGATCATCGTTACCGCCAAGCACGGTAATGGCCCGATCGACCGGACACTGCTCAAAAAGATCGATACGGCCGCCCTGAAACAAACGATCGAGGCAGCCGCACCCGGTAGCACGGCTCAACTTGCGGTCGACCACGGCGCGTTGGTGTGGCTACGCGACCCTTCCAAGACCGCCGTCGTCGCAGCAGCACTCAAGGCGCATGCAGCCCAACTCGGCATTACCGACGTCCTGAGCGGCACCCGACTCGCTCTGCAATTCCCCTCTGCGCTGACCGATAACCGCTCCCCCGATATCGTGATCTTGTCGGGCGAAGGTGTCATCTATGCGAAACCGAATGCGGGAAAACTCGTCGAACATGGCGGTTTTCACGAAGATGACACACATGTCGGGTTACTTGTCTCTAACCCACGCTTGAAAGCCACGAATCGTCAGGTTGTATTTCCCGTCTCGACGACGCAGGTTGCCCCCACCCTACTCAGCGCACTTGGCCTTTCCCCCGCGAGCCTGCAGGCCGTGGCACTGGAAGGTACGGCAGCGTTGCCGGGGGTAAGCTGGCAGAATTCGAGCGCGGCCGCCCAGTAATTACCGAGGTTGGAATGACGGAACACCCATCAGGTCGGCAACAATCGACTCGCGTGCTCGTGGTTGAGGATGACGATATAACGGCCGGAGAAATTTTGGCCGCGCTGCACGATCACGGTTTCTCGGCGCAGCGAACAGCCACCGGACATGAAGGATTGCTTCATGCGTTGAGCGGGACTTTTCATATCATCGTGCTTGATCGCATGTTGCCGGGTATCGATGGGCTTTCGATTCTTACTACGATGCGCAATGTCGGCGTCGACACCCCGGTTTTGGTGCTGAGCGCCCTCAATGCGGTCAACGAACGCGTGCGTGGTCTGCACGCGGGCTGTGACGATTACTTGACCAAGCCCTTTAGCTTTCTTGAGCTGACTGCCAGGCTGGATGCGCTTTTGCGACGTGGGGTCGATACCCCGGAGCCGGGGGCATTGCGCGTCGGAGACCTCGAACTCGACAGCGTACGACACACGGCGACCCGCGGATGCGTCACCGTCGAGCTGAAGCCGCGCGAATTCAAACTCCTCGAGTACCTGATGCGGCATGCCGATCAGGTTGTTACCCGGACGCTGCTATTCGAAGCGGTATGGAATTACCCTGCCGATGCACAGACCAATGTCATCGATGTCCACATGAGTCAACTGCGTCGCAAGATCATGCTCGACGGTCAGCGACCCTCCATGATCCACACCGTTCGCGGTTCAGGATATGTACTCCGTGCCAGCGACTAATCGTACTCTGTGGCGCAGTCCTTCGACGATATGGCTCTTTCTTGGCCTGTTCGTGCTCGCCGAAATCATCCTGTTCTGCGTTGTGTACTGGTTGATCAGCAACTACCTCGTCCAACAGGTTGACGAACGGCTGGTCCGTGAAGCACACCAGTTGATCGTGCGTACACCGCGCGACGCGTACATCAATATCGACGATCGCGGCAAACGCGAGGTGGCGGCTATCCGACCTTATGGTTTATTCGAGCAGAACGGCACGCATCTGGCCGGCAACATCATCGAAGCGCCGCCGACTGCCCAGGACTGGAAACCCTACGACTACTCGCAAGTCGTACAAATCGAGCATAAGTTCAAGCGTAGACCTTTCCGGGCCATCGCAGCGCCATTGGCGAACGGCCAGCGGGCCGTGGTCGGCCAAGCCATGGACGAGATCGAAAGCTTCGACAAAATGCTGACGCACATTGTGCTCGGCGGATTGGCCTTCACGATCCTGCTGGGTCTGAGCTATGGCGCCGCATTGAATTCACTATCGAAGCGCCGCATCCGGGCAATCAGTGAAGCGAGCCGGGAAATTGTCGCGGGCCGACTCGAACAACGTTTGCCGGTGCGAGGATCGAATGATGACATGGACCGCCTGGCCGTCGTTGTCAATTCCATGCTGGACGACATCGAGCGGCTGGTCAACGAGGTGCGCAGCGTGTGCGCGGGAATTGCCCATGAACTACGCACGCCCATGACGCGTTTGCGCGGCGGGTTAGAGCGCGTGCGCCGCCGTTCATCCGATCCGGATGAATACGGTACCGCGATCGATGACGCGATCGCTCAATCGGATCAAGTGTTGGTTCGTTTTTCGGCTTTGTTGCGCATTGCCGAAGTCGAAGCTCATGCGCGGCGTGCCAGTTTCTGCAGGGTGCCGATCGCAACGGTGCTGCGCGACGTCATCGAACTCTATGAACCGCTCGCGCAAGAGCGCGCTCTGCATTTGTCGCTCGATCTCTGCAGTGACGCTGAAGATATCGAACTGCTGGGTGACCCGGCTTTGCTTTTTGGGGCGATCAAGAATCTGGTCGATAACAGCTTGAAGTTTACGCCTGTAGGCGGAATCGTGACGGTGTCGCTGTCCCCGAGCGACAGCGCAGTGCTGATCGAGATATCCGATACGGGGCCCGGCATCGAACTCGACGAACGCCAAGCCGTGCTGCGGCCGTTTTACCGCAGCAAATTACACCTTGAGGGATTCCAGACCGGGCACGGACTCGGTTTGAGCCTGGTCGCAGCGATCGCCAGACTGCACGGAGCGTTGCTCTCCATCGAAGACGGTACACCAGGGTGTAGCGTGAAACTGTGCTTTGCCAGGGTCTGAGCTATTCAGTCGGATATTCGACCAGGCAACTTCAGGCGCGTCTCTTGCTTTCCCTTCCATAGGATCCAGCTCAGTCATGGAAGGGAGGATGCCATGCAATGCCACTCAATCGCAAAGTCCATCGGTCGGGAATCGCTGACATTTTCACCGAACGCCAGTTTCGCGGTGCATCCGAAGCCTCCTGGCACCGAGCCACCGGATGAGGACGCGCAGGAAGAAGACTCCGAGCCCGGCGAGCCACCGGAGCCGGTGCAAACGCCCAAGAACCCCGGTGACGCGTAAAAACGGCACAAATTTGCAAGAATGACTTCCGCAGGAGTTCATCATGAGCGAACGCAGAAAAATCGATATCAGCGAGTTTGTTCCGCCCACGGCCGTGCGCTTGGCAATCTCCTACCAGGTCTTACCGGTCAGCGGCACCGCGCTGCTATATCGCTTCAAAGGCGATTTGACGCCCGCCGTGCTCAAAGGACCGGGCGGCCACCTTTCGATCGAACTGGCCGTCCCGGCGATTGAAGTCGAGCTGTTGGATGGCACGCAGGCTTGCAAGATCACGGCGCTCAGATACGAAGAATTTGCAGCAGTCCTGATTGATAACGACATCGTCTTATCCAGTGACTTGACCTCCAACCCGGTATCTAACTCAACGCGATAATTTCGATACCTGCCGTCGCGATCGGCGTCCATTTTTCGGCCGCCGCGAGCATGCGCTCCACTGCCGCCTGGGCAATCGTCGCGTCGTTTCCGGCACTCCCTTCCACGCTCGTTGACTCGATGCCGAATACAGCTTTGATGGCCGATTCATTCACCTTTTCGAATGTGACCGGAAGTATCATGAACCCCACCGGCTTCGCCTCATACCAGAGCTCCATGCGCACGCCAAAGCGTAAATTCTTGCCATCGAATGTCCACGCCGCTCCGGCGTCGGGCATGGCCCATGTCCCCGCCGTGGTTTCGGTAACGAGCGTCAAATTGGCACCCTCCCCGAGAGTCTGTTTCAGACCGGCCAACAACGAACCCGCGTGCTCGAGCAGCGACGTACGTGTCAGCACGAAGATATCGAGCTTGCGCTGTATCTCTTCTTCGATAGGATTGGGCATTTTGGTTCGCCTGGTGGATGCTTGATTGAGCCGAACGTTTAGATCTTACTGCGATGCCGGTACACTGTCGTCTTCTGATCGACCAACCTGGGGCGGCGGCATGGCGGCACAGCAAAGCAATAGCGAAACCACGATCTGGCAAGCGCCCGAACTCGGTGCCGCATTGCTGCGCGGCCGCTTCACCAACTTTTCCTACGACGTGCATACGCACGACACCGCATGTTTCGCGCTGCTCACATGGGGGTCGATCCGCATCAAGATGCGCGGTAGCGAGTTCGTGGCGCGGCGTGGCGATCTGTACGCGATCGACGCGGACGAACCGCACGCTGGTGGGCCGGTCGACTTGCACGGCTGGTCGCAACGCACGCTCTACGTCGACCTGAATTACCTGCGAGCACTGGTCGGCGACGAACGCGTATCGAGGTCGGTCACGCTCGCGGGACCAATCATCCGGGACCGCGCGCTATGCTCGACCTTGTACGGTGTACATCGTTGCTCGCAAGAACGGGGCCCGGCGCTGTATCGCGAGGAACGCTATTTGGCGTTCGCGGCGCGCTTGCTGCAGCGGCACGCGTCGAATACCGCGCCGCCCGTGGTTGTCGGGCGCGAAGATCGCGCCGTGAAACTGGCGCGCGACTTCCTGACCGATCACCTGGATGTATCGGTACATTTGACCGATATCGCCAGCGCCGCGGGTTTGCCGCCCTACCGGCTGTTCCGCGCTTTCAATCGTGCGACGGGCATGACGCCTCATGGTTTTCAGCGTCAAGCCCGCGTCCGATATGCCATGGATTTGATCAAGTCGGGACTAGCGTTGGCCGAGGTGGCCGCCGCCGCCGGCTTTACGGACCAAGCGCATCTGACTCGCCACTTCCGGCGCATGATGGGTGTCACGCCTGGAAGCTATAAGGTAGCAATGCGGGCGGCGATCCGCGTGTGAGGAACATGTCCGAACGTCGCCCGTGAGTGTCATGCATCATGCGTTACGCCATGAGCGCCAGTCGTGAACGTCATCTGCAAACCTCATTTCAGCAGTTCCAGGTGCGCCACAGCCTTGCTGATCGGCTTCTTCGCCCCGATCAGCGCCACGCCGACATAGCTCAGATGCACAGTGTGAACGGCCGCGACCGCGTCCCGAAACGCCGCGTAGTTGGTGGTTTGCTGCCCTTGCTCCGGAAAATCGACGATATCGCAGCCTAGGGTGATTGCTTGGCTGCGCAGGGAGGATAACTCCTCCCGACTGGCCGCCAGCACCGGGATGCCGATCGGGATCAAGCCGGGATGCGAGTGCTCGCTCGCATCGATCAAGGGCTCGCCCACCAGCCCCGGGTGCCGCTGTCCGATGGTCAGCGCGATAACGGCCGCGGCATTGGCGGCTTTGCCTGGCGGCAACGCGCGATCCAGCACGATGACACAGCGCTGGGGTTTCTCCACATGCTCGGGTATCGGGTCGAGTGTAGGCGCTGGAATAGGCGCGGGAATAGTGTATGTCACTGCAGACCTCCTGATCGATTGTACGGAGGTCTATTTTGGAAGCGGGCGATGCGGGTGTCTTGTATCCTATTGCAGCGGCGTCGCTCGCGCCGTTCTGTTCTTGCGGCTGCGCGTTACGTCACCAGCAGATCCAGTTGCGCCTCCGCAGCCGCCTTGGCCTGCATGAGTGCGGTCCCGCTATCGTCGACACCTTCTCGGCCGTTCGTGTACAGCCGATTCCATAAGGCGTAGCTCCAGGTCCATTGCCCGGACGGCCACTGCACCAAGGTCACGCGGTAGCATTTGCCCTGGTGTGAAAGCGCGACTTCGATAGTCATAGTTTCGGCAAGCATGGCATCACCTCACGGACGTTGCATTGACACTATTTTGTGAGGCTGCTTGTGGGCGATCTGTTCGGCAGCGTACGAAAATTGGTTCCCGTTCAATCGAGCGCTTTACCCGCTGTCTCCTGCAGTTGGCCGACGGCAATCAGCGACAGCAAAATGCAGCCGCCCACGTACCATGCCGGCGCCAGGTTGTTGCCCGTCACCTTGATCAACCACGTGGCCACCAATTGCGCCGTACCGCCGAAGATCGTGACGCTGAGCGCGTAGGCTACCGATATCCCGGTGGCTCGCACCTGCTTCGGGAACGACTCCGACATCAGCGCGAATTGCGGCGCCGAGCCCATCGAATAAAACACCATCATCAAAGCCGTGAACGGCATGATGACCCCCAGCGACGGAAAGGCGTTGAATAGCCAGAAGGCCGGATACAGCATCACCACCAGGGTCAACCGACCGATGAAGATCGGCAACTTGCGACGCCCTAGCCGGTCCGACCACCAGCCAAACAGCGGACACATGATCAGCAGCGTCAAGCCCGAGGCCACGCCTATCCACATAGACAACTTCTGCGGCAAGCCTAGCGTATGGATCGCGTAAGTCGGCATATAGAAGGTCAGGATGTAGGTCGACACCGTGCCCCCCATGACCGCCAGCGTAATCAGCAGCATGGTTTTCTTGTGATGCCGCAGCAACTCTCCCAGCACATTCCCCCCGAACGCAGCGTGGTGTTGCGTGAGAGCGTCGTCGGGCAGCGAGCGGCGCAGATATACGCCGACCGGCGCGATCAGGAAACCCATCAGGAACGGAATGCGCCAGCCCCACGAGTTCATCGCATCGGCCGGCAACAGCGTGGCCAGCGTGGCAGCAGTACCGGAGCCCAGCAACGCGGCACCGCCTTGGCTTGCGAGCTGCCAACTGGCGCGAAAACCCCGGTTTCGAGCCGATCCTCGTTCCACCAACGTGGTCGTCGCCGCACCGAACTCGCCGCCTTGTGAAAAGCCTTGCAGCAGGCGCGCAAGCACGATGATCACGGGCGCCGCTACGCCGATCTGAGCGTAGGTGGGCGTGAGCGAAATCGCGACCGTGCTGAACGCCATCAAAAGTATAGTCAGGTTCAGCCCTGCTTTGCGTCCTCGGCGATCGGCGTAAATGCCGAGCACAACGCTGCCGATCGGCCGGGTGAAGAAGCCGACTGCGAAGGTCCCCACCGACAGCAGCAGCGAAGTGGTCGGATCGCTGGATGGAAAATACAACTTGCCTATGGTGACGGCGAAAAAACCATAGACCGTGAAGTCGAAGAATTCCAGCCAGTTGCCGATGACCGCCGCGGCGATCGCGGCCTTGCTGGTTGCCTCGGTGGCCCCGGTGGCCCCGCCGCCGGCTTCGCCGCTTGCTGCCCCGCCTGTGCATCGATCCGCCGGCACCGCGCCAGCAGACGAGGCGCCAACGGGATCAGCCACGAGTGCGCGCTCGTTACTCATTTACCCTGCCCCGGCGCTTGCTCGAGAAAGCGCTCCACCAGGCGTGCCCAGAAGGCGGCTCCGATCGGAAGGTTGTGGTCGTTGAAGTCGTAGCCTGCGTTGTGCACCATGCAGGCGTCTTCACCTTCGCCGTTGCCGATGCGCAGGAAGCATCCGGGACGCTCATGCAGCATGTAGGCAAAATCCTCGCTGCCCATTAGCAGGCCGGTATGCGGCACCACCTTGTCCTCTCCGACCAGTTCCTGCGCAACCTTGATGGCGAACTCGGTTTCCGCATCGCTGTTGACGACCACCGGATAGCCCATGATGTAGTCGATCTCGGCGCTCGCGCCATAGCTCTGCGCCTGCGCATGCACGAGCTCGGTGATGCGTTGCTGCAGTTGTTCGCGTACCTGCTGGCTGAACGAACGCACGCTCAGTTCAAGCTTGGCGGTATTCGGAATCACGTTATTCGCCGTGCCGGCCTGCAATACGCCGACCGTCACCACGGCGGGCTCCGTCGGGTCGATGTTACGTGCCACGACGGTCTGCAACGCCATCACGATGCTCGATGCCACCACCACCGGGTCGACTGTCAGGTGCGGGCGCGCCGCATGACCGCCCACACCCTTGACGGTGATGCGCACCTTGTCGCCGGCCGACATGAACGGGCCGGTGCGAAACAGGAATGTGCCCGGCGCCGCGCCCGGGTGGTTGTGCACGCCAAACACCGCATCGCAGGGAAAGCGCTCGAACAAACCGTCCTTGATCATGCTCATCGCGCCGCTCTTCACGCCATGCTCCTCGGCGGGCTGAAAATACAAGTGCACCGTGCCCGAGAAATTGCGCGTGCGAGCCAGATATTGGGCCGCGCCCAACAGCATGGTGGTGTGGCCGTCGTGGCCACAGGCGTGCATTTTTCCGTGCTTCTGGCTGGCGTACGGCAAGCCGGTTTCTTCGAGTATCGGCAGCGCATCCATGTCGGCGCGTATGCCGATGCTGCGCTGGCCGTCGCCCACCTTGAGCGTTGCCACCACACCGGTCTGGCCGACACCCGTGGTGACCGTAAAACCCCAGTCGGTCAATTTCTTGGCGACCAGTGCACCCGTTTCGATTTCTTCGTAGGCGAGTTCGGGGTTTTGGTGGATCTGATGCCGTATCTCGCGCAAGCCCGCGGCGGACTCGGTAAGGTCGCTGACTTCACAATAGTGCTGGGCTTCGGTCATATAGGTCAAATCTTCCTGGTTGTATATAGAGGTGATATTGCGTGGCTAGCGTAGCTACCCAGAATATAGAGATTGCTGCGTCGCTTGAGAAGATGTAATTTATTTGGAGGTGATTACATTTATTTATCTCGGGGTTACCCTTATGAAATTGCAGCAGTTGCAGAGGTTTGTGATGGTCGCCCAAGAGAAAAGCCTGCGCGATGGACCGGTCGATGTGGTCGATGTTCTCGCCTCGCATGTATTGCCCAACAGGAGGCAAGCATGACCAGCGCTCGTAAATGGACCACTGCGGCCTGGACCGCAATCGGCGGCGACTCGACTTTGCTCGACACCCTTGTGTTCCGTGGCGAAGGCTGCTTGCCCTCAGCCTATGCCGTAACCGATTTTGCCAGCGCAGCCATCGCTACCGCCGCGCTATCGGTTGCCGAATTGCTCGGCCACCGGGGCCAGCGCCCAGAGGTGATCGTCGATCGGCGGTTCGCTTCGTTCTGGTTCGACTGGTCGCTGCGCCCGCTGGGCTGGAGCAGGCCGCCCGAACGCGATCCGATTGCCGGCGACTACCGTGCGGCCGATGGCTGGATTCGCGTGCACACCAATGCGCCCCATCACCGCGCCGCCGCCGAACGCGTGCTGGGACCGCAAACCGACCACGAGACCATGGCGTACGCCATCGCGCCATGGGCGAAACAGGATCTGGAAAACGCCATCGTGCAAGCCGGCGGTTGCGCGGCCGAGATGCGCTCAAGCGACGAATGGGCGCGTCATCCGCAAGGCATGGCAGTGGCAGCCGAACCGCTAGTGCATATCGCCGCTGCGGGGGCTGCACCCGAGCTCAAGCTGATGTCCAGTGCGCGGCCGTTGGAAGGCTTGCGCATCCTGGACTTGACCCGCGTGCTGGCGGGCCCCGTTGCCACACGCTTTCTGGCCGGATATGGCGCGGAAGTCTTGCGTATCGATTCGCCCACGTGGGATGAACCGGGCGTTGTCCCTGAGGTAACACTGGGCAAGCGTTGTGCTCGGCTGGATCTGCACGACAACCGCGACCGGGCCGTGTTCGAAACGCTGTTATCGCAAGCCGATATTCTGTTGCACGGTTACCGTGCAGACGCGCTGGCGGGGCTCGGCTACGATGCCGTGGCACGTGGCGCGCTGCGCCCCGGCTTGATCGATGTTTCACTGGACGCGTATGGATGGTCCGGTCCCTGGGCCTCGCGCCGCGGATTCGACAGCCTGGTCCAGATGAGCAGCGGCATCGCCGACACCGGCATGCATCGATACCATGCAGACCGCCCAGTGCCATTGCCCGTTCAGGCGCTCGATCACGCCACCGGTTATCTTCTCGCGGCAACGGCAATCAAGGCCGTGAGCACGCGCCTGACGCAGGGGTCCGGTACGCAAGCGCGCCTTTCACTTGCCCGCACAGCGAGGTTCCTGGTCGATGGCGACGACGGCTCGGGCGCAATCGAACGCATGCCGTGTGCGCCGGAATCGGCCGACGACCTTGCGCCGGATGTGGAAGCCACGAGCTGGGGTGCGGCGCGACGGGTCCTGCCACCGGTCATTGTCGCGGGCGCGCCCATGAGTTGGCGCTATCCCGCGAACCCACTCGGTTCGAGCACGGCAAGCTGGCCTTGAAAGCGCTGACCGAGAATCACTCCTCGTTTCATATTCTGAATATTAATTTGCATACCTATATAATAAAAACAAAAATAAATGCGACGATCTGAAACCGATCTCCAAAAGCGATTTTTATAAAACCACAAAATACAGGTTGTACCCCTATTCCGGTTTGTCAGATTTACCCTCGGCGGGTTACGATACCGCACCAACACGCCGCGTCGCTGATTCAGCTCCGGAGATCAATTTATGAGAAAAGCAGCGCTCGTTATCATCGGGCCCGCGAATAGGGGACAGCATCGATCCGCGCACGACCTGCTCGCCTCCCAACGGGGCGCCTATGACCTGGGGTAGGTTCAAGATGAGGTGGCCGAGGTGGTCCACACAGGCCAACGCGTCGCACGTCGCAATCGCAGGAGCGAGCTTGGCGATCATCGCGATGTTCTTGATCTGCGCAGTGCAACTCTACGACAGCCGCAAGGACGCGCTGGAACGTTCGACTGAAGCGTCTCGCAACACCTTGATCGTCGTCCAGCGCGATATATCGCGCAACATCGAGCTCTATGACCTGTCGCTGCTTGCTGTCCTAGCGGGTCTGAAGCGTCCGGAGGTCATGTCGCTGCCGCTGGATTTGCGGCGCGGATACCTGTTCGATACGTCAATCACCGCTGAGTACCTGGGCGCTGTCTACGTCGTGGACGCCAAGGGAAATGTCGTGACGGATTCGCGCTTCCCCAGCCCGCCGTCAGCGAATTTCGCGGACCGGGACTATTTCACGGTTCATCGAGACAATCGGAACGTCGGGCTTTATATCAGCCGTCCATTCGCCTCCCGAGTCAGGGCGGGAGAACCGAGCATCGGACTCACGCGCCGCATCGACAATCCCGACGGTTCCTTTGGCGGGGTCGTCCTGCTCACGATAAGGCTTGAGTACTTCCGCCAATTGCTATCGGGCCTCACCCTTGGCGCACACGGCACCATGGCGCTGATCCGCACGGACGGGACATTGATGATGCGTGCACCGTACCGTGCCGAGCTGATCGGACGAGATTTGCGCGGCACCGGTCCGTTTACGAAGATGTCGCAAAGTTCGGACGGCACTTTTTCCGACGTGGCGTCGATCGATGGCGTGCGCCGCTACTACCAGTTCACGCATCTTCCCGGTTTGCCGCTCATCATGGAAACCGCACCGGCCGAGGAGGATATTTTCGCGGACTGGCGGCAGCGAGCCACATGGATACTCTGCGCCACCGCCACATTCGGCGCAGCGTTTATCTGGCTTTCAGTTCTATTCGCTCTCGCGCTGACGAAAAAGGCGCGCCTGGAGTCCGAGCTGATGATGCTGGCACGCACCGACAGCCTCACGGGCTTGTACAACCGGCGCACGCTGGACGAGACGCTTGAGCGCGAGTGGCGCCTGGCTACACGCAGCGGGCGGCCGCTGTCCATCCTGTTCGTCGACATCGACCATTTCAAGCAGTACAACGACCGGTATGGGCATCAGGCGGGGGATGACGCGCTCGCGGCTGTCGCGCGTTGTATCGCCGATCACATCCGGCGAACCGGCGACACTGCGGCCCGATACGGCGGCGAAGAGTTCGTGGTGGCAATGCCGGAGACCGACCGCGTGGGCGCTACCGCGGTTGCGGAAATCATACGGCAAGCGGTCGGCAATATGAATTTCCAACCGGAGTTCGACGATCGAAGGGTCACGGTCAGCATCGGTGTCGCAACGTGGGAAACCAAGAGCAGCAGTACGATCGCGGCAGTCATCAAGGCCGCCGACGAAGCGCTCTACAACGCTAAAGCGGCAGGTCGCAATCGGGTGTTTTGGGGAGCGCCTTCATGAAGCGAAACGCCCGTGATTGATGCACGGGCGTTTGCGTGTTGGTTGCGGGGATAGGATTTGAACCTATGACCTTCGGGTTATGAGCCCGACGAGCTGCCAGACTGCTCCACCCCGCGAACGGAGTGTATTCGCTTAAGCGATTCAGAGCAACCTAAAAATCCACGATGAAACAAATGCGCGCGATTGTGCCCAGATGCGCAAGTGTTCTGAATAATTTGACTCATTCGGCCAGATCGGGGCCAAATATGGAACGATCGCTTTAGAATAGGCTAGGCGAACCACGACGGCAACATTGGGTTGCTTCATCAAAGGGAGGCATGACGCGAATGGCACGGCCGAGAGAATTCGATGAAACCGCGGTGCTCGATGTCGCCACTCAGTGTTTTTGGAATCGCGGATACGAGGCCACCTCCGTGCGCGATCTGGCCGAAAACATGGGCATGACCGGCGCAAGCCTATACAACGCGTTCGGCGACAAGCGTTCGCTATACCGGCGCGTGCTCGATCACTATGTCCAAAGTAGTTTCGGCGACCGCGTTGAACGCTTCGAAGGAAACCTGCCTCCGCGCGCAGCGATAGACGCCTTTTTCGAGGAAATCGTGGAAGCCTCGTTGGGCGACAAGCAACGCAAAGGCTGCATGCTGGTGAACTCCGCGCTAGAGCTTGCACCGCACGACCTCGACTTCCAGCGTGCGATCGCCAAGGTGCTGGTTCGTGTGGAGGCGTTCTTCTGCCGTTGCGTGTTGGCGGGTCAGCGTGCCGGCACTATCTCGAGCGCGCAGAGCGCCGCAGATCTCGCGCGGCTTTTGTTGGGCGTGCTGCTGGCACTTCGGGTGCTGGCGCGCGTGCGCCCTGAGCGGGTCTTATTGGAAGGACTGTTAAGACCCGTCACGGCGCTGCTCGGCACGCCCGCTGCGAAGAAAAGGCGGACGAGTGCGATTCAGCGCTTGCCCGGTGCGTAAATCGCGAGGATGTCCGAGATCGCTTGATTGAACGGGGTCGCTATACCCAGTGACTGACCGAACTCGGCAACACCGCCGCTAAGCCAGGGCAGTTCCAAACGGTTGCCACGCTCCAGATCGTGGGCCATGGACGCGGTCATGGTTGCCGGCAAGGTATCGCAGAATGCGAGCCGATTCTCGGCAAAGTCGGCCGCAAGCGGAACGCCCTTGGCCCGCCCAATCTCCACCACCTCACGCATCACGTTCAACAAGAACGCACGTGTCTGCGGGTTTTCGCGTATTTCGCCGATCGGTCGGCGAATCGTCGCGGTCGTGCCCGAGAGCCCGACCAGGAACACAAATTTTTCCCAGATCACGCGTTCGATCGCGTCGCTGACTTGCGCATCGATGCCCCCCTTCTGGCACGCTTCGAACAGCGCTTGTACCCGCGCGGATTTCGTACCGTCGTACTCGCCGAAGGTCAGGCCCTGCATTTGGCCGCTGTGGGTGACGACCCCGGGCTCGCTGATCACCGCTGCGATATAACCGACACCGCCGATGAGGGATTTGGCGGGCAGATGCTTGCGCAATATTTCGTCTTTGTGCACGCCGTTCTGGAACGAAACAATGGCTGCGCCCTGATCGACCAGGGGCTTGAGCGTCGGCGCCACTTTTTCCGTGTCCCACAGCTTCACGGCCACGATCACCAGGTCGACCGCGCCAACCTTGGCGATGTCGTCGACAACATTGGCGTTCTGCAGATGCATGTCGCCGCGTGGGCTGATAACCCGCAGGCCATTTTTACGGATTGCCTCAAGATGTGCGCCACGCGCCACAAACGTGACGTCGGAGCCCGAAGCGGCAAGCCGTCCGCCAAAGTAGCCACCCACGCCGCCGGTACCTAATACTGCGATTTTCATCAGTGTCTCCAAGACTACGTTAGATCATTTCTATGTGCCGACCTGCGACGCGTTTCGACAGCATCCTGAGATGTCGTCGATGTCGGTTTGTACCCCGTCTTGCATCATCGTCGTCATCATATTACTTTTAGATCGATCGATTTAGAATATACCACCAACGATGAGCTGACAACCTGACAAGCCGACGCCCCGACGACGCGAGGCTTGTGACTGGTGCCGCCCGAGGCATAGCACGAGCGCGGGACACTACGCCCTCGCCGCTTCGTCTCAGTGATCTAGTATCAGTCGGCGGCCGTAGCGATACGGTATACGCGCTCGGCGGTACCGCTGAACAGTGCCGTCTTCTCGGCGGCAGAGGCACCGGCCGCCAAACGCTTGAACGCATTCCACAGCACGTGATAACTGAACATGCCTTTGTCGACCGGGAAATTGCTCTCGAACATGCAACGGTGCACGCCGAACAGGTCGACGCAAACATCGAAGTAGGTGCGCCATGCATCGGCGAGTTGCTGCGAAGCCGGCGGATTGGCCCCCTGCTCGAAGCCAAAACCTAACACCGGCATGCCGCCGCCGCCAAGCTTAACGAGCGTATTAGGCAAGCTCGCCAGGCGCGCCATCCCAGCTCGCCACTCGACCAGCATCTCTGAATGCTGCGCGGCATAGGGCCCGACTCCGATCGGGCCGCCAAAATGGTCGACGATGACCGGCACTTGCGGATGCGCCCGTGCCAACTCATAGATTTCATCTAACTGCGTGTGATAAGCCCAGATATCGAGCGCGAGTTCAAACCGCGCAAGCGCCGCAACTCCACGACGAAACGCGGCGTCAGCGAGCAAACCCCGTGGTGGAGACATCGTGCTCGAACGTACTGCCGGGTGCTCGTGCCAAACCACGGCATTGCGTATGCCGCGCAAGCGCGCGCCCGCCGTGGCCGCCATCGCCTCCAGTACAGGCATCACGCCATCGCCCAGCGTGAGATCGGCGCCGGCGACGATCGCCGTGCATACGCGCGCAGGCCCATACAATCCGCTCGCACCGAACGCCGCGGCGCCATTGGCAAACTCGACTTCGCCCACGGGCGCCATTTCGGGCGGACCGTCGGCACGCAGCATCGCGCGATTCTGGATGAACACGGTGGCGCACACATTGTGCCCGCTGTTGACATCGTCAAACAGGTCGTGCACCAGGTACCGGCTGCCCTGCCGCTCCCACAGGTGATGGTGGGCATCCACGATGCGCAGCGACGGCTCGATAATCTCCTCACGACGTAGCGCAAGCCATTCGGGCCGCACGGGACAATGGGGCATGGTGACGATGTGCATGACGCGTTCCCTTAGAACGTTTTGAAGCTGGAGGCTTTGAAGCTGTACTTTTAAATGCTAGCGGCTTTGATGCAAGAGGTTTCAATGCGCACGCAATATCCAGAGCCGCTGGGACGTCGTGTGCGCGGCTTAGGTTTAGCGCGCTTGCGTGAAGCGCGCCGACAATGCCCGCGCGGCTTGCGTCAGTAGCGCGACATCGGCCCCCACGGCGATGAACCGCGCCCCCAGGTCAATGTAGCGCTGTGCTTCGTCAGGGTTCAACGACAGGATACCCGAAGGCTTGCCGGCCGCGGCGATGCGTGCAAGCGCATCAGCGATGGCGGCCTGTACGGTGGGATGCGCAGCATTGCCGATATAGCCCAGCGCCGCCGACAGATCCGAAGGCCCGATAAAGACGCCGTCGACGCCATCCACGCGCGCGATCTCGTCGAGATTTTCCAGGCCCGCGACCGATTCGATCTGCACCAGTAAGCAGGTGCGATCGTTGGCGATGCGCAGGTAGTCAGCCTGCGCGTTAAAACCCGACGCACGCGCCAAACGCGCGCCGACACCGCGGATGCCCTCGGGCGGATAGCGTACCGCGGCCACCAGTTGCCGTGCCTGCTCTGCTGTGTCGACCATCGGCACCAGCAAGGTCTGCGCGCCGATGTCCAGCAGTTGCTTGATCATGTAGGTTTCGCCGGCCGGCGGTCGCACGACGGCGTGCACGGGATGCGCGGCGAGCACCTGCAATTGCCCCAGTATCGAGCGCAGGTCGTTCGGGGAATGTTCACCATCGATCAACACCCAATCGAAACCGGTGTTGGCGCAAATCTCCGCGCTGTAAGGGTTGGCCATGCTGAGCCACAAACCGATCTGCCGGCGGTCGGCCTGTAGTGCTGCCTTGAAGGGATTGTCGGTTGCCATGCGTGTGAGTCCTTTGCAATGAAGGCCGCCAAGCGGCCGGGAGTGGGCGGTGCGATGCGCTTTACTTGCGCGCAGCGGCGTTCGCCGCCGCTGCGTCGACGAAGCGGTTCGTGTAGGTTGCTGGAACATCGATGCGGCTCTTCGCCGCGGCGAGGTCTTTGTCGAATCCTGACAACACATTGAGCACAGTGGTCGGCCCACTGGCATCGAAGCGGCCATCGGCCGAGAAAATGGGCCGCGAATTCTTGTAGGCTTCGATGAATAAAGACCGGTTGCCGAGCTGATAAGCCACCGGCAGCGCAGCGGTCACTTGCTCGGGCGTGGCAGTCTGCAGGAATTTTTCGGCGCGCACGATCGCGTTGACGACGGCCTGCACCGTGTGCGGATTCTTCGCGATGAAATCGGCCGTGGTCAGGATCGAGGCCTCCGGATATTCGGCGCTACCCAGTGCCGCGCGAGTGCCCTCGGCCGTGCGCATGTCGGCAACCACCTTGAGATCATGGCTCGAAGTCAGCATCGTGATGACCGGGTCGACGCTGATCAACCCGTCGATTTGCCCCTGGCGAACCGCAGCGGCAGCGCCAGCTTCCGCGCCCACGCCGATCACCGAAAAGCTCTTCAAGTCGACGCCCGCTTTGGATGCGATGTAATCGAGCACCAGGTGATTACTCGAGCCCGGCGACGTCACGCCGAGTTGCATGCCCGCGAGATCTTTCAGCGTGGCATATTTCGCCTGGCCCCTGCGCGAGATACCGAACACATAACCGGGGTAACGCGCCATCAACGCGACAGCCACTACTTTCTGCCCCTTGGCGGCCATCGTCAGCGTATTGGAGTAGGCGCTCGAGCCGAAGTCCGCCGTGCCGCCCAGCATCGACTGCAGCACCTTGGGGCCGCCGGGGAACATGCTGCGTTCTACCTCGAGCCCTTCGTCCTTGAAGTACCCCTGGCTGATCGCGATATCGACCGGCAGATAATCCATCACCGCGCCCACCGTAGCGATGTCGATATGCGTCTTCTCCAGACCCTGCTCAGCGTGGGCCACGGGTAGCCCGATCACGGTCAGCGCCGTCAACCATAGTGCCGCGCATGCTTTTTTCATTGTCTTGTCTCCTGGCCCACGTGCTGTCGCCATGCCCCACGGCATGGTTCAGACTCTTGCCTCTTCGCGTCTCATGCCCCGGCGTTCCCTGCCCTCCTTATGCCTCGGATGTGAGCCGATAGGTTGCCTGCGCAGTGCCGCTGAACAGCGCCGCCTTTTCGTCGGGCGAAGCGCCCTGCGCAATGCGCTTGAAAGCGTTCCACACGACGTGATAGCTGAACATGCCTTTGTCGACAGGGAAATTGCTTTCGAACATGCAGCGCTGGACGCCGAACCATTCGATGCAGTCTTCGACGTACGGACGAATCGCTTGCGCGAGCCGCATCGAATCGGGTGGCACCGGCTCGCGCTCAAAACCGAAACCGAGCACCGGCATGCCGCCGCCGCCCAGCTTTACGCGAGTGTTGGGCAGCGTAGCGAGGCGTTGCATCGCCCGGCGCCAGTCCGTGAGCATGGCATCGCGTGCATGCGCATAAGGGCCGGCGCCGATCGGGCCGCCGAAATGATCGATCACCACGATCACATCGGGGATCGAGCGGGCAAGCTCGTAGAGCTCGTCGAGCTGGGTGTGGTAAGCCCAGGCGTCGAGCGCCAGCCCGAAGCGGGCCAAAGCGGCCGCGCCGCGCCGAAAACCGGCATGACTCATCAGTGCAGCCGGTACGCTTGCGGTAGTGGATGCTACGGCCGGATCCGCGTGCCAAGCAACCGCGTTGCGCATGCCGCACAAGCGCGTGCCAGCGATGCGGATCATGGCTTCCAGCACTGGTATAACGGCATCGCCTGACGACAAGTCGGCACCGCCGACAATGCCATGGCAAATGCGCGTCGGGCCATATTGCGCCGCCGCGCCGATCGCAGCGGCACCATTGGCGAATTCGACTTCGCCCAGCGGCGCCATCGCGGCGGGCCCCCGGGCGCGCAACATCGAACGGCTTTGCACGTATATGGTGGAGCAGATCCGGTGGCCGCTATTCACGTCGTCCAGCAGATCGAGTGGGAAATAGCGATAACCGGCCCGCTCCCATAGATGATGATGCGGGTCGACGATAACCAGATCGGGTTCGAGTATCGCTTCGCGGTGCAGCGCGAGCCACTCGGGACGTATGACATTGTGCGGTGAGCTGGCGGGCGTCACACGCATGCTCCAATGCCGGCGCGTGCCGTAACGCAAACCGCAGGGCCAGCGCTGCGCCTCATTTGCGCGCCCCGATGAATTGCGTCACCAGCGCACGCGCTCCTTGCGCAAGCAGCGCGGCATCGGCGCCCACGGCGATGAACGTCGTGTCGAGGTCGAGAAAACGCTGCGTGTCTTCGCTGCTGAACGCGATGATGCCGGTCGGCTTGCCCGCCGCGGCAATGCGCCGCAGCGCGCCATCGACCGCGGCTTTGACGCTCGGATGCGCGGGGTTCCCGGTGTGACCGAGCGACGCCGCCAGATCGGCGGGACCGACGAACATGCCGTCGATACCCTCGACGGCGGCGATTTCTTCGATATTGTCGAGGGCCTGCGCCGACTCGATCTGGACCAGCAGGCAGACTTCCTGGTTCGCGGTATGGACATAATCGCCCCGATATCCAAAGCTCGATGCGCGCGACATCCGCGCGCCGACGCCACGAATGCCCTGCGGCGGATAACGCACCGCAGCCACCAACTGACGCGCCTGTTCTGCCGTGTCTACCATGGGCACGAGCAACGAGCGCACGCCGATATCGAGCAACTGCTTGATGATGTAGGTTTCACCCACGGGCGGGCGCACCACCGCATGCACGGGATAGCCGGCCAGCGCTTGCAACTGCGCGAGGATGGTACGCAAATCGTTGGGCGCATGTTCGCCGTCGATGAGCACCCAGTCGAACCCCGCGTTGGCGCAAATCTCCGCGGCATAGCTGTTGGCCATGCTCAACCACAGGCCGATCTGCCGTTGACGCGCGGCAATGGCGACTTTGAAAGGATTTCCAGTTTGCATGGTGTCGATGTTCCCGATGAGTTGAACGGAGTTGCGGCGGGTGCGCGCGGCCTTCGGCATGCTCAGTGCCTTATGCCTTATGCCGTATGCCTTATGCGCATTGCCTCAAGGCTGTTTGACCGTAGCCGCATCGACAAATTGGTTCGTAAAGGTGGCCGGCACATCGATCTGGTTTTGCACGGCGGCGATCGACGGATCCGAGCCTGCCAACACCTTGAGTACTGCCTGAGCGCCTTTCAAGTCATAGCGCCCGTCTTCCGAATACACCGTCCGGGTATGCTCGATCGCCTGCAGGTAGAGCGCACGATCGCCGACCTGGTAAGACTTCGGCAACGCGTCCGCGATCTGCGCCGCGCTGGCCGTTTGCAGGAATTTCTCAGCGCGCAGCATCGCGTTGACGACCGCCTGCACGGTATGAGGATTCTTCTTGATGAACTCGGTGGTCGACATCACGGACCCTTCCGGGTAGGTCGCACTGCCGATCGCGGCCATCGTGCCCGGGCCCGTGCGCAGGTCGGCCACGACCTTGAGCTGATTGCTATTGGTCAGCATGGTGATCACCGGGTCGATGCCGACCAGCGCATCCAAGCGCCCATCCTCCACGGCCGCCGCCGCGCCGGCTTGTGCGCCCACGCCGATCACCGAATACGATTTGACATCGACGCCGTTGCGTTGCGCGATTGAATTAAGAATCATGTTGGTGCTCGATCCAGGCGAGGTCACGCCGATATTCATGCCCGCCAAGCTTTGCAGCGATTTGTATTTCGCCTGCCCTGCACGGCTGATACCGAGCACAAAGGCGGGATATTTGATCATCAGCACAAAGGCTTGCAGATGCTGGTGTTTGGCTGCCATCGTCAAGGTGTTCGAGTAGGCGCTCACTACGATGTCGGCGCTACCGCCCAGCAGCGCTTGCATGGTCTGGGGACCACCTGGGTACATACTGCGCTCCACGTCGAGCCCTTCATCCTTGAAATACCCTTTCGCCAAAGCGATCTCGAACGGGTAGTAGGAAATTACCGAGCCCGTGCTCGCGATCGCCAGATGCGTCTTTTCCAGTCCGCCTTGCGCGTACGCGGCGACAATCGACAGCAGACCCATGCAGCATCCCAGCAACCATTTTTTCATTTTATGTCTCCGTATGAATCGGTTTCGACGAGTGCGCGCAGCGCCCCGCCGATGTCTTTTTAAGGTGCTGCAACTTCGCGTCGTTCGTATGCGGCAATCTGGTCGGCGAAGCCCAAGGTATAGCCAATTTCATCGATGCCTTGCAACAGACACTTCTTGTTGAAGGCGTCGATTTCGAAACGGTATCGATGTCGGCAATGATGAGGACCGGCCGTGACCTGTTGGCTTTCGAGATCGACCTGCACCATGCTGCCCGGGGTTTGCCTCAGCAATTCGAGCAGCGCATGCACGGCCTCCTCGGGCAAGACCACCGGTAACACGCCGTTCCTGAAACAGTTGTTATAGAAAATATCGGCGAATCTCGAAGCGATCAATGCACGCACGCCGTAATCGGCCAGCGCCCACACGGCCATCTCGCGCGATGAACCGCAGCCGAAGTTGGGACCCGCTACGAGGATTTTTGCGCCCCGGTATGGCGTCTGATTCAGTACAAATTCCGGGCGCTCGCGTTCGTGGTCATCGAATCGTACGTCATGGAACAGATACTGGCCAAAACCGCCCGCGCGTTGCTTGCGCAGAAACCGTGCCGGGATAATCTGGTCGGTGTTGACATCGGATGCGGGCAGCGGAAGCGCGACAGCCTCCAGACGCAAGAACGGTTGCATGAGCGGATCCCTAGAGATAGTTACGCACGTCGGTCAAGCGTCCAGCGATGGCCGCGGCCGCCGCCATCGCCGGACTCATCAGATGGGTACGCGATTCCGGTCCTTGGCGACCGACGAAATTCCGGTTCGAAGTCGATGCACAGCGCGCGCCGGGGGGCACCGTATCGCCATTGGTCGCCAGGCACATTGAGCAACCCGGTTCGCGCCACTCGAACCCCGCATCCAGGAACACACGATGCAGCCCCTCGGCTTGTGCCGCCGATTTGACCAGGCCGGAACCCGGCACCACCAGCGCGCGTACGTTGGGCGCGATATGGCGCCCCCTGACGACCGCTGCCGCCGAGCGCAGGTCTTCGATCCGGCCATTGGTGCAGGAGCCGATGAAGACATAATCGATCGCCACGCCGTCGAGCGGCTCGTCGGCGACCAGGCCCATGTAGGCGAGCGTGCGTTCGATCACCGCGCGCCGCTCGGCGTTCGCGCCGCGGGCCGGGTCAGGCACACGGGCCGTGATCGGTAGCGCGTCCTCGACGCTGTTGCCCCAGGTGACCATGGGCACGATCGCCTGTGCATCCAGCGCCACTTCCGCATCAAAGCGCGCGTCGGCATCGCTGAACAGCTCGCGCCACTGTTCGAGTAGCGTGCTCCACCGCTCGCCCTTCGGCGTGAAAGGCCGCCCATGAACGTAGGCGAAGGTAGTCTCATCGGGTGCGATGATGCCTGCACGCGCGCCGGCCTCGATCGACAGGTTGCATAGTGTCAGGCGCCCTTCCATCGACATAGCGTGTATCGTCGATCCCGTGTATTCGATCACGTGCCCGGTGGCGCCTGCGGCTCCGATTTGCGCAATCAGCGCAAGCGCGACATCCTTGGCTGTCACGCCATGCCCCAACACGCCATCGATGCGTACACGCATGGTGCGTGGCATGCGCTGCCAGATCGTCTGCGTGGCCAGCACGTGTGCGACGTCCGAGGCGCCGACGCCAAATGCCAGCGCGCCAAGCGCACCGTGCGTCGAGGTATGGCTGTCGCCGCACACGATGGTCATGCCCGGCAAGCTCAAGCCCTGCTCCGGTCCGATCACATGTGTGATGCCGTGGCGCGGGTCGTCCATGCCGAACATCGTGATGCCCTCGCGCTGCGTATTGCGTGCAAGTGAAGTCACCATGTCGAGCCGCTCGGGGCCATCGACCTCGTCGAGTGTGCGCCCGGAGGTCGGAACGTAGTGGTCCGGCGTGGCAAAGGTACGATCGATGCGACGTACCGGCAGGCCCTTAGTGGCGAGCACCTGGAATGGGTTGCGCGAACCCTCGTGGATCAAATTGCGATCGATATACAGCAGGCTCTGGCCCGTGTCGTCGCACACCACTTCGTGCCGGCGCCAGATTTTTTCGAACAAGGTTCGACCGGATGATGCAAGCATGTCGCGTTCCCCTAAGTGCCCTTATGTGCCTATCCGGAGTTTTTCGGATTTCCCTGCGCTGGGCTGCCAGATCAACAAACGACGCTCGACTCGCGTGACCAGCGTGTCCATCGCCAGAGCAAACACCGTCAGCACCACGATGCCGGCAATCACCGCGTTCATGTCGAAGGTGCCTTCGGCCGCCAGGATCAAATAGCCGATGCCGCGTGCCGAGCCCAGGTATTCGCCGACTACCGCGCCGACAAACGCCATCCCCACCGCGTTATGCAGACTCGAAAACACCCAACTGGCGGCCGAAGGCAGGTACACATGGCGCAGCAATTGTTTGCGGCTCGCGCCGAGCATGCGCACATTGGCCAGCACCACCGGACTCACCTCGCGTACGCCCTGGAACACATTGAAAAAGACGATGAAGAAAACCAACGTGGTGCCCAGCGCCACTTTCGACCAGATGCCCAGTCCGAACCAGAGCGCGAAGATCGGTGCAAAGATCACACGCGGCATGGCGTTGGCGGCCTTGATAAACGGATCGAGCAAGCGTGCCAGGAAATCGTTGAGCGAAAGCAGCAATCCGATCACCACCGCAAACGCGGTGCCCACAAGGAACGACAGCAACGTCTCGATCAGCGTGGCCCAAAGGTGCGGGAAAATCTCGCCGGTCTGAAACCAGCGCCAGACCTGCACGAATACCGGCCAAGGGTCGCCGAAGAAAAATACCGGCAGCACGCCAAGGCTCACGAGTGCTTGCCAGAGACCTAGCATCGAGATCAACAGCAGGACGCGCCACAACAGCATCAGGTCGCGCTTGGGCTTCTCGCTCAGAGCGCGAGCGTCGGCGCGCAGCGATGTGGAAGATTTGGACGGCGTGGACGATGCGGCGTCGTCGACCGAATCAGCGTTTGCTCTGTTCATAGCCTTTCAATACCTCGTCTCTTAGAACGTCCCAGATTTGCTTGTGCAACGCGACGAAGCGCTCGCTGTTGCGAATCTCCGAGACCTCGCGCGGCCTCGGAAGGTCGATCTCGAACTCGGCGATCGGCCGCGTGCCGGGGCCCGCCGCGAGAACGATCACGCGGTCGGACAGCGCGATGGCCTCGTCGAGATCGTGCGTGATGAACAGCACCGACTTACGATCCGCCTGCCAGAGTTCCAGCAGTTCCGATTCCATCAATTGGCGTGTCTGGACATCCAGGGCGCTGAACGGTTCGTCCATCAGAATGATCGGCGGGTCGAGAATCAATGCTTGCGCCAGCGCGACGCGTTTGCGCATACCGCCCGACATCTGGTGTGGGAATTTGTGGCCATGCCCGCCCAGCCCGACCCGCACAAGCCACTGCTGCGCTCGCTCGCGGGCCTGCGCGGGCGGCACGCCCTTGAACTGCAAGCCGGCCGAAATATTGTCGATGGCGCGGCGCCAGGGCATCAGCGCTTCGCCCTGGAACAGATAGGTGGCGTGGCGGTTGATATCGGTCACCTCTTCGCCGAACGTGCTCACGCGTCCACCCGAGGGAAGCAGCAACCCGGCGGCCATATTGAGTAAGGTCGACTTGCCGCAGCCAGTCGGGCCGACCACCGAGACAAATTCGCCCGGTGCAACCGAAAACGTGGCGCGATCGACCGCGGTGTAGCGCTGTGCGCCGGCACGCGGAACAAAGGTGCATGTGACGTCTTCGAAGGCGAGCGCCGCGACCGCTGGTGCCGGCACCGCTTGTGACGTAAGACACGCGCTAGCGGACATATCTGTGGACAAACCCGTGGACATCCGCGCGGACATACCTATCGGCGCCGCCACGATTAAGCCAGCACGGCGGCAGCGACCGCGTCGCCCATCTCTCGCGTGCCGACCTGGCGGCAGCCGGCGTCCATGATGTCAGCGGTACGCAGGCCGCGGCCGAGCACGTTGCGCACGGCGTCTTCGATGCGCTGCGCGTCGTCTTCGCGCTTGAGGCTATAGCGCAGCAACATCGCAGCCGACAGGATCGTTGCAAGCGGATTGACGATGTCGCGCCCGGCGATGTCGGGCGCCGAACCGTGTATCGGTTCGTAGAGACCTTTGCCGTCCGGTGCGAGCGACGCCGACGGCAGCATACCGAGCGAGCCGACCAGCATGGCCGCCTCATCCGACAAGATGTCGCCGAACATGTTGCCCGTAACGATCACGTCGAAGCGCGTCGGCGTGCGCATCAACGCCATCGCCGCAGCGTCGATATACAAGTGCGAGAGTTCGACGTCGGGATACTCCGTGCCCACTTCGGTCATCACGTCGCGCCACAACTGCATGGTCTCCAGCACGTTGGCCTTGTCGACCGAGCACACACGGCTCTTGCGTGTGCGGGCGGTCTGAAACGCGACGTGAGCGATGGCGCGCACTTCCGATTCGCGATAACGCATCGTATTGATCGATTCGCGCTCGCCGCTTGCGTTCTGCACAGGACCGCGCGGCTCGCCGAAATAGATATCGCTCGACAACTCACGCAGGATCAGCAGGTCCAGCCCTTCAATCACATGCGGCTTGAGCGTCGAGACGTTGACGAGTTCGGGGAACAGCCGCACCGGGCGCAGATTCGCGTTCAAGCCCAGCACGCGACGCAGTTGCAGCAAACCCGAACGCACCTTGTGCTTGCGCAGCCATTGCTCGTACTCCGGGCCACCCACCGAGCCGAACAAAATGGCGTCGGCGCTACGCGCGAGCGCCAGCGTTTCGTCGGGCAAGGGCTTGCCGGTTGCATTGACTCCGCTCATGCCGATGTAGCCCTGCTCGAACTCGAGGTCGAAACGGTCTTGAGCTACCGCCTTCAGGACCTTGACTGCCTCAGGAACGATTTCAATGCCCACGCCGTCTCCCGGCAGTACCGCTATTTTCATGCATGTCTCCGTTATCGATGCGAACCTTGCATCCGTCTATTTGTGGAGTCGATAATAGGAATCCGGCACGGGCCATGCAATTATCGTTTTGCGATGCGGCGTTGCCGATTGGCGATGCTCGGGGCTCTCGCGTGTAGTTGATGCACTGCGGCGGATGGGCATCCACAGTGCGCCGTGCTCCGTGCGACAGGGCTGCGGCGCGACATTCAACCGCGCCGACAATTTCCCTATCGGTGTCCGGCGGCGCCCATCGAATGGGCCTGCATCGGCTTCGACCTAGGGAAAGTCCGGGGATGGCAGGAATGCCTGCGGTGGCCGCGCGAAAACAGGCTCATGGGCAAATCGCGCCCGGCTAGTCCGCAGATCGCGCACCGATCTCGCGTAACTCGTACATAGATCGTGCGAAGATGTCCGGCTAGGGTGTTGATCGAAAGAATTCAGCAAGGGGACGCAATGAGGATCGATCTCTACACGATGCGGCTGTTTATCGCCGTGATGGAGGAGAAGAGCCTGACGAAGGCCGCGGCGCGCGAACACATCGCAGCATCGGCCATCAGCAAGCGGCTGTCCGACTTTGAGCAGAGCATGAACATTCGGCTGTTCGAGCGGCGCCCGACGCGGCTCGAGGCAACGCCGGCTGCCTACGTGCTGCTGCGCCATGCGCGCACGATTTGCCAGAACGTCGAACAACTGCAGGTGGAGATGTCCGACCTTTCGGAAGGCATACGCGGGGCCGTGCGGATCGCCGCCAGCATTGCCGTTGTCACTCAATATCTTCCGCAGCAGTTGCATGCGTTTTCGGCACGGCACCCGGGCATCGTGATCGAGTTGACCGACAGCCTGAGCCCGCATGCGATTCAACTGGTTTCAGAAGGCCGCGCCGACATCGGCATCTTCGGCGACCCATTCGTCGCCACCGGACTGCGCTCGCTGCCCTATGGCGAAGAACGGCTGGTCGCGGTGCTGCCGGTCGGTCACGAACTGCTGCAAAACGAGAGCCTGACGCTCGCCGAGATGCTGTCCTACGACTTCGTTTGCCTGCGCAGTGAAAGTTCGCTCAGCACGCTGCTGGTCAATGCCGCGGCGCGCCTGGGCCAGCCGATTAATCGCCGCGTGCAGGTCAGCGGCAACGAAGCGGTCTGTTGCATGGTGGAGATGGGCATGGGCATTTCCGTGCTGCCCGCGCCCTGGCTCGACAAGCATCAGAACTTCGCCGGCCTGGTCACTCGCCCGCTCGACGAACCGTGGGCACTGCGCCGCCTGCAGCTATGTTTCCACGATAACCCTCACACACTGAACATGCCGACCCAGTTACTAGTGGAACATTTGCGCAGTTGAAGCGGCATGTCATGGATCCAATTCGATCGGTCAGATTCGAAATCGCGCATCATTGCACGAGGTCGTGGAGTCGCTGCATGCCTTCGCGCAGCCAGGCGAAGATACCGTCACCCGTGGCGGGCTGGAGCTCCGCCGGGGTCATGAATACGTCTTCGATCGCTTGATGATCGCTGAGCGCCCGACACATCTGGTGTCCCACCTCGGGCCGCGCTTTGATGATGGGCGTCAGATCGCTTTTGTCGAGACAGTAGATAACGACGTGTGTCACCGCACGCACGGTCGCATGCAACTGCATACCCGACACAATCCCGGATTGCCCGATCGCGTCGCCGGGTGCCATCCGGCGTACTTCCACCTGGTGTCCATTCTGAGGCAGGGTCACCGACGCGACGCCACTGTCGAGAATGTGCAGCGCGGTTTTCCCGACCCCGGTCGGGTCATCGTCACGAAACGAAGTGTAAATCGTCTCGCCCGCATCGAACTCGTGGCGGGTCAGTGCCGCTTCGATCTTCGCAAATTCCGCATCGTCCAGCGTATGGAACATCTCGATGCCCCTGAGCAAGCGTTGACGGTGACTCAAACGCTCCCGGCCATCGCGAGAAACCGAAAGCGAACGCATGTCGATTTCCAGTGAAGCCAAATGACGAAAAGCCAAGTCGAAGAGCGTGTTTTTGGTCCCCGATTTTTTACTGAGCGCGTCAACGTAGCAAGTGATCTCGTACTCGATGGAATCGGTTCCTGCACGCCGCACGTTCACGACAGGTTTCGGATTCTCCAGCACGTCCCGCGCACTGGCTGCGGCGCGCTCCAGCGCTTCCACCACGCGCGCCGGCCTGACTTCCGGCGTCAATTCGAGCGTCACCGTGATGCCGTGCATCCGCGCGGGCTCGCTGTTATTCACGATTTTTGCTTTGGCCGCGACGCTATTGGGCACCACGACGATATTCCCCTGCCCATTGATCAGGCTGGTCGCGCGCCAGTTGCTTTCCACCACCTGCCCTTCCACGTCGTCGATGGCAACCGAGTCGCCCAAACGAAACGGCTGGGTCGCGTTCAATACCACGCCCGAGAAGACATCATTGAGCGTGCTTTGAATCGCCAGACCGAGAATGATCGCCAATGCGCCCGAAGTCACCAGGACCCCGCGCAACGGCCAGTCGAGCACGTACGCGATGGCCGCCACGGCCGCGGCCAGATGCACAAGCGCGCCCAGGACATCCTGGAACAGGCGCTCCCGGTGCCAGGACTTCGGCAGAATAAGCCGGTCCAGCAGGATGGTGCTCAGTTGAGCCGCTTGAAACCACCAGAACAGTTCGATGCCCAGGGTCAGCACATGCCGAAATTTGTCCGGGTTCGCAGGCGCGGGGGCGAGCGGATTGATGTTCGAGCGAAAAAAGATGTACGTCAGCGTCACGAAAAGCAGCGCGCGAACAAACAAACGCAGCCCGCTCGCCCCGAGCCCCATTAAGCGCCAACCAACGAGGTCCAGCAAAACGATAGCGGAACCATAAAAGACGCCGTCTTCAAGATTTGGCATAACGACTCGAACAAAACCCGGTGATCAACATAGTAACCTCTAGGCGCTCCAAGGTGTTACGTGCGAAAACCGACTATTTGACGAGCTTCAATACCTCGCGAAAATGCACATGATCGGCGCGCCCTAGCCACTCGAACGCGAGCATCTCCGTTGTCACCAAAGTGGCACCGGCATGCCTGAGGCGCTCCAGCGCCGTATCGCGGTCGACGGGTCTTCTCGATCCTACCGCATCCCTGACGAGCGCTACCTGGTACCCTCGGTCGATCAATCCCAAGACGGTTTGCATCACACACACGTGGGCTTCGCAGCCGGCGACCACGATCTTGGTGCGTTGCGCCGGCAAAGCCTTGAGCAAACCGTCCGCGCAGGCATCGAAGCTCTCCTTGGCCAAAGTCTCCACGCACAGGCGCTTGATCTCCTCGACGTTCTCCCCCAGGCTGCCGGGACTCTGCTCAGTGCCCAGAACCGGCATGCCCAGCAGCCCCGCGATTCTTGCGAGCCGCACGCTTTGCGCGATCACCTGTTCGCCTTGGTGAATCGCCGGCATGAGTCGCCGTTGAAGATCCACCAGGACCACGACAGATTCATCCACTGTGTTTAGCATCGCTGTCTCCACGGCGTTTATATAGCTGCTTGACGTAATCTTTGAATAACTGCGCGGCGTCGTCGAAGACCCGCGACGTGCGATCACCCGCAATACGCAACCGGGGAAATGTTGCGATCAGGGTTGTACGGCGCCGGGTTCGCCCATCATCGTCGAGTTGCCCCTGACGTTGAAACCCTCGATATCGAAGAACGATAGATAGACGCGGCGCATGTCACCGTGCGAAGAGCGTCGCTTTGGCTTGACGTTTCGACTTGACGCTTCACCTTGACGCGCCGGCTACTGCGCAGTTTGCTGGCGTTTGTATTCGTCGTCCTTCATCTTCATGTAGTCTTGCCGATCGACTTCGTGCAGTTGTTGCGGATATTGCTCCGTCGCGTTGAACCAGGTCGTCAACCGTTGTTCGAGACGTTTATCGGGCGGGCTGGACAACGCGCCAAGATAAGCGTCGATGGCCAGGTAATAGCGCATGGTGTTGCGTTCGACCAAACCGCGTACCCCGCCCACGTAATCGGGTTTGGCGGCAGTCGAATCCGCAGTCGGGCTGAAACCGACCTTGTCGCTGCCTATCGTATTCAGATAGGTTGTCATCGCCGCACGCCCGATCATGCCGAAACCGTAGGCATAGGTCAGATGCAGGAACGTGCGGTTCTCGCCTATGTCCACCGCCTCCACCACGATATGGTAATCCTTGGTACCCATGGGGCCGCTGTCCGCATTGAGTTGCACCTGGAAGTATCCTGGGCTGGACGCTATCACACGGTAATTGAATTGCAGGCGGTAGGTGCTGGAGAGTTCCTCCTCGACCTTCTTGCCCAGGTTCACGCTCAGTATGCTGCCGTCGCCGGTGGTCGCCGCGTGGCAATACTTGGTGTTCAGATGCAGGATCAGCACGTCGCACCAGTTGGCCGGTCCATGCACGGGGTCGTTGAGCGCACCGCTAACGGTAGCGTAGGGATAGTTCACCACGGCGTAGATGTCGCCCTGGAGCCGGGAGGACGACTCGCTCGAATTCAGATATAGCGGACGCCCGAACGCGTTGTGGGCAAGCTGTTGCGTCAGGCTCTGGTATTTGTCGCGCAAGCTCGCGGCATCGTTCGCCGCGTAGGCCGGCACGCTATTGCATAAGCAACATACGGCCAGCAAGGTCAGGACCAGCACCATCGTGCGTCGAATGGGGCCGGCGATGCTTTTAGCAAGCGTGTCCAATGGCGTGCTCCCGCTATTCGCAGCCCGGTTGGCCGCGTTCAGCGTCAACTATACGCTGTGCCGGCTGGGGAATAAGCCCAAGCACGCCCACGCAAGCCCAAACGCCCTCAAGACAAAGACCTCAAGACTCCGCCCACACCGCGTTGACAAGCGTGGGGCTCTGCGCAGCAACGTCGGGGGGAACGACCACAGCGCTTTTCGCCACGGAAAATCCAAACGTATTGAGTCCCGCCTCGCTGTGGGAAAAAACAAAACCGTTGTGCATCTCGGCCACCGCCTTGACAATGGACAGTCCAAGCCCGTGACTGTCGTGACTATTGCTACGCGACGCATCCCGTCGGTAAAACCGATCGAAAAGATGAGCCCGCACCGTAGGATCGATTGCAGCGCCCGGATTGGAAACCGAGATCTCGACTCGATCCGGATGCGGCGCAATGTCCAGAATCACGGTTTCGCCAGCGCGACAATGCTGCGTGGCGTTCACCAGCAGATTGGTTAGCGCGCGTCCGAACAGCGAGCGGTTGACCGCGGCTCGGGCATCGCCGCGCACCCTCATTTTCAGTTGCGCGTCTTCGAACGAAAACTCCAGAAATTCGACGGTGCGCGACGCTTCCTCGGCGATCGACACTTCGACCAGGCCACTGGCCCGCTCGCCGCGATCGGCCCGCGAGAGAAACAGCATGTCATTGATAATCGCGCGCATGCGTTCCAGCTCTTCGAGGTTCGATTGCAGAGTCTGTCGCAGGTCCTGCGCCGATCTATCGCGCGTGAGCATCACCTCGGTCTGGCCGATCAGGATGCCCACGGGCGTACGCAGCTCGTGAGCGACATCCGCGTTGAACGATTCGAGCCGCTGGTACGCGCCGTCCAGGCGTTCCAGCGCCTCGTTGAACGAGATCGTCAAATCGCATAGTTCACGCGGCAACAGCGCGGTGTCCAGGCGTTCGTGCCGTTTGTTCGGGCTCAGGCGCGACGCTTCCTCGGAAAGCCTCGTCAACGAGCGCAGGCCAAACTTGGCGACCGCGCCGCTGAGCAGCAGCATCACACCGGTCGCCACGACGATCAAGGTCGCCAGCGCGATCTCGAAGGCGCGCAACATCCTTTGCGCGGCCGAACAATCGTTGGCGACCATGAGTTGCAGTGCCGGGCGCTCCGTGCTGGGCGGGATCGCGATCGTGGTGACAATCATCGGATTTTTCTGCCCCGGAGGGTCGACCATCTGGTATTCGCCATGATCCTCGCCCTCGAGCTTGCCATTGATCTGCCGCCCAAACTGGAATCGCGCGTCGGCGCTCGAAACGCGAAACTGCGTAGAGCGATCGTGTGGCGTCAGGTCGGTGAGTTTCTCTTGCACCATGCTCCACTGATCCGCTCGGGGGCTATGGATGATGATCATGCGCGCGAGCTCCGCGCGCGTGTCGAGCGATTCCCGCAGGTTTGCGATCACTTGCTCGCGGACCACGACGAAAAGCCCGGCCCCGACGAGTATGAAGACGACCAGCGAGACCGCTGCAGACGTGAGTGCCAAGCGGCGCGAAATGGAACGGCTCATGGAGCGGTTCACTACGCCGTTCACTGAACGGTTCACTGAACGCCCCATCAAAGTCTCCCGTCGTCGGCTGTTTCTCGCAGTTCCAATACGTAACCCATCCCGCGGATCGTATGCAACAACTTGGCCGAGAACGGGCCATCGAGTTTTGCGCGTAGGCGTTTAACCGCGGTCTCGACCACATTCGCGTTGCTTTCGAAATTGATGTCCCAGACCTGCTCGGTGATGACCGTCTTCGACAATGTCTCGCCACGTCGGCGCGCCAGCACGCTGAGCAACTGGAACTCCTTGGCGGTCAAGTCCAGCCGTATGCCATCGCGGGTCGCGCGACGGTTGATCAGGTCGACGCTGAGATCGCCGATCACCAGGACATTCGATTCCTGCGAGCGCGTGCGACGCGTCAATGCGTGCAGGCGCTCGACCAGTTCGCGAAACGAAAATGGTTTGGTCAGGTAATCGTCGGCGCCCTCGCGCAGGCCAAGCACGCGGTCGTCGATGCGATCGCGCGCGGTAAGCATGATGACGGGCGTCTGCTTGCGCGCACGCAACGCCTTCAACACACCGTAACCGTCCAGCTTGGGCAGCATCACGTCGAGCACGATCACGTCGAAATCGTACTCGATCGCCAGATAAGCGCCCTCTTCGCCATCGAATGCAGCCTCGACAACCCACCCGTGCTCCGTCAAACCCGTGCGCAGATAATCCACCACTTTGGGCTCGTCTTCGACAATCAGCACCTTCATTTCGGGCTCTCTATATAGGTTCGCCAAGGGCCAAGCCCCTGCATCCCCTCGATGCGGGATCGGCTTTAGGCCTGAAGCCCGATTATCTTCGTTATTCAGCGCATCCGCCGACGATTCTAAAATCGCGTTCCGCGCGCCGTCCGAGCGCCTTGCGCGCGGCTTGATATTCATCGCTCTCAAATGCGGCCATCGCGCACTCGAGGCTGTCGAACTCGACGACGACAGTGCGTTCGAGGACGCCCGATTCGTAAGACATGGCCGCCTCGCCATAGGCCAGGAACCGCCCGCCCACCGATTTCACGGCAGGTCTTGCCAGTTCAGCATAAACCGTATGTGCGTCGCCCTGCGAGTCACAACGAAAACAACCAATCCAATATGCTTTCTTCATCGTCTATACCCCGATCGTTGCATTGTCCGACTACCGCGCATGATTCGGAGTCTACAAAAACGATCGTGACAGGACACTGACGCGTACATGGCAGTTTTGTCAGGTACCGGGAAGTATCAGGAAATCGCGCAGAGTCGCCGCAAACCGCGTATTTGTACGCGTTTCTTGACCTACACGGGGTTTTCGCACGGCCTTTTTTGCGTAAATACCCCAATTAATGGTGAAATCAGGGCACTGAGCGCGTATTGTTGGATCAAACTGGCAGGAACGCCTTTAACGGCCTGGAGACGCAATGATCAGCGATTATGTCGACCGGTACGGGAAGAATCCGATCGGTAAAGATTACTGCGTCGGCGATATCCACGGCTGTTTCAGCACGCTGAAAAGCGCGCTCGACATCATCGGCTTTGACGAGCGATCCGACCGGCTGTTCTCGGTCGGCGACCTGGTCGACCGCGGCCCGGAATCGGACACAGTACTCGACTGGCTCGCCCTGCCCTGGTTCCACGCCGTGCAGGGCAACCACGAAGACATGGCAATCGACTATGTCAATTCGGGCGAGCAGGACTGCGAGAATTACGAAATGAACGGCGGCTCCTGGCTCATCGAAATGCAACGCGATCAACAGGCCGCTATCGTTTCCGAGCTCGCGGTGCTGCCGTATGCGATCGAAGTGGAGACTGAAATCGGAATGGTCGGCATCATCCACGCCGACTGCGCCGCCTCTACGTGGAGCGAAATGGTCAAGCGCTTTGCCGATGTCGCCAGCAAGTACGAGCTGCGCCGGCTTACGGACCAATGCCTGTGGGCGCGCAAGCGCATCGAGACAGGGGATCGCAGCGGCGTGCCCGACTTACGCGCAGTGATCGTCGGCCACACGCCTATTATCCATCCGCTGGTGCTCGGCAACGTCTATCACATCGATACCCGAGGCTGGCTACCGGGCAAAGGCTATTTCACGTTTGTCGATCTGGAAACGCTGAAAATCACCTTGCCGATTCCCGGCACGACGAGCACGGCAGGCCGATAAACATCAAAACGCCACCGGCCGCCATTTGAGCAAACGCTTTTCCAAAGTCGTCAGAAGATAATCCGCAGCCAAGGCGACCACCGCCAACACGATCATTGCGGCGAACACACCCGCAGCATTGAACGCGCCTTGTGCCGTCGAGATCAACAGGCCGATACCCTGCTTGGATCCGAGGAACTCCCCCACCACCGCGCCAACCAGTGCGAAACCGAAACTCACATGCAAGCTGGCCAAGATCCAGCTCAGGGCCGATGGCACCACTACGCTCATCGTCACTTGCCGTTTGCTCGCGCCCAAAATCTGCGCATTGGCGATCATGTAACGGTCAGCTTCCCGCACCCCCTGGAACGCATTGCCGAACACGACGAAAAACACCATGACCACAGCCAACGCAACCTTCGACGCCATGCCCAGCCCCAGCGCGATCACGAACACCGAGCCCAGCACCACGCGCGGAATCGAGTTCGCAATCTGGATATAAAGACTGAACACATCCGACAACAGTTTGTTGCGACCCAGGATAATCCCGCAGAACACCCCCGCCACCGCACCGATCAAAAAGCCCAGCCCGGTTTCTTCCAACGTGACCCAAACCTGCTGCAGCAATGGCCCTTGCGAAGTGCCTTGCGTAAACCATTCGACCAGCTGCGCGTAGATCTGGCTAGGCATCGAGAAGAAGAACGGGTCTATCCACATCAGGCGCGCCGATAGTTCCCAGCCACCCAACATCAGCACCAATATCGCGACGCGCAAGAAAATAATCAGCCATTTACGGTTGCGTATCTTGCGTTGCGCGATGCGCTCGACTTGATCGAGCGCCATAGGATCGAGCGATCCTGCAATGACTTGTTGATTCATAGTCCTAATCCTTTGCTCAGCCGATCTGGACTTCTTCACGCAAATCGCGCCAGATGTCCTTGGAAATTTCGATGAAACGCGGTTCGTACCGCACTTCCGAGGTAACGCGTGGGCGCGGCAGGTCTATCGTGTAGACCCGTTTGAGCGTGGCCGGGCGCGCGCTCAAGACAAATACGCGATCTGCCAACGAGATCGCTTCTTCCAGGTCGTGCGTCACGAACACCACCGAACCCGCGTTGCCCGCCCAAAGCTGCAGCAATTCGTCCTGCATCAATGTGCGTGTTTGCATATCGAGCGCCGAGAACGGCTCGTCCATCAACAGGATCTCGGGGCTGTTGATAAACGTCTGCGCCAGGGCGACGCGTTTGCGCATGCCACCCGAAAGTTGATGCGGATAATGTTTGCTGAACTTGTCCAAACCCACACGCCGGATCCACTCCTCGGCCTGCTCGTAGGCAACGGCTTTCGAACGGCCGCGAAACAACGGGCCGGCAGCAACGTTGTCGATCACGTTGCGCCACGGAAACACCGCATCCGCCTGGAACACGAAGCCGATGCGCGGATCGATGCCCGTTACCGGCTGGCCCATCACGCGAACTTCGCCGGAGGTCGGCTGCAGCAAACCCGTGATCATGCTCAGCGTGGTCGACTTGCCGCAGCCGGTAGGACCCACGATGGCCACGAACTCGCCCTTCGCCACCGACATGTTGAAATCGCGCAAGGCGAGCGTAGCCTTGCCATCAGGCGAAATGAAGCGACACGACACGTTTCGAAATTCGATAGCGGGCGTGTCTCTGGAAACCGCTTGGTTCATCAGAAGTCCTTACATAAATCGGGCCGTACGGCGAATGCCGCCGGCCGTACGTCGCAGTGTCTTGTTTGACCTGCCTATTGGACTTAGTTAACGAAGTCGTTCGTATAGGTTTTGGACAAATCGATGTGCTTGCCCTTGACCGAGGCGTTGTAGGCAGACAGAACCTTCAACACGGTGTCCGGGCCGTCTGCGGGCATCTTGCCGTCGGACGTGTACATCGGCAACGATGCTTTGATGGCATTCACATACATCTGCTTGTCGCCGCCATAGTAGTCAGCAGGCATCTTGGCCGCGATCTCTTCCGCGGTGTGGGTGTGAATGAACTGCATGGTGCGCACAAAAGCGCGCGCCAGCTTGGCCGCTTCCGGTTTATGCGTCTCAGCCCAGGTGCCCTGCACGTACAAGCTGGAGGCCGGATAGGTGCCACCGAGCGCAGCGCGCGTGCCGTCCAGCGTGCGCATGTCGACCAGGACGCGCGCTTCGCCCGTAGCGAGCAAGTGCGACACAGTCGGCTCGGTCGTCATACCCGCATCGATACGACCTTGCTTGATCGCAGCAATGAAACTGTTATCCGCGCCGACCGGCAGCATCGTGTATTGCGTCGACGGGACACCCTTCTGTTGCGCAAGATACTGCGTGAGGAAACTGGTCGAAGAACCGAGCCCGGTCACGCCCAGCGTCTTGCCCTTCACATCGCCCATGCTCTTGAGCGTGTCGGCCTGCTTCGAGGCGACCATCTCGACTTCACCAGGCACTTGGCCGAACACCACGATGGCCTTGATTTCCTTGCCCTTGCTCTGCAAATCAATTGTATGGTCGTAGAACCCGACCACGGCCTGCACCGCGCCGGCCAGCAATTCGTTTTCCGCATCGACGCCCGCCGGCTGCGACAGCAACTCGACGTTCAGGCCTTCGTCCTTGAAATAGCCCAGTTCCTGAGTCAGGCGCGCGGGCAGGTAGATCAGCTTGGTGATTCCTCCCACCATGATCGAGATTTGCGGGGTATCCGCATACACCGGGGCACTCATCGCGACCCCCAGCAAGCCCAGTACACCTGAAATAAGAGCAGTACGGCGCCATGCATTCATTGCTTGTCTCCAGATTTTCTTGTTTGATTTTTTTGCTGTTCTTTGTCTTTAGCCGTCGAATAGTCGATACTTCGACAGCTTATTTTTATTGTATGGCAGTGAAACCTTCTGCCAGCTTTCAAAAAAGTGATTTTTTGGTTCGCGTGGAATTGCGTGACCATCATCACGCTCCCGGATCCGATCTAGCGCTAGACTTGCCCCATGAAACTGCTGCTCATCGAAGACAACCCCGCTCTGGCCCACTGGCTCGAAAAATTGCTCAGCGAGCAGAAATTCGTGGTCGACCATGTATTGGATGGCGAGGCGGCCGACCGCATGTTGCAGTGCACACGCTACGACGCGGTGCTGCTCGACCTGAACCTGCCGAAAATGTCGGGCGCCGCCGTACTGCGCCGGCTGCGGGAGCGACGCGATGACGTCCCGGTACTGATCCTGACCGCCAGCGGCTCCATCGACGAAAAAGTCGAATGCCTGGGCGCGGGTGCGGACGACTACCTGGTCAAGCCGTTCGAAGTGCGGGAACTGATCGCGCGCATCAAGGTTCTGTTGCGCCGGCAGACGGCCGGCAAGGCGACTGAGATCATCTGTGGCGACCTGACCTATCAATTCAACACCCGCCAGTTCACGCTCACCAGCCTGCCGCTACCCCTACCACCCAGGGAGCGTTCGGTATTGGAGGCGCTAATGCTCAAGCTGGGCAGCTCAGTGTCCAAGGCGGCGCTGATGGACACGATATTCAGCATGCAAGACGAGCCCAGCGTAGACGCCATCGAGATCTACGTGCATCGACTGAGAAAGAAACTCGAACAAAGCAAGGCCACCATCGTGACGCTGCGCGGCGTCGGCTATCTATTGAAACCGAAGAATGACCTCTAGCCTGCGTATTCGCCTGCTGTGCTGGATCTTGTTGCCCCTTGCCGTGTTTGCCGCAGTCAGCGCGGTCATGTCCTACCGCGACGCTCAGGCAACCGCGAGTCTGGTGCAGGATCGTGCCTTGCTGGCATCCGCCAAGTTCATTGCCGAGCAGGTCAATTGGGACGAAGGGACACTGCACGCGAATGTGCCGCCGGCGGCGCTTGAGTTATTTCAATCGCCGGACCACGACCAGGTCTATCTGAACGTATCGACCGACACCGGCATTTTGCTGGCCGGCACGCCGGCCTTCCCTGCCGCCGCCCAGGCTGGCGCACGCACTGGTGCCGCGGCAGGCGCGCACGCGGGTAATCCCTATTGGTTCGACGCGGCCATCTACGATCAGCCGATTCGGGCCGTCGCCTACGTGCGCGCGATGTATGACGCAGGGAAACTGCATCAGGTGACGATTGCCGTGGGCAAGACCACCTCGTCGCATGATCATATGGTGCGCGACCTGTGGCGCCCCTCGATGATCAGACAGCTCATGACGTTATTGCTTGCCTGTGTACTCGTCGTCGGTGGCCTGACGTTCGAACTGCGTCCTATCGTAAAGCTCAAGAACGACGTGATCGATCGCGGGCCTATGCAACTGGTACCGATCCAGGCCGACCGCCTGCAGTCCGAACTTCGCCCCGTGGTCGATGCGATCAATCGATGCATACAGCGCCTGAACTTCCATGTGAGCGCGCAGCGGCGCTTTATCGCCGATGCCGCGCATCAACTGCGTACGCCGCTTGCGCTACTCGATACCCAGATCCAATTCGCGCGCGAGCGCGACGCGAGCGATCCACAACTCGATGAAGTACTCGGCGCAATGCAAAGCAGCAGCCACAAGATGGTAGCGCTGACAAACAAACTACTGTTGCTGGCGCAAGCGGAAGCGCTCGACACCTACACCATGAGCCTGCAGGAAGTGGATCTGGTCGCGATCTCGGTCGACACCGTGGCGACGTTGACGCAATGGGCCAGCCGTCGCGAGATCGATCTGGGCATCGAACCGCTCGCGCAGTCGGTCACGGTCAACGGAAACCCCAGTCTACTGCTGGCCTTGCTGAGCAATCTGGTCGACAACGCCATCCGCTACAGTCCGGATGGCAGCATCGTGACCGTCACGGTGGCGCAACACCATGATTCGGCGGTGCTGATCGTCGCGGACAACGGCCCCGGCATCGCAGCCGAGGCCCGCACGCGGGTATTCGAGCGCTTCTACCGAGGTAGCCAGACAGGTGGTAGCGAGGGCACTGGACTCGGCCTGGCGATCGTCAAGGAAATTGTCAGTGCACACGATGGCTCGGTCTCGCTGGGCACGCCGGAACGCGGCTCAGGGCTACATGTCACCGTACGGCTGCCGCTTGCGCATCAAAACACAGCACAATGATCGACAAATATATCGCTACGTGATATATGTAGCCCCGCACAGCAATCTTACAAAAAATGTCCAATGTATTGATTGCGTGCTCATAGATGCGCAAAGCACATCGACCCCGTATGAATAGCTTGTGGGAGTGTAGTTGAGTGAATGCCGTTTATGAAAAGAGCGCCAATGACGCGCCACTTATTGCACACATTACTCGCTCGCGATGAAACCGTTTGATATAGATTTGCCCAGCATTACCGCAACACCCCCGGACACGAATCAAGCAAACGATCTGCAACAGATATCGAGCCCTCATGCCGGTCATGAAGGTCTCCGACGATTCGGCCTGCCTGCGCTGCGAAGTTTCGTGCTTCCCGCGCTTGCCCTGCTCGTCTGTGCTTTGCTGTTGCTGGTCTTTCAGCACATATCGCTGAGCATCGACTATCACTCGATAATCCGCAGTTTGCACCACCTGAAGCCCGCAGTTCTCGGCCAGGCTCTGTTGGCCACCACGCTCAGTTTTCTGGCGCTCGTTGCGCGCGACGCGATCGGGCTACGCTATATCGACGCAAAGGTGCCACGCCCCTTGCTGTGGATCGGAGCAACCGTAGGCTCCGCATTGGGCAATGCCACCGGCTTCGGTGCGCTGACAGGCGGCGCAGTGCGATGCCGCGTGTATGGCGCGGCCGGCATCAAGCCCGTGCAAGTCGGTCAACTTACCGCATTCACCAGCGTGACCCTCGCGCTCGCGCTGGTTGTTCTGACCAGCCTGGGTGCCATCGGCGCGGCGCCCATGTTGAGCCATGCCGTCAATGTTTCGCAAAAGCTATTGCATGTGAGCGGGGGGGTGGGCATTGCGCTTTTGGCGATCCTGTTGCTCTGCTGTCGCCATGAGCCCCGACCGGTTCGGCTGGGCCGAATCGGTTTCGATATTCCCGCGCGCTCTGTCATGTTGGCGCAACTTGCTTTTGCCGCCATTGACGTGATCACGGCCGGCATGGCGCTTTGGGTGCTGCTCCCCCACGCAAATATCGGTTTCGCGAGCTTCATCGCAATTTTTTCCGCTGCGATGTTGTTGGGCATCGTGGGTCACACGCCGGGAGGACTTGGTGTGTTCGAAGCCGCGATGTTGCTTGCGCTGGGCAGCAGCGTACACACCTCCGAGATGGTCGCGGCACTGCTCGCCTATCGCACGATTTATCTGGGCGCGCCGCTGGCACTTTCGGCGGCGCTGCTCGCGGCCTTCGAAGGCCGCACCCTTACGGCTCGACTGGCGATTCGAAGCTCCCGCGGCATCAACCGCTTGGCGCCGACGTTTCTCAGCATTTTCACCTTCGTCGTCGGCAGCATGCTGGTGGTCTCCGGCGCCACGCCGGCGCTCGGGCGCCGGCTCGCGGAATTGCAGACGCTGCTGCCGCTGAGCGTGCTCGAAGGCTCGCAACTGCTGGCCAGCGTGCTGGGCGTGCTGCTGCTGTTCGTCGCCCGCGGGCTGCTGCGTCGGCTCGACGCCGCCTGGTGGCTTGCGATCATCATCGCCGTAGCAAATCTGGCGCTCTCGCTGGCCAAGGGGTTGGCATTTTTCGAGTTCGGCGTACTGGCCGTGTTGATCGTGTTGTTAGCCACCACGCGTCGCCATTTCAATCGTTCATCATCGTTGTTCGCCGGTCGCTTTACCTTGACCTGGCTGGTCTCGGTGGGCATCGTTCTGATGCTCGCGTTCTGGATATTGTTCTTCGCGTTCCGCGACGTGCCCTATAGCCACCGCCTTTGGTGGGACTTTGCATTTGATGAGGGTGCGCCTCGCGCCTTGCGTGCGACGTTGGCGGCAACCATGCTGGCCGCGGGTATCGCCTGCTGGCAATTGCTGCGCCCCGCGGCAGGACGTTTCGTCAAACCGGCCTACGACGATCTACTTCACGCGGCCCGCATCGTTCGCGTGCAGGAACGCAGCGACGCGGCGTTGGCTTTGATGGGCGACAAGAGCTTCCTGTTCTCGTCCTCGCGCAACACCTTCCTGATGTATGCGAAACACGGACGCACCTGGGCCGCGCTGCATGATCCGGTCGGCCCACGTTCGGAGTGGGTCGAGTTGATCGGTAAATTTGTGGCGCTGGCTCACTCGCATGCGGGACGCGCGGCGTTTTATCAAGTACGTGCCGACACGCTGCCGCTCTATCTCGACGCCGGGCTCACCTTGATGAAGCTGGGCGAGGAAGCCAACATCGCACTGCCGGAATTCGACCTGGCCGGATCGCAGCGCGCCCACCTGCGCTATGCACTCAACCGCAGCGAGCGCGATGGACTAACGGTCGAGATCGTGGAACCCGAGCACGTGCCGGACCTGCTGCGCACGCTGGGGGATATTTCAGATGCGTGGCTGGACCACCGCGTCGCCCGAGAGAAGAGTTTCTCCGTCGCCGCTTTCATGAAGGACTATGTTGCGGCGCAGGCCATCATGGTAGTGCGGCAACATGGCACCCCCATTGCCTTCGTTACGTTTATGACCACCGATCTGAATATCGAAGCGACCGTCGGCATCATGCGGCACCTTCCCGATGCACCGCCCTATACGATGGAATACCTGTTCACCAAGCTGGCCTTGCATCTCAAGCAGGCCGGTTACCTCAAGCTCAGTCTCGGCATGGCGCCGCTATCCGGCCTGAGCCCGAGTGCGCTTGCGTCCCCGTGGCACCGCATCGCCAGTCTGGTATGGCACTTTGGCGGCCGGTTCTACAACTTCCGCGGACTGCGCACATTCAAAAGCAAATTCCAACCTATCTGGGAACCCCGCTACCTGGCCGCGTCCGGCTCCGTGGGTATCGTGCTTACGTTGGCCGATCTGTCTTTACTTGCGAGCGGCTGGCGCTCATGAAATATCTACGCCGCTTGATGTTTCTCTGCGTGGCAACGCTTGCCTATACCGCCGCGTTGCCGCCGGCGCACGCCACTTCGGTGTCCGGCGGTCGATATGGCAACGTCGAAGTTACGGAGCCATCGGGCCCGATGCGCGCCTTCGTCGTGCTGTTCTCCAAAGCGTCGGGTTGGAATGCGAACGACCAGCAGGCGGCCGATCTGCTCGCGCTCAACGGGGCGCTGGTCGTGGGTGTGGATACCGCGCGTTACGCCACCACGCTGGCCGCGACGAAAGAGAGCTGCCATCAGTTGGTCGGCGACGCGGAAAGCATGAGCCATCAACTGGAACGCGAGCAGCACTCCAACCTGTATTTCCCGCCGATCGCGGCCGGCGTTGGCCAGGGCGGTGTGCTGGCCGAGCATATACTGGCTCAGGCACCGGCCAATACGATAGCCGGCGCCCTGTCGATAGCGCCCGAACCGAAATTGGACCCACGTTTCAACCCCTGCCCGCCCGACCCAACCATCAGCCGCGGCAACGGTTTGCCGGGCTTTTGGGAGATCGGTCTGACGACCGCCGACGCGGCCGACACTGCCCACGCCGCCAACGCGACCAACGCGACCAACGTAAATACAAGCAACGGGCCTGAAAGCCATCGCGGGGCAAACATACATCGATTTCCACCCGATACCTCAGCCGCCCCAATGCTGCTCGACCTGTTGAAGCCGCATATCCGCGATCGCGATGCCGACGGTGACAATCTCGCCGATCTTCCTTTGATCGAATTGCCCGCGGCTCATCCCAGCGACATGCTGGCGATCGTGATCTCGGGAGACGGTGGCTGGCGCGATCTCGACAAGACCATCGCCGAGGAACTCCAGAAGAAAGGTGTCTCGGTGATCGGTTGGGACAGCCTGCGGTATTTCTGGAGCGAGAAGCCACCGGAACAGACCAGCCACGATCTCGCCCGTGTGATGACGACGTACGGCACGCGTTGGCATGCACGCCATATCGCGTTGATCGGCTACTCGTTTGGCGCCGACGTCATGCCCTTCGCCTATAACCGGCTGCCGGAAACGCTGCGAGCGAAAGTCTCGCTGATCGCGCTATTGGGGTTTGCGCATGCGGCCGATTTCCAGATCCGCGTGACCGGCTGGCTGGGCTTGCCCGCCAGCCGCGGCGCGCTGCCGGCCGCCCCCGAGGTTGCGAAACTGCCTGCAGCGCTGGTTCAATGTTTTTATGGCGAGGAAGAGGATGACACGCTCTGCCCCACGCTGGCCGGGTCGGGTGTCGACGTCATCCGCACCGCGGGTGATCATCACTTCGGCCGCGATTACAGCGCTCTAGCCAAGACCATACTCGATGGGTGGCAGCAGCAGATAGCGCGAACGCAAGCCGATGCCCATGTCGCGAACGTCGCTAACGCAGCGCTGCGTACTACAACAAAACCGAAACCGGTCGGGAACAGCAACTAGCATCTGGCCGTCGGCATCGGCCCCACGACGAGCCGCCGCGCACGCGCATTCGACCCGTCAAGTCAGGCAGGCCTCGCGCCATCCGGCGTCGAAAAGCTAACCGGTATTTCCTGGGTTGCGCCCGGCAACAGCGGCTTCTCTGGATGCAGGAAGAGCCACAACACGGCGCCGCAACCCGCTGCCACGGCGATCACGAAAAGCGCGCTGGACCAGTTCCCGGTGAGCTTGACGATCAGCGCGACCGTCACTGGGCCGGCCACATTGGAGGCCGCGCCCCACAGATTGGTCCAGCCTGACATGACGCCCGTATATTCACGGCCCAAGTCCTGAGCTGCCGACCAGACCACCACTTGCACAAAACCGACCGCGGCGAACGACAGACACAGGTAGGCAATCACAAAGGGCATGGTGGTCGCGCGCGACGCTGCGATCAAGGCAATCGCGCTGATCACGAACCCGGTCATGGCGACCGGCGCTCGCGCCAACCATACGGACTGGGTCTTCTTCAAGATGCGGTCGCATACGATGCCCGCCAAGAACACGGCCAGGAACACTGCCACCCACGGCAGCGAAGCGTAGATGCCCATCGCCTGCAGCGACAAACCTCGTGCCTTCATCAAATAGGTCGGCAGCCAGGTGGTATAGAAACTTTGAATCAACACCAGCAAGAAGTACTGGACGCCGAAAATCCAGAAGCGCGGCATGCGGAAGCACTTCAGAAACGCGCCCTTTTTTACGCGCTGCTCGTCGACCTGACCCGCTGCGATATAAGCCGCTTCCTCCGGTTTGATGTAGGGGTGCTTGGCTGGATTGTCGCGATAGCCGATTCCCCAGGCGATGCCGAGCACTACGCCGAGCGCCCCAAAGCCGTAGAACACCGAGTGCCACCCGTAATGGATGATCATCCATGCGGTCAGCGGTGCGGACACAATCGGCCCGAGATACAAACCGCCCAGCAGAAAGGCATTACCGGTCGCGCGTTCACTGCGTGGAAACCAGCGCTTGAGTGCGAGCACGCCGCTGGACCAGTCGGCCGATTGCGCGCCGCCCAATAGCGCGCGGCAACCGAATAACCAATTGAACGTGCCCCCTAGCGGCGTCACGATCATCATCGTCGACCACAGGATGCTGGTGCCGAACAACACCTTGCGCGAACCGACACGTTCAGCGAGGCGGCCCGCCGGTACCTGTCCCAACGCGTACGTCCAGAAATACACGGTCAAGATCACCGACATCTGGACTAGCGACAGACCGAATTCCTTTTGCACTGTTGGCGCTGCGACCGTCATTGCCGCGCGGTCTAGTGTCATGACAAAGGTGATGGGCGCGATGAGCAGCGTGACGATTTTCCATCGCAATGTGCTCACATAGCCTGACATTCAATACCTCCTTGAGATCGGCGACGTCGCTCACCGCGCGTACGCCATTGTCAGTCAGGTTCGCCGTTGACCATCTTGCGCAACAGATACTGGGATATCGCGACATGACGCTGATACGCACGCCGCAGCAAGTGGCCGATCTGGTCCGAAAAATGGTAATCGGATTCGGGCGCGGAGTGGTTTGTCGTCTTGGGCACGGCTGGAATAATGAGTGTAGGCGCTCGATTATAGTTTAGCTTGATGGGTTGAGGGAAACCTTGGGAAAACCGATCTTCTTGAACACGTTGATCGCGCATGCTCTGCGTCGCCGCGGTCCCACTGTTATATCGAAAATGTCCAAATACCATGTCTGACATGGTTTTGATATAAGAAGAATCTTGATTTTTGTTTCTCAAAACAAAAACATCGTTTTCCTTACTAAATTCTTCCAATCCGGTTCACGCCCATTTAATCTTTCATCCCGTCAGTGACACGCCTGCTTCTTCCCCATGTCGTGTAAATCAGATTGCGCTCACACCTTTTCAATCAGACGCGGATCGGTTGATTCCGGCTACAAAACATTAGCGGAGCGGCATCATTTTCTGGATGATGTTCGGCCCGGCCCCTGTGGTCAAGCTGTGAGTGATCTCGTTCGATGCGACCGAGAAGAAGGGCTAGCTATATGCGACAAGGCATTTAACACCTTTAACGATCAAGAAATTGGAACCTCTAATATGGCCTCGAATGAGCACGTTGTTGAGCCAGTGATCGCGGAAGACGGCTCAGTGCACTATGCCACTGTCATGTCGCCGTCATGCGACAGGAGTGTTGCTGTTTGCTTCAAGGTTCCCACGAGGATAATCCCGGTGATCTTTGTGCCGGGAATCATGGGGTCGAACTTGATGAACTCAATGAAGAAAGCAGTATGGCAACTCGATAGTAAGGTAGGCATGATCCCGTGGATACAAAAAGATGCCTCTAAACGCAAGGTGATTCTCGACCCTGAACAAACGGTGGTCTATGACGACGGAGTCATCCCGCAGGGCACCGTTCAGAGTGACGCTGAATTGAAACGGCGTGGCTGGGGCGAGGTCGCCAATATGAGCTATGGCGACTTCTTGGTTTGGCTCGAAAACGCTCTCAATGATGTTCATCCTTGCACCGATCACGGTCGCAACGGTCTGCGCGCCGAGTTGATGAAAAAGGCCGTGACCGACAAATTGAATATTGCGCCTCTGAGTTATGACGAAGTGCGTTTGTCCTATCGGTACCGGTTCCCCGTTCATGCCGTCGGCTACAACTGGTTGCAAGACAACGCTGAATCTGCCATGCGATTGCATAAGCGCATCGAATATTTCATGGGCTACTACCGCAGCAAGTTCGGCTACATGTGCGAGAGGGTGATTTTGGTGACGCACTCGATGGGTGGGCTAGTTGCTCGGCACTATTCAGAGGTACTTAATCATAGAGACAAGGTGTTGGGCATCGTGCATGGGGTGATGCCCGCCACCGGCGCCGCGACAGCCTATAAGCGAGTCAAGGCCGGAACGGACGGTGATTGGGGAACAAGGCACGTGCTGGGGGTTGATGCGTCCGAGGTAACCACCGTCTTCGCACAGTCACCTGGCGCACTGCAACTGCTGCCCAGTACTGAGTATGGAAAAGGCTGGCTCAATATTCGGGACGGCGATCAGTTCAAAAGTTTGCCCGAGACGGAGCCGTACAGCGAGATCTATTTGCAGCGGAAAAAATGGTGGGGCTTGGTTAATGATGAGCTGCTCAATCCGCTCGATGCCAAAAAATCGAAGGTTGCTCAGGATTGGGCCGCGTTTGCGACGATCATGCGAGAAAAGGTCCAGCCCTTTCATACGGGCAATATCGATGCGAATGGTAAAAATGATAACACCGGTATATCCGGTAAATATCACGCCAATACATATGCTTTCTATGGTGACGATCCGCAGCTTAAAACCTGGGGCAATGTCGCATGGAGGCGAGCGAGGCCATCACATCCCGGATTTTGGAATGTACCGCCCGCTCCGCTTCATGACGAATTGAATAAAGCCCCCGCAGACGATTCGGGAATGGGGAGCCAAATAGTCGAGGTGTCCACGGATGGTGGCCCGCGTCGTGGTACCGAGCCGCTAAATAGCTGGCCGAGTCGCAATGAATTCGTGCTGCAAGATGCTGACGAGAACGGGGATGGCACGGTACCGAGACGCTCAGGCGCGGCCCCTAGCCAGCACGCCAAAGTGTGCGTGCCTTACGCAGGTGTCGACCACGAAGGTGCTTTTAAGAACGGGCCGCAGCAGCGTTTTGCGCTATGGGCCATTACTAAGATTGCCTTCAGCGTCAGACACACCAGCATGGCTTACAAGGACTTTAAATGAATTGGCGCACAGCGTTTATCGCAGGCTGCGTATTGGGTCTGAGCGCCTGTTATCGACCGGCACCCTTGACACAACAGGAGCAAAAGATGATGACTGAATTGACCTCGAATCTGAAGCCACGCTGCGTGGGACGTTATTTGATCGACATACCGGGCGACGCAGTGACATTTGGCGGGGCAAAAATAGACGGCGTGGACGTTAAAGCCACGGCGATGACACTAAAAGACTATCAAGCGGCAATGGACGCGCGTAGCAAGGAGCTGAACTCCACAAAAAGCCGTTTCGGCCGTCAGTTTCTGTATGCCGACACTACGGTCGGAGGGGTCCCAGCATCACGGTTTTTCATTTCGCAGGGCAGTCCCGATGTACTCAGCCCCGCAACCCGAGTCATCGAAGGTTATAAATGGGATAGTGGTTACCAAATTAAGTTGCAAATCGCGGGTAGTGATTTCACGCACCCCGACCAAACCAACGATCCGGTTGTCAAACTGCTTCCGAACAAGAATGACGTTCCTGATAAAGCACGCGCCGTTGGCTATCTACTGGACAAAATTCGTGGCCGCATGGAGGACGAGATTCCGACCGAGCCGGGTTTCTGCTTTGCGGGGGGATTCTTCCCTGGAAAAGCGACCGATCAAGAAAATATTTGGGTCCAATTTGTGCTGCTTGACCAGCACGATGTCAGTTTTGATTTAGAGACGAATTCGAATATCCAGGGGACAACAACGCTACTCCAACGAGGTGACGATATTAACGCCGCACTGGAACAAAACGAGGGCCGAACGGTTCGAAAGGGGCCCGTGGAACTGTCAGGCATGCGCGCGGAAGAATGGCTTATGGCAGGACTGACCCAGTTGCGCATACCCGGGAATCATATGACGCTCGAGGCCAATTCGAAGATCGGCAGCGCGAGAGCACCGCTGCTGAGTTTAGATATGGATACTGGGTCAAATAGCAATCTGTTGCTGGGCCGCGTTGAGAAGGCTTCGCTTACCGAAGGGGAAGCTGTTGCGTTATGGGACGCTGTTTCGCGTACCTTGCGCCCACGCCCAAACGGCTTCTAATCAGCCACGTCCGACGAAACATACGTGAAACACACCCAGACAGCTCCCGCTCGGAGTCCGGCGCCGTTATGATGTAGATTCGGTACAATCAGGCGCACTCTAGAGACTTTGCCAAGACGGTGGCGGGCGCCACACAACAACTGAAAATGCCCGACCAGGAGCCGACGATGTCTTACTCACGCTTGATCCAAGGCCGTACCGTCGCGCGACGCTTAATGCTTGCCAGCGTCGCAGCCCTGCTCCTGGCAGGCTGCGCCAATCCATGGCAGCGTTTCCAGGCAGGCGACGCACAAAGCGATTTGGTCGCGAAGCTAGGGCCGCCCAAAGAAGTCTATACACTGCCCGACGGCAACAAGCGGCTGCTGTGGCCAACTCGCCCCTTTGGCGAAACGACCACTGCGGCGGTGGTCAACCCAGCGGGAGTTGTCATAAATATAGAGCAAGCGCTGACAGCCGAGAATTTCGCCCAGGCACAAGTCGGCGTATGGACCCAGCATGACGTGCAGACGCGCTTCGGTTTGCCCGAAGAAACCGGTTATTTCGCCGGTGTAAAGCTCACCGTCTGGACCTACCGATATATGCAAAACAACTACTGGTACATGCTGTACAACTTCTATTTCGACGATAAGGGCATTCTGCGCACAACGCAAAACATGGTCGACCCATTGCGGGATCCTACAGTGAATGCCATGTAGGGCGGCGGCAAAGAAATCAACGCCTCCGAACTCGAGGAACCTCAGCATCTGCTGTAGCGATTACTCGCTACAGCCACTCAGCCACGCCATGATGGCCAGAGCACGTGCCCGATCGGTGCTTGCTAAAGCTGTATGTACCATCGCGACATTTCGCGGTAGCGCCAGTCGGTGCCTGGCCGTTAACCGAATGCGCCGGAGAGTGGACCGACTGGCCATCGCTATTTGTGTAATGCCCATGCTCGGTCAACTGTGACTCGCTGGGACTCTGATTCGGCGCCGCATGCGCAAGTACAACCGAAAACAGCAACGCAAATAATGCCGCAAGTGCTTTTGTCATTCACAGCCTTTAGCTATCGCTAAGTGTTTTAGATGTTCTAGTAAGGCCCTGAAAGCTAATTCAATGCCGCAGCCACCTTTATATCACTCCGGCTGACCGCACTCCCTGCGCACCGCCCTCCTACACGCGCCAACCCAGCCCCAAACTCTTCTGCAACGAAACAAAATCCTTCAACAATTCTGCTTGCCCAGCCACCACGTTCTGCTGCGCGTTGAATTGCGTACGTTGCGTATCAAGCAAATCAATCAAGCTAGACACCCCCGCCGTGTATCGCTGATTCATCAACACGGCCGAGCGATCGGCAGAATCCTGCACCTTTTGCAACGTGATCAGATGCTCACGCTGATGGCCATAGCGCGACAGCGCCCCGTTCGCATCCTGCAGCGCCGCCAGCACCGTATGTTCATACCGCGCATCGGCTTCGTCACGCGAAGCTTCCGCGTTGTGAATGCTACCCAGCGTGCGCCCGAAGTCGAGCACGTTCCATTGCAGATACGGCGCACCGACCCAGGTGAAATTACTCTTGCGAACAAGGTGGCCCGGATCCGCCGCACTAAAGCCTAGATCCCCGAACAAAGTGACCTTCGGAAAAAAGTCGGCCACATGCTCGCCAATTTGCGCGTTATTCGAAGCAAGCCGGCGCTCGGCTGCGCGAATGTCGGGCCGCTGCTGCAACATCGAGCCAGGGTCTCCGATCGGCACCGATGCAGGCAGCGCAGGTATCGGGCGCAATGCCGACAACTGCTGATCCAACGCCCCCGGAGCCTGCCCCGTCAGCACGGCTAGCTGATCGAGCGAATCAGTAACCTGCGCATCGAGCGGCGTCAACGTGGCGCGGGTATCTTCGACCTGCGTCGTCAACCGCTCGACATCAACCTCGGCCGCCGTCCCACGCGCGCGGCGCTGCTGCGTCAACACCAGCATCTGCTGCTGCAGTTCGGTCGAGCGTTGCGCAAGCATCAGACGCTGCTGCTCATCGCGCAAATCGACATAGGCCTGCGCCACCTCAGCCGCAAGCGACACCTGCGTATCGGCAAAGTCGGCCTGCACCGCGTCCGCTTCCGCCGTAGCCGCTTCGACCGCGCGCCGCGTACCGCCGAACAAGTCGATTTCCCAGGAAGCATCAAACCCCGCCGTATAAAGCTGGAGCGGACCACCACCGCTCGAGCTCTGACTTTGCCCGCTCGACGAACCGCTGCTGGACGAGCTCTGCGAGCTTTGAAAAACACCGAGGTTCGGTTCACGCGTGCGCAACGCGGCTGCATCGACGGAGGCTTTCGGCATCGCGTCCGCCTTTTGCACCTGCAACTGTGCGCGTGCCTCGCGCAGACGTGCTTGTGCCGCATGCAGGTTGGGGTTATGCGCGAATGCGGCGTCGATCAACGCATTTAATTGTGGGTCGTCGAGCGCAAGCCACCACTGGTTCGGTGCACGCGTCGATACGATACCGGTCACCGGCGTGCGTACAAAAGCCTTAGCCCCCACGGCGTCCGGCGCAACTTGCGGCGCTCCCGCGTAATTGGGCCCGACGGTGCAGCCCGAGATAGCGTACGCACACGCCGTTAGCGTGAGCGCGCGAATCAGGGGACGAGGAAGGCGAATAAGCATCATAGGGACATTCATAGAGACATTAAGAGCCATCAATGACCAGCAGACGGCGTATTCGCATGCGGCGTCTTCAACAGCAGCGCAAGCGGTATACAAGCGAGCAGCGCGATGCCGAGCAAATAGAACGTTTCCGAATACGTCATCACGGTCGCCTGCATATGGATCTGCGCCGCGATCTGCCCGATTGCGCGCATCTTCGCGTATGCCATGTCACCGGTCTGTGCGAACCAGGTCGCCGCACTCGAAGCGATGCGCTCCTGGCCCAACACGGAATTCGCGGTCAACGACTCGCGTATCGTCGCGGTGTGAAATGTGGTGCGCCGGTCGATCACGGTACCGATGACCGCCAGACCGACCGAGCCGCCCAGATTGCGCGCCATGTTGTATAGGCCAGCCGCGTCGCCGGAATCTTCGCGCGAGACCGCAGCCATCGACGCCTGGTTCAACGGCATCATCGTCAGAATCTGAGCTACACCGCGTATCAGTTGCGACCAGAAGAAATCGTGCCCCACGCTCTGCGCGGTCAAGTCGATATCGAGCATGCAACTGGCGCCAAATAACACGAGCCCGACGATCACCAACATGCGAAAGTCCAGCTTGCCCAAGATGCGCGGCAGGATCGGCATCATCAGGAAGGCCGGCACGCCCGACACCAGCATGATTGCACCGGACTGCTGCGCGTTGTATCCGGACACCAGGCTGAGGAACTGCGGCAGCAGATACGACACACCATACAGGCCCGCACCGACCGCAAATACGATGACGATCACGCTCGCATAGCGCGGATTGCGCATCAGGCTCAGGCGCATGATCGGCCTCTTGGCCACGCGCTGCGAGATGGCGATCAGCACCATGCCGACGAATGACACACAGGCTAACGCGACGATCATGTCCGACTCGAACCAGCGTTCGCGCTGCCCCTCCTCCAGCAAGACAGTCAACGAGCTCAGCCCGATCGTGAGGCCCACGATCCCCAGCCAGTCCGCCTTGAAAAAACTGCTCCACTGCGGCCGCTCGGGCGGCAGCCCAAAAATCAACAACGCGATCAGCGCGATACAGACCGGCAGGTTGATAAAGAAGCACCATGTCCAACTGATGTTTTCGGCAAGCCATCCGCCCAGCACCGGCCCGAGCAGCGGGCCGAGCAGCACAATCAGGCCGAACATCGTCATGCCCACGGGCATCTGCGAGCGCGGCAAGCGCGTACGGATGATGGTCTGTGCCGTCGGAATCATGGCGCCGCCGCAGAAGCCCTGCCCGATTCGGCCGGCGATCATCATCGGCAAGCTGTGCGACCACCCGCACATCATCGAGAACAGGATGAACAGCGTGGCATTACCGAGCAGGAAATTACGCAGCCCGAACACGCGCGTGAGCCACGCGGCGAGCGGAATCATGACGATCTCCGACATCAGGTAGCCGGTGGAAATCCACGTGCCTTCCGTGCCGGTCGCGCCGATCTCACCCTGGATCTGCGGCAACGCTGAGTTCGTGATCGAGATATCAAGCGTTGCCATCAACGCGCCCAATGCGCCCGCGGCAACGGCAATCCAGTCCCCCACGCTCGCACGCTCAGCCTCGGGAATCACGGGCGGGCGCGCTGACGTGGACGCGCCGGATCCGCCGGACGCAGCCGCGGCCGCATCAATCGCCTCAGCCATGATCGTTCTCTTCCTCGATGCGCCGGTCACGCTCGCGCGCCGATTTCGTATCGACATCCACGGTCACCGACAACCCTGGCAGCAACACGCTGCGCGTTTCCGGACCCGTCTCGATCCGTATGCGTACAGGGACACGTTGCACGATCTTGGTAAAATTGCCGGTGGCGTTCTCAGGCGGCAGCAGCGCGAACTGCGAGCCGGTGCCAGGCGCAAAGCTGTCGACCACACCGTGCAGATCCGCGCCGGGCAGCGCATCCACGTGCAAGGTGACAGGCTGACCGATGCGCATATGGCCCACCTGCGTCTCCTTGAAATTGGCTTCGACATAGGTGCTTTGCACAGGTACCACCGTCAGCATCCGGGTGCCCGGTTGTACATACTGCCCGACACGCACCGTGCGATCGCCCACTTTGCCCGTCAACGCGCTGCGTATGACGGTGTCCTGCAAGTCGAGGCGAGATTGCTGGGCGCTCGCTTGCGCCGCTTCGAGTTGCGCGCGTGCCTGGGCGATCTGTGCGGTCGTCGCCGCGATCTGCGTCTGGGCCCCGGCGAGCGCAGCCGTGTTCGCCGCCAGGGTAGCCAGCGCCTGGTCGCGTGTGCTGGTGAGTTCAGCGAGCCGCTCGCTGGTCTCTGCGCCCGTGGCGGCAAGCGGCGCGTAGCGCTGCACTTCGTCGCGCGCATGTTGAGCGCTGACGCGCGCGACTTGCTGCTGTGCTTTGGCCTGTTCGATGTTCGCGTGTTGCTGCTGGATATCGGCTTGCGCGCGCTGGATATCCGCCTCGCGCGCGTCGACCGTGGCCTGGGCCTGATTGAGCGCGACCTGATATTGGCGCGTGTCCAGCCGGACCAGCGGGTCGCCAGCCTTCACCATCGCGTTCTCGCCGACATAAACGTCGGTGACATAGCCGCTGATCTTAGGGGCGACCGTGACGCTATCGGCTTGCAGATAGGCGTCGTCGGTGCCTTCGATGAAACGACCGACTGTCCACCACCGCGCGAGCCAGATGGCGGCCACGACGAGCGCGACGATCCCGATCGCGATCATGATCCCGCGCCGCCCCGATCGTCGCGTGGGCGGTACCGCCAAATCTTGTGGCGCTAGCGGGGGCGAACCAACCGTTGTCGACATTTGCCTGTCCAATTTATTCCAATTGGAACAATTATTCCAGTTGGTAAAATTGTGTCAAGTGATATATTTGTTCACTTAGGCATTAAAGACACGCAGGAGAGATGGGTATGAACGATTTAAAACGGCTGCGTCGTTCGTCGGCGGGCGGCTATGCGCGAGGCGACGAGACGCGCCAGCGGATCATCGAAGCCGCGATCGAATTGTTCGGCGACCATGGTTTCGAGGGCGCCTCCACTCGCGACATCGCAACACGTGCCGGCGTCAATGCGCCGGCATTGCAGTATTACTTCGAGAACAAGGAAGGCCTCTATCGCGCTTGCGCCGAGTACATCGCGGACGAGGCGTGGGTAAACGTCGGGCCCGTCGTGCATCATGCCGCCGAGGTACTGCGCAGCGACAGCAGCACGCAGGCACTGATCGACGCGTTCGTGCGCATCCAGGAAGCGATCGCGGACCGCATGTTCATCAAGGGATGCATGCCTAACCAGCGGCTATTCTTTGCACGCGAGCAGGCGGGCCAAGAGCCCAGCATCGCGTCCGAGGTCTTGACGAAGCGCATTCGACAACCGCTCAACGATGTCGGCGCGAACTTGATTGCGAGGATCACGGGCACCCGGGCTGACGATCCGGTTACCCTGATTCGGATGCTGACGCTGCATGGGCAGTTGCTGATGTTCCATGTCTCGCCGCGCACGACACTCGCGTTACTCGGCTGGGATGAAATCGATGCCGAGAAGGCCGACATGCTCAAGGCGATCGTGGGCACGCAGACTCGAGCTTTACTCAAGCAATGGCACAAGGAATCATCGGCCGCTCGCTAGGCGGCGCAGGCCCGTCGTCCTCATCGTCGAACGCGCCAGCACGATCTAGGCGATGGCGCGTTCGCTAAAACGCGGCATCACGGTCAACACCTCGGCCGGATTTGTGCCAACTATCTGAGCTCACATTTCACACTCGTCGCATAATCAGGAAGCGTAGCCAAAAATATCCTGATTTTTCACGATGAACCTAGAGGAATGCGATGCAAGACAATGAGCGTTTTGAGCGAGGTCTGGAAAACCGCAAGCAAGTGCTGGGTGCTACCCATGTCGACAAAGCGTGGGCGAACGCCGATGATTTCAACCGGCCGATGCAAAAGTTTGTCACCGAATATTGTTGGGATGATATTTGGAGCGACAAAACGCTTTCGTTCAAAACCCGTAGCCTGTTGAATATCGCCATGCTGACTGCGATGAGCCAGCACCACGAGTTGGGCCTGCATGTGAAAGGTGCGCTGACAAACGGCGTGACGACCGATGAGATCCGCGCGGTACTGATGCAAGCCGCGGTATATTGCGGAGCGCCGCTCGCACTCGCGGCGTTTCGCGTCGCGTCCGAAGCGATCAAGGCGTATGAAGCGCAGGACAACACACCGCGCTGAGCGCTACTACAGCAAAGCGTGCAGCCACATCCCTACGCTGCATCAAGGCGGGTTCCCGCGACCGACGCAAGAACCCGCCGCCGTTACCTGATTTGTTGATATAGATCATCCCCCGCCTGTCCTGGCCGCGAATAATGAAGTCAACTTCAGCGGTGCAGCGACCTCGTAAAGCCCCTTTGCAAATTTTCGCGCGTGCCCTGGACGAATGCGTCCGGATATCCGGGCCGCTGCGTCAGTCCTATCGCTGCCCGGATATGGGTGACGCTCAAATCGAGCGTGGTTGAGGAGGCCGGCAAACATCGCGGTCATTTATTACCTCAGTAACACCGCGAAGTTCGTCGAACTCACTCAGTTGATCCAGATCAATTCCGGCAGGGTCGTGACGAGTATGGTTAGTGCATCTCATGACCGTTCGCGTCGAGCGCGCTCGCCGGGCGGCGAAGACCTGCATATTCGATCGTCATAATTTAGCGAGGTAATCTTTAGATGCCATCAACCCGAACCGAGCGAATTGCGGGTCCCTTCTCGGGCCTGCTCGTCATCGACTTGACACACGTGCTGAACGGTCCTTTCGGCACAACGATGCTGAGCGATCTCGGTGCTCGCGTCGTCAAAATCGAACCCCCAGGGCATGGCGACGATACGCGGACCTATGGTCCCTTCGTCGATGACCAATCTCTCTATTTCAGCTTCGTCAATCGCGGCAAGGAAAGCATAGTCCTCAATCTGAAAGACGATGCCGATCGGGCGATCTTTCTCAACATGGTCGGCCAAGCCGACGTGCTTACCGAGAACTTCCGCCCGGGGACGATGAAGCATCTGGGTTTCTCCTATGAGGAACTTGCCAAAATCAATCCTCGCCTGATCTACGCATCCTCTTCAGGCTTCGGTCAAACCGGGCCGCTCGCCAGTTACCCCGCTTACGACACGATTGTCCAAGCCATGAGCGGCATCATGAGCATGACGGGATTTCCTGATGGCCCGCCAACCCGCGTTGGCACCTCCCTTTCCGATCTTTGCGCCGGCGTGTTTATGTTCTCTGGCATAGCCAGTGCACTCTACGCACGCGAGAAGAGCGGGAAAGGCGCTCATGTCGACGTTGCGATGTTCGACGCGACGCTTGCCTTTCTGGAGCACGGCTTTATGGAATACGTGGCTACGGGCAAAGCATTCCAAAGAATCGGTAACCGTCACCCGTTCATGACGCCTTTCGACGTATTTCATTCGGCTGACCAGGATTTTGTCATCTGCTGTGGAAACGATCACCTTTTCGCCGAACTCTGCAAGGTTATCGATCGTTCCGATCTCGCTACCGATAAGCGTTTCCAGTCGAATCTGCTGCGCACGGAGCATAACGAGATTCTCAAGTTAGAGCTTGAGGCAACGCTCGTTAAACAGAGCGCAGCTTATTGGCTCGCAGTGATCCATAAAGCCGGTGTGCCGGTGGCGCCACTGCTGAATGTAGTCGAGGCCGCCGAACATCCGCAAACGAAGGCACGCAACATGTTGATCGAAGCGGGTGGTATCCGGATGCCCGGCAACCCCGTGAAAATCTCCGGATATGACGATCCTGCGACGCGTGTCGGGGCACCGAAACTCAATCAGCATGGCGACGCACTGCGGCGTGAATTTTCCCAGCGTTTATAAGTTTTGAAAATTATGCACAGTTCCACACTCCGCTGGATGGGTCATGCATGGCGCATGAAACCACCTTCAACAATTTTCTAATTTGGAGCGTACTCGTGAGCACAATCGCAATTCCTCCGCGTGCCGGCGTTGCACAGCCCGACAACCAGAGATGGCGGCACCTGATCTTAAGCGTGGTCTGCATGATCATGATCGCGAATCTGCAATATGGATGGTCGGTATTCGTCCTCCCCCTGCAAAAAGCGCGCGGTTGGTCGGTTTCGGATATTCAGATCGCCTTTACGATTTTCGTGGCCTTGGAGACCTGGGCGACTCCGATAAACGGCTGGATCGCCGACAAGCTGGGGCCGGACGTTGGACCTCGAACCGTCATGGGGGTCGGTGGGGTGCTGGTCGGCCTAGGCTGGATCATCAACTCCTACGCGAGCTCTCTGCCGGCGCTCTATATCGGCGGAGCCCTGTCCGGCCTCGGATCGGGCGCGGTCTACTGTACGGCGGTCGGAACTGCCGTCAAATGGTTCAAGGATCATCGCGGTCTGGCAGTCGGACTTGTGGCTGGCGGCTTTGGCGCCGGGGCAGCGCTCACCATTATTCCGATACAAGTGGTGATTGCGAAAAGCGGTTACGCATCCGCGTTCCTATGGTTTGGGTTGATCCAGGGTGGCGTTGTGCTCATCGTCTCCCAATTCATTCGAAATCCGCATCAGGGCGAAGCACCGGAAAGCGCCAGCGTCAAAGTGCAACAGACCAGCCGGAGTTATACAGCCCGTGAAGTACTGGGCAGCCGCGTCTTCTGGGTCCTCTATTTGCTGGACCTCTTGATGTGTGCCGGAGGGCTGGTGGTGACTGCCTATCTGGCGCCCATCGCAACGTCATATCACATCTCCGATATCCAGCTATTTTGGGGCGCCAGTACGCTCTCCATCGCGCTCGTCTTCGCTAACGTGATGAATGGTATTGCGCGGCCATTTTTCGGCTGGGTATCCGATCAGATCGGTCTCTGGCAAACCATGGCGATCGCCTTCGTGCTTGGAGCAGCAAGTTACTTTCTTCTCTTCGTACTCGGAAACCAACCATGGGGCTTCGTATTCTTTACCGGCATGATCTTCTTTTGCTGGGGTGAGATATTCAGTCTATTTCCTGCCATGTGCACGGATTTGTTCGGTTCAAAATTCGCCACCACCAATACATCCATGCTCTATACCGCGAAGGGAGCTGCTGCATTCCTTGTGCCTGTTGGCGGAATGTTCGCCATAGCGACCGGGAACTGGAACGACGTGCTCTTTCTCGCCACGGGGATAAACGTCATCGCGGTCATTCTCGTATGTACGGTACTGCGGCCGGCGGCAAATCGACACCACACAATGGATAAAGTCGCACAGCCGGTGTTGCGATCTACCGTTAATTCCAATGTCATCTCGACAAACGAAACTAAGGAGTCACTATCATGAGCTTACCTCTTGAGGGAATCAAAGTTATCGACTTTACGGGCGTGCAGGCCGGCCCCGCTTGTACACAATTACTCGCCTGGTTTGGCGCTGACGTGCTGAAGGTCGAACGTCCCGGAGTGGGTGACGTCACACGTCGTCAGTTACGCGACATCCCGGACGTCGATGCGTTGTATTTTACGATGCTCAACAGTAACAAGCGGTCTCTGGAACTGGACACGAAGACGCCCGAAGGCAAGGAGATCATGGAAAAGTTGATCCGGGAGGCAGACGTCCTGGTCGAAAATTTTGCCCCGGGCGCGCTGGACCGGATGGGTTTCACCTGGGCCCGCATCCACGAGATCAATCCGAAACTCATCTTTGGATCCGTCAAGGGCTTTAGCGAAGGCCATCCCTATTCAGACATCAAAGTCTACGAGAACGTGGCCCAATGTGCCGGCGGCGCCGCTTCGACAACTGGGTTTTGGGACGGTCCGCCCACCATTAGCGCAGCCGCATTGGGCGATAGCAATACCGGCATGCATCTGGCGATCGGGATTTTGACGGCATTGCTTGGTCGCCAGAAAACAGGCAAAGGCCAGAAGGTGGCGGTTTCGATGCAAGACGCCGTATTAAACCTGTGCCGCGTCAAATTGCGCGATCAGCAGCGCTTGGACCGCCTGGGCTACCTGGAAGAATATCCGCAGTATCCGATTCGTGCCGATGGCCTGTACGGAACATTCAGCGATGTCGTGCCCCGCGGCGGCAATGCGGGCGGCGGCGGACAGCCAGGCTGGGTGCTTAAATGCAAAGGTTGGGAGACGGATCCGAACTCGTACATTTATTTCACCGTCCAGGAACAGAATTGGGGGCCGACATGCGAAGCGATCGGAAAACCCGAGTGGGCCAAAGATCCCGCCTACGCTACCGCAAAGGCACGCCAGCCTCATATCTTCGAGATCTTCGCCGAGATCGAGAAATGGCTTGCCGACAAGACCAAGCTCGAGGCAGTCGACATCCTGCGCAAGTTTGATGTGCCCTGCGCGCCGGTGCTGAGCATGAAGGACATCGAACACGATCCGGCGTTGCGCGCGACCGGCACCATCGTGGAGGTTCAGCAGAAAAAACGCGGCACCTACCTCACGGTCGGAAGCCCGATCAAATTCTCGGACTTTACTCCCGCGATTACGGGTTCGCCCTTGCTCGGCGAGCACACGGACGAGGTGTTGGTCGAACTGGGATACAGCCGGGAACAGATCGCCAAGTTGCACGAGACCAAGGTCGTTTAAACAAAACGAGCTGGACCAAGATATTGATAGAAGTTGAACGAGTGAGGTAGAGATGGACTCGCCTGCTATGACCGATGGATTCCACCTTGTCGTGGACGCCCTGAAACTCAATGGTATCGACACGATCTACGGAGTGGCGGGTATTCCGATCACCGACCTGGCAAGGTTGGTACAGGCGGAAGGCTTGCGATATGTTGGGTTCCGTCACGAACAAAGCGCCGGCAACGCTGCGGCAATCTCCGGGTATTTGACCCAGAAGCCCGGTATCTGCCTCACGGTCTCCGCCCCGGGGTTTCTAAACGGAATGGTGGCGCTCGCCAATGCCACCACCAACTGTTTCCCGATGATTCTGATTAGCGGGTCGAGCGATCGGGCGATCGTCGATCTTGAGCAAGGTGACTACGAGGAGCTCGACCAGATGAATACGGCGAAGCCGTTCGCCAAGGCATCGTTTCGCGTCAATCATCCCCAAGATATCGGCATCGGAATTGCACGCGCAATCCACGCCGCCGTATCTGGGCGTCCCGGCGGCGTCTACCTCGATCTTCCCGCTGCAACACTGAGCGCAGTGCTCGACGCCCAGGCTGGGCAAAAATCGCTGGTGAAGGTGGTCGACCCGGCGCCCAGTCAGATCCCCGCGCCCGACTCCATCACACGCGCGCTCGACTTGCTGGCGGCAGCCAAACGACCGCTCATCATCCTCGGCAAAGGGGCTGCCTATGCGCAGGCGGACGGCGACATCCGGTCTTTCATTGAAACGACCGGCATCCCGTTCCTGCCGATGTCCATGGCAAAAGGGCTACTGCCCGACAATCATGCACAATCGGCCGCAGCCGCTCGCTCCTACGCCATCGGTGAAGCCGATGTCGTCATGCTGATAGGGGCGCGCTTGAACTGGCTGCTCTCGCATGGCAAAGGTTCGCTTTGGTCGGAAACCACGCAGTTCGTGCAGTTGGATATCTCGCCGACCGAAATCGACAGTAACCGTCCCATCGCGGCACCGGTCGTTGGCGACATCAAATCTGCGATTTCTGCCCTGAGTGCAGCACTCAAGCCTGGTCAGATTCAGCCGAGCGCTGCATGGCTCGATGCGATCGGTCAGCGTAAGCAGAAAAATGTCGAGCGCATGGCGGCACGCCTGGATGCCGACCCTAGCCCCATGAACTTTTCCAGCGCACTGCGCGCTGTGCGCGATGCGCTCGCTGACAGGCCCGATGTCTATATTGTCAATGAAGGCGCCAATACGCTCGATTTCGCCCGCAATATCATCGACATGTATGAACCCCGCAAGCGCCTTGATAGCGGAACGTGGGGTGTCATGGGCATAGGCATGGGGTATGCCATTGGCGCGGCCATCGTGAGCGGCAAGCCTGTGGTCGCGATTGAAGGCGACAGCGCGTTCGGTTTCAGTGGAATGGAAATCGAAACGATCTGCCGCTACCAGTTGCCGGTCGTCATCGTGGTCTTCAACAACGGCGGTATCTACCAGGGCGACAAGATCGGCAGTGCGCCCTCACCGACGGGATTTGTCCCGAATGCACGCTACGACAAGCTCATTGAGGCATTTGGCGGCACCGGGTATCACGTGAGCGATACACGCGGCCTCGCGAAGACCCTGACCGACGCCCTCGCGGCCGGACGGCCGGCGCTCATCAACTGCGTCATCGATCCGACGGCAGGCACTGAGAGCGGCCACATTAAAAATCTCAACCCGAAAAGTGCCCTCGCGAAGTGAGAAGGGAAATCCCTCACCCGCAAGATCATCGGAAACGGTAAATGCCAACATCAACACCCGCGCCTGCTGTCCCAGGCGCGAGGTGTTTATGCAGCATTGCGTTCAACGCCAAGGGCATGGTCATCGACTCAGAACTTCATCCCAACCCCCATCCCGATGATCAACGGATTGAGTTTCAAGGTGCCGAGCGATGTGCCTCCCAGCGTGGCTCCCGTCTTGATGTACAACTTCTTGACATCGAAATTGACGAAGAAATTTTTCGCTACCTGCACGTCTATACCGGCTTGCAGCGCAGGTCCAAAGCTGTGGTTACTGATGGCCACTTGCTGACCGCCGGCCTGCAGGCTGCTGTTATAGAACAACGTGTAGTTCACCCCGACGCCAGCATACGGGCGGATCTTTCCTTCGGGATTGAAGTGCCACTGCGCCGTCAAGGTCGGCGGCAAGAGATCGACTCGCCCTAGCGTGCCGATGTTCGACGTAATGGTGTGACGCGTCGTGGCCAGGATCAATTCCAGGCCGATGTGCTTGGTCGCCATGTACGTGAAGTCGGCCTCGGGGGTCAGCGAATTATTGACGCCCACACCAAGGCTCGACAGTGCATCCGACGTCGAACTATCGGGTTGGACGCTGAGCATGCGTACTCGCGCCAGCACGTCGCCTTGATCGGCGCGTACCGGTGAACTGCATGCCAATTCCAGCAAGGCGAGGCCTATCGCGGCCCGCATCACATTCTTTCTCATGACGGAATTTCCTTGTAGGTTGGGATCTTCTGAGTTCGCAATGGCGTGCCGCAAAATCCGCCATCGCGTGTCCATATCGGAATGATCGACCTAGAAGGAATGTGAGGGATTGACTCAAATCAAGCATCGATGATGCATGTCGTCGCTCCTCAACAATAAGCAGTCCATAGTATATATTTCGCACTCGGCATGACCCGTCACATGCCGTCAAATCGACAAAATAAATCGAAGACCTGGGAATGCGTCCCACGCTCAGGGATGGGGAAGTCCGTCGATGTCGAGAATGCGGATCAAGCGGCCCTGCACATCGATCAGGTGTTCTTTTTGGAATCGCGAGAGCATCCGGCTGACCGTTTCCAATTTCAAGCCCAGATAACTGCCGATTTCTTCGCGTGTCATGCGCAGATTGAATTCGGTCGATGAATAACCGCGCGCCTGCAAGCGCTGGGAGACATTGAGCAGAAAGCTCGATACCCGCTGATCGGCGGACATGCTGCCCAGCAGCGTGAGTTGTCCCGACTCGCGAGCAATCTCTGCGCACATCCAACGATGCACATGGCGCTGCATCGGTTTGACTTGGTAACAAAGCGCTTCCAATTGCTGAAAAGGGATGACGCACAGCGTGCTGTCCTCCAGGGCGATGGCGTCGCAAATATGAAAGTCGGAGCCGATGCCATCCATGCCGAGCGGCTCACCCACCAGCTGAAAACCGGTGATTTGTTCCTGGCCGTCGCGCAGTATCGCCACCGTCTTGAATGAACCGCTCTTGATCGTGTAGATGTTTTGGAACGGGTCGGCGGTACGATAAACCGCCTCGCCTCGACGTACCTTGCGCGAGGTGCAAATCAGCGCTTCGATGCGCAGGAAATCGCCCTCGCTCAACCCGGCAGGCATGCAGATATTGCGCGTTGCGCACTTCGAGCAATGCACGGCGCCGGCAAGCGGACGTAGCGGCGGCCGTGCACAGTTGGGAATGCAGCGGGAAGATTGAGCTTCCGGTTCGTCCAGCGGTATCATCGCGTCCTCATAGAGTCTAGTTATTGATCGGTGACCAGTTCGCGGATCGCTTCGCGAACCCGATTGAAGTCCTCGGACTTGTCGAAAAACAGCCGTGCGCCTTCGTTGCGACATGCCAGCCTGACGCCCTGCGTTGCATCGTTGGTCAGCATGATCGGCACCACGAGCGATCCGGTGGACGAAAGCCCCTTCAGTACCGTGAAGCCGTTACCGTCCTTGAGTCGGATGTCGATAATCGCAACCGCCGCCCCGGTGCGCGCAAGGCCCCTGAGCGCGTCTTGCGCCGTGGCCGCGCTACCGACGACTTCGACCCCCGGAATTGCGCCCAGCAGTCGCTCCAGGCGCTCGCAAATCAACGCGGAATCCTCGACCAGGAAGACCTTCAAGGGGGTAATGGATGTTTGTGCTTGCATGTCGTTATTATTGACTGCCCCGCCTTGTTGCCATATCGGATAAGGAGGAACTTCGCGTAAGGTGATGCTTCGTCTTGGTAAGGAAATCCTGACGCGACCACTTCGCGGCTCCCGGATGTGGAAGTCTGCGTAAGAAGGACTCGGCCGGCCCGGTCCCGCATGCAGCTTCGCGGCTCATAGCTGGGTCGTGTAGGGTTTGCTGGAACGATGCCGACGCAAGTACGCATCGAACACCGTGCAGATATTGTCCACTTGCAGCAGACCGTCGCCGACGATCTCGATCGCGTCCGCCGTCCGAGTGATCAACCCGGCATGCTCCAAGGCGTCCAGCATGGGTCTCTCTGCACTGAAATGCCGGTTGAAATCCACGCAATGCGCGAGGCTGAGCGCTTCCACATCGACAAAAAAATTGCTGCTCAGCGAATGAACGACCGCTCGGCGCAGCAGGTCGTCGGCGTCCAGGCAAATGCCACGCATCACCGGGAGCCGTCGCTGTCGCAAGGCTGCGACGTAGTCTTCGCCGGATAAGTGGTTCTGGTAGTACACGGGCCCTACCGCGCCGATGGCGCCTGGCCCCAGCGCAACGGTCGTCAAGCCCGCCGCAGTCGAGGGGCCATAGGGGCGCGTTACGAGTCGTCCATGGCGCTGCGCAGCGCCGAACACGTCGCCGCGCAATGCGTAATAATCCTTGGCGACTCGTGCGTAACCGGCCTGCGCAAGACGCTCAGCGACCAGGTTCAACATGGGCTGCTCGATATCCGCAATGGCGCCTTCGCCGGAGCGGTCAAGCGCGTTGCGTCGCCGGGGCGTCATGTCCTGGACAAGAATACGTTGCGGCCCGCATGCCAAGGTTTGGTCTATCTGGCGAGCAAGATCGTCGATGGTTTGGTCCGGTGCGCCATAGCACAGGCCGAAGCCGACCGATACGCGTGGATCGCCTGAAATAGATCCTGCCCCCTCCAGCATCCACTTATGCCGGTCAGCCGCGGTATAGCTAGCACGCGTGCGAAGCTCGCGCCTGTCATCGGGATCTGCGCGCGCACTACCGATATCGATGTGGGAAAACCCCATTTCCACCAGGAAAGGCAAGATGTCGCACGCCATCGGATCGACGAGCGCCACCAACTTTGAATTGACGCCCAGGTAGAAGCTCGATGCCAGGATATCGAGCAACATCGCGAGCCACTCGTCCGGCATCGGGGCACTGCCCAGTGTCCAGTGGACCTCCGCCACGGCGCGATCGCGGGTAAGTCGCTGTGCGTAGAAACCCGTCTCGTGGCCCAAAGCCTCCAGCCATGTGTGGGGCGCGATGGTTGCGCAAGCGAGCTGCGGAATGCGCACATCCAGCGATGGAGGATGAACCGGATCGAGCGCTTCGGATGCGATAAGCCAATCCGAAACTTCGGTCGACCCGATCGCCTCCACGAACCAGTCACTGGTCGGATAGGTCGCGTAGCGCATCACGTTATGTCCGGCTCAAGCGGTAGCGAGCGCCACGGCAAGCGCGGCTATCGTTGATGGCAACCAGAGTTCTCGAAACATCACGACCTCGATAAAAATGACCTTGTGAGGATTATCGCGAGACACGCACAAGTCGACTTGACTCAGATCAAGAGAGTCATTCAGGCCAGAGAAAAGCGTCGCGACAATTCCGAGAAAAGCGTCGCGACAATTCACTGGAAGAAACGCCGCTGATCGGCGAGAATTGGGTACCGAGCTCAACACAGCGCGCTTTCACGTCCGCCCCACACCATGACGCCCACTCTCAGTTTCGGCCGTCCTTCCCTGAAAATTCCGCGTATCGCGCGCAGGCACGCGTTCGACGGCGCAGGCGCAAACTCGTGACATCGGCTCACGCGCGGCTGAACGAGGCGCGGCTGGAGGCCATTATTCGCGCCGCCATGGAAGCGATCATCGTGGTGGACGAAACGCAGCATGTCGTCATCTTCAATCCGATGGCCGAGCGCGTATTCGGTTATTCGGCTAGCGAGGCCATCGGTGCGCCGCTCGAACGCTTCATGCCCGAGCGCTATCGAGCCGGGCATCGCGGTCATGTCGAGCAATTCGGTACGACCGGCGTGTCAGACCGGCGCATGGGCGGCCAGCGCCGCCTCTTCGGCCTGCGCGCAAACGGTCAGGAGTTTCCGGTCGAAGCGTCGATCTCGCAAATTCCGGACGGTAACGGAAAGCTATACACCGTGATGCTGCGCGATATTTCGGAGCGCGTGCAGGCCGAGCAGGCGCTGTACGCGTCGCGTGAGGAACTGCGGCTTTTGTCGGGCAGCATCCAGGCCGCGCGCGAACAGGAAAAAGCCCGGCTCGCACGGGAGCTGCATGACGATCTCGGGCAGCAACTCACGGCACTGAAGCTGGACATCACCATCCTGGAAGATGAATTGCTCGCTCGGACCGACCATGGGTTGTTGCTCTCGCACGTGCAAGGCATGTTCTCCTTACTCGATACCACCGTGCTGGCGGTGCGCCGCATCGCCGCCGATCTGCGCCCTCCTATCCTGGACGACCTGGGGCTTGAGCCTTCGATCGAATGGCTGGTGGAGGATTTCTCGCAGCGCTACGCAATTCCCGTGATGGCCAGCCTGGAAGCCGGTAGCTTCGATTTCGCACCGGACGCGGCAACGGCGGTGTTCCGGATCGTTCAGGAAGGGCTGACCAACATCGCTCGACATGCCAATGCGACATCGGTCGAATTGAGCTTGCGCCACGATGAGCGCGGTTTTGTCGTACGGCTGGTCGATGACGGCCGCGGCTGTTCGACTCACCAGTCGCCCGCGCGAAACTCCTTTGGTTTGCTGGGCGTCAGGGAGCGCGTGCACTTATTGGGCGGCACGCTGCAAATTGTCAGCGCGCCCGATGCGGGCTTCCAACTCACCGTGGTGTTGCCCATGCTCGCGCTAAAAGCCACAACCCGAGTGGACGTGCAATGATCCGCGTGTTGATTGCCGGCGAATCGGACTGACTTAGCAATATTGCAGGTCTATGCGGCGCGACCCCGCGTGTCTTTGATCCAGATCATCCCGGGCATGCCCCGAAGCCGCCACACTTCCAACACATGAAACCGACCCGCCTCAACGCGGCTCTCGCGCCGCGCACCGCGCACGACTCGCAGGCGCCTCGCGCCGCCACTAAAAAATCGACCGAATCGTGGTTGCAAGGGCTACGAGCGAGTGTGCGACCGACGCTTGCGCTCGCCGTCGGCTACGGGCTCGTGGGCGGCGTATTGGTGATCGTTCAAGCCGCCCTGCTCGCCTGGGTGGTCAACGCGGCGATGCTAAACCATGCCAGGCTGGAGCAAGTATGGCCGGCACTGGCTGTGCTGCTGGCGGTTTTCGCGCTGCGCTTTGGCGCGGTCCGGGCCACCGAGAACGCGGCGTTCGCAGCGGGCGCAAGCGTGCGTACCGAGTTGCACGCGCGCCTGCTGCGGCATATCCACGCGCTGGGGCCCAGCTGGGTGCAGTGGCAACCGCGCGGCGCGCTTGCCAACGACCTGGTGACCGGCATTGACGCACTGGAAGGCTACTACACACGTTGGCTGCCCAACCGTGCGCTCACCACGCTGTTGCCGATCGCGATCCTGGCGGTGGTGCTTCCCAACGACTGGCTTTCAGCGTTGATCCTGCTGGTGACAGCGCCGTTGATTCCCCTGTTCATGATCCTGCTCGGCAAGGGCGCCGAAGACCTGAACCAGCAGCAATGGCGGCAGTTGACGCGCTTGAGCGCACGCTTTCTCGACACGCTGCAAGGGCTTACCACGCTCAAATTGTTCAACGCCAGCCGGCGCGAAGCGCAGGTCGTGGCGAGCATCTCCGAGGCGTACCGCGAAAGCACCATGAAGGTCTTGCGGGTCGCGTTCCTGTCGGCAGTCGTGTTGGAATTTCTCGCCACGGTCAGCATCGCAATGGTTGCGGTGCTGGTGGGCTTCCATTTGCTGTACGGCAAGATCTCGTTCCAGCACGGCTTTTTTGTTCTGCTGATCGTTCCGGAATTTTATCTGCCGCTGCGCACGCTGGGCGCTCATTACCATGCCCGGATGGAGGCGATCGGGGCTGCCGAGCGCATCATGGCGGTGTTAGCAATACCGGTGACGTCTAGCGAAGTCACGGCTACCGTTGCCATGGGGACGTGCGCGCCCCTGACATGCCGCGCGGATGACCCACCAACACTGAGTTTCGGATCGGTCTGCAGCGCCTACACGCCGGGATACCCGATACTGCGCGACGTCTCGTTCACCGCACCGCGCGGCGGCATTACGGCGCTTGTGGGTCCGAGCGGCGCCGGCAAAAGCACAGTGTTGCGCCTGCTGCTGGGTTTTGCCACGCAGGATACGGGCTCGATCCGTGTCGATGGCCGCTTGCTCGCCACCTATTCCTCGCATGACTGGCTTACGCAGGTTGCCTGGGTACCGCAGCGCGGCCACGTGTTCGCCGGCAGCGTACTCGAGAACCTGCGCATGGCGAAACCCGACGCGACCCACGCGGAAATACGCCGCGCCGCGGAACAAGCCGGTGCGCACGAATTCATCTCGGCGCTGCCGCACGGCTATGACACGCCATTAGGTGAGCGAGGCGCGGGCCTGTCGGGCGGCGAAATCCAACGTCTTACCTTGGCGCGCGCACTCCTGAAGAATGCGCGCGTGCTGCTACTGGACGAACCGACCGCCCATCTCGATGCGCATAGCCGGACCATCGTGCATCGCACGCTGCGCCATCTTGCCCAACACCATACCGTGCTGCTAGTCGCGCATCGGCTGGAAACGGCACAACTCGCCCAGCACATCGTCGTTCTCGAAGCGGGACGCGTGGTGCAAAGCGGCACCCACCAACAACTGCTCGCGGCCCCGGGACTGTATGCCCGCATGGCGGCCGGGGCCCACATCGAGCGGACCGATGAAACCGAAGCCATTGTTTGAGTCGAAGGCCGATGGCGGCGATGCGGTCCACGCGCGCCGCGATCTGTTGCGTATGCTCAGGCTGTTCGCCCCTTACTGGCAGTGGATGGCCGCCGGCGTGCTGCTCTCTCTGGTGACTGTGCTCGCCAACGTGGCGCTGATGGCAGTCTCCGGCTGGTTCATCGCTTCGATGGCACTGGCTGGCTTGACCGGCGCCGCGATCAATTATTTCACCCCAGCCGCGCTGATCCGCGGGCTTGCAATCACGCGCACGATCGGCCGCTACCTTGAACGTATCGTCACGCACGATGCCACGCTGCGTCTGCTCGCCCGGTTGCGGGTCTGGTTCTACCTGCGTATCGAACCGCTTGCGCCGGCGTGCCTGCAGGGTTTGCACAGCGCCGACATGTTGAGCCGAATCCAGGCCGACATCGATACGCTCAACCATGTCTACCTGCGGGTGTTCGCGCCGATCGCGGTTGCCGTGCTGGCGTGCGGTTCAATGGTCGCGGTGATGGCCGCGTATAGCACGCAGGTAGCGTTACTCGCGCTGGTCGGTCTGCTGCTGGCCGGGGCGGTATTGCCATGGTGGCTCTATCGACAAGGCCGCGAACCGGGTCGGCAGATCGTATCGCTGCGCGCCGCGCTACGGGAAACGCTGGTTGACGGTATGGAGGGGTTGGGGGAATTACGCGTGTATGGCGCGCTCGAAGCGCATCAAGGCCGCGCCGACGCGCTGCGTAGCCAACTTTGCGCCGCGCAGCGCAGCATGAGCCGCCTGCATGGTGGGTCGCAAGGCGCACTGCTGCTGTGCGCCACGCTCGCTCTCTGGGGGACCTTGTGCATCTCGATTGCGCTGCTGCGGGCCGGTGCATTGGCAACTGCGGATCTGGCCATGCTTGCCCTGTTCGTGCTGGCCAGCTTCGAGGCGGTCTGGCCGCTACCGACGGCGATGCAAATGCTCGGCGAAAGCCTCGCGGCCGCGCGCCGCATTTTTTCCCTGGCCGACGCGAGTCCCGCGGTAAGCGAACCGTCACACGCGGTGCCGCTCCCGGCGCGTGCGAGCCTATCGATGCGCGACGTGACGCTGCGCTACCGCGACGATGGCCCCCCAGCGCTGGACCGCGTTTCGCTGGATCTGCCGGCGGGGCAATGCGTGGCCGTGATAGGCGCAAGCGGTGCAGGCAAAAGCAGCCTCGTGAACGTCTTGCTGCGCTTTTGGGAGTACGAACACGGCCGCATCGAACTCGGCGGCGTCGACTTGCGCGCCTGTGCCGCGGAAGATATCCGGCGGCACATTGCGGTCGTCTCGCAGGATGCTTACTTGTTCAACGCAACGATACGCCAAAACCTGCAAATTGCTCGCCCAGACGCCACCGATGCGCAGATGGAGGCGGCCTGTCGCGAAGCCCAACTGCACGACTTCATTGCCGGATTACCGGCCGGGTACGACACCGAACTCGGAGAAGCCGGTGCCCGCTTGTCCGGCGGCCAGGCACGACGGCTGGCCATCGCACGAGCGCTGCTGCTCGACGCGCCCATCCTGATCCTGGACGAGCCCACCGAAGGTCTCGATACGCTCACCGAGAGCGATCTGCTGCAGGCCATCATCCGCTTGATGCGAGGCCGCAGCGTCCTGCTGATTACCCACCGTCTTGCGGTACTCGGCGATCTGGCCGACCGAATCGTGGTGCTAGAGCACGGCCGCGTCGTGCAGCACGGCGTCGCACATACAACGCTTTGAGAACATTGTTAACAGTCAGGGCCATCAATTGCCCACCGGTCACTCATCCAGGTATTCAGGCTCGATCTGGATGTTCTGCTCGCCTGCGGCTTTCTTTTCCCAGTATCGTTTGACCCAGTTTTCGAAGGTCTTGCCGGCTGCCGTATCCTTGCCGGTGAAGGCGATGGATCCGATCTCGGCGTACGGGATCACGTCCTTGGTCTGCTTGCCCTTCGGAATGATACGCACGAAGCAGTCCTTGAAGGTGCCGCGGTATTGCCGGTCGTACAAATAGCCCGCGACAGTCGAGCCATCCTTGCGGGTGATCGTGACGTCGCCACGATAGTCGAAGGCTTTTTCCATCGCCTCGCGAACTTCCGCTTCAGTCGTCATCGGCGGCGCCCAGCCTTCGAGTTGCTCGTGTACCGTACCGGCGGCCGTTTCCATCTGGTCTGGAGCGACTGCTACGCTCGTCTGCGCGACTGCGGGGACCGTTTCGCCTTTCGCGGTGGCCACGCGCTGTGCCGTCGGGACGAACACCATCGGTACTTCGTGCGACGTCTTCTTCCATCCGGCGAGCATTTCGGTCGCCTCGCGATCCTCGTAGCGATCAAACAGCATCGCCTTGACCGTCTGGAACAAGCCCTTGAACGAACCAAACGTGTAATTCACGCCGCTCGCCTCATAACCCGAGTGCACCATGCAGTTTGCACATTTGGGGTTGCCGCTTTCGGTGCCGTACTCCGACCACTTCACGCTTTCCATCAGTTCGTCGAAGCTGTCAGCATAGCCATCCTGAAGCAGATAGCACGGCTTTTGCCAACCGAAGATGCTATACGTGGGCATGCCCCATGGCGTGCACGTCAGGTCCTTCTTGCCCATCAGGAATTCCATGAACATCGGCGACGCGTTGAAGCGCCAGCTCTTCTTCCGGTTCGACAGGATAGAGCGGAACAGCTTCTTCGAACGAGCGCGGCCAAGGAAGTGCTTCTGGTCGGGCGCCTTGTCGTACGTGTATCCGGGGGACACCATCATGCTTTCGACGCCCACTTCCATCATTTCGTCGAAGTGCAAGCGAACGCTGTTCGGGTCTGCGCCGTCGAACAATGTCGTGTTGGTGGTGACGCGGAAACCTGCCGCGACCGCCGCCCGTACGCCTTCCATCGCGATGTCGTAGCCGCCTTCACGGCACACCGCAAAATCGTGATGCTCGCGCTGGCCGTCCACGTGAACCGAGAACGACAGATACTTGCTGGGCTTGAAGAGGTGCAGGTTTTTCGCAAGCAGCAAGGCGTTGGTGCACATATAGACATACTTCTTGCGCGCGACAAGCCCGGCGACAATCTCCGGCATCTGCGGATGAAGAAGCGGCTCCCCGCCCGGAATCGCGACCATCGGCGTGCCGCATTCCTCGACCGCCTTGAAGCATTCCTCAGGGGTGAGCTCCGACTTCAGCACGTGCGCCGGATATTGAATTTTCCCGCACCCCGCACATGCCAGATTGCAGCGCATGAGCGGCTCAAGCATGAGGACTAGCGGATAACGGCTCCGCCGCATCAGCTTCTGTTTCAGGACGTAAGTGGCGACCGTCCACGCCTGTGAAATTGGCACTCCCATGCTGCAAATACTCCTCGATAACCGTTACTCGGCGGGCGACCCGCACTGTTGCTCAATTAAAAGCTAAATATTTGATTCGCGAGCCGAAATGCGCCCACCGTAGGCCGCAATGATCGCACAAACTGCGCTTTTGGGTCGGGAGTTGAGTCAGACGGCTTGCAACGCTGATATGGCCCCCAAAAAAACCACCCCCGCATCCAACTTGCGCCAACGCACGAGCGTGGAGTTATCCACAGGCCTTCGGGCCATTCGTCCCTCCCCGGGCCCCCACCCGCTGCTCGCTAGTCGCTATGAAAACATTAGCAGATTCTAACGGACCATAGGTTCCAGAACTGGGCGCGGTGCAGCGTCTGGGCCATACTATGAGCTGGCGCTCACGTTCTGATTGCGCTGATATTGCCTCGAAGTGTCTCTCGAAGGAGGGCCTGATGCTTGCGATGCTATTCGACGGAAAGTCGCCCAGGCTGCGCGTAGTCGATCTGCCGAAGCCGACGCCGCGCGCCGGGCAGGTGTTGATTCGCGTGCTGGCCTGCGGCGTATGCCGCACCGATCTCCACGTTGTCGATGGAGAACTTCGGTTCCCACTGCGTCCGGTGATTCCAGGCCATGAAATCGTCGGCACGATAGAGGCGCTCGGACCGGAAGTCGGTGGCTACACATACGGCTACACCCGTGGCGAACGCGTCGGCGTACCGTGGCTCGGACACACCTGCGGGCACTGCCGCTTCTGTATCGGCGGCCGGGAAAACCTGTGCGACACGCCAGGTTTCACCGGCTATACGATTAACGGCGGTTATGCTGAATACGCGGTGGCCGACGCGCGCTACTGCGTCTCGTTGCCGCCTTCGTATAGCGATGAAGCCGCAGCACCCCTGCTATGCGCGGGGTTGATCGGCTATCGCAGCCTGCGCATGGCGCAGGATGCACAGCGTGTCGGCATGTATGGTTTTGGTGCGGCGGCGCATCTGGTTGCGCAAGTTGCTTTGGCGCAGGGACGTCAAGTATTCGCCTTCACGCGCCCCGGCGACCACACGGCGCAACAGTTTGCGCGCAGCCTGGGCGTTCAGTGGGCCGGTGGCAGCGACGAGGCCGCTCCCGTACTGCTCGACGCGGCGCTGCTGTTTGCCCCGGTCGGCGCGCTGGTGCCCGCGGCGCTGGCCGCGCTCGACAAGGGCGGAATCGTGATCTGCGGCGGCATCCATATGTCAGCCATTCCCGAGTTCTCCTACGACTTGCTATGGGAGGAGCGGCGTATCTGTTCGGTGGCCAACCTGACGCGTGCCGACGCGACCGAATTCATGGCACTCGCCGCGAAGACGCCGCTTCAGACCCGCACGACCCCCTACCCGCTCGAACGCGCCAACGATGCGCTCGACGACTTGCGCAGTGGCCGCCTGAGCGGCGCCGCAGTGCTCATACCGGGCATGGCGGCCTGAGCTTCGATTTCACGGCTTCGATTTCATCATTCTGCAGCGAGGTTGCACACAACTTGCACGCAGCGCTCAATCGCGCAGCGCCGCGCCGCCGCGGCTGTCTTCCTGCGCATCGAACAGGACTCCGGCAACCACCGACACCAACACGATCATTGCGGTGCCGACAAACCAGGCGAAATACCAAGAGCCATAGTCGCCGATGATGACGCCGATTACGATCGCGACTACGGTAGTGAACATGAAGATCAAGAAGTGGAGCAAGGTTTTCATTTCGGTCTCGGCTATGTCGGAAATGTCAGCTACGTCAGCTATGTCGGTTAATAGGCGTGCGTGTCCGTTTCTACGTGCTCTGCACTCACCTTGCCCCGCATGACGTAGAAGCTCCAACTCGTGTAGGCGACGATCGTCGGTACGAACACAGCCGCGAAACCGGTCATCCAGATCAACGTGCGCAGGCTGGAAATCGAATTCCAGATCGTCAGGCTTTGCGAGGGATCGGTACTCGAAGGCATCAGGAACGGAAACAAGCTCACGCCGGCAGTGCCGATCACGCCGATCCACGCCAACGCACCGGACCACCACGCCAGCGTCGTACGGCCCGCGCGAATCGCAGATAGCCCCAGCAACATCCCGACATACCCCAACGCCGGCACGAGCCACAACACCGGCACCGCGCGGTAGTTATCCCACCAGGCGCCAGCGCTCAAACTCACCACTTGATGCAACGGGCTTTGTGCCGCACCGGGCGCCGGGCCACTAACCAGCCGGTAACCGTCCATGACGCTAACCCACGCGCCGCCGATCGTGAACAGCATCAGCGCGACCATCACGGCCCACTTCGCCGCCTGCGTAGCGCGCCGATGCAGCACGTCATCGGTACGGCCCGCCAGCATCACGCCCCCCATGTAGATCGATAGCGCCAACGACAACAGCCCGCACATCACAGCGAAAGGATTCAGCAGGCTCACGAAGCTGCCCGTGTAATACGACGTCAGGTTCCAACTGAAATGGAACGGCACGCCGCGCAGCATGTTGCCGATGGCGGCACCGTAAATCACCATCGGTACCAGACCGCTCACGACAAGCGCCCAGTCCCACAGGTTGCGCCAGCGGGCGGACGGCAGCTTGCTGCGGTATTCGAAACTCAGCGGCCGCACGATCATCGTCCACAGCAAAATCAGCATGACGATGTACAACCCTGAAAAGGCCGTAGCGTAGATCAACGGAAAAGCCGCGAAGATGGCGCCGCCGCCCAGCACGAACCACACCTGGTTGCCGTCCCAGTGCGGCCCGATGGTATTCAACACCACGCGCCGTTCGAGGTCGGTACGGCCCACGAAACGCAGCAGCGTGCCCACGCCCATATCCATGCCGACCATGACGGCGAGCGCGATCAACAACACACCCAGCAGCAGCCACCAGACAATCTTGAAAGCCAGATAGAGTTCCATGTATTACTCCATGCTCGATGCGGATGCAGATACGGATAAGCCGTCGACCAGCCCTCGGCCAAGCGCGCCGGGTCGAGGCAACGTCGGTCCATCGTTAGGGTGATGCGATCCCGTTACGTGAGGCTCCGGTCCTTTCCTGACGAACTTGATCATCAGGAACATTTCTATGACGATAAAGATCGAGTACAGCAACACGAAGCCGGCCAGCGAGAAGACCATATAAGCCACGCTATGGCTGGAAGCCGACATCCAGGTGGGCAGGATGCCGAACACCGTCCATGGTTGCCGCCCCACTTCGGCCGTGACCCAGCCCATTTCGCAGGCGATGAAAGGAATCGGGATCATCCATGGCGCGAGTTTGAGGAACCAGCGCTGCCGATGGATATCGCCGCGCAGCGAGAAGATCACGGCGACCACGAAATACGCGAGCATCAACAAGCCGCATGCGACCATCAGGCGGAAGCTCCAGAACATCGCGAATACATTGGGGATGGCGTCCTTCGACGCGCGGACGATGTCGGCGTCGGTCGCGTTCGAAACATCCTGTTGCGCCGCGTAGCGCTGCACCAGGAAGCCAAAACCGAGATCGTCCTTGTGCTGCTCGAACTGAGCGAGTGCGGCAGCATCGTCCGGATGCGCGCTGAGCACCCTGAGCGCTTGAACTGCCGGAATGCCCGAACGTATGCGCTTGGCGGCATCGGCTTCGATCGTGTCGACACCCGGCAGTATCGTGTCGAGACTGTGCGTCAACAGCGGTGTGAGCACATAGGGGATCTGCAATTTCCAGGCATTGCGCTGTTCGCTTTGCACCGGCCAGGCGGCAAGGTTGAACGGCGCGGGCGCAGGCTCCGTCGTCCACATCGCTTCCATTGCGGCGAGCTTGGACGGCTGTGCGTGGCCGCCGACAAAGCCGAGCGCATCGCCCAAGGTAATCACGCCGGCCGTGGCCAGCACGCCGAACAAGGCGGCCATGCGAAACGAGCGCCGGGCGAGTTCCATGTGACGGCCGCGCAGCATATAGAACGCGCTGATGCCCGAGACGAAAATTGCCGCGGTGACATAGCCCGCGATACTGGTATGCACGAACTTGGTTTGCGCGTCCGGGCTGAAGATCAATGCACCGAAGCTGGTCAGCTCCATGCGCATCGTCACCGGGTTGAACGCCGCGCCCTGCGGATCCTGCATGAAGCCGTTGGCCACCAATATCCATAGCGCCGACAGGTTGGAGCCAAGCCCAACCAGGAACGTCACCAGCAAATGCGTGCCGCGGGACAAACGCTGCCAGCCGAACGTCATCAGGCCGATAAAGGTCGCTTCGAGGAAGAACGCCATCAAACCTTCGATCGCCAATGGGGCGCCGAAGATGTCCCCGACGAAACCCGAGTAGAACGACCAGTTGGTGCCGAACTCGAACTCCATCGTCAACCCGGTGGCCACGCCTAGCGCAAAATTGATCAGGAACAACTTCCCCCAGAACTGGGTAATGTCCCGATAGATCTTGCGGCCGGTGATGAAATAAACCGTTTCCATCGTTGCCAGCATGACGCTCAGGCCCAATGTCAACGGCACGAACAGGAAATGGTAAAGCGCCGTCGCCGCGAACTGCAATCGCGACAGTTCGACAACCGTATTGTTGATCATGAGTAACTCCGGTCGGGTGCGAATCGGTTTTTCAATGTTCTCGACCAAGCGAAGTCTACGGAGCGCCTGAACCGCCGCCTTGACCTGGATCAACCGGCGAGTTCGAAACCAGAAAAATCTGCTACGTCAAAATTCTCTGCAACTGCTACTGTCAAATCACGACCTCCCCGCGCACCATATCCGTGAAGAAATCCGTGTTTTCATGCAGTGCAGGAGGTATGCCATGATCTTTTTAAAAATGCTGCGCATCGTATTGTGGAGTTTTTTCGGCGTGCGCAAACGCGCTTCCCACGAAGCCGACTTTGCCGCCGTAAAGGTGTCCATGTTGCCCTTCGTGGCGGTAAGCCTAGCCGCTTGTTTCGGCACAACGCTGTTTCTCGTTGCGAAGATGGCAATCCACCTCTCTCATTGAGCTGGCGTGTGTGCCTCGCGCCTCTGCCCCGCACAGGCGCAAACCAAGCGCCGCCATGCCGGCCAACTAAAGCGGCTACAGTGACTAAAGCGGCGACTAAGGCGGCGACTAAGGCGTTTCGACGCTACGGACCGCCGAGTGAGAGAGCAACTCGCCCAGCACTCTAATCGCGCCCTCGATCTTCGGGCTCCATGGATGGCCGAAATTCAGTCTGACGCAATGCTGGTAGCCCTGTGTCGCAGAGAAGATGGGGCCCGGCGTAAGGCTGATGCCCTGCTCGATCGCCAGTCGATGAAGATGCATTGCGTTGACCGCTTCCGGTAATTCCAGCCAAAGAAAATATCCGCCCGCGGGCTGCGTCCAGCGCACACCGGGCGGCAACCATTTCCTGATCGCCGCATTCATCGCCGTCAACTGCGTCTGTAGCGAATTGCGCAGCTTACGCAGATGCTTGTCATATCCGCCATGCTGCAGATAGTCCGCTAACCCCGCTTGCACTGGGATGCTCGCCGACAATGTCGTCATCAGCTTCAGGCGCTGGACCTTGCCGGCAAATCGGCCTGCTGCGACCCAACCTACCCGATAGCCCGGTGCGAGCGTTTTCGAAAACGAGCTGCAATGCATGACCAGCCCGCGGGTATCGAAGGCTATCGCCGGCAGCGGATAGTTCGGCTGAAAATGTAATTCGCCATAGACATCGTCCTCGATCAGCGGCACATCGTGCTGTGCCAGCAGTTCGACCAGCAACTTCTTCTTTTCCAGCGTAAGCGAGGCGCCTGTCGGATTTTGAAAATTCGTCATAAACCAGCAGGCGCGTATCGGATGCTTGTCGAGTGCGTCCGCGAGCGCATCGAGGTCGAGGCCGGTTCGCGGGTCGACGGGGATCTCTACTGCGCGTAGATCAAGGCGTTCTATCGCCTGAAGCGCCGCGTAAAAACCCGGCGACTCGACAGCGACGACGTCGCCGGGCCGGGTCACTGCCATCAGACAAAGGTTCAATGCCTCAAGGGCGCCATTCGTCACGACGATGTCTTCGATCGGCTGCGAGATGCCCATCCCCATATAGCGCAAGGCGATCTGGCGTCGTAGGTTTTCATTGCCCGGCGGCAAATCGACGACTGTGCTCCATGGGTTCATCAATCGCGAAGCATATCCGAGTGATTTGGCCAGACGTTGCAGTGGGAAAAGCTCTGGCGATGGGAACGCAGACCCTAGCGGCACCACGTCGGTGCGTTTTGTTTCATCCAGTACCGAGAAGACGAGGTCGCTCACATCCACCTTGCTGGATGCGGCTAGCTCGGTGCGTGGAGCCGCTTTCGCCATCACGCCAGCGCCAGGTGCGACGTAATAGCCGGACCGTTCTCGCGCGCGAATCAAGCCCCATTCCTCGAGCAGGTAATAAGCGCGAAACACCGTGGCCTGGCTGACGTTGTGCTGAGCCGTAATCTGTCGCAGCGACGGCATGCGCGCGCCGACAGGCACGTGCCCCGAACGAATCTCTTGAGCCATCGTATTAGCTAGAGTTTCGTAAAGTTTCATGGAGCGCTTTTATCGGTTGGCTTTGATTGCTATGGCAAAAAGCGGTATCTGCTTATGTGGCGGGAAGTCTATCTTTGTGCGCTTGAGAGAGGGCGACATGTCAATCGCGCCGCCGGCCCATGACACGGGGAAATTGTACGCGAACGAGGTTAAGAACGACGAAGGCTTCTGGCCCTTTGGCGATTCGACTTGTCGAAAATTAGTGAGGGCTACGAACCCGGCATGCTATCGATCAGCGTACGTTGAAATTATTTGCAGAATCCACACGCTATGGCGAGCCGGCCCATGCGCTCGCCGTCGTCGAGCGCCGACTCGAGATTGAGATAGAGCCCACCTTGTGGGATCTCAAACTGACTGAGGTCTTTGACCACTGCTGCCCCGTCATCGCGGCGTATCGTTACGCTAACCCGATAACCGTCGACTGTTCCTGGCTTGAGGCGGCTGTGTTCGGGGTGGGCGTTGACGGAGATCACATAGGGGCCGTCAATGACGTCGTGGTGCATCGCACTCTCCTATACGACCCAGTCGATCAACTTTTCTCGTTGATCACGCGTCTGCCGTGATCGTGGGCGTAATCGACAGCATCGGCCTCCTTGGAGAAGCAGCGCAACGCAGGAAAAGTCTCCTCAATGAGCTCCGGACCGCCATGTCCGCTCTCAATCGTCACTTGCGCGCTAAATCTGCCGTCGGGCATCAGCATCGGATCGCAATGCAGTACCCGTCCCTTGAATCGGAAATCGTGCTTTCCTTCCATGGTCGTCCCCTTTCGGCTTTTCAAGGATCGTAGCACGATCGACGCACACCAAGAAAAGCGCGTCGCGAATCGCCCTTTTGCGTTAGGCCAAGCGATAGACGCTGAGCAGGCACCACCCAGTGCCGCAAGTGAACCAACCGTTCGGATGTTCCCCTACGGGTTCGCGATGATGCGATCGATATGTGCCGAAGCCGCCGCCATGCCCATGGCAATGGCGCTCACCTCGTCGTCAATGGGGCCATCCTTGCCGCTGACCTCCATATCGTGCAGCACGTAGCTCCACGCCCAGCACTTTCCCGGCCGCTCCTGTAGATTGACGCTGTAAAAGTGCCCACGATGGCTGAAAAACAGGCCGCTTGCGAGATTTCCAGCAGACATAGGCCGTTCCCTCTGGAGCGTCGAGTGGACGACCAGTCTGCGAGTATGCGGGCACCGCCTATGTACGGGAGCGCACACAACGCAAACAGGTGGACAGAAAGTGATTATGCAGACTGATGTTCCCGCAGCCACTCGACCAGTGCAGCATTCATCTTGGTCTGCCAGCCGTCACCCATCGCCCGAAACGCCTCGATCACCTGCGCGTCGTATCGTATCGACACCAACTCCTTGGGCGAGCTCATGCGGGGGCGCCCACGCTGGCCTAGCCGTTTCATTTTTTTGAACTCCTCGGCCGGCACTTCATAGGTGTCTGGATCGGTTGCGATCCCACGTTGGATCGCAGCTTCCTCTTCCGGTGTATTCCTGGTCAGCTTAGGTTTGGCGCTCATAATTGTTGGTCTCCCGATTGCTGGCTTTGCGCAGGCTGATAACTCTCATCGCACCCCCGCGCTGGGTAAACACGACACAGTAAAGACGACCACTGATCGGACAAAAACCGATCTCGCGGATCTCTTTGTAATCCTTCCTGATGTCGACATAGGCCATCACCATCGACCAATCTATTTCCCAAGCCAGAGTCAGCGACACACCGTGTTTGGCGAGGTTCACCGCATCCTTTTCTGGATCGAACGTGACGTCCATACGAATTATTGTATCTACAAATAATAGGGAAATCAAGAGGTGCAGCGGCCTTCGGATGACGGTCCGAAATCCCAACTCGCCTTATCATCAAAGTATCTTCAAAGATCACTAAGCGATCAACGCGCAGACGGTTATTTACCCAATAGACCGAGGCCACGATGCGCAGCCACAGGTACAATTATCGTGGCAAGGAAACCGCCGCTTCGAAACTAGACTCTCGCCGTGCACACACTTCTAACAGACATCCGTAACTGCCGAATTTGCGCTGATCACTTACCACTGGGTCCGCGCCCTATCGTGCAGGCGAGTACCACAGCTCGGCTCTTGATCGTTGGACAAGCACCAAGCATGACTGTGCATAGAACCGGCGTGCCATGGGATGACAAGAGCGGTGAGCGCTTGCGCGATTGGTTGGGCGTCGATCGCGCCGTGTTTTATGATGCGTCGCAAATCGCGCTCATGCCCATGGGCTATTGCTATCCCGGTCGAGGCAGTAGCGGCGATTTGCCGCCGCGCAAGGAATGTGCCGAACATTGGCATGTTCGTTTGTTGGAACAGATGAACCAGATCGACCTGATCCTGCTGATTGGTCAGTACGCACAGCGCTATTTCCTCGGCAAGGCAAGTCGCGGCAACGTCACCGAGACCGTCGCGGCGTTTGCGGATTATGCTCCGCGCTACGTCCCGTTGCCGCATCCGTCACCTCGCAATACGGGCTGGTTCCAGCATCATCCGTGGTTCGAACACGAGGTGCTTCCGGCGCTACGCGAGCAAGTGCAACGCGTACTCACGCCGCAACCACAGCAGAAATAATGACGTCTGCGAAAGACACCCACCCGAAACAGGCTCACCCGCGCGTGATTGAGATTCAACGTGCCTATGAGACGGCCACGCCGGCCGATGGCTATCGTGTCTTGGTCGATCATTTCTGGCCGCGCGGACGTAGCAAAGCCGATCTACATCTCGACGAGTGGGCACGCGATGTAGCGCCAACGCCAGAATTGATACGCTGGTTCGGCCACGAACCGCAACGGTGGGAAGAGTTTCGCAAACGCTATCTCGAGGAACTTGCGGCGCCCGGCATGCGAGAAAAACTGGAAGCGTTGCTTGCCGCTAGCGGCTCGCAAAAGATCACATTGGTCTACGGTGCCCGCAATGAACTGGAGAACCAGGCCGTCGTTTTGCGTGACGTGCTTCAGGCCATGATGTAGGCCGACGCCCCCCTAAGCCGGCCCTTTTCCATTCACAGGAGTAGAAAAATGCCCCATAAAATCATCGAAATCGGCGTCGCACGCCAGATCGCGAATTACAGCGATGCCATCGAGGTTCAACCTAACCTGCGATGGCTCGTGACATCCGGCACCCCCGGACTTCCGATCGAAGGCGAACTTCCCGCAGACATTACCGGCCAAGCGGAGCTCGCCTGGGCACATGTCATACGCATGCTGGACGGTGCCGGCATGACAGTTGGCGACATCGTCAAAGCCACCCACTATCTCACTCGCGCCGAGGACATAGCCGCCTATGGCAAGGTGCGCACCAAATTCCTCGGCGATGTCCGGCCTGCGTCCATGCTGCTGATCGTGCCACAACTCGTGCGCCCTGAGTTCTTGCTCGAGATCGAGGTTGTCGCGGCCAAGGCTTAGTGCCTCGGTTTCAACACCCCATAGGCGTGGTAAGCGTCAGCGTGCGTCGTGGAAGATCAGCCCGACCGTGTAACGGTGGCCGCTGCGTACTTGGCTAACCCCATGCCGCATTGCTACCCTGCGCGTTGTGCGCCGGCCTTGCACCGGGCGCTGATTGACGGTGAACGCGACACCATCGCCTTGACGCAGAGGCACCACATCGACACGGCGCTCCGATGTGCTGCTCTGCGTCATCACGAATTCGCCACCGGTGAAATCGATACCCGGTCGATCCAAAAGAATCGCCACTTGCAACGCAAACACATGGTCGCCGTATAGGTCTTGATGCAGACAGTTGTAGTCGCCCTCGCCGTACTTCAGAATCAGCGGAGTCGGACGAATCTGGCCTGCGGCATGACAACGATCCAGAAAGGCTGGCAGTGTCTCAGGATAGCGCACGTCCACGCCCATCAACCGGTTCCAATGATTGGCAACGGGCGCGAGGCGCGAATAGAGCGCTTCGCGTAGTTGGGCGAGTATATTCGGCAACGGATAGGCGAAGTACTTGTATTCACCGAGCCCGAACCCGTGCCGCGCCATGACGACGCGTGTTCGAAAGTGCTGATCCTGCTCGTACATGGCCGCTAATTCTTCGCACTGCGCCGCAGTGAGTAGAGCAGGCAACAGCGCATTGCCATCGGTGTATAGGGATTGCTCTATGGCGGGCCAGTCTTGCGCCTGCAAAGCCGGTATCGACATCCGTGCATCGCTCTCGCATGGGCTCATGGGCCAGGTTCCCGTTGGACTGTTCTCAATTGGCGATGCGTTCAGCCTACAGGAGCATCACTGACTCGCAACTCCGTTTCTTGCGTTTTAATTTTTAAACGTATACCAGCAAGAAACGGATTGTTCGAATTATTGCGCCGTTTCAAACTGATCACTCACCACCCAAATACCCACGACCTCCCATACCTAGGAGATGTCCGCCATGAAACTAAAACTGAATTTGAATCTGAGCGAGGTTGATTCCCCGCTGGGAACGTTGATGCTGGTTACGGACCACCAGGAACAGTTGCGCGCGCTCGACTTCATCGATCACCAGGCGCATTTGCATCGGAACTTGCGCACGCACTATGGCGAGTGCGAGCTCATAGAAACCGCCGCCCCCGCAGCGATCGCGTCTGGCCTCCGACGTTACTTTGAGGGCGACTTTGCCGCGCTGGGTGAGATCGCCACCGCGGCATCGGGCAGTGAACTGCAGCGTCGCGTCTGGGCCGGGTTGCGCGAGATCCCGGCTGGACAGACGACCAGCTATGGCGAGTTCGCTCGCGCCCTGGGTTATGACGATCCTCGCATGGCCATCGATATCGGCGCCGCCAATGGTGCGAATCCGATCGCGATTGTCGTGCCCTGCCACCGCGTGATCGGCAAAAACGGCGACCTCAAGGGGTATGCATGGGGTCTGCACCGCAAGCGCTGGCTACTCGAGCATGAGCGAGCGCTGCTGCCTGTCGAGCCCGCCAGCGCCTCTCAGGAAGCGCGGTTGCCCGGTTTCTGACATGACGATGGATGCAACGGCACGAAGCACACGTTTGACGACATGATGGAGCGAACAATGAAAAATATCTCCATCGAAAAACTGGACTGGGGCCGCATCGGTGCTGACCTGGATAAGGAAGGCTATGCCTTGTTGCCCAAGTTGCTCGACGGTGCACAGGCTAAAGCGCTCGCGACGCTTGCAGCCGAGGCCCGCGCGCAGGGCCAGTGCGCGTCGCTGGAGCGCCTTGAACTCGGTCGGGGGGATGTGTGGCGTCTGCCTCAACCATTGCCTGATCCGATCGCAGCTTGGCGTGTAGCGTTTTACGAGCGGTTGGCTCCGATTGCCAATCGCTGGGCTGAAATTATGGGCGCGGACTCCCGCTACCCGGCGACGCTGGAAGACTTCCTGCGGGAGAACCGCGAGGTCGGCCAGACGGGCCAACTAACGGCGGCGAGTTATCTCCGCGAGGGAGATTATTTGGCGCTGCATCAAAGCGCACAGGGCAAGCGCGTGTTCCCGTTGCAGTTGGTGATATTGCCCTGCGAACCCGATGCTGACTTTTCGGGTGGCGAGTTCGTCATGACCGAGCAGCGCCCGCGCATGCAGTCCCGGCCCATGGTGTTGCCCCTACGCCAAGGCGATGCGGCGCTCATTACCGTCGCCCATCGCCCATCCAAGGGCAGCAAGGGCTACTACCGGGTCAACCTCAAGCACGCGATTAGTCGCGTGCGCAGCGGCGAACGCATCGGCATCGAATTGCTGTTTCACGACGCAGTGCAAGGGGTCGGTGTAGTCTGATGGAACTGCGGCGTTCATCTTTCGGTGTTGCCGCGTGCATCGAACGCGATGGCCCCGTTGGAAGCCGGTATCGCCAATGTGGACGATCGAGCGCGATTTATGGATCCATCATCAAGCCCCGATTTGAAATGCGAGGAGAGAACCGATGACTACAGACCCAAAAGCGGACCCAAAAGCGGACCCCAACGCCGCCCCCAAGGCCAATCCTGAAGTGACGCCTTCCTCCTCGCCTCGCGTCTTCGACGCCATCCTGATCGGGACCGGTCAAGCGGCCCCGGCACTGGCCGGCCGACTGACAGCGGCAGGCATGACCGTAGCGATCGTGGAGCGCGGCCTGGCCGGCGGTACTTGCGTCAACGTGGGCTGCACGCCGACCAAGGCAATGGTGGCGAGCGCCTATGCGGCGCGCCTCGCAGCCCGCGGCGCGGAATATGGCGTGATCCTGCCCGATCCGCCACGCGTCGACATGGCGGCGGTCAAAGCGCGCGTCGACGCGATTGTTCGAGCCAGTCGCACAGGGCTTGAGCGCTGGCTGACCGGTATGAGCGGCTGCACGTTCATTCGCGGCCATGCACGCTTTGAAAGTGCTCACGAGATCCGGGTCGGTGATCAACTGCTCAAGGCAGACAAGATTTTTATCAACGTTGGAGGCCGAGCGACGACCCCGGACTTCGGCAAGCTGAACGAGGTTTCGTATCTAACCAATTCCAACATGGTGGCGCTCGACGAGGTGCCGCGCCACCTTGTCGTCATCGGGGGAAGCTATATTGGACTGGAGTTCGCCCAGATATTTCGCCGCTTCGGCGCGCAGGTGACCGTGGTCGAAAAAGGCCCTCGTCTCGTCTCCCGGGAAGACGAGGAGGTTTCGGCGCAAATCAAGGCGATCCTTGAAAACGAGGGTATCGCGATCCGATCGGGCGCCGAGTGCATCCATGTGCAGGGCCACCCGGACGGCGTCGGCATTCGCGTCGATTGTGCCGCGGGCGAGGAACAGGAGATCGTGGGAAGCCACCTTCTGCTCGCGGTCGGACGACGCCCCAACACCGATGATCTGGGTCTCGACAAGGCCGGCATAACGACAAACGCGGCGGGCTATATCGAGGTCGATGACCAGCTACACACGAACGTCGAGGGCGTGTGGGCCCTGGGTGATTGCAACGGCCGCGGCGCATTTACCCACACCGCTTACAACGACTACGAGATTGTCGCCGCGAACCTGCTCGATGGCGCCAGCCGCTCAGTGGCCGATCGTATCCCCGCCTACGCACTCTATATCGACCCGCCGCTCGGCCGCGTCGGAATGACGGTGGCGCAAGCGCACAAGGCGGGCAAGAAAGTGCGCGTCGGAATGCGGCCGATGACACGCGTCTCTCGTGCGATCGAGAAAGGCGAGACCCAAGGGTCGATGCGCGTGGTGGTCGATGCGCAAACGGATGAAATCCTGGGTGCAGCGATCCTCGGTCCGGGTGGCGACGAAGCCATCCACGCCGTTCTCGTTGCGATGGCTGCACGCATGCCCTACACCGCGCTTGCTCGGACGATGGCGATCCATCCCACGATCTCGGAGTTGATTCCCACGATCCTGGGCGAACTATCGGCGCCGAGTTAGACGCTTATCCGCGTCAAGTTGGACACTTGCGCGACTATCGTTGGACGGTCCACCGCGCCTGGACCGTCGAGCGGCAATTGTTCGACGTCGTCGGCATGCTTTGCCGTTCACCACGCCGACGGTCTACCCACAAAAATACGGCGAACCAATAAACCATTGGTTCGCTGCTCCATTGAAAATTCACCGAATTTTACTTATAGAATCAATGGATTATTTATTTTTGAGTTGACACCAAAAGTGGATGGGTTCCACAATCGCTTCCCGTTACAGTCAAAATAAACACCCCGCACGCGCGGGGTATCTGTGAAAAGCGAGACTCTTTATGAAACGACGGAGCTTCCTCAAAATTGGCGGCGCATTGCCCGCACTTTCACTCGGGTCTCTCGGTGCGACGAGCGCGTTCGCGCAGGCCAAGCCTGCGAATGTCACGGTGCTGACATGGGGCGGCTTGTGGGGCGACGCACTGCAAAAAGGCGTGGGCCAGCGACTGACCGCGCAGACCGGTGTGCCTGTCGTCGAAGACCGCGGATCGACACCCGATCAGCGCATCACGAAGCTCAAAGTGGGCTTGGCTCATCAGACGTACGACTTGATCCAATTGCACGACGGTCTGTTCCCGCTCGCGGTGAGTCAGGGCGTGCTGCAGAAGATCGACATGAACTCGCCACGGCTGACGAACCTGAACGACGTCTACCCGCAGTTCCGTCACGATTACTGGATCGGGCAAATCTATTCGGCGATCGGTATCGCGTATAACTCGAAGGTCGTGAAGAACCCGCCGCGTTCGTGGGCCGACCTGTGGCGCCCGGAATTCCGCGGCAAGATCGTACTGCCGGACTCATCGCATTCGATCGGCCTGTACATCATCCCGATCGGCGCGATGGCCGCGGGCAAGTCGCCCAAGGACGGCGACGCCGGGTTCGCGATGTTCGAGAAGATGGCCAAGCTGCAGCCGATTTTCCAGACCGATACCGACACGATCATGAAGACGCTGGAAAGCGGCGAAGCGACGATCGGCGTGCTGTACAACGCACAGACGGAAACAGTCGCGCAGCGCAATCCGGACATCAAATGGGTGTTCCCGAGCGAAGGCGCGATTTCGATTACCTGGGGCACGGGTATTGCGAAAAATGCGCCCAGCCTGGAGTACGCCGAACAGTTCCTGAATCTGACGCTGGATCCGCAAGGACAGATCGGCCTGGCACAGGCGTTCAATTATCCCGGCACGAACCGCAAGACAAACGCCCTGCTTACGCCGCTGCAACAGCAGCAGACCGCGATGACCGATGCCGAGCGCGCGAAGATGATCGACCTGGATCAGCAATATATGAGCGATCAGCGCGTAGCCTGGATGAACCGTTGGAATAGCATCGTTGCAAGTAATTGATCGCGAGGTCGAGGTGAGCGGTACTGCGAGGGGTGCGCCTGTCGATTCGATTGCGCTACGTTGGGGTGACAACAGACAAAGCTGTGCGGTTGCCGTGCTCGCTTATCGGCTTGCCGCGCGTGGGTTTGTGGTGCGCGTGGTTGAGAACGATAGCGTGGCTATGCGTGCGGGCGATTATCTGATCGAGGCGTCGGACGGGGTCCGTCGTGCGGTGGTCGCTAGCGGGCTCGAATCGATCAGCGTCGTGGCGGGCGAAGTGCCCGATGCAACTCATGTTGTGCGCGTGCCGCGTATTGCGATATTCGGTGGTGCGGCCTGTGCTTATCCCTATTCCGGCTACTACGCGCATAGTCTGGCGAGTCTTGGTTTGCCGTTCGATGTGTTGGACGGCGCGCCGGTTGCGGCGGGTGCGCTCGACGAATTCGATCTGCTGATGCTGCCCGGTGGCTTCGAGACTTGGGGCCTCGATCGTAACGAAAACTTAGCGGGCATTGATGGTGCGATCCGCCGCTTTATCGCGCGCGGCGGCGCATGCATAGCGTCGTGCGGCGGAGCGTTTTATCTGTCCGAAGGTCGGCCGCATTGGCTCGGCGTTGCGCGTGCAAGCCCGCGCTATTCGCATGAGTATCTGCGCAGCGGTGCGGGTCTTGTGTCGATCGAACTCGATGACGGTCCGCTTGCGCGCGGCTGTGCGCCTATCGTTGAGATGCCTTATTACCACGGGCCGATTTATGAAGCGGTGCGTGCGCCTACCGGTATCGCGGCGCGCTTTTGCTCGTTGACGCTGCCTGCGCGGCTGCCGATCGACAATCCGTTGGACGCTGCGCGCTTTACTTCGGAAATGGCCGGCAAGGCGGCTATTCTGACGACCGGAGACGCTGCGCGCGCTGTGCTGTTCTCTGCGCATCCGGAAATGGGCGACGTCGTGCGCAAGTACATCGCGCTCGATAGCTACGTCGCGCATTACTTGCCGATTCGTGGCTCCGCAGTGATGGAGCAAACGCTCGATTACTACGAGTCGAACGATGCGCCGTCGTTTCGGCTGATCCTTAATGCGATCGATCATTTGCTTGCGGCGGAGACGGCGGGTACAACGGGTATGCCGGGTACGACAGGTACAGTGAGTCGGCCGGCTTCCCTGCCACAGCGCCGCGTTGATGCCGTTGATGCATCTGCATGGCACAACGCGCGCGGACGGTTGCTTGAGTCGGTCGGCCACGCGCTCGACGCGCTCGCCCCTGCCGACGATCCGCTTGGCCGCCTGTTGAAACGCGAAATCGCGGGGCTGCGCAAGCTCGCGCTGGCGCTTGACGATATCGACGCGCCGGTCGCGGGCGGTGCGGGTGCAATGCGCATGCTGCTCGATGCGACCGCCATGCTCAATGCGAGCGTGGCACGGCTGACGCAGGCGCCGACATCGATCCCCGCACCAACACCAACACCAACGCCAACATCAACGCCAACATCAACGCCGACGCAAACCGCACCGGACACGAAAACAGACGCACGATCGATGGCGCAGGATCTCCTGTCGATCGAACTCCCGCTGCGCATCCTCGAAGCGATTGCCCGCATCAATCGATTCGATTCAAACTAGCAGAACGATTTCACCGGACCTCGTATGGACTCCACGGCAGAAGCCGACGTACGCTTTGACAACGTCACCAAACACTATCAAAACGTCGTCGCGATCAAGGCACTGAACCTCGACATCCCGCGCGGCACGTTCTTTTCACTGCTGGGGCCCAGCGGTTGCGGCAAGACCACGACACTGCGAATGATCGCCGGTTTCGAGCACCCCACGCAGGGAGAAATATTCATCCGTGGCGAACGCGTGACCGACATCCCGCCCTATCGGCGCAACTTCGGCATGGTGTTCCAGAACTACGCGCTGTTCCCGCATATGTCGGTCGCACAAAACGTCGCCTTCGGGCTGAAGATGCGCAAGCTGCGACGCGACGAAATCGCCAAGCGCGTGCGCGAGACGCTAGCCCTGGTCAAACTCAACGGCTTCGCAGACCGCTATCCGAAACAGTTGTCCGGCGGTCAGCAGCAACGCGTTGCCCTCGCGCGGGCGCTGGTAATTCATCCGACCGTGCTGCTGCTCGACGAGTCGTTGAGCGCGCTCGACAAGATGCTGCGCGAGGAGATGCAAGTCGAGCTGCGCGAACTGCAGCGCAAACTCGGCATTACTGCGGTATTCGTCACACACGATCAGGAAGAAGCGTTAACGATGTCCGATCGTGTTGCCGTGATGCGCGCAGGCGTGGTCGAGCAAGTGGGCACGCCCAGTGAAATCTATGAAAGCCCACGCACCGAGTTCGTCGCGGGCTTTCTAGGCAACAGCAATTTCGTCGATGGCGTGGTGGTGAACTCATCAGCGGACGGCGCACGCATCGACATCGGCGGCGCACAGGTCCGCATCGACGGCTGTACTGCGGGCACTGGCGAACGCGTCAGGCTGGCGTTGCGTCCGGAGAAGATCGACATCGTCGCCGACCATGACGTAGGCAACCGCGAGAGCGTCACCGCGACGGTGCGCGAAGTCATCTATCGCGGCGCGGCCACGCATGTCTACCTGGAACGGCATGGCGTGCGCATGCAGGCCTACGTGCGTGATGCGGCGGGGCTGGAACCCGGCCGCGAAGTGCGTTGCGCTTGGGCCGCATCGAGCATGGTTCTACTGCGAGACGCATGATGTCGATCGACCGCCCGTTCTATCGCCGGCCGTTTTTCTGGGCCGTTTCCGCGCCACCGCTGGTAGCGACGCTGGTGTTTTTCGTCGGCCCGCTGCTGTTGCTGTTCTATGTGAGTTTCATGTCGCCGTCGAGCACGCAGTTGTTCGGTAACCATGCGACTTTCGACAACTACGCGCAATCGCTGGCCGACAGCTTCATGCTGCTGACGATCAAGCGCACGCTGGGCGTGACCGCCGCGGTGCTGGGCGTGTGCCTCGTGCTCGGCTACCCGGTCGCGCTGGTCGTGGCGCGGATGACGCCGCGCCGCCGGCTTATCACGATGATGGTGCTGCTGTTCCCGCTGATGATCAGCAACGTCGTGCGCGCGTACGGCTGGCTCGAGATTCTCGGACACGATGGCTTGATCAATCTCGTGCTCGTCAAGCTCGGCGTGATCGACTTCCCGCTGCGCATCATCAACACGTTCCAGGCAGTCGTGATCGGTCTGCTGACGATCCTGCTGCCGTACATGATCATTTCGATTGCAAACTCGCTGACGGCGATCGACCGGTCCTTGCATGAGGCGGCGGAGTCACTGGGCGCCAATCCGCTGCGCACGTTTTGGCATGTGACCTGGCCGTTGTCGAGCCCGGGTGTCGCGTCGGGTTTGATGCTGGTTTTCTTTCTGACACTGAGTGCTTACGTAACGATCGCGCTGTTGGGCGGTGTGCGATACAAGCTACTGGTGAGCGCGGTGTTCGACGCGGTGAGTACGCTGCAGTGGCCGCAGGCTGCCGCGCTGTCGTTTATTCTGCTTGCGCTCGCTTTGATCGCTGGTGCGCTGATTCAGCTTGTGCTGCGCCCGCATCGGGTACAGGGGCGCGGCTGATGAAAAAATTTGGCAATTTCGTGTTGATGGCGATCACCACGCTCGTCTTTATTCTGTTGCTCGGGCCACTGGTGATCGTCATCGTGACGGCGTTTTCACCGTCAGATTCATTTCAATTCCCGCCGCCTGGGTTTTCGCTGCGTTGGTTCGTCGACTTCTTTTCGCGCGATGAGATGCGCAGTGCCTTTGTGCTGAGTATCGAACTGGCGATCGGCTCGTCGATTGTGGCCGCCGTACTGGGCGTAATGGCGGCGCTCTCGACCGTGCGCAGCGGCAAGCGGATGAGCGGCGTGTTCCAGTCGCTTTATATGGCGCCGCTGGTGTTCCCGACGATCATTCTTGGGTTGTCGCTGCTCATGTGCTATCGCTATGTGGGTATGCCCGTGCTGGCTGGGCTGGCGTTTGCGCACGTGCTGGTTGGCATGCCCTACTGCTACCGGGCGACGTTCGCGAGCTTGCAAAGCTTTGACTATTCGTTGGATGAGGCCGGGCAAAGCCTCGGCGCATCGCCGCTGAAGTGTTTTTTCCTGGTGACGTTGCCGTTGATTTGGCCTGGTGTACTCTCGGGCTGGCTGTTCGCGTTCATCGTCTCGTTCGGAGAGTTGAACACTGCGCTGTTCCTGACCGGGCCTGGCGTGACGACGCTGCCGATTGAGATTTTCGGTTTTCTGCAGTTCAACGGCGGACAGCTCGTGGTTGCTGCTGCATCCGCGCTGCAGATTGGGATGATACTGTTGATTGTGCTGGTGATGGAGCGTGCGGTTGGGCTTGCGCGGTTGGTGCGTTCTTAGTCTTGAAATGAAATGAACAAAAATATCTTCAATGCACAAGGAAAATCAATGTCTGAACAACAGCGCCATTTGGTATTCAAAGTTCTTGGCTTGTGCGCTCTCGGCTTGCTTCTGGCAAGCACCGGCGCTCAAGCCCAAGCCCAAGCTCAGTCGTTGCAATTGCCTGCACTCAAGCAGGCAGAACAAACTACATTGATGCAGGAAGCCCAAGCGCAATATCAGCGTTACGCTGCCGCGCCCGACACTTTTTTTAGCATTGGCGAAGCGAAGAAGACCGAATGGCCTTGCAAGGTATCTGCCGCGCAGTTGGACGAATTGACCGGTATCTCCAACTACAAGTCCGGCAGCGGAGCATCCGGCTACGGACACAGTTACAGCGACGTTTCGATTCACCCGGTGACGGCTACCTGCAAGGGAGGCAAGCTGGATGGACAACTGGAATTAGTCTATAAAGCGGTGCGCAAAGCCTGGGGGCCGGCTTATCAGAACAACGATCAGGAGACCGGACGAGTGGTGGCGACGATCTCCGGCGGAAAATTGCTCCATCGTCTGGAGTTGCGCAAGTCCACCGATCTGGCGAAGGACAATACCGGATCTCAACCGAAGTCGACTTCGGTCGCGAGCAGCGCCGAAAAACCGGACGGCGACTTCATCAATAGCGCCACGATCCTGGTAAACGGTGAGGGGCAAAAGTACTTCTTGAAGCGGCCGGTGAAGACCCCGCATGGCACGCGCCTTGAAAAAACGTTCTACAACGGCACGACACTGGTAACGGTCGAGCAGACGGATGCCATCGGTAAACCCGATGGCATCGCCGTCAGTTACAAAGGCGGGGAAGAAAAGAAGAGTTGCTTCAAGCAAGGCAAACCAGCAAACCTGAAAGCCTGCGGAAGTTGATCGGCACGAGTGCCGAACGACCGGCTGAATCAGACAGCATCACGGGCGGTGAAAAACGTGACATGCTCGACCAGTTCGGTTGCTACAACTCCTGGCTCGATCATGGATACGCGGATGTCCTGCGGCCCCAATTCTGCCCTTAGATGGCGGGAAAGATGGCTAACAAAGGCTCGTGTTGTGCATGGCGATTCGAGACCCTAATTCAGCCGCGATTCGCCAGGTATAGACAATTCTCTAGTTTGCATGTGCGCTAACGCACAGTCTCCGAGATGCCTGCGGGCGAGATACTACAGATTCGCACAGGTGGTATTTACGACGCGAGGCTCGTTCGTCAAGGAGACTACGATGAACACCGACCCGAGAAAGTGGAACCCTTTCAAATTTCTACGCGGATCGGGGCGCAAGCCCGACGCGGACAACCCGCAAAGCCCGCCGACCGGTGAACCGTGGCGCGCCCCGTGGTCCGACATTCAGCGACTTTTCTCGCGCGATCCGTGGCGTGCCATGGAGGAGTTCTTTCACGATCCGTTTGCAGGCCGCGGCGCGCTGGAACGATGGTTTGGCGACTTCAGCTCATCGCGTTTCCAGCCGCGCATCGACGTGGTCGACGAGGGGCAGATACTGCGCGTGACCGTCGAATTGCCGGGCATGGCGCAGGAGGACGTGAGCGTCAAAGTCGAAGATGGCGCGTTGGTTTTGCGCGGCGAGAAAAAGCAGGATGTGCACAGCGACGAGGACGGTTGTTATCGGCTTGAACGCGCCTATGGGACCTTCACGCGCACGATCCCGATGCCGGAAAATGCCGACCCCGAACACACGCTCGCAAAGTTTGACAAGGGCGTGCTCACGCTCACCGTGCCGAAGCAGGAGCCGCCGCGATATGCGAGCCGCACGATCGATATTGACTAGAACTGGGCCGAGATGGCGCCGACTTAACGCGATCCTCTCGTTGCTCAAAGTCCTCACCGGCAACTGGCTGCCAAATACGTCACTGGTGGCTGGTTGGTACGGTTGGCTCAGGGTGTGTATGCATTTCGTGGCGACACACTCGATCCACACGCCTCGATCAAATTCCTGCAAACACGGATTCCCGGCCTGCATATTGGCGGCAAGAGCGCCCTCGCCCTTCAGGGGGTGCGTCACAATCTGTCCCCCAGGGAACAACTCGTCTTATGGGGCGGCGGGCGATCCACATTGCCCGATTGGTTCACCACATGTTTCCCAGCACGTTATGTATCCGCGCACCTGTTCGATTGGCCTACTGGTTTCCCCCATACAAAGAGTCTTACCATCCCTCCGGGTACTGCTGATGGGCTGCAAGTCTCTGTGCCCGAACGAGCCATTCTCGAAATGCTCTACGAAGTCGGCACACATCAGGATATCGAAGAGGCACGTAACCTCTTCTCCGGCGTACGCAACCTTCGCAAGGACATGCTGGGTCGGCTACTAGTCTGCTGTACCAGCGTTAAAACAGTGCGCCTGCTGCTCACTTGGGGACGTGAAACAGAATTGATCAAAGTAGACGATCTGCTGGGTCAATATGACATTCCTGTCGGCAGCAACAGGCGGTGGATCACCCGCCTGAAAGACGGCACACTCTTGACGTTGAATCCCTGATGAATATTTACTACGCACAAACGGTTCGCTTGCTGCTTACGGCCGCACCAGACGTCTTCGCCAACGATATCTTCGCGATGAAGGGTGGCACCGCAATCAATTTGTTTGTTCAGGATATGCCGCGGCTGTCCGTCGACATTGAGGTCGTCTACGTGCCGTGGGCCACGCCGCGCGACGAAGCCATGCAGGCAATCGCGAACGAGCTCGACGCGATCACCGGACGTCTCAGCAAAATCGGCCTGAAATGCCGCGCTATCGCAAGCAAGGGACTTAGCGACACCAAGCTCATTATTGCTTTGCCCCCATGCAGGAGAGCTGCCGGCGCTCCGATGGAAACTGTCCAATTTGCAGGCCTTCAGCAAACGTCGATCACAAGATTTTCGCCGACAGGCTGATGAGCTCGAATCAAAGTTGAGATCATCGCCCTGACCCAGCACTGCATTCGGCTACGGACTACTCCCAAAACGTCTGGCCAAACCACTGCGCATTAATGAACTCACGAGACGCGCTCGAGCAGCGGCCCAATTAAACAGAATTTGGGCGGCCCGATAGATCTGCCGCACGTATAATCGTTATCACTGTGTCAACCGGTGATGGGCATGAGCGTGCAGCACAGAAACAACGTGAGAACGGCCGGCAAAGGCCCTGCCACGATGGTGTTCGTCCACGGATTTGGATGCGACCAAAGCATGTGGCGCTATCTCGCCCCCACCTTTCAGAGCAGTTTCAAAACGGTGCTGTTCGATTTGGTGGGGAGCGGGTCGTCCGACCTATCCGCCTACGATCGCTCGAAATACGACTCGTTGCATGGGTACGCCACCGATTTACTCGAAATCATCGACGAATTTTCGGAAGGCCCGGTGCTATTGGTCGGTCATTCGGTCAGCGCAATGATAGGCATGCTCGCCACCATAGAGGCGCCCGAACGGTTCGCCGCTCACGTCATGGTCGGACCGTCGCCCTGCTATATCAATAGCGATGACTACGTCGGTGGTTTTACGCGACCCGACATCGATGACCTGCTGCACACGCTGGAAAGCAATTACCTCGGTTGGTCCAGCACCATGGCGCCGGCCATCATGGGTGCGCCTGACCAGCCGGAATTAGCAGAGGAACTGACCAACAGCTTTTGCCAAACCGACCCGGAGATCGCCAAGCACTTTGCGCGCGTCACGTTTCTTTCAGACCACCGAGCCGATCTGCCTAAATCAAAAACCCCGACACTTATTCTTCAATGCAGTGATGACATCATCGCCCCGTGCTCAGTCGGCGAGTATATGCAACGGGCGATGCCCGCAGCAACGCTGCGGATCATCGAAAACGTCGGCCATTGCCCGCACCTAAGTGCACCGAGCGCAAGTACAGCCGCGATCGAAGCGTTTCTTCGACCCATCGGGTTCTGAGCCATGCATAACGCAGACGAATCGTTCTACGACGAGGCTGCCTGCGGATTGCTGGTCACCGCCGTTGATGGAACGATCCTGCGCTGTAATTCAACCTTTTGCGGCTGGACAGGGTACGCAGCAGAAGAGCTGATAGCAAAGCGTCGGATACAAGAACTCCTCACCATTGGCGGGCGGGTGTTCCACCAGACACACTGGGCGCCCTTGCTACAAATGCAGGGTTCTGTCGCAGAGATACAGTTGGAGATCATTCATCGAGATCTCCATACCGTGCCGATACTGCTTAACGCCATTCGGCGACGCGATGAGTCCGGAGTCAAAGACCATATTGCGGTATTCGTCTCCACCGATAGACGCAAGTATGAGCGGGAACTTCTGGCCGCACGCGAACGAGCGGAGACCGCACTCATCGCGCGCCGAGAGGTCGATGTGCGATTGCAGGATTTGAACGAGCGACTGTCTGAAGCCGATCGGCGCAAAGATGAATTTCTAGCCACGCTGGCACACGAACTGCGCAATCCGCTCGCCCCCATGCGCAACGTGCTGGATATCCTCAGACTAAAGAACTTTGACGACCCTGATCTGCGTTGGTCTCTGGGTGTATTCGAACGGCAATTGCAGCAGATGACCCATCTCGTCGATGACTTGATGGAGGTCTCGCGCATTACGCAAGGTCGTGTGGAATTGCGCAAGCGTCCGCTTGACATTGTGGAGGCCATGCACGACGCGGTGGAAACTTGCATGCCGCTCATGCAAGCTTCATCACATACCCTCACCGTGATCCTTCCAAACGCCCCCGTCTTCGTCGATAGCGACCCCACGCGGCTTGCTCAGATCATGCTGAACCTGCTCAATAATGCCGCCAAATACACGCCCGCTGGCGGCCAGATCCGATTCGTCGGTGAGCGACAAGGCGATCAGGCCGTCTTGACGGTGATCGACTCCGGCATAGGCATACCGGAACAACATCTGTCCAACGTGTTTCAAATGTTCTCGCAACTTGCTCCGGCGCTTGAACGTTCGCAGGGTGGTCTAGGTATTGGACTCGCTCTTGTACGCGGGCTGGTGGAGCTGCACGGAGGCACCGTCTGCGCCGACAGCAAAGGGGAAGGCCTCGGTAGCGAATTTTGTGTGCGTCTTCCCCTTTCGCAGATGGAATTCGAGGTCGCGCCAGCGAGCAGCGATCGCCCGTCTGCGCCGGCCCAAGGGCGGCGCGTATTGCTGATAGACGACAATGAAGATGCGATCGAGAGTATGGCGATGGTGCTGCACATGCTAGGCCATGAAGTTCAAACCGCACGTGACGGCATGACAGGCATAGCGATGGGGCGCGAGTTCTCGCCTCAAGTGGTGTTGCTCGATATCGGTCTGCCCGAGCTAAATGGATATGACGTGGCCAAGTTGATCCGCAATGAGGCGTGGGGAAGTCATGCGCTGTTGATCGCCGCAACCGGATGGGGCCAACGGGAGGACAAACAAGCCGCACTCGATGCGGGGTTTGATCAGCACTTGACCAAACCCATCAATGTCGCCGATTTGGATGCGATTTTTCGCAGCATAGACTAGCTCGCGTCTGAGCCTAATAGCCGCGCCAGTTGTTTCTCTACAAAAGCGGCGTCCTTCGGGTTTTGGGTGGGATTGTTTACCCGGTGCCCCCAAATTGTGTCGATGACACACAACTCCGCGTTCGGCATTAGGCGCACCTCTTCCTCGCTGTCGACCGGAGAAAAATACATGTCGGTTCGACTCGGCATGATCAACGCCGATGCCTGGATGGAACCCAATGCCTTCGTCAGATCGCCGTTATATTGGGCATTGGCGCTGATGTCCGCGCGTTCCCAGGCACCGATCATCGCCATCAAATCGTTACCGTCTTTATGGGCAAAGAAGCCTTCCCAGACGCGTACGATGAAGTCTTCGACACTGTGGAAGCCGGCGTGGAGGTATGCTTCGTCGCGGTAGAACTGCGATGACATGCCCCATCCCGCGTAGACCCGTGCCATAGCCTTGAGGCCCTGACCGGCGTCGGCACGGAAATACTCGCCCTGCCACGCCGGATCGCCCGTGAGCGCAGCTTTGACGCCCTCGAGAAACACCCGGTTGTGGCGTGACGTTTTCGCGGATCCGCAGATGACGGCAACGCGCTCGACCATATCGGGAAATAGCGCGGCCCAGTGATAGGCCTGCTGGGCGCCCATCGAGAATCCGACCGCAAGCTTCAATCGCTCGACTTGGAATTTCTCGCGTAGCAGCCGGTGTTGCAGCATCACGTTATCGAACAGGCTAATGGACGGAAAAGTGCCGGGCGCCTGATGGCTCGGCGATGACGACAAGCCATTGCCCAGCATGTTCGGTATAACGACAAAATACCGGTCGGTGTCGAGCGTCCTACCCGGCCCTGCAAGCCACGCGATATCGGTGTGGTGTGTACCGAAGGAGGTTGGATAGACGATGACGTTATCGCGGGCGGCGTTGAGTCGACCGGCCGTTTGATATACCAGCCTGGCGTTGCTCAGGCGGCTGCCGTTTTGCAGGTCTACATCGCCGCAATCGAAAATTTCGCCGTTCATATTTTTCCTTTAGTACTTGCTTGCTGAATCTTCAAGCCACGGGAGCAAAGCAGCGATCGCATCAACGGCTTCTTTCTCCGTAGCAAACCGTTTCGCAGAATAGTCTGCGATCAGCGTCCATCGCCCTTCGTCTTCGGGGTCTCTTCGAAATTGCTTTGCGCTGAATGTGCCATCGGGATGCGAAATAAAATCCACACAATATTGTCCCGATGCATCTTCCACGCTACGGATGGTCACATGTGTCATCTGTCAATTCCCCCACGAAACATCGTGGAAAGCCTCCACTAGAAAATCGATCAGGCGCCGCACTTTTAGCGGCGGTTGCTTGCGCGTTGCATAGACCGCGTACACGCCCAGTTCGGCCGCGCGATATTCGGGCATGAGTTCGACCAGGTCGCCTCGTCTCAGGTCTTCGGCTAGCATGAAGCTGGGCTGCAATATGATGCCGCCGTGCTGCGCAGCGATGGCACGGCAAGTGTCACCGTTGTTCGAATATACCCGCGCGTGAGTATGGACGGGGACCCGGCCTTCAGGGCCATCAAACTGCCATTCGTCGCGGCCTGACCAGTTCGTATAGGCAAGCACGCGGTGTTGCACCAACTCTTTCGGATGTTTGGGCACGCCGTGCCGCTCAAGATAAGTCGGCGAAGCACACAACGTCATGCGCGTCGAAACCAATTAAGTCACCTCCGACTCCGCATCATCCAGCGCGGCCAGGACATCCTTCGAACGCTGATAAAAAATTCTGCCTTCCTCGGTAAGCGAAAGCCGGCGTGTGGTTCGTTGCAACAGACGAACGCCCAGACGCTGTTCGAGAGCATCGACATGGCGCGACACTGCGGCTTTCGACATCCTTAGCGGGTCGACCGCGCCCACGAAACTGCCAGCGTCGACCACCGCGGTGAACACGCTCATTTCAAGAGCTCGATCTATTTTATTGTCTCTATACTTGAAAACGCAATGATCGCCTAAACTGAATCAACTCAACCAGGCCGGATGATTCATGAAAATTTGGGCGAATATTTGCATCGCATGATGAACGACCTTGTGAATCAAACAACTGCTGACTTAGCCGGGCAAAGCTTGCCGATTCTCCCGCTCACGCGTGACGATTTGCCAGGCGACACGATCGAACTGGCGCGTTACCTGGTGGGCAAGTATCTCGTTCATGATCTGCCGGAGGGCCGCATGAGCGGCCGGATCGTCGAAATGGAAGCCTATCCTATCGGCGACTCCACCAGCTACGCCTTTCGGGGTCGCCGTTCGCACAATGATTCGATGTTTCTCGCGCGAGGGCATGCTCACGTGCGGCTTACCTATGGAATATCGTACATGTTGAATGTTGCCAGCGAGGATGAGGGCGTGGGCGCTGGCGTGCTGATTCGCGCGATTGAACCGCTGGAAGGCCTGGACGCAATGTATGCCCGGCGGCCAGGCGTAAAGCTGCGTGACCTGGCGCGTGGGCCGGGGCGCCTTACGGTGGCGCTCGGCGTCGGCCTGGAGTTCGATGGTTGCGACTTGTGTACCGGTCGCGGCTTGTGGCTCGGTGCGATCGAAACAGAAGCAACGCCTGTTGCAGTGGTGACCCGAATTGGGTTATCGCGGGAAATGGATAAATTGCTGCGCTTTTACGAACCCGGCAGTCTATTCGTTAGCGGGCCGCGCAAGCTGTTGGATACATCCATTTAAATTTTGCTCACTTCAGAACCGGTAACTGACTTTCACGCTGGCAGTCTGCGCCGACGCATGGCTGGTGTTAAGCAACGCGTCGTAGCTCAGCGACACGGTGGTCGACTTACTCGGCTGCATGCTCACGCTTAAGCCCGTGGTCAGTTGGCCATGTGGCAGATTCGTGCCCGGTGCGGCGAATACCGTGCCGTCTTGCGCGCTGACGGCTACGGCTCGGTTCGTGTCCAACAATTCTTGGGCGTAGCCGACTCTGACCTGTACGTTCACTGGCTTCAGCGCGTTACCGAATGCCTTGTCCAGCGTGATCTCGGTGTACGGCTGCAGGCTGTGGACGTTGTCGGTGCCCACGCCCAGGTCTTGCCCGTTGGCCCCGCCTTCGGCAAATGCGTTGCCGTGAACGTACGCGTAGCGCAAGCCCAGCCGTGGCGTGAGCGTGAATCCGGCGAACGTCATCGGCAGGCTCGCCTGGCTGGCCGCTGTCACTTCCTGCCCCATGTGGTCACCGGTCGCCGTGCCGATCGCGCCAAACGGACGCTTCTGCGACAGGAAGTCCAGGCCATAGCCCAAGGAAGCCGAGACGCCAACCGGACCGAGCCAGCGGCTGCCGTACAGCGCTGCGCGCAGCGTATCCGTGGTGCCGCTGTCACCCGTGATCTGTTCATCGATATCGGCATGGTTATAACCTGCGGCGACACCGACCGTGTAGTTCCCGACTTGATGATCGAGCCCGGTCATGAAGCCGTATTGGTCTGCCTGGAAGCCCGGTTCGCCATTTGTTGCATCGACCTTGGTATGAGCACCGGTGACGGTCGCCCAGCCGTTGAACGCGCCGGTCTCGCGCGGCTGACTCAATCGGTCAAGCAAAGCCGCGTTGGTGTTTTGTGCGCCCAGCGCGAGTGTCGAACCCAAAGCGGTGTAGATACTGGTATTGATCGGCGCGACCACGATCTGATTCGCAGGCGTCGCCGCTTGAGTGAGCGCTAGATCGACTTCGTTGGCCTGATAGCTCACGGACTGCTGCAGCGCCCCGAGGTTCGCGCCGGCTTGTACGGCGCTGGTCACACTGCTAAAGCGGCCGGTCACGCCGTTGGCGGCACTCAGGATCGTGTACTGCGTAGCCGCGTAGGTGCCCGGGTCGTACAGAATCTGCAAGCCGCCGTTCAACGCCGCCGTGCCGCCCACGCGCAATTGCGAGCCCGAGGTCGGATTCACCTCGATAACCAGCGTCGCGTTGCCCGCCTGGGTGTAGTTGCCGCCGACCGTCAGCGTGCCGACCGAGCCGCCCGGCATCACGACACCATTGTTCGTCACGTTGCCGCCGATCGAGCCATGGCCGCGCAGCGTGCCCGGCGCATCGACGAGCACATTGCCGCCGAGTTGCGCGCCCGGGTTGTTGATGTCACCGACCGCGAGCGCGCCCGACATGACTTCGGTGATGCCGGTGAACTGATGGCTGTCGCCGTTCAGCACCACGCTGCCGGTGCCCTGCTGCTCGATGCGCCCGGCGCCGGAAATGTCGCCCCCGTATGTGATCGCATCAGGCCGATTGAAGACCAGCAGGCCATTGTTGGCCGTATTGCCGACGAGGTCGCCCGCGGCGGTGCCCTGGCCGATCGTCAGCGTGCCGCCCGCCGACACGATCGGATCGATCAGGGATCCGAACAGATCCTGCGAGCCGCCGCTCAGCACCTGCGTACCGCTCACCGTCGCGCCGCTCGACACGGTCTGCACGCCGCCGCTCGACACGATCGAGCCGTTCGCGGTGCCGCCGGACTGTACGTCCTGCGTGCCGCCGGAGGCGACCACCGTGCCCGACGTGATGCCGCCCGCGCCGACCGTCTGCATGCCGCCGGACGCGACCATCGTGCTCGACGTGACGCCACCGGAGTTGACCGTCTGCGAACCGCCCGATGCGACCATCGTGCCCGACGTGACGCCACCGGAGCTGATCGTCTGCGAACCGCCCGATGCGACCGTCGTGCCCGAGGTGACCCCGCCTGCACCGACGGTCTGCGTGCCGCCGGAAGCGACTGCGGTGCCCGACGTGACACCGCCGGCGTTGACTGTTTGCGAGCCGCCGGAGCCCACCACCGTCCCGCTCGTCTGGCCGCCGCTCGCCACCGTCTGCTTGCCGCCGCTGCTGACAGATGTGCTGACCGTCGTTCCACCCGACGACACGCTCTCGGTGCCGCCGCTCTTCACTACCGTGCCGCTCGCGGTACCGCCGGAGGTCACGATAGCCGTGCCGCCGCTCGACACCATCGTACTGCTAGCGGTGCCGCCCGACATCACCACGCTCGACCCGCCGTTGCCGACCGACGTGCCCCTCGTGACGCCGCCCGACGAAACGACCTGCGCGCCGCCGCTGCTGACCAGCGTGCCGCTCGCGCTACCGCCCGCCGCCACGGTCTGCGTGCCGCCGCTGTCCACTAGCGTACCGCTCGTAGCACCGCCCGACGAGACGACTTGCTTGCCGCCGCCGCTCACCTGCGTGTTGTTCGCCGTGCCGCCGGCGACCGTCTGTGTGCCACTGGACGCGACTTGCGAGCCCTGCGTTGTGCCGCCCGACGACACCACCTCGCTGCCACCGCTGCCGACTTCCGTGCCGCTCGTCGTGCCGCCCGAGCTGACGAACACCGAGCCACCCGCGCTCACCATCGTGCCTGACGCGGTGCCGAGCACCGTCTGCGAACCGTTGGACGTCACCGTCGTACCCAGCGTGGTGCCACCGGACGAAACAAACTCGGAGCCGCCCGACGTGACGAACGTGCCGCTCGCCGTGCCGCCGGCAGACACCGTTTCCAGGCCGCCGCTACCGACGGACGTGTTGACCGCAGAGTCGCCGGCAAGGATCGTCAACTGGCCGCCGTCTTCGACGATCACGTTGTCCGCGGCGCCGCCCTGGATCGAGAACGCGCCGCTCGCATTGGTGCCGCTGACAGTGGCCGACGTGTTGGTGATCAGCGCGGCACCCGCCGACTGCGTGACGCCGATCGCCTCGCCGCCGGCCGACACGGTGAGCTTGCCGCCGCTCGACACGGTCATACCGAAGGCATCGCCGCCCGTCAGCACGGTCTGTGCACCGCCGCTGCTGATCGACGTGGCCGACGTCCTACCGCCCGACGAGACGATGACGAGGCCGCCGCTACCGGCAGTCGTCTGGTTAGCGACATCTCCGGCCAGCACGGACAGCTGCCCGCCGTTCTCGACGACCACGTTCTGCGCGACGCCGCTCGATATGCTGAACGTGCTGCTCGCACCACCGCTCACATAGCTGCCGCTCACCGTGGCCGACGTATTGGTGATGAGCGCCGCCCCGGCGTCCTGCGTGATGTTGGTCGCCGTGCCGCCGCCCGACACGACGAGCTGGCCGCCGTTCATCACCGTCGCTACGTCCGCGCTGCCGCCCGACGACACGAGCAGTTGCCCGCCGTTGCTGACTGTCGTGCTGTTCGCCGCACCGCCGCCTTGCACGATCGCACTGCCGCGCGCGCCAACCTGCGTGCCGCTCGCGGTCGTGCCGCTCAGCACAGTGAGCGAGCCGCCGGCTTCGACGAACACGCCCTGTGCGACGCCGCCAGAAATCGAAAATGAATTGGTCGTGCCGTTCGCGGTGTTCGTGCCGGTCACGGTCGCCGAGGTATTCGTGATCAGTGCCCCGCCGGCCTGCTGCGTGACGGCGGTCGCGGTGCCGCCCGACGACACCGTCAGCGCGCCACCGTTGCCCAGCGTCGTCGAATTGGCCGAGCCGCCCGCCATCACGACCACCGAGCCCTGATTGACGATGTGCGTATTGGTCGCGGAATTGCCGGTGAGCACGGTCAGTGTGCCGCCGTTTTCGAGCACGACGTTGTTCGCGATGCCGCCCGAAATCGAAAACGCGCCGCTGACATTCGTGCCGCTCACCGTCGCCGAGGTACCCGCCGTGAGCGCCGCGCCGCTCGACTGCGTGACGCCGGTCGCGGTACCGCCGGCGGACACCGTTATCGCGCCGCCGGAGAGCACCGTCGTGCTGGTCGCCGTACCGCCTGACGATACGGTTTGTCGCCCGCCGCTGCTGACGTTCGCGCTGGTCGTGACGCCACCCGCCAGCACGTTCTGCGTGCCGCCGCTGCGAATACTCGCCGAGGTATCAGTGCCCTGCACGTTCTCGGTGCCACCCGCCGACAGCGTGGTCGACGTGGCCGAGCCGCCGGCGGATACCGCCAGCGTGCCGCCGCTCACGATTGCGCCGGCTGCCGAACCGCCGCTGCTGACGCTCGCTGAACCGCCGTTGCCGATGGTCGTCGCGCTCGCGACGCCGCCCATCAACACGATCAGTTGGCCGCCCGCGCTGACGGTGCCCGACGTATCGGTGCCCGCGAGATTTTCGACGCCGCCTGCACTAATCACGATGCGTGTCGCGCTGCCGCCTGCGGAGACGCTTAGCGTACCGCCGCTCACCTTCGTGCCCACCGCGAACCCGCCGCTGCCTACGAAGCTTTGCCCACCACCGAGCACGCTCGTCGCGCTCGCCGTGCCGCCCGCGCTGATGGTCTGCGACCCACCGTTGCTGAGCGTGGCCGAGATGTCCGTGCCGGCGACCGAGTCGACGCCGCCCGACAGCACGTTCGTACGCGTCGCGCTGCCGCCGGCGGACACGTTGATTTGGCCGCCTGCGCTGACCGTCGTGCCGCTTGCGACGCCACCCGACGACACGTTGACCGTGCCGAGGCTGCTGATCGTCGTACCGGTGGCGATGCCACCGGATGACACGGTCTCGGACGATCCGCTTACGAGGATCGTCCCGCTCGCCGCGCCGCCCGCCGAGATGACCACGGATGCGCTATCGACTGTTGCGCTGCGCGCCACGCCGCCCGATGACACAACCAGACTGCCGCCCGACGTGACGTCGGTGGCTTGCGCGACGCCACCCGCGAAGACGGTCTGCGTGCCGCCAAGGCCGACGCTCGTGACGCTTGCGAGGCCACCCGACATCACGTTCTGCGCGCCGCCGAGCCCCACGCTGTCGTCGGTGGTCGTGCCGAACACCGTCTCGGTGCTGCTGCCGATCGTTGCGTTGGCCTCGGTCTGGTCCGCAGCGACCGTCGTCTGCGCGAGCGCGCCGGCCACGAACCACGGCAGCACCGTCACGGCAGCGAGCAGCATGCCCAGCAGGCGCGAGCACCTGCGGTAGCGCCGGCCGAAGGCGCGCACGGCGTATACGCGGCGCCAGGTGAGTCGTTTCATGGAGTTTTCCGAATTCTTTGCTGCTCTTCTTGTGCTACTTCCAGCCTCTTGTATTTCCGCCGTTGCGGCTTCTTGCTTGTTCGTATTGCCGGTTTGCGGATCGTCTTTATATATCGGCTTTTTGCGGCGCATCTTTAATGCGTTTTGCGCTTCAGCCCTGCTGGCTTGCGGTTCGCTTTCAGTTCGCTTGCGTCAGCGAATCAAGCCGTCGCCTGCGGCTGCTCAGCGAATGTCGGAATCCGCCGGATCGTGTTCATCACCTGTTCCGCGGTAATCAGCCGCGTGCATTCGAATTGCCGCGGCGTGTTCGCATGGCGCGGACACCACAGAAAATCGTGATGATCGAACTGCACGCGCACGTCGTTCCAGCAGCTATTGCACGTGTGGTAGTTGATCACGCGATACGGCGTGTCGAACTCGTTGGTCGGATGCGTAAAACCGCTGATCATCACGACCGGTGTACGCATGGTCCATGCGAGCCACGACAGGCCACTGCTCAGGCCGACGAAAAACGACGCGTGCTTGAGCCAGCGCGCGCGTTCCGCAAGCGGGCGCTCGCCGGTGAAGTCCTCGGAGCCGTACGGTATGTGATTCCACACGACGCCGCTGCCGTGCGTCGCCTTCTGGTCAATGCAGATTACGCGGTAACCGGCCTGCTGCAGAAACTGCACAATTTCGCGCCAGCCGCTCGGGTTGTTCCAGAATTTGCACTGCGTCGTGCTTTGCGTGGCGATGCACACGTATTTCTCGGGAATCGGCCGGCTGCTGTCGGGCAGCACGATCTCGGGGCGCTCTTCCTGCGGATCGACGCCGAGGATGTACGCGGCCGTCCGATGCAGGCCGACGAGGCGAAAGTCGCATGGCTGGCGTACGTTCGCGTCGTCGGTGAAGAAGAGGCCGATGTTGTAGGTCGCGTAGAAATTGTTCGCGTCGACCGCGTCGGGCGTCGCCAATGTGATTGACGGGTACGCGTCGCGGAAGAGCGGAATCAGTGGCTCGGCCATTACGCAGGTGAGCCGGCAGCGGTGCTGCCGCTCGAACTTTGCGACATACGGAAACCAGCCTAGCGTGTCGCCGAGCGTGCCGACCGGCAGATGCACGAGCACGTCGCGGTTGGTCAGGTCGAGACGATGGCGGAACACTTCCTTGCCTTGCGACCAGACTTCGATTTCGAATGGCACATAGTATTTCTTGCTGCTCGCGACGACCCCGGCGGATATCTGCGTTTCGAACAGCGGGTTCGCGGTGGCTGAATCGCGCAGCAGCACGCGCCAATCGCCGTCGCCTTGCGGCAGCATCACGCGGCAACCGTCGTTGAAGTCGAATCGGATGCCGGCGGGGCCTTCCTGCGTCGGGATGGATGGTGGGCTTTGAATGGCCTGGCCGTCCTGGCCGCTGCGGGCCGGTGTGGCGACGCTCGTCACGCTCCCGTCAGCGGTGCTCGCGGCGGTATCGACAAAATCGGCTGCGCTATGGGTTGGGGCCGTTGTGATGGGCGTTTGAGCCGCTGCGTCGGCCTCTTCGACCTGCGTTGTGGCGCCGGCGGACCCCACCACCGCGCGCACCTGCGTACCTGTTTGGGACATAATCGATCCGAAAGGTGAACGACCCGGATTTGCCTTGTAGTTGTACGCGGCATGCGTGCTTTTCTGGTCGCCGTAGAACGAAAAAGCCGCCGAACCCCTTAAGATTCGACGGCCTATATTCTTTCCTGGCGGAGGGACGGGGATTCGAACCCCGGATAGGTATTAACCTATACACGCTTTCCAGGCGTGCGACTTAAACCGCTCATCCATCCCTCCGTTAGGACGCGGATTATAGCAAACTCCGCGGCCCTGTGGCCACCTCATCCGCAAATCCCCCCACAAACAGGCCCCTAAGGCTGCCGAATATAGTCCACCAACGCCAAGCTACGCTCATCCGGCCGACGATCCAACAAGCTCACTGCGATCGCCACCAAAAACCCCGCCGGCACCCCAAACACCCCCGAGCTAATCGGCTCAATCGCAAACCACCGCGCCCCGGCATACCCCGTCATATGCGTGATAAACGGATAAGTCGTGACGATATAAAACACACAAATCCCCAACCCCGCCAGCATCCCTGCCACAGCCGCGCGCTGGGTCATACGCTTCCAAAACACCCCCAACACCAGCACCGGAAAAAAGCTCGACGCCGCGATCGAAAAAGCCGCCCCCACCAGAAACAAAATATTCCCGGTATTAAGCGACGCCACCCAAGCCGCCAACAACGCCACGCCCAGCAACAAGATCTTCGAAATAATCACGCGCTTCTGACTACTCGCAGTCTGATCAACCAACGTGTAATAAACATCATGCGAAAGCGCATTAGCAATCGTGAGCAACAACCCATCCGCCGTCGACAACGCAGCCGCCAACGCCCCCGCTGCCACCAACCCCGAAAGCACATAAGGCAAGCCCGCGATCTCCGGCGCACCGAGCACGATCATATCCGGATGCATCGCGATCTCTGCCCACTGCACCACACCATCATGATTGGTGTCGACGATGCTGATCATATGCGGCTCAAGATTGCGCCACGGAATAATCCAAGTCGGCAGGCTCGCATAATGTTGCCCCACCATATGCGTAAGCATTTCGTATTTGATCAGCACCGCCAACACCGGCACAGTCAGATAGAACAACGCGATAAAGAACAACGTCCACCCCACCGACCGCCGAGCCGAAGCAACGGAAGTGGTGGTGTTATACCGCGTCAAGATATGCGGCAGGCTGGCCGTGCCCACCATCAAACACACCATCAACGCCAGGAAGTTGATCTTGTGCTCCCTACGTTCCGCATCGCTGCGGGCAGAAAATGGCTCGAGGTTAGGCTGCGGCGGCTGAGCACGCAGGCGCCATTCGTCACGCTCTTCGCCCCACTGCGCAGCAGCATCGGACGCGTCTTTCGGATAAGCCGCGAGCGTGCGCTCCAAAGTCTTTATTTCGGGCAGCGGACCACTATGCGCGCGCAACGCATCGAGCTCACGCTCAAGATCCGCACGTTCGTTCAAATACGAACTCGGCAATCGATCGATCTTCTCTTGCAGCGCGGCAGCATTCTGTTTGAAACCGGAGCGCACTTCCTGCTCGGCCGGCGAGTCGCTGACCTGAACTTCGAGCACTTCCACTTTCTGCATCAAGCGCCCATAGTTAAACTGCGGCACCCACCCTAGCCCATCCTTGTGCGCAATCATCGAAACCGGAATCAGGAACGCCCCAATCAAGATGATGTACTGCGCAACCTGGGTCCACGTCACCGCACGCATACCCCCTAGAAAGGAACACACGAGAATGCCGGCCAGCCCGAAGAAGATCCCGATTTCAAAGTCCACGCCGATGAAGCGCGTGGCGATCAAGCCTACTCCTTGCAACTGCGCGACCAGATAAACGAACGAGCACAGCACAGTAGCGAAGACACTGATCAATCGCACCAGCCGGCTGTCGTACCGCGTGCCAAGAAAATCCGGCAACGTGTAGCGCGCAAGCTTGCGCATATAAGGCGCAAGCAGAAACGCCACCAAACAAAACCCGCCAGTCCACCCCATGATGTACGCAAGGCTTTCATACCCGGTCGCGTAAAGCGACCCCGCCAGTCCAATGAACGACGCAGCAGAAAGCCAGTCGGCCGCAGTCGCCATGCCATTGAAAAACGATGGCACGTTGCGCCCGGCCACGTAATACTCGGTAATATCCGACGTGCGCGCGAGCAGCCCGATCACCGCATACACCGCTATCGTCACGAACAAAAATACGTAGCCGACCCATACGCCCGGGCCGGCGCTGTGCTCGATGCGCCCCATCAACCAGACGAAGAAGTAGAACGCGAAAGCGTAGATCGCGTAGTTGCGCATCAAGCGCTGGGTGCGCGTCATCGGGTGCATGTCATCGCGCGCACCTCATCGATTCCGCCCAGCCGCGGCCGCACGCGCAGCAGACTGGCGCGCGGCTTCAAGTGCCTCGATTGCGCTCAGCGCCGCTTTGAGCCGACGGTCGGCCACCTGCATCAGCCCGACATACGCTACGATGAGCAGCAGATATAAGAGCGTCGCGCCCTGTGCCCCAAGATAGTAAGGCAGCGACCAGCCACGCCAATGGACGCCCGCCAAATCATCGGCAAACAGCGGCACCACGAACGAGATCGCGCCACCCAAGACGAACATGACCGCCATCGAGATCAGGTTGTAGCGCCAGTATTGCCGATGAGCGTGTGCCGCAGCAGCCCCGGTTGCGGGAGCAACGGGGCGCACGGATGAGGAAGAGGCAGCGGGGGTTGGCGGCACAGTCATAGCGCCTGTTTAACAAAAAGCGCGGCACTAAGCAATTGGTAGCAACCGCGCATCAGCCCCGCTGAACAGCAAACGGCGTGGGTTTAAACCGATTCGCCCAACTGGCCGAGGATCGCCGGATTCTCCAGGGTCGAGACGTCCTGGGTAATTTCCTCGCCTTTGGCCAAGCTGCGCAGCAAGCGCCGCATGATCTTGCCCGAACGGGTTTTCGGCAGGTTATCGCCAAAACGGATGTCCTTCGGTTTGGCGATCGGGCCAATTTCCTTGCCCACCCATTGCCGCAGTTCGTTGGCCAGCGCTTTGGCTTCGTCGCCCAGCGGGCGGTCTCGCTTGAGCACGACGAACGCCACGACCGCTTCGCCCGTGGTGTCGTCCGGGCGCCCCACCACAGCCGCTTCAGCCACCATCGGATGCGCCACCAGCGCCGATTCGATTTCCATCGTACCCATCCGATGACCGGACACGTTCAGCACGTCATCGATACGACCCATGATCGTGAAGTAGCCGGTTTCCTTGTCGCGGATCGCACCGTCGCCGGCGAGGTACAGGTTGCCGCCGAGCTCTTCCGGGAAATAGCTTTTCTTGAACCGCTCCGGGTCACCCCACACGGTGCGCAGCATCGACGGCCACGGGCGCTTGATCACGAGGATACCGCCCTGCCCGTTCGGCACCTCCTGGCCCGATTCATCAACGACCGCAGCCATGATGCCCGGCAGCGGCAATGTGCACGAGCCCGGTACCAGCGGCGTGGCGCCCGGCAGCGGCGAAATCATGTGGCCGCCGGTTTCGGTTTGCCAGAAGGTATCCAGCACCGGGCAGCGCTCGCCGCCCACATGCTTGTGATACCACATCCAGGCTTCCGGGTTGATCGGCTCGCCCACCGTGCCGAGGATGCGCAAGCTGCTCAGATCGAAGCTGGATGGATGCACTTTCTTGTCGGCGTCGGCTAGTTTGATCAGCGAGCGGATCGCCGTCGGGGCCGTGTAGAAGATGCTGACCTTGTGTTTCTGGATCATCTCCCAGAAGCGCCCGGCGTGCGGGTAGGTCGGCACGCCTTCGAAGACGATCTGCGTTGCGCCCAAGGCAGTCGGTCCGTAGGTGATGTAGCTGTGGCCGGTGATCCAGCCGATGTCGGCCGTACACCAGAAGACGTCGTCTTTCTTCAGGTCGAAGGTCCACTTCATCGTGAGCGCGGCCCACAGCAGGTAGCCGCCCGTACTGTGCTGCACGCCCTTGGGCTTGCCGGTCGAACCCGATGTGTAGAGGATAAACAGTGGATGTTCAGCGCCGACCCATTCCGGTTCGCAAGTGTCTTGCTGCGCGGCTACGATGTCGTGGAGCCAGACGTCGCGCGACTCATTCCACGCCACTTTGCCGCCGGTGCGCCGATAGACCATCACGGTGTGGACGGCATCGGTGCCGCCCATCGCCAACGCCTCGTCGACAATCGCCTTGAGCGGCAGCGCCTTGCCGCCGCGCATTTGTTCGTCAGCGGTGATCACGGCCACGGCGCCCACATCGACCACGCGCTCTTGCAGCGATTTGGACGAGAAGCCGCCGAATACCACCGAATGCGTGGCGCCGATGCGCGCACATGCCTGCATGGCGACCACGCCCTCGATCGACATCGACATATAGATCACTACGCGGTCACCCTTCTTTACGCCACGTGCCTTTAGCGCGTTGGCGAAGCGGCAGACCCGGTGGTAGAGATCCTGATAACTGACCTTGGTGACGGTGCCGTCGTCGGCCTCGAAGATCAGCGCGGTTTTCTCACCCAGACCGTTTTTCAAATGCCGATCGATGCAGTTGTACGAGGCGTTCAACTCGCCGTCCTCGAACCAGGTGTAGAACGGCGCACGGCTTTCGTCCAGCACCTTGGTGAACGGCTTGTGCCAGCTCAGTTCCTCGCGCGCGAGCCGCGCCCAGTACCCTTCGTAGTCTTTCTCGGCTTCGGCCGTCAACGCCCGATAGGCGTCCATGCCGGAAATCGTCGCCTTGGCGGCAAGGTCAGTCGGCGGCGTGAAAATACGATGTTCCTGCAGCGTCGATTCAATGGCGGACATGGTCTCCCCCCTCCTAGATTATGGAAAAACTGCGTCAGATTCTGCCTGACCGGCGCGTTGCATGGCGCACAGCTCTAACTGCTCTGACCTGATTATGTCGGACTCGTTGCACGGCCCGTAGCCTTTACCCTCTTGTCTCCACCCGTCGTTCCGTCATGCGCAAAGTGTGGCGTAACGATAAGCGAGGCGCCTTACCCATAGCTTACGCGGGAATGCGGCAAATCGCAGCCACCACGCCCTATCTATCCTCTATCCGCACCCTGCCCACGCCCGCTCGCGCCGCGCCGGCGCCCTCTTTGCGCGCGGCTTCCCGTGGGCAAGAGTGGACGCGCGTGATCGCCGCCTCGTACAATCACCGCATGCCGACATGCCCGATCCGAAACCCAGCCTGATGAACCGCTACGCTCTGTTGTTGATCGCGTCCATGTTGTTCGTCGGCAGCAATGTCGGAATCGGCAAATCGATCGTCGCCTCGGTGCCGGTGCCGCTGTTCGCGCTGCTGCGTTTCGTGATCGCAGTGGTGGTGCTGTTTCCTTTGTATCGCCCCGCCAAGATGCGGCGTGTGTCACGCGCCGAATGGCTGAATCTGTTTTTGCAGGCTTTTTTCGGCACCTTTGCGTTCACCTTGCTGATGCTGGGTGGCGTGCAGCGCACCAGCGCAGTGGCCGCCGGCGTCATTACCAGCACCATTCCCGCCACGGTCGCACTGCTCGCGTGGCTGCTGCTCAAGGAGCGCCCCAGCCCTCGCACGCTGGTCGCGATTGGGTTGGCGATTGCCGGCATCCTTATCATCAATGTAGCGCATGCGCCTAATGTGGGCCTTGATGTGGGTCATGAGGTGGGTCATGAAGCGGCCCACGACGCCAGTTCGTTCGCCGGCAACCTGATGGTGATGGGCGCCGTGGTCTGCGAATCGATTTACGTGATCTTGTCGCGCCGCTTGACCCAGACGCTGGCCGCTATCGATATCTGCGCGTATACCCACGGCTTCGGCTTTCTGTTGATGCTGCCGGTGGGTATCGGCACAGCGGTGCACTTCGACTATGGCAGCGTCGCCCCCGGCACCTGGGCGCTGTTGCTCTGGTACGGGCTGTCGGCCAGCGTCTTTTCCATCTGGCTGTGGATGAAAGGGATACGGCATGTGCCAGGCTCGATGGCCGGCGTGTTTACGGCAGTGTTGCCCGTGGCGGCTGCCGCTTATGGCATTGCAGTGCTCGGTGAACGCCCCACCGCGGCGCATGGTGTGGCGCTTGCCTGCGTGGTGGCCGGTGTGGCGCTGGCCAGTCTGCAAGCGCGTCGGGTACCGCCGGCGGCGTCCTGACGTGTCGCCCTGTATAATCACGCAGCTTTTAACCGCCACGCGCGCCTCAACGACGCGTCTCCGATCCCCCTCCCGTAAAATCTTGTCATGACCGTCATCAAGCAAGAAGACCTGATCCAGAGCGTTGCCGATTCGCTGCAGCACATCAGTTACTACCACCCCATCGATTACATTACCGCGCTCGGCCGCGCTTACGAGCTCGAGCAAAGCCCGGCAGCCAAGGACGCGATTGCGCAGATCCTGACCAACAGCCGCATGTGCGCCGAAGGCCATCGCCCGATTTGCCAGGACACCGGCATCGTCACCGTGTTCATCAAGGTCGGCATGGACGTGCGCTGGGACGGCGCGACGATGGGCCTGACGGACATGATCAACGAAGGCGTGCGACGCGCTTACATGCTGCCGGAAAACGTGCTGCGCGCGTCTATCGTCAGCCCGCCCGAAGGCGCACGCAAGAACACGCAAGACAACACCCCCGCCGTGATCCACTACGAGATCGTGTCGGGCGACAAGGTCGACGTGCAGGTTGCCGCCAAGGGCGGCGGCTCGGAGAACAAATCGAAGTTCGCGATGCTCAACCCATCCGATTCGATCGTCGACTGGATCCTCAAGACCGTGCCGACGATGGGCGCCGGTTGGTGCCCGCCGGGCATGCTCGGCATCGGCATCGGCGGCACGGCTGAAAAAGCGATGGTGATGGCCAAGGAATCGCTGATGGCACCCATCGATATCCAGGACATCATCGCGCGCGGCCCGCAAGACTGGATCGAAGAATTGCGTGTCGAGCTGTACGAAAAAGTGAACGCACTCGGCATCGGCGCGCAAGGCCTCGGCGGCCTCACCACCGTGCTCGACATCAAGATCCTCGCAGCGCCGACGCATGCGGCCAGCAAGCCAATCGCGATCATCCCGAACTGCGCAGCCACCCGCCATGCCCATTTCACGTTGGACGGCTCGGGCGTAGCACAGCTCGAAACGCCATCGCTGGATGCCTGGCCGAAGGTGCAATGGGTCGCCAATACCGAAACGAGTAAGCGCGTCGATCTCGATACCCTGACTGCCGCCGAAGTGGCGAGCTGGAAGCCGGGCCAGACGCTGCTGTTGTCGGGCAAGATGCTGACCGGTCGCGACGCCGCTCACAAGCGCATTGCCGATATGCTGGCACGTGGCGAGAAGCTGCCGGTCGACTTTACCAATCGGGTGATTTACTACGTCGGCCCGGTCGATCCGGTGCGCGATGAAGCGGTCGGCCCGGCAGGCCCGACCACCTCGACGCGGATGGACAAGTTCACCGACATGATGCTGGGCGAAACCGGCTTGATTTCAATGATCGGCAAGGCCGAGCGCGGCCCGGTCGCGATCGAGTCGATCAAGAAGCACAAGGCGGCTTATTTGATGGCAGTGGGTGGCGCGGCGTATCTCGTGTCCAAGGCGATCCGTACTTCGCGTGTGGTCGGCTTCGATGATCTCGGCATGGAAGCGATCTACGAGTTCGACGTGCAGGACATGCCGGTCACGGTGGCGGTCGATTCGAACGGTACCTCGGTGCATCACACCGGGCCGAAGGAATGGCAGGCCAAGATCGGCAAGATTCCGGTCACTACTGTTTGACGTTCCCTTGATGGCATCCCCGACTGCCGCGCTGAACATGACACTGAATGTGTCCGTGAAAGCGCCTCTGAACGCACCGATCGGCATCTTCGATTCCGGTGTCGGCGGCATGTCGGTGCTGCGGGCGATCCATGCACTGCTGCCACAGGAAGCGTTGCTGTATGTGGCGGATTCGCGTTACGCGCCGTATGGCGAGCGCGACGACGCGTATATCGTCGCGCGTTGTCTGGCGATCAGCGAGTGGCTACTGGATCAGGGCGTCAAAACGCTGGTGGTCGCTTGCAATACGGCGACCGCTCAGACTATCCAGCGACTGCGCGCTCATCTTGCCGAGCGCAATATCGCGGTGGTCGGTGTAGAGCCGGCGGTCAAACCGGCTGCGCTCGTTTCCAAAACACGCATTGCAGGTGTGCTGGCGACTGCGAGCACCCTGCGCAGCGCGCGCTTTCAGGACTTGCTGGCTCGGCATTCGGGCGATTGCAGATTCGTCTGCGTTGCGGGCAACGGCTTGGTCGACGCGATCGAGCAAGGCGATACCGGTTCGCCTCACGTGCTGGCTTTGCTCGAAGATTATCTAGGGCAAATCCTGGCCGCGGGCGCCGATACCTTGGTGCTGGGCTGCACGCATTATCCTTTCCTGGATCAAGCGATCAAACAGATGGCCGGCGAGCGCCTTGCGCTGATCGATAGCGGTACCGCAATTGCCCGGCAACTACAGCGCGTGCTCGAAGCACAAGCACTGCTTGCCGATACCGCTGCGACACGCGCGCATGTGCGCTTGTGCTCCACCGGCGACGCTACAGCCCTCCATCGGCTTGCCGCCACGCTCGGTATCGATGCGCAAGTAGACCCGCAACCGGTAGAGATCGAAGCGTCCTTCAGATAACGCCTTCGGTCCGACCTTGGAATCGAGCGGCAAAGCGCGACTCGGCGGTCTCATTACTACCCAAAGCCCCGTTCGTCACACAGGTGCCATCGGCCGCCAAATGCTCGACCAAGAAATCGACGAACGCCCGCACCGCAGGCATCATCCCCTGCCGGCTCAGGAACACCGCGTAAAGCTGAGGCGGCGGCAAGCGCCAGCCTGGCATCACGGGCGAGAGCTTGCCGCTCATCAACGCGTCGCGATACATCATCTCCGGCAGTGCAGCAATGCCCAGGCCCGCCAAAGCCGCTTCGCGTATACAAGTCAGGTCGGCCGTCACCAACCGCGGTTCGTGCTCGACATCGTGAACCGTGTCGTCAGGCGCGGTCAGGCGGAAAATATGCCGACCGTCCCCGGTGGGCGTATCGAGCGTCGGATACTGCAGCAGTTCGCTGGGCACGAGTGGCACCGCATTCTTCTGCAGCAAGCTGGGCGCGCCCACTAGTAATTGCGTCGTGCGCCACAGCGGGCGCACCACGATATTGGCGTTGGGCGGCGGCTCGGAGCGCACCCGCAAGGCAATATCGATCGGATCTTCGAACAGATCAGCAATCCGATTGGTGACACGCATGGTCACCCGCACTTCCGGATAACGCGCAAGAAAATCGGGCAGGATGTGCGACAGCACCATCTGCGACATCGTCACCGGCACGCTCACGCGCACATTGCCACGCGGCGACGCGCTCATCTGCGACACCGCGTGTACGGCGCCTCGCGCCTCCTGCATCATCGCCTGGCAACGCTGGTAAAACATCTCGCCGGCTTCGGTCAGCGCGAGCTTGCGCGTCGAGCGCTGCAACAGCCGCACGCCCAGCGCCGCTTCCAGTTCGGACAAGCGCCGCGACAAGCGCGATTTGGAAATGCCCAGCACACGCTCCGCCGCTGAAAAACCGCCATGCTCGACCACTTGGGCGAAGTACATCAGGTCGTTCAAGTTATGCGTATCTATGTCCATATCGTCCCATTTATAGAACAATCTATTGCCGCTATCAGGCTGCGCGGGGGCTCCGCTGTTCCTATAATAAACAAATGTTGCAATTTTAGCGCCATTCGACAGATGCGCGGATCATCGCATCTGCGGTCGAAGGGTCAATGTCCTGGCGTATGGAGGGTTTGTTTCAATGTCCACAACTCGTAGCGTAAAGCGTATCGTGCCGGCCCAGCGCACCACGGAAGGCGGCGGCTTTGTCGTGCATCGCCCATTTCCGACCCGGCTGATGATGGATTTCGATCCCTTCCTGCTGCTCGACGAAATGGGGCCGGTCCAGTACGCGCCAGGTGAAGCCAAAGGTGCCCCCGATCATCCACATCGCGGCTTTGAAACCGTCACGTATATGCTCGATGGCGCGTTCGAGCATGCCGATTCGCAAGGCCATCGTGGCCAATTGAACGCAGGCGATGTGCAATGGATGACCGCCGGCGCGGGCATCGTTCACAGCGAAATGCCGGAGCACGAATTCACCCGCCGTGGCGGCCGCATGCATGGGCTGCAATTGTGGGTCAACCTGCCGCGCCGCGACAAGATGATGACGCCGCGCTACCAGGAGATCCCTTCCGCGCAGATTCCGACCGGACAAAACGCCGACGGCAGCGTCAAGGTACGCGTGATCGCGGGCGAGGCGCTGGGCGTAAAAGCTGCGATCGATACGCGCACGCCCATCCTGTATCAGCATTTCACGCTGGCTGCGGGCGCGACCTTGGTCCAGAGCGTGCCGGCGCAGTATCGCGTGTTTGCTTATCCGCTCAGCGGTAGCGGCACGTTCGGTGTCGATGACAACGAGCAGCCGGTGGGGGGCCAAGCGCAGCAGATGGTGATTTTTGGCGATGAAGGCGAACAGGTGCAGATCACCGCGAGTGCCGACGCGCCGCTCGACATGCTGTTGCTGGGCGGTATCCCCCTGAACGAACCCGTGGTGCGCTACGGCCCCTTCGTGATGAATACCGAAGCTGAGATACATCAGGCAGTGGTCGATTTCCAGAGTGGCCGCATGGGTCAGATCGCTCATTAGCGCGAAGTCCGGGCGAATCGGCGACAATGAAGCTAGTCATGGCGCGGCGTATCGTGCGGTACTGCACTGGAGTACTCCGGCATATCGTGGAGTACCGCGGTGTATCGCGGTATAGCGCGCCATGGCTCCGATAACCGACGACCCTGGACTGGAGCAGACTATATGACGCAGATCACCTCGCAAATTGGCGCCGTACCTTACTTGGTTACGCATCGGGGAGGCAATAATGTGTGGCACGCCGATGAACCCAAGGACGAGGGTGGTGGCGATACGGGGCCGGCGCCGTTCGAATTGTTGCTGTCCGCGTTGGGGGCTTGCACCGCGATCACGCTGAGAATGTATGCACAACGCAAAGGCTGGCCGCTAGAGGATGTCGACGTCAAGCTTTCGCTGGAAAGAACGTCTACCGCTACGGCGATCGATCGGCAGATCGTGTTACATGGCGAACTGAGCGCCGAGCAGCGTGAACGTCTGCTGCAGATCGCCAACGCCTGCCCGGTGCATAAAACGCTGACTCAACCGATTGCCGTCACGACCGGGCTTGCGGCACTCTGAACGGACAAATCGCAAGCGCAGTCGTTGCCATTTGTCGTTGCCATGAGCGTACTTTTCCCTTATGTTGGTCGATAACATCATCCGAAAAGGTTGTACGCAAGCATGATTTACGAACATCTGGTGCAGATCAACGACCCGCTGAACCCCCTGCTCGATACGCTCACGCGCGAGCAGCTGTGGGCAGGACTGGTATTGCGGGCAGAACAGCCGCAGCTCTTCGTGCTCGGGCTCGAAAGCTGTACGATCCTTTCCCGCTCGGGGCTGGGCTTCGAACGTGAGCTGTCATATGGGCCTGCGTCCGTGCGCGACTACGTGACGTTCGCACCCGGCATCAGCGTGCGCTATGACATCGCAGCGACCGAAGAGCATGTCGGCGGCTCGCTGACCATGACGATAGAACAGCCCGACGCGCTGCAATTATTCGTGCGTTTCAAATATGAAACGACACTGCCCGAAGCCTCCAGCGGCGAAGCGCATCGCACGATGGAAATCGTGAAATCGGCGTATCGCGAAGCCGATATCGATACCGTCCGGCTGATTCGCGAATTTGCGCAAACCGGCCGCCTGACGGTGCAGCAGTTGCATTGAGTGCGATCGCAAGCGCAGGTGCCGACAGGTGCCAACGCTGGCACCAAATAAAAAACCCAGCTGATCAGCTGGGTTTTTTCTGCGCCGTGCACTTGCGCCCTGCACTTGCGTTCAGTTCAGGACAGCGCGGCGATCCCAGCCTTGGCGATTTCCGCATCCTGTTCCGACTTCACACCGGACACGCCAACCGCGCCTATCACTTCGCCTTCGTGGACGACCGGCACGCCACCTTCCAGCATCGACTCGAGCGGTGCGCTCAGGAACGCGGTGCGGCCACCCTTGATGACTTCCTCGTAGATACGGCTTTCGCGGCGACCTAGCGCAGCGGTGCGGGCTTTGCCCGGAGCGATGTCAGACGAAATGGGTGCAGCTCCGTCCATACGATGCAGATGCAGCAGGTGACCGCCATCGTCGACCACCGCAACCACCACGGCCCAGTTGTTGTCGCGCGCATGTTGCTCGGCGGCTTCGGCGATGAGTTTGGCGTCTTCCGCGGTAAGTATGACTTTGGTTTTCATGATTGACCTTGGTAATTGGGCTTGAAAGCGAAACGGCACACGGTGCCGATGCGCAATTTTACCTCACACTCGCCGTCGCCGACGCACGCGGTGCGGCGTTATTCCACGCCGGCCAGCGCCGCCGCACTCACCAGATCATTCACCAGATCGCTCACCAGACCTGGAACATCAGCCACCACGCGCTATCGACCACCAGCAGCGCCGCCACGATGCACGCCAGCGCGCCGTAACGGCGAACCGGCTGCGCACTGTGGCGCCCACTCACGCCCCACGCCAACCAGGCCGTCCAGACATTCGCGCCGATCAGCAAGCTCCAGCGTACATACGGCGCCCAACCCAGCCAGAAATGCTCGGCGCGCAACAAGGACAATGTCGTGGCCGACAAGCCCAGGAACACCCCGCATCCGGCCACCGGAATCAGCGCTTGCACGAGGTGATGGAAACGGCTGAAACGCCAGGGACCGAGAAAGCGACTGCCTGCTGCAAGCAACAGCGCCAATGCCGTGCCATAGACCAGCGCCGTGACGAGGATGTAGCCGAGGATCATGCCGCCGTCCAGCCACGAGAACACGTCGTTCTGGTCGGCGTAATGCGTGAGCACGAACCACGGCACGTCGGTGCTCAGCGGCCAAAGAATATTGCGGTCGATCAACCAGCCCGCGCTCATCTGCTTGAGGGCCACGAACCACGGGCTGGCGCTCCAGTGGAACGCACCAATCGCGATGCCGCACAGACCGTACAGCACGAGTGCGGAATCCCACGGGTTGGCTTTGCCTTCGCCCAGCCGCACCACTTCATCGGACGGCGAGCGCGGCGTGAGCTGCACCGCTTCGCGGTGTCCGCTGCATCGACCGCACATATGGCAATCGGCGCCGCCCTCCATGGCGCGCAAAGGCACCAGCGGCGCGCAGTTGACCGGAATCACGCGGTGCCCATGCTCGCCTTTGGTGTAAGACGCGCGCCAAGCCGCTTCATTGACGCGGTAATGCACCGGCGAAATCCGCGCCAGCAAGCTGAACACGCCATTGACCGGACACAGATATTTGCACCAGACCCGCTTCTCGCGTCCGTAAATCAGGCCGATTGCGATGGCCGCGACGGTGGAACCGCCGAGCACCAGCATCACCGCCTTGGGGTATTGATACACGCTGACCAACTGGCCGTAGATGGTGGTCAACGCGAACGCCGCAAACGGCCACCCGCGCCAGCGCATCCAATGCGGAATGGCCCGGCCGCGGCCATATTTGCTGGCGAGTTCGGACAACGCCCCTTCCGGGCACAGCACGCCGCACCAAATACGGCCGAGCAGCACCATCGAAAGCAGCACGAAGGGCCACCAGATGCCCCAGAACACGAACTGCGCGGCCAGCGTCAAGTTGCTCCATAGATGCGCCGTGTCGTCCGGCAAGGGCATCAGTACGGGAACCACGATCAGCACTGCGTAGACGAGAATGATGAACCACTGCACCCGCCTGATCATGCGATCGTGCCGCTTCATCCACTCGCCCAGGCTGGCAAGCAGACCAAGCGAGGGAGCAGAAGCAGTGGTTGCCACGGGCGGGGCAGAATGTCTAAACGTCATTGGCGGGGCGATCGTCTCATCTCGGGTTCAGCGGCCGGTCAGCGCGGTTTTGGGCGTGCCGGCCGGCTTGCCGGCACGACGCGTCAAGAACCACACAGCCAGCCAAAAAGCGGCGTAGGTCAGTACATTGAGCAACGAAGGATGAGCACGATAGCCCGTCAGCGTAGCGATGAAAGCGCCGATCCCGTTGCCGTCGTCGAGCACGACCGAAGTGTTCCAGAACTGATCGACCAGCGTTGGCAGCCAGTCCAGGCTAATCAGTTTGTCGACGCCGTTTTCAAGCAGGCCAGCGGCCAGCAACAGCAGCAGGATTTCGGTGACGCGGAAAAAGCGGCGCCATGAAAACAGGTGGCCGCCCAGTTGCAGCAGATAAAACGTCAGGAACGCGAGTGCCAAGCCGCCGAACACACCGGCATACATCGCCGCGGTAATGTGGCCGTTTTGGCCGAAACCGAGCCCGTAAAGAAAGATCACGGTTTCGCTACCTTCGCGAGCGATGGCAATCGCCACCAGCAAGGCGATGCCCCAGTGATTTTCGCGCCGGGTGTTTTCCTCCAGCGCCTTTTCCATATCGCGTTTGAGCGTGCGACCGTGCCGCTTCATCCACAACACCATCTGCACGATCAGTACGGCCGCGACCAGCACCATGGCCGCTTGAAATGCATCGAGCGCGGTACCCGTCAACTCTTCAGTGACACCTATCAGCACGGCGCCCAACAACACCGCTGCGACCAGCCCTGCGGCCACGCCTATCCACAGGTAGGGCAGCGCGCGCCGTGCCGCCGCGTCGCCGTTCTTCAGCCACGCGTACAAGATGCCCACCACGAGCAACGCTTCGACGCTCTCGCGCCAGACGACAAAAAGTATTTGCTCCATGCCCGCTCCTTCCCTACTTCGCGACGATCACGCCCTGCCCGGTCGATTGATGGAAATCGTCGAAGAACTTGTATTCGCCCGGTTCGAGCGCAGCCACCACGACAAAGGAATCGGCGCCGGGCGCCAATACTTTTTCCTTACGCAATTGAACGCTCTCGAATTCGACTGCGCTATTGCCCTTGTTGAAAATCGTCACCTTGAAGCGCTTGCCTGCCGGCACTTCGATGCGCGCCGGCGTGACCTTGCCATCCGCGAGTTCAACCCGGAACGTGGGCAGGTCTTCGGCCTGCGCCATTGCCGGCAGCAGCGTCGAACACACGGCCGCAAACGAAAGTGCAGCAATAGAGCGTCTAAACATCATCGAGGTTCCGAGTTTCATGGGCGAGCTGGTTTTCCACTTGTTGGCTTGCTAGACGGACACTGCACCCACGCCGCGCGCAGTGTGTGTTCGCAATGTCTGCGCAGTGTCTATTTCACAGTGTGTCTTTAGTAACCGCCCTTCTTGCCGATGCCGGCGAACGGGAAATCGTATTCCACCGTGAACGGCTTGAACCACGGGCCGGTACCGGTTTCCTTATCGATGTGACGGCCGAACGCGGCGGCGCCCATGGTGGCCGGCGGAGCGACGATGATTTTCACGTGATATTTGCCCGGGCCGAACAGTTTGACGTTGTCGCCATAATGCGGGCCGTCGTTGGCCACCATCGGCATCAGCACACCCTTGACCGATTGCGTGGTACCGACCTTGCTGAGCTCATACTTGACTTGCAGATAAGGCATCCAGTCGCCTTCGGCAAAACCGGTCGGATTGTTCTTAACCGCATGAATATCGGTTTCGAGGTGGATATCGGAATCCGACGCTTTGCGCATCATGCCTTCCGGGTCCATCGTGATCGGCTGCAGATACACCGTGCCCAGTTCCATTCCGCCTTCGATATGCTGTTTGCCGATCGGATATTCCGCTGCCATCGCGGGCAACGCCACGCTCACTGCTGCGGCGACCAGAAGACGGGAAACACGAGCTGAAACTGGATGCATGAGGTTTTCCTTAGAGAAGTGCCGACGCGCGTTTCTCGCAACAAAAGGGACGCGTTATCACAGGATTATGACAAATGTTAATGCGAATGATTCTTATTATATCCGGGATAACGCTGAAGGGGCAAGTTAAGGTAAGAAGACGGCGTCGAACGACGCAGTCGAGGCAGATTTGACTCGCGGCAAAGACTGGTGGGGAAGCGCCGGTCTTTGCCCTCGATGCCGGCAAACGCCGAACCGGCGCTCGATCCGACAACGTTGCCCGCACCTTCAGATCGAACGTCGAAGAGAACCTTGAACGGCTTAGCTCGCGCCCTCGACGTGATCGCTGACACTGGCCCCAAACACGCGCTCGCGCAGCAAGGTGAGCTGATCGCGCGCCTGCGCCGCTTTTTCGAACTCGAGGTTCTTGGCGAAATCCATCATCTGCTTTTGCAGGCGCTTGATTTCCTTGGAGATCTGCTTCTCGGTCATGTCCTCGAACTTGGCGCGTTCCTGTTCCGCGCGCGCCTCCGCCCGCACTTCGTCGACGTTGTAGACCCCGTCGATGATGTCCTTGATGCGTTTGATCACGCCACGTGGCGTGATGCCGTGGTCGAGGTTGTGCTGCACCTGCTTGGCGCGGCGCCGTTCGGTTTCGCCAATCGCGCGACGCATCGATTCGGTCATGGTGTCGCCATACAAGATGGCCTTGCCGTTGACATTGCGCGCCGCCCGGCCGATGGTCTGGATCAGCGAGCGCTCGGCGCGCAGGAAGCCCTCTTTGTCGGCATCGAGAATCGCCACTAGCGACACTTCCGGGATATCGAGCCCTTCGCGCAGCAAGTTGATGCCTACCAATACGTCGAATGAACCGAGCCGCAGATCGCGGATGATTTCGACGCGCTCGACCGTATCGATATCGCTATGCAGATAGCGCACCTTGACGCCATGTTCGGCCAGGAAATCGGTCAACTGCTCGGCCATGCGTTTGGTCAATACCGTTACCAGCACGCGCTCCCCCGCCTTGACGCGCAGGTGGATTTCCGACAGCACGTCGTCGACCTGGGTGCGCGCCGGGCGCACTTCGATTTCCGGATCGACCAGTCCGGTCGGGCGCACCAGTTGCTCGACCACCAAGCCGGTATGCTTGGCTTCGTAATCGGCGGGCGTGGCCGAGACGAAAATCGTCTGGCGCATCTTGTGCTCGAATTCGCTGAACTTGAGCGGCCGGTTATCGAGCGCCGACGGCAAGCGAAAGCCGTAGTCGACCAGATTGACCTTGCGCGCGCGGTCGCCGTTGTACATGCCGTTGAACTGGCCGATCAACACGTGCGACTCGTCGAAGAACATCAAGGCGTCGGCGGGCAGGTAATCGACCAGGGTCGGCGGCGGTTCGCCGGGCGCGCTGCCCGAGAAATGCCGCGAGTAATTCTCGATGCCCTTGCAGAACCCCAGCTCCTGCAGCATCTCCAGGTCGAAACGCGTGCGCTGCTCAAGCCGCTGTGCCTCCACCAGCTTCATGTCCTTATGGAAAAATTCGAGCCGCTCGCGCAGTTCGTCCTTGATGGTCTCGACCGCGCGCATCACCGTATCGCGCGGCGTGACGTAGTGCGACGACGGATAGACCGTAAAGCGCAGGATTTTCTGCCGGATCCGCCCGGTCAAAGGGTCAAACAACTGCAGCGTATCGACTTCGTCGTCGAACAGATCCACGCGCACGGCCAATTCAGCGTGCTCGGCCGGGAAGATGTCTATCGTGTCGCCGCGCACGCGGAACGTGCCGCGCTGGAAATCGCTGTCGTTGCGCGAGTATTGCATTGCGATTAGGCGTCCGATGACCTCGCGCTGACCGATTTTGTCACCGGTGCGCAGGGTCAAAATCATCTTGTGATACTCGGACGGATTGCCGATACCGTAGATGGCCGAAACCGTCGCGACGATCACCACATCGCGCCGCTCCATCAGGCTTTTCGTGGCAGATAGGCGCATCTGCTCGATATGTTCGTTGATCGAGGAATCTTTTTCGATAAACAGGTCGCGCTGAGGAACGTACGCCTCAGGCTGATAATAATCGTAGTAAGAAACGAAGTATTCGACCGCGTTGTGCGGGAAGAACTCGCGAAATTCGGAATAGAGCTGCGCCGCCAGAGTTTTGTTCGGCGCGAAAACGATCGCCGGACGGCCTAGTTGCGCAATCGTATTGGCCATCGTAAAAGTCTTACCGGAGCCGGTAACGCCCAATAGGGTCTGAAAGGACAAGCCGTCCCCCACCGCTTCGACAAGCTGCCGGATCGCCTCAGGCTGGTCGCCGGCAGGCGGATACGGTTGATAAAGCTGGAAGGGTGAACCTTCGTAGGTCACGAAGTTCGCTTCCGTGGCATCCGGCTCGGGTAGGCCGGGTTCGCCTGAGATCTCGCACAAATCGGTCATCTTCGCTAGAATGGTGGGGTTGTTTGCCAAGAGCTAAGCAATCGCTGAGAAATCCTCAGCCGTCTATTCTAGCCCCTCTGTCAAATCCCGGTTCCCTCACTCCCGAGCAGTTAAATGACTCTGTTTTCATCCGTCGAGCTCGCCCCACGCGATCCTATCCTTGGTTTGAACGAAGCGTTCAATGCCGATTCCCGTGCGACCAAAGCCAATCTGGGCATAGGCGTCTATACCAACGACGAAGGCCGCATTCCGCTGCTGCGCGCCGTGCGCGAAGCTGAAAAAGCACGTGCCGAAGCCGCTACACCGCGCGGTTATTTGCCTATCGAAGGGATTGCCGCCTACGACGCCGCCGTGCAGAAGATGTTGCTCGGTCCGGATTCGCCCATCGTCACCGAAGGCCGCGCGGTGACCGCGCAAGCATTGGGTGGCACCGGTGCACTGAAGATCGGTGCCGACTTCCTCAAGCGCCTGAATCCGAACGCGAAAGTCGCGATCAGCGACCCGAGCTGGGAAAACCATCGCGCGTTGTTCGAAGCGGCGGGTTTCGAGGTAGTGAATTATCCGTATTACGAAGCCGCCAGCCATGGCGTGGCCTTCGATGCGATGATCGCAGCACTTAACAGCTACCCGGCCGGCACGATCATCGTGCTGCATGCGTGCTGCCACAATCCGACCGGTGTCGATCTCACGGTCGACCAATGGAAAAAAGTCGCCGAAGTGGTTCAGGCGCGCTCGCTGGTGCCCTTCCTCGACATGGCTTATCAAGGCTTTGCCGACGGCATCGATGCGGACGCCGCGGCCGTGCGCCTGTTTGCCGAAACCGGTATCAACGTGTTCGTATCGAGCTCGTTCTCGAAATCGTTTTCGCTGTATGGCGAACGCGTGGGCGCACTGACCATTACCACCACCAGCAAGGACGAAACCACGCGCGTGCTGTCGCAGCTCAAGCGCGTGATTCGCACCAACTACTCGAACCCGCCGACGCACGGCGGCTCAGTCGTGGCCGCTGTGCTGAGCAGCCCGCAACTGCGCGCGATGTGGGAAGACGAACTGGGCGAAATGCGTGAGCGTATCCACGCGATGCGCGTGAGCCTGGTCGAAAAGCTCAAGGCGTATGGCGCCAAGCGCGATTTCGGCTTTGTCGCCAAGCAGCGCGGTATGTTCTCGTATTCCGGATTGAATGCGGCACAGGTCGACCGCCTGAAAGACGAGTTCGGCATTTACGCAGTCGGTACCGGCCGTATCTGCGTAGCCGCGTTGAATACGAAGAACATCGACGCCATCGCGAAAGCGATCGTCGCAGTGCTCTAGGCTGCTCACTTCAGGTCGCCGTGGGTTGTCCTGGACGACCCCAATTGGACGGCCGCAGTAAAAATCCCCGCCGGGTCTATGCCAGGCGGGGATTTTTTTTACAGCGGACTTGTTTGGCTTTGACGCGTATCGACTTCAGTGCATCGACTTCAACGCACGGCGCCGATACGCCAGCCGACATGCACCTTGGCTCACCTATTCGCTGCGGCGGTGAATATCGTGTGTCACGAAGCCGGTACCGTTATCGGGTAGATCGAGCCAACCCGGCTGCTTCAGCGTATGCCGGATATCGTCGAGGCCACTGTTCCAGTGTTCGAGCATGGTCGGTGTGCCGAACTGGAAATCCCTGAAGTCGGTCTCGTATTCCTTGTCGTGATAGATCAGATGCACGACGTTGTAGCGTTTGCTGCAAGCAAGCTCCTCGGCGAGCACGCACCATCTGTCTGTCTTGCGCACGTCCTCGGGCACTTTCTCCAGCACTTCGCGCATCGCTTTTCTAAACAGCTGTGAACGGCTCAACACGTCCGTCACCATCCGGGTACGACTCGAATACTGGATATCCTTGGCACGCTCATTGATCGCGCCCATCGTGGTCGGCACGTCGCCCACTGCGCTCCACAAGTCGACCTGGAACGCCAGCGTGTCGCGCCGTGGCGTGGTCTGCAGCACCTCCGACAACGGCGTGTTCGAGACCAGCCCACCGTCCCAGTAGTACTCCCCGTCGATTTCAACCGCCGCGAAACCTGGCGGCAGTGCCCCGGACGCCATGAAGTGCTCGGCGCGCAAGGTCATCTTGGTATTGTCGAAATAAACGAAGTTGCCGGTGCCGACGTTGACCGCCCCGACCGACACGCGCGTCTCGCCGGAATTGATCCGATCGAAATCGCACAACCGCTCCAATGTCGCTTTCAGTGGCGTCGTATCGTAATAACTGACCTTGCGCGGATCTGTGGGCACCGAGCTTATCGGTGGTGGAAAGCGCGGCACGAAAAAGCCCTTTTGACCTTCGAGCAATGCCGACGTCGCACTCCAGCGCGCGAACATTTTGCGGACTTCATCAGTGGTATTGAACAGCGTCTGTTCGAAAAACGGCCAGATCGGCGGGCTGCTGGCCGGCTGGCAAATCGTGTTCCAGAACTCTTTCAAGGCTGCCACGCGTCGACCCGGGGCGTTGCCTGCGATGATCGCGGTATTGAGCGCGCCGATCGAGATGCCGGCAATCCAGCCCGGCACCACACCCGCTTCGTCGAGCCCCTCATAAACCCCGGCCTGGTAGGAACCGAGTGCGCCGCCGCCCTGCAAGACCAGCGCTACGGTCTCGTAGTGTGGGAATTGCAGCGGAGAATCCGTCTCGAGTGCGGCTCCGGTACGCGGGCGCACGTCGGGTTTGCTGGACGCGGCAGTCTCGGATTTGCGGGTCGTCGCCGCATCGGATTTGCTGGTCGCCACCACCGCGGGTTTGGTGCTCGCCGCGATACCAGCTTTGGTGGTCGCCGCCACACCAGGTTTGCGTGCTGCCATAAAGAGGACTCCATCGAAACGAGGTTAGGGCCGAGGCAATTGCCCCGGCGCCCCAAGCATTTACTGCATGAACCAGCCGTGGCTAACCACGAACGATTGGCCGGTCAGTGCAGCCGACGGGAACGCCGACAGGAACAATACAGTCTGCGCCACGTCTTCAACCGTCGTAAAGATGCCGTCGACGGTACCGCCCAGCATGACATTCTTGATCACGTCGGCTTCGCTGATACCCAGCTCCTTGGACTGTTCCGGAATCTGCTTGTCGACCAGCGGCGTGCGCACGAACCCCGGACACACGACATGCGAACGCACGTTGTGTTTCGCACCTTCCTTGGCGAGCACCCGGGCCAGCCCGAGCAAACCATGCTTGGCCGTCACGTAAGCCGACTTCAACGGCGAGGCTTCGTGCGAATGCACCGAACCCATGTAGATCACCACGCCGCCGCGATCGTCCTTGTACATGTGTTTCAACGCCGCCTTGGTGGTCAGGAACGCGCCGTCGACGTGGATCGCCATCATTTTCTTCCAGTCGGAATAGGCATAATTCTCGATCGGATTGACGATCTGGATGCCGGCGTTCGACACGAGGATATCGACCGAACCGAGCTCGGCCACGACTTTTTCGATACCGGCGTTGACAGCGTCTTCATTGGTGACGTCCATTGCAATACCGATGGCTTTGCCGCCAGCCTTGACGATTTCGGCGGCGACCGCAGACGCGCCATCAAGATTCAAATCGGCAATCGCGATTGCGGCGCCCGATTTCGACAGCGTAAAGGCAATCTCTTTGCCGATGCCGCTGGCAGCGCCCGTGACGACGGCAACTTTGCCTTTGAGTGCAGTATTGGAAATGGTATTCGGGGTCGACATGGCAGGATCTCCAGAGAAAAACAAGAATGATTCAGCAAGACAGCACCGCTGCGGGGTGATACAAAACGTGTGCCGCTTATTCTATTGCGGATTGCGCGAGGCGTCGCACAAAGCTTGAGCGCACGAGCGGGTGCGGCGCCGGTCGCTCATTTGCCACTCAACCGGCGCGCAAAGCGCTCGTTACTTTGCAAGATAATCGAATACCACTTCGCCTAGCCCTAAGGTCAGGTCGGCGACCAAGTGGCGCGCCTCGACAATTTCCAGCACCGGCAAATCGGCGACCGGTGCCAGTGCGTGCGGTGCGAGCTCCAATGCCGCGGGGCCGGTCCAGGCGCCGGCCAACTCGATATCTTCGAGGTAGTAGCGCACCAGTTCGCAAACTCGTGCGGTGCCATCGACGTGCGGGATGATCTTGAGCAGGAAATTCGGCGCCTGCAGGCGCTTGAGCTGGGTCGCGTGATCGAGATCGCGATGCTTGTAGCCCATGGTTCCGGTGGCGATGCGCACAGGACCGTAATCGAGCGTGCCGATCAGCGTGTCCGTATGGACATCGAGCGTCGGGTGCGCGAGTTTTTTTGGAAAGCCCCAGAGTTCGCGCCCACCGGCGATGGGCGGATGGTCGTCGAGGTACATCGCCAGCGTATAGCTCCCGGCCTGCCCTTTGTAGGAAACCGGTATCACTTGACCGCTTTCGGTGTAATCGCCGAACCCGGTCGAATCGCGCATCCGGATAAATTCGTAATGCACCAGCGGCTCGCCCACTTCGAGCGGCTCGGGCACCACCGCGCGCAGCAAGTCCGGATCGGTGCGATAGGTAATGATCATGAATTCGCGGCCGACGAAACGATAAGGGCCCATCGGAAACGCGGGGCTAGTCAGCGGCATGGCAAATGCTTTGGACCTTACGGAGTCGATATCCATTTTCTTTCCTTTGCAGGTTGACGGGACTACTTGCAGCGTGCGCCTTGAATGTGGCAGAGGTATTGCGGCCGGCCCGCCAGCCGGGGAGACTTTGGCGGGTGGCTTTAGCGGGTGACTTTGTAAAAAGAGCGCAGCGTACAGAATAACCCTAACCGTTTTTGGTGCGTATCCCTAAAATCGATCCGTCGGCACTTTTAAATCGCCGCGACGCTGCGCTCCGATCGCGTTGCGGTCAAAATAGGCGATATCGCGCGTACAGGCTTCCGATACAATAGCGCCCTCCCCAGTCTCGATCTCCGGCCCCGCCCATGCTCAGTTATCGCCACGGCTTTCATGCCGGCAATCACGCCGACGTACTCAAGCACTGCGTGCTCGTCCAGTTGCTGCGCTACCTGACCCAGAAAGACAAACCGTTCTGGTATATCGACACGCAAGCGGGCGCGGGCGCTTACGCGCTCAACGAAGGTTTTGCCGCGAAAAATGCCGAGTACGAGAGCGGCATCTCCCGGCTCTGGGGCCGTACCGACCTGCCGCCGGTACTCAAGGACTACGTGGAAACGGTGCGCCTGTTGAATCCCGACGGGGTTCTGCGCTACTACCCGGGCTCGCCGTATCTGGCCTCGCAGCTTTCGCGCGAAACCGACCGGCTGCGTTTGTTCGAGATGCACAGCACCGAAATTGAAGTACTGCGCAATAATTTTCGCGACCTGGGCCGTCGCGCGATTCTGTACGATGGCGATGGCTTCGACGGTTTGAAGGCGCTGTTGCCGCCGCCGCCTCGACGCGCGTTGACGTTGATCGACCCGTCTTATGAAGACAAGCGCGATTACCATCACACGCTCGCGACCCTCGAGGACGCCCTCAAGCGATTTGCGACCGGTACCTACGCGGTTTGGTATCCCCAAGTCCAGCGGCTCGAATCGCAACGCTTTGCAGACCAGTTGAAGCGGCTACAGCCCAAAGGCTGGCTGCATGTGTCATTGACCGTCTCCGCGCCGCCCATGGGGGGGTTCGGTCTGTTCGGCAGCGGCATGTTTGTGCTTAACCCGCCCTATACGCTGTCCAAAGCGATGAACGACGCGATGCCTTACCTGGTCCAGAAACTAGGCCAGGACAGCACCGCCAAATACACCGTCGACTATCGCCCGGCTTAATAGCCTGACGAGCGCGAAGTGGTGTTTTGCGGCGATCGTGTAAGAAGTTGCGTGGGGGGTTGTGAGGTCGAGCGACTAGCACCGCGAGTCTGCAGCGAAGGCTGTATCACAATTACAGGCGAAAACCCTGTGGTTTGGCTATTGGGAAACGTGGCCGGTGCGCCCGGCTGGGCGGACTGACCCGGCGCCGCGGGTGCCCGTAGCGCTTGGCGAGGCGGCGTTTGATAGATGGTCGCGCTCGGGCCACCGATGGCCCCGCGCTGGCTGTCGATCACGACTGCATCATCCTGATACGCCCAAGCAGGCAATACCCGCACGGCGCCGAAAAGCGCACAGGCAAGCATCACGCATCGCGTTGTTTTCATCATCACGTCTCAACTGGCCGCACTTCGATCAACGGGCACCATAGCCCCATCGAACGGCTACACGCACGCTTCGAACCTGACGATAGGTCCTGCTGCTACCTGATGCAACCCAGCCTTGCGGCCAGTCGCGGTCATACAACGCGGTTTTACAGTGCGTTGAAGCTGCGCGTTTCGAGCGTGCGAATACGGTGTTCGAGTTCGACGATATCGCTCGATTCCGACAGATAGGCATCGCGGCGTTGACGTTCCAAACGTTCGAGCCAGTTGTTCAAGCCCATCATAAGAGCTGCAAACATGTTCTTCTCCAAAACTTGGTCTTGACATCCCGGGTACAAGGCGTACTAGGGATAACCCTAATCAGGTTAACCCGGATTATAGACTCTTTTTTTTGTTTGTGCTGGGGTTTGCCAACGTTGTCCGCTTGACTTCAATTTTCGTATCTTATAGGATACATTAAGGATGCAAGTAAGACAAAATCGATCGAAATTACGGTGAGCACATGATGAAAGAACAATCTTCCCACTTCGATGCAACCGAGTTTTTAACCGACCAAGCCACCATTGCGCATTACCTGTCGGCCGCGCTCGACGATGCCGACAGCAATGTTTTTATCGCCGCGCTTAGCGACGTGGCACGTGCACGCGGCATCACCCAAATGGCCAGAACCGCAGGCGTAGGCCGCGAAAGTCTTTATAAGACGCTCGCGCCCGGTTCCAAGCCGCGCTATGAAACCATACGCAAACTGCTCGATACCCTGGGCGTCAAGTTGATGGTCGTGCCGGCGCAAGCGAGCACACCCTCGGCGTGAGCGCCACATGCGGCAGTGCGCAGTTGCCGATCAACACAGTCGCAACTTTTGATAACGGTTTCAGCGTTCGACGCGCCGCATAAAACGACGCAAAGCCCAGCGTCCGGCGATACCGGCATAGTCGGCTTGCGCCTGTGATAGATCGCGTGCGGCGCTATCGAGTAACGCACGCGTGGCGTGCCGCATGCGCAGCAGGTCAGCGCGCAGTTTCTGCAATTCACTCAGACCTTCGCGCACGGTTGTATCCAGGCGGCTTTTTTGCGCGACGAATCGGGCGACAAGTGCCGCCTCGTCCTGGGGATCGACACCCCGCGCCGCATTAAACAGGAACTTGCTTTCCAGTTCGCGGCGCCAGCTCAGCAAATCGGCCTTGTGCGTTTCACCGAAACCGCGTATTCGGGCAAGCGCCGATGCGTTCACCTCAGCCGCCGTTTCGATCCCAAATGAAGCCAGCGTGGCCTTGCGTCCAGGTCCGAGTAGACCGATCTTGGCATCCGCGACAAGAAAGCCGCCCAAATATTTCGCAAGCTGTGTATCTCGCACCGAGCCACGCAACTTCATGCGTTCAAGGTGTTCGAGACGGGGCAAACGATCGTAAGCCGTTTTGGCCCGATTGAGCTGCTGCACTTTATCGGCGAATGCATGGACTGCGGCAAGTTCACGATAACGTGTCGACACCATCGAAAAATTCTTCTGCGCCGCACGTAGCGCTTGCGCACGCAGCGCGCGGATTTCCGTGTAGGGGTCGTGCGGCAACGCGAAGCCGACCAACGCCACGGCCGTCAGTAGCCAGAGCGGCGCCAAGTCCGGCCACAAGGCCAGCGCCGCTCCAAGACCGAGCAAGCCAGCCAGCAAGCCGCCGCGATACATCCATGCTTTGAGCCTGAGTTCACGCGGCACCGCTACAGCCGTCGCATCGAATTTGGATGCAGCGTCATAGTCGGGCAAGCGCGGTGGTGGCGTGATCTGACAGATGCGTTGCCAGATCTGCTCAGTCGTGGCGCTAGCATCGGCCGGCAACACGCCGGGCGACAGCATCGGCAAGAAGAACTGCATCCCGGAGCGGCCTTCGATTTCACACCATGGGCAAGAGCTCAGGTGCGCCGGAAATTTGTGCACATGATCGACGCCGCAAGTGCGCAACTGGCGGCGAAAAATGTCGAGTGCCGCCACCCATTGCGCGGCGCTCGGACGTCCGGTCTGGGTTCCCACCTCGGTAAAGGCGCGTTCGAATAATTGCGCGATCTCGGGAGCAACCAGCGATAGCGGTAAAGCGTTCGGCGGCGTTTCCATCTCGCGCGCAGCGCGACCCTCCCCATAGGAAAAGCGCAATTCGGCGATCGCTTTTTCGATCGGCATATCGCCGGCTTCACCATTTTCATTGATGCCGTTTTCATTGGCGCCGCTTTTATCGACACCGATTTCACTGTCGAGGTTGCCGCCGCTCCGGTTGCCAACATCATCGTCACGGCTACCATTGCCGCCGAGGTAAATCCCCGCATACGGGTGACGCCCCATGAACAGCAGATGAAACACCAACACTGCCAAGCCGAAATTGTCGTGGTTGGGCGTGCGCGCGACGGCGTGGAACGACTTGATGCTTTGCAGTTCGGGGGGCGTGAAATGCTGAACGCCGACTTCGCAAGCAAAGCGCGTGCGCCCGACCGTGATCTGAAACGAGTCGCAATCGATAAAGCGCACCATGCTGTCGGCACGGACCACCAGGTTGCCTTGGTTCACGTCGCCAACGACATGCCCGTGCGCATGGATCGAATCGAACGCGGCGGCGACATTGCGCGCCGCCGAAATCAGGAACGCGTAATCGGCTTTCGGAAAGTACTGCTTGCGCTGCGAAGGGCTATATAGATGATGGATGGGTTGGCAGCCTGTGATCTTGGGCATCAGGAAACCGGCGACCTCGCCTGAGGGCAACTCCCTGACAGTGCGCAAGGGCCACGCCGAGATGGTGTGCAGATAGCTGGCTTCCAGCGCAGTCATCGCCTGCAACTTGGCTTGCTTGTGGGCCGGCAACGCCTCATGGTAAATCTTGGCAACCAGTGCGCCGTCCACGTCGGGAATGTCGAATACACTCCCCTCCCCACCTGAACCGAGACGCGCGCCCAGCACGATCGTCGTGCCCGACTCGTCGATCAGTTGGCGCGCTATGGACAAGGCGCCTCCGGACCCAGCCGGGTAGCCAGGATCAAGGTCTTATCGTCGTCGGTGCGCGCGCTGACGGCCGGGCTCGCCAGGAAGGCGGCCAGTTGCACGTCCAGGGCCTCGCATTGACCGATCGAGCGCCCCCGTAGCACCGAAAACATCGGCTCGAAGAACGGGGCATGCACTTCCCGCGTGGCAAATACCAGCGCGAGACGCTGCAAGCCATCGGTGAGCAAGGCGACCTCCTGAGGGGTTTCGAACTGAGCCACATGCAGGTGCTCGGCGGCGTCGGCGTCGGTGACGAAGTAGGTCATGTTGGCGTATTCGCCCGCGTCCGGCCAGAACACCGGGGCAAGCTGTCCGGCCTGCCGGATAATCACGGCGCCGTCGCCGATCTGGAATGCAAGTGCCTGGTGCGGACCCGCCACCAGCCCGAGCAAAGTACAGGCGAAATCGCGAACCGTGGCGCCAGCCTCTTCGGCGGCCCGAGTCAGCGCATCACGCACGCGTGCCAGGCACTCGGTGGCCAGGCGGGTTTTGAGCGCGCCGCGCGTGCTGCGAGGCGCGTGTTCGAAGTACTCGCGCAGAAACTGCCCCGCAACCTCGCAAGCGAGCCGCGAGCCGGCTTCGCTATAAAGCGCGCTGCCGGCACCGTCGGCCGCCAGGGTAATCAGATAATGGGCGCCATCGCGCCCGACGGCGGTCGCGCGATAGCAATGGTCCTGACACGGTGCGCCGCTTAGTTGATGCGCGCTACCTGCGGCCGTTGCCGCAACGATGCGCCAGTTCAAACCTGCGCCCAACCCGCCGGGCTTTGCAGCCGCACCTCCGTTCCCGGCGTGGACTGCGAAACCGATTTCATCGAACTGGAAAGCCACTGGAACAATTCCTGGAATTTCAGTCCTTGCAACGACAGCGGTTCGCGTACCGAGATCTGCTTGAGCGTTGCCATGTCGGCACCCTCGATACCGACGGCGAAAAATGCAAACTTCTTGCCCGCCTCACCTTCACGAATACGCGCCGCCGCAGCTTGCCACTCGTCGGTCGGCGCCCCGTCGGTCAGCAAAAATACCCACGGGCGGTAAAACGAAATGCCGTTCTGCCGATACTCGGCTTTGCGCGCTTCGAGCAAGTCGAGCGCCATCATGATCGCAGCACCCAGCGGCGTATCGCCCTCGGCGGTCAGGTTCGGCGCCACAAAATGCTGCCCCGTGTGGAAGGGCATTTCGATGTTGGGCGGCCCGAATGTCACGATCGCGGTCTCGACGCGTTTGAGCGCGAGCGAATCGGAATTCAACTCTTCACGAAAGTATTCCAGGCCCGCATTGAGCTCGTCGATAGCGCTGCCTTGCATCGAACCGGAGCGATCCAGCAGCAGGACACAAGGGCAGCGCGGCTCCGGGTTTTCGGCGAAGTTGTCGGTGCCGAAAGCAATCTGGGTTGCAAAGGAAGTCGTGAGATCGGTCATGTTCTTCGCTAACTGTCGATAAACATTTGAGGGATAGACTCCAGCTTGCCGCTGCAGGTCGCTCAGAAAGCCCGCTTTGCAAGCCCGCTTCTGAAGCCCTACTTCTCAGCCCCGCTCTTCAAGTCCGCTTTGCAGGCCCGGAGGCCTGCGCCGGTCGCCAGCGTTTGCGTCTACGGATATCAGGGAAATCGCGGAGATGCAACGTCAGCACGGTGTCAGCATGTGTCAATAGCATACCAGCAGCTTAAGCGCCTCGCGCGTTTCATCGCGCTCGCGGCCGTTTGAGTGAACGCGGCCCAGCTATACTTGAGCAAACAGTTGCATGCGATTGTGCGGCGATGTCATACGCACGCCGCACGCGATGACAATAAAAAAACTCAGGAGACCCAGCAGATGACGCGTTATCAAGAGTTTCATCGCCGTTCGGTAGAAGACCCGGAAAATTTCTGGCGCGAACAGGCTGGACGCATCCATTGGGAAACACCGTTCGAACGCGTGCTGGACGATTCCAAGCTGCCGTTCGCAAAATGGTTCGTGGGTGGGCGCACCAATCTTTGCTACAACGCGCTCGATCGGCATCTGGCCGAGCGGGCAGACCAGGCCGCACTGGTTTATGTATCGACCGAAACCGGCATCGAACACACGTATACGTATGCCGAGCTGCACGCCGAAATCAACCGGCTGGCCGCCATCATGCTGGCGCTGGGCGCCAAGCGCGGCGAGCGCGTGCTGATTTATATGCCGATGGTGCCGCAAGCGCTGTTTGCGATGCTCGCCTGCGCACGCATCGGCGCGATCCACTCCGTGGTATTCGGCGGCTTCGCGGCCAATAGCCTCGCGGCGCGTATCGACGATGCAACGCCTGTGTTGATCGTCGCGGCCGACGCGGGCTCGCGAGCCGGCAAGGTGATCGAATACTTGCCGCTGATCGAGGAAGCGCTGACGCTCGCCAAGCACAGTCCCGATCATGTGCTGCTGGTGGAACGCCAATTGACACCGGCATTGCAACTGGGCCCCGAACTGGCAAGCCGGATCGCGCGCTACGACACATTGCGCGAACAGCATAAAGACGCACAGGTGCCGTGTGTCTGGCTCGAATCCAACGAGGTGTCCTACGTGCTTTATACGTCGGGCACCACCGGCAAGCCCAAAGGCGTGCAGCGCGATGTCGGCGGCTATGCGGTCGCGTTGGCCGCGTCGATGGAATACATCTTCGACGGCCGACCGGGCGACACGCTCTTCACCGCATCGGACGTCGGGTGGGTGGTGGGTCATAGTTACATCGTCTACGCCCCGCTGCTGGCCGGGCTCACCACCGTCATGTATGAGGGCACGCCGGTACGCCCCGATGGCGGCATCTGGTGGCGTCTGGTCGAAAAATATCGTGTCAATTTAATGTTCACCGCGCCCACCGCGATCCGCGTGCTGAAAAAGCAGGATCCCGCACTGCTGCGTCAGTACGATCTGTCGAGTTTGCGGTGCCTGTTTCTTGCCGGCGAACCGCTGGACGAACCTACTGCCAGCTGGATACAGGACGCCCTGCAAAAACCGGTCGTCGACAACTACTGGCAGACCGAAACGGGTTGGCCCATGCTGGCCATCCAGAGCAACGTTGAAGCGTTACCGCAAAAACTTGGCTCACCCGGCGTGCCGGTCTACGGATTCAAGCTCGGCATTTTGAATGAAGCCACTGGCGAGCCGTGTGCTCCGGGCGAGAAAGGCGTGATCGTGCTTGGCGCGCCGTTGCCGCCCGGTGCCATGCAGACGATTTGGCAGGATGATGCGCGTTTTATCAGCACGTACTGGTCCGGGTTTGCCGGCAAGCAGTTGTATTCGAGCTTCGACTGGGGGGTTCAGGACGAGGACGGTTATGTGACGATACTGGGCCGTACCGACGACGTCATCAATGTGGCAGGCCACCGCTTGGGCACGCGTGAGATCGAGGAAAGCCTGTCTAGCCATCGGGCGGTTGCCGAAGTGGCCGTCGTGGGCATCCAGGACGCGTTGAAAGGTCAAGTCGCCATCGCGTTTGTGGTGGCGCGCGACCCGCGGCAAGTCGAGCGCGCCGAAGACCGTCTAACGCTCGAAGCCGATCTGATGAAAACCGTTGACGTGACGCTCGGCGCAATCGGGCGCCCTGCCAGGGTCTACTTCGTCACGTTATTGCCCAAAACGCGCTCAGGCAAATTACTGCGTCGAGCGCTGCAAGCGTTGGCGGAAGGTCGCGATCCCGGTGACTTGACCACGATTGAGGACCCGCTCGCACTAGAGCAAATTCGTGGGGCACTGGCGAGCTAAACGAACTATGAAGCGAGCTATGAAGCGGACTGTGCGGGACGGGGAGCTGGTTGGCTGGCGTGGCCTGATTGCACTGCTACCTGTTGCCCCGCGCTAGTCGCTGTCATGCCGATGTGGTATCTCCAATAAAACACTCAAAAGCTTGGGATACCCTTCAATGCACTCAGTCACCACGCCGTCCTTGCGCCAGTTTTTGTTGAGTCTTTTGGTCTGCGCCGTGCTGGTAGCGATCTGCTACGCGTGGGTGGACCCGGCCGTGGCATTCTGGGTCGATCGCGCCGATTTCCGGCGCTTGCGATTTTTCGAATATTGCACGCATTGGGTCGACGTGGTGGTCTGGGCCACCGCGGTGTACTACGGATATTGCGTGCTGACGTGGCGACAAAATACCGCGCAACCGCGGGCGCTGCTGAACATCGCCAATAGCGTAACCATTGCCGTGTTTTTGAAGGATGTGTTGAAAGTGGTGTTCGGCCGCTACTGGCCCGCGACGTGGATTAACCATAATCCCTCGCTGCTCCACGACAACGCGTATGGCTTTCACCCGTTCCACGTCGGCACGGCGTTCCAGTCATTCCCGTCGGGACATACGACCGTTGCCTGCGCCGCAATGGCGGCGTTGTGGCTGAATTTCCCGCGTTGGCGCGTGGTCGCCATACTCGGAGCGCTGCTTGTTATCGTCGGACTACTGGCCAACGATTACCACTTTGTCGGCGACTGTATTGCAGGAGCCTGGCTAGGCACCACCGTCGCTATCTACGTGTATTCCAGCCGTCGCATATCGCCGCTGCCGCAAACAAAAACCTAAGGCTGAACCCAACAGCCACCGCGAGCCGCTAACCTTCTAGCGCAGCGTAAGTTCTAGCCTTAAACCGATGCGTATTGGCCGTCGTCGCGCTCGAGCTTGCGCATGCGCGTTTCGAGTTCGTACAGGTCGGTGGCTTCCGACAAATAGGCCGCTGAACGTTCCTGCGCGCCCTGCTCGACTTGATGACCAATGTTCTGAAGTAATTCAGCAATAAATTTCATGATAACCCTGCACTTTTTAAGAGTTTGCCCTCGGCAAAATGCCTAGGGAATACCCTTAGTATAGGCGCACCTAGGGTTAACACCAGTCTTACTATGTGACGATTTGTAAGCGCGCTTAGGCGGTCTCCTCGACCACCAAGGGAAGTCGCCGTTGCGCCTGGAAAAATGTCCATATCTCGCGGCTGGCCTCCGGGCCATGACTGGCATGAAACGGCACGGAGTCGTCGCCGCCGCTCCATGCGTGCCCAAGGTCCGTAACCTGATACGTCCGCACCACGCAACGGCCGTCGCGGAAATAATCGCGTTTCACGGCCGTTTCGTGCTGACTTTCGTTGACCTGCGACTCGCGCAATCCGCCGGACTCATCCAGTAAGCCGTTCAGTTGCAGGAACTGTGCTTCGAGCTGATTCAGATTTACCGGGTTGACGACATCGTCGGCCGTTCCATGGATTAGCAGCGCCGGCATACCCGGATAATCTTGACCGTCCAGGACCGAACTGGCGAGCGTTGCCGGATCGTCCTTGGTGCCGCGACGCATCGCGTCCAAGCCCGACATCACCGAACGCGCTTCTCCGAAAACCATGCCCGAATGAGCGGCCATCGCAGCGAATCGTTCCGGATAACGCAGCGCGAGCAAGGTTGCCATGCCGGCGCCGGCTGACAGTCCAGCGACATAAACCCGCGTCGAATCGAAGCCGTGCTGGGCCACAACATGGTCGACCAATGCCGCGATGGCCTGCGCCTCCGCCCCGCCACTCGATGGTGACGGGTCATACCATTGCCAGCACGCATGGGGGTGGCGTGTATCCGATTGCTCTGGGTATAACACCGCGAACTGGTGTTCGTCGGCCAGTACGTTCATGCGGGTGCCGCGCGCAAAGGCCGCTGCGCTCTGCGCGCAGCCGTGCAGCATCACCACCAGCGGCAGCGCTTTGCGGGCATTATTGCTCGGCGACGCGGGGAGCATTGACGGGAGGTATAGCCCGTATGACAGCGGCACGTTCGACTGACCCGCCACGAACGGCGCTTTGAACTCTTCGGCCAGCCAATCCCCGCGCACCCAGGCAGCGGCGCGCGGCCCGACTCTCGACTCGGCCGCACCGAGCCGCGGATCGGCGCTCATCTGGCGCTCCGCGCCTGCGCCGCAATGTCGACGTCAACGCAGACATCAAGTGCCGCGCCGCATTGGAGGGCGCGCGCCGAAGCGAGCCGTCCAGCACTACCGCAGCATGCCCGCAATATCGAGAAAATCGTCACCATATCTACTCCACTGCGTTCCGCCAAGGGCCAGAGCCTGTATGACTTCACGCGAAAACCTGCGCACGTAAAATTACGTTTTGTGCAGTGCACCATAACATGTTTTCATGAATCTGGTTGTTACCGGCAGGACTTTGCGCGCTTTAAGCCGGGCGGTGAATCGGACGAACGGGAGATGGCCCGGATTTAAATGGAGCGTTTATACTCGGGACATAGTTAGCGCACTCGTTAGCGCACCCATAGGCATGCCCGTTGGCACGCTCATTGCCCCGCTGGCACGTCTTTGGCACTCGTGGGCATCGTCGTTTGGCGCCATCGGCGCTCGCGGCGACGACGTGGCCGACCCCCTCAGGGGGCGCCAATACATCCGCTCATACCTTGCAACTCGATATGCTGCCGCTCACAACGCATGACTGGTATTTCCTCTCTGGCTTCGGCGGTGCCGCTGTCATGCTTCCCATCGCCTTGGCAATCACGTTCTGGCTCTTTTTTTCGTTCAGTGCTCGCATTGCTGCGCTTTGGGTGTTCCTGATAGTGGTCGCTTCGGTTGCGGTCGCAGCCACCAAGGTCGCCTTTCTCGGTTGGGGATTCGGCATCCGGGAGATTGACTTTACGGGTGTGAGCGGCCACACGATGTTGTCGACCGCGGTGCTTCCAGTGATGTTTTATCTGATTTTGCTGCCCGCCCCCCGTGTGCTGCGCACCCTAGGGGTTTTGGTCGGCCTGACGGTGGGCTTGCTCGTCGGTCTGTCTCGACTCGAATTGCTTGCCCACTCGGTTTCCGAAATGGTCGCCGGATGCGTGCTCGGGGCGTTGGTGGCGCTCAGCCTGGTACTCGTGCTGATTCGCCGCGAGCCGGCACGTACAGCACCGTATCGGATTGCCTTCAGTCTGATCGTCCTGGCGGTCGCACTGCATGGTTTGCGCGCCCCGACACAACACTGGGTGACCCAAGTGGCGCTGAGCTTGTCAGGTCACGAGCACCCCTTTATCCGGGCACGTTGGAAAGCCAATCACTCGCACGAAAGAACCAGCACCCTCGACGACTCGGGGCACGCCGCACATTACGGCGTGTAATTTAGGGGTTCGATTGGGGGGTTGTCAGCGCAGAACGATAGCGAGACAATGGCGCGCGCTTTAATAGGGTCCTGTCAGGGGTTTGTCACGAAAAACGCATATTTCGCTGATATAACCTGCGCAGGAATCGACGGTGAGTTTGTCCCTATACCATGGCCCGATACGTGTCCAAGCGTCGCGACGGGGGCACAAGCAGGACTTGAGCGGGCACGTGGGCACGCCTCTCAGCACGAAATATCACCCGATTTTTTATCCTCTTATCAGCCGCGAGACACCGTGTCCTCACTGATGCTCCAGCCTACCCTCACGCTTCAGGATATCCTGGACGCCCGACTGCTCTCGCCCGTTTTCCAGCCCATTGTCAACTTGTCCGAAAAGACGATCTACGGCCATGAGAGCTTGATTCGGGGGCCGCTCAATACCCCTTTGCATACCGCGGATACCCTCTTTGGGGCAGTCACGACCGACCAGCAACGCATCGACCTGGAGTTGATGGCCGCACGTCAGGGCCTCGATCAGTTTTTCGAGCGCCAAGGCAAAGGCAAACTGTTCGTCAACCTGTCGGCGTCGGTTTTGGTCCATTATTTCCTGCTCAATGGCGAGGCCCGCTTTTCCGCGCTGCTCAGCGAGACCCGATTACCGATGTCCAACGTCGTAATCGAACTGACCGAGCACGAACGCATCACCCATTTGGTCGATCTGCTCAGGGCCGTCGAAGCCCTGCGCGCACTGGGTGTCGAATTCGCGCTGGACGACTTCGGGGACGGTCGTTCGAGCTTGCGCTTGTGGTCCGAGCTGCGTCCAGAGATCGTCAAGATCGACCGGTATTTCTCGAAGGATATCGACACGCAGGCGCATAAGCTGCAGACCTTCAAGGCGCTGATGCATATCTCGGAAGTGTTCGATACGCGCTTGGTCGCCGAAGGCATCGAAACGGCCGAAGAGCTCGAAGTCATTCGCGATCTCGGCGTAGTGTATGCACAGGGCTTTTTTATCGGTCGACCCGCCGTCGAGCCGCATCTGCAACTGAGCCCGCCGTCCATCGAGATCCTGCGCGACCAACAAGTGGTGGTTTATCCGGCGCTGCGGCAAGTTACGCGTGGCCGTTTTTCGGCCGATCGCTTGATGATATCGGCGCCGTCGGCACGTTCGGAATCGCGCAACGACGAACTCGTGGAAGTGTTCCAGGCGCACCCGGCGCTGCATGCGATGGCGGTAGTTGGCGACGACGGTGTGCCACTCGGCCTGATCAATCGCCGCGATTTCATGGACCGCTACGCGCATCCCTATCACAAGGAGCTGTTTGGCCGGCGCTCCTGTACGGTGTTCATGGACGCCAACCCGATCATGATCGATAAGCATCAGGGTATCGAGCAATTGACCGCGATCCTGACCTCCGACAATCAGCGCTACCTGTCCGATGGTTTCATCATTACCGACGCGGGCCGCTATCTCGGGCTGGGCACCGGAGAACAGCTAGTGCGCGCGGTGACCGAGGTGCGCATCGAAGCAGCGCGCCATGCCAACCCCCTCACCTTCCTGCCCGGCAATCTGCCGATCAGCGAACATATCGACCGATTGCTGGCGGCAGGCGGCGGCTTCGTCGCTTGCTATTGCGATCTGAACCACTTCAAACCCTATAACGACCAGTATGGCTATTGGCGCGGCGACGAGATGATCCGTCTGGTGGCCGGCGTTATTTCGGCCAACTGCGATCCGCGCCGCGACTTTGTCGGTCACGTGGGCGGCGACGATTTCGTGGTGCTGTTCCAAAGCGAAGATTGGCGGGAGCGCTGCGAGCGCATTGTGCACATCTTCAACGAACGGGCGCTCGGGATGTTCGATGCGCAAGCCCTGGCGCGTGGCGGGATCGATGCGGAAGACCGTCATGGCAACCCGTCGTTCTTTCCGTTGACCACGCTGACCATCGGTGCGGCATCGATCGCGCCGGGGGCGTATCAGCGGGCCGAGGATGTCGCCTCGGCGGCCGCCGCGGCCAAGCGCGCCGCCAAGCATAGCCATGCCGGGGTCTATCTGATGAGTGAACATCCGGTGGCGCAGGCGCTCGCTTGCTGACGTCCGCTTGTGACGTCCGCCCACCAACCCCGGCTTACGGACGCCCGCGCAGCGCATAAACGAGTGCACCGCACGCGTTTATGCGCTATCTTGGCGAGCCGTCTAGTTTAAATCCTGGCAGAACAGCCTAGCCGCAGTGCGCCGATAGGGTTTGCACAAGTCCGCGCAAACCCGCCACGTCGCGCTGCATCGCAGGTATAAATCGTATCCGCCCATGTCGACTTTAAAATCCCTGATATTCGATCGTCCCCGGCTGCTGGCCGCGCTGGCCGTCGGCGTGGTACTTGCGTGGCTGGCGCCGTTTCACCTGATACCGCTGGTGCGCGTGCTGTTGGGCTGGGACATTACCGTTTGGCTGTACCTATTCCTGATCTGGATCATGATGGCGCGGGCAAGCGCCATACGCGTGCGGCAAATGGCTGCGCGCGAAGATGAAAACGCGGTCATCGTTCTAACGACCGTGTGCGTCGCGGCCATCGCCAGCGTCGCCGCGATCGTGCTCGAGCTCGCCACCGCAAAAAATCTCGGTTTGAGTTCGAGCGTCCAGCATCTGACTTTCACCGCGGCCACCGTGCTGGGCTCGTGGTTTTTGATCCCGTCGATCTTCACGTTGCACTACGCTCGGCTGTACTACATCGCGACCGGGAAACCTCCCCTGACATTTCCCGATGTCGATCTGGAACCCGATTACTGGGATTTCATGTATTTCTCGTTTACGATCGCGGTCGCGTCGCAAACGGCCGATATCGGCCTTTCATCTTCGTCGATGCGGCGCGCCGTGCTGGCGCAGTCGGTCTTGTCGTTTTTCTTCAACGCCAGCATCCTCGCACTGTCGATCAATATCGCGGCAAGCCTGATCGGGCCCTGAACGCCAAAATTCGAATACAACCAGCGCAAGGCAATCGGTGGAATGCAGGCAGCACGGAACGCAACCGTCGGCGGCGAGGCCCGTTTGCGGTAGCATGATGCTTTTCCTTACTGAACGAGAACGAGCCATGTCGACAATCACCACTGAATCCGGTCTGCAATACGAAGAATTGACCGAAGGCACGGGCGCAGAAGCCGCCGCGGGTCAGACCGTCAGCGTCCATTACACGGGTTGGCTCACCGATGGTCAAAAATTCGATTCGAGCAAGGATCGCAATCAGCCGTTCGAATTTTCGCTCGGCGCCGGCATGGTCATCCGCGGCTGGGACGAAGGCGTGCAAGGCATGAAGGTTGGCGGCGTGCGCAAGCTGACGATTCCGCCGGAACTCGGTTACGGCGCGCGCGGCGCAGGCGGCGTGATTCCGCCCAATGCGACGTTGGTGTTCGAAGTGGAACTGCTCGACGTTTAAGCGTCACGGGCAGCCGTCCACGAGCAACAGTGCGAGCAACGGCACAGGCGCAGCGGATTGCGCCGGGCCGTTCCCGCAAAAAATAATGCCGGGCTGAATACGCTTCAGTCCGGCATTATTTTTTGCTGCTTGAGTGCTACTAAATGAGTGATATTAAATAAGCGGTATTGCTTGATCGGTATTAAATATCAGCTCACGGTTTCAGCTCACAGCGTCAAGCCCGCGCGCCAGATCGGCGCGTACGTCCTTCACATTTTCCAGCCCCACCGCGAGGCGTATCAACCCTTCGGTGATGCCAGCGGCAACGCGGGCTTCGGGACTGATACGGCCATGCGTCGTGCTGGCCGGATGGGTGATCGTCGTACGCGTGTCGCCGAGATTGGCGGTGATCGAACACATCTTCGTATGATCGATCACGCTCCAGGCGTTGCTGCGTTGCGCTTCGGACGTGCTGCCGCGCACTTCGAACGACACGATCGCCCCACCCGATTTCTGCTGACGCATCGCGATCGCGTGTTGCGGATGCGACGCAAGCCCGGGATAAAACACCCGACTCACGGCCGGATGCGACTCCAGCCAGCGCGCAAGCTCCAGTGCATTAGCCGATTGCCGTTCGACGCGGATGCCGAGCGTCTCCATGCCTTTGAGCAAAACCCATGCGTTGAAGGCCGATAGCGTCGGGCCGGCAGTGCGCACGAACGGAAAGACCTTATCCATCACGAACGCCCTGGAGCCGACCAATGCGCCGCCCAGCACCCGTCCCTGCCCGTCCAGATATTTGGTGGCCGAGTGCACCACCACGTCGGCGCCAAGCTTGAGTGGTTGCTGCAGTACCGGTGTGCAGAAGCAGTTATCGACCACGAACATCGCCTGTGCCAGCTTGGCGATTCGTCCGATCGCCTCGATGTCGGCCACTTCAGTCAACGGGTTCGATGGCGTTTCGAGGAAAAACATTTTGGTGTTCGGCTGTATCGCCTTTTTCCACGCATCCAGATCGGTCGGATCGACGAACGTCGCCGAAATCCCGAACTTGCTGAAAATGACGTTGAACATCTGCAAGGTCGAACCGAAGATGCTTTGCGAGCTGATCAGATGATCGCCGGCCTGGAGCGCGCACATCACCACCGACATGATCGCGCTCATGCCAGAGGCGGTCGCAATGCACGCCTCACCGCCTTCCAGCGCCGCAAGCCGGTTCTGGAACATCGTCACGGTGGGGTTGGTGACGCGCGAGTAGGTATAGCCCTCTTCCGCATGAGCGAAACGCTCGGCCGCTTCGGCTGCGCTGCCGAAACAGAAGCTGGAACTCAGAAAAAGCGCTTCGGAATGCTCGTTGAACTCTGAGCGCAAAGTACCGGCGCGCACCGCCAGCGTATCGAAACTGAAACCTTCTTCTGCGTGATCCATTACTGACCTGTTTAATCGCCCGAGAGCTGCAAATGCAATTGTGAACGTCCGGAATCGTTGCGGTCCGCGCCCCCTCCGGCATCGCGGTCCGACTGCGCATCGGGCATCAACCGGGCGCGCTCGATCCGATCGAGATACTCGGTCGTGATATTGCCGGTAATGTAATTGCCGTCGAAGCACGAAGCTTCGAACGACGACAGCGCCGGGTTGATGTCGCGCACCGCTTGCTTCATGTCGGCGACATCCTGATACAGCAATTTATCGGCGCCGATGATGCGCGCGATTTCTTCGTCCGTACGGTTATAAGCGACCAGTTCTCCCCGCGTGGGCATATCGATACCGTACACGTTAGGAAAACGCACCGGCGGCGCCGCGGACGCGAATATCACCTTGTTCGCGCCGGCATTACGCGCCATCAACACGATTTCATGACTGGTGGTGCCGCGCACGATGGAATCGTCGACGATCAGTACGTTGCGGCCCTTGAATTCGACGCCCATCGCGTTCAGCTTCTGGCGCACCGATTTCTTGCGTACCGCTTGGCCTGGCATGATAAACGTGCGGCCCACGTAACGATTCTTGAAGAACCCTTCGCGATACTCGACACCGAGCTTGTTGGCGACCTGCATCGCCGCTGGCCGGCTCGAATCGGGAATCGGCATCACGACGTCGATATCGCCGAACGGCAATTCGCGTTTGATTTTCTCGGCGAGATAATCGCCCATGCGCAAGCGTGCGTTGTAGACCGGCACGCCGTCGAGGCAAGAATCGGGACGAGCCAGATACACGTACTCGAACATGCACGGATTCAGACTCGTCTTGAGTGCGCATTGCTGGCTGTGGAAATTGCCATCCATATCGATGAAGATCGCTTCGCCCGGCAGCACGTCGCGCACGAACTCGAAGCCGATGCCTTCGATCGCCACCGATTCCGATGCCACCATCCATTCGATCCCTTTCCCGGTATCGAGCTTGCCGATACACAGCGGACGGATGCCGAACGGATCGCGAAACGCCAGCAAGCCGCCTCCGGCCACGAGCGCCACCACGGCGTACGAACCCTCGACGCGACGATGCACACCACTCACAGCGGTAAAGAGATTTTCCGGATCCAGCGAATACCCCGGGTTGGCCATCTGCAGCTCATGCGCGAGCACGTTGAGCAGAATCTCGGTATCGGAACTGGTATTGATGTGCCGGCGATCGATGCGGAACATCTCGACCTTGAGCGACGCGGTATTGGTGATATTGCCATTGTGCGCGAGGATGATGCCGTACGGCGCGTTCACGTAGAACGGCTGGGCTTCTTCCTCGCTGGAAGCGGAACCGGCCGTCGGGTAACGCACCTGGCCGATCCCGCATGTGCCCGGCAAACCCCGCATGTTGCGCGTACGGAATACGTCGCGCACCATGCCGTTGGCCTTGTACATGTGGAAGTTGTTGCCGTCGGCAGTGGCAATACCGGACGCGTCCTGCCCACGATGCTGCAAAAGCAGCAGACTGTCGTAAATGAGCTGGTTGACGGGATTTTTAGAAACTACGCCTACGATGCCGCACATGGCATGTCCTTCAATAAACACAAATTGGGGGTGGCCCGCCTATCAGGCGGCCAGCGAGACGGTTACAAAACGGTTACGAAACGCGGTTATGACCCGCGGTTATCGACCCGCCTCAGCCTGCATGTTATCTAAATCTGCCATTCGTTGCCGAGTAGCGGTCCTGCAAAATCGTAGCCAGATCAAACCCTTAGGCTCAAATCGTCACGCGGAAGCTTTTACATAGGCGGCCAGCGCATCGGGCAGCATCGGTTTCAAGAGCTGCACACCTTGGTCAGCGTAGGGCCGCAGCAGCGCATTCTGCCAAAATGGGTAGTTCGGCAACTCGGTCAGCCCCGCCAGCACCACCGCCAGCAACACCAGCAGTACGCCGCGCACCAGACCGAACAGCAGGCCCAGCGAACGATCCACCGATTTCAGCCCTATCAGCTCAGTGAGGCGTCCGAGTAGCGCACCCAAGATACCTGCCCCGACCAGCACGGCGACCACGATGATCACGAACGCCAGCAGCAATTGCGTCAATTCATGGCCCGGTAAATCCGCGGGCAGATGCACGGCGAGCTGACCCGCATAATGACTTGCGATCAGGAATGCCGCGATCCAGCCGATCAACGCGAACAATTCCGCGATCAAGCCGCGCCACGCCCCCTGCAAAGCCGATAACAGGACGATCGCCAGTGCGCCGTAATCAAATGCTGTCAGCATCGTCCGCCAGGATCACTTCGCGGCTCCGGATGCCTCGTTCGACTGGGCCGACAAACCCGCATCGCGGACTTTCTTCACGGCAGCCTCGGCGCTCGACCGGTCGCTGAACGGCCCTGCGCGCAGCAAAATGCGCGGCGAGCCGTCCGGCTGGCGTTTTTGCTCGAGATACGCCGGCACACCAGCGCCCTTCAATTTGTTCAGCCACGCGTGGGCCGACGTATCCGACGTAAACGATCCTACCGACACGACAAAGCGGCTACCTGCCTGTGACGCCGGCAAGTGCGGCGCTGGCGCAGCGGGTGCCGCAGTGGGTGCAACAGCGGGTGTACCAGGCCCAGCAGGACCAGGGTTGGCGGAAGTCGGCGGCATCTCCATGGGAACCGGCGCTGCGGGCGACCCAGGGCTAGCTTGCAGGCCCGCCACGACGGTAGTTACGGCAGTCGATTTGTTCGCTGGTTTGTTCGCTGTAGCAGCGGAACTCGCGAGGGGCGACGGCTTGGCCGGCGTGGAAGTGTCTGCGGTAGACGTTGCAGTGGTCGCAATAGATTGATCAAGCGCAGGCGCGGCCGTCTGCACGGTGGCTGACTTGTTTGCGCCGGGAATATCGATGGCGATATCGTCGGAGGCCGGCCGCGGATGCGAATCCAACACCATCGGCAAACCGATCACCGCGGCCAGGACCATCGCGATCGCGCCGATTAGACGGTGCCGGGCACGCTGCTTCTCGGGCAATGTCGGATCGAGCAGCGACCCTTGCTGGCTGCGCCCCTCGCCACGCGTACGGCGCCCTTCACCCGACCGGTCGGCCGGGGCCTTGCTGCGGCGCGAAGGCGCCTCGTCCTTGTTGCCGGAGGAAAACAGTCCCATAAATGGCCCTGAGCGGCTTTGACTCGTTAGTACTGGCTAGTTTGTCCAACTACGCATGCTGCGGCAACATGCCACACCACGTTGATGCATCTGTCGCGCGGCTTACCCTGTACATGGGGACCATCGCCCCAAAATCAAGACTACCGGCCACGCACCTGATCAATGCTGCTGCAGTTTCCGATAGGCCATCACACCGGCGACAGTGTAAAACGATCCGAAGACCACAATTCTATCATTCTCGGACGCCTGCTTTAACGCTTCTGCATAAGCATCTTGCGGTGCCTCGAAATGGCGGATGCTCGCTTCGCCCCCTTTGGCGCCGGCCACCGGCCCGTCAGACACGCCAGCTTCATGTAATGCAGCCTCCAGCACCGCGGTACTCGCGGCGCGCGCGGTCGGCAAGGCTGCCAGATACCAGTGGTCGACCTCGCCTTTCATGCGCTCGATCACCCCGGCGATATCCTTGTCCTGCATCGCGCCAAACACCGCATAGGTATAAGGGAAGTAGCCCATATTGCCAAGATTTTGCTCGAGCACAGCCGCCGCGTGAGGGTTATGCGCAACATCGAGAATAATCGCCGGCTTGCCCGGCAGAACCTGAAAACGCCCCGGCAAATCGACGTTGGCCAAGCCCAGACGCACGTCTTGCGCCGTCACCGGCAAGCGCTCCCGCAACGATTCCAATGCCGCCAGCGCCGCCGCGGTATTGAGCAACTGATTGGCGCCGCGCAAGGCCGGATACGCGAGCGCCGAGCGCCGCATCTCACGCCCGGCATAGCTCCACTGCTGCCGTTCGCTGCCCTTTTGCGCCACATAGCTGAAATCGCGCCCGACCAGCCAGAGATCGGCCCCGATCGCCTCGGCGTGGTCGATAACTGACTGCGGCGGTAGCGGATCGCCCACGATAGCCGGTTTGCCGGCACGGAAAATACCGGCCTTCTCGAAGCCGATTTTTTCTCGCGTGTCGCCGAGATACTCCGTGTGATCGATATCGATGCTGGTCAGCACGGCGCAATCGGTGTCGATCACGTTGACCGCATCGAGCCGACCACCGAGGCCGACTTCCAGAATCACCGCGTCCAAGCCGCGCGCGGCGAACAAATGCAGGATCGCCAGGGTCGTGAATTCGAAGTAAGTCAGCGAGACCGGCTCGGCTAAGCTGCATCGCGCCTTCTCTACGGCATGAAAGTGCTGCAATAGTTCGGCATCGCTGACGTTTTCGCCGTCAACGCGCGCGCGTTCGTTGAAGGCCAGCAAGTGCGGCGAGGTATGGCAACCCACGCGGTAACCGCCACGCAGCAGAATGGTCTCCAGCACGGTGCAGGTCGAGCCTTTGCCGTTGGTGCCCCCCACCGTAATCACCGGGCAAGCGAACTGCAGCCCTAACGCGTCTTTGACCTGGCCGATGCGCGCAAGCCCCATGTCGATGCCGACGGGATGCGCCGTTTCAAGATGGGCCAACCAGTCTTCTAAATGTTCAAATGTGGTCATGGTCAAAAAAAGAAAGCGCGGCATCACGACTATGCCGCGCTTTTTGCATCGTAGGCGATTTCAGGAGACGACCGCGGCCGATTGGCGCCCGCAGGTGAGCGTCCCAGCAAACAGTCAGGCAACCACTCAAGCGACGGCGTCGGCCGATTGACGCGACAGGATCGCGATCAGCCGGGCAATTTCCTCGCGCATCTTGCGCCGGTCGACGATCATGTCGATCGCGCCTTTCTGGATGAGAAACTCGGAGCGCTGGAAACCTTCCGGCAGCTTTTCGCGCACCGTCTGCTCGATCACGCGCGGGCCGGCAAAGCCGATCAACGCCTTCGGCTCGGCAATCACGACATCGCCCAGGAACGCGAACGAAGCCGACACCCCACCCATGGTCGGATCGGTCAGGACCGAAATAAACGGCAGCTTGGCTTCCGACAGCTTGGTCAGCATCGCCGTGGTTTTGGCCATCTGCATGAGCGACAGCAGGCTCTCCTGCATGCGCGCACCGCCCGAGGCCGTCACGCAGATAAACGGCGTTTGCTGCTCGAGCGCATTCTGGGCGCCGCGCACGAAACGCTCGCCCACCACCGAACCCATCGAGCCGCCCATGAACGAAAATTCGAAGCAGGCCACCACCACCGGCAAGGTGTGGATGGCACCGCCCATCACGACCATCGCATCGGTCTCGCCGGTGTCGTCCATCGCTTCCTTCATGCGCTCGGTATATTTGCGGCTGTCCTTGAACTTGAGCGCATCGACCGGCAGGATTTCCTGACCGATTTCATAGCGGCCTTCCGGATCGAGCAAGGCATCGAGGCGGCCCCGTGCACCAATACGCATGTGATGATCGCACTTCGGACAGACATGCAGATTGGCCTCGACGTCGTTGCGGTACAGCACCGCTTCGCACGACGGGCACTTGATCCACAGACCTTCGGGAATGCTTTTGCGATTCGCCGGATCAGTCTGTTTGATTTTCGGTGGCAGCAGTTTATCGAGCCAGCTCATTTTTACTCCTGGTTAGTCCCGCCGCGCCGGGTCCGCACAAGGCGGATTTTGCGGACTGGCCAAGCGGGCAGAACTCAACGGGTCAATACCGGCCCGCCTGAACGCGGGCCCCATATGCCATTATCGCCTATGCGGCGATCGGGCTACTCAGTCCGGCATCCAGTGCTTGGCGAATTTCGGCGATAAACGCCTGCAACGCGCCTGCAGCCTGTGCCGGGGGTGTCTGTTCGAGCAATTGCACGATGCGGCTACCGATCACCACCGCGTCGGAAACCGCAGCCACCGCGCTGGCGGTCTGCGCGTCGCGTATGCCGAAGCCCACGCCGATCGGCAAAGGCACGCTTTTGCGAATTTCCGGCAACATCGCCGCGATGCTCTGCACATCGAGGTTGGCTGCGCCCGTCACGCCCTTGAGCGAGACGTAGTACACGTAGCCGCTGGCGACCTTGCCCACCGCGGCAATCCGATCGGCGGTCGAGGTCGGCGCCAACAGGAAGATCGGGTCGATGTCGTAACCGCGCATGGTCTGCGCGAATTCGGTCGCTTCTTCGGGCGGATAGTCGACGACCAGCACGCCATCGACACCGGCCTCACTCGCCTGTGTGCCGAATGCCTCGACGCCAAGCCGTTCGATTGGATTGGCATAGCCCATCAGCACCACCGGTGTCGTGGTGTTGGTCTCGCGAAACGTTTGCACATTTTTCAGGACATGACGCAGGCTCACGCCCTGCGCCAAGGCGCGTTCGCTGGAGCGCTGGATCACCGGGCCGTCGGCCATCGGATCCGAAAACGGTACGCCGAGTTCGATGACATCGGCGCCGCCCGCCGCCAGCGCGTGCATGAATTCGACCGTGCGCGCCGGGTCCGGATCGCCCGCTGTCATGAAGGGGATCAGTCCTTTGCGCCCCTGCGCCTGCAGCGCGGCAAAAGTGGATTTAATTCGGGACATTATCAGGTGTAATCTCGGTAAGACGTTGACGGGCGATTTCGCAGTAGTCCGGGTTCACTTCGTAACCGACAAACTGGCGTCCGTGTCTGGCACAAGCCACTGCAGTCGTGCCGCTGCCCATGAAAGGATCGAGCACCCGGCCGCCCGGCGGGCAACTCGCCAGCACCATGCGTTCTATGATTTCCAGCGGCTTTTGCGTCGGATGATCGACGCGTTCGGCGTGCTGCCGATGCAGGCGCGACACCGACCAGAGATCCTTCGGATTATAGCCGAGCTCCAGCCACTTGCTGCCCTCGAACAGCTTGCGCGAACGTGCTTTCTTGGTCACGGCGTCATAGGGCACGCGCACCGGATCGAGGTTGAAGTAATAGTCTTTCGAGAACGCGAACATGCCGATGTTGTCGTGCACCGAGGTGAACCGCCGTGTGGTGCCCCCCATGCTCGGCACGCGCCGGTCCCAGATGATTTCGTTCACCATGACCAGCTTCGTTTTCAGGAAGCTGAAGATTTCAGGCGCGTATTGCCAAGTGCAGAAGATGTACAGGCAACCGGACGACTTGAGCTTGGGGATCGCCAGTTCGAGCCACTGGAAGGTCCAGGCGAGATGCTCCGCACCGCCGAGCTTGTCGGAATCGTTGCCGTAATCCTTGCCCAGGCCATAGGGCGGATCGGCCAGGATGAGGTCGAAGCTTGCATCGGGCAAAGCGGCGACATCAGCCATGAAATCGCGATTGAGCACGGTGATGCCGGCCAAATCGACGGGCATCACCGCAGTGGCTGCCGGGGCCACTGCGGGGATCGGAGCCGCTGCAGGGACCAAAGTCGCCGCAGCGGCCGAAGCGGACTCGCAAGCCTGACTCGGCACCGGCTCTAAAGCCGATGCCGAGCCGGCAACATCGCCGGCTTCGGACAAAGCCTTGAGCACCAAATTCGGCACCGGCTTCAGAGCTGCAGGCCGCCGCGCTCGGCGACGGTATGCATATCCTTGTCGCCGCGGCCCGACAAGTTGACCAGCAAGACCTTGTCCTTGGCCAGACTCGGTGCAAGCTTCGCGGCGTACGACAGCGCATGCGCCGATTCGAGCGCCGGGATGATGCCTTCGATGCGGCAGCAGTCATGGAATGCCTGCAGCGCCTCGTCGTCGGTCACGGCGACATAATCGGCGCGGCCGCTATCCTTGAGCCACGCATGTTCGGGACCCACGCCCGGATAATCGAGGCCGGCGGATACCGAATGCGTTTCGATGATCTGGCCGTTTTCGTCCTGCAACAGATAGGTGCGATTGCCATGCAGCACGCCCGGCGAACCACCAGTGAGCGCCGCTGCATGGCGCCCGGTTTCGAGTCCGTCGCCGGCCGCTTCGACACCGATCAGTTGCACATCCTTGTCGTCGATATACGGATAGAAAATGCCCATCGCATTCGAGCCGCCGCCCACGCAAGCAATAACGGCATCGGGTTGGCGTCCGACCATCTCTGGCATCTGCACCTTGCACTCGTCGCCGATCACTCGTTGGAAGTCGCGCACCATCATCGGATACGGGTGCGGCCCGGCCACGGTGCCGATAATGTAGAACGTATTTTCGACGTTGGTCACCCAGTCGCGCATCGCTTCATTGAGCGCGTCCTTGAGCGTTTTCGAGCCCGATTCGACCGGTACCACCGTGGCGCCCAGCAACTTCATCCGGTAGACGTTGGCAGCCTGGCGGCGCACGTCCTCTGAGCCCATATAGACCACGCACTCCATGCCGAAGCGCGCCGCGATCGTGGCCGTGGCCACACCATGTTGTCCGGCACCGGTCTCGGCGATGACGCGTGGCTTGCCCATGCGCTTGGCGAGCAGTGCCTGCCCGATCACGTTGTTGATCTTGTGCGCGCCGGTGTGGTTCAGGTCTTCGCGCTTGAGGTAAATCTGCGCACCGCCCAGCATGTCCGACCAGCGCTTGGCGTGATAGATCGGCGAAGGACGGCCAACGAAGTGCTTGAGCTCGGACTCGTATTCGGCCACGAATAGCGGGTCGTTGCGATATTTTTCATAGGCTTCGCCCAGTTCTCTGAGCGCATGCACCAGGGTCTCGGCCACAAAAACGCCGCCGTACGGTCCAAAATGACCGCGAGCATCGGGTAAGTTATACATTGCTTGATCCTTGTCGCGAGCGGTGTGCGCGCTTAACTTTGCAAGCGGCGCATCCCGCTGGAAGTTTATTCGGCATCGGCAGCGCGTACGGCGCGCACGAAAGCCTCCATCGCGGCGTGGTCTTTCACGCCTTTGGCACCCGCTTCAACGCCGCTCGAGACATCGACGGCGTACGGGCGCACACGACGCACAGCATCACGGACGTTTTGCGCGTTCAAGCCACCACTCAAAACGGCCTGATGCGCGAGATCTTCTGGAATGACGGACCAATCGAATACCTTCCCGCCACCGCCATAGCTGTCGACGAGGGTGTCGAGCAGCACACTGTTGGCAGCGGCATAGTCAAGTTGCCATTTTAGCAAATCGGCGGCGCTTGTTGGCACGCCGCCGGAACCTACCCGCAAGGCCCTCATCCACGGCAATCCGGCTGCCCGCGCAAGTGCCTCGCAACGCTGCGGCGTATCGATTTCCGCATCGCCGTGAAACTGTAACACCGACAGCGGCACAGCGCGGACCACATCTTGCACAAAATCCGCCTCGGCATTGACGAACAGGCCTGTCACCGAAACGAACGGCGGCAATCCGCGCGTCAATTCAAGCGCGCGTTCGATCGAAACAAAACGCGGGCTCGGTGGATAAAATACCATGCCGATCGCGTCGACGCCGAGCGCCACCGCGTGCAGGACGTCTTCACGGCGCGTCATCCCGCAGAACTTGATGCGCGTGCGGTGCAGCGGGCTCAAGCGTTCCCGGGTTTGTTCGCCCGTTAGCGGATTCGGATTCAGGCGTCCCATATGTCGCTCCATGCAAATGCCGCCACGTGCGGCGCAGGAATATCGAATTCGGGCGGGTACGCCACACGCGCCAGGTAAAGACCGTCCGGCATGAACGTGGGCGCAGCCTCGCGGCGGTCGCCATTATCTCGCACTTGCGCGAGCCAATCCGGCGTGTGGCGACCCCGCCCTACCGCAATCAGGCATCCCATGATATTGCGAACCATGTGATGCAGGAAGGCGTTGCCGCGAAAGCGGAAATGAATGAACTGGCCGCGCGACACGATATCGATGGCATACAGATGCTTGACTGCCGTTTTCGCCTGGCACTCGGATGAGCGAAACGCCGAGAAATCGTGCTTTCCTATCAGGTGCAGCGCGGCTGCGCGCATCGCGTCGATATCGACGGGCACGTACACCCAACCGGCGCGCCCTTCCAAGATCGGAGCCCTGACGGGGTGCGTGTACAGCACGTAGTAATACGTACGCTCGTAAGCCGCAAATCGCGCGTTGAAGGTATCGGGAACAGCCTTGGCCCACTGCACGGCAATGCTGTTGGGCAAAAACGCGTTCACGCCGCGCACCCATGAAAAATCGCGTCGCATGACGTCTGTATCGAAATGCACGACCTGCCCCAGCGCGTGAACACCGGCATCGGTACGCCCCGCCACCGTGGTCGACACCGGCGCGCCGATAAACTTGGACAGCGCGCGCTCGAGTGTCTGTTGCGCTGTCGCTTGCTGCACTTGTACCTGCCAACCTGAAAAAGCCGTCCCGTCGTACTGGATCCCTAGCGCGATTCGCATGTCAGGCTATGGTCCCGGTGGCAGCGATGGCGACGGCAGCGATCACGACAACACTCACGACAGGGGTGCCAGTGAACCGAGCAAGACGCGCGCAGCATCGCGAGTTGCCGCGTCGTTCGACGCGAGCGCTTCGTTGATCAAGGCCCGCGCGCCGGCCACATCGCCCAGCGCGACATATTCATGAGCCAACTCGAGCTTGTTTTGCGCCACGGCCACTGGGTCGAATTCCTCCACTGCCGCGGGCACGCCAGGCAATGTCGACTCGAGTTCAGGTAGATCCAGGTCGAAGTCGAGATCGAAGGCCGCGAATTTGGCCGCGCTGCTCCCGGCCACTGACGTCGGCCATGGAACCTCGGAGGTCGACCGGGACTCCTCGGCAGACGCAGGCGAGTCCGACTCCAAGTGATATTGCGGCTCGGGGAACGGCGAAGCAAACGGTGCTTGTTCACGCGGGGCTTCGGGCACGCTGAAGTCGGGTACGCCGTGTCCCGGTACATGAGGTTCCGGCTCATCGAAGTCAAGCGCGATGGGCGGTTCTGACCCGTTGGATCCGTGCGAATTGGATTTCGGTGCGTCGAATTCCAGCGCATCGAATTGCGTGCCGTCGTGTTGCCGCGCGTCGATTCCGGATACATCGATCTCGGGTGCGTGAATTTCGGGTGCGCTAAGTTCCGGCTCGCTGAATTCAGGCGCGGTGAGCGGCGTAGTCGGAGCCACAGGTACAGGTACAGGCGGTTCACGGTGCACATCGGACTGCGGCGCGGCATCGGTCGTATCAGACAGCGGCTTCGTTTCGTCCCGCTCTGCGCTCGGCACGATAGGCTCGTCAACGATCTCCGGCAACGACAGATCGACGGCCGACAGGACCGCCTTCACCCGTTCGTCATGCCCCGCGGTGGACTGCTCGTCCTGAACAGGCTGATCGACCAACCTATCGGCTTGCGGTTGCGGTTGCGGTTGCGGCTCCGGTTGCATCGACGGTATTGATTGCACACTGGGTTCGACCGGCGCAGGCGCTTGCGCTCCACCAGCACTTTCGGGAACCAGGTGCTCGCCAGCCTCTGGCACGTCGCCGGAGTGTTCATGGAGCGCATTGCGTCGGGCAACCTCGCTGCCCAATTCAAGAGCACGCTCCCAGTGCGGCCCCTTCGAGTCGGTCACGATCCGCAGTTCGAAGAACAGCTCGCTGAAACGATCTACGTCGCCACGCTGCGCGTAAAGCGTCGCGAGTTCCAGCAGCAAACCGGGGCTGAAAGGCGCTTTCTCCAACGCCTCGCGCAGACGCGCTTCCGCCGGATCGACCTCCGCCACGACGGGCAAGGTTGCGGGGGCGACTGGCGCAGTTTCGGCAGGGGTTGAGGTTGGCGTTGGTGGGACTGCAGCGTATTGGGCCGCCCAATCCGCTGGCGTCAACTCTTCCGGCTCAGTGCGAGGGGTGCGCTCGTTGTGCTGGTCGTGCTGGTCCGCAACGACGGGTTCGACGCCGATTTCGGCCGCCGCAGCGTCGATGGGCACTTCGAGGCGCGGCACTTCATCGAGCAAGAGTGGCGCCTCTACCTCTGGAGTCACTTCAGGGATCGCGTAGGGAACGACTCGATGAACGCTGTCGGAGTCGGCGTGAAGCGCGCTATCAGGAACGCCTACAGGACCACTGTCCGATTTGGCCTGAGGACCACTGTCAGCAGTGGCCAGAGGAACACTGACGAATGGCACTGCCGCGATTGCAGGTGCCGGCTCTTTTTGCGCCGCAGCCGTTGGCTCAACCGGCTTTTCAATCCGCGTGACCGAAGCCGGAGCACGGGCGTCGGGCCGTGCAGCCACGCCCTCATCGCCCGGAATTCCGCCCTTTTTGCGCCGAGGCATCAGCGTGAATAGCGCAAGCAGCAATACCAACGCGATCACAAGCAGTGCCGGCACAGTCGACGGGTTGGTCCGCCACGCCTGCCATTCGCTGGATCCGGCCGGCAAATTGTGAGCCGCGGCGGCACTGCTTGGTTGCGCAATGGCGCCGCTGGCCACACTGGCGCTGACTGCGCCAGGTACCGCCGCAACGCCACTGGGGGTCGTCTGACCGTTCGAGTTGATGCCATGCTTCTCGAGCGCCATCAACACACGGTTTTTCAGCGCAAGCAATTGCTCCAGGCTGGCAAAACCCGCTGTGCCACCGCCATGAGCAGGCAACTCCGCGCTGCTGGGCGATGTCTTAACCACCGTATCCGACGCGGGCGCACTGAGCGCAGCAGATGCCATGGCCGGCGCAGAAGCGCCCACCACCGCCGATGCTTGCACAAGTGATGCCGCCTCGGCAATCGCGGGTGTCGACGTGGATTGGGGCACGGCATTAGTAGTCGACGAGCTAGCCACCAATGGCACAGCCGGCACGGTGTTCGCGCTCGCGGGGGAAGAAGACGGCACAACTTTGCCATCGAGCACAGCGGATGCAACGACCGCAGGCGGCGCCACGAGCGCAGCAGCAGGGGCAGCCAATGCAGGCGACGCAGCCGTGGTGGTAGTTCCGGTGGTAGTTCCGGCAGCAGCTCCGGTGCTAGTTCCGGTCGCCGCCACGGCGGCTGGCGTGCTAGCCGTGGCAGGCCCGCCAAGCGCCGCGCCCGAAGCGGGCCCCGCGCTGACTGCGGATGAGGCCACGCTCGTGGCCGACGATGCGGCGGTAGAGTCTGTAGACGGACCTACGCCATCCGGTATCGTCAGGATAGCGCCCAAACGCAGGCGATTGCGGTCACCCGCCATAAACGCGCGCGGATTCGCCTTAAACAGCGCGTCGGCCACTCGATCGCGGACGGCCTTGTCGTTGGTTTGACCGACATCCGCCGCAACATCGCCGAGTCCCATACCGGGCCTGACCTGATAGGTGCTCGCAGGCGTTGCCGACACAGTGTTGGCGGGGCTGGCAGCGGGGTTGGCAGAGTCAGCGCTAGCGCCACCGGTCGCCATCGACGACGCATCGGCCGCCACCGCGAACTGGGACAACCCGAGACCCAACAAAGCACTCAAAACAACACACGCCATCCGGATGGCAGATGCACCGCACGGATTGGGTTCGTCGCGCAGGGTCGGCGAACTCGTTCGAATCTTCATTGAGGCTCCAGGCATTCAAAGTGCATATGACGGCGCATATTATCCGGTATAAGACCACGGCAAAGCGGAGCGGCGTGACAAGAATTTTGGGCGCTCATGCTGCGAGCGCCCCTTCGATACCGCCCGACTCACGATGACCGAACTTGCGCCCGTCAGCGGCACCCGATTACCTGTCGCATCGCGACGAGCAGATTCAGGCGTCGAGCAAAATTCTCAGCATACGGCGCAACGGCTCGGCTGCGCCCCACAGCAACTGATCCCCCACCGTGAACGCGGACAGGTATTCGCCACCCATTGCCAGCTTGCGTACGCGCCCGATCGGCACCGACAAGGTCCCGGTCACGACAGCCGGCGACAGCTCGCGTATCGATGCTTCGCGTTCGTTGGGCACAACCTTGACCCAGTCGTTGCCGCTGGCAAGGATGCTGTTCACTTCATCCAGCGGGACATCCTTCGTCAGCTTGATGGTGAACGCCTGCGAGTGGCAACGCATCGCGCCGATACGCACGCACAAGCCGTCGACCGGAATCGACCCGGCTTGGCCCATGGCCGGCTTGCCGAGTATCTTGTTGCTTTCTGCGCCGCCCTTCCACTCTTCGCGTGACACCCCGTTGCCGAGGTCTTTGTCGATCCACGGAATCAGCGAGCCAGCCAACGGCACGCCGAAGTGATCCACAGGCATCGCGGCGCCCTTCATCGTCTCGAGCACGCGGCGGTCGATTTCCAGGATGGCCGAAGCCGGATCGCTGAGGTTGCCGCGCACCGATTCATGCAACGCGCCCATTTGCGACAGCAATTCGCGCATGTTCTGCGCGCCGGCGCCCGATGCCGCTTGATACGTCATCGCGGTCATCCACTCGATCAGCCCTTCGCGGAACAAGCCGCCCAGGGACATCAACATCAGGCTCACGGTGCAATTACCGCCGATGTAGTTCTTGATGCCGCGCTTCAGACCGTTCTTGATCACGTCCAGATTAACCGGATCGAGGATGATGATGGCGTCGTCCGCCATGCGCAGCGAAGACGCCGCGTCGATCCAATAGCCATCCCACCCGGCTGCACGCAACTTGGGGAAAACCTCGGTCGTGTAGTCGCCGCCCTGGCACGTGATGATCACATCACATTTTTTCAGGGCGTCGAGGTCAGTGGCGGATTTGAGCTTGGTTTCGTTTTTGGCGAACGACGGCGCCGCGCCGCCTGTGTTGCTGGTGCTGAAAAACACCGGCTCGATCAAAGCGAAATCGTTCTCTTGCTGCATGCGCTGCATCAGCACTGAGCCGACCATGCCGCGCCACCCTACCAGACCTACGGTTTTCATTTGAATACTCTCTAACGTTCACCCACATAAGAATTGGTTCGACCGTGCAGGCTAGCGAGGGCTAAACGCATGGTCGACCTTGAACCCGGCACCGTGTTACTTGCCCAGCGCCGCAACCACTGCATCGCCCATCTCGCGCGTGGAGACTTTACGCGTGCCTTCCTCGTAAATGTCCGCCGTGCGCAGCCCTACCGCCAGTACCTGCTGCACCGCGGCTTCAATGCGGTCAGCCTGGGCCGGCAGGTTCAGCGAATAACGCAACATCATCGCGGCCGACAGGATAGTCGCCAACGGGTTGGCAATGCCCTGTCCTGCGATGTCGGGCGCCGAGCCGTGCGAAGGCTCATACAAGCCCTTGTTGCTCTTGTTCAGCGACGCCGAAGGCAGCATGCCGATCGAGCCGGTCAACATGGCGGCTTCGTCCGACAGGATGTCGCCGAACAGGTTGCCGGTCACGATCACGTCGAACCATTTCGGCGCACGCACCAGTTGCATCGCCGCATTGTCCACGTACATGTGCGACAGTTCGACGTCGGGGTATTGCTTGGCCACCTCGATCACCGTATCGCGCCACAACTGCGACGTTTCCAGTACATTCGACTTGTCCACGCTGCACAGCCGCTTGCTGCGTTTTTGCGCCGCCTGGAATCCCACATGGGCGATCCGCTCGATTTCCGGCACGCTGTAACGCATCGTGTCGAAGCCCTCGCGGCTGCCCTGGAACAGTCCATCCGGTGCGCTGCGCACGCCGCGCGGGCTGCCAAAATAGATATCGCCGTTCAGTTCGCGCACGATCAGGATATTGAGCCCGGCAACGATCTCGGGCTTCAGCGACGACGCACCGGCCAATTCCTTGTACAAAATGGCCGGACGCAGATTCGCAAATAGTTGCAGATGTTTGCGCAAGCCGAGAATCGCCTGCTCGGGGCGCAGCGCGCGCTCGAGCTTGTCGTATTTCCAGTCGCCCACCGCGCCGAATAGAATCGCGTCGGCCGATTTTGCCAGCGCCAGCGTGCCGTCGGGCAGCGGATGGCCGTGTGCTTCATAGCCTGCGCCGCCCACCGGGGCTTCTTCGAGATCGAAATGTTCGCCCAGTGCTTGGAGAACTTTGACTGCCTCGGCCACAATTTCGGGCCCTATGCCGTCGCCCGGCAATACCGCAATTTTCATGGTTCGTCCCTGATCGTTATAAACTGCTTGCCCCAAAATGCGAAGGCCGGCGAGGTTGGTTTACCCCGCCGGCCCGCTTTTATCCTACCTGTAACTAGCCAACGAGCCGGTGGTTCAGCCACGGCTGTTTAGTCAGCCGCTCCGCTTCGAACGCCTTGATCTTGTCGGCATGCGCCAACGTCAAGCCGATATCGTCGTAGCCGTTGATCATGCAGTACTTGCGAAACCCGCTGATCTCGAACGCATACTCGCGAGCGTCCGGCGTGCGCACCACCTGTGCTTCGAGGTCGATCGTGACTTGGTAACCGTTGAAGGCCAGCGTCTCGTTGAACAAATGATCGATTTGCTGCTCGGTGAGCACGATCGGCAGGAAGCCGTTCTTGTAGCAGTTGTTGAAGAAGATATCGGCAAAGCTCGGCGCGATCACCGCGCGAAAACCGTACTGCTGCAGCGCCCACGGCGCATGCTCGCGCGAGCTGCCGCAACCGAAGTTCTTGCGCGCCAGCAGCACCGAGGCGCCGCGATAGCGCGGCTGATTGAGCACGAAGTCCGGATTGAGCGGGCGCGTAGAGCAGTCCTGCCCCGGCTCGCCGTGATCGAGATAACGCCACTCGTCGAACAAGTTCTCGCCAAAGCCGGTGCGCTTGATCGACTTCAGGAATTGCTTCGGGATGATCGCGTCCGTATCGACGTTTTCACGATCGAGCGGCATCACCATGCCGGTATGTACGACGAATTTATCCATGATTGCATCAAACCCGTAAAGAGCCGCTCGTTAGGAAAGCTGGCGAATATCGACGAAATGACCTTCGATGGCGGCAGCCGCCGCCATCGCCGGGCTCACCAGATGCGTGCGACCACCCGCGCCCTGCCGCCCTTCGAAATTGCGGTTCGACGTCGAGGCACAACGCTCGCCCGGCTCGAGACGATCCGCGTTCATCGCCATGCACATCGAACAACCCGCATCGCGCCATTCAAAGCCTGCGTTCAAGAATATCTTGTCCAACCCTTCCTGCTCCGCCTGCGCCTTTACCAATCCGGAACCGGGAACCACCAGCGCCAGCTTGATGTTCGGTGCGAGCTTACGCCCCAATCGACTGACCACGCCGGCCGCCGAGCGCAGATCTTCGATGCGCGAGTTGGTACACGAGCCGATGAAAATCTTGTCGAGCTGGATATCCTTGATCGGCGTATTGGGTTCGAGGCCCATGTAGTGCAGCGCGCGCGTATGCGCTTCGCGGCGCCCCGGATCCTTCTCGGCGCGTGGATCCGGAACACGGCCGTCGATGGTGGTCACCATTTCCGGCGAAGTGCCCCAGCTCACTTGCGGCTCGACCTTGGCGGCGTCGACCTCGATCACCGCGTCGAAACGCGCGCCCGCATCGGACTGCATCGTGCGCCAGTACGCGAGCGCCTGATCCCCCTCTGCGCCCTGTGGCACATAAGGCAGATCCTGCAAATAGGCGATCGTCGTGTCGTCCACGGCCACCATGCCGGCGCGCGCGCCCGCCTCGATCGTCATGTTGCACACCGTCATGCGCCCTTCCATCGACAAGGCGCGAATTGCCGGACCGGCGTATTCGATCGCATAGCCGGTGCCGCCCGCAGTGCCAATCTTGCCGATGATGGCCAGTACCAGATCCTTGGCCGTACACCCGGCCGGCAACACGCCATCAACCCAGATCTGCATCGTTTTGCTTTTCTTCTGCAGCAGGGTCTGGGTTGCCAGCACATGCTCGACTTCGGAGGTGCCAATACCGAACGCGAGCGCGCCGAACGCGCCATGCGTGGAGGTATGCGAGTCGCCGCACACGATCGTCATGCCCGGCAGGCTCAGGCCCTGCTCGGGACCGACAACGTGTTCGATACCTTGACGGAAGTCGTTCATCTTGAACTGGAGGATCTGGTTGCTATCGCAATTCTCGTCCAGCGTTTCGACCTGCAGGCGCGAAGTCGGGTCGCTGATGCCCTCACCGCGTCCGGTGGTCGGCACGTTGTGATCCGACACGCCTACCGCCGATTGCGCGCGCCAGACCGCGCGCCCCGCCAGCCGGACCCCTTCGAATGCCTGCGGGCTGCTCACTTCGTTGAGAAAATGGCGGTCGATATACAGCACTGCGGTGCCGTCATCTTCAAGATGAACGACATGGCTGTTCCAGAGTTTTTCGTAAAGGGTTTGCGGCGTGTTCATAGCGGTAACTCGATGGTTATGACTCGATGAATATGACTCGACGGGTAGCACTCAACGGGTCGCTCTCAATGAAGTGGCGCTCGTTCAGTTTGCAGCCGCTCGCTCTTCGCGCGATCGATCAAGCGTGCGCTAGGACACGCTGCAACGCTTCGAACGTCGTAATTTTTCCGCGCAATGCGCTGGCCGCGACCGTATAGGGGCTGGCCAGCCAGACATTGCCCGGCCCCGAACGTCCCGGGAAATTGCGGTTGATCGCGCTGATCGTAACGTCGTCGACGGAACTCGACTGACCCGGCCCGCAATTAGCGCACGAGCCGCAGCCCGGCATCACCAACGTAGCGCCGGCTTGCTCGAACACCGGCAGATACCCTTGCGCCTCACAGTAGCGACGCACTTCCATCGTGCCGAACTGCAGGAACAACCGGGTGTCGGTCGACACTTTCAGGCCGTGCGCGAGACCCCATTGCAGTACCTCATGGTAGAAGTCGAAATCTTCACGCTTGCCTGCGGTACATGAACCACCATATGCAATGTTGACGGCCACGTCAGCGTCCAGCGCGTTCGCGGCAACACCGTTGCCGGGGTCACCCGGGCGGGCCAGCATCGGCGAGATTGTCGCCGCATCGATGCGGATCACGTTGCGATAGTGTGCGCCAGGGTCGCTGCACATCCAGGCCTGCAACGTGAAGTCGACACCGCGCCGTTCTTTGAGGAACGCCACCGTGCGCGCATCCGGCTCGACGATGCCGGTGAAGCCGCCCAGTTCGGCGACCATATTCGTCAGCGTCGCACGCTCGTCCACAGGCATCGCGCGCACGGCCTCCCCGCCATATTCGAACACCAGGCCAATCGCTTCGCCGCGCTTGATGCTATCGAGCTGCAGCAAGTACAGCACGACGTCCTTGGCGGTGACGCCCGGGCGCAGCGCGCCGCTGAGCTCGATGCGCAGCGTTTCGGGAACCTTGCAGCGTACATAGCCGGTCACCCAACTATTGGCGATATCGGTGGCACCCGCACCAAAGGCCAGGCAGCCGAGCGCGCCGGCATGCGGCGTATGCGAATCGGTGCCGGCCGCGACCTGCCCCGGCAACACATATTGTTCGGCCATCAGCGCATGGCAGATGCCTTCCGAGCCCGGCATGCCAAGCAACTCGCCATGTTCACGTACCGGATAAGTGCGCGCAAACGCGTGGTGGCCTTCGGTCAAATGCGCGACACCGGGCAAGAGGCCGCCGCGCACGTGCGGCTCGCTCTGCGCGGCCAGCACCAGGTGATCCTGGAATACGATGATCGAGTCCGGGTCGTGCAGCGTCGCCGGCTTGCCAAATGCGCGGTGCATCAGATGGGCGCACATGCCGGTGAAGTAGTCGTGGCTGAAGCGCCAGTCCGCAGCGATAAACACGCCTTGGCCGCGCTCGGCACTTTCGGCGTCCGGATGCAAATGACGCTCGATGATTTTCTCGACCAGCGTGCGCGGCGTTCCGGAATCGCGGGCTACCGCGGTCGGTGCGCTAGGCGCCGGCCAATGCGCGGTTTTGCTATAGGCCAGCAAACCGCCACTGCGGATCACTTGCTGCGTAAGCGGATCGCGCCCGGTCAAAAACGCTTCGATGGGAATCGCGACCCCCGCCTCGATCTGCTCCAGCAAGGAAAAATCGGTGCTGGTCAAAATGCCGATGTTGTCGCAGTTTTGCAGATAGATGCGCTCGAAGCTTTCGGCAATGATCAGCTTGATGCCGGCGGACAATTCGGCGAGCGGACTGGATTCGCGCGACGACCCCTTGCCATAGCGCTTGCCGGCCACAGTGATCTGGAAGCCGCCGCGCTTGATCGCGTTTGGGCCTATCGGCTTGATGCCGCCGGCCTCGAAGCCGACATAGGGATACTGACCGAGCCGCTCGTCATAGGTCATCATCACGGTGACAGGCGTGATCTCGTCGGTCGAGACGTTATCGCGCAGCGCGCCCGCCTGGGCACGCGAGACCGGTTTGCCCGCCAGTTGAGCGCTTATGCACGCCGGATCTTGCGACAGATACAGCACGCGCCCGGTGAATTTGATTGTCTTGTCCATTGCAGCCTCCTGCAATGACTATACCGGCCACCCGCTGCGCGTAGAAGTGACGACTCGGCATGGCGGCCTTCTCGATCGGAGAGTGGCGCATGAATGACCATCGCGCAGTGACGCTGCACTGCAGCAATCGCTAATTCTGCTGAGCCAGGAAATTAACCAGCGTGGCCGCCGTAGCGTTCAATTGCTCGCGCGCCTTGAAAATAATGAAAAGCTGCCGCACCGCCCAGGCATCGCTCAAGGGACGCAACACCACGTCGAGCGTATTGACGTAGAGTTCGCCGACATGTTGCGGCACGATCGCCAAGCCGAGCCCGACATGCACCATGCGACACAGGGCGTCGAGACTGCTGACGCGGATCTTGATGTTCAAGGTGCCACCCAGCGAAGCGCTTTCGTGTTCGAGCAATTGCGTCAACGCGCTCTCGGGGCGCAGGCCGACGAAATTTTCATGCAGAAGATCGCCCAGATTCAGGTGCATCTGGCCGGCCAGCCGGTGACCGGCCGGCATCATCACGAACAGGCGGTCCGATCGATACGGTACGCATTCGAACTGCTCGACGCCGCTGACCGCATTGCAGATACCAAAATCCACGTTGCGCTCGCTCACCGCGCGTACGATCTCGGCGCTGCTCTGCTCTTCGAGTTCGATGTTCACTTCGGGAAAGAGACGTCCGAAGGCGGCCACGTCTTCGGGCAGAAACTGCACGATGGAAGAAAGATTGGCCACCACCCTCACACTGCCCTTCGCGCCCGAATAAAACTGCGACAGCTCGGCGCTCAGCGATTCGACGTTACCGACGATAGCGAGCGCGCACCGCAGCACCGCGTCGCCCACAGGCGTCACGGTGATGCCGCGCTGATGCCGCTGGATCACGGGCAAACCCACCAACGCCTCGATCTCCGCAATGCGCCGGCTCACCGCCGATGGGGCGATGAATTCGCGCTCGGCCGCGCGTGCGATATTTTTCTCCTGACATACCGCCACGAACAAGCGCAACGAAGTCAGATCCAGTTTCCTCAACAAGCTTTCCATTTGGACTCGCAAGAACACGATCGGCGGCGATTTTGCCACAGCCGCAATGCTATACCTTCGCCGCGCCGACGCCCAATCGCCAGCACGCCGAAGCGCTAGTCGCGCTCGAAATTCGAGCGGCCGACGGTTCGCGTGGTCTGATTTTCAACCGCTTCCCGCCAAATCTCCTGCCATCTGTTAAAGATTCCGCAGCCCATTTCCGGCGACGTTTCACACCATCCACCGAGCAGATCCCATCGTCAGTCTCACTGAAGGAGCCATTCATGAAAAATCGATACGGCCACCGCCGGCTTACCGCGGTTCCGCTTTGGGGCTGGCTGGTTGCGAGCGGTTGCGCCGCCGCTTTGGGCTTCGCACTGCACCTGTTGAGCCAGGAACTGTTCTCGAACTGGAGCGCAGACCAGATCGCGAACCTGGCGGTACTCAAACCGCCTTACCCATTGCACGTCATGCTGATAGGCGTGCTCACCTCCATGGAATATGGCGTCGCGCTGGTGGCCTTGTATGCCTTGTTGTTGTACGCAGCGCCCCGTGCGACGACGAGCACCCGCATCGTGCTGACGGCGGCTTTAGCTTTGGCGATCAAGGGGACACTGCTGCGCGCCGCAATCATGAACCTCGCGGTAGGGTTACCGATGAAAACCGTCGTGCTCAACGAGATTCTGGTGCCGTGGGGCACCTGGCTGGCGATGACCGCGCTGGCCGGGTGCGTGATCGAGGTGATATCCGAGGTGACCCGGTTGTCGGAATAGCCGCGGCCTATCTCTGCCGCATGCCTCTGCCGCACGTTTCTGCGGCACATCTCTCGCTGCTATCTCTATCTCTCACACCTCACGCCGCTTCGCTAAGCGCCTGCATGCGACCCGCACGACGATATTGACCCGGACCCACGCCAAAGCAGCGCTTGAAGACCCGATTGAACGCCGCTTCCGACTGATACCCGACTGCCTCGCCGATCGCTGCGACCGATTGCCTGCCCTGCCTTAGCCACTGCGCTGCCTGCGTCATTCGGGTACGCATCAGTATCTCGCCCGGGGTCGCGCCCGCCGCCTCGCGAAACAAACGTGCGAACGTGGCACGCGACATATGGCAAAGCTCGGCGAGCTGCTCCACCGACCACGGCTCGGCCGGCTTTTCCAGCATCGCATGCAAGGCCGCCTGCAAACGTGGCTGCGCGAGCAAGGCAAATAGCCCGGGAATGGAATCCGCTTGTTCCAGCCATGCGCGCATCAACATCGCGAACAAAGCCGAGGCGAGTTGCGCGACCACGGTGCTAGCACCCGGTCGCATCTCCTCGGTTTCAAACCGCAGCATCGTCATCAAGGCCTGTAGGCTGGCGAATTCCGCACGGCCGGCCGTGCGCACCAGAATCAACTGCGGCAGCGCATCGACCAGCGTGTGAGACGCCCCTGCGTCGAAATGAAATTGCCCGCACAAAATGTCGGTTGTCGGTCCGGCGCCATCATTGCTCTGGACCTGCACCACTTGCTCCCCCCCCAGAATACGCGCCGGCATGGGCACCTCATCGCGCCCGGTGTGCAGGCAATGCGGGGTGCCGTGTGGCAATACGACGATATCGCCAGTCTGCAAGGGGGTATCCCGCTGCCCCGGCAAGTCGAGATAGCCGGTACCGGACACGATCAAGTGATACGGCGCTATGCCCGGCCCGGCAGCGTCCTCCGATATCGCCCAGGGCGCGCCGAAATGACAGCGAATATCGAGCGCGGTGCGCATTGGATAGAGCGCGAGCAGGCGACTGAGCGCATCCATAGGGGTCTCCTAGGCTAGACGATTGAGCAATTTATCGTGACATTACAGCAGATCCCGGGAATCCCTAGGCACATCGCGTGTCTATTTCAGCGTAGCGCTCAAAAAAATCCGAGCGCGAACCGGGAGGAAAGCCATCATGTCATTGCGATACCTTCTGCGGGCCGGGCGCGCGGCCACCGTCGGCATCGGCGCCTTGATCTGCTTGGGTGGCCTCGGTATCCTGACCGTGCAGATGGCGTGTGCCGCCCCCCCGGCGACATCGACCAACGCACAAGCAGCAGGGGCCGCGAGCGACCCAGGTACAATGCCCAAGCAGCGTCCAGAGCCACCGGACGCAACGACACCGGTACACCCTGACAACATGCCGGTCAAACACCCGCAGCAGAGCGAGTCTAACGACCCTATCAGCCGGCCGCCGCCCGCCAGTGGTGCGAACGCCAAATAGGGCTCGATCGCAGCGGTGAAGCAGACGGGCACATCGACGCTGTCGCCGTTTACGCGTACATTGATGGCCTGAGATCGACTGAGGCTCGAACACCCAGGCCCAAAGCGGTAGCGCCCCTGCTCAACCCCAGACACATCATCCTGTCACGCCGCACCATAGCCCCATCTTGTGGCCCGATTTTGTGGTCCATTTCGCTCAAGGGAGCGAGGAGTAGCGATTGCCCCATATTCTGATTGTTGACGACGACGAAAACACCCGCTCGGCGCTCACTGAAATTATCACCACGCAAGGCTTTACCGTTGCGGTAGCCGGCAGTTTGAAGGAGGCCACGATACAAATCGGCTGGCGCATGCCCGATGTCATCCTGACTGACCTGAAATTGCCCGACGGCACCGGCATGGATATTTTCAAGGAAGTGGAAAGCCGCGACGCCGTCGAGTTGATCGTGATGACGGGTTATGCCAGTGTCGATAGCGCAGTCGATGCGCTGCGACTGGGCGCGGCCGACTATTTGGTCAAACCCATCAACATGCAGCGTCTGACCGCTCGGCTGGACCGGGTGCCGCGCGCGCGCGACCTGAAAATGGAAATCGGCTCGCTACGCAACGAATTGCGCAGCTTCGGCCATTTCGGCAAGATGCTCGGCAACGCCCCGGTGATGCAAAGCATGTATGACCAAATCAGCCGCGTTGCGCCTACCGAGGCCACGGTGCTGTTGATCGGAGAAAGCGGCACCGGTAAGGAACTCGCTGCACAAACAGTGCACGACCTCAGTCTGCGACGCAAACGCGCATTTCTCGCAGTGAACTGTGGCGCCATCTCGCCCAACCTGATCGAAAGCGAAATGTTCGGCCACGAGCGCGGCAGCTTTACCGGTGCGGAGCGCATGCATAAGGGGTTTTTCGAACGCGCACACGGCGGCACACTGTTCCTCGATGAAATCACGGAGATGCCAATCGAGCTGCAGGTCAAGTTGTTGCGGGTGCTTGAAACCGGCATGTTCATGCGCGTGGGCACGAACCGCGAGATCGAAACGGACGTGCGCGTCATTGCTGCCACCAATCGCGACCCGGAAGCCGCCGTCGAGCAGGGACGCTTGCGCACCGATCTTTACCATCGGCTCAACGTCTTCCCGATCGAGCTGCCGCCACTGCGCGAGCGCGGCGAGGATGTCAAGCTGATCGCACAAAGCCTGCTCGACCAACTCAATACGGCCTCGGGAACCGACAAACAGTTCTCGCCCGAAGCACTCGACGCCATGACCGCTCACACCTGGCCGGGCAACGTGCGCGAATTGAAGAACTACGTGCAGCGCTCCTATATCCTGGCCGACGACAAATGGATCACCGCCACGCATAGCCTGCCCAAGCCCTCGGCCGCTGCTGCCCCGAGCCCATCCGATGCGATGGTCTCGATCACCGTGGGGATGACGCTGGCGCAAGCGGATCGGCTAATGATTCTTGCTACGCTGGAACAATGCGGCGGCGTGAAAAAAGTCGCTGCCAAGACGCTCGGTATCAGCCTGAAAACGCTGTATAACCGGCTCGAGGAATTTGGCGAGGCGGGACTGCTCGACGAAACCACGCCCGGATAGGGACTAACCCGGGTAGGTCTCGCTGCTCGTGTGAGGATGTCGCGTCCGGTCATGGCCGGGCGCCGGCGTTCAGACGCGCAATTCAGCGCGACCTTCTGACGCGCCGTTACTTTCGCCGCGCCGTCGAGGGTTACGTTTAGTGGTGGTGCCAACCTCCGCCACCGCCATGCCAGCCACCACCAAAGCCTATGCCGATGCCGACCCCCACTACTGGCGGCCCATAATAAGCCGGTCCGTAGTAAGCCGGCGGGTAGTAAGCCGGCGCGGGCGCGTAGTAAGCCGGCTGCGCTGCGTAGTAATTGGGATCCGCGTAGCCAGGCTGCGGCGCATACCCAGGCTGCTGCGCATAACCGGGCGGATATCCCGGCGGGTAGCCCTGCGGATTACCCTGCGGTGGCGGCGTCCCCGCATAGGAAGGATCGCCGCCGGGTGCACCTTGGCCCGCATCCGCCTCGATGGGTACCGGACTACCGCTGGCCGGATCGAATTGCAACGCAACCGACTTCCCGGGGTCGCTCGGCACTTGCGCCGAATAGGTTTGCCCTTTATAGCGATACTCGATCTGGTAGCCCATCACCGAGGGCTCAGTCGGAGCCCCCGGGGCGCACGGCGCGCCTACGTTGTACGATTGCGTGGCATCGCTGCAGACTTGCTGAATCATCGGCTTTACGGAAGTCACGCGGCCATATTCGGTTGCCCACGCGTTCGCCGTCAAAGCGGCAAGCGCGGTACATAAAAACAGGCGTTTCATGATTTCGATTCCTAGCGTAGATATCCGCGTTATGTCTGTTCAGACGCTGTCGACCGGAGCGCAAGCGCTCAGAGCGCCCAGCGCAGTCGAAGTGAATCCCAATTATCGCACCGCTCGCACAATGCTGCTGTGGGCAAAATGCACTGCGGTGCGCGCATTGATGAGCGCGGCGGTGCAGGCGCTCGTGCATGAGGTCGTGCAGGCGGCGTTTTGGGTGACGGCGGCCGCATGCGTCGCGTGCGTTATGGTGCCCGCCGCGCGCGCAGCCAGCGCCGAAGCAGATGCGCCCACGCTGGCCCAGATCCGCCCCATCATCGAGCAGCGCTGCATTCAGTGCCATGCGGTGCATCCGACGCTGGTGGGCAGCGCCGCGGCCGGGATACGCCTCGATACCCCCGCGGACATTAGCGATAATGCCGCGATGATCTTCCAGCAGACCGTCGTCCTGCAAGCTATGCCGCTCAATAACTCAACCGGCATGACGCTCGACGAACGCGCGAGGCTGGCGCAATGGTTTAACGCGGGCGCTCGGCCTTAGGGTTTGCCGGCACGAACCCAAGCAGGGCCAGCATGCCCACCACCAGCAGCACCGCGATCGCGCTCAAACCTATATATAAACTACCCGTATGGGTTTTAAGCAATCCCACGATGGACGGACTCATCGCCCCCCCGATGGCACCGACCGCTGTAATAAACGCAATCCCGCCCGCTGCGGCATCGCCTTGCAAATACGCCGTGGGGATCGTCCAAAAGATCGACAGCACGCTGTAAATACCGATCGAAGCGACACCCAGCAGCACAGCCGAGAACCCGACATCGTGCGCCGCAAGCGGCAGCAGCAGAAAAGCCGCCGCACTCGCGAATCCGCAGCCGGCGACATGCCAGCGCCGCTCCATTGTGCGATCGGAATGGTAGCCCACCACCAGAACGCCGATTGCCGCGGCGGTGGCGATCGCGCCGGCCAGCCAGCCGATTTGCGCCACGCTATACGCGCCGACACTTTTCAGCACAGTCGGGATCCAGAATCCGATCGCGTTGAGAAACGCAAAGATCGTGAAATAGATCGCAGCCATCAGATACAACCGCGGGCTTCTCAAGAGATCGCCCAAATGCTTGATCTTGCTCGCACTATCCACAGCATGATCGGCTTGTAGATCGGCGGCCAAGCGCGCCCGTTCGTCGGTGTTGAGCCACGCGGCCAGGTGCGGCGCATCCTTGAGGCAGACCAGCGCCAGCAGCCCCAGCGCGATAGCAGGTATGCCCTCGGCCACGAACAGCCACTGCCAGCCCCGCAAACCGGCGACGTGCTGGAAATGGCTCATGATGGCACCCGACACCGGGCCGCCGATAATGCCGGCAATGGGCACCGCCATGATGAATAAACTCATCACACGACCGCGGCGTCGACTCGGAAACCAGTAAGTCAGATATAAAACAATGCCCGGAAAAAAGCCCGCTTCAGCTGCCCCCAGCAGGAAACGCAGCCCGTAAAGCCAGGTCGCCGTCTGAACGAATGCGAGCAGCACCGTGAAGCCGCCCCACAGCACCATGATGCGCATCAGCGTCTTGCGCGCGCCTATGCGCCCTAGCATCAGATTGCTCGGGATTTCGAAGATCACGTAGCCGATGAAGAACATGCCGGCCGCGATGCCAAATACCCCATCGTCCAAGCCCAGATCGTCGAGAAATTGTAATTTGGCGAAGCCGATATTCACACGGTCAATAAAATTGACGACGTAGCAGATAAACAGGAAGGGCACGATGCGCAGTGCGATCTTGCGGTATAGCGCGTCGGCGGACGCATCGGCAAGCGTCATCACCATTCACCGAAAAAAACGCCGGCGGCCTTGTAGTGATTGGTCTTGGCAATCACCTCCTCGTCGCTGACGGTCACACGGCGCTTGAGCGTGCCATGCCAGTCCGCCAATTTTGCGTGCAGCTCCTGCCGGATCGCTTCGAACGCGGCGTCGGCACCGAGGTCGACGAATTCGTCGGGATCGTTCGCGAGGTCGAATAGCTGTGGCCGGTATCCTAGCCAATGGCAGTACTTCCAGCGCGCAGTGCGCACCATCCAGCCGCGGCACTCGTCGGGTTGGCGATTGAGCACCAAGCGCGCGCCCCGATAGCTGTAGTCGAGTTCGGAAACAACGAAATCGCGCCACGTGTCGGGCTGTTCGCCGCGTGTCAGCGGCAGCAGCGAATGCCCTTCTACCCGTTCGCGGTAAGCCGGCAAGCCCAAGGCATCGAGTGCGGTAGGCACCACGTCGATGGCCGAAACAAAACGCGTATCCGTTGCGCCGCGCGTCGGATCGGCTTCGGGTGACGGATCGTAGACGATGAAAGGCACGCGCTGGACGGTGTCGTAAAACTGCTCTTTTTCGCCCAGCCAGTGGTCGCCGAGGAAATCGCCATGATCGGCAGTGAAGACGATCAACGTGTCCTTCCAGCGCCCTAGCCGCTCCAGCGTCTCGAACAGGCGGCCGAGATGGTCGTCGAGTTGCTGGATCAATCCCTGGTAGACGGGACGTACCGTGTTCGACACTTCGTCGCGCATGAAATTGACGCACTCCTCCTGCTGGCGATAAGCGTCGAGCACCGGATGCGGATCCTGCAACTCGCTCGTGCGTCGCGCCAGCGGCAGGCACTGATCGAGCGTGTACATCGCGTTGTAGGGATGCGGCGCCACATACGGCCAGTGCGGTTTGACGTAAGACAGGTGCAGCGCCCATGGCGTGTCGGCCTGTCCTTCTATGTAACGAATCGCTTGGTCGGTCATGTACGCGGTTTCCGAATCCGCTTCGCTCACGCGCGACGGCCACCCGACGTTGCGCATTTTCCAGCCGGAATGCACGCCGCCGGCAGGATCCTGGACACTGATCACGAAGTCCGTCCACGGACGTTCACTGTTATAGCCGTGGGCGCGCAAATAGGCTGGATAGCCGCTTTCCGGGCCCGGTTCGTGGTGACCGTCGTAGCGATCGACTTCGAAGAAATAGCCGGCCGATAGGCGCGCGCCCAAATCGCTGTTGCGCGCCTGCTCGATGCGCTTGAGGCCGTCGTTATCGGTCATTACGTGCGTCTTGCCCGCCAATGCCAGGCGACGACCGGCGCGATGCAGGTATTCGCCCAGCGTGACTTCGCCGATCGACAAGGGCACCCGGTTCCAGGTCGCGCCATGACTCGCCATGGTGCGACCTGTGTAATAGGACATCCGCGACGGGCCGCACACGCCGGATGTCACGAAGGCGTTATCGAACTTGACCCCGCGCGCGGCCAGGGCGTCGATATTCGCGGTACGCAGGTAGGGATGCCCGTAGCAACCCAGATGATCGCGACGCAACTGATCGCACATGATGAAAAGAAGGTTTTTTGCGCTGGCCATCGCGGTCGTCGTATGAAAATGAATGGTCGGGAGGGGAAAAGTCTCATCTATCGTAGCGATGAAGGGGACCGTTGACCTAGTCAAACGTGTGTGCAACTGCACAATCGCGTTGCGGCATAGCCGCGGGTCAACCTTCGGCCGCCTTTTTAATCGGCGTCGACCGGGTCTGCATCGCCCTCGCCTGCGTTCATCGTTAGCGCACGCGCTTCCAGTCGACCCAGCAGATCGTCGAGCAGGCTCGCCTCGGTGTCGCTCAGGCAGGCCGCGAACGCGGCGTTATATGCACGGCCCAGTGCCAGCGCCCGGTCGTATACGCTCTGGCCGTGAGGCGTCAGGGTAAGCACCGTTATGCGCTTGTTGCCTGGCTCACGCGCTTTCGCCACCAGACCCAGCGTCACCATCTCGCTGACACACCGACTGGCCACTACGGTGTCGATGCCGGAATTGCGCGCGAGGTCCGTCAGGTTGCAGCCCGAATACTTTGCCAGAAACGACAGAACCCGCCATTCGCGCCGGCTGATCCCGAGTTCGCGCGCATACATCGCGCCAGCGCCGCGACGTGCCAGCAGGCCCAGTTGGTGCAAACGGTAAATCAAAAAATCCTCGATGTCGCGCGGCGCCTTCATGGCGGGCGAGCTTGGCGGTGCATCGGTCATTGCGCGAGGGCTGGAAAAGGACATAGCCCGAGTATAAGGTGCGCCGCCAGAGGCTAGACTGGTTTGAATCGCACATCCGCCCGCAATTCAGCTATCCTCCAAGCTATGGTCACGTTGAGGCCACCCTTGTGCCACGATAGCAGTGCGCGGGCTGCATGCTCAAAGGCGCCAGATAAAGTACGGATCGCGCCCGCGCGGCTGCCTTGTGACATTACGCCAGCAAATCGATCAGGAGAATTTGATGTCGTTCGAAGTCAAGGTGGGGCCCCCACAACTCTCGATTCACCAAGGGTACGTCGTTCTCGTCAGCGAGCTCGACGGCCAAATCAACTGGCCCAGCGAGAAAGGCCTGTATTGCCTCGATACCCGCGTCATCAGCAGTTGGACTATCTATGCCAACGGCGAATCGTGGGATCTGCTCAACGGCGGCACCACCCACTCGTTTTCGTCTCGCATTTTTCTGACCAACCGCGAAATCGCCACCCAAAGCGGCCCGATCGCGGCACACACGCTGGGGCTCGCGATAAGCCGCGAGATTTGCGGCGGCATGCACGAGGATCTCGAGCTGGTCAACTATGGCAACAAGACCGTCTGCTTTAACCTCGAGGTTGCGCTGCGCAGCGACTTCGCCGACATCTTCGAGGTGAAATCCGGTCATAGCGTGCGCCGCGGACGGATCACGACCGAATGGTCCAGTTCCGGGCAGCGCCTCACCACCGCTTACCGCAATCAGGATTTTTTTCGCGAAGTCGCCGTCACTGCCGAGGGCAACGACACTGAGGCGCTGTATGCGAACGGCCGGATTACGTTCGAGGTGGTCCTGCCGCCGGGCGCAACCTGGCATACCTGCCTGATCTACGATCTCTCGGACGGCGAGCGATGCTATCCGGGATCGCGTTCCTGCAACAAGGTGGGCCACGACGATTCCGACAACCTGCGCAGCCTGCGCGAATGGCATAAGGCCGTGCTCAAGGTGGAAAGCACCAACAATAACGTCACGCAAGTATTCAACCAGGCCACCGACGACCTGGCCGCATTGCGGCTTGAGGTCGAAGCCAATGACGCGACGCACGTCGTGCCCGCTGCGGGCTTACCGTGGTTCATGGCGCTGTTCGGGCGCGACAGCCTGATCGTCTCGATCCAGACCGCAGTGGCCTACCCGGAGTTCGCGCGCGGCTCGCTCGAAGTATTGGGTATGCACCAGGCGACCGAGCGTGACGATTTCCGCGATGCCGAGCCGGGAAAGATCATGCATGAACTGCGCTTGGGCGAGTTGGCCAAGCTCAAGCTGGTGCCGCACACGCCCTACTACGGCACGGCCGACGCCACGCCGCTGTATTTGATTACGCTGCATACCGCATGGTGCGCGACCGGCGATCGCGCGTTGCTGGAACGTCATATGCCGGTAGCCGAACGCTGTCTCGAATGGATCGATCATTACGGCGACCGCGACGGCGACGGCTTCCAGGAGTACGCCACGCGCTCTGCGTCCGGACTCGAAAACCAGGGCTGGAAGGATTCCGGCGATGGCATGGTCTACCTCGACGGCACACTGATGCGCGGACCCAAAGCGCTGTGCGAATTGCAGGGCTATGTGTACGACGCCTGGCTGCGCATGGCGAAACTCTACGACGTGCTCGGCAACTCGGCGCGCGCTGCAGAATTGCGTGCCAAGGCCGCCGCACTCTACAAGCACTTTAACGAAGTATTTTGGGATGAGGCCGCGGGCTTTTACGCTTTGGCGCTCGATGGCCGCAAACAGAAGGTCATGAGTATCGCCTCGAACGCAGGGCATCTGCTGTGGTCGGGCATCGTGCCGCCGGAGCGCGCGCGGCGCGTCGTCGAGCGCTTGATGCAGCCCGATATGTGGAGCGGCTGGGGCATACGCACGCTGTCGTCGGAGCACGTCTCGTACAACCCATACTCGTATCAGAAGGGCTCGGTATGGCCACACGACAACGGCCTGATTGCGCAAGGCTTCAAACGCTACGGCTACGGCCGTGAGGCCGGCCAGATCGCCACCGGTATTTACGAGGCGGGCCGTTTCTTCGCGCAGTATCAGTATCCCGAACTGTACGCGGGCTTGCAGCGCGAGGGGGTGACCTTTCCCGTTCAATACCTGGGCGCCAACGTACCGCAAGCCTGGGCCGCGGGGTCGGTCTTCTCGATGTTGCAAGCGGTGCTGGGCCTGCAGCCCGACGCCGCCAATCGCCGGCTGTTCGTCGACCCGGAGTTGCCCGCGCGTTTGAACGATTTGACGGTGCGCGATTTGCGGGTCGGCGATCAGATTTTCGACATCCGCTTCTCGCGCAGGGGCGACACGACCGACTTCGAAGTGCTCAGAGGCGACCCCGCAGCCGTGATACGGCGTAACGTTACAACGTGGGGCGACCAGCTTAAATGCGACGAACAATCGCAAGCCGCCGCCTGACCATGCCGCTACACGTAGTCTTACCCCCGCTGTGCGTGCGGTGGCGGCGGGCGGCATTGCTCGCGCTCGCGGCGTTCGTCGCATCGACAAGCTTGGTGGGCTGCAGCTTGCTTGCGCCCAAGCCGCCCGGTGCGCCCGCGCCACCCGTGATACAGACGCCTTCCGCTGGCGCCGAAGCGCCGCCGCCCGTCGAGTCGGTCCAGCCGGCGCCCGAGCCTAGCGCACCGATCGCCTCGGCGGCGCCGGTGCGCCCGCCCGTTAAACACAAGCCGATACGGCATCGCCCCAAACGCAAATACAAACATCATGCCGCGCCCGAACCTATCGCCCCGGCACCGCCGCCAACGCCGACGCCGCTGATCGAAACGCGCCAGCTAGCGCCCGATCAAGCCCAAGAGTTGCTTGAAACCGAGATCCAGAAACCCGCCGGAAAGGTCATCGGACGCGTGGTGGATATGCTGGTCGATGCGAACGCCCGGCCGCAGAATATCATCGTCAACCTGACCGGATTCCTCGGTGTGGGCGACCGGCAGATTAAATTTCCGTGGAGCGTATTTCGTTTTAATCCTGCAGCCAAGAAGCCTCTGATTACGCTGCTGGCGACGCCCGCTGAAGTGGCTGCGGCCAACGGGTCCAAAGGCGCCAAGCCTGGGCCGGGCGCCCCCCCTGCAGCACCGCCGCTCACCGCGCCGCTTTCGGACGCGACGATCGTGCGCCGCGACGGCAGCACGGTCGGTCACGTCGTCGACGTCCTGGTCGATGGCGCAGCGCAGCCACAGGCGGTGGTGCTTGACGTGGGCGCATCGATCAACGATGACACGCCAAATATCGCGGCCAATTGGTCGGCCTTGCATCTCGTGGAAAAAGACAAGGCCTTGCAATTGCAAATGGAACTGTCGGTGGCGCAGATCAAGGCGTCGCCCCCTTATACGTCGGGCAAACCGATCTTGATCGTCTCGCCCGTCGTACCTTCCGTACCGGCCGAACCCGTGACTGCGGTGGCGGCCACGGCTGTGCCGGCACATGCAACTGAGCCTGTGCCTGCGGCCAACCATGCCGCGGCGCCTGCGGCCGCATCTGCGTCGTCGGCACCCGCGCACACGACGGTGGCGGCCCCCACGTCGGCACCTGCGCATGCGAGCATGCCGATATCAACGCCTGAACCCGTGCGTGCGTCAGGGCCGGCATCGACGGCGCCGGTGGCACATCCACCACCGTCGGCCGCGACTGCTACGCCGGCGCACCCGCCGGCAGCAGCTTCATCTCCCGTGATAAGCCGGTAGAACATGGCTACAGCAAGAAGTCTACGCGCGCTCGACTGGATGAATTTCTTCGTCGCGAACGTGCAAACCGGCTTCGGACCTTTTATTGCGGTTTATCTGGCGTCCAACAAATGGACGCAAGGTCAAATCGGCCTGGTACTGAGCGTGGGGACCATCACGGCGATGGTGAGCCAGATCCCCGCCGGCGCGCTCATCGATACGATGCGCAACAAACACGCGGCAGCGGCTTCGGCGATCGGCGCGATTATCTTCTGCGCGGTGCTGCTGGGGGCGAGCCCCAGCTATCTGCCGGTCCTGTCTGCCGAATTGTTCCATGGCTTCGCCAGTTGCATGCTCGGTCCGGCAATGGCCGCGATCACGCTGGCGCTGGTTGGACGCCATGAGCTGGGCACGCGCCTGGGACGCAATGCGCGCTGGGCATCGATCGGCAGCGCCGTGGCGGCCGCGTTGATGGGGGTATGCGGGCAATATGTATCGGTGAGTTCGGTATTCTGGCTGACCGCTGCGCTCGCGGTGCCGTCGCTGGTGGCGCTGAGCATGATCGAGCGCGCGGCGCCGCTGGTGCCGAGCAAGCCCATTACGTTGCGGGGGCCGGCTCCCCCCAGCCAGCGCGCGGACCTGATAGAGCTGCTGCGCGACAAACGGTTGCTGGTGTTCGCCGGCTGTATCGTGCTGTTCCATTTGTCGAACGCCGCGATGCTCAATTTGGCTGCCGGTGAAGTCACCGGCCATATGGGCGACAACGTTCAACTTGTCATCGCGGCCTGCATCATCGTGCCGCAGGCCGTAGTGGCCTGGCTGTCGCCGTGGGTCGGGAGCTCGGCCGAACGCCGCGGCAGACGCCCTATCCTGTTGCTCGGATTCGCCGCACTGCCTCTGCGCGCGCTGCTATTTGCAGGGATCAGCAGCCCCTACCTGCTGGTGCCGATACAGCTTCTGGATGGCTTGAGCGCCGCAGTGTTCGGGGTGATGCTGCCGCTGATTGCCGCTGACGTTGCCGGCGGCAAGGGGCGTTACAACCTGTGCCTCGGTTTCTTCGGATTGGCGGCTGGCCTGGGCGCCACGCTCAGCACCACGGCGGCGGGCTTTGCAGCCGATCGCTTTGGGAATACCGTCGCGTTTATCGGATTGGCGGTGTGCGGGGCGCTCGCTGTCCTGCTCGTCTGGGTCGCGTTGCCGGAGACACGCGAGAACGCTCCACCTGATGCGTCGCCGGCGCAAAATCCGACTTCGCCAACTTCGCCGCCACCGCCTTCACCGACGTCACCGACGTCACCGATTTCATCAACTCCGCCGACTTCATCTGCCCAGCTGAACCCATCCCCTTCCAATCCGACCCCGGTTTCTGCTCCGCCCGCGTAACACCCGCGCGGAGCTGCGGCGACTGTGCGAAAAGATCACCATGCGCATCGCTAAGCAGTCGCTTACATTTGCTTGCGTATGTTTCAGGTATGAATCCTGCTCTATTGTTTATCAGGGTTGCCGATGCGGCAGCCCGATCGCAAGGAGACAGACATGCTAAGCGCAGCTTCGCTAGAAAAAGAGACAGATCTGCAACCCTACTCCGACCAGTCGCAGCAGCAAAACTACGCGGACGATACGGCCCAAGATGACTGGTTTCATTTGCCCCAAACGGGCTTCCCGCTGTCATATTCGACCCCGGGACATTGCTCGATGGGATGGTAACAATTACAAAACAATTGTAAAAATGTGTAACGAGTCGCCTCGGTGGCGGTTAAGTCCGCGGCCTGACGGTGCTCGAAAACGGGTGGAATAAGTTTTTTTTGGAGGTCGCCGACCGATTTTTTCGGGCGTTGCGACTAAGCCAGCGTCCGGGCTTCGTGGCAGACCACTTCCACGTTATGGCCATCCGGATCCAGCACAAAAGCACCGTAGTAGTTCGGGTGGTAATGCAGCCGTAGACCCGGTGCCCCGTTGTCCGTGCCTCCCGCTTGGAGCGCTGCCCGATGGAAGGCATCGACCAGCGTTCTGCTGGCGACCCGAAACGCCACGTGCAAAGGCGGCGTATTTGGACTGCCTCGGGCAATCCAGAACTCCGGTTTGGGCGCCTCTCCATAACCGGCGACATCGGTGTGGCCCGTCACCGCAGCAGAGAATTCAACCAGCAGTTCTATGCCGATGGGCGCTAACGCCGCGCTGTAGAACCGTTTGCTCTTCTCGAAGTCGCTGACGACGACACCCGTATGATCGATCATGAAGTTCCCTCGCTAACATCGGATTAATGCCTGGCCACGCCACGGATTCCGTATTTGTCGGCTCCGTGCCTGATCAAAGAATACCCCGGCGCTCTCTCTCGAAAAAGCCACGCGAAGCTGGCATCGATACGCCTTCTCCCCCCGCAGAAAATGACATGGAGTGCATCCCTCATGCCCAAGAGCTTCGGCAGCATTTGGCTGCGCGGTGTGAAACGCCTGATGAAGATTCAGCGCGATCAAGCCAGCCAACTTGTTCAGCGACGTAAGAAGGAAGCGAGCGCGGCCAACAGAGCCGCGTTGAAAGCGACCGCTCAGGCGGCCGCTGCAGCGAGGAAAAACGCAAAAGCCGCGGCAAAGGCCATGGCAACGGCAACAACTGCAACAACCGCGGCAGCAAAGACTGCAAAAGCGACGAAGACGAAGGCAACGCCAAGGACGACGGCAAGGGTCACGAAAAAAGTCACGACAAGGGTCACGACGACGCGGTCATCGATGAGCACTGCGATTGGGCCCCGGCCCCGTTCAGGCGAAGTGCCCAGTCGGCGCGCGCGCGTACGCGCGCAAGGCACATGGACGCGCTCATTTTTTTCAGCGCCGCCGGTTGGCAAGGAACTGATCAACCATATGGCCTATGGGCTGTATTTGCCGCGCGACCTAAAGGTAGACGCGGCACAGGCAGCCGACGCTGCCGACGCGCGCGCCCTCGTCGTCATGCTGCATGGCTGCAACCAGAACATCGAGGATTTTGCCCAAGGCACGGGAATGAATCTGCTGGCCGATCGCAACGACTACGCGGTGCTGTATCCGGAACAAACGAAGCATGCGCAGGCACATCGCTGCTGGCGGTGGTATGACGAAGCGCCTGGCGCCGGCGCAAAAGAAGCCGCATCGATTGCCGCACTGGTGCGCGCGATAGTGGGCGAACATCGGCTCGACGCCTCCCGCGTTTATGTAGCAGGCTTGTCGGCCGGCGCAGGGATGGCAATGTTGCTCGCGATACGCTATCCGATGCTGTTCGCGGCAATAGGCTTGCACTCGGGTGTAACGTTTGGCGAGGCACGCACCGCAGTGAGCGCCGTGGGCGTCATGCACCGTGGCGCGCGGCGCGATCCTGTCGAACTGATCCGCGGCGCGCTCGATGGCGCCGTGTACCCAGGCATGCCTGCACTAATCGTGCATGGCGATGCGGACGACGTCGTCGCGCAGGTGAACGGGGATCAACTCGAAATGCAGTGCCTGCAACTGAACGGCGCGCTTGCTCAAGATGGCAAGCTTGCCGGTGCGGTAAAAATGCAAGTGAGCGGCGCCCACTCGAAGGTCATTGAACGCGACTACCGAGCGGGAAAACGCGTCATCGTGCGCGCGTGCCGCGTAGCGGGCCTCAAGCACGGGTGGAGCGGCGGCGACCCGGCGCTCCCTTTCAACTCGGCACAAGGGCCGAACGCAAGCGCGTTGATGTGGGAATTCTTTCGCCTACACCATCGAAATTAAAGATCTTTGACGGAAGCACCCGCAATTTTACCGTCGATGATGTCTTCGCCATACTGGCTTGCGCTACGCTTGGCTACACCGAAATCGGGAAACGTTGCGGTCTGCTCCGGACGGAATACACGGCTGCCTTCTGCCCCACCGGGAACGCCTGGACGGCAAACGCGCACAGCAACGTCATAGCCTTCCGCGTGTTTCTTATGGCCATCAGCCTTGCTGAATTTACGCAAAAACACTAGCGGATGAACTTCGAAATCTTTATATAAAAGCGGGTGAACGGAAAACATGGCGGGTCCTAGAAACGTAGTAGTAACACCACTATACGCTGTGCCACCCCACATCACCTTTTATTTCGCCGAACGGCACGCGATTCTGGCGCTGCGCAAAGGGCGCGAGACGGCATCGTGGTGACACATTTCAGCTTGCATTCTTGGACAGTCGCAACGATTTCAGTTCGAGAAACGCTCCCCGAGCGGCCTTAAGCGATCATCGCCCGCAAGCCGGCCTTGAGTGCGTGAGTGATGCGCGGGCAATGGAACGTCGTGATGCGTTGAAGTAAACTGGAGGATATTGCCCTGCGTTTGACCCGCCAATTCGCATCCACTGGAAGCACACATCGTGAAGTCGACAAAATTCGTTACTGCGTGCTACATCATGTCTTTTATCGGCGCCCATCAACCGCGCATGCTTTCTACCGCGACTATCGCTAAGTGGGTAGACACACACGCGGCGCGCGCACGACAGATCGTCTCCCAGTTAGTCAAGGCAGGGCTGTTGACCTCAGCGCGCGGCGGCGGCGGCGGCGTATTGCTCGCGCGGCCCGCGACGAAAATCACCTTCCTCGATATCTACGATGCGATCGGCGATGAGGAAATGCTCTTTTTCTCGGTGCAAAATCCGTTTTCCAATTGGGCAGATCACTGCAGCGTTCACAACGTGCTCCAGGACTTGCGCGGCGACATCGAAAAGAAGGCACGCCTGTCACTGAAAAGTATCAAGCTCTCCGAGGTATTTGTGCCGTGGGACGAGGAAACCATGAAGCGGGCGCAAAACAAGCGCACGCGCTCGACCAAGGTGAAAGAGCCAGCTTAAGCTGCACCGCGGTACCCCTCGGTCTATTCGGGTAAGGCGATGCCCTGGGCTTTGCTGAGAGATTCATTGTGATTCTCCGCCGCCCTGCTTGCCTGCTTGCCTGCTTGCCTGCTTCTCCTCCCAAACCAAAATCACTTGACGCAAGTGTCGCGTCTGCTGTAGCTTCAATTCAATTGTTACGATAACTTTAACTTAAAAGAATTCGGCACATCGAATCGGGTGGCAAGAAGCGAACGATCGCGAGAGCGTTCACCCCTGTTTGCGCCGACTTACTCCAGGGTCTCGTGTGTAGACCACAGACAGGAGAACCACCATGGGACAGAAAGTCGCGCTAATCATCGGCGCCGGAGACGCGTTGGGCAGCGCAATTGCCCGGCGCTTCGCCAGGGAAGGTTACATCGCGTGCGTGGTCAGGCGAGACGTGGAAAAGCTCGCGCCGTTGGTCGCAGCAATCGAAGCCGAAGGCGGCAAGGCCATCGCCTATGGCGCGGATGCACGCAAGGAAGAACAGGTCAAGGCGCTCTACGCCACGATCGAAAAAGACGTCGGCCCGATCGAAGTCATGGTATTCAACATCGGTGCCAACGTGCAATTCAGCATCACCGAAACCTCTGCGCAGAAATATTTCAAAGTCTGGGAAATGGGCTGCATGAGCGGCTTCCTCGCGGGCCGCGAGGCTGCGAAATTCATGCTCACGCGGGGCCACGGCACGATCCTCTTTACCGGCGCGACCGCAAGCACTCGGGGCGCTGCGAACTTCGCCGCTTTTGCCGGCGCGAAACATGGCCTCAGGGCGCTTGCACAAAGCATGGCTCGAGAGCTTGGCCCCCAAGGGATACACGTGGCGCATATCGTGATTGACGGCGCGATTGACACCGAATTCATCAAAAACCTGTTCCCTGAGCGTTACAAGCTCAAGGAAGTCGACGGCATCTTGAATCCCGCTCATATCGCGGAAAACTATTGGCACTTGCACCGGCAGCCCAGGACCGCCTGGACCTTTGAAATGGATTTACGTCCGTATCTGGAGCAATGGTAAAACTCGAGGTAGAACCCGGGGCAAAGCCCCGAGGTAAAGCCCTTTATGCACTCGGAGAGTCATCGTGAGCAAAACAGTTATTTTCTATTTTGATGTGGGCAGCCCGACTTCCTACTTGGCCTCGCGCGTTTTGCCGCGCCTCGCACGCGAGCGCGGTGCTGTGGTGGTCTGGAAACCGGTACTGCTCGGCGGCATCTTCAAGGCAACGGGCAACGGTGCGCCCGGCGAGATTCCGGCCAAGGCGGCTTGGATGTTTCGCGATATAGCGCTGTGGGCCGACAAGTGGGGCGTCGAGTATGAGTACAACGCTGCCTTTCCGATCAATACGCTGGCCCTGCAGCGCGGCGCCGCTGCCTATGAAAACACGGATAAATTCGCGACCTATATCAATGCCGTGTTTTCTGCCATGTGGGAGAAGCCGCAAAATCTCGGCGATCCCGCAATCCTCGCGGCCATGCTCACCGCAGCGGGTTTCGACGCCGAAGACTTCAAGGAACGGATCGGCTCTGCCGAGGTCAAGGAACGACTCAAGGCCAATACCGATGAAGCGGTGCGCGCCGGCGCTTTCGGCTGTCCGACTTTTGTCGTGGGCGGCGAACTTTTTTTCGGTCAAGACCGCCTGGAATTCGTCAGCCGCGCGCTTGAGAACGACTGAGCTCGCCCCTCCACCGCACAGCGCGTGCCGATTGCTACGGTACGATAGTCGCGCCGGCGGCAGTCAAACGTCCTCGCTAATCAAACCTTCGCGCTGGGTCTGCCAAGTCGCTGGATCAACTCGGCCTCGTCGGGATACTGAGCCAGCAAGGCGGCTGTCTCGGCCAACTCGAACTCGCTGAATTCAAACCCGGGCGCAACCGTGCATCCGGCCAGCGCGTAGCCTTGCGGATCGATACATTCGGCGGCAAACCAAGCCCCTGCAGGCACCACGGCTTGAAATACCGTGTCGCTGCGTTCGATCGCATTGCCTAATCGATGCGTAGTGCGCCGCCCGCCCAGCTCCAATACATGCACATCGAGCGGGCTGCCTGCATAGAAATGCCATATCTCATCCGAACGAATTCGATGCCATGCAGAATAAGCGCCATCGCACAACAGGTAATAGATCGCGGTCGAGGCACTGCGTTGAGTGCCCAAAGCGGCGCGTGTAATCGTTTCGCGGCAGCGGTAGGTTTCTCGAAAGAAGCCGCCCTCTGGATGCGCGATTAATGAGAATTTCTCAATCAATTGATTTTTAACGTCTTTTCCGTTTCTCATATTCAGCACCGTTCGAATCGTTAAATATTTGTTTCTGCGGCTAAATAACAACTGCCGTTTGCATCCGTTTCTCTTGAATTTAATTCGCCGGTAGAATCCACCGTCGATATGAGCCGTGACGTCGCTGCGAAATTAGCTACCGGTTTTCTATCGCAGGGCTCCTCTTGTTATAAAAATGAAAGGTTACACAAACCGTCAGCCCTTCGATCTCCATGAACCCCAAAAAACTCGCTGCCTGCCTGGCTATCGCTTGTGTCACCACGTCGGCGTTCGCGGACGACATGCCGTTTCTGTCCAACCGGCGCATCACCGAGCAGGGTGTTATGAACCTGGGGACGCGTACCGGCAGTGAAATCGGCGTTTCGGCGTCGTTTTACAAGTATCAGGAACCCGACTTCGGGGTAAGGGAACAAGGCGCACGAGGCGCGATCGATTACAGCGGCACCTATCATTTTAAGAACAACGCCTTTGTACGCGCTGAATTGAAATACTCCAATGGTCCGGTCCACTATGCGTCGGCATCTGGAACACAAACCGATCCGAATTTCTATTATGAGGCGCGTGCACTGATCGGCTACGACATGAACAGGAGCAACTTCGATCTCTCGATGTTCACGGGGTTTGGATATCGGTATTTGGAAGACAATCTAACGGGTATCAGTCAGACCGGATCGATCGGATACAACAGGCAGAGCCAGTATTTTTACGTTCCGGTCGGCATCATTCACCGGATGCATTTGACTTCGCCCTCGGACCGGCTGACCAGCACTTTCGAGTTCGATTACCTGGTGTACGGGCATCAGAAATCGTCGCTTAGCGACTTGGTCGGTCACGATGGGATAACCCAATCCGATGACGCCAACAATAGTCAACGCAGCGGTTATGCATTGCGGGTAAGTTCAATGTATGAAACGCGCCATTGGTCGATCGGACCATATTTCACGTATTGGAGCGTCCATCAATCCGACGTTGCCACCTTGAACGTGGTGCAAGACGGATTCCACTTCACGGAACAAGCTGTGGAGCCGCGCAATAACACCATAGAAGCGGGTGTCAGAGCTGCACTGCGGTTCTGACCGCGCCCGCGCAAGCACACTCGACTCGCCACCGCGAGGCTCAACGACAGCAGTCGTCCAGCCCCGCGGCGGGCGCCGCAATGCACACCACAGTTGGCACCGCATTGGACACATCAAGCAACATTTCAATCGAAAACGCGACGCGTTCCGGCAGGACTTCAGGCAAACATCCGGCCAACCCGATAAGTCGCACCGAGCGGTCCATACTGTTCGGTATGCGGCTGGCCCGCGGCGATTTCAAAGATATCGCCGGCCTGATATCGCTTGGCCACCTCGTTACACGAAATGACCACCTCGCCCTCGGTCACGATAGCCCGTGCCGAGAAGTCGTGTGCGTGCAACCCAACGAATTCGTTCGGACCATAGACCCGATCGAGTATTTGTTGGCACCCTGCTGCCTTCAATTGCGCTTCGAATGCTTCGATGTTCGCCTGATTGCTCATCGTTCAACTCCGTTGTTGTGAAGTGGTTCGAATATCTTACCGGGTTCACAAAAAACGCGTTGGCGGCACACTGCACTCAAACGCGGCACCCAATTCGGCATCCAAACGCCGCACCTAAGCGCCGCGCCTCAATGCGTCACTTCATGTGCCACCTCAGCCCGGCGCACCCAGCGTCTCGCGCAGCCACGCGCCGATGTCCGCAATTTCGTCCATGCACACGCTATGCGGCATCGGGTAGACATGCCAAGTCAGCGAGCATCCCTTGTCCAGCAACGTATCGCGAGCCAGTTCGCCGAGCTGTATCGGCAGCACCTCATCGTCGGTGCCGTGCGCGGCGAATATCGGCGTAGTCCGGTTGACCTCGCTGAACTCCGTTTCGATCAGGCTGAGAGACGGAATATAGGTGGACAGCGCCAGTACGCCGGCTAAGCGCTGCGGGTGCGTTAAAGCCACCGTATAAGCCATCGCGCCGCCCTGCGAAAAACCCGCAACGACAATGCGCTCGGTCGGCACGCCGCGTTCGTTTTCGCGCGCGATCAACTGGCGTACCGCATCGCGTGATCGACGCAGGCCGACCTCGTCGGCACTGCGCGCGTTGCGATCGATCGACACGATGTCGTACCAGGCCGGCATGACATAGCCGTTGTTCCAGGTCACGGGAATAGCCGGCGCGTGCGGAAAGATAAAGCGGATGCCCAGGCCGGCCGGCAGGCCCAGATGCGGCACCACGGGCACGAAATCGTTGCCATCGGCGCCCAGGCCATGCATCCAAATCACCGAGAACGTCGGGTTCGGTGCGGTTTCAATTTCAATTGCCGGAAGGTAGTCGGTCATAGTGTTGAGCTGCGGCACTTAGTTTTGCGGCGGCACCGTGCCGTCCGGTGTCGCGTTGTCGATCAATTGCGGAAGAAATTTGGCCGCAAGTTCGTTCACCATCCCAGCGGGCAAGCCCAGTTTCGCGGCCATGCTCTCCAGGCCGTCGTCGCCAAGCACGCTTTTGACTTGGTCGGCCGAAATCGGCAGATTTTGACCCGAGCCCACCCAGGAATTGACGATCTCGCCCAGACCTTGCTCGTGAAAGCGCGTCACCAGCCCGTCCAAACCACCCGGTTGCTGGTTGATGAACTCCATTACTTTGGCGCCGGCGGGATGCTGGGTCGGATCGATGTCGCCGCCGACCAGAGAAGCTAGATTACCGAGCAGACTCATTTTAAAACTCCTCAGGAAAAATTCGTACTTGATAAAAATCTCAGCCGATGAACTTCACCGGCCGTGTTCGCGCGTGGGCGCAGCCCGTGCCTGACAGAATCACAAACAGGGCCACAAACGCGGCTGCAAACAGATCCACGACAGACCTGCAAACGGGTCCATTCTGCCGTTTTTTGGTGAAGGCGAAAAGAAAACACACGGAAACATGCCCTTCATGCATCTTTCATGGTCCAACCTGGCGTGGAATTTTGAGATAAACCCGGTGCGCCGATGTGATATTTCGTAACACAGCGCAAGCCCCCGTATTTGCTGCATGAAACCGTGACGTGTAGCCATCCTGAATCATGCGATAGCCCCGCGAAGCCCCGTCCAGCGGAACTTCCGGCGTGCGTGGGACTCTTCCTGTATAACATTTCTAGTACGCTGTTCAAACACAAAGACCGGTGATTTCGGCCTTTTACCAGGATCGCTTATGAGCGCACTCGATGTACTCGCCGATAATACCGGCGCGCCGCACGCCGATGAAGATCCGCGAGTGAACACCATTCTCGATATCGTCGCGAAGGAAACCCGCATCGAGCGCGCCAATTTACGCCTCGATGTGCGCACTGACGATCTTGGCATCGCCTCGCTGGATCTGACCATGGCGGTATTCGAAATCGAATCGCACTTCAAGATCGAGATCCCGATGGTGGCCGGCGACACCGATGCGGAATTCGTCACGGTCGGCGCGCTGGTGCGCCACGTTATCTCGGTGCTCGACCGAGCCGCCCAAAATGCGCCCGGCGCGGCCGCGGCGGGGATCTAGTTGAACAACAATCCGCGGCGGGTGGCCATCACTGGTCTGGGTGCGATCGCGGCGCTCGGCCATGACGTACCGACCTTGTGGCGCGCCCTGCAGGCCGGCGAATGTGGGATCCGCCCGATCGCCAACATTACGTCGGCGCGGCTGAACGCCAAGAATGCTGCCGAAGTCATCGGTTTCGATGCAAGCGCCCATTTCGATGCGCGGCGCTTACCGATGCTGGATCGCACGTCGCAACTCGCGTTGGTCGCCGCGCGCGAGGCCATGCGGGAGGCGCTTCCCGATGGTCTTGCCGTAGCGGGCTATGCCCCTCAGCGCTGCGGCGCGATCTTGGGCGCAGGCATCGGCATCGAGACTTTCGATAGCGCCTACCAGACACTGTATGGCGAAGGCTCGAACCGGCTGCATCCGCTGACGGTGCCACGCATCATGCCCAATGCGCCCGCGAGCCACGTGTCGATCGAATTCGGTTTGCGCGGCCCTTGTTTCGCGACGGCTTCGGCATGTGCATCCTCGACTCACGCGCTGGGTCTGAGCTTCCAGATGATACGCAGCGGCATGCTCGACCTGGTCGTGTCGGGCGGCAGCGACGCTTCGATCACGGTCGGATTTATGAAAGGCTGGGACGCACTGCGGGTGCTGAGTCCCGACGCGTGCCGGCCATTTTCCAAAGACCGCACGGGACTCGTGATCGGCGAAGGCGCGGCGATTTTTGTGCTCGAGGAGTGGCAGCATGCGCTAGAGCGCGGCGCGACGATCCACGGCGAAATGGTCGGCTTCGGCATGAGCGCGGACGCCGCCGACATGACGGCGCCCGACGCGGCCGGCGCCGCTCAAGCCATCGAGGCAGCGCTCGCCGACGCGGGCCTGAGGCCCGAGCAGGTGGACTATATCAACGCGCATGGCACCGGCACACGGTTGAACGACCGCACCGAAACAGCGGCGTTGATGCAGGTGTTCGACGCCCATACACAACGACTGGCAGTCTCATCGACCAAGTCGATGCTTGGCCATTGCCTGAATGCTGGCGGCGCGCTGGAAGCGCTCGCGACGGTACTCTCGCTGCGCGACGGCGTGATTGCACCCACCATCGGTTTTCGCGAAGCGGACCCGGAATGCGCGATCGACTGTGTGCCTAATCAGGCGCGAGTCATGCCTATCGCGGTCGCACTTTCCAATTCGTTTGCATTTGGCGGCCTGAATGCGGTATTGGCTTTACGGAGCGTGGCATGAGTTTGACGCATAAGAGTCTGGCCTACATCAACGGGATCGGTACCGCCGTGCCCGATCACGATATTCATCTACCGTTTATTGCGCTCGCACGCACGTTGCTCGCCGACGAGAAAACCCGCACGGTGTTCGACCGCATGGCCGAGCGGGCCGGCATTACACATCGCTATTCGTGTTTGCGGGCGGGCAATCTGGAGGCTGGCGAAATCGACTCGACCGGCTTTTATCGACGTGGCGATTTCCCCGGCACCGCGACACGCATGGCGCTGTACGAAAGCCAGGCGCTGCCGCTTGCGCAACGTGCGGTCGCGGCGCTGGAATTGGGCGCCGACCTTGCGCGCGTGACCCATCTGGTCGTGGCGTCGTGCACCGGTTTCTCCGCGCCCGGGCTGGACTTGCAGCTCGCGCAACGGCTCGGTTTGCGGGCCGATGTCGAACGCACGTTGATCGGCTTCATGGGATGTTCGGCTGCACTGCCCGCGCTGCGCGCAGCACATCACGCAGTGCGCTCGGACCCTGCGGCGCGCGTACTCGTCGTCAACCTGGAGTTGTGCACGCTGCATCTGCAGGAAACATCGGACCTGGAGCAGGTGCTCTCGTTCCTGTTGTTCGGCGACGGCGCCTCGGCCGCCCTGGTCACGGCCGACGCATCCGGCATTGCGTTGGACGACTTCCGAGCCCAGGTGATACCGGATAGCGCCGATCTGATCACCTGGCAAATTGGCGACCAAGGCTTTCGGATGTATTTGTCGGGGCGCGTGCCGGGGCGCATCGCCCAGGCGCTGCGCAGCGAGCAACGCAATGACGACCCGGGCGGTTTGCTGCGCGGCGCGCAAGCCGCCGAGTTTGATTTATGGGCGGTCCATGCAGGAGGGCGCACCGTGCTCGATGCGGTCGAACTCGGGCTGGCGCTGCCGCCCGGTGCCCTGCGAACTTCGCGCGAGGTGCTGCACGATTACGGCAATATGTCATCCGCCACGGTGATGTTCGTGCTGCAGCGCATGTTGCGTGATGCGTGGAGCCCGAGCAAGATAGCGCGTGCTGGAGACACCCTACCCCCCGGAACCGCAGCCGCCACGCAAGCCACGGCGGGCAAACGCGGCATAGCGATGGCGTTCGGGCCCGGCATGGTCGCTGAGACCATGCGCTTTCGCATGGCGGCTTGAGATGACCGATCTATCCGAACGCAGCACACGCGATGAGCTGATGGATGGCCCCGGGGTCAGCCGCGCCGACTACGAGCGCTGCCTCGCCGATCTCGAGAAGGTCAACCGGCTGACATTGACGCACCGACCCACGCTCAAATGGCTGGATCGAGCGGTCAAGGGCCTGCCGCTGGACACGCCGGTGACTATCCTCGACGTTGCGTGCGGCCATGGCGACTTGCTGCGCACGATCTACCTTTGGGCGCACCACCGCGGCCGGCGCGTGGTATTGCAGGGGCTGGACATGAATCCGGCGAGTGCGCTGGCTGCGCGCGCGGTCACCCCGCAGCAGATGCCGATTACCTATCGCACCGGCGACGTGTTCGCCGACGTGCCTGAGCCGCGACCCGACTTTATCGTGAGTTCGCAATTTACTCATCACTTGAGCGATGCTCAGGTGCTGACGTTTCTGCAGTGGCTGGAGCGTTATGCTCAGCGCGGCTGGTATATCGCCGATTTGCACCGGCACGCGGTGCCGTACTATGGGTTTCGGATCCTGGCGACGCTTGCCGGTTGGCACCGCATTGTGCGCTATGACGGCACCGTTTCGATCGCACGCAGCTTCAGGCATGACGAATGGCAAGCGCTGTTGGCCCGCGCGGGCGTGCAGGCCGAAATCCGCTGGCATGTCCCGTTCCGGCTGTGCGTGGGACGTCTGAAATGAAACGCGCGTCAGGCTGCGCTTCGGATCATGCTTTGGACCATGCTTTGAATCCGGTTTCGAACGACGCTTCGAACCCGAATTCGCCCCCCACGCAGGCGCGCGTCTTGATCGCAGGTGGCGGTCTGGCAGGCGCGGCGGCGGCCTGCTGGCTGGCTCAAAACGGTAAATCGGTGCTGCTGCTCGAACGTGAGAGTGAAACCGGTGACAAAATTTGCGGGGAATTTTTAAGCGCCGAAGCGCAGCACTATCTGGGCCGGCTTGGGCTCGATCCACTCGCGCTCGGTGCCCATCCGATCACGCACCTGCGGTTAGTGCGGGCGGGACGCAGTGTCGCAGTCACGCTTCCGTTTAGAGGCTTGGGGCTGTCACGCCGCGTGCTCGACGCCGCGCTGCTCAGACGCGCCGAGCAATGCGGTGCGCAAGTCCGGCGCGGGCAACAGATTATTTCGGCGACGCGCGTCAGCACGAGCGAACTCGAAGGCCAAGACGCACCCGGCACGACACGCCCTGCTCGCTGCGACACGCGGTGCTGGCGAATCGAGCTCGCTGGTCACGCCACCGAATATGCGCCCACGCTGTTTCTCGCCACCGGCAAGCACGACGTGCGCACACTCAAACGCGAACTGCGTTCGCCGCCCGAGGATTTGGTCGGCTTCAAGACCTACTTCGCGCTATCGCCCGAGCAAACGCGTGCCTTGCAGCACCACGTCGAAGTCGTCATGTTCGAACATGGGTATGCGGGCTTGCAACTGGTCGAGAACGGGCGCGCCAACCTGTGCCTGCTCGCCGAACGCGATTGGCTGCAAGCGCATGGCGCCCAGTGGGACGGCCTGCTTGCGGCGTTGCTGGCCGTGAGCCCGCACTTGCGAGCGCGCCTGGACGGTGCGCGTGCGTTGCTCGACAAAGCGCTGTCGATCTATCGGGTGCCTTACGGCTACGTACACCGGCCGCGCGTGGACGCGCCAGCCGAACTCTATCGATTGGGCGATCAGGCTGGCGTGATTCATTCGTTTTCGGGCGACGGTATGTCGATCGCGCTGCATAGCGCGGCACTGGCCACGCAGGCCTATCTCGAACACCGCGGCCCCTTGGCCTATCACCAGCGCATCGAGCGCGACCTCGGCGGCCAGATCGGCCGTGCGATGGCGCTCTATCGGCTCGCGCGCCGCCCCACCGGGCAACGGTTGTTGATGCGCCTGGCCCAGCACTGGCCCGCTAGCCTACAACTGGCCGCCTCGCTCACCCGCGTGTCGCCGCGTGCGCTGCTGCGAAGCTCTGCACTTCAAAGCTCAGCGCCTTGAAAGGCCCACTACGAACCCACTACGATGATCCTCCCCAAGCAAGCTCAAACGACCGCAGCCGTGGCACGGCATTACGACGAGCTCGATCCGTTCTATCGCGAGATCTGGGGCGAACACGTTCATCACGGTTACTGGGAAAGTGGCAACGAGACGCCCAGCGAAGCGGCTAACGCACTGGTCGATCTACTCTGCGCGCGCCTGCAGTTGACGCCCGGGATGCGCGTTTGCGATATCGGTTGCGGCTACGGCGCAACGGCACGACGCTTGGCCGAACTGCATCAAGTCGACGTCGACGGCTTGACGGTATCCCAAGCACAAGCCAGCCATGCGGCGCGGCACACCGTGGCGCACGGCAGTGTGACGATCCAATGCCACGATTGGTTGAGCAACCCGTTTGCGCACGCGAGCTTCGAGCGTGCCTACGCGATCGAAAGCTCGGAGCATATGCTCGACAAGCAGGCGTTTTTCGACCAGGCCTATCGAGTGCTCAAACCGGGGGGCATGCTGGCGATATACGCATGGCTCGCCTGCGACCAGCCGCAGCCGTGGGAAGTGCGTCATCTGCTCGAACCGATCTGCCGCGAGGGCCGCCTGCCCAGCATGGGCGACGAGCAAGACTATCGCCGGTTCGCGCAACACAGCGGCTTCACTGTGGCGAGCGTGACGGATTTGAGTGTACAAGTGCGCAAGACCTGGGCCATCTGTCTGCGGCGCCTGGCCGGCAAAGTCTGCACCGACGCGGCCTATCTGCGTTATCTGTTCGATCGCCGCGCCTCGAATCGGGTGTTTATCGTGACCTTGTTCAGGTTGCTGGTCGCGTACCGAACGGGTTCGATGCGTTATTGCCTGCTGGTATTGCACAAGGCACCAGCGCGTTGAAGCACTGGGTTGGAGAGCACCGGCGATGTTACACTTCTGCGATCGATTCCAGCCGTCAGCCGTTTCCGGTCCCCTGTCTTTGGTTCCTCTGCCCGATGAAATATTGTTCCGTTTGCGCCCATCCGGTTAGTCTGCAGATCCCTCCGGGAGACAGCCGGGAACGGTTCGTCTGCAACGCATGCGGCACGATTCACTACGAAAACCCGCGTAACGTCGTGGGCACGATTCCGGTGTGGCAGGATCAGGTTCTGCTCTGCCGCCGCGCGATCGAGCCGCGGCACGGTTTCTGGACGCTGCCGGCAGGCTTCATGGAGCTGGGCGAAACAACCGCGCAAGGCGCGATGCGCGAAACCCTGGAAGAAGCCGGCGCGCGCATCGAGTTGCAAGCCTTGTTCTCGCTGCTCAACGTCCCTCACGTCAATCAAGTGCATCTGTTTTATCGAGCCCGGCTGCTCGACCTGGACTTCGCTGCGGGCGAAGAAAGCCTGGAGGTCCGCATGTTCACCGAAGCCGAGATTCCTTGGGACGAATTGGCCTTCGCCACCACGGCGCAAACGCTGCGCTTTTATTTTGCCGATCGCGAGAAAGGCCATTACGGCATGCACACTGGCGACGTCATGCGGCCCTTGCGTGCGGCGGGCCAGGGTGCACATTAAGGTGCAAACTGCGCTGCAGACTGCGGTGCCGGCTAAATTGCCCGCTAAAGTGCCCACTCGAGTGCAGCCGAAGATGCAGGCTCAGGATAAGGCCAGGGCCAAGCCCGCGGCCACGGCGGGCCTCGCGCCATGATCACCTGGCTGGATCGCGACGCGCCGTTTCCACCGGTAGAACGCGCGCTGGGCGTCAACAGCGGCGCCAATGGACTGCTTGCCGCGAGCGCCGACCTAGCGCTGCCGCGTTTATTGAACGCCTATCGCAACGGCATTTTCCCATGGTATTCGGACGGCCAGCCAGTGCTGTGGTGGAGCCCCGACCCACGCATGGTGCTGCGGCCCGACACGTTCAAAATTTCCGTTTCTCTACGCAAAACACTGCGGCGCGTGCTGCGCGACCCCGACTGGGAAATTCGCGTCGACGCCGGTTTCGCCGACGTGATGCGTGCGTGTGCGAACGTTTCCCGCAACACACAAACGGGCACCTGGATCACCGCCGATGTGATCGCCGGGTATAGCGCACTGCATGCGGCGGGCTACGCGCACAGTGTCGAAACGTGGCACCGGGGCGAGCGAGTCGGCGGACTTTACGGGGTCGGAATTGGCGCGATGATGTTCGGTGAATCGATGTTCGCGCTGCGCACCGATGCGTCGAAAATTGCCCTCGCCGCACTGGTCGGCCACGCGCGACGGCATGGCGTGGAAATGATAGACTGCCAGCAAAACACCGCGCATCTGGCGTCGCTGGGTGGTTGCGAAATTCCCCGCGGGCATTTTCTCGCGGCGTTGCGCAGCGCGGTTGCACAGGCACCGGTCGCTTGGCGCTTCGATAAATCGGCGTTGCTCGCAACACTCGATTAGCGAGGCCAGCCGACACCGGAACACCGGGTTCAACGTGCAGAGGGCTACAGTGTGACCCACCCCAACGAGCTGCCACTCTCACCGCTTTCCGCGTTGCAATTTTACGCAACCGCGCCCTATCCCTGCAGCTATCTGGATGGCCGCGTCGCTCGCTCGCAAGTGGCCACGCCCAGCCACCTGATCAATTCCGATATCTATACCGAATTGGTGCGTGCCGGCTTCCGGCGCTCGGGCGTATTTACCTATCGACCATACTGCGATGGATGCCGGGCGTGCATCCCCGTGCGTATTGCGGTCGAACACTATCAACCGAATCGCACGCAGCGCAAGGTCGCCCACCGGCTCGACGAGCTGATCGCGTCGGTCTCGCCGCTCTATTACGACGAGCAACATTACGCGCTCTATATGCGCTATCAATCGGCACGCCATGCCGGTGGCGGCATGGACCGCGACAGCCGCGACCAGTACGAGCAATTCCTGCTGCAAAGCCGAATCAACTCGCGGCTCGTCGAATTTCGTGAACCCGCGCGCCACCATGGCAGCCAAGGCCAGCTGCGCATGGTCAGCATGATCGACATCCTGGGCGACGGCATTTCGTCGGTCTATACCTTTTTCGAACCCGATATTCCCGGCACCAGTTACGGTACGTTCAATATCGTCTGGCAGATCGAGCAGGCGCGCACGCTGAAGCTGCCCTATGTGTACCTGGGGTATTGGATCCAGGAAAGCCGCAAGATGGCCTACAAGGCCAATTTCCGGCCGCTGGAAGGGTTGATCGATGGGCGCTGGACGCCGCTGGCCCCGGGTGACGATATCCCTGCCGGCACTGGCGAACGACCCGGCGAGCATGGCACGCTCGATGAGACCGCGATGCTCTGGCCAACCGGTGCGGCCTCGAGGCCGCCCGATCAACCGACGGCGGCGAGCGCGCAGCCGCGCATCGATATCGGCCGGCGCGGCGACGAGTTCAGCGATCTAGGTGGCGCAGGCGACTCCAGCGATGCAAGCGGTATAGGCGAGGTATAGGCGCGCTATAAGTGAGATATGAGCGAGCTATAAAGCGGCGACGTCGCCAACAAGGATAACAATGGGGGCGCCCGTTCGGACCCACACCCGTTAAAATAGCGGATTGCCACCTTTTTGAGCCCCTTGTGCTGAGTTCACTTTACCCGCTTGCGCGGGCACGTTTGTTTCGGATGGACGCCGAAGACGCACATCACTACACCCTCGCCGGCTTGCGCCAGTTGGGCCGTGCCGGCTTGGCCAGCTTGCTCGCACCCGCGGCCGTCAATGCGCCGCGCACGGTAATGGGCCTGAATTTTCGCAACGCCGTGGGCCTCTCGGCCGGACTCGACAAGGATGGCGCCTGCATCGACGGGCTGGCTGCGCTCGGTTTTGGTTTCATCGAGGTGGGCACTGTCACGCCGCGGCCCCAGCCCGGCAACCCGCGTCCGCGCATGTTCCGGCTGCCGCAAGCGGGTGCACTGATCAACCGGCTCGGGTTCAACAACCTGGGCGTCGACCAGTTTGTCGCGAACGTCGAAGCGGCGCGCTACAAGGGCGTCCTCGGGCTGAATATCGGCAAGAATGCCGATACGCCGATCGAGCGCGCAGCGGATGATTACCGATATTGCCTGGAACGGGTCTATCCGTTTGCCAGCTACGTCACGATCAATATTTCCTCGCCCAACACGAAGAACCTGCGTCAGTTGCAAGCCGCGGACGAACTCGACTCGCTGCTGGGCGCGCTCAAGGAAAAGCAGCAGCATTTGGCCGATCTGCATGGCAAGCTGGTGCCGCTCGTGTTGAAGATCGCGCCCGACCTCGACGACGAACAGATCAAGTCGATCGCCGGCACCGTACTGCGCCACGGCATCGATGGCGTGATCGCCACCAATACGACCTTGTCGCGCACCGCGGTGGTGGGGCTGGCCCATGCCGACGAAGCGGGCGGCCTGTCCGGTCAGCCGGTGTTCGATGCTTCCAACGCCGTGATCCGTAAATTGCACGCAGAATTGGGCAATAGCGTGCCGATTATCGGTGTGGGCGGCATTTTCTCGGGTGCGGACGCGCAAGCCAAAATAGCGGCAGGCGCATCGCTGGTCCAGCTTTATACGGGCTTGATTTATCGCGGGCCGGCACTGGTGGGCGAATGCGCGCGGGCGCTTGCCGACATGCCCGCACGCTAGATCATTGCGGCGAGGGGGGTGAGCGCGGGGCGGTGAGCGCGTTTAGACCCTGCTTGGGATGATGCTTGCGACGATGTTTGGGATGATGCCCGGGACGAGCTTGAGATGACCTCGCACCTGCAAGCGGTGAACCGTTATATCGTGATGACGATTCCGTATTTCATTTTGATGAAACGTTTTGGTTATGATGGCGGAGCTTAACCTATAACACCTCCAATAAAGCCTCAATAAAAAAGCTCACTCTCTCAGAAAAACCATGAAAACTACCCTACTGCACAAACTGCTCGCCACCGCCCTGATCGGTTTCTCGCTCGCGAGCGCCGCGGCTCACGCCGAGGATCTGCTCGATACGGTGAAGCATCGCGGCACCTTGCAGGTGGCGCTCGAAGGCACCTATCCGCCGTTCGACTCGAAAGATGCCAAGGGCGACCTGGTGGGCTACGACGTGGATGTTGCCAAGGCCGTCGCCGCCAAACTGGGCGTGAAACCGGTGTTCGTCGCGACCGAATGGAGCGGCATCATTGCAGGGCTGAAGGCCGGCAAGTACGACGTCATCGTCAATCAGGTTGGGATCACGCCGCAGCGCCAGCAGGCGTTCGATTTCTCGCCGCCCTACACCTATTCGATGCCGCAACTGATCCAGCGCAAAAACGATGATCGCAATTTCAAATCGTTGGATGACCTCAAGGGCCACAAACTCGGCGTGAGCCTGGGCAGCAATTACAACGACATGGCCAAGGCGGTTGCCGGCGTGCAAGTGGTGACCTATCCGGGTGCGCCTGAATATTTGAGCGACCTCGCCGCTGGACGCATCGACGCCGCGCTGAACGACCGCCTGATGCTCGCGTACTTGCTCAAGACGTCGCCGTTGCCGCTGCGCACGGGCGCAACCGTGGGCGATCATGTGGAAATGGGTATTCCGTTCAACAAAGGCAATCCGAAATTCGCCCAAGCTATGAACGACGCCATCGCCTCCTTGGAAAAGGACGGCACGCTGACCAAAATTTCGCAAAAATGGTTCGGTATCGACGTCAGCAAGCCAATCACGCAATAAAATCCCGGGTGTTGCTTGAGCATCGACGCTCAGATGCCGGCGGAGCACGCGCCGGCGAGTCAAACGTCGGTGAGTCAAACGTCGACGGGCCAAGCGTCGACGGGCCAAGCGTCGACGGGCCAAGCGTCATCAAGCGCTGAAGTTTGAGCCGGGAAACCTGAACGGGGTGGCTCAAGTCCGCCCCGTTTTCTTTGAACTTCTTGCCGCGCTGGTGGCTGATTTCGCGGCTAATTTTGGCGGCCAACCCGCGTCAAATCGCTTTCCACACGTTGTTATTTTCACCCGTTTAGCCTGGATAACCCGCCACCATGTCCATCTTCGATCTGTTGCTCCAGTCCGTGCCAGTCTTGCTGGCCGGCGCGCTGCTGACGATCAAGTTCGCGGTATTGTCGATGCTCTTCGGACTCGCCGCCGCCATGCTGGTCACGCTGATGGGCGTCAGTACCTATCCCGCCCTGCAGCGCATCGCCCGATCCTACGTCAGCATCATGCGCGGCACGCCGTTGCTGGTGCAGATCTTCGTGATCTACTACGGCCTGCCTAGCCTCGGACTCTCGCTGGGGCCAACTACGGCGGGTGTGCTGGCCTTGTCTGCCAATGTCGCCGCGTATCTATCCGAAAGCATGCGCGGCGCCATCCTGGGGATCAACCGTGGGCAATGGCTGGCCGCCTACAGCTTGGGCCTGAGCCGCCTCGATACACTACGCTACGTGGTCGCGCCACAGGCGTTGCGCCTGGCGATTCCGAGCTTGGGCAACAGCCTGATCAGCCTGGTGAAGGACACCTCGCTGGTCTCGGTGATTACGGTCACGGAACTGCTCAGAAGCGCCCAGGAGGTGATCGCGGCGACCTTCCAGCCACTACCCCTGTACCTCGGCGTCGCGGCCGTCTACTGGGTGCTATGCACCGCGCTCGAATTATTTCAACGCTGGTTGGAGCGGCACCTGGCACTCCCAGGGCAGCACTGAACGGCCTCTAGTTCGGCTGCATCGCCACCGCATACCCGTCACGTAGCCACCTCGTCGCCACACTCGCAACGCGCGTTCGGTCACTCTTTTTTTCGAGCGAGCACGACGTGAATTTCACTATATGATATAAAATTACGATCCTGTTCATCTATGTCTACGTACCAGGAGACTGACCCATGAACCTTGACCCCGCGAGCCTGGACCCGATCAGCAACGTCGTCCCCGAGGCCAAGACCTCGATCCAGGTGATCGAGCGCATGATGCGACTGCTCGACAGTCTGGCTGCCCATAGCGACCCGGTCAGCCTGAAAGAGTTGGCACGCGGCACCGAACTCCATCCCTCGACGGCTCACCGCATCCTGAATGACATGGTGACGTGCCGCCTGGTGGATCGCTCGGATCCCGGCACGTATCGCTTGGGCATGCGCCTGCTGGAATTGGGCAATCTGGTCAAAGCGCGCCTGTCGGTACGCGATGCGGCGTTGGGTCCCATGCGCGATCTGCACCGCCTCACCGGGCAAACCGTGAATTTGTCGGTACGCCAGGGCGACGAAATCGTTTATATCGAACGCGCTTACAGTGAACGCTCCGGCATGCAGGTCGTGCGTGCGATCGGTGGTCGCGCGCCTTTGCATCTGACTTCAGTGGGGAAGCTGTTCCTGGCCGCCGACGAAGCGACCCGGGTCCGGGCTTACGCAACGCGCACCGGTTTGGCTGGGCATACGCAAAACAGCATCACCGATCTGACCAAGCTCGAACGCGAACTGGTTCATGTGCGCGAGCAGATGTGCGCGCGTGACAACGAAGAACTCGAGTTGGGCGTGCGTTGTATCGCGGCAGGCATCTATGACGATACCGCCAAGCTGGTTGCAGGGCTGTCGTTGTCGGCGCCGGCGGATCGTCTGCAGGATTCATGGTTGCATCATCTGAGCGAAACGTCGTTGCAGATTTCGCGGGCTTTGGGGTACGCGATGGCTACCGCGGCAGCGGCTACCTGATCAGACGCCAAGCCAGATACAAGCCAGGCATCAGGCAAGATCAAAGGAAAGACCTTAGAAAAAAACTTTAAAAAAAATGCTCCCGAAGGAGCATTTTTTATGCGGTACCGGAATCATCCGGCCATCGTATGTGGCACGCTGCGTATCAGGTGCCCGCGTGCATGCCCTCGGCACTGGTCACGCGCTGCACGCCACCCAGACCCAGCCAGGTATGTACGCGCTCGGCATCACCCACTCGCGAATACTTGCCCACTGAATCGAGCAGCACCATGATGACCGGCCGATCGCGTACTGTTGTCTGCATCACCATGCACTCACCCGCCTCATTGGTAAAGCCGGTCTTTTGCAGGCCGATTTGCCAACCGGGGTTACGAACCAGTGCATTGGTGCTGCCATAGTGCAAGGTGCGCGTGCCGGGATGAACGTCATAGGCAACGTCGGTCGAGAATTCGCGGATCTGCGGATACTGATACGCCGCGCTCACCATTTTCACCAGGTCGCTAGCGCTCGACGTATTGGGACTCAAACCGGTGGGGTCGAGAAAATGCGTGTTGGTCATGCCGAGTTCGAGCGCTTTTTTGTTCATCGCAGCCACAAAACCCGGACGGCCGCCCGGGAAGTAACGCGATAGCGCCGCGGCGGCACGATTTTCAGACGACATCAGCGCGATATGCAGCATGTCTTCACGCGACAACCGCGAGCCCACAGACAAGCGCGAACCGGTGTTTTTCTCGTAGTCGCGATCGGCGTCGGTCACTTCGACCACTTCGTCCATGGCGGCTTTGGAGTCGAGGACAACCATCGCCGTCATCAATTTGCTGATCGATGCGATCGGCATCACCTCGGTGGAATTTTTCTCGTACAGCGCTTCATGCGTATTCTGATCGACCACCAAGGCGGCGTTCGAGCGCAAAGCGAGCACGCTCACGCTGCCTTCGGGTTCGCGCATCCGAAACGCTTGGCTGTGAGAGGGCGAAAACGCAATTCGGCTGACATGCGCGCGTCGCTCGCCCGGCTCCATGGTGAATGTCACGCGTTTGCGCAGGTGCGGGGGGATGACGGCCGGTTTAGGGCCGCCCGTGCGGATGAACGTAGCGGGTTGGGGTCCACCCGTCGTCTTGAGCAGATGCGCTTTCTTGGCTTTTTTGCCCGCCGCTGGGATATCCGGGGTTGCAGCAGGATGTTTGACAGTTGCCGCAGCCGCTACGGGCGCGGTCATCAAGGTCAGCGGAACGGCCAGCCCGGCCGCCATCAAGCTCGCCATTGCTGGCCTGGCGAAGCGTAGCGCCAGGCTCTGTAGCGACAAAAATGGATTGTTTTTCATTTGAAATTCGAAGAAGTTGACCGCTACCATCCAACGCATGAATGGAAGCAAGTGTATTGAATCACATAAAAATAAGCAATATTAAGTACTTACGTTTGTTATTTAAACCACGATCTGAGGCGCTGACACGGTGCTGGCCGACGGCTCAAGCCCAGCTCCGCAGTCTTCGTCTCTAATCGGTATCCGGGGCGCTCAGCAGCGGCACCAATGCGTCGCGTAACGGCGTCGGCAGAGGCGTCGGGCGTCGCGACAGCCGTTGTACATAGACGTGAACGAGATGTCCTTGCGCCGAAGCGCGGCTCTCTGCGTCACGAAACAGCCCGATTTCGTAACGCACGCTGCTATTGCCGAGATGGGCGATCCGTAGACCCGCGCTAAGCTGATCCGGAAACGCGATCTCGCTGAAAAAATCACAATGGGTGGCGACCACCAGCCCGACCACTTCGCCGCCCGTCGGATCCAACACGCCCTGTTCGATCAGGTAGCGATTAACGACCGTATCGAAGTAGCTGTAATAGACCGTGTTGTTCACATGTCCGTAAACGTCGTTATCGGACCAACGGGTCTGGATCGCCAGAAAATGGGGGTAGGCCTCGCGGGATTCGGCTAAAGGACGTGGCATTTCTGGAGCGGCGCAGTTCGGAACAGCGGCGGATGAGTGTGTACCCAAATTCAAATTCAAGCCCGCTTGCGGGCAGCTTCACAGCATTTGCTTCGATCGCCGACGGCAGCCAAAAAACTCGGCAAACGCTGAACTGTGCCGGTAGATGCCAGGCCTGTCAACCGGCTTTAATCCGGGCCTAATTTATAGTATTCCAGCGTCCAGATTCGAGTGTCGCTATGGCTCAACGATGGCCGAATCGACAGATTAATTGGCCGCTGAATCGGGAATCGAGGTGGAAGTTAGGCGATGGCCCGCCGTGCATGTGCCACGAATTTTCGTTGATACGCCGCGGCCAATTGAACAGTGCGCAAGTGGATGTCGACGGTCTCGTCGATATCGCGCCCGTAGCCACCCGCCATCGTCACGGCGACCGGGATGTGCCGCGCAGAGGCCGCGTCGAAGACACAGGCGTCGCGTTGCTCGAGACCGGCCTGGCTCAAACCCAACCTCCCAAGTCGATCGCCGTGGTGAGGGTCCGCGCCTGCGAGGTAAATGATCAAGCGCGGCGTGCCCCAGGCAAATACCTGCTCGAGCGCGCCGCCCAGCGCCTGCAGATACGCATCGTCCTCGCAGCCGTCGGGCAGCGCGATATCGAGGTCGCTGCGCGCCTTGTGAAACGGGTAGTTACGTTCGCCGTGCAGTGACAGCGTAAATACGGTCGGATCGTCGCAAAAAATCGAGGCGGTGCCGTTGCCTTGGTGGACATCGAGATCGACTATCGCAACCGGGAAATCCGTGGCCCCTGCCGCCAATGCCCGCGCGTCGTGCTGCAGCACACGCGCCGCCACCGCCGCATCGTTGAACACGCAAAAGCCCTCGCCATGCGCAGTGTGCGCGTGGTGCGTGCCGCCGGCGAGATTGACCGCGAGCCCCTCGTCGAGTGCGGCCCGGCAAGCCGCCACCGTTGCGCCCGCCGAACGCCGCGAGCGCTCGACCATCTCCGGCGACCATGGAAATCCGATCAGCCGCTGCTGCGTCGCGTCCAGGTTGCCTTGCGCGACTTGCTCGATGTAGTGCCGGCTGTGGGCCCGCTCAAGATCCCGGTCGCCCGCAATCGGCGCCTCACGCAACTCGATGTGGGCCAATTCGGCCTCCACCCGCTCACGCAACATCCGATATTTCTGCATCGGGAATCGGTGCCCTGGCGGTAGTGGCAAAACAAATTCATCGCTGTAAAATACTTTCATTTACATTACAATCGCCTAAAGCAAGCTTAGAATGCGTCCACTTCCTGGACGAACTTGCGGACCCAAATCAACGGCCGCGCCCCGCCAGCAAGGCCGTGACGCGACATAAATAAGTCATGTGAGCGTCATGCGCGCGAGCTAAGCTGTTGATTTTCCGGGATGTCGCCCTGTAAATTTTCTTCAACATAGTACTTGACATACAGCACGTATGGCATAAAATGGAATCATGTTGCAGTGCAGCATAAAGCGACCGAGCGGTATTTCAGATCGCGTCGCCAGGTATTACGTGAGAGGCCAAATCGGCAACCCACGATGTTGATGTAGTTAAACCCACGACTCCGCCAAGCACGCACAACGTGTGCTGTCCGATTAAGGACTCGAGCGGGTCGAAATTCAGGAGCATCGAATGAGTCTGTTGACCCCCGAGCAAATCGCCGCCGCCCAAAAAGCCAACCTCGAAACCCTGTTTGGTCTGACCAGCAAGGCATTCGAAGGTATCGAAAAGCTGGTTGAGTTGAACCTGCAAGTCGTTAAATCGACGCTGGCTGAATCGCACGACAACGCACAGAAAGCGTTTTCCGTAAAAGATGCGCAAGAACTGCTGCAATTGCAAGCCGGCTTGTCGCAGCCCGTCGCGGAAAAAGTTCTGTCGTATGGCCGTCACCTGTATGAAATTGCTTCGGCAACGCAGGCTGAATTCACCAAGGTTGCAGAAGCCCAGCTCGAAGAGCAAAACCGTAAGATTCAGTCGCTGGTCGACAACGTAGCCAAGAACGCACCGGCAGGTTCGGAAACCGCCGTCGCCGTGATGAAGTCGGCCATCAGCGCCGCCAACACCACGTACGAAACCGTGCACAAGGCTACCAAGCAAGCTGTTGAACTGGCTGAAACCAACATGGCAGCTGCCACCAGCGCAGCATCCAAGGCAGCTGCTGCCTCGGCTCGCGCAGCGACCCCGAAGAAGTAATTGCCTGCCACGCCCGTAGTCTCGGGCGGTCACTAGCACGACCCCCTTTCGCGAGGGCAATGCCGTCCAGTTATGCACTGGACGGCATTTTTTCATTGGAAGCCGCGATCGTGGCCGCGATGCTAAGTCGCCTCGCGTTCGAACAACGCAATCGACTCCACGTGCGAAGTGTGCGGGAACATATTGACCACGCCCGCGCCGCTCAACCGATAGCCCGCTTGATGCACCAACAGCTCGGCATCGCGAGCCAGCGTGGCCGGATTGCAGGAAACGTAGACGATCTTTTGTGGCAGTGGGCCATGCCCCGATTCCGCGATCGCGGCCAACGCCTTGGAAACCGCGAATGCCCCTTCGCGCGGCGGATCGATCAGCAGTTTGTCGAACGGCCCCAGTGCGCGGAAATCATCGCCCGTCAGTTCGAACAGATTGCGTGCCGCAAATGAAGTGCTCGACTCCAGGCCGTTTGCCCGGGCGTTCTCGCGAGCACGCTGGACCAGGATTTCACTGCCTTCGATCCCCATCACTTCACGCGACAGTCGCGCCAAAGGCAGCGTGAAATTACCCAAGCCGCAGAACAGGTCGAGCACGCGCTCAGTGCGCTGGGGTGCGAGCAAGCGCAGCGCCCGACTCACCAGGACACGATTAATCTGATGATTGACCTGGGTGAAATCGGTTGGCCTGAACGGCATGCGGATATTGAATTCCGGCAAGGTATAGGCCAGCTGCGGCGTCTTGGGATAGAACAATTCGACCGATTCCGGGCCTTTGGACTGTAACCAGAACTGCACTGGATGCGCGTGCGCAAACTCACGCACCAGCGTTTCGTCGGCGGCGCTCAGCGGCTGCAGCACTCGCAGCACGAGTGCCGTAGTCTCGCTGCCCACCGCCACTTCAATCTGCGGTATCTGGTTGAAGATCGACAGGCTGTCGATCAGCGCGCGTAGTGGCACCAACAGCGCAGACACATCGGGCGACAGCACCTCGCACGAGGTCATATCGGCGATGTATTTGCTCTTGCGCTCATGAAAGCCGATCAGCACCCCACCCTTCTTCGACACGTGGCGCACCGTCAGGCGCGCGCGATATCGATAGCCCCAGGTCGGCCCGTGGATCGGTCGGAAGATCACTTCAGCGCGCAACTTGCTCAGATGCCACAAATTGTCTTCGAGCACACGCTGCTTGACCGACAATTGGGCACGCATCTCCATATGCTGCATCGAGCAGCCGCCGCAGGTGCCGAAATAAATGCAGCCCGGCTTCACGCGCGAGGTGCTCTCGCGCAGTATCTCGACGAGTTGAGCTTGTTCGTAGCGCGCTTTCTTGACGTAGCTGGAATAGGTCACGCGCTCGCCAGGCAATGCGCCCTCGACGAACACGACCTTGCCCGCGACGCCCTCGTCGTCGCGTTGACGACCTACGCCGCGCGCGTCCATATCGAGCGATTCGATTTCGAGCTCGGGGGCCCGCCGGGACGAAGGTGAGATTAAAGACAACGCCGCTCCATGCTTTGTAGAAAATAAACAAGGCATGATTGTAGTCCAAGCTGAGCCGGTGGCACGGGCGGCCGAGCGCAGGAGTCAGGCAAAATCAGGCGAAGTCGGGAAAAGTCGAACGAAACCTGGAGAAGTCAGGCGAAATCCGAGGCAAGCCAACATCAGCCGTGATCAAGCGTCGGCAAAGGCAGCCAGGTATTGCGCCCAATGTGCGCCGGTCTCGGCAGCGAGCGCGGTCTTGACGAAAGCGACTTCGTCCGCATAGTCGTCGGCCGTGAATCCGCCGCGCATCAGCTGGTATTTGCAATACATCAGGTAGGTGTTGACGACATCGGTCTCGCAATAGGCACGAATCTCGTCGAGCCGGCCAGCCTGGAACGCTTCCCAAACCTTGCTGCCGTCCATGCCGAGTTTGCCGGGAAAGCCACAGAGTTTAGCCAGTGCATCGAGCGGTGCGCTGGCACGCGGCTGAAACGCCGCGAGCACGTCCATCAGATCGGTATGACGCGAATGATAACGGCTGATGTAATTGTTCCATTTGAATTCGCGGTCGTCCTCGCCCATGTCCCAGTAGCGCGGTGCGCTCACGCCATGGATCAAGCCGCGATAGTGCAGCACCGGCAGGTCGAAGCCTCCGCCATTCCATGACACCAGTTGCGGCGTATATTTTTCGATCACCTTGAAGAACGACTGGATCAGGCTGGCTTCGCTGTCGCCGGGCTGCCCCAGCGAGCGCACTCGCATGCCCTCGCGATCGCGAAACACACAGGAAATCGCGGCAATATGCTGCAGATGATGCGGCAGGAAATCGGAACCGGTCTTTTCGCGGCGCGCGGCAAACGCGTGTTCAGCAACGTCGTCATCGGACAGATCGGACGGCAGATCGTCGAGCTTGCGGATGCCCGCAATGTCAGGAATGGTTTCAATATCGAAAACGAGTATCGGTGTCAAAGGACGGCATCCCTGCGCACGCCATTAGAGGCGAAGTAGCGTTTTAATCTGACCAGCGCTTCCTGCTGGATCTGTCTGACCCGTTCGCGCGTCAGCCCCATTTCGTCGGCGAGTTGCTCTAGCGTTGCAGGCTCGATGTTATTGAGCCCAAAACGTCGTTCGATCACATGACGGTGTTTATCGGACAAGCGCGACAACCACGAGCGCGTCAGGATTTCGAGCTCGCGATGTTGAACCTCGGCATCGGGCGCCTCGCCATGATCGTCGGGCAGCAAATCAAGCAGGCTGCTGGCCGGATCGAAATCGAGCGGTGCGTCCAGCGATGCGGTATGTTCGTTAAGCGCCAGGATATCGGCAATTTCCTCGGGCGTCTTGCCGGTCAAATGGGCAATATCTTCGATACTCGCATCGCGCCGTTCGCCCTGTTCATTGGCATTGGCGGAGCTTTTTTCGAGAAAGCGCTTGGCGCGCAACACCTGGTTGAGTTCCCGGATCACATGCACAGGCAAGCGCACCGTGCGCGCCTGATTCATGATGGCTCGCTCGATGCTTTGCCGAATCCACCAGGTGGCGTAAGTCGAAAAACGAAAACCGCGCGCCGGTTCGAATTTTTCGATGGCATGCATCAGGCCCAGATTGCCCTCCTCGATCAGGTCGAGCAGCGGCACGCCGCGATTCAGATAGCCTTTGGCAATGCTCACGACCAAGCGCAAATTGCGCTCTATCATCACCTGGCGGGCCGCGAACTCGCCCTCGCGGGCCAACGTCGAGTAATGCTGCTCTTCCGCGACGGTCAACAGCGGTTTGACGCTGATCCGATTCAAATAGTGCTGGATGGTGTCAGCCGTCAGCTCGGCCTGCAGGATCGCCCGGAAATCGTCGGGGTCGGCTTCGGCCACCACGACCTCGGCCGCATCGCCCGATTGCGTGCCATCGCCGGCCTCCTCGCCGTCTTGCCCGTCGGACCCTTCGCGCTCGGCGCTGTCGTCCTGCGCAGCGTCTTCATCGTCAGGCTGCGAACGCACGCGCACGGGTATCTCGTGCGCGTCGCCATTAAGGCCCTTGCTGATGCCGTTGCTCGCGTCCTTGCTCATGTCCTTGCCAACGCCCCCGCTTGTGCCCCCGTTCAGTCCCTTGCTCACGCCCTCTTGAGCCGGCTCCGGGGGGCTTACATTCTTTACCGCATCGAGGCCATCGATCTGCATTCGGCTGCCAGCCCGCGCGGAACGCTCGGATTTCGCTGCCAGCGGATCAGGCTTCGATTTTGGCATGGGGCACACCTATAATTATTGAGGCGGTAAGTATTTCAAAGGATCGACAGGCTTGCCTTGCTTGCGTACCTCAAAGTGAAGCATGACACGATCCGCGTCACTATTCCCCATTGTCGCGATATTTTGTCCGCGTGTGACAGCATCCCCCTCTTTTACCAGTAAAGTCTGATTGTGCGCGTAGGCGGTCAAAAACGTTGCATCGTGTTTGACGATGATCAAATTACCGTAGCCACGCAAGCCACTGCCGGAATACACGACGCGGCCGTCAGCCGCGGCGCGTACCGGGTCGCCGGGCGCGCCGCCAATATCGACCCCTTTATTCTTGACGTCGTCGAAGCGGTTGATGATCGGGCCGCGCGCCGGCCAGATCAGCGACAGGCCTTCAACGGCATTGGGCATAGCCGAGCCCGGTGCTGACGTCGGCGGTATCGATGCAAGCGGCGCCGGCATCGGTGTCAGCGGCACGGCAGGCGGCAAGCTGCCCAGCGGTACGTTGGACTGCGGGTTGCCGCCGCCCAGCGGAGCCGACTGAACGCCGCTGCCGATAATCACCGGTGCACTCGACACGCCGGCACCCGCCAACGTCGTCGGGTTGCTGCCCGGAGGCGCCACGCGCAATAGCTGGTCGACCTCGATCTGATTGGGATTGGTCAGATTATTCCAAGTCGCGATGTCGCGATAATTCTGGCCGTTCTCGAGCGCGATACGATACAGCGTATCGCCGGGTTTGACCCGGTAGTAGCCCGGCGGCGGCGGCCCCAGCGGCGCTGGCGCTACGGGTGCTGCGTTCACCGAGCGGTCGACCACCGGCGCGTTATCGAGACGGGTCGCGCAGGCGGCCAGCGCTGAAAGCGCGAGCACACAAACGATGCGTTGCAAAACAGTGATGCGCACATTGCTGGTGTTCAGCGTTCGTGCATCCAGGTGCAATCGATTCATCGGATTCATACCACTCCGGTTTTTAAAGGGACAAAGAAAACTCGGTCGAGGCGGGATTCCCGCCACTCCGTCTGCGAAATACGTTCAATCAGTGTCAGAACCTGCTCTTCGCCACCCACGGGCGCGATCAGCCGTCCGCCGATTTCCAACTGTTCCAGTAACGCTTGAGGCACTTCAAGGCCGGCGGCGGCCAGCAAGATCGCGTCGAACGGCGCCACGGCTGGCAGGCCCAGGCGCCCATCCCCATAATGCAAGCGCAGGTTGGGCAAGCGCAGCGAGCGCAGATTGCTTTTGGCACGTTCGAATAACGGCTTGATACGCTCGATCGAATACACTTCCCGCGACACCCGGCTTAGCACCGCAGCTTGGTAGCCGCAGCCAGTACCGATTTCCAGAACCTTGTTCAGAGCGCGTCCGGCCGCCGCAAGTTCAATCATGCGTGCAACCACGGAGGGTTTCGAGATGGTCTGATGGTGCCCGATCGGCAGCGCCGCGTCTTCATAAGCCTGTGTCGCCAGTCCGGCGTCGACGAACAAATGGCGCGGAACCGTGGCGATCGCGCCGAGCACCCGTGGATCGCGAATGCCCCTGGCCCGCAGACGTTCGACCAGCCGTTCACGGACCCGGTCGGAATTGAGCACGTCATGCGTCTGCGTCGCCAGCTCGGGCGCGCGCTGCGTGCCGCGATGGTGGCGCGACAACGGCTTGACGGTCATGCTCTGGCCAGCGACCGAGGGTTTGTAATGCGCGGCGTGGGCGGGTTTGCTTGCAGGCTTCTCCGACGGCTTAAGTGTCGGTTTTAAAAATGGCTGGGTCACCTGCTTGCGTGCGGGCTGTGACGTGTGCTGTGACGTGTGCTGCGCAGCGAGCTTTGAAGCGGGTTGTGAAGCCGGCTGTGAACGCAGTTGTGAGGGGCGCTGCGAGGGCGCCTGCGAACCGAGCTGCGACTTGACCACAGGCTTCACCGCAGATTTAACGGTTGTAGTCCCAAACGGGGACTGGCTGGGCCTCAGGGCGTTCTTGACCATGGGCCGAAGCGCGGCTGGCATCAGCGGGCCCGGCGTGCCCGATTTAACGCCCGTGTGCCCGCCCGAAGCCTTGAGCGCGACCGCTGTCGCCGTAGCGGGCCGTGCCGGCGATGCCGGCCGCGGTGCGCGCTCGCTGTTCGCCGCCGCGACGCGCGTGCCACTCGGGCGCGCTGCACGACCAGTGCGATCGAGCGTGCCCGGCTTCACAACATCGGCAAGCACGAGCGGAAAGCGCTTCGAACGCTCAGTGGTCATCGGCCCGACTCCGCGGGTGCGCAATGCTCGCTGGCGCTGTCAGCCCCGCCGGCCGCCCAATCGCAAACCTCGGGCAACGAGCGGGTATCCGTCAAATCGAGTTGTAGCGGCGTGATCGATACCGCGCCGTTCACGGTTGCATGAAAGTCGGTACCGGCACTGGCGTCGCGCGCGTCACCGGCAGGCCCAACCCAGTAAATCGGCTCACCGCGCGGATTGAATTGCCGTACTACCGGTTGCGACGGATGGCGTTTGCCCAGCCGCGTGACTTGCCAGCCCTGCAACTGCGAATGCGGCAGATTAGGGATATTGACATTGAGCAGCGGCGAGCCCGACAAAGGCGCCTGCAGGTAGCGCGCCACGATATCGTGAGCGACGCGCGCCGCATCCTCGAGATGCTGCCAGCCTTTATCGACTTGAGAAAATGCGAACGCCGGAATGCCGAACAAAAAGCCTTCGGTGGCTGCCGCGACCGTGCCCGAGTAAAGGGTGTCTTCGCCCATATTCTGGCCGTTGTTGATGCCGGACACGACGATGTCGGGCCGAAAATCGAGTAAGCCGGTCAGCGCAATATGAACGCAGTCGGTCGGTGTGCCGTTCACATACCGGAAACCGTTAAGCGCCGTATAAACCGAGAGTGGCCGCGAGAGGGTGAGCGAATTCGAGGCGCCACTGCAATTTTGTTCGGGCGCCACCACGTCGATTTCGCCTAGCGGCTTGAGCGCTTCGTAAAGCGCAGCAAGGCCCGGGGCGAGATAGCCATCATCGTTGCTGAGTAGGATACGCATGCGATGATTGTAACCGAGGATGCCATCTCGAAACCGGCCCGCGCGCGCTTTGCGCACAGGCGTAGCGTGTCGCCGGCTTGCGCAGCTTCGGGCACGGGTTAGGGCATGGCTTCGTGTCAGCCGCTACACTAAACTCTCACACTGGCTGTCAATGTAAGCCATGCACAATGCACGGCAAAACACGCAGCAAAAATAATCGTGCAAATTGGCGTACACATCCCAGCACGCGCATTCACGAATATCGTCAGGAGACGCCATGCAAGCCATCGTATGTGAAAACTTCGGGCCCCCGAGTAGCCTGCGGCTCAAGACATTACCCGAACCCACCGCGGGCGCGGGTGAGGTTGTGGTCGAGATCAAGGCGGCTGCAGTGAATTTTCCCGACGTCCTGATCATCCAGAATAAATATCAGCACAAACCGGCGCTGCCCTTCACGCCAGGCTCGGAGTTCTCCGGCGTGGTACACGCGGTCGGCGCCGGCGTCAGCAGCCTGTCGCCAGGCGAGCGCGTAGCAGCGTATGTCGGCAACGGTGCGTTTGCGCAGTACATTGCGCTGCCCGCCTCGGGCTGCATCAAATTGCCTAACAACCTCGATTTCGATACTGCCGCGGCCTTCACGCTGACCTATGGTACGTCCTATCACGCCTTGGTCGATCGGGCCGGCTTGCAGGCAGGTGAAACGGTGCTGGTGCTCGGCGCGGCCGGCGGCGTCGGTCTGGCGGCCATCGAAATTGCCAAAGCACTCGGTGCGACCGTGATCGCGGCGGCTTCGAGCGATGAGAAACTGGCAGTCTGCCGCGCGCACGGCGCAGATCATTTGCTGAACTACAGTCGCGACGATTTGCGCGAGCGAGTCAAGGCTTACACCGGTGCGCGCGGTCCCGACGTGGTGTATGACCCGGTCGGCGGCAGTTTTACCGAACCGGCGTTTCGCAGCATCGGATGGCGCGGCCGATATCTGATCGTAGGCTTCGCGAATGGGGAGATTCCCAAGTTGCCGCTGAACCTGCCTTTACTTAAAGGCGCGAGCGTAATCGGCGTGTTTTGGGGCGATTTCGTCAAGCGGGAACCTGAGCGTAACGCACAGGCTATCGAAGCGCTCCTGCAGTGGATCGCGGCAGGTAAGCTCAAACCGCATGTGTCGCGGCGCTATGCGCTGGCGGACACGGCGCAAGCGCTTGACGAAATGGCGCAGCGGCGCGTGACTGGCAAGGTGCTCATCATGCCGTGAAGTGCAACGTGCCGCTCGTGCCGGGCATTACGTCGCGGATTGCGCGGTAGATTGCGCTGCGCAAGCGTGCTGCGCTTCACGCCGTGAAGCGGGCCGCGAAGCGCATGATCACCATTCAAAGCTTTTCCGTCTCGCTGGTACTCGGTTGCCACTTCATCAGGCGCGTTTCGACCAGCACCACGCACCAGTCGAGTATCAACGCGAACACCGTCAGCACAATGATCCCAGCGAATACCGTATTGACGTCCAGCGTGCCCTGCGCCTGCAGGATCAGATAGCCCACGCCACGGGCCGAGCCGAGATACTCGCCCACCACCGAGCCGACAAAAGCCAGTCCGACGGCGGTATGCAGGCTCGAAAACACCCAGCTCATCGCGCTGGGCAAGTACACATTGCGCAGCAATTGCTGGCGATTCGCGCCGAGCATGCGCACATTGGCCAGCACCACCGGGCTGACTTCCTTGACACCCTGATACACGTTGAAAAAGACGATAAAAAACACGAGCGTGATGCCCAACGCCACCTTGGAGCCGATGCCCAGCCCGAACCAAACCCCGAAGATCGGCGCAAGTATCACGCGCGGCATCGAATTGGCCGCCTTGATATAGGGATCGAGCAAAGCCGCCATCGTGGGCGAAAGCGCCAGCCACAGTCCCACACCAAGGCCGCCCAGGGTGCCTAGCACGAATGCCAGTACCGTCTCCAGCAGCGTGACGCCCAGGTGGATGTAGATCTCACCGCTGGCGAACCACTCCCAGATCCGTTGCAGCACCGCCAACGGCTCGCCGAAAAAGAAGGCGGCGCGATTCGGATCGTCGAAATAAAACGGCGGCATCAAGGTCGGGCTGGTCAGCACGTACCAGACGACGAAGATCAGCACCAGCAGCAACCATTGCCAAATCCGCAGATTGGAACGGTTCGGTTTGATTTTTTTCCACATGATTTCAATGCCGCGCCTTAAACCGCTTGCAACTGTTGGGCATAACCTTTGAGTACTTCGTCGCGCAACACACCCCAGATCTGGGCATGCAATTCAACAAAGCGCGGATGACTGCGAATTTCGGCGACATCGCGCGGTCGCGGCAGGTCGATCGTGAATTCGCCGATCGGGCGCGTGCCGGGCCCAGCCGCCAGAACCACCACGCGATCGGACAGCGAAATGGCTTCATCGAGATCGTGTGTGATGAACAGCACGGCCTTGCGCTTGGCCGCCCATAACGCGAGCAATTCGTTTTCCATCAACTGACGCGTTTGAATGTCGAGCGCCGAAAACGGCTCGTCCATCAAGATGATGTCGGGGTCGAGGATCAGCGTTTGCGCCATCGCCACGCGCTTGCGCATGCCGCCCGACAGTTGATGCGGATAACGGCCGCCGAAACCGCCCAGCCCGACTCGCTTGAGCCATTCGTCGCCGAGCAGGTTCGCATCGCGACGCGACATGCCGCGAAACAGCAGTCCGGCCGTCACGTTGTCGAGCGCCGAACGCCACGGCATCAGCGCCTCGGCCTGGAACATATAACCGGCCCGGGCATTCACGCCGCGCAGCGGCTCGCCGAACGAGCGCACCGTACCCGACGAGGGCTCCAGCAATCCCGCGGCGACATTGAGCAAGGTCGATTTGCCGCAACCGGTCGGCCCCACCACCGAGACGAATTCGCCGGGCTGCACGGTCAGGGTGGTGTCGCGCACCGCGACGTAATGGCTCGCGCCCCGCCCTTCCCCGCGCGAGGCAAATGAGCAGGTGACATTTTCCAGCGCAAGAGCAGGCAAACTCGCAGGCACGGCCTCGGGCAAAGTCATAGATTCCCGATCAGGCTTTCAGCGTTGCCAGCGATTTCTGGACGAAATCATTGGTCCACGTTTTGCTCGTGTCTATGGTCTTGCCCTGCAAGGTCTGATCGAAAGTCTGCAGTGTGCGCAGCGAAGTCGCCGCGCCGTCGGCCGCCATCAGGCCATTGGGCGAGATGGCTTGCTTGACGTGGTCCCACGCAGCCAGGTACAGCGATCGATCGCCAAGCAAATACGACTCCGGCACGGTGTCGATCAGCTCCTTGCCCGTGGCCGACTGCAGCCACAGCAGTGCACGCACCATGGCATTGCTGAGCGCCTGGGTGGTATTCGGATTTTTATTGATGAAAGCCTGCGAGGTGTACATGCAGCCGGCCGGCATATCGCCGCCGTAGACCGCCAGCGTCGCAGCCAGCGTGCGCGTATCGGACGCGATGATGATGTCGCCGGCCCGGTCCAACTTGGTGATGACCGGATCCAGATTACAGATCGCGTCGATCTGCCCGGACTCCAACGCAGCAATCGCGCCGGCGCCGGCGCCCACGCCCACGAACGACACTTCGTTCGCCTTCACGCCGGCTTTGGCCAGCACGAAGCTGGCCATGATCGAAGTCGACGAACCGGGCGCCGTGACGCCGATCTTCTTGCCACGCAGATCCGCAACCGATTTATAACCGGGCATGGTCTTCTTGGAAATGCCGAGAACAATCTGCGGCGCCCGCCCTTGCAACACGAATTCGCGGAAAGCCAGCCCTTTGGCTTGCAACAACAAGGTGTGCTCGAACGCGCCCGAGACCACGTCGGCACTACCGCCCACAGCAGCCTGCAGCGCCTGGGAGCCGCCGGCGAAGTCGGAAATCTCGACGTTCAGCCCTTCGTCTTTGAAGAAATTACGACGCTCGGCGATCGTCAGGGGCAGGTAATAAAAGAGGTTCTTGCCACCTACCGCAATCGACACCGTACTGCGCTCGAGCGCAGTCGCGCCGCGTGCCACGTTCAGATTCAATAGACCGGTACCCCCTAACGCAGTACTGGCCGCTGCGGCAATAAATTCCCGACGCTTCATGGTGCGTGTCTCCTCGTTGTTATCTTTATTGTTATTGATGCTGCTCGCTTCGACGAGCGATTAGATGTGACTAGCGCAAATACACGAACCCTCGGCAGGCGCGGGCTGCAGATACGCACCGGGCTACAAGCCGAGTTGATAGCCCAGCTACCAGCCCAGCTCAACTACACAATATGTTCCGCATGCAAGCGCGCAATCTCGTGGAGATCATACCCGAGCGTGCCCAGCACTTCATCCGTATGTTCCCCGAGTTCCGGGCCCAACCAGCGTGTGCCACCCGGCGTTTCAGAGAGCTTGGGCGTGACGCCGGGCAAGTCGATCGGTTGACCGCCAGGCAGAGAAAAGCGCTTGATCATGTCGCGCGCAATAAACTGCGGATCGACGAACATATCGGCCACGCTGAAGATGCGCCCGGCCGGCACGTCAGCTGCGTTGAGCACCGCCAGCGCATCGTCGAGCGTGCGCGGCGCGAGCCAGTTCGCAATCGCCTGGTCGATCTCCTCGGTACGCGGCACTCGCCCGTCGTTGTGTTCGAGTTGCGGATCGTTAGCCAGATCGGGGCGTTCAATCGCGAACATCAGGCGCTTGAAGATCGGATCGCTATTACCGCCGATCACGACGCTGCCGTCGCTGCATCGATAGGTGTTGGACGGCACGATGCCCGGCAACGAGGCGCCGGCGCGCTCGCGTACCATGCCGTACACGCCGTATTCAGGCACCACGCTCTCCATCATGTTGAAGACCGCCTCGTACAGCGCGACGTCGACCACTTGGCCGCGCCCGCCATTGACCTGTTTGTGGTGCAAGGCCATCAACGCACCGATCACGCCATGCAATGCGGCAATCGAATCGCCGATCGAGATGCCGATGCGCGGGGGCGGCAAATCGGGGTAGCCGGTAATGTGCCGCAGGCCGCCCATCGATTCGGCGATCGCGCCAAAGCCGGGCCGATCGCGATAGGGACCGGTCTGTCCATAGCCCGACAAACGCACCATGACCAGCCCCGGATTGTGCGCCGACAACTCGGCATAGCCCAAGCCGAGTTTTTCGAGCAGGCCAGGCCGAAAATTTTCGACCACGATGTCGGCCTGCGCAGCCAGTTTGAGCACAATGTCGCGCCCTTCGGCCGCTTTCAAATTGACGGTGACCGATTTTTTGTTGCGCGCCTGTACCGCCCACCACAACGAAGTGCCACCGACTTCCGGGTGCAACTTGCGCCATTTGCGTAGTGGGTCGCCGCCGCGCGGGTCTTCGATCTTGATAACGTCGGCGCCGAATTCGGCCATGAATCGCGAAGCGAACGGGCCCGCAATCAGGGTTCCCAGCTCCAGTACTTTGACGCCGGCCAAGGGTCCGGTGCGTGTCGGCATGAGAGATCTCTCGTAGAGGTTTCAGCGATTGGGGTTAGCGATGGATCTTGCGCTAGATCGTGCGCCGATCGAGCACTGCGCGCGCGATCGTGCCCGCGTCGACATATTCGAGTTCGCCGCCAACCGGCACGCCGCGCGCCAGGCGACTGACTTTCAGGCCACGGGCCTTGAGCGTCTGGCCCAGATAGTGCGCAGTCGCCTCGCCTTCGTTGGTGAAATTTGTCGCGAGCACGACTTCTTTGACGATACCGTCAGTGGCACGTTTGACCAGACGATCGAAATGGATCTCGCGCGGGCCGATTCCGTCCAGCGGACTCAGGCGCCCCATCAGCACGAAATAGAGACCGCGGTAGGTCATCGTCTGCTCGAGCATGATCTGGTCGGCCGGCGTTTCGACCACGCACAGCAAACTCGTGTCGCGCTCGGTGTCTTCGCATGTTTCGCAGACCTGCGCTTCGGTGAACGTATTGCACAGGTTGCAGTGGCGCAGCGAGCGCACGGCCGTGATCAGCGCCCCGCCCAGGCGCTGCGCACCGTCGCGATCGTGCTGCATGAGGTGATACGCCATGCGCTGGGCCGATTTCGGCCCGACACCGGGCAGCACGCGCAAGGCATCGACCAGCGCGGCCAGCGCGGAAGGCGGCTTGATAGGCACGGACGCCCGTTCAGAACGGCAGCTTGAAACCCGGCGGCAAAGGCAAGCCGCTGGTCATGCCACCCATTTTTTCCTGGGCGGTCGCTTCCGCTTTGCGCACGGCGTCGTTGAAAGCGGCCGCTACCAGATCTTCCAGCATATCCTTATCGTCGGCCAGCAAGCTCGGGTCGATGGTGACCCGGCGCACGTCGTTCTTGCAGGTCATGACGACCTTGACCAGCCCGGCGCCAGACTGCCCTTCGACCTCGATCAACGCGAGTTGATCCTGCATCTTTTTCATGTTCTCTTGCATCTGCTGAGCTTGCTTCATCAGCCCTGCGAGTTGACCTTTCATCATCGGTGACACTCCTTCCTATAAGTTCGTTTTACTGGATCGGCCGGATCGAGCCGCGCACAATGCTCGCATCGAAATCGCGAATCAAGGCCTGCACAAAAGTATCCTCTGCGATCACCTGCTCAGCTTCGCGCTGCCGCACGGCGCGCTCGGCGCCATCGACCAGCGCGGCGGACCAGGCCGCGACGCCCGGCATCACGTCGAGGCTGACCGGGCGACCCAGATGTTCGATCAAGGCCGCCTTGAGTTTGGCGATCTGGACGGCATCGGCCAGCGATGCGGCGACCCTGAGCTTCAAGGTCTGGCCGTCCAATCCCATCAGCTCGCTTTGATGCGCCAGTTGCTGGGCCAACCCTTTGAGCGGCAATAACGCGGCCAGCGCGGGCCAATATCCGGTAAAGCCCAGCGGCGTCAGATCGATCTGGGTCGCAGGCGCAGTCGCGGTTAGCGTCGCGGCGGGAAGCGCGGCCGCAGTTGCGGACCCCGCCGCTTCGGGCCTGCTGGCCGGGCGATTCGCGGGGCGATCGTTTGCTTGGCTCGACAGCGCAATCGCCGAGGCGCGGCGGCGCTCTCTCGCCATATCATCCGATGGATCTTGCGCGGGGCTTTCGAATGCACCGCTCAATGCCGCGGCAGAAGCCGCGCCCGTACCGTTTGCCTTATTGAAGGCACTCGTTACGCCACTCGCCTCAAACGGCTCGAAAGCGTCGGCCCCTGAGGCCGCGCCGTCGGGATAAAAATCGTCAGGCGGCAGATCGTCCCATGGCGCAACGGTCGAGCCGCCATCGACAAATGCATAGGCTGCGGCGTCGGATGCTGGCTCGGCCTGAACGGCTCGATAAGGTGTGGCGGGCTGCCGAACTTCAGACTGCCGAACTTCTGGTTCCCGAACTTCAGGCTGGCGCACCGGCGCCGGTGGCGGACCGGGCGGCCTGAGCGGCATTGCCCGCGCCGCGGATGCCGCCGCTGCGGGATCGCGCTTGGGTGCCGGCGTTTCGGTGCGTTGGCGTTCGGGCGCAACCCGCAGTCCGGCTCGCGTTGAATTACGCAGCGCATCGAGTGCGGCGCGTGCTGGATTAGGGGCTGTCGATACTGGGACCGGATTTGCGGTGACGGTTGCGGCACGGCTTACGACGTCAGCTGACGGACTACCCGAGGGGCTGGCGACGGGACTCGTTATGGGGTTCGCTACGGGACTCGTTGCGGTAACGCTCGCGTCGAGCGGTGCCACGGCGGCCACGTCTAAAACAGGAGCAGCTGCGGGTGCGATAACAGGAGCGACCGCAGGCGCAATGCCAGGCCGTTCCATCGAGTCGGCAGCCGCGCTTGCGTCACGACTGGCCATCGATGCCGCCGCTGACCGCGCCACCTGAGCGGGTAGGCGCGATACGCCGGCCACGGCTGACGCCGTGCCGACATCGGCCGGCGCCGCTTGCAAACGGCTGCGCGCGAGCGGCGCCGGATTCGCCGGCGCGCTACCCGCCGGTCCATCCGCTGCGGCCGCAGGCTGAAACGCCAGCATGCGCAGCAAGCTCATCGTGAAGCCCGCATATTCGTCAGGCGCTACACCGAGTTCGCTACGACCTATCGTTGCGATCTGATAGTAAAGCTGAATATCCTGTGGCGCGAGTAGCGCGGCAAAACGCCGTATTTCGGCCGCTTCGGGCCATTCATCCAGCACCGACGCCGGCGCGTGCTGCGCCCAGGCGACTCGATGCAGCAAGCTGGCCAAATCCTGCAGCGCCACCGAGAACGACAAGCTGCGCGCCGCCATCTCGTCGGCAATCGCCAACACCGTGACGCCGTCGGCCGCGGCCACCGCATCGAGCAGACGGATCAGATAACTCTGATCGAGTGCACCCAGCATGCCGCGTATCGCCTCTTCGCTGACCACGCCGGCCGCATAGGCGATCGCCTGATCGGTGAGCGACAACGCGTCGCGCATGCTGCCGTCAGCGGCCCGCGCAAGCAGGCGCAGCGCCTGGGTCTCGAAACCGATTTGCTCGTCGGTCAGGATTTTTTCCAGATGCGTCACGATATGCGTCGCGGGCATCTGCTTTAGATTGAATTGCAAACAGCGCGAGAGCACGGTGACCGGGATTTTTTGCGGGTCGGTGGTCGCGAGGATGAACTTCACGTGCGCCGGCGGCTCTTCAAGCGTCTTGAGCATCGCATTGAAGGCGTGATTGGTCAGCATGTGCACTTCGTCGATCATATAGACCTTGAAGCGCGCATCGACCGGCGCATAGACCGCACGTTCAAGCAATGCCGCCATTTCATCGACGCCGCGATTGGACGCGGCATCCATTTCGACGTAGTCGATAAAACGGCCTTCGTCGATCTCGCGACACGCCTTGCACACCCCGCACGGCGTCGCCGTGATACCCGTTTCGCAATTAAGCGCCTTGGCCAGGATGCGCGACAGTGTGGTTTTGCCCACGCCGCGCGTGCCGGTAAACAGATAGGCGTGATGCAGCCGCTGCTGCTCCAGTGCGTGAGTCAATGCACGCACCACGTGTTCCTGCCCGACCAGAGAGGCGAAATCTCTAGGGCGCCATTTGCGAGCGAGTACTTGATAGGTCATTGCAAAATTGTATCAGTAACGCCGGCTCGCACGACAGGATGTGAGCACGAAGCGATGCGGCGCGAGCCATACAGGCAGTGGTGTCATCGAAGATGCTGCGTAATAAGCCACCCGAAGCCACCCGAAGCCACCGCGCACCACCCGCTCACACGACACGGGATTTTGCGCGCGGCAAATCGATGGTCGCAGGGAAATGCTAACCCCGGCTAACGGTCACAGCAAATAGGGAAACGCAGAAAAATCCGAGACTTTCTGAACAAAACGAGGTCGAACAAAAGCGGGGGGTGACGAGCCCGACCCTCGGCACTGGCAGATAACGACTGTGGCTGCTTCGTTCCCGACCTGACCAGATTGGCCGCGCCACCATGCGAGGAGGCCCGTCACGAAGCATTCTACCACCGCTGCGCCCGCGAGGCACGTCCGCACCGCAGCTTTTTACGTTGCACGTGCGTGCGCACGATGCGCGCCAAAGGAGAACCCTGTGAAGTCGTCTCCGGCAAGGTCCTGTAATTTGGGCTAAGATGACAGCCGATTGAAAACAACGTATGGACGGCAGCCGGCCGGTAAGCAATGTAGTCGCTCTGACCGGACCCGCCCTGCCGCTACGAGATTGAATCAGGCTATTTTTTTGCATCGTAACGGATAATCTTCTTACGCCGTCGGCTCCAACCACGGTAACGAGGTATTTTTATAATGAGTGAACAAATCAAACATATCAGCGACGCATCCTTCGAACAGGACGTCGTCAAGGCCGACAAACCGGTGCTGCTGGATTTTTGGGCAGAATGGTGCGGTCCGTGCAAGATGATTGCCCCTATCCTGGAAGAAGTCGCAAAGGACTACGGCGATCGCCTGCAAATCGCCAAGCTCAATGTCGATGAAAACCAGTCGACGCCGGTAAAATTCGGCGTGCGCGGTATTCCGACGCTGATCCTGTTCAAGAACGGCGCCGTGGCCGCGCAGAAGGTCGGCGCGCTGTCCAAGTCGCAATTGACGGCATTTCTGGACAGCCATCTCTAAATCTGTCATGATGTGGATTGTTGCGTCATCGCAACAATCCACGCTTGCTCCCGCCTACCGGCACTAGCAAGCAAATCGAGCTGTGTTACAGTTCGAAAAAAAGCGAAACCGCATAAATCCTCTGAGCGTCCGCTCGCCCTCTCCATTTCGTAGTAACTCTCTCCCCGGCGGGATTCCTGTATGCATTTATCCGAGCTTAAGTCTCAGCACGTCTCCGCATTGATCGAGATGGCCAATGGTCTCGACATCGAGAACGCGAACCGCCTGCGCAAGCAGGAACTCATGTTCGCCATTCTGAAAAAACGCGCCAAAACCGGCGAAACCATTTTCGGAGACGGCACGCTCGAAGTACTCCCCGACGGTTTCGGGTTCCTGCGTTCGCCAGAAACATCGTATCTGGCCAGCACCGACGACATCTACATCAGCCCTTCGCAGATCCGTCGTTTCAATTTGCACACGGGCGACACCATCGAAGGTGAAGTCCGCACCCCGAAAGACGGCGAACGCTACTTCGCGCTGGTCAAGGTGGACAAGGTCAACGGTGAAGCGCCGGAAGCCTCGAAACACAAGATCATGTTCGAGAACTTGACGCCGCTGCACCCGAACAAACCGCTCGCGCTCGAACGCGATTCGCGCGGCGAAGAGAACATCACCGGGCGCGTCATCGACATGATTGCGCCGATCGGCAAAGGCCAGCGCGGCTTGCTGGTGGCCTCGCCCAAATCGGGCAAGACCGTGATGCTGCAACACATTGCGCACGCGATCAAAACCAATCACCCCGACGTCACCCTCTTCGTGCTGCTGATCGACGAGCGCCCTGAAGAAGTGACCGAAATGCAGCGCTCCGTGGTCGGCGAAGTGATTGCCTCGACCTTCGACGAACCGGCTTCGCGTCACGTCCAGGTCGCCGAAATGGTGATCGAAAAGGCCAAACGGCTGGTCGAAATGAAACACGACGTCGTGATCCTGCTGGATTCGATCACCCGTCTCGCACGCGCCTACAACACGGTGGTGCCCGCATCCGGCAAGGTGCTCACCGGCGGTGTCGACGCCAATGCGCTGCAACGCCCGAAACGCTTTTTCGGCGCGGCACGTAATATCGAAGAAGGCGGCTCGCTCACCATTATCGGCACCGCACTGATCGAAACCGGCAGCCGCATGGACGATGTGATCTACGAAGAATTCAAGGGCACCGGCAACATGGAAGTGCACTTGGAGCGCCGCCTGGCTGAAAAGCGCGTTTATCCGTCGATCAACCTGAATAAATCGGGCACGCGCCGCGAAGAGTTGCTGATCAAGCCGGAAATCCTGCAAAAAGTGTGGATCCTGCGTAAGTTCATTCACGAAATGGATGAAATCGAAGCGATGGAATTCCTGCTCGACAAGGTCAAGCAGACCAAGAGCAACGCGGAGTTCTTCGATTTGATGCGTCGCGGCGGCTAATGTGGAACCGTCGCCGCGGTTGATATGGAACCGTCGCCGCGGTTGATGTCGAACCGTCGCGCCGGTTAAGCTTGAACCCAAAATAACCCGCCAAGTGCCCGATTTCATGGCATAATTTCGGGCTTGATGCAGGTTTAAATATTCAAGGCAAGTGGCTCGCGCCAGGTCGTGCCGGTGAACTCCGGCCACCGCGGGCTGGCTACCCAACGTTACCAAGGAAGAAGCATGAAAGAAGGCATCCACCCGAATTACCGCGAAGTGCTGTTTATCGATGTGTCGAACGACTTCAAATTCGTGACCCGCTCGACCATCCAGACCCGCGAAACCGCTGAATTCAACGGCAAACAATATCCGCTGGCGAAAATTGAAGTTTCGTCGGAATCGCACCCGTTCTATACCGGTCAGCAAAAGATCATGGATACGGCAGGCCGCATCGAGAAGTTCCGCCAGAAATTTGGCAAGCGCGCCGACGGCAAGGTTGCCGCCAAGGACGCATCGTAAGTTGCCGGCATCAGCAACTGGCTGCATAAGCGGGTTGCATGAGCCAGTTGCATAAGTTACAGCAGGCGGTTGCGGTTGAATATTCAGCCGCGCAAAAAAGGCAGCTCCGGCTGCCTTTTTTATTGGGCCGCTGTGGCGTTGTGGCGTAGCCTCTGCAAAAGTACAACAATCTGCCCAGTCGAGCGTGACCCGGCTAAAATGCCGGATCCCGGCGGTACAAGCCCGCTTTCTGTCTGTCTTTGTTTTCAGCTGACTAGCTGAGTTCTTGCGAAATCAATGCGTCCTGCCGTCCGCCTATCCGCCTCCGCTACACGCGCCCTGCCGCGCTGGGCTCTGCTCGCGATCTGCGTGATCTACGCCGGCTCGGGCCTATTTGGGCGCGATCCCTGGAAAAACGAGGACGCGGCCGGCTTCGGCGTGATGTGGACGATGGTGCAAGGCGGCTCGCACGACTGGCTGTTGCCCAATCTGATCGGCAAAGCCAGCACGGCGGCAGGGCCGCTGATGTATTGGCTCGGCGCCATCGCCATCCGCACGCTCGATGGCTGGATTGCGCCCAGCGACGCATCGCGCATCGCCACCGGCATCCTATTCACCCTCACCTGCGCATTCGTCTGGTACGGTACCTACCTGCTGGGCCGACGCCCCGAGATCCAGCCGTTCAAGTACGTGTTCGGCGGTGAACCCGAACCGCGCGATTACGGACGCACGCTCGCGGACGGCGCCGTACTGATCCTGCTCGCGAGTTTCGGGCTCGCCGAACGCGGGCATGAGACTACGCCGGAAGTGGCACAACTGGCCTGCGTGGCGATGCTGGTGTATGGCCTGATCCGCTGTATCGACAAGCCGGTCCAGGGCGCGCTGTGGTGGGGAAGCGCGCTGGGTCTAGTGACGCTATCCGCCGATCCAGTCATGCTGCTCACGCTGCTCGCAGCCGTTTGCATCGTTGCCGCAATCTGTAAGGAATTGCAGGCCAGCCGCACTTTGCCGATCGGCATCGCGCTGGCATTGGCTATCTCGCTCGTGTGGCCGCTCACCGCGCTGCGGCTGCTGCCGGACGAAGCGCCGGCCTTCCTGAAGAGCTGGGCGTTCGGCAATTTCAACAACCTCGGCGCGCCACCCACCGCGGTGTTTTTCTACGCCCTGAAAAACCTGCCGCTCTTCACATGGCCTGCATGGCCACTGGCGATCTGGTCGTGGTACAGCTGGCCTGGATTGCGGCGTGCGCCCCACGTTGCGATTCCTTTAACAGTCGTGAGCGTGCTGCTGGTGCTGGTGGTCATGCAGAGCCATCAAAGCAATTTGCTGTTCATATTGCTGCTGCCGCCGCTGGCCGTGCTCGCCAGCTTCGGTTTGCCCACTCTGAAGCGCGGCGCGATCAACGCGTTCGACTGGTTTGCCGTGCTGAGCTTTACCATACTCGGCGGGTTCGTATGGCTGGTCTGGATTGCCGGGCTGAGCGGTTTTCCCCACCCCATTGCGCGCAACCTCGAGCGTCTCGTGCCGGGATTCAAGCCTGAATTCAGCGCATCGGAATTGCTCGCGGCGCTGCTGATCACGCTGTGCTGGTTCCTGTTGGTGCAGTGGCGGTTGTCGCGCCATCCGAAAGTGTTATGGCGCAGCGTGGTGCTGTCCAGCGCGGGCACCACCTTGATGTGGGTATTGTTGATGACGCTGTGGCTGCCGCTGATCAACTACGGCCGCACCTACCGCGACGTCGCAACACAGATCGCCACACGCCTGCCCGCCGACTACACTTGCATCACGCCGATTCGCCTCGGCGACGCCCAGCTCGCATCGTTCGCCTATTTCGGCAATATGCGCTTTGCGTTTGGCGACGGCGATTGCGACGTGATCCTCAGACAAGACAACAGCGATTTTGACCCGCCCGTTGCCGCGCCCAAGTTTTCCTGGCGGCTCGCGTGGGAAGGTCGCCGGCCGGCTGACCGCGACGAGCGTTTCCGCTTGTATATCCGTGAGCGTGCCAAGGATAAACGCTCGTAGGCCTAGCCGCCGAACCCGCTGGTGAGCCGCTGGTGAGCCGCTGGTGAGCGTATGCATTTTCGCCCCGCGGGTGCTTTTTGCGCCGCCACTTCAACCCTGATCGCTCATGCAAGACCTGCGTCGCATCGTCGTCCTGGCGTGGCCGATACTGATCGGCCAGCTCGCCATCATCGCCTTCGGGGTGATCGATACCGCTATGGTCGGCCGTTTTTCCTCGCTCGACCTTGCAGCGCTGGGGCTCGGCTCCTCGATCTATATCTCGATCTACATTGCGCTCACCGGCATCCTGGTCGCGCTGCAACCGATCGTCGGCCATTTTTTCGGCGCACATCGCCCAGCTGAGATCGGCGAAGCCGTACGACAGGCCGCGTGGCTGGCACTCGGGCTGGCCGTGATCGGTTCGGTGCTGCTGGCTTTTCCCGCTCCCTTGCTCAACATCTCGCACGCCGAACCGCATTTGACCGAGCGCACCATGGCCTATTTGCGCCTGCTCGCGCTTGGCCTGCCCGCCAGTCTGATTTTCAGGATTTATAACTCGCTGTCCAACGCCATCGCGCGGCCGCGTTACGTGATGGCAATCCAGGTGGTTGCCCTCGCCCTGAAAATTCCCGCTAACGCCTGGTTCATTTTCGGCGGCTGGGGCGTGCCGGCGCTTGGCGGTGTGGGCTGCGCGCTGGCGACCACGCTGATCAACTGGTGTACTTGCATCATTGCGATCGCATTGATGCTGCGCCACCCGGTGTATCGGCCATTCGGCATCTTCAAACGATTCAGCCGCCCCATCTGGGCGCGCCAGGCCGAACTGCTCAAACTGGGCGTGCCGATGGGCCTGTCCTATTTGATCGAAGTGACGGCCTACACCTTCATGGCCTTGTTTATCGCGCGCTTCGGCACCACTCAGCTCGCGGCCCATCAGATCGCCAGCAATCTCGGCGCCGTGCTCTACATGACGCCGCTGTCGATCGGTATCGCGACCTCTACGCTGGTCGCGCAACACCTGGGCGCTCAGCAACGCGCCGAGGCGCGCGCTGTTTCACGACATGGCATCGCGCTCGCCGGCGTTGTGGCCATTCTTTATGGCACGACCGTGATCGCCACGCGCGGCTGGATCATCTCGGCCTACACGCCCAACCCGGCGGTGGCTGCAGCCGCCCTACCGCTGTTGCTGCTGGTGGGCTTCTATCACTTCTGGGATGCGCTGCAAATCTCCACCGCGTTCGTATTGCGCGCTTACAAGATTGCGGTGGTACCCACGCTGATTTACGCCGTCGCGCTATGGGGCGTGGGCCTGGGCGGCGGCTATTGGTTCGGCTTCAACGTTGCAGGAAATATGACGGCAGCGCTCACCGGAGCGCGCGGTTTCTGGTTCGCCAATATGTTGAGCGTGGCCGCGGCTGCGCTGATGTTGCTGGCGTTTTGGTATGCGCAATTCGGCGGTTCGCGTGAGCGTTCGGCTAGGGCGCCCACGCGCTAGCCGCGGCTAGCCCATGCCACGCCGATCTATGCCTGCACCTTCATCCGCGGCGGCGACGACGACGCCGTAAGCCAAGCGCCCAGCTCGGCGGCCGGCAGCGGCTTGGCGAAAAAGAAGCCCTGGAACTCGTCGCACCCGGCCGCGCGTAACAGCCGGGCCTCCAGTTCAGTCTCCACACCTTCGGCCACCACCCTGAGCCCCAAAGTGTGGCCCAGCCCAATGATCGCTTTGGCAATCGCAAAGTCCGTCGAGCCTTCAACCATATCGTGCACAAACGAGCGATCGATTTTCAGTCGATCCAAGGCAAACCGGCTCAGGTAATTCAAGCTGGAATAGCCGGTGCCGAAATCGTCGATCGATAGCCGCACGCCCAGCTCCCGGATCGCCGAGAGCATCAACAAATTGGCTTCGACGCTTTCCATCAGGGTCGTTTCGGTAATCTCCAGTTCCAGCCGGCCAGCCTTGATGGCATGCCGCGCCAAGCTGTCGCGCAGGCACTGCAGCAAGCCTGAATGCTTGAGCTGGACCGCCGACAAATTGATCGAAACCTGCACTTCGCCGTAGCCTTGCGCTCGCCACGCGGCCATCTGCGCGCACGCCTGCTCGATCACCCACGCGCCGATCGGCACGATCAGCCCGGTTTCTTCGGCAATCGGAATAAACTGCATCGGCGAGATCGCACCCAACTCCGGATGATTCCAGCGCAACAAGCCCTCGAAGCCGGCCAGCCTACCGTCTTGGGCCTCGACATAAGGCTGGTACACGAGCTTCAACTCGCCGAGCTCGATCGCGTGGCGCAGACTCGACTCCAGATGCAAACGCATGCGCGAACGTTGCGTCATCTCGGCCGAGAAAAACCGTGCAACATTGCGACCGTTCGCTTTGGCCTCGTACATTGCCGCATCGGCGTGCTGCATCAAAGCGTCGATATCGACGCCATCGTCCGGGAACACGGCGATACCGATGCTGCAAGACACATGTATTTCAGCGCCGTTGACTTCATGCGGCTGGCGTATCAGGGGGATCAGACGGTCTTCGACGATATGGCTGATCTCCTCGACGCCGCTCACGCCATTGAGCAGGATGATAAATTCATCGCCGCCAAGCCGGCTCACCGTATCGCCGGCGCGCACCGACTGCAGCAAGCGGCCCGCTACCGAGCGCAGCAGGCCATCGCCGATATGATGGCCGAGCGAATCGTTGACATTTTTAAAGCGGTCGAGATCGATGAACAACACCGCGACCTGTTGCTTGCTACGCCGCGCTTGTTGCAAGGCGAGCCGCAGCCGCTCGGTGCACAAGGCGCGATTGGGCAGCTCGGTGAGTACATCGTGCTGCGCCAGGAATTCGATGCGCGCTTCGCTACGCTTGCGGTCGCTGATGTCGATCGAGGTCAGGATGAAATACGAAACGTGGTCGTTCTTTTCCCGCACGGCGCTGACCATCAACCAGGCCGGATAGGTTTCGCCATTGCGCTTGCGGATTTTCGCCTCGCCTTGCCAGGCGCCGCGCCGCGCCACGATTAACGCCAGCTCGGTGAGTGCATGGCCGGGCGCGCCAGCCGGAGTTTGCATCACGTCATCGCTGGGCGAACTCTGCGGCAGACCCTGCAGGAATGCCGGATATTCGCCAATCACGCCTTGGCTGTCGTAACCGGTGCCTCGATAAAACGCCTGATTGACGGTGAGCACGCGCAGCTCGCTGTCGATAATCAGTATGCCCTCCGACGACGCTTCGAACACCTTCGCCCACAACTCCAGCCGCTGTTCCATTAACTTGAGGTGATTGATCCGTGCGAACGCGGTGAGCACCGCATCTTGCCCCTGAAATTGCAGACGCCGAGCCGACAACACGGCCCAGGCCGGTTCTGCGCCCCCCTTCCAGCGCACCTCGAATTCGTCCACTGCGCCACGGTCGGAGAGCTGCTGGAAAAAGCGCGCCCGCACCGACGAATCGAGGCCCTTCGCCCACGGATCCACCTGGATGCCGTTCAGCCATTCGAGTGCCGGTTGATTGGCATGCAGCACTTCGTGGCCAGGGATGGCCGTGACCACCATCGGCACAGGCGTTGCCTCGACCAATGCCTGTTGTGCTTCGGACGCGCGCGCCGTCGCCGCCAGCTCCTTTTGCGTTTCGCGCTCGCGGTCGAGCTGTTCCAGCATGCCGTTAAACCCGAGCACCAGCCGGCCGATTTCGTCCTGACTGTTCCAGTAGGCACGCAGGCTGTGGTCGCCGGTGCGCCGCACCGTGTCCATCACGCGCGATAAATGCCGCAGCGGCTGGGCGATCTGTCGCGCGACGAAATACACCATCAACAAAATGCAGCACAACAACGTGAGCGCCGTACCCAGATGCAACCACATCCGCAAGAAGAACTCGTGGATGCGAGCGCGCAGCAAGACATCGAGTTGCTGTGCGGACGCGTCCCAGGCACCGCGTATCGTGCCGATCAAGGCGCGCTGCGCCACGTCGACCTGGGCCAGCGCGGCGGGGTTCGAGCCGTTCTCGACCAAATTGCGCGCAGTCCGTCGATATAGGTCGGCAGCAGTCAACATGGTGTTCAGCGACGGCTCGAGTTCCGTGCGCATGCTCGGGTGGGCCGCAATCGCTTCGCCGTAGTCGGAACTGAGGCCTTTAAGCGTCGAGTCCAGTTGCCCTTCCAGAATCAGATAGCGCGTGCGCGCTTCGTTGGACTCGACCCGCCCGGCCGGCACCCGCGTATGGACACGCACGCCGATGTTGTTGATGGTTTCGAGCAGGTCCGGATAGCGCAGCACCAACAGCGACATGGTGTAGTAGCTATCGAGATCGGGATCGAGAATCAGGTTCGACTGATTGCCTACGCGCGTGATCAGGTCGTGCGCGCTTGAAATCGTCGCGCTCGTATTGGCGGGCGTCAAGCCACCTGATTGAGTCAGGTGCGCGAAGCTCTGTATCAATTGCGCACTGGCCACGGCGCTTTGCATGTCGCCGCCGTATTTGCGTTGTGTCTCGGCTAGCGCCTGGGGATACCGCGCCAGTTGCGCAGCGGGCTGCGCGCCGGCCACTGCACTCGCGACTGCACCCGCGGTTGCATTACCGGTTGCATTACCGGTTGCATCGCCGGCGGCGGCCCCAACTGCTGCCAGCGCCACGTCACAAAACGCATCGCGCACTGTCGCAATATAGTGATTACCGGTGATTTCCTTTTGGGCGAAATCAATCGCAATATATTTTTCTTGGATCAAGATACCGCTGATGTAGATCACAGCGGTCAAATCGAGCAAATAAATCAGGAGAAGTTTTCTTCCTACCCGCAAACGGGCAAGCAAACGAATAAAGGGGTTCTGCATCCCGATTCCCGACTGGCGCGTTCGCATCTCACGCGGGGTTCAGCAACAGTCACCGTGCGTGCGGCGTCTATACGTTGCAAATGATTCGAGTATAGAGAGAAAAAAATAATTGCAGACTATCGCGTGATGGTATTTACCGATTGCGCCTGCTTCGACAAGCGTAAATGCAACAGCGCGCCGGCAAAGTCTGCGCGAACGCGAGTTTACTTATGGAAAAACGGCACGTCTGAAAACCGTTTTAAAGGTCAACCAGCATTAGGGCTTTAATTCGGCCGGGTAAGTTATTGGTCGGGTCGGCTGCGCGAGTGGGGTTTCAGCGGCGGCAACGACACACCGCTATCGAACCGCCATGGACAGGAATAGTTCGAGATGTACTGAGCCCCCCTAGCGATGGACGCTGGCGAACTACCGTGCAACGATCGGCGCACGCCGTTTCACTATTCCGCACGCCCCGTCGATATAATAAGCATTACTATCCATTTTAATAATTCGTCTCGTCGGCCGATTCGGCTTGACCGGAAAATAAAAAAACCAACACCTGAGATACCAAAGCAAAAAGCCCGCTAGAAGCGGGCTTTTGAACTAGAGCTGCATTGCGTGCGGCCCTGGACAACATTGGCGGAGTGGACGGGACTCGAACCCGCGACCCCCGGCGTGACAGGCCGGTATTCTAACCAACTGAACTACCACTCCAAACTACCGAACCTGTGTCGAACTATATTCTGCTCGACATGACGTCATTTTCGAATCAATGGCGCCAGGCTTTTTGGCGTCCCCAAGGGGATTCGAACCCCTGTACTCACCGTGAAAGGGTGATGTCCTAGGCCTCTAGACGATGGGGACAAAACTGGTTGCGTTTTGTCTTGCTACGCTTTTAAAACTCAATAATCTTCGCTTCGTATCGGCTACTGAACTGCTTTTGTTTCACCGCGAAAGACCAAGATTATAACGACTTTGTTTTACCTTGTGAAGCCTTATTTTATGCGGCACTCAGTACTAACGGCGCCAGCACAAATCGTCAAGCTCACATCACATCTTTACTGCATTTTTCCTCTGTACCCGACTACCCAAAAAGGTCGTTGGTGGAGGTAAGCGGGATCGAACCGCTGACCTCTTGCATGCCATGCAAGCGCTCTCCCAGCTGAGCTATACCCCCGACAGAGACCGAAATAATATAGGCGATTACGTGCTTTGTAAATACCTTTGTCACTCTTGATTGCAGCAGGCCCATGAAAAATTTCGTCCTGCTGCGCGTCACGTAAATTTGCCGCCGATTACAGCCTAGTACGTACGATCGAGGCGCCCAAGCACGGTCTCGCGACCGAACAACTCGAGCACCGCATCGATGGCCGGGGTTTGGGTTTGGCCGGCCACCAACAAACGCACCGGCATCGCCAATTGCGGCATCTTCAGTTTGTGTTGTGCGAGCGTAGCTTTGAACGCTGCGCTGATTGCCTCACGGCGCCATTCAGGCAGCGCTTGCAGGGCCGCGCGCAAATCGACCAGCCCTGCACGCACGGAGTCGCTCAACATCGCCGCCAACGCCGCCTCATCGAGCTGCGGTAGCTCGCGATAAAACAGCATCGCGTTCTCGGCAATCTCACGCAGGGTATGCGCTCGATCCTTGAGCAGCGCAATCACATCGGCCAATGTCGGGCCATGAGCCGCGTCGAAACCGAGCTCGACCAGCATCGGCCCGACCAGTTGCGCAAGCCGCACGTTGTCCGCTTCCTTGATGTAGTGATTGTTCAACCACTTCAGCTTGTCTGCATCGTATTGAGCCGGCGACTTGCCCAGGTGTTCGAGATCGAACCACTCGACGAACTGCTCGCGACTGAAGATCTCTGCATCGCCGTGCGCCCAGCCCAGTCGAGCCAGATAATTCAACACTGCTTCGGGCAAATAACCCGCGTCGCGATAACCGATCACGCTCATGGCGCCATTGCGCTTCGACATCTTCTCGCCGGACTCATTCAACACGGTCGGCAAATGTGCATACACCGGCGGGGTTTTACCCAGCGCCCGCAGGATATTGATCTGGCGCGGCGTGTTGTTGACGTGGTCATCACCGCGGATCACATGGGTGATCTCCATGTCGACATCGTCCACGACGACACAGAAGTTATAGGTCGGCGTGCCGTCCGGACGAGCGATGACCAGATCATCGAGCTCGTCGTTGGCGATTTCGATCGGACCTTTGACCGCATCGTCCCAAGCCACCACACCATCGAGCGGGTTCTTGAAGCGGATCACGGGCTCGACGCCAGCCGGAATAGCGGGCAAGGTCTTGCCCTCTTCCGGGCGCCAGCGGCCGTCGTAACGCGGCTTCTCGCCGCGCAGGCGCTGCGCCTCACGCAACACGTCGAGCTCTTCGGTCGAGGTGTAGCAGTGATAGGCGAGCCCCGCGTCCAGCATCTGCTGCAGGACTGCGCGATAACGATCCATGCGCTGCATCTGGTAGAACGGCCCCTCGTCGATATCCAGGCCCAGCCATTCCATGCCTTGCAGGATCGCCTGCACGGACTCTTCGTTGGAACGCTCCAGGTCGGTGTCTTCGATACGCAGCACGAACACACCGTGATTCTTGCGGGCAAAAGCCCACGGGTAGAGTGCCGAGCGGATGTTGCCGAGGTGGATAAAACCGGTCGGGCTAGGGGCGAAACGAGTACGGACAGTGGTAGTCATTGCACTTGGAAGAGGGACGCGCGGCCGAAGCGCGGGAACGGAAACCAGCGGAAAACCAACGAAATAGCGCTACCGCTCGTATTGCATCGCGGCCCTGCGCGGTTCGCTGGATCAGGTTCAGGCGAGGCTTGAATTATAGCAGCGGCGCGAGCCAGGCCACGCGGCTCGCCGCAAGAGCGTTCGCGAAGGCGCGCCCGCGACGTCACGCGTCTTATAATGCTGCCGCATGCCCCTTATGCCGAATGCCCTTGAATCTGGAGCCGCTTTTTTGAAATTTATTTCGTTTAACCGAATTGGCCAAATGCTGGCGATCACGCTAGGCACCGTCGCGCTGCTTGCTTGTACTTCGACGCCGCCCCGCCAAGCCGGTAGTGCCGCAGTCGGCGTGGACACCCACCCCAGCGCAAACACAGGCGCGAGCAAGGCTGGCGCGCCGGGCGCCCCCACCCAAGAGGCCTTGGCCGGAGCAGGTTCCACCAAGCCTCCACGCCATCTGCGCGTGGCGCTGGTGCTCGGCGGCGGCGCTGCGCGCGGCTTTGCCCACATCGGCGTCATCAAATCGCTGGAAGCCCATGGCATCGTTCCCGACATGGTGGTCGGCACCAGCGCCGGCGCTGTGGTGGCATCGCTTTATGCGTCCGGCATGACTGGCTTGCAAATCAATCGCCTGGCGCTGCAGATGGATGAATCGGCGCTGAGCGACTGGGCCATGCCGCTGCGCTCGCGCGGTTTTCTGAAGGGAGTCGCGCTGCAGGATTACCTGGACACCACCCTGCACCATCGTTCGATTGAAAAAATGCAGATCCCGCTGGGCATCGTCGCGACCGACCTGCAGACCGGCCAACCCATTTTGTTCCAACGAGGCGACACCGGCATCGCGGCGCGCGCGTCATCCAGCGTCCCGTCGGTGTTCGAGCCGGTCATGATCAACGGCCACGAGTACGTGGACGGCGGCTTGGTCAGCCCCGTGCCCGCCGCCTTTGCTCACAAGATGGGCGCGGACTTCGTGATTGCGGTCGACATCTCGGCGCGCCCGGAGTCGCAGGCCACGCAAAGTTCGTTCGACATCCTTTTGCAGACGTTCACCATCATGGGCCAGACGATCAAAAGCTATGAGCTCGACAAATACGCCGACGTGGTGATCCGCCCCGATCTTGCGGCCATGAGTGGCAGCGATTTCAACGGCCGTAACACAGCGATCCTGGCAGGCGAGGAGGCAACCGAGAAGATCATGCCCGACCTGACCCGCAAGCTCGCTGCAGCGCGCGAGCGCGCGCAGTAGAAAAGAAAAACCTCCGGTGGCTTACGCCCAACGGAGGTTTTTCTCAGGGATGCAGCGTCCGCAATGCAGAGGCTTAGAGACGCACGCTTAGATGCAGCGACTCAGATATAGCAGCGCAAATACAGCAGTTTAATTCGCGTTCGCTTCTTTACCCGTGGCGAGCAGATCGTGCATCCGCGCCTTCATCTCAGCCTGTTCTGCCGGCGTGTACGAAATATTCATGCGCCGCGCGCCGGTATAGCGCTTTTCCCAGTAACCGGTATCCATCTCGTCCACGCGGATGGTGCTGCCGGTCGAGGGCGAATGGACGAACTTGTTGTCGCCGATATAAATCCCGACGTGCGAGAAGCTACGACGCATCGTGTTGAAAAACACCAGATCGCCGGGCTTCAGATCGTTGGCGGAGATTTTCTCGCCAACCCGGCTCATTTCCTCGGCGCGGCGCGGCAAATTCATGCCCAGCGTGTCCTGGAAAACGTAGCGCACGAAACCGCTGCAATCGAGACCGGAGTCGGGCGTGTCGCCGCCCCAGCTGTAGCGAACGCCGATCATATTCAGCGCGCCAACCACGACTTCACCGGTTTTGCTTGCCACGCCGTTCAGGAACTGACGAGCGCTGCTCGGTTTAGGCTCGGCTGCTGCTGCCGCCACCGTTACGGCAGCGGGTGCCGGCGGTTGACCGGGCTTGCCTGCAAGCAAGCGTGCTTCGCGGATAATTTGCTCTGCGTCTTTGAGATCGCCGGCACTGCTCGCCGTGGTCGGATCGGTATCGATCCCCGGAACGGCGGTCACTGCGGCACTGAGAACTGGAGTTTCGGACGCGGAAGCCGCTGCTACGGCAGGAGCCGAAGCGGCTATCAGTGCGGAGAATAGGCATCCCGCAATGACATGAGCACGCGTTGAATTAAGGATATTTCGATGCATTGGCCTATAAATTTCGCTGAAGCTGACACTGGTTGTGCATGAAAAGTTCTCGCGATAGTAGACAAAATGCAATTTGTTGTCAAAAGTTATAAATAAAAACAATCAACCGCGAAAACTCATTGATGGAACAACGACGCCTTGATCAACTGACGCGTGTACGGATGGCTCGGTGTTGCCAGCACCACCTCGGTCGCGCCCTGCTCCACGATGTGTCCGTCCTGCATGACCACCACGCGATGCGCCATTGCTCGAATCACGTCCAAATCGTGACTGATAAATAAATAAGCCAAATTAAATTTTTGCTGGAGCTGGGCCAATAGCTTGAGCACCTGCAACTGGATCGAGACGTCGAGCGCACTGGTCGGCTCGTCCAGCACCATGATCTGCGGCTCCAACACCAACGCTCGCGCGATCGCGATGCGCTGCCGCTGACCGCCTGAAAATTCATGGGGATAGCGTTGCAGGATGGTGCGATCGAGGCCGACCTCGCGCAGCACGGCGATCACCTTGTCACGCAATACCGTCGCATCGAGCTCCGGATGATGCAGGGCCAGACCCTCGCCGACGATACGTTCGATCGTATGGCGCGGCGACAACGAACTGTACGGGTCCTGAAACACCGCTTGCAGATTGGCGCGCACGCGTCGTGCATCCCGCCCTCGGTAATGCGTGAGCGGACGGCCGTGGAATTCGACGCGGCCCTCGACGGCCCGCTGCAAACCCAGCAGTGCCATCGCCAGCGAGGACTTGCCGCTGCCCGACTCGCCGACCACACCCACGGTTTCGCCTTGGCGCACCGACAGGCTTGCTGCGCTGACCGCGTCGAAACGCGCGCTGCGAAACAAGCCGGCCAAGCCAGGCCGGCGCATCGGATAGCTCACCGTCACCGCATGCGCCTGCAGCAACACCGGCGCAATCGGCAACACCGGCAGCAGATCGCGCTGCGGCTGCGCATTGAGCAACTTCAATGTGTACGGATGCTGCGGTGCCGTGAATATCGTCTCGACCGGACCACTTTCGACCAAGCGCCCGCGCTCCATCACCGCCACCTTGTGCGCAAAGCGCCGCACCAGGTTAAGGTCGTGCGTGATCAGCAGCACGCCCATGCCACGCTCATTGGCCGCTTCTTGTTGCAGCTCGAGCAGCAGGTCGATGATCTGTGCGCGTATGGTCACGTCCAGCGCGGTGGTTGGCTCGTCGGCCAGCAGCAAACGAGGCCGGCAAGCCAGCGCCATGGCGATCATGGCACGCTGGCGCTGACCGCCCGAAAGCTGGTGCGGCAGGCTGTCGACGCGCCGGCCAGGCTCCGCTATGCCGGTGCGGTCCAGCAGTTCGATCGCGCGCCGACGTGCGGGGCCGGCATCGAGCGCCTCATGCAACATCAGTGTTTCGACAATCTGATTGCCCACCGAATACAGCGGGTTGAATGCCGACGTCGGCTCCTGGAAAATCATCGCGATGTCGGCGCCGCGCAACCCGCGCATGGCGCGTTCGCTCTTGCTCAACAGGTCCTCGCCGCCCAGCCGGATCGCGCCGCTCACGCGAGCCTGCTCCAGCAAGCGCAAGATCGCCAGTGCCGTGACGCTCTTGCCGCTGCCGGATTCACCGACCAAGGCCATGCGCTCACCGCGGTCCAGCGTGAAGCTGATCCGATCGACCACCGTATGCTCTGCGAATTGAACCGACAGGTCTTCCACGCTGAGCAGTGCCGCGCCGGCGGCCGTGCTATTGGTTGATTTGGCGCCGGCGCCTCGGCTTGCGCTCATGTTCGTGCTAGTGCTCATGGCCATGCCCGTGCCTGCGCTCGTGCCTGCGGCTCCATTCGCGCTGACGTTCACACCACCATTCAAATCCAACGAAGACTGCGTCACGCCGGTCCCCCATCGCGCAGCGACTCATCCGCAGTAGGCGGGAGCGCAGCCGACAACCCGGCCACCGGCAACACGCTGCCACCGTGATCGGCCACGCGCGTATCCATCGCGTTGCGCAAGGCATCCCCCATAAACGTCAGCAACAGCAGTGTCGCGACCAAGATGCCGAAGGTCGGCAATGAAATCCACCACGCATCCAGATTGGCTTTCCCCTGGGCCAGCAATTCGCCCAGACTAGGTGTCGAAGGCGGCACGCCCAGTCCAAGAAAATCGAGGCTGGTCAAGGCCAGGATCGCCGCACTCATGCGAAACGGCAGGAAGGTAATCACAGGCGTCAAACTATTGGGCAGCACATGGCGCCAGATGATTTGCCAACTCGACAAACCCATCGCGCGTGCCGCCTTGACGTAATCCTGGCTGCGATTGCGCAGGAACTCGGCACGCACGTAATCGGCCAGACCCAGCCAGCCGAACAGCGACAACAAGATCACCAGCAGCAGCAAGCTGGGCTGGAAAATCGAGGCAAAGATAATCAGTAAATAGAGTTCTGGCAGCGCGCCCCAGATCTCGATGAGCCGCTGCGCGGTCAGATCGAGGCGGCCCCCGAAATATCCCTGGAGCGCGCCCGCGATGATACCCAATACCGTGCCGATCGCCGTAAGCACCAATGCGAACGTCACGGAAACCAGGAAACCATACAGCAAGCGCGCGAACACATCACGGCCCCGGTCGTCGGTGCCGAGCCAGTTTTCGCGCGAGGGCGCCGCCGGGTTCGGTGCGCTGGCGAAGTAATTGAGCGTGTCGTAGCTGTAGTGATTGGGCGGATACAGTGCGAAATCGCCCGGCCCCTGAAAACGATCCTTGATGAACGGATCGAGGTAATCGGCAGGCGTGGGGAAATCGCCGCCGAAGGTCAGTTCCGGATAAGTCTTCACTAGCGGGAAATACCAGGTGTGCTGATAACGCACCACCAGTGGCCGGTCGTTGGACCACAAAGGCGCAGCCGCACTGAGCACGAACAGGCCGAGAAAAATCAGCAGGCTCCAGTAACCGAGGCGCTGCCGTCGAAAGCGCGCCCAGATACGCTGGCGCGGGGTTGGCGAAACCAGCACGCGCGGGGTCGATGATATGGCCTGGCTCATGCTAGTGGTTCCGCCCGCCGAACTGGATGCGGGGATCGACCCACACATAGCAGAGATCGGAGATCAGCCGTGCGGCCAGCCCCAACAGCGTAAATAGATACAGCGTACCGAGCACGACCGGATAATCGCGCCGTATCACCGATTCGTAGGACAGCAAGCCCAGGCCGTCGAGCGAGAACAAGGTTTCGATCAGTAGGCTGCCGGTGAAGAACGCGCCGATAAACGCGGCCGGAAAGCCTGTCACTAGTGGCAGCACGGCGTTTCTGAACACATGCTTCCACAGCACACGGCGCTCGGGCAAACCTTTTGCGCGAGCGGTCAACACGTACTGTTTGCGTATCTCGTCGAGAAACGCGTTCTTGGTCAGCATGGTGATCACCGCGAAGCTGCCGACCACCGACACAAACACGGGCAAGGTGATGTGCCAGAGATAATCGGTAATGCGCGCGCCCATGCTGAGCTGCGACCAGTTGTCCGAGGTCAGGCCGCGTAGCGGAAACACCTGCCAGAAACTGCCGCCGCCAAACAGCACCAGCAAGAGCACGCCCAGCACGAAGCCGGGTATCGCATAGCCGATCAACACGATGAAACTGGTCACCACGTCGAACGACGACCCGTTGCGCACCGCTTTCCATATGCCCAGCGGCACTGAAATCAAATAAGTGAGCAGGAAGGTCCACACGCCGATACTGATCGAGACCGGCAGTTTCGACACGATCAGCGACCATACGCTCTGGTGATGAAAGTAGCTCTGGCCCAGGTCGAAACGCATGAAGCGGCTAAGCATCAAAAAGTAGCGTTGCACCGGCGGCTTGTCGAAGCCATACAGCACCTTCAGTTGTTCGATCTGCTGCGCGTCCACGCCGCCGCGCGCTCGATAAACCGAGCCGCCGCCGCCCGCGGCCTCCCCGCCTGGCGCGCCTTTGCGCATGTCGTGCACAGCCTGCTCCACCGGGCCACCGGGCACGAACTGAATGACCACGAAGGTCAGCGTCAGCGCACCGATCAGCGTCGGAATCATCAACAAGATACGTTTAAGCAGGTAAATCCACATCGTGCGTTGTCACTAGATAGTGTTGCAGTGCCACGCTCGCGCGCAGTACAGGGGCTGAACTACGGGAGCCGAACCACATGAGGCCGCAGCACGGGAAACGGCTAGATCCACCCAGCCCTGGTTCAATGTGCAGGCGCATTGTCCCACCAGGTGCGTACGATCCAATCCTCGGCAGTGTAATAGAGCGGCAGCGTAGCCGCGTGAGCCAATGTCTTGCGGTACGCCACGCGATGCGTCGCCGAGTACCATTGCGGCACCACATAATAACCATGCATCAGCACCCGGTCGAGCGCCTGGCTGGCGCTTTCCAGGTCGGCCGGCGTGCGGGCGCGCAATACGTCGAGCGTCAACGCGTCGATCGCGGGAGAATGCAGTCCGATCAAATTGTCCGAGCCGTGGGTGTTCGCCGAAGCACTGCCGAAACGATCCAGCAACTCGTTGCCAGGACTCGGGTCGTCCGGGTAGCGCGCAACGGTGACGTCGAAATCGAAATCGTCCAGGCGTTTCTGGTAGAGCGCGAAATCGGCCGTGCGGAAGTTGACGGTGATACCCAGCTTGGCCAGATTGCGCGTATAGGGCGACACCACGGGACCCATCGCACCGCCCGAATCGTCGAGAATCTCGAACGAGAATGCCTCGCCCTGGGCATTGCGCAAGGCGCCATCACGATACACCCAGCCCGCTTGGGCGAGCAAGTCGCGCGCGCGCCGCAAGTTCTCACGCAGCGACGCAGGGGGATCCGTCATCGGTTGTGTCACCATCGGCCCGAACACGGCCGGGTCGAGCTGCGCCCGCAAGGGATTGAGCAAAGCCAACTCGCCGGCGCTCGGCATGCCGGTGGCTGCCTGCCGGCTATTGGAAAAATAGCTGTCGATACGCCGATATTGGCCGAAAAAAATCTGCCGGTTCATCCACTCGAAATCCATCGCCAGATCGAGCGCCTTGCGCACGCGTAGATCCTGGAACAACGCGCGCCGCTGGTTCAACACGAAACCCTGCATGCCGGCGCCGTTATGATGGACGAACTCGGCCTTGATCAATTCCCCGTCGTTGAACTTGCGGCCGGTATAAAGGCGCGCCCAGTTGCGCGCGACGTATTCCACGACCGCATCGAACTCGCCCGCCTTGAACGCTTCCAGACGCGCCGTGTTGTCGGCATAAAGCTTGTAGGTGACGTGGGCAAAATTGTACGTGCCACGCCGCGTCGGCAGGTTGCGACCCCAGTAGTCGGGATTGAGCCGATACGTAATGTCGCGCCCGCTGTCGTAATGGTCAATCAGATAGGGCCCGCTGCCGATCGGGACCTCGAACGCCAGCTTGTCGAAGGCCACGCGCTGACCGTTCGGCAACATCCCCCATTTCGGCGAAAAGACCGGCACGCTGCCGGCCAGCAACGGCAATTGCGGATTACGGTTTTTGAAATCGAAACGTATGGTTTGCGGGTCGACGATCACGGCCCCCGCGATATCGCCGAAAAATACGCGGAAGGTGGGTGCCGCTTGCGCGCTCATCAGCGTGTCGAACGAATATTTGACGTCAGCCGCCGTGACCGGGTCGCCATTCGTAAAGCGCGCTTGCGTGTTGATATGAAAGGTCACCGAGCGCTGGTCCGGCGCCACGCGGATATCGTCCGCGAGCAAGCCATAGGCGCTTGCCGTTTCCTTATCGCTGCCGGTGGTCAGCGTTTCGAACATTACATCCATGCCGGGTGCGCTGTTGCCGCGCAACGTGAATGGGTTGAATTTGTCGAAGCTGGTCCTGCGGTCCGGGTTAGCCAGCATCAGCGTGCCGCGCTTGGGCGCGTCGGGATTGACGCTGTCGAAGTGCGTGAAGTCCGGCGGGTATTTGGGCGCGCCGTATTGTGCGATGGCATAGGCGGCCTGCGCGGGCTTGGAGGCCAGCCCATCGAGCGCCAGCACAAGAACAAACACGAGCACGAACATGAGTAGCGGCGCGCGCAAAAACGCGCGGAATCGACTCGCACTTGCGACTGCGCTCACGCGACTCGGACAGCTTGAAGTGCGCGGAGCACGAATCGCCATAAGGTTTTCAGAAGGGATCGGATTGCAATGTGAGAGAATTCTACCGAAAATCCCGCGCGCCGGGCTGTGTCAAATAGCGCGGCGGGCAAACGGGCAGCTTTTAAATCAGATCGATATTGGAGAAATCATGGGTTTCCTCGCTGGCAAACGTATTCTGCTAACCGGCCTTCTTTCGAATCGCTCGATCGCCTACGGTATCGCGCAGGCCTGTAAGCGCGAAGGCGCCGAACTTGCCTTTACTTATGTCGGCGAACGTTTCAAGGACCGCATCAATGATTTTGCCAAGGAGTTCGACAGCGAATTGGTGTTCCCTTGCGACGTCGGCGACGATGCGCAGATCGAGGCGCTCTTCACCGACCTCAAGCAACATTGGGATCAGCTTGACGGCATCGTCCATTCGATCGGCTTCGCACCGCGCGAAGCGATCGCCGGCGATTTCCTCGACGGCATGACCCGCGAGAATTTCCGCATTGCCCACGATATCTCCGCATACAGCTTTCCGGCACTGGCCAAAGCCGCGCTGCCGATGCTTTCGTCCAACGCCGCGCTGCTCACGTTGACCTACCTCGGTGCGGAAAAAGCGATTCCGAACTACAACACGATGGGTCTCGCCAAGGCCTCGCTCGAAGCCAGCGTGCGGTATCTGGCCACCTCGCTGGGCGCTCGCGGCATCCGCGTCAACGGCATATCGGCCGGTCCGATCAAGACACTCGCGGCCAGCGGCATCAAGGGCTTCGGCAAGATTCTGGATTTTGTCGCGGATAACGCGCCGTTGCGTCGCAACGTGACGGTCGAGCAGGTCGGCAATACGGCCGCGTTTTTGTTGTCGGACCTGGCGTCCGGCATTACTGCGGAAATTACGCACGTCGACAGCGGATTCAATGCTGTGGTGGGTGGAATGGCGGCAGTTAGCGAATAAACTCTCTCAACTACGGCGGGCCGCCGCAAGATTAAGCGCTTGCAGGCGGCCATCGCCCACATACGCCACGAATCCCAATGAGCGGATACGCTCGACGGTGTCGCGTGCGCCGAGCACGTCTTCAGGCGGACAATAGTCGATAGCAATCACCGGCAGCCCGTACAACGCGCGCGCCTTGCCCGCCTGCTCCAGCAGCCAGTGGCGGTCACCGGGCGGCACGTCGACGTACTCGCGGCGGCGCTCGTTCCAGCCCTTGAACAGCGACTCGAACGCGATCGCATAGATCTCGCCATGCACTGCGGGCAACAATTCGAAGCCACGATTGAGAATCAACCGCGCATCCGCAAACCGCTCGCGAATCGCGCGGATCACTGCCACCAGCCCGGCCTGATTGCGCTCCCGCTGCATGTCGTTGTCGGCGATCAATAGGCAGGAATCCAGCGCGTCGAGAAAAAAGCCGCGATAGCCGCGTTGCCATAACGGTGCAATCACACGTTCGACGAAAAACGCGGGCCAGCCGGGAGCACCCTGATCGACGATGTCGGCCTGCCACGCGCTGTTGCGCCCGATGATCCAGTGCTCGGGAATATCGCCGTGGTAATTGCGCGAGCAATGCACCTCGCCTACGCTGACGTAGGCCAACCAGCGTGCCGCGGTACTCGGCTCGAAAGCATACCCCGGCTCCACAACGGCCAGATCAAACTCCAACAGTTGCGAAGGAAGTTGAGGTTCGGCCGCGCCGTAATAGAACGCGATGCTCCAGGAGGGCGCGGCGGTGGCTACACAATCCGGTGCACGATCACGTGCAACCCTGGGCGCAAGGTCCTGTGCGTGCGCAGGTGCAAGCACCGAGGCACGCGCAGCACCATCCGCAGGACGCAGCCAGGCGTTGATACCGGTCAGCGATCGGGCAACGCGGCCGTGAAGCGAACGACCGGGAAAGCGGCGAATGCCGCGCCCGCCTGCCCCGACTTTTTGGAAATCAGCCACTTTGCAACATATACGTTTCGTACTCGAGCGACTTGAAGCGGCGATCGAGCAGGAACATAGTCAGAAAGATCACCACCATCAACGACACCGCGAAGCCGTAGCCATACGCATTGGGGCCGATCACGAGTGTGATCCAGGTGAACAGACCATTGAGTATCACGAACGTCGCAGTCAGGCTCAGCACGACCAGGCGCCGGTCGAGATAGAAGAACACATTGAGGCCGCCCAGGAACAGCACTTGCAAACTCGCCGAGATCACGTCGATATGCAGCAACGGCAAATAGAGCGTGGAAATTCCCAGCAGACGCAACAACTTGTCGCCGAACGCAAAAATCAGCAGCGTGACCAACGCCTGGATCTTGAGTATCTCGTACAGCCCGGTCCTCACGCTGCGCACCATCATGTCGCGCATCTCGCGGATATGCTTGAGCGTGCCGCCACTACGTACCGCATCGTAATAGGCGTCATAGAATTCGACGAAGTCGGTCTCGATACGCAGCAGGAACACCGCCATGCCCGGGATCACGCACAAGTACGAGATGAAAACCGGCAGATCGTAAATCAGCGAGGCGTGCAGCGGCCCGATGACCTGTTGCCCCGTACCCGGCGCAAACCAGAACATGAACTTGTCCAGCCACACGCCCAGATTGAACAGCACCCCCACGAACATCAAGCTCGGGTACATGAAGCGGCGATCGAACACTTCCCACGCAATGTAGTCATCGGAGCGATAGTTACGATGGATCACACTGGCCAGGCCGGTGAGCAAGATCAAATGCCCGAGCACGAACCCGGCCATCAGCCCATTGAGGCCGTAGCGATTCAGCGAGACGGACAGAATCAAGGTCGCCCCGTAGCCGAGGAAAAAGATCGCGATGATCGACAGATATTGCTTCACGCTGGCGAGGAAAATCACGCCAATCCAGATATTGCTGACGATGACAAAACCGACCAGCATCAGCAAGCGGTAAGGCGTGGGCTGGTCACGAAATGCGGTGAAGGCCAATACGATGCCCAACGCGCCCGTCACCGCCGTGGTGACCAGCGAGACCGCGTTGTAATTGGGCAGCACGCGCTCGGGCTGCTTTTCGAACAAGCGATCCGACATGAAACGCGTGAACGACAATTGCATCGCCCCCGTCACGATCAAGCTCACCGCGATCAGGTAGGTGACCGATATCTGGAACTGCACGATGCGCTCGGGCGATTTCATCACCGGCAGGCTCAGCAAGCCGATCAGCAAGATGGCCACGATCGACAGAATCAGCGGGCCGGCACTGATCAAGCCGGCATAGCCGTAGGCCGTCATCGTGCCCGTCAGGCTATCGCGCCGCAGGATTTTCCGTAGTTCGAAACCAATGCCTGCCATTATTTGACTCCCTCTGCACGGGGTGCGGTGTCGGCTGCGATCAGCTTGGAATACAGCGAGCGGTAGCTCGCGTCCATCAGCGTATCGGTGTAATACCGCTCGACACGCGCAATGCCTGCGCGCTGCGCCGAGTGCCACAGGTCCGATTGGGTCAGCAGCTTGAGCATGGCCGCGGACAGCTTCTCGGGGTTGGCGATCTGTACGACCGCACCGGCCTCGCCCAACGCGCGGTCTTCCGTATCCAGCCCTTCGACCAACTGGCGGCACGAACCGACATCGGTCGTCACGACCGGCACGCCGGCCGCATACGCTTCGAGCACGACCAGCGGCAACGCTTCGCTGATCGAACTGAGTGCGACCAGCCCGACCTTGGGCAGCAGTTCTTCGACTCGGCTGAAGCCGAGAAATTTGAGCGTGTCCTGCATCCCCAAGCTAATGGCCAGATCGCGGCATTCCTGAGCGTACAGCGGGTCTTCCGTTTCCGGTCCGACAATCCATCCCTGGATGGTAGGCAGGCTGCGGCTCGCGACGAAAATCGCGCGGATAAATGTCTTGATGTCCTTGATCGGCACCACACGCCCGATCAGCGCGACGACGGTGGGCACCTCGGCTGGGCGCAGATCGCGCAGCGGCGCGAAGCGCGAGACGTTAATGCCGTTGGGGATATTGCGCGTCTTCTCGGGCGGTGCGCCGTCATCGACCTGGCGCACGCGATTGCCTTCGTACAGCGCGACGATGTCGTGCGCGGCTTCGTAGCAAATGCGTCCCATGGCTTCAAAGAAGCGCACCCACAAATCCTGAAAGTAGCCGACCTGCGAGATGTCTTTCTCGAAGACCCCACGGTTATCGCGTATCCATTGGCTTTGCAACAAATCGATCTTGCGTTCCTTCGTGTAGATGCCGTGCTCCGACACCAGCAACGGCCGGCCGGTGCGGTAATGCAGCAAGGCGCCGAGGAACCCCGCATAGCCGGTCGATGCGGTGTGATACACCTTGGCCGCCGGCATTTGTTCGCAAATACGCGCCAACTGCCACAACGGCTTATGCATGATGCGCACCGTCCAGAAGTAGTCGGTGAAGGACGGGTCCGTGCAAAACCGCTCGTAGTGGTCGGTGATGAAATCCCACGAGCAGCGGCTATGCAAGAATTCCTTCTCGCTGATCTGCGCGCCCTTCGCGAGCATCGGCATCATCTCGCGCATCAACCCGCCGATCGCGCTGGACTTCTTGTTCTGGCGCAAAGCCTCGTGCATTTGCTCGACATGCTCGAAGGCCTTGGGATCCCCGGCGCTGGTCTCGACCATTTCCGATGCGACGAAATCGTAAAGAAAGTGCTCTTCGAAATGCACGACGTTGTCGGGCAGTTCGTACGCTGGCCCCTCATAATCCTCGAGCCGGCTGCCGATGAACACGATCGCGAACGTGTGTTCCGGAAAGGCCCTGATCATTTGATTGATCCAGGACGACACCCCACCCCTCACATAGGGAAAGGTGCCTTCGAGGACCAAGGCGATGTCAGCGGAATCTGCGCGACGATGGAGGCTAGTATTCATTTAGACCAATAACGCATGAGGGGCTGCAGGAGCGGAACCATGGAGCCTTTGCTAAGCGAGCCGAGCAACGGCCCGACGCGACGGTAATCCCGTTTCAGAAAAGCCATTTCGGCCAACCACGGAAGCAGGCGGTCGGTGGGGAAATGCAACTCCTGGGCACGCTTGAAAAATTCCTCGGCGTGCTGCGGTGCGTCGTTCAATGAAGCGCATCGCCCGAGCAGGTAATACATGCTCGCGTTTTCCTGGTTTTGCGCCAGCGCCTGGCGTGCATAGCGTTCGACTTGCCCCAGCGAATAGCGGTACACCTCGCCGCGCACCAGGTTCTGATAAATCAGTTCCCAGTACAGTTCCGCAAGCCGCGCGCAGGCATTGGCCTCGGTTTCCGACTCGGTCGCATTGGCCAACTGCTCGCGCGCCACGAAGATGCGCTGCATGATGGCTTTTTCCGTACCGTCGACAATCCCGTAGGCCAGCAGGCGAATTTCCTCGATCGGATCGGAGAGCAAATCGCGCAGCATGGTTCCCGTGACGTGCGACGGCAAGGACTGCATGGCCACGAGAGCGGCCACGCGATCTTGCGGCGACGAGCGCAGGTTTTCCAACCGGGCTCTCAACCGCGCGCCCGTACCGTGGGTAACACGCGAGATCAAGTAGGTCACGAACTCAGGGTTCTCGACCGAACTCACATCGACGTTGCCCAGCGGGGTCGGGAAAATAACCGCGACGATGGTCACGCAGATGAACAGCACCGATCCGGCTACCGGCAGAAACAGGCAGATCACGAAAATGTGGAAGAATGCCCCGCGCCGCGGCGGCAGATAGTGCCGAGGCAACATCACGGTCACGAACACCCCGCAGAATACAGCGGCCAATGCTTGCCAGAGGAAGAACAGGGCCAGCGGATCGAGCGGCCCTTCCGGGTTCAGCAGTTTGAAAACCGCCACCGCCTGCGTGGCGACTGCCAACACCCCCAAGACCAACAGGATGAGTATTCGCTTAACCATGGTAGCCGCACCGCAGGAGCAGTTTCCTCAGGCTGTCGCCTGGGGCCTTCGCCTCGACCGTGGCACTGTGCACGGCAATGTGCGAGCTAATGAAATCGGTATCGAACTGACTCTTCAAACGGCTTTCGGTACGCGTGAGGTAACCGGTAATACCGTTCTCGTCGGTCACCGGCATCAAGGTGATGGCCACTTGCTGATCTTCGCCGCGTAAGGTCCAGAGAATGTCCAAGGTGCGACGCGTGCGCATCACCTGATCGAACAGCGAGTCGCCATCGGCATCGCGCGGGAACACCAGTGCGACCAGCGACGAATCGATGTCGCTGCTGTGCTTCATGTGTTCGAGGCGCGCCAACTCAAGCGCAAATTCGTACGGGCATTGCGGCACGGTTCTTTGCACCGCGGCGACCATCGTGCGTTGTTCGACGCTGTCGGCGTAATAGTTGAGCAGCACCAGCATTAACTGCAGATTGTCGAAATTCAGCGACAAGAACGACATCCGGCGCACGACCAGCACGCCGGACACGGTGCCCGACGCCGCAACAATAGGCACGCACACCAGATAGGCGCTCTGCCCGGTTTCGTCGATTTCGCGCAGATGCGACAACGAGCCTTTTTCGATGCTGTCGAGCAGCAAGGTGTCATCGGGGTCCAGCGTGAACGCATCGCCGACCCAGGCGACCGCCTTGCGGCCAAAACCTTGCGGTGTCATTGGGAAGATCGACGCGACGTCGATCTGGCAGGTCAACGCCACCAGTTCGAGCATGTCCTGTGCGCTGGGCAACGCCCCTTCGTTAAGCTCGCCTTCCGGCGTGCTCGGCGACAGATCGCGCAAACGCATGATGGCGTCGCGCAACGTAACCGGCCGGGTCAACACATCATGCTCAAGCCGTTCGTGCGAAATGCGCAGCAAATAATGGTTATTCGTGATCGACACCAATCGGTCGTTCAAGTAACTATTGATGCTTTTGACGCGATTCGCACGATTGGTCCAGATATCGCTGAAGTGCCCAGCGATCACCGTCTGGGCCATGCCGCCGACGAAAAACATGATCGGAAACTCGGCACCGTCGACACGTCCGTAAAAGAAGTACCAGGCGCCCCAAATGCACATGCCCCCTAGCACCCCGAGCAGCGCGCCATAGCGCAGCGCGAGCACCGATACGGCCAGCCATATCCAGGGGAAGCCGATCCCCAGCAATAGCGGGTCCGCCGGGTGCAGCAGATAGCACAGCCCGACGACCAGCGCGACGCCGATAATGACTTCAAGAATTGCCAACGGCCGCATGACAGCAGGCGCGAGCACGCGGCCGAAATGTCCCACGTTCCCGAGCGGATCGGAGGTTCTCGCTTGTGGTACCTGCTGCTGCGTAGCGGTTTGCACGGTAAAGCTCCTTACTATGATGCCAATGACGCCAGCAGTTATGCCAATGACGCCAGCAGTTGCTGAATCAGCTTTTGGCCTACACCGGCCAAGCTTGAACGGCTCCAGCCACTGCGGCTACCCGTTGCGGTCCAGACGACCTTGCCCGAATTGACGTCGATTACGAAGAAGGTTACGCCGGCAGCCGGCTCGCCGTCCACGCCCACTTTATAACGCCATTCCTGTACCGAGCCGCCCAGCGCATAATGCGCGCCGGTCTTGCGTGCCCAGTCCAGCGCTTGCGCCTTCACGGCGTTGCTGTTGCCGCCCAGCAGCGCATCGGCTTCGTTCTCGCCGGGATAGATCGCCAACGTAGCGAAGCCCTGCTGCTGCATGATGCTCGCCGCAATGCTCTCGGCGCGCTTGCCCGCTTCAGGCGTTTCGGTGTAGTTGGCAATCGGCAGCAATGCCCAGGTGTCGTTTTTGCTCAACGCCGGCGGATTGCCCGCGTTGATCGTCGAGCAACCGGTCAGCAATACCAGCAGTATTGCCCCGGCCCAGCCGAAAATCTTGTGCCCGCCTAATCTCTTCATGATTTTGCTCCCCGGTTCTCGTTAAATTGTCAGTCAAACTACTTGGTGTTGAAATCAAAAACATTAACCATCAATAGTACAAACGATAGGAAATGCCGATCTGCGTCACAGATGCGCCACTCCCCGCCACCGCTTCATGCGAATAGTAAATTCGGACATGGTCGTTGCCCACGATCGAACCCGCCACGCCGACGCTGACCTGAGGACCCCAGCCCTGATTGCTGTCGTGTATCAGACCAACGTCGAGGTAGGGCCGCCAAGCGCGCGTGTAGTTGGTTTCATAGTCGGTGCCAAACCCGGTCATGATTCCGTATTGGTCGACATTTTCTGGTAGGAAATCCGACGCCAGCGCGGTGTTGCCTGCCGGTAACAACCTGTTCAACGAGGCCACGGCATTATTGCCGGCCGAGAACGTGCCGCGCTCAGCTATCAGGCGGATGTTCCAGTCCGGGTAATCGGTGCGTATCCGGTAGCCGACTTCACCGGTCATGATCAGGCCTTGCCCAAGATAGCTGCGGTCTTGCGCGTGGTAGCGGTCGCCCTCAAGGCTAGCCTGCGCGAAGATGCGTGTGTCGGTGTTCCACTGCGCACCGAGCAACAACATGTCCTTGGTCGCGGCAACCTGCATTTCCGGAGAGATGTCGGTAAATTGATTCACGCCCAAGGTGAAGTTGGTCGTGAACGCGCCGTTGCGGTTGAACTCGCCATGCACGTTCGCCGTGTAGAACGAACTCAATTCGTCACGATGCCCCACCGTCAAGGTCAAATCGCGATCGATATTCACGTTGCGCAGCGTCACGTCGAAGATCCGATCGTGTGCGGGTATCCAGGCCAGCGTACTCGTATCGGTCGAGCGCTGATTGCGCTGCAGCGCGTCGACGATCAAGTCCAGGCCGTTGGTCAGCACCACGCCGCCGGTCACCGAGCTTTCGATGTACTCAATCGGGCTCTCGCGCACGGCGATCACATCGCCGCCCACGCTCACGCGATCGCGCATCAGTGTCTCTGTCATCGCCAGATGGGCATCATCGCTCTCGGGCGCATTCTGGCCCGCCTTGAACGCGGTCGACTCGGCAGCGGGCGTGCGGCCGATCAGGTCGAGCGCGTCGACACGACTGTCGATCGGTACACGGCCTGCACGACTATCCAATATGCGAGCGAGCGCGGGCGCATCGTTCTCGGCCAAGGCCAGCGTCACTTCGGAATCGGCCGGGCGCAACAGGCGATTGGCATATTGCTGACCGAGCCACGCACGCGCCAGATCGTTGTGCTCCCCGCTCACCGCCCAGGCCAACGTGACATCCTTGGCGGTTGCACTGATCAGGCGTTTTTGCGCCGGTGACGGTGCTGCGGCAGTGGCTTTGGACGGCGCCGTCTTCTGGCCCGGTTTGCCGGCGGAACCGCTTGCAGCATTACCTGCTGCTGCGCCTGCAGCGGTGACCGGGATGACGTTGGTATCGTCGGGCAAACCGGCGATCGTGCCACCCAATAACGACTGGGCGACGGCTGGGCTATTGGCGTCGCGACGATCTGCCTCGAGCATCGCAATCAGCATATCGCGCGAGCGATCGCCATTGGCGAACGTTTGGCTTAGGGCCACACGAGCCGCGCGCGCTTCCGCCGCTGCGTCGGGCGTCGTGCCGGTCGCAACCGTCAGTCGTTGCGCAGAGGTCGAACGGCGTGCCGAACGCGGCGTCGAACCCGGCTTGTTGCCGGCCGCGGCAGTCTGCAGATCGCGCCATACCGAGCGGCGAACGCGCCAGGCTTCGTCGGGATGACCGGCCTGTTCCAGTGCATCGGCCAGCGATAACATCCACAAGGGATCGTCGTCGGACAGCGCCGCCTGATCGTGCAGATACTTCAGCGCGACGACGGGATTGTCCAGACGCAGCTCGGCCGCGCCGAACGCGCCCCAGTAGGCCGCGTTGTTCTTCGCGGTATCTTGCCAACGGCGCACCGCGGCGTTCAACTCGTCGTCGTTGCCGAAATCGACCAGCGCCCACAAATAGGTCACACGCGTCTCGTCCGTCGCACCCGGCAATTGCGCCGCGATGCGCAAATCGGCGAGCGAAGCATCCCAGCGTTCGATCTGACGATAGTATTCGGCGCGGTCTGCCAGCAGCGTGCTCGAATGCTCGAACATCGCGCGCTGCTCAGGCGTCAATCCCGCAAGCAGGCTTTCGATGCGCGGCCATGCGCGAGCGACCGTGTAGAAGTACATCGCCGATTGCAAAGCGGTCTCGGAGCCATCCTTGCGAAATTGCAATTCGGCAACCCGACCAGCATCGATCGGATAGCCTTCATAGAAATTCGTCATCTCGGTCAGGTCGACCGCGTTCGATTCCCCCGTTGCCAGCAAGTGCTTATAGGCATAGTTGGTGTCGTCCTGCTGCTCCGACAGACGCGAGAGTTCGGCATAAGTCTGCCAATACGGGGCGTCTTCCTTGCGCGTGCCGACCTTGTCGCGCACCTGGCGCAGCGCCAAGAGCGCCCGCTGCATATGCCCTTTCTGGAACTCGATGGTGGCGATCAGCATCGCGTACTGCGAGCTCGGACCGAATTCGGCCTGCAGCGTACGGTAAGTGCGCAACGCGTCATCGTCGTCGCCGCGGCGCTCGGCCACTTGCGCATAGCGTTCCAGCAGCGGCCGGCGCAGTGTGCCCGTCGCATGGCTTTTCAGGTAGCTCAGGCTTTCCTGCGGCTGACCCAGGCGCTCGTAGGTATCGACCACTTGATCCTGCAGGCCCAGGTTACCGGGCGACTGCTGCGCGGCATGCATCAAGGCCGCCAGGTAGGCCTGGTCGTCGTTGAGCTGCGGTGCCAGCTTGAGCACATTGTTCCAGGCTTCGTCATTACCCGACGCTAGTGCATACTCCTTCCAGTACTTCAGCGCGACCACCGGATGATTATTCCACTGGGCCACCTGTGCGAGTCGCCGGGTCCACACCAAGGGATCGAGGTGGCGAGCCAATGCCTGCTGGGCGAGTTGTTCGGCGTCGTCAAGGCGATTGCTCTCGACGAACGCCTTGTAGGCGAGGTCGTAATCGTTGCCCGTGACCGCTGCTTTGTTGGTGCTTGCTGTAGCGCTTCCCGCTGTGGTTGCTGCGGGCGCTGCGGTGGCTGCTGCTGCGGTGGTTCCTGCCGGTGCCGCAGTGCTTACTGCTGCTGCAGTTCCTGCGGGTGCTGCGGTGGTTCCTGCCGTGGTGGCGGCTACTTTGGTTGCCGCAGTGGTCCCCGCGGCGGGCACCGTCGTGGTCCCTGCTGTGGTCCCGGTCGTGGCCGCTACCGTGGTGCCAGCCGTCGTCCCCACTGCGGTGGTCGCTGTCGTGGCCGCAACCCGATAAAACCGTGCGCCGCCCAACTGCCGCAAACGCTGCAAGCCTGCGAACCCGTCGAGATAGACCGGCGACTGCCGCCCTTGCTGCAGCAATTGCAAGCCATGGTTCTCGCCCGGCTCGAACGCCGCCAACTGCGGGCCTGCCGCATTATCGATACTCGACAGTTTTGCCAATGCACGCGCGTAACTGACCATCAGGTCGGTCCGGCCGGCCTGCCGCGCCAGATCGAGCAAGTAGCGCAGGGTCTGCTGATCCTGCGCCAGGGAGCCTGCATGCTTGACCCCCTCGTCGCAAGCGAGCCCCACCTCATTACCCGATTCGAGCACCTTGAGGGCCGTGATGAAATAGCGACGCTTGTCGTCCACCGTCTGGGCCGCATCCTGCGCCGCGAAATACGCATTGGCCGCATCGACGTAAGATTGCTGGGCGAAGGCCGCGGCACCCAATTTTTCCTGCCATGCCGAAGCATTCTCGGTATCGGCTGAAGCTAACTGGCGGTAATAGAACAGCATCACCGCGGTGGCGCCCGCCGCTTCCGATTTTTGTGCCAACGCGCGCATGATGGGCACGTCCCACTTGTCATGCGTGGTCCTCGCCAGCAAGCCGATGTAGCGGACCATCAGTTCGGGCCGCCGTGGATCGTCGATCTTGACTTCGTAAGCTTGTTGTTCAGACGCCGCCAACTCGAGCAGCACGCCGCGGCGATGCGTCTCGTCGTCGCCCATCACCTCGAGTCGCTGAGCCACACGTTCCGCTGCGTCCCACTTACCCAGGCCCAGATACTGAGTGCCGAGCAAGCCCAGGTATTCCGGGGAATTGGGGCTTACGCGCAGCCAGGCCTCCAGATACGCCACCGAGAGTTCGCTCGGCGGCAAGGACGCAAGGTGACGTGCCTGCACGCTGTCGCGCGGATAAGCGGCCGCGAGCGCCAGTGCAATGCCGACGCCGATGGCGCCGGTCAACCATATGGGACTGATACGCACTCGGTCGTTATTCACAGTCCACCTTGATCGAATGATAAGTAACCTGTTGTGCGGCCTCGCCTGCTACGTCGATGCGCAACGTCCCTGCTTGGGCGGCTCCCGTCCTGGCTTTCCCGTCGACCTGCACGCGACAACTTCCGGCGTCGGCGAACCGTACGAACGGCTTGTAATAACCGCCGAAGTCGAATTGCATGCTGCGGCCGTCGCGTTGGAAGTGACGCACGAATCCGGCGGCTTCGGCGATGTACGGTACTTTCGCGCTAGGCTGCGACGTGATCGAGAAGCTCGCCTGATCGTCGGCCATATGTATGTACAGTCCACCGGGACCGGGCAGATAACCGGTGACACCGCTGGACGTGCTCAGATCGGGCACGCCCTGATTGGCCGGCCAGCGCAATTCCCGCAGGTTCGCGCCTGAGCGCACCAGCCAACGCGTGCCGCCAGGCATGACTTCGCGCGCCACCGACACGCGGCGCCAATCGAGCACGCGCCGGATGTACTCGGTCGTATAGATCGGAAACACGTTCTGTTTGAGCACGCTTTCGTACACGCCGCGCAGTGCTTGCAGCGACGCGAGTTTGCTGCCGGAATAAAAGTGATAGTAAATATTGAGTGCCTTGAACCGGATCGGCTGATCGGTCATGGCGAAGGTTTCGAGCACGCGCGAGAAACCGTAGAACGGCCCGGTCCAGTCGTTCGTGTAGACGTTCTCGTCCATCACAGCCGCATACACCTGATACTCGTTCGCGTTCTTGCCCTTGGCCACGCCGTACGGCGCGATATTGGTCCAGCTATTGTTGGTCTTGGTAATGGTGGTGTCGCCGCCATTGATACTGAGCACACCGGCGGCATTCGCCATGCGCAGCGCGATAGCAGGCGCTTGCGCGTCGCCCGGCCACTGCAGCACGACCACATGCTTGCCCGGAGGCGCCAAACGCTTGTTGATGTAATCGATGGAACCCTGGATTTCCCGGTTCAGATCGAATTTATAGTTGGGGATATCGAGCGAAAACGCGTCGTCACCGCCCCAGTCCGGATTGACCTTGCCTTCGATGCGCTTGCCGGTAACCCCATTGATCTGCTCCATGTTGAACGGATGCGAATAGGTGTGCGTACCGATCTCGACGTTGGGCAAAGCAAACATCTTGCGCGCGATTTCTTCCAGCCGCGGCGAAAGCTTCGGGTACATGCCCTGCGGCCCCACTTCGCCTTCAATGACCGACAAGGTCTGGGGAATCGGGAATTTGCTGAAGATCTGGTCGTACAAGGCCTCACCGTCGTATTCCGGGCCAGGAAACTCGGTACGCGAAGCAAACCCGTCGCCATCGACGTGCACGAACATCAGGCGACGCCCGTTTTCGCTGGTCACATCGGGCACCGGCATATCAGGCAGCGCGAGCGCCTGCTTGAGGAAATCGATAGGCTGGATCGCCCAGCGCTCCTGCCCGATCGCGACCAGACTCGCCACGCCATAAGGGCTCAAGGTGAAACCACCCCAAGGCGTCATGCCGGCCATATCGTAGGTGTAGTCGCCCACCTTCATGCGCAGCAGCGATTTGCTCGAAGCGCCCACGCGGATGCCCAGCGCATCGCGAATATCGGCCGGCGGCATGATTTCGAAACCCATCATCGGCGATTTGCTGACAATCTGCGGCACGGCGTTCAGCGGTGCGTCGCCAGGCACGATGTCCAGATCCAGCGCTTTTGCCGTCGCCTGATCGATGTCGAAACCGAATTGATCGATCACCGCCACGCGCATGCCTTCGTGTATGCGCGCGAGCAACCAGCGGCGCCAGACACCGCCGTTGTTCACCGTACTGTCGATCGAGACCACGATGCCGGCGTATTGATCGTTGTAGATGCCCTCGGGCAACGACTTGTTCACATCGACATAGTCGACGTCGTAACCCATATAGTTAAGCGGCGTCGCGATATCGCGCGCACCGGTCGTCAGATCGATCGGCTCGCCCTCGGTCGGGGTCTGCACCATCAGCACCTTGCGCGGCATCGATTCGATACGGCCGACACCGACAGTCGTCAAGGTCGGGTCCGTGACGAACGGCGTGACGCCGGCCAGCACCAAGCGGTGAGCCGTGTCGCGACGGCAGGCCAGATCGGTGCGCGCGCAATAGTCGATAGCCACCACCGGCAACGGCGCCAGCGCCCGGATACGCTGCAGCACGTCGGCGCGCGCGCCCTCGGTCACGGCGTCCAACGCGGTCGTGTGGGTGTCGTATTTTTGATAGAGCGCATCGACTGCGAGCGCGTACAGATCGCCCGGCATCTGCGCGGCCAAAGCCAAATGATTACGCAGCATCACTTGCGCTTGCGGATATTTGGCATGAATCGCACGCACTGCGGCAGCCAGCCACGCGTCGGATTGGGCGCTGTTGCCCGCATCGGCACTCAGATCGGCGCCATCGTCAAGCAGGAAGCCGCGATACCCTTTGTTCCACAACGGGTCGACCGCCTGGCTAACGAACCCGGCGGGATCGGCCGCAGCCGAGCTCGCAAGGCCATTCACCTGCAAATGAGCAAACCAGGACGTATGCGGCGCCAGATTGGCGGCCGGCATTTCTGCCTGGGTAGGATCGATGACCACCACGTCGAACGCTTGCAATTGTCCGATCGGCAAGTCATGCCCGTAGAAAAATGCGATATTCGGCGCGGCCGTCGCTGGCATAGGAACAGGAACAGCCGCGATGGCATTCCGGCTATGCGACCCCGACAGGGTGAGCAGCCCGATTAGCAACGCAAAGACGCAAGCTCCCAGGCACCGGCGCAACATCCCGCCCCGGTTCCGCTCAAAAAAGCGGCCTGTAGTTCCCGTGTTTGGTCCAATCAACTTTCTTGTCTTTTCCCGCATTTATTATTGTGGGTACCTATATACAAGAAATACCTACGCCCGTCCGCCCCTGATACTTATAGAACGAGCTCCCCTTTTGTTCTGAAATATTCTGTAACTTACCCAGACCTTTACATTTTTCTTTGCAAATTGGTATTTATTTTGTGTTGATGTTCTGTTAGTGATTTAAATCCAACACTGTCGTGTCAGCGTCATGCACCCGGCTTAGCCGGTGGCTCGATCGAAAATCGAGATGCCTTTTGGGCGAGGGCCGTGGCGGCCGACAAGTGAGCCTATACCGCGAGTGCTTGATCTGCTGCGGTGCAGTACGCACTGTGCCGTGCGTTATTTGCCGAAGAAACGCGCAGCGAAGCGCTAATGAAGCACCTTCACGCTGCCGACATTAATCACGCTCAACATGCTGACGGTAAAATTTAGATTCGTCTGTCGCTAGAAATAGGTACAAAATGTCTCGGCCAGCGAGTGCATAATGCCGCGGCTCCCAACAAAACCCAGGCGCGACAAGGCGCTCGCTGCACGCACAATCCTATGCCTATGCTAAGAGATGCAGACAATCCGCAGATTAAAGTTGCTCTCGTGGAGGACGATCTTCGTTTCAAAAGCGCCGTTGTCGGGGCGATCCAGGCCAGCGCTACGATGAAGCTGGTGGAAGTGGCCAGCACGCAAGCTCAGGGGCTGCTGATGCTGGAGCGCCCGGCGGCCGATGTTTTGCTGGTCGATCTGGGCCTACCCGATGGCTCGGGAATAGACATCATCCGCGCCGCCTCCGTCAAATGGCCCGATTGCGGCGTGCTGGTCACCACGATATTTGCCGATGAAACCCATGTGCTCCAAGCCATCGAGGCCGGCGCATCAGGGTATTTACTAAAAGACAGTACACCTACGAACATGCTGGACGATATCCGCAGCGTGAGCGAGGGCGGCAGCCCCATCAGCCCATCGATCGCGCGGCAGATCCTCAAGCATTTTCGTCAGGCGTATTCCTCGACGCCGTCCACCTACGCCACGCAGCCCGCGCCGCAAAATACTTCGGATTCCACGTCGAATTCCGCTTCGATTGCATCAGGTGCCCAGGATCCCCCTCCCCCCAGATCCCGATTCAACGGGCCTGCCGAGACCACGCTGCTGTCGGCACGCGAAACCGAAGTGCTGGAGCTGGTCACCAAGGGTTTTACGGCCAATGAAATTTCCGAGATGATGCAAGTCTCTCGACACACCGTACTGACCTTCGTGCGACGCATCTATACCAAGCTCAAAGTAACCTCCAAAGCTGAAGCCATCTATGAAGCGCGAAATCGGGGACTTTTGGTGGATTAGCATCAGGCTGTTGATTGGCTGTGTTCTAGCAGGAGGCTTGGGCGCATCGATAGGTCCGGCGCTGGCTCAGCAAAATCAGTTGGCGCATGGCAATCAGGTCATCCATGTGACTTCGGCTGAAATGATGACGAACACAATGGGGCCGGCCAGTTCATCCGTCGACGAAGCGTCGCTATCCGGGCCGTGGACACGGGTGAGCCTGCCGCACTCGAGCCCGCGGCGACTGGTGCCGCGCCGCGCAGCGCCGCCCGGCACGGACGCGGGCGCGCCCAAAATAACGACGTGGTACCGCGTGCGCACGGACGCCCTACAGGCCCATCCCGATCCCGATGCCGATACCAAGAGCCTGTACATCGTGCGCTGGCAAGGCGCAGGCGAACTTGCGGTGTATGCGGATTCGCGGCTCGTGTATCACCGCGCATTCAGCCCCGGCTTGGACATGTTCCCGCGTCAATCGCTACTGATACCGCTGACTCAAACGACGGACGCGCGGCCGCCCAGCGTCATCCTGATTCGGATGGACGGCGAATCCGCAAGCCGCGGCGCGCTTTCTTCGCTCTACGTGGGCGATAGCACCGTATTGGCCTCGCAATACTCGGCTCGCGAGTCAATCGAGCACGAGCTCCCCTACCTGAGCAGCGCGGCGTTTCTGGCGGTCGGTTTCTTTTCGTTTGCGGTGTGGATATTGCGCCGACGCGAGCCTTTGTACTTCCTGTTTTTTGCGATCGCCGTGCTCAATGCGGTGCGTCGCTGGCATTTTTATCCGGGGCTGGAACGCTTGAGCGTATCGGACCAGTGGTTGGGGTGGATATCGCTGAACGCGCTGGCATGGCAAATCCTCGCGTTTCATCTAGTGTTCGTTCAATTGCACAAACGCAAGCACCCCTGGGTGACGCGCGGGTTCGTCGCACTGGCGGTGGCGTCGACCTCGCTGACGCTGCCCTTTTTCGCCGGCTTGCACGGCGAGTTGTGGGTACGCCCGCTGGCCTATCTGGCCATGATGGCGGCAGTGATCGTGCTGGCTGCGGTAGGCCTGTGGGATGCCCGCGCTACCCGCTCGAGCAATGGCTTGCTGCTCGCATTGTGGGCCACGATTTCGCTGCTGTTCGGCGTGTACGACTGGCTGATCGCCGCTCACCGCATCGACTTCGAGCGCTATTATTTGACGCCTTACGCGGGCGTAGGCCTGTTCTTCGTTCTGGTATTCGTTATGCTGCGGCGCTACACCAGCGCCATAGGTCAGGTCGAGGCGCTCAGCGGCCTTGAGTATCGCGTGGTCGCGCGCGAAACCTGGCTGGCCGACAGTTACCGGCGCCTCGGTGAAATGGAACAGCGGCAAGCGATCAACCTGGAGCGCCAGCGCTTGATGCGCGACATGCACGACGGCCTGGGCTCGTCGCTGATGAGCGCGCTATGGGCGGTCGAGCGCGGCCAGTTCGACGAAGCGGAGATCGCCGAAATCCTCAAGGGATGCATAGACGACCTGAAACTGACGATTGATTCCATGGAACCGGTGGAGGCAAATTTGCTGTTGCTGCTGGCGAAGCTGCGCTACCGCCTGGCGAGCCGTTTCGAGAGATCGGGCATCACACTGTGTTGGGAAGTGGAGGACGTGCCGGCACTCGATTGGCTCGACCCCGCGGCCGCGTTGCATATCCTGCGCATCCTGCAGGAAGCCTTTACCAATATCATCAAGCACACCCGCGCCAACGAGATCCACGTGGTGACCGGGACGGACAAGAACGGCGTGGTGGTGGTGGTGAGCGATAACGGCCGCGGTTTTTCGGTCGAACGCGCCTTGGGCGGCGAAGGCCGTGGCCTGAAGAATCAGCGGCGCCGTGCAGAAGCCATAGGCGCAACCATCGATTGGGACTCGAACGCCGGCGGCTCGCGGTTGATCCTGTGGCTGCCGCTGCGGGCGGCGCAAACCAGCGTCGGCTAGTGGCTCGGCGGTTCGCTTTTGGGTAGTTCGCTTTACGACAAGTCGCCGGTTCACGCAGGTCCAAACCCAAGTATTTTGTAAAAGCTAAGCTTAGGCACCCTAACCTGATGCATCGAGGTGTGCCCATGTCAAAAGATGCGCGTTCCCGCTGGCCCTATGTCTTCATGTCCGCGTTTCTCGGCACGGCGATCGAGCAATACGATTTTCTGCTGTACGGCACGGCTTCGGCGCTGGTATTCAGCAAAATCTTCTTTCCAAATCTCGATCCGCTTGCAGGCACCATCGCGTCGCTGGGAACCTATGCGGCGGGGTATTTTGCGCGCGGCGCAGGTGCGCTGATTTGCGGCCACTTCGGCGACCGCATCGGCCGCAAGACCTTATTACTGGTCACGCTCATGGTCATGGGCGTGGCCTCCACGCTGGTGGGTCTGCTGCCAACCTACGCCATGATCGGCATTTGGGCACCGGTGCTGCTCACGACCTTGCGCGTGTTTCAGGGCTTCGCGATCGGCGGCGAACAAAGCGGTGCGATCGTGCTCGGCTTCGAAAGCGCCCCCGCGCGCAGCCGGGGGCTCTACGGTAGTTGGAGCAACTCAGGCAGCTATGGCGGCGCCATCCTCTCGACAGGCGCCCTGCTCCTGACTTCGTTGCTGCCGGAACCCGACTTCTTGTCCTGGGGATGGCGCGTGCCATTTTTGTTTAGTGCGGTGCTGGTCGTGATCGGTCTGCTGGCGCGAGCGCGCCTGCCGGAAACACGCGAATTCGAACAATTGAAAAACAGCTCATGCGATCGCGCGCTTTCCGCTGCGCGACCTGTTGCGCACTCAGCGGCGCCAAATTGCCATTGTCTTTATGGCACGCCTGGGCGAAATCACCTGGTCGATTTTCGTGTTGTTGTTCACGGTCGCCTATGTCACCGTGCAACTGAAGATACCGAAGCCCGTGATCCTGGGCGCGGTCATGGCCGGCGCTACGGTGGCCGTGTTCACGGTGCCGATGTTCGCCGCGCTGTCGGATCGAATCGGCCGAAAACCGTTGTATTTGCTGGGCTTGATCGCCTGTGCGCTGTACGTCTGGCCTTACTTCGGCTTACTCAATACGCGCAGTCCCGCGATGATCACGCTCGCCGTGGTCATTGCGCTGGGCGTGGTGCATCCGCTGATGTACGGTCCACAAGGCGGATTTTTCGCCGACATGTTCGATACGCGCGTGCGCTTTTCCGGCGTTGCCATCGGTGCCATCGGCGCGATCGTCGGCGGCGGCATGAGCCCGGTGATCTGCTCGGCGCTGCTGGCCTCGCACGGCGGCGATCCGACGGCGGTCGCGATCTATGTGGCTGTCAGCGCATTGATCGGGGCGTGCTTCGTGGCGCTCGCGCCGTCTCTTGCGATGCAGCCCTTGCAAACCCCATTTTTGGAGACCCATCATGAATGAAACCCTGGCCGTTGACAAAGACGCGCTGACCCGCAGCATCGCCGCACAAATGGATCAGAAGCTCGAATTGGGCAACTGGGATGAGCGCCAGAAACTGGCCCTCGCCTGCCGCATGCTGGCCCGCGAAGGTCACTCGGAGACACTCGCCGGACAAATCACCGTGCGCCAGCCGGACGGTACATTCCTGAGCACGCCAATGGCTTACGGCTTCGACGAGATCAGCCGCAGCAACGTGATACGCATCGACGACTCGATGCGCGTACTCGAAGGGCCAGGCATGGCAAATCCGGCGATCCGCTTCCACTTGTGGATTTATCGACGCCGGCCGGACGTGAACTGCATCGTGCATACGCATCCGCCGTATGTGAATGCGCTGTCGATGACGGGCACGCCGCTGCAGGTGGCGCATATGGACGCAACGCCATTTTTCGACGACTGCGCATTCTTGCGCGAATGGCCGGGTCTGCCGATCGCCGACAACGAGGGCGAGGTCATCTCCGCGGCATTGGGAGCCAAGCGCACGATTTTGCTGGCGAACCACGGATTTCTGGCCGCGACCCCATCGCTTGAAGAGTCCGCTTATCTTGCCGTGCTGATCGAGCGCGCCGCACGCAGTCAGATCCTGGCCAGTTCGCTGGCGCCGCTCACGCCCATCGACCCGGCGCTGGCGCGCGAGTCGCATGATTTCCTGCTGCTGCCCAGCGTCGTGAAGGCGAGTTTCGCGCTGTTCGGCCGGCGCGTGATCAAACACGAGCCGGACGTCCTCGTGTAGCGCCAGCGGGTGCACTTGGCTCTAGCAGGTAACGCAATACAAGCGTTCACCGCGAAACGACGCGGCGCAGATTCCTCTAGGCAATCGGCCAACCCGGGAGAATAATACTTCGCATAATCACGATTCGTATCGACAGACAGGCCCCCCACATTCGTGCGTGGTCGCTTAACGCGGGAGCTTCCCCATGCGTCACATCGCGAGCCTTGACCTGCCCTACGCCCCTACGCTGAAGGAAATTACCGCGCACGGCCCGGGCGAATGGCAAAGTTCGCTGGACGGCATCGTGATGCCCGGCGACGTGTCGCTCGCCACGGGCGGTACAGCGGGCCAGCTCCAGGCGTGCCGCCTCACGGGCGGCGGCGTACTGGCCACGGTAAGGCTTTCGCATCAGGAGGTGCGGCATGACAGCGCCCACCTGCGCGAATTGGTCGGCGATGACGTCGTCGTGCTGATCGCCCTGGACGGCTGCGGCAGCGTCACGCAAGATGGCCGGCGCATGGCGTTCGGCAAAGGCGATATTACGTTTCGACGCGCCCGCGTACCATCGAGCGCGATCATCGAGGAACCGGCTACGCTGTTGATGGTGCGCTTACCGATTGCACGTTTGTTCGGCCATGCGGTGGCCCACTATGCGCGGTTCGAACCGCGCCGCGCGCAAGCCGATTCGGGCATCGTGAAAACGGTGCATCGGTTTATCGAAGCCGCGCTGCCGGGCTTTGCGCGCATGACCATGGACACCGTGGCCATGGCGGAACAATCGCTGGTCGCATTGCTTTCGACCGCCTACCTGGAAGCCGCGGGCAGCGCGCAAACCGGTGCACCTAATGCATCGAATGCATCGAGCGCATCGAGCGCATCGGCCACCTCCTGCAACCCGCTGCGCTGGTCCCAGTTGAGCGCCTACATCGCGGCAAATATTCACGATCCCGAACTCGACGTCGACGCCTGTGCCTGCGCGCTGGGTGTTTCGAAACGCTACATCCACAAAATGTTCGAAGCCCGCGCGCTGCAATATGGCCATTTCATCTTGCAGCACCGGCTCGCGCGCGCTCGCGACGATCTGGAAAATCCGCTCTGGGCGACGCTGACCATCGCTGAGATTGCCTACCAGAATGGCTTCAACGACTCGGCACACTTCAGCAGAAGTTTTCGCGCCAGTTATGGAACGTCCCCCAGCGAGTTCCGCAAAAGCACGCTGATCAGCATTCGCTCGTAGGCTTTGCCTGCGCGCGCATCTGCCACTCTTTTTAATTACTTGACACCTAAACTATCAAGGACTAAATTAAATACCGATAACTACGCAAGGAGCGAGTATGCGCATCGTCTGCATCGGCGGCGGTCCCGCCGGACTTTACTTCGGCTTGTTGATGAAGCGGCAGAATCCCGCCCACGAGGTCGTCGTGGTCGAGCGCAACCGCCCTTACGACACGTTCGGCTGGGGCGTCGTGTTCTCGGACCAGACCCTGGGCAATCTGCGCGCCGCGGATGCGCCCAGCGCCGACGCGATTCTCGACGCATTCAATCACTGGGACGACATCGAGATCAATTTCCGTGGCCGCCAGTTGCGCTCGTCCGGCCATGGCTTCTGCGGCATCGGCCGCAAGCGTTTGCTCAACATCCTGCAGGCACGCTGCGAAGCGCTGGGCGTGCAACTCGTATTCGAAACCAACGTCACCAATGACGAGGATTACGACGCGGACTTGATCATCGCCTGCGACGGCGCGAATAGCCCGATACGTAAAAAATATGCCGCGACATATCAGCCCAACATCGACATGCGCGATTGCCGCTTCGTGTGGTTGGGCACCCGCAAGCTCTTCGACGCGTTCACATTCGCCTTCGAACAAACCCAGTGGGGCTGGTTCCAGGCGCACGCGTACCGATTCGACGACGAGACCTCGACCTTCATCGTCGAGACGCCCGAGCACGTATGGCGCGCGGCAGGCCTCGACCAGATGAGCAAGGAGGACGGCATCGCGTTCTGCGAACGGCTGTTCGCCAAATATCTCGACGGTAACGCGCTGCTCTCCAATGCCGAGCACTTGCGCGGTTCGTCGCAATGGATCCAGTTTCCGCGCGTGGTCAACCAGCAGTGGGTGCATCGCAGGCCGCGCCCCGACAGCGGCACCACCCCCATCGTGCTGATGGGCGACGCCGCGCACACCGCGCACTTCTCGATCGGCTCCGGCACCAAACTGGCGCTCGAAGATTCGATCGAACTCGCCAACAGCATCGCCGCTCACCCGGGCGACCTCGATGCGGCGCTCGCGCATTACACGGACGTGCGCAGCATCGACGTGTTACGCATCCAGAACGCGGCGCGCAATTCGACGGAATGGTTCGAGAACGTCGATCGCTATACCTCGTTCCAGCCCGAGCAATTCGCCTATTCCCTGCTGACGCGCTCGCAGCGCATCTCGCACGAGAACCTGCGCGAGCGCGATGCACAATATGTGGCGTCGTTCGAAGACTGGATCGCGCATCAGTCCGGCCTCGAAGTACCACCCAATGTTCAGGGCCGCAAACGCCCGGTGCCGCCGATGTTCACGCCGTTCAAGGTGCGCGGCGTGACGCTGAAGAACCGGGTCGTCGTGTCGCCGATGGCCCAATACTCGGCCGTGGATGGCGTGGCCGGCGATTATCACCTGATGCATCTGGGCGCGCGCGCCATGGGGGGCGCAGCGCTCGTCATGACGGAGATGACCTGCGTATCGGCGCATGGCCGCATCACCCCGGGCTGCCCCGGCATGTACGCGCCCGAGCATCTGCAAGCGTGGCGGCGCATCGCCGATTTCGTTCACGGTCAGTCCGACGCGAAGATCGGCATGCAGATCGGGCATGCCGGCGCCAAGGCCTCCACGCGGGTGAGCTGGGAAGGCATTGACCTGCCGTTGCCCGAAGGCAACTGGCCGTTGGTCTCGGCTTCCCCGCAGCAGTATCTGCGCGGCGTGAGCCAATGGTCGCGCGAAGCCAGCGCAGACGACCTGCGCACGATCGAGCAGGAGTTCGTGCGCTCGACGGAAATGGCCGCAGCAGCCGGTTTCGATTGGCTCGAATTGCACTGCGCGCACGGCTATCTGTTGTCGAGCTTTCTGTCACCGTTGACCAATCATCGGACTGACGCTTATGGCGGATCGCTGGAAAACCGCCTGCGTTACCCATTGCAGATATTCGCCGCGATTCGGCAGGTGTGGCCGCAGGACAAGCCGATTTCGGTGCGCATCTCGGCGCACGATTGGGTGGACGGCGGCATGACACCCGACGACGCGGTCGAAATTGCGCGCGCATTCAAGGCGGCCGGCGCCGACATGATCGATGTCTCGTCAGGCCAGGTCAGCAAGGATGAAAAGCCGGTGTACGGCCGCATGTTCCAGACTCCGTTTGCCGATCGCATCCGCAACGAGGCCGGCATCGCAACTATCGCGGTCGGCGCGATTTCCGAAGCCGATCATGTCAACAGCATCATCGCGGCGGGTCGCGCCGATCTGTGCGCAGTCGCGCGTCCCCATCTGGCCAACCCTTCATGGACCCTGACCGAGGCGGCCAAGATCGGCTATTTTGACCTCGCGTGGCCGAACCAGTATTACGCCGGCAAATCGCAGCTTGAACGCAATCTCGAGCGCGAGCGCGCGCAGGCCGAACAAATCGCGCTGCGTGCCGAGGGGGTGATATGAGCACGTCGGCACAAACGCCCAGGCCAACTTCAACGCAAACTTCCGCGCCCTTTGACCCGGCACAGCCGCGACATGCGGTCGTCACCGGAGGCGGCAGCGGCATAGGCGCCGCCACCGCGCTTACGTTGGCCCGCGCAGGCCTGCGCGTAACGTTGATGGGCCGCAATGTCCAGCGGCTCGCCGCACAGCGCGACACCTTGCGCGCGACCTTGCTTGATACGCCGCACGCTCACGCCGAGATCGAAGTCGTCGCAGTCGACGTGACCCAACCCGAATCGGTCGACGCCGCGTTCGCGCTGGTCGCGCAGCGCTTCGGCCCCGTCGATGTGCTCGTGAACAACGCCGGTCAGGCCCGCGCCGCGCCGTTTGCGAAGACCGATATCGCCTTGTGGCAAAGCATGCTCGACGTGAATCTGACCGGCGTGTTCCTCTGCACACGGGCGGTGCTGCCCGCCATGCTCGAACGCCGCTATGGGCGCATCGTCAATATCGCAAGCACGGCAGGACAAATCGGCTACGCCTACGTTGCCGCCTACTGCGCGGCCAAACACGGCGTGATCGGCTTGACCCGCTCGTTGGCGCTCGAAGTGGCAACCAAGGGCATCACCGTCAACGCCGTCTGCCCGGGCTATACGGAAACCGAGTTGCTGCACGAATCGCTGGAGCGAATCATGAACAAGACGTCACGCAGCGAGCAGCAGGCTCGCGAGGATCTGCTGCGCACCAATCCGCAGCGCCGGTTCGTCCAGCCGTCCGAGGTGGCACATACCGTGCTGTGGCTGTGCGCCGCGGAATCGGGCGCGGTGACCGGGCAATCGGTGTCCATTTCTGGTGGAGAAGTAATGTGACGCGCGCCGCCATCACTCGCGACAAAAAGACCGCGCCGGAGGAAAACGTCGTCGACCTCGAAATGAGCACCGGCGCCGACAGCCACATGGGCCTGCGCTTGTGGCTGCGCATGCTCACCACCACCAACCTGGTGCAGACGGAATTGCGCACGCGGCTGCGCACCGAATTCAACAGCACGCTGCCCCGTTTCGACCTGATGGCGCAACTCGAACGCCATCCCGACGGCCTCAAAATGAGCGAGATCTCGCGCCGTCTGATGGTAACCGGCGGCAACGTGACCGGCATTACCGACCAGCTCGAAAAAGAAGCGCTGGTGGTGCGCGACGTCGATCCGAACGACCGGCGCTCCATCAGCGTGCGCTTGACGCCAGCGGGCCGCACGCTGTTCGACAAGATGGCGATCGCCCACGAACAATGGGTCGTCGAGATGTTCGGCGGCCTCGGGCTCGACGAGAAGGTGCGCGTCCATCAACGGCTGGGCAAGCTCAAGAAACACCTGATCGATAACCTGAAACGATAGTGGCCCACGCATCGACCTGCATCCACGAGCGGCACCCACGATCCGCACTCACGAACGGAGACACAACACCATGACAGCATCATCAGCCGACGCCTTGCTGGCCGGTAACCGTACGACGTTAGCCGATTACCAGGCTCGTCATTTCCTATGGTCGGTCCAGGGCAAAGTCGGCACGATCGAATTGAATCGCCCCGAGCGCAAAAACCCGCTCACGTTCGAATCGTACGCGGAGCTGCGCGACCTGTTTCGCCAGCTCGCCTATGCCACCGACGTCAAGACCGTCGTGATCCATGGCGCCGGCAACAACTTCTGCTCGGGCGGCGACGTCCATGAAATCATCGCGCCGCTGATCGGTTTGCCTATGCCTGAATTGCTGCTCTTCACACGCATGACGGGCGATCTTGTCAAAGCGATGCGTCATTGTCCACAGCCCATCGTGGCCGCTGTCGATGGCGTGTGCGCCGGAGCCGGCGCGATCCTCGCGATGGCCTCGGACCTGCGCCTGGGCACCGCGCGCAGCAAATTGGCCTTCCTGTTTTCACGCGTCGGTCTGGCCGGCTGCGACATGGGCGCCTGCGCGATCCTGCCGCGCATCATCGGCCAGGGCCGCGCGTCCGAACTGCTGTTCACCGGCCGCTCGGCGAGTGGTGAAGAGGCGTACACCTGGGGCTTCTACAACCGCCTGTGCGAACCCGAGACCGTGCTCGCCGACGCGCGCAAGCTCGCGACGGAAATCGCTGCGGGTCCGACCTTCGCGCACGGCATCACCAAGAAAATGTTGCATCAGGAGTGGAGCCTGAGCGTGGACGACGCGATCGAGGCCGAAGCGCAGGCGCAAGCGGTCTGCATGGCAACGCAGGACTTCGAGCGCGCCTATCGCGCGTTTGCCGCGAAGTCGTCGCCGGTATTCGAGGGGAACTGACGTGACCGACAAAGCCAATTTGGCGTCGCAGGCCGAGCCTGCAAACCCGGGCCCGCAGGCCAAGCCTGCGACTGGCTCCAACGCGAGCCCGGCCGCCGTCGAGAACAGTCCGCTCGATTGGCCGTTCTTTGAAGACCGTCACCGCGAACTCGCTACCCGGATCGATGCATGGGCGGCCGCGCATCTGAGCAAGACCGGCCACGACGATGTCGACGCCACCTGCCGCCACTTGGTGCGCGAGCTCGGCGCTGCGGGCTGGTTGAAATACGGTGTCGGCGGCACGGCCTATGGCGGCCACGGCGATACGATAGACACGCGGGCCGTGTGCTTGCTGCGCGAAACCCTCGCGAAACACTCGGGGCTGGCCGACTTTGCGCTCGCCATGCAGGGCCTGGGCTCCGGCGCCATATCGCTGGCCGGCACGCATGAACAAAAGCAGCGCTATTTACCGCGCGTCGCCAGCGGCACCGCGATCGCCGCGTTTGCGCTATCGGAGCCGCAGGCCGGATCGGACGTCGCCGCCATGGCGCTGAGCGCACGCCTCGATGAGGCCGGCGAACACTACATCCTCGACGGCGACAAGACCTGGATCTCGAACGGCGGCATCGCCGATTTCTACGTAGTGTTTGCACGCACTGGCGAAGCGCCGGGCGCGCGCGGCATCAGCGCGTTCATCGTCGACGCCGACACGCCCGGCCTCGAGATCGCCGAACGCATCGACGTGATCGCCCCGCATCCGCTTGCCCGGCTGCATTTCGATGGCGCGCGGGTACCGCGTGGTCAACTGCTCGGCGCGCGTGCAGAAGGCTTCAAGATCGCCATGCGCACGCTCGACATCTTTCGCACTTCGGTGGCGGCCGCGTCGCTCGGTTTCGCACGCCGCGCCATGCAGGAAGGTCTCGCGCGCGCCGCATCGCGCCCGATGTTCGGCCAGACGCTCGGCGATTTCCAGCTCACGCAGGCCAAGCTCGCGCAAATGGCGTTGACGATAGACAGTTCCGCCCTGCTGGTCTATCGCGCCGCGTGGTTGCGCGATCATGGGAAAAACGTCACGCGTGAAGCAGCGCTGGCGAAGTGGCAGGCCAGCGAAGGCGCACAGCAAGTCATCGATGCCGCCGTGCAGTTGTGGGGCGGCGCCGGTGTGCAAAGCGGCGTGGTGGTCGAGCAGTTGTATCGCGAGATCCGCGCGCTGCGCATCTACGAAGGCGCGACCGAAGTCCAACAACTTATCGTCGGCCGCGACCTGCTGAAGGAACACGCGAAGCACGCGGAAAGCACCAAGCTCGCGCAACACTCGGACGGCAGCGCACCATGACCGCCCTCCAACCCGCGACGTTTTCGCGCCCCGTCAAAATCCGCTTCGCCCATTGCGACCCGGCCGGCATCGTGTTCTTTCCGCAATACCTGGTGCTAACCAATGGCCTCGTCGAAGACTGGTTCAACGAAGCACTGCACATCGATTACGCACACATGATAAGCGTGCGCCGGGTCGGGCTGCCCATCGTGAAACTGGACTGCACGTTCTCGAAGCCCAGCCGCATGGGCGAAGTCGTCACGCTCTCACTGGCCTTGCTGCACGTCGGACGCTCGTCGCTGCGCATCGAGATTACCGGGCGTGCACAAGAACAAACGCGATTCATCGCAACCCAGGTACTCGTCACCACCTCGCTCGAAAGCGGTGCGGCGATCGACATTCCAGCGGATATCCGCACGGCGCTCACGCCCTTTCACTCAGAACAATCCCAACACTGCGCAACCATCAAGGACACGACACCATGAAGAAAACGCTTTTGCCGCCGAGCTGGATCAAGCCGCGTGGCTACGCCAACGGCGTCGCAGCAGTGGGTACGCAAGTCTTTATTGCCGGCCAGATCGGCTGGGACGCGCAAGCGCAATTCCAGAGCACAGACCTGGCCGCACAGACCCGGCAGGCGTTGCAAAACGTGGTCGCCGTGCTCGAACAAGCCGGTGGGCGCCCTGCGCATCTGGTGCGCATGACGTGGTATGTGACGGATAAACGCGACTACCTCGCATCAGCCAAGGAGATCGGCCGCGCGTTTCGCGAAGTGATCGGCAATTACGACATCGCGATGAGCGCGGTCCAGGTGGTCGCATTGATCGAAGACCAAGCCAAGGTCGAGATCGAGGCCACTGCGGTGATCCCGCTATCGTAAGTTTCACTGCACCTGTTTCACTGCCCCGCTAACACTTAAGCCACCTTCAACCTCAATTGCCTCGTCCCTCTCCAGGAGATCAGGATGGAACTGTCCGCTCACGTCGATACCTTTGCTCGCGATAACCTGCCGCGCGCCGAACATTGGCCCGTTATGCTGCTCGAGAATCCGGATGTCGCGTATGCAGCCCGCATCAATTGCGCGACTGAATTGCTCGATGGCACGATCACGGCGGGGCATGGCGAGCGCCCGGCGATCTGGTCCGATCTGGACGGCCAGCCGTTGGCTATCACCTACAACGCGTTGCTGGCACGCGTGAACCAGAGCGCGCACGTGCTGGTCGAGGACATGGGTTTGCAGCCGGGCAATCGGGTGTTGCTGCGCGGACCGAATACGCTGAATATGGCCATCGCGTTTCTCGCCTGCATCAAGGCGGGCCTGGTGGTCGTGCCGACCATGCCGCTGCTGCGCGCCAAGGAACTCAAGCAGATCATCGATCGCGCAAAGGTGAGCGCGGCGCTGTGCGACGCGCGCCTGATCGAGGAGCTGGCGAAATGCAGCACGCCTGGCGATGAATACTTTTGCGCCGATTTGCAGCAGGTGCGCCTTTTTCATGACGACGCCGCTGACTCGCTGGAGTGTGTGGCCGCAGGAAAGCCGGAGCAATTCGACGCGTGCGACACGGCCGCTGACGATGTCTGCCTGATCGCCTTCACCAGCGGCACCACCGGTATGCCTAAAGGCTGCATGCACTTTCATCGCGATGTATTGGCGATGTGCGACCTCTTCCCGCGCCATGTGCTCAAGCCGACTGCCGACGACGTCTTTTGCGGCACGCCGCCCCTGGCGTTCACGTTCGGCCTGGGCGGCCTGTTGTGCTTTCCGCTCAGAGTCGGCGCGTCGACGGTGCTGATCGAGCGGCTTACACCCGAGACGCTCGTGCAAACGATCGCGCGGTTTCACGCCACGATCGTCTTTACCGCACCGACGTTCTATCGGCAGATGGCGCCCTTGCTGTCGCGCTATGACGTATCGAGCCTGAAGAAAACCGTATCGGCCGGCGAAGCGCTGCCCGACTCGACACGCGAGCTATGGCGTCAGGCCAGCGGCATCGACATGATAGACGGCATCGGCGGCACCGAGCTGATCCACATCTTTATTTCAAGCGCTGGAGCCGATTCGCGGCGACATGCCATCGGCAAAGCGATACCGGGGTATGTCGTGCAGGTGGTCGACGACCAAATGCAGCCGGTGCCGCCCGGCACCATCGGCTTGCTGGCGGTGCGCGGCCCGACCGGTTGCCGCTACCTGAGCGACGAACGGCAGCAGAAGTTCGTGCGCGATGGCTGGAACCTGCCGGGCGACGCCGCCTACATGGACGCCGACGGCTACGTGTTCTACCAATCGCGCGCCGACGACATGATTATCTCGGCGGGCTACAACATCTCGGGGCCGGAGGTCGAGAGCGCGTTGATGCAGCACGACGCGGTAGCCGAATGCGGCGTGGTGGGTATCGCCGATGAAGAGCGCGGGCAAATCGTCAAGGCGTTCGTCGTGCTGCGGGCGGGGTATGCGCCCAGCAAACAACTGATCGCCGAGCTGCAGAGCTTCGTTAAAAATTCGGTCGCCCCCTATAAGTACCCACGCGCGATCGAATTCGTCGATGCGCTGCCTGTGACCGAGACGGGCAAGCTCAAACGCTTTGCGCTACGGGCCATGTGATTTCACAGTGACCGGGTTTGCTCGCATTCGACTCGCATTCGACTCGCGTTGGCCCCGCGTTGGCCTATTAATCGTCTATGATTCACAGGCATTGCAGGTAAACCTTCCAGCCTGGAGCGACCATGAATCCCAAGACGACGGCTTTGCTGCTGATTGAATACCAGAACGATTTTGTCTCCCCCGGCGGCGCCATGTACGACGCGGTGAAGGGGGTCATGGCCAGCACCAATATGCTCGCCAACAGCGTGGAGGCGGCCACGCAGGCACGCGCATTGGGTGCGACGATCATGTTCGCACCGATCGCCTTCGCCGAGGGTTACCACGAGATTACGGCGGCGCCGTATGGGATCCTGAAAGGCGTCGTGGACGGCCACGCTTTTCGTGCCGGTACGTGGGGCGCCGCGATCGTCAACGAGCTCGCGCCCCGCCCAGGCGATATCGTGATCGAAGGCAAACGCGGTCTCGATGTGTTCGCGAGCACCAACCTCGACTTCATCTTGCGCAGCAAGGGTATCGAGCATCTGGTGGTCGGAGGCTTCCTGACGAACTGCTGCGTGGAATCGACCGTGCGCACCGGTTATGAACGCGGCTATCAGGTCGTGTCGCTCACCGATTGCACGGCGACCGTCGGCGAAGAAGAGCAACGCTTTACCTTCGAGAAGAATCTTCCGATGTTCTCGCGGCCTATGGATCACCGCGCGTTTTTATCGGAACTGCGCGCCGGCTAGCGGGCGGTTGGCTGCGTGCGCAGATCCGCGCTCAGCCCGTCGCCACCACCGATCGGCATCGGTCATGGGCACAGCAGGGACTCATCGCGTCAGGCTTTTTCGGTAAGCTCCGCCACGCTGACATTGCTCAGGCTGAGCAAAGCGCTGGGCTGCAATAGCAGCTTCGCTGCACGCACGCCTGCGCCCATGACTACTTGCGGGCACGCCATCACGGCGGCGTCGACCAGGATAGTCCAGTCGCTGGGCAAACCAAATGCGGTGATCCCACCGAACTCCATCTTGCTGTGCTCCACCGCATCCTCGCGCTTCGCGAATGAAATGCGCCGCGCCCCCAGCGCAGCTTTCACCAGCCCATTAACGTCCAGCCGACGCGAGCCTAGCGACACGACAGCGGCGTATTGTTCGCCCACTGCGGTCTTGGTGCGCACAACAATCGTATTGGCGCAAACCTCCAGCCCGAAACCGTAGCGCTCACTGAATTGAGCGGTATCGGACGCGTCGTCATCGACCAGGAACACGGTGACATCGAGGTTGGCGAGGTGCTCGCATACGCTGGGCGGAAGATGCTGCGACCAGACATCTGGGGCGATGGTGTTGAGAGCGGCAGCAGCAGCGGTTGCTGCTGTCGAGTGCTCGGCGGCGTTTGCGTTCATGGTACTCAGCTTGGATATTGGTTTGGAACAGCCAATAGGATAATGGAATCCGTGCGGCGCCGCGTGCATACGATTTCGGCGAAACCCGATTCATGGCGGGACGTGAGTACGCGCACGGGCACGCTATCGAAAGCGCGCTGCGCAGTATCAAGCTATAACGGATCGATCGATAACTCACCGTGCTGCTCGGTGATTAGCCGAGCAGCACGGTACGGATATCGCGATTTTCAAACGGCGATTTTCAAACGGCAATGCCGACCGCTCAAGCTACCGTGAGCTTGTTGGGCACGCCGGAATTACTGGAATTGGGCGAAGGTCGCAAGGCCTGTGAGCCTTCCTGCTGGCTTTTGCGCTGATCCGACACGGGTTCGATACCGCGCTTGGCCACCTCTTCAAAAAAGGTCAGTCGAGCCCGGTAGTAGTCGGCTTGCAATTGAGCATCGAGAACACGCTGCTCGGCGTGGAAAAGTTCCAGGCGAAGTTCCTGCAACGCTTTCTCCGCCTGCTTTTCCGGTGTGTGTGCGTAATGCACAGGCCAATCCACGATCCAATGTTGCATGATGAGCTCCCCGTTATCGGCTACTCGTTTGTTGCTATCGATCATGCGTATCACGGGGTATCAAGAAGCGGAACGGAACAGAACCGAACGACTTAAACCCCGGCCCAACTCACAATTAAGATTATCAAATAATCGGGCTGTGCATACGCCAGGAACTCGCCAAAGCCGTTCCTGTTGCGAAAATGGCACGATTGCAAAAGCGAGCGGACCGCGCGTTCGTGACGAATATCAAATATTCAGTCAGCCAAGCTCCAACGGACTTTCTTCGCGCGACAACCGGTCACGATCAGTAATCCGAAGAGGAGCACTACCAGTATCGATAACCCGAACGGTGCCCAGTCGGTGCCACGGGGGGTCCTTCGGTCCAGCACTGACAGTTGGGGATTAGCCGGGTCATAGTAGGCATGGACCGCGCTGCCGACTGGCCGCGACAAACCGTTGTTCAGCGCTTCCGGTCTGGAATCGTACCAATGTGCATCGAAGCCGCCCGGGATGCCGTTGCTTTGAGCACGGTAGGGTTTTCCATCAACCGTATAGGAATACGACCAAACGGGAGACCAACTGACTTGTTTGTCCTCGGAAGTCGAGGATTGCGTTTCAGCCGCTGCGATGGTCGCGTCCACCGTAGGCCAACTCTGCTGCGCCCTTTCGAGCAGGTAGGTCTTGAGACCGAGATATCCCATGCATCCTGCGATGAACAGGAAGACGACCATGATGCCGGTGAGAAGGAGTCGGGTGACTGGGCTCAGTGTTTTACGAGAATCTGCTGCTGGCGTCATGGAAGCTGTTGGTTCGAGAATATCTGGAGGTAGCCGGCGCCGGTTGGCATAGGCGAAGATCGCACTTCGCCCTGACCGTTGACGCATTATCGCCTGTCTCTCGCGGCTGACCGTTTTTCCACGAACGATTATTTGCGCGCCTGCCTTCAGCGCGCGAACGGCAAGCGTTGGAAAGCTTCGCGGCGATCCTCTTCGTCGGCAGACACGGAAGACAATTTGACGAGGTCGCTGCGACTGACGATACCGACGAGCCGGTGAGACTGCGCGTGCGCAACCACAGGCAGACGTTCGAGTGCGTGAACAGCCAAGCGATTAGAAATCGTCCGGCAGGTCTCTCCCGGCAGTGCCACGACCGGAGCATTCGCGCCATACAGGTCACCGACCTTCACCGCCGCGCGACTCTCCTGCGTGGCCAGCAGCGTGGCGCGATCGAGCATGCCCACCAATATTTCACCGCGCACCACCGCGTAGCCGCGCTGCCTTTGCCGTTCGCCGAAGTGGCTGAGCAGCACGTCGGCAATCAAGGCATCGGCATCGATCGTCGCGACCTCGCGCGTCATCACTTCTTCGACAAAATGGCGCTCCAGCGGATCGATCCCGTACTCGCGATAGATGTGATAACCGCGGCGCGCGATCTTTTCGGTCAGGATGGAGCGTCGCATCATCAGCACCGTGAACCCATAGGCAACGGCCGATGCAGTCAGCAGCGGCAGTAGCGCATTCGCATCATGCGTGAGCTCGAACGCGAACAGTACCGACATGATCGGTGCGCGCATCATGCCGCCGAGCACCGCCGCCATGAAAATCAGCGGCCACACCGCAGGGTCGCCACCGGGCATGATGGGCGCGAGTACAGCACCCAACCCTGCGCCCATCATCAACAGCGGCGCCAGCACGCCGCCCGACGTTCCGGAACCGAGTGCGATCACCCAGATAACCGCTTTGGTCAGCACGATAGCCACGACGACGCTGATTGCAAGATGATTCGCGAGCAGGTCGCCGATCACGTCGTAGCCGACGCCCAGCGCGCGCGGCTCGAAGTAGCCACCGATGCCGACCGCCACGCCGCCGAGCGCCGGCCACCACATCCAGTGGATGGGCAGTTTGCCAAATAAATCCTCGACCTTATAAAGCGAGGTAGACAACCCCCACGACAACGCACCGGTCAACAGGCCTGCAACCGCGCAAGACACCAGGCCCAGCGAACCCATCGTGGCCGTCTGCAACGGAAACAGCGGACCGGCCCCCAGCAACAGAGGCCGTGCGAAACCGGCCACCGCGCACGCGATCGCAACGGGCAAAAGGCTGCGAGGCCGCAGTTCGAACAGCAGCAACTCCACGGCAAGCAGCACCGCTGCGATCGGCGTGCCGAATACCGCCGTCATGCCCGCCACAGCACCCGCAACAAGCAAGGTCTTGCGCTCGCCCGCGCTCAAGTGGAAATGCTGTGCGATCAAGGAACCGATCGCACCGCCCGTCATGATGATCGGGCCTTCCGCGCCGAACGGACCGCCGCTACCGATCGCGATCGCCGAGGACAGCGGCTTGAGCACCGCGATCTTGGGCGACATTTTGCTCTTGCCGAACAAGATCGCTTCGATCGCCTCGGGAATGCCGTGGCCGCGAATCGCCTCGGATCCGAAGCGCGCGATCAGGCCGATGATCAGACCGCCAATCACCGGTATCGGAATGATCCACAGCCCCAGATGGTTGGCCGCGGGCGAGTTTTGCACCCAGGACACGGTTTGAAAGAAAAACAGATTGGTGAAGAAATGGATCAGATGTAACAGCACATAAGCCGTGACGGTGCTCAAGGCACCCACCACGACGGCAATCCCGGCAATCATCAATAGCCGGTTGTTTGCAGCGAAATCCCCTCGTGATGCGTTCCCGTGCACGTCGACTCCTAGCGATTAATAAAACAAACCCAAGCAAATAACTTACAAGTTTAAGAATATATCACGGTGTGATATATAATACAGACAAGCTCGCGATTGCTAGGTCGGGCAAGGAGGCACCATGTTGATCACGTTCAAATCGCCTGCGGCACCGGACGTTCGGATGCTCTCGGACCTCGCGCAATATCTGCTGGGGCTTATCGGCAAGCGGCTGGGCGAGCGCGGTGTGCTGGCCTGTGGAGAACTTCCCAGAGCCATCGCACGGCTGGAGACAGCGATTTATGCAGACCAGGAGCTACGCGCTGAGTACGAGGCTAGTCGTCAGTTGCATACCGCCGGGAACGGAGAAACGTCGGGCGGCCTATCACAGCGGGCCTACCCGTTTCTGGACATGTTGCGTCAGGCGCGTGAGCAGGATGCCGACATTCTTTGGGGCATCTGAGCGGGCCTGCGTGAGTCCACTCATAGGCCCGCGAATAGGCCTGCGCTCAGCCCGGCGCGCTTGAAGTTACGGCGCACCGATATCTGCTTGCGTGCTGCGTTTGTCCTGGGTGGTTTGGGCTACGTCATCGTGTTCCCATGCCCCGGCATGCTCCGTTGCATTGACGACCAGCATGCTGCATGAAACACGGTCCAGCAGACGCCCGTCGTCCACGCCGCTCCACCAGCGTGCCAGCCGCCCGCTACGATGGTGTCCCAGTACAACCAAGTCGACGTGCAGCGCATTGGCAAAGAACGGAATACGATCCATCGGATTGCCAATCGCGAAATGCCCGATCGCGCTGATCCCCAACGCTTCGAGCTTCGCCACGCCTTCTTCGAGTATTTCTTTGGCAGTCTGCTCTTCCACGTCGAATGGAACCTCCGAGACAGCATCGAACCCACGCATCCAGCGCGAATTGTCGAGCACCGCGAGCAAATGCGTTTCCGCCTTGAATAGCTGGGCCAACTCGGCGCCGTCGCGCAGCGCTCGTCGGCCTTCGCGCGTGGTGTCGTAACACAACAGCATACGTTTAAATGTAGACATGATGCGGCCCTCCAATTCACGAGGCTCCCGCGGCGGCGGCCGGCGCCTACGTAACAAGCGGCATCGCTTCGATCAGCGCAAAACCGAGCAATGCGCCGAGCGCAGCGCCGATCAGAGTGGGGTGTCGCGTGTGCAAGTGAAGCACCGACAGCACGTTACCCAGCAGAATCACGCCCAGCAGTGCAAAAACAAGCAGCAGATAGGTGATCTCGAAGTCGTTATCGATAACCATGACGCCCCCCTCGCTTTCCAGCCGCTTTTTCCAAACTTATCTGCGGCGTTTATCTCAAGTATATGTCACGAGGTGATATATACAAGCGACATCACGGAGTGAGATCGAGCGCGCGGCCAACCCTCTGTTCGAACACCTGCCGGGGTTGCCGTGGTTTAGTGAGTCGCCGCTGCCGGCGAGTTGCATGTCCGGTCCAACGGCATCTGAAATCGGTCCAAATGGCTTAGACAAACCGTCAAGGTCGCGCCGTAGTCGAACGCGATCGTTTTCGGCTTTCCGTACTCCAGCGCCATCGCTTCACGAAAATCCTTGTGCGCCCTGAGTGCCACTTGGGCAGCGGAATCCGCCTGGCGTGAACCGGGCGCGGAACTACCCTCGCGCGGCCCGACGTCGAATGTCGCTGAGACGTCCACGAGCGCCGAGCTATCGGATATCGACGCAATAAACACGCTCGACGTCAGCTTCGCCACGCCAGTATGACAAACGGTTTTACCCGGATCGCACCGGCGTATGGCTTCGTACAGATCCAGCGACGACGTCGCTTTATCGCCGCCCGCCAACGCGAATAGGGTCCGGCGAGCCAGTGCACCGCCCCGGGACGCGTCGTCGTTCGCGATGTTGCTTGTTGTCACGATGCCAACCATCTTGTTATCGGCTTTAGTCGGCACCAAACCACACGCGGACAGCGTTATTGCAGCAGTAACCGCGCAACCAGCGAGACGGAGCGTATTTTTCATAGGTGTGTGCATAGGCAGCGAATTGCCGTGATCGATTAGGCAGCGAATTGCCGCCATCTTCCGATAGATCGGCAATTTTGCAAAATTCTTTAATCACTGCAGATGCTGCCCGCCGTTGATCGCGATGTTCGCTCCCGTCACAAAAGCGGCGTCGCGCGAGCACAAGTAGAGCACCAGTGCGGCCACCTCCTCGGGTTGCCCGAGGCGTCCGACCGGAATCTGGGAAATGATTTTGGCGTCCAGGATTTCCTGCGGCACCGCCGTCACCATCTTGGTTGCAATAAACCCGGGCGAGATCGAGTTGACCGTCACCCCTTTCTTCGCCACCTCGAGCGCGAGCGATTTCGTGAAACCGTGCATCCCCGCTTTGGCCGCCGCATAGTTGCTCTGGCCGAAACCGCCCTTGCAACCGATGATGGACGACACATTGATAATGCGGCCCCACCCTCGCTCGACCATACCGTCGCACACGGGCTTGGTCATATTGAATACCGAGTCGAGATTGGTACGTAACACCGCATCCCAATTGACTTTATCGAGCTTCTTGAAGCTCGCATCGCGTGTGATGCCGGCGTTATTGATCAGGATGTCGACGGGGCCGACCTCGGCCTGGACCTGCGCCGCGCATTGTTGGCACGAGTCGTAGTCGGCAACGTCCACCTGGTATGCATGGAACCGCCGGCCTTCGGCCTCCATGGCGGCCAGCCAGCCGGGCGCGCCAGTGTTGCACGGGGAGAAGGTGACCGCCACGGTGTAGCCGGCATCATACAGTTTGATGCTTATCGCTTCACCGAGTCCGCCCATCCCGCCCGTGACCAAGGCCACTTGTTTTGTCATTTCGCTACGCTCGATATCAAGAGGAAGTACTCGTCGATTTCCGTGTCGAGGTGACGGCTGCGTAAGCCGGCCTGTACGCTAGAACCCACTTTTTCCGCTCGGGACCGCGCAATTTCAACAATTAATAACCTCACTGCTACTCCTCGCGCGTGAGATAGTTTTTTCGGAATTGCTCGGCGGCTTTAAGAATGGATTCGCCGTAGCGCGTGATATGAGGATATTGTTTCGATCCGAATTCTTTCAAGACAACTAGTTGCAACATCAGCAGGATGCCAAGCTCCATGCGGTCTAATTCAATTTGATCGGGCGCGTTTTTGACTAATATCAAGGTGGCCAGTTCATGGGGACTCAACATTTGTGTCTCCTGTATGACAAGCATCCACTTAGCCGGCAAAAAACCGCCGTTGTTGCACCGACGATACGCGAATCGACAGTTACCAGCGCGCTCAGTAGATGCTTAGTATTGCTTAACTAAATTCCATCCCTCTAGAGTGAGCATACTAATATTCGTTTTATGTCTTATGCAAGAAAAAAAGTATTACCTAGGGTTTAAATAATCACCTTGAATCAACAACTTAGTCGACAATCTACAATGAAAACTTCAAATCACGGGTGTGGTCGAGGGTGCCGTCCGGTGTGAAATGCGGGGCTGCATCGCTAAGGGTTTTCCCGTGCTAGGATGCTCCGACACGAATCCGATGTGGCGGAAAATGACAACCTTATATGACACGCTCGGGGTACGCGACGACGCGACCGAGGATGAAATCAAGCGGGCGTATAGGAAAGCCGCTATGCGGTGGCATCCGGACCGCAATGTCGGTCCCGAGGATGTGGCGCGAGCGGCATTTCAGGAAATCAAAGAGGCCTACGCGATTCTCTCCGACCCCGCGCAGCGCAAAATCTACGACGACGTCTTCGCGAAACAGATGCGCGATTGGGAGCATCAACGACAGCAGGAAGAAGAATTGCGTGCCGAACGCGAGGCTGCGGCTCAGGCTGCGGCTGACGCCGAGTATGCCGAGATCGTTACGCTGGCAATGCGGTTCGCGTCCGAGGGTTATAACCGCGATGTCGTGTTTGGCGTGTTGCTCGGGCGGCCGTGCGATGTTCAACTCGCGAACCGTGTTGCCGACAGCGTATGCGCGTTGCACGCGTCGCGGCAGGCCGACGTTGCTGCCGCGGCCGCCGCCGCGCGAACCTCGGCCGACCCGGGAAATGTTACAGAATCCTCCGTGTCACCCGAGCAACGAGAAAACGCACAAAGCGCGTCATCGAAAGCGGAATCGGGCCAACACCCCGCGAGTGTGTTCCAGGAGTTGTGGCAGACCCTCTTCGGCGTGCGATCCGGATCTTAGTTCGCCCACCGTGGAACGCTGATCGCGAGGCGGTTCGGCCCGGCTCACCCAGGTGCCAACTCGTTTTCCACCTCACTCTTCACCTCATTTTCCACCTCATGCAGGATCGGGGTGCCCACCGCCGTATCGTCAATGGGAAAGTGCAGCATCGCGGCCAACAGCCCAGCCGCGACCGTGGCTGCCCATATCAAAGAATAGGAGCCGGTCACGTCGAAGACGAAGCCGCCTAGCCATGCACCGAGAAATGAGCCGATTTGATGGCTCAGAAAACACACGCCGAACAACGTTCCCAAATGGCCCATGCCGAAAATCTTCGCGACCAATCCGCTCGTCAGCGGCACGGTCCCCAGCCAAGTCAAACCCATCACGGCCGCGAAGACGACGACCGATGCGGGCGTCTTCGGCAAAAGAATAAAAACCGCGATGGTGACGCTTCTGATCAGATAGAGCCATCCCAGAACATATTGCTGGCGAAAGCGTCCACCCAACCAGCCGCACGCCCAGCTGCCCCCCATGTTGAATAAACCGATCAGTGCCAGCGCGGTCGCCCCCAACCCTATGGGCATATGACAGAGGAACAAATACCCCGGCAGATGCGTTCCGATGAAGGCCAGCTGAAATCCGCAGGCGAAGAAACCCAATGTGAGAAGACGGTATCCACGGTGCCGGGATGCCTGCGCTAACACCTCACGCAAGGAAGATGCAGGCGGCTGCGCCGACGATCGAGTACCGCCCGGGTCTACGTCCATGTCTTGGCCTGGGTCTTGGCCTGGGTCTCGGCCCATGTCTCGGCCCATGTCTCGGCCCATGTCTCGGCCTGATTCTCTGCGACCAAGAACGATCCCGAACGGCGCCACCAACAACATCAGGAACGCGAGTACAAGAAGCGACGCGGATACGCCCGACGTTGCCCTGATCGTCTGGGCCAAGGGAATGATAAGAACTTGGCCCAGCGAGCCGCCTGCGCTCACCAAGCCCATCACCATGCTGCGCCTTTGCGCAGAGACCACGCGACCGACCGCCGGCAAGACAACGCCGAAGGTGGTGCAACTGATCCCGATGCCGACCAGCAAACCCATGCCGACCACGAGCATGGCGCCCGACGGTGCCACGGCTGCGAGCGCCAGGCCGGCAGCAAACGCGGTCGCGCCGAACGCGACCACCGGCGTCGAGCCGTAGCGATCCGCGGCAGCTCCCGCGAACGGTTGCGCGACGCCCCACACGAGATTGTGAAGCGCGATCGCAAAGGCGACGAGAGTGACCGGCATGCCGCGATCGAAGGAAAACGGGCCGATAAATAGACCAAAGGTCTGCCGTGTTCCCATCGCGGCACTGAGGATGAGTGCGCCCGAAACTACGATGAGCGTCGCGCGATTCTTCAAAGGCGCCAGGGTCCAGCTGTTGAATGTAAGCATCATTTCGACTCTCCTTGATCGCATACTGGCAGCGAGCGCGAGAGCCGACAAAGGAAAGTATTTTGATGACAAGTGAAGAACCCTCACCTGTCATTTTGATGAGCCGCTTGGTGAACTGCTTTCGATGAGCTGCTTTCGATGAGTGGCGATGCTAGTCGATCAGGGTCTGCGCGTCGGCGTCGGTAGTCACAGCGTTGCGCTCGAACATCTCAGCCTCTGTGAGCAGCCACCGTTTGAAGCCTAAGAGGTCGGGCCGGTGGTCCGCGCCTTCCGAACTCACCAACCAGTAGGCTGTTTCGGCGCTCACCGCTGCCGGACCCAATTCGACCAAAGTCTGCGCAGCGAGCTCCCGGTCTACCAACGGCCGTCTACCGAGAGCCACGCCCAAGCCTGCAATCGCTGCCTCGAACGCCAGTTGGATCGTGTCGAAGCGCAAGCCGCCTGATGCGTCGACGCCCTCCGTGCCCGTGATATCCAACCACGCTTGCCAATCTTCACTAGCGGGATTGACGTGGATCAGCGTCGCACGGCGAAGATCGACGTTGCCCGCTTCATCGACCAGGGAATCACGATAGACGGGGCTGCACACCGGGGCCAACTGTTCACCGAACAGTCGCGTCCATGCCGCTCCCGCGACGGGTGCCCGGCTCATCCGAATCGCGAAATCGAACCCATCGACAGGAAAGCCAACCTGATGGCGGGACGTGTCGACGGTGACATTGATGTTCGGCCATTGATTGCAGAAGCCAGGCAGCCGGGGCAGCAGCCACCTGGACGCGAGCGTGGGCGCACAGCTTACGGCAATGGTGCGATGCGCCTCGCGATTCGGTAGACGTTGCGTTCCCGTTGCGATCAAGGAAAACGCTTTGGAAACGTAAAGGAGATAATCGGCGCCCTCGGGCGTCAATGTGAGCCTTCGGGGCTCGCGGATGAAAAGCTCGACGCCGAGTGCCTGCTCCAGACTGACGATCCCGTGACTTACCGCGCTGGGCGTCACGTTCAACTCCGCGGCGGCGAGCTTGAAACTCTGATACCGCCCCGCCGCTTCGAAGAAGCGCAGCGATGATAGCGGTGGAAGGCGACGCGACATGACACATCTCCAGCGGCGGCCCACGATCTATCGTGATCAACGGGCATACCGTTTTAGCATATCACGCGCGCCGAAAGCCGCCCGCGATGCGCCGCCACAGGCTGCTCGCCTCCTTACGCTGCGCCCAAACGTGGTCAGGAAGTGCCTGGGCAAACCAGGCATCGCGTCGTCCGGAAAAGCGCGATACGCCAAAGCGTTCCGGGGCGTTGAAGAGATCGAGATAAGCCTGGCGATAGTGCTCGATCATGGCGCTATCCGAGTAGTAGCGCTCCATCCATAAACGCGAGGCGGCACCGATTTCGCTACGTAGCGCTGCGTCGGCCAGTAGGTCCCGTAGCGGGCGTTCCGCTTCTTCAAGGCGCACGTCTATCCAGGGCAACTCTGCTGCGCCGGTGAGTTTCCTGAGCTGCAATTGCGCCCGCGCGTCCAGATAGCCGAACGTGGGCTTGCCTTGCGACAGCGCTTCCAGGCCACTCAAATGATAGTTGCCCGTCACGCACTCATCGATCACGACGGCAGCTTGTTGCTTGGCAAGCAGGCACGCGTCGTGCGGCATGTCCATGATCAACTGGACCCGACACAAACCTTGTCGCTCCAGCTTACGCAGCAATCTCAACGTTTGCGGAGCGCCTTTGGTTTCCCATCGGGTGCGCCAAGCTGAAGCCTTGCCGCTAGGCGAAAACGCGACGATCGGCAGGCCATCCGCTTCGGGTTTGGGCAGGTAGCGCGGATCGTGCAACGGAATCAAATTCGGCACGATCCTGGCGAACGGATAGTAGCGCTCGGGACCCTGCGCGATGACGAGTTGCGGGATGTCCTCGCGAACGATCTGCTCCATCAGCTGGGGATTGCGTTTGGCCCAAAGATGCGGCGCTGAATGATATTGGCGGATCACTTTCTTGTCGCCGAAACGCTGCGCGAAGCCGGACCCGAATGTGTCGTCCAACGAGAAGAATTGGTGGATGTGAATGATGTCGGCATCAGTGATGGCGTCAAGCGCTTGCTGCTGTTGCGTCGACCAATCGATATCGGCGATAAAGGTGCGGGCGCCGTAGGCCGCGGCATTGAAGACGACATGACGCGCCCGGACATCGGTCAGGCGGTTAAGCGCCGCAACGATGGTGCCGGGGCTTCCTGCAACAGGGGTACTGGAAAGATGAACGACTCGCATAGCGCTGTCATGGTCTGGATGCGCAGCGGGTAGCTTAGTTCGATACGCTCGTGTTTTCGTTACGAGAGGAGGCGCAATATTTACGTACCGTTACCTGGACGGATTGCCAGTCAGGCGCCGCCCGGTCCCGCGCATGGGAAAACCAGCGAAATGCCATTAAGGAAAAGCTTACGTCCGTGCACCGGAAACCGCCTAGAATGAACCCGCAGCACGGCAACCAATGCGCGATTCTCTTCAATAAAAATATAAGGAGATAGGTAATGGACATTCAAACCATCCGCACCCGCTGTTGTATCGTCGGCGGCGGCCCCGCCGGGATGATGTTGGGCTACCTGATGGGGCGCGCAGGAATCGAGACGATCGTGCTCGAGAAACACGTCGATTTTCTGCGCGATTTCCGCGGCGACACCGTGCATCCGTCAACACTGGAAATCATGCACGAGCTCGGGCTGCTCGATGAGTTCTTGACCTGCCCTCACACCAAAATCACGGAGATCGCGCTCGAGATCGGCCGCCAGACGATCAAGGTTGGCGATTTTTCTCGCTTGCCCACCGTCGCGAAGTTTCTCGCGTTCATGCCGCAATGGGACTTCCTGAATTTCCTGCTCGAGAAGGGGCGTCGCTACCCTCACTTGAAAATCATCATGCAAGCCGAAGTCACCGACTTGATAGAGGAACAGGACACCATCGCGGGCGTGCTCGTCCAGACGCCGAATGGCCCGCTGCGGGTTCATGCCGATCTGACCATAGGCTGCGACGGGCGTGGCTCGCGCATGCGCGAACGCGCCGGTCTGGAAGTCGAGAATCTCGGTGCGCCGATCGACGTGCTCTGGTTCCGGCTGTCCAAGCATGCGAACGATCCCGGGCAGGTACTCGGTCATCTCGACCGCGGCAAAATGATCGTCACGCTCGATCGCGGCGACTATTGGCAATGCGCGTTCGTGATTCCCAAGGGCGGCATGGCGACCTTGCAGTCCAAAGGCGTGGCGGCTTTTCAGCGCGAAGTCGCCGCCGGTGCGCCTTTTCTCGCCGACCGGGTAAGCGAGATCGAAAGCCTCGATCACGTCAAGCTGTTGAGCGTCGAGGTCAATCGCTTGAATCGCTGGTCCAGGGCCGGCTTGCTATGCATCGGCGATGCGGCGCATGCCATGTCGCCGGTGGGTGGCGTAGGCATCAACCTCGCGATCCAGGACGCGGTCGCCACCGCCAACCTGCTGTGCGCCATACTGCAAACGCGTGTGCCGACCCTGGACGAACTCGACTCGGTCAGGCAACGCCGCTTGTTTCCGGCCCGCATGGTGCAGGCGGCACAGATGGCCGTTCACAAGCGCGTGCTGATGCCCACGATCGCCCAAAGCGATCGACCGTTGCAAGCACCGTGGCCCGTATTGCTACTCAACCACGTGGCGTGGCTGCGCGGTTTGACCGCGAGGATGATAGGCATGGGCGTGCGGCCCGAGCATGTCCGCTCGCCCGACACAATCAGAGCCACCCCGCCAACTTGAACCGCCACCACAAGAACAAATCCACGGTAAACATCACACCCAAGCACGCCGGATACCCATATTGCCAGTGCAACTCGGGGATGCTTTGGAAATTCATGCCGTAGATACCCGCGATCATGGTCGGCACGGCGAACAACGCGGCGAATGAACCGAGGCGCTTGGTCACTTCGCTTTCTGCCAGCGAGATCATGCCGAGATTGACTTGAATCGCCGTCACGACCATCTCGCGCTGCCCTTCAATCGTTTTCACCATGCGCACTAGATGGTCGTACACATCGCGAAAATACGCCTGCATACCCTCGCAAACGGACGGTACGCGTCCGCTGCCGGCCAGCTTGCTCAACGGCTCGAGCAGCGGCGCGACATGGTGATGCATGATCACGAGGCGGCGTTTCAGCGAATACAGGTCTTCGATGATCGCGCGCGCACCGGCCAGGTTAGTCTTGGCGAAGATGCGGTCCTCGACCGCTTCCAGTTCCTCACGCAGCGCTTCCAGAATAGGAAGATACCGATCCACGACATTGTCCATCAGCGCATACAGTACGAATGCCGAACCTTGTTTCAACAGATGCGGCTCACCTTCGCAACGCGCCCGCACGGCCTGGAAGCCCTCTGTTGTGCGGCTGCGCACGGATAACACGTAGTTTCGGCCAACGAAGGCGTCCACTTCGCCGATCTGCAGTTCGCCCGCGCTATCCATTTCGATCGTATGCAGCACGGCGAAGAGCGATTCGCCGTACTCCTCGATCTTCGGTCGCTGATGGCCGCACTGCGCATCTTCGATTGCGAGTGGGTGCAAGTTGAACTGCTGCTGCAGATGCGCGAGCTCACCCGGGTCCGGGTCCTTCAACGCGACCCAGACAAAGCACTCGGGCCGCGACACATACGCGCTGATGTCGTCGATTTCTATATCGGCCAACTTCCGACCGTCTTGATACGCAGAGCAATTGACCAGCATCGTATTCACCTTGGGAGTTAGGCGCAAACGGGGCACAAGCGGCATGCCGCTCCAGGCGGAGCAATGTTGCGGGTATTTTACGCGATCGAGATTGCCGGAATGTGTCCACAGAGCCGGCCGACCTGTCACCAGAATGGCAAATTTATCCTGCTTGAGAGCGGCAGCGACCACCCGTTTTGTCCTACACTATAAAAGCGACTGGCAGCGCATGCCGCTGTTTGTCTCGCATCATGGCTTGGGGAAGCGCCTGCGAATCCGCTGAGCGCCCAGATGGGCTTCCCGCGCAACACGGTCCAACGAGCCGGAGCTTGATCGTTAGCCTAACCCATCGCCTGATACAACCTAGGCAACCGGGGCCTTCGCTGTGACAGCGGCGCCACTACCCTGGCGCACCCGCCCCATGGAGGATGATGATGTCGATTCGAATCGGAGAAGAAGCGCCGGATTTCACTGCCGAGACCACCGAAGGCACGGTCCGTTTTCACGAATGGATTGGCGACCACTGGGCGATCCTGTTTTCACATCCGAAGGATTTCACACCCGTTTGCACGACCGAACTCGGGTACCTCGCCGGGCTCATGCCGGAATTCGACAAGCGCAACACCAAAATTATCGGCCTTAGCGTCGACCCCGTCAGCGACCACCAGAAGTGGATGAAGGATATCGAAGAGACGCAAGGGCACGCGATCAACTATCCGCTGATCGGCGACGCGAACCTGGCTGTCGCCAAGCTGTATGACATGATTCACCCGAACGCAAACGGTGGTACGCGCACTGCAGCGGACAACGCGACGGTGCGCTCGGTGTTTCTCATCGGGCCGGACAAGAAGGTCAAAGCCATGCTGATGTATCCGATGAGCGCCGGCCGCAATTTTGACGAGGTGTTGCGTCTGCTCGATGCGCTGCAGCTCAACGCGAAATTCACGGTGGCCACGCCCGTGAACTGGAAAATGGGCGAAGACGTTATCATTCCGACCTCCGTTTCCAACGATGACGCGATGCAGAAATATCCGCAGGGTTTCAAAACCGTGAAACCCTACCTGCGTTATGTGGCACAACCGAGGTGATGCGCTTGTTGAGTGCAACGGCCAGCGCCGGAGGAAAACCGTGTTGATCTTCCGGCAGCTCATTGACCAGCAATCGTCCACCTATACGTATCTTCTTGCGGATAGCGCAACGGGCGCGGCTGTGCTGGTCGATCCGGTATTTGAACAGGTACGCCGGGATACGGCACTGATAGAAGAGCTCGGATTACGCCTGCTCTATACCATCGACACCCACGTCCATGCCGATCACGTGACCGGCGCGTGGATGCTGGCGCACCGCATGGGTAGCCAGATTGCGATATCAGCCGCGAGCGGCGCCGAAGGCGCCCACCGCTATCTGAACGACGGCGACCGGTGCGAGTTCGGCACGCGCTACCTGGTAGTGCGCGCGACACCGGGTCATACCAATGGATGCATCAGCCTTGTGCTCGACGACGAGACCATGGCGTTCACCGGCGATTGCCTGTTGATCAGGGGCACGGGCCGCACGGATTTCCAGCATGGTGACCCGCGCGCGATGTTCCGTTCGGTCCACCAGCAGATTTTCTCTTTGCCTCTGACATGCCTGCTTTACCCGGCCCACGATTACCGTGGTTTGACGGTGACGAGTGTCGGCGAGGAGCGGGACTTCAATCCGCGCCTGGGCGGCCAACTGTGCGAAGACGATTTCGCCGGATATATGGCGAACCTGCTCCTGCCGCACCCGAAGCAGATCGACGTGGCAGTGCCGGCGAACCTCAAATGCGGCGTGCCGCCCAGCGACGTCGCGCAGATGGCCCAACCCGATTGGGCGCCGCTGACGTACACCTTTGCGGGCATCTGGGAAACCAATCCTCAGTGGCTCGAGGACAATCTCCGTTCGGTCCAGATTGTCGACGTGCGCGAGCCTGACGAGTTCGATGGACCGCTGGGCCGCATTCCCGAGGCCAGGCTCATTTCACTCGGTGAGCTGGCGAAGCGCGCCCGCGAACTCGCACCGGAACGCCCGATCGTAACCGTCTGTCGGGCCGGCGGACGTTCTGCACAAGCCACGGTCATACTCCGCCAGTCAGGGTTCGATGCCGTTGCGAACCTCGCCGGCGGCATGCTCCGCTGGCGCGCAGAAGGCCGCGTCGTCGAAAACGCCGGCCTGTAAGGCTGCGCTCAGTCCTGCGCGTGTTGTGCCGCTTGCTCGATCAGCGCAGCAACCTCTTTGGGATGCGTCTCATACACCGAATGGCTCGCTCCTGCGATTTCGACCGTATGACTATGGGCACGTGCCGCGTACATGCGTTCAAGGTCCGGGCTGATGATGTGATCCATTTTGGCGACCATGTACCAGCTCGGCTTCACCTTCCATGCCGGATCGGTGATCTGAGCGCTGAACACCTGGGCCGAAGTCGGCATCTGTGCTTGCGCTTCGAATTGCGCCTGTTTGAGCGGCAGGTCGGCGGCAAAATCAGCCGGATAGCGCGCCGGGTCGAGGAAAAGGAAGCCGTCCGGCGTCTTTACGAGGTCTTGTGCCGGCGTCGCATTCGGAAACTTCTTGCCGTTACCAACTTCCGTTTCGCCTGCATCCAGCGCGTGAGCTGCGATATAGACCAGTCCGGCCACATGGCTGTCGTTGCCGGCTTCCGTGATAATCGCGCCGCCGTAGCTATGTCCGACCAAAATCGCCGGGCCATCCTGGCGATCGAGAATACGTTTGGTCGCGGTCACGTCTTCGGCGAACGAGGTGAGCGGCTCCTGCACCAGCGTTACCTTGTATCCATCCTTGGTCAAAATGTCATACACAGGCCGCCAGCCTGACCCGCCGACAAAAGCGCCGTGGACCAGAACGATGTTTTTTACGGGTGACGATGCCGCAGTCGCCGGAAGCGCTGCGCCCATCAAGAGTGTGGCGCCGACTGCTGCCGCGAGGCGAAGGATATGGGTTTTCATGGTGGTTCCCTGTGGAGCGGCCGAAGGTCAACCGCGAGTTATCAAGTGATTTACGGTTCATCGCTAACACCTGCGACGACGTACGAATATTGATCTCCCGGCTGTGATCTCGGCATGACCCGTTCATGACAACTTTGTCAGAATCCGCTGCCCTCATGCGATTCTGGCTAGAATGAAGCTCAACCTTTTCGGCAGAGACCCGCAATGAGCATCCTCGTGATCGAAGACGATCTGAAAACCGGCGATTACCTGAAGAAGGGCCTACGCGAATCGGGTTACGCCGTGGATCTCGCGCGCACCGGTACCGACGGCCTGCATATGGCGCTCGAGCAGCCCTACGACCTGGTGGTACTGGACGTGATGTTGCCGGGCCTCGATGGTTGGCAGATCATGACGGCCTTGCGCGCCAAGCGCGACTTGCCGGTGATTTTTCTCACTGCGCGCGATCATTTGAACGATCGTATCCGCGGCCTGGAACTCGGCGCGGACGACTACCTGGTGAAACCATTTTCGTTTACCGAACTGCTGCTCAGGATACGTACACTGCTGCGCCGCGGCGTCGTGCGCGAGGAGGAGTTTTTCCAAATCGCCGATCTGCACCTCGACGTCCTGCGTCGAAAAGTGACACGACTCGGCATCACCATCAACCTCACCAACAAGGAATTCCAGTTGCTGCACCTGCTGGTGAAACGCCAGGGCGAAGCGCTGTCGCGTACCCAAATCGCATCGCAGGTATGGGATATGAATTTCGACAGCGACACCAACGTAGTCGACGTCGCGATCAAGCGTTTGCGCGCCAAGGTCGATTTACCGTTCGAAAAAAAGCTGATCCACACGGTGCGCAGCATCGGCTATCAATTCGGAGAGCAACCTTGATCCGCTCGCGAATCCGTTGGCAATCACGCTCGCTCACCGCGCGCATCACGCTGCTGTTTTCGTTCATCGCCGCGGCGATCGTGTTTGGCCTGGGGATGTTTCTCTATATGTCGGCGCGCAGCGCGTTGGAGACCAGCACCGACTACGCCTTGATCGGACGCGTCGAGCATTTCCGCACGCTGCTGCACGAGATGTATAACACCGAGCAGTTGGAGGCCCGGCCGGCTGTGTTCGAATCGATGCTGGGCAACGAGCGCGATGTATTCATGTTTCGCCGTCCAGGCCAAGCGCCCTTCATCCGCATCAATCCGGACAATCTGACGGTACCAGACTTGCAAGCGGTTCCGATCGGCAAACAGGTCACGCGCGACGCGCTCTACTACGGCCCCGGCCCGAACGGCGTCAAGGTGCGTTGGGCCATGGTCCAGGCGCAAGCCGGCGATCGAGGCGATGTCGTCGACATCATCGCCGGGCATGTGATGACGCAGGAAGTGGCTTTGCTTGACGATTACTATCGGCGCATCTTTCTCACCGGCGCGATCGCCGTGCTCATGACGGCGTTGCTCGCGTATCTCGTGCTTACTCGCGGCCTACGGCCCTTGCATACGATGGCCGACCGGGCCAGTGAAATTACGCCGAAGAACCTCTCCACCCGCCTGCCCGAAGGCGACGTGCCGATCGAGTTGCGCCGGCTGACCCACGCCTTCAACGCGATGCTCGATCGATTGGCCGATGGCTATGAGCGGCTGTCGCAGTTTTCGGCCGACCTCGCCCATGAGATCCGCACCCCCGTCGGCGTGCTGGTCGGGCAGACCCAGGTTACGCTGGCGCAAGATCGCAGCGTGGGCGAATACCAAGCCGTGCTTGAATCAAACCTCGAAGAACTGGAGCGCGTCGGGCGCATCATCGAAAATATCCTGTTCCTGGCTCAAGCCGATCATGAAGGTTTTGCTATCGAAACGGCGGCGCTCGATCTGGCTGGCGAATTGACGACGATTGCCGAATACTTCGAAGGCTTGGCTCAGGAGCGCGAGTTGCAGTTCGACATCGATGCGACGGGCAGCGTGCACGCCAACGCCATGCTGTGGCGCCGCGCGATCAGTAATCTGGTAGTCAATGCCGTGCGCTACGCCGATGCCGGTACAACGATACGGTTGAGCGGTCATCAAGACGGGCAGCACACCACGGTCGTCGTTGAAAATACCGGTGCGCCGGTCGCCCCCACGCAATTGAACCGATTGTTCGATCGCTTCTATCGCGGTGATGCGGCACGCAGCGTATTTACCGAATCCAATGGGCTCGGGCTCGCCATCGTAAAAGCGATCATGGCGCTGCACAACGGCAATGCGGAAGTGTCCTGTACTGCCCATGGCCTGATTTGCTTCAGCTTGCGGTTTCCCAATTCGGTGGCTCGCTAACGGCCAATTTGTGTCGCAATGTATCTGCAGGCCGCGTTGATACACTACATTGCGTTCACCGTGTTTTTCCGACACAAGCCAGATACGTCCGCGCGCTCTAATGCATCAACGGCGGATTGTCCTTGTGGTTTGCATCCCGCCTAGTAGACGCCAGACGGTCGCAGTTGAGCGTGCTGCGCATAGCGTGTTCAAAGTACTCGGCTGGCGTTGAAATCGCCGGATTTGAAAGGAAAACATCGTATGTTATTTATCATCCTCGCCTATCTGGGTGGTGTCCTGACCATCCTGAGCCCCTGCATCTTGCCCGTGCTGCCACTGGTGTTTTCGCGAGCAGGGCTACCGTTCGTGCGTAGCAGCCTGCCGCTTTTGATCGGCATGGCGCTCACTTTTGCGGCGGTCGCCAGCGTCGCGACGGTAGGCGGCGCCTGGGTCACGCAGGCTAATCAATACGGCCGCTGGGTTGCGCTGGTGCTGTTCGGCGTGTTCGGTTTCGCGCTGCTTTTTCCGGCGTTTGCCGAGCGTCTCATGCGTCCCCTTGTGGGCGCGGGCAGCCGTCTTGTGGACTTCGCCCAGCACGATGGCGCGCAGCCACGCATCGTGTCTTCGCTCATCCTGGGCGTTGCAACCGGTTTGCTCTGGGCGCCGTGCGCAGGTCCGATCCTGGGCCTGGTTCTGACAGGCGCGGCATTGCACGGGGCGAGCGCGGGCACCGCGCTGCTGCTGCTCAGTTACGCGGCGGGTGCTGCGACCTCCCTCGCGGTTGCCTTGCTGATCGGTGGGCGCGTGTTCGCCGCAATGAAGCGCTCACTTGGAGCGGGCGAGCGCATCCGCCGCGGCATTGGCGCGGCGATCCTATTCGGTGTTGCCGCGATTGCGACGGGGTTCGATACCACTGCGCTGGCTCAGGTGTCGACGATCTCCACGGCCGGTCTCGAAGAGAAACTGGTTGACCGGCTGTCGCCTCGCGCGACATCGGCAGGTAATATTGCCAACCCGGCTGCCAACTCACGGGCCAACGCGCCCGCTGACGAACTTGTTGCGAAAGCGAGCGACCCGATAAGCACATCGACGCAAGCACCACTGCCGGTAGAGGGAAAAATACCGTCGCTGGCGGGAGCGGTCGAATGGCTGAATTCTCCGCCCTTGAGCGCCGACAGCCTGCACGGCAAGGTGGTCATCGTTAATTTTTGGACGTACTCGTGCATCAATTGTCTTCGGACCCTGCCGTATGTAAAAGCGTGGGCCAAGAAATACCAGGACCAAGGGTTGGTCGTGGTTGGCGTGCACGCGCCGGAGTTTGCCTTTGAGCGCAACGTCGCCAATGTGAAGCGGGCTACGCACGACTTGAATGTGGACTACCCTGTCGCCATCGACAACGACTACGCAATCTGGCGCGCGTTCGGCAACCAGTATTGGCCGGCTTTCTACGTGGTCGATGCACAGGGTCGCATCCGCTATCATCAGTTTGGCGAGGGCGAGTACGCCAAATCGGAACAGGTCATCCAGCAGCTACTGAGGGAAGCCGGCCATCCCAATGTTCCCTCGACCACGATCAATGCCAAGGCGACCGGTACGCAGGTGGCGCCAGACCAAGCCGACATGCTTTCCGATGAAACCTATGTCGGATATGCAAAATCGGAAGGTTTCGCGTCTCCCGAGAAGGTTTTGCCCGATGAAACCCGAACCTATACCGCTCCCGCCAGCAGCTCGCTCAATAACTGGAGCCTCGACGGGCCATGGAAGATCGGCGCTGAACAGGCGCAACTTGCCGGCGCTTCCGGGAAGATCGTCTACCGATTCCATGCGCGTGATCTGCATCTGGTGCTGGGGCCCGCTCCCGATGGCAAACCGATTCGGTTCCGTGTGAGCATCGACGGGGCCGCGCCTGGGTCATCGCACGGCACGGATGTAGCGGCCGACGGCAGCGGCACGATCGACGGGGTACGTCTGTATCAATTGGTGCGACAAACCGGGCCGGTACGAGACCGGACCTTCACCATCGAATTTCTCGATCCCGGCGCGACGGCTTACGCATTCACGTTTGGATAACGGTAGCCACCGGCACCGATGTAATGGGCGCGCGTGGGTTCGTGTCAGGACGCAAGGCGAGACGCCTTGTCCTGCCTGAACATTTCCATGTCCGTGAGTATCCACGTCAGGAGTTCTTGCGCCGCAACCACCAAAGGCCTGCCGGATTTCACGAGAAGGCGGGCCTTCGTCCCTTTGAACAACGCGTGGTCGATCGGCACGACAGCCAGATTGCCGGAGGCTAGCTCACGATAGGCCGCGAATTCGCCGATCAGCGTAACGAACTTTCCGGACTCGACGAGCCGCTTCAGCGCGATCAGCGAGTTCGACGTCAACGCAGGGCGGATCTCGATGTTCTCCGCAAGCGCGACCATTTGTACGGCCTGGCCGATTCCAAACGTCGACGGCATCAACGCTAGTGGATACGCCACCATCTCGGCAATGGACACCGCCCTTCCGATCTTGGCCAGGGGATGCGACGCGCTCACCAGGAGTACCACGGGCTGTGAGGAAGTGGCGCGATACTCGATACGCGGATGGGGCGGCGGATTATAGGCGAGCCCGATGTGCGCACGGCCTTCGGCCACTTCCGTCAGCACGTCGTCAACGGGAAGCGCATCCATCCCGATCGTCAGCTTCGGATACTGCGCGCAGAAGCGAGCCAGCACTTCGTCGACCAGCGCGTCGACATAGCCCTCGCTGATTGCCAATTGGATATGGCCTTCCTGCAATCCGCGCAGTGCAGCAAGATGGTCTTCGAGTTGCTCCTGGTGTGAGCGATATCCCCGCCAAAACTCCAAGAGGTGAGCAGCCGCTTCGGTGGGCTTGACGCCGCGTGCTTCGCGTTCGAACAGCGTCGCACCGAGTTCATCCTCCAGCAGTTTGATTTGTCGGGTGATCACCGAAGGCGACGTATTGATGCTGTCCGCGGCACCGCGTATCGAGCCGTGAACGAAGACTTCATGAAAATAACGCAGCCGTTGCTGATTGATTTCGCGCATCGATAACCTCGTCTAACCGTGCTGTTGCCAATGAGGCAACGATACGTCAACTTCGTTGCCCACGCTTACACAATTCTCGCGAGGCGATATCAAATAGGCACCCGCCGTTGCATTTATGCAGCGCGCCTCCCACCGCCAGGAACTCACGTCGTCGATCCCGCAAAATACTGACAATTGGGGATAAATCGTTTTCGGTCGTGTTACCGTTCCCCGTGCATGCGTTATGTTTCAGTCGAAACAAGGCGCTTCGACTCGATGCCCCGGAGCACACCATGACAACCTCTGATGCCGACACGCCCGCTTCGCTCGAATTCTGGTTCGATTTCGGCAGCAACTATAGTTATTTGGCCATGATGCGCATTGAAGCATTAGCCAAACAACACGCTGTGGCCATCGCATGGAAACCCTTCCTGCTGGGTCCGATTTTCAAGTCGTTTGGCTGGTCGACCTCACCCTTCCTGCTGCAAAAGGAGAAAGGCAACTACGTGTGGACAGACATGGCTCGTCAGTGCGAAAAGTACCGTTTGCCATGGACGCAGCCGACGAGCTTCCCACGTCGCGCGCTGCTACCCACCCGAGTCGCCTTGATCGGAGCGGAACAGATTTGGATCGCGGCATTTTGCAAACGGATCATGCAGCTGAACTTTGCACAAGATCAGGATGTCGATAGGCCTGACGTGATCGAAGAGGTCCTAACCTCGCTCGGCTTGCCGGCTAAGGAAGTGATGGACCAGGCGCAATCCGACGACAATAAACGTCATCTGCACGCGCAAACACAGGAGGCACTGCAACGCGGGGTCTTCGGCGCTCCGATGTTTTTTGTCGGCGGCGAGATGTTCTGGGGTAACGACCGCCTTGAGGATGCCTTGACGCTGGCTTCTCGGTGCAGAAGCCAGGCCTGATTTCGCGAATCCAACCTCGATCCTAAGCCCACGCACCCACCCCGTCATCGGGCACGCGGCCTCCAATACGCCGCAAACCGTTGCAACGACTTACTTGAGCGTTGCCAAGTAAGCAATCAGATCGGCACGTTGCTTGGCATCGGCCAAACCTGAAAACGGCATCAGGTTGCCGGAAACCACTGCTTGCGGATTTTGCAAATACGCATCCAGCGTCTTAGCGTCCCATGTCAGATTCGCATGCTTCATGGCCGAGCTATAGTGAAAGCCGGGTTCCGACGCGGATGCACGACCGACAATGCCCAGCAAGCCCGGGCCCACGCCGTTAGCGGCGCTGGTGGCGTGGCAAGCGATACATTGCCCATACACTTGCTTGCCGGCGCTGATGCTTTGCGCCATCGCGCTGGAAGCGCCAACTGCCGACACGGCCAGAACTGCGGCGACTGCGACTTTTTTCATAGACATCTCAAGAATCCCTCTGATGAATGACGCCGGACCACCGGCCCGGAGCCACGTTTAAAAAAGAACGATGCGAACCATCATGACGAACAATAACGCGAAGTGGCTCAACGGTCGCTAACATCAACTCGCCCCGTCAACTCAACCCGTCACGCCAACTCGTCGAGTTCAAGCCAACGCGTCAAGCCAACTCGCGCGGACGCTTGACGTAGTCCGCCAGATCGTCGCCGAGACGCAAGGCCATCGCGGCTAACGGGCCTGTCGGGTTGTAACCTGCGTTGTGCACGAATACCGAAGCACCGACCACAAACAGATTTTGCGCATCCCAATGTTGCAGGCGCGGCGACACCACACTGGTCTGCGAATCGGCGCCCATGATCGTGCCACCGGTGATGTGCGTGGTTTGATAGATGCGCGTATCGAACGGGCTCTTGCGCGGCGCCGCAGGTCCGACAATGTCGGCGCCCATCGTTTTGGCGATGTCTTCCATCTTCTTGGTCACAAACGCCGACATTTTCTCTTCGTTCGAACGCCAATCGAATGTCATGCGTATCAGCGGCTGCCCGTATGCGTCTTTATAGACCGGGTCGAGATCCAAGTAGTTTTCCGTATTCGGATAACAACTGCCCTGAATGCTCAAGCCCATCGAGTGCGCGTACCAATCGGCACTCGCCTTTTTCCACGCGGTGCCCCACTGCGGCGTGCCCGGCGGCAAGCGACGGTTCTTGATAGGACGACCGCTGAACATGCCCGCACTGATCCCGCCGCCGCCGAGGAAGTCCAGGCCGGTGTGATCGAAGTTATCGTTATTGAAATCGTCGATAGCCATTGCTGTGCCGCCCGTGGCGAGAAACGGATTCATCCAGCTATCTTTCATGAACAGGTTCACGCCGGAGTTGGTCTGGTAGCAGAAGTTCTTGCCGACCACGCCCAGCCCCGTTACCGGATCGTATGGCAGGCCGATGCCATCCTGCAGCAGCAGCTTGGTGTTCGACATCGTAAAAGCCGCCAGCACCACGACGTCCGCAGGTTGTTCGTACTCTTGACCAGACCTCAAGTCCAGGTATCGCACGCCCGTCACGCGCCGCGCATCCCGGTCGTAGTTGATACCCAGCACGTGGGATTGCGTACGTAGTTCAAAGCCTTTGCGTTGCTTGAGCATCGGGTACAACAAGACATCCGGCGTACCCTTGGCCTGCGCCTCGCAGATGAAACGTTCGCAGTGGCCGCAATACTGGCATTCCCCCAGCTTTTGTCCGTCGGGATTCGTATAAGCGCCAGAAGAATTGGCGACCGGATAGGGAAACGGGTGATAGCCCATCTTCTGTGTCGCGGCAGTGAACTGCAAGCCGGCTTGCGTCGTGATCAACGGCTTTTGCGCATATTCGCCACGACGCGGCGCTTCGAACGGATTGCCGCCAGGCTGTATTTTGCCGTTGATGTTGCCGGCCTTGCCGGAAATGCCGAACAGCTTTTCGAACAGCTCGTGGTACGGCTCCATTTCACGATAGGTGATACCCCAATCCTGCAACGGGACATCCTTGGGGATCGCGTTCTTGCCGTAGCGATTGATGTAGTGCGTGCGCAGCGTCGGTTCGTACTCGGACCAGCGCCACGTATGACCATTCCAGTGATTGGCCGCACCGCCCACGCCTTCGCCGGGCAGGAATGCTTCCATCCAGCGTATCGGCGACGAGGCATCCTGGCGATTGTGACGCAAGGTATAGGTCTGCACGTTCCAGCGCTGCACCAAGCCCTGGCGCACATCCCAACGCATTTCATCGCGCTGCGTCGGTAGTTTGGCTTCCGCGCCCTGGGCATGCTCGCCACCGCGCTCCAGCACCACGACGTCCACGCCTTGCGACGTCAATTGCCGCGAAATCAAACCCGCCGTCAGACCGCCACCAATAATCACGACTGTGCGCTTTGGTAATTTTTTTATCATGTGCGTCACTCTTTAGCTGAAGTCGACAATGGATTTGGGATCTTTAGCGCCGGGATAGGGCTTACCGCGGAAGTCGATCATGTCCAGCCTATGCGTGGCCGGCAAGCCCGGATAACCGACCATCTTCCAGAACACTTTGTCGTTATTGCCGCCGTACAACGGATCGGCAAAGCAGGCCTGTTCGAACAACGGATACATCAATTCGTTGAACCAGGATGCCAGCGCAACTTCATCATCCTTCGTCTTGCCGTGGCTGATATCTTTCAGAAAGCTGTCGGCATCGGCCGGCTGCAGTTGATCGAACGTCTTGCCGAATTGAGCTTGGCATTGACGATTGGCCGCGGCCACGCCAGCGCGAAAAAACTGCTCAGGAGTGAAAGGTAATTGCAAGCCCATTTGTGGTTTGCCCGGCTCCCAGGGGCCGTTCAAATAGCGGCCCGCGCCTTGCCCGTATGCACCGGCGAGCTGACGATCAATGAAAATCGCCAGGCCGCAGTCGACGCCGTTGGGCGTGTATTGATCGGCTGGACACATCACGTTGACCATGTTCTCGACAAAGGCCGCTTCGTCTGCACTGAAGCTTTCGTAACCGACCAGGATCGGTGTGGCTGCCGGTGCTCCCGCGGCCATTGCCGAATCGGCGGCAACGGCAGCAGCGCCTGCAACGCCCGCACCCACTATCAGGTGGGGCGACAGGGGAGCCGCGCCTGCAACGGTAATGACCTTGCGCAGAAAGCTGCGCCGGTGGTGGGTATCTGAAGAGTCTTGGCTCATCTATGTCTCCTGAAATGTGCGCGAGAAATTTCGACAAATTTTTTTTTATGAATTCGGAGCTTTGTTAATTCGACACGGTAAATTCGAGCCAACCTTTCAAAGCTTGACGAATTCGAGGCACGGCGATCAAACCGCTATCGTGATCCGGCCCCGCGCGTAGTATGCAGGACCGGCGTGTTCTTGGCGAACCAAGCGAGTGCGACGCGTGGCGCGCCGCTGCGGGATGCGCACAACTCGCCTTAGAACGTCTCCCACTCGTCGGCGTTGTTGGCCACGCGCGCGGCTGGAGCGACGTCTTGGGCGCCCGCTTTGACTTCGCTGCCGATTCTCTGATGTTGGGTTGGACGACGCGATGCGGTTGCACGCACAGGAGCGGCGTGCGCGGAAGCCGTTTTAATCGTCGTGACTCTGGCCTGCACAGCGGCGGGTCTGACCGTATCGCTGCGTTCGCCGGTGATTTTGAAAACCGCGACCGCGTCTTTCAACGACAAGGCCTGAAGTTCCAACGACTGTGCCGCAGCGCTGGCCTGCTCCACGAGCGCGGCATTTTGCTGAGTCGCCTCATCCATCTGCGTGACGGCACGCGATACCTGGTCGATGCCAGAACTTTGCTCGCTCGAAGCCGCGGAAATTTCTCCCATGATGTCCGTCACGCGTTTCACCGCACCGATGATTTCGCTCATGGTCTCGCCAGCTTGGTGCACCAGCACCGAACCCGACTGCACGCGATCCACGGAGTGCATGATCAAGGTCTTGATCTCCTTGGCAGCGCTGGACGAGCGTTGCGCCAATGTGCGTACCTCGCTGGCCACCACCGCGAAACCCCGCCCCTGCTCGCCGGCGCGAGCCGCTTCCACGGCAGCGTTAAGCGCGAGAATATTGGTCTGGAATGCGATGCTGTCGATAATGCCCACGATCTCGGTAATCTTGGCCGAGCTTTCCTTGATCTCGTCCATGGTAAGGACAACGCGACTGACCACCTCGTTACCTTGACCTGCTATGTCCGATGCGTTGCCGGCCAGCGTGGTCGCTTGACGCGCGTTGTCGGCGTTATGCTTAACCGTGCTGGTCAGCTCTTCCATGCTCGCCGCAGTTTCTTCCAGCGCGGCGGCTTGTTGCTCGGTGCGAGCAGACAAATCCAGATTGCCGGCCGCTATCTGCTTGGTCGCAGAAGCGATCGCTTCGCTACCATGACGCACGGTGCTCACGGTCTTCATGAGATTGTCCTGCATCTTCCCCAAGCCGGTTAATAGCTGACCCATCTCGTCTGAGGAGCGAACCTCTACCGTGTGGGTGAGGTCTCCCGCGGCAATATTGTCGAAGTGCTCGAGTGCGCGATTGATCGGACCGGCGATCGCGCGACGCAGCGAAAACCAACTGTATGCGGCGACCACCAACCCCAGCACAATCGCCAAGGCCGAGAGCATTCTGAAATTTGCGTAACGGCGCTCGGAGTCTTCATAACTCATGCGCGCCTGTGCGGATTCGTATTCGTTAAGTTCCGTTCCGCTTTTTTGCATGGCCGTAAAGGCCGAGCCCACTTTGTGGGCGGTATCCGAAATCGCCTGGCGATCGCCGCCCTTGATCGCGGTATGGAAATTGTCCATGGCCTGTTCTGTCTGCGTAAGGCCATCGGTGACTGCCTGCGCCAGTTGCTTGCCGTGCTCGGTTTGCGGCAGGGCCTGATATTTAGCCCACGAGTCCAAAGCCTGCTTTCCGACATCGGCGGCGGTGCGATACATCTGCTCGGCCCAGGCGGGATCGGTGGTAAGGGAGGCTTGATCCAGCGAGGTGCGCTGGCGACCCGTCCAAAGCATCATGTTGTCCGCGGCCGCCATCTTAGGCATGCGCTCCTGATACAGCTCGCGGTTGGTATCGACGACGGTCGAAATGCCCAGTAAGCCGATGGCGCCAATCGCTATCAACAACATGGACAGAATCACCATGGCCAACGCGAGTCGCGCCTTGATGGTGAATTTGGTTTGCGGCATTAGAAGTGACTCCGTTAGTTTTGCTGACGCTCTTTGACTGGCGGCTTAGCATGGCGGCTCGGCATTGCGGGGAAAGTGCCGGAGAACGACCCAATTATTTTTAACGGCATATTGGCTAGATACTTTAGCGACGCACGTCAGGAGCTCGGTGGCGCCGACAACGTCGGTGTAGTGGGAAACAAGAAATAAGCAGGAAACGGTCAGGCCTGTGCAACAACTTCAGCCTGATGCGGATCAACCGCAGATCAACCGCGGGTCAGCACGAGTTTTTGCACACGCCAGTTCAACAGTTCGGCAACGAAGAGCACATTCTCCGACGGACAGGCCATTTGATGAATCCAGCCGAACTGCTTCAACTGCTTGCCGGATTGGCCGAGTACGCCCAACACCTCGCCTTCGAGCGATAGCTTATAGATGCGCCCGGGGAACGCATCTGCGCTGTAGAGCACCGGGTTCGGCCCTGGCGAGATACGGATCGCCCAAGGCGAGCCTGGCGCAAAAGTGCCGGCGGCCATCGCCGCCTCGTCCGGTATATTGCCGATCGCCGCCTGCGCCGGGTGGCACGGGCACGTCGATGGTGAATTGGCGTTGGAAATTCCCCTCGCCGTCGAACACCTGGATGCGCCGGTTGCTGCGGTCGGCGGCATACACGCGGCCCTCGTGGTCGCGAACTGTGCCGGCCTTCGTTTATGACGGACCCTACCAGGACGGCCAACACGCAGGCTATCCACCAGTGTGCCCAATCACTCATAAAAACTGAATGATCCGGCCACACTTTGCCCGTTTCAACAATAGAGACTCAAACCTATATGGCGTTTCACCAACCCAGGCATTGGGGATGCTGGACGTCGATCAGTGAACCACTGAAACATTGCTCCAGCCGCCATCGCGGAATTGATAAACGCTGATCGCGGCATTCTGCCGATCACCGTGTCCATCGAACTGAATCGCGCCGGTCACACCCTCCATTTTCAACGCCGCGAGCTTGGGCAGATACACCTTCGGATCGGTCGATCCCGCATCCTGCATGGCTTGGACGAGCGCCATCGTCGCGTCATAGGCATATGGCGAATACAGTATGACGGGCGCACCGAACCGCGCCTGGAAGCGCTTGTAAAATGCATCGGCTCCCGGCATCTGCGAACGAGGCGCGCCGGCCAACGTACAAAACGCATCGGACGTCATCGCCTCGCCGGCCAGCTTGATGTAGTCGGGCGTACACGCCTCGTCGCCTGCGATCAACTTGACCTTCAGACCCAACCTTCTTGCTTGCTGGGCGAAACCGGCTGCCTGCGTATCGCCGCCCGCAAACATGATCCCAGTCGGCGTTTTGCTCTTGAGAGCCGTCAGCACAGCCGTCCAGTTGGTCGTCTTGTCGTTGCCGTATTCGCGCCCCACCACCGTGCCGCCTGCCGCTGTCACGGCCTTCGCCACTTCGTCCGCGAGGCCCTCGCCATACGCTGTGCGATCGTCGACGATCGCCACGCGCGTCACCGCCAAATTCTTGACGAGGTAAGTACCTATCACCGTACCTTGGCGCACATCGTTCGCAACCAAGCGAAACGTCGTCTTGTAGCCCTGCGCGGTAAGTCTGGGATTGGTTGCCGATTCGGTAATTTGCGGAATCCCCGCATCCGAATAGATCTTCGATGCCGGGATCGATGTGCCCGAATTGGCATGGCCCACGACACCCGCTACCCCGTCGTCCACCAGCTTTTGTGCAACGGTGACGGCGGTTTTGGGATCCGCGGCATCGTCTTGCGAATCAAGCACAAAGGTGATGGCCTTTGCGCCGATCTGCACGTGCTTGGCGTTCAGGTCTTCAATCGCGAGCCGCACTCCGTTTTCATCGTCCTTGCCTATGCCTGCGAGTTCACCCGTCAATGGCGAGACCTGTCCGATCTTCACGATCGTTTGCGCGCTCACCGTTTGAGCCGCGAGCAAGGCTGTCATTGCAAGCAATGCACTCCTGAAGATATGTTTGCGCATCATTTTCGTCGCCCTCGATATGAGTAAGATTTCCAATTCAGGAAAGTATGACCGTGTGAGCCGCCTTGTTGCCTGCCGCTCACCTTCATCTATCGTAGGGGGCTTGCACGCTGCACAAAAATCAAAGAACACCCATTTTTGCGGTGAAACGGTCATCGAACTTGACGACCGAGAGTCATTTTCTCGGGTACCGAGGCAGCCCATTGCGTTTGAGCGGCTAATACGTGGTCTGCGTGTTTTCCTACCAGTTCGCCGTAGAGAATCGGTGCCGTCGCACCTTCGGTGTTCAGCAACAGCACTTGCGATTGCCGCCCTAATCCCAGCGTGGCTCGATGCGCGGCGCTTTTCGCAACCTGCATCAATCCCGCAAGCCCGGCTGCGCCGGATTCTCCGGCGATGATCGGAATATCGCGACTTGCCCCATCGGCGAGACAGCGCATGGCAACGATTGCGGCTTCGTCGGGAATGGTCATGAAGTAGTCGACCGCTTCACGAAGAAAGCGCCATGCCAGCGGCGATGTATCGCCGCACGCGAGGCCTGCCATCACCGACTCGGTTGAACCCGACGCGTGTGCCGCGTGTCCGCTCAGAGCGCTTTGGTAAAGACAGTCTGCCTGCTGCGGCTCGACGACCACAAATGTCGGGCGATTCTCGCCGTATGTTTCGACAAGGTAGCTGACCACGCCAGCAGCGAGTCCGCCCACCCCGCCTTGAATAAAAACATGCGTCCAGGCGCACGCGCTCCCGAGGCCGGCGCCTTCCTGTTCGATGGCCTCGGCTGCGATCGCACCATAGCCCTGCATGACATCGCGTGGAATCGTTTCGTAGCCGTCATATGACGTGTCGGAGACGACATACCATCCGTGCTCGTCGGCAAGACGTGCGGCTTCGCGTACGGACTCATCGTAATTCCCTTCGATGCGCAGCACTTGCGCACCCAGTTGCTCGATGGCTAGCCGTCGCTCTTCGCTCACATGCCGATGAAGCACGATCACACATCGGCAACCGATGCTGCGTGCTGCGGCCGCCAAGGCACGGCCATGATTGCCGTCGGTCGCGCTAATCACCGTAAACTTCTGCAGCGGCGCCGCATGCGCTCCTGAAAACAGCGCCTGCGGCGCGAAGTCATGCGCCGGCCACTCGCGGCGAATCAGGCGGACCAGCGCGATCGGCGCACCCAAGGCTTTGAAACTGCCGAGGTCCGAGCGCCGCCCTTCGTCTTTTACGCTGATGCTCCCCAGTTGCAATCGCTCGGCCGCGTCTGGCAATCGCCATAGCGGCGTGGGGCCCTGATTCAACCCGTCCCACGTAGACAGCCAGCGTCGGCTTTCGTCGGCGCCTTTCTGGTTGAGCACTTCGCGTAGGGCATCATCATATTTTCTGCGAGTCGCACTCGCGTTATGCACCAACATCACTGTCTTCCTTCTGAATAAACTTTGACCTACTGCTTGGGTGTAACGGCTAGATAAGCGTCAGGCAGGGAGCTTGGTACGCACGATCTCCGCTAGATATCGAGCACCCACAGGCAGCACGGCGTCGTTGAAGTCGTACGCCGAGTTATGCAAGGGCGTGCCGCCCTGCTCCCCCGCCATGCCATTACCCAGAAACGCGAAGTTGCCCGGCACCACTTGCAAGAACGCTCCGAAGTCTTCGGAGATCATCATCGGGGCAACGTTTCCATCGACATTCGCGGCACCCGCCACCGCCGTTGCAGCGGTAACGGCGGTCGACACACACGACGGTGTATTAACGGTCGGCACGAATTCATGCGTATATTCGACTGTGCATTCGGCACCATGGGCTGCACAAATGCCCACACAAATCGCACGCATTCGGGCCTCAAGCAACTGCTGCACTGCCGGCGTATAACTACGCGTGTCGCCTTTGATCACGACATAGCCCGGGATCGCGTTACGGATCCCATCGGTCAATATCTCGGTACAGGAGATCACGGCGGGAACGCCAGGATCAACGCTGCGCGATACGACGGTCTGCAATGCCAGCACGATCTCGGCCGCGATCACGATCGGATCGACCGCCATATGCGGTCGCGCCGCGTGTCCGCCGCGTCCAGTGACGCGGATCACGAAGTTGTCTTCGCTAGCCATGATGCCGCCCGCGCGGGTTGCGATGGTGCCAGCCGCCATGCCCGGGATGTTGTGCAATCCGTATATTTCGTCGACGGGGAAACGTTCGAACAAGCCATCCGCGATCATCGCTTTTGCACCCCTGCCGTGTTCCTCACCCGGCTGGAAGATAAAGCGCACAGTCCCATTGAAATTGCGGCGTTCGCACAACAGCATTGCGGCACCCAGTGCCATGCTCATATGCCCATCGTGGCCACACGCATGTGACTTTCCTTCGCGCAGCGACACGTACGCACGCGTGGGCGCTTGCTCGTGAATGTTCAATGCGTCCATTTCCGCGCGTATCGCCACGATGCCGGTACCGTTTCCGCAACTGAGGCTGGCGACAAAGCCGGTCCCGCCAATTCCACGCGTCACGGGCAGGCCGAGGCGCTCCAACACCGACGCTGCAAAAGCCGACGTGTCGTACTCCTCAAATCCCGTTTCCGGAATGCGATGAAGGACATGGCGCCATCGCGTGAGTTCATGCTCGAAATGCTCCTTGCTTGAGTAATTCATGGTGGGCACGCGTTCCTTGCACGGGTGACTGGCTGACATCCAGTATAGGCGGGCAATCTCAAGAAAAATTCTCGTGAAAAGCCCACTCGATGATATTTTTTATCGATTTTCCTCGGTAAGATGAATCACTTTCACACCCTCCTCGGATGGACGACCATGGCACTCGATCGATTGGACGTTCGAATTCTCAACCTGTTGCAGGAAAATGCCGCCACGCCGCTACGTGTGCTTGCCGAGGCAGCCAATGCGTCTGTGGCGACGTGCCAGCGTCGCATTGCGCAGCTACGCGCGAATGGGATATTGCTCAAGGAAGTGGCCATCGTCGATCGAATACGCGTTGGCCGACCCCTGACGGTTTTCGTCTCGGTAGAACTCGATAAGCAAAACGACGCGCTATTGCGTACCTTTGAACGGCGCATGATGGCCGAAGGAGACGTCATGGCATGCTACGAAGTCTCGGGCGAATTCGATTTCCTGCTGATCGTCAATTCGGCGTCGATGGAGCGGTATCACGCGTTCACTCGGCGTCTGTTTTCATCGAACAACAATGTTCGGAATTTCAAAAGCAACTTCGCGATGAACTGCTCGAAGTTCGAGACAAAAATACCGCTCGATGATCCCGACACAGTTAGCGTAAGTGAAGAGCCTGCCGTTTAACGATTACGTACCACTCACAGGAGACAGCATGCCGAAGGAAATCATCCTCAACGCATTTGATATGAACTGTGTCGGTCACATTCAACAGGGCCTCTGGACCCATCCGCGCGATCGTTCGTCCAGTTACACCGATCTCCAGTACTGGACCGACTACGCGCGCATGCTGGAAGCGGGCCTGTTCGACGGCGTGTTCTTCGCCGATGTGGTCGGCGTGTACGACGTCTATGGTGGCAATGCCGATGCCGCGTTGCGCGGTGCCGTGCAGGTTCCCGTCAACGATCCGACCTTGTTGATCCCCGCAATGGCCGCCGTGACGCAGCACCTCGCATTTGGCGTCACCAGCAATCTGATCGTCGAACAACCGTTCCTGTTCGCGCGGCGCATGTCGACGCTCGATCATCTGACGCGCGGACGCGTCGGCTGGAATATCGTCACCGGTTATCTGGACAGTGCCTCGCGCGCGATCGGTCTGAGCGGCCAGATGGCTCACGACGATCGCTACGATCTGGCCGACGAGTACATGGAACTCGTCTACAAGCTGTGGGAAGGCAGTTGGGAACAAGGTGCCGTGCTGCGCGATCGCGAGCGTGGCATCTATGTGGACGCGTCCAAGGTGCATGTGATTCATCACCACGGCAAGCAGTATCGCGTCGACGCGATGCATCTGTGCGAACCGTCGCCACAGCGCACGCCCGTGCTTTATCAAGCCGGATCGTCCGCGCGCGGCAAGCAATTTGCTGCGGCTCATGCCGAATGTGTGTTCGTCAACGGGCAGGCGAAATCCGCCGTCAAAGCCATCGTCGACGACATCCGCGGCCTCGCCGCCGCGCGTGGCCGGCAAGCTGACGATATCAAGGTGTTGCTCGGTGCGACGATCATCACCGCCCGCACGGATGCTCAAGCTCAGGACAAATATATGGAGTACCAACGTTATGTCAGTTCCGAGGCGGCACTCGCGCACGCGGCGGCATCGCTGGGCATCGATTTCGCCAAGTACGATTTGGATGAACCGATAGCCGCTGGAAAAAGTCAGGCCATCGTATCCAACGTCGAAGCGATGACGCGTGCAGCCGGTCCGCAATGGACCAAGCGCACGCTGTTGGAACAGATGGTTCTGGGCAGCCGTCAGGCGCCTTTGGTGGGATCGGCCGAGCGCGTGGCCGACGAGTTGATCGCATGGACGCAGCAAGCCGGGGTCGACGGGTTCAATCTATCGCGCACCGTGGCGCCTGAGTGCTTCGAGGACTTCATCGCTCTCGTGGTGCCTATCCTTCAAGAGCGGGGTGCCTACAAGCACGCGTATCGCAGTGGCAGCTTGCGCGAGAAGCTGTTCGGTCACGCGCTTTTACCGGCCAGTCACACGGCGGCTCAATTTCGATTCAAATAGCAACACGCGACATATCCGCGACCGGGCAGTCGGAATGCCCAAAGCTCAAGGCATGCAGCCGGCTCCAGGCGGGACGAATAAATACCAGGTTTTCACCGATGATTTCCTCGATCGCGTGCTGGGGTTCGGATGTGTCGCGCCGGGAAGGTTCCTCTAGCGTGTGCCCGTCTGCATTGGTCAGCGCCGCGACAACCGGCGTATGAGCGTGGGCGCCGCCGCGCGTCACAATCGCCAGTTCACCGGAGGCCAGCTTGACATAGCAGCCTGGCGGGTAAATGCCGAACTCCTTGATGACGACTGCTGCCAGTGGGTCCCCGTGGTTCTGCGTGAATAATTGACGCGCAGCCACATTGGGCAACTCGGCAAGCCGCGTTGCACGCGCGCTCAGTTTCGCGATAAACATGTCGATATACCGCAGCACTTGCGACATCTCGGTCGGCGTCTTCATTTGGAGCGGATAACCACTGCCGGTCGATGTTTCATGATGCTGCTCGACCGCGGCCAGCCATTTCCCGTCGGTAATGCCAATCTGCCGTAACCGCACCGCACTCTCACGCGGGTGCCGATGAATGTGTGCCCTTTGCTCGTCCGTGGGCGCTTGACCTTCCATTGCCAGTTGCCCTTGCAACTCGGTCATCGCCATGTTCATGGTCAACGCTGCGCCAACCAAAGAATGGCGATCGTCCTCACTCCACTTCAGCCGACGCGCAATCAACCCGCAGGTTGCTGCGACGTGCAGGGAATGAAACACGCCGTAATCCTTGTAGCGTGTTTGGTCATGACGCAAGATCAGGAAAAGGAGCAAGTCGCGGCTGCTATCGCACAGGCTGATGACGTGGCTAACGCACTCCATGATGCGCAAGGGATCGACTTGCGTGGATGGGGCGGCTCGCAAGAACCCGTCCATATGGTCGTGCAATCTGCCCCACGTGCTGATGAATGTTTCTAGCGGAGTTGGGGGAATGACTTCGACCGCGCTTGCCTCTTCCGCGAATTCGTCCATGTCGACGAAAACACCTCGGTTCACCAGGCTGTCCTGAATCCTCTGGCTTTCCACGATGAAACCTTTGGCCAACAGCAAGCTGCCATCTTGGCCTCGCACGCCAAACCGTAGTCTCGCCCCAATTTGGATTTCGTGAAGGAAAGGTGCAATGGGTACCAAATGCATGACAGCCCCCTCAGTGAAGGTCTGAAATGCTGGCGCAAAGCCCCGCGCAAATTGACGATTCAATTTGCCGACGAGGCTCTAAGCTGCAGGGACCAGCGCATGGGGCTTGGCGGGGAGCTTCATTGCGTACTGACATCGGGCGCATCATTGCCTTCACTGTAGAGGCTAGACCAGACGCAAACCCGAAGTTGTACGGTTCCAAGCGCCACCGACCGGGGCCATTTAAATCCTGGACCGGATACTTGAGCGGTTTATAACCGGCAACCCCGCTGACCTGATTCCTGAGGAACCGTGGGCTCGGTGGCTTTGCGTCCCCGTCTTACAACGGGTTTGCCTAGTATTTTTATTAAAATAATCTTTGCGATTGTGACACAAACTTTTAAAAAGTGTCGCGGGCAATTGTTATCTTTGCTTTGCGTCGAATTAAGCCAATCCTTCAAAGTTGTGTTGCGCAGCGGTAGCGCTCACCGGCACCTTCCGCTAGCCACCTGTCGTTTCCGATCGCGCTGCATCGTCGACGTGGAGTAGCATGGTCAAGCACAAGCACGCACAGAGCGGTCGTCTCTGTGTGCAATGCGCGCTGTCACTGCAACCACCGCCCGATGTTCCCCACGACCTGGCAAGGAGCAAAGCATGGCCCATCGCAACTATCATAAGCGCCAGATTGCCGGTCGCGATCTGCACCCCGAAACCCTGATGATGTCGTATGGCTACGATCCCTTCCTGTCGGAAGGGTCGGTAAAGCCGCCCGTTTTCCTGACGTCGACGTTTGCGTTTCGCACCGCCGAGGACGGCGCCGAGTTCTTCGATCGGGTTTCGGGTCGCAAGCCTTCGCCGGAAGGGGAAAGCGCGGGCCTGGTGTATAGCCGCTTCAATCACCCTAACCTTGAGATCGTCGAGGATCGTCTTGCCTTGCTCGACGGCTCTGAATCCGCTGTCGTGACGTCAAGCGGCATGTCGGCCATCGCGGCGATCCTGCTGGCGTTCCTGCGGCCAGGCGATTGTGTGGTTCAGTCCGCCCCGCTTTATGGCGGCACTGAAACGCTGATCTCAAAGATTCTGCCGGAATGGGGTATCAAGTCCCAGGTGATCGATGATGGTCTTTCGGTGGAAAAGATGCGCGACGCCCTCGAAACGGCGGCGCAGAAGGGCCGGGTGTCAATGTGCTACATCGAGACGCCGGCCAATCCGACGGATGCGTTGTTCGATATGGAAGGGCTGCGCCGCGAGATCGATGCGTTCGAAACGCGCCACGGCTATCGCCCCCTTTCGGTATGCGACAACACGCTGCTGGGTCCGCTGTATCAGAAGCCGGTGAAGCAAGGCATCGATCTGAGCGTGTATTCGCTGACGAAGTACATCGGTGGGCATAGCGATCTGGTCGCAGGCGGCGTCACCGGCAGTCGTAGCCTGGTCACGAAAGTGCGCGCGATCCGCAGCGCGCTTGGCTCGCAACTCGATCCGCATTCGTCGTGGATGATTACGCGCTCCATGGAGACCCTGGTGCTACGTATGGAGCAGGCCGCGCGCAGCGGCAGCGCCGTCGCGCGGTGGCTCGCGAGTAACCCGCATCATCCCGTGAAGGTCCTTCATCCGGAACTGATCGATGATCCAGTGTACCAGGCGGTCTATCGGCGTCAATGCACCGGGCCCGGATCGACGTTTGCGTTCGTGCTCGACGGCGGTCGCGCGCAAGCGTTCAGATTCATTAATAACCTGACGCTGTTCAAGTCGGCTGTGAGCCTTGGCGGCACGGAGTCGCTGATCTGCCATCCCGCCTCGACGACGCATTCGGGCGTCCCCGCCGATGTGCGTGCAGCAGCGGGTGTGTCTGAGGGTTTGATTCGTGTGTCGGTTGGACTGGAGCATCCGGACGACCTGATCTCGGACCTGTCGTACGCGCTGGAACACTGCTGACGTTTGTGCGCCCCATTGTTAGTCCGATTATTAGTCCGGTTCATACACCGATGAAATCGTTTCAATTGTCCGTGCGGGCGACCGTACGGACAATGCCAGTCTACTGATCACAGTTCTGGTTCGAAGAAGTCCGTCTGCAAGTTTTTTAACAACGCTCAACTGCAGGCGTGCTCGGCTCGAATCCAACGACATACCGCTTGATCTGCTTCTCAAGCATAAGGAAAACCACATGAAGAACACGCTACTGCCAACCTCGCTGGTCGGCTCTTATCCGCAACCGGACTGGCTGATCGATCGCGAGAAACTGGCCGGGCGATTCCCGCCGCGCGTACGTGCCACCGAGTTGTGGCGCGTTCAGCCTGATTTGTTGGATCAGGCGCAAGACGATGCAACGCTGTTGGCGATCCGAGACCAAGAGCGCGCGGGCCTGGACATCATCACCGATGGAGAGATGCGTCGCGAGAGCTACTCCAATCGGTTTGCGACAGCGCTGGAAGGCGTGGATATGGACAACCATGGGGTTGCCTTGGACCGCAGCGGCCATCCGAATCCGGTCCCGCGCGTGGTTGGACGCATCCGTCGCCGGCATGCTGTGGAAGCCCGTGACGTGGCGTTCTTGCGTGCCAACACGGATCGAATGATCAAGATCACGGTGCCGGGGCCGTTCACGATGTCTCAGCAGGCGCAGAACGATTTCTACGCGAGTGAAGCTGAGATGGCGCTCGACTACGCCGAGGCTGTGAATGCTGAAATTCGTGATCTGTTTGCCGCTGGCGCGGACATCGTGCAGATCGACGAGCCTTATATGCAGGCTCGGCCGGAAAAGGCGCGGGAGTTTGGACTCGCGGCGGTCAATCGTGCGCTCGAAGGCATCACGGGACGCACTGCGTTGCATATTTGCTTCGGCTACGCAGCCGTGATTCACGAGCGCCCGTCAGGCTATTCGTTCTTGCCGGAATTGTCGGAGTGCTGCGTGAAGGAGATCTCCATCGAGACGGCACAATCTTCGCTGGATACTGCGGTGCTGGAGAAGTTGCGCGGCAAGACCATCATTCTGGGTGTGCTTGATCTATCCGATTTGACTGTTGAAACGCCGGAGATCGTCGCCGCGCGAATTCGGCGCGCTCTTCCGCACGTCGATCCCGCGAATGTGATCGTGGCGCCGGACTGCGGGTTGAAGTATTTGCCGCGAGATGTGGCGTTCGGCAAGATGAAGGCGATGGTGGATGGTGCTGCCATCGTGCGTCGCGAGTTGACGGGCGGCTAAGTCTGTCGGAGCTTGGCAACAGACCGGCTCTCCTCGAGGGCCAGAATCCGCGGAAGCATCGGTCCTTTCGCGGACTTAAAACCCGCATCACGTCACTACGACAAATCGGCGGCAATCATCACGGACCTGGTCACGCGATGACGACCGGCACCGGCCCGCAACCGCCCCCCATTAGACACTGTCGATCGACATAGCACACGCCTATGTGACGCCAGGGGCGATGGACTGCTTTTCGATGATGCCGGTGTGGCAGTAAGCATTCCGGGTCTCGTGTCGCGACTTATACCTCTTGATGCTGCCAGGATAACCGTAGCGTCGGCTCGAGGTCGCGTAACTTCCCCTGCGAAGGTGGAGGCTGCGCGGCGCAACGGGTTAAAGGGCGGCCGCCCCGTTAAACAAAGCATCGCTGGCTAACAGGTCCTTAGTTGCCGGGGCAGGACTGCTCGCATCGCGCGACGTTAGCCGACAGCACGTTGGCGACATGGGCTTTTGCAAGCGTGGACCACGGCCCACTCGTTCCCGCCCGTGCGACAAGCCCGATCATTTGCGACCCAAACACGCTCGTAAATTTCTTGCATGATTTCCCCAAAGCTTGCCTGCTAATGAAGTCTCTCCCCTTCCCGCTCTGCATATGAAGGAGTGGACGATACGGTCATGCTCACTGTCTCATAAGCGAGCTGGTCAGTTGGCCGTGAGCGCTCTGAGTCGCGCAAGCGATTCCTTCACGATCCCGACGTAGTCGCGTCGCTCGGACTCGCTGACCCACTGCATGAACGCAACCCGAAAGACGGCGATGCCCGCCTCGGCCGCGAGGCTCGCGTCCGGCTCGCCGACACCGCGCTCTCGCAGCGCCTGTGCGAGCGCCGCGGACAGCGTCGCCAGCTTGATCAGTTCACGCTCGCGCAGGTCCGTGTTGGCCGCGATCACCGTGCTGCGCACGCGCGCGAACGGGCGGCGGTCGTCATCGAAGAAATCACCGACACTCGTCAAGGCGGCGGCGATCGCATCTACCGCTGAAGCCTCGGCGGGCGCCTGGGCCAGCGCATCGACCATCGTCTGCTGAAGACGTTCGGAGCCATTGAAGAGCACTTCGCGCTTGTCGGCGAAGTAGCGAAAGAATGTGCGCGCAGTCAGCCCCGCGCGTTCCGCGATGGCGGCCACGGTCGTGTGCTCGTAGCCGATCTCTCCGAACAGTTCGATGGCCGCCGCACGGAAACGGCTCTCAGCATCGGGCTCCCAGCGACCCATATTTTCTCTCTTGTGTTGACACAGAGTGACATCATAGGCCTATACTGATGTCACTCAATGACATCGATGGAGCATCTCATGCGAATTCTCGTCACCGGCGCCTCGGGCTGGATCGGCTCGGCCAGCGTCAAGGAACTCATCTCTGCAGGACACCACGTCCTCGGCCTCGCCCGCAACGACGAGTCCGCGGCCAAGATCGCCAAGCTTGGTGCCGAAGTGGTGCGCGGCAGCCTGGACGACCTGGGCAGCCTCCGCGACGCAGCGACACTAGCCGAGGGCGTCGTGCACCTCGGCTACAACCACGATTTCTCGCAGATGGCGGTCGCGGCGCAGACCGATCGTGCTGCCATCGACGCGTTCGCCGACGTGTTGCAAGGCACTGGCGGCCCGCTGCTAATCGCGTCGGGCACACTGGGGCTGGCCCCGGGCCGCGTGGGCACCGAAGCAGACATGCCGAGCGCAGGGGTCCACCCGCGCATCGCCAACGCGGCCTACACGTTGGGCTTGGCCGATCGCGGTATCCGGTCGATGGTCGTACGCTTCGCTCCGACGGTGCATGGCGCGGGCGGTGACCATGGATTCGTCGCGGTACTGGCGCGCATCGCACGCGAAAAGCGCATTTCGGGCTACATCGGCGAGGGCCTGAACCGCTGGCCGGCAGTGAACCGGCTCGATGCCGGCACGCTCGTGCAACTCGCGATCGAGAAGGCGACGCCGGGCAGCGTGCTGCACGCCGTCGCCGAAGAGGGCGTCGCTACGCGCGACATCGCGACGGCGCTGGGACAGTTCCTGGATGTGCCGGTGGAATCGATACCCGTCGACCGCGCACAGGCTCACTTTGACTGGCTGGGCATGTTCTTCGGCGCCGACGCCCCTGCCTCCAGCGCACGCACGCGTTCACAGCTTGGCTGGGAGCCGACGCACGGGACGCTGTTGGAAGACATTGCGGCCGGACACTACCCCGGGAATTGAGTGGGGTGCCCATGCGCATCGAGCATCGCGAGTGCGATATCAAAATATTGGCGGGACCCCCACAGATCGCGATCGCCAATGACGTATAGGTAGCTTTTCGCGCGTGTGACCGCAACGTTGAGCAGGTTCGGGGCTGCAGCAGCCCAATCTATCGCTCCGGTCTGCTCCGCGTCACAACCCAGAACGAAGAAGACCACTTCGCTTTCCTTACCCTGGAAAGTGTGGACCGTGCCGATCCGCTTTTTTATCCATTCCGCCAGCTTGTCTGGCACGCCTAGTCCAGTTCCGGACAGTGCGGCACGCCACGCATCATGATCGCCCCAACGGCCGCCTGCCCAAAAACCATGATCGACAATTTTCTGCACTATGACCCATCGGGAACCCCACCACTACAATAGGTTTTCTTGCTAAAGGCTACCAATGACTTTCTCAGCTTCGTTGCATTTTATATTCTCGGATTTCAGAGGACATTTCATCTGCCGGATTAGTCAACCGATCCTGGATGACGGGGGGGACATGACGTACCTCTACCGACGCTAAGCTTTTAGCGCGCGTGACGCAGTCCCTTCGTCGAGGTAGCTAACTTCCTCGCGCATAGAACCAGACTCGCGGACGATGTCATCTACCTGTGTGAAGATGCGCACTCGTTCCCGTTTGGTGATCCTAGCGCATCCATTACGGCGAACCCGATACCATTCCCTGCAATTGCCGCAGTGGATTCAAGGGCGCAAGAGGGGTCAAGTCGAAGGTCATAAGATGGGCCTGACCCAATGGCAGTTTCTCCAGCATTTCGCGTGCAGTTGCCACGTCGGTGACGTTCAATAAGAAAACCACGCCATCACGTCCTTGAAGCGAGAACCACTGGTCGATTTTTCCATCCAGGTAGAGCTTTACCGTCTCCCGGACTTCAGTCGGCAAGATTGCGCGTAATGCTGCTGGATCGGCATCGGCGTTCAATGTTCCGACGGCAAGAATCTTCGTGGTTGGTGTAGGCGAAGGCGGCTGCGCATATCCGAAGCCCGGACTCACAAGGCCGATGATCAACGTAGCAACACAAGATGCGAAAGCGACTTTCATTATGGTCCTATCATGTTAGTTCGTACGCTGGCATGATCGACAAAGATGATCTTGCGGGACGCGAACTCGCTCGCAACGAGTGCTGCAGTGGCAAGGACAGCGGCGATGAAACCTAGATCGTGGCCACCGATGACCTGTAATCCTGCCGCGCCAATAAGGCCAGCCACTGTGGTTCCGAGAAAAGTGGCTGAGTTGTTCAAGCCCAACACGATGGGAGCGAGGCTCGGGGCGATGGTCACGATACGATGTTGCTGGGGCACAAGGATGCCCCAGCCGCAGGCGCCCCAAATCAAGATGGCCGGGATGGCAGACCAAAGCTGGCCGCTCGTCCACGGCAGCAGGGCGAAGTCAGCAATCATGATCACGAGCATGGTGATGAGCACTTTGCGAGAGCCGATCGAATCAACCAGGCGACCCACCATCAGATTCGAGACTGTCCCAGCTGCGCCCCAGAGCACCAAAAAGCCGCCCAACATTGCTGAATTCCCGCCAATCGCTCGATCGAACACTACGGATAGGTAGGTGTAAATCGTAAATGCAGCGGCGAAGAACAGAAAGGTAGTCGCCAATGTGAGTCCGATTCGCGCATCGGCCAGCGGGGCAAGCCGTCTGGACAACGACACGGGCGCAGGCATGGGAATGTGCGACAGGAGCGCGGAGACACCGAGACCGGAAGCGGCGGCAAGCGCTGCGACGAACACCATTGTCCAGTGCCAATTGCCGAGACTTCCGATCCATGCCCCGATGGGCGCACCGAGGGCCGTAGAGATCGTCATGCCAGCGATCACAACGGAGATGGCGAAGCCCCGACGTTCGGGGGAGACGATCAAGGTCGCGGAGCCTGTTGCCGTTGGCCCGAACATCGCAGCGCCAAGGCCGGCAACCGCTCGCGTCGCAAGCGCGAACACGAATGTCGGGGCGACTGCGGTGCCCAAGTTCGCAACAACAAAGACCGAGAGTCCCCCAAGCAAAAGGCGCTTCCGTGGAACGTGTGCCGCGAAGGCCGCAATAACCGGCGCAAGCAGAGCATATGTCACCGCGTACACCGTCGTCATTTGCCCGGCAGCTCCGATGCTAACGTGGAAGCCGTCCGCGATTTCAGGCAACAAGCCGGCGACAACGAAACTGTCGGTCCCCAGTGCGAACATGCCAAGAGCGAGAACAAAAAGTCGCCGATCCATTCAAATTTTTCCTTGTTGGGCTGTCGATTTAGCGTGAACGACTAAATGACGAGCTGTTAAGAAGTGATGCCCGACAGCTTGAAATCGCTAAGGTCAACCGCCATGATCACCACGTCTTTGTTTGGCTGCTGGTCCGGTCCGCGCGGGTAGATGCGACGGCGCGTCGGGAAAATGATCCCGCCGAACTCCTGGTGATCGTAGAGATAGTGAGCAGCGGTGCCCCCAGCCGCGATATCGACCGAGTAATCTTGTCGACGGACCAATCCACTGTCGTCAAAGTACAGGACCTGTTCCGTTGAATGGGTGACGTAGGACTTGGGGAAGGTAACCTTCATCGCCCGCCAGATCTGCCCGTTTTCCTTCCACGAGTCGATCTCTTCGCACCGCACGCCATCGCTCAACAGGGAGAACGGCAGGGTGAGATAGGTCCACAGGGCATACCCAGCGAAGTAGGCGAGTTGAGCCCCGCTCCAAGGCATATCCGGCTTGAAAGAGTCGCGAGGGTTCCTCAGCTCTTCAAGAACGGTGCCATCGGACTTCTCGACTGCCGTGCGAAAGGGCTCGAAAATGCCGATCTGTCCTGGCACCAAGAAGGGATCGAGCGTCGTTCGTTCGTTTCGAGTCTCAATGGTTACGCGCGTGGAATTTTTCGCGAATGCTGCCTGCCCCCTCAGGTGCAAAGCAGCACCATCAGGGACAGCAAGGACGGAAATCTCACGCACTTCGTTCCAGCGCTCAAGGCCGCCGTGAGCCTCAATAGATTTATCGATAAGAGATTTCATAGGTCTCGTCTTTAACTTTCAAATTACGCGAAGGCCTGACGGTATCTCTCCACAAACTCCGCGACTGACTCTGGCTTATGACCAGTGATGTTCTCGATGTTGTTGTTGGTTCCGGCCATATCACCCCTCTCGTGCTGCTGGATGATCCCGTTGAGGTGCTGTACGCCGAACGGAAACTCGCCGCCAAAAACAACCTGAATCCATTCCGCGGGCGTAATCTGTCTGTAGCGGACTTCCTTGCCGAGCGTCTGCGAGACGATTTCGGCAATCTGCGGGGGCGTCAACTCGACAGGGCCGTGGAGCGAATACGTCTTGCCGATATGGCTGGCCGGGTCTGCCAGGATCGTCGCGATGACCCTGCCTTGGTCACGAGCTGACACCGGCGCGAACTTGCCGTTAGGACCGAACGGAACGCCATATTCGCCTTCGCCGATCTTGCCCCGCGTGTAGAGCAGCCATTCGTTAAATGCCGTCGGCCGAAGGTGTGTGACAGGCACCCCGCTTCGATCGAATACTTGTTCCGCCAGCCAATGCTCAATGGCCGACTCGCTAATGGCGTCCTCGCGCGATGTGCGCTGCGAGATGTTGACGACATGTTCAAGCTTCGCATCCAAAGCAGCCTGAGCGAAATGGACCGTCGCCTGCACGACGCCGGGGAAGACCGGGTAGCAGAAATAGGCACGCTGAACGCCATCGAAGGCGGGCTGGATTGAACGGAAGTTGAGGAAGTCGCCGAGGACGATCTCCGCCCCCTGCGCCTTCAGCTTCTCCGACCGCTCGTCGTGCTTATGCACAAGGGCGCGCACAGGAAAACCCTCTTCCAAGAGAAGTTGTACAGCGACATTGCCGGTGGATCCCGTGGCTCCCGAGACGAGAATGGTAGGTTTCATGAACATTCCTTAGGTTTACTTACGTTTAATCAAACACTCGCCCTAACGAGCGTGGTCTTGCATGTTTGAAAAGTCTATAAAGTGCGCGGTCGCGCGTGGCTGAGCACAACGCTGGCGATCACCAAGGTCGCGCCAACGCCAACTACGAAGGCAAGCGTCCGAACTACCGGAATGCCAGCGGCGTAGACGACATAGTGAACAATCCGCGCGCCCAGGTAGATCTGAACCGCAAGAATTGTCATGGGACTGCTCACGCCGATCATCGCCAGAATGACGACGAGCGGCGCGAACACGGAGAGGTTCGCAACCGCGTTAGCGTGCGCGCGCCGCGCCCGCTGCGCCCAGGCCGACCGGAGCGCTTGGATCGGCCAACGTGCGGCCGGCCCCCCGCGTCAGTATTCTCGCGCTCATGTAGGGAATCCACATCAGGATCGTCACGATAGCGACGAGGACCAGGTAATAGAGTTCGGGGGTGAGCTTCATAGTTAGCGGCCTCTTACCGGTTGGAACAGTTTGATTGGTCGGCGCTCAGTCGTTTTGATAAATGGCGCGTTTTACTGCCACGCTGCTCGGTGTTGCTGGACGAACTCGGCTACGGACTGCGGCTTGCGGCCGGTAATCCGCTCAATCGCCTCATTCGTTCCGGCCATCTTTCCTTCGTCGTGCATGTGGGCGCGCTGAGAGATATTGACGATGAACTCCGCATCGGCCTCAGAAGCGGCTTGCGCATAGTTCGCGGTTGCCTCCGCAATGCGCGGCCAGCGCCGGTAGCGCCGGTAGCGCCGGTAGCGCCGCCGATGAGGATACGGGCTTTCATGAGCGACGCCTCCCGCGCTTACTTGGACTGAAGTAGCATGCCGAGCGGGGCGAGCGGACCGACTTGCATCAGCTCATATTGTGCCCAGCCGCCAGACGTGAGCGGCAAAGCCTCTACCGCTGCCTTGGCGTCTTCCATCGATCCAACGTTCATGAGGAAAATCACACCGGGCTTGTCTTGGCGAAACCAGAACTGCTCGATCTTGCCGTCTAGATAAAGCTGCAGCGTGGCGGGCACCTCGCCCGGCATGATTTTCTTCTTATCTTCATCAGAGACCGGCTTAACAAAAGATGCGACGGCTAAGACTTTCATGAGTGAACTCCTGTGCAATGAACGTTGTAGGGTGCAGATGTGCAGTATGGGATCAGCGCCCGAAAAATGTAACGGTCGTAAACGACAACTTAACAGTCATTCGCGCCACTAAGCAGGCACGAAAAGTGTAGCGCCAGCTCCGTCAAAATCGTATAGTCGTAAGCGACAACTTTGAGGTCGTTTGCGTCATGCGAATTTTTGTTCTGGTTTTGGAAGGCGTGTTTGATACAGGGTTAACAGTGCTGCTTGACGCGCTGGGGCTCGCTAACAAATTTGCGGCCGTACAGACGGGAGGAGCGCTCTCTTTCGAGGTATCTATCGTCGGCGTCAGGAAGAAGGTCAAGTCGGGCCAGGGGCTGGCTATACCGATCCAGACGATAGCGCCGGATTCGAAGCCGGACTGGGTGATTGTCCCCGCACTCAATACCGGAACTCCGGAGACATTGATTCCAGCACTTGCGCGACGGGATGTAAGTCAGGCGATGGAGCAGCTACAGAAGTGGCACGCAGGGGGGGCGCATATCGCCGCTTCCTGTATAGGGACATTTTTATTGGCGGAAGCGGGGCTTCTGAATCACGGGGAAGCCACGACAACTTGGTGGCTCGCTCCGCTGTTTCGGCAGCGGTACCCGAATGTTCGGCTCGACGAGACAAGGATGCTTGTGCCATCGGGCAGAATCGTTACAGCCGGAGCTGCTATGGGCCATCTCGATCTCGCTCTCTGGTTAGTGCGCAAAGCGAGCCCAGAGTTAGCAGCCGTGGTGTCGCGCTACCTGCTGGCCGACTTCCGTTCATCGCAAGCGCCCTACATTATCCCCAACCATCTGGCACAGTCGGATCCCGTCATGCAGCGCTTCGAACGATGGGCGCGAGACCATCTTAAGCAGGGCTTCTCGCTACAAGAAGCAGCTGACGCGTTGGCTACAAGTCCACGGACATTGCAGCGGCGTTGCCAAGCCATACTCGGAAAATCCCCCCTTTCCTACTTTCAGGATCTGCGTGTCGAACGCGCAAGATCTCTTGTCCACGGCAGCGATCTCGATCTCGACGCCATCGCGGCGGAGGTCGGCTATGTCGACGGAGCAACGCTAGGGACTCTTTTGCGCGATCGGTTAGGGCGAGGATTACGCGAACTTCGCGCTGACTTGCAGTAACGGCACTCAATTCGTTATGTTCCGTCGAGCTAGCTGATCGCTTACGAGGACCACGTCCGCGGCATGGATCGAGGTCTTCGATGTTCTGTCGAAGAGCGGCATTTACTCAAGGATCCATTCGATCGCGTCGCCGCGCCAACCCTTTGATTTGACCGGCGGAATGGATGGACTCGCACTAGCGCCCCACGGCGTGACAGACCAGGAGCCAACGCACGTCGCCTATTTCTTTTTTTCGCTAATCTTCTTGATCCACGCCTCCCAACCAGACACACGGGACAAATTTTGCAAATATAGTTGGCCCGATCATAGTGCCGATCCTGAACTGTACGACATCGTGCAGAACGTCCAGATGCAAAGTCCAACCGAGCGACGCTTATGCAACCGCCTGAACCTTAGCTGGCTCGAACGGCACAACGATACGGCCCCCGTCGAATTCGTTACTCAGCCATCGATAAGCGTAGACCGCAAAGGCCGCCGCAAATCTGATCCAACAGCCGGCCGGTGCCAAATAAATTTTCCCTGCGCCTTGCCATCAAGCAGCAGCGCAACGCAGATCACTGAGACGGGGTTGTCTGAGTCAATTGCTGACGCTTGGACCGTCGTAAAATCACGCGAAAAGGAATTGACTCACGCCGATGCAGAGAGCCCCTCCAGCCACTGATGTCGCCTTGCAAAGTTGCACATATCTCAGATGCCATGCATCGCAGGGGCGCCCGACACAGTGGCTTACTCCAACTGTGGGGCTAAGTGAGGGGCCAGAAACGAAAAAGCCGTTGAATCCTTTAAGATTCAACGGCTTACCGCCATCGCTGGCGGAGACGGAGGGAGCTCGGTGCCGCCCGGAAACCCGCATCGGGTTTGACTTCCAACTTCGGAGCCAGAGGCCACCCCTACTCCCACCCCAACTTCAACTAACGCCATTTCCCGATATTGTAGAATACAACCACATCGGAAAACTCGCTGGCAACCCACTCATGTCATGGCATCCACCGCCCGAGCACCGCCTCGACACGCTATTTAAATCCGCTTACCTAAGCTCCACCGCTATTTAAACGAAAGGCCACTTGTTTAAATAATAGCCTACAGCCATAATTTGTTCATGGCTGACGAGAACCTGACAAACACCCGGCTCGGGCGCTTCGCCGAAACCGCTACTGGCGGTGAGATCGTGCGCGCCTTCGTTCCGCCCCCTCTACCTCCCGAACCACCTATCGATATTTTGGGTCTGCTTGATAGGTTGAGTCTCGCCGAGCGAGCGCTGGGGCGGTTGGATGGCATCACCATGCTCCTCCCCCGCCCAGAGCTCTTCCTTTACATGTATGTGCGCAAAGAAGCCGTGCTCTCGTCTCAGATTGAAGGCACCCAATCAACCCTGAGAGACCTTCTTCGCTTTGAAACTGAAGCGCAGGCCGGCCAGCCAATCGATGACGTCCGCGAGGTATCAAATTACGTGGACGCGATGATGTACGGGTTGGATCGTCTCCAAACGCTACCGCTTTCGCTACGGCTGATTCGTGAAATGCATGCTCGTCTGCTACGAAATGGGCGAGGCGGCACTGCAAGCCCCGGCGAATTCAGGAGATCGCAAAACTGGATCGGCGGAACACGGCCGGGAAATGCCTTATATGTGCCGCCACCTGTCACCGAGCTGGATGCGTGCCTTGATGCACTCGAGCGATTCATGCATGAGGACCGTTCACGTCTGCCTGCCCTGCTCAAGGCAGGTCTACTCCATGTCCAGTTCGAGAGCATTCACCCGTTTCTCGATGGCAACGGACGCATCGGCCGGCTCCTTGTCACCCTCTTCTTGAATACGCATGGGGTGCTACGCTCACCGCTGCTTTACCTGAGCCTTTACCTTAAAACGCACCGCGCCGATTACTATAGGCTCCTGCAGGAAGTTCGCGAGCGTGGCGCTTGGGAGGCTTGGCTTGAATTCTTTCTTGATGGCGTCGCCGAGACAGCCAATCAGGCCTTTAATGCCGCCACACGGATCATCGCCCTCTTCAAAGAGGATCGTGAGCGGATCACAGCCGAGAGTGAACGTGCGGGATCGGCTCTGCGGGTTCATGATTTATTACAGCAGAATCCGTTTCTTACCGCCAACGCTTTGGTCGAGCGCACTGGCCTGACGGCCCCTACGATCAACGCTGCGCTTGCTGACCTCCAACGGCTTGAAGTGGTCGAGGAAGTAACAGGCCGCCGACGCGGCCGTGTCTTCGGCTATCGCCGTTACCTCGCAATTCTTAGCGAAGGTACTGATCCGCTGCCCGCCCCTTCAGCCACTCCAGGCGAGTAAACATCCGTGCGGCATTGCTTTCACGGCAAGCATGCCAGCGAACTTGAGAAAGCCCTTTTTCATCGGGCACCTGACTGGCTACCGTGTATCCCAGTTGCCCATTGCGCCAGGAACCGAGTTACTTTTTCCTCAATGCGACTCTCGATGGTCTGCATCCGAAGCAAAGGAAGATGGCTCTTTTCCAGGATACTGTTCTTCAAGGCATCCCGCTCGGTCTGTTCCGGTTTTTCATGAAATCCGCCATCGACTTCGATCACGCCCAGCGGCATTTTTCCTACCTTGAAGTAGATCACGAAGTCGCAACTGGCGCGGTTTTTCATGAACGCCTGTTCTTGCACCGTCAAAGCCGCATTGTTTGACGAGGCGATCTGGTTCAACGCGACCTGGGAGTGGAACGTCAATGCCCGACACGACTCTTCCGACAGCGCCTCCCGTAGCACCTGCGCGATGATCTGCTCGGATTTGAACCGCGAATCGTCAAGCCGTAATCTGGCGTTGAGTCGCTGCAAGGAATGGTCATATTCCTTGTATAGAAGGTCGAAGGCCGACACCACGGGAGCACGCAGAACCTGCTTTTCATCCGCGTAGTATTCGACGTAACGCACCAGGGCAGCGATATGCCCGTTGTTCGTGGTAAAGACTTCATCGCCCGTTACCAGCGTGAACCGGTTCTTGGCCCTCGATACCGCCACATTGACCATGCGCGGGTCGTCGACGAAATCGAGTCGAGCCTGATTGACACGCTTTTTGTCCAGGACGGTGGAAAAGACGATTTCGTCACATTCCCGCCCCTGGAATTTGTGTACAGTGTCCTTTACGAAGTCCGCCGGCAGGTGGGTGCCAGAGAGAACAACCTGTGCCCTGAAAGGGGCAATAAAACCCCGACCATCCTCCCCTTGCCATACACTTTCTCCCTCGTCGTCGAGCACCTTTAGCAAGGAGTCCAGCTCCCTGAGATTAGTGTTCTTCCGGGCGTGATTTCCCTTGGCGGTGACAATCAACCGCAATGCCTCTTCTCCACCATCCTGCGTCATTGGAACCAGCGCGTTGTCGTAGAACTGCTGGTTGCAGAACTGGATGATCCGGGGATGGCACCGATAGTGCTCTTTCAGCAACGTCGTGGGCAGCGCCTCCTTGAAAACGCCGATGCATGAATCGAGCAGACTGTACTTCTCACAATCGTAGTCGTCGGCGGGAGCCGCCAAGCCCAGATTCACGGGGATGTGTGCCAGTTGTCTGCTGTCACCGACGACAACTACGTTCTTCGCGCAGCCGAAGGCCAGTATTCCGGGAACGATGTCCTGCTGGGAAGCTTCGTCGATGATGACGTAGTCGAGCACTGCGTTCAATGCAATCGAGTTAACGATGGAGTGCGTGCCGCTACCGATAATCGGATAGCGCCTCACGAATGCATCGAAATTTTGCTTGTAAGTTGCCGAGTCCAATGTCTGCGCATCCTGAACGTGCGCAGACAGATGGCGCTTCAGATACTTCATGGACCCGGCCTTCAACGTTTCCAGCAATGCCGTGAAATTGCCACGTGCCAAGGATTCGCGGCAGACCGCCAAGGCGGCCTCCTTCTCCCGAAGCGCGGTATCGTAGTAGTGCATCTGCAAGGCATGGAAAACGGACTGCCGCCGACCCACATCATCAAAAGGCCTGACGCGGAGTATCCTGAAGTTGAACAGCAGTTCGATCCTGTCCCGGATCCCGATACGCTTGGTCGCGAGATGAGACAGATAGGCCATAAGGTCCGCGGTCTTGCGTGGCGACAGACCGTACTTGTCCAAAGACAAGGGCGCTTGGACACCGTTCTCCTGCTGCCACTGCCGCAGATAACGCCGCTCGATGTGCAGTTCGCCGATTTCAGCCTGCAGCTGCGCGGCGGTGTTGTGGGCGAACAGCAGTTGCTTCAACTGCGCCAGGATCGTCTGGATGTCTTCGATGGCGGGGGCCGGTTTAGGCTCACCCGATGGCACCGGCACGATGCGGGCAAAGAAATCTTCGCGATTTTCTTTGCTTCCTAGCCTGGCGACCAGGTAATCGAATCCGGATTTCCCCAGTTTTTCATAAACGTTTTCCACCGCCGCATTGTTGTTGGACAGCACGGCGACCGTTTTCTCGCGCACAAGGATATTGGCGATGATGTTCAGGATCGTCTGCGTCTTGCCCGTGCCCGGGGGACCCTCGATCAGGCTGACCTGAGAAGTGAAAGCCTGTTCGACGGCCTTGAGCTGGCTCTCGTTCACACCGAATGGATAGATAAGACTTCCCTCCGACTCCTGTCGCCCGTTCGACCTCGTGCAATACGCATGCAGGGCCGTTTCTGCGCAAGAGGGCAGCCTCTTCAACTGGCTTACGACGTTGGCTGCGATCCGTGCTTGATCCGCCGACGCCCCGCTGTCCGCGCGGGCTTGTGCCACGGCGACAAAATACTGGAATATCGGTTCATCTTTCATCGTCGTCTGCGAAACGAATTCGATGTCGTCCAGTTTGTGGACATAGATTTTCGAACCTCCCGGGTATTGGATGGCGGCGTACCTTTCGCCGTAGATCACCGCGTTGTCGACATCTTGGCTGACCGAGCTGCCCTTCTTCCTCAGGAATGCCTTGCCCAGTTCTCGGGTGGGGACGACACTGCAGTCACTTATCGGACGGATAAAGCGTTTGCGGGAGGGGAAAATGCAGGTCAGTACCAACGCTTCGTCCTTGTCACTCCATCCAATTTTCCAGTCGCTGATCTGCTGAGTCCTGTCTTCCCCACAGACGTAGATCGAAACCATAGAGTTCTTGTCCTAGCCGTGTCGAAGTCCGGAAATGTCCCTTGCACCGGAGACCGAACCTCGCGCTTTTCTTGATGGGCAGAATCTTGCCAGCAATTCCTCCACGACGACATTGGCGCCTGATCCATACCAGCGCGATTCAGCGAATCGGTGCATATGTCGGTGCGAGTGCACCTAACCGATCAATTGCCATTACACAAGGTCTTTCTTACCCCTGCTTTAACCCCCATTGCGTGGGTCGATTGTGCGGATATCAGCTCGGCTCAAAGAGTCACCGCCTAAACAAAAACCCCGCAGAGCCTAGACTCTGCGGGGTTTTCACCGCCATATACTGACGTACTGGCGGAGACGGAGGGATTCGAACCCTCGATCCAGGTTTTGGCCCAGATGCTCCCTTAGCAGGGGAGTGCCTTCGACCACTCGGCCACGTCTCCGAAACTCTGCTTGCTCATTGCTAGCCAGCCAAACCGCGCCAGTGCTATGCAACCGAGGCGCTATCATAGCGATTAAGCGCGTAACGGTCAAATACCGCGGCAACTTTTTCGCATTTCATCGCGCGCCCCGCGATAAATCAGGCCGCCGCTTACGCCTGCAATTACGCCTGATCCAATTCAAACGCCTTATGCAAGGCACGCACGGCCAACTCCATATACTTCTCGTCGATCAACACCGAGATCTTGATTTCCGACGTCGAAATCATCTGGATATTGATGCCCTCTTCCGACAAGGTGCGAAACATCTTGCTGGCAATGCCGACATGCGAGCGCATACCCACGCCCACCACCGAAATCTTCGACACCTTGGGGTCGCCCAATACACGCTCGGCCAGCACATGCCCCTGCACCTGGTTGTGCAGGATATCCATCGCGCGCTGATAGTCGCCGCGGCCCACCGTGAACGTGAAATCGGTCTTGCCTTCGACGCTCTGGTTTTGGATGATCATGTCGACGTCGATATTCGCCTCGGCCACCGGCCCGAGAATCTGATACGCGATACCGGGTTTATCCGGCACGCCGGCCACGATGATGCGCGCTTCGTCGCGTTGGAAAGCAATGCCCGAGATGACAGCTTGTTCCATGGTCTCGTCTTCTTCAAAAGTAATCAGGGTGCCCGAATTCATTTCCGTTTCGAGCTCGATCATAGGGTCGGTCAAGCTCGACAACACGCGCGTCTTGACCTGGTATTTACCGGCAAATTCCACCGAGCGCGTCTGCAATACTTTCGAGCCCAGGCTGGCCATCTCCAGCATTTCCTCGAACGTAATGCTATCGAGCCGACGCGCTTCTTCCACCACACGCGGGTCGGTCGTGTACACGCCGTCCACGTCGGTGTAGATCAGGCATTCGTCGGCCTTGAGCGCCGCCGCCACCGCCACCGCAGACGTGTCCGAACCGCCGCGGCCCAGCGTCGTGATATTGCCGTGCGTGTCGACGCCCTGGAAACCGGTCACCACCACCACGCGCCCAGCATCGAGCTCGCGCATGATGCGCTGATCGTCGATCGAGCTGATGCGCGCTTTCGTGTAGGCGTTGTCGGTTTTGATCGGCACTTGCCAACCTGCAAAACTGACCGCTTCGAGACCGAGATCGTGCAACGCGATCGACAGCAGACCGACGCTCACTTGTTCACCGGTCGATGCAATCATGTCGAGCTCGCGCGGGCTCGGTTGCGCCGAAATTTCGCGGGCCATGCCCAGCAAGCGATTGGTTTCGCCCGACATGGCCGACGGCACCACTACGAGCTTGTGTCCGGCTTTATGCCATTTTGCGACGCGTTTGGCGACATTCTTGATGCGCTCGACCGAGCCCATCGACGTGCCGCCGTATTTATGTACGATGAGTGCCATTGTCGTGAATTAAGCGATAAATTGAAGCAATAAGCGAATCGATAAGCAATGTAATGCCGAAAATACGCAGGCAGATATGCGGCTGTGAGCAAACGCTCAAGCATTCAGCAAACGAAGGAGAAAACCCGCCCGTGTCAGCCGGGAAACCCACGACAGCAGGCTGGCGCCGGATATGCGGCCGCTGCGTTTGGTGGAAGCGAACCTATGAAAATACCGGAATCCGACAAGAAAGACAAGTTCACGTCGGACGATGAGACGTATTGACGCACGTTTACCGATGTTGGAGCCGCCAGACGCAAGCCGCAGTTGCGTGAGCTTCAGGCGGGCAATCCCGCGGGCTCAGGCGACCAGGATATCCGGCACCCAATCGATTTCCAGCCACTCGCCCCCCTCTTCCGCTGTCTCGCAACCGTGCGTCTTTGCTGCTGCGAAGAATTCGTAATTGAGGCCCAACTGAGGCACCCACAACAAGGTCTCACCCGCAAAAAGCAAAGGCAAATCACGTCGCCAAGCCGGCACGCCACGTTCCTGAAACAGCTTCTTGAGAGGTCGACGCGGCCGTGCCGGCCCCGCTCGCATCAGCTCGCCGCCCTGCCGCACGCGTGCTTGCACACCGAGTGCGTTCAGCCAAGCCGCGGGCACCGCTTGAGGCGCACCTGCCGCCGCTGGCTTGAAAACGAAGCTGCCGCGCCACCCCGCCAAATGCCACGCGGCTTGCCCTGACCATACCCGCGCAGTGGGCGTAAGCTCTCTCAAATGAAACGGATATCCGGCAGGATAAGGCTCGGCGGCAGCGAGTTCTTCCGATTGCATCTCGGGTTTGTGCTCCCAACTGATTTGCCCGCGATACACACGCAAGCACGCCCCACCATGATCGATACGCAAGGCCGCTCCGGCGCGCGCCGTACGTATCTGCTGCAAGGCGGCGTCGAGCCGTGCCGCCGGTGCGCCGGCCAAGCCGAGTGCCTTGATCCAGTAGCGCAGCAGGTTAGCCGCGCGCGGCACGCTCAGCGCAGCAAAGCGTTCCTGCGACAGTACGATTGAGCCGAGCGCAGTCGCATCGATAGCCGCCGACATCGGCTCCATCGCGAGCGCTTGCATATCCATTTGCGCCGCATCCTCAAGCACGCTTTGCGCTTGGGCAGCATGCCGTGCCGCGCGCGCCAAGGCCACCCGGTAGGCCGGAAAATGGCGCTCGAGCATCGGCATGAGGTCATGGCGCAGTGCATTGCGCGTGTAACGCGTATCGAGATTCGACTCGTCCTCGATCCAGTTCAAGTGATGCTGCTGCGCATAGGCCGCCAGCGTGGCGCGCGTGAGGTCCAGAAAGGGACGCAGGCGCACCATGCCGTAGGGATCGTCGGACTCGCTCGCCATCGCCGCCAACCCTGGCAACCCTGCGCCGCGCAAGAGTTGCAGCAGCACCGTCTCGGCTTGATCGTCGGCATGCTGACCCAGCAGTACGGCCTGCGCCCCCTGCTCGCGATAGACCTCGCTGAGCGCGCCATAGCGGGCGTCGCGCGCGTTGGCTTCGACGCTGGTGCCCGGCTCACCGGCCAGCCGCACGCGCCGACCAACGAACGCGCAGCCGAGCACGCCGGCCTGCTGTTCACAATGGACTTGCCACGCATCGGCTTGAGCGCTTAAGCCATGATGGATATGCACGGCGCAGCAGCGCTGCGCGCCCAGCGCTTGCACAGCGGCATGAAGCAACACGGTGGAATCGAGGCCGCCACTGAAGGCCACCAGCACCCGCGTCGTAGCGTCTTTGAGCACGCTCGAGCGCATCAGCGCGTCGAGCGCCGCCACCACCGCGGCACATGCGCTCGCGCGTGCGCGATCCGCCGACGCCGAGGCTGGCTCAGCGTCATCGAAACCATCGGGGAATGAATTAGGGCCTGCCGTCATGGTCAGGCCCAGCACTGCAGCGCCACGCAGGCGCTGTGGACGCAGACCAAGGGCTTAAGCGCCCTGGGTGGTTTCCTTGAATTTGCCATAGCTCATCAGGCGCTCGAAACGCCGCGTGCGCAAGTCATTTACGCTCATGCCCTGGAACTGGCGCAATGAGTCCGCCAAGGCACGACGCAACATCGCCGCCATCGCTTTGGGATCGCGATGCGCCCCGCCCACGGGCTCGTTGACGATCTTGTCGATCAGGCCCAGCGCTTTCAGACGATGCGCCGTCAGGCCCAACGCTTCGGCAGCTTCAGGCGCCTTCGCCGCGCTCTTCCAAAGTATGGACGCGCAGCCCTCCGGCGAGATCACCGAGTACGTGGAGTATTGCAACATCAGCACACTGTCGCCCACCGCGATGGCGAGTGCGCCGCCCGAACCGCCTTCACCGATGATGGTGGCGATCAGCGGCGTCTTGAGCTCGGCCATCACGTACAAATTATGACCGATGGCTTCCGATTGCCCGCGCTCTTCAGCGTTCACGCCCGGATAAGCGCCCGGCGTATCGATGAAGGTAAAAATCGGCAAACTGAATTTTTCGGCCAGGCGCATCAGCCGTTCGGCCTTGCGATAGCCTTCCGGCTTGGACATGCCGAAGTTGCGCAGCGCACGCTCTTTGGTATCGCGCCCTTTTTGCTGTCCGATCACCATGCACGGCTGGCCGTTGAAACGCGCCAAACCGCCGATCACCGACAAGTCGTCGGCAAACGAGCGATCGCCATGCAGCTCATGGAAATCAGTGAATAGTTCACTCACGTAATCGAGCGTGTACGGCCGCTGCGGATGACGCGCGATTTGCGACACCTGCCACGGCGACAGATGCGCGTAGAGATCCTTGGTGAGCTGCAGACTTTTCTTGGAAAGCCTGTCGATCTCTTCCGAAATATCGACCGCCGAATCGTCCTGTACAAAGCGTAATTCTTCTATTTTCGCTTCGAGTTCAGCAATAGGCTGTTCGAAATCCAGAAAGGCAATCTTCATATGCGGAAATCCTTGGTCACTCGGCAGCGCGTATTTTAACCGCGCCGCGCCGAGCACAACAACAGTTCCTGCTATCGAAAAAACAGGGTCGATAGCGATCGTTTTAAATAAGGGTGGGTTCTTGCTCGCCTTAGTAGGCGTCCGGCAACGGATCCAGGCTGCGCCACATATACCAGGTCGCAACCGTGCGCCAGGGTTCCCAGTTGGCGGCCACTTCGCGCGCTTCGCTGCGCGTGACGGGCTCGCCGCTGAAATAATTGACGCTGATGGCGCGAATCAGGCCGACATCGTCGAGCGGCAGGACATCGGGACGCATCAGGTTGAAAATCAAAAACATTTCCGCGGTCCAACGGCCGATGCCTCGAATTTCCGTCAGCTCGGCGATCACCGCTTCGTCATCCATGCTGGTCCAGGTATTGACGTGCAGCGCCCCCGATACGAAGTGCTGCGCCAGGTCCAGGATGTATTCGGTTTTGCGCTTGGACAAACCGCAGGCGATCAGCTTCTCGTGTCCGACCTTGACGAACTGCGCCGGAGTCAACTTCGGGCACGTGGTGACAATACGGCCCCACATGGCCTGTGCCGCAGGCATCGAGATCTGCTGACCCACCACCGAGCGCGCGAGCGTCACGAAGGGGTCGCCACGCGTCATCAAATGAACCGGTCCCAATTGAGGAATCAGTTTTTTCATGATGCGGTCGCGCTTGACCAAGTCGGCGCACGCTTTGTCCCAATACGGCGGACGTACCAAACCTGCCGCTGCCGCTGCCGCCTTTGTAGCCGCTTTGGTGCGTACAGGCGCCGACGCAGGCGCAGGTGCGGATGTAGGCGCCGGCGCTGCCGTAGCGACACCGCCCACGCTCTTGAGCTTGCCTGCGCGTGCCTTGGGCTTCGCGACACTCGGCGTGCCCGGTGTCGACGCGAGCCCGTTCATGGTGTTGGCGGACTTGGCGGCACCTTTGGCCGTTTTGCGCGCGGCGCCGTTCAAGCCGGTCACTGCGATGTCGTCGGCCGCCGCCGTTTTGCGGCGCGCTTTTGGGACTGCAGGCACAACAGCGGGCACGACAGCAGGTACAAGCGCCCCATTCAAAGTCGCTCCGTGGGCGGCCGCACCCAGCGGCGACACTTTACGTGCCGACGGTCGTCGAGCGCCCACGGCTGCGACGGACGTATCCCTCGCGCTACGCATGCGCTCTTTCCCAGCCGCTTTTTTCTGGGCTGCTTTTGTGGCCGCTACCATCTTGCCTCCCGCCTGGCTAACCGATTCATACTGGCACACGCTTGGTCAAACACGCCGCCATTCGGTAGCCCCCCCTGGTTTATCTTCGAGGATCACGCCCGCTTCAAGAAGCTCTGCGCGGATCTGATCGGCTTCACTAAAATTTTTCGTACGCTTGGCTTCCCGGCGTGCGGCAATCCGTGCTTCGATCGCTTGCGCATCCAGTCCGGGCTCACTACCTACTACGCTTTGCAAAAACTCGCGCGGTGTGCGCTGCAACAAACCGAGCACTGCACCCAGCTTTTGCAACTGGCGAGCCAGTACGGTGTCAGCCGTACGATTGACTTCCGCCGCCAACTCGAACAACACCGAGATCGCCAACGACGAATTGAAATCGTCGTTCATTGCATCTTTGAAGCGCAACGCGTGCGCTTCATGCCAGTCGAGTTCCCCGCCGTCGCCCGCTATCTCTTTTAGCGCTGTGTATAACCGCGTGAGTGCACCACGCGCGTCGTCGATGTGCGCATCGCTGTAATTGAGCGGACTGCGATAGTGTGCACGCAAAATAAAAAAGCGCACCACTTCTGCATCGAATTTTTCCAGCACCTCTCGGATCGTAAAGAAATTTCCGAGCGACTTCGACATTTTTTCGCTATCGATCTGCACAAAGCCGTTATGCATCCAATAGTTGACAAACGTCTGGCCGGTAGCGCCTTCACTTTGGGCGATTTCGTTTTCGTGATGGGGAAACTGCAGATCCTGGCCCCCGCCATGGATATCGAAACGCTCGCCCAACAGCTCGCAACTCATCGCCGAGCATTCGATATGCCATCCTGGCCTACCAGGCCCCCATTTCGATTCCCAACGGGTGTCCGCGGGCTCCGAAGGCTTGGCGCTCTTCCACAACACGAAATCGAGCGGATCCAACTTGGCGTCGTTGGGGGCAACACGCTCACCGGCGCGCAAATCTTCCAGCGTTTTACCGGACAGCTTGCCGTACGCGGCGAACTTGCGCACCGCGTAATTGACGTCGCCGTCGCTCGCTTGATAGGCGTAGCCGTTGCGCTCCAGCATTTCGATCATGCCGAGCATTTGCGGCACGTGCTCGGTGGCGCGCGGCTCGATGGTCGGCGGCTCGACGCCCAATGCCGCTGCGTCTTCGTGCATCGCAGCAATAAAGCGTGTGGTCAGCGCGGCGATGGTCTCGTTGTTTTCTACCGCGCGTCGAATGATCTTGTCGTCGATATCGGTAACGTTGCGCACATACGTGACTTCATAGCCGATCGCGCGCAGCCAGCGTTGTACCATATCGAACACGACCAATACGCGCGCATGACCGACGTGGCAGTAGTCGTAGACCGTCATCCCGCATACGTACATCCGGACTTGTCCAGGATTGAGCGGCACAAAGGTTTGCTTCTCGCGAGCGAGCGTATTGTAAATGCGGAGCGAATCCATAGACTGACAATGTGAGCGGCAGATCGGTCGCAACAAAAAAGAATACGCTGCAACGCTGAAAATGAGGGCATTCTGGCGATCCGCACGGACAATCCGTGGATCGGTCAGACGTTTTGTTAGAATGCGGCGGAGTATAACATTCCCGGTTTAAGCCAATGAAGACCCTTTGCAGTCGCGCCGCCCTAGCCGCATCCGTTATTTTTTGCGCCCTGCTGTGTGTACAAAGCATGCCTGCCCTCGCGCAACGCGTTCCGGCGGTCGCCGATGGCACGCCCGAAATCGACCAGGCGATCGCGGGTAAAAACCTCGAAGCCGCGCTTAAGCAACTCGACCAGCGCATCGCGAGCAACCCTACCGACGCGCAGGCAAAATTCAAGCGTGCGACCGTACTGGCACGGCTCAATCGCGACGACGACGCGATCGAGGCCTTTACCGCATTGACACAACAATACCCCGAGGTGCCTGAGCCGTACAACAATCTCGCCGCGCTGTATGCCAAACGCGGCGAGCTGTCGCAGGCACGCGCCACGCTTGAGACGGCCGTGGCGGCCAATCCGTCGTATGCGCTGGCTTATCAGAATCTAGGGTCGCTGTACTTGCAGATGGCGTCGCGCGCTTATCAGAAAGCGGCCAAGCTTAATCCGCAGGATAGCCTTTCGTCGCAACGCAAACAGTCGATCGATCTCGTGATGGCCCAGGCCTCGCCGATCGCAGCACATAGCGCGACGCCGGCTGCCGCGAGCGCCACGCAGACTTCCGATTCGCCCGCGGGATATGGTGTGCCCCAGGGGCAAGGAATGCTCGGCCCGTCCTCGCTGAACCACGGTAATAATCGTTGATAGGCATGCGCACATTGACTATTGATATGCCCCCGCGCATGGGTTGCCCGCTTAGGTTGCCCGCTTAAATTGCCGACAAGCACCTGCGCATTGAGTCGTTAATCTGCACCCGCGCATTTGTGCGGGTGATCAAGCCCACGCCCGCCGCATTGCGGCTGGAAACTTTTCACGTTGATCGAAGGATTTGTCATGAAACTGTTCGCCCTCGTGCTGGCCAGCGCTGCCCTGATCGGCACCGCACCCGCCGCTTATTCACAAACCGCCGCGGCTCATCCCGACGTGCTGATCAAGACGTCGATGGGCGATATCGAGGTCGAGCTGTATCCGGAAAGCGCGCCCAAGACCGTCGCCAACTTTCTCAAGTACGTGGCCAACGGACAGTACAGCGGCACGATTTTCCACCGCGTGATTCCCGGCTTCATGATTCAAGGCGGCGGCTATACCGCCGATTTCCAAGAAAAGCCGACTGCCGCCTCGATTCCGCTGGAAAGCCGTAACGGCCTGAAAAATACCGTGGGCACGATTGCGATGGCACGTACCAGCGACCCCTCTTCCGCGACCGATCAGTTTTTTATCAATACTGTCGATAACCAGGGCCTCGATTTCCCGAATCCGGATGGCAACGGCTACGCCGTTTTCGGTAAAGTGGTGTCTGGCCTCGATGTGGTCAAAAAGATCGAACAGGTGCCCACCGGCAATCACGGCGGCATGGGCGACGTGCCGCGCACGCCAGTCGTGATCGAATCCGCGACGGTGGTGTCGAAGTAATTGCCGCTTCTTGGCGTTGCAGGCGCTGCATGTACCGCTGCGCCGATATTTATGTCCGTGCCTGAACCATTCAGCACACCTTTATTTGGAAAACAATCATGGTCGAACTCCATACGAATCACGGCGTTATCAAGTTGGAACTGAACGCTGAAAAGGCACCGAAGACGGTCGAGAATTTCTTGAACTACGTCAACAAGGGCCACTACGACAACACCGTGTTCCATCGCGTCATCGATGGGTTCATGATTCAGGGCGGCGGTTTCGAGCCCGGCATGAAGCAAAAGCCCTCCGACGCGCCGGTCGAGAACGAAGCCAACAACGGCCTGAAAAACGTGCGCGGTTCGGTTGCGATGGCTCGCACCAACGACCCGCACTCGGCCACGGCACAATTCTTCATCAATGTGTCGGACAACGATTTTCTGAATCACAGCGCACCGACCCCGCAAGGCTGGGGCTATTGCGTGTTCGCCGAAGTGGTCGATGGACTGGACGTGCTCGACGCCATCCGCAAAGTGAAGACCGGCAACAAGGGCGGTCATCAGGACGTCCCGACCGATGACGTGATCATCGAAAAAGCCGTCGTCACCGAGTAAATCCCCTACTCGCGAGTCAGCGCAGGTCGACCCTAATGCCCCATTCCGGATTGGAAGACGCGCCCCCGGCATATCCGGCGGGCGCCGACCTGCGCCCGATTCTACTTATCTCCGATTTGCATCTGAGTGTCGCGCTGCCGCGCACCGTGGCGGCGTTTGAGCATTTCATACGCGTCACGGCCGCATCGGCGCAAGCGGTTTATATCCTCGGCGATCTGTTCGAGTACTGGATCGGCGACGACGAGTTGGGTACGCCGTTTGCTACGCGCATGTGCGCCTTGATGCACACTCTGAGCGAGCGCGGCATCGCGCTTTATGTCATGCACGGCAATCGGGATTTCTTGCTGGGACCGCGTTTTGCGCACGCTGCCGGCGCCGTTTTATTGCCCGACCCATTCACACTGCAAGCGTTTGGTCAGCGCCTTGTGCTTGCGCATGGCGACGCCTTGTGTACGCTGGACCTTCCCTATCAACGCTTCAGACGCGTCACTCGCAACCGCTGGGTACAACGCGTGTTTTTGGGCGCACCGCTGACCTGGCGGATGGCGCTGGCGCGACATCTGCGGCAGCGCAGCAGCATGCGTGCGATAGGTGCGACGCTGCCCTCGCCCGCGGCCGCCACCCCCTTATGGGATGTGACCGCCGAAGCGGTGGGCGCCCTGTTGAGCGACGGCCGTGCGGCCACGCTGATCCACGGCCATACGCATCGACCGGCGCACCATCCGTTTCCGGACCGCTGGGTATTGCCCGATTGGGAACTGGATCGCGTGCCGCCGCGTGGCGGCTATTTGCGGCTCGATGCGAACGGACTGGAAGTGCAGCCGCTGCCTGAGTTGTCGAATAAGTTGGCAAATGAGTTGACGACTAAGTCGGCGATCTAGGCACGCGATCGTCGATAGCAATCAAGATTTGATTTTCAGCAGAATATGCTTCGCGATCCCGCGCAAGATGTTCACCTCCTCACGCTCCAGACCTGCGCGCGCGAACAGCCGTCGCAATCTGGACTGCAGTTTTTTCGGATTATCCGGATCGAAAAAATCCAGCGCTGTCAGCGCTTTCTCGAGGTGCTGGAACATGCCTTCGATTTCGTCGCTTGAGGCGCGCGCTTCGTCGGCCGTGGCGCTCGACGCCGGTGCCGGTGCCGGTGCCGCCAGGGGAGACGACGGCGACGATAAAGCTGCGGTATAGGCGACCCGCAACTCATAGGCCAGCACCTGGATTGCCTGAGCCAGATTGAGCGAGGAGTAAGCCGGATTGGCCGGGATATGCGCGATCGCACTGCAACGCTCGACGTCATGATTGGCGAGGCCGGTGCGCTCGTTGCCGAAAACCAGGGCGATGCAGGTGTCTGGAGCGCTTGTGCGCGGTTGCGCGAGCATCTGTGCCGCAGTCTGCGCGGCGATGCGCGGCGTAAGCACAGGCGGCCCATATTCGCGGCTGCGCGCGGACAGCGCAATCGACCAGTGCACACCCGCCAGAGCCTCATCGAGCGTTTGCACACATTGCGCAGCGGCCAGCACGTCATCGGCGCCCGAAGCCATGGCGATCGCCTCGGGATCCTGCAACACGTCCGGCCACCGGGGGCGCACGAGTATCAGACGGCTAAAGCCCATCGTTTTCAGTGCACGCGCCGCGGCGCCCACGTTTCCGGGGTGACTGGGCTCGATCAAAACGAAGCGGGTTGCGACGTCGCCGGGTTGAATCGCGATTTCGGTCTTGCTGACCGCTTGCTGTGTATCGTTGTGTTCCACGTTTTGACTTGGGTGTTTTTTGTAGCCCGCGACTTGGGGCAAGTAGCGATGGTACCGCGCTCGGGGAGCCGACGGTGATGCATTCGCAGGAAACGCAGAGGAACGCAGGAAACGCGAGAAGCTCGGAAAACACCACAGCGTGGAGGAGCATGAGGGAAGCCCGACGCAAGCGCGCTGGATGCGCGAGGCAAGCGCGCCGAGCAAATAGGTAGGGCACGCAAGCGCCGAGTCGGCTAAAATAGCGCCCATTGCGCATCGCGCAGCCCGGGCCCGGATCGGCACGGGTCGACTCCGTGCCGTTTGCGAGTCTCGCTCTTCTCCAATTTAGTTCCGTCTGAGCCCAACCGCAGCCGCGCTTTGTCCTTTGCCGCCCGCTTGCGATTGCGCAACAGACCCACGCCATCGGCCGGCCGCAAACCGCTGATTAAGGATTTCGTTATGCATCCCATGCTCAACATCGCTGTCAAAGCCGCCCGCCGCGCCGGACAGATCATCAACCGTGCTTCGCTGGACCTCGATTTGTTGAAGGTCAGCAAGAAGCAGCACAACGATTTCGTCACCGAAGTCGATAAAGCGGCGGAAGCGGCCATCATCGAAACCCTCAGCACCGCTTATCCCGATCATGCAATCCTTGCTGAAGAATCGGGCGCGACCGAGCGGCAATCTGACTATCAGTGGATCATCGACCCGCTGGACGGAACGACCAATTTCATACACGGCTTTCAGTATTATTGCGTTTCGATTGGTTTGAGCCACAAGGGCATCGTGACGCAAGCCGTGATTTTTGATCCCACCCGCAATGATTTGTACACCGCCTCGCGTGGCAGTGGCGCCTACCTCAACGAGCGCCGTATCCGCGTGGGCCGGCGCGATCGCCTCGCCGATGGCCTGATCGGCACCGGCTTTCCGTTTCGCGAAACCGACGGCATCGACCAGTACAACGCACTGTTCAAGGACATGACGATGTCGTGCGCCGGCTTGCGTCGCCCCGGCGCTGCAGCGCTCGATCTCGCGAATGTGGCAGCGGGCCGCCTCGACGGCTTCTTCGAACAGGGCATCAGTGCCTGGGATATGGCAGCAGGTAGCCTGCTGGTTAGCGAAGCAGGCGGCTTGGTCGGAAACTACACCGGGGAATCCGAATTCCTGCATGTCGGCGAGATCGTTGCCGGCAACCCGAAAATATTTGCCCAGATGATTCCAATTTTGAACGCGCACAGTCGCTTAAATAAAGCTGCATGAGTAAGGCGGCATGAGTAAGCCTGCATGATTAAGGCTGCATAAGCCAAGCCGCACAAACGCAAGAGACGAAAAAAAACGCCCGCAGCTTATGCTGCGGGCGTTTTCATTACTTCTGTTTTAATTACTTCTTCTTGTTCACAACGTTCTTGAACGTCTGACCTGCGCTGAACCGTACTGCCTTCGATGCAGCGATCTTGATGACTTCGCCGGTCGCCGGATTACGGCCCTTACGTGCTGCACGCTTCGTAAACGAAAAGCTGCCGAAGCCCGTGATCTGTACCGTTTCACCCTTGGTGACTGCCTTGGTGACGATATCGATCAATGCGTTCAACGCATCGCCGGCCTTGCCCGAAGTCAGGCCGGTTTCTTTTGCGAGGGCCTCAACGAGTTCACCCTTGTTCATGTGCTCTGCTCCACTCGGTTATACGTACGCGACCAAATAGTCGCCGTGCGAGCATAACCGAGCCAATCAACAGCCGCAATGGGGGTGTAGCCTGAAAACTGCAGGACTTAACGGCGGCGGAATTGCGGGTTGCGTGCCGGCGCCGGACCGCGCTCGTCCTTATGCCGGAAATTGATCCGGCCTTTGGTCAAGTCGTAGGGCGACATCTCAAGCGTGACTCGGTCTCCGGCGAGAATCCGGATGCGGTTTTTGCGTATCCGGCCCGACGCGTAAGCGGCAACAACTACGCCGTTTTCGAGGGTGACCCGAAACCGCGTATCCGGCAGCACTTCTTCCACTACCCCGTCCAACTCGATCAGTTCTTCCTTCGACATCCACAACTCCTATGTATAGACCAGCGCCTGGGGCGCCAGATGTCCGGCATGATGCACCGAGCCAAATGGCCTGGTGCAGGATGATGGCAAGCGATTAAAACGTGTTGACCTATCCTGGCCTGATTCCCGATGCAGCCGCGCGGGCGCCGAATCAAGCGGCATGACGCGCCTGGCACGTAGCTGACGGCACGAACGCACATCATTCGGACATAACGCGATATCGGCCAGAGTGCACAGTCGCGGCATTCTGCGTCTTGCTACCGACTCGCTACGTCATTGCGGAGGAAGGGGGCTATGCATCTAAATGCGCAGCCTGAATGTGGGGGCACGGGTGTCAATACTGACGCCATCGCTTGACGCCATCGTTCACCAACCTTGTGATCATACGCTCTTTTCACTGTAAAGACGACTGGAGAATACGCGGACATGCGAGAGCGACGTCTCGCCGACGCCCGCGCGGTGGTCTCTACTCCGGGTCACGGCCGCTGCCTGACTCGTCGTGCATCCGCGCAGTATCCCCGCAGCGCAGCCCCCCAAGCACAACCGATTTGCGACCCTCATTGGAAATGTTATATCATAACAATACGCTATTCTCCCTCGGATGTCCGCTCTAGCGCCCACCTCCTTATTGTTTTCATTTCAGGCCCGCGTCATGCAAAAATCCGCCCCCTCTGCCCTTCCCGTCGATCGGCGTTTGCCCGTTACTGTCCTGTCCGGATTTCTCGGCGCCGGGAAAACCACGCTGCTCAATCATCTGCTCAATAACCGGGAAGGCCTGCGAGTCGCGGTGATCGTCAACGACATGTCGGAGGTCAACATCGATGCCCAGTTGATTCGCGAAGGTTCGGCACTCTCTCGCGCCGAAGAAAAACTGGTCGAACTCAGCAACGGCTGCATCTGCTGCACCTTGCGCGAGGATTTGCTGATCGAGGTGCGCAAGCTGGCCGATGCTGGCCGATTCGACTATCTGCTCATCGAATCGACCGGCGTTTCCGAGCCGCTGCCCGTGGCGGAAACCTTCACCTTCGAAGACGAGGAAGGTGTGAGCCTGGGCGCGATTGCGCGGCTCGATACGATGGTCACGGTGGTCGACGCCCGACACTTCCTGCGCGACTACAGTTCCACCGACGCGCTCGCCGATCGGTCCGCGGCGATGGGCGACGATGACAATCGTAACGTAGTCGATTTGTTGGTCGAGCAGGTCGAATTTTGCGATGTGCTGGTGCTCAACAAGGCCGACCTGGTGACGCCCGACGAGCTCAAGCAACTCGAGACCATCGTGCATGCGCTGAACCCGCGGGCTCGCATCGTGCATGCCGAGTTCGGCAAAGTCCCGCTGCGCGAAGTCCTGAACACCGGTTTATTCGATTTCGAAGCCGCCGCCAGCGCGCCGGGCTGGCTTCAGGAATTGCGCGGCACGCATGTCGCCGAAACCACCACCTACGGCATCGGCAGCTTTGTCTATCGGGCTCGGCGGCCCTTCCATCCACAGCGACTCTGGGAATGGATGCAGCAGGAATGGTTCGGCGTGGTGCGCTCCAAAGGCTATTTCTGGCTGGCTAACCGGCCCGACTTTGCTGCCAGTTGGTCGCAAGCCGGTTCAGTGGCCCGCCATGAAGCCGCGGGGCTGTGGTGGGCTGCAGTGCCCAAAAGCGAGTGGCCGCGTAGCGATGAAGAACGCGCAGTGTTCGAAACAAGCTGGGATGGCGTCTATGGCGATCGCCATCAGGAGCTGGTGTTGATCGGCATCGAAATGGACGAGGCGACGCTGCGCGAGCGTTTCGACGCTTGCCTGATCACCGACGCCGAAATCCGCGAATACGGCCCGGATTTCACCACGCTATCCGATCCGTTCCCCGTCTGGCAACTCAGCGGCGCAGCGCCGAACTGACCCCGAGGCGTATCGCCGCACGACAGGTTGGGTACGGGGACCTGATCTATACTAGGAGATGGAGTCGGCTCGAGTTGACTTAGGTTGACCTGAGTTAACGTTAAGCAGTAACGCCGATATGCATTTCCGCTGATCCCTTCCCGGACCTGAACACGATGTATGAACACGTAGCCCCGTATGCCGGCGACCCCATCCTGTCGCTGCTTGAAATCTTCCACACCGATTCCCGCGCACATAAAGCCAATCTGAGCATAGGTCTTTATTACGATCAGGACGGCCGCATCCCGGTACTCGATAGTGTCCACGAAGCCGCCACCCGGCTCCAGCGGCATGAGGCGCCTCATACCTATCTGCCCATGGAAGGCATGGCCTCGTATCGTGAGGCGGTGCAAAAGCTCGTGTTCGGTGCAAACAGTGAAGTGCTGCGGCACAAGCGTGTTGCGACGATCCAATCGGTCGGCGGCTCAGGCGCGATTCGCGTAGCAGCCGAATTCCTGAAGACGGTTTTCCCCGACAGCGCCGTCTGGGTCAGCGACCCGACCTGGGACAACCATCGCGCGCTCTTTGCTGGAGCGGGCTTCACCGTCAACACCTATCCCTACTACGACGCGCAAACCAACGGCCTGAAATTCGACGAAATGATCGCCGTGTTCCAGAGCTTGCCTGCCAACAGCGTCGTGCTCATGCAGCCATGCTGTCACAACCCGACCGGCGTTGATCTATCGCAAGACCAATGGCGCGAAGTCATCCGCGTAGTCGGGCAGCGCAAATTGATCCCGTTTATGGACATGGCTTATCAAGGCTTCGGCGACGGCCTACAGGAAGACGCATGGGCGATCCGCGCGATGGCGGATGCCGGCTTGGTATTCGTGGTCAGCAACTCGTTCTCGAAAAATTTCTCGCTCTACGGCGAGCGCGTCGGCGGCCTGTCGTTCGTTTGTCCGAACGAAACCGAAGCGGATTTGGTATTGGGACAACTCAAGGCCGCCGTGCGGCGCATCTACTCCAACCCGCCGCTGCATGGCGCACAATTGGTGTCGACCGTACTGGGCGATGAACATCTGACGCGGATGTGGGAAGGTGAAGTCGCGCAGATGCGCGAACGCATCAAAAGCATGCGCCTGCGGCTCAAGGAAGTGCTACAGGCGCGCTTGCCTGAAGTGTCTGCTGAATACTGCGTGACCCAGCGCGGCATGTTCAGCTACACCGGCATTACCGCCGATGAGGTCGATTTGCTGCGCGAGAAGTACGCCGTGTACCTCATCCGCTCGGGCCGCATATGCGTGGCGGGCTTGAACGAAGCGAATATCGATCATGTCGCGCAATCGATGTCCGAGGTACTGCGTTTGCGAGCCTAGCGCGACAGAACGCTACGGATTGTCGCGCCCAATTCCTCGGCGACAAACTTCGCAATATAAGCATCGGCCCCGACACTTCGGATGTGATCTTCATTAGTAGTGCCCGACAATGAAGAGTGAATCACGACCGGAATCGACTTGAAGCGCTCGTCTTTCTTGATTTTCCGGGTCAGCGTAAATCCGTCCATCTCCGGCATTTCGAGATCGGTCAACACCAGCGCGATCTTGTCGCGCGCGGTCTTGCCCTCGGCGATCGCTTCTTCGGCAATTTTTTCCAGCATGTCCCAGGCTTCCTTGCCCGATTTAGTCATGACGAAAGGTGCGCCCATGGCTGTGAGGCCCTGTTCGATCAGCGTGCGCGCGAAGCCGGAATCGTCGGCCGCCACGATCTTCGTGCCAGGCGGCAGGATCAATGCCGGGCCCGCCTCCGCCTTGACCTTCGATTTGCTGGAAGGCAGCACCGATCGCAAAATATGCTCGACATCGAGCACCTGAGCGAGCCGGGTGTTATCGATATTGCCGTCGAGCCGGGCGATGCTGGTATTGAGCCCCGCGACCGAGGTGGATTCGGCCGACAGCACCTGGCTCCAGTCCAGTCGCACGATTTCATCGACTTCTTCGACCGCGAAGCCCTGTGTCGAGCGTGCATACTCGGTAACCAGCAAAATATTCAAACCGTTACGCGGCTTGCACCCGACCACTGCGGCCAAGTCGATCACGGGAATGATCTGCCCGCGAATATTTGCCACGCCTAACAAATGCTTCGGCGAGCCGGCAATCGTGACGATGTTCGGCATCACCAGGATTTCACGTACCTTGAAGACGTTGATCCCGAACAATTCGCGTTGATCCGAATCTGCCGCTGCCCCCAGGCGGAATAACAGCATTTCAAACTGGTTATTGCTCGTGAGGTTGGTGCGCTCATCGATTTCTTGTTGTGCCGTGCTCATGTATGGACTGCCTCGATGCCAATCAAAATCGGAAAATTCGACAAAGTGCCTTGCGCGTCGTCCGCAACGCGCAGCGCATTCGCCGTCGGTAGCACAGCCAAATCACGCAAACCGGTCCTGCCAAGACCCCTTGGCCGCCACACTGTACGGGGCGTTTTCTCCATGCGTCAAGCACGAAGCCGTGCTGACACCCGGGGTAGATCAAGATTGCAACAACAAGACCGAACGAATGTGGAAATAGGCCGCTTTCGCACCGTCGTCTATACAGTTATCGGAAACAAATCGATAACCTTTACCCTTGATGCTCATCCGCGCCCCCAATGGAGGGCAATAACCCATGCCGATTGGCGAAAAATCGCACGTTTTTAGCGTATTCCCCGAGCGTGCACGCTAAAATCAGGCTGACCAAAAATTTGCCGCACCACCGCCCCTGGCGCACACGGCCTTCGTCCAGCCGCGTTGCAGCCTCGCTGTTTCTAAAGGCAAATCGGGGGCTAGGCTAAATACGACTGGAACGATGACCCCTGACCACGCATTGACCTCTCACACGCCCGTAATGCAGCAATATCTGCGCATCAAGGCGGATCATCCCAACACGCTGGTTTTTTATCGGATGGGTGACTTCTACGAATTGTTTTTTGATGACGCGGTCAAGGCCGCGCGGCTTCTCGACGTCACGCTGACTCAACGCGGCAATTCCGGCGGCGAGCCGATCAAAATGGCAGGCGTGCCGCATCACGCCGTCGAGCAATATCTGGCGAAGCTGGTCAAACTGGGGGAATCGGCTGCCATCGTCGAGCAAATTGGCGACCCTGCCACCTCCAAGGGGCCGGTGGAACGCAAGGTCATGCGTGTGGTGACGCCTGGCACCCTGACCGATGCCGCCCTGCTGTCCGACAAGAACGATGCCTTCCTGCTCGCGCTCTCGGTTGCGCGCAATCGCCGCGGCGCGGTCAGCAGCGTGGGTTTGGCGTGGCTTAATCTGGCCAGCGGCAGCTTGCGCCTGGCCGAGGTCGGTGCGCAAGGAGTCGCCGCCGTCTTCGAGCGCATCCGCCCGGCAGAAATTCTGGTTGCCGATACATTGATGGAGAGTTCGGCGGATGCGGCGTCGACTGCCGCATTCACGCCGCCGACCGGTTATGCGCCGCTCACGCGTGTGCCCGCATGGCATTTCGATCCGGCCACCGGTAGCGAAAAGCTCTGTGCCCAGTTGGGCGTGGCAGGCCTGGATGGCTTCGGCGCCGGCTTACTGTCTCAGGGTGCCGCGGGTGCCAGCCCCGTTTCACCGGCGCTGGGGGCCGCAGGCGCCCTGCTGCTCTACGCGCAGGCGACGCAGGGCCAGCAACTCAGGCATGTGCGCAGTCTGAAAATCGAAAGCGAATCGGAATATATCGGACTCGATCCGGCAACCCGACGCAATCTTGAATTGACCGAAACGCTGCGTGGTACCGAAGCGCCCACCCTGATGTCGGTGCTCGACACCTGCGCAAGTTCGATGGGCAGCCGTTTGCTGCGTCACTGGCTGCATCATCCGCCGCGCGACGCGCGTCAGGCGCAAGCACGCCAACAGGCCATCGGGGCTTTGCTGGATGGGCCATCCGGCGCCGATACCGAAGCGATCCGTGCCGCGCTAAGGCATATCGCCGACGTCGAGCGCATCGCCGCCCGCCTCGCACTCCTGAGCGCCCGGCCTCGCGACCTCGCGAGCCTGCGCGACACATTGCAGGGTCTTCCTGCGCTGCGCGCCTCGCTCGCGCCGCTCACCGAACAATGCGCAGCGCTCTCGCGCATCGCCAACGATTTGGCGCCCCCGCCCGCCTGTGTTGAATTGCTCACACGAGCGATCGCTGTCGAACCTGCCGTGAATCTGCGTGACGGTGGGGTCATGGCGCGCGGTTATGACGTCGAACTCGACGAACTGCGCGATATTTCGGAAAACTGCGGGCAATTCCTGATCGATCTTGAAACCCGCGAGCGCGAACGCACTGGCATTGCCAATCTGCGCGTCGAGTACAACAAGGTCCACGGCTTTTATATCGAAGTCACGCGCGGCCAAATCGAGAAGGTGCCGGACGACTATCGACGCCGTCAGACCTTGAAAAATGCCGAGCGTTACATCACCCCTGAGCTCAAGACGTTCGAAGACCGGGCGCTTTCGGCGCAGGACCGCGCGCTGGCACGTGAACGTTGGCTGTTCGACACGCTGTTGCAAACGCTGCTGGACCATATCCCCGAATGCCAACAGGTGGCAGGCGCCCTGGCCGAGCTCGACGTGCTGGCTGCGCTTGCCGAGCGGGCTCGAGCGCTCGATTGGATAGCGCCGGAATTCAGCGAACTCGACGGCATCGAGATCGTGCAAGGCCGGCATCCCGTTGTGGAGGCTCAGGTCGAACGCTTTATCGCCAACGATTGTGTGCTGAGTACGGAGCGCACGCTGTTGCTGATCACCGGCCCGAACATGGGCGGTAAGTCGACCTTCATGCGACAAACCGCGCTGATCACCCTGCTCGCCTATGTGGGCAGTTACGTGCCCGCTCAACGTGCGCGATTCGGTCCGGTCGATCGAATCTTCACCCGCATCGGCGCCGCGGACGATCTTGCCGGCGGCCGCTCGACCTTCATGGTGGAAATGACCGAAGCTGCCGCGATTCTCAACGAGGCGAGCCCGCATAGCCTGGTACTGATGGACGAAATCGGCCGCGGTACCTCGACGTTCGACGGGCTTGCGCTGGCCTGGGCGATCGCGCGTCATCTGCTTGCCCATAACCGCTGCTATACCTTATTCGCCACCCATTATTTCGAGCTGACGCTATTGCCCGACGACTTTCCCCAGGCAGCCAACGTGCATTTGTCGGCCGTCGAACATGGTCAAGGGATTGTCTTCCTGCATGCGGTCAGCGACGGGCCGGCCAGCCAGAGCTACGGCTTGCAAGTGGCTCAATTGGCCGGGGTTCCGCCTGCGGTCATTCGTGCGGCGCGCAAGCATCTTGCGCAGCTCGAACAGCAATCGCTGACCCACGCGGCGCCGCAGCGCGATCTATTTGCACCTGCTGTCGATGCGGCACCGCCCGCGCAAGATGATGTACCCGAAAGCGAGAGCGCGCCCCATCCAGCATTGGCCCGATTGAGCAGTATCGACCCGGACGAACTACGGCCGCGCGAAGCACTCGATCTACTTTATGAGTTGCGCGCATTGCTCGACTCTGCGGCCAATGTCTGATTTGCGCACACCGCGGCTGCAGCTTGGCCGTTGGCCCTGGCCGCAAACTCGCCATCGGGCCGATGCGGCTCAACCGGAGCCCGGGCATTGTGGTGCAAATCGTGTGATTGATCGCACCGCCCAGCGGCGGCTTGCGTTGCGTCGGCTACCAGCATCCAAGCGGATGCTTTCAGGGCTGGTGGGCTTGTTTCTGAGTGCCTTCCTGAGCACATTCGTGAGCGCACCCGTGAGCGCCGCGCCGCTGGTGCGATTCGCGGTCATCGGTAATGTCCCGGCCGGCCCGACGGGCGAATCCGCCACGCGCACCCTGCTCTCAGCGCTAAGCGCGGCACAGCCCGGTTTTATCCTCGACACCGGCAACCTCAAGCTCGCCGGGGAACAGTGCAGCGATACCTTGCTGCAAAGCCGCGTGGACCTGCTCAATACCTCGCCGTTGCCGCTGATCCTGATTCCGGGTGCTAACGATTGGGTGAATTGCCAGTTACCGGAAGCGGGAGGATACGATCCGCTCGAGCGCTTGGACTTTCTACGCGAACATTTTCTGGACAGCGCCGAATCGCTTGGCCAGAAGACATTCCCACTCACGCGCGAAAGCGACGTCACCCGCTTTCGCCAGTTCCACGAAAACATCGAATGGCAGGACGGTCCGGTGCTGTTCATCGGTTTGAACGTCAGCAGCAGCGCCAATCATTTTATGCGCGGCGGCGGGCGCAATGGCGAGTTCGAAGATCGTGTGGTGGCAAACCGATACTGGTTGGAACACGCTTATCGCGTCAGCGAGCGGCGCCGGGCCGAAGCCGTGGTCATCGCAATCGAAGGAGATCCGGGTTGGGAGGAGCCGCGTCAGCGTGGCGCCTTCGACTGGTTTAATTTTGGGGAAGCGCAGCCGCGCGATCCTTACCTGGAGTTCAAGCGCGACTTGCTTAAGTTTGCGCAACAGTTCGGTGGCCCGGTGCTGTTGGTTCATCAAGCGAACTTCCAGGTACAGACTGAGGGCGCTGCGCGCGAAACGCCGCCCAAATTGGGACCGGCCTTCCGGTTCGAATTGCCCGAGCGTCGTAAAAAAGGCGCGCCTGTTACTCATATCTGGCAGTTGCAGATCGACGCTCAGCCCGATGCGCAACGTTGGGTCGCAGTGGAAGTGGTCACCGGCCATGAACCCGGGTTTCGGGTTGCCACGCACCAAGTGCCGGCCGATATGATGAATGTGCCGCTCGATGGCGGCTCGCAAAGCGCCGCGCCGCACTATGCTCTACCCGACTCCGCCAGCGGCGTGACAGCGCCTGAATTACTGCCGTTGCCCGCCGAAACGGTGCCCAACTTGCTGGAGCAGGATAAGAGCAGCAACGACGCTAAGGCACATTCCTCGCAACCGCAGTAACGAATGCGCGTGCCTAATGCACCCACAAAGGCACCCACAAAGCAGCGCAAGCTGCTGCTGCGCGTGCTGCCATGTGCTACCGCATAACGCCACTGACGGCCCCGCGATAGCACCCTGTCGCTCAGTGCAGCGTCGGTCCCGTATCCTCGTCTTCCTCGTCCTCGGGATGCATCACTTCGACGCCGTCGGCACCGTGAGCGTGTTCGTGCTCGATTTCCTCGGGTGTCGCTTCGCGCACATCGGCCACGGTCAGGTCAAATCGCAGGGCCATGCCAGCCAGCGGATGATTGCCGTCCAATACGACCTTATCCTCTGCCACATCGGTGACCGTATAAATCAGCGCGTCGAGATCGTCATCACCTTCTTCGGGTGTGCCTTCAAACTGCATCCCTACTTCGAGCGGCTCAGGAAAACGGCCGCGTGTTTCGATTTTCACCAGTTCGGGATCGTATTCGCCGAATGCATCGGTGGGTTCCAACTGAATCTGGGTAGCAAAACCCGGTTCCTGGCCGTCCAGCGCTTCCTCGATTTTCGGGAACGTGCCATCATAGCCGCCGTGCAGATACACCATCGGCTCATCGCTTTCCTCGATCAGATTGCCTTGCGCGTCCGACAACTTGTAAGCCAGCGATACAACCGTGTTTTTCACGATTTTCATTCGAATCTCCAAATTTCAACCCACATTATACGATGCCTTCAAGGCCCCCTCGCTCGATTCGCACCACTCCCGCCCCTGCCGACGCCCCGGCAACCGTGCCGTCCCCCGATGAAAGTACTGCGCTGCTCGGAGGGCTCACGCCCAACCAGTTCATGCGTCGGTTCTGGCATCGCAAACCGCTGCTGATCCGTCAAGCGCTGACCAACCCTGGCGCATTGATAGCCCGCGGCGAACTGCTCGAACTGGCCCAAATGGACGATGTCCAGACCCGGCTGATCCGCCAGCAAAAACAACGCTGGCAGCTCGAACATGGTCCCTTCGAGTCCGAAGATCTGCCATCGTTCAAGACACGGCAGTGGACACTGCTCGTGCAAGGCGTGAATTTGTACCAGGAGCGTGCGCATGCGTTGATGAATCAGTTCCGATTTATCCCCGATGCGCGGCTGGACGACATCATGATGAGCTACGCAACGGATGGTGGCGGCGTCGGCCCCCATTTCGATTCGTATGACGTGTTTTTGCTGCAAGTGCACGGCACGCGGCGCTGGCGCATCAGCGCTCAGAAAGACCTGACGCTGGTGCCGGATTTGCCCCTGAAAGTGCTGCAGAATTTCACGGCCGACGAAGAATGGGTGCTGGAACCGGGCGATATGCTCTATCTGCCACCCCATATTGCCCATGATGGGGTTGCTGTGGGGGAATGCATCACCTGCTCGATTGGATTTCGAGCGCCCCAGGTTACCGAACTGCAAAGTCAGTTTCTGTACGATTTAGCCGAGCATCTGGGCGATGTCCCGGCGCGTGGCGCGGCGGCCAAGGTAACTAAGGGGGGCGAGGCGGCGCGCTACAGCGACGCAGGCGAACCGGCTACCGACGAGCCGGCGCGCATACCCGCACATATGGCAAGAAAAGTCTCAGAAATGCTGGCGAAAATTCGCTGGACTGAAAAGGACATCGAACAATTTCTCGGCAGCTATTTAAGCGAGCCTAAACAGCATGTTTTCTTCGATCCGCCGCAGAGTCCCCTCGCGTATGCGAGTTTCGTGAAAAAGCTTATCCAGCGGGGCGCTCAGCTCGATTTGAAGACAATTTTTCTATACGACGCGCGCTGTTATTACATCAACGGAGAGCGCTGTTCATTGACCGCCGAATTAAAGCCGTTGTTAGTGAAATTGGCAAATAATCGGTGCCTGACACAGCAAAATTTTGTAACACTATCTCACGATTCTCCTATGTCAATCCTCCTGTACGAATGGTATTGTGCGGGCTGGATGCGAATTAGCTAAGGTTCTCCTCGAGGAAAATCTGCATTCCAGTATATGAAATTTTGTGGGTGCAATGCGTGTTCCCGAGTCCCGAGTTATATCGACGCTCGATTTGAAATTGCCTATAATTATGGGCTTGCCGCATTCGGGGCCCGGTGCCCAACGGCACTGTATCCGTTTGGGCTAGAGTCGGCCATAGCGCATCATGGTCAGGAATTTCGTGCTGTTGCTTACTCGCTGTTAATTACCTTTAACCATAAAAGGACGTGATCATGAAGAAATCCCTCCTCGTAGCTTCCCTGATTGCAGCTTTCGCACTGGCAGCATGCAGCAAGAGCAGCGACCAAGCAGCTCCGGCCGCAGACACCTCCGCTTCGGCTCCCGCAGTTGTAGCACCGGCATCGGCTCCGGCTGACACGTCGGCATCGTCGGCTATGTCGGCTCCGGCTTCGGACGCTTCGGCTTCTGCAGCGATGGCCGCACCGGCATCGGGCGCCAGCCAATAAGGCAGGCTGCTACGTAGAAAACCGGCCTACGGGCCGGTTTTTTTTCGTCTTTTTTCTGCATTTTCCTCTGCCCCATCTGGAAAGGAATCCGCGGGTCAGACCGTCAGCCAGGGAAACCCCTCCGCCTGGGTCGCCACCAGAATATCCGCCGGTTCGTGGCCGACCACGTCGGCCAGCGCGGCACGCGCCAGTTCGGCCGAATTGTTTTGCTGACTCAAGTGAGCCGCAACCAATTGACGCAACCGAGAACGGTCTAGAGAGGCCAGGATGGCAGCGGCAGCATCGTTGGCCAGATGCCCCCTATCCCCGCCGATACGCGCCTTCAAAGAAGCGGGATATTGGCTTTGCGCCAACATCTGCCGATCGTGATTGCATTCGAGTATCAGCGCGTCACACCCGCTCAGCACCTCGGTGACATGCGCGGTCCCGATGCCAATGTCGGTCAGCACGCCAAGACGCCGATCGCCGTCGGAGAACGTGAACTGCACCGGCTCGCGCGCATCGTGCGGCACCGTAAAGGGGAGAATCTGCAAATCGCCCAATTCCAGCATCTCGCCGCCTTTGCATAGCTGCAAGTCGACGTCGACAGGAATCGTTCCGACCGCTTGGGCGGTGCCCCAACTCATGAAAATCGGCACACCAGTGCGTCGCGCGACGGTCAGGCCGCCGCCGATATGATCGGAATGTTCGTGGGTAATGAGAATGGCGTCCAGATCGCCGATCCCAAGCGAGAGCCGCGCCATGCGTCGCTCGGTTTCTTTCAGGGAAAAGCCGCAGTCGAGCAGAACGCGCGTGGTCGTCCCGCCCTCCGAGGCCTCGATCAGCAGCGCATTCCCTTCACTGCCGCTGCCGAGACTGGAACATCGCATCCGGACGATCAGTCGAGCTGCGAATGCAACTGCGTGACCAAGCGTTTGGCATCGGACGAGCCATCAGGCTGACCGGACGGGTCGATCACGGCGACCTGCGCCCCGTTACCGACGGACTTCACGCTCACCAGATATTGCTTGCCGGGTTGGGGACGCGAAGTCTTGCTGCCGAAAATCTTGCTGAGCAGGCCGTCGGCTTTGGTTTCTTGCGCTGCGTCGACGTAGCTGACGGTGTAGAGGCCACGGCTCTTGTCGCTGCTCGCGACCGTGTAGTTGCTACGATCCAGTGCCACGCCGACATGCAGCCAGGCGCGGTCAAACGGCTCCCGAAGGATCAGGGTCGACGCGCTGCCGTCGGCCAGTGCCTGGACACGATCGACTGCTGGCGACTGCGCCACCAATTGTTGAGCCTGCTCGGTGGTGAGGCCGAAGGTCTCCATCAGACGTTTGGTAAACGCGATTTCGAGATTACGATCGCGCGGAGCATCGACCCAACGCGTGGTTTCCTTGTCCTGTCCGGTAACGACTTCTTCCATCCCGCGGTGCGTGATGAAAATATCGGTGGTGCCGTTGGGGCCGCGCTCAACCAGCGTGCGGAAGCGGTCACGGGTACCCGACGAATAAACCGAATCCAACAGGCGGCCGATCGACTTGCGGAACCAATCGTCCGGGATTTTTGCGCGATTTTCCGCCCAATCGGTTTCCAGCACGCCGGTAGGCGCCGAATCGGTCGTCAGCACGAAGCCGTTTTTCGTCCAAAAATCGTTCAGTTGCGGCCACAGTTGCTCAGGCGTGCGGCCGTCCACCACAAGCCAGCTCTGCTTCGCATCGTGCTCGACATGCATACCCAGCGGGTCGCTCTGCGATGGCACGCCCACAGTCAGGTTACCGCTCGCGGTTTTGATCCGGTCCGGCACGCCGCCCAACGCAGCCGTCGCCGGGGGCGCCGTGAACTGCTTGTCGAGCGTCGGTGTGGACAGGCCCGGCGGCACGGCCAGCGACGGTGCAGCACTGGCGGTCGAGTAATCGACCTTATCGCCGGCGAAGTAATTGTCCAGCGTGTCGCAGGCCGCTAGCGAACACACGGCGAGCAGCGCAGCGGAAATACGCAACGCGTGAGTCCACGTCGGGGTGCGGGAGTATTCGGAGCGGATACGGTCAGAGCTTCTCATAAGTCCTTCAATCTAACTAAATAGTGTCATCGTCCACATGCCGCGCGGGCCGTGAGCATGACACGGTCGCCGTCTACTTATTCAGCAGGCCGGCTTCTTGCAACGCCGAGCGCACGATATCGTGGTAACTGGCGTCGAGCGGGGTTAATGGCAGGCGGATGCCGCTTTCGATCTTGCCAAGTTGCTGCAATGCCCACTTGACCGGAATCGGATTCGCTTCGATAAAGAGATGGCGGTGCAATGCCAACACTTTCATATGGAGCTCACGCGCAGTCCTGGCATCGCCCGCGATCGCGGCACGGCACAACTCGGCCATCGCGCGAGGCGCGACGTTGGCCGTGACCGAAATATTGCCGTGGCCACCCATGAGCATCAGCGCGGTCGCGGTAGGATCATCGCCACTATAGATCGCGAAATGCCGCGGCGCATGCTTGATCAGGTTGATTCCGCGGTCCAGATTACCGGTTGCGTCCTTCACGCCCACGATACCCGGCACCTGCGCGAGGCGCAGTACCGTGTCGTGACTCAAATCGGCGACAGTGCGTCCCGGCACGTTGTAGAGGATCACCGGCAGATCGACACGCTCGGCGATCGTCGAAAAATGCCGATACATGCCTTCCTGGGTCGGCTTGTTGTAGTAAGGCACAACCTGCAAGGTCGCATCTGCGCCCACTTGCTTTGCATATTCGGTCAACGCCACCGCTTCGACCGTGGAATTGCCGCCCGCGCCGGCGATGATCGGAACGCGGCGCGCGGCGTGATCGACCGCGGTTTTGATCAGCAACGTGTGTTCATCGACGCTGACCGTCGGCGATTCGCCACTCGTGCCGACGATCACGATCGCAGCGGTGCCTTCGGCGACATGCCAGTCGATCAGCGAGCGCAAACCCGGCAGATCCAGACTGCCGTCGGCCAGCATCGGCGTAACGATGGCCACGATGCTACCGGTGACTGCCGGCACGCCGTCGCGAACGAAAAGGGAATTTCCTGTGGAATTGCCGTTTGACATAAAAATCTGCACTTTATTCAGTAAGTTGCGATTGTAGCTGATCGCGCCGCCAATTCACTAAAGTTGTAGTAGCGCGTAATGAAGCGGCTCGTTTCCGGCCTCCGAAGAACGCCAGATCGGCTCGCGTACGGCGACGATGCGCTGTATCAGGGCCGGAGCCGGCCATGCTCCCGGGCCGGGTCGCAGGCTTGCTTTTTTAAGCAGGCCGTCCTCGAATGCCACCACGCGCAACCGGCCACGCACGGCGTCGAGCAACTCGCCCGGCCGCAGCAAGAAATCGGGGTTCGATGGCTTGCCGAACACGCCATTTCCGGCGGCGAATGTTTCGTAGATCAGTACGCCGCCCGGCATCAGCACTTCCGGCAATTTTGCCAGCAACGGACGATGCAGGTAATTGGTAACAACCACACCTGCAAACGCTAGCTGTGCCGGTAAAGGCCACGCGCCCGCTTCAAGGTCGGCATGCAGGGTCTCGACCGCCGGAAGATCGGCCAAGGTGGCGAGCGCCGCTGCGTCGCGGTCGACCGCCAGTACCGAATGGCCGCGTGCGGCCAGCCAACGCGTGTGACGCCCCGAACCGCAAGCCAGATCGAGCACCTTGCCGCCCGCGGCGATCAAATGCGCCCACTGGCCAACCCAGGCGCTGACGGGTGCGGCTTCGTGACCCGATGTTCTTGATTCGGACATGTTCGCAAATCCTCCGCTAGGCTCGGATGCCGGATGGTCAAATGCCGGCATGCGCATTGCGGATAGCGGATAGCGGCATCGTGGATGCGGGAGTGTCGTATACCGTGGCTATAACTCGCGTGGCTATAACTCGCGTGGCTTGAGGTTACGAATAAGACAAGCCCATCGCCTCACGCACCTCACGCATCGTCTCGACGGCATACTTGCGGGCTTTGTCGCAGCCGTCGGCCACGATGGCGCGCAACAGCGACGGATCGTCCATGTATTTCTGGGCGCGCTCGAGCATGGGCTGCTGTTCGCGTAAAATCCCGTCGATCACGGGCTGCTTGCATTCCAGGCACCCGATGCCCGCCGTGCGGCAGCCTTTTTGCACCCAGTCATGCGTCGCGGCGTCCGTATAGACCTGATGCAGCTCCCAGACCGGGCATTTGTCAGGGTCGCCCGGATCGGTGAGTCGCACGCGCGCTGGATCGGTCGGCATGGTCCGCACTTTCTTTTCGATACTTACCGCATCTTCGCGCAAGCCTATCGTATTGCCGTAGGATTTCGACATCTTCTGCCCATCCAGCCCCGGCATACGCGAAGCTTCGGTCAGCAACACCTGCGGCTCGACCAGAATGATTTTGCGCGAGCCCTCCAGATAGCCGAACAAGCGCTCGCGGTCGTTGAGCGACAGGCTTTGCGATTCCTGCAGCATCGCGCGCGCGCGTTCGAGCGCCTCGTCGTCGCCGTCTTGCTGATAGGCATTGCGCAATACGTGATAAAGCTTGGCGCGCTTGCCGCCGAGCTTTTTGGCCGCTTCGTTGGCCTTTTGCTCGAAGCCCGGCTCGCGCCCGTACAGATAGTTGAAACGGCGCGCCAGTTCACGCGTCATCTCCACGTGCGGCACCTGATCTTCGCCAACCGGCACCAGCGAAGCGCGATACAACAGAATGTCGGCCGCCATCAACACCGGATAGCCGAGGAAGCCATACGTCGAAAGATCCTTGTCCTTCAACTTTTCCATCTGCTCTTTATACGTCGGCACCCGCTCGAGCCAACCCAGCGGCGCACTCATGCCCAGCAGCAACGCGAGCTCGGCATGCTCGGGCACGCGGCTCTGGATAAACAGCGTCGCCTGAGCCGGATCGATGCCGGACGCGAGCCAGTCGGTCAGCACTTCCCAAACGTTCTTTTCGATAACATCCGGTGTTTCGTAGTGGGTAGTCAGCGCGTGCCAGTCCACCACGCAGAAAAAACAGGGATACTCGGCTTGCAGCCGGATCCAGTTTTTCAGCACACCATGATAGTGGCCAAGATGCAGCGAGCCGGTCGGACGCATGCCGGAAAAAATTCGATCAGGAAACATAGCTTGGGTAGGTAGAGTCGACTAAAAAGCGGTAAAAGAAAATACCAGGTCGAGCAGACCAATGATTGCGCTCACCAGCGGACGCAACCAGATATTCGTGAGCACGCCCGTGAAGACCAGCAGCATCACGATAATAAAACCATAGCGCTCGATTCCAGCAAACCGGATGGCCGCTTTTGTCGGCAACAAGGCCACCAGCACGCGACCACCGTCGAGCGGGGGCACCGGAAACAGGTTGAACACGAACATCACCAGATTCACCAGGATGCCGGCTCGCGCCATCAATACTAAAAAATGCGACAACGAAGAGTCGCCGGCAAATTCACCTAGCGCCTTGAAGATGCAGGTCCACAGTATCGCTTGCAGCAAGTTGCTCGCGGGACCCGCGAGCGCGACCCACATGCCGTGCCAACGCGGATTGCGCAAATTGCCGAACGCGACCGGCACCGGCTTAGCGTAACCGAACAAAAAAGCGCCGTTAGTCAGGAAGTACAGGATTAGCGGCATCGCAATCGTACCCATCGGGTCGATATGCTTCATCGGATTCAGCGTGACGCGCCCGAACATATATGCCGTGTTGTCACCAAAAAAACGGGCGACATACCCGTGCGCCGCTTCGTGCAAAGTGATCGCGAAAAGCACAGGCAGCGCATAGACCGTAAAGGCCTGTATTAACGAATTATCCATGGAACCTATTGTATCAAGTGACGCGCGCCGGCCCGCAATTAACCGCCGGCAGACGGTAATAGACTGGGTTTCGGCCTCGATTTCAGACTCGGTTTCACGCTGTTTGGACCGACAATCCAAACGGCTCCAATGCACCGCGGCCGAGCCGCAGCAGCACCGGTTCATCGCCAGTCAGGTCGATCACGGTCGTAGGCTCGCGCGGGCATGCGCCGCCGTCGATGACGAGGTCGACCTGTTTTTCGAGCAGTGCGCGGATTTCTTCCGGGTCGTTCAGCGGTTCGCACTCCGGCGGCACGATCAGCGTGGTGGCCAGCAACGGCTGCCCAAGCGCCTCCAGCAAGGCCAGCGTAATGGCGTGATCGGGCATGCGCAGGCCGATGGTCTTGCGCGACGGATGCGACAAGCGCCGCGGCACCTCTTTGGTAGCTTCCAGGATAAATACGTAAGGGCCCGGCATCACCGACTTGAGCAGCCGGTACTGACGGTTGTCGACCATCGCGAACTGGCCCAGTTCGGATAGGTCGCGCACCAGCAAGGACAGGTGATGCTTTTCATCGATGCCGCGGATGCGCCGCAGGCGTTGTACCGCGTCCTTGTCGTCGAGATGGCAAGCCAGCGCGTAACTGGAATCGGTGGGCAGCGCCACCACGCCGCCCTCGTCGATGATTTGGGCGGCTTGCTTGATCAGCCGCGCTTGCGGGTTCTCGGGGTGAATCCGGAAAAACTGTGACATGAGGTCAAGACAATCCTGAAAGCCGACGGACCATAAAGCGACGACTAATCGAGCAACTAGGCGGGCAACCAAGCAGGCGACTAATCGGATCAATAAGCGGATAAACAAGCGAACAACTGAGCGAACAACCCATCGGGCAGATAAGCGGGCAACTCACAGCCAGTCTTGCCAGACCGGCGTCAGATCCGCCGGTAACTGCGGCAACCCGCCCAGCACCGTATACGGTTCAGCCGGATCATGGAAGTCCGAACCACGGGAGGCGCGAAAGCCATAGCGACGGGCAACGTCAGCATATTCACGAAATTGGTCGGGGGTATGACTGCCGGTCACGACTTCGATTGCGTCCCCGCCCAGCGACTTGAATTCATCGAACAGCGCGTCAAACTCGAGTGGCGTATATCGATACCGCCCCGGATGCGCAATCACCGGGGTGCCACCCGCCGCCTTGACCCAACTGACCGCGTCGGGCAGCGACGCCCAGCGGTGTGCCACATAACCGGGCTTGCCTTCGCTCAGGTAACGCGCAAACACATCGCTGACCGATTTCGCCACGCCGCTCTCCACCAGATGGCGGGCGAAGTGCGTGCGCGAGATCAAGTCCGGGTTCCCGACGTATTTCAGCGCGCCTTCATAGCAGTCGGGCACGCCCACCAGCGCTAGCTGCCGACCGATTTCCTGGGCACGGGCAAGCCGGCCGTGGCGCGTTTGCTCGAGCCCCTGCGTCAGAGCCGCGCAGGAAATATCGACGTTTAGCCCAACCATATGCAAGGTGCGCGACGCCCAGGTCACGGAGATTTCCACACCGTTCACGTAATGCATTCCGAGCGACTCGGCCGCCTCGCGTGCCGCCGCCTGGCCGCCGATTTCATCATGATCGGTAAGCGACCATAGCGTCACGCCACCGTCATGCGCGCGACGAGCGACGTCCGATGGCGGCAATAGGCCATCGGATACGGTGGAATGACAATGCAAGTCGACGTTTATCATCGTGTTTTCTAAGGACATGCCTAATTGTAACGCAGCGCCTGCCCGCTCGGGCTTCGCCCTACACGCAAAAGCGTTCGATCAGGGCCGCCACCGCTTCAGGCTGATCGTGATGGAGCATGTGCCCCGCTTGCTCGATAACCGTCTCGCGCCAGTTCGGAAACGCCTTGAAGCGTGCCCGAAACTCATCCTCAGGGGTATCGCCCGCAATACGTCGAAGTGTGATCGAATCGCGCCCTTCGACGTGCAACACCGGCGCCTGGATCTGCGACCAGATCGCCATGACTTCGTCGAGCCGATACGGTGTGGGCCCGGGTATCTTGTGCGCGGGGTCGCCCAGAATTTCGTACGTGCCGTCGGCGGTGCGCGTCGACCAATGCTGGGCCAGAAATACAGCGCGCTCGGTGCTCAGGCGCGGATTGGTGCGGCGCAATTGTGCGGCCACGCCGTCCAGCGCCTCGTGCGCACGCATGCGTGGCGGGTCGCGCAACGCGTCCAGCCATTGGGCTAGACGCCGGGGCGCATCGCCGGTCTTGCCCGCGTTCATGCCGAAACCTTCGAGATCCACAACGCGCCGCACACGCTGCGGGCGCACGCCCGCGTACAGGCAGGCCAGATTGGCGCCCATGCTGTGGCCGACCAGATTGACGGGCTGTCCCGACGCATAGTGATCGAGCACCCCATCGAGATCGGCCAGATAATCGGGGAAATAATAGTGGCCGCCGCCCTTTTCCCGTACCGGCCACGCCGACTGGCCAAACCCGCGGGCATCGGGGGCTATCACGCGCCATGGCTGACTAAGCGCGTCGACCACGAATTGGAACGAGGCCGCCACATCCATCCAGCCATGCAGCATGAACAAAGGTGGCGCATCGGCGGGCCCCCACTGGTGGATCGCCAGACGCTGACCGTGCACGGTCAAAAATTCGGTGATGTGAGTTTGCATGCCTTAGCTATCCAGTAAATGGCGGTGGTGTTTCGAGCGACGGGTTTTCGAGCGCGGCGAGTTCGAACGCGTCGAAGCCGGCCGCACGCCGGGCCTCCAGATTGAACGGCCCTTTCAGGCGAGGTGCTTCGTACTGCCGCGCCAACTGCTCGTAGGTTGCGTGAGGCTCGAGGCCACGCGCTTCACATAGATGGCGAAACCAGCGATTGCCGATCAGCACATGGCCGATTTCGTCGCGCAGGATCACGTCGAGAATTTCTGCCGCGGCGTGATCGCCCGCCTGCGCCAGCCTCGCGCGTATCGGTGCCGACGCGTCCAAGCCGCGGGCTTCCAGTGTGCGCGGTACCAGTGCCATGCGTGCGAGCACGTCGCCGTCGGTCTTGCGAGCCATTTCCCACAAGCCGTCATGCGCGGTGAAATCGCCGTAAGCATGGCCCAACTTGACCAAATGCGCGCTGAGCAGACTGAAGTGATGCGCCTCCTCGTCTGCAACTTTGAGCCAGTCCGTGTAGTACGCCTGCGGCATGCCAGCAAAACGCCAGACGGCGTCCAGCGCCAGATTGATTGCGTTGAATTCGATATGGGTCAGCGCATGCAGCAACACGGCACGGCCGGCCGCCGTATGCATGCTGCGCCGCTCCAACTGGCGTGGATCGACCAGTTCGGGCCGCTGCGGGCGCCCCGGCAGATCCGCCGGCTCAGTCAGGGTAGCGTCGCAATCCACGGTAACGGCATCGCGCGCGTATCGCGTGGCTAACTCCCGGGTCGCATGGGCTTTCGCCCACGGATCGCGTACCCGGCAGATTGCGCGCGCGGCTGCGCGCAGTTCCGCGCCGCTCTCCAGGGAATCAGGCCCTGGCAAGGGGACGGGCGGCTCCAGGGGGACGGGGAAATTCATCTGGACGTTCGATCAATAAGGTTGAAATTCGGTAAAACGGGCCCATCTGCTGATGTCGGACGTGATAACGCATGCATGACGCGGCAAATCCGGTGAATCGGGCGAACTAAGCACGCGGACTGAGCGTGCGGACTGAACGGCGCCAACCAAATAACGCGGATCAAACAAAGCAGACCGAACAAAGCCGTTGCCGGCGGGCGGTGCGGCCCGTGGGCCATGCTAGACGCTCTCGTGTTGCGAGGCGGTTTACAATAGGTACTTGACGCATGCTAACCGGCATTCACTATTTTCGTATGCAGCGAGCGCCGATTGCCCCCGAATCATAGGGGTATTGGGTATCGATGCCCCCTTTTTGCAGGACTTCCGGCAGTTGCCCGGCGGACTTCAGGAGCTCAAGTTGGCAATTTTCAAGCTTGGTAACAATGTCCCTACCGTTCATGAAACGGCTTTTGTGGCCGAATCGGCCTCGGTTATCGGCAAAGTGACGCTGGGCGAGAACTCCAGCGTCTGGCCCGGCGTAGTCATACGCGGCGACAACGAGCGCATCACGGTCGGCGACTGCAGCAATGTGCAGGAAGGCGCCGTACTGCATACCGATCTTGGCTACCCGCTCAATATTGAAGCGCAGGTCACCATCGGCCATCAGGTGATGTTGCACGGCTGCACGATCAAGGAAGGCTCGCTGATCGGCATCCAGGCGGTGGTTCTGAACGGCGCGGTCATCGGCCGGAACTGCTTGGTGGGCGCCGGCGCGGTGGTGACGGAAGGCAAGGTGTTTCCCGACAACTCGCTGATCCTGGGTGCGCCGGCCAAGGTGGTCCGCGAACTCGGGGCCGCTGACATCGAGCGGATGCGCTCCGCCACGGCCAGCTACGTCGAACGCCGCAGCCTGTTCAAAGAAAGCCTGGTCCGGATCGCATAAAGCGGCGGCAAGCGGCAAGCGGCAAGCGGCAAGCGGCAAGCGGCAAGCGGCAAGCGGCAAGCGGCAAGCGGCAAGCGGCAAGCGGCAAGCGGCAAGCGGCAAGCGGCAGATTAATACTGCGGCCGTCGAAACAGTCAAGTACGAGCAAGCACATGCACGCGCATCCAAGCGTGCGTTTCTTTTCAAGAATATGAGGTTGTCGTGAACGATCAGTTGCAGAAATTCATGTTTAACACCGCGCCGGTACGCGGCGAGATAGTTGCGTTGCATACTACCTGGCGCGAGGTGCTCGCGCGTCGCAACTACCCGGCGCCCATACGTGTGCTGCTCGGTGAAATGATGGCCGCCGCCGCGCTGCTGTGTGCCAACCTCAAATTCGACGGCGCCCTGGTGATGCAGATCCACGGCGACGGACCGGTCAAGATGCTGGTGGTCCAGTGCAATTCCGACATGACCATGCGGGCCACCGCCAAAATTATCGGCGACATCGACGATGCGGCGACGCTGACCGAGCTCGTCAACGTCAATGGCGGTGGACGCTGCGCCATCACGCTCGACCCGGCCAACAAGATGCCTGGCCAGCAGCCTTATCAAGGCATCGTGCCGTTGTCCGATGAGAACGGTCCGCTGACCAATATGGCGCAGGTCCTGGAACACTACATGCGCCATTCCGAGCAACTCGACACGCGCCTGTGGCTGGCCGCAGACGACGATCGCGCCGTAGGCATGTTGCTGCAAAAATTGCCGGGCGACGGGGGCATCCTGCCGCATCCGGGCGAGCACGATCTCGATACCTGGGATCGCGTCTGCCATTTGAGCGCGACGCTAACGCACGAAGAACTACTCGGTGTCGACTCCGAGACACTGCTGCGCCGCCTGTTCTGGCAGGAAAACGTGCGACGTTTCGAGCCGGCGACCACCCGCTTCCTGTGCTCCTGCTCACGCAGCAAGGTTGGGGGCATGCTGCGCATGCTCGGGCGCGATGAGGTCGACGACATCGTCGAGGAACGCGGCGACGTCGAAGTGCACTGCGAATTTTGCAATCAACGCTATGAATTCGATGCGGTCGATGTCGCGCAACTGTTTGCGACCGATGCGATCACGACCGCAATGAGCGAGGCACCCGAATTAAAACACTGATCGGCGTAGGGCCCAGCCGAACGGGTATCGGAATTAGAGATATGAGCGCGAGGTGTGGGCACGCATCATGAGCAAAATAGCCGCTTCGAGAAAGCGGCTATTTTTTTACCGTATGACTGGCGTTTGCTGCAGATAGCGTCGCCGTCCCCTTCGCACCTTTGCCCGCTTTTTTCTTGTCGTGCAAAGTCCGCGGCGGCGGATCCGGCACCACACGTGCGGGCGCGGCCGACATTTCGCCACGGGTCGAGGAGGCCGGCATCGCGACGCTGCTCAAGGCGATCGGCAAGGGCTGGTTCGGTGAAACGAATTGCACGAAAATCTCGCTATCTTTGATCATGCCCAATTCGTAGCGGGCTCGCTCTTCAACGGCATCGGTGCCCTGCTCCAGATCTTGCACTTCGCCCTTGAGCCGCTCGTTGCGCTGCCTCAGGTCTTCATTTTTTTGTTCTTGCGCCACGAGTTGATGCTCGAGGTCGCGAACCCGAAGCCACCCGCCGTGGCCCCACCAAAGGGGATACTGGATAAGTATCAGCAGGGAGATCAGAACGACAGTGACAAGCCGCATTGCCGGGAGGCCTTCGCCGAGTCAGAGTGTGAAATCAAGATAGACGGATGGCGGGCGTCGCACCAGCGACACCCGGCCTCGGAGACCCCGCCGCGCCATCTGTATCATCGCGGAGTTCCGCCCTTACTTAGCGCAGGTTATAGAACGCTGAACGGCCCGGGTAGCTGGCGATATCGCCAAGATCTTCCTCGATGCGCAGCAGTTGATTGTATTTGGAAATACGATCGCTGCGCGACAGCGATCCCGTCTTGATCTGACCGGCGTTCAGGCCCACCGCGATATCCGCAATGGTCGAATCTTCGGTTTCGCCCGAGCGATGCGAAATCACCGACGTGTAACCCGCACGCTTGGCCATTTCGACGGCGGCAAAGGTTTCGGTCAAGGTACCGATCTGGTTGATCTTGATCAGGATCGAATTGGCGATGCCGCGATCGATGCCTTCCTTGAGCGTGCGCGTGTTGGTCACGAACAAGTCGTCGCCCACCAGTTGCAGTTTCTTACCGAGCTTGTCGGTCAGAATCTTCCAGCCGTCCCAATCGTTTTCGGACATGCCGTCTTCGATCGAAACGATGGGGAATTTATCCGCCAGCGTGCCGAGGTAATCGGCAAATTCCGACGCCGACAACTGCAGGCCTTCGCCGGCGAGCTGATATTTGCCGTCGTGATAAAACTCGGTGGAAGCGCAATCGAGCGCAAGCAGAACATCCTCACCCGCACGATATCCCGCTTTTTCAATTGCTTGCAGTACGGTCGACAGGCACTCTTCGTTGCTCGCGAAATTCGGGGCGAAACCGCCTTCGTCGCCGACCGAGGTGCTCAAGCCGCGATCCGACAGGATCTTCTTCAGCGCGTGAAACACCTCGGCGCCGCAACGCAGCGCTTCACGAAACGTCGGCATGCTCACCGGCATAATCATGAATTCCTGGATGTCCAGGCTGTTGTTTGCGTGCGCGCCACCGTTGATAATGTTCATCATCGGCACCGGCATTTGCATCGGGCCCGAGCCGCCGAAGTAACGGTACAGCGGCAAGCCAGCCTCCTCGGCGGCGGCTTTCGCGACCGCCATGGAGACGGCCAGCATCGCGTTGGCACCCAGGCGCGACTTGTTGTCGCTGCCATCGAGCTCAAGCAAGGTCTTGTCGAGGAACGACTGTTCCGAAGCATCCAGGCCCATGATGGCCTCGGAGATTTCGGTGTTCACATGCTCTACCGCCTGCAATACGCCACGGCCCAGATAACGGCTCAGATCGCCATCGCGCAACTCGATTGCTTCGCGCGAACCGGTAGAAGCGCCCGAGGGCACGGCTGCGCGGCCCATGGTGCCTGATTCGAGCAGGACATCGCATTCGACGGTGGGGTTGCCGCGCGAATCCAAAATTTCGCGGCCGATGATATCAACGATAGCGCTCATGGTTTCCTCAAAAATAAAAACAGATAGCCTGCTCAGCTCGCTGGAATCAGTTGAAATCCTGTTCCAGGAAACCCTGGCTTTTGACGACCCGATCGATCGCGGTCAGCGTTTGCAGCAATTCTTTCATACGCCGTAACGGCACGGCGTTCGGACCATCCGACTTGGCTTGGGCCGGGTCGGGATGGGTTTCCATAAACAGGCCGGCCACGCCGGTCGCCACAGCTGCACGCGCCAATACCGGCACGAACTCGCGTTGGCCGCCCGAAGTGCTGCCCTGCCCGCCCGGCAATTGCACCGAATGCGTGGCGTCGAACACCACCGGCGCGCCGGTTTCCCGCATGATCGCCAGCGAGCGCATGTCCGAAACCAGATTGTTGTAACCGAAAGACGCGCCGCGTTCGCAGGCGAAAAACCGATCTTCGGAAAGCCCAGCTTCACGAGCCGCCGCGCGCGCTTTGTCGATCACGTTCACCATGTCATGCGGGGCGAGAAATTGACCTTTCTTGATATTCACCGGCTTGCCCGATCGGGCACATGCGTGAATAAAATCGGTCTGCCGGCATAGGAAGGCCGGCGTCTGCAGCACGTCCACCACTGAAGCGACTTCTTCGATTTCATCTTCCGAATGGACGTCGGTCAGGATAGGCACGCCGATCTGGCGACGCACTTCGTCGAGTATGCGTAGCCCTTCGCTGCGCCCAAGCCCCCGGAACGACGAACCGGAACTGCGATTGGCCTTGTCGTAGGAGGACTTATAGATGAACGGCACGTTCAGCGCGCCGCAAATTTCCTTGAGCGCGCCGGCCGTATCGAGCGCCATTTGCTCGGACTCGATCACGCAGGTACCGGCAATCAGGAAAAACGGCTGGTCCAGACCCACTTCGAAATCGCACAACTTCATGGCTTAGCTCCCGGTTCCCGTCTGCTGGGCGGTCTGCGGGGCAACCTGCACGCTTTGCACGTTGCTCGCTGCGGCAGGATCGAGCGCCGCGAGCGCTGCGCCGGCCTCAATCGCTTCGATACCCTGACGATGCTTCAACGCGGCTTCGATATACGAGCGAAACAGCGGATGGCCGTCGCGCGGTGTCGAGGTGAATTCCGGGTGAAACTGGACCCCGACAAACCACGGATGCAAGCTGTCGGACAACTCCATCATCTCCGGCAGATCTTCGCTCGGCGTACGGGCGCTGATGATCATGCCCTTCCCCTCGAGCTGAGGTACGAAGCGGTTGTTGACCTCGTAGCGATGACGGTGGCGTTCGTTGACGTCTACGCCGTAGATTTGCGCGGCCTTGGTGCCGGGTTTGACCGGGCAGCGTTGCGAACCCAGGCGCATCGTGCCACCCAGATCCGAATCTTCGGTACGCGTTTCGACGCGGCCGTCGCGGTCATACCATTCGGTGATCAACGCGACCACCGGGTTCGGCGTAGCCGGTTCGAATTCCGTGCTATTGGCCTTGGAGAGCCCAGCTACATTGCGCGCAAATTCGATCACGGCCAGTTGCATGCCCAGGCAGATGCCGAGGTATGGCACACGCGCTTCACGGGCAAAACGGATCGCTTCGATCTTGCCTTCGGTGCCGCGCCGGCCGAACCCGCCGGGAACCAGCACGCCATCGAGGTGAGCGAGCGCGGCCGGGCCGTGCTTCTCGATTTCTTCCGAATCGATGTACTCGATATTCACCTTGGTCGAGGTGTAGATCGACGCATGCTTGAGCGCTTCGATCAGCGATTTGTACGATTCGGTCAACTCGACGTACTTGCCGACCATCCCGATCGTCACTTCATACCGCGGATTTTCGATTTCGTGCACAAGCTTGGCCCAAACCGTCAAATCAGCCGGATTGGGGGCGAGCTTGAGCTCATCGCAAATAATGCCGTCCAGACCCTGGTCGTAGAGCATCTGCGGAATTTTGTAGATGCTGTCCGAATCCCATACCGAAATGACGGCGTCTTGCGGCACGTTCGAAAACATCGAAATTTTCGCGCGCTCGTCATCCGGAATCGGACGGTCGGCGCGGCACAGCAAGGCGTGCGGCAAAATGCCGATTTCGCGCAGCTTCTGCACGCTATGCTGCGTTGGCTTGGTTTTCAGCTCACCCGCGGTGGTGATGTAGGGCACCAGCGTCAAGTGCGCGAAGCACACATGATTGCGCCCCAAACGCAGGCTCATCTGCCGCGCCGCTTCGAGGAACGGCAGCGATTCGATATCGCCGACCGTGCCGCCGATTTCGACGATCGCCACATCCGGCTCGCCCGAGGTGGCCGCTTGCGCGCCGCGTTCGATAAATGCCTGGATTTCGTTGGTGATGTGCGGAATGACCTGCACCGTCTTGCCGAGATACTCGCCGCGGCGTTCCTTGCGGATCACCGATTCGTAGATCTGGCCCGTGGTGAAGTTGTTGCCCTTGCGCATCTTCGTGCTGATGAAGCGCTCGTAGTGGCCGAGGTCGAGATCGGTTTCCGCGCCATCTTCGGTGACAAATACCTCTCCGTGCTGGAAAGGACTCATCGTGCCGGGGTCAACGTTGATGTAGGGATCGAGTTTGAGGAGTGTAACTTTCAGGCCGCGTGATTCTAAGATCGCAGCCAGGGAGGCGGCAGCAATTCCCTTACCCAGGGAAGAGACTACGCCGCCGGTGACGAAAACATATTTGGTCATCGCTGGAGTGTTCGCGAGAAAGCCGGATTATACCGTAAGACGCGCCCGCACTTCAGCCCGAGGACCGCGAAATCGCAGAGTTTTTTTGCTTGACGTGCCCGTCAGCCTTTTACTTGCGCCAGACCGTGCATCAGGCTTTGCAAAGCGCGAGCCGTTTCCAGCGGTTTCTCCATGGGAAACAGATGGCTGCCTTCGATCCATTCCAGGGACGCGCCAGTCAGCCGGCGCGTGGCCGTTAATCCGACCTGACGCACTTCGCGCGAGTGGGTTCCGGCGAGGAATCCGACCGGCACCGCGACGCCCGCGGCCAGCCGCGCGCTCAGCGTATGCGGCAAGGTGCGATAGATCAGATACTCGATCTCGCGCTCGAAACTCAGCTCCCGGCCGCCCTGTGGGGTCGCTACAGTGCCGTAATCGACATAATCGGCCAGCATGCGCTCGTCCCAGCGTGCAAATGCCGGTTTGGCGTGGAAATGCCGCCAAACTTCGTCACGACTGGCCCAATGCATGCGGCGTTTCCTGGTCACGACAGCGGGCGAAAGCCGGTCGTCCAGGCCCGTCCATTGGGATACGCGCAGCAGATTGCTGCGCCAACCCGCAATCACCGGCGCATCGAGCATCACCACGCCTTTGACCCATTGCGGCTTCTTCAGCGCTGCCATCAAGCTCAAATAGCCGCCCAACGAATGCCCGACCAGCCAGACCGGGCGTTCGTAGTTGCTGCCGACCGACTCCAGCAGTTGCTCAACCAGATGCGGCCAGTCGCGCGTCACCGGAAAGCTCGGATCGTGGCCATACCGTTCGATCGCACGGACTTCGTAGTCGTCGGATAGCTCGGCGAAGATGGTTCGATAGGTCGACGCAGGAAAGCCGTTGGCGTGCGAAAAATGAATGACGTCTTTCAAGGAAAACCCCTCCGTTTGCCGCTGGCCGGGAAAACGTCCAGCTACGCGTGCTCGTGCCCGCTTGCTTCTTCTGATCGCCTGCTGCTGCGCGCCCGCTATTGAACCACGCAGCCACGGCCGTCTTGCGTCTACGCATTCGTGAAGCTCAGCGGTCCATCCAGTAACGCCGGTGCGTTGTGCGATAGCGCTGCACTTCTAGCGTTTGCGCAGCCGTTTCGAATTGCACCGCACCATCGCGATCGCTGCGATACGTTACCGCGCCGCGCGCCGCATAACGCGCTACCACGCGCTCATGCGGATGATGGAAGCGATTGCGGTAGCCTACCTGAAACACCACATGACGCGGGACAATTGCATCAAGAAAGTCGGGCGTCGACGAACTCAGGCTCCCGTGGTGCGGTGCCACCAGTATATCGGCCCCCAATTGGCCGAGGTGCGCCGCCGTAGCTTGTGCGATCAACGTCTGCTCCGCAGGCGCCTCGATGTCGGCAGTGAGCAGGGCCGCGTGGGATCCGTTCGAGATTCTCAGCACACATGCGGTCTGATTAGGCGCCGATGCATCGGGTGCGGCCGCCGGCCATAAAAACGCAAATGTCACACCGTCCCACTGCCAGTGCTGCGCCGCGCGGCAAGGCGCCCGGTCCGCCACGCCCGAGGTTTGCGCCTGCGCCCAAAGCCGGTGGGCGGGCGGCAGCGAAGCACGCAAGACACCGACTCGCAGCGCCTGCATGACAGCCGGAGCCCCTGCGGCATGATCGCTGTCGCCGTGGCTGATCACCAGCATATCCAGTGATTCGAAGCCTCGCCCCTGCAGATACGGCACCACCACCCGCGCACCGGCGTCCCCCGTGCTGGGCCCCGTGCCGGCGTCGAACAGCAGGCGATGGTGCGCGGTTTCGACCAGTGTCGCGCCGCCCTGCCCCACATCGAGCACGGTCATGCGAAACTCGCCCGCCGCCGGAGCGCTGGGCGCCGGCCATAGCAAAGGCAACCACAGGCACGCGGCCCAGCGCCGCAACGGCCAACCGCGGGGCATCAACCACCAGAGCACACCGAGCGCGGCCAACGCGAACGGCAACGGCTTTGGGAAAGGCACGCGCCATAAGCCCCAACGCGGCACGCAGAGCACGTCGAGGTAGCTGGCCAGCCCGCTCAAGCCGACGTGCGCGGCATGCAAGGCCCATGCGTCCAGCGGCGCCGGCAACACCACGCCGAGCAACACCGCCGGCGTCACAAAAAAGCTGACCCATGGGATCGCCAGCAGGTTGGCCGGCACGCCCAATAAAGGAACCTGAGCAAACCATGCGACGCTCAACGGCAGTAGCGCCAGTGTCAATGCACCATGCAAACTGAGCATGTCGACCAGCCGCCGCCAGCAAGACTGCAGAAACAGGCCTGCGCTACCCGGTTGCGGCAAACGCAGCTGCGCCGATGTCCCGCCAGTGACGCAACGTACATTGAGCTGAGGCTGGAATCCGGGTCTGCCGCGCTTCGATTTCGATTCTTCGGACTGCGGCACAAGCTCGTCGTGCTTCGGTTCGTGCTTCGGTTCGTGCTTCGGTTCGTGCTTCGACACCGGTTCGTCGTGCCTGCGTGTAGGTTCGTCCCGCACCATACGGCTGGACGCAAGCACCAGCGCCCCGACCGCGCCGAACGACATCTCGAAGCCGGGCGACGCCACCGCCCATGGGTCTATCGCCACTACAATGCCAAGCGCCCATGCCAGCACCGTCGAAACCCCGGTCTGGCAACCGCTCAGCCGCGCAAGCGCTGCCACCAGCAGCATCCACCAGGCCCGTTGTGCAGGCACGCCAAACCCGGCTAGCGCGACATATACGCCGCCGCCGACTACCGCCGCCAGCGCAGCCGCGTGCTGGGACGGCATCATCAATGGCAATGGCGAACCCAGCCAAGCCGCCATGCGCCACAATGCAGTCACACACACTGCCAGCAAACCCGCCACAAGCGACACATGCAGGCCGGAGATGGCGACCAGGTGATTGGTGCCTGTCCCGGTAAAACGCTGCCAGTCGTCATGCGCAATCGCCGCCTGCATGCCGGTGGCCAGGGCCACCACCACACCCGCATGCGGCGCACCGGACAGCACGGCCTCGATCCGCTCGCGTGTGCGCATCCGCCAGCGGTCCAGCGCCGCGAGCGCAGCACTCGGCTGCCAACCGCGCGCCAACTCACCGGCGACCGGCGCGGGCATCTCACGCACCTGGCCGCTTGCGCGGATATCGCGTTCCAGCATCCAGCGCTCGGTATCGAAACCGCCGGGGTTCGCGCTGCCGTGCACGCGACGCAAGCGCACGGTCAACTGCCAGTGCCGCCCCGCCTGCAACTGCTGCACTAGCTGAGGAGCCGGCCGATACCAGTTCAGAAGGATCGTGCGTGGAAAATGATCGACATCGACGTTGGCAACAGGATCCTTGTCCGACTCGCTCATATTGATCACTTCACTGACCTGGAACGTGAAACGCATGCCTTGCGCAAAAGGCTCCGGCACCCCGACAATGCGGCCGCTCACGCGCATGTCGCGACCCTCGAGCGCAGCAGGCAACGCGTAGGCGAGCCGCCACTCAGCCCGTAAGTCGGCCCAGCCGAACCCGGCACTCAACGCCAGGCCGACCAAGGCAAGCTGCGTCAGCCAACCCGCGCCGCACCCCGACATGCGTTGCGCCCGACACTGCGCCCAGCGAGCGGCCAGCGCCAGCACAGCGCATGCTCCCAAGTAAATCACGCAGTGCAATTCGCCCGGCAACGCTGCCGTTTGCTGCAACATCCATGCGCCCAGCGCAAACGCACACCACGCTGTTCTGATCACGCAGCACCTTGTCATACGGACGCACCGGCCGGCTCACGGCGCGAGCCTGCAGCTTGTTGATGGATCGGACAGCGTCGAGGTATGGGTATCCGACGCTCGAAAGAATTATCGAGCGCAATCGTTCGGCCGGGGCGCTCTCGCGCGCATCTTGGCCATCAGGCATAGCGGAAAAGAGCCGGAATCGATAGTCGCCTGCGCGCGGGCTATCGGGTCATGCAGATCGGGGCGTGCAAGCCTCGCTGACTTCGTCGCGCCGAAGCTTCGCACACTGCACGTTTCAGAACCGCGGGGATTGTGCCGAATCGCGTAGCCGCGGCAATGCGTCATGCGCGTTGCCCGTTGTGCGTAGCGCCAGCTCTTCGGGGGGTAAGCCGCGCAATTCGGCCAGCACAAGGCCGATGCGCACGACCTGCTCAGGGTCGTTGCGCTCTTTATAACGCCAGGACGGCGCGATATCGGGCGCGTCGGTTTCCATTACGATTGCTTCCAGCGGCAGTTGCTGCGCCAGTCGACGAATCTGCAGTGCCCGATCGAAAGTCAGGTTGCCGCCGAACCCTAGTTTGAAACCCTGCTTAAGAAAAGCGTCCGCTTGCTGAAAACTGCCATTGAACGCATGAGCGATACCGCGACTCACGCCCTGGCGGCGCAGGCCCTTGAGGACTTGGTCCTGCGACTTGCGTACATGGCAGATGGCCGGCAGGTCGAAATCGCGGGCGATCTTCAGCTGTTCGTTATAGAAATATTGCTGACGGGTTTCGTCCAGGCTGACGAAGTAATCGAGGCCGATTTCGCCGATGCCGACGAAGCGCGGATCGTCGAGCGACGCCTCAACCTCGAGACGCAGTACGGCCAGATCCGAATCGAGCGCGGCAGGCGTGAGCAACGGGTGTATGCCGAGCGCATACGCGCCGCCTTCGATCCGATGCGCCAGTTCCCGCACGCGTGTGAAGTTCTCGCGATATACCCCGGGAATCACGATACGCGACACACCGGCCGCATGCGCGTTGCGTGCAAGCTCGTCACGATCGGCATCGAATTCGCTTGCATCGAGATGACAGTGGGTATCGATCCACATACGCTATTGCCCTGCCGTGAACGAAATTACACGGGCACCGACGGCTCCTCAGTGAGCTGGCCATCGGCCAGCCGAACCACGCGATCGCATCGGGCGGCCAACGTCGTGTCGTGCGTCACGATCACGAAGCTGGTATTCATCCGCTCGCTCAATTCGAGCATCAGCTTGAACACGGTCGCAGCGGTATGGCTATCGAGATTACCGGTGGGTTCGTCAGCCAACACGCATGCCGGTTCCGTGACCAGTGCACGCGCCACCGCCACGCGCTGCCGCTCGCCACCCGACAGCTCCGACGGACGATGCTGGGCGCGGTCGGCCAAGCTTACGCGTTCGAGCATCGCCATCGCCGTGTCGCGCGCCTGGTCGGCCGGCATACGGCGAATCCACAAGGGCATGGCGACATTATCGAGCGCGGTGAATTCGGGCAACAAGTGATGGAATTGGTACACGAACCCGAGCGCGCGATTGCGCAAGTCATTGCGCTCGCGCTCGCGCAGAGCGGTAAACGGCTTGCCCAACAACGACACCGTGCCGGCACTGGGCTCGTCCAGGCCACCCAGCACATGCAGCAGCGTACTTTTTCCCGAGCCGGACGCGCCGACAATTGCCAGCTTCTCGCCGCGATACACCGAGAGTTGCGCGCCTTGAAGTACGTCGAGCGCGGTCAGCCCTTGAACGAATGTTTTGGTGATGCCCGACGCATCGAGCACGATTTCGCGGTTCCGATTATTCATAACGCAATGCCTCGGCCGGTCGAACTTTGGCCGCGCGCCAACTTGGATAAAGCGTCGCCAGCGACGACAAGACAAAAGCCATGATACCGATCCGCAAAACATCGCCGCCTTCGAGGTCGGACGGCAATTCGTTGATGAAATAAACGCTGGGCGGCAGGAACTGGATGCCCAGCAGATGTTCGATCATCGGCACGACAGTCGGAATGGAGGCCGCCACCAGCGAGCCAAATGCCACGCCCAGGATGGTGCCGATCAAACCTATGGTCATACCCTGGATCACGAAGATCTTCATGACCGAGCCCGGTTGCGCGCCCAGCGTACGCAGAATCGCGATATCGGCCTGCTTGTCGGTCACCGTCATCACCAGCGACGACACCAGGTTGAACGCCGCGACCGCGATGATCAGCGCCAGGATGATGAACATCATCCGTTTCTCGATCTGCACCGCCGAGAACCAGGTCTTGTTCTGCTGCGTCCAGTCGCGGATATACAGATCACCGCTCAGCGTATGCGAGAGCTGCACCGCCACTTGCGGCGCTTTCTGCATGTCCTTCAAGCGCAGCCTCACGCCCGTGGGTGCGGCGAGCCGGAACAAGGCCTGGGCGTCATGTATCTCGATCAGTGCCAGCGAGCTATCGTATTCGTAATGCCCCGAGGAGAACATGCCCACCACGGTGAACTGCTTGAGCCGCGGCAACATCCCCGCGGGCGTGATGGTGCCCTGCGGCGCGACCAGCGTAATCTTGTCACCCACCGTTACGCCGAGACTGGCGGCCAAATCGCTGCCGAGCACGATGCCGAATCCGCCGGGCTTCAAGTCGCTCAGTTGGCCTCCCTTCATTTCGCTGGCGATATCGGACACTTTGGCTTCCAGTGCCGGATCGACGCCGCGCAGCAATACCCCGCTGACCGCGTCGTTACGCGTGAGCAGCGCCTGCTCCTCGACATAGGGGGCGGCGGCCATCACCTCGGGATTGCGCAACGTTTCGGTCGAGGTCTGTTGCCAGTTCGGCATCGTGCCGTCGGGCGAAAAAATCTCGACGTGAGCCAGTACGGAAAGCATCCGGTCGCGCACGTCGCGTTGAAAGCCGTTCATCACGGACAGCACGACGATCAGCGCTGCCACACCCAGCGCAATGCCGGACATCGAAATCATTGAAATAAACGAAATGAAGCCGTTGCCCGAACTGCGTTTGCCGGCGCGCGTGTAACGCCAGCCAATCTGCCACTCATAAGGTAATTTCAAGCGTATCCTTTTTAGTCGTTACCGGTGCCGGGCTCTACCTTGTTGGAAATCGCGGCGCTTCACATTGTGAGGGTGCAGTCGCCATTCTCAGCGCTTCGCGAAGTTTGCCATACAATGCGATCCACTATGCATGCCAAACGCCTCCACCTGCTCGTCCCCTTTGCCCTGCCCGCCGCCGTCCACGCAGATGCCCTGCTGCGAGACTTGGAGCGCCCAGGGCTCGAAAAGTTGCTGCAACGCGCCACCGTGACCGAACGCGAGCACGGTGCGGATTTCCAGCGCACCCTGCCGCACGAGCGCTGGCTGGCGCGCCGTTTCGGCGTGGTGGACGGCACTCAAACCGATTCTGCGCCGCTGGCCCCTTATATGCTATTGGCCGATGGCGGCACGCCGGGCACCGAAAACTGGGCCTGCATAGAACCCGTGCATATCCAGATTGCCCGCGATCATCTGGTGCTGGTCGACCCGGGCAGCCTGGCGCTGAGCAGCGAAGATGCCGCCCTGCTGCTCGCGCAAGCACGCCCCCTGATCGAGGAACTGGGCTTGACGCTAAGCGCACCCGACCCGCTGCGCTGGTATGTACACGGCAGCGCGCTGGGCACCGTGGCCGGCGCCTCGCCGCTGCGCGCGAGCGGGCGCAGCATCGAGATCTGGCTGCCCCATGACATGCAGGCCGGCCAGACGGCCGCTGACGTCGGTTCCAAAGAAGCCAAGCGCTCGACCTTCTGGATGAAACTGCAAAACGAAGTCCAGATGTCGTGGTTCGAGCATCCCGTCCACGATAACCGGGCTGCGCTGGGTTTGCAGCCGGCCAACTCGATCTGGCTACACAGTCAGGGCAAGTTGGTGCCCGTCAAACGCGCGTTCGACAGCGTATTTTCCGCACAACCGGCAACGCGCGGCCTGGGCCTCGCCGGCAATGCCCACAACGCGCTGCGGCCGACGCGGCTGGCCGAATTGCCCGCCACCGTGCTTGCGGCAACGACGCTGGTGGAGCTCGACACGCTCACGCTGCCGTTTCTGCATGAAGATTGGTACGAGTGGCGCAACGCCTTGGGCAGCCTGGAGCAGGACTGGTTCGCACCGGCCGTGGACGCGCTCGAAGCCGGTCAGCTCGACGCGGTCGCACTTACGCTGTGCGGCGAAACCCATAGCCTCACGCTCACCACCACGCGCGGCGATTTGCGTAAATTCTGGCGTCGCCGCGCCTTTGTCTCGCTCGCTACCGAATGACCCAAATCAAAACACGTCCGAGCGCTCCCGCAGACATACAAGTACTGATCGAACGCGGACTGCACCCCGTTATGGCACGCCTATACGCCGCACGTGGCGTACGCGACCCCAGCGAAATCGAAACCGCACTTGGCGCTCTGCTGCCGCCCACACTGCTCAAAGGTATCGAATCCGCCGCGCGCCTGCTGGCGGACGCACTGGAAGGCCGCCGCAAGATGCTGGTAATCGCCGATTACGATTGCGACGGCGCGACCGCGTGCGCAGTCGCCGTGCGCGGCCTGCGACTGTTTGACGCACAGGTCGACTATCTGGTGCCGAATCGTTTTGAATACGGCTACGGCCTGACACCTGAGATCGTCGCCTTGGCTCACACCCGCAAGCCCGATCTGCTGATTACCGTGGATAACGGCATCGCCAGCGTCGACGGCGTAGCCGCTGCCCGCGCGCTGGGCATTGAAGTCCTCGTCACCGATCACCATTTGCCGGGCGACGAACTGCCCGATGCGCAGGCGATCGTGAATCCGAACCAGCCCGGCTGCCCGTTTCCGAGTAAAAATCTGGCCGGCGTCGGCGTGATGTTTTACGTGCTACTGGCGCTGCGTGCCGAGTTGCGCACCCGCGGTGCGTTCGCGAACGCGCCGGAGCCACGGCTGGACAGCCTGCTCGATCTGGTCGCGCTGGGCACCGTCGCCGACGTGGTGCGGCTGGATGCGAACAACCGGGTGCTGGTCGCGCAAGGCCTCAAGCGGATCCGCTCGGGGCGCATGCACGCCGGTATCGCCGCGCTGTTTCGCGCGGCAGCCCGAGACGCACGCGCCGCCAGCGGGTTCGACCTCGGTTTCGCGCTGGGCCCGCGCCTAAACGCCGCAGGGCGGCTCGCCGATATGTCGCTGGGCATCGAATGCCTGACCACCGACGATACAGGCCGCGCCTGGGCGCTCGCGCAGCAGCTCGACGCCATGAACCGCGAACGCCGCGAAATCGAAGCGGGCATGCAGCAAGAAGCGCTCGACACCCTGGCCGACGTGGACCCCGCCAGCAGCAGCACAATTACCCTGTTCAACGCGGGCTGGCATCAGGGCGTGATCGGCATCGTCGCGTCGCGATTGAAGGAGCGCTTTTTCCGGCCGGCAATTACGCTGGCACAAGCTGACGATACGGGGCTGCTGCTCAAAGGCTCGGGGCGCTCGATTCCCGGTTTCCACCTGCGCGATGCGCTCGATCTGGTTTCCAAGCGACATCCCGGCTTGCTGGTTAAATTCGGCGGCCACGCGATGGCCGCGGGTCTGACGCTCAAGAGTGGCGACCTTGCCCAATTCACTGCCGCGTTCGAAGCCGTGGGCCGGGAATGGCTGGGGCCCGATGCGCTCGCACGCGTGATCGAAACCGATGGCGAGCTCGAAGAAGCCTACTTCACGCCGCAATTCGTCCAGATGCTAGACAGCGCGGTCTGGGGCCAGGGCTTTGCCGCGCCGATGTTTTCCGGCGAGTTCGACATCGCCACACAGTCCTTGATCAAGGACAAGCACCTGAAATTGCAGCTCAGCCGGGGACGCCAACGTTACCAGGCGATCTGGTTCAATCGTACCGAGCCGCTGCCGCCGCGGGCCTTCTTCGCCTATCGGCTGGCCAGCGATACCTGGAATGGCGTGGCGCGGGTGCAAATGATCGTCGAGCACGCTCTCGGGCGATGACGCCCGGCCCACGTCGATCGGCTATAATTCACGTCTTTTAGAAAATCAGAATAAGGTCGATCGACATGGAAGCAGAACGTCTCAACGCGATCGGAACCACTTTGGCCGACCTGCGCGTACGCGCGGGCGAGCTACGGGGGTATCTTTGACTACGATGCGAAGAAAGCTCGCCTGATCGAAGTCAATAAGGAACTCGAAGACCCCCTGGTGTGGAACGACGCCAAACGCGCGCAGGCGCTGGGTCGCGAAAAGAAATTGCTGGACGGTATCGTCACGGCCTTGGGCTCGCTCGACGATAACTTGCGCGACACCCAGGATCTTTACGATCTGGCGCGCGAAGAAGACGACGAAGACACCCTGGTTGCCTGCGAGACCGATACGACCGAGCTGGCCAAGCGTGTCGACGATATGGAATTTCGTCGCATGTTCAGCAACCCGGCCGACCCGAACAACTGCTTCATCGATATTCAAGCGGGCGCGGGCGGCACCGAGGCATGCGACTGGGCTTCGATGCTGTTGCGGCAATACCTGCGGTACTGCGAACGCAAGGGTTTCAAGACCGAGATCCTCGAACAGTCCGATGGCGATGTGGCCGGCATCAAGAGCGCGACCATCAAGATCGTGGGCGAATACGCCTACGGTTTTCTGCGCACCGAAACCGGCGTGCATCGGCTCGTGCGTAAATCGCCGTTCGATTCGTCGGGCGGTCGGCATACGTCGTTCTCGTCGGTGTTCGTGTATCCCGAGATCGATGACTCGTTCGAAATCGAAATCAATCCGGCCGATATCCGCGTCGATACGTATCGCGCCTCGGGTGCGGGCGGGCAGCACATCAACAAGACCGATTCAGCGGTGCGCCTCACGCACGGTCCGACCGGCATTGTGGTGCAGTGCCAAAACGATCGCTCGCAGCACCGCAACCGCGCCGAAGCGATGGCGATGTTGAAGTCGCGTTTGTACGAGTTCGAAATGCGCAAACGCCAGGTCGAACAGGACAAGCTCGAAGCCGGCAAGAGCGATGTGGGCTGGGGTCACCAGATCCGCTCGTATGTGCTGGACCAAAGCCGCATCAAGGATTTGCGCACCAACGTCGAAATCAGCAATACCCGTTCCGTACTGGACGGCGATCTCGACGAATTCATCAGCGCCAGTTTGAAACAGGCGGGTTAAAGCCCGGCCGGGCGGTACACCACGGTGTGCTGCCCGACCTGTGCTCATTGTCCCGATGAATAACCCAATGCCCCGGACGCCCTCACGCCCCGACGCCACACGCCTCGCACACCGAAGACCATGACCGAACAAACCGCCACGCCCTCAGCTGCAGAACCCGTCGACACCAATCAGATTCTCGCCGAACGGCGCGAGAAACTGAAAGCATTGCGCGAGCTGGGACCGGCGTTTCCGAACGATTTCCGGCCGACGCATCACGCCGCCGACTTGCAGCGCGAGTACGCCGATACCGACAAGGAACAGCTCGAAGCGCTGGCGCCGCCCGTGTCGATCGCTGGCCGCATGATGCTCAAGCGCGTCATGGGCAAGGCGAGCTTTGCGACGATCCAGGACGGCAGCGGTCAGATCCAGTTCTTCATCACCCCGGCCGATGTCGATGCGCAGGTGTACGACGCGTTTAAAAAATGGGACCTCGGCGATATCGTCGCGGCCACCGGCGTGCTGTTTCGCACCAATAAAGGCGAATTATCGGTGCGCTGCACGACGCTGCGCCTGCTGACCAAAGCGCTGCGCCCGCTGCCGGACAAGTTCCACGGCTTGGCGGACCAGGAAATACGCTATCGCCAGCGTTATGTCGACCTGATCGTCACGCCGGAAACCCGCGCGACGTTTATCTCCCGCAACAAAGCCGTTTCATCGGTGCGCAATTTCATGTCGGACGCGCAGTTCCTCGAAGTGGAAACGCCGATGCTGCACCCGATTCCAGGCGGCGCCACGGCCAAACCGTTCGCCACCCACCACAATGCGCTCGATATGCAGATGTTTCTGCGTATCGCACCCGAGCTGTATTTGAAGCGCCTGGTGGTGGGCGGGTTCGAACGCGTATTCGAAATCAACCGCAACTTCCGCAACGAAGGGGTTTCGCCGCGCCATAACCCTGAATTCACGATGATGGAGTTTTACGCGGCCTATACCGATTACCACTGGCTGATGGATTTCGTCGAGCAGCTCATCCGCCGAGCGGCGCTTGACGTGTGCGGTACCGCGACGCTCCAATACCAGGGCCGCGAGCTGGACCTGAGCAAACCGTTCCACCGCCTGACCATCACCCAGGCGATCCAGAAATACGCGCCGCAATATACCGATGCTCAGTTGGCCGACGCGACGTTCCTGCACGCAGCGCTCAAAGGCTTCGGCGTCAATACCAGCGACGCGGCTTTCCTCAATGCCGGCGTCGGCTCGCTGCAACTCGCACTGTTTGAAGAGACCGCAGAGTCGCAACTGTGGGAACCGACCTACATCATCGACTACCCGATCGAAGTCTCGCCGCTCGCGCGGGAATCGGACACGCGACCGGGCATCACCGAGCGTTTCGAACTGTTCATGACCGGCCGCGAAATCGCCAACGGCTTCTCCGAGCTCAACGACGCCGAAGATCAGGCGGCACGCTTCAAGAAGCAGGTGGACCAGAAGGACGCCGGCGACGAGGAAGCCATGTACTACGACGCCGATTACATCCGTGCGCTCGAACATGGCATGCCGCCCGCAGGCGGTTGCGGCATCGGCATCGACCGCTTGGTCATGCTGCTCACCGACAGCCCCAGCATCCGCGACGTGATTCTGTTTCCGCACCTGCGCCGTGAAGACTAATGCGTAATTCAGGGTGTATGCTCACGAAAAGCAATAAACACGCTTATATCCTGCTGCCATGAAACAATTCGATGAGACGCGCTTCGGCTTTCTGGTAACGGATGTGGGACGTCTGGTCGGCAAGCTATTCGACCAGCATGCCGATAAAGTCTTGAGCCTCACTCGCGCGCAATGCCGAGTGCTGGCGTTCTTGTCGCTGCACGACGGGATCAATCAGGCCAAGCTGGCCGATCTGCTGGAAATTACGCCGATAGCGCTGGGCCGCCTGCTGGATCGCATGGCCGAAGGCGGCTGGATCGTCCGCCACCCTGACCCGGCGGATCGGCGGGCTCATCGGCTGGCGTTGACGCAAAAGGCCGATGACGCGCTCGAAGATGCGCTGGCAGTGGGCAATTCGGTGCGCGACGAAGCGCTCGCCGGACTGTCCGAAAAAGAGCAGGCGGATTTGATCACCCTGTTGCAGCGGGTGCGCGAGAATTTGAGCGCCAAAGTTTCGAGTTGAGCACAGGCGCGGGTCTGTCAATTTCCTGCCATTTCTCGCGCGTGTGCTCCGCCCGAAACACCCTTCACTCTTTTTCCGGCATGGCAGAGGACTGGTGACTGGTGATCAGCCACTTCCCGCCCTCCCATTTGTAGGTAAATGTGTAGCGCGCCTTGACTGTGCTGCCGTCGCCCAGCTTGAACGTGTACAAGCCGGCATCGAAAGCGCTGTTGCAATCGATTTCGATCATCCGCATGTCGATCGAGCCGACAGGCTTTTTCTTCAGGAAGTCCACGAAGTAATCCAACTTCTCCTGCGCCGTCAGCCGCGGCGTATTGGATATGGTCGGCAGTAGTATCGATCGGGGTGCGTAGTTCGCCACGACCTTGCTCGGATCCCCCGTTTGCAACGAGGCGTTCCACCGGTCGAATAATCCCGCAATGTCCTTTTCGCTGGTCTGCTTGCAAACCTCGCTGCGAGCCGATGCCGTACTGGACAGGGTCAAGCTCAATACGAGCGCCGAGATGAGTAGAGTCGCTTTCATACAATCTCCTGATCAAACGCACCGAATTATCGACGGTGTGGCCGTATCAGGTTGTCATATTCGCCAGCAGCTCGTCAAAAAAATAGCGCCCGATCTTGATCTGATTGCGAAAAGTGGCCTTCCGCACCGACACGTCGCCGGCCGATCGTGGGTATCGACTATCCAACACTACCGATTCCACAGGCTGTTGATCGCGGCAATCCCGTGCCCGCCCGCTTGCTTGACGCGCGCGAGATCCTCGCGACGCATTCCGCCCAGTGCGAATACCGGCACCGATGCCTGGCCGACCAGCTCTGCAAATGCCTGCCAGCCCAGCGGTCGTGCTTCGGGATGGGTGAGCGTCGCTTGCACAGGTGAGAGCGTCACGAAATCGACGCCAATTTGCCCGGCATGAAGCAATTGGGAAAGATCGTGACAGGCGGCCGATACGAGATACCGTGCGCCGAGCGGGCGAGCTCGACATGCCATCAAGCGTGCGCTATTGAGATGCACGCCGGCAGCATCGAGAATTTGTGCATGTTCCGCCGTGGTGTTAGCCAGCAATGTGGCGTCGTATCGGCGGCAATGCGCCTGCGCCTGAGCAAATAACCGCGTGTAGGCTGCGCGATCGAGTTCCGGCGCGCGCAGTTGCATAAGGCGCACTCCCGCTTGGAGCGCCCCATCGAGCTGCGCCAGAAATACCGATACCCCATCGTCAGTCTGCGTTGGGGATGGCGTGATCAGATAGAGTTCCGGCAGACTGGTGTCTAGTCTCATGATGGGTATGCACGCACCGCGCGAGAATCGGATGCACGCCTAAAGCGATAGCGCAAAAATAAACCCTGCCAGCGCACACGCATCAGCAGGGTCGTCAGGGAGGTCGTGAACTCAGTAGTCGGAGTCTTCGATCCAGGCTGCCTGAATAGACTCGAGAATTTTCTCGTTCGATCGATTGGGATCGTCGTCAAAACCGTCGAGTTCGCAGATCCACCGATGCAAATCGGTGAACCGCACCGTTTGTGGATCGAGGTCGGGAAACTTGTCCGTCAACGCCATTGCAATCTCGGTGGTGTCTATCCATTTCATGGCAGTCCTCCTCAGTGAGCTTCCTTCGCATGGTTGATCGTGTACTTCGGAATTTCGATGACCAGGTCCGAATCGACCGGCACACGCATCTGGCACGACAGGCGCGAAGTCGGTTCCAGCCCCCATGCCATATCGAGCAGATCTTCCTCGTCATCCTCGGCATCGGTCAATGCTTCAAAACCCTCGCGCACAACAACGTGACAGGTTGTGCAAGCACACGATTTTTCACAAGCATGCTCGATTTCGATGCCATTCTCAAGTAGCGCATCGCAGACGCTTTTACCGGCTTCGACTTCCAACACGGCGCCGTCCGGGCACAGTTCAACATGGGGCAAAACAACAATCTGTGGCATGAGAATTGGGGTCCAAAAATATCGGGGCGGCGTACTTTTATGCGCTATTACGCACTGTTGCGCATTGATGGTTAAGCGCCGTCCCATTTTTAATCATATCGCAACGCCGGGAGCGATCTCTATCAGATCTCGTCGAGCTTGCGTCCGGTCAACGCGCGGCGAATGCCCTTGTTCATACGGCGTGCCGCAAATTCATCGGTTTCGGCACCCAGCATCTTGATCCCGGCTTCGATGACGTCCGCGTCTTCACCGCCAGCCAGCTTGCGCAGGCTCGTCAGCGCTTGGTCGATATCGGCGCGTTCTGCCGCGTCGAGCAGTTCGCTATCGACCTGCAAAGCCGCCTCGGTCGCCTCGATCAGGCGCTGCGCCTCGACTTGCTGCTCACGCAACGCGCGTGCGCGCATGTCGAGATCGGCGCTGCTGAAACTGTCCTGCAGCATTTGCGCCACCTGATCGTCGGCCAGGCCATACGACGGCTTGACCACCACCGAGGCCTCCACACCGGAGTGCGTTTCTCGCGCCGACACCGATAGCAAACCGTCGGCGTCGACCTGATAGGTCACACGGATGCGTGCGGCGCCCGCAGTCATCGGCGGAATACCGCGCAGCTCGAAACGCGCCAGCGAACGACAGTCGGTCGCCAGCTCGCGCTCACCCTGCACGACTTGAATCGCCATCGCGGTCTGGCCATCCTTGAAGGTGGTGAATTCTTGCGCACGGGCCACCGGTATCGTCGAATTGCGCGGAATGATTTTTTCGACCAGTCCGCCCATCGTCTCGACGCCCAGCGACAACGGAATCACGTCCAGCAGCAGCCAATCGTCGCTGCCGTCGTCCGCGCCGCGGCGGTTGCCGGCTAGCAAATCGGCTTGAATCGCGGCGCCCAAAGCCACCACCTGATCGGGATCGATGTCGGCCAGCGGCGGCTGGTTGAAAAAGCTCTGCACCGCGCGGCGCACCGTCGGCATGCGCGTTGCCCCACCGACCAGCACCACACCCTTGATTTCGGCCACCGCCAGCTTGGCGTCGCGCAACGATTTCCGGGTGGCATTCAGGGTGCGTTGCACCAGCGCCGCGGTCAGCTCGGTAAATTGCGCTTCGCAGATCTTCACTTCGACCTGTTGGCCACTGGCGAGCTTTGCCGCTACGGTCGTGGTGTTCTGGCTTGAAAGAATTTCCTTGGCGTCACGCACGCGGTCCAGCAGTTCGCGTACGTCCTCGGCTGAAAGTGCTTCCAGGCCTGCGTGTGCAACCACATGCTCGTACAAGGCCTGATCGAAGTCGTCGCCGCCCAGCGCCGAGTCGCCGCCGGTCGCCAGCACTTCGAAGACGCCGCGCGTGAGTTGCAGGATGGACACATCGAAGGTGCCCCCACCCAGGTCATACACGGCATAAATGCCTTCGGCGCCGCTGTCCAACCCGTACGCGATTGCCGCTGCAGTGGGCTCGTTGAGCAGGCGCAATACGTTCAGGCCGGCAAGCCGCGCCGCATCCTTGGTCGCCTGGCGTTGCGCGTCGTCGAAATAGGCCGGCACCGTAATGACCGCGCCCACCAATTCGTCGCCCAGCGTATCTTCAGCGCGCTGGCGCAGCGTCGCCAAAATTTCAGCGGAGACTTCGACGGGGCTCTTCACGCCGTCTGCCGTCTTGATCTGCAGCATGCCCGGCGCGTCGACAAATTCGTAGGGGGCATTGGCTATGCCCGCAACGTCGGCTACGCCGCGCCCCATGAAACGCTTGACCGAAACGATCGTATTGCGCGGATCGAGCGCCGCCTGGGCCTTGGCCAGCCGGCCGATCTTGCGGCCACCGCCAGCCAGATAACGCACCACGGACGGCAACAGCACGTGCCCCTCTTCGTCGGGCAGCACTTCAGGAAGACTGTTGCGCACCGATGCAACCAGGGAATTGGTGGTGCCGAGGTCGATCCCCACCGCGAGCTTGCGCTGATGGGGCGCGGGCGCCATGCCCGGCTCGGAAATTTGCAATAAGGCCATCTGTCGGAATCGCTTGTATTGACGTAACGCTTATTCGCGTCAAGATCGGTTGGTTATCTGGAACAACACGCTGGAACAACGGGTGCTGAAATCGAGCGGTGCTGAACGGGTGCAAGCGCTGGTCTCAGGCACTTTCCAGTCGTTCCAACTGGGTGTCGACTTCGCTTTCCAGTCGCTCGATAAACATCAGTTGCCGTACGGCTTCGGCGGCAGGTTGGTCGGCGTGGCTATCGAGCGACGCGCCCAGCTTGGTCAGCCGAACTTGCCGTTCGGCGCGCAATGCGTCGAGCAGCCGCTCCAGCTCGGCGGCGTTGCGTGCGTGGGCTGCGTCCTCGATTTGCTCGCGCCATTCGATCTGCTGCATCAAAAACGCCGACTCCATTGCCGTGTTGTCTTCGGCGCCTACATCGATGCCACGCAAATGCAGCACGTAGCTGGCTCGCGCCAAGGGATTTTTCAATGTGCGATAGGCCTCGTTCACGCGCGTGGCCCACTGCATGGCAACGCGTTTTTGCGCGCTGCCGGCCGCGGCGAAACGATCCGGATGCACCTCGGCTTGCACCGCCCGATACGATTCATCGAGCGCTTTCGCGTCGAGCGCGAATTGGGACGGCAGATTGAAAAGCTCGAAGTGGTTTTGGTTAAGCGTGACCATGGGGTAACACAATAAAATGATGCTGCTATAAACAAACAGGCGGCTATGCCGCCTGCTGCGAACCTGTCTTGCCGCCGACTTAGACCCGGAACGACTCGCCGCAGCCGCACTCGTCCTTGACGTTCGGGTTATTGAATTTGAATCCTTCGTTCAAACCCTCGCGCGCAAAATCGAGCTCCGTGCCGTCGATGTACGACAGGCTTTTCGGATCGACGATCACTTTGACGCCGTGGCTTTCGAAGATGCTGTCCTCCGCAGCCAGCTCATCCACATACTCGAGCTTATAGGCCAACCCCGAGCAGCCCGTGGTACGCACGCCTAGCCGCAGCCCGACGCCCTTGCCGCGCCGGGTCAGAAACTTCTGCACGTGCTTTGCCGCTTTTTCCGTCAGTGTAATTGCCATAAATCCTGTCGGACGCCCGCTAAGCGCCCACTCCTTTCGATACGACTGGCCCACCCATTAGCCGCCACTACTTGCGACCGTGATAGACCTCTGCAATAAGACCCTGCTGCGCGCCACTGACTATCGTTGACGATCACCGAGGGGCGCGCGGCCATCGCACTCAGGCTGCCTTGGTTTGCTCTGCCAGCACCACGCCGTGGCGCTTTTTGTAGTCGGCAACGGCTGCCTTGATCGCGTCTTCCGCAAGAATCGAGCAATGAATCTTGACCGGCGGCAGCGCCAGTTCTTCCGCGATCTGGGTATTCTTGATCGACAGCGCCTCATCCAGCGATTTGCCTTTCACCCATTCGGTGACTAGCGAGCTGGAAGCGATCGCCGAGCCGCAACCGTAGGTCTTGAACTTAGCGTCTTCGATCAGGCCGTCTGCGCCGACACGAATCTGCAGCTTCATCACGTCGCCGCAAGCCGGAGCCCCCACCATGCCGGTCCCCACTGCGTCGTCGTCCTTGCTGAACGAACCGACGTTGCGCGGGTTCTCGTAATGGTCCAAAAGTTTTTCGCTATATGCCATGATTAACTCCAAAAATCGGTACGTGTTCTTTGCGACTGCGGGCCAGGCCGCGGTTTGCCATTCAGATTGCAACTCGGGTTGCAATCCGGCTTTGGGTCAGTGAGCAGCCCACTGGATCGAATTGATGTCGATCCCCTCTTTGTACATTTCCCACAGCGGCGACAAATCGCGCAGCTTGTCGATCTTGCTCTTGAGCAGATTGATCACGTAATCGACGTCTTGTTCGGTGGTGAAACGCCCGACGGTAAATCGAATCGAGCTATGCGCCAGTTCGTCGTTGCGGCCCAGCGCACGCAACACGTACGAAGGTTCCAACGAAGCCGAGGTACACGCGGACCCCGACGACACGGCCACATCCTTGACGGCCATGATCAGCGATTCGCCTTCGACGAAATTGAAACTCAGGTTCAGGTTGTGCGGCACGCGATGCTCCATGTCGCCATTCACATAAACCTCTTCCATCTGCGACAAACCGGCCAACAAGCGATCGCGCAGTACACGCACGCGTTCGTTTTCGCCCGCCATTTCTTCGCGCGCCAGACGGAACGCCTCGCCCATACCGACGATCTGGTGAGTGGCCAGCGTGCCCGAACGCATGCCGCGCTCGTGTCCACCGCCATGAATCTGCGCTTCGATGCGCACCCGCGGCTTGCGGCGCACGTACAACGCGCCGATGCCTTTCGGGCCATACGTCTTGTGCGCCGAAAACGACATCAGATCGACCTTGAGTGTGCCGAGATCGATTTCAACTTTGCCTGTGGCTTGCGCCGCATCGACGTGGAAAATAATGCCCTTGGCACGGCAGATCTCGCCGATCGCGGCGACATCCTGGATCACGCCCGTTTCGTTATTGACCATCATGACCGAAATCAGCGTGGTATCGGGGCGGATCGCCGCCTTCAACACTTCCAGATCCAGCAGGCCGTTTTCCAATACATCGAGGTAAGTCACTTCGAAACCGACGCGCTCCAGTTCCCGGCAGGTATCGAGCACGGCCTTGTGCTCGGTCTTGACCGTAATGATGTGCTTGCCCTTGCTCTGATAAAAATTGGCCGCGCCCTTGAGCGCCAAGTTGTTCGATTCGGTAGCACCCGAGGTCCACACGATCTCGCGCGAATCGCAATGAACCAACGCCGCGACGTCTTCGCGTGCCTGCTCGACCGCGCGCTCCGCATCCCAGCCATACGAGTGGCTGCGCGACGCGGGGTTGCCGAACTGCTCGCGCAAATACGGAATCATCTTGTCGACCACGCGCGGATCAACCGGCGTCGTCGCGCTGTAATCCATATAGATGGGCAGATGCAGGGAATCATTTTTCATACTTGCTCCAAAATTCTTCGAATAACGATGCTGATTTCCGAGGTCGACTACCGAGGTCGATCACGGGGTCAATCCAATTAACTGGCCCTGCCTGTGCGAACGCCAGGGCACCGCGTGCTCAGGAGCGCGCCATATTAAAAACCGAATTCGGCCCTGCCGGCACCAGACGGGTCGCCTCGCTCGTGTCGGCACGCCTGACTACCGTCGTCTGCCGTTCCTTGGCGCGCTGCTGGTCGACCAGGTCGCGCAGTGTGACGGAGTCGAGATAGTCCACCATTTTTTGATTCAACGTAGACCACAGCTCGTGCGTCATGCAGTGACCATCGGGCTGCTTGGCGCCTTCGCAAGTGCCCTTGCCGCCGCATTGAGTCGCGTCCAGCGGTTCGTCGACAGCAATAATGATGTCGGCCACCGTCACTTCTTCTGAACGGCGCGCGAGGTTATATCCGCCGCCCGGGCCGCGCACGCTCTCGACAATCTCGTGACGACGCAGCTTGCCGAACAATTGTTCCAGATACGACAGCGAGATATGCTGACGCTGGCTGATGCCGGCCAACGTCACCGGACCGTGATCCTGGCGCAACGCGAGATCGATCATCGCGGTGACTGCAAATCGGCCTTTCGTGGTGAGTCTCATAATGAGTTCGCAGGGATAACACACCTGAGTTAAATACGGGTCTGATGCTCGGATCGGGCTTTAAGAGCTGCTGTAAAGCGTCCAGCCGACAGCATAAACTTAATTCCCGAGGATTTCCGTCAAGTATAAAAGTCCTACGAAATTAGTCAAGTACTATTGGCCGCGATTTTGCTCACTCCAACGCATCTTCTGCGCGCTCCCCAGCCTTATGCGACGGCCTTTCGCGCAATTCTGGCCGCTCCATCCCTGATTTTTTATTCGGCTACGAAGCCTCGTCCAGACGCTCGCGCAAGGCTGTCATAAGACCTGTGCAAGCCTGCTCGCACAGGTCCAACGTCGTTTCAAAGCCGTCCACGCCGCCGAAATAGGGATCGGGGACAGCCTGCACCGCTCCCGCGGCGCCGAAGCCCATCAGCATCCTCACCTTGTCGGCGTGTTGCGGCGGACAGCGCTTGCGCAGGTCGGCCAGGTTTTGATGATCCATCGCCAGGATCAAATCAAAACGTGCGAAATCACTGTCTTCAAATTGGCGCGCCAAGAGCGCCGTCAGATCGTAGCCGCGTCGCGCAGCCGCTTTGATTGCCCGCGGATCGGGCGGATCGCCGACATGCCAATCGCCGGTGCCCGCCGAATCGACGTCGATCGCGGCGCTCAAACCCGCGCGGCGCACCTGCTCGAGCATGATCGCCTCAGCGATCGGCGAACGACAAATATTGCCGAGACACACAAAGCACACGGCTAGCTGTTTCATTCGAGTAGCGGTTTTCCAGGAAGCTAAAGGCATGTGGCTGTCAGCACGTCGGCCATACCTCGCACCGACCAGGCTGCATGATACCGACGCTTGGCTTTGCTTGCAGAGCGCGGCTCGTGCACGTGGTCGTTCGTGTCGCTCGTGGTCATCGTTACCCCACCAACAGCAAGCCCATCGCGAACCGATCGGGTCGCAATACAGCGACCAATACAGGGGCAACGTACAATTTGTTCTTCGTTTTTATTTCGCACATCTCACACAATGGGACTCGACATGGCAAATGACCTTCGCATCAGCGTCATCGGACTCGGCGCGATGGGCGCCGGCATCGCTAAGAACATCCTTGCGGCAGGCTTCCCCGTCACGGTCTATAACCGTTCGCCGCAACGCGCCGCAACTCTGGTTGCGGCTGGCGCCAAGACCGCAGCAAGCGCACTCGAGGCGGCTCGCGATGCCGACGTGGTGATTACCATGCTCTCGGACGACGCCGCCACCGAAGCCGTGGTGTTCGGCGAACAAGGCATCTTGGCCGGCTTGGCCAAAGGTGCCATCCATATCGCCATGAGCACCATCAGCGAAGCACTGTCGGCGCGGCTGACCCTGGCGCATCAGGAAGCCGGACAATATTTTGTTGCAGCCCCCGTGCTGGGTCGCCCGGACGCGGCGGCTGCCGGAAAGCTGTTCGTGGCGGTAGCCGGACCCAGCGCGGCGATCGAGCGCGTGCGCCCGGTGCTCGAGAAAATCGGCCAGCGCATTACCGTCGTGGGTGAAACGCCCGCGCAAGGACATTTGCTGAAATTGATTGCCAATTTCATGATTTCTTCGGTGCTGGAGTCGCTGGGAGAAAGCACGGCGCTCGCTCAAAAAGGCGGAATTGCGCCGGAAGCGATGATGGATTTCCTGACCAATTCGATCTTTTCGGCGCCCCTGTACAAAACTTACGGCACGATCATTGCCAAACAAACGTTCGTGCCAGTGGGATTTGCGTTGCCGCTGGGGCAGAAAGACAACCGACTGGTATTGCAGTCGGCGGAAACGCATCAGGTGCCGATGCCGTTCGCCAGCGTGGTGCGAGACCGGTTTCTGAGCGCCCGGGCGCAGGGCTATGACGATTTGGATTGGTCGGCGATCGCTCGTTTGTCGCTTACCGACGCCGGCTTGGTAAGCGGCAAGGAAGGCTGGAAGAAATAGCAACCGCGGGCAGGCGCTCTACGTGAGTGCTGTCGATGTGGACCCGTGCTTTGGGGGGTGCTCTGGGGCCGTGCTATAAAAAAAACGGCGCCGTGAACCGGCGCCTGCATACCTGGATTCGATTACCGAGCCCCGTCGGGCGGCAATCGCTGAGAACCGTTTACAGACTGAAGCCGTGATAAGTCTGGCCAACCGACCGCACGTGAGACGTGGCCGAAGGGGCCGCCCCACGCCGCTGTTCACTGACATCATCCTGATCAACCAAGCCGTACGCCACGCTGCGTGCCAGTTCCGCACTGACCTGATCGGCGTTAACGGGGGACGGATTCACCGCGCGGTGTCCGTTCATCAGCGAAAGCAGCGTAAACGCGAGCAAGGGCAATAAACTGAGGACCAACCAGCCAGCCAATGAATTGCGTTTCATGATGCTCTCCTTTGAGCGCTCTGATTGCCAAATACAATCGGAAATTTACGATGATTGAATTTTAGCGCCCAGCGATAAAATGAGAAAGATCCGTTCAGACAATGGATTGTTGCGAAAAGAGAACCAATGAACGTTGCTGCGACGCAACACTCATCGCTAATCGCATAAACGCCTCCGCACGGCGTGGGGCCGCGGAAGTTAGCGATGGGAGTGATAGTAGAAGCCGCCAAATATCGGAGCGACTACGACCGGCGTTGGCGCATAGTAAACCGGGCCACCGTAGTAATAACCGGGGGCAGCGGGATACGCCACGCAGCCGCCGAGTACCACGACCAGTCCCGCTATAAGAATGCGCATGAGATTTGCTCCGTTCAATGACATGGAGCAATTAGACGCGTACCGACCGTGAAAGACTGCGACAAAATGTAAGGGTTTATGTCGTAACGGCCGTCTCGTAATCAGCCGTCACAAGCCATCGTCGGGCAATCAAAAATGAGCGTTCAACTCAAGCGTGCTCGCGGGCAAACGCAGTCAGAAAGCGGGCTAACTCGACCACCGCGGGTTCGCTCACCGCGTTATACAAGGACGCGCGCAAACCGCCCAACGAGCGATGTCCCTCCAGCCCGGAAAACCCCGCCGCCGTGGCTGCTTGCAAACAAGCCCGGTTCAGATCGGGATCGCGGAACTTGAAAGCGACATTCATCTGCGAGCGCGCACGGCGTGTCGCATGCACGTCGATCACTTCGTGCAGCGCATCCAATGCGCCATAGAGGGTCGCCGCCTTGTTCGAATTAATCCGTTGCATCGCCTCCACGCCGCCGATCTCATTCATGATCCAGCGGCTGACCAGCGTGAGCACGTAAATCGAAAACACCGGCGGCGTGTTGTAGTTCGAACGGTGCTCGATATGCGTACGGTAATCGAGCATCGCCGGCAGGCCGGCCGGAATCCGTTTCAGCATGGCACGGTCGATCAATCCAACCGTTACGCCGGCGGGGCCGAGATTCTTTTGTGCATGAGCGTAGATCATCGCGTAGTCCCCCACGGCGACCGGGCGCGACAGGAAATCCGAAGACATATCCGCAATCACCGGAACGCCGATCGCCGCCGGACGATCCTTGAACTGCAGCCCTTCCACGGTTTCATTGGTGACGTAATGGAAGAACGGCGCTTGCTCCGAGCGCGGCAACTCGCCCAGCGCCGGCAGGTCGCGATAACCGTGGCTCTCGCCGTCCCACACGGTATGCGTGCGGGTCACCGTCGCGGCCTCCTGCACGGCTTTACGGCTCCAGTAACCGGACGTCACGAATTCCGCCGGCGCTTGCGAACCGGCCGCGAAATTCATCGGTATCATCGAGAATTGCAGGCTGCTGCCGCCTTGCAAGAACACCACGCTGTAGCGTTCGGGCACGTTCAGCAAGGTGCGCAGGTTCTGCTCCGCTTCCGCCAGAATCTCGCTGAACCATGCGGATCGGTGACTCATCCCCAGCACCGACAAGCCGGTCTGCGGCAATTCGATGATCGCTTGCTGGGTCTGCTCCAGCACCGATTGCGGTAGCGCGCCCGGACCGCCGGAAAAATTGAGTGTATTTGCGTGCATGTTTGCCTGCATGGTGCGTAGTTGTCTACCCGGAATCGCGCTTATCGAGCCGCGTGCGAAGTTGCCGAAGCTGGTAAAGCCGCGCCGCGAGCGGTGCGTTCGAGTAATCGATAAAACGCTGCGAACACAGTCTTCATATGCGGCGCCTTGTACGGAAACATGTCGACGCGATCCATCGCATGAATCACCATCGCGCTCGCCACTTCAAAAATCAGCAGTTGCCCATCCGGCGTCTCGGCGCAATCGAGGCCCCAGTAGTCGAGTCCGATACCGCCTTGTATCGCCGCTAGCGCGCCGGCGTGGCGCTTTGCAAAATCGTCTTCGAAGGTCGCCATCAACGCCGCCTCCTCGGCACGGCGCGACGCATGGGCAATCATTTCCTCATAGGGGTAATGCACCATCCAATGTTGGGAAATTCCCATGTGGCAAACGTGCGCTTGACCATCGATGAGCACCAGCCTGAATTTACGAAACAGGCCATCGGCGCTTGCATAGTCGATGAAGGGGGCGATAAAGAATTCGGCCTCACCGCGTTCCTGCAAGTAAGACAGCAACTCTCCGGCTTGCGCGATTCTGACCAAGCCGCTGCCGGCATGCGAGCCGACCGGCCTGACGATCAACGGGAACGCGCTGCCGGCCAGCAATTCGGCAGGCAGCAACGCGCCGGCGGCAAGCTGCTCGAGCGCGGTCCGACTGATGCGGGCGGTATCGGGCATGGTCACGCCCGGCGCGCCGCCGAGCGTCGCGCAGGCTATGTTGCGCGACAAACGCGCGATCCTGGCCGGCTGATTCAATACCGGGCGCGGCCATTGCGCGAGCACCTCGGCCAACTCGGTCAGCAAGATCCGATTCGCATCCGACTCACCCACGGCAATTAAGAGCACATCGTGATCGGGCAGCACTGCGGGCAACGGCATGCCGGGCTCGACGTAGAGCACGTCGATGGTCAAGTCGTAGTCGTCGAGCAGACACTCGAAAGGCGTGTTGCTCATCAAGTCACCGGCCCCCTTGAACACGAGCAGGCGCAGTGCATCCGCGTGTTGCGCTTGGGCAATCCGGTAAAGCCGCTGAGCCTTGAGCGCCTCGGCTTGCACCGCCAAGCCGGCTTCGCGCTGGAAATGCACTTGCAGCACATTCGACAATTCGAGCAGCGCGTACAGGTCGCCCTGTTGGCCCGATCGGTCGATCAGGCCCGCGCCGAACTCGGTCACGTCCCCACCGGTAAAGGCTTTGCGCAAGAGAGCGGACAGGCCGATAAACGGCGCGTCGCTGACGTGGGAGGTGAATTGGGTGTCGAGAACGGGCAAGCTGGGCATGAAGGCGAGATGGGCGTGCGAATTTTAGTATCGCAAGCGTATCTCAGAGTCGGCCCTATAAACGCGGAAACAGATGGCCAAAGCACCGCTATATCGACGGCTCAATCTGTTATCAGTGCCCCAAGCGAGCGGACCCTGCCGGGGTTATAGGCCCGGCGTGCCGCCGCTGAGGGAAAGATCGGACAAGGTGTGGCGCGTCATCTGGTAGATGAGGTCGAGCGTGATCAGCCGTGCTCGCGCCTCTTGCGCGTCGTGTTCCGACATGCCGCCGGCCGCACTGGCGCCCATGATAATGCCCAGGCACATCGCGTATAAACTCGCAAATTCGCCGGGCGCAACGCCGGGCGCGCGTGCGCAGGCTTCAGCCTGCGACAATACTCTTTTGACTTCTGGATCCATCTCGTTCCCCGCTGGCGTTCTGTGGCCGTGCCAATGACACGACCTCAACGGCCACTCAACCTTGCCTTGCGGCAAAAGCTTCCTCTGTTTAACCTTCCTGCCGATCTACCCGCTTGAGTTGGCCGTCGAGGCGTCCGCGGTCAAATTCGGCTACCTCAGTAAGTTACCAAGCTGAGTTAGATCGCTAGTTGGGTCGCTAAACTATTTAAACGTCTAATCAATACTATTCTTAAATCGTCCAGGCCGCAGGCATCAAAATCAATCGAGCGTATCTTCGCCGCCACTATCGGACATAGGCTCAACCGCGACGGCGCTTAGGGCAACCAAATTCGACGCACCCGGTGAAATCACCAAGCGGCGTGTGGCGGCCATCATCTCTTCGTCGGACACGTGATCGTTGGGCATCCTGCCGCCATACACCAGCAGGTCGCCGGCATCGAACGAGTCGAGCGGAATTTCGATGTATTCGCCGTTGGCCAGGCGAATCAGCAGGGTATCGGCGTCTATCGGTACGGCCCGGCCATCGATATCGACGGCAAACGCCTGGTGAACAAAATTGGGGCGATTCGGTACGGACGACATGAGTTGACTCCACAATGACAGGCCGCAATGATACTCCGATGCCCTGCCCGGTCGTGACAAAACCCCCGCCGCTGCGCCGCGCGCGGTTATGATGCTGCCACGACGATTCCTTGACTGCCCCAACATCGGCGACGTCGCCGACACTTGCCACTGAAACTCGCACTGAACCTATGGCCGCGCTTTTTCCCTCATCCCGCTCGCCCCGTACAATCCTCGTGATCTGCACTCGCCGCATTGGCGACGTGCTACTGGTCACGCCGTTTGTCCGTTCGCTGAAAAGCCGCTGGCCCGATGCGCAAATCGACATGCTGGTGTTCCAGGGCACCGGCGGCGTATTGGAAAACAATCCGGACGTGCGGCGGGTAATCCTGGTGGCGCAGCGCGCCCGCTTGCGCGAGCGCTTCGCCGACGCGCGCAGGATCTGGCGCAGTTACGATCTGGCATGCGCGGCGATGACTTCGGATCGCGCTGCGTTCTATTGCTGGTTCGCCGGACGCAAGCGCATCGGCATCGTCGAGCCAGCCGGTAAAAGCTGGTTCAAGCGGCTGATGTTCAATCGGCTCTCGGTCGACAATCCTGCCGGTTGGCACACCGTGCAAAGCGCGCTGTCGCTCGCGCCGCTGCTGGGCATCGCACCGTGCCCGGAAGTCGTCGCACCGGGCATGGGTTCCGAGGTGCAGGCCGTCGTCGGACTTGACCGGCGTCTGGCGGCAGCCGAGGGCAAACCGATTGCCGTCTTGCACCCCTACCCGATGTACACCTACAAAATGTGGCATGACGAGGGCTGGCTCGCGCTGATCGACTGGCTCCACGCACAGGGCTACGCGGTCGTTCTGACGGGCGGGCCGGCTGAAGCCGAAGTGGCTTATGCACAGCGTATTGAGGCAAATGCAGCGGCAAATACAGCGGCAGACGCGCGGACAAACGAGAATGCGAATGCGCAGGCACGTACCCAAACGCGCCCGCGAGGCGTCACGATCAATCTGGCAGGGCAGCTCTCGCTAGGCGAAACCGCGGAAACGATCCGCCGCGCGCAACTATTTGTCGGTCCCGATACCAGCGTTACCCACATCGCGGCGGCAACCGGCACACCGACGATCGCGCTGTTCGGCCCATCGAACCCGGTGCGCTGGGCTCCCTGGCCCAAAGGTTGGGCCGCGCCGACCAGCCCGTGGCCCCTCGTGGGCTCGGGTCGGCATGGCCACGTTTACCTGCTGCAGGGTACCGGCGCTTGCGTACCTTGCAAGCTGGAAGGATGCGAAGCGCATATCGGTAGTTGGAGCGATTGCCTGCTCATGCTCGATGCGAATCGAGTCATCGATGCGGCGGCCGAATTGCTCGGTATTGTGCGGCCAAGGCAGGTGCGCGAAGCGATTGTGAGTTTGATGCCGAACCGGCCGCAACGACGCGGCGCCACATCATAAAATCATGCCGTCGGCAACACCCGTGCCATGTCGCTTGATTTTGTCCGAATTTGCCGTTCGGCAAATTGGTCGCTCACTCTGAATTGCTAAGTAGTCCTTTTCCTCGGTCTCCCGTGGCTTTCCCGGATCACACCGCGTCACATTGCCTCTCGAGGTGCACTGCGCGCTGATTATCCTTCCGAATCGGCCGGAAATTCGCCCTCGTCCGCCAAGAATAGTTGCGCGTCGATGAAGCGCCACATCGACTGTGGTTGCATCCAACATAAGGCGCCAAAAGCCCTCGCGTTGTGCGCGCCACCGCACCGTCATTGAATCCACGTGAAGCGTAGGGTCGATGCATGAGTCCTACTTCGCGGGGCAGTCACCGAGCCAGATCGGGATGCCTTCGCAGGCTACATGCAGCCATCACGACCGCACCCCTGCAGCGATTCCGGCTCTAGATCGCGGCAATACCGTCGAGACGCCGCGCTCCCCACTGCGGAGGTGTCACATGAACGCAACGCAAATTCCCATCTCCGACACTGCGTTGATTGCCTTCGTAATCGCCGTTTTCGTGCTCTGCGTGCTGCTCTGCGGTTTTGTGCGTATCCGTAACGTGGGCGATTTGTGGCATGTCGAGCAGCGCGATATGGATGAGTAATGCAAGACGAGTGACGCGAGATGAACAACGCGAGACGGGTGATGTGCTGGGCCGGATCAGCATCGATAGGCGCGATGGAATGCAAACCTTTGGGGAGCTAGTGATGAACGAAACCGACACCATCGAGCAACTTCTGGCAGGCGTCGAAACTGCTGTACTCGCCGTACTCAAAGAACTTCCGCCCCGTAGCCCGCAGCACCTCAGGCTAAATTCGGCTCGCTGGCAGTTGCAGGAAGCATTGCTGCGCATCCAACAAATGCAACATCCTCCGCGGCCGGTCCGGCTACATCGCGTGGTCAGCGGATGACCCGGGATTGAGTCGAAGATGGAGCCTGGCCAAGCATTGAGCGGCGGACAATCGCGGCGCTCCGCCCCACTGTCAAGACTCGCTGCTTTCTCGGTGGTCGAACTATTGTGGCGGCGGGCTCGGCGGCGCAGGCAACGGCGGCAGCGGCGGGTTAGCTGCCTCGTCATCGGTGCTGCCCGGAGATGCCCCTCCCATGCGGGAGCGATGTCCACCTCGATGCTGCCCTTGCGCTTGTGCTGGGGCGCTCGCGGGCGTCGGCGGCGCCGGAGGGCGCGTCATGAACTGCCAGTTGCTGTCGATCGTGCTGTTGCCCGTATTGGGCAATAGCACGCTGCTCGTGACAGGGGAACTGGATTGGGCAAAGGTAGCCTTCGCGCCCAAAAACAACGGCAAGACGATTGCAATGCTTGCGACTAGTCTGCGCGCGAGTCCGCCGTTTCTTTGGATTGCTGGATATCTATGCACTGAATCGGTTTCCTCGAATATTCATGGAGGCTGGCATCGCGGATGTTGCTTACCTCGCTAGCCACTGGCCTGATGATCTCGAGGCAGTTTATCTTCTTGTGACGCATGCTTTGTCACGACTTCTTTACCGGGCGTTACATGATCGAAACTCGTGATTGAAACGCGCGGCCGAAACTCACGACCAGAATTTGTAACGATCGGTTATCTTCGTGTAATGAAAAGCCGCTGCACATGACATACCGTTTGGTTTGCACTCCCTCGTGTGCAAGGCAGCGATTTTCCCCGGCGTACTTCAGCCGGGGACTTTTTCATCGACCACCGTGACCGCCGCCACCGCCCGTGCCGCCACCTCCGTGCGCACCGCCGCCATTCCAGCCTGCATGACCGCCGCCTCCGGCCCGCGTGCCGTTCCAGCCGCCGCGACCACCCCATCCGCCGCGGCCGCCGTGACCGTCCCAGTTGTGGTGATAGTATCCGCCGCCGCCAAATCCGAAGCCGATTCCCACCGCCGGGGCGCCATAGTAGCCGTAGCCCGGCGCATATCCATAAGGGGCGTAGGTGTCGTTGTAAGGGCCATAACCGTATGCCGATGGCGCGTAGCCATATCCCCCAGCGGGGACGGCGACACAGCCGGCAAGAGCCGCGGCTAGAACTATCGCTGAGAAAGCCTTAAGCATCATTTCTCTCCAAAGAAGATTGGAGAGATCCGGTTCTCACTTCGTTCTAGTGGATTTGTATCGGCCGGTTACTAAGCAAATGGCTCACGCACGGCTGCACGTTAATTTTCATCTGTAGAACCGATCCGTCTCGATGGTGAGTAAATCGAACTCGATGAGTAAAATTGTTTACGAAGCGTAACCGTAGCCACCCCCGCCCGGGGTGATGATTTCAAACACATCCCCCGGTTCCATCTCGGCCTCGCCAATATGGTCGAGCTCCACGATGCTGCCATCGACGCGTATCACACGGTTAATGCCTAGCGCACCGGGCTGACCGCCGGCCATACCGAAAGCGCCATAGTGACGCCCATTTGAAAGGATGCCCGCGGTCATTTTCTCCAAAAACCGGATTTTCCGGATACCGCCGTTTCCTCCGCGCCAACGTCCATCGCCCCCCGAATCGGGCCTGATTTCATAGCTCTCGAGACGTACCGGGAAACGAAATTCAAGCACCTCGGGATCTGTCAGGCGAGAATTTGTCATGTGCGTTTGCACGACCGACGTCCCATCAAACCCCTCAGGTTGACCCGCCGCATTGGTCTCCATACCTGCACCGCTGCCGCCCGATATGGTTTCGTAATACTGGTACCTCGCGTTACCGAACGTGAAATTATTGACAGTACATTGACTCGCTGCCATGACACCCAGTGCCCCATACAAGGCATTCGTGATGCATGTCGATGTCTCGACATTGCCCGCCACCACGGAGGCCGGCGGATTTGGGTTAAGCATGGAGTTCGCCGGAATGATGACCTTCAGCGGTTTCAGGCAACCTGCGTTCAGCGGGATGTCATCTTTCACCAAAGTCCGGAACACGTAAAGCACCGCAGCCATGCAAACTGCCGTCGGGGCATTGAAGTTATTCGTCTGCTGCGCTGAGGTACCGGTGAAATCAATCTCCGCGCTGCGCGCCTGCGCATCCACACGAATTGCGACGCTGATCTGAGCACCGTTATCCAGCGGCAGTGCGAACGACCCGTTTTTCAATCGCGTGATGACACGTCGCACCGACTCCTCTGCATTGTCCTGCACGTGATTCATGTAGGCGTACACGACATCGAGGCCAAACTGCGCCACCATTTTGCGCAGTTCCTGAGCCCCTTTTTCGTTGGCGGCAATTTGCGCATTGAGGTCGGCCATATTCTGCTGGGGATTGCGGCTCGGATATTCTCCACTTTGCAGCAGCGCCACCATTTCTTGCTCTCGCAGGCGTCCTTGCTCGACTAGTTTGAAATTGTTGATCTGCACGCCCTCCTCTTCGATGCGGGTCGAGAACGGGGGCATGGAGCCCGGCGTCGTGCCGCCGATATCGGCATGATGGCCGCGCGAGCCGACGTAAAAGAGCGGCTTCCTGGATATCGCCGATCCCGCATTCCCCGTGCTGGCAGAAGGATCCCCAGCCGCCCCACCTTGCGGAAGGTCGAAGTACACGGGAGTGATGACCGTAATGTCGGGCAGATGCGTTCCGCCGTGATAGGGATCGTTGAGTGCGAAGACGTCTCCCGGCTGCATGGTGCGCCTGTTCGCATTGACCACGGTCTTTACGCTCTCGCCCATCGACCCAAGGTGGACAGGCATGTGGGGCGCATTGGCGATCAGGTTGCCATCGGCGTCAAATAGCGCACAGCTGAAGTCCAGGCGCTCCTTGATGTTCACCGAGTAAGCCGTGTTCTGGAGCTGCAAGCCCATCTGCTCCGCGATGTTCATAAAAAGATTATTGAAGACCTCCAAAAGCACCGGGTCCACGGTCGTGCCGGCCGCGAAGCGCATCTCGCGCGATTCGCGGCGCTCGAGCACAATGTGATCGAGCGTTGTTACCTCGGCCTCCCAGCCCGGTTCTACAACGGTTGTTGCGTTCTGCTCGGCAATGATCGCCGGCCCGGCAAGCACGTCGCCTGGACGCAGATCCTCGCGCACGACCAGTGCCGCATCGCGCCATGCGCCCGCCGCATACATACGCACCGTATCGCGGCGCGGTACCTCACGCCGCTCATGCGCCGCGAACCGTGGCTCGATGGGTGCGTCACCAGCGAGCACGGCCTCCACCGACACCGCCTCGACGATCAGCGGTTTGCCCGACATCAGGAACGAGAACCGTTGGCGATAGGCTGCTTCGAAACGCTGCGTGATTTCGCTCAAATCGCCGAACGCGACGATCAGCGCTGAGTCGCTGCCCTCGTAACGAACATGCACGCGGCGGTGCGTCTTGACGGGCCCTTCGCCGACCTGCTGACGAATCAATGCCGTGTGCGCTGCCTGCGCGATTGAATCGAGGGCCTCTTCAATCGCTGATAGCGATTCGTTCGAAAGCCGAAGTTCAACGGCTTGCTCGCGGATCACGTTCTGGTCCGCGAGACCCATGCCATAAGCCGAAAGAACGCCGGCCAAGGGGTGCACAAAGACACGGCTCATCCCCAATGCATCTGCCACCAGGCACGCGTGTTGGCCGCCGGCTCCGCCAAAACACTGCAAGGTGTAACGGGTCACGTCATAGCCACGCGCGACGGAAATCTTCTTGATGGCGTTAGCCATCTGCTGGACGGCGATGTCGATAAACCCTTCGGCGACCTGCTCGACGCTACGGCCGACCTTCGCCGCCAATTCTTTGAATTTCTGATCTGCCGCTTGATAGCTAAGCGCTTCGTCGGCCGCCGGACCGAAAACCTTGGGGAAATAATCGGGCTGAACCTTGCCCACAACGACATTCGCGTCCGTCACCGTGAGCGGACCGCCGCGACGATAGCTCGCGGGGCCCGGGTTGGCCCCGGCGCTCTGCGGCCCCACTCGGAAGCGCGCGCCATCGAACTCGAGAATAGAACCGCCGCCAGCCGCTACCGTATGAATGCTCAGCATCGGCGCACGCATGCGCACTCCGGCCACCTGCGTCTCAAACTCGCGTTCGAACTCGCCGGCGAAATGAGATACATCGGTCGATGTACCGCCCATGTCAAAGCCGATCACCTTGTCAAAATCTGCCAACGCCGCGGTGCGCGCCATGCCGACGATTCCGCCGGCGGGGCCCGACAGGATCGCATCCTTGCCCTGGAACGCATGCGCGTCGGCCAAGCCACCGGACGACTGCATGAAGAACAGCTTCACGCCGGGTAATTCGCTGGCAATCTGCTCGACGTATCGGCGCAGGATAGGCGACAGATAAGCGTCCACCACGGTCGTGTCGCCGCGGCTGACGAACTTCATCATCGGGCTGGTCTCGTGCGAAGTGCTGATCTGCGTAAATCCGCAGTCTTGCGCAATCCGCTTTGCCGCCAGCTCGTGTTCGCTGAAACGGTAGCCGTGCATGAAAACAATCGCGACACTGCGCAGGCCGCTAGCGTAAGCGGCCTCCATGGACGTGCGCAGCGCCTCTTCGTCGAGCGCCACAATCACTTCGCCGGCCGCGCTCACCCTCTCGTCAGCTTCGATCACCAAGGAATACAGCAGCTCCGGCAAAGTAATACGCCGATCGAATAGGCGTGGCCGGTTTTGATAGGCAATGCGCAGGGCGTCGCGAAAGCCCTTGGTGGTCACCAGCAAGGTAGGTTCGCCTTTGCGCTCCAGCAGCGCATTGGTGGCGACTGTGGTTCCCATTTTCACGCATTCGACCCGCTCTGCAGAAAACGGCTCGCCCGGTTTTAGACCCAGCACGTGACGAATGCCCGCGACTGCGGCGTCTTTATAATGTTCGGGATTTTCCGACAAAAGCTTGTGTGTCGAAATCGTGCCATCGGGCCGTTTCGCTACGATATCGGTGAAGGTGCCGCCGCGATCGATCCAGAACTGCCACTTGCGTCTGGGCGTTTCTTGCGGGTGCTGCAGGGTGGTATTCATGGCGTACGCGTATCAAATTCAAATGGAGCGAACCGGTGCAGCTTGCGCCGGGGAATGTTCCCCGGCGAGCCCAGCGTGGCGGTTTAGCCGCTGAACGTTTTCACGGGCACCCAGGTGCCTTTCTCAACCTTGAACAGCGTGGTTTTCGGATTCTTCAAATCGCCGAACTCGTTGAACTCAATCGTGCCGAATACGCCCTCAAAGGAAAGCTTGGGGATGGCGGGGGCGAACGCCTTCGGGTCGGTCGAGTTGGCCGCCTTCATGGCATTCACAAGTACCCAGATGTCGTTGTACGCAAAGGGAGCAAAGCCGATGGGATCGGCCCCGTACTTAGCATGGAAGTTTGTGCGAAACGTCTTGCCTTGCGGGAGTTCGTCCAGTATCGCCCCTTGCTCGAAAGCGTACATTCCTTCAGCGGCGTCGCCGGCGCGGGTGATGAAATTCTTGTTGGCAAACGTCGCCCCAGCCATGAGTGCCCCTTTGTAACCCAACTGACGGGCTTGCTTGACTATCAACGCGCCTTCCCCACCGAGGCACGAGACAAACACAAGATCCGCTTGCTCACCAACGATGTGAGTCAGGATCGCCTTGAAATCGGTGGCTTGGTCCGAGGTGAATTCGCGGGCTATGACCTGACCGCCCTGGGCTTTCACTGCGGCTTCGAACTCGTCAGCCAGACCCGCGCCGTACGCGGTGCGATCATCGATGATGGCGATCCGCTTGGCATGAAGGATCGTCGCTTGCTGCGCGGCCGCTGTGGCGACGGTGTTATCCGTGCCGTAGGGACGAAACAGCAGTTTGAAGCCTTGGTGGGTGATCTTTGGATTGGACGAAGCCGGAACAATCTGCACGACCCCGCCTCGGTCGTAGACCGCAGAGGCCGCCAACGTACTGCCGGAGTTGAAGTGCCCGACGACGGCAGCTACGTTCGAATCGACCAGCCGTTGGGCAGTTTGCACTGCCAACTTCGGATCGGCCCCGTCGTCCTGGGAATCGAGTGTGAGCTGCAACGGCTTGCCACCGATCATGATATTGGCGGCGTTGACCTCGTCGATTGCCAAATCCGCGCCCATCTCCAGATCCTTGCCATAGCTGGCGGATGGACCGGTGAGCGGGCCGGCGAAGCCAATCTTGACGGGACTGCTTTGCGCGAGCGCGGCATGCGTGACCGCTGCGAGACTTAACATCATCAAGGTTTTCAGCGCCATTCGCAAAGCAGAGTCGACTCTAGCCATGTTGAATTCCTTTTAAGGTTGCGTGAGATTGATCAGAAATCCGATGTTCGCAAAAGCTTTGATTCTAAGGGCGTTGGTCGATGGTCAAAAAAAACATTGTTGCTTGCATCCGAAGTTGAAACCGTATCTCGATGTTACGCAACCACCTGATTGGCGTTCGGGGCGAAGCGGATCCAACCCGACTGAATCACAATTCGCTGATCACCCGCGCCTTCACCGTTTCGTACTCGGAATCGCTGATAAGCCCCTTGTCGAGCATTTCTTTTGCTCGCTGCAGCCGCGAGGTCAGATCGTTAGGGTTGCTCGTGCCTGAGTTGGGCGCGTTGGTCCCACCAAAAGTGCCTTGGAAGCCGCCGGATTTTGCACGTAGTTCCTCGAGTTCACGCAGTCGGCGCTTTTCCCGCCACGACTGCTCTTGCGCCTGACAAACCCGATATACCGCTTGAGCCTCTTCTTTTCGCAGCCCGGTAAACGCTAGTGAGCGAACTCTGCCGCCGCCTGCCAAGTCGGGCTGGGTAAGCGCTGTTATGGTCAGATCGCTCCCAAAGATCCCGGCCTTGATATGCGCGGTCTTTATGTCCTGCCATCGAACGTCGACAGGCAAATATCCGCCGATTAATCCGCGATCTATTCCGATCAAGCGGCCGCTAGTTGCCGCTACCAACGAACGACGATGCGTTAGCGCAAATAGACGTCGCTGAACCGAGAAGCATTCCAGCGTCTCGCCAGGTACAAGCATGGATGACAGGTAGGCAAGCGCTTTTCTGATGCGTGGGTCGGTCGATGTTGTCTGGGCTTCGCTCATGAAGAAGATTCTCGCTGTGTTTTGATCGGGCTAAGGTTTTCCGCCCGTCAAATACTAAGGCATATCCGTCCCTAAGCCGAACAAGTCGATAGCCGCGAGTGGCATTCAGGCCCGTCAGGCTCATTGCCGGTCGCCCTTAAACACTGACGCACCAAGCGCTCCTCCGATATGAACGATTGCTGTGGGGAGCCGGCATAGTCATGAGCGCCGTCGTGCTGGCAGCACATGCGCATTGTCAGGATATGCATCATGGGTACCGACATTGCCTGCCGGCGAGCCCGTCTGATGCTTACGTTGGGTTGGACCTGTCGATGTGGTCCGAGCGTTGCGCAGCATGGGGCGCGGGGAACTATGGGCGCCCGTCGGCGCGCGATAGTTTTCAGGGCGTAGTTATGGACCCGCGCCGGCGCCGCCGCTGGGGGCGTTATAGCCAATCGCGGGGGTGTAACCATACTGAGGAGCGACGCCGCAACTCGTCAGTCCGGCTAATAGCACGAAGATAGCAAAAAATTTGATCATGATTCTTCTCCAAGTGGATTTTGGAGAGACCTGCCGGAGCCTTCGTTCGCCCATGGTGGGATCTGCAGAACAAAGGTCGCGTCGAGCGCAAGCCTATCGCTTCGCAGGCGCCCGGATCCCGTCGCGATGCTCTTTGATTGTAGCTCTGCTTTTCGTAAAGTTTGTCAGTTTGGCGGTGTTGGGTTGGGTGGGATCGATGTCGCGTTCGCCGTCAGCTGTTACCCAATGATCGGATGATCACCGGGGCATGTCTCTGACCAATGCTGAGACTCAGCATCTCACGAGGCGACTCGATTTAATATACGCACACAAAATACATGCATGGCCAATTTAACGTACGTATACTTATTAACGATGAGTCTGACTTTTGACCCCGTCAAAGACGCAGCAAACAACCGGGAGATGAAAATCGATGACGAAACCTAAACTGATCCGCAACACGCCGGAAGAGGAATTGGCAATTCAACGCGGCATCGACGCGGACCCGGACAACCCGGAGGTCACCGCCGAAGAGGTTGCGAAAATGGTCCCACACGCCGAGTTCATGAAGCGCCAGCGTGGCCGTCCAAAGCTGGAAAATCCGAAAGAGCGTGTGACACTCTATGTGGACGCAGAGGTCGTGAGCGAGTTCCGGGCATCCGGTGATGGTTGGCAAACGCGCATGAACAACGTGCTGCGCGACTGGGTGGTAGCGCACAAAGAGCACGCTTGAGCACTGCCGTCCAAGCAACGCTAGTTCGCGCGCGAATTGAAGTTTCAGGCCGGCTACGTCGGTGCACGTACCGAGGGTCTCGATATGAAAAAGCCCCGGAGACGTTTAATCTGCGGGGCTTCGCGGATAATCCAAGACTACTCAGGAACGCTATTTGGTACCGGGGACCGGACTTGAACCGGCAAGCCGTTAGGCGGCGGATTTTCATCACACTGCGTCTTTCGACGCCGACTTCCAACAAAACGCCATCAACCTTAACGACGCTCCATCAAAACCGTTCGTGCGCTGGACTATGCCTTCACCATTGCGCAACGCGCTGCAGGTGCCCCCCGTCTAGTCTCTACACCTTCCTACCGCAAACCGCTTAACAGCGCCTTCACGACAGGCTTGGCTCGGTGTTGCCTCGGCGCAAGTACGCCAGGGGTTTCGCCGAATTTGAAGGGTTCTACTCCGACCGTTTCCGATCGGGCACTCAATTATTTAAGTCCGCTATGTTTACCAATTTCATCACCCCGGCAGGGCGGACGAGATTCTACCACTGCAGCGCCCGGCGAGCCAGATTCCTGTGCCGCAAGCCGCCATTCATGCCGCACCGCACAAACAAAATCACTAACCCTGCGCCGCAAAAAAATCGTCACAGTACTGTCATTTTGACTGATGATAATGCGCAGCATGAAAACGTTTTCACTTCATTGCGCAAAATGACAGCCACCATCAAGGACGTCGCCGCTCACGCTGGATTTTCGATCGCTACCGTCTCGCGCGCGCTCAATGCGCCGCATACGGTCAGCCCGATCACGCTCGCAAAAATCCAGGCGGCAATCGCGGCGCTGAAATTCCAGCCCAGTGCGCTGGGGCGTCAACTGCGCGCCGAGCATACCGGGCTGGTCGGCATCGTGCTGCCAACCCTCGCCAACCCGGTGTTCGCAGAAACCTTGCAAGGCATCGACGAAGCGGCCGGCGCAGCCGGTTATCGCCTGGTGCTGATGACCACCCAATACGACGCCCAACGCGAACAACACGCCCTCGAAATACTGCGCGGCCAGCGCGTAGACGGCGTAATCATCACCGTCACCGATGGCAACTCGAATCCACTGCTCGATGCGCTGGAAGCAGACCATCTACCCTACGTACTCGCGCATAACGACACAGCCTGCCGCCCTTCAGTCTCAGTCAACAACCGGCGCGCCGCCCGCGACGGCGTGCGTGTGCTGGTGGCGCAAGGGCACCGCCAGATACTGATGGTGGCAGGTTCGCTCAATGCCTCCGATCGCGCTCGCCAACGCCACCTCGGCTATTGCGACGCGATGCAAGAGGCGGGGCTCGAACCGCGTGCCGCCATCGAAGTCGACTTCAACGCCGAACGGCTCTCCCCCGCCACGTTCGCACGCTTGTTCGAAGGCGCCAATCGGCCCACGGCGCTTTTTTGCAGCAACGATCTACTGGCCATGGTGGTCATGCGTGCGCTGCGCGCAGCCCACCTCGAAGTGCCGCGCGATATGTCGATTCTCGGTTTCGACGGACTTTCGATGGGTGAGTTGCTCTCACCCGCGCTAGCCAGCGTGTGCGCACCCAATCGCGAAATCGGCACGCAAGCGTGGCGACAGCTACGTGCCCAGATCCAGGCTCGCCTGCCAGCCGCCGCGAATGGCGCCACGCTAATCGACGATGGCCGCCAACCCCAGCGTCTAGGTCTGACACTGCCGCATTCGATCCGGCATGGCGCAACTATCGCGCCATACGTTGGCGAAAAAAGCGAGCCGACGGCAGCAGCGCCGGCCGCCCCTCTCACCGCGTCCGGGTCCACCCGCCGCGCCTAACCGCTCACGTGCTACATCTCAGGAGATCTGTTATGAAACGTCTGGCCTCAAGTCTGACTGCGCGCCTGCCTGGTCTGATTGCAAGTCTGCAAACTCGCTTATCGACCGTCGCGAACGTCACGACTCTCGCACGCCGCGCACGCGTACTGCAATCGACTGCCGTGCTGCTGGTAGCGAGTGCAGCCGCCATCCTGGCGCCGACGCAAGCCGCGCGCGCCGACGAAACGGCGATCTGCTACAACTGCCCGCCGGAATGGGCCGATTGGGCCTCGCAGATTGCCGCGATCAAGCAAAAGACCGGAATCCGCGTGCCCTACGACGACAAGAATTCGGGGCAAGCGATCGCACAGATGATGGCCGAAGCCAAGAGCCCGGTCGCCGACGTGGTTTACCTGGGCATCTCGTCCGCCTTTCAGGCCGAGGACCAAGGCCTGCTGCAACCGTATGCGCCGGCTCATATCCAGGACGTCCCGGCCACGCTGAAAGACCCCAAGGGCGAATGGTTTGCGATCCACTCCGGCACGCTCGGGTTCTTCGTCAACAAAGATGCGCTCGAAGGCAAACCGGTACCGCGCTCGTGGGCCGATCTGCTCAAGCCTGAATACAAAGGCATGATCGGGTATCTGGACCCGTCGTCGGCGTTCGTCGGTTACGCCGGTGCGGTTGCGGTGAATACGGCACTGGGTGGCACGCTCAACGATTTCAGCCCGGCCATGAATTGGTTCAAGGCGCTCAAGGCCAACGCGCCCATCGTGCCCAAGCAAACTGCTTATGCACGCGTACTTTCGGGCGAGATTCCAATTCTGCTCGACTACGATTTCGATGCTTACCGTGCCAAATATAAGGATCACGCCAACGTCGAGTTCGTGATCCCGCGCGAAGGCACGATTACCGTGCCCTACGTGATGGCGCTCACCAAAGGCGCGCCGCATGAAGCCAACGGCAAGAAAGTGCTCGATTTCGTGCTCTCCGACGAAGGCCAGGCGCTGTGGGCCGCCGCTTACCTGCGACCGGTACGTGCAGTGAAACTGCCGCCCGACGTGGCATCGAAGTTCCTGCCGGCGAGTGACTATGCCCGCGTCAAACCGGTCGACTTCAACGCAATGGCGCGTGCCCAGCGCAGTTTCGGTGAAGCCTATCTGACGCTGATGCATTAAGCTGGCAGCATCGCGGCCCGATACGTCAACCCGACCCGCCATCATGCACGACCTGACCTTTCCGGTACGCTGGCGCATCGCGCTGCTGGCGCCTGCACTCGCGCTCTTTACCGGCTTCTGGCTGTTGCCCATCGGGCGGCTGATCCAGATAAGCGGCGGCAACGACGCGCTGGCCACGTATCGCGCGGTGCTGACCAACCGCCGCTACCTGGAAAGTCTGGGCGCCACGGTCGCGCTGTCGATCGCGGTCACGCTCGCCACGCTGGTGCTCTCGGTAATCGTCGGCCTGTTCCTCACGCGTCATAGCTTTCCAGCCAAGCGCGTGCTGCTCGCGCTGCTGACCTTTCCGCTGGCATTTCCCGGGGTGGTGGTCGGCTTCATGGTGATTATGCTGGCGGGCCGCCAAGGCCTGATCGGCGCGCTGACCATGGCGCTCACCGGTAACAAATGGGTCTTCGCCTATTCGATGACGGGCCTTTTTGCCGGCTACCTGTACTTTTCGATTCCGCGCGTGATCATCACGGTGATGGCCGCCGCAGGCAAACTCGATGCATCGCTCGAGGAAGCGGCCCGTTCGCTGGGTGCAAGCCCCTGGCAAATCATGCGCGATGTGGTGTTGCCGGCGCTCGCACCTGCGCTGACTGCCGCGGCGGCGGTCTGTTTTGCGACCTCGATGGGCGCGTTTGGCACAGCGTTCACGCTAGCCACCGATATCGACGTGCTGCCGATGACCATCTACACCGAATTCACGCTCAACGCCAATATGGTCACGGCCGCGGTATTGAGCCTGGTGCTGGGCGTCGTGACTTGGGCGGTGCTCGCCCTGGCCCGTAACTTGACCGGCCAGGCCGCCGCAGCTGCGGCCTGAGACTCTGAGTCCATGCAATGAGCGAACCGACCTTCGAACCTAGCCGCAAACCGGCCCGTGAACTGACTCGCGAATTGATCATGAACCAGATGCAGTCCAGCTCCGCCGCGCAGCTCGCGCCAGTTCGCACGCGACGCCTGCGCTCGCTCAACTGGATCACCGTGGGCCAAGTGATGGTGACACTGGCCTTGTGCGCGTTCTTGATCGTGCCGATGCTGATGTCGGTGATGGCCGGGCTGACCGTCAACTATTTCCGCGGCGTATCGAGCGGCTTGACCTTGCGCTGGGTCAGCAACGTGCTCGAAACCTACGGCGACTCGGTGCTGACGTCTCTGTACGTCGCTGCGATCACGCTTGCACTGGTGCTGCTTACCGGCGTTCCCGCAGGCTACGCGCTGGCGCGCTCGCGCACCCGCTTGTCGCGCCTGATCGAAGAAATGCTGGTGCTGCCGATTGCGCTGCCGGGCCTGGCCACGGCCTTGGGTCTGCTGGCTATCTACGGCGGCTTCAGCGCATTTCGCAACAGCCTGTGGTTTATCGTGGTCGGGCACTTCGTGTTCACGCTGCCGTTCATGGTGCGATCGGTCGCAGCCATTTGCGCCAGCATCGATTTGCGTACGCTCGAAGAAGGCGCGGCCAGCTTGGGCGCGCGCTTTAGCCAACGCTTTTTCACCATCGTGCTGCCCAATGCCTGGCCCGGCATCCTGGCAGGCGCACTGACCGTGGTCACGCTTTCGCTAGGCGAATTCAACCTGACCTGGATGCTGCACACGCCCGACACCAAGACGCTGCCGGTCGGCTTGGCCGATGCCTATGCCTCGATGCGTATTGAAATCGGCAGCGCCTACACCATCGTATTTTTCGCGATCACGATTCCGCTGTTGATCGGCATGCAACTGCTGGGCATCGATCCTGGCGGCAACCTCGACCCGCAACGGCTGCAACGCAAGCACGCCAAGCGCCGCGCGCGGGAAAGCGCCAGCATCGCGGCCAGCGCCGACGCGAACACCCGCGCCCTACCGGAAAACCCGCTATGAAACTCGATTCGATTCCGGTCACCCTGCGTCAGTGCGGCAAAAGCTTTCGCGGCCAGCGCGTGCTGCAGCCTTTGGACCTCAGCATAGGCGCGGGTGAAACGCTGGTGCTGCTCGGTCCCTCCGGTTGCGGCAAGACGACCACCTTACGCATGATTGCCGGGCTCGAGCAACCGGATGCAGGTGGCACCGTGCTGTTCGGCGACGAAGACGTCACCGCCAGGCCGATCGAACAGCGCCAGGTCGGCATGGTGTTCCAGAGCTATGCGCTGTTCCCCAACCTGAACGTACGCGGCAATATCGCGTATGGCTTGCGCATCAAAAAGGCCGATCCGGCCACGATGCGTCAACGGGTCGGCGAGCTGCTCGAATTGATGGAACTCGAAGCGCATGCCGACAAGCCGATCAACGAATTGTCCGGCGGCCAACGGCAGCGTGTCGCCCTGGCCCGGGCGCTGGCCCCGCAGCCGCGCGTGCTGTTGCTCGACGAACCGCTGACCGCACTGGACGCACGTTTGCGCGATACGCTGCGCACCGAAATGAATACGCTATTGCGCGGCCTGGGCATCACCACTGTCTACGTCACGCACGATCAAGCCGAAGCCATGGCGCTGGGCGACCGCATCGTGGTCATGAGCGCCGGGCGCATCGAGCAAATAGGCACGCCGCGCGACATCTACTATCGGCCGTCCAATCGCACGGTCGCGCAGTTTATCGGCACACTGAACCGGCTATGTGGCGAAGTGCGCGACGGCATGCTCAACACGCTGGGCGGCGCAGTGCCGCTGAATGCGCCGCTGCCCACGGGCGCTGCGACCACCTACTTCCGGCCGGAAGACGCCACCCTGGTCGCGCCCCATGCAGCGCAACTCCACGGTGTCATCGAAGCGGCGCAGTTCCTGGGAGAGCGCACGCGACTGCGCATCACGGGTGCGGCGCCCGACACGCTGGTCATCGACGTGGCCGGACATGTGGAATTGAGTCGCGGTACTGCGGTGGGCTTAGCACTGCGGCCCGATGCACTGCTGGCCTTTGAAATTGCTGGCCTTTGAAATCGATTAAGCTGTTTTTTGTCAGGACACGTTCATGCTGCTCGCTCAAATCACCGATCTTCATATCCGCCGGCCCGGCCAACTTGCCTATCGGCAGGTGGACACCGCGCCGTTCCTGCAACGCTGTATCGCCAAGCTCAACGCGCTCACGCCGCGTCCCGACGCGGTGCTCATTACCGGCGATCTTGTCGACGCGGGCCACGCCGACGAATACGCGCATCTGCGTACGCTGCTCGCGCAACTGCAATTGCCCTACTACCTGATGGTGGGCAACCACGATAGCCGAGCACCGCTGCGCGCCGCGTTTGCCGACGCCGCCTACCTGGGCGGCGACCCGGACGGCTTCATCCAGTACCGATTCGATCTCGCCACGCCGGGGGCCACCGTGCGGGTGCTCGCGCTCGATAGCCTGGACGCGCCGAACAGCGGCGGCCGTTTGTGCGCAAGCCGGCTCGCGTGGCTAGAGGCCGAGCTCGAACAAGCGCGTGCCATGCCGGTTATCGTGGCGCTGCATCACCCGCCGTTTGCAACCGGCATCGAGCATATGGACGAGGCCGCACTCGCCCTGCAAGACGCGCAAGCGCTGGAGCGCCTGATCGCCAAACATCCGAATGTCGAGCGTGTGCTGTGTGGTCATTTACACCGGCCTATCCATGTCCGCTTTGGCGGCACCATCGCCTCGACCTGCGCGTCGCCGGCCCATCAGGTGGCGTTCGATTTGCGGCCCGAGGGCCCTTCCGCTTTTGTGATGGAACCGCCCGCCTTCGCGCTGCATCTCTGGGATGCACAGGCAGGCGTCGTGTCGCACCACGTTTATGTTGACGACTACGCGGGACCGTACCCCTTTCACGAGGAAGGCGGGGGCTTAATAGGCTAAGAGACTAAGCATTAATGACTTGGATCAGTCATCACCGTCCGCGTCCTGACCTCGTTACCGCAGGGGTGTGAACGCAAGGCGTCCATTTACATCTGGATACATCGCCTGGCAGAACTCGTGGAACGCTTATCGCGAAATAAGTGTCACACTAACCAGTTACGCGAAATGCGCGTGAGCGGCACAGATCGCAAACGCGCTGCGGATCGATATTTGCTCCGATCTTTGCCGGGGCACTTCGCGAGACGCAACGTAGCCCTCCTATCCAGATCAATCGTCTTCGAGGGGATTCAAAATGACCAAGCTCTTTTCGCTTTTGCTAGTCGCCGGTGTGGTGGTTTTCGCAGGGTGCAATACGGTCGCCGGCGCGGGCCAGGATATTTCGAAAGGCGGCCACGCCATCACCAATAGCGCCGACGAAAACAAATAAGCCACAGTAAGGTGCCACCTTCGCCGCGAGCCAGTAGTGGGCGCCGCGGCGGCAATGTGCGTCCGATACTCATCGATCGGGCGCATTTTTTGTTGCGATTTTGCGCCGGCGGCGTCCAACCCACCCGCGCTGCAACCTACAATCGTGCCGACCCTCACGGCAAATCGTGCACATCGGCGCTTGCGCGATCCGCCGTGCACGGTGTATCGTGCGAACTGCAACGCGGGGGTCCTGTAACTGGGTTACGGGTGAGAAATACCCTTAGAACCTGATCTGGATAATGCCAGCGCAGGGAGCGTCGCGGGTCACTCCCCTCCCGACCCGCCCCGACCCCCTCCGAAAATATCAGTTTCCTGCGTGGCAGATCCGCGGCATCCGCTGCTTTATCCAGGAGACGTAATGAACGCCAACCCCAAATTCCTTTCGGCCGACGCGCATGTCGACGCGCTGGCCATTCAGCCGCTGCCGAACTCCACCAAAAGCTATGCCGTGGGTTCGCGCCCCGACTTGCGGGTGCCGATGCGGAAAATCGCGCAATCGGCCACGCCCACTGATTTCGGCGGCGAGCTAAATCCTGACGTGTACGTGTACGACACATCGGGCCCTTACACCGACCCGGAAGTGCGCGTCGATATCCGCTCGGGCCTGCCCAGCGTGCGCACCGCGTGGTTGGACGAGCGCGGCGACTCCGAAGAACTCTCCGGTTTGACCAGCGCATTCGGCCTGGAACGCGCAGCCGACCCCGCCACCGCCGAATTGCGTTTTCCGGGCCTGCACCGCAAACCGCGTCGTGCGAAGGCCGGCAAGAACGTGTCGCAGATGCATTACGCGCGCCGCGGCATCATCACGCCTGAAATGGAATATGTGGCGATCCGTGAAAACATGCGTCGCGACGAATACCTGCAAAGCCTGCGCGATTCGGGTCCGCAAGGCAACAAGCTGGCCGAGCTGATGGGGCGCCAGCACCCGGGCGAGTCGTTTGGTGCCAGTACGCCGAGCAAAATCACGCCTGAATTCGTGCGTGAGGAAATCGCTCGCGGCCGCGCGATCATTCCGGCCAACATCAACCATCCGGAAGTCGAGCCGATGATCATCGGACGCAATTTCCTGGTCAAGGTCAACGCCAATATCGGCAATTCGGCCGTGACTTCGTCGATCGGCGAAGAAGTCGACAAGATGACCTGGGCGATCCGCTGGGGCGCGGACAACGTCATGGATTTGTCGACCGGCAAGCACATCCACGAAACGCGCGAATGGATCGTGCGCAATAGCCCGGTGCCGATCGGTACGGTGCCGATCTATCAAGCGCTCGAAAAGGTCAACGGCCGCGCCGAAGACCTGACCTGGGAAATTTTCCGTGACACGCTGATCGAACAAGCCGAACAAGGCGTCGATTACTTCACGATCCACGCCGGCGTGCTGCTGCGCTACGTGCCGATGACCGCCAACCGGATGACCGGTATCGTCTCGCGCGGCGGTTCCATCATGGCCAAATGGTGTCTGTCTCACCATCGCGAAAGCTTCATCTACGAGCATTTCGAAGAAATCTGCGAAATCATGAAAGCCTATGACGTGTCGTTCTCGCTGGGCGATGGCTTGCGTCCGGGCTCGATTTACGACGCCAACGACGAAGCGCAACTGGGCGAACTGAAGACGCTGGGCGAGCTCACCCAGGTTGCATGGAAGCACGACGTGCAGGTGATGATCGAAGGCCCCGGCCACGTGCCGATGCAATTGATCAAAGAGAACATGGATCTGCAGCTCGAGTACTGCGACGAAGCGCCGTTCTATACGCTGGGGCCGCTGACGACCGACATCGCGCCGGGCTACGACCACATCACCTCGGGTATCGGCGCGGCGATGATAGGCTGGTTCGGCACCGCGATGCTGTGCTACGTCACGCCCAAGGAACATCTGGGTTTGCCCAACAAGGACGACGTCAAGACCGGCATTATCACGTACAAGCTTGCCGCGCATGCAGCCGATCTGGCCAAGGGCCATCCGGGCTCGCAGATACGCGACAACGCCTTGTCGAAAGCCCGTTTCGAGTTCCGCTGGGAAGACCAGTTCAACCTCGGCCTGGACCCGGACAAGGCGCGCGAGTTTCACGACGAAACGCTGCCCAAGGATGCCGCAAAAGTCGCCCACTTCTGTTCGATGTGCGGCCCGCACTTCTGCTCGATGAAGATCACGCAGGACGTGCGCGAATACGCAGCCAAGCAAGGCATCAGCGAAATCGAAGCCCTCAAGCAAGGCATGGAAGTCAAATCGATCGAGTTCGTCAAAGCCGGCGCCGAAATTTATCAGCGCCAGTAATCGACCGTAACAGGGCCGACGGTACTGCTGCAGACCGTCGTCGACTCGGCCAGCGGGCCGGTCGACAGCCCAGCAACCTAGTCGGCGCCGGGGTCACCCCGGCCCGGCAGGCAGCTTCTGCGCTGCGTCCTCCTCTGCTTCTCGCCTGCTTCCTCCCCGCTTTCTCCCCTGCTTTTCTCTTCTACACTCCCGTCGCCACGCGGCTTTGCAGCGCAAGACCGTGCCTAGTCGTTTCAGCTTTCAATTTGCCAACGTCCGCTGTCGGTACATACCCTAAATTGTGCGGTGCATCTACGCAGCCTATGCTGCGCGTGACGCACACGGTTTTATATATGATTTGGTAATTCGATTTCGCTCGGCCTGCGGAGCCGGATTTCACATCGCTCGAAAATCGCAGTTAATAATTCTTCGGAGACGTGATGTTCCATCAACTGCTTACTCCTATCGGGGATTCTCTATTCCCGAGCTTCCTGGTAGCAATCTTGCCGATCGCAACGGTTCTTGCGTTGCTCGGCATCCTGCGTCGGCCTGCGTGGCAAGCCTCGCTGGCAGGGTTGGTCGTCGGCCTGATCGTGGCTGTCACGGCGTGGCAATTCCCGATTGGCTTGGCGCTCAATTCGGTCGCCTCGGGCGCCGTGTTCGCAGTCTGGCCTGTCATGTGGATCGTGGTCGCCGCGATTTTGCTGTACAACATTGCGGTGCGCTCGGGTTACTTCGATGCGTTTCGCAACTGGCTGCTCGAGAATCTGCCCAATGACCGCCGCATTGTGCTGGTGGTACTCGGCTTTTCGTTCGGTGCGCTGCTCGAAGGCATCTCGGGATTCGGCACGCCGATCGCGATTATCAGTTCCATGCTGATCATGCTGGGCTTTCCCGCTCTCGAAGCGCTGACCTTCACACTTATTTTCGATACCGCGCCGGTGGCCTTCGGCGCGCTCGGCGTGCCGATCACGGTGTTGTCGGCCGTTACCCACTTGCCGGCTACCTCGCTCGCGCAAATGGTCGGTCGCCAGTTGCCGCTGTTCGCATTCCTGCTGCCGTTCTACGTGATCACGATATACGCCGGCTTTCGCGGCATGCTCAAGATTTGGCCGGTCCTGGTGGTAGCGGGCCTGAGCTTCGCGGTCACGCAGTTCGTGATGTCGAACTACCTGAGCTACGCGCTGACCGACGTCCTGGCGTCGCTCGCGTCGCTGATCCTGACGATCGGGTTCCTGAAAGTGTGGAAACTCGAGCCGGATCCGAAGTATGCGATCAACGTCGATCGCTCGAAGCATCACGGCAGTGCCGTCAAAAGCGTCGCAGGCTGGTATCCGTGGCTCATCGTGTCGGTTGTCGTGATTGCCTGGACGCTGCTCGGCGTCGCCAACGTCGGTGCGCAGAAAATAGCGTGGCCCGGCCTGGATCAGGCCGTGTACATCACGCTGTACAAGACTGTTTATGGCGCTATCTGGGTGTTCCAGCCGCTCGGTACCGGCACCGCGATTCTCGTGGCGGCAATTATCACGGCGCTCATTACGCGCTTGCCCGTCCGCGAGTTTTTCGCGGCCGTTTGCGACACCTGGCAGCAGACGCGCATCGCCATCTTCACGGTTGCGACTATCGTTGGGCTCGCCTTTTTGATGAACTACTCCGGCATGACCTACACGCTGGGTCTCGGCGTGGCTTCGGTCGGCGTGTTCTTCCCGTTGGTCTCGCCGTTCCTGGGTTGGGTGGCTGTGTTCCTGTCGGGCAGCGACACCTCGGGTAACGCGCTGTTCGGCAACCTGCAGGTGGTGGCAGCCAACCAGCTTGGCCTGAATCCGGTCCTGATGGCGGCAACCAACTCGTCGGGCGGTGTGATGGGCAAGATGATTTCGCCGCAAAACATCGCAACGGGCGTTGGCGTGACCGAACTCAAGGGCAAGGAAGGCCTGGTCTTCGCCAAGACCTTCAAGCACAGTATTGCGTTGACGGTGCTGCTCGGGATCATCGTCTGGATCCAGCAGTACTACATACCGGGCATTATTCCTCACTAAGCCTTTTGTACTTGCCGGCGCGAGCCGGCAGCATCGCCCCGGCTGCTCACGCACCGGGGCGTTTTTATTTGGGCAGGGGACTTGGCGCGTGCGGCGTTTGAGGCGCTTCGGACACTTGGCGCGCTTAGGATGCTTGGGACGCTTGGGACATCCACAGCATCCGACACACCGAATCTTGCTCTTCGATTCAATCATAGAGTCCCGCCAATGTTCAGGGCGATGCCCCGGTGCTAACATCGGGGCACATCAATGGTGCGTTCGTCGGCGCTCCCTGCGCCGCACCGGTTGCCTCCGAGGCGCCACCGCAAATGGTCCCACGCTCGCCCCCCGCGCTCGCCGACACCGCATCGCCATTGCCCGGTACGACTTCGCCCTACTTTGCCCCGTCATGAACCTCAAAAGCTTTCTCAGTCTGATTATTCTCGCCGCGCTCTGGGGTGCCTCGTTCCTGTTTATCCGGGTCGGCGTTGCCGAATTCGGACCTGCCGCGTTGATGGCATTGCGAGTGTCGATCGCCGCTGTTGTTTTACTGATCGTGCTCGGCAGCCGCAACGGCGTGGCTGGTTTGAAGAGCTTGCGCACGCACGCAGGACCCTTATTCGTAGTCGGCGTACTCAACTCAGCGGCGCCGTTCTGCCTGTTCGCGATTGCCGAGCAGACGCTCAGCGCCGGATTGACCTCGGTCATCAATGCCACCACGCCGCTGTTCGGCGCGCTGGTCGCATTCGTCTGGCTCAAGGAGACACTCAGCCCTAGCCGAATCGCGGGCATGGTGCTCGGCTTCGCCGGCGTGCTGGTTCTCGTCTGGTATCAAATCGAAGTCCCGGCCGGCGGCGCAGGCGATACGGGCAGCACCGGCGCGAGCGCGCCATGGCATAGCATTCTGGCGGCAGGCGCCGCGTTGGGCGCCACGTTCCTCTATGGCATCGCTGCCAATTACACCAAGCGAGCGCTCACCGGCGTGCCGCCTTTGGTGGTCGCCACGGGCAGCATGACAGGCGCCAGCGTGGCACTGCTGCCCTTCGCGCTCCTGAACTGGCCCACCGCAGCGGTATCGGTGCGCGGATGGGGGGCTGTGATCTGCATGGCCATAGCCTGTACGGCCCTGGCTTACCTCATGTATTTCCGCCTGATCGCCAAAGCGGGTCCAGCCGCCGCGATGTCGGTCACGTTCCTGATCCCTGTATTCGGCATCCTGTGGGGCAACCTGTTTCTCGCCGAACCCGTCTCGCCGGCTTTGGGCGGCGGCGTCGTGCTGGTGCTCGCCGGTACTGCGCTGGCCACCGGACTGTTGCAAAAACTGCGGCTGCACCGCACACCGCGCACGTCCTAACCAAGACGATGCAGAGGAAAGCGCGGAAGAAAATACGATAAAAGTACGCGATAAGTGTCGGCACTTCACCAGCCGACTTGTCTCATTTTGACGAATCCACGCTCGAGGAGCTCGGGGGCCACTACCTTGCCAAACGGATTTGCTACACTGGGGCCACACCAATTCGAGGCCCGCAATGGAAGGAATGATACAACTGCCAACCACGCGCTTTCATGCGCTCAGTGCTGGCGCCGTGGCCCTCGCAATCTTGACCGCCTTTTGTCTTACCTGGCCCTGGGCCAACTTCTACCTCACTCCTGTAGATCCGTTTTTACCCATCTTCAACACCGCCGTGTTCTGTACCGAGAGTCTGACGGCGGTGATCTTATGTGTACAGTTCACAATTTTCCGGCAGCCGTACCTCGCGGCACTCAGCGGCGCTTTCGGCTTCGTGACGGTGGCCGACCTGGCGCAGTTGCTGGTGTTTCCCGACATTTTCGCGCCGACCGGCTTGTTTGGCGCCAACAGTCAAAGCGCGGCCTGGATCTGGGTTTTCTGGCACGGCGGCTTTCCGATTGTGTTGTTGATCGCATCGGTCATCAAGCGTCATTGGGGTGAGACGGTCCTTGAGCCGCGTCATACGATACCGACGGCCGTGGCGCTGATCGGTGGCCCGATGCTGGTGTCGGCAGCGCTGTGCTACCTCGCCATCGCCGCGCATGGTTCGCTGCTGTCCACGATCATTGTCGGGCACTCGTATTTGGCGCTGGTGCACAACCCGGTGTCTGTCGCCGTGGTGCTGGCCAATTTGCTCGCGCTATTGACCATTGCGCTCGCCAGCCGCACCCGCGCCATGCTTGAGCTATGGATATGTATCGCGCTGCTTGCCGCCAGTTGCGACGTGATCATTACGTTCGTGGCCGGCGCACGCGGCACGCTGGGCTGGTACACCGCGCGCTGTTTATCGGTGGTTTCGGCAACGGCCGTGCTCAGCATGCTCTTCTGGGAATTCAACCGTCTCTACCGCAACTTGAGCACGGCTAACACTCAGCTGACTGAATATTCTATCCGCGACGGACTCACCGGCATTCATAATCGACGGTATTTCGATGAGTTTCTGGCACGCGAAGTCGAACACGCGCGACGCACCGGCAAACCGCTCTCGCTGTTGATGGCGGATGTCGACTTTTTCAAACCTTACAACGACACCCTCGGTCACCTGCAAGGCGACGCCTGCCTGATCGCCGTGGCCCAAGCACTGGCGAGCCAGATCCGGCGGTCCGGCGACTTGTTGGCGCGCTATGGCGGTGAGGAATTCGTGGTCGTACTCCCCTGCGCCGATCGTGACTCCGCGACCTTTATCGCTGAAAAACTGCGCGAAGCCGTGTTCGCCGCCGGGATTGCCGCTCCGGCCAGCGACGCGCCCGACCATCCGGGCGTGGTGACATTATCGATAGGCGCGGCCACAATGGAGCCTTCCGGCGACAGTCGCAATTTGCTCGCGGCCGCTGACCAGGCACTCTACATGGCCAAGCATGCAGGCCGCAACAGGGTTTGCGTGGCCGCCCCCGCGGCGCTGGCCGCGTGAAACGCGCGGCGCGGACCTGCACGCCGCGCCCTGCAATAACCCGCTCATGATCGTACCTGCCCAGCAGTGGACCTTGCGTCCCGAAGACGTCGAAATGACCGCTATCCGCGCACAAGGCGCGGGTGGCCAGAACGTCAACAAGGTGTCGAGCGCGATCCACTTGCGTTTCAACATCGGTGCGTCGGCGCTGCCCGATGCCATCAAAGCCAGACTGTTTGTGCTGCACGACAGTCGCATCACGCGCGACGGGATGGTGGTCATTAAAGCCCAGGCACACCGCACTCAGGAAATGAATCGCGCCGATGCGCTCGCGCGACTCGCCGCACTGATCGACAGTGTCAGTGTGCTGCCGCGCGAACGCGTCGCCACACGTCCGACACGCGCGTCGCAGCGCCGCCGGTTGGAAGGCAAGACGCGCCGCAGCGCGATCAAAGCGGGACGCGGCAAAGCGTCTGGCGACGCGGACTGAGCGGTTGCGGTTGCGGTTGCGGTTGCGGTTGCGGTTGCGGTTGCGGTTGCGGTTGCGGTTAAACGTTGCTCACGGTGGTCAGCGATGCCTCTGCAAGTCGCGCGGCCAATCCGGAGTCGCGCGCAGTGCGTGCGGAGATCGCTTCGGCGAGGACATCCGCAGCGGTATAAATTGCCACTGCCGCACGGGCTCGCGTAACTGCCGTATAGACCAGCTCACGCGTCAATACGCGGCTCGCGACTGCGGGCATTACCAAAGCCACGCGTTGAAATTCCGACCCCTGCGATTTATGCACGGTCATCGCAAATGCGGTTTCGTGCGGCGGCAGCGCAGCAGGCGACACCGCGCGATAACGACCATCGGCCGCGCGAAACCAGACCCGCAACGTGTCCGCGGTTTCCCCCGCCGGCAGCGCAATGCCGATATCGCCATTGAATAAGCCCAGCGCGTAGTCATTACGCGTCACCATGACAGCCCTTCCGGCGTACCACAGCGCATCGCTCGCAACCGGTGCGAGCGCTGCTTCAGCGGCCCCGCCGGCCGCGCGCAAGGCCTGCCGCACGCGCAGCGTCAATTCGATATTCAACCGCTCCACACCTCGCCAACCGGCGCGCACCGCACACAACACCCGGAACTGATTGAACGCATCGAACAGCGCCGCGGTGTCAGCAGTGCCAATCTCAGCAAGCGCTGAGGCGCCGGGCGTGTCAGCCTCAAATCGGTGAGCGCTGCCTCGCCCGGCGCGGATGGTCAACCAGTTGGCCAGCGCGGCCACATACACCGCATAACCCTCGGCCAACGCGCTGAGCGAGGCCGGTTTCAGCATGGTCATCGCATCCGCATGCAGCACTGTGTCGCTATCGCCACCCTGCAAAATCGCCAGCGCCGGTTTGACTCGTCCGGCGCGTATCGCCAACGACAACTGCCCGATCGATGAGTCCAGGCCAAAGCGATAGTTACGTTCCAGCCACACGACGCAATCTGCCAATGGCGCAGCAGGGGTGTCTGCGCGAGCATCCGCATCAACGTCAGCATCGGTATCGGTATCGGTATCGGTATCGGTATCGGTATCGGCGCTTTCCCACACAGGCCACGCATCGGTCAATTGCCGCGGCGACACCTTCAATTGCTCAGCAATCAGCGCCACGCGAGCGGCAGACAACGAGGGGCGCGCGCTGAGTTCAGCGAAGACGGCGCCCGCTTCGACCGCCGAGAGCTGATCCTTGTCCCCGAGCAAAATCAGGCGTGCTCCGGGGGGAATCGCGTCGACCAGCCGCGCGGCAAGAGCGACGTCTATCATCGAAGCCTCGTCGACCACCACGACGTCATACGGCAGCGGCGCCGCGCGATGGTGCCGAAACTGCCCGCCGGGCCCTACGCCCAACAAGCGATGCAGCGTATAGGACTGCGTCGGCAGCCGCGCCGCGGCCTCGGGCGGCAGGTTGCCGGCGCGCTCCAGCAACGCTTCCTGCATGCGTTGCGCCGCTTTGCCGGTCGGTGCTGCCAACGCGATACGAAGTGTGGTTTGGCGCACCGCCGCCTGGGCCAACAGCCCTGCCAAAATTGCCACGACGGTAGTGGTCTTGCCGGTGCCCGGCCCTCCGCTGATGATGGTGAGCCGTCCGCTCAGCGCCAACGCCACGGCCACCCGCTGCCAATCGATTTCGCCGGGTGGCGGCGCGACAAAAAAAGCCTGTAGGCTTTCATCGGCGATGGCGGCGCCGCTTTCCGCTTCGCGCGCGCGTGTCACCAGCGCCGCTGCCAGTTGTCGTTCGAAATCGTAATAGCGCGCAAGGTAGAGAAGGTTTTGCGCATCGAGCACCAACGGCAACAACGCGGCGCTCGCGCCACCGCCATCGCACACCACGCCGCTGGCAAGCAGACGCGCTCGCAATGCCGCAACGTCGGCAGCCCGCTGCCCTGAGCTGAGCCGCGAGTTGAACTCGATGTGGGACTCAATGCGGGACTCGATGCGCGACCCAACGCCGGACTCGACGCGTGCACCAGCGGATTCGAGCACGCTTTCAAGCCCGATGCAGACATGCCCTTGGCTGGTCGCGCGGCTGATCGCAAATGCGGCTCGCTCGACCCACCGCACCGTCACCGCCTCGGCGCCAGTACGGCGCGCCAGTAGCGCCAGGCGTGTCGCAAAACCGTCGGCCAAAGCCAACTCCATCGGCACCGCCGGCACCGCACCGATCTCATCCACGCGCGACAAGCGCTCGGGTGGCGACGATTTCGAGGTAAAAAGATCATCCATTGCCGCCCCCTTGCATCAACCGATCGAGTGCTTCGATCATCTCGAGCGGCGGCCGATCGCACCACACGCCGGCAGGTAGGCCGTCGACCCGCCAATCAGGCCTGACCGCGCGCACAAACAAATAAAGACTGCCGCCGACGTGACGCTGATAGTCGTAGTCCGGCAGCCGATGCCGCAAGTAGCGATGCAGGGCGAGAACATAGATCAAGGCCTGCAACGTGTACAAATGATCCTGCATTGCCGCGCTGAGTTGCGCGGGCCCGTAATCGCCCGGATGCTCGCCAAGGAAATTCGATTTCCAATCGAGCACCCAGAATCGCTCGTCGTATTCGAAAACCAGATCGATAAAGCCTTTCAGGTAGCCGTCGAGCCAGCCGCCATTGAATGCCAATTCGGGCAGCACGCCATAACCGTGCACGCGCAGCAGTTCGGCCAGTGCGGCGAGATTCACCGCCTTGGCGGGAAACGAAAACTCCAGTTCGGTCAGCCGTTTCGCGGGGGTGACCTGTGCCAAGGTCAAGTGCGGCGCTTCGGGCCCGGCTATTCGAGTCGATACGACATCGCCAAGCAGGCGGTTCATCATCGCCGGCAGGCGCGGCGCTAGCTGTGCGGCGGCCGGCGCCGGACGTTCCCGCAAGGCGCGCTCGACAGCCGGGGCCCAAGTCAGCGGTTCGTTGAAATCGGCCAGCTCGAACATCCGATGCAGGCATTCGCCCGCCGCCGAGCCACGCGGAAAATCAATGATGTCGTCGTTGCCGCGCGCGATCGGTATGGGCTCAGCGGTCTGCGGGGCGTAAAGATAGTTGTCGTCGAAGTCGTCGTCGAAATCACCGATCGACAGTGTGGCGACCGGCAGCGTGGCGACCGGCGATCCCGGCACACGTAGCCCTGCCAGCGCATCGTGATCCGGTCGCAAACCGGCCAAGTCATGAGCGGCTTGCGCGCCTTGGCCGAAGGGCCGCGCATTGGCCGTACCCGAGGCCGCCAAGGCACTGAAGCTGGCAATCCGCCAACTGTCGCGCAGGCCCCTGCGCGCAACGCGAGCGGCAAACCGGGCATCGCGATGGTCCTGGGCTTCCAGCGGCTGCGCGCTCCTGGCGGCAGGCAAAGACAGCAAGCCGATCGCCGAGCTGGACAGTGCCTGCCACGCTTGCGCGAGTTCCGTCTCTTCAAGCGGCTTGGCCTGCCAGTTTGCATAGCTATCGCCGCGGCCCGCTACCAGCCACTCGAGAACGCTTTTACGCGACTCCGTCGTAGAGCCCGTCGAGCCGCTGGCATAGGGGCCGCTGACGAGGTAACAGCGATAGACTGCGCGCGTGAGCGCCACGTAAATCAGCCGCGCGCGTTCCGCCGCTTGCTCGATCGCGGCTTGATCGCGCGCCAGCGCTATCGTATCGGCATCGCAACCGTAGTGCAGCACCGCGCCATCGGCGTCGCGATATTCGCGCGCATCCGGCAGTTTGCCGGCGCTCGATGGCCGCTGCGCGTTGTCGTTCAGGAACGGACAGAACACGATCGGGTATTCAAGTCCTTTCGATTTATGCACCGTGACGATTTGCACGAGATTGCGGTCGGACTCAAGCCGCAATTGCGCCTCTTCGCCCAGGCCCGGCTCGTTACGCTCGCTGGCCAGCCAGCGTAACAAGGGAGCGAGGCCGCTTTGCGTCGCGGCCTGCGTCTGCGCCAACTCGCTCAGGTGCGCCAGATTGGTCAAGCGTCGTTCGCCTTCGGGCTGCAAGGCAAGCCGTTGTTGCACCTTGAGTTCGTGCAGCAGGGTGCGCCACATCGTCGCGAAACCGCGTTCGTTCCAGAGCAAGCGATAACGCGAAAAACGCTCGACCCAGGATGTGGCGTCGGTTACGTCTGTCGCATCTGCTGCGTCTGTCGCTTCGGTATGGGCGCCGCCGGTACGTTCGGCGTGGTCGAGCGCCCATAGGTGCTGCGCATCCAGTCCGATCCAGTCGGTCGCCAGTGCGGCGCGCATGCGGCGTGGATCGCCCGGCGTATCGATAGCCTGCAGCAGCCGCTCAAGACACGCCGCATCAGCCGACGCGAATACCGATGCTTGCGTAAGCTCGACGCTGCCCACGCCCCATTCCGCCAACACGCGCTTGATCAGGCCGCCCTGCTTTTTCGTTTGCACCAGCACGGCGATGTCGCCCGGTGCCAACGCTGTGTTGCCAAGCGAAACCCGTGCGTCGCGGCCGCCATTGAGAAGTCGCACTATCTCTGCGGCACAGGCGTGCGCTACGCGCGTTTGCGCTTCACGCTTGCGCAATACGGCGTCGCCGCCGGGCAATCGCCAGATCCGTAAAGCCGGCTGGGTCAGGCCGATCTCCGCATCTGCAGCGTCGTCGTCGCGTAACGGTGGTCTCGCGCGCGTGCCGGCACGTACGGGCTCGTAGGTCAGGCCCGGCAGAATAAACGCGGCGGGGTTGGTGGAAAAAATCTGATTGCAGGCCGAAATCATAGGCGCAGTGGAGCGCTGGTTCACCGCCAGCGTGTAACGCGCAGTAGCGCGCTCGCGCGCAGCCAGATAAGTATGTAGGTCGGCCGCGCGAAAGCTGTATATCGCCTGCTTGGGATCGCCGACCAAAAACAGGGGTGACGGCGTTTCCCCTGCCGGCGCAAAGACCCGGGTAAAAATATCGAACTGCAGCGGATCGGTATCCTGGAACTCATCGATCAGCGCCGCGGCGTAGCGTTGCCGGATCGCCGCCGCGAGCCATTCGTGGCGAGTCAGCGCGCGATGCAGATCGCTGAGCAGATCGTCGAACGAAACCGTACCGCTCGTGAGTTTCATCTCGTGCAGAGCCGCCGGCGCCCATTCGAGCCACTGCCGGACCAGACCCAACCACAGATGCTCGTGCCATTGTGTCAGCGCCTGGGCGGCGTCGAGCACGGCGTCGGCCGCGGCAAAGAACGGATGCTCGGGCAACTCGGCGCCTTTTTTCAGGCCCTTGATCATGCCGTTGTGACCGATGCGCGCCCCGTTGGCGGGGGGTACTTGGATGCGCCCCGCCGCAGAATCTTGAACGCGCCCCGCCGCGGAATCGTGGACGTGCCCCCCCGCAAAATACCGCCCCCAGGAATCGTAAGCGCCGCGCACCAGCTCGGGTTTATGCGAGTTTTGTTTGAGCTGCGGCTGAGCGCGTTCAAGTAGGCTCAGCAGCGCCTCATGCTGCGACTGCCAAATCGTCGCGGCTGTCGCGTAAGCGTCGGTAAATGCGCGCTCGAGGGCGCCTCCTCGCTCGGCATTCGCTGCGCCGCCGGACTCGCCGTCCGACACATCGCTCCAGATAATTTGCGCGAGCGGCTTTTTGAGGCGACGCGCAAGATGGATGTCGAGCGATTCGGGGCTCGCGCGCAAATCGACCAGCCACGCAGCGAAACCCGGCTCGCGCTCGGCAACCGGCTCGACGCGCGTACGCCAGAACTGCATCGCCACGTCCGCACGCAACGCGCGATCGTCATTGGCAAGCTCGAACTCGAACGGCATCCCAGCCGCGAATGGCGCCTGTTGCAACGCGCGCTGGCAAAACGCATGTATTGTATGTATCGCCGCCTGATCGAATCCGCGCACCGCATGTAGCAAGCGCAAGCGTGCATCCGCGAGCGAGATCGCGTGATGCGGCGCATTGCCCACCGTGGTTTCCAGCAAACGAACGACGAAGGGATCCCCGCCCGTCAACTCGTCGACGATCGCGCGCACCAAACTATTTGCACCTTCCCCTCCACCTCCACCTCCACCTCCATCTTCGGCTTCGGCTTCGGCTTCGGCTTCAGCGAATTCGTCGGCATGATCCAGCAACGCATCCAACACCTGGATCACGCCACTCAACCGATCGCGAATCCGTTCGTGCAGTTCCGCCGTCGCGGCCTTGGTGAACGTGACGACCAGAATCTGTTCAGCGCTCAGGCGCTTTTCCAACAGCAATCGCACATAGAGCGCACAGATATTCCAGGTCTTGCCGGTACCGGCCGATGCTTCGATCTGGCTGATGCCGTCAAGTGCACAATTGAAAACGTCGAGTTCGTGCGGCGAGTTCATGATGATTCGGACTCCCGCAGATGTTCAGCTAGCGGACCAAACACCGCCTTCGCAAGCTGCTCGAATACCGGATCGAGCACCGCTCCCGGCGTCGGCAGGTCGCGCAACGCCAACTCGAGGTAGGCATCCTCTGCCTCTCCACGCGAGAACATGCTGCCCTGCCAAACCTTATGGGCTTCGGCCGTGCCGTCCGCCTGATAAGCCCAGGCACTCTTCGGGAAAAAATGCAGAGGCACGCGCAAGCCCGCCTGATAAAACGCCAGCAACTCGGCAAGCCGCGCCGGCGCATCGGCCACGCGCGTCAATTCGAAATCCTCGCCTTCGCCGAACCAGCGAGTGCGCGGTTCAACCCCGGCAGGCGCACTCGCGCATAACACCAGATGGGCCAACCACGCAGATAAATAATCGCGCGCGGTCGGTCGCGCGTAACGATAAATCACCAGGCCGTTCACGCCGACCTCAGGCAACACGCCGCTTAAGACGAACGGTTGCGTATCTCCTGCATCGACAGGCGCAGCCAACTCAGCAAGCCTTTGCCAGTCGGAAGACTCCACCCCATGCGTTTGCCCAACGAGCGGCCAGCGCGGTGTCAGCGAGAGAGCGAACGGCACGCGCCACGTACCGGCCCGGCTCGCCTGCTGGACTTCGCGAGCCAGTTCGCTCAGGCCATGCAAAGCGCGCTCCCGCCAGATGCCGCCCGTGGCGCCGTCTGGCAACTCGGGGCTGGCAGCGGCGATGCGTGCGGCACGGATCTCGGCTGTGGCATCCCGCGCATGATCGCCCGCGGGATAGTCCGCCGGGATCGACGTTTCTTCCTCGCTCAGCAACACCGGCAGCAAACGTGCCGCCAACGCGTCGCGACCATCCCAGCCGAGCGCGAACGGCGCGCTGTCGGCCAAAGCCGGATCCGCATCGAACAGCGCGATCCCCAAGCGCTCACGCAGCAAATGACGAATGGGATGACGCCAGAAACGCTCGAAGCTGACGAACTCAATTTCGGTTTCCGTTACGGCCGGCAGCGGCTCGGTAAAAAATGGCAAGCGTCGCCGCGGCGCCGGATCGGCCAATGCGGCCGCGATCTGGCTGCGCTCGGCGTCGTAGGTATACAAACCGTCTTGCTGCAAAGCATATTGCGCCGCAAACGATTGCAAGGGATGCTCCGTTACCAGAGCATCACGCGCCGCGTGCAACTCGGCCGTGCTCGCGGTTTCGCCCGCGCGCGCGCGCGCAAGGTAGTCGAGCAATTCGGCCACCAGTGCTGCCGGCGGTAGTGCGGCGTTGTCGCGTATGCTGCGTCCCGTGTAAAAAATCAGCAGCCGCTCGCGCGCCGCCAGCAACGCGTCGAGAAACAGATTGCGTTCGTCGTCGCGCCGCTGACGGTCGCCGAGTTTGGGGAATGCGGCGATCAGGTCGAACTCGTCGGCACGTGCCAAGCTGGGCAGCTTGCCGTCGTTCAAGTCGAGCAGGCAGACCACTTTGAACGGCAGGCCGCGCAGGCTGGTCAGCGCCGAGAAGGTCACGCCGCCCCATGGCACGCCGCCCCGAGCCGGATCGTCCAGTGTCGACGCCAAGGCCGCGCGCCACACTGCGGCAGGCACGTCCAGACCGGCCGCGCCATCGTCCATCATGCCGGCGAGCCGGTCGATCGCGTCACGCAGTGTGTCCAGGCTGTCGGTAAATTCCAGTTCCGATGCAAAGAAGGTGGCCAGCGCCGAGCGCGACAATTCGGCCCAGCCGACCGGCGTCGCCTCACGCTCGCAGGCTCGCGTGAAGGCGATCAGATCGTCGACACAGCGACTCAGGCGGCCCAGCAGGTCAGCTTGCGCTCCGTCGGCGCCTTGTATCGGTAGCCAGCCAGCCACCGGTTCGGCGGCATCGGGCAAGGCATAACCCAAATACAGTCTCAGTAGCGCATCGGCCAGCGTGTGCCGCGCCAGCGGCACACCGGGGCCTTGCGGCACGCCCGGCTCAAGCCCACGCCGCGCGCCCGCTGCGGCGAGCCATTGCTGCGCCGTCTCCAGTTGGGCCGCGTCGATGCCGTAACGCGCTGCCACCGCATCGACCCTGAGCCACTCGATCACCTGCGATGCGCTGATCTCCTCGGCGCGCGACGCCAGCAATTCAAGCAGCATGCGCGCCGCCGGATTGGCCTGCGACGGTGGCAACCCCGAGATACGATACGGGATACGCCGCTGCTGCACCGCCGTGCCGAATACTGCATCGATCAGGGGCGCCGCGCTCACCAGATCGGGCACGGCCACCATCACATCGGCCGGCCGAAGCTGCGCGTCGGTTTCGAACAGCTCCAGCAACCGGTCGTGCAACACTTCGAGCTGCCGCGACAAACTGTGGCAGGCATGCACTTCCAGGCCCGCCTGCGCACCGTCGGGCAAGCTCGGCCATTCGGTCAAATCGAGGATGGCGTTCTGGCTCGCCGCGAGCCAGGTCGGCGCGTCGCTGGCTTCGAAGTACGAGGCCTCGCGCCCGGTCGCGCCTTCGGTGAGTTCCTGCAGCATATGCAACTGCGCCTGCGTCTGCCGCCCCCATTCAGCCAGCAGAGGGTTGCCTACTGCGTGATAGTCGGCTTCGCCGCGCAGCGCCAGCGCGTCGACCTGCGCTACGGGCAGGATGTCGGTCCAGTATTCGCGGCACGGGTTGAACACATACATACGCACATCGATCCAGCGCCCCAGCTCACGCAATAACGCAATCTGCAGCGGGGGCATGGTTGGCAGCGCGAATACGCTGACTCGCTCGGGCCAGCCTGCGCGTGCCACCGTATCGAGGTCCAACTGCGCCGCCAGTTCCAGGAAGCGGTAAGCCGGCGGCGTCACGAGTCCGGCCTTATCGGCGCTGCCTGCGCGGGAAGTGCCGACGGAAGTGCTAATGGACGTGCTGACTTCGGCCAGCACTTCGCGCCACAGCGCGGACTGCCATTGTTCGTCTTCGCGTTGCACCGCGGTGGCGTCGGCCAGGCGCGGATTCAGGCGCGCGGCTTCGCCGAGCGGATCGAAAATGGACGTGCCCTGCTGCCATGCGGCCAGCCACTCGGGACGGTAAGTCAGGTAATGATCCAGCACCGTCGCAACCCGTTGCGCCAACTCGTAGCGCATGCCCGCGTGCGCCTGCGACAGATAAGCGTCGAGGCGCACTGAGCCGCGCGCGCGGCTCGGATCGAGCAGACGATAGCAACGCCAAGTCAAGCGTTCGGGCGCAAACGGCGATTGCTCGGGCACCGGGATGACGGCGCCGATACGTGCCCAGATCCATTGCGCCAGATAGGTGAAGTCAAGGTTCGCGCAGATTCCGAAGCGCTCGGCCACATCGAGTTCCAGGCGCCGACGCACCGCGGCGCTGGGCACGATCACGGTTTCGCGGGTCCACGGGCTGGGCGCCTCGGCCATGCCTTGCGCCAAACCGTCCAGTACCGCCTCGGTCAGCGCTTCATAACGATTCGAATAAAACAACGTCAGCATGGATGGTGGGCAGCTCGAGTCACAGTCTGATACGGCAATCGGATACGGCGGAAGGAATTGATACACCCAGATATAACCCGGGCACAACGCAAGCGCAACGCCGCGGGCAGGCACGCGGTCCAGCATCGAGCGTGGCGCAACACCGGGGCGCTTGCAAGGATAGCAGAGCGCGGCGCGCGCACGCGACTCGAATGTAGGTTGCGATGTGCGTCGCGACGTGGGCCGGGATGCGCCGCTGCGACGTGAGCCGAAAGCGCACCTGATGGTGGATAGCCCCACAGCATGGCGAACCGAATGGCCGTTGCGGGATTGCTTCACGAACCCTTTGCAATGCCGCACGGCAATGCTTACGCGTTATACTTGGCACCACCAAAAGACTACTCAGAGTGGCTCGCGCCTCCCATGCGCTATTCGACCGAGATAAAAAAATTCCTCTATAGCCAGTATTTTTTTGGTGGCCTGCGCACTGCGATCGGTGTTTCACTTCCGGCCATTCTGGCGGTACTGTTCTTCCACGATCAACAACTCGGTTTTACCCTTGCCAGCGGCGCTATCGGCGCCGCCGTGGTCGACTTGCCCGGCCCGCTCAAATACAAGACCAACGAGATGCTTGCCGCTACGGCGATCGGCTTCTTGTCCGCACTGCTTACCGGCATCGCCACCGCCGACACCCTCACGCTTTGGCTGACCGTCGTACCGCTGACCTTCGTGCTATCGATGACCGTGGTGTATGGCAACAAGTGGCAGCAGATCAGTTTCGCCACACTGTTCATGATGGTCATCACGGTCGACGAGCATTTCACACTGCTTGAAGCGTGCACGAATGCCGCCTGTATTTTTGCGGGCGGCATCTGGTACACCGGCTGGAGCACATTGATCAGTCGCTGGCAGTGGCAGCGCATCGAGCGTCAGGCGATCGCCGAGAGCATCTTCGCGACGGCGGATTACCTGCGGGCCCGTGCCGATTTCTACGATTTGAGCCTCGACCTTGCCGAAAGCTACCGCCAACTGGTCGCGCGCCAAATCGCTGCCGTCGATCGCCAGGAAGCCGCGCGCGACATCGTGCTGCGCAACCTGCCGGAATTTCGGCGCGGCGAACTCGATACACGACGCACCGGGCTGCTCAATCTATTTATCAACACGGTCGATCTGCACGACACCATCGTCGCCGCCCACACCGATTACGCGCAATTGCGCGACGCTTTAGGCGCCTCGGATTTGATGCTGTTCTGCCGCGACGGCGTGCACAAAGCGGCCGACGAACTCGACCGGGTGGGTCTGGCGGTGCTGGAAGGCACCCCTTCCCAGCCCAAGGTCAGCCTGAAGGCCGAGTTGCGCGCACTGGAGTACGAGATCGAGCTGATGCGCAAACACGATGCGCCAGCCAAGCAGCCGGAAGTGTATTCCGCTGTGGTGGCGACCTACCGGCGGATCTGGAGTGCCTCGCGGCTGATCGAGAAAATGTACCGCAATACGCGCACCGACCAGATCGAACCGGAATCGGGGTTCCGGGTCGACCAGGCGCTCAATCGATTTTTGTCCGGCCGCAGTTTTACGGCGGGCTTGATCTTTTCCAACCTGACCTTGGCGTCGCCGAGTTTTCGCCACGCATTGCGGGTCACCCTCGCCGTTGCGCTGGGGCTGTGGGTCGGCAAGGTGCTGCCGCTGACCAACAGCTACTGGATCGTGATGACCACCCTCATCATCTTGAAGCCCGGCTTTTCGTTGACTCGCCAACGCAACACCCAGCGGCTGATCGGCACCATCGTGGGCTGCTTTGCAGCAATCGGGCTCGTGCTGCTGGTCAGGTCGCCGCACGTGCTGCTCGCGGTCATGTTCGTTTGCATGGTGATGAGCTACAGCTTGCTGCTATTCAACTATACGGCCAGCGTGGTGTTCACGTCGTCGTGGGTGCTGATCCTGCTGCATTTGCTCGCGCCCGGAGGAATAGCCATCATCGGCGAGCGCGCGCTCGATACGTTTCTGGGCTCGTCGATCGCAATCGGCGCCAGCTACTTGTTCCCGTATTGGGAATATCGCGTGATGGGGCGCATGGTCAAAGCCATGATGGGGTCGACGCGACAATATTTCGAGGCCGTATGCGCACTCGGCGCCGAGCCGAAGATGCCCGCGGCAAAATCGGCCAAAGAAGGCGTGGCAAAAGACAGCGCGACAAAAGACGGCATGACCAAAGACAGTGCGAACAAGGACCTCGACCTCGACCGGGATTACCGCTACCGCCTGACGCGCAAGAACGTGCATATTGCTTTCGCGAATCTCGGCAACGCATTCCAGCGCATGATGATGGAGCCCAAGGCGCAGCAGCGCTACGTGCCCGAACTCAACGAGCTGCTGGTGCAAAGCCACGCGCTCGCTTCGCAGATCACGGCGGCGGCGCCGCTGGTCGCGGCATTGGCGACACCGGCCCATGCGCACTTCCTGCAACCGCTGCAGCGGGCATTGAGCGTCGTGCGCGACAATCTGCACCAGGCAGAAAACGCCGACGCACCGCCGCAGCCGGCGCCTGGCGAAACGGCCGGTGCATTGACGCGGATGGTCAAGACCGTGACAGCAGGAGGCACGATACCGGCTGCCGAAGCGCTCGCGCGTAGCCGTGAGTTGAATCGCGAGCTCGATGAGATCGTGGTCTCGGCCGAGAGCCAATCGGGCGTCCCAGCCGAGGCAGTACAGGAACTCAAGCTGCTGGTCCATCAGTGCAAACAGATGGTCGGCGCTTCGTGGCTGATCCGTAACGACGCCTGCGTGATACAAGCGTCGTTAAGCTGAAGAGGATAGCGGCCGGCTCGTGGAAGAGCGGCAGCGATCTACGGCTACACAAAGTTACGGTTTGACGGCACTCGCCGCGACCGACGGTTGAGAAGCCGCCGCCGCTGCAGCAGCGTCGCTGGCGGCCTGTTCCGCCTCGTATTCGTGCCGACCTGAAATTCCCTTGTAGAGAATGGCTGCCAGCACCAGCAGCACGATGACCACAAAGAAAATTGCCACGCCGCGCGTGGGGTCCTTTCTTCGGTGTTTATTTTCCATAAGCTTGCTCTGTTCGATTCGATGGATGGGTAGCCCGGCGGCCTCATGTTCGGCATGAGGCCACCGGTCGCAAGGCGCAAGTCTACGCCCGGTAGCCGCCGGCGCGCAGCCAACGTGCAAAGAGGTCAGTGCGGAGTTGCCCCGGCGAGCTTGCCCTGCTAACGCACCGGCAACGCCGTCGAGTATTTGATCTGTTCCATCGCAAAGCTGGAACTGACGTCGAATAGCGAAACCTCGCGGATCAACTCCTGATAGACACGATCGTAGTCGTCGATATCGGACACCACGACCTTAAGCAGGTAGTCGACCTCGCCGCTCATCCGGTAAGCCTCGACTATCTCGGGTACAAATTCGATCGCGGCCAGGAATTGCTTGGACCAAGCCGCGTTGTGCTGGTTGGTGCGCACAGCGACAAATACCGTCGTGCCCACGCCCAGGCGCCGCGCATCACACAAGGCCACCTGAGCGCGTATCACGCCGCTTTCCTTGAGTTTTTGCACGCGTTTCCAGCACGGCGTCTGCGAAAGATTGACGCGCTGGGCCAACTCGGCGATCGGGATTGTTGCGTCCTTTTGCAGCAATTCGAGCAGCCTCTTATCAATCGCATCCATTTCGAGCCTCAATAGTAGAATTATTTTCTCCTATATCGCAACATCCCAGCTAAAAAAGCAAGCCTTTTCTCTCTCGGCATTGTTATAAATGCTTCTAGGCCGATGCATTCCCGCTCGGCCACGATACCCCTCCGGTGAGCCGAATCATGACGACCCAACTCATGACACATTCATTGACCCCTGCGCTTGAGCCTATGCTTGGGGCCGCGCGTGGGCCCGCGCTCAGCTCTGCACCCGCATGCGCCGCCACAGCACAGGAACCCGCCGTCGATGCGCTTGCGCAATTGCGCGCCCGGCTGACCGCTTGCTCTACGGCAACACCGGCGTCACGCGGCGAGCTGTTGCGCAGCATGCTCAGCGAGTTCGCCAACACCATGCCGATGGACGAATTGCGCGAGCTGCTGCCCGCGCCGTCGGCCAGCAGTTATCAGCGCCATGTGCTGGCGGCCGATCCGAACGGAGAATATTGCGCGGTGGCGATTATCTGGAGTCCCCGCCAGTTCAGCCCGGTCCACGCTCATCACACGTGGTGCGCCTATACGGTGCTCGAGGGTGCGCTGATGGAAACACATTACGACTGGTGTGCCGAGCAGCATGGCGCACAGCCAGCGGGACACCGCCTGTGTGCGCGCAATACGGTTTCTTACACCGAGGCAGGCTATACAGGCATCCATTGCCTGGGCAATGCGACGACGATTCCGGCCATTTCGCTGCATGTCTACGGTGTGGACGAAACGCAGATTGCGACCGCGGTCAATCATTTGCTGCCGGTGCTGGCCACGTGAGCTGGCGACCTGAGCTCGCGGCCCGCGTTTGCGGCCCGAGTTCTTGCCCTGATTCCCCAGCCTGAAAAAATGTAACGAAAGACGTGGCGCACCCGCGCGCCACGTGTCTCTAAAGCTCCCCTCCAGCGCCGCATCCCCCGCATCGGCAAACACGCTGCCCCAGATTTTCATCAAAAATTACCCGTTCTGCAACGCCCGCTGTAACCGGCAGAAAGATCTGTCATGTAGACTGTCGGGCGTCTCGTACGTAGCATTCGCCGAGGATTTGAAACTCAGCGCCCGCCAGCCAGTCTAGTCATAGCGAGCGGCCTACTGGGTCTCAAGCCGCATCGGCATGCCACCGCGCATGCGGACGACATTTTCCAGCACCCGATTTCGATGTCCAGCAGCGTCCCAGAAGCAATCACTAGAACTCAATGACCCAGCCCGAACGTCCGACACCGCCGTCTCCCGCTCCCGCGCCTTCACGCTCGACCCGCCGCCGCTGGCTGTGGGTGTCGCTGGCGATCATCGCGCTAGCTTGTCTCATCGCGTTTATCTGGGTCCGTCGGCATGGCGACGAGTCGACAGGCCGCGCCGGGGCGGCGGGTGCTAGTGGCGCAGGGGGCCGTCGCGGCGGCGGCGCATCGGCCGGGGCCTCCAACGCACCGCAATCGGTGCGGCTGGCCGCCGTCACGCAAGGCGACATGCCCGTGCAGCTCAATGCGCTGGGCACCGTGACGCCGCTGGCCACCGTAACGGTACGCACGCAGATCGCCGGGCAGTTGATGGAAGTCGGTTTCCAGGAAGGTCAATTAGTGCGCAAAGGCGATTTCCTCGCCCAGATCGACCCACGCCCTTACGAGATTTCGCTGCTGCAGGCGCAGGGCACCCTCGCGCATGACCAGGCCGTGCTCGCGCAGGCACAGGCCGACCTGCGTCGTTACGAGATTCTTCTCAAGCAAGATTCCGTGTCGGGTCAGCAAGTGGACGATCAACGCTTCCTGGTCAAGCAAACCGAAGGACAAGTGGCCGCCGACCAAGCCCAGGTCAAGACCTTCCAGCTCGATCTGACCTATTGCCACATCGTGGCTCCGGTCGATGGCCGGGTCGGCTTGCGTCAGGTCGACGCCGGCAACTACGTGCAAACCAGCGACACCAACGGCATAGTGGTCATCACCAAGCTCTCGCCGATCAGCGTGATTTTCACGCTCCCCGAGGATAATTTGCCGGCCGTGCAAACGCGTCTGAACAGCGGCGCGCAGTTGCCGGTCGCCGCCTACGATCGGGCCGGCGTCGCTTTGCTCGCGAACGGCGTGCTACGCACAACCGATAATCAGATCGACACCACCACCGGCACGCTCAAGCTGCGCGCCGACTTTCCGAATACCGACCTGCGCCTGTTCCCGAACCAGTTCGTCAATGCTCGCCTGCTCGTCAATACCGAGCATGGCGTGACCATCGTGCCTTCGGCGGCCTTGCAAACCGGCTCGATCGGTCAATATGTCTATGTGGCGCAGCCCGATAACACCGTCACCGTGCGCACGGTCAAGCAGGGTATCGTGAACGGCGAACGCACCAGCATTCTGTCCGGCGTGGAACCGGGCGAGCAAGTGGTGATCGACGGCGTCGACCGGCTGCGCGAAGGCGCCAAGATCATGGTGTCCGCCCCGGTTGCCGCGTCAGGCGCATCGGGCGCGGAGGGTTCGGCGAGAGCCGCGTCCGGAGCACGCGTGCATGGCGCCTCGGGGGCGTCTGGCGCATCCGGCGCACATGCCCATCGTCACAAACGCGAAGACGCATCGTAAATGAGCACGCGTGATGTGGTAGATGAGGTGATCGATAAGGTGATAGACAAGTTGATCGATGAGGTGATGCATGACGCTGGCGGACATCGCCGGCGCTCTACGGCCATATCAGGACGCGAGGGCGTGCACGCATGAATCCGTCCCGCCTGTTTATTATCCGGCCAGTCGGCACGGCGCTGCTGATGGCCGCGATCATGCTGGTCGGCTTGGTGTCGCTGCACTTCTTGCCGCTCTCGGCGCTGCCGGTGGTCGACTATCCGACCATCCAGGTGCAAACGCTGTACCCGGGCGCCAGCCCCGAAGTGATGACCTCGTCGGTCACCGCGCCGCTCGAACGCCAATTCGGCGAGATGCCCAGCTTGAACCAGATGTCGTCCACGAGCTCGTCGGGCGCATCGGTGATCACGCTGCAATTCAACCTCGACTTGCCGCTCGATATCGCCGAACAGGAAGTCCAGGCCGCGATCAACGCAGCCGGCAACCTGTTACCGTCCGACCTGCCCGCGCCGCCGATCTACGCCAAGGTCAACCCGGCCGACGCACCGATCCTGACGCTGGCAATCACTTCGAAAACACTGCCGCTCACGCAGTTGCAAGACATTTCCGATACCCGGCTCGCGCAAAAGATTTCGCAGGTCAGCGGCGTCGGTCTGGTCAGCATCAGCGGCGGCCAACGGCCGGCCGTGCGGATCCAGGCCAACCCGCTGGCGCTGGCCGCTTACGGGCTGAACCTCGACGACCTGCGCACGACCATCGGCAACCTCAACGTCAACACGCCCAAGGGCGGTTTCGACGGGCCGACGCGCGCATCGACCATCAACGCCAACGATCAGTTGCAAAGCGCGGACGCGTATCAAAGCGCCGTCATCGCCTACAAGAACGGCCGGCCGGTCATGTTGACCGACGTCGCCAAGATTATCCAAGGCGCGGAAAACACCAAGCTCGGCGCCTGGGTGGATCGCACGCCGGCCATCATCATCAACGTACAGCGCCAACCGGGCGCCAACGTGATCGACGTGGTCGACTCGATCAAGGCGCTGCTGCCGGGTCTGCAAACGTCCTTGCCAGCCGCGATCGACGTGCGGGTACTGACCGACCGCACCACCACGATCAAGGCATCGGTGCGCGATGTGCAGTTCGAACTGCTGGTATCGATCCTGCTGGTGGTGCTGGTGATCTTCGTGTTTCTCTCGAACGTGTGGGCCACCCTGATCCCGAGCCTGTCCGTGCCGTTATCGTTGATCGGCACGCTTGCTGCCATGTATCTGTTCGGGTTCTCGCTCGACAACCTGTCGCTGATGGCCTTGACGATCGCGACCGGCTTCGTGGTCGACGACGCCATCGTCATGATCGAGAACATCGCACGCTACATCGAAATGGGCGAAACCCCGTTGCAGGCGGCGCTCAAGGGTGCCAAGCAAATCGGCTTCACCATCATTTCGCTGACTGTCTCGCTGGTGGCCGTGCTGATCCCGCTGCTGTTCATGGGCGACGTGGTCGGCCGCCTGTTTCACGAATTCGCGATCACGCTGGCCGTTACCATCGTGATTTCGGCCGTGGTCTCGCTGACCGTGGTGCCGATGCTGTGCGCCAAATTGCTGCGCCCTACCCCGCCGCGCGAAAGCAATAGCGCGATGCAACGCCTGGAGGCGCGCACCCACGCGTTTTTCGAACGCGTGATCGGCCAGTACGGCAGCGCGCTCGAGTGGGTGCTCGATCGCCAGGCGCTCACGCTGGTGGTTGCGGTGGCCACCTTGGTCCTGACGGTAGTGCTGTACGTATTGATCCCGAAAGGCTTCTTTCCGGTGCAGGATACCGGCGTGATCCAAGGCATTTCCGAGGCCGCCCAGTCATCGTCGTATGCCGCAATGGCCCAGCATCAACAGGATCTGGCGGCGGCGATTCTAAAAGACCCTGACGTGGAAAGCCTGTCCTCTTTCATCGGCGTGGACGGCACCAACCTGACCCAGAACAGCGGCCGCTTCCTGATCAATCTGCGCCCCTACGACAGCCGCAGCGCGAATGCCAGCACGATCATCCGCCGCCTCTCGCAGGAAACCGCCAGCGTTGCCGGCGTCGCACTCTATATGCAACCGGTGCAAGATTTGACGATCGATTCGACCGTCAGCGCGACCCAGTACCAATTCATCCTCGAAGACGCCAATTCGAGCGAGTTCGCAGATTGGGTCCCCAAGCTGGTCGACAAATTGAAGACCTCGCCGGTCTTGGCCGACGTGGCAAGCGACCTGCAGCAAAGCGGCCAATCGGTGTATGTCACCATCGACCGCTCGAGCGCGGCGCGCTTCGGCATCACGCCCGCCACGGTCGACAGCGCGCTCTACGACGCGTTCGGGCAGCGCATCGTCTCGACCATCTTTACGCAGTCGAACCAGTACCGGGTGATCCTCGAAGCAGACCCGAAGCTGCTCAACAGCACCGCAGGACTGGCCACGCTGTACCTGCCATCGGCCACCGCCAGCGGCGGGCAGGTGCCACTCGCGGCCATCGCGACCTTTACCGAGCAGCCGGCGCCGCTATTGATCAGCCACCTCGGCCAGTTCCCGGCGACCACGATTTCGTTCAACCTCGCACCCGGCGCCTCGCTGGGCGCAGCGGTCGATGCGATCAAAGCGGCGCAAAAAGAGATCGGCCTGCCCAACTCGTTCAACACCCGCTTCCAGGGTGCCGCGCTCGCCTTCCAGGCATCGCTGTCCAACGAACTGTTCCTGATCCTGGCCGCCATCGTCACGATGTACATCGTGCTGGGCGTGTTGTACGAGAGTTTCGTGCACCCGGTCACCATCCTGTCGACCTTGCCGTCAGCCGGAGTCGGCGCGCTGCTGGCCTTGCTCATCACCGGGCACGATCTGGATATCATCGGCATCATCGGGATCGTGCTGTTGATCGGTATCGTCAAGAAAAACGCGATCATGATGATCGACTTCGCGCTCGAAGCCGAACGCGAACAGGGCAAATCGCCGCGTGACGCGATCTTCCAGGCCTGTTTGCTGCGCTTCAGGCCGATTCTCATGACCACGCTTGCCGCGCTGCTGGGCGCATTGCCGCTGATGCTGGGCTGGGGCGCGGGCTCCGAGTTGCGGCACCCGCTCGGGATCGCGATTGCCGGTGGCCTGGTGGTCAGCCAGTTGCTCACGCTGTTCACCACGCCGGTTATTTACTTGACGTTCGACCGCATCGCCACGCGCGTGAAGCGCCGCTTCGGCGGCGGTCACCCAACTTTCGGGCAAGGTGTGGACGAGGACCCGAGCGTGCCATGAAGAACGTTCCGATCCGCTTGCGCGGCGCTGGCCGCAGGGCTAAGCCTACGGCTGAGCGTGAGGCTAAGAGCACGACTAAGGCACGCGCATGAATCTCTCGCGGCCCTTTATCGCACGTCCGGTCGCCACCACGCTGCTTTCGCTCGGCGTGGTGCTGGCGGGGATTTTCGCGTTCACCAAACTGCCGGTTGCGCCGCTGCCGCAGGTCGATTTTCCGGTCATTTCGGTCCAGGCGAATTTGCCCGGGGCCAGCCCCGAGACCGTGGCCACCAGTGTGGCCAGCCCGCTCGAACGGCACCTGGGCACGATAGCCGACGTCAACGAAATGACGTCGACCAGCTCGATCGGCTCAACCCGCATCACCTTGCAGTTCGGGTTGGACCGCGACATCGACGGCGCGGCGCGTGACGTCCAGGCGGCCATCAATGCCGCGCGCGCCGACCTGCCGGCGAGCCTGCGCAGCAATCCCACGTATCACAAGATCAATCCGGCCGACGCACCGATCCTGATCCTCGCGCTGACCTCCGACACGCTCACGGCCGGCCAATTGTTCGATTCGGCTGCCACCGTGCTGCAGCAATCGCTGTCGCAAATTCAAGGTGTGGGCGAAGTCGACGTGAATGGATCGGCCAACCCCGCGGTGCGCGTCGAGCTCAACCCGAGCGCGCTGTTCAAATACGGTGTCGGCCTGGAAGACGTGCGCGCGGCGATCGCCTCGGCCAATGCGAATAGCCCGAAAGGCGCGTTCGACAACGGGCCGACCCGATTCCAGGTGTACACCAACGATCAGGCGCGCAAGGCATCGCAGTACCGCGATCTGGTCGTGGCCTACCGCAACAACGCGCCCGTGCATCTGTCCGATGTCGGCGAAGTGGTCGATTCGGTCGAGGACCTGCGCAATCTCGGGTTGTACAACGGCCATCCCTCGGTGCTGGTGATCTTGTACCGGCAGCCCGGCGCCAACATCATCGATACGATCGATCGGGTCAAAGCGTCGTTGCCGCAACTGCAGGCGGCGCTGCCAGCGGCCATCAAAGTGAGCGCAACCAACGACCGCAGCACCACCATTCGGGCCTCGTTGCGCGACACCGAGCGTACCTTGTTGATTGCGGTGGCGCTCGTCACGCTGGTGGTGTTCGTGTTCCTGGGCAGCGCGCGCGCGACGCTGATACCGACCATCGCCGTGCCGATTTCGATTATCGGCACCTTTGCCGCCATGTATATGCTGGGCTTCAGCCTGGACAACCTGTCGCTGATGGCGCTCACGATCGCTACCGGCTTCGTGGTCGACGATGCCATCGTGGTACTGGAAAACATCACCCGCCACATCGAAGGCGGCATGCCGCGCCTGCAGGCCGCCTATCTCGGCGCGCGCGAAGTCGGATTCACCGTGCTGTCGATCAGCCTGTCGCTGATCGCGGTGTTCTTGCCTATCCTGCTGATGGGCGGCATCGTCGGGCGCCTGTTCCGCGAGTTCGCGCTGACACTGTCGCTGGCGATCATGGTGTCGCTGGCGGTGTCGCTGACGACCACGCCGATGATGTGCGCGTTACTGCTCAAGGATAAATTCGCAGACGCTGCCCGCGGCATCAAGGAGCGCAAACCGCATCGATGGATCGCCGCGATGCACCGCCGCTTCGAGTACGTGCAGCAAGGCTATGGGCGCAGTTTGAACTGGGCGCTTGCCCACCCGTTGCTGGTACTGATGATCTTGTTGTCGACCATCGCACTCAATATCTACCTGTACACCATCATTCCGAAAGGCTTTTTCCCGCAGCAGGACACCGGACGCATCATCGGCGGGATCCAGGCCGATCAAAGCATCTCGTTCCAGGCGATGAAAGGCAAATTGGCGACGTTGATGAACATCGTCAACGAAGACCCGGCCGTCGACAGCGCCGTGGGTTTTACGGGCGGCCGCCAGGTCAATTCGGGTTTTGTCTTTGTCACGCTCAAGCCGCTGGCGCAGCGCAAGATCTCCGCCGATCAGGTCATCGCCCGCTTGCGCCCGCAACTTAATCGCGTGGCCGGCAGCCGCCTGTTCCTGCAGGCGGTGCAGGATCTCCGCTCGGGCGGTCGCCAGAGCAACGCGCAGTATCAATACACGCTATTGAGCGATTCGACGCCCGAGCTATACGAGTGGGGTCCGAAATTGACCCGCGCGCTGCAAAGCTCGCCCGAGCTGGCCGATGTGAACTCGGACCAGCAGGAAAAAGGCATCGAAACCGATCTCGTCTATGACCGTACCACCGCCACCCGGCTGGGGATTACGCCCAGCCAGATCGATAACACGCTCTACGACGCGTTCGGTCAACGTCAAGTCTCGACCATCTATAACGCGTTGAACCAGTACCACGTGGTCATGGAAGTCGCGCCGCAATACTGGCAGAGTCCGGAAACGCTGAACGATATCTATGTCAGCACTTCGGGCGGCAATGCCAGCGGCACGCAGTCCACCAATGCACCGGCCGGCACGGTGACTGGGCCGGGCGCAGGTAGCACCGGCGGTATCGCCACGGCGGGCGTATCGAGCACATCGACCGCCACAACGACGGCTTCCATCGCCGCCGATTCGGCTCGCAACCAGGCCATCAATTCGATTGCCGCGACCGGGAAATCGAGCGCATCGAGCGGCAGCCCCGTGAGTACCGCGAAAGAGACGATGATCCGCTTGACCTCGATTGCGACCTACGGCCCGGGCAATACGCCGCTGGCCGTCAATCACCAGGGGCAGTTCGCGGCGTCGACGATTTCCTTCAACCTGCCGCCGGGGCGTTCGCTCTCGGACGCGGTGATCGCCATCAACCAGAAGGTCGCCGAAATCGGCATGCCGGCCACCGTGCGCGGCAGCTTCCAGGGTACGGCGCAGCAGTATCAGCAATCGCTGGGCAACCAGATAATTCTGATTTTGGCTGCGTTGGCCACCGTTTATATCGTGCTGGGGATCCTGTACGAGAGTTACATACACCCGATCACCATCCTCTCGACGCTGCCGTCGGCCGGCGTGGGCGCACTGCTCGCCTTGCTGCTCTTTCACATCGAATTTTCGATCATCGCGCTGATCGGCGTGATCCTGCTGATCGGGATCGTCAAGAAGAACGCCATCATGATGGTCGACTTCGCCCTCGACGCGGCCCGCACCGAGGGGCTGAACTCGCGCGACGCCATTTACAAGGCCTGCATGCTGCGCTTCAGGCCGATCATGATGACGACCTTCGCGGCCATGCTGGGTGCGCTGCCGCTGGCCTTCGGCAATGGCGAAGGTTCGGAGCTGCGCGAGCCGCTGGGGATCTCCATCGTCGGCGGCTTGATCGTCAGCCAGTTGCTGACGCTTTACACCACGCCGGTGGTCTACCTCTATATGGATAGGATGCACACTCGCTGGCAAGCACGCCAGCGCCGCGGCGCTCGACGCGAAGCGCTTTGATCGAGGCCTGACGCGTGGGCGGCTTGGCGCGTGGACAGCCGAGGGGACGATCACAACTTCGGGCGCCCCCCACGCTTCGATCAGGGCTTTTTATGCTGCGCGGTCCATAGCTGCAGCGCGTTCAAGGTGTTCTCGACGTGCTTCTCGGGCGCCATGCTCGTGTATGAATAAATGATAGAGCCGTCCGGGGCAATGACGTACGAGACGCGATTCGCGAATTTCATCAGCGGCAAGGTCGCGTCATAGGCCGTCATGATGCTGCGGTCAGGGTCTGCCGCCACGGCAAACTTGCTGCGGCATTCGCTAACCGAGAATTTATTCAGCGTCGCGATATCGTCGTGCGACACGCCAATCACCTGGGCACCCAGCGCTTTGTACCGGTCGGTCGCGTCGGCGAACTCATGGGCTTCGATCGTGCAGCCCTCGGTAAAGGCTGCCGGGTAAAAATACAACACCACCGGGCCGTGCTTGAGGGCGTCGTGCAATGCGAAGGTGGACACCTTCCCACCCAGCGAGGCCTGCGTACTGAAATCGGGAGCCGAGGCCCCTACCGCCAAAGCGGCCTGCGCCGGGTGGCTGATTGCGATTGCCCAAACCAGCGCTGCGGCCATCGCCACGAATGACTTTTTCATTGAATAGGTATCCTGAAATGGACCGAACCCGTCGAGTTTAGACGATGTTTCCACGGCGCAAAGGTCCGAGTAATGTAACGTAACACGACAAAGTGCTGCATTAACGCCACGGACGATCAAAAATTGCTGTATGCCTTTGAAGCGCCGATGGTATTGTCGCCACCAGTTGCGCAAGCGAATGTCCCTGTTTCTTGCGATGAAGTTCGATGCCGCAACCTGTGATCTGACGATCGTTTTGCGTACGTATCTCGATAATAAGAGCAAGTTGTTGTTAGATACACGCACACCCAAGCCTAAAAATTTTTTATTTTTTACCGTTATCCAATACACTGTGGCCACATGTGTTGGAAACAGTTTGGCACGTGCTTGTCAGGCTAACCATGAAGGTGCTTTTTCTTAATAATCCGGGGGTTAACATGCGGCAATTTCTCAAATTTTTCCAGCGCGACGAGCGTGGTGTCACCGCCCTTGAGTACGCGATTCTGGCAGGCATTATCGTTGTGGCGCTGGTCGCAGTGGGTACGACTTTCACCTCGAGCATGACGGGCATCTTCACCGCGTTGACGACCAAGGTCTCCACAACCATTGCTGGCGGCAGCTCTTCCTGATTGCGGTTCGTGGCCAGGTTTCGCGGTTTGATTCGACGCTTGGCCGCATTTCACCGCGTGACGCGCGAGAGCATGTCCTTTCGGACCTGACAGCCTGAAATGTCCATTGCGATAAAACTGCTCGCCTGTTTGGTGCTGGTAATGCTTGTTTGGTTTGACTTGCGTGACCGGCGCCTTCCTAACCTCGGGGTTGGGTTGATCGCCGGTTTCTATTTGATACAAGCGCTTTTGTTGCGAACCCCTGCGGCTACGATCGGCGCACACCTGCTGATCGGTTGTGTGGCGTTTGCGATAGCCGCAGCCATGTGCTACTTCGGCTGGATGGGCGGCGGCGACGCGAAGCTCGCCGGCGCGATATTTTTATGGGCGGGGCCGCAAGCGGGACTGGCCGTGTTCAGCATAGTGTCGGTGGCAGGCTTACCGATCGCCTTACTCATGATTACGCTGGATCGCTTCGCCAGCGTGGCAGTGCAAGCACGGCACCGCTGGCTCGACGCATTCGCGATAAAACGCGGGGTTCCCTACGGTGTCGCCTTGGCATGCGGCGGAGCATGGGCAGTCTGGATGCCCATCCCTGCGCCGTTCTCTATGTGATTTAACTGGGACGATTGTGTCGCCATGTCGAACGTGCTGCGGGTCGTTCTGATCGTCATTATTGCGACTGTCGGAGCTTTTTTCTTCAAAGTACTTTATGTGAACTCCACCGCTCCGGCTCAGGTTGCCGCCCCAGTGGTGGACAAAGTGCGCGCTGCCGCAGCGGATTTGCCGGAAGGCCTGCTGCTGCGCGAGACCGATTTGACCTGGAAGACGGTGCCACACAATAGTGCTCCCGCGGGTGCCATTGTCTACACGACTGACGGCACGACCGATTTCAAGGGCAACGTACTGCGCCACGCCGTCACGGCGGGCACCATCATCATGGCCGCCGATACCTTGTCGCCGTCATCGCCCGGCTTCCTGGCTGCGGCGCTCAAGCCCGGAATGCGGGCGGTTTCAGTCGGCATCGACGATGTCTCAGGCAATGCGGGTTTGATCCAACCGGGCGATTTCGTCGATTTGTTGCTGACCCAGCAAATCGATACCAAGAACGCTGCCAACGTGAACACCGGTCATTCTTTTGCTTCCGAAACCGTGGTGAGCCGAGTGCGTGTATTGGCCGTCGGCTCCGAATATCAACGACCGAAAAGCGATTCCGAAGCGAACACGCGAGCGCGTACGGTCACACTGGAAGTCATGCCGGAAACAGCGCAGGTCATCGCCGTGGCGTCGCGCTTGGGCAGCCTTTCGCTGGCCTTGCGCAGCTTCGCCGTCAGCGATCGCGAGCCGGCCAGCGGTGCGGCGGCGGTAATCGAACACCCCTTGCCCCCCGTGTATGCCAGCGAGGTGTCGCGCGCGCTTAGCCCGCCCCCTTCCGCGGCGCCCTCGAGGAACACCGACATCATGGTTTATCGCGGTTCGGATGCGCCGGTCACGTCGCAAAGCCCAGCCATCGACCATAGCGCAGAAAAAGCGGCCAAAGCGCAGGACGCACAGAACGCACAAATGGCCGCCGCCGAAAATGCACATATTGCAGCGTTGAACTCAGCGGCAGCAGCAGCGAACAAAGTGGCCAATAAGATACCGAGCTTTGGACCCAACAAGCTCGGCTACTAACGAATCGTAAAATGAGTCGCAAAGCATCGCGAGAGCGAGAAGATATGACATCGTGCCGAGTCAGGCACGAATGCATACGCTAGTCAGCCGGACACATAACGCAACACGGTTCACGATCCGGATTATGAACATGAGGAAAGCGGGAATGGGGAAAATTGCGGCGTTCGGGCCATCTTGTTGCATTCTCGTGCTGGCCACGCTTGGCTTTGCCGACACCGGCGCACTGGCCGCCGGTAAGCCGCTGGCGCGAGCGGCCGCGCCCAGGGTCGATGTCGGCCCGGTGCTACTCAAAGCGAGCGAAGGCCAAGTGCTCAACTTGTCGGCGCCGGCCACGGCCGTGTTCGTAGCCGATCCGGAAGTCGCCGATGTCCAGGTGCCGACACCGCAAACCGTATTCGTACTCGGCAAGAAAGCCGGTTCGACCACGCTGTTCGTGCTCGGCGCAAACGGCCAGACGATACTGAAACGGACCATCTCGGTTAGCGGTGCCGATACCATCACCGCAATGCAACGCCTGTTGAAATCGCGCTTCCCCGCGCTCGACCTCACGTTGACGCAAGGCCCTGGCACGTTGATGGTGGCCGGGCGTGTGCCGACCCCCGCCGACGCGGATTCGGTCGTGCAGACGCTGATGGGTGGTCTTCCCGACAAAGCCAAGTTGATCAACATGATGACGCTGGCGCGACCGATGCAGGTCAACTTGCGCGTGCGCATCACGGAAGTCGACCGCAACATAACTCAGCAACTCGGTATCAACTGGAATTCGATTGCGACGTCGGGTAATTTCCAGGGCGGCATTTTCAGCGGTCGACAATTTTTTACGGCCGCCACAGCGACTACGCCGGGGACCATTGCCCTTTCGCCGACCAGTGCTTACTCGATCTTCGCCAATTTCATGGTCGGCAACACACAGATCCAGGGTTTGCTGGATGCGCTCGATCAGGAAGGATTGATCACCACGCTGGCCGAGCCTAACCTGACGACCATGTCCGGAGAAACCGCCAACTTCCTGGCGGGCGGCGAGTATCCGGTGCCGGTTCCCAGTTCAGGCAGCAATTCGATCAGCATCGAATACAAGCCCTATGGCGTGTCACTCGACTTCACGCCGACGGTCCTCGCAGACAACCGCATCAGTCTGAAAGTGCGACCACAGGTAAGCGAGCTCGACTTTTCCAATGCGATCACCATCGCCGGTACCAAAGTGCCGGCGCTCACTGTACGGCGCGTCGACACGACAGTAGAACTCGCCAGCGGCCAGAGTTTTGCACTGGGCGGACTGTTGCAAAGCAACACCAGCGATCTGCTGGCGATGTTGCCGGGCCTTGGCCAATTACCTATCCTAGGCAAACTGTTTTCGTCGAAGAATTACCAAAACAACAAAACCGAACTAGTTGTGATCGTCACCCCCTACCTGGTGCAACCGAGCGATCCAGGCCGACTGCAACAACCGATCGACAGCGTGACACAACCGCCTAACGACATCGAATACGTCCTGCAAGGCGCCATGTCGCTGGATCCGCTGTCGGGAACCACGCCCAGGCTGCTCGGCGCGGCCGGTTTCGTTTACTGATTCAGGAGAATACGATCATGCGCATGCGCAGCACAGGTTTGACGCTGGCGGTGACGCTCTTGCTGTCGGGATGCCTGTCCGTACACCAACCTACCGGGCTGCCGGATAGCTCGGTACTGTCCTATGACGGTACCCGTGTGGTACCGCCCGACTGCAATGCATTGAGCGCGCCTTCGACGATGCTCGACGCCGGCGAACAACGTCCCAGCGTGGCGTTCGGTTGCGCTACGTACACCAACCTCGGTGCAATGATTGCGCGCCCGGCCGATCTGGTCGCTCCGCTGCCTACGGCTGCGCCCAGCGCCGCAATGGGCGCGGCAGCTGTGCGCCGCTATTACGAAGGTACCGTGACACCGTACGACGCCAACGTGTCTTCCGGATCGCAATAATGCAAAACATGGAAACGAGTCAGCCATGAGCACGGGTAGCTTTTTAAAACCGAAGAGCGGGGCCGGCGTGAAACCGGCCGAATTCATCGCGGTCGTCACGGACAAGCAAAGCGAAGGCGTGATCAAGGGCTACGTGACCGACCAGGTCATGCCGCACACCCATGTCCAGACGGGCTCGCTCGATGACATGATTCGGATCTTGCAGCATGTCGAGCGTTCGCCATCGCGACTGATCGTCGACATCTCAGGCTCCAGCATGGCGGTGTCTGACCTGGCGCGGCTGGCTGAAGTGTGCGAACCCTCGGTCAAGGTCATCGTCGTGGGCGATCGCAACGACGTTGGCCTGTATCGCAGCCTGCTGCAATTGGGGATTCACGATTACCTGGTCAAGCCGCTCACCAGCGAACTGCTGAGCCGCACGCTGGACACCTCGCGCGCGGGGGCCACGATGGACGGTCTGCGCACCGGCAAAGTGATCAGCTTCATCGGCACGCGGGGCGGCGCGGGCGTCACGAGCATTGCGGTGAATCTGGCGCGCTATCTGGCCGACGTGACCTACCGCCGGATCGCCTATGTCGACCTGCAGCCGTATGGCGGCACGGCCAACGTGATGCTGGGCATAGCCACCAACAACGGTCTGAGCGATCTGCTGCAAAACATACACCGGCTCGATCCGCAGTTCATCGATCGCACGCTGGTCAGCAAAAGCAACCGCTTGTTCGTGCTGTCCTCCGAAGTCAGCTACGGCACCGATGTGGAAGTGCGTGCCGGTGCCATCAAACAATTGGTGGCGGCGCTCAAACATCAATTCCACTACGTGTTGCTCGATTTGCCTGGCCGGGGCGGCACGATCATGAACGACGCGATCGACAATTCCAAGCTGGTTTATCTGGTCGCCGATCATTCGGTCCATTCGGCACGCGAAGTCATGCGCTTGAAGCGCTACGCCGAAAGCCGGCCCAGCGAACCCGATCTGGCGCTGCTGCTGAACAACCCGGTCGATCCGGTGCAAGGCCGGGTTACGACGGAAGATTTCAAAGCCGCTGTGTCGATGTCTGTTTTGCAAGAATTCCCTTTTGACGGGAAGGCGCTCGCGCAGGCAGAGAACCTCGGTGAATCGGTGGTTGAAAAGGGCTCAGCGGGTTTTCTCGACGCAATCGTGCACCTGGCCGGCAACATGTCGGGTCGCAAGGAAAAAGTCATACGTGCGCCGCGGTTTGGCGATCGCCTGCGTAACGTGATGAGGAAACGCTGATGTTCGGCATCAAGCCACCGACACCCGAGGGGGAGATATCGGCCGAAGCCGAGGCCGACTCCACACCCGCTTCGACCGGCACGCCCTCGGCGGCAGCCAAGCCGGCGGCGGCAGTGGGTACGCGCTCGATCTCCCCAGTCGATCCGGGCGAGTCGCTGATCCGATCAGACACCTTCAGGGCTATCCGCTCAACCGTGTTCGCGACTATGAACATGTCGGCGGCGCTCATGAAAACGCGAGAACAGGTGCGCGCCGGCATCGAGCAGATTACGAATGAAATGGTCGCACGCGAACGCATGAACGTGACGCTGACCGAGCAAAGCCTGATCATCAACGAAATCCTGAACGACATGTTCGGGCTTGGGCCGATCGAGCCGCTGCTGGCCGATGAGAGCGTGACCGACATTCTGGTCAACGGCCCCGATCAGGTCTATGTAGAGCGACACGGCCGGCTGGAGTTGACCTTCTTGAAGTTCCGCGACGATGCCCACGTGATCAATGTAGCGCAGCGCATCGCTGCGGCCGTGGGGCGCCGCGTCGATGAAAGCAGCCCGATGGTCGACGCGCGGCTGGCCGATGGCAGCCGGGTCAACGTTGTACTGCCGCCGCTGTCGCTCAAAGGCGCCTGCATCGCCATTCGGAAATTTTCCAAGCGCAATATCACGCTGCAGCGCATGGCCGCACAGGGCAATCTCTCGCTCGAAATGGTGAAGGTGCTTGAGATCGCCAGTGCCTGCCGCCTGAACATTGTCATTTCAGGCGGTACCGGTTCGGGCAAGACCACCTTGCTCAATGCGCTGTCGCACTTCATCGACGAACGCGAGCGCGTGCTCACGATCGAGGACGCGGCCGAACTGCAACTGCAACAGCCCCATGTGGTCAGCCTCGAAACCCGGCCGGAAAATGCCGAAGGCAGCGGCGGCGTATCGCAACGCGATCTGGTGCGCAACGCCTTGCGGATGCGTCCGGACCGCATCATCCTCGGTGAAACTCGCGGCGCCGAAGCGTTCGATGTGCTGCAAGCGATGAACACCGGTCACGATGGCTCGATGACCACGGTGCACGCGAACACACCGCGCGACGCCATCACCCGGCTTGAGAGCATGGTGATGATGGCCAACGGCAATCTGCCTTTGCTCTCGATTCGCCGGCAGATCGCCAGCGCCGTCAACCTGATCCTGCAAATCGAACGGATGCGCGACGGCGTGCGGCGCGTGACCCGGATCACTGAACTGGCCGGCATGGAAGGCGACGTGATCATTACGCAGGATCTGTTCGCGTTCCGTTACGATGCAGCCTCGTATGGCGAAGAGGTCAAGGGCGTGTTCGAGTGTTCGTCATTGCGACCGGTGTTTGCCACCCGCGCCGCCTACTACGGCCTCGAAGACACCTTGATCGGGGCGATGCGCGGATGAATCCGGGCAACATTCTTGCGCTGGGCGCGTTCTTTGGCCTCTTCATGCTGGGCATCTTGGCGCTGACGATGCAAAGCATGGCGCGCAAGAATCCGAAGCGGCGGATCAAAGAGCGCGTCGCGCAAGTTGCCGCCTCGCAGAATATCGCGCAGACCGTGCACATTCTCAACGACTCGGACGAATTGTTTCGCCGCCGCGAAGAACACGGCGCGTTTCGCACATGGCTGAGCCGGCACAATGTGCGCATCAACGCAGTCAGCGGGCGAGGCGGCGTTCGCCTGCTTTGGGCGTCGTTTGGATTCGCCATCGTGGCGGCTATCCTGATCGTCCGGCTCGCTCCCGTGCCGATCTGGGCCATCCCGATCATCGTTGTCGGTGTCCCCGTGTTCGTATGGCGCTTCGTCTACGCGCGCCTGATCGGCCGGTTTCGCTCACGGTTCCTCAAAACGTTCCCCGACACCATCGACTTGATCGTGCGCGCGGTTCGCGCCGGCATTCCCGCCGTTCAGGCCATCAGCGTTGCCGGCAACGATGCCGAAGAGCCCGTGCGCTCGGAATTTCGCGTCATGGGCGACAGCCTGCGGCTAGGCGCCGACCTTAAAGACGTGCTGGACACGGCCGTGGAACGCATCCAGATTGCCGACTTCTCTTTTTTTTCGGTGTGTCTGCTGCTGCAACGCGAGACCGGCGGCGCACTGACTGAAACGCTGGAAAATCTGGCGGGGATCATCCGCACGCGCCGCGACATCCGGCTGAAAATCCGCGCGTTGACCGGTGAAGGCCGAATCGCGAGTCAGATTATTACGGCGGTGCCATTTTTTATCATGGCGATGTTCTTCCTGACAAACCGCGAATATCTCGATATGTTGTTCTACACGCCTGCCGGTCAAAGACTGCTGTGGATCTCCGCAGGGCTTATGGTCTTCGGTACCCTGTGGATCAACAAGCTGGCTAACCTGGACACCTCGCGATGATGACAAACAGCCTGGTGCAGTTGATCAGCAGTGTGCTGGTCTTCAGCCTCCTGCTTACGCTGTTGCTGCTGGTGCGCAAGTTGCCCAGCACCCGACAAAAGCGGCTAACTGACCGCCTGCGCGAAGCAACCGAGTTGCGCAACTTCGTCAACGATAAGGAGGTGGACGGGGATGACGACGAGCTAACCGATGGCCACACGCTGCGGCAAAAAATCGCTCAACGGCTGATCGCAATTGGCGACATGATCCCGTTGCTGGACGCCAAGCAACGCTCGGCGCTGGGTATGCAGCTTACCCGCGCCGGCTTTCGCGAACGCAAGGCGGTCTCGGTGCTGGTCGGCATCAAACTGGTCGTCGGTGCGGTGGCTTCCTTTGCCATCGCCGTCTCCGCCTCGTCCATACCGTTCGTCAACGAACATTTTTTAATGCGTGTCGTGGCGATGGGCGCAGCCTTCATCGTTGGGATCATTTTTCCGGAGACGCTGCTGGGCATGCTCATCAAAAGGCGGCAAAAAAAAATCGCCGCCTATTTGCCCGACGCGCTCGACCTGCTGGTGATCTGCACCAATGCGGGTAATAGCTTGCCGATCAGCATCAAGCGGGTCGCCCGCGAAATGCAATTGATCTGTCCGCCGATATCCGCGGAGTTCAAGGTCACGGCGGACCAATTGCAGATCGACGGCGATACGGGTGCCGCGTTGCGCGACATGGCGACACGCATCGGGATAGCGTCGATGAGTAGCCTCGTGACCACGCTGATTCAATCGCAACAATATGGCACGCCGATTTCGCAGTCGCTCAAAACCCTTTCGCGCAGTGAACGCAATGCGCAGATGATGGTTATGGAAGAAAAGGCGTCGAAGCTCGCGGCTAAAATGACCATCCCGATGATGCTGTGCATCTTGCCCACGGTCGGCATCATTGCGGTCGGCCCAGCAGTGCTGCGCCTGATGCAAATGTTCGCTAATCAATGAACACCGAATGAATACCGCAAGCCGCCAATGAGAACTCACGTGCCGACACGAAACAAGCTAGCCGCCGCGTTAATGAGCTGCCTGGGCCTGATGGCGCTGGCAGGATGCGCCGGACCCGGAGACTTTTCATCGCGCCCGGTGAATTCAAGCTCCGCTGCCGAGAACGGCGATGTCCATCTGGGCGAGAGCGCACTGAATTCGGGTAGCCTGCAAATGGCCGCCTCGCTTTTCGAGAAAACGCTGCAGACCAACCCCGATTCGCTGGAGGCAATGCTGGGGCTGGGCGACGTCGCCTATCGATCCGGCGATATGGAGCGCGCGCGGCTGATTTATTTGCAGGCCGAAAAACGTGCGCCCCAGGATATCGGACCCAAGATCGGGTTGGCGCGCGTCGAAGTCCGCAAACGCCATCTGGATGAGGCCATTGCGATTTACCACAAGGTGCTCGCAATCCAGCCCGACGATCCGACGGCCTCGGCTGGCCTGGGTACCGCTCTGGATCTGCAAGGCCATCATACCGAGGCGCAAGCGGTCTATCGGCAAGCGTTGCTGGCCCATCCCGACTCGCAAAGCGTGCGTATCGATCTTGGCCTGTCGCTGGTGCTGTCGCACAATGCGCGCGAGGGCGCGAACGTATTGATCGACGTCGTGAATCTGCCCGACGCGCCGGCCGAGGCCCGCTACGATCTGGCGCTGGCGTTCGGGGTCATCGGTAATACAGAAGCGGCCAAGCGTATCCTGTCTCGCGATTTGCCGGCGGCGAATGTGGACGATAACCTGCGCTTCTACGCCGCCCTACGCAAAACGTATGGCGAGTATCCCGCCGCTGCGCAGCCGGCAAATTCGACGGTGGCCGCGCTAGCCGAGCCCGCAGTAGCCGCTCCCGTTGCGCCGGCCGCTGCCGGCGCCGTGACGCCGCTGGCGGCAATCAGCGGCCAACATCTGCCGTTGACCCAATTGTTGGCCGCGCCCAAGACCGGCTTGCAATGAACGCGCGCCACGATGCCTCCCCTGAAGAAACGCAGCCCATGAGGTTCGTGCGCTGCGCCATGGGTAGGCTACGGCGCAACAATCGAGGTGGGGCGGCGCTTGAATTCGCCATTATTCTGCCGTTCTTCCTGGCGTTCGTCTTCATGATTTTCGAGCTGGGGATGATGTTCGCGGCGCAGGAACTGCTCGACAACGCGGCGCGCGACGCAGCACGCACCATACGCATCGGAACATTTGTCGGTAACAGCTATTCAAGCACGGTGAAGACCGCCATTTGCAGCAATATCAGCAGCAGCAGCTTCAACCTGATTCAGTCGTGCGGGACCTCGCTTAAGCTTTACGTTTCCGCAAGCGCTTCAGGGTCGCCGACTGGTCTTGGGTTTACTCAACTCACAACGGCACCGGTAAGCGCCGGTGTCATGACCGAGGCCCAAGGCACGCTTGCTGCAAAGACTGATGTGCTGTTGGAGCTGGGTTACAGTTTCCCCTGGCTTATCGTCATCGGATCGGGCACCACACTGCTGACCTCGATCATTGTCTTTCAGACGGAGCCCTATTGATGTTGCGCCGCCTACTCGCCTCGATCAAAGACTCCCGTGGTGTCGTCGCGCTTGAGTTCGCGCTTATCGTTCCGATGATGGTGTTGATTCTTATCGGCATTTACCAGATATCGCAAGTCGTCAGAGTCACCATGAAACTGAGCAACGTCGCCGTCGCGGTTGCCGATCTCATCGCGCAGCAGGACTCGGTGACTGGAGGTACGACGGGCAGTCTCGGCAATTTTTGCAAAGCGGCTCAACTCATGATGGCGCCTTTTCCGACGGGCGCCACTACGGGCCCATTCTCGCTGTCCATCGCCAGTGTCACCAACTATTCGAACAACACGCTCCCCAACGTCAAGGTGGACTGGACGGTCAACGCAGCGTGCGCCACCACCGCAACCGGGACTGCCACTCTCGGATCCTCCGCGACGACTTTGGTCACGTCACCCGTCAATTTGGTGCCGAACATGGGTCCTAGCGGGACTACCAACATCGCTGGGGATACGGTGATTGTTGTTCAAGCGAACTATAAGTACAGTTCATTGATTCAGTACCTCGCCCCGGCGCTGGTCTCCCAATCCAGGGTGGGATTCGCTCGGCCTCGGGGCAATAGCGTGGTTTCATGTACCGCAGCATGTTCTTGAGGATCCAGCATGCGACAAATACGTGAGTCTGCATTCCTGCGCATATCGCGCGGCGCGAGGGCGAAACAGCGCGGCGTTTATGCGCTGGCATTTGCCGTGCTGTTGATTCCACTGATCGGCGTAGTCGGCTGTGCAGTCGACTACGCTCGGATCGTCCAATACAAAAGCGATCTGCAAAATGCTGTCGACGAGGCTGCGATTGCCGGGGCGGCGGCTTTGACCAATACTGACAGCGCCACGGCGACAGCGGCTTCAGGGGTTGCCGCGAACTATTTCAACCGTGCAATATTGCCGGCCAGTTTGTCTGTCAGCGCTCCCAACGTGGTTACCAACACCACCTCCACTGCGAAGCTCCCAAACGGCAATCAGGCTTTTACCGTGCAGGTTAGCGCCAGCGCCACGGTCAGCAATACGCTGTTTTCAGTGTTCGTTCCATCGGTCAATGTGAGTGCAACCGGCACGGCCGCCGAGCCTTTGGTTACGGCTGACTTGTCGTTAGGTCACGTCAATAATCAGGCATGCGACAAAAACATCCTCTCCATTTACCTCGTACCGAAAAACACGGGCGGCACTGCATATGATTATTCCATCAGTGCACTCAGTGCGTTGCCGCAAACCTCTTTCGTCACAGTCGGTCCAACGGCCACTTCATCACTGCCGCCCATCGGCGCAAATCAGCCATTGGGCATCAGACTGCAAAATGAAACGGGCGGTGGTACCTGCAACTATGGTGCCAACCAATACGGATCACAGTATCAAGCCTACAACCTCTTCTATTCGTCGCTGCTTGGAAACGGCATGTCGCCGAGCGAGACCAACAACTCGGTGACTTATACGGCCGTTACTACAACGATTAACAGCAAAATCACACAAGTTTCGGTCACGCGGCCGACCGATCCCGCGATCCCTCCTGGGGTAACAACGACTACGAACACCGGAAGTCAGCTCAGCCTATCCACATTCACGCCAGGATTAAACTGTACGCAGAGTTCTTCGTCGACAAGCGGAACTGGAGGTGGAGCAATTACAACGACGACCTATACGTGCATAACAAAGTACAAACAGCAAATCGCGAGCGGTTCTACGCCCGCTTCGACCTCGGGGAATTGCTCGCTTTACATGCAAACTGGCGTGTCGCAAACGTTCGTCAATAACCTATCGGGCACCAGCAGCGCACCCACCGCGTCGTCGGGCAATTGTTTCAATCCGACCCAGGCCGGTGCTGCGTACGCCGCGCCGACCTGCTCCCAGTTATCAGCTTTGGCCAACGGCGGCAATGCCCCCGCTGCGGTCTTCTGGTGGAACGATGGGGGGGGCACCTCGGATGACAAAGACTACAACGACGCCTACTTTGCGGCTACGTGCACCGTCTCGGGTGGTACCGGTTCAGGCAATACGGAAGTCGTGCTCGTACAGTAGGCAAGACCTCGGCTTCCTATTTCAGCCACCCGCTGTGCCGGGCGCCGTGTGACGCTCCTGCACCAACACCCAAGGCGCCACCACCACGGCCCACAGCTCCGGGTCGCGCGCCACATAATCGGCCGCCGTTTCCACGCGCAGCAGTTCGACCAAGCCACCGGCGATCCAACTCGCCACCTGCTGCGATTCGTCGTTCGCCACCGCCTCGGCCACCGACACCAAATCAAGCTCACCGACCACCCGCAGCAGCTTGCCGCGCGCAAAAAACGGCTCCAGCTCGCTCCAGGCAATCCGCGCGGTTTCGCCGAGCAACTGCGCATACAAAGGACTAGGTTCGTGCAAAAAATTCTCCTGGCTGGCACATCGTTCGAGCCGGCTATTTTACCGCGTCGGCCGCGACACCAAGCAAGCCGCTGCTTCGGCCAGCGAGTTGCAACCCAGCAGCCCTAGCGACCGATCGATCTCCGTACTCAGGATGCGCAGCGCGTGTACCGCCCCCCGCTCACCCGCTGCCGCCAGCCCATACAGCGGCGCACGCCCGACCATCACGGCCGTGGCGCCCAACGCCAACGCCTTGAGCACATCGTTGCCGCGCCGAAAACCACTGTCGATCAGCACCGGCCAATCGGGTAGCGCCTCTTTGACCTGCGCCAGCACTTCGAGCGGCGCAATCGCATCATCGAGCTGGCGGCCACCGTGATTGCTCAACACGATCGCATCGGCACCCGCGGCCTGCGCGCGTCGCGCATCCGCCACCGAAAGTACGCCCTTGACCAACAACGGGCCATGCCACCGCCGTCGCAAGCGCTCGATATCGGACCACGTCACTTTCGGCTTGAGTTGGCCGGTGATGGCGGGTGCACCGCGCGTCGCGCTGAGCTGTTCGGCGGGGAAAAAGTTGCTGAGATTTTCGAAGCGCGGCATACGGTGCCGCATGAAACGCCATAACCACCGCACATGCAGCGCCGCATCCAACGCATGGCGCGGCGCGAGCCGACCGGGCGCGCGATAACAGCGCCTTTGCCATTCGCGCGCGCTGGCCACGTTGGCGTCGGTGGTCACCACCAGCGCCCGATAGCCGGCTGTCTGCGCGCGACTGACGAGCTCATCGGTAATGGCGGGATTGTCGAGCACATACAGTTGCATCCAGAGCGCGCCGTCGACGCCCTGCGCAACGCTTTCGAGTGTCTGGTTCGAGAAGCTGCTCAGGGTGAATGGCATGCTCTGCGTCGCGGCCGCGCGTGCGAGCGCCAGATCGGCGCCTGGCACGATCAGGCCATTGAATCCCGTTGGCGCGACGATCAGCGGTGTAGGCAGCGACTGGCCGAATAAAGAAATCCGCATCTGCCGCGCGCCGGTATCGACCAGCGTGTTGGGCACAAACGCGTAGTCGCGAAACACATCGCGATTGCGTTGCAGCGTGTGTTCATCTTCGACTCCCGACTCCAGGTATTCCCAGGTGAACGCCGGCAACTTGCGTTGTGCCAGCGCCCTGAGTTCGGCGATGGTTTGTACTTGGGCCAAGTCGCGGCCTCGATAAAATTGTCGCTCCAAAACGTCGCTCCCCTCTGGGCCGCTAGGCGGTGCAATAAAAGATCTGCATGATGTCATATTCCGTCGGGACTACACGTACGGAGCAATTGGGATGGCGCGGGTTTTTGGCGCGAAGTATGATGACTCCCCGCGTCGCAACGATCGCCAAAACCCACCGCAACTTTCGGAGCAGCGCAAGCACGATGAAGTCCCGTCCCGCTGAAATTTCAAAAAACGTTTATGGCGAACCGTTGGTTCCGTGTTCATTCGACCCGCTGACCGGCTTCATTCGCGACGGCTGCTGCAAAACCGGGGAAGACGATCCCGGCACCCACGTGGTGTGCGCGGTCATGACCGACGCCTTTCTGAAGTTCAGTCTGGCGCGCGGCAACGACCTGCTCTCGCCGCGTCCCGAGTGGCATTTCCCGGGCTTGCAGGCCGGCGATCAGTGGTGCCTGTGCGCCACCCGCTGGCAGGAAGCCCTGGAGCACGACGTGGCGCCGCCGGTCGTGCTGGAGAGCACCAATCTCAAGGTACTGAAGCTGATCGACATCGAAGTGCTCAAGCTCTACGAGCATCGGCATCCCGAGGCGTTGTGACCCCCTAGTCGCGCCGAACCTGCCGAACCTGCCACGCAGCCGACGTAACATCACTTGCACGATGCACTGTATGGATATACAGTACTCTGTACCACGCAAGAGGATGTGCATCATGGACGACACGGTCTACCTTGAATTGGCTTTTGAACGGGCAGCACTCGATATTCGGCGCGTCGTGCACGCGATCGCGGGACGCTACAAAACGCGCGGCCTGCCGCTCACGTGGCGGCTGCTGCATGAAATCGAAAATGAGGCGCTCGCCGATCTCGGCCTGGCCGCCCGCCACGACGCCAAGCTGCTTGACCTGTTTTTGCGGCTGGCCGACTCCGGCTATCCCGATGGCGACGAGCCGGTGCATATCAGTTCGCCGCGGCAAATACCGCTGATCACCTGGTTCGCCCTCGACGTCTACGGCGTTGGCAACGACGCGCGCTCGCGCCTGGGTGCTGATGCGCAAGCACGCGTACGTGCCGCGGCTCTTGCCGGTGCCATCGCGGGTGCCGGCGCTGGTGCTATCGCCGGCGCTATTGCTGGTGCTGGCCCCGGCGCAAGCTTCAATGCCGCAGATATGTCGCTCGCAGGTGCCGTAACGTCAAGCTCGTTTGGATAGCAATCCAAGCCCGCGGCGTGTTACCTTTTCTGGCTGAACCCTTAAAAGAACGATCAGGAGACAGCAGTGACCAGCAATCTAGGGAGCTATCGCGCTACCGTGGATGGGTTCGTGTGGGACATCCCCGAGTACTTCAACATCGGCCATGACGTATGCGACAAATGGGCCGATGGCAGCGGCCGGTTGGCGCTGATTTACGAAACGGCGGACGGTGTATCCACGCGCTATAGTTTCGACGACCTGAAGGCTTATTCGAACCAGGCGGCACAATGCTGGACCGCGGCCGGCCTGCAAGCCGGCGAGCGCGTCGGCATTTTTTTGCCGCAGTCGCCCGAAACGGCAATTTGCCATATCGCCGCTTACAAGGCGGGAGCGATTGCCGTGCCGCTATTCACGCTGTTCGGCGTCGAAGCGCTGCAGTTCCGTTTGCAAAACAGCCGCACGCGCGTGTTGATCACGGACGCAGCCGGCATTGCCAAACTCGCCGAGATTCGCGCCAGCCTGCCTGATCTGACCACGGTCTACTGTGTCGATACGCCACCGGTCGGCGTCGATGCCGACGCATCGAGTTCATCTGCCAGTTCGGCCGCAAGTTCAAGCACGAGTTTGAAGACCTGGGCCGAAACATGGGCCGACGTGCTGCCATTCTGGCCCGCGTTAGCCGGACACTCCAAAGACTATGAACCCGTACGCACACGGGCGGACGACCCTGCCGTGATCATCTACACCTCGGGCACCACAGGCAAACCGAAGGGCGCCCTGCATGCGCACCGCGTGTTGCTTGGGCACCTGCCTGGCGTTGAACTCTCACACGATTTTTTCCCGCAAAGCGGCGATCTGATCTGGACACCCGCCGATTGGGCCTGGATCGGCGGATTGCTCGACGTGCTGCTGCCGTCGCTGCATCACGGCATCCCGGTGCTGGCGCGCCGCTTCGAAAAATTCAACGCAGCCGCCGTCTTCGAGCTGATCGCGCGCCATCAGGTGCGCAACATGTTCCTGCCCCCGACCGCACTCAAGATGTTGCGCGCAGCCAGCGGCGACACGCGTCCGCCGGGCTTGAATGTGCGCACGATTGCCAGTGGGGGCGAGTCATTGGGACAAGAGTTGCTGCAGTGGGGCCGTGACATGCTCGGCGTCACCATCAACGAGTTCTACGGCCAGACCGAATGCAATATGGTGGTGTCGTCGTGCGGCGCGCTATTTCCCACGCAGCCGGGCAGTATCGGGCGTGCAGCGCCGGGGCATCGCGTGGCGATCGTCGACGACAACGGCCAATTACTCGGCCCGGACTGCATCGGCAATATCGCGATCGAAGCGCCAGATCCCGTGATGTTTCTAGGCTATTGGGAAAATGAGGCCGCGACGCGCGAGAAATTCGCCGGTCCGTTTCTGCTCACGGGCGACCTCGGTACGCAAGACGCCGAAGGCGCGATCCGTTTTGTCGGCCGCAACGACGATGTCATTACCAGCGCCGGCTATCGCATCGGCCCAGGGCCTATCGAAGATTGTCTGCTCAAGCACCCGGCCGTCGCGATGGTGGCAGTGGTCGGCGTGCCCGACGCGCAACGCACTGAAATCGTCAAAGCGTTTATCGTGCTCAAACCGCAGGCGGTGCCGTCGAGCGAACTGGTCAGCGAGTTGCAACGCTTTGTCAGCACGCGCGTGGCTGCGCATGAGTACCCGCGTGCCATCGAATTCGTCGACAGCCTTCCGACCACGGCGACCGGCAAGATCATTCGCCGGGAGCTACGTGAAAGGGCTAAATGCGCGGGCTAAATGAGAGCGCTAAATGCGAGGCACTCAAAACTCGACCATCGCGAAATCCTCCTTGCCGACATCGCAAAGCGGACAACGCCAATTGTCGGGAACCTCTTCCCAACGGGTACCCGCGGCAATGCCCTCTCTGGGTGAACCCGCGGCCTCGTCATAAAGAAAACCGCAGATTACGCACACCCACTGCTTGAAACCATCGTCCTTTGCCTGCACGACAACGGCCGGCGTCGATACGTCGGCGTTCTTCTCGGCGCCATCGACATCCATCGCATCGTCACAGGGTGCGTCCAGTGAAAATACGCCCGTCGATTGACGTACCACGCCAGCCTTCGCGAAATGGGCTTGCAGTTGTCGCAGCAAGCGTAGCGCCTCGCCCGTCGAGAGATCGATCCAGTAAGGATCGCCGCCGGCATCGTTGAGACGTTGCGGCGCAAATTGGATTTCAATTGCGGTATCTTTTTTGTACATGATCAGGAACGCGTTGCGGTATGAATCAGAATCCGATGCAGTCTACGCGATGCGCAAGGCCTGTGCAGCCTAGCCGGTTTCAAAGCTCATCAGAGCGCTTCTCCCGGCTTCACAGCGCTTCCACCAACGAATTCAAGGGCGCACAATAATCGCTGCATGCGCGCCGCGCTGCTATGGCGGCCGCGCGCACCATCGCCTTGGGGTCGGTGGGATGGCACATCGACACAACGATCGAAGGTGGCAGTGGCTGCAAGGGCAGTTCGATAAACTCCCCGCTTTGTAGGTAGGGCGCCACGAACAAACTAGGAATCGCAGCTACGCCATACCCATCTTTGACAAGTTGGATGATGGCGGCCACCGACGGCGAACACGTGATGCGAGTCTGTGCGAGCGGCAGGCCGATCTGGCTGGCAAGGCTCGCGACGATATGATCCAACGCGACCTGCGGCGCCGTGCCGCGGCCGAAAGTCAGAATAGGCCGCTGCAGCACACGGCTGGCTAAACCGCTTTTGCGCGGCGACAGCAAGCCACGCCGCACAATCCAGCGCACCTGATAATTTGCCAGCGCGCTCGATACGATGGTCGGGTCGGCAATGCCCTCGACGCGGATGATCAGGTCGAGCTCCTGTGCGAGCAGGCGTTTTTGCAGGACGCTGCTGACGTCGACGGTCAGGTCGACCTCCAGCTCCGGGTAATCGGTATTCAAGCGCTGGATGTATTCGGCCAGCCAGCTATGGACGACCGTCTCGATCACGCCCAAGCGCAGGCGGCCACATACCACCGTCTCCTGGCGCGCCGCTTCCTGCAGCGCGCGGGCCGCCTCAGTCACGCTGCGTGCGTAGGGCAACAGCAAGTCGCCCTTGGGGGTCAGCAAAAAACTGCCGGCGCTGCGGTCGATCAATTCTGTTTTCAGTTCATCTTCCAGCGCCTTGATGCGCTGCGAAATGGCGGCCGGCGTGGCGTGCAAGGCGCGCGCCGTCGCACGGAAATTACGTAGTTGCGCGAGCGTGACAAAGGTTTCGAGGAAGCGAGTATTCATAAGTCGCGCATGGCTATCCGAGTCGGGTCATGTGTCGATGGGTCATGGATCTATTCACCCCCACGTTATCGGACTTGCACCCAAATTATTCAAGTCAAAAAAAAAGCGTGTGCAACGCCTCACGAGTGGAAACCCTGAGAAAACTGTCAACGAATGCTTAACGTCGATGGCAATAATTAGTAGCTGGCGCGTCCTTATTGTCGATCCTAATCTACTTCGCAATACCGTTCATTTGTGAAAAGAGAGAGACAGCATGCCGCAAAATTTTCGCCGTCAAGTCCGTTCCCGACGTTTTACCGGCCCCACTGCCGGACACTGCGGCGACTACGCCCAAGCCAACCTCGTGATTTTGCCGCAATGCCACGCTGACGACTTTCTCAAGTTCTGCATGCTCAACCCACGTGCCTGTCCGCTGCTGGCGGTGGGCGATCCGGGTCAGTGGGAGATTCCGGCGTTGGGAGCCGATCTGGACATTCGCTCCGACGTGCCTGGCTACTATGTCTACCGCGACGGCGAACTGACCGAAGAAACCACCGCGCTGCACGGGCTGTGGCGCGACGATCTGGTCGTGTTCGCGATCGGCTGCTCGTTCTCGTTCGAGCACATGCTGGCCCAGGAGAACATTCCGTTACGCCATATCGATCAGGGCGTGAACGTACCGATGTACCGGACCGATATCGCTAATCAACCAGCCGGGCCCTTCGCAGGCGAATTGGTCGTCTCGATGCGTCCGATGAGTGGCGGCGACGCGATTCGCGCCGTTCAAATCACCAGCCGCTACCCGGCCGTGCATGGCGCGCCGCTCCATCTGGGCGCGCCGCAGGCACTCGGCATACAGGATCTGGGCCGCCCCGATTTCGGCGACGCGGTCCGCATAGGCGAGCACGAAATCCCCGTTTTCTGGGCCTGCGGCGTCACGCCCCAGACCGCGATTCGTCGCGCCCGGTTGCCATTGGCCATCACCCACAAGCCCGGTCACATGTTGATGACCGACATCCTGAACTCATCGCTGGCCGCGTACTGAACGCCATTGAATGTCACTGCGCTCGGTACACACTCTACCTTATGGAGAACTTATGAAACACGAAGCGGATGCCTCGACGGAACTGTTCGATCCGTCTGATGCCCTGCATGGCGGCGGCATGTTCTCCTGGTACAAGGAGATCTCGACCAACGAAAAGCGCGCGTTCTGGAGCTGCAAGATCGGTTACGCGTTGGATGCGATGGACACGCAGTTCCTGAGTTTCGTGATCCCGACATTGATCGCCACCTGGGGTATCGGCAAAGGTCAGGCCGGCCTGATCGGCACCGTCACGCTGCTCGCCTCGGCCGTGGGTGGCTGGCTTGCCGGCGTGCTCTCGGATCGAGTCGGGCGAGTCAAAACTTTGCAGATCACCATCCTGTGGTTCGCCGTCTTCACCCTGGCCTGCGCGGTGGCGCAGAACTTCAGTCAGTTGCTGGTGGCACGCGGCCTGATGGGTTTGGGCTTCGGCGGCGAATGGACCGCGGGTGCCGTGCTGATCGGTGAAGTCATCCGCGCGCGCGATCGCGGCAAGGCAGTCGGCATGGTGCAAGCGGGCTGGGCGATCGGATGGGGCGTATCGGCCGTGCTTTTCACGCTGGTGTACTCGTTCGTGCCACCCGACTACGCATGGCGCATCCTGTTCGCGCTGGGCATCCTGCCGGCGCCGTTTGTGATCGTGATCCGGCGCCTGGTCAAGGAGCCCGACGTTCACCTCAAGCAAAAGCAGCGGGCCGCGGGAGGATCCGAGCGGGCCTCGTTCATGGAAATTTTCGCACCGGGCATGCTTTCCATTACCTTGCGCGCGGCTGTCCTGGCCACCGGCGCCCAAGGTGGTTACTACGCCATCACCACCTGGCTGCCAACCTATCTGAAAACCGAACAGCATCTGTCGGTCATCGGAACCGGCGGTTACCTGGCGGTGATTATCGCGGGTTCTTATGCCGGATATCTATGCGGTGCGTTTCTTAGCGACCGGATCGGCCGCCGCCTGAACTTCATTGTGTTCGCCGCGGCCTCGATGGCGATCGCGCTGGTGTACACCCGCATGCCGATGACCAATACGATGATGCTGATCCTCGGGTTCCCGCTCGGTTTTTTTGCTTCCGGGATTTTCGCCGGCCTGGGGGCGTTTCTGACCGAACTGTTCCCCACCCGGATTCGCGGTTCCGGCCAGGGCTTTTGCTACAACTTCGGCCGGGCCATCGGCGCCACGTTCCCGTTCCTGATCGGCTACGTCTCGCAAAGCATGTCGCTCGGTTACGCTATCGGCCTGTTTGCAGCGTGCGCCTACGGCATTCTGATTGTTGCCGCACTGACGCTGCCGGAAACACGCGGCAAACGCCTAAGCGAGATCCAGTAACCCGGCCCCGCCGACCTCCCGCTTTATTCATGAAAAAACCGCGCTGCGGGTGAACAGTGGCATTCACCCATAGCGCGGCTTCCATGTGCCGTTGCGCGCCGCGCGCCGCCCTTCTCCTCGAAGCTGGGCTCGAGCGGCTCGAAGCTAGTCCGCGTTCAGATGCGACCGCTCACCAGCAGGATAATGACGATGAGCAGGACGATGCCGATACCGCCGCTGGGGTAGTACCCCCATGAGCGGCTGTGCCCCCAGCTCGGGAATGCACCGACAAGCATCAAGATCAGAATAATTAGTAGGATGGTTCCCAACATAGTCGTGCTCCTCGTAAAGTATTGACCCAGGTAGTGACCCAGTTGCGCTGCATCCGGGTTAGTCTGGCGTTCGCCTGTACGGCGCACTGGCGTCATCGCATCAAGCACGCGACGCCGCGCCGGGCTGTTGGCTGGTTCGTATTCAAGCGCACCGATTGAATTCATGCGCCCCACCAGTACTGAGCAATAAGCGTGCCCTTTTTGCTCCCGCGGCTTATCTATCCCTTTGAAGTCCTTATCCGCGTCGTGGGCGGTAAAATCGTCCGGGCGGGAACCTTCTCGGCGTGAGGTGTCAGATGCGTAACCGCACGCGGCTTGCTCAGGCGGGTTGCTCAGGTGGCTTCATTTAACATTTACCGAACTTCATGCGTAAAACTTACCGATTTCCCCAGATTTGCAGATGGGCTTTGCTGCCGCTGCTATTGATCCTTTGGTGCCAGACCAGCTCGGCCGACCCGGTGGCCACCGCGCATGCGCCTGCGGCAGCGATCCATGTGGTCGCCCAAACCACGCCGCTGGCCGCCGTCCTCGCGGCCACCCACTCCAGCGCTGCGGCCACGGCCGCACCCGCCAGCGCGGCGAGCGCCGCGGCCCCAACTCATGCGCTGGTGTCCAACGGGCTGATCGCGCAACTGGTACATCAGTCCAGCCGCTGGGGCCGTGCCGCGATCGTGCAATTGCGCAATGCCGCTGAACTGTGGCACGGGTTTTCCTCGTTCGGCACCGACGTACAGGAGATCACCCGCACCGAAGAACGGCGCGCGGAACTCTTCAAGCTGGCTTGGATGACGGCCGGCATCTTGGCGGTCGCACTCGCCGGCGAATGGTTGATCGCATGGGCGTTGCTGCATCCTCGCGAATTGCTCGCGCAACGTGCGCTACGGGCCGAAGCCGCGGTGCGGCAAAACAATGCTAGAAAGGTTGCGCGCATTCCGGCCGAGAATGCCGCGGATGCGGCCCGCGATGCGGCCGCCCGATCGGAGGCCGGCATCGACGCCGTACCCGACGACCTATCGGAAGAAGACGCCGCCGACATCGATGCGTCCGACACGTACGCTACGCAGCCCACCGCCTCGACACCTCAAACTGCACAAGCAGCACAAGCAGCACAGGCAGCACAGGCAGCGAAAGCAGCGCAGCAGGCCGCAAGCGCATCGTCGACGGCTCAGACCAGCGCCAAACAAGTGCGCGGCGCCGTCTCGGCCGCAACCCACTGGCGTTTGCTGCAACAATTGCCCTATGTGCTCGTGCACTTCGTCCTGACGCTACTGCCGCCGATCGCTTTTTTCCTGATCGCCACCTCGTTGGCCTCGCTATGGGTCGATAGCACGAGCGCCACCCAGGACGTGCTCGACACCTTGGTCAATGCCTACCTGGTGGTGCGCACCGTAATGATCATTGTGCGGCTGTTTATCGCGCCGCGCGCCCCGGCCCTGCGGCTGCTCAACCTGTCCGATACCGTCGCGTATCGTCTACAGATATGGATGCGCTGGATCGTCGGTGTGGCGGTGCTGGGCAACGCGTTGGCCGACGTCGCGACCACTGTCGGCTTCAGCGACGACCTGCACGATGCGCTCTCGCGCTTCGCCGTCCTGGTCGGCCACGTGCTGCTTGTGGCCATGGTGCTGCGCTATCGGCGCCCGGTCGCCAGAAGGATCCGCAGCGTCACGGCGCACCGTCCGTCGTTGGCCATGCTCGGCACCTGGCTGAGCGACATCTGGGCGATTGCCGCTATTTCGCTGATCGTGGCGCTGTGGTTTGTCTGGGCGCTCGATGTCAAGAACGGCCTGTCTCGGGTGTTCGACCTGTTCGGACAATCGATCGCGGTGCTGGCCGTGGCGCGCGTTCTCGCCATCGTCATGCTGGGCGCCCTGGCGCGCGTGTTCCATACGGACGAACCCGAAAGCCTGCCGCCGGCGAGCCGGCGGGCGCTGCGCTATTACCCGCTGCTGCGCCGCGCGGTCTCGACGCTGATCTTGCTAGTGGCTACCGTGACGATTCTCGAAGTGCTGGGCATCGACGCGTGGGCATGGATTCTATCCGGCTCGATCGGTAAGAACTTGTTATCCGCGTGCATCACGGTCGGCGTCTCGTGCGTGGTCGCCCTGTTCATCTGGGAAAGCACCAACGCCGTCATCGAACGACGGCTCGAGCGATGGAGCGATTCGGAAGACCGTCTACGCGCCGCGCGCCTGCGCACGCTACTGCCTATGCTGCGCTCGATTTTGTTTATCGTTATCGCCATGATCATCGGCATGACTGCGCTCAACCAGCTCGGTGTCAATACCGCACCGCTGCTGGCCAGCGCCAGCATTATCGGCGTCGCGCTCGGATTCGGTTCGCAAAAGCTGGTGCAGGATTTCATCACCGGCATTTTCCTGCTGATGGAAAACGCGATGCAGGTGGGTGACTGGGTGACGGTGGCCGGCGTGTCAGGCACCGTCGAGTACTTGTCGATACGCACGGTACGCTTGCGCGGCGGCGACGGCTCGCTCTATACGGTGCCGTTCAGTTCGGTGACAACCGTGAACAATACGAATCGCGGTGTCGGCAATGCCGCGGTCAAGGTCAGTGTCGCGTACGACGAGGATCTGGATCGCGTGGTCACGGTGCTCAAGGAAATCGGTTCGGAGATGCGCCAAGATCCAGCGTTCGCCGATGCGATCCTGAACGACTTCGAATACTGGGGTGTAGACGTGGTCGACGGCGCAATGATCTCGCTGTCCGGGCAGATACGCGCTCGCGATTCGGGACGCTGGGGCGTGCAGCGCGAATTCAACCGCCGTATGCTCAAGCGCTTCCGCGAATTGGGCATACGCGTGGCAGATACTCAGCGCAGGTTCATTGAAGAAACGCCTGCGCAGGTATCAGCGCAGGCGTCTGTAGACGAGACAACCGCTGCGGGTGAAATCGCAGCGGCTCGTAACTCAACCGGGAACCCAACCACTAGCCCCCCCACGCCACCCTATCTGTCGAGCGTACACAAGCTCACGACAGATAGCAGTCAGGAGCCGAGTGCGCAGAGCGCGAAATCGGGTGATAACAAACCACCCAAATAACCCGGCATCCTAACGATCTTACGACGGGGAGAGGAATGGGTAGGATCAGTTGTCGGCTTTGACCTGGATCGAGGATTTGACGGCCTTCACGCCGTCGATATCCTTGGCGATGGCAACCGCATGATCAGCCTGGTCCTGCGACGCTGCGTAGCCGGTCAGATGCACGACGCCCTTGTAGGTACGCACTTTGAGGTGACGCGACTTCAAATCTTCGTCGACCAGGTATTTGGCGTTGACCTTGGTGCTGATCGTCTTGTCGTCCATGTAACGCGTGGGCGAACGTTTGTTCGCGCTCGACGTCGTGGTCGTGGTGGTGGTCGCGCTCGAAGCGCCGATTTCCGACGATGTGCTGTCGGTATGGGTGTTTTGGGCAACGGCGCTCAAAGCGAGCATCGATGCGGTGGTAGCGATTAGAGCTTTAATGGTGAGCTTTTGCATTGATTGCCTCCAGAGTTGATAAGAATGCGGCAGAATTTCTGCGCCACCCTTCTAGCTACGCAATTACCGTGCCTTGTCTGTACGAATAGCCGCTGCGGCGTCCATGTGGGGCGGTAGGCAACGTTAGAGCACCGCGCCGCCGCACGACGCGGGCCACGCGACGCGACCCGGTAAAATTTGCACGTTCGATGTAAATCTGCCGCCTGCGGCACCGCCTCTTTCACGCGCTCTACTCCACGTGCTCTACTTCACGCGATCTACTCCACGCCCCCTGCTTCGCGCGATCTACTTCACGCCTTCTCTCTCATGTTTTCTTGGGCTTGGGCAGCTTGCTACCCGGCTTGAGATGCCAGTCGGCATCCTCGTCAGTGTGATGTGCGCGTTCCAGCGGATGCGCTGCCGCGCCCGGTGCAATCGGATCGCTGGCCGGAAACGTATCCTCGAGCGCGTCGTCCAGCGTTTGCTGATAGGTCTTGCTCGGCTCGGCCTTCGAACCTGCCGGGCCGTGTGCTTTCGCAGACGCTTCGGACGCCGATGATTTCGGGTGTTTGGCTTGAGTCATGAAATTCTCCAGCTAAGGTGATGAATGAGGCAATGGACGGGCGTCGCGTAATACGCGTGTAGCGATAACCAAGGCGACGCACCAAACGCAAACGCGTGGACTTGCGAGACATCAAACGAAGCGAGACCCCGCTTTGATCGTGACCTGCCAATGAGAGATTTTTCCTTCATTGACGTGGCCACGTGTCTCTGTCACTTCAAACCATTCGATGGGGCCGATGTCGCCGCTGGCCGCTTCCAGTGCGCGGCGCACGGCGTCGTCCGAAGAGTCGGGCGACGAGCCGGTTATTTCTACTTTTCGATAAACATGCACGCTCATGGAAAGACTCCTGACGAGTGAAGAGTCCTGATAAAGCAGCAATTACCGGGCCTACCCGTAGCCTAGCCGGGACCAATCCGGAGCCCACCCCAGAGGCGCCTCTACCCGGGAACCCACGCTAGCCCGCCTGAGCCCCCCGCAATGACAAAGGGCGGTCCATGCGAACATGAACCGCCCCCTTCGGCCGACACGACTGCGGCGCATGCGCGCCTATTGCGTGCGCAACACCGGAAAGTACAACGCAAATTCAGCACCCTTGCCTTCGCCCTCGCTCGTGAGCGTCATGCGCCCCCCGAGCAATTCAAGCAAGCGCCGGGTCAAGGCCAGCTTGAGCCCGATACCGGCCGGTTGCCACGGCCGCGTTGGCTTCGACATGCCGCGCGCGCTCGCGTCAGCAGACGTCGGCGCGACGCTTTGCTGGTCGGGATCCTGCAGCAACGGCAAACGATGCGGCGCGATGCCCTTGCCGAAATCAGTCACACCGATACGAATTTCTTCGCCCGACAGTCGCACCGTTGCGATGATCGTGCCACCCGGCTCTGAGAACCGGATCGCGTTGGCTAACAAATTCTCGATCACTTGCAGGGTTCGAACCCGATCGCCCCAGATCTTGCCGGCGGGCTCGATCTCGCGACGCATGTCGATGCGTTTTTCATCGAGCTGCGATTGCAGCCGTGCGAGTACTTCGTCAAACAGCGACTGCGGGTCCAGAGGCTCGGACTGCAGGGTCACTCGGCCCGACATCACTTGCGCTGCATCCATCAAATTATCGATCAATTTAACTTGCTGTTGCACCCCTGTCTTGATGCCCGTCAACGCGCGCTGCATGGTCGGCGCCGCGTTCGCATCAAGCGTGCGCTCCAACACGTAAGCCCAACTTTGGATGCCGCTCAGCGGCGAGCGCAGTTCGTGTGAGATCACCGCCAAGAATTGATCGCGCACCTGCAAGGCCGCCTCGGCGCGCTGGCATGCCGCCTGTGAATCGCGTAACGCCGCCTCGAGTTCGGATTTGGCTTCGAGACAGCCGACATAACCGCTTAGCTCGCCTTGTGTCGAGACAACCGGGTCGCTCGTGAACACCATCTGTTGCTCCTGGCCATCGGCCCGCACTATGGAAACATCGAATTTCGCGGCGGCACGCTTAGCGAGTGCGGCACGCCATTGCTGCTCGGCCTGCGCGCGCCCGTTGCCCGCCAAACACTCCAGCCAACCGATGCCGAGCGACTGCGCAATGCTTCGGCCGGTGAGCACAGTCCAATGTTCGTTAAGGTCTACCCAACAACCGTCCGGCGTGGCGATCCACACTAGATGAGGATGATGGCGGGCGGCGGCACTGCGCAACTCGGCCGTAACAACCGCGCTATTTACCGGGCCAACTACGGGGGCCGTCATCGAGCACTCTCCAGAATAAAACTTGGCCTTCAGTCAAAAAAGCTCACGCAGCCGATAAGATCGGTCGTGCAGTAAACCACTTGGCGCGTTGCACTATCGCATGCATTTGGGGCTGCTGTTCGGGCGGCGACGCGGGAGGCAACTCAACCGGCTCCGGCTGATGCGGTTGCGGCATCGGAGGGTCGCCGATCGGGTCTGGCGCAGGCTCCGGCTCATACTCAGGTGGTGGAGGCTCAGGCTCTTGCTCGGGCGGCGCGTGCAGCGCCAACGAACAGGCCATTAAATAGCTTGAGCGGCGGCCTCCGCCTTCCGTAACTGTCGCGCTTGGATCAATCATTATCGGGTCCTTGCTTGCTGCGCCGAGTCACATTGTGTGAATGCGCGGGTGAATGCACGAGTGAAAGCGCGGGCGGAAGCGATTTTGCAGAAAACCAGCCGGTAATACGGCAATCGCAGCAAATCGCGCTCCTGAACTGCCAGCGCCACAGGGCATTCATAATCAATCTGCATCGGCGAGTTCGCGCCGCGTATTCGCCGGGTCCGCAGACCCGCCGCGCCCAGGCGCGACCTCCCCCGCCTCGGGCGGCAACAGGCCCTGGGCGCTATATTCTTCAAGCCGGTTATAGAGTGTCTTCAGGCTGATGCCGAGGACTTCAGCCGCGTGCTTCTTCACACCACCGCATTGCTGCAATGTGGCGACAATAAGTTGCCGATCGGCTTGCGCAAGACTGACCCCCACCGGCAACGACACTGTCGCTCCGGCGGATGGCTTGGCGCTCGGGGTGTGCAAGCTGACCGCCAACGCATCGATACTGCGCTCGCCACCGAGAATATAGGCGCGCTGCACATAGTTCTTGAGCTCGCGCACATTGCCGGGCCAGTCGTGAGCCTGCATCGCTTGCAGCACTTCGGGGGGAAAGCTCTTGCTGGTCTGGTGCGCGCTATTGAGTTGTTCGAGCAGGCTTAGCGCGATCAGTTCGACATCGTTGCCACGCTGGCGCAGCGGCGGAAGTTCAAGCGGAAACACATTGAGGCGGTGATACAAATCGGCCCGCATGCGCCCTTGCTCGACCGCCTCTTCGGGATTGCGGTTGGTCGCCGCAATCACGCGCACGTCGGTTTCGATCTCACGGTTGGTGCCCACCCGCATGAACAAGCCGGTCTCCAGTACACGCAGCAACTTGACTTGCAATTCGATCGGCATTTCGGTGATTTCGTCGAGAAACAAGGTACCACCGTGGGCGCGTTCGAAAAAACCCTTATGCTGCCGATCGGCACCGGTGAAACTGCCGCGCTCATGGCCAAACATTTCACTCTCGATCAAATTGGGCGAAATCGCGCCACAATTCACCGGCAGAAACACCCGCTTGCGCCGCAAGCTCAAGTCGTGCAGCGTCTGCGCGGCGAGCTCCTTGCCGGTGCCGCTTTCGCCTATCAGTAACACGGTTGCTTCGGTCGGCGCCACTTTGCCGATCTGGTCGTAGAGCTGTTGCATCGCCGGCGAACCACCGAGCATCTTGCCGAAGCGCCCGAAGCGCCGCAATTCGCCACGCAAGGAACCGATTTCCGCCTTGAGATCGCCGGTACGCGGCACGCGATCGAGAATCGCCTTCAGGCGCTGCATATTAACCGGTTTGACGAGGTAATCGGACGCGCCCAGGCGCAAAGCATCCACGGCACTCTCCACGCTCGCGTGCCCCGTCATGACAATGAATTCGACCTCTCCCGAGTTTTCGAGCTCCTTGAACAAATCCATACCGCTGCCGTCGGGCAGCTTCAGGTCGGCCAGCACCACGTCCGGCATTTGCCAACCGATCTGAATGCACGCTTCACGCAGGTCGCCCGCTACCGATGTCGTAAATCCTTGCGACGACACGATTTCTACCAGCGCAGAGCGGGTATTCTCATCGTCATCGACTATCAGGATATGCGCCATTCAATTCTCCTGTGGGTGAAGCTGAGTGATATATCTATGCAACCGCAAATTTGGAACGAATCGTGCCTTATAAGTTCACCCAGCGCTCATATAAAGGCCCGCGCGTTAGATCTTCAGCCGTGCCGTGATCACCGCACTTTATTGCAGACACGGTGTCCAACATCGCGTACACAAGCCTCGTCCGTCGAAAAAGTGGCTCTTGCGACCCTGCAATTCCTACAATTTCTAATACATCGCTTTTTGTAGGTATCATCGGAATCGACCCGAGCGCCGATTTCCGCGAACCGATTTTCACGTACCCGAGCTTCACGTACCCGAATTTCACGTACCTTAACCACGTCCGAAACCTATCCGTCGCCATGTCCAGTGTAGAAGTGCCAGAACCGTCAATCGAGCCCGCAGCGTCGTCGCTAGGCCTGCTCAAGACCCATTGCCCCGCGATGGAACAGCTCTATGGGCAGCTCGGGCGCGTTGCACAGACCCTTGCAACGGTGCTGATTTCCGGCGAAAGCGGATCCGGAAAAGAAGTGGTCGCCAAAGCGATTCACGATAAAAGCGCGCGGCATAAGCAGGCGTTTATTCCGGTCAACTGCGGCGCCATTCCGGCCGGCTTGATCGAGGCAGAACTGTTTGGTCACGAAAAAGGCAGTTTCACGGGCGCTATACAACAACAAATCGGCTATTTCGAACATGCTTGCGGCGGTACGCTGTTTCTCGACGAAATCACCGAGATGGCGCCCGAGATGCAGATCAAGTTATTGCGCGTGCTGGAAAGCGGCAAGTTCAACCGTGTGGGCGGCAGCGAGTTGATCGTCGCCGACGTGCGGGTCATCGCCGCCACCAACCGTAACCCGCTGCAAGCCGTCCAGGAAGGCGTGCTGCGCGAGGATTTGCTGTACCGGCTGGCGGTATTTCCGCTGCAGGTGCCACCCCTGCGCGAACGCACGGAAGATATCGAGCTGTTGGCGAATTATTTTCTCGAGCATTTCAACGCCACCGAAAAAGCCGAAAAGGTATTTTCGACGCGCGCGCTCGAAACCATGCGTACCTATCATTGGCCTGGCAATATCCGCGAATTGAAGAATACGGTTCACCGCGCTTTCATCCTCGCCGATCGCGTGATCGAGATTCCCAATCCCTACCTGGCGAATCGAAGCAAACGGGTCGCACACGCAGAGGGCTGCGTGAATGTCGCAATCGGCACCACCTTGGCCGATGCGCAGCGTGAAATCATTTTGGCCACGCTCGAACACTTCGAAGGCGACAAGCAGCAAACCGCACAAGCGCTCGGCATCAGCCTTAAAACGCTATACAACCGCTTGCTCGCCTATCAAGGACCGGATACTCAAAATACCTGATGGCCCCAGGGCGTCATCGCTTCAATCGCGGGCAGAATTTACATGGCGCTATCGGGCGCGCCTGCGCATTTTTCGTGCCTCACCGCCTCCCTCCTTGATTCCCCCTTGTTATAGCAGGCTTTAAGCGCTGGCATACAACTTGCACCCCTCTGCACATGAAGCCCTTGATTCACAAGGGCGCCATGCGGAGAAAAAAATTGGGACAGCCCAGCTTCGACCTACGGGCCACACAGCACCTTACGCTCACGCCGCGTCTGCAGCAATCGGTCAAACTTTTGCAGTTATCGGCCCTCGAACTGGCGCAGGAACTGCAACAAGCTCTGGCGAACAATCCGTTCCTGGAAGAAGACGAAGCCGGCACAGCCGCTGAAGACAGCGCTGACGCGAACGTGTCCGCCCACGCCGACATCGACGCTGGACCTGACCGGACCGGCGAACCAGAAGCCACGTTCTCAAACGCAGATGCCGCATTGCAGACGGACCCATCGCTGACGCCGAGCACCGAGATCGACAGCGCCGATGTCGAGGCATATAGTGAAAGCGGCCAAAGTGACGACAGCGATCTCTATGGCGACACCGGGACCGGCTCGGACTATATCTCCGATTACCCCAAACACGAACGCCGCAAAAATGGCGATGGCGACGACGATTACGTCGATGCCGGCGAATGGCGGGCCGCGCAATTGAGCTTGCGAGAGCATTTGCATCGCGCGCTGACTCATTATCGCTTGAGCGAGCGCGATCGTATGCTCGCCGAATTGGTTATCGAAGCGCTCGAAGACGATGGCTATCTGCGGCAGGACCTGGCTGAATTGACCGCAGCATTTCCGATCGATCCGCCACCGGACGATTGCGAGCTATCGATGGCCGTCAAGCTCGTGCAACAGCTCGACGCGCCCGGGATCGCGGCGCGCAACCTGGCCGAATGCCTGCATTTGCAATTGCAGGCGCTCGGATCCGGAGTCGATACCGGCAATGGGGTTGCTGCGCATACCGTGAAGCTCGCTGGGCAGTTGATCGATCGCTATCTGAATCAGTTGGCGCGGCGCGAATACACCGAAGTCGGACGGGTACTCGGTTGTTGTGAAGACGAGATCCGTGGTGCGTTTCAATTGATCCGCAGCCTCGATCCCAAACCGGGTCTGCGTTACGGCCATAGTGGCGTGACCTATGTGGTGCCGGACGTCATCGTGCGCAAGATCAAAGGAGTCTGGCGGGTAACGACCAATACCGCGGTGTTACCGCGCGCGCGGCTGAATCAGGTTTATGCCGACTTGTTCAAGCAAGCCCATTGCAAGGACCGCGCGCCGCTGGCGCAAGAGCTGCAGGAAGCGCGCTGGTTGATGCGCAATGTCGAGCAGCGCTTCTCGACTATCCAGCGGGTAGCCGAGACGATCGTGGCGCATCAGCGCAATTTTTTCGAATATGGCGATGCAGCACTCAAACCGTTCGGCTTACGCGAATGCGCGGAGTTGCTGGACTTGCACGAGTCGACCATCTCGCGTGCAACCGGCAACAAGTACATGGCGACACCACGCGGTATTTTTGAATTCAAGCACTTTTTCTCGCGCGAGCTGGCCACCGAAAGTGGCGGCACCTGCTCGGCTGCAGCAGTACGCGCTTTGCTCAAAGGGATGGTGGAAGCGGAAGACGCCGGCACGCCGCTATCCGATGTCGACCTCACACGCATGCTGGCTAGCCACGGCGTGGTAGTAGCCCGTCGCACTGTTACCAAGTATCGTGGCCAGCTGAAATTGCCCAGCGCGGAGTTGCGTCGTCAGATCTGATCGCGCAGCGGTTTGGAGAAAGGCTCGGTAGCAAGCTTGGGATCCCTCTTAGGGTCTTGCCTTAGCTTCGGCCTTGAGTTCTACCTTGAGTTCAGGTGTGGGTTGGGGGTTGGATCCCGCATGCCGTTTCACCGCTTCAGTCTTGAGCCGTGACCAGGATGCCGCCAATTCGGCGCCGAACAAGAATACCGCGGCCGAATAAAACAACCACATCAAAATCACTGCCAGCGCACCGGCCGCACCGAAGGTGTTGGCGGTGCCGGCGCGCGATAAATAGAACGCAAAGAGTCCCTTGCCACCGATAAACAATACGGACGCAGCAATACCGCCGAGCGCGACGTCCCCCCAGCGCATCGTCTTGTCGGGCAATATCTTGAGCAAGGCACCGAAGGCGATAGCCAGGAACACCAACGAAAAGAGCGACTGGAATACCTGGCTGAGCACGAGTGAAGCCGAACTCCAACTCCACAGGTATTGCCCGGCCAACGCCAATGCTGCGTCGGCTATCAGCAGCACCAACAGCAGAAAACCCAAACCAATGACCAGTCCGAACGAAATCATGCGGATGCGCAGCAGGGCCAGCCAACTCGATTCACTCACGGGGGCGGTAACCCGCCAAATACGGTTTAAGGAGGCGTTGAGCTCGGCGAAGGTTGCCGAAGCGCCTACCAAGATAGCCAGCACCGACAGTGGCGCGGCCCAACTGCCGCCCGCGCTACGCGCTTTCCAGGCGTTCGACACGGTGGCCTGGATCACGCTTGCGCCGTCGGCGCCGACGAGGCTTTGGATATGGCCGAAGAGCTGCCCGGTAACCGCTTCGGCCCCAAAGAAAAAACCGGCGATGGCGATCACAATCACGAGCATAGGGGCCAGCGAAAAAGCCGCGTAAAACGCCAATGCTGCGGCCATCGTAGAACAGTGATCCTCAGACCAACCCATGACAGCCGCGAACAGGGCTCGGGCCAGCATCACGAACCAACGCAATATCGCCTTCGCGCGAATAAGGAGGGTCACCAGAGATTTCCGCTGTGCAGTGTAGAAATTACCGACGGCGCCTCACGCCGGGGACCCTGGAATCACACGATGCCAACCGAGTGCTTGCGGCCGTGCCATACCGTCGGCGCCCAATGAACCATCATGCAAGGGCCGGCAGTCGGGGTCGAGCCTTGGAATACACCGCCACGTTCCTCGCCGGTGCGCATGCAAAGGCGCTCGTTGGGATGGCTGCTGCCCCCGGTGACCCCCACTTCACGCGACATGGCCGCGGATCGTGTCTCGTCCTGCGCCGCCGACGCGGCGTTACGTTGCATATGCGTGGCGACGAACAGGCTCGTTGCAATAGCGATCATCAGGTAGCTGCCAATATCGCGTAGTCTAAAACCGAGACGGCCCATAACATCTCTCCTCTTGCTTATATACCCGCCTGATGACGGGTGTTACGTTCTATTAAGCAAGACGCGTTCCTGCCCTGATTGCCACCTGCAGAATAAGTCTTGCCGCGGGGTCAGATACCCTCGCAAGGCCCCGTGCACAGGCCATTGGGGCCAACCTTTGATGACTACCGCCGGCGTCACCCCGTGTGTTGGCGTGTTGGAAATCCAAAGTCGAACGTGTATTTTTTACACGGCAGGTATTCCCCGGCGCACGTAAAAAAGCCCCGTGTCATCCACAGCAATGGCTGCGCGAATGACACGGGGCAACACAAGGTGATATGTCCTGCCGAGGTACGTCCTACTCAACCCTAAGCGCGCCTTAACGCAAGGGATCAACCTCATTGCGCATCATGCCCGGCATAACGCGAGCCGTCGGAACGACCGCTGCGCCGCCCATTTCCTCCACTAGCGGCTGATGACGAAAGCCGAGATTACCCGCTGCCGCCGCGATAATCGCGCCCAACACCAGCAACGCAAATCCCCACCACGTAGCGCGCGCGACATTATGAGCTGCCGTGTCGGCCGCAACACGCAGTTGCGCGTCGGCTTGGGGTTGCAGCGGCGCATTCGGATCGATGCCGTGTTGCTGTAGCTGCTGACTTGCGGCGTTCGCAAGCGACTGGGCGTTGGACTGGACCGCCCCATTGGTGACGACACCGTTGTTGACGTCACCGTTCGCCGCAGCGCCGTTGGCCGCCGCTCCCGCCATTTGTCCCGCCACGTTGGCGCTCACTGCCGCCACGTTACCTGCGGCGTTGAGGGCGCTACCGGCCAGCGAAAACGCCACGTACACCACTAGCATGGTCATGACGCCCCACGCGAGAATGCCGTGTAGCCAGCCCAGCACGGGGGCGCAGCGACCGGCAAGGTACGAGCCGATCACGACGGCGATGACCGACACGATCAAAAGCCAAGCGCCGGTAGCGTAGCCAAAACCATTCAGCGGATTCTGGTATTTGAGTGGTGCCAGCGCCGACGCGCCAATTCCCGCACCGAGCAAATTAAGAATCATCACCGTCACCAGCGATAACACGACGCCGGCGAACACGGCGCCCCAAGAAATGCGCAAAGCGCGCGGTTGAGTCAGGATCGTAGCCATTTCATTGACCTCGTGGGTATGGAAAGCGGTTAATGAAAAATAAGGAAAAGAAGAACCAGCACGATCAGGGGCACACCCATGAACCAACCTAGTATGTAAGGCATGACATCTCTCCTATCTGTAAATTGACCGGCGTATGGGTCGCCGGCTTGCTCAGCGCCTCGTCAGTATTCGAACGCGCCGACCTGGGTAAGCTCAATAGTGCAAAAGCCATGCCCGCCGATGTAAAACCACGGCATGCGGTCAACCCGGTAAATTTGACCTCGCACGTTCTACCGATGTAGGCAGTTTTTACATGCTCGGGCATACCCCCTCTTTTTCGGCAGTTCCGTTCTCTTGTGCCCTTCCGTGGAAACGTCCATATGGACTCAGGGTTTTGGAGCATTTCTCACTTTGGCCCCCCAAGCTGGCACGATCCTCGCAATCAGTAGAGGGACAAACCCGCGTGTAACCAAACGGAGCCGAGATTGAATCCAAGAGTCCTATTTGTGGCCGCTGAGGCCGTTCCGCTCGCCAAGACCGGCGGATTGGGTGATGCTGTCAGCGGGCTGGCTAGCGCGCTGCAGAATCGAGGTGTCGACGTTACCGTGCTGATGCCCGCTTATCCGCAAGCGGTGGCGAGCGCACGTAACCTGCGCCAGATGGGCGAGATTCCCGCGCCGCCCGGCTGCAAAACACCGTCACACTTACTCTGCGGGCGCTTTCCCGATTCCGACGTGACGGTTGCGCTGGTCGACAATGACAGTTTGTTCGATCGCGCCGGCGGTCCTTATGTCGACGCATTCGGCCGCGACTTCGCCGACAACGCGCTACGCTTTGCGGCTTTGAGTCACGCCGCCACGCATATCGCCGCGGGCGGTACAGCGCTGGAAGTGCCGCACGTTGTGCACGCGCATGATTGGCACGCCGGACTCACGCCGCTGCTCATGCGCGAACGTGCAGTCAAGGTGCCATCGGTACTGACCATCCACAACCTGGCGTTCCAAGGCGTATTCCCCATGGAACAGGCTGACGAACTCGGAGTCCCCGCGACTGCACGCGGCGCCGATGGCGTCGAGTTCTGGGGCCAGGTCAGCTACCTGAAGGCCGGCATTCTCTTTGCCGATTACGTCACGACCGTCAGTCATTCCTACGCTCGCGAAATTCTCACGCCGCGATTTGGCCATGGGTTAGACGGATTGCTGGTCTCCCGCCGTGACCGCTTGAGCGCAATCCCGAACGGTATCGACGCGCAGGCATGGAATCCGGCGAGCGACACGAGCTTGCCCAAGACCTACAGTGCGACGAACCGCGAGGGCAAAGCCCTGTGCAAACGCAGCCTGCAAACCGCGTTCGGTCTTGCGATCGATGCGCGCGCCCCGTTGCTCGTGCACGGCAGCCGACTCACCTCGCAGAAGATGGCGGAGGTCGCACTTGAGGCATTGGCGGTCCTGTTATCGGAAAACGCGCAGCTACAAGTGGCCGTGCTGGGCTGCGGCGAAGCCGCGATCGAGCACGGCATGCGCGCGCTGGCAGCCCAGTATCCCGGGCGTGTCGGGGTCCATATCGGCTATGAAGAAGATCTCGCTCATCTGTTGCATGCGGGCGGCGACATGCTGTTGCACGGCAGTCGCTTCGAACCCTTCGGTCTCACGCCGGTCTATGCAATGAGGTATGGCACCGTGCCGATCGCCTCGCGAGTGGGTGGAATGATCGATACGGTGCGCGATATGGGCTTGAACGGTACACCCGTTAGCGGCGCGACCGGTTTCCTGTTCGACGGTGAGACCGTGTCCGACATGGCGGGGGCAATACGCCGCGCCGTGGCGGTCTATGAGCAAGAGCCAGTGTGGCAAGTGCTGTTGTGTAACGGCATGCGCGGCGAGTTCAGTTGGGATGCATCGGGTTCGGAGTACGTGCAGATGTATGCGAGCTTGACGACCGGCGCCGTGAGCCGGGCCTTCGCGCAGACTGAGGAGGCCGTCTTGCAAGTTGCGGCCGCCATGCACCCGAGTGCCGTTGCTGCGGCGGTCGCTATGGAGTCGAGTGCCGTCGCTGCGGCGGTCGCCGGGGAAGTCACGGCCGAGGTTACAGCCGCAGTCACCGCACCTCGCGAGCGCACGCGCAAGCCGCGTCGCACCCCGGCTACGGCCGGCAATGAAGTTTTCAGCAACCTGAAGCTGGCGTAATCCGGCGTCGCTTGAGGGGGAGAACCAGGGCTTTCCTCCTCAAGCGGCTCACTCTTAGCGGCTTACCTCGTTTCGTGTCGCCTCATAGGAAACGCTTTGAGAATCTATTGTGTCGATACCATTCCCCACTCCTATGCCGAAGGGTTTGGCGCAGCACTTGGCGATCTGGAACAACAGATAAGCCGCAGCGCCGAACTCGGGTTCGGTCACTTCCTGGTAGGCGCCGCTAGCGCCACGTTGTTTGCCAGCCCCGAGGTGCGAGAAAGCGCTGCGGCGGCCGACTCACATCATGATCCGTCACGTCATGATGCGCTAGCGCAACTAAGCCAACTCTGCAAAAAGCACGGACTAGCGCTGCTACTCGATATTGCCCCTGCCCCGCCGCCCGGCATCGCAATGGCTGACGCTTTCGACGGCGCCGACAGCAGCCAGCAAGACCCACGGTGGGCCGACCAATTGAGCGCGCTAGTGGCCGCCGGTGTGGACGGCTTTCGTTGCCCCCTGCCGGCCAGCCTGCCGGCGCAGCGATGGCGCGAGCTGTTGAACGCGACTCGCGAACGCGCAGGCCGCCCTCTGCTGTTTCTTGCCTGGACGCCCGGTTTGAGCCCTGCACAATTGCAGGCGCTCTCGATATGCGGTTTCGATGGCGTTTTTTCTTCGCTACCTTGGTGGGATTTTCGCGGCGCCTGGCTCGCAGAAGAGCAGCAACGCCTGCGCGCGCTCGACGCGGTGCTGATCAATCCGATGTCGGCGCTTGCGCCTCAGGAGTTCCCGCTCGGCGAAGCAGCCGCTCGACGCTTGCTGTTCTGTGCGGCCGCCTGCGCAGATGCGCTGCTGATGCCGGCGGGTTTCGAGTTCGGTGGCGATCAGCGTTACGATTTATCGCAAGATGTCATCGCAGCCAACGCGTGGCTCGCCGCGCATAGCGCTTTTCCGAGCGCGGGCAGCGCATCTTCAGGTGGCGCATTGTCAGCCAGTGCGCGTGCGAAAGCAGCCGACATGCCGACGCAACCGGCGTCACAGTTGCTCGGCGGCGTGGACGGCACAATGGCTTTGCTCGCACGCACGCTAACGTATCCGCACGACTCGATGTTGGTCGCGATCAACCCGTCGCTTGACGCCGAGGCTCACTATCCTGTGGAGCGGATTTTGTCGGGCCTCGCGCCACGTACGGGCGCCGCTGGATTGATCGAATTGCCGATCCCCAAACTCCGGGACGGCGGGCTCAGAGACGACGATCCCAGGGACGGCGCGTCGACGAATGGCGCATCCGCGAACGGCGCATCGATGGGTAACGAATCGATGCGCGGCAATTCCGCGCCTCGCGAATTGACACGCGACACCTCGGGCCTCGAAACCGAAGCCGCACATGCGCACCATCGCTATACCCCAGTAGACACGGTGTCGCTCGCGCCGGGCGAGGTACGCCTGTTTCGCGTCGTCCCCGCATCGCCAGTGCCTCGTCAGGTGCAGCGAACCAAGGCCAGTGAGCGCAAGGCCGCGCAGACAGCGCTGGAATCGGCACTGCGCGCGCCGCGCATCGCCATCGAAAATGTACAACCGACCTGCGACGCCGGCCGCTTCGCCGTCAGGCGCGTGGTGGGTGCATGCGTCACCGTGGAAGCCGACGCCTGGATGGACGGCCACGACGTGCTCCAGGTAGCGGTACGCTGGCGACCCGTGGGCGCCAAGACCTGGCAGGAAGCGCCAATGCGTTTGCTCGGCAACGACCGCTGGCGCGGCGAGTTTGCACTTGAACAGCTGGGCCGCTACGAATTCACCATCCATGCCTGGTATGACCCGTTCGCAACCTGGCTGGACGAAATCGCGAAAAAGCGCGCCGCCGGACAGGATTTGATCCTCGAAACCGAAGAAGGCAGGCTGCTCGCGCTCAAGCTCATCGAAGGCGCTGCCACCGGCCCCCACCTCACCGCCGAACTCACGCAGACGCTCGGCACCCTGGCCGCGGCGCTGACCCGCACCGACTCCGGTCCACCGAATCGCGAAACCCGCGATACCTATCTAGACTTGCTGCTCGATCCCGCTACCCGCGACGCGCTTGAAGCGGGCGGCAGCAGACCGTTCGGCGTGCTGCATGACCGTGCCTACCCGGTCGAAGCGGAACGGCTCACAGCGCAATTCGGTAGCTGGTATGAACTGTTTCCTCGCTCGCAAACAAGCAACCCCACCCAGCACGGCAGCTTCGACGACGTGATCGAACGCTTGCCGGCGATCAGCGCGATGGGCTTCGATGTTTTGTATTTCCCGCCCATCCATCCGATCGGTAAAACCCATCGCAAAGGCCGCAACAATAGCCTGAACGCCGCACCTGACGAACCGGGCAGCCCGTACGCAATCGGGTCGCACGAAGGCGGCCACGACGCCCTGCATCCCCAGCTAGGCGACTTCGAAAGCTTCGAGCGCTTGCTCGCCGCCGCAGCGGAACATGGGCTGGAAATCGCACTCGACTTCGCGATCCAATGTTCGCCCGACCACCCTTGGTTGCGCGAGCATCCCGAGTGGTTTTCTTATCGACCCGACGGCACGGTGCGCTACGCAGAAAATCCGCCGAAGAAGTACCAGGATATCGTCAACGTCGATTTCTACGCCGGCCGGACGGACGACAATGCGGACGGTAAAGCGGACGGCAGCTTGTGGCAAGCGCTGCGCGACACGGTCGTGTTCTGGGCCGCGCGCGGTGTACGGATTTTCCGCGTCGACAACCCGCACACCAAACCGCTGCCGTTCTGGGAATGGATGATCGCCGATGTTCGCGCGGTGTATCCCGACGCGATTTTCCTCGCCGAAGCCTTTACGCGGCCAAAACCGATGGCCAGGTTAGGCAAGCTCGGTTTCTCGCAGTCGTACACGTATTTCACCTGGCGTAACGACAAGACGGAACTGAGCACCTACCTCACCGAGCTGACGCAGACCCCGTTGCGCGAATATTTTCGTCCAAACTTTTTCGTCAATACGCCGGACATCAACCCCTATTTCCTGCATCGCTCAGGACGCCCCGGTTTCCTGATCCGTGCCGCACTCGCAGCCCTGCTTTCGGGTTTGTGGGGCATGTATAGCGGGTTCGAGATGTGCGAATCCGAACCGCTGGTCGTCGGAGATCAGGTTAAGGAAGAGTATGTGAATTCGGAAAAATTCGAAATCCGCCCACGGGACTGGCAGCAACCGGGCAATATCGTCGCCGAAATCAGCAAGCTCAACGCCTTGCGACGCAATTATCCGGCGCTGCGGCACCACCTGGGCGTGCGGTTCTACTTCGCCTCCAACGATCAGGTGCTGTACTTCGCACGCTTTACCGCACCGCAGGACGAAACAACGCCGGGCCGATTCGGCGACAGCGTATTGCTGATCGCCATCAATCTGGACCCGTTCAATACACAGCAGGCAAACATCGAGTTGCCATTGTGGGAATGGGGTCTGCCCGACGACGCGGCGCTGCAGGTTGAAGATCTGATGCAGGGGTATCGCTTCGTTTGGAACGGCAAGGTGCAACAGATCACGCTCAATCCGCAGCAATTACCATTCGCGGTCTGGCAAGTGAGCCCCATCGGCCCTATTCGTGCAGAGGTCACCGTATGATTCGAGACTTACCGGACATGAACCCGCCTAGCGTCGACGAGCTACACGACCCGCTCTGGTACAAAGACGCCGTCATTTATCAAGTCCATGTGAAATCGTTTTTCGACGCGAACGGCGACGGCATAGGCGACTTTCCCGGGCTGATCGCGAAGCTCGACTATATTGCCGCGCTCGGCGTCAATACAGTCTGGCTCTTGCCGTTCTACCCGAGCCCGCGCCGCGACGACGGTTACGACATTTCGGAATATCGCGATGTCCATCCCGACTATGGCACGCTGGCCGACTTGCGCCGCTTCGTAGCCGAAGCGCACAAGCGCCGGTTGCGTGTCATTACCGAACTGGTCATCAACCACACCTCCGACCAGCACCCGTGGTTCCAGCGTGCTCGCGAGGCCAAGGCGGGTTCGGCCACGCGCAACTACTATGTGTGGTCCGATAACGATCAAGCCTATGCGGGCACGCGCATCATCTTCTGCGACACCGAAAAGTCGAACTGGACTTGGGATCCGGTCGCCAACGCGTATTACTGGCATCGCTTTTATTCGCATCAGCCCGATCTGAATTTCGACCATCCGCAAGTGTTGAAAGCGGTGCTCGCCGTGATGCGCTTCTGGCTCGACCTCGGCGTGGACGGCCTGCGGCTCGATGCCGTGCCTTATCTGGTGGAACGCGAAGGCACTTCGAACGAGAATCTGCCGGAAACCCACGTGATCCTGAAAACGATACGCGCCGAGCTCGATCGCCTTTACCCCGATCGCCTGCTGCTGGCCGAAGCCAATATGTGGCCCGAGGACGTGCAGCCGTATTTCGGCGGCGACCCCGAAGCGCGCACCACACCCGGCGACGAGTGCCATATGGCCTTCCATTTCCCGCTGATGCCGCGCATGTATATGGCGCTGGCCCAGGAAGACCGCTTTCCGATCACCGATATCCTGCGGCAGACACCGGAGATCCCGCCCAATTGTCAATGGGCGATTTTCCTGCGCAACCACGATGAGCTGACGCTTGAGATGGTCACCGACAAAGAGCGCGACTATCTGTGGAATTACTACGCCTCGGATCGCCGTGCCCGCATCAACCTGGGCATCCGCCGCCGGCTCGCCCCGCTGGTGGAACGCGACCGGCGCCGCGTCGAGCTGCTCAACACGCTGCTGCTGTCGATGCCGGGCACGCCGGTGCTGTATTACGGGGACGAGATCGGTATGGGCGACAACATCCACCTCGGCGATCGCGATGGCGTGCGCACACCGATGCAATGGTCGCCCGACCGCAACGGCGGATTTTCGCGCGCCAATCCGGCCAGCCTCGTGCTGCCGCCGATCATGGACCCGCTGTACGGTTACGAAGCGGTCAACGTGGAAGCGCAAAGCACCGACCCGCATTCGCTGCTCAACTGGGTGCGCCGCATGCTCGAAGTACGCGGGCAGCACCGCGCCTTCGGCCGCGGCACCCTGAAACTGCTGTATCCGAACAACCGCAAAGTGCTCGCTTACTTGCGCGAATACACCGATGGCGACACGCACCCGGACGAAACGCTGCTATGCGTGGCCAATGTATCGCGTGCCTCGCAGGCGGTCGAACTCGATTTGTCGCTGTTCGCGGGCCGCACGCCCATCGAGATGGTCGGTGGCGCAGCGTTCCCGGCCATCGGGCAATTGCCCTATCTGCTGACCCTGCAGCCTTACGGTTTCTACTGGTTCGTGCTCGCCACCGAAACGCAAACGTTCGAGCGCCCGTACGCACAGCCCGCCGTGCTGCCTGAATTCCACACGCTGGTACTACGAAATGGAGTGCCCGACTTGTTAAAAGAACCTTCCTTAGGCGTGCTCGAACGCGAAACGCTGCCCGCGTACCTGCGTGGGCGGCGCTGGTACGCGGCCAAGCAAGAGCAAGCACCGCAGACCCGCATCGATATCGCGGTCGAACTGGGCGGCCCTGGACGCGCGCTGTTGCTCACCGAAATCGTGACCACCACCGAGGCGGGCAGCGACCGCTATGTGCTGCCGTTCGGTTTCATCGCCGAGGACGAGGCCTCCTCCGCGCTGCCTGAACAGTTGGCGCTGGCGCGCGTTCGCAAGGGCCGCAGGGTTGGGCTCTTGACCGACGCGTTTGCCTTGCCGGAGTTCGTGCATCGCGTCATCGAATTGATCGGCCAACAGGCCGTGCTGCCTTGCGGCGATGGCGAACTGCGCTTCTCTCGCAGCGAGCGCTACGCCGACTTCAGTGCCGACGAGGCGCTCGGCCCAACGGCTGAAATACGCTATCTGTCGGTGGAACAGTCGAACAGCTCGGTCGTGATCGGCAACCTTGCCATGTTCAAACTGATCCGCCGCTGTCAGCCCGGGGTACATCCCGAGGCCGAAATGGGCGCTTATCTGACGCGCGCGGGCTATGCCAATATCGCGCCGATGCTGGGCGAGGTCACACGCGTCGACGCGCAGGGCACCTTGTATGTGCTGGGTGTGCTGCAGGGCTTTATTCACAATCAAAGCGATGCATGGCAATGGGCGCTCGATGCGCTGGGCCGCGACATCGCGGATCTGGTCGCACTGCCGCTGGTGGAGGCAGCGCCGGAAATGCAATCCGACGCGCGCGCACCGGCCCCGGTCGATGCGCTGCTCGATGAAGCACTGGAGGAATACGAACAGTGGGCGGCGAACCTCGGACAGCGGCTGGGTGAATTGCACCTGACTCTTGCCCGGCCCACCGACGACGACGCGTTCGCACCGTTCCCCGCGAGCACGGCCGACACGCAGCGATGGACGCAGGCGGCGCAACAGCAGATCGAGTGTGCGCTCGAAGCGGTGAGCCACTACGCATCCGCGTCCGAACATCGCAGCGAGGAAGATATGGAAATGGCGCGCCAGTTGATCGGCCAGCGCGACGCGCTGCTGAAAAAAGCTGCCAAGCTCGCCGACGCCGGCATCGGTTCGCTATGCACACGCATCCACGGCGATCTGCATCTGGGTCAAATATTGATCGCGCAAGGCGACGCTTATTTCGTCGATTTCGAAGGCGAACCCGTCAAACCGCTGGACCAGCGGCGCGCACGCACCAGCCCTTTGCGCGATGTGGCCGGGATGCTGCGCTCGTTCAATTATGTCGCCGCGATGGCCGCTTATAGCGGTCCCGGCGATTTGACCGAGGCCGCGTGTGCGCACCGTCAAACGCTGCTGACGCGCTTTCTGGCGCAGACGCAACGCGCCTTCCTCACCACCTACTGGCAAGCGACCGCAAATATTCCGCATCGCTTCGGCAAGAAACGCGATGCCCAAGCGCTGCTCGATCTATTCACTCTGGAAAAGGCCGCTTACGAAGTCTGCTACGAAAGCGCCAATCGCCCTGCATGGATTAACGTGCCGCTGCGCGGCCTGGCTGCCATTGCCCAGCGCCTGCTGAAATAAGGAAGTCACCATGACCGAAGAAACACCGACCGATAAAAAGCCGATTGAACGATCGCAACAAGGCGATGCGCGGCAGCAAGCGCAAACCGGACGTGCCGATACGACCCGCGATGCCCCCGCGGGCGCCGCTACAAACGAGGCTACTGGCGATCTCGCCGACGTCCATCCCAGCGCGTTGTCGATCGAGGTCCTGCACGCGCTCGCCATCGGCCGGCTGCAAGACCCGTTCGGCACGCTCGGGCCGCACGAAGTGCCGGGCCTGAAGGCCGGCCGCAGCAAGAAGAAGAAAACCATGATGGTGCGGGTATTCGTGCCGGGCGCCTTGCGCGTCGAAGTCGTGGTGCAGGACAAAGTGCTGGGTGAGTTGCAATCCCATGCACAGGACAACCCACAGTCCGCCAAGGACACAGCGGGCTTGTTCAGCGGTGCGCTCGCGCTGCCCACGCCCGAAACCGACCAGTTGCTCGCCGCGTGCTACCGGCTACGCGTGACGTGGCCCGGTCAGGATGGCGGCGAAGTGATACAGGAAAGCGCGGATCCTTACGCGTTCGGCCTGTTGCTTGGCGACCTTGATCTGCATTTGATCAGCGAAGGTCGGCATCAGGAATTGGGCGCATGCCTGGGCGCGCAGATGATGGAAATCGGCGGCATTGCCGGCGTACGCTTCGCCGTGTGGGCGCCCAACGCGATGCGCGTCTCCGTCGTGGGCGATTTCAACGGCTGGGATGGTCGCCGGCATCCGATGCGACTGCGGCATTCGGCGGGCGTATGGGAGCTGTTCCTACCGCAAGGTTGGGGTGCGCAACCGGGTGCGCGTTACAAGTACGAAATCGTCAGCCGCGACGGCGTGGTGTTGCCGCATCGCGCCGACCCCGTGGCGCGGCAAACCGAAGCGCCGCCGGCGACGGCTTCCGTGATTGCCGACCCGCGGGCGCTGGAATGGCAAGACGCGCTATGGCTCGAACAGCGTGCTAGCGCGAACGTGCAAAAGACCCCGATGTCGGTCTACGAAGTGCATGTCGGCTCGTGGATGCGCAATGTGAACGACCCCGAGCGCGGGTGGGATCTGCTGGCCGATCAATTGATCCCCTATGCCAAAGGCATGGGCTTTACCCATATCGAACTGATGCCCGTGATGGAATATCCGTTCGGCGGCTCCTGGGGCTATCAGCCGCTCTCGCAATTTGCGCCGACCGCGCGCTACGGGTCGCCGCGCGACTTCGCGCGTTTTGTCGATCGATGCCACGGCGCGAGCCTGGGCGTGATTCTCGACTGGGTGCCTGCTCACTTCCCCACCGATGCACATGGTCTGGGGCTGTTCGATGGCACCGCCCTATACGAATATGCGGACCCGCGCGAGGGCTTCCACCGCGACTGGGACACGATGATCTATAACCTCGGGCGCAACGAGGTGCACGGCTTCATGATAGCCAGCGCATTATTTTGGCTGGAACATTTTCATATCGATGCGCTGCGTGTCGACGCGGTGGCTTCGATGCTCTATCGCGACTACAGCCGGGAAGCCGGGGAATGGATACCCAATCAATTCGGCGGTCGAGAAAATCTCGAAAGCGTCGCATTCCTGCGCGAACTCAATCGCGTGATTGCGCAGCGATGCCCGGGCGCCATCACCATCGCCGAAGAATCAACCGCATGGCCGGGCGTGACGCGTTCGGTCGACGAAGGTGGCCTGGGCTTCGCGCTGAAGTGGAATATGGGTTGGATGCACGACACCTTGCGCTACATGGAGTACGAACCGATACACCGCGCGTACCATCACAACGACATGAGCTTTGGGCTGGTCTATGCCTGGTCGGAAAAATTCATCTTGCCGCTTTCGCATGATGAAGTGGTGCACGGCAAGGGTTCGCTACTGGGGAAAATGCCCGGCGACCGGTGGCAGAAATTTGCCAATCTGCGCGCTTATTTCGGCTTCATGTGGGCGCACCCGGGCAAAAAGCTGCTGTTCATGGGCGGCGAGATCGCCCAGTACAAGGAATGGAATCACGACGGCGAAATCGAGTGGCCGCTGCTCGAACAGCCTGAGCATCTGGGCATACAGCGCCTGGTCACCGACCTGAACCAGTTGCTCGCGCAAACGCCGGCTTTGTATCAGCTCGATCATGAGCCCGCAGGTTTCGGCTGGGTCGTCGGCGACGACGACAAGAACAGCGTGTTCGCGTTTTTTCGCTATGCCGAGCCGCCGCACGAGCAAAACGTGGTGCTGGCGGTCTGCAACTTCACACCGGTGCCACGCACGGGCTACCGGATAGGCGTACCGTTCAGCGGCATATGGCAGGAGAGTCTGAATACCGATGCGCAGCACTACGGCGGATCGAACTTGGGCAACGCGGGCGCGGTGCGAACCGACGCGATTCCGGCGCACGGCCACCTAGCGTCGCTCACGCTCACGTTGCCGCCTCTGTCGACGGTGATCTTCAAATACAACCTGGTGCTGTCGGACCCAACCCATCCGCACGCCGAGGTGATTTAATGTCATCCAACTACCCGGATCGCCTGTTGCCGGGACGCCCCTATCCACTAGGCGCCACGGTGGACGGGCTAGGCGTGAATTTCGCCGTGTTTTCGGCCAACGCCAGCAGTATCGAATTGTGCCTGTTCGATCCGAACGGCCGCAAGGAACTCGCGCGCCTGCCCTTGCCCGAATGCACGGACGAAGTCTGGCACGGCTATCTGCCCGAAGCCGAGGCCGGGCTGGTGTATGGTTATCGCGCCCATGGGCCCTACGAACCGCAACACGGTCATCGCTTCAATGCCCACAAGCTGCTGCTCGATCCGTATGCCAAGCGACTGAATGCACCGGTGCAGTGGTCCGATGCGCTGTTCGGTTATCGGATGCAAAGCACACGCGCCGACTTGTCGCTGGATCGCCGCGACAGCGCGCCGGCCATGGCCAAAGCCGTGGTGTGCGACGACAGCTTCACCTGGGGCGACGATCATCTGCTGCATCGCCCCTGGCATGAGATGGTGATCTATGAAGCCAACGTGCGCGGCGTCTCGATGGCGCGCGAAGAATTGCAGGCCAATCATCGCGGCACGTTTCGCGCGCTGTGCGAGCCGCACTTCATCGACCATTTGCTCAAGCTCGGAATTACTGCGATCGAGTTGTTGCCGGTGCAGGCCTTCCTGCAGGATCGCTTCCTGATTGCGCGCGGGCTCCGTAATTTTTGGGGCTACAGCACGCTGTCGTATTTCGCGCCCGAGCCGGCCTATCTATCGAGCAACCAATTAAAGGAAATGCGCACAGCGATCCTGCGGCTACATGCCGCCGGCATCGAAGTGATCCTCGACGTGGTCTACAACCACACGTGCGAGGGCAACCACATGGGTCCAACACTATCGTGGCGCGGCCTGGACAACGCGAGCTATTACCGCCTGGTGCCGGGCGACGAGCGGCATTACATCGACGAGACCGGTTGCGGCAACACCTTGAACCTGTCGCATCCGCGTGCGCTGCAAATGGTCATGGACTCGCTGCGCTACTGGGTCGAGCACTTCCATATCGACGGCTTTCGCTTCGACCTGGGCGTAACGCTCGGTCGTGAAGGCACCGGCTTCGATCAGGGCTCGGGCTTTTTCGATGCGATCCGCCAGGACCCGGTGCTCAACCGCGTCAAACTGATTATGGAGCCTTGGGATCTCGGCCCCGGTGGCTATCAATTGGGCAATAACCCACCTGGCTTCGCCGAATGGAATGACCGCTACCGCGATACGGTACGGCGTTTCTGGCGCGGCGATAGCGCCCAGATCGGCGAGCTCGCGGCGCGCATCTCGGGTTCGGCCGATCTGTTCGACCGGCGCCGGCGCAAGGTGTGGGCCTCGATCAATTTCGTCACGGCGCACGACGGCTTCACGCTCAACGATCTGGTCAGTTACGCCAGCAAGCATAACGAAGCGAACAAGGAAGAGAGCCGCGACGGCAGCGACGACAACGCCAGCGCCAACTGGAGTCCGGACGGCGCCGTCGAGGGTCCGAGCGACGATGCGGAGATCAACGAAACACGGGGTCGCGTGCAGCGCGCGATGCTCTCCACCTTGGTGCTTTCGCTCGGCACGCCGATGCTGCTCGGTGGTGACGAGTTCGGCCGCACTCAGGGCGGCAACAACAACGCGTACTGCCAGGACAACGCAATTTCGTGGTTCGATTGGCAAGCCGCGCAAGGCCCGCAGGCTCAGCAACTGACCGATTTCGTCGCGCGGCTGATCGCGTTGCGACGGGCGTCTCCTTCGCTCGCCGTACAGGAGTTTCAGCACGGCTCGCAACTGACGCCCGAGCTGCGCGACATCGATTGGTTTTCCCCGGCGGGCGTGAGCATGACGCCCGAGGATTGGTCGGACGGCGAACGCCGCACGTTCGCGCTGCGGCGTGCCACCCGCGTGCCTGAAGATCACGGCCGACCCGCTGTGGTCGCATTGGAGCTGTTGCTGTTCAACGGCTCGGGCGAGGCTGCCGAGTTCGCCATACCTCCGGGCACGGCGGACTGGCACGTGATGCTGGAAAGCCACGCGCCCGACCAGCCCGGTTATCCGGTGCTGCACGAGGGGCTCACAGTACAAGCACACAGCGTGACGGTGCTGCATGCTCGTATCGTGGAGAGCGAGGGGGAAAGCACGGCACAAGCGCACACTGAAAGCGCAGCCCAGGCAAAAGTGGAAAGCCGTGCGCAGGCAAAAGCCGAGCGCCATGCGCAGGCCGACGCCGAACGGGAAGCCGGGAGCCAAGCACCATGAGCAAACTGCATTCTTACCCCTGGCGCTTCGGGCCGCAACGCCTGGCCGGAGAGCGCACGATGTTTCGCCTGTGGGCGCCGGACGCGACAGGCCCGGTCGCCGTCGAAGTGGACGGCCAAGAACCGGTGATCATGGAAGCACTCGGCGATGGGTCCGACGATGATGCCGTGCGCGGCTGGCTGCAAGCGGAAATCAGCTGCGCAGCGGGTGCCCTGTATCGATTCAGGTTGGCCGACGGGCAACGCGTGCCGGACCCCGCTTCGCGCGCGCAGGCGCACGATATTCACGACGCGAGCGTGGTAACCGACCCCGAAGCCTATATCTGGCGCAACCGGGATTGGCGCGGCCGGCCGTGGCACGAGGCTGTGGTGTACGAGCTGCACGCGGGTGTCCTCGGTGGCTTTGCGGGCGTCATGGCCCAGTTGCCTGCGCTCGCCGCCCTCGGCGTGACGGCGATCGAATTGATGCCGGTGGCGGATTTTCCTGGCGAGCGTAATTGGGGCTACGACGGCGTATTGCCGTACGCGCCCGACGCCAGCTATGGCACGCCCGACGAACTGAAGGCATTGGTGGACGCGGCGCACGATCTGGGTTTGATGGTGCTGCTCGACGTGGTCTACAACCATTTCGGCCCCGACGGGAATTACCTGAACCTGTATGCGCAATCGTTCTTTCGCGACGACCTGAGCACACCGTGGGGCGGCGCAATCGATTTTCGGCGACGCGAAGTGCGCGATTTCTTCACCGAGAACGCACTGTATTGGCTGACCGAATTCCGTTTCGACGGGTTGCGCTTCGACGCCGTGCATGCGATTCGCGATCCGGACTGGCTGGACGAAACGGCATTTACGATCCGCTCGCTGCTAGGTGGAGACCGTCATGTGCATCTGGTGCTGGAAAACGAAGCGAATGCCGCGCATCACCTGGGCAAGCCTTTCAACGCGCAGTGGAACGACGACGCGCATCACGCGCTGCATGTGTTGCTGACTGGCGAAGCCGACAGTTATTACGCGGACTTTGCCGAGCAGCCCGCGATCAAATTGGCGCGGGCGCTGGCCGAAGGGTTCATTTACCAGGGCGAGGTGTCGCCGCACCTGAGCAGAACCGCAGGGGTTGCGATCAAACGCGGCGAACCGAGCGCTCACCTGCCGTCGAGCGCCTTTGTGTTGTTTCTGCAAAATCATGACCAGATCGGCAATCGAGCGCTGGGCGAGCGTTTGACCACCCTCGCCGACGCGTCGGCGCTGCGTGCCGCGATCGCACTGCAATTGCTGTGTCCGCAAATTCCGCTGCTGTTCATGGGTGAAGAGATCGGTTCGCCCACGCCATTTCTATTTTTTACCAGCCATCACGAAACCTTGGCCGAAGCGGTACGCGTCGGCCGCCGCCGCGAATTTGCGCATTTTCCGGCGTTTGCGGACGAGCAATCGCGCGAGCGCATTCCCGACCCCAACCACGTCGACACCTTCGCGGCCTCGTACCCACGACCCGCCGATTACACGGGTGAGGTGAATCCCTGGACCAATTTTTATCGGACCTTGCTGCTACTGCGCAAACAGGTACTCGTGCCGCATCTGACCTCCGTCACTTCGCTGGGCGCGCAGGCGGTGGGGCCGGCGGCCGTGGTGGCGCGCTGGCGTATCGGACATCCGAGCCATGGTTCGGTGCTGGCGCTGTTCTGCAACCTGGGGGATACGGCCGTGACCTTCGAACCCACGCTATGCGCACGGCCCGGTCATTTGCTGTTCGTCACCTGCGGCGACCCTTTGCTCGCCTATGTGCCCGAGCAAGGCGCGCTGCTGCCGGCCTACACCACCGTTGCATGGCTCGAAACGTAAGATTGAAACAAGGTTGAATCGTGAATATGACCTACGGTGACAATGGCGACAACAGCGGCGGCAGCGGCAGCGGCGACGAAGACAGCGGCGAAGCGCATGAGAACGCAAGCGAGGCCGCACTATATGCGCTGGCCGACGTGGTCGGCATCATCACGCATTGGGACAATGCGCTGGGCCACCCGCAAGCGCTGAGCGCCGATGCATTGCAGCGTGTGCTGAGCGCGATGGAGATCGAATGCGGCAGCATGGCGCAGGCGCAAGCCAGCCATGCGCGTCTGTGCGCCGAGGCGGCCGCGCCGCAATCGGTGCCACTGATTACCGCCGATCTCGATCAGCCCGTGCATGTGCACTGGCCCCAGGCGGATGCCCCGCTACCCTATGAGATACAACTGGAAAACGGCGAGACGCGCACGGGCATCGCACTACCGGCCGGCTCCAACGAACTGGTGCTGCCTGGTATCAACGCATGGGGCTATCACGCGCTAAGGCTAGGCGCGTTGAACATTACCGTGGCGGTGGCGCCCGCACAATGCTACGGCGTCGCCGACGCACTGCGCGACGTCACACGCAGCCCCGATTCTCGGCTGTGGGGCCTGGGCGTACAACTCTATGCGCTGCGCCACGCTGAGCCGAGTGGCCCCGGCGGCAGCGGCGATTTCAGCAGTCTTGCGCAATGTTGCATCGCCGCCGCGCGCGAAGGCGCGGATGCGGTTGCGATCAATCCGGTCCATGCCGGGTTCAGTGCCGATGCGAGCCGCTACAGTCCGTATGCACCGTCCAGCCGCCTGTTCCTGAACCCCTTGTATATCGATCCGGCGGCGGTATTCGGCCAGGTAGCGGTGAGCGATGCAGCAACGGCGCTCGGAGTGCTCGAGCGCCTGGAACAGCTCGACAATCTGGCGGAAATCGATTGGCTCGAACTCGGGCCGACCCGGTTGGCCATCCTCAGGCGTTTGTTCGAGCAACGCGAGGCTTTGCTCACCCCAGCGTTGCTCGAAGATTACCGACAGTTCTGCACGGCTGGCGGCGATGCGCTATACAGCCATGCCTGTTTCGAAGCACTGCATCAATTTCATGCCGATAGCGATGCCGTCGCTGCGAACTGGCGCGACTGGCCCGAGGATCAGCGCGATCCGCAAGCATCGGGGGTGGCTGCGTTCGCACGCGAGCATGCGCAGGAAATCGGCTTTCATCTGTTTGCGCAGTGGTTGGCCGCGCGGGGGCTGGACCACGCGCAGTGCTGCGCGCGCGAGGCCGGTATGGCGATCGGATTGATTGCCGATCTGGCGGTAGGCACCGACGGTTCGGGCAGCCACGCATGGTCGCGCCAGGACGAAATTTTCAAAGGATTACAGGTGGGTGCGCCGCCCGATATGTATAACCCTTACGGGCAGGCCTGGGGAATCTCCGCGTTCTCGCCGCGCGGCCTGCGTCAGCACGGCTATCGCGCCTTTATCGAAATGCTGCGCGCCACATTGGGCCAGGCTGGTGGGCTGCGCATCGACCACGCGCTGGGCCTGGCGCGTTTGTGGTTGATTCCCAGTGGCGCGAGTGCGGCCGAGGGCGCTTATCTGCGTTTCCCTTTCGATGACTTGATGCGCCTGATCGCGCTCGAATCGTGGCGCGCGCGCGCCATTATCATCGGCGAAAATCTCGGCACGGTGCCCGCCGGCTTCAACGACCAGCTGCGCCGGCACGGCATGTTGGGCATCAGCGTGCTCTGGTTCGAGCGGGCTCATGGCGAAGGCGGCCGTGAAATTTTCAAGCCGCCGCGCGAATGGAGTCCGGCATCGATTGCCACGACGACGACACACGATTTGCCCAGTGTCGCGGGGTGGTGGTCCGGCCGCGATATCGAGTGGCGCGAGCAACTGAATTTATTGGAGCCCGGGCAGGCTGTAGCCGAAGTATTTCGGCAACGCGAACTGGATCGCCAGATCTTGTGGCAAGCCTTGCTCGAGGCGGGGGCGGCCAGCGGCGAGTGTCCGGCGCCTGATAGCGTCGCGCCTATCGAAGCGGCGCTCAGGTTTGTCGGCAGTACGCCCGCGCCGCTCGCGATCATCCCGATCGAAGACCTGCTGGCCTCGCGCGAGCAGCCGAATGTGCCGGGCACCATTGCCGGGCATCCAAACTGGCAGCGCCGCCACCCCGGCGACATCCACACCGCGCTGGCGACTCACGACGTTGCGCAACGCTTGGCCGCACTCAATGCGGCGCGGAGAACATCGCAATGAACCCAATCACTGACGGTGCATCGCAGCCGCTGTCATTGCAACCGTCACCGCCGTTGCAACCCTCATCGCCGCGTGCGACAGCGCGGCTGCAACTCCATGCCGATTTCACGCTGATCGACGCGCGTCGGCAGGTGCCCTACTACGCTGAACTGGGTATCAGCCACCTGTATGTCTCGCCGATTTTCCCGGCCTGCCCGGGCTCGCAACATCGGTACGACGTCCTGGATTTCACGCTCGTCAGTCCGGTACTGGGTGGCGAAGCGGCGCTGCGCGAACTGACTGAGACTTTGCGCGCGCATGGCATGGGGCTGATCATCGATATCGTGCCCAACCATATGGCCGCATCGTACGTGCACAATACCTGGTGGCGCGACGTCCTGGCGCATGGGCGCAAGAGCCGCTACGCGGATTTCTTCGATATCGACTGGCAGGTGCCCGATCCCGCGCTGTGCGGCAAGCTGTTGCTGCCCATCCTCGGCCAGCCCTACGGCGAGGCGCTCAAGGCCGGCGAACTGACGCTCGCATTCGAACCTGAGTCGTGCAACTTCGAGTTGTGCTATTTCGACGCGCGCTTGCCGCTCGCGTTGCCCAGCTATGGCGACATTCTGCGCGCCGACCCGGGCCACCGTTTCGATGCGATCGCCACGCGTTGCAAAGCAAGCGACGACTCGGACGCTGTGACGCAGGCCGTGCATGATGCCTTACGCACATTGCTGCGCGACGAGAAAGGTGCGGCCGCCCTAGTGCAAGCCCACGATCCGCGCACGGCCGATGGCCTCGTGCGCCTGCATAGCCTGCTGCAACGACAGCATTACCGGCTGGCGTGGTGGCGTACCGCGGCTGACGAAATCAACTGGCGGCGCTTTTTCGAAATCAGCGAACTGGTGGGCCTGCGCGTGGAGCGACCGGAAGTGTTCGAGGCCACGCATGCGCTCGTGTTCCGCCTCTACCGCGAAGGGTTGATCGATGGCGTGCGCGCCGATCACGTCGATGGTCTGGTCGATCCCGCTGCGTATTGCCGTACCTTGCGCAGCAGGTTGACGGCATTGACCGCGCAACGCCCGGAAGGCTTGCGCGCTTCACAGTCCGACTCACAGCCCGACTCACATCCCTATTTTGTGGTGGAAAAAATCCTCGCTAAAGATGAAGCGCTGCGCACCAGTTGGGCGGTCGACGGCACCACCGGCTACGATTTCATGAACGAAGTCTCGGCCGTGCTGCACGATAGCGCCGGCGCGCCGTCGCTGGACGCTACTTGGAGCATCGTGAGCGCGGAGCCCGCCGATTTCGCCCACTACGAGCTGGCGGCACGCCGGCAGATCCTCTCGGAAAATTTATGCAGCGAGCGCGATACCGTGGTGCGCTATCTGCATGAACTGGCGCGGCTCGACATGAGCACGCAAGACTTGACGCGCACGATGATCCAGCGCGCGCTCGAAGCCTTGTTGCATTATTTCCCGGTGTATCGCACTTACTTCCGGCGTGGCGCGGCCGAGCCCGCCGACAACGCCATCCTGCAGGCCGCGGTGGATGCCGCGCGACACACGTTGCGCGCGGCCGACCATCCTATTTTGATGCGCTTGCAAGCGTGGCTCGGCAGCGAGCAACAGTCCGATCCCATTGCCGAGAATTTGCGCCAGCGCGCGCTGGCCCGTTTCCAGCAACTGACTTCGCCGCTGGCGGCCAAGTCGGTCGAGGACACGGCGTTCTACCGTTATGGACGTTTGCTCTCGCGCAACGAAGTCGGCAGCAAACCCGACGAGTTCGCGTTGTCGCCGCAGGCTTTTCACGAACGTATCGCCGCGCGAGCCCGCGATTTCCCGCGCGCGATGCTGGCCACGGCCACCCATGACCACAAGCGCGGACCGGACGCACGGGCGCGGCTGGCCGTGTTGAGCGAGTTGGCGAGCGAATGGCGTGAAGTCGTGCTCGACTGGATAGAACAAGCTCAACGCCTGGGCCCACACCCCGACACGATAGATCAATCGATGCTGTATCAAACGCTGATCGGCGCATGGCCGCTGGATTTACCGGCCGCCGCCCCGCGCGAGCAAAGTGGGTCGCCGGCGTTGCACGCGCTTATCGAGCGGGTCGAGGCATGGCAACTCAAAAGTTTGCGCGAGGGGAAGCGCCGTTCGAACTGGATTGCGCCCGACCTGGCTTACGAAAAAGCGTGCGGCGATTTTCTGCATGCATTGGAGCGCGATTTCGCGCGGCCCGATTCGCTGTTGGCCTCGGTGGGCCGCTTCGCCCATCGCTTGGCGACTGCCGGCGCGCTCAACAGTCTCACGCAAACGGCTTTGCATTTAAGCACGCCGGGGGTGCCCGATATTTATCAAGGTTCCGAAAGCTGGGATTTCAGCATGGTGGACCCGGATAATCGCAGGCCGGTCGATTTCGAGAAATTGCTCGCCGACCTGCGAGACGCCCCGAGCTGGCCGGAAGTATTGCTCAATTGGCAGGACGGCAGAATCAAGCAAAAGCTGGTGCACGCGCTATTGGCGCTGCGCCGCGCGCATCCGGCGCTGTTCGCCCTCGGCAGTTATACGCCGCTGGCCTGCGAAGGCCCGGCACACGCCCATGTGATCGGCCATGCACGACAGTATCAAGCCCAGACGCTGGTGGTGATCGCGAGTCGGTTGAGCATGTCGACGCCGGGCGGCGATGTCGCGCAGGGCGCGCGCCCCGTTCCCTTGATCGGGCCGGCGCTGTGGCGGGATACGGCGCTGATTATACCTATCGCGCCGCCCGTAGTTACGCCAATGAGTGCGCCAACGAGTTCGCCACGCGCCTCGCCAACAAGCGCAGCGCTGGAGAGCGCCGGCGATTGGATCAATATGTTGACGGGGGAACCGGTGGCACAGCGTGCCGGCCGGATTTATGCGAGCGATGTGCTCGCGACGTTGCCGGTGGCGGTGTTGATGCGAGCGCGGTAGTTGCCCAGCGCTGAACGCTGCCCACGCGCAAACTTCAATCGGACTTCAGTCGGGAATATAGCTTTTCACCAAAGCCAAAAGCAAATCGATCTCCACGGGTTTTCTGAGAAACTTATCCCAATAAACGTCGCCATCGGGCGCGCGCGGCGCCGCGCTCATCATGACGATGGGGATATGGGCAATGTCGGAATCGGCTTTGACCAAGCGGCACAGTTCCGTGCCGTCCATCTCCGGCATCATCCAGTCGGTCAGGATCAGGTCGGGCCGGTGGTCGGTGAGGACATGCAGCGCCGCCCGGCCATTGGAAGCCGTCAAAACCTGGTACTGCTCCAGCGCAAAAATCATCTTCAGCGCAGAGAGAATGTCGAATTCGTCGTCGACTATCAGTATCGTTTTCATTTTGATCGCCCGACGGTGGCTCCCTTGGCATTCTTTCGTGGCTTCTTTTGCGGGACTTCCACGGCCGAGCCCAACGGCGCCGGGTCGACATTCATCGGCAGGAATGTCTGATCGCCCAGATGGTAACGCGTACCGATATCGATGCCTTGCGAGCTGATGACAAACTCGCGGATCGACGAATCGTAATCGCTCTCGCGCATCTTCATGACCGAAATCAACCGGTGCTGCCGCGCCGCGACCTCAACGTAGCGAAACACGATCACGTTCTCCGTCATCGCCGAGGCGCGCGCCAACGCCGGATGCTCACCACCGCCGAGGAACGGCAGCTCTTCGGTCAACAACGTGGTCACATTGAGCTCGCGCAACTTATGCGTCAGCGCATTCAAGAACAAGGTGAAGCGCTCTTGGCGCAGCGCTGCGCTGCGCAGGCCGTCAACGCCATCGATCACCAGGCGTGAAACCTTGTGCTTCACGACTCTGGCCAGCAAATCGTGCGCCAGCTCATCGAGCGACAGCTCTATGGCGGGGTGCCAGACGATTTCCAATAGCTTTTTATCGACCCACTTCTGCAACGGAATGTGCACGCCGTCCGCTTTGCCGATCAGCCGGGCCGGGGCTTCATAGAAGCCGAAGTACATGCAGTGTTCGTTATTGCGCGCACCCTCTTCCAGGAATTTCAGGCTCAGCAAGGTTTTACCCGCGCCCGACGCGCCTATGAGCAAGGTCGTCGACCCGCGCACCAAGCCGCCGACCAGCATTTCGTCGAAACTGGGGATGCCGAAACGAAGACGCTGCGTGAGCGACATCGGCTCCGCTTCGCGCTGCGACTCGACGGCTTCCAGTCGGGGGAACACCGTCATCCCGTCGCCGCTGATATTGACGAAGTGTTTCCCCAGCAAATGGTGGGCACCACGCAGTTTATGAATTTCGATTTCGCGGGAACGCCGCATGCCGGTGGTGAACAGATTGAGTTCAAACAACCCGTCGACGAGCGTGTGCTCGGCTTGCGGCAAATTGCCCGACAAAGGCGCGAGCAGCAAGGTGGTGCAACGCGTGGTGGAGACCAGCGCATTCAGCTCGTGAATAAACTTGGCCAGCGTCAGTTCGGTTTCGCTGAATTCCCGCGCTGTGCGAAAACCATCGAGCACCATGAACGCGGGTCGATGATCGCGCAATGCGCGCGCAATCAGCGCCAGAAAACCCGTCATGCCATCGCGCAACAGCTCTTGATAGCCACTAATGAACAGCAGCGAACGCGACACCATGGACTCATCGTAAAAGCTCATGCGTTGCAAGTGCTGCATCAGCTTGATGTGCGACTCGGCGATCAACGTGACGTACAGCACCTTTTTACCGGCGCGGACTTGCTGAAAACAGATCTGGCTCGACATGATGGTCTTGCCGGCCCCGGCAATGCCCTCCACCAGATACAGCCCCCCTTCCATCAAGCCGCCACCCAACACGGTGTCCAAGCCAGGGACCCCAGTCGGTATCACAACGAGATTTTTTCTTTTTGGCATCGCTCGTATTGCCTTTGCGCATGGCACGCGCGCAGTACTCTCGCCTGACGCCTGGAACGCGACGGCTAAGAGCAAAAGTTAGGGAAGCGATTGCGCAGAATACCCCAAAAACCTTACACTGCGCCCGAACCGCTTCGGCTATGCCACGCCCACTTTTGCTCTAGCTGCGCTTCACTCCACCACACGCAAGCGCGGGCGTTGCTTTTGGATGATCGCTTCATAGCTGCGCACATATTCCTGCGCCATGCGCTTGGAAGTAAAGTTCGCCTCAAAGCACTCGCGAACCTTGGCACGCGATAGCACATGCAAGCGATTGACCGCGGCCACAGCGGCTGTCTCGTCCTCGACGATGAAACCGGTCACGCCGTGCTCGAGCACTTCGGGCACGGAGCCACGTTTGAACGCGACCACCGGCGTGCCGCACGCCATCGCTTCGATCATGACCAAACCGAACGGCTCAGGCCAATCGATCGGAAATAGCAGCGCGTGCGCGCCCGATAGAAATTCCGCCTTCTGGTGATCGGCAATTTCGCCGATGAATTCAACGTGTGGCAGATCCATCAACGGTTTGATTTCTCGATCGAAATACTCGCGGTCGGCGCTATCGACTTTGGCTGCAATGCGGATCGTCATGCCACACCGTTGCGCGATTCGAATGGCCGTATCGACCCGCTTTTCCGGCGAAATTCGCCCCATGAACGCGAGGTATTTCTGCTCGACCGGCTGCGGCTGATAAAGCGTTTCCGGCAGGCCGTGATACACGGTATTGATCCAGTTCGCCTGCGGCAACGGTTGCCGCTGCGAGTTCGAGATCGAGATGACCGGTGTTTTTTCAAACGCGTCGAACACCGGCTGTTGCTCATCCAGATCCAGCCTGCCGTGCAAGGTCGTGATAAACGGGGTCGCTTGACGGTTGAACAACGAGAACGGGTAGTAGTCAAGATGGAAATGCAAGACATCGAACTGATCGGCCTGACGGCGGACCATCTCCAACATCAACATGTGCGGCGCAAAGCGATCGCGAATTCCCGGATCGAGACGCAAAGCCTGCGGCCAAACGGCTTCGAGTTTGGCGCTGGTTTGCGAATCGCCGCTGGCAAAGAGCGTGACATCGTGGCCCAGTTCGACCAAGGCTTCCGTCAAGTAGGACACGACCCTCTCGGTTCCACCGTAAAGCTTCGGAGGGACTGATTCGGTCAGGGGCGATATTTGCGCAATTCTCATGGGAACTCCAATCTGTACTGGGTTTAAGCCTGTTGTCCAATCACGCTCTGTTAAAGCGTCGGCAATTTATGCAAGACTAGTTGCATCGTGTAGATGCACATCGGCTTATGCACTTGAACTCGGGCCGCAGGGTAAACACGGCATGCAAAGGGCACGCGACGAACCCATTGTCCAGTACCTCGTTGCCCAAGTCCGCACCCCTTGCAATTCCTCTAGGTTGTTACATTACTGAAACAGTATCTCAACAGACAGGCAGGAGTTCATAACAATCTATGGCTTCGCCTTGGGCGTGATTTTCAGCACTTTGACCACGCGCGTTCCATAGGTAAAAGGCGATTCCGCAGACTCGAATGGCTCTCGCGCCGGGACTGCCGCAGCGTGCCAGGGCGGTAGTTCGCGGGCTGTACCGACCTGTTCCACCGTGTATGCATCGGCTTCGGCGATGGCGGGTGAACCGCCGTAAGGCCGGCTGTCGTAGCCGGCCAAGCCGACCGGATCGGTCGCTACACTGTCCGAAGGGGACGCGTTGGACCCCGTAACATTGTCGAAGTTCGGGGTCCGATTGAGAAAAGCGTCCGTGGTCTTTCCATCGGTATCAAGTGTGCTGTCAGGCCCTGCAGCATTACGCACATCCTGGCTTGCGGCCAGAGGCTCGCCCGCCCGCACACCACCGGCGACAACTTCACCATCTGGGCTTTCGGCCGCCGGAGCATCCGGATGCTTGTCACGCGCGTCGTTATGTTCGGTCGTATTCACGATGCCTCCTCGTATCGGGGCAGCGATCGCTGGGACCGCCGTTGTTCGTAATCTGACCGTATGCCCGCAATTTACATACCCAATAGCGAACTATCGGCGGCCGCTCGCCCCGGGTAAGTGTCGTCGGCCCAGAGGGTCGGATAGGCGCAGCGGCCGGTAACTTTTTCCACGTCATGTAAAAAGCGCTGCCGCTATCGCCCCCCCCGTCGCCCCCATCGGCCCCGTCGACCTTCATCGACCTTCGTCGACCACTATTTTTCGCTCACATCGGGGCGCATTTCCGCGGCGATGGCGGCATGGTTCAACAGCGCCACTAACGACACGCCGCCGATGATGTTGCCTAACAAAGTCGGGAACATGAATTTAAGGAAGTAGTCGGCAACCGATGCGGTCCCCGTCAGCACCGCATAGATACCCTCGACCGAGCCGGCGATGATGTGCGAGAGGTGGCTGATCGCCACGACGTAGGTGATCAGTACCACCGTGAGCAATCGTTCCGCCTTGGCGCTCGGCAACAGCCAGACCATCAGCGCAATCAGCCAGCCCGCGAAAACCGCGCGCAGCACGGTGGCCCAGAACTCGCCCTGGATGGCCTGCGCCGATAGATCCTGCAGGGCCAGCGTTACCTCGGGTGCGAAAACGCCATGGGTTGTCAGCGCAATAGCAAAGATAAAGGTGCCGGACAGGTTGGCGAGTAACACGATGCCCCAGAGTCGCAAAACGGCGGCGAAAGTCTGCGCGTTCTTGCGGGTGAGCAGCGGTAGCAAGGCCGTTAGCGTGCTTTCAGTGAAGAGTTGTTGACGCCCAAGGATGACGATCACAAAGCCCATGCAATAGCCGAAACCCGCGATCAGATGACGCCACGGCGTTGCAGGCAAGGCACTTTGCAACATCGCCTCGGTGAGAAAGGAAAAGCCCATCGACATGCCCGCTGCCAACGCGGACCACCACATCGCCCCGGCGTTGCGTACCAACGCCGCCTCGCCTTCGTCGCGCACCAGTTCGTGTATCACCAGCGCGGGCAACGAAGCATGTTCGGCTGCCTGGCCTTGCTCCTTTTCGTCGAGATGTGGCGATTCTGCACCGGCGGATTGACTTGGCTTGGGCATGGGGGTGGGTCTCGCGTAGAGAGCATTTCGGGTAATGAATTCAAGCAACTGTTGCGCCAGTGCTGGAACGTGTCCAGGGGTGCGGTCAAACAGACACTGCCCGATTGAAGTTTTTACAACGAACCCAATCGCGCCCGCTCGGCCTTGCGCCTGCTACAAGGGCTACAAGGTCAAGGGCCACGAGGAGACAGCCCAATTAGCGAGGCAGGCACGCGACTTGCCTGTTGTTCAAGAATCCGTTGGTAGGAACGCGTATTCACACTCGATTTCTCGGGATGCATCCGGGACATCTCGGGATAACCCGCAATCAGTCCGTAGTCGAGTTTCTTTGCCACCCCCTTCGACCTAGAGAGAGTTCGCCATGAGCAATGTAAAAAACACCCCATTCGTCATCGACCTGGACAAAATTCGCACGAAAGCCCGCGAACATATGTTGGAAGGCGCCGTTACCCAAAGCTACCAGGGCGATAAAGACACGGTGCTCAAGCTGCTGAACACGGCGCTGGCGACCGAGATCGTGTGCACCTTACGCTACCGCCGCGATCATTACATGGCCAAAGGTATCCATTCCGAATCGGTCGCCGCTGAGTTTCTCCAACACGCGAACGAGGAGCAGGGTCACGCCGACCTGCTGGCGGAGCGCATCGTCCAACTGGGCGGAGAGCCGAATTTCGCACCGGACGAATTGACCAAGCGCAGCCATTCGGAATACGCGGCGCGCGACAATCTGCTCGATATGATTCGTGAAAATCTGGTGGCGGAGCGTATCGCGATCGATAGCTATCGCGCGATGATCGATTACGTCGGCAAAACCGATTCGACTACGCGTCGCATTTTCGAACAAATTCTTGCAGTGGAAGAAGAACATGCCGATGAGCTGGCCGATTTGCTGCAAGCACATCAATGAGATTGTTGGCGCTAGCCAGCGCCGCGTGCCTGCCGCCGCGCGGGATAGCCCCGGCGACATGGTCGCGGCTATCTGTGCGGCGCGCTGCGGCACGTAATTTGCGGACTCCTTTGTGTTCAATTGAAGCATTTCGATTGGCACTCACCTAAGGAGCAGTTATGAAACGTCTAATCTCCATAGCAGTAGCAGCATCGTTGGCTAGCGTCAGCCTGTACGCCGCAGCCCAGACCAACAACTCAAGCAATTCGCAAATGAACCCCTCGTATTCGTCGAAGCCTAACAACCAGAAAGCCGCCGGCAGTATGAGCAACGGCAACATGGGCAACATGAGTACCAGCCCCGGCGGCGGCATGGGTAAAGCGGGTGGTACCGGTGCCGGCGCAGGTGGCGGAGTCGGGGCTGGGGCCGGTGGCACCGGTGCCGGGGCGGGTGCTGGCGCTGGTGGTGGTGCCGGTGGTGGTGCCGGCGGCGGCGCAGGCGGGGGCAGTGGCGGTTAATCACCATAACCCGCACCTATAACCCGCACTTATAACCCGCACCTATAACTGCGCAGTTAATAACGGCGGAGTTGCAACGGCGCAATAGCCACGGCACGCTAACGTTATGGCCACCATCCGGTGCGGTCTTGAACCCGCCGCTACCTACCGGTGGCCATATTGCCTTGATCAATCTTGCAGTTTTTCGGGAGTAGAGAAATGGGCTTGTTTAATAAGAGCAAAACCAAACGCGACGCAGGCAAGCTGGTGGATCGTTACACCGACGCCGGCGCCCAATTCGTCCAGAGCGTACGGCCCAAAGAAACCGCAGCGGAAATTCGCAATTTGCTGGGTCAGCTCGACCACGCGTTGCGCGATGCCAGTCACGAAGAAATCAAGGCGCTGCGCTCGCATGCAGGGCGTCGAATGGCGGATTTACACGGCGTCCTCGACGGTGCCCAAGACACTCTGCTCGCGGGCTATCGAAGCGCCGTGGTTGCCGGCGAAGAACAGATTCGGGCGAAACCGTGGCAGACGCTAGGGATCGTGTCAGGCCTTGCACTCGTTCTCGGTGCTGTCATTTTTCGCAGTTGACGCCGCGACTGGATAGGCGAAGCAACGCGAGCTATTTTCGATGGTAGCCGCAGATATTTTCGATAATTGCGCAGTACGACGTAATATGAATATCCCTGAAACGGACACGGTGCAAATTGCGGCGAGTACGCCAACTCGACGCAATGGCGCCGTCTTTATCGAAAGCGAAACCCTCGAGACCTTGCTCGGGCAGCAAGAAGAAGACGGTAAAGTGCGCAGTGGGCCAGGGCACGCAGTGGAAGGTGCATTGCGCGTCTTTCACGCATTGAACATCCCTGCCCTGCTGCTGCTCTCGCGCGGCCTCGACAATATCGGCGCCGCCTGCGGCTGCTACGAGCGCGACACCTTCAGTACGCGACCCGCTGCTCTCCATGGACTTGAGATCATCAGCTTTTGCGCGCCCGACCTCATCCACGCTAACACCGCGCACGCCGATAACGAGCAGGTCAATCACGAGCAATATGCTCCAGCCGATTATGACCTTGTGCCCGATGCGCTGCGCGAGCTGGTGCGTCACATGTGTACTGGGCGTCGCATCATCGCCGCGGACAGTTGGTTTATCACCGACTGCCCGGACTATCTCGCGTGCGCAGCGATATCCGGTTGCGCCACTATCTTGCTGCGCTCGCGACACGCGGGTAGAAAGCGTGGCTCGCCCGGCGTAACGCCGCGGGCTCCCGATTTTGTCGCCAGGGATCTGTCACAAGCCGCGTTGCGTATCGCCTTCGAGCGACATGAGACTATTGCGGCACTGCGCACCCTACATGCGATGCAAGCGTGCCGGCCGCCACCCCTGCCTCCTGCCCTCGAACACAACATAGCGGCATGACTCCCTCACAGTCGGACAAACCCTGAGCTGTTGCCGTCAGGCAACCCCGACCTGGCGTTTCACGATCTTGGAGCAAGACCCACAAGGCTGCGCGGCGCTGCATGGCGCGTTGGGATATGGCGCAAACACGGTCAGATGTGGCGCAAATGCGATTCGCATTAAATGCCGAATTTCATTTGGAGATGGTACTGTGCTATCTGCTAAGCTTCAAAAACGTGTTGCAAGTAACCAGGCTTGTATGACGCAGTAAAGGAACATGACTGCAGCTACGGCGTAACGGGGGATACAAAGCGCTCGACGTCCCCGCAACCGGGCGGACAGTGGCTTGTGATCCACGTATTGAAGTCTCCCGAACAAAAAATATGATGTTCAGAAAAATCGCCGCCTTACCCGAAGTGCAAGAAGCTACTGAGATATCTGCGGAGTCGGAATCGGAATCGGTCTATCTCGGCCGCCAGCCGATTCTCGATCGCAACGGCGCCCTCACCGCATTTGAATTGTTGTTTCGCGACAGTAGCGAAAATCGCGCGCTCGTCACCGACGATAGAATTGCCACGGCCCAAGTCGTCGTCAGGACCATCGGCGAAGTCGGCATCGCAACGGCACTAGGTCCTCACCTCGGATACTTGAACGTCAACGGTGACGCGCTGGCCAGCGACATGATCCTGCTGATCCCGCCGCAGCGCTTCGTCCTGGAAATCCTGGAGACGGTCACTCTGGACGCGGCCATGCTGCAGCGTTGCGCAACCCTCCAGCGCCATGGATTCAAGCTCGCGCTCGATGATGTTACGGGCGTTTCCAGACGATTGGTCGACGCGCTCCCGGTCGTCGACATTGTCAAGGTCGACTTCATGCAGTGCGACCGCAACGCGTTGCCTGGGCTGGTCGCTCTGGTCAAGCAACATCACAAGGTACTGCTTGCCGAGAAGATAGAAACCCACGACGATTTTCAACATGCGCTCGCGCTCGGGTTCGATTTGTTCCAGGGCTACTATTTCGCCAAACCCCAGGTTTTGCGTTCACGTCGCACCAGCTCGTCCGCACAAGCCCTGTTGCGCCTGCTCACTCTGCTGGCTCAGGAGCCGACGATCGCCGAGCTTGAGCTGGAGCTCAAGCTCAATCCTAATTTAGTAGTCCAGATTTTGCGCCTGATCAATTCGAGCGCCTTTGGCTTGAGCCGACCCATTTCCTCGCTGCGCCAAGCCATTATCGCCGTTGGCACTCGGCAGATTACCCGCTGGGCTCAGTTGTTGTTGTTCGCTGAGGGCCATGGCTTGCCGTTGCAATCGGACCCGCTGCTTCAGTTGGCAGGCTCGCGCGCGCGCTTTATGGAACTCGCCGCGACGACGTTGCAGCCGAACAATGGCGAATTGGCCGATGCGGCTTTCATGACCGGTATTTTTTCGCTCGTTCACCTCGTGTTCGGCTCGACAGTGGAACAAGTCATCGCGATGCTGCCGTTGTCGTTGCCGATACGGGTTGCGATACTCGAGGAAAAAGGCGAGCTCGGACTGTTGCTCGCGTTGGCACAAGCGTGCGAACACGGTGAAGAGGCCGAGATGACGGAATTATCGGAAGCGTTATGGAAGACCACGTCCGGCAATTCGTCGCATTTTTCACTGCCGACTGTGGCGGATCTCGGCCTGCAGGCCTCGGAGTGGATCGCGCGGCACGCGCGCGGTTAAGAGCCCGCGGCGTGGCGAACCGGTGCTTGCCCCCTGAGCGCAGGGTCGGGGTTGGGCCGTCACCGGGTGCTTACTTGCCTGTGCTTGCCCCTTGCCCCTTGCCGCGCGCACGCAAAATCGAGCGCGGCGCGACGTCTATTCCCCTGTGCCGTTAGTTCGTTTGGTCGAGCTTTGCGCTTAATTCGCGTGCCGTTTCCAGCAGCCCTTCGTAACCGGAGCGGACATGCGCCGGCAGATCGGGATCGCCAACCAGAACGCCAAGCGTCTCGATCAGGCTATAGACGAGCCCTCTCGCGGCGCTGGCCGCAATGTCCCCGGAATGCACCAGTTGACTCACGTGGCTTATCGCGGCATCGAGCTGTTCGGGTTGAGGCTGAGCGCTGGTCGGCTTATCGGATGAGTTATCGGTCATGCTGTCGTACCTCTTTGATGTTGACGGGCTACGGGCGCAGCGCAGACGGGGTCGCGCCAATGTGTTGCACGTACGCCTCTTGCGCACCCGCAAGCACAGTATTGCAGTATCCGCCGGAAGTGTCGCTGGGAATGATCGTGGTCCGTCGGAAGGGAGCTGCTCCAGTGTGCTGAAAAACCCGCAAAACACGGTCCGATGCGGGTTCCGGTACCCCACTACGGTGGCGAGTCGCGGCTGGGCCGTCACAGCGAGCCCGGTTCGATGCTAAGCTTGATCGTGGAACGGAAAGAGCCTGGGATTATGCCGGGAGTACCCATCACGCACGATACAACGCCATCCCCGAGGACCTATCGACATGTACATCGCTATGAACCGCTTTAAGGTAGCCCCCGGATCGGAGGCCGAGTTTGAACAGCTCTGGACCAGCAGGGATACCCATCTCAAAGAAGTCCCCGGCTTTGTGGAGTTCCATCTGCTAAAGGGACCGCAGAAAGAGGATCATGTTCTGTATTCCAGCCACACGATATGGGTGAACCATGCCGCGTTCGAGGGCTGGACAAAATCAGAGGCGTTCCGGGCTGCTCATAGAAATGCGGGCGGTAGTGGCACTAAGCCGCTGTATCTCGGCCACCCCGAGTTCGAGGGGTTCGAGGTGATACAAACGGTCAAGTAGGCAGAGCGGCTCTGGTGCAAATAGGCGATATGGACGAGATATTTTGTTATATAGAGGATACCTGATCAGGCAGACAGGGGGGTCACCCAGGCTGCGGGCGCAGCGGTATCTTTGAGGCGGAGTCTAGCGAGGCTGAATTGGCCCTTGCGAATACGATGTATCAGTTCAATACCTGAGAGAGTGATCGCTGCGCTCCGGAAACGAATGATCACATCGAGGTCAAAATGATGGCCCGCAAACAGTTCCTCCAGACTCTTCAGCTTACTCATCGGCGGTTCTCAACTCATTCAGACCGACACCTTAACCGATTCGCCCCCGCGATATTTGCACCAGAGCCTACCCCTATGGCAACGGATGCATCGGTACCCCCGCCGCCTCGATGTCACGTGAAAGCTGACCCAAAGTAACACCGGCGAATCTGTCCAGCAACGCCTTCTCGGCCTCACGCACAGTTGCCGAAAGATGCGCATTGACGGCGTGCTCGACGAGACACTGCGAATCGTCTTCAGAAACGAGATCGGACAAAAGCGTCGGCTCCCCCGCGCTGCGATAGACATCGAGCAACGTAACGTCGTCTAGCGCTACGCTGAGCACCCATCCGCCGCCATGGCCCTTCTCCGATTGGACATATCCGCTGTCGCGCAAGCCGGCAAGCAGTCTGCGCACGACCACAGGGTTCGTCCGCAGCATCCCGGCAATCGCTTCAGAGGTCAAAGGACGGCCAGCGTGTTGCATATGCAGGAGCGCGTGCAGCACGCGGGACAGTCGACTGTCGGTTCTCATTTAAGCCACTCATCACGTAACATTTTAAGTTGCATGAATGATACCACCCGGCCTATCATGTAACTGCAAATGTTTCTTGATGCGGCGTCATATCGCTCGACTTGTGTCTACTACCCAATCGGAAAAGCGCAGATGAAAGAATCCTACGAGGTCATTGTCGTCGGCGGTAGCTTCGCCGGCCTGTCGGCCGCAATGCAGCTTGCGCGTGCGCGGCGTGAAGTCCTATTAATCGATGCCGAGCGGCCGCGGAACCGTTTTGCGTCGCATGCTCACGGTTTTTTCGGTCAGGACGGCGTGCCGCCTGCCCAGACCATCGCCACTGCCACCGCTCAATTACTCAAATATCCAACGGTAACCCTACTCAAGGCGGAAGCACATAGGGCGTCCCGCGAGGCAAGCGGCTTTCGCGTCGAACTCACTGATGGTTTCCACGTCAAGGCCGAACGGTTGATCCTTGCTACCGGCATCCGCGATAAGCTGCCCCCTTTACCGGGTCTGGAAGCACGGTGGGGTGTCAGCGTGCTGCACTGTCCCTACTGTCACGGCTATGAAGTGGGAGACCAACGGCTCGGCGTGCTAGCCACTCATCCGCTTTCGATTCACCAGGCGCTGTTGATCCCGGACTGGGGACCGACCACATGGTTCACACAGGGAATCGTCGAGCCTAACGCGGAAGAAGCTGCGCTCCTGAGCGCGCGCGGCGTACGCATAGAACGCGTGCCCGTAGCCGAAATCATGGGAGAAGCCCCCTCCATCGATGGTGTGCGTCTGGTCGATGGACGAGTCATTCGAATCGATGCGTTATTTATAAGCGCGCGCACCGAGATGGCTAGCGACCTTGCCGAGCAGCTCGGTTGCGCTGTCGACGAAGGTCCCCTCGGCCCCGTGATTCGCGTCAGCGATTTCAAGGAGACGAGCGTACCGGGCGTCTTCGCGGCTGGAGATGCGTCGACCGCGATGACTAGCGCGACGTTCGCGTCGGCGTCGGGTGTCGCGGCGGGTGTCGGTGCGCATCGATCGCTCATTTTCACCAAATGAGTCTCACCTTTCTGCTGCGCAAGCGCTCAGGTCTTCATGGCGTTACCGAAAATGCATTTGTAGCGTTGCATCGTAATGCTCGGCATAGTTGCGCAGGTTGTAGCCCGTGATCTTCTGCCAGGCGGCCCTGTTGCGCAATGATCTGAATATGGTGGTCTCGTTCAGTATCGCCAGCGACTAAACAAACGGCCTTCTTGTGCGGTCGAACGACCACCTGAGCGCTGGCCTGATGGTCCAAAACAGCTCGCGAAACCGGCTCGCCATCGTAAGCGCCGTCTCCGATAAAGGTATCAAAAGGGGTGACGATTTGGGTAAGCAGATCCGCCTCGGCCAATAAGCGACCACTCACGGTAGAACGTCATGATTTTATAGGCTGGGCGATAGGCCGCCGTCAATTCGCAGATTCATGCCGGTAATGTATCCAGAAAGTGGACTGGCGAGGAAGGCGACGGCATCCGAAATTTCGTCCAGCCGACCAACGCGGCCAACAGGAACCTACGCAAACATCGGCAGGACGGCACGTTCGATAACTTCCCATGGCGCGTCCTTGTCCGCCACGTTACGTTCTGGAGGGAGGAAACCGCAGAGTGGACCGACGCGGCGTGAGGCTTGAGCGGCTAGCCCCCTACAGCCCAAGGTGCTTATGCACGCGAAGAGCATTTGATCCCGCTCATGGTGGCGGTCGGAGCGGCAGAGGACAAGCCGCGGCCGGCCTAGGCCTAGGCCTAGGCTTAGGCTTTCCTCCAATGCTCAATTACTTACCGAGGATTGTTGTGATTCAGCCGTTTGAATGAGGGCGACATGCGCCAACTCGCAGGGGCCTTCACGTATCGGCCTGTGCGAGTCTTGATCGCTGACGATAAGCTCTAGGTCCTATCTCAGAAGATCGTTTGAACGCATGGCTGAAAGAACTCTCTGAACTGAATCCAAGAGAATCGGCAATGTCTGAAACGGCTCTGTCTGTATCGCGAAGAGCGAGCTCGGCCAATCGCATGCGCCAGTTGGAGAGATACGTCAGCGGAGGCACACCCGCAACCCTGCGGAATCTCGTCGCAAACGTAGTCCGAGACGTAGCGCACTCACGAGCCAGATCGTCCAGGCTCCAACTTCTCCCCGGATCGGAGTGCATGAGTCGAAGCGCCGGAGCCATTTGTTTGTCTGCTAGCAAGCTCAACCATCCTGTCTGCAAATTCCGGCCCGATTCGAGATGAGCACGTAGAATTTCGATGAACATGAACATCGCCAACTGGTTGGAAGCCATCGACGATCCTGGGAGCAGACGCGTACGCTCGAAATCAATACGCTCCACTATCCAGCGGACGGTAGCCGCATGCGACGAACTCGCGTCCACGTGGATCACTGCGGGTAGACAATCGGCAAGGATGCCTCCGTGGTGGAGATCCATCTTGACGAATCCTCCCGCCTGCACGCACTTCTGTCCTGCACCAAAATCGCCGATCCGGCCAATGCCATCGCCGTCAGTGGGGAAAATTTGGCCTGACGGGGTGACAGCAGCTTCGAGATCACTGGAGAGCACGAAACCCCGACGCGCAGCAAGCAAAAAGACATCACCTTCCAGAAGATGCAGCGGCTTTGACATGCCTTCTACGCGCAGATAACAGGTTCCCTTCAAGAGAACCGAAAAGGTGAGCTTATCCATTGCAGGAAAGCGGACGCCCCAACCACCTTCGGCGCTGAATCCACCTGAAATTACTGACTTCGCGTTCGCCAGTTCGAGGATGTCTGACAGTGGGTCAATTAGCATGATTTTCGAACTCTACATCAACTATTTTGCACTTTGAAGCATTCAAAATACAGACTAACCAAACTAAGCTCTTGGTAGAGGCGAAGCGAAATGACCACCGTTCTGGTGATGGGCAGTTCGGGATTCTCGGAAGCCACTGCATTCGTACTCTTCTAAATAATCCCTAGGTGGAGGTGAAGCGAAATGACCAAGGTTCTGGTGACGGGCGGCTCGGGATTTCTCGGAAGTCACTGCATTCTTACTCTTCTAAAATCCGGTTATGAGGTGCGTACGACCGTTCGCGACCTGAGCAAGGAAAAGGATGTCCGTGCCATGCTGCGCAACGGTGGCGCAGGAACGGATAGCAGAGTCTCTTTCTACGCTGCCGACCTGATGAAAGATGCGGGTTGGCCCAAGGCGGTTTCCGGCTGCGACTATGTGCTCCATGTCGCTTCGCCCTTTCCGAGTACGGTGCCCAAAGACGAGAACGAACTGATTGTGCCGGCAAGGGACGGGGCTCTGCGCATTTTGCGAGCCGCGCGAGACGCCGGTGTCACCCGCGTGGTGCTGACGTCCTCTTTCGCTGCCATCGGCTACGGACACGCTCCCACCGACGTCCCCTATGACGAGACCGACTGGACCGACCTCGATGCTCCCGGCGTCACCGCATACGCGAAGTCGAAAACGCTTGCGGAACGCGCCGCCTGGGACTTCGTGGACCAACACGACGGGCTCGAGCTGGCGGTTGTGAACCCTACCGGCATCCTCGGTCCCGCCCTCGGACCTGACTATGGAACCTCCCTGGCCGTGATTGCTAACCTCTTGCAGGGCAAATTGCCGCTCCTGCCGCGCGCCTGGGCTGGTGTCGTGGACGTCCGGGACATCGCCGATCTCCACGTTCGTGCCATGACCGACGAAAATGCCGCGGGACAGCGATTTCTCGGCACAGCTGGCCTGATGTCCCTACCCGACATGGCAGCCACCCTCAAGCAGGGGCTAGGCGTCGAAGCTCGGCGCGTCTCGACTCGGACGATCCCCGACTGGGTCGTCCGATTGGCGGCACGATTTGACGACAATGCTCGGCAAGCTGTTCCCATGATCGGCCGTCCCCACCGGGCCACCAGTGCAAAAGCGGAGAAACTGCTCGGCTGGATACCGCGACCCAAAGAAGAAGCAGTGCTCGCGACCGGCCGCAGCGTCCTGGCGAGGGCACGCTAGGCGGAACCCCGTGGCATGTTGCCGTACTCGTGCCGCTTTGGGGACGCGGCGGAAAACTTGGACTAGTTAGGCGAAGAATCCCAGGCTTTTCCGGTACTCGACCGGGCTGCGAGAGCCCAGCGAGATTTTGATCCGCTTCTCGTTGTACCACCGGATGTAGGCGTCCAGCGCCTCAATGAACTGCTCAATCGTGGTGGATTGCCAATTCCGCGGATAGAACAGCTCGCTTTTCAACCGTCCGAAAAAGCCTTCGCACGCTGCATTGTCAGGCGAATATCCCTTGCGTGACATCGAACGAACCAGCTTCGCGTTAGCAATACGAGATATCCAACCAGGCCAACGGTAGTGGGCACTACGGTCAGAGTGCACAATAGCTCGATCATCGCCGGACGCGACCGTCTCGATGGCAGCATCCAGCATCGAGTTGACAAGGTCAGCGTCCGGGCGCGTGCCGATCGACCAACTGACGACCATTCCATCGAAGTGATCGATCACAGTGACAGATATACCTTGCCGGCGGGAATCTGAAACTCCGTTATGTCCGTGAGCCACTTCTCGTTCGGCACTGCCGCTCGGAAGTCGCGGTTGACGATGTTCTCAGGTGCTGGACTGATCTCTCCCATATAGGAGCCGTATCGACGCCGCTTCGGCGCTGTGGCAACTAAACGCTCCTGCTTCATCAGGCGCTGCACGACCTTCTCTGAGATCCATACACGCTGTCTGCTCAACGATGCCCGAATACGGCGATAGCCGTAGCAACGGTGATTGCGCTCAAAGATGTCCGCAATGGTGCGACGCACTGCGAGGTATTTGTCCCCGGCATCGAGCCGGGCTCGATGGTAGAAGTAGGAGCTGCGTGCCAGGCCAACTTCTTCTAGAATTTCACAAGCACCGTACGTCTGTTCAGCAATCGTCTGTGCGCTTTCTTGTCGTGTGCATAGTGCGATCACCGCGGCTTGCTTAAGTCCAGGCGATGCACCCTCGGATCGGCCGACTATGAATACATGAACTACCTCCAGGTAGCCCAAGATTTTGTCCGCATCCCCCGTGGGTCAAGATTCAGCGCAAATCAACAACGTGCATTTAGAATTGATCGATGTTGACGTGAAAAACCTACACAGTGCCTACATAGATTAGAAAAACCGAAGGTCGCAGGCCTAGAAAAACCGCCACATCCTTGACCTTATTGGCCTGTCCGGAGGGAATCGAACCCCCGACCCACAGCTTAGAAGGCTGTTGCTCTATCCAACTGAGCTACGGACAGACAGCGGCCCGTTGCAGGCCGTGTGAGCCGTAGATTATACCCGAGCGGTACTGCGCTTCCACGATCTGCGGCGGGGTAATAGACCAGTAGAGCCGCAAAAACAGCCGAAAACCGCGTTTTGGCACAAAATTGGCACAATCAGATTGCCTGCGACTATTTCGGCTGAGACAGCACACAGACAAACATGAACCAACTTGCGCTTAACTCCCGGCAACATGTCAAAGCCCGTGCTCGCCTGATCGGGGATCGCCTTGATCTCAAAAACTTCAAAATTGCCGATGCGATAGGTACCACCCCATTGACGCTCAAGGCGGGTGCCGGCGACGGCGTCGCCGTGTTGTTTCGTTATGGCGTTATCGTCTTTTTTGGCGTCGATGAAGAGGACGAAGCCCGTTTTGTCGAGTCTCTACAAACGCTGATAACCAACGTTGATCCGAATCCCGAAATCGAAGAGCTGGAAATCCACTGCGGTCAATCCGGCTTGGGGGTGCACAGCGGTGCCGTGTCGCTCGATCAAATTACCTTGGAAAAGGTGCAGGTCATTGCCGATGCGCTCGGGAAAAATCTCGTGCTGTCGCTGTATGAGAAAGAAGTCGCGAGCAAATTTGATGGGATCGCGCCTTTGGCCCTGGAACTGGCAACCTCCGGCAAGGTACATGCGGACTCCAGAAGCCTTCTGTCGAAGATCGGTAATTTGATACTGATCGAGCATCGCATGGTAGGTCGCGCAGAGATCGGCGACAAGCCAGAGATTTTATGGGAGTTCCCGTTTCTCGGTGGTCTGTACGCCGCTCTTGAAGACGAATTTGAACTGCATGAACGTCAGGCCGCGTTGGAGCGCAAGCTAAACCTGATATCGGACACCGTAAAAACCTTGGCCGATATATTGGAGAATAAACAGATTCACAAATTGGAATGGTACGTCATAGGATTGATCTTCTTCGAGACCCTACTCCTGCTCCTTGATCTGGTGCGACAACACGTATTCTGAATAATCTATGCGACGGGGAGCGTATCCCCGTGATGGATGGATCAACCCCGATCAACCCGATACACCGGGGTGCCACGCAAACCAGGCGAGGAAAAAGCCGCCAGCCAAGATGCAATAGATACCGAAGTTTGCCAGCCTGCCGCGCCCCTCGAAGTAACGCATCAGGAAACGGATGCTCAGGTAAGCCGCAATGCCGGTCAGTACCCCGCCGACCAGCGCATCCATCAATTGCCCGTGGCTATGCAGCATTTTGGGCAGTTCCAGCAGGCCCGCCGCGAAAATAATAGGCGTGCCCAACAGAAACGAAAACTCCGCGGCCTTCTCTGCGTTCAAGCCTACCCCATAACCGGCTACCATCGTCAGGCCGCTGCGCGAGAATCCTGGAATCAACGCGCCAATCTGGGCGATGCCGACCAGCGCGGCTTGACCTAGGCTCAGGCGCTGCGAGCTGCCATACAAGCGCTTGCGCTGCAGGCGCTCGCCGAACCACAGCACCACACCGTTGATCATCAATGCCCCGGCCACGATGCGCAGATCGTGAAACAGCAGTTCGAGCCGTTTTTCGAGCAGTAGTCCGATCAGGCCTGCGGGGATCGTGCCGATCACCAGCGCCCATGCCATATGACCGTCTTCGCTTTGGCGCCCACGCAGGGAATTCAAGCCGCCGAACAGCAACGCCACCCAGCGCTCGCGAAAATAGATCAGCAGTGCAATCGCGGTGCCCAGATGTAGCGCTACCAGGAACGGCAGGAGTTGCGGCGTATGCTCATCGATGTGCATACCGAATACAGCCGGCACCAGCAAGGTATGGCCCAGGCTGCTGACCGGAAAAAGCTCGGTCACGCCTTGCAGCACGCTCAGAAAAAACAGAAAAAAGACACTCACTCGGCTATCCTCGCAGACAAAGGCAATAAAACTCGGTAACGTTAAAACCGATCGATTATGCCCGCTGCGGGACACGACGCCAAGTGCCGCGCGGTGATCATGGGCGACAAAACCTAGACCAGCGGTACCCGGGCTGTACCCGAGTTGCACTTACAGGCAGCACACACACGCTACCGATTTCGACCATGGACTAACACTATGTCGATTGTTTCTTTCGATCATCAGGCCGCGTTGCAATTAGAGGACGGCGCCGCAAGCCTCACCTTGGTACCCCAGTTTGGCGGCCGGTTGATGCGCTGGGATGTCGCGGGCCTACCGGTGCTGCAATGGCCGGCTGCCGCCGACTGGAGCAAGCCGGGACGTATTCGTGGCGGTAACCCCCTGCTGTTCCCGTTTGTCGGGCGCCATTTTGTAGATGGCAAGCCGGGCTCGTGGCGCGCAACCGACGGCAACACCTATGCGATGGATACGCACGGCTTCGCGCGCAATCTGCCCTTCACTTCCGAACTCGAAGAAGATGGACGCGCAGTGCGGCTCGTCCTATCCGACACGCCGCAGACCCACGCCGAGTACCCGTTTTCATTTCAGTTCGAGACGCTGTACCGCCTCGACGGCACCGCGTTGGAAGTGGAGTTTGTGACACGCAATACCGGTACGACGCCGCTGCCTTATTACCCGGGCCATCACTTCTACTTCGCGTTGCCGGTCGAGCAACGTGCGACGACCACGCTGACATTGCCACTGCATCGCACGCAAGTGCAATTGCCGGATGGCAGCCTGTCGGCCACGCAAGCCGGTGCGCCCGCTTACCGGCTCGACGACCCGGCGCTGATCGACCGCTTCCATGTCCTGGAGGCGCCGGGCTTGGCGCGTTTGACTACTCCCGCGCTGGGTGCTCATCCGGCGCGCACCATCACACTGGCGCTCGACAGGCCCGGCTCGGCGCCCTGGTATGCCGTGACGACCTGGACCGAGCAGCCCGACTCGCCGTTCTACTGCGTCGAGCCTTGGCTTGGTCTGCCCAATGCCATTCATCATGGCCAGGGCTTGCGTTGGCTGGCAGCCGGCCAAACGGAGTACGCGGCGTTGCGATTGACGGTCGAAAATTGACGCTCGAAAGTGACGGTCAAAGTGATGGTCAGCGCCTGACTCACAACACCAGGAATCATAGCGCGCGATTTCCCGCTAGAATCGCGACTTTGGCACGCCAGTCGTGCTGTCCGTAGTGAGGCCCAATGCGTTTTAACATTCTGCAGCGCGCATCCAGTTTGGCATGCGTGCTGATACTTACCGCCTGCGCGTCAGCGCCGGTGCCCATGGGTTACTACCGCGTTCAACGCGGCGATACACTCTCGCAGATCGCTCAACGCAACGGCACGACGGTGCGTGATCTGGTGCGCTGGAATCAGATCAGCAATCCGAACCTGCTGGAGGTCGATCAAGTGCTGCGCGTGATGCCGCCCAGCGGGCAGGCCGCTCCCGCCACGCGAACCGCGAACGCGAATGCCGCTGCCCCTAACGCCCCCGTAGCGCCGCCGGCCAGTGCGTCCCGGCCGGCGGCGATTACGCGCGCCCCTGCCAGCACGTTGGCGCTCGTGTGGCCCACTAGTGGCCAAGTACTGCACCGCTTCGGCCAAGACGGTAACAAAGGCATCGATATTCCCGGCCAAGCGGGTCAACCTGTATTTGCTGCGGCGGCGGGCAAGGTGGTCTATGCCGGCAACAGCTTACGCGGTTACGGCAATCTGTTGATCATCAAACACAACGCCGACTATCTGACCGCGTACGCGCACAATCGCGCGCTGCTGGTCAAGGAAGGGCAAAGCGTGACGCAAGGCGAACAGATCGCCGAGATGGGTTCGACGGACACCGATCGGGTCATGCTGCATTTTGAAGTGCGATACGAAGGCAAGACCATCAACCCGATGAGTAGCCTGCCACCGCGTTGAGGTTCAAGCCGCCGCGCAGGCCGCTGAATAGCGATTTGAGCGCGACCTGAGACCTACTTGGGAGCAGTGAGCAAGGAAAAAACGGCGCCTAAGAAGGTGCCGTTTTTTTACGGCTCAGAATAAGCCGATGCACAAAGAAAAACCCCGGCTGGGGGTAAGCCCAGCCGGGGTCTGAATTCTAAGCTATACAGCTTAGAACTTGTGACGCATACCAATGATCGCGATAGCCTGCGAGCTGGTACCCGAGTTGATGCCGTACGAACCGATCGATGCCGGAGCCGCCACGACGGTTTGGACACCATTGACGCTAGCAACCGTTTGGCCGTTGGCCTTCTGCCATGCGCCAACCAAATACACGTCGGTACGCTTGGACAGATTGTAATCGCTACCCAGGCTGACTTCGTGGTACGTCGCGCCCGACACGCCCGACGAGCGGGTCAAGTTGTAGCCGATACCGACCAATGCTGCCGGCGTCAGGTTGTAGTTCAAGAACACAGCGCCGCTGTTGAATTCTTCCGTCTTCGAGTTGCCTGCGACGAAGGCCGAAACTGGCTTGTAACGCGTGTTGCTATACGAAGCGCCTGCGGTGAACGGGCCAAATGCGTATTGACCACCGACGCGACCGATTGCCAGCGAATTCGAATTAGCGAAACCACCGTTAATAACCGAACCGAAGTCGTTATCCGTCGTGCTGGTGAAGGCCGTCTGGCTCGACGTCTTGGCAACGAAGTAAGCAGCAGCCAAGCCCAAGCCACCGTTGGTGTACGACACGCCAGCGCCATACGATTGGCCTGCGCTAACCGAACCGGCTACGCCACCCAGACCATAGATACCTTCGAATTGCAGGCCGTTGAACGTCGGGCTTACATACTTGATGGTGTTGCTGACGCGGAAATTGTTGTCGTAGTTGTCGACGTCGCCCGGCGTACCGAAGATGCTACCGAAGTAGTTGTCTTCCGTCAGCGGCTGGACCATGTCGACGGTCGGGTCATACTGGCGACCAAACGTGACCGTACCCCAGGTGGTGCTCGACAGACCGACATAAGCTTGACGGTTGAACTCAACGCCAGCGCTCGAGAATCCGCCGGTGGTCGGGCTAAAGCCGTTTTCCAATTGGAAAATCGTCGACAGGCCGCCGCCCAGATCTTCCGTGCCTTTCAGGCCCCAACGGCTACCGGACAGCGTACCGTTGTTGAAGCCAACTTGAGTAGAGTGGTTGGCGGTGGTGAAGTTAGACACACCAGTATCGTTATGGGTGTAGCCGATACCCACGTCGATAATACCGTAGAGGGTAACGCTACTCTGTGCGTGGGCTGCCGAAGCGGCTGCCAGCATCGCAATGGCCAACGAAGAAAGTGCTACGCGTTTCATCTGATGTTCCTCAAAGTAAAAATATGTTTGTCACACCCGTGAAGCGAAGATACTCCAGCCGCCCGCGATCTCAAAATTCAAACATGATTTTTTGGGACAGTTGTTGTTTTTCGTTAAATTCGGCTTGCGAACCAAATTCAGGAATAACGCATCGGACTAATGTCCAAGCTGGATAAGGAACTGCGCAATATCCGCGTAGCTTCCGTAGCATCGCCGTCGGGTCGCCAGCCAATTTTTATGGCCCTAATTTGAACCTGTGGCGACGCTCTCCTCTCCTCCTAACCTGTTTCCAAAAATCCGAAACTTGCGGTCTGGCGAGAGATTAACGCGAAAAAATTGAGGGCAGCAATTGACGCGATACTCAGGTGTCTGACGGTTGACTGGCCATTTTTTTTGGCGTAGTTGCGCTGCAGCATTTACACGATGCCCGCGCAGACGCCTGTTGTGTATGGGATTGCACTCCGGCCAGAGTGTAAAAATCGTGCTCCTTACCGTAAAGGCGGCATCTTCGGGTAATCCCGGAAGCCAAAAACGATAGGATGACAACATTATGGCCTGTTACAAATTTACAACACAGGAAAGTCCACTATCGCGTCGCGCGCATTTTCTTTGTAGGGAAAGCTGCGTTAACGGGAACTTTTGCTCAGTTATGCAAACAACCGCCGTCCCATATCGAATGACAGGGACGGGGCTTTGCTTGCGCGAGCATCTGGGGGAGGCGTTTTTTGCGATCGTTCTCGGCGCTGGGTCCGAGTAACATGGAGCGAGAAGATCGGAACGTTGACTAGCCTGAGTGGGTGCTTCGTCAGCAGGCCCAATGGCGCAGACCCAACAGACCAACAAACCGATAAGCCAATAAAAAAAGGTTAGCGGCTCTTAACCGGCTAACCCTTATGTTCCTGGTCGGGGCGACATGATTCGAACATGCGACCCTCTGGTCCCAAACCAGATGCGCTACCAGGCTGCGCTACGCCCCGACGAGCCCGAGAATGTAACATCGAGGGCGTCGATAGTCAAATTAACTGTGCAGCGCACCAATCAGGCTAGCGGCGCTGACATAGGGCTGACACGGCGAGCCCGTATAGTCCGAAAGTTTATTTAATAGAAGGCCGTATGAATCTGATTCTTTGGCGGCATGCTGATGCAGAGGACCTGCCCGAGCGTGCATACGAACAAACCGGCGCCGATCTGACCCGTGCACTGACGCAGCGCGGCCGCAAGCAGGCTGCCCACATGGCGCAGTGGCTGACACAGCGCGTCGATAAATCCACCGTGGTACTGGCAAGCCCCGCGGTGCGAACCGTGCAAACCGCACAGGCGCTGTCCGAGCACTATCGAATTGTGCGCGAACTGTCTCCCGGCGCGGATGTTGCAACGGTACTGGCTGCCGTCGGCTGGCCCGACAACAGCGTGGATGGCGCCGACACCGTGATCGTCGTCGGCCATCAGCCCACGCTCGGGCGGGTGGCCAGCCTGTTGCTCTCAGGCAGCGAGGCTAACTGGACCGTGCGCAAAGGCGGCATCTGGTGGCTGTCTAGCCGACGCCGCGAGGACGAATCTCAAGTCGTGCTGCGCGCGGTGGTCAATCCCGATCTGGCTTAGGTCGCGTCCTTGAGCACTTCCCTGAGCACGTCAATGAGCCCCATCTCCAAGCCGCAGGCTGAAGTCGCCCCTCCTCCCATCGTGTCCGGACTGTGATTGTCATTCAATCGTAACGATATCGTCATGCCGACGTAATCGCAGATTTCTACAGTGTCTGAAAATAATTTGTAATTTCAGACAGGACATCTGCCATGCGTGAATTGCCGAATCCGACCCTGCCTTTAGCGTCGATTTCGTTTAAGTCCCAGAAGCGCCTTCCGCGTCACGAAGAAAGCGTTCAGAACTTCAATCTCAGTGTGGCATGGGCGCGCAGCGACGAAGAGCTGCGTGAGGCCCAGCGCTTGCGTTACCGCGTCTTCGCCGAAGAAATGGGCGCTCATCTGAACGGGCCGTCCGGCCTCGATGTGGACGCGTTCGACGCCTATTGCGATCACCTGCTGGTACGCGACGCCAACACGCTCAAAGTCGTGGGCACGTATCGCGTGCTGCCGCCCCATCAGGCGGCTCGCATCGGCAAACTCTACGCCGAGAGCGAATTCGATATCAGCCGCCTCGCGCATCTACGCGACAAAATGGTCGAGGTGGGCCGCTCCTGCGTGCACCCCGACTACCGCAGCGGCTCGGTGATCATGTCGTTGTGGGGCGGGTTGGCCGGCTACATGATGCAGCATGGCTATGAAACGATGCTGGGCTGCGCAAGCGTTCCAATGGGCGATGGCGGTCATTACGCGGCCAACCTCTATTGCACGCTGCGTGAGCAGGCGATGGTCGCCCCCGAGTATCATGCCTTCCCGCATACGCCCTTGCCGGTGGACGAACTTGCCACGGGCGCTCACGCGGCCCCACCGCCGCTGGTCAAAGGCTACTTGCGCCTGGGCGCCAAGATTTGCGGCGCACCGGCCTGGGATCCTGACTTCAATGTGGCGGACTTCCTGACGCTGTTCCGCCTCTCTGACATCAACGATCGTTATGCCCGTCATTTTCTGGGCGACGCGGTCGTACGCCCCCATCAATCCTCGGTGTAGACCACCCGATACGCGTTGCCCAGCTTGGCCCATTCGGCCGCCTCCTGGATCAGGCTGTAGTCGGTGAGCGGGTTCTCGTCGACCCAGGCCTTGGGCAAGCGCACGCCGTAGCCGTCGGTATCGGTCAGCGTGATCGTCGGCAAATCCAACACGGCACGGCGACGGCACAGCAATACCGCCAGCCGCAGACAGAACAACAAGCGCCATTCGACATCGCGGGCCTGGGCCAGCTTACCCAGCTTGCCGGCGTGCCCCAGCACCAGCATGGCCAGGCGCGCCTGGTCGGTGCGTGAAAAGCCGGGCATATCGGCATTGCTGGCGATGTAGGCGGAATGCTTATGGTAGGCGCTGTGCGAAATGGTCAGGCCGATCTCATGCAAAGAGGCGGCCCAGCCCAGAAAGGTATTAGCTTCGTCACGCGCCTGGCTCGGTTCGGGTTCGAGTTGGGCGTAAAAGCCAACCGCCAACTGGCCGATCCGGTCTGCCTGAGCACGGTCCACGCTGTAACGCCGCATGAACCCCTCGACCGTGACCGCGCGCATATCTTCATGATGCGAACGGCCGAGCAAGTCGTACAGCACCCCAAGACGCAAGGCGCCATCGGTGGTGTCCGCGTAATCGATGCCAAGCTCATTGAATACCGCCAGCATGATGGACAAGCCACCGGGCAGCACCGGAATGCGGTCGCCCTTGAGCGCCACCAGCTTCAGCCGATTGGCGTTCTCCGCCTTGATCAGCGCACGCTTCAGGCGCTCCAAGCCGCCACGCGTAATGCCGTGCGTGACGCCCGAGTCGTTGAGGTTGTTCGCCTCGAGCAACTCGGCCAGTGCGCGCGCGGTGCCCGAGGAGCCAATCGCCTGATCCCAGCCGGCCAAGCGAAATTGGCTGGAGATGATCTGGATTTCCCGGCTTGCCGCCAGTTCGGCCTGGCGCATCGTGTATTCGTCGACGTTGCCGCTCGGGAAGAATTGTCGGCTGTGGCTGACACAGCCGATGTAAAGGCTTTCCATGATCAAGGGATCGTAGCCCAAGCCGATGATGAATTCGGTCGAGCCACCGCCGATATCGACCACCAAGCGCTGCCCGGCGTTGGCCGGCACAGAATGCGCCGCCCCGGCGTAGATCAGGCGCGCTTCCTCGCGCCCGGCTATCACTTCGATCGGAAACCCCAGCGCGTTTTCCGCCTCACCGAGAAAATCGGCCGCATTCTTGGCCACGCGCAGCGTGTTGGTTGCCACGGCGCGCACATGATCGGGGTGAAAATCGCGCAGCCGTTCACCGAAGCGCTTCAGGGCCGACCAGCCGCGTGCCTGCGAAGCCCGATCGAGATACTTGTCCCTCGACAGCCCCGCTCCAAGGCGTACCGGCTCGCGCAGCGCATCGACGGGATAGATCTGGCTACCGCTGGCCGTGTCTTCGACACGACCCACGATCAAGCGGAAGCTGTTGGAGCCCAAGTCGACGGCCGCGAGAAGTTTTGGATGATTGACCATACGCCTGAGAGAGAGATGTCACGTTAGGCGAAGCGGAACATAAAGCTGCTCCAAACGCTATCTTCATTGAGGGAAAATTTTGTGACACTATAAGTGTCGTGCACGCGTAATGATACTGTGAGAATGTCCGTGCACCCTACCGAAAATCCATCTTATCCTGCCCTATCGATGCAATATCCTCTGTTGAACCGCGAGCTCGGCATTCTGAGCTTCAATGAACGTGTGCTCGCACAAGCCGGCGACCCCGCGGTTCCATTACTTGAGCGGCTGCGTTTTATCTGCATCACCAGCAGCAACCTCGACGAATTCTTTGAAGTCCGTATGGCCGGAATCCAGGAGCAGATGCGCGATAACCCAGGCGCGCTCTCGCCCGACGGCATGTCGCTGCAGCAGGTGTATGCGCTGGTGGTCGACCGGGCCCACAAGAATGTCCAGAAGCAGTATTCGGTACTGCAGGACATCGTGTTTCCGGCGCTCGAGGAGGAAGGCATCTTTTTCCACATGGCCGACTCGTGGAACCCCGCGCAGACCGAATGGGCGCGTGACTATTTCCTGAACGAAGTCCTGCCGGTGCTCACGCCGATCGGCCTCGATCCGGCGCACCCGTTCCCACGCGTGCTGAACAAGAGCCTGAACTTCGTGGTCGAACTTGAGGGCAGCGACGCATTCGGGCGCAAGGCCATCATGGGCATCGTGCAGGCGCCGCGGGCGTTGCCGCGCCTGGTGCGCATGCCCGAGGCCATGTCCGGTTATCCGCACGGCTTCGTGCTGCTGTCGTCGTTCATGCAGCACTTTGTCGGCGAATTGTTTCCGGGGCTGACCGTACGCGGTTGCACGCAATTCCGGATCACGCGCAACAGCGAGTTATTCGTCGACGAGGACGAAATTACCAACCTGCGGGTCGCGCTTCAAGGCGAGTTGCCGGCCCGCCATCTCGGCAACGCGGTGCGGCTGGAAGTGTCGGCCACCACGCCACCGCACCTGGTGCGCCGTTTGCTCGACGAAAGCGGGCTGAGCGAGCGCGATTGCTATCGGGTCGACGGCCCGGTGAATCTGGTGCGCTTGATGTCGCTGCCGGAAATGGTCGACCGGCCCGACCTGAAATTCATTCCCCATGCGCCGGCCATGCCGCAGAAGCTGGAAAACAATCCGTCCATGTTCGAGACGATCGACCAGGGCGATATCCTGCTGCATCACCCTTACGAGAGCTTTCAACCGGTACTGGAGTTGTTGCTGCAAGCGGCCAAGGATCCCAACGTGGTCGCCATCAAGCAGACCATCTATCGCACCGGCACCGATTCGCCGCTGATGGACGCGCTGATGCAAGCGGCACGCAACGGCAAGGAAGTCACGGTGGTGGTCGAGTTGCTCGCGCGCTTCGACGAAGAAACGAATATCAATTGGGCATCGCAGCTCGAAGCGGTCGGCGCGCACGTCGTCTATGGCGTGGTCGGCCACAAATGCCACGCGAAGATGATGCTGATCGTGCGCCGTACGGAGCGCGACGGCCGCGCGCAATTGCGCCGCTATGTGCATCTGGGCACCGGCAATTATCATCCGCGCACCGCTCGCCTCTATACCGATTTCGGCCTGATGACGTCCGAACCGCAGATGTGTGAGGACGTCCATCGCGTATTCCAGCAACTGACCGGCATCGGCGGACAGTTGCAACTCAGCAGGCTCTGGCAGTCGCCGTTCACGCTGCACGTGAAACTGGGCGAGGCGATCGAGGCGGAAGTGGCGAATGCACGTGCCGGCAAGCGAGCCCGCATCGTCGCCAAGATGAACGCGCTGCTCGAGCCGACCGTGATTGCGCAGCTATACGAAGCGTCGCAGGCTGGCGTCCAGATCGACTTGATCGTGCGGGGCGTGTGCGCGCTGCAACCGGGCGTGCCCGGTTTGTCGGAGAACATCACGGTACGCTCAGTCGTGGGACGGTTTCTCGAACATCACCGTATCTATTATTTTTACGCCGATGGCAGTGAGAACGTCTACCTGTCCAGCGCCGACTGGATGGACCGCAATCTGTTCCGCCGCATCGAGGTGGCGTTCCCGGTGCTGGACCGTCGCCTCAAGCGTCGCGTGATCGCGGAGGGCTTGTCGGCGCTGCTCGGGGACAATCAGGCCGCGTGGTTGATGCAAAGGGACGGTCACTATCAACGCCGGCGTTCGGGCAAGAGCTCGCGCAATGCACAGTTAGGGCTGCTGGCGAAATTCTGTAGTTAGATAGGGAGTGGGCTTCGCCACCCCGCGCAGGTGCCACGCCGGTGCTCCGTGCGGGTGCCCTGCGCCGGTGCCCCAATCAAACCTCGCTGACCGCCGCGGTCTCCAGGTGCACCGTGCGGTGCGGCGGGAATCGTACCGTGAATTCGCTACCCCGCCCTTCTTCGCTGGTCACGTTCAGATGCGCCTCGTGGCGCTGCAGCACATGTTTGACGATCGCCAGGCCTAGCCCGGTGCCGCCGGTGTCGCGTGAACGGCTGCCGTCTACCCGATAGAAACGCTCGGTCAGGCGCGGAATGTGTTCCGAAGGGATACCGATTCCGGTGTCGCGTACGCTGAACTCCGCGCATCCGTGCTCGTCCTTCCAGCTCACGCTGATCTGGCCGCCCGCCGGGGTATAACGCACCGCATTGCTGATCAAGTTGCCAAGGGCCGACATGATCTCGGATTCCGCGCCCAACAGCGTGATTGTCTCGTCGACCTCGAAGCTGAGGCGATGCGCGCCGTCCGACAGCACCTTCAGGTCTTCGCGCAGATGGCTCAAGACCGCGGGCATGTTGATCGTCGCATCTTGCGGCGGCCGGGCATCGCCTTCGAGCTTGGCCAGCACCAGCAAATCGCTGACGATGTACTGCATCCGCCCGGCCTGTTGCTGCATGATATCGAGATAGCGAGCCCGCTCCGCTTCGTCCAGCGGCAACTCGCGCATCGTTTCCAGAAAGCCCGAGAGCACCGTTAGCGGCGTCTTCAATTCGTGTGAAACATTGGCGACAAAATCGCGCCGCATGGCATCGGTGCGTTCCAGCTCGGTAATGTCCTGTGTGAGCAGCAGCTTGCGGTGATCGCCATAAGGCACCACCTGCAACCCCAGCACGTACTGCCGCTTCGCGCCCATGCCCTGCATGCGCAGCGCGTCGTCAAAGCGCCGGTTCCCCAGATAGCGTACGAATTGCGGCTGCCGGACCAGATGCGTGATTTGCTGACGCACATCGCGGCGCGCGTCGAGTCCGAAGTGCAATTCGGCCAGCGCGTTGCACCATTCGATCTGGTTGGTGTCGTCGAGCATCACCACGCCGTAGGGCGAAGCCTGCATGGCCTGGATAAAGCGCGAGTGCTGCTGCTCGACTTGACGCACCTGTGCATGCCAGCGTTTGGCCAACTTGTGCAGGCGGTAGTAGATTTCGCCCCAGATGCCGGGTGCGTCCGGCACTTCGCCGTATACCGGTGCTTCGAGCAGGCGCCACAGGCGCTGCGCATGGAAGGTATTGAACAGCGTGTTGATAGACAGCACCAGTACCGCAAAGCCCAGGCCCAGCTTGACGCTACCGGTGATCACCGTGGTCAGCGCCGCCAGTAGTGTGAGCAGGAGCAAGGACGCTATCGAGCGCGCCCAAATTATATTCATGGCAATGAGCCCGGAACAGGCGAAAAGTACGGCAATTTTATTTCGGCGTCGAATCGTCGACGTCGAATTGTCAGTGACGAGTTTCGGTAGCTGCCCCGCGTTCCGGCCGCCCCTCTCGCCGGCCCATCAGCTCGCTTTTGCCAACCGGTAGCCGCTACCCCGCACCGTTTCGATCATAGCATCGCGGCCGGCCGGTTTAAGCGAAGCACGCAGACGCTTGATATGCACGTCCACCGTACGCTCTTCGACGAACACGTGATCGCCCCAGACCTGATCGAGCAACTGGGTGCGGCTGTGCACCCGCTCGGGGTGTGTCATGAAGAAATGCAGCAGGCGGAATTCGGTCGGACCGAGTTCCAGTTTGATCTCTTCGCCCGAGTGCTGAGCCGCCACCCGATGCGTGGCCGGATCGAGCCGCAAGCCGTTGATGGCCACCACGTCTTCGGTCAGTTGCGGCGCACGACGGCGCAGCACGGCCTTGATGCGCGCCATCAGCTCTTTGGGCGAGAACGGCTTGGTGACGTAGTCGTCGGCGCCGATTTCCAGCCCCAGCACTTTATCCTGTTCATCGCCACGCGCAGTCAGCATGATGATGGGGATGTGCTTGGTCCGCTCGTTGGTGCGCAAATCGCGCGCAAAGTTGATGCCCGACTTACCTGGCAGCATCCAATCGAGCAACACGAGGTCCGGCAGGACATCGCTGATCAAGCTTTGCGCTTGTTCGGCGTTGTACGCGCGGATTGCACAGTGCCCCGCGTGCTGGAGATTGACCGAAATCAATTCGGATATCGCTGGCTCGTCTTCGACGACGAGAATACTGCTGGGCATTGGCACCTCGATATCTTCTCTTTAAAAAGTGGATTTAACCAAGCGCTTCGCGTTCTAGCTGGTCGCGTGGAACGTGACGCACATCGATACCCTTGACGATATAAATGATCAGCTCTGCGAGATTTTTCGCGTGGTCGCCGATCCGTTCGATGGCTTTGGCGATAAACAGATAATCGAGCCCGACCGAAATCGTGCGCGGATCTTCCATCATGTAGGTGACCAATTTGCGCACGAACGCGCGAAATTCCTCATCGATCGCCTTGTCGTCCCGCATGATCTGGGCTGCGGCCACCGTGTCGAGCCGAGCCAGCGCATCGAGCGCGTGGCGCAGCAGATTGACGGCCATCTCGCCCGACATCTTGATCTCGGTGATATTGACCGTGCGGGCATTGCCATCTTCGAGGATGCGCTTGGTCCGCTTGGCGATTTTCTCGGCTTCGTCGCCGGCACGTTCGAGATTGGCGACGGCTTTCGAAAACGCCATCAGCAAGCGCAGATCGCGCGCGGCGGGCTGGCGGCGCGCGATGATGTTGCTGCACTCTTCGTCGATCTGGACTTCCATCAGGTTCAGACGATGCTCGGCCTCGATCACGCGGTCAGCAATTTCCACGTCGAAGCGGTTCAGCGCCTGCATCGCAGTAATAATCTGCGACTCTACCAACCCTCCCATTTCGAGCACCTTGGAACTAATGGCGTTCAGGTCTGCGTCGAACTGGCTGGACAAATGTTTATCGGACATGGATGCGCTCCTATCTAGTGGTCAGGCGCTTAACCAAAGCGTCCAGTAATGTAATCTTCGGTTTCTTTGCGAACCGGTTTAATAAAGATCTTTTCGGTTTCGCCGAACTCGATCAGTTCGCCCAGATACATATACGCAGTGTAGTCCGAGCAGCGCGCTGCTTGCTGCATGTTGTGTGTGACGATCACCACCGTGTATTCATCTTTCAACTCGGCGATCAGCTCCTCGATCCGCCCGGTCGAAATCGGGTCCAGCGCCGAGCACGGTTCGTCAAGCAACAGCACTTCGGGGCGAATCGCGATACCGCGGGCGATACACAAGCGCTGCTGCTGGCCACCCGAGAGGCCGTAGCCGCTTTGCTGCAACTTGTCCTTCGCCTCGGTCCAGAGCGCGGCCTTGGTCAACGCCCATTCCACCCGGTCGTCCATTTCCGAGCGCGACAGGTTTTCGAACATGCGCACGCCGAATGCGATGTTGTCGTAGATCGACATCGGGAACGGTGTCGGCTTCTGGAACACCATGCCCACGCGCGCGCGCAGCAGCGAGATATCCTGAGTGGTGTCGAGCAGGTTCTCGCCGTCCATCATGATTTCGCCTTCGGCGCGCTGCTCCGGGTAGAGCGCGTACATCTTGTTGAAGGTGCGCAACAAGGTGGACTTGCCGCAACCGGACGGGCCGATGAATGCGGTGACCTTGCTTTCCGGAATCCGCAAATTGATATTCTTCAAGGCGTGGTACTTGCCGTAGAAGAAGTTGAGGTTATTCACCTCGATTTTTGGTTTCTGATCCATCAGGGACTCGGCATGCAAGTTACGGGGCTGCGCCACGAAGGCATTTTGCGCGAAACTCATCTTGTGGCGCCTCTCATTTCTTGGAAAAAATTACGCGCGCCAGGATGTTCAGTCCCAGTACGCCCACCGTGATCAGGAACACCCCAGCCCAGGCCAATTGCTGCCAATGCGGATAGGGACTCAAGGCAAACTTGTAGATGGTGACCGGCAAATTGGCGATAGGCTCGCTCAAATTGAGACTGAAAAACTGGTTCGACAGAGCCGTGAACAACAACGGCGCAGTTTCGCCGGCAATCCGGGCGATGGCCAGCAGTACGCCCGTCATGATGCCGCCGATCGATGCCTTTAACGTGATGGCCGCAACCACTTTCCATTTTGGCGTGCCGAGTGCGAACGCGGCTTCCCGCAATGCATTGGGCACCAGTTTCAGCATGTTTTCGGTGGTGCGTATCACGATCGGAATTTCCAGCAAGGCCAGGGCCACCACGCCCGCCCAGCCGCTGAATTTACCCGCCTGCGCCACCACCACCGTATAGACGAACAAGCCGATTACGATCGACGGCGCCGACAGCAAAATGTCGTTGATAAAGCGCGTGATGCTGGCGAGCCAACGCCCGTGGCCGTATTCGGCAAGATAGACTCCGGCCATGACGCCCAGCGGCGCGCCGAACACGGTAGCCAAGCCGACCATCATGAAGCTACCGGCAATCGCGTTGGCCAAGCCGCCATCGTCGGCGCCCGGCGCCGGCGTGGACTGGGTGAACAGATCCATCGACATGCCGCCGATGCCCAGCGTGATCGTGGTCCACAAGATCCAGATCAGCCACAACAGGCCGAAGGCCATCGCCGCGAGCGAGAGCGTCAGCGCAATCGCGTTTTTGCGGCGCCGGCTGCGCTGCATGCGTCGCTTGACCGCGTCACGGTCGTCGTGCGGCATGGCGGAACGCAATTCCATAGTCTGGTTACTCACGGGGTTGGTCATTTTCCACCCTCATTTTTTTCCAGACGCAGCAACATCAGCTTGGACAGCGCCAGTACGATGAAGGTGATCACGAACAGTATCAAGCCCAGCTCCATCAACGCCGACGTATGCAAGCCCGGGCTCGCTTCGCCGAATTCGTTGGCGAGCGCCGAGGTAATGCTGTTGCCCGGGGAGAATAGCGAGACGTCGTTAAGCAAGTTGGTGTTGCCGATCACGAAGGTCACCGCCATCGTCTCGCCCAGCGCACGGCCCAGGCCCAGCATCACGCCGCCCATCACGCCCGACTTGGTATAGGGCAACACCACTTTCCACATCACTTCCCAGGTGGTGCAGCCGATCCCGTAGGCCGACTCCTTGAGCAGCACCGGCGTGACTTCAAACACATCGCGCATGACCGCCGCGACGTAAGGGATGATCATGATCGCGAGGATAATGCCCGCGATCAGCAAGCCGATGCCGATCGGTGGCCCGGAGAAAAGCGCACCGATAATCGGGATCGGCCCGAGCACATGGCCCAACGGCTTTTCGACGTAGCTCGCAAAAATCGGCGAAAACACCAGCAGCCCCCACATGCCGTAGACGATGGACGGCACTGCGGCGAGCAATTCTATGGCCGTGCCCAGCGGACGACGCAACCAGGCAGGCGCGAGTTCGGTAAGAAACAAGGCGATCCCGAAACTGACCGGGACAGCGATGAGCAAGGCGATGACCGAGGTGACGATAGTGCCGTAGATGGGCACCAATGCGCCAAACTTGTCGGAAGGAGGATCCCACTCGCTATGCCACAAAAACCCCAAGCCGAATTGTTTCAGCGTGGGGAAGGAGGCATAGACCAGCGACAGGATAATGCCGCCCAGCAATAACAGCGTGACCAGTGCAGCAAGACGCGCGAGGGTCCCGAAGACCACGTCCGCGCCACGATTGGGCCTGCGCCGCGACACTGCGCCGGCCTGATTCACTGGGAGATTGAGGTCAGACATATCAGCCTGTTGCAAGTGATGCACGATGCGAACCTACGGACACCCGCGGGCACGCACCATGAAACATCGTTAACATCGATTCGTTCAGCACCACGGCGCGCGCCGTGGCGCTGAACGTCCAAGCAACGCCGCGGAGCGTCGTCGCTTGTGATTGCTACTTTCGCTACGTGTGCTGCTTACTGCGTCAGTGCCTTACCCGATGCATCCTTGATATTGGCCTTCCACTTCGCGCGGATCTGGTTCACGACCGATTCCGGCAGCGGAATGTAGTCGAGTGCAACCGCTTGGGCCGAGCCCTTTTGCAGCGCCCAGTCGAAGAACTTCAGCGTCTCCGTGCCTTGGTCCGGCTTGTCTTGCGTGTTGTACAGCAGCACGAACGTCGCGCCCACGATCGGCCATGCTTGCTTGCTCGGCTCGTTGGTCAGGATCTGGTAAAACGACTTCGACCATTCAGCGCCCGCAGCAGCCGCTTTGAACGTATCGGTATCTGGCGTTACCTTGGTACCCGCGGCGTTGATCATGTCGGCATAGGTCATCTTGTTTTGCTTGACGTAAGCCGATTCCACGTAGCCGATGGCGCCCGGCAGACGCTGCACGAAAGCAGCAACGCCGTCGTTACCCTTGCCGCCCGTACCAACCGGCCAGTTAACCGTGGTGCCTTCGCCAACCTTGGTCTTCCATTCGTCGTTCACTTTCGACAAATAGTTGGTCCAAATGAAGCTGGTGCCCGAACCGTCGGCACGGCGCACCACCGCGATATCCGTATCCGGGAGCTTGAGGCCCGGGTTCAGTTTGACGAGCGCCGGGTCATTCCATTTCGTGATCTTGCCCAGATAGATATCGCCCAGCACTTGGCCGTTCAGTACGAGCTGGCCCGGGTTGATACCCGGCAGGTTCACCACCGGCAACACGCCGCCGACTACCGTCGGGAATTGCAGCAGGCCGTCTTTAGCCAGCTCATCGTCTTTCAGGGGCATATCCGAGCCGGCGAAATCCACCGTCTTGGCCAGAATTTGCTTGATCCCACCAGCCGAGCCGATGCCTTGATAGTTGACCTGACCGCCGCCAGCCTTCTGATACGAATCAGCCCATTTCGAATAAATCGGAGCGGCGAACGTGCTACCAGCGCCGGTGATGTTGGCGGCGAAAACCGCCGTGCTCATCATTGCACCAGCGATGCCGGCGATCGTCGTTTTCATCAGATTCATGTGTACTCCATCGTGCGTTGACAGGAAATTATTATTCGAGATTTCGACACGAAGCTTAGGGTTTGAAAATGACACTCTCGTGACAATCAGCCCCTTAGCATGTCAATTATATTACTGACACGCTTTCGTCATATGTTGCATGGCCGTATCTAATCCCTACCCGTCAACCCCTGTCTGCCCCGTCTGCCCCGTCTGCCCCGTCAGGCGGTCGCCTCCCGCACGACTTTGGCAATGGTTTCCGAATGATGTTTCGCCGCTTTCTCGCTGCTCGCCTCGACCATCACGCGCAGCACCGGCTCCGTACCCGACGCCCGGATCAGTACGCGCCCGCTGCCTTCGAGCTCGGATTCCGCTTGTGCGATGGCGGTTTGGATCGCCGCGCTGTCTTTCCAATTGGCGTTGGGCTGCATGCGCACATTGATGAGTTTTTGCGGAAACAGCGTGAGTCCGTCGAGAATCTCGTCGAGCTGCTGGCCGGAGCGCTTGATCGCGGCCAGCACCAGCAGCGCCGAAACGATGCCGTCGCCCGTGGTATGCCGATCCAGCGAGAGAATATGCCCCGAGCCTTCGGCGCCCAACTGCCAGCCTCGCTCGCGCAGTTGCTCCAGCACGTAACGGTCGCCGACCGCCGCACGCACGAAACCCACGCCGAGCTTTTTGAGCGCGACTTCGACCGCCATATTCGTCATCAGGGTGCCGACCGCGCCCGCCACTTTGCCGTCGGTCAAGAGGCGGTCGCGCACCAGTACGTAAAGAAGCTCGTCGCCATTGTATAAGCGCCCCTGCGCATCGATCACCTGCAGCCGGTCGGCATCGCCGTCCAGCGCGATACCGAGGTCGGCGTGGTTGGCGCGCACAGCCAGCGCCAGTGCGTCCGGCGCGGTTGCGCCGAAGCCATCGTTGATATTGAAGCCGTTGGGCTGATTGCCAATCGGAATCACGTCGGCGCCCAACTCGTGAAATACGTGGGGAGCGATGTCGTAGGCGGCGCCGTGGGCGCAGTCGATCACGAGTTTCAGGCCGCGCAGGTCGAAATTGCCTGGGAACGTACTTTTGCAAAATTCGATATAACGCCCCGCCGCATCGTCGAGCCGTCGGGCCTTGCCGAGCTGCTCGGACGCCGAGCAGACCATAGGCTCGTCCAGTTGCTGCTCGATTTCGGTTTCGACTTCGTCGGGCAATTTATTGCCGTCGGCGGAAAAGAATTTGATGCCATTGTCGTAGTAAGGATTGTGCGACGCGCTGATCACCACGCCCGCTGCCAGGCGCAACGCCCGCGTCAGGTACGCGACGCCCGGAGTGGGCATCGGGCCAGCCAGCATGACGTCGACTCCGGCTGCAGAAAACCCGCTTTCCAGCGCGGCCTCGAGCATATAGCCGGACACGCGCGTGTCCTTGCCGATCAGTACCGTGGGGCGCTGGCCACCTTTGCGCAGATCAGCTCCGGCCAAGACCTTGCCGGCCGCATAACCCAGACGCAGGACGAAATCGGGCGTGATCGGTGCATCGCCTACCCGACCGCGTATGCCATCCGTACCAAAATAACGACGACTCATCGTGTTCTTCCTGTGTTGTGCCGGGTGTGTCGAGTCGCGTTGCGTTGCGTCGAGTCTCGCCCCGGCTTGGTCTAAGAATGTCTACCGAATGTCTACTGATGACCGCCCTGCGCCGCCCTTACCGCCTGCCAAACCTTCAATGCGTCGACCGTGGCCGCGACATCGTGAACTCTGAGCAGCTTCGCGCCACGCTCCGCGGCACACACGGCCGCGGCAACGCTGGCGGCAACGCGCTCGGCGGCAACCGCCCGCCCGGTCACGGCGCCCAGCATCGATTTGCGCGAGATACCGGCAAGCAGCGGCACGTCGGTCGGGGCCAGATCACTCAAATGTGCGAGCAAGGCGTAATTATGCGCGACGCTCTTGCCAAAGCCAAAGCCCGGATCAACACTGATGCGCGCGCGCACAACGCCCGCCTGCTCCAGCGCCGCTACGCGCTGCGCGAGAAAATCGCGTACCGCAACCACCACATCGTCGTATTCCGGCTGTTCCTGCATGTTGCGCGGGTCGCCCGCCATATGCATCACGCACAAACCGCAGTTCGCGTCGGCCACCGCTTGCACGGCGCCTGGCTGGCGAAAACCATAAATGTCGTTGATCAGGTCGGCGCCAGCGGTCAGCGCTGCCTGCATCACAGCGGGCTTGTAGGTATCGACCGAGAGCGGCACGCCGCAGTCGCGCAAGGCGTCGATCAGCGGTATCACACGGTCCAGTTCCTGCTGTAGCGGCAACGCGGTTGCGCCAGGCCGGCTCGATTCGCCCCCGATGTCGATCAAATCCACCTGCTCGCACAGCATCTGCTCGGCTTGGCGCAGCGCCGCGTCGCGCGCCAGAAAACGGCCGCCATCGGAGAAAGAATCCGGGGTTACGTTCAAAATGCCCATGACCAGCGGGCGATCCAGTGTGAACCGGTAGCGGCCACACTGAAAGGTGCCGGCGACGTCGACGGCAGCTTCGCTGGTGGCTTTGTTGGTGACTTTGCTCGCGGTTTTGCCGCCGGGCTTGCTGCCGACAGCATTCGCGACGGGAGGAGCGGAGGATGGCTTCACGTGAACGACTGTCCAATCAGGAAAAATTCGGGAATGATCATAAAAAAACGGGCTGGTGTGATGGCACCAGCCCGTTTGTTGCCTGCTTGCACTACGCTTGTTTCCCGAGCCGACTGCGCCCTTAGGCGGCGGCGGTTGTGCTCGCCGGCTTGACGTCCGTGGCCGGCGTTCCCCCGCCAGGAGGCGTATCGTTCGTTGCCGTGTTGGTCTGGGTCGAAACCTTGGGCGGACGCGGCGGGTTGCCCGCCATGATGTCGTCGAGCTGATTCGCGTCCAGCGTTTCCCATTCGAGCAGCGCCTTGGTCATCGCTTCGACCTTATCGCGATTCGCTTCGAGCAGGCCACGTGCATGTCCGTACTGTTCGTCAAGAATGCGACGAATCTCGGCATCCACCTTTTGCTGGGTCGCTTCGGACACTGTTTTGGACGACATGCGTCCGAACATTCCGTCTTGCTCGGTATCCACGTACACCATGGTGCCCAGCACATCCGACATGCCGTAACGCGTCACCATGTCACGCGCCATTTTGGTGGCGCGTTCAAAGTCGTTCGAAGCCCCCGTGGACATCGAATTCAGAAACACTTCCTCCGCGGCACGCCCGCCGAAAAGAATGGCGATTTCCTCGAGCATCTTGTCGCGATAAGCGTTGACGCGGTCGTGTTCCGGCAACTGCCACGTCACGCCCAACGCCCAACCACGCGGCATAATGGTGACTTTGTGGACCGGATCGGCGTGCGGCAGCAGCTTGGCTACGACCGCATGTCCAGACTCGTGATACGCCGTATTGCGACGCTCTTCTTCACGCATCACAGCCGACTTGCGCTCCGGACCCATGAAAATCTTGTCCTTGGCGTCTTCGAAATCCTGCATTTCCACTACGCGCTTGCCACGTCGTGCCGCGAACAATGCCGCCTCGTTGACGAGGTTGGCCAAGTCGGCGCCCGAGAAACCGGGGGTACCGCGCGCCACCACCGATGCGTCGACGTCGTTCGAAATCGGCACCTTGCGGATATGCACCTTCAAGATGTGCTCGCGACCGCGAATATCGGGCAGACCGACGAACACCTGGCGATCGAAACGGCCCGGACGCAGCAATGCTTTATCCAGCACGTCCGAACGGTTGGTCGCAGCAATCACGATCACGCCCGAGTTCGCTTCGAAACCGTCCATCTCGACCAGCATCTGGTTCAAGGTCTGTTCGCGCTCGTCGTTACCGCCGCCCATGCCGGCGCCGCGATGACGGCCTACAGCATCGATTTCATCGATAAACACGATACACGGTGCGTGTTTCTTGGCTTGCTCGAACATGTCGCGCACACGCGCAGCGCCCACACCGACGAACATTTCAACGAAGTCCGAACCGGAAATGCTGAAGAAAGGCACCTTGGCTTCGCCCGCAATCGCGCGCGCGAGCAGCGTTTTACCTGTACCGGGAGGGCCGACCAACAGCACCCCTCGTGGAATTCGCCCGCCTAGCTTCTGGAATTTCTGCGGATCGCGCAGGAAATCGACCAGCTCGGCGACCTCCTCCTTCGCTTCGTCGCAGCCCGCCACATCGGTGAAGTTAACCGTGTTGTTGTTTTCGTCGATCAAGCGAGCGCGCGATTTCCCGAACGAGAACGCGCCGCCTTTGCCGCCGCCCTGCATCTGTCGCATCATGTAGAACCAGAAGACGATGATCAGCACGGTGGGCCCGAGGTAATACAGAGCCGACATCAATGCGTTGGGTTCGTCATCGGCCTTGCCGCTCACCTGTACGCCGTACTTCATCAGATCGCCGACCATCCAGATGTCGCCTGGGGAGACAATCTGATATTTGTTGCCATCGGCTGGTGTGACAGTCAGGTTACGTCCCTGTACCGTCACAGACTTGACTTTGCCCGTCTTCGCGTCATCCATGAATTGCGAATACGTAACGCCTTCCTGCACGCGCGGCTTATCAAACTGCTTGAACACCGTAAACAGCACCAGTGCGATCACCAACCACACCGCTGCCTTAGAAAGCATATTGTTGTTCAAAGCAACACTCCTTCACAAATATTGCAGGCCTTTGCGTGCCAATAATCCATTCTAATCCAGTCCGCATGCCCCTGCTATAGTGAATAACTAAGGCGGGAATAGACAAACTCGGACAAACCCGAACGACCCGGGACTTCCACGCGCGCCCGGACTAACCGGAACGCACGTTTGTTTTCAACTCTGCGCTTTCAACACGCGCCCCAGGATAAATGTCTCTGCCGATTTATCGCGCGACGCCTTGGGCTTGCGAGACGCTACGATCTTGAACTGCTTTTTGAATTTTTCAACGATTTGGCTATAGCCGCTGCCGTGAAAACATTTGACGAGTAAAGCGCCCTCGGGTTTCAAATGCTGCGCGGCGAACTCCAGCGCCAAATCGCACAGATGCTCCATACGAGCAGAATCCGCGGTTGCCACACCCGATAGGTTGGGGGCCATGTCCGAAAGTACAAGGTCTATTTGATGAGCGCCTACCAATGCGTCGAGTTGGGTGAACACTTCTTCTTCGCGAAAATCGCCTTGAATGAACCGCACATCGGCGATGGGCTCCATGGGCAATAGGTCGAGCGCGAAAATGAAGCCGTCGATCGAGCCGTCTGCGCGGCGTGCGCCCTGCGCAAGTTTGTTGCGCACGTATTGCGACCAGCTACCCGGCGCCGCGCCAAGATCGACGATCGCCTGCCCCGGTTTGATCAGTTTGTCCTGCTCGTCGATTTCCTTGAGTTTGTATGCCGCGCGTGCGCGATATCCCTCGCGTTGCGCCAATTTGACGTAAGGATCGTTGATGTGATCGTGCAGCCAGGAATGATTAAATCTGTTTTTTGCCATTAAATTTACTGAAAACCTGCGTTTTTGGCGGATAATGCGGACTTCCATCGTGGGTCCGCTGTATGTGTCAGAAGCACTGGCAAGTCGCGCCTGTCGAGCGCGTCGGTTATGCCTTGTGCTGACGACCCCGATATTTCGCCAGGGGCCATTATCCACTATCTGCGGATCTTACCCTTGCCGTGGGTCCTGCGCCGGTTTCTGCGACGTGGTTTTTACTGCTACGTTGCTACAGCTATGCTTTATTGCCACGTTTAGCTGCCACGCTTAACTGTTACTGATACAGACCGTGCCAGACCGGCAGCTACCGCGCCCCGTATTTTTGTTGAGTTCAGAGTTCCTTAATGCCAGCCAAAGCCGCAGTCTCCCTTTCCGCCGCGCAGCGCACCGCCCTGCGCGCTCAAGCCCATGCGCTCAAACCCGTCGTCATTATCGGCGCCGACGGTCTGACCGATGCGGTATTGGCCGAAACCGAACGCAATCTGACCGCGCATGAGCTGATCAAGATTCGCGTATTCGGCGATGACCGCGACGCGCGCGTTGCCATCTACGAAAGCATCTGCGAACGGCTGAAGGCCTCGCCCGTGCAACACATCGGCAAACTGCTGGTGGTGTATCGCCCGGCGCCCGAAGCGCATGCCGAATTGCCCAGCGCCGGCCGCGCCCTATCGGGTACGGAATCCGGCACTCCGGCCAAAGGCCGCGCTCCCCGGGTGGTCAAGATCATCAAGGCGAACGCTTCGGCGTCGCGTCGTCCGAAGCCGGTCAAAGTGCTGGTTCGCGGCAATGAGCGCATGACGGCAGGCGGCACGGTCAAACGCGCCAAAGTACGTCAGGCCAGCGCGAAGCGCCAGCATCAGGGCACGAAGTAAAGCGGCGGGTTCGCGCGGGTTCGGGCCCACCCCCGCCAACCCGCGCGGGCCAACCCGGTCTGCCCAGTCCCGCCGCCTAACGTCCTAAAATACGCGCGACGAAAACGGCAAACGCCACACCAAGACGATGCCGAACAGGCTTTCCAGCCCATAAAGCACGCTCGAAACCCCGTGCAGCAGGCCGAATCGCGCCGCATAAGCCGAATGCCCGATATCGGTGCCCGCCCTCGCAGCATCGGTGAGCGCGGCACTCATAAACGGCGCCAACGCGAAATACCCTATCAGCGTGCACAACAGCATGCCCAACAGAGGCCACCGCAGGCGTCGATAAGCGACATCCCCGCGCCGGACCATATAATTGCCGAGCGCCAGCATCAACACCCCGATCGCGGCCCCCAGCAATGCCTCCAGGTAGAACATATGGCCGGCCAACTGCCCTGCACTGCCGCGTTCAAGCGTGCTGAACAGGACCGGCGCGACCAGATAGCCGACGGTTAGCTGGCTACCCACCCAGATCGTGGCCAATAGACGGAACAGACGATGCGGCATCGGTTCTACACGCGCTCAGGAATACCGGACTTCGACGATCTCATACTCACGCACGCCGCTCGGAGCCTGGACCGCCGCAATATCGCCTTCCGACTTGCCGATCAACGCCCGTGCAATCGGCGAGCTGACAGAAACCAGCCCATGTTCGAGATCGGCCTCGTCGTCGCCGACGATCTGATAGGTGACCTTGTCGCCAGTATCCAGGTCTGCCAGGTCGACCGTCGCGCCGAACACGACACGGCCATCGGCATCGACCGTGGACGGATCGATGATCTGAGCAACTGACAGCTTGCCCTCGAGCTCGATGATGCGGCCTTCGACAAAAGCCTGTTTCTCCTTGGCGGCATCGTACTCGGCATTTTCAGATAGATCGCCCTGTGCGCGTGCCTCGGAGATCGAATTGATCACCGACGGACGTTCTACCGATTTGAGCCGATGCAGTTCCTCTTTCAGGAGCTCGGCGCCACGTTTGGTCAGCGGAATGGTACTCATAAGCAACTCATAAAATACTTCAGGCCGCAGCGGTCGAATACAGCGAAATTCAGCGAAGTACCGCGGCGACTTACAGCAAATGCCCCGCCGAATACGCCACCCCATCCGCCGCGATAGCCGATTTGCACATGCCGCTGCAAAGTCGGTCACAGAATTCGATTGCTAGATCCAGCCTATAAAAAAATCGCCGCAACCCGGTTGCATTCGCGAAGCGCAAACGCAACCGACCGCGGCATGGTGTTCAGGCGACCCCGACTAGAGAGCCGACCCGATCGATCTGACTCGTTAGTGTAGGCGAGCGTGCAGCCCTTGTAAATCATACACCTCGAGATCCTTCAGATAGCGCAGGCCCTCCACTGCCGCGCGCGCGCCCGACATGGTCGTGTAGTAGGTCACGCGGTTGGCTTGTGCGCTGATCCGGATCGAGCGGGAGTCAGCAATCGCCGTGCGGGTTTCATCGACGGTGGTGAACACCAACGCAATCTCGCCGTTCTTGATCATGTCCACGATATGCGGACGTCCATCCTTGACCTTGTTGACGACCTTGACCGGCACGCCAGCCGCTTCGATGGCCGCGGCCGTTCCCTTGGTCGCAACCAGCGGGTAGCCCAGTTCGTGCAGCAGGTGCGCCACTTCGACCGCCATCGGCTTGTCGCTGTCTTTCACAGTCAGCAATACGGTGCCGCGCTCAGGCAAGCGCGATCCCGCCGCCAGTTGCGACTTGAACAGCGCTTCGCCGAAGGTCTTGCCCACGCCCATCACTTCGCCGGTCGAACGCATTTCAGGTCCAAGCACCGGATCGACGCTCGGGAATTTGTTAAACGGGAATACCGCTTCCTTGACACTGAAATACGGCGGAATGACTTCCTTCGTGACGCCCTGGTCGACCAGCTTCTGACCGACCATGCAACGCGCGGCGATCTTGGCCAATTGCAAGCCTGTCGCTTTCGAGACATAGGGGACGGTGCGCGAAGCACGCGGGTTCACTTCCAGCACGAACACCACGTCGGTGATTGTGCCGTCGACCTGCGGAATCTGCTGGATCGCAAATTGCACGTTCATCAGCCCGATCACATTGAGCGCGCGCGCCATCGCCGCGGTTTGACGCTTCATTTCGGCCACCGTGGCTTCGGAGAGCGAATACGGCGGCAGCGAGCACGCCGAATCGCCCGAATGCACGCCGGCCTGTTCGATGTGCTCCATCACGCCGCCGATGAACACATCGACGCCGTCAGAGATGCAATCGACATCGCACTCGATCGCATCGTTCAGGAAGCGGTCGAGCAGCACCGGCGAGTCGTGCGAAACCTTGACCGCTTCGCGCATATAGCGCTCGAGATCACGCGGCTCATGGACGATTTCCATCGCGCGGCCACCCAGTACATACGAGGGACGCACCACCAGTGGATAACCGATTTCTTCAGCCAGCCTGAGCGCCTCGTTCTCGGCACGCGCGGTGCGATTCGGCGGTTGGCGCAGGCCCAGCTCATGCAACAGTTTCTGGAAGCGCTCGCGATCTTCTGCGGCGTCTATCATGTCCGGCGAGGTGCCGATGATAGGCACACCGTTGGCCTCGAGATCGAGCGCCAGCTTCAACGGCGTCTGACCACCGTACTGAACGATCACGCCCAGCGGCTTTTCCTTGTCGACGATTTCCAGGACGTCCTCGAGCGTCAGCGGCTCGAAATAGAGACGATCGGAGGTATCGTAATCGGTCGACACGGTCTCGGGGTTGCAGTTGACCATGATGGTTTCATAGCCGTCGGCACGCATGGCCAGCGCGGCATGCACGCAGCAATAATCGAACTCGATGCCCTGCCCGATCCGGTTCGGGCCACCGCCCAACACCATGATCTTCTTGTTGTTGGTCGGCTGCGCCTCGCATTCCTCTTCGTAGGTCGAGTACATGTAGGCGGTCTTGGTGGCGAATTCCGCCGCGCAGGTATCGACGCGCTTGTACACCGGGCGAACGTCGAGCGCAATGCGCTGCGCGCGCACGTCTTTCGAGTTCGTACCCAGCAACTTGGCCAGTCGGCGATCGGAGAAGCCGCTTTGCTTCAGATAGCGCAATTCCTCGCGCGTGACGCTGGACAGCGCACGGCCCGCCAACGCCTTTTCCTTCAAGACGATTTGTTCGATCTGGGCCAGGAACCACGGATCGATAGACGTTTCCTGATGAATCTCGTCAAGCGACATGCCGATACGGAATGCGTCGCCCACGTACCAGATGCGATCCGGACCGGCCTCGCCGATTTCCTCGACGATTTCGTCGCGATCGACGGATTTTTCGTCCAGACCGTCGACACCCACCTCAAGCCCGCGCAACGCCTTCTGGAACGATTCCTGGAAGGTGCGACCGATGGCCATGACTTCGCCGACCGATTTCATCTGCGTGGTCAAGTGCGGATCGGCTTCGCGGAATTTCTCGAAGGCGAAGCGCGGAATCTTGGTCACCACATAATCGATCGACGGTTCGAACGAGGCTGGCGTCTGACCACCGGTAATCTCGTTTTTCAACTCGTCGAGCGTATAGCCGATCGCGAGCTTGGCCGCGATTTTGGCGATCGGGAAACCGGTCGCCTTCGAGGCCAATGCCGACGAACGCGACACACGCGGGTTCATTTCGATGACGATCATCCGGCCGTCGGCCGGGTTTACCGAGAACTGCACATTCGAGCCGCCGGTATCGACGCCGATCTCGCGCAACACCGCCAGCGAGGCGTTGCGCATGATCTGGTATTCCTTGTCGGTGAGCGTCTGCGCCGGCGCGACGGTGATCGAATCGCCGGTGTGGATGCCCATCGGATCGAGGTTTTCGATCGAGCAAACGATGATGCAGTTGTCCGCTTTATCGCGCACTACTTCCATCTCGTATTCTTTCCAGCCCAGCAGCGACTCCTCGATCAGCAGCTCGCGCGTGGGCGACAGGTCCAGGCCGCGTCGGCAGATCTCTTCGAATTCTTCGCGGTTATAGGCGATTCCGCCGCCCGAGCCGCCGAGCGTGAACGACGGCCGGATCACCACGGGGTAGCCGCCGCTACCAGTCTGCAGCGCGATCTGGGCTTGCACCTTGAGCGCTTCTTCGAGCGAGTGCGCAATGCCCGATTTGGCTGAACCAAGGCCGATGCGCGTCATCGCTTCCTTGAACTTCTGACGATCCTCCGCCATGTCGATCGCGGTCGGCGACGCACCGATCAGCTCGACGCCGTACTTGGCCAACACGCCATGGTGATGCAGATCAAGTGCGCAATTCAGGGCGGTCTGACCGCCCATCGTCGGCAGGATCGCGTCGGGACGCTCCTTGGCGATGATGCGCTCCACCACTTCCCAGGTGATCGGCTCGATGTAGGTCACGTCCGCCGTATCCGGATCGGTCATGATGGTTGCCGGGTTGCTGTTCACCAGGACAACCTTGTAGCCTTCTTCGCGCAATGCCTTGCAGGCCTGCGCGCCGGAGTAATCGAACTCGCACGCTTGGCCGATGATGATCGGACCGGCGCCGATGATGAGGATGCTTTTTATGTCTGTGCGCTTCGGCATAGAACTCTCGCTTGTGTAACTTTTAACTAACGTATAACTGACTTGTAACGCTGGATGACGCGTAACCCCTGACGATCAAAGCCGCCGGCCCGCTTCGACCGGCTGTGCCCGCATAGACTTAAGCCTACGCCTGTCGCGCCGCCATCAGGGCGGTGAAGCGATCGAACAGATAAGCCAAGTCATGCGGGCCAGGCGACGCTTCCGGGTGACCCTGGAAGCAGAACGCGGGCTTGTCGGTCAGGGCGAAACCCTGCAAGGTGCCATCGAACAGCGAAACGTGCGTGACGCGCGCGTTGGCCGGCAAGGTCGCGGCATCCACGGCGAACCCGTGATTCTGCGAAGTGATCACGACACGGCCATCTTCCAAATCCTTGACCGGGTGGTTGGCGCCGTGGTGACCGGTTTTCATCTTCATGGTCTTGGCGCCTACGGCCAGGCCCATGATCTGGTGACCCAGGCAAATGCCGAAGGTCGGCACGCCGCGCTCGATAAACTCGCGGGTGGCTGCAATCGCGTAATCGCAAGGCTCCGGATCGCCCGGGCCATTCGACAAGAAGATGCCGTCCGGATTGAGCGCCAGCGCGTCCGCGGCGCTCGCTTGCGCGGGCAGCACCGTCACGTCGCAGCCCCGTGCAGCCAGCATGCGCAAGATGTTGTATTTCACGCCGTAGTCGAAGGCGACCACTTTGTACTTCGGATTTTCCAGTGCGCCGTACCCTTCGCCGAGACGCCATACGGTCTCGGTCCATGAATACGCCTGGGTCGTCGATACAACCTTGGCCAGATCCATCCCGGCCAAGCCTGGAAAAGCCCGCGCCAGTTCCAAGGCGCGTTCGACGTTGTCTTCGCCGGCCAGGATGCAGCCGTTTTGAGCGCCTTTTTCGCGCAAAATCCGGGTCAAGCGGCGCGTATCGATACCCGCCAATGCAACGATGCCCTGCTCGCTCAGATAAGCGGTCAGAGACTGTTGCATGCGGAAATTGGAATCGCGCACCGGCAGATCGCGAATGATCAGCCCGGCAGCATGGATTTTCGAGGCTTCCACGTCTTCCGAATTGACACCGGTGTTGCCGATATGCGGATAGGTCAGCGTCACGATCTGACGCGCGTAGCTCGGATCGGTCAGGATTTCCTGATAGCCGGTCATGGCAGTATTGAACACGACTTCACCGACCGTGTGGCCGGGCGCGCCTATCGAGTAGCCACGAAAAACCGTGCCGTCAGCGAGCGCAAGCAGGGCGGGAGAAAAAGACGGCAACACGGGAGACTCCTTGCGGGAACACCCTGCTGCCGACCTGTCGTCCGGGCCAAACCCGCTCGCCGCGGATTCGACGCGCAAAGCAGCGCGATCCGAGGACTGGGCAGGTGGCATCCACGCGGACATCGGGCGACTGACGGGCCATCTCAACGCTGGCGGCAAAGCTCTGCCGGCAGGGGCGTGGGGCGGTCAGGCGGCGGCGTGCGCAGCGGACGAACGGAATGGAGACGGTAGGCGCTAGGGTGCGGGTTGAATGACTTAAACCTTTCAATTATACCCTGCAAGGCCTCTTCTTTCCAGCCTCAAGCGCAAATTGCCGGTGAGTTTGTCCCCTTATGCGCCCGCTTCGGTACCCGTGCGGCTGGCTCGCCGCGCCAAGTCTGGCGGGCGTCCGCCGCAGGCCCGCGCGGGCGGAAAACCCGGTTAGCTGTCTTGCTTCTTGCGGGTTTTTTCGGCGTTGGCGATAGGCTTGCCGTGCGCGTCTACTGCGGCCTTGACCGGACCCTTGCCGCCTTTGGCCGGTGTCACCGCACGCGCAACGGCGGGTGCAGTCGCTTTTGCCCCGGCCTTTGCGGCCGGGTGCTTGGTGGCGGCCTCGGGCGGCGCCTGAACAGCCACCGTCTTCGTCACAAGCGCTTTGGATGCGACCTTGGACGATACGCGGGCGACTGGCTTAGCCACGGACGTTCTGCCACGCGTTGACGTAACCGCGGCAGCTACGGTAGCCCCGGGCGCCGTATCGCGCGCGACACTGACCGCCCGGCCGCCGCGAGTCGTGGCTTGAGTTGAGCCCTTCTTGCCGCCTTTGACCGGCGCCTTGCTGTCGATTTGATCCGACACCTTGATAATGCCGCCGCTTACCGTGGGTGCGTCCACACGCACGGTACCGAGGCGCTCCACCCGACCACCGGACGCACGCGGTTCCACCGCAGCCTGCAACAAACGTGGCGCTGCGGGCTCTACGGGCACGGCTTTGTCGACGGGCAAATGCAGGAAAACGGTCTGCCCTGGCGTGAACGAGGTACGGCGCGTCTTGTTCCAGGACTGGATCTGACCGATCGAGACGTTATAACGCAGCGCCAATTGCGCAATCGTTTCGCGCTTGCGCACTCGAACCAGTACTTTGCGGGTATCGGGCAAATCCGGCTCGATCGACAGCACCGCGTTCTCGACGACGTCGGCGCTGATGTCATCCACGTTGTCTGCCGTCTTGGGCACCAGCAGTGTCGACCCCGATTTCAGCCGCATGCCGGTCGGAATCTTGTTGATCGATACCAACGTATCGGCATCGACACCGATGCGCTGAGCCAGCGCCGCCGGCGTTTCGCGGGTGGTGACGGTATAGGTGGTCCACGACGACAGCGGACCATCATGGGCACGCAAATTGCGCTCGAATATCTGCGCGTTATCGAACGGCAGCAAGATCGGCGAGTCGCTGGATCCCACGATCAACGGCTTGCGGAACGACGGGTTCAACGCCTTGAATTCGTCGAGCGGCAATTCCGCCAGTTGGGCTGCCACATCGACATCGATGTCATGCGAAGTCTTGACGCTGACGAAGTAAGGACGATTCGGTACTTCCGGCAAGGTCAACCCGTACGTCTGCGGGTTCGCGATGATGTCCTTCACAGCCTGCAGCTTGGGAACGTAATTTCGCGTCTCGGCCGGCAACTTCAGGCTCATGTAGTCGGTCGGCAACCCGGCCGCCTGATTGCGCGCAATGGCACGCTGCACATTGCCCTCGCCCCAGTTGTAAGCTGCCAGCGCCAGATACCAGTCGCCGAACATATCGTGCAGGCGCGACAAGTAATCGAGCGCCGCGTTGGTCGACGCCAGCACGTCGCGCCGTTGATCTTGAAACAGGTTCTGCTTGAGGTTGTAGTCGCGCCCCGTGGTCGGGACGAACTGCCACATGCCAGCCGCCTTGGCGACCGAGAGCGCCTGCGGGTTATACGCCGACTCGATAAACGGCAGTAGCGCGAGTTCGGTCGGCATATGCCGCTGCTCAAGCGATTCGACGATGTGGTACAGGTATTTCTGCGAGCGCTCGGTCATGCGCTGCACATAATCGGGCCGGGTCGTGTACCAGTTCAGTTGGGTCTGAACCAAATCGCCATCAAGATCGGTCAACTGGAAACCATTGCGGATACGCCCCCAGAGGTCGCCCTGGCCCTTGGCCAACGCGTCGACTGAGTTGTGATCCAGATCGATGGTTTGATCCGCTGTCGCTTTGCGCAGCGAGGGATCGACTTCGAATTGGGAATTAGCTGTAGCGTTGGCGCCGGCGGCGTTACCTGAGGTCTGTGTGCCCTGCGTGGCGCAAGCGGCCAGCAGCAAGGTCAGGAGTGCGGTCAAAATCAGGCGCATCGGGGTATTTGCTTCCTATTGTAACGACTCGGGCAATGCTCCCGGACGAAACTGATCCTAAGGTACGGAACCAGCTTCGTCAATGCATAGACCCAAAAAAAGGCTTAAAAATTCGATACATAACGCAGGGAACTCGCCCTAAACGTGAGGTCGGGCGGGGGTTGCGTTTGCGTCCCTATTTGAAACGGTCTTTCCACGCGCGCAAGACCGTGAAGGTCTCAAGCCGATCTCCGCTCACCGCGCTCGCGGCTGCGCCCAGCGCTTGCTGCAGCGATGCCTGGAGCTGCGGCGCGGCCGAGCGCAAGAACGGATTGACCCGTTTCTCGTGGCCCAGCGTAGTGGGCACAGTGGGCGTACCTTGCCCACGCAACCGCTGTGCCTCGACTTCCCAGGCCTGTAAATCGAGGTTGTCTGGGTCCGCGGCCCGCGCGAAACGGATATTCGACAGCGTATATTCGTGGGCGCAATGCACACGCGTTTCGTCGGGAAGTGCCGATAGTGTGTCCAAGGACGACAGCATTTGCGACGGCGTACCTTCGAATAAACGCCCACAGCCGCACGCGAACATCGTATCGCCACAAAACACCCGTGGCGTGCGCCCCGCCATGAAATAGGCGATATGGCCGCTGGTATGGCCCGGCACATCGAGCACCGCGAGCGACAACGCCGGTGCGCTGAGCTCGACCCGGTCGCCGCCTTCGAGACGATCGGTGATGTGAGCGATCGCTTCATGCCGGGGGCCGAACACGGGAATGTCGCGCCCGTTTAGCAACTCGGCCACACCACCGACATGGTCGCGATGATGGTGCGTGAGTAAAATGGCGCTCAGGCGCAGGCCGTGCTCGCGCAGGCTAGCCTCGACCGGCGCCGCGGCGCCGGGATCGACCACCACGGCATCCTGCCCATCGGAGAGCAACCAGAAATAGTTGTCTTCAAACGCAGGGATCGTAAGGCAATCGAGTACAGAAAGTTTGTTTTTCATGGAAATCACGGTTGAAGCTGCCGAAAATTCGAATTGACGAATAAAAAGAGCCAGAAAGCCCCAGAAAGACCCATAAAGACCCGGCTGCTTTACACTGGATCTTTTACAAGGTCCGCCGATTCACTCGCAAAGTCGCCGCCACTAAAATAATGCATGACATGATGCGCGCTAAATTTCACCATGGCTGATCGCCCGATTATAGATTGGCCGGCGTGGACCGTCTCTCCGCCCGGCCGGTACGTGCTCGATTGGGAGCAGTCCCAGCTCGACCAGGTCGTGTCGAACATCTTTGGCTACCACGCATTGCAACTCGGCATGCCGCAGCTTGATGCACTGCGGGAAAACCGGATGCCCTACCGCGGCCTGGTGCTGGATGCTGCATTGGGCACCAGCGCGCCGTTCGCATTGCCAGGCGCGACGATGCAGGCGAGCGGCGCATCGGCGCAGGACTCGAGGCAAAAATCGGCCGTGGCCCCGAGCAGCCCCGCTGGGCGCAGCACCATCTGGTGCGATTTTCTCGAGCTGCCTTTCGACGCACAAAGCGTGGATTTGCTGGTTCTGCCGCACACGCTGGAATTTACCCCCAACCCGCACGGCCTGCTGCGCGAGGCGGAACGGGTGCTGATGCCGGAAGGACAACTGGTAATCCTGGGCTTCAATTCGCTGAGCTTGTGGGGCGTGCGCCAAACCGTGAGCCGTATGACGGGGAGTCAGTTTGTTCCGGCTGCGCACGATCTGATTGCGTTCAATCGGATCAAGGACTGGATCAAATTACTCGGCTTCGAACTGGACCGCGGCCGTTTCGGCTGCTATCGTCCGCCCCTGCTCACCGACAAGTGGCTGGCACGCTGCGCATTCATGGAGGCCGCGGGCGACCGGTGGTGGCCGATTTTCGGCGCGTCGTACATGATTACCGCCATCAAGCGCGTCACCGGCATGCGCCTGATCGGCAAGGCGTGGGCAACAAAACCGGCGCTCGCACCCGCGTTGGCGCCGGTGGCGACACCGCACGCCAGCACCGAATTTTCCATCGCGAACGTATCGGCTCGCGAATTTATCAACACAGCACGTAGTGAACCCGCAAAATAATGGATCAACCCGCGATTGAGATTTACACCGACGGCGCCTGCAAGGGCAACCCTGGCCCTGGCGGCTGGGGCGCCCTGATGCGCTTCGGCACCCAGGAAAAAGAGCTGTTCGGCGGCGAAGCCCTGACCACCAACAACCGCATGGAACTGATGGGCGTGATCGCCGCGCTCGAAGCGCTGAAACGTCCCAGCCAAGTGGTGGTCTATACCGATTCGCAATATGTGCAAAAAGGCATCAGCGAATGGATACACGGGTGGAAGGCCAAGGGATGGATGACGGCCGCCCGCGCGCCGGTCAAGAATTCCGATTTGTGGAAACGGCTCGATGCGGCAACCCAGACGCACAAGATCGAATGGCGCTGGGTCAAGGGCCACGCCGGGCACCCAGAGAATGAACGCGCCGACGCACTGGCCAACAAGGGCGTTGCCTCCATCGCTGCCTGACGTATCACGACGGGCATCGCGATGATTCGCCCTACTTTCACCCTGTTATCGGAACGCCCAGCATGCGACAGATAGTCCTCGATACTGAAACCACCGGCCTGAATGCCCGCACCGGCGACCGCGTCATCGAAATCGGTTGCGTCGAGCTATTCCAGCGCCGTCTCACCGGCAATAACCTGCATCTCTACATCAACCCCGAACGCGAAAGCGACCCGGGCGCGTTGGCCGTCCATGGATTGACCACCGAATTTCTCAGCGACAAGCCGAAATTTCGCGAAGTGGCCGACGCGCTCAGAGATTTCATCGACGGCGCCGAGGTGATCATTCATAACGCGCCGTTCGACCTGGGCTTTCTCGATGCGGAGTTCGCGCTGCTGGGCCGCCCGCCGTTTCGCGCGTCCTGCGGCAATGTGATCGACACGCTGGTCGACGCTAAAGCCATGTATCCGGGCAAGCGCAATTCGCTAGACGCACTGTGCGACCGGCTGGGCGTGAGCAACGCGCACCGTACGCTGCACGGCGCACTGCTGGATTCGGAGCTGCTGGCCGAGGTTTATCTGGCAATGACGCGCGGCCAGGAAAGCCTCGTGATCGACATGCTGGGCCATGCCGGCGGCGGCACTGGCGGCATCGACGGCCCGTTGATTGCGCTGGACGCACTGGAACTGCGGGTGCTCTCGGCCAGCGCCGAAGAGTTGGTCGCGCACGATGCGCTGCTCGACGGCATCGACAAAGCCGTCAAAGGCCCCTGCGTCTGGCGCACTGAGAGCTGATCATGCAAACCCAAACCCATCCGCTGGTTTCGCCCACGCTGGGTACGACGCGCAGTATCGTCAGCTTCCACTTTGGCGACGAGCGCGGCGAAAAGATCTATATCCAGGCCTCGCTGCATGCCGATGAGCTGCCTGGGATGCTGGTCGCTTGGCATCTGCGACGGCGGCTCGTCGAGATCGAAGCGGCGGGCCAACTGCGCGGCCGGGTCGTACTGGTGCCCGCGGCGAACCCGGTCGGCTTGAGCCAGCAGTGGTTGGGGCGCATGGTGGGCCGATTCGACGCCAACACCGCGCAAAATTTCAACCGCAACTTCTATGACCTGAGCGCGCTGATCATGCCGGGGATCGAAGCCAAGTTGAGCGACGATCCCGATCAGAACCGCAGCGTCATTCGTGCGGCGATGCGCAGTGCACTCGACGAGCAGACGCCCGGCACCGAGCTTGAATCGCAGCGCCTCGCGTTGCAACGCCTCTCTTATGACGCGGACGTGGTGTTCGATTTGCACTGCGACTGGGAAGCCGTGATGCATGTGTACACCAATCCCGATCGTTGGGAGGAAGTGGAGCCGCTTGCGCGTTATCTGCAAGCCCATGCTTCGTTGCTGGCGCTGAATTCGGTGGGTAATCCGTTTGACGAGATCCATAGTTTTTGCTGGTCGGACTTGCGCGCGCGCTTTGACGAGCGCTATCCGATTCCGCACAGCGCGATCTCGGTGACGGTGGAGTGCCGTGGTCAGACCGATGTGACGCATGACTATGCGCGGCAGGACGCCGAAGCCATCATTGCGTATTTGCAGCATCGGGGCGTGATCGATGGACCCGCGCCGCCGTTGCCTGACCTGCTCTATCCCGCCACGCCGCTGGCCGGGTCGGAACCGATTACGGCGCGTAGCAGCGGTGTGCTGGTGTACCATGCCGCGCCGGGGGATTGGGTCAACGCGGGGGACACGGTGGCGGAGGTGATCGATCCGTTGACAGACACCGTGCAGGTTTTGACGGCGAGTGTTGCCGGTGTGCTGTATGCGCGGCATGTGGCGCGTTTTGCGACGACCGGGATGGTGGTGGCGCATGTGGCTGGGGCGACGCCGTTTCGCGATGGAGCGTTGTTGTCGGCGTGAGGCGTTCGCGTAGGCGGTGGTTGTGCGGTATGGCGGCCGTTGGCGATCAATGCGGATTTTTCGGTTGATGCACCATTTGGGGTCTTCCCAAAAGACAGATGTGACGCTATACTCGCGGTCTTGTTTTAGCGGACAGCGTTTAAGCATATAGCTTGCTTCGCGCTTTCGGTTCAGGTACAGTTCGAGCCCGAATCGGCGGGGAACGCGAGTTGGATGCGGTTTTCACGTCCGTAAGTAGCACGCAATTCGGGTGGTTAGCTCAGCGGTAGAGCACTGCTTTCACACGGCAAACGGTAATCGTTTAAGCCCCATGACCCGAAGAGCAACGCAGCGCCATCAGAAGTACCCATATAGCCGGTTAGCTCAGGGGTAGAGCATCGCATTCACACTGCGGGGGTCGACGGTTCGAAACCGCCACCGGCTACCAAATACCCTTTCCATGTGTGCGCACCGGTAACGTCGAGTCCGGTGCGAGTCCAATCGTACACCGGGGTCTTACCTTGCTACGTGTGCCTGGCATCGGCCGTTTGCGATGTCAGAAATCTGCGCGCCGGATACGCCGTACCATAGAGCCAGCGCGGCCCGCGTCACCTTCTCCCCTGTCTGACCTTACAAAATACGCTTAATCTCGATCACGTCCGATTCGGTCAATTTGCTGCGAGGATTTCGCTCGCCCCTGATCGCCGCTTTCATTCCAGGCCGACCCTCATCAGCCCCTCGACTGCTGCACCCGACGCGCGCAGGTGTACAGTGAGTTAGCTGCCTTCTTGAGTGAAGCCCGTTAGCAAGCTCGATTCTGCATCAGATGTTTGTGAAACCCATGCGCAAGCAGCAGTTTATGTGACACGCCAAGCTAAGGACATCGCTCCAGGCCCGATTGGTGACCAACGCGGCGCGTCCACCGTTTTCCCACGATTAACTGTGGTCAAAAGAAAAAAGGTGACTATCCATGAAAGCATCCGACCTGTTCGTCAAGGCCCTGGAGAATGAAGGCGTCGATCGCGTCTTCGCCGTGCCCGGTGAAGAGAATCTCGACGTCGTCGAGTCGCTGCGGCGCTCCAGCATTCATCTGATTCTGACCCGCCATGAACAGTCTGCAGCCTTCATGGCGGCGACTCACGGCCGCCTGACGGGAAGGCCGGGCGTCTGCATGGCGACGCTCGGCCCCGGCGCACTGAATCTGGTCACCGGTGCCGCCTACGCGCATCTCGGCGCTATGCCGATGGTGCTCGTTACCGGGCAGAAGCCAATCATGTCGGCGCACCAAGCGCGCTTCCAGATCGTCGATATTGTCGCCACGATGAAACCACTGACCAAGGCGTCCCAGCAGATCGTCAGCGGGGCCAGTATTCCAACCGTGGTGCGCGAAGCGTTCCGGCTTGCCGCGGACGAGCGGCCCGGGCCGGTCCACCTCGAGTTGCCTGAAGACGTGGCCGCCGTTGAAGTCAGCGATGAGGTGGCGCTCGTTCCGCTTCATCCCGTCGAACTCCCGATGGCGCAAGAGGCTGCCATCGAACGGGCTGCGGCTTTGCTGATGAAGGCTGAGCGTCCGTTGGTCATGTTCGGTGCCGCCAGCAACCGGCCGCGGCTTGCGGGTCAATTGACCGAATTCATTCGACGCACCGGTATCCCGTTCTTCACCACCCAGATGGGCAAGGGTACCGTTGCCGCCGTCGGCAATGACGAGTCTACTGAACTCTGGATGGGAACGGCCGCGCTAAGCGAGCGCGACTACCTGCACGAGGCGATCGACCGCGCCGACCTGATCCTCGCGATCGGGCATGACACCGTCGAAAAACCACCGTTCATCATGGGGCCGAAGGGACCCACCGTCATTCACGTGGGTTATACGCCGGCGCACGTCGAACAGGTGTTCTTCCCGCATGCCGAAGTGGTGGGCGACCTTGGCCTGAGTCTGCGGCGGCTCGCAGACCAGGTGCAAGGCAAGCTTGCGAACGCGGCTGCACTGGCGCCTCTGCGCGAAGGTATCTTGAGACGCACGATGGACCGGGCGCAGGAATCACGCTACCCGCTGACGCCTCAACGCATCGTCCACGACGTGCGCGAGGTGATGCCGGCCGACGGCATCGTCGCCCTCGACAACGGGATGTACAAGATCTGGTTCGCGCGATGTTATCGGACACGCAGCGCCAACACGCTGCTGCTCGACAACGCATTGGCGACGATGGGCGCCGGCTTGCCGTCGGCCCTGATGGCCGCGCTGCTCTATCCTGCCCGGCGCGTGATGGCGGTGTGCGGCGACGGCGGCTTCATGATGAACTCGCAGGAACTCGAGACCGCGGTCCGGCTGAAGCTCAACCTCGTTGTATTGATCATCCAGGACGACGCCTACGGAATGATCCGATGGAAGCAGGCCGTCGACAATTTCACGGACTGGGGTCTCACTTTCGGCAACCCCGATTTCGTCAAGTACGCGGATGCTTATGGGGCTAAAGGACGACGGGTCGAGTCAGCCGAAGCGCTGGCGCCGACGCTGGAAGCGGCGTTCCGCGAAGGCGGTGTGCAGTTGGTAATCGTTCCGGTCGACTACTCGGAGAACATCCGGGTACTCGTCGACGAACTCAAAAACCGGGTCACGGAGGTCGCACAGTGAAGATCAGGGCAGCAGTCCTTCAGGTTCAAACCCTGTACCACCCACCAATTAGCGGGAAGCCGCACAGGAAAGGCCCTGAGGCATATGCTCAGGGCCTTTTGCGCAAGACCATCGAAACTCTACTGCGAGAGAGGCTTACTTCCTGTCGAGCGAGTACTTGCCAGGACCGGTCACGGACAACAGCAGGAAGCCACCGATGATGCTGAGATTCTTGTAGAAATTGACCATATTGGTGTACTCCGCCATGCCAGTCATGTTCCAGTAGTGGTGAGCGATCATGGAGGTGCCCAACGTGTAGATCGCGAGAACGATTGCCAGCGGACGGGCATAAAAGCCAACGCCGATCGCAATAGCCACAGCGACTTCCATCACGACGGCGATGATCGCTGCCAGCATAGGTAGCGGCGCTCCGGTCTTCGCCATATAGGCAACCGTCCCGGAGAAGTCTGTGACCTTCACCCAGCCGAACTTCACAAACAGGACCACCAACAGGATGCGAGCGACGAGCAGCAGTTCGTTCTTACGATCCTCAAACAGGGTGGTGTAGCGCATGAATTCTCTCCCAAGCCTTAAAAGTCGATGTTTCGAAAAAAACGGGAATGAGGCTCGCGGCAAGTTTCGCAGCGGACCGGCAGATCAAACAGCGTTCAAGAGCAGAGTTGCGACACGGCGATGCATAAGCTGCGCCGCCGAAGTCTACGCTCGCTGGACATGGACGACCAGTACCTCGGCGAGCTTAGGCCGGGTCATTTTCAAGGCGAACCTCTTTTAAAGAGTAACCTCAAAGATCCAGGTCAAAGATCCCACTGATCGATCATCGTTGCGGCCATCAGAATTTTATCCGTCTAATTTGTGGACACTTTGGACACGCAAACGCAGCGCAAATACTTAAGCAAATACCCTTGATTATTGCTGACTCGCGCCGATAAAAAGGGATGCCCCTTTCACGAGGCTTCAACATGGCAGGTTTGCCTGTCCCTTATTATCGATTTAAAAGGTTAGCAAACCTATGAAGTTGTCCTTTGTCCAGAAGCTCTGGTTGCCATTGATCTTGAGCCTGCTGTGTCTTGCCGGAATCTCTTTCTACAACGCTTACCAGACAAGAGCAATGCAGCTGGGCGAACGCAAGGCGGACCTGACACACGTGTCGGAAAACGCCCTGAGTGTCGTCAAGACCTTTGCCGACCAAGCGGCCGCCGGCACTATGCCCGTAGCGCAAGCGCAGAAACGGGCGATGGACACCATCCGCAACATGCGTTATGGCGAAGACGGCTATTTCTTGATCATCGATTCGCGGCCGACGGTCCTGATGTCGATACGGCCGGAGTTGGTTGGCAAGGACGTCGGCGACTACAAGGATCCCAACGGGGTCTACTTCTTCAGGAACATGGTCGATGTTGCCAAGCGCGACGGCAAGGGCTTTGTCGAGTATTCTGCGGCGAGACCGGGCGCCACCGAAGCTCTGCCGAAAATTGGCTACAGCGTGACCTATCAGCCGTGGGACTGGTTTCTCTCGACGGGGCTCTATGTCGACGACATTGACGCAGCATTCCGCTCGACGCTGTATCAGAGCCTCGGGATCCTGGTGATACTGGCCGCCGCCTTGTCGGCTGTCGTGGTATTGCTCAACCGCGGCATCTTCCGCTCACTGGGCGGTGAGCCGTCCTACGCCGCCGAAATTGCCAACCAGATTGCCAACAACGATCTGACTGCCGTGGTGAAGACCGCGCCGAACGATCGCTCCAGCCTGCTGTTTTCGATGAAGCGCATGCAAGAGCAGCTCACGCAAACGATAGGCACGATCAAGACTTCGGCCGAGTCGATTGCCACCGCCACTCACCAGATTGCGGCGGGCAACCAGAATCTGTCGCAGCGCACCGAAGAGCAGGCGGCTTCGCTCGAGGAAACCGCGGCCAGCATGGAGCAACTGACCTCGACGGTCACGCAGAATGCCGACAACGCCAGTCAGGCCAACCAGCTCGCGGCTCAAGCCGCCGAGGTGGCAGAACAGGGCAGCACCGTGGTGTCACGCGTGGTGGAAACCATGGACGGCATCAACGCCAGTTCGGACAAGATTGCCGACATTGTCGGCCTCATCGAGGGTATCGCCTTTCAGACCAATATCCTGGCGCTCAATGCCGCCGTGGAAGCCGCGCGCGCAGGCGAGCAAGGGCGGGGTTTTGCGGTGGTGGCCTCGGAAGTGCGCTCGCTTGCGCAGCGCTCCTCGGCGGCGTCCAAGGAAATCAAGGAGCTGATTCAAGATTCCGTGGAGCGCGTGAGGACAGGCGCCGGCCACGTACAGGAAGCCGGCACGAAGATGCGCGAAATTACTCGCGAGATTCGCCGTGTGACCGACATCATGGGTGAAATCACCGCCGCATCGCAGGAACAGAGCAAAGGCATCGGGCAGGTCAGCCAGGCTGTCACGCAGATGGACGAAGTCACGCAGCAGAACGCAGCGTTGGTCGAACAGGCGGCGGCGGCCGCCGGCTCACTCGAGTCACAGGCGAACGATCTGAAAGCCGCGGTTTCGATGTTCAGGCTGGACACATCGGTACGAACAAGGTCGGCGACGCAGGCGCGATGATGGGCGACGTAGCGCGAGTCGCGGCTCTCAGAACTTATACTGCGGATTCTTCGGATCAAAGGTCGAGGCGTCGAAGTGTTTGGGCGTCACGTCGGTGAATGTAAACTTCTCGAAGAGTTCTCCGTTGTTGTCCCACGCTTCGCTCGTACCGAAGAAGGGGTGGCGCAAGTCGAGCCCGAGGCGCACTTTCTTCGCGTAGAACTGCGGCTGTCCGGTGGGCGTTTCCCAAGTGAATGCCACGACGCGTTCGCCGTAGTCAGTCAACACTTCGATCTTCGAAGGCTTGTCGATGCCCGCCGCGTGATACTTTTTCAGCTCAGAAAGAAACAATTCCGTGACGTAGCCGAGGTTCAGTTCCCGCACGGTGTGATTCGACTGTGCGAGGGCTCGCGAGCCGTCGATCGGCGTCCATATCGATACGAAACTGAAAGTGCCACCCTGATGGGCGTAGAGCTGCTTCGGGTCCTTCGTTTCGTCATAGATCATTTCTTGCCCGGCGCTCCTGCCGTCGGCTAACCACTTGACGTAGACTTGCATGGGGTCCTGGCGATAGCGCACCAGCAAATGGGCCGGTTGGGTTTGCCACACGCCTTTTATGCGTTGTTGGCTATAGGTCTGAAACTCATATTCCCGGTAGCGTGCGCTACCCGCTTCAACGTAGCGCGGGAGCGTATCGGGGGACAGCGATTGAAACAGTTCGACGAGTTGCGCGTCGCCCAATTTTGCCAGCTCGCCGCTTTGTGCCGCGCGATTCAACCACGCTACCTGTCGCTCGACGGGCATGCTGCCTACCTGACCCAACCCAGACGTGTCGGTTGAGGACGCGCTGCCCGATGCGCCGGTGTCCGCGGCGGGGGCCGGCAGCGCCTGGCTGGCGGCCGGTGTCGGTGTCGTATCCTGGGCGCGCGCCGGCACGGCTATCATGGCAGCCGATGTGAGCACTAAAGCCAACAGTCTTGCAAAGCCGGTTGCGCGCAATGGGAGGGTGGTCTGGAAAATTCGCAGCATGCAGCACCTCGGGATCAGCTTTTCGCCGGTTAAGAAGCGGCTAAAGACGCCGCTAAGGAACCACTATGGGGCCAGTTCTCCATTCTAGGCGACAAAACCGTATGCCGCGAACTGCGCGCATCGAGGGCTATAGGTTGATCTGGCCGCCCATCTCTATCACGCGTTTGGGCGGTAGATGATAATAATCACCTACGTGGGCGGCATTGCGGCTCAGAAATGCGAAAAGCTTATCGCGCCATATGGGCATCGATCGAGTCTCGCCCGTCGCCAGAATGAACCTGCTCCCGATGAAGAACGACGTTGCTTCCGGATCGTACCGCCAGCTCGGAATTTGGCCTTCGACAGATTTCAGTATTGCCGGAATATCGGGTAACTCCATGAACCCGTAGTGCAAGGTTAGCGCATAGCATCCCTCACCCAGGTCGGTCACGGTCGTCTTCTGCGAAACATACGGAACGTTGGCGGTCGAGCCTGCGATAAAAATGTTACGCGCATGTAAGACGTGGTTGTGCTTGAGGTTATGCACGAACGCTGTCGGTGTGCGGTCTTCAACCCCGCCAGGGAACACGGCTGTGCCTCTCACACGAGAAGGCGGCGGTGTTTCATTGCATAAGACCGCGATGGCGTCTCTTAACGGGAGGTTCTCAGCGCTGACCCTTGCCCTTAGCAATTCACGCCCTTTGTGCCATGTCGTCATCACCGTGAACAAGACAACGCCGGCCAGCAACGGAAACCAACCGCCATCGAGCACCTTGCTCGCATTGCTCGATACGAAAGCGAGATCGACCAGCACGAGCGGGCCGATGACCGCCGCCGTGGTGCTGAGTTTCCAGCGCCACAGGCACCGTGCGATGAAAGACATGAGCAGCGTAGTCAGCAGCATGGTCGATGCCACCGCAATGCCGTATGCGGCAGCCAGATTGTCGGATGATTTGAAAAAGATCACCAGGAACACGATCGCCACGAACAGGGCTGCATTGATAAACGGCACGTAGACTTGTCCGATCTCGTGCGTCGACGTGTGGATGATCTTGACTCTAGGCAGGAACCCCAGTTGCACGGCCTGCTTGGTCATGGAGAATGCGCCGGAGATCACCGCCTGCGACGCGATGATGGTCGCCGCGGTTGCGAGCACAACCAGCGGCACAAGCGCCCAACTCGGAACCAACTGGAAAAAGGGTTGCTGCACCGCGGCGGGTCGCGCCAGCACCATTGCGGCTTGGCCGAAGTAGTTAAGAACCAGGCTAGGCAAAACGAGGCCCAGCCACGCAAGCCGGATCGGCTTTTTCCCAAAGTGCCCCATGTCCGCATACAGCGCTTCACCTCCGGTGAGTGCCAAAAACACCGAGCCGAGCACGATGAAAGCGGTTCCCGGACTGTGCGCTACGAAACGCACCGCCCAGATCGGTGAAGCGGCCAGCAGTATCGTCGCATGCTGCGCGATATGGAACACGCCCAGGCTCGCCAAGGTTACAAACCATACCACCATGACGGGGCCGAACAACTTGCCGACGACCGTCGTACCGCGCTTTTGTATTGCGAATAATCCCGTGAGAATAACCAGCGCGATAGGTACGATCCAGACCGTCAGATGCGCATCCACCAGCGTCACGCCCTCAACCGCGGAAATGACGGAGATGGCCGGCGTGATCATGGAGTCGCCGTAGAACATTGCCGCACCCAAGACGCCCAGCGTAAGCAGCACCGTACGCATTTTCGCCGGTGCCACGCCCGACGCGAGCGCGGTAAGCGCCAGTATCCCGCCTTCCCCATGGTTATCCGCGCGCATGACGAAGCAGACATATTTCAGGGTCACGACGATAAGTATCGACCAGAGTATCAGGGATACGATGCCAAAGACGTTCGTCTGACTCAAGTCTCCGGCCGCCTTCAGGCACTCCCGCAAGGTGTATAGAGGACTGGTTCCGATGTCTCCGAACACAACCCCGATGGCCCCCAGGACAATAGCGGGCGCAGCTTTGGATGGGCGAGTTGCAGCGCTGCCGATTGATGGCGTCATGGAATAACCGAAAAGATGCTGTAACGGGGCCAACGGCTTATCGATCTGATCTGTACTGTGGCCGTCGACCAGGCGGGTGCGCGTTTAACGATGTCTGATAGGACCGTCAAACGCTCATGGCGTTCCGAGGGGAATTTTGGGTATCCGTGTCATCCCCCCTAAGCTCTCGCAACGATTACCATCATCCCCCCCTCGCCAAAAGCCGTTTTGCAGAAAATTTTGGATCCGATATCCTTTATACTTTCTTTAAAACCAGCCCGCGCGGCGATTCAGTTTGAGTCAAAATTTCTCATATGAAAGCCGCGCGATTCGCACCCGCGCCGGTCTTCTCGAACCAAGCGCCGCGTACTCAACCAGGCATAGCAAACCGGTGTTGCCGTGTTGCCCTCGGTCTATCAGGAGCAGAACGACATGCTGACACTCAGCGCGCATGATCGCGCGATGCTGGACGGCGACCTCGGACCGGGCGTGGCGCTGGCCATGCGTATCGTGACCCGGATCGCAAACGTCATGTCCGCGCACGAACTCATAGCCGTGACCTCAGCGCATATCGATGGCTGCCTCTATCACGGCGCAACCAGCCTCGACTTTGTCGAACGCTTCGTGCAAGCCGGTACGAAAGTGGTGATCCCGACCACGCTGAACGTCGGCTCGCTGGACCTGATACACCCCGAGCTGTATCACGGGCCGGCGAGCACGGGGAAAGCAGCGCATCGGCTCATGGACGCGCACGTGGAGCTAGGCTGTGAATCCAGCTTCACGTGCGCGCCCTACCAACTCAAGCACCGGCCGAAGCTGGGCGAGCAGATTGCATGGGCGGAATCCAACGCAATCGTCTTTGCCAACTCCGTGCTCGGTGCGCGCACCAACCGCTACGGCGACTTCCTCGATCTGGCGGCGGCCATCACCGGCCGCGCGCCCTATGCCGGTCTGCACGTTGCCGAGAATCGGGCCGCGCGGATCGTGTTTGAAGCCCCCGATTTTTCAGCACTGCCGGGGCGCGACATCTTCTTTGCCGCTTTAGGCTTGCTGGTCGGAAAAGAGGCCGGTGCGAGCGTTGCGGCGATCGTCGGCTTACCGCTAGACACCACTGAAGACGAACTCAAGGCGCTAGGTGCAGCCGCTGCATCCAGCGGTGCAGTCGCGCTTTTTCATGCCGTCGGGATCACACCGGAAGCACCAACGCTAGACGCCGCCTTGCAAGGCCGACCGCCGATGCGTACCGTCGCTGTGTCGCTGGACGATCTGCGCGAGGTGCGTCGGAAATTGAATCACGCCGGGCCGGGCGACCCGCTCGTGGCAGTGAGCCTGGGTACCCCGCATTTCTCCGTTACCGAATTCGAGCAACTGCTACAATTATTTGCGCAGTACTCGGGGCCGCTGCGGTGCGACTTCTACGTCAACACCAGCCGCTATATTCTCTGGTTGCTGGAGCAAACCGGCGTGGCCGAGAAATTAGCCGATCGCGGCGTGCAGATCGTGGTCGACACTTGCACATACATCACCCCCGTCATGAAGAAAATGACGGGACTCGTCATGACCAATTCGGGCAAATGGGCGCATTACGCACCGGCCAACATTGGCGTGACCGTGGCATACGGCAGCATGTCGGAATGCGTGCGTTCAGCCTTCGAGGGAAAGGTGTGGTTCGATGAACAGATCAGCTAACGCGGGCGACGATCCCAGTGACGCAACCGCGATATCGCAGCTCTCTGCGCAGCTCTCTGGGGTCTTGACGGGAGAAGCGCTGACCAGCGGCTATGCACGCGGCCCGAAAGCACTGCTGAGCGAACCGCTCAGTTTCTGGGGTGGATACGATAGCGCGCAAGGGACGATAGTCGACAAGACCCATCCTTGTTTCGGCCAACGGCTCGGTGGCACGATCATGGTGATGCCGCGCGCCAAAGGCTCCAGCTCCAGCAGCAGTGTTCTTGCTGAAGCCATCCGCAACGGCACCGGGCCGCTGGGCATCATCCTGCGCGAACGCGATCTGATCATCGCGACCGGCGTCATCGTCGCCAGCGAACTCTATGGGATCAACATCCCGCTGGTCGTGGTCGCTGACGCCGACTTCAAATCGATCAGCGACGCTGACGCCATCATCGAAATCTCCTGCCCCAACCAACTTGGCACCGCGCGGGTCACGCTGATCGCAGTATCGCGTCCTGCCCTAGCTTAAAACAACCGATTCGACGATCTTCACGATCTGCTGCGCAGCCACCTTCACGTGCTGCTCCAGCAGCTTGGCGCCCAGCTTGGCGTCGCGCTTGCGGCACGCTTGCACAAGCCCCATATGCTCTTCGTGCGACTGCGTGCGTATCGGTACCTTGACCACCTGAAAGCGGAAATACCGGTCGCTACGGTCGTGCAGCACCCGCAACATCTGCAGCGTGATTTCACGTTGCGCCGGCAAATAGAGCGTTTCGTGGAAGCTCCAATTCAAATGCCCCCACTGCGCCTCGTCCGCCCCGTCCATTTCCTTGACCATGCGCTCGGCCCTGGCAATTTCCGCCTCGGTGATGCGCGGAATCGCTTCCGCAAAAATCCATGGCTCCAGCCGCAACCGAATGTCGAAGGTCTCGCGCACCTCTGCGACCGACAGCTCGCAGACATAAGCTCCCTTGTGCGCCACGACGTTGATCATGCCTTCGGCTCGCAAGCGTGTAATGGCCTCGCGCACCGGCACGCGGCTCACGCCCAGCTCTTCGGCCAAGGCTTCCTGCCGCAGCACTTCGCCCGGCGCCAAGTCGCCACTCAAGATCCGCTGGCGTATCGCCGTCGTGACCAATTCGACCGCCGTCGGCCGCACGATTTTGCGACTCACCCTTTCGGCGATCACGGGACCCTTCTCAATGGACACTTCGTTACGGCGTTGCTTAGCGGCGACCATGGGTATAGCTGTGCTTATAAAGTTATAGGAACATCCGATCGTAGCATGGCTTAAATTTGGGATACAAAATCCCAAATGCCCCGCTTTTCCCTTGCTTTCCCCTCAATTAGAAGCCGGCACGCCGGACCCATGCCCCGGCTTTCATCACCGCGGCGATGCGCTCGCCCTGCCCCGTCAGCAAGTGAATATTCTGCGTAGGGTCCCCATCTACGACCAACAGATCGGCAATCGCATCGGCCGCGACAACACCCAGGCGCCCTTCCATGCCGACGATCTCTGCGCCGATGGCCGTCGCCTGGCAGATGGTTTCAAATGCACCGACGATTTCCGCGCGGATCGACAGTTCATCGCTTTGGAATTCGTGCATGTCGCCCAGCAAATCGCTGCCTAAACCAATCTTGACGCCGTGGCGCTTGAGAATTTCCAGCGCACGCAAGCCCTGAATTCGCACCGCCTCATTCTTGACCAGCGTGCTTTCCCCGATGCCGGCCTTGGCGCCCACTTTGCTCATGGCATCGTAAGTCACCAGCGTGGGCACGGCATAAGCGCCATGACGCGCCATGAGCTCGGCCGTCGCGTCGTCGATAAGATTGCCGTGCTCGATGGTTCTAATACCGAGTTCGACCACGCGCGAGATCGCCTTGGCGGTGTAGGCGTGCGCCATCACATAGGTCTGGTGTGATTGCGCCTCTTCGACGATAGCCTTGATCTCGTCGACCGAAAATTGCAGATTGCCGATCGGATCGGTCGGCGACGCAACGCCGCCCGAGGCCATGATCTTGATATGGTGGGCGCCGGCGCGCATTTCTTCACGCACGGCCCGGCGGACATCGTCGACACCGTCGACGATGCGACCGATCGCACCTAGGTTGCGGTTGCAGCCGCAAGGATCGGGATCCGAGTTGTCGAAGCGTTCGCGGAAATCGCCATGACCGCCCGTTTGCGACAGTGCCTTGCCGGCGACAAAAAGACGAGGCCCGGCGATCACGCCTTCCTCGATCGCCTTGGATAGCGCGTAGTCGGCGCCGCCCGCGTCGCGCACCGTCGTGAACCCGCGATTGAGCATGCCCTGCAGGATAGGCACCGCCCGCAGCACCGCGAAGGTGTTGGGCAGCCGGCTGTTGTTGCCCAGATGAGCCACCGATGCAATCACGTGCGCATGGCAATCGATCATGCCCGGCATGACGGTGCGGCCACCCATGTCCAGGGTTTGTGCATCCGGCAACGACACGGGCTCGCGAGTCACTTCGCGTATGGTATCGCCGTCGATGACGATGCTATACCGGCCATCATCGTGTTCGTGATTGACGTCGAGTACGCGAACGTTTTTTAGGATCAGCATGATTACACCTGGTTATTTTCGTGGGAATGGAGAGCGCACGATGCAATGGAGCGCCGCGCTCACTTCAACAAGAACCCTCGGGCCAGCGGATCGCGATCGTCGACAAAGATCGTGTTATGACCGGTGACACGCGCCCAACCTTCGATACTGGGGACGATCGCATCGAACTCGCCGACGCGAGTCGCCTCTTCCGCAATACCGTTGAACAAAGTGCCGATGATGCTTTCGTGCACAAAACGCTCGCCTACTTGCAAGCGACCTTGGCTCACGAGTTGCGCCATACGGGCCGAGGTGCCGGTGCCGCAAGGCGAACGGTCGATCGCCTTGTCGCCGTAGAAGACCGCGTTGCGCCCATGTGCCGTCGGCACAGTCGCGTCGCCGGTCCACATCACGTGGCTCAGGCCGCTGATTTCCGGTTTCTCCGGATGAACGAAGCGGTATTTCTCGTTCGCCTTCTGCCGCAGGATGGGGCTCAGGCGCTGGATGTCCGAAGGCTTCAAGGTATGCAAGCCTGCGTAGTGGGCTTGCGGCTCGATGATGGCGTAGAAATTCCCGCCATAGGCCACATCGAAGCGAATTTCGCCGATGCCGTCGACCTCGACGCTCAGATCGGTTGAATGGAGGAATGACGGTACGTTGATGAGCTGCACAGAGTCGACATAGTCCCCGTCCATCTTGTAGCGCGCGAGCACCGGGCCGGCCGGTGTGTCCAGGCGCAGCACGCCCGGTTCGCGCGGTCGCACCAGACCATGCTCGATGGCAGTGGTCACGGTACCGATGGTGCCGTGGCCGCACATCGGCAGGCAGCCGCTGACCTCGATAAACAGAATCGCCACATCGCAATCGGCTCGCGTCGACGGATACAGTATGGTGCCGGACATCACCTCGTGCCCGCGCGGTTCGAACATCAGAGCCGTGCGGATCCAGTCGAACTCCCGCTCGAAGTGCGCGCGCCGTTCTATCATGGTGCCACCCGACAGGATAGGCGCGCCCCCGGCCACCACGCGCACCGGGTTACCACAGGTGTGGCCGTCTATGCAAAAAAATGTACTTCTCATGTTCCCGCCCCGTCAGTTTCCTCAGTTGCCTTAGTTGCACTGATCCCGTCAATTCGACAGCGTCTTGAGATCGGCAAGCGTCTTCTCGATGATGCTCACGATCTCGGCACGCTCCTGCCCTTCGAGCTTCAGACGCGGGGCTTTGACGTTTTCCGAATAGCCCGCCGTGATGTTTTCCGCCAGCTTGATGTACTGCACCAGCTTGACGTGTACATCGAGGTGGAACAACGGGATGAGGATGCGATACAGCTTGCGCGCTTTGGCGAAGTCGCCCTTCACGGCCAGATCGAGCAGCTCGACCGACTCTTTCGGTACGGCATTGGCCATGCCGGATACCCAGCCCGTCACGCCAAGCGCTGCGGATTCGACCACCAGATCGTCCACGCCGCAGAAGACCAAAAAGCGCTCGCCGAAGCGGGCGTACACATCCGTTACCCGGGTCGTGTCGTAGGTCTCTTCCTTGATCGCGACGATGTTGGCTTCGTCTTTCAACTGATCGAGCAAATCGGGGCGCAGGTCCACGCCATAGCCGCGCGGATTGTTGTAGAGCATCAGGCCCAGTTTGGTGCTACGAGCGATGGTGCGGTAGAACGCCACGGTCTCGCGATCGTCGGAGCGGTATGTCAGGCCCGGAAATACCATCAAGCCTTGCACGCCGATCTGCTCTGCGTCCTTCGCGAACTGCACCGCACTGGCGGTATTGGTTTCGCCCAAACCGGAAATGACAGGCACGCGGCCGGCAACCGTTTCCACCGCGATCTTGAGCACTGTGCGCTTTTCTTCCGGGCTCAACTGAGCGTTTTCGCCCACCATACCCATCATCACCACGCCCCCGACACCGTTTTCGATGAGACGGTTCAGGCCGCTTCTGATCGCGTCGTGATCGAGCGTACTGTCTTCCTTCAGCTTCGTTGTAACGGCAGGAAAAACACCTTTCCAATTGACTTGCATGGCAGCACCTTTATAAAGATTGAAACATCAACGGGTAAGCCCGTAACTCATTCGAGGCACTCGCAGCCTCGCTATTTCTCAAAGCGCTCGATCGAGTAAGCGCCCAGCCCTGTCCCCGGGGTCCGCTGGGCGAGCAAATCCGCTACCAGGGCGCCGGTCGTAGCCGATTGCGTCAAACCGAGATGTCCATGGCCGAACGCGTAGATCACCGAGGAGACACGAGGCGAGCGGCCGATGACGGGCAGCGAGTCCGGCGTCGAAGGTCGATGCCCCATCCACTGCACGGCGCCTCGCGCGTCGATGCCGGGTAAGAAACGCTTGCCCAGTGTCAGCAGCGCATCGCTACGTTTGAAATTGGGCGCAGCCTTCAGCCCGGCAAATTCCGCGGCGCCGCCGATACGCAGACCAATATCGAGCGGCGTCGCGACAAACTTGCGCTCTGCAAAAATCACTTCTCGCGATAGCGTGGTACCCGATTGCGGCAGCGTGGTGTTATAGCCGCGTTCGCTATCAAGCAGCACGCGGTCGCCGATCGATGCGGCCAGCGTGCCGGACCATGCGCCCGCCGCCACCACCAGACGACGCCCGCTTATCGCACGGCCACTTGCCAGTCTTGCAGCGGGTGCGGCGCTATCGGATGCATCGAGCGCGACCACGCTCCCTTCGACGAATTGAGCACCCAACTCGCGCACCCGATCCCGCAACAAGGAAACCAGCCGCTTGGGGTCGCCGATGTGGGACCAGTCGTCCAGGAACATGCCATGCTTGAAGACGGGCGCCAGCGCCGGTTCGCACTCGCGAATCTCCGTCTGGCTCAAGGCCCGGCAGCGCACGCCCAATTCGCGTTTGAACTGCCACTCTTGCGCATCGGCCTGGAACGCCTCGTCGGTCTCGTAGACGGTCAAAGCGCCGCGGCGATAAAACATCGTCAATGCACCAATGTCGTTGAACATCGGCACCAGATCTTCGTACACCCGGTTGTTCAACGCTGCGAGCGCGTGCGATATGGCGGTGAAATACGGCGGCTGACCGGCTCGTCGAAACGCCATGAACCAGGGCAGCGCGGCCGGCACATGCTTCCAGTTCACGGCGAGCGGCCCGAGTGGATCGAACAACCATTTGGCGGCGTTGAAGAACAGGCCGTTCACGGAAATCGGCGTACTTTCCGTGACCGCGATACCCCCCGCGTTCCCATGCGAAGTGCGGTCGCCCTCAAAATCGCGATCGATGAGGGTGACCGCCGCGCCCTCTTTCAATGCTGACCATGCGCAAGCCAAACCGACCACGCCCGCGCCGATGACCACGACGTCGGGAAGAGGGGAAGAGCGAGCGTTGGAATTCATCATTACCGGTTTGCGTTACGAGCCACGATTGTTGTGCAGGCACGGCATGTCAGTGCCGTCCGATAAACAGATCGGCCGCGGCCGGATCCGTGAGCAGCGATGCAGCATCGCCCTGCATCGCGATCGTGCCCTGGTCGATGATGTAGCCGCGCTGGCTCACGGCGAGCGACTGGCGTGCACGCTGCTCGACCATCAGCACGGCGGTGCCGGCGGCAGGCAGACGCGCCACATAGCTAAAAATCTCGTCGACCAGTGCGGGCGAAAGTGCGGCGGTGGGCTCGTCGAGCAGCATCATGCGGGGCGTACGCATCAGTGCACGCGCGAACGCCAGTTGTTGGCGCTCGCCGCCCGACAATGAACCGGCCCTGCGCCGACGGTGGGCCGCCAGCGCCGGAAACATCTCGTACATGGCTTCGGCCCGGCGCCGCGCGTCGCGAACGCCCTGCACCACCAGCAGGTTGTCGTGCACGCTCAGGCTGGCAAATACATTCGCCACCTGCGGCACATAGCCGATGCCCGCTTTCAAGCGTGTTTCCACGCGTTCGCGCGTGATGTCATGCGCCTCGAATCGCACCGAGCCGGCAACGCGCGGCAGCAGCCCCATCGCGGCCTTGATGATGGTCGACTTGCCGGCCCCGTTGGTGCCGGCGATCGTGACGATCTCACCGGGCGCCACATGAAGATCGATGCCTTTCAAGATATCAATCTCACCATAGCCGCCCGTCAGACCGGCAATTTCAAAGATCGGCGTCATGCAGCGCCTCCCATGTAGGCCGCGCGCACACTCGCTTGCGCGAGCACTTCGTCGGGCCGCCCGTGTCCGATCAGGCGCCCCCGATCCAATACGTACAGATCGTCGACCAGCCGGTTCAGCGCCTCCAGGTTATGTTCGATGATCAGGAAACCGATGCCTTGAGCATTGAGTTCGCGAATGCGCTGCGAAAGTTCTTCGATCAGCACCGGATTGACCCCCGCGTACGGTTCGTCCAGCAGGATGAACTTCGGCTCCGACATTAAAATCCGGCCCAGTTCGAGCAGCTTCTTCTGACCGCCGGAGAGCCCGCCCGCCAGCGCGTCGGCAACGCGCTCCAACTTCAGGAACGCGAGCGTCGCATCGACGCGCGCGGCGATCTCCCGTTCGGCCGCGCGCACCGCAGCGGGCGCGCAGAACAATTGGCGCAGGCTTTCGCCGGGCTGCCGTCGCGCGCCCACCTTCAGGTTGTCGCGTACCGACAGATGCTTGAATTCCCGCGGTATCTGGAAGGTACGGCCAAAACCGGTTCGGGCACGCTCGTCCGGTGACAGATGTTCAAGCGCCGTGCCACCGAACGCGATACGCCCGGCATTCTGGCGAATGAAACCGCTCAGGACTGCGAAAAACGTACTCTTGCCCGCGCCGTTCGGTCCGATCATGCCGTGCAAGCCAGCCAGGCTCATTTCCACCGATACATCGTCAAGCACCGTGAAATCGCCGTAGCGCAGCGTAAGACCGCTGGTGGAAAGCGTCATCTCAAGCCCTCCCGCCGCCGTCCGAACAACCCCTCGGGCCGCCAGCGCATGAACAGAATCAGCACCAGCCCCACTGCGCCGATCTGCACACTGGCCATCGCGTCGTCGCTCACCCATGGCAAAACACCGCGCAAGAAGCGCGATCCTTCGAGAAAAATGACCAGCAGCGCGGCACCCGCCACCGAACCCGACAGGCGCGCGACGCCGCCCATGATGACCGCCATCCAGACGTAGAACGTAATCAGCGGCACGAACTGGTCCGGCACGATGTAGGTCATGTAGTGCGCGAAGAATGCACCGGCCAGTCCGGTGATCGCACCACCGATCACCAGCACCTGCGTCTTGAAACGCGCAGGATTCTTGCCCAGCGCCTTGACGGCCACTTCGTCGTCGCGGATCGCCTGTATCAACCGTCCATACGGACTGTGTGTCAGGTGACGCAAAAACACCACCATGGCAACGTTGGCAACACATAGCATGACCAGTAAGAACAGCTCGCTATGCGCGGTGCTCCACGTGGGCCACAACCTGGGCACGCCGGGGATGCCCTGCACGCCGTTGGTCAGCCATTGCTCCTGCACCAGCACCAGCCGGATGATTTCAGAAAAACCCAAGGTCACGATCGCAAGGTAGTCGTCGCGCAAACGCAAGGCGATCTTGCCCAGCGGCCAGGCGATCGCGCCGCACACGACCATGGCCCCGGCAAACGAGAGCGGTGCCGGCCAGCCGGCCCGCATCGTGAGTAGCACGGAGGTATAGGCGCCGGCACCGAAAAATCCGGCCACGCCGAAATTGATCATGCCGGTAAAACCGTATTGCAAATCCAATGCCAAGGACAACAACACGTAGATCAGCGTTACCACGGCCAGGGTCAGCGCGTAATCGAGCATCAGCGCACTCCCTGTACACGGTTGAACAGACCCTGCGGGCGGATCAGCAACACCAACAGCATCACCACGTAGGCCAGCGCGATCTTGTAGACGAAGCCCACCAGCGGCGTGGACAATTCCTGCAGCACACCGAGCAAGATCGCTCCGACCACGGCGCCCAGCGGATTGCCGAGTCCGCCGACCACGGCCGCGGCGAACGCGGGCAGCAGCGTGTCCCAACCCGCGTCGGGCGATACGACGGTACGCATGCCGACCATCATCCCCGCGATGCCGCATACGGCGCCCGTGAGCGCCCACATCGTCACCATCGATCGCTCGACGCCGATACCCGAGACTCTGGCCAGATCAGCGTCGTCGGACAGGGCGCGCATCTTGCGCCCCATCGAGGTGCCGTACAGCAGCGTGAACACGATCGCCAACACGGCAAGCGTCACGAGTACCAGTTGCCCATCGGTGGGATTGAGCATCACGCCATGCCAGCGCGCCGCCCGCGTGATGGGCATATCGAAGGTGCGAGGTTGGTGGCCGAACGTGACGCCCAACACCGCCCGGATCACGAAGCCCACACCGATCGAAGTCAGCAACGACGTAATGACCGAGCGCCGCAGGATGGCGCGAAACGCCAGGAAGTACGAGGCCAGGCCGACCGCCGCACCGATCGCCGCGGCCCCGGCGCCGGCAGCCAGCAGAGAGCCGCTCGCTGTGTACGCGAACAGGCCGGCATAGCCGCCCACGCTGACAACATCGCCAGTGGCGGCGTTCGGGAAGCGGGCAAGCCCGTACACCAACGATACCGCCAGCGCGGGCAGCGCGACCAACATCCCGGAAACGAGCCCGTTCAGCGCCAGGTTGACTACATCGGCAAAGGTCATGTGTCCCGGCCTACAGCTTCACGATGTACTTGCGCACGAACTGCCCGCTTTGCGCAAACGACGCCGAGAAGTCCGGTGTCACGTCGTTGTATTGATCGAAGTTCAGGCGACTCGAAGCCCCGACGTACGTCACCTTTTTCCCAGCCGCCAGGAGTTTCTTGCCGTCCGCGTAACGATAAGCCTCGGTGCCCCCCGGATTGCCCAGCTCATGGATTTTCGCGGCCAGTACTGCGCTCGTTGCGTTCGGGCCGACCGCCTGCACCGCGAGCGCGAGCAGGATCACTTCGTCATACGCCATGGTCGCATAGACGTTGTCCTGTGCGCGCATGCCGGTCTGCTGCAAGAAGCGTGCGATGAAACTTTCGTAGGAAGGTGCGCCCTCGTCGCTGATCGACTCGACCGAAATCATGCCCTCGGCAACTTGCGCGCCCACCGCCTTGAGCAGATCGGGACCGGCCGCCCAGCCCGGCACGATCCATTTCACCGGCTGCCCGGTCTCGTACCAGGCACGCAGCAGCAACTCGGTGTCGGTCAAATACGAACCCGTCACAATTACGTCGGGATTGGCGCGCAACACCTGCTGCACTTCGGAGCGGTAAGTAGGACGATTCGGTTCGTACACGACGCTGGCGACAATCTTGCCGCCCTGCGCCTCCCATGCCTTGCGAAAACCTTCGGTATTGCCAATGCCCGACGCATTGTTGAACGCCATCAAGGCCGGGCGTTTGAAACCCTCCCGCTTCGCGACCTGCGCGAACGCACGACCGAAGCGGTCGTTGGTCGCCTGTAGCCGGAAGCTCAACAGCTTCGCGTTGACCGGCGGCCCGCTCAGCGCGGGAGCGCCCGATGTATTCATGAGGATGATGTCGGCATCGTTGGTCAACGGGATCACCGCGAGCGACTCGCCCGAGCTCCATACGCCCAGCATTGCTCGAATCTGGTTCACGCCGATCAGCTTCTTCGCGCCAAGCACCGCGGCCTGCGGGCTGGTCTGCGAATCCTCCGCATACACTTCCAGCTTCACACCGCCCGCGCCGCCGGCATCGTTGACTTCAGCGGCACCGATCTGGATCGCCTTCAGCATGCCGGTGCCGTATGGCGAACCGGCACCGGTGATCGGGTTCAATGAACCGATCCGGAAAACCCCTTGCTGCGCCCAACTTGACCGGGCCCACGGCGCGAGCGCAAGCGCTGCACTACTCAGTGTCACGAACTTTCTACGGTCCATTGCTACTCCTTTAAGTTGTGCGGCGCGGCCCGGATATCGGGACCGATCAGAAACCTAGGACTGTTAAATTGGATCCAATATAATGTATTCGCAAAGACTAATGTGGCCACTTTCTCATGTCAATTGGAAAAAAACCCTAGGACGCGAACGGCAGCGCGGCGGCTCGATGCGCCTTATGTGCCTTATGTGTCTTACTTATCGGCGTTGATCTGGCTCTTCAGTTGCGTCCGGCCACGGCAATCAACTCGGAGGGAGTCAGCACCTTGACGATACGGTGACATGGCTTAACCCGTCGATCTCGGGCCGGCCCCGACCACGCGCCCGTTGGAATCGTATAAAAAAACGTAGTAGAAGTAGACGAGCGTTCCGCTTGCGATGACCTCGATGCTCCGCCCTTCTGGCGGGCGCCATCCCACGTAGGTCACGGCCCCAGGCGGGCCCGATACGAACTCGATTTTCGGCAAGGCGGTATTCGCGAAGCCTAGTGTGGCTGTAGTGCCTACGGGCCACGAACTGGGCGTATCGATGTCGGGGCTGTGTATCACCACACCGGGCGCGCCGGTATCGAACGCCATTAATGCACAAACAGGCTGCGCGTCGCCACTTTTTGTCAGACACCCTTGTACGCGGCCGAAGGCATCGGAGGTGAGCGGCGTAATGTCGGCAAGCGTCACAGGTGACGCATACAAGGTCAGTCGCCCTGGCTCAACGTCGCCCGGACGCGGCAACTCGACTGTCCAGTTGCTGTACCCAAGGGCGCGCAGGGGATTTTCCAGGCGCGCGCCATTGCCGTGCGGTGCGCCTATGCCCAGGATCGCCATATAGCCCGCACGTGGCGCACCATTGCCGCCGATTCGGTAATCGGCCGGGTCGAGGCGTGAAGCGGGGCATTGTGGATGCCTGGGCAAGCAACCGACCTCCTTGACTAACTGGAACGCGATATGGCTCGTTCGACCGACGGTAACGTCATCCTGGATGTCGGCCCCGTTGAGCGAGACGCCGCTGCCGTAGCCGTAGCGGCTTTCAGTAGGTGGGTTGGTCGATGCAGGATTACTCATCGCGCCAGGGTCGGCTGCCGCGAGAACGCGCAGGCCCACTGAGCCGGTGTCTATCATGGCCTCGATGGTGGGACCGTGCGCGATGGAAATTGGCGTGGAGTAGCGGATCTGGCCGTCCGGCATGGCCTGTTGGTGGATCGGCAGCGTGATCGATTGAGCCAGCACGGCAGCGGGGATGGCGAGCAGCACGATGGCAGCAAGCTGCGAGATCCCGGCGGGTACGATCGATAGTTTTATCAACGACTGCCTCTTGGAATATTAGGTTGTCTATGAAACTGTGCTTTTCGATTTTCGCATGGTCTTATGTATTTATGAGATAAACGGAAACCCGTAAGCGACGCGCTCGCACAATGACCATTGTCACCCGCGCGCATCCCTTGCGCTCGCGGAGCTGATGTCGCGCTACAGTGAGGAAATCTCCCCTCCGAGAAGAGGGGGACCCGCGGCAAACTCCCAGAACCTCAGGCTGCCGTCTTTTCCACCCACGGGCTGGAAGAATACAGGCCGCAATCCGATGCATTGCTATCCGCTTCAATTTCAAGCGCCGCTTTGGCATCCCGGACTTGCAATAGCGCAGGCAAGCTGACGCCGTTCTTCGCTGCGGTGACCTCGGCGAGGATCGACACCGCAATCTCCGCAGGGGTGCGACTGCCGATATAAATACCGACCGGCCCATGCAAACGCGCGAGTTGCGCGTCGCTCAAATCGAATTCCTTGAGTCGTTCGCGCCGCACTTCATTATTGCGGCGGGAACCCAGCGCCCCGACGTAAAAAGCCGGCGTCTTTAGTGCTTCCATCAACGCCAGGTCGTCGAGCTTGGGATCATGAGTCAGCGCTATCACAGCAGAACGCTCGTCAAGCTTCATGTCGAGCACGGTGTCGTCTGGCATCGTACGCACGATCTGCATGCCGGGTGCGTCCCAGGCTTCCGTATATTCTTCACGCGGATCGCAGATGGTCACCTGGTAACCCAGGCCCACCGCTATGTGACACAAATAACGCGACAACTGTCCAGCCCCGATCACGAGCAGCCGAAACTGCGGGCCATGAATCGTCACCAGCCGCTCATCGTCAAAATCGACGCCGCTGGTCCCTGAGGCGGGATAGAGGGCGACGGCGCCACTCTTCATATCGAGTTCGCGCGCGACCAACATGCCGGCCTGCGCAGCTGCCCACAGTTGTTCGATACGGCTTGCTTGCGTTAAGGGTTCGAGCACCAGTTGGATCGTGCCCCCGCACGGCAGACCAAAGCGGTGCGCCTCTTCCGCGGTAATCCCGTACTTGACGCAACTGGGGCGAGTTTGCTCAATACCAAGCCGGCGCACTCGATCGATCAAGTCGTCTTCAATGCAGCCCCCCGACACCGAGCCCACCACAATGCCATCATCGCGTATCGCGAGCATGGCACCTTCGGGGCGTGGTGACGAACCCCACGTTTTGACCACGGTGACCAGCAACACGCGATGCCCAAGTTCAAGCCAGCGCACGCTGGACTTGAGAACTTCGAGATCTTCGCTTTCCATCATTTCCTCAGCGCGACGTGGGGCTCCACCGTCAGATCGACCCGACGCAAAGATATTTGATCACGAGATAGTCGTCCATGCCGAAGTGGGACCCTTCTCGCCCCAACCCCGACTGCTTGACGCCACCGAACGGCGCGACCTCATTGGACAAGAGGCCGGTATTGATGCCGACCATGCCATATTCGAGTGCCTCCGCGATACGCCATACCCGCCCGATGTCGCGGCTATAGAAATAGGATGCGAGCCCGGACTCTGTCGCATTAGCCAAGCGAACCACTTCAGCGTCATCCGAAAATTTAAAAATGGCTGCAACCGGACCGAACGTCTCTTCGCTGGCAATGCGCATGGCGGCTGTCGCGCCCTTAAGCACCGTGGGTTCGAAGAAGCCGTGGCCAAGCGCATGGCGATTACCCCCGGTCAAGATACGCGCACCTTGCTCTACTGCATCCTGGATATGGGCCTCGACCTTCGCCACGGCAGCTTCGTTGATCAGCGGTCCGACCTCGACGCCAGCGTCAGTACCGCGGCCCACCTTCAATTGGGCGACAGCGTGAGCCAACTTCTCCGAGAACGTGTCGTAGACGCGTTCATGGACGTAGAACCGGTTGGTACATACACAGGTTTGACCACTGTTTCTGTATTTCGACGCGATGGCGCCGGCAACTGCCGCGTCCACGTCGGCATCGTCGAAGACGATGAACGGGGCATTGCCGCCCAATTCGAGTGACACCTTCTTGACGGTCGGTGCGCATTGCGCCATCAGTAGCCGGCCGACCGGTGTCGAGCCCGTAAACGAAAACTTTCGGACCGTGGGGTTGCCGGTCATCTCCATTCCAATGGCTTTGGGCTCACCGGTCACGACATTGAACACGCCCGGCGGCACGCCCGCGCGCTCGGCCAACACAGCCAGCGCCAGTGCGGAAAACGGCGTCGCCTCGGCTGGCTTGACGACGATGGGACAGCCGGCCGCCAGCGCAGGTCCGACCTTGCGCGTAATCATGGCAACCGGGAAATTCCACGGCGTGATGGCGGCGCAAACGCCGATGGGTTCTTTCAAAACGAACATACGCTTGTCCGACGCGGGGGACGCCAGCGTATCGCCCTTGACGCGCTTGGCTTCCTCGGCGAACCACTCGAGAAACGAAGCCGCGTAGACGATTTCACCTTTTGCTTCGGCGAGCGGGCGGCCTTGCTCGGCGCTGATGATACGGGCCAGGTCATCGGTATTTTCCAGCATCAACTCGTACCAGCGACGCAGAATAGCCGCGCGTTGGTGGCCGGTTTTCGCGCGCCATGCCGGCCACGCGGCCTCGGCTGCCTCGATGGCCAGTCGGGTTTCTTGTTGGCCCATGAGCGGCACCGATCCCAATACTTCGCCTGATGCCGGGTCGGTCACCGTAAAGGCGGCCCCATTCTGCGCGCCGACCCATTGCCCGTCGATAAATGCGTCGTGACGAAGCAGTACTGCGTCTCTTAACGTTGATATGAATTGCATCGGTGGATCCCTGATAGTTGCGGCGCACGCTCGGGGTGCGCTTCGCCTACATTGCCGTTAGCGCGCTACGCCTGCGTGTCTTGCTTCCATCGCCGCACCACCCCGGCATCGATATCGAACAAATCGAGTAGCCGGCCCACCGTATGGTTGATGATGTCGTCCAGCGACTGCGGCCGCGCGTAGAACGCCGGCACGATCGGTGCAATCACGGCGCCCATGTCGGACAACTGCACCAAGGTGCGCAGGTGCCCGCCATGAAGCGGCGTTTCCCTGACACCGAGCACTACGCGCCGCCGCTCCTTGAGCGCCACATCCGCCGCGCGGCTGACCAGCGAGCTGGTCACACCGGTGGCAAGCTCGCTCATGGTGCGGATCGAACACGGCACGATCAGCATGCCCATGGTGCGAAACGACCCCGACGAAATGGCCGCGCCGATGTCAGCCGCGGCATACGAAACCGATGCCAGCTCGCGAATGTCCTTGGGTTTGAAGTCAGTCTCGTGAGCCATCGTCAGTTCGGCGGCCTTGCTGATCACAAGATGAGTTTCTATGCCCGCCTTTGCCAGCAGTTCCAGCGCACGGATGCCGTAGATCACGCCCGAGGCACCCGTGATCCCGACCACCAGACGCCGTGGTGCGGTTTCAGTCATTGTCACTCCCTTCAATTCCCCGCACCGGAGAGTTCGGCTCTACGGCCGTGCGGCGGCGCGCCTGGTACGAAGCGTCACGCTGCATCCACTCGCCCTTGGTCGCCTGCTCGGCATTGCGATCCCACTCTTCCGTCCAGTCGCCCAGCGAATACCCGTACCACGGCATCTCTGGCTTCAAGGCAGGTAGGCCGAGCCGTTCCCACAACACTTTCGCGTTTTCCATGAATTCCTTCTTGGGCAACGCCAGCGGCGGCATCGGCGCCTTCATCGTCGCGTCGACCAGCATGGCCGAATCAAGTCCCGACGCATGGTCAGAACGTGGTCCGTGGCCCTGCTCCCGATAGGGGATGATTTTCACGTCCTCAACCGGATTACAGCGATAACCCATCGCCCAGAAAATCGCATCCGCGTTATCGGGATCGATGTCATCGTCTATGGCGATAACGAACTTGCCGATCGCGGCTTGCAGCGACATCGTGCCGTAAAGCGCACGCCAGACTTCGCTGCGCGGCGTGCCACGCTCGAATTGCAAGAACACAAAACGGCGCAAGTTGGTCAGGGGCTCGTGCAACGCGACTTTCTTGATGCCCCGGATGCCAAGCTGGTCACGCAAATGGCTGAGGAACATCGGCTCATAAGCGAGCCGCTTGACGACACTCGATTCCGAGGGCGTCACCTGTGAAATGATCGAGGTCAGAACCGCGTCGCGGCGCCGCGTGATGGCCGTCACCTCGATGACCAAGTTGTAGTCTTCGAGTGCCACATAACCGTGGCTTTCGCCAAAGGGGCCTTCCGGTTCGAGGTACGTCGGGTCGACATAACCTTCGACCACGATTTCCGCCTCGGCTGGCACCAGCAGGTCGACGGTGCGGCCTTTGACGACGCGAATGGCCTGGCCGGCCAGGCCGCCCGCCACGCCCAGTTCGTCTACGCCGGGACGCAGCTTTTGCGGTCCCTGGAACGCCACAACGGGCGGTGCACCAAGGACGATCGCGACCGGCATCCGGGTGCCCGACTTCGCGAATTTACGCCAATGGTCGAGGCCGCCCGCACGCAAGTTGACCAGCATCATCATGCCAAGCCGGGTCGCGGATTTGAGGTGACCGCGATACGTGCCCATATTTTGCACGCCCGTCTCGGGATCGCGCGAAATCACGCCCGTCATGGTCATATAAGGCGCTGCGTCGAAGCCCGGCGTGGAAATCGGCAGTGGCAGCGACTCGAGACCGTTGCCGGGCCCTTCGAGATCCTTGCCCTCGATCACGATGTCGTGCACCGGACCGGTTTCCACGATTTGTGGCGGGATTGGGTTGGCGATCGCGTGGGTCCAAGCGGCGCCGATATCGCTGACCTTAGGCACGTTCATGCCGATGCGGTAGATCTCCGGGTTCGCCGCAATGCCGCCGACCATCACTGGAATGTCGTAGCGACGGCCTTTGCTGTCGACCACATTGGTGAACAGGAAAGCCTTACGCTCGGCTTCCGGGATGCCACCACGGAATTGCCAACGCACCAGCGGGTGCATCTCGGTGTCTTTGTTGACAGGCTCATCGATCCGGTACAACAAGCCAGCGGCATCGAGCCGGGCAATATGTTCATGTAGATCGGCATAGTCAGACTTCGCGCCCGGCGCGTCTGTTACTTTTCGTTCAGTCATTGCTAGCGATTCCTTAAAGCGCCACCGACTCGGCGGCCTGGATTACGTTATCGGTGTTTAGCCAAGCACATCGCATGGGTAGCGATGCTGCGCGAGTTTTACCGAGTTTTATTTATCGCGACGCATGGACGTCATCGCCACTGCCAAGCTCAAACCTGCGACTTCGCTGGCGAGCGAAAAATCGGGGATGACGATTTCCCGGAAATACGTCTTCAGCGCCGCGATTGCCACACGATCGCGCGACCCGATCGAAGCCACCATCGCATCGGCGCGACTGCGCAAGCTGTCGGCGCCCACCACTTCCGCGACGAAACCCCAATCCTTCGCCGTTTCCGCGTCTATGGTATCCGTCAGGTAAACCATGTGAGCTGCAGCCTTGGGCGGCACCTTGTAACGCAGCACCGACAACACGAGCGTCGGCGGCAGATTCTTCTGCAACTCGGGCAAACTGAAACGCACGCTGTCCGCTGCGATCGCCAAGTCGCAGGCGGCCACCAACGCACAGCCAAAACCGATGGCATCGCCCTGGACTTCGGCCAGCACAGGAATCTGGCTTTCGTGCATGGCGCGATAGACGTCGAGGATAGGCTCGGTGACGATGCCACGATACTCCGCCGCCGTGGGCGCTTTTGCGGGGGGTGCGCTTACCGCACGACCGCCACAGAAACTAGCGCCCTCGGCATTCAAGCGAATGATCTTCAGGTTATCGTCGCGGCCCGCTTGGCGAATTTCGGCGGCCAGCGCGCGCATCGCCTCAAGCGACAAGGTGTTGCCCAGTTGCGGCTGCGACAGCGTGATGCGTCGTTCGAAGCCATGTGTCGTTGCGGTGAATTCAGTCGTCATGGTTGTAGTACCAATAGAGAGGAGAAAAGAATCTGGGCCGCGCCGATCGAGGTCGGCGCAAGCATCGACGCGAAAATCAGCCCGGCGCTCGATCGAAGGCGCCGGCTTCCTTGAGTTTCTGGAACACCCGCTGTGGCACGAGCGGCGATTCCGTGAATTCGACGCCGTATTCGGACAAGGCATCTTCGATAGCGGCCACGATAGCCGCCGCCGCCGGTATCGTGCCGCCCTCGCCGGCGCCCTTGACGCCGAGCGGGTTCAGCGGCGACGGCGTCTCGAGGTGGACGATGTCGATGTTGGGCACGTCGGTCGCCATCGGCAGCAAATACTCGCCGAAGTTGGTCGTGGTCGGTTGGGCGTTTTCGTCGTATTGCATCCACTCGAGCGTGGCATTGCCAATGCCGTGCGCGACCGCCCCGATCACCTGGCCATCGACGATCATGGGGTTGATCAACTTGCCGGAATCGTGTGCCATCACGTAATTCAGGATCGAGATATGCCCCGTCTCGCGATCGACTTCGAGTTCGACCACCGCAGTGCCATTGCAATAGGTGGACTGCGTCGGTGCGAAATACTGGGTTTCTTCCAGACCCGCGGTGAAGCCCGCCGGCAACGAGAAGCCCGGCATGCCCTGGGATATTTTCGCCAGTTCGCCGTAGGTCATGCATTTGCCCGGCACGGTGCTTTGCGCGGCAGTGCCGTTGGTCAGCGTGATCTCAGCTTCGTCGCACTTGAACATGAACGCCGCCAGCGTAATGAGCTTTGCCCGCACCAGTTGCGCCGCAAGGTAGATCGAGCTGCCCGCATTGACCGTTGCACGACTGGCAAATGTACCTACCCCCATCGAAATGCCTGAGGTGTCGCCGGTGATCACGTCGATGCTTTCCATCGGCACGCCCATCTGCTCGGCGCAGATTTGCGCGAATGTCGTCTTGTGGCCTTGGCCCTGGGGCGAGGCACCGGTCAACACCGCGATGCGGCCACTGCTTTGCACCCGTACCGTCGCACCTTCAAATGGACCCATGCCGGTACCTTCGACATAACTGCCCATGCCGATCCCAATGAAGCGTCCCTGCTTGCGGGCCTCGGCCTTGCGGGCAGCAAAGCCTTCATAATCGGCGCGCTCAAGTGCCGCCTGCTGGCAGGCGGGATAGTCGCCGCTGTCGTATTTGAGCGGCTTGCCATCACGATAGATAAAGCCGACGTCGTAAGGCATCTGCGCGCTTTGAATCAGATTGCGACGGCGCAGTTCCGCGCGGTCCATGCCGATCTCTCGGGCAGCCTTGTCGAGAATTCGTTCCATCGCGAACACGGCTTGCGGCCGACCCGCGCCGCGTACCGGCGACGTCGCGCATTTGTTGGTGAACACCACATCAAGGTCGGCGCTCATCGCCGGGATCACATAAGGGCCAGGTGTCGTCGTGATCGAGATATAAGGCGTAATTACGCCCCACGGCAAAAACGCACCGTTGTCGTGAATCATGTTCAGTCGCATGCCGCGAATCTTGCCGTCGCTATCGAGAGCGAGGCCAACCGTCCACCATTGATCGCGTTCCTGGGTGACCGACAGAAAATGCTCTCTACGGTCTTCGATCCACTTGACGGGACGCTTCAGTGCCACCGCCGCCAAGGCCACCAACGCCTCTTCCGGATAAAACGGCAGTTTGGGACCGAAGCCACCGCCTACATCGTTCATGATGACGCGCAAGCGTTCCGGATCCCATTCCAGCAGTTCAACCAGGTTTTTCTTCTCGTGATGCGGCGCCTGCCCGGACGACCACACCGTGAGCTGCTCCGTGGCCTGATGAAACTCGGCCACGTAACCGCGCGTCTCCATCGGGTGCGCGGAACCCCGGTTCTGCCAGTAGGTCGCCTCTACCACATGAGGCGCATCGCGGAAGGCCGCATCCACATCGCCGAAGCCGATGTTGATATGTGCCGCGATATTGTCCTTGGCATCGCTGTGGCAAAGGGGCGAGCCGGCGAGCAGACCGGCGCGACAGTCGGCGACGGCCGGCAACGGCTCGTACTCGACTTCGATCAAGGCGCATGCGTCTTCGGCAATGTAACGGCTATCAGCCACAACGAAGGCTACGCCCTCGCCGGCGAAGGTCACTTCTTTCGAAGAAAGTATCTCCTGCGCACGGTCCAGCCGAATCGCAGGATTAGGCAGCATCGACGGCGCGCGCCCCTGGGCGCGCTTGGGCAGGTCGGCATGCACGTACACCGCATGCACACCCTTGAGCGCCTTCGCGGCAGTACAGTCGATTGAGAGGATCATGGCGTGCGCATGAGGGCTGCGCAAAACGGCACCGTGCAGCATATCGACCAAATGCAGGTCGTCGACGTAGGAGCCCTGGCCCTTCAGCAGCTTGTCGTCCTCGCTGCGGATCACGCGCTTGCCGATGTAGGTCGTATCCGTGGTGGCAACGCCTTTGAGATCGGAAATATCCATTGAGTTACTCCGCCGAGTGAGATTGCGTTTCGGGAACGCCCGACCCTGCATGGCGAAGACGCTTCGCCGCCAGGAGCGCTGCCGCGACGATCGGCTGGTAGCCGGTACAACGACAGAGATTGCCGGTGATCGCCTCGCGGATTTCCGCTTCGCTCGGATCGTTGGTTTCGTTGAGCAGTTCGGTCAACGTCATCAGCATGCCCGGCGTGCAAAAGCCGCACTGCAACGCATGACACTCCCTGAACGCGTTTTGCAGTTCGTTAAGCGTGCCGTCCGCGGCGGCCAACCCTTCCACCGTGGTCAACGTATGACCATCGACCTGCACGGCGAGCGTGAGGCAAGCGCGTGCGGTACGGCCGTCGAGCAGCACGGTACATGCGCCGCATACGCCATGCTCGCAGCCATAGTGAGTGCCGGTCAGATTCAGATCGTGGCGCAGAAAATCGCCAAGCATGCGACGTGGTTCGACTTGCCGCTCATAGGCGACGCCGTTCACCACGGTTTTGACTTTTATGCTGTCCATTTCCCTACCCCCTATGACTGCCGATTTGATTGCCCGTGCGACTGCTGACCCACACGTGAAAATGCAGTTCGCAGCGCTCTCTCGGTCAGCGTGCCAGCAAGATGCTGTCGATAGTCGGAACTGATATGCGCATCCGACATCACCTCAAGCTGGCGCGCCGCGTCGCTGGCCACGCGAATTGCCGCCTCATCCATCGGGCGGCCCAGCAATGCCGCCTCGGTTTCCAGCAGTCGCACGGGACCCGGGCCGACGCCACACACGGCCAACGCTACCCGGTCAAGCCGCCCCTGCGCATCGGCCGTGCAAAGCGCGGCCACACCGACGATGGCGTAGTCGCCATGACGCCGCGCGAATTCCTCGAACGCGTACCCGTGCCCCTGCGGCCAGATCTCGAGCGAAACGCCCGCCAGCAATTCGCCCTCTTCCAGCGCTGGCGTCATATACATTTGTGCCCAATCGCTCATCGGCAACTCGCGCAATTGCAAGCGCCCGCCTTCCTGCTTCGCGATCGATAACACGCCGTCGAGCGCAGCGGTAAAGCATGGCTGCTCCGACGAAGGATCGAGCTGGCACAGGGCGCCCCCATAGGTGCCGCGATTGCGGATCTGCTTGTGGCTCACCAGGCTGTAGGCCTCGCGTATCAGCGGCGCGTGCTGCGCAATGAGGGGGGAGAGTTCGATATCGCGTTGACGCGTCATGCTGCCGATATGCAGCCGCCCGTCCTTCTCTTCGACGCCGATCAATGCCGCAACGCCATTCAAATCGATCAGATGGCTCGTCATCAGATACCGGAAATTCATCATCGGCATCAGCGATTGGCCGCCCGCCAACAACTTGGCGTCCTCTAACGTGGCCAGCAACCCAACGGCTTCGTCGAGCGACTGCGGCGCGTGATATTCAAATTCAGTTGGTTTCATTCATGCTCCCATTGGGCCGCGATGCGACCGCGACATCGCCCGACGCCATCAGCGCGACTGCCGGGCGCCGAATAACCGTGCGAAGAAATTTCGGATCGATTGCCACAATGCCTGGCGCACCAGCGAGCCGGCATCGAGCGGGGCTACGGGGGCGGACACACGGCGGGTTTGAACCGGCGGTGCAGGTTGCGCACCGGCCGCGGCAGTGTCCCCACCGGTACCTATCGGTTGTGACGACAGACTCGCATCGACTTCGGCGGGCGCCGACGAGGCTTCGATTTGCGCTGTCAGATTCTTGGAGAACTGGTTAAGCAATTGTTGGGACAAGGCCTCGATCATGCTGGATCCACGACCGTATTGCGCGACCGTGCCCGACAAGTTCACGTCCGACACAACATCGACGCGCGTCTTGCCTTCCTGATCGTGGACACTGACCTGAATATTAGCGTCAGCGCCGCCGCGCCCTTTCGTATCGGTGCCGCTGGCCGTAACCACCGCCGTGCGGGTTGCGTCGTCTTGCTCGGCGATCTTGAATTTGCCGGCAAACTTGAATGTCAGCGGCCCCAATTTGACGGAGAACGCGCCTTTATAACTGCCGTCTTCTTGCTTTTCTTTGAGCTCAGCGCCCGGGAAGCACGGCGCGGAGAATTCGATATCGATCAGCGAACGCCATGCATCCGCCGGTTTCGCGTCGACGTTGAATGAGGAGCGAATAGTGATTGCCATATTGTCTCCTTGGGATGGTGGTACGGCTTGCCTATGCCATCCTGATGTTGGGTTGTGCGCGCCGGCTATTTCGCCGGTTCTTTCGCAGGCTCGGCGCGCACGAAAAGCCGTTCAGCGCGCGACGCTTGCAAGAAACTCGTCGAAGATCGGTGTGAAAAGATCACGCATTTCGAAAGCCCCGAAGTGTGTCGCACCTGGAATCGACACGAATTTTGCGGCGGCCAGGGCGTCGGCAATTTGCTGCGATACCGCAACAGGAATACTGGCGTCGGCGTCGCCCGCCACTACCAGCGCCGGCACCGTGACATTGACAAGCTGCGCCAGATTGTCCAATTGGGAAATAGCGGCCCAACTCGCGCTCCAGCTATACCAATCATCGGCCAGCAACCGGACACGACAGCGCTCGACCAAATCCGGGCGAGCGCTTTCCGGGTGAAACCAGCGCGAGATAGTGTCGGCCACCACTTCCGACATCGAACCTGCGCGGTGCAGATCGCCGCGTGCCAGGATGCGCGGGCGTACCGCTTCGGGAAATGCGCCTGCGGTCGCACACAAGATGAGCGAGGCAACCCGCTCAGGTGCCTTGATAGCCACGCACTGGGCCACCATGCCGCCCATCGAGACGCCTATCAAGTGGGCAGCAGCGACACCTTCTTGCTGTAGCACGGCAATCACGTCGTCCGCATGTTCGGACAAGGTAATCGGCGCGGTGATCGGACTGGAATCACCATGACCGCGAAAATCGATGGCTATGACATCGTAGGACGATTGCCAGTCGCGCACATAATCGCTCCACCAGGTCCGATCAACGCCAATCGGATGGAGCAACACGAGAACGGGACCGCTACCCTGCCTGGAATAAGCAATGCGGCCCGCAGGGACTTCAGTGAACATGGGAGAGGGCATGATGTTCGTAGTACAAATGCTGGCGACAAAAAGATGTCACGGGGAAGGGGCAATCCATCGTCGATTAGCTGACTCGACGACGCCGCTTTTATTAGCCTGCCGAAGCTTCTTTACCGTGTTTCGCGTTCAACGCGCTAACCACCGACTTGGCGCGGCGCAAGCCTTCTGCCGCCACCGGGATGCCGGCGTAAACGCCAGCCTGCAGCAAAACTTCCGAGATCTGCTCTTCGGTCACGCCATTATTGATGGCGCCACGCGTATGCACTTCAAACTCATTCCAGCGGCCCATGGAAGCCAGCATCGCGAGATTGAGCATGCTGCGAACTTCCCGCGTCAGGCCCGGCCGATTCCAGACGTTGCCCCAACAAAAATCCTCGGTAAATTCGAGAAATACCGTCTCGAACAGATGAGGCGTGTCGCCGCCTGCCCGAGTATGAGAGGCGCCCAGCACTTCCTCACGAATCTTTGCACCAATGACCCTGCGGGCCGACGGATTGACTTCTTGCATGGAGAACCTCGCGAATGCGGTGGAAAGAGAAGTTGTACGATTGTATAATAGGTGGCAGTATGATCGGACTGCGTGACTTTGTCAATACGATTGTATGATCGAATACAAAAAAACAGATCCAATCAATTCCACGACTAGGCAGGCATGAATACAAATCGACAAGTTCTTCGTCCCGTTTCCACCTTGCGCCAGCAGGTAATCGAAGGTTTGCGCCTTTGCATTACGGATCTCACCTTTCGCCCCGGCGATCGGTTGATTGAACGGGAACTGTGCGAAATGCTCGGCGTCAGCCGCACGTTGATCCGCGAGGCACTCAGTCAGCTAGTGGCGGAAGGCCTGATTCAGAATATTCCCCACAAGGGTCCGATTGTGGCGGTCATTACCCAAACCGAGGCCAAGGGTCTTTATGAGGTACGTGCCGCACTAGAAGCGCTGGCAGGAAGTCACTTTACTCTGCGCGCTACGCTCGAACAGAGGGAGGCTTTGACCAGCGCACTCGAAGATCTGCGCAAGCTCAAAAGTAACCAGTCCGATGAGGCGACGCTGCTCTTTTTGAAGCAAAAAGCGAAGTTTTACGACGTCATTCTTGAAGGTGCGGCCAATCCGGTGCTCACCGACATGCTGCGGCTGGTGCATACCCGCGTGATGATGCTGCGCGCCACCACGCTGTCCCAACCAGGTCGACTCGAACAAAGCTACGAAGAGATCGCCGAGATTGTCGAAGCGGTAAAACGCAACGACCCGGATGCCGCGGCACTTGCTTGCGAACGACACGTGCAGCAAGCCGAGAAATTGGCGGTTGAAGTTCTCGCTGACATTCCCTGACAGCGTAAGCGGCATCGTGCGTTATTAGCGGTAGTTGCAGGATGGCGCGGCTTTCCGGATGCGCCGTCAGTTGCCGCCGTCAGTTGAATTTGATACGTAATCGCCCATTGAGTTCGCCACGGCTGCTCCAGCAGTAAGGAGCTGGCCTCCTCAGGGCTCGATTCTCTTGCCCTCCTCCCTGTTCTGGCAATCGGCCGTCATTTCCGTTCCATTCCCCATTCCACGCCCTTCTCCCCCCTCCGCCGGAATTGTGATAATACGTATTGCAATATCATTGTATTACTTCATATAATCGCCGACATGATACGAGGTCAAAAAGTGTCAGCGCGCGCGAGGAACCCACTCGATGACGGATCCTCCCGCGAATAAAATTAGTGGCAAGGAGGCAGGCATAGTGAGCGAAGCGCGTGAAATTCGAACGCCAGTGCTGGGAGAGAGGATTCCGGGCATCGGGCTTTCCAAGTATCAGTGGCTGACACTGATTTCGGCCTTTCTGGGCTGGATGTTCGATTCGATGGACCTCAACGTATTTACGCTCGTTTTGGTCCCTAGCGTCGGCACGCTTTTGCACACCAGCAATGCCGCGGAAATCAGCAAGATCGGCAGCATCATCATTTCGGGCAAATTGCTCACGTGGGGCATCGGCGGCGTGCTGTTCGGGGTTGCGGCCGATCGACTTGGACGCTCGCGCGTAATGGCGTGGACCATCCTCATTTACGCCGCCTTCACGCTATTGAGTGCGTTCGCGCGATCGTGGCCGGAACTCGCGGTCGCCCAAGCGCTCGCGGGTTTCGGTATCGGTGGTGAATGGGCTGCTGGCGCCGCTCTGGTGGCCGAGACCTGGCCCGAACGGCATCGCGCTCGCGCCATGCAGATCATGCAAATGGCGTTCGCGTTCGGTTTTCTTGCCGCCGCACTCGACAATCTGCTGCTCGGGCCATTCGGCTGGCGCTGGGTATTGGGAATGGGTGCGGTCCCGGCGCTCGCCACCATCCTGATCCGGCGTTTCGTGCCTGAACCCGAACGTTGGGTCAAAGTCAGAAATGCAGTCGACGCAGAATCGGCGCTCGGCACCTTCCTCGGCATCTTCAAATCGGATCTGCGGCGCAAAACCATCGTGGGCGTGATCGTTGCCTCAGCCGCCATGCTCGGTTGCTGGGGAGGCCTGACCTTCCTACCCAGTTGGATACATGAATTCGTAGCCGCTTCGGGTGGCCAGGACGCCGGCGCTACTGTCAGCTATGCCTTTATCTTGATGATGATCGGCGCCACGCTCGGCTACTTGACGCTGATTTGGATGCTCGACGCCTTGGGCCGTCGACTGTCGTATTTCATTTTTTCGGTCGGCTCATTCGTCGCATCGATGGTGTTGTTCCTCGCGATCAAGCGGCTCGATTACATCCTTTGGTTCATGCCCGTCTACGGTTACTTCGTGATCGGCGCCTTCGGTACCTTCGCCGCTTACCTTCCCGAATTGTTTCCGACGCGTGTGCGCGCGACGGGTCAAGGTTTCTGCTGGAACATGGCTCGCGCCCTGACGAGCATTGGCCCGTTGGCAGGCACCGTCGTAGTCGCTCGGTTCGGCTCTTTCCCCACCGCTTCGGCGGCGATTTCGCTGCTGTTTATCGTTGGGATGATAGCCATCTGGTTCGGGCCTGAAACCAAAGGCCTGCCGCTGGGGGATTGAAAATAGACGCCACGCGATGACCGGTCGCGGTTCTTTTAATCAGCTTTGACCATAGTGGAACCACTTTGAGCGTGAATACAAGCCAGTCTCACCCCGCAGGCGCGAGCAAAACCGCGCGCGTGGCGCCCGAGCGTATTTTCGACGTCGGCATCAACGAAAAACTCCCCGGCTCACAACTCATCCTGCTTGCGCTGCAGAACGTGTTCGGCATGACCGGCATGTTTGTATTCCCCGGCATTCTCGGCCGAGCATTCAACCTACCGCCCGAACAGATCGCCTACGTCTACGGCATGACCTTCATCGTGTGCGGAATCATTACTGTGCTGCAATCGGTATGGCTGTTGCGCTTGCCGATCGCACAAGGTCCGTACGCCGGCAGTTTCGGAGCCTTGTTGGCTGTCGGCCATCTCCAGAGCGGCGGACTCGGCACGGCCTACGGTTCATTCTTCGTCGCCTCGCTGATTTGGTGCGTACTCACCGTGCCGATTCGCGGACGTAGCTTCGTCGGCATCTTTGCCCGCTACATCCGGGTGCCCATCATCTCCGGCATGATTGTGATGCTGATCATGATCCAGATCGCCAGCGTGGCATTGCCGACCTGGATAGGCACGCGCGCCAGTGCCGGCTTTCCGGGCGTCAATCTGTTGTCAGGCGCAGTCGCCGTGGCGGCTATTATCGGCGCGATGTTGTGGGGTGGCCGGCGACTACGCCGTGGCGCGATCTTGATTGGTCTGGCTCTGGGGACGCTGTGCTACACGCTATTCGTCCCGATTTCCTTCGCGGCGGTCGCAAGCGCGCCGATTCTTGTCGTGCCTCACCTATTCCCGTTTGGCTTCGGTGTTCGTGCGGACCTGGTGATTGTATTTCTGCTGGTACTGATTCCGGCAGGCATGGGATCGATGGCGCTATATCAAACAGTGGCGGAATGGGGCAGCGAATCGCTCACGTCCGGTCGGATGTCGGAAGGGTTATTCGGAGTCGCCCTCGGCTCCGTGGTCGCCGCTGTATGCGGCGGGTTCAGCACGATAGCCTATCCCGACAATATCGGCATACTGCGCGCCACGCGGGTCGGCTCACGCTATGTGACACTGACCGCAGGCTTGTTCCTGATCATCCTCGGCGGCTGCGTCAAGTTCGACATGCTGCTGGTAGTGGTTCCGTTACCGGTGATCTCGGCAGCCGCTACTCTTTTGTTCGGCATCGTTTTCATGCATGGCGTCCACATTCTGGCGCAGGTCGAGTGGGACGACAGGCAGCTTATCTGCACCGGCCTGGCGTTTCTCGTCGGACTCGGGGGCTTATTCATTGCACCCGATGTGCTGCACACCATGCCTTTGATGCTGCAGTTGGTGCTTCAGCAGCCAGTGATCTCTGGAGGGGTCACCCTGGTTGTCCTGCATGCGTTGCTCTGCGCTAAAAAATAGCCCAGTGGCGTCGGCGGCCGCGACGAACCAAAATGTGCAACGGCGTTAGACAGGTACCGGGAACGCCGTATGAAGTTCGAACGGCCGCTCCAGTCCCAACCGGAATCCCAACCGTAACGCAGGCGTAGCGCTTTCAAATTGACACATTAATTTTGCATTCCTAATTACAAAATCCTAAATAAAACATTACAACGATCGGAGACAATAATGAAGACGAGACTACGAAAAGTCCTGCAAGCGATCATCATGGGCACAGCCCTTGTAAGCGGCGCGGCGCTGGCTCAATCCAGCGTGCAAATGTACGGCCAGATCGATGCATGGGGAGGCGAGAAAAAGGCGCTGGGAGGCCCGACCGCCGTCTTGGTCGGCAACGGCGGCATGACGGCTTCGTACTGGGGAATACGCGGCACTGAAGATCTGGGCGGCGGCAATAGCGTGATTTTCGACTTGGAGAGTTATTTCAATATTCAGAACGGCACCTATGGCCGCTTCGCGGGCGACGGCTTCTTCTCGCGCAACGCGTGGGTTGGGGTACGGGGTTCCTGGGGTGCGCTGACGCTCGGACAGATTCCTCCCCCCTTGTGGTTCTCGACGATTTATTTCAATCCATTTTTCAATTCCTTCATCTTCTCGCCGATCGTGATCCAAACTTATGTCGCGGTAAACGGTCAGGGGGTTTCGGGTAACGGTGGCGAATGGTCCAACAGCGTACTTTATACCGCGCCGATAGTGAATGGCCTGACTGGCAAAGCCATGTATGTGCTCGGTGGCGATACGGGCCATCTGGGGCAGAATAAATGGAGTGGTCAGTTGGCCTACAACCAGGGGCCACTCTCAGCATCGGCCGTCTGGCAGCAGATCAAGTTCAACATCAATCCGGGGGACCTCAGCACGGTCCTTCCCGGCATGACGACGCAATCGGTGGCGTCAACGGGCCTCTCCTATGACTTTGGCGTGTTCAAGATCTTCGGTCAATATCAACACGTCTGGGATTCCATCCTGACCGGTGATGTCGGGATCAATACGGGCCAACTGGGTACGTCGATTCCAGTGGGCTTCGGCAAAATACTCGCCTCGGATGCGTACTCGAAGAGCACCGGCGAAAGCGGCGTATCGCGTAACACTTGGTCGGTCGGTTATGACTATCCGCTGTCAAAAAGCACGGATATTTACGCGGCCGTACTGGGCGATCGTGCCAGCAATTTATCGTCGGGCCATACCATCGGTGGTGGCATCCGCACGGATTTCTAATCTCGCTGTGTCGTAAATCGATGTGCCGTAAATTATCCGCCTTGGTAAGAATGCGCAGCGTCGTGATGGGATGGAGTCTGGCACATGGCGCTGCGCCACATAGATGAAAAGATAACCGGACCGAACACAGTCAGTCCTCGCATGTGAGAACTTTAGCTGCTACAGTTGTTTTGACTGCGGTGGCAACAACGTCCTTCTCATCATGACCGGCAGTCCCGGCCTCTATGCCTACGCACGTTATTTCCTCAGCGAGGCGAGGACCCAAAAAACCCAGTTGAACGACGACACCCACTTTGAGCGTTACCCCCGGGCGATACCGCGTTTAGGCATTCGCCTCACCGGAGACCGACGATGAAAATCTTGATGGTTTTGACTTCGCACAACAAGCTTGGAGATACCGGAAAGCCAACCGGCTTCTGGCTCGAAGAGTTCACTGCCCCCTACTACGCGTTCAAGGATGCAGGGGCCGAGGTTACCTTGGCATCACCCAAGGGTGGCCAGCCGCCGATCGATCCCAAGAGCGACGAGCCAGGCAACCAGACCGAGACGATGGAACGCTTCAAGAAAGACCCGGCAACGCAGAAGGTCTTGGCCAATACCGTCAAGCTCGCCGAAGTCAAGGCGCAAGACTACGATACGGTTTTCTATCCCGGCGGCCACGGCCCTTTGTGGGATCTGGTCAATGACAAAAACTCGATCGATCTGATCGAGAGTTTCTACAACGCCGGCAAGCCGGTTGCCGCCGTCTGTCATGCCCCTGGCGTTCTGCAAAAAGTGACCTATCAGGGACAGCCCATCGTCAAGGGTAAGCGTGTCACCGGCTTTGCCAATTCCGAGGAGGAAGCCGTAGGCCTGACCAAGGTCGTGCCCTTTTCTCGTTGAGGACGATCTCAAGCGCCTGGGCGCCCACTACGAAAAAGGCGCCGATTGGGGTGTATTCACCCTAGTCGACGGCCTTCTAATCACCGGCCAAAACCCGGCCTCGTCGGGTCCGGCTGCCAAAGAGCTGCTTAAGCTTCTGAAAGCCTAGTGCATCAGGCGCGGGCCATAGAGCCCGCGCCGGCACCATGTCGGTGTTCTCGCACGAGTCGTGCTTCGAGGTCAGGCTCCCAGGGCTCCTACAAAATGACCCGGTCGTTGCTCGATAACAGCGGTCGGCTAAAGGACTCGTAGGAACATGACAAGCCCAGGGTTGAGCGGTATACACTTGGGAGACAAATAAGCGACAGGATCTGTGAGGTCGCGTTCTTCGTGCGCCGCACTTGGACCTCCGGGGCGATACTCGGACAGGGGCAACAAACGGGCCGATAAACCAGACGGGGAGCGGCGATGGCACACCTACGACGCTGGCATGATCGCACGGTGCAGCAGCGCATCGGCAGCATGGCTGTCCTGCTATTCCTACTCCTGATTAACATCTTTGTCGTACCTTTTATGGTTGCTCCAGACGGCATCTCGGCGCAAATTGTGCGAGACGTGCTTCTGTCACTGATCCTGCTTAGCGGTGCGGCGACGGCATGGGAGCACCGCCCGCAATTCGTGGCGATCGCGCTGATCGCCAGCTTGGCGATCGTGGCGCACTGGACACGATCGTTTATCGCGCCGGAAAAGACACTCGGGCTGCTTGACGGCACAACGATCTTTTCCCTCGGAATTCTTTGTGCGGTCCTCGGGACCAAGGTGTTCGGCGGCGGTGCGGTGACATTCGACCGGATCTTGGGAGCGATCGCACTTTACATATTGATTGGGGTCGTCTGGGCGGAGGCCTATCAACTAGTCAGCATCCACGTACCTGGCGCTTATGCCGGAATCGCGCATGATGGCGGCCCGTCGGATCGCTCAATTTGGGTCTACTTCAGCTTTGTCACACTTACCACCCTGGGCTATGGGGACATCACCCCCGTCGCCCAATCGGCGAGGTCGCTGGCAATTATGGAGGCGCTGATCGGCCAGCTTTATCCGGCGATCGTGCTTGCGCGATTGATATCACTGCAAGTCACGAGTGGTGGGTCGGGTACGAAGCAGACGTGACGCAGCGAGTCTTCACGGCGCTCATGCGTCGCGCTCCACCGCTGCCCCCTTTCAGTCGCCGGTCAAGACGGCCCCGCTCACCCGCGCTGTGCCGTGTCATTGCCGAAGTGTCGAGCGCAGCGCGGCAGCGATGTCGCGGCTGACGGCCGCCAAGGCCCGGCTATGCGCGGCGACGAGCGCCTCGTCGCCTGCACCGCCGGTTGGCTCGCGCACGACGGTCCGACCGCTCATCGGTGCGCCCAGCTTCGGCGGCCGCACTGACCACAATACCGTGATAGAGGCCGCGTCGCCGGGCGCAGACTCGAAGCTTTGGACATCGATCGACACCAGGTAAGTTGATGCAGGGTCCACACTTTGCGAATAGCCGGAAACGAGCGCGCCCGGGAATTGCAGCGCGAGGTCAGCGGCGATCACCCGCCGGATCTGGCTCTTCAGCGGATCCGCCCAGCGGTCGAACTCCGCGAGCGCGACCTGATTCGCGTCGACCCGTAACACCAATTGCGGGCGGTCGACAATCTCCGGCACCGTCACAATGCCGATCGTGATGGCGACCGGCGTGCCGGTATCCACGTGTTCCTGCGGGCGCACAGGACTGAGGGTGTAAAAGCTTGCGGTAGGAGAGCTCCCGCAGCCGCCGACGAGCGCCAGCGTTAGCACCACGGGCATCAACAAGAGAGAGCGCATCACGGTTTATCCTCCGTCTTGCCGCGAAGCAGCGCTTCGGGATGGCGTTCAAGATAGTCGGCCAGCGCGCGCAACGACGCCGCCGTACGCGACAATTCGCGCATCGTGTCGACGGTGCTCTGCGCCAACGCAGAGTCGGGCTGCAACGCGCCGTTGGCCGAGTCGAGTGTGGCGCGCGCGGCGGCCAGCGTGCTGCGGGCCTCCGGCGCCACTTCGGTATCGAGCGTCTTAAGGAGCGCATCCGCATCATGCAGGGTCGTGCGCAAATCGCTGCCGATGCCTTCGAACGGAATCTTGTTCAGCTTCGCGACAAGGCTGGTGATTGAATCTTGCAGCCCTTGCAGGTTGCCCGGCACGGTGGGCAATTCCGGCGGATTCGAGGTCCAGTCCACCTTGGCCTTCGGAGCCGCGGGGAAGAAATCCACGGCGACATAGAGTTGCCCCGTCAGCAGGCTCGCGGTTTTCAACTGCGCGCGCAATCCATGTGCAACGAGATAGTCGCTGAACGTTTTGCGATCCTCGTCCCGTGCAATCCGGCCGCCCTTCGCACCCGACGCATAGCGCGACGTGAAGCGCTCCGGAAAAATGCGCACCTCGACCGGAATGGTAAATTCCTTTGTGACTGGGTCGTAATGTGTATAGATTGCGGCCACTTCCCCGACCACAATGCCGCGGAAATCGACTGGCGCACCGACCAACAGCCCACGCACCGACTCCGTGAAATTCAGCACATAAGTGTCGACGATGTTGTCATGCCGTTTCATCGCCTCGTCACGATCGCGGAAAAGCTCGAACTCGCTTTGTGCAGCAGCCTCGGTAGTGGCCAGCATATCGGGTGGACTCTCGAACGCGAGCCCGCCGATGAGGATCGACACCAGCGATTCGGTGTTGATCTTCACACCGCTCGTCTCCAGCGAAACGTCGATACCACTCGCGTGCCAGAAGCGAACGCCTTCCTTCACGTAGTTATCGTAGGGCGCATTGACGAAGATATGCAGTGTCATGCCCTTTCCGTCGGGATCGAGCTCATACGATGTCACCTGGCCAACCTGCAGCCGCCGGAAAAACACGGGCGAGCCGATGTCGAGCGAACCCAGGTCGGCGCTCTTGAGCACGAACTCTCGCCCGGGAACGCCGGCCGCAAACACAGGTGGAGATTCCAGCCCGACGAAATCGCGCCGCGCACTGGTCTTGCTGCCAATGTCCACGCCGACAAACGAGCCCGAGAGCAACGTGCCCAGGCCCGAGACGGTCCCGCCGGAAATGCGCGGGCGCACGACCCAGAAGCGGGTATCGTCGACCAGCATGCTCGAAGCGTCGCGAGACATTTCGGCGGTGGCCACGACGCGTTTGTGATCGCTTGAAACGACGACCTTTTCGATTACCCCGACGTCCACGTTCTTGAATTTGATCTTGGTCTTGCCCGCCTCCAGGCCTTCACCAGTCACGAAGCTAATGGTGATGGTGGGCCCTTTTTCCAGGATCGCCTGCACCGCGAGCCAGCCACCGATCAATACCGCGACAAGCGGCACCAGCCAGACGACCTGCACGCGCCAGCGCGAGCGCCGCGCGCCTATCGCGTCGGGGAAATCGGGGGCATCGGGCGCGTCGCGTTGCCCGGGCGGCTTATCCATGATTCCCCTCCACTGCGTCCCAGATGAGGCGCGGATCGAATGACATCGCGGCAAACATCGTCAGCACGACTACCGCGCCAAACGCGATCGCGCCGGGGCCAGCCCTGATCGTCGCGAGCGCATTGAACTGCACGAGCGCGACCAGTATCGTGATGACGTAGATATCAAGCATCGACCAGCGCCCCACGAATTCCACCACCCGGTAGATCCGTGTCCGTTTCTCGGGTAGCCAGCGCCAGCGTAGCTGCGCGGTCAAGACCAGGAACGTCAGCGCGATGATCTTCAGCATCGGCACTGCGATGCTCGCGATAAAAACAATCACCGCGAGCGGCCATGACCCCGACGTCCATAGATAGACCACGCCGCTCAGGATCGTGTCCGTTTGCGCGCCGAACAGCGAACTCGTATCCATCACGGGCAGCGCGTTGGCGGGGATGTAGAGGATTACGGCGGCAATCACGAACGCCCAGGTCCGCGCAATGCTGCTGGGCTTGCGAAAGTGCAGATGTGCGCCGCAACGCGGGCAGTGTCCGTCATGGGCATGTGCCGCCGGCTTCGACAACAGGCCGCAATCGTGGCAGACGAAAAGACCCGCACGTGCGGCTGTCGGAGCCGAGGCACTGATCTGCCGGGGTCGGGCGGGCGCCAGGCCTCGCGCGACGTCGATGCGCGCCCAGATCTCGTGAGGATCGAAAGCCGCGGCGGCCGCGGCAAGCACCAGCATCACGGCACCAAACGCCCACATGGCAATACCGGGGACCACGCTTGCGATATGTGCGAGCTTGACGAGTGCGACCAACATACCAAGGATCAGCACTTCGATCATGCCCCACGGGGTCACCCAGTGCACCATGCGCAGCACGATCTCCGGCCGGCGAGGGATACGTCCCATGCGCAGCGGCACAAGCAAATACGCCACCGCCGCCATGTCCAATAGCGGCATCAACAAGGTCGTGGCGAACACGAGACCCGCGATCGGCCACATGCCGTCGCGATACAACGTGCGAACCGCGCCCAACAGCGTGGTCTCGACAAGATCGCCGTTCACCGAGAGCCCGACGATCGGGAAAGCATTCGCCACCACGAACAAAACCATTCCCGCTAGCGTCAGGGCGAGCGCCCGGTCGACGCTGGCAGGCATGCTGCGATAGAGTATCGCGCCGCAACGCCGGCAGCGCGCGCTCCCCCCCTTGGCCAGCACCGTTTCGCGCTGCAGCAGGTCGCATTCGTGGCAGGCAATCAGACGGTTCGAACTCATTGTGACGGACCTTTCGTTCCACCTGCAGACGCGCCCGGATTCACCACTGCGCCACCCTCGCCGTAGGTGGTCGAGGTCATATGTTCGGCGTCGGTCACCCAGCCACCGCCCATCGCCTGGTAGAGGCTGATGGTCGAGGTGAAAACCGTGCCCTGTGCCTGCGCGTAGGTTAGCTGAGCGTTGAAGAGGCTGCGTTCGGCATCGAGCACCTCGATGTAGCTCGTATAGCCGCCCTCGTACCGCAGTCTGGCCAGGCGCGAATACGTACGTAACGCATCGACCTGATTGCCCTGCGCCACGAGCTGCTCACGCGTTTTTTGCAGCGATACGAGTGCGTCGGCCACTTGCTGGAATGCGGCCTGAATTGCCTTTTGATACTCGAACAGCGCTTGTTGCTGTTGCGCTTCGGCCTGCGTCACTTGACCGGAAATGCTGCCCGCCGTGAAGATCGGCAACGTCACGGCGCCGGCATAGGACCACACGCGCGCGGGGCCGGTGAAGAGCGATGAGAACTGTCCGCTCGCGGAGCCGAACAAGCCGGTCAGAGAGATCGACGGAAAATAGAGCGCGCGCGCGGCGCCGATCAACGCGTTGGCGGCGATCAGGTTTTGCTCCGCCTGGCGCAGGTCGGGACGGCGCGTGAGCAATTCAGACGGCAAGCCTGCAGGCACGGCAGGCGTCGCGAGATCGTCCAGCTCGCGGTCGCGCACGATCGGCTCGGGGTTCTCCCCGAGCAGGATCGACAGGGCGTCCTCTTGCTGGGCAATCTGCAGCTCGAGCTGGGGAATCGTTGCGAGCGACTCCTGGTATTCCGACTGGCTCTGCGCCAGTTCCACCTGCGACATTTCGCCGCCCGAGAAGCGCAACTGGAACACATGGACGGAAGCCGCGCGGCTCGCGGCCGTGGACTTCGCGATATCGAGTTGCCGATCGAGCGACAGCAGGTTCACATACGACGTCGCCACCGCGGCGACCAGCGTCAGGATAGTTGCGCGACGGCCCTCTTCGCTTGCGAGCAGGTTCGCACGCGCCGCTTCCGTCTGGCGGCGCAGCTTGCCGAAGAAATCGATCTCCCAGGAGCCTGAGAGCGTCGCCTGGAACTGGTTGAACACGGGGCCGACGCCCGTCGGTAATCCAACTGTGCCGAGCGGCACGCGTTCCCGTTGCCCGTCGAGTCCGGCGGCTACCTGCGGAAACAATTGCGAACGCGTGGTCACGAACTGCCCGAGAAATTGTTCGACGCGCGCAGCCGCAATCTTGACATCCTTGTTCTGTGCCAAAGCCGTGGCAATCAGCTCGTTCAACGCCGGATCCTGAAACTGTTCCCACCACGCTGTATTGACGAGATCTTTCACATCCGACTCGGCAAAGCGAAATGCAGGCGGTGTATCGACGACGGGGCGCTGGTAATTCGGCCCGAGCAGGCAGCCGCCAAGCGTAAGCAAAGCCAGCAGCGTAAGAGCGGAGGTACGCATGTCAGTCGCCCTCGTGTCTGGCAGACGGCGTGACCGTCGGCGCGCCTGAGCCTGAACCCGAACTCGCGGAGCCCGGTGACCCTGCATCCGGCGGGCTCGCCGTCGGACCCGGGGTCTTCTTGCCGCCGCTGCGCTTCTCCGACATCGTTTCGAGCACATAGAAGAACATCGGGATAAAGAACACCGCAATCGCCGTGGCGCCAAGCATGCCCCCAATGACACCTGTGCCGATCGAATGGCGGCTGTTCGCCGACGCACCGAGCGCGATGGCGAGCGGCACACAGCCAAGGATGAAGGCGAGGGACGTCATCACGATCGGGCGCAGCCGTTCGGTCGCCGCCGTGATCGCGGCGTCGTAGACCGACTCCCCCGACTCACGGTTCAGCACCGCGAACTCGAAGATCAAGATCGCGTTCTTGGCGGCCAGCGCGACCAGCATCGTCAGGCCGATCTGGAAGTAGACGTCGTTTTCAAGGCCGCGAAGCAGGATGGCGAGCAACGCGCCAAACAGCGCGAACGGCACCGCCATCAGCACGCCGAACGGCAAACTCCACTTCTCGTACTGCGCGGCGAGAATCAGGAACACCATGACCAGGCCGAACACGAACACGAGCCCGGACGTGCCACCCGCCTGCCTCGCTTCGTAGGCTTCGCCGCTCCACGCGACGTCATAACCCGGTGGCATTACCTCGTCGGCGACCTCCTGGAGCGTGGACAGGACTTGTCCCGAGCTGTAGCCCGGCGCCGCGTTGGCTGTAATCTTGACCGCAGGGAAATTGTTGAAGCGCGTCACCAGATCGGGACCGGTGACAAATTGCGTGGTCACCACCGCTTTGAGCGGGACCATGCTGCCCGTCTTGCCACGCACGAAGATCTGGTCGAGGTCCTGGGGCTTGAGCCGATACGACGGCTCCGCTTGCAGGATGACCTGCCATAGCCGGCTCGAACGGTTGAACTGCGACACATACAGCGAGCCGAACATGGTCTGCATCGCGCCATACACTTCCTCGATCGGAACCCCCAGCGTTTCCGCCTTGTCTCGGTCCACGTTGACCAGCAGTTGCTGAGACGACGCATTGAACGTCGAGGTGACGCGAGCCAGTTCGGGCCGCTGTTTCGCTTTCGCCAGGAAGTCATTCACCACACCCGCGAGTTGAGGAATGGTGGCGTCCCCTTTGCTCTGTATCCACATCTCCGTACCGCCAGTCGTTCCGAGCCCCGGAATCGACGGAGGGTTGACTGGCAAGATGATCCCCTCCTGCACGCTGGCGAAATTTTCGTACGCCTTGATCAGGACCGCCCGTGCGTTCTGCGTCTTGATGTTGGCGAACTTGTAGCGCTCGTCGAAACTCTTGAAGCCGATAAAAAATGTCGACGCGTTGTTCTTGTTCTGACTGTCCAGCAGACTGTACCCGTCGACCACCGTGACGCTGCTCACGGCCGCCTGCTTCATGAAATAGTCGGTCACGCGCTGCGAGACTCCCCCGGTGCGGTCCAGGCTAGCCGCGTCCGGCATGATGACCGCACCGAGTAAGTAGCCTTGGTCCTCCGGCGGGAGAAACGACGTCGGGATAGACCTCATCATGATGACCGCGAGCGCGATCATCCCGGCGAACAGCAACAAGGCCACCACAAAGCGCTTGATGACCAGCTTTACCATGCGCGTGTAGCCCGCAGTCATCCGTCCGAACGCGTTATCGAACCATCTGAAGAAGCCCTTTTTTTCATGGTGTCCAGGTTTCAGCAGCAAGGCTGCCAGCGCCGGTGAGAGCGTAAGCGCAACCAGCCCCGAGAACACCACCGAGATCGCAATGGTGATGGCGAACTGCTTGTATAGCTGTCCGGTGATGCCGCCCAGAAATGCCACCGGCACGAACACCGCGCATAGCACGAGCACGATTGCCACGACCGGGCCGGAGACCTCGTCCATCGCGCGTTTGGCGGCGTCCTTCGGACTCAGCTTGTGGACGTTCATGTTCCGCTCGACGTTTTCGACCACGACGATTGCGTCGTCCACCACGATGCCGATGGCTAGCACCATGCCGAACAGCGTCAGCATGTTGATCGAAAAGCCCAGGGCGAGCATGCCCATGAAGGTTCCGAGAATCGACACCGGCACGGCGAGCACCGGAATCAACGTGGCGCGAAAGCTCTGCAGGAACACATAGACCACGATCACGACCAGCACGAGCGCTTCGAAGAATGTATGAATGACGTCCGAGATCGACGCGCGTGTGAAGTCGGTCGTGTCCATCGCGATGTCGTAATCCAGGCCTTCGGGAAATGACTTTTTCATCTCCTGGAGTGTTGCGTGCACCTGCTTGGACACGTCGAGCGCATTCGCGCCTGGCTGCTGATACACGGCGATGATCGTCGCCGGCTTACCTTGAAACTTGCTGCGGATCGAGTAGTCCTTTTGACCGAGTTGGGCCCGGCCGATGTCCCTGAGGCGCACAATCGCAGCGCCATTGTTCGCCGCTCGGATGATGATGTTGTCGAATTCCGCCGGATCGGTCAGCCGGCCGGTGGTTGTTACCGCGAATGACTGCTCGACCGGGGTGCCGGTCGGCGACTGGCCGATGCTGCCAACCGCGAACTGTTGGTTCTGGTTGGCGACAGCCTTCTGCACGTCGGAGGCCGTGACGCCGAGTTGTGCCATGCGATCAGGTTTGAGCCAGATACGCATCGCGTAGTCGGGCGTGCCGAAAATGCTCGACTGATTGGCGCCGGGCACGCGCTTCAACGCATCGAGCACGTAGATGTTCGCGTAGTTGGCGATATAGGTCGGGTCGTAGCGTTCTGTGGGCGAATAGATGGCGATGACCATCATGAACGCCGACGACTTTTTCTGCACTTGTATGCCCTGCGCCTGCACCGATTGTGGCAATTGCGGCAACGCCAAGTTCACGCGATTTTGCACGTCGACCTGCGCAAGCTCGGGGTTGGTGCCAATCTGGAAATAGACATTGAGCGTATAGTTGCCCGTCGATGAACTCGACGAGTTCATGTAGATCATGTTGTCCGCGCCGTTGACCTGTTGCTCGATCGGTGCGGCGACATTGTTTGCGACCACGTCCCCGGTCGCACCGGGGTAACTGGCGGAAATCGTGATCTGGGGCGGCGTGATGTCGGGATACTGCGCGATCGGCAGACTGAGCATCGACAACGTGCCGCCGAGCACAATGATGATCGAAATGACCGATGCGAAAATCGGCCGATCGATGCAGAAGCGGGAAATGTTCATTTCGGCCGCCCGGTCAGTTCGTCGCAGTGTGGTCGGGCTGACGCTGTACCAGAGTCGGTGCTTCGCCCGGCCGCCCATCGGTGGCACTCGGCGTTGCAGGCGGCGCCTGGGTAATCTTTAAGGGCGTGTCGGCAACGACGCGAATCGCGCCATCGACAACTATGCGCTCACCAGGCTTCAGCCCGTCGATGATGAACCAGTCGTCGCCATGCCACTCGCCAGTTTCGACCACGCGTTGATGGCCTTTCGAGTCGTTGTCGACGACCCAGACAAAATGACTCTTCGAACCTTGCAACACCGCACGCTGCGGCACGAGGATTGCGTTCGGACGCACCGCGCCGGAAACCCGTGCGCGCACGAACTGTCCTGGGCGCAAACTCCCTTGCGGATTGGGGAACGACGCCCGCACGAGAAAGGTGCCGGTTTGCGCGCTGAACGCAGGATTGGTGAAGTTGATGTGACCGCGAGACGGGAAAATGCTGCCATCGGCGAGCACGACCGTGACCTCGAAATCGTCATTCGTCGGAAACCGCAATTGCTTTTTATCGATCTGGTCGCGGTATGCCAATAACTCATTCTCGGAAATGCTGAAGTTCACCCACATCGGGTCGAGTTGGTACACGGTAGTCAGGAGCCCATTTGCGGTCGTCACGTAGCTGCCATCCTGCTGTTGCGCCAAGCTTGACAAGCCCGTGAGCGGAGACTTGATCGTGGTATAGCTAAGATTGAGCTGTGCGGTCTGTACCTGGCCTTTGGCAGCGATCACGGCGGCTTCAGCCTCCTTTTCATTGCCGATCGCGTCATCACGGTCCTTCTGGCTCAGTGCGTTCTGTGCGACGAGTGGGATCACGCGAGCAAGATTGGCTTTCGTCACAGTGAGCCGGGCTTGCTGCTGCGCTAGCTGGCCCTGGGCCGACTGCAGCGTTGCTTCGAATGGTTTGGGGTCCATCAGGAAGAGCGTCTGCCCGGTATGCACCAGTTGACCCTCGGTATAGACCCGTTTGTCCAGGAAGCCGTCGACACGTGCGCGAATCTGGACTTCGCGCGAACTTTCTGTCTGAGCGGTGAATTCGAAGTCGACCGGCGTATCATGCGGCTCGACCGTCATAACCGTTACGTCAACCGCTTGCCGCGGAATCTCGGTGGCTTCCTTGTGGCAAGCCGCGAGCAACACCAAAGTCGCGGCGGCAAATACGAACCGTAACCAGGCGCGGTTGCACGCGCAGTTGGCATCGACGTTCTCGATCCGCGAAGCTGACATCACCATGTGAGTCTCCCACTGGGAACTCGGACACTTGGAACACAACGTGAGCACGACCGGCAACGCAGCCCGCTATGGCGGTATGCAATGGCCAAAAACCACGAACGCGTCGTCACGACTCACCAGCGTCAGTGTCATTGAGCCGTCGGCCGTGTCGAGTGCGATGGTCCATGCGTAGCCGAGTTCGGTTCCCTGCAGCAACACCTGATCCGCACTTTTGTCCGTATAGCGGATCTCTGTCGTGCGCTTGGGTCCGACGATGGCCTTCTTCGCGAAGTCGATACGCATGAACTCCGGCATGCCGATGCTGTCCGGCAAGACGTGAAGGCAGACTTCGCCCGGGTCGCAGGCGTGTGCGTCCACGGTCGCACATATCAGCGGTTTGCTGCCGTCGAAGTCAGCGCCGAGTACCCCCGTCGCCGAGCAGAGCAACGCAGTCGCCAACGCTGTTCGCCTTAGTCTGGTCATCATGCTTGCATCTCCGCTGGCTGCGCCTTCGACTTTACTGAACGGTGTATCCCCGGCCCGTCATGCACGCGGCCACCGCCCGGCTGAAAGTCGCCATCTGCTGCGAGGCCTGTTGATTGTTCGCTTGTTGTTGGCCGGCAGCCGCCTCGTTCCTGCGGCGCTGGCGCATGCCTCCGATCACCGTCCCTGTAACCGCACCAATGGCCGCACCCTTACCCGCATCGCCTGCGATTGCACCGCCCATCGCACCCAACGCGGCGCCGCCGGCCGCCCCCCTGAGCATGCCCCCTTGCTGCTGTGGAGCTGCCGGCTGGTTCGCCCCCTGCTGCGCTATCGCAACGGGATCGACCCCTGTCGTTTGCTTCGCCCACAATTGGCATTCCGCGGTGTCTGTATTTTGCTTCTGCGCGCTCTGCCCCCTGGCCGGATAGATAATGGGCTGCTGCGCGGCCGCCGCGAACGTCAGCGCCCATACCGCTAAACCCATTGCGATTCGCTGCATTCGTTGCATGGCTTGGGGCCCTCAATGTTCTACGGCCGAGCTCTTTACCGGCTACCGGCGGTCAATGTCTGCGCAACGCGCGATCGATGTCCCGGTGCCTGCGCGCAGGTTGCCAGATCGTGCAACCTGCGCGTGCACTACCGAAGCGATTCACGTCGCAGGATCGGCGGCGCTGGCTGCACGGGCAAACTGCGCACGTCATTGGTCATCGAACTTAACAATCCTCTGTCCTTGAAGGCCAAGACCAGCCATCAAACCCTCCTGGCCAAAAATGAAGGCATAGACGTCGGATTGCAAGGTCGTTGTTGTCATCGACCTGGCCATTCCCTTATCCACCAACACGACGCTCGGTCCCATACCAACGGACAATCCGGTGTTACTCGTGAGCTGCTGGATTGCCGAGTCGGTCATAAGAAACATCGCCTGCGAATAGCTTTGTGCACCGGCTTGCAGCCCGTATGACACCCCGCGGATTCGGTAATACCCGATGACCTTGCCGTTCGGAGCAAACATCACGCCTTTTCCGCCTTCTGCACCGACTAACAGCCCAGCCTTGACGACGCTCGGAAATACGACCACGGCTTTCGCCTGGTACTGGATATCCTTTGCTTTCGGCGTGCTATCGAATAATTGCTGTAGTGCCTGACGTGCTGCCGCCTCTAACTCGGGGTCACCACCATTGGCAACAGTCGGGTTCGTCGAACAGGCTACCGCGACCAACAAGAGCGGGATCGCGAGGATAAACCGAAGGTACTTGATCATGATGCGTGCTCCATTCAGAAAATGACGTCACGAAGTAAAATGCGCTCCCGCCTAGAATTCTTCTCGGGCCAGTTAAATAATGAGATACGGAATCGCTTAAAACAATTGGACTTTGGTCCAATAGCGCCTTCAGATCGGTTCGGCTGCGTCGCGATCCGACTACGCTTTTATATTCGAACTGATAGCTGTACTAACTGCCTTGATAAAAACCTCGTCATTAAATGGCTTACGCAGATAGGCTGCGGCACCCAGCGCCAGGGCCTGCTCGCGAACGCCGAGTTCATCATGCGCGGTGATAAAAATGATTGGAATGCCACTGCCTGACAGCCTGCGCTGGACCTCGAGTCCGTTCAGACCAGGCATCTGTATGTCCAGCACGATGCAAGCCGGGCGATATGACGGTATGGAATCGAACATGTCTAAGAAATCGTCACCTGTCTTGAACGTGTCCGATGCGAGTCCGGTGGAACGCAACAGTCGCTTGATGGCACGACTCACCGATTCGTCGTCATCCACGATTGCGACGAACGGTTTGACTTTGCTCATAGCGGATGTTCCCCATACAGGTACCCAAGTACGAAACCTGATTCGACGCTACGTTAAGACTATTACAGTTGGGAGTCGCCCGATATTGGACTTTGGTCCAATCTCCGCGCGCAAGCTGGCACAGTTTCTGGCGCCGCCCGTAGTTCAGCGAGCCGCGTGCTGAGCGCGCGAAAGAGCGATGCCGACCTTGTCGGAGATTCGCGCGAGCTCGACCAGCGAGTGCGCTTCCATCTTTTCCATGACGCGGGCACGGTGGACTTTGATAGTCTTTTCGGCGATACCCAGTTCGCAAGCGACCTGCTTGTTAAGCCGGCCTTGGACGAGCAGCGCCAGCACCTCCCGCTCGCGCGGCGTGAGGCGCGACAGACGATCTCGTATCGAATCGAGTTCGATACGACTCGTGACTGCTTGCGAAGAGTTCCGCAACGCGGTCTCTATTGCGCGCAGGAGATCGGTGTCTCCGAACGGCTTGGCCAGAAAATCCGTCGCACCCGCCTTCATTGCGCGCACGGTCATCGCGATGTCGCCGTGTCCGGTGATGAAGATGATCGGCAGCAACGCGCTTGCTGCGTTGAGCTCGTGCTGCAAGTCCAGACCGTTGAGGTCGGGTAGTTGCACGTCGAGTATCAGACACGCGGTACGGTCTGTGTGCGGACCGGATCCAAGGAACTCGGATGCCGATCCGAACCCCTCGACATCGTAGCCTGCGGATCGGATCAGCCGCATCAACGCTCGACGCACGGAGTCGTCGTCGTCGACCACGAAGACAATTGGCGTCACCTCGTTCATGGCTGGTGCCTCGAACGAGCACGCTGCGCCGCGACTCCGGTGGGCAACGTGAAACAGAAGGTGGCGCCTTGATCCTTATTGTTTTCCGCCCAAATACGCCCGCCGTGCATTTCTACGATAGAGCGGCTGATCGAGAGTCCGAGACCCAATCCTTCGCGCTTGGAAGTAAAGAACGGCATAAAAAGTTTGTCGAGCTTGTCGCCATCGAGGCCCATGCCGCGATCGCGCACGGCGACACGTACCATTCCTGCGCTATCGTGCGTGGCTTCAACGACGACCACACGATCGTGCGACGAGCGGGACTCCAACGCATCGAATGCGTTAAGAAGTAAATTCAGCACGACCTGCTGTACCTGCACTCTATCGCCGTGAACAACCGGCAATTCGGGGGATATCCTCAGCAACACGCGGATCCCGCGCACGATCGCATCGCTGTGTACAAGCAGTGCAACATCGCCAACTACACTCAGGAGACTGAGGGGTGCGGCCTCGAATTCACTCTTCTTGACAAGCGCGCGAATCTTGCGGATGACCTCACTCGCGCGGTGGTTATCTGCGACGATATCCTGCAATATCTCCCGCACTTCGGTGAGGTTGACCGGCTGCGTCGCCATGAAGCGCTGCGCTGCCTGCACGTTGCTCAAAATAGCCGTCAGCGGCTGATTCAACTCGTGCGCGAGCGAACCCGCAAGTTCTCCAAGAGTAGAAACGCGCGTCAGATGAGCAAGCTCCTGCCGGTTACGCCGTAGTTCGTATCGCTCGGTTCGGTCTATGACAACAGTGAATGTATAGGGTTCGCCGTCCAATGACATGGGATTGGCGGTGATTTCCGCCGGAAACTCGGTACCATCCTCACGTCGCGCGGCCTGGTCGAGCGTGCTACCGACCGCCGGAACCGACGGCAACGAAGTCATGTCGGCCGGTCGTGCAGCATGGAAGTTGGCCTGCCATGCCGGCATCAGCAAGTCGACAGACTTACCGATCAACTCGTCTCGGGAATAGCCAAACAGCTTTTCCGTTACCGCATTGACTAACGCGATCTGACCATGCTGATCGGTCATCAGAACGGCGAACGGTAACAACTCAAGTGTGTCGCGGAATTTTTCGCTGTCCTTCGTCGGTCGCGCGGCAGCGTCGGGTATGGCTAGCCGCGATTCCTCGCGACCCTGCTGCACCCTATGGCGTGAGGCAGTGCGACGCAAGCGCCCGGTGGAAAGTATCGCCAGACGTGCTCGAATGGAGAGCCGCGTCTGCGGCAAAGACGGGCGGGAACTGGGTACCTCACCGCCGCCGGCCTGTTCTGAAGGCACGCCGAGAGCCTGATGCTCGATCGTCGCATCGGCATGGGTTGAGAAGGGAAACTTCTCATGCCTGGGTTGCGGCAGTTCGATGTCCAAGTTCATAGGCGCATCGCTCCTTGCTAACGCCTGACGAGTAGGCATGCGTCTAAATCTCCACAACATCAGCAGTGCGATGCATGCAGCCGCGACGACGACAGCGTAAACAATAGTCATGCGCCGTGCTCCCGTCAGGAGTTTGCGCGACCGTACACGAATTCAGGCGCTGTCGACTTGAAAGCGGCCGACTAGCGACAGCGTAATTCCTCGCGCATACGGTTACAGAACGACCACCGTACAACATCGCGACGAGATACTTGCCACATATCTCCTACGCCACGTACGTCGAGCGTGCCTCATGCATTTTATTTGACTTCATGTATTGCGTGTCCGGGTCGTCACGCTGACCCGCGTACCGATGTTGACTTACGGTCAAGCCGTGGTGAGTCAAGCCTGGGTGAGTCAAGCTTTACCCACCGCACTCCAGCCGAAAACTAACAGATGACTTACAAAGATTAGGCGTGGACATTGTTTCCGTCAAGGAATCGTTTTCGGACGGCACTTTCGCCTCACCAGCAGGGAGCACAAGGATCATCTGCCGGGCGACTAGGCCAGCACCCTCTGCCATACATCGGGGCAGACCTTGATATACCAGCAACAGGTGGCACACTCTATGCTCACCCATGATGGCCTCCTCAACCCAACCGGCCCGACGAATCAGGACGTCACATCACGGTTCGTTTATCCAGTTTCTTCCCGGTTTCCTTGTTGTAGCGCTCCACATACTCTTCCAAAAGCTTGCGCATAGCGCGACCGATCTGTACGTAGTCGCTCTCGTTGAGATTCGCGAGCGAAACACGGCCGGACGGATGTTGCGTACCGAAGCCACGCCCCGGCAACAAGACCACGCGTGCTTCCCGTGCCAAACGGAACAGCAGCTCGGAGGGCTTCGTATTTTTGAAGAGCCACTCCACGAAGTCGCGCCCGAACGCACGCTCGCCGAGAAATTCGAGATCGATGATGGTGTAATAGTCGACCTGGTTCACATCGTCATCGTCAAAGGAAATGCCGATCTCCCTGTACAGCGCTTGCTTGCGGCTGCGGATCAAACGCTTCAAGGCTTTCTTGTATGCGTCGGGCGTGTCCATCAGTGCAAATAGCGAGAACAACACCATCTGGACTTGCTGCGGCGTGGAGAGACCGGCCGTATGATTCAGCGCGACGGTACGGCTATCGGCGACTAGGCGATCGATGAATTTCAGGTTTTCCGGTTCGGTGGTGATCGACTCATAGCGCTCGTGCAACTGTTCACGTTGTTCCTTCGGCAGCTTTGCGATCAGAGCATCGATCACATTATCGTGGTGCATGGCGATGGTTCCGAGCCGCCAGCCCGTCGCGCCGAAATACTTGGAGTAGGAATACACGAGAATCGTGTTTTTCGGGCACAGCGCAAATAGCGAAACGAAATCGTCGGCGAAAGTCCCATAGACGTCATCCGTGAGTAGAATCAAGTCCGGGCGTTTTTTCACGATCTCCGCAATGTACTCGAGGCTTTCCGTATTCATCTTCACCGACGGCGGATTGCTCGGATTCACGAGGAAAAAAGCCTTTACCTTGGGGTCGCGCAGTTTGTCGAGTTCCTGTTTCGAGTACTGCCATCCTTTCGCCACATCCGCGTCGAGATCAACGACCTTGAGCTGGTAATCGTTCAAGCGCGGGATCTCTATGTATGGCGTGAAGATGGGCGAGCCGAGCGCAATCGTGTCGCCCGGCGCGATCAAATGATTCTCACGCAGGGTATTGAAGATGTACGTCATGGCGGCGGTGCCGCCTTCGGTTGCGAACACATCGAATTCGCCGAGGAAGGGATGCTTGCCGATCATCTCGCGGCGCAGATACTGTCCGACAATGACTTCCGATAATTTCAGCATCCGGTCTGGGACGGGGTAATTCGATGCGAGGATGCCTTCGCACATTTCGTACAAAAATTCCGCGCCGTTAATGCCAAGCTGGTCGCGTACATACGATAACGCTCCGCGGAGAAAATCCACTCCGGGCACACCCTTGTTATCGCGCGCGAAGATTTCAAAACGTTCTTCCAGCCCTTCCCGCTTCGGAAATCCGCCCAGCCCTTCCGGCATATGCGCAAATGAGCGCTCGGATTCACGCATTGCAAACAACCCCAACTGCCAGAAGCCGTGTCTCGGTACCGTGGCCAAAAAATTCGGATTGCCACGGCCAGCGTTCAACATCGATGCGTTCGCCGGTCGATCGACAGCTGCGCCACCCGCGGCCTTGATCAATTCGTCTTTCAGTTCGAACGGACTCAACGTCGACATCTGCGAAGGGGTCTTTTCACCATTCTTCTTTGCCATTTTGCTTTCTCCGTGTAAGCGCGTGAATGCGAAATGCAGGCACGCCGAAAACAATCATCGAGGAGCCGCTAGACCAGCCCGACTACCAGCGGTCCAAGCAAGGTCAGGAGCACATTCGCCAATGCATATGTGATCGCAAATGGCACTGTCGGTACTGCACTTTCCGCTTTGTCGAGCACTCCGCCGAACGCCGGGTTCGCGCTACGGGACCCCGATAACGCACCCGCCAATAGCGCGGCGTTGTTATAGCGCAGCACATAGCGCCCGAACAACATGGTCAAGAGCAACGGGACTAATGTGACGACGACGCCAAGCAGGAAAATGGTCATGCCACTTTGCTTGACGGTCACGACCGCCTGTAAGCCTGAGTTCAAACCCACCACGGCGACAAATGCGGCCAGCCCGAAATCCTTCAGCAATTGAGAGGCTGCGGATGGCATGACGCCGTACATCGGGTGCTTGCCGCGCATCCAGCCGAATAGCAAACCCGCAAGCAGGCAACCACCGCCCGACCCTAGCGTCAACGGAATCCCTCCTACGTTGGCAACAAGGAGCCCAATCAGCAGCCCGAGCACGATGCCCACGCCCATGTAGATGAAGTCGGTCTTGTTGGTGTAGGGCAGCTCATATCCCGCGGCATCGACAGCGCGCTTGGTATCTTGCGGCGATCCGTAAAACGTGATCACGTCACCGTGTTCGAGTGTCGTCTCGGGCAAGATAGGCAGCGGCTGGTCGGCGCGCTTGATACTCTGAATGAAGATGCCATGACGCAGATCGCGATCGACCGTGGTCCGCACTGCCGCGATCGTGGTGTGGTTCATGCCCTTCTTCGTGAAGACGCCCTGCCGGGTCTGCATCACAACACTGACGCCATCGGTGTCCACCACCTCCTCTCCGATCTGCGGCGCCGTCGCGACCATCGCTTCGCGACGGCCGACCACGAGTACGACATCGCCGGCAAGCAACATCACATCGGGCCGCAGGTCGATGAGCTTGCCTGCGCGACGGATCCGTTCGATGGCGATCATGTCTTGCTCGCGGATTTCGATCTCGGCTACCGTAGAACCCGCCGCGGCGACCACGCGAAACACGCGACCCACCAACACAGGAAGTGCTGCCGTTTGCCCGGGACCCGCTGAGGCGGTCCCGCCCGACAGGGTCTTCTCCGCTTCGATCGACGCGTCCCTAAGACTCTGCCCCATAAATTTCGGCAAGATGTTCACGCATACGATGATCGAGCCCAACGATCCAAATACGTAAGTCACCGCATACGCTATCGCAACATCCGATTGCAGCAGCTTCGTCTGGTCGGCCGGCAAACCCAGTCGGGCGATCGCATCGCCGGCCGTGCCGATGATTGCCGACTGTGTGAGCGCACCGCCCGCGAGACCCGCGGCCAACCCCTTGTTCAGACCGAAGATTTTGGCGCATACAAGCACGCTTACCAGGGCCGACACGGCGAGAAACACCGCCATCGCGATCTCCCGCAAGCTCTTGCGGTTAAGCGAATTGAAAAATTGTGGCCCGGAGTCATAGCCCACCGCATAGATGAAGACGGCGAACATAATAGATTTCACGCCGTTGTCGATCTGCACGCCCGCTTGGCTGATCACAACAGCTGCAAGCAGCGACCCGCCCACGCCGCCAAGTTGGAATTTGCCAAAATTGATCTGACCAATGAGATACCCGATTGCCAACGACAAGAACAGCGCGACCTCGGGTGACTTATGAAAAACCTCATGTATCCAGTCCATGGTGCCCTCTCAAGTTTCTTACTATCGACCCTGTTCTACTGCGCTTGAATAGTTGCATGCCGTCATGCCCAACGCTGTCAGCCGAATTTTTCAGCTTAATTCCGTCAGCTGAATTTCCCGGCCAATCCGATGATCACCGGTCCCATCAAAGGCAGCAGAATGTTGGAGATCGCGTAGGTGATGGTGTAGCCGATCACCGGTGTAGCGTTGCCGGTCACCCCCACGAGCGCGCTGATGGCAGGTGTGCTGCACTGCTGACCGGCAATTGCACCGAGCAGCATTGGAACCTCGAGGTGTAGTAGCTTGCGACCCACAAACAGCGAAATAAGCGATGGGACAAGCGTGATGACAACGCCGGCAATCGGCAACGCAATACCGTACTCGCGGATCAGTCGCACGGCATCGGTGCCGGCACCAAGGCCAACGGCGGCGATAAAAGTGCACAAGCCGAAGTCCTTGAGGATTTGCGCAGCCGCTGATGGCAGCGATCCGATCACGGGGTAATGCGAGCGGATCCAGCCAAACAGCAAGCCTGCGAGCAGGCAACCGCCGCCCGTGCCGAGGCTTACGTTGACACCGCCAAGGGAAACCCCAAGACGGCCGAGCGCGATGCCCAGCAACACGCCGAGGCCGAGATAGACAAAATCCGTCTTTTGCGTGGCGCGCACTATGTAGCCGAATTTTGCGGCGGCTCGATTGACACCTTCTGTTGGGCCCACCAGCGTCACCGTGTCGCCGCGATTCAATGTTGTCCCGGATAAGGCAGGGATCGTGCTATCGAGCCGAGTGACGGCCGCGATATACACGCCGTGGGCATCGGCCGGATTGGCTTGTGCCCGCACTTGTGCGACGGTCATGCCGTTGAACTCACGACGCGTCAGCATGACATCGAGCTTGTCCGCATAGACTTCAGCGACATCGGCCTCCACGCACTCTTCGCCAATTTCAGGCACGGCATGGATGAGAACTTCGCGCCGACCAGCCAGCAGAATTCGGTCGCCCGCTTCCAATACAAACGTGCGCGGCACTTCGATTGGCGATAGAGCTCGGATAACCCGATGCACGCTAACGTTGTGACCGTATCGTTCTTCGAGTGTGGCGATCGTCAGTCCCGCCGCACCCACCACGCGAACATCGCGACCTACTAGCGCAGGAATTGCCAAAACCTGGTGCTCTCCCAAAGCCCCGTCACCGCCAAGTGAGCGCCACAATCGCTCGGCTTCATCCCGGAGGTTTACGCGCAGCAACAAAGGCGCAACCTGGCTGGTGAATAAGACAATGGTAACGAGTCCGAATAGGTAACTGACGCTATACGCGGTAACGATGTTTGCCTGTAGGCGAGCGATCTCCGCGACGGGCAACCCAAGCTTGCCGATCGCCTCCGACGCAGTACCGATCACAGCCGATTCTGTGGCCGCACCCGCAAGCAGCCCCGCCGCCGTGCCGCGATCGAGCTTGAGCAAGCTGGTCACGGTGAGAACCAGCGCCAGTACCGCAACGATTTCGATGAGAGACAAGATGCCATAGCGCCAGCCCCGGCCGACGTTGGCAAAAAACTGCGGACCACCGGTGAAACCCAGTGCGAAAATAAATAAGGCGAAGGCGATGTTCTTCATGTCAGGGGAAATGCGAGCCCCGCTCTGCCCCAGTATCAACGCCACGATCAGCGTGCCGCATACGCCGCCTAATTGCAAAGGTCCTACCTTGATCGACCCGATCAAAAACCCAAGTGCAAGGCTTGCAAACAGAGCGATCTCAGGTTGATCTTTTAGTAAGCTCCAGAGCATGGTTTGCCTCGGTCAACTGGTTTGTAGGGCAGCCTAGCTGCGACGCAAAGCCTATGCGCCATGCCACGATTAAGCTTTCGGACCATCAGGCGATGTCAGCTACCGCCTGCATTTTGATAACAGATGCCCGAGTCCTAAATTCGTTGCTATCTGCCATATATAGACGCGCGAATATCGGACTCCATACTTCTCCTCAATAAGCGAGCGCAGACGCGCGTTGGTCCAGACGTCACTCTCGAAGCCGTGTACCTTGGCGGAGCCCTGCAATGCTTTGGATATCCATGCAAGCGCGTCCGTGTCCAACACCGACGGGCGGCCCCCCACAGCCAATTGACCCAGTGCCTCCACGCCCCCCTCGTCAACAATCGCTTTGTAGCGCTTCACGGTCACGATAGAGAGATGAAGCTGGTCGGCAACCTGCTCGACCGACGCGCCGTCGAGCAGCATTTGCCCTGCCGTCATGCGACGTATCACGCTTGGCAGCTTTTCGGGCTCGGAGGGCATCGGTGCACCGTCCTTGTCGTTACAGGAATGCACGGCATTGAGTCGCCGCTCGACTTTTTACGTCAAGTCCTCATGCCTTGCGAGTGGAGGCTCAATTGCCTAGCGTCGTTAATGGTCCTTCCTGCAACGGTTCTATGAAAAGCAAATGTTGCCTCCCTCGGAAAACAACGCCTCACACGAAACTTGGCAGTCGAATCGACATAGTAGGAAAGCGAATTATTTGAACCAATATACTTTTTTGCGTCTCTTGGGTTGAAATTTCACAAATTTTCCACCTTGAACTTTTATAGAAATTGACCTACCGCGCGACGTACCATCCGTGTCCGAAAAAAAGTTTTCTAACATTTTGTTCAACTAAATCATTAGTAACCGCGATTAATCTTTTTCTCGTTACAAAATAAAATTTGATTTTTCTCGAACGTTTGCTAATCTTTTGTAAGATATGTAATTGCGCCGATAACCCAGTATCTGTAAGGCACAAGACTACCTGCGCCAGCGTCGTCTATTCGAGGAACGTTGTATGGCATAAGTCTTTTTCAAAGTAGCAGGGCGAATACTGACAACCATATTGGTAACGGTCAGTTCATAGCGATTTCTGAATTTCCTTTGCACTTCCAGCGGACGCATTTATTTGCGCGCCAGTCACTTGCGCATTAATCCGCAAATGCCTAAACACGCGACCTTGAAATGTGGCGGGGTGGGAAATGCTGCGACGAATACAGCAACTGACCGCAAAGATATCTGCTGTCCCAATCGGATATTCCAATCCACGAACAACGATACCCAATATCACAACGCACCTGTCAGCGTGGTACTCACGCTGGGTGCAAATATCTCGGTCGCACAGGCACCGTCGTCTGAGAGTGACGAGCCGGTCCAGTAGGTGACGACGAATTTTGACGACCGGAGATTGGAATGGACTCTAACTCGGTGACTATAGTGCTCGCGGCACTTGAACAGGCTGCATCGCGCGGTACGGTACTTCCGTATCGACAGTTCCATGGGCTCTTCGCCAGAATGGTGCCCTTGACGCATCGACATTGCGCGCTGGAGGCGGCTCTGCGCGTGCTGAATGATGCTCCGGAAATCGACTACGGCGTGCTCCTTGCGTGTGACAACGGGCTGCCCGGAGCAGAATTTTTCCGTCGATTTCAAAAGCATCGTTGGGATGCCTATGTAAAAGCGATGGGTGATCCACGCTATAAAAGCGCAACCATGAAAGGTAAGCGTCAACTCGTGGAGGAGGACCGGCGGCGGGTCTACCAGCACGCGATGCTGCGTCAGCAAGAACGGGAACGGGAGTGTGCATGCCTCTCGTGAGCCACAATGTTACGAGGGATCCTGGTGTCCCAGCGCGGCCCCCCGGTCAGCCTCATTGGCGCCCAGGCCTGGCATGGGCGAAGGTTCGTCGATCCACGCGGTAAGCAAGGCCCACGTCACTGCCAGGATCACCGGGCCGATGAAAAGGCCGACGATCCCGAATGCGAACATGCCACCCAACACACCGGATAGGATCAGCAGCATAGAAAGATTCACGCCGCGCCGGATCAGAAGCGGCCGCAGCAGGTTGTCGAGCGTGGCGACCGCGACCGACCAGATCAGCAGCAAGACCGCAGCGACCTGCGCATCGTGCCGGAAGAGCCAGACGACCCCGCCAAGCAAAGGCAACAAAGGACCGATCTGGGCCAGGCACAACATTAGCATCACCGCCGCGAGTATCCCCGCAGCGGGAACCCCCGCAATCCACAGACCGAGCCCACCCAGCGTGGACTGCACCACCGCCGTCACGACGATCCCGAGTGCGACCGCGCGAATGGCCAGCCCCGCCAGCTTGACGGCTTGCGCGCCTCGCTGATCGGCGAGTCGAGTGGCGAACCGCATGATGAAGCGGGCCGCAGCGTCGCCCCGGTTGTAGAGAATTCCCGCGATGATGATCGTGATGCACATGTGAATCACGAATACTCCGACTATCGCTGCACGACCCAGAACCCAACGCGCGGCAATCGTCGCGTAGGGCTCAAGCTTTGCCAGCAGGCCGCCCGGCCCGGAATCCGACAGCATCTGCCATTCATGCGCAATGCGTTGACCCGCCAGCGGGATCTCACCGACCCAGTCCGGCGGCGGCGGCAATGCGTAGTTAGGCAGCCCCCTGATGGTCGTCATGATGTCGCTGGCGTGCAGAGCCAACGTCGAGATTGCCTCATAGAGCGGCAACACGATCACGACCAGCAGGATGATCAGCATCACCATCGTGGCGATCCATCGGCGATTGCCGCAGCGGCGTTGCACCATGAGCATGACCGGCCAGGTGGCCACCACGATCGTGGTGGCCCAGATGAGCCCCGGGATGAAGGGCCGCAGGATGTAGAGGCAGCCGATCGCCAACGCGGAGAGGATGACGATAATCAGCAGGCTGCGAGCAATATCGACGTGTTGACGAGGGTTCATCGCGTGCTCCCGAGGAGGATGTGCTGCAATATGGCGAATCGAGCCGGGCTTCCTAGACGTTTACGAGACGCTTCCTAGACGTTTCCGAGTATCACGAAATATTGCTTTTGACACTCTACCGCGTCCTCCAGACTTTGCGCTGCACGGTTATGCTATTTCTATTTCGATCAAGGCAGGCAGTCGCTGGCGAAATCGGCGACTGGCCCAAACAAGGAGTCATGCGATGTCCACCAGTACGATTATTGTCGATAGACGTGATGCCACAGTCGAAATACGCTTGTCCAATCCGGACAAATTCAACGCGATGTCCTTGGACATGTGGCTAACGCTCGCAACGCATCTCCGTGCGCTGCATGAAGACCCTACAGTGCGGGCCTTGGTCATCCGTGGCGATGGCGACAAAGCGTTTGTCTCCGGTGCCGACATCAGCGAATTCGATCGCGTCCGGTCGGCCGAAAGCGGAAGCGGAAGCGGTGCCTACGATCGCGCGGTCGAAGACGCACAGCAAGCATTGATCGGCTGTTCGTTTCCGGTCATCGCGAGCATCCATGGCGTATGCATGGGCGGAGGCTTGGGACTCGCGTTAGCCTGCGACCTGCGATACGCGAGCACGACTGCCCGCTTTCGCATGCCGGCTGCGCGCCTGGGACTCGGCTATAGCCTTTCCGGCGTGCGCCGCATGGTCGACATCGTCGGTGCCGCACGCGCGGCCGATCTATTCATGACCGCCCGCATCTTCGACGCACATGAAGCCGAGCGCATCGGCTTGGTCCACGCGATATATCCCGCGCAGACGCTCGATGCAGTGGTCGCCGAAACCGTGCGCAATGTCGCCTCGAACGCACCGCTTACGCTCAGTCTGGTGAAAACGGCGATTAATCTTTCTCTCGCGGGGAACGCTGATCCATCGCATCAGTCGGAACAAGCGTCGATCGAAATCGAACGCCGCCGCCAAATGTGTATCAACAGCGGCGACTACGTCGAAGGACGGCGCGCATTCGCGGAAAAACGCGAACCGCGGTTCACGGGTAAATAAATGATTGCAGCTATCGACCGAATCGGGCCTACGCCGGTTCGCCATCGCCGATACAATCTAATCCCTCAGCACCGCCCGAATTTAGGCTTAACGGTTATGTCCGCTTTGTAGGCCCGATTTGTAGGTTCAAATTCTCTAACGTCGCTCTCGTCGCGAGCTGACACGTCTCATTGGGGTTTCAAGAATGTTGTTTCTGGTTCATATGCAAGTTGCCATACCCGCCAACGCAGATCTCGCTCACATCGAACAACTGAAAACGGATGAAAAGCGCTATACGCAGCAGCTTCAACGCGCGGGAAAGTGGCCTAGCTTATGGCGTGTAGTGGGACAGAATGCCAATTACAGCCTGTTCGATGTCGAGTCCAACGACGAGCTGCATACTGTGTTGAGCGCGCTGCCACTATTCCCCTTTCTGACGATAGAAGTGACACCGCTGGCCCAGCATCCGGCAGCCGTGCAGAACCAAACCGAGCGTTCCCTCGCTGAAATTTGACACGCGGCCTGCGCATCCGGGAACGAACCCGGATGCGCTCCCCTACCGTGGTCGGGGCAAATTTGCATTTGAAGCCACGACCTTGCATCCGATCCTCCGAACACACCGTATAAGACTTCATCGTGGGGCATTCAGCGCCACGTTCTTGGGAGACGGTAATGAAAAAGATGATCTATGCTTCAATAGTGCTACTAACCATATCGGCGTCGACCGCTTTTGCGGTGGCCGATACGGTCATGGTTGGCGGGCAGGCGATGCTCCCTACTAAGGATATCGTGGACAACGCCGTCAATTCTGCCGACCACACCACGCTGGTCGCGGCGGTAAAGGCAGCAGGCTTGGTCGATACGCTCAAGGGTCCGGGACCGTTCACGGTCTTTGCGCCAACTAACGAGGCTTTTGCAGCGCTGCCTGCAGGCACGGTGGAATCGCTGGTCAAGCCGGAGAACAAGGGCATGCTCACCAGCATTCTGACGTACCACGTCGTGCCGGGTCGCTACGATTTCAAGAGGATAGACGCAGCCATCAAGACGGGCGGCGGCAAGACGCAACTAAAAACCGCCAATGGGGAGATGTTGACCTTCTCGGAGAACGGGCCGCACAACATCGTAGTGGCCGACCAGGCTGGCAACACGGCCGACATTTCGACCTATGACGTTTATCAAAGCAATGGCGTCATCATGGTCGTCGATAAAGTGCTGATGCCGAAGTGAGCAGGCCGCCCGCGATGTAGCACGAGATTGCGCCCGCGAAACCTGGCCTAAGACTCCACGCGCCGTGCCTGGCTCTGCGCTCAGGTTGCGCGGGCGCCCTATCCCGGCACGAGGAACAGCTTCAGGCCACCTGCCGGCACTCGGTCGTTTCGTTAATTTGCGAGGTCACTTCAAGCAGACGTTGCGCGATCTTGGGCGGGTCGAAATCGCCATTGGCGAATCCGCGCGCCGTACCGCACAGCGCGATGGCCGCGACCGGTGCCCCGGCACGATCGAAAATCGGCGCGGCCAGTCCGGCCAACTCGGAAGACGGCTGACTACCGAGCATGACCCAGCCCTGCTTGCGGATCTCGTTCCACCAGTCGTCCGTGCGCTCGGTAAAAGGCACTGTGCCAAAACGTTGGCGCGACGCCGCAAGTAATTGCTTGCGCAGGTCGTCAGGCAGCCATGCGAGCAAGGCCGTCCCACTGGCGCAGGCATGCAAGGCAAGCTGTTCGCCCACGCGCCACGGCGCGAACGTCGCGCCTTCGGCCGGCATGCTCTCGATACAAATACGGCTGTCGCCGCTACGGATGTACAGCGAAGCCGTCAAGCCCGTCTCTTGTTTGAGTGCCTGCATATAGGGATAGACCACTTGCCGCACGCTGGACGCATCGAGCGCGCGCGCCCCCCAGGTCAGCATGCGCAAACCGATCTCGTAGCGACCACCGCGCTGCACGATAATGTCCTGAGCCTGGAGTGATTCGAGCAGGCGATACAGTGTCGCGCGCGGGATGCCGAGCGTGCGCGACATCGCGCTAACCGACATGGCAACGTTGTTGCCCGTCAGGTAATCGAGAATCTTGGCAAACTTGCCGAGCACCAGCACACTTGAGGGTTCGGTTTTCATGGGGTTCCTGACCTGCGCCGCCAGTGCGCCGCTTACGGGTTCATATACAGGTTCAATAAACAGGCCTGGTGCTAACCAGGTCGCTAACCATCTTGGCGCGTTGCGTACACGCCGCGAGCAGAAATGACAAATCGGTTCCGGTCGACACGTATCGCGCGCCCATCGCAACGAATTCGGCAACGCGTTGCGGCCGCGATGCCAGGCCGCCGACTCCGGCGAACTTGCCATGCTTGTTACAGGCCGCGATCACGCGCGCGTACGCCTCGCGCACTTTCTCGTGCTCGTACTGGCCCGGTATCCCCATGTCCGCGATCAAATCGTTGGTCCCGACCAGCACCAGGTCCACGCCCTCCACCGCCGCAATCTCGTCGATCCGGTCGAGTGCGCTTGCGGTCTCGATCTGCACGACCACGACGGTCGCATCGTTCAAGGCCGCATTCGCATCGGCCACGGGAAAATCGCGATACTGCAGGTGAGGCAAGCCGGAGTTGGCTGAACGTTCACCCAGCGGAGCAAACTTGGCGTAGGACACGACTTTTCGCGCATCCTCGGCCGAAACGATGTGCGGCGCGATAATGCCCATCGCACCACCGTCCAACACGCGCCCGATGTACTCCGGCGTTTTCGCCGGCACTCTCACCAGCGCAGGAATACCCACCGCGAGTGCCGCCATGCATATTTGCGCGCAGGCATCCAGCGTCATGGTGCCGTGCTCGAGGTCCAGGTAAAACGAATCGAACCCGGCAGTCTTGGCGATACGGGCGATCTCGACAGTGCGGACCAGTCGCACCATCATCGAGGACGCCACCTCGCCACGCTGCATTTTCTCTTTCAAGGTATTGCGAGTAATGTCTTTCAATAAATCGGACAAAACGCCTCCTGATCTCGCGCCCAACTTGAGGCATCTGCTTGGTTAGCCACCGCAGCTCGCCATCTCGGCAGCCACCTTTAAGTGCCCGCCTTGGACCTCGCCTTAGACCTCATTAAGCCGCATTAAGAGTAAACCCGCATTATAAACTTTCCCTCCATGTGAGAAAGTTTATTACACCTTTTGAAATAAACGCAAGTGCGCATATTCAGCAATCACGCTTTTACGCACATTCGCCCCGTTTGGATCAAGTTTCTTCGTCGCATTTCTCGTTCGCGCTTCTCGTTCGCGTTTCTTCGTTTTCATTAGTCAGCGTTAATTAGGCCAGTCCCATGACCGCCAGCTCGATACCCGTTGCCTTCACTGCGCCTGCACTGGCCTGCGACTCGCATTTCCATGTTTTCGGCGCCGCTGGGCGCTACCCCTATGAAGCCGATAACCTACGCTACACGCCGCCGGTCGCTGAGCTCGACGACTATCTGGCGCTCGCCGCCACGTTAGGCATCCAGCGCATGGTATTCGTCCAGCCCAGTGCATATGGCCAGGACAATACTTGCATGCTGGACGCGATGCGCGCGCTAGACCCGCGCACGCGGCGCGGCATTGTCGACCTGGACGAAAACGCCGACGACAGCATTTTTGCGCGGCTCGACGAACAGGGTGTGTGCGGCGTGCGTATCAACGTGAATCCGATCAAGCCGACAACACCCGATTTCTCCGACAAAATCGTGCGCCGTATCGCCCTGCTCGACGCGCGCTGCCACGAACTAGGTTGGTCGCTCGATTTCCTGCTCCCCGGTTGGCTGACCGCCGAAATCCTGCCCTTGCTGAGGGGATTGCGCTCCCAATTCAGCATCGCGCATCTGGGCATGCAGAAGGCCAGCGACGGCGTTAATGCACCTGGATTTAAGGGACTGGTAGACTTGCTGAAATTTGGCGAGGGGCGCTGCTGGGTTAAGCTGACGGGCATTTACCGGATCTCGCAACAAGCCGGCTTCGACGATGTCACGCCGCTCGTGCAAGCGCTGGCGCAAGCGGCCCCGAACCGGCTGATCTGGGGCTCCGATTATCCGCACCTGTCGTTCGCGCAAAACGATTCGGTAATGCTGTTCAACCTGCTGGCGCGCTGGATGCCCGATGCGGCACTGCGCCAGAAGGTGTTGGTCGACAATCCTGCCGTGCTTTACGGCTTTTGAATCGGCGCTGGGCAAGCGGCGCCGGGAGACCCCATGCAGACAGAGATGGCACCGCCCGTACCTTCACGTGTTCCCGCCACGCCCGATGGCACTGGTCTGCCGCCAGCGGCCATCAGCACGCTGGAAGCGCAGACGATGCGCAAGGTCTCTAAACGCCTCGTGCCATTTTTGTTGATCGCTTATCTGGTGTCGGTCATCGACCGTACCAATATCGGTTTCGCCGGTATGCAGATGAGCCAGGATGTCGGCCTGACCCAAAGTATGTTCGGTCTGGCTGGCGGCATTTTCTTCGTTTCGTATTTCCTGTGTGAAGTGCCGAGCAATCTGGCGCTGGAGCGCTTTGGCGCGCGCCGTTGGCTGTCGCGCATCATGATTTCCTGGGGGGTGGTCGCTGGAGCGAGTGCCTTGGTCATCGGGCCGAAGACGTTTTTCACGATGCGCTTGATCCTCGGCGCGGCCGAAGCCGGTTTTTTGCCGGGCGCTATTTACTACCTGACGCATTGGTTTCCCAGCGCTTATCGTAGCCGCGTCATGGCATGGTTTGTCTTGTCGGTGCCAGCTGCGGGGCTGCTCGGTTCGCCTATCTCGGGAGCTCTCCTGAATTTAGGTGGCGTATTGGGTTTGCGCGGCTGGCAATGGTTATTTCTGATCGAAGCCTTGCCCGCGATATTACTGGGCGTGTTCGCGCTCTTTTGGCTCACCGATAGCCCGAAACAAGCTGGATGGCTGAGCGTCGAACAGCGTAATTGGCTGATCGCCAGACTCGCCGACGACGCGAGCCGACGTCACGCCCCGCCCAAGGTGTCGACCTGGAAAGTGCTGTCGGACTGGCGCGTGTTGATGCTCACACTGGTATGCGGCAGCACGGTCACAGTGAGTACCGTGTTGGGTTTCTGGCAGCCGCTAATTATTCGTTCCTTCGGCGTCAGTTATTTCCATGCCGGTTTGCTGACCGCCTTGCCCTACGGCGCTGCCGCACTGGCGATGATTCTCTGGGGCCGGCTGTCGGACCGGCTCGGCGAACGCATCTGGTTCAACGTGGCGCCGATGTCGCTGGCGGTCGTCGGCATGATCGGCACGTTGTTTGTCAGTAGCCTCACCGGTACCGTGATTCTATTTGTGCTGGTGATGGTTGGGACCTATGCATGCAAGGGGCCTTTCTGGGCACTCGCGACCGAATCGGTATCGGCTACCGCCGCCGCGGCCGGCATCGCACAGATCAATGCGCTGGGTAGCTTACCCGGGTTTTTCGCTTCGTATTTGATCGGTGCTATTCGCGAGTCGACCGGCAGCTATCCGTTGGCGATTTTGCCTATCGCCGTGTTCTGCGCAATGGGCGTGCTGACGGTACTGATCATCGGCCGTTTGCAATCGCAAGCGCGGTGGTTTCAATCGTGAATGCGCGGCATCAGTTCGGCCTGCTTAGCAGGTCATAGGGAGAGCTTTATGACGAACCCGAGCGTGAGTCGTGATGTGCCATCAGCTTCGGTGTTACTTTCACCGTTACATTCGCCGCTACATTCACCATCACCCTCGCCTTTACGCGTGGGCCTGATGGTGCCGGCGAACAACACCACGATGGAAACCGAATTGCTGGCGTGGTTGCCACCCGGGTCCACGTGCCAAACCCTGCGCATTGCGCGCGGCCCCGCCCTGCTCGACGCCACGACCTTGCCTACGTATCGCGCCGGCGCGCTCGAACTGGCCAAATCGTTCGATCGCGACTCGCTCGACCTCATCGTTTATGGCTGTACCGCTGCCGGCTTTATCTCCGGGCCCGACGCCGATACCGAGCTCGGTGCCCACATTGCGGAACTGACCGGTTTGCCGACCATCACGACCGCACAAGCGATGGTGCGCATGTTGACGCGTCATGCTGTGAAGCGGGTGGCGCTGGTCACGCCTTATCTCGATGTGGTCAACGAACGTCTCACCGCGTTTTTGGCCGCCTACGATATTGCAGTCACTTCGTTGTCGAGCTTCAAGGCGCGTAATGTCGATGAGTTGGCTGCGATCAGCTCCGCACAGGTTGCCGAACTGACCCGGCAAGCGCTGCACACTGACAGCGATGCGGTCTTTGTTGCCTGCTCGCAGTTGCCCACGCTCGAGGTAGTTCGGACGTTGGCGGCGACCAATGCCAAGCCGCTCTTCTCGTCGATTCAAGTCAGTGCATTGCTGGCAAGCGAGATGGTCCAACCCGGCTCACGAAAAGATCGACAAAAATAAGCTTAACCAAATAAGCCCAAGAAAAAAGAGTGGTCATGCAGCATCCGAATCGGCGTATGCGGTGTTCGTCGGTCATAATGCAGACTGCGCCGAATCCTTCCTCGAACCCTTTAGCCTCACACTATGAGTAGCCTGGTTCGCCTGCTTTCGTTGCTGGACATTTTTACGCCAGCGACTGCCGTATGGCCTTCGGACGCATTGATCGCACATCTCGACTGCGCTCCTTCGACCGGTTACCGCTATATCAAAGCGCTCAACGAAGCGGGGTTCCTGACCCGCGTCGCCAACGGCTCTTACGCCCTCGGTCCGCGTGTGCTCGAACTCGATCGCACCAACCGGATTTCGGATCCGATCTATGTTGCGGGCACGCCTGTCATTCGACGTCTGGCGCGCAAGACCGGCCACAGCACGTTGCTGTGCGAGTTATTCAGCGACTCGGTGGTATGCGTGCAGCGCCAGCTCAACAGCGAAGGCCTCGACCACTTGTTCGACCGAGGCCAAAGACGGCCACTCTTTGCGGGCGCATCCGCCAAGGCGATACTCGCGTGGTTGCCGGCGCACCAACTCAAGAGCCTCTTCAACAAGCAGCGCGAGACGATAGAACGTGCAGCGCTGGGCCGTGACTGGGAAAGTTTTCGCAAAACGCTGCGCACGATACGCGAGACCGGTTATGCACTGACCGATAGTGAGTTTCACGCCGGTATCGTGTCGATCGGTGCACCGCTTTTCAATCGACAGCACGAGGTGGTCGGCAGCCTCGTGCTAGCGGCCTCCACGCATGGGCTCGACAAGCAGGCATTCTCGGCGCTAGCCCCCGAAGTCGTGGCCGCCAGCCAAGCGGTCACGCATGCACTGGCCGAACCGCACATCGGCGACGTACTGGCTGCGCGAGCGCTGGGTTGAGGCCGCGGTGTTGAGGGTGCTGGGTTGAGGGCGTGTAGGTTGAGGCCACTGAAGCAGGACGAAAAAAAAGCGCCGAAGCGCTTTTTTCCCAACCCTGCTAAGCGTCGCTTAGAACTTGTGACGCAATGCCACTCGCACCGACGTCTGGCGCGTGTTCGAGGAATCACCCAAGTTGCCGATGTTGGCAACCGCGGCAGTACCGGTCGAGCTCGTGCCGGCTGCTTTCTGGAATCCGCCTTCGACATACACGTCAGTGCGCTTCGACAACGAATAGTCGGCCAACAGGCTGAACTGATTGAAATGCTGGTTGCCGACGCTTACACCCGCTGCATTGGTAACGCTGTTGCCCTTGAGGTAGTTATAAGCCACGCCCGTGTAGAACGTCGGCGTAAATTGCCATTTGAAGCCGACTTCCACATCGTTGAACCTTGCCGTTGCGCCATTGAGCGCGCTGATCGTGCCGTACTGGATGTTCGAGTACTCGATGCCGACCAATGCCGGTCCAATCGAGTAGGTACCGCCGGCCGCCGCGACTTGATACGAGTTGGCGGTGGTGTACCCGCTATTCAAAACCCCGCTCAAGGCGGTCGAGCCGCTCACGTTGTCGGTGAAGAAGCCGTTTCCTGCGGTGCCTGTCGGATTCTTGAAGTAGTTGTAGCCCACGCCCAAGGCGATCGGACCATTCACATAGGCCGCGCCAGCCGAATACCCACCGTTGCCGCTGATGTTGCCGGCTTGGCCACCGAGACTCAATTCAGCGCCAAACGTCAGGCCGCTAAAGCTCGGGCTCGCGTATTTGATGGTGTTGTTGGTACGGATCGAGTTGTTGGTGTTGTCCAAGTCACCTGGGTGCGAGAACACCGTGCTGCCGAAGTAGCCCAGCGTCGAAACCGGTTGGACAAAGTTGACAACCAGGTCATATTGGCGACCCAACGTGACCGCACCGTATGAACTGCTGCTCAAACCGACGAATGCCTGGCGGCCAAACGGGGTTCCGCCCTGTGCGAACGCGCCGTTGTTCAGGTTGATCCCCGACTCCAACGTGAAAATCGCTTGCAGACCGCCGCCCAGATCTTCAGCGCCTTTCAAACCCCAGCGGCTGCCGTTGATGCCGTTGGTCGAATCCAGCGTAACTTGGCGGCCACCCACATTGGTGCCACCCACAACATTCTTCTGGTTGTTGGTGAACTGCACGCCCTCATCGATGATGCCGTACAACGTGACGCTGCTTTGCGCGTGCGCGAGCGTGGCAAATGCGCTCAAGGCGGCTAAAGCAACTAGCGACTTTTTCATTGAGAAATCTCCTATCAATTGTCTGTTTAGTGGTGCGTGGTGGCACCTGCTGCTGACTTCCCAGTAATTTGTATTACTTCACAAGAAGTTGTAAGACAATAACAAAAGCTCGACGAAAAGCCCACCGCTGGCCGCTTTTCGATCGCGTTCGTTGTGAATTGGAGACAGGTCAACTATTGGAGCGGCTCTTCGCTTGAGGTGCCGGGCCAGTGGGCACGGCCTCGGAGTCGGAATAATGAGCTGAATTGCTCAATGTCATACAAATAAGTTATCGACCGATGGGCCTCTGCGCCGCCGCGATGTGCTTGGATTCCACGCTCCCAGCCGCACTCGGATTCTTCCCGGGAACGTGAAGTGAGCCGCACGAGCGGGTACCCACCCGTCGTTCGGATCATTTTCGTTGCTATCGATTTTATGTGCTTGCGCACACATTAGTTCAGCCTTAATATAGCGCATGAGATAGCGCATGGCCGCAGATGTTGATACCGTCCGCTTGAGACGTGTTCCCTATAGGAGATCCGTATGAATTCCATCCATGGCGTCGAAGCCCCCGGCTGGTGCAGCGCACAGGAGTGGCAAAGCCGCGTCGAGCTCGCCGCCGTCTATCGCGTGTTTCACCTGCTGGGCTGGCATGAATTGATTTTCAATCACATCACTTTGCGGGTGCCAGGGTCCCAGTCAGACGCACCGCATTTCTTGATTAATCCGTTCGGCCTCAGTTACGACGAGGTCACCGCCTCCAACCTCGTCAAGATTGATCTCGACGGCAACATCCTGAGCCCGTCGCAGTACCCGATCAACCCGGCCGGCTTCGTGGTGCACAGCGCTTTGCACCGCAATCTGCCCGACGCGCACTGCGTGATGCATACGCACACGACGGCGGGACTCGCCGTAGCCTGCATGGCCGAAGGACTGTCGTACACCAATTTCTACGCGGCCCAGCTCCACGATATGGTGGCGTACCACGAATTCGAAGGGATTACTGTGCATGCGGAAGAAGGGGGGCGGTTGCTGAAGTCGATCGGCGACCGGCGCCTGCTGATTTTGCGCAACCACGGCCTGCTGTCACATGGGGTCACGCTGGCGCACGCTTTCGCACTGCTATGGACATTGAACCGGGCCTGCGAAATTCAGGTGGCCACGCATTCGATGCGCGGCGAAATCCTGCCGATTGCGCCGGCGGTATGTGCCCGCGCCACCCGCGATTCCCTGCAGTTCGATCCTGCTCATGGCGCCGGCCAGAATGTCCTCGACGCACTGATCCGCCGGGTAGACCGGCTCGATCCGTCGTACCGGCGCTAGGGTAGCGGTTGAGCCGGCCGCCAGTTGGCGGCGCGGTCTTGCGCCTCGCGCAGCGCGGTCGCATCGAGTTGCCCGGCTGCGCTATCGCGTAGTTGGGCAACGCCAGGCGCGGGATCGCTGGAATCGCCGACGAAGCGCCCGGCAAGGTCGAAATAGATGTAGGCCAGTTCGTTATTTTTCGCGATGCCCTGCCCCGCCAAATAATGCTGCCCCAGCACCCGCATTGCCGGCGCATAACCCTGCTGCGCCGCTAGACGCAACCAGACCAGCGCCTGAGCGGTGTCTTTTTTGACGCCCTCGCCATTGTCGTAACAGATCGCCAAGTTGTATTGCGAGGCCGCATACCCCTGTGCGGCAGCCTGTTTGAACCAGGCTGCGGCGATCGAAGGATTACGCTCGATAGCCACGCCGCCCCGGTAGTACATGGTCCCCAGCAGGTCCTGCGCTCGCGCATTGTTTTGGCCTGCCGCCCGGCGAAACCAGACGACTGCCTGGGCGTCGTCCTTGGGTACACCCTGCCCATCGAAATACATGCTTCCGAGAAACACCTCGGCAGCCGCGCTGCCCTGGTTCGCGGCCTTGCGCATCCAGACCGCAGCGAGTGCATCGTTTTGCACGACACCGTTTCCCTGGTGATACATGATCGCCAGCGACGCCTGAGCCGCCGAGTCGCCGTGGTTGGCAGCATCCTGCCATGCTACAAACGCGCGCGGATAATCCTCGGCCTCATAGGCCGCGAGTCCGTCGCTGTAGGCCGCTTGACTGACCTGTGGCAATAGCAAGGCACCGAGTAAAAGCAACAGCGATCGTGTACTCATAGTGTATCGGCTTGGTATATACGGTTTTCTGTTAAACGAAGCAATATGCGTAGCAGCGGCTCATGCACAATTCAGCGCGATTACCGTTGCGGCGCTTTGCGCTCGCGTGATGAGATGAGGCTGGGCGGCTTATTTGCCGACTCATTTACCGACTCATTTACCGACTTATTTGGCAACTCATTTGGCAAAAGCCAGGCAGCCCACGCTCAGAATCGTCTCAGTGCAGTATCGAGCGCTGCCGCAGCGAATTTATCGGCAGCACCCCAGGTTGCGGCGCGAAACACGACATGCCGGTTGTGGCCGGCAGCGGCCGGCGAATTCCACAGCAGCGACACGTAGCGGGCCGCACGCGCGTCGAACGCCGCGGCCTCGGTTTCAGTCGCAGTTGCAGACGTAGCGAGTACCGCGTCCAGGCTTGGGAGCGAGGTCTTGAGCGGCGGCGGAAGAAGCCGGTTCGAAGCGCGCAGGCTCAATTCATTCATGGCGTATTGACCGAGCTTGCGGTTTTCCGCCCAGACCGTGGCCGTCTGCATGTCGATATCGAGTGTTACGGTATAGCGGCCGATCGCGAAACGGCGCATCACTGGATTGGTCGGCCACAAAGGGCGCGCGCGACACAGCCACACGACTGTCGCAAACAGCGCAGGGGCTACCACCAGCCAGCCGTTGGAGTCCTGCAGCGTTTCGAGGACCGCGCGCAAGCCGCTCAGATAAGCGAAATAGCCTATCGTCCAGAGTGCAAACAGGCAGCCGAGCGCCCCGAGTACTTGCAACGATTTGCGCAGCCAATGCGGCACCGGATGATAAGGGCGCTCGGCCTTGGGCTTGGCGCCGGGCATCACCACCAGCAGGAAAATAAATACGCCATTGATACAGGCCCAGGCGGAGCCCGCCATCGCCTGAAGCAGCGACGCGATGCCGAACTGCGACATCGAATGGAGCCAGCGGGCGAGAAATATGATGCCGATCGCGCGTAACGCGAATACCGTGCCGCTGCCGGGCACGGGATCGGACCCGCTGAGCTTCTTCAGTACCAAAAAAGTATCTCCGTCGTCCAAGCGCTCGTTAGGCGCACCCGACGCCCGCCAAGCGGATTCGTACGAGCCTAGCCACGAGGTCTAGCTGTGGGGTCTAATTGTTAAATTAGCTACAAGTTCAGTTGCGGGTTTAGCCACGGAATCGAAAGTCACGCGACTCTGCCCTAGCATCAAGCAATATTACCGAGCCCGATTATAGTAGCCGCACGGGTCAGCGGAATGAAAGATCAAAAAACCACAGAGTCCGATGCTGACAGACATGAAAAAGCCCCGCCGGATTTCGACGGGGCCAGGCTGAGGTCACGGCATCGCCACGGGGCTACGCCCCGCTGCGAGATTAGCCCGCCGCGACTTCGCGCAAAATCGTGCGGTGTTGCCGACGCAACAGTTCTTCGTACGACGTGATGTAATTACGTGCCATCTGCTGTGAGGTGAAACGTTCATCGAACCGGGCGCGCACGCCTGCACGCGGCAGTTCGTGCAAGCGCTTGACCGCATCGACGGCTTCGTCTTCGTTCTCGACAATAAAGCCCGACACGCCATGATCGATCACTTCCGGCACGGACCCGCAGTTGAACGCAATCACCGGCGTGCCGCAAGCCATTGCTTCGATCATCACCAGGCCAAAAGGCTCCGGCCAATCGATCGGGAACAACAGGGCCTTGGCGCCGGACAGGAATGCCGGCTTCTGCGCTTCGGAAATCTCGCCGATGAATTCGACATGACCTTGCTCCATTAGCGGTTTGATCTGTTCTTCATAGTATGCGCGATCGGCCTTATCGAGCTTAGCCGCAATCTTGACCTTCATGCCGGCACGGGCAGCGATGCGAATCGCGCGATCAACGCGCTTCTCCGGGGAAATACGCCCCAAAAACGCCAAATAACCGGGCTCGACGTCCAACTGCGGGCGCAGCAAATCAGCAGGCAAACCGTGGTACACGGTCGACAGCCAGCTCGCTTGCGGCAGCGGCAGGCGCTGATGGTCGGAAATCGACACGACCGGAGCATGCGGGAAGGCGTTGAATATCGGCTGCAATTCGCCCAGATCGAGACGGCCGTGCAGCGTCGTCAGGAACGGTACGTCCAATTGGCTGAACAACGCAAACGGGAAATAATCGATGTGGAAATGCAGAATATCGAATTCGTCGGCGCGGCGACGTACCTCTTCGAGCAGCAGCATGTGCGGCGCAAAGGTGTCGCGAATCGACGGGTCCAGGCGCAGAGCCTGAGGCCATACCGCTTCGAGCTTGGCCGAGGTCACCGAATCGCCGCTGGCGAACAAGGTCACATCGTGGCCCAAGTCGACCAAAGCTTCGGTCAGGTAGGACACGACGCGCTCCGTGCCGCCGTAAAGCTTCGGTGGAACTGCCTCGTGCAGGGGCGCAATCTGAGCGATACGCATCGGGGTCCAACTCCTTCCTATCAAGAATTAAGCGAAAATCACGTTGCGTTGCATGCCTGAAGAGCGGCCATACCGCCACGGACTTTTTGGGTTTTATTACCTGACCACGGTTATCGGCAGCACTCGCCGCTTCTTAATACCGGTCAGTCAGCAATTTCGCGCGATTCGGCGTATTTAACCCAAGTGCTCATGGGTTTTAGCGCGCCGCACTTAATTCGTCGAATACTGCTACGGACCTGATTATCAGGGCGGTAAAATTCCTCGTAATGTGTAATTTCAAACTATTTATCTTGTTACATTGCTGAAACACTTTGCCGCCCCTTGTAGCAAGCTGATCGCGTATCTTACAGGTCCGGATTCCATGCTTTTACTGCCGCTTTTACTGCCCTTACTCCCGGCAAACGCGCGATTCCAGCCCACCTCCCGCCAGACAGCAGGCCCATCATCGATATGACAGATCGTCAGCACGCATACGTCTCACCGGCGGCCTCCTCGGTCGCTCACACCAACGCACACAATGCGCGGCTGGCGACCTATGCGAACCGCCCACTCGCATTCCTGTTTCGCTATATCCGCAAGCATCCGCTCGCGCACATCATTGTGCTGCTTAGCGTGTTTCTAGCCGTCGGGTGCTCGCTGGCGTCGCAGTATGCCATCAAACATCTGATCGACGTGCTCAGCCAGGGTCATGGTCACCTCCCCCTGGTATGGCAGGCATTCATGATCCTGGTGGGACTGATCGCGGCGGACAACATGCTATGGCGGGTCGGCGGTTGGTCCGCCGCCCACGTTTTCGTCGAGGTAACGGGCGACTTGCGGCGCGAGCTGTTCGCGTACATGAGCGGACATTCCCAGACCTATTTTTCCGAAAAGCAGCCTGGCACCTTATCGAGCCGTATTACAGCCACCTCGAACGCGATCTACACGGCCGAGAACACCATGGCGTGGAACGTATTGCCCCCGTGTATCGCGGTGACAGGCGCGATCATCATGATCGTCGCGGTGAATCCGTTGATGGCGGGTTGCCTGCTGCTGTCCTCGCTGATCCTGGCGGCTATCCTGTTCAAGCTGGCGGGACGTGGCACCAAGCGACACCATACGTTTGCGTACAAAGCGGCGGCCGTGGATGGCGAGTTGGTCGACGTGATCGGCAACATGCCGCTGGTGCGGGCCTTCGGCGCCGTATTTCGCGAACAGAACCGCTTTGGCAATACCGTCAAGGGCGAGATGGACGCGCGCCGCGAGAGCCTGCTTTACCTTGAAAAACTACGGCTTCTGCATGCGTTTATCACCGCGCTGCTGTCCGCTGCCCTGCTCGGCTGGTCGCTGATGCTATGGGAGCGCGGTGCCGCCACAACCGGCGATATCGTGCTGGTCAGCTCGTTAGGCTTCACCATTTTGCACGGCACACGTGACCTCGCCGTTGCGCTCGTCGACGTGACGCAGCACGTGGCGAGGCTCGCCGAAGCGGTCAAAACGCTGCTCGAGCCGCACGGCATGCCTGATCACGCCGAGGCCGTGCCACTTTCAGCCGGCGGCGGGCGCGTCGATTTCGAGCACGTGCAGTTCGCCTATCCACGCCGCAAGGCTATCCTGCAGCAGTTCGATTTGCATATTGAACCGGGCCAGCGCGTCGGGCTGATCGGCAAGTCGGGCGCCGGCAAATCGACCGTGGTGTCGCTGCTGCAGCGTTACTACGAAGTCCAGGGTGGTTCGATCAAGATCGACGGTCAGGATATCTCACGTATTACGCAGGACAGCCTGCGTAATACGATCGCGCTGGTGCCGCAGGATATTTCGCTGTTTCACCGTACCGTCCTGGAAAACATTCAGTATGGCCGCCCCGATGCTTCCGCGGAGGAAGTGATGGCGGCCGCGCGCGAAGCACGTTGTGCCGAATTCATCGAGGCCATGCCCGAAGGCTACAACACGATGGTTGGCGACCGTGGCGTCAAGCTTTCGGGTGGCCAACGTCAGCGTATTGCAATTGCCCGGGCAATTCTGAAAAACGCGCCCATCCTGCTGCTCGACGAAGCCACTTCGGCGCTCGACAGTGCATCGGAAGAAGCGATTCAGATCGCACTCGACCGGTTAATGCAAGGCCGCACTGTGATCGCGATCGCGCACCGGCTATCGACCCTGCAAAACTTCGACCGCATTATCGTGATGAACGGCGGAAAAGTATTGGACGACGGCTCGCCCGAACAACTGCGTGATCGACCCGGCCTGTACCGGGATCTATTGACGCGTCAGCTAGGCACCGGCGCCGAAACGGGGCACTCTGCCAATCTCACGGAAGGCGTGGTCTGATTTGACCGATCAGCGGTTGCGTAGATCGGTCAAGAACCGGTCGCGCCACACCGACACATTGTTGGCGCGCAACTCGGCCATCATGTCCTCGTAGCGTGCGCGGCGTTCCGCCAGCGACATGCTCAGAGCAAGATCGAGCGCATCGGCCATTCCCGCCAGATCCATCGGATTGACGATGAGCGCGCCCGTCAGCGCCTGAGCGGCGCCGGCAAAACGCGACAGCACCAGCACGCCCGGATCCTCCGGATCCTGCGCCGCCACATATTCCTTTGCGACCAGATTCATGCCGTCCCGCAGCGGTGTGACGAAACCCACCTGCGCAGCTCGGAACAACGAGGCCAGCGTGTCGCGCTCGTATTGCCGATGAATGTAGCGAATCGGCGTCCAGTCGAGTTCGGCGAACTTGCCGTTGATGCGACCAGCCTCGGTTTCGAGTTGCGAGCGAATCTGTTGATAGGCATTGACGTCGGAACGGGTCGGCGGAGCAATCTGCAACAGCGACACGTGATTGCGATACGCCGGCGCTTGCTCCAGCAGTTTCTCGAAGGCCCGGAAGCGCTCGACCAGCCCCTTGGAGTAATCGAGCCGGTCGACCGCCATGATCAGCTTGCGGTCATGTAGCGTTTGCTTGAGTATCTGCACCGGCTTGCGGCTCGCCCCCGCTTGCGCGAGCTCCGCGATCTCGTCCGGATAGATGCCGATCGGATAAGCGCCCGCGCGCAACGTGCGGCCGAATGCGGTCACCAGGCCATCGGGTTGGGCGGTCCCCCGCCCCTCATGCACGATATAGTCGACGAACGACCGCAGATCAGCCGGGGTCTGGAAGCCGACCAGATCATAGCAGCACAGCGCCTTGACCAGAGCTTGGTGCGGCGGCACGGTCGTGAGAATTTGCGCGGGCGGGAACGGGATATGCAAAAAGAAGCCGATGCGGTTCTTGACGCCCGCGGCGCGCAGCGCTTCGGCAAACGGAATCAGGTGATAGTCGTGCACCCAGATTACATCGTCGGGCAACAGCAAGGGCAGCAGTTGCTGCGCGAGCCAACTATTGACGCGTTTATAACCGTCGAATTCGTGACGGTAATATTGGGTCAAGTCAGTGCGAAAATGAAATGTCGGCCACAGCGTCGCGTTTGAAAAACCACGGTAGTACTGATCATAGTCGCGCCGCGATAGGCCGATGGTTGCGAACGTGACCGGGCCGCGCTCGTCGAGTTTGATTTGCGCCTGGTCATGCGCGAGAATTTCGCCCGACCAGCCGAACCACATACCGCCAGTCTCCTTGAGCGCATCATAGACGCCAACCGCGAGTCCTCCGGCGGCAGGACCGCCTTCGGAAATCGGCGCAACCCGGTTGGACACGATAATCAAGCGGCTCATCGATCGACTCTTTTAGCGAAGTGCGGGTCTGGCATCAGGGTTGCAACGGGGCTTGCGGCGATGTTTGCACCGAGGTTTGCGGCTGTGCCAAGTAAGCCAGCACGATCTGCTCGAGCCACTTATACAAGCGTGTGACCGAATCGACCCGCGTCATGGCGCACGTAGCCCCCTCGCCCACTTTGATCGACAACCCGCCCAGCGCATTGACGGCGGCAAAACCCGCTTCGTCGGTGACGTCGTCTCCGGCAAAGCAGGGTGTGCGGCCCATGAATGGCGGCTTGCCGAGCAAGCCCGTGATCGCACGCCCCTTGTTGACGCCTGCCGGCTTGATCTCGAAAACCATTTTGCCGGCTTGTAACGCGAACGCGTCGCCATATTCGACGATCAATTGTTCGATGGCGGCTCGCGCCACGGCTTCCTTGTCCGGTACATTGCGGTAATGCAGCGCGAGCGAAGCCGCCTTGGTTTCAAGCAACAAGCCGGGGTTGGCGGCGACCACCTCGGACAGCGTTTCCGCCATCTCGGCGAGACGCGGGTCGGCCGTGAACTCGCGCACCACCTCGCCTTGTGCATCGCGCCATTCTGCGCCGTGCAAGCCGGCTACCGGCAACACCAGGGGCGACAGCATCGCGTCGATGTTCTCGATCGAACGCCCCGAGACTATGGCTACCGCACCGCCAGATAAATCGGCCAGGGCCGCCAGCAAATGCTTGAGCGAATCGGGGACAACGACGGCATCGGGAGTGGCCGCCAACTCAACCAGCGTGCCGTCGAAATCCAGAAAAAATGCAGCGTGCTGCACCACCAGTGCGGCATGAGTGGCACTGACTAGGTAATCTGAACCAGACTCGTGAGTCGGCATATCGGTCGTGCTCCGGGTCGGGAATCGGCGCGGGTGAAGCGCATCATAAAAAGTGTGTGCAGTCGCATGTGCAACCGGGCGGCGCGCAGGCCACCCGATGCGTCATGGCGCTTTACGGCGCAACGCATCCACGGCCTGCATCTTACCGCGCTTTCGCGCTTTTTTGCGACAAGCCCACGAGGCAAATGGGGCGAGTCGCGCCACAGGTGCGACGGCAAGCCGCAGCGCTTCTTTGTCTGCTTACCTCGCGTTGACCGAGTACATGCGCTATATTTTGCGCAGGCTTCAGCCTACCCGGCCTATCCACTCCTCGCTTTGCGGCTCATCGTAACGTGTGCCGCCCCGCTCAACTATCAAGCACGATGCCCGCACTGTCCCCTCACCTTAAGCATGCACTGCGCCGCGCCGCCGGCTGGCTGGCACTTGGCCTACTCGCCGCAAGTCTGGGCGCCTGCTCGAAAGCGCCGCCGGACTGGAAGCTCACCAATGTGAGCGGCCATTTACCCGACCTGACTTTCAACCTGATTTCCGACGAGAATCGGCCGATCACGCAAGCCGCGTTCAAAGGCGACGTGGTGCTGATGTACTTCGGCTATACGTTTTGCCCCGACGTCTGCCCGGAAACAATGGCGCGCCTGACCCAGGCGGTTCAGCAGCTCGGTCCCCAGGGGCGGCGGGTGCGCATTGTGTTTATCACGGTCGATCCGCGCCGCGATACACCGCCGGCGCTGCACGCCTACGTCAAGGCGTTCGATGCGGAGCATGCGGTTGGGCTGACGGGCCCGAGTCGCTCAATCGAAGAGCTTGCGCGCGAGTACCGCGTCGCTTATGAGCTGGAAACGCCGCGCGCGGACGGCAGCTACGACGTCACGCATAGCTCGGCAATTTACGTATTCGATGGCGCAGGACATGCGCAACTGATGGCGACCGAAAGCGACTCGGTCGACGCCCTGGTGCACGACCTACGGATACTGACGAACCAGCCCAGTTAATTTTGACGCCTACTACTGTACGTCGTGGAATTCGAGGTCACGCACTTTAAACGCGCTGCTCAATGATTTCAACTCGGCGCGGTGCAGGGCCGCCAACTTGGTCAGGCAACGTATGCCGCGCTCCTCGAGATGCACCTCGACCTGGCGCCGATCATGTTCACTGGGCTTACGCTTCACCAATCCCAACGCCTCGCAGCGCGAGACCAGCGCCACCACGCCATGCGGCTGAAGCTGCAGGCGCTCGGCCAATTCGCCGATGTGTGCCCAGTCCCGCCCCGGAAATCCTTTGATATGCAGCAAGATCAGGTATTGCTGCGGCGTGATGCCCTCGTCGTGGGCGGCCTCTTCGCTAAAGCGCAGAAAACGGCGCAACTGATAACGAAATTGCGACAGAACTTCGAAGTCGTGTTTGGTTATTTTTGGCTTGGCGGTATCATCGACTACCGGCTTGGGCGTGAGATGTTTGGACATGGCTGAGACCTCGGAAACCAAGCTAGCGTTGATCGAGAACAAAAAATATATCACAATGCGATATATTTTTCTGTTACGCCATATTACCGACCTCCCAATAAAGCCCGATTAGAACCCGAGTGACACCCGCGATTGAAACCCGCTCGCGCGATTCAGCGGCGCTGCATCCAGAGATGTTCGATACCGTCCTCGATATGAACTTCCGAATCGGCGTTGAAGCCATAGGCCGCGTAAAAGCGCTGCAGACGCGCCTGAGCGTGTAGACGGATCGGCGCCTCGGGCCATTGCAGCGCAATCCTGGCAAGCGCCTGCTCAAGCAAGGCATTGCCTAAGCCGCGTCCGCGATAAGCCTGTGTGGTCAGTACGCGCCCGATCTGCACGCTAGGATCCTGGGCATGCGGCACAAGGATCCGGGCACAGGCAGCCAGTGGCGTATGTGCGAGATCCGCATCGACCCCGTACAAGTGCCATGCCTGACGATCGAGGCCATCGAGATCGGTATAGAGGCATTGCTGCTCCATCACGAACACCGCACTACGAGCCGCGAGCATTTCATACAGCTCGTCGACGCTCAGTGCTGCGAAAAATTTCCAGTGCCATTCGATCATGGTATTGACTCGTGCTGAAACGAAAAAAACCACCCGCGAGGGTGGCTTTATCTTGGAGGCGCGAGCCGGAGTCGAACCGACCTACACGGATTTGCAATCCGGTGCATAACCGCTTTGCTATCGCGCCGCAATCTGAACTGCTGGATGACGCCTCAGGCGTATGACCAACTAAAAGGGGAAGCGATGCTTCCCCGGAATCTGGAGCGGGAGACGAGGCTCGAACTCGCGACCTCAACCTTGGCAAGGTTGCGCTCTACCAACTGAGCTACTCCCGCATTGACGGCCTGCATGCGCCGACGACTACTGTTTGCTACGCCAACTTGCCTGCTACTTCTACTATGACCCACTACTGTGACCCGATGGAGCGGGAGACGAGGCTCGAACTCGCGACCTCAACCTTGGCAAGGTTGCGCTCTACCAGCTGAGCTACTCCCGCCCTGTGTCACCTTCATTCTGCATGCGTGCCACCCACATGCAAATTGCCGTACTGCCCTTTGAAACCAACCGCGTTTGTCTTGCCTGCGCTACAACAAACGCGAGAACGAGATTATGAATAACGCAGCCACATGTGTCAAGCGTGATGCAACGAAGATACGCGACACATCACGTGCGTAGCTTCTTGCGCTCTTCGACCAGATCGGTTTTCTCTCGGATCATCGGCCACGCAAGCTTCATGTAATAAAGCATCGACCAGATGGTCAGGATCGCCGCCAACACGATTAGCCAGGTGCCCCACACCTTCAGGTCGATCGACCAGCCGGGCACCAGGAAATCCAGGTGCACAGGACCGTAGTAGAGCAGCAGCGGTATCGCCGTCATCTGCGCTGCCGTCTTGAGCTTGCCCAGCGAATTCACCGCCACGCTTTTCGAGGCGCCCAGTTGCGCCATCCACTCGCGCAACGCGGAGATCGCGATCTCGCGGCCCACGATCACAAGGGCAATCGCTGCGTTCAGCCGTGAAAACTGCACCAGCACCAGCAACGCCGCGGTGACCATCAACTTGTCGGCAACCGGATCGAGAAACGCGCCAAACGCGGAAGTTTGATTGAGTTTCCGGGCAAGATAACCGTCGAACCAGTCGGTCAGCGCTGCCAACACGAAGATAGTGGCAGCAGCCAGGTTACGATCGTGTTCGGCCAGCGAGCTATCCGGGAAAAAGAGGACGCCCACCACCAGCGGTATCAGCACGATACGCAACCACGTCAGAAAAATCGGCAAGTTGAACGGCATGGGGCAAACGTAACGTGGAGAGTGAGGCTGTCATTGTGCCGCCACAAGCAGGCGCGGACAAGGCGAATAAACGGCAAATGCGGGCCAGAGAGCTCGTCTACTGTGCATAGAGCGCTCCGGGGTCAGCTAAAACCGCCTATCGGCGGTCATTTCGGCCCGTTGACCCTGTTGCCGCTTGTGTATCTTAAGGACCCAATGAGGGGGCCAATGCGTGGGCGAACACGGTGATCAATGCAACTGCCGGTGAATTTGCTCGGCCAGCGCGGGCGAGATGCCCTCGACACTGGCGAGATCCTCCACGCTCGCGGACATGACGCCGCGCAAACCGCCAAAGCGCGCCAATAGACGCTGACGGCGTTTTGCGCCGATGCCCTCCAGCTCTTCGAGCCGCGAGGTCTGACGCGTCTTGGCCCGCTTTGCGCGCATACCGGTAATGGCGAAGCGGTGCGCTTCGTCGCGAATCTGCGCGATCAGCATCAGCGCGGCACTGTCTTTGCCCAGTTCCAGCGCCGGCCGTCCGTCGGCGAATACCAGCGTTTCCAGCCCGACCTTGCGACCTTCACCCTTCGCGACACCGACCAGCAAGCCAATGTCGAGCCCCAGCTCGGCGAACACTTGGCGGGCAATTTCGACCTGCCCTTTGCCACCGTCGATCAGCACGATGTTAGGCAGGACGACCCCGACTGGGGACGTGTCGTCGCTCTCGCCGCGATCGGCCGGCGGCGAAACCTCGTTGGCGGCAACATCGCTTGCATCGCTTGCATCGATGACATCGGTGGCTTCGGTGGCGTCACCCGCCTTGTCCGCCGACATGTCCGCCTCCTGATGAGCACGTTCGTAAGCCGCCTGATTTGCCGTGTCGGCTGCGCTTTGCGTGGCCGCAACGGCCGCCACCTGCGCCACCATCTTCTCGTAGCGGCGAGTGAGCACCTGCCGCATCGCCGCGTAGTCGTCACCCGGTGTAATGCCAGTGATGTTGTATCGACGGTACTCACCCGACTGCATCTTGTGATGATGGAACACCACGCAAGACGCCTGCGTCGCCTCGCCCATCGTGTGGCTGATGTCGAAACATTCCACGCGCAGAACAGCCAGGTCGTCGAGCTCCATCCCGAGGGTTTCGGCCAGCGCACGGGTACGTGCACGCTGCGAGCCCTGCTCCGACAAGAGCTGGGCGAGCGCGAGCTGCGCATTGTTTTCGGCCATCGTCAACCAGGCCCGTCTCTGCCCTTGTGGCTGCCTGACGATGCTGACCCGCTGGCCGCTGCGCTCGGCGAGCAGGGCCGCGAGCGCACGATTCGCGAGCGCGTGATTGACGATCAATACCGGCGGCACCCGGTGGTCAAGATAATGTTGGCCGATAAAAGCCTCGAGCACCTCGATTTCGAGTGCATGGGCGTGCGTATCGACAAGCTCATGGATGGACTCCTCTGCCACCTCATCCACGCCCGCTGTCGTCGTTGCGCCATTTGCGGTCAAACTCGCCGTCGCTTCAGGTATCGCATCCGCCACCACACCCGGCACCGCATCGCCGGCCTGCGCGCCCTGCGGCTCTACCTCGCCGGGTGGCGCATCGGGCAGGTTCTCGCCGGTCAGCGCCTGGTCCAGATGCGCCGGGAAATAAGCTCGATCGCCCAGATGCCGGCCGCCGCGCACCATCGCCAGATTCACGCAGATTCGGCCTCCGTGCGCCACCACTGCAAGAATATCGGCGTCGTTCTCGCCCCCCGTTTCGACCGCCTGCTGGTGCAACACGGCCGACAGCGCGCTCATCTGATTACGCACCGCCGCCGCCTGCTCGAACTTCAGCTCAGACGCATAGCCATGCATCTTCACCTCAAGCTCTTTCATGACTTCCTGCTGCTGGCCGTTCAAAAAACGCGCGGCGTTCTGTGCATCGCGATGGTAATCGTCAACGCTGATTGCACCCACGCAGGGCGCGGAACATCGCTGAATCTGATGCAACAGGCAGGGCCGCGTGCGGTTGGTGAAAACCGAGTCCTCGCAGGTGCGCAACTGGAATACCCGCTGCAGGATCTGGATACTTTCTTTCACAGCCCAGGCGCTGGGGAACGGCCCAAAATACTGATGCTTGCGATCCACCGAGCCGCGGTAATACGCCATACGCGTATAGGTATGACCTGTAAGCTTCAGGTACGGATACGATTTGTCGTCGCGAAACAAGATGTTGTATCGCGGCGCCAGCGTCTTGATCAAGTTGTTTTCGAGTAGCAGCGCCTCGGCTTCGGAGCGCGTCACCGTGGTTTCCAGACGCGCGATGCGCGACACCATCATCGCAATGCGCGGCGACAATTGGGTCTTGGTGAAATAGCTGGAAACGCGTTTTTTCAAATCGCGTGCCTTGCCGACATACAGCACGTTGCCCAACGCATCGTAGTAACGATACACGCCAGGCAAATGCGGCAGTTTGGCCAAGTGAGACTTGGGCTTGAACTCTTCGGTAGCTGACATGCAGTGCAACGGTCTCTGAAACGCAGCGCCGTGTTTAAACCGCGGCTGCAGTCCCGCTTAGGGGATGCTTTAAAATAATGGCTGAAATCGATTTACCCCTTAGTGTAGATCAATCGGCAGGCCTCGCCCATATGTGCCGTCCATACTTGCCGCCCAAACGTACCTAAGATATTTACCTAAGCGGCCCCTTCACCTGCCTAATTGCCCCAGCTGCGTTTATGCTCAGACAGCACCCTTGCTCCTCCCCTGGTGACGCTTCCTTGCGCTGCGATATTTTCTGCACGGTCATCGATAATTTCGGCGATATCGGGGTGTGCTGGCGCTTGGCGCGTCAACTCGCGCACGAGCACGGCTGGCAAGTGCGGCTGTGGGTCGACGATCTGCAGGCGTTCGCGCGGCTGTGCCCGCAGATCGACGTCGATCTGCAGCGCCAACAGGTCGGCGCCGTGGATATACGGCATTGGTCGCGCGAAGATCCCACGGCCCGGTTTGACGACGACTGCGCGCAGGTCGCCATCGAAGCATTCGGCTGCGAACTGCCGCAAGCGTATTTACTGAAGATGGCCGCACGTGCCAAAGACGGCCAGCCACCTGTCTGGATCAACCTCGAATACCTGAGCGCCGAGGATTGGGTCGCGGCGTTTCATTTGCAACTGTCGCAGCATCCACGATACCCATTACGCAAGACCTTTTTCTTCCCCGGCTTGCGGCGCGGCAGCGGCGGCGTGTTACGCGAACGCGGCTTGGCCGAGGCACGCCAGCACCTGTTGCAATCCGCCCCGGACCTCGCCAGGCTATGGCAATCGCTCGGGGTGCCCGCACCGCCTGTGCACGCGACGGTAGTGTCGCTGTTCGGCTACGAAAACCCCGCCCTACCCGCTCTGCTGGCCGCGTGGCGCGATGGGCCCGACGCACTGGTGTGCCTGGTGCCGCAAGGTCGCATTTCGGCCGACGTCGCGCGCTTTTTCGAGCGGGATGCGGGTCGAGGTGCGGGTCGGAATACCGGCCAAGGTGCCGATAGCAATGCCGGTCACGATATATCCGGCGTCGGGCAATCGCACGAGGCCGGCGCGCTGACCGTACATGCGATTCCTTTCACCGAGCAGAGTGCTTACGATAAATTGTTGTGGGCCTGCGATCTGAATTTCGTGCGCGGCGAAGATTCGTTCGTGCGCGCTCAGTGGGCGCAACGTCCCTTCGTCTGGCATATTTACCCACAAGCGGATGCGGCCCACCTGCCCAAGCTCGACGCCGCGCTCGATTGTTACGGGGCCGCATTGCCTGCCGACGCCCGCCTAGCATTAAGCGCGTTTTGGCACGCCTGGAACGCTGGCGACGCAAGCCGCCTGGATTGGCCCGAATTCTGGCGACACCGCGCCGCCCTGAACGCGCACGCGACGCAATGGCCTGCGGAACTGGCAGCGCTGGGCGACCTTGCCGGGAATCTGGCGGAATATACCGAAAATCAGTTAAAATAGGCGGTTATTCAAAAGCTTACCTGCTGCCGGGTTGCTTGGGCTTAACTGCCGAGCCAGTTTGTACGCAGCGGTAGCCGCGACACCTCGCCGAACTGGCGAATGCAACACACGACTAACTGATCTGAACCGAACATATAGGACCGTTTTTTTATGAAGAGCGCACAGGAACTCCGCACTGGCAACGTTGTAATGATCGGTAGCGATCCGATGGTCGTGCAGAAAGCCGAATACAATAAATCGGGCCGCAACTCCGCTGTGGTCAAAATGAAGTTCAAGAATTTGTTGACTGCCGCGCCGATGGAATCGGTTTACAAGGCCGACGAAAAATTCGACGTGGTCCAACTTGAGCGTCGCGAAGTGACTTACTCGTATTTCGCCGACCCGATGTACGTGTTCATGGACGCGGACTACAACCAATACGACGTCGACCAGGAAAACCTGGGCGATGCACTGAGCTACCTCGAAGACGGCATGCCCTGCGATGTCGTGTTCTACAATGACAAAGCGATCTCGGTCGAATTGCCGACCACGGTTGTGCGTGAAATCATCTACACGGAACCGGCTGTCAAGGGCGATACCTCGTCGGGCAAGGTGCTGAAGACGGCCAAGATGGCAACTGGCCTCGAAGTGCAAGTGCCGCTGTTCTGCGGCATTGGCGACAAGATCGAAATCGATACGCGTACCGGCGAATACAAAAGCCGCGCTTAAGCGAATCAGCTTGAATGCAAAAATGCCCCTTTCGAGGGGCATTTTTTTCGGCTATCCGCGCGGCGATAAAACCTTAGTCAGTATCGCCCAGTATTCCCCGCAGTATCCCCGTTGAGGCTCGCCGCCAACGGTCCACCCATACCGGCCGCGCATGCACGCCAAAACGGCGTTACCCCAGCACTTGCCGGATCTGTGTGAGCGCACTCAGATACTCCGGCTGACGCGGCAGTTTGCTCCAGCGAGGCGAGCGTCCGCGTGCCTTCATTTGCTTGATGCGCCGCTGTCCACCGCCGCGCGCCACCGGCGGCTTCAGCCCGGCCAGCAGCTCGTCGGCGCTAGCCGGCTGGTTGCACACCAGCACCATGTCGCAACCGGCATGCAATGCGGCCTCGGCCGATTGCACTACTCCGCCAGCCGTGCGAGCGCCTTCCATCGATAGATCATCGCTGAAAATCAAACCGTTGAACCCAAGCTGGTCACGCAGAATATTTTGCAGCCAGATCCGCGAGAAACCGGCCGGTTTGTCGTCGACCTGCGGATAAACCACATGCGCGGGCATGATGGCCGACAGCGACAAGCCCAACCACGAGTAGGGCTGTGCATCGGCACCCAGGATTTCGGCCAGCGGACGTGGATCAACCGGCATCGCGAGGTGCGAATCGGCTTCGACAAACCCATGCCCCGGGAAATGTTTGCCGCAGTTGGCCATGCCAGCGAGCGCCAAACCATGGTTCAGGCTTTTTGCCAACAAGGTCACCACGCGGGGATCGCTATGCAAGGATCGGTCGCCGATTACTTTCGAAACGCCGTAATCGAGATCGAGCACCGGCGTAAAACTCAAATCGACGCCTGCGGCACGAAGCTCACATCCAATCACGTAGCCAATCGAGGTGGCCACGCGGGTCGAGAGCAGAACGTCCTCGTCCCATAGCTCGCCTAGCTTGCGCATCGGCGGCAATGTTGTGAAACCATCGCCGCGAAAGCGTTGTACTCGTCCGCCTTCGTGGTCGACCGCGATCAGGATATCGTCGCGCAACGCGCGGATCTCTTCGGTCAGCGCTGCCAACTGGACGCGGTTTTCGTAGTTGCGCGCGAACAGGATCACGCCCCCGGTCAGCGGATGCGCGATACGGCGCATATCGTCTTCGTTCAGGGACAAGCCGACAACATCCAGCATGACGGGGCCAGGGGTAGGTTTTAAAACGTCCACAGAATGATTCCTTTTGATAAGTAGACGAAGCCTTGTCTTTGGCCTCGCTTTTGGCTCTTGGGCAACGCCCACCGCGCGTTTGCATGGTGCTCGGTGCGTGATGATTGCGACATCCGGCGTCGCAGTACACGCCGCGGGGTAGCTCAGATCAGTCCGTTTGTGCAATCACGAAAGCGACCGCATAATCGCGCTCGTCCGTGATGCTGATTTTTGCGCTCAGGCCGCGTTCTGCCATCCAGGTTTCAAGCTCCCCGCTCACCACAACCAGCGGCGCGCCGCTCGGTGCATTGAGGGTCTGCATGGCGCGCCACGTCATTGGCCAGCGCATGCCCAGCCCGATCGCCTTGGAAAAAGCCTCCTTGGCGGCGAAGCGCGTCGCCAGAAATGCCAGCCCACGCGCCGCCGAGCGCTGTGCTCGCCCATGATATTTTTCGAGCTCCTGAGGGCCCAGCACACGCGCCGCAAACCGGCCCTGCGTGCGCTCCATGACGCCCGAGATCCGGTCGATCTGGATGATATCGGTCCCCACGCCGTAGATGTCCGGCATGCTCAGCTCCGCGCTGCAAGATTGGGATCAAACCCGGCATCAAACCCGGTACCAAGGCGGGTACCGAGACGCGCCGCCACCATGATGGCTTTCATCTCGCGCACTGCGTTTTCCCAACCGGCGAATACCGCATGGGCGACGATGGCATGCCCGATGTTCAGTTCCGAGATACCGTCCAGCGCCGCGATCGGCTGCACATTGGTGTAATGCAAGCCATGTCCGGCATTGACCCTGAGCCCGAGCGAAAGGCCCAATGCGATGCACGGCATCAAGCGCTCAATCTCGCGCTGCTGCTGCGCCGGCTCGTGCGCCTCGGCGTAACGCCCGGTATGCAATTCGATGACGGTTGCCCCACTCTCATGCGCGGCACGAATCTGTTCGGTTTCGGGATCGATAAACAGCGAAATCCGCGAACCAGCGGCGCTCAGTTGAGCGACTGCCGCGCGCACTTGCTCAAAATGGCCCGCGACATCGAGCCCGCCCTCGGTGGTCAGCTCCTGACGTTTTTCCGGAACCAGACACACGTCCTGGGGACGCACCTGACACGCGATGTCGAGCATCTCCTGGGTCACCGCGCACTCCAGATTCATGCGCGTGAGCAGCTGCGGGCGGATCGCCCACAGATCGGCATCGCGAATATGTCGCCGATCTTCGCGCAGATGCAGCGTAATGACATCCGCACCGGCCTGCTCGGCGAGTAAAGCTGCGCGCAGCGGATCCGGGTAGGCGGTGCCGCGCGCATTGCGCAAGGTCGCAACGTGATCGATATTGACGCCCAGATCGATTAGTGCGGGCGGCGTAGCGTATGGATTCATCGAATTTCCAGAATCAGTAAAGGCCGAATGACGGCGACAACGGGTTGATCTGCGAGTTGAGCCACAAGTTGAGCCACAAGTTGAGCCAGTTTATAGATTTTGTAGATCGATCAAGATCTGGCGCGTATTCAAAGGCACGCCACCCAGATAAAAATTGAGTAGAAAGCGCATCAGCGTTTTGCTTTGCGTCACGGTTTGAGCGCGCGAGTAATCGTCGCTTTCCATGTCGAGCAGCGTCTGGCCCGCCACCTTCGGCAGTTCGGCGGGGGTCTGCGGTCCCGCTTCGCGCACGCCGCGGTCGGGTTCGAACACGTAGACGCGCTCGGCCAGCACCGGCTCGTGGTCACGGGCAGTACGATCGAAGGCAACGGCGTACCCGGTTTCGCGCAAAAGGACGCGTTCGAACGAACGTAGTACCTGCACCGGCGGTTCGTCATGCGCAAGCCGGCTGAGTGTGAGCACGTAGTGATCGAACAGGCGTTCGTGCGCATCCTCGCGAGCACAGAATTTGACCAGCAACTCATTGACGTAAAAACCGCACAGGAGCGCGTCGCCTGTGAGCGGCAGCATGCCCCCGACCCATTCGGCTTTGGTCAACGTGCGGACTTCGGATTTTCCCGACCACGACAGCGCGAGCGGCTGGAACGTTTGCAAGGCGCCGCGTAGCGCCGAATGCGGACGCTTGGCGCCCTTGGCCACCAAAGCAATGCGCCCATGATCGCGGCTGAACACGTCGATGATGAGGCTGGTTTCGCGGTGCGCATAGCTATGCAGCACAAAGCCTGGCTGTTCGCCGATCCGGTGTGCCTGGCGCGTTGTGGCGTACGAGGCGCCTTCCTGCGGCTCCCGTGTGCCTGTGGATGCACGAGCGGATGCACGAGCGCGAGTACGCTTGGGCGCAGTATCCGCGTCGTGGGCTGCCGGGTCGTGGGCTGCGGCCGGCTGCGCCAATACCGCTTCAGGCTGAAGCTCCGACAACAATTCGTCTGTGGTCAGGCTCAGCGGTTCAGATGCGTAGGCCTCACTCGTACCCATAGGCTCTCAGGCCGGCTTCGTTGTCTGCCCAACCGCTCTTCACCTTGATGAAGACTTCCAGATACACCGGTCCATCGAACATCTTTTCCATGTCCAGACGTGCGTCGGTATTGATCTGCTTGAGTTTGGCGCCTTTTTGGCCAATGATCATCGCCTTATGCGTATCGCGATCGACGAGGATGGACGCAAATATGCGGCGTAAGCGGCCTTCTTGTTCGAATTTCTCGATCACCACGGTACTGGTATAGGGCAACTCGTCGCCAGTCCAACGAAACACCTTTTCGCGCAGGATTTCCGCGGCAAGAAAGCGCTCGCTGCGATCGGTGAGGTCGTCCTCGCCATATATCGGCTCGCCTGCAGGTAAGTAGGGCAACAAGGTCGCGAGCAAATGGTCGATGTCGGCGGGCGTTTTGGCGGACATCGGCACAATTTCGCGGAAATCGCGCAATGCGCCCATTTCCTGCAGAAAGGGAAACAAAGTTTCCTTATCGGAAATGCGGTCGACTTTATTGGCCACCATCAGCAACGGTGCGGCTTTTGGAATCAGATCGAGCACTTGCTGATCATCGGGTCCGAAACGGCCCGCTTCGACGACAAACAGCACGACATCGACAGAACCGAGCGTGGACGTGACGGCCCGGTTCAGCGAACGATTCAGGGCACTGCCGTGGCGCGTTTGAAAACCCGGCGTATCGACAAAAATGTACTGGGCCTGCTCGATCGTACGGATGCCGGTGATGCGGTGCCGCGTGGTCTGCGCTTTGCGCGAGGTAATGCTGACCTTCTGGCCGACCAGTGCGTTCATCAACGTCGATTTGCCGACGTTGGGGCGTCCTACGATTGCGATCATGCCGCAGTGGAAATCGGATTCAGAAGGTGCGTTCATCGAATTCAGTAAAAAAATAGGGCCGGGCACGGATGTGCTCAACGGTTGTCGCCTTCGGTCGCAGGAGCGGTTGCGCTCGCCAGGGCTTCTTTCGAAGCCGCGCCTAATGCTGCCGTGACGGTGGTATGGGTCGCTGGCGCGGCTTGAGGGCCGCCCGCCGACGCGCTGGCTTTGGCCTCGCGCTTGCGTTCGGTGGTACGTAAATCGAGCGCGCCTTGCGCCGCTGTTTCAGCGGGCGTCTTGGCGCCGCGTGCATTTTTCGAGCGCTTCGGTTTGCCTAACAGTGCCGGAGCCACCGCCACCACCTCGTCGAGTGCTTTTTTGGCCGCCGCCTGCTCGGCCGCCCGGCGGCTGGCACCCGTGCCCGAGACCTTGATCTCCAGCTTGGGCACCGTACATTCGACTTCGAATTGTTGATTGTGCGCCGCACCAAGCGTGGCGACAACGGCATACTGCGGCAATGCCAGTTTGTGCCCCTGCAGATATTCCTGCAATAAGGTTTTAGCGTCCTTGCCTAGTGTGCGTGGATCGATGTGGTCGAGTATCGGAATGTAGAGGCGCTCGATTACCTGTGCCGCGAGCTCAAAACCGCCATCGACATGCACCGCGCCGAAAATCGCCTCCAAGGTGTCCGCAAGGATAGATGGACGGCGAAAACCGCCACTTTTCAGCTCCCCCTCCCCCAATCGCAGGAAATCGGCGATCGACAGGGCCTGGGCGATTTCATACAGCGATTGTTGCTTAACCAGATTGGCACGTACTCGCGACAGGTCGCCTTCATCCAGATCCGCAAAACGCTTGAACAACAAGGCGGCCACCACGCAATTTAGGACGGAATCGCCAAGAAACTCGAGCCGTTCGTTATGCGTGGCGCTATGACTTCGATGGGTCATCGCCTGCCGCAGCAATTCCGCATTGCGAAATTGGTAATGCAGCCGGCTTTCCAACTGGGATAGGGACATGGGTGCAAGTATAACGCGACCTGCGCAGGCCTATGGATACACGGCGGAGGTAGGCGGCCAAACAGCGCGATCGTCGAATGCGCCTATCGTACGCCTGCATCTGCCCTGCAAAAAATACGACGGGCATGCCGCAGGGGCATGCCCGTCATGAAGATACTGATCCCGACTCCTCTGGCCTACGATTTCTTACGATGTGGGCCTAACAGTCGAGCTAAAAGCGGGCTTAAGGTGGAGCATAAGGTCGGGCGTAGAGTCGGCTCACGATTCACGCTTTGCATTCGACTCACGACCTTGCTTAGTGAAAACCGCCGATCCGCTTCAAATCACTGAAATTCATCCAGATGAAAAAGGCTCGACCGACCAGGTTTTTATCCGGAACAAAACCCCAGTAACGACTATCTTCGCTGTTATCGCGATTGTCGCCCATCATGAAGTAATTGCCCGGCGGTACTTTGCATGTGACGCCCGCGCTGTCGTACGAGCAATTTTCCTTGTGCGGAAAATCATGCACCCCTACGACGAAAGGCGGCTGCGATGGAATATTGAGAATCGCGTTCTTGCGGCCGTCGATCGTCTCTTCATATTGCTTGGCATAACCCATCCGATCTTCGTCGAGAAAATCGGGCAACGGCGTTTCCGGCACATCGACGCCGTTGATGGTCAGATGTTTGTCCTTGTAAACCACCACGTCGCCGGGCACGCCGATGACGCGCTTGATGTAGTCGACCGACTCGTCTTCCGGATAGCGGAATACCACGACGTCGCCGCGTTTCGGACTGCCGCCGCCAAATAATTTCTGATCGCTGATCGGCGAACGAATGCCGTAATCGAATTTGTTGACCAGGATGAAGTCGCCGACCAGCAGCGTCGGAATCATCGAACCCGACGGAATCTTGAACGGTTCGACGACAAACGAACGCAGCACAAACACCAGCAAAATCACCGGGAAGAATCCCGCCGTATATTCCAGCCACCATGGCTGGCGCAATTGATTGTCACGCAGGCGTGCTCGCGTGGAGTCGCCATTCTCGTCGGCAAACCGTTCGCCGATACGTTCTTGCTGCCGATTGAATTCGGCCACTGCGGCGGCCGCCGCGGTACGGCGACGCGGCAGAAACAGCGCCTTGTCGCTCACCCAGGCGATGCCGGTAATAACCACTAGAGCAAACAGGATCAATGCGAAATTCATGGGCTATCCGTCAGTCAGTTAATCGGTCTCATAGTCCGGTCGCATTCGAGGGAGTCGGTAGCTTAAGCACGAACATGAGCATGAGCAACCCGATTCTCGAACGCGGCGGCCAGCTTATTTGTCTTCGACCTGCAGGATGGCGAGGAACGCCTCCTGCGGAATTTCAACGCTGCCAACCTGCTTCATGCGCTTCTTGCCGGCTTTCTGCTTTTCGAGCAATTTCTTCTTACGGGAAATATCGCCGCCATAGCATTTCGCCAGCACGTTCTTGCGCAGCGCCTTGATATTCTCGCGCGAAATGATATGCGCGCCGATCGCAGCCTGGATCGCCACGTCGAACATCTGGCGCGGAATGAGTTCGCGCATCTTGGACGCCACTTCACGGCCTCGATGCGTACTTTGCGAACGGTGCACGATGACCGACAAGGCATCGACCTTCTCGGCGTTGATCAGCATGTCCACCTTCACCACATCGGCGGCACGATATTCCTTGAAATCGTAATCCATCGACGCGTAGCCGCGCGAGACCGATTTCAAGCGATCGAAAAAGTCCAGGACGATCTCGGCCATCGGAATTTCGTAAGTCAGTTGTACCTGCCGGCCGTGGTACGACATGTTGATCTGACTGCCGCGCTTCTGGGTACACAGCGTGATCACCGATCCGACATACTCCTGCGGCATATACAGGTTGACCGTGACGATAGGCTCGCGAATTTCCGCGATCTTGGACGGATCGGGCATCTTGGACGGGTTTTCGACGTTGATCACCGTGCCGTCCGCCATCAGCACCTCGTACACCACCGTCGGTGCGGTCGTGATGAGATCCATGTCGAACTCACGCTCGAGGCGCTCCTGCACGATTTCCATGTGCAGCAAACCGAGAAAACCGCAGCGGAATCCGAACCCCAACGCTTGCGAAACTTCGGGCTCATATTGCAACGATGCGTCGTTGAGCTTCAGTTTTTCAAGCGACTCGCGCAACGCGTCGTACTGGTTGGCTTCGATCGGGTAGAGCCCGGCGAACACCTGCGGCTTGACTTCCTTGAAGCCGGGCAATGCAGTCGCGGCCTTGCGGCCCATATGGGTCACGGTATCGCCAACCTTGGCCGCCCCCAGTTCCTTGATGCCGGCAATGATGAAACCGACCTGCCCGGCCGACAACGAATCGCGATCCTGCGATTTCGGCGTGAACACACCGATGTGCTCGACCGGAAATTGCGCACCCGTCGCCATCAATTCGATGCGCTCTTTCGGCTTGAGGGTGCCGTTGACGATGCGCACCAGCATCACGACGCCCACATAGTTATCGAACCATGAATCGATGATCAGCGCCTGCAGCGGCGCGCTCGCATCGCCCTTGGGCGGCGGCACCTTGGCGATCAGCGACTCGAGCACGTCCTGGACGCCGAGGCCGGTCTTGGCCGAGCAACGGACCGCGTCCGTCGCGTCGATGCCGATCACTTCCTCGATCTCTTCAATCGCATTTTCCGGATCGGCGGCAGGCAAATCGATCTTGTTCAAGACCGGCACCACCTCCACGCCGAGCTCGATGGCTGTGTAGCAGTTGGCGACCGTCTGCGCTTCGACGCCCTGGCTCGCATCCACCACCAGCAAAGCGCCCTCGCAAGCGGACAACGAGCGACTCACCTCGTAGGAAAAGTCGACGTGACCCGGCGTATCGATCAGGTTCAGGTTATAGACCTGGCCGTCCCGGGCACGGTAGCTCAGTGCCGCAGTCTGGGCCTTGATCGTGATGCCGCGCTCGCGCTCGATATCCATCGAATCGAGCACCTGCGATTCCATTTCGCGATCGGACAAGCCCCCGCATAATTGAATAATCCGGTCGGCCAGCGTCGATTTACCGTGGTCGATGTGCGCAATAATCGAAAAGTTACGAATATGATCCATACAACCTAATAATGCAAAAAAGGCGCGCTCGTTATCGCGAAGCACGCCTTTCGGTGGAAGCAGCAAGCCCGTATTTTAGCGGAAAACGCCCCTGTCGGGGCGCCTTTAGGGTGCGCGCCCGCCGCTGCTGAGAATGCCGCGGGCAACCCATCCGCAACCCAACCATGACGTGCCGCTGATTTACTTGTCTGCTTGAGCGCGCGGGCGCAGCGGCACGAATTGCGTGGTATCACCACGACGCACCAGCAGCGCCACCGATTTTTGCGGATCGAGCTTGCGCACCATCGCGTCGAACTGCGCTGCGCTGACGATATCCGTATCGCCCAGACGCAATATCACGTCGCCCTTCTGCAATCCGGCGCGCTGAGCCGGCCCTTCCACCATGTCGACCTGCACCCCGTTTTGCAGCTTTTGCGACTGCAACTGGTCGGAGGTCAGGTTGCTCACCGCAATACCCAATGCATTGGACGGCCGTGGGCTGGGCGCAGGCGCCTTCTTGCCCGGCGCCTTGACCTGTTTGTCCGGTTGCATTTCGCCGACCGTCACCTGCAGCTCACGCAACTGGCCCTTGCGCCAAATCGTCAAGCTCGTACGCGTACCGGGCTTGGTCTCGCCCACCATGCGAGGCAGGTCCGTGGCGCTCTCGACATTGCGCCCGGCAAATTTCTCGATGATATCGCCCGGCTGGACCCCTGCCTTGTCGGCCGGGCCGCCCGGCTCGACACTGCTGACCATGGCCCCCGATGCGTTGGGCAGCCCCAGCGATTCCGCTACGTCCTTCGTGACTTCGCCAATGGCAACCGCGATACGCCCGCGAACCACCTTGCCGGTCGTTTTGATCTCGTCGGCAACGCGCATCGCTTCGTCGATCGGTATCGCGAACGAAATGCCCATGAAACCGCCGGTGCGGCTATAAATCTGCGAGTTGATACCGATCACTTCGCCTTGCATGTTGATCAGCGGTCCACCCGAATTGCCCGGATTGACGGCAACGTCGGTCTGGATAAACGGCAAGTAGTCGCCAGTATCGCGCCCTTTGGCGCTCACGATGCCGGCCGTGACGGTATTGTCGAGGCCGAATGGCGAGCCGATCGCGACCACCCATTCGCCGACCCGAACCTTGGTCGAGTCGCCGATCGTAATAGCCGGCAGATTGGTCGCTTGGATTTTCAGCAGCGCGACATCGGTACGATCGTCCTCACCGATCAACTTGGCGCGGAATTCGCGCTTGTCGGTCAGCGTCACATAAATGGTGTCCGCACTGTCGATCACATGCGCGTTGGTCATCACATAGCCGTCTGCCGAAATGATGAAGCCCGAACCGACGCCGCTGCTACGTTCGCCATTGTCCGAACCTATCCCCGGGTCTTGGTCCTGCCCCATGTCCTGACCTTGATCGGACTGATTGGGTTGGTTGGGTTTGTCCTGCTGGCTTTGGCCACCGCCACCACCGCCGCGAGGCGATTGTTGCGGCAGCGGAATACCAAAAAAGCGATGGAAGAACTCCGCCATGTCGCCCTCGTCCATGCCTGGCGGCATGCTGGGGACATCCGGGCGCACGCGTTCCGTAGTACGGATATTCACGACCGACGGGCCGACCTTGTCCACCAGATCCGTAAAATCCGGCAAGCTGGCAGCAGACGGCGCCGCAATGGCGACTTGCGGCGCAAGCGGTAGCAACAGTGCGGTCGCGGCCACCAACACCAGGTTGCGTACTGAAATCGAAGTCATAAGGAGGGCCGTCAGTCTTTATTGAGGTGCTTTATATTCTATGGCGGACGCAAATTCTTTGAGCGTCTCGGTGGGAACCTCTCCCAACAAAGTGATCCAGAACGCACCTTGTCGCTTGATCAGTATATGCGTTGCACCGTTGCTGCCGCTGCCCTCTCTGCCGCTCTTTTCAAGCGGCTCGATAAATACGGAAATGGCCGCCAGCCCGTCGGAGAAAACAGCCTGGTCGACCAGCGTGGTGCGATTGCTGGCGTCATGCGAACCCATGGGGCGACGCAACTCACGTATCTCGCGGAAGCCGGCGACGTTGGGTTTGATGGTCCAACCTTGCGCGTTCATGTCCACCGTCGTCGTATCGGCATGAACCACGCGCCAGCCGGCCAGATTTCGGATGCCCGCCGCGATCGAATTACGGTCGCCCGCACCCCCGATCTCAATTTGGGTAAATGCGATCTGCTCGAGTACGCGGCCATCGGTATCGAGCGTCTGCGCTCGCAGCAAAAGGCCGGTGGCCTTGTCCGCCCACAATTTATAGCCAAAACGAAAATGATCGATAGGATCGAGTTCGATCACGGCACTATCGCGTCCGGCCACGCGGTCTTCACCGAGCAATTTGGCGGTGTAGACGTCGAGCACCGAGTCGGTATCCTTGCCCACCAATCCGGGGAAGGAATCCTTGCTTTGCCGTTGGTCGACGATACACAGCTTGCGCTCGGGAATGAACGTGTACACCGCTTCATTGTGCCGCAGCATGGTCCGCGGCTGACCGTCCAGACTTTCAAGACGTTCGTATTCGCCGCTACGATCGGCTACGTGCTCGATCCGCGACGCCTGAACCGTAGCGCCACGCTGGAACACAAAAGTACCTTGATAATTCTCGTTGCTCGCCGCGCGATGGATCCGGGTCAGCCAAGCATCGGCTTCTCGCCTGACGACCAAGGGATCAGTCGATTGCGCCCATACGGAACTGGCCGCAAAAATAAGCGCGGCGGCCAGCCAACGCTGCCGCCACGTAGAAATTACTGCAAACCTCTTGATCGACATCTAATTAATGCCCTTCTTGCGCCGACACATTCCTGACAAAAGGTGCGCTAGGCGGTACCGGACGTTGCGCAAATTCTTGGTGAGCATCCAGGTATTGGTCAAGCCGTGCATCGCGAATCATGTTGACATCGGGAGCCGAGGTGGCCGCTGCCGGATTAGCGAGAGCGGTATTACTCAGATCGGCACCGGCGCCGGACGATGCCGCCATCGCAACGCGCTGCACGCCCGTGTTCGCGGCATTGGTCGCACGCACATCGACCGACGCGGTTTGCATCGCGGCTACGGGCGCGGAGGCCGCGCTATTGCCCTGTATCTGGGGGACCAGTACCCAGGTCAACGTTGCCGCCGCCGCAGCCACCGCCAGAGGCGGTAGAAAACGGCGCGTCAAGGCAGCCAGCCGGCCAGGTGCCTGCGCGACAGGAACATGCGCCGCCGGGGAGAGCAACGGCGGCTCAGACTCGAAAACGGCCGAAAACCGCTTCAGAAACGCCGAGTCGGCCGCAGGATCTGCAGCCAGGTCGTCAGATTTCAAAACATCACCAACGAGGTGATATTCCGACCACAGCGTACGATCACTGTCGCTGAATTCGCTCAGAAATTGCTTGACCTCCTGATCGAGATCGACACCCACCGGCGCGTTACCATCGACAAAAGCCGACAAACGCTCAGCGCGCGAAGGCGCGAGCGACTGCATCGAGACAGAACCCATGATGCTCCCCATCTTACTGACCACCCGTTAAACACTTTAACTTATTAAAAATCGCAAGTTCCCGAAGGATACCTACTATCCCTAACCGGTAACTACCAGCGCTTACCTTCTGGTGTATCCAATAGTGGACGTAATTTGGTTGCGATCGCCTCGCGTGCGCGAAAAATGCGTGAACGGACGGTGCCTATTGGGCAGCCCATCATTTCAGCGATTTCCTCGTAGCTCAACCCCTCGATCTCGCGCAACGTAATAGCGGTGCGCAACTCCTCGGGTAACACCGCCATCGCTGCATTGACCGTTTGCGCAATTTGCTTGGTCATCAGCATCGATTCCGGCGTGTTGATATCCCTTAGTTGGTCCGCGTCGGCAAAAGTTTCCGCGTCTTCTGCATTCGTTTCAGTTGATGTGGGCGCGCGCCGTCCTTGGGTCGCCAGGTAATTCTTCGCCGTATTCACGGCAATGCGATAAAGCCAGGTGTAAAACGCCGACTCGCCGCGAAATTGCGGCAAAGCACGATACGCCTTGATAAAGGCGTCCTGGGCCACGTCTTCGACCTCCGCCGCATCACGCACCAGACGCGAAATCAGGCGGATGATCTTGCGGTGATATTTCGCAACCAGTAGCTCAAACGCGGCTTTATCACCTCTTTGCACGCGTTCAACCAAAACTTGGTCGATTTCTTTTTCACTCACCTGATGTTCCGTTGACGGTTGCAGCTTTAAAGATAAATTGATGAATCCAGCCCACAATTGTAACGTCTTAAGTGGAGCAACCCTCAATGCGTTTTACACCGTTACAGTCGTTACATCCGCGCCGCGCCAGGGTCTACAGCCGGTCTACACCCGCGTGACGTGGACTACGCCGGCCCGCCAAGCCCTTATATTCGATTTATACCGAATTTTCGGGGGCAGACCAAGCAAATTGATTTTTTCTGTGCAATGCGCGACGCGACCAAGCCGCCAAAACGCGAAACGACTCCGCCGGCATTGCGTCAACCATCACCAGCACGGAACAGTCACCTCGGCCGCCGCCGCGAAACTCCAAATGTTGCATCACGCCCGGCCAATGCAGCACATGGACCAAATCACCGGCTGCCACGCTAACTCCGGCATTGTCGGTCGGGTAAAACAGCGCGATGCTCCCCTGCTCATCCAGTTCCAGCGCGCATGGCGCGTGCAACTTGACACGCCGCGCCTGCCAGAACAAACCTGAGCAAGCCGTCATCGCCAGTATCGCGGCGACCGGCGCTGCGAGATAGGCGGAACTCCACAAATACAGAGCGACGCCCACCGCGGCGACACAGCCGCCCGTCATTCGCTGTAACGCCAGCGACCGCGACAACGTCAAGCGCAATGCCGGCCTCACGTCGCCACGCCCTCTCAGATACGCTTGAAAATCAGCGTACCGTTGGTACCGCCAAAACCGAACGAATTCGACATCGCGTATTCAATCTTCATATCGCGAGCCGTATTGGCGCAGTAATCCAGATCGCACTCCGGATCCTGGTTGAAAATATTGATGGTCGGCGGCGACACCTGGTCTCTGAGCGCCAGCACCGAAAACACCGCCTCGACCCCGCCCGCGCCACCCAACAGATGGCCCGTCATCGATTTCGTCGAATTCACGACGGTACGCTTCGCGTGGTCTCCCAGGGCGCGCTTGATCGCCGTGGTTTCAGCCAAGTCGCCCAACGGCGTCGAGGTGCCATGCGCGTTGATGTAATCGATCGCGTCCGGGTTGATCTGTGCGTTCTTCATCGCATTCTTCATGCTACGGCGCGCGCCATCGCCATCCTCACTGGGCGCCGTCATATGGTAGGCGTCGCCGCTGCGGCCATAGCCGATCAGTTCGCAATAAATCTTTGCGCCACGCGCCTTGGCGTGCTCGTACTCTTCGAGCACCATCACACCGGCGCCTTCGCCCAGCACGAAACCATCGCGATCTTTGTCCCATGGACGGCTCGCCGTCGCGGGGTCGTCGTTACGTTGCGACAGGGCACGCGCAGCCGCGAAGCCGCCCAGACCGAGCGGCGAAACCGTGGCTTCGGAGCCGCCTGCCACCATCACGTCGGCATCGCCGTACTCGATGATGCGCATTGCTTCGCCGATCGAATGGGCGCCCGTGGTACACGCCGTGACAATCGCGAGATTAGGGCCTTTGAGCCCGAAGCGGATCGACAAGTGGCCGGAAATCATATTGATGATCGATGCGGGCACGAAAAACGGCGAAATCCGGCGCGGACCGCGATTGAGCAATTCGGTCTGCGTCTGTTCGATCATCGGCAAACCACCGATGCCGGAACCCACGATCACCCCGATGTTTTCGGCGTTTTCCTCGGTCACGACCAGGCCGCTGTCCTGCATCGCCTGAATGCCAGCCGCAACGCCGTAATGGATAAACGTATCCATATGGCGGGCTTCCTTGGCCGGCATGTAATCCTCGACGTTGAAACCCTTCACCTCCCCGGCGAAGCGGGTCGATAGATTGGCTGCATCGAATTTGGTGACATTGGCGATACCGGACTTGCCGGCCACCAGGTTAGCCCAGCCTTCGGTAACCGTATTACCGACTGGCGAGATATGTCCAAGACCCGTAACAACGACACGACGGCGGCTCACGATAATCCCTCTCTAAAACGAAACAAAAACAAAAGCCACAGCGATCACAGAGGAACCCCCTGTGAGCTCTGTGGCTGTCAAGCCAAATGCGATCGGAAAACCTCAGGCCTTGACGTTCGCGCGAGCGTAGTCGATAGCCTGCTGAACCGTCGTGATTTTCTCGGCTTCTTCGTCAGGAATTTCCATGCCGAATTCGTCTTCGAGCGCCATCACGAGTTCAACGGTGTCCAGCGAGTCGGCACCGAGATCGTTCACGAATGAGGCTTCCGTTTTGATTTCCGCTTCGGCGACGCCGAGTTGTTCCGCAACGATCTTCTTGACGCGCTGTTCAATATTGTCCATCGACCCCTCCAGGGAAATAGGTTCACTCAAAACAAAGTGTGCGCATTTTATCAGGTTTAAACCTTAAAAAACGCTGGGCACGGCGCGACGTTCGCTTTGACGCTCGTTTCGACCTCGCTCACCGGCCCATATTGGTGATTTTATCTGGCGTTTGCCCAGACAGAATCAACCATCTTATGCCATATACATGCCGCCGTTGACATGAAGCGTCGTGCCTGTGATGTAGGCTGCATGGGGCGAAGCAAGAAATGCCACGGCCTGCGCCACATCGTCGGCGCTTCCCAGTCGCCCCAGCGGAATCTGCGCCAACAGCGCGGTATGCTGATCGGCGCCGAGTGCTTTCGTCATATCGGTGTCGATAAATCCGGGTGCCACGCAGTTGACCGTGATGCCGCGGCTGCCGATTTCACGCGCCAAGGCCCGTGCCATCCCCGCCACGCCGGCCTTCGCGGCCGCGTAATTCGCTTGGCCAGGATTGCCGGTCGAGCCCACGACCGACGTAATGTTGATGATACGACCGCCGCGCGCTTTCATCATGGGCCGTAAAACGGCGCGCGACAAACGGAATACGGCGCGCAGATTCGTATCGATCACAGCATCGAAATCATCGTCCTTCATGCGCATTGCCAGTTGATCCTGGGTAATACCCGCATTATTGACGAGAATGTGCAAACCGCCGAATTCCTTTACCGTGGCTTCGATCAACCCTTCCGAAGCCGCTGCATCGTTCACGTTCAGTACCACGCCACGCCCTTTCACCCCAGCCGCAGCAAACGCTTCGCTAATGCCCTGCGCCCCGGCCTCGGTGGTCGCGGTGCCGATCACCGTCGCGCCGGCACCGGCTAGCGTCAATGCGATCGCACGTCCGATACCGCGCGATGCGCCGGTAACCACGGCGATCTGCTGATCCAAATTTTTTTCCATCATGCTCTCTTAGTCAAAAATGGGCTGTCGGTTAGCGAACCGCGGCCAGTGCTTCGGCAAGCGAAGCCGGATCGAAGACGGCGCTGCCGGTCAACGTACTGTCGATACGCCGGGTCAACCCCGCCAAAACCTTGCCTGGGCCGCATTCAAACAGATGGGTGACACCGTCGCGCGCCATCGCCTGCACCGATTCCACCCAACGCACCGGACCCGCAGCTTGCCGTACCAACGCATCCTTAATGGCTGCGGGATCGGACACCACGGCAACATCAATATTGTTGATGACTGGAAAGCCTGGCGCGCTGATCTCGACACCCGTCAAATATTCGCGCAGGCGATCCGAAGCCGGCTTGAGCAGCGATGAATGAAATGGCGCAGAAACCGGCAGCGTCAAAGCGCGTTTCGCACCCTTCGCCTTGGCAAGTTCACAAGCGCGCTCGACCGCCGCTTTATGGCCTGCGATCACTACCTGCGCAGGTGCATTGAAGTTCACCGCCTCGACCACACCCACCGCGCTCGCCTCCACGCACACCGCACGCACGTCCTCATCGCTTAACCCGAGGATGGCCGCCATGCCGCCCGCCCCAACCGGCACGGCTTCCTGCATGGCTTGTGCGCGAAAACGCACGAGCGGCACCGCATCGCGAAACGCCAGCGCACCGGCGGCGACCAAGGCAGTGTATTCGCCCAAGCTGTGACCAGCCGCGATCGCCGGCGCAGGACCACCCGCCGCCTGCCAGGCGCGATAGGTCGCGTAGGCCGCAGTCAGCATGACGGGTTGCGTATTGGTCGTGAGATTCAACTCTTCGAGCGGACCTTCGGCGATCAGCTTGGCCAGATCCTGGCCCAGCGCATCCGAGGCTTCCTGCACGGTTTCACGCACCACTGCCACCTCGGCAAATGCGTTGAGCATGCCGACCGCCTGCGAACCCTGCCCCGGGAAAACAAATGCAAATTTCATGAGTTACCTGCCAAAGTGTAAGCAAGGGGCGGTGGCCGTACATGCCTCTCGCTGCATCCACCGCGGCGATGCGCCGCCCGGCCCCTAGCATGTGTGGTCTTTATGTCGTGATCTTTATGTCGTGGTCTTGACACCGCCCGCCGTCCTACGGCGGGGAATCCTACAGCGCCAGAACCGCCGCGCCCCACGTGAAGCCACCACCGACGCCTTCGAGCAGCACCCGCTGCCCCTTCTGGATACGACCGTCGCGCACGGCAACGTCGAGCGCCAGCGGAATCGAAGCGGCCGACGTATTGCCATGCTCGTCGACCGTCACGATCATGCGCTCCTGCGGCATACGCAGCTTGCGGCAAGTGCTTTGCATGATCCGGATATTGGCTTGGTGAGGGATCAGCCAATCGATGGCGTCGGCGCTTAACTGGGCCTTGTCGAGCGCTTCGAGCGCGACTTTTTCGAGCACATTGACGGCCAGCTTGAACACCGCCTGTCCGTCCATATGCAGGAACGCATTACCGGCAATTGCCCCGCCATGGACATTGCCTGGCACGCACAAGATCGGCGCGTGGCTACCATCGGCATGCAAGGCGGTGGCAAGGATGCCGGGCTCATCGGACGCCGTCATCACGACAGCGCCTGCCCCATCGCCGAACAGCACGCAAGTGGTACGGTCATTGAAGTCGAGAATGCGCGAGAACGTTTCCGCGCCGACCACCAACGCCGTGCGATGGGCACCGCTGCGGATGAAATTATCGGCAGTCGCCATCGCATAAACGAAGCCCGAACACACAGCCTGGACGTCGAATGCCGCTCCGTTGTTGCGTATGCCGAGCTTGTTTTGCAACAGGCAGGCGGTACTCGGAAAAACATAATCGGGCGTTGACGTCGCAACAATGATCAAGTCGATCGACTGAGGATCGATACCGGCGGCTTCGATCGCACGCTCGCTGGCGAACTGCGCTAGATCGCTGGTGGTGACATCGGACGCTGCAAAGTGCCGCGCACGAATGCCGGTGCGGGCAAAAATCCATTCGTCGCTGGTCTCGACGCCGGTAGCAGCAAGCCGCTCGGCCAGAACTTGATTGGTAATGCGTTCCGGCGGCAGATAGCTGCCGGTCCCGATCACGCGGGAAAAGAGTGGGGTCTGAGCCATCATGCCTTCGAGGAAAGCGCCGCGAGAGGCGCAGCCTTACTGGCTGCACTCGCTGGCGGACTGTCGATAATTGACTGGGAAATGGATTGCGGGTCGGACAGCTCGCTCAACGGCTGTGCAGCGGCCACCGCGAGCAGCGATTGTTCGAGTGCTTGCGCGAGCCGCTGGGTCAGGCGCGCCTGAACGCCATTTTTAACTGCATCGTAAGCCCGCTTAATCGCAAATTCGAACGAGTAGGCGTCGGCGGAACCATGGCTCTTGAACACCAACCCGCGCAAACCGAGCAAGGCCGCGCCGTTATAGCGCCGATGGTCGACCCGGTGCTTGAAGCGCGCCAGCACCGGCCACGACAGCAATGCCATCATTTTCGTCAGGAACGAGCGGTTGTATTCTTCCTTGATGATTTCGCCCAGCATATGCGCGAGACCCTCGGAAGTCTTGAGCGCTACGTTGCCGACAAAGCCGTCGCACACCACGACATCGGTGGTGCCTTTATAGATATCGTTACCTTCGACGTTACCGTAGAAATTCAGCGAGCTGGCGCGCAGCAGTTCGCCGGCGCGCTTGATCGTTTCATTGCCCTTGATGATTTCTTCGCCGATGTTGAGCAGGCCGATCGTCGGGCGCTCCTTGCCGTCGATGGCAGCCACCAGCGCGTTGCCCATTTCGGCGAATTGCAGCAAATGCTGTGGCTCGCAATCGACGTTGGCCCCGAGATCGAGCACCGTCGTCCAGCCGTGCAAGTTGGGCATCACGGTAGCAATGGCCGGTCGCTCGATGCCGGCCAGCGTCTTGAGCACATAGCGGGACACCGCCATCAACGCACCGGTATTGCCGGCCGAGACGCATGCCTGAGCCGCGTCATCTTTGACCAGATTGAGCGCCACCCGCATCGAAGAATCTTTTTTCTTGCGCAGGGCGATTTCGAGCGAGTCGTCCATTTCGACCACTTCGCTGGCGGCCACGACCGACAAGCGCGACTCGTTTTGAGCCCGCAATTTTTTCAATTGTGCGTGGATAGGCTCGGCCAAACCCACGAGCACAAGCTCAGCGTCTTCGTGAGCGCGGATGAAATGCACGGCAGCCGGAACGGTCACGACAGGGCCGTGATCGCCTCCCATGCAATCTATAGTGATTTTTATCGTCATGCGTCGCGACAAAGTTCAAATGCAAAAAAGCGGCCGTCGAATGCCGCTTTTTCTTCGAACCGGGCATGCCTACGCGAACCGAAACTAGCCCGGATCACTGCTTCGTGCCAGTTGCGCAGATCAGTCGTTCTTGGTCTTGACGACTTTGCGACCACGATAAAAGCCGTTCGGGCTGATATGGTGACGCAGATGGGTTTCACCCGAAGTCGGTTCAACAGCAAGCGTCGCGCCTTGCAGGAAGTCGTGTGCACGGTGCATGCCGCGTTTGGACGGCGATTTCTTATTCTGCTGGACTGCCATGATAACTCCTCAAAATTTTCTGAATTTTAGCACAGTCTGACCACCAGACTGCTTAGTGCGCGCAGACCGAAATATCCTTCGGACGGCACGCCTTATGATTTACCGTCAGCGCCGGAAGGCCCCCGTTCACCCCGCTTAAGCACGGCAAGCGCCGCAAACGGATTGGGTTTTTCCTGCACTTGCGGCGCTTCGTCTACCGGCGCTGCGTCGGATGACAGCTCGCCGCCATCAGCACCCGTCAATAAACTATCGTGCACCGAAGGACAGACGTCGTGCTTCGGTACAAGTGGCAGCGAAAGCAATACTTCCTCTTCGATCAATTCGATCAAATCGAACTGACGCGAACCGACGATCACATCGGCATCGTCGTCGTCCAGTGGCGCTGCATCGGCCTCAGCCTCTGTTTCGACAACGCGATAACGAGCCTGAACGTCGAGCGGCTGCATGAGCGGTGCGAGACAACGCTGGCACTCCAGCCACACCGCACCTTCCACCTTCACATCGAGCCAACGCTCGTCATGCTGCCCGCTTTCATCCGCTTGCGATGTCGTGGATCCGCTTGCCTGCCAATTCAACGGTGCGGGCAAATCGGCCGCGTCCGGCGGCACCTCGGCCAGCAGCCGCGGCAAGCGACCCAGACCGATCGTCCCGACAGCGCTGCGCTGGTGACGGACAAATTCGAATATATCGATGCTGCATGCAGCATCGGGTCCCAACACATCCGGCTGCGCCGTCTTGCCCGAATCTCGGACCATATAAGCTCCAGGGCAAAAAAGGGCTTTGAAACGGCCACGAAAAAGGCCGCCGGAAAATTCCATGTGCTCGGGCGATGCTCGCTGGGCTTGTCCCCCAGACCCTGGATGGGACTGGGGCTCATACAGAGCCGCCGCGCTACGTACCCACAAGCGCGCATTGACACCAAGACCGCGAAAAGCCCATGATTTTATCGGCTTTATCTTTTAAGGTCAAACACTTAAGTAGACGAGCGAAAACACGGCGGCCCGGCTGGGGTCCGGCCTGAAATCGAGCTTATGGATTGCTTCAGGCATTTCGAGGAACGGGCCTGAATCGCTTGCCCGAAATTCTGCTAATCTCGGCAACCCGCGACCTGACTTTCCTCTATGCCATGGCAGATGCCCTCCCCCCACGCCGCTTGATTCTTGCATCGAGTTCGCGCTACCGACGCGAATTGCTCGAGCGCTTGCGCGTACCGTTCGAGGTCGTCGTTCCGGGTAGCGACGAGACCCCGCTAGCGGGAGAAACGCCGGCCCGGACCGCCGAGCGTCTCGCGCAAACCAAGGCGCGCGACGTCGCACGCAACGCGCCCGATGCGCTAATCATCGGTTCGGACCAGGTTGCCACGATAGATGGACAACAGTTGGGCAAACCGGGCAATCACGCGGCGGCACTTCTGCAACTTCAGACCATGCGCGGCCGAACCGTGGAATTTCATAGCGCCTTGTGCCTGTTCGATGCTCGCACGGGGATCGCGCGCAGCACGGACGTCATCACTCAGGTGCGCTTTCGCAACCTGCCCGACGCAGCGCTACAAACCTATTTGCATGCCGAACAGCCTTACGACGTAGCCGGCAGCGCCAAATCGGAAGGACTAGGCATCGCCCTGCTCGAAGCCGTACACTCCGACGATCCGACCGCACTGGTCGGCCTGCCTCTAATTGCGCTGACCGGAATGCTGATTGAGGCCGGTTACCCACTATTTGCACCATCATGAGCGGCGTTCTCTATCTGATTCCCAACACCCTGGGCGACGGCGACGCGGCCGCGCTCGCCAGCGTGCTGCCCGATCCGGTACGCGCGCAAGCCGCCCGGCTCACTTATTTCGTCGGCGAGAATGCCAAGACCACGCGGGCCTTCCTCAAGCGCATCGGCGCCGAACGGCCCATCCAGGAGATCGAGATTCGCGAGCTGAACGTGCAAACGCCAAGCTCAGCCATCGACGGGCTGCTCGCGCCTATCCTGGCCGGGACGGACGCCGGGCTGGTTTCCGAAGCGGGTTGCCCGGCCGTGGCCGACCCTGGCGCGCTGCTGGTGCGCCAGGCGCATAGCCATGGCGTCAAAGTCGTGCCTCTGGTTGGGCCAAGCTCCATCTTGCTGGCCCTCATGGCGTCCGGCCTGAACGGACAAAGTTTCACCTTTCACGGCTACTTGCCGGTGGATGCGGCGCAACGGGGCACACGCCTACGTGAACTCGAACAGCAATCGCGTCGCGCAAAACAGACGCAGCTTTTTATCGAGACGCCGTATCGCAACCGGGCGATGCTCCAAGCACTGATCGCCAGTTGCGCGCCGACGACACTGCTATCGGTTGCCGTCGACCTGACCCTGGCAACCGAGCAAATCGTCACGCGCGTGCTCGCCGACTGGCGCCTCGACGCGCTCGATCTGCACAAGCGCCCCGCGATTTTTTCGATACTGGCGCAATAACGCGAAGCTCAACGCGCAAAAAAAAGGCCGGACATAGCGTCGGCCACGATATGCCCTACTCGGGCTAGTCGCGCCCGGTTACGAGCGCGCCGCCATATCGTTTTTTACTGCAGTTTGAAACCGCCAAGCAGCAACGTGTGAACTGCAGCCTCACCAATCGATGCGCCGAACTTATGCGCCACGCGGTCGGCGAAATTCTCTTTCACCGTGTAGTCAACCAAGTCTTCCGCCTTGATCACATCGCGCGCCACATAGGCCGTGTCGCCAAAACCATCCGCCAAACCGAGCTCGACACTTTGCTGGCCGGTCCAGAACAGGCCCGAGAAAATATCCGGCGTTTCCTTCAGGCGTGCGCCACGACCCCGCTTGACCGCATCGATGAACTGAGCGTGAATCTGAGCCAGCATGTCGTTGGCATGTTGCTTGGCTGCATCGGTTTCCGGTGAAAACGGATCGAACAAACCCTTATTCTCGCCTGCCGTATACAAACGCCGCTCGATGCCGAGCTTATCCATCAGGCCGGTAAACCCGAAACCGTCCATCAGCACGCCGATCGAGCCGACGATGCTGGCATGGTCGACGTAAATCTTGTCGGCGGCCGCCGCTACGTAATACCCACCCGACGCGCACATATCGTCAACCACGACGTAAAGCGGTTTAGCCGGGTATTTGGCACGCAAGCGCTTGATCTCGTTGTAGATCATGCCAGCCTGCACGGGACTGCCGCCGGGGCTGTTGATCTCGAGCACCACACCCACGGTATCGGTATCTTCGAACGCGGCATCGAGTGCGGTGTTGATATTATCGGCACTTGCCTGGCCGCCCGAGGAAATCTCGCCATTGAGCGTCACCACTGCGGTGTGGCGCCCACTGGTAGCGGCAGTGCCGGCGCCGCCAAGATTGAAGATGCCCCAGGCGATCACAGCGAGCGCAGCCAAAAAGGCGAAGCGAAAGAAGATTCTCCAGCGCCGTCCAGCACGCTGTTCGTTGATGGACGCAAGCGCAATGCGTTCGAGCGCAGCACGTTCCCAGCCAGGCTCGCCAGCGGCGGCAACTGGCGCACGCTCGGCTTTAGGAGGCGTTTCGGGGGTCAATTGATCTGACATCGCTTATTTTTCACAAAGAAGAGGGAGAGTCCAAAGGCATTGCGTCAGGCTCGGGCGGCAGCACTGGGGCTTGCGGTAGCCAGAACACTCGCCGCCCGTCGGGCGTGTCGCGCTCTTCCACTTGCAAAGCCCGTAGTCGACCGCCGCGGCACGGCCCCTGCACGCAATAGCCGGTATCGGGAGCATAAATCGCGCCATGCATGGCGCACATCAAGTATAGGCCCGACGGTTCGAAAAACTGCCCTTCGTTCCAATCGAGTTCGGTGGGTACGTGCGCGCACTGGTTCAGGTAGCCATAGGCCACGCCACGAAAGCGCACAAAAAATACGCTGGCGTCGCGACCATAGCACCGCGCTTTCAAACGAACAGCAAGGCCGCCGTCGAGCAGTGTTTCCGATGCACATACCGGTACTGCATCCATTCCAGCTCCAGCTTGAGTCAGTATCGAAGTTGTGCCTGCTTTGTGCCGCCCGTCCGGCTATCTCGGGCAACCTCAGGCGTTTTGCCGCAACCAAGCCGCCAGCTCGCCCACGTTGTTCGCGCAAAAGCGCGGTTCGAGCGCGAGCAACGCATCGACCGGATGAGCGCCATAAGTGACCGCAACCGCAGCCGCACCCGCGTTCACCGCCATTTGCAGGTCATGCGTGGTATCGCCGATCATCACCGTACGGCGCAGATCCTGCCCCAGCTCGCGAGTCAACTCATGCAGCATCGCCGGATTCGGCTTCGAAAATGTTTCATCGGCGCAACGCGTCGCATCGAACATGCCCGTCAATCGTACTGCGTCCAGCGCCCGATTCAGGCCTACGCGGCTTTTACCGGTCGCCACGGCGAGAAAATAGCCCGACTCGCGCAGATCGGTCAGCATTTCGCGCACTCCGACGAACAGCTCGGTCGTGCGGTCGCCCGCCAAGTAATGAACACGATAGCGTTCGGTGAGCTTCGGATAATCCTCCGGCTTGAGCGTCGGCACCGCAATCTCCAGCGCGTCGCGCAGGCCCAGACCGATTACGTAGCTGGCGGAAATATCGTCCGGCACCGGCAAGCCGAGGTCTCGGCAAGCGGCCTGGATGCTGCGCGTGATGTGCACCGTCGAATTCATCAACGTGCCATCCCAGTCGAATACGATCAAATCAAAATTTTGTTGAGCCATGTAGCCTTAGCCTTTTTTCGGATTTTGCGGAGTTCGCATACGGAGCTGCTGCAGAAATCGCTCGCAGTCGGCCGGCAAAGGCGCGTGCACCGTCAGCGGCGCACCCGTCGCCGGGTGCGCCAACGTGAGCCGGTAAGCGTGTAGAAACATCCGCTTGAACTGCGGATTGGCGCCGGGGCGGGCAAGTTCGCGGTTGAAGGCGAAATCGCCATATTTGTCGTCACCGATAATCGGCGTGCCCAAATGCGCCAGGTGGACCCGGATCTGGTGAGTTCGGCCCGTCTTGAGTTCGGCTTCCACCAGGGCGTAACCGTCATAGCGTTCCAATAAATTGAACACCGTATGGGCGGCTTGCCCCTCTTCCTGCACCCGCACCCGGCGCTCGCCGTCGCCAGTCAGGTATTTGAACAGCGGTGCCTTGACGATACGCCGCTGATCGGTCCATGTCCCGGACACACAAGCCTGATAGCGCTTGTCCATCCGGTTTTCGCGAATTTGCTCATGCAGCCCGACCAACGCGGCCCGTTTTTTCGCCAGCATCAGCACGCCTGAGGTTTCGCGATCAAGCCGATGCACCAATTCGAGGAATTTCGCCTCGGGACGCGCCTGACGCAATTGTTCGATAACGCCGAAGCTGACCCCACTTCCTCCGTGCACAGCCACGCCGGCCGGCTTGTCGATCACCAGCAAATGGTCGTCTTCAAACAACACTGGAAAAGACGCCGGCGGCACAATCGTACCGCGCGCCGTCTCGTCTTTTTGCGCCACCCGGATCGGCGGTATGCGCACCTGATCGCCTAGTTGTAAACGATAGTCCGCGCCGATCCGGCCTTTGTTGACACGCACCTCGCCGCTACGCAGGATGCGGTAGATATGGCTCTTCGGCACGCCTTTACAGGCGCGCAAGAGGAAATTATCGATTCTCTGCCCCGCCGATTCGTCGCCGATCTCAACCATGGAAACCTGGTCCGCGGACGTACGTTGTGGGGATATTTTGCCTAACTCATTCATTCTGCATATAATTTGCCCCAGCAGTGTGTTCCGCAGAGCCTGAATCAGGCGCGCGGTACGCGCATGTCTGGCGCGAGCGACAAACCGCTATTCTACTTGCGCCCCGGGTCAGTTGCTCACCGGAGAATTAGAGCAACACGTTGCACGCACGAGATTCATGCAGGCAGGGACGACGCCCAGAGGCGCGTTCGGCTGAGACAGGGTCTCGAAAAGGCGACGGGATTCAGGCTAAAAAGAATTTTTTACGGCCAGCCCTCAATATTGGTAATAGCCCACGGCACGCTTTGCGCACTGGGCCGTTTCCATCCGGCTGGCTCAATTGCAAAGACGACCGGTATCGAGCCAGATATCTTTACAGACGAGCCGCGAGAAGCGCGCTACCTGTCAAGATTGAAAGCTGGCAGCACCACAACAGATTGAGACACGTCACGGAAAACCCCACGCACATAGCGGCCCGGTTCCATTGACACTCCCGGAGGGGCGCGGCTTGCGTTGATACGCAACCCGTCAATCAGGGGCGGTTTCCGCCTGTCCCCGGTGTGATATGCCGCGCGCCCTTTGCATGTGCCCTGGCATCGTTTTCACGGTCACATCGTGAAGCGAGCGCCCCAGGCAATTCTCCCGCCCGAATTCCAGCCCAGCGTGTTTTGTGACAACTTTTGTGACAACAAAAGCGTGGCGTGCCGTCGTCCCGATGCTTGCCTGCGCCTTGCGGCGCTGCTGATTTCGGGCCGGCCCAGCCGCTCTGGAGCCGTTTAATGAAACGCATGTTATTTAATGCGACGCAGCAGGAAGAACTGCGCGTCGCCATCGTCGATGGCCAAAAGCTAATCGACATCGATATTGAAACCGCCGGTCGCGAACAGCGTAAAGGCAACATTTACAAAGGCGTCGTAACGCGCATCGAGCCCTCGCTCGAAGCCTGTTTCGTCAACTATGGCGAAGATCGCCATGGATTTCTGCCGTTCAAGGAAGTCGCCCGCCAGTATTTCAAGGACGGCGTCGACGCACGTTCGGCACGCATCCAGGATGCGCTGCGCGAAGGCCAGGAGCTGATCGTCCAGGTCGAGAAAGAAGAACGCGGCAATAAAGGCGCTGCACTCACTACCTTTATTTCGCTGGCTGGCCGCTACCTGGTACTGATGCCCAACAATCCTCGCGGCGGCGGCGTTTCGCGCCGCATTGAGGGCGACGAGCGTCAGGAACTGCGCGAAACCATGGCACAGCTCGAATTGCCGGACGGCATGAGCATCATCGCCCGCACCGCCGGAATCGGACGTAGTGCCGAGGAATTGCAATGGGACTTGAATTACCTGATGCAATTGTGGCGCGCCATCGAAGAAGCCTCCGGCTCTACGCGCGGCCCGCTGCTGATTTATCTCGAGTCGAGCCTGGTGATCCGCGCGATACGCGACTACTTCCAGCCCGATATCGGCGAAATCCTGATCGATACCGAGGAAATCGAAGAGCAGGCACGCGCGTTCATGAGCGTGGTGATGCCGGACAACATGCACAAGGTCAAGCGGTACCACGACGATGTGCCGCTGTTTTCGCGCTTCCAGATCGAGCACCAGATTGAAACCGCTTATTCGCGCACCGTGCCGCTGCCGTCGGGCGGCGCCATCGTGATCGACCATACCGAAGCGCTGGTTTCGATCGACGTCAACTCGGCGCGCTCGACCAAAGGCGCCGACATCGAGGAAACCGCCACTCGCACCAACCTGGAAGCCGCCGACGAAGTGGCTCGCCAGTTGCGCCTGCGCGACTTGGGCGGCCTGATCGTCATCGACTTCATCGATATGGAATCGCCGAAGAGCCAGCGTGAAGTCGAACAGCGCCTGAAAGACGCGCTCAAGTACGACCGCGCTCGCGTGCAGATGGGCAAGATCTCGCGCTTCGGCTTGATGGAACTGTCGCGCCAGCGTCTGCGTCCGTCGCTCTCCGAAGGCAGCCATATCACCTGCCCGCGCTGTAACGGCACCGGCCACATCCGCGATACCGAATCGTCCGCATTGCAAGTCCTGCGCATCATCCAGGAAGAAGCGATGAAGGAACACACCGCGGCGATTCATTGCCAGGTGCCGGTCGAAGTGGCCGCCTTCCTGCTCAATGAAAAACGCCAGGAAATCAACAAGATCGAGACGCGTTTCAAGGTCAACGTCCTGCTGATCCCGAACAAGCACCTCGAAACACCGCACTACAAGCTGGAGCGTCTGCGCCACGACGATCCCCGCCTGGACGAACCGACCGCCAGCTGGAAAATGGCGCAGGAAGCGGCTCAGGAATTGGAAGCGGACTCCGGTTACAGTAAGCGTACCGAAGAAGTGAAGCCCAAGCAGGAAGCTGCGGTGAAAGGCATTACGCCGGACCGCCCGGCACCCACCGCCACTCCGCGTCCGGTTGCGCCCGCGGCGCCCGCCGTTGCTGTGGCCTCCGGCGGCTTTTTCGGCTGGCTCAAGAGTCTGTTTGGCGGCGCACCGGTTACCGAGGAAGCCGCGCCCGCGAAAGTGGTCGCTCCGGCTGCCCCCGCACGTGAACGCACGAGCGAGCGTGGTGAACGCTCCGAACGCGGCGGCCGCGGTGGTCGTAACGGCAATCGCGGTGGGTCTGGTCCGCGCGAGGGCTCGGCCCCGCGCGCGGCCAATGGCCAACCGCGTCAAGAACGCGAAGCCGGCCGCGACGTTAGCCGCGAGCCTAGCCGTGACACCACCCGCGACGGCGCACGCGCAGAAGGTCGCAACGAAACCCGCGGCGGTCGTGACCGGCAAGCCGAGCGTGTCGAATCGGGCAACGAGGTGCGCGCCGAGCGTCCAGAGCCGCGTCAGCGCGCTGAACGCGGCGAGCGTGGCGAACGCCGCGAGCGCAAACCTGCGGAAGTCGTAGCCGAAACCGTCAATCTGTCGGTGGAAAGCGCGCCCGAAGGCGTGGAACCGAAGCTCACGGACCCGGAACGCGCCGTTATTGGCGGTACCGCGGGGTTGAGTGCGGACGAAGCCGGACAGCGTGAAGGCGATGAGCGTCGTCGGCGTCGGCGTGGCCGCCGTGGTGGCCGTCGCGATCGTGAAGAAAGCGCAGTAGCCGGTGCAGAAGGCTCGATTCAATCCGAAGGCGATGAAGCGATCTCGCAGACCGAAAGCCCGGCGCCCGTTAGCGAAAGTGTGTCGGCCAGCGCGATCAGCCCCTTGTTGCATTCGGCCCCGGCCGTTAATGTGGCAGACCATGTGGCAAATGAGCCGATCGCCGTAACGCCGGCAATTCCGACGGCACCGGCGGCAGCTCCTGCCGCACCCGTCGCAGAAGAGCGCATCGCTGCGACCGCTCCGGTGGAAACGCATGCGGAACACGCTATTGCCCCAGTGCAGCGCGAAACCGTTGCGCAACCCGAAGCGGCAAAGTTCGAAGAAGTTGCCACTAGCGCCGCCTTTGCGCCAGTTGTGCCGACACCGACAGCCGAAGCCAGTGTTGCTCCGACTGCAGACGTGACGGCAAAGCCAGCACAGCCGGTGGTCACCGAGCCCGCACCCGTTGTGACGGAGCCGGCTCCCGTTGCAGTTGCAGTGCCGCAAGCGCCCGCTCCCGTGGCTACGCCTGAACCAGCGCCTGCCGCTACATTCGAGCCGGTCCCGACTGCTGCTGCCCCGGTCGTCACTGCACCCGTCGCTACCGCGCCGGTAGCCACTGCTCCGGTCGTTACAGCCCCAGCGTCGGCGCCGGTTCCCGCGCCGGCTCCCTCGGTACCGGCAGCGAAAGTTTCGGTCGAAGCTTTGCAGCCCATGCTGGAATCGGCTGGCCTGGTTTGGGTCAACACCGACTCTGCCAAGTTCCAGGCCGCAGCCGATGACGCGGCACGCCACGCCGACGCACCGCGTGCGCCACGAGCGCGCAAGGTACTGCCGCCGGTCGACGCGGCGCCAATGCAGCAGGTTGAAACGGCACACCACGACACGCCGGCGCAGTAATACCGGCTGAGCGGAAGGTTATTCTTTCGCTCATCAAGACGGAGGAGCTCTATGCTCCTCCGTTTTTTTTGCCCCGTGCACGGGCGCGCATGGGCTCAGTTCTAGCCTTTCGCGCAAACCCTCTGGCCTCCTATCCGTTACAATGACAGGCTAAGCTCGATAAAGCCCTCATGTCAGCCAAAGTCATTCCTGTCGCCGATTTACGATACGGTAGCGTCGTCCCCGACGTCTCCGGGCCGTTGATCGTCCCTACAGGCAGGCTGACCGACGTGCGTGGCCGCGCGCTCAAAGATCTCCGCATCTCGGTCACCGATCGCTGCAATTTTCGCTGCGTGTATTGCATGCCGCGCGAAGTGTTCGACAAGGACTATGTTTTTCTGCCGCACTCGTCGCTGCTGAGTTTCGAAGAAATCGAGCGACTCGCGCGTATCTTCGTTGCGCATGGCGTCGAAAAAATTCGACTGACCGGCGGCGAACCGCTATTGCGTAAAAGCATCGAACATCTGATTGAAAAGCTCGCCCGGCTGACCACGGCATCCGGGCGCGGCCTGGATATCACGCTGACCACCAACGGCTCGCTGCTGGCGCGCAAGGCGCGCACGCTCAAGGATGCAGGACTGACACGCGTGACGGTGAGCCTGGACGCGCTTGATGAAGCGTTGTTCAAGAGGATGAACGACGCTGATTTCCCGGTTGCCGACGTGCTTGCTGGAATCGAGGCAGCCCATGCGGTTGGGTTGGCGCCACTCAAAGTCAACATGGTCGTCAAAGACGGCACCAACGACCGCGAGATTTTGCCGATGGCACGCTACTTCAAAGGCAGCGGCGCGGTGCTGCGTTTTATCGAATACATGGATGTTGGCGCCTCAAACGGTTGGAACATGGCCGAAGTACTGCCATCCGCGCAGGTTCTCGCACGTATCCACGCCGAATTTCCGCTCATGCGGCGCGACAGCGAGGTGCCCGGCGAAACCGCGCGGCGCTGGCGATACGCCGACGGTAGCGGCGAGATCGGCGTGATTTCGAGCGTAACCGAGTCATTTTGCGGTAGTTGTACACGCGCGCGCCTGTCGACCGAGGGCAAGCTTTATCTCTGCCTGTTTGCCAGTTCCGGCTATGACCTGCGCGCATTGTTGCGCAACGACAAGCTGACCCCGTCGTGCGCAGACGCGCGCATAGAAACCGCACTCGCCCATATCTGGGGGGCGCGAGACGACCGCTATTCGGAACTGCGCGCGTTTAAGCTCGATGAGCTGGACGCGGGCAACGAACATAACGACCACGATGGCGCGGAAAATTCGGGCAATCAACGCGTCGAGATGTCCTACATCGGTGGCTGAAGCGTTGCGCATGCCGACCGTCCCCGCCGCGCCACCGACTCGCAGCGATCTAACCGGCCTGGTGCTCGCCGGTGGCCAAGGCACACGCATGGGCGGCCTGGACAAAGGCTTGCAACTGCTGCACGGCGTGCCGCTTGCCGCCCACGTACTGCAGCGCTTGCGCCCGCAAGTCTCCGGGCTACTGATCAGTGCCAACCGCAATCTGGAAGAATACGGGCAGTTGGGCGCGACCGTCGTCACCGACCGCAGCGCCGCCTCGCTGGGGCCGCTCGCAGGCCTGCTGGCTGGCTTGCAGGCGGCGCCGACTCGCTATGTGCTGTGCAGCCCATGCGACGTGCCCGGCGTGCCGCTGAACCTCGCCAGCGCCCTGCAAGACGCGTGTAGCGCGAGCGGAGCGCTGCTGGCTTACGCGGTAACCGAAACCGCCGATGGAACCCGGCGCCAGCACCCGGCGTGCGCGCTGGTCGCATGTGCGCTGGCCGACGATCTCGCCGCATACCTGGCCGGCGGTGAGCGCAAGGTAAGCGCGTGGTACGCACGCCACAACGCTGTCAATGCCTGCTTCCCGGACGAGCACGCGTTTTACAATGTCAACTCGTTGCAGGAATTGAACGGCCTTGAGCGCGGTGAACGCTAGCTGTGCGAGCGTCACTTCCTCCCCTTGGCACTTTTTCCCTTGAGATCCGACTCGGCCGCGATGCCGTACACGGAACGAGGAAGAATGGCCGCGACCATTTTCCGCGACTACCCGCTTTGCGATGAAAACGCTTCAATCTGTCACCAGTTGTCTGAGCGACTACGATCCGCACGCGCTGCCGGTCGCGCTTGCCCGGACCATCATCAACGATTTGGCCACACCGGTCGCTGCCATCGAAAAGGTCGCCCTGCGCGCGGCGCTGGGCCGCGTGCTCGCGCATGACGTCCTTGCGCCTTTCAATGTGCCGGGACATGAAAATTCGGCGATGGACGGTTATGCGTTTGCGGGAGCGGAACTCGCCGGCAAAGAAACCGTGACGCTCAAGGTGGCGGGGCAAGCGTACGCGGGTATCCCGCACGATGCACCCGTCGCGCCTGGAACGTGCATCCGGATCATGACAGGCGCATTGCTGCCTGCGCAGTGCGATACCGTCATTGCCCAGGAATACGTCGAAGCTGACGACGGCGCGGACAGCGGCGCAGGCAGCGACGATAAGGGTGGTAATGCAAACGCAGCACTGATCCGCTTTGGCGCGGCTGTCGTCAAACCTGGTAGCAACGTACGTCATGCGGGCGAGGATCTCGCCCTCGGCTGCGTGGCATTGCCGGCCGGACGGCTCGTGACGCCTGCGGACCTGGGCTTGCTGGCATCGCTCAGTTACGCCGAGGTGGCGGTACGGCGGCGCCTGCGGGTTGCGTTTTTTTCGACCGGGGATGAACTGCGTTCGGTTGGCGAACCGTTACCGCCCGGCTGCGTTTATGACAGCAACCGCTACACGATGTATGGGATGTTGCAACGCCTGGGCGTCGACGTCATCGACCTTGGCGTGGTGCGCGACGACCGCGCTGCGCTCGAAGCCGCACTGCGCAGCGCCGCCGAATGCGCCGATGCCGTGATCACCTCGGGTGGCGTTTCTGTGGGCGATGCCGATTACACGCGCGAGCTGATGGCGCGCTTGGGCGAGGTAGTATTCTGGAAAGTGGCAATGCGGCCCGGCCGGCCGTTCGCTTTCGGGCGCATCGGTGGCAGTGGCGTTGGCGGCAGCGGCGCCGAAGCCGATCCGCAAGCGGGCCCTGGCGCGCTGTTTTTTGGTTTGCCCGGGAACCCGGTTGCGGTCATGGTTTCGTTTTACGTATTCGTACGCGATGCGCTGCTCGCCATGTCGGGAGCGTCGCCCAACCCCGCGCCGCTACTGAGAGCCAGCATGGTCACAGCGTTGCGCAAACGGCCCGGTCGCAGCGAATTTGTGCGTGCCCACGCGCAGTGCGATGCGCTGGGGCACTGGCAGGTGAATGCGACCGGCGCCCAAGGTTCAGGCATGCTCAGCTCGATGAGCCGCGCGAATTGCCTGATCGTCATGGACCACGATCAAGGCGACGTCGCCGCCGGCGAGGCCGTCAGTATCATGTTGTTCAGCGGGCTGATCTAGCAGGTACGCCCCCATCGCATCGGCGATGCAATATCTGCTTGAGAATTCAATACACTGCTCTTCGGAGCCTACTATGCAAAAACAGATTTCCTATATCGCTCCGCTGCAGACTGCCAAAGCACTGATCCTGATTTACCTGGCGGTGAGCATGCCCATTATCCTGGCGGGCATCGTGTACGTCTATTTCGCCAACGGCCGGGTTGACGTGCTGACCTTTCCCAGTGCGCTGATGATCAATGCCCTGTTGGGGTTCGGCTTGTTCTGGTTTATTTGCCATGTCTACAACCTGGTCGCGTCTCGCTTTGGCGGCATCGAGGTCACGCTGTCCGACATCCCCGAGGAAATCTGATGGCCCACAGTTTGCGCGCTGCGACGGCCGCCGACGTGCCGGCAATTCACGCACTGATGCACGAACTGGCCGAATACGAAAAGCTGACCCACCTGTTTGTTGCCACCCCGCATGACCTGCATGAGGCTTTATTCGGTGCCCACCCGGCTGCCGAATGCCTGGTGGCCGACAACGCTTCGGGCACGGTCGTGGGTTATGCACTGTTTTTTCACAACTATTCGACCTTCCTGGGCAAGCGCGGCCTGTATCTGGAGGATCTTTACGTACAGCCCAGCCAGCGCGGGCTGGGGGTGGGCAAAGCACTGCTACAGCGGCTCGCAGGCCTGGCTCATGAACGCGGCTGCGCGCGTTTCGAATGGACCGTACTCGACTGGAACCAGCCCGCCATCGATTTTTATCAAAGCATGGGCGCCACCGTGTTGCCCGATTGGCGCATCGTGCGCATGACAGGCGACGCGCTGAGCAAATTTGCATCCACGGCGCTCGCGCTACAGTAACTCGCCCTCCTCCCCTGGCAGCAGCTGCTCGAGTACGCCTGTGGCTCGCTCGTCGGGCAACGCCTCCACGTCGCGCAGTTTTTTATTCATCACGCGAGTACGCGTTTCCGCCAACTCGATCGATCGCGTTACGGTTTCAAGCTGGGCCTTGGTTTTTGCCAGCACATCGCCAAACTTGCCGAATTCGGTTTTAACCGCGCCCAGCACTTGCCATACTTCGCTCGAACGTTGTTCGATGGCGAGCGTACGGAAGCCCATCTGCAAACTGTTGAGCAACGCGCTCAGCGTGGTCGGTCCCGCGATCGTCACGCGGTAATCGCGCTGCAAAATATCGGTCAAGCCAGGTCGACGCAACACCTCGGCGTACAGCCCCTCGGTAGGCAAGTACAGCAACGCAAAATCGGTCGTATGGGGTGGCGCGATATATTTGTCGCGGATGGTTCGCGCCTCGTTCTTGATGCGCGTCTCCAGTGCACGCGATGCTTCCTCAACGGCGATGGGATCGGCGTTCTCCTGCGCGACGATCAGGCGCTCGTAATCTTCACGCGGAAATTTCGCGTCGATCGGTAGCCACACGGGCCGGCTTTCTCCCGAAACCGGATCATTGCCCCGCCCTGGCAGACGGATCGCGAACTCGACTCGTTCGCTACTGCCAGGCACCGTGGCCACATTCTTCGCGTACTGATCGACAGTCAGCATCTGGTCGAGCAGCGCTTCGAGCTGGACCTCTCCCCACGTGCCGCGCGTCTTCACGTTGGTCAGCACTTTTTTCAGATCGCCCACACCCGCGGCCAGCGTCTGCATTTCGCCCAGGCCGCGATGCACCTGCTCCAGCCGGTCTGACACGAGCTTGAAAGATTCGCCCAGCCGTTGCTCCAGCGTCGCATGCAACTTCTCGTCGACCGTGCGCCGCATTTCTTCGAGCTTGGTGGCGTTGTTGGTTTCAATATCCTTGAGCTTTTGTTCGAGCGTGGCACGCACTTCGCTAAAGCGCCGATCGATACTTTCGGAGAGTTGCGAGAGCTGCTGGTTCAGCGTATCGCCAAACCGCTTGAGCGCGCCGCCCTGTTCTTCACGCGCGGTCTGGGCTTGAAGTTGCAGGTTGTGGCGCATTGCTTCGAGCTGGGTGGTATTGCTTTCGGTCAGCTTGCCCAGCGAGTGGCCGAAGCCATCGATCTTGGCGTTCTGCAGCGTGGCGATGCCCGTGAGTTGATGCGCGAGCGTCTGCTGAAATTGCGCGAGGCCGCTGGTGGCTTCCGCCCGCGCCGCGCGCCCGCTTTCCGCCATTTCACCGCGCAGCTCGCGCTCCAGCCGCTCGCCGGCGCGCAACTGCTCGTCGTGCTGGCTCTTCGCCAATTCCGGCAGTGCGGCCAACAACGCGCTCACGCGCGCACCGCTCTGGCCACGAAGCAGCAACACGGCCAGCGCCAACAGCAGCGCGAGTACAGCGACGGCCCCGAACAACAGTTCCAGGTTCGTCATCAAGCGCCCTTATCCTGCTTTTTCGCCAGCACTTCCGGATTGATCGGATTGGGCGCATCGCCCGCGCGCGGCCCCAGACCCAGCCCGGCGATCAAGTTATCGGCCGCCAGGTTGGCCATGGCCAACCGCGTCGCCAGCGTGGCACTGGCGATATGCGGCGTGAGTACCACGTTGCTCAGCTCCAGGAACTCAGGCTTGAATGCCGGTTCGTTCTCGAAGACATCGATGCCTGCGGCTGCAATCCTGTGATCGCGCAAGGCCGCGATCAATGCGATCTCGTCGACCACACCGCCGCGCGCGATATTGGTGAGCGTTGCCGTCGGTTTCATCAACGCGATCTCGGCGGCGCCGATCAAGCCATGCGTGGCCGGGCTATAGGGCACCACCACCATCACGTGATCGGCCTGTTTCATCAACTCTTCGCGGCTCAGATATTCGGCGTTCAGTTCACGTTCGATGTCGGCGGCTACTCGCGAACGGTTGTGGTACACGACGCGCATGCCGAAGCCCTGAGCGCGCCGCGCAATGGCTTGACCGATACGGCCCATGCCGATCACGCCCAAGGTCGAGCCATAGATGTCGGAACCCGCGAAAAGCGTGTAACCCCAGTACCGCCACTGGCCGGCGCGCAGATAGTGCTCCGATTCGGTGATCCGGCGCGCGGTGGCCATCATCAGGGCCCAGCCAAAATCGGCGGTGGTTTCGTTCAATACATCGGGCGTATTGGTCGCAAGAATTTTCGCGCGTGTCATCGCCTCGATATCGAGGTTGTTGTAGCCCACCGCCATATTGGAGACCACACGCAATCGGGGCGCGCCGGCTATCGTATCCGCTCCGATGCGGCTGGCGACCACCATCACGCCGTCTTTATCAGACACCCTGCGCGCCATTTCCTCTGCGCTGTACAACACATCGTCCGGATTATCTTCGACCTCAAAATAGGTCCTGAGCCGCTCGACCACTTCGGGAAAAATCGCGCGGGTCACCAGAATTTTAGGTTTCACTGCCAGTCTCCAATAAATATGTGACTTAGATAGCTAGCGCAATCCTAGCCACGAAAGAAAAGCACTGTGGTCAGCAAAAATAACGGCACCAGGATGGCCGCCGACCACAGCAGATAACCGAAGAAGCTGGGCATCGGTACGCCGCGCGCTTCAGCGATCGATTTGACCATGAAATTCGGCGCATTGCCGATATAGCTGTTGGCGCCCATAAAAACGGCGCCGGCCGAAATCGCCGCCAGCGTACTGGCGCCGACGCTCATCAATTGATCCGCGTTGCCCCCTGCGGAATTGAAAAACACCAGATAAGTCGGCGCATTGTCCAAAAACGAGGAAAGCAGTCCGGTCGCCCAGAAGTACATGGGCACCAAGGGCTGTCCGTGGGGATCCTGAACCAACTTCACAATAACCGAAAACGCGCCTGCCTCGCCCGCGCGCAGGATGGCAATCACTGGGCCGATCGTGATAAAGATCGCGGCAAATAATTTTGCCACCTCGACGATAGGCGCCCAATTGAATGCGTTGCCCAACCGTGCCGAATGCGGCGTGTATTTAAGGGAAAGCGCAATCACGGCAACTAGCAGCAAGTCGCGCACCGCATGTTCCAGCGGCAGTTGCGAACCCGCGATCGCGAACGCCACTCCGGATCGCCATATACCGGTGGCAAGCACGATCGCCACGATCGCCGCCAGCAACAATAAGTTGATTTGGCCGTCTAGCGACAAATGCACTCGCGGTACCGCTTTCGCGCGAGCCGCCGGCGGATGGCGCGAAAACTCGCGCCTGTCTATCACATAGAACAGCAACAACAGCACGCCGCAGACAAACAAGGTCGGTAAAAACAGGTGTTGCGTGGTCCAGAAAAAATCGACCCCTTGCAGGAAACCCAGGAATAGCGGCGGGTCACCCAACGGAGACAAAGCCCCACCCGCATTGGCCACCAGAAAAATAAAAAACACCACGATATGAACCACGCTGCGGCGGTGTTCGTTCGCACGGATCAATGGCCGGATCAGCAGCATTGCCGCGCCGGTCGTGCCCATCACGCTAGCCAGACAGGTGCCCAGCGCCAGAATGCCGATGTTCAGCCGCGGCGTTGCGCGCAAGTGGCCATGCAGGCAGATACCGCCGGCAACCGTGTAGAGCGCGGTGAGCAAGACAATGAACGGGATGTATTCCTCGATCACCGCATGCACGAAGCTGGTCCATGCAACGCCCGCGCCCAGGTTCACGGCAAGCGGCACCAGCAGCAACACTGCCCACAGCGCCGCAACCTTGCCGAAATGCGCGTGCCAGAAAGCCGGCGCGCATAGCGGCAACAATGCGATCGACAGCAGCAAACCGGCAAACGGCAGCCCCCACCACGCGGATAAAGAGCCGCCGTCGAGGTCGGCAGCCTGCGCCACCGCGGGGAGCAGCAAGGCCAGCAATGCGTATCTTTTTAGCATGGACGATTATAGGGGCGACGCGGACGATAGCAACCCTGTGAACCATGCCGCTCGATCACACAAGCCCAAAATTCCGTGCCGCCTAGCCATCGTGTTCGATCTCGAACACCTGCCGCAGATACGCAAGGTAAGCCACGTCATCGCACATGTTCTTGCCCGGCGAATCTGACAATTTGGCCACGGGCTGCCCGTTACAGCGCACCATCTTGATCACGATCTGCAGCGGCGTGTAGCCCAGGTCGTTGGTCAAGTTGGTGCCCACGCCGAAGGCCAGCCGCGAGCGCCCGTGAAACCGCTCGTAGAGCTGCAGGACCTTAGGAATATCCAGCGCATCGCTGAATATCATCACCTTGGTACGCGGATCGGTGCGGTTGGCCTGGTAGTGGCTGATCAACTGCTCGCCCCATTCGAACGGATCGCCGGAATCGTGGCGTGCCCCATCGAACAGCTTGCAAAAATACATGTCGTAGTCGCGCAAGAACGCCTTCATGCCGTACACGTCCGACAGCGCAATACCCAGATCGCCGCGATACTCCTTGGCCCAGACTTCGAAGCCGTAGACCTGCGAATCGCGCAGCCGTGGGCCGAGCGCCTGGCAAGCCTGTAGATACTCATGAGCCATCGTGCCCAGCGGCAGCAGCCCGTGTTTCATCGCGTAGTGGACATTGCTGGTGCCGGCGAACTGCGTGCCCAGACTTTGCTTGAGCGTGAGGATCACTTCCTCATGCCATTGCTTGGAAAAACGCCGCCGGGTGCCGTAATCGGCAATCGCGCAATCGGCGTAATCGGGTGGCACCGCCAGCAGGGCGATTTTTTCGATCAAGCGTTCGCGCCCTTCGTCGTAGTCGGGCGACGCCTGCGTATTGCGGAAATACACTTCATTGACGATGGCCAGCACCGGAATTTCGAACAAGATCGTGTGCAGCCACGGCCCGGTAATGACGATATCGATTTCGCCGTTGCCCTTGGGCGAAGGGCTCACCGAGATGTATTTCTCGTTGAGGTGAAACAGGTCAAGAAAATCGACGAAATCGCTTTTGATAAAACGCAGACGGCGCAAATAGTCGAGTTCATCCGTGCGAAATCGCAAGGTACAGAGCGCCTTGATTTCGGCCTTGATTTCATCGACATACGGCACCAGATCGACATCGGCCGTTCGGCAACGAAACCGATATTCGACCTGTGCAGCTGGGAAATGATGCAGAACCACTTGCATCATCGTGAATTTGTAGAGGTCGGTATCGAGCAGCGAGTGGATGATCGTCATGTGCCTGCGAGGCCTAACGTTACGGGGGGGCCGGGGCCGCGCGCGAACCTCTGTATGCCGCGCGCCGCCCAATGCGAAAGTACAAACACGAAACCGACACGAAAAAACGAGCGCAAAAAACGAACGGTCAGCGTCGGAATCTTAAACGAAAACACCGTGGGATAGCGCCTGGACTCGTGTTTTCGGACCCATGCTCGATCGAGGACAGTTGCGTGGGCGATTCCCGGCTACGGAAAAATATCATATGCAAATCATGATTCGATCTAAAGACCCACGCCGCAGCCCCTATCTGAAAGCGACATTACGCTACAATACGGGTTTAACCGAACGCACTACCGCTCACCGTTTGCAGGAGCCCGAATGACCCACGTTGTGACCGAAAGCTGCATTAAATGCCGCTATACCGATTGCGTCGATGTATGCCCGGTGGATTGCTTCCGCGAAGGCCCGAATTTCCTGACGATCGACCCGGACGAATGTATCGACTGCGCCGTGTGCGTGGCTGAATGCCCGGTCAACGCAATTTATGCCGAAGAAGACGTGCCCAGCGATCAACAAGCCTTCATTCCATTGAATGCCGATCTCGCGAAAGCATGGCCGAGCATCACCAAAACCAAAGCACCGCTACCCGAAGCTGACGAGTGGAAAGACGTGAAGGAAAAACTCAATTTGCTTGAGCATTGATCTACATCGTTTTTTCTCAATGGCGTGTGTTTATATAGGGGTGGACAGGACGTAACAGGCAATCTCTTCGTGCATGCCTGTTGACAAGATGCTCAGGCCACCCTAAAATTACGTTCTCTGCTGTTCCCTGATAGCTCAGTTGGTAGAGCGACGGACTGTTAATCCGCAGGTCCCTGGTTCGAGTCCAGGTCGGGGAGCCAAAAGAATCAAGCATAAGCCCAATCTTCGGATTGGGCTTTTTGTTTTCCAGCTTCGTGCAGACGCTACGGCGGCATCTCAGACAATACGGATCCCCATCGATCAATGCTCACGTGAGCGGCACGCGGCGAGCCGATGGTGAACGTGGAGCGCAGGCCTTAATGGACGACATTAAGGCACGACACCAAGGCACAACTGCGGCACGACATTGCGCGGCCGCATCCTGATAAGCACGACATGATAAGTCCGGCTGATCGCCAGATCAGCACAAACGATTAGCCTGCGCACGACCACCTGTCTATCTTCTAGCTCAAGCAGTAAGCCTACTGCTCAAGCGAGCGCGCCGCCCGACGCGACAGTGGCGCTCTCTCCAGCGCCCCTAGGAGACCCAGAGACATCATGGCCAAGATTATTTGCGTACTGTACGACGACCCGGTAAGCGGCTACCCCAAGACTTATGCCCGCGACGACCTGCCCCAACCCGAACGTTATCCGGACGGCCAGACGCTGCCCACTCCCAAAGCCATCGACTTCAAACCTGGAACGTTGCTGGGCAGCGTCTCGGGAGAATTGGGGCTGCGCAAATATCTCGAAGCGAACGGCCATCAGTTGATCGTCACCTCCAGCAAGGACGGCGCCGATAGCGTGCTGGACCGCGAACTGCACGACGCTGAAATCGTGATTTCACAACCGTTCTGGCCGGCTTACATGACAGCCGAGCGCATCGCGAAAGCGCGCAAGCTGAAAATGATCGTCACGGCCGGAATCGGCTCGGACCACACCGATTTGCAAGCGGCGATGGAACACAACGTCACCGTGGCCGAAGTCACTTATTGCAACAGCAACAGCGTGGCCGAGCATGTCGTGATGACCACGTTGGCGCTGGTGCGTAACTACATACCGTCGTACAAACAGGTGATTAACGGCGGCTGGAACATCGCTGACTGCGTCTCGCGCTCCTACGACCTGGAATCGATGAACGTCGGTACCGTTGCAGCCGGGCGTATCGGTCTGCGCGTGCTGCGACTGCTCAAGCCCTTCGACGTGAAGCTGCACTACCTGGATCGCCACCGCTTGTCCGCGTCGGTTGAGAAGGAGCTCAATCTGACTCATCACACGAGCCTGGAAAGCCTGACGAAGGTCTGCGACGTGGTCACGCTGAATTGCCCGCTGCACCCCGAGACGGAGCATATGATCAACGCAAAGACGCTCGCCAACTTCAAGCGCGGTGCGTACCTGATCAACACGGCGCGCGGCAAGCTATGCGACCGCGATGCGATCGTCGCCGCGCTTGAGAGCGGCCAGCTCGCTGGTTACGGCGGCGATGTGTGGTTCCCACAGCCCGCGCCGGCCGACCACCCGTGGCGCACCATGCCACACCATGGCATGACACCGCATATCTCGGGCACCAGCCTGTCGGCACAGGCTCGCTATGCTGCCGGCACGCGCGAAATCCTCGAATGCTACTTCGAAAAACGCCCGATCCGCGATGAGTACCTGATCGTTCAGAGCGGCAAGCTCGCGGGCGTCGGCGCGCATTCATATAGCGCGGGCAACGCGACCAAAGGCTCCGAGGAAGCCGCGCGTTTCAACAAGAAATAGGCTGCTGAAGAAACACGCTACGGAAGAAATGACCGCTGCCTCCCCCGCCCCGTTTGCCGCCACTCCGCGTCAAATGGGGCCAACGCGGGCTAACCCGGGCCGAGGCAAACGCGGGACCTTGGCGCGACGCACCCGCTAAAACGAGACCCGCTTCATTTTCATCTGCTTGGCGTTGCACGCCAGCACTTCATCCAGCGTCGCCATGCTCTTGGCCTTGGCACTCAACGCGGCGGCCAAATGCAGGGCGTCGCCCGCACGAAAGCCCATTTTAGCGTCCAAGGTGAGTACGGCCGCGCGGTGAAATGTGCTCTGCTCGATCGGCAGCAACTGCACATCCCCTGCGCACAAGCGTTCGAAAGACTGCCATGCGCGAGCGCTTTGTTCGCCGTCGATTTGCGCGGTGCGCCGCTTGATGCCCAGCGCACTGGCAAATTCGGTCACGCACCACGCCGCGGAGATCAGTTCGTCGCGGCACGCGGCGTACCACCGCCCAACGATCGCACTGTGGGGTTCGTTCACGCACAGCGCCACCAATACGCTGGTATCGACGTACACCATCAGTACCGCGCCCCTTGCCTCAATTCGTCGATCACCGACTCTCCCATCGGCATAGCCTGACGGGATTTCTCCAATTCAAGCGCAAATGCTTTCCGGTCCCGCTTGATCGGACGAATATAGATACCACCGTCTGCCGTCAAATTCACTTGCACGTGATCCCCCTCTTTGATGCCGATGCGACGTACATAATCTACCGGGATACGCAGTGCCAGACTATTACCCCACTTAGCTATTTGCAGATCCATCGCTCGCCCCACTGTATATACGTTATGGTATATACATTATATCGCCATTCGACCTATCGTGGGCGGGGCTGCGTCGTGGATAAAAATAGTCAACGGTGCGACCGTTCACAATTTCCGTGGTTAAATGTGGCGAACCGATCTGGCTATCCAACGCCGAGCTCGATAGCAATGCATTCCTTGCAGGGCACCTGCCTACCCTCCATTTACGCTTGGGACTCTCAATGAATCTATCGCGCACTTTACGACTCGCCGCAGGCTGGGCCATGGTTGCCGTGTTCTTCGCCTTCGGCTCGCAGATTACGGCACTCACCACCTCCTCCGCTTGGCTTGCCATACCCAGCGCGCTGCTATTCGGCGTCATTCTGTGGTCGGCGTTCGGCGTCGTCGCAGAAGCCGATCATCTGGCCGTTTCGCTGGGCGAGCCGCTAGGCACGCTGGTGTTGACCTTGTCGATCGTGTTGATCGAAGTGGCATTGATCAGTGCCGCGACCTTCAGTTCGGATCAGCCCACGTTGGGCCGCGACACCATGTTTGCGGTGCTGATGATCGTGCTCAACGGGGTGGTCGGGCTGGGCTTGCTGCTCGGCGGCCTCAAGCACGGCGAGCAGCGCTACAACACGCAGGGCGCCAGCGCCTATCTGGCGGTCATTATCCCGTTGGCGGTCATTTCCTTCGTACTGCCGGATTTCACGGTATCAACCTCGGTCGGCACGCTGCATCCGGTACAGGCGGTCGCATTCTCGATCTTCACGCTGATCCTCTATGGGGTATTCCTGGCAATCCAGACCGGCCGCCATCGCGACTTCTTTATTGCCGTCGAGGAACCCGCGTACGTGCACCATGACCACGCCGACGCGCAAAACGGCAGCGGCACACTGATGCGGCAAATATTCTGGCTGCTGGTGGCGATCGGGCCGGTGGTGCTGCTGTCGAAATTTCTCGCCAAATACGTGGACGTCGGACTCGCTCGGCTGGGCGCCCCATCGGCGCTGGGCGGTTTGCTGATCGCCGTGATCGTGTTGGCGCCCGAGGCCATTTCGGCGATACGTGCGGTGTCGGCCAATCAGTTGCAGCGCGCCGTCAATCTATGCCTGGGCGCATCGGCCTCCACCATCGGGTTGACCGTGCCCGCCGTATTATTCATCAGCCTGATCACCGGGCAAAATCTGGTGCTGGGCTTGTCGCCCACCAATTTGGTGTTGCTAGTGCTTACGTTGAGCTTGAGCATGCTGACGTTCTCGGGACCGCGCACGACCTTGCTCGAAGGCGCGATGCACCTGATGGTGTTCTTCGTTTATATCTCGCTGATTTTTGTCGGCTGAGGGTTGAGAAGATACGGCCGGGTGGCCGGCGCACTGACGCAGTAGCGTCGCGCGCGTCGGCTCCTGGCGGTAGCTCTGCCCCTGACGGGATGCAACCCTCAGCGATCCCACACTTCGTCGGGCAACGGCAAGCCAGCGAGATCCGCCGCCGTCAGCGGCCCGTTGGGCTGCGTTCCATAAGACTCCAGCATCAGCATGACCTGACGCGTGTGCTGCGCCGCATGCCACGCCGTACGCTCCAACACTTCGTCCATCGGACGTCTGCCGTAGTAGGTTGGCACATCGTAGCTCAGTGACCGGTCGGGCTCGGTTTCCCACCAGGCCAGAATCCGTGTGCGTACGTCCTCGCCCCACGCGGCGATAACCTCGCCAGTCCATGTCGGCGGCGGCACTTCGTCGAAACCTTCGAATAAAAGCTCGATCTGATGCGCCGCCTGCATGCCCATTTCGGCCACGCGAAACACGTGAAAGCACAGGCCAGCGGGCGTGCGGTTACGATCGCGAAACGGCACGTGCAATTCCTCGGGTTTGAACTGGCGTGCATAGCGCGCAGCAGCGGTCAACACGAGATCGATCTTCTCCACCAATTGCGCCGGGGGTAACGGTTCCATCACCTTGGTCTTCAAGTCGAGAAACTTGATGACATCGTTGATCGATTGACAGAACGTGTAGCGCGCGCCGATCGAGACGACCGGCACACTGCGTGCGCCCAGCGCGTCCAACTGCGCGCGCCCGTCGGGGTCGTTATGCACGTCGATCGATTCGAACGAGACTCCTTGCTTGGTGAGGAATTCTTTGGTGCGCAGGCACGACGAACATCCCGGTTGCCAGAACACCTTGATGCGTGCACCAGTGGTCGCTTGCTCCATTTCGATCTCCTTGAGTATTCGTATTGACTCCATCGCTATTCTTGCGGCTCGCGCCTGGAGATGCAAAGCAATGGTTGGCGATGCCGTCATCACCGAAAATGATGGAGGGCATCGGCAGCCGGGTAGTACGGGTACTATTCCTATGTATCCTGGGTATTCGGCCCGGGTCTTCTTCCATTACACTCGGTCCGTAGATGGCCGACATTGAATCGGAAGGGACATCCCATGGCGCAGCTAGACCCCACCTCGCTTAAGCTTTTTATCCGCGTTGTCGAGGAAGGCACGATTGCAGCAGCAGCCGAGCGCGAGCACATCGTGGCGGCAGCAATCAGCAAACGCGTCAGTGAACTGGAAGCGAGCCTGGGCGTGCCGCTGTTGCGTCGCACCAATAAAGGCGTTGAACCCACCGCTGCAGGGGACGCATTATTGGCGCTGGCACGCCGCGCCCTGCATGAGCTCGACGACATTGGCGTGCAAATGGCCCGCTACGCAACCGGCGCAAGCGGCCTGGTCAGGGTGGTTGCCAACGTGTCGTCCATCGTGCAATTCCTACCCGCCGAAATCAAATCGTTCCTGTCCGCTCATCCTCATATACAGGTGCGTCTCGAAGAGAAAGTGAGCCCCCTGGTCACCAAGGCGGTCGCCGAGAATTCAGCCGACGTCGGCATCTTCACCGTCGTGCCGCACGGCTACCCACTCGAGACCTTCCCGTACCACGTCGATCGCCTGGTGGTGATTACCCCGCGCGATCATCCGCTGGGCACGCCAAGCGAGATTTCGTTCGCCCAGACACTCGCCTACGATTACGTCGGCCTGCATTCGGATAGCGCGATCAATTTACAACTCTCGCGGGCCGCTAACGAACAGGGGCGCGCGGTGAATCTGCGCATCCAGGTGACCAGCTATGACGCGCTATGCCTGATGGTTGCGGCCGGACTCGGCATCGGCATCCTGCCGCACGCAGTGGCGGCGCAGCATGCCACGCGGCTGGACCTGCACACTGTGGCGCTCAGCGACGCTTGGGCGCAACGCGAACTGAGAATCTGCGTGCGCTCGTTCGACGCCTTGCCCGCAGCCGGGAAGTTATTGGTCACTCACCTGAGCCGGCGCGCGGACGCAAACCCCTGACCTTAGCGCCTTGACTTAGCGCCTTGACCTAGCCCCCAGACCTGGTCTCGTAACCTAGTCCAGTCACCCTAGGCCACGTCCCTACCCCGCCGAGGGGGGCGCGTCGTGATCTTGGCCGCGCTGTTAGCCGCGCGGTTGCCCATAAATCCACTTTCGTTGTTGCCGGTCCGTGCGCTGAAACGCCTCGATCTCGTTCATCAACAGCAGCGTCTGATCGATTTCATCCAGCCCTTCGAGCAACGCGGTCTGTTGCACCGAATCGAATTCGAATCGCATCGGCGCCAGCCCCGGCGCGCGCACTTCCAGTTCTGTCAAATCCACTTCGAGCGGCGTGCCGTCACTCGCCACTGCTGCAAGCGCAGCGATCGCCGGCGCCGGCAGAACAACCGGCAGCAGTCCGTTCTGCAGACAATTGCTGCGGAAGATATCGCCAAAACTCGGCGCGATCACGCAACGCAAGCCGAATTCCTCGAGCGCCCATACCGCCATTTCGCGCGAGCTACCGCAGCCGAAGTTGTCGCCCGCAAGGAGGATGCATGCCTGCCGAAACGCCGGCTGGTTGAGGATGAAATCGGCTCGCTCGCCACTCTGCGGTCCCTCGCCCAAATAGCGCAAGGTTTCGAATGTCCATGTCGCAAATTGGCCGCGTCGCAATTGCGATATGCGTTCGATCCGGATGATCAGGTCGGTATCGACGTTGTTGCGCAGCAGCGGGGCCGCGGGGCCGCGGCATATCGTGAACGGTTTCATGCGACACCTCGCGCGCCGCGCACGCAAGGCGCTGCAATGTGACCGGCCAACGCGCTGGCGGCGGCGACGGCCGGGCTGGCCAAATGCGTCCGGGCGCCCGGTCCCTGGCGGCCGGCAAAATTGCGGTTCGACGTCGAGACGCAGCGCTCGCCGGGACCAACCACATCGCCATTGGCGCCCACGCACATCGAACAGCCCGGCTCGCGCCATTCGAACCCCGCGGCCCGAAATATCTGATCCAGGCCCTCCTCGGCCGCTTGCCGCGCCACGCTCAACGAGCCCGGCACGACCCAGGCTCTCACGCCCTGCGCCACGTGCAAGCCGTTGACCACTTCGGCCGCGGCGCGCAGGTCTTCGATTCGGCTGTTGGTGCACGAACCGATGAACACCCGGTCGACATCAAGCTCACCTAGCCGCTGCCCAGCGTGCACGTCCATGTATTCGAGCGCGGTCTGCAGCGCCACACGTCGCGCGAGATCGGGTTCACGGGCAGGGTCCGGCACGGCGGCATCCAGCGCAATCACATGCTCCGGGCTGGTGCCCCACGTCACCTGAGGCGAAATGGCTGCCGCATCGATCTGCACGTCGCGGTCGAAATTCGCGCCGGCGTCGCTGTAGAGCGTACGCCATTGCGCTACCGCCGCATCGAATGCCGCGCCCTGCGGCGCGTACTCGCGCCCGCGCAAATACGCGAAGGTCGTGTCGTCGGGCGCTACCAGGCCGAATTTGGCGCCCAGCTCGATGGTCAAATTGCATAAGGTCATCCGCCCTTCCATCGAGAGCGCCTCGACGGCCGGGCCGGCGTATTCGACCGCATAACCGGTACCGGCAGCCGCCCCCAACTGGCCGATCAAGTACAGGATCATGTCCTTGGCGGTGACGCCGGGAGGCACAGCCCCTTCGAAGCGCACCCGCATTGTCTTGGGCCGCACTTGGCGGATCGTCTGGGTGCCCAGCACGTGCACGAGTTCGCTTGAGCCTATACCCCAAGCCAGCGCGCCGAACGCACCGTGCGTACAAGTGTGGCTGTCGCCGCAGACAATCAGCGTCCCCGGCAAAGAGAGTCCCAACTCGGGGCCGATCACGTGCACGATGCCCTGACGCCCATCGCCGATATCGAATATGGGGATGCCCAGGCGTCCCATCTGGGCGCGCATCGCGTCGACCATCTCGCTGCTCCAGGGCTCGTCGCCGGCGGTACGACCGGGTTCGGTCGAGATCACGTGATCGAGCGTAGCGAAAGTCAGATCCGGATTGCGCACCGGCAAACCGCGCCGCTCCAGAACGCGCACGGCCTCGACACCGGTCAGCTCATGCATCAGATGCCGATCTACTTGCAGCAGGTCGACCTTGCCTGGCAGTTGCGCGATCGTGTGCGGCTCCCAGAGTTTTTCGAACAGCGTGCGTGGGCCCGAATAGGCCATTGAACTATGTACGCCTGGCACAGGCGCGACAGGATTTCGAACAGCAGCCATGATGTCTCCATGCAAGTTGACAGCTCACCGGCCTGAGGTCAGCCCGAGGATAGTCCCCGCGTCGGCCCACAGAATCGGCCCACTCAGTCGGCCCACTCAGTCGGCCCACTCAGTCAGCCACCTCAGTCAGCCCGTTTTTGCAAGCCGGTGATGCCAGCGCAGCAACAGTAAATTAACCCCCGTGGCGAACAGGAACAGCATGAGCGCGAGCGCCATGATGGTCTCGGTATCGTTGCGGGCCATCGCGATCATCAGCATGTGGCCGATGCCGCTTTGCGAGGCGAACATCTCGCCGATCAGCGTACCGAGCAAGGTCAGCGAAAAGCCGATGCGCAGGCCCGCCACCACCTCCGGAATCGCCGCCGGCAACATCACATAGCGCGCGAAATCGAGTGGCGTGAGCCGGTACGCCAAGGCGGTGCGTGCATAGACGATAGGCATGTTGCGCACGGCGCCCATGGTGAAGACGGTGATCGGAATAATCCCGTGGATGACGCCAAAGGTGATCTTGGCCGAGAGTCCGAGCCCGAACATCAGCAACACCACGGGATACAGCGTGATCTTGGGCAGCGCGTAAAACGCCATCAACAGCGGCTCCATCACGTCGCCCGCGAGCCGGCGCGCACCAAGCACCAGGCCGAGCGAGACGCCGCCGATTGCGGAGATGACGAGGGCCGCGATGAATGCAATGCCCGTCGCTTCCAGGCTTTGCGGGAAATCTTCGTCACGCACGATCTTCAACGCCTTCACCGCGGTGCGCCAGGGCGTAGGCAAAATCTCCGGGCCGGCCAGCCAGCTGCACAGTTGCCACAGCACCAGCAACGCCAGCACCAGAATCACGGCATCGCTCCAGGAGCGCGACGCGCGCGGCGTACCGAGTTCGCGCGCCGTAGTCGAGGTGACGGTGCTCATGTCGCCGCCCGGCTCATACGCCGATAGAGTCGAGCCTCGGCCATATGCAACAGCATATTGAGCGTGCCGACAAACAGCAGCAGCAACAGCATCAAGCCATACATGCTCGGATTGTCGAAGTTGTTATAGGCGAACGCGATCCGGTAGCCAAAGCCCGAACCCGACAACACGAATTCTCCGGCAACGATCGCAATAAAGGCATACACCACCGAGAGCTTGATGCCCGTGAACACAAAAGGCAGGCTGGCCGGCAAGGTGATCAAGCGAATCTCGGCGAGCGGGCTCATGCGCAATGCCCGTGCCGTGCGCAACATGACGCGCGGCACGCGCTCCAGGCCATTCAAGGTGTTGACCGCCATCGCCACGACGGCGAACAGCACGCCCAACGCGATCAACGGCCAACGGTTCAGCCCCATCAACACGATCAAGATCGGATAGATCACGAAGATCGGCACGGCGTAGTACGACATCAGCAAGGGATCCAGCACCCGACGTACGCGCGGCAGTTTATATAGCGCCACGCCAAAAGCGAACCCGGCGACCACCGCCAACACCACCGCGAGTGCGGCACTGCTCAGCGTAAGCAGGATGTCATCGGTGTAGTCGCCCGAGCGCAGCAGTTGCCACGCGCCCACGACCATGCGCGAGGGCGGGATGAACGAGACCGGGTCGATCCACGCGAGTCGGCTCGCCAGTTCCAGCGTGAGGACAAATGCGACCACAAGCGCGACGCGCCAGCGCGCGGCAAGGTTCATGTCTGGCTCCCGAGCGCTTTCATGGCCTCGCCACGCAACAGGCCCCAGACGCGCGCCGTCAGCTCGCCAAAGCGCGCATCGAGTGCGGTATTGCTGTCGCGCTCGCGCGGCCAGTTGGTCTCTATCGTTTCGATAAAGCGCCCCGGGCAGGCCGACATCACACCGATGCGATCCGACAGCAGCACGGCTTCGTCGATCGAGTGGGTGATCAACATCACGGTGGCGCCCGTGTCACGCCATAGCTTGAGCATCTCGTCGCCCATCAGCAGGCGCGTTTGCTGATCCAGCGCTCCGAACGGCTCGTCGAGCAGCATCAGGCGCGGGCGCACCACCATCGCACGCGCGATGCACACGCGCTGACGCATGCCGCCCGAGAGCTGTGCCGGGTACGCCTGCGTAAACGCCTTCAGGCCCATAAACGCCAGAGCATGCTCGACCCGTTCACGAATCTCCGGCTCGGGCAGCCCCGCGCGACGTGCCCCGAATGCGGCGTTGTCATACACCGTCAGCCAGGGAAAGGTAGCGTCCTCCTGGAACACCACCGCCACACCGTCGGGCACCTTGGCGTGCACCGGCGCGCCTTCAAAGATCACGCTGCCGCTGCTGGCCGGATTAAGCCCGGCCATCACATCGAGCAAGGTCGATTTGCCGCATCCCGAAGGCCCGACTACCGAAAAAAATTCACCGGCACGCAAGTTCAGGCTGACCGGACCCAACGCATGAAACGGCGGCCGGCCTTTACTGCCCGCGTAAATGCGCGTCACGTCGGTCAGCGTTGCGTGAATCTGCGGCCCCGCTGGTGAAGTCGGATTGGCCGACACCACCGACAGCGGTGTACCGGGTTTGCGTAATGGGCCCATCACCCTTCTCCTTATTTGGAGCGTTCGCTCGCCGGCAGCAGCGAGTCGTCGACGATCTTCGACCAGTCGAACGGGCCCGGCTCGATTGCCTTGACCAACACCAGACCCTTGAGCAGTTCGTTCATGCCGTTATAGTCGAACCCACCGGTGCTCCAATAGTTGGGGTCGCTCGCCAGGACATTCTTGATCGCAGCGGTCGCAACCGCTGGGTCCATTTTGTATTCCTTAGCGAGAATTTTTCCCGCTTCATCGGGATGCGCCTTGATGAATTCGACACCTTTGCGGCGCGCATTGATGATGCCGCGGATCACATCGGGGTGTTGCTTGAGGTAATCGGTGCGCACCACGCCGACCGTCTGGGTCTCCTTGGGCACGATATCGACGGCGCGAAAGGCGATCTTCAGCGCTGCTTTTTTCTCGCTATACGAGGGCTCCGTCATGTACGCCGCGTCGACCGCATGCTGCTGCAGCGCAGTCATTGCACCGCTTGACGAGCCCACCGGCTTGCGTTCAACCTGGCCGAGCAGCCCCGCGTTCGACAGACCTATCGTGGAGACCATGTCGGTGGTGGACTTCGGGCTGCTATAGCCCAGCTTCTTACCCTTCATCTGGGCGATACCGTTGATATCCGAATCCTTGAGTTCGACCCACACCAGATCGGCCAGGCTCAGCACGCCGCCATGCACAATGGTTAGCGGCACGCCTTGCTGAGACGCGGCAATTGCCGCGGGCAACGCCACTTCGCCATAGGGTATTTCGGATGCCATCGCATTGCGCACCGTGGTGCCGCCGCCTTCCGAAGTAATGAACCCAGTCACATCGATGCCGGCCTCCTTGAAATAGCCCTTCTCGTACGCCACCGCGAACGGCACGCCGTACATGCCATCGGCCCAGTGCGTAACGGTTAGCGAGCTGGCCTGAGCCAACGAGGCAGCGGCCGAAATGGCGGCGACGCCGGCGATGCGTGCTACAGCACGAAATGCTTTCATGGTGCGGTCTCCTGATTTTTTTATCGTTAGCGAAGTTGGCCTACACACTCCTACGGTCACGTTATGGTCGCAACTCGTCAATACAGATCCTACACCCACGCACGGCATACGCCGCCTAGGCTAAATAGCTAGATTTTTGCCGCGGGTTTCGCTACGTGCTTCACTGCGTGCTTCGCCGGCTTCCAACTGCTCTTCCGTAAATCCCAACTCATCGATCAAAATCGCGCGATTGCTGGCGCCCAATTTTTGCGCGGTATGGCGTACGCGGCCCGGGGTCGCTGAAAGCTTGCCGACGATATTCTGAAAGCGCAGCGAAGCGCCGATTTCTTCGTCGAAGATCGACACGAGATTTTCTCGCGCGGCGAAATGTGGATCCTCGAACACCTGGGCTATCGTGTTGACCGGCGCCGCGGCCGCTTCACACGCGATGAAGCGCTCCATCAGCTCGTCCAGCGTAAAGCGCGCCGCGGCCGCGCCGAGCGCCGGATCGAGTTCGCGATTGTTCTTCATGCGCAGCCGATTGTCGCGAAAGCGTGGATCGTTCGGTATATCGGGCACTTCGAGCGCCACGCACATGCGCTCGAAGGTCGACTGCGAGGCACCCGCGATCGCGACATATTTGCCGTCTTTGGTGCAATAGCAATTGCGCGGCGCGGTGAAGGAGTGCAGGCTGCCGTTACGCTCCTGGACCAGTCCGAGTTGATCAAAATCGATCGCTTGCGGGCCGAGCAGCATAAACAGCGGTTCGTACAAGGCGAGATCGATGAATTGACCTTTGCCGCCGTTAACGTCGCGCCCCTTGAGCGCGACCATCGCGAGAAACGCACCCATCAGCCCCGCGGTAGAATCCGCCAACCCGAACGCGGGCAGGATCGGCGGCTGGCCCGCATTGCCGTTGATGTGGGCGAAGCCGCTGTAGGCTTCGGCCAGCGTTCCGAAACCGGGCCTCGCGGCGTTCGGGCCGGTTTGACCGAAACCCGTAATGCGCAGCATCACCAGCCGTGGATTGATGGCGCAGAGGACATCCCAGCCTAAGCCCCAACGCTCCAGCGTACCCGGACGGAAGTTCTCCACCAGCACGTCGGCGTCCTTGACCAGCCGCTTGAGGATCTCGGCACCCAACGGCGTACGCAGATCGGCTGTGACGGATTTCTTGTTGCGGTTGAGAACCTTGGCGTACAAACCTATGCCGTTCTTGTTGTTGCCCCAGAACCGCGATTCATCGCCCGTGCCGGGTCGCTCGACCTTGATGACCTCGGCGCCGAAATCCGCCATGAACATGGCGCCGATCGGCGCCGCAAGAAAGGACGCGATATCGATCACCCGTACGCCTTCGAGGGGCAAGCGGACATGCGATGCTTGCTCGGATTCGATCTGCTCGGAGGTCATGGGGACAAGCTCCTGTTCGACGTTCATTAATCGATGATTTAATGTATACGTAGAAAAGAGCGTTGTCTAACCTTTTCGAGGGTGGGTATACGCGGGCCTGAGCGCGAGCTCAAACGCGGACTAAACGCGGCGGACTAAACGCGGGCCCTAAGCGTGGCCCCTGCCCCCCAACCCTACGTACGCCCCCAGGCACAGACCCCAGACTCTCCCTCAGGCTTGGTGGATCCGGTATTGCTTCAACACGCTGGTCTGGTCGCGCCAGCCGCGTTCGCGGTGGCGGCGATACAGATCGGCGGCCAATTTGGCGTCGCCGCCGCGAATTGCCTCGATGATCGCGCGGTGCTCCGCGATAGACTCGCGAGGCTGCGGATGTGGGCGTAGCCGTTGCGTGAATTGGCGGACCCGATGCACCTGATCCCAGCACGTCATCACGATATCGCTCAAGCGCTTGTTGCCGCTGAGCACGACCAGTTGCAAATGAAATGCTTCATCGGCCAATGCCCACGCTTGCATGTCGCCTCGTTCGAGCGCCTCGGTCATGTCATTGCAGGCGGATTCGAGCGGCGCGACGTCGACCGGCGGCTGGGCGCTTGCAATCAGCGATGCGGCCGTCGGTTCAAGGCTGATCAGCACTTCGTAGATCTCCTTGATGTCGGAAATCGACGTCGGCACGATCCGTATGCCGTGACGCGGAATCACCTGCACCAGTCCTTCGAGCTGCAAACGTATCAAGGCCTCGCGTATCGGCGTACGGCTCAGTCCGAGCAGCAGCGCGATCTCCTGCTCCAGCAATTGGGAACCCGGCGCCAGCTCACTGTCCATGATCTTCTGGCGCAGGATTTCGTATGCCGCGTCGGTCGCGTTGTTGGCACGCTTGGTGGGCAAGACGCGTTTGGCCGCCGTCCAACTTGGCGGCTCGGGCACTACCGCGTTGGCACCCACAGCGCTCGCGGCCGCACTCACGGTCGTAGCGACCTCTGCGAAATCCGCAGCGGCAGCAGGTGCCTGCATCTCTTCAATGCGGCTATTGCGCCGTGCCACCGGCGGCTTGGTCGTTTTCATCGTCTGATCCTTGAACTCCCACTGCCTTATGTAGGATGAGGTCGCTGCCTCATATTGAATGATGTCGCTGCCTCATGCGCAATGAGCTTGCCACCTCACGGGGTGAGGCCGCAGCCTCATGCAGGGTGAGACCGCGCGTGCGTTTTAGCCTGTGCCATCACTTCGCTGTGAGTGCCCACGGCGCTCACGTAGCTTAGACATCGTATATCGAGCAGGGCCGCGATATCGCGCGCGGCCGAGACGGCAGCTTCGGTCGATATCCCCGTCTCCACCTCCATCTCATTGAGTATATGGACGATGTCCTCGGTAGCTAGGTTGCCCACCGCGGCAACACTGGTTGGCGTCATGATGCCCCCGCCTATGCCGCAAATACTGCCCTCGATAAAACTCGCCCCGGCATCGAGCGCCGCGACCATATTGGCCGCACCGTTGCCCCCGGTATTGTGGACGTGGAAGCCGACGTCGATATCGGGAAACCGATCCAGCGTCATCCGGATCAACTGGTTGATTCGACGCGGATCTTCCAATCCCATCGAATCGGCCAGGTAAAAGCGCTTGATACCGCCGTTGCGCAATTGATCCATCAGGCCAAGCACACGCTCGGGCGCGATGCGTCCTTCGTACGCGCACCACCAAGCCGTGCCGATCGCCATCAAGAACGGCGTATGCGCAGCATCGGCGACGCGAAACGTTTTGAGCGCGGCTTCAACACCCTGCTCAAGCGTCATATTCTGATTTTTCAGATTATAGATTTCGCTCGCCGTAATCAGACCGAGAATCTCGTCGGCGCGTGCGGCAACTGCACGTTCGGCGCCGCGCGGATTTGGCGCTTGGGCACGATAGACCGTGCCGGGGCGACGCGTGATGCGCGCCATCACCTCTTCGGCATCCTTCAGATGCGGGATCACGCGGGGATGGGCGAAATTGGTCACTTCGACGACGGGAAAACCAGCATCGGAAAGCCGATCGACCATCTTCACCTTGGTGTCGGTGTCGACCCAGCGATGAAAGCTCTGCAGACCATCGCGCGCCGATACGTCGACGACGGTAATTCGTTCTGGAAAGTGCAACACGCTGGGTCTCCGCCGTTGCGACCGCCTCAAGCCCCTGAATTGCGGGTTTGGCAGTCCGATTTGCCATGAAAACCGTCATCATTAACGTATGCGCTATAAAATCCGTAGACGCCGACGCATCTTAGCACCGCTGATTACGCAGGGCGAATTTTGTGTTTTTTCAGAGTACTTCGGCTTCTGGTCAACCAGCGGCGCGATGCGTACCTATCTCATCCGAACCCAGCGTCATTTCGATTTCGAACGACTGAGGTGTCGCATGAAATTCGATGTATTCGGCCGGCGCGCCATGTTGGTCATAGTGGAAGCGACGAATATAAAGCAGCGCCGCACCGACCATGGTTTGCAGATGCCGCGCCAGGCTCGGATCCGCAAGTGCCGCGCTGACGATCTGTCGACCCGAAGACAGTTCCACACCACGCTCGGCCAGCAACGTGTACAGCGATTGTCGGTGGAAGTCGCTACGCGACAAACTGCCCACGGCATCCGACAAGTAAGTGACGACATGAAATACAGGCCGCGCGCCGATCGACCGCAAGCGCACGATGCGGTGCAATTGCGCGTCCGGTTCGCATTGAAAGAATTCCTGTAAATGCGCAGGCGCCGCGACCCGGCTCACATCAAGCACCTTCACCTGGGTACTCGCGCCCACCGAGCGCACATGCTCCATCAGATCGGCATTAGGCACGCGCAGCTTTTCCCGCATTCTGCCCGTGCAGACAAAGGTTCCGACACCGCGACGCTTTTCGACCAGCGATTGCGCGCGCAGCGTCGCGAGCGCATTTCGTACCGTCACGCGCGAAACGCCGAACGTCTTCGCGAAATCGTCTTCGCTCGGCAGCATCTGTCCTTCAGCGTACCGGCCCGACAAAATCGCGCTGCGTACCACCAGAAAAACCTGATGGTGCAATGGTGTTCCGCCACCGCGCTGAATCGCCCCGGCATCGTCCTTACTCATCCCTACTCCCTAGCTCGCATTGACTCGCTGATGCCATCTAGCCCCGCGCTAGGCATTGTAATCGAGCGGCCTCGCGCTACGGGGCAAGCGAGCGCTTGATCGCGCGGGGGATCAGCGGTTCGCAATCGACGGGCGGATTAGCGCTCTTGTATTAACATTAGAACAAGTCTATATTCTTTTGCACAGATAAAAACGGGAGACAGGTATGCCCGATACCAAAACGGACGCACCACGCACTTTCTTCGAAAAAGTCTGGAGCGATCACGTCATTGCCGAGCTGGATGAAGACCCAGCCGAGTGCACCACGGAAGGCACTACAGAAGGCACCACTCAACGCACTGCGCTATTACAGATCGACCGCCTGTTCCTGCATGAAGTGACAGGCGGGGTCTCGCTGCGCGAACTCAAGCAAGCTGGGCGTGCAACATCGAGTCCGGGTCAAGTGTTCACGGCGATCGACCATGTGGTCAGTATCCGCCCCGACCGCCGCCCAGGGGAAGGACGCAACGAAACGGCCACCGCGATGATCGAGGAAACGCTGGTCGCCTCGGCACGAGAAGGGCTGCAGGTCTTCAATATCGGCGATCCGCGCCAAGGCATCGTCCATGTGATCTCGCCGGAGTTGGGCCTGACATTGCCAGGCACCACACTGGTGTGCGGCGACAGCCACACCTGCACGGTGGGCGCGCTGGGTACGCTGGGCTGGGGTGTTGGATCCAGCGAGGGCGTCCATGTACTGGCGACCCAGACCTTGCGCCAGGCCAAGCCCAAGACCATGCGGATTTCGTTTGAAGGGGCGCTGCGTCCGGGCGTGTCAGCCAAGGACATGGCACTGCACTTAATCGGCTCGATCGGGGCCAATGGCGGAATCGGCTACGCGGTCGAATTTGCGGGATCCACCGTGCGCTCGCTGCCCATCGAGGGGCGACTCACCTTATGCAATATGGGGATCGAATTCTCCGCGCGGTACGCATTCGTCGCTCCGGACGAACTCACCTACGCGTTCCTGAAAGATCGCGAATATGTCCCCAAGGGCGCAGCATGGGATGCAGCGGTGGCCTACTGGCGCACGCTGCCCTCCGATGAGGGTGCGCAGTTCGACCGGGAAGTCAAAATCGACAGCACCACGATCGCACCGCAAGTGACATGGGGAACAAGCCCGCAGCAATCGGTCGGCATCGATGGCACGGTACCCGAGCCCGACGACTATGACGATCCCGGCACGCGGGAGCTGGTGCGTACTGCGCTCGATTATCAACGCCTTTCGCCCGGTACGCGTGTCGATCAAATCCCGATCGACGTCGCCTATATCGGCTCGTGCACGAACGCTCGCTTGTCGGATCTGCGCGTTGCCGCCGATGTGCTCAGAGGGCGCAAGGTCGCCGCAAATGTCCTCGCGATTTGCGTTCCAGGCTCGACGCAGGTGAAGCGCGCGGCGGAAGCTGCGGGATTGGACCAGGTGTTTCGCGACGCGGGTTTCGAATGGCTGGAGCCCGGTTGCGCGATGTGCGCCACCGGCGGTGCCGATCGACTCGCCAACCGCCGCGTGATCAGCACCACCAATCGAAATTTCGAAAACCGCCAAGGCCCGAAAACACGCACCCACCTCGCCAGTCCGGCAACCGTGGCGGCCTCGGCCATACTCGGACACTTCGCCGACGCGCGAACCTTTTCGACGCACGCTTAGGTACGCTTAGGTACGCTTAGGTACGCTTAGGTACGCTTAGGTACGCTTAGTACGATTAAGGAGAGAAAGTGGAATCGTTCACTCGTATTCGCGCGACCGCCGCGCCGATGATGCGGATCAATATCGACACGGATCAAATCATCCCGACACGTTTTCTATTGCGCACGTCGGAGGAAGGCCTCAACGAGGGCTTGTTCGCAAATTGGCGCAGCCTCGCCGACGGCACGCCGGACCCAGAGTTCATATTGAATCGAGCGCCTTACGACCGGGCCGAGATCATCCTCACCGACCGGAACTTCGGTTGCGGCTCATCCCGCGAGGCAGCACCGAGGGCATTGCGACAGTCGGGTTTTCGCGCGGTGATCGCGCCGAGTTTCGGTGACATCTTTTTCGGCAATTGCTTTCGAAACGGGGTGCTACCCGTGATCTTGCCGATCGAGACCGTCAACGCTCTGGTGCAACAGGTTGCAAGCTCGCACGGTACCGCACCGATCGAGGTCGACCTCGAACACGAGCGTGTCACGGCGCCCGATGGGCTGACGTTTGCGTTCGTCACACCTAAAAAGCTCAGGGACATGCTGTTGAACGGGCTTGACGAAATCGATCTGACCATGCAGCTCGACGACAGCATCGCGCGTTTTCGCGCCACCGATCGCGCAAAGCGGCCTTGGGCGTATCTGGAACGCGGCTCGTATTGAGCGAGCGCGACGAATTGAACCGGGAGATCACAGTGTCCGATAAGCAGAGTGCCGCGACCCAGGCAGGCACCGCACCGCTGGAAACACCCGCTGCCGGCGTCGATCCCGCGCAGGTCGTCAAGCGTGTCGGGCGTCGTCTGATGCCATACGTCTTTGCGCTCTATTTCATGTCTATCGTCGATCGCGGCAATCTGGGCTTTGCGGCCTTGGCCATGAATAGCGAACTCCACCTCACGCGTGAAATGTTCGGCTTCGGCGTGGGGATCTTCTTTTTGACGTTCGCGCTGTTCGAGCTCCCGAGCAATCTTGCGCTGGCGCGCTTCGGCGCACGCGCCACGCTCACGCGCATCGCCATTCTGTGGGGTTTGGCGACCATGCTGATGGCGTTCGTCAGCGGCCCCAATAGCTTCTACGGCATGCGCGCGCTATTGGGCGCTGCGGAAGCCGGCATCGCGCCCGGGGTATTCCTGTTCATCAGCTACTGGTTTCCCACGGCCTACCGCGCACGTTACAACGCGGTGTTCATCTATGCCGTGCCGGTCGCGTATGCGGTCGCGTCGGTTGTCTCCGGATGGATCATGCAGCTCGACGGGGCGCTCGGCCTGCCCGGCTGGAAATGGCTGTTTCTTCTCGAAGGCCTGCCGGCGATTCTGCTCGGTCTTTTTGGTCTTTGGTATTTGACCAACAAGCCCACTGAAGCCCACTGGCTGAGCGCGGCCGACCGGCTCTGGCTGCAGGGCACGCTAGATCGCGAGGCGCAGGCGCCCGCGTCCGAGCAACGCGCTCATCCGCTGCGCGTGTTCGCCAACCCCAACGTTCTGTTGATGGCCAGCGTCATGGTGGGGATTTTCTGCGGCCTGGCGACATTGAACACCTGGCTGCCGCTCATTATCCGAGGATACGACGTGCCGCTCAAACTGATCGGACCGCTCGCCGCGCTGCCGTCGTTTGCAGGGGCAATCGGCATGTTCCTGACCAGCCGTCACTCGGACCGGCATCGCGAACGTGTCTGGCATCTGATCGGCGCGTTGCTGTTCGCGGCACTCGGGTATGTCGCGATTGCCTTGTCCACCAGCCTCGCGCTCACGATCCTGGGCTTCGTGCTGGCCAACATCGGCATTTACTCAGCCAATGCGGTTTTCTGGACGATCCCCCAGTCATTCCTGCCCAAGAATATGACGGCCGCGGGCCTGGGCATCATCAGCACCGTCGCCAGCCTGGCGGGCTTCGGCATCACCACGTTGGTTGGTCATATCCAGGAGAAAACGCACAACCTCACGTCGTGCTTCGCGATCGTGATCGCCGTGCTGCTGGTGGTTGCCGTGGTCGCCTACATCCTCGGGCGTCGGCTCAAGCGTATGCCGGATGCAAGCCTGCACGCGAGCGTCGGCTCGGCCGTCGCAGGCTCCCATTAGTTGGCACTCGTATTGCGGTTGGGTACAACGGGCGAACCCACTACGGGCGAACCGCCGAATACGCGAGACGTACGCACGCTTGGAAATGAAAAATCCGATCGGCGTGCAGAGCAGCAAGCCGGATCGGATCGATATAGCCATGATGGACGGTCGCTGGCGTTGCCGCCGTCCATCATTGCGATTTTATTTCTTCTTTGCCGCAGCGCCCGAAGTCGCGGGCTTGGCTGCAGCCCAGGTCGTCCCGTCGGTGGGGGAAGGAAGCTTCTTGGGTTGTTTAGGCTTTTTCGTTTCGCGGTTACCGCGTAATTGACCTTTGGCCATCATATTTCTCCGATATGCCCGTCGCGGAACGCGACCGCATGCTCAGAGTGTGTACGTAATTCGCTCGGCTGTCGCGGACTATTTTTTGGCGTACATCGTCTTGGTTGCGCCGGGCAGCCCTCTATTCGGGGCATCCGCCATCCGTGTCAACGTCCGCGCTTGGCCCGCGTCGCAGCCAATTGCGCTTCCAGCTCACCGATACGCCGCAACAGCGTCAGCGCAAGCGACACGCCATGAGGGTCGAGCTGAAAATCATCGCGCAGGCGACGCGCGGTCTTCACAGTCATGACGTACTTGAGTTCGAACGAGCGCGGCTGTACCTCCGGCTGCTGCGGCGCGATCACACCGGCTTCGATCAGATCCTCGATTTCTTCCATCGACAAGCCGGACACTTCGACCAAATGCTCGATCCGGCATACAGCGGCGTCGTTCAACCACACCGTATCGGTTATTTGCATAGTCATGGACTCGTTCCTTACGCAAAATGCTTACGAGGATTAAAGCCGGAAGCCGCCGCGAGTTGCTGGAACAATTCGTGTTCGCGCGTACTAACCGTTTTGGGCACTTCCACGCTCACCACCGCGTAGAGTGCGCCCAGGGTGCCGTCTGCCGCCGCAAGTCCTCGTTTGGCCAGCCGCAGCCTTTGCCCGGCCGTGGTGCCAGGCTTGACGTTGAGCTCCACGGTGCCGCCCAAGGTGGGAAGCTGGACTGCCGCGCCAAGCACCGCTTCCCATGGCGTGAGCGGCAGATCGATGTAAAGATCGCGGCCGTCGACCCGATACAGCGGATGCGGATGCAAGGCCAACGCGACGTAGAGGTCGCCATTGCGCCCCCCGTTGAGCCCCGCGCCGCCTTTGCCCGCGAGCCGCAGACGTTGGCCATCGGCGGCACCGGTCGGGATCGTAATGCGAAACGTGCGCGCTACCCGGTGAGGCCGGCCATGTTTGTCGTACTCGGGCAGCTCGGCGCTCACCTCGATTTCGCCGCCGCGATGAATCTGCTCGAGCGAAATCGATGCGGCGACTTCGTAATCCTGACCTGGCATTGGAAAATCGTCCCGTGACTGAGCACCGCGCCTCGCCCGGCCAAAGCCGGCGAATAGATCCGATAAATCGATGTCTTCGAAACCGGTGGGGCCGCCTGCGTTGACATGTGGTTCCCAGTCGGGCGGCGGCGTGAATTGCTCGCCGGGAGCATGCTTGCCCAACCTATCGTAGGCGGCACGCTTTTCAGGATCTTTCAAGGCCGCGTAAGCCTGCTGCGCTTCCTTGAATTTCTCCTCGCCCTCCGGATCCTTGGTCACGTCCGGATGAAATTTGTGAGCCAGCTTGCGATAAGCCTTTTTGATCTCAGCCGCCGTGGCGGTGCGTTCCACCCCCAGGGCCTGGTAGTAATCCTTGAATTTCATGATAGCCCTAGGAGAGAATTGGACAGCAGCTCCAAGTTAAGAGCCAGGTTATCGATTCCGGGTATCGACACCTTAGGCAGGCGTTTGCCGCACTAGTTCAGGCCGAGAGCTCA
>NZ_LMUX01000016.1:142660-184695 GCF_009765705.1 Burkholderia sp. L27(2015) | reverse complement strand
ATTCAGCCCCCGCGAGCCAACCCCGCCGTTATCATCTCATATAGCACGACGCAGGCTCGCCCGCCGTACGCGAGGCGGCACCAGTCTAGCGGTTGGCGGCTGGGGACGGCCCGCTATGCCGCCCTATCTCACGCTTTAGGCGCGCGGCCCATCGTGTAGAACTCGTCATTGGGGCGCAAGATGTCCCGCGGGCGGGTCTAGCGGGGTCTGGCGCCCCGCTTGCTGAAAACGCGTCGGTGCAGCGCGACGCGCGTTTAGACAGTCTCTTTCTGAAACTGGATTTTATGCAGATTGGCATAGAGGCCGCCATGCTGCAACAACTGCGCGTGGCTGCCCTGCTCGACGATGCGCCCACCTTCGAGCACGAGAATACGGTCGGCGCGTTCTATGGTCGATAGCCGGTGCGCGATGACCAGCGTAGTGCGGCCCTTCATCAACACTTCGAGCGCCGCCTGCACGTAGCGTTCCGATTCGGAATCGAGCGCCGACGTGGCTTCGTCGAGAATCAGGATAGGTGCATCTTTATAGATGGCACGGGCGATCGCCAGGCGCTGACGCTGGCCGCCTGATAAACGCATGCCGTTATCGCCGACCAGCGTATCGATGCCGTGCGGCATTGCCGCCACGGCTCCGATCAGGTTGGCCGCCTCCAATGCCGCGTTCACCTTGTCGCGATCGACCGTCTGGCCATATGCGACGTTGGCGGCGATCGTATCGTTGAACAGCACCACGTCCTGGCTGACAAACGCAATCTGGCTGCGCAAATCGGCCAAGCGATAATCTTCGACCGGCACGTCGTCAATCAGGATACGGCCACCGGTCGGGTTGAAAAAGCGCGGCAGCAAATTGACCAACGTGGTCTTGCCGCTGCCGGAGGGCCCGGCCAGCGCCACCATTTCACCCGGTTTGATGGTAAAGCAGATATCGTCGAGCGTGGGCTGCGGCACCGCGCCGTACGTGAACGCGACGTGATCGAACTGCACCTTGCCTGCGGAGCGCGCAAGCGCAATATCGCCACCCTTGGGTTCGGCCGGCTCGTCGATCAGCCCCAGGATCAGCTCGGCCGCGGTCATGCCGCGTTGCAAGGGCTGGTTGACGTCGATCAAGTGCTTGAGCGGCGAAATGATCAACAGCATCGACGTCACGAACGCGACAAAACCGCCGACCGTGGTTTGGTCACTCGACGATTGCAGCACCGCGATTGAAATCACGATCGCGAGCGCGATCGAGGCCAGAAATTGCGTGAGAGGCTGTGCCAGGCCGCCCGATACGGTCATGCGCATCGAGTAACCGCGCAGCCGCCGGCTCATCTCTTCAAAGCGGGTTTGCTCGTAGCGCTCGCCATTGTGCACTTTGACCACTTTATAACCGCCTACCGTCTCTTCGACGATATACGACAGCTTGTTGGTCAGCATCTGGCTTTCGCGGTTCAAGCGCCGCAGCCGCCGATTGATCTTGCTGACCAGCCAGCCTATGCCCGGCAGTATCACCGCCACGATCAGCGTCAAGCGCCAATTCAGGTAGAACAGGTAGCCGAGCAGAAAGATCACCGTGAACGAATCGCGCACCAGGGTAATCAACACCCCGGTCAACACGTTCAACACCTGGTTCACTTCGAAGACGATGGCATTGATGATGGTGCTGGCTGTCTCACGCTGGAAAAATGCGGCAGGCGCATGCAGCATCTGCTCGAACATTTTCAAGCGCAGGTCGAGCAGCACTCGGTTAGATACCCATGAGAGCAGGTAGTTGGCAGCGTACTGCGCCACCCCGCGCAACAACGCCAAGCCGACCACGGCAAGCGGAATCCACCATCGCGCGCTGCTGTGGTCGTGCGAACCGAAGCCCTTGTCGAGCAAGGGCTTGAGCAGCGCGGGTACGGCGGGTTCAGTCGCGGAGACGATGGCCATCGCGACCATCGCGAGTATCAATACCCCGATATGCGGCTTGAGATAAAGCCATAGACGCGCCATGACCTTGGGGGTAGCAACGGGCTTGGCGACGCCGGGAGCGGCGGAATTTCCTTGTATACTCAATGCGGCCTCAAAATTAGAGAATGCGCGGCGGGCGCCACTCGATGCACGAAGGCGGGCGCGAGGGGTGCCGGATTTGTCGTTAAAGCGGTCGTTGCCACTGCGGCTGGCCGGCTCCAAGCGCCCTGCCGCCGCGTCAGAATGCCGTATTGTACCGGGAGCACCTCCTCGCCGTGCCGCCAATCCGACCGATACGTTATTGCAGGAAATAACCATTGCTTACTTCATTGTTCGAACCGAATCAGGCAACCCCGTGTGCGGCCCTGCCTACAGCCCCGTGTGCAGCCCCGCCTTCGGCGCAACACCATGCCGATATCCGCTTGCCGTACGCTAGGGCTGGAGGCCGGGCATGACCGATATCGGTTTGAGGGATTCGGCAGATTCGGCGAACTTGGCGGACTCGGCTCAGGCCATCAGCGTCATCGTCATTACCAAGAACGAGGCGCACGATATCCGCGATTGTCTCGAATCGGTGCGTGACTGGGTACAGGAGATCGTGGTGCTCGATTCCGGCAGCACCGATGGCACGCAGGCCTTGTGCCGCGAGCTGGGCGCCCAGGTCAGCGAAACCGACTGGCCGGGCTTCGGGGTGCAAAAGCAACGCGCGCTGAGTGCTGCGCGCGGACCCTGGATATTATCGCTCGATGCGGACGAAAGGGTCTCGCCGGCCCTGCGCGACGAAATCTTGCAGACCGTCGCGGCCCCCGCCGCCAAGGTCTATAGAATGCCGCGCCAGTCGAGCTATTGCGGTACGTGGATCAAGCATGCGGGCTGGTCGCCCGACTACGTGCTGCGTCTGTTCCAGCGCGATTCGGCGCAATTCTCGCCCGATCTGGTACATGAAACGCTGCGCCCGCATGCGGACGTTGCGCTCGGCACCTTGCGCAATGCGCTGATCCACTACAGCTTCCGCGACTTCTCCGAGGTGCTGCAAAAAGTCGATAGCTACTCGACCTACGGCGCCACGCAGGGCGCTGTGCGCGGCAAGCGTGGCAGCCTGCGTAAAGCACTTCTGCACGGCTTCTGGAGTTTCGCACGCACGTATTTTATCCAGCGCGGCTTTCTCGATGGCCGCATGGGTTTGATTCTGGCGATCTCGAACGCGGAAGGGACGTATTACCGTTACCTGAAGCTGATGCTGCTGGCTGAGCTGAAAGATGAGCGAGAGTCGTCATGAACAACAAGATGCTGATTTCGGTGGTGATTACCACCTACAACCGGCCCGACGCCTTGGAGCGCGTGCTCAGCGCATGCATGGCGCAGTACGATCCGTATTACGAGCTCATCGTCGCCGACGATGGATCGGGCCCGGACACGCGCGCACTCGTCGAGCGGCTCGCGCAAACCACACCCATTCCCATCGAGCACGTGTGGCATCCGGACGAAGGCTTTCGCGCCGCAGCGATACGCAATAAGGGCATCGCCCGCGCGCGCGGTCATTACATTATTTTTCTCGATGGCGATTGCGTGCCGCAGCACGATTTTATCGCCCAGCATCGTCGCCTCTCGGAAGAAGACGCAGTGGTCACCGGCAGCCGCATTCTGCTCAACGAGACTCTCACGCGCGCCGTGATCGACCAGCCGCTTTCGCTGCCCGATGCGCACCCCGGCTTCTGGTTTAAACAGCGGCTCGGCGGCAACGTCAACAAGATCTTGCCGCTGTGGGCCAAATTGCCGGATCGCGCCTGGCGCCGCCTGGATCGCTTCAAATGGCGCGGCATCAAAAGCTGCAATATGAGTGCGTGGCGCGACGATCTGGAGCGCGTCAATGGCTTTGACGAAACCTTCGTGGGCTGGGGACATGAGGACGCCGATCTGGTTGCGCGCCTATTCAATGCAGGAGTGGACCGCAAGCTCGGCGCGTACGCGACCGAGATTTTTCATCTGTGGCATCGCGAGCAACCGCGAGATCGAGAAGGGCCGAACTACGACAAGGTGGTCGCGCGACTCGCCGATCGCACCACGCGTGCCGAGGTGGGAATCGGGGAACTCACGCCGTAGCAGTGCTGCGGGAGCGCCAGATGAGTACCAGATGAGCCGGATGAGTACTCGATTGTGCAGCGCCATCGCTTCTTACCTGACGCTCCATGCAAGCGTCAGGCGCCAAACGTCAGCGCGGCCCGTATGAGATCTCGACCGCTTCGCCGGTAAATTCCTGCTTGAGCAAACTCAGTAAATCGTCGCTAGGCCGCACGCGCCATGTGTCGCCGAGTTCCGATAAACATTCCGCGCCTTCGCCGCGATAGTGGACGCGCACCTTCAGCCCGGGCGGCAGCGGAATCGGCTCGCTACGTCGCTCGCGACCGCCGCCCTGCCCTCCTTGACCGCCGCGGCTATAGCCGCCGGACTGCCCCCCGCCTGACTTCGCACTCGCGGCATACGCCGGCGCCGGGGCAATCTGTGCGCCGCCTTCGTCCAAGGGCACGCAATAAGGCTGCAGCAATTCGCGCAGACGGCCGGCATTGGCATTGCCATTGACCGACAGCGTGAGCGCATCGGCAAACTGACGCCGGGCGCGCTCGAGATCCATCACGGTATCGGCCGTAAAGCGCAAGCCGCCGCTGAAGCTGTCGAAGCGGGCCTGACCACGCACCACCAGCAGTTCGTCTTCTTTGAGCAGCGCTTTGTTGGCTTCGAACTGCTCGTTATAAATCGTCACTTCGCACTGGCCGGTGCCATCGTCGAGCAACGCGATCAGCATCTTGCCGCGCTGTGTCATCTGCGTACGCAAACCAGTCACGATGCCGGCCACGAGTTTGTCGCGCCCCTCTTTCAGGTCGACCAGTTTTTGCCGAGCAAAGCGACGCACCTCGCTCGCGTAGGCATCGAACAGATGGCCCGACAGATAAAATCCCAGCGCGGCCTTTTCTTCCTGCAGGCGGCGCTTTTCGGGCCATTCCGTTTCGACGATCAAATCATGTCGATCCGGCTCGCCGTCGGGCATATCGAACAGGCCGACCTGATGCGCGTTGGCGCTGGCTTGCTCGGCCGCTTCAATGGCCAGCGAGACCGACGCCAGCACTGCGGCGCGGTTGGCATGCAAGGCATCGAACGCACCGGCACGTATCAGCGATTCGATCGTGCGGCGGTTGACGACACGGCGGTCCACCCGCATGCAGAAATCGAACAGGTCGGTGAACGGCCGTTCTTCGCGTGCCCGCAGAATTTCCTCGATGGCGCCCTGCCCGCTGCCTTTGACCGCGCCCAGACCATAACGAATCTTGGTGGCAGGCGGCGGTGTGTTGCTGGATGTGTTGCTGGGTGCGGCGGCGCGCGCAGATGCTGCGTTCGCTGAATTCGGTGCCGTCGCGACCTCCGGCGCCACCGGCTCAAAGCGGTAAGCCGAATGATTGACGTCGGGCGGCAGAACCTCCAAGCCATTGTTCAAGCAATCCTCGAACAGGATCTTGACCTTGTCCGTGTCGTCCATCGCCAAGCTCATGTTGGCGGCCATGAACGCGGCGGGATGATGTGCTTTGAGCCATGCGGTGAAATACGCCAGCAAGGCGTAAGCGGCGGCGTGCGATTTATTGAAACCGTAACCGGCGAACTTCTCCATCAAGTCGAAAATTTCGTCGGCCTTGGCAGCGCTCAGGCCGTTCTGCGCCGCGCCGTCGCGGAACAGCTCGCGATGCTGCGCCATCTCCTCGGCTTTTTTCTTACCCATCGCACGGCGCAGCAAGTCGGCGCCGCCCAGCGAGTAGTTGCCGATGATCTGCGCCATCTGCATCACCTGCTCCTGGTAGACCATGATGCCGTAGGTCTCCTTGAGCACCGGCTCGACGCGAGGATCGGGATACTCGACCACTTCGCGACCGTGCTTGCGCGCGCAAAAACTCGGGATCAGGTCCATCGGGCCCGGACGATACAGCGCCACCAGCGCGATGATGTCCTCGAACCGGTCGGGCTGCGCGTCTTTCAACATGCCCTGCATGCCGCGGCTTTCCAGCTGGAACACGGCCACCGTGTTGGCTTTTTTCAGGATCTGGAAAGCGGCCGGATCGGTCAGCGAAACCTGACTCAAGTTCCAGTCCTTCATCGCAGGATCGAGCCGTCGGATATACCGTTCGGCCCAGTCGAGGATGGTCAGCGTGGTCAAACCCAAAAAGTCGAACTTGACCAAACCGACCGCTTCGACGTCGTCCTTGTCGTACTGGCTGATCACACCGCCGCCATCGTCGCTGCCGCTTTGCGAGTACAGCGGGCAGAAATCGGTCAGCTTGCCCGGCGCAATCAGCACCCCCCCGGCGTGCATGCCGACGTTGCGAGTCAGCCCTTCGACGCGCTGCGCAAGCTCGATCAATTGACGCACTTCGTCTTCGTTGTCGAACCGTTCCTGCAGCAGCGGCTCTTCCTTCATCGCGTCGGCAATCGTGACATGCTTGCCGGGCTTGAACGGAATCAGCTTGGCAATGCCGTCGGTGAAGTTGTAGCCGAGATCGAGCACACGGCCCACGTCGCGCACCGCAGCCTTGGCCGCCATCGTACCGAAGGTGGCGATCTGCGACACTGCGTCTGCGCCGTACTTTTCCTTCACGTATTGAATGACGCGATCGCGACCCTGCTGACAGAAGTCGATATCGAAGTCGGGCATCGAAACGCGTTCAGGATTCAGGAAGCGCTCGAACAGCAGGTTGTATTGCAGCGGGTCGAGATCGGTAATGCTCAGTGCATAAGCCACCAGCGAACCTGCGCCGGAGCCTCGGCCTGGGCCGACCGGCACGCCGTTGTTCTTGGCCCAGTTGATGAAGTCTGCAACGATCAGGAAGTAACCGGGGAAGCCCATCTTGATGATGGTGCTGCACTCGAATTCCAGACGCGCGTAATAGGTCGGGCGCTGTTCGTCGCGCTCGGCCTGATTCGGATAGAGTTGCAGGAGCCGCTGTTCCAGGCCTTCCTTGGACTGATGGACCAAGTAGTCGTTGAGCGACATGCCGTCGGTCGGAAACAGCGGCAATTTGGGTTTGCCGAGCTCGAGCGTCAGGTTGCAGCGCTTCGCAATTTCAATGCTATTGGCCAGTGCCGAAGGGATGTCGGCAAACAGCTCCGCCATCTCCTGCTGCGACTTGAAATACTGGTCGGTGGTGAATTTTTTCGAGCGCCGGGGGTTGGCCAGCATGTCCCCCTCGGAAATACATACGCGCGCTTCGTGCGCCATGAAATCGTCGCCGGTCATGAACTGCACCGGATGCGTCGCCACGACCGGCAAACCGATTTGCGCGGCCAGCGCCGCAGCATGCCTCACGTAGGCCGCCACGCCCGGTTGTTCGGTGCGTTGCAACTCGATGTAGAAGCGCTGCGGGAACACGCGCGCCCAACGTTGCGCATGCAGCGTTGCGAGCTCGGAGTTGCCGGCGACCAGCGCCATGCCGATGTCGCCGAGCAGCGCGCCGGACAGCGCCAACAGCCCCTCGGCCAGGCCCTCCTCGAACCAGCTTGCGTCGACTTCCGCACGGCCCCGGTATTGATTGGTGAGCCACGCGCGCGTGAGCAACTCGCACAAATTCAGGTAACCCTGGCGCGAGCAGACCAGCAGCAATAGCCGAGCCGGCTTCTCGCGGTCGCCCGGATTGGTGATCCAGACGTCGCAGCCGGCAATCGGCTTGACGCCGGCACGGCGCGACTCCTGGTAGAACTTGACGAGGCCGAAGGTATTGCTCAGGTCGGTCAGCGCGAGTGCGCCTTGGCCGTCTGCGGCGGCAGCCTTGACCACGTCGTCGATGCGCACGGTACCGTCGGCGATCGAGTATTCGGAGTGTAGGCGTAGATGAACGAAGCTTGGATTTGGCATAGCGATTATTGTAACGCGTCGCCCCGCTCGATTCGCGTTTCTGCACGCGGCAAAATAACGGGCACGATCGACACGGCGCACGGCGGGATGAACGGATACACGACCGGCCGAACGGATAAATTGGAGCGGGTGGCCGCTTGCGGGATAATACGGGTTTAATGCGCGGGTTCGGCTCGCACGTTTGGTGCGCTAGTACACGACCCGGATACCCCGCGCGCGGCGCATCCTGCCAGGTTTTGAGAAAAGGTGTTGGTTTTTGCCATGAATGTAGTCAATCTTGCCGCTTATCAATTTGTCTCGCTGGACGGTTTGCCGGCGCTCCAGGAGTATCTGCTCGAGCGTTGCACGACGCTGGGCCTGCGCGGCACCATCCTGCTTGCGCCCGAAGGCATCAACCTGTTCGTGGCCGGCGGGCGCGAGCCGGTCGAACAATTGCTGCTGAGCCTGCGTACCGCTGCAATTTTTGACGGTAAATTCGCCGACTTGCAGGTCAAGGAGAGTTTCTCCGAACATCAGCCGTTTCGGCGCATGCGTGTCAAACTCAAAAAAGAAATCATTACCATGCACGCACCGGCGATTCGTCCGCAGGCCGGTCGCGCGCCAGCGGTCGATGCACGCACGCTCAAAGGTTGGCTCGATCGCGGTCACGACGACGATGGACGCCCTGTGGTGTTGCTCGATACGCGCAACGCGTTCGAAGTCGACTTCGGCACGTTCGAAGGCGCGATCGATTACCGTATCGGCAAATTCAGCGAGTTTCCCGCGGCCGTGGCCGAGCATCGCGACGCGCTGACCGATAAAACCGTCGTGTCGTTTTGCACCGGCGGCATACGCTGCGAAAAAGCCGCGATCCATATGAGCAACCTCGGCATCGATCACGTCTACCAACTCGAAGGCGGAATCCTCAAGTACTTCGAGGAAGTGGGCGCGGCGCATTATCAAGGCGACTGTTTTGTTTTCGATGAACGCACCGCGCTCGACCCGGCACTCAAGCCGGCGGCACCAGCGGTGACCGCAGCGACGGACGTAGCGCTTGACTACGCGGCTAACGTCGCGGCTGAGCACGCGGCGAACATCGCAGCCGAAGCCAAGCGCTAGGCTCGGTCGACATGTCTTCGTCTTATTGCGGCCGTTTTGCGCCCTCGCCCACCGGCCCGCTGCATCTCGGTTCGTTGGTCAGCGCATTGGCCAGCTATCTCGACGCGCGTGCGCATCACGGGCGTTGGCTGATACGTATCGAAGACGTCGACACGCCGCGCACTCAACCGGGTGCGGCGGAGCATATCCTCAAGACATTGGCGCTTTACGGCATGGATGGCGACGCGCCGCCGCTTTGGCAAAGCACCCGCGATGCGGCCTACCAGGCTGCGCTAGAACGTCTGAGCGCGGATGGCTGGATCTATCCGTGCGGTTGCACGCGCAAGGAGATCGCCGATTCGCTGGTGGGCGGTCATGAGCGGCACGCCACGCTGGCTTATCCGGGAACCTGCCGCAACGGGTTGAACGGCCGGCCAGCGCGCGCGTGGCGGGTTCGCGTGCCGACCGCGAGTGGAGGAACTGACGCGGCCGAAGTCGCTGGAGCCGCTGGAGTGACGCTCGGCAGCGTGCCGGCAACACGAGAGCCTGAATTGACCTTTGTCGACCGTTGGCAAGGTCCGATTACGCAAAACCTGGCCACTGACGTGGGCGATTTCGTGCTCAAGCGCGCCGATGGGCTATGGGCTTATCAACTGGCGGTCGTGGTGGATGATGCCGACGCGCAGATCACGCATGTGGTCCGCGGGGCAGACTTGCTCGATTCGACACCGCGCCAGATCTATCTGCAACGTTTGCTTGCAATGGCAACGCCGACGTACTTGCATGTACCCGTGGTGCAAGCCGATACGGGCGAGAAACTCAGCAAACAGACCGGCGCGACGGCGCTCGACGCCAAGCAACCGCTGACCGAATTGAAAATTGCGGCGCGGCATCTGGGCCTGGAAATACAGGCGGACACACTCGAAGGGTTTTATCGAAACGCGTGCGCGGCCTGGGCCAGTGCTCGCGGTATTGCTTAGAAGATTGTGCAGAGGGTTGCTTGGAAGGGGCTAGCAAACCGCCCCAGTCATACTCGTTCTATGGCACTCGTTTTACGGCACCCGTTTTTACGCTGGGCTGTAGCGATGTGCCAACTGGCTTATGCCGGCTTGCGTGGAAAACCACCCAGCAGTGCCGCAACCTGACGCTTGGGCGCGGGCTTCTTGCTGCCATGAACGCCGTCGTTGACGGTATCGGCCGCACGACTGGTCTGCGACGGCACATACGGCTTCGAAAAGATTTCGTCTTCCACTTTATGCGGCGTAGCCCGCGCGTGACGCGTACGGTCACGATCCACCGGCGCGGCATATGCGCTGCGTGCCGGACGGCTGTCGTCCTCGTAGCGAGACCTGCTGCTTCCCGAAGAGCGGCCGCGCTCCCCTGACGCCGAGCTGCGTTCACGCAACGCAGACGGGTTGTCGACCACCAGCGTGCCGCGTTCAAGCGGACGCTTGATCAACGCTTCGATATCAGCCAATTGCTTGCGCTCGTTCGGGCAGCACAGCGAGAGCGCGTCGCCCGACGCACCTGCTCGTCCCGTGCGGCCGATCCGGTGCACATAGTCTTCTGCATTGAACGGCAGATCGAAATTGATCACGGCCGGCAGGTCGGAAATATCGATGCCGCGCGCCGCCACGTCGGTTGCGACCAGAGCAACCAGCTCGCCGCGCTTGAACGCTTCAAGCGCCTGCATCCGTTCGAGTTGCGACTTGTCGCCATGAATCGCCGAAGCGACGATGCCGTCGCGCTCGATTTGGCGTGCCAGACGACCCGCGCCGATCTTGCTGTTGCAAAACACGATCACTTGCTTCAGACCGCGTTCACGAATCAACTGCACCACCGCCGCCGTTTTGTCACCCTCGGAGACTTCGAAGACGATCTGCTTGACGTTGGTTGCGGTCGAATTGCGCACCGACGTCTCGATGGTGACGGGACTGCGCAAATAGCTGGACGAGAGCTTTTTGATCTCGTTGGAAAACGTCGCCGAAAACAGCAAGGTCTGGCGTTCCTTGGGCAACAGATTCAGGATGCGCTGCAAATCGGGCAGAAAGCCCATGTCCAGCATCCGATCTGCTTCGTCCAGCACCAGCATCTGCACTTGGCTCAAGGAGGTGTTTTTCTGCTGCACGTGGTCGAGCAGGCGGCCCGGCGTCGCGATCAGGATTTCAACGCCGCGCCGCAATTCAGCGGCCTGCGCGTTCATGTCGACTCCGCCGAACACGACAATGCTGCGTAGCGCAGTATGTTTGGCGTAATTGTGGACGTTGTCGGCGACCTGGTCAGCCAGCTCGCGGGTGGGTGTCAAGATCAGTGCGCGCACCGGATGGCGTGCCGGCGATGCGCTGCTGCTCGCCAGCGGCAACAGGCGCTGGATGATCGGCAGCGCGAAGCTGGCCGTCTTGCCGGTGCCGGTTTGCGCCGCGCCCATCATGTCACGGCCTGCCAGCACCACGGGAATCGCCTGCGCTTGAATCGGCGTGGGAATCGTGTAACCCGACTCCAGCACGGCTTTCAGAATATCGGGGTGTAGCCCGAACCCATCGAAATTGGTGGGGGCGGCTTCCACGGGCGTTTTGCTAACTGCCGCATCGAGGTCAGGAGCGGCGACACTTGCATCGGCTGGTAACGCGCTGGGCGTGCTGGTCGGCAAATCGACGGGAGAAACCGGTGTATCGGACATTGAACTTTCGCTTATAGGTCGGGGCTGCGGGGCAAACCCGCGCGGACTATCAGTCCGCCATGCTGAAACTTAGGCAGCCAGACCGAATTCGGGCGACTGCGACGGCCTGTTGATTCAGCGCCTTTGGGGATGGCGTGATAAATCGGAACCTGCTTATCACATAAGTTAGGGATTGTACCACCCTCACGCGATCGGATGGCACCGCCGACCCGTGCGTGTCGATCAGGCCGGTGTTGCACTGACAGTACTGACTGGCTTGACTTTGCTTGCCGCGGCTTTGGCACGCTCGCGCGCCTGCTCCACCGACACGCCCACGGCGAGCGCCACGCCCATGCGCCGCTTGCGGAAACTCTCGGGCTTGCCGAACAAGCGCAAGTCCGCGCGCGGTACCGCCAGCGCCTGCGCGACGCCTTCAAACGCAATTCCCGTTTCGTCCAGGCCGCCATAGATCACCGCCGAGGCACCCGGCTCGCGCAAAGCGGTATCGACCGGCAGGCCGAGGATAGCGCGCGCGTGCAGCTCGAACTCGGAGAGCCGTTGCGAGCACAAGGTCACCAATCCCGTGTCATGCGGACGCGGGCTGACCTCCGAAAACCACACCTCGTCGCCACGCACGAATAGTTCGACCCCGAACACGCCGCGCCCGCCCAACGCACGCGTAACCCTGTCGGCAATCTCACGCGAGCGATGCAGCGCCAACGCCGACATCGGTTGCGGTTGCCACGATTCGATGTAGTCGCCGTCCACTTGCAGATGGCCGATAGGCTCGCAGAAGGAAGTCGCCACGTCGCCGGTGGCCGGATCGATCGCGCGCACCGTCAGCAGCGTGATCTCGTAGTCGAAACGGATAAAGCCCTCGACAATTACGCGACCGCGATTCACGCGGCCGCCCGCAAGCGCGTAGTCCCATGCGCTGCGTACGTCGGCGGCACTGCGTATCACCGACTGGCCTTTGCCGGACGACGACATGACAGGCTTGACCACGCACGGATAGCCGATGCCGGCATCGATGGCGGCCTGCAATTCCTCATACGACTGCGCGAAGGCATAGGGCGAAGTGGCCACACCCAGTTCCTCGGCAGCCAATCGGCGTATGCCTTCGCGATTCATCGTCAGTTGGGTGGCGCGTGCGGTTGGGATCACTTCAGCCAGTTGGTCGGCTTCGATCTGCGCCAGCGCATCGGTTGCGATCGCCTCGATTTCCGGCACGATCAGATCCGGCCGCTCCTGTTCTACCAAGGCACGCAAGGCCGCCGGATCGGTCATGTCGATCACATGCGCACGGTGGGCGACCTGGTGGCCAGGCGCGTTGGCATAGCGATCCACCGCGATCACCTCGCAACCAAGGCGCTGCAAGGCGATGATGACCTCCTTGCCGAGCTCCCCGGCTCCGAGCAGCATCACGCGGGTCGCCGAAGCAGTGAGAGGGGTGCCGATTCGGGCTGAGTAGGTCATCGAGATCTCCTAAAGCAGGCTAACGGGTTGGCTCAACCGGACGATCCGATTGGGTCAGGGCCGCGATGTTAACATAGCAACTGCGATAGCAACTGCGATGGCAAACCTGATAGCAAGCGCGATAGCAAACCCGCGGGGGACGCACGGCAACCCATGCCATCCCCATCGCACACGCAATTTACCCCAGCAGCTTCACGATAGCCGCACGCTCGACTGTGCGCGCACCCGTCAATACAAAACCACGCAGCGTGCCTGTCTCATCGGTAAATAGCAGTTTAAGTCCCGCGTCCTCGGAAACGGCGATTTCCCACGTGCCGGCGACACCCGCCTTGGCCGGCTGTACCGAAACCGGATGAGCCGGCGTTTTGATGCTCACGGGCATATGAGGAAACGCGATCGCCGTAGGTGTGCCGGCCAGCGTCTGCGCGATTGCGCGCGCAGCGGTCATGATAGGCAGCACGTAAGGCAGGACTGCGCCTTCATATTCGGCACAATCGCCTAGCGCGTAGACATCCTCGTTGCTGGTTTTGCCCAGGGAATCGACCACGATCCCGCGGTTCACCGTCAGGCCTGCCTCACGTGCAAGCGCAGTGCGCGGGCGTAGGCCAACTGCCGACAAAACCAGATCCGTCGCCACGACGCTGCCGTCGGCCAGTGCCACGCGGTAGGCTCCGTCAGCACCGTCGGAGCCGTCGGCACGGTTGACCGCCTGCACGGTCGTGCCGAATCGCCACTCGACCCCGGCAGCCTGCAGAGCCGATTTGACGGCGAGGCCGGCCGATTCGGGCAGCAACGCGGTCAGTGGATGGCTCATCGGATCGACCACGGTGGGCGCGATGCCGGCCGCCAGCAAATCGTTGGCAAATTCGCAGCCGATCAAGCCGGCGCCGATGACCACCACCCGTTTGGCCGAGCTGACCTTCTTGCGAAAATGCGCATAATCGCCAAGATCATTGACGGACAGGATTTCATCCGCCGCGTCCCCGCCAAACGGCAGACGCACCACGTCGGCGCCCAGCGCCAGCACCAGCCGGCTGTAGTCATAGCGGCCCAGGCTCGTATCCACCTGGCGTTTGGCCACATCGATGCCACCCAGCTTGGCGCCCGCAAGCAGCGTCAAGTTGATTTGCTCGACCATGGTTGCGGCCGGGCTCGAAACAAGTTGCTCGGGCGTCTTCTTTTGCGCAAAAGCGTTGGACAACATCGGCTTCGAATAGAAGTCGCCGTTGTCCTGCGTGATCATGATGATTTGCGTGGTCTTGTCGTGCTTGCGGAATTCACGCGCTACGGTGTATCCGGCAAGTCCGCTGCCTACAATGATGACGGGTTCCATAAGCGATCTACAGTCTGAGAGAATAGGAAAAGTGCGAGGCCGTTTTCGACTTTAAAAAACGATTTTAGTAACGGGTTTGGAAACGGGTTTGAAAAAACAATCGGCGAGCGCATTATCCGCTGCTCGCCGAATCCCGCCATGGGGTATTACTCGATGCGCAATAAGAGCCGAGGGGCCAGGGTCCCCGATGTGACCCTGCTCAAGCTCCGCGCTCAGGCACGATGATACCGTGCCGCTCAGGCCACCTGAACCATTTCGAAGTCGGACTTCGCCACGCCGCAATCAGGGCACTCCCAATCGTCGGGGATGTCTTCCCATCGCGTGCCGGCAGCGATACCTTCTTCCGGCAAGCCCTTGGATTCGTCATAAATAAAACCGCACACGATACATTCCCACGTTTTCATCAAATCACTCCGTCATTTCATTTCAAGGTTGGTTGCTGCTCGCGGCCAAGGCGCGCACGGCACTCGGCTCCTAGGCATCAGACACTAACTTTTTCGAGTACCGCACGATAATTGTTGGCATGCCGCTCTTCCACTTTGGCGAGCGCGGCAAAACGCTTGGCCGCTTTGGCTAGCGTAGCTTGAAACCGCTCGGCGTGCTCTTTCGATTCGACGATCTGCTCGTCGATCTCCTTGAGCGCAGCCTCGTTGCCCTCGGCTTCCGCCGTCTTGCGAAACCCCGGATACATCTCGGTGTATTCGTACGTCTCGCCGTCGATCGCTATTTGCAGCGATTTCGCAGGCGTCATTTCGGCCGCCGGGTAGAGCAAGTCGAGGTGCCCAAAAGCATGCAGGAGTTCCTGATCGGCCGTTTCCTCGAAGGTGCGTGCCGTCTCTTCGTCACCGACGGCGCGCGCCAGCTTGGCAAAATAACGGTATTTGACGTGGGCCATCGATTCGCCGGCGAATGCCGATTCGAGGTTTTGTAGCGTCTTGATTTCCGGACGTTGCATGGTGAATTCCTGGATGCGTTAAAAAGCGAGGGTTTAGAGTCAGTACTCGCAATGTAACGACTATCAAAAATTTCATCCAATAGATTTACTGCATAGGCCTGATTGATTTCGCAAGTCGTCCGATCAGTCGATGCCTTCGGACACGGTTGTGCCGCTCAATCTGTCCAGCCAGTCAATCCAGCGGAGCGAACCGCGGCACTTGTTGACCATCCACCTCGACCATTTCGAAGAAAACCGTCGATGGCCGGGTCCAGATCCGGCCATCGTAGGCACGATAGACGATCATCGTGACAGACGGGTCGGATTCCAGCGTGGCTTCGCAGACAAATTCGTAGATGCCGCCTTTGTAGTGCTTGTAGCGCATGAGCAGGGTGCTTTAAAAGTCGCCGCGGGGTGCATCGGGAATCGGCTCGATGCGTCCGAGGACGAAGACGAATGAAATAATACCGAGGACCAAGCCAACCCCCGCAACCAGGAACGCGTTGGTGAACGACTGCGTGTAGCCAACGATATAACCGGTCACGATGGGCGCCGCAACGCCCATCAGGTTGTTGGCGAAGTTCATGATACCGCCGACCGTAGCCGTGCCCCCGGTCGGCGCGATCAGTGAAGGTATCGACCAGCCGACCGGGGCGGCCGCCGCCAGCCCCGAGAGCGCCACCGAAATCCACACGATCGCCCAGTGCGGATCCTGGGTCAACGTTGCGCCAAACACGGCGAGTCCGAACAGCATACCGACGACCAGCACGCTCTTGCGCACGCGCGTCTCATCAACGCCACGTCCGATCAGCTGGTCGATCAGCCAGCCGCCCACCAACAAATCGGCGAGCGTCGCACATACCCATGGAATCGCCGCGTAGCTGGCCGATTTGAGGATGCTCATGTGCATGGTCTGCACCAGGTAACCGGGCAGCCAGGTCAAAAATAGATAAAAGGAATAACCGTAAGCGGCAAAACCGATCGTGAGCCCCCACACTTTGCGGTTCTTCAGCAAGTAAGCGAGCATGCCTAGCGAATTCGTCGCGCTATTGCCCTCCTGGGTCGCGCCGCCGGCTCGGATATAGTCGCGTTCGGCGTCGCTGAGTTTGCGGTCTTCGCTCGGATCGCGGTAGAAAACATAAAACGCGACGAAATACGCGAGGCTCAGGATCGCTGTGACGGCAAATCCCCAGCGCCAGCCTAGTCCCACTACCGCCAACGCGACAAGTGGCACGCCGATGACATTGGAAAACTTGGCGGCGGCATCGAACAACGCCGTCGCCAGCGCGCGTTCCTGACGCGGAAACCAGTAGCCCGTGGCTTTCGAGCTTGCCGGAAAGCCCGGCGCTTCGGCCACGCCAAGCAGCACGCGCGCAGCAAAGATGCCGCCGAAGCCACCGGCCAGCGCCGTAATGATCGACGCGACACCCCACAGGAACGCACCCCACCGCCCCACCCGCTTCACGCCGAAACGATCGAGCAGCAAGCCCGTCGGAATTTGCAGCATCGCATAGGACCAGAAAAATGCACTGAACAGCAGGCCCAATTGACCGGGCGACAGGTGAAATGCTTCCTGCAGTTGCGGTCCCGCCACCGATAGGTTGATCCGGTCGAAATAGTTGATCAGCACGCCCACACCCAGCAACGCGCCGATCCCCCAACGGCGTCTTGGAATGCGCTTCGCGCTGCTCGCTGGCGTACTAGCGTAGGTGTCGCTCATGCTGTCTCCTGTTTATTTTTCTGTTTTGTTTTTCTACGTGCGGACACGCAAAGCCGTCACCACCTGATTCACGATTTCTTCGGGAGAGTGTTCGATATTCACGGTGAGCGCATCTTCGTCGGCCTGGGGCACTTCCAGGTCGTGGAACTGGCTATCGAGCAAGGTGACCGGCATGAAGTGGTGAGTCCGGCTGGCCATGCGGGCCTCGATCACGGCGCGCTCGCCGTGCAGATAGACAAATACGAGTTGCGGATCGCCCTGCCTCAAGACGTCTCGATAACGACGTTTCAGCGCCGAACACGACAGCACGATGTGTCGGCCCTGCGCACGCGCTTGGGCCAGGCGTTCGCTCAGATTCGCGAGCCAGCCGGCTCGATTCTCATCGGTCAAAGCGATGCCGGCGGACATGCGCGCGATGTTCTCGGCACTGTGAAAGGCGTCGCCCTCCAGCGACTCGAATCCCAGGGCGGCGGCCAGTTGCGTGCCGATCAGGCTCTTGCCACACCCGGATACCCCCATGACCACGAGGTTCGGTGCACCGACTGGCGTTGTGGGGTCGTTATGCCCGGTGACAGCATTCATTGCGTTACCTTCATTACGTGCCTGTACGCAAATTCGCCCTGCATTCGGCGTAGATTCAGCCCGAATGCAGCGCAGATTCCGCTTCATTCAACTCAGGCTCAGCTTAGATCCAACTCGGACCCCGCTTAGACCTCGATTCGAGGCGAAATGTTAGCGCTATCTTTCGTTCTTGACTATCAAGGTTAACTACTACCGCGTGCTTGCAAGACAAAGCCCAGATCGCGCTGCCGCTCGCTGAGGGTCGCGCCATCCATCATTTCGATCAGCATACGCGCCGCCTCGACGCCGATCCGATGCCGCGGGGTAGCAATCGATGTGAGCGGCGGACAAGTCCAGGCCGACGCTTCAAGATCGTTGAAGCCCGCAATGGCCAGCCGCTGCGGCACCGCAAGACCATTGCGCTGGCAATGAAACAAGACCCCCAACGCCAGATCGTCGTTGCAACAAAAGACGGCATCGCAGTCGGGACGCTCGGCGAGCAGCCTTGCCGCCATCTGCGCACCGAGCCCTACAGACGACGGCGCAGGGTTCAGGTACTCGAGCCCTGCGTCGTAGCATCCAGCCGCCTGTAGCGCCACTCGGTAACCCGCAGCTCGCTTCATCACGCGCTCATCGAGTTGAGCCGCCAGATAGGCGATGCGGCGATAGCCTCGCGCCAGCAAATGCTGCGTCACGCTGCGTCCGGCATCGATTTGAGACAATCCAACGCACGCACGCCCGTCGTCGGTTAAATCCATCATGTAGACCGTAGGCAGGCCCAGGCGCTCGAGATACTTGCGTATCGTCTCGGGTTGTCCCAAGCCGGTCAGCAAGATACCGTCCGGGGCGTGCTCCAGATACGTGCGCAATAAGCGCGCTTCCTCTTCGGTGTTGTAACCGGTGTTGCCTATCAGGACCTGGTAGCCCAGCGGATGCAACACCTCGTGTATGCCGGCGAGCGTTTCGATAAACACCGTGTTCGATAGCGAAGGCACGAGCGCCACTACAGTACGGGAACGAGCCGACGCCAGCGAGCGCGCCGAACGGTTGGGCACGTAGCCGAGTTCGTCGACCGCGCTCAGAATACGCGCGCGTAACGCCTGGGAGACCTTATCCGGATTATGTAGCGCCCGCGAGACGGTAATCGCGCTGACACCCAATTGCTCGGCGACCTGGTGCAAGGTGATGCCGTCGTTGGCACGCAAGCGCTGTTTGCGAGGCATGGCAGGACTCGCTCCTGGAAAATGACGGGGACCTAAGGGAATGTCCGCGAAGATGCGGTATCGACAGTTTAGCGTGAGCGCCCGCCGCGCGAATTCAAGCCACTAAACAAGCCGCTAAAGCCGGGGAAATTGTCTTACGAATAAAAAAAGCGCCCGAAGGCGCTTTTTCTACAACAGCTGTTTAAACAACAGCTTAGAACTTGTGACGCAGACCCACGCGAACCACACCTTCGTGGTTGTTGGTCGAGCCACTCAGCGTATTGATAGATGCAGTAGCGCGGGTGCCCGTCGAGTCGACACCCGAAGCGAGTTGATAAACGCCCAGGATATAGACATCGGTACGCTTGGACAACGCGTAGTCGGTCGACAAGCTGAACTGGCTGTAATGCACGCCACCCGTGTTGTTCGTGCCGGTAGCGGCGAGCGGCGCACCACTAAACTGCACGCTGGTGCCTTTGGTGTACGAATACGCACCGCCAGTCTGCAAGGCCGGCGTCCAGTGCCACGTGAAGTTCGCTTCCAGCGAGTTAAAGATCGCCGAGCCTACACCGTTGCCAGCCGGGACGCCCGCTGTGGCGCTGATTGCCGACAAGCCGCTGTTCAGGTTCGAGAACTTAACGTTCGAGTAGATCAAACCGAAGTTAGCCGGACCCAGTGCATAAGTACCACCGGCCGCAACGCTTTGGAACGAGTTCGCATTCACGTAGCCGCCGTACATCGGGCTGCTGATGGTCGTGACGCTGCTAGCCGCGGTGCCGATCGTGCTTGCGCCAATCGCGCCGTTGCTGAAGTACGAAACGTTGGGCTGGTTGACGTGCAAGATCGCAGCAGCCAATGCAAACGGGCCGTTCGCGTAACCGACACCACCCGAATACACCGAGTTGCGGGTGATTTCACCTGCTACACCACCGAGGCTATACACGCCTTCGAACGACAGGCCGTTGAAGTTCGGGCTGGTGTACTTGATCGTGTTGTTGATACGTTGACCGTTGTTAGCGTTGTCCACGTCACCCGGCAGTGCCGAGTAGGCCGAACCGATCTGGTCAGCGAAAATCATCGGGCCGATGAAGTCAACCACTGAGTCGTACTGGCGACCCATGGTTACCGTACCCAGTTGCGCGCTGCTCAAGCCGACATAAGCTTGACGACCGAATTCAAGACCGCCTTGGCCGAAGCCGCCGGTGTTGATGTTGGCACCGTTTTCCAATTGGAACACGGCTTTCAGGCCGCCACCCAGATCTTCAGTACCCTTCAAACCCCAACGGCTACCGTTCAGGCCCGACAACGAATCAAACGCAATCTTTTTGCCACCGACGTTAGGACTAGCAGCCGTATTGGCGCCGCTGGTTTTTTGGCTGCTCTCATACACTGCAGCTTCGTCGATAATACCGTACAGAGTAACGCTGCTTTGCGCATGTGCGACGCTAGCGAACGCGCTCAGAGCTGCTAGAGCGAGAAGCGACTTTTTCATCGAATGATCTCCAATCAATTGTGTCGTTTAGTTTTTTCCGTAACAAGGCTACTAGCCATAATTCCTTGCTAACGCGACTTCGCGAGAAGTTCGAGTGAACGATACCAAACGTGACTGGTTTATCCCAGTATTCCGTACGTTTTCCGCACTGCCCCGTTGTGAAAGCGCCACATCACCGGCTGCCCCCATGATTACCCTTATCCCAGTCGCAACACGGGCTTGAAAAATTGGCTTAAACCCTTATTTTGTAAGGACATTGCGTGCTTATTCGGGGTCCGAAATTGGCTGGCGCATTTAATTTTCTTGCCCGTGCGGAAGTCAGCCAAATTGCCTATGTCGGACTACTCTCGATTCCCGCGTGGCAAGAAAACGTGACACGCTGCCGAGCGTAAACCCTAGCAAGAAAAACCGCGTGTCACGACGATGCTTATCAAGCGTTCACGCTCGAAACATCGCGCCGACGATGCGTGTCTTTACGGTGCGCCGGCGAACCGTAACAGTGCATGTCGCTGTGCATTCGGACTAAGCTCGCTAAATGCCCGGAAAGCGGACACCGTCGATGCAACTTCGACGGCCGGGCATTGAGCGAACTCAAAGGAGATCGGATTGAATCCGAGATTGATTTATGCGGATTTGCGGCAGGTCATGAAATATTGCGAACTCATCCACCACGGACTGAGCGCAACCGGGCTGTGATAAACACGGTCGATTGGAAATCGTTCATTAATGGTCTTTCGCAAATCTCTGAAATCAAAGCCCTTGTGAGTAGGACGGGGATTCTCCGGACGGGGCACCGAAATACCGGCAGCCGATTTCAATATTTCGGCGAAGCTATATTCAGTCTTCAGTTTGCGACTGCGCACCATCCAGTTCAGTACCTTGGGAACGACCGCCAGGCCGTACATGATGGGCACCGAGATGATGAGCGTGCCGCCGGGCTTCAAGACCCGGTCGACGTCGCTGAGCAGGCCAGCGATCTCGTGCGCGTAGAGATGCTCGCAAACCTCGAAGGCGGTCAGCACGTCGACGCTACGGGGCGCCAGCGAGTCGAGCGACTCGACGTACCTGACCTCGGGATACTGACCCTCCATGAACGGTTCGTGGCCGATCAAGCATATGTCTGGCCTGGACTCGCCCAAGGTGTGCAGGAACAGGCCCGGACCGGAGCCAAAATCGACCACTGTCCCCGATGGCCCGCAGAACTCCATCACCAGCTTCAACGCCAAGGCCATGCGCTCTCGATGCGCAAAGCGAGCCAACGGATTGCTGGATTCTGTCGTTTGCTGAATATATGAGATATCACGCACCAAGGCACCCCCCGTGACGATGAAATAAGTGTGCGAGCTAATTTCGCCCAATATCGATTAGCGGCCTGCTCAGCGATATTGCCGGGAGCTATCTGGCGATGCAATTGTTCTTTGTAGTGCCGGATTGCCAAAACACTGCTCGATACGGCCATGGTCCTGCTGGCGGGGGCAAACGGGGTCGCGTGACGCAAAAGAAAAGCCCTACGGGATGGAGATCCCATAGGGCTTCGTCTTGATTGGTGGGCCCGGTCGGACTTGAACCGACGACCAAAGGATTATGAGTCCTCTGCTCTAACCAACTGAGCTACAGGCCCGATCTATCAGGCGGCAATGCCGCCTGCCGTTACCGTGCGAACCCACCGCACGGTAACTTGGGTTTGCCTGTACCTCAATTACCTTCGAGGAACGATTTCAGCTTGTCTGAACGGCTGGGATGACGCAACTTGCGCAGTGCCTTGGCTTCGATCTGACGGATCCGTTCGCGGGTTACATCGAACTGCTTGCCGACTTCTTCAAGCGTGTGATCCGTGCTCATTTCGATACCAAAACGCATCCGCAGCACCTTTGCCTCGCGCGGCGTCAAGGAATCCAGCACGTCTTTCACGACATCGCGCATGCTGGCATGCAGTGCCGCATCCGACGGCGCAACGGTATTGGTGTCTTCGATGAAATCGCCCAGATGCGAATCGTCGTCGTCGCCAATCGGTGTTTCCATCGAAATCGGCTCTTTCGCAATCTTCATGATCTTGCGAATCTTGTCTTCCGGCATCTCCATCTTTTCGGCCAACGTCGCCGGATCGGGCTCAAGGCCCGTTTCCTGAAGAATTTGGCGCGAGATCCGATTCATCTTGTTGATGGTTTCGATCATGTGGACGGGAATCCGGATAGTGCGTGCCTGGTCCGCGATCGAACGCGTAATCGCCTGGCGTATCCACCATGTCGCATACGTCGAGAACTTGTACCCGCGACGGTATTCGAACTTGTCCACCGCTTTCATCAAGCCGATATTGCCTTCCTGGATCAAGTCGAGGAACTGCAAGCCGCGGTTCGTATACTTCTTCGCAATCGAGATCACCAGACGCAGATTGGCCTCGGTCATTTCACGCTTGGCCTGGCGCGCCTTCAATTCACCGGCCGCCATCCGACGGTTGGTTTCCTTCAAATCCTTGAGCGGCAGCACCACGCGAGCCTGCAAATCGATCAGCTTTTGCTGCTGCTCTTGAACCGCCGGCGTATTGCGGATCAGCACCGCGCTATAAGCGTGGTTTTCGTCGCAAATCTTGACGGCCCAGTCGAGATTGGTTTCATTACCCGGGAAACGGGTAATGAACTCGCCACGCGGCATGCCGCATTTGTCGACGACCGTATGCAGAATTTGACGCTCGACCTGACGCACCTCATCGACCTGCGCACGCAATGTATCGCACAAACGCTCGACTGTACGGGCCGTGAAGCGAATCGACATCAATTCCGACTGTATCGATTCCTGCGCTTTCAGGTAGGCCTTCGACTTATAGCCTTCCTTCTCGTAGGCGCGGCGCATCTTGTCGAACCATTCGCTAATCTGTGCGAAGCGCTCCAGCGCATCGCGCTTGAGCTGTTCGAGCTGGGCAGCATTGGCCGACGCGGCGGCAGCGCCGTCATCGTCCTCTTCCTCTTCTACCGGTTCCGATTCGACCTCTTCGACCACTTCCGCTTCGATTTCCTCGGCTTGCGCCGCATTGAAACCGTCGGTGTCCGCGGCGTTCGGATCGATCAGGCCATCGACCAGTTCGTCGATACGAATTTCTTCGCCAGCAACGCGCTCAGCCATCGCAAGAATGTCGGCGATCGTCGTCGGGCAGGCGGAGATAGCCTGCACCATGTGCTTCAGGCCTTCTTCGATCCGCTTGGCGATCTCGATTTCGCCTTCGCGCGTCAACAGTTCGACCGTACCCATCTCGCGCATGTACATGCGCACCGGATCGGTGGTCCGACCGAATTCCGAATCGACCGTCGACAAAGCCACTTCGGCTTCTTCTTCGACTTCATCATCGCTGGTTGCGGCCGGTGCGTTGTCGTTGAGCAGCAGCGTCTCGGCGTCGGGAGCCTGCTCGTAGACAGCCACGCCCATGTCATTGAACGTGCTGATGATGCTTTCGATCGCTTCGGTTTCGGCGAAATTATCCGGCAAGTGATCGTTGATTTCGGCATACGTCAGGAAGCCGCGCTCTTTGCCGAGCTTGATCAACGCGCGCAACTTGGCACGCCGTTCCTCGAGCTCTTCGGCGGTACCCGGCTGGTGCGACGCGAACGCGTCCTTGAGCAGGGCTTTTTCCTTGGCGCGACGGTCCCGGGCTTTCAACTTTTCCACCTTGACAGGCACTTCCGGCACTGCGGCTTGCGCAGGTTCGGTGACGGGAGCCGTTTCCCCGACAGGTACTTCGTTCAACTGTTTCTTCATGGAACTCGCCGTAGCGGCTTTGATTTCGACACGCTGACTTTCGACTTCAACTTCAGCGGCCTCAGCCTTGGGTACTTTACTGGAGCGTGCGGCTGTCCCGGAGGCAGCCGCGGCTTCTTTCACTTGCTTTACGGTGCTGCTTGCAGCACCCTTCACGACGCCACGCTTGTCGGTACCTGTGATCGCAGCTTCGGACGCTATCTTGACAGCTTGAGCTGACTTGGCGACCGATTTGCCCGCAGGCTGTGCAGCGACCTTGGCAGGCCCTTTGGCCCCCTTGGCGGTTACCGCAACCGTGGTTTTGTCTTGCTTACCTGCTTCCTGGCCATACTCGGAAACAGTCGTTTTCGCCCCTTTTTGGTCGATCCGAACAGTCTTGGCGGCCGTTACGGCCTTCTTCTGTCCTTCAGACGTCTTGCCTACCGCTGCCTTGCCGCTCGTAGTCTTTGCCATCCTGATCTCGCCCTTTACAGAAAACGAAACGCTGAAAACCTTCAATTATATCACGCGAGGCCGCTCGAACTGGAAGGCGTCGCCAGCTGCTTCTTTAATTCCGCTGCTCGGCGCGACAATTCCGTGAATTCGGCGGTTTCTTCCGGTTCGAGCCGCGCCTGCCTGGACAGCCGTTCGAGCCGCTCGCACCAAGCGTCGTAGCGCAGCCGGGCAATCGCGGCGCGCAGCTCTTCGGCCGCCACGCGCTCCTGCTCCTCGTGGCGCAGCGTATCAGCTTCAATGTCCGGGTCGTGCAACATCACGTCCCGGACATTTTCATCATAGACCAGAATTTCGCGAAAAATTTCCTCGTACGACGGCGCGTTCGGCGACGCCCGCAGCGAAGTCGACAACACGGTAAATTTTGCAGCGTCCCCAAGCGCGCGGGCATGGACCAACACTTCCTCGAACAACTCGCGATTGCGTGCGACTTCCATCAGCGTCGCTTCGTCCTCGGCGTTCAAGGTCTGCGCTATACGCGGGAACATCACCAGATTGCGCAATGCGCGCTGCTCGTTACCGGTTACGCGGCGCCGGTCGCTCTTGGCAGGCGCCGCGCGCTGCGGTGCGATCGCGCGGCCGGTGACTTCGCACAATGCCGCGACCTCCTCGAAAGGGGTAGCCAGCCGGTCGGCCAACATATGCAAAATCTGCACCCGCAACGCATTGGCCGGCAGCGCCTGTATCAGCGGTTTGGCGTCGAACAGGGCCTTGGCCCGCCCCTCCGGCTGGTCGAGTTGCTTACCCGCGGCGATTTCATTAAGCAAAAACTGCGACAACGGCTGCGCGCGCTCGACGGCCTGGGCAAAGGCGTCAGCCCCCTGCTCGCGAATATAGCTATCGGGGTCGTGCTCGGTCGGCAAAAATAAAAACCTCACCGTCCGGTTATCTGCCGCATGCGGCAGACAGGCATCCAGTGCACGCCGCGCCGCCTTGCGGCCGGCATTATCACCGTCGAAGCTGAAAATCACCGTATCGGTCTGACGGAACAACTTTTGGACATGCACCGGCGTGCAGGCCGTGCCCAGTGTCGCCACCGCGTTTGGAAACCCCAACTGCGCCAGCGCAACCACGTCCATATAGCCTTCGACCACCAGCGCATAACCTTTTTCGCGAATCGCAAGACGCGCTTCGAACAGGCCGTAAAGCTCGCTGCCCTTACTAAATAGGGGTGTTTCGGGCGAATTCAAGTATTTGGGCTCGCCGCTGTCCAGCACCCGTCCGCCGAAGCCAATCACCTGGCCTTTGACGTTGCGGATCGGGAACATGATGCGATCGCGAAAACGATCGTAACGCCGCGGCTGTCCCTGGGAATCGGTCTTGTCGCTGGTAATCAGCAGGCCGGCCTCGACCAGCGCGTCGTCGCGATAGTTGTCGAATACCGCTTCGAGGTTCTGCCAGCCCTCGGGCGCATAGCCCAGCCCGAAATGGAGAGCAATTTCACCGGTCAGGCCGCGCCGCTTCAGATAATCGACCGCGTTGGCCGCGCCCCGCAGTTGCTTGCGATAGTAATCGCAGGCAACTCGCATCGCGTCGCTCAGCGCGGGCGAGGCCGGTGCACGCGGGCTACCGCCCACGCCGCTGCCCCCGCCGAACTGCCCCGACGGCGCCTCGTGCGGCACTGTCATGCCCACCGATTGAGCCAGATCGTTGACCGCTTCGGGAAAGGTCACGCCGGTGTGTTCCATCAGGAAACTGATCGCGGTGCCGTGCGCACCGCAGCCAAAGCAATGGTAGAACTGCTTGGTCGGACTGACCGTGAACGACGGGCTTTTTTCGTTATGGAAGGGGCACAACCCCATGAAATTCGCGCCGCCTTTTTTGAGTTGGACGAACCGGCCCACGACATCGACGATGTCGACCCGGTTCAACAGGTCCTGTAAAAAGGCGTGCGGAATCATCAGCGCGCGTCGACCTTATTTGGCACCGGACAGCGCAGCTTTGACCTGCGCCGAAACCGCGGTCATATCGGCACGCCCGGCCAACTGAGCCTTGAGCACCGCCATCACGCGGCCCATTTCCTGCGCGCCTGTCGCCCCCGTCTGCTCCACCGCCGCCTTGACCGCCGCGGCGACTTCCTCCGCCGACAACTGCTGCGGCATGTAGGCTTGCAATACCACGATCTCGGCGGCTTCCTTGTCGGCGAGGTCGTGGCGGTTGGCCGCCTGGAACTGGCTGATCGAATCCTTGCGCTGCTTGATCAGCTTGTCTGTGATCGCGACCACCGCCGCGTCGTCCAGCACGATGCGTTCGTCGACTTCCCGTTGCTTGAGCGCTGCCAGCAACAGCCGGATCGTGCCAAGGCGCTCGGTATCTTTGGCGCGCATGGCATTTTTCATATCTTCGGTAATGCGTTCTTTGAGGCTCATCGACAACGTCCTGAATTTCAGTGGGTCTTTAGAGGCGCCGGAGCGCGCTTGCGCGCCAGGCCAGACAAAAAACCCGCTGGGGGACAACGGTCCCAAAGCGGGTTTACTTCAGCGGATTTGCTCCATCGAGTTCGCTCCAACGCGCGACCGCCGGACGAGCTGTGTCAGAATCTGGCTTGTTGAAAACTACCGTGCCAACTATCGCGCGCAGGCGCGCCGCGTTGGGTTGCACGGTGACATGAGTCATATCGGGCGACGCACGGGAATGTCTGATGTAATCCCCCGGATAATATCACGCCCGGCGCTACGTTTGAATTCGTCAGGCGAATTTGCGGCGGCGCCCCCGGCCCCGTTGTTCGAACGCCGTTATGAGGCCGGTCGTTAGCCCGGTTGCTAGCGCTGGTTGTTTGATCTACGCCGTTTGATCTTCGCTATTTCACCGCCGCTCACCGAACGGCTAGGCTGTACGGGTCGCTTGCGCAGCCGCCTGCCCTGCGGCAACGCCGGAAGCCCAGGCCCACTGAAAGTTGTAGCCGCCCAGCCAGCCCGTCACATCCACCGCTTCACCGATGAAATACAGGCCGGGCACGCGCTCGGCCATCAGCGTTGTCGACGACAATTCGCGGGTGTCCACGCCGCCTAGCGTCACCTCTGCCTTGCGCCAACCTTCTGTCCCGCTGGGCGTAAGCGACCAGCTTGCCAACGCACCGCCTAGCGCGCGCAATGCGCGATCCGGCAGATCCGCCAACCGTGCTTCGGCGGACAAGCCTTGCGCCTGCACCCAGGTTGTGGCCAAACGCGCGGGCAGCCAGCTTCCCAGCAAATTGGCCAATTGCCGTTTCGAGCCGCCTTTGGCTTCGAGCAATGCCGCCACCGGATCCTGGCCGGGCAACAAATCGACTTCCAGCGGCTCGCCCGGCTTCCAGTAGCTCGAAATCTGCAAAATAGCCGGCCCGGACAGGCCCCGATGGGTCAACAGCAGGTCCTCGACGAATTCCTGCCGCTGGCGCCCAGCGCCCGTGCGCACGGCCACCTCGAGCGACAAGCCGGAAAGCGCCGCAAAAGGCGCCCAGTCGGCCGCGGTAAAGGTCAGCGGCACAAGCGCCGGACGCGGCTCGATCAGCTTCAGGCCGAATTGCCGCGCGAGACGATAAGCAAAATCGGTCGCGCCTATTTTTGGAATCGACAGGCCGCCGGTTGCAACGATCAGCGCGCGTGCGGCAATCGGCCCCGCACTGGTCATCAGATGAAATGGCTGATCCGCGCCGCCCTGCACTTGCTGTATCACGGCCGGCCTGCGCCAGCTGACGCGCCCCGTCTCGCACTCGCGCTGCAGGACGTCGATGATGGTCTGGCTCGACGTGTCACAAAAGAGTTGCCCCTTATGCTTCTCGTGCCAGGCCACACGATGCCGAGCCAGCAGGTCGAGAAAGTCGCGCGGCGTGTAGCGCGCCAGTGCCGAGCGGCAAAAGCGTGGATTATCCGAAAGGTAGTTCGCCGGGCTGGCTTGCAGGTTGGTGAAATTACACCGCCCGCCGCCGGATATGCGGATTTTTTCCGCGAGCTTTTCTGCATGGTCGATCAGCACCACGCGTCGCCCCAATTGGCCAGCGACCGCGGCACACATCATCCCAGCGGCGCCCGCACCGACCACGGCAATATCGAAATGTTCCATGGCGCGCATTGTAACCGCGGGCCGTAGCTCGAGCGCAATCGTCTATGATTAGTTGCCGACCGAAGCATGGGGCCATTCGCATGGCCTCACGCTTCACGGCCTAATGATTCACGGCCGAATGACTCACCGACCATCCCCGCGCGGAGATCACCATGCCTTGGCAGACCCACGAGATCACCAATCAAGTCGACGAGCTGCAGGACTACAACCTCTACACCACCGATCTGCCGCTGCAGGAGGCGGTGCAACGCGGGCAAGCCGGCTGGCACACCGATGAGCTGACGTCTTACGGCGCCGAACTGGGGTGCGCCGCAACCTTCGAACTAGCCGCACAGGCGAACCGTCATCCGCCGCAACTGCAGACGTTCGACCACCGTGGGCGGCGCATCGACCAGGTCGATTTTCATCCCAGCTGGCACGCACTGATGACGCTTTACCGTGCCCATGGACTCGCGGCCCAACCGTTCGCGCAGACCCGCGCAGGGCGTTGGAGCGCTTATGCGGCGGCCTTCTATCTGCACGGCCAAATCGAAGGCGGCGCATTGTGTCCCGCCACAATGACCTTGGCCAGTATCCCGGTCCTGCAAAAAGAGCCGGCCTTGTTCGACACCTTGCGCAAAAAGCTGTATTCACCGCGCTACGATCCTCGCGATGTCCCGATCGAAGCCAAAGAATCGATGTGGGTGGGCATGGGCATGACCGAAAAACAGGGCGGCTCGGATGTGCGCAGCAACACCACGCACGCGACGCCGCTTACCGTCGGCGGGCGCGGCGGCGAATATACGTTGACGGGTCACAAGTGGTTTTTCTCCGCGCCGATGTGCGACGCGCATCTGGTAGTAGCCAGCACCGACGCGGGCCACTCTTGCTTCTATGTGCCCCGCTGGAGGCCGGACGGCAGCCGGAACGCCGTGCAGTTGCAGCGACTGAAGGACAAAGTGGGCAACCGTTCGAACGCCAGCAGCGAAGTTGAATTCCAGGATGCCTGGGGCATCTTGCTCGGCGAAGAGGGCCGAGGCATTCCCACCATCATCGAGATGGCCACCTATACGCGACTGAACTGCGTCATCGGCAGCGCGGCGCTGATGCGCCAAGCGGTCGTGCAAGCGCTCCACTACACTCGGCTGCGGCGCGCGTTCGGCAAGACGCTGATTGAACATGCGCTGATGCGCAGCGTGCTGACGGATCTGGCGCTCGAAAGCGAAGCCGCGGCACTGTTGATGATGCGCCTCGCACAAGCGTTCGAAGCAGCGGACGACGCCAGTCAACGCGCCTGGAAGCGCATTGTGACGCCGGCTGCCAAGTTTTGGGTCTGCAAACGTGCCGTCGAATTGACGGGCGAGGCGATGGAAATATTTGGCGGCAACGGCTACATCGACGATGCACCGATGGCGCGCTTGTACCGCGAAGCACCGGTCAACTCGATCTGGGAAGGATCGGGCAATGTCATGTGCCTGGACGTTTTGCGTGCAATCGGCCGCGAGCCTGAGGCTGTCGGCGCGCTATTCGACGAGCTTTCGGCAGCAGCAGGCACAGACCCTGCGATCCATGCCGAAATACAAGCGCTGCGCACGGCATGCGCGGCGCCGCAGACGCTGGAAGCCGGCGCGCGTCTGCTGGCCCAGCGCCTGGTGCTGACGGCGCAGGCCAGCTTGCTGCGGCAATTCGCGCCCAGCGCAGTCGCGGACGCATTTGTCGCGACCCGGCTGGGCGCAGGAGCCGCGAGCCAAGGCCGGGTCTATGGCGCGATCGATATCGGCGGTCTCGACGTGGAGGCAATTCTCAGCCGGGCCAGCGCAACAACGTAAGCATGAGCATGAGCATGAGCATGAGCGCCCCGCTGCTATACTCCACGGTCCTACCTATTGATCTGCGCCGCACGTGTGCGGCGCAGTAATGCTGCTCTCCCATGCTTGTTCTCGGTATCGAAAGCTCCTGCGACGAAACAGGTCTCGCGCTCTATGACACGACACGCGGCCTGCTCGCGCACGCCTTGCATTCGCAGATCGCCATGCACCGGGAATATGGTGGTGTCGTGCCCGAACTTGCCTCGCGAGACCATATTCGCCGCGTACTGCCGCTGCTCCAAGAAGTCCTAGCTCAAGCCCAAACCGCGCCTGCGGCAATCGACGCAATCGCATTTACCCAGGGGCCTGGCTTGGCTGGCGCCTTGCTGGTCGGCGCCGGCGTCGCCAATGCGTTGGCCATGGCTTGGCAAAAACCCGTCATCGGCATCCATCATCTCGAAGGCCACTTGCTCTCGCCACTGCTGGCCGATGCGCCGCCGAGCTTTCCCTTTGTCGCGTTGCTGGTTTCGGGCGGTCACACCCAGTTGATGCGCGTCACTGACGTCGGCGCCTACGAAACGCTAGGCGAAACCCTGGACGACGCGGCAGGCGAAGCGTTCGACAAAACCGCCAAGCTGCTCGGACTCGGTTATCCGGGCGGCCCCGCGGTGTCGCGCATGGCTGAATTCGGTGTGCCCGGCGCGGTCACTTTGCCACGACCGATGTTGCATTCGGGCGATCTCGATTTTAGTTTCAGCGGCCTCAAGACCGCTGTGCTGACGCAAGTGCGAAAATTGGGCGCAAGCAACCTGTGCGAACAAGCCAAGGCCGATATCGCGCGCGGCTTTGTCGACGCAGCGGTCGACGTACTCGTGGCGAAGTCGCTAGGCGCACTCAAGCAAACTGGTTTGAACCGGCTGGTGGTGGCGGGCGGCGTGGGCGCCAACCAGCAATTGCGCGAGGCGCTGAATCGCGCAGCGGCCCGGCGACGCTTTAGCGTGCACTACCCGGACCTGGCGCTCTGTACCGATAACGGCGCGATGATCGCGCTGGCAGGCGCGTTGCGCTTGGCCCGCTGGCCGGAGCAAGCCGGCTGCGACTACGCGTTTACGGTCAAACCGCGCTGGGATTTGACGAGCCTGGCAGGCGTCTGATAACCACTGCAGGCCGCCCCGCCAGATCGATAGCCGAACTACAGGACCGCAGTCCGCTTGTCGAACTCGATCACCGCATAAGCGCTGTGGTTGTGTATCGATTCGAAGTTCTCGGCTTCGAGCACGTAGGCGGCAATCGCCGGTTCCTCATTCAAACGCACGGCCACATCGCGCACCAGATCCTCGACAAATTTGGGATTCTCGTAGGCGCGCTCGGTAACGAATTTTTCATCGGGGCGTTTGAGCAAGCCCCACAATTCGCACGACGCTTCTTCTTCGGCTATGCGCACCAGCGCTTCGATGGGCAGGTCTGCCGCCAACTCGACGTTGATCGTCACGTGTGAGCGCTGATTATGTGCGCCGTATTGCGAGATCTCCTTCGAGCACGGACACAGGCTGGTGACCGCAACCACAACCTTCTGGAATACGCGCGTCACGCCGTCCCGCACTTCGCCGATCAGCGACACCTCATAGTCCATCAAGCTCTCGACACCCGAGACCGGCGCCACTTTCTTGATGAAATACGGAAAACTCACCTCGATACGCCCAGCATTCGCTTCCAGCCTGACCAGCATTTTCGCGAGCATGGTGCGAAAAGCCGCGACATCGAGAGGTTGCGCGCTATCTTCAAGCAACGCGACAAAACGCGACATGTGCGTGCCTTTTTTATCGGCCGGCAAATGAACGTCCAATCCGAACGTGCCTATCGTCGCCTGCACCGCGCCCGTGGCCGTGCGTATTGAGAGCGGATAACGTACCGATTTGACGCCGACGCGCTGGATGGGGATTTGACGCGTATCGACGGTACTCTGCACGTCTGGCATCACGAACGCGGGATTCATCTGATTCATCAAAATTCCTTTGGTGCGCGCTGGATGACTCGCCGCCGATAGTCAGACCCCTTGGCCTGACTCGGAGACCAACGCAGAGACCAACCCCGAGACCGACCTCGAGGCTGCCCCCGACGACAGGTCGCCGACCGCAGCGTTTTACCTACCCGCGCGGCCATGCTTTTCATCCAGTACGTATTGTTTCAGCAGATCTAGCGTTTGGCCGGTCAAGCGACATACCTGAAGGACTTCTACCAGGCACGCCAACCCGCCTGACCGAACATCGCTCCGCGGAATCGGGAGCGACGCCCTCGCTACAAATTGGATTTCACTATGCGACCAATTTTGCGACGTTATTACCAGCACTTCCTTGTTCAGCGCCCAGGAAGCGCTTGCGGATCGAAGCGGTAATGCCCGCTGCATCAAGGCCACACGACGTCAGCAGTTTCGCTGGATCGCCATGATCGATGAACTGATCGGGCAGCCCTAATTGTAATACCGGGCGAATAACCCCACCCGAGAGTAGGCTTTCGACGCAGGCCGAGCCAGCGCCGCCCATGATGCAGCCCTCTTCGGCGGTGACGAACGCGTCATGAGTCTGCGCCAATTGGGCAATCAAGGCGGCGTCGATCGGTTTCACGAACCGCATGTTGACGACCGTCGCGTTCAAGGTCTCGCCGGCCGCCAAAGCCGGTGCAACCATCGTGCCGAAAGCCAGGATAGCGATGCGGCTGCCGGCGGGCTGGGTCGACTCGCGCAGCACCACGCCTCGGCCAACGGGCAAGGCCGTCATCTGCTTGACCGTCTCGACGCCGCCACCCGCACCACGCGGATAACGCACGGCGGTCGGGCTGTTTTGCTGAACCGCCGTGTAGAGCATCTGGCGACATTCATTTTCGTCCGACGCCGCCATCACGATCATGTTCGGGATGCAGCGCAGGAAAGCCAGATCGTACGCGCCCGCATGGGTCGCGCCATCGGCGCCGACCAAACCGGCCCGGTCGATCGCGAACACCACCGGCAAATTCTGCAGTGCAACGTCGTGGATCAACTGATCGTAGCCGCGTTGCAGGAAGGTCGAATAAATCGCCACCACGGGTTTGAGCCCCTCTGCGGCGATACCGCCGGCAAAGGTCACCGCATGCTGCTCGGCGATGCCGACATCGTAGTAACGATCGGGGAAGCGCTTTTCGAATTCGACCATGCCGGAACCTTCTCGCATGGCCGGGGTAATGCCGACCACGCGTGAATCGAGTTCCGCCATGTCGCACAACCATTCGCCGAATACCTGCGTGTAGGTCTTCTTGCTGGGCTTGGCGGCCGGCTTGATGCCTTCGGCCGGGTTGAACTTGCCCGGGCCGTGATAGAGCACCGGATCGGCTTCGGCCAGCTTGTAGCCCTGCCCTTTGCGCGTGACGACGTGCAGGAACTGAGGACCGCGTAAGCCCTTGATGTTCTGCAGGGTCGGGATCAAGGACTCGAAGTCGTGACCGTCGATCGGTCCGATATAGTTGAAACCGAATTCTTCGAACATGGTGGCCGGCACGACCATGCCTTTGGCATGCTCTTCCAGCTTGCGCGCGAGCTCAAGCATCGGCGGTGCAACACTGAGCATGCGTTCGACGCCTTTCTTCGCCGCAGCGTAGAACTTGCCCGACATCAGGCGCGCCAAGTAACGATTCAACGCGCCGACCGGCGGTGAAATCGACATGTCGTTGTCGTTCAAAATGACGATCATCGGAAGATCATCGCAAACGCCCGCGTTGTTCATCGCTTCAAATGCCATCCCGGCCGTCATCGCGCCATCGCCGATCACGGCAATCGCATGACGGTGGTCGCCGCGCAATTTGCTGCCGATCGCCATGCCCAGCGCGGCCGAAATCGAGGTGCTGGAATGGGCCGTGCCAAAGGTGTCGTACGGCGACTCCGAGCGGCGCGGGAAACCCGAAATGCCGCCCGCTTGACGCAGAGTCGACATGGCGTCACGCCGCCCGGTCAGGATCTTGTGCGGGTAGGTTTGATGCCCGACGTCCCAGACTATCCGGTCTTCCGGCGTGCTGAACACATAGTGCAACGCTATCGTCAGCTCGACCGTGCCGAGATTCGACGACAGGTGTCCGCCGGTCTGCGAAACGCTTTCAAGGACAAAAGCGCGCAACTCGTCAGCCAGCGGCCGCAATTGAGTGCGGTCGAGTTGACGCAAAGCGGCAGGATCATTGATGGTTTTCAGCAAATCGTACATCGTCATTCCATTCTGGGAGCTGTTCACTTGGTCCTGCAGCGCATCAGCTCCGGTTTAATGTTTGGTCTGCTTCGCAAGCCGTCTGGTTCCCCAAATGCGGGATTGTGCCAGAACGCGCCTAGTTCGCCCGGTCGACCACCAAGTCAGCCAGTTGGGCCAGACGCTGGGCCCGCGGCCCAAAAGCCAACAACGCCGAATGTGCGTCGCCGCGCAACTGCTCGGCGAGCGCACGCGAAGCGTCCAGCCCAAGGATAGACACGTAAGTGGGCTTGTTATCCTTCGCGTCTTTGCCCGCGGTCTTGCCCAACGTAGCGGAATCGGCGGTGACGTCCAAAATGTCATCCACCACTTGAAAAGCCAGTCCAATCGCCGCGGCATAGGCGTCCAGCGCGTCTCGTTCGCTGGCGCTGGCCTGCGCCGCCGGACCACATAATGCACCCATTCTGACCGCAGCGCGCAGCAGCGCCCCGGTCTTGAGTCTATGCATGGTCTCCAGCTCGGCGCGAGCCAGTTGCCTACCGACGCTGGCAAGGTCGATTGCCTGGCCGCCCGCCATGCCGACCGAACCGCTGGCCATCGCCAGTTCACGCGTCAATAAGGCCTGCTGAAGCGGCGCCAAGGCCGGCGCGCCCAGCGTAACAAACGCCTGGGATTGCAAGGCATCGCCTACCAGCAGCGCCGTAGGCTCATCGTATTGGATATGGACGGTGGGTTTGCCGCGTCGCAACGCGTCGTCGTCCATCGCCGGCATGTCGTCATGCACTAGCGAATATACGTGGATCATTTCGATCGCGCAGGCCGCCGCATCAAGCGACTCGGCCTGTGCGCCAACCGCTTCGCCGGCTGCATGGACGAGCAATGGACGTACCCGTTTGCCCCCGCCCATCACTGCGTAGCGCATGGCCTCGTGCAAGCCTTGCGGAAGCACGTCTGCCGCGGGCAAAAACGCGTCCAGTGCGATTTCGGTGCGATCGAGGACGGCTTGCATCCATGACTTGAAATCGGCTAAAGGCGCGCTATCGCCCTGTTTCATACTTGGCTGTGTTGCGCCCATCATGCGTCCCCAATATCGTCGACGAGTTCCACAGGTAATGGCTTGAGGCTTTCGCCGTCGAGCACGCGTACCTGCTGCTCGACCTTTTCGAGCTGTTGCTGGCAGAAGGCTACCAAAGTCGCGCCGCGCCGATAGGCGTCTAGCGAGTCTTCCAAACTGAGTGCCCCGCCTTCCATACGGCCGACCAAAGCCTCCAGCTCGGCTAGCGCAGCTTCATAGGAAACCGGCGCCGCGATGGCAGAGGCCTGCGGCTCGGATGCTTCGTTGGATCCTGCTGTTTTTGCCATGGAATGAGGAAAATGTAACTAATTCGCTATTTTACGGCAAAAACGGTCGAGTTCGAGACAAGATGCCTATGCTAGCGTGGCACAAGCGCGGCATCTGCGCGGTAGCCGCGGTCTAAAGCGGCCCAAACAGGGTAGTTGCGTCAACCTTTACCAACAAAGATCGGGGGCTTATCCGCCCCCAAGTGCATGAATTGAGTATAATCTCAGGTTCCCTAAATCGAATTTTCGATGGTTGGGTTGTTCACTGCTTTCACGCTTTTTCCGGGAGTGGGAATGTCCAATCTGAGCACTGCTTTGCAGCTGAAAAGTATACATAGTCAGCTGCCTGTCACGGCTTACTTTGACGAAGCGCTTTTCAAGCGCGAGATAGCTACTCTATTTAGAAACGGTCCCCGCTACATCGGCAACGCGTCGATGGTGCCCGAGGCCGGCGATTTCTATGCGCTGCCAGGCGAGGGCGAAGGCCGCGTGCTGGTGCGCAATGCAGAGAAGCAGGTCGAACTGCTGTCCAACGTCTGCCGCCATCGTCAAGCCATCATGCTGAACGGGCGCGGTCATACCGACAACATCGTCTGCCCGCTGCATCGCTGGACGTATGATTTGAAGGGTCAATTGCTGGGTGCGCCGCATTTTCCCGACAATCCCTGCCTGAATCTGGGCGCCACGCCGCTGCAAAACTGGCAGGGCCTGCTGTTCGAAGCGGGCACCCGCGACGTGCGCGACGATCTGTCCGCCATGACCACCAAGCATTACTTCGACTTCGACGGCTATCTGCTCGATCATGTCGAAGTGCATGAGTGCGCCTATAACTGGAAGACTTTTGTCGAGGTCTACCTCGAGGATTATCACGTCGTTCCGTTCCATCCGGGCCTGGGCAGTTTCGTGTCCTGCGAAGACCTGAAATGGCAATTCGGCGAGTGGTACAGTGTCCAGACGGTGGGCGTGCATGCCGACCTTTCCAAGCCGGGCAGCCTGAAATACCGCAAATGGCAAGACGCGGTATTGAATTTCCGCGACGGCACGGCGCCGGAATTCGGCGCAATCTGGATGATCTACTACCCGAACGTGATGATCGAGTGGTATCCGCATGTCCTCATCGTTTCCACGCTGATTCCGCGCGGGCCGAGGCACACCACGAACATCGTCGAGTTTTACTATCCCGAGGAAATCGCGCTGTTCGAACGGGAATTTGTCGAGGCAGAGCGTGCTGCGTATCAGGAAACCGCGCTCGAAGATGATGAAATCGCCGAACGCATGGATGCCGGACGCCTGGCCCTGATGCAACGCGGCGAATCGCAAGTGGGGCCGTATCAAAGCCCGATGGAAGACGGGATGCAGCACTTCCATGAGTTTCTACGCCAGCAACTGGGGCCCATCTAAGGGGACGCACGCCATGCCGCACACTCGCTATACCACCCTGATCGGCGCCGATACGCTGGCTCAGCGCATGGCCGCCGCGCCCCAAAGCGTATTGGTATTCGATTGCCGTTTCGACCTGGCCGATCCCGCGGCGGGGACTACGGCGTATGCCGGCGGCCACTTGCCGGGTGCTCACTATTTGCATCTCGACGACGATCTCTCCGGCCCGAAAACGGGCTTGAACGGCCGCCACCCACTGCCGCAACGCGACGCCTTTGCCCGTACCCTTGAAAGCCGAGGGATGCGGCGCGATGTGCAAGTGATCGCGTACGACGCGCAAGACGGCAGGTACGCGGCGCGGCTGTGGTGGTTGCTACGCTGGTTGGGTCACGACACGGTGGCCGTGCTCGATGGCGGTCTGCACGCTTGGGTAGCGGGCGGCCACCCGATCGACACTTCTGCAGTTTCGGTTTCACCCAGTGCGTCCGGTAGCTTCGTGCCCGCGGCGCCGCTGACAACGACCGTAGGCGTTGTGGAGGTCGAACAGAACCTGACGCGCCATGCGCAGTTGCTGATCGATGCCCGCTCCCCCGACCGCTATCGGGGCGAAAACGAAACGCTGGATCCGCGCGCCGGCCATATCCCGGGTGCACGCAATCGCTTTTTCATGGATAACCTGAACGCCGAAGGCCGCTTCAAACCCGGTCATACTCTGCGCGACGAATTTGCTGCGCTGATCGGCGACACACCTGCGCAGCGCGTCGTGCTGCAGTGCGGCTCGGGCGTGACGGCCTGCCACAACGCACTGGCAATGGAACTTGCCGGCTTGCAAGGCTCGGCGCTCTACGGCGGGTCCTGGAGCGAATGGTGTGCGAACCCAGCCCGGCCGATCGCGACCGGACCCAATCCCTAACGCTGATAAAACTCGCTAGGCAACGCCGTGCGAGCGGAACCAGGCAAGGCAACGCTGCCAACCGTCTTTAGCATCGGCCGGCCGATAGCTGGACCGATAATCGGCAAAAAAAGCGTGCGGCGCATCCGGATAGACCTCAAACTCCGAGCCGCGGGCTCAAGCTCAGACGAAAACGCCGATGCAACTCAGTGTAACTTGACGCGCGGCATCGTCGAGCGATGCAACCAATGCGCCACCGTGTCCAGCACCATGCGCGGCCAGCCGTGCAGTGCCGCGATATGCAAGCGATACAGCGACATATACATGAAGCGCGCGAACAAGCCCTCGACCAGCATATTGCGCCCGATCACGCCACCCATCAGGCTGCCGACCGCGCTGAAATGGCCGAGCGAAACCAGCGAGCCGAAATCGCGGTAATGAAAATCGGGCAGCGCCGCACCATCGAGCCGCGCCTGGAAGGTATGCATCAGGAAGCTAGCTTGCTGATGCGCAGCCTGGGCCCGCGGCGGCACGTTGCGCTTCTCTTCGGGCCAAGCGCAGGCTGCGCAATCGCCCAGCGCGAAAATATTGTCGTCGAGCGTGGTTTGCAACGTCGCGCGCACGTTCAACTGCCCGAGCGAGTTCACCTCCAGGCCATCGAGTTCCGAGAGCACCGCGGGCGCCTTGATGCCCGCGGCCCAGACGGTCAGATCGGCGCGGATGTTCTCGCCGCTCGCGGTGTGCAACGCGCTCGGCGTCACCTCCATGACGCGCTGATCGGTGCGCACCGTTACGCCCAGCTTGGCCAGCAATTCCGCGGTGGCTGACGAGACGCGTTCAGGCAGCGCGGGCAAAATCCGCGAGCCGGCTTCGAGCAGCGTAATACCGATATCGTGTTGCGGATCGAGCTGGTGCAAACCGTAGCTGGCCAGCACCTTGGCCGTGGCGCGCAATTCGGCCGACAACTCCACACCGGTCGCCCCGCCGCCGATGATCGCAATTTCCACGCGCGGCCGTGGCCTGACATCGGTTACGCCGATCTCCGCCACATCCGGCGCTTCGACGGCCTGCATCGCCAGCGGCAGTGACTGAGCCCGCATGCAGGTTGCTATCAGGCGCCGGCGAAACCGCTCGGCCTGCCACACCGTATCGAGCGCCAACGCGTGCTCCTGCGCCCCACGCACGCCGAAGAAATGCGTGGTGCTGCCGATCGCGATAACCAGCGTGTCATAAGGCAGTACGCGTTGCGGCAGCAATTCCACGTGGTCGTCGGTATCGATCAACGGGCCTACGGTGACGGTGCGCGCAGCGCGGTTCACTCCCACCAGCTCGCCCTGCTGAAATTCGAAGCCATGCCAGCGAGCCTGCGCAGCGTATTCGAGCTGATGCGTAAACGGATCCATGCTGCCCGCCGCCACCTCGTGCAACAGCGGCTTCCAGATATGGGTCGGATTGCGGTCGATCAGTATCACCTGGGCGCGCGGGGCCCGACTCTCGGAACCGAAGCGGTCTCCCAAGCGCGTCGCGAGTTCCAGCCCCCCTGCACCGCCGCCCACCACGATAATCCTATGCATGCGTCACCCCTTATGCTGGTTCGATTTATGATGGCTCGATGATGCTACCGCTCGATGATGCTAGGGTTCGAGAAGCTATGACTTAGTGCGCCACCTCCCAGTTGGCCCCGGTGCCCACTTCGGCAACCAGCGGCACCTTCAGCTTTGCAACCCCGCACATCAGTTCCGGCAATCGGACGCGCACCTCATCGAACTCAGCGTCCGGCACTTCGAGCACCAGTTCGTCATGCACCTGCATGATCATTTTCGATTGCTTGTGCGTACTTTCCAGCCAGTCCTGCACGGCAATCATCGAGAGCTTGATCAGGTCGGCAGCGGTACCCTGCATGGGCGCATTGATCGCCGCGCGCTCCGCGCCCTGTCGCCGCGGCCCATTGCCGCCATTGATTTCCGGCAGCCATAAACGGCGCCCAAATACGGTCTCGACATAACCACGCTGTTTGGCTGAGTTGCGCGTCTCCTCCATATAGAGCGCGACGCCCGGGTACCGCGCAAAGTACCGGTCGATATACAGCTTGGCGGCATCGCGCGTAATGCCCAAGCCTGCTGCCAGCCCGAACGCGCTCATGCCGTAAATCAAACCGAAGTTGATCGTCTTGGCGACCCGGCGCTGATCGGCGCCCACCTCCAACACCGTCACGCCGAAGATTTCAGCCGCGGTCGCCCGGTGGATGTCCTCGCCCTGGGCAAATGCGCGCAGCAGGCTCTCATCGCCCGAAATATGCGCCATGATGCGCAACTCGATCTGCGAATAGTCCGCCGACACGATGCGGCTGCCCGGCGGCGCCACGAAGGCTTCGCGTATGCGCCGCCCTTCTGCCGTACGCACAGGGATATTCTGCAGATTAGGATCGTTGGAAGCCAGCCGTCCCGTTACCGCCACGGCTTGAGCATAGTGCGTATGGACGCGCCCCGTTTGCGGATTGACCATCTTCGGCAGCTTGTCGGTATAGGTCGACTTGAGCTTGGACAAGCCGCGGTACTCGAGCAGAATTTTCGGTAACGGATAGTCCTCGGCGAGCTTTTGCAACACCTCTTCATCGGTGGAAGGCGCGCCGCTCGGCGTCTTTTTGACGACGGGCAATTGCAGGCGCTCGAAGAAGATCTCGCCGATCTGTTTCGGCGAATTCAAATTGAACGGCCCTTCCGCGAGCTTGTACGCCTCGCTTTCCAGCTCGATCAATTTGCCGCCGATTTCATGGCTTTGTTTCCCCAGCAACGCGCCGTCGATCAGCACGCCATTGCGCTCCACCGTACGCAACACGCGAGCCGTCGGTAGTTCGATCGATCGATACACATATTCCAGCCCGGCTTCCTGGCTGATCTGCGGGTACAGCGCCTGATGCAAGCGCAAGGTGATGTCAGCATCCTCGGCCGCGTAGGCCGAAGCCTCTTCAAGCGCGACTTCATCGAAGCCGATCTGCGCCACACCCTTGCCGCACACTTCCTCGTACTTGATGGTCTTCACGCCCAGATGGCGCATCGCGAGGCTGTCCATGTCGTGCGTGCGATGCGATTCGAGCACGTACGACTGCAGCATCGTGTCGTGCTCGATGCCATTGAGCGCGATGCCGTAATTCGCCAGCACCTGCGCGTCGTATTTCATGTGTTGGCCGACTTTCTTGCGGCCCGCGTCTTCGAACCATGGACGCAGCCGTTCGAGCACTTCTGCGCGCGGCAGTTGCTCGGGCACGCCCGGCCCGCGATGCGCCAACGGAATATACGCAGCGCGCCCCACTTCCACCGATAGTGAAATTCCCACCAACTGCGCCTGCATTGCGTCCAGCGAAGTGGTTTCGGTATCGAAGGCGGTCAGTTCGGCGGTGCTTATGGTGTGCAGCCATGCGTCGAATTGCGCCCAGGTCAGTACCGTCTCGTATTCGCGCGGCACGGCGCTGATCTGCGGCGCCGCTACCGTGCTGGTATCGTTGCCGTAGGTGCGCGGCGTGCCCGCGCTTGCGGCGCCGGCGCCATTACCGCCGCTGCCGCCGCTGCCGCCACCGTCAAGTTCTCGCACCCAGGTCTTGAAGCCATGCTTGACGAACAGATCGCGCAGCAGTTCGTGCGCTTCGCTACGCGCGGGCAAGGTGCTTTCGATGGTCTCGACATGCGGCGCCAGTACGCAATCGGTTTTCACCGTCACCAGCCGCTTGGCCAGCGGCAGGAAATCGAGCACCTGCCGCAGGTTATCGCCTACTGCGCCTTTGATCTCGCCGGCATGAGCGATCACGCCTTCGAGGGTTTGGTATTGGTCCAGCCACTTGAGGGCGGTCTTCGGGCCGCACTTATGCA
>NZ_LMUX01000016.1:72054-142601 GCF_009765705.1 Burkholderia sp. L27(2015) | reverse complement strand
CGGGAGGCACGCCGAATTAAAATAGCAAAAAAAAAAAAAAAAAAAAAAAAAAAAAAAAAAAAAAAAAAAAAAAAAAAAAAAAAAAAAACAGTTGCGCCAAGTCCTTGAAAACAGTCGAGATCACCACTTTCATGCCGGCCTGCTCGGCCTGCACGGCTAATGTTCCGATCACGTCGTCGGCCTCGACGCCATCGACCATGATCAGCGGCCAGCCCAGTGCCCGCACCGTCTCGTGGATCGCTTCGATCTGCCGCGCCAAATCCTCCGGCATCGAGGCGCGCTGCGCCTTGTACTGGTCGTACATCTCGTCGCGAAAGGTTTTCCCCTTCGCGTCGAACACACACGCGCTATACTCAGCCGGCGCTTCATTGCGCATGCGCCGCAGCATGTTGACCATGCCGTACAGCGCGCCGGTCGGCTCGCCAGCCGGCCCGCGCAAGTCAGGCAGCGCGTGATAAGCCCGATATAAATAACTCGACCCGTCAACCAGAAGCAGGGTCTTACCTTGCAGGTTTAGTTGCACTGACATATGAACCAAAGAAAAGTAATTCCGAGTTTGCGATCAATCGCAGATCAGGACCGCGCGACAGCCAAGAAGGCGCGCGCTTCGTGGCAAATGTTCACGATTATGGCAGAGTTTATTGAGGCCACCGAGTATCTCTCCGAGATCCGACCGGCCATCAGTATCTATGGTTCGGCACGCCTGAAGCCCAAGTCGCCGTATTACAAATTAGCCAAACGCATTGCCCGGCAATTTTCGGACGCGGGGTTCGCCGTCATCTCCGGAGGCGGTCCGGGCATCATGGAAGCGGCCAACAAAGGCGCGCACACCGGCAAGTCGCCCTCCGTCGGCTTGAATATCGAATTGCCGCATGAACAGCATGGCAATGCGTGGCAAGACATTACGCTGCGTTTTCGCCATTTCTTCACGCGCAAGGTGACCTTCGTGAAGAATTCGGATGCCGTGATCGTGATGCCCGGCGGCTTCGGCACGCTGGACGAATTATCCGAAGTATTGACCCTGATCCAGACCAACAAGTCGCGCCGGGTGCCTATCGTGCTGGTGGGCTCCGAGTTCTGGGCCGGGCTGCTCGAATGGTTTCGCACCACCATGCTGCCGATGGGCCTGATCGGCCCGCACGATCTCGATCTGATTCAGGTGATCGACGACCCCGACGCGGTTCTGGAAACTGTCCTCTCCTTCTATGAAACGCACGATGCGACGGTGCTGCACCCGGCGCAAAAGAGCGAAGAAGATCAGATGTTTTATTTATAACCGCGGGCCGCGTTTGGGCCTACTGGCGCCTACTGAAAAGCGACCTCGGCAAAACTACGCAGCTTGCGGCTGTGCAGGCGGTCGAGCCCATTTTCGCGCAGCAGCTCCATCGCGCGGATGCCGATCTGCAAGTGCTGATCGACCTGGGTACGGTAGAACTGGTCGGCCATGCCCGGCAACTTCAGTTCGCCGTGCAGCGGTTTGTCCGATACGCATAACAGAGTGCCATACGGCACGCGAAACCGGAATCCGTTGGCCGCAATCGTTGCGCTTTCCATATCGAGTGCCACGGCACGGCTCTGGCTCAAGCGCTTGACCGGGCCATATTTGTCCTGCAGTTCCCAATTGCGGTTGTCGACACTGGCAACAGTACCCGTGCGCATCACGCGCTTGAGCTCGGGTCCGTCGAGTTCGGTCACCTGCGCGACCGCGCGTTCGAGCGCCACCTGGACTTCCGCTAGCGCCGGCACGGGCACCCACAGCGGCAAATCCGCATCCAGCACATGGTCTTCGCGCACATAACCGTGCGCGAGCACGTAGTCGCCCAGGCGCTGGCTATTGCGCAAGCCGGCGCAGTGGCCCAGCATGATCCATGCGTGAGGACGCAATACGGCGATATGGTCGGTAATGGTTTTGGCGTTGGAGGGCCCCACGCCGATGTTGACCATCGTAATGCCGCTGCCGTCTGCGCGCTTGAGGTGATAGGCGGGCATCTGCGGCATGCGCGTCACCGGCGTGCCTTGCACGTCGACCTGGGGGCCACCGGCATGCAGCGCATTGGGCGTGATCACATCGCCCGGCTCGACGAACGCCACGTACTGGCTGCGATAACGTTGCTCGTCGGGGTCGTCGGTGCGCTCCATCAATTGCAGTCCGAACTTGACGAATTCGTCGATGTAGAACTGGTAATTGGTAACCAACACGTAATTCTGGAAATGCACCGGCGAAGTGGCCGTGTAGTGCTTGAGCCTATGCAGCGAGAAGTCGACGCGGGGGCCGGTAAACAGTGCCAGCGGCATCGGCTGGTCCACCCCCGGCTCATAGGTGCCGTTGGCGATCCTGTCGTCCAGGGCCGCCAGATCCGGGGTATCGAAGACATCGCGCATCTGCCGCAGCCGCTGCTGATCGAGATCGCCTTCGAGATGAATGCCTTCGGCGAAGGCAAAATGAATCGGGATCGGCTGGTCGGACACCCCCACTTCGAGCGCCACCTGGTGGTTTTTGCACAACAGACGCAACTGCTCTTGATAGTAATTCGCGAACAGGTCGGGGCGCGTGACGGTCGTTTCGAATACGCCAGGGCCAGATACAAAGCCGTAGGAGCGGCGCGAGTCGATATTGGTCATCACGTCGGTGCGCACACGCACAAACGGATAGCAGGCGCGTACGCGCGCGTCAAAAGCCTCGCCGCGCCGATAGCGAGCAAAAGCGTCGCGCAAGATCGCAGTATTATCTTCGTAAACCCGGGATAAGTATTCGACGGCACGCGCCGGGTCGTTGATACTCTCAATTACAGGCGCAGTAACCGACGCAGATGAGTTCATAGTATTGGATGCAGGCGAATGTCGTGCCGCACGAATCAGATGAAGAATGAGATGAATTCAGCGTATGCCCTCCACCCTCACCGCATCGGCCGACATAGTTATTGTTGACCAATGCAGAATGCCACGGAAGCACCAGCCGCGAAAGCGAGTTTGTTAGAATCCGACTACCTTTTGGAGAAATGAGATGAAGCCGCTTCTCGCCAGTGCCGCCGCCTGCGCCATCGCAGCGACGTTTGCCCTGGGTTGCAACTTGGCCGTCGCGCAACAACCGGCCGCCCAATCCCCTGCTGCCGCGGCTGCGCCGGCGGCCCCCATCGATGCTAACGAGGCCGCAGGTCTGCCGAACCTGAACCAGATCAATCGTCCGGCCGAACGCGGCAGCGCGTCGGCCACAGTCGATCTCAATGTGCCGCGTGTGCCGAGTTTCCATGAAAAGACGCCGGGCGGCACGGAAATCACCGAATACCGCGATCGCGGCAAGGCGACTGAAATCGATGTGCATTCGGGGATCGGCACCAACTATCAGATGACCTCCCCGGTCGATACTTCGCCCAAGGTTCAGAACAACGGCCCCGCGCCCGCGCGTCTGCCGTCGGTGACCCTGAAGTACTAAGGCCGGTCACCCCGGCGCTCGGTGCATGAGCGCATGCACCTCTTCCTGGCGCGCGACGCAAGCGGCGCGCGCCGTGTCTTCGACTTATCCAGAATTCTCTGCATGGCTGTCTTTACCGCTGTCAACGAAACCCAATTGGCCTCGTGGCTCGAACATTACTCGCTCGGCCAGGTCACCGATTTCCGCGGCATTTCGTCCGGAATCGAAAATAGCAACTTTTTCCTCACCACCACCGAGGGCGAATACGTCCTGACGTTGTTCGAGAAACTCAATTCCCAGCAATTGCCGTTTTATCTCGAATTGATGCAGCATCTGGCGGCGCACGGCGTAACCGTGCCCGACCCGGTCGCACAGCGCGACGGCAGCCTGTTTGGCGAATTGCTCGGCAAACCCGCGGCCATCGTGACCAAATTGGGTGGGGGCGTGCAACTGGCGCCGCAGCCGTACCATTGCGTCGAGGTGGGCCAGATGCTGGCGCGCATGCATTTGGCCGGGCGCGCGTTCAAGCGTCACCAGCCCAATTTGCGCAGCCTGCCGTGGTGGCAGGACGCGCTACCGTCGGTTACGGCCTTCATCGATGACGCGCAGCGTAAGCTACTCGTGGAAGAACTCGCGTTTCAGAACGATTTTTTTGCGAGCACTGATTATCGAGACCTGCCCGAAGGGCCGTGTCACTGTGATTTGTTCCGCGATAATGTATTGTTCATTCCGGCCGCGCCGGGCGAGAGCCGCGAGCGGCTCGGCGGTTTTTTCGATTTTTACTTCGCGGGCTACGATAAATGGCTGTTCGACGTGGCGGTGTGTGTCAACGACTGGTGCGCCGATCCGTTCACCGGCGTACTCGACCCCATGCGCACCCAAGCCTTGCTACGTGCGTACCAGACGGTCAGGCCGTTTACACCGACCGAGGTGCACCACTGGCGCAGCATGCTGCGCGCTGGCGCCCTGCGGTTCTGGGTGTCGCGCTTGTACGATTATTACCGGCCGCGCGAGGCCGAGATGCTTCAGCCGCATGATCCAGGCCACTTTGAACGCATTCTGCGCGAACGTTTAAGCGCAGCCGAATTACCTTGGCTCTAAAAGCAGCTCCGATATCTTATGCAACTCATTGAAGTCAAGGCGCAAGCTGGTTATCTCTGGTTTCGCCAGGGCATCTGGCTATTTCGCAGGAATCCGCTCGCCTTCATGATGATGTTCTTCACCTACATCTTCGCGATGCTGCTGGTTTCGCTGATCCCCATCGTCGGCGATTTCCTGCCCTTGGTTTGCATTCCCGGCATCTCGATCGGCTTTATGGCCGCTTGCCGCGATGCCATCCTCGGCAAACCGGTGTACCCGATTGCGTTGATCGGCGGTTTTCGTTCCTATGGACCTACCGTGGCACGGCAACTGGTGATTCTCGGTGTGGTGTACGCCGCGGCAATCATCTTCGCGTTCGGCGTTTCCGCGCTGGCCGACGGCGGCGTGCTGTTCGACCTGATGGTGATTGGCGGGACCATCACGCCGGACATGCTGGCAAACGGCAACGAATCGCTCGCCGTCATCTTGCTGATTGTTGCCTATATCCCGGTTGCCATGCTGTTCTGGTTCGCGCCGGTGCTCATCGCGTGGCACGATGTTCCGCCGCATAAAGCGCTGTTTTTCAGTTGGGTGGCCTGCTGGCGCAACCGCAGCGCATTTGCGCTATACGGACTGATCTGGGCGGCGCTGGCGATCGGCACGTCGTTCGTACTGACGCTGATTTTCCAGGCGTTCAGCATGGGCGACGCGGCAATCACCATCTTGATGCCGATCTCAATCGTGTTTTCGACGATGTTGTATTGCTCGTTCTACGCGACCTACCGCGGCTGTTTTGCCCTGCCGACGGCCACGCCGGAGCCGGCTGAGCCGACGCTGTAAGCTGCAGCCGTAAGCCGACGCTATAAGCTGATGCGGTAAGGCTCACACGCGATCGCTGACCGCGCGCATGCTTCGCCGCTATTCGATCGCCTGCAATTTGGCAACCGAAAGCGCCAGCCACTTCTGCCCGTGGCGCTTGAAGTTCACCAGCGCGCGGGCGTCGCCGCCGCTGCCCTCCAGCGACAATACCGTCCCTTCGCCGAACTTGGTGTGAAACACTGCCTGGCCGATCTTGAAACCGGCTTCGGCCGCGCGTTGCTGCTGGGCAAATGCGGGCAGCCGTTCAGGCGGGGCCGGCGCCGCGGCCGACTGTGCACCCGATTGTGCACCCGACTGCGCGCGGCCGAACCAGTCGCGCCCCCAGCCCGCGTCGCTGCGCCCCGCATTCCAGCGCGAGCCCGCCTCGACCTTGGGCGTCAGCCATTTCAGAACGCCCTCGGGCAACTCATCGAAAAAGCGCGAGCGAATGTTGTAACGTGTCTGGCCATGCAGCATCCGGCTTTGCGCGAACGAAAGATACAGCCGCTCCTTGGCGCGTGTAATGGCCACGTACATCAAGCGGCGCTCTTCCTCGAGCCCATCAAGTTCCAGCGCACTGTTCTCGTGGGGGAACAAACCTTCTTCAAGCCCGGTGATGAACACGGCGGTAAATTCGAGCCCTTTGGCCGCATGCACCGTCATCATCTGCACCGCATCCTGGCCAGCCTGCGCCTGATTGTCGCCCGCCTCCAGAGAAGCATGCGATAAAAATCCGGCGAGTGGGCTCATCTGGTCGGGCAAGGGCTGGCCCTCGGCATCGAGCAATTGAATCAAGCCATCCTCGTCGGGTTCGGCCAACTCGGCCGCAGCGCTCGCCCCCGCTCGCAGCGCGACCATACGAGCCGGCGCGTCGATGCCATAGCCCTCTTCGCTGACGAACGCGGTGGCGGCGTTCACCAGCTCCTGCAAGTTCTCGAGCCTATCCTGGCCTTCGCGTTCCGCCGTGTAATGGGCCTCGAGACCGCTCGCCTTGGTAAGGTGGGCCACCGTCTCCGGCAACGACATGTGCTGGGTCTCCACCCGGATCCTGTCGATCAGGCCCAGGAAACCGCCCAGCGAAGTGCCGGCCTTCCCTGTCACGTAGGGCACCGCGGCCGCCAGCGAGCAGTTGTAGAGGCGCGCTGCGTCCGCCAGTTGCTCGAGCGAACGCGCGCCAATGCCCCGCGCCGGAAAATTCACCACGCGCACGAAGGCGCCATCGTCATTGGAATTGTCCAGCAGCCGCAGATAGGCCAGCGCGTGCTTGACCTCCTGGCGCTCGAAAAAGCGCAAACCGCCATACACGCGATAAGCAATCCCCGCGCCCACCAGCGCGTGCTCGATCACCCGCGATTGCGCGTTGCTGCGATAGAGCACCGCGACCTCGGTACGCGCCAGCCCCTGGTTGATCAGCCCTCGGATTTCCTCGACGATCCAGCCCGCTTCCTGCGTATCGGTCGCCGATTCGTACACGCGCACCGGCTCGCCATGTCCAGCGTCGGTGCGTAGATTCTTGCCCAGGCGCCGTGAATTGTTTTCGATCAGATGATTGGCTGCATCGAGAATATGACCGTGCGAGCGATAATTCTGCTCGAGCTTGATCATGTGCTGCACCCGGTATTCGCGTTCAAAATCCTGCATATTGCCGACGTTGGCGCCGCGAAATGCATAGATGCTCTGGTCGTCGTCGCCGACGGCAAACAGCGCCGCGTGCTCGCCCGCGAGCAGCTTGAGCCACGCATACTGCAGCTTGTTCGTATCCTGGAACTCGTCGACCATCACATGGCGAAAACGGGCCTGGTAATGGTTGCGCAAAGACGCGTTGTGCTGCAGTAGTTCGTAGCACCGCAGCAGCAGTTCGCCGAAATCCACCACGCCCTCGCGCTGACATTGCTGTTCGTACGCTTCGTACAGTTCGACGCATTTGCGGTTGAAACTGTCATTGGCTTCCACTTGGGCCGGCCGCAGCCCCTGCTCCTTCGCGTTCGAAATAAAATATTGCAGATTCTTAGCCGGATATTTCTCATCGTCGATATTCAACGATTTCATTAGCCGCTTGATCGCTGACAGCTGGTCAGCCGTATCGAGGATCTGGAACGTCTGCGGCAGGCCGGCATCGCGATGGTGCGCGCGCAGCATTCGATTGCACAAGCCGTGGAACGTGCCGATCCACATGCCGCGCGTGTTGATCGGCAGCATCGCGGTCAAACGCGCCATCATTTCGCGCGCAGCCTTGTTGGTGAAGGTGACTGCGAGGATGCCGGAGGGACTGACCTGCCCCGTCTGGATCAACCATGCGATGCGCGTGGTCAGCACACGTGTCTTGCCACTTCCGGCGCCGGCGAGGATCAGCGCGGGCTCGGCGGGCAAGGTGACCGCGGCGTGTTGTTCGGGATTCAGATTTGCAAGCAGATCGGGCATGTAGAGGCTTCCGGTAGGACGCTTATTATAAAGGCCCAGCACTTCGCGCAGCGCCTCATCTGAGGTTCGTGCGCCAATTACGCGCCGCCAGGACAGTCAGCGCACCGCCGACCCCTTATAATCGTGGGTTCCATACGTACCTCCGGCAAAAATTACCATGAGCGACAGCGAGAATCGGGCTATGAATCAGGCTATGACCCAGCCCACCACCAGCACATCGGCACCCGGCGCGGCACCCCGTACGACAGACAGCACGGGGCAACTCGCGAATCAAGACGTGGCCCCGGGCACGCTGGCGAAGAGTTTCGAGCCCCAGACCCTCGAAGCGTATTGGGGCCCGCAATGGGAGGCGCGCGGTTACGCGCAACCGACCCTGGACGAGGCCCGCGAAAATTTCTCGATCCAGTTGCCGCCGCCCAATGTGACGGGCACGCTGCACATGGGCCACGCGTTCAATCAGACCATCATGGACGGCCTGACCCGCTACCACCGGATGCGTGGCGCCAACACGCTGTGGGTGCCGGGCACCGACCACGCGGGGATCGCTACGCAGATCGTCGTTGAACGCCAGCTAGACGCACAAAAATTATCGCGCCACGATCTGGGCCGCGAAAAATTCGTCGAGCGCGTATGGGAGTGGAAGGAGCAGTCGGGCTCGACCATTACGCGACAAGTGCGGCGGCTGGGCGCCTCGGTCGATTGGTCGCGCGAGTATTTCACGATGGAACCGAAGATGTCGGATGCCGTCCTGGAAGTGTTCGTCCAACTGTACCAACAGGGCCTGATCTATCGCGGCAAGCGCCTGGTCAATTGGGATCCGGTGTTGCTCACCGCGGTGTCCGACCTCGAAGTGGTCAGCGAGGAAGAAGACGGCTCGCTGTGGCACATCAATTATCCCTTGAGCGACGGCAGCGGACATCTGACGGTCGCGACCACCCGCCCTGAAACGCTGCTCGGCGACGTTGCGGTGATGGTGCATCCGGAGGACGAGCGCTATGCAGCGCTGATCGGCAAAACCGTCAAACTGCCGCTGACGCAGCGCGAAATCCCGGTGATCGCCGACGATTACGTGGATCGCGAGTTCGGCACCGGTGTCGTGAAAGTCACCCCCGCTCATGACTTCAACGATTACCAGGTCGGCCAGCGCCATCAGTTGCCTATCATCGAGATTTTGACGCTGGACGCCAAGGTCAACGAAAATGCGCCCGAGCGCTACCAAGGGTTGGATCGCTTCGCGGCCCGCAAGCTGGTCGTAGCCGACCTGGAAGCCGCCGGCCTGCTCGATTCGGTCAAGCCGCACAAATTGATGGTTCCGCGCGGCGACCGCACCGGCGTCGTGATCGAGCCGATGCTCACCGACCAGTGGTTTGTCGCGATGAGCAAGGCTGCGCCGGCCGACTCGCTGCACCCGGGCCAGTCGATCGCCGAAGTCGCGCTGCAGGTAGTGCGCAACGGCGAAATCAAATTCGTGCCGGAAAACTGGAGCAACACCTATTACCAGTGGCTGGAGAATATCCAGGACTGGTGTATCTCGCGCCAACTGTGGTGGGGCCATCAGATCCCTGCGTGGTACGACGACGCAGGCCGTGTCTATGTTGCGCGCACGGCCGAGGAAGCGCTCGCCCAGGCGCGCGCCCAGGGTTACACGGGTGAGTTGCGCCGCGATGAAGACGTGCTCGACACGTGGTTTTCTTCGGCGCTGGTGCCGTTCTCGTCACTGGGCTGGCCTGCGTCGACGCCCGAGCTCGCGCATTTCCTGCCATCCTCGGTGCTGGTCACCGGCTTCGACATCATCTTTTTCTGGGTGGCGCGCATGGTCATGATGACCACGCACTTCACCGGCAAAGTCCCGTTCGACACCGTCTATGTCCATGGCTTGGTGCGCGACGGCGAAGGCCAGAAGATGTCGAAATCGAAAGGCAACACGCTCGATCCGATCGACCTGATCGACGGCATCACGCTGGACGAGCTGATCGCCAAGCGCACCACCGGCTTGATGAACCCCAAGCAAGCCGCAAGCATCGAGAAAAAGACCCGCAAGGAATTTCCGGATGGCATCCAGGCGTTCGGCACCGACGCGCTGCGCTTCACGTTTGCGTCGATGGCGACCTTGGGTCGCAATATCAATTTCGATCTGGCGCGCTGCGAGGGTTACCGCAATTTCTGCAACAAGCTCTGGAACGCCAGCCGTTTCGTGCTGATGAACTGCGAAGGGCACGATTGCGGCATCGGCGAATGTGTAAGCGACTGTGGCCCCGGCGGCTATCTCGATTTCTCGCAGGCCGACCGCTGGATCGTCTCGCTACTGCAGCGTGTCGAGAGCGAAGTGGAAAAGGGGTACGCAAGCTACCGCTTCGACAACATTGCGAGCGCGCTCTACAAATTCGTCTGGGACGAATACTGCGACTGGTATCTGGAGCTGGCGAAGGTCCAACTGCAAAATGGCACGCCGGAGCAGCAGCGTGGCACGCGCCGCACGCTGCTGCGTGTGCTGGAAACCATTTTGCGTCTGGCGCACCCGATCATTCCGTTTATCACCGAAGCGCTTTGGCAGAAAGTGGCGCCGCTCGCGGGCCGCTATCCGCAAGGGCTTCAGGAGGGTGAAGCATCGATTATGGTGCAGCCGTATCCGAAGGCGCAGCCCGAGAAGATCGACGAAGCCGCCGAATTGTGGGTCACGCAGCTCAAAGCGGTGATCGATGCATGCCGCAACCTGCGCGGGGAAATGAACCTTTCGCCCGCGGTCCGTGTCCCATTATTGGCTACAGGCGATGCAGTGCGCTTGCAATCGATCGCCCCGTACGCACAGGCGTTGGCCCGACTTTCAGAGGTCCAGGTTATCGCCAACGAAGCCGATCTGGATGCACAGGCGCCTGGCGCACCCGTCGCGATCGTCGGCACCGACAAAATCGTGCTCAAAGTCGAAATCGATGTTGCTGCCGAGCGCGAGCGACTGCAAAAAGAAATCACACGCTTGAGCGGCGAAGTGGTCAAATGCGGCGCGAAGTTACAAAATGAAAGCTTTGTCGCTAGGGCTCCGGCCGCGGTAGTGGATCAAGAGCGGAAAAGACTGGCAGAATTCGATGTGACACTGAAAAAGCTTCATGCTCAGCTCGCCAAGCTTCCGGCTTAATTTAACCGATAGATAAATGAGAGGTTTTTCGACATGCTAAAAGTGACCAAAGCAGTCTTCCCCGTTGCGGGGTTGGGTACGCGTTTTCTGCCCGCCACCAAGGCGAGCCCGAAGGAAATGCTGCCGGTGGTCGACAAGCCTCTGATCCAGTATGCCGTGGAAGAAGCGGTTGCCGCGGGTATCACCGAGATGATTTTTGTTACCGGGCGCAGCAAACGCGCCATCGAGGATCACTTCGACAAATCCTACGAAGTCGAAGCCGAGTTGGCAGCACGCGGCAAAGAGAAATTGCTCGAACTGGTGCGCAGCATCAAGCCTGCACACGTCGACTGCTTCTATGTTCGTCAGCCTGAAGCGCTGGGCCTCGGTCACGCAGTGCTGTGCGCCGAAAAACTGGTGGGCGACAATCCGTTCGCGGTCATCCTCGCCGACGACTTGCTCGATGGCAACCCGCCGGTACTGTCGCAGATGGTCGACGTGTTCGACCACTACCATAGCTCGGTGATCGGGGTCGAAGAGATTCCGCGCGAAGATAGCCGCTCTTACGGCGTCATCGACGGTAAGGAGTGGGAAGAGAACATCATCAAGCTCTCAGGCATAGTCGAAAAGCCGTCCCCGGAAACCGCACCGTCCAATCTTGGCGTGGTGGGACGCTACATCCTGAAACCGCGGATTTTTCAACATTTGCGTGCGCTCAAGCCGGGCGCCGGCGGAGAAATCCAGTTGACCGACGCGATCCAGTCGCTGCTCGATGATGAGCAGGTGCTGGCGTATCGCTACAACGGCACACGTTTCGATTGCGGCAGCAAACTCGGTTATTTAAAGGCGACTGTCGAATTCGCGTTGCGCCACCCGGAAGTCAAAAACGAATTTGCCGCCTATTTGCAACAACGCAGCACGTTGGCGCAGCCGGGTTAAATTTTTTACGGGCTAATTTTTGCGGGCTAAATTTTGATTCAGCGGCGGCGCATGAGAAACGTAAAGACCTTCTCATGGACCGCTGTCTCAACCAGCTCATTGCCGGTCTGTTTGGCAAATGCCGCGAAATCGCGCTGAGCGCTCGGATCCGTCGCCAGAATTTTCAGGATCTGCCCGCTTTCCATATCGGCCAGCGCTTTCTTTGCGCGCAAAATGGGCAACGGGCACAGCAGGCCCCGGGCGTCGACTTCCTTGTGTATGTCCATCTGTGTGCTTACCTCGGTATTAAATAGACTAAATCCGGTGGCTTACTGCCCCGGCCGCTCGACGAACTGCACCGGCAATCCTCGCCGCCGCATCCATTCCGCCAAAGCCAGCCCGGTGCCGGCGCGCCACGGACGCAACTCGGCCGGCTCGACCAGTTTGTAAGCGGCCAATTCAGGCGATAGTGACACTGTTCCGCTCGCGCGTACGTGATACGCGATGATCAATTCGTTCTTGCGCATAAATTCATAGACGCCCAACAGCTCGACCGATTCCGCGACCAGCGCGGTCTCTTCCAGCAACTCGCGGGCCACGCCCTCTTCCGGGGTCTCCCCCTCTTCGAGAAAACCGGTAATCAGCGCATACATGGGTTCGGCCCATGCAGCGTTGCGCGCCAGCAGGATCTTGTCCTGGTACTCGACGACCGCGGCCACCACCGGCAGCGGGTTGTTCCAGTGCACGTAGCCGCAATCCGCGGCGGGACATAACAAACGCAGCCGCTCCGAGGCGTGCCGTTCGATCAACGGCGTGGCGCAGCGAGGGCAGTATTGATGACTCACAGTCAGCCCTCCATCAGGGAACGCACGTCGGCGGCAAACCGCTCGACCGTCTCGGGCGTCGTGTCCCAAGCGCACATCAGGCGGCAACCGCCGGCGCCGATGAACTGATAGAACTTCCAGCCACGCACGCGCATCGCGGCCGCGACCTTGGGCGGCAGTTCGGCGAATACCGCATTGGATTGAACGGGAAACATCACCCGCACGCCCGGAATCGCTTCGAGCCGGCTGCGCAACAACTGCGCCATGGCATTGGCGTGGCGGGCGTTGTGCAGCCAAACGTCGTTGTCGAGCAACCCCAGCCACGGCGCCGAGATAAAGCGCATTTTCGAGGCAAGTTGACCGGCCTGCTTGACCCGATAGGCAAAATCCTGCGCCAGCGCGCGATCGAAAAACACCACCATCTCGCCGACCGGCAAGCCGTTCTTGGTGCCGCCGAAGCACAGCACATCGACGCCGGCTCGCCAGGTGATCTCCGACGGATGAACGCCGAGCGTGGCGACCGCATTCGAAAACCGCGCGCCGTCCATATGGACCGTCAAATGCCGCCGTTTCGCGATCGCCGCGATCGCCCTGACCTCTTCGACAGAATAGACCGTACCGACTTCAGTGGACTGGGTCAGCGTCACGACCTTGGGTTTCGGATAATGGATATCGGCACGCCGCGTCACCACGGCCTCGATCGCATCGGGTGTCAGTTTGCCGTTGATGCCCGGTGCGGTCAGCAGCTTGGAGCCGTTCGAAAAAAATTCCGGGCCGCCGCACTCGTCGGTTTCGATATGCGCCAGTTCGTGGCAGATGACCGAGTGGTACGACTGGCACAGGGACGCCAACGCAAGCGAGTTGGCAGCCGTGCCGTTGAAAACGAAGAACACCTCGCAATCCGTCTCGAACAGGTCGCGGACCCGATCACATACGCGCTGGGTCCAGGAGTCTTCGCCATAGGCGACCTCGTGGCCGCTCTGGTTGCATTCGATCAGGTAGTCGAGCGCTTGTTGACAGATGCCCGCGTAGTTGTCGGAAGCGAAGTGCTGGCCGCCCTGGCTGACAGTTGGCGCGTTGGAAGGATGATTCACAATACGGCTCCTCGGCCAAGCGACCGAGCGGTCTTGAGATGGAAAATCGACATGGAATGGTGTCTTAACAGTCGGGGCGCACATGCGAGATGCGCGCAAACCCCGATTTTATCGACTTTGGCGCATCCGGGTATGACTACGTCAACTTCGATGCAACGGTCCTAGCGGGCGCGCCGCGGCTTGACGACTAACCATGATCAGCATCACCGCACCGGCGACCAGCACCAACGCCGCCAGCAGCAAAGCGAGCGCGAACGATCCGGTATAGGCCGCGATCGGAGCCGCGATCAGCGGTCCGGCAATCTGCCCTGCGCCGTAGGACGCAGTGGCATACCCCATCAATCCGGCGGCCTCATTGTGACGCAGCCGGCGCGCCTCGCGCATCGCAAACAAGGTGATGGCGGTAAAGGGCAAGCCGATCAGCAGGCTGCCCACCGCAAACCCGGGCACCGTCGGCCAGACCACCCCCAGTACGATGCCCGCGGCCTGCATCAGGTAGCTGATAGCGAGCAACAGCCGGTTATCCCAGTGGACCGGCGTGCGTGACGCCGAGATCGCACCGACGATAATCGCCAAGCCGAACATCGGCCAAAACCGATCCGGCCATAGCGAATCGGGCAAAGCGTGGCGCGCTATCACCGGCAAGAAGGTCGCGGTGATGATGTAGCCGAACCCTGGCAAGCCATAGAGAAACACCAGCCACGCCGCGTCTCGGTTAATCGCTCGCGCCTGAACGCCGGTCTCGGTACGTCCAAGCGCTCGCACGCGTTCCAGGTCCGCTTCGTTCACGGGGGCGCTGATCAACAAGGCGCGGTCGCCTGGCTCGGATTCGTCCTCGTCTTCGTCGATAAACTCGAACGGCTCCGAGCGGGATACCGGTGCGGACTCGATCGATGTCGCGCTCGGCGAAGGCGGTGATGGTGACCGTGATGGCGGTGGCGACGCGGGTTGCGGCGAGACCGCTACATGCGGCACCGCCGCGTCAAAGATCTTCCAGACGCATGCCGATAGGACGAGCGCAAGCACGCCAAAGCTCAGCCAGCCGACCTGGGATCCATACTGGCTGCCCGCGCTGACCAACAGACCCGTAATCAGAATACCGAGGCCCGGTCCGGTATAAATCACGCCGCTCCAGCCATGCTGATGCAATTCGGCAAGACGACGCAGTCCCCATTGCGAAGCGAACACGAAGGTCCACGCACTGACAATTCCCGCGATCAACCGCAAACCACCCCATAGCGCAAACGTATGCGTGAGCCCCATCGACAAGGTCAGCACAGTCGTCATCACGAGACCGAAGCGCAGCAGCTTGCGGTGATCGAAGGGCATGAACGCACACGTCAGCGCGCCGATAAAATAACCGGCGTAATTCAGCGACGCGAGCAGACCGCCCGCGTTGATGCTTAGCCGACCTTCCTGCAACATCAAGGGCAGCAACGGCGTGAAGGCGAAGCGGCCTATCCCCAGCGCCACCGCCAGGGTAATCGCACAAGCCAGCGCACTGATCGCCGCCGTGCGCTTGGCGCTCGTCTGTGTGGCAGTTGGGTCTGGAACAGCGGGCCGCGGCGGCAAAGTCATTATGTGTCTCCTGAGCAGACTAGCTCCTGTGCGTGCCCGATCGTGCGCCGAGCATCGCTGTATTGTTGTCACGGTTTATCGGCGCCCCCAAATCAAAACGCCGCGAACCGTTAGGCTCGCGGCGTTTTGATTCAGCGCAACCTGCGTGCCTGAATTTGCCCACCCCTCATTAGCCCATCCTTGCTTGGGTCGTCACTAGGCCGTCGTTGGGTTTGAGTCGGGTCTATTGCGTTCGTCTACTGCGTCGGTCTACCGCGTTGCTCTACGGTTACAGCCGCGCCTCGACCCAGGCCTTAACCCCGGCCAGCGCCGCCGGCAGGTTGGATGCGTCGGTGCCCCCCGCTTGCGCCATATCGGCACGCCCGCCCCCTTTGCCGCCGACTTGCTGCGCCACGAAATTCACCAAATCGCCCGCTTTCACTTTCTGGCTCGCGTCCGCTGTCACGCCCGCAATCAAGCTGACCTTGCCCTCGCTCACTGCAGCCAGCACGATAGCCGCATGCTTGAGCTTGTCCTTGAGCTTGTCGACAGTCTCGCGCAGCGTCTTTGCATCGGCGCCCGCCAGCGTCGCCGCCAGCACCTGGATGCCGCCGACGTCCACCGCTTGGGTCAGCAAATCGTCGCCCTGATTGGACGCGAGTTTCGATTTCAATTGCGACAGTTCTTTTTCCAGCCCGCGTACCTGCTCTTGCACCTGTGTCACGCGCTGGATCAATTCGGACGGCTGCGCCTTGAGCGCCGCAGCAGCGGCGTTGATGCGGGCATCGAGTTCCTGGACGAAGCGCAAGGCGTTGTCGCCGGTGATGGCCTCGACGCGGCGTATGCCCGCCGCCACGCCGCCCTCGGACACGACCTTGAAGAAGCCGATGTCGCCCGTGCGCTGCACGTGGGTGCCACCGCACAACTCGCGCGAGAAGCCGATATCGAGCACGCGCACCTCATCGCCGTACTTCTCGCCGAACAACGCCATGGCGCCGCCTTTGACCGCATCGTCGTAGGCCATCAATTGGGACTGGACCGCCGCGTTGCGCAGGATCTCAGCGTTGACGATGGCCTCGACGCGACGGATCTGGTCGTCGTTCATCGGCGCATTGTGTGCGAAGTCGAAACGGGTCTTGTCCGCGTCGACCAGCGAGCCCTTTTGCTGCACGTGAGCGCCCAGCACTTCGCGCAACGCCTTGTGCATCAAGTGCGTGGCCGAATGGTTGCGGATCGTGCGAGCGCGGCGCTCGGTATCGACCTCGGCCGCCACCACGTCGCCCACCTTGAGCGTGCCCTGCGCGAGGGCGCCATGATGCCCGAACACCTCCGCTTGAACCTTGAGCGTATCGGTCACGGCAAAGCGCGCATCACCGGCATGCAGCACGCCTTGATCGCCAACCTGGCCGCCCGACTCTGCGTAGAACGGCGTGTGGTCCAACACCACGATGGCTTCCTGGCCACGCGCGATCGTATCGACCGAACTGCCGTCGACGTAGAGCGCGATCACCTTGGCATCGTCGACGGTCAATTTCTCGTAGCCGTGGAACGTCGTCCTGGCGCCGCTGTAGCCCAGCGCTTGCGCCATCTTGAACTTGCCCGCTGCACGCGCTTGGTCGCGCTGACGCGCCATCGCCGTATCGAACGTGGTCTCGTCGACCGTCATGCTGCGTTCGCGACACACGTCCGCCGTCAGGTCCAGCGGAAAGCCATAGGTATCGTGCAGTTTGAATGCCACTTCACCGTCCAGCACCGTGCCGCCGCGCTGCTGCAATTCGCCCAGCGCCGCATCGAGAATCTCCATGCCGTTTTCGATGGTCTCGAAGAAACGTTCCTCTTCCTGGCGCAGCACATCGGTGACGCGTTCCTGCGCTTGCGCGAGTTCGGGATAAGCGGCGCCCATCTCGGCGACCAGATCAGCCACGATGCGGTGGAAAAACGCCTGCTTGCGGCCGAGCTTGTAACCGTGACGAATCGCCCGACGGATGATCCGGCGCAGCACGTAGCCGCGCCCTTCGTTGCCCGGGATCACGCCATCGACGATCAGGAATGAACAGGCGCGGATATGGTCGGCAATGACCTTCAGCGAATTGTTGCCGAGATCGGACGTGCCGGTCTCGCGCGCCGCGGCCTTGATCAGCGATTGGAACAGGTCGATTTCGTAATTGCTGTGTACATGCTGCAGCACCGCCGCAATGCGTTCCAGGCCCATGCCGGTATCGACGCAGGGCTTGGGCAGACGCGGCATATTGCCTTGCGCGTCGCGGTTGAACTGCATGAACACCAGGTTCCAGATCTCGATATAGCGATCGCCATCTTCTTCAGGCGAGCCCGGGGGACCACCCCACACGTCCGGACCGTGATCGTAGAAGATTTCCGAACACGGACCGCACGGCCCGGTATCGGCCATCTGCCAGAAATTGTCCGACGCGTAGCGCGCGCCTTTGTTGTCGCCGATCCGGATGATGCGCTCGACCGGCACGCCGATTTCACGCGCCCAAATGTCGTGCGCTTCGTCGTCTTCGTGATAAACCGTGACCCAGAGCTTGTCTTTGGGCAACTGGTACACGCCGGTCAGCAATTCCCACGCGTAGTGAATCGCATCGCGCTTGAAATAATCGCCGAACGAGAAGTTGCCCAGCATCTCGAAGAACGTGTGATGACGGGCGGTATAGCCAACGTTCTCGAGGTCGTTGTGCTTGCCCCCGGCCCGCACGCTGCGCTGCGAGGTGGTCGCGCGCGTGTAGGGACGTTGCTCGGCGCCGAGAAAGACATCCTTGAACTGCACCATCCCGGAGTTGGTGAACAGCAAGGTCGGGTCGTTGGACGGCACCAGACTGGAGGAACGAACGATCGAATGACCTTTCGCTTCAAAGAATTTCAGGAATTTTTCGCGGATTTCAGCGGCTTTCATCGTGTGCTTTGGTCGACCTGGCGCAACGGTAGAGGGTATGGGTAGAGGTATGCGTGCAAGCGGTTGATTATACGGGAAATAGCCAACAAAGCGGCCACTGGGCGCAGGTAGAGCGCGCAGATCGCTTAATATGACGCCACAAATTACTAGACGGAGATTCTCTGCCATGGGCGCACTCAGCCATATTCGCGTGCTCGATCTCACGCGCGTTCTTGCCGGACCGTGGTGCGGCCAGACCCTTGCCGACTTTGGCGCCGACGTGATCAAGGTCGAGCGTCCGAAAGCCGGCGACGATACGCGTCACTGGGGGCCGCCCTACCTGCAGGACACCGAGGGCGCGCCGACCGCGGAGGCCGCCTACTACCTCGCCGCCAACCGCAACAAACGTTCGGTGACGATCGACATTTCCACAGCCGATGGGCAGCAACTGATACGTGAGCTGGCGGCACAAAGCGATGTGGTGCTGGAAAACTACAAGGTCGGACAACTTGCGAAATACGGACTCGATTACGACGCGTTGTGCAAGGTCAAGCCGGACCTGATCTACTGCTCGATTACGGGTTTCGGCCAGAGCGGCCCCTATGCGGGACGCGCCGGCTACGACTTTATCGTGCAGGGTATGGGCGGCTTCATGAGTATCACCGGCGAGCGCGACAGTTTGCCGGGCGGTGGCCCGCAAAAAGCCGGCGTTGCCATCGCCGACCTGATGACCGGCATGTATTCCACCGTGGCCGTGCTGGCCGCACTGGCACACCGCGACCGCACGGGAACCGGCCAATATATCGATATGGCCTTGCTCGATGTGCAAGTGGCGATGCTCGCCAATATGAACACCAACTTCCTGGTCAGCGGCACACCGCCCGCGCGCTGGGGCAATGCGCATCCCAACATCGTGCCGTACCAGACCTTCAAGACCAGCGACAGTTGGATCATCGTCGGGGTCGGCAACGACGCGCAGTTTCGTAAATTCGTCGAAGTCGGGGCCTGCCCCGAACTCGCTCTGGATCCGCGTTTTGCGACCAACCCGCAGCGGGTCAACCACCGCGATACGCTGGTGCCGATACTCGCCGCCATGGTCGAACGCCGCAGCAAAGCGGATTGGATCGCGTCGCTGGAATCGGCCGGCGTGCCGTGCGGCCCGATCAACGATCTCGGCGAAGTGTTCGAAGATCCGCAAGTGGTAGCCCGCGAAATGCAGGTCAAGGTCGCGCATCCGTTGGCCGGCGAGGTCAAGCTGGTGCGCAGCCCAATCAAGATGAGCGCCACGCCGCCCGAGGTTACCGGCCATCCGCCGCTGCTCGGCGAACACACCGAAGCGGTGCTACACGAGCTACTCGGGGTAGACGCCGAGCGCTTGGCGAGCCTGCGCGCGGCCGGCATTGTGTAACAGTCTGTGCGGCCGCGAACGGGGGGCTGCGCGGCCGCACCCGCGTTCGCGCCCGCGCGGGCCAAGCTAAGCGACTGATCCGACTGGAATTTTTCCAATTCCCGGCATGGGAATTCGAAGTCGGACTTGTAACATTTGAAGTTCGCACGCGGCTACGTCCGGAACTATCGACCCGTACCCTATATCAAACTAGCCGGTTACCTTAGATGAACGATGCTCCATCGATGAACGATGCACCGAAGTCCGCTTTGCCTCATCGCGCTTGGCTTTACTGCGCTGTTCATCACCCGCTTTTCGCCGTCGTTTAACCTGTCTACTTTGAGTTGCCACTTTTTTTACAGGGAAAGAACCATGAAAAAAATTATTGTCCTCGCCGCTTCCGCACTCTTTATGACGGGTGCTTTCGCCCAAGGTACCGCACCGGCCGCTACCGGAACGCCGCCGAGCGCGCCGATGAAACACACTGTGACCAATGCCGGCGTCGAGGCGCATATCAAAGACTTGCGCAGCCAACTGAAAATTACTTCGGCAGAAGAAGATCAATGGAACAAGGTCGCTCAGGTGATGCGCGATAACGCCGCGCAAATGATCGATATGATGAGCAAGCGGGAAGCGAATGAGTCCACGATGACTGCCGTGGACGACCTGAATTCGTACGGCGATATCGCGCAAGCGCACGCCGATGACGTGAAAAAGCTTTCTGCCGTGTTCGAGCCGCTTTACAACAGCATGTCCGATGCTCAGAAGAAAACGGCCGATACCGTTTTCCATCCGCACCCGCGTCACGCCAAAGCCACCAAGTCTAATTAAGCGCGCCAGTCAGCGGGCATCGCAAGTGGCTAGCGCTACGCACATCGCGTGAAAGGCCGTGGGATTCGGGCCGCCGCGCAAAAAAGAAGGGGAATTCTTATGAAGAAACATTATCTGATTGCATTGATCATCGGTCTGGCGGCGCTGAGCGCAAGCCCGCTAGCCAGCGCACGAGTGAATTTAAATATTGGCATTGGCCTGCCGGGCGTCTATAGCGCCCCGCCGGTCGTTTATCAACCCGCTTATTACAATGCACCGCCGGTGGTTTATGGCCGCGGCGGCTGGGGTGGGCACAACGACTACCACCATGGCGGCGACTACCATCACGACAACGGGCATCACGACAACGGGCATCATGACGGTCGTCACTGAGTCTTGAGCCACGCCGCCACCCGTTGATGCGGGGTATGGCGCAAACCACCCTACCCGCGGATACCGCCGGTAGGGTTTTTTTATGCCGCAACATGCGACGCTTTCATGCCCGCGATTTTTTATGAGCGCCCGTGCACCAGCGCGTGCGGTAAAATGAGGAGATCACTTAAAGGCCCTCGCGCATGAGCAACGAACGTAAGAACAGCCCGGACACCGCACCCGTATCGAATTTCATCCGCAACATCATCGACGAGGACACGCGCACCGGCAAATGGGCCGGGCGAGTTGAAACCCGTTTCCCGCCAGAACCCAACGGTTATCTGCATGTGGGTCACGCCAAATCGATTTGCGTGAATTTCGGTATCGCGCGCGATTACAACGGCGTGTGCCATTTGCGCTTTGACGATACCAACCCGGAAAAAGAAAGCACCGAATACGTCGATTCGATCGCCGAGTCCGTGCATTGGCTGGGTTTCTCGTGGGTGGGCGACAGTCAGAATCACCTCTACTACGCAAGCGACTATTTCGAACAGCTCTACACCTACGCTGAACTGTTGATCGAGCGCGGCCATGCTTACGTCGATAGCCAAAGCGCCGAGGAGATGCGCGCGAACCGCGGCACGTTGACCGAGCCCGGTCGCGCTTCGTCGTTCCGCAGCCGCACGCCCGACGAGAACCTCGACCTGTTTCGCAGGATGCGCGCCGGCGAATTCAGCGACGGCGCCCATGTGCTGCGTGCCAAGATCGACCTGGCCTCGCCCAATATCAATATGCGCGACCCGGTGCTGTACCGGATCCGGCGCGTCCACCATCACCGTACCGGTGACGCCTGGTGCATCTACCCGATGTACGACTACACGCATTGCATTTCGGATGCGCTTGAAAACATCACGCACTCGCTGTGCACGCTCGAGTTCGAAGATCACCGTCCGCTCTATGATTGGGTGCTGAACCAATTGGCCGATGCGGGCGCGCTGGTGCGGCCGTTGCCGCAGCAAATCGAGTTCTCGCGGCTCAACCTCACCTATGTCATCACCAGCAAGCGCAAATTGCATCAACTGGTCGCTGATAAGCACGTCGACGGCTGGGACGATCCACGCATGCCGACCATCGTGGGTTTGCGGCGGCGCGGCTACACCCCGGGCAGCATTCAGCTATTTTGCGAACGCATCGGCGTCACCAAGGTCGATTCGTGGATAGACATGAGCGTGCTCGAGCAATCGCTGCGCGACGATCTCGACCCGGTCGCACCGCGCCTGAGCGCCGTGCTCGACCCGGTCCGGCTGATCGTCGACAACTTCCCGGAAGACGAGACGCACGCGTGCAGTGCGCCCGTGCACCCGCATCGCCCGGAACTCGGTTTGCGCCATTTCCCATTTACGCGCGAGCTGTGGATCGAGCGCGACGATTTTCAGGAAACGCCGGTCAAAGGTTTTTTCCGGCTGTTCCCCGGCAACCGGGTGCGTCTGCGTCACGGCTACGTGGTCGAATGCATCGGTGCGGACAAGGACGCCGATGGCAAGATCACGGCGATCCACTGCACTTATCTTCCCGACAGCAAGTCGGGCACCCCGGGTGCGGACACGTATAAGGTCAAAGGGAATATTCACTGGATCAGCATCGCGCACGCGCTTGAGGCGCAAGTGCGCATTTACGACAGACTGTTCACCGAGGCGCAGCCCGATGCGGGTGGCCGCGACTTTATCGAGGTGCTCAATCCGCAAGCCAAGCGAGTGGTCCATGCTTACCTTGAACCGTGCGCGAAAGACGTCAAGGCGGAGGACCGGGTCCAATTCGAACGCCACGGCTACTTCGTTGCTGATCGAGTCGATTCGCAGCCCGGCAAGCCGGTCTTCAATCGCACCGTCAGCCTGAAAGACAGCTGGGGGAAACCCGCCTGACGTAGTGGGCTAACGTAGTGGGCTGACATCGCGTCTGGCATCGCAGTTGACAACTCAACTGACGACCCCGCTGATGACTTAGCTGACGACACGGCCGCGGCACTCCCGCTTTCTAGCCGAAGCGGTGGTGAACGCCGCGAATGAATAAAAAAACGCGCGGTGCCGAGTGGCACCGCGCGTTTTTTTCGAGCGCGCGAGGCGCTCGTACAACCCGAGCTAATTCTTATTGCTTGTTGCCGTTCGGACCTGCTTGGACAGGCGAAGCCGGCTGCTTGGGTTTGTGAATCCGGACTTTCTTGGCTTTCTTGGCCTTCGGTGCTTTGGTGACGCTGGCGGGCGCAGCCATGGCAGGTGCAGCAGCAGGAGCTGTGGAAGCAGAAGCCGGAGCCTGAGCAAACACGGCGCTCGAAGCCAACAGGCCAGCGGTCAATGCGATCAAAAGCTTGTTCATGACAAAATCCTTTCTCGATTAGCACGCGACCAGTTCGCGCTTACCTGATAAAACGAACGTCATTACATTTGGGTTGACGTCGAAACACGATAAAAGTAAAAACTTGTAAGTAAAATCCAAACAAAATGTAAACCCTAGGTGCCCGTTAGCTGTTTCGGCGTCGCTCATTCACCTTTGATCCACCCTTCATCCCTGAACCACTGGAGCCGCTGCCATGACCACGCCTCTTGTCATTATCAAGCCGCACAGCCGTGATCTGGGCGGCTTCACCGTGCGCCGGATTCTGCCCGCGCAAGCTGCCAGGACGGTAGGCCCGTTTATTTTTTTCGATCACCTGGGCCCCACGGAGCTCGCGCCCGGCGGCATCGACGTGCGGCCTCATCCCCACATCGGACTGGCCACCGTGACATTTCTGTTCGAGGGGGCGCTGATGCACCGCGACAGCCTGGGCACCGTGCAGAAAATCGTCCCGGGCGATATGAACTGGATGACCGCCGGACGTGGCATCACGCATTCGGAACGCACGCCTGACGAGGATCGTCAGGGCGGCATGACCATGCACGGCTTGCAAAGCTGGGTAGCGCTGCCTCATGCGCAGGAAGAATGCGAGCCGACATTTGTCCACTATCCGGCCGCCCGTTTGCCGATCACCACGGTTTCTGGCGTGACGGTGCGGGTACTGGCCGGACAGTTCAAGGGGCTGGTCTCGCCTGTCGCAACGCTTAGTCCGACCTTATACGTCGCGGCAGAGTTCGATGCCGGCGCGACTCTCGCTGTGAGCGCGGACTACGCGCAACGCGCGGTCTATCTGGCGCAAGGCACCTTGACGATAGACGGACAAGTACTGCAAGCCGGCGAGATGGCGATCTTGCCCGCCGATTTGCTCGCGAATCTGCATAGCGCCGACGGCGCCCGGGTCATGTTGCTCGGAGGCGCGCCGCTGGATGGCGAACGCTTCATTTGGTGGAATTTCGTTTCGAGCCAGCGCGAGCGTATCGAGGCGGCGAAAACCGCGTGGCGCGACGGCCAATTCGCCGCAGTTCCCGGCGAACGCGACTTCATACCGCTGCCGGAACACTAAACGCCGGCGTTGGCGTTGGCGTTGGCGGCGAGCACGCGCAACACATACGCTGCGGCGGCGAAGCCGAAACTCGCGGTCACGCACACGCTGGAGCCGAAGCCCGCACAGTTCAGGCCGATCGGCCCGCCAGGCAGATTCGTATTCGCTTCGGCGGCACCGCCTTCGCCCGCGTCGCCATCGGCCGACGCCGTGGACATTTCGTGTTCCGCCAGTTCCGGATAGATCAACGGTTCGTCTGAATAGACAGCCGGGATTTTGAATTTTGTCTTGGGGCCCCGTGCAAATCCGTGTTGCTTGCGCAAACCGGCACGCACCTTGGCAAGCAAGGGATCCTGGATGGTTTGAGCCAGATCGTCGATCCGGATTCGCGTCGGGTCGAGCTGTCCACCCGCGCCGCCTACCGTGATGACCGGCTGGCGATGTGCAACGCACCATGCAAGCAGCGCCGTTTTGGTCCTCACGCTGTCGATGGCGTCGATGACGTAATCGAAACCGCCGCCTAGCACACGGTCAAAATTATCGGCTTCGACGAAATCCTCGACCTCGGTAACATCGCACTGCGGATTGATCAACGTAATGCGCCGGGCCATCGCCGTCACCTTGGCCATTCCGTAGTTTCCGTCCAACGCATGGATCTGCCGGTTGGTATTGCTTTCGGCTATATTATCCAGATCGACCAGCGTCAAACGACCCACTGCGCTACGCGCCAGCGCCTCGGCCACCCACGAACCGACGCCGCCTATGCCAATGACCACCACTCGCGCCTGCTCGAAGGCCCGCAGTGCCGGCACCCCATACAGCCGCGCCACTCCGCCAAAACGGCGTGCGTGATCGGCCTCGCCCCATAGCGCCTCGGACGCCATCGTCACGGCGGGCGCCGCCCCGGCGGGCGCGGCGGGGGTCGCAACGGGGTTCGCAACTGAAGCAGCGGTTTTGTTGCTTGGGGAAACACCAGGCTCGGACATATCAGGGAAATCGGCGAATACAGAGAATACGGAGACGTCAAACCGCATTGTGCCCGATTCTCTGCACACACTGCAGGCAAGCAGTAGCCCAGCGCAGGCAAGCGTTGTGAAACGGTGCTAAGCCAGGACCCGCGAAGCCCTTCGAGCGCAAAATAATTTGTCATTGGCTATACTGATATTTCTTTAGCGCACACTTAAGACCGTGATCACTCTCGCAGATCTGCGTAAAAGCTACACATTGGGTAGCCTGACCGAAACCGAGGTCGACCCCGATCCGATCGTGCAGTTCGCACGATGGTTCGATCACGCCGTGAAGTCGGAAGTCCCGGAGCCGAACGCGATGACACTGGCGACTGTCAGCGCCGATCATCGTCCGTCGGCCCGGATCGTGCTGATCAAGGGCGCGGACGCGCGCGGCTTCACGTTCTTTACCAATTACGACAGTCGTAAAGGCCACGATCTGGCAGCGAACCCGCATGCCAGCCTCTTGTTTCATTGGATCGAGCTGGAGCGGCAAGTGCGCATCGAAGGCCGGGTCGAGAAGACGACGGCGGCCGAAAGCGACACTTACTTCCATTCGCGGCCCTTGAATTCGCGCATCGGCGCATGGGCATCCGAACAAAGCGCCGTGGTGCAGAGCCGCGCCGTGATCGAGAGTCGCGAGGCCGATTTCAACGCCCGCTTTGGCGAAAACCCACCGCGCCCCGCCCACTGGGGAGGCTACCGGTTGACGCCGGAGTGCATCGAATTTTGGCAGGGGCGAGCGTCGCGCCTGCACGACCGCATACGCTACGTTTGCGCGCCTGATGGAGGCTGGCGCATCGAGCGTCTCGCGCCGTGATCTTTTTCACGCGTATACGGTCAAAAGAAAGGCGCAGCAGTACGATGCAGGCAAGCGGTTGAATGATTGATCGAGGGAGCGAATGACGCAACGAGCCCCTCTCCCGCCTGCCGAAGAGACGAACTGCTGCTGGACCCGAACCGATTCGTGATTTGCCATCATTTTTCGAGCGGAGAATAGACATGTTCTGGGAAAAAAAACTCGCACACTGGGTTGCTGACATTCGCACTAAAGCGAATATTCCGGCACGCGTGATCCTGTGGGACGGCCAGCAGCACGACTTCGGCACGTTTTCGGCGCCTCAGGTAACGCTGCATGTAAAGGGCGCGTCGGCGCTACCCTACTTGCTCGAGCCCAGTCTGGACAACCTCGGCGAGGCCTACGTCAAAGGCAAGATCGATATCGAAGGAAAGCTAAGCGATATCATCGACATCGGCTACGCGCTGGCCAAAAATACCGTCACCGCCAGCAGTGGCAAACTCGCCCGCGTGCGGCGCTACTTCAACCACAGCAAAGCGTCCGACAAAAAGGCCATCGAGTATCACTACGATGTCTCGAACGAGTTCTACCAGCTCTGGCTGGACTCGAACATGGTCTACTCCTGTGCTTATTTCGAAGACGGCACCGAAGACCTCGCCACGGCCCAGTTGAAGAAAATCGACCATATCCTCACCAAGATCGATTTGCAGCCGGGCCAGACCCTGCTCGATATCGGCTGCGGCTGGGGCGCGTTGGTGCTGCGCGCGGCACAAAAATTCGGCGCGCGCTGCGTTGGCGTCACCTTATCCGAAAATCAATTCGCGCTTGCCAACGAACGCGTGAAAGCGGCAGGCCTGCAAGATCAGATCGAGATCCGCCTGCAGGACTATCGCGATCTGACCGGGGAATTCGACCGGATCACCAGCGTCGGGATGTTCGAGCACGTCGGTCGCAAGAACCTGCCGGCCTATTTCACGAAAGTACGCGAGCTGCTTAAAGAAGACGGCGTGGCGATGAATCACGGCATTACGTCCAGCGATTTCGACAGCGGCGAAACCGCGCTCGGCGGTGGTGAGTTTATCGATAAGTACGTGTTTCCCGACGGCGAATTGCCCCATATCAGCCTGGCATTGCAAGCCCTGCAGCAGGGCGGGCTCGAGGCGTTCGACGTGGAAAATTTGCGACGCCACTACGCGCATACGCTGAACCACTGGGCGCGCAATTTCGAGAACGCAGCAACCCAAGCACGCGAGCACGTGAGCGAAGAAAAATTCCGCATCTGGCGTGTCTATCTGGCAGGTTGCGCGTACGCGTTCGAAAACGACGATGTCGCGATCTATCAGATCGTTTGCCGGCGCGCCGGACGTCGGGCCGAGACGCTGCCATGGTCGCGACGTTATATGTACGACCAACGACGCGCGCCTCTGGGTGTCTAGACCGGCCGAGTCCCCAGGGCTGTCGCGAGCAAGTTGATGCCAGATCTGTTTGGCTTGCCCGACAATACCGATGATAGCGACGACACCGGCAACGCTGCCGGGTCGCCGCACGCCGAAGGCGGCGATAGTCGTGCCACGCCGCCCGTGCGCCGCAAGCGCGGCCCCAGACAAGTCGAGCCGGCACCCGTTTCCGCCGAACTCGCCACGCTGAGCACGAAGCTGCCGGCGCAGATCCGGCTGGGCACGTCATCGTGGTCGTATCCCGGCTGGGACGGCCTGGCCTACAGCGGCGACTATTCGACTCCGATACTTGCCAAGCGTGGCTTGGAGGCTTATGCCGCGCATCCCTTGTTGCGCAGCGTCAGTATCGACCGCTCGTTCTACGGGCCGCTGTCGGTGGCTGACTATCTGACCTACGCGGGTCAAACACCCGAGCATTTCCGGTTTACGGTCAAGGCGCCTGCCAGTGTCACCGACGCCGTATTGCGCGACGACCGGGGCGCGCCGGAAAGCCCCAATCCGTGCTTCCTCAATGCCGACATAGCGCGTCGCGAGTTCGTGATGCCGTGCATCGAAGGGCTGGGCGTGCGCGCGGGTGCGTTGGTCTTTCAGTTTTCACCATTGCCTCAATACTGGCTTACCGCCACCACCGACTGGATTGCCCGGGTCGGGCGCTTTTTCGCGTCATTGCCCCCGCTGCCGCGGGGTGGAAACGAGGGCAGCGGGGGCAACGACGGCGCCTACTATGCGCTGGAAATTCGCGATGCGGCATTGCTGACGCCGCGGCTCATCAAGATGCTGCAGAGCACTGGGGTACGGTATTGCCTCGCCCTCAATGCCCGCATGCCTGACGTCGTGCGGCAAGCGAGTGCCCTGGCCGCGCTCGACGCGCAAGCCGCAGGCCCGTTGATCGTGCGCTGGAGCCTGCATTCAGGCTTCAAGTACGAGCAGGCCAAGGCTCGATACGAGCCATTCAATGCGATCGTCGATGCCGATCCAGCCAGTCGGGCGGCCTTGGCCCAACTGGCGGCGCACTACGCGCTCGCCGGTCAGCCGGTCACGATTACGATCAGCAACAAGGCCGAGGGTAGTGCGCCGCTCACCTGCTTCAGCTTGGCAGAAGACATCGTCCGTGCACTGGAACAGGCTAAAGCGGCTTCAGCGGCGGCGCCTCAGCGTTAGCGGCGCGCTGCATGAGTCTTCGCTACCTGAGCCACTAGCCGACAAGACCTCTTGAACAGTGCTATGCCTCGAACCGCTGCGCAAACTTCTGCTCAAACCTGAGCCACTGCGCCCGCTACTGCTTGCACAGCACTACGCCTGAAAACGGTGCGCAAACTTCTGCCGAAACTTGGCCACCTTGGGCGCAACCACAAACGCACAGTAGCCCTGCGTCGGATGGTTCGCGTAGTAGTTGCGATGGTAGTCTTCGGCCCGCCAGTAATTGCCGTCGAGCGGGGCCACCTCGGTGACGATGGGGCCGTCGTAAAGGCCGTCGCGGCTGAACCGCTCGATCACCGCCTGCGCGGTCGCACGTTGCGCCTCGGAATTCGTGAAGACGACCGAACGGTATTGCGTGCCGACGTCGTTGCCTTGGCGGTTTAAGGTAGTCGGATCATGGATGGTAAAGAAAATCTCAAGAATTTCCTCGAAGCTGATACGGTTCGCATCGAAGTCGATCTTGACGACCTCGGCATGGCCCGTATCACCGTCGCAAATTTGCTCATAGGTCGGATTACGCGTCTCGCCACCCGCGTAGCCCGGCTCGACGGCGGTGACGCCTGCCACCTCGAGAAAGACCGCCTCAGTACACCAAAAGCACCCGCCGCCCAAGGTTGCCGTTTCGATATTTTGCGTCATAACGCCCTCATTGCAGAAAAAGTCGACCGTAATCGTTCATCTTGCACGAAACCGCCGCACCGCGCCTTGGCCGACAGGCACCCGCAGGCCGGACGATTCCGCTAAACTGTGCAGGATCGTGGTTCGCCAACGGGGATGAGCCGGTCGGACCTCCCGTTTACTGACATCCCTGCGGGGGCGCCCCGCGTTATTTTTTGCCCTTGCATGGGCTCTATTCGACTGTACACGCCCATGAAACCATACGCCGAGTCTGGCGCCACCGTTGCGGCTTCCGTAGATGCACAAACTTCGGAGAGCTCGGTGCAATCCGCCGACACCGATCTGCTGCCCATCGGTGCGCGACCCCGAGCGGCAAATCCGCCCGATTTCGAGCCCGACATGTTCCGCAACGTGCTGGGACAATTCGCCACTGGCGTGACCATCATCACCACGCGCTCCGAAGAAGGTGGACTGGCGGGCCTGACTGCAAGTTCATTCAATTCGGTTTCGCTCACCCCGCCGCTCATTTTATGGAGCCTGGCGAATAAATCGGGCTCGCTACCGACCTTCCAAACCAATACTCATTACGTGGTCAATGTGCTGTCTTCGGCCCAGGTGGATCTGTGCCTGCGCTTTGCGACCGCCAAGGGCGATCGCTTCGAGGGTGTTCCGTACCGGCTCAACGCCGAGGGCATTCCGATCCTGGAGGGTGCGCTGGCGTGGTTCGAATGTCATAACCGAAGCCGCTATGTCGAAGGCGATCACGTCATCTTCGTGGGCGAAGTGGAGCGCTGTGGCTTTAACGACGCTAGCGCCGAGGCCGGTCCCCTGGTGTTCCACGGCGGCCGGTTCCATTCGGTCGATCCGCTTGAGTGAGCTTGCTCGGATAAGGGCGCCTAAGCCGTCCGCTGATTAAGCCCGCTGATTAAGCCTACTCAATAAGCCGGCTCATTAAGTCCGCTCATTAACCCGTCCGGATACCCTTACATGCCGTTTTGTAGCCTTGCGCCTTAATGCGGCGTGAGCCCGAGCCGCGCGGCCAGCACGCGCAATTTGGGGCCGATCACGGTCCGAAATAGCGTCTCGTCCATCGACGACGCGGGCCCGCTGCAGCTCAATACCAGACAACGCCGCTGCACCGGGTCCAAAAAAGCGACTGCGATGGCGTTGACGTCGTCGTGCCATTCCCTGAACGAATAGCAACAGCCTACGCTGGCGTAAGCGGCCACTTCGCTGCGAGTACGCGCCAACATCTCCGGTCCAGCCGCACCGGCGTGGCTAACCAAGCGTTCATACAAGGCCTCCCGGGCGGCCTCCGGCTGGACTGCGAGATACGCGCGTCCCATCGAGCTGGTCAACATCGAGAGCCGCGAGCCGGGCGTAAGTCCCAACGTGAGCGCGGTCTCGCTGCGGATGGTTTCGAGGTAAATCATGTCTAGCCCCTCCCGGCAGCCCAGCGACACCGCAGCGCCGATCTCGCGCGCAAGCGCACGCATGTGAGGGCGCGCAAGATCGACCAGGTCGCTGCCCGCCAACAGCGCCCCGCCCAGCGCCAACACCCCGGCGTCCAACGCGTATTTAGCCAGCGAGCTGTCGTAACGCAAATATCCCAATTGCGCCAAGGTGAAGGTCAAGCGGCTGACTGTCGCCTTGGGTAAGCCAGTGCGCTCGACAAAATCGCGGTTACCCAGCCACGCATCGTCAGCCGTATAGCAACGCAATATCTCCAGGCCGCGGGCCAACGCGGTAACGAATTTGCGCTCGTCGGCGGGGTTCGCCAACGGCAGAAAAGAAGATGAGCGAGTCGATATATGAGCGGCTGGTTTGGGCATAGTGGTCGTTGCATCGAACGGGACGGGATCGGCACTGGATTCCGCGCTCCGGGGGTGATAAGATCTAATTTATGCAGAACATTGTTCCGCATGGCGGAACCAACGTCAAGCCCGATTTTTACGTTTTGGACCCTCGCCGGTCCCGGACGCAGCGCGGGACCCTCAACTAAGGCGAGCCGGCCCGACCCGCTCGTGTGGAGAATGATCATGGCAGACACAGCTCAGTTTCATTGGGAAGACCCCTTGTTGCTCGACCAGCAGCTCGATCAGGAAGAGCGCATGGTGCGCGATGCGGCCCGCGCCTATTCGCAAGACAAGCTCGCACCGCGCGTGCTGCAGGCGTTTCGCAACGAAACTGCCGATCCGTCGGTGTTTCGCGAAATGGGTGAACTGGGTTTGCTGGGCCCCACGATTCCTGAGGAATACGGCGGTCCGGGCCTTAACTACGTCAGCTATGGTCTGATTGCGCGTGAAGTCGAACAGGTCGACTCGGGCTATCGATCGATGATGTCGGTCCAGTCGTCGCTGGTCATGGTGCCGATCTACGAGTTCGGCTCGGAGGAACAAAAGCGCAAATATCTGCCCAAACTCGCCACCGGCGAATTGATAGGTTGCTTCGGCCTGACCGAACCGGACCATGGCTCCGACCCGGGCAGCATGGTGACGCATGCGAAGAAAGTCGATGGCGGGTATGTATTGTCGGGCGCCAAGATGTGGATTTCCAACTCGCCGTTTGCCGACGTGTTCGTCGTGTGGGGCAAACTGGCGAACGACGAAGGTAAGCAAGTGATTCGTGGCTTCATCTTGGAAAAGGGCTGGAAAGGCTTATCGGCCCCGGCCATTCACGGCAAATTTGGTCTGCGCGCTTCGACCACCGGCGAAATCGTGATGGACCAGGTCTTCGTTCCGGAAGAAAACCTGTTGCCCAAGGCGTTCGGCCTGACCGGCCCGTTTACCTGCCTTAACTCGGCGCGTTACGGCATCGCCTGGGGCGCGTTGGGCGCCGCCGAATCATGCTGGCATACGGCGCGTCAGTACGTGCTCGATCGCAAGCAGTTCGGCCGCCCGCTCGCCGCCAATCAACTGATCCAGAAAAAGCTCGCCGATATGCAGACCGAGATCACGCTCGGGCTGCAAGGGGTGTTGCGCCTGGGCCGGATGAAAGATGAAGGCAGCGCCGCCGTCGAGATCACCTCGATCATGAAACGCAACTCCTGCGGCAAAGCGCTCGATATCGCCCGCATGGCGCGCGACATGCTCGGCGGCAATGGCATTTCCGACGAGTACGGCGTGATCCGCCACATGGTCAACCTGGAAGTGGTCAACACCTACGAAGGCACGCACGATATCCATGCGTTGATCCTGGGGCGCGCGCAGACCGGCATCCAGGCTTTCTGCTAAACGCCGCTGCCCCGCAGCCAAGCTCGCGATCGACCCCACGCTTTTGACAGCGTGGGGTTTTGCTTTTCTGGTGGGGCTAACGCGGACAAAAGCGCGATTTATTTATCCGGCTGCGGCGTCAAACGCAAATACGGTCGCAAGGCTTTGTAGCCTTTCGGAAATTTCTTCTTGATCACTTCCTCGTCTTTCAGAGAAGGAACGATCACCACATCGTCGCCATTCTTCCAGTTACCGGGCGTTGCAACCGAATGGTATTCGGTCAATTGCAACGAATCGATCACACGCAGCACCTCGTCGAAGTTACGCCCCGTGCTGGCGGGATAGGTAATCGTCAGGCGAACTTTCTTTTTCGGATCGATAATGAACAGCGAACGCACCGTGAACGTTTCGCTCGCGTTCGGGTGGATCATGTCATAGAGCTCGGAGACTTTCCGGTCGCTATCGGCGAGTATTGGGAACCCCACGCTTGTCGCCTGAGTCTCATTGATGTCCTTGATCCATTCCCGATGCGAGTCCACCGAATCCACCGAAAGGGCAATCGCTTTGACATTGCGCTTTTCGAACTCGCCCGCAAGTTTGGCGGTCAGCCCTAACTCGGTCGTGCAAACCGGGGTGAAATCGGCGGGATGGGAAAATAGAACGCCCCAGCTGTCGCCGAGCCATTCGTGAAATTTGATATGGCCTAGACTCGAATCCTGTTCGAAGTCGGGTGCGGTATCGCCTAAGCGAAGACTCATGGTGTTGCTCCTGGTTGACGGTTCGAACTCGCGTCAGCATACCCGAGGCGAGTGACCGGGCTAACGAACGAAAGGGCAGATGCAAATAAGTTTTCGTTATGTTTCGATCCGGGTAAGCTGGACAGGTTCATTGAAGAATAACTGCGTTCGCTCTCCTTTGCTGAGATACGCTGGCGATCGGCGCAGGTAAAAACCCTAATCCAGGCTGTCGGCGGTATGAGATGATGTGCGCGGATGTGCGCAGACGTGCTCGCCTCTGACGGCATCTTTCGCTACGATTCGGGAAGGCCTTTAATTTTGGGGAGCTGTCATGTCGGAAATCAATAGGGAGAAACTGATGTCGGATATCAAAACTGTTCTTGCAGACGCCGAAGATTTGCTCAAGCAGGCCGCCAGCACCACCGGTGAGCGCGCCACGGAGCTGCGCGAAAAAGCGGTATCGCGTCTGAAGCAAGCCAAGGAAAAAGCCGCCGACGCCCATGTGGTGGTGGTCGAGAAAGGTAAAAAAGCCGCCCGAGCTACCGACGATTACGTCCATGAACATCCGTGGCAATCGATCGGAATCGCCGCCGGCGTGGGCGTGCTGATCGGGTTGCTCATCAACCGCCGCTAATAGCTAACACGGCGCCGTTGCGCGCAGGGCATCACGGAATATCTCGCGGCTTGGGTCTTTTGCTGCCAGCAAGCACGCCGGGGTATTGCGTTGCGAGGGCCCTGCCATGGGTATCGCGCAGAAACAGCCGCCCTGACTGCCCGTTAAAACGGCCGGTGCCCACACCTTTTCTTTTTGTGCCCTCTCTTTTTCCAAGCGGCTCAACATGATCTCTGAATCGCAGGAACATACGGCTTCGCACGGCACGCTACGCCGCATAGCGAGCGGTCTCATCGCGATCGTCCATACCCGGCTCGAACTCATCGGGATCGAGCTCGCCGAAGAAAAGGACCGACTGCTGGTCAGCCTTTTCATTGGGCTGGCCGGCATGCTCCTTAGCCTCATGGCGCTGATTACGTTGACCGCCCTGGTTGCCGTTGCATTCTGGGATACTTATCGCTGGCAAGCGTTGGCGATACTGACGCTGGCCTATGCCGTCGCGGCCCTGGCTTGCGGCCTGAAGGCGTTTTCGCGCTTGCGCGATGCTCCCCCGATGTTTCCGGCGACCCTGGCCGAGCTCGAAAAAGACCGTGCCGCTCTCAAGCGCACTTTATAAACCTCTGTGCTCAACGAGCTCGCCATGAACCGGCCTCCTTATTCGTCCGACGACAATCGGGGTCCCGCAGACCCTGCTGCTAACCCGTTATTCGGTCACGGGCTCGATGTACGGCATTTCACGCCTCGCCAACAGCGTCTGCTGCGCAAGGAAATACTGACGCTACGCGCCGCCGTCGAACGCGCCGAGCTTAGCGAGGCTGCTCACGAACTACGCGGCAAGCTCACGCGCTTTGGCTGGGTGAAATGGTTGCTGCCGCGCTGGACCGGCATACAAGGACAGTGGGGGCCGTTGGGCAACCTACTGAAGCAGTATCCGATGCTCAGCTCACTCGCGTCGATGGTGATCAGCGGCCGAATTCGCCATGTGGCATTCCGGTTGGTCCGTCCCGTCGCCAAGTTCGGTCTGGTCGGACTCGCAGGCTGGACGATCTGGCAAGTGTGGCGCTCCCTCGGCACGCAGTCTCGCCGCGCCAGCGAGGATACGGCTGCGGATTGATCGCAACGCAAGACGCGGATGGCCGACCGGCCAGGGGTAGGGTTCGCGTCGCTAGCGTCCCTCCCAGCAACGTGCAACATGCTGCGTTGTGACATCCGCAGCGATCCGATTAGCGCGGCGGCCTGTCGCGTCGAGCAGATAATCCCCGCACTCGACATCATCGCGCATCGGCCCTGATTCCGACGGGCTTGCTTGTACTGTGTACCCGCCGTTCTTCCCATCCGCCGGCAACACCGCCAATCGATACACCGCGGCGCCGGACTGAGGCGACTGGGCAAGGTCGGCCGGCAATGGCTCGGCCGACGGAGCCGTAGCCCCTTCCCCTTCCCCTGCACGTGCGTCGAGCTCAGATCGTTCGAGGTGATGCAATACTCGGTACGCGGCGCTCACGCCATCGGCCCGATAGCCTCGCATCAGATAGGCTCGATAGCTCGGCATGGCATAAGCGGCAATGACCGCGACTATCGCCATGCAGATCGCCAGTTCGGGCAAACTCAAGCCGCGATGACGATGCCGGCCACGGCGGTGACGGACTACGCGCTTCATCGAGGAGCCTGCGCGACGCTGCGCCAGAACCATCGGCCACTTGTGCCGACCCGCGCAGCTTGCATCCACGCTTGTGTACCGACGCTCGCACCCAAACTCGCACCGACACCTCGTGCAGTCAACAGATAGCGTGGGCTGTCGGTACCCGTTTGTGTCATTTCCAGTAGACACTGCGGCGCTTGTGCGGCACCGGGCCAGCTTGCGGCAACGCGCACCGCCGGTGCGTAGTCGCCGTCGAACGCTTCAAACAGCCGCCAGTAGGCAGGCTCGTCGTCACCAGCCCATACCCGCGCCGTCAAAGCCCCATCCGATAGCTTGCGCGCACAGACCGCCAATGCCGCATCGGCGGCATAGAACGCGACCACGCGATCACGCAAGCCCACTGCGCTGCGCAAAGCGGCCGTGGCGATGTCGAGTTGTGCGAGCGCCAGCAACTGCAACAGCGCAACCACCGCCAGCACGACGGGCAGTGTCATGCCGCGCTCGCTGCAGGCCGAACCGGTATTCCGACGGCCCAGCGCCGGCATGACATCGAGCACTGACGTCATGCGCGTCATGCCCGATCGAAGAGATTGCGCGCCGCGAGCATGAGCCGATAAGTTTGCCGCCTGCGACGGTCGCCCCCCTGCGAGGCGCGGCCGTCGCAATCGAGATAGGCATAATTTTTTGCGGTCGGCCGCCCTCGCACCAGTACGCAGATGCTGACCATCTGCAAGCGGTCGGCCGCGTCCGTGGCACTGGCCTCATCGGCTTCATCGGGGAGCGCGAAATCGCCGACCAAGCTTGCCACGCCTTTCAACTGATACGACAACCTCAGCGTCTCGACACCCTCGACCACCGGTTGCGCGGTACCGAGCCGGCCACTGCCTTCGCAATAGAGTTCGGGTTCACCGCTGGAGCCGCTGGGTTTGACGAAGAATCGCGCGACCGACAATACGCCAGCGGGTACCGCCTGGCCGAGACAGTCAGTCGGCGCCCCATCGCTGGTCAGCCAGCTCGAGACGCGATCGGCCATATAACTGAACTGGACTCCATCCGAACCGCGTGCGTCCCGCACACAGTGGGAGTTTGCAGGATCGCCCGCAGGACGCCCGGCGGGGCAAGGCAGCACAGGAATGCGTGGCGTGACCGGATCCGCGCCGGCCACGAAAATGCGGGCCGCGAATCCCGCCGCCCTTGCGTGTACTGCGATCAGATCAAGGGCCGCTCGCCCCGCATCGTCCATTTGAGCCATGTCTGCGGCTTGTTCGAAAGCCGCGTGCTGCCCACGGTAAAGCCCGATTGCAGCGCTGGCGACCAATAACCCGATGGTCATCGCCACCATCAACTCGACCAAGCTGTAACCGCACGCGGGCAAGACCCTGCGCAAAATCCTGGGTGGAATCCTGGGTGGAGCCGGGGGTACAACCACCAGTACAAAATTAGGCCTCCTCGGTTCGCGACTCATGCGGCCACCTGCAGCACAAAGCAGCGCGGCGCCCGCGTCGGGCTGACGTCTGCCGAACGGGGACATGACTCGTCATCAGCCGCGTCATCGCCGCTGCGCGGTTCCGTCCAGTACACACTCACTTGCGCAACACCCGGCGCCGCGCCAGTAATCGCGAGGCCGCCGCCAGGAAGCGCCGCCAGACTATCCCGCATCAGCCTCACGGCCTGCTCCACGGAAAGGCCGGCGCGCAATGCCTCGGCTGCCGACTGTCCGATACGCACCGCGCGTTCGAGCCGGCGAGCGGCATCGTGGGACCGCGTCACCGTGGCCTGCAAAGCCACGCTGGCAAACGCCGCGATGCCCAGCAGAACTACCGCGACCAGCACTTGCGCCAGCGTATCGCCGCGTTGCAGCGCAAGACGCGGCGACTCCCCCGCGACGTACGTCGACCGTGCATAAGATGGACGTGCATCAGCTTTCATCGACTCGCCCCACACGGACCCTCGGTCAACCGTGGCCGGCCTGCGATCGCGAGCCGAATGCAGCGCGTCAAACGCGCGCGTCCAACGCCCGACGGCGATGTAATCGGACTGATTTCAAACGTGCGGAAACTGCCCAGTATCTGACCTGCGGGCGGGGTAAAGGTCAAGGCGGTCGCGACACCGGTCGCCGCCAGCGCGTGACTGCCGGAATAGAGCCGCAGCAAGCGGACGCTGGACGCTCCGGCATCGCGTTGCGCCTCGGTAACCACCAGCCAGCCGCAGGCCCAATTATCGGCACGAGCGGCGTCGCTGGGGCCGCACGGCTGAGTGCTTTTGGCGCAATGTGCGGCGCCGTCGTCACGACACACGTCGACACGCGCGCCCAAGCGCAAAGCCTCGTTACGTGCAAAGGTGAAGGTATTGAGCAGGTTACGCGTGAACCCATCGACGCGATCGCGCAGCAACCATTCGTTGAAGGCAGGCGCCGCGAGCATTGCGACGATGACGAGTAGCGCCATGACAGCCATCAACTCGGGCACAACGAAGCCCTGTTGTAATGACCTTTCAAGCAATGAACGTCGAAGTCGGTCGGCCAGCATGTGTACCCCTGGAGCACGATAATCTGCTGGGTACTTTAAGCGGCCGAGGAGCGCCTCACAATTGGCCGGACGGCCAAATCATTTAGCGCTTGCGAGGAGCGCGTCCCGGATTGAGGCGGCGAATTTCCTGGATGACCTCCTGGAATTCAGACACATCCTCGAAACTGCGGTACACCGACGCAAAACGCACGTAGGCGATTTTGTCCAGGCGGCGCAATTCGGCCATGACCAGCTCGCCGAGTTTCTCGGACCGAATCTCACGTTCGCCGGTGCTCAGTAGCAGGTATTCGATGCGGCCTATCGCGTCGTCCAGCGCCTCGGCATTGACCGGGCGTTTGCGCAGCGCGAGTTGCATGCTGGAGGAGAGTTTGCGGCGATCGAATTCGACGCGGCTGCCGTCTTTCTTGACGACCACCGGCAACGCCAATTCGATGCGTTCATAGGTGGTAAAACGTTTATCGCAGGAAGGGCAGCGCCGCCGCCGCCGGATTGCCGCCCCATCCTCCGAGACGCGAGAATCGACCACCTGGGTGTCTTCATGTCGGCAGAAAGGGCAGCGCACCGTGGCCTCCTAGCCTATGCAGGCCGGCACTAATGCCCGGGCCAGCGTCGACATAGACGCCCGACCGGGCATCGACACGGAGGCCGGCCAAGCATGGCGAGGCTGCGTGCGCGCGGTCACGACTTAGCCGTAGACCGGGAAACGCCGGGTCAACTCGGCAACCTTGGCACGCACGCGCGCAAGATTGGCTTCGTCGTCGGGACTTTCGAGCACATCGGCGATCAGGTTACCCACCTGCTCCGCCTCGGCCACACCGAACCCGCGTGTGGTCATCGCCGGAGAACCCACGCGGATGCCGCTCGTGACGAATGGCTTCTCGGGGTCGTTCGGAATCGCGTTCTTGTTGACCGTAATATGCGCCTTGCCCAGCGCCGCTTCGGCCGCTTTGCCGGTGATGTGCTTTGCGCGCAAATCCACCAGCATCACATGGCTTTCGGTGCGACCCGAGACGATACGCAGCCCGCGTTTGACCAGCGTTTCCGCCATCACTCGCGCGTTGGCCAGCACATGCTCCTGGTGGGTCTTGAAATCGGGCAACAGCGCTTCCTTCAAAGCGACGGCCTTGCCGGCAATCACGTGCATGAGCGGACCGCCCTGGATGCCGGGGAAGATCGCGGAATTGATCGCTTTTTCGTATTCGGCCTTCATCAGGACGATGCCACCGCGCGGCCCGCGCAGGCCCTTGTGCGTGGTCGTCGTGACGAAATCGGCGTGCGGCACCGGATTCGGGTAGGCGCCACCGGCAACCAAGCCCGCGTAATGCGCCATGTCGACCATGAAATAAGCACCGACAGCCTTGGCGATGGCGGCAAACCGGGCAAAATCGATACGCAACGAAAATGCCGACGCGCCGGCCACGATCAGCTTGGGCTTATGTTCGTGGGCCAGGCGCTCAGCCGCGTCGTAGTCGATGTCTTCCGCTTCGTTCAATCCATAGCTGACGACATTGAACCATTTGCCCGACATATTCACGGGCGAACCGTGGGTCAGGTGGCCGCCGTGCGCGAGACTCATGCCCATGATCGTATCGCCGGGCTTGAGCATCGCGAAAAAGACGGCCTGATTGGCCTGCGAGCCCGAGTTCGGCTGGACGTTGGCCGCCTCGGCGCCAAACAGCTGCTTCACGCGGTCGATCGCCAATTGCTCGACGATATCGACGTATTCGCAGCCGCCGTAATAACGCTTGCCGGGGTAACCCTCGGCGTACTTGTTGGTCAGTTGCGAACCCTGCGCCGCCATCACCGCCGGGCTGGTGTAGTTTTCCGAGGCGATCAGTTCGATGTGATCTTCCTGGCGCTGGACTTCCTGCTGCATTGCCGTCCACAGTTCCGGGTCGACATTCGCGATCGTATGTTTAGCGTGGTCAAACATAGGGATTCCGAGAAAAGAATACGGGTTGACCGGACGGGGCCAGCCTGACCCGGAGCGCAGCGAGTGGCACTTGGTGCACAACTCGGACGCGAGACAGGACAGCGCTATGCGACGCATTACTGCGACCAGTCACGGCTGCCCAGGCGAACGGCAAAACGGCATCCCGCGCTTCACGGTGGGTTTTTCCACCTTCGACATTGAAGTCGCTATCGCCAGTTACGCGGGTGCTTGAGGCGCTAGTGTAGGGGAATGGACCGCACTTGGCAACCGAACCACCGCCTTGCGCGGCGCGGGTCGGCAGCATCTCGGCAGGTTTTCGACCGTTTTTTTCCAGGGTCAGGCGGCGGCTCGTGGACACTGGAGCGACGGCTCGTGGAGAGAGTCAATCTGCCAAATTGGCGTGACCCGACTGGTTAGGCTTGCCCCCGCGACCGAACCGCAGTAGGCTTCGGGTTTTCCATAACCGGCGCGCCCTGCGTCGAGGCCGGCAAAATGTTCAGCGATGTCGACCCGATCCGTCGCCGAATTGACCGGCTGTTCCGGTAAACTTGCGGCATGAATGATCAGCGAAGCAAACCGGGCGTGACAGCGCGCTTTCAATGGCAGATCCGTGTGTACTTCGAAGACACGGATACCGGCGGCGTGGTTTTTTACGTCAATTACCTAAAATTTTTCGAACGGGCACGCACCGAGTTGTTGCGCGCCTGTGGCGCCGACCAGAGCGCCGTGGCGCAAAACGATGGCGTCCTTTTCGTGGTGCGCAGCACTGCCGTCAACTATCTGTCGCCGGCCCGCCTGGACGATCTACTGATAGTCGACGCTACCATCACCCGCCTGGGCCGCGCCTCGGTCGATTTCGAACAGTCGGTGCGGCGTGGCGATACCGTGCTCGCGCAAGGCTCGGTCAGGGTCGGCTGCGTCGATCGCGATTCGTTCCGACCCACCGAACTCCCGGCTTCAATCCGGCAAGCGCTGGAGGCCTGGAGGCATGCCGAGTGAACTTGCGAGCGCCGCAAGGCTCAGAGGCACGGGGCAACACAAGTTGTCGCGGCGCGAGCGCCTTCGCCTGCGCAGCAGAGCCCCAAGACTTACATGGATTAAAATCACGCAATTGCGAGCTAGTTCTGCGATTTTCCGTCATTTCTCCAGCTTTCCCGTGTTCCGAGTTTGCCCCGAGCTTAGCCCGAGCTTACCCATCAACCCACAGCAACCTGATTATCCCGGCCACACCGGGTCACCCCGTGCGCAAAATCTATGAATAACGCTCAAGATCTATCGTTTGTATCGTTGATCCTTAACGCCAGCGTCCTCGCCCAGGCCGTCATTGCACTTTTGCTGTTTTTGTCGCTGATGTCCTGGACGGTCATTTTCCGTAAATGGTTCGCCATCAGACAGGCTCGCGCACAAACGGAGCGCTTCGAGCGAGACTTTTGGTCCGGCGGCGATCTGCAGACGCTATACCAAAGCGCCGCCAGCAATCGCCACAAGAACGGCGCGCTGGAACGCATCTTCGAAGCCGGCATGCGCGAATTCCTCAAAGGCAAGGAAAAGCGCATGGCTGACCCCAGCGCGATGCTCGATGGCGCCCGTCGTGCCATGCGCGCATCGTTCCAGCGCGAAATGGATGCGCTTGAAGCCAACCTCGCCTTTCTCGCATCGGTGGGCTCGGTCAGCCCGTATATCGGTTTGTTCGGCACCGTGTGGGGGATCATGAACGCGTTTCGTGGCTTGGCTAACGTGCAGCAAGCTACGCTGGCCAATGTAGCGCCGGGCATCGCCGAAGCACTGGTGGCGACCGCTATCGGCCTGTTCGCCGCGATTCCTGCGGTGGTGGCCTACAATCGCTACACGCACGATATCGATCGCCTGGCGATTCGGTTCGAGACGTTCGTCGAAGAATTCTCGAACATCCTGCAACGCCAGGCCCACTGAGGAGCACGTCATGCCAGGTTCGATGCGTTCCAGCATGCGCGGTGGCCGCGGCCGCCGCGCGATGTCCGATATCAATGTGGTTCCCTATATCGATGTGATGCTCGTGCTGCTGGTGATCTTCATGGTCACCGCACCGCTCGTGACACCGACCATCGTCAACTTGCCCACGGTCGGCAATGCGTCGCCGCAGCCGCAGACGCCACCGGTGATTGTCAATATCAAAGCGGACGGCACCCTCTCGGTACGCTATAAAGACGGCACGTTGACGCAAGATCAGACCATGACGCAAAACGATCTCGACACGTTCGTGACCAATCGTCAACAGGCCAATCCTGACGAGCCAGTCGTGATTGCCGCCGATAAAACGGTAAAATATGAAGCTGTGATGAACGTCATGTCAGAGTTGAAGAATCGTGGTGTAAAGCGTGTGGGACTGCTCGTCAAATCGTCATGAATAACCGCTCTAACCAAAACACCGGTTACCCATTCGACCCGCCTCGCGAGCGCGGGACGTGGCGCTCGCTTGGCTTGGCCGTCGTGATGCATTGCCTGCTGCTGCTGTTTTTGCTGCATGGCATTCAATGGCAAAACAGTGCACCGGTCGGAGCGCAAGCGGAGCTCTGGACCGCAGAAGAGCTCAACCAGCCGGTCACGCCCCCGACGCCCCAACCGCCGGCGCCCGTGGTGCCGAAAGTGGTGACGCCACCGCCACCCGACGACGCCGATATCGCGCTCCAGGAAGCCAAGAAGCGACAGCAGCAAGCCCAGGAACAGGCTTTGCTGGCAGAGCAGGAACGCCAGAAGCAATTGCAGCTTCAGCAGGATGCTGACGCTCGCCTGCAGCAAGAGCGCGCCGCCCAGGCCAAACTGGCCCAGCAAAAGGCTGACGCGCAAAAGCTTGCACAACAAAAAGCCGACGAATTGAAGCAGCAGCAACAGTTGAAAGATCAACAGCTCAAGGATCAGCAGGCGAAAGACCAGCAACTGAAGGATCAGCAGGCCAAACAACAGCAGCAACAGGCTCAGGCGGCGCAACAAAAAGCCGAGGCGCAGAAGGAAGCAAAGGCCCAGCAGGCCGCTGACGCGAAAGCCAAGGCAGCGTCAGATAAAGCACGCGCGGCAAATCTGGCACGTCTGCAAGGTTCGGCCGCCGGCCAGACGGATGGAGCAAACGGATTGGGTTCTACAGGTACCGGGACCGGATCTGGCGGAACTGGCGCGGGTTACTCCGATAAGGTGCGCCGCAAAGTGCAGCCGAACATTGTCTTTGTTCCGAGCAGCATCGACGGCAACCCGGCTGCTGTAGTCGCGTTGCATTGCGCACCTGATGGCGATGTCCTCGAGGCGCACATCAGTACATCCAGTGGCAATGCCGCTTGGGATGACGCTGTGCTGCGCGCCGTGCAAAAATCTGGGCAGATGCCGCGCGACACGGACGGGAAGACGCCGAGCAACTTTACAATTACCTTCCGCCCGAAAGGCTGAAACATTTGAGGTTTAGTGTTGAAATTTCCACGCAAATTGCCTAAAGTGCGCGACTGGCTGCGGGAACGTTCAACTAATTTTGATGTCTAGTCAGGCGCGTGAAGGATGCATGTGACATCCACGCTTCGCTACCAGGAACCTGAACCAAGCATGAGCCTTCCAATGAATGTCCGCTTTAAAGCCGTGATGACCGCGGCATTGCTCGCTGTCGCCGCAAGTGCCCATGCGGAACTCAACGTCGATATCACCGGCGTAGGCGCCAGCCAGTACCCCATCGCCACCGCGCCATTCCGTGACGAAGCAAGCTCGCCGCAGCAAGTCAGCGAAATCGTCAAGGAAGACCTCGCTCGCAGCGGGCGCTTCTCGAACGTCGCCGCAGGCAGCACGCCGATTTCCGAAACCGACTCGGTCGACCTCGGCAGTTGGAAAGTCAAAGGCGCCGATGCATTCGTCGGCGGCAGCGTAACGCGCCTGCCCAACGGCGACTACGACGTGCGCTTCCGACTCTACGACACGGTCAAGCAGCAAAGCCTCGGCGGTTTGTCGCTGGTGAGCCCTGCCAGCGGGCTGCGCATGAGCGCGCACAAGATCTCCGACTACATCTACCAGAAGCTGCTGGGCGTGCGCGGAGTATTCGCCACGCGCCTGTCCTATGTGATACGCACCGGCGGTCGTTATCAGTTGCAGATTTCGGATTCGGACGGCAAAGACGCGAAAGTGGCGCTGTCGAGCCCGGAGCCGATCATTTCGCCGGCTTGGTCGCCCGATGGAACCAAGGTTGCTTACGTATCTTTCGAAAAACAGAAGCCTATCGTCTACATCCACGACTTGCCGACCGGCAATCGTGTCGTCATTTCGAACTTCAAAGGCAGCAACAGTGCGCCGTCGTGGTCGCCGGACGGCCGCCACGTGGCGGTCTCGCTGTCGCTCACGGGCAACACGCAGGTGTATGAAGTCAACGCCGACGGCAGTGGCCTGCGCCGCCTTTCGAACAGCAGTGGCATCGATACCGAGCCGCAATTTTCCGCCGATGGTCAGTCGATCTATTTCACCAGCGATCGGGGCGGCCAGCCGCAAATCTATAAGATGTCGGCGCAAGGTGAATCCGCTGGCGGCCCGGCTCAACGCGTCACGTTTCACGGTAGCTACAACACGAGCCCTCGTATCAGCCCAGACGGCAAGGAGCTCGCGTATATTTCGCGTATCGGCGGCGCTTTCAAGCTCTACGTACAAGATCTGAGCACCGGCGATGCGACTGGCCTGACCGACACCACGCGTGACGAGTCGCCCAGTTTCGCTGCGAACGGACAATACATTTTGTACGCTACCTACGTTGGCGGTCGCGGCGTATTGGCAGCAGTGTCAGTCGATGGCACGTCACGCCAGGTACTGTCGGTGAGCGGCGGCAATGTGTCGCAACCTTCGTGGGGTCCCTTTATGCAGTAAATCGGAGTAGTCGGTTTGTCCGCTACTGCGACAGTAATTGCCTGTCGATGGGTCACATCAAGCCCATCGGCTGGTAACCGTTTGACCCATATTTATTTGATGCAACGACAACTTAGGAGAAGTAAACATGTTTTCTAAACTTCGCATGGCTTTAGTGGTTCTCGTGGTTGGCGTGTTGAGCGCTTGTCATTCGGGCGCCAAGCTTGACCAAAACGCTGCCGGCTCGCAAGGCAATGGCGTGAACCCCGGTGATGTCGCGACCGTCAACGTCGATCCGTTGAACGATCCGAACAGCCCGCTGGCCAAGCGCAGCATCTATTTCGACTTCGACAGCTACGCTGTGAAGAGCGACTATCAATCGCTGTTGGCAGCTCACGCTGACTACCTGAAGAGCCACCCGCAACGTCACGTCCTGATCCAGGGCAACACCGACGAACGCGGCACGACCGAGTACAACCTGGCACTGGGCCAGAAACGTGCTGAAGCCGTGCGTCGCGCGCTGTCGCTGCTGGGCGTTCCGGATTCGCAAATGGAAGCTGTGAGCCTGGGCAAAGAAAAGCCGCAAGCTACCGGTCATGATGAAGACAGCTACGCTCAAAACCGTCGCGCTGACTTCGTTTACCAATAAGCACCATGTCATTACGATCGCATCGCTTTTCAGGGTTGCGCGCGATTGCGGCAGCCGGCGTGACGGGGATGGCGCTGTTTGCCCTGCCCGCTCATGCCGGCCTGTTTGACGACGACCAAGCTCGTCAGGCAGTGCTTGATCTGCGCACCAAGACCGATACGTTGGCGGCGCAGATGGCTGCCGCACAACGCACCATCCTCGATCAGTCGAGTCGTATCGATCAGTTGCAGCAACAGGTCGATACCTTGCGCGGACAGAGTGAGGATCTCGGCAACCAGGTGACGACACTGCAGCGTCAACAGCGCGATTACTACACCGACCTCGATGGCCGGTTGAAGAAATTCGAGCCGACGCAGCAAACCGTCGATGGGGTGCAAGGCGTTGTGCAGCCGGGCGAAACCGATGTTTTCAACGCAGCACTGCAGCAGTTCCGCGACGGTGACTTCAAGAGCGCAGCCGCGTCGTTTCGCGACTTCGTTCAGAAGTATCCACAAAGCCCGTATCAGCCCTCGGCTCAATACTGGTTAGGCAACGCGCTGTATGCTTTGCGTGATTACAAGAACTCGACTGCGATGCTGGCGGGCGTGGTGAAGAACTATCCGAACCACCCACGCGCGCCTGAAGCGTTGCTTGCGATCGCGAACAACCAGGTTGAACAGAACCAGAAAGCAGCGGCTAAAAAGACGCTGCAGCAGGTTTTGGCTGAGTACGCAGGAACTCCGGCAGCCCAAACGGCCAAGGACAAGATTGCGGCTTTGAAGTAAACACCTCGGGCGATTCTCGCGCCCGGCTGGTGTTGTTCGAATGTTGTACGAGCCCGGCTGGAGGAGACTCCGCGCCGGGCTTTTTTATTGGCGAATTGGGCAATAAACCGGCAATATAGCGCTCTGCGCGCTTGACAGAATTTGCACTAATTTACTATAATCGCTGTCTTCTTTGGGTCGTTAGCTCAGTTGGTAGAGCAGCGGACTTTTAATCCGTTGGTCGCAGGTTCGAATCCCGCACGGCCTACCAAAGCATTCAAGCATTTAAGCCCAGCCCACAAGGTTGGGCTTTTTGCTTTCTGGTTTCTGAATTGCACCCTGAAAGTTGTGGGACGGCTCAAAAGCTAGAGAGCCCAAGTGAGCCGCTGGGATATTCTGGACGCCTTCGAGCCGGCCGTCGCCAACGCGGACTTATCTCACCAATGCTATATTGAAATTCCCCGATAACAACGGGCAACCCTCCCCTCAAGCTTCCGATTGCCGCCCGGCGCATCCAAGATGGACCACATCCTCATAGTCGACGACGACCCCAACATCCGCGACCTGCTGCGCGAATATCTGCAAGGCATGGGATACGGGGTATCGGTGGCCACCGGCAGCACGCAGATGAAACAGATTATCAACACGTCGCGGGTCGATCTGGTGGTGCTCGACCTGATGCTCGACGGCGAAGACGGGCTTGATGTCGCGCGCGATCTGCGGCGCCGCAATACCGTGCCGATCATCATGCTCAGTGCGCGCGGCGGCCTGCTCGATCGCATTCTCGGGCTCGAAATGGGCGCGGACGATTATTTGCCGAAGCCTTTCGATCCACGCGAACTGCTCGCCAAGATCAAAACGGTATTGCGCCGCACCCGCAACACTCCGGCCGGCCGCCCAACGGACGCCGCCGCCCACATCAATTTCGCGGGCTGGCGGCTCGATACCGGCATGAAGCAGATACTGTCGCCCGAAGGCGTGGTAGTCACACTCGGCGGTTCCGACTACCGCACGTTGCGCACGCTGCTCGACTCTCCGAACCGGCCCCTGTCACGCGATTTTCTGCTGGAAGAGGTATTCGGCAAGGAGCGCACGCCGCTCGATCGCGCGATCGACGTGTGCATCAGCCGGCTCAGGCAGCATCTGAAGGACACGGCGCGCGAGGCAGCGCTGATCCGCACGGTGCGCAACGAGGGCTATATGCTGACCGCCAGCGTGACGTATGAAAGCTAGCCGATGAAAGTGCGCCTCTGGCCAGACACGCTGTTCGGACGCCTGGCGCTGATTCTTGTGGTCGGTATGTTCGGCGGCCAGGTGTTGACCAGCACGATCTGGTTCGAAGCGCACGACAACCGTACCCTGGAAATGCCCTCGCGCCTTTTCGCCAGTCGTCTCGCCGATACGGTTCGCCTGCTTCAGGGCACAGGCAGCGATGCATCGAAACAAGCTTTATTAAGTCAGCTTAACGATGCACGCTACACGCTGCGCGTGATCGATGCGCCGAGTCCGGAGCCAGCCCACTCGGTCGCGCATCAGGCAGTCGAAAACCTGATCGCGGGCGTGCTTGCACAGCGTTTGCATGAGCCGGTGACGCTGCATCTGCTGGACGTCGGGCTTACCGACAAAGCCGGGGACAGCGGCATCCTCACGCTGTTCGACTCGCGCATGCCGTCGGGCCGATTTCATGCCCAGTTGCAAGTGCCGGGTGGCGCCTGGCTTGATGTCACCGCTCGTGAAGGACAGGCTGGCATGGAAAACCAAACGCGTGCGCTGGCGCTCGATTACGTGCTGCGCATCTATGCCATCCGCTTTCTGGCCGCGCTCGGCTTTGCGATGGTCGCGGTGCGGATTGCCGTGCAGCCTTTGCGGCGGTTCGCGCAAGCGGCGCAGGCCTTGGGCAGGAACGTATACCGGCCCGCTTTGCCGCTGTACGGGCCGCGCGAGGTGGTGGTCGCCGCACGCTCGTTCAACGCGATGCAGCAGCAGTTGATTCGCGGCATCGAAGAGCGAACGCGGCTATTGGCGTCGATTTCGCACGACTTGCGCTCGCCACTGACCCGGCTGCGTCTGCGCACCGAAATGTTGCCGGACTCGGCGGCGCGCGAGCGCCTGAATGCCGATCTCGACGACATGGATGCGATGGTGCATACGGCATTAGACTTTGCGCGGGCGGTTGAGGTGACCGAACCACGCCGACAGATCGATATCGACTCGCTGCTGCGCGGCTTGTGTGACGATCTCGCCGAAACCGGTACGCAGGTCATTGTGGAAGGGCACGCCGGTGCGCCGATCAGCGGTTACCCGCGCAATTTGAAGCGTTGCCTGCAGAATCTGCTGGACAACGCGATCCGTCATGGCACAAACGCAGCAGTGCAGGTGCATGATCAGCGTAAAGCGGTCCTCATCGTCATCAGCGACGAAGGCCCGGGCATTCGCGGCGACGGTATGCTCGAACGCGTATTTGAGCCCTATGTGCGTGAGCAACCGGGCAAGACGAACGGCACGGGGCTCGGCTTGACCATCGCGAAGAGCATCGCGGTGGCGCATGGCGGCACGTTGGAGCTGGTCAATCGTCCCGAGCGGGGGCTCTTCGTGAAGCTGTGCTTGCCAAGAGAGGCACCGGCGTAGCAACAGGCACGGCACGATAGCGCCAGCCGTCGATTCAAAACGCCCGAGAAGAATGCGATACGCCGGTACTGGTTTCTCTAGTGATCTGCCATGTCCGGCCGGCCGGCGAGACCGTCGATCAGAATCTGGTGGGTGCCGCGTGAACATGGCTCGATACGCGCAACGACTCCAAAAACATCCCTAAGACTGTCGGGCGTGACGACATCCGCAGGCCGTCCAAAGCCGACGATGCCGCCGCGACTGAGCAGCATCGCGCGATCGCATGCGCGCAGCGCGGTATTGATGTCGTGCAGCACCACGACGGTCACCATGTTGCGACGACGCGTTTCGTCGCGCAGCATCTGCATCACGTGGAATTGATGATTCAGGTCGAGCGCGCTTAGCGGCTCGTCGAGCAGCAGCACTTGCGGATCGCGCACGAGCGCTTGAGCAATGCCGGCGAGTTGCCGTTGACCGCCCGACAACTGGTCGAGCGTACGCTGCGCAAGATCGCTGATGCCAAGCCGCTGAAGTATCGAAAACGCGTGTGCGATATCGGCATCGCGGCTCATATGCGTCGATCCAAAGCCGTGGCCTCGGGTCGCGCAAAAAGCGACGCGCACCGATTCCAGCACCTGAAGACGCACGCCGGCGGGCAGTGCCTGCGGCAGATAAACGACGCTATGCGAGCGCGCCCCGGACGGCGATAGTGCGAGCGTTTCACCGTCCAGCGTGAGGCGGCCGCCGCTCGCGACCGTGAGACCAGCCAGCGTGCGCAGCAACGTGGATTTGCCGCTGCCGTTCGGGCCGAGCAACGCGGTTATTTCACCACGCGGCAGCACGCCGGCGGCCAGCGCATCGAGTACGTGGCGCTTGCCGTAGCGCACCGTCAAATCGTGGATCGACAGACCCGGCGTGCTCGTTGCGGTCATCGCACTCATCACGCCCGCCCCTGCGAGCGCAGCACGATGCCGAGAAACAGCGGAATACCGACCAGCGCGGTAACGATGCCCACCGGCACCAGCACGCCCGGAATCAAGAGCTTCGACGCAATCGAAGCCAGCGACAACATCAGCGCGCCGAGCAGCGCACTGCCGGGCAGGTAGAAGCGATGATCCTCGCCGAGCAGCGTGCGCGCGATATGCGGTGCGATCAAACCGATAAAGCCGATCGTGCCGACAAATGACACCGCCAGCGCCGACAACATCGAGACGCGCAGCAGCGTGCCGAGTCGCAGCCGGCGGATGTCGATACCGAAGCTCGCCGCGCGGTCTTCGCCGAGCCGCAACGCGGTCAGCTTCCATGCATTGCGCATGGATAGCGGCAGCGACACCGCGAGTGCCGCGGCCAGCACGCCGATTTCTTGCCAGTTCGCGCGCGCCAGCGAGCCGAGCGTCCAGAAAACGAGTTCTTGCAGCGCATCGGCGGAGGCAATGAACTGGATTAGAGACACCAGCGCGTGAAACGCGAACACCAACGCGATGCCCATCAGCACCACACCAGCGGTGCTCATGCCGCGCCAGCGCGCGACCGCGTCGAGAATAGCCGCCGACAGCAGTGCGAACACGAAGGCGTTGGCCGACACAATCCAGCCTTGCGGCACGCCGGGAATCGCGAGATCGAGCACAATCGCGAGCGACGCGCCGAACGCGGCCGCGGCCGACACGCCAAGCGTGTACGGACTGGCCAGCGGATTGTCGAGCACCGTCTGCATCTCCGCACCCGACACGCCGAGGCTCGCGCCGACCAGCAGCGCCATTACCGCGTAGGGCATACGAATCTGCCAGACGATCACGCGAGTCGATTCATCGACGGATGCGCGCTCGAAAATCGTGCGTAGCAGCGTCGCGATGGGCAAGCCGGACGGCCCTGTATTGAAGTCGAACAGCAGCGACGCTGCGATCAGCAACACGATCGCGACGAGGCAGCCGACGCGGCGGCGCGTCAACTGACGGTATCGGCTGAGCACCGCTACCTCATGCGGCAAGGGCCGAGCAGGAGCATTGAGAAAAATCGGCATCGACAAGTATCCGCGTTCAGCCAGCAGGGTGATCGACCCAGAACGTACCGGTCGGCGGCACGGCGAGAAAGCGTCGATAGAGTTCGGCCTGTGTCGCATTCACGTCGAGATCCCTGAACTGCTCGGGATAGAACCACTTCGCCAATGCTTCGATCGCGACGATGTTGTACGCCGAGTCATAGTAGTTGTGCGAAATGCCATGCGCACGTCCAGCGCGCACGGCCGCAAGCGTGTCGAAACCGGGACGCGCGAGCAGTTGCGCGAGACTGCGCGCCGCGTCCTGCGGATTCGTCTGCGCGCCGATTTGCAGCGCGAGTCCGCCACTTTTCGAATGCGTGCCAGTTGCGACATAGACATCGGGCTGCGCGGCGATGATCTGCTCAAGGCTGATATCGCCGAGCACGCCCGGCAGAAGCGGCGCAGCGATGTTGCGGCCACCTGCGGCTTCAACCAGTTCGCCGAAATTGCCTTTGCCCGCCGTGTGGCAACAGCCGGCACCCCAGGCACCCGCCAGCAGGTCGATGAAAACCTTCGGACGCTGCGCTTCGGGAATGCGGCTGACGACCGACTGGACCCGTTGCAAATGCTCGCTGTAGAACGCGCTGTAAGCATCGGCCTGCGCTTCGCGGTGCAATACCTGGCCGAGCAGCTTGATGCTCGGCAGCGTGTCACGCATCGGATGCAGGCGGAAGTCGACGAACACCACGGGCGTGCCGGTCGCTTCGAGTTGCTCGACGAGCGGATTGTGCAGTCCCACCCCTTCGCCGACGATGCTCAGGATCGCGAGATCGGGTTTCAGCGCAAGCGCTTTTTCGGGGCTGACGCTGTCTTCGCTCGACTGCCCGATGAGTGGAATCTGCTCGATTTGCGGGAAACGTTGTGCGTACGCGTGATAGGTCTGCGGGTCCATCGCAGGCAAATCGCCTTGCCAGCCGACGATGTGCGCAAGCGGGTCCTGTCCTTCGAGCAACGCTACCGCCGGCAACAGGCGGCTTTCGCCAAGCAGGATGCGGTGCGGTTCGGTCGCCGGAATCCTCACCGTGCGGCCGGCCAAATCGGTGATCGTTTGCGCGGCTGTGTTTTGCGCCGGTGCCGGCATGGGCGCCTGTGTTTGCGCTTGCGCGGGCAGCGGCATGCCCGTTAAAGACACAACGCACGCCGTCGACACGACAGCGACCAGCGCCGTTAACAAGGTCGGTGCGAAGGTCGGTGCGAAGGTCCGTGCGCAAAGGCGACGGGCGGAATCACGATAACAAGAAAGAAGGTCCACAGACAATCCGCAAAAAGGAAATGAGAATTATTTTTATTCCATTCGGAAGTCTAGCCATGGAATGTAATGGGGATGTGTTGGAAATGGCCAATTTTGTAATGGATTGTGTTGACGAGCAGGTGGGTGACAGCCGACTTTCAACCAACACAATCCATTACAAAAAGCCGCTTTTTGGCGATGGTCACTCAGGGAATAATGCGCTCGACAGGGCCGTACGAGCCGTCGATCAAGTTCACTAAGTTATCTATTCGCCGTTCGTCACGGCGGTCTTGATCTCGACCGTCACCTGATCGAGTAGCCCTTTGACAAGGGCTTTTGCCAGCGCAAGGAAATCTAATTTAATAGAGGCGAAGATATCCATTGATTCTTCCGTATTGGACCAAGGTCCAATTGCTCCAATGCGACGTGCAGCTTATTTTTCGTACATCGATCGAGTAGTTGACTGGTCAGCAAATGTAAACCCTCGCACGTGGCGCTAACTCTGACGCGAGACTTGATCAGTGTCGGCCCACCAGAAGCAAATTTCCTGAGTACCTTGCTGCCTCTGGGCATTCCATGTCCTCGAGTACGATGTGACGCTGGGAGAGTTGATCATGACCATGCCTATCAAGCGTCGCTCAGCGAAGCTGACCGCTCTGGCCCTCGCGCTCACCTTTATCACCAGCGGTTTCCCAGTCCGAGCCTTCGCAGACGACCCGGGCTGGCCACGCGAACGCGACCAAGATGGCGCTCACCTCATCCTCTACCAACCGCAAATCGACGAATGGAAGCAATTTAAGCAAGTGACCGGCCGGATGGCGATTTCTTTAACGCCCCGAGGTGGCACGCCGCAAATCGGCGTCGTGACATTGGAGATGAACACTGACACCGACATGGACAGCCGTACAGTCCTACTGAGCAAGCCAACTATCACGGGGACCTCGTTTCCCGGTGCAGATCCGACGGCTGCCAAACAGCTCGATCAGCTAATGCGTACCTTCCTCAATCCGGATGCCACCATGACCATCTCGGTGGACCGTCTGGTTGCCAGTGTGGATCAGAAGGCCAATACGCCGCCTGTCGCGGTCAAGAACGATCCGCCTGCCATTTTTGCGAGTTTCGGACCGGGCATCTTGCTGTTTGTCGATGGCGCCCCCGTGATTGCGCCGGTTGAGAACACGGATATGCAGGTGGTGATCAACGCCAATTGGCCGCTCTTTCTCGATAGCGCGACGCACCAGTATTACCTCTTCACGGGACAGCGTTGGGTGTCGTCGAACGACTTGAAAAGCGGATGGAAAGAAGCCTCGAGCCTACCCGCGAAAATGGCGATGATCCCGGGAGATCCTCAGTGGGCGTCCCTCAAGCCATACATGGGCGCGACAGGAACCCACGCGGGAAAGGCGCCGACGGTGTACTTCAGCGACGTACCCGCCGAGCTTATCGTCTTTGGCGGCAAGCCCACGTTTTCGCCGATTCGCGGTACGAAGCTCACATTTGCGACCAACACGGATAGTGACCTTTTTGTCTACACACCGACTGGCGCGTACTACTACCTGAGTGCAGGCCGCTGGTTTGCAGCACCCGGACCGACGGGCCCCTGGACCTATGCAACCGATCAGTTACCCGCGGACTTCGCTAATATCCCGCATAACAGTCCTGCCAGCAGGGTCCTGACGTCGGTACCGGGGACGCCGGAAGCAAAGGATGCGGTGTTGCTCGCGCAGATCCCGACGACTGTCGAGATAAATCCGACCGCAGCCGCGGCTGCGGTCAAAGTGTCATATAGCGGCGACCCCGCCTTCGTCCCGATCACCGGCACCTCGATGTCCTACGCATCCAACACGCCGGCCAAGGTGATCAAGGTAGAGCAACGCTATTACCTCTGCTCGCAAGGGATATGGTTCGATTCCGCGGCACCGATCGGCCCATGGCAAACGACGGTCACTGTGCCGAAGGTCATTTATACGATTCCTGCCAGTTCGCCCGTCTACAACGTGGTCTACGTGACGCAATATGCGACCCCCACGGGTACCGTCCAGGCAAGCTACACAGCGGGTTACCTCGGTGTATTTATCGCCGGTGCAGCGTTGGGCGCAATCGTCGCTCAAGGCAACGGCTACTACTACCCGCCTTACATCTCTACCCGTTATGGACCCTATCCGGTCTACTACCCGCGTCCCGCGCCCTACGGTTACCACACCTACAACCCCTACACCGGCGCGAGCGGGACACGCGGGGGCGTGTACGGCCCGAACGGCAGCGCTCAATGGGGCTCGTCATACAACCCATACACAGGCACTTATGCACGGGGTGCAACAGTCTCGGGCCCAAATGGCAGCGCATCCGTCGGTCAGGCGTACAACCCTAGAACCGGTGCGTATGGGACCACACAACAGGGCTCGAACGCATACGGTCAGTGGGGCAGTTCCGTGGTCACAAAGGGTAACCAATGGGCCGCGACACAACACACGAGCAACTCCAAAGGAACCATCGCCAGTTACCAGAATTCGTCCGGTGCCAAAGCCGTTGCAGGTCGAGGCGCCATGGGGAGCGCCGCGGTTGGCAAGACGGCGAACGGCAACATGTACGCAGGCAAAGATGGCAACGTGTACAAGAACACGAACGGCAGTTGGCAAAAATATGACAACGGCTCATGGTCCACAGTGAACAAGCCAGCGTCGACCAATTCATCCACGTCGAACAACAAGCCGCAATCGGCTCAACAACAACGTCCCGCAACGCCCACCGCGAATGCAGCCCAAACCAGACCGGCAACGCAGACATCTCAGCAGCAGCGTGCCGCCGCTACTCCCGGCAGGAATGCAACGCAAACGAAGCCGAGTGCGCAGACGTATCAACAACAGCGCCCTACGCAGCAGCCGGCAAGCCCGCAGCGCAACGCCGCCTCGCCAGCGCGTCCTGGAACTAGCGCAGGTTCATACGGACAACTGAACCAAGATATGCAAAATCGGCAACGGGGCGCAACTCAGAGCCAACGCTTTGCCCAGGGTGGAGGTGGCGGCGGTGGCGGTGGTGGCGGCCGAGCGGCCAACCTTCGTCGATGACCGCTTTTATCGAGGCGCTTCCCGCGAAGTGCGCCTACTCGCAACGTCGTAGACCTGGTTTTCGGCGAGAAATGAGCCAGGTCTGCATTGGACCAAGGTCCAATTTCGATATCTCCGACAGTGCTCTAGTCTATGCTTAGGTGAATATGCTTGATCACGTGCCACCAGGTGTTAGAACGGAAGTATTTTTAGAATTCGCCTACTCCCAGAACCGATCATCTCGGCAGTGCTGCCGCCCGATATCCTCGACATGACTAGACTGGAGGAATTCATGACCAAACGTCTCCTGTGGTTCGCGATCGTACCGTCGTTGTTGTCTGGAGGGGTCGCTTTCGCGCAGCAGTACCCGATGCTGGACTTGGCCGCCAACAAGGTCATTCAAAAATATCAGGGTTCGTCTTGCGAGCAGTTATGGCGGGAGAAAGCGCAGCAAGAAGGCCGCCCCAGGTCCCAGCAAGAACAGCAGGCCATCCAGTTGCTGCACGAGGATCCGCAGATACGCGCCATGTTCATCGAGAGGGTGGCGGCTCCCATCGTGAACAAGATGTTCGAGTGCGGCATGATCCCATGATCGTCGTTAAGCGTACCGCTGACTGCTAAATCACCGAGGCCGCGATGAGCTACGAAAAATTGCTGTGGCGCGGGACCGTCGTCGCGCTGAGCCTGTTCCTTGCGATAAGCGGCAATGCCGCCCAGCCGCCGCATAAGACGCAGCCCACAAAAGCCGCGACAAACGCGCCGGCGTACCAAGCTGGACTTGAGCCGCGCGCGATCGAGATCCTCAAGGCGTCGAGCGCCCGTCTGGCTGCCGCCAAGTCCATGGCTTTTACGGCGGTCGTTTCATACGAGAGTCCGAGCCGACTCGGACCTCCGCTCGTCTATTCCACCCAGTCGCGGGTCTTGATGCAAAGGCCGGACAAGCTCAGAGTCATCACCCTGGCCGACGGTCCACGCACGGAGTTCTTTTACGACGGCAAGACAATGACGGCCTTCGCCGTGCCAGAGAACCTGGTGGCCGTCGCAGATGCGCCGCCAACCATCGATGCCGCGCTGAAGGTCGCCTACGACACAGGAGCAATCTATTTTCCCTTCACCGACGTTATCGTCGCAGACCCCTACAAGGATCTCTCCGAGGGCCTGAAGATCGCTTTCTATATCGGTCAATCCGAAGTCGTCGGGGGCGTACCCACGGACATGGTTGCTTACGTCACAGGCGACGTATTCATACAGATCTGGATCGGCACGGACGACAAACTGCCGCGTCGCGTCTACGCCATCTATCTCAACGATCCCCTCCGATTGCGTCATGTTCTCGAACTTTCCGACTGGACGCTTGACGGGGACGTTCCCGCAAACGCCTTCGTTTCGGACAACACGAGCGGCGCGACACGTATCGCCTTTGCGCGTCCCGACGCCACTGATGCGCCCGGCATGAAGCCACCGCCCAAGAGCAAGCCTTCCAAGGCTCAATGAGGAGAGGCATCATGAAGAAGGTCGCCATTCGCCTTTTAGCTCTGCTTATCTCGGCATTTGTGTCGGCTTCGGCCGGCGCGTGGTCACACGCCAACGCCTATGGAGGCGGCACGTCGCACGCTTACGGTTCGGGATCGACGACCCGTTCCGACGCCTGGGGCGGAAGTGAAACCCACACCTACGGGCAAGGCACCACCGCGACCGGGCGCTACGGCGACACGGCAACGCACCAGGAAGGCTCGGGCCAGACGACCGCTACCAATCGCTATGGCGGGAGCGCCACTCACACCTACGGCCAGGGCACCTCCGCGACCAACGCCTACGGGGGATCGGCCTACCACGCTACAGGGTCGGGCCAGACGACCGCTACCAATGCCTATGGCGGGAGCGCCACCCACACCTATGGCCAGGGCACCTCCGCGACCAACGCCTACGGGGGATCGGCCTACCACGCTACAGGGTCGGGCTATACGTCGTACACCAATTCCTCAGGCGCGACGGCATATCACAGCCCTTACTACGGCGCAGCATATCCCGCCTATCATCCGCCGACCACGGTGAATAACTACGGGTCCGGGTGTTACAACTGCGGCGGCTGGTCTACAGCGGGCGCAGCGGCCGCAGGCGCAGCGGTCGGGATTGTCGCCGGCGCAGCCGTTGCCTCTGCCAACAACGCAGCCGCAACAGCGAATGCTTATAACGCCGGCGTGGTTGCGGGAGCAACGAGTGCAACTGTGGTGGTACCGACCGCCTACGCTGTGCCGAGCGTCAGCTCAAACTTCGCGATGGGGGCTATCTACGCGGTCTTACCCGGTGGTTGCGTTAAGCCGTCGGTCTCGGGCGGCACGTACTACCTATGTGGCAACACATGGTTCCAGCCCTCCTACGGCGCGAACGGCGTGTACTACCGCGTGGTGCCAACGCCATAGAGGCCGGCATTGGTCAGAGGACTTTGAGCGCAAGATCGAGGAACTCACTACTGTTCATTGATTGAACCAGTGGTACTGAAGCGCAATAGAAACGGTTTGGAAATTGCCGCCGATACCTGCGGCCACGCCACGAGACCAAGCAAGCTTTCCGGACCACTGCCTGGACAGTGGAACCGAGAGCGTGACGCCGTAGCGCACGTTGCGCTGCCGATCGTCGTCCCCGACGCCGTTCACACTGGTCAGCCCACCCGTGAAATACGTCACATCCGCGGCGATCCACAGACCAGGACGCCAGTTGTAGCCACCGTGCCATTGGAAAACGGGCAGCGGGTCCTGGCTGCGATGCTGACCGCCGAAAAAATTTGTATTGTCGGTAAATAGCCATACGCCCGCTGCGCCCTCCACGAACCAATCGCCGATGGGTTGGGATACCCCGATCTCGGGTTTGAACGACCATCGGTTCGAACCCACGTTGATAATACGGGCGGGCTCGTACTGGCCCGTCGGCGCGACCACGCTTAAGCTGGCGCCCAGAGTGGTCTGCGGACTGCGCTTCTCGAACTCCTCTGGCGTCATCGCGGAGCCGCCCAGAAGATTCGCCGCGAATCTGAGCCGCATGTCGCCCATGCCCGATCGGTACGCTTGTCCCGCCACACCCTCCACATTTCCAGTCAGGTTCGCGTTGGCGTACGACGTGGACGCAGCGATGCTCGCAACGTGGCCCAAGATGCCGAAACTATGTGAGTAACCGACTGTGTAGCTGTTAAGCCTGGCCTGCAGGTTGGTAATCGGGAGCGACGGATCGAACAGGACGTCACCGCTCGACCTCGCATAGTCCGCGACGATGAAGTTCGCGCCGATGGGAACGGCTGAGTAAGCGCGAGGCTCCATCTCCTGCGCAGGTGCCAGCGTTGACCACAGCATGGCCACGCCCGTGCTCGCATGCCGAGTACACCGGAGGGTTTGAGCCCACCAGCCCATGCCCGATGTGCCAGCAGACCCCCCTTCGCGGCTCACGTCGACCAACGCTCCCAGTGACTTCATCATCGCCTCTGCGCAGGATGCGGAAAGAACGGCTCGATAGGTTCCTTGAGGGCCGAACATCATCGGCTCAATCAGGCTTGCGCGCACGCCTGATATCGAGCGTCTCCTGGTGAAATTTCACCAGCGACTCGCCGTGCGCGACGCTAACAATCGCCCCCTTCGGTAGTTGTTCGGTGAGGAGGCGGTATAGATGTGCTTCGTTTTCAGTGTCAAGCGCACTCGTTGCTTCGTCGAGGAACACGTAGTCAGGCTTGTGCAGCAGCACGCGCGCGGCTGCCAGCCGCTGCTGCTCGCCCGGGGAAAGAATGCGCCACCAGTGGTCGGACTCCTGCAATCGGTCAACATAGTCTTCCAGCCGGCACTCGCGCAGTACCTCGCGGCAGTCGTCGTCGCTGAAGGTTTCGCTCGACGCGGGGTACGCCAGCGCAGCCTTCAAAGTGCCTTCTGGCAGATAGCTCTGCTGCGGGATGAACATCATGCGCGCGCCCACGGGTGCATCGATCGAGCCATTGCCGAACGGCCAGAGACCAGCAAGCGCTCGCAACAGCGTGCTCTTGCCCGAGCCGGATGGCCCGCGCACAAGCCATCGCGAACCGGGTTTTACGGCGATGTCGCATACGCACGCGAGCGTCTCGCCGTTAGGCAGCGCAAGCATGAGGTTGTGCGTGACGAGCTGGTTTTCCGCGACGTGGTGCAGGTTGATGCCGCCATGCTCGGTGGCAGGCGACACAGACTCCTTCAGACGAGGTTGCCGCATGACACGCTTGAACTCGCGCAGACGGTTGACCGTCGCGCGCCATTCGACGAGCGTGTCGTAATTGTTGATGAACCACGATAGCGATTCGCTAACCGAACCGAATGCGTCAGCGATCTGCATCAGAGTGCCGAAACTCAATTCGCCGGCGAAATAGCGGGGCGATGCAACGACGATCGGAAAGATCTCGGCGATCTGACTGTAGAAGTTGACCACGAAACTGTAGCGCTTCGTGTATCTCATGAGGCGCCACCAGTTTTCACGAATCCGGCCGAACCGCCCCTCGGCATTCGATCCCTCGGTCCGCATGCCGACATAAAACGCAATCTGCTCTGCGTTTTCGCGCAGGCGGATCAGGCCGAACCGGAAATCCGCCTCGACGCGTTGCAACTGGTAGTTGATCGACACAAGCGGGTGACCGACCTTATTTGTCAGGAACGAGCCGACAAGCGCATAGGCAATCGCTGCCCAAAGCATGTAGCCCTGAATCTGGACGGGCGTGCCTCCCACCATGACGACCAGCGCGCCCGCCGTGCTCCATAGGACGATGGAGAACCAGACGAGCGTCTCGACCGTCGAAAGCAGGTCGAGCGTGAGAGCAAGCGTGGTAGTGGCGAGCAAATCGAGGTCGACAGCGATGCGCTGGTCAGGGTTGTCGACGAGGCGGTCGCGCTCGATGCGGTAGAAGGTGGCGTCGCCCAACCACTCTCGCAGGTAGCGCGTGGTTAGCCACTGGCGCCATCGGAAGCCAAGCATCTGCCGCAGATAGCGCTTGTAGACAGAGATCACGATGGACGCGAACGCAAGCCCGGCAAACATCAACATCAGCTGCGGGAACTCGTGCACGTTCCGGCTTTCCAGTGCGTCGTAGAAATCGCGGTTCCATGTGTTCAACCGGGCGTTGATGCCTACCAGCAACAGGTCCATTACGATGATCGCGATCAGCAGCCCCCACGCGATCCTGCGTTCCTCAGAGACCCAGTACGGTCTGATCAGATCCCATGCTGAGACACGGTCGAGCGGCCCAGATGCAGGGCCGGAGGATGGGTTGGTCATGAGCTTCCCCGTAACGCACAGCAATCGTGGATCGGGTACGCGGGTGACTTCCGATACGTGCATGCATGACCATGCCTCAGCTCAGCGGGAAGCGGGTCATACCCCACCTTCGGGCCGGCAGGCCCCACCTTCAGATCTGCTATCGATATGCCAGGACCCGCCCTGACGGTAACGGTTCTGAGCGCTCCTCGAAGCGTGCTCGGATAGGGGACGCTTCGAATGCTTCGCTAGTTTTCAGCAAGGATATTCACGATACGCTCAAGGCGATATTGGACCTTGGTCCCACTTGTCCTACATGGTTCCGTACCGCCGCCACAGCGGTACCGGCCGATTTCGAACGCCAGCCCTATGCTGCACCGCAAAATATAAAGGTATGCAGACCATTCCCACGTCATATGGGGAGTGCCCCCGCTTGCGCAGCGTTGAGCGAAAGACTAGTCTGTATAAAACTGGTGCGCGAGTCATGCCCATGCTCTGCGCAAGTGCCCACGAGGCGAATACAGGCCCAGTCCAGGGCACATCGGTCATATAAGAAAGACGCGGGGCAATCATGGCGTTAGCCATTGCACTGTTTCTCATTACCGTCGTCGCCGTGCTTTTTCAGTTCCTGAGCCCGTGGTGGTTGACACCGCTGGCGTCCAACTGGCGGCAGATGGATGACACGCTGACCATCACACTGGTGGTCACCGGTATTTTCTTTGTCGGCATCAACCTGTTCCTCGTGTATGTGCTGATCCGCTACCGCCACCGAAAAGGGCGGCGTGCGGCCTACGAGCCGGACAATCGAAAACTGGAACGGTGGCTGCTACTGGGCACGACGCTGGCGATCGTGCTGCTGCTGGCACCAGGCTTATTCGTCTATGCGGAGTATCTCAAGACGCCGCGCGACGCGATGGTGGTCGAAGTACTCGGTCAACAATGGCAATGGCGGTATCGCTTCCCCGGGCAAGACAAGAAGCTGGGACAAACCGACACGCGCTTCATCACCTCGGACAATCCGTTTGGCATCGATCCGGCCGACCCCAACGGCCAGGGCAACATCCTGATAGACAATAATGAATTGCACCTGCCGATAAACCGGCCAGTCAAAATGCTGCTGCGTTCGCGAGACGTGTTGCACGACTTTTTCGTGCCGCCGTTTCGTGCACGCATGAATATGGTGCCGGGCATGGTGACCACTTTCTGGTTTACGCCGACCAAGCTCGGCCGCTATGAAGTGGTTTGTGCACAGTTATGCGGCATCGGTCATTCCAATATGCGTGGTTACGTCGTGGTGGAGGATGACGCCTCATTCGCCAGTTGGCTGAAGACCCAGCCGACGTTCGCGCAAACGATGGCCAAGAACGGTGCAGGCGGCGACGAACTCGCTACGCAAGGCAAGCTCCTCGCGCAGGCCAAAGGCTGTATCGCGTGCCATTCGGTGGACGGCAATGCAGGCGTCGGCCCGACCTGGAAGGGCTTGTACGGCAAGACCGAAACCATGGCCGACGGGTCGACCGCGCTGGTCGACGAAGCCTATCTGAAAGCCTTCATCCACGACCCTGCTGCACGGGTCGTCAAAGGCTACGCGCCCATCATGCCGAAAATCGAACTGACCGATCAAGAAGTGGCGGAGCTGATCGCCTATATCAAAGCCAATGCAGGCACGGGTGCCGGCCAGAGCGGCACAGCCACGCAGAAATCAGGAGTGTGACCATGTACGCGAACCTGTCGCCGCTACACGAACCTCGGAGTTTCTTGACCAAATACGTGTGGTGCCAGGATCACAAGGTCATTGCGATCCAGTACTCACTGACGGCTATCGCGGTCGGCGTGATCGGGGTAGTGCTCTCGAACTTGATGCGCCTGCAACTGGGTTTCCCGGGCCGCTTCGCGTTTATCGACGCCAACCACTATTACCAGTTCGTCACCATGCACGGCATGATCATGGTGATCTATCTGCTCACCGCACTATTCCTGGGCGGCTTCGGCAATTACCTGATTCCGCTGATGATAGGCGCACGGGACATGGTATTTCCGTACCTGAATATGATGAGCTATTGGGTTTATCAACTTGCGGTGTGGGTGCTGATCGCGAGTTTCTTCGTGCCGGGCGGCCCTACCGGAGCCGGTTGGACACTCTACCCGCCACAGGCGATTCTGCCGGGTACGCCGGGCGTGGAATGGGGCATCGTGCTGATGCTGGTGTCGCTGGCGATTTTCATCGTGGCGACCACCATGGGCGGCCTGAATTACGTCACGACCGTGTTGCAGGCGCGTACCGAAGGCATGACGCTGATGCGCATGCCGCTGGCCGTGTGGGGCATTTTCGTGGCCACGATCCTGGCATTGCTGGCCTTCCCGGCACTGCTGGTCAGCGCGATCATGATGCTGCTCGACAGACTGCTGCAAACCAGCTTCTTCATGCCTTCCGTCGTATCGATGGGCGCGCAGCTCCAGCATAACGGCGGCAGTCCGCTGCTCTTCCAGCACCTGTTCTGGTTCTTCGGTCATCCCGAGGTCTACATCGTCGCGCTGCCGGCGTTCGGCATCGTGTCGGACCTGATCAGCGTGCATGCAAGGAAGAGCATTTTCGGCTATCGCAACATGGTCTGGGCGATCGTGGCCATCGGCGGGCTGAGCCTGGTGGTGTGGGCGCACCATATGTACGTCGCCGGCATGAATCCGTATTTCGGCTTCTTCTTCGCTACCACCACGCTCATCATCGCCGTGCCGACCGCCATCAAGGTGTACAACTGGATGCTGACGCTGTGGCGCGGCGACCTTCATCTCACGGTGCCGATGCTGTTTGCGATCGGCTTTATCAGCACCTTCGTGATCGGCGGCCTGACGGGATTGTTTCTCGGCAATGTCAGCGTGGATATTCCGCTGTCGAACACCTATTTCGTGGTGGCCCATTTCCATATGGTGATGGGCGTGTCGCCGATACTCGTGGTGTTCGGCGGGCTTTATCACTGGTATCCCAAGATCACCGGCCGAATGCTCAACGACGGCATGGGGAAATTCCATTTCTGGGTCACCTTCCTGGGCACCTATGCGATTTATTTCCCCATGCATTATCTCGGCGTGCTTGGCATGCCCCGCCGATATTACGCCTACGATAACTATCAATTCATTCCAGCCTCGGCACAAACGCTGAATGCCGCCATCACCGTGGTCGCGATCCTGGTTGGCCTGGCGCAACTGGTGTTCCTGTTCAATCTTGGCTGGAGCCTGTTCAAGGGCGCGCGCGCGGGTGCCAATCCGTGGCGAGCGGCCTCGCTGGAGTGGCAGACCCCGAACACGCCGCCGGTTCACGGTAACTGGGGCGCGACGCTGCCGATCGTGTATCGCGGGGCCTATACCTACAGCGTGCCCGGTGCGGCCGAGGATTTCGTGCCGCAGAATGCGCCGCCCGATGCCACGTACGACGAACCTGGCGAACCCGGGGATATGCGGCAATCCGTCAAGGGGACGCAAAAATGAAAAGCGCTCCCCTGCAGCGGGCAGCCGGTGAGACCGGAGGCGGCCCGTCCGGGTACCGCAGCACCACTGAGCTAGCGGCCAAGACCGGCTTGTGGGTACTCACTGCTGTGCTGTCGGTCTTGTTCACTTTGCTGCTGTTCGCTTACGTGATCCGCATGAGCGATGGCGACTGGCGGCCTCTGGCGGTTCCGTGGCAATTGTGGATGAATACCGGCGTACTGATACTGGGCAGCATCGCGCTACAGCACGCCGCGACCACTGCGCGCCGCCCTCGCCCGGACGGACTCAATGCCAGCCTGCTGGCCAGTGGTCTATGCGGGCTGGCGTTCCTCGCGGGCCAACTATGGGCGTGGGAACGTCTGAACGCGCTGAATCACACGATCGCGGCCAACCCCGCCAACAGTTTCTTTTATCTGCTCACGGGCTTGCACGGCGTGCATGTGATCGGCGGCCTGGTGGCGCTGACATGGGGCGTCACATTGGTGCGGCGCTACCCCGGTGCGCTGCGCTCACGCCTGTGCGTGACGCTGTGCGCACGGTACTGGCATTTTCTATTGGCGGTCTGGCTGGTGTTGTTTAGCGCGTTGATGTGGATCACGCCTGAAATCGCCAGAAATTTGTGCGGCGTGAGTTAAAAAGCGAGCTAAAAACGTGAGTTAGAAAATGAGTCGAAAGACGAGTTGAAGGATAAGCTGAAAGAGGAGACGTTCATGGCAGAGTCCGCACCGCAACATTCCAAAGAGCTCGGATTGCCCAGCGGCTGGCACGGTATCGTCAAGGACTGGTCGTCGGACCAGGAGGCCTTCAAGGTGTCCTGGGGCAAGGCGATGATGTGGATTTTCCTGCTCAGCGACACCTTCATTTTCAGCTGTTTCCTGACCAGCTATATGACGGTCAGGATCTCCACTACCGTGCCATGGCCCGATCCGAGCAAGGTGTTCGGCCTCACCATAGCCGGCGTGGACGTGCCGCTGCTGCTGATCGCCATCATGACGTTCATCCTCATCACCAGCAGCGGCACGATGGCCATGGCCGTCAACTTCGCCTATCGGCGCGATCGCAAGCGCACCGCCCTGCTGATGTTGGCCACCGCCATCCTGGGTGCATCGTTCGTCGGCATGCAGGCCCTCGAATGGACCAAGCTGATCGTGCACGAAGGCATACGCCCATGGGGCAATCCCCTGGGCGCGGCACAATTCGGCTCGTGTTTCTTCATGATCACGGGGTTCCACGGCGCGCACGTGACGGTCGGCGTGATCTATCTGCTGACCGTCGCCAGCAAAGTGCTGCGTGGCCATTATGAACACAGCGGTAACTATCAGATCGTAGAGATCGCCGGCTTGTACTGGCACTTCGTCGATCTGGTCTGGGTATTCATCTTCGCGTTGTTCTATCTCTGGTGAGGCCAGCCATGAGTACTACCGTCGGGCAACAGCATCCGATCCGCATCTATCTGCAAATCTGGGGGCTATTATTTTTCCTCAGCACTTTGTCCTACCTGGTCGACTATTTCCGCATCGAGGGATATCTGCGCTGGGGTCTCATCGTCGCGCTGATGCTCATGAAGGCCGGCTTGATTGTCGGGGTCTTCATGCACATGAAGTGGGAGCGGCTGGCGCTGGTGTACGCCATTTTGCTGCCGCCACTGTGCCTGCTGGTGCTGGTGGGCCTGATGGCCGCCGAAGCCGATTACACGTTCCTGACCCGCGGGATATTTTTCAAGTGACACGGTTAAATTGACACGGTTGAATTGATGCAGCGCCCGGCCAGCCGATCGACACAGTGGATTGACTAGCCCGCTCACGGTAATATCGGTTGCTCCAGCTCCTCGGAGCGCCTTGATGGACATCTCAAAAATATGGTTGCACCCAACCAAGATCCTGCGTCGCCACGCGCTCAAGCCCAGCCTAGTCACGCGATAGAGCGGATTATCGAAACGACGATCTTTTCCAGCCGCTGGATACTCGCCCCCATTTACCTGGGTTTGGTGTGCGGCTTGCTGCTGCTCTTATTCAAATTCGCTCAGAAGTTATGGGAGATGGTGCTCACAGCGGTATCGACCGACCTCAGCGACACCATCAGCAACATCTTGTCCTTGGTCGACTTGTCCTTGATGGCCAACCTGGTGTTGATGATCATGTTTGGCGGATATCAGAATTTCGTGTCCGCGCTGGATTTCGAGGGACACAAGGATAAGCCGGCATGGATCGGCCATGTGGGATTCGGCGATCTCAAGCTCAAACTGATGGCGTCCATTGTCGCCATTTCGGCCATAGAACTGCTCAAGAGTTTGATGCACGTCGGGCAGGTCGCCAGCAGGGATCTCAGTTGGAGTGTCGGCATCCACTTGGCGTTTGTGGTGTCCGCCATCTTGCTCGCCGTCATGGATTGGGTGGTGGCCCATGCGCAAGCGACTGCACTGAGTGTTAGAGCAGGTGCGCGCGCAGGTGAAGTTGCGGGTGAACGCGCAGATGAGCACGCGGATGAGCGCGCATAAACCCGAGCACCGCGCTATATCGCGGATAGCGTCGATGCTCTAGGGAGACCGGTTCCGTCTCGTATGGGTCTTGTACCTGAGCCGGTCGTTGAGCGAACGCAACGCACGCGTCGCACTGCGAAACCCAGCCGTCAGACCGGGATCGTAATAATGAATGATGAGGCTGCGCCGTTCCCCCGCGTCGACGGCGAGATTGGCGTGCATCGTGATAAAGCCGTTGAAGCTATACACATTGCCCGGTTCGCACGCGACGCGCACACAACGCTTACTCAGCATGTCGCGCCGAACCCGCGCGCGCCGCGCACGGAACGGCAAGTGTTGCTGCAGGACCAGCGACGCTTTGGTGAGAACGTTGCGTACCAGCGAAATCGAGTCCCGCTGCTTCTTGTACATAATCAGATCGCCGTTCTGCTCGCCGCTGTGTGCCAAGCGCAACGGAATCAACAACGTCAGCACGTGTGAGTCGAAATGGCGTAAGTGGCTTTGCGATGAGGTGTCGCGATTAACACAACGCAAGACATAAAGCCGGTTGAGCGCGAGTGCGCGACCGAATTTCTGTGTCGCCCAGCGCTGCGACGCCTCGCATGCTTTGGCCTCGGTCGCACGGAACGCATCCGACTTGCGCAACAACTCGACAAACAGCAATGCAAGCTTGGATTCACGCCTGCCGTCCGCAGGCTGCCATTGATGCCGCGTGGCGTCGATTATCGCGTTGATGTTCTGAAGCGCGCTATTCGGTACGACTCCTGCAAAGACGGTCACACCGAGATCTTGAAAGTCGCGTTCGCTTTCATTCATGGCAACGAGAACATCTATGAAAGGCCGGAACCATTACATCGAGCGCAGTTGCATACATCACCTTATGCCCAGTTCGCGAGCGGTCCGCGCCAGGTCAAACGCGTTTATGGGTTGATGGTATTCCCTCGAACAAAGCAGCGCATCGACACGGCGGCGAAGTACTGTATTTCGACGCTTGGGGACAGTGCCTTGATCAACGATCTTCACTGCACACCCTGGCTATTTTCCGGCAAATAAGCATTGCGTCATTGCATACCTCAACTGAACGCCCAAGCACCGCACGTTCATGCTGCGTGGCTATATTTCGCACACTCATTGCACACTCATGCCGCACTCGCCTGTATCACGCGCTGCGCCACTGCCAGATAGCGATCGGCCGTATCCTTGAGCGTGAGGCCAGCCAACGGCCGTTGCGCGCGGCTCTGCGAGAGCGCGACAACCAGCGCTTGCGCGTAGGCCTGCGTATCGTCGGTATCGATAAGTTGAACGCTGGCGAAATCGGCGGCGAACGCGAACGGCCGAATCGCACTGGCCACCACCGGGATGCCTGACGCCAGCGCCTCGAGAAACGCGATGCTGTGCCCTTCGGATCTCGACGGCATCGCATAGACGTTGGCGTCGAACAACAGGCTCGATACATCCGAGCGCGGCCCGCCCACCACGACGCGGTCGGCCAAACCCAGCGTGTTCACGCGTTCGTTCACGGCTTGGTAATACGCTGCATCCTCGACCACCCCGTACAGAAGCAAGCGCGCAGCAGGAACCCTCTTCGCCACGTCCTGGAACGCATGCACCGTCTGCATTTGGTTCTTCACCGTGGTGTAGCGGCCGATCTGCACGATCGTTGGCTGAGTTTGCCGCGGTCCACGCCCGACGTGCGCAGCATCGCCGAAGCGCGCCATATCCACGCCGTTGGGTATCACCATCATCAAGGGATGATGGCCGATTGCGCCGACGTAGTCGTCGACGTTGGCCGGCGACACCGCGATCACCGCGCGCGCGCGCCGCGAGAGCATGCGCTCGACGCGCCGCAACAGGCCGCGCTCGAAGTCGTTGGCTGCCGAATGCATGACATACACGACGGGCGCGGCTATCGGCAACGCCCTCGCATAGAACGCCGGGATCGTCGCATGAGCGAAGATAACGTCGGGCCGAAAGCGCCGCACCATACGATCGAGATGCCACAATTTTCCGGGCGGCCCATGCACCTTCGTCGGAAAAAGACACGCTACCGCGTTGGCCTCGAGCTCCGCCCGCAGCGACGCAAAATCGTCGTGCTGCGGCATCAGCGACGCAATGCCGACCCTCTCGCCGCTGCGTTGCTGGTGTATCGCCAAGTCCTTGGCCAGCACTTCGGCGCCCGAGAGCCGCGGTGCAAGTACGAGATGAAGGATACGCATCACGCCTCCCTGGCGATTCGATACAACATCCAGCTCGACGATGCGGCCAACCCCACCGTCGTCGCCCACGCGATGCCGATCACGCCCCAGTAATGGATGGCCGGCGGCACGCACGCCAACAGCACGATCGCCTGGATCACTGACGCCTGTGTCGTCACCTTGGGCAAGCCGACTGCGCGCAGATACGACACCAGCACGGCGATGAGCGCACCGATCGCCATGCTGATCACGAATATCCTGAACAAGGGCACGGCGGGCATCCACGCGGGCCCCAGCACCAGCAGGAAGAGCGGCTGCGCCAGCATGCGCAGCACGATCACAAGGAACGCCAGTCCCGCCGCGATGACCGCGAGATAAATGCGAAACAGCCGTGCGGCCTCCTTGGGATCCTTGCGATGATGCGCGGAGAAGGTGGGAAACAGATATTGCGAAAACGCGATAGCCGCGTCGGCGAGCAACATCTGGGCCAGCTTGGATGACATTTGATAGGCGCCCAATGGTGCAGGCCCCAGCAGTTTGGCCACGATCACCTTGTCGAACTGGTTGAGCAGCAAATTGACCACGCTGCTCGCCCAGATCCAGCGACTGAAACCGATGTAGTGCCCGATTCCCGCCCAGGCGAAGCGGATCGGCGGACGCGGCGTCATCGTCGCCCACGTCAGCGTGCTTTTCAGAAGTTCGCCGGCCACCATGCCGATCAAGATGGAATAGGCGCCGGCGCCGGCGAACGCGCAGATCAAACCGATGCTGCAATCGGTGAAGGCGGTCAGTGTTTCAACGCCGGCAATGCGCTGGAAACCGCGCTCGCGCGCCACGACGTAATAGGCGGGGGACGCGACGCCGCGGATCAAGGGCAGGATGGCGGCGAGCTGTAGCAGCGCGAGCGAGCCGCCGAGATGGAACTGACTATCCATCAGCGGCGCGACGGCAATCAGCAGTATGGCGACGAGCAAGCCTCGCGCGGCGAGCGTCGTCCACACGGCGCCGAGCTCCGTGCGCGTGGGCGACTCGCGCCCCTGAATCACCGCCTGGGCAAGCCCGGTATCGCTGAGCGACTCGGCAACGGCGACTGCGAGCAGCGCGACGCTGACGCTACCGATCGCCGTAGGCCCGAGAATCCGTCCGATGGCCAAGAACTTCACAGCCACCAAGCCGCGCACCGTCACTTGTTGCAGCAGCACCCAGAACGCGGCGCTGGCGCCGAAATTGAGACGTACCGAAAAAAAAGGCAAGCGGACCGATCTCACTGATGTTCCCCCGCAGCGTATCGACGTCGCTGTAGAAATAGCCCGACCGAGCGCCCACGCACATGCGACGCATAAGTGCGGCACGCGAATACCCCATGTGGATCCTGCGCACGAATCCTAATTCCAAACGGACCCATACCCGGGACCCATACCCGGGACCCATACCCGGCACCCATACCCGTTGTTCTTTTGCTGATCACCGCTGCAAAGGTAACGCGCCCGGTCAAGCAACGAGCGCCATTCGGTAGTCGATATCGGCCTGCAACCACAGGGGCTACTGTCGTTTTTCGCCGAATGTCGGTCGATATTGGCGTTTAGGTGAATTTGTGCAGTGCTAAGGTGGACGAATCGGATTGGCTCAGCGATGAGCCCCGGTCCAAATGGGCCACTTTTCTTCTTTGATAGCCACCATGACAAACGACGACTATGTGCTGATTATCGAACCGGATCTCTCAGGACATCGTTGGCGGTACGCTCAATGGGCCGCCGAGGCTTATATGGAGGCTGGCTATCGTTGCTTGATCGTGACCGAGCGATGCAACGCGCAACATGAGCTGGCCCGGCGCATCGTCGCCGAAAACAATCCGCAGCTGCAGATCGACTTCGTCGAGGTTCCGGCGCGTGCGAGCCGTTTAAGTCTCGGCTCTTCGACCTATGTCCGCTATCACCGCGAATTCCAGGATGCCCTCGCGGTGGCGACCCATGGCCGCCGCGTCGCTCTCATCGTCGTGCCTTACGTCGACTATTTCTTGTACGCGCTGCCCTTTCTCGGTTCGCCGTTTGGCAACA
>NZ_LMUX01000016.1:0-71884 GCF_009765705.1 Burkholderia sp. L27(2015) | reverse complement strand
TGTTCAAGCGAGCCGTGAAATCGACCGGGATGAAAACCCTGCTCACGATCGATCCAACCTTACTGCAATGGTATGCGCTTCTCCAGAAACAGGAAAAAGCGGAGGAACACGCGCGAGAACAAGCGCCAGAACAAGCGCGAGGGCGAGAAAGCGAAGGCGCCATGATCGAATACCTTGCCGACCCCTTCCCGGACGTGAAAGCGACCGATCCGGTTTTGGCTAAAAAGCGCCTCGGTCTTGGGGCCGGAAAACATCTGCTCGTGTACGGCCTGATCAACCACAGAAAGGGCATACACGAATTGGTCGAAGCCTGTGCAGAGCGCCGCGACGCGCCAACGCTCGTGGTTGCCGGGAACCAGGATGGCGATACCCGCGACTTCCTTCAGCACGCCGCCACGCGTCTGTCGCCGGCTCCCGTCATCTTGGACCAATTCATTTCGAGCGAAGTCGAACTCGATCTATTCTCTGCCTGCGATGCTGTCTGGCTCGGCTACAAGGGTCACTACGGAATGAGCGGCGTGCTCGTGCAAGCCTATCGATTTGCAAAACCCGTGATCGCGACCGCCGACGGTTTGATCGGATGGTTCTGCAAGAACGCCGAACTCGGCACCGTAATCGACGATCTTTCCAGCCCCACCATCAATCGTGCGCTGGATCGAATCCTGCTCGATGCGCCGCAGACGACACACACCGCCGCAGACGCGCAAGATCACCTGCTCGCGAGGAACACATTGACTCAGTTCAAACTGACCCTGCAGCAAGCGGGCCTAGGCCCATGGCCGGTCGACCCGAGCGCCCGCGGCCTGCGCCCCCATCCCGCGGCGTGAAGAGCATGCGGTGAAGATCATGAGCGCTGCATGAAGATCATAAGCGCTACGCGAGCTATCCATCAGCACCGGCGCAGCACGGCAAGACACACCACCCACTCACTCAGGAAGGCTGTCCGCCGACGGCCGGCACATCGACGGGTGCGGCCCGGCGCTTGGAGGGGAACAACGTGTCGCGGATGCGCAGCATGGGGAACTCGATCGCGCGAGTGGTGACGTAGCCCAGCGTAATCGCTATGCAGAACTGCGCGCTCATGACGAGCACCCATACCATGATCGCGGGCAAGCCCAGCGCCGTCGCCTTCGCGATCAGGATATCCGCGGGCCCAAGGGCCAGCGAGTGCCACAAGTAGATACCGTAGGAATAGACACCGATCCAGGCAATCACGCGAAAGACGATAGCTCGGTGGATAGGCGCGGAGTATTCCAAGGTAAGCACCAGCAGCGCCACGAAGCCGAGGGTCTGGATCGTGTAGCCGATGCTCTCGTCGAGGGCCACATGCTTCGTGCAGAGTGCCAGCCACGCAATCAACCCGGCGACCATGGCGATCAGCAAGCCTTTGCGTCGGGCAAAATTACGATAGATGCCGGGCTTCATCCAATAGATCGCCGCGAGTATGACGCCGAACAACAAACTGTCGATGCGGTACTGCGTGTAGAAAAACGCTGCATGGACGTCGCCGTTCCAAACCACGATGCAGCGCGCCACCAGAACCACGCCACAAATCGCAAGCAAGCTGGCGATAATGACATTCGCCCGCAAGTGCAGACGCGAAAAGATCAGCAGCAGCGCCGGCAGGAACAGATAAAAATGTTCCTCCACCGCGAGGCTCCAAGTTTGCGTGATCGACGAGCCCAGATAGTTCTGCAGATGCGTCAGATTCTGGATCAAGAACGTGCTGGTCGGATGACGGCCGGCGAATACATGGAACAGTATCAGCACGTAATAGGCCGGCCAAATCTTGAAGATGCGGCGAATGATGAAGCGCCGTGCATCGACTCGGCCGGACTCCGCGTACTGGCGCAACAGCAAGCCGCCAACCAGAAAACCGCTTAGCGTGAAGAACAGGTTTACACCCTCGCGCCCGAAGTTCTTCAACGGATATTCGATCGCGCCGACGATAGCGCTGCCGGTTTGCACGGTGTGGAAATGGAAACCCATCACCGCAATGATGGCGATCCCTCTGATGAAGTCGAGCTCGATCGAGCGATTGGGCATCTGCGAGCGGGTTGCTCCGACTATGCTCATGCCGCCCTCCCCTGGTTGCTGCCTGCGGTGAATTGCGCGCCCGAACTGAAATCTTCAACCGACAACGGCGCATCCATCCGCCAACATCACGGCGTGTACGGCCAAACCGCGAAATCTGCATGCCGATAACCCATTGCACAGGCCAAATACGAATATGCGCGAGAGTGCTCTGAGACCGCAGACGCACAGCGGGCCTAAATGCGGACCGACATGCGGGCTGAAATCAGGGCGAGCGCGGCCCAAGCGTGCGCAGCAGCGGACACGATACAAAGCGGACAGCGCCCCGCGAAGTGCACAGGGATCAGTGCTTTTACGACGATGGCTAGCTGTTTGCAGCCGCACGCGTTCCGGCCATTTTTAACGCTGTTATATTTTGGCCAACGGGGCAAAGGGGGCGTGGGGATATGGGCGCGACGACACAGCAACCCGGTGCAGCACTACCTGCACTGACCAGCATCCGATTCTTCGCCGCGCTGACGGTGGCACTCTGTCACTTCACCGGATTGGGATTGCTCGGCACGCCCGCACACTGGATTCAGTGGGTCGACGGCGGCCGCCGCGCAGTGTCTCTATTCTTTGTGCTATCCGGCTTTATCCTCACGATCACGTACCGAGACACGATCGAGACCCGTGGCGTGCGACGCTTCTACGTTGCGCGCGTCGCAAGAATCTATCCGGTGCTGCTGTTGTCGATCGTGCTGGCAACGTTCGTCACCGTGTATCTGCTGTACGCCGATAACGGCGTTCTCATGCACGGATGGTATGCGCTGAGCAAAGGGGCCTACGCCGCACTCGCCGTCAGCTTGCTGTGTCAGCTGTTGCTCCTCACCGCATGGCTGCCGTTTGCCGCGCTCAATCAGCCGTGGAACGGCCCGACCTGGAGCCTTTCGTGCGAGGCGTTCTTCTACGCGCTGTTCCCGCTGCTGCTGCGCACGATCGCACCATGTCGCGTGCGCACGCTTGTGATGAGCTGTGTGGCGCTCTGGATCCTGCAGGGCGCATGGATACTGGTCGTGGCGCGCGTATTCCCGGCTGGGCGCAGTGGCTTCATCATTGCGCAGTTTCCGATCACACACCTGTTCGAATTCGTACTGGGTGCCTGTACCGCGATTGCCTTCCTCACGCTGCGCTCAGGGGCCAAGAAAAGGGGCCAAAAAACCCATGGCATAGGAATGCTGCTGGTGGGTGCATCGCTAGTCGCGATAGCCCTGCTGGGCTACACGCAACCGCTCAAACCGGCCTACTTCCTGGAGTCTCCGGTTTTCGACGCGCTGATCCTGGGGCTGGCACTCCTCGAGCACCCGGTCATCGGCTTGCTGAATTCGCGCTGGCTGGTCCGGCTTGGAGAGGCCAGCTACGGCTTCTATCTGATACACGTGCCGATGGCGCATCTGGCTTTCATCGTCGGCTTTCGCGCCTCGAACGGCTGGATCGCGCTGATCTTCACGATCTGCTGCAGCGTGGTGATCTTCCAATACTTCGAAGAGCCGATGCGAAAACGCGTGAAGGCCTGGTTTGCCCAACCCGCATCATCATCGGAGCCCGGCTTGCGCGACATCGCACCGCGGGTGCCCTCTTAAACCGATCATCGACTATCCGGCTTTACATGTGCGGCAAGACGTTCAACAAGACGTACGCAACATGTGAAGACGAAAAGAGACTGTCATGCGTAATAAATATACGACACTCTGGATCTGGCTTTTCCTGTGTCCCCTCGCGCTCGATTATAAAAGCGCCGAAGCAACCTCGGGCCACGCGGCGCAATTCCTGCTGGCAGCGCTGACCATCGCGGCCGGACTGATACTTGTGCTGATCGCACCGCGCTTCGGACGACCGTCGGCATTGCGTGCCATCGTCACGGCGGCCTTGCTGCTCACCGTGCTCGGCAGCTTCATTACGCAATTGCTGCAAGGTAACGACTTCGGCAACTACCTTCGCGTCTTGCTGCCCTTCGTGTTATTCCTGCTGGGCTATCTCGTGGCATGCCACCCGTGGCGCAAAGAACGTCTGAAGCACTTTGAGAAAGCGATGTTCTGGGCCATGGTGATGTCGATGATGTTCAGCTTTGTCTATGGCATGGCCATCAGCACCGACCTCGATACCGTCCGCTTTCGGATCGTGTCGGTCACCCTGCTCGGCTTGCAAGGCGTCCTGCTGCACGAAATGGTGGTCGCCAGGCGTGTGACCAAATTCACGATGATGCTGTTTCTATGCACCGTCGTCATCGAATTGCTCAGCGTGACGCGCAGCCTGATCGTCGGGACGCTACTGCTGTTCGTGCTGGCCGTGTGGATGAGCGGCTACTCGGCGCGCCACCTACTGCGGGCGGTGCTGCGCAGCGTAGTGCTCATCGCTCTGCTTGGCGGCGTAGCGGTGAGTGCGGCCGCCATCTTCCCCGAAGTGGCGGAGCATTGGACGCAGCGCCTCTTTGCATCGAAGGAAACGACCTCCGGGCGGGACCCTACGACCATCACGCGGCTCGCCGAAATGAAGGATCAGTATGATCAAGTGGTGTCGTCTCCGACATCGTTGCTCGCCGGCAAGGGCTTCGGGCACTTCTACCACTATTCTCCGGACTATCTGCCCTATCTCGCGGGCCAACTGAGCCGCAAGGATTTCTTTGCGATCAAGGAATGGGCGGCGGGGCATAACTTCTGGGTGTACCAGTTCTTCGCGGGTGGGTTGATTTTCGGCATCGGGCTGCCCGCGGCCGTGTTGTACGCGCTTTACTGTGGCGTCGCCGCGTTCCGGTCGTGGCGGCGGATCCGACCCGACGCACCTTATCTGCCGATCATGGGCCGCTCCATTTTGCTGCTGGCCGCGTTGCTTGCGACATCGATCGGCGGCAACCCGCTCGGGCCGCGATTTTCAGGCCTGGTATTCGGCGTGGCGCTCGGCTTGCTGGTGTCCATGTATTCGCGCCTGTCGCTATCTATTAAACGACAACCCGTGAAGCGGTCGCGGCGGCGCACCGTGAGCGTTGCTCCGTCGCTGACGCCGGCGCCGGCGCTGGGGCCGCCTAGGCCCCCGCCGCGCCTGGTGGGTCATGTCACGCACAGCGCTGAAGGCGACGACCACATGTTGCCATCTGCCTGAAAGGCGCCTTCTTATGAAGATTCTTCATTTGCTCGCGACGGCCGATTTACGCGCCGGCGGCCCTACCGAAAGCGTACGGCAAAGCAGTGCCAGCCTGATCGCCATGGGGCACCACGTCGAAGTGGTCACGCTGGACGATCCCGCAGCGCCCTATCTGTCGGCGCTTGCGCTGGACGTCCACGCGCTGGGGCCGGGGCGCGGTAATTACAAATTCAGCCCCGGCCTCGTTCCTTGGCTGCGCGAACATGGGCGCGAATACGATGCCGCAATCGTCAACGGACTATGGCAATACCACGGCTACGCGGCGTGGAAGACCTTGCGCGCGCTGGGTGTGCCTTACTACGTATTTGCGCATGGCATGCTGGACCCCTGGTTCAAGCGTACCTATCCGCTCAAGCATCTGAAGAAATGGCTGTATTGGCCATGGTTCGAATACCGGGTCCTGCGCGATGCGCACAAAGTGCTTTTCACCGCGCAAGAGGAGTTGCTGCTCGCACGGCAGTCCTTCTGGCTCTACCGCGCGCAGGAAGAGGTCGTTTCGTTCGGTACGAGTGCGCCGCCCGAGAACGCCGATGAACTGCGGCAGGCATTTCAAGCCGCGTATCCCGAACTGGCCGGCAAGCGCCTGCTGCTGTTTCTTGGACGCATTCATCAGAAGAAAGGCTGCGACATTTTGATCGAAGCGTACGCCAAGGTGGCGACCCTCGATCCGTCGTCGCACCTCGTAATTGCGGGCCCCGATAGCGCGCAATGGATGGCTACCTTGCAGTCACTCGCACGTGAACTCGGCGTAGCCGAGCGTATTACCTGGACAGGCATGTTACAGGCGCAGATGAAATGGGGTGCCTTTTACGCGAGCGATGCATTCGTGTTGCCTTCGCATCAGGAGAATTTCGGCATTGCTGTGGCCGAAGCGTTGGGGTGCGGTTTGCCGGTGCTGATCTCGGACAAGATCAATATCTGGCGTGAAGTGCAGGCGGACGGCGCCGGCTTGGTGGCGTCCGATACCGTGGACGGTACGGCTCAAAACCTGCGCCGCTGGCTGGAACTCGACCCGGCTTCGCGGGCAACAATGCGCGCCCAGGCGGCCGAGTCGTTCAAGCGGCGTTTCACGGTGGATGCGATGTCTCGTGACCTGCTGCGCGTGCTGCAGCCGCACGCGAAGAATACCGGCAATTCCATAGCCAATCCCGCGGGCGACTCCGGCGGCAACCCGACGAGCGGCGCGGCGAGCAATCCGGTTGGAGGCACGACCGGCGACACGGGCGCTCGCTCGGCTTAACTACACGCTCATTGGCTCGAACCCTAGCAACAGGTTCAAACACACCACAGCATCAAAAAAAACAGCGCCGCCCGAACATCGATTGCAGGCGGCGCCGGTGTTACCAACAGGCAAGCGTTAGATCAGGTCACTTCTTGCGCACCGGAAACGCCAGATCGGGCGCCGTACCGAGCGCCGAGGCGACAAACGGAAAGGTCGCTTCATCCGGTTCAACCGCAGGCTGGCGCTCGGTGCCGGCATGCTCGACTGGCCCCGAGTTAATCGAGGTCAGCGTTGCACCCGTTTGCAGCCGTTGCACGATATGTGCCCCCAAGCGCAGCGCCAGCGCAGCGATCGTCGTGGTCGGGAAATTAGCGCCAACGGTTGGGAATACTGAGCTTCCGGCAATGTATAGATTTGCCATCCCGTGCACGCGGCAGTTGCGATCGACCACACCTTCCTTCTGCGAATCGTGCATACGCGTCGTACCCATGTGATGCCAAGTTCCCTCCAGCGCCGCAGGCCATGGCTGCCCTTCCAGCAGGGGATCCGGTACGACATCCGCCACGCCGGTTTGCACCAGTTCCTCGCTGAGCAGCGTCACGGTGCGATCGAACGTGCGCTTGACCAGCTCGGTGAGCTGCCAGTTCACCTTGACCCGGTTCAGGCCCAGGCTGTCCTTCTGCAACGAGAGCGTAACGCGGCTATCGCGGTTGGGCTCGGCCTCGACTATCGTTTGCATCTTCACGTCCGTGATCAGTGCGCGCGGCTGCAGAAAACGCGCCAGCCCAAAGCTGACCGTGTGGACCGGATGGGCGACCATGGTGGCGAGATCCGCGCTCAACTTCCAGCCAGGCTGGTCTTTTCGCAACAATGCCTGCTTGCATCGGAAGAGCGCCATCGCCCCCGCACTGCCCTCGCCGTAAAACACGGAATAGAACCATACGCGCGAATTCAGCAGGCGCTCTCGCTTGAGCACATCGTGCGTCAATGCGAATTGCGACGAGATGTGCGTGCCGTTCGCGGCGACGGCTGCGTTCTGATAGTGATATTTGATGTCATACAGCTTGTTGCGCGTCCAAGGCTTCTTGAATCGGATACTGGCTGACATGAGGCGCGGATGATCCATGAAAAAACGCCCGACCAGATCGTTGCCGTTACCCAGGCCGGCAGCTTGGACCTTGTTCGATACGAGCAGCATGCGGGCGTTTTCAATCCCGCCGGTGGCCAGGATAAACAGCTTGGCCGCGACCGTGAACCTGCGCCCGCTCAAGGTTCCCACCTGCACACGCGTGACGCAACGGGCGTCCTCGTCGGTGTCGATATTGAGCGCGTTGGCGTGCAGAAAAACGCGCACATGGGCCGATTGTTCGAGATCCTTGCGATAGAGTTTGCCGAACCGCACCGGGGGACTGAATTGCGAAATCGTATCGCGTATCTGGCCACTGGGTAGCGGGAACCGTCGCACGTCGCCCCGGCCGATTGCGGCCTCCCAATGCGCCGGATCGAAGTTATTCTCGCCTAGCTTTAGCAGCGCGTGCGTACGAGCGTAATACGGTCCCAGCTCCTCGAAACCGAACGGCCAGCCGCTATGGGCCACCCAATCGCGTTTGTCGAAATCCCACGGATCGAACGGACGGCACCAGCCGCCCCAACAATTGCTGCTGCCGCCGAGAAAGCGGCTGCGGCTGCCGTCGGCGAACGTGTAAGGCACGCCGACGTTCTCACCGCGATATAAGTCACGCGTTTCGTCATCGGGTTTTAGTCCGCCGCTCTCGAGCAAGCAGGTATCTATATGCTGTTTTTGCATCTCCAGCGCGAGCGTGATGCCAGCCACGCCGCCGCCAATGATGCAAACCGTGGACTCAACGACCGTCCCTTCTTCGACACTTCGGCTGTCAATGAACATTCCCCGTGCTCCTATCCTTATGCCGCGTTGGTGCTACCTCGTGACTATGAAACCCTGCCAGTCGGGTTCTGCCGGCATCTAATATTCGAACGGGCGGCACCGCATTACCCGCCAACATTACGGCATGGACGGCCAAGCCGGATCGATTGCGAGGGTGAGCGGCGGGTGCCGCGCCAACAGGCCCTGAAAAACCTTGTGTGAGCGCGCCAAGGCATAAGTCTGGCGGGCGGATCGAAGGTAAGTGTTGGGTAAAAAACACATGACAGCCCGTCCTTCATCGCGGTGCAAGACCACTCAGACGTCAAAGCGTTTGCGGATGAAGCGCACGGGGTTGCCTCCATACACGCCTTCGGCTTCCAGCGAGCGGTGCACCACCGAGAGTGGGGTTACGACCGCGGAACGACCGATGGTCACGCCCATCTGGACCACGCACTTGGCCGTGATCCAGACGCCGTCCTCGATGACGATAGGCGCCACCTGCAGATCCATGTTGGTCGCGAGCGCGTGCGAGCCGGCAGTCAGAAACGTACCTTGCGAAATGCAGACATTCGACCCGATGCGGATTGGCGCCTGGTTGTAGATCCACACGTCCACGCCGAACCAGCAGTTGTCGCCCACTTCCAGATTCCACGGCGCCTTGACACGGATCGGGTGCACGAGCCGACAGTGTGCCCCGATCCGCGCACCGAATAGCCGCAGCAATCCCACGCGCACCGCCGATGACGGAATCAGTTTGTTATTGATGACGCATGCTTCGAGAAAAAACCACGCGAGCTCTGTGACCAGGCCTTTCTTTGCGACGTAGTTGCCCTTGCCCGCCTGGGCGAGATCGATGACCCTTCCCGTGCCAGGCGGCGTACCGTACTTCGCGTCGTGTCTTGGAGCGCTGTCTGCGCCCTGTGCCGCGCCGTGCGCCATACCTTCGCCCGATGGGATTTCGTTCGTTCGATGTGATTCGAGTGCTCTTTCCATTTTCGTGACTCTCAACAACCGCTCGATGAGCTTGCCAGGCCAGGACGCCTACGCCACACTTTTGCAGCCTATCTCGACCGCGCGACTCCATCTGGCCGCGTACGCCGGACTTCGATAAATTATGTTTGAGTGCCGCTGTGCTGCGCGTGCGCGAGCGCACCGAATGTCCCTCGCGGCAAGTATTTTGGCGGACGGACGCTGCTGGAAAATGGGCCGCCAGACCTGCCACTAATAAACGCCTCGAATTCGCAACTCAAACGCGATCGCGCAACGTGCCCTCACGCGCACTCATACGGTCTCACGTGCCCCGGCATGCGGTCTGTACGTAACGCCTCAATACGTGCCCCAAATTCGGGATCCCACCAAGCCCGCAACCGCGTCCCCATCCAGCCCCCAAATAAGCCCCAAATAAGCGGGACAAACGCGCGCTGGCGTATGGACATCCGCGGACGATCGGGATAACAATTGATCCGTTATCCCGATCGTGGAGCCCATCATGACGACAGCTTTTGCCCGCCTCATCGCGCTCACGCTATTGGCCCTAGCCGCTTCGTCATCGGTGGCTCAAACAGCCAATCAGGGTGCTGGAACAGCAAACGCCGGAGCAGGCACAGGAGCCAACGCGCAGCGCAATGACGCTCAGGATGCGGGCGGACAAAATAGATTTCTCGGTGGGCCGGGCGCCTATCAGGATCCCTATCAATCGCAACTGAATTCGTTTGGAGCGCAGGAGGATGCGCTGATGAATACGCAAACCGATCCAACGCGCACGCCCACGGAGACGAGGATGAACGATCAAGGAGCGGCGGGTCGCACGCCAGGATCGTTCGTGCAACCCGGCAGCACCGCCATGCGTCGCAAAGCGCTTACGCGCGATGCAACGGGAAAACTCGTGGCAACCCCCGAAGGCGCCTCCAAGGATCTCTACCGACAATCGTTCGGCGCCCCCGCAAAGGACGCGGCGACTCAGATCTATAAGTCGCCGTGGTGAGGGGCAGCGCCGTGCGATAGCGTGACTACTCGATTTTCTTGATTTCGGCGGCCGTAACCGGCATCTCGTTCGGTGCGTTCGGCGTTTTCGGCGCTTTCGTTTTAAGCACGCGCATCCCGGCGCTCGGCGAGCGCGCTTGCTTCTCCCGCGCCAATAGGTCGCGCAAGTACGCCAGTTTCTCCTCCAACCTCCCGAGCACTGAAGCCGGCGACAGCTTGCCCTGCGCAAAGCGCCGCGCGGCGGCCCCCAGCATCGCACGCTGCGGTGGGTCGGCAGCAAGCGACTTGATCGCCGCCACCAAGGCTTTGACGTCTTCCGGCGGCACAACTACCCCACGTGGCGAAACCACATTGGACAATTCCGTGCCCACGCGCGCCATCGCGATAATCGCCCGACCGCTCGCGAGCATGCCCGTCAGCTTGGAAGGCATCACGAGATCGGCCGCGTCGTTGCGTTGCGGAAGAACATGAATGTCCGCGAGATTGAGCAGCTCGTTCAGTCGTTCAACCGGCTGCAGCGAGAGGAATCGGCAATTTTTCAACGTGGCGCAGCGCGTCTCGAGATCCGCCTTGCTCGCTCCATTGCCGCAGAATACGAACACGATGTCGGTGTGGCTACTGAGCTTCGCGGCGGCCCACGCCAGTATCTCGATCCCCTGCTTCACACCCATGTTGCCCGAGTAGAGTACGACCGTGGCGGACTCGTCGATCCCGAGCAAGCGCCGGTAGTCGCTGGGGCGCCCAAGCGGGAAAATCTGCTGCGTATCAACCCAGTTGGGCAGGCTGAATAATCGGGCCCCCTCCACGCCTTTGTCGAACGCGCGTCGAATCATCCTATCGGAGATCGACGACACCACATCGAAGCGCCGCAGCACGGTCCGCTCAATCGAGTGCGCAATGGCCTCCGCCCGCGGGCCTCTGAGCAGACCCAAATCAAACGCGGCATCGACTTCGAAATCCTGGATATGCAACCACGACTTCGCGCGCGTGAGCCGCGCGAGTGCCCACGCCGCCGGCGCGTTCGCCAGGCTAGGCGCTATCGTCATGACGACATGCGGGCGCCACCAAGCATGGCGTAGCAACACCGGTAACGATGACAACGCGAACGAAAGCAGATGCAGCATGCGGGCGGCACCTCTAGGTCGTTTCGGAATCCATATCGGTGCGCGCCAGACACGCACGCCGCGCACGTCTTCACGGCGATATCGCCCCGCCGAATAGCCCGGTGCGATCTGCCATTCCGGATAATACGGCGGCGCGCAAATGACCCGAACCTCGTGCCCGTTGCGAACCAGCGACTCCGCCATCTCTGCCGTGTACTTGCCGGTGCCTGTCAGCTCGGGAGCGTAGTTCAGTCCGTAGATGAGAATTTTCATTTTTCCCCCAACCACTGTCGGGTATCAAGCCCACCGCACGCAATCACTCGCCAAGCAATCAGTCACCCAACATCAATGCGCATCCTCGCGCGATATTGGCCGCAGCCGATGGCGGATCGAAACGCTGGATAACGCCCATGCAGCGCTTCGCAACACTGGCGGTATCGGCAAACGCCTCCATCGCCTTGAGCATCGTGCGCTGCAAATGCGCGACATCGCCAGCACTGAACGAATAGCCGCTGATGCCATCGATAATCAATTCGGGGACGCAGCCACAACTTTCGCTGACCACTGCCGGGCAGCCGTGGCTGAGCGCTTCGTTCACCACCAGCCCCCAGGGTTCGCTCTTGCTGGGCAGCACCAGGCAGGTTGCGCTGAAATACTCGCGGGAGAGCGGCTCATCCTGAAGGCTGCCGAGAAAATGGATGGAATCGGAAAGCCCGAGCTCGATGACCTTCGCCACCAGCTCGTCATGCATGACGCCGGTGCCGACGATGCGCAAGCTCGCGTTAGGCACGCGCCGCTTGAGCCCGGCAAAGGCGTCGAGCACCGTTGCAATGCCTTTTTCCTGCGACAGACGGCCGACATACAGGAACACCGGCGCGTTGCCGGCACGAAAATGCAGGCGATTGGACAAAGCGCGCTCCGGCACGAACGACGCCGGCAACGCGGCGGCCTGGCACGGAATGAAGATCCGCTCCTCCTTCGCACCGAGTGAAATCAGATAGTCGCGACTGCGCTCGCCAAAACCGAAATAGCCGTCGCACAGCGAGAAGAAGACCCGCTTCGGAATCGAGGTGAGCAACTTGCGCGGCCGGTCTCGCCCCGTGGAATCGCAAAACACCGCGCGGCGTTTGCCGGTGACGATGCAAGCCAGCATCATGGCCCAGTACTCCGCGCGGTGATAACCGGGCAACACCACCAGATCCGACTTCGCCTTCAGTACTTCCCAGGTCAGGCGCATGATCATGCGCCACTGGGGTACATCCTCGTAGCATCCGTCGTAGATCTTTTTCATCGGATACCGATGAAACGAGTAGTCCACGTCGGAGAAGCCGATTCGGTCATGCTCCGTGTCCGCGATCTGAATCACCGAGTATTTGATCGTGCCCGCGCTGGAGATGTTATGCAGCGCCGAGAACACCACGCCCTTATGGCGCGACCACACGACATTGTGAAAAACCGTGACTGAGGCTGTCATTTGAAATCGTCCCCCTGTATTTGGGCCGCCGTGGGGCGACCGAATTACGATTTACGGTGACGACGCGCTCTTCCCTAAGCGCATCGTTATGCCCCATAAGGGCTTACGCGTGCAACGCTTGCGGCGCGACGCAGCCGTAGCGAGCAACAAAATCCTCATACGTCGCCTCCATGCCTTTTTCCAGCCCGATCGATGCGCTCCATCCCATTTGTTTCAGTTTTGACACGTCCAGCAGCTTGCGCGGCGTGCCGTCCGGCTTGGACGCGTCGAAAACCAACTCGCCATCGAACTGCACGACCCGGCTCACCACTTGCGCAAGTTCCCGGATCGACAGATCCTCCCCGACACCGACATTGAGGACTTCCTCGGTGACATCGTTTTCCAGCACAAAGACAGTTGCGCCCGCCAGGTCATCCACGTGCAGGAACTCCCTGCGTGGCGCGCCCGTGCCCCAGACCGTCAACGTACGATCGCCGCGCAACTTCGCGTCGTGGGCTTTTCGGAGCAGCGCCGGCAATACATGGCTGCTGTTCAAATCGTAGTTGTCGTTCGGGCCGTAGAGGTTGGTCGGCATCAAGGACACGAACCTCGTCCCGTACTGCCGGTTGTAGGCCTCGCACAGCTTGAGTCCCGCAATCTTTGCGATCGCATACGCCTCATTGGTCGGTTCCAGCGCCGAAGTCAGCAGGTACGCTTCCTTGATCGGTTGTGGACACGCCTTGGGGTAGATGCACGACGAGCCGAAGAAGACCAGGCGCGGCACTTCGCACAACTTAGCGGCGTGAATCACGTTCATTTCGATCGCCAGGTTTTCGTAGAGGAACGAAGCCGGCATGGTTGAATTGGCGAGGATGCCGCCGACCTTGGCCGCCGCGAGCAAGACCACGTCCACCTTGGCCTCTTCGAAGAAACGACGTACGCTGGCCTGGTCGGCCAGGTCGAGTTCTGCCCGGCTCCGGGTCAGGATATTGCGGTACCCGCCGGCACTAAGCCGGCGGACCAAAGCGGAACCGACCATGCCACGATGCCCCGCCACATAGATACGTGCGCTCTTGTCCATGATCGTCATTCGTGGTGTTCAAGCGCGGTGAAGCCCGCCATCATCACGAGCGCATCGCGGCGCGCGATCTGGAAGTCGGCACGCACCATCTCCTTGACGAGCGAGGCAAACGAAGTGGTCGGCTTCCAGCCGAGCTTCTCGTGCGCCTTGGCCGGATCGCCAAGCAGCGTTTCCACCTCGGTGGGCCGGAAATAGGTGGGGTCGACGCGCACGATCACATCGCCACACGAGAGTTTCGTCTCGCGGCCCGTGACCTTCTCGACGATGCCAACTTCATCCACACCGCTGCCCTCGAAGCGGATCGTCACCCCAAGCTCAGCCGCTGCGTTCTGCACGAACTCCCGCACGCTATATTGCACGCCGGTCGCGATCACGAAATCTTCCGGCTTTTCCTGCTGCAGCATCAGCCACTGCATCTCGACATAGTCGCGTGCATGACCCCAGTCGCGCAACGCCGAGAGATTGCCGAGGTACAACATATCCTGCAGGCCCACGGCGATACGGGCGATCGCACGCGTGATCTTTCTCGTGACGAAGGTTTCGCCACGCACGGGCGATTCGTGATTGAACAGAATGCCGTTGCACGCGTAAAGACCATAGGCCTCGCGATAGTTGACCGTGCTCCAGTAGGCGAAAAGCTTCGCCACCGCGTAGGGACTACGCGGATAGAACGGTGTCGTTTCCCGTTGCGGCACTTCCTGCACCAGGCCGTAGAGCTCCGAAGTCGAAGCTTGATAAAAGCGCGTCTTTTTATCGAGGCCGAGAATCCGGATGGCCTCGAGAATGCGCAGCGCGCCCAAGCCATCGGTATTGGCTGTGTACTCCGGCTCTTCGAACGACACGGCGACATGGCTTTGCGCCGCGAGGTTATAGATTTCATCCGGCATGACGCGCTGCACGACGCGCAGGATGCTGGTGGAGTCGGTCAGATCGCCGTAGTGCAGAAAAAGCCTGCGGTCCTCGGTATGCGGGTCGCTATACAAGTGGTCGATCCGGTCGGTGTTGAACAGCGACGACCGCCGTTTGATGCCGTGCACCTCGTACCCTTTCTCGAGCAATAGTTCAGCGAGATAAGAGCCGTCTTGCCCTGTAATGCCGGTAATCAAAGCGACTTTACGATTCATCGTGTGCCTCACGTTTCAGGGGGTATTCAGCGGCGCGCGCAGGCGGCGCGCCGGGGGGAGGAACGGCTACGAAAACACGCAAAACGCGTGAACTCGCATCACATCATTCGATATCGCGCGTCCTCACTCTGCAACGCTCTTGTAGCCGTAGTAGCCGCCATAGGACGAGCCCGGGAAGACCCTGGACTGCGGCGCATCGGTGAGCAAGACACCCTTCAAGCTGACCCCGCCGTTTTGCAGCCGCTTGACGGTCTCGCTGATTTCATCCACCGGATGACGGCCGTGACGAACCACGAGCAGCGTCGTGCCCGCATGCTTGCCGATCAGGGTTGCATCGGTCACGGCGAGCACCGGCGGCGTGTCGATGATCACCAGGTCGTAGCGATGCGCCAGTTGATCGAGCACCACGCCCATCCGGTCGCTCATCAACAGCTCGGCGGGGTTCGAGGGCAGCGAGCCTTTGGTCAGCACATCCATGCCGGGCAGCACGTCATGCAGCACCGCGCGGTCGATGTCCGCGCCCATCAGCACGTCGGACAGCCCTGGCTGGAATTTCACACCGAAGTGCGAATGAATATCGCCGCGCCGCATATCGCCGTCGATCAAAAGAATGCGCTTGTTGGCCGATGCAACCAGCGCCGCCAAGTTGACCGAGAGAAACGACTTCCCGGCATCGGGACGCGAGCCCGTAATCATCACGATGTTGTTCCGGGCGCCGGCCAGCGTCATTTGCAACGACGTGCGTATGCCGCGGATGCCCTCGACGGCGGCGTCTTGCGGCGACAGCACCGCGAGCACATGCAAGCCGTCACGACGCGAGGCCACTTCATTGCGCAAGCGCAACTGCTGGTTGCTGCGCGGCACGATCGCAAATACCGGCACGCCCACGGCTTTTTCGATTTCGTCGGGACGCTCGACACCGCCGAACAGCGATTTACGCACAAAGGCAACCACGATCCCGATGAACAAGCCCGCTGCACCGCTGAGCGCGATCACCAGCGGCCGATTCGGGCGGACTGGATCGTCCGCCACCTCGGCGAAATCGACCACACGCACGTTGCCGACCTGCCCGGCTTTCATGATCCGCAGTTGTTGCGCGCTGTTGAGCAGATTCGTATACAGCTCGGTATCCACACGCACATCGCGCAACAGACGCAAGGCGCTTTGCTCGGTAGCCGGCAATACGGAAACGCTGCGGCCCAGGGAGCCGGATTGGCTCGAGAGCGTCGCGATTTGCGCATCGAGTGCGGCGACCGCCGGATGCGACGCGGTAAAGCGTTGTGACAATTCCGCGCGCTGTTGCTGCAAGTCGACGAGCTTGGTCTTGTTGTCGACGATCTGTTGCAGCAGCAGCCGGCTTTCTTCGCTAAGATCGACGGTGCGCTGTTGATTGCGGAACGTGTTATAGCGTTGCTCCGCACGATCGAGCTCGGCGCGCAGTTGCGGCAATTGATCGTCGAGGAACGCGAGCGTGTGTTCCGCCTCGGCGGAGCGCGTTGCGAGATCCTGTTCGACGAAGCGCCGCACGATGTTATTGACGATGGCTGCGGTCAGCGCGCTGTCATGCCCTTCCAGGCTCACATCGATAATGCCCGACTGCAGCGCGGCTTCCGCCACCAGCAGTTTGCGCTGCAGCGCATCGACCGTGCCCAGCGTGGACGCCCGCGACAATTGATACTGCGTGCCCGGTGCACCGACCAGGGTATCGACGTGCAAGGTCACGGGGCCGGCCGAACTCACGCCGCTCGCGTCCTGCCCGACCTTGCCCGTGAGCACCCGTACGTCGTTCGGATCGGTCAGTACATACGAATTGTCGGCCGCCGCTGTCAGCGTATAGGTCTTGCCGTAGTCCGCCGCCGGCGTATCAAAGCGAGACACCGTGATCTGCTCGTCGCCCCACGCGTAATGCGACAGCGCGTCGATCGGCGGAACCCAATTGAAGGTCCTGGCGATGCTATGCGCAATGCCGCCGAGGACCGGCAGATAACGGGGCCCGGCTGAGATGTCCAGATGCAGCTTGCGCACTGTATCCTCCACCACCAGCCGCGACTTGACCAATTCATTCTCCGCGGCAGTGGTCGATTTCGTGTCGAAAAGCTGCGACATCGTCTGGACCGGATCTTTATTGTTGTTATTGTTATTGTTGTTGCTCTCCTGGACCTGGATCATCGCGTCGGCACGATAGACCGGCGTCGCCAAAAAGGCGTACGCCGTGCCCAGCGCCAGTACCGACAGCGCAATGATAGCGATGATCCGCCAGTTCCCGAGTACAGCGGCGAGGTAATCCGAAAGACGAAGCTCATCCCCGGTATAGACGCCCGCGTAGTGGTCATCGAAGCTCATTGCCATCATTTCACTCCTGTCGTTCCAACAATTGCCTTCCCCAGGCACAAGCGCGGGCACAACCTAGGCTCGCTTCCTTACTTTCCTACAACCGCCCCTGTCAGCCCGGCACTGATCAGCGGGAGGATCAAGTTCAGCACACGGCTAAATCTCACGAGCGAATTGTTGTCGAGATACACCACGTCCTTGGGTTGAAGCTCGAACTGGTTCGCCAGCACCATCGAAACCGGAGAAGTGGCGTCGAGGTGATAGATTTGCGGCTTCAGGTTCCCCGCGTCGCGAATCACATACAGTTGCTTCGCATCGGCAGTGCCGGGATTCACGCTGCCGGCTTGCGAGAGTGCGTCGCTCAAAGTCAGCGTGCCGTTGCGTGTGGGCAGTACCGTCGCCGGCTTGTTCACCTCACCCATCACGTACACCGCGTTGTCTTCGCGCGAAAGCACTCGGAGCATGTCGCCGTTAGCGAGCATGATGCGAGCCGGATTGACCCCTTGATCGATCATGTCGGACACGTTGACCGGATAGGACACGCCGTCACGGATGAGCACCACGCGGCTTTGGTCCGCGTTCGGTGCGAATCCACCTGCGCGGTTGATCGCTTCGGTCAAGGTCATCGGGATGTCGTTGATGGTTTGCGCACCGGGTGCGCGCACCTCACCGTCGATGTAGACCTGAGCGGCACGGTACGATGCCACACGCACGGTCACTTGCGGGCTGACGAACACGCGGCTCAGGCCCTGGGCGATCCGCCGCTGCACTTGCTCGGCGCTCTGGCCACCCACGTGCACGTTGCCGACATAGGGAAACTCCACGTTGCCGTCATGATCGACGACAAACCCGGGCGAAGCGTCGGACGGACGCGTCGACGCCGCAGGCTGCCCCAAGGCAGCCGCAAGCTCCGGATGGTCCCACACGGTGATTTGCAATACATCGCCGGGACCCAGCTTGTACGGCCCGGGAGCCGCGTAGAGGCCTTTCACCTCGGCGGTATGCGTTTGCGCGGTGGCGCTATGCATTTGCCGGATCAGCGTGAGGTCGATCGGTGTGATCGCAATCTGAACTTCGGTTGCCGGATCGCCATCGGCGGTGCTGGTTTCCGGCAAGGTCGCCGGCTTCACCATGCGCATGCCAGGCGCATAGGCGCACGCCGACAGAAACGTGATCAATATCACCGCCAGACCAACACGGTATGCAGGCACCGTCCACTCGATGGTCCGCTCTATTGCTCTTGATTTTTTTTGCGTAAACATGTTGGTCGTCCTCCCTTCAGTAGGCATTGGTATGCCGTAATCCATTGGCGATCGTCCTGGCGATAATGCGTAAATCCAGTGCGAAGGACCAATGGCCTAGGTAGTACAAATCATGTGCCACGCGTCGCTCCATTTTCTCGACGCGGTCAGTTTCACCACGAAAGCCGTTGACTTGCGCCCACCCCGTGATGCCCGGCTTGATCCGGTAACGATGGATATAACCGGCGACGACCTTCTGATACAGATCGTCATGCTCGATAGCATGGGGTCGCGGCCCCACAACCGACATATCGCCACGCAAAACGTTGAAGAACTGCGGCAATTCGTCGAGGCTCGTGCGGCGCAGGAAAGCCCCCACCCGCGTAATGCGCGGATCGTTGCGCGTCGCCTGTTTCACGACGCCGGCTTGCTCTACGTGTTGCCGCATGGAGCGAAATTTGTAGATGCTGAATACGCGCCCATCCGCGCCCTTGCGGCGCTGTTTGAAAAGTACGGGCCCGGGCGAAGACAATTTCACCGCCACGGCAATGATGAGCAGCAGCGGCATTAGCCCAATCAGTGCTGCTGCGGCGAACAAGCGATCGAAGATTTCCTTCTGCATCAATGCATGCGGCGACAACGGCGACGCGACCAGATTGATCGCCGGCACACCGAGCAGCGTCGTCATGTCGCTTTCGAAGAGCGCCAGGCTGCGCACGTCCGGCATGAAGCGCACGTTGATCAGGTCGTTGCGAAACTCGTTGACCAGCGCCAATATCGTTCGCTCTTCGGACAGCGGCAGCGCGAGCCATATCTCATGGACGTCTTGCGAGCGCACAAAATAGGAAAACGCCACGAGGTCCAGGAACACCGGCACCTTGGCGTGAGCCGCCGAGGTATCGGGACACAGGTTGTAGATCGCCGCGGCGCGAAAACCCGCCGTCGGCTTGGCTTCGATCTTGCGCACCACGGCGCCGCAATGGCTGCCGCATCCCACGACCGCGACCTGGTGCACGTTCAAACCGGCATTGCGCACATGAGCGAGGACAAAATGCGTGGCGAGTCGGCCCGCGACCATGAAGCCACCGGCCATGGCAGTCCAATAGATGAACCAGAGCCGCGACACACTGTCGATGCGATGCAACGAAAACATCAGCACGAGGCCGCACGCCTGCACGATCAACCACGCGATCGACACCTGACCCGCCAAGGCGATCTTCGAGCGCCCGCGCCAGGATTGATACACACCGAATGCCGGGAAGAGCGCCAACGCCAACGCAGGCGCAAACGCCACGAACGCTTCGTAGAAGCTGCGCTGCGAGGCGTCCCCGAAACGGATTTGCGACGCTACCAACGCCGCCAGGACGATTACCGCGACATCGAAGATTCGCGCCGCCAGACCCTGTAATTCGCGCATCTTGTTTCTCCCCGAACTGCTCTAACTGACTACAATCCATTGACAGCACACAAGACAATCGCCAGCTCTATTTGCAGCGTCCGTAGGTATCTTCGAAGCGGATGATGTCGTCCTCTCCGAGGTAGCTGCCGGACTGAACCTCGATAATTTCGAGCGGCATCTTTCCCGGATTCTCGAGTCGGTGCCGCACGCCCAGCGGAATAAACGTCGACTCGTTCTCACTGAGCAGAAATTGCTCGTCGCCGCGCGTGACAAGCGCGGTACCGCACACCACCACCCAGTGTTCGGCGCGGTGATGATGCGACTGCAGCGAGAGCCGCGCTCCGGGCTGAACGACGATCCGTTTGACCTGGAAGCGCTCGCCGTGCTCGATGGAGTCGTAGAACCCCCACGGGCGGCGAACCTTGCGGTGGCTGTCGGCTTCCGGCGCGTGCTGCGCCTTGATACGCGCGACCAGGCCCTTGATGTCCTGGACCCGCGAGCGATCGGCCACCAGCACCGCATCGTCGGTCTCCACCACCACGATGTTGGTGGTCCCGACGCACGCGACCAGTCGTCCTTCCGAATGAGCGTAGCTCGACGTAGCGCCTTCGAAGACAACACGTCCGCGCGCGACGTTGCCCGATTCGTCCTTATCCATCGCGGCCCAAACCGCGTCCCACGAGCCGAGGTCGGACCAGCCCGCTTCGAGCGGCACCACAACGCCCTGGCAACCCGAGTCAGGATCGGTCAGACGCTCCATGACGGCATAGTCGATCGAGTCCGAGGGCGAGTGGGCGAATTGCTCGGCGTCCGGCCGTAAATAGGGGCCATCGGCGAGCGCGTGTTCGAGCGCCGCGAGGCAGGCTTCGTGCATTTCGGGCTGCATGCGTTTGAGCACGGCAAGCCACGTAGAAGCACGCAAAATGAAAATGCCGCTGTTCCACCAGTACATCTGCGACGCGACGTATTGCTCGGCCAACTCCGCCGCCGGCTTCTCGACGAAGCCCGCAATTTGATGCGCGCCGTCGTCCACGTCATCGTGCAGCTTGTCCCCCAAGCGGATATAGCCAAAGCCGGTATCGGCGCGCGTAGGCGGCACGCCGAGCGTGGCGATCGCGCCCATTTCGGCATAGCCCGCTGCGATACTGATCGCGTTTTGCAGCGCCTTGATATCGCCTATTGCGTGATCTGCAGGCATCACCACGAGGATCGCATCCTCGCCGTCGGCACAAGCCAGCGCGGCCGCAAGCGTTAATGCGGGCGCCGTGTCGCGACGCGCCGGCTCGACGACGATGCGTGCCTCGACGCCACTCGCGCGTAGTTGTTCAACCGTAATGAATCGATGTTCGTCGCCGCACACGATGATGGGCGCGCACGAGACTTCCCACGGGCTAGGAAAGCCCTCCATGCGATGCACGGTCGCTTGCAGCAGCGAGTCCGGCCCGACAACCCCGATCAGTTGCTTCGGAAAGTGCTCACGCGACATAGGCCAAAGCCGCGTTCCAGAGCCGCCTGCGAGCACAACTGGCACCACGCGTCGACACTGCACGCGAGTTTCCGAGCCCACACCCCGCTCAACCACACCCACCGCTTCGATCTTGTTTATCTTGTCATGCATTTTAGTAGTCCTATCTGAATACCTTTGGTACCCATCGTTGCCCACCAATCCAGTCATCGAATGGCAGTCGAGCCTGGACGAACCTACCGAACCGACGAAGTCGGGGTGACCCCGACTTCGTGACGCCTCATCTGCTTCCTGCCTGGTGTGTCTGTTCAGCCGCCTGCATCGCAGCGGCTTTGCCTCCGGTATTCGGTGGGTGAAATCAATAAACGTTTTCTGAAAATCTTGGCGAGTCGATCGCCATTGCCCATCCCGCTGCGGCGCGCAATTTTATCGACCGGCAATTCAGAGTCCGTAAGCAAGCTGCAGGTGACGGCGAGCCGCGCCTGCAATAAGTAATCCGACGGCGTGACGCCCATCTCGGTCTTGAAGCGCCGCAGAAAATTGCGCTCGCTCATGATGGCCACCTGCGCCGCCTCGACCACCGAAACCGGTCGCGCGCAATTTTCCTGCAACCACCGCGCCGCGGCACGAATCTTGTCGGCGGCGGCACCGCTGTCGCCGAGCAAAGGCTCGAGTTTGGCCGCGGACCCCGGCATCAGCCGCTCGGCAACGCGACGTGCCATCTCACGCCCCAGGTCGCGTTTGATCATGACCAGTGCCAGCTTCATCGATTCGTAGCGATCGCCCGAGTCGCTGCCGTGCTCGTCTTGACCGACATGAGTCATGACGGATCCGAAGCGCCCCTGCGGGTCGTGCTGATTGCGTATACCCGCCGCATCGAGCACCTTGCGACCTTCCGCGATCGATCTGACCGTGGCCGTATTGCTATGCACCTGGCGCAGCCAGCCGATGATCCGACCGTCACCCGCGGCCACGTCGGCACCTTTGCCGCCCGCGACGAAGAGCGCATCGAAGCCGACGTAGTGCCGCGCGTCGAGCCCATCGGTCCAGACGCGAACCGAGGACGAGCACGTCACGTGTCCGCCATCGGCCGACAAGAAGCGAACGTCATAGGCCGAGTCGTCGTTGGCGGACGCCGACAGCTCATTGGCGACATGGAACACTTCAGCCACAATGCCCGCCCCTAATAGAGAGAATCCGTCGAACAGCAAGATTGCGATCTTGCGCGCTTCACACCGCGCGCTTTTGTCTGGCACATGCAGCCATCCCATCACCGCTGACTCAAGATCGGCATAAGGCATCGTTTTCCCCTGAACATCGTTGGTCTGAGGGTCCCCGGACTGATCGGCCGTGGAGGGATCTCGAACATGCTCTCTCTTTGCAGTGCATCATAGGCACGCTTAACCTGCTTTAGGCGGCGCCGACCGATAGCGGCGAGATATTGGCGGAAAGATGGCGCCAGGTCTCTCGAACCCGCACTACGCCAGAGCAAAACAACCGCTGCTTTTTGCGCTCGCGCAGTGACAGAAATCGCTGCACTGCGGTTTCGCCAGTGCCGCGCGCTGTCGGTACGTAGCTCTATGCGAGGAGCGTGCCAGCAACCGCTGGGCCTTGATGGGATTGAGTTCCAGAAAATCCGAAATATTGGCGCACGAAAAGGCACCCCAAAACGTTTCACTATTGATAACGGCCGCGAGAAATTCATGGCGAACGCAGAGAAACGCATTGCCCGTGAAAAGGAAAAGAGCTCAAGCAGATAGCGGCGTTCGGGCATTTCAAGATGTGTGCGACGCCCGAAACAAGGTTTAATGCGTCGCAGCAATTCAGACGCCCGGTCGTTATTTTCTGGCCGAAAGCACGTCCAGAATGGCGTCAGATAAGGGTGTTGCTGTCGGATGTGAGAAGAAGAACGGAGCACGATCGGCGCATTCTTCGCTTTCGAAATTGCGTCATTCGCGAGACGGCATGGCGCTGCACGATCAACGACGCGCGCCTATCCCTCGTCAAACACGCGCGAGCCCCAGTCGGCGAAAGATGTTACGAAAATGAAACAAGCGAGAGTTGTTGTTAAATAGGGGACAGCGAACAGGATCGGTGAATTGCGCTGAATACAGGTGCATGCGGGTGCATGCGAGGTCCGCGTGAGACCGACGTGGACTCAACGCGAACGAAAGGACAAAGCGGACCCCATGCAGGTACTCCGATTTCTCGCCGACGGCCGGCGCCTAGTCGCTTGCCGCCAACGCTGGCGCGATCGGACCGGGTGTCCTATTCTCAGCTTTACTCCGACCGGGGTGAGTTAGCAGGTTAGATCCAAGCCGACTTGAGCGGATAAGTTCGCGGGTGAGTGATTCGGCGCCGCCGCGCTTGGTCGCAAGCACGTCCAACCCGCAAGAAAGGCCAACGGAGCATAACGCCATGAAGCGCTTCTCTACGACGACTTTCGCGGTGACCGGCGATTCTGTGCCCTCCGTTTTTGTGCCTTCCCTAAGCGTGCGCCGACTCAAGAGGATCGCGAGGTTCGTGATTGTCGCGCTGTCGACTTGCTGCATCGCCGCAGGATGCGGCGATAACGCGAACAGCGCCCCTCCCGCCAACGGCGCCACGAACACGGCAGCTCCCGGCGCACCAGGCTCGGTCGGTTCGCCGGATACCAGCGGTACATCGAGCGGTAGCAGTACCTCGCCCCAAATCGCAACATCGTTACCACCAGCGTCCACGCTTGCGATGACGTGCAGCCCGGCGTCCGCCCCCAGTCCCGCACCCTCGACAGGCGATCTGATAGCGGCCGACACGCCGGGCAGCGATGGCACCCGGATGTTCGGCGCGAACAAACCGTTCAAGCTCGCATTCACGACGCGCGCCAAATCGAGCGACACGCTCTCGTGGCAAATCGCGGACGCATGGAGCACCGTGCACGCAAGCGGACGCATCGCCGTGGTACCTGGTGCGAACGTGTGGACGCTGAATTGCACATCGGCGCTAGCCGGTTATTTTTCCGTTTCCGCCACGCTCGCCGCGCAAGGTGGAACCTTGATGGCGCGCGGCACGCGCCCCAATGGCATCGCTTCGTTCGGCATTCTGCCGGACCTCTCGCCGCTGCTGCCGGCGCTTGGCGAAGTCCGCAAGGATCTTCCCCGCTTCGGCGGTCAGGGCGCGGCCTACCTGCTACCGGGCCAGGATTGCTGTTCGGGGGACGGCTACCGCCCCCTCTACAAAGATCTGGGCCTTTCCTGGATCAACGACAACCGCAATTGGTATCTAATGGAACCCAACGGGCCGAATACGTTCGACCCGTCGGCCGATCACGTCTCGTCGTTCTTCAAGCAACCCGGTCTGCTGCGGCTCATCCAACTCGACGGGATCCCGGCCTGGGCCAGTCCTACGCATGAGATCACGCACAGCTATGCCCCGGCATCGCTGTCGGCTTACAAGTCGTTCATGAGCAAAGTGGGACAGGAATCGAATGCGGTCCGTGCCCGATATTTCCCCAATCAAACGAACAATTATTACCAGGTAACGTGGGAACCGGACTTCGGCGGCGGCCTTCCCTGGAAAGACACCGACGCCCACTTCGTGGATATGTACAAGGCCACCTGGCAGGGCATACACGCGACCGATCCGCATGCCGTCGTGATGGGTGTCACCAATGCGATCATGGCAACCAACACCGTGTGGCTCAAGCGTCTCGCGCCGCTGGGTATCGGCCAGTATCTAGACGGCGTAACCGCGCACGGATACTACGACGCAGGGACATCGCCATCGCATCCCCCGGAGCGGCTCGCCGACGACCCCGATCCCGCCGTGGCCGCCAACGCGCTGCCCGCCTCCACGCGCGCGCTCAGGCATGTCATGGCGGCCTATCTCAAGCCGGGCGCCAAGCTGTTCGTCACGGAAACCGGCACCAGCTATGACATCGGAACCTCGTACGGCCCAAACTATCCCAACGCGAACGTGCTCTACGCACAAGGCGCGGTAGCAGTGCGCACTCACTTGATCCTGCTTGGCGAAGGCGCGGATCTGACCTATGTGTTCTACATGTCCGATATACCGCCACCGCCCGGTTACGGAATTTTCTTTGACCTCGAGCATCCGCAAGGCGGTTACGGCCCCCACGATATCAGCCCCAAACCTGCTGCGCTGGCCGTGGCGGCTATGACCCGCATCATTGATGCCACGATCACGCTGGGGCCGATCCGCGGCACGCCGAAAGGCGTATATGCGTACGCGTTTCAGAAGACCGACGGTGGCAAGGTAATCAGCGCGCTATGGACGCATAACAATGCGGTGTGGAGCAGCAGTTCGGGTTTCAGCGCGACCTATAGCGTCCCCTACAGTTTGCAGGTGGACGCCCCGGGGACGTCGGGTACGGTGAGTGTGCTCGACATGATGGGCAATGCGTCGAACGTCGCCTATGCGAACGGTCGCGTGTCGCTCGCGCTGACCGAGGCACCGATCTATGTGATCGCCAACGATGCGGCGCTGGCCAAAGCCAATGCGACCACACCCGAGGGCTATGTCGCGCCTTGATCCGCCGCGCCCCTGGCCCGACGCGGCGATACTTCGGCGGTTTTCGACAGTACCTGGAACTCATTTCGCACACAGCAACGCGCTAGACTGATTTCACTCGTCGCGCATGCGTCGATCCCTCTCCATCCGGTCACTTCATGGCATCGCTGCATTAGCCAAGAAATATGTTTCGGAATACATAGGGTTACGACGAGCGGGGCGCTACCACGATCGAACGCCGTACATGTATCGACATACTTCCGACCTTCATCCGCCTTCACAAGGCACCGGATCCATGATGCTCAGCGACATTGAATTTCTCGACGTGGTTCGCCACACACCGCTCGTGGCAATCGACCTGATCGTAACCGATGGTCACCATCACGTCCTGGTCGGCCAGCGCCGCAACCGTCCCGCGCGCAACACCTGGTTCGTGCCCGGCGGGCGCATCATGAAGGACGAAACGCTGGACAGCGCGTTCACGCGTATCGTCAACGATGAACTGGGCATCCGGAGTTTGGAGCGCTCTGCGGCTCGCTTCTACGGCGTCTTCGAGCATCTTTATGTCGACAACTTCGCCGGCGAACCTGGCGTCTCGACGCACTACATCGTGTTGGCTTACGCCATCACCCTGAACGCCACCGCGCCGATCGGCCGCTTTCACCAGCACAGCGAGTACGCTTGGCTGCTTCCCACCGAACTGCTGATTCGCGACGACGTGCACGAGAATACCAAAGCCTATTTCCGCTGATCGCGCGCGAATACTCAAAATTACTCACGATTACTCGAACGTACTCGAAAACATCCACGAACCGTCGTCGTACCGCGTGTTGCCCGACGCGGAGATCGGCCGTGCGCTCAACTAGCGCGCACCCAAAAAAAATGGGCCCGCGGGAAACGGGCCCCAAGGACCATGGCGCGGACCGGGGGAGCCTCGCGCCATCTACTACAAGATCGCAAGCGACACAGAAAATCAAGGCCCGTCCGCGTATTTGCCCGATATCACCAGCACCTTGGCGGATTTTTCCTCTTCCGGCTTGATCTCACTTCGGCCGCTCTGCGGGGCCGCAACACGAACACCATTTCAAACCACTTGCTCGACCAGTTCTGCCGAAATATGGGTCGTTCCGAATCGCTCAATCAAATAGGCCTCGAAGGCCTGTTTCACTTCCGGGTGCCGTAATGCAAACTCGACCGTCGCTTTGAGATAACCGAGTTTGCTGCCGCAATCGAAGCGCTTGCCCCGGTAACGATAAGCCAGCACCTGCTCATGAGCCAGTAAGGACTGGATGGCATCGGTCAGCTGAATTTCGCCGCCGGCGCCGGGCTTTTGCGCGCGCAAGTGATCGAAGATGCCAGGCGTGAGCACATAGCGGCCCACCACGCCCAGGTTCGATGGCGCCTGCGCCGGTTCGGGCTTCTCGACCACGCCCGACATCTTGAAAACGCGTTCGTCCCATGCCCGGCCGTCGATCACGCCATAAGAGCGCGTCTCTTCCCGAAGAATTTCCTCGACACCGATCACCGAGCAATTGTAATGATCGAACACGGAGACCATCTGTTCGAGCACCGGCGGTTTTCCGTCGAGCAGATCGTCAGCGAGGATCACGGCGAACGGCTCGTCACCGATGATCCGCTCAGCGCACAACACTGCGTGACCCAGCCCAAGCGGCTCGGATTGACGCACGTAGAAGAAATCGACGTGGCTCGGTTTAATGCCTTGCACCAGGTCGAGCAATGCCTGTTTGCCGCGTGCTTGCAGCTCCATCTCGATTTCATACGACTTGTCGAAGTGGTCCTCGATCGCGCGTTTGCCGCGGCCGGTGATAAAGATCATTTCGGTCACACCCGCTGCAATGGCTTCTTCGACGGCGTATTGGATCAATGGTTTATCGACGATAGGCAACATCTCTTTGGGACTTGCCTTGGTTGCAGGAAGAAACCGCGTACCTAGCCCAGCGACAGGAAATACCGCTTTGTGTAGAGTTCGCACCTCGTCACCCCGGATCAGTTGAAGTTGAAGCCGATGCCCCAGGGTATGCCTCGCTGGTCGAATGGATCTGCCAACATCTCGCCCTTTTCCGACGAATGACTCTCGTCACTATCCTCGCCGCGTATGATGCGACGCAGAGGAGAAGTTTTTCGATCCTGTGGAATCCGCAACATTGATCGTTGCAGGGAGAGGCGAATCGCACAGATATGGCACCCATCCCACTCTCAGGCCCAGGCATGACCGGCCCCACGACCAAGTAACCCACATGGAAAAGCGCGTCGCTATTTTGATCTTCGACGATTTCTCATTAGTCGAAGTCAGTTCTATTGCCGAAGTCTTCTTTCTCGCGAACCAGTTGCAGAAGGAGCCCTCCAGCGATGGACTGCCCTACTCACTATTGTTCCTCTCAAGCGCGGGTGGCAGCGTGGCCAGCAGTTGCTCCATGCGCATCTGGACCGATAGCCTCGACACCCCCTGCCTCAACGACTGCGATGCGCTGTTTGTCGCAGGTGGCAAAGGCGCCCGGCAAGCCAAGGAAGACGACCATCTTCTGCAGCGCCTGCGCAGCATCGCGCCGAAGACTCGCATCGTCAAAGCCATAGGCGAAGGCACGGAAATCCTGGCGGCCGCCAACCTCTCGTTGCGAGGCGGTGCGCTGGATATGCGCGAGGGTGGGTCGTCGGGCGGCCCTCACATGAGCGCGCCGCAGATGTTGGTCTCGGCGCTGACGCTGGACGATCCCAAAGGACCGATCGCAGCAGCCCTTTCCGTGGTCAAGCGCGATTACGGCTCGTCCGTTGCGCGTGAGATTTCGGAGCGCTCGATTCCCGGCGCGTGGCGCAGGCTGAGCGCCGTGCTCGGCGATCTGGACGACGGCGGGGTGCGGCAGAAGATCGAAGCGGCAGCACGTTGGATACGCGAAAACTACGGTCGGCCGATCTCCGTGGCGGACGCTGCGCGTGTAGCGGCCATGAGCGAACGGAATTTTCTGCGTCGCTTCAAGGCGCAGGTTGGTCTCACGCCATCGGAATACCTATTGAGGGCGCGACTGGACGCAAGCTGCATGCTGCTCTCCGCCACCGACTTGCCCGTGGACAAGATCGCCCGCCGTTGCGGAACCTGGAGCGGCGACGGATTGGCGAAAATATTTCGAAAACGCTTATCGATTTCCCCTACTCAATACCGTCTCGCCGGCCGGCGTAAAAACGACACCGATTAACGCTAGTGCGAGCGGCACCGGTTGACGGTAGTCGAACGACACGGCGCCGAAAAAGAGACAGAGCAATGACGGATTGGGCGCCGGTGACAAACTTGGGCGACGCGGCATTGATGTTGCCGCTTGCGCTCGTCTGCGCACTTTGGATACGCGCCGCCGACAAGTCGGAGGCAGTGCGGTGGGTACTCGCGATTTCGATCGGGATGGCGCTGGTAGGCCTGGTCAAATTCCTCCATGCCGGTTGTGGTACCGAAATTCGCGTGCTGCACTTCCGGGTGATCAGCGGCCATACGATGCTGTCATCGGCCATATGGACCGTCACGATCGCGTTGCTGCTAGGCAGTGCGAACACCCGATGGTGGCAATTCGGGGCATCGCTGGGCTTGTTGCTCAGCGCCGCAATCGGTGTCGGGCGAGTTTTCGAACACGCTCACACGCCGATCGAAGTCCTGGCCGGCTGGCTTTTGGGGGGCACGATCGCACTCGTCTTTCTGCGCCATTTTTTCAGGCTGCCCCGCACGCTGCCGCACCCGCGCATCGCCGCCATAGGCTTGCTGGCCGTCTCATCGATCGCATACGGCCATCACGCACCGATCCAAAGCCTCATCGTGCATTACTCTGCGTGGCTGTGTCGTTGGATCGAATTTTGAACCGATCTCGCCACGCAAGCACATCTGCTTTGCATGACGTATGACTACCTTCCGACTTACCATCTCGTTGCAATCGCTCAAATGCGCTTGAATTTGGCGGGCGAACGCTATCGTGCTCCGTCTACACTAACTACGCCGTCTGAAATCAAAGATAAGACTCGAATCGGCTAGTCAGACGCCGGGCGTTTCGATCCGGCAGCGAGGTCGGCTGAACTCTTTCAACGGGATTGGCTTGGATTGAGCAAGATACCGCGGACCAAGCCGCCGGGAACCTGCGAATACTCTTATGTCGACTACGCAGCCTCATGATTCACGGCGATTCACAAGGGCTACTGACGTTTGCGACGCGAGCGGCGGCGTTCGAAAGCTTTGCGCGACTGCGAGCTTGGAACCCCAAGCGCACGGAATCGTTCCACAAAGATGGGCTCGTTCGATGAACATTTTGAAAGATCCTGATCTGACCACCTCGGGCTTGGCGCGCGCCGGGGCCATTGCCGCGGCGGCCGCGCCTTTGGTATCAAGCAGTGCCGGCGGCGCACATTCCATTTTTCACGAAAAATGGTGGCTGGACATTGCGACCGAAGGTGAGTGGAAGATGGCGCGTGTACTACGCGGCAAGGAGGTGCTCGGCGAAATGCCTTACGCTATTGCCCGCGTGGGCATGTGGCGCGTGTCGCATCTGCCGCCGTTGACCCGCACGCTGGGTCCGGTCATCAAGCCTCTGGGGGGCAGCCCCAGCCAGGAACAATGTCACCGCCTGAACATCACCACGCAGCTCATCGAGCAACTGCCTCATTTCGACAGTTTTTTTCAAGTATTCGACCCGCGCATCGAGGAAGCGCTTTCGTTCGCGTTGCAAGGTTTTTCGATTTCGGCGCGCTACACCTATCGGATCGCGCCGGATTGTCCTCAGAAAGAGGCGTGGGCGCGGTTGCGCGGCAAGACCCGCAGCCTGATCCGCAGCGCAGACAAAAACCTGACCGTAGCGCCGATCGATGCCACGACCGAGTTCCTGAATTTTTACGAAGCCAACCTCGCCGCGCGCTCGATCCGCAATGCCTATGGATCGAGCATCATGAGCCGCCTGGTGTGCGAGTTCGTTCACAGAGGTGTTGGGCAACTGCTGGGCGCATATGACCGCAACGGTAAGCTGGTGGCGGCCATTGGCCTCGTCTGGGATCAGCATGCCATGTATTACCTACTTTCGACGCGTGCCCAAGGCAGCGATAGCGGATCGATCAGCCTATTGCTTTGGACCGCGCTGCAGGCAGCGCTCGAGCGTGGGCTAACCTTCGACTTCGACGGGTTTTCCAGCCCCGCCACCTTCAAATTTCTTTCGGGGTTTGGCGGCACACTGAAGCAGCGGCTCGGTGTGGAACGTTTGGGCACCGTGTATTCCGTGGCCAGGACGCTGAAGCGCCGCGTGGTGACCCGCGAAGGCGCTTCGTTCACCCCCAATATGTAGCTAGCGTACGTCGCGGGTGCGACCGGCGGTGCCTGTGAGCGATTCCGCGAGGTCGATGAGATTTTCCGCGAACAATAGCGGCGTCCAATTTCGGATCAACGACACGGCGTTATGGGCGAAGCGTTTGCGTAACGCGGTGTCGCTCCCCAGTAGCCGGATCCTGTGCGTCAGGGTCGCCACGTCCCCAGGTTCAACGACAAAACCGTTGATATCGTCGAGTACCAGTTCATCGGCTACGCCGCAGGTTCGCGTCACGATGGCCGGCTTGCCCGCAGCAAACGCCTCGTTGATGCATAGGCCCCATTGATCGAACTGACTGGCGAGCACCACGAATTCGGCGCAGGCATAGAGACCGGGCATTTCCTGATTTGCCACGGAACTCAGAATAACGACCCGGCTTTCCAAGCCAAGCCGCCGGATCTGCTCCAACACCTTCTGTTCGTCGGGCCCCTGCCCCACCAGCACCAGCGATACATCGGCCACGTCCAGGCCCGATTTGGCATAGGCCTCGATGACCAGATCGACGTTCTTGCGCTCGACGAACCGGCTCACGCACAGGACATATCGCTGCGGCAGTTGGTGACGCGCGCGCACCTCGTCCGCATTCGCACTGGCCGCACGCGACATCCTGGCGAAATACTCGACATCGATGACATCGAAACCGACCCGCGAACGCTCCATCGGAATGCCTAGGGACCGGGCATAGGCACGATGTTTTTCACCCGCGACCAACGCCCCGTCGAAGCGCGAGACCAGTTGACGCTTGAGCATCTCCTTGACGGTGTTGCGCCGGCCGTCGTCGGCTTTGGAATCGGACATGTAGATCAACGAAAAACGTTGCAATGCCATTTTCAGCAGACAGAGGCAGATCGAATAGCTCGTGCTGTAGCCCAGCGTCACGACCACATCGGGCTTGAATTTTCGCACGACCGCGCACAACCGCAGGCTGACCTTGAGACTGTGGCCGTCCGCTTCTCCGGCATCGGCTAGCAGCGTGACCGTATGCGCCGGACGATCGCTGAAAAATTTCTCCCGACGATCCTGGGGAAACTCATAAACGCCGGATTTTCCGAACACTTCGACCAGCGACACGTCGTCGCCTCGACTCGATGCGAGCCTGACGAGCGCTTCATATCGCGGCACGTGGTAATCGCCTAGGTTGCCGATGACGAACAGGATACGCATAGGAATATCGAACGATTCGAATTGCTGATTGCTGGACGCTCGGAAAAGATAGACCCGTATCTGCCCCGGATACAAAACGGGTACGGACTGGATACTAGCCGGGTATTAGACGACGACAAGACCACTACAAGCCGCGGCATCCCGATCTATCGTGAAAAATCTAACGATTGAAAAACGTAATGACTGCAATGCGGGCCCTTTTTTCGCACAGCGTTCGGCGATTATAAGCACGCTGACCCTACGACCCTGGGTGTTGGCGCTTAACAGCGAGGCTTTGGCGGGCGTGCCGAGCGGGGTTACGTCCGTGCATACGCCTGTACATATGCCTGTGCGCCATGGCTAAATTGATCCGACGCTTCAGGCTAACCTCATTAGTCAGTGCTGCACAACAATTTATTTATGCGGCGCGCCCGATCCCGCATTGTTCCGCGCAGTTGTTGCGCATACGCATCTGTGCCGCAAGCGTCGCTATCCCAGGATAGCCAGGAAGCTCCGTGCATTTTCGTAAGCGAAACAAGATGAATTTACGCGTGACAAAAAAGGGCTCTATTCCTGACTCGTCCCCCGACGGGTTGGCTCGCACTTTTTATTTACCCGAAATGGACGGCCCTCGATCAAAACGTTTCATCCGTGCAAAGAATGCGATGGACAGGCCATCTCATATTCACGAGAGCGTGCTATTTCACCTTTTTTTGAGCAAAGGCACATAGGAGGACGAAGGCACTTCCATCTGCACATACTTTTTCTTTCTACTGGTGTATAAGAAAATGACAATGCCGCCTCGCGAGAGGGACGTTCAGAGCTTTGCAGCATCGGAGTTTCGTCGAGTCCAGCGTTGCAGCGGTGAGGCGTAGTTGTCTAACAAATCGATCGCGCCCCGGACTTGCGAACCAAATGTAAACGAAGACAGAAGGGCCCGTGTGATGAACGAAGAATTTCTGGGACATCTGCTTTACGTGTCGTGCACTCCCGATCCCCAAGTGCAGGATTTACTCGCCGAACGTGGCTGGACCGTGTCGACTGTCGAATCGCTACGAGATGGCCAACGGCTGCTCGCCAAGGAACCCATCACCGTCGGACTGTTCGATTTCAGCAGTGGTTATACCGTGCAGCAGATCGCAGCATTCGAGACGATGTTTACCGCCCCGCGCGTCGGCTGGGTTATTACGCTATCCGAAGCGCAACTCGCGCAACCGATGGTGCGCCGGCTGATTCGCCTCTATTTTCTCGACTTCGCAATACTCCCCTGCCCGGCGCGGCGCATCGTCGGCTCCATCGGCCACGCGCACGGCATGATCACGCTAGACCAGAGCGCGGCAGAGCTTGCCCCCGCCGACGATACCGAAATGATAGGCACATGCGATGCCATGCTGTCCATGTTTCGCTCGATCGGCAAAGTCGCCCAAACCGACGCCCCGGTGCTGGTCTATGGCGAGTCGGGCACCGGCAAGGAATTGACCGCGGCCTCGATTCATCGACGCTCGATCCGCAGGAAAGGGCCGTTCGTCACGATCAATTGCGGCGCGATTCCGCATACGCTGCTGCAATCCGAGTTGTTCGGCTACGAACGCGGCGCATTCACCGGCGCGCATCAGCAAAAAATAGGGCATGTAGAAGCCGCTCATGGCGGCACGCTATTTCTCGACGAAATCGGCGACCTGCCCCTGGAGAGCCAAGTCAGTTTTCTGCGCTTTTTGCAAGAGCGCAAGATCCAGCGCCTGGGCTCTCACGAACACATTCCTGTTGACGTAAGGGTCATCTCCGCGACCCACGCGAACCTGGAAGATGCCGTGCGCGCGGGAACATTTCGCGCCGATCTGTACCACCGGCTTTGCGTGCTGCGCCTGGAGGAGCCGCCGTTGCGCTCGCGTGGCAAGGATATCGAGATCCTGGCGCGTCACACGCTGGAGCGTTACCGGGCCGACAGTCCAAGGCGCATCCGCGGATTCTCCGAGGCGGCGCTCGAAGCGATGTACAGCTACCATTGGCCGGGCAATATTCGCGAACTGATCAACCGGGTGCGGCGCGCCATCGTCATGACCGAGGGCCGTGTGATTACGCCGGCTGATCTGGAACTGGAACATTGCGTGGACGATAGGGTCGGCACGCTGGTCGATGCCCGCGAGGCCGCCGAACGGCACGCGATCGAAGATGCGCTGCTGCGCCACAACAGCCGCCTCAACCAGGTCGCTCAGGAACTCGGTGTCTCGCGTGCCACGCTGTACCGGCTGATGCAGACGCACGGCTTGCGTGCTCGTGCGTCTCATCCGACGCCCGGCATGTCGACTGACACGAACGGCTGTGGCCATGCGACGGGCATCAAGGGCGATGGGGCGGAACTGCACGACGCGGAGCTGCATCATGCCAAGGCGGCCGGCATGGATCGCCCCGCAGACGTCTATCTGAACGCGCTCAGCGGCTGGAAAAAGCCGTAAGCACTCGCGCGCAGCCAAGTCGGGAAGAGACTCGGCCGCGGTTTGCGGCCGAGAACCGTGTCAGGTCATGCCCAGGCGATCGATGAGATGATGTGGGCCAGGTGCGTCGAAGTCCTGCGCGTCTTCGCGCGCCGCGTGGACCGTTGCCCGCTCCCGCAGCCCCCCGCTTTGCGCCTGTCCTCTCGCCATGCCGACGCAGGACGCGCCATGATCCAGCAAGGACCCGACCGCCTTGCGAAAGCCTAGGCTCTCGCACAATACCTCCAGATGCGCCGAGACATTGATATGTATCGGATGATCGGGCCAGACGGTTTGCACCGCAGCCAGGGCGTGGGTCATGAGCAGGTCGCGTGTATCGTCGTCACGCCGTTTCGAGACCGTCAAAAGCTTGTCGATGACGACCTCGGGCTCCTGCTCGTTGCCGGGCAGCAGGCGTGCGTAGGCAACGACCTGCGGCGATCCGCCGTCCGATTCAAGTCCGAATATGTGTAATGCCCCCTGATCTTTGTCATCGATGTCGAGATGGATATGCGCGTATTCGACTACGAACACGGCACTGCGCGCACGCAAAATCGAGTACAACTCGTGCGTCGACAGGTGCTTGAACTCACTGCATTTCCATTCCATGGATATCTCCCCGTAGCCTAGTCGTCACCGAGTACACACTGGCGTCGCGGCATCGTTCGGGCATGTGCGTTGCGGCCGATTGACGAGTGCGACGACTTAACCTTAGGCCCCACGCACCCCCCCCTCTGTTCGGCAGCGTACCCTTTGCGCGCTTGTGCGCAGCCACCTTCCGACACCTTATCGAGCCTCGCTGCGCGTCTCGCATGCAGGCCCACGATGCGGACGATTCTGCAATGGCGTCGCGCTCAAATGGCCCCTCATTTGGCCTCGATGACGTCGCCCATTGCGTCCTTCGTTGCGGCCTTTGTTGTGTCCTGCGTCGCGGCCTTGGTTGCCTCTCGGTTGCGTCCTCAAAGGCCGCATTCTCATGGCTGAAACGTTTTCGCTCGGGGCGTGCGAGCGACTTGGCTCGCTTGGCAAAGGGGGCCAAGTCGGTGTTGTCATCCATCGGTTGAGGATTGTCAAAACTTTGCCATGCTCAACACGGCTAACCGAGCGATTTGAACGCGAACGCTTTTCCGATACGCGCCGGGACAAATATTCGGTGCCTCAGTTCTGAGACGTTTCCGATCATATCGACGTCTTCCCGATCCGAACCGCGACGATGCATTTTCCAAACAGCCGGTCCTACGGTCTTGGCACGGATATCGCTATATCTATCGCACGCAGGCAGCGACTGGCGCTGCAGGCGAGCCGCAATAGCAAAAAGACGTTTGCGTCACGCGTACCGAAGCCCGGCACGGGCAATGACACCGCAGACGGCCCCTTGATTCGATGCTCGGTCACTTAGACTTTATTGGACCGGCAAACTGGCGGAAACGATCATGCTGAACTCTCATGACGATGTGGTTCAAAACCATCTACTGGCGGCGTTATCGACATCCGAGCTTCGATCTCTTACACCCCACCTTCGCCCTGTCCAGTTGAAATGCGGGCAGCTCTTGTCGGACGCGGGCCAGCCGATCAAAGTGGTGTATTTCCCCACCACAGCCGTGATCTCATTGCTCTGCTTGATGAAAGACGGCGCGAGTGTGGAAGTGGCCGCAGTCGGTCGCGAGGGCGTCGCCGGCGTGCCCGTGCTCACGGGCGGTAACGCAATGCCCAGCCGCATTGAAGTTTCCAGTAGCGGCTACGGCTTTGCGATGAACGCACAGCAGTTCAAGATCGAATTCGAACGATCGCATTCGATCAATCGCCTGATGCTGCTTTATATCCAGGCGCTGATGACACAAATTGCCCAGAGCGCGCTGTGCAATCGTCGTCATTCCGTGGACGAGCAACTGTGTCGCTGGTTGCTATTGGCCCACGATCGCATGCAGGCGAATGACCTGGTCACGACGCAGCAGATGATTGCCTATACGCTGGGCGTACGTCGCGAAGGCGTGACCGAGGCGGCAGGAAAACTCGAGGCGGCAGGGCTGATACAGCGGGGCCGTGGGCATATCACGGTACTTGATCGGGAAGGCCTCAAGCGGCGGACCTGCGATTGCTACGGCATTATCAAGGGCGAATTCCAAAGGCTGCTACCGCGGCAACCGGAAGCCGCACACCCGAGCCCCTGCGTGACCTCGCGCGTGGTGGTTCCGATTCCCGACTACCATCAGCAAATGCACGCCATGTGATCGCGGGCGGTATCAAAAAACCCCAATAGCCGTTGTCGGGCTATTGGGGTGTCGTTGCCATAACTTCTCGCGAAGCAACTTTGAAGACCACGTGCGTACGTCGGCTATCGACCTCCCTAGCCGCGCGCCAAAATCATCAAAGCCTGCAAGTTCGCGTATCGAAGTAGTTCGAGTTCTTGCCGCGATACCTCGCCAAGCAGCGGGCCATTGTAAAAACTACCGATGGAAAAGCCGGTGCTGGCGTGCGAACCTGAAAAACCCAATGCACGATTGGCGGCCTGTGTGCTGGTGCGGGCTTGTGTAGCGGTATGTTGGGTAGTCATAGGTTTCCTCTTTTTTTGTTGAGTCGATGCCTACCTTCACGCAAGAGGCGTGCCAGCGCTCGAAATACGCTCGGGCCGCGGATGCACGGATGGGATATCCGATTTGACGATGGCGCTAGATCGACAGCTCGCGCAGCCTGTCGCGAGCAATGAGTTCGGCGGCAAATAACGCGTCATCCTCGCCCGCAAACTCGTCCGTCGTAGCCGTGGGTGCCTCGTCCTGCTCTTCGCCTTGCCGGCGTATCCAAATGTAGCCCTTCCACCCTTCGCCAGGCTTTGCCTTGGTTTCATACGCAGCGATATGGGTTTCGCTAAAAATCGATTTGGTCGTCATGGCAGCCACCCCTGAGTAAGAAGAAACATGCGAAAGCGAAAATGGACTTCAGCTCTCGAAGTCGAGCCCCCCCAGCAAAACCGAGACTTCAGCCTGAGTGCGCGAACGGAAATCGATTTGACGCGGTACCTGCCACGCAAAAATCTTATTGGGCAACGCGGCGAGATAGCGCGCGAATTTCGCTTCGCCGTTGGCGCTGAAAAGCGCTTCGATCTCGCCCCCGTCCCAGGTCAGGTAAGCATTCAACGGATAGGCAAATCTGCCTAAGGGCTCTATCGGTACACCGTGGATATGGACGCGGGTCGGGTGACCACTGCCTTGATTCGGAATCACCTCGACCTTGATGCGCTCACCGAACACGCCGGAGATAGCCTGCGCGATCCGCAGCGCGAACTGCGCTTCGAAGCGTTGCACGATTTCCTGGCTCATGGGCATCTCCTGCTGACATCTCCTGCGATGTCCAGAACATCGTAGCATGACAACCCGAAAGGCAGCGTACAGGACGGCACATCGGTAACGCGCTAACCAGTGCAACGCCCCCGCTCGCCCGACCGGCGCGCGGGCGTTCGGATTCGCGCTATGCGCCCGCCGCGCGGCGGGCCGCGTAGTTTGACCCCAGCGCTTGCGGCGACCATCGCCCCTGATGCAGGAAAACCTGATTATGGCCAGCGCGCTTGGCCTGTGAGAGCGCGTTATCACAAGCATTCATCAGCGCCCGCCCTTCCTGATCCATTTCGTCCGAGAGCGCGGCGACACCGATGCTGATGGTGAGCACGCCAAAATGGCTAGCTTGATGTGGGATACGCTCGAACGCAAACTGCTGGCGGATGCCGTCGGCAATCAACTCGGCAGGCCGGATAGCGGTACCTCTGAGCAATATCACGAAGCGGTTGCGGCTCGAGCGTGCCACGACGTGTTTGACATCCCCCGAATTCGCGGCTGCCCGGCAATGCTCCGCGAGCCGGATCAACGCGGCGTCGCCTGCGCGGTAGCCGTAGATAGCGTTGTAGGCCTTCAAAAAATCGACGTCGATCATCATTAGCGTCAGCGGCACGTTGCGCTCACCGGCCGCTTTGCTTTGCGCGACCAGTTGCGCATCGAAGCACGCACCGTTGGGTAATTGTGTCAGCGGATCGCTGAGCGCGTGAGGCCCGAGCAGCCGATGGAGTTCGTGGACCCGACGCAATTCGCGCCGCCACCACCACGCAATCGCGATGCTCAGCCCGGCAAACAGCGCAGCCACGCTGCCCAATATGACGGAGCGCCGAATCCAGCCGCTGAAAATATCGTCCACCGAGTGCGCCGTGGTGAATATCAATGGTAAATCGCCGATACGCCTGAATGAGTACAGCCGCCGAACGCCATCCAATGCAGCAGGGGCAACAAAGCTGCCGACCCGGCTGCGCTGCATGCGGGTGAAGTTGGGGGTCGCGCCAATCGCGACGCCCACTGGACGCCGCCGGTCAGGGTAGGTGGCCAACAACAGCCCATCGTCCCGGAACAAATTCATATGGCTGAGGCGACCGGTTTTCAAGCCCGCAAAAATCGTATCGAAGGACGAGAGGTCGATGGCAATCACGGCCACGCCCGCAAAGCTGCCGTCGGCATGGTTCAAGCGCCGGCTCAATGCAATTTCCGTCGACCCCGTTAGCCGCGATTTGAACGGCTCGCTCAAGTACAAACCTCGAAGCGGATCTTGCCGCTGGACCACAAAGTAGTCGCTATCCGCATAACTCGGTTGCCATGGAATCGGCGCAAAAAGGTTAAGCGTCATGTCGCCGGTTGCATTGAGCACGTAGATGCCTTCGACCTCCCTGGGAACGGTGGCGCGCTCGAGGGTGAATTCTTTGCGGCCCGAGCGCTGCGCGATCGCATTGTTAATGAGGCCGGGATTGTCTTGTATTGCGCGTAACGGCGCGTCATACAAAATAAAATTACGCATCAAAGTCTGCTCGATTGCCCGCGAGAGGTTCTGATCGGCAGCTTCTGCCAGGCGCAACGTGTCTTGATATGAAGCAAACAGGAACTGGGTCAGAATCGCACAGAGCGCCAATGCGAGCGTAATCGCCGCCGCCAGCACAAGATTGGCCGCGCGTGCCGATATCACTGCCGCGCGGCGCCTGCTGGGTCCGAGAAGATCGAAATCACGTGTCATCGTTTTTATTTTTATCGATTATCGTGGCAGATTATAGGCAATGCCTATCCAATACGGCCCAAAATAAATGGTGTGTCGAAAATAAAGGACGCGCGCGTAAAACCATGCTGGCGCTATATTTTCTTATGCATCAAATACCATGATTAACCGTGATTTTATTCTTCCGTGATTTTATTTTTAATAATTTCTCGGTGTAAAAATCAGATTTTCAGGACCACAGGCCGGCCGTTTTTCGCAGGCCGGCGATCCGGCTGCAGGCGGCGCCGCAGACAGTCCACACTGGGTCCCCGTTTGAATAGCGCGCTCGAATTCTGTATTCGGATTTAACTTCCCGACGGTAAAGACAATCGTATTAGCGATGCGATAGCGTCGATGTACTGCCACGCTATATGCGGCCCCCGGTAAATGAACCTCGAGCCGCGTTTGTTATTCCATATTCATCTTTGAAATTCGGCTCGCCAGCGCCTAGACTTGAACTCCCGGAGATTATTTACCGCCCGTTCGTTGTGTCGTCGCAACGGGTTCCGCGCTCCGGTCTGCCGTCCGCCAACCTGATATGAGTGGAGACAACGATGCTGAGTCCGCATGAATTTGCCACGCTGTTACTTGTGAAAGATGCGCCGCAACAGGTCGAAATGGAGCGCGAAGAACTCGACGCATTGCTGGAGCGACAGTTGGTATTGCTCGAACGATTGGCGTCGGGCGCGCACCATGTCAGGCTTACCGATATTGGCCACCATGCCTTGAAGGCGATGCGACGGCCCAACTAACTAGCCGGTCAGCCGCTCAACCCGGCCCGCACGCTGACTATTTCGCCACACCGGCGACCGTCGTACCCGGCCAGTTGGCTGACGACCTCGTGAAACGCGTCCGAAAGCAGGATATCCAACAAGATGCGCAGCGCGCCGGCGTTCAGCTTGGCGCGCTCACACACGAAATAATAATCTTCGTCCACGATCGGGACGAAGTCCAGCCCGAATTGGCGGGCAGCGGGTTCCACACCAAAGCCGGAATCGGCCATCCCGCTTGCGACAAATGCCGCGATGGCTGAGTGCGTCAATTCGGTGCTGGCTTGGCTGTGGACCAACGCCGGATCTACGCCGTTTTTGAGTAACAGCAAATCCAGCAGCATACGGGTACCCGAACCTGGCTGACGATTCACGAAGCGGATGTCTTCGCGGGCGAGGTCGGCCAAGCCTTTGATTTCCTTGGGATTACCTTTGGGCAAGAACAAGCCCTGCTTGCGCTGGGTCAAATGGATCAACACATGCCGGCTATCGTCCAACAAGGGCCGGAACGCATTCGCGCAACTGGCGCGAAATTCGCCGGTCGGCAGGTGAAAACCCGCAATATCGCACTCGCCACGCGCCAGCGCGGCCACGGCCTCGGCGCTTTCGCGGTAACGCAAGTCCGCCACCGTCTGCTGCGCCGCCAGTGCATCGACCAGCGCGTCGACTGCGTAGCCGTGCGAGGCATGGATGCGCGCCACGCCTCCGGCTCCGCCCAGCAGCTTATTCAATTCCTGGGCAACCTCTTTGCTCAGGCTTGCCATGGACAACTGCGTGCGTTCTTCGCGCATGCGGTCGGCCCATAACAGTTTCTCGCCCAATTCCGACAGCACCGAACCGCGTCCGCGCGACTTGGCGATCAATTCGCTGCCCAACAGTTGCTCCAGCGTTCGCACGCGTCCCCATGCGTGGCGGTAGGACATGCCTATGTGTTGCGCCGCCGCCGCGATGCTGCCCAACTGCCGGATCTGCTTGAGTAGAGGAACGACATCGCCCAGATTCAGAGATTCGCCGCCTGGATGCAGCAGGTGCAGTTCGGTGTGAGAGGTGACTTGAATCATTATGCAGCGTAAATTCCTATTGAAACTCTGTTTATCAACGGCTATCGTGGGAGACAGACCTGAATAATAGCGTTTAAATATGCTTCTTGTAGCATATTCTAAGCGTGGATCCGGAGATATATCGTGCACACTCGCGTTGCGATCGCGCCAGAAGAGCTGGTGGCCCGCTTGGCCCTTCCCGGGCAGCCCCTGCTAACCATCCTGCACGCAATTCAGGAGGAAGCGGGACATATTCCCGAGGGCACAATAGCGCCGCTGGCGCGGGCGATGAACCTCTCTCGTGCTGAAGTCTATGGCTTTATCACGTACTACCATCATTTCCGTACCTCCGCGCCGGCGCCGATCGCCATCCAGTTGTGCCGCGCCGAGGCATGCCAGAGCATGGGTTCCGAGGCGCTCGCCGAGCACATGGAGCAGCGCACGGGATGCCGCTTCGACAGCCACCAGCATGAAGATGGCCCCGCTGCAGTCAGCCTGCAATCGACCTATTGCCTGGGCCAATGCGCACTGTCGCCGTCGATGATGATCAATGACAAGCTCTATGCGAAGGTTACGCCGAAGAAATTCGATGCGCTGCTGCAAGCTAACCAGCAAGCGTGCACCGAGGCCGCCGCCGCAAAGGAAACCGTATGACCCGCATCTTCGTTCCTTGTGATTCCTCCGCCCTCGCGCTCGGTGCCGACGAAGTCGCGCAAGCGCTCGTGGCTCAAGCCGCGCAGCGTGGCGTCGAGATCGAACTGGTGCGCAACGGCTCGCGCGGCCTGCTGTGGCTCGAACCGCTGGTGGAAGTGGAAACTGCAGGCGGGCGCGTGGGATACGCCAATGTTGAAGTCGAACACGTCGCCGCTTTATTCGATGCCGACTTCCTGCACGGCCGCCAGCATGACCTATGCGTGGGCGTAGTCGACGAAATTGCGTTTCTGAAGAAGCAACAGCGCCTGACGTTCGCCCGCATCGGCATCACCGATCCCCTTTCGACCGAAGACTACGTCGCGCATGGCGGACTCGAGGGGCTGAGGAACGCGCTTGCGATGCGCGGCGCCGACGCCTGCCAGATGTTGATCGACTCGGGCTTGCGCGGCCGCGGCGGCGCGGCCTTTCCAGCCGGCATCAAATGGAAGACCGTGCTCGGTGCGGTGGCGGACCAGAAATACGTGGTGTGCAATGCCGACGAAGGCGACTCCGGCACGTTCTCCGACCGGTTGGCCATGGAGAGCGATCCGTTCATGCTGATCGAAGGCATGACCATTGCCGGTATTTCGTCCGACGCGACCGAGGGCTGGATCTACGTTCGCAGCGAATACCCGCACGCGGTCAAGACGCTGAACCGCGCGATCGAGAAGGCTCGCGCCGCCGGCTGGCTGGGCACCGATGTGCTGGGTTCGGGCAAGACCTTCGAACTGCATGTGGTGATGGGCGGCGGCGCCTATGTGTGCGGCGAAGAAACCGCCTTGCTGGAAAGCCTTGAGGGCAAGCGTGGCATCGTGCGCGCCAAGCCGCCGATTCCCGCGCTCTCCGGTTTGCATGGCAAGCCGACCGTGATCAATAACGTAGTCACGCTCGCTTCGGTGCCTATCATTTTTGCGCGCGGTGCCGACTTCTACAAAAACTTCGGCCAGGGCCGCTCGCGTGGCACGCTGCCGATCCAGTTGGCCGGCAACATCCGCTACGGCGGTCTGGTTGAACTGGCGTTTGGCGTGACCATGCGCGAATTGATGTTCGACTACGGCGGCGGCACCGCCAGCGGCCGGCCGATACGTACCGTGCAAGTGGGTGGCCCGCTGGGCACCTATCTGCCGGAAAGCCAGTGGGATATTCCGCTCGACTATGAAGCGTACGCCGCAGTGGGCGCGGTGGTAGGTCATGGCGGCATCGTCGTACACGACGATACGGCCAATCTGGCGCAGCTCGCGCAATACGCGATGAAATTCTGCGCGCTCGAATCGTGCGGTAAATGCACACCGTGCCGGATCGGCTCGACCCGCGGGGTCGAGGTCATCCAGCGCATTCGCAATGGCGATACCTCGGTCAAGCAAGTCACGCTGCTGCGCGACTTGTGCGACACCATGCTCAACGGCTCGCTGTGTGCGATGGGTGGCATGACCCCGTACCCCGTGCTGTCCGCACTGAACCACTTCCCCGAAGATTTCGGCCTGACCGGCGCACCGCAAACCGCGGCGGCCTGACGAAATGGAGACCACTTTTATGGCAAACGCAACTCAACCCCAATCGGGCTGCGGCTCAGGTTCATGCGGATGCGCATCGATCAAACCGATTCCGATGAGCGATTCGATGCCCATCCAGGAGCTCGATTACGGCACGCCGTATCGTCATGCCGACACGACCGTCACGCTGGAAATCGACGGTGTCGCGGTGACGGTTCCTGCGGGCACGTCGGTGATGCGCGCGGCCATCGAGTCCGGCGTACAAGTGCCCAAGCTGTGCGCCACCGATTCACTCGAGCCGTTCGGCTCGTGCCGGCTGTGCCTGGTTGAAATCGAAGGCCGCCGCGGTTATCCGGCCTCGTGCACCACGCCGGCCGAAGCCGGCATGAAAGTGCATACCCAGACCGACAAGCTGCATAGCCTGCGTCGCAACGTGATGGAGATGTATATCTCCGATCACCCGCTCGACTGCCTGACCTGTGGCGCCAACGGCAACTGCGAACTGCAGGATATGGCTGGCATGACCGGGCTGCGCGAAGTGCGCTACGGCTACGAAGGCGAGAATCACCTCGACAGCAAGAAAGACGAATCCAATCCGTATTTCACTTACGATCCGTCAAAGTGCATCGTGTGCAATCGCTGCGTGCGCGCCTGTGAAGAAACCCAGGGTACGTTTGCATTGACCATTTCGGGGCGCGGCTTCGGTTCGCGTGTTTCGGCCGGCGAAGACCAGTCGTTCATGGATTCGGAATGCGTGTCGTGCGGCGCTTGTGTGGAGGCCTGCCCGACTGCGACCTTGCAGGAAAAATCGGTCATCATGCTGGGCCAGCCGACCAAGTCGGTGGTAACCACGTGTGCCTATTGCGGCGTCGGTTGCGCCTTCAAGGCCGAGGTCAAGGGTAACGAAGTCGTGCGCATGACGCCGTACAAGAACGGGCAGGCCAATGAAGGCCACTCGTGCGTCAAGGGTCGCTTTGCGTGGGGCTATGCCACGCACCCCGACCGCATCACCACCCCGATGATCCGCAAGAGCATCAACGATCCGTGGCAAGAGGTGAGCTGGGAAGAAGCGATTGCGTATGCCGCTTCGGAATTCCGCCGGATCCAGGGCAAGTACGGGCGCGATTCGATCGGCGGCATCACGTCGTCGCGCTGTACCAATGAAGAAACGTACCTGGTGCAAAAGCTGGTGCGTGCCGCCTTCGGCAACAACAACGTCGACACCTGCGCACGCGTGTGCCACTCGCCCACCGGGTATGGCCTGAAACAAACCATCGGCGAATCGGCCGGTACGCAAACGTTTGCGTCGGTCGCTCATTCCGACGTGATCGTCGTGATCGGCGCCAACCCGACCGACGGCCACCCGGTCTTCGCCTCACGCATGAAGCGCCGCATCCGCGAAGGCGCCAAGTTGATCGTGGTCGATCCGCGCAAGATCGATATTGTCGACGGCCCGCACATCAAGGCGTCGTATCACCTGCAATTGCGCCCGGGTACGAACGTCGCGATAGTCAATGCGCTCGCGCACGTGATCGTCACTGAAGGCCTGATCGACGAAACGTTTATCGCGGAGCGCTGCGAAGCGCGTGCGTTCCAGCAATGGCGCGACTTCGTCTCGCTGCCGGAAAATTCACCGGAAGCCACGGCTGAACTCACCGGCGTGCCGGCCGAGCAAGTGCGCGGTGCGGCACGCATGTATGCGGCCGCCAACAACGGCGCCATTTATTACGGCTTGGGCGTCACCGAACACGCGCAGGGCTCGACCACGGTCATGGGCATTGCCAACCTGGCGATGGCTACCGGCAACGTCGGTCGCGAAGGCGTCGGCATCAACCCGCTGCGTGGCCAGAACAACGTGCAAGGCTCGTGCGACATGGGCTCGTTCCCGCACGAACTGCCAGGCTATCGCCATATCTCCGACTCGATCACGCGCGCGCTGTTCGAAGAAGCGTGGAAGGTCGAACTGCAACCGGAACCGGGCCTGCGCATTCCCAACATGTTCGACGCGGCGGCTCACGGCACCTTCATGGGCCTGTACGTGCAAGGCGAGGATATCGTCCAGTCGGATCCGGATACGCATCACGTCGCACACGCGCTGTCGTCGATGGAATGCATCGTGGTGCAGGATATCTTCCTGAACGAAACCGCCAAATACGCTCACGTGTTCCTGCCCGGCGCATCGTTCCTGGAGAAAGACGGCACCTTCACCAATGCCGAGCGCCGCATCTCGCGCGTACGCAAAGTGATGCCGCCGCTGGGCATCTACGGCGACTGGGAAGTCACGATGATGTTGTCCAAGGCGCTGGGCTACGAGATGAATTACAGCCATCCGTCGGAAATCATGGATGAGATCGCGCGGCTCACGCCGACGTTCTCGAACGTCTCGTTCGACCTGATCGATAAGCTGGGCAGCGTGCAGTGGCCATGCAACGAGCATGCGCCGGAAGGCACGCCTATCATGCACATCGACGAATTCGTGCGAGGCAAGGGCCGCTTCATCATTACCAAGTTCTTCGCCACGAAGGAAAAGGTGACGCGCAAGTATCCGCTGCTGCTGACGACCGGCCGTATCTTGTCGCAGTACAACGTCGGCGCCCAGACGCGGCGCACCGAGAATTCGCAGTGGCACAGCGAAGACCGGCTGGAAATTCATCCGGTCGATGCGGAAGATCGCGGCATCAACAAGGACGACTGGGTCGGCATCGAGTCGCGTGCCGGCACGACTGTGCTGCGCGCACTGGTGACGGAGCGCATGCAGCCCGGTGTGGTCTACACGACCTTCCACTTCCCGGAGTCGGGTGCCAACGTGATCACCACCGACAGCTCGGACTGGGCGACTAATTGTCCGGAATACAAGGTCACGGCGGTGCAGGTCTTGCCGGTCGAACAACCGTCGGAATGGCAGAAAGCCTATTCGCGCTTCAACGAAACGCAGCTCGACCTTCTGCACAACCGCCAGCCGGTTGTCGAAGAGGGCGCGGCGGCAAAATGATCAGGAATTGAACGATGGATCTCGACAACATGATTACGATGGCCAATCAGATCGGCGACTTCTTCGATTCGATGCCCGATCGCGACGAAGCGCTGACCAACATTGCGGATCATATCCACAAATTCTGGGCGCCGCGCATGCGCACGGCCATCTTGCATGCGCTCGATACCCCGGACGGCGCAGAGCTCAATCCGATCATTCGCGAGGCGCTGACCTTGCATCGCGAAGAGCTGGAGCCGGCCTCTGCGTGATGGGAATTTGAGCTGCTGTTATTGACAAGCCCGTTGACAAACTCGTTGAGAAGACCGCCCGGATGCAGTTAGCCCGGGCGGTTTTTTTTGGCCGGCGGGTGCCGATCATCGGGCTGACGGTCGGGCTGACCTCGGGCTAACACCCACGGCGGTGCGCGAGGTCACTTAAGACGCAACGCCGATGATAAACTGCGACCACTTCCTTTTTGCCACTCGGAGTATTCATGCTGCTTTCCTTCGCCGCCGTCGCCATCGGAGGAGCGCTCGGCTCTTTGCTGCGTTGGGCGCTTGGCCTGCAGTTCAATGCCTTGCTGCCGACCTTGCCTATCGGTACGTTGGCCGCCAATTTATCGGCGGGCTACGTGATCGGCGTGGCAATCGCGTTTTTTGCGCGATATCCGGGAGTGGCAATCGAATGGCGGCTATTTGTGATCACCGGCATTTTGGGCGGTCTGTCGACGTTCTCGACCTTCTCGGCCGAAGCGACTTCGCTGATACAACAAGGTCGCCTTGGCTGGGCCGTAGCGCATATCTCAGCGCATTTGTTCGGCTCGTTGGCGATGACCATGCTGGGCATCGCGACCGTCTCGTTGTTCAGAGGCTGAATGGCGGCACGCTTGATCGATTGAGCACAAGCGAGCGTGCACTGGCGATCAAGCCGGTGCTAGACGGGCGCCGGACACAGTGCACACCCGTGGTCGGTCGCGCCGAGATCGATCTGGATCGTTGCATGATGCACCTGGTATTCGCTGAGCAGCTTCGCCGTGATCTGACAGATAAACACGTCGCCTGGATGGCCTCCCGGCATCACGAGATGCGCGGTCAGCGAATTTTCCGTCGTCGACAAGCCCCAGACGTGCAAATCATGCACCTCGACCACGCCGGGCAAAGCGGCCAGGTATTCACGCACGGCCGAGGCGTCCACTTGTTGCGGCACCGCGTTTAGCGACAGTTTGACGGAATCGCACAGCAGCCCCCAAGTGCCGTAGAGCACCACGCCCACGACCACAAAGCTCATCACCGGATCGACCCAGTACCAGTGGGTCCACAAGATCACCAAGCCGCTTATGGCGACGCCGGCAGACACCGCCGCATCGCCGAGCATATGCAGGAACGCGCCGCGCACATTGAGGTCGCCCTTGCTACCCGCCATGAAGAGCCAAGCCGAAAACCCGTTGACCACGATGCCCGCGGTGGCCACTGCGAATACCTCGATACCTCCGACCGGCGAAGGATTGGCCAGTCGCATGACAGCCTCCAGCGCGATGGCCCCGCTGGCGATGCACAATAGCGCCGCATTGGCGAGCGAGGCCAGGATCGAGGTGCCGCGCAAGCCGTAGGTATAACGTTCGGTAGGCTGGCGGCGGCTCAGATAAATCGCGCCCCATGCCAACAACAGCCCCAGCACATCGGACAGGTTATGACCGGCGTCGGCGAGCAGCGCGGTCGAATGGGCGATAAAACCGTAGACCGCTTGAATCACCACGATCGCGACGTTCAGCGTGACCGCGATGGCAAAGGCCCGGCTCTTGCCGTCAGGCGGCACGCCGTGGTGGTGACCATGACCATGACCGTGGCCGTGGCCATGATCGTGTCCGGCGCCGTGATGATGGTCGTGACCGGGACCGTGCGCTTCATGCGCGGACTCGTCATGCTGATGTGCGCTCATGGCGACTCCTGCTAAAGATCGGGATGGGGTTCTGCGACGTGCTCGAGCAGATCGCCCAGCATATCGCTGATATGGTTGTCGGCGGCCAGATAAAAGACCTGCTTGCCCTGCCGGTCGGCGCGCACGATCCGCGCGGCCCGCAACAAGCGCAAGTGATGGCTGACCAGCGAGGCGCTCAGGCCCAGCGACTCCGCGATCGCGCCCACTGCGACGGGTGCGGCCACGCAGGCCAGCACGATGCGCAGCCGGGTCTGGTCGCCGAGCAGCCTGAACAGATCGGACAATAATAAAACGCGCTCGTCGGTTTCTGCTTTCATGGAAATCAACATATGAACATATGTTCACATGTTAAATATTAAGGCGTCGCGTGGCAAGCAAAACGTCCATAAGCTGCCACCGCCTATGGCAAAATGCCGGTCTACCTGCGAGTCTGCCCTTACATGTCCTCTGCGTTTCGCGAAGCTTATGCAGCACACCAGCGCGGCGCCCTCGCCCTCGCGGAGCGCGCCTATCAGGCCGCGCTCACCAGCGAACCGCGCCATGCCGACTGCCTGCACTTGTTTGGCGTGCTGCGCCACCAGCAAGGCCGTCATGATGAAGCCGCCGAATTGATACGCCGCGCGCTCGATACTCAACCTGCGCTGGTGGGCGCCTGGTTGAACCTGGGCAATGTGCTCAAGGCGCTCGGGCAAAACGTCGAAGCGCTCGCCGCCTACCGGCACGCCATCGCGCTGCAGCCCGATTTCAGCGCGGCGCACGTCAATCTCGCCAATACCTTGAATGCGCTCGGCCAGCACGCCGACGCGATCGACAGCTACCGTAACGCGCTCGGCTATGAGCCCGGCGATCCGGCAATTCTCAACAACCTGGGCAATGCGCTGGCGAACCATGGCCAGCTCGATGCGGCCGCGGACGCCTTCGAAGCGGTGCTGGCCAAGGCGCCGACCCACTCCGGCGCGCTCAACAACCTGGGCAACACGCGCAAGGCATTGGGGGACACTGAACGGGCCCTGGTTCATTTTCGGGCCGCGGTGGCCCAGCAACCGGATTTCGCGTCCGCCTGGTTCAACCTCGGACACACACTGGACGCGCTCGATCGCTGCGAGGACGCCGCGCAAGCGTTCGAACGCGCGTTGGCGCTGCAACCCGACTGGCCGCTCGCGCGCTACGGACTGGCCCACGCTTTGGCCGGTTCTGGTCATGCGGCGCAGGCACGCGCCCATTACGAACAGGTGTTGCGACTAGACCCGGCGTTCGCCGCGGCCTGGCAAGAAATGGGCGCAGCGCTCTATGACATGGGCGAATTTGACGCGGCCACGCATGCCTTCGAGCGCGCCTTGCAATTGCGCCCCGAGTTCGCGTTCGCAGCATTCAATCGGGCCTTGATCAAGCTGCTGCAAGGCGATTTGCGCGGCGGCTGGCACGGCTACGAAGCACGTTGGCGTATCTACGCGCAGGCAGCCGAGATCACCCAACCACGCTGGCGCGGCGAAACACCGCTGGTAGGCCGTACCTTGCTGGTTCACGCCGAACAGGGGCTGGGCGATACGATCCAATTTATCCGCTATATCCCGAACGTTGCCAAACGAGCCAAGCGTGTCATCGTTGAAGTTCAGGCCGAACTGACCGCACTGCTTGAACCGCTAGCGCACGCCTGGGGCGTGGATCTGATTACGCAAGGCGAGCCGCGACCGCCCTTCGACTGCCACTGCCCGCTACTGAGCCTACCGCTCGCCTTCAACACGACGCTGGCTACCATCCCGCATCAGCCGGCCTACCTGGTTGCGCCGCCAGCCAGTGTGGAACGCTGGGGCGCCAGCCTGCCGACTTGTACGCGACGCCGCATCGGCCTGGTCTGGTCTGGGCGCGTGAAGGCACGCGCCGAACATCGCGCGCTGCCGCTGTCCTTGCTCGAACCGCTGCTCGAATCGCTGCTCGCGCCGGACGACATAGACTGGGTATTGCTGCAGAAGGATTTGCGCGAATCGGATCTCGATGCATTGGAGCGGATCACGCGTCTGGCGACGGTCCATACGCCGGCCTATCCGCTGGACAATTTCGCCGATACTGCCGCACTGATCTCACACCTCGATTGTGTCATCAGCATCGACACTTCGGTGGCTCACGTTGCCGCCGCGCTCGGCAAGCCCACCTGGGTGATGTTGCCGTATGCGCCCGACTGGCGCTGGCTGCTGAATCGATCGACGAGCCCGTGGTATCCGAGCGTGCGTCTATTTCGGCAAAGTGCACCTGACGATTGGGGCAGCGTGCTCGAGCAGGTTCGGCACGCGTTGCAGGCGTCTGACTGAGGCGACGGTATCAGAACCGAGTGTCGCGTGCCGCACGCAGGAAGTTATCGAGCACGGGCGTACAGTCAAGCAGTTCGGGGCCTCCGGCGCGATGAAACTCCGGGTGCCATTGCACGCCCATCACAAACGGCGCCTTTTTGTAGCGCACCGCTTCGATGATGCCGTCCTCGGCCGACACCGCTTCCACCGACAGATCGCGCCCGACCGTGCGCACAGCCTGATGGTGGATCGAATTGACCAGCCCCTCGCGCTGCCCCGCGAACATGCCCGACATCGACGAGCCCGGCGGAAACTGAATCACATGGCGATGCTGGTCGTATAACTCGTTGACGTGCTCGATCGCGGTTTCGACATCGGTGGCGATATCCTGATACAGGGTTCCGCCGAACGCGACGTTGATCAACTGGCAACCGCGACACACCCCAAGCACCGGCTTGCCCGACTCGATAAATTCGTGCAGCAGTTCGAGCTCGTACATATCGCGCACGCGATCGCCATGCCACTCGGGACGCGTCGCAGCCTCCGCGTACGACTGCGGCGAAACATCCGCGCCGCCTTGCAGCAGCAAGCCGTCCAGATGCTTGGCGTAGTCGCGCAAGCGGATATTGCTGGGGTGGATCATGCCCTGTTGACCGACCGTGGGGATCATGAACACCAGCACGTCGCGCGACATCACCCAGTGCGCGATCGACTCCTCCAGATACTGCAGCGTCTTGCCGCGCAGGCCCTTGCCTTCGGGCTCCGGATGGAAAATCCGCGCCGACACCCCGATCTTGAGCGTGCGCTGCGACATGCGCTTGCCCGCTCGATCGAAAATCGCCTGGGCGCGTGTCATCACGCGTCGGCCTATCGCACCCCACGCGGAATAACCGTCGTTCAAATAGGCAGGCCGCTCATATCCGGCAGAGGGGCCACTGCTGGTCCCGCCAGTCGTAGCTGCGGCAGCAGCGGCCGCAGCACCAGCCGCTGCGCCGGCATTCGCACCGGCATTCGCACCGGCGGCGGCTCCTGCGTTTGCGCCTGCATTCGCAGCGGCGGCGACTCCGGCAGCCACGCTAGCAGGATCACCGACAGATGCGCTCGCAAAATTACCCATGGCGGGGCCTGCGAGCGGCACGGGCTGCGGCGCAGGCGGTACCACTGTTGCCACAGTTGGCTCGATTGGCTGTGCCACCGCGTGCGGCGTCACCGTCGGCGCGACCGGCTGCGTCGTCTGTGGTGTCGTTTGTTGGGCCACCGGCACGGCTACGGGCTGCTCCGCCGTTGGTTGCACGGGCCGCACTACCGTCGAAGGCGTATCGGACGCAACCACCTCCTCCGGTGCTCGTGCAGCACCGGGCGCGGGAGGACTCGCGGGAGTAACGGGATCGGTAGATGGACTGGGGTTGGAAGGCTCGCCGGGGGAACCCGGGGGTGACTGGTTTTCACTCATAGCGTAGTGGGAAGCGCGGCGGGCGCAAAGACAGAGGACACACCCATTATGCGTCAGTGGCGGTGAAGCGGCAAACCGGCGGAATTTCGCATGGCAGCCGGCTCGAAGAACGGCCCTGCGACAGGACGTCGCACCCCAACGTCTCAGCCGGACGCCGCCCCCCGGACGTCGCACCCCGCGCCCCCGCGATCGGACGACCACCGCATAAGGCACGCCAGGGCTGCGTAGCAGCGGTGGCGACATGAGCCAGCGAGATCAGCGACGTGCGGGCTAGGGCCATGCCTGGCCCGCACTTATGCAAGACTTTGCTGACATTGCGATCGTCTTCCACCGACCTTCGGCCCCCCCGTTACAATAGGTGCCCCGGTTTCTCCGACTCAGGAATTCATATGGACAAAGCATCTTATTATTTACGCCGAGAACGGCACCGACTGATCATATTGGCCGTGGTGGCGCTTGCATTGATAGGCGGCGCGCTTTATCTGCAAGTTTTCCAGCATGAGGATCCCTGCCCGCTGTGCATCTTGCAGCGCTATGCCTACCTATTGATCGCCGTTTTCGCGCTCGCTGGCGCTGCCGCACGAGGGTGGCGCGGCGTGCGGATCGCTGAAGTCCTGATTCTGCTGGCGTCGCTCGGCGGCATCGTGACTGCCGCGCGCCACGTCTGGGTGCAAGCCAAGCCCGCGTTCGGCTGCGGTTTCGACGCATTGGAACCGGTGGTCGACAGCCTGCCGCTGGCCAAGATCCTGCCGTCGGTCTTCAAGGTGTCTGGCTTATGCGAGACGCTCTACCCGCCGATTTTCGGCTTGTTACTGCCGCAATGGGCACTGCTGGGTTTCGTGCTGATATTCGTGCTGATCGCGCGCAGTTTGGCGCGGCATGGACAATACCAGCGCGCCTGAACTGCGCGTGCGTTGCGCCTGGCAGTACCTGCCGCGGTTGACGCTCGACCAGCCTGCTATTTCGGCGCAACAGCCGAACTGGCAGGCATCGTGGCCGGTGCCGCAGCCGCTTCGTTCGCGCTGAGGTTCGTGTTGGCAGCCGGCGCCGGGCCGTTGGCACCGACCGGCAAGCTCACGTGTATCACGGTGCCATTGGGCATCGGAAAATTGTTCAACGCACTACGCACCAGATACGGCATGGCAAGCAGCAATTCAGGATCCGGGCCGGTCGTGCTCGCATTGACCTTGTACACCTCGGCATGGGTTTTCTGATCCACGATCTGGATCGACAGTCCTTTGACGAACGATGGGTAAGCCTGATTGACATAAGCGACCGGCCCCATCACGCCAAAAGGCGGCGGCCCGAACCCGCCATAACCGTAGCCTCTAAACCCGCCGTAGCCGCCGTACCAAACCGGGCCCTGCCACGTATCGTAGAAAACAGGCTGCGGCACCACCGTCGTGTCGTTGCGCACCCCGTAAGCCAACGCCACCCCATAATGCGCGCGGCTGGCCTCCACCAGTTGGAAGCCATAGGCCGATAGCGCGTTGTCGACCATGTACTCGTAGCTACTTTCTTCGAGATCGCTGTGTTGCGCGGTACGCAGAAAGGTATAGCTGCGATCAGTGTCGCTGGCTGACCAATTCTGGAACGCGGTCACGTTGGTCGTGACGTAACTCGTGCATCCCGTCAGCAGTAGTACCAAACCTGCGCCGGCGAGCCCCATGCGGGGGATGCCTCTCATCGGCATTGCGCTGAATTTTGTTCTCATTTTCCGCCCTCCGTACTGATCTAACACTCGCGACTCAACTCGCGACTCAACACGCGTCGCGACCCAGGCCGCTGTATTTGATGATACGCGACGTAGTCCGAGAAATTGCGGCTTAACGGGTCTGATTACCCTAAGAAATGCGTAGGAAAACCCAGAAGAATCCCAGAAGAAACCCGTAGCAACCCCGACTTTTGTACAATGGACCGATCTGTGGCGTTTGCCACTCACGCTCCATGAACCTGAAGATTCCTCCGCCCTATGTCGAATACTGTAGCGTCCAACGTAATTCGCCGCGCCGACTACACCCCGCCGGCCTTTCTCATCGACTCCGTGGCTCTGGAATTTGACCTGGCAGCGGAAAAAACCGTGGTGACCAACCGCATGCAAGTGCGCCGCAATCCCGATGCGCCGCACAGCGATGCGTTCGAGTTGCTGGGCGACAGCCTGGAATTCGTCAGCGCTGCGCTGGACGGCAAACCGTACGCCCATGTCCAGGCGAGCGCGGACCACTTGAGCGTGCAGGGTGTGCCCGACCGGTTCGAATTGACCGTGGTCAACCATTGCCTGCCGGCGAGCAACACTACCTTGATGGGCTTGTATGTGTCGAGCGGCAACTTCTTCACGCAATGTGAAGCGGAAGGCTTTCGCCGCATCACGTACTTCCTCGACCGTCCTGACGTGATGGCCAGCTACGTCGTGACACTGCGCGCCGACAAAGCCGAATACCCGGTGCTGCTTTCCAACGGCAACTTGATCGAACAAGGCGATTTGCCTGATGGGCGTCATTTCGCAAAATGGGAGGATCCGTTCGCCAAGCCCAGCTACTTGTTCGCCCTGGTGGCCGGCAAGCTGGTCGCGTTGGAAGAACATTTCACGACCGGCTCGGGCAAGAGCAAATTGCTGCAAGTGTGGGTCGAGCCTCAGGATCTCGACAAGACGCGTCATGCGATGGACTCCCTCATTCACGCGCTCGAATGGGACGAGCGGCGCTTCGGCCTCGAGCTCGACCTGGAGCGCTTTATGATCGTTGCGGTCGGCGACTTCAATATGGGTGCGATGGAAAACAAGGGTTTGAATATTTTCAACACGCGTTATGTGTTGGCGAACCCCGAAACTGCGACCGACACCGATTACGCGAATATCGAGGCCGTGGTCGGTCACGAGTATTTCCATAACTGGACCGGCAATCGCGTGACCTGCCGTGACTGGTTTCAGTTGAGCCTGAAAGAAGGTCTGACCGTGTTTCGCGATCAGGAATTTTCAGCGGATATGGCGAGCCGGGGCGCCATCGACGACGGCACTTCCGCGGGCGCCGCCAGCAGCGACGTCAGCAGCCGTGCCACCAAGCGCATCGACGACGTACGCGTGCTGCGCCAGATGCAGTTCGCCGAGGACTCGGGCCCAATGGCGCATCCCGTGCGCCCTGAAAGCTACGTGGAAATCAGTAACTTCTACACCGTGACCGTCTACGAGAAAGGCGCCGAAGTGGTGCGGATGTACCAGACCTTGTTCGGCCGCGACGGCTTTCGCCGCGGCATGGATTTGTACTTCAAACGCCATGATGGCGCGGCCGTTACCTGCGATGACTTCCGCGGCGCGATGGCCGATGCGAACCAGCGCGATCTGGCGCAGTTCGAACGTTGGTACGACCAGTCCGGCACACCGCGCGTGCGAGCGCATACGGTCTACGATCCGGCGGCGCGCACGCTCACGCTGCAACTCGCGCAGTCGCTGCCTGATGACGCAAACGCGCACGCAAAAGCGCAACCCATGCTGATCCCCTTCGCGCTGGGCCTGGTTGGCGCCGATGGCCACGATCTGCCCTTGCAGCTTGCGGGCGAAAGTGCGCCACACGGCACGACGCGTATTCTTGAGTTCAACGCCGGCGAGCAAAGTTTCACCTTTATCAACGTCGCACAAAAGCCGCTGCCTTCGCTGTTGCGCGATTTCTCGGCGCCGGTGATCGTCGAGTACGACTACAGCGTCGAGGAACTGGCATTCCTGCTGGCACACGACAGCGACCCGTTCAACCGCTGGGAAGCCGGTCAGCGACTGGCCTCACAGGAACTGCTGGCGTTGGCGCAGGCGGCTGCCGCCGGTCGGCCGCTACAACTCGCCGATACCGTGATCGAAGCTTTCGGTCGAGTGCTGCGCGACGAAAGCCTGTCACCGGCATTTCGAGAGCAAGCGCTGATGCTGCCGTCCGAGAGTTATCTGGCCGAGCAGATGGAGGTGGCGGATCCCGCCGCAGTGCATGCCGCGCGGCGCTTTTTCCGCGTCCGGCTGGCTACGCTGCTGCGTGACGACCTGATCGACATCTACCACACGCATCAGACGCCGGGCCCGTATCAACCGAGCGCCGCGGACGCGGGTCAGCGTGCGCTGAAAAATCTCGCGTTGTCCTATCTGAGTGAACTCGACGACGCGCAAGTCAGCGCGCTCGCGCAAAGCCAGTACGACCAGGCGAACAATATGACCGACCGCTCGGCCGCGCTGACAGCGCTGCTGCAGGCTGGCGGCGCGGCCGCGGCACAAGCGCTGGCGCATTTCTACAGCCGCTTCGAGAAAGATCCGCTGGTGATCGACAAGTGGTTTGCGCTGCAGGCCGTGCGACGTGGCAACGCGGGCGAGCGCATCATCGATACGGTGCGCGAATTGATGCAGCACCCGGCCTTCACGCTGCGTAATCCGAACCGTGCACGCTCGTTGATCTTCAGTTTCTGCTCGGGAAACCCCGCGCAGTTCCATGCGGTCGACGGTTCAGGTTATGCATTCTGGGCCGAGCAGGTGATCGCGCTCGACGCGCTCAATCCGCAGGTAGCGGCTCGCCTTGCGCGCGCGCTGGAACGCTGGCGCAAGTTTGTGCCGGCGCTGCGTGAGCCTATGCGTGCTGCACTGGCCAATGTGCGAGCACAGGCGAAGTCGAAGGATGTGCTGGAGATTATCGATAAGGCTTTGGCTTGAATCAACGTACGACATTTGCCGCTCATTTGCCGCTTAAGCGCCGCCACGATGTAAAATCGAACCATTGTCGAATATCCCGGAGCGCTCCATGCAGATGCATCGCCGTACCACCCTCACGCAGTACTTGATCGAGCAGCAGCGCGAAACAAATAACATCCCGGCCGACTTGCGCCTGTTGATCGAGGTCGTCGCGCGTGCCTGCAAGATGATCGGCTTCTACGTCGGCAAAGGCGCCCTGGGCGGCATGCTCGGTTCGGCCAATACCGAAAACGTGCAAGGCGAAGTACAGAAAAAGCTCGACGTGATCTCCAACGAAATCATCCTCGAAGCCAATGAATGGGGCGGCAACCTCGCCGCGATGGCGTCCGAAGAGCTCGAAGAGATCCACCCGATTCCGAACCGCTATCCGAAAGGCCAGTACCTGCTGATGTTCGATCCGCTGGACGGCTCATCGAACATCGACGTCAACGTCTCGATCGGCACCATTTTCTCGGTGCTGCGCTGCCCGGACGGTGTCGAGCCGACCGAACAATCGTTCCTGCAACCCGGCACGCAGCAAGTCGCCGCCGGTTACGCCGTGTATGGTCCGCAAACCGTGCTGGTGCTGACCACCGGCCACGGCGTCAACTGCTTTACGCTCGATCGTGAAATGGGCTCGTGGGTGCTCACGCAAAGCGATATCCGGATCCCCGTGGAAACGCGCGAATACGCGATCAACGCGTCGAATGCGCGCCATTGGTATCCGCCGATCACGCGCTATGTGGACGAACTGATCGCCGGCAAGGACGGCCCGCGCCAGCAGGATTTCAACATGCGCTGGATCGCGTCCATGGTAGCCGACGTGCATCGCATCCTGAACCGCGGCGGCATCTTCATGTACCCGGCGGATAAGCGCGACCCGGGCAAGCCGGGCAAGCTGCGCTTGATGTATGAGGCCAATCCCATGGCGTTCATCGTCGAGCAGGCCGGCGGCGCGGCAACCAATGGCGAGAAACGCATACTCGACATCCAGCCGACCAAACTGCACGAGCGCGTCGCCGTATTGCTGGGTTCGAAAAACGAAGTGGATCGCGTCACCCGCTACCACCTCGAACACAAGTAAGCACAAGCTAGCACAGGTGAACATCAGGGGCTGCCACGTCGGCGGCCCCTGATGTTGCCCACTCGTCGCCGACTCAGGGCAAATTCTCCCGCAACACGATACTGAACTGGACCGGCTTGACCCGATCCAGCGGATCCCTCTTCTCGCGGATATTGCGGAAGATCTTTACACAGTTGCCCACCATCGCCTGAGGCGTTTGCGTGATCAATGCGTCCAGCGTGCCATCGATCAGCAGTGCTCGCGTATCGGGCGTGAGTCCGTGCCCGATGAACAGGATCTTCTGCTCATGGCGAATTTCGTTGATGGCGCGCGCGATGCCGTCGGTGCCACCACCACAGCTATAGATGCCCGCCAGATCGGGATGTTGCTCTAACAGATGACGCGTTTGCTCGTAATTTCGCTCACTGTCGTCCTGCCCCTGGCGCAGCCCAAGCACATGGATGGCGGGAAAATTCGATTCGATCAAGTGCAAAAACCCGATCTCACGCTCCTCATGGCCGCGATAATTCAAGCTGCCCGCAATCATGGCGATCTTGCCGCTCGGGCGCGGCCCCATGAAACGCCCCAGCAACAACCCGGCCGTGCGCCCCGCCGCGCGGTTGTCGATCCCCACATAAGCGCGGCGCCGGGCATTCGACAAATCCGAAATCATCGTCAATACCGGCACGCCCTGGTCGGCCAAGGTGTTCACCGCATCGCGCACCAAGGGATCTTCGAGTGCCATCAACACCACCCCATCGGAACGTTGCCCACAGTGCAATAAGCGCTGCGCCAATTCCGCGGGATTGAAACTCTCGACGAATTGCGTGCGGCATTTGACCGGGAACGGCGCCCATGCCTCGTCCGCACAGTCGATGTAGTCGCCCAACATTCGCAGATAACGGTTATTGCCGCCCGGCAGCAGGAACGTCAGATGCATGGTCCGCTGCGCGCTGCTACTGGTGCGCGCATCCTGCTCGGACAAATAGCCCAGCTCGGACGCCACTTTCAATACCCGCTGGGCAGTCTGCGGACGCACGCCGCTGCGGCCATTGAGCACTCTGTCCACGGTCGCGGTCGACACACCGGCGCTACGCGCCAGATCGACGATACGGGCGCGCGCAACCGCAGCTTCAGGCAAAAAATCGGACATGGCAGGCCACTTCATAGAACACATCAAAAACCATCAATATTCGCGTTTGACAATCAACCGCTCGCAGACCTACGCTAATACTCGCCAACTGAAACAACAGTTTGCATCAAAAAAACAATTTGATGGGACATCAATTGTCCATCATTATAAGAATGGAGACCAGCATGACCAATCTCTCAAGACGTGCCGTTTTGCGCGCCCTCGCCGCCGGCCCCGCGATCGGGGCGGTCGGGGCGTTGGGAACATTAGGGTTCCCCGCCATCGTCAAAGCCGCGACCCCCGAATTCGTCATGAAGTACGGCAACAACCTGCCGGTGACGCATCCGCTTAACGTGCGCTCGCAGGAAGCTGCAAACAAGATTCTCGAGCAGACCAAAGGCCGCGTCGCGATCAACATTTTCCCGAACAACCAGCTCGGCGGTGACACCGACATGCTCTCGCAGGTCAGAAGCGGCGGCATCGAGATGTTCACGCCCTCCGCGCTGGTCGTCTCGACCCTGGCTCCGGTGGCCGCGATCAACGCGGTCGGCTTCGCCTTCAGCGATTACAACCAGGTGTGGGGCGCGATGGACGGCAAGCTCGGCGCATTGGTGCGTGCCACGCTGTCCAAGGCCGGCCTCGAAACGTTCGAGCGCATGTGGGACAACGGCTTTCGCCAGACCACCACGGGCAACAGGCCGATCACCGACGCACAGAGCATGAAGGGCCTGAAGATCCGCGTGCCGGTCAGCCCCTTGAGTATCGATATGTTCAAAGGCTTGGGCGCCTCGCCGACCAGCCTGCAGTTCAGCGAGGTCTACACTGCGCTGCAAACGCACATCGTCGATGCACAGGAAAATCCGCTACCCATCGTGCAAGTCGCGAAGTTGTATGAGGTGCAGAAGTATTGTTCGCTGACCAACCACATCTGGGACGGCTTCTGGTTCGTGCTCAACCCGCGTGCCTGGGGCCGTCTTTCGCCGGATCTGCAAGCGATCGTCTCGGGCGCGTTCAACGAAGCGGCGCTCAAGCAGCGCGACGACGTGCGCAAGCTCAACGATGCGGCCGTCGCCGATCTGCAAAGCAAGGGACTCGTCATCAACCGTCCCGCGCCCGACTCGTTCCGCGCGGCGTTGCGCAGCTCAGGCTTCTACAAGGAATGGCAAGGCCGCTTCGGTGCGCAAGCGTGGGGCCTGCTCGAGCAGTCGGTCGGCAAACTCGCCTGAGCCAGCGCCTAAGCCACTTGCTTGAGCCACCCCACCCGGCAGATCCGTCGCTATGTCTAATCCCATCTATACCGTTTCGCCCCCGGCAGCGCTCCCGGCCACTCACGGCCTGCGGCGCTGGCTGGGCCACCTCGATCGCGGCCTGACAGTCGCAATCGAAAGCGGTGCGGCCTTGCTGCTGCTGGCTGAAATCGGTGTACTGCTGGCTGGCGTAGTGAGCCGTTACGTCTTCCAACAACCGCTGGTCTGGTCCGACGAGCTGGCCAGCATGATGTTCCTCTGGCTGTCGATGTTCGGTGCAGCGCTGGCTTTGCGACGCGGCGAACACATGCGCATGACGGCGCTGGTCTCGCGTTGCGCGCCCGGCACTCAGGTGTTGATGGAAACGGTCTCACTGTGCGCGTCGCTGGCGTTCCTGTTGTTGGTCATCGCGCCGGCGTTCGACTATGCAAGCGGGGAAGCCGCCATCCTCACGCCCGCGCTGGAGATCAGCAACGCGTGGCATGCGCTCGCGTTGCCCGTAGGTGTCTTGCTGATGCTCACGCTCGGCGTCTTGCGTCTGCTCACCGTTGGCCGGCCGCGCCATATCGTGGCGGCGTTGTTGCTCACGGCGCTGCTGGTCGGCGGCATCGTCGCGGCCGGGCCGTGGTTTGCCGGTCTGGGCAAAATCAATCTGGTGATCTTTTTCGTCGGCATCGTCGCTTGCTGCGTGTTTTCCGGCGTGCCGATCGCGTTCTCGTTTGCGCTCGCCACCTTCGGTTATCTGGGGCTAACAACCTTCACGCCGCTCGAAATCATCGTCGGCAGAATGGATGAAGGGATGTCGCACCTGGTGCTGCTGGCCGTGCCCTTGTTCGTGTTTCTGGGGCTGCTGATCGAAATGACCGGCATGGCGCGCGCGATGATCCAGTTCCTCGCCAGCCTCGTCGGTCATCTGCACGGCGGCCTGTCGTATGTGCTGATCGGCGCGATGTATCTGGTGTCGGGCATCTCGGGCTCGAAGGTCGCAGATATGGCCGCGATCGCTCCAGTACTGTTCCCCGAGATGAAACAGCGCGGCGCCAAGGAAGGCGATCTGGTGGCGCTGTTGGCCACCACGGGCGCGCAGAGCGAAACCATCCCGCCGAGCATCGTGCTCATCACCATAGGATCGGTCACGGGCCTATCGATTTCGGCGCTCTTCACGGCGGGTCTGTTGCCCGGCATGTTGCTGGCCGTGTTGCTGTGCGCGGTGGTCTGGATGCGCAACCGCAGCGAAGACCTCAGCGGCGTGAAACGCTATGCGCGCAAGGAGATCGGCCGGCTGCTGCTCGTCTCGCTGCCGGCGCTCGCGTTGCCGGTGGTGATACGCACGGCGGTAGTCGAAGGAGTCGCCACGGCCACTGAAGTGTCGACCATAGGCATCGCTTATTCGGTCGTCATTGGCTTGCTGGTTTATCGCAAATTCGACTGGCGCCGCGTGCGGCCAATGCTGGTTCAAGCGGCGACACTTTCGGGCGCCATCATTTTCATCATCGGTTGCGCCACCTCGATGGCCTGGGCTCTCACGCAATCGGGTTTCTCGCAAGACCTGGCGAACCTGATCGGCAATATGCCGGGCGGCGCACTGGGCTTCCTGCTGATTTCCATCGTGGTGTTCATCATGCTGGGCAGTGTGCTGGAAGGCATTCCGGCGATCGTGCTGTTCGGCCCGTTGCTGTTTCCGATTGCCCGGCAAGTCGGCGTCAACGAAATCCACTACGCCATCGTCGTGATTCTATCGATGGGCGTCGGCCTGTTTTCCCCGCCCTTCGGCGTCGGCTATTACTCGGCCTGCGCCATCAGCCGCGTCAGTCCGGATGCCGGGATGCGCTATATCGGCGGCTACCTGGGCGCACTGCTGCTCGGCTTGCTCGCGATCGCAGCGATCCCCTGGATCTCGACCGGCTTTCTTTAATCAATCTGGAGAACCCTCATGAGTCGATACTTTGGCGAAATTCGCCAGGCTGGTTATGTCGTGCGCGATATCGAAGCCGCCATGGATTACTGGAGCCGTGTGCTGGGCGTAGGCCCCTGGTTCTATAAAGAAAAGGTGCCGGTCGAGAACTACACCTACCGTGGGCAATCGTATGAGGTGCACAACTCGGTGGCGCTTGCCAACTCGGGACCGCTGCAAGTTGAGCTGATCCAGACACGCAACGATGTGCCCTCGATGTATCGCGATTTCCTGCGCGCCGGCCATACCGGGCTGCAACACAATGCGTATTGGACCACCGATTTCGACGCGGACCTGGCGCGCTTGGAAGGCCAAGGTTTCAAAGTCGCGATGAGCGGCGAAGTGGGCAAGAATGGCCGCTTTGTGTACTTCGATACGGAGTTCCATCCGGGCACCGTGATCGAGCTGTCCGAAGTGGCTGGCGCCAAGGGCAAGATGTTCGACATGATCCGCGCGGCATCGGTGGGCTGGGATGGCCACGACCCGATCCGCCCGTTCCCCGACCTGAGTACCTTATGAGCGCTACTGGAACCTTGGCGGCCTTGGCAACCTTGGACCGGCTGCAAAACGCCGAGCGCCTGGAAGCCGATTACCTGGTCGAGACGCCGCTCGACATGGCGAAAGTGGCCGAGGTGATGGCGGGTGAGCAATCGTGCGGCACCTTTGTGCGCGTCGCCGGTGAAAGCGATGCGCTGCGCGAGCGCAGCCGTGCCCAGGTCGAACGCATTGAAATGCTCGAACCGGCACTGCGGCCCAGCTTGAGCAATGCGTGGCTCGAACGGCAACGCATCGGCGGCCCCTGGCACCGCGCACGGGTGACGCTGTCATTTCCTGTGGAGAACATCGGCGCTAATTTGCCGACGCTGGCCGCCACGGTCGCGGGCAATCTCTACGATCTGGGCGAAGTCACGGGCATGCGCCTGCTGGCCATGCGGCTTCCGGTGGCCTACCGGGCCCGCTTCGAGATGCCGCGGCACGGCATCGCCGGCACGCGCCGGATCACGCAGGTGGAAACCGGCCCGCTGATCGGCACCATCATTAAACCCAACGTCGGACTCTCCACCGAGCAGATCGCCGAGCTGGTCGCCAGCCTGTGCGAAGCGGGCGTGAATTTCATCAAGGACGACGAGGTGTGTGCCGATCCCGCTCAGGCGCCGCTAGCCGAGCGCGTGCCCGCGGTGATGGCGCAAGTGCGTCGCTATCAAGAACGCACGGGGCGCCACGTCATGGTGGCGTTCAATATCACCGATGACCTCGATGCGATGCGCCGTCATGCAGAACTCGTTGAACGCGAAGGCGGCAGTTGCGTCATGGCCAGCATCAACTGGTGCGGTTTTTCTGCAATCCAGTCGCTACGGCGTAGTACCCCGTTGGTCTTGCACGCCCACCGCAACGGCTTCGGCATGATGTCGCGCGACCCGGCGCTGGGGATGTCGTTTCAGGCTTACCAGACGCTCTGGCGCCTGGCTGGCGTTGATCATATGCACGTGCATGGCCTGGACGGTAAGTTCGCGCAGGACAACGCCGAGGTGATTGCGTCGGCCCGCGATTGCGTGACGCCCTTGTGCGAGGGCGTCGACGATACGGTCATGCCGGCATTTTCCTCGGGCCAATGGGCCGGCACGGTGCCCGCCACCTTCGAGGCGATCGGTTCGACCGACTTGCTGTTCATGTCGGGGGGCGGCATTCTTGCGCATCCGGATGGGCCAGCAGCAGGCGTCACCAGCTTGCGGCAGGCGTGGGAAGCGACGCAGTGCGGCGTGAGCTTGGCGGCCTTCGCAGCCCATGCGCCGGAACTGCGGCGCGCGCTGGAATTTTTCGGTAAGCCGGGTAAGTAAAGCGGCATGACGACTACGCTCCCGGCAGCCGGCAATGTCGCGGCCTCGTCTTCATCCTCGCCCTCGCCGTGGTATGGCTACTATGGCGACGATTTCACCGGAGCCACCGATACGCTCGCCCATCTGGCGCGCGCCGGCCTGCGCGCGATCCTGTTCATGGCGATGCCAACTGCCGAGCAGTTAAGCGCGGCTGGACCGCTCGATGCCGTGGGTGTGGCTGGTACCGCGCGCTCAATGGGACCTCAAGCGCTCGAAGCCGAGCTGGGTCCGGTCGGTGCCGCATTCGCGGCACTCGGGGTACGGGTTCTGCACTACAAAGTGTGCTCGACCTTCGATAGCTCACCGCGTACCGGCAGCATCGGTATTGCCATCAATGTGCTGCGCCGTAGTTTTCCCAATCCGCTGGTCACTATCATCGGCGGCCAACCGGACCTGCGACGCTACTGTGTGTTCGGCAATCTGTTTGCAGCAGCCAGCGCCGCGTCGACGCTCTATCGGATCGATCGTCATCCGACCATGAGCCGCCATCCGGTTACGCCGATGGATGAAGGCGATCTGCGGCTTCATTTGCAAGCGCAGGGGTTGCGGCACGTGGCGCTGGTGGACTGCACGACGTATGTGCGACCACTCTCGGAACGGGTCGCCGTGCTCGACGGGCAACTCGCGCAGCATCCCGATGCGGTGTTGTTCGATGCGCTCGAAGCGGCCCATTTGCCGTTGATCGGCGAATTGATCGCGCCTCATGCACGACGCTCGCCAATGCTGATAGTTGGCGCAAGCAGCGTGGCGCACGCGCTCGCCGGGACTTCGCTAGCGTTGGAACTGAAAGCCGAGCCGAAAACCAAGCTGGAAATCGAGCTGGGAGTCGAGCTGGGAGTCGAGCTGGAAATCGAACCGGGAATAGAGCCGCAAGCTGAGCCGAAGTTTGAACCGGAGCCCGGAAATCGACGGGACGTGCCACGCGTTCCTGCCGCTGCGCAAGGTCCCGTTTTCATTCTCGCAGGCAGCCTCTCGCCGCTCACGGCGCAACAGATTGCCCACGCCAACGCGTTCGAGAAAATCGAGCTTGCGCCCGAGCAACTGTGTGGCAACGCAGCGTCCGCCTACCTTGAAGAAATTTTGAAGCCGATCGCCGCAGCACTGCATGCGGGACGACATGTATTGGCGTTCACGCGGCGCGTCGGCGAACCGCAAAGCGCCGGCCACGACGATCCGAGAACCTTGGCCCTCGCCTGCGGGCAATTGCTGCGTCGCGTGCTTGAAACGACGCAGCTGCATCGCGTGGCCGTCGCCGGCGGCGACACCTCGAGTTACGCCATGCAACAGTTGGACGCCTGGGGCCTGTCGTATCTGAGCAGCGTGTGTCCGGGCGTGGCATTGTCCCGCTTGCATTCCGATCGCCCCTACCTCGACGGCCTGGAGATCGTGCTCAAAGGCGGACAGATGGGCGACGTCGATTTGTTCGAGCGTCTGTTGGGTCCGCTTTAGTCAAAAAATCGAACGGCCCCTGAGCGTAGTCAGCGATTCAAGCGCTTGCGTGCGTGCCGGCCTTCGCTTCCATGGTGCCGGATGCCACCTCGAAGTGGCTCATCAAATCCGGCGCGGGCACGGAAAACACGTCCATACAACGACCGTACTGCTTGCTTTTCCGCCGCATACCTATAATAATTATAGGTATGCTACCCGAGCCAATCTCGTTCCGTCTGAACGATCACAACCTGCGGCGCCTGATAAGCGACACGGCGAAGGATTCGGGCCGCGTCTTCATTACGCCGCACGCGAAGAAACGGATGCGCGAGCGAAGAATCACGCTGTTGCAGGTATTGGACTGTTTGCGCAACGGAATGATATCGGAACCGGCACACACGAATTTGCAAGGCAACTGGCAATGCACGCTCACGCGCCGAAACGCCGGCGACCAGGTAAGCATAGCTGCGGCGATGGAGCGTACTGAGGACGGCGATTGGGCCGTCGTAATCACTGTTTTTTGAGGATGCCATGTACCACTACACGGAAAGCGGGCTGCGTAACGTGTGGCTCGAAAACGGCGTCACGCAGCGCAAGACGGCGTACGGCGTGGCAACGTCGATTCAGGACGTAGACGGCCTGCACAAAGTTATCGGCCGCACGCTCGCACAGCAAGGCCATCTCACCGGCACCGAATTCCGATTCTTGCGCAAGGAATTGGACCTGTCGCAGCACCGCCTCGCCGACCTGATAGGCACCACGGAGCAGACGATCGCGCTTTGGGAAAAACACGGCAAGATCCCGAAAACCGCAGACCGCATGCTACGCGCGATCTACATCGAAACCATCGACGGCAACGTCAAGCTCAAAGAGATGATTGAGCGCACCGCCGACCTTGACCGGAAAGAGGAAGAAAAACTGGTCTTTCATGACACCGATCACGGATGGCTACCGCTGGCGGCTTGACCAGCCGGAGGCCCGCTGGCCTGGAGATCGTGCTTAAAGGCGGACAGATGGGCGGCGTCGATTTGCTCGAGCGCCTGTTGGGTCCGCTTTAGTCAAAAAATCGAACGGCCCGTTAACGTCGTCAGCGATTCGAGTGCTTGTATGCCGGCAAGTGAATTGCCCGTTGCATCCAGGCCCGGCGACCAGACGCAAATGCCCATTTCGCCGGGCAATACCGCCACGATGCCGCCGCCCACACCGCTTTTCGCCGGCAACCCAACCCGATAGACGAAATCGCCGGCGGCGTCGTAGGTCCCGCACGTGAGCATCAACGCGCTGAGCCGTTTCGTCGAGCGTGCGTCCAAAATCCGTTCGCCGCTATATGGCACCACGCCACCGTTGGCGAGGAACAGCACCGCACGCGCCAGATCGACGCAGTTCATTTCAATCGCGCACTGCCGGCAATACGCGTCGATCACCAGGTCAACCGGATTGTGGAAATTGCCGAAGCTCTTCATGAAATGCGCCATCGCCAGATTACGCTCCGCGTGCTCGCGTTCCGATTGCGCGACCCGGTGGCTGTAATCGATGTCGGCATTCCCGCTCAAGCGCCGAACAAACTGCACGAGCGCGGTTTCCGCCTGGACGAACCGTTCTGAGAGGATATCGGTAACCACCAGTGCCCCGGCATTGATAAACGGGTTCCGCGGCACGCCGCCCTCGTATTCGAGTTGTACCAGCGAGTTGAACGCGGTACCCGAAGGCTCGCGCCCGACCCTCTGCCACAACTGCTCTTCGAGCAACTGGAAGGCCAGCACGCAAGAGAACAGTTTAGAAATACTTTGAATCGAGAACGTCTCGTGTGCGTCGCCTACTGTATAGGTCTGGCCTGAGAGCGTCACGATGGCCATACCAAATTTATCGCAGGGTACGCACCCGAGTTCCGGGATGTAATCGGCCACACGCCCTTGCATCAATAGCGGCGCGACTTCCTGTTTGATCGATTCGAGTATGGCTTGATATGGCATGTGAAGATGAACGCCCTGGGACGGTGGCAAACTCTAAATATAATGCTGCGACAATACCAAAGCTATTTTCATCCGTATACGCGCCACCGGCCTTTCGATTACCTACAATTTTTCTTTTCCCAAAAGCCAAATCTAATTACATATCTCCGAAGCATCTATCTTGCGAAGTCGGAACGACTCTGTAATTTCAGTCTTGGCGGTGATGGGCCGTCTCGCCCTGTGATAGCCGCCTCGATGTGGTCTTGGTAAAAGTGAATCTCCAGATATTCGGGATCAGCGGGAATGGGTCCGTCAACTTTTACACGGGTCTTTATGTAAGGGCCTGCCGGTGCGATTTCTTTTCTTGGACTGTAGGTTTCAAGCGCATCCATCTGGTACTCGACATTAATCCAGAACGGCGTTTTCGTGTTTTTTCCCAGGACAACGCAACACGACAATCCTCCCCCACCAGACGTTGGTTTGCTAAGCACAATGTCGCCGCCGCCCGCACCGTTCACCGTAAAATCCGCGACTCCACGATCGGTGTAGTTGTATCCCGTAATGCCGAGCATGTAGGGCTCTTTTGCACAACCCGCCAAGCTCGCGAGGACAATAAAGCCTAGGCCCAGAACGGAAATCCAATTGATAGAATTCTTCACGTCAAACTCACTTTTCCCGACAGGGCCGGGGGACTGGGGTTCCCGCGGCCATGCGGAGGAACAATTGCGCAGAAAGAGTAGTCATCGACGAAATAGTGTCTAGGCGCTCGTCTGGAATTTTTCTGTCGGCACCGACGTGTCCGCCAAGCTCCAGTTGTTTGCCGGTTCGTAAGCGAGGTCTCCGAAGTACATCATTCGCCAGTTCTCAAGTTTCGAAAGATCCGACCCGAAACCCGCGACCGAGTCGTGAACCAGATAGTCAAAGAAATCGAGTAGCGCTTGTCTCTCAATGCTCGTCCCAGTAATCAGCGAGACATCTAAATTTGCGCGGGCGAGCGTCTCCTCTCGCAGGCTTAGCGTCTTTCCATCCGTCTTTCGGTACTCTGCCACGTACATCGCTTCATTGACCGCAATCCCGTTTTCCGTGATATGTGCGACTTCCTTCAACAGCTTTGGCACCTTGTCGGTGTTACCCGTTTGCGTCAAGACCTCTCGCGCCGCCGGAATACGGGTCTGTGCAGCCTCATCGTGGGTCAATTTCGCAAGGTAGCTGCGAGCGCGGTAAAGTTGGTAGAGGTGATCTGAAAAGGCCTTTTCCACAGGACCACCCGCTTGTGCTTTGCTCTGGTAGCTGTCGAACAGGCTGGCTGTCTTGGCAGCAAGATGAAAGTACGGCTTTACGTCCGGCGCCAGCATTTCAACCGCTTTCAATTGAACTCCTGCTACGCACGCTGCACGATGCATATGCAGCAATGGGACCTGACTCAACTTCTCGTCATCCTGGAGCGCCCTTGTCTGCTCTCCAGGAGCATATCCCCCTCCTACATCCGAGTGGACGCCGGGATATACCACTTCAACCGTGTTCGCCGGATAGTGCTCACCATCGCGTACGGAGTCCAACGGGAATGAATCACGAACCTCGTGTGCGGCGACATAGTGAACACATTGCTCGACCATTGCTGGAATCTTGATGTGCTCCCCCCATCCGTAGTGACCGTTCTTTGGGGCAAACCTCAATGAGATGGCGGGCGGGAAAACCCTGGAGATTGCGGAGATGCCAAACTGGAGGGCCGGACTATGGTCCACGGCCTTCGCCCCAGCGGGTAGACCAGCCGATGCGACCGTATCGAACAAGCCCATGAAGTACAGACGGATGGGATGACCCCGCCACTGCCATCCTTCACCTTGTCGCTTGCATTCCGCAGCAAGGCGAACCGCAAAAGCACGAGCGAGCGCGGCACCTCTAGAAAAGCCGAACAGCGCCACGTTGATCATCCGAATTTGATGTTTCGGATTCATCGCGCGGGCTTCCGCTATCGCTATTCGCTTGTCGAACTTTGCTCGCGCCCAGTTTAAACGTCGCTCGCCGCCCACCCCGAAAGCGCCGCCGGTTACGCTCGCAGAGAGCTCACCAATCTCCCGGAACGCTGTCCCAAGCCCGTTGACATAGATCGAATACCAACCGGTACTTTCATCGTTCTCTTTGTGCGCTAAGAAAAGGCGCGCGACATTGCTGTGCTTTAACTTGTCCCTATCGGACTCTAGGTTATTACCAGTACCATCGAAAAAAAGCGAAATCCACAGCGATTGCGAGCAGTCGGAAACACCCGGCTTTATAGCAGGATCAACGCATGCCATCGCCGCAGCGCGTTGCTGACGCTCAAGTAGCGTCAGTGGGCGCTGGCCAGCCGCTGGAGGAGTTTGAGTATTATCTGGCATAGTCATGAAATATCTCTATCGAATAAAGGGCAAGCGCCGTTCGAGCTTGAGTCTCGGAGCAGAAGGTCCGTCCTCCCCTGAAATAGCAGCTTCAATGTGGTCTTGGTAAAAATGGATTTCCACATATGCAGGGTCAGGCGGAATGGGGCCATCAACTTTCACGCGAGCTTTTATGTGGGGGCCTGCAGGTACAATTTCTTCTCTCGTTGAATAGGAAACCAGTGCATCCATTTTGTACTCGACCTCGATCCAGAATGGCGTTTTCGTGCCTCTTCTCATGACGACACAGCACGTTATTTTTCCCCCGCCTGAAGTTGGCGTGCTGAGCACAATGTCGCTACCACCCGCACCGTTTACTGCAAAATCTGCGACAGCCCGATCGGTGTAGTTGTATCCCGTTACCCCAAGCATGTAGGGTTCCTTTGTGCAACCCGACACGGCCGCGATCGTTACCGATATAAATATTAGGACTGCGACAAAATTTAATCTGATAATTTCTCATCTCCTTGCTTTCTCCGATACGCCTATCCAACGGATGCGAAGCGATTCGGCAATTTGGGCCTCTATCAGGATGCTCTCTAGCTTCTAGAGCATCGTCATCGTTGCGCCCCGGCCGCGTGCGTTGCGAGCATAAGGGATATTCATCATATAAATTGGGATGAGGATCACGACGATCGCGTGATCGACGCGGCTATGGATTCCGCGCAAACTACACCCCGCCGAAGATTCATTGGTTCGGGAGTCGCCGGATATATCTGGATGAGCCAGTACCGGTAATGGCAGCGATCATTGCACGACCCCTTCGAAACCCGAGTCGACAGCTCTGTCCTGCACGCACGCACGATCCCGCACCGGCAATATCGTCCGCACCATCCACATACAGGACCAATGCACCGGCTTGAAGAACGCAAATGCACCAGTCTGGCCACTGTCCGAAACACCAAAATCAGATTCGTTACGTGGAACGATTTCGGTACACCCTCAAAATCAGCCCCTTTCCTTACGCTGTCTAGATCCCGGACATTATTCAAAAAAACCACGTGGATCATTTTCTTTACAGCACACGTACGTGGATTCCCCGCGATGCCCGCCCCAGCCCCCATCACCCCCCGGGCCCGGTTTTTGCGTTATGTAAGCGGCTGTGCCCAATCCGGGCAGCAGCCCTAACAATAACGACTCGGAAGCCGGAGATGCGCATGTCTACAAAGTGTCGCCACGCAGTATCGTTAAGCGCAGTATCGCTGGGCTTAGGTAGCAGCCTGATGGTTTTCGGTGCGAGCCAGGCATTGGCCGACCAAGTAGTCAAGATTGGTCACGTTGCTCCGTTGACGGGCGGTATCGCTCACCTGGGCAAAGACAATGAAAACGGCGCTCGCCTGGCCATCGAAGAAATCAACAAGAAAGGTCTGACAATCGGCGGCCAGAAGATCACGCTGGAACTGGACGCACAAGACGATGCAGCCGACCCGCGTCAA
>NZ_LMUX01000015.1:46383-105674 GCF_009765705.1 Burkholderia sp. L27(2015) | reverse complement strand
CACCAGCTCCCGGCTCGGCCATCGGGTCGCCAAAATCCGCCGATGCAGGTCGGCGAGCACCTTATCTGACGCGTGGAAATGGAATGGACGTATCGATGCGTCTCCCACCCACTGCCCTTCCTTGGGTGCTTGAGCTGCGCCTGATTCCACCGCTTCGGCTCGCACGGATACGGGCAGGAAACTTGCCATGGCCCCAGCCAATGCTGAGGTGACAAACATGCGTCTGTCCACAAATGTTTTAGCGTTTGCCATTGTTGTTCACTTTCTCCTGTTTGGACGTTCGATCACTGACTTTTAGCGAATCCGCGCAAGCGATAAACATCGCACACGCTTTAATCGCATCCGTCAGATAGTACGCCGCCGCCACGGAGATTCGTATCGCAATGTATCTACACGGCTCGCCGATACGCTATGAGACAAAAATAAGGTCACCGGACAGAAAAGCCGTTCTGCCCGTAATATTGCGATGTACAAGCAAGCGAATCAATCGCCACTAAGCCGGTGCGATCGCGTCGCGCAATCGCGTGCGCATAGTGCCGATTCGTACGATTATCAACTCAAGGTCGCACCCGACCCAACCAGTCAATCAATCAAGGAGACAGCAATGGTCGCATACGTGGTGGTTCAGGAAATTGTCGAGGACGAAACCAAGTTTAGCCAGTACCGCGAGAAGGTCATGCCGATACTGGAGCAGCATGGGGGGCGCTTTCTCGTGCGCGGCGGCAACATGAAAGTCGTCGAAGGTGAGTGGCCATATCCGCGCCTCGTGATCCTCGAGTTTCCGACGCGAGAGGCCGTCGATACATGGTATAGCTCGCCCGAGTATCAGGCGATACTGCCGCTACGACTGCAAGGCTGCAAAAGCAACCTCATCGTCGTCGACGGAATCTGAGCTTCGTGCCGATGCCCGCGTCACCTGAATATACTTCCAAACCGGCGCGCTTGACCGGGCAGCACTGGCTCACTCGTGAAAGGGTTGTGCTGTACGCAGCGCTCCTCCTTGCCGTGGATTTGGCATTTCTGGGTGCCCGGATCTGGGCTGCCTATGTGTCTCATTTACCGGCTGCGGCGCTCGGTTATGATTTCGCCGTGTTCTGGAGCGCCTCCTACGTGACGATGCACAGTGGTGCGCTTAGCGCGTACGACCCGTCGCTTATCGAGCGCGTGGTGTTCTCGCTTCTGCACCGTCCCCCCTCCGCATTCGGCGCCCCTTGGGTTTACCCGCCAACGTTCCTGCTGCTGGTTTGGCCGTTATCGTTATGGCCTTTTCTCCCATCGTATCTGGCTTTTGTCGTCATTGGCGTCGCGTTCGCGGGATACGCGTGCTCGCGGATTTTGATGCAGAAATTAACCTGTGCCTTCTGGGTGCCGGCGCTTGCGTTTCCGAGTGTCTGGATCGCCGTAATGGCGGGGCAAAATTCGTTCTTGACTCTCGGCCTTGCCGGCCTTGGCCTGACTTTGCTTGACAGGCGGCCGTGGCTCGCCGGCGTGTGTATCGGACTGCTTGCCATCAAACCGCAATTTGGCATTGTGTTTCCGCTTGTGCTGCTTTTGGGCCGGCAATGGCGAGTCATTGCGGCGGCTACTATCACAGTTGCTGTGCTCTGCCTAACTGCGAGTACCGTGTTCGGATTCGAAACATTCGGAAAATTTTTTGATAGCTTGTCCTTGTTTGGGCGTTTTGTCGTTGAGCGCTCGGCGCATTGGCCCGGAGGCATAGCCTCTGCATTCGGAGGTGCGCGGAGCTTGGGACTGAGTCCAGCAGTGGCCTATTTGATACACGCCGCTTTTGCCGTGCCGGCAGTGCTGTTAGCTTCCTACCTTTGCGTCATCAAGGCACGGCTTGAATTGCGTGCCGCTGCCATCGGAGTGGCGACCATCCTTGCACAGCCCTACTTGCTTGGCTACGATCTCGTGTGGCTTGCGTTGCCCATTTTGTTCCTGATCGTCGATGGGCGTCGCCATGGCTGGCTGAGAGGGGATGTTCCGGTCCTGATCGCGGCGTGGCTTGCGCCCATGGTGTTTTCTACGATGGGTCCAGCTATGCTTATTGTGATTCTGGCACTCATGGTGGTGCTGATCAGACGCAGCCGTATCGTTCCAGGTTGCGCTTCACGACTACCGAATTGACAGCGAGAGACTGGAGCAGCACGGGAGACGCTTTCTCGTGCGCGGCGGAAACACGAAAGTCATCAAAGGCGAGTGGCCCTATCCACGCCTCGTGACCCTCCAGTTTCCGACGCGGTAGGCCGGCGCACGGTGCCCGCAGCCACGCTAAAACGCGGCACGCACCACGCCTCCGTCGACGCGAAGCGCTGCACCCGTCGTCGCGGACGACAAACCGGAGCAAACATACGTCACGAGGTTTGCGACCTCGTCCGGCGTCGCGAATCGCTTGATCAGCGAACTCGGCCGCGCCTCTTGAAAAAATTTCACCTCGAAATCATGGAGTGACTGACCTCCCGACAACTTCTCCACGAATTCGTTGACCCCTTCCGAGCTTGTGGGCCCCGGCAGCACAGCGTTGACGGTGACCCCAGTCCCGGCACACGTCTCCGCGAGCCCCCGCGAGATCGCAAGTTGAGCGGTCTTGGTCATCCCGTAGTGGATCATCTCAACGGGAATCTGGATCCCGCTCTCGCTGCTGATGAATACTACCCGCCCCCAGTTCCGTTGCTTCATCCCGGGCAAATAGGCGCGTGATAGCCGCACGCCCGACATCACATTGATATCGAAGAAGCGCTGCCAATCCTCGTCCGGAATCGATTCGAAGGGCTTGGGATCAAAGATGCCGAGGTTATTCACGAGAATGTCGATGTCCGGATGGCGCTTCACCAACACCGCGATTTGCTTGGGATCGGCGAGATCTCCCGCAAAGCCGACGGCTTTGGCGTGAGGCACTACAGTCTTCAACCGCTCAAGGGCGGTTGCGACCGAAGCCTCGGATCGTCCGTTGACAATCACTTGCGCACCTTCCCGCGCAAGGCCAATTACGATAGCGAAACCGATCCCTTTTGTTGATCCGCTGACCAGCGCCAGCTTGTCTGCAATCTGATAGTCCATGGTCAAACTCCTAGTCATTGCCAATTCAAAGATAGCCCGGACTCACCTATCGATTAAACAAACCGTGCATTTAGAAAAATGTAGTGCTTAACTGAAACAGCGTGGGCGGGATCCCGACTATATTGGGCCGATGGCAACGATCTGACTAGCAAATCTGTGCTCCGGCACAGTCTGGCATCGCCTTCAACGCGCTGATGAAGAACGTCGGACAACCCGCCGAAGTGCCTCGCACGCAACGGCGCAACGACAACCTCAACGTTCAAGGAAGGACATCATGAGCAACGTACGCACGGAGGCCGATAGCCTCGGAGAGGTCAGTGTTCCCGCCGACAAGCTTTGGGGCGCGCAGACGCAGCGCTCGTTGGAGCATTTCAGTATCGGCCACGACCTGATCCCGCGGGAAATGATCACGGCCTACGCCCTCCTCAAGAAGGCGGCGGCCCATGCCAACCACGCGGGCAAGCGCCTCGAGAATCAACCGCACGCATTGATCGTGCAGGTTTGCGACGAGATCCTGGCGGGCCAGCATCACGATATGTTCCCGTTGCATGTCTGGATGACCGGCAGCGGTACCCAGTTCAACATGAACGTGAACGAGGTAATTTCCAACCGCTGTTGTCAGATCGCCGGCACGCCGCTTGGCAGCAAGAGCCCGGTTCATCCGAACGATCACGTCAACATGTCGCAATCGTCGAACGATTCGTTCCCAACGGCCATGTACATCGCTGCCGCAACCAACACGATTCAACGCCTGGTGCCGGCGGTCAGCGCGTTGCATGATGCCATCGCGAACAAGGCCGCGGAATGGGATGGGATCGTCAAGATCGGGCGTACCCACATGCAGGACGCGACCCCGCTTACATTGGGCCAGGAGTGGTCGGGTTATGCGGGCGTGCTCGCGGACTCACTGGAGCGCGTGGATGACGCGCTCAAAGGCGTTTACCGGTTGGCGTTGGGCGGCACCGCCGTCGGCACCGGCATCAATGCCGCGCCGGGCTTCGCCGAAGCGGCAGCCGCGGAAATCGCGAAGCTCAGCGGGCTGCCGTTTGTCAGCGCACCGAACAAATTCACCGTGCAGGGATCGCACGACGCACTGGTGCAGCTTTCCGGCACCTTCCGCACCTTGGCGGTGTCGCTCTACAAGATCGGCAACGACATAAGGTTGATGTCGTGCGGCCCACGGGCGGGATTCGCGGAATTGTTGATCCCCGAAAACGAGCCGGGCTCATCCATCATGCCCGGCAAGGTCAACCCGACCCAGGCCGAGGCACTGACGATGCTCGCCGTGCAGGTGATGGCCAACGATGTCGCGGTGGGCTTCGGCGGAGCCAGCGGTTATCTGGAGATGAACGTCTACAAACCGCTGATCATCTTCAACCTGACCCATTCGATCACGCTGATGACCGACGGCTGCACGAATTTCCGGCGCTTTCTGGTCGAGGGCACGCGGCCGAACCTCAAGAAGATCAAAGAGTATGTCGATCGATCGCTGATGCTTGTCACCGCGCTGGCGCCCGTGATCGGCTACGACAAGGCATCGAAGATCGCACATCACGCGATGGACCACGATCTCACTCTGAAGGCGGCGGCACTGCAACTCGGCTTTGTCACGGAGGCCGAGTTCGATCGTGTCGTCGATCCCGCCAAGATGGTGAAACCGTACGTTGCGACCGATTGACGGTGAGACAAAAAGTCGGGATGTATGAAGTCGACACCCCGCGCCACGGTAAACTCCGGCCCCTAGCCGGCCGGTTACTGTCGTTTATCGCTGGTCGTGAGATTCATGCTTCTGCCGTCGCTGCCGCGGCTTTCGCCAATCGCCTCGTGCTTACGCGGAGCGAGGAACGGTGTCAAAACGAGCATTCCAAGCGCAACGACAAACAAAAGCCAACTTGGAACCGCAAAAGCGCCGGTGGCATCTCGCAGCAAACCGACCAGCAAAGGCCCGGCGGCGGCAAGCAGATAGCCGACGGTCATCACGAAGGCATTCCACGTGTTGGCTTCGTCCGCGTTACGGGCGCTATCGAGTGGCAAGGTCATCCCGAGTGTGAACCCACCGCCCACACCAAACGCAGCAATGGCTATCCAACCGTGGGGCATGAGCAATGGCGCCAATGCCATCCCCAGAGTTCCTGCTACTGAGAGCGCCGCACAAACCGCAAGCCATCTACGACGGTCATGTACCCGGCTCAAGAAGCCGAACACGGGAATCCCAACCGTGAATGCCACCGTGTACGTTGCAAGCACGAGACCTGCCGATGACGCGGACAAGCCATACTCCCGATACATCGGTGAAGTCCAGGCCAACAACGCGAAGAACAAGAAATTGTCGCAAGCGAAAAACAATGCCACCAGCCACGCTGTGCGGTTCATCAACGGTAATCGCGCAGACCCTACGGCCTTGGCTGTAGCCGTTGCGAGCTCGCGCCTTTCCCACACGAGGATTGCAAGCGCCGCGACAATCGCAATCAGCGCGACAGGACTCCAGATGCCGGTTCCAACCCGCCATCCGTTTGATCCGTTCGCGCGAGCAAACGCGGCAATCGGCCCAGTCGCCGCGGCGGAGATCGTGGTACTACCCGCGAGCGCGGTCGCATAGATGCTCATCATCATCGCGACCTTCGTCGGGAACCTGGCCTTGATAACGCCGGCGAACAACGTTCCCGATATCGCGATTCCGGCTCCCACGCCTGCTGTAGTCAGCAGCAGCATCGCGACGTCCGATACGAATGTGCGTGCCACCATCGAAACAAACAACAGCACGAGAGACGCAAGCAACACGCCATTTCTTCCGAATCGCCGCGCCAGCCACGGGGTCGGCAGCGCCAACAGCCCCATCAGCAGACTCGGGATGGTGGTCAGCAACGACGCCGTCGCATGCGAAAGGGAAAACTCTCGACTGATGAGCGGCAGGACCGGACCAATCGACGCGATGCCAGGCCGAAGCGCCATCGCGATGACGACCATCGCAACAACGAGCCAGGCTGCTTTTTTCGCATCAGCCGATTTCTCGTGAGTCGCTTTGACATCACGAACCTCTGTCATGGAACTACCCATCGCGACGACGTCGTAGACATCGCCGCGACGCTTAGTCATCGCGCTGGTATTTTTCATTGGAATTCTCGCTCGAAACTGTTAAATCGGGAACCGATGGGCGAAGAATGCGCTGATCAAACCATAGCGTCCAAGACTCGTTTGCTATCTTTTCCATAGACAACACCAATAGCCGCGAACATCGATGCCGCTTCGGCATATCCGTTACTTTCTGGCCATCGCGGAGCACCGCAATTTCACGAATCAAGTGAAAACGCGTGTCTTGCCGCCGGGCGAGCCTTGCGAACGGCACCGCATTCGCTATGTTCCAACAGCCGGTGCACCTACGCTCGCCACAGCGACTGAAAATCGAATGACAGTTGCCGATGGTGTCGAATCGACAACAGGTAAATCGTTGCGTCGAATCGCGCATAGAGCAGCAGGTAATACGACAAGACGTACTCTCGCACCTCGCCACCATTGCCGATGGCCTTGAGCTTGCGTTTCAGGCTGTCGATACCATTGCTGACTTCTACGGAACGTATTGGCTGGTCGAAGAACAGCCGCCCCATGTCGGGGAAGCGTTCCAGATTCGGGATGACGGTTTCCAGCAGCTCGTCCAGTAGCACATCGAATCCCTGCGCGGCAACGGCCTCAAGCAGGAACGCCTCGACCTCTTCAAGGTTGCGCTCGAAGTTGGCTGTCAGCTTGACGTGGTATTTGCCTGCCACCAGCCTCAGCCCCGCACTTTCGCGGTACGGCGGCGCTTCATAGCGCTCAGGGCGCTTTGTGCATCTTTAACCTTGCCAGCAATCACGTCGTCCAAGCCTTTGCTGGCGTCGTCGATCATGAGCAGGTGAATGTGTTCGCACTCCAACTGATGGTAGTAGTCCAGCCGTTGGGCGTCGATGATGGCAACGTAGCTTTCGCCATTCTTGGTGATGATCTTTTCGGCACCCGCTTTCACTTGGTCTGCCAGATCGGAGAGCGTGGCACGGGCCTGCGAGAGGGGAACAACATCGCTTGCTGAGAATGCCATCACGCCACCCCTAAATATCGTACAAGATAACGTACATTATACGTCGTCTTGCCGAGGCTAGGGGATAGTCCATTTGCACACGGAGTGGACGAGATGCTGGATCAGTTACGCGGGAACCGAAGTGACCTGCCGCGACGGTATAACGTCAGGGCGGCTTCAACTCCTTGAAATAGTAGGCCTCGAGGGTGCTTCAATTCTGGGGCGGTTTGACGTCGAACGCAATCCGCCCTGCGGGCAGAAAAGTAAGCGAGATGACAGCGCCGCCCTTGACTTCTGGAAAGTGGTGGCTGCCCGGTGCCGGGGCCGTCCAACCGCCAGAATACCAGCCGTTCGGGCCTGCAAGCGCAGCGCCTTCATTGAGCGGCACCACCAAATTGAACTCGCCATACGGGTGCGAGTGAGGGCCGCCACGGAAGCTGCCTTCGGGGTTGTTCTGGGCGTTATCGGTGCTGTCCATCAGCACCGCTGTGGCGCTGAAGAAGAACGTCTCCGCGCAGGGCACGATCAGTTGTGAGCGACGATAACGCGGGCCAGCGATTTCGGCGTCGGCCGCCCAGCCCTCCTTAACGCCGAGGCTGATCCGTCGCGACAGGTCCTTGTACAACTCGCTTGCAATGCCATATTTCGTATTCAGCCATTGCTCGACCTCGGTGCCCGCGGTCATGTCCTTGATCTCTTGCAGGAAGGGGATAAAACAGGCGACAAGTTCGTCTTTGCTACTTGTGAATCGGGTCTGCGACATTCCACTTCGTCCTTGGATTAAACGTCATCCGCAGCTTACGCGTTACGGGTTCTCACTGACGTTCGATCTGCGACAGTTCTGGGACATTTCCCGCTCATTTTTGGCCATCGCGTCTAGAGTGCTATCCCTTTTACAGCGAAGTTTCGGGGTGCGCGTCTGCAACATCATGCACGACGAGTCGGCTTACGCAAACTACTGCGACGGCCGCGAGCCGAGCAATAGTATGTCAACCAGCCTTTTTGCACTTTGCTGCCACTCCGGCGCCGACGCGACATTCGAAACGCCGACGAGAGCACGAAGCAGATCCAGTGGCTCCAGATCGGCGCGGATGTCGCCACTGGCAATGGCGCGCGTAACGAGCGACTGGATGGCGTCCTTGATCTGGGCACCGGACGATTCGAACAGTTTCGTCGGTCCTCCCACGATTGAATTCAAGGCCGGCGCGATGATTTTCTTCGTAGCGATGTAGTCGATAAACAGCAACATCCAGGTCCGCAACGCATCAGGCGCGGCGAGCGAATCGGACAATCGCCGCTCCTCCTGCGCGAGCTTCGCCACCTCGGCACGATAGACGCTCTCCAGTAGCGCGTCGCGAGTGGGAAAGTGCCGGTAGAGCGTGCCGGGGCCGACACCCGCTTGGCGGGCCACGTCCTCAAGGCTGATGTCGCCTCCCCCCCGTGTGAATGCCCTTTTCGCTTCTTCGAGGATGCGCTCGCGATTGCGCAGCGCATCGGCCCTGGGTTTTCGTTCTTTTGGCGCGGACTGGTTCATTTTCCTGTCTTGAATGCTTGCAAACGGAGACATACTCCGTTTAGTATATAAAAAAGCGGAGGGAAACTCCGTTTTATCCGAGGCTGGGAATGACGTCAACTTTATTATGATGGAGCGGCGAAAATGACTGAGAAATTTGGTGCGACTTCTACTACGGACAATGTGCTCTCAGGCGTTGATCTTCGCGGCAAGCGAATTCTTGTAACCGGCGTTTCTGCGGGACTGGGTGTGGAGACAGCGCGCTCGCTCGCCGCGCGCGGGGCGAGCGTGATTGGCGCGGCCAGAGACCTGGAGAAAGCCAAGGGGGCAATTGCTGAAGCGCGGCGCGATGCCGCCGCGGCAGGAGGCAGCATCGACTTGATTTCACTCGATCTGGCCAGCCTCGCGAGCGTGCGGGCTTGCGCCGACCAGTTGCAAGAGCAAGGCCAGCCGCTAGACGTCATCATTGCGAATGCGGGCGTGATGGCCACGCCCTTCGGCAAAACAGCAGACGGATTCGAGACGCAATTCGGCACGAATCACCTGGGGCATTTTGTGCTCGTGAATCGTCTGGCATCGCTGATTTCGTCTGGCGGTCGAGTGATCGCGCTGGCGTCGTCGGGGCATCGTTTCGCGGACGTGGACCTCGACGACCCCGGCTTTGAGCGTACGCCTTACGAGCCGTTCTTTGCATATGGGCGCTCCAAGACCGCGAATATCCTTTTTGCGGTTGCTTTCGATCAGCGACATCGGGCGCGCGGCGTGCGCGCCGCCGCGGTTCATCCCGGCGGGATACAGACAGAACTGGCCCGTCACATGGATCAAGGCCAGATGACGGAGCTTCTCGGAAGGATCAACTGCGAGCTTGCCGCACAGGGAAAAGAGCCATTCCAGTTCAAGACCATCCCGCAGGGCGCGGCGACTTCGGTATGGGCCGCAGTGGTGGCGTCAGCCGAAGATATTGGCGGTCGGTATTGCGAGAACTGCCATGTGAGCGAAGTCGTTGCCGACGATGTGGTCATTACGCCCGTCAGCGAAGGCGTTCGACGCTACGCGCTTGACGCTGCAAGCGCTGACGCGTTGTGGCGCAAGAGTGAAGAGATGGTGGGTGAATCGTTCTGACACGGCACCTCGAGCGCGTTGGATCGTTTTTCCGTCGTGCATTGGGTCATTCCTTTGTCACGGCTGGAGCAGCGTAACTTCGATGCGCTCTTTTCCCTTGCCGGTATTTTTACGCTTGAGCTTCAATAGACCGATCTCGGCGGTCGTGCGTGGATGAGTACCACCACATGCCATTCGGGCGAAACCGTCGACCTCCCAGTACCTGCGCTCGGCTTGCTCGTCGCTGAACGCCGTGATAATCGGAAGATCGCTCTTCGTCAAACGTGCCGCTTCCTGTTCGATGGTGGGAAGCAAGGGAGCCAGGCTAACCTCACTGGCGAAGTCGATGCGCGCTTTGTCTTGCGATATGTGCGCGCCGATCCTTTCTATCCCGGGTCGATGTTGGTACACCAATTGAAGGACCATCTCCGCGGCGAAGTGGAGTCGCATTAGCCGATAGCGCCTATCCCAGTCTATGCGCAACGTTACTTGGTCTGCGACCTTGAGATTGTGTTCGGGTGGCAATGTGTAAGTGATATCCAGGCCCTGCTTTTCTGCAAGGCGCACCGGGTGACCGCCCAGCGTGCCTGAGTCACTTTCCTGGCCGCCAGAAAAGGCGAAGAATATCGTCTTTTCGACCTGTACCTGGTCGCCCACGACCTGAGTCACCACGGTATCGAGTTCAGTCTGGTACGGGGCGCTCCAGAACACTTTCTGCGTCATGGTTCGTTTGGATGAAAAGGATAGGGAGTCACGAAATTATACCGATGGCCGCCTCCTGCAGACTTGTACAGAATTGCGGAACCAACCATTATCGTGACGGACATACGAGCTAGCGCTGAGCGAGTCTTCTCGCTTCTCGCAGAACTGCGCGATTACGATCGTTGGCTTCCGAGGTCGACTGCGTTCAAGGGCACAATTGAGATATCGGAAGGTCTGATAGGTGTAGGCACCACCTACACCGAGCCGGGTCCGTTGGGCGTGCGCAATGGCAAGGTTACCGAGTCCGTGGTTCCGACACGTCTCTCGTTCGAACAACCGATGACCATGAAGCCACGAGCTTTAGGTGTTGTCGGCATCCGCCTTTCACATACCCTCACACCTACGAGCAACAATTCCGTTCACGTGCTTCGTGCCTTGCAACTCACCCCAGTTGGACCGGTGCGATTTGCTGCCCCCCTGATAGTTCGTGCATTCCGTATCGAAAATGAGCGGATGATGAAGTGCTTAAAGGCCTTTGCTGAGGATGAGCCACGCGGCGCCTAAGTGTCTGATCGAAGAAGACAACGCCTTACTGTGGCGGACTGGTTCGCTGTGTCCGCCCCCCGAACCCGCGCGATGAGGACTATCAAGGCGTGGGCAGGATTACGCGGCACGGTGCCAGCGACAACAGCGCGTTCAAGCCTCGGCTAGTCCTTCCCGCCCCGTCGCCCCATCGCCCAATACTTTCAAATTTCTTTCATTCGATTAACGAACGGTAATTAGGTCGTCATCGCTTCGTCACAACATAAACAGACACTGGCCGCTTTTGAAATTTTCTCTCCCGGCCATTCGAATGAAAAAATTAATCGTTGTTCTTGGCGTACTCGCTGCATTCGAGGAACATCAAGCGTCAGCCACTACATTCACCGTTGAGAATGGTCAAACCGCCGGTGCACAAACCTTGGGCCCCACCGCCGGCCAAACGGGAACGGTGGACGCCGGCGGTAGCTTGACGGTGGGCGGCGCTACGGTGGCGATCACTGTCACCAGCAGCGCGACCATCGTCAATAGCGGGTCGATCACGCAAACAGGCACCGGCCGCGTGATACGCGACAACACCGGCGGTCTTACGCTGGATGTCACCAACAATGTCGGGGCGTTGATGCAGGCGGTCAACAACGACGTCATTCAGATGAACCAGCCCAACAGCAATATCGTATTCAACAACTACGGCACGCTGACCTCGACCAATACGTCGGCCGGCGGCGCGCAAGCGATCGATTTCAACGCGATCACGACGGGCAGCAACGTGCTCAACAACTTCTCCACCGGCTTGATCCAGGCGAATGAGGCCGATGCGGTCCGCCCCGGCGTCAACGGTGTGGTCAACAACGACGGCATCATCAAGTCGACGAACAACGTCGTAGGCGACAACGCAAGCGACGGCATCGATGCGCAGGCCAACAGCGGCATCACCATCGTCAACGCCACCACGGGCACGGCGACGACGCCAGGCACCGGCTTGATCGAGGGCGCGCGGCACGGTATCACCGGAGGCAACACGGTTGTCACAACCAATGGCGCCTTCGTAATGAATATCACCAACAATTTGGGTGGCACGATCCAGGGCGACGACGGTTCAGGTATCAACATCGACGGCTTCAACGGCAACGAATTGGTGACGATCGTCAACCATGGAACCATCACCGGCAATGGCGTTACGGGCGATGGCGACGGTGTCGACGTGGACGGCCTGGTCAATCTGGTCAACACGGGCACGATCAAATCGCTGCAGGCATTCAACGACAACAGCGAAGGCGTGACGGTCGGCGGCGGCACCATCGTCAATTCCGGTACGATCGAAGGTGACAACGTCAATGGCGGCATCGGCCGCGGCATCACCCTGGCCGGCATCGACAAAGACCCCACGACCGGCAATCCGATTCCTACCGAGGGCATCTACGCTAACACCACGGTCACCAATAGCGGATTGATCAGAGGGCAAAGCGATTCGGGTATCGCCGTGACGGGCGCCGCGAATGCATTCACCGTATCCATCACCAACCTCGCCGGCGGCATCATCGAAGGTGGCGGCCCGACCGCGGCAGCTATCTTGACCGGCGGCAACAACGCCACCGTCATCGACTTCGGTACGATCACCGCCGACAGCAGCGGCAAGGCGGTCGACTTGGGCAGCGGCAATAGCAGCTTGCAGATCCTCGGAGGCTCAGCGGTCATCAACGGCGGCATCAACGGCGGCACCGGCACCAGTTCGCTCTCGATCATTCCTGGAACCGGCAACAGCTTCAACTACGCTGGCGCCATTTCCAATTTCGCCAGCGTCGCCATCGGCGCCGGCACCGTGACCCTCAATGGCATCAGCACGTATACCGGCAGCACGACGATTACCGCCGGCGGCACCCTCGTGGTGGGCGACGCTACACACGCCAACGCCACGATTGGTTCAGGTCTGACATCGATAGGCGCAGGCGCGACACTCGGCGGCTATGGCACCGTGCTGGGCTCCGTGAATAACGCGGGCACGATCGCTGTGGCGGATGCTTTGCCGATGTTCTCGACGAGCGGTCCAGGTACTCTGACGATAGCCGGCAACTATGCTGGCACGAACGGGCGAGTGCTGTTCAATAGCCTCGCCGACCGGTTGGTCGTGGGCGGCAACGCGAGTGGCAATACGAGCGTTCAAGTGCTAGGGTCCGGCTCAGGCGCACCCACGGTGGGCAACGGCATCTCGCTCGTGCAGGTCAATGGCGTGGCGGCACCGAATAGTTTCACGCTTGCCGGCGCGGTCCAAGGTGGCGCTTATCAATATCTGTTGTATCAAGGCGCAGGCGCAAATGCGAACAACTTTTTCCTGCGCTCGACACTTGAAGACGGTTCATCGACCAATGCTGCAAACGCCCCGCTAGCCTTCCGTCCCGGTGTGGTCGGCTATTCGATGACCCCGGCGCTCAACGTCGATTATGGTTTCACGATGCTGGGTCAGTTGAACGACCGCGTGGGTGACGAGACGAGCCTCGATGCAGCTCAGCCTGGCAAGAATAACGGTGTCTGGGGGCGTATCAGCGGCCAAGGTTTCGATGCCAACAGCACGGATCGTTTCTCCGCCGACGAGCACACTTTCATTGCCCAGTTCGGCCGGGATTGGACGCTCGCAAGCGGCGGCGCAGGCGGCAGCACGCATGCGGGTGTGACGCTCGACATCGGTTCGGCGTCAACGACGTTCAACGACAGCCTGCGCACCATCAATCCAACGCTGACGACGTCGACCGGCTCGGTCGCCACGCAAGCCCAGTCGATCGGCGGCTACTGGACCAAGTATCTGTCCAATGGCATCTACCTGGACAGCGTCGGTCAACTGACGCACTACCACGACCAGTACGGCGACATCTACGGCGACGGTGCCAGCCAGAATGGCTTCGGCGCGGCCGTATCCGAAGAAATCGGCAAGCCCTTTGCACTCGGGTCGACCAGCGTTGCGATCGAGCCGCAAGCTCAGTTGGCCTACCAATACGTGCACCTGAATCAGTTCGCGGACAACGTATCGTCGATCTCGGGCAATACCACCAATGCGCTGCGTAGCCGCGTTGGCTTTCGCCTGTTCCGTGCCGATATGAGCAACGATGCGAAAACCAGCACGGCGACGCCCTATTTCACGGCCAACCTGGTGCATGACTTCTTTTCGCCAGGTCAGACGAGTGTGGGCGGAACACCGTTTGACGACGGACTGAGCAAGACTTCGTACGAGCTCGGCATGGGCGTGACCACCAGTATGGGGAAATCGTCCGAACTGTATGCCAATATCAAATATGCGCGCAACATTGGCGGCGAGTATCAGCGCGATGTGTTCGGCCAAGCGGGCTATCGCTATAGCTGGTAGCACACTGCGCGACTGACTCGCGTTTGACTGCGCCGCCGATTTTGGACGGCGCAGTCTTCATCCTACAAAGCGATAGTCTCAGCGGCGGCAAGCGGCAATCGCTTCGGCCCGGCATCCTCACGTCCCGCGATATGCAGTTTGCTCTCGGCCCAGCGTATGAAGAAACCCCAGACCGTGGTCAGCGCCAGATAGTAAATTCCCAACACAGCATAAAGCTCGAAGGTTTTGAAGCTGACGGAATTGATGTTCTGCGTAACCAGCAACATCTCGGACACGCCGATGACGCTAACCAGCGTCGTATTCTTCAGCATGATGTTGAACTGATTGCTGATCGGCAACAGGATCACGCGGATCGCTTGCGGCAGCACGATGTAGCGGAATTGCATGAGAGGTGTCATGCCCAGCGATTTGGCCGCTTCGATTTGCCCACGGTCAACGGCACCTATGCCCGCGCGAAAGATCTCCGCCATATACGCGGCTTCGTGCAAGCCAAGCGCGAGAATCGCCGCTTGCAGATTGCCCGGAATCACCACCGAGCCGATCGATACATCGTGAAACCGCAGAATATTGGACGCTGCCAATCCGGTATAGATAAAGACGATCTGCACCAATAGCGGAGTACCGCGCACCGCCCAAATATAAAAGCTCGCCGGCGCGCGCAGCATCACGGACTTCGACATGCGGGCTTGAGCCAACCCCAACCCCAGCACCACGCCCATCACTTGCGCGACGACGCTGATCAGCACGGTCAATTCCAGCCCGGTCAGAAAATCGCTGCTGGGCGAAGCGAGCTGCGTCCAAAAATACCGCCAGTCGAACGACATGTGAAATGCTCCTAATTGCCCAGCGGCAAGGTATCTGCCGAGAGATCCCATTTCGCAAAAATCTTGGTGTAGGTGCCGTCCTTCTCAAGCGAAGTCAATGCGCCCGAGATGGCATCGCGCAACTCGGGGTGAGTCTTGTTGATGCCGATGTCCGTGAGCACCCTGAAGTACGGTTTTGCGCCGAGCTTGAATTTGCCCGGCTGTGTGGCGAGGTAGAAACTACCGACTTCGTAGGGAATGGCGTACGCCTGTACTTGGCCGAATTGCAACTGCTGCAACGCGGCTGGGCTGTCGGGAAACGTCACGACATTGATCGGTTTCTTGCCGGCTTTCTTGAGATCGTCGTTGGCTTGCGCGAGTAGCGATGTTTCGTTGGTTGCCGTCACCGCAGCCACTTTCATGCCGCTCAGTTGGTGAGGTTCATCCAGAGGCGACTGGTCCGCCATTACGATGACCGTCTCCTGCGAGTACATGTACGGCACCATGTCCAGAACTTGCAGGCGCTCCGGCTTGAAATACAACTGCGAGATGATGGCGTCGCAGTGGTCGGCCAGCACGGCCGGTATGATGCCGGCGAACGGCATGTTGATCCATTTCGATTTCAGGCCCAGCTTGGCCGCAATCGCGTCGCCGAGATCGATATCTGCGCCGACGGGCTTGCCGTCTTTCATGTATACCAGCGGCGGCGCCGAAATCGAGGCGCAATACGTGATCGTCTTGGTGTTTGTGATGCCGGCGGGCATCTCTGCCCAGGCCGCAGACGGCGCATTGGCTACCCAGAAAAACAACGCCGCCACGATGGACGCGCCACACCTGCCCCACTTATTTTCCGACATCACCAAGGCTCGCTTATTTTTTGACCGCGCCTAGGGTTACTTCTTAAAAATAAATTGTCAACGGCGCGGCTGTTACCTGGCTCACGATTTTTGTCATTCGAGTGTCACGATTACGCGGACGAAATACAAAGGCCCGCACGCTGCGGGCCTGATCATTCCTATTTGGCGATGCGGTCGCCCCAGAAAAATTGCACTTTTACGACCGCGCTTGAATCACGTTTGCAATCGCGTCGCCCATCTCGGAGAAAGTAGCTTTCTCCCAAGGATCGAAATAACCGATCAAGGAGAAAGCACTTCCAGGCTGCGGCCATTGGTTGCGGGGCCGAACACGCCAACACCCACGATGATAGCCACCATAGCAGCCCCTATCATGACGAACACCGCATTCTGCCCATAAGCAGCAAGCAGATCGCCCACCCAATACCCTACGAAGACCGAACTCACGCGACTCCAGCAAAACGTAAAGCCAATCGCGCGAGCACGTATGCGCGTGGGGAAAAGCTCGGCAGCATAAGGGTGAAAAATGCTGATCAACCAATTATTCCCAAGCGCAATCAAACCACCCGCACACACGATAACGACAACGCTCTCCCCCGTGGCAAACACGCTCCCGGCGATGCCGATCAGCAGCGACGCAAACACAAGCTGCCATTTCCGCTCAATGCGCTCGGAAAAATAAGCCCCGCACGCCGCGCCCACCGGCGCGAGCAACACGATCGCCAGCGAGTAGTTAAGCGAATGAACAATCGAGAACCCATGCTTGATCAACAGCACAGGAACAAAGGCAGTGAAGCCAAACACCGCAATCGTCTGGGAAAACTGAAAGACTGAAATGAGTAAGGTGCGCGGCAGGTAAAAGGCGCTGAATATCTCTTGCCAGCGCCCCTTCTCGATCACCGCGTCGGGCACATCCAGATCGGGAGGCGAGAGCGCGACACCGAGTTCGGTCTCGATCCGTTGCTCGATATGCGTGACAATCGCGTTCGCCTCGGCGACGCGCCCATGCACCTCCAGCCACCGCGGCGATTCCGGCAGCCCGCGCTGAATAAACCAGACCAGCAGTCCACTGAGCGAGCCCAGCGCAACCACGATACGCCAGCCCGCGATGCCGAAGGGATCCTGCGGCACCAACAACGCCGCGAGCAGTGCCGCAACCGGGATCGAGGACAGCACGAAGATATACGATACGGTCATGTAGTGCCCGCGCCGCGAACGTGGCGTGAGTTCAGTGATATAGCAGTCGTTGTTGACCAACTGCATGCCCACAGCGAACCCGGCGACCAGCCGCGCGATATCGATCAGCAACGGGTCGCTCAACACCGCCACCGCCAACTGCGCGAGGGAATAAACGATCATCGAATAAATGAACACCGCGCGACGGCCGAATTTGTCGGAGACGAAACCGAACACCGCGGTGCTCAGAAACATCCCAACAAAAAACGAAGCGAGGAAACTGGCGAAGCTGTGAGTATCGAGCAAGCCTTTGTTGGTGATCGTAAAAATACCGGAACGCAACAGCCCGAGCGAGATGAAGCCCGGCATGAACAACTCGAAAAATTCGAACCAGCCGCCGGCGGCGATGCGTGCGACCACCCCCATCAGATGGCGCGACGGCGGCAGACGATCGATACGGGCAAGGATCGCGTAATTCTGCGACCGCGCTGAGGTAGAGCTTGTTTCCATTTCACGTTCCCTTTTTGGTTCTTCGAGAAAGGTGCACTTCAAGGCCCGCGCTTCAAGCGCCTACTGCAAGGTCTACCTGACCTCAATGCGCATCGACGCCCAGATAGGCGTTCTGCACATCGGGATTGCGCTGTAGCTCCGCAACCGTACCTTGAGTGACGATGCGCCCGGTTTCCATCACATAGCCCCGGTCGGCGATACTGAATGCCGAGAAAACATCCTGCTCGACCAGCAGGATCGGTATGTCTTGTTTGCGGATTTCCGTCAGGATGTCGAGCAGTTGATCGACGATCACTGGCGCGAGCCCCAGGCTCATCTCGTCGATGACGAGTAATTTTGGGTTCGCCATCAACGCGCGCCCGATCGCGCACATCTGCTGTTCGCCACCCGACATGCTCCCGGAGATCTGCTTGCGCCGCTCCTTTAGCTTAGGCAGCAACGCATACACGCGCTCGAAACTCGCCGCGATATTCGCTTTGTCCTTGCGCCGATAAGCGCCCATGCGCAAGTTATCCTCGACTGTCATGCCATAGAACAGTTCACGCCCCTCAGGTACCTGCACCACACCCAGGTTGAACACTTGCTCGGGCGCCATGTCGATCAGATCCACGCCATCGAAACTCAAGGTGCCGCGCGCCTTGATCAAGCGCGACACTGCCCGCAGCAGCGTGGTCTTGCCCGCCCCATTGCTGCCCACCAGCGTGACGATTTCGCCCGCGAAAATCTGTAGGTTAATGTCGGCCAGGATCGGCACTTCGCCGTATCCTGCGGCAAGCCCGGCGACTTCGAACAGCGCCGGCTTGTCGGCCTGGATCGGCACTTCGCCATATTCCGCTCCAACCGCCGCGACTTCCAACAGAGGTTGGCTCATCAACGTCTCCTCCCCAGATACGCCTCGATCACGTTGGGCCGGCTCAACACCTCCTGCGGATTGCCTTCGGCGATCTGCTGTCCATGGTGCAACACCAACAAACGGTCGGCCAACGCACGAATCGCCTTGATCACATGCTCGATCACCAGAATGGTCACACCGGTATCGCGTATCTTCAGGATCAGGCCAACCACCTCTTGCACCTCGACGGCGTTCAGGCCCGCCATCACTTCATCGAGCAGCAGCAGTTTGGGCTTGAGTGCGAGCGCCTTCGCGAGTTCCAGCCGCTTGCGGTCGGGTCCGCCCAAGGCTTCTGCCGACTGATCCGCCCGATGGCCTAACCCCGTGAATTCGAGCCACTCGCGCGCCTGTTCGCGCGCCTTCTTGCGGTTATGTTCGCCGCCCGCGGTGCCGAACAACGCGGCCACCGTGACGTTTTCCAATGCAGATAAGCCGGGAAACGGCTTCATCACCTGGAACGTGCGGCCTATGCCCAACTGCGCGCGTTGATATGCCGGCATGTGATCGATACGCTGGCCTTCGAAATGCAGCTCGCCGTCGCTGGGCGCCAAGGTTCCACTGATCAGGCTGATCAACGTGGTTTTACCGGCGCCGTTGGGTCCGATCAAACCGAGCACTTCACCGCGCTTGAGTTGAAAGTTGATGCCGGATAGCGCCGTCAGCCCCCGGAACCGTTTGCTGAGGTCGCGTGCCGCAAAAATCGGCTGTTCCTCGGCGCTCGCATGCGACATCGCCTCATGGTCGTCGCGTGCCGCAAAAATCGTATGGTCCTCGGCACTCATATGCGATATCGCCTCATATTCTCGATGAAATACCGCGCGCCCGAGCGCCTGAAGCCGCCGACCAGATCGACCAGCCCCTTGGGCATGAACACCACGGCAAGCACGATGACGATACCGAAAAACAGACTCGCCACCGTTGACACGCTACTGGCCAGCACTTCGGAAATCGCCGACAAAATGAAGGTTCCCACGATAGGCCCGAATACCGTACCCGGGCCACCGAACACGGCCATGATGACCATCTTCACATTGAGCGACGCGTCGAATGCGCTCGAAGGATCGATGAACGTGATCCAGTAGGCGTGGATGCCACCAACCAGCGCGCTGAAAAACGCCGACATCGCCAGTGCGCAAACCTTGTACAGCGTCGCGTTGATGCCCATCACCGCAGCGGCGTCTTCGTTCTCGCGTATCGCGACGAGGCCTGCGCCAAACCGGCTTTTCGACAGCCAGAAGACGGTCAGCGTTGCCAGCACCAGCACGCCGAGCGCCAGCTCATAGAACAAGGCGTCGCCGCGAAACATCGGCAGGATCAAGCCGATGTTGTTGCCCGCGATATTCAGGTTCGAAACGATCGCGGCCATGACTGCGGATAGGCCCAGCGTGGCAATCGCGAAATACGGGCCGCGCAAACGCAAGATCGGCAAGCCGACGACTACCGCGCAGACCACGCCCAGACCGGCTCCGCACGCCAATCCGACCGGAAACGGCAGCCCGTATTTGGACATGGCGATCGCCGTGCCATAGGTGCCCAGGCCATAGAACACCGAATTGCCGAACGACGGATAGCCGGTGAATCCGCCTATCATGTTCCAGCCCTGCGCCAAGGTCGCCAGCAGCAGCGTGTTGATGCCGAACTGTATGACGGTGTCCGAGCCTATCCACGGCATCGCCGCCAGCACCGCGAGAAAAAGCAGAAGCAACACCACGCGCACTATCATGCTTTCTCCAGAAGAACCGCAGGGCGAGCTACGAGAATCAGGACCAGCAAACCAAAGCTGATCACGTCGGTATAGGTCGGCCCGAGATAGAGCGCCGTCATGGCCTCCGCGATGCCCAGCACCAGCCCGCCGAGAATCACACCGAGCGGATTGTCCAGGCCACCCAGGATGGCGACCACGAACGACTTGGCGGTCAGCGTCAAGCCCATGTACGGCGAAACCTGCGAGACCATGCCGAACAAACCGCCGGAAACGCCGGCCAATGCCGTGCCGATGCCGAACGTGACCGCATAGATCGATTTCGGATTCACACCATACAGGCGAGCGGCCGTGAGATTTTGCGCGGTAGCGCGAATCGCGCGCCCCAGCGTGCTGCGCTCCAGCACCAGCCACAGCAGCGCCGCGAGGCCAAGCGCAATCACGAATGCGCCAAATTGGACGACCGGCACGGTAATGCCCAGCACTTCGAAGTTGTTGCCCGCGAACGGCGGATTGATGGTGCGGTAATCGGCGCTGAACGCCAGTTGCGCCACATAGACAAACACCACGTTCAACCCGAACGTGATGAGCAAAGTGTTGAGCATGGCCGAGCGGATGATCAGATTCAGCAGATAGCGCTGCAGCACATAGCCGAAGCAGAACATGATGACCATCGTGAGCGGCAAAGCCAACCAGATATCGACGCCGGCGCCGGTGTACAAGTAATAGACGGCGTAGCCGCCGAGCATGATGATCGCGCCATGCGCCAAGTTAACGATGCGCAGCACGCCCCACACCAACCCCATGCCCAACGCCATCAGCCCATAAAGGCCACCCAGCAAAACACCATTGACCAAAACCTGTCCGAATAATTGCACGCCTATCTCGCTTTGTTCACTGTGCTCACTTTGATTGAGTACTGCCGGCATCGCCAGACGCCGGCAGTAAAGGCTGCCCGGGCAGCTTAGTGACGCTTGCTCCATACGGGAGTGGGATACAGCGGCTTTTCGATGAAAGCGGTTTGGTAGATCGGCACCAGCTTGCCGTTCTGGATTTGTATGACGCTCTGTGGCATCGAGATCTGCCCCGTGCTACCGAATTTCACCTGGCCATACAAGCTTTGGAAATCGACCTTGGTCAACGCGTCGCGCACTTTGTCGGAGTCCAGGCTGCCGGCCGCCTCGATCGCTTTGGCAAACGCCTCCACGTCAGCGACAGCGGAAGCCGCGTGATAGTCGGGCGGATAGCCAAAGCGCTTCTGGTACGCTTCGGCAAACGCCTCGCCGTCGCCAAACCACGGATCGGTCAACGTCTTCAGCGGCAACCACGGCGTCATGCCGAACGCATAATCGGCATCAGGGCCCAAGGCCTTGCGGAAGTCGCTAGACGGCACGCCTACGGTGTAGGACGACATCGAGCCCGCGTTCACGTCGAGGCTGCGCGCCTGCCGGATGAAGCTCAATGCCTGCGGCTCATGACCGGTCCACAGAATGGCGTCCGGGGAAGTCGATTTGACGAACGACAAAATCGACGAAAAATCGGGGCTATTCTCGCTGTATTGCTTGTCCGCCACCACCGTGAGGCCCGCACTCGCGAGCAACGGGCGGGTGCCCGCCGCGACCGATACGTCGAACGAGTCATCAGCAGCAATCAACGCGACGGTCTTCGGTTTGGGATTGAGCTTCATCAGCATTTCGATGGTGCTCTTGAAATAATCGCCGGCGGCCGGCAGCGTGCCGAATATGTATTTAAAGCCGCGCGAATAGATCTGCCCGGACGCGCCGCCACCCTGCACCATCGGGATTTTATATTTCTCGGCCACGACGGAATCGTCCAGCGCATCGTTGCTGGCGAACGGGCCCAGGAGAAAATTAACTTTGTCTCGCGTCACCAGTTGCACGTATTGGCGCACCCCGAGATTCACGTCGGACTGGCTATCGAGGATGTTCAGCGCCAGTTTGTATTGTGTACCGCCGACATTCACGCCGCCCTTGGCGTTGATCGCGTCGATTGCCAGGTTATATCCATCGCGATAATAACGGCCCGAGTTGGCGAGATTACCGGTCAACTGCACCGCTGCGCCCAGCACGATCGTCTTTTCCTGCGCGTAGGCCGGTGGCGCTGCCGCCAGACCCAAAGCCAATATCGGCATCGCCACACCGAACCACATTCTCGATAGCGGTAACTTTACAAATCGATTCATAAGTACTCCCCTTGGCGTAGCCAGGACGTCCTGGCTTTGATCCGAACATCGCTGAACACTGCTGAGCACCGACTGCTACTGCGAGATATTGCGCATGCGCGGCCCACACGCCGAGCTCGTTACCCGGCGGCGAGATCACAATCCGCGAGCAACGATAATGAGGAAAAACTTCTAAACGGAATTAAGTAATGCCGATATTTTCCAGATGGCGCACTTGAACCATCGGGTGGTTTTTGCGAGATCGAGGGATAGTATTTTTAGCGATTTCGCCGGTCGATTCTGAGGCTTTATCGTGGCTTATCTAAGTCGTGTTAACACTAACCGCACATAACATTTCCCTTTCATCATGGCGGTTCGCGGGTCGCTTCTTCATTGCTTCTGCATCGCTTAGATATCACTTCGGCATAACTACGATATCGTTTCGGCATCGCTTCGGTATTCGCTGCTTCGATGATCTCTGCACGCGCTGGCTTACTCGTTCCCGAGCTGCAACTTGGGTGGGTTGCGCTTCTCCACCGTCCACTTCAACAGCGCTGCGCAGCGGTAGATACCGTGCGCGAACTTGCCATAGGGCAACGTTAGAAACAACCCCATCACCACGCCAAAATGGATTGCCAAGAGCACGCCCATCGCCGCCGTATCGCGAGCGGCCAGCAACAGCAGACCGCTTGCGCTAACCAGCAGCAGCAACGCAATGAAGCCGCGATCCATCGGCTTCTGGTTTGCATCGCCATGCAGCGGATGTCGGTTGAGATTCAGAATAAGTAGTCCGATGGGACCGGCCAGCAGCCCCAGGCCGCCAACCGTGCCTAGCAGCACTGGCAGGCTCGTGTAGTCATAGGGCGCCTGCCAGCCGAACGCATAGTGATAAAGCGTGGCCACGCAGGTAGCCGCAAAACACAACATGAACCCATAGAACGTCAGGTGATGAAAGCGCCGCCTGAGCAAGGTGTACGCATCGTCAGATTCGTTGCAGCCCTGCCCGTGCCCGCCGCCAAGATATCTGAGCGTTAGCGCATCATGAGTCGCCTCGCCCAGCGCGGTGGCCGAAACAGCGCCGGGTGCCTGGTCGCGCCAGAACCGACGCACACCGATGCCCAGCGCCACGAGCGCGTATGCGAACGTGACGCCGAACATCAGCACGAGCATGCGGTGCGGGAAGATCGCGTAGAAGTTACCGCTAACTGAGAGCGTACCCACAGCCAGCATCGTAAGCACCAGGAACAAGGCTAGACCCAATGCGCTCGCCAATGCGAGCGTCAGTCCATTGCGTTTGTACAATGCGCCGAGCGCTGCAGGCCACGCATAATCCGAGTAGGTATGGACACGAACCGCGGCCATGGCCTGCGGCACATTCACCGCGAACTCGTGCGGCGGCGCATATTGGCACGCATGCAGGCAAGCGCCGCAGTTGTGGCACAGATTGGCCAGGAAATGCACGTCGTTCTTGCCGAACTCGAGACGATGCGTCATGGCCGGAAAGACGGCGCAGTAGCCTTCGCAATAGCGGCAGGCATTGCAGATTTGCATAACTCGCGCCACCTCCGCCTCGGTGCCGCTTAATGACGACCACGCGAACGACAACCCGGACGGCAACCCCACCAACGGCGAGTTAGCGCCCAATGCGGCGGCTTCGCGCGTGAGCGCTTCAAGCTGCTTCATGGCGGGCTCCCGTCAGAGCGCGGGCGGCTTGAGCAGCCTGGGCGCCCGCGATACGGCCGAACGCGGTACCGATCGCGATGCCGACACCCGCGGTGTAGCCCTTGCCCAGCACATTGCCCGACATCATCTCGCCGGCCGCGAACACGTTGGGGCTCGGTTTGCCGCCAAAGTGCACCGCAGCGTGTTCGTCCACCTTCAAACTCAGATACGTAAAGGTGATACCAGGCCTGAGTGCGTAGCCGTAAAACGGCGGCCGATCGATAGGCTGTGCCCAGTGCGTTTTGGGGGGATCGATGCCTTCCGTGTGGCAATCGTCGAGCACCGCGTGATCGAACGTGCCCACACGGCATGCGGCGTTATAAGCCTCGACGGTGCGCACGAACTGCGTCTCCTCGACGCCTATTTTGCCCGCCAGTTCCGCCAGCGTATCGGCTCGCTCGCCCGGGAACACCGGTGGCATGAACCGGCCGACCGCCTTCGCGTCGATGATCGAGTAGCCAATCTGACCCGGCTGCAGCGCAACCAGGCGGCCCCAGATTGCATAGCGTTTGGGCCAGAAATCCTCGCCTTCATCATAAAACCGCAGGCCGTCGCGATTGACCACCACACCGAGCGAAACGCAATCGATGCGCGTGCAGATACCGCCGTCATACAGCGGCGCGCGCGCGTCGATCGCCACGCAATGCGACTGCGACGGGTCGCCCAGCGAGTCAGCGCCGGCGTCAATCAACAGCTTCAGCGGCACGCCCATGTTGAACCGCGTGCCACGAATCAGGAAATTGTCGGCGGGCCATTCGCTACCCACCTGCCCCCACGCCTCGCGCACCCACGCGCGATCCGACTCGAAGCCCCCGGCGGCCAGAACGCAGCTGCGCGCCTCGAAGCGCTCGCCGCCAACCCGGGCTGCTACAAAGGTGTCGCCGTCGAGTTCGATCCCGTCAACCGGAGCGTCGTAGCGAATCTGTACGCCAAGGCGCGCGGCGCTGCGGTAATAGGCATTGATCAGCGCCTTGCCGCCCCCCATGAAGAACGCATTGGTTCGGGCCACATGCAAGGCGCCGGAGAGCGGTGGCTGGAAATGCACGCCGTGGCTGCGCATCCAGTCCCGGCAATTCGACGATGCGCGGATCACCAGGCGTGCCAATTTTTCGTTGGTCTGACCGCCCGTTACCTTGAGCAGGTCCTGCCAGTATTCTTCTTCGGGATAGGCGTCGATCAGCACGTCCTGCGGCGCATCGTGCATGCAGCGCAGATTGCGCACATGCTGCGAGTTGCCGCCGCGCCACTCGCGAGGCGCGGCCTCGAGCAGCAAGACCGACGCGCCGGCCTCGCGCGCCATCAACGCGGCGCACAAAGCGGCATTGCCGCCACCGATTACGAGCACGTCGACCATCGTCCCCTCTCTCTTTTAGTTTGAGCCGGATGATAGACAGCGTACTGCCGATGTACCAGTAGCCAGGCCAAACTACCCCTTCACGATTCGTGAAGACGTGCGCCGATCCAATGCCCCTCCCGCACGAGAACCGTGGCGACATCGGTGAGCACCACACGCGCCGCCAGTCCGGCCGGCGACAATTCCTGTTCCGGCAGGCTCACCAGCAGGTTGCGCCGGCGCACATGCACATCGCTTACGCGCGCGACCGCCAGCGATGCATCGGCATATCGGGTAAGGACCGCGCCGGGCTGTATGGTCGCCCCCAAACCGCCGCGTACCGCGTCCATCAACAGCGCAAGGCCGTCCACCTCGGCGATGATGCGCGGTTCGCGCTTGGCCCGGGCAAACGATATATCGAGTAAGGCTCGTAACCCATGCGAGCCGCTGGGCATGATGAGCGGCAAGTCGGCAAGCGCGGATAAGCGCACGGAACGTTTCGGTGGGAAATCGGCTAGACCCTGGGCGGCGATCACGAACAATTGTTCGTCGAGCAATGGCGTGACGTTCCAACGCTGCCCGACGTCCTCGCGAAATACGATCGCCAGGTCGATTTGCCGTGCGTTCAGCATCGAGGTCAGGTGGCCCGACAGCGCCTCGACCATGCGCAGGCGCACTTCGGGATAGCGCGAGCGCATCGCCTCCATGAACGCCAGCCCGAGCACGCCACCGGTGCTGGGCGCCAAGCCCACGCTGACGTGGCCGGAAAGCCTGGCCTGCTGCGCCGCGTGCGTAGCGTCCTCGATATTGCGCAGTGCCAGTTGCGCCTGACGCCAGAACGCGAGCCCGGCATCGGTAGGCGACACGCCCGTGGCCGAGCGGTGCAGCAGCCGCGTCGACAGCTCGCCTTCCAGGCGGCTGATCTGCTGACTCAATGCCGACGTGACCACCCCAAGATCGATCGCGGCGCGACCCATGCTGCCAAGTTCGCAGACACGCACAAAATACCTGAGCTGCCTGAGCTCCATGCTGAGCCTTTTCGCTAAAGCCCTACAACCGCGCTTGCGGCGTGCCCGACGTATTTTTAAGGCGACGCAGCTTGACCAGGTAATACAGACTCAACGCGAAGCACAGCGCAACCATCAACTGGAGGGCGAGCCGTTCGTGCGAGTTGGTGGCGTTGATGCTTTCCAGCGTCACGGGCCGAGTCTTGAAGATTTCCGCGCCCGAGAGCGTCACACGGGTCACCGTAAACCCGCAATATTCCACATGAACCGGCTCGCCCAGATGCCCCGGCATCTGCGAGTACGGCCCATTGCAGGCATTCTTGTCGAGGCATTTGGCCAGCAGTGAATCGGGAGCGCCGGCGCGATGGACGAAGTACGTATTGGCGTTCTTGGTCACCACGCCGTCCGCGGAGCCATCCGGAATCACATCGCCGGCGGCGTTGAACGGGCAACTGTCGACGTGCGCCGTCGAATGCCAGATCGGCAGCAACGAGCCGAGCAAAAACCAGAGTCCGCAGATGGCCAACGCAATCGCGATGCTACGGTAGTCTGATTTCTTTTTTGATGGTGTAGCTGCCATGAGGAGTGCCGGTCTGCGATTGAAGGCCGTATCATGCGCCCGCCGATAACGCCGCGCAAGTAGGCCGCCCGGCCGCCGCGCTGATGGCCTGCGCTTATGGCCTGTTATCACCTGCTTAAGGTCTTTTAAGGCCGGTTATGGCCGCGATGCCGATTATGGCGGCTATGGCATGGTCAGCGCGTTTTTGGAGAAACCGCGAGCGCCGCCAACCGGTCGCGCAGCGAGGTCGACGCCAGCGATTTTTCATACTCGGACCGGGATACGATCGCGGCCGCATCGCCGGCGGCAATTCGGTTCAACTGCTGCTTCATCGAGCGAATCACGTCGATGTCGCAAGACGCCATCGCCTCCAGATAGCTCGCGGTGCGCTCCGACAGTTCATGCGGCGCTACCAGATCGGTCAAAAAACCTATTCTCAGCATCTCGGCCGCGTCGAGCGTCATGCCGGTGAGGAACAGGCGTTTTGCATTCGCGAGGCCCAAGGCCGTAATGTAGCGGCGCATGCCGCCGGGATAGTAGTGCAAACCGATCCGGGCGGCTGGCATGAACATCCGGGAGCCGACCACGCCGATACGGAAATCGCAACATAGCGCCAGATCCGTGGCCCCCCCATACACACTGCCATTCAAGGCGCAGAGGGTCGGCAACGCACAGTTTTCCAGGGCATCGAGAAAAAGCTCGAACCCCCGATCGAGCTTTTCAGCGATCGCGGACAGGGTGTAGCCTGAACTGAAGGTTTGCGAGCCCGCGCCGGAAATTACGAGCGCACGCACGCGCCCTGAGCGTTCGGCATCGGCCACGTATTGCGCCAACAGCGGCAAATCGTCCGGGTCGATCCGGTTGTGCTGATCTGGACGATTCAGCGTGATTCGTGCAATATCGTGCTCCACGGAAAAGAGCGGTACACCTTGCATCGGGCCTTCAGTCATCGTCGTATCCTGGTCATGCGCTGCTGTATTGGGTCGCTCAGGGGTCGCTCAGGGGCGGCTTATCGGCATCACGGTCAGTGCGACTGCGCTCCCCCCTAAGGCCGGTCCTCCACCATCTTGCGGTGGAGCTCGCGGGTCAGACCTTCGATCCGCTCGCTCAACTGGCGCGTGATTTCCGTCAATGCCGTATTTTGTTGGACGAGAATGGCAAGCTTGGCGGTTTGGTCGGCGGCGGCTGTCTCGCGGGTTTCGCTGGCTAGCGCGAGCTCTTCGCGGTGCAGTGCGTCGGCCTGTGCATGCACTTTGTCGCGATCGGCCTGCCGCGTCTGCGCCAGCAAGATCAGCGGCGCCGCGTAGGCCGCCTGGAGGCTGAACGCAAGGTTGAGGAGAATGAACGGATAGATGTCGAACTTGGTCCACCCGGCCACATTGGCAATAATCCATGCCGCGACGATAGCCGTTTGTCCGATTAGAAACGTTGGCGTGCCGAAGAAACGGGCAAATGCCTCCGCCTTAAGCGCGAACCAGTCACTACCGAAAACGGGATCAAGATGCGCGTGGGGAAGATGAAACCTCAAAGGGTGATTATCCGTGTTACCGCTGTCATGTTTTGGTGCGTCAGGTTTCGATGCGTCAGGTTTGGTCGAAGTATTCATTCAGAGCTCCATGCGTGTATACCCAATGACCCGAGGGCTATCCCGCCGGGTTTTATGAAGGCAGTATAAAGATAAAGAGCGTCGGCTCGTGCTAGAGCTCGCCAGCGCGAGCTCTAGCACGAATAGTCCGCCGCAAGCGCAGTGCTGTACGCGCACTGCTCTGTGCACATTAAGCACACGCATTTGGGAAGCAATGACTTTCTGGAATGGTCTGGCAGACTATTATTACGTTGCGCGATGGCTTCACGGTATCGAATAGGCGTTCTCGATTTGCTATTCCCCTATATTAATCGGCTAAGATGCGGCGATGAATCTGACTCGAGTTACTAATAGCCTGGTCACACGCCTGATCGTTTTCGGGGTGGTTCTGATTATCGTTGGAGCGACAGCGCGCTATATATTGCTTTCCAAGGTCTTGCGCGACAACCTGATCGATGTTTTTTCGGCGCAGCAAGTGTCTCTTGCGGACGCCGCCGCCCGCGACGTCGACTACAAGCTCGACCAACGTCGTCGATTGCTGGCGCAATTGGCAAGCACCTTGCCGCAAGATTTGCTCGGAGACCCCGAACGTCTGCGTGACTGGCTGCAGCAACGCCAGGAGTTGATGCCGCTGTTTTCGCTAGGGGTGGTGGTGGCCGATCCCAACGGCCGTGTCATGGCCGACTTCCCGCCGGTCGCCGGGCGCGTAGGCTCCTCGATCGCGGGCGATACGGATTTCGCGCGCGTGCGCGACGGTCAACTGGTCATCGAACATCCGCTGATCGATCCCTACTCGAAACAACCCGCACTCCCGATGGCGGCGCCCATCAAAGATCGAGCCGGGCACGTTCGCGCCATCCTCGTCGGCATGACGGCGCTGGCCGCCCCCGGTTTTCTCGATCGCGTGCGCAACGGCCGGATCGGGCAAACCGGCGGGTTCCTGCTGATTTCGCCGCGTGACAAGTTGTTCATCAGCTCCAGCGATCCCGCCATGGTGTTCACGCCGACACCGCCGCTTGGCGTCAATCTGTTGCACGACCAGGCCATGGCAGGCTTGCGTGGCAGCGGCGTGACGCTCAATGCCAAGGGTGTCGAGGAGATCTCCGCGATGTCGCCTGTGCCAAGTACCGGCTGGTTCGTGGTCGCGCGCCTGCCGACAGCGGAAGCGCTCGCTACGGTCGCGACTCTGCAGAGATACGTGATCTTGAGCAGCATCGGCGGCGTCGTGGTTGTGCTACTGGTGGTGGGCGGCCTGGTCACCTGGATGCTGCGCCCGCTGTATCGCGCGGCCGCACTGGCCACGCGGATGACGAATGGCGAGATCTCGCTCGAACAATTGCCCGTGGTGTACCAAGACGAAGTCGGGCATATGACGCTGGCGTTCAACCGGTTGTTGGCCAAGCTCGCCGCCAGCCAGGCGGAGCTTGAGCGCATGGCCCATCAAGACTCGCTGACCGGGTTGCCCAATCGCAGTTTGTTGGCCGAGCGCATGCAGCAGGCGCTGGCCAGGGCGCAGCGCAACGGCACGCGGGTCGCGCTGTTGTTCCTGGACCTCGACGGGTTCAAACCCCTCAACGATACGCTCGGCCATGAGGCGGGCGACGACGCGTTGATCCGCATCGCGCGGCGGCTCCAGACCGTCGTGCGCGCGACGGACACGTTGGCGCGCGTGGGTGGCGATGAGTTCATCCTGCTCGCGCCCGATCTCGCCGAATCGGCGGAAGAAGGTGCGCGCATCCTGGCGGCAAAATGCATTGCTGCGGTAGCGCAGCCGCTGAGCTGGAATAACGTCGATTACGCGCTAGGGGTGTCGATCGGCATCGCCGTGTGTGCCGGTAGCTGTAGCGCCGATCGTTTGCTGGCGATGGCGGATAAAGCCATGTACCGGGCCAAGCAGGACGGCCGCGGCTGTTTCGTCATGGCGCCCACGTGCGATAACTGCCCTCGCCGACTGGCAGTGGCTTAAAGACCGTTTGCGGGTCTGCGTTCGAGGCGAGCATTTCGGCCCCGGGGCTCTATCGCGCTCCCCTCCCCGATCCCACTGTTGCGCCCTCACTCCACCTCATTAAAGCCAGACGCGGCGAAACCCCGCCGCCGCAAGCAGGAACTCCTGCGGTCCCGTCCACTCTCTAAATAAACAAGAAGGTCATGCTATTTTGCGCCATGGCCGTCCAAGCGCGTGCTGCACGCGACGATGCGTGGCGATCGGCCGCGGCTTTTCAATCGATGTCGCCGCTGCCCTGCACGCACAAGGATAAGCACACGCGACACTCAACTTAAAAAATTACTCACCGATGGAATATTCGTGGCAGTTTTTCCGCGCCGGCGGCATCGACCAAGTCGCCATACGCTCGGCCGACGACATCGCTCACTTGGGCGAACTGGATCAGAAACTCTGGGTTGCGTTGGCGTGCCCGACCCGTGGCATAGAAATCGACCCACGCACGCTCGATTTGATCGACACCGATAATGACGGCCGGATTCGGCCTCCGGAACTGATCGCCGCCTGCAGTTGGGCCTGCGAACAATTGCGCGATCCTGATGAGCTGATGCAAGGCGGCGACACGCTGGCGCTCGCCTCGATCGACGACGGGGGCGCGTTCGGTCCATCGCTGGCCGACGAGGCGCGCCGTATCCTGATCCTGCTCGGCAAGCCCGAGGAGATCACCACGATCAGCCTTGACGATGTCGTGGACCGTAGCAAATTGATTGCCGCGATGCGCTTCAACGGCGACGGCGTGATTACGACGAAAACCCCTGAAGACCACGCGCTGCGGCTAATGGTTCAGCACATCATCGACACACAAGGCAGCATCAAGGATCTCGGCGGCGACGACGGCATCGACCGCACCAAGGCCGACGCATTCTTCGCGCAGGCCACAGCGCTCAGGGACTGGCATGCCATTGTCGCCGGCGACGCTACCATTGTGCCGCTGGGCGAGCGCACGGGCGCAGCCTCCGATGCGTTGAGTGCCGTGCGCGAAAAAATCGACGATTTCTTCGCACGCTGCCGTCTGGCGGCTTACGATATTCGCTCGGCCGAAGAACTGAATCCGTCGCAGGAACGCTATCAGGAAATCGCCGCACAGGCGTTGTCATTGACATCGCCTGCCATCGCTGAACTACCGCTCGCGGCTATCGAATCGGGGCCGAACTTGCCTTTGGTCGGCCGCGCGGTCAACCCCGCATGGGCTCACGCTTTATCCGCTTTCAAGGAACAGGCCTACGCCCCGTTATTCGGCGAGGCGTCGCAAACCTTGACGGAAACGGACTGGGCAGCCTTGCAGGCTAGTCTCGAACCCTATCGGCAGTGGCTACTCACACGGCCGCAGACCAGTCTCGATGCGTTATCGATCGACGAAGTCGCTCAAATTACCGACAGCGACGCGCAAGCGGCGATCAACGGCTTGATCGATGAAGACCTCAGCGTCGAACCGCAGAACGCACGCATCGTCGACCTGGAAAAACTGCTGCGCTACAAACGCGATTTGCTGCGGCTACTCAACAACTTCGTGTCCTTCAAGGATTTTTATCGGCGGGAAGGCGCGACCTTCGAAGCGGGCACGCTGTATCTCGACGGCCGTAGTTGCGATCTGACGATACAGGTCGCGGACGCGGGCAAGCATGCCAGCCTTGCGGGGCTCGCGAAAGCCTGCCTGGCCTATTGCGAATGCCGGCGCGCCGGGGAAAAGATGACCATCGTGGCGGCCTTCACGGCCGGCGATACGGATTTCCTGTTTGTCGGGCGCAATGGCATCTTCTATGACCGCAACGGCCACGACTGGGACGCGACGATCATCAAGATGATCGACAACCCGACCAATGTGCGGCAGGCGTTTTTGTCGCCGTACAAAAAATTCATTCGAGCGATCGAAGAGCAAGTCGCCAAGCGTGCGGCTGCCAGCGACGCCAGTACGCAAAGCAGTGTGGGCTCGGTCGCCGGCGGCCTGGTCGCGGCCGGCACAGGGGCGTCGAGCACCGCATCCGGCGCAGCGGCGTCGGGCACCGCGCCCGCGCCGGCGAACAAAGGGCCGAGCAAGATCGACGTGGGCACCGTCGCGGCATTGGGCGTTGCACTCGGTAGCATCAGCGCCGTATTGGTCGGCATATTCGGCAAGTTCGTCGACCTGGGATGGTGGATACCGATTGCGCTGATCGGCATTATGTTCGCCATTTCAGGGCCCAGCATGTTGATCGCGTGGCTGAAGCTGCGCGAGCGCAGCCTGAGTCCGATACTCGACGCAAGCGGCTGGGCGATCAACGGCCACATGAAGGTCAACGTCCGATTGGGTCGATTGCTTTCGCAGATGGCACATATTCCGCTCAGCGCACGCCCCCTCAGAGACCCCTATGCGGACCGCAACGGCGCTCGATATACGGCCAGCGCGGCCATAGCGGTGTTGATCGTCGTCGCGGGAGTCTGGCGCTTCGGCTTGGCCAACGCGTGGTTGCCCGCTCAGGTCCACTATTCGGCGGTAGCGGCAAGCGTCAAGCAAGCGGTCAGTCACTGAGGTGGGAGCTAGCGGACCTAGCTACATCGGTAGCCACGAAATGGACTACGATTTGCACAATTGCAGGTACGCTGTAAGCTTAAAAGCGCACTATCGCTTTGACACGGCGTATCAGGAGAAGTGCATGTCCATCGATGACCGGCTGAACACTGCGCCGACGCTACAAAAAGGCGGCGAACCCGCCGCCCGCGCCCCGTCGTTGCAGGCGAACAATCCGAGTGGCCCGCAACCCATCGGCCTGAAGCGAATGTTGCTCGTATTCGCCCTGGTAATCATCCTACCGTGCGTGGGCCTCGCCATTGCAGTCGAAATTCTCGCAGCCCTGGTCCATGTGTTTTAGCATTAGCCGTGCCGCAGGCAGAAACGTGACGGCGGATGCGTCGAAGTGCCCGCGGACGTATTCGACTTGAGCCGGCCTATCAGCGCCACGAAGGTGGCGACACTGGCGGTTCTCACCGGGTAATACGGAACCTGATGGCGTGTGCACACCCGCTTGAGTGTAGCGGCGGAGTCGTGATCGATGCAGTCCACTGGAAAGATAACCATGTCGGCGCGCGGCAGCGCCGCGGCCAGCAGGCCTTTGCGGTCTTCGACGCCGCCATCGTGCACCGTCAAATGACCGCCGGCGGACTCGACCAGCAGCTTCAATGTGGCATTCGAGCTGGGCCGTCCTCCGACGTAGACGATGCGTCTGTCACGCAGGAGATCCAGCGATCCGCCATTCATCGAGCCATCGCTCGCCGTGCCGCCCTCGAGCGGTGATGACAACTGCGCGGATGACTGCCCGAATGACTGCGATAGCGACTGAGACAGAGTCTTCTCCACCGCGTTCGATTCGGCTTGCATGGTGTCGATCAATTCCTGCGCTCGATCGAGTCGCGCCTGCAGGACCTGAACCGCGTCGTGTTCTTGCAGCGCCCTGAGCTCTGCTGCGTCGCGACGGCTGGTATGACGCGCGAGGAGTTCGTCCCGCGCGGCGAGGGTCGCTCGTAGCGTCGCCACTTCGCTGGCGAGATCGGCGTCCTGTACGGTCGATTCGCGCGCTTGCCGTTCGGCGAGCTTGCCGAGCTGGCTTATCTGTTCGTCGTATTGCCGCCGCTGGGCATCGCGCTCGCTGCTCATCTCGCTCAAGCGCAGTTGCTGGCGTTCGATTTTCGCCTTCAGCTCGCTATTTTCCTGCTCAAGTGCAACCAAGCGTCGAATATCGGCTCGATTGGCCGCTCCGACCAAATGCGACAGCATATGCACGTCGCCGAACGCGAGTTGGCGCAATTCGCGCGTCGTGTGATGGTGCGTCATGACGGCCCAGTAGGCCGCGGGCACTTCACCGTTTTTCAGCGCCAGGCGCCAAAGGTCGCGTAACTCGATATCGGTTTTCACGCTGTTGTATTGCTTGAGCGTGCTTTCGAAGCGCGCTTCCAGCGCCTTGTTCAACGCCTTGGCTCCCGGGCCCCCTTCTCCTGCCAATTGAACGGCCGCGTGGTGGATATCGAGATCGCTGGCCCGCTCCCGGTCCAGGCCGGTCAAGCGAGGTACGAGCTTGCGCAACTCGGCGGTGCTCAGGCAAGTGCCGATGACCGAACAGTGGAAAATCGGATCCAGGTCGATCAGGCGTGCGCGCCGCGGCACTTCGCGCGGCGCCTCGATCTGCGCTTGCGTGACCTTGTCAGACCGCGCGCAGCAGAGATCGGCAAGCGGATGATAGTTGCTCCGGCCGTCAGGGCTGGGCGCGGTCGCGAGCTTGAAGGGAGGAGCTTGCATCGCAATGTCTCTCATTGAATACATGAACACGTTCGGTGCGTCGAGCTGAAACTCCGAGAGGCCAGCCACTCGATTAATACGCCACCGTAATATACCACCGGATATAACGGTATGCAGTGTGCGCAATTCCACAGGTCCGGCGTGGACCTGCCTTGGACCTGCCTTGGACCTGCCTTGGTCCTGCCTTGGTCCTGCCTTGGTCCTGCCTTGGTCCTGCCGTGGACCTGCCGTGGACCCATAAGCGCCAACTATCGGCTCACGACCACAGGGGAGATTTTTGTCAGACTTTCGACCCCGTGGGTTAAACTTGATGACGCTAAACTCACTCCTCGCTTTCCATGCCTGTGCGCGTTCAATTCCGGCTACGCTTCATGGTCGACGACTCCATAGCATTGGGGCCCGGGAAAATCGCGCTCATGGAATCCATCGAACGAACCGGCTCCATCTCGGCCGCCGCTCGGGAACACGAAATGTCCTACCGGCGCGCGTGGCTGCTTATCGAGCAGATGAACACCTGCTTCGACGACATGCTCGTATCGACCGCGACGGGCGGCAAAGGCGGTGGCGGTGCGCGGCTCACGGAGCTGGGCGCCGAAATCGTGCATCTATACCGCGAGGCGGAAGCCGCCGCTCAGACCGCTTCGAAAAAACCCATTTCCGCTATTTCACGACGCCTGAAACGCGATGCCGTGGTACTCGCCGCCGGGGTACTTGCGGATTAAGTTCGGGGGCGATATCGATCGTCGAAGCGATCCGCCACGCGGTGGATTGCAAGGGCGGCATGCTGTCGTGATTGATTCCCACCAGCCCAACCGAGTGCAGCAGTTCCGGCATGATAGGGATGGTATATACGTCGTCGTCATCCAGTGCGAACGGGCCCAGCAGGCTATGTGGCACCACGCTGGATAAGCCCGCGCATTTGACATGCGTGTACAGCGCGAAGATCGAATCGGTCTCGACGACGACAGTCGGCTGTACCCTCGCTCGGCGGAACGCTGCATTGATGATGCGGCGGTTTTGCATATTCGAAGTCAGCAGACAAAGCGGCAACCCTTCCAGATCCTGCCACGTCAATGTCAAGGGCGAAGTGGCAAAGGTCTTGCGCTGCGTGGCCAGGTTCATGAGTAACACATAGCGCTCCTCGTAGAGCAACTGAGTACGAAAGCCGTCCAGACGCGGGTCTTCGAGGTAGGTCATGCCGAGGTCAAGCTCGAATGCGTCGAGCCGGCGCGTGATTTCTTCAGTGCTCAACGATACGACCTGGAAAGAAATACCAGGTGCGTCGCGCCAGCATGCACCGGTGAGCTGCGATACGAGCGGCATTGCACTCGGAATCGCACCGATGCGCAATACGCCGCTCAACTGCGCGTGAGATGCCGAGGCCTCCTGCTTCAACCCGTCGAGTGCCGCGCGCGTTTGTCTGGCCCACGCGAGAATGCGCTCGCCCTCGGGGGTAAATCCGATGAAACGATGCGAGCGTTGGACGATCACCACATCGAGCTCTTGCTCGAGATGTCGGATCGCGCCGGAAAGCGCCGGCTGCGACACGTGACACGACTCGGCCGCGCGACCGAAGTGTCGTTCGCGCGCGAGTGCCACGAGATATTCAAGCTGTCGGACGAACATTCAGTCGGAAAGCGAATAAGTGGCGAGCGCTTCCTTGATGATCCGTGCCGCCGCGCTGACTTGGCGGACATCGCCTGCCGGCACGTCCTGTAATTTCCAGTTCGGCCCGACCCAGTAGGAATCGAGCTGCGGGACGGGTCGACTGACCAAGAAGGAAGGGTCGAGCCCACTCTCCAGGATCTGGGCATTGATGATGGCCTGGATTTCTTCGGCAGATTTGATTTTCTTCGACATTCTGGTTCCCAATGCATAAAACACGGCTTCGACCGTGCGATAGACCCATCTTTCGTTATATCCTACCGTATACAACGAAAGCCGTGAAATAGTTGGAGTGAATGTGAAAACCGCACCCGAATCCCGAACTGTCGAGTTCGGGGAAATCTACAACCGATTGACGCAAAGATTTATGCCGGCCAGCGTCCCGAAACAAGTCAGCCGCAAGGTACTGGCAATCAGCCAGGTTGTGCTGGCGTTTCAGCACTTGCAGGACAGCCTGCGCCGCGTGGTCGGCATATTTCAGGACCGCCCTGCAGGCGCCGCATCCCTGCCGGATGCGGGTATGAGAGCGAGAGTGCGTGCAGGCGCAGATGCAGATGCAGCGGGCGCATTAGTATCGATCGAAAGCCTTTTGCGGCAACTCGGCGCGCTCGCCCATGCGCCGCAAACGGGCTGGCAAAAAGACCTTCAGGTGATGATCGCTCGGGCCGAGGCGGCACGCGAGGTGCTGGACCTGCTGCTGTTTTCTCGTCCGGCATCGGCGCAGGCGCTGATCTTGCTCGGTTTGCCGAAAGCCCTCACTTCGGCAGAACAGATCGAGCATTTCGCCGACGAGGTGGGGCGCCTCGATGCGGCGTTCTTTGCGTTGGGCGCGCAATATGTGCTCGATCGCCACTATCAGGGCGTGGGGCAAGGCATCTTGCCGTTACCCGCCAGCAATTCTGTGCAGCCTCGCCGGCGCACGAAGCGGGAGTCCGCAAAAGTGACGGCGAATCCGCTGCGCGAGCGCCCGCAAAAATAACGACCGTCCTGCGCGTGGACGCCCGTGCAAGCGGCTGCCAGCCTTGCACGTCGGCGCCCGCGCGCGGATCACCGGGTGAGCGATCGGGTCGGCGATCGGGTCGGCAATATTAATCAGCAGCGATCACGCCCTGCAGCGATTGCGGTATCGCTTGTGCATCGCCGGTGACGGTCGGCTTGGTCACTTCCACCCCATGTGCCTTGAGCAATGCCTGGCCTTGGTCGCTGAGCAAGAACTTGACGAAGGCCGCCGCGCCGCTCGGGTTCTGAGCATCCTTGAGTATCGTCAGCGTGTAGATAGCCTTGGCGTGCAGTTCCGGCGCCGGAAGAATCGCAGGGATCGCAAGGTCCGAAGTTTCGGTCGAGTAGAAGAAGCCGGCGTCGAGCTGGCCCGATTGCAGACGTCCAACCAAGGTTTCCTCGGGCAGTACTTGCGCAGGATTATCGGGCGCACCGAGCGTCTTTTGGACGAGGTCCGGTTCGTGATAAAGATCGGCGGCCTTGGTCACCATTTCAACGGTGAACGCGCCTTTGGGGTCGAGCTTGGGATCGGTACGGCCGATGCGGATGCCCGGTTCTTGCAAAACGGTGTCCCAACGCTTGGTTTTGAAATCGTCCGCGAACTTGCTGCGCGCGCTATAGCCGATCATCAACGGCGACTCGGCAAAATTGACATACCACGTAACGTGATCGCCATTGTCGGCGCCCATCAGCATAGTGTTGACCTTCGGGCTCGCACTGATAAACACGTCACCGCGGCGTAATTTCCCTTTGATTTCGTTGGCGATTTTATTCGAACCTGCCGCATACCCTTGAAAATTCAAGCCGGTCTGCTTGTTAAAAGCGGGCCCTACACCGTGCTCCATCAGATTGACCAACGATCCGGCATACAAGACATTGACCGTGCTGTCCTGAGCCGAGCATACGTTCGCGGTGGCGACACCTGCCAACACCGTGACGGACATTAATAGCTTGCGAAGCATTCGATTCTCCATAGCGTTATAAACGACGATATATTACGCTAAGCGGGTTTAGCTTATCTGCTTCCTTATTCGGTTTTACTTCGCGTTTTTACTTCGTGGTTTTCACCCCGCGTTTTTTGCGCGCGGTATTACCGCTCATTCCCCTTTCTTGTTCCTTTCAATCGCCATTCGACGGTGGCTCCGCTGGGCTTCGCCTGCGGTTGCGCATCCGGCTATACTGACTCTCATCCCCTCTCAACAATCGCCCGTCGCGGCACCCCAACTCAGCAAACGGGCATTCAACATGGAGCACGAAAATGCGAACCAGCGCGCGGAATCATTTTGTCGGTGAGGTGGTAGAAGTCAAGCAAGGCGCGGTCAATGACGAAGTCACGTTGCGCACCAAAGAAGGCCTCGTGGTCGTTGCCATCATTACGCACGGCAGCGCCGTCACGCTGGGACTTGCCGCAGGCAAGCAAGCGTTCGCGCTCGTCAAGGCGTCGTCGGTGCTGGTGATGGTCGATATGAAGAGTGAGCAGGTGTCGGCGCGTAACTGTATCGCCGGCACGGTGTCTGCCGTCACCAAAGGCGCTGTCAACGCCGAAGTCACGGTCAAGGCATCGGACGGCGCTCAGATCGTCGCCATCATCACGAACGATAGCGTGGACCGGCTAGGTCTGGTGAACGGAAAAGCGGCGACGGCCATCTTCAAGGCGTCGAGCGTGATCGTCGGCGTGGATTGAGCGCCCTCACGCTCAAGGCTGGTTGTAGCCGCTGAACCCCATCAGCGCGGACAAGCGCGCCGCTGTTTCCCCAACCAGCCGGCACACTTCCTCCACGTCCGGATTGATCTTTTGGTCGATGCGCTCCACGTACGGAACGTTGATCGCCGCAATGGCATGACCCGCGTTTCCGATTACGGGAAACGCGATGTTGGTCACGCCGCGCATCTGCCGGCTCGGCACCAGCTCATGCCCGGTCGCGCGAATTTTGGTGAACGTACGCGTCAATTGCTTATGGTCGACCTCGAGCTCGCCTTCCACGCGCATATGCGCGGCAAGCATGCGCGAGCGTTCGACGGGATCACGAAACGCCAGCAGCACATGGCCCGAGGACGTATCGGTCAAGCCCATCACCGCGCCGACCTTGAGCCCGAACGACCACCGCTCGGGGCTGTCGATCTGGGCAATCACCGCAACGCGCCCGCTTTGGAAGATCGACAAGTGACACGATTGCCGCGTGGTATTGGCGAGCTCGCGCAATAAGGGCAACGCCACGGCGGTCAGCGATTTGATCGGCTGCTGCCGGTGCACCATCTCGAACAACTTGAGCGTGAGCGTGTAGCGATCGTTGCGGTCACTCTCGACGTAGCCGCGACGCTCCAGCGTCACCAGCATCCGGAAGATCTCGCTGACGGTGCGCCCCAGCTTGAGCGACAGCTCATTGAGCGTGTAGCCATCGGTCGTATCGACCAGCGCTTCGAGAATATCGAGCCCTTTCTCGAGCGCGGGCGCGGCGTAACGAGGCGGATCCGCGGCATCCTCGGTGGGTTGCTCGGTGGGTTGTTTTGCGACTGGGCTCATGGCACTCAACAAATAGGCTGGGGCCGGGACAGCCCCGAGGTTCGGCTAGAGCGAAGTATCCCGCTTGGCGATGCGTTCCGGCAAGCCGAACAGAATCAGCAGCGCAGCGAGGATCATCACACCGGCGATCGCATACAGACCCGCCGCCGGCTTGCCGGTTACGTCGACCGCGACGCCCACCAGATAAGGGCTGACGATGCCACCCAGATTACCGATCGAATTGATCAGCGCGATGCCACCCGCCGCCGCCGTGCCGCTCAGGAATGCCGGAGGCAAGGTCCAGAACACCGGCAAGCATCCGATCGCACCGACCGCTGCGATCACGAGTGCGATCAGAGCGAACGTCGCGTGTCCGCCAAAATAAGCGCTCAAGATATAACCGATACCACCGAGCGCGACCGCAAGCCCAAGGTGCCAGCGGCGTTCGCCATTGCGATCCGAACTCTTGCCCAGCACAACCATACCCACGCCCGCTGCCGCGTAGGGAATTGCCGTGAGCAAGCCTATGGTCATCGGGCTTGCGATGCCGGTGTTCTTGATCAGTTGCGGCATCCAGAAGGTCAGCCCGTACAAGCCCATCAGCATGAACAGATAGATCACCGACAGCATCAACGTGCCCGGCTGGCGCAGGGCATCCATCAGTTTATGTTCGGTGCCGTGCTGCTCGCGGTCGAGATTGGTCTGCAATATCGCCTTCTCGTCGGCGTTAAGCCAGTGCGCATCGGCGATGCGGTCTTTCAGCACCATCAATACCACCAAGCCCAGCAACGCGGTCGGCAGGCCTTCGAGTAGGAACAGCCACTGCCACCCGGCCAAACCGTTTACGCCGGCAAAGCGCGTCATGATGAAACCCGAGAGCGGACCGCCAATCACGCCCGAAATCGAAATCGAGGTCATGAACCACGCATTGATGCGCGCGCGACGTTTGGCCGGAAACCAGTACGTGAAATACAGGATGATGCCCGGTAGGAAACCGGCTTCGGTCGCGCCGATGATAAAGCGCAGGATATAAAACCACTTCTCGGAGGTGACGAACATCATCGCCGCGGATGCGATGCCCCACGAGATCATGATGCGCGCGATCCAGACACGCGCACCCACGCGACTCAGAATCAGGTTGCTCGGAATTTCGAAGATGAAATAGCCAACGAAGAAAATGCTGGCGCCCAGGCCGTAAGCCGCATTCGACAACCCGAGGTCACCCTGCATCTGCAACTTCGCAAAGCTGATGTTGACTCGGTCGAAATACGCAAAGATAAAGCACACGATCAACAGCGGCACGATCCGCCAAACCGCCTTGCGATAAGCGGCTTCTTCCAGCACCGTGCTGTGGGCTCTCAGACCCGGCATAGGGATAGCATTGGACATCGTTGTCTCCTGGCACATTGAATGACGCTGCGCCTGATTTTTTTGTTTTCGGCGCTCCGGGGGAGCGCCGTTTTGCGAGGTCAAACGGAACATCTGCGCGACAAGCTGGCGCTTGCCGCAGTGGGTGGCGCGGGGTTGCGCTCAGCGGCGCTCGGTTGTGCCCGGCGGCGCCGGACGGCTCGCGATGGCGCTGAGCGACGGACTTACTTCGTTGCAGCGCTCCAGGCACGCGTAACCTGGCGTTGCTCGCCCAGGCCATCGATACCCAGCCGCATTGTGTCGCCGGCCTTCAGGTAGACCGGCGGCTTCTGGCCCAGCCCCACGCCCGGCGGCGTGCCGGTGCTGATCACATCGCCCGGCAGCAGCGTCATGAATTGGCTGATGTAGCTCACCAGATGCTGCACGCCGAACACCATCGTGCTGGTGTTGCCGTTCTGGAAACGCTTGCCGTTGACGTCGAGCCAAAGGCCCAGCTTTTGCGGATCGGCAATTTCGTCGCGGGTGACTAGCCACGGCCCAATTGGCGAAAAGGTATCGCAGCTCTTGCCCTTGTCCCACTGACCGCCGCCGCGTTCGAGCTGGTATTCCCGCTCGGACACGTCGTTGACCACGCAATAGCCGGCGACGTAATCGAGCGCGTTTTCGAGGTCGACGTAGGAAGCACGCTGACCGATGACCACACCCAGCTCAACTTCCCAGTCGGTCTTGACCGAATTGCGCGGAATCACTACGGTGTCGTTCGGGCCGCAAAGCGAACTGTTCGCCTTGAGAAACAGCACCGGCTCAGCGGGAATCGGCATGCCCGATTCGGCAGCGTGATCGGCGTAGTTGAGGCCCACGCAAACGATCTTCGAAATGCGGGCCATCGGCGCACCCAAGCGCACCGATGCGTCCAGCTTGGGCAGTTGCTGCGCATCGAGCGCGGCCAACCGTGCGAGCCCCGCGGGCGACAGCGCGGCATCGTCGATATCGGCGATCACGCCGGACAAGTCGCGCAGCGTGCCGGTCTGATCGACCAAACCGGGTTTTTCGGCGCCGTCGGCGCCCCAGCGTATCAGCTTCATAAGAAATCTCTGTGAGTGGATCGGTTTGAAATTGCCGGGCTTAGTTCGCCCAGCCGCCATCGATGATATGAATCGCACCGGTAGTGAATGCGGACTCGTCGGAGGCCAGATAGGTCACCAATGCCGCGACCTCTTCAGCGCGTCCGACCCGGCCTATCGGTTGACGGGCGACAAATGCGGCCCGCACTTCCGCTTCGCTCAGGTGCGATTGCGCTGCCTGATCGGCGATGCGGCCCTGCAGCGATGGCGATTCAATGGTACCCGGACAAATCGCGTTGCAGCGGATCGACTGTCCTACGAAGTCGGCTGCGACGGCTTTGGTCAGGCCAATCACCGCGGCTTTCGATGCGCTGTAGACGAAGCGATTGGGCACGCCTTTGACGCTGGAAGCGGCTGAGGACATGTTGATGATGGAGGCGCCCCGCCCACTTTCCAGCATGGCCGGCAGGAACGCGCGGATGGTCCGGTACATGGCTTTCGCGTTGAGGTCGAAGCTGAAATCCCAGTCCGATTCCTCGCACGCGAGGATGTTGCCGCTGTGAACGAAGCCTGCGCAATTGAACAAGGCGTCGAGCGCTCCGGTTTTGGCGGCGAAGGCTTTTACCTCGGCGGTATTGAGCACGTCCAGCCGCGCGGTGCGCAGCGTCGTGCCGGCACCGGCATCTGCTTGCAATTGTTGCAGCGCGTTTTCGTCGACGTCAGTGGCCCACACGTTTGCGCCCTCGGCCGCCAGCATCAATGCCGATGCGCGGCCGATGCCCTTGCCCGCGGCGGTGATCAAAATGTTCTTGCCCTGCACCCGCTGTCCCATCGTTGCTCCTTCGTTAACCGTTGCTTCCACAGGCCGTGTTTAGACCGAGTGGTGATGGAGGTTATTTTTACATATGAAATGATTTTTTATATATGAGGTTTACACCTAGATCGAATGGTAGGCAATGCGCTTGTGCATGGGCCATGCACTCCGCGCGTCGCACGTACTGTGGCTAGTGGCAAGTGGGTCGGCCAATGCGCCGCGCCGATGTGGTGTGGTTTGGAGTGGCGTAGATAAAAAAAGGGCCTTGCGGCCCTTTGATTCAGCGGTCTTGCCGTGTGTCCCACATCCGGTTGACCAAATAAGCGGACTAAACCGCAGGCGGATCGCCCACGCTATACCGATACAACCCGGCGTTCATCGCCCGCTGCCGCACCAGCCCCAATATCGTATCCAGCCAAGGCGTCGCCACCCCGGTAAGCTGGGCAAGCTCACGTGGAGCCGCCACGATCCCATCGATCTCAAGCGGTCGCGAGCCTTCGAGATCCTGCAACATCGACGTTTTGAAAGCCCCCAGCTTGCGTGTCTGCGCGTTGCGTTGCGCAGCGGTCATGTCCACCTCGATGCCGAGCTTTGCGCCCACGCGTTGAGCCTCCTCCATCACATTCACGACCAGTTGCAAGATAAGCGGATCGTCGAGTATCAGATCGCCGGTCGAACCCGTAATCGCGCTGATCGGGTTCATCGTCATGTTGCCCCACAGCTTCGCCCAAATAGCGCCCTCGATCTGCGCGCTCAGTTCAACATCGAAACCCGCTTGCCGCAACAACTCGGCGATTTGTGTCATACCCGCGTCCGTTCGACCCGCGCTCGCACCGACGATCATCTGATTGCCACGTCCCTTCGCGATCACGCCCGGTTCGCGCACAGCCGACGACAAATGCACCACGCAGCCGCAGCACTGCGCCGGCGGCAATGCCGCCGACACCACGCCACCCGGATCCACCGACTCGAGCCGATGCCCCGCGAGCGCATCGCAGCGTCCATTCAAAAACCACCATGGCACACCGTTCATCACCGAAACGATGCGCGTCGCGGGGCCGATCAGAGGCGTCAGCGTCGCTGCGGCTTCGACCAGCGCCGAGCCCTTCAGACAGATAAATACGATGTCCTGCAGTCCGAGTTCAGCCGGACTATCGGTCGCCTTCAACCGGGCCACATAGGAACCGTCCTCGTCGAGCACTTCCAGCCCTCGCGCCCGAATCGCCTCCAAATGCCTGCCTCGCGCCAACAACGTAGGCGCCAGCCCCGCCCGTTCGAGGCGCGCCGCCAACACGCCGCCGATCGCCCCGCCCCCCACTACCGCCATCTTCAGATCTGACATGACTCAACCTTTGCAAATAACCGCCACGAGTAATCCGCACTCTCAATTAACCAGTCAGCGCACTCGCTTTCAGCGCGTTCAATAAACGGGCGTTCTGCTCCTCCAGGCCTACTGAAATCCGTAGCCACTCGGGCAATCCATAACCCCCAACCGGCCGCACGATAATGCCGTGCTTGAGCAGAAAGGCATTGACCTGCGCCGCTTGTGCGCCGAATTTCGCAAGGACGAAATTGCCGTGCGACCGCACATACTCGATGCCCAGCGCGTCGAGGCCGGCCGACAATTGGGCCAGGCCTTGCAAGTTGGTCTCGTAGGTCTTCTGGCGAAACGCGTCATCCTGCAACGCGCCGATGGCGGCCGCTTGCGCCACATTGCTGACATTGAACGGTTGGCGTATCCGGTTCATATACTCCGTGGTCTCGGCGCTCGCGATTGCGTAACCGACTCGCAAGCCGGCCAGGCCATACGCCTTCGAAAACGTCCGGGTAATCACGACGTTAGGATACTGACGCACCCAGGCAATGCTGTCGACGCGCAGTTCCGGCGGCAGGTATTCGTTATAGGCTTCGTCCAGCACCACCACCACGTTCGACGGTACCTGCGAGATAAACGCCTCGATCTGAGCCGCACTCAGATAAGTGCCCGTGGGGTTATTCGGATTAGCGATAAACACCATGGAGGTGTCGTCGCGGATAGCCGCGAGCATCGCGTCCAGGTCATGGCCATACTCGCTCGCCGGCACCACGATGCTTTGCGCGCCCACCCGCAGCGTTGCCTGCGCATAAACGATAAATGCATACTGCGAAAATACCGCCGACGTGCCGGGCGCCAAAAACGTGCTGGCCAGCAGTTCGAGAATATCGTTCGAGCCATTGCCCAATGTCAGCCAGTCGTGCGGCACCGCGAAGCGCTGCGCCAAAGCTGCCTTGAGCTCGAAGCCGTTCGCGTCCGGATAAAACGCGGCGTCCAGCAAGGCGGCGTTGGCCTGCTCCCGCGCTACGGGCGACATGCCCAAGGGGTTTTCATTCGAGGCCAGTTTGACGATATCGGCTTCCGGCATGCCGATTTCACGCGCCAGCTCGCCGATGGGCTTGCCTGCCTGATAGGGCTGAGCCCGTAAAACTTGTTCGACGATTTGAACCATTACCTTCTCCAATCAGTGGTTTGCAAGTGTAATCCTAATGCTATATATGTGCGTGCGCAAGCATTTTTATGCTACGTATTCAACTATCTACCCGACACGGCCGACGCCGCCGAAGCTGCCTCCTGGAACCGCGCCGCCGCTTCGATGAAGCATTCGATAAAACGGCTCGCGGTGGGCGTGCGCCGGCTATCGGGCCGAGTGAGAATGGAAATCGTGGTTTGCGGCAGCGGTTCCTCCAACGGCAGCGCAACCAGGCCGCGCAGCCGAAGCTCACGCGATACCAACGGCGCTGCGAATACGCTGAGCAAATCGATTTCCGACAACAGGCTGGCCGCCACCAAAAACGATTGGCATTGCACCACCGAGGCCGGGATGCGCAGCCCTTGAGGTCCGAAAATTGCGCTCAACAGATCGAGATCCTTGGTCCAGTAGCTGGGCACCAGCCAATCGGCGTCCTGCAGTTGGGCCAGCGAGGTGGCGTGGGCCAGCGGGTGAGCGGCACGTGCGCCCACCACTTGGGCTACCGAAAACAGAGGAATCTGATCGACCGTCGCCGGGATCGAGCCGGGCAAGGCGTGAGCCACCACAAAATCCAGCGTGCCGTCGCTCAGGCCCGATAACGCCTGGTTCCAGCCTCCCTCGTTAAAGCTGATGCGCGCTCCGGGCAGCGCCGCGCGGAACTGCGCAAACGCATCGGGTAGCAAACTCGCCGCCACCGTCGGGCTCACCGCGATGCGCACCATGCCCCCCACACCATATCGCATCGCTTCGATCGCTTCGCGCGTGCGACGCATCTCGTTGATCAGCAACTGAGCATGTTCGCGAAACGCCAGCCCGTACTCGGTCAAGGACACCCCGTTCACATCACGCAGCACCAACGCCAGGCCAAACTCGCTTTCAAGCTCACGTATGGTTTTGGTGACGGCCGGCTGCGTCAGGCCCAGCATTCGGGCTGCAGCACGAATGCTGCGCTGCTCGGCCACTGCGAGAAATATCCTTAACTGTTGATGTTTCATCGCGCACCATATAACTTATAGTTGTCATTCAATATTGAAATTTGTCTTTTTGACAAGATAGGCGGTTGTTATTCTCGATGCAAATCCGGTCGGGAGGCGAGCTTTTTTGCACCCGCGGGCAAAGCAACACTATAAAAACTACCAAAATTACAATCAGGGAGCTTCAATGGAGACCACTACCCGCGCCGCTGGCATGGCCCGCACGCGCCGCGCCTCGCAACCGTTGATCATTACCGCGACCACGCTGGGCAACGCGCTCGAGTTCTTCGATTTCACCGTTTATGGGTTTATGGCCGTGGTGATCGGCAAAGTATTTTTTCCCATGATGTCGTCGTATATCCAGTTGCTGCTGTCGGTCGCGACCTTTGGCGTGGGGTTCATCATGCGGCCGCTGGGAGCCTTGCTGATCGGCGCGTATGCCGACCGTGCCGGGCGCAAGGCCGCCATGACGCTGACCATCTTCCTGATGGCGCTCGGCTGCGCCATGATCGGCCTGACCCCGTCCTACGCCCAGATTGGCCTGGCTGCGCCGCTCGTAGTCGTGCTCGCGCGCATGCTCCAGGGATTCTCTGCCGGTGGCGAAGTGGGCGCTTCGACCACGCTGCTGGTCGAGTACGCTACCCCGCGCAATCGCGGCTTTCTCGGTAGTTGGCAATTCGCCAGCCAAGGGCTGGGCGTGACACTGGGCGCGTTGTGCTCGGGCGGCGTATCGTATTTTCTCAGTCCCGAATCGCTGCAAAGCTGGGGTTGGCGCGTGCCGTTTTTGCTGGGCATTTTGATTGGGCCACTGGGCATCTTCATTCGGCGCCGGCTCGACGAAACGCACAGCGAGCAGCACGCCGTCCTCGCGCCGATTCGCACCGTATTGACCGGGCACTGGCGCGGCATTTTGCTGGGCACGCTGTTGACGATGGGCTCCACCGCATGTGCCTACATCACCACGTTCTATATGCCGACCTATGCGATACGCGAGCTGCACCTGCCGGTACCGGTCGCTTTACTGGCGGCGATTTGGTCGGGGGTGCTGACGTTTATCTTCGCACCGCTCGCGGGACTGTTGTCCGATCGCACCAGTCGCAAACTGCTGATTACGATTTCACGCGTGCTGACCCTGTTGCTGATCTACCCCGGTTTTCTTTGGCTGACGGCGAATCCGAGCAGTCTGAGCCTGCTCACCGTGGTGGGCGTACTGAGTGTTTTACTGGCGTTCCAAAGTGCGCCAGGTATCACGATGCTTCCGGAGATATTTCCGCAGGCGGTGCGCGCGACCGGCATGTCCATCGTCTACGGTACAGGCGTAGCGATTTTCGGCGGATTCGCGCCGTTCATCGCCACCTGGTTGATCAACGAGACCGGCAGCAAGCTGGCGCCTGCGTGGTATGTGATCGCGTGCGTCTGCGTTTCCAGCATTGCCTTGCTGATACTTAAAGACCGTACCGGCGAACAGCTCGATACCTGAAGCTGGGCTCGATTTTGAAAGCCCGAATTAGCCTACTTATTTGACTCGCTTATTTGATTCACTTCAGCAACCCAATCATCGACATTCGAACCTATGACGTCCTATTTTTCACCTAACTACAGCAATGCGCGCGCGCGTTTCATCGCCGCTGCCGAAGCGCTCGGAACTCGCAACCAAAGCCATACGCTGCCCGGCTTTACCGGTGCCGAAGGCGAACCGCTCTCTCTCGATACCGCCCTGTTCGCGCCGCCCAAGGCGCGCAGCCTGCTGGTCCTGACCTCCGCAGTGCATGGTGTCGAAGGCTTCTGCGGTTCGGGTTGCCAATTGGCGTTTCTGCACGATACCGATATGCAACGCCGCGCCCAGGCAGCGGGCGTCGCCGTGCTGCTGCTGCATGCGGTGAACCCGTATGGCTTTTCGCACTTGCGCCGCACCAACGAGCAGAACATCGACATCAACCGCAACGCGATCGATTTCTCGCAACCGCGCGCCGACAACCCCGCCTACCGTGAAATTCGCGATTGGCTGATTCCGGAACAATGGCCCGAAACGCCGCAGAACGTCGCGCGTAAAGCAACTTATATCGAGCGCAACGGCGAGCAAGCCTATCAACGCGCGGTGACGACCGGTCAATACGAGGACGCGCAAGGGCTGTTTTATGGCGGCGTCGCGCCAGCCTGGAGCAACCTCACCGTGCGAAAAATTTTGCGCGAGATCGGCGCGGACTTCAGCGACATCGGTTGGATCGATTTCCACACCGGCTTGGGGCCATATGGTCACGCCGAAAAGATCTTCGCCGGCCGGCCGGGTCCCGACGAGCTGCCGCGTGCACGCAGTTGGTGGGGCGCCGATGTATTCGCGCCTTTTGCGGGCGACTCGTCATCCGCTAATGTATCCGGGCCGCTTGCCGGGGTGATCTACGACGAATGCGCCCACGCCCGCACCACCGTGCTGGCGCTGGAGTACGGCACCGTACCTGTGAACGACATGTTGAACGCGTTGCGCGCCGACCAATGTTTGCAGAACCATCCGGACATGCCCGCGGCGCGGCGCGTGGCCATCAAGCAAGTCATGCGCGATGCGTTCTATGGCGACGACGATTTGTGGCGCGGAATGATATTGGGCCAGGCTCGCGTTGGCATCATGCAGGCGATCGCGGGACTGACGGCTAAGTGACGTAGCTTGGTTACGTAACTCAGCTACGCAACCAAGTCACGCAACCCCCAACCCCGATGGCGCCGGCTTGACGAGTTGAGACTCATACAAAGCAGTCAGCACATCGGACTGGCTGACCAACCCGATCAACCGGCGCTCGTGATCGACCACCGGAATATGATGGTGGCCAGCCGCCGCCATGATAGGCACCAGCTCGACAAAGTGGGTATCGGCTTGCACGCTGTGAGGCGCGCTGCGCATGATCTGTCCGACCACTTCCGGCTTCTCGGAATGGCTGGTGGTGCTACGCCGAACCAAAGCCTGTAGCCGTTGGCCGATGCCACTATACGATTGCGGCAGCGCGTGACGCAAGAAATCCTCGCGCTCCACCATGCCGACCACGCGGCGCACGCGGTCCAGTACCGGCATGGCGGTCAGCTGGCGCTGCTGCATCATCTCCCACGCGTCTTCGAGCAGTGTCCCGAACGCAACCGTCACAATGTCGTGGGACATGATGTCGCCGCAACTGACCGTGCCAAAACGGCGCCGGTAGGCCGCCATTTCCGTCTGCAGGAAGATCGCCTCAAGGTCGTCGCGACTGATGTCCAGCACTTGGTCATAGCGGCCCAGCACGGCATCGAGGTCAGCGGGTGTGAAGCCCAGCCGTGCCGTGGGCGCGGCGTCCTGGGTTTGATGCTGATGGCTCGATGAGGCCAACTGCGCATGCGGATAACGCCGCCCCGTCGCGTTGTTGTAAAGCAGTGCGCCGATCACCAGCAGCACGGAATTCAACTCGATCGGCAGCCATAGCAGGCTATAGCCCGCCGCGTGGACGGCCGGACCACCGAGCACCGCCGTCAACGCCACTGCACCGCTGGGCGGATGCAGACAACGCAGGGCAAACATGGCCGCAATCGCGCACGAGACGGCTACCGCCGCCGCCCACTCGGGGCTGGCGATCCAGCGCGCGCTCGTTACACCGATGAGCGTGGCCACCAGATTGCCGCCGATGATCGACCACGGCTGCGCCAGCGGGCTGGCCGGCACGGCGAACAGCAGCACGGCAGAAGCCCCCATGGGCGCCGCCAGCCAGAGCGCGGCGCCGCTATCGCCGAGAATCCGGTAGCTGAGCCAGCCGGTCAGCAGAATACCGACCAGCGCACCCACACTCGAGCGCGCGCGTTCGACGTGCCCCGCTACGGAACGCTCGGGCCAGAACGCACGCAACCATGCAGGCAAGCGCGACAATTTAGACAAGCGCGACCAGCGCTCGGACAGCTTGTTGTACATAGGTGCAAGCCTGTGTGTGAGTTCCCGAGTTTAAGTCCGGGCGTGAATCTGTGTGGAAATCTGGGGCTGAATGAGCCTTATGAGTCAGCCTTATCAGTCAGCCCTATGGGTCAGCCCTATGAGTCAGCCCGATAAGCCGCCCCGCCGCGATCAGCCAGTGCCACGATCCGGCAAAAACACGCAATTTTACATCACGTCGCGATATATTATATTTGCTCGATTTACCCTATAGCCGCGCCGGCTCGCTTACTAAACGCGTTTTTGCTGCGGCGATGGCGTAAAATACGCGCTTTGTTAGAGATCACGCACCTCACCATGAAGCTCGCCTCCACTGAAGATATCATCGCCGAGCTAAAAGCTGGCCGCATGGTCATCCTGGTCGACGAAGAAGATCGCGAAAACGAAGGCGACCTGGTACTCGCCGCCGATTTCGTCACGCCGGAGGCCATTAATTTCATGGCACGCTTCGGTCGCGGTCTGATTTGCCTGACGCTCACCCAGGATCGGTGCCGCCGCCTGAATCTGCCGTTGATGACGCATCGCAACGGCACCCAATACGGCACGGCCTTCACCGTAAGCATCGAAGCCGCTCAAGGCGTGACCACCGGCATTTCCGCCGCCGATCGCGCCCGCACCGTCCAAGTGGCCGTGGCACGTGAGGCGCGAGCCGAGGACATCGTCCAGCCGGGCCACGTATTCCCGATCATGGCCCAGCCCGGCGGCGTGATGGTGCGCGCAGGCCACACCGAGGCGGGTTGCGACCTGACAGCGCTGGCAGGGCTTACGCCGGCCGCCGTGATCTGCGAAATCATCAAAGACGACGGCACGATGGCGCGCCTGCCGGATTTGCTCGAGTTCGCCGCCGAACACGGCCTCAAGATCGGCACCATTGCCGATTTGATCCATTATCGCAGCCGTACCGAATCGATCGTCGAGCGCGTCGCCGAGCGCACCATGCACACTTCGCATGGTCCGTTTCGCGCCGTGATGTATCGCGACAAGCCCAGCGGTTCGCCGCATCTGGCGCTGGTGCGCGGCACCCCGCATCCCGAGCGCGACACGCCCGTGCGCGTGCACGAACCGCTGTCGGTGCTGGATTTGCTCGAGACCGGCTGCACCACCCATTCATGGACACTGGACGCGGCGCTGGGCGAAATCGCCGCGCGCGACCACGGAGTAGTCGTCCTGCTCAATTGCGGCGATTCGCGTGAGCATTTGCTCGAAGTGTTCGAGGCATTCGACAACGAAGAGAAATCGGCCGCGCTGAAACGCCGTCCGATCGACTTCAAGACTTACGGCATAGGCGCGCAAATCCTGCGCGATGTCGGCGTGGGCAAGATGCAGGTGCTGTCGAATCCTCGCAAACTCGGCAGCATGTCGGGTTACGGGCTGGAAGTAACAGGCTTTATTCCGATGCCGTGCGGTGAACAACCGGATAGCGCGGCGACCGGCGCAGCACTCGACGATCAACCGGCCTGAAACCCAATCTCACCTCGGAACTCAAATGGAAATCGGACAATATCAACCTAATACCGACGGCAGCGGGCTGCGTATCGGTATCGTGCAGGCGCGCTTCAACGAAAACGTCTGCAACGGTCTGTGCGATGCTTGCACCGAAGAGCTCGAACGCCTCGGTGTAACGGGCGAAGACGTGCTGCTCGTGACGGTGCCCGGCGCCTTGGAGATCCCGCTAGCGCTGCAGAAACTGGCCGAAAGCGGTCAATTCGACGCGCTGATTGCACTGGGTGCGGTAATCCGCGGCGAGACGTATCACTTCGAATTAGTATCGAACGAAAGCGGTGCCGGCATTAGCCGCGTGGCGCTCGACTTCGGCGTGCCGGTCGCCAATGCCGTGCTGACTACCGAAAACGACGAACAGGCCATCGTGCGCATGAGCGAGAAAGGCCGCGATGCGGCACGGGTCGCGGTTGAGATGGCTAATCTGGCTGTCGCGCTTGAGCAATTGGCTCAGGATGACGACGAGCAAGAAGAGGATGACGCCCGATGAAAAGTGCTCGCCGCCGTTCGCGCGAACTAGCGACACAAGGTCTTTACCAATGGCTGCTTTCCGGTGCCAGCGCCGCCGAGATCGATGCCCAGATGCGTACCGTGCAGGGTTTTGACAAGGCCGACGTCGAGCACTTCGACGCCTTGTTGCGCGGTGTGATTCGCGAAGCCGACGCGCTGACAGTGCAGATCGAACCGTGCCTGGATCGCCCGGTAGTCGAACTCTCGCCTGTCGAGCGTGCCGTATTGCTAGTCGCTACTTACGAATTCACCCATCATGTGGAGATTCCGTATCGCGTGGTGATCAACGAAGCGGTCGAACTTGCCAAGACGTTTGGTGGCGTAGATGGCTATAAGTACGTCAATGGCGTGCTCGACAAGGTCGCCGCCAAAGTTCGCCCCAACGAAGCGCAATCCCGCGGCTGATTCGCTGCTGGTTTGCGGCGGTCTCGCCACTTATTCGGGTCGCTTATTTCGGTCACTTCAGCCGCCGTATTAACCGGCCCGTAACTGAACACAACGCAGCCGCCGCCACGCGGCCGCGAACCGCCTCACTTCTGCCCCCACCGCCGTCATGACTGTTCTTCCCCCCTCGCTCTCGAAAGGCGCCCACCGGCTGGCGCAGCGCGTCGCCGCAATCGAACCGTTCCATGTGATGGAGATGGCCAAAGAAGCCGTTGCGCTCGAGCGCGCCGGCCGCGACATCATCCACATGAGCATCGGCGAGCCCGACTTCACTGCGCCCGACGCCGTGATTGCGGCCGCCACCGACGCATTGCGCCGCGGCGTGACGCAGTACACCCCAGCACTGGGTTTGACCGCCCTGCGTGTGGCGATCGCCGAACACTATGCGCACAGTTACGGCCTGCAAATCGACCCCGCTCGCGTGATCGTCACGGCGGGGGCATCGGCGGCGCTGCTGCTGGCATGTACCGCGTTGGTCGACCGCGACGATGAAGTGCTGATGCCGGACCCGTGCTACCCCTGCAACCGCCACTTCGTCAGCGCGCTGGAAGGCCGTCCGGTGTTGATCGAAAGCGGCCCCGAGGAACGCTTTCAGTTGACCGCGGCCCAGGTCGAACAACATTGGGGCGAGCGCACTCGTGGAGTCTTGCTGGCGTCACCGTCCAACCCGACGGGCACGTCGATCACGCCGCAGGAACTCGCCAAGCTGGTCGAAGCGGTGCGGGCTCGCGGCGGTTTTACGGTGGTCGATGAAATCTATCAAGGCTTGAGCTACGACGCGCCGCCCATCAGCGCACTGTCGTTGGGCGACGATGTCATTACGGTCAATAGCTTTTCGAAGTATTTCAACATGACGGGCTGGCGGTTGGGCTGGCTGGTGGTGCCGCCCGATCTGGTCCCGGCTTTCGAGAAACTGGCTCAAAACCTGTTTATCTGCGCTTCGGCCGTGGCGCAACACGCGGCTCTCGCCTGCTTCGAACCAGCCACGCTGGAAATCTACGAAGCACGGCGCGCCGAGTTTCGCCGCCGCCGCGATTTCATCGTGCCTGCGTTGGGCGAACTCGGATTCAAAGTGCCGGTCGTGCCCGATGGCGCGTTCTATGTCTACGCGGATTGCAGCGACGTAGCGCACGCGGCGCGCGGCGATAGCGCGGCGCTGACCCGCGCGATGCTGCACGATGCCGGCGTAGTGCTGGTGCCAGGGTTGGATTTCGGCTCGTACGAGCCACGAAAATATATCCGTTTATCGTACGCCACCGCGATGCCGCGTCTGGAAGAAGCGGTTACGCGGCTGGCAGGTTTTTTCGGAGTACGGCGCTGAGCTGACGTCGACTCATCTACAAGATTCGCTGCGAGACTCATTGCAGAATTTGCTGTAAGACTCGTTGCAAAGTTCGCTGCACGACTCGCTGAAAAATCCGCCGCAAAGCAAAAAAGCCGCTTCGGTTCTGATTACCGGAACGACTTTTCTACTTAATTCTATTTCAGCGCGGATTCAGCCCTGAAAGGCCGGGTGACACCGCTAGACAGTCATCATCGTCCAACAACACGAACTCAGACAGTTACACGGGCAACGCCGCGGTTCAAGCGTCGTTGCGCGCGTCGCTAGCCGTATTCGCCGCCTTCGCCGAGCCGGTAGCCAGATGTGCAGCTTGGCTCACTACCGGTTTGGCTGCCGAGGTCATGGCCGTTTGCTGAGTGACCACTACCTTGCGGCCACGCAACGCGTCGTTCATGCGCGCACGCTCAGCCAATACTTTGGCGCCGTAGCCGCCATCGTCCGGCGAAGTCGAGCCATTGTATAAACGCAAGCCTGTGGCCAACGAACCGCCACGCGTTATGCAATCTTTCAGCACCATGGCGCCGACCTTGATATTGGCCAGCGGTTCGAGCGCCGCACGGGTGCCGCCAAAATCGCTGAACTTGTCCGAATGAATCTTGGACATCACCTGCATCAGTCCTTGCGCACCCACACCGCTCTCGGCGTAAGGATTGAAGCTGGATTCGATCGCGATCACGGACAACAGCAACAAGGGATCGATACCAACATCGTGGCCCGTCTGGAAAACCGTATTGACCAAATTAACGATCGGCTCCTGCGCCACCCGGTAACGATGGGAGATGTAGCTTGCGACCTGCATTTGCTCGCGCGACGACGCCAAGATGTGATTGTCGCGCGCATCCACCACGATCTGACCTTGGGTAGACGCCAGCTTCGCCAACGGCAAGCCGGACTGCGCCGAGGGCAACAAACTGCCCATGACACCAGCGCTGAAGAAAGTCGGCAGCGCTGCATTGCCGGCATCTGTGTCGTTATCGCTCACCTTGTCGCCCGTAGCCTGGGCCAACGGATCGATATCGGCGTTGGGACGAGCCGTGGGCAAGCGAGGCGAACCAAATGGGCTCGAGAACAAGCGGCTGACTTCAGGTCCACTCGTGGCGGCGGCCGTCAGAAACGGGACCAGTCGTGCAGCGAGCGCCACGCGCAAGCCGGGCTGGAACCACAAGACCAACGAAACCATCACGGCGAATGCACCGATCGAGCTGAAAAAACGGCTGCCAAGCTGAGTGCCGCGTTGAAAAACTAGACGTACCACGGGCGAAATGCGCGCCTCGGGTCGCCAGGGTAACCAAGCGTTCATACGTTGAATCTCCATCCTGTATGACAGAAACGCAAGCTGAATAGGAAAACAGCTTCAGGCTCACGATCGATCAAGACGCCGTGGCATGCTCAAACTGCAGCACACCCGTGCGCCGGAATGGACGGCAGGTGCCGTCGGGCGGGGCCTCACTTCAGGGCCGTGTGGGGAACACAAGCCGAAGCGATCAGAAGGCCGCCACATGAACCGGCGTCTTAGACGCCGGGGGAACTCTGTCGAACCTGGCGTTACCGATCATCAAGATTCGATAACGGACCCGCGGTGGAGCCGATAGCAGGGACAACTTAAGCGCAAAAATGCGCCGAGGGCAGACTTGGGCCGCGAAAATTGGGCGATCCCTAAGTCGCAATGTCCGGCGGATTTTAGCAGGGTTTTAGTGTCGGTCAACACTATACAAAACAAAATCCATTACTAATAGTAATAATGAACACTGTTTATCGGCCCATACCCTAGGTAATCCCTACTCTTACTCCGATTGTCGCTCTACCGTCGAACTAACGGATTGTTACAAGGCAGGTAAAATACGCTGTGCTTATCCTCCTCTGACCCTGCTTTCCGCAGTCGGAATTTTTGACTATTGTCGACGGTCTGAGTTCCGGTTTTTCGCATTTACTGCCCCCTAACCCGACCCTTGCCTGTCCCCTATGAAATATAAAGACCTACGCGATTTCATCAGTCAGCTCGACCGCATCGGCGAATTGCGTCGTGTCGGCACGCCGATATCACCCGTGCTGGAGATGACTGAATTATGCGACCGCGTGCTCAAGGCAGCCGGCCCCGCCTTGTTGTTCGAACAGCCCGCGGGACACACCATGCCGGTGCTGGGCAACCTGTTCGGCACGCCACGGCGGGTCGCGCTGGGGATGGGAATCGATGCGGCGACGCACACTGCGAACGATGGCCGTGATGACGCCCAGGCCTTGAGTTCGCTGCGCGAGGTAGGCCGACTGCTCTCCGCACTGAAGGAACCGGAGCCGCCCAAAGGGCTCAAGGATGCGGGCAAATTGCTCACGCTAGCCAAAGCCGTTTGGGACATGTCGCCCAAAACCGTGTCGGCGCCGGTGTGTCAGGAAATCGTCTGGGAAGGTGCGCAAGTCGACTTGGCAAAGCTGCCTGTGCAGACCTGTTGGCCCGGCGATGCCGCCCCGCTGATCACATGGGGTCTGACCATTACCCGCGGCCCGAACAAGCCCCGCCAAAATCTCGGTATTTACCGACAGCAGGTTATTGGGCGCAATAAAGTGATCATGCGCTGGCTCGCTCATCGCGGTGGCGCGCTCGATTTTCGCGAACACGCACTCGCCAACCCGGGCAAACCGTATCCGGTCGCCGTCGCGCTCGGCTGCGACCCGGCCACCATGCTCGGCGCGGTCACTCCGGTACCTGACACGCTGTCTGAATACCAATTTGCGGGGCTGCTGCGTGGCGGCAAGACCGAACTGGCGAAATGCCTGACCCCGGGCCTCGAGAACCTGCAGGTGCCGGCGCGCGCCGAAATCGTGCTCGAAGGATTCATTTACCCGGAAGGCCATGCGTCGCAGCACAACGCGACCGAACCGCCGATCGAGCTACCCCCGGGCGCCGTGCCCCGACCGACGCGCGGCGCTGCGGCCGCGTTCGAACACGCGCTCGAAGGCCCCTACGGCGACCACACCGGCTATTACAACGAGCAGGAATGGTTTCCCGTATTCACGGTAGAGCGCATTACGATGCGGCGCGACGCCATCTACCATTCCACCTACACCGGCAAACCGCCTGACGAACCGGCCATCCTCGGCGTAGCGCTCAATGAAGTGTTCGTGCCACTGCTGCAAAAGCAGTTCCCGGAAATTACCGACTTCTATTTGCCGCCTGAAGGTTGCAGCTATCGGATGGCGATCGTACAGATCAAGAAGAGTTATCCGGGTCATGCCAAACGGGTGATGTTCGGCGTGTGGAGTTTCTTGCGACAATTCATGTATACCAAGTTCATCGTGGTGGTCGACGACGACGTCAATATCCGCGACTGGAAAGAGGTGATCTGGGCCATCACGACACGGATAGACCCGAGCCGCGATACCGTGCTGGTGGACAACACGCCTATCGACTATCTCGACTTTGCGTCGCCGGTGGCCGGTCTGGGCTCGAAGATGGGGCTGGACGCGACCAACAAGTGGCCGGGCGAAACCGATCGCGAATGGGGCCGCGCAATCACGATGGACGCCGACGTAAAAAAGCGCGTCGACGGCATTTACGCTACTCTGTTTGACGCTACCTAGCCCGGGCACCTGCCTGCTTGGTTGTATGATCCTGCACATGCTCGGCCAAGATCCTGCCTATATTTAATAATTTTTATGGAGACCCTGATGACGCACCCCGCTCTATCCCGCCTGAACGACAAAACGCTGCTGCAAAGTCACACTTACATCGATGGCGCTTGGGTCGGGGGCGACAACCGCTTCGCCGTAACGGACCCAGCCACCGGCATCGAAATTACCCAGGTGCCCAATCTCGACGCGACTGCCGCCGAGCAGGCGGTAGCCGCCGCGCATGCAGCGTGGCCAGCCTGGCGTGCCAAGACCGGCAAGGAGCGCGCCGCAGTGCTGCGCCGCTGGTATGACCTGATCATGGCCGCCGCCGACGATCTGGCCACCATCATGACGGCCGAGCAAGGCAAGCCATTAGCCGAAGCACGTGGCGAAGTGATGTACGGCGCCTCGTTTATCGAGTGGTTCGCGGAAGAAGCCAAGCGCGTCAATGGCGATGTGCTGGCCAGCCCGGCGGCCGACAAGAAGATGCTGGTGCTCAAGCAACCGATCGGTGTATGCGCCTCGATCACGCCGTGGAATTTCCCGATCGCGATGATCACGCGCAAGGTCGCGCCCGCGTTGGCGGCCGGCTGCACGATCGTCGTCAAACCGGCCGAGCAAACGCCGTTGTCGGCGCTCGCACTGGCGGTGCTGGCCGAGCGAGCCGGAATTCCCAAGGGCGTTTTCAATATCGTCACGGCCGACGCGGAACAATCGATCGCGGTCGGCAAGGTCCTGTGCAACAGCCCGCTGGTGCGTCATTTGTCCTTCACAGGATCGACACCGGTAGGCCGGATCTTGATGCAGCAATGCGCGCCCACCGTCAAGAAAATCGCGCTCGAACTCGGCGGCCATGCGCCGTTCATCGTGTTCGGCGATGCCGACCTTGATGCCGCCGTCGAAGGCGCCGTCGCTTCAAAATACCGCAATGCCGGACAGACCTGCGTGTGTACCAACCGCTTCTATGTGCACGCGAGTATTTATGACGCATTCGTCGACAAGCTCGCGGCCGCCTCGAGCGCGATCCGCGTCGGCAACGGCTTCGAGGCTGGTATCAGCCAGGGCCCGCTGATCGACGATCAGGCCGTGGAGAAAGTGACCCAGCATATCGCCGACGCACGCGCCAA
>NZ_LMUX01000015.1:0-46269 GCF_009765705.1 Burkholderia sp. L27(2015) | reverse complement strand
GGCCGGTCGCAGCGATTTCGAAATTCACCGAAGAAAGCGATGCCGTGGCGATGGCTAACGACACCGAGTTCGGGCTGGCCTCGTATTTCTACAGCCGCGATATCGGCCGCATCTGGCGCGTGAGCGAGGCGCTGGAATACGGCATGGTGGGCGTGAATACCGGCATGATCTCGAATGAAGTGGCGCCGTTTGGCGGAGTCAAGCAATCGGGCCTGGGCCGCGAAGGCTCGAAGTACGGGATCGATGAATATCTCGAAATGAAGTACCTGTGCTTGGGTGGCATGTAACAACGCGACCTAACGAGACGGCATCCATCATGAACGACATCGCAGCCGTCACTTACCGTGGACCGGCAGTCGAGAACCGCCACGCCGCTCATGTCGCCGTGGTGGATGCGGGTGGTGCGCTGCTGTATCGCTTTGGCGATCCGCAGCGCGCCACCCTGCCCCGCTCCGCAATCAAGCCTGCGCAGGCGCTGACGATCCTGGAATCGGGCGCGTTCGACCAGTTCGCGCTCGACGAAGCCGACCTCGCGCTATGCTGCGCCTCGCACAGCAGCGAGCCCCGGCATATCGAACGCACGCGCCATATGCTGGCGGCAATCGGTGCGAGCGAGGCCGAGATGCGCTGCGGCGGCCACCCGCCTTTATCCGACGAAGTGTTCCGCGCCTGGATCAAGGCCGATTTCACGCCGACGCCGGTGTGTAGCAACTGCTCGGGCAAGCACGTCGGTATGCTCGCGGCGGCGCGTGCGCTGGGTCTGCCCAGCGCCGACTATCATGCGCCCCAGCATCCGCTGCAGCGGCGCGTCGCCGAGACCCTCGCGCAGTTATGCGAACTGCCGCCCGACGCGATCGCCTGGGGTACGGATGGCTGCAACTTGCCCACTCCAAGTTTTGCGCTCGACCGCTTGGCCCTGGTTTTTGCCAAGTTAGCGAGCGCCAGTGGCGCGCGCGTACCCGCGGCTACGGACACTACTACTGATGCGCGCACGTCGGCATTGGGTCGCTTGTATCGGGCAATGACGCGGCATCCGGAGCTGGTCGGTGGCGAGCGACGCTTCTGTACCGAGTTGATGCAAGCTTATGAAGGCACGCTGGTGGGCAAAGTGGGCGCGGGAGCCAGTTACGCGCTGGGTTATCCGGACCGTGGCCTTGGGCTCGCAGTGAAGGTCGAAGATGGCGACACCACTGTTGTGTACGCGTTGGTGGTCGAACTACTGCATCAACTCGAACTCGGCACGCCAGCGATGCGTGCCAAGCTCGATGCGTGGCGACGTCCCGCCATCGTCAATACGGTCGGCATCACGACGGGCCATACCGAAGTCACGCTCAAGCTCGAGCGCGCCTGACTACATCACCTGAAAATGAAACTGGCCGCCCATAAAAATGGGCGGCCAGTCGAGTTGCATAGCAATTGATAATCGCGTCGGCTTGGTAAGCGCTCGGGAATACTCGGCCAGAAAATAGACGAGGAAATACACGAGCAAATAAGCGCGCCCGCGCGCTAGCCTTGCATGCGCTTAGTAGCGATAACCGCGGCGATACCCGTAATAGCCATAGCCGCCGTAGTAAGCCGGTGCGTACACGATCGGAGGAGCCACATACACCGGCGCATACGCAGGTTGCGGTTGCACATAAACAGGCTGCGGCGCGTAATAAACCGGAGGCGGGGCGTAATAACCCGGTACGCCGATCCCGATACCGACTGTTACGCGCGCCTGCGCGGCAGTCGATGCAGCCACGGCACACACTGCGACGGCCATCAGGGAAATGATCTTTTTCACTTGCTGCTCCTTGCAAAAGCAATCCCTCAGGGGCTTGCACTGAATAAATATAACCACTTTTTAGACAGGGCGCACAGCGCATTTGTTGCAAATTGCAAGTTGTGACATCCCAAAATAATTCGCCGTAACCCAAGCCAGGACTGGCTTTGTGCTTCTTCTACCGGTGTAGATGCGCTGCAACGCAAGTTTCGCGCTCACACTTTGGTACACAACCTCTTCGCTCTTCGTTCACCGACAAGCCCATTGCGCGCGCCGAACGCCGTTAACGCAGTGCGGCAGTGCGGCAGTGCGCGCATAGAGTAGGCAACCGCATCGCTTGCAGGTAAATTACCGGCTTCAAACCGAATTGCGAGTCTTACGATGCCCTCCGCTGACACCGCTACTGCTGCCCTGCCGACCCTTGGCTTTATCGGCGCAGGCCGCGTCGCCCGCTGCCTCGCTGCGGTTTGGGCCCAAGCCGGCTACACCGTATCCGCTGTGGCCAGCCGTTCGCGTGCGTCGGCCGAGCAGTTCGCCGCCGAGGTGCCGGGATGCAAGGCATGCACGGCAAGTGACGGCCCTCAGCAAGTGGTCGACGCGGCCCAGTTGATTTTTATTACGGTTCCCGACGATGCGATCGCGGCGAGCGCCGCGTCGCTCAATTTCCGGCCTGGCCAGGCAGTCGTGCATTGCAGCGGCGCATCGGAAGTCAGCCTGCTCGAACCCGCCCGACAACAGGGGGCCGTGATCGGCGGTTTTCATCCGCTCTATTTGTTCAGCGGCTTGGCCGCCGATCGCGAACGCATCGTCGGCGCGTACATCACGCTGGAAGCGCCCGAGCCGTTGAAAGCGCAACTGACCGCCTTGGTTCACGCATTGCGTTGCACGCCCTTGGAGATCCCTGACGGCGCGCGCATGCTGTATCACGCGTCCGCTAACTATGCGGCCAGTTTTATTTTGTGTGGGCTGCGTGAGGCAGTGGAGGTATGGGGTAGTTTCGGCGTCAACGAGGAAGACACCTTGGCGGCGCTGTGGCCCATGCTCGAGGGCACGCTCAAGACGACGCGCGACCTGGGTCTTTCGTCCGCGCTGGCAGGCCCCGTATCGCGCGGCGACGCCGCAGTGGTCGAACGGCACCTTGAGCGCTTGCAGCAACTGGGCGGCGAGCACGCGCGGCTTTACGCCCAGATGACCCGGCGTGCGGTGCGTCTTGCCCGCGCGCGCAAGCCGATGCCGGGCGCGTTGGACGCAATCGACGCGATGCTGGAGCCCTACCTGTAAGCCCCGCCCGCGACAACAGCATCGTTTGCGGCACCCTTCACCGCAAACGCCTTGACGGCGAGCTAGTCGATGCCGTGGAACAGCGCGTCGTCCGGTCCGATGTGAGACGGTGGCCGCCACGCGGCGTCGCGCATCGAATGCTGAACCTGCTGATCCACGCCCAGTAGCACAGCGAAGATCGCCATACGTACCGGTATGCCATTGTCCGTCTGCCGGAAAATGGCCAGCCGAGCGTCGTGATTCAAGTCGGTGCTGAGGTCATTCGCCCCGGGCCGGCTATCGCGCGGCAGCGGGTGCATGATGATGGTGTCCGGGCGGCAGTAAGTATCGATCAGCGCCTGGTTGACCTGGAAATCGGGCGTATAACCCTCGAACGCCTCGTCGGCGAAACGCTCCTTCTGGATGCGTGTCGCATAAATCACGTCGGCATCTTTGAGGCCTTCGTCCAGCGTCTGCGTCTGTTCGACCACATGGCCGCCAGCCGCGACCCGCTCCAGGATATAGGACGGCATTTCCAGCGAGTGAGGCGCAACCAGCGTGAATTTGAGATTGCGATAAAGCGACAGTAATTTGATCAGCGAATGCACAGTGCGACCGTATTTCAGGTCACCGACCATGGCCACATGCGCTCCATCCACCAACTTGCCCAGTCGCGAAAACTCGCGCTGTATGGTGTAGAGGTCCAGCAAGGCCTGGCTCGGATGCTCGCCGGCACCATCGCCGCCGTTGATCACGGGGATATTGGTGGCACGCGCGAACTCGGCCACTGAACCTTGCTCGGGATGACGCACGACCATTGCATCGACATAGCCGCTCATGACCCGGCTCGTGTCGTAAATCGATTCGCCTTTGGCCATCGACGAAAAAGTAAAGCCGGTGGTGTCGCACACGGAGCCGCCCAGACGGCAAAACGCGGCGCCAAAACTGACCCGGGTACGCGTACTGGCCTCGAAAAACAGATTGCCCAGTACCGCCCCTTCGAGCACGCGTGAAATCTTCTGACGTCGCGCAATCGGCTGCATCAAATCGGCAACGCGAAACAGCGCCTCGGCCGAGTCGCGGTTGAATTGATCGACCGACAACAATTGGGGCCGGCCTTCAAAAAGCATGGCATCACGCAAGGCGCCGGGATATACACTCTGCGTCACCGTTTTTTCTTGCAGGTGGGCGTGCAGGATTTCACCGGTAAAGCGCTCGACCACTTCCGGCATGACCCGGAATTCGTGGGAATCGCTGGGTAAAAGCCAGGAATCCAGGGCTCTACGCCTGACCCCGAGCCGATTGGCGAACGATTCGCGCGTCATGTTGAGTTGCCGCATCGCGTCGCGGAGGAAAGTCTGCTGGGGAGTGTCCATGGAGCACCTCGATCACAAAATATACGCTTTGCGTATATTCGGTCATGACTAAGGCCGCTGTCAAGGCTAGCGGCCCAAATGTCGGAGCGTAAATGTCAGAACCTGCCGGAAAGCGTGCCGCCTATTTGCGCGACAGCAGCGCTTCCTGGATTTTTTGATCCGTCTCGAATCAAGCAGCCTCAGTACGCGCCCGGCGCGCTTCATACGCCTTCAAATGCGTATAGGCGATCCGCAACATCGACGTCTGCTGATCGCTCATGCCGGCGGCGGCAGCGCGCAAAATCAAATCGCCGACGATGTGGTCGGCCTCGATACGGGAGTTGTTCTCGACATCGCGCATCATCGAAGCGGTCAGTGTCGAACCCGCGGCGAGGAGCATCTTCTGCGCGTTGGCGACGAAAGCCTCTCGCGGCGTATACCCGTTGGCCAGAGCGACCGCACGGCATTCTTCGAACAGTTCGGCGATGCTCTTCTCACCTTCTGGCGCCGCGATGATGTCGCCGATGGTGGCGCGAAACAGCGAAGTGCTGCACGCCAGCGTAGCGAGGAACACCCACTTTTCCCACATCTCCAGCATGATGTCCGGGCTGGCCGTGGCATCGAATCGGCCGGTTTGCATGGCCGCCGTGATGGCCTCGATCTTCGCGGGCGCCGTGCTTTCGCGCACGCCGAAAGTGATGCCGGGCTGGGCGTTAAGATGCACGATCGCGCGCTCGGCGTCGAGCGTCGCGGCAATCGCGCAGCGGCCGCCCAGCACGCGGTGTCGACCGAAAGCCTGATCGAGGACATCGAGATGGCGCAATCCATTCAGCAGCGGCAGGATGACTGTCTCGGGCCCCACCGCCGGTGCGAACGAAGCCATCGCCCCCTCGAGATCGTACGCCTTGCAACTCAGCAAGATCAGGTCGTAGGTCTCGCTCAGCGTTTCAGCCTGTACCGTCTTTACGTCGCGCAGTGTTGCGTCGCCATCCGGACTTTTGATGATCAGACCGTGCTGCGCGATCTGGCTGGCCCGCGGGGCACGAACGAGAAAGGTGACATCGCGCCCGGCCTCGAGCAGCCGGCCACCGAAATATCCGCCGGTCGCACCGGCTCCTACTACAAGAATTCGCATCTAAGTTATCTCTGTGTGATGAGCAATTGACGCGACCGCGTTTCAATTGCTCGATTATTTCGCTGCGCTTCCATCCGTTCCCATCGTGTAAGACTTTACCATCCGCCACCCAGCGCGCGAAACGTCGACACTGCCGCGCGCGCATCGTCGGTATGCGCGCTCGCCAACTGATCCTGCGCAGCCAACAACTGGCGGTCCTGATCCAGCACTTCGTAAAGGCCAATCGCACCGCCTTTATAAGCATCTTCCGCCGCATCGCGCGCGCGCCGCTGCGCATCCACTTCGGTGCTCAGCTCCTGACTCTGCGTTTCGGTCTGAGTCAGCGTGACGATGGAATTTTCGACATCTTCAGTCGCGCGCAGCATCGCTTTGCCGTAGTTCGCCAGTGCTTCGGCATTGACGCCCTTGGCTTGCGCCACTTCGGCATCGACGCGCCCAAAATCGAACAACCGCCAGCGCAGACCGGCGAGCGCCTCAGGTTGAAAAGACGCTGCACTGAGCAATTTACCGCCGCTCAAGCTCTCGAAACCGAGCAGCGCCGAGATCGACACCTTGGGGTAATACTCCGCCGTGGCAACCCCAATTTGCGCATTGGCCGCGGCCACGTGACGTTCTGCCGCGATCACGTCGGGGCGCCGCCGCAACAGATCGCTCGGCCCTTGCGCCGTCGAAATGGCCGGCACGACCCACCCGTTGGCCGGACTGCGCAGCTCGGCCGCGTAGGTGCCGGGCTGCGCGCCCATCAGTACGTCGAGTCGATTCAACTGAGTCTCCAGCTCGATACGCAGCGGCGGGATGGTCGCGCGCGATTGCGCTACCAGCGCCTGCACCTCGGCCAATTCCCGATTGGTCGCCAAGCCGTCGTTCATGCGCCACGTCACCAGTTGCAGCAAATGCGAGTCGGTATCGACCTGGCTTTGCGCGATCGCAATACGCTGCTGCGCGCCTCTCACGCGGAAATAGGCATCGGCCGCCTCGGCCGCCACAGAAATACGCACGCCGTCGCCGTCCGCTTGCGCAGCCTGCGCTTGCGCATCGGCCGCTTCGGCGCCGCGCTTCAAGCCGCCAAATAAATCGAGCTCCCAACTCGCCCCTATGCCCAGATCGGTCAGTGACTGGTTGCGGGTGTAGCCGGGAAGTGTCCGGCCGGCTTCACCAAGCGGGCTATTGAGCGATTGACGCTGGCCCGCGATGCTGGCGGACGCGCTGCCTTCGGGCAGGCGCTCGGCGCCGGCATGGTTCGCCGCGGCACGGGCTTGCTGGATGCGCGCCATGGCCGCGGCAAGGTCCAGGTTCTGCTCGAGCACGCGCTGCACGATGCGGGTCAATTCAGGATCGTTGAACCCGTTCCACCACGTGTCTAGCGCAGGCGCCGGTACGGGCGCCGCCGCATCGTGCGCAGCCAACGCCGTGCTGTTGTGAAACGTGGCCGGCATGGTCGAGGCCGGTTGCCGGTAGTCCGGGCCGACTTCGGCACAGCCGGCCAAACTCAGTGCGCATACGAGTGCAATCACAGCCAAACCCGAAGCCGAACCCTTCGCCGCGCTGGCGGCCACGCTGGCAGCCACTCCCCTAGCCGATCGCGGTGGCACAGCGCTCGTTCGGCTGCGCGAGTCACGCGAACCGGACTGCGCGCGGGTATGCGCGCCCAGATTTTCAGACATTCCAAACTCCTCGTGATCAGGCCAAATCGACTATTTCGCTTTGTTGCTTGCAACATGCAAGTCACTACTTTATACTAACTTTCATATTGCAAGCAACAAACTTTTTTCGGGAGATTTTCCGATCATGCAGAAAAAGATCCTCAGCGACGTGCAGTGCCCCGTCGTTCGCAGCCTCGAAAGAGTCGGCGAGTGGTGGAGCATCCTGATCTTGCGCGAGGCGTTCTATGGCACCAAACGCTTCGACGAATTCCAGAAAAACCTGGACATCGCGACCAACATGCTCAGCCGCCGCTTGAGCGTGCTGGTCGCGGAAGGCCTGTTGGAACGCCGCCAATACTGTGAAAAACCGCCGCGCTATGAATACGTGCTGACATCGGTCGGCCTGGATTTTCGCCCGATCATCCTGACGCTGGTCGACTGGGGCAACAAACATTTCGAGGCCGAAGGCGCAAGCGCTCAACTCACTGACTTGGCCACCGGCAAGCCGGTCGACCTGATCCTGGTGGACCGCAATACCGGCAAACCGATCACGCTCGAAGATCACGCCGTGCTGCCCGGGCCGGCCGCAAGCGAACGCTTGCGCCAACGGCTGACGCGCGCGGCCAAGCCGTCGGGAGTCGACGCCAGCCCAGCCGCCCCTGCGACCCCAATCACGCCCAGTACGGCCACTATTTAATCCAGAGGAAACACCATGTCGTCCACGTCCAACACGCTGACCGAACATTTAGGCGCCGTACCGCTACCCAAGCCGCAGGCGAAACCGAACCGCAAGCGATTGCTGATCGCCGCGGGCCTTACGCTCGCCGCACTGGCTGCCGCGGGCTATGGCGTGCACTGGTGGACTACCGGGCGCTTTTTCCAAAGTACCGACGACGCCTATGTCGGCGGCGAAGTCACCGTGATCGGCACCAAGGTGCCAGGCTATATCACGCAAGTCGCGGTGGTCGATAACCAGGCCGTGCATGCCGGCGACTTGCTGGTCAAGATCGACGATCGCGACTATCGCGCAGCGCTCGCCAAGGCCGAAGGCGCGGTGGCCGCACAGCAAGCGACGCTGGCCAACCTGGACGCCACCGCGAAGCTGCAACAAGCTGTGATTGCGCAAGCGCGTGCCGCAGTGACAGCGACCAGCGCGGACACCGTGCGTGCACACGAAGACCAGGTCCGCTACCTCGATTTATCGAACAAGGCGGCGGTATCGATCCAGAGTTCGCAAAAGGCCGACGCCGAATACAAACAGGCCGTCGCTTACGGCGACAAAGCCGCCGCTTCTGTCACCGCAGCCCAACGCCAACTCGACGTGATCGCCACCCAGAAGCAGCAGGCGCAAGCCGCGCTCGAACAGGCGATCGCCGAGCGCGATATCGCCAAGCTGAACGTGGGCTATACCGAGTTGCGCGCACCGATCGACGGCACCATCGGCAATCGGCGCGCCCGCGACGGCGCCTATGCCGCGGCCGGCAGCCAGCTGCTATCGGTCGTACCAGCGCATGGCCTGTGGGTCGATGCCAATTTCAAGGAAGACCAGTTGGCGCATATGCAGCCTGGCATGCGTGCCACGGTGCGGGCCGACGTCATGCCGGGCCGTGTATTCCATGGCACGGTCGGCAGCCTCGCACCAGCCACCGGCGCGCAGTTCAGCATCCTGCCGCCGGAAAATGCGACCGGCAACTTCACGAAAATCGTGCAGCGCGTGCCCGTACGCATCGTGCTCGATGAAAAAGATTCGCAACTGGGTACGCTGCGACCCGGCCTGTCGGTAGAAGCCGACGTCGACACCCATCTCGCACAAGAGGGGCAGAAATGAGCGCCACGGCCCTCACCGCTTCAGCGCCCAGCAGTGCTGCTACGCGCATCCCGCCAGCACCGCCCGTCGCGCCCTCGCCCACGGCTGAACTGACCGAAGGCCAGAAGCTGCTCGCCTTCTCCACCATGTGCGTGGGCATGTTCATCGCCCTGCTCGACATCCAGATCGTTTCGGCTTCGTTGCGCGATATCGGCGGCGGCCTCTCGGCCGGGGCCGATGAAACCGCCTGGGTCCAGACCGCTTACCTGATCGCCGAAATTATCGTGATACCGCTCTCGGGCTGGCTCTCTCGCGTGATGTCCACGCGCTGGCTGTTTTGCGCGTCGGCGGCCGGCTTCACGATCGCCAGCCTGCTGTGCGGTGCGGCCTGGAACATCCAGAGCATGATCGTGTTTCGTGCCATGCAGGGTTTCCTCGGCGGCTCGATGATCCCGCTCGTGTTCACTACCGTGTTTGCCTTTTTCAAAGGCCCGAAAATCGTCATCGCGGCGGCGACAGTCGGCGGCATCGCATCGCTGGCGCCCACGCTGGGACCGACCGTGGGCGGCTGGATTACCGATCATTCGTCGTGGCACTGGCTATTCTTTATCAACCTGGTGCCGGGTATCTTCGTCGCGATTGCGGTGCCGATGTTGGTACGCATCGACAAACCCAATCTCTCGCTGCTGCGCGGCGCCGATTACCCGGGCATCGTACTGATGGCGCTCTTTCTCGGTTGCCTCGAGTACACGCTGGAGGAAGGACCGCGTTGGGATTGGCTCAGCGACAACGTGATCCTGACCACCGCATGGATCTCCGGGATTGCGGGCGTTGCGTTTATCTGGCGTTCGCTGGCCTACGCCAACCCCGTCGTCGACTTACGCGCGTTGAAGAACCGCAATTTTGCGCTCGGCTGCCTGTTCTCGTTCGTGGCCGGCATCGGGATCTTCGCCACGATTTACCTGACGCCGGTATTCCTCGGTCAAGTGCGGGGTTTCAGTGCGTTGCAGATTGGCTTGGCCGTGTTTTCGACCGGCGTGTTCCAGATCATGTCGATCCCCTTGTATGTGTACCTGGCCAAACGCGTCGACCTGCGCTGGTTGCTGATGCTGGGGCTGGCGCTGTTCGCGCTGTCGATGTGGAATTTCACGCCCATTACCCACGATTGGGGCGCGCGGCAGTTGCTCTTGCCGCAGGCGCTGCGCGGCATGGCACAGCAATTCGCGGTCGCACCCACTGTCACGCTGACATTGGGCGGCTTGGCGCCCGAGCGCTTGAAACTGGCCTCCGGTTTGTTCAACCTGATGCGCAACCTGGGCGGAGCCATCGGCATTGCCGGCTGCGCGACGATTCTCAACGATCGCACCAACCTGCACTTCTTGCGGCTCGCCGAACATTTGAACACCACGAATGAAGCCATGAATGGCTTATTGTCCGATGTCAGTGGCAATATGGCGACGTGGGGGAAAGACACGCTCGATGCACAGAGCACCGCGCTCAAGGAATTGTGGCTGCTCACCTTCAGGGAGGCGCAGACGCAAACCTTCAGCGACACGTATGTCGTGATCATGGTGTGTTTTATTATCACTACGGCGCTGGTGCCGCTGATGCGTAAAATTGCACCGCCCAAGGGGCCGTCAGCCGACGCCCATTGAACCGCGCGAACGTCAAAAAAAGATCGCGCTCGATCATGGAGCTTACCGATGGATCATCTTCAGTCACTGCGTGTGTTTGTCAAAGTTGCCGACATCGGTACCTTCACCGGCGCAGCGGAAAACCTGGATCTGTCGAATGCCGTGACCACTCGGCTGGTAGCCGCGCTGGAAGAACGTCTCGGCATACGCCTGTTCCAGCGCACTACGCGGCGTGTCTCGCTGACTGAAACGGGGCATATTTTCCTGGAACGAGCCCGGCAGATCGTCGAGGATATCGACGACGCGGAGAACCTGATCACGGCGCAGCATCAAGCGCCTGCGGGTATCCTGCGCATCGCGGCACCGGTGGCTTTCGGGCTGCGTAATATGACCGGGCTGTTGAAAGAATATATGGAGCGCTACCCGGAGGTGATACCGCATGTGATGGTGAGCGACGAGCCGGTCGATCTCGTCGCGCATCGCTGTGATGTGGTGATTACGCCCGACGGCAACGAGCACGGTACCTCGCTCGTCATGCGGCGCTTCACGTCGAGTGCGCTGTTTCTGGTGGCTTCCCCCGAATACATTGCACGCAAGGGCATGCCGCGCAGTCCGGCCGATTTTGATCGGCATGTCTTCCTGACCCATGCCAGCAACGAGCTCAACGTGAGCCAACGCACGATCGAAGAACTCGGCGACACCGTGCTGCGCGAAGACCAATGCGTGGTCGCCAACAATGTCGAAATGCTGCGACGCTTTGCGGTCGGCGGCCTCGGTATCGCCGTGCTGCCCTGTTATCTGGTCGCCGCCGAGGTCGCTGCGGGTCAACTCGTGCGGCTGCTGCCCGATCGCGTACTGCCGCCCATCGGCATGAACCTCGCCTTCGCGAGCCGACGCAACATGTCGGCGAAAGTGCGAACCTTCGTCGATTTCATGGTGGAAAAGTTCACGGCTTTTCCCGATGGGGTGCCGGGGCCGTAAGTTCTTATTCGGTCGCGACTTTGAATTTGCGCCGTGCAGCCAGCGCAAGCTTGCGCGCGCCGCACCCTTCGAGATGATCGTTGACCAGACCGATCGCCTGCATGAACGCGTAGATCGTCGTGGGTGCGACGAATTTCCAGCCCCGCTTTTTAAGATCCTTGGACAAGGCCACTGCCTGCTCGCTCGGCGGCATCGCTCGAAACGCGTCGTGGGTCATGACCTTGGGCCGACTCGTGGCGTGGGGTTCGAAGCGCCAAAAATAAGCGGCCAGCGAACCGAACTCCTTACGCATCTCAATGGCGCGCTGAGCGTTATTGATGGTCGCTTCGATCTTGCCGCGATGACGCACAATGCCTGCATCCGCGACCAGCCGTTCAATATCCTTCTCGCCAAATTTGGCGACCTTGTCCATATCGAACTGTTCAAAACCGCGACGGAAAGCGTCACGCTTGTTCAGAATCGTCAGCCAGCTCAAACCCGCCTGAAACCCTTCGAGGCACACGTTTTCATATAGCTGACGGTCGTCGTCCACCGGGAAACCCCATTCGGTATCGTGATAGCGTTGATAGATCGATGTGATTCCGCACCACTGGCAGCGCACTACCGAATCCGCGTCGGTGTGCAGCCCGTTGGCGATAGCAGGTGTAGTTGTCATAAAAGAAGTCTCTGGATGAAACGCTCATGCGTGCCGATTCCGCGTGCAGATTGCGTCTCGACTTATTGAGCACGTCGCACATACTAAAGTAGTATCGGTGAGATTGGCGAGTTGGTCCGATCCAGCAGGCCCCCGAGAAGGAAATACCATGATTCACAAACTGATTGCACTTGCCGCTCTACTGCCACTGGCCCATGTGTGCACCGCCGAGGAAATCGCCAGCGTCAACACCAACTTCCATTTCACCGGTTCCGACCGGGTCGTGGTCGAAGCCTACGACGACCCGCTGGTCACCGGCGTCACGTGCTATGTGTCTCGCGCTCGCACGGGCGGCGTCAAGGGCACGCTCGGCATCGCCGAAGATCCGACCGAAGCGTCGATAGCCTGCCGGCAAGTGAGCACCATCGGCTTTACTTCGCCACTGCCCGTTCAAACCGATGTGTTTACCGAACGGCTGTCGTTTATCTTCAAGACGCTGCATGTGGTGCGGGTCGTCGACCGCAAGCGCAACACCCTGGTCTACCTGACGTATAGCGACCGGGTTGCCACCGGTAGCCCCAAAAATAGCGTGACGGCCGTGCCCGTGCCCGCTGCCACGCCGATCCCGGTCAAATGAACCGGGTGTCGATCAACCGGGTGTCTCAACCGGGTGTCTCAACTTAAACGAGGAGCTTAGTTTGAAAGCCGCAGATACCGAAGTGACGCAAGAGCTGGTTGCGACCGGCAGCTTGAGAGTGGGTGTAGTCGAAGCGCCGAACGCCGGCGTGTTTTTCGTCTCGCGCGATGATGCGAGCGGCGTCGTTCGAGGCGTGACCGTCGAACTCGGGGCGCAGCTGGCGCGCCAGCTCGGCGTTCCGGTCGGCTATTCGGTATTTCCGAATTCCGGAGCCTGTACGGAAGCCGTCAATGCGGGCTCGGTCGACGTGGCCTTTATGCCGGTCGATGCGTTGCGCCGTGAAAAGGTGGCGTTTGGCCCGGCCTACTACCTGCTGGAAAGCACGTATCTGGTTTCCGGCGCTTCCGGAATTGTCGACTTGGCCGGTGTCGACCAGGCGCATGTGCGCGTAGTCGGCATCGCGAATACCACCACCATCCGCGCCGCCGCTCGCACGCTGACGCACACGACGCCGACACCGATCGAATCGGTCGACGCGGCAGTCGCGGCAATCCGCACGGGCGAAGCCGACGCGCTGGCGTTGTCACGCGATTCGCTGCAATCGTTCCTGGCCGACTTGCCCGGTGCACGCATTGTCGACGGTGGCTTTCAGCAAACCGGTATCGCTATCGCGGTGCCACTCGACCGGCCGGCGGCACTGGCTTACGCGAGCGCCTTTCTCGTTGAAGCCAAGGCCTCTGGGCTGGTCCGCGAGATCTTCGACGCGGCCGGTCTGCACGACGAACCCGTCGCTGGCGCTGAGTGAGTGTTGCGGCTACTGTCAGCGCGCTGATAGACCTAGTCTAGCGGCGTCGTCGCGGTAACGCACGAGCCCAAGACGCGGCCAGCACGACAATTATCTATATCGTATAATGTCGATTCTTATATCCCAATATCTCGATATTAATTTCGAGATATTGGGATATAAGTGAGGGGACAAGTAGTAGCAACGAGCATCAACAAGCAGCAACAGGAATCAGCGATGGACTTCGACCTCATACACAAAGCGCTCGCGAACCCGGTTCGGCGGCAGATACTGCTGTGGCTCAAAGAGCCGCAGCAGTACTTCGCACACCAGGCGCACCCGCTCGATTTCGGCGTATGCGCCGGGCTAATCGACGAGCGCACAGGCCTCTCGCAGTCGACTGTGTCCACCCACCTCGCCACGCTGCAAAAAGCGCAGTTAATCCAGGCAAGGCGGATCGGCCAGTGGGTTTTCTTCAGCCGTAACGAAGCCACGCTGCAGGCTTTTCGCGACCACGTCAACGGCGAGCTGTAACGGCGCAGGCCGCGCCGCAGTACCGCCGGCTCAACTTAATCCAAGGAAACAATCCATGACCACTTTGTTTGATCCGATCAAGATCGGCGCTCTCGAGTTGCCCAACCGCATCATCATGGCGCCGTTAACGCGCTCGCGCGCGGCCAACCCGGGTCGGGTGCCCAACGATTTGATGGTTCAGTACTATGTGCAACGCGCTTCGGCCGGCCTGATCCTTGCCGAAGCCACGGCCGTGTCGCCGCAAGGTGTGGGCTATGCGGACACGCCGGGCATCTGGTCAGATGAGCAAGTCGCCGGATGGAAGAAAATCACCGATGCCGTGCATGCCGCCGGTGGGCGCATCCTGCTGCAACTCTGGCACGTCGGCCGCGTTTCCGACCCGGTATTTCTCAACGGCGATTTGCCGGTCGCGCCCAGCGCGATTGCGCCCAAGGGCCATGTGAGCCTGGTGCGGCCGCAACGCGAATACGTGACGCCGCGCGCGCTTGCGCTCGACGAAATTCCCGGAATCGTGGCAGCCTTCGCCAAGGGTGCCGAAAACGCCAAGGCGGCCGGTTTCGATGGCGTTGAAGTGCACGGCGCGAACGGCTATCTGCTCGATCAATTCCTGCAGGACAGCACCAACCATCGCACCGACATCTATGGCGGCTCGCTGGAAAACCGCGCTCGCCTGATGCTGGAAATTACCGACGCCTGTATCGACGTGTGGGGCGCGTCGCGCGTGGGCATGCATCTGGCACCCGCGTGCGATTCCCACACGATGGGCGACTCCAACCCGCTAGAGACGTTTACTTACGTCGCACGCGAGTTGCGCAAGCGCGGCGTCGCGTTTATTTTTGCCCGTGAAGGGCAGAGCGAAACGCGCATCGGACCGAAAATCAAGGAAGCGTTTGGCGGCGTCTACATTGCCAACCAGCAGCTCACCAAGGTGCTCGCCGAAAAATTGCTCAGCTCGGGCGAGGCCGACGCGGTCGGGTTCGGCCAATTGTTCATTGCGAATCCGGATTTGCCGCAGCGACTGAAGGTGGACGCGCCTCTGAACACGCCGATTCCCGAAACGTTCTATGCGTCCAGCCCACAGGGGTATATCGATTACCCGGCGATGGCCTCCTGAACAGGTATTTCAGGTGAGGCTGCTCAGATGAGTCCGCTCGGGTAAATCCATTCAGGCAAGGCTGAAGCCGCCTTTCGATTCGTCATACCGTGGCATAGCTATCGGCGGCGGCGTTCAATCGCTTGCCGCCGATAGCGGCGTGGCCACCTCCTCCAGCGACTTGCGTTCCGCGGCCGTCCCCCAAACCGCCTGCACCACCGCGGCGACTATCATCAAGCCCGCGCCCAACAAATACCCGCCGCACACCGCCACGCGACTATGCGTATCGATCAGCCGGCCGAACAACGCGGGCCCGATCACACCGCCTAACGCTGTGCCGAATGCATAGAACACAGCGATCGCCAGCGCACGTATCTCCAGCGGAAAGGTTTCGCTGACCGTCAGATAAGCCGAACTCGCAGCGGCAGACGCGAAGAAGAAGATCACCATCCAGGCCAAGGTCTGCGTGGTACTGGTCAGCAGCCCGCGTTCGAATAAGAACGCGGTAACCGCCAAGAGAATTCCCGAGACGCCATAGGTAAAGGCAATCATCTTGCGGCGCCCTATCGTGTCGAATAAATGACCCAACATGACTGGCCCCAGAAAATTGCCGAGCGCAAACGGCAATAAATACCAGCCGATACGATCGCCGGGCACCCCGTAAAAATCGGTCAGCACCAGCGCATAGGTAAAAAAGATCGCGTTGTACAAGAACGCCTGGGCAGTCATCAACGTCAGGCCCGTGAGCGCGCGACGCCGATGCAGGTGAAACAGCGTGTGAAACACCACCCGCAAACCCACCGCCTGCCCTTGCTTCAGCCTCAGGGGCACGAGCGCTCCGGTAGCAAGCGCGTGGCCGCCACGACGCAACCCGTCTTCGATGCCCTCGACGATTTTGCGCGCTTCGACGCCGCGGCCATGCAGGATCAGCCACCGCGGACTCTCAGGCACCCAAAGTCGCATCAGAAAAATCGCGAGACCGAGCGCAGCGCCAATCAGGAAACACAAACGCCAGCCCAAATCGGCCCCGAACCGCTGCGTATCGAGCAAGACCAGCGAACCTGCCGCACCGATCGCCGCACCTATCCAGAACGTGCCGTTGATTGCCAAGTCGGTCCAACCGCGCATGCGTGCCGGCGTAAACTCCTGGATCGTTGAGTTAATCGCGGTATATTCGCCGCCGATTCCCGCCCCGGTTAAACAACGGAACAGTACAAAACTCCACAAATTCCAAGAAAACGCGGTGGCAGCCGTGGCCGCGATATACAAGACCAGCGTAATAAAGAACAGTTTGCGGCGGCCAAGCCGGTCGGTCAGCCAGCCGAAGCCCAGTGCGCCGAGCACCGCGCCGCCGATGTACGCGCTACTGGCGAAGCCGACCTCGGCGTTGCTGAAATGGAGCGTGGGACTGGTTTTGAGTGCACTGGCGACCGATCCGGCCAGCGTGACCTCAAGCCCATCGAGCAACCAGGTAATGCCGAGCGCAACCACGATCAGCGTGTGAAAGCCACCCCACGGCAACCGGTCGAGCCGGGGCGGCAGGTCAGTCTCGATGACTTTGCCCGCTGGCTCAACCGCCGCGCCGGCAGCATGCGCGGACTGCGCTGCGGGCTGCCGGGCGGGCTCCAGCGCCGGCTCTGGAGCGGACTGCGGCTTCGGCACTATTTGCCCGATGCGGCCCCGTTAAGGGGATTGCCAATGTGACCGGCAGGGAAGAAAGCGTCCCATGCCGCGCGTACCCCGGTGGCCACGGAAACGTCGGCCGCTATCGTGTCGGTCTCACCCGATTTAACCGGATCCGCCACCAAGCCGCGCCAGTGAGTAAATGCGAGCACAGGTTTTTCGGTCCATCCCTCTTCGCCAAATTTCGCAAACGCGGTGCTTGCGTTGGTGAGCTGCACTTCATACCAGCCGTGCCGCTTGGGATCAAATTCGGCCGCGTCAAACCAATCCGTCGTATCGATTTCCATGTCGCCCTCCTCCGTATTTATTGTTTGGTCCCGGCAATCGCGAGATCGTTCCGAATACTTTTACCCGCACGCGATTCCCTGTTTAAAAGGATGCCATCGCAGGGAAATTGAACTGCAAGGCGGCGCGGCACTCTCATAGCTTAGGATACAAGGCGATACAACGTGTATCCCAGCGCATAGTTTTGCAAATCGCGACTTAATTAACCTGAGAAAGTATCCATAACCATGCCCCGTTTAGTCGCAGTTTCGAATCGCACCGCGGATTTACGCAAGGCGGCCGCCGGCGGCCTTGCAGTAGCATTAGGCGAGACCCTGAGACAGACCGGCGGCCTATGGTTTGGCTGGAGCGGCGACATCGTCGAGGAAGCCGATGGTGGAATCAGGGGCGAAGGCGAGCTGCACGTGCGCAAGACCGGCAACGTGACGATGGCCACGGTGGACCTGTGCCGCGAGGATCACGACGCGTATTACCTCGGCTACGCCAACGACGTGCTGTGGCCGGTTTTTCATTACCGGCTGGATCTGGCGAACTTCGATACGCGATTTGCCGCAGGATATCGGCGCGTCAACACGCTTTTCGCACGCAAACTGTTGCCTTTGCTTAAGCCCGACGACCTGATCTGGATACACGACTACCATCTGATACCGCTCGCCGCTGAGTTGCGCGCGCTGGGTTGCACGAATCGGATCGGCTTTTTCCTGCATATTCCGGTGCCGCCGCCACAAATCATGGCGGCTATTCCAGAACACGCGTGGCTGATGCGCTCGCTATTCGCCTACGATCTGGTCGGCTTTCAGAGCCACACCGATCTCACCCATTTCATTCACTACATCGAAGGCGAAGCGCAGGCTGAGTCGCTGGGCGACAACGTTTACCGCGCGTATGGCGGCACGGTACGCGCCAACGCCTACCCGATCGGCATCGACGTCGACGAGTTCGAGCAGATGGCCCAAGGCAAGGAGGGGCGCGCGATGTTCGAGCGCACCCGCCAGGAGTATTCGCGGCGCAACCTGTTGCTGGGCGTGGATCGGCTCGATTATTCGAAAGGGCTGCCGCAGCGCATTCTCGCGTTCCGAGAGCTGCTCGCGCACTACCCCGAGACCCGCAACAATGCCGTACTCATCCAGATCGCATCGCCCAGCCGCGAAGCGGTCAAAGCCTACGATCAGATTCGCCGCCAGATGGACAGCCTGTGCGGCGCCATCAATGGCGATTACGGTAGCCTGGACTGGATGCCGGTGCGCTATATCCACCGCAACATCGCGCGCAAGCGATTGCCGGGGCTGTACCGCGCGAGCCGTGTCGCCCTCGTGACGCCGCTGCGCGACGGGATGAACCTCGTGGCCAAGGAATTTATCGCCGCGCAGGACGCGGCTGACCCGGGCATGCTGGTGTTGTCGCGCTTCGCCGGGAGTGCTGAACAATTGAAGGAAGCGCTGCTGGTGAACCCTTACGACACCGAAGGTACAGCGCATGCGATCCAGCGCGCGCTGACGATGTCGCTCGATGAGCGGCGCAACCGCCATGCGGCGCTGCTGCGCCGGATTCGCGAGCAAGACATTCATTGGTGGAGCGCGTCGTTCCTGCGCGATATGAACGAAGTGGAAGTGCCGCAGCCGGCATGACGTCGCGGTGGCGATCGTGCCTGATATCGCGCGCGATAGCGCTCGATATCGCGCTCCTCCCTAGATAATCCTCAACCCGATTACTTTTGCGCCGACACTTAACATCGACGCTTATATTCGAGGGAAGTACATGCCAATTTCATAATCGCTTCATTGCGGTGCGCGATTATTAATTCGTCGATAAAGTGTGCATCCAGACACAAATCGACGCTTATTTCGCACACCTCTGCTATGATTTAAACCATTATCTCCTCCTTGCCGCTCGACTTTCGCATTTCGGCAATCCGTGAGCCCTGCTCTACAGTAAAGCCACGTACTTTCCTGATTCGCTTGGCTTTGCTGATGTGATTGCCCACGCGGACGAATTCATGTCGACAACGGTTTCCGGTGAAGGCGCTGGCGAAAAGCACGCTGACCATGACGGCATCATTGAATTCCAGCGTCAAAAGACATTACTAAAAACCGGTGCGCTGCAGGATGCGATTTTCAATAGCGCCTACTTCTCCAGCATTGCCACCGATGAAAAAGGCGTCATCCAGATTTTTAATGTCGGCGCCGAGCGCATGCTCGGTTACGAAGCTGCGGATGTCGTAAATCGGATTACGCCGGCCGATATATCCGATCCGCAAGAATTGATCGCACGCGCGGCCGTGCTGAGCCTTGAACTGGACACGCCCATCACGCCCGGTTTCGAAGCGCTGGTATTCAAGGCCTCGCGCGGCATCGAAGATATCTACGAGTTGACCTATATCCGCAAGGACGGCAGCCGCTTTGGCGCCATCGTCTCAGTCACGGCACTGCGCGACGCGCAAGAAAACATCATCGGCTATCTGCTGATCGGCACCGATAACACCGCGCGCCAACAAGTCGAGGCGGCGCAAGCGTTGCTCGATCAGCAACTACGCGATCAGCAGTTCTATACGCGCTCGCTGATCGAATCGAACATCGACGCGCTCATGATGACCGACCCGCGCGGCATCATCTCGGACGTGAACCAGCAGATGATGGCGCTCACCGGTTGCACGCGCGACGAATTGATCGGCGCGCCCTGCAAGAACTTCTTCACCGATCCCGTGCGCGCCGATGCCGCGATCCGGCGAGTGCTCACTGAAAACAAGGTGAGCAATTATGAATTGACCGTGTGTGCCCGCAACGGTGAAGAAACCGTGGTGTCGTACAACGCCGCGACGTTCCACGACCGCGATCGCAAGTTGCAAGGCGTGTTCGCCGCCGCGCGCGATGTCACCGAGCGCAAGCGCTTCGAACGCACGCTGGAAGAAAAAAATATCGAGTTGGAACATGCGAGCCGGATGAAGTCGGGGTTCCTCGCCACCATGTCGCATGAGCTGCGTACGCCACTGAACGCCATCATCGGTTTTTCCGAGGTGCTCAAGGATGGCTTGATAGGTCAGATGACCGAAAGCCAGCATGAATACATTGGCGACATTTTCACCAGCGGCCAGCACTTGCTGTCCCTGATCAACGACATTCTCGATTTATCGAAAGTCGAGGCCGGCATGATGGCACTCGAACTCGAAGCGGTCGACTTGAACAGCCTGCTGGCCAACAGCTTGTCGATCGTGCGGGAAAAAGCCGCCGCTCAGCGCATCAGGCTGGAACTTGAAGTCGGGGAGGATCTGGGCGTTCCGCTATTGGACATGCGCAAGACCAAGCAGATTGTCTATAACCTGCTGTCCAACGCGGTCAAGTTCAGCGCGAACGGTGGCCGCGTGACCTTGCGCGCGCGACGCGTCCCGCGCAGTACCGTGGGCACGCTACCCGGCGTTTGGTCGGTGCAGAGCTTCCCTTTGGCGGATAACGAATTCGACGATTTTCTGGAAATCTGCGTCAGCGATAGCGGCATCGGAATCTCCAAAGAAAACATGGCCAAATTATTCCAGGCCTTCAGTCAAATCGATAGCAGCCTGGCGCGTAAATTCGAGGGCACCGGACTGGGTCTGGCGATGGTGAAGCAACTAGCCGAGCTGCACGGCGGGGCAGTCGCTGTGGCCAGCGCGCAAGGCGAGGGAGCGCGCTTCGCGGCCTGGTTGCCGCTGCGCACGCAGGCTCAGGTCAGCAACACGCTGCCCTTGAGTACAGGCGGTCTAGGTCTGTCCCTCGTCGAGTGCAGGGAATGCGTGGCCCTGGTGATCGAGGACGACGAACTGGCCGCCGATTTGATCCGCTTGCTGCTCGAGGCCGAGGGCTTTACGGTCGTGCATGCCGGGAGTGCCGAAGCCGCGCTCAAGCTGGCGTCGCAACACACGTTCAGCCTGATCACGCTGGATATCCAATTGCCGGGCATCGATGGTTGGGAATTTCTCCACCGTATTCGCGAGAACAATGCGCTCGCGCATGTGCCGGTGGTGATTATCGCCGGCGAGGCCGACAACAGCCTCGCCCTGGTCGGCGGCGTCGCCACCGTATTGCAAAAGCCCGTCAGCCGCGCCCAGTTAAAAAGCGCCTTGGCGAATCTGGGCTTGCACTCGGTTCAAGAACAAAGCCACACGATACTGGTCGTGGACGACGATCCCAAGGCCGTCGAAATGATTGCGGCTTTCTTGCCGCCGCCAGCCTACGCAGTGGTGCGCGCGTACAGCGGTACCGAGGCCATTACCTTGGCGCAGCGCGTGCGGCCTGACTTGATTTTGCTCGACTTGATCATGCCCGAGGTGAGTGGCTTCGATGTCGTGGAAGCGCTTCGGCGGAATACCGTCACGGCCCGCATCCCCATCCTGATCGTGACTGCCAAACCGATCACAGAGATCGATCGTGCGGCGCTCAATGGCGATTCCGGCACAATCATCAAGATGGTCGAAAAGATCGGGTTCAACAAGGAAAATTTTATCGCCGAGGTACGGCGCGCGCTATTACCACAGTAGGAGAGCCAACGATGGCTAAAGTACTCGTGATTGAAGATAACCCGGCCAACATGAAATTGGCCTCCCTACTGCTGCACAACGCGGGCCACATAGTGCTCAGCGCAGTCGATGCGGAAACCGGGTTGATGCAGGCGCGCGCCGAACGTCCGGACCTGATACTGATGGACATCCAGTTGCCCGGCATGGACGGGCTTGCCGCGACCGCACTGCTGAAACAGGATCCTGCCACAGTGGCGATTCCGGTGATTGCGCTGACCGCGCTGGCAATGAAGGCGGACCAGGAGAAGAGCCAGATCGCGGGCTGCGACGCGTACATCGCCAAGCCACTGCGCTACCAGGAATTGTATGCGGCGATCGACGCGCTGCTGGTAAGAGATACGTTGCAAACGGTCGCCCAGCCCCATCCTGTAGGCCAAACACCGTGATCCGCCCGGTCGCGACTATCCTCATCGTCGATGATGAAGTCCGCAGTTGCAAGCTGCTCGAGGCGATGCTCGCGCCGGAAGGCTATCGAACCCTGTGCGCGGCCAACGGTGACGAAGCGCTCGCCCTGATCGCGCAGCACGCGCCCGATCTAATACTGCTCGATGTCATGATGCCGGACATGGATGGCTATCAGTTGGCCAGCATGTTGAAAGCCGACCCTGCCACCGCGAGCGTCCCCATCATCATGGTGACCGCGCTATACGACCGCGCAGCGCGGCTGGCGGGTCTGGATGCCGGGGCGGAAGAGTTCCTGACCAAACCGGTCGATCGGGCCGAGTTGTGGTTAAGGGTACGCAACCTCCTGCGCATAAAAGCGTTTAACGATTTTCTGCAAAACCACAGTGCAATCCTGGAGCGCGAGGTGCTGGCTCGCACGGCCGACCTGCAACGCTTTCGCGCTGCGATGGACGCGACAGCCGATTCGATCGTCATGGTCAATCGCCGCACCATGCGGTTTGTCGAAGCGAACGCGACCGCTGCCCGAATGCTCGGTTATCCGCGTGAGAAATTGTTCGAGATGAGTCCTGCCCAGATCGGCGTGACCTCGCTCGAACGCTTGGAGCTCGCCTACGATGCATTGATCGCGGGGCACGACAGCGGCGATCTGAGGGAGACCCGAGTGCGGCACAAGGATGGCTCCCAGATACACGTGGAGGTACATCGGCACGCTCATCGCGCCGGCTCCGACTGGATCATTGTCAGCGTGATACGCGACATCACCGAGCGCATGGAAGTACAAAGGCGCCTGCATCGCATGGCTCACTACGACGCGCTCACGGGCTTGCCCAATCGCACACTGTTCTACGAAACGCTCACAAAAACCCTGGCCAAATCGAAGGAAAATGGCTGGATGGTCGCGGTGCTATTCATCGACCTCGATCACTTCAAGAATGTGAACGATACCTTGGGCCATGCCGTAGGCGACGAGTTGCTGCGCCAACTCAGCAACCGCCTGGTTCAATGCGTACGCATTCGCGATACCGTGGGGCGCCTCGGGGGCGACGAATTTGCGCTGATCGTCATGATGCAAGAGGGGCAGCAAGGCGCCGTGCTCATCGCCAATAAAATCCGCGACGTGCTGCGCGCACCGTTCGATCTGAAAGGCCATGAGGTGGCCGTGACCGCCAGCATCGGCATCACCGTTCATCCCGTCGACGCGCACGACCCGGAGACCCTGATCAAATACGCGGACACGGCCATGTATCGGGCGAAACAGGCGGGGCGCGACACCTTCCGTTTCTTTACCGCACAAATGAATGCCGACGTGCTCGCTCGACTCGACATGGAGACAGCGCTGCGTCGCGCCATCGAGAACGAAGAATTCGTGCTGTACTACCAGCCCAAGGTGCACGTGCCTACCGGCGAGGTCGCGGGCCTGGAAGCGTTGTTACGTTGGCAGCGTCCCGGACACGGCTTGGTTTCGCCGCAAGCCTTCATTCCGATACTCGAAGAGACCGGACTGATCGTGCGCCTGGGCAACTGGGTGATCGCTACGGCCTGCAGGCAAATCAGCCGGTGGATGCACTCCGGAGTCGGTCCGATACAAGTGGCGGTCAATGTGGCTGGACGCCAGTTCGTCGAAGGCGACCTGCATGGCGACGTTGTGAAGGCGCTCAACGATAACGGCATCCCGGCCGAGCTGCTGGAACTCGAATTGACGGAGAGCTCCTTGATGGTGAATACCGAGCACACGATCGCCACCTTGCAAAACCTGCGCGCGCGCGGTGTCCAGATTTCCATCGACGATTTCGGTACCGGCTATTCGAGCCTGGCTTATCTGCGACGTTTTCCGATCGATAAGTTGAAGATCGATATCGCCTTTATCCGCGACATCACGACCAATCCCGACGATGCAGCGATTGCACTGGCCATTATCGGCATGGCGCATAGCCTGAAGCTCGATGTGGTTGCCGAGGGCGTGGAAACGGAGGCGCAGCTGGCATATTTGCATCGCCATCACTGCGATCAGATACAGGGGTATTACTACAGCCCGCCGCTACCTGTGCCGGAACTGGAATCCATGCTGCGCGAGAAAAAGCAGCTTTGGCCGCCAGGCGGCGAGGTCGCCGCGCGTGTCTCGGCACCGCTGTCGATAGCGGGGGCCCACCCGCTTCGGTGACGGGTGCGGCTCCCGTTGCGGCGTTTTAGTGGCTAACCAGGAACGTGTCCGAGGCTCGAAGTCCAACCCTCGCCTCAGCGGATCCTCCGCGGCAGCAACGCGCACGCACCAAAACGGTGGAACGAAGCCGCCATACTGTGCACAGTGTATGCAGTGGCCGCACCAACTCGCTGCATTTCGCCGATTGTCAGTCTATTGACAGTATCCGGTCATCTTCCACTGTCCGCCTTTCCGGCCCCACGCCTATATACGGCGGCGGTTCTGCCATATCGACACGACGCGCGCGTGAACTGGCACGGTGCATGCTTTAAAGATGCTTGATATATCAGAGTTGATATATCAGAGCGGTGCCCTCGGAACATTCGAACCCCTACGACGATAACCAACGGCCCCTTCCCCATTTTGCGTGCCTCGCGATCGGCTCCGGCCGGCTCAGCGCGATAGCGCGCTTTACCCGAAAGAGTTATGAACACACCGACACGAAACTTCGAGACCATCGGATCCGTGCAATCCACGACGTCCGCCGGCACCCGGTGGCTCCAGTTGCTACTCGGCCTGATTTGCATGATGGCGATCGCCAGCCCGCAATATGTCTGGACGCTTTTCACCAAGCCGCTCTCGGCCAAACTCGGCATTGCGCTGCCCGAGCTACAGGTCACCTTCTCCATCCTGATCGTGCTGCAGACGCTGTTTTCCCCGTTCCAGGGCGCGCTCATCGATCGCTACGGCCCGCGCTTGCTGATCTCCATCGGCACCGTGCTGTCCGGCCTGAGCTGGGTGTTGGCATCGCAAGTGCACAGCACATCGATGCTTTACCTGACCTATGGCGGCTTGGGCGGTTTGGGTACCGGCATCGTGTACGTCGGCGTGGTCGGCCTGATGGTGCGCTGGTTCCCCAACCATCGCGGCATGGCGGCCGGTGCAGTGGCCGCGGGCTACGGCATGGGTGCGATCGTGACCACATTCCCGATCGCTTCGTCGCTCGAACAACGCGGCCTGGAGTCGACGCTCTGGCTGTTCGGCGCCATCTTCGCCGTGGTCGGCCTGATCGCGGCGCAAGGCCTGCGCACGCCGCCCGCGCTATCGGCTGCCGCTCAGGCGCAGGCCAGCAACGACTGGCGTCCGACGCAAATGCTGAAGACCCCGGTGTTCTGGCTGATGTTCCTGATGATGACGATGATGTGCAGCTCCGGCCTGATGGTGACCTCGCAGTTGGCCACCTTCGCGCGCGACTTCGGCGTGGGCAGCATGACCGTGTTCGGCTTGGCCGCCATACCGCTGGCCTTGACGATCGATCGCTTCACCAACGGCTTGACGCGTCCTTTTTTCGGCCTGATCTCCGATCGCTTCGGTCGCGAGCAGACGATGTGTTTTGCGTTCGCGCTTGAAGGTATCGCGATGGCGCTGTGGCTGGCGACGCGCACCGACCCGGTGTTGTTCGTCTTGCTTTCGGGTGTCGTGTTCTTCGGCTGGGGTGAGATTTTCTCGCTGTTCCCCGCAACGCTGACCGATACCTTCGGCGCGAGGTTCGCCACGGCCAATTACGGTTGGCTATATATCGCGTTCGGTATCGGTGCGATCTTCGGTGGCCCGCTCGCGGCACTCATGCATCAGCAAACCGGCAGTTGGGTGCCGGTGTTCGATACCGCCATCGCGCTGGATATCGCCACCGCGGTGCTCGCGATTTTCCTGCTTAAACCGCTGCGCGCACGCTTGATGGCGCGGCGGCTTGCCGGCGCGCGCTAGTCGGTCGCGGACATCCCGCGCGCCGCACCGCTCACGGTAAAAATCGATACGGTGCGGTTCAGCTTCTCCGCCTGCTCCTCGAGCGACTGCGCAGCCGCCGCAGCCTGCTCGACGAGCGCCGCGTTTTGCTGCGTGACATCGTCCATCTGGCCGATCGCCTGATTGACCTGTTCGATGCCGCGGCCCTGCTCGTCGGACGCGACCGCGATCTCACCGATGATTTCCGTCACCCGGCGCACCGCATGTTGCACCTGTGCGGTGGCCTGCCCGACCTCTTCGGCCTGAGTCGACCCTGACTGTATTGTTTCGACCGAACGTTCGATCAGGCCTTTGATCTCTTTGGCCGCCGCAGACGAACGCTGTGCGAGGCTGCGCACCTCGGTGGCAACGACCGCGAAACCACGCCCTTGCTCACCGGCACGGGCGGCTTCTACCGCCGCGTTAAGCGCGAGTATGTTGGTCTGGAAGGCGATGCCCTCGATCAGCGTGGTGATATCGGCAATCTTGGCTGAGCTCGCCGCGATCTCGCTCATGGTGCCGACCATACGTTCAACCACCGCCCGGCCCTGGTCGGAAATCGCCGCGGTGTCCGACGCCAATGTGCTCGCCTGCTTCGCACTCTCGGCATTTTGCTGCACGGTGGTGGTCAATTGTTCCATGCTCGCGGCGGTCTGCTCGAGCGAGGCGGCCTGCTGTTCGGTGCGCGCCGACAAGTCGATGTTCCCCGCCACGATTTCCCGGGAGGCCACGCTTACCGAATCGCTCGACGTCCGAACGTCGCCGACCACCTCCTCCATGCGTGTAAGCAAGCGGTTCAGCGCAACGGCGGTATGGCCGATTTCATCCATGTGCTCGACCCGCGCATGTCTGGACAGATCGAGCGAGGTGCTGACTTTTTGCAAAGTGCCCTGCAAGGCGCCAAGGCCGCGGCTGATCAGCCGATAAAGATGCAGTCCGAAGCCGCCGGTCAGCGCCAACGCGCCGACGACGATCGCCGTCAGCAGCCAGAACGCCAACTGATACGCCGTGGCGTTTTCCTGGCGCACCGCGTCGGCATGCTTGATGGTGTATTCGATATGCGCGTGCAGGCCGTCGTCGAGCGCCACCGCCGTGTTATGCACTAGACCCTGGTCGTGCAATAACGCCAACGCGCCATCCTTGTCGCCCGCGCGCCATTTTTCGAAAAAGCTCGAACGTGCGGCGCGATAGGCCGTCATGTGCGCCTTGTCCGCTTCCAGCAGCGCACGATCGGTGTCGTCGGCTATGTCGTTTTGCGCGTAATCGGCGATATGCGCGTCGAAGCTTTTGTCGGTATCGGCTATCACCTTCTGCATCGCCGCCTGGCTCGCAGTGTCTATCCCATCCACCACATACCGGTACACGGTCAGGCGCATCGTACCGACATCGTCGAGTGCCATTGAAATCGCCCTCAAACCGGGAACCGTCCGGGTTTCAAGACCATCCACTCGCTCGTAGGAATGGTGCAGCTGTAGCAAGCCATACCCTCCGACAAAAACCAGCGCGATGAGCGCGATGAACAACGTCAGGATCAAGCGTCGAACGATAGTCATAAAGCCTCGGAAAAATCGGGTAACGGCGCTGTTTAGAACATCGATGCACTCTTTAGATGCACGCTTGGCGCCGGCGATCATAGCAGGCGCGTGAAAACATTTTATGTCGGCGGTTGAATTCGCGCTGGCGCTGCCTAGCCCGAGCGCTTCGTGCGCCTAGCCGCACGGGAAGTTGCTCGTGAACCCGTATGTGAGCCCGCATGTGAACCCGCGTGTGAAGCAATACCCGCCACCAGGAAATCGATGAAAGCGCGCACGCGAGCGGCCAAATGCTGGCGGCTCGGGTAATAGACGAACAGGTCCGCGGGCGCCAGCGTGAACGCGGGCAGCACCAGTTTCAAGCGTCCGGTTTCCAGATGCTTGGCCAGATCCCACTCGGAGCGAATCAGGATGCCGTGGCCGTCAAGCGCCCAGCCGAGCACGATGTCGCCATCGTTGCTCGATAACGCACCGTGGACCTTGACCACTTCGCTCTTGCGATTGCGGGTAAAGCGCCAGACGCCATAAGCATTGTCGTTCTGCCGGTGAATGATGCAGCGATGCTGCGCCAGGTCGGCCAGCGTCTGGGGCTCGCCGTGCTGCTGCAAGTATGCCGGCGAAGCGCACAGAAAACGGCGGTTCGACATGATGCGTCGCGCGCTCAGCCGCGTGTCGGGCAGTTCGCCGAAGCGTATCCCCAGATCAAAGCCCTCCTGGACCAGATCGACCGGGCTGTCGGTCAACTGCAGTTGAATCTCCACCTCCGGATAGCGTTGCGCGAACGCGGAGATCAGCGGTGCGATGGTGGTGCGACCAAAACCCAGCGTCGCATTGACTCGCAACAAGCCACGCGGAGCCGCGCGGCTGCTCGTCACCAGATCGTCCATCTCACGAATCTCGGCAAGAATCCGCGTGGCATGCACCAGGTAGATTTCGCCTTCGCTGGTCAGGCTCACGCGCCGCGTGGTGCGATTCAACAGTCGCACGCCCAGGCGCTGCTCCAACTGAGCCAAGCGTTTGGTGGCAGCCGGGGGCGTGATGTCGAGCGCACGGGCGGCGGCCGAGAAATTCGCATGTTTGGCCAACAAGACGAAAAAAGTCAGCTCGGAAGCGGCATCGTTCTTCATACATCCCTTGATGTTTATTATTCACCAAAAGTAAATAATGGTATTAATTCAGGTGAATTATAGACAGGTGTTTCTTGGGTAGTCTAGGAGACACACCTGTCCTAATACCCGTTCACTACGAGATGTAGCCATGAAGATTGTCGAGATTCGCGAAAAAACCGTCCCCATCAGCTCCCCGATTCGCAACGCCTATATCGATTTCAGCAAGATGACGTTGAGCCTGGTCGCCGTGGTCACCGATGTGATCCGCGACGGCCGCCCGGTAATCGGCTACGGCTTCAATTCGAATGGCCGCTACGGCCAAGGCAAGCTGATGCGCGAACGTTTTATTCCGCGCCTGCTGGAAGCGGCACCGGAAAGCCTGCTTGACGACGCCGGCGACAACCTCGATCCGCACAAGATCTGGAATTGCATGTACACCAATGAAAAGCCGGGCGGCCATGGCGAGCGTTCGGTGGCAATCGGCACGATCGACATGGCGGTATGGGATGCCACCGCGAAGATCGCCGGCAAGCCCTTGTTCCAGTTGCTCGCCGACCGGTACGGCAACGGCACGCCGGATCGCAAGATTTTTGTCTACGCGGCAGGTGGCTACTACTACCCGGGCCAGAACCACGATGCGCTCAAGGATGAGATGCGCAGCTATATCGATCGCGGTTATACGGTGGTCAAAAAGAAAATCGGCGGCGCAACCCTGGATGAAGACCTGCGCCGCATCGACTCCATCCTCAGCGTGCTGCAGGACGGACAGAAGCTCGCAGTCGACGCAAATGGCCGTTTCGACCTGGACACCGCAATCGCCTACGCCAAAGCGCTCTCGCAATACGACCTGTTCTGGTACGAAGAAGCCGGCGACCCACTCGATTTCGAGCTGCAGGCCACCCTGCGCAATTACTACACGAACCCGATGGCGACCGGCGAGAACCTGTTTTCGATGCAGGATGCCCGCAACCTGATTCGTTACGGCGGCATGCGCGCCGATCGCGACTGGCTGCAATTCGACTGTGCGCTCAGCTACGGGCTGGTCGAATACCTGCGCACGCTCGACATGCTGCACGAGCACGGCTGGTCGCGCAAACGTTGCATCCCGCACGGCGGCCACCAGATGTCGCTCAATATCGCCGCGGGCCTGGGCTTGGGCGGTAACGAGTCATACCCGGACTTGTTCCAGCCCTATGGCGGCTTCCCGGACGGCGTGCGTGTCGAGCAAGGCTATATGACGATGCCGGACCTGGTCGGTATCGGCTTCGAAGGCAAAGCCGATCTCTACAGTGAAATGAAAAAGCTCGCCGAATAAGGGACCTGAAGCAGCGCCCCAAGCGCCGCGATCCAAGCTTCGAGAATCGACAATCAACGTAAGGAGATCAAGACCGTCTCACCGCATTGCAACGCAAACGGCCTGGTGCGGCCTGCTTTGTGAAAACCATAAAAAGCCGCACCAGAACGCCGGATAAAAAAATATTCCCGAAACATCGAGGAGACAACGATGCATAGTTCACGGCTCAAGACTATTTTTTCCAAGTTGTATTTTCAGATCTTGCTCGGCATTGTTGCGGGCGTGATCGTCGGCTACCTGGATCCCAAACTGGGTGTCGAACTCAAGCCGCTCGGCGATCTCTTCATCAAGCTGATCCGCATGCTGCTCGCGCCCATTATCTTTGCCTCGGTGGTGGTGGGCATCGCGAGGATGGGTAATATCCGCGAGGCCGGGCGTGTCGGGCTGAAGGCGATACTCTACTTCGAGATTCTGTCTACGCTGTCGCTGGTGCTCGGCATGATCGTGATCAACATCGTCAAGCCCGGCGTAGGCATGAACATCGACGCGGGGCATATCGACGCGGCCTCGATCACGAGCTACACCACCGTCGCGCAACACAGCACGATCACCGAATTCTTCATGAATATCGTGCCCAATAGCGTGGTCGGCGCATTCGCGCAAGGCGAGATGTTGCAGATCATTCTGTTTTCGATCCTGTTCGCGATTGCGCTGACGCGCATGGGCGAACGCGCGAAGCCGCTGGTCGATCTACTGGATCTTTTCCTGCACGGCATGTTCGGCATCGTCAGGATCGTCATGTATGTGGCGCCGATCGGCGCGTTCGGCGCCATCGCGTTCACCATCGGCCGATATGGCATAGGCACGCTCGCGTCCTTCGGCCAGTTGATGGTCGCGGTGTACCTGACTTGCGTGCTGTTCGTGGTGGTCGTGCTGGGCACGGTGATGCGCCTGTGCCGGATCTCGCTGTGGAGCTTCATGAAATACATCAAGGACGAGATCCTGATCGTGTTCGGCACGGCCTCGACCGAAGCGGTCTTGCCGCAAATGCTGATGAAGATGGAAGCGATGGGTTGCCAGAAATCGGTGGTCGGCATGGTGCTGCCTACCGGTTACACGTTCAACGCGGACGGAACCGCCATCTACCTGACGATGGCCGCGATCTTCGTCGCCCAGGCGACCAACGTGAACCTGTCGATCTGGGATCAGTTGCTGATCCTGGGCGTGATGCTGCTGACCTCCAAAGGTTCGGCCGGAGTGGCCGGCGCCGGCTTCGTCGCGTTGGCAGCCACGCTGTCTTCGATGCACAAGATTCCGGTTTCGGGCTTGGTGCTGCTGCTCGGTATCGACCGCTTCCTGAACGAAGCGCGAGCCGTCACCAACCTGATCGGCAACGGCGTGGCGACGATTGCGATTGCGCGCTGGGAAGGTGTGCTCGACGATCGTCAGGCGGCCGCGGCTTTGAGCGGGCGTACGCGTGAGGCGATACCGGCTGTCGAAGCCACCAAAGCTTGATCGCGCCTTAGCCGAGGCGCTCCAGTTTTAACCGAAACGCGCCAGCTTTAACCGATGCGCTCCAACAACGCACGCGCCGCAGCTGGCGCGCGCTCCTTCGCCCCGTTGATGAAGTAGACAAAAACGTCCCGTGACTTCCCCGCTGCGGGCGCCTTCTCTTCAACCCGCGGTAGATCGTCGGGGGCCGCGCCCTTGGCCCACGTCTGTGCCCGATCGGCCCATTGCTCCAGCGCCTTCGCCGCGTAGCCCGTCTTCCTCTCGGACTCGCTGCGCATCAATCGCGCGTACACAAAATCGCCAGTCAAATCGGGCACCATAGGAAATTTCTCGGAGTCGGTGAGCACGATCGCGGCCTTGTATTTGCGAGCGAGCTTGACGAACTCCGGCACCGCGAAAGATTCGTGCCGCACTTCCAGCGCATGCCGCAAGTGATGCGCATCGATTTTCTTCGGCAACAACGCAAGAAACGCTTCGAAATCCTCTGCATCAAATTGCTTGGTCGGAGCAAACTGCCAGACGATAGGGCCGAGCTTCTTGCCAAGCTCTGCGATGCCGCTCGTGACAAAGCGTTCGATCGATTCACCCGCCTCGCCGAGTACGCGACGGTTGGTTGCATACCGGGTCGCCTTGAGCGAAAAGACGAAGTCGTCGGGCACTTCGTCGCGCCACTTGGCAAACGTCGCGGGTTTCTGCGAGCCGTAGTAGGTGCTGTTGACTTCGATGGCCGTCATCTGACGGCTCGCGTAGGCGAGCTCTTTGGTGTGCGCCAGGCCTTCGGGATAGAACGTGGTCCGCCACGGTTCAAAGTTCCATCCACCGATACCCACGCGTATGTGTTGCGCCAGCGCGCCAGGCAATCGCTCGACTGATTCGTGGCACGTGCGCGGATCATCTGGCATGTGAACTTCCTGTGAGGTTTGCTGCAGGGCTTGTTACTAAGAAACGACCCGCTCGACGGGATGCTGATCCAGCCATGCCGACTCGCTGTCGTCGTAAAGCCGGGAGCGCGTCAGGAAGCGCAGGCCGGTCGGTCGTTCCAGCGAAAACATGCCGCCATTGCCAGGAACCGCATCGATAATCAGCTGGGTGTGCTGCCAGTACGCGAATTGGGATTCGCTCATGTAAAACGGGGCATCGCCTATCGTGCCGAGCTTGACGTCGACCGAACCCACCATGAATTCGTTAATGGGAAAGCACATGGGCGCGCTGCCGTCGCAGCAGCCGCCGGATTGATGAAACAATACGGGCCCATGCCGGGCCACCAGCGTAGCGAGCAATTCCAACGCGGCAGGCGTTGCGACCACGCGCTCTATCGTCTTCTCGGCCATCACGTATTCCTGAAAAGAGTTGGGGTCGGCCGCATCGCACCTGACACTGCGACGCGGCCGAACACCTGTTACATCGTGCCCCTCACCAACGCCATCATCGGCATCTAGAAAAAGCCCAGTGGCTTCTGGCTGTAGCTCACCAGCAGATTTTTGGTTTGCTGGTAATGGTCGAGCATCATCTTGTGATTTTCGCGACCGATGCCCGATTGCTTGTAACCGCCGAATGCCGCATGCGCCGGGTAAGCGTGATAGCAATTGGTCCACACTCGGCCAGCCTGGATCTGCCGCCCAAAGCGATAAGCACGCGTACCGTCGCGCGTCCACACGCCGGCACCGAGCCCATACAGCGTGTCGTTGGCAATTTCCAGCGCCTCTTCCTCATTCTTGAAGGTCGTAACCGACACCACCGGACCGAAGATTTCTTCCTGGAAAATGCGCATCTTGTTATTACCGCGAAACACGGTCGGCTGCACGTAATAGCCATTCTTCAACTCGCCGTCGAGCTTGTTGCGCTCGCCGCCGATCAGGCACTCCGCGCCCTCCTGCCGGCCAAGATCGATATACGACAGGATCTTCTCGAGCTGCTCCTGCGAAGCCTGCGCGCCTATCATGGTCGTGCTATCGAGCGGATGCCCCTGCTTGATCGCAGCGACGCGTTTGAGCGCGCGTTCCATAAACCGGTCGTAGATCTTTTCTTCAACCAGCACGCGGGACGGGCAGGTACAGACTTCCCCCTGATTGAGCGCGAACATCGCAAAGCCTTCCAGCGCCTTGTCGAAATAGCTGTCGTCTTGATCCATCACGTCGGCGAAGAAAATGTTCGGGCTTTTGCCGCCTAGCTCCAATGTCACCGGGATGATGTTCTGGCTCGCGTATTGCATGATCAGGCGGCCGGTGGTGGTTTCGCCGGTAAACGCGATCTTGGCGATGCGCTTGTTCGATGCCAGCGGCTTGCCCGCTTCCAGGCCGAAGCCGTTGACCACGTTCAACACGCCGGGCGGCAGCAGATCCTCGATCAATTCGATGAGGACCAGTAGCGACGCCGGGGTTTGCTCGGCAGGCTTGAGTACGACGCAATTGCCGGCCGCCAGCGCCGGGGCGAGTTTCCAGGTCGCCATCAGGATCGGGAAATTCCACGGGATGATCTGGCCGACCACGCCGAGCGGTTCGTGGAAATGATAGGCCACCGTGTCTTGGTCGATTTCCGAAAGCGAGCCTTCCTGAGCGCGTATGCAGCCGGCGAAATAGCGGAAATGATCGACTGCCAACGGCAGGTCGGCCGCCATCGATTCGCGTAAGGGTTTACCGTTATCGATGGTTTCGGCCACCGCGAGTCGGGTCAGGTTGGCTTCGATGCGATCGGCGATCTTGTTGAGAATATTCGCGCGATCCGCCGCCGAAGTGGCGCCCCACCCTGCCTTGGCGCGATGCGCGGCGTCGAGCGCCAGTTCGATATCGGCTTCGCGCGAGCGCGGAATCGAGGTAAACGGCTCACCGGTAATCGGCGAGATGTTATCGAAATATTCCCCTCCGGCAGGCTTCGTCCACTGACCGCCGATGAAATTACCGTATTGCTTCTTGTAGGGGAACTCGGCGTTCAAAAACTGCATTTCTGCATGATTCATGTGCTTGCTCCTTCCATATCGTTTTAACGTACTCGAGGCATGACACCCATCGACGGTGAACAGGGATATGCCAGATACCAGCCAGCAATGCGGTTGCCCTCGGCCCGGTGCGCACGGCGTTTGCCGGCGGCACTGAAATGGCGTTTCGCCGTGCGGTACGACAGGCTAGGCATTGCTACGTTTAGATACTGGAGAGCGTGGAATGTTCCGAAATGGAAGGGCACAGCGTGATGCGTTTGCGCGGACGCGAGCGCGTGTTCGATGAGGTTGACGGCGGGGTGAGGCAGGACGCCCAGAATGGCGCAAATGAAGGTACAAGCGAAGGTACAAGCGAGAATGCAAACGAAAGCACAAATAAAGAAACGCGCCGCCCCGCGGCGACGCGTCCAGGATCAAATCCGACCGGCCTGAGGCAGATCGACAGGGGCGGTCAGCCGATCAGCCCTTGCCGGTCTGCAGCGATGCGTCGAGCCGGGCAGCCCGCGCAGATGCAGATGCCGTCACCGTCGTCGACGTCGATGTCGCTTCTGGCCCCGTCACGGGCTCGCCCAGATACGGACGGTCCGGCCGGATCCAGCGCGTGGCAATCGGCCCGAGCAGCAGGAACAGGATAGACAGCGCGAACACCGGCTGCCATGAATCGGTACGATCGACCAGCCAGCCCACCAGCGGCGGCGACACCGAGGCGGCGATACCCAAACCGGTGTTCATGATGCTGCTCGACGTCGCGGCATGGTTAGGCGCGAGATCCATCGACACGGCCCACAACGGCGCGGTGACGAGCTCCGAGAGAAATAGCGCGGCGCCCAGGCACACCGCGGCAAGTGTCACCGTCGGGTGCAGGAACATCGGGACGAAAAATAGGATTGGGCTCAAGAATCCGAACGTAATCACGATCTGACGCGCGCGGCGAATATCTCCCGTTTTCCTGAAGAGAAAATCGCTGAACCAGCCGCCTAATGTGGTGCCCACCACGCCGCTCATAAACACGCCGGAACTGAAAATCGCCGAGTGCTTGATGTTCAGGTGGTACGACTGTGCGAAAAACGACGGCATCCAATTCAGGAAAAACCACAAGGTCCAGCCATGGCAAAAACTCGCCACCGTGGCCGGCCACAATGTGCGCAAAAGCGGCCGCCAGCGCATCGGCACGCGTGTCTTGCTGACCGCGGTTGGCAGGCGTGCGATGTCTGCGGGTGTGATGCCAGGGTGGTCCAGCGGATCGTCACGGTAATACCAGAGCCACAGCCCCACCCACGCCAGGCTTGCGATGCCCAGGACGACAAACGCGATGTGCCAGGAATAAGCGGCGATCAAGCCCGCGATCAGGATAGGCGTGGAGGCATTGCCCAGGCGTGCGCAAGCGTGCGTGATGCCTTGCGAGAAACCGCGCCGTTCGGGCTCCATCCAGGTGGTCAGTGCGCGGGCCGAAGCAGGCACGATCGGGCTTTCGCCCAAGCCCACGACAAAACGCGCCAGCAACAACGAGACCAAGCCGGTCGCAAAACCTGTGAGCAGCGTGCCGGCACCCCAGAGCACACCGCAGATGGCGAGCATCTTGCGCGAGCCGAGCCTGTCGGCGATAAAACCGCCCGGAATCATGGCGACTGCATACGTGACCGCGAATGCGGAAAAGACCAGACCGAGCTGTGAGTTGTTCAGGTGCAGATCTTTGCTAATGGCGAGAGCGGCCGTCGAGATATTGGTTCGATCGACATACATCAGAAACGACATGACGCACAGCACAATCAGTACGCCAGTCGCCGCGGAGAAGGTCCGCGTGCGCTTCGGTTGCATGGTGTCTCCTTCACGCGCACGTGACGGCGGTCGCCGTCACGTTTGAATAAGCTGCTGTATTTTTTTGTTTTTAGCTTATCGCGCGTTATTCGAGTACTTCGCCATGCACGCCGGCTGCCAGCGTTTTTGCTTCCCAGCGTTCCATCGGTACGACTTCCGCGACCGGGCCGTTCGGCGAGCGGAATTTCACCGGCAAGTGGCCAGGGGCCGTCAAGATTTCGCCGCCGTTTTTCTTGATCAAAGCGATGAACGCGTCGAGGTCTTCAACTTCCATGCCGATGTGGTGAATGCAAGGCGCCGGGCCTGCGAAATCTGCTTCATCGGCATTGGTTGCTTCGTAGTGAATCAGCGTCAAGTCCATGTAGCCGTCGGTCATGTGATGCGAAATATGATCGCCGGTTTTGCCCTTGCGGCGCACCGTATTGACGTGCTTGTAACCAAAGACGTTCTCGTAGAACGCGCGTTCCGTGTCGACGTTCTCTACTTTGAAAGCGATATGTTTGATGAAATTAGGCATGAATGATCTCCGGGGAATTTTTGCGTCAACCGTGGCGCAACGAGAAGAATCTTAGAATCACTTTTTTCTCACGTCAAGCGAATCATTCGAATGATTCGAATGGTAGTATGTTCCCTATCGTGACCCTGATGCGGATTTGGCAACCCCGTGGCAACTGCATGACAACCGCTGCGGCAATGACCGCGGTTATGACACTGCCCGCCTTGCCTGCTGCATAGCGGCCGCAACCTGTCGAGCCCTGATGATGATCCTGTATCCTTCTGGAATTCGGCGAACCTGATATGAATCATGCAGGTTCGATATTAAAAAAGCGCGTTGCGGGCCCGGTTTCGAGCCGGCCGGACGTGCCTTTAATCATTACTTTTTGCTCCGACACGATGCCAGCCCCTACGGGAGACCAACCCCTTTACGAAATTGTCCGCACGGGCATCATGGAACGACTACGCACCGGTAGTTGGGCCGCCGGCAATAAGATTCCGACCGAGCCGCAACTGGCGCAGGAATTCGGCGTCGGTATCGGCACCATCCGGCGCGCGGTGGAAGAACTGGTCGCGGAACGGCTGCTCATACGCCGAGCCGGGCGCGGTACGATCGTCGCCAAATTCACCGACCAACATGCGTTCGATCTGTACTTCAGCTTTACCGATACGCAAGGCGAAACGCTTGCGGTGAGTGCGCGCCTGCTGCGCTTCGGCAAAGAGCGCGCCACGCAGGCCTTGGCGACAACCCTGGAGTTGGAACGCGGCGCGCGGCTCGCGCGAGTCGAGAACTTGCGGCTGCGCGGCGACGTTCCCATCATGCTCGACCGGTTGTGGTTCCCACTCGATCTATTCCCGGGTCTCGACGCCGAAAGTTTCAGTGCGCGACGCGGATCGATTTATGGTTTTTATCAGGAGCGTTACGGGATTTCTGTAGTGCGGGTCGCCGAGAACCTGAGCGCGACGCTGGCCGAAGCCGATGTGGCGGAGATGCTGGGGGTGCAACCTGGTGCGCCCATTTTGAGGATCGAGCGCACGGCTTACACGTTCAAGGATAGACCCGTCGAATTTCGCATTCGCTTCGTCGATTCAACGCAGTGCTCATATCGAAATGTGCGCGGTTTGCAAGACTGAGATTCGACCGACCTGCTTTCGATTGGCCGCTGTTCGACCTGTATGCAGCCCTGAAAACGTATGTAGTGCCCGCACTCGTGCGCGGGCCTAACTCTCACTTGAAGGAACCATGATGAGCGACCAGACGAAAGCAACGGCGTTTCCAAAGACGCCCAATTTGACCCGCGATGTTGCGCGATTTATCGTGGACACACGCTACGCAGATTTATCCGAGGAAGTGATCGAACTGGGCAAGAAGTCCATCCTCGATGGGATCGGACTCGCGCTGGCCGGCTCGATTGCCGAAAGCGGCGAAATCGCTCACGCCTATTTGCATAAACTGGGCCTCACTAGCGGGCTCAGTAGCGGGCCCGCCACGGTCATCGGCACGGCCCTCCATGTGCCGGCTCGCTTCGCCGCTTTCGTCAACGGTGTCGCCATACACGCCGACGATTTCGACGACACGCAACTCGCGGTGGCCAAGGATCGCGTGTATGGGCTGTTGACCCATCCGACCGCCCCTGCATTGCCGGCCGCGCTGGCAAAGGCGGAAGAGACCGGCAGTTCCGGCGCGGCGTTGATGCTCGCGTACCACCTCGGCGTCGAGGTCGAGTGCAAGATTGCCGAAGCGATCGCACCGCGCCACTATCAGGATGGCTTTCATGCGACGGCCACCTGCGGCACCTTCGCCGCTGCCGCCGCTGCGGCCAAGCTCGACGGCCTCGACCTCGACCAAACGCTGTGCGCGCTGTCCATCGCGGGCAGCCAATCCGCCGGGCTGCGTGAAAATTTCGGCACGATGACCAAGCCGTTCCATGCGGGTCGCGCGTCTGAGAGCGGTGTAGTCGCAGCGGAATTGGCCGCGATGGGATGGACGGCAACCGACAAAATCCTGGAAGCGCCGCGCGGCTTCTTCCATGCTGCGGGCGGCGGCTACAGCCCAGACGCGATTGTCGGACGGCTCGGCAACCCGTGGACCATTGCGTTTCCCGGTGTGTCGATCAAACCGCATCCGTCGGGTTCTTTGACGCACCCCGGCATGACGAAGATGCTGGAACTCATCGCCGAGCATGGTCTGACTGCGGACGCCGTCGAGAGAGTGGATGTGGGTACGAACCACAACATGCCGAACACGCTGATCCACCGCCGCCCGCAGAACGAACTCCAGGCCAAATTCAGCATGGAATTCAGCATGGCGATCCTGCTTTTGGATGGCAAGGCCGGCCTGCTGCAATACACGGACGCGGTGGTGCAGCGTCCCGATGTACAGGCGATGCTCGAACGCGTCAATTTCCATGTGCATCCGGAAGCCGAGGCTGCGGGCTATGACAAGATGACAACCATCATCGACATCCATATGAAAGATGGCCGCACGATTTCAGGACGCGCCGATTTCGGCAAGGGCAGCCCAGCCAATCCGATGAACTACGAGGAAGTGGCCGAGAAGTTTCGCGGTTGTGCCGAAGCCGCCCGTTGGCCTGCGGCAAAAGCGACGGCGATCATCGAGACCGTGCGTCGATTGGAGACGCTGGCCGATATTCATGAACTGACGGCGCTGTGCACGCGGACTTGATGCTCTACTGGGCTTTCAGGCCCGCCCCTTGTATAACGCCCTGCCACTTCTTCGCATCGTCCTGCATGACCTGGGCAAACGCTTGCGAACCGCTGCCGACCGGCTCGCCGCCCAGCTCGGCGATGGTCTTGCGCAAGTCCGGGTCCTTCAGGTCCTTGATGACCTCTTGCTGTAATTTCATCACGATCGCAGGCGGCGTATTTTTTGGCACCACCAGCCCTTCCCAGCCTTCGACCACCACGCTCGGGTATCCCAGCTCGACAAACGTCGGCACATCCGGGTAGCTAGTGGCGCGGCGCGTGCCCAGCGTGGCGATCAAACGCAATTGACCTGAAGCGATCAGCGGCGCCGCAGTGGGCAAGGTCGAAAACATCAGGTCGGTTTGACCCGATACCAAGTCGATGATCGCCGGGGCTTCGCCTCGGTTCGGCACTTGCTGCATCTTGATATGCGCCTTTGCGGAAAATAACTCCGCGCCGAGCTGGTTCAAGTTACCGACGCCACCAGAGCTGTAATTGAGGCCACCGGGCTTGGTCTTGGCGAGCTTGATCAAGTCCGCCACGGTCTTTACCGGCGAGGCCGCATTGACCACCAGACCAAACAAGATGATGTGCGTTTGCGCGACCGCGGTGAAATCCTTGAGCGGGTCGTACGGTATGTGGTCATACATGAACTGGTTGACCGACATCGTGCTCGGCACCACGGCCAATATCGTGTAGCCGTCGGGCTTGGCTTTCGCGACGTAGTCGGTGCCGATGATGCCATTCGCACCGGGGCGGTTCTCGACATAGACCGAGGTGCCCAAGCCCTCGGTCATTTTCTGCGCGACCTTGCGTGCCACCAGATCGACGCCCGACCCGGGCGCCTGCGCGACGACCAGCCGGATCGGACGCGATGGATAGTCGTCCGCGTAGGCAAGCGTCACGTTCATGCCGGTGGTGAGTATCGTTGCGCAAAGGAATGCGCGGGTGAGGCGCCGCGTCAAGGGGGTCGCTATCATGGGTCTCCTTTATTTTTAGTTAGTGCGGATCTTTCAGTGAGACAGCAATAAAATCGACGAACGCGCGGATACGCGTCGATAGCTGGTGCCGCTGCGAATACACCGCGAAAATGTCCGCGTTCGGCGTTTCGTAGTCAGGCAATATGCAAACCAGATCGCCGCTGTCCAGATAATGCCGGATATCCCACTCGGCGCGCATCAGTATCCCATGGCCGTCCAGCGCCCACTTCACCGCGATCTCCCCGTCGTTGGTCGTCAGGTTGCCTCGAATCTTAACGGTATCGGTGCGGCGCGTGCTGCCCCGCCCACTCGACAAGCGCCACACCCCGTAGGCTTCATCGCCTTGGCGTATGCCGATGCAGTTGTGCTTCGTCAGGTCGTGCGGCGTCGCCGGTGTGCCATGCGTCTCGAGGTACGCGGGCGAGGCGCATAGCAGCCGCCGGTTAAGCGCAATGCGGCGGGCAATGATCCGCGTATCGGGCGGCTCACCAAAGCGGATGCAAACATCGAAGGTATCGTCGCTAAGCGGCGGTGGGCTCGCCGACAACTGCAGTTGCAGCGTGACCTGCGGATATTGAGCGACGAAACGGGAAATGGCGGGCGCCACGTGACTGCGTCCAAAACCCAGCGTCGAATTGACTCTGAGCAGACCTTTCGGCTGCTCTTGCGAACTGCCCAGCAATTGGGCCAGATCGTCGATGTCGTCGAGGATGCGTCGCGCGTGCGCGAGATATAGCTCGCCTTCCGGTGTGAGACTCATGCGCCGCGTGGTCCGATTGACGAGCGAGACGCCAACGCGCGTTTCCATCAGTGCCAGATGCTTGCTCACCGCCGCGGCCGTAATCCCCAGCTCGCGGGCGGCCGAGCTCAGGCTATCGCAGCCAGCCAGCGTCGAAAAAAACCCCAAATCCAACGGATGTATCGTCTCCCGCATCTGCCTGACCTTGCTCCGATTTATGAATTCAAGTTAAAGATGCTTTTAGTTTAGCACCGATCTTATCGTTCTAAACACCGGTAAAGTCATGCGATTGATCAACCCACATTAAGGCTGGAAACACCATGAAGACATATCGCATCGCGACCATTCCTGGCGACGGTATCGGCAAGGAAGTCGTGCCTGCGGGGCAGCAGGTTCTGGAAGCACTGGCTAAGGCAAGCGCTTCTTTCAAATTCGAGTTCGAGGATTTCGACTGGGGCGGCGACTACTACCGCAAGCACGGCGTGATGATGCCGGCGGACGGCCTGGATGCCTTGCGCGACAAGGACGCGATTTTGTTCGGCTCGGCCGGCGATCCGGATATTCCCGATCACATCACGCTCTGGGGTCTGCGCTTGAAGATCTGCCAAGGTCTCGACCAGTACGCGAACGTGCGTCCGACCCGCATCCTGCCCGGCATCGATGCGCCGCTCAAACGCTGCACCGCTGAAGATTTGAACTGGGTGATCGTGCGCGAAAACTCGGAAGGCGAATATTCCGGTATCGGCGGCCGCGTCCATCAAGGCCATCCGATCGAAGTAGCGACCGATGTGACGATCCTCACGCGCGCGGGCGTCGAGCGCATCCTGCGCTTTGCGTTCCGTCTTGCACAGTCCCGTCCGCGCAAGCTATTGACGGTGGTCACCAAAAGCAATGCACAGCGCCACGCGATGGTGATGTGGGACGAAATCGCCAACCAGATCGCGAAGGAGTTTCCGGACGTCAAATGGGACAAGGAACTGGTCGACGCCGCGACGGCACGGATGGTCAACCGCCCCGCGTCGCTGGACACGATCGTCGCCACGAATTTGCATGCCGACATCCTCAGCGATTTGGCTGCGGCCTTGGCAGGCAGCCTGGGCATCGCACCGACCGGCAACATCGACCCGGAGCGCCGCTATCCGTCCATGTTCGAGCCTATCCACGGCTCAGCCTTCGACATCATGGGTAAAGGACTGGCCAACCCGGTCGGCACATTCTGGTCGGTCGTGATGCTGCTCGAACATCTGGGCGAATTTGCCGCTGCCAAGCAAGTGATGCAGGCCGTGGAAGCCGTGACGGCCGATGTATCGCTGCATACGCGAGATCTCGGCGGCAAAGCGACCACCGCCCAAGTGACGGCGGCCATGTGTGCGCATCTTGCCAAGGCGGAAGCCATGGCTGGCTAAAGCATCCCACTGAAGCATCCGACCGAAGCGTCGGTTTGAAGCACCCGGTTGAAGCCGCCAATAGAGCAATGCTCAACCTCCCAGAAGGAGACAAATGACTACCGATATCGAAGCACGCGTTTCGCGCAAGATCATGCTGCGCATCCTCCCGTTCGTCATGCTGCTGTATTTCGTCAGCTTCCTCGATCGCGTCAATGTGGGATTCGCCGCGTTGACGATGAACAAGGCGATCGGTTTATCGCCGACGGCGTTCGGTTTTGGTGGAGGGATCTTCTTTCTCGGCTATTTTCTGTTCGAGGTTCCCTCCAACTTGATCCTCCATCGTGTGGGGGCTCGGCTCTGGATTGCGCGGGTGATGGTGACGTGGGGCATCGTCTCGGCGGCGTCGGCATTTGTCATCGGCCCCAACAGCTTTTACGTTCTGCGTTTTCTGCTCGGGGTTGCGGAAGCCGGTTTTTTCCCCGGCATCATTCTTTATTTGAGCCTTTGGTTTCCTGCGCGGCAGCGCGCAGTGGCCGCCGCCTGGTTCATGGCGGCAGCGCCCATCTCGACTGCGATCGGCTCGCCCATATCGGGCGCGATCATGCAGATGCCCTCGATTGCGGGGCTTGCTGACTGGCAACTGCTCTACATCATCGAGGCTGTGCCGGCGATCATTCTGGGCTTTGTGGTGCTGAAGTACATGACCGATGCACCGGCTCAGGCGCAATGGTTGCAACCGGATGAGCGTGTATGGTTGGAGGCAACCTTGCAAGCGGAAGCGCAGGCTAACAAGTCGCACGCGGGCCATTCCTCGGGAGCGTGGCGAGCGCTGCGCGATCCTCGGGTACTGGTGCTCGCGTTGATTTACTTCGGTACGTCGGCGGGGCTTTATACGCTCGGTCTGTGGGCACCGCAAATCATTCGTCAGTTCGGCTTTACCTCCTGGCAAACCGGGCTGCTTAATGCCATCCCAAGTGTGATCGCCGTCGTGGGCATGATCGTCTGGGCGCGTCATTCCGATCGCAAGGAAGAGCGTACCTGGCACGTCGTCATTCCTTGCGTACTCGCGTGTCTGGGCTTTGTGCTCGCGGGTCAGGCTCAGACGGCGCTGTGGGTGATCGTGGCGCTGACTGTCGTCAATCTGGGGATCAGTGCGGCCAAGGCGCCGCTTTGGGCGATGCCTACGATGTTTCTGTCGGGCGCCGGGGCTGCTGCGGGTATCGCGATGATCAATGCGATCGGGAATGTCGGCGGGTTCGTCGGTCCGTTCGCGATTGGTTGGATCAAGGATAAGACGGGGAGCTATGCGGGCGGCTTGTATGTGGTGGGTGCGACGTTAGCGATTTCGGCGGTGCTTACGGTGATGCTTAGTAGGCAAAAGGTAGCTATCGAATCTGCAGATGCTGCCTGACGCGTTCGATCACGCCATCCCAATCGCCGAGCGCGGTCTGCCTGAATAAGCGCATCGACGGATACCAAGGGCTATCGTCGCGCTCGGTCAACCAACGCCAATCCGGGCCGTAGGGCAACAAAACCCATACCGGCCGGCCCAACGCACCGGCCAAGTGCGCGACCGCGGTATCGACCGTGATCACCAGGTCCATGCAGGAAAGCAAGGCCGCGGTATCGGCAAAATTCTGCAATCGGTCGCCGAAATGTGCGACGCCGTGCTGCGCAAGCCATGGCGCTTGCGTCGCCTCGTCGCGTAGCAGCTTCTGCACGCTCACGTACTGCATGGGGATGTCCAGCAGCGAAGCCAACGCCGTCAATGGCAACGAGCGATTACGATCGTTGCTGTGTTCGGGGTTACCACTCCACGCCAAGCCGACCCTCGCGTGAGCGGGCTTCTTGCCCAAGCGCGTTTCCCAGCGTCGAATCCTGGCGTCCTCGGCGTGCAGGTATGAAGCTGGGGCCGGGATGTTTTCGAGCGTGGTCGCGCAAGCCAATGGCAGGCTTAGCAACGGGCATTGATAATCGAACTCCGGCAAGGCCTCGCCCTGGGCAAATACTTGCGCGATATCGGCTATATCCGTCGATTGCAGGATCAGTGACTTTAGCGCCGGCTGCACTTCGAGGATCACATGGGCACCACGCTCGGCCACAAGCTGCGCATAGCGACAAAACTGGATGGTGTCGCCGAAGCCTTGTTCGGCGTAGAGCAAGATGCGCTTGCCCGACAACGGGAGCTGTCCGTGCCATAGAGGCTTACTTTGGAGCTGAGTCGGAGGCTGACGCGTGGGCTGCCCCAAGGATTGCTCGAAACGGCGAACATGCGGCAGCATATCCGGCGTCTTGAAACGCCATTCATACTTTTCCCAGCCCACTGCCATGTCGCCGACCAACAAGCGACACAGGCCCTCGTTCATATGCGCCACCGCATGCTCGGGATCGATGTCGAGCGCGGCGATATAGCTGGCCAGCGCTTCGTCATAGCGCCTCAACGCGCGCAGCACATTGCCGCGGTTGCACCACGCTTCGGGATAGGCCGGTTTGAGCGCAAGCGCGCGATCGTAATCGCTCAACGCTTGCGCATACCGAGCGAGCTCGCCCAGCGTGTCGCCACGGTTGGTCAGGATCTCGGCCGAATCGGGCTGTAACAGCAGCGCCTGGTTGATCGCCGCGAGCGCTTCGTCGTAGCGCCTCAAAGCACGCAACGTGCTGCTGCGATGGGAGATCGCCTGGCAGTAATCGGGGGCGATGGCCAACGCCGCGTCGTAGTCCACCAACGCACCGTCGAGGCGGCCCAGGTCGAAGAGCACATTGGCACGATTGAACAGAAGCACCGCAGACCGCGCATCGAGCGCGAGGCCACGGTCGAAATCGTCGAGCGCCTCGTCAAACCGGCGCAGCTCACGCAGCACATTACCGCGATTGGCCAGTACATCAGGGCGATCCGGCTTGAGCGCTAGCGCGCGGTTGTAACTGGCCAGCGCTTCTTCACGGCGCCCAGCATCCCGCAGCGTGTTGCCAAGATTCGAGAGCGCTTCGACGAAGTCAGGCCGCAACGCCAGCGCACGCTCGAAGCGCACGATGGCCTCGGGGTATCGCCCCAGCTTCTGATAAGCGCTTGCGAGATTCGAGTAGGCGTAGGCGTTCGATCGCTCGTGCGCCAGTGCCTGCGTAATCAGGTCGATGGCGCGCAAGGTCTGGCCGTTCTGCAGCGCGATCACGCCCAGGAGATGCAATGCGTCGAAATGCTCCGGTTGCTGCTGAAGCACAATTTGATAACCGGCTTCGGCCTCGCTTAAACGCCCCTGTTGATGCAGCGCCAGCGCCTGCTGCAACTGCGCCGCCGCAGACACCATAGACGGCGCGGCGGCGGGCGATTCAGGGAAAGCGTCGGCGAGAGGTCCTGTGTCCATATGCGTTGTGTAATCCGGCGGTCCGATCGACACGCTCATCGACCGAAAGATTACAGCAAATTCTATGGAACCCGGCCGTTAATCCGGTGCCTTTATCCACCTGATTGAGCGGGACTTCATTGTGTTGCACCCAGCCGGCGGTCGCTGCCCTGATCAGCCTAGTGGTCCGCTTCGCCAGCAAGTTCTACAGCGCCGCTGAGCCAACAGCCGGCATGCGGGCCGTCTGCGGGATTCGCGAACCGCACGCTGATCTCCGACGGCCGACCCATGGCTAGCCCTTGCTTCACGGT
>NZ_LMUX01000014.1 GCF_009765705.1 Burkholderia sp. L27(2015) | reverse complement strand
AGCTCGACCGTGCGATTGAACACGTCTAGCTCCGCATCGAGTTGCCGCAGCGTGAAGTAGTTCTGCGCGACGTCAGCTTGCAAGGCGAGCTGCACCGAACGAAACAGCGCTTCGCTTTGCTGCGTGTCGGCCTTGGCTGCATTCACGGTCGACGCTACGCGTCCAAACAGATCGACCTCATATGAACTATTGACCTGTGCGGTCCAGACAGTCTGCGGCGCGGTGCCCACGCCGTTGAATACGTCGAACGAGCCCGGTGATAGTTGCTGACGCGCCGGGCCGAACCCGGTGCCCAGGGTCGGGTAAAGCGCGGCCTTCGCGGTTTGTTGAATCGCACGGGACTCTTTCAAACGCGCCGCAGCCGCCGCCAGATTCTGGTTCGCTGCGAGTGCTTGCGTTTCGTAGTCGTTCAACTGCGCGTCGCCGAACACCTTCCACCACTCGCCGCGTGCAATATCTTCAGCAGGTTGAGCCTGCTTCCAGCTACCCGCTTCCTGCGGGGTCAGCACGGCGGCTTCCTTGAAAGCGGGCGGGTTGGCGGCCACAGGGATTTTATAAGCCGGCGCCAGCGAACAACCCGCCACTACCAGCAACGAGGCCAGCAGCGCCGAACGTCCCGAAAGTACAGGCAGTGCTGCGGGCGTCCTGAATGTCCCCAAGACCTGGAGCGCAGGAAATAGCATTGAGCGTTTTAATAAGTTATTCATGTCGTTGCCCTCAGAGCGCCGTTTCGTCGATGCCATGCACATGCGGGTTGTGACCGTGTTTGTCGAGCATCTGTTTGCTACCGGACAATTTGCGCAGCAACACGTAGAACACCGGGGTCAGCATCAGCCCGAACGAGGTCACGCCCAACATCCCGAAGAACACGGCGATACCCATCGCGTGACGCATTTCCGAACCTGCGCCCGACGACAGCACCAGCGGCACCACACCCATGATGAACGCAATCGAGGTCATCAGAATCGG
>NZ_LMUX01000013.1 GCF_009765705.1 Burkholderia sp. L27(2015) | reverse complement strand
GTCTGCCGGCATACAGAACCAGTTCGGCATCCAGCGGCACGCCAAGGCTGTGGCGTGCAGCCGCGCGATCGCCGAGGTGAAAGGTTGCCGCATCACATCCGTTGGGAATCACGCATATACGGGTGGCATCGGCGCCATAGTCCTGCACGGCGAGTCTTCCCAGATCCTCACTGACCATCAACAGGCGGCTTGCACGGCGCACGATCTTGCCGGTCAGGCGTCGGCTGATCGCGTCCCGCACGCGGATATCCGAACCGCGTGCACCGGCGACCAGCGGCAGCCCTGCGTGACGCGCAGCCAGCATGGCGCCATAGGCATCCGGATAAAGCCAATAGGCCAGCACGACG
>NZ_LMUX01000012.1 GCF_009765705.1 Burkholderia sp. L27(2015) | reverse complement strand
CCGTTGATCGTGAAGGAGATCATGCACATCATCGCGAAGCTGCGCGAGACGGGGGTGGCGACCTTGTTGATCGAGCAGAACGCGCGGGCCGCGCTTCAGGTGGCCGACTACGGCTACGTACTGGAGACCGGTGAGCTGGCGCTTGAAGGCCCCGCTCATGAACTCGCCCATAACCCCAGGGTCATCGATACCTATCTGGGATTGGCGAAAAAACCCGTTCCCGTCCCCTAAATAAGCCACTCAGGCTCGTTTATCGAGTCGTGTTTCACGTGAAACACGACCTCTCCCGATGCGTTTCGATCAAGTTACGGCTGGCGTCTACCGATAGCCGTTATAATTCGGCCATATGTTTACCGGAGATTCGCGCCCCAGCCACTCGGCACGACGCGCGAAATAGCGATGCTTTATCCCACAGAATTCGACGTGATCGTTGTCGGCGGCGGCCACGCTGGCACCGAAGCGGCGCTTGCCGCGGCCCGTATGGGCTGCAAAACGCTGTTACTTACCCACAATATCGAAACATTAGGCCAGATGAGCTGCAATCCGTCGATCGGCGGGATTGGCAAGGGCCATTTGGTCAAGGAAGTCGACGCACTCGGCGGCGCAATGGCGGCTGCGACGGACGAAGGCGGCATCCAGTTCCGGATTCTCAATTCCTCCAAAGGCCCCGCGGTACGCGCCACGCGCGCTCAGGCCGATCGTCTTTTGTATAAGCAGGCAATTCGCCATCGGCTCGAAAATCAGCCTAACTTGTGGTTGTTCCAGCAATCAGTCGACGACCTGATGGTCGAGGGCGACCGCGTTGTCGGCGCAGTCACGCAGGTTGGCATCCGTTTTCGCGCCGGCGCGGTCGTATTGACGGCCGGGACATTTCTGGATGGCAAGATTCACGTGGGCTTGAATAACTACACCGGCGGCCGCGCAGGTGATCCAGCTGCGGTGTCATTGTCGGCCCGGCTAAAGGAATTGAAGCTGCCGCAGGGCCGTCTGAAAACCGGTACGCCGCCGCGCATCGATGGTCGAAGCATCGATTTTTCGGTACTTGAAGAGCAGGCCGGGGATCGGGATCCGGTCCCCGTGTTCTCATTTCTTGGCCGTAGCGAGCAGCACCCGAAGCAGGTCCCTTGCTGGGTCACGCACACGAACGAGCACACTCACGACATTATTCGTGGTGGCCTCGATCGCTCACCGATGTACACGGGCGTGATCGAAGGGGTCGGCCCACGCTATTGCCCGTCGATCGAAGACAAAATTCACCGTTTTGCCAGCAAGAACTCGCACCAGATTTTTCTGGAGCCCGAGGGTCTGACGACGAATGAATACTATCCGAACGGTATATCGACCAGCTTACCGTTTGATGTTCAACTAGCGCTAGTGCGCTCGATGCGTGGACTGGAGCAGGCGCACATTTTGCGGCCGGGCTACGCGATCGAATACGACTATTTTGATCCTCGCGGACTAAAGGCCTCCTTGGAGACCAAGGTCATCGCTGGGCTATTCTTTGCAGGCCAAATCAACGGCACGACAGGTTACGAAGAAGCTGCTGCACAAGGCTTGCTGGCGGGTATCAACGCTGGGCGATTGGTGCGAGGGTTGGAAGCATGGAGCCCACGCCGAGATCAGGCGTATTTAGGCGTTTTGGTCGACGATCTTGTGACAAAAGGCGTATCGGAACCGTATCGAATGTTTACCAGCCGCGCGGAGTATCGTCTCAGTCTTCGTGAGGACAATGCGGACATGCGTTTGACCGAGATTGGCCGCGAACTCGGGGTGGTGGATGACCATCGTTGGGATATATTTTCGCGCAAACGCGATGCTGTTTCACGTGAAACAGAGCGATTGAAGTTGAGCTGGGTCAATCCTAAGTCACTACCAGCAGACGAGGCCGTGCGCCTGCTCGGGAAGGCCATCGAGCACGAATACAGTCTCGCCGATTTGTTGCGTCGTCCCGAAGTGACTTATTCGGCATTGATGGCATTGCAACAGGGCGCATTTTTGCCGCAGCCTCCACTGGACGATAGCGATCCGGTTCTCCACCAGCAGATCGAAGAGCAGATTGAAATCAGTATCAAATATCAAGGCTATATCGAGCGACAAGCTGACGAAATCGAGCGCCACGGAGCGAACGAAAATATGCGTCTTCCGGAGAACCTCGACTACGCCGAGGTACGCGGCTTGTCATTTGAGGCTCGCCAAAAATTGACAGCGGTGAAACCGGAAACGATTGGGCAGGCTTCTCGGATTTCCGGCATGACGCCGGCCGCCATTTCGCTGCTCATGGTTCATCTGAAAAGGCGTCTGGGTCGCTCGTCGCGCGATGGCGGTGCCGAGACTAACGAGAGCGACGACGGGCTCGGTCTTCCGCAGGTTCTCAGTCAATGACGAGTTACGACGCGGGTTCCATGGCTCGATCGACAAATTCGCGCGGAGGGGCTCCCGGGGGGGCTCCAACACGCAACCAACTGGCGGGCATGTTGGCTGAAGGCGTCCAGTCTATTGGTATCTCAGTCGACGAAGCCCAGCAAGCTCAACTGCTGGATTATCTCGAATTGCTCTCGAAGTGGAATGCCGTCTACAACCTTACGGCGATCCGCGATCCGCGGCAGATGCTGATCCAGCATGTGCTCGATTCGTTGGCCATTGTGCCGCATCTGGCGCCGCGGGGCCCCTCGTCGGCGCTCGACGTGGGCACGGGCGGTGGCCTGCCGGGTATCGTCATGGCAATCGCGATGCCAGACTGGCGCATCACCCTAAATGACATCGTCCACAAGAAAACCGCGTTTTTGACCCAAGCAAAAGGCTTGCTGCGACTCGCCAATATCACCGTGGTCACAGGAAGGGTAGAGACGTTGCGACCGGGAACAGAAGTGGTTGCGCCTTTCGACGTCATCGTTTCACGTGCATTTGCTGAATTGGTCGATTTCGTTACTGTCGCCAGACACCTTGTTGCGCCACGCGGAGCGATGTGGGGCATGAAAGGCGTGCGACCCGACGCGGAAATCGAGCGGCTTCCCGAAGACGTGAGGGTCGAGCAATTGGTACGTCTGGATGTGCCGTTTCTGGGCGCAGAGCGGCATCTGGTTGAAATGACGATAAGGGCATGATGAAAAACGCGCTGACTGTAATTGCATTGACGATAGGCATGGCCAGCACAGCGGCGTCGGCGCTTACCCCGGCACCGTTGCAGCCGGTGCCGGCGCTGGACATTACGCGCTACGAAGGCAAATGGTTCGAGATTGCGCGCCTGCCAAATTCGTTTCAACGCGACTGCATGGGCAGTGTGACTGCGCAGTATGAACCCCTGTCCAATGGCGCGATAAGTGTGGTCAACTCCTGTCGCAAAGCCGACGGCACCATAGACCATGCGTCGGGTGTGGCTCGTCCCGACCGTGCCGATCCGGCTGCTACAGCCAAGCTGCAGGTGCGCTTCGCCCCCGCGTGGTTGAGTTGGGTGCCCTTCGTGTGGGGACGGTACTGGGTGGTGGTGCTCGACCCCGACTATCGCTATGCCGTAGTGAGCGAGCCCGACCGCAAATATTTGTGGATCTTGTCGCGCACACCGATCATGGAAGTCGCCACGTATGATGCCTTGCTCTCGCGTGTCGCAGCCATGGGCTTTGACACGTCCCAATTGATAAAAACGATACAACCCTGAATCGCGTTTGCTGGATGCGATCAATAGTTCAAAGCCACCGCCCGGATAAGGAAAACATATCAATGACCCGAATTTTTTGCGTCGCCAACCAGAAGGGCGGAGTCGGTAAGACCACCACCACGGTAAATTTGGCGGCGAGCCTGGCGGGGCAGCAGCAGCGAGTTTTATTGATCGATCTGGACCCGCAGGGCAACGCGACGATGGGTAGCGGCATAGACAAGGCGGCCTGCGAAACGACGATTTACCAGGTGCTGCTCGGGCTGGCGAAAATCTCGGAAGCGCGGGTGCGCGCCGAAGGCGCCGGCTACGACGTCGTACCGGCCAACCGCGAGCTGGCTGGCGCCGAGGTCGAGCTGGTCGGTATCGAGCAGCGCGAGCGTCAACTCAAACGCGCGCTGGTCGATATCACAGCCGAATATGATTTCATCCTGATCGATTGCCCACCGGCCTTGTCCTTGTTGACGCTGAACGGCTTATGCGCCGCCCACGGCGTAATTATCCCGATGCAGTGCGAATATTTCGCGCTCGAAGGGCTCTCCGACCTGGTCAATACGATCAAGCAAGTGCACGCTAATTTGAACCGCGATTTGAAAGTGATAGGCTTGCTGCGCGTCATGTTCGACCCGCGCATTACCTTGCAGCAACAAGTCTCGGATCAATTGAAAGACCATTTCGGCGATAAAGTGTTCGACGCCGTCATCCCGCGCAATGTGCGGCTTGCCGAGGCGCCCAGCTATGGGTTGCCGGGCGTTGTGTTCGACCGGGCTTCGCGCGGTGCGCAAGCCTATATCCAATTTGGCGCCGAGATGATTGCGCGCGTCGAGAAGCTGTGACCTCGTCAATCCGGGAATCGAAATGAAAGCAGCTGTGAAAAAGAAGGGCCTGGGCCGCGGTCTCGAGGCATTGCTGGGCAGTAGCGTGGACGTGACGGACTTGGCTCGCCCGGAAGGGGAGCCCACCGTGTTGTCGCTGGACCGCTTGCAACCGGGCAAATATCAGCCGCGCACACGTATGGACGAGGGCGCCTTGCAGGAGTTGGCGGCCAGTATTCGCGCGCAAGGGCTGATGCAGCCGGTGCTAGTGCGAAGAGTAAGCACTGACTCCGAAGGCGACCGGTTCGAGATCATCGCCGGTGAGCGGCGCTTCCGCGCGGCGCGCATGGCGGGCCTACACGAGGTGCCGGTGCTGGTCAGGGATGTACCCGATCAGGCCGCAGCGGCGATGGCGCTGATTGAAAACATTCAGCGCGAAGATCTTAATCCGCTCGAAGAAGCGCAGGGCATTCAGCGCTTGATCGACGAATTCAACTTTACCCACGAAGAAGCCGCGGAAGCGGTCGGACGCTCACGTAGCGCGGTTTCCAACCTGCTACGGCTGCTGCACCTGGCTCAGCCGGTGCAAACCATGCTGCTCGCCGGCGACCTCGACATGGGGCATGCGCGGGCCTTGCTGGCGGTCGATGCCGCGAGCCAGATCACAATGGCGCATCAGGTGGTGAACAAGCGCATGTCGGTGCGTGATACCGAAAAGCTGGTGACGACCGCACTCAAATCCGCGCAAGCTGACGCTTCGGCGCGCCCGGTCAAGTCCGGAGGGCGCGACCTGGAGCGTCTTGAGGAGGAGCTGTCCGACGCACTGGCGGCCAATGTCAAAATCAAGCTGGGCCGCAAAGGGCGCGGTACGCTGACCATCGATTTTGGCAATCGCGATGCGCTGGAAGGCATCATCGACCGCTTGCGTACCGACCGCGCCGAAAGCGCCTGACGCCGTCCGCGTGACATCGGTGCCGTCCAAACGCGTTGCCCCTGTGCGGCTATCGCGGCATGTCGCGCTCTGGACGAGGCGCTGGATAACGGGCGAGCCGGTGCTGGCCATCCTGCTGCTGGCGTTCATCATATTGGAAGTGCTGCGCCCTCAGACGCCGCCAGCGTTGATGGGCCTGGTCGACTGGCCAACGATAGTGACACTGGCCGGCCTGCTGATGCTGACCAAGGCTATCGAATTTTCGGGCGCGCTCGATTGGCTGGCGCGCCGGTTGCTGCAGCGAGTTCACACGCAGCGCGGTCTTGCATGCTTGCTGGTGTTGCTGGCCGCGGGCCTCGCGACGCTACTCACCAACGATGTTGCACTGTTCGCGGTGGTGCCGCTCGCGCTCTCGCTGCACAGGCTCACACCGCTGCCGATCAAACGCCTGGTGATTGCGATCGCGCTCGCGGTCAACGCGGGTTCGGTGCTCACGCCGCTGGGCAATCCCCAAAATCTGTTTCTCTGGCAAAGCAGCGGCGTCTCGTTTCTAGCGTTCACCTGGGCCTTGGCGCCGCTGGCCGGCGTGTTGATGCTGATGCTCGTACTGCTGACGATATTTCTGTTTCCCCCCAAGAAGTTTGCCCTACCCACGGGAAGTGGTTCCGCTCCCCATACGCTCGCGCACCCACCGCTCGATATCCCGTTGATCTGCGTGACGGGCCTGGCCTTCATCGCTTTCGTGGTCTTGGCGGATCTGCGTCATGAATTGATCGCCTGGTCCTTGGTGTTGGTGGGGTATGGATTGTGGCGCCGCAATGCCGTACTGAAAATCGACTGGCTGCTGCTGTTGATTTTCGTACTGATGTTCATCGTGCTGCGCGGCGTGGCGGCGTTGCCCGTCATTCTTGGCTTGCTGGCGGGCGTCGATCTACGAGCGCCGCTGCGGGTGTATCTCGCCGCAGCGCTATTGTCGCAGGGCATCAGCAACGTACCGGCGACCATTTTGCTGGCCGAATTCACCCGCAACTGGCACGCGCTGGCGTATGGGGTGAGCGTCGGAGGGTTCGGTGTCGGAATCGGCTCGCTCGCGAATCTGATCGCCATCCGCCTGGCAGGCGAACGCGGCATCTGGGGACCTTTCCATGCGATCTCGCTGCCGTTTTTTGTGTTCGCGACGGGCGCGGGGGCGGGCCTGCTGTTTTACCTGGGTAAGTAAGTCAACCCGTAAGCCAACCCGTGAGTCAACCCATTGAACTAGCCCTTGCATTAGTCACGTCTGAAAAGCCGTTGTGCTGATGCTACAGCTTTTTCCGCCACGGCAAGTGGGCCGCCAGAGCGCTCCCGCGCAGGGGTGCGTAGGACCCTGTTGACTCGATATTTGCGCCGTTTGTAAGGTGCTCAGAATTCGTCTTACAGGGTCGTAAAAAAAACCAAAACCGACCAAAGCGCATGACCGATCGGGACCGAAAAACAGCCATACCCAAGAAGCGATTTGCGGGTGTAAAGTCTTGAATCGGCAGTAAGAATCGCTTACAATCGCTCCGATTTATCAGTTTGATGGGCCCGAAAGCCTTGTGTAAGGCGTGGGCCGGACTAAGGAAGTACGATGACGCGTGAAGTACATGGCGTGCCGCCCGTTGGGCCGTCCGCCGAACAGGACGCGCGCGGCAACCCCGATGTTCGGACAATATACCGCCAAGACCAATGGGACGTCGAGCAAGACAATAATATCGTTCCGCTCACCCGGGCTGAGGCAGAGAAGCTGTTTGGTCCGGATGTGAGTCGTCCATCTCGCGTTACGCCACTAAAAGTGGTGGTCGCGCAAATGGTTTTGTCCCTGGTTGTGACACTGGTGTGGTGGTTATTCGACCGCCAGGGACCTGTCGCGCTGTCCGCACTGTTGGGTGGCGCAATTTGCTGGATCCCGAGTTGCTTGTTCGCATTGGGTCTGAAACGCGTGAAGCGTCCGACCTTGATGACCCTGATAGGGGGTGCCGCGATCAAGACGGGGATAACGGTTGCGCTGTTCATTGCACTGGCTTGGACCTATCACGACGTTCGCTGGATACCGCTGTTGGTGACGTATCTGGTCGCGCTCAAGACGTATTGGGTTGCGATGGCGGTTAAATGAGGGCTTGTTACACGTGGCTTGTCGGCGTGGCTTGTAGGTGCGCGCGTCCCGCTTTCGCGGCATGCGCCTGATAAGCCGAGAGTCGGCAGGCTAAAGAATTTCACTATTGTTGGGGTGTCTGAACAAATGACAGTTAGCGTCGAAACGCATCCGGTTGATCCGTCCGAGTATATAACGCACCATCTGACTTTCTTTTCCAACAAACCTCAGACGAGCGTCATCGATTTTTCCGTCGTCAATTACGACACGCTGTTCTGGTCGATTGCGATGGGTCTGCTAACCCTTGCGATTTTGTGGGCAGCGGCACGTCGCGCCACCCCGGGTGTACCCAAGCGTTTCCAGTGCGCAATCGAGATGCTGGTCGAGCTGGTGGAAGACCAATCGAAATCGATGGTTCATGGCACCCGCACGTTTATCGCACCGCTGGCGTTGACCGTGTTCGTCTGGGTTGCGCTGATGAATTCGCTCGACTTGATCCCGGTCGATTTGCCGGGGCGCGTCATCGGCTGGCTTGGCCTGTCCGAGGCCATTCCGCATCACCGCATCGTGCCGACGGCCGATCTGAACGGCACGTTCGGTATCGCGCTGGGCGTGTTCCTGCTGATGATTTTCTACAGTATCAAGATCAAGGGCCTGGGCGGCTGGCTGCATGAGCTGGTGTCGGCGCCGTTCGGTGCGCATCCGTTGCTGTGGATCCCCAACCTGGGCCTCAACATCATTGAATATGTCGCCAAGACGGTTTCGCTCGGCATGCGGTTGTTCGGCAACATGTATGCCGGCGAGTTGCTGTTTTTGCTGATCGCGCTGCTGGGCGGCATATGGGGCTTCGGCGCCGACTTTACGGTGCTGGGTTTCGTCGGACATGTGATTGCGGGCAGCGTTTGGGCTATCTTCCACATTCTGATCGTGTTGCTGCAAGCGTTCATTTTCATGATGTTGACGCTGGTCTATCTGGGTCAAGCGCACGACAAGCACTGAGCATTGCGAGAGTGCCGGTGCGTGAGTTTTTATTTGGTTTCGTGTTTTTAAATTTAAGTTTTTAAGACTTTTCTCAAAGGAGTAATCATGCAAGCTTTGATCGCCAACATCCAGGGTCTGACTGCCCTCGTTCAGGGTCCGACCGCTATCGGTATCGGCATCATTATCGGTTTGGGTGCTTGCGGCGCATGTATCGGTATCGGCATGATGGGTGGCAAGTACATTGAAGCAAGTGCGCGCCAGCCGGAACTGATGAACGTGCTGCAAACGAAGATGTTCTTGCTGGTTGGCCTGATCGATGCGGCATTCCTGATCGGCGTGGGTATTGCAATGTTGTTCGCGTTCGCCAACCCGCTGTTGTCGAAGCTCGCGGGCTGATTTGTCGGACAAAGCGGAGCCTAGGGGCTCGCGCAGGGGGAGGGGCGTGGTCGAGCATGTTTTCATCGACGCTGGCCACACCGTCCGCATCCGATAATGCACTACAGTAAGGAAACACCGTGAATCTAAACGCAACATTGTTTGCGCAAATGTTCGTGTTTCTGATCCTTGCGTGGTTCGCGATGAAATTCGTGTGGCCACCGCTGATCAAGTCCCTCGACGAGCGCGCGCATAAAATCGCCGAAGGACTGGCCGCTGCCGAAAAAGGCAAGGCCGAACTCGAAGACGCTCATAAGCGTGTCGACACCGCACTGGCAGACGCACGTGCCGAAGGTCAGCAACGCATCGCCGATGCTGAGCAACGGGCGCAAAACGCCGCGGAAGAAATTCGTCGCAATGCGCAAGCGGAAGCAGCACGTATCGTGGCCCAGGCGAAAGCCGAAGCCGACCAGCAAATGGTAACGGCACGCGAAACGCTGCGTGGCGAAGTTGCCGCGCTGGCGGTCAAGGGCGCCGAGCAGATCCTCAAGCGTGAAGTTAACGCCCAGGAACACGCTGGCCTGCTGAACCAATTGAAAGCAGAGCTCTGATCATGGCCGAACTTGCAACCATCGCCCGTCCGTACGCCGAAGCGTTGTTTCGTGTGGCCGAAACCGGCGACCTCGCCGCCTGGTCGGATCTCGTGCAGGATCTGGCGCAGGTTGCGGGCCATCCCGAAGTGCAGTCGCTGGCGTTGAGTCCCAAAGTGAGTCGCGACGCCGTGGCCGATCTGATGCTGTCCGTCGTGAAAGCGCCGGTGCCCGCCCAGGTCCAGAACTTCGTGCGCATGATCGTCGCCAACCACCGGATCGAAGCGCTGCCGGAAGTGGCGGTGCAGTTCGAAGCATTGAAGAATGCGCTTGAAGGCGCGGCCGACGTAGAAATCGTGAGTGCCTTCCCGCTGGAAGGGTCGCTGCTGGATGAACTGGTCGTCGGGCTGGAGCGCAGGTTCAAGCGCAAACTCAAGCCCGCTGTCTCGGTTGATGCGTCGTTGATTGGCGGCGTGCGCGTGACAGTTGGCGACGAAGTACTCGATACCTCCGTGCGTGCGCAGCTCGCCAGGATGCAAGTGGCGCTGACGGCCTGATGGGCCATCGCCACTCGAGCGTGAAGCTGCGCCCCAGGAAGGGGCTGGCCAGGCCGATGGGCGGTGCCGGATTCAGGTAATACGCAGGCAACAGCAGAATTGACTATCAGGAGCGAAAATGCAACTCAACCCCTCTGAAATCAGCGAGCTGATCAAGAGCCGGATCCAGGGTCTGGAAACCGGCACCGATGTTCGCAATCAGGGAACCGTCATCTCCGTGACCGACGGTATCATCCGCATCCACGGCCTGTCCGAAGTGATGCAGGGTGAAATGCTGGAATTCCCGGGCAACACGTATGGTCTGGCACTGAACCTCGAGCGTGACTCCGTGGGCGCCGTGATTTTGGGCGAATACGAGCACATTTCCGAAGGCGATACCGTCAAGACGACGGGCCGCATTCTGGAAGTGCCGGTCGGCCGCGAACTGATCGGCCGTGTGGTCGATGCGCTCGGCTTGCCGATCGATGGTAAAGGCCCGATCAACGCGAAGGAAACCGACGCTATCGAAAAGATCGCTCCGGGCGTGATTTGGCGTAAGTCGGTGTCCCAGCCGGTGCAAACCGGCCTGAAGTCGATCGACGCGATGGTGCCGATCGGCCGCGGACAGCGCGAATTGATCATTGGCGACCGTCAGTGCGGCAAGACCGCAGTGGCAGTCGACGCGATCATCAACCAGAAAGGCAAGAACCTGACGTGTATCTACGTCGCGATCGGCCAGAAGGCTTCGTCGGTCATGAACGTGGTGCGCAAGCTCGAAGAGCACGGCGCGATGGAATACACGATTGTCGTGGTTGCGACCGCTTCGGATTCGGCCGCGATGCAGTTTATCGCTCCTTACTCCGGCTGCACGATGGGCGAATACTTCCGCGATCGCGGTGAAGACGCGCTGATCGTGTACGACGATTTGACCAAGCAGGCTGTCGCGTATCGTCAGATCTCGCTGCTGCTGCGCCGTCCGCCGGGCCGTGAAGCTTACCCGGGCGACGTGTTCTACCTGCACTCGCGTTTGCTCGAGCGTGCGGCTCGCGTCTCGGAAGACTACGTCGAGAAATTCACCAAGGGCGCGGTCAAAGGCCAAAGCGGTTCGTTGACGGCTCTGCCCGTGATCGAAACGCAAGCTGGCGACGTGACGGCATTCGTGCCGACCAACGTGATTTCGATTACCGACGGCCAGATCTTCCTGGAAACCGACTTGTTCAACGCAGGTATCCGCCCGGCTATTAACGCCGGTGTTTCGGTATCGCGCGTCGGTGGTGCAGCGCAGACCAAGGTCGTGAAGAAATTGTCCGGCGGTATTCGTACCGACTTGGCCCAGTATCGTGAACTGGCCGCGTTCGCGCAGTTCGCATCGGATCTGGATGAGGCGACCCGCAAGCAGCTCGAGCGTGGTCGTCGCGTGACCGAACTCCTGAAGCAGCCGCAGTATCAGCCGCTGCAGGTGTGGGAGCTGTCGGTTGCGCTGTTCGCCGCCAACAACGGGTACATCGACGACATCGAAGTCAAGGATGTGCTGCCGTTTGAGAAAGGCCTGCGCGAATATCTGAAGGCCAGCCATGCGGATCTGATCAATCGTATCGAAGACCAGAAGGACTTGTCGAAGGACGATGAGGCTGCGTTGCATACGGCACTCAAAGACTTCAAGAAGTCCGGCGCTTACTGATCCGATTTTGCGAACGGACATCGAGAGTGCCCGGAGCAACGGGCCTCTCGGCTAGAGGAGTAGGCAATGGCGGGAATGAAGGAAATCCGCGGCAAGATCAAGAGCGTGCAAAACACGCGCAAGATCACCAAGGCGATGGAAATGGTCGCGGCGTCGAAAATGCGCCGTGCACAGGAACGCATGCGCGCAGCGCGTCCGTACGCCGACAAGGTTCGCGAAATAGCCGCGCACATGAGCAAGTCGACGCCCGAGTATCGTCACTCGTTCATGGTCCATCACAAGGACGCGCGTACGAGCGGCATCATCATGGTGACGACCGACAAGGGGTTGTGTGGTGGTTTGAACACCAACATCAGCCGTGCCGTGCTGGCCAAGTTCAAGGAACTTGAGCAGCGTGGCGTGACCGTCGAAGCGACCGCAATCGGTAGCAAGGGCTTCGGTTTCCTCAACCGGTTTGGCGCCAAAGTGGTGTCGCACGTGGTGCAACTGGGCGATACGCCGCATTTGGAACGGCTGATCGGTGCGGTCAAGGTTCAGCTCGACGCGTATGCGCAAGGCCGACTTGAAGGGGTGTACCTGGCCTATACCCGCTTCGTCAACACGATGAAGCAGGAAGCCGTGATCGAGCAACTGCTGCCGCTGACCGACGAAATGTTCGCAGCAAAAAGCGACACGCAAGCGCCGGCCAAAGCCGACGCAAGCGCGCCGGGAACGCCGCGCTATTCGTGGGATTACATCTACGAGCCAGACGCCCAAGCGGTAGTTGACGATTTGCTGATGCGTTACGTCGAGGCGCTGGTGTATCAGGCCGTGGCGGAAAACATGGCGTCCGAGCAATCGGCGCGGATGGTGGCAATGAAGGCGGCATCCGACAATGCCAAGACAGTGATCAGTGACTTGCAGCTCGTCTACAACAAGAGCCGGCAGGCCGCGATTACGAAGGAATTGTCCGAAATCGTCGGTGGCGCAGCAGCTGTTTCGTAATACGCGCCAGGCACCCGTTTAGCAATGCGCATTGAGCGCTGATTGCGCCCATGATGGTAACGAATTAAGTATCCGAAAGGAAAAAGGAAAAGCGATGAGTACTGCGATAGTGGAAGGCAAAATCGTACAGTGCATCGGCGCCGTGATCGACGTGGAATTTCCGCGCGACCATATGCCGAAAATCTATGACGCGCTCGTAATGGAAAGCTCCGAACTGACGCTCGAAGTCCAGCAACAACTGGGCGACGGCGTGGTGCGGACCATCTGTCTGGGCTCGTCGGAAGGTTTGCGCCGTGGGTTGAAGGTAACGAATACGGGCGCCGGGATCTTGGTGCCGGTCGGCACCCCGACCCTGGGCCGCATCATGGACGTGCTGGGCCGTCCGATCGACGAAGCAGGTCCGATCGACCAGACCACCACGCGTGCGATTCACCAGAAAGCGCCGAAGTTCGAAGAACTGTCGCCGTCGACCGAACTGCTCGAAACCGGCATCAAGGTGATCGACCTGATCTGCCCGTTTGCCAAGGGCGGCAAGGTGGGTCTGTTCGGTGGCGCCGGTGTGGGCAAGACCGTCAACATGATGGAATTGATCAACAACATCGCCAAGGCGCACGGTGGTTACTCCGTGTTTGCCGGCGTGGGCGAGCGTACCCGTGAGGGCAACGACTTTTACCACGAGATGAAAGACTCGAACGTGCTCGACAAAGTGGCGCTCGTGTACGGCCAGATGAATGAGCCGCCGGGTAACCGCTTGCGCGTCGCATTGACCGGCCTGACGATGGCTGAGCACTTCCGCGACGAAGGCCGCGACGTGCTGTTCTTCGTCGACAACATCTACCGTTTCACGCTGGCCGGTACTGAAGTGTCGGCACTGCTGGGTCGTATGCCGTCGGCCGTGGGCTATCAGCCGACGCTGGCTGAAGAAATGGGCCGCTTGCAGGAACGGATCACGTCGACCAAGCTCGGTTCGATCACCTCGGTGCAAGCCGTGTATGTGCCTGCCGATGACTTGACCGACCCGTCGCCTGCGACCACCTTCGGTCACTTGGACGCAACCGTCGTGCTCTCGCGTGACATCGCCTCGCTGGGTATCTACCCGGCCGTCGATCCGCTGGATTCCACCTCGCGCCAGATCGACCCGAACGTGATCGGTGAAGAGCACTACTCGATTACCCGCCGCGTGCAGGTGACCTTGCAGCGCTACAAGGAATTGCGCGACATTATCGCGATTCTGGGTATGGACGAACTGGCACCGGAAGACAAACTGGCTGTTGCGCGTGCGCGTAAGATCCAGCGTTTCCTGTCGCAGCCGTTCCACGTCGCTGAAGTGTTCACGGGTTCGCCGGGCAAGTATGTACCGCTGAAGGAAACCATCCGTGGTTTCAAGATGATCGTCGACGGTGAATGCGATCATCTGCCGGAACAGGCGTTCTACATGGTCGGCACGATCGACGAAGCTTTCGAAAAAGCCAAGAAGATCCAGTAAGGAAGAGTGTGAGTTGTACCCGGCGGCGTGCGACGTAGAGTAGTCGCTGCGCACACCTCGCCGGACCACGCGCTCAACCAGGAGTCGGGAATCAATATGGCAACCATTAAAGTAGACGTCGTCAGTGCCGAGGAACAAGTGTTCTCGGGTATGGCGAAATTCGTCGCACTGCCGGGCGAAGCGGGTGAACTCGGTATTTTGCCGGGCCACACGCCGCTGATCACGCGTATCCGTCCGGGCGCGGTGCGCATCGAAACCGAAAACGGCGAGGAGGAGTTTGTCTTCGTCGCGGGCGGGATTCTCGAAATCCAGCCGGGTACGGTGACCGTGCTGGCCGATACGGCGATTCGCGGTAAAGATCTGGATGAGGCGAAGGCCGAGCAGGCACTTCGTGCCGCGGAAGAAGCCGTGCAAAATACCGGGTCCAATCTGGAGTATGCGACGGCTCAGGCCGAGCTCGCTTACGCGACTGCGCAGTTGGCAGCGATCGCGCGCTTGCGGCAGAGCCACGGGCGGAATCGTTAAAGTGACGGAGATGAGGCGACGTAGATAAGGCGACGCCTTCGTCCGTTGGGCGACTGTAATATGCAATGAGAAGCCATCAGTGCTTCGTGATGGTGATTAAATTAAAGCCCACGTTTTTACGTGGGCTTTTTCTTTGTGTGCGGCGATCTGAGCGTTGCGCGTTCGAGCCGACGCGACCTGCAGGAGGCGGGTCGGTTGGAGCCACCCAGGAAAGAGCGACGTCTCCCTTGACAAACAATCTTAAGATATATATCTTAAGATATGTCTTTTGATATTCAAGGAGATTCCACCATGCGTCATCATCACGCACATTCGTCGAACGGCCGCGCCTTCGGCGAGCGGTTTTCGCTGCACGCACTCTGGCACGCCATCGGGCGCCATGATCATCGTCGCGGCGGCGGTCCTTTCGGCGGCGGCCCCAGCGGTTTCGGCGGCGAGGGCGACGGCATGCCACGCGGCCGCAAATTCACATCCGACGATCTTCAACTGCTGCTATTGGCGCTGCTGGCCGATCGGCCTAGCCACGGCTATGAACTGATCAAGGCGCTCGAAACACGTTCCAACGGTTTCTATACGCCCAGCCCCGGCATGGTCTATCCCGCGCTGACCTACCTCGAAGAGTTGGGTCATGTCACGGTGGAAGCGGAGGGCAATCGCAAGCGCTACGCGGTGGCCGAAGCGGGCCGCGAACACCTCGCGGCCAACCGTGAGCGAGTCGAGTTTATGCTCGCGAAGCTCAGTCACATCGCTCGCAAGATGGACTCGGTGCGCCGCGCGTTCGCAGGCGAGGAGGCTGGCGACGGTGTCCAGGAAGGTGGCTGGCTACCCGAACTGATACAGGCTCGCCACGCGCTGAAACACGCGCTGTTTCGCCACAGCGATGCACCCGCTGCGGAACAACGTCGTATCGCCGCCATCCTGTTACGCGCCGCGGCTGAAATAGCCGGCACGGACGATAGCACCCCTGCCGCTTAGCTCAACTGGGCCGCAGATTCGCCCAACATCATCATGGAGAACACCATGCCGAACAGGCCTAATCTTGAAATCACACGCGTGCGGCATCCGCTCAAGTTCCGTTTGCTGCAAGTCAAACGCGTTCACGCCGTCACGCCGCATCTAGTGCGTATTACGCTAACTGGCGACGACCTGCACGATTTCGCCTCCGATTCGTTCGACGACCACGTGAAGGTATTTTTCCCCGAACCGGGCGCGCAACGCCCGATCATGCCGACGGCCGGCCCACAAGGTCCCGTCTTCCCTGATGACCAGCCCCGGCAGGTTGCCCGCGACTACACGCCCCGGCGATACGACCGCGACAGTGGCGAACTCGACATCGAATTCGCACTTCATGGCGTCGGCCCCGCCGCCACTTGGGCAGCACAGGCACAGATCGGTCAATACCTGGGCGTCGGCGGCCCGCGCGGCTCGATGGTGATTCCGCAAGCTTACGACTGGCACCTGCTGATCGGCGATGAGACCGCACTGCCGGCTATCAGTCGCCGGCTCGAAGAGTTGCCTGCCGGCACGCGGGTTGCGGCGGTTCTGGAAGTAGCCTCGCCCGAGGCGCGCATCGACTTCGACACTGTGGCAGACCTATTCGTCGTGTGGCGCTATCGTAGCGAAAGTAGCGAAAGTAGCGAACGCAGCGAATCAGAACATGACAGCAGCTCGTTGCTGGACGCCGTGCGTGGCACCTATCTGCCCGATGGCGAGGGCTATGTATGGGCTGCCGGCGAGTCGGCGAGTATCCGCGCGGTGCGTCACCATCTGTGTACCGAGCGCGGTGTAGATAAAGCACGCATCCGCGCCGCTAGTTACTGGAAGCAGGGTGCGCAGGCTGTGCACGAAACGCTCGATGATTGACGCACACCGAGGGTGGCGGACTACAGGCGCCGTCAGCCTGGTCTGCAACTCGCCGGCTGACTCGATGGCCAACTTGGCAGTCAGCCAAGACCACCGAAACTAAAGGACATTGCCGATGTACGCATTGAGCAACGACCGCGAACGCCGCCTGCTCTGGCTGCTCGCGCTCACCCAATTCACCGTCATCATGGATTTCATGGTGATGATGCCGCTAGGCCCGCAGATCATGCGCGCGTTCACGATCACGCCCGCGCAATTTGCCACCGCCGTGTCGGCCTATTCGTGGTGTTCCGGTTTATCGGGACTGTTCGCGGCCACCTATGTCGATCGCTTCGACCGCCGTCGCTTGCTGCTGACGATCTACGCGCTATTCGCACTATCCAATCTCGCGTGCGCGCTCGCGGGAAGCTATCCCTTGCTGCTGATCGCCCGGGCGTTTGCCGGCATCACGGGCGGTGTGCTGGCTTCGGTCATCATGACCATCGTCAGCGACGTGATTCCGATCGCGCGACGGGGCACAGCCACCGGCATCATCATGACCGCATTCTCGTTAGCGGCGGTTGCCGGCGTGCCCGCAGGCGTGCTGCTCGGCGCACACTTCGGTTGGGCCGCGCCGTTTGCCTTGCTGGTGGTGCTGTCGGTTGTGATTTGGCTGGGCGGCATGCGCATCGTGCCATCGTTGGCGCAGCATCTGATTCATATTCCGCCCAGGCTGAGCCAAGTGATGCCCGAGCTATGGAGCTTGCTCACGCAGGGCCGCCATATGAGGGCGTTCGCGCTCACCTTCGTGATGATGACGTCGCACATGCTCGTCATTCCGTTCATCGCACCCATTCTGGTCGCCAACCACGGCGTACAACCTGCGCAGCTGGCTTGGATCTACATGGCAGGAGGCGTCACGACCTTCTTTACCTCGCGTGCGGTCGGACGGCTCACTGACCGCTACGGCAGTCGTCGGACGTTTCGTACGATTGCGGCCCTATCGGCATTACCCGTGCTCTTCATCACGCACTTGCCCAACATGCCATTTGTATTCGTCGTGCTGTTTTTCCCATTCTTCATGGTCGCGATGTCTGGTCGGATCATTCCGTTGCAGGCGCTCCTTACCACCGTGCCGCCAGCGGCCAGCCGAGGCGCATTCCTCAGCGCCAACAGTGCGGTGCAGGCGCTCGGCACCGGTTGCGGAGCGTGGCTGGGTGGACTGATGCTGTCCAGCACACCGAACGGACAGATCGCGGGCTACGGTATGGTCGGATGGACGGCCGTGCTGCTAATGGCCACGATGCTGATTTGGGTGGGACGGGTAAAAAGCGCACCCGATGGCGCCGCTGCAACGGACGTGCCCGAGTACGATGCGAGCGACGCGGTACCCACCGCGCCGCTCGCCGCACGAAGCACTCAAGCCGCGAGCGGGGGCAGTTGATTCGCCGCGTTGCGCAACGCCGTACGTAAGCCTTCCTCAACAACCGGATGGTAGAACGGCATTGCCAGCATGGCGTCGACAGTCAGCTCCATCTGCAGCCCCCAGGACAGCAAGTGAGCGATGTGTTCGGCATCGGGCCCGATCCATTCCGCGCCGACAAATCGCCGGGTCGCCTTGTCCACATACACGTGCATCAGACCACGGTTTCTCAGCATGACCCGGCTGCGGCCTTGATTTTCAAAACTGACCTCACCGACCACATAGCTGTCAGGCGCTAAATCGCTGAAAGCTTTACCCACCATGGCAATACCGGGGTCCGTGAACGCAATCGAAATCGGCGCGCGCCGCTTGAACGGCACCACAGTCGGGTAGTGTCCGGCATTGGTGCCCGCGGCACGTCCCTCATCGGCAGCCTCGTGCAACAGCAGCAAAACGCCATTCGAATCGCCCGCGACGAACACCGGGTGCTCGCCCGCTTGCAAGGTCAGCGGATCGAAGATCGGCACGCCCTGTGCGTCGAGCGCGAGCGATGTGTTCTCAAGTGCCAGCTTGCTAACGTTGGGCGAGCGCCCGGTCGCCACCAACACATAGTCGAACGTCTCGTCGATCGCGACACCGTCGACGGTGGTCACCTGCACCCGCACACCGTCTTCCTCACGCGTCAGCGATTTGATCTTGACCTGAGGCTCAAACCGAAATGCTTCGTTGAAAACCCCCCGGGCGTATTGCCTGATCTGCGGGTCGGTGAACGGGCCGACACGACCACTTCTGCCGAACACGCTGACGCGCACGCCGAGTCGAGCGAGCGCTTGCCCCAGCTCGAGTCCGATCACGCCGACGCCGAACACAGCGATACTACGCGGCAGTTCCGCCCAATCGAACACGTCGTCGTTGATGATCGCCCGGTCGCCGAGCGCGCGAAACACTTCGGGAACATCGGCCTTCGAGCCGGTTGCAATCACGACGCGGCTTGCTCGCACCAGCGTGTGATCGCCGACCTGCAAGAGCCCGTCGTCGACGAACCGCGCGTAACCGATCAAGTGGTCCTGCGCCGGAAGCGCATGGACGTCGTCGACGATAAACTCGACCAGCCGATCCCGTTCGCTCTTGACGCGCTGCATGACCTGCGCACCATCGATCCGTGTCGCGCCGTCCACGTGCACGCCAAACGGCCGAGCCCGGTCCACGGAATGCGCCGCTTCGGCAGCCGCGATCAGCAGCTTGGAGGGCATACAACCCACGCGGGCACAGGTGGTGCCGTACGCGCCGCCTTCTATCATGACTACTGACGCGCCGGCCGCTTTCGCCGCGCGATATGCCGACAGGCCTGCGCTGCCGGCTCCGATAACAGCAACATCAATTTCAATGGTTTTCATGGCATTTCTTCGAGTTAATTCAGCTTACACATCGGGGACATCGAAGTCGATACGACTTTCGTATATCAGTTTTGTCCCCGGGCATCGTAATAAAGGCATCCGAACTGCATGGCTTCACTGTATGCCGGTGTAGAGCTGGCGTTAATCTCCAGGAATTGCAAAGATTTGCTCAAACGGCTCATAAGGATGGATCGACGCGGATAGCTCGACCCGGGTAGGCCGGGTAGGCCGAGATAGGCGGACCCGGGCCTATCGAATCCGCGCGCGATCGGCGGCTTACGCGTCGCGCGTATCCACCCGAAATACCGCCACCGCGCTCGATAGGCGTCGCGCCTGCTCTTCCAGCGAGCTTGCGGCAGCCGCGGCTTGTTCGACGAGCGCGGCGTTTTGCTGCGTGACTTCGTCCATCTGAGCCACCGCGAGATTGACCTGATCGATACCGGTGCTCTGTTCGGTCGCCGCCGCCGAGATTTCATCCATGATCGAGCTCACCCGAGCGATCGCGTCGACGATCTCCTTCATGGTCGCGCCTGAGCGCTCGACCAGTTGAGCGCCCGATTCGACGCGGCCGGTGGAAGCATCGATCAAGCCCTTGATCTCTTTTGCGGCGCTCGCGCTGCGTTGCGCCAGCGAGCGCACTTCGCTGGCGACGACCGCGAAGCCGCGCCCCTGTTCGCCCGCGCGTGCGGCCTCCACCGCTGCGTTGAGCGCCAGAATATTGGTCTGGAACGCGATGCCTTCGATCACACCGACAATGTCGGCGATCTTGTGCGAATCGCCGACGATGTGTTGCATCGTGCCGACCACTTGTTGCACCAGGTCTCCGCCTTGCGCCGCGAGCGCCGAAGCACCTTGCGCGAGCGTGCTGGCTTGGCCTGCGTTCTGCGCGGTTTGTTTGACGGTCGAGGTCAGTTCCTCAATGCTCGCGGCCGTTTGTTCGAGCGATGCCGCCTGTTCCTCGGTACGTTGCGACAAGTTGATATTGCCCGAGGCGATTTCGCTTACACCGGTGTCGATCGACTCGGTGCCCCGGCGCACCGCGCTCACGGTAACGATCAGCGATTCCTGCATTTTCTTCAGCGCCGCGGCGAGTTTGCCCATTTCGTTATCACCGCCCGCGAGAACACGGCCCGTGAGGTCGCCATTTGCGATACGTTGGAATTGCACGATCGCAGCATCCACCGGATATACGATCGCACGCACCAGTGCCACGCGGCCAAGCCACGCACCCAATAGGGCCAGCCCCATGCCGACGAACACGGTCACGCTAACCGCATAGAACCGGTCCTCGGCCTCCTGATAACGTTGCGCGCCGCGATCCATTTGGAATTTCTCGAGCGCGAGCATCGATTTTTCGTAAGCGCTGTAGAGCGGTGGAAGTTTGTACGCCTGTAGTTGCATGAAGCTTGCCTTGTCATTGGCCCTCAGCGCCGTGACTGCCGGATCGACGCCGCTGTGCAGGAAGGCATCGCGCGCATCCTGCATGCTGGTGGCCAGGCGCTGTTCGTCTGAATCGGTGCTGGGGCGGCTCAGATAGTGAGCCAGGCGATCGTTCGAGATCTGCTGATATTGGTCGAAGCGCTTGAGCACCGCCGCGGCGCCGTCATGGTCGCCCAGCTCGACTAGCGAAGCGTAGGTCGCCAGCGCCAAGCGCAAGCGCAGCAATTGACCTGCGCTACCTTCGAGGTCGGCAACGGCAGGCGTGTCGACCGTGTACATCAACTGCAGCGCCGTGTTACCCGCGCGCATCGAGAGCAATCCGGCGGCTGCGCCGATAAGCAGGACAACTCCGAAAAAGGCGATGGTCAGGCTCAGGGAGGCGCGAATCGACAGGTTTTTCAGCATGACTTCCTTTTAAGATGCGAGCCGTCAGTGGGTGACGAGGCCAGCTATCCGTGCGCGGGTAGCGCTACGGTCAGGCGCCGCGCAGTTTGGATTCAAACGCGGCGCTGTCCTCGCGGTTAACGGCAAATCTGCGGGAAACTGAAGGGATCGAGCTGCGTCGGAGATCGGTGCGAGAGTGGCAACTTCGGGCGGAAGGCTGAAGGCTGAAGGCTGGAGCGAAAAAGAATCGCCGCGTTTTCTGCGTGCGGAATCAAGCGAAAAAAAGCCCCACATCGACATGCATGTGGGGCTCCTTAAACACTGCGAGAGCAATTACATCGGCGGCGCGACGCCATCCTTCTCGACAAAGATACGTGCGGCGCTAAGGCTATCCGCAGCGCCGGTCGCGACCACGAACACCTTCTTACCGGGGATCAAATCGGCGCGCGAAGCCGGCACCGGTGTGACGACCGGCACGTTTTCCGGAACCGTCACTTGGTTGGTGCCGCCCTTATACGACAGCTTCAGCTCGCGACCGTTGACGCCCTGCATCACGGTATCGACGTTGGCGTTGGTCATCATGCTGCCGGGCAGCAAGTCCCACGCGTAGTTGCCTTCGCCGGTTCCACGCGCCGATTCCGGAAACACCAGCACTTCGACAGCAACCTGCTTGCCGTCGGGGCCCGGCTTGCTCGCGGTGCCGATAAACGAACCTTGCTTGATATCGGCGAGCTTCATGCTTTTCAACGCGCCGACGGCCTGATCCGGTTTGATCGCGATCTTGACCGTATCGCCGCTGCGACGATGCACCGTCAACGTCGTTGCATCCACCGAGACGATCTCGCCGCGGATGCGCACCGGAGCGGGAGTCTGGGCAAACGCCTGGCTGCTAAACAGCGCAGCCGAAGCGGCCAGCATCAACAATTTTGCTTGTATTTTCATGATTTCGCTTTCGCCTAAGAGTGTAAGGAGTGGATCTCGCATGGGTCGCCGCTGCGTATCGACGCATAGGGCACGCACAGTGCGTCAATCAGTCTAGCTCAGCGGCAAAATCCGCGCTTGGTGCGGCCCCGTCAACCGTGACGGTCTTCATGCGAGCGTCCTTCCTGGCGATTCGCGTCGGAACGAGGCTCGGCGCGTGCACGATTTTCCGGCGCGGCTGCGTGCGGTGCCTGCTGCGTGCGCGGGGCTTCGCGAGGAGCCTCGTTGCGTTGGGGCTGCTGGGGTTGCGCTCGCGGCTCCAGTCGCTGCATCACAGGCGCATTGACCGTGCGCGGCGCAGGCGGGTGATAGGGCGGCTCCGTATGCTGCGCGGGGGCCGCGTACCGTGGCGCCTCAGGGTGCATGGCCGGCGGGCGCGATAACGTTACTTGAGCGGCTTGCTGACGTGGCGTTTCAACTTGGGCGGATTGCGGTCGTGATGCTTGATCGCGCAGCGCAGTCGGCCCCGGCATTTGGGCGCGAGGCGTATTGAATTGCGGCGCTCCATCACCCGGCATGTGCGGCGGCACCCCTTGGGCGTGTACCTCATCCAAACCTGCCGAACGTTGCGTCGGCGGGCTCGGAACACGCGCTTGCGGCGTAGCCATCTGGCGCGCGATCGGACGTTTCACTGCCTGTACCACCTGAAAGCGGCCCAGGCCTGAATTTCCCTCGACCGAAGCGATGCCGCGGTTCCCGCCATCTGCCGGCACCGCGCGGACCTCAGCCGGCGCCGCCTCATTGCGTATCACCGGTTCGCCTGCACCGGGAACACCACCACCGGGAACCTGTGCATTGCGCTGCGCCAGCGTGTCGCGCAGGGCCGGCGGCACAACCGGGGCGCGAGTCGCTACCACCTGACGCGCTTGCGCAAGCTGCGGCGGCTGTTCATGAGCAATCCGGGCATTCGGCATGAAGCTGGCGCGCACGGGTGCCACTGGCGGCGCACCATTGAGTACGCTCAAATGAGCCAGTTGCTCGGGACGCAATCGTTGCGCAATCGAGGCGACCTGCCGGCCCTGCACGAAGGCGCTGGCAGGTACCGCGGTGACCGCGCCTGGTATGCGACGGTTGATAGACCCGTTATTGATGGCGGTGTTATTGATCGTGGTGAGGTTCGTCACTCGCACGTTGCCCACATTGAGCCGGTTGTAATAGGACGGGCTGGCCTGATACGCCGGTCGCCACGCCTCGCCGGGCGCGAGCGCAAACCATGCGATGCCGGCAGCAGCAGCGCCGCCGACCGCCAGGTTGACGTTCCAGTTGTTGCCACCGCCGCCCACAAAAGCGACGAGCGCCGGTGAGTACACGGGTTGGCGCGCAGCTACCCTGGGGCCGGGCACCCATGCCCATGAGCGGCCGACATGCGCCCAGCGACCATAGTGAAACGGCGCAAAGCCCCACGCTGCGTCATCCTGCCAGGTCCAACCCCACGGCGCGATCCAGGACCATTGCCCTTGTTGGTATGGCGCCCAGTTACCCGATTGCGCCACGTGCGGCACCCAGATTTCGCCGTATGTCGGGTCGTTGCTCCAGGAGCCATTGGCATCGAGGTCTTCATAACCGGGGATTTCGCGCGAGACGTAGCGTGCCGATACCGCATTGTCTTCCGCCTGATCGCGGCCCGCGACCCACTGGTCGAAACTGTCCAGTGCCGGCGCCGCGCCGGCCTGCGTTTCCTGCAGATTCGAGCCGCTGAAACTAACTTGCTGACCGGCTTGCAGCGCGAGCGACCCGTCGCTGCCGTAGGCGGTAGCCGCGCCTACGCGTACGGTCACCGTCGACGTGCTGCCGTCGGGGGCGACATCGACCCGATACAGGCCCGGCGCGGCAATTTGCAGCGCCAGATTGGGCGTATCGATTTCATAGACGGTGCCGGGCGCAACAGCGCGCACGCGCAGATCGAACGTGCCCTGTGTCAGCTTCATCTGGGCCAGCGTATCGCTGAGTTCGACGAACTGCAGACTGGTTTGCGCACCGAGGCGCAAAGCGGTGGAACCGATGTGCAATTCCGAGCGGCCATTGGCATCCACCCACACCTGGTCGCCCGTGGTGAGCGGTCGGTTCAGCGGCGCATAGGCCCAGTCGGCGGAGCCCGCCGGCTCGAACGTGACCGGCCCGTCGATGTAGTTGAGCTGCGCGACGCGGCTTGGCGGATCGGCATCCGGGGTGGTTTGCGCATCTTGTGCGCGCGCGGTGGGTAATGCTGCGCCGAGTAATACGGTAAGCCCGACGGTGAGCCCGGCAGTGAGCCCGAATGCGCGCCCGGCGCGCCAGCTAAGAGTGAATGGCATAGCGATGTTTCCTTGCGAGGGCGCCGCTTACGCGCCTATAAATAAGTATCCGATGGCTGCACTTTAGCGACCTCGCACACCAAATGGATGACTAAAGTGTTTGCTTTGTAAGCAACTATGTCCAGGCAGGCCTAAAACAGGCCTAAAGCGACCAATACGAAATGACGGAAAGGCGGGTTCGAACGGATCGCGCCGGGGTGCCCGGAAGTGGCACAATCGACGGACTAGAAAACATCAGAACCGGAGATAGCGATGACGCAACAGGATCCGACCGCGGCGGCAGTCGGCGAAGCGCTGATTGAGCCCCGCGATAATCTCTCATACGTACGTGGCACGACCGACATACCGCTATCCAACCAGACCGTCTCGCAACTACTGGCCGATACCGTGGGCAGATGGCCGGATCGTCCCGCGGTGGTGTTTCGTGAACAGAGTGTGCGTTGGTCGTGGCGCGAGTTCGAGGCTCAGGTCGATGCGCTGGCCGCGGGGCTCGACCAGCTCGGTTTGGTCAAAGGCGACCGGGTCGGCATCTGGTCGCCCAATCGTGTCGAATGGCTGGTTACGCAGTTCGCCACCGCGCGGCTCGGCTTGGTGCTGGTCAATATCAACCCCGCCTATCGGCTGGCCGAACTCGAATATGCGCTGAACAAGGTCGGTTGCCGCGCGCTGATTGCCGCTCAGGAATTCAAGACGTCGCGTTATCTGGAGATGCTGCAGGAACTGGCGCCGGAATTGGCCACCGCTCAACCTGGCGCCCTGAAATCGCAGCGCCTGCCTTCGTTGCAGATGGTGCTGCGCCTGGGCGAACATGAAACGCCAGGCATGCTCAGTTATCGCGCGGTGGTCGCGGCCGGCGAGCGGTGCGTGAAACGTGAACGTTTGCAGGCGATCGGCGACGCGCTGGATTGCCACGAGCCGATCAACATCCAGTTCACGAGCGGCACCACGGGGCAACCCAAGGGCGCCACGCTCACGCATCACAACATCGTCAATAACGCGCGCTTTATCGCTCGCGCGATGCGATTTTCCGAACACGATTCGCTATGCATTCCTGTCCCGCTTTACCACTGTTTCGGCATGGTGCTGGCGGTGCTCGCCAGCGTGTCGACGGGTGCTGCGATGGTGTTTCCGGGCGAAGCGTTCGATCCGGCAGCAACGCTGCGCGCTGTGGCCGATGAGCGTTGCACCGCGCTGCACGGCGTACCCACGATGTTCATCGCGCAGCTCGATCACGCGGATTTTGCGCAATACGATTTGTCTTCGCTGCGCACCGGCATTATGGCCGGTTCCCCGTGCCCGATCGAAACCATGAAGCGCGTCGTGTCGCAGATGCATATGGCGGAGGTGACGATCGCCTACGGCATGACCGAAACGAGCCCCGTGTCGTTCCAGAGCTCGACGACCGATCCGTTGGAAAAGCGTGTGACGACGGTGGGCCGGATTCAGCCGCACCTCGAAGTGAAGATCGTCGATGCGCTGGATCAGGTCGTACCGGTGGGCGAGAAGGGCGAGCTGTGTACGCGCGGCTACTCCGTGATGAAAAGCTATTGGGATGATGAAGCGCAAACGCGCGGCGCGATCGTCGACGGCTGGATGCATACCGGCGATATGGCGACGCTCGATGAAGAGGGGTATTGCAATATCGTCGGCCGCGTCAAAGACATGCTGATTCGCGGCGGCGAGAACGTCTATCCGCGCGAGATCGAGGAATTCCTGTTCCGCCATCCCAAGATCCAGTCGGTACAGGTGTTCGGCGTGCCGGACCCGAAGTACGGCGAAGAGGTGTGCGCGTGGGTGATACTCAAGCATGGCGAGCACGCCAGCGAAAACGAGATCCGCAAATTTTGCGAAGGGCAGATCGCGCACTACAAGGTTCCGCGCTATGTGCGCTTTGTAGACGAACTGCCGATGACGGTGACCGGTAAGGTGCAGAAGTTCGTGATGCGCGACGCGATGATCGCGGAGCTCAAAATCGAGCCGACCAGAACCGCTTGATGCACGTGGGATAGCGATGAGGATGAAACGATGACACCGACCTCGAACGATGCGCTATATCGTCGCGTGCTGGAACGCGATCGAGTGATTGCGGTGGTCGGCTTGTCCGCGCAGGCAAGCCGGCCCAGCCACAGCGTGGCGGCCTATATGCAGGCGCATGGCTACCGGATCGTGCCGGTCAACCCCACTTATGCGGGGCGGCCCGAGGGCATACTCGGCGAGACCTGCTACGCCAGTTTGGGCGATGCCGCCGCGGCGCTGGCGGCGCAAGGCAGCGCGATCGGCATGGTCGATGTGTTTCGCCGTTCGGAAGAGGTGGCGGCTCTGATCGACGAGGTGCTCGCCTGCGGGGCGCGCTCGCTGTGGCTGCAGCAGGGCGTGGTCGACGTGCAGGCGGCGCAGCGTGCCAGGGCCGCCGGCCTTGATGTCGTGATGGATCGTTGCGTGAAAATTGATCACGCGCGCCTCATGTCGGTGTAGGATCTCGCGGCGCTAAACCGCGCTGCAAGCGGCGTGTATTCATGCTAAAGCTATACTCGGACCGATACGAAATAGTGAAGGATAGATAGAGATGGCGATTGATCAGGACTTGTTGAAGTACTACGCAAAACTCGCTGACGATTTCCCGCCGCTGACGTCGTCAGACGCGGCGTCTCGTCGCGCGCGCTTCAGCGAGATAGCGGCGCGTTACGCGCCGCCGCGTCCCGCCGGGTTGGCGGTGCGGGAACTGGAGCTGCCGTTGGCCGGGCGCACCTTGCGTGCGCGTATGTACCAGCCGACCGATGCCACCGGGCGTCTGCCGTTGATGGTCTTCTTCCATGGCGGTGGCTGGGTGGTCGGCGATCTCGACACGCATGACAACGCGATCGCCCGGCTCGCCGTTGATACGGGTATGGCGGTGTGTAGTGTCGACTACCGATTGGCGCCGGAATTTCCCTATCCGGCACCCACCGATGACGCGATCGATGCCGTGATGTGGTTAGCCGAGCATCGCGCCCGACTGGGCTTCACGCTCAATACGCTAAGCGTGGGCGGCGATAGCGCGGGCGCTCATTTGGCGACGGTGGCTGCGCGCCAGGCCAACACCAAGGTGCCCGGGCTGGTCAACGCCCAGTTGCTGATCTATCCCGTGGTCAGCCCCGACATGGCGACCGAGAGCTATACACGCGTGAGCAGTGGGCCCGGATTGACGCCGTCGGACATGGCTTACTTCTGGCAGGCATTTCTGGGGCAGACGCCTTCACCCGAAGATACCTGCGTGAACCCGATGGCCGCGGCCCCTGTCCGTCAGCCGGCCGACGCGGTGGTGGTGCTGGCCGGTAACGACCCGCTGCACGACGAAGGCCGCGACTACGCACGCTATCTGGATCAGCACGGCGGGCAGGTCGAGTTGATCGACGCTCACGATATGACTCACGGCTTCGCGCGGCTGCAGGCCGAATCCCCGGCGGCGCGCGCCTGGATGCTACAAGCGGCGCAGGCTTTCAAGAAAATCCTGAAAGCCTGACCGGTTGCCCGGTCAAGTCGAGCATGCCGACGCGCCCTGGACCCCAAGCGCCGCCGCACGCGGTGGCTCAAGACCTCACTTGAGCCACCTTATTTGAGTCGCTTCATTTACGCCACCTCGTTTACGCCACCTCGTTTAAGCCATCTCATTTAAGCCATTTATCGAACACTTTCTGGTAATCGCCCGTGGCGCGCGCCAGATGCAACCACTGGTCGACGTACTCCTGGAATACCACGTCGCCTTGCGGCAGCAGATACGCCTTTTCGCCGTACTGGAAAGGCTGATCCGGATGCACCGAGCACAGGCCCGGATTGAGTTTCTGCTGCAGCAGGGTTTCCGACGCATCGGTGACCATCACGTCGGCTTTGCCTTCGGCGATCTGCTTGAAAATCGTGACGTTATCCGGATACACGGTCACACTGGCGTGGCTGAAATACTGCTTGGCGAATTTTTCGTTGGTGCCGCCCGGGTTCACGATCACGCGCACGCCGGGCTGGTCGATCGCCGCCACCGTCGTGTATCGGCTCGCGTCTGCGCAGCGCACGATGGGCGTCTTGCCGTCGACCATATAAGGCTGCGTGAAGAACGCGCGCTTTTGACGCTCGAGCGTAGGCGACACGCCGCCCACAGCGATATCGCACTTGGCGACAAAATCGTTCATCAGGTTGGACCACGTGGTTTTGACGTATTCGACCTTCACATTGAGCGATTTGGCGAGTGCTTCAGTCAGGTCGATGTCGATGCCTTCGAAGCCGCCGTCGCTGCGCAGGAACGAATAAGGTTTGTAATCGCCGGTCGTGCAGGCGCGCAGCGTGCCGCGGCTGATGATGTCGTCGAGGCGCGAATGAGGCGGCGTCTGCGCCTGCACCGCGGGACTGCACAGCGCACTCAACATACTCAACGCGGCAAGCGAGCCGCAATGGCGTGTCATTCTCGTAAGGGTCGTTTTCGTTTTTTTCATGTTGTCTCCTGATCCGGTGGGCCCGGTTTCGTATAGGTATGAGATGACGGTACAAGCACTGCGGATCATAACGGGATAGCCGCGCGCCGATAAAGAGCGTGTAGACCCTAGTCCGGTCGACGAACTAGCGCGTCGCATTCAGGCGCGGTCCGGTAAAATAGCGGATTGCCTTTCTGAGCAGCTGCGCCGTGGCCCAAACTACCTTCCTGAACGACACATTCCTGCGTGCCCTGTTGCGCCAACCGACGGAGCACACTCCTGTCTGGCTGATGCGGCAGGCTGGCCGTTATCTGCCCGAATACAACGCCACGCGCGCACGCGCCGGTAGCTTTCTGAGCCTGGCGAAGAATCCCGACTACGCGACCGAAGTCACGTTGCAGCCGCTCGATCGCTATCCGCTCGATGCCGCCATCCTTTTTTCGGACATCCTGACGGTGCCCGATGCAATGGGGTTGGGGCTTGATTTTGTCGCAGGCGAAGGGCCGCGGTTCCTGCATCCGGTGCGCACCGAAGCGGACGTGGCGCGCCTGGCCGTACCCGATATCGATACGACACTGCGCTATGTCACCGACGCCGTAAGCCAGATCCGGCGTGCGCTCACCGATGACCAGGGGCGCCAACGCGTGCCGCTGATCGGTTTCTCCGGCAGCCCCTGGACGCTCGCGTGTTATATGGTCGAGGGTGCTGGCTCGGCCGATTTTCGTACCGTCAAAGCGATGTTGTACAGCCGTCCCGACTTGATGCAGCGAATCCTCGAAATCAACGCACAATCGGTTGCCGCCTATTTGAACGCACAGATCGCCGCGGGCGCGCAAGCCGTGATGATTTTCGACACGTGGGGCGGCGCGTTGGCCGACGGCATTTATCAGCGCTTTTCGCTGGCCTACATCGAGCAGGTGGTCGCGCAACTGCAGCGCGAGCGCGATGGCACGCGCGTACCGGTGATCACCTTTACCAAGGGCGGCGGTCAGTGGCTGGAAGCGATCGCGGCAACGGGCGTCGACGCGGTGGGACTGGATTGGACCACCGATATCGGTCGCGCCCGCGAACGAATTGGCGACAAGGTCGCGCTGCAGGGTAACCTTGATCCGAGCGTGCTGTTTGCGCCGCCGCAAGTGGTGCGCGCTGAGGCCCGGGCGCTGCTGGAACGCTTTGGCAACCACCCGGGGCATGTTTTCAACCTCGGTCATGGCATTTCGCAGTTCACGCCGCCGGAGATCGTCGTCGAACTGATCGATGAAGTACACACGCATAGTCGGAAGATGCGGCAGTCGATTTAGGGGCGGGTTGCACTGCACACTTTTTTCGACCCCGGACATACCCTGTAATAGGACTGAAAGCCGCGCAGCGAGGGCTGATCAGGTTTGTCAAGGTGGGACTTATACACATTTTTTTCGCTGCACTGCAGCGGCGTCGGATTTTTTAGATAACAACCCGAAATGTTACGTATCAGCCGCTAAGTCGTTGTTTTGAAAAGCATCAAATCGGCTGCTCCGAATTCGCGTAAACCGATGAGGTGGCGGCAAATCGGCCTTTGCGGCCGGCCGGCCGGCAGTTTTCAACAGAGTTATCCACAGCCAATGTGGACAGTTTCAAAAGCCTAAATGAATCTGCCACTTAGCGACGAACTTGATGCAACACTTTAACTTGCTGAACTCGATTTTCAGGGCGCGGACGCGGCTCGCGCGCCACACCGGCGATGCCGAACGGGTGGGTCGGCCGCTGATCTTTACGGGTTTTTTGTGACCGAGTCAGGCGTGTGCGACGTGTTCGTGCGGGTGGCGCTCGACCATCCGATTCCGACTCTGTTCGACTACCGTTGCCTGATTCACCCGCTGCCGAGAGTGGGGCAAATGGTTCAAGTCCCGTTTGGCAAGCGTAGCGTGGCCGGGCTGGTTTGTGAGGTGACCCACACGTCTGACGTACCTGCCGAGCGCTTGCGCAATGTGCAGGCGGTGTGTTCGGATTGCCCGCCCTTGTCGGCGCAATGGCTGGCGCTGGTGAGTTTTGCCGCCGACTACTATCAGCGCGGCCTTGGTGAAGTGGCGCTGCCTTCGCTGCCGCAGCCGTTGCGCGATGCGTCGCGCTGGGGGCGCCTGCTCGCGCTCGAAACGTATTATCAAATTTTGCCCTCGGGGCGAGAGGCGTTGCTCGCGTCGCTGCCGGCTCGGGCGTTGGCTCTGCGGCGTTTGGCGCAAGCCTTGATCGACGCCGAGTCCCTTTCGCTGGGCGCGGCGCGCGCGCTGCATCCCAAGGCGGCGGCGACGCTGGAAGCTTGGCATGAATCCGGTTGGATCGGGCGCGCGAGCGGTACGTTGGGTGGCGGCGATCAGGGTGAGTGGTCGGCGGCCGCGGCGCCGGCAGACGCACACCTGCCCATGGTCTCGCCCGCGCCGCTTTCCGCACCCTATGCCGCGACGCGTGCCGACCCCATAGCGGCCCCCGTGCTCAACGCCGAGCAGCAACACGCTTGCGACGCCATTTGCAACGCGGGCGGCTTTGCGGCATTTCTTCTGCATGGCGTGACGGGCAGCGGCAAGACCGAGGTCTATCTGCAATCGCTCGCCGCGCTGCTTGCGCGTGCGCGCGACGCCCAAGTGCTGTTGCTGGTGCCGGAAATCAACCTGACGCCGCAATTCGAAGCGCTCTTCAGGGCTCGATTTGCGCACTTGCCCGACGCGGCCATTGTCACGTTGCACAGCGGACTGGCCGAGGGCGAGCGTGCTCGGCACTGGCTCGCCGCTCACACTGGCCAGGCGCGCATCGTCCTCGGGACGCGCCTGGCGATTCTGGCGTCGCTGCCGCATTTGGCGATGATCGTCGTCGACGAGGAGCACGAAGCCGCCTACAAGCAGCAGGAAGGCCTGCGCTATTCGGCTCGTGATCTCGCGGTGTGGCGCGCCAAGCAATTGAATATCCCCGTGGTGCTGGGCTCGGCCACGCCTTCGCTCGAAAGCTGGTGGCAGGCCGATCAGGGGCGGTACACGCGGCTCACGCTAAGCCATCGGGCGGTCGCGGCCGCCACCCTGCCTGCGGTGCGCCTGGTCGATCTCGATCACGAAAAACGGCGCGGTCGCGCCTCGGTCGAAGGGCTGTCGGTACCCTTGCTGGCTGCGCTCAAGGACCGTCTGGCGCGCCAGGAGCAAAGCCTGATTTTCTTGAACCGGCGCGGCTACGCACCGGTGTTGTCGTGCGACGCCTGCGGTTGGGTGGCGGGTTGTCCGCGATGTTCGGCTTATGTGGTGCTGCACAAACCCGAACGCGCAATGCGTTGCCACCACTGCGGCTGGGAATCGAAGATTCCGAGCGCCTGCCCGGAGTGCGGCAATGTCGATATTGCACCCTTGGGCCGCGGCACCCAGCGTGTCGAGGAGGCGCTGGCCGGCGCGTTGCCGCAAGCGCGCATCCTGCGTATCGACGCCGACAGCACGCGTCGCAAGGGTAGTGCGCAAGCACTGTTCTCCGACGTGCATGCCGGCGAGGTCGATATCCTGGTCGGCACGCAAATGATTGCGAAGGGGCATGATTTCCAGCGCGTCACCCTGGTGGGGGTGCTCAACGCCGATACGGCGCTTTTTTCCCATGATTTTCGCGCCAGCGAGCGGCTCTTTGCCCAACTGATGCAGGTCAGCGGACGCGCGGGCCGCGCGGGACTGGCCGGTGAAGTGCTGATCCAGACGCGCTATCCAAGCCATACCCTCTATAACGCGCTAGGCCGTCACGACTATCCCGGTTTTGCGCGTTCGACGCTGACCGAGCGTCGGCAGGCGCAATTGCCGCCCTTTGTCTATCAAGCCCTGCTGCGCGCCGAAGGCCGCACGATTGAGCTGGCGCTGGGCTTCCTGCAACAGGCGGCGGCAGCGCTCGATACGGTGCCCGGCGCCGAGCGCGTGATGCGCTACGATCCGGTGCCGCTGACCATCGTCAAGGTCATGCATGTGCACCGCGCGCAGTTGCTGATTGAATGTGCTTCGCGAGTCGTGCTGCAGTCGGTACTGCACGCCTGGCACCCGCAATTACGCGCACTCAAGGGCGCGTTGCGCTGGACCGTCGAAGTCGATCCGCTCGACATTTGAGGTCTCTCCGCGATATACGCCTCGCGGTATATCCATATATGAAGACGGGCGCCAACGCAGATGCTGGAGGAAACGCGAAAGCGGATCCGAGAGCCGAGCTCGGCCCGGTCCAGCGGCACGCATCGCCGCGCACGTGCGGGCGTTGCCGCCATGCGATTGGCGGCGGCGCGGTGATGGAGCAGCAGATTCGCGGGCTACGCACTTTGGGCTCCGGCTTTGGCTCCAGCATCGGGGCCAGCCGGTTATGCCAATTGCATGATCAGTTGGTCGACCCGGGCGACGCTTGCCTGGAGTTCTCGCAGAACCTTGATTTCGAACAATGAGTTGGCCGGTAGCGCGGGCGACGCCTCAATGACGGGTTGTACCGTGAAAGAGCCGAGGGAAAACCACTACGACCATTTTGCTCGGGATAAATCTGAGTAAATACCAGTAAACCGTTTTAAAACAGTAGCTTAACAAGGTGCAACCTGGATTAATGTCTGGTTGCACCTTTTCGCCGAGTGCAGTACGATTCGCCCAAATCCCCCGCATTCTCCAGCTAAAGCCGGTAGATCCGCACTGGCGCAAAGGAATCATGGCGAACACCACTCTTGGCGTCAAAGTCGACGACCTGCTCCGCGCTCGACTCAAGGAAGCGGCTCAACGCATCGAGCGTACTCCGCACTGGCTGATCAAACAGGCCATCTTCGCGTACCTCGAAAAAATCGAACGAGGCCAGTTGCCGCCCGAGTTGTCCGCCGCCGACGGCGCGTCGGCCGGCGTCACCGAGCTTGCGGAACATGTCGCGGATACCATCGACGAAAACGCGCCACATCCATTTCTTGAATTTGCCCAAAGCGTCCAGCCGCAATCGGTCTTGCGCGCGGCGATCACCGCAGCTTATCGGCGCCCGGAACCGGAATGCCTGCCGTTTTTGATCGGCCAAGCTCGCTTGCCGGCTCAGCAAACCGCCGACGCGCAGGCGCTGGCCACGCGCCTGGTCGAGGCCCTGCGCGCCAAACGCAGCGGTGGCGGTGTGGAAGGCTTGATCCACGAATTCGCTTTGTCGAGTCAGGAAGGCGTGGCCTTGATGTGCCTGGCCGAGGCGCTGCTGCGCATCCCCGACCGCGCCACGCGCGACGCGCTGATTCGCGACAAGATCAGCAAAGGCGATTGGCGCTCCCACCTTGGCAACGCGCCCTCGCTATTCGTCAACGCGGCGACCTGGGGCTTGATGATCACCGGCCGACTGGTCACGACCAATAGCGAAACCGGCTTGTCGTCGGCGCTGACGCGTTTGATCGGCCGGGGCGGCGAGCCGCTGATCCGCAAAGGCGTGGATATGGCCATGCGGCTGATGGGCGAGCAGTTCGTCAATGGCGAAACGATTTCCGAAGCGCTGGCCAATAGCCGTAAATTCGAAGCGCGCGGCTTTCGCTACTCCTACGACATGCTGGGCGAAGCCGCGACCACCGAGGAAGACGCTCAGCATTACTACGCCGCTTACGAGCAGGCGATCCATGCGATCGGCAAAGCGGCCGGCGGCCGCGGCATCTACGAAGGCCCTGGCATTTCGATCAAGCTGTCGGCGCTGCATCCTCGTTATTCGCGCGCCCAGCAGGAGCGCGCGCTCGGTGAATTGCTGCCGCGCGTGCGCGCGCTCGCAGTGCTGGCGCGTCGCTACGATATCGGTCTGAACATCGATGCCGAGGAAGCGGACCGCCTCGAGCTGTCGCTCGATCTGCTCGAAGCGCTGTGCTTCGATGCGGAACTGGCCGGCTGGAACGGCATCGGTTTCGTGGTGCAGGGTTACCAGAAGCGCTGCCCGTTTGTGATCGACTACCTGATCGACCTGGCGCGCCGCAGCCGCCATCGCGTGATGGTACGGCTGGTCAAGGGCGCTTACTGGGACAGCGAGATCAAGCGGGCGCAGGTGGATGGCCTTGAAGGCTATCCGGTGTACACGCGCAAGCTCTACACCGACGTGTCTTATCTGGCCTGCGCCAAGAAACTGCTGGCGGCGCCCGACGCGGTCTATCCGCAATTCGCCACGCACAACGCTCAAACGCTCGCGACGATTTATCACATGGCCGGGCAGAACTATTACCCGGGCCAGTACGAATTCCAGTGCCTGCATGGCATGGGCGAGCCGCTTTATGAAGAGGTCACAGGCCGCGACAAGCTGAATCGTCCGTGCCGTGTGTATGCGCCCGTGGGCACGCACGAAACCCTGCTCGCTTATCTGGTGCGCCGGCTCCTCGAAAACGGCGCGAACACCTCGTTTGTGAACCAGATCGCCGACGATAAAATCGCGATCGCCGATTTGCTGGCCGACCCGGTCGAAGCCGCCGCGAAGATCGTTCCGTTGGGCGCACCGCACGCAAAGATCCCACTGCCGCGCCAACTGTATGGTGCCGAGCGCGCCAATTCGATGGGCCTGGATTTGTCCAACGAACATCGCCTCGCGTCGCTTTCGTCGGCATTGCTCGCGAGCGCCAACGCGCCGTGGACGGCGATGCCGATGCTGGACGATAGCGAAGCGCCGGACGGCGTCGCACGCGAAGTGCGCAATCCGTCCGACGCACGCGACCTGGTCGGCACCGTGATCGAAGCCAGCGAAGCTCAGGTAGCGGCTGCGCTTCAATATGCCGTGGCGGCCGCGCCGATCTGGCAGGCGACTCCCGTGCAGGCGCGTGCCGATTGCCTGATGCGAGCAGCCGATTTGCTCGAAGCGCAAATGCCGACCCTGATGGGCCTGGTAGTACGCGAAGCCGGCAAGTCGCTATCCAATGCCGTGTCGGAAATTCGCGAGGCGGTTGATTTCCTGCGCTATTACGCGACGCAAATCCGTGTCGAATTTTCCAACGACACGCATCGCCCGCTGGGTCCGATCGTGTGTATCAGCCCGTGGAATTTCCCGCTCGCGATTTTCATGGGACAGGTCGCAGCGGCATTGGCTGCTGGCAATCCGGTGCTGGCCAAACCGGCGGAACAAACGCCGTTGATTGCGGCGCAGGCCGTGCGCATTCTGCGTGAAGCCGGCGTGCCCGCAGGCGCGGTGCAATTGCTTCCCGGCAACGGCGAGACGGTCGGCGCGATGCTGGTCGCCGACGCACGTACGCGTGGCGTGATGTTTACCGGTTCGACCGAAGTGGCGCGTCTGATTGCGGCCACGCTGGCTGAGCGGCTCGATGCCAACGGCAAGCCGATCCCGCTGATCGCCGAAACCGGTGGCCAGAACCCGATGATCGTCGATTCCTCGGCGCTCGCCGAACAAGTGGTGGGCGATGTCTTGCAGTCGGCCTTCGATTCGGCTGGTCAACGCTGTTCGGCGTTGCGCGTGCTGTGTTTGCAGGAAGACGTGGCCGATCGCATTCTGAAAATGCTCAAGGGCGCGATGATCGAATTGAGCGTGGGCAATCCGGATCGCCTGTCGGTCGACGTGGGTCCGGTCATCGATGCCGACGCCAAGCGCGGCATCGAACGCCATATCGAGGCCATGCGTGCCAAGGGCCATCCTGTGTACCAGCTTGAACTGCCGCAGGCCTGCCGCCACGGCACCTTCGTGCCGCCCACCTTGATCGAACTCGATACGCTCGACGAACTGGAGCGCGAAGTGTTTGGTCCGGTGCTGCACGTGGTGCGCTATCGCCGCAGCGCGCTCGATCGTTTGCTCGAGTCGATCCGTGCGAGCGGCTACGGCCTCACGCTGGGCGTGCATACGCGCATCGATGAAACGATCGCGCATGTTGTGGGACAAGCGCATACCGGCAATATTTATGTGAACCGCAATGTGATCGGCGCAGTGGTCGGCGTTCAACCGTTCGGCGGGGAGGGGCTCTCGGGTACCGGCCCGAAGGCGGGTGGCCCACTTTATTTGCAACGCTTGCTGGCGATGCGCCCGGCCGGCGTGCCGGCGATGCTCGCGAGCAGCCTGCTTGAAGATGCACACCGCGACGCACACGGCGACGCAGCGCTGCAAGACCATCCGGTGGCGGCACTCAAAGCCTGCCGCGACTGGTTTGTCACGCTCGGCGACACCGCTGCGGCGGCGCGCTGCGAAACCTACCTGCAGGGCGTACTTGCCGGCGCTACCGCGTTGCTGCCGGGGCCGACAGGTGAGAGAAACACCTATACGCTGGGCGCACGCGGCACGGTACTGTGCGTGAGCTCCACGGTGGGCGGTGCGCGAGCGCAACTCGCCGCAGCGCTTGCGACCGGCAATCGGGCCATTTTCATTGGCGCGGCCGGCGCGGAACTGGTGGCGTCGTTGCCGCAGGCGCTGCGCTCACGGGCAAGCGCACAAACCGACGAATCAGGCGATTTCGACACGGTGTTATTCGAAGGCGATAGCGACGAATTGCACGCGCTGATCCGGCGCGTTGCCCAGCGTCCGGGGCCGATCATATCGGTGCAAGGCGTCGCCTCGGGCGCTTTGCACAATGGCGCCGACGACTACGCGCTAGAGCGCCTTCTGACCGAACGTTCTGTGAGTGTGAATACGGCCGCTGCTGGTGGCAATGCAAGTTTGATGACGATAGGCTGAGCACCCTCGGCCTATCCTCTCAAAAAATGAAGCGCACAAGGAGACCCCTGAACCGCTTCGCGATAATAATCCGTTAAAGGAACAACACGTGGATCAAACGACAAAACGGTTGGCAGGCGCCATGCTGATGGGCGCAGTTACGCTGACGGCGGCACATGCTGCTTATGCAAGCGAAGATGTGAAAGTGGGTTTTGCCGGTCCGCTGACCGGAGCACAAGCTCACTACGGCGCTGATTTCGAGAATGGCATCACGCTCGCCGTGGAAAATTTCAACGCGACCAAGCCGGTTATCGGCGGCCGTGAAATCAAGATCATCCTGGATGCGCAAGACGATCAGGCCGATCCGCGCACCGGCACGACGGTCGCTCAGAAACTGGTCGACGACGGCGTGAAAGGCATGCTTGGCCACTTCAACTCGGGCACGACGATTCCGGCTTCGCGCATCTATGCGCAAGCGGGCATTCCTGAAATCGCGATGGCGACGGCGCCCGAATACACCCAGCAAGGATACAAGTCCGCGTTCCGGATGATGACCTCGGACACGCAACAAGGCGCCGTCATTGGCGGCTACGCAGTCAAGGGCCTGAACCTCACCAAACTGGCGATCGTGGACGACCGCACTGCCTACGGGCAGGGTCTGGCCGATCAGTTCGAGAAGGCGGCCAAGGCCGCAGGGGCTACTATCGTCGATCGCGAATTCACGAGCGACAAATCGGTCGACTTCAAGGCGATCTTGACCAAACTGAAAGCATCGGGCGCGCAGGCGGTGTTCCTGGGCGGTGCCGATGCGCAAGCCGCGCCGATGGTCAAGCAGATGCGTGCACTGGGCATGCAGCAGACGCTGATTGCCGGCGAAATGGTCAAGTCGGACACCTTCCTCAAGTTGGCGGGCCAGGCTGCCAACGGCACGGTGGTTTCGCTGGCCGGTTTGCCGCTGGACCAGATGCCGGGCGGCAAGGCTTACCAGGCTCAGTACGTGAAGCGCTTCGGCACGCCCGTGGAAACCTATTCGCCGTACGCGTATGACGGCGCGATGGCGATGTTCGATGCGATGAAGAAGGCCGACTCGACCGATCCGGTCAAATACTTGCCGCTGCTGGCCAGTACGTCGATGGCGGGCGTCACCACCAATTCGCTCGCCTACGACGATCGCGGCGACCTGAAAAACGGTGGCATCACTGTCTACAAAGTGGTCGACGGCAAATGGACCACCTTGCAAACGATAGGCGGTAAATAAGCGCGCTCCGCGCAGGCGATTCTGACCCCTCCGGTTTATTGACTGGGGTCGAAACATAAAACCTCGCCGACCCATTACGTCGGCGAGGTTTTTTTATATCGATACCTATAAACCCGTCGACACAAGTACTATAGCGATTGCTCGCTTGCGAGCCGTGGCGCTTTCACGTGCTCTCCGTTTCCATGGAATATGGTTTTGAATCTCATCTCGCCTGCAGATTGGAATGGTGATTGGACTCTTCGAGGCACCGATCGGGCGAGTGATCGGCGCGGCGCTGTGGCCCCGCGGTCCAAGACGCCTACGCGCCGCCGAGTTGGGATGAGGATGTTGGGTTTAGGCCTGGGTTTAGGTCTGAGTGCGGGCCTGAGTGCGAGCCCGGCGCTCGCGCAATCGGACACGAGCGCTGCGGCACAACGCGCTTGCTGGATGGCGGCAGGCCTGGGCGAACCGATACGCATGCATCTGGCCGCGCATTTCGACGATTCGGTCGGTTACGATGTGTTAGCCATAGACGGACGCGACTTGAGTCAACCGGACAAGGTCGTTACCGCTCATGTCATGTGTTTGTACGAACGCAAATCGGGCCTCGCCTATTTAAGCAGCAACGAGACGACGGCCTCCGCGAGCTCGAATTCGCATGTGCTCAAACTTGCCAACGGCACATCGGTCGTCGTGGCTGAAGAGTCCTCCGAACCTTCCTCGTCCGGCAGTTATTCGGTGCGTCTTTATTCCGACCTCAGTAGCGGCGCGCTGGTATTGGGGGTGCTGCATCCGCGCGCCGGCAAGATTGTCCAGGTCGAGCTCAAAGATGTCGATGGCGACAACCAGCCGGAGGTGGTGGTCACGATCCAGGCGGTTGGCAGCGATCATGAAGCGTTCGTGACTCGCGATGTCTACAAGCTTTATGGCGCCACCGGTTTGGAATACAGCAGTCGGCTATCGGGGCGGGTGCCCTGAGCTTAGCACTCGACGATATTGACGGCGAGTCCGCCGCGCGAGGTTTCCTTGTATTTGGTTTTCATGTCGGCGCCCGTTTCGCGCATCGTCTTGATGACCGAGTCGAGCGAGACGTAATGGCTGCCATCGCCGCTTAACGCCATGCGCGCCGCATTGACCGCTTTCACCGCACCCATCGCGTTGCGCTCGATGCAGGGGATCTGAACCAGACCGCCCACCGGATCGCAGGTCAGGCCCAAGTTGTGCTCCATGCCGATTTCCGCAGCGTTCTCGACCTGCTCGGCACTCCCGCCCATTACCGCCGCGAGCGCGCCAGCGGCCATCGAACAGGCCACGCCCACTTCACCCTGGCAGCCCACTTCGGCGCCCGAAATCGATGCATTCAATTTGTACAAAATGCCGATCGCCCCAGCCGTAAGCAGGAAGTCGATGACGCCTTGTTCGGACGCCCCGGGCATGAATCGCGTGTAGTAGTGGAGCACGGCCGGAACGATGCCGGCCGCGCCATTGGTCGGTGCTGTCACTACGCGTCCGCCTGCGGCATTTTCTTCATTGACCGCGATCGCAAACACGTTGATCCAGTCGATCAAGGCCAGCGGATCGCGCGGCGGTGCAGGCGTGCCATCGCTTCCGGCTTCGTTGTGCTGGGCTGCCCGCGTCAGTGCGGCGTACAGCCTGGGCGCGCGTCGCTTGATATGCAGCGGCCCTGCCAGCTCGCCGTTTGCATCCGGGTTGTCGATGCCAAGGCCGCGTGACACGCAAGCCTGCATCACCTCCCAGATATGCAGCAGGCTGCTGCGTATCTCGGCTTCACTGCGCCAAAACCGTTCGTTTTCCCACATCAGGCGCGCGACCGAAAAGCCGGACTCGTGGCACATTGCCAGCAACTCGCGCCCGCTATGGAACGGGTAGGGAAGTTGCTCAAGCGCGCCCAGCACTTTGGTGTTGGCGGTGCCGGCCGTCACCACGAAACCGCCACCAACCGAAAGATAGGTCGTGGTGCGCAGCAGTTCGTCCGCACTGTCATAGGCGTAGAGCTTGATGCCGTTTGGATGCTCGGACAGCGCCTGACGGTAGAACAGCATGTGCTCCTTGGCCATGAAGCGCACCGGATGGCGGCCCAGCAACGGTAATTGCTGGCTGTGCCGCACCTGCTCAAGCCGCACAGCAATCGTGGCCGGATCGACGGTGTCGGGTGCGTCGCCCATGAGGCCGAGGAGTACGCCGCGATCGGTGCCGTGCCCTTTGCCCGTGGCGCCCAAGGATCCGTACAGTTCGACGCGCACGCGCGCGGTGCGGTCGATCAAGGCGTCGCGCTCCAGGCTTTGCGCAAACATCAGCGCGGCACGCATAGGCCCGACCGTGTGCGAGCTCGAAGGACCAATGCCGATTTTGAAGAGGTCGAATACACTGACAGCCATATCGATTCCTTAAGGATTCCGTATTATCAGATCAGCGTATTCTTCACTGCGCGTTACGCGTAGTCGCTCATCGGAATGCATGAGCAGAACAGATTGCGGTCGCCATAGACGTTGTCCGCACGCCCGACCGGTGGCCAGTACTTGCGGTTAGCCAGCGTGGCGAGCGGATAAGCTGCGCTTTCGCGACTATAGGCATGCGGCCATTGATCGGCGGTGACGACCATCGCCGTGTGCGGGGCGTGCTTCAGCGGGTTGTCTTCGCGATCGGCCTGCCCGTTTTCCACTGCGCGGATCTCTTCGCGTATTGCAATCATCGCGTCGATAAAGCGATCGAGTTCGGCTTTCGATTCCGATTCGGTCGGCTCCACCATCAACGTGCCCGGCACCGGGAAGCTCATGGTCGGTGCGTGGAAGCCATAATCCATCAGGCGTTTCGCGACGTCGTCCACGCTGATGCCGCTAGTGTCCTTGATCGGGCGCAAGTCGAGTATGCACTCGTGCGCGACCAATCCGCCGGGGCCTGTGTAGAGCACCGGGAAATGCGAACTCAAGCGTTTGGCAACGTAGTTGGCCGAGAGAATCGCGTTTTCGGTCGCGGCGGTGAGGCCGCTCGCGCCCATCATCGCGATATACATCCACGAGATCGGCAGGATCGCAGCCGAACCGTAAGGCGCGGCGGAAACGGCATGGATGCCTTGTTCGTTGCGCACATAGCCGGTGCTCTGGTGGTTGGGCAAGAACGGCGCGAGATGCGCGCCGACCGCAACCGGGCCTACGCCCGGGCCGCCACCACCGTGCGGAATGCAGAAGGTCTTGTGCAAATTCAAATGCGAGACGTCGCCGCCGAATTGGCCCGGTGCCGTCAGCCCGACCATCGCGTTCATATTGGCGCCATCCACATAGACCTGCCCGCCATGCGCATGCACGATTTCACAGATTTCACGCACATGCGCTTCGAACACGCCGTGAGTGGACGGATAAGTGATCATGATCGCGGCGAGGTCGGCGGCGTGCCGCTCGGCCTTGGCTTTCAGGTCAGCCAGATCGACGTTGCCATTGCTGTCGCAAGCGACCACCACCACCTGCATGCCGGCCATTTGCGCGGAAGCCGGGTTGGTGCCGTGAGCCGATGCCGGGATCAGGCAGACGTTGCGATGCGTGTCGCCGCGTGAAGCGTGATACGCGTGGATGATCAGCAAGCCAGCGTATTCGCCTTGCGAGCCGGCATTCGGTTGCAACGACACGGCCGCGTAGCCGGTACACGCTACAAGCATGGCTTCGAGCTGCGCGATCATCTCGCGATAACCGAGGGTTTGGGTGTCGGGCGCGAACGGGTGAATGTGCGCAAATTCCGGCCACGTGACTGGAATCATTTCCGAGGTCGCGTTGAGCTTCATGGTGCACGAGCCCAGCGGTATCATCGTGCGATCCAGCGCCAGGTCCTTATCGGCCAAGCTGCGCAGATAGCGCAGCATTTCGTGCTCCGAGTGGTAACGATTGAACACCGGATGGGTCAGATACGGGGTCGCGCGGGCGAGCGCGGCTGGCATGAAATCGGCGACGCCGGCATCGAGCTTATCGACATCGGGTAAGTGGGGAGACGTCGACCCCGAGATCTCAGCGAACACACCCCACAGTGCAGCCAGATCGGCGCGCGTCGTGGTTTCGTCAACGGAGATACCGAGCTTGTTCGCATCGATGCAACGCAGATTGATGCTGCGCTGTGCTGCCGCCTCATGCAGCGCGGCGGTGCGCTCGCCGGTGGCGACGGTCAGCGTATCGAAGGCGGTTTCGTTGACGATGTCGTAGCCGAGTTCGCGCAGCCCCGCGGCCAGGATCGCCGCCATCCGGTTCACGCGCAGCGCGATCGTGCGCAAGCCTTGCGGCCCGTGATAGATCGCGTACATGCTGGCCATGATCGCGAGCAGCACTTGCGCGGTACAAATATTCGAGGTGGCTTTCTCGCGGCGGATGTGTTGCTCGCGAGTCTGCAGCGCCAGGCGCAGCGCAGGTTTGCCTTGCGCATCGACGGTCACGCCGACCAGCCGGCCCGGCATTTGGCGCTTGAATTCGTCGCGCACCGCCATGTAGCCGGCGTGCGGGCCGCCAAAGCCCATCGGAACGCCGAAGCGCTGGGTGTTGCCCACGGCCACATCGGCGCCCCATACTCCGGGCGCTTCCAGCAGCGTCAGCGCGAGCAGGTCGGCCGCGACGATCACATGTGCGCCGGCCGCATGGAGGGCCGCAGTCAGCGCGCGATAGTCACGCACGTCGCCGTTGGCGCCCGGGTACTGCAGCAATACGCCGAACAGTTCGCCGGCTTTCTGCTCGGCCGCGGCCGCCGGGCCCACGAGCACTTCGATACCCACCGGCTCGGCGCGCGTACGTATCACTTCGATGGTTTGCGGCAGAACATCGTCGGCCACATAAAACAGGTTGGACTTCGATTTACCGGCGCGCAGCAGCAGTGTCATCGCCTCAGCGGCGGCGGTCGCTTCGTCGAGCATCGAGGCATTCGACACGGCCAGTCCGGTCAAATCGGTAATCATCTGCTGGAAGTTCAGCATGGCCTCGAGGCGGCCCTGCGAAATTTCCGGCTGATACGGCGTGTAGGCCGTGTACCAAGCGGGATTTTCCAGCACGTTGCGCAGGATTACGCCGGGCGTATGGGTGCCGTAATAGCCCTGACCGATGTAGGAGCGAAACACCTGGTTTTTGTCGGCCAGCGCGCGCAGCGTGGCGAGCGCTTCGGCTTCGCTGCGGGGCGCGGCAAACGGGCCCAGCGGCAGGGTTTCGCGGCGGCGGATGTCAGCCGGAATCACGGCATCCATCAACGCTTCGCGCGAAGTAAAACCGAGTGCCGCAAGCATCTCGTGCTGGTCGCCCGAGGCCGGGCCGATGTGCCGTTCGATAAAGGCATCGTGGCGTTCCAGCGCGTTCAAGGAGGGGCGGTTCATCAGGTCGGCGTGATCGAGCTTCATGTCTGGGTCCTGCTGGCCGCGCGCTAGCGTCGCGGCCGGGTTGGGGAAAACGCATCAGTGGCGCGACCTGCGTCAGGCGCAGGCCGAGCCACGGCTTGGGGCACAAGTCGGGCCATAGTTCAGGCCATTATTCGAGCCACTGTTCAAGCGTGCTTCATTCGCCGATCAGCTTGCCGTAATCGGCTGCGCTGAGGAGCTTGTCGAGGGCGCTGATATCGGACGGCTTGAGCTTGAACAGCCACGAGCCATACGCATCGCTGTTGACGGCTTCAGGGCCGCTGGCCAGCTCCGTATTGGCGGCGACGATTTCTCCAGCCAACGGTGCGTAAATATCGGACGCAGCCTTCACCGATTCGACCACTGCGATCGCGTCGCCGGCGGCAACTTTCTTGCCGGCCTCCGGCAGTTCCAGAAATACGATGTCGCCGAGCGCTTCTTGCGCATGCTCGGTAATGCCCACCGTCAGGCTGCCGTCGGTTTCGGTGCGAATCCATTCGTGCGATTCGGTATATTTGAGTTCGGTTGGAATGCTCATGAGATGTCCTCGGTCGGTTGTGGTCGCGGGTGCAGCATCAAGGGGTCAAGGGGTACAGCGCCAGGGTGACGTTCCAGCCCTGGGGTTGGATTCAAAAGTGCCAGATTCAAAGTGCCGGATCCAGACGTGCATCGGGCTACGCGTGCCAAATCAAGCAACGAGGGCCTTGCCCTGACGCACGAACGGTAATTTGACCACACTGGCAGGAAATTGCTTGTCACGAATCTGGACCTGCACCGTGTCACCGGGGTGAACGCCGGTAGGCACGCGGGCAAACGCGATCGACAGGTTCAGCGACGGCGAGAACGTGCCGCTGGTGATTTCGCCGGCGCCTTGCGGCGTCAGCACTTTCTGGTGCGCGCGCAGCACGCCGCCCGGCTTGCCGCCGGGTTTGCCGTCTTCGGGGCGCAGGATCAAGCCGACGAAATTCGCGCGCTGGCCTTGCTCGAGCAGGGCGGCCCGGCCGACGAAAGCCCGTTTGCTTTCGAGCTCGACCGTCCAGGCCAAGCCCGCATCGAGCGGCGAGACGTGTTCGTCCATATCCTGGCCGTATAGGTTCATGCCTGCCTCAAGACGCAGCGTATCGCGCGCGCCCAGTCCGGCCGGCGCGACACCTGCCGCCTGCAGCGCTTGCCACAAGGCCGCGGCGTGCTCGGCCGGCACCACCAGTTCGAAACCGTCTTCACCGGTGTAGCCGGTGCGAGCGACCATCAACTCACCGAACTGCTCGGTGGCGACAATGGCGGAATTGAACGGCTTGAGCGTCTCGCTGGCGGCCTGGCTGGCCGGCACCGCTTGCCATACCTTGGCGCGGGCCTGCGGGCCTTGCACGGCGATCATGGCGAAATCGGTGCGTGGGGTGATGGTCATGTCAAACCCGTGTTCGGCATTGAGTTGCGCTAGCCACGCAAGGTCTTTGTCGGCCGTAGCCGCGTTGATGACGATGCGGAAAAAATCGTCGCGAAAGAAGTAAATGATCAGGTCGTCAATAACGCCGCCCTGAGGATTGAGCATGCACGAATATAGTGCGCGCCCGGGCGTGCGCAATTTGTCGACGTTGTTGGCAACGGCGAGCTTGAGGAAATCGCGAACGCGTGCGCCGTGCAGGTCGACCGTACGCATATGCGACACATCGAACATGCCGGCGTCGTTACGCACGGCCTGGTGTTCTTCGATTTGCGAGCCGTAATTGACCGGCATGTCCCAGCCGCCGAAATCGACCATGCGTGCATTGAGCGCGCGATGGGTCGCATGTAGCGGGGTTTTTTTGAGTTCGGTCATGGCGCCTCGGTTACGTGGAAACGAAAGAGATCAATAGCCGTCGCCGAAGATCGAATCGGTCGATTCGATACTGCGGTGGACATGCTTGACCCCTCTGTCCTCGATACCTGAGAGATTACGCAGAAATGCGTGCGCCCCTTCGGTGGGCAGCCGGCCGTGATGGCTACTGCCGCTCTCCAGAGATCGGAAGCGAACTTCCGGCGGCGTCGGTCCTTTGTGCCTGAGAGTTTGCGGGTGTTACCCCTTCGGCGGCGCCGGCACGTGCTTCCCGGCGCGCTCTCCCGACGCGCCGAAGAACTTTACGGAGAAATGAGGGGTGTGTCAAATGCTCTAAAAGGGGATCGGAGCGTGTCGGGTGATGCCGACGCTGCTCGGCCAGCGCCGGTTGCCGCTCACATGGACGGACGGTCGAAGCCCACTTCGCCGATTCGTGCTTCTTCTCTCGCGCTTTTACATACCGTGGTTTTTCTCCCGTGTTAACATCTGGCCTCTTTCTCCGTAAGCGCCTCCTGCGCTTACCGGCATACATCGAAATTCAATAAACATGTCCGCTGGCTTGAACCCCGCGCAACGCGAAGCGGTGCGCTATCTCGATGGCCCTTGCCTGGTGTTGGCCGGCGCCGGTAGCGGCAAAACACGCGTGATCACGCAGAAAATCGCGCATCTGATCGAGGAAAAGGGGTTTGAGCCCCGCCATATTGCGGCGGTCACTTTCACGAACAAAGCCGCGGCCGAGATGCGCGAGCGCGTGGCCAAGCTGCTCGAAGGCAAAACCCTGAGTGCGCCGGGTAAAGAGGGACGCCGGGTTCCGGTCAATCAACTGACGGTCTGTACATTCCACTCGCTAGGGGTGCAGATCCTGCGGCAGGAAGCCGAACACGTCGGGCTCAAGCCGCAATTCTCGATCATGGATTCGGACGATTGCTTCGGCATGATCCAGGAGCAAGTCGGCACGACCGATAAAAGCATGATCCGGCGGATCCAGAATCAGGTCTCGCTGTGGAAAAACGGTTTAATTCTGCCCGATGAGGCGATCGCAATCGCGCAGACCGAAGACGAGCAGCAGGCAGCGCTGGTCTACCGCAACTATGTCGCCACGCTGCATGCCTATCAGGCTGTCGATTTCGACGATCTGATCCGTATACCGGCCAATCTTTTCGCCGCCAACGAAGCGGTGCGTGATAAATGGCAAAACAAGCTGCGCTATCTGCTGATCGACGAATACCAGGACACCAACACCTGCCAGTACGAGCTGGTCAAGCTGCTGGCCGGGCGCCGCGCCGCCTTCACGGCGGTGGGCGACGACGACCAGGCGATCTACGGCTGGCGCGGCGCCACGATCGAAAACCTGGCGCAGCTGCAAGTCGATTTCCCGGCGCTGCATGTGGTCAAGCTCGAGCAGAACTACCGCTCGACGATTCGCATCCTGACTGCCGCCAACAACGTCATCGCCAACAATCCCAAGCTGTTCGAGAAAAAGCTGTGGAGCGAGCACGGCATGGGCGACTCGATCACCGTGACGCCCGCCAACGATGAAGAACACGAAGCGGAATCGGTGGTGTTTCGTTTAAGCGCGCACAAATTCGAACGGCGCGCGCAGTTCCGCGACTACGCGATTCTGTATCGCGGCAATTTCCAGGCACGTATTTTCGAGCAGGTGCTGCGGCGCGAGCGCATTCCTTATGTGTTGTCGGGTGGGCAGTCGTTTTTCGATCGCGCCGAAATCAAGGATTTGTGCTCGTACCTGCGCTTGATCGCCAACCCCGACGACGACCCCGCTTTCATCCGCGCTGTCACCACGCCGCGGCGGGGCATCGGCAACACTACGCTGGAAGCGCTCGGCTCGTTCGCCGGGCAGGCCAAGGTGTCGCTGTTCGAGGCTGTTTATATGGGCGGGCTCGAAGCGCGCCTGACACCGCGACAGGTCGAGCCGCTACGGGCTTTTTGCGATTTCATCCAACGGCTGACGGATCGCGCGGGGCGCGACCCAGCCAGCGTGGTGCTCGACGATATGATGGAAGGCATCCACTACGAGCCCTATTTGTACGATGCCTTCGACGAGCGACAAGCGCAGACCAAATGGCAAAACGTGCTTGAGTTTCTCGAATGGCTCAAGCGCAAGGGTACCAAGCCCGAGAGGGTGATCGGCGCACCTGATGACGAATCGGGCGAAGACGCTGGCGACGGCAACGGCGCAGGCGGTGCTCGTACCGAGGCCGCGACGGGTTTCGATAACAACGACGGCTTGGCCGATACCGGCAAGAATTTGCTCGGGCTGATCCAGACGGTGGCGTTGATGTCCATGTTGGAAGGCCGTGACGAAGATCCCGATGCGGTACGTCTTTCCACTGTGCACGCCTCCAAGGGCCTCGAATATCCGCACGTGTTCCTGGTCGGCATCGAGGAGGGTATCGTGCCGCACCGCGGCAACGACGACACCGAGATGGATGACGCGCGTATCGAAGAGGAACGGCGCCTGATGTACGTGGCGATCACGCGAGCGCAGCGCAGCTTGCATGTCACCTATTGCAAGAAGCGCAAGCGTGCCCGCGAGACGCAGGTCTGCGAGCCGTCGCGTTTTATCCACGAAATGGGGCTGGACGAAGCGCCGCCGCCGACTGCGGAAGAAGCGCCGATGTCGCCGAAGGACCGGCTGGGCGCGCTCAAGGCGTTGCTCAATGCGGGCAAGGAATAAGCGCGTGGGGCTGGGCGGCTGGGCTGGCGCAGCGTCGCGCACAACACAGACAAGAGGCCGGCTGCGGTGGCCGCCCCGGGCCGGGCAGTGGACTTTGCAGCTGAAAACACGTATCCTTCGGGGCCTGCATGCGCGTGTCTGCGTGCGGGAATTCCAACCAGTTGCCGGTTTTTAAGGCAACTGCGTCACATAAGCGCCCGTAGCTCAATGGATAGAGTACTGCCCTCCGAAGGCAGGGGTTGCTGGTTCGATCCCAGCCGGGCGCACCAATCCACACAAAAGTGTAGAAAAAATAGCCTTTCCGATTTTGATTTTCCGGGACAAATCCGGGACAATCAGATTCAGCGAGACCCAAGAATTTCGCTAAGGGCTATATAACAACCATCAAAACGGTCAGACAATCTCGGCGATGCCAGTTGGCAGGTGAAGATCCATTGCTGCTTGTGTAGTCGCTTGGCGTCAGCGACCGTGTAAAAATCTTTTTCCGCGCAGATCGAGAAGGGGGCGGCGAGCCCAAGTCGTTGCAAGGCGAGCCGTGAGCGGGAAGCAGGGTGGCGCCGAGCAATAATGGCCGATAGGTTTAACGTGATTAGGCAGGGTATTTCAGATGATCTATATGCTTGGCATGAGCCATCTCGAACCGGTGCTCGATGTCATCAGCGCAAACGGACTACCGGAACAACTGTGGAAGATCAGAGGTGCGGAAGAGCCAGCCTTCATCGATTGGGACATCAAGCCGGAAATCCTGCCGGATCGCGTGAAAGCAACCAGCATTTACATCAGGCAGATCGGCGTGCATTGGGGAATGGTTCCGGCCGTGGAGATGGGACCGTCGATAGTCGGAATGGCACCCGGTTTTCGCACGCTGCTTGAATCCATCGACGGGGACGACGGCAGGACCACATTGTTCGTCTTCATGTACGGCGAGGAGCACGTCCACATGAGTCGACGGGGGTATGACGTGCCCCACGACTTTTACCTCCCTTGGCGCCCGGACCTTCCCGTCTTACCGCACCGGCAGGTCGTACCGCTGGGCGTAATCGAAAAGGAAGTCGCTCAATATCTCGCGAAAGCGAAAGCCAACTTCATGGCGATCAGCGCGTGTTGTCCGGGGGTAAGGGTAGTCAACGTTGTTTGCCCACCGCCGCCTGGCGTTGATATAGAGGCGGAAGATATGCCGGAAGATCATGCAAATGCGCAAGGCGATAACTATCGCGCTCGGCTCAAATATTACCTGCTTTATGCAAAGGCCCTGAGTGAGGCGGTACTGCCGCTCGGTATCGAATCGATGATGCCCGCGCCGGATACGCTCGACGCCGATGGTTTCTTGCTGGAGGAGTACGCACTTGATGGTGTGCACGGCAATGCTCGGTATGGAAGCCGCGTGCTGGCCCAAATGAATGAGGTTTTGCAAGCAGGAGCACCGTGATGCACCCGTATTCGCAGTTACCAGATCGTAATTTCTGGAAAAAATTTGTGTCGGACTCGCCTTGGCGCGATCTGCAGTTGAGCGACGAGCCGAAGTTCAAGCTAAACGCTAGCGATCGCGTCGTGACTGCCGGCAGTTGCTTTGCGCAGCATATTTCACGGTATATGAAACGCGTTGGGCTGGCTCCCTATATCGCCGAGCCGGCGCATACGCTGATGGCCGAGCACGGTGGTAATGTCGAGAGCTACGGCTTGTTCTCCGCTCGCTACGGCAATATCTACACCGTGCGTCAATGCTTGGAATTGTTCCGGCAGGCGTTCGGCCTGATCCCGATGGTCGAGGATTTCGTCGAGCACGAAACCCGTTGGTTTGATCTTGTGCGACCGAATGTGCACAAGGAGGGCTACGCGAGTTTGCACGAGGCGCAAGCGGACAGGGCGTATCACCTCGAGCGCGTGAAGGTGATGTTCGAGACCGCGGACGTCTTCGTCTTCACGCTCGGCTTGACGGAGTCCTGGTACAACGCGCGGTCTGGACATACCTATCCGGCGTGTCCCGGCACCGTGCGCGGCACGTTCGATCCGGATGAGCACCGTTTTCGTAACTTCACCTGCTCGGAGGTTGTCGCCGACCTCGAGGCGTTGATCGGCGAGTTGAAGCAGGTCAACCCCGCATTGAAGATCATTCTGACGGTGTCGCCCGTGCCGCTGGTCGCCACCCGCAGTGATCGCAATGTATTGGTTGCGTCGACCTATTCGAAATCGATTCTGCGCGCGGCAGTCGGCGAAGTGGAGGTCAAGCATGACCACGTCGCTTATTTCCCGTCGTACGAGATCATTAGCCACCCGGCGTCGTTCGGGCAGTATCTGGCTGAGGATTTACGCGAGGTGACGGAGCGCGGCGTTGCGCACGTGATGGACTGCTACCTCTCCGGTTTCTATGAACTCGGTGCGCCCGCGAGTCCTCGGGCCGATGTTGCATTGGCTGTGCCGGTGGTTGCCGCGCCGCCCGTCGAAGTGCCGTTGCCGGAGTGCGACGAGCTGTTCAACTTCCGCCCGTGAAGAAGGGGTAGCCACGGCCGGGAAACGCTCCCGTTGCCGCCCATTTGATCTGCTTCGCATGTGGCGGGATCCATTGGGCCGAGAAGGGGCCCGTCTCGCGACGGTTACCCGGGTGCCGGCGCGTGAATCGCCTTCAAGACCTCGCTGGTAAATCGGGTGTCGCCCATTTTGATGTCCCCGGACAATCGCACAGTAATCTCCTGCAACAGCCAACCGTTGCCGTCCGGATCGCTGAACGAAGCGTACGAGGCATAACTTTGTCGTTGCGGATTTAAGCCGCTAACCACGCATTTCCCGTCAGCATGGTGGAACACACCGCCCGTGTCGTGGAATGGCTCGCTGATTTCGATGCCACGACGGAGCAGTTCGCGGCGCGCAGCCTCGATGTCGGAGACGATGAGGTGTAGCCCCTGGACTGAGCCAGGAGCCGCCGCGGTAATGTTCTTGCCGAACATGACTGAGCATCCCGATCCGGGTGGCGTGAACTGGATCACGCGGTAGTCGTCCCCTACCTTGAAGTCGAGATCGAGTCGCCAACCCAACTCGCCATAGAAGTGCTTGGCGCGATCGACATCCGAGACAGGGATGACGACGATCTCAAGCTTCATGTCGAACGTGCCGGCCCCCACGGGTTCAGCCGCATGCTCGCTGCGCGTCGGAGTGTTGCTCATGTCTGGCTCCTTGGATGCGTTGACTATCGGTTCCCCGTTCACCGCTTCGGGTATGTAAAAACACGATAGGTGAAAACACCATCTGAAAACACGACATGTGAAGAAACAATCTTCTGCTTTGGTGCCAGCACGGAAACGACAACGAATTCGGCGTTGCACCAAGGCGCGGCCAATGCTTCGACCACAACCCACGATGTGGACGGGCGATACCTTCGTATGATGGCGCGGCCCGGAAGGCCGAGGAAAATACAAACGTTCATCGGAGGTGTCTGCGATAGAAGGCTGCTATGACAGCGTCGTCTTCATCGTGACCGGTGGCCCGCCCGTCCGGCAAGCCCGCACGGGCCAATTTTCCGGCAAGGCGGGGACCACAAACATCCGATCTGAGCAATGCCTTCCACTTCGAGAGTTCCCCCGGCGATACCGCGTTTAGGCATTCGCCTCAATGAACGGAGATTGCAATGAAAATTCTGTTGGTTTTGACTTCGCACAACGTGCTTGGAGATACCGGCAAGCCGACTGGCTTCTGGCTTGAAGAGTTCACCGCCCCCTACTACGCGTTCAAGGACGCCGGTGTTGAGGTCACCGTAACCTCGCCCAAGGGTGGCCATCCACCGATCGATCCCAGAAGTGACGACCCGGACAATCAGACCGATACGATGCAACGCTTCAAGAAAGACTCTGCAACGCAGAAGGTGTTGGCCAATAGCGTCAAGCTTGCCGACGTCAAGGCGGACGATTACGACACGATCTTCTATGCCGGCGGTCATGGCCCGATGTGGGATCTGACCAATGACAAGAACTCGATCGCCTTGATCGAGGCTTTCTACAACGCCGGCAAGCCGGTCGCCGCGGTCTGTCATGGGCCTTGTGTTCTGCTAAAGGCGACCTACAAGGGACAACCTCTCGTGAAGGGCCGGCGCGTCACCAGTTTTACCAATGATGAGGAAGAAGCCGTAGGTCTGACCAAGGTCATGCCCTTCCTCGTCGAGGACGAGCTCAAGCGTCTGGGCGGCCACTTTGAAAAGGTGGCCAATTGGGGGGTGTTCACCATTGTCGACGGGCAGTTGATCACCGGCCAGAACCCGGCCTCATCGGGCCCGACTGCCAAGGAGCTGCTCAAGGTTCTGCAGGCCTAGTTCCAATCCGGCGCGGGCCATGAAGCCCGCGCGCCCGTCCATGTCGACGATAGGAGCCCCGATGAAAGCCACGACAACCCCCGTTCAGATTAGAGTCGCCCGGCCGTCGCCGGCCTATTGGCGTGTCACGATCGACAACCCGCCGATCAACGTCATGAGCCCACCCATGGTCGCGCAGTTCCACGAGATCATCGACGCCCTTGAAACCGACGAGCATGTCCGGGTCGTGGTCTTCGACAGCGCGGTGGACGGCTACTTCCTGAATCACTCAGATTTCCAGGCTAGTCTCGAGGACCTGACCGCCATGCCGCCCGGTCCCACAGGCTTGCCACAATGGCCGGACTTCCTCGTGCGCCTGACGCGCGCGCCCGTTGTCTCCATCGCCCTCATCCGTGGGCGGGCGACTGGCAATGGCAGCGAGATCACGCTCGCTTGCGACATGAGTTTCGCCAGCCGAGAAAAGGCCATCCTGTCGCAATGGGAGGTGGGTGTCGGGATGGTCGCGGGCGGCGGCCCCATGGCCCGACTGCCCCAACTCCTCGGCCGTAATCGTGCCCTGGAGGTGCTCTTGGGTTCGGAAGACATCCGTGGCGAGCAGGCCGAGGCCTACGGCTACGTGAACCGTGCACTGCCTGATGCCGACCTCGACGCGTTCGTGGATGCGCTGGCGACCCGGATTGCCGGGTTTGACAAGTGGGCAATCGCCAACACCAAGCGCCTCGTCAATACCAGCTTGCCGCCGGACGTCGAACTTGGCGCCGGGTGGGATGCGTGCATCGCATCGCTGGGGCGCCCCGCCGCGCAGGAAAGCATCAAGACTCTGCTCGCACGTGGGTTCCACAAGCCGGGGGATGTCGAAGATCGGCTCGGATACTACCTCGGCCAGCTCGCGGACAGAAAGCCCCGGTGAGCGACATGGATAAGCTCACTGCACCTCGTTAGCAACCCGAATTCTTCCCCGCTGCGGCCACATACGCTATGATGCCAACGGCCTGGAAGCAGGTTAAGTCACCCCCATCAGATTCCGTAAAATCGTTACCACCGACACGTACAAAAAATATGGATTTTTTACTCGAAGAAACTAAGACGTATCTGGAAGCGATGCCTATGACCCGGTTTCACTTGGGATGCGGCATAACTTTTCTGCGAGGGTGGCTTAACATTAACCATTGGGACCACTTGGAACAGGGGCGCTTGTATCCCAACCCCAACGGCGCCGAAGGCACCATTCTTCTGAACCACGATTTGCGAATGGGAATCCCCGCGCCGGATGATAGCCTCGATTCCGCATATCATTGCCACCTGCTCGAACACCTTGAGTTCAAGGAGGGACTGGCGTTTCTGGATAAGATCTATCGGGCACTGAAGCCGGGGGCAATTCATCGCATCGTCGTTCCCGATTTGGAGGCATTCGCCAAGGCATATACATCGGGTGAAGGCATGCTGCTGGAAAAATACAAAGAACATGTATTGCAAGCCGATGCGGAAATTTACCAAACAAAAGCCTCGATATTCATGGGCATGCTGCACGGCCACGGCCACAAATGCGGCTACGACTGGGATACGCTACGTTGGGCGCTTGCTCACGTCGGATTTCGCAATATCACTCGCAAGCTATACCAGGAAAGCGACATGCCGGACATCAAGGAGGTGGAGGCCTATTCCCCTCTGCGTGCATTGGAGAGCCTCTGCGTCGAGTGTTACAAATAGATCCACTATGGCCGCCCAAGATTGATGTGATTAGCAAAACGCAAGCAATCTGGACATCAAGGAACGCTGGCTTGGCCGCGGGCACCGCCGAGCGAAATGGCGTCGCGCAGATCTTCAGGACAGAGAAAAAATGCAATCCCCCGTGCCTTTTGTTTCGATCATTGTTCCAACTCATAAGCGACCCGTTTTACTGGAACGAGCGCTCATTTCGATTAAGTCGCAGGAATGTCCGCTCCCTTACGAAATCATTGTTGTATCCGACGAGGTGGACATCGCCAACGATGTGGTTTGCGCGAGGGTGCTTGGTCAAAATGACACTTATATTAGGCGCAGCGGCGCACGCGGCCCCGCCGAAAGTCGGAATTTGGGCCTGACGCTGGCGTCCGGTCAATATATTCTGTTTTTAGACGACGACGACGCGTGGCAACCGGGTTTACTTGCCCAATTAGCCAATGCCCCAGCCGTCAAGGAACAGGGTTTTGTTTACTTCGATTGCTCCGTCGCCACAGAAAGCCGCTCGGCTCCCCAATTGGGCGATATTTCCTGCACCCAACTCGATTTATCGAAACAACTTAATGAACTGGTTTATATAAAAAACCAGGTTCATATGTCGTGCTTTGCATTTCCGCGCCACTTAATTGGCAACACGCGGTTCGACTTGCATATGCGAGCCTACGAGGATTGGGATTTTCTGCTGGCTATTTTCGAGAAAGCCATGCCTCGGCACCTGCCAATACAGGGATCGCTCATATTCGAGGTGAGCGACGAATCCACCGATCGGCGAGGCGATAGTCAGAACGCCAGCAACTTTAATGCAGTCATGGACTATTTATATGTCTATCGCCGCCATCCAGCCCCTAGCGAGGCGCTTCGCCTCCAGCGAGCCGACTTTCTGGCCAATAATGCCGGCTTGGTCGTGCCTGCGGACATGCTATAAAAACGCAAATAGTGATGGCAGATCCTAAGCGCAGGCGTTATAGACGGATCGGCCTTCCCTGATACGGCGACGAGCAGCAAAAAAACTAAAGTCTAGGTTCGGCGTAGCCGATAACCTAGAGGACAGCCTGCGGTCGCGTCTTCTCCTTTCTCGCTTGCGGCCGCACGTATTTCATAAATAAAGGCCGATAAGCGATTAAGCGTGCCACTACGCAACTTTTGTTGGCTCTCCGCTGAAACCCGCGCTGTTACGCGTGGTGGCTTCGAAAATAGCGTTTTTTTGGCAGTAGAACTGCCTAATTCCGGTACGCCAGCAAAAAAACCCAAAAAAAAACTAAAGTCGCGGTGGGGCGTAGCCGATAACCTATTTGACAGCATTTGCGGCCGCATCGGACGTAAAGAGAACTTTCGCGCAGAGAGTGTGAATGCCTGTGGAGCCAGCCTCGAGGGAATCGGTTGGCGAACATGTTTGAAAAAATAAAGGACGAACAGATGACATCGCTCATTTCCTCGCTAACGGCTGCCCAGGTCCAGTCGCTAACGACTTCGCAGTTTGCCGCGTTCACCACGGCCGACGTCGCGGCATTGACGACGGCAGACGTCAGTGGATTGGCGACACAGGATCTTCAGGCGATTCAGGCGTCGGCGATCGTGAGTCTTAGCAATTCGGCGCTCGCTGCGCTTGGCACGTCGTTGCAGGATCTGACGACGGCGCAGACGGTGAAGCTCTCGGGCTCGCAGATCGGCGCGTTGGGCGCTGCAGGTATTGTCAACCTGGGGACCAACAACATCGGCGTGTTGGAAACGAGCCAAGTCAAGAGTCTGACGACCGCACAACTCGCCGCGCTCGTTACCGGCGGGCTCGGGTCGCTGACGTCGTCGGCTGCGAACGCGCTGTCGGCTGCGCAGATCGGTGCACTGGGCACCGCAGGTCTGGCAACACTGACGGGTATCGCCGGTGAAGCGCTGAACTCGGCACAGGTCTCGGGCCTGACCACTGCACAGGTGGCGAATCTGACGTCGGCACAGGTCAGCACGCTGACCACGGCAGAAGTCTCGAAGCTGAGCACCGCGCAATTCTCGGCGCTCGTAGGCGGCGGCCATCTCGGGTCGTTGACGTCGTCGGCTGCAAA
>NZ_LMUX01000011.1 GCF_009765705.1 Burkholderia sp. L27(2015) | reverse complement strand
CCCCAGCCAGGTACCGCCGGCCTGCAGGTCGCGACCACCGATGATGGGAACATCGTCCCAGCGCGCCAAAGGTGCACTCGGACGCGCGTGAAACTCATCGCGATTGCCGGCCAGCAGCAGGCGCCAGCGCGGGTGCACATTCCAGGCAAAAGCGATCAGGCACATGGGACAGATTCCACAAGAAGGACGCGTTACGAGCGCGCACCGGGCGGGAAGCTGAGTGTAGGCCTACCGGGAGGGGATGCCGATGACCTCGACTTCACCGCGCCCCGCTTTTGTGGGAGCGACTTCAGTCGCGATGCTTTCCCCTCCTCCAAACCGTGGCCTTCATCACCAAGAAAGGCGCGCCGATCACGGGCACGCCTTTCTCTTTGGGTCCGGACCTGCAGTCCCTGAGTTACAACGCCGCGACGGCCACCACCCCGGGATGCTCCTCTACGTCACGGGCAGTGATTGCGGGCGAATCGCATAACAACTGTGCGATCGATACCGCTGCCTCGCGTCCGTCATAAACTGCGCGCACCACCAGATCGGCACCGCGCACATTGTCGCCACCGGCAAAAATGCGGGGATGGCTGGTCTGCAATGGCAACGCACCATCGGCGCCGGTGATGACGCGGCCGGACGGTGCCAGCTTCACGCCATGCGAGGTCAGCCAGTCCGGCGGACTGGGCAGGAAGCCGAACGACTGGATCACCACGTCCGCTTCGATCTCGCATTCCGTGCCAGCCACGTTGCGCGGACGCGGCCTGCCGTCACCGTCATCAATCAGCGCGGTCTCGATCACGCGTACCGCACGTACGCCACCGTGTTCGTTCCCGAGAATCTCCAGCGGCTGGCGATGGAACAGGAATTCCACGCCCTCCTCGCGGCTGTAACCGACTTCGCGCGCCGAGCCGGGCATGCTGGCCTCGTCACGGCGATAGACGCAGGTGACCGACGCTGCGCCCAGACGGATCGCGGTGCGGTTACAGTCCATGCCGGTATCGCCGCCGCCCAGCACCACCACGCGCTTGCCCTTGAGATCGAACGCGTGCGCGGGTAGCTCGTCGCGCAGCAGCCGTTCGGTATTTGCAATGAGGAACGGCAAAGCATCATGCACACCGCGCAGTT
>NZ_LMUX01000010.1 GCF_009765705.1 Burkholderia sp. L27(2015) | reverse complement strand
TCAACCCGATCGCGATGGAAGTGGGCCTGCGCTTCGCTATCCGTGAAGGCGGTCGTACCGTCGGCGCCGGCGTCGTGTCGACCATCATCGCTTAAGTTGTAGCGGGTTGGAAAGTTCTATGGGGGTTGGTCGTTAGACTAACCCCACATTGGTTTTAGGGGTATAGCTCAACTGGCAGAGCGTCGGTCTCCAAAACCGAAGGTTGGGGGTTCGATTCCCTCTGCCCCTGCCAAACAAAGCGCCGAAGTGTGGCGCGATTAAGGTGTTATGGCGAATCCTTCCGTCGAAACTGTAAATACCGCAAGCGACAAGTTGATGTTGGCTGCAGCGGTAGTGTTGGCGGTTGCTGGCGTGGCTGGGTTTAGCATTCTGAGCAACCAAGAGTGGTACGTTCGTGGCGCGGTGCTGGCATTGGGCCTGGGCGCGGGCGTTGTAGTGGCATTGCTGTCGATGACGGGCAAGACGTTTATCGGCTTCGCGAAAGACTCCTATCGCGAAGTGCGCAAAGTCGTTTGGCCGTCACGCAAGGAGGCCGGGCAAACTACCCTGGTAGTTTTCGGTTTCGTAATGGTAATGGCCATCTACCTGTGGGGAAGCGACAAGACCATAGAGTATGTGATTTTTTCGCTAATTCTAGGGTGGAAATAATATGACCGATACTGCTGCCACCGGTGGCAAGCGCTGGTATGTCGTGCACGCCTACTCCGGCATGGAGAAGAGCGTGCAGCGTGCGCTTCAGGAGCGCATTGAGCGCGCCGACATGCAGGATCGCTTCGGCAAGATTCTGGTTCCGACCGAAGAGGTCGTTGAAATCAAGAACGGGCAAAAGTCCGTTACGGAGCGCCGGTTTTTTCCGGGCTACGTGCTTGTTGAAATGGAAATGACAGACGAAACGTGGCATTTGGTCAAGAACACGGCCAAGGTTACCGGCTTCGTCGGCGGAGCTCGCAACCGCCCGAGCCCGATCTCGCAACGCGAAGTCGACAAAATCATGTCGCAGATGCAGGAAGGGGTCGAGAAGCCGCGGCCGAAAACGCTGTTCGAGGTGGGCGAATTGGTGCGCGTCAAGGACGGCCCGTTCACGGACTTCAATGGCAGCGTCGAAGAGGTCAACTACGAGAAATCGCGTGTGCGTGTGTCCGTGACCATCTTTGGTCGTGCTACGCCGGTCGAGCTCGAATTCGGCCAAGTCGAGAAAGTTTGAGTATTGTGGTGTCTCTACTCGAGACGCCGCTTTTCGCGTTTGCGGTCCGCGTATTGGCCGCTGAGGAGCGTCAGTAGGAATTAAACTTCCGAACGCGCGCTACCACTCACCGAACGCTCCGCGTTCAATCGAGGTTTTCAATATGGCCAAGAAGATCATCGGCTTTATCAAGCTGCAGATTCCTGCAGGTAAAGCCAATCCCTCACCGCCGGTCGGCCCAGCACTGGGTCAACGCGGTTTGAATATCATGGAGTTCTGCAAGGCGTTCAACGCACAGACGCAAGCTATGGAACCGGGTCTGCCGATTCCTGTTGTGATCACTGCGTTCGCTGACAAGAGCTTTACGTTTGTCCTGAAGACGCCTCCGGCAACCGTGCTGATCAAGAAGGCAGCACAGGTCACCAAGGGCTCGCCCAAGCCGCATACCGACAAGGTAGGCAAGATCACGCGTGCTCAAGCCGAAGAAATCGCCAAGAGCAAAATGCCTGACCTGACCGCGTCTGATTTGGACGCCGCTGTGCGTACGATCGCCGGTAGCGCCCGTTCGATGGGTATCACTGTGGAGGGTGTGTAAATGGCCAAGATTTCTAAACGCCTGAAGGCACTCACTGCGAAGATCGATACGCAAAAGCTGTATACGCTCGACGACGCTCTGAAGCTGGTCAAGGAATGCGCAACCGCGAAGTTCGACGAATCGATCGACGTGGCAGTGCAGCTCGGCATCGACGCCAAGAAGTCGGACCAAGTGGTGCGTGGCGCCGTGGTTCTGCCGGCTGGTACCGGCAAGTCGGTTCGCGTGGCTGTATTTGCACAAGGCGAGAAAGCCGAGCAAGCACGTGCAGCTGGCGCTGATATCGTCGGTATGGAAGACCTGGCTGAGCAAGTCAAAGCGGGTAACCTGAATTTCGACGTCGTGATCGCTTCGCCGGACACGATGCGCGTCGTGGGTACGTTGGGCCAGATTCTCGGTCCGCGCGGCCTGATGCCTAACCCGAAAGTGGGTACGGTGACTGCTGACGTCGCAACTGCCGTCAAGAACGCGAAAGCGGGTCAAGTGCAATTCCGTGTCGACAAAGGCGGGATCATCCACGCCACGATCGGCCGCGCGTCATTCGAAGCAACCGCTTTGCGCAGCAACTTGTCGGCTCTGGTCGAAGCGTTGCAAAAAGCCAAGCCGACGACGAGCAAAGGCGTGTATCTGCGCAAGATCGCCTTGTCGAGCACGATGGGCATCGGCGTGCGCGTCGATCAAAGCACGCTCGCAGCACAGTAATAAGACTTTGCTGTGAGGCGACAAGCCTCGCAGCGATTAAAGGGCTTTGGGCGGTTGCATGGGTCGATAGACGTATGCAACCGGTTGTCAAAGACCGTTGGCGGATCTGCAGTTGTTGGGCAAATCCTTAATGTAAGCCAACGCAGATGGCGAACCCGAACAAGTTTTGTAGCATCGAATCGGTTAGCTCGAAAGAGCGCTGTTTAAGATACTCCTGACCTCGGACGCCGTTGTTGGAACGCGATGGACAGTGTACGGCGCGCATCCCGCCGCCGTGCAAAGCTCATCCAATCTGGAGGTTTAACCGTGCCACTCAATAGAGAAGATAAACAGGCCGTCGTGGCTGAGATTTCCGCGAAAGTTGCGAAAGCTCAGACCATCGTACTGGCTGAATATCGTGGAATCGCGGTTGGCGATCTGACCAAGCTGCGCGCGAAAGCGCGTGAGCAAAAGGTGTACCTTCGCGTGTTGAAAAACACGTTGGCGCGTCGCGCCGTCGAAGGCACGGCTTTTGCTGGCCTGGCCGAACAGATGACCGGTCCCCTGATCTACGGCATCTCTGAAGATGCAGTTGCTGCAGCGAAAGTCGTCAACGACTTCGCTAAAAGCAACGACAAGTTGGTCATTCGATCGGGCGCCTTCGAAGGCAAGATGCTGGACAAAGCCGAAGTTCAGGCTCTGGCCAACATTCCTAGCCGCGAAGAACTGCTCGCCAAGTTGCTGGGTGTCATGCAAGCACCTGTTTCCGGCTTTGCCCGTGCACTCGCTGCACTGGCCGCACAGAAACAGGGCGAAGAAGCTTAACGATCCGCGCGAGTTCGCCGTCTGGCGGCCTCGCAAAGAGAGTGGGCTTACCGCTGACCTGAAATTGATCAAACATTAGGAGTAGTTCAAATGGCAATCGCAAAAGAAGACATCCTGGAAGCCGTAGGCTCGATGTCGGTTCTGGAACTGAACGACCTGGTCAAGGCTTTTGAAGAAAAGTTTGGCGTGTCGGCGGCATCGTTGGCAGTGGCTGGCCCCGCAGGCGGCGGCGCTGCTGCAGTGGTGGAAGAGCAGACCGAATTCACGGTTAACCTGCTCGAAATCGGCGCAAACAAGGTATCGGTTATTAAGGCAGTTCGCGAACTGACCGGCCTGGGTCTGAAGGAAGCTAAAGACCTGGTCGACGGTGCACCGAAGCCTGTTAAGGAATCGGTACCGAAGGCTGCTGCTGAAGAAGCCAAGAAGAAGTTGGAAGAAGCAGGCGCGAAGGCTGAAATCAAGTAATTCGCGTATGTTTGCGGAAAGGCTGGCGGCGAAATGTCCGTCAGCCTTTTTGTGCTTTGTAGAGAATAGGCATTAAAGCGCGCTTCGGGCGCATTGAATCACTGAAGAAAGTCGCCGCGGCGTCGCAGTTTTTGCGCTCAAGCGGTTCTAGATGCCAAAGAGAAAAATCGCTGCAAGACGGTGTTTCTCTTTGTCTTCTGAAGCGACTGCAGAAGGCAAGTTTGGTCGGGTAGCGGGCAACATAGGCATCCGCTGCCGTCAGCCATGGTTGGTAGCGGCCAACCACCAAGCTTTTTCGCTCGTATTTTTGCCTGACGGCAAAAGCACGGGCATCGGGTCTCAGTCGGTGAACACTGGCCAACCTCGTCGAAAGACAGAGCCTGCCGTGATTCGGAGTTCGTATGCAATATTCCTTCACCGAGAAAAAGCGTATTCGCAAGAGTTTTGCGAAACGCCCGATCGTTCACCAAGTTCCATTTCTTCTGGCAACGCAGCTTGAATCGTTCAGTACGTTCTTGCAAGCGGATACGTCAGTCACCCTGCGCAAGCCGGAAGGTTTGCAGGCTGCATTCAATTCGGTTTTTCCGATTGTCTCGCACAATGGTTTCGCTCGTCTCGAGTTTGTCAGCTATATGCTGTCGCCTCCGGCCTTCGACGTCAAGGAATGTCAGCAACGTGGGCTGACATTTTGTTCGGCTTTGCGCGCGAAAGTGCGCCTCGTGTTGCTCGACAAAGAGTCGCCGAGCAAGCCGGTGGTAAAAGAAATCAAGGAACAAGAAGTCTATATGGGCGAAATTCCGCTCATGACTTCGACGGGTTCCTTCGTCATCAACGGGACAGAACGGGTCATCGTTTCGCAGCTGCATCGCTCGCCGGGCGTGTTCTTCGAACACGACAAGGGCAAGACGCACAGCTCGGGCAAACTGCTGTTCTCGGCACGTATCATTCCTTACCGTGGTTCGTGGCTCGATTTCGAGTTCGATCCCAAAGACATTTTGTATTTCCGTGTCGACCGCCGTCGCAAGATGCCGGTGACGATTTTGCTGAAGGCCATTGGCCTGACGCCGGAACAGATCCTCGCGAACTTCTTCGTGTTCGACAACTTCGCCCTGATGGATCAGGGTGCGCAAGTCGAATTCGTGGCCGAACGCCTGCGCGGCGAAGTCGCGCGCTTCGACATCACGGATCGTGACGGCAACGTCATCGTTCAGAAAGACAAGCGGATCAACGCCAAGCACATTCGCGATCTGGAAACCGCCAAGACGAAGTTCATCTCGGTGCCGGAAGACTACCTGCTCGGCCGCGTGCTTGCGAAGAACGTGATCGATGGCGATACCGGCGAAGTGATGGCCAGCGCCAATGAAGAGATCACCGAAAGCGTGATGGTCAAGCTGCGCGAAGCGAAGATCAAGGATATCCAGACGCTCTATACGAACGACCTGGACCAAGGTCCGTACATCTCGCAAACGCTGCGCAACGACGAAACGGTCGACAAGACCGCCGCACGCATCGCGATTTATCGCATGATGCGCCCGGGCGAACCGCCGACCGAAGAAGCCGTCGAGGCGCTCTTCAACCGGCTGTTCTATAGCGAAGATGCCTACGACCTGTCGAAAGTGGGTCGTATGAAGTTCAACCGCCGCGTGGGCCGCGATGAAATCATCGGGCCGATGACGCTGCAGGACGACGACATTCTCGCGACCATCAAGATCCTGGTCGAGTTGCGTAACGGCAAGGGCGAAGTCGACGACATCGATCACCTCGGTAATCGCCGTGTGCGTTGCGTGGGCGAACTGGCGGAAAACCAATTCCGTGCCGGTCTGGTTCGCGTCGAACGCGCGGTCAAGGAACGCCTCGGTCAAGCCGAAAGCGAAAACCTGATGCCGCACGACCTGATTAACTCGAAGCCGATTTCTTCGGCGATTCGCGAGTTCTTCGGATCGTCACAGCTGTCGCAGTTTATGGACCAAACCAACCCGCTGTCGGAAATCACCCACAAGCGCCGTGTTTCGGCACTGGGCCCGGGCGGTTTGACGCGCGAACGTGCAGGCTTTGAAGTGCGCGACGTGCATCCGACCCACTATGGCCGTGTGTGTCCGATTGAAACGCCGGAAGGTCCGAACATCGGGCTGATCAACTCGCTCGCGCTGTACGCGCACTTGAACGAGTATGGTTTCCTCGAAACGCCGTACCGCAAGGTTGAAGACGGCAAGGTCACCGACAAGATCGATTACCTGTCGGCGATCGAAGAAGGCCGTTATGTGATCGCTCAGGCGAACGCGGCAGTCGACGAAACGAACGGTACGCTGACCGACGAGCTGGTGTCGTCGCGTGAAGCCGGCGAAACGCTGATGGTTACGCCGGACCGCATCCAGTACATGGATGTGGCGCCGTCGCAGATCGTCTCGGTGGCAGCTTCCTTGATTCCGTTCCTGGAACACGATGACGCGAACCGTGCTTTGATGGGTTCGAACATGCAGCGCCAGGCTGTGCCTTGCTTGCGTCCTGAAAAGGCGTTGGTCGGTACCGGTATCGAACGTACGGTGGCAGTCGACTCGGGCACCACGGTGCAAGCGTTCCGCGGTGGCGTGGTGGATTACGTCGACGCAGGCCGTATCGTAATTCGAGTGAACGACGACGAAGCCGTTGCTGGCGAAGTTGGCGTCGACATCTACAACCTGATCAAGTACACGCGTTCGAACCAGAACACCAACATCAACCAGCGTCCCATCGTTAAAGTGGGCGACAAGGTTGCGCGCGGTGACGTGGTGGCTGACGGTGCATCGACCGATATCGGCGAACTGGCCCTGGGCCAGAACATGCTGGTCGCGTTCATGCCATGGAACGGCTATAACTTCGAAGATTCGATCTTGATCTCGGAGAAGGTTGTTGCTGAAGATCGCTATACCTCGATTCATATCGAAGAACTGAACGTCGTCGCACGCGATACCAAGCTGGGACCGGAAGAAATCACCCGTGATATCTCCAACCTCGCGGAAGTCCAGCTCGGGCGCCTCGACGATTCGGGCATCATCTACATCGGTGCTGAAGTCGAAGCGGGCGATGTGCTGGTGGGCAAGGTTACGCCGAAGGGCGAAACCCAGCTCACGCCTGAGGAAAAACTGCTGCGCGCCATTTTTGGTGAGAAGGCTTCGGACGTTAAAGACACGTCGCTGCGCGTGCCCTCGGGCATGACTGGCACCGTGATTGACGTGCAGGTATTCACGCGCGAAGGCATTCAACGCGACAAGCGTGCCCAGCAGATCATCGACGACGAACTGAAGCGCTATCGCCTGGACTTGAACGACCAGTTGCGTATTGTCGAAGGCGATGCGTTCCAGCGTCTGGCGCGCATGCTGGTCGGCAAGGTCGTCAATGGCGGTCCGAAGAAGATCGCCAAAGGCACCAAGCTGACGCAGGAATACCTGACGGATCTCGAACACTATCATTGGTTCGACATTCGCCTGGCTGACGACGAAGCGGCAGCGCAACTCGAAGCGATCAAGGAATCGATCGAACAGAAGCGCCATCAATTCGATCTGAACTTCGAAGAGAAGCGCAAGAAGCTGACGCAAGGCGACGAATTGCCGCCGGGCGTGCTGAAAATGGTCAAGGTCTACCTCGCGGTCAAGCGTCGCTTGCAGCCAGGTGACAAGATGGCCGGTCGTCACGGTAACAAAGGTGTGGTCTCGAAGATCACCCCGGTCGAAGACATGCCGTATATGGCTGACGGCACCCCGGCTGACATCGTGCTGAACCCGTTGGGCGTACCTTCACGGATGAACGTCGGGCAGGTGCTCGAAGTCCACCTGGGCTGGGCCGCGAAGGGTCTGGGTCATCGGATCGGTGACATGTTGCGCACGCAGAAGAAAGCGGCGGAAATGCGTGAATTCCTGATCAAGATCTACAACGAAAGCGGCCGTGCGGAAGCGCTGGCCGACTTCAGCGACGAAGAAATCCTGGACCTCGCGCATAACCTGCGTGAAGGCGTGCCGTTTGCGACGCCTGTGTTCGATGGCGCAACCGAGGAAGAAATCTCGCGCGCACTCGATCTCGCGTATCCGGACGATATCGCCAAGCAGCTCGGCATGACCAAGTCGAAGAATCAGGTGACCCTGTATGACGGACGTACCGGCGAGGCGTTTGAGCGCACCGTGACGGTCGGCTACATGCACATGCTGAAGCTGCATCACTTGGTCGACGACAAGATGCACGCACGCTCCACCGGCCCGTACTCGCTGGTGACGCAGCAACCGTTGGGCGGTAAAGCCCAGTTCGGTGGCCAGCGTTTCGGTGAGATGGAAGTGTGGGCGCTCGAAGCGTATGGCGCTTCGTACGTGCTGCAGGAAATGCTGACCGTCAAGTCGGACGATGTGAACGGCCGTACCAAGGTGTATGAGAACCTGGTCAAGGGCGATCACGTCATCGACGCGGGCATGCCTGAGTCGTTCAATGTGCTGGTGAAAGAAATCCGTTCGCTGGGTATCGACATCGATCTGGACCGGAATTAATCGGACTACCTGGAGAAAGCAATGAAAGCTCTGCTCGATCTGTTCAAGCAAGTCCAACAAGATGAAGTTTTTGATGCCATCAAGATTGGCCTGGCATCGCCGGACAAAATCCGGTCCTGGTCTTTTGGTGAAGTCAAAAAGCCGGAAACCATCAACTATCGCACCTTCAAACCGGAGCGTGATGGCCTGTTTTGCGCCAAGATTTTTGGTCCGATCAAGGACTACGAATGCCTGTGCGGCAAATACAAGCGCCTGAAGCATCGCGGCGTGATCTGCGAGAAGTGCGGCGTTGAAGTGACGTTGGCCAAGGTCCGCCGTGAGCGGATGGGCCATATCGAACTCGCCTCGCCGGTGGCGCACATCTGGTTTTTGAAGAGCCTGCCTAGCCGTCTCGGCATGGTGCTCGACATGACCCTGCGCGACATCGAACGCGTGCTGTACTTCGAAGCGTACGTCGTGATCGAACCGGGCATGACGCCGCTGAAGAAGTCGCAGATCATGACCGAGGAAGATTACTACGCCAAGGTCGAAGAGTACGGCGACGAATTCCGCGCTGAAATGGGTGCGGAAGGCGTGCGTGAACTGCTGCGTGCAATCGACATCGATGCCCAGGTTGAACACCTGCGCGCCGAGTTGAAAGTCACGGGTTCGGAAGCCAAGATCAAGAAGTACGCGAAGCGCCTGAAAGTACTCGAGGCTTTCCAGCGTTCGGGCATCAAGCCCGACTGGATGGTGCTCGAAGTGCTGCCGGTGTTGCCGCCGGAACTGCGTCCGCTGGTGCCGTTGGATGGCGGTCGTTTCGCCACCTCGGACTTGAACGACCTGTACCGTCGCGTGATCAACCGTAACAACCGTTTGAAACGCCTGCTCGAATTGAAGGCTCCGGAAATCATCGTGCGCAACGAAAAGCGCATGCTGCAGGAAGCCGTCGATTCGCTGCTGGACAACGGTCGCCGCGGTAAGGCGATGACGGGCGCCAACAAGCGTCCGCTGAAGTCGCTCGCCGACATGATCAAGGGCAAGGGCGGTCGTTTCCGTCAAAACTTGCTGGGCAAGCGCGTCGACTACTCGGGCCGTTCCGTCATCGTGGTGGGCCCGACGCTCAAGTTGCACCAGTGCGGTCTGCCCAAGTTGATGGCGCTCGAGCTGTTCAAGCCGTTCATTTTCCACAAGTTGGAAGTGATGGGCGTAGCTACCACCATCAAGGCGGCGAAGAAGGAAGTCGAAAACCAGACCGCAATTGTCTGGGATATCCTGGAAGAAGTGATCCGTGAACATCCGGTCATGCTGAACCGCGCACCGACGCTGCACCGCTTGGGTATCCAGGCGTTCGAGCCGGTGCTGATCGAAGGCAAGGCAATCCAGCTGCATCCGCTGGTTTGCGCGGCGTTCAACGCCGACTTTGACGGTGACCAGATGGCTGTTCACGTGCCGCTGTCGCTGGAAGCGCAGATGGAAGCGCGTACCCTGATGCTGGCCTCGAACAACGTGTTGTTCCCGGCTAACGGCGATCCTTCGATCGTGCCGTCGCAGGATATCGTGTTGGGCCTGTATTTCGCGACTCGCGAAAAGGTCAATGGCCGTGGCGAAGGGATGACCTTCACCGGTGTGAGCGAAGCGATTCGCGCGTACGAAAACAAGGAAGTCGAACTGGCTTCGCGCGTGAACGTGCGTATCACCGAAATGGTCGCTAACGAAGATACGTCGGAAGGCGCACCGAAGTTCGTGCCCAAGATCTCGTTGTTCGCGACCACGGTCGGCCGCTCGATCCTGTCGGAAATCTTGCCGCCGGGGCTGCCCTTCACCGTGCTGAACAAGCCGCTGAAGAAGAAGGAAATTTCGCGCCTGATCAACACGGCGTTTCGCCGTTGCGGTCTGCGCGAGACGGTGATTTTCGCCGACCAGCTGATGCAGTCGGGTTTCCGCTTGGCTACGCGCGCCGGTATCTCGATTTGCGTCGACGACATGCTCGTGCCGCCGCAGAAAGAAACCATCGTCAATGACGCGGCCAAGAAGGTCAAGGAATACGACCGTCAGTACATGTCGGGTCTGGTGACTTCGCAAGAGCGCTACAACAACGTGGTCGACATCTGGTCGGCGACGTCGGAAGCGGTCGGCAAGTCGATGATGGAACAGCTCTCGACCGAACGCACGATAGACCGCGATGGCAAGGAAGTGTCGCAGGAATCGTTCAACTCGATCTACATGATGGCTGACTCGGGCGCACGCGGTTCCGCTGTGCAGATTCGCCAGCTGGCCGGTATGCGTGGCCTGATGGCGAAGCCGGATGGCTCGATCATCGAGACGCCGATCACGGCGAACTTCCGCGAAGGCCTGAACGTGCTGCAGTACTTCATCTCGACCCACGGTGCACGTAAGGGTCTGGCTGATACGGCATTGAAGACAGCGAACTCGGGTTACCTGACTCGCCGTCTGGTCGACGTGACGCAGGATCTGGTCGTGGTCGAGGAAGATTGCGGCACCAGCAACGGTGTGGCGATGAAAGCCTTGGTTGAAGGCGGTGAAGTCGTGGAAGCGTTGCGTGACCGGATCCTCGGTCGCGTCACGGTGGCCGACGTCGTCGATCCGGAAACCCAGGAAACCTTGTACGACACCGGCACCTTGCTGGACGAAGATTCGGTCGAGGACATCGAACGCCGCGGTATCGACGAAGTGCGCGTGCGCACGCCGTTGACCTGCGCCACGCGCTACGGTCTGTGCGCAAGCTGCTATGGCCGCGATCTGGGTCGTGGTTCGCGCGTCAACGTCGGCGAAGCGGTTGGTGTGATCGCGGCTCAGTCGATCGGCGAGCCGGGCACGCAGCTCACGATGCGTACGTTCCACATCGGTGGCGCCGCATCGCGTGCAGCAGTGGCGTCGAGCGTTGAAGCGAAGTCCAACGGTACCGTGCGTTTCACGGTGACGATGCGTTACGTCACGAATGCGAAGGGCGAGCAGATCGTCATCTCGCGTTCGGGCGAAGCGATGATCACCGACGACCACGGCCGCGAGCGCGAACGCCATAAGATTCCTTACGGCGCGACCTTGCTGCAACTCGATGGCTCGCAGATCAAGGCCGGTACGCAATTGGCTGGCTGGGATCCGCTGACGCGCCCGATCATCACCGAATACGGTGGTCAGGTTCGTTTCGAAAACGTCGAAGAAGGCGTGACGGTAGCCAAGCAGATCGACGATGTAACCGGTCTTTCGACCTTGGTCGTGATCGATCCGAAGCGCCGCGGTTCGCAAGCGGTGAAAAGCGTGCGTCCGCAGGTCAAGTTGCTCGACACCAATGGCGACGAAGTGAAGATTCCGGGCACCGATCACGCAGTGGCGATCGGTTTCCAGGTTGGCGCACTGATTACCGTCAAGGATGGTCAGCAAGTGCAGGTGGGTGAAGTGCTCGCGCGGATCCCGACCGAATCGCAAAAGACGCGCGACATTACCGGTGGTTTGCCGCGTGTGGCCGAACTGTTCGAAGCCCGTTCACCGAAAGACGCCGGCATTCTTGCCGAAGTCACTGGTACCGTTTCGTTCGGCAAGGACACCAAGGGCAAGCAGCGTCTGGTCATTACCGACCTCGATGGCGTCCAGCACGAATTCCTGATTACCAAGGAAAAGCAAGTGCTGGTGCATGACGGCCAAGTGGTGAACAAGGGTGAAATGATCGTTGACGGTCCGGCTGACCCGCACGATATTCTGCGTTTGCAGGGTGTCGAGGCGCTGGCCCGCTATATCGTCGACGAAGTGCAGGACGTGTACCGCTTGCAAGGCGTGAAGATCAACGACAAGCATATTGAAGTGATCGTGCGTCAGATGCTACGCCGCGTGCAAATCACCGACAACGGCGATACGCGTTTCATTCCGGGTGAACAAGTCGAGCGGTCGGATATGCTCGACGAGAACGACCGGATGACAGCGGACGACAAGCGTCCTTCGACCTACGACAACGTACTGCTGGGTATTACCAAGGCATCGCTGTCGACCGATTCGTTCATCTCCGCGGCTTCCTTCCAGGAAACCACGCGAGTGCTGACCGAAGCGGCGATCATGGGCAAGCGCGACGATTTGCGCGGGCTGAAAGAAAACGTGATCGTGGGTCGTTTGATCCCGGCAGGTACCGGTCTTGCCTTCCACAAGGCGCGTAAAGCTCGCGAGCAATCAGAGCGCGAGCGTTTCGACCAGATCGCAGCCGAAGAAGAAGTGACCTTCGACTTCGCGACGCCTGAAACGCCGGCTGAGCAGCAACAGCCTACCGAGTAAGCGTAAGCGGTTTGACGCTGAGTAAAAACGGCCCCTTCGGGGGCCGTTTTTTTTGCTCTGCGGCCCCCCAAGAGCCTCTCCACGAGGCTCCCGGCGCGAGTTCCGACGCCGTTCCATCGTCTGACTGAACGACCAATCTCTCAATACGGGCGCAGGCTTGGTAAACTGACGCTTTGTTGCTTGCCTGTTGAGATCCGTTCTCGGCAAACCACGGGATTCCATGTCGCGCTGCCTCGCCGTTTTAAACGAAGTATTTGGTTACCCTGCATTTCGCGGACCGCAGGCCGAAATCGTCGAGCATGTCGCCGCCGGAGGCGATTGCCTGGTTCTCATGCCCACGGGCGGTGGTAAATCGCTGTGCTTCCAGATTCCGTCCTTGGTGCGGCGCGAAGCCGGGTACGGCGTCGGCATCGTTGTTTCGCCGCTGATCGCGTTGATGCAAGACCAGGTAGCTGCCTTGACCGAAGCCGGCGTAAAGGCCGCGCATCTGAATTCGTCGTTGAGCGGGGCCGAGATGGCCGCGACCGAGCGCGCGCTGCTGCGTGGCGAGATCGAGATCCTCTACGTGGCGCCGGAGCGCCTGATGACGGCGCGATTTATCGATCTGCTCGAACGCATCCCCGTTGCCCTGTTTGCTATTGACGAAGCCCACTGCGTATCGCAGTGGGGGCATGATTTCCGTCCGGAATATATTCAGCTCTCGATGTTGCATGAGCGGTTTCCTGGCATTCCACGTATTGCACTGACGGCGACCGCTGACGCGCAGACTCGTGACGAAATCATCGAACGGCTCGCATTGGATGACGCGCGGATCTTTATCTCCAGTTTCGATCGTCCCAATATCCGTTACCGCATCGTCGAGAAAGACAACGCACGCAGCCAATTGCTCGATTTTATTCGCGCGGAGCATCGCCACCCGACCGGCACCGACGCGGGCATCGTCTATTGCCTGTCGCGGCGCAAGGTGGACGAGACCGCCGAGTGGCTCAAGACCCAGGGCATCAACGCGTTGCCCTACCACGCTGGAATGGACGCGCAGATCCGCCAACGTCACCAACAAATGTTCCAGCACGACGAGGGCGTGGTGATGGTGGCCACGATTGCGTTTGGGATGGGCATAGACAAACCCGACGTACGGTTCGTCGCGCATATGGATCTGCCCAAAAGCATCGAAGGGTATTACCAGGAAACCGGGCGCGCCGGACGTGACGGCCTGGCCGCGAACGCCTGGATGGCCTATGGCCTGGGCGACGTGGTCCAGCAGCGCCGTATGATCGACGAATCGGAGGCCGACGAGGTTCACAAGCGTGTGTCCACCGCCAAGCTCGATGCTCTGCTTGGCCTATGCGAAACCGCGACTTGCCGACGCGTGCGCTTGCTGGACTATTTTGGCGAGCCGAGTCAGCCTTGCGGCAACTGCGACACATGCCTGGAGCCGCCCGATACGTGGGACGCGACCCGCGAAGCGCAAATGGCGCTGTCATGCGTGTATCGCGTCGCGCGTGCCAGCGGCGTTCACTATGGTGCGGGCCATCTGATCGACATCCTGCGTGGGACGGTAACCGAGCGCGTTACCCAGCGCGCTCACCAGACGCTTTCCACCTTTGGGATCGGTGCTGCCCTGGCCGAACCCGAATGGCGAGCAATTTTTCGTCAATTGGTGGCCTACGGCCTGTTGGCGATCGACCACGAAGGCCATGGCGCGCTGGTCTTGACGGACGCGAGCCGCGCGGTACTCAAAGGCGAGCGCAACGTCACGCTGCGGCGTTACGTCAAGCCCACGAAGGTACGGCAAACCGCGCGCAGTGGCGCGCGTACCGATCCTACGGACGGCATGTCAGGCCACCAGCGCGCGCGGTGGGAGCGCCTGCGCAGCTGGCGTGCAGAGACGGCACGCAGCGACGGGGTGCCGGCCTATGTGATCTTCCACGACGCGACCTTGGCAGAGCTGGCCCGCACGGCGCCGGCCACGCTTGCCGAACTGCGTGGCATCCCTGGTATTGGTGTGCGCAAGCTCGAACGTTTCGGCGAAGCGTTGATCGACGCAATCGCCGAGGCTTGAGGGCGATTTCGCCGACAATTTCAGACTGACGTCGCGTCTTCCCTGCTCCAAGTACTTGACCCACTTGGCTATTTCAGATTATTATGCGAGGTTCCGGTTTTTGGTGGATCAATGCGCGACCGCGTCAGGTATGGCGGTGTGCGGAAACCCAAGGCCCGGAAGCGCGGACCGCTTGCCCGGTTCGCATGAAATCTCGGATTTCGTTCTCCATTTGCAGGAATTTACAATGCCAACAATTAATCAACTGGTCCGCAAGGGCCGGGCCTCTGAGGTCGTAAAGAGCAAGAGCCCGGCTTTGCAGGATTGCCCACAGCGCCGCGGCGTGTGCACTCGCGTGTACACCACGACGCCTAAAAAGCCTAACTCCGCATTGCGTAAGGTCGCGAAGGTTCGTTTGACGAACGGCTTCGAAGTCATTTCGTATATCGGTGGTGAAGGCCACAACCTGCAAGAACACTCGGTCGTGCTGATTCGCGGCGGCCGCGTGAAAGACTTGCCGGGTGTGCGCTACCACATGGTGCGCGGCTCGCTGGATACCCAGGGCGTCAAGGATCGTAAGCAATCGCGTTCGAAGTACGGCGCGAAGCGTCCCAAGGCCGGCAAGTAAGCACGTCGGTAGCAGTAAGCAGTCAGTTTTGCAGTAGCGCCTATTGGCGTGTAATTGCGGTGGTGCCGGAATCGCCGGTGCTGCTGAGTAAGTGGTCGCCCGACCAGTATTCGATTCGTCGGGTCAGTTGGCGACCGCGGGGTGATGAAGTTGCATGAATGCTCACGGTGAGCCATGCCCCAACTGAAAAGACAAAGGAAAAGAAATGCCACGTCGTCGTGAAGTCCCCAAGCGGGAAGTATTGCCAGATCCGAAGTTCGGCAATGTTGATGTTGCAAAGTTTATGAACGTGCTGATGCTGTCCGGCAAGAAGTCGGTCGCTGAACGTATCGTTTATGGCGCTTTCGAGCAGATCCAGGGCAAGGCCGGCAAGGACCCCCTGGAAGTGTTCAGCGGTGCGCTGAACAACGTCAAGCCGGTGGTTGAAGTGAAGAGCCGTCGGGTTGGTGGCGCCAATTATCAGGTTCCGGTCGAAGTGCGTCCGTCGCGCCGTATGGCATTGGCGATGCGCTGGTTGCGCGAGGCCGCGAAAAAACGCAGCGAGAAGTCGATGGCGCTGCGCCTGGCAGGCGAATTGCTCGAAGCGTCCGAAGGACGTGGCGGTGCAATGAAGAAACGTGATGAAGTTCACCGTATGGCAGAAGCGAACAAGGCGTTTTCGCACTTCCGCTTCTAATCCTTTCCTAATCGCATAGCGTTAGTAAGAAGGGGTACCGGGCGGGGCGCTGGATGGCGTCTCGCCCGCTTGTGTTGGGGGCGTGCCGGACATGAGTCTGGCGCCCGTTTGATAGAGGATCAAAGTGGCTCGCAAGACACCTATCGAGCGCTACCGCAATATCGGTATTAGCGCTCACATCGACGCCGGCAAAACGACGACGACCGAGCGTATCCTGTTCTATACCGGCGTGAACCATAAGATTGGCGAGGTTCACGACGGCGCTGCAACGATGGACTGGATGGAGCAGGAGCAGGAACGCGGCATCACCATTACGTCGGCAGCTACGACCGCCTTCTGGAAAGGCATGGCCGGCAACTATCCGGAACACCGGATCAATATCATCGACACGCCTGGGCACGTCGACTTCACGATTGAAGTCGAGCGCTCGATGCGTGTGCTCGATGGCGCCTGCATGGTCTATTGTGCTGTGGGCGGCGTTCAGCCACAGTCGGAAACCGTCTGGCGTCAGGCCAACAAGTACAAAGTGCCGCGTCTGGCCTTCGTCAATAAGATGGACCGCACTGGCGCGAATTTCTTCAAGGTTTACGAACAGTTGAAGATGCGCCTGAAGGCGAATCCGGTTCCCGTCGTCGTGCCGATCGGCGCCGAAGAGTCGTTCACCGGCGTCGTCGATCTGCTGAAGATGAAAGCGATCATTTGGGACGAGGCTAGCCAGGGCATCAAATTCGACTACAGCGAGATCCCGGCTGAGTTGCAGGCGACCTGCGACGAATGGCGGGAAAAGATGGTCGAAGCCGCGGCAGAAGCCAACGAAGAGTACATGAACAAGTACCTCGAAGACGGCGATCTGTCGGAAGAGGAAATCGTCAAGGGTCTGCGCGACCGTACGATTGCGTGCGAAATCCAGCCTATGCTGTGTGGCACCGCGTTCAAGAACAAGGGCGTGCAGCGCATGCTCGACGCTGTGATCGATTTCCTGCCGTCGCCGGTGGACATTCCCCCGGTCACGGGCGAAGCCGAGAATGGCGACAAGATCGAACGCCGTGCGGCTGACGACGAGAAGTTCTCGGCGCTCGCATTCAAGATCATGACCGACCCGTTCGTCGGCCAGTTGATTTTCTTCCGCGTGTATTCGGGCAAGATCAATTCGGGCGACACCGTGTACAACGCGGTGAAAGAAAAGAAAGAACGTTTGGGCCGGATTCTTCAGATGCACGCGAACCAGCGTGAAGAACTGAAGGAAGTGTTTGCCGGCGATATCGCCGCTGCGGTTGGCTTGAAAGAAGCCACCACCGGTGACACGCTGTGCGACCCGGATCACCCGATCGTGCTGGAACGGATGATTTTCCCGGAGCCGGTGATTTCGCAGGCAGTCGAGCCGAAGACCAAGGTCGACCAGGAAAAAATGGGTATGGCGCTGAACCGCCTGGCCCAGGAAGATCCGTCGTTCCGTGTGCAGACCGATGAAGAGTCGGGTCAGACGATTATTTCGGGGATGGGCGAGCTCCACCTGGAAATTCTGGTCGACCGGATGCGTCGTGAGTTTGGCGTGGAAGCGACTGTCGGCAAGCCGCAAGTGGCTTACCGCGAAACCATACGCGCTACCTGCGAAGAAGTGGAAGGCAAGTTCGTCAAGCAGTCGGGCGGTCGCGGCCAGTACGGCCACGTTGTGCTCAAGCTCGAGCCGCAGGAACAAGGCAAGGGCTACGAATTCGTCGACGCGATCAAGGGTGGTGTGGTGCCACGCGAATTCATCCCGGCAGTCGACAAGGGCATTACCGAAACGCTGAAGGCCGGCGTGTTGGCCGGTTACCCGGTGGTCGACGTCAAGGTGACGCTGTTCTTCGGCTCGTACCACGATGTGGACTCGAACGAAAACGCCTTCAAGATGGCCGGCTCGATGGGCTTCAAAGAAGGTATGCGCCGTGCCAGCCCGGTGCTGCTCGAGCCGATGATGGCCGTCGAGGTGGAAACGCCTGAGGACTTCATGGGTAACGTGATGGGCGACTTGTCGTCGCGTCGCGGTATCGTGCAGGGCATGGACGACATGGTGGGCGGCGGCAAGATCGTGCGCGCCGAAGTCCCGTTGGCAGAAATGTTCGGATACTCGACGTCGCTGCGCTCGCTGACCCAGGGTCGTGCAACGTACACGATGGAATTCAAGCACTACGCAGAAGCTCCGCGCAATGTCGCTGAGGCTATCATCAGCGCCAAGGGTAAGTAATTTGTCGCGGCAGATTAAACGCATTTAGTTCGGGCGCGCCACGTGGGGCGCCTGAGCAGATGTCCTCCGCTCAACCATTATTGAAAGAAGAGAATCATGGCTAAAGGTAAATTCGAACGGACCAAGCCGCACGTCAACGTCGGCACAATCGGTCACGTTGACCACGGCAAGACGACGCTGACGGCAGCGATCGCAACGGTGTTGTCGTCAAA
>NZ_LMUX01000009.1:241268-529679 GCF_009765705.1 Burkholderia sp. L27(2015) | reverse complement strand
CCCGAACATTGCTGCTCGCCTTCCTTTACCGCGCCGCTGCATCTGCAGCAGAGAAGCGAGATTATCTATCGCTTCCATCAACTCGTCAACAAGTTTTTGCCGCTTATTTACCGCGCAACTTCTTGTCGACTTCTTGTTTCCACCCGCCTGACTCGCTGCTTTCGCAACAAGTTTTAAGCGGGAGCCGAACTATAAGCAAATCCCTGGATAAACGCAAGTCTTTCGCGCGGGACACGTAACAATTTCCACGCCAGTTGGAGGAAAACGCGCGGCTAGTGTCCATCGAGCTGGTGCAATGTCACTTGTCGGGCCATTTCGGCGTAGCCCGCGTCGCTGGGGTGGATGTGGTCGTTGCTGTCATAGACGGGCAGCAGCACGTCAGGATGCGCGGGATTACGCAACGCCGCGTCAAAATCGACCACAGCATCAAACGCGCCACTCGTGCGTATCCATCGATTGACCGCCACCCGGATCGCTTCGCGCGCCGGCGGCAGGGAGGCCGGCGTCAAGGTGGCACCGATAATCCGGATGCTGCGTGCGTGAGCTGCGGCAATCAAGGTACGGTAACCATTGATCAAATCCGTCTCGCTCACTTGGGTGTGTGGAAAGTCACAATCCAGCCCCTCGCGCGGCGGCGTTGCGGCAAAATTGATGTCATTGATCCCGACCAGCACCACCACGGCGCGAACGCCCTGCCGCGAGAGCGCATCGGCGTCGAAGCGGCCAACCAAACGTTCGCCATAGCACGGCGAATCACTCAACAGGCGGTTTCCGCTGATGCCCTGATTCACCACCGCGATCCCGGACCCCGCCAGCGTCCGTGCCAAAACATCGGGCCAGCGCCGGTTGGCATTGAGCGTCGAGCGCATCCCATCAGTGATCGAATCGCCAATCGCCACCACAGCGTAGGGGCGAGTATTTCCGGGCGCATCCACGAGCAGCCCGGCTAGCCACAAATAAGACGTGAAATGACCGCGAAACGGCGTCGCGCCCGGATCGGACACATAGTTGCCTGTAGTCGAGAGGTAATTCACCTGGCTGGACAGCTTGTGCCAGGTCGACGGCTTTTCCGCACTGTCGATGAAAAAACTGACGGCCAACGCGCCGCCCGCCGGCACAGCCAGGCTCACCGGGTCGCTCACGATATCGGCACCCGGCGGGATCACTACGCTTGGGCTGCCACCGAAGGTCACCGCTCGATCAGTGTTCGGTTCAAGCGCGGCAGTCGAGCGAGATAAGGCGATGTGAGTTTGCGCAATGGCCAATGGCGCATGGCCAAAGCGATTGCTTATTTGAATGCGAACCCGGTCGCCCGCCAGCCGGGAATAAATAATCTGGCGTACCGTCTGATGATTGATCGGAGGGGACCGATCGAAACTCGGTGCGTTCGGATGATCGGAGACGCTTTGCGGCGCCGCGGTCCATGACTGCACCCACTGCCCGGTGGCGGGCGCCGCCGCCTGGGTTGCGCCAACCGCCAGCAGGCCTGCCAGCAACAATGCGGTACTACCACACAGGCGAGTGCCGCGAGCGCGGCCGCCACAATACAGATCGTTCAAGTTCACGGGAGGCTTCAGGTCGGCAAGGGTGGGGAAAGAAGTTTCGAATTGTGCCCGAAGCCTCGTTCTCCTGCACCCCCACATAACTCACCTCAGCGTCTTTCTCAACGCACCTTCTTGATAAACAGGACGACCAGGATCGTGGAACACAACTCGAGCGCAGCAACGAAGTACAAGCCGGACGTCAGGCTGCCAGTGGAGGTTTTCAAGGAGCCAATAATGTAGGGCGCCGCAAAACCTGCCAAATTGCCGATCGAGTTGATCAATGCGATGCCGCCGGCCGCAGCGGTCCCGCTCAGGAACGCGGCAGGTATCGACCAGAACACGGGGAACGATGCGAGGATGCCGATCGCCGCCAACGTCATCGCCATGATGGCAAGCACCGCATGCCCCAGCGACAGCGCCGCCAAAGCCAAGCCGACGCTCGCCAGCAGCGTTGCCAGAGCGCAATGCATCCGCCGCTCGCCGGTCTTGTCCGAATGGATACCATTGAGGATCATCGCGATCGTACCTGCGATAAATGGAATCGCAGACAGCAGCCCGATCTGGAGATTTCCGACGACACCCAGCTCTTTGATGATCGAAGGCAACCAAAACGCAATCGTGGCGTTGCCGCTGACGACACAGAAATAGATCACCGCACAGAGCCAAACCCGCGAATTGGCGAGCGCCGCACCGAACGACGAATGCTTGGTTGCATCCTGATTTTCGGCGACCAACGCCTGAGTGACTGCCCGCTTTTCGGCCTCACTGAGCCATTTTGCATTGATCGGCTTCTCAGGCAAATAAAGCAGGACGGCAAAACCCGCGAGTATCGACGGAACCCCCTCGAGCAAGAACAACCATTGCCAGTTAGCGAAACCGGCGACACCGCCCATTGCACTCATGATGTAGCCGGCAATAGGGCCGCCGACCACGCCCGCAATCGCAAACGACGTCATGAACAGGCCGTTGATACGCGCCCGGCGCGCAGCCGGGAACCAATACGTCAGATACAGCACGACCCCAGGGAAAAAGCCGGCTTCGAATACGCCCAGCAAAAAGCGAATCACGTAAAAGGAAAGCGGCGTCGTGACGAACACCATAGCCATCGACGCCAAGCCCCAAAGAATCGTAATACGCGCGAGAGTCTTGCGCGCACCGATCTTTTCGAGCAGCAAATTGCTGGGCACTTCAAACAGGAAATAGCCGATGAAGAAAACGCCTGCCCCGAGTCCATAGACCGCCTCGCTGAAATGCAAATCGGTCAACATCTGCAGTTTGGCAAAACCGACGTTCACTCGATCGACCCACGCAAGGACGAAGAGGAACACCAGGAACGGCACCAGCCGGTAAGCAATCTTCTTGTAGGTAGCTTCCAGGGCTTGCCCTGCAGCACCGGGGTCTGTTTTGACAACAGTCGCATACGTCATCGTTTGTCCTCTCTTATCAAGAAAGCGCTTTTTGGAAAAATCGCGGGATATTTCATGCCGGTCGCAATGCCGACTCCAATGCACGCCCGACCCTGAGGATCTGTGAGTCCTGCCCGGCTAGACCGCAGGCGGCAAGAGCGACCGGCAACTGACCGGTGCCGGCGGGCCGAAGCGGGATCGAGACCGCACAACCATCCAAAAAATTGATCACGCTGGGATTGCGCAACACCCGCGCGTTGGTCGAAAAAAAGGTGGCGTCGTCCGCTTCCAGCGCGGCGAGCAGCGGCGGCACGGTGGCGACGGTCGGCATCAACCAGGCGTCGAAAGCGCGCAGCCGATGCTGCGCCATCGCAATCATGCCCCGCCGGGCGTCGAGCAAATCGATGTAATCGGCAGCGCTTTGCAAACTGCCGCGGCGAATCCGCGCAGCTACACGCTGATCGTATGCAGCCGATTTCTTTTCGAGCAAACCGCGATGCCAGTGCCACGCTTCGGCTGCGACCAAACCACCGCCGCGATTGATGTCCGCCAGTTCAAGCAGCTCTGGGAACGCAAATCGCTCGATCCGCGCGCCGGCACTCTGCAGCTTTTGCAGCGCCTGCTCAAAGGCGTGCTCGACCTCCTCATCGAGATCGCCGCCCACCAAGTCGGCGGTCACGCCGAAGCGCAAGCCCGCCAAAGGCAATGCTTCCGTGTCCAACGTTTCGCCAGTCAGAATGCCATCGAGAATGGCGCAGCAATCCACCGTGCGAGCCAGTGGCCCCACCGAGTCGAGCGAGCCGGAAAGCGGCACCGCCCCCATCAGCGATACTCGGCGCGCGGTCGGTTTGAAGCCGGTCAAGCCGCAGAACGCCGACGGGATCCGGACCGAGCCCCCGGTGTCGGTACCCAACGCGGCGACCGCCATATCGAGTGCTACCGTCACCGCCCCGCCGGAGGTCGAGCCGCCCGCCACTCTGGCGGAATCGGCGGGACAAGTTGGCGTGCCGTAATGCGGGTTAAGGCCCAAACCCGAGAACGCGAACTCGCTCATATTGGTCCGGCCGAGCAACACCGCACCCGCGGCACGCAGGCGCGCCACAGGCGGTGCATCGCGCGTGGCCACGCGCTCGAATGCTTTCGACCCGGCAGTCGTGGTTTGGCCCTGGACGTCAAACAAATCTTTAATCGAAACAGGCAAGCCGCTTAGCAGCGACGGGACATTGCCCGCCAGCCGCGCCGCATCGCTGGCCCGCGCCGCCGCGAGCGCCACGTCGCGATCGACGCTGACATACGCCACTCCGCCCGCCTGACGATAGTCATCGATACGGCCCAACGCTTGCTCTACCAATTCGACACTGGTGGTGCGTCCGGCGGCCAGGTCGGCCGCGAGTTCTCTTATCGGTTTCATGATCAATCCACGATACGCAGAGCGTCTACCGAATAACGGTGGGCCAGCTTGCGGCCGAGCGTCGGGTCCGATAGCTCCAGTTCGAACACGTCGCCAAATCCCATTTCACCGATGATGGGCTGGGTGCCACAGAACATCGCCGTTCCCACTGGCAGCTCGACCGCCGACGCATACCGCGAAATCAACGCGGCCGGTTGCATCATTTTGGTCACGGGCCCTTCCTGATAGAGGACGCGCTTGCCGCCGCGCTCGCGCCAGCAGCGCATCGTCAGCGAATCCCAGTGATCGCTCACTTCCGAGAAATGCCAGAGATCGCGCCCGATGGGTTTGCCGCACATTTGTTTGGAAACCGTCACACCGTAGCTCTCGACTTTGCGGTCGGTATGATCCGAACCGATCCCGACCAGCAGACCATGGGGCGTGGAAAACAATACAAATTCCGCTTCCCCGGACGAATCCTGGCCGGCCACCTGCATTGCAGCGTCCGTGGACAAGAGCGAGGCGGAAACCCGATAAAAACACGGTACGGTTTTCGGCCGCTTGACGCCGATTGCCTCAAGTTCCGCGATATGGTGCTCTACCGACGCCATGTCGCGACCGGTCCAGCCGGCGATCACCAATTGCGTGATTTCAAACGAAACCGCGCCATGACCGATCAGATTAAAGTTCAATGTAGGCATATATCTCCTTGCTAGTTGGGACGACCGACGCTCACGGGCGTCTTATATCGTCCGGATGATGTTGCTGCGGAATTGGTCGATGTGATACTGGGTCGCCTCGCGAACGGCGGCAATATCACGGCTCTCCAGCGCATCGAGCATCTGACGGTGTTCGTCGTAGACATTCTTCATGTGGACCGGATCGGAGAGCGAGTAGAACCAGAATCGAGATTGCTTTTCGTGCAGGTTGCGCAGCATGTCGGCCAGCACCCGATTGCGCGAGGACGCGGAGATCGCTAGATGGAACTTGAGATCGAGCGTCATCAGCCCCGACAAGTCGCGCTGTTCGATCAGATCGGGCGACGGCGCGATGATTTCGCGCATTGCCTTGAAGTCGCTCGGATGGGCACGTTGTGCCGCGAGCGTTACACATAGCAGTTCGTTGGCCGCGCGCACTTCGATCATGTCGAGCACGTCGTTAAGGGACAACGGCGTCACCAGCACGCCTTTACGCGGCATGATGGACACGAGTCCTTCGACCTCCAGGCGGTGCAGCGCCTGATGCACGGGAGTGCGCCCCAGTCCGAGCAACGCGCCAATCTGCGCTTCGTTGATGGCTTCGCCCGGGCGGAATTCGCAACCGAGAATACGGCGCTTGAGTTCCGCATAAGCATGTTCACGCAGCACCGCTCCGCCGGCCGCTTTCGAGGCGGGTGCGGGCTGCAGGGCCACGCGGTTGCTGCTTGCGAGGGTGATACGTTTGCTCATCGATGCTCCGCGTGTCGGCATAGTCAGCCAACGGGACAGGACAAATCGGGGAAGCCGATCATGCGCTGATATTATTGTGATATATCACTGCAAGTCAACCGTATCAAAAATATCGACGTGTTTAAGCGACCCTCACCGTTGGAATAGTCGGAGCGCTAAGTTTAGGGGCGGAGCGGCGGAAGGAGCGGCGGAAGGAGCGGCGGAAGAAGCGATGAAGGGAACGATGAAGATTTACCGAATGAGTGGCGCCACCCGCGGCACCACTCATCCCTCTCCACGTTCAACAAATCAAACCACAGTAGACAACCCAAGCGTAAGGATCAGCGCTGTTATCGAAATAATCGTCTCGCACACCGTCCACGTCTTGAAGGTCTGCGGCACGGTCATGTTGAAATACTCCTTCACCAGCCAGAAACCACCGTCGTTCACATGCGACAGGATCAGCGAACCCGCGCCCGTGGCCAGAACCAGCAGTTCGGGACGCACGCCCGACGCGGTCGTGGCAGCGGCCACTGCGATCGGCGCCACGATGCCTGCGGCCGTCGACATGGCGACTGTCGCCGAACCGGTGGCGACGCGGATCAGCGCCGCCACCAGCCAGGCGAGGATCAGCAACGGCACATGGGCGCCGGTGGCCACATCGACGATCGCCTTCGACACGCCGCTGTCGATCAGAATGCGGCCGAAACCCGCGCCTGCGCCAACCACCAGCGTAATGCTGGCGGTCGGCCCCAGACATTCGTTGGTGAACTTCAGAATCGCGTCCCGTCCAAAGCCGCGCGTCGAACCGAACGTATAGAAGCTCATCAGCACGGCGAGCAACAAAGCCATGTCGGGATTGCCGATCAAGCGCAACAGCTCGTTCAGGGTGCTCTTGGGCGGCGAGATCAGGTCGGCCCAGCCTCCGATCAACATCAGCAGAACCGGCAACAACACCGTAGCCAGTGTGACGCCGAAGCTCGGCAGCGCGCGTCCCGTCTCTTGCGCGTCTCGTTCCACAAACTGGCGCGCCATCGGGTTTTCACCTTCCAGCACGACGAACTTCTCCGCCAGCTTCGAAAATAACGGGCCGGCCAGTGCCGCGGTCGGAATGCCGACCAGCAACGCGTAAAAGAGCGTATGTCCGATGTCGGCGTTGTAGGCGCTCACTGCCAACAATGCCGCCGGATGCGGCGGAATCAATCCATGCACCACCGACAAACCGGCAACCATCGGAATGCCGACCTTGATCATCGACGTATTGGTACGCTTGGCCACGTTGAACGCGATCGGGATCAACAGCACGAAGCCGACTTCGAAGAACACCGGCAAGCCCACCAGGAACGCGATGCACATCATCGCCCAGTGCACGTTCTTCGGACCGAAGAAGTCGATCAGGGTTCGGGCGATGCGCTCCGCGCCGCCCGACTCGGCCATCATCTTGCCAAGCATCGTACCGAGCCCCACGACAATCGCGATATGGCCAAGCGTGCCGCCGACGCCGGTTTCGAACGACTTCAAGATGGTGGCCATCGGCATGCCGACCACTAGCGCCAACACGATAGACACGATCATCAGCGTGATGAACGGATTCATCCTGAAGCGCGCGATCAGGACTACCAGTGCGACCACCGCGATCGCGGCGTACATCAACAACAGGCTTCCTTGAACAGGGGCCATGCTTATCTCCTTAGAACTTGTGGCGGATGCCCGCGACTGCGGCAAGCTGACCACCGTTGCTGGACGCACTTGAAATGCCTTCGATCCACGCGGCAGAACTCGCCGCGCGCTGATACACCCCGTTCAAATAGAGATCGGTCGTCTTGGACAAAAAGTATTCGCCTCCGATGCTCACCTGATTGTAGTGGGCGTTGGTGCCCAAGGCGCTGGAGGAGCGTTGGTTGGTATAGATATAACCCACCGTGAGCAAGGTTGCCGGGTTGAACTGATAACGCACGCTCGCTTCGTAGTTGGCAAACTTCAACGTTCCGCCCGTGAGGATATCGAACGCTGAGTTCGTGTAGAGCAGCGCTACCGTCACGTCGCCCAAGGCGTATGCACCGCCGGCGCCGAACACCGCGTTGCGCGCCACATTGGTGATGATGGACGACGACAAGCTGTAATAGTTATCCGAGGGCGCAGCACCCGTGGTACTGGTGGCCGGATGATCCACCAACGAATAGGCGGCGTCGAGTCGCACAGGACCGTTGACATAATCCGCTCCGACGCTCCAAGCGCGATCGTTGGAGAAATCGCCGGCGGCCCCCGAGAACGCATACATCGCATTCGCGGTCAGCCCGGCGATGGTCGGCGTAGTGTACTTGACGGCGTTTTGCGTGCGGTAAGTGTTGTTGAGGTCATCGTTGTCGTAGACCGCATTGGCATATTGACTCAGCGCGCCGACGCCGTTGATTTGCAGGTTCGACAGATAGTCTTGCGCGCTGTTGTATTGGCGGCCCAGCGTAACAGTGCCAGCGCTCGTATTGGACAGCGCTACCCACGCACCGCGCCCGAATTCACGGCCACCTTGGCCAAAGGCGCCCGATTCGGCACTGAAGCCATTTTCCAATCTGAAGCTCGCCGTAGTGCCGCCGCCGAGATCCTCGGTGCCTGTGAGTCCCCAACGCGAGCCCTGAACGTTGCCCTGAGTCGCCTGGAAATTCGTCTGCCCCTTCTGATTGTTTGTATAGGTGACACCCGCATCGATGATGCCGTACAGCGTGACGCTGCTCTGAGCCTGTGCGACGGATGCTGTGGCGCCGAACAGCGTGGCGGTCACGGCGGCTGATACTAAGGTAATGCGCATGACTGGACTCCCCCGAAGATGGCAATAGCCGATTGGTCGTAAAATTTTTTATATAAGTAGTAGTACTTATTACATTAAACGGCAATAACAACCTCGCGCATCCGGGTTACGGATTTTCAGATGTCGAGTGCTGTGGGATTACGCCGATGAAACCGCGACTGGCACGCGGTCTCATCGGATACTGCAGTTGAATCAGTCCGGCCAGTGCCGACGGCCCGCAATGCGACGGGCGTCGCGCTGCGCAAACGGTGTGACGATCGGTTCGGGAGCACGCTGTGCAGCCTCGAGCTCGACAACGAGCCGTTCGAGAACTTGCTGCTCTTCGCCCGCATGCAAGTTGCAGGGATCGAGAAAAAAGAAATGTTGCTCTGCCTCGTGATCTCTAGCGATGACCGGGGCGTATCCGTCCCGCGTACGTGCCAGCGCATCAACCAGATCCCACGCGGTGATGCGTGCGCCGACTGCGTCGACGCTGACCTTCAGGCGATCGAGCGGATTCTGCGTCGGGTCCGCGTCGAGCTGCGCACGAATGCCAGGAAAGTTATTCAGACGCTCGCGCCACAGCGTCAGATAACCGTGTTCGAGCGCGCGTACGGCGCCGTGGTCACGCGCGGCCCAGCTTTGTAGCGCAGCGATCGCACCGGCGATCCCCTCCTTGCCCACCTTCATGCCGCGACCGATCCCGCCGTTCTGAAAATACGCAGCGCGCACCAGCGTCTTGCTGCCGGCGACGATCCCCGCGGTCGGACCACCGAGAAATTTGTGAGCGGAATAAAGCACCACGTCTGCCCCGGCAGCGATAAAGCGCTTCAGGTCGTATTCCGAGGCGGCATCCACAATCACCGGCACGCCTTTAGCATGTGCGACTGCGATGAATTCTTCGAGCGGGATCATGCCGTACTGCTGCGTGTGATGCGACACCACGAAGAGCGCCGCAGTGGTGCGCTCATTGATGGCGCTTGCGAGCTGGTAGCCGTGCGCTTCGGTGGCGGCGCCCACCGCGATCGCGCGCGCGCCGCACAGGCGAATCGCCTGGTCGAGCGGAGCGCCATAGTTCACCAAATGGCCCGTCTGCACCACCACTTCATTTTTCATGTGATCGGTAGCTGGCAGTCGTTCGATCAGACCGAGATCGTCACCTGTCATGGTGGCTGCAATCGTCAAGGTGATCCCGGCCGATGCGGACGCTGTGATGTAGCCCGCTTCGCTGCCGCACGCGGTGGCGATCACGTTGGACGCGCGGCGCTGCAAATCGTCGATCTCGACGAATTGCGGCAGAATGGCAGCCACGGCGTCGATGACCTCGGGTCTTGCAATCGATGCCCCGAGACCCGTCATGGTCCCGGATGCGTTGATGACGGGACGCAGTCCGAATTTGGATCGAATGTTCATCGATTACCCTCGATATAGATAATACTCAATTACGGAATAAATGTTGCAGTTGAAGAAGAGTCTAGCATATACTCCGTACAGGTCAATTGGACAAAATAACGAGGGAGAGGCCCTATGGCTCGCACCGGCGCACTAGATCGCATCCTGCAAATACTCGACGGTCTCCAGGAGGCCGGCAAACCGATGACGGCCTATGAAGTGGCGCACACGGTAGGCGCGCCGCTTTCGACCGTCTACACGATCATCAACGATATGGTCGATAAGCATTTGCTCACGCGTACCGCCGACGGCGCTGTCTGGCTGGGGCCCCGTCTTTACGGCTACGGCTTGTCGTATGCGAGTTCGCTCGATTACCTGACGGTCGCCAACGAAGAAATGCACCGGCTTGCAGCGGAGGTGGGCGAAACCGTTCAGGTATGCGGGCGCGACGAGGGCATGATGGTGGTGCTGCTCATGTGCGAGGGGCCCGGGCATTTTCGGGTCACGTCGCGGGTGGGCTCGCGCGTGCCGCTGAACTGGACCGCGTCGGGGCGCCTGTTGGTAGGGCACCTGCCCGATGACGAACGCGCCGAGTTCTTTACGCGTTTCGCGAAACCGTCGCCGACCGGGCGGGCTGAAACCCGTGCCGAGGTGCTGGCGCACAACGCGCGCGAAGCGTTTGAGCGGCGGCTCTCGATCCAGTTCGGCGAATCGGATGCGTCGGTTGCCTGCCTGGCCTCGCCGATTACCGATTCGAACGGTGACTGCGCCTTCACGATTTCCATCGTCACGCCCGAAGCCAAGGCGGCTCAGCACGCCGAGCATTATGGTCAGGCCGCACAAGCCGCCGCGGCACGCATCGAGCAACGCCTGGGCTGGCGCGGCCATCCCAACCTGACCGCCAGCGCGGCTTGAAAATGTTCGCGGAGGAATGCGGATTAGAAGCGCAAACTTAAAAGCGCAATCTTGGAAGCGAACCTAGAAGCACGACCGTAAAAGCGCTGCCTCAGCAGCGCCGCATGAGAAACGCGGCCGGAGAACCCTGACCGGCCTGAAACACCCCACATTCATCCCATCGTTCATGCACACCACTTCAGAAACCACCTGCTACGATCGCCTACGCGCGCTCGGTCTGACTCTACCCGCCGTCCCTGCGCCGATCGGCAACTTCAACCATTGCACCCGCGAAGGCAATTTGCTCTTCTTGTCGGGCCAAGGTCCGGTAACGGTCAGCGGCGAATTGATGACCGGCAAGGTCGGCGACACCGTCACTACCGAAGTGGCCTACGCGCATGCTCAATTGGTTGGGCTGAATCTGCTGTCGGTGCTGCACGACACGCTCGGCGATCTGGCGCGCGTGACGCGCGTGGTGAAGCTGCTCGGCATGGTCAACGCAACGCCCGACTTTACCGAGCACCCGCGCGTCATCAATGGGTGCTCCGACCTGCTGGTCCAAGTGCTTGGCGATGCTGGACGCCATTCGCGCTCGGCGGTCGGCGTCGGCTCGCTGCCGAATAACATCACGGTGGAAATCGAAGCCATCGTGGCGATTCGGGATTGAATCCTGGCACTGTCGATGCACGGTCAGCCGGCCCCGTACATCGACAGCGTCCAACCGTGCTAGAGCCTGCCCCAGAACCGGCCCACCGCACGCCTAACGAAAATGATTGCGCAAATCGCCCGAGCGAGCGAGGAAGCGGCCAGCGCGGCGTCCCGTCAATTGCTTGTTCTGATAAGACAATACCCCGTTCACCCAGACGCTTTCGATACCGTCGGCGGCCTGAATCGGGTTGCCGAAGTCGGCGGTGTCACGGATAGTCGCAGGATCGAACAGCACCAGATCGGCCCAGTGACCGACCTGAATCTCGCCGCGCCCGGTCAGCCCGAAACGCGCGGCCGACAGACCCGTCATCTTACGTACCGCCTCGGCGAGTGGAAATAGCCCGACATCGCGACTGTAATGACCGAGCACGCGCGGGAACGCTCCCCAAAGCCGCGGATGCGGCAAGGGATCGTTGGGCAAGCCGTCCGAACCTATCATCGTCAACCGATTCGAGAGTATCCGCCGCACGTCGCCTTCATCCATCCCGTAGTAAACCGCGCCGGCCGGCTGCAAGCGCTTGGCCGCATCCAACAGCGAGACATTCCATTGCGCAGCGATGTCGGCGAGTTTCTTGCCGCCCATACCCGGTTCAGGCTCGCTCCACGTGATGAGGATGTCGAAGTCGCTGGTGACCTGCTTCAGGTCCAGGGTCGTGGAGCTAGCCGAATAGGGATAGCAATCGCAGCCGGTCGGATGCTCCTGGGCGGCCTGTTCGATCTTCTCGATCACTTCGCCGCTGCGGCCCCAGTTGCCCGCCCCAGCACATTTCAAATGCGAAACAATCACCGGCGCGCGGGCGTAACGGCCAATCTCAAACGCTTCGTCCATGGCGTCGAGAATGCCGTCGAACTCGGTGCGCAAGTGCGTGGTGTACACGCCGCCGAAGTCGTTGAGCACTTCGGCCAACGCTTTCACTTCGTCGGTGCTCGACGAATAGGCAGAAGCGTACGCGAGGCCGGTGCTCAAGCCGAGCGCGCCATGCTCGAGCGCCTCGCGCAGTTGCACGCGCATCGCGTCGATTTCGCCGGCGGTCGCAGTGCGATCCAGTGTGTCCATGTGATTGTTGCGCAGTGCTGTGTGGCCGACCAGCGCCGCGACGTTCACGCTGGGAATCGCGGCGTCCACCGCGCGACGATAATCGCTGAAGCTCGGATAAGTGAAATCCTTGGCGCGACCCAGCAAATTCAGCGGGTCAGGCGGATCGCCCTTGAGCGATACAGGACTCGCGCTGATGCCGCAGTTGCCGACCACGACCGTGGTAATGCCTTGGGAAATCTTGGGCAGCATCTCCGGCTCGCGGATCACGTTGGTGTCGTCGTGCGTATGGACGTCGATAAAGCCCGGTGAAAGCGCGAGGCCCTGCGCGTCGATTTCGGTCCGCGCCGCACCTTCGATACGGGCGTCGATGGCGACGATACGGCCTTCGCGCACGGCAACACAGCCGCGAAATTCGGCTGCGCCGCTGCCGTCGAAAATGCGGGCGTTGCGGATAATCAGCTCATAGTCCATGACTTGATCCAGCAGGTTCATACCATTCCCAACCGATGTGAAAGATCTCTCGTGGCGCACAGCCGGCAGTCGAGATCGTGTTTGTCATCGCGCAAGCCATCTTCGCCCGGCGCGGCCAAGCCCAGTGTCGCGATGCACCTGCGACCCGAATCATTCCCTTATAGCAGAAACATGTCTGCAATTATGGAATGACGTAAATCATAACCGGTTTGCCCAAAAAAATTTCAATGGCGGTTTGCGCGGCAACACGGACCGTCAGGAGACAGCTCAACTCATAACTTCAGCTTAACAATAGAGTAACTGACAATTAATTATTAACTCACCCCGTCTCGTTATACTTTTTCTGCGCACGCCTGATGGACGATGAATCCTGACAGCGCACGGCCAGGCTAGAAGCCACACAAAACGACAATACCGGCCGATAAAGATAAAGGAGACGATATGAGCAGCACCACTAGTCCAGAGGGCACGCCGCTCGCGCATGCTCCCCCCCGCCGAGCGCTATGGAGACATGCCAATGTGCAGATCCTGTTTGCCGTCGTCTGCGGCGCGCTGGTCGGTTGGCTGAATCCGCGCTGGGGCAGTGATCTTCGACCGCTCGCCGACGCGTTCATCGGACTCATCAAGCTGGTCATCGGCCCCATCGTTTTTCTGATCGTCTCAACCGGCATCGCACAAGTCGGCGACATGCGCAAAGTAGGACGCATCGGCCTGAAGGCATTGATTTATTTCGAAGTCCTGACCACGCTCGCGCTGATTGTCGGCTACATTCTCGGCCAGGTCGTGCAGCCCGGCAACGGCGTTGCGCCTCCGTCCGCCGGGTTGTCGGGGGAAATCGCGAAATATACGACCGGCGAGACCTTGCCATCGTTGAGCAGCTTTTTCTTCAAGCTGATCCCCGACAACCTGCTTAATCCCTTCGTGCATGGGGACCTTTTGCAAATCCTGGTGGTTGCCCTGATTTTCGGGACAGCGCTCGTGTTGTCCGGCGAAAAAGGACGGCCTATCACCGAGGCGCTGGATAGATTGACCGTGGTGGTATTCAAGGCAACGTCGGTCGTCATGCTGTTTGCACCGCTAGGGGTGTTCGGCGCGATCGGCTTTACCGTGGGCAAGTTCGGCGTCGTGATGCTGATTACGCTGGGCAAGCTGGTGCTGACCGCCTATGTCGGCATGGCGCTGTTCGTGCTCGTTGTGCTGGGAATCGTATGCCGTATGGCCGGCCTGCGGCTGGGCGCAATCTTGCGCTATATCCGCGGCGAGATCTTGCTCGCCCTTGCCACCTCCTCATCCGAGGCGGTGCTGCCGCAACTCGCAGTCAAACTGGAATCGCTGGGCGTATCGCGCGTGGTGGTGGGCCTGGTGCTGCCGATCAGCTATTCGTTCAATCTGACGGGGGTAGCGCTGACGCTGCCGATCAGCGTCCTGTTCATTCAGCAGGTGTACGGTGTGCATCTGTCGTGGGCGCAGCAGGCGAGCATCTTCGGTCTAATGCTGTTGACCTCGAAAGGCGCCGCCGGAGTAACCGGCGCCGCCTTCCTCACGCTTGCCGCCACGGTCGCCGCGACCGGCATTCTGCCTCTGCAAGGGTTGATTCTATTGCTTGCGGTCGATCGCTTCATGTCGGAGGCGCGCGCCGTGATCAATATCATCGGCAACGTGGTCGCAACCATCATCGTCGGCAAGTGGGAAGGCAATTTCGATGCCGTTAAAGCCGACGCCGCTTTGCGCGGGTCATAGCTATCCTACGTAGCGACCTCAATCCGACGGTACGCCCCTCATATATCGACCATCCATCGGATAATCCTCCAAAATATTTATTAACCGACCGGTCGGTTGGTTTATACTGGCGGCTCGATTGCTTAGTGAATGGAGGCTGCCGTGTACACCCAATCCCTCGATATGCCCAACGGCGTCGCCGCGCCGGACGCGGCTGGCGCTGACCAGCCGGCGCAGGTCCGCTTCGATAGCCGCATTGCCGCGGATCAGAAAATCGAGCCCCAGGACTGGATGCCCGAGGCCTATCGCAAGACCTTGCTGCGGCAGATTTCCCAGCATGCTCACTCCGAAATCATCGGGATGCTGCCGGAAGGCAACTGGATCAGCCGAGCCCCCAGCCTGAAGCGCAAGGCCATTTTGCTCGCCAAAGTACAGGACGAAGCAGGCCATGGCCTCTACTTATATAGCGCCGCCGAAACGCTAGGCACCTCGCGCGATCAACTGGTCGATGCGCTGCACACGGGCCGTGCCAAATATTCGAGCATTTTCAATTACCCCACGTTGACCTGGGCCGATGTCGGCGTCATTGGCTGGCTGGTCGACGGCGCGGCAATCATGAACCAAGTGCCCTTGTGCCGCTGTACCTATGGCCCGTATGCGCGCGCCATGATCCGCATCTGCAAGGAAGAGTCGTTTCACCAACGGCAAGGCTTCGACGCGTTGCTGGCGATGATGCAAGGCACCGAGGCGCAGCACGAGATGGTGCAGGAAGCGGTGAATCGCTGGTGGTGGCCGGTGCTGATGATGTTCGGCCCGAGCGACAAGGAATCGATCCACAGCACGCAAACCATGCAGTGGGGCATCAAGCGCATTTCCAACGACGACCTGCGTCAAAAGTTTGTCGATGCGGCGATCGAGCAGGCCAAGGTGCTCGGTGTGACCTTCCCGGACCCGGACCTGAAATGGAACGAGGCACGCGGTCAACACGATTACGGCACGATCGATTGGGACGAATTCTGGCGCGTCGTCAACGGCGAAGGTCCGTGCAACAAGGAGCGCCTCGCCACCCGCGTCAAAGCGCACGAAGACGGCGGTTGGGTGCGTGAAGCGGCGTTGGCTTATTCCCGCAAACAAGCCGCGAAAGCGCAACCTAAAGCAGCATAGTTGCCGCCTTGGAAAAGCCAGGGCACCCGCGTGTTGCGTGCGTCTTACCCGATCCGCAACCGCGCCGAATAAGCTGAACCAAGCTGAATAAACAGGAGTTATCCATGAATCAAGAATGGCCACTATGGGAAGTGTTCGTGCGCAGCAAGCAAGGGCTGGATCACAAGCATTGCGGCAGCCTGCACGCGAGCGACGCCGCGATGGCGCTGCGCATGGCACGCGACGTCTACACGCGCCGCCAGGAAGGCATCAGCATTTGGGTGGTGCCCTCGAACGCGATCACGGCTTCGAACCCTGACGACAAAGCGGAGTTGTTCGAGCCGGCCGGCGACAAGATCTATCGTCACCCGACCTTCTACGAGCTGCCTGACGAAGTCAACCACATGTGATGAGCGCGACCATGACCGAGCAACATCTGGCGTATATCCTGCGCCTCGCCGACAACGCCTTGATCCTGGGCCAGCGCAACAGTGAATGGTGCGGCCACGGCCCGGCACTGGAAGAAGATATCGCGCTATCCAACATCAGCCTCGATCTGATCGGTCAGGCACGCCTGTTGTACGCCCACGCGGCTAGCCTCGAAACGGCCGCCAGCGGTGCAGCGCGTACCGAAGACCACTACGCATACTGGCGCACCGAGCGCGAATTCGCGAACTACACGTTAGTGGAGTTGCCGCATTACGGCCCGCTCGCAGGCACCGCGCATGCCGAAAAAGACTATGCGGTCACTATCGTGCGCAACTTCCTGTACGCGACCTTGATGTCGCACCTATGGCCGGCGCTGGAGCAATCGAGCGATGCACAGTTGGCCGCCATTGCTGCCAAATCGATCAAGGAAAACCTCTACCACGTCCATCACGCCGCCGACTGGCTCGTGCGCATGGGCGATGGGACCGAAGAATCGCACCGTCGCGCCCAACGCGCGCTCGATTACCTGACGCCATATACCAACGAGCTGTTCAGCGTCGATCCGCTCGAAGACAGCGTTGCGCAGGCGGGTATCGGCGCGCGCAATGGCGAACTCAAAGCCGCGTGGCTCGCCGACGTCGAGGCAACTCTGGAAGAAGCAACCTTGAGCTTGCCTGCGCCGGGTGGCTACACGTCTACCGGCAAGCTCGGCATCCATTCGGAACACATGGGCTTTTTGCTCGCCGAACTGCAAAGCGTGGCGCGGCAATATCCCGGCGCTCAATGGTGAACGCGATGCACACGCCCATACTTGACATGCAACCGGAAACTTCGGGCGCCACAGCCAGCGGCACGACTATGGCTGCGGCCGCTGACGACGTTGCACTGGCGCAAGCATGGGCGATACTGGAATCCGTCCCGGACCCCGAGATTCCGGTCGTCTCGATAAGAGAACTTGGCATTTTGCGCGACGTACGACGCGCGGACGATGCATCCGGCGCCCTGGAGGTAGTCATCACCCCGACTTACTCCGGATGTCCGGCGATGGGCCAGATCAAGCAGGACATCGAAAGCGCCATGACGGCCGCAGGTCTCATCTCGTTTCGCGTCGTGACCGTGCTGGCTCCCGCCTGGACCACCGACTGGATAACGGCCGAAGCCCGCGCCAAACTCAACGCTTACGGCATTGCGCCGCCGCAAGGCGACCGGCCCATCGCGCCCGGCACCGCGCAACCACTGCGCTTCGTCCCGCGACGCGGCAGCGTGGCCGACCAGCCGCCCTGCCCGCATTGCCATTCCACGCATACCGAGCGGCTTGCGCAATTCGGCTCGACCGCGTGCAAAGCCCTGTATCGCTGCCTCGAATGCCGCGAGCCTTTCGACTACTTCAAACCTTATTGAGCTCTCATGGCGACTCCGCAATTTCATTCGCTGCGCATCCGCGACGTCCGTCCCGAAACCGCCGATGCCGTCACGATTTCGTTTGAAGTCCCCCCCGGGCTGCGCGACGCATTTCGCTTCAAGCAAGGCCAGTTCGTCACGCTGAAAACGCACCTCGATGGCGAGGAGATGCGCCGGTCGTACTCGATCTGCGTCGGCGTAACCGACTACGATCGCGACGGGGAATTGCGCATCGGCGTCAAACGTGTCCGTGGTGGTCGCTTTTCGAACTTCGCGTTCGACACACTGAAGGCGGGCCACGCGATCGAGGTCATGACGCCCGACGGCCGTTTTTTTACGCACCTGAACGCCGGCCACGCGAAAAACTATGTCGCGTTCTCCGGCGGTTCGGGCATCACTCCGGTGCTCGCGATCATCAAGACCACACTCGAAGTCGAACCCACCAGCCGCTTCACGCTGGTGTACGGTAACCGCAGCGTCGACGCGATCATGTTCGCGGAAGAACTCGAAGACTTGAAGAATCGCTACATCACCCGCTTTTCGCTGTACCACGTGCTGTCGGACGATCTGCAGGATATCGAACTGTTCAACGGCGTCCTGGATCAGGATAAATGCGCAGCGTTGCTCAGCTCGCTACTGCCGGCTGACAGCATCGACGAGGCCTTTATCTGCGGTCCCGCGCCGATGATGGATGCCGCCGAAGCCGCACTCAAGGTCGCAGGTGTGCCATCTGAGAAAGTGCATGTCGAACGCTTCGGCACACCGCTGCCGCAGGCAGGCGTACCCCCGATCGAAATTACCGACGACACGCCCGCGGCCGAACTCGAATTGGTTCTCGACGGCAAGACCCGCAAGCTGCGCCTGCCCTATCAGGGCGTGAGCGTGTTGGACGTCGGGCTGCGCGCGGGCTTGGCGTTGCCCTACGCGTGCAAAGGCGGCGTGTGTTGCACCTGCCGCGCTCGCGTGCTCGAAGGCGAAGTCAAGATGGACAAGAACTACACGCTCGAACCGCTGGAAATCGAACAAGGATTTGTCCTGACCTGTCAGTGCCACCCGATCAGCGATCGCGTGGTGATCAGTTACGACGAGCGATAATTTGTACGAGGCACGCCGATAGAGATCGAGCCCGCTGAGCCCGAGTAACCCGATCCGATTGAAGCTCACCTGGAGCGCCCCGGGGTGGGCAACTCAAAATGGCATACAATCCGCAGACCGGCAGGTTTGCCGGTTCCTGACGGGGCTTCCGTTATCGTTTCGAGTGTTTGCGTTCCCATGAGCTATACCCACATCGTCAACGGCGACGTCGCAGCAGCCGTGCTAAGTACCGCCCTACTTGAAGCTGGCAGCACAGATTCCGTCCTGACCCTGCGTGACGATCTGCCCGTCGGTCCATTGAAATCGATCGATGACGACCATGCACTGCGCGCCGCATTCTGGAAACGCGTGATGGGCCACACCGATCGGGACGTGTTCACCGAATTCGAGCAGGCGGCAGCGCGGCTCACGGCGCTGGTCAACGACGAATCGCCGGTCGTGATCTGGCACGGCCAAAGCGCGGGCGACCAGTTGGTATTGCGTCGCATCGCTTATCACTTGCGCAATACGCCCCAGCGCATCAACGAAATCGCCCTGACGCCCCAGGAACTGGAGAAACCCGAGCTCTGGACCCATCGTCCTACGGCAGTCGGGCTTTACACGCCGGCAGCGCTGCAGAGCCGCCTGAAGACGATCGCTCCCATATCGATCCTGCGCATCGGCCGCCTGGCGCTCGAGTGGCAAGAACTTAAGCAAATGAACACCGATCTGCGACGCTGGCGCACCAACACCTTCGAAAGCGGCAGTTATAGCGAAATCGACGCGCTGATTCTTGACAGCCTCACCGACGACTGGCAGCCGTCGGCGCAACTGGTCGGTCAAATCGTGGGCCTCGCGCGTGGATTTTTTGCAACCGACGTGCTGATCTTCTGGCGTTGCCGTGAATTGGCGGCCACCGGACGTTTGTCGCTGCGCGGCAACTCGATGCAGATGCGCAGCAGCGAAGCACGCGCCATTGCCTACGCGTGAGCCGACCCAACCTCGTCGCAACCTACTGCGCTTAACCCCGAAAAGCATTCATGGCTCGCACCAAAGCGCCCGATCACGAATCCCAGCGTGAGCAGATCCTCGATCTGGCCGCCGACAAGTTCGCGCAAACCAGCTATCCGAGCACCTCGATGGCCGACTTGGCGACCGCCAGCGGCACATCCAAGGCACGCCTTTACCACTATTACGATAGTAAAGAGGCGATCTTGTTCGACCTGCTGGATCGCTACACCAAGCGGCTGATGCTGATCATCGCCGAGGTAGAAGCGTCGGGCCAACGCCGCGGGCTATCCGAGCGCGACACCTTTCGCGAATTGATCCGCGCCTTTCTCGCTGAATACGAGACCTCGCACAGCCGCCATATCGCCCTGCTTTACGATGTCAAATATCTGGCCATCGCCCAGCGCGACCTGATCCTGAACCGCCAGCGCGATGTCGTCGCCGCCTTCACCCGCCAGTTGGTGCGAGCTTATCCGGACGACATTACGCGGGATAATCAAACGCCGTTGACCATGATGCTATTCGGCATGATCAACTGGACCTTTACCTGGCTCAAGCCGGGCGGCCCCATGGGGTATGGCGACTTTGCCGAAGCGGTGATCAAGGTCATCGAAAACGGCCTGCCGGGGATGAGAGCCGCGCCATAGCGTGTCGGCGCGTGCGTGTGGGTGCATGCGTGTGGGTACATGAGCGCGCGCGGGCCGCAACCGCCGACTCCCGGTTCAGTAGCGCCGTTTTAGACCCCTCCCTCCAATCCTAGGGTTTTCCCTAGGATTCCCTGCGATTTCATATATAATAGGGTTGTCGCGGCTTATCGCCGCCAGCCGTATGAATCAGCAGGAGCGTAATGTGAACAAGCCGAGTAACTCTCTAACCAAAGCCCTGGCCGGGGCTCAGGATCGTGCGATCACGATTCCGGCCCGTGCGCCCGCGATGGTGCGCGAGCTGACCTCCGCCGACCGCGAGCGCCTGCTCAAGCACTTTCTTGCCCTGGGTGAGGAAGACCGGATGTTGCGTTTTGGCCAAATCGTGCCAGATCACGTAATCGAGAACTATGTAGGTGGCATCGATTTCACGCGGGATACGGTTTTTGGCGTATTCGACGGCGATCTGCGAATTGTCGGCGCTGGTCACCTCGCGTATCTGGCGGAAACGGAAAAGGGCCGCACCGCCGAACTCGGCGTTTCGGTTAGCGAGAACGCCCGTCGGCGCGGTATCGGTTCGCGCTTGTTCGAGCGCGCCGCCATCCGCTCCCGCAATACGCGCGTCACCACGCTGTATATGCACTGCCTGTCGCGCAACGCGACGATGATGCATATCGCGAAAAAAGCCGGCATGAAAATCGAATATGCGTACGGCGAAGCTGACGCGTATTTGTCGCTGCCCCCGTCCGACTCTGTCAGTGTCATGACCGAATTGCTGCAGGAACAGGCTGCGGTGTTTGATTACGCTGTCAAGCGGCAAACGCGCAACGCGACACGGTTCTTCAGCGCCCTAGTGCCGGCGGCTTGCGCGGGCTGAAATCGCCCTTAAAGCAGCGGCAGCGCCGTTGTCTCCTTGATGCACTTCAACGAAAAGCTGGTTTTCACGTCGATGACGCTCGGGTGATGTAGCAACTGATCCTGCACAAAGCGGGAAAAGTGCGCCATGTCCTCGACGTGCACGCGCAACAGGTAATCCATGTCTCCCGTCATCGCATGGCAGGCCACCACTTCGGGCCATTGCGCGATCGCCGCGCTGAACAAGGCCGCATGCGACTGATGCCGGTCTGTACCGACCCCGCCGACCGTACGCTCACCACGCGATTCACTCGTCAGAGCACGCTTTTCGAGCCTCACATTGACATAGGCAAGCAGGCCCAGCCCTAAAGCGTTGGCGTCCAGCAACGCGACATAGTTCCGAATCACGCCCAATTCTTCAAGCCGGCGTATGCGCCGCAGGCACGGGCTGGGTGACAAATTGACGCGTTCGGCCACCTCTTGATTCGACAAACGCCCGTGCTCCTGAAGAATGGCGAGAATTCGCCGGTCGATCGCATCGAAATCTTCCTTGGCCATTAATGCCCTCAATTCGAATAAATTCGCAATAAAATTGCCAGAACTGCCGATTTCTTGATTATATTCGCAATCTTTCACGCACAAGGCGGGCATACACTAAACGCATCTTGAAAATAGGCGAACGTGCCGTGCATCCAGGAGACAAGTATGCAAAACCCGCTGTGGGAGAACCCCGTCGGTACCGACGGTTTCGAATTTATCGAATACACCGCTCCCGACCCACGTGCATTGGGCCTGGTATTTGAAAAACTGGGCTTCACTGCCATCGCGCGCCATCGCCACAAGGACGTCACGCTGTATCGACAAGGCGGCATCAACTTCATCATTAACGCCGAGCCGGACTCGTTCGCACAACGCTTTGCCCGTCTGCACGGCCCGTCGATCTGTGCCATCGCACTGCGTGTGCAGGACGCCGGCAAGGCCTACCGCTACGCAGTGGAACGCGGTGCCTGGGGCTTCGACAACAAAACCGGCCCCATGGAACTCAACATACCGGCGATCAAAGGTATCGGCGATTCGCTGATTTATTTTGTCGATCGCTGGCACGGCAAGAACGGTGCCCCGGCCAACAGCATCGGCAACATCAGCATTTATGACGTCGATTTCGAGCCGATCGCCGGCACCGACCCGAATCCAGTCGGTCGGGGTCTGACCTATATCGATCACCTCACGCACAACGTCCACCGTGGCCGCATGCAGGAGTGGGCGGAATTTTACGAGCGTTTGTTTAACTTCCGCGAAGTACGTTATTTCGATATCGAAGGGCAGGTCACCGGCGTCAAGTCCAAAGCGATGACCTCGCCGTGCGGAAAAATCCGCATCCCAATCAACGAAGAGGGTTCAGAACAAGCCGGTCAAATCCAGGAGTACCTGGACGCTTATCACGGCGAAGGCATCCAGCACATTGCGCTCGGCAGCGAAGATATCGCCGCCACGGTGGACGGCTTGCGCGACAACGGCATCAAACTGCTTGATACGATCGAGGCTTATTACGATCTGGTCGACAAGCGCATTCCGAACCATGGCGAGAATCTTCCCGAACTGCGTCGGCGCAAGATTCTGATTGACGGCGCGAAGGACGATCTGCTGCTGCAGATTTTCACCGAGAACCAGATCGGCCCGATCTTCTTCGAGATCATTCAGCGCAAGGGCAACCAGGGGTTCGGTGAAGGCAATTTCAAAGCGCTGTTCGAATCGATCGAGCTCGACCAGATTCGACGCGGCATAGTCCAGGCTAAAGCACCCGCCTGAATACGCTTACGTTCACGGCTAGCGTTGTGATTGAGTGGTGACCTGCTCCAACGGCCTGAAGAGGCCTTGGAGCTGTGTTGCGTGGTGGGTGTCGCGTCACATGACGGTCTCGTGCGCGAGGATGAGGTTCCTGGTTTATTTTTCTATCGAATCGGATCGTTCGTTGATCCGCGCGGTGCTCGTCACCCGTGTAACCGCATGGGTTGCATTGGCCGAAGTCACAACACGTGTGTCGTTCGGACGTGCCGACGCGTTCAGCGCGAAAAATGCGGCCGATACCATCAGAAAAGATTGAATGTGACGTTTATCCATAAAGCGACTCCCTATATTTACTCTTACCTCTGCTCTTACTATCCGGCTCGCGTATTCCGCTCGCCGGGCGTTCGCTGGTAACGAGCACGAGCAGTTAGACAGAAATGCCGCGGGCAGTTCAACAAGCCGCGAGGCGTTACAGTTACACCTCGTGACAGGGGTGCCCTGCGCGCCGGCGAACCTGCCGTAACGTCAGTTGGGAATTACCCTCGACGCCGCCGCACATGTTTGCCGGGCTTGGCGCCCCAGTGCTACCATCGAGTAAAGCACAACAATATGACAACCCGTGGTCTGGCCGTTCAAAAGACAGGCCCGACCTTCTTCGTTTTGGTGATCCCAAATCCTGGGTGAGGAGTACCACAGATGAATGCCCCGCTTGACGCCGCACAACTAGCGAAGCTAGAAGCCGCGTTATCTCAAGTCACGTTAGACGATAAATACACACTCGAAGCCGGCCGCGCCTATATGAGCGGCATTCAGGCCTTGGTGCGCCTGCCGCTATTGCAGCGTCAACGCGATGGCGCCGCCGGACTGAACACCGCCGGATTTATTTCGGGCTATCGCGGCTCGCCGTTGGGCGGCTTGGATTTGTCGCTGTGGAAAGCGCAGAAACACCTTGCGGCCAACCAAGTGGTATTTCAACCCGGCGTGAACGAAGACCTCGCCGCGACCGCTGTGTGGGGTTCGCAGCAGGTCAATCTGTACCCGGGCGCCAAATTCGATGGCGTGTTTTCGATGTGGTACGGCAAAGGCCCCGGCGTCGACCGCACCGGCGACGTATTCAAGCACGCCAACTCAGCCGGTTCCTCGCGCCACGGTGGCGTCCTGGTCTTGGCCGGCGATGACCATGCCGCCAAATCATCGACGCTCGCTCACCAGTCCGAACACATTTTCAAGGCCTGCGGGATCCCGGTACTGTATCCGTCCAACGTACAGGAATACCTCGATTACGGTTTGCATGGCTGGGCCATGAGCCGCTACTCGGGCCTGTGGGTGGCGATGAAATGCGTAACGGACGTCGTTGAATCGTCGGCCTCGGTCGAGATTGACCCGCATCGCGTCGAGATAGCCCTCCCCGACGATTTCATCCTGCCGCCCGATGGCCTGAACATACGCTGGCCCGATCCGCCGCTGGTTCAGGAAGCACGGTTGCTCGACTACAAATGGTATGCGGCGCTCGCCTATGTGCGCGCCAACAAACTCGACCGAATCGAGATCGAATCGCCGCAAGCGCGCTTTGGCATCATGACCGCCGGCAAGGCTTATCTCGACGTGCGTCAAGCGCTCTGCGATCTGGGCCTGGACGACGAAACCTGCGCGCGCATCGGTATCCGCCTGTACAAGGTCGGTTGCGTCTGGCCGCTCGAGGCGCATGGCGCGCGTGCGTTTGCCGAAGGCCTGCAGGAAATCCTGGTGGTCGAAGAGAAACGTCAGATTCTCGAATACGCGATCAAGGAAGAGCTGTACAACTGGCGCGACGACGTACGTCCACGCGTGTACGGCAAGTTCGACGAGAAAGACGGCGCCGGCGGCGAATGGTCAGTACCCATGGGCAAATGGCTGCTACCGGCGCACTACGAGTTGTCGCCCGCCATCATTGCCAAGGCCATCGCCACTCGCCTCGAAAAATTCGACATGCCGGCTGATGTCCGCGCGCGCATTTCCGCACGCATCTCGATCATCGAAGCCAAGGAAAAATCGCTGGCGCTGCCGCGTGTCACGGCCGAACGCAAACCGTGGTTCTGCTCCGGTTGCCCGCACAACACGTCGACGAATGTACCGGAAGGCTCGCGCGCCATGGCCGGCATCGGCTGTCACTACATGACGGTCTGGATGGATCGCAACACCAGCACGTTCAGCCAGATGGGCGGCGAAGGCGTGGCCTGGGTCGGCCAGGCGCCGTTCACCAACGAACCGCACGTATTTACCAACCTCGGCGACGGCACCTTCTTCCATTCGGGCCTGTTGGCGATTCGCGCGGCTATCGCAGCCAAGGTGAACATCACCTACAAGATCTTGTATAACGATGCGGTCGCGATGACGGGCGGCCAACCGGTCGACGGCGTCATGACCGTGCCGCAAATTACCCACGAGCTGCGTGCCGAAGGGGCAAGCAAGATCGTGATCGTTACCGACGAGCCCGAGAAATATACGCAGGCGAGCCGGCTGGCCGAAGGCGTCACGATCCACCATCGCAGCGAACTCGACACGATACAGCGTCAGTTGCGCGAACTGGGCGGCACTTCGATTCTGATTTACGACCAGACCTGCGCGACCGAAAAGAGACGGCGCCGCAAACGCGGCAGCTACCCCGACCCGGCCAAACGCGCGGTCATCAACGAGGCAGTTTGCGAAGGCTGCGGCGATTGTTCGGTCAAGTCGAACTGCCTATCGGTCGAGCCGCTGGAAACCGAATTCGGCACCAAACGCCAAATCAACCAGTCGACCTGCAACAAGGATTTCTCGTGCGTCAACGGTTTCTGCCCGAGCTTTGTCACGGTAGAAGGCGGTCAGTTGAAAAAGCCCTCCGCTTCGGCGTTCAAGCTCGATAACGCGTCGGCACTGCCGCCGCTGCCGGAACCGGAATTGCCTGAGATCACCACGCCATACGGCGTGCTGGTGACGGGCGTGGGCGGCACGGGTGTGGTGACGATCGGCGCGTTGCTGGGAATGGCCGCCCACCTCGAAAACAAAGGCGTAACCGTTCTCGACATCACGGGTCTCGCGCAGAAGGGCGGCGCTGTGATGAGCCATGTCCAGATCGCGCAACAGCCACATGACATCCACGCAACGCGTATCGCGATGGGCGACGCCAGCTTGGTGATCGGTTGCGATGTCCTGGTGACGGCAGGGGATGAAGCGCTGTCGCGAATGAGCGAACGCACCCGGGTTGCCGTCAATGGCGCCCCGACGCCCACCGCCGACTTCATCAAGAATCCGCAATGGCGTTTTCCGGGATCAAGTGCTGAAAGCGACATTCGGGCAGCCATCGGCGACGCCTGCGCGTTCATCGACGCAAACCAGCTTGCGCTGGCGCTGGTGGGTGACGCGATCTATACCAATCCCTTCATGCTCGGCTACGCCTGGCAAAAAGGCTGGGTGCCGCTCTTGCATGCATCGCTGGTACGCGCCATTGAACTCAACAACGTGCAGGTCGACAAGAACAAGGCCGCCTTCGAATGGGGGCGGCGCGCCGCCCACGATTTGGCAGGCCTGCAGGCCTTGATCGCTGCAAAGCCGGTCAAGGCGACGGCCGGTGGCGCGACAAAGGTGGTCAGCCTGCATACGCCGAATGCGCTTGAGGCCTTGGTCGTCAAACGCGAGCACGCACTCAGGAGCTATCAGAACGATGCCTATGCGCAGCGCTATCGTCGCGTCGTCGATAAAGTACGTGCGGCTGAATCGGCGCTGGCCGACGCGGGTACCATGCTGCCGCTGACCGAAGCGGTCGCCAAGAACCTGCACAAGCTGATGGCCTACAAGGACGAGTACGAAGTGGCGCGTCTGTATGCCGATCCAGCATTTGTCGAAAAAATCCGCGACAGCTTCGAAGGCGACTGGAAATTGCATTTCTATCTTGCACCGCCGTTGCTGGCCAAGCGTGACGCGCATGGGCATCTGGTCAAACAGAAATTCGGACCGTGGCTCTTGCCGGCATTCCGCGTGTTGGCGAAATTGAAGTTCCTGCGTGGCACGGCGCTCGATATTTTCGGCAAGACCGAAGAGCGCCGCACCGAACGCGCATTGATCGGCGAATATATCGCCCTTGTCGACGAACTGGTTGCAGGCCTGACGGTTGGTAATCTGCCGCTGGCCCTGGAATTGGCGAATCTGCCCGATCAGATCCGCGGCTTCGGTCACGTGAAGGAAAACAACCTGAACGCGACACGCGTCAAATGGGAAGCGCTGCTTGCCCGCTGGCGTTCGCCCGAAGGCGGCAAGCACCAGCGCGTCGCCTGAAGTCGCTTGAAACTGAGGTACGTCGGTTGGGGTAGGTCGGCTGAGGTACGTTGCTTGAAGAACGGGGCGCTGAGCTTATCAGCGCCCTTTTTCATCTCACCCTAACGCAATTCCCCGGCGCTCCGGGATCAACCACACGGTTGCGCCGAGATCGAGCACGTAGATGCTCGCCAGCAGCGCGATCGCCATGCTAAAGCCGTAACGCGTTGCAATCGCCCCGACCACCAGCGGCCCGAAGCCGCCCACCGCACGACCGATATTGAACAGCACGTTCTGCGCAGTCGCACGCACGGCCGTTGGGTACAACTCGGAAATCAGCGCGCCGTAGCCACCCAGCATGCCGTTGACGAACAGGCCCATCACCGCGCCGCCAAACAGCAGCGCCAGCGGCGTCGTAAGCTGCGCATACACCAGCACCATCACGACCGCCCCGAACTGATAAGCGATAAACGCCGGCTTGCGGCCGACCCGGTCGGCGAGCGCACCGAACGCGACGATCCCCAGCGCCATCCCCGCCACCGTGACCGCGGTCCACAAACCCGAGCGAGTCAGCGAATAGCCGAACGTGCGCGCCAGATAACTGGGCATCCAGATCATCAACCCGTAGTAACCGAAATTCTGTACCGAACACAAAATGACAATGCCCAGGCTAGCGCGCGCCGTCGCGGCGTCGGCCACCAACAAACGTAGCGATGCAGCTAGCGCCTGCGTTTTATGCGTGCGGCGGGATTGCACAAACAGTTCCGGCTCGGCCAGGCGCCATCGCAAGCCAAACGACACCAACGCCGGCAACAAACCCACAGCGAACATCCCGCGCCAGCCGATAAGCGGCAATAGCAATGGCGTTAAGAGCGCCGCGGCCAACACACCGCTCTGCCAGCCCAGTCCGACCCACGATGACGCACGCGCCCGATACGACGCCGGACAGGCTTCAGCCGCGAGCGCCATGCCTATGCCGAATTCGCCGCCCAGACCGATGCCGGCAGCACTGCGGTAGAGCAACAGATCGTCATACCCTCGCGCCAGCGCGCACAGCCCGGTGGCTACCGCGAATAGCAAGATCGTCCAACTGAGCACCCGCACGCGTCCGTAGCGGTCGCTCAATGCACCGAACCCCAAGCCGCCAACTACTGCGCCAATCAACGTCCAGGTCACCAATGCGCCGCCTTGGGCCGGGCTCAGATGCAGTTCAAGCGCGATCGCCGGCAGCATGAAGCCGAGGATCAACAGGTCGAAGCCATCCATCGCATAGCCCACCGCCGAAGCGAACAGCGCGGCGCGCGCGTACGCAGTGAGCTTGGAGGGCGCAGCGGGCGCCGTGGCGGTTGAGTTCATGAGGGTGTAGTTATCGCAACGTGGAGCATGGGAAGGCCGGTAATGGCAACGCGAACCATGGGGGAGCGTCGGCCAAGGGAGGTGAGTCGGGCACGCGAGCGCAAAGTGGCGAGAGTTTAGCGGTGCCCAGCGCCCCGCGACAACCTAAAAAAAAACGCAACCTTCGTTCTGCCGGCGGCCAGCAAGGGCCGGCCACGCTTGCCGTCGGCCCAGACTCGACGGGCACCCCGGGCAAAGATAAGCCCAGCACCGCTAACTCAGGTAAAATTCCGCCTTACGTGTGCAGGCCGCAATCTCCCGGACACGCGTCCTGCCGCCGCACCGAGGGGTCTAGCGCCAGAACGCAGGGCGCTGCGCGCCAGGCACTCAGTAACGGGCTCTCGCCCCTCCCGCCCCCGCACATCTTAGGATTCGCCCATGATAGGCATCGATCGCAAAACGATCTCCGACATTACGGCCAAGAGCCTGCTTGAAGTCCAGGCTGTTCATTTCAACGCCGAAAAGCCGTTTATCTTCACGTCAGGCTGGGCCAGCCCAGTCTACATCGACTGCCGCAAGCTGATTTCATACCCGCGCGTGCGCCGGGCGCTGATGGATATGGCCGAATCGGTCATTCTGTCGGACATCGGCTTCGAACAGATCGACACGGTGGCCGGCGGCGAAACAGCTGGGATTCCATTCGCAGCATGGATCGCCGAGCGCATGATGCTGCCGATGCAATATGTACGCAAGAAACCGAAGGGCTTCGGGCGCAATGCGCAGATCGAAGGCCACCTTGAACCGGGCTCGCGCGTACTGCTGGTCGAAGACTTGACCACTGATAGCCGCAGCAAGATCAATTTCTGCCAGGCGTTGCGCGACGCCGGTGCCGTGGTGAACCATGTGTTCGTCGTGTTTCATTACGACATCTTCAAGGAAAGCCGCCAGGTCTTGAAAGATATGGACGTCCAGTTGCATGCGCTGGCGACTTGGTGGGACGTGTTGCGCGTGGCCAAGGAGTCGGGCTACTTCGACACCAACACGCTCACGGAAGTCGAGAAATTCCTGCATGCACCGGCTGAATGGTCGGCCGCTCACGGCGGCGCGACCACTGCACCGCAGTAAGGTCACTCGATCGCGACAGACCAAGCCGCCCACCCGGGCGGTTTTTTTTGCTTTTTTCAAAAAGAAATAGATGTGGCGGTTTGAACGAGTCCTTGATGCCATCCATTTGGGGCCATGCTAGACTTATTCACAGTCGACGCAGCGTAGCGCAGTGTGACGACGGGAGTGTGGCGCCAGATGAGCGCCGCGCCCGATGCTGCGCCGCGACCGCTCAGGCGGATGCAGGATTGCGCTTCCGAGCATCCTATCTTTGCAACGAGTTAGAGACCAAGTGCACAGGATGACCAGCATGCGGCGCGGCCTGATCACGCTACTCGGTTTCGCCTTGATTATGCCGGCCGCCCACGCGCAACCTGCCTTTTCGGTGGATAGCCCGACCTTGCAGCCGCAAGGCCCCATGCCGCAGGCGCAGATCCAAAGCAACTACGGCTGCAGCGGCGCCAACCACTCGCCGCAATTGGCCTGGCACAACGCGCCGCCCGGCACTCGCAGCTATGCCGTCACGATCTTCGACCTCGACGCGCCGGGCCATGGCTGGTGGCACTGGGCCGTGTCCAACCTCCCGCCCAATCTGGACGGATTGCCCGAAAATGCCAGCGCATCAGGTCTGATCGACAAACTGGGCGGCGTCGAATCGCGCAACGATTTCGGCGACGATGGTTATGGCGGTCCGTGTCCCCCGCCGGGTAAGCTCCATCACTACCTGATCACCGTATATGCGCTTAACGGCACCGACACGCGGTTGTCTACGGGTCGACCCGCGCCGATGTTCGATCATGAAATCCGGATAACCGCACTGGCCTCAGCGAGTATGACGGTAACGTACCAACGCTGACTGGCTCCGAAGGCCGCGCCCCAGGTTGTTATGCTCGTGTAACCTCTTGCGGTTATGCTGTCGTCGGGCATGCGTCTGCAGCACTTCCCGCTGTCCCGACAGTGGATATCCTGCGACCCGTCCTCGGCCCATTGGACTTTCTGCGAGCGCCGTTGGATAAGGGCGGCGTCGAATCCACTGCTTTCCCCTTATCGAGGAGATGCTCGTGTCAAAAATTGTCATCGTGTTTCACAGCGGCTACGGTCACACCAAGAAACTTGCCGAGGCGGTGCATCAGGGCGCGCAACACGCCGGTGCCCACGCCACGCTGCTGCCGGTAGCGGAAGTCGATGACGCCGGTTGGGCGGCCCTGGAAGCGGCCGACGCGATCATCTTTGGCGCACCCACCTACATGGGCGGCCCGTCAGCCGATTTCAAGAAATTCGCCGACGCCAGTTCCAAGCCTTGGTTCGCCCAAAAGTGGAAAGACAAAATCGCGGCCGGCTTTACCAATTCCGCGACGATGAATGGCGACAAATTTTCGACGATTTCCTATTTGGTTACGCTGGCTATGCAGCACAGCATGATCTGGGCGGGCACCGGCATGATGCCATCCAACACCAAGGCCGCCACGCGCGACGATCTGAATTTCGTGGGCGGCTTCACCGGCCTGCTGGCGCAGTCGCCGGCCGACGCCTCGCCCGAAGAAGCGCCGCCGCGCGGCGACCTTGAAACGGCCAAAGCCTTCGGCGCGCGCATCGCCCATGTCGCGTCTCGCTGGAATGGCCGCGCCTAGCGCCGCGCGAGCACCTCAAAATCCTTTAAAATAGCGTTCCTGCACGCGCGGCTCTCGCGAGTTGCGATGTTGGCGTAGTAGGCGGGCCCGAGCGTGGCCCGATGTTGACCGGCTTGCGGCCGATGAAATAAGTTCGCGGCGCGAATTAAGGACGCAAGTCAGGGCGCAAGTTCGAGGCACGAGTTCAAGGCATATAAAATGACGACCAAGGTATTTGTTGACGGACAAGAAGGCACCACCGGGCTGCGGATTTTCGAATATCTGGCGGCTCGCAAGGATGTCGAGATCCTGCGTATCGATGAAGCGCGGCGCAAAGACGTGGAAACGCGTCGCGCGCTGATCAATGCGTCGGACGTCACCTTCCTGTGCCTCCCCGATACCGCCTCGCGAGAATCGGTGACGCTGGTCGACAACGCCAATACCTGCGTCATCGACGCAAGCACGGCCTTTCGCACCGTCGATGACTGGGCCTATGGCCTGCCCGAATTGAATCCGGGCCAACGCGATCGGATCCGTGCGATGAAACGCATCGCGGTTCCCGGCTGCCATGCCTCCGCTTTTATCCTCGCGGCGGCCCCGCTCGTAGCGGCAGGATTGGTGCCGGCCGATTATCCCTTGAGCAGCTACTCGATCACCGGCTACAGCGGCGGCGGTAAGAAAATGATTGCCGAGTACGAAGCCGGCGGCAATGCGCGGCTCGATAGTCCGCGCGCCTATGCGCTCGGCCTTAACCACAAGCATCTGCCCGAAATGGCAGTGCGCGCCGGCCTGAGCATGCCCCCGCTCTTTACGCCTGTGGTCGGCAACTTCTACAAAGGCCTCGCGGTCACGACCTATTACCACCCGCGGCAGCCCGGCGGCAAGCTTGACGCTCAAGCCTTCCATGCCTGCCTGGCCGACTATTACGAGGGTGAAACGTTTATCAACGTCGCACCGCTCGATCATCCGGACAATCTCGACCAAGGGTTTTTCGACGTCCAGGGCAGCAACGATACCAATCGCGTCGATTTGTTCGTATTCGGCGATGGCGAGCGCCTGATTACCATCGCACGACTGGACAATCTAGGCAAAGGGGCATCGGGCGCCGCCATCCAGTGCATGAATCTGCATATCGGCGCGGCCGAAACGGAAGGGTTGATCGGCTAGCCATCGCGAATCAGCCAAACGGAACACTTCCAGGAGGCTTAAATCAGCCTCGATGCGTTGTTTTACCCGGCACTTCCCGCTAACGTAGTCGATCTGCCTGAACAGGCGCTTAACGGATCGGAGACGATGGCTAGAGGACTCCGGATTCTGGTCGCGGATGATCACCCCCTGATGCTGGCGGGAATAGACGCGACTTTTCATCGCAGCGATGTGGCCAGCCGCGTGACGCTGGTCGAGAACGGCTCGGGCATCGTGGCACATCTTGAACAGCAGCCTTGCGACCTGCTGATCACCGATTACTCAATGCCCGACCCTCACTGCGGCGACGGTCTGCAATTGCTCAGCTACCTGCGTCGACGGTTCCCCAAGCTGCGCATCATCGTGTTGACGCTGATCGATAATCCGGCGCTGCTGCGCTCGATCATCCGGCTGGGCATCTACTCGATCGTGAGCAAAAAGGACGCCTCCTCGCTGGTCATCAAGGCCGTCCAGGGCGCCATGCACGGTAAGCCCTACCGCTCCCCGGCGATCATGGCCGCACTCGCCGCCGCCACGGCCAAGCAAGCGCTACATGGCACGTCGCTGCTATCCAAACGGGAAAGCGAAGTCTTGCGCCTCTACGCGGAGGGGCTCAGCGTCACCCAGATCGCGATACATCTGAAACGCAGCGTCAAAACCATCAGCGGCCAGAAAAAAGGGGCATTCAACAAGCTCGGCATCCAGCACGACGCCGAATTGTTCCGTTATGTGTTCGACTCGGGTTTGTGCGCCGCTTCGCGTCCGACGCGTGTCCAAGTAACGCCCGGCGCCCGGCGCGTGCCAAAAAAATAAGGGCACCTGCCTTCATCCGTCCCCGATCACCGCAACAAAATCAGCCCAAGGTCGCCGCAGCGCGGTCGGGTGCGTACAATAACGAATTGACCTGACTGGATAGACGCGTGAAAAAGACCGACATCGAAAAAAACAAAGCCCTTAAGCTCACCAATAGCCTGAAACGCTCCGACGCCATGCGCGGTCCAGCCGACAACGCACCCAAGCCTGATCGCCGCGAACAGCGTCGCCTGGATCAGCAACTCGGCCTCGTGCCGTTCGCCTGCAAGCTCAACGATAAGCTGGTCGAGCGGCTAAAAACTCGCGCCGTCGCGCAATCCGGCGATTTGAATGCGGTTGTCGCGGAATTGCTGACGCGCGCGCTGGATCTGAGCGAGGCTTAAGGTACCGCCCGAGGCATCGTTTGGCGTCGCGCTTGGGGTCGCGCTTGGGGTCGCGTTTGGCCCCGCGCTCGGGCAATGTGTTCGCGCGGCGAGCATCGATGCAAAGGGACGAAGACAAGGGGAGTGAGATGGGTTGGCATCTTTGGTGGATGTATGTAGCAACGGTGTTTGTCGTTTCGGCTATTCCCGGCCCTAACATGCTGCTGGTCATGACGCACAGCGCCCGCTTCGGCATGCGCACTTCCGTGGCGACCATGGCCGGCTGTCTCAGCGCATTGCTGCTGATGTTCAGCATTTCCGCCGCCGGACTCGGCGTGTTCTTGAGCGCGTGGCCCACGCTGTTCAACGTGTTGCGCTACGCCGGCGCAGCCTACCTGATTTATCTGGGAATCAAAAGCTGGCGTAGCTCGGCCGATGCCCTCAATTCATCCGACCGACTGGACCCGCTGGCGCCATCGAGCGTTGAACCCAGGTCCGTTGATCTTGACGCCGCCGGTCTTAACACCACCCGTCTCAGCCCGGGTTCTGTCAGCCCCGCTCACCGCAGCCTCGCCACTCTGTTCCGCAGCGGTTTTCTGGTCGCCAGCAGCAATCCCAAAGCGATACTGTTCGCGGCGGCGCTGTTCCCGCAATTCATCAGCGAACTCGCGCCCAAGCTGCCGCAGTTCGCCGTGCTGATCGCGACGTTTGTCGTGATCGAAGTCAGTTGGTACGCCGTCTACGCCGGTTTCGGTTCGCGCATCGGCGAACAACTGCGCAGCCGGCATATCGCACAACTCTTCAACCGCCTTACCGGTGGCATTTTCGTCGGCTTCGGCGCGATGATGGCGCTGGTGCGTCACTAAACGAAATTTCGCGGAACATTGCCATGAAAGACAAGGCCATCGGCGTCGTCGGCGCCGGACTGATGGGTGTGGGGATTGCCACCCGCTTCGCGCAGCACGGTTACGCCAGCGCCATCTACGACGTCAGCGCGGAACGCGTCGATGCGGCCCTGGGCGTTGCCGCTGCGATCCTCGATGAATTGCTGGGAGCGGGGCGAATTACCGCGGACGCCCGCGCAAGCGCACTGCGTTTGCTGCAACCGACGCACGATCTGAGCGATCTGGCCAGCGCTCGCTTCGTCATTGAGGCGGTGCCCGAAAATCTTGAAATCAAGCATGCCACCTATCGCGAGCTCGAAGCGCTCATTGCACACGACGCCATCATCGGCAGCAACACCAGCGGATTTCCGCCCGACTTACTCGCCCCGCACCTCAAGCACCCGGAACGTTTTCTGGTGACGCACTTCTGGAACGCACCGCACACGATTCCCCTCGTGGAGATCGTGCCGGGTAGCGCCACTGAAGCGACGCTCGCGCACAAGGTTGCCGCCTTGTTGAGCGCCATTGGTGCCAAACCGGTGGTGCTCGAAAAAGCGATTCCCGGTTTTATCGGCAACCGCCTGCAATATGCGGTGTTGCGCGAAGCCATGGCGATCGTGCAATCGGGCGCGGCCAGCGTTGAGGTCGTCGATGAGGTCATGAAGGCTTCGCTGGGGCGGCGTTACGGCCTGATGGGTCCGTTCGAGATCGCCGATCTGGGTGGCCTCGATACGTTTCTGGCCATCTCCGAGCATTTGATGCCTGAGCTCGCGCACGACCAGGATTGCCTGGACGTGCTGAGGGCGCAGGTCTCGCAGGGGCGCACGGGCATACGTTCGGGCGCGGGCTTTTATCAGTGGGACGACGCGCGGCGCGCCCACCTCAAAGACATTCGTCGCCACCAGTTACGCGGCGAGACGATAGCCGATGAAGAGTAAGCACCTGTGAACGCCGTGGCGCATGGTCTGGTAGTGGTGTCAGGGGCGCCCTGGTGCGCAGGAGCCGAGGGCCGGAGACCGTGAGCAAAATCACGTCCTGCGGCGTAGTCATCCTCAATGAGGAGGGTGAGGTATTACTCGCCCACGCGACCGAAACCACGCACTGGGACATCCCCAAGGGCCAGGGAGACCCCGGCGAATCCTACGTCGATACGGCTTTGCGCGAGACCCGGGAAGAAACCGGGCTGCAAATCGATCCGGCGCAATTGGTCGACCTCGGCCTGTTCAGTTATCGACACGATAAAAATCTCTATCTGTTCGCAACTCGACTCAGCCGCATCGAGGCCGACATCGAACGTTGTGTCTGCGTGTCGGAGTTCCCGCGGCGGCGCGATGGCCAGATGATTCCTGAAATGGATGCGTTTCGCTGGGTAGCGATCCGAGATGTGGACGCTTACGCGAGCAGCAGCTTGTCGCGGCTATTTGCGCAAAAGCTGTCACTGACCGACTTGCATCAGCGCCTGCCGCAAACAGCCGACATGACAGCCTCGGGCTCCGCCACCTCTGCCAGCTAAGCCAACGAAGTTACTTGCGACGGCCTGCTGGCGGTGCTGCACGCCACAGCGTCGACATCGGTTCAGACTTAGCGGGGGTCGCCGTCGCACTTTTGGTCGAGGTTTTTGACGAGCTCGTCGTGGTCGAACCAAACATCGAGGTCATCGAGCGGCCTCCGGGCAAACCGTGACGAATCGGGCGCGTTGAAAACATAGTGCGACTCCTGACAACCGTAAATGCCGGCGGGCCGCGATGGATTGCGCAGCACGAACCTCTCGGCCAAATTTTCTAGACATCACAAGCGGCAAGGCCACCGAGATGCCACTGATCCGCGCTCCAGCATTCCGCCGGTGAGCGTGAGCTTGCGCGCGAGCAATACGAATTAACGTTGCTCAACGGCGCATGAAATACGATCCGAGGGTGCACAGAAAAAAACGTGATGCGCACCGTTTGCCTGAGGGCAAGACGGTGGCCAGGAATATAGCGCTACGTCTTGCTCATACAGGCAGAAACTCAGACCGATGACGGTAACTGATGCTGTCCAAGGCGACTGCCCCTGCTGTGGAAACGTGCGCATTGTATGGATCGCTGCGCTTCAAAGTCAATCATTTTTATGGATAAAAAAATCGACCCGTAGCGGCACCTGCCACGACGGGTCGATTTGCTGGTCCAGCTGCGGATTGCGGTGAGTTTCCACCCGCCATCCAGCAAGGCTTAAACCACCGTCAGCGTCACGTCGATATTGCCGCGCGTTGCGTTGGAATACGGACATACGATGTGGGCTTTTTGCACCAAAGCTTCGACGTCGGCGCGGGCCATCCCGGGAGCCGAGATCTTCAGTTCCACTTCGATGCCGAAGCCGGTCGGGATTTGGCCGATGCCGACCGAGCCAGTGACCGACAGGTCTGCGGGCAGTGCGATTTTTTCGCGCCCTGCCACAAATTTCATAGCGCCGATGAAACACGCCGAGTAGCCGCTGGCGAACAGTTGCTCGGGATTGGTGCCCACTGCCCCGGAGCCGCCCAGCTCACGCGGGGTGGTCAGTGCAACATCGAGCACTTTGTCCGACGAGACGGCGCGACCGTCGCGACCACCGGTTGCAGTTGCGTGAGCGGTGTAAAGAACTTTTTCGATCGACATGGTGAAGATTCCTTTCAGTGTGGGTTGAGAAATTTTTTAGGATCGAGATCCTTGCTACAAGTTATAGCTATGTCATTACAGCTTTGCTTACCTTCTTCCTTGTTCCATAATTCGGCCCAGCAAATTGTGCACTATTAAATAGCGTGCGATATTAAAGAGAAAAACACCCGCGATGACTACCTCACCTCATTGGCCTTATCAGCCAAAACTTTCACGCAGCGCCTCGAGTTGCTGCTTGATTCTAGTCAACTCGTCGAGTGTGCACCGCGTCTTGCAAAAAGCCCCTTGCGGCACGCTCGCCGCGCGCAGCTTCAGCGCGCGCCCTGCATCGGTCAACGTCACGATGACTTGGCGCTCATCGTTCGCTGCACGTATCCGGTCGATGAACCCCGCTGCCTCCATACGCTTTAGCAGCGGCGTCAACGTAGCCGAGTCGAGAAAGAGCCGCGCGCCGATTTCTGAAACACTGAGCGAATCGCGCTCCCACAACACCATCATCACGAGATACTGCGGATACGTCAGCCCCAGCGGCGTGAGCAACTTGCGATAAACCTTGTTCATCGCCAGAGCAGTCGAATAAACCGCGAAGCACAGTTGCTCATCCAGCAAAAGCGAAGGGGCCTCGGATGGGCTGTCTGACTCTTCAGTGGCGGGCTTCGTGTTCATGGACAAAATATATATCGTGCACTATCAAATAGCAAGCTATTTAAACAATTTTCTTTTCGACGGGCTGTTCGATCACGCGCCCACCAGCTCCAGCGGCAGCACGGTGGTCGACTTGATCTGCGAGAGCGCGATCATGGTGTTGACCTCCTGCACCATGGGCAAGCGTGACAAGCGCTCGAAGAAAAACCGCTCGTACGCATGGACGTCCGGCACGATCAACCGCAGCAGGAAATCGACATTGCCGAGTAGTACGTGGCATTCCATGATTTCGGGAAACTGCTGGATGGCGGCCGAGAACTCTGGCAACGCGTTGCGTGAATGGCCGTTGAGCTTGACGTGGGCGAACAGCATCATGTCCAGGCCGACCTTTTTGCGGTCCACCAGTGCAACCCGCTGGATGATCACACCGTCTTTCTCAAGTCGCTCAATACGACGCCAGCATTGCGACTGCGACAGCCCCACTCGCTCGCCAACCTCGGCCGCGGAAAGCGAAGCATCCTGCTGCAAAAGCCCAATGATCTTTTTGTCGAACGTGTCGAGTTGCATGGTAGTGATCGTATCGTGAAGAAGAGGGGGAAACGACATTATTTACATCTTAATCGCATCTATCACATGAATCATTCGTAATTTTCTCTAAAAAACATGAATCATGCGTATTTTGTCGAAAATGCGGTAGTGAACGCGAAACAGCTACGGTTCTCTTCTTCTACCATGAGTCATGGGTGAAATCCGAACCGAGTGTCGTTGGTTCGGCGGCTTCACCCAAGCAACCGGGCGCCGGATACCCTGCGGTAGTCAGGGCCGGATGCGCAAATCCGCACAACGGCAATGCGCATCCGGCAGCTTTTTTTACGGTCCGAATGACGCCAATCTCAATTTCTCGGCGCTTGTCCTTTATCCTGCCCGCAATCCCGTTCTCGAAAGCTCTCGTCGCAGCACCACCTCGCGGCAACTCAGATCGCCTCAAACCATCCCGTCGAAACGCAACGAAGTCGACGACGCTGTGAATTTCTAACCGAACTTTCAACCGCCTCACTGTTCGCTTTAAAAAAACTTTCTTCTCAAGCCCGGCCTAATTCACGTCTAAGCCATGCCAAACCGACGCGCTGCCGCCCACAGGTTGACGCGGCGTGGAATCGGCCCGCGCACGAGCTATTTCCAATCCGCTTGAACTTTTGCTGTTTAGTCGATTCAAATATCCAGTTAATCGGATAAAGGCCATTCGTCCAGTCTCCAGGCTCAGTTAGTTTTATCCGGAGCAATAAACTCGCTACGCGTTTTTAGAGACAGCGAGCCTGGGCTTTTATCCTCGCACTCACGAGTCAAAGGATCTTAAATGGCAACGTACAAAGAGTTGGAAGCTGAATTGGTCAAGCTGAAGGCGCGCGCTGAGGAAGTGCGGAAGCAGGAGTTGGGCGCCGTGATGGCAGACATCAAGCAGAAAATCGCCGATTACGGCATTACAGCGGCGGACCTGGGTTTCTCGACGCGCGGGCGAGAAACCGCCAAGCCCAAGCATGCGATTGCGCCGAAATACCGCAATCCGCAGACTCAGCAGACCTGGAGCGGTCGCGGTCGCCCGCCGGCATGGATCTCCGAAGGCACTCGCGAACGGTTTCTAATCAAATAAACGCGCTATCGCATGCCTCGGCTTGCAAGAGGTGCCTCGTCCACCTCCTCCAGTCGTCTGCGTCGCGCTTCTTCCTCGGCCTTGACGGCCTCGACTTCGGCCAGCACCCCAGCAACGTCCGCCGGCGTTTCGTCCAGCACGACGTGCCCGGTGAGTACGACGTCGGGGTGCAGCGCGCCGCCCTGGTAGAGCCCCCAAATTTCCTTGCCATACCGGGTACCGACCAATTCCGGCACGTGGCGAGCAAAGAAGGTCGTGAGGTTCTCCACGTCGCGCTCCAGCATCGCGCCCGCGTTGTTATTGCCCGCGGCATCGACCGCCTGAGGCAGATCGATAATCACCGGTCCGAGCTCATCGACCAGGATGTTGTATTCGGATAGATCTCCGTGGATCAAACCCGCACACAGCATTTTGACGACTTCCTTCAGCAACGCGGCGTGCAACTCGAGTGCGCGCGCTGCATCCAGCTCGACATCGGCGAGCCGTGGCGCGACGCTGCCCTCGGAGTCGGTCACCAGCTCCATCAGCAACACACCCTCAAAGCAGATATAGGGCTGCGGCACGCGCACGCCGGCGCCCGCGAGGCGATACAAGGCATCGACTTCCGCGTTCTGCCAAACCTCTTCCTGCATTTTTCGGCCGTAGCGCGAGCCCTTTTCCATTGCGCGCGCCTGACGGCTGTTTTTCACGCGACGGCCTTCCTGATAGTCGGCCGCTTGCCGAAAAGCCCGCTGATTCGCTTCCTTATAGACCTTGGCGCAACGAATGTCGTCGCCGCAGCGCACGACATAGATCGTAGCTTCCTTGCCACTCATCAACTGGCGAATGACCTCGTCGACCAAGCCGTCCTCGACCAAAGGTGCAATTCTTTTTGGCGTTTTCATAGATCCGCAAATGCTCGATTGAATCAGCGATTGTACGTGTGTCGCCGCAGCGCCCGGCTTTTATCTCCGCGAATGGCGGCGATCCACACCGGACTGTCGCACTGACCCCGCTATAATCCGGTATGACTACCTCTTCGACACCTGCCGGCAAATCAGCCGGCACCCCGTTCAGCCTATTGCCGCTTACCCCGGCCATGCTCGCCAACCTTGAGCAGCTCGGCTATTCCAGCATGACCCCAATCCAGGCCGCCAGTTTGCCCATCGCGTTGGCCGGCCACGATTTGATCGCCCAAGCAAAAACCGGCAGCGGCAAAACCGCCGCATTTGCACTCGCCCTGCTGCACCGACTGGATGTGCGTAATTTTGGCGTCCAGGCGCTGGTGCTATGCCCAACGCGCGAATTGGCCGACCAAGTGACCCAGGAAATTCGCCGGATCGCGCGTGCCGAAGACAACATCAAAATACTTTCGCTGTGCGGCGGCATTCCGATGCGTCCGCAAATCGCCAGCCTCGAACACGGTGCGCACATTGTCGTCGGCACGCCTGGACGCATCATGGACCACCTCGAACGTGGCACTCTGGATTTGGCATCGCTGAACACCCTCGTGCTCGACGAGGCCGACCGCATGCTCGACATGGGTTTCTTCGACGACATCGCCTACGTCGCCAAACAATGCCCGAAAGAGCGCCAGACCTTGCTGTTCTCGGCGACCTACCCGCCCGGCATCGTCAAGCTCAGCCAACAGTTCTTGCGCCGGCCGCAGGAAATCAAGTTGCAGGAGCAGCACGACAACAGCAAGATTCGGCAGCGCTTTTACGAAGTCAAGGACGACGAACGTCTGCATGCAGTCGGCCTGCTGCTCAACCACTATCGCCCCGTGAGCACCCTGGCCTTTTGCAATACCAAGCAGCAGTGCCGCGACCTGCTCGACGTGTTGCGCGCCCAGGGTTTCAATGCGCTGGCATTGCACGGCGAACTCGAGCAGCGCGAACGCGATCAGGTGCTGATCCAGTTTGCCAACCGCAGTTGCTCGGTGCTGGTCGCGACTGACGTTGCCGCGCGCGGGCTCGACATTGCCCAGCTCGAAGCGGTGATCAACGTCGATGTCACGCCGGACCCGGAAGTACATATTCACCGTATCGGGCGCACCGGACGCGCCGATCAGGACGGCTGGGCACTGAGCCTGGCGAGCATGAACGAGATGGGACGCGTAGGCAACCTCGAGCAAGCCGGCCGGGAGTTCGAGTGGGGCAAGCTCGATGAACTGAAGCCGGCTAGCGGCGGCCCGCTCACGCCACCGATGATCACGCTGCAGATACTGGGCGGACGCAAGGAAAAAATCCGTCCAGGCGATGTGCTGGGCGCTCTCACCGGTGAGGCCGGTTATAGCGCTGAGCAAGTGGGCAAAATCAATGTCGGCGATATTTCCACCTATGTCGCGGTGGAACGCTCGATCGGCCGGCAAGCGCTGCGCAAACTTTCGGACGGCAAGGTCAAAGGCAAACGGGTCAAGGTCCGCCTGCTCGAAGAGTAAGAGAGCGAACGCATCGTGAGCTTATCCGTACCGCAGCGCTGCGCGCCATGACGAGCGCCGCGATCTCCACGTCCGACAGCGCCGACTCGGACTCCATCCAGTCGATTCGCCGACGCATCGCCGCCAACCGACGTGCCGCGCTGACGGTAGTCGCGTCCGGCTGCCTGACCCTGCCGCTGCTGGTTCCGATAATGTGCGCATGGTTCGGCGTCGAACGCACGCTGCCGGCTTGGCCGCAGCTCATACTCGCGTCGATTGTTCAATTCGGCCTGGGGGCGCGATTTTATCGCGCCGCGTATGAGCCATTGCGCGCCGTATTGCGCAGGGCATGGCGCGGGGTGCCTGGGGTATTGCCAGCCTGCACCGGCGACACGGATCTGTTGGTTACGTTGGGCACCTCGGCCGCGTGGGGCCTGAGCGTGTACCAAATGTGGGCTCATCCAGGTGAAACCGGCCATGCCGATTTCGCAGTACCAGCGGTCGTCATCACGCTGGTGCTGCTGGGCAAATGGTTGGAAATGCGCGCCGAACGCAAAACCACCGCGGCAGTCCGGGCCTTGAATGCCCTGCGCCCCGAGCGCGCCCGCGTACGCATCGAGGGCGTCGAACGCGAAGTGGCCATCGGCGAGATCCAGACAGGAATGATCGTGGTGGTTCGGCCGGGCGAACGCGTACCGGTCGATGGCGTGTTGCTCGAGGGCGAAACCGAGATCGACGCATCGCTGATCGCCGGCGAAACCGTGCCGATGGCGAAACATCCCGGCGATCTGGTCACAGCAGGAGCGCTCAACGGCGCGGGCCTGCTGTCCATCGAAACACGTGCGATCGGTGCCGAAACCATGCTGGCGCGCATCGTGCGCCAAGTCGAATCAGTCCAGGCGGAACAAGCGCTGATTCCACGCCCAGTCGAGCGGGTCGGCACCGTCTTCGTGCCCGTCACCCTCGGTATTGCGTTGGCCACGCTACTCGGCTGGCTTTGGTATGGCGCCGGCGCCGAAACAGCGATTCTCAATGCCGTGGCAGTGCTCGTAATCGCGTGCCCCTATGCGCTAAGCCGGGCGGCGCCGAGCGCAATCAAGGTCGGCACGGGGATCGCTGCGCGCCACGGCATTTTGTTCAAAAATGCCCGGGCTCTCGAAATTGCACATCGCATAGGCGTTGTCGCATTCGACAAAACAGCCGCTCAGGCATTTGCCTTGAACCCACCCGACGGCGTTGCGACGGTTGAGACTATTGAGGCGGCCGTCGAGGCGTTGCGCGACATCGGCGTGGACAGCGTGATGCTGCCCGGGACAAATGAAGGCAGTGCGACGATCGCGGCGTCGGCATCCGAGATGGACGTAAGCCACGCGCAAGCAGTGCCTGAGCACGAGGCGCCCAGCGTGGCCCACCTGAAATCGGGCGGCCGTGTGGTAGCGATGGTCAGTGACGGCATCGGCGCTGCTGCTGCGGCGGCGGCCTCGACGCCCTGCGCCGCCGATAGCGGCATCGCAATCGCTAGCGGCGCCGATGTCGAGATGGATGCAGCCGACATTACGCTGATGCGCAGCGATCCGATGCGGGTTGTTGCCGCAATCGACGTGTCGCGGCGGACTTATCGCAAGATTGGGCAAAATTTGCGCTGGGTCTTCGTCTACCACCTGATCGGCATACCGCTGGCGGCTCTCGGTTGGCTCAACCCGATGGTGGCCGGCGCCGCAATGGCATTCTGCGGCATCGGCGTGATCAGCAATGCGCTGCTATTGCGCCGCTGGCAACCGCGACTATCGTAGCAAGCCGTTCAGCGCACGCGGCGCGCCGGATGCGCCCCCTCGCCGCTCCTACCCGTAGTTCCCAATCCCCCATTGCCCCGCATTGGGGCATTTTTTATTCAACCCCCTCCATTTAATCTGATCCGATAATAAAGCAGCGTTTTAAACACGGAAAAGCCACCTAATTGTCGATTCGTGATGTTTAATAGCCGCAGGCAGTAATCAGCAATCCTGTTTTAGCGGGTGGCGCCGGGATAAATACACCGGTTTGTCATCGTCGTGTTTAAAAATGGTGTTTGTTTTTTCACTCCCCAAAGCGCTACCACCCGATGAGCTCACCGTCCTCCGCCAGCCGGATACGCTTTTCGCTGTTGAAGTCCCGACGCGTCGAGGACAAGGTACTCATCGGCTTCCTGGCCGGCTTGGTATTTGTCGTGATCTTCGGCATTGTGACGGTGCGCGATACGCGTGCTTATCTACAAGGCTACGACCAACTTTTCCTGATCGACGAGTCGATCAATACCGGGCGCACTCTGCTTAAGGACCTGGACGACGCGGAAGCGGCGCAGGTGAATTACTTGCGTACCGGGGATGAGCTGTATCACAACAATTTTAAAGCGGCACTGGCCGGCGCCGAAACCGGGCTCGAACAGATCGAAAGCATGTTCTCCGACGATCCGGCCTTGAAAGGTGAATTGCCGGAGCTCCACGAACTGATACACAACGATTTGGCCGGACTCGCGCGCTCGACCGAGTTGGGCAACGCGCAGGATCTTTCGGATACAATGGAACGGCTGCCCGAGCGGCTCGAATTGACCGACAACGAAAAAATTCGCGCATCGATCAATCGCATTCTGATTGTCAGGAATGGCGACAAGGTTGCGGTCAAGCAAATGCTGACCGAACATGCGCGCAGTTCACTGCGGTATCTGGTGTGTCTGACCGTCCTGGTGCTGCTGCTGATCGCCGCGCTGTATGGAATGATCATGGCGCAGCTACGCGAAAAGCGGCAACTCACCAAACGGTTGTCGGGCGCCGCGAATCACGATCTGCTGACCCATCTCCCCGATCGCATGCTGTTGATGGACTGGCTTGAATACAGCGTTGCGCAGGCGCGCCTGAATAATTCGGTGGTCGCGTTGCTGTATCTCGATCTCGACGAATTCGACACCATCAACGCCCGCTTCGGACGCGAAGTCGGCGATCTCGCTTTGGTCGAAATTGCGCGCCGCTTCGAAAGTGCGGCACGGGAATCCGATCTGGTCTCGCGCCCGGGCGCCGACGAATTTGCGGTGCTGCTCTCGTCGGTCGCGGACCCGCAAGACGTCGCGTCGCTGGCGAGCCGATTGATCGAATCGCTGAACGAACCGATCCTGCCGGTGCTGTACGACCAGATCATCAGCGTCAGCGTGGGCATCGCTTTATATCCTAGCGACGGCAAGAGCGCCGCCGACCTGTTACAGCAAGCCGAGCATGCAATGAGCCAAGCCAAGCTTGCAGGTAAACATCAATACCGGTTCTACGCCGCCCACCTGCAGCAGGGGGCCTCGCGCCAATCGCGCTTGCTCAGCGACCTGGCGCGTGCGCTGGGGCGCGACGAACTTTCGCTGGTGTATCAGCCACAGATGGATCTGCCGCGCTGGCATGTCGTAGGCGTCGAAGCGTTGCTGCGCTGGAATCACCCCAACCTGGGTCCGATCAGCCCGGCTGAATTCATCCCCTTGGCCGAGACCTCGGGACTCATCATCCCGATCGGCGCCTGGGTGATACGCACAGCCTGCAAACAGGCGGCGCAGTGGGTACGCGAAGGCGGTCCCCCTCTTGTGATGGCGGTCAATATCGCGCCGTCCCAACTGCGCGGCGGTGAGCTGATCGGCGTGATCGAGCAAGCGCTGGCGGAAAACGAGTTGCCACCCTGCATGCTCGAGATCGAATTGACCGAGCGCGTATTGGCTCAACATAACGCCACGCAGGCAATTAAAGCGCTCAAGGAATTGGGTGTGCGTCTTTCGATCGACGATTTCGGTACCGGTTATTCATCACTCAATTACCTCAAGCGTTTTGCGGTCGACGTGATCAAACTCGATCAATCGTTCGTGGCAGGCCTGCCCCATGAAATGTTTGATGCCACCATCACAAAAACGATTATTTCGGTGGCACAGAATCTAGGCATGGGTTTGATTGCCGAGGGCGTTGAAACCGGCACTCAACTTAAATTTCTCCAGGATCATGGGTGCGAAAATGCACAGGGCTATTTTTTCTCGCGTCCATTGGCGCCAGAACGTGTGCTTGGATTTGTTTTTGGCGGCGTCAACGACATCATTTATCGTTCGGCTTAATTCGCGCGCCTCGCCCGCCAGACACGCTGAGCGCTCGTAATCATTAACTTCGGCCCTTTTTTATGAGATTATTAGGGGTTGTTGGTTCGATTGCCTTCTTTCAGCGCTTCCCCTGGAACTTTCATAATGCCGGTGCAAATTCCCGACCATTCGGGTACTTGGCCGTATCCGCTGCGAGGCTTCCGGCTGTTCAAGGAAATGGATACGGGTTTGCTGCAAGCACTTACGCATCTATGCGCAAGTGCTTGCGCTACGGAATTTTCGTCGGTCAACCTGATCGACGAAGACCGGCAATGGCGGTTTGCCTCGACGCCAGGCGCGCTTGCGCCAATTGGAACGCAAGCGTTTTGCACCCATGTCATCAGCAAGGGTGAACTGCTGGTGGTGCAGGATGCAAGCAAGGATGCGCGTTTTGCCCATGACGAAACCGTCACCTCGCCATCGGGTGTGCGTTTCTATGCGGGAATCCCGCTGGCCACGCAGGCCGGCATCGTGCTCGGCACGCTGAATTTGACGCACAGCCAGCCTCATACCTTGAGCGACGCGCAGCAAGAGCAGCTCAAAGCGATCGCACAGACGGTTGCGACCGCGCTCGAGACGTATGCCGACGCCATCTCCGGCACGCCCAACGACACCGACTCCCGCGCACCCGCCGATGCCGAACCCGGCATGCCCGCGGCGCATTCCGGTCAACAAGCCGGCCGCCATTACGCCACGCAATCGGTCGATCTGCTCGAGGCCACGAGCGACGCCTTTATCGCGCTCGATCGGGAATGGCGCTACACGTACGTCAACGAAAACGCCTGCCGCATCCTCGATAGCGAACGCGACGCATTGATCGGCCTCAGGATCTGGGACGTAGTACCCGGCTTGGTCGATCTGCCGTTCTATGAGGCCTGCCACCGTGCCATGCGTGAAAACGTTTTCGCGGAACTCGAAGGCCACTACCCCCAATACGGCACCTGGCTGGAACACCGCATTCATCCGACGCGCGAAGGCCTGACGATACTGTTCACCGACATCACCGCGCGCAAGGACGCCGAGCAAGTTCTGCTGCTGCGCGAAAAAGCGCTGCATACAACCAGCGACGGGATAGTGATTGTCGACGCGGTGGCACCCGATATGCCGGTGATTTACGTCAACGCGGCTTACGGCCGGCTGACCGGTTACGCGCCCCATGAAGTGCTAGGCCGCAATTGCCGGTTCCTGCAGGGCAAACTGCACGACCAGGAAGGACTGGCCACGATACGCTCGGCCGTGCACGAACAGACCGAAGGCCAAGCGGTTTTGCGCAATTTCCGCAAAGACGGCACGATGTTCTGGAACGAATTGAAGGTCGCACCGGTACGCGACCACGAAGGCTCGGTCACGCACTTCATCGGCAGCCAGACCGACGTCTCGGAACGCATCCACTACCAGGACGAACTCGCGCGTCAAGCCAACTACGATGCGCTAACCGGCCTGCCCAACCGCAAACTGCTCGAACAGCATCTCGAACAGCTGATTCATCAGGCCAGGCGCAACGGTCACCTAGTCGGTGTCGCCTTCATCGATCTCGACCATTTCAAGAGCATCAACGACACCATAGGACATGGCGTCGGCGATCTACTGCTCAAAGCCACCGCCGAGCGCTTCAAAGCCAACCTGCGCTCTTGCGACATGGTGGCGCGGCTGGGTGGCGACGAATTCGTGGTGGTGTGCCCGGACATCCATTTGCTCAGCGATATGGACGACGTGATCGCCCGCATTTTCACCAGCTTGCGCGCGCCGCTGACCATCGGGGAGCACGACTTCCGGGTCGATGCCAGCATCGGCGTCTCGGGTTATCCGGCAGATGCCACGTCGGTCAACGACCTGTTGAAATGCGCCGACATGGCGATGTACACGGCGAAGGCCGCAGGCCGCGGCAACCTCAAATTCTACAAAGCCGAGATCGGCATGCGCGTGTCGCAACGCCTGAGCATCGAACAGGAGTTGCGACAGGCGATCGTGAACAACGAGTTCGTCCTGCACTATCAACCCAAGGTCGACGCACACACGGGCGTGCTGTCCGGCATGGAAGCGCTGATCCGGTGGAATCACCCGAAACAAGGGCTCGTGGCGCCTGCGCAATTTATCCAGATTGCCGAAGAATCCAAGTTGATCATTCCGATCGGCGATTGGGTGCTGCGCGAAGCGTGCCGCCAGAATCAGGAGTGGGTCGATGCCGGCCTGTCCAATTTCCCGATTTCGGTCAATGTATCGGTCAGCCAGCTCAAGCATCTGGATTTTAGCGAGACGGTGATTCGCAGCCTCGCCGCAAGCGGCATGGACGCCGCGCTGCTGGATCTGGAAATCACCGAATCGTTGGCGATGGAAGGACCGGAATTATTCATCGCCATGCTGGAGCGCATCAAGCATCTCGGCGTCAGCATTTCGATCGATGATTTCGGCACCGGCTATTCGAGCCTGAGTTACATCAAGCGCTTCCCCATCGACGTGCTGAAAATCGACCGATCGTTCGTGCGCGATATCTCCAGCGACGCCGATGACGCGGCCATCTGCCGAACCATCATCAACATGGCGCACAACCTGAACTTGCGCGTCGTGGCCGAGGGCGTAGAGACCGTGGCGCAAGCGCAGTATTTGCAGCAGCACGCTTGCGACGAACTCCAGGGCTATTTGCTGTGCCGCCCTGAACCCGCCGCGTCGATGCAGCGACGGCTCGAAACGCAACTCAATTGGCTACCTGACTGAACGCGCCGCACAACAACACGAGCAGCGAGCCGCGAGCCGCGCTGCACGAAACCGCGCACCACCCTCTCAGTCACGCCCGATCACTCGGCCTCTCCCCCGAAGGGCGCTGACTCTCTTACTCTTCCAAAGGCTGCGCCAGATCATCGTTTTCGCTCGTCCACAGACGTGAACTGTGGCTTTGCGCGCGGACCTGATTGCGGCCCAGCGTCTTGGCTTCATAGAGCGCGCGGTCTGCCGCGTCGATCAGCGCGCGCAGCGCGATAGGCTGCTCCGGGCTCCAGGTGGAAATTCCGATGCTCACCGTCACCCGGCCGAATTCACTGCCCCGGTTTTCGATGTTCAATTCCTTGATCTGCTCGCAGATGTTATAAGCCCTTTGAAAGGCCCGCTCGGTCGGAGTATTCGGCAGCAGGATCAGGAATTCCTCGCCACCGTAACGCGACGCCGTGCCTTGCGTTCGCAAGAGGTTCTCGCTCAGGCAGCGCGCCAACGTACGCAGCAATTCGTCGCCTTGCGCATGGCCATAGATATCGTTGAACGCCATGAAGCGATCGATATCGATAAACAGCACCGAGAATGGCAACCCGGCAGTTTGTGCCGCATCGAGTTGAGCTTTGAGCCGTGCGTCGAAAGCGCGCAGGTTATCAAGTCCGGTCAGGGGATCCTTGCTGACGAGTAGTGCCAACTTCTGCTCGGCGCGCTCGCGCTTTTTAAGCTGTCCCGCCATCAACACTGCGGCCACGATGATCAGCAAGCTCGCGACCACGGCGATCGCACCAGTCCAGAATGCGCGCCGCTGCCAAGCCTCGAAGATATCCTGCTGCGCAATGCCGACCGTCACGATGAGCGGGAGCGCTTTGATCTTGCGGAAAACGAACAAGCGGGTCACACCGTCGATCTGCGACACCTTGACATAACTGCCCGCGGTCTGCGCCGCCCAGCGTGCTCCCAACTCAGTGCCGGCCATGGTGCGGCCGACATCGTTTGAGCTGAATGGCATGCGCGTGATGATGATGCCGTCGGGACGCGATAACGTGATCGACGCATGAGAGCCCAGCGGCAGGCCCGAAAACAAATCGCTGAAGTACGACAGGTATACCGGCAAGAACACAATGCCGCCAAACGAGCCATCGGGATTGGCGATCCGCCGGCTTAGGGCAATCGCCGGATCGCCATTCTCGAGCCGAGAGCGATACGGGTAACTGATGTACAAACCGAGATCCGGCTCAGCCCTATGCACGGCAAAAAAATCGCGATCGGAATAGTTGGCTTTCGGCCGCTTGTGGTCCTGCGATGCAATCGTTACGTTGCCCGCCGCATCGACAACCTTGACCGCGCCCAGGTAGCGGGCTTTGGCCGAGCTATCGAACAGCACCCGCTTTTGTACTTGCGGTGAGAAACCGCGCGTGTCCGGACTTCGCAGTTGCTCCACCGTTGCATCGAGCGACAAATCGTAGATTTCAAAACTGCGGGCAATATCATGTTCGATCAGCAGCAATGCGGTGTTGGCCTGCTGTTTGCCCAGTTCCAACGCGTCCGCGCGACTTTGCAACAGCACCACACACGTCAGACACAAGACCAGCAGGCCGGCAATCACGCCCGCCGCCACCACCAAAAACGGCGCCGCGCCGTCCCCCGGTTCACTCGGCAAGAACTCGCCTGTTTTCATATTATTTTCGTCTTGGCTTGCGCAACGGATTCGGACGGTGCAACCCCTTTCGCGCTGATGAACAACATCGCGAACACTGCGAGTGCACCACTGCACGAACACCTTGAAAGCACCGCGAAAGGACTGTGAAAGGACTGTGAAGCACGCCGCCGGGCGCACCGCAAAAAGCACGACGCGCTCCCCTGCAAGAAAACCGGTTTTCAGCTATTGTTGCAACCCAATTGGATTTTCGACCGAAATCAAAGACCCTCGAATTTGCGTCGCTTTGCGGCTATTTTGGCACGAAAACGACATATATTAGGCAGAATTCAAGGGTCAGTGCACACGCGATACAACGCCCCAATCCGGATCGATGTGCCGCTCAGAGCCAGCCGCTGCGCCACTGCGGCTAGTGCGCGCCGCATCGAGCGACGCCGACCGCTAGCGATGCGGGTTTTTCTGGATGTCCCGTTTCGGATACGCGTGGCTTATTACCTTTACTTGAACTGGGCAAATGCGCCGGGCAGATGCAAGCCATCTCGCAAGCCCACACTGAAATTTATGATCATTTATCAAATTTATCCGCGTAGCTTTAACGACTCCAATCACGATGGTGTCGGCGATCTGCCTGGCATCACCGCGAAGCTCGATTACATCCAGAGCCTCGGTGTGGACATGATCTGGGTCGGCCCGTTTTTTAAATCGCCGATGCGCGATTTCGGCTACGACGTCGCGGATTACCGCGATGTCGATCCGATGTTCGGCACCCTGGCGGATTTTCGTATTCTGCTCGCGCAAGCCAAGCAGCGTGGCATGGGCATCATGGTCGACATGGTGATGTCGCACACCTCGGACGAGCATCCGTGGTTCAAAGCCAGCCGGCAAAAAAGCGAAGGACGCGACGACTGGTATTTGTGGGCCGACCCCAAGCGCGACGGCACGCCGCCCAATAATTGGATGTCCGTCTTCGGAGGACCGGCGTGGCAATGGGATGCGGGGCGCCGCCAATATTTTTTCCACACGTTCCTGTCCAGCCAACCCGACCTGAACTTGCATTGTCCGGCGGTTCAGGATCAGGTACTGGCGGAGATGGAATTCTGGCTTAAGGAGGGCGTCGCGGGGTTCAGGCTGGATGCGTGCATTCATCTCTTTCAAGATTTGGAGTTGCGCGACAATCCGCCGATCGAGGACAGCTCGCGCGCGTTGCATCCGTATGGCTGGCAAGAGCATGAGTTCGACAAATACCGGCCCGAAGTCCTGCCGTTTCTCGAACGGGTGCGCACGCTGCTCGATGTGTATGGTGCGTTCAGCGTCGGCGAGGTCGGTGGCGACAACGCGCTGCCCGTGATGGGGCAGTACACGCGCTCTGGGCGACTGCATTCGGCCTACAGCTTCGATCTGATCCGCAGCGATCGCTCCGAAACGCACGTGCGTCATGTACTGACCGAATTGCAAAAGCACATCACCGCGCCGGGCCTGGCTTGCGTCGCCTTGAGCAATCACGACGTGGCACGCGTGGCGACCCGCTGGGGCGAAGGACGCGAGCCCCAGGCGCACGCCAAGCAAATGCTGGCGCTGCTGGCCTGCATGCATGGGGTGATTTGCCTGTACCAAGGTGAGGAGCTGGGCTTGCCCCAAGCGGACGTGCCGTTCGAGCGCTTGCAGGACCCGTTCGGCAAGGCATTCTGGCCCAAATACAAAGGCCGCGATGGTTGCCGCACGCCGCTGCCGTGGAATTCGCAGGCGCCGTGGGGCGGCTTTAGCACGACCGAACCGTGGTTGCCGGTCGACCCGCATCACTTGACGCTTTCTGTCGAACAGCAGGAAACGCAGGACGACTCGACCCTTTCGTTTGCGCGCGCTATTTTTGCGTTGCGTAAGGCCCGGCCGGAACTACGCGAGGGCGAGCTGCATTTCCTGACCAACATGCCGCGCGGCGTGCTCGCCTTCTCACGCATGTTGACGCAAGGCGAGGAGTTACGCTGCTTGTTCAACCTGAGCGATAACGCCCGGCAAGTGAGTTTTTCGGCGGACGGTCGGGTGGTGGTGTCGCAGCATGCGGAGGTACGCGGCGATGTGTTGACGCTGGAGCCTTCCGGTTTCTGCCTGTATGAGCGGGTGCTGACGCCTAGTTGCACGCAGCAGGTAGATATCACGCCATTGCTGGAAAGCGCGAACCAGCAGGAGCGTCAGGAAGTGTTCGGGTAAGGTGCGCGCTCTTGCGCCGCGGTTCGGCTCAAGAGGCCGCCTGCGCCAGCCTGGCGGTTCGCTCCTCGACTTCGCGCGCAAGGCCGGGCGCCATGCGCCGCACGGCAAGCAGAAACTGCTGTGCGACGGGCGCAAGCGTTACGCCGCGCCGCCGGACCAAACCTATCGTGCGCGTCACCGTCGGATTGACCAGCGGCCGTATCGCCATGCTCGATTGCGGCTCGCCCGGCAGTGCCGACTGCGGCACGACCGAAATGCCGAGTCCCGCTTCGACGAGGCCCAACGAAGTGGTCAAATGCTCGATCTCAACCGGCCGGTCCGGTTGCCAATTCACACTGCGCAATGCCTCATCGAGAATCATGCGGTTGCCGCTGCCGCGCCCCGATATGATCAGTTGATGCGGCTTGAGATCCTTCCATTCCACGCTCCGTAGCTCCGCCAGCGGATGGTCGACCGGGCAAACAAGGCAGTAAGGGTCGGTGACCAGTGCGTCGAAAAGAAAATCGGGGTCCGGCGCGACCATAAAGGTCAGTCCGAAATCGGCCAGCCCCTCCCGGACATTGCGCGCCACCGCACTCACATTGCCCTCCATCATGCGAATGCGAACCTCGGGCCGGCGCATGCGATAGTCGCGAATAATGCGCGGCAACAGATGATTCGTCACGGTCGGGATGCAGGCAACGGTAATCTGCCCCACCCGCGCGTTGCCCGACTCAGCCACGCGGCTGAGCGTGGCGTCAAGCTCATGAAGCACGCGTTGCGCACCCGGCAAGAATAACTGGCCGATAGGCGTAAGCGTCACCCGCCGCGTGGTGCGCTCGAGCAAGGCGACGCCCAGCGCAGTCTCCAGGCGCTGGATCCGACGCGTCAACGCCGAAGCAGAAACGTTGAGTTCAAGCGCCGCCTCATGGAAAGTCGCGCGCTCGGCCACCGCGACGAAACCCCGCAAACCATCGAGATCAACACCGGAAAAATGCGACATCACCGCGCTCTTTTATTATTGCTCACTGAGCAATAATAACGACGAAACGGGCAATTTACAAATGTGCCGTACGGGACCGATACTCAAGGACCCGGCCTCGTGTACGCGTGGCCCCCGGCATTCAAAGGCCATCGAAAATTTCTTTGACTGCCCTCGTCAACCTCCATAGCCGATACCATGAGCCACGCCGAGCACCTTCAGAACCCCTACACCCGGGGTATCGCCGACTTCGTCAGCACGCTGCACTACGACGCCATACCTACGCCGGTCATCGACCGCATCAAGCTGCTGATCCTGGACTCGCTGGGCTGCGCGATCTTCGGCACCGAGCTGCCCTGGAGCCGGATCCTGATCGACACCTTGGGCCGCCTGGATACCACCCCGGCCTGTGCCGCATGGGGGACCGGGCGTCGCGTGTCGGCGCCGCACGCGGCACTCATCAACGGCACTCTGATACAAAGTTTCGAGCTCGACGACGTGCATCGCGTCGGCGTGCTGCATGTGGGCGCCGTTACGTTGCCTGCAGTGCTCGCGCTGGCCGAACTCAATCCTGCAATGACCGGGCGTGATTTCCTGACCGCCTGCGTGGCCGGCTATGAAATCGGCCCGCGCGTAGGCATGTGCATGGGGCAGGAACATATCGCGCAAGGCTGGCATTCGGGCGCCACCGTCGGCGTGTTCTCGGCGGCCGCGGGCGCGGCAGCGGCGCTCAAGCTCTCGGCCGAGCAGACGGTTCATGCGCTGGGCATCGCCGGCACGCAAGCGTCGGGGCTGATGGCTGCGCAATTCGGCGCGATGGTCAAGCGCATGCATGCCGGGCGCGCCTCGCAAAGCGGCCTATACGGCGCGCTGCTCGCGCAGGACGGCTTCACCGGCATCATGGACGTGTTCGAAAACCCCTACGGCGGGTTTTGCTCGACCTTCTCGCGCTCGACCGATCGCTTCGATCTCACGAAACTGACCGCAGGCTTGGGCGAGCGTTTCGAAACCGAGCGCATCGCCTTGAAGTTCTTTTCCTGCGTCGGCAGCAATCACACCACGCTCGACGCGCTACGCAACATGCAGGCGCGTCATCCGTTCGGCGTCGATGACGTGGAGCGCATCATCGTGCAAGGTTCGCGCGTCACCGTCGATCATGTCGGCTGGAAATACGTGCCGCAGGGCCTGGTTTCGGCGCAACTGAACTTGCCTTATTGCGTCGCGACCTTGCTGCTCGACGGCGACGTCTTTGTCGACCAGTTCACCGAGGAGAAAGTCACCGATGCGCAGCGCATGCGCGTGTCGCAATTGGTCGAGGTGGTGGAAGACCCCGCGATCACTGCGCGCGGTTCGGTCTATCGCCATATGGTGCACGTCAAGGTGAGACTACGCGACGGCACCGAGTTGGACGAAACGGTAGAGACGCCGCGCGGCAGCGAGCATTCATTTGCGAGTGCCGAGGACGTCATCGCGAAATTCCGCAAACTGGCATCGCGCCGGCTCGCGGCATCGCAGGTCGAACAAATCGTCGAGCGCGTTATGCTCGCAGACAAGATGGGCAGCGCGACCGAGCTGGTGAACTTGTTAGTGAACGTGCCGAAGAGCACGCGCTAAGCCCGTGCCGGGCACCAGCCCAAACGGTAATATCGGAGAAGACACGCGGGACAAACACGCGTGCGTAGCACCTGGGGGGAGACACCATGAGCACCACACCACAAAAACGCAATACTTACGACAACACCGTGCCGAATCAGGCACGCACACCGGGCCGTTTGCGCTCCATCATCGGCGGCAGCGCCGGCAACGTCATCGAGTGGTACGACTTTCTCGCGTACTCGATCTTCTCGATCTACTTCAGCAAAGCGTTTTTCCCCGGCGGCAACATGACGGTGCAGTTGCTCAACGCGGCGGCCGTCGCTTCGGTCGGATACGTGGTGCGCCCGCTGGGGAGTTGGCTGATCGGCACGCTGGCCGACCGCTTCGGCCGCCGCCTCGCCTTAAGCTTGTCGGTGGCGATGATGAGCCTCGGTTCGTTGATGATTGCGCTAACGCCCACCTACGCCACCATCGGGATCGCCGCACCGGCCATCCTGGTATTCGCCCGTTTGTTGCAGGGCTTCAGCATGGGCGGTGAAGCCGGCACCAGCGCAACCTATCTGAGCGAAATGGCGCCGCCGGGCCGGCGCGGGTTCTTCGTCGGTTTCGTGCAGGTGACGGTCGTGATGGGACAGTTGCTGGCGCTCGGCCTGATGTTGCTGCTGCAGCGCGCGGTCTTGACGCCGGCGCAGCTCGACGCGTGGGGCTGGCGTATTCCGTTTTTCATCGGTGGCCTGTTGGCGGTGTTCGCGCTGTACCTGCGCCGCGGCATTGCCGAGACCGAATCGTTTATGCGGCATGGCCAAGACCCGGCTCGAGAGAGCTTGCTGGTGGTGTTGCTGCGTTACCGCCGCGAAGTCGTCTGGAGCATCGGCATCAGCATCGGCGGCACCGTCGCGTTCTATACGTTCACGATCTATTTGCAAAAATACATGGTGAACACCTCGGGCTTCAGCCGCGACGAGGCCACGCTGATCGCCACCATTGCATTGCTGATCTACATGGTGTTCCAGCCCATCTATGGATTGCTGTCGGACCTGATCGGGCGACGCAAGGTGATGATGATTTTCGGTATCGGGGGCACGTTTCTCACGATACCGATCATGCATGCACTGGGCGAGACGCACAGCGGTACCACGGCGTTCCTGCTCAACCTGGCCGCGCTCGGAATCCTGAGCGGCTTCAGCTCGATACACTGGCTGGTCAAGTCGGAGCTGTTCCCGGCCAAAGTCCGCGCGCTCGGCGTGGGCCTGCCGTTTGCCATCGTGACGGCGGTCATGGGGGGCACGACTGAATTCGTCGCCTTGCGGCTCAAGGCTGCCGGACACGAACCGTGGTTCTTCTATTACGCCAGCCTGTGCGCGGCCATTTCGCTCGTGACCTACATCGTGATGCCCGAAACGCGTCATACGTCGACCATAGATCAAGAGGCCCGCAACGTTTGAATGCCTGTGACCATTAAATGCTCACGACCTTTTGAGCATGCCCTCGACCACCATGAACCAGAAAACCGATCTGTGGGACCCCTCGCAATACCTGCGCTTTGGCAACGAGCGACTCAAGCCCGCTATCGATCTGCTTGCCCATGTTGCTATCGGCGCGCCTCAAACCGCGGTCGATCTTGGTTGCGGCGCGGGCAACGTGTCGGCACTGCTCAAACAACGCTGGCCTGATGCCGACGTGCTGGGCATCGATGGCTCCGAGAGCATGCTCGACACCGCGCGCGCGAGCGTTCCGACCTGCCGTTTCATGCATGCCGATATCGACACATGGGCGCCTACCCAAGCATTCGATCTGATTTATTCGAATGCGACGCTGCAGTGGTTGGGCGGTCATCAAACGCTGTTTGCGCGCCTGTTGTCATTCCTGCGCCCGGGCGGTTGCCTTGCCGTGCAGATGCCCGCGATGCATGACACGCCATTTCGCCTGGAGCAGGTGCGACTGTCGCAATCGCCTGCATACGCTCAAGCGCTCGCGCGCGTGCCTGACCGACATTCGATACTCTCGCCCGGGGCCTACTACGATTTATTGCGACCTTTGGTAAAAGACCTCGACATTTGGGAAACGACCTACATGCACGCGTTGACTGGCGAGGACGCCGTAGCGCAGTGGGCCAGCGGAACCAGCCTGCGTCCCTATCTAGATGCCTTGCAGGGCGAGCAACGCGCATCCTTTCGCGCAGCCTACGCGCAAGCGCTCGCGCCCTTCTATCCGCAACACAAAGATGGCCGTACGTTATTACCCTTCAAACGCTTATTCCTGGTGGCCACTGTCTGAGTGTGGTGCTGTGCGCGCATCGCCCACAGGGGCATAATGGTTTGAACCTGCGGGGAACGCGCTCCTCCCCCAGGGATCGAACAGTTATTCCTACTAGGAGGACGCATGAAAATTCAAGTCAATAGCGATCACCACATCGTCGGACGGGAAGGCTTGACGGTTCACGTAGAAACGGCCGTCACTGCAGCGCTGGCGCATTTTCACGGCAGGATAACGAGGGTCGAAGTTCATTTAAACGACGAGAACGGCGAGAAAGCGGGGGCCGCCGACAAGCGCTGCATGATGGAGGCTCGTGTGGCCGGCCTCAACCCCGTTACCGTGACCGATCATGCCCAAACGCTCCATCAAGCCATTCAGCACGCTTGCAGCAAACTCTCCGCCGCGGTCGATCATGCCATCGGCAAATTCAACAAACAGCGCCCCCAGGGCGTAGCCCAAGCGACCCTTGCAGCCGCGGCGCCCGCAGCCTTGGACGGAGAAGAACCGCCCACGGCCCTCGACGGCGACGAATCCATAGCCGACACCGGTCACGCCTAACTGTCACGCGTAAGTGCAGAACTCAGTTCGGGCCGAACGGCCCACTCCGTTGAACTGCACTCGCGCAATAGACTATTACTAAAACTGGCATAATCACCTTCGATACTGCTCGCACTCGGTCGTAACGCCTTACGGCAAGGGGGTAACGGGCGTTACCTCTTCCGATTGAAACGGAATCCGCAATAATTCATTCCATCGTTCCCTCTTAATCTTCGGTCATCGAATCTCTACCATGGGTTCTGTCGACGCAGCAAACGGAAACCTCCCTCGCTGACGTCCCCATCTAAAAATAACGATGACTGGAGTATTAAAATGAACACGAAACTTTTGGCTGCCCTGTTGTTCTCGAGCGCTGTAATCGCTACCCCCGCATTCGCTGGTAACGCTCACGTCGGTGACGACGTCAATGCACTGGTTGGCACGAGCACGCCGAGTACGCTTACTCGCGCTCAAGTACGTGCGGACCTGATCCAATCGAACCAAGTCGCAAGCCGCAACACGAACGAAGACACCACGTACCCGGTACTGGCTCAAAGCGGCGCAGGCGAATCGCGTGCTCAAGTGCGTGCCGAGCTGATTCAATCGGAACAAGTCGCTGGCCGCACCGGCAACGAAGATACGACCTACCCGGAATTGGGCCAGAGCAACGTCAGCGTGTCGCGCGCCGCAGTCAAGCATGGCGTGAACGTCGCTTCGAACTCGAAGAACAACATTTTCGCGTTTGGCCACGACGCCAGCTAAGCGCTGCGGTAGATGCCGGCAAGGTTGCCACGGCGAGCTTGCTCAGACATAGAGACGCCTCCGCGAAACTGAACAGCACCCCAAAAGTTGGACACCCATCCAACCTTTGGGGTGGTCTTTTTGCTTCCCGGCACGTCAAAACAGATCGTCACTGAGGCGCTGGTGAAAATAGCCGGCCTGGCTGAGAATTCTTCCATTCAACAATCCCTTCCCAGAGCGAACTAATCGCCGCGAAGCGATAAGCGATAATTCGTACCGCTCGAAACGATTAGGCATGAGCGCAATCCTCAACAGTGGATCGAATCGGAAGCGCATGGGGTGTTCCATTTGACGAGGGATAGGACGGGGGAGAGATTACCGTCGACTGCTTTGTTGCGCAGAGTGGCCAAATGGCATTCGACTGTTCGATCTGACATGCCGAGAAACTTCCCGATTTCCTTATTAGCAAAGCGCTCTGCTTTTAAAAGAAAAACCCGAAACTGCGCATCGGTGGGTGGCGTCACAAAATATTGATCGACTTCGAGACAGACCAGCACGCGCTTGATCGCGCTCTTAGCATCGTAAAAACTCCTATATAGCCGATACAGACTATTAGGAGGAAGCGTTGGCGTAATGTCATTCCAATAGGTGACGATGGCCAGAATATTTTCTCGGGAACCCAGCACCGGAAATTTAACCATTTCTCCCAATTGAGCTTCACCGCTGTCATCAAGAAATTGATGCCTGCCAAGCACATGAGATTTCTTTTCACGCGCGTGAAAATCAAGCTTTTCAATCATGGTCGCATACTGCGTGCCCCATTCCTGTTGGCGGAAAGTCAGGTCGCGTACCGTTATTCCCACGAGATCCATTGGATTTTCGACACCAAATTGCCGCGAAAAATATGCATTATTAACAACGTATTTCCCAGTGTCGGCCTCTTTGAGGCTTGCCGAAACCGGGAAATTCTCTATGAGGCTGGTGAGTTCGCTATTGGATTTCATGACCTATCACCGTAGTGGTTTTTTCTTGAGTACGATTTTTATTTTTATGGAGCGACTCTAGGCGGCGTTGTTTCATAAATCCGGCTGCTATGCATCCGACCTACGCTTGTGCGCACCAGATGAAATAGCACCGCTGCTATCGCCTGAAAAATTAACACGTGATCCGCTGCCATTCATTTGTTCCAGTATTTTCGGACCCGCCGAAAGAATGGCGTCAGACCGAGAATGAAAGGCATGAAAAAGTGGTGGTTAACGGACGAGCAGATGGCTACGATCCTGCGCGAAGCGGACAAGGCGCCAGTCGTCGAGGTCCTGAAGAAGGACGGATTCAGCAAGGAGACGATCTACGACTTTCGGCAGTATTTCGGCGATTTTGATTGCTCACTTATGCCCCCCCCAAGGCGCACATAGATTCCGCGCTTATCACGGATGCGGGTCCGCTTTGCAAATGGACAATGACTTCATCTGCTTGGTCATTTTCTTGGCCAGGTGAGTCCCGAAATTCTGCTGACGCCCGCATGGGCGCCGATGTTTTCAGCTATAGATCTGCTCGGGGCGATTGCCTACCAACCTTCCAGGTTTGCTTTTTTAAAGAGAGCTCCGCAACCTCGGTTGCGAACCCTGCGGTTGGTAGCTAATTAATTTAGTCATACTAATTATCTGATTATGTATTTATCTGAAACGGATGGACGATTTAGCGCTATTCCGATGTGCCTTCATGAGGCGCCTGAAGATTGCCTACGCGTGGGTGTGCCCTCAGATGACGACGCTCGGCTGACGATGTTCATGTTGGCCGACGCTCGAAGGAACGGGCCCAAACGAGGGAATATGAGAAGGAAGCGGTTGATACCCGTACGCAACACCGATATTAACCTGACCACGTAAAAAACGGAGAGATACGATGGCTATAGTCATTATAAGAGAACGCGACCTTATTTCGCGAGGGCAGCGTCTTTGCGCGGCGGCACCACAACCTTTCATCGCGGCACCCGCCGTACTGCTGCTCAGGAGGACTGGATGATGGCCGACAAACTGAAAAAACCGCTCCATGAACTGATTGCCGAACAGCTCATCGAGCGGTTGCGGCAAGGTAGGGTCTCTAGCGAGCGCCTAACCCCGGTGCAAGCAATACACGAGCACCGGATGCAAGACTGGACCGGCTCGATGTGCATCAAGGGGGTTGTCCAAGATGGCGATGCAACGCAGTGGGCCGATGACTTAGGCGTTGAGCCGGTTTTCTACGGTTTATACGCACAGAAAATGGACAACACCTTGCAGTGGCTGTGCAACTATCGCACCGAGCAACAAGCAGAGGATATGGCCGAACGTCTAGCAGTGGTCTTCTCCATGCTGAAGAACAGCAAGCGTCATCCGAAAGGGACACAGCTTCGTTCCGAATAAGTGCCCGCTATTGTGAGTACCCATAGTGTTTAATTGCAAATTAGCCTCTCATCAAAAGGGCTGAGTCCTGTGCAATACAAGACCCAGCCCTAGCAGCCCTTGTCATTCACTGTCCACCTTCTTGGGTTCAGTTCATAAACGGAGGCGTCTTCGCATGGCACGGCTTGTGCCGCTACGTCGCTACGCAGATTACGGCCCGGTAGCGCCGGCATTCTTGACCTCGCACACGGCTGCGATTTTTTGCCCTCCGCTGAACATGAAGGTCATCGGCAACTTTGCGCCGATCTGCACCGGTTGCGTCGGTTGCTCCAACATCAGGTGATAGTCGCCTGGCGTGAACGCGAGTTTGCCATGCGCGGGCACGGTAACTTTATCGACCATCGTCATGCGTGACGTCCCCCCTTGCGTTTGCGACTGATGCAGCATCGCCATGCCGAACGCGGGCGTCGACACAGCCACCAGATCGACAGCTTGATCGCCGGAATTCGTCGCAACGAAATAGCCGCCCGAGGGAAGATTGCCGGGCAGCGCCCGAACCCAGCAATTCGACACCGCCAGCGTGTTGCTGGCAGCCGCATTGGCCGCGCCGCCACCACCCATCAGCGCGCCCGCCAATAACAGCCCCTTGAGTGCGCAATGCGCAGTACGTCGGGTCACTTTCATCATTTTCTCCTCATCGAATTCATCGGCACGCCGCCGACGTCAAGCTCACGAGCCGCACGCGGCGGCTGCACGAAAACAGGCATGGATCGCTCTCGCCTATTTGACGGTAAAGGTGTAGTCACCGTGAGTCCGATGGCTGTCTTCGGCCACCGCGACCCAGTGCACCGTGTACACACCGGGCTGCAGTTTCGGCACGGCCACCGTCAACGTTTTTTTATCGCCCGCATCGAGCAGCGACTTCTCTGTCGTGACAGTCTGACCGGCGGCATTGGTCACGCTCAGCGAACTGAACGCGCCTTCCAGCGCATCGTCAAAGACGATCTTGACCTGCGTGATGGAGCTATCCACCACGGCCTTGGGCGCTGGCATCTCCTGTTTCGGATATGCGTGGGCCTGGGCGAATTGAGCCACGGTCAGGGTACAAGCGGCGACCAGGAGACGAAGGCGAATTAGATTTTTCATCGGAAAGCTCCATAAGTGACGAAGTGCGTCACCAAAATGATTAGCGAAAGTTAACAGTGAAACTAAGCAACAACATTGAGCGACGAAGATCGGCTACAGGTTGTATTTCAACTCCGCGTACAAGGTACGCTGGGGAAACGGGTGAAACAAAAAGTACTGCCGGTTATTCAAGTTATCGACACCTGCCGCGATGGTCCAATGTCGGTCGTATTTATAGTCGGCGCGCACATCGACCACGAAATAGCTCTGGAAACCCTGGTACGTGGCCGCGTTGATATCGGTGTTATCGACCGTTGAAAATACTCGCGTGCTAAAGCGCCCCGCCACCGTATAAGCCCATTGATAGTCGGGCCTGTAAGTGGCGGCCAGCGTGGCGCGCCAAGTCGGTACCGATGGCACATGGCTGCCCACCGCGCTCGCATTCGGCGCCGTCAGCGGTGGCACATACCCGCTATCGGCGAGAATGCGCGCGTTCACGTAGGTCACGTTGCCGGAAAGCTGCAGCCCCTTGATCAACACGTTGTCTTGCTGCCCCACCAGCTCGATGCCGGTCTCGTGCGTCTTATCGACATTCTGCGTAAATGAAACCGGCGTGGCGAAACCCGCGATCGTCGAGGTCTGCGAAATCAGCGCATTCGAGACATACTCGTCGAACACCGAGACGCGTAACTTGCCGTCTTCGGTATGACGCTCAAGCGCCAGCTCGCCTGAGAGCACACTCTCCGGTTTGAGGAACGGGTTGGCTTGCAGAAAGGTGGTGCCGGTTTGCACGGTTTGATATAACTCGCCGACTGTCGGAAAGCGCAATGCTTTGCCGAACGAGCCGGTGAGCGACCAGAGATCGGTGGCGTCCCATGTCACCGAAGCTTTCGGCGAAAAACCCGACCGGCTCAAATTGGGCTGGTTCACGGCCACGCCGACGCCGTTCGTACCCGTGGCGAAATTGAAGCCGTTATACGCATGCCACAACTCATAACGGCCGCCCAAAGTGGCATGAACCGCCGGCGATACGCGCCATACGTCCTGCAGCCAGAGCGCACTCGTTTGCGTACTGCCTAGCGAATTGCTGAACACCGACCCGTCGCCGCCGGTTGCGAAATTATCGGTGTTGAAGGTCGGGCTGCTCAGCCTGAACTGATCGAAATGCGCGCCGAAGCTGACTGTGTTGGCCGCCCAGATACCCTTGGGCCGGAACGTGCCATTCAGGTCTGCCGTCGACCAGCCGGTACCGCTCATGTCCGTGGTGTGGCCGGGGCCACCGGTAAGTGCCAAAGGATAGACACCGGTCGACAAGCGGCTTAAATCCTGCAGATACTGAAAATTGCTCAGTACCAGTTCCCAATCGAACTCGCCGTCGGTATGTGTCTTCACGCGCAGGCTCTGCATCAAATGCTCCTGCTCGACGAAATTACTGGAGAACTGTCCGGCGATCGTGTTGGCGCTGTATTGAAAGCCGCCGATATTGACGTTGCCGCTCGCGGCGCCGAAATACGGCGTGCCGTCGGCCGAGGTCAAGTACGACTGCGAGGTCGCCTTCGAATTGTTTTGCCAGTAACCCACCGTATAGGTTGCGTTGAGGGTGGGCGTAAGGTCATACGATACCTTGAGCGTAAAGTCGTCCTGGATCGTATGGGTGAAGTTGCCCGCACCGACGATCTGGATCGGGCCGCCGGTGCGGTTCGCGTTGGCGAAGCCGCCGCCGATCACCGGCAATGAAGCGCTTGCCGCAGTGGTCGATTGCACGACCGTTCCAAATGTGATCGGCTGGCTGAAGCTGTCCAAGTGCTCGGCGCTGAAAAACCACGATAACTTGCCGACCTTGTCGCCCAGTGTCGCGCTGTATTGCTGCGACGGAAAGGTCTGATTGGTGCCGTATAACTTGAAGTCCTGCCAGGCTGCCGTGACGTCGGCACTCCCCTCGAATTGTTTGGGCATGCGCGTTGTGATTTCGGTCACGGCGCCATACGAGTTGCCTGGATACGCGGCCGCGAACGGTCCGTACATCACGTCGATATGATCGATTTCCTGCGGCGAAACCATGAACCACTGCGGCGAGCCATTGCCGTTGTTGTTGTTGATCAAGGTCGAAAGCAGCACGCCGTCGGCATAGATGAGGCTCTTGGCGCTGGAGTTGATGCCCGTGGTGCGGGTCGCCATCGGCGCCTGGGTGTCACCAATGTAGCGCTTGCGCACGAGTAGGTCGGGCAGGTATTTCAGCGCGTCCGAGGAGTCCGTCATGTTGATGCTCTGCGCGGCTTGGGCGGCGCTAATGCTCTCGGTGGTCACCGGTAGTTGACGGATCTCGGCGACCGAGCGCGCTGCTGTGACGTCGACGGGCGCCAGGGTCTGGGCCGCTCCGGTGGTTACGCTGGTAGCTGTGGTGGTTTCTGCCGTAATCGCAGGAGCCGTTGAGGTGTCCCCGTCTGCAGCGTCGCCGCCGGATTGGCCGGATTGGCCGAGTCGTTCGGGTTCGGCCGGTCGGCCAATCTCACCGGTGGCCTCAGCATGGGAACTCATCAGACCCAACGCGGCAAGCATCGCGGGCGCCGCGACGGAAAAAGGCGAGGCGGTACGTAAAACCGCCGCGCTTTGGAAAAGCGGGGTGCGCATGGTGTTTCATCTCGAATTGTCGTCGCAAAGCGGCACGCAAACACGCGCCGAAGCGCGAACGCACAGGGTGCGTCGCGAATCTTTAGACCAAAACGAGAGGAGTTGGAGGGCCACGCGGTTGCGCCCAGTTGCCGAGGTCAGCCGGTCTGAACGCAAAGTTAGGCAGTGCCGGTGGCAGCACCGGCGACGCAGCAAGCGGCGCGGCGGTGACTGCCGCGGTCGTGATAGTAGGAAAATGCGCGCAAAACCCGCAATAGACGCACGCGTCGCCGTGCAGCGAATGCGTAGCGGGATCGTCTTGCGTCGGACCATTTTGGGTCAGCCCATGCGACGAGCAGAACGAAGACAGCGCGATGTCGAGCGCGTCGTGCGAGCGCAGCGACTGCGAGATGAGCGGCACGAATACCGTCAGCAGGATTGCGCACAATCCAAGAATGCTGCCGATTTTCCGTAGGTATTTTGCGCGCACAGTGCTCAGATGAACAAACTCGAGTCGCCCCATAGCGGAGCGACTTGCGATCCGGGCCGATTATGCCACAGACACTTTTAGCTTAGTTCACACGAAGCCACCGCGTGCATTTTGCGAGAGTGGCGCCGCGCTTTCCACCATCGTTAGATCTTGTTTACACGATCACGCCCCCTTTTTTAGAATTTCCTTACGTTGACCCCGATATTCTGGGACGCTGGAAATCAGGGTTATGGCGATGACTGCTCACTCTAGTTTCAGCCGTCTGCGCCGCTTGGCCTGCGGCGCAACATTACGTATAGGCGCGGCTCTGGCCAGCGCGGTATTAGCCAGTTCGTGCGCCACGATCGGCGCCGAACCCGCGCGCAACGCGCCCGATGCCGGCAACGCCAATATCGCACTGGCGGCCCCAACAGCCGGCGCCACGCGCGTCGCCTCGGCTCCTGCGGCCGCTCATGGGGTGGGCCGCGAACCTGCGTTGAGCGCGATGCTGGTCGCGCGCTTTCGCATCAGGCGGGCCAGCGCGCAGCGCATCATCAGTGCTGTCTACCAAGCCTCGGGCGACTCGCACATCCCGGCATCGCTCATTTTGGCCGTGATCGCCACGGAATCCGGGTTTAATCCGCGGGCTCGCAGCACGGTGGGCGCGTCTGGCCTGATGCAGGTTCTGCCACGCTGTCACGCCGACTTGATCGCCCGCATGAAGCCCAATCAAGATCTGTTCGATCCTGAACCGAACATCGACATCGGCACGCGCATACTCAAGCGCTACCTTGACGATGCCGGCGGCGACGTCACGCTTGCGCTGCAACGCTATAGCGGCGGCACGCACGGCTATCAAGACCGGATCGACGGTTATTGGCGCAGCTTCGCCGCATGGCCCGGGCCCGCGGACTCGCCATTGCGCGCGCCCCCGTCGATGCCCCCGCCGACGTCCCCGTTTTCCGCCTGATCGATTTTCGCGGTTCCCTCCACTTTTCCCGCATCACCTCTGACGCGCCGCATCCGGCGCGTCACGTCCCAGCGCACCCCTCACTAAATTCAGAATTTTTCTCGCACGATGAGAAAGATATTTTTTTCCGTGAGAAAAAGTCCCAGACTTGCCCTCATGAAAGCGCCCCCTGAAATCGCCACGGTCGTCGATCGTGTGCTCCATGTCCTATCGTGCGTCGCGAGCGCAGGCCGCCCCATTGCCGCCAAGCAAATCGCGGCGGAAGTGGGTGCGCCGCTCAGTACTGTCTACCGCCACCTGGCGGCTCTGCGGCACTGGGGCCTGCTACAGGAACACGCGAATACCGGCTTTTTCGAGCCCGGACCGACCGGGGTGCAACTGGCTTGGGGATTCGACCAGAACTCACACCTGATCAGCCAGAGCCGCGACGAAATCGGCGAACTCGTGAGCCGCTCAGGCGAAAGCGTCGGCTTGATGATCTATTTAAATGGACAAGTGGTGTGTCTGGCCATGGTCGAAAGCGACCAGCCGCTACGCTGCTCATTTACGCGTGGGCGCGCCCATTCGATGGTGCGCGGCGCCTCGGCCAAGGCCTTGCTGGCGTTTTTGCCCACGCCCGTGCAAAGTGGCCTGATCGCCGATCAATTGGGCGGGGATGCTCCCGCCATCGCCAGCTTGCAAACCCAGCTCGAAGACATCAGGCACAAGCGGTATGCCATTAGCGAAAACGAAGTGGACATCGGCGTATGGGGCGTGAGCGCGCCGCTCATTTCCGATGCCGGCCGCCTGGAAGGCGCCATCACCTTGATGGCGCCCACCGTGCGAGTCGCGTCACGCGCCGCCGAATGGATCCGGCTGACCCGCAGCGCCGCCGACCGTATCAGCAATAAGTTGTAGTCGCGTCCCGCCTCACATCTCAAGCTCGAAACGCTTTTAATCGTTTTTTTAAGCCTCGCTGTCGAGGCCGAAGTTACCTTAGTTGCGCCACCCTCTTGGAGCCGTCATGAAACTGTTCAAAGTGCTGTCCGCCTTCGCCCTGGTTTTCGCGATGGCCACCTCGCCGGTGGCCCACGCCGCCGCGTCGACCGATAACGTCATTCGCGTGGCCACCGACGCAACCTTCCCGCCCCTGGAATTCGTCAAGGACGGCAAACGCACGGGCTTCGATATCGATCTGATGGATGCGATCGCCAAGGTGATGGGCAAGAAAATAGAATGGGTCGATATCGATTTCAAAGGGCTGATTCCCGGATTGATCGCCAACCGCTTCGACGTTGCTGCGTCCGGCATCTACATGACCGAAGACCGCCGCAAGGTGGTCGATTTTACCGACCCGTACTACCAAGGTGGCTTGGCCGTCCTGGTACGTAAAGACAATAAAACCATCAACACGCCGGCCGACTTGGGCGGTCACTCGGTATCGGTGCAGGTCGGCACTAAATCGGTCAACTTCCTGAAGGACAACTATCCGACCGTGCAACGCGTGGAAGTCGAAAAGAACCAGGCAATGTTCGACCTGCTCAACATCGGCCGCGTCGATGCCGCAGTGACCGGCCGTCCGGCTGCCGTCGAATACGCAAAGAGCAACCCGAACGTACGCGTGCTTGATAAAGGGTTGTCGATCGAACTGTACGGCTTTGCCCTGCGCAAGGACGAACCGGCGCTGACCGCCCAAATGAACAAGGCGCTGCAGACGGTACGCGAAAACGGCACCTACAATGCGCTGGTCGCCAAATGGTTCGGCGTCACGCACTAACTCGATCTACTGCATAACGCGAGCGGCAAGGAGTAGGTCATGACCCTGGATTTCACGCCCGTTTGGCAAAGCTGGCAGTCGCTGGCGACCGGCGCCCTGATCACCATCGAAGTGACCGCTTCGGCCCTCGGCCTGGGCTGTGTGCTGGGGCTACTGGTCGGCATCGGCCGGCTCAAACCGCAGCGGCGCGTGATCTTCGGAATCTGCACGGCCTATCTGACGTTTATCCGCGGCACGCCGCTGCTGGTCCAGCTATTCCTGCTGTTTTTCGGTTTGCCGCAATTCGGCATTTTGCTGCCGGCTTTTTTATGCGGCGTACTGGGCCTGGGGATCTATAGCGGCGCCTACATTTCGGAAATCGTGCGCGGCTCGATCCAGTCGATCGACGCCGGCCAGATGGAAGCGGCGCGCTCGCTGGGCATGCCGTACCAGCTCGCGATGCGCAAAGTCATCTTGCCGCAAGCGTTCGTGCGTATGATTCCGCCGCTGGGCAACGAATTTATTGCGCTGATCAAGAACTCGGCGCTGGTCTCGCTGCTGACCATCGACGATGTGATGCACGAAGGTGAGAAAATCATCAGCGTGTCGTACCGTTCGCTGGAAACCTATCTTGTGATTGCCTTTATCTATCTGATCCTGACCAGCGCGACCAGTTTTGTTCTGCGCCGCACCGAACGCTCGCTGCGTGCCAACGGGAGAGTCTGATGAGCGAACCTATGGTCGAGGGTATCGTCGCGGGCATTGTTGAAGTGCGGGGGCTGGCCAAATCATTCGGCGCCGTGCAGGTTTTGCACGGCATCGATTTCTCGGTACAGCCTTCGCAGGTCGTCGTGATCATCGGGCCGAGCGGCTCGGGCAAGAGCACGTTCCTGCGCTGCCTGAATGGCCTGGAGACGGCCGAAGCAGGTACCATTCGGATCTGTGGCCACAGTCTGGTCGAGCACGGCCGCATGATAGGCGACACGGAGCTCAACCAGTTGCGCACCGATGTCGGCATGGTGTTCCAGTCCTTCAACCTGTTTCCGCACTTGACCGTGCTCGACAACATCACGCTGGCGCCGCGCTCGCTGCTCAAGCTCACGGCACGCCAGGCCGAAGACGAAGCGCGCGCGCTGTTGCAAAAAGTGGGCTTGGAGCATAAGGCCGATGTCTACCCCGGCACCCTATCGGGCGGACAAAAGCAACGTGTGGCGATCGCTCGTGCGCTGGCGATGCACCCGCAACTGATGTTGTTCGACGAGCCGACCTCGGCGCTCGATCCGGAGTTGGTCGGCGAAGTGCTGCAAGTGATGCAGACGCTTGCCGCCGAAGGCATGACCATGTTGATCGTCACGCACGAAATGAATTTTGCCCAGGAGGTTGCCGATACGGTCGTCGTCATGGATCATGGCCGTATTATCGAAATGGGCCCGCCGTCGCAGATTTTCTCGGCGCCGCGCGAAACCCGTACCCGTAGTTTTCTACAAGCCGTGTTATCACGGCAGAGCGTTGTTTCATGATCGAGCTACCTTCTTCTCCTACCCCGGTGCGTATCCGACGCAGCGCGGACTTGCATGCGACGCCCTGGAAAAACGGCGGCGGCGTCACTCGCGAGCTGGCTGCGTTTCCACCGCATAGCAACTTCGCCGATTTCATTTGGCGTGTCAGTGTTGCCGACGTGCATGCCGATGGCGCGTTTTCGACCTTCCCCGGGATCGACCGGCAGATCGCGCTGCTCGACGGCGCTGGCCTGACCTTGCGTTTCGATGACCGTGCCGATGGCCATCCCGACGAACGTGCTCATGAACGTACTCATGAACGGGGCGGCGAACGCACCGGTGAACATGCCGGCGTATATACCAATGCATATGCCAGCGAGCATGCCCATGAAAGGCGTGAACAAGCGCTCGTCGAAATCGGCGTGCCGTTCGCGTTCCCGGGCGAGGCCCAAGTGCATGCCAAGCTCACCGACGGCCCCACGCGCGACTTCAATCTCATGGTCAGGCGCGACGACGCGAGCGGTTCAGTCACCACTTGCCGAGGCACCGCGTCGCAATGGTTGCCGCCCGATGCGACGTTGCTCTATGTCGTACGCGGCGCTACGGCGCTCTATGCCGGCGGCGAAATGCATATATTGAACACTGGCGATAGCGCTCAGTTGACGGAACCGGGCCCGTACCTGCGTTGCATAGGGCAGCAAGACGATGCGCTGGTTCTCCTGGTACGCATCCAACTAAAGTATGAGTGATCGCCACACAGACGCCAACGCCGATTCGCATGCCCTCTTCGCTCCCCGCGCCTTGCTACCGCAAGGCTGGTGCGACGACGTGGTGCTGCGCTGGGACGCCACAGGCGAACTAACCGAAGCCGTGGGTGGCCAAAGCGCGGGCACACTACGCCGGGCGCGCGGTCCGGTCATACCGGGCATGCCCAATCTGCACTCGCATGCATTCCAACGCGCCATGGCCGGGCGCACCGAAATCCTGGAAGATCCGAGCGATTCGTTCTGGAGCTGGCGCAAGCTGATGTATGGCTTTGCCGCGCGGCTACAGCCGCACCATCTGCAGGCAATCAGCCGCCATCTCTACATCGAGATGCTCAAGGCCGGCTATACGTCCGTGTGCGAATTCCATTATTTGCACCATGCGCTCGACGCTCAACCGTATGCCAATCCGGCCGAGCATGCCGAACGCATCATCGCCGGCGCCACTGAAAGCGGCATCGGTTTAACGCTGCTGCCGGTGCTTTACCAATTCAGCGGCTTCGGTGAACAGCCGCCACTCACGCGCCAGGCTCGCTTCATCAACTCACCGGACGCGATCCTCGCGATGCTGCAGCGCTTGCGCCACAGCCATCCGCAAAACGCCAACCTGCGCTACGGGGCCGCGCCGCACTCGCTGCGCGCGGTATCGCCCGATGCGTTGGACACGTTGCGGCTCGGCCTGCACCACGACGACCCACTCGCCCCGCTGCACATCCACATCGCCGAGCAAGTTCAGGAAGTCGACGAGTGCATTGCCGCTTGGGGTGCGCGCCCGGTCGATTGGCTGCTCGATCATCAACCGGTCGACTCGCGCTGGTGCCTCGTTCACGCCACCCATATGACGCCTGCCGAATACGATAGGCTCGCGGCGAGCGGCGCGATCGTCGGCTTATGTCCCACCACGGAAGCCAACCTGGGCGATGGCTTGTTCGACGCGCGTCGCTACCTCGCGGCTCAAGGCGCATGGGGCATCGGCTCGGATAGCCATGTCAGCGTGTGTCCGCGCACCGAATTACGCTTGCTCGAATACGGTCAGCGCTTGCTGCACCGCAGCCGCAATGCGCTGGCAACGCAAGCCGCACCGGCGGTGGCTGACCGCCTTTATCAAGCGGCGCTGACAGGCGGTGCCAGCGCAAGCGGTCGGCCGGTGGACGGGCTACGGCCAGGTCATCGCGCCGATTTCCTGGTGCTCGATGCCGATCACGCCGACCTGTTCGATCGAGCCAGCGCACAATTGCTATCGGGCCTAATCTTTTGCGAACACGGCGGCAACCCGGTTCGCGACGTTTTTGTCGGCGGCCGCCAGTGGGTTTCTGACGGCGTACACGCAGGCGAAGCCGACGCGCTGCGCGACTATCGCGCAGCGCTTGGCGAATTACTTTCCTAACGAGGGCAGTCATGCAACCGAGTTTTACTTTGCAGCGCGGCACCGCGCCGCTGCTCGTATCGATGCCGCATACCGGCACCGAATTGCCGGAATCCGTGAGAGGCACCATGACGGACGTGGCCTTGCAGGTCGACGATACGGACTGGCATATCGAACGGCTTTATGAATTTGCACGGCACCTCGGCGCGTCCATTTTGCAGCCACGCTATTCACGCTACCTGGTCGACCTGAACCGGCCGCCCGACAATACCAGCCTGTATCCAGGCCAGAACACCACAGGTTTGTGCCCGGACACCACGTTCGACGGCGTGCCGCTTTACCGCGAAGGCTTGCACCCCGACGCCGCCGAAGTGGCGCGCCGCCTGGAGCTTTACTGGCGGCCTTACCATGCGGCATTACAGGAGGAGCTCGCACGCTTGCAACAGACGCACGGCGTCGTGCGCCTGTGGGATGCGCATTCGATCCGCTCGCATGTGCCGCGTTTATTCGATGGGGAGTTGCCGGTATTTAATTTCGGCACGGCGAGCGGCGCCGCTTGCGATAGCGCAATTGCCGAAGCATTGCTTGCGCAGGTTGGCCGCTCGGCGCCCGGACAACCGGCGGTATTGAACGGACGGTTCAAAGGCGGTTACATCACACGCGCCTACGGCGCCCCGCAGCGCGGTGTGCATGCGATCCAACTCGAACTGGCGCAACGCAGCTATATGATGGAAACGGCGCCCTACACCTACGATGAGCAATTGGCCCGCCCGCTGCAGGCGACACTGGAAAATCTGCTGACGCAGTTTATTGCGTGGCAGCCGCATTAAGGCGCTGCTCGCCAGGGCGGCAGTCAAGCAGCCGACCTACCTGAGCTCGCTGCTTGAGGCCACTGCATGAGCCTGCTGCTTGAGGCCGCTGCATGAGCCTGCTGCTTGAGCCTGGTCGAGCCCAGCAAAGGTCTCTTCAAGCGAGCGCCAGATCGATCGCCGCCTGCGCATGCAAGGCAGTGGTATCGAACACCGGTAACGCCGTATCCGCCTGGCCGATCAACAGCATGATCTCGGTGCAGCCCAGTATGATGCCCTCGGCGCCCTGCTCGCGCAAACCGTCGATCACCTCGATATAGGTTTGTTTCGAGCGCGGCAGGATCACGCCATGACACAGTTCTTCGTAGATGATGCGATGCACTTCGTCACGCTGTGCCGGCGGCGGGATCACGACGTCGATGCCATGCCGTTGCGTCAGCCTGTGCCGATAAAAATCCTGCTCCATCGTGAACCGCGTACCCAACAGGCCCACGCGTGCGAGCTTGCGGCGCTTGATCGCGTCGCCGGTCGGATCGGCGATATGCAGAAAAGGCACCGCAACATCGCGCTCTATCGCATCGGCAACCTTATGCATCGTGTTGGTACACAGGACGATCAGCTCGGCTCCGCCTGCAGCGAGCTGCTGCGCGGCACGCAGCATGCGCTCGGCGAGCGCATCCCATTGGGCTTCGTGCTGCAGGTGCTCGATTTCGGCAAAATTGACGGTGACCATGAGGCTTATTGCATTGTTGTGACCGCCCAAACGCGCCTTCATGCCCTGGTTCAGCAATTTATAGTATTCGGCCGAGGACTCCCAGCTCATGCCGCCGATCAGGCCTATCGTTTTCATCGTAGAAGATCCAGTTAGGTAACGTGTCGGAGGTGTACGAGTATCGCCACGTCTAATCGACATATCTAATCAACGACCAGCGCGACACCGACTTCGAGATCGGGCCAGCGATAGATCGCCACGCGGTTGCGACCGGTCGCCTTGGCCTGGTATAGCGCTTCGTCCGCCGCGTTGATCAGCGATTTACAGCCCAGCGGCGAGCCGACCGGCCAGGTGGCAATGCCGATGCTGATCGTGACGCGGCCGAATTCGCTCAGTGCATGTTCGATCGCCCGCTCGCTCACCGCGCGCCGCATCGCCTCGGCCACGACCTGGGCGGCGGCCACCGAAGTATCGGGCAGCAGCACCACGAACTCTTCTCCGCCGTAGCGGGCCGCGCGATCGCCCGGACGTACCAGCGATTCGTTGATGCAGTTCGCGACCGCGACTAACGCGTCGTCGCCGGCTTGATGCCCGTACGTGTCGTTGTAGGCCTTGAATCGATCGATGTCGACGAAGATCACCGACAGATCGCGCTTCGAACGAACCGCTTCGCGCCATTCCAGCTCCAGGATGTCATCGAGCGTGCGCCGATTGTTCAGGCCGGTCAGGCCGTCGGTCTTGGCAAGCAGCTCGAGCGTTTGCTCGGCGAATAAGCGCCGCTTCATTTGGATCGCGAAAAATATCGACAGGATCACGAACACGATCGAGAACACGATGACCGGGATGCCGATCCACAGTGCACGTTTCCACCAGCTCGCGTACATATCCGCAAGTGAGACGCCCACGTCGATGTAAAGCGGCAGGCCCGGGATTTTTCTGAATACGTACAGGCGGTCAACGCCGTCCGAGACGGCGGTCACCTCGAAAGAACCGCTGTCGCTGGCTATGATCCGAGCATAGGGGTCCGTTCCTTTGAGCGTTCGTCCTAGGTCGTTGGCCCGCGAGGGCATACGCGACACCACGGCGCCGTCGAGGTTCATCAACGTGATGGTGCCGCGCTCGCCGAACGCAAGGCCGGCGAAGAGATCCTGGAAATACCGCAAGTTCACTGCGATGAAAACGATACCGGCAAAGGAACCGTCAGGCCCTGACAAGCGCTGGCTCAACGCGATGCTCGGCTCGCTGTCACGTAACCTGGAGCGGTACGGCCGACTCACGTAGAGACCCTGCTGCGGATTGTCGCGCTGAATGGTGAAGTAATCGCGGTCGGCAAAATTGCCATGCCGCGGCACGACACTGCCCGCATCCATAATCACATTGCCCGCTTTGTCGAGCACCAGCAGCGAACCGAGGTATTTTGCCGTGGCGACCCGGTCGAACAGTATCTGGCGTTGCACCGCGAGTGGGAGCGCCCGTACATCGGGTCGGCTCAGACCGTCCTTTACCGCATCGAGTGACAGCGCATACAGTTCGAAATTACGGCTGATGTCGCGCTCGATCAACGTACCTACATTGCGGGCAGCTTCCTGCCCCCGCTCGAAACTGTCGAGTCGACTTTGGTATAGGACGAACGCGCACAAGCCCGCCATGAATAGCGCCACGCACACGCCACCTCGGATAATCGCGCGCGGCGACAGTACGCCTCGGCGCTTCAAGGTCGGCTTCACAGCCGATTCTTCAGGAATGGGTGGCGCGGGATTGACCATGCGGGCGTGGGTATAGCGCTGTGGCTGTTGCCACAAAGGTTAGCTTAATAACGAGATAACAGGAAAGCGAAAAGTCCACGGCGCCTGTCAAGTTGTCATATAAAACAACTACGCTGTTCGGCGGCGGCCGAACCCGTCGAATTTTGGCGGCGGCCGAACCCGTCGAATTTTGGCGGCGGCCGAACCCGTCGAATTTTGGCGTCGGCCGAACCCGGCGAATTTCGGCACAGCCGAACAACGCCGACCGAAACCACAACAACGACCGAAAGAACATGCAACAGTCAGCGCCATGATTCCAGATTACGTCATTCGTCTAGCCATTGCCTTTGGCTTGGGCGTGGCCATAGGCATCGAACGGCAAGTGCGACAGCGCGCCGCGGGCTTGCGCACTGTCACGCTCGTGGCGGTGGGCGCGTGCCTGTTCGTCACACTGGGCGCGTTGTCCGACAACGCGACGCAAGGCATGACGCAGATCGCGGCCTATGTGGTGTCGGGTGTCGGTTTTTTGGGCGGCGGCGTCATCATGCGCGACCAGGGTTCGTTGCAAGGCATCAATACGGCCGCCACGCTGTGGTGCTCGGCTGCGGTCGGCGTACTGTGCGGCACGGGGCATTTCGGGCCGGCCATCATGGGCACGGCTATCGTGCTGGCTGCCAATACGGTGCTTAGGGATTTGAGCCGCTATCTGAACACCACGCCTGTCTCAACCGCCGAGATCGCGGTCGACTACACGATACGCGTGGTCTGTCGCGCCGAGGACGAAGTGCACGTACGTACGCTATTGACCAATTCGACGCATGCCTTCCCGCTCTCGTTTCGCTCGCTGAAAAGCGAGGATCTCGCCGGTACACCCGGCGCGCTGGAAGTCCTGGCCGAGCTGCGCCTACACCCGAAGGATCAGGCCAAGCTCGAACAACTGACCAGCCGCATCAGCCTGGAAAAAGGCGTGAGCGCGGTGAGTTGGGTGGCAAAGCCGCTGGAACTGGTAACCGATTGAGGCTCTCGGACGCCCTCCACTGCACCGCAAAATTTACGCCCGCCGCAGGCATTTTTACGCGATTCTTACACGCCGATATCTACACTCCACAGGTCGGGTCGTGGGCTATTGTCAGCCCACACAGCCCGAATACGAGTGTGGAAATCGGCAATGAATATCAAAACCTCTATGTGGCTGCGTGGCGTGACGAAAATCATCGTCGTCGCCGTGGTGACCAATCAAATCCTTACGGCCTTGTTTGGCTGGGGTGCACGCGCTATCGATCCTGACGTCAGCACGCACATCATCACGCTCTTCAGCTTCATCACCTCGATGGCCGCCGGCATCTGGATACAGGCCGATGCGCGCCGCGCTTACGCGCACGCCAAGCAAGAGGGCTTGATCAAAGCGGACACGGGCGGCAATGCCCCTTGGGCGCTTGCCCCCGAGTGCCCAAATAAATGGCTCGTCACCCTGCATCTCGAGATGAACCCCGCGCTCGCCGATCTTTGAGGCCACCGCTGGTACGGTGCGCAGCGCGCACACCGATGACTCTCTTCGCGCGCCGTCCAGGAATTCAAGCCGAGGTCGCTATGCACGCCAATGCCGGTCGTTCGGTGGAGGTCGATTTTTTACGCGGCGTGGTGCTGATCGTGATCGCGCTCGACCACATCCCCGCCAGCGTCATTTCCCACATCACGCTTCATGTCTATGCCTACTGCGATGCGGCCGAGGTGTTTGTCTTCCTCGGCGGCTACGCCAGTGCTGCGGCTTATTGCGCCATGACGGCGCGTGGCAGCGCCGCGCAAGCGACGCGCCGCTTTTTAAGGCGCGCGTTCGAAATTTACCGCGCCTATTTACTGACCGCAGCCGCGATGCTGCTGGCCGGCCTGGGAATGTTGGCGCTGCGCATACACCCCGCCTCGTTGCCGTACACCGATGCACCGGATCTGCTCGCAGCACCCCTGCACGCCTTATTCGATATCGTCACGCTGCGTCGCCAGCCTTATCTGGCCGCCGTGCTGCCGATGTACGTGGTGTTCGCGCTATGTACGCCGGCGGTGGCTCCCTTTGTCCGCAAGCATCCCCTCGCAGCGCTATTGGCAAGCGTCGCGCTATGGCTGTACGCGCCCGCGCTTGCGCACCTGCTGCCTAGCGCCGATCCGATCGGATGGTCGTTCAACCCCTGGGCCTGGCAATTGATGTTCGTGCTCGGCATGCTGTGCCGCCAACATCCCATTCCGGCGGCCTTCCAGGCCTCACGCACGGGACGGTGCCTGAGCGCCTTGGCGCTCGCGACGGCGCTGGCTTTCGCCGCGTTCAAACTGTGGGGGCAGGGGCATCCGGAGCCGGGCGAAATGAAACAGCATTTGGCGGCGATCCGCGTTGTCAGTTTTATTTCGATTGCGTGGCTGGTCGCGCAGCTCGTGCGGATCGGCTGGATCGGCGCGCTGGCTCGGGCACTGCCCCATGTGGTTACGGTAGGACGGCACGGACTCATCTGCTTCGTCTCGGGCACGGGGCTTTCGATCGCCGCCGATGTCGCGCTGCACGCGGCTGACCCGACTTTCCTCACGCATCAGCAGGCGCTTGCCGCAGCGCTGTCGGTCGATATATTGACGATCGCGGCGGTGCTCGGTATCGCCGTCGCGGCAGCTGCGTTCAAAGCGCAACGCCCGGTAGCGACACGGGCGTCGAATGCCGACGTCATGCTCGCAACGCCTACTGGGGAAGCACAACGCGGGCGTTGAGCGCCGAGGTTGAGCGCCCACATTGAGCGCAGTCTCGACTAGGGTCGCCTACTGCGCCATTGCGGGCCCGTCGTTATTCGACGTGGCCCACGAGCGGCCAAAGGCCGCGTTCAGACCTCAAGCGCCCTGAACTTGCCCACTACAGAGCCAGAGCGCATCGAGTTGCAGAAATTCCGCGATGCGCGTGAAGTAGTGAAATTGCGGCACCGTGATGCCGCGGCGCCAGAACAGCACCTCGTGTTCGCTCACGCCAAGGCGCCGGGCAAATTTTGCCGAACTGATGCTCGCTATGTTTAGCGCCCGATTCAGTCGCGCCGCAAATGCGCGCCTCAGGCTATTGTCTTCAATGTTGCGTTCAAGATGTTTCTGTATTTCGGTATCTGGATTCATCGTAATGTCAGGTAATTTCAACTGCAAAAGACGCATGATGCGCGCTGGCCGCCGCCGAAAACAGCCCCCCGAAAGGAGAAAACCACCCGAGCGCATCTCATTTTCGGTCTCATGATCGGTGCCGCGCGCGAGCCTGTCCAATAGGGAAAATAATTCGGATTCTCGCAGGGATAAAACTCTACCTAGCCTGTGAACTTTTTGATCCGGATGCTCTCGAACGCTGCCGCGGCTTGGTCACCCGCGTCGCTACACTTGCATATGGGTTTGCACGGGTTTTGCGAATCAGGTTTTGCGACTCTGCAGCGCTGATAAATGGATACACGAATCGACCCCACCCCCCGTGAAACTCCAGCCATGGCGACGTTCGGCGGTATTACCGCAACGTATATAATGGATGGCCATTATGCCCGGGCTGGCGAACGCCTGCGCAAGTCGCCCGATTACACTCCGGAGATCATTATGGATACGGATGCCGACGCGATCTTCAGCGCCATCCTACGTGCGAAAAGCACCCTCGTCCTGAGCACCGAGCAGTTGGATCTGCGCGCCGCGCGCCAACCCGATTACGCCACGGAAAACGCAGCGCTGGTGGCGCTCGCCAACGTGCTCGCAGGTCCCGATGACATCATGTTACAAGCGCTCGCCGAAACCGCGATGCGATTGTGCCGCGCCGATAGCGCCGGCATCAGCGTGATAGAAGCACCGCTGCAGGGTGAAACCATATTTCGCTGGGTCGCGGCAGCAGGTTTGTGCGAGCCTTATGTGAACACCACCCTACCCGCCGCGCACAGCCCTTGCGATATCACACTGGCGCTGGGCAGCCCGCAGTTGTTCGCCTCTCCGCCGCAGGACCGCCCTTGCCTGCACGGTCCGACGGCCGACATCGTCGAGGCCTTGGTGATCGCCATTCCGAGCGTAGGCAAACCCAATGGGGCGATCTGGGTCATGTCGCACCGCACCGAGCGCATCTTCGAGCGCGAAGACTGCCGTGTGCTCGCGAGCCTCGCCAGTTTTGCGGGCGCGGCGCTGAACCTGCGCTACGCACGCCGCAGCGCCCTAACCGAAACGAGCGAATCGCAACGCATACGCGCGGAGCTAGGGGAATCGGAAGCTCGCAAGGACGAATTCATCGCGATGCTGGGCCACGAGTTGCGTAACCCGATGGCGCCTATCGATAGCGCCATCGCCGTGGCGCGTCGGCTCTCGGACGGCAACCAGCAGGTTCTCGACGTGCTCGGCACGGCGCAACGGCAGATTCGGCATTTGCGCCGCTTGGTCGACGACTTGCTCGATGCCTCGCGGATCAAGCACGGCAAATTGTCGATTTCGCTGGATCATGCATCGCTCAATGAAATCGTTTACGACGCCGTCAGTGCGGTCAAACACCATCTCGATTCGCGCGGACATACGCTCTCGCTGGTCGGCCTGGATGCGCCGATCAATGTGCGCGCCGACCACATCCGTTTGAGCCAGATGCTGGGCAATCTGCTGTCCAATGCGGCCAAATACACGCCGCATGGCGGCAAGATCGGTATCGAGATACGCTGCCTGCCGTGCGCAGATGTGCTCGGCGATAACGACGCGTCACCTGGCGCGCAGCCGCCCGGCGGCGATGTCATCATTGCCATTCGCGACAACGGCATAGGCATCAGCGCCGAGCTGCTGCCGCGGGTCTTCGAGCTATTCACGCAAAATGCCTCCGACAGCGCGCGGTCGCAGGGTGGCTTGGGAATCGGTTTATCGGTCGTCAAGCGCATGGTCGAACTGCATCGTGGCACGGTCGATATCGCGAGTGATGGCCTGGGTCATGGCACATTGGTGACCTTGCGCTTACCGATACTGAGCCGATCCGATCATTACGCGCCGTTGCGGCCAGCCAACCCGCCGAGCTCGATGCGTATCCTGCTGGTCGATGACAATGCCGATGCCCTACAGGCGTTGGGCATGCTGCTCGAGCTGGAAGGGCATGAAGTCCAGATGGCCAATGGCGGCGAGGCAGCCCTGCAGTTGACGCAGCACTATATTCCGCAGGTGGCCCTGATCGACATCGGCATGCCGGGCATCGACGGCTTTCAGCTCGTGCAGATGTTGCGGGCGCGACCGCAACTGGGGCAGACCAAATTGGTGGCGCTGACCGGCTATGCATCGGAATCGGAGCGTTCGCGCGCGTTATCGGCAGGCTTCGATTTCCATCTCACCAAACCGCTCTCGCTCGACAAATTGTTCGACGTGCTCACGCAATTCGCCGACAACCGCACGTCGGACGCGCTGTAGTCCCAATCGCCTTGCCCATTTTTACTGCTTCGGCGCAAACCTTGTAAGGGCTCCCCGTTGCGGGGACCTTTCCTAGCCTTGGTTTAATTGGGGGGCATGTCCAGAACCACGGCCCCAACGCCTTCATGTCGCTCGCAGCCGTCGGGGCGACGGCCGGCTGCGCATGGGAGCGTTTCGTGCTGCATGAGTGTTACCTCATGATGACCCGCGTCGAACTCGTATATGAAGACACTGATGATAGTAGACGATGACGTGGCCACCGCGACGGCGCTGCAGACAGCCTTGCGCATGGCAGGCTACCGGGTTGTGTGCGCTGCGGACGGTCAAGTCGCACTGAGTATGGCCGCGGCGATACTGCCGGACCTGATCGTCACCGACTGGATGATGCCTGGAATGGACGGCGTCGAACTCTGCACGCGTGTGCGAGAGGATGAAACGCTCTGTGACGTCCCGCTTATTTTGATGTCGGCGGACACGCCACCCGCCACCGGATGTTGGCACGAATATTTCCCCAAACCGGTGGAGGTGCCGCAGTTGCTCAGATCGATCGATGCCTTGCTGGCAGCGGCAGAAAAACTCGTCTAGCCGCAGCCCGGTCACCGCCGCGCACGCTCAAGCGCTTTCGGTCCTGCTTGCCGTCGCCAATGGGCGCCCCGCAGAAACATCGGTACGCTTACGCGGAATCGTGAAATACAGCAGTATCAGGCTAAGCAGAAAGAACCCGCCCAGCGTGCCGAGCGCGTAGTAAAAACTGCCGGACAGCTCCTTCACCCAACCGATGAAGGCGGGGCTGACCGTGCCGCCGAACGCCCCCACCGAACTGATCAGCGCAATCCCGCCCGCCGCAGCCTGATCTTTGAAGTAGGCGCTAGGGATAGTCCAGAACAGCGAAAGAAAGCCAAACACCGCCGCACTGGATACCAGTAGCAGAACCACGGTTATCTGCACGCTATGTGCGCCCAGGGGCAGCAACAGAAAACTGATCGCCGAAACCACGCCGCACCCGAGCACATGCCAGCGACGCTCCGCAAAATGATCGGAGCTAAAGCTCACGGCCAGCATGCCTAATGTGGCCATCACGGAAATGCCGCCGCTCAACCAGCCGATGTTTATCAGGCTGCCAACTCCGACACTCTTGAGCAACGTCGGGATCCACAGTAACAGTGCGTTCTCTACACAATAGAAAGCGAAATAACAAATCGCCAAGCTATATAGCGTTTTATTCCTGAGCGCCTCGCGCAGTTTGCTGGGCCCCGCGTGCGACGCAGAACTTCCGGACGCGCCCAGCGTCGATGCCACCACGCGCTTTTCCTCGGCCGATAGCCACGCCGCATCGGCCGGCCGGTTCGACAGATAAAAGTAGGCGACGACGCCCAAGATCAAGGCCGGAATGCCTTCCAGCACGAACAGGCTCTGCCAGCCGCGCAAGCCGAAGACGCGGTCGAAATCGGTCATGATCCATGCAGCCATCGGGCCGCCCACTATGCCGGAAACAGGTAAAGCCATCACGAACAGGCTCGTCACGCGAGCGCGCATGCGGTCGGGAAACCAATAGGTGAAGTAGAGCAGCACACCCGGGAAGAAGCCCGCTTCGGCCGCGCCGACCATAAAACGCAACGCGTAAAATTCATAGCGATTCGACGCAAACGCCAGCGCCATCGTGAACACCCCCCACAGGAGCATGATGCGCAATAGCGTCTGCCTCACACCTCGGCGGTGCAACAACATATTGCTTGGCACTTCGAACAAAATATAGCCAAGATACAAAAATCCTGCGGCCATGCCATAGACGGCTTCGTTAAGATGCAGATCCGCGATGAACTGCAGCTTCGCAAAGCCGACATTGAGCCTATCCATCATGGCGACGACGTAGCACAGGAACAGGAAGGGCACGATGCGCACACCGATGCGCCAGAAGACCTGCTTTTCCTGCAATGAAATATTTTTATCGTCGAGTGATCGCATGATCGCTGTCCCCTCTATGGCCTGGCTGAACGGAATGATTTAATGGTTTGACGCTAGTGCGCTGCTGACTCGCAACGGCCATCGAGAGCGGCTATCGAGAGCCGCTCTCGAATTGTGCCGCGCGGTGAACGCGGGTGACCGCATGCGCGCTCAGGGCCCGAAGCTGGAACGCATCTGGATGCCCCAGGTATCGCCGACGCGGGTCAACACATACAAGGATTCGTACACGCCTATCACTGAATCGTCGTCGCGATAGCGGGTATAGCTGAGCGCGTAATGCGCCTTCTTGTCGTTGGACTGGATTAGCTCGCGGGTTTCCCACCGGCTATATTTCCAGCGGTCCTCGGTCTGCAAGCGCGTGAACAGGTCCATCGGATTCTTACCCGGCGCGTCGTAGGTCTTGATGCTGCCGCCCGCGAACCTGACGTGCGGAAAATGCATCGTCTGGTCCATTGCCGGCGCGTCGTAGGCGTTCAATGCCGCCATGAATTTATCCAGCGTGGCCATGCAGGCACGATGAATTTCTGCTGTTTTGTCCGTCATTACGAAACTCCGATGTTGCGTGAACTCAAGATCTCAATTAGAATTTGTTCGGTTAGCGAACGATTGTTCGTTTTAATAGATGCTACTGAGATTTCACGCGCCGGTCAACCCGGGTTGACCCCTCGTCGCCCTTATGCGCCTGACATGCTCGACACGCTTGGTGCCGCGACACGCAAGGCGCATGCGACCCGCCAATGAGGCTCATATGAATGCCAACCCCGTTACCCCTGACTCCGAGACATACGTCGAAGCGTTCGCTCGTGGCCTCACGGTCATCTGTGCATTCGACGCCAGCCATCCGGAACTGACGCTTTCGGAAGTCGCTGAAATAACGAGCATCAGCCGGGCGGCGGCGCGGCGATTGCTATCGACGCTGGTGCATTTGGGATATGTCCACGCGAGCGGCAGGACCTTCAGCCTGACGGCCAAGATCATGAAACTCGGATACGCCTATTTGTCGGGACAGGCGCTGCCCGATATCGTCGAACCTTACGTGGTGAAGGTGGCCGAACAAACCGGCGAGTCATGTTCGGTCTGTGTACTGGACGACACCGAGGTGGTCTACATTGCGCGAGCGTCCGTCAAGAAGATCATGTCCATCAATCTGTCCATCGGTACTCGGTTGCCGGCCTGGGCAACGGCAACCGGCCGGGTGCTACTGAGCAGCCTCGCGCAATCCGAGCTGGCGCAGGTACTGGGGAATAGTCAAATCATCCAGCATGCGGCGGGCACGGTAACGAGCGTTGCGGCGCTTGAGGCCAACATCGCAACCGTGCACGAGCACGGCTATTCCTTGGTGTCCCAAGAGCTGGAATTTGGTCTGACGGCGGTGGCCGTCCCGTTGCGGGACAAGTCGGGGCGCGTTGTTGCGGCGATGAATGTCGCGGGACATGTGCTACGCAATACGCGTGAGCAGATGCTCGAGCACCATTTGCCGATCCTGCAAAATGCGGCAGCGGAAATCAACGCGGCGTTGGCGTCGCGCTAGTGCGATGAAGGCTCGCGTGGTGCGTACGGCGCGGCCGGCCTGACGAAGGCAGACGCACCGGCCGCATAACCCAGACGCTAAACCGCGTGAAGTACGTTGATCACCCGCTTGGCAATCATCGGGCCAGCCGCGCGGCCATATTCCGCCATGTGCGGCGCAGCCCCATGCGCTTTCAACGCCTCAGGGCTTTCCCAGCGTTCCACCACGGCGAAGGTGTCGTCGCCTAGCGGTGTTTGTATCGCACCGAATGCCGGCACATCGATTACCGCTTCATAGCTGATGCAGCCGTTCTCGGCATGCACCGCCGGCACATTTTTCTTGAACAGCGCGAGCACCGCGTCACGCTTTCCGGGCAGCGTCGTAATCGTAGCGAAAACATGAATCATCTAGAACTCTCCTTTGGCCAAAGTTGGACACTACCGCGCTATTGTGCCTCGACTACGCTGAATGGGAGAACCAAGGCGGTGCAGCCTGGCGTTAGAATGGGAATCGACGCGACCCTCGCCGACCACCGAAGCCAACCACGCACTCGACTCCCATGGCCATGAAGCGCCTTTTCCTCCCGTTCGTACTCGCATTTATCCTCATGTTCACGGAAATCATGTCAACTCAAGCCGCCGATAACGGAATCATCAGCGTTCAGAGCCACCATCCCGTGGCGGAAACCGCCGACAAGCTCGAAGCGCTGCTCAAATCAAAAAGCATCATTGTGTTCGCGCGGCTAGACTTTGCCGCCGATGCGCAAAAAGCCGGGCTCACGATGCAACCGTCGCAATTGCTGATCTTCGGCAATCCGCGCGCCGGCACGCCCCTGATGCAGGCCATTCCCACTGCGGCACTCGATTTACCGCTCAAGGTGCTGATCTGGGAAGACGCGGACAAGAAGGTCTGGCTGTCGTACAACGCCGTCGATTATCTCCAGGCCCGGCATCACGCCAGCGACGCATTGATGAAACCGCTCGCAGGCGTCGCCGCACTGGTCGAGGCGGTGGCGCAATAGCGGGCCGCCTGCGTGCCTTAGATCGGCTTACCTTCGCTACTCGCCCAGTTCGGCATCAGCGTATTCGTCGGCTGCGTTTCGTCGATCATCTTCTTCGCAGTCTGGATGCCTGCAACCGGTAGCCCGGTCGGATCCAGCACACCGATCTGCACTAGCACCGACGCCTGGTCCCAATAGATATGCTCGTTGTACAGCTTGTCGCCGCGAAAGCAGATCACGGCCAGCATCGGTATTTCAAAATACTTGCCGGTCGGCGCGAGCCCCGGCAACAGCCAGTCGATCTCACGATCATGCGTGGCGCAAAACACGAATTCGTCGACGATGCGATCGGCGCCTATCGTGCGCGAAACCGGGATCAAGCGCGTGTCGGCCGGATTCGAATCCACGAAGTGATACTTGTAGAAGCGCTTCAACTGATCGTGGCCCACCCCGCCCGTCATCGTCGGCACATGGTTCACATAGGGCTGCGCCACCATCGTCGGCATCACCGCATCTACGTCGCGCGTGCCGAACTCGTAGTAGCAGTGCTGCTCCCACAGATGGTTGAGGTCGTACACAGGGCCCAGCACCTTGCGCAGCATCGCCATGGTGCGCGAGTACGCCATCATCGCAGCGGGCTTGTCGAAATGTTCGCGCTCGGGCGTAGCAAACGCATGATCGCAACCGGGGTAGACGTACTGCTCGATTTGCGGCTGAGTCGCCAAGGCCGCCTGGATTTTGCCGCGAACCTCGGGCGGGCAATACGCGTCGGCTTCGGCGAAATGAAACACCATCGGACACTGAATAGACGGCACTTCGTCAAGAAATGCGTCCAGCGCCACGCCGTAATAGCAGACCGCGCAATCGATATCGGTACGCGCCGCGGCCAGCATGGCGAGCTTGCCGCCCAGGCAATAACCGATCGTGCCGACCTTGCCCGCCTGCATCGGTAACGCGCGTAGAGCAACAACGGTCGCTGCGATATCCTCGACGGCCAGCGACAAATCGAGGCGCTCGTTGTAGCCGAGCGCCTCGGTGAAATCCGCTGCGGTGTAACCGAGCACCACGCCCGGTTTCATGCGCCAGAACAGGTCCGGCACCAGCACCACGTAACCTTCCTGCGCATAACGATCGGCCATCGACTTCATATAGTCGTTGATGCCGAAAATTTCCTGCAGCAACACAAGCCCCGGGCCCGAGCCCTGGGGCGGTGTGGCGAGATAGGCCGAAAAATGGCCGCCGTCGCGCGCCGTGACTTCAATGAATTGTCCGCTCATAGTGTCCTTCTCCAATCAAAGATAGCTGGCGAACTGCGCCTGCAATGCCGGACGATCGGCCGCCAGACCTGCAGGGATGCCTTGCGCCTACGTACACTTCGTCCCGGCCGCCGTCTGTATCGCGTCGTCTCCAGGACTTGACTGCGCTTATTTACGTTTGTACTCGACAGGCAGGATATAGCCGTTATCGAAAATGGGCACATTGAGATTGGACAGATAGTTGATCGTCGTGACCGCCCGCAAAAGTGGAATATTGAAGGTGGAGTTGGGCCGGCGCTGCTCAGACCTGCTATCGCAATTCTGAATTCAGATTATCCGAGTAAGATCCTAGCGTCAATACTTGCCAGAATTCGGCGGCAAATTAACGCTTCGAGGCTGCCGCGATTATTTTCGCGCTGCGGCGTCCGTCACTTGGCGTCGGTAGCACTGATAGGGCACGATTGCCATTTTTCGGAATTTATCGCGATGCGCTAATCTACCGATGGCGCCTACGGATCTGCGCGCAACGGAAGATCCTTCTCAGCCCCAGGCAGCCCAGCGCACCACAATGCAGAATTGACCACTTGACATCCCAATTTATAGAATTCAGTATTCTTTATAAATAACAGACGTGACGGAGCCGCGATGACCGGACAAGTAAATAACCCCATGCGCAGTGCCCATCCCTTCAAGCTGGGGGTGTTCTCGGCCAACGCCGACCGCGGCCTGTCCTTCACAACGGTGCCTGAACAGTGGCGGGCCGGCTGGGACGACGTGCAGCGCGCGGCCGTGCTGGCCGACGAAGGCGGATTCGATTTCTTTCTGCCGATCGCCCGCTGGCGTGGCTACGGCGGCACGACGCATGTGCGCGAATGGTCGTTCGAGACCTTTACGTTCGCGGCGGCGCTCGCGGCGGTGACGCGTCGCATCGCGCTGTTTTCCACCGTGCATGTGCCGCTCGTGCATCCGATTTATGCGGCCAAGGCGCTCGCCACCATCGATCATATAAGCCATGGCCGCGCCGGACTGAATATCGTATGCGGGTGGAACCCCGATGAATTCGACATGTTCGGCGTGCAGTTGAACGCCGAGGCCTATGTGCAGGCGGCCGAATGGTCCGAGATCCTGCTGCGGCTTTATACGTCGGATGAGCCGTTCGATTTCGAAGGCAAGTTCTACAACTTGAAGGGCGCGATTTCACGACCGGTTTCCGTGCAGTCGCCCAGGCCGGTCACGATGAATGCGGCATTCGGCCCACCGGGGCGCGACTTCGCTGCGAGTCATTGCGACTACTTGTTCACCACGTTCACCGATCTCGAAGTGGGGCGCCAGCACGTCACCGATGTTCGGCAGCGTGGCAGCGCGGTCGGACGCGATATCGGCGTCTATACCGTGGCCCACGTGGTGTGTCGTGAAACCGAAGAAGAAGCCAAGCGCTACTACGATCGCTACTCGATCGAATTCACGGACGAAGCGGCGCTCGATTACCACATGAAGCAAAAGAAGGGCTTCAGCAAGAGCCACGAAGACCGGGCATTCATCGAATATCGGCAACGCTTCGCCGCCGGCACCGGGAGTTTTCCGCTGGTGGGCACGCCCACGCATATCGTCGACCAGATGCTGAAGATGCAGGAAATCGGCTTTGGCGGCGCGGCGCTCTCGTTCGTGAACTATGTCGACGAATTGCCGTTCTTCTGCGAGAAGGTCATTCCGTTGATGCGTGAAGCCGGTTTGCGTGCTGATACGGACGACGCGCCATGACGACACAACTGCGCGAGGCCGAGGCCGAGGCTGAGGTCGAGGCCGGGGTCGAGATCAAAGCAGCACTGAGGGAGCACGACTCGCTGGCTGCAGAGAATGCGTTCAAACACGGCATGCGGCGCTTGGTCGGCGGCGTCGCGGCGATCGCCGTGGTCGACGATAACGGCGTGCGGCTCGGCGCGGCGGCCTCGGCCGTGTGCTCGCTCAGCGCCACGCCGCCCACGCTGATAGTCTGTCTGAACCTGCAGGGCTCGGTCGGGCGCGTATTGCGTCCGGGTCGGGCGTTCTCGGTGAATGTGCTGGGCGAGCGCCATGTGGAACTCGCCCGCGTGTTCGGCGGTATGACGAATACGCCGAGCAGCGCACGGTTCGCGCACGGTGCCTGGAATGACGGGGCGCAAGGTGCGCCGGTGCTCTCCGACGCACTGGTTACGTTCGAATGCGTCGTGGCTCGGGAATCCGTCGCTTATGCAACCCATATGATCGCGATCGGCAATGTCGTCGCGGTTACGCTGGGCGAATCGGGCGCGGCGCTCTCGTATCGGGAAGGTGCGTTCCTGAGCGTGGGTTGATCGTTTGACCCGCTGTATTTACCGCTGACAAGATGCGGGCCACCGCGATTTCTACACACTAGCCCAAGTTTTCAATGACCCCATCTTACGATTCGAATTCCCCTTACGACGCGTTCGTGCACAGTGCGCGACGCTATGCCGAAGCGCCGTTTCTGCATGTCCCCGCTTCCGCGCGCAAGCACTATGCGAGCGAATTGAACGGCACCTGCGCCGCGCTGACGCTAAGTTACACGGACATGCTCGCGGCCATCGAGGCGCAGCGTGAGCGGTATGCGGCAGCCGGTTACCGGGCCGGCATGCGCATCGCCTTGCTGCTCGAAAATCGTCCCGACTTTTTCGTGCATTTTTTCGCGCTTAATGCACTTGGCGTCAGCATCGTACCGATGAACAGCGAATCGCGCGCTCACGAGATCGCGTTCGCAGTACAGCATAGCGAAGCGGTCATGGCCGTGGGCGTCGATACGACGTTGCCGTTGTTGCGTGCCGCGCTCGGCGAAGACTTTGCTATCGTCGATGCCAAGCAAGAGGATCTACCTCGGGCACCGGCGGCTGCGGGTGCCACGTCCACGACCGGCGCCTATGTCAAACGCATCGCTACCCGCGACGACGAGTGCGCGATCCTTTATACCTCAGGCACCACAGGAAAGCCCAAAGGCTGCATCCTCGATAACCGCTATTTCCTGTCGATCGGCGAGCTGTACATTTCCGAAGGTGGTCTGTGCGAAGTGCGCCCTGGCATGGAACGGTTGATCACCCCGCTCCCGCTGTTTCACATGAACGCGCTCGCATGTTCGACGATGGCGATGGTGCTGTCCGGCGGCTGCGTCATCCAGCTCGATCGTTTCCATCCGCGCAGTTGGTGGCAGGACGTCGCCGATAGCGGCGCAACCATCGTCCACTATCTCGGCGTCATGCCCGCCATCCTGCTTGGCCTGACCGATCCGGCCAGCGCGGCAGCAGCACAACGTCATTCGGTTCGATTCGGCTACGGGGCCAACGTCGATCCACGTCATCAGCCCATGTTCGAGACGCGCTTCGGTTTCCCGTTGATCGAAGGCTGGGCCATGACTGAAACCGGAGGGGCGATCGTAATCTCGTCAAGCCGCGAGCCGCGCCATGTCGGCACCCGTTGCTTCGGCAAACCGCGCGCAGGCATGGCCGTGCGCCTGGTGGATCAGGACGATAACGATGTCGCCGATGGCGCACCCGGGCATCTGCTGGTCAGGCGCACCGGCGACGAGCCGCGCCGCGGCTTTTTCCGTGGCTATCTGAAAGACGAAGCCACGACCGAAGCGGCGTGGCAAGGCGGCTGGTTTCATACGGGCGACGTCGTGCGCCGCGGCGAGGATGGCAGCCTGCATTTTGTCGATCGACAGAAGAACATCATCCGACGCTCGGGAGAAAACATCGCGGCGTTGGAAGTGGAAGCGTGTCTGCTCGATCACGATGCGGTCCGTCAGACTGCGGTTATCGCCGCGCCCGATGAACTGCGTGACGAAGAAGTCATGGCTTGCGTCATCGTCGCGCCTGGCCATGCCACTGACGAAGCCACGGCGCGCGCTTTACAGCAATGGTGTCTGGATCGACTTTCGTATTTCAAGGCGCCCGGCTATATCGCATTCGTGGATTCGTTGCCGACCACGTCGACTAACAAGGTGCAGAAGACTCAGCTCGCGGCATTCGGTGCGGATCCGCTGAATGCGCCATTGTGCTTCGACTTGCGCGCGTTCAAGAAGCGCACCGCGGCAACGACGAGTTGAGATAGAGGTTTCAACCGGGCGGCAGCGCCTCGGCAATGATGGCGTCGTCGGCCTGCTGCTGCAACGACACCTGCGCGCCGCGAAGCAACGCGCCACCAAGCCGCGCTATGACACGCGGGCCGGCGTGCGTGCGTACAGTCGCAAGAAGAACCGGCGCTTCGCCATGAGCGCCCGCACGATGACGCACCACAGTCGTTTCCTCGATCGTGCCTGCGCCGGCCGCGACTTCATGCTGCTGCGCCGAACCGCATTGCGGACACAGCAAGCGCCGCGGAAATTCGACCGCGCCGCATGCCCCGCATGCAAACACCATCAACGCACGCGCCGTCATACGACCTCTCCCCGTTCCAACACAACGGCGTTCGCACACATGCCATAGCGATACTGAACCATGCCATATCCGGTCACCGCGGCAAATCGTGCGTGTGGCACCTGCCGCGCACCGGCCTCGTGACGCAGTTGCGTCACCGCTTCAACCAGACCATGCATGCCGGCCGCCGCCCCCGCCTGCCCCGCCGATAATTGCCCACCCGACGTGTTGACCGGCAGTTGCCGCGTCTTGATCCGCTCATGTATCAATGCACGCAGATCACCGTCGCCGGCAAAGCCCAAATCTTCGAGTTGAGCCAGCACCATCGCAGGGTAGTCGTCGTACACGCTGACCACATCCATATCTGCGGGCGACAGGCCCGAGTCCTGCCACAACTGATCGCGCACAGAACGAATGCCGGTGACGAGCCCGTCGCCATGCTGATGATCGAAATTGTACGAAGCGCGCAGCGCGCGGATCATGACGGGCGCCGCGCCCGTCGAGCGTCGCTGCGTCAAAGTCAGCACCAGCGCATTCGCCCCCGACACCACCGGCACGCAATCGAAGCGGCAAAGTGGATCGGCGACCGGCGGCGAGTCGAGATACGCCTGCAGTGTCAGCGGCTCGCGATAAACCGCCTGCGCATTGAGCGATGCCCACTCGCGCTGCGCAATGCACAGCGCCGCGTAGTCGGCGCGTTCGAGCCGCGCCGCCGCCATCTGCCGTTGCGTCAGCATCGCGAAGAGTGGGTTCGGTCCACCCGTGCGCAACGGGCGCAACAAGGTGCGCGTGTTCACGTTGTAGTTTTCGACCAGCGTCGTGAAATCGGCCGGCTCGAAATGGTCGCCGCTGACCAGCACGATCGTCGTCGCGTCGCCCGTTTGGATTGCACGCGCCGCATGCTGCAACAGATTGATGCCACTGGCGCCGCCGTGGCAATCGTCCATGCACCAGCGCACGGTCAGCCCCGCGCGCCACGCGAAATCGATGGCGTGATCAGGCGACAAGGTGAACGAAGCCACACCGAGGCCGTCGACTTCACGCGCCTCGATGCCTGCCTGCGCCAGCGCCAACGCGGTCGCCTGTGCCAATAGTTCGGCCGTGCTGGTCCGGGCATGCCGTTGGTACGGAACCTCGACGGCGGCGGCAATCGAGACACCGGCATACGTGTGACGCATTTCCCGGTGACTCGTGTCGCTGTGATGCAGGCCCGTGCGATCCATACCCGTCTGATTCATGCCCGTGCGTTCCATTCACATTGGACTACGCTTGCGCGTCGCCGCCTTCCAGGAAGTATTGTTGCTCGGCGTCGTCGAGAAAAGCCTGGGTCGCCGTGCGCACTGCTACCGGATCGCGCTCGACAAAGCCCTTCAACAGCATCTGCATGCCATCCGCGATGATTTCCATGGTCCCGCGCTTGCTCATCGTTTCATGCCTGACCTGGCGCGTGTGATCGGCAAAGCGCAGGATGGTGCCCTTGAGCCGCGAGTTCTGCACGGTTTCAAGCCAAATGCCGCGAAACTCGACGTTCGCCTCGGCCATCAGCACGATATCGTGCTTCTCAAGAGCACGCCGGCATTTGCGATAGGCGGCGCTCAGCCCCGCCAATTGCTCGTCGCTCAGCACAGCCACAGTGGCCGCCGCCGCGCTCGGTTCAAGCAAGCGGCGCACATCGAAAATTTCACGTACGTCCTGCGCCGTCAGCGCGGGCGTGACGAAACCGCGCGTGGTGCCGACCAGATAGCCCTCGTTGACCAAACGCAGCAGCGCCTGGCGCACCGGCATGCGCGTGCACTCGAATTCGCGCGCGATCTCGTAGTCGAGCACGCGGTCCTGGTGACTGATCTGGCCGCGCTGCAAACGCCCGAGAATTTCCTGGTACACCGACTCCATCAGCGTGGTCGGGCGCAGCGCTGTACGCCGCGGCTGCTTGATAACCGTCGTTTCGGCGGTTGTCATAGTCTTCTCCATCTTGTATTTAATTGAGGTCACAGCCGAGGCGCGAGACAGCATCACCGTACGTAGAGCTACGATTGTACTAGCTGCGGGCGCACCCATCGCGCGCCCGGCGCCTGGCGACGCCATTCGCGCGCAAGCGCCACCGCTGGACTTCGAGGCTACGTTCAAGGATGCCAAGGCTACAGGCGCACCTGCGAGCATAGCGCATTATGCCGCTCGTGCTTCCCCGGCAGCCACCGGCGGCCACGGTACGCGCGCATCGTCGCTGGGCACGGCCTCGATCAAGGTGCGTGTGTAGGGATGCTTCGGATTGGAAAAAACCTCTTCGGTCGGCCCCTGCTCCACCACTTCGCCGCGGCGCATGACCAATACGCGGCTGCACAGGTAACGCACCACCGAAAGATCGTGCGAAATCAGCAGCAGTGCGATCTGGTGTTCCCGGCCCAGTTCGAGCAGCAGGTTCAAGATCTGCGCTTGCACCGATACGTCCAGGCCCGACACGATCTCGTCGGCGACAATCAACGCGGGCGCCGCGCACAGCGCTCGGCCGATGTTGACGCGCTGCTTCTGGCCGCCCGAGAGTTGGGTCGGAAAACGCGTGAGGCAGTCGGCCGGCAAACCGACGTCGCTTTGCAAGGCCAGCGCACGCTTGCGCCGCTCGGCGGCATCGACCGCGGGCAATCCCGCGGCTTCCAGCGCCTGCGTGAGCAGCCGCTCGACCGAACGACGCGGATTGAGCGCCGATTGCGGATCCTGGAAAATGATCTGCACCTGTTCGCGCGCGCGCCGCACCTGCTTCGCAGTACCGTGCGTCACATCGGCGCCGGCGATCAACACACGACCTTCGGTGGGCTGCTCGATGCCCATCAGCAGGCGAGCCACGGAGGTCTTGCCGCTGCCGCTTTCGCCGACGATGCCGACAAATTCGCCAGGGTAGACTTTCAACGAAAAGGGCTTGACCGCGTCGAAGCCGGTTTTGTGTTGGCCGAAAAGACCGGTACGCGTGTAGTAGGTCAGCGACGCCTCGCGCAGCTCGGCCACCGGGTCGGCATCGACGACCGGCGTTGGCGGCGGTAACGCAATCTGCAGTTCGGCGGTATCGGCGCCGTGCTCGCATGCAGCACTACACGACACGCGATGCCCGTTCGGCGCGACACGGTGCTGCAACGCGTGGCTGCAGGCCGCGTCGGCGCTGGGGCAACGCGGCGCAAAGCGGCATCCAGGCAGGTCCGCGAGCGCCGAGAGCCCCGGCATTTGCTGCTTGAGCACCGGCAGACGCCTGCGTGGACCGGTCAAATCGGGCGTGGCGTATTTCAGTGCACGCGTGTACGGATGCCGTGGCCTGTCGAGCACATCGCGCGCCGGTCCGTATTCGACCAGATCGCCGGCATACATGACGGCGACGTCATCACACACGTGCGCGGCGAGCCGCAAATCGTGCGTAATCAGCACCACGGCCGTGGCGTGCTGGCGTTGTTGCTCGGCAAGCATGCTCATCACGCGCGTCTGGGTGACGACATCGAGCGCGGTGGTCGGCTCGTCGGCGATCAGCAGCGCAGGCTCGCTCGCGAACGCCATGGCGATCAACACGCGCTGGCACTGCCCGCCCGAAAGCTGATGCGGGTAGCGCCGCAGCATCTGGGCTGGGGTCGCCAGTTGCACCGATTCGAGAAAGCGCAGTGCGGTGTCGAAGCGCTGCGATGCCGGCACGCCCAGACGCGTGAGGTGCTCGTTGAACGTATCGGCGATGGTCCACAGCGGGTTCAGCGCCGTCAGTGGCTCTTGTGGGATGAACGCGATCTGTCGGCCCAGCAGCTCACGGCGCTGACGCGTCGACATCGCCAAGAGATCGCGGCCGACAAAACGCATCGCGCCGCTGCTCACGTCGAAACCGGGCGGCAGCAGCCCGGAGATCAAGCGCGCCAGCATGCTTTTGCCCGCGCCCGACTCGCCAACCACGCCCAGTACACGTCCCCGGGCCAGGCTGAAATTGAGGTCGCGCAGCGCGCTGACCGGCTGGGCACCCAGATGGGCCGTCAATGTAACGCCTTGGAGCGAGAGGACGGATTCGCTATCAGGCGTCGACTGCAACCCGACCGGCTGTGCCCCGATCGACGCCAACCCGACTGGCTGCAACTCATTGGGCTGCACCGTATTTGACGCAAACTCAGTCAGCATCATCAGTTCCCCTTGGTCCGCATGCGTGGATCCAACGCGACGCGCAAGCCATCGCCGAGCAGGTTACAACCGAGCACGGTGATGACAATCGCCAGCACCGGAAACAACAGTCCGGTCATCGATTCGTGCATGGAGATGCGCGCGTCGGCGATCATCACGCCCCATGCCGTGACATTGGCGGGCACGCTCAGGCCGATAAAGCTCAAGAGCGCCTCGACCGTGATTGCGACGCCCATTTCCAGCGAAAACAGCGTAATCATGAGCGGCAGCGCAGCGGGCAGAATCTCGCGCAACATGATGCGCAGATGACTGAAATTCATCAGTTGCGCGGCCAGTACATAATCGCGCTGGCGCACCACCATCACTTCGGCGCGCACCACGCGGCAAAAGCGAGTCCAGTCCACCAGCACAATCGAAAGGATCACGTTTTCGATGCCCACGCCCAAGCTGACCATCAGCACGAGCGAGAGCACCACGGGCGGAAACGACATCCACAGATCGACCAGATAGCTGATCGCGCGATCCACCCAGCCACCGAAATACCCGGCAATGATCGCAAGCAGGCTGCCGAACACGCCGGCGCCGAAGGCCGCAATCACCGCAACGGTCAGTGCGATCCGGCTGCCGTATAAAAGCCGCGACAGCACGTCGCGCCCCAAGCTGTCGGTGCCCAGCGGAAACGCGAGGTCGCCGCCGGCCATCCACGCGGGCGGCGAAAGCATGTGCAACAGATCCTGATCAAGCGGGTCGTGAGGCGCAAGCCACGGCGCAAAGATCGCACATAGCGCCACGCCCAGCACGATTGCAGCACCGAGCCATAGGTTCACCGAACGCAAACGCCGGCCGCGCTTGGGTGCCGGCCGCACGAGAGCGCCGGCTGGCGCGTTTGCCGCACTCGCCAACGTAGGTAAAGAAGCCGGTAAAGAACTGGATTTATCGACCATATCGGGTTCCGGGGGGTGCTTCACGATGGTTTGCGTAAGCGCGGATTCAGGATGACATACAAGGTATCGACGATTGCGTTGATCAGCAGCATCAGCACGCAAAACACGATCGCAATCCCCTGGATCAAGACCAGGTCGTTATTGCGCACCGCCTGGATCATCAGGTTGCCGACACCCGGGAACGAAAAGATCATCTCGACCAACAGTGCGCCGCCCAGCAGAAAACCGAACTGCACGCCTATCATCGTCAGCGCGGGCAGTGCCGCGTTCTTCAACATATGACGCCACAGGATGCGCGACTCCGACACCCCACGCAACCGCGCCACCGCGACATAAGCCTCGCCTCGCTGGTCGAGCAGGCTGGAGCGCAGCACGCGTATCACCAATGGCGCGAAACCGAAGGCCAGCGCAAGCGAGGGCAATACCAAGTGGCGCACGGCGCCGAGCCAGTTGCCCCACTCGCCCTTTAGAAGAAAATCGATCAGCAGGAAGCCGGTCAGATGCGGCATCGGTACCCCGTCGCCAACCCGTCCCGCAAACGGCAGAATCGGCAGATACACACCGAGCACGGCAATCAGCAACAAGGCCCACAGAAACGACGGCACCGACTGCATCAGCACGACGGTCAGTCCGACCGGGAACTCGCCGCGGCGATCGGTCACGGCGTAAGCGAGCACGCCGCCCGGCACGCTGATCAGCAGCGAGACGACCAACGCGGTCAGGCACAGTTCGAGCGTGGCTGGCAAGGTCGAGGCAATGAGGGCGGTCACCGGTTGCTGGAAACCGATCGACATACCGAGGTCGCCATGCAACGCGTTAAGCAGCCAGATGCCGAATTGGGTAAGGATCGGACGGTCGAAGCCAAGCTGATGGCGCAGCACGGCGGCATCGGCCGGGGTGGCGTTCGGCGGCAACATCATCGCGAGCGGATCGGCGGGGATCAGCCGCAACACGACGAATACCACCAGCGACAACATCAGCAAAGTCGGGATCGCGGACACCAGGCGCCGCGACAGGACGGTAACGATCAGCCGCAACATCACTCACTCCTACGCGGGTTCATTGATTCGGGCTCGTTGATTCCCGCTCATTGTCCGGCTCATTGTCCGGATGCGCGGCGGCTTGAACCTTGGATTGAACGGTAGATGGCTCATTCATGCAGCACCTCTGTCCTCAAAAATCTTGCCCGGATTCAAAAGATTGTTCGGATCGAGCGCGTGCTTGATCGCGCGCATCGCACCGAGCGCACCGGCGTCGCGCGTGTGGCCAAGATAGGCGCGCTTTTTCGCGCCGATCCCGTGCTCGGCCGACACCGCGCCGTGCCACTGACGCGTGAGTTCGTAGACGGCGTCGTCGACCGCCTCGACGGTGCCCGGCGGTGCATCTTCCACATGTACGATCACGTGCAGGTTGCCATCACCCAAATGTCCGTAGACCAGCGCCACGCAAGTCGGCCAACGTTCGCGCAACATCGTTTCGCACTGGTGTGCCACCAGGCCGATGTCGGCAATCGGAAAGCTGATGTCAAAGCCGATCAGCTCGGGCATCAGCAGCGGAAACTCGGACGGCGCATCGCGCACCGCCCAGAACGCCCGCGCATCGGACTCGGAACTCGCCAGCGCCGCATTTTCGACGACACCGGCTTCCAGCATTTCGCCCAGCATCGTCTCGAACTCTTCGGCCTGCCGTTGCGCGTTCGAGCCGACGCTTTCGAGCAGCACATAGTAGCCATGCTGCGATTCGAGCGGCGCGCGCAGGCCGCCGCAATTTTGGAGCACGTAGTCGTAGTAGCTGGGCCACATCACTTCGAACGCCGACACGCCGCCGCTTAACTGCGCCTGCGCCGTATTGAGCAGCCGCGTGACCGCCGCGAAATCGGGCAGGCCGCACCACGCCGTGGAGACGGCGGCCGGCCTCGGCGCCAGGCGCAACACGGCGCGCGTGATCACGGCCAACGTGCCTTCGCTGCCGATCAGCAAGTCCTTCAAGTCGTAGCCGCTGTTGTTCTTGATCATCTTGTGCAGATCGCCGATGACCGTGCCGTTGGCCAGCACCGCTTCGATGCCCAGCACCTGTTCGCGCGCCATGCCGTACTTGATCACGCGGTTGCCGCCCGCGTTAGTCGCGAGGTTTCCGCCTATGGTGCAACTGCCGCGTGCGCCGAGATCGAGCGGGAACATCAGCCCGGCCGCATCGGCCGCTTCCTGTATCACTTGCAGCAAGGCGCCCGCCTGCACTGTGAGCGTGCCGGACACGGCGTCGATTTCCTCGATCGCGGTCATGCGCTCCAGGCTCAACGCCACTTCGCCGCCGCGCAGGTTTGCGCCGCCGGCCAGGCCAGTCAGGCCGCCCTGCGTGACGACCGGCTGGCCGTGCGCGTGGCAGAACGCCAATGCACGCGAGACTTCTTCGGTGTTGCGCGGGCGCAGTATCGCGATGGGCTGCGCGCCCGGCGTACCGCTCCAGTCACACACGCGCCGCGTGCCGATATCTTTGCCGGCAATGACGCTATCGGCGCCCAGCGCCTCGATCAACTCATCTACAAAAGTGGCAGAACTCACGTCGCGCCCCGCCGTGTCAGAGGGATTTAGGAGCCGTACGCACGCGCTCGCGCAATGCGGTGTTGGCCGCTTCGAAACCCGATCGGGCGGTCTCGATGTCGTTGGCGCAGACCACCATGTCGAACCCATTGGCCAGTTGCTGCACGGCGTCGGCTGCGCTGACAGTGAAGATACCGCACGGCAAACCCTGTGCGTGCGCGGCGGCAAGCACGCGTGCGCAGTCGAGCCCGAGTTGCTGGGCCGCAGCGTCGCCGCGAGACAAGGCCAGGTCGCCAGTGCCGATGAATAGGTAATCGAGGCCCGGGGTGGCCGCGATCGATTCGACGTGTTCCACGCCGGCCACCGTTTCGATCATGACGCCGACCGCGATGCGCTCGGCGTCGTTTTTCATCGACTCGAAACCGCCGAGCAAGGGCCGCACGCCCCCGCCCGAACGTGTACCCACCGGCGGATAGCGGCCAGACGACACCGCGTTCGACGCCTGCTCCGCGCTTTCGACCAGCGGAATCAGCACCGATGCGGCGCCCGCGTCGAGCGCCTCCGAGATCGATTGCGCGGAATTGTCCACGCAACGTACGATGACCGGCACCTGATGGCGGGCTACCCCAATCACCGATTCGAGCGTCGAGCGCTCCCACAGGCCGTGCTGACGATCGATGACGACGACGTCCGGGTGGCTATGCAACGCTATTTCAACCAGTGCAGGGCTGCCGAGCGAAAACCAGATGCAGGAAAGTTGGCCTCGCGACGCCAGCGCGTCTTTCAGGGAAGCTGACGCGTTACGGATATCCGATTTTGAGTGCATCGTATTACCTTGATCGCGCCCCTGCGGGACGCTGGTGGAAAATCTCTTGGTGCATAATAACATTCTGAATTCAGAATATTTGGCTCAAAATTACCCGTCAAGTCATTTGTTTAGCATGTGGGGAAATCAGACGCGTCGAGCACGTTAGCGGTGCTCGATCGCGCCAGGTATGCAATGTCGCCGACGATCTCGTGCACTCGCGCGTCATCTCTCGCGTTTTCCCCGCGTTTTCTTTTTTATCACGTAACGAACACTTACGGAGTCCCCGACGCGTGCGCGGCTTGAGCGTAATCAGCTCGGCTCAATCCATTGCCGCATGGGCCACCGTGTCGGTCGGCACATGCTTGGGCGGCCGGATCAGCAACACGAGCGGAATGACCAGCAGCGTCCCGACGAACATCAGTTTGAAGTCGTTCAGATAGGAGATCATCGAAGCCTGCTGCGTAATCGACTGATCCAGTACGGCGAGGGCATAGTTGGAACCATTGTCCAACAGCGGCTGCACCACCGGATTGAACACGTTCACGTTGGCCGCGAGATCGGCGTGCGCCACCTGCGTGCCGCGCGTGAAATACGTCTGCACGATCGAAATTCCCATGCTGCTGCCCAGATTGCGCAGCAGGCTATAGATAGCAGTGCCGTCTGCACGCAACGTGGGCTTGAGCGTTGAAAATGACAAGGCGCTCAGCGGCACGAACACGAGCCCTAGCCCAAAGCCCTGGATCACGCCGGGCCATACGATGTCGGCCGGCGACAGTACGATCGTGTACTGCATCATCTGCCACAGCGAGAATGCGGAAATGAGGAAGCCGGACACCAGCATCAGCCGAGCGTCGGTGTACTTGAGCATGCGCCCGGCAAACAGCATCGCGACCATGGTTCCCACCCCGCTGGGCGCGGTGACCAGGCCGGTCGTGGCGACCGGATAGCCCATCAGGTTCTGCAGCATCGGTGGCAACAGCGCGCGGGTGGCGTACATCACCGCGCCGATCACGAAAATAAAACACACGCCGGTGGCGAAATTCGGATCCTTGAGCAACTCGTATTTGAAGAACGAGCGGGCGCCCGCCGTGGCCGTATGCACCAGGAAGAAGGCAAAGCTGATGGCGGCCAGCAAGGCTTCGATGCGAATTTCGATCGAGCCGAACCAATCCAATTGCTCGCCGCGATCGAGCAGGGCCTGGAACGCCCCGATCGCCAGACCCAGCGTGACAAACCCGAACAGGTCGAACTTCGCGCCGAGTTTGGCGGCCTTCGCGGGTAGAAATGTGAACACGCCAAACAGTGCGATGGCACCGATCGGCACGTTGATGAAAAATACCCACCGCCAGTTATAGCTATCTGTCAGCCAGCCGCCCAGCGTGGGCCCGAGTATGGGACCGACCATCACGCCCATGCCCCACACGGCCATGGCTTGCCCCTGCTTCTCGCGCGGATTGATGTCGAGCAGGATCGATTGGGACAAGGGCACGAGCGACGCGCCGAAAATGCCTTGCAGCAGCCGGGAGCCCACGATCTGCGCCAATGTCTCGGAGAGTCCGCAGAACGCCGATGCCACTGTGAATCCGGCAATCGAGATCACCAGCAAGCGTTTGACGCTGAGCCGCTCGGAGAGCCATCCGGTCAGCGGCGTCGCGATGGCTGCGGCGATGATGTACGACGTCAATACCCACGTGATCTCGTCCTGCGACGCCGACAAGCTGCCTTGCATGTGCGGCAGTGCGACGTTGGCGATGGTGCTGTCGAGCGTCTGGATGACCGTCGCCAGCATGATCGCGATCGTGAGCATGGGCCGATTGATTGGAGCGGCGGCGCTTGTTGAGCTGACCTTTGAGCTAGGTTCGGAGTTAACTTCGGCAGACATGAATCGGGGGGGCTCGGAATATAATAAGCATGTTTATTATACATAGTAGACATGCTTTTTCCGCTGCAGGCGCCTCAATATATTGCTTTGAGGCTGCATCCGCTCAACGAGATCGGTTCACGCTGGATCGGTTCATGCCAGGCCACGCGATCGTCTCGTCGACATCGCGTCGCGCAGCCTCAGGCTCCGATTTGGACTCCGATTTAGAACTGCTCCCAGTCGTCGTCCCCTGCTGCGACGGCGACGGGTCGCGGCGCTACTCGTGGGGCCGACTTGGGCGGCGTCGCTACGCTGCGGGTGATGCGCTTAGCCGGGGCTGTGGCTTTGCTCCGGCTGGCGCTCGGGCTTACCGTCCGGCCAGTGTCCGAGCTTGCCCGTATTGCGGGCGCCTTTACAAGCGACGGCTCCCTGGCAACCAAGGAAGTCCTCGCCATCGAAGACGCCTGGGTTTGCCTGTCCATCTTGAACACGCTGATCGCCTGACTCAGATGGGACGTCTGATCGCGCATACTCTCCGCTGCCGCGGCCGCCTGCTCGACCAGCGCCGCATTTTGCTGCGTGATCCCGTCCATCTGCATGACGGCGCGGTTGACCTCTTCGATCCCGACACTTTGTTCGTCGCTAGCGGACACGATTTCGCTCATGATGCCGGTTACGCGCTGCACCGAGTCGACCATCTGCGTCATCGCCGCACCCGCTTGATCCACGAGCTTGCCGCCCGCTTCGACTTTTTCCACCGAATCGCCAATCAGCGTCTTGATTTCCTTGGCCGCACTGGCCGAGCGTTGCGCCAAGCTGCGGACCTCGGCCGCGACGACCGCAAAGCCACGCCCCTGTTCGCCGGCGCGAGCTGCCTCCACCGCCGCATTCAGCGCCAGGATATTGGTCTGTAACGCAATGCCGTCGATGACACCGATGATATCGACGATCTTGCTCGAGCTTGCGTTGATCGAGCCCATCATCTCCATCACCTGATTCACCACCTGCCCGCCTTGCGCCGCGCGCTGCGAGGCCGTGATCACCAGTTCGTTGGCCTGGCGTGCGTTTTCCGCATTCTGTTTGACGGTTTGGGTCAGTTCTTCCATCGAGCTCGCCGTTTCCTCCAGCGAGCCCGCCTGCGCCTCGGTGCGCGACGACAAATCGGCATTGCCGTCGGCGATTTCGCCCGACGCCGTGGTGATCGCGCCTATCCCGACGCGCACCTGCTCCAAGGTCGTCGTCAAGCTCATACGCATCTCGTCGAGCGCGCGCGACAGGTCGCCGATTTCATCCTTGGCCCGTGACGCGGCGCTGACGGTCAAATCGCCTTGGGCGATGCTGTGTGCCAGATCAACCGCTTTATGTAGAGGCCGGGTAATGCTGTTCGAGAGCAGTGCCGCGCACGCGACGCCGCACACCAATGCCGCGCCCGCCAAGGCGAGCAGCAGCATGCGGCTCGTCTCGTAAATGTCGTCTATGCCTTTTGCGGTGTCGTCGATCTGCTTTTCCTGGAAATCGAGCAGTTGCTGCACGCTATCCTGCATAGCCTTCGTGGAAGGCACGAAGCGCTGGTCGAACTGTTGGTTCGCCTCCGCCGATAGGCCGTTTTTCTTGGCGTTCAACACCGCCGTACGTGCCGCGATGAATTCCACGCGGTTGCCGTTGACCTTTTCCAGCAGCGCTTTTTCATCCGGCGACTGCAAGGTCGCGTTCAATCGATCCAGGATCTCGTTAGTACGCTTGCTGGAGAGCTTTTGTTCGTCGCCGAAATACGCTTCGACGGCCGGATCGCTGCTTTTGATGATCGCCGCGGTACGCCGCACGCCGACCGCAGTGTTGCTCGCAAACTCGGCGATCAAGCGCTCCTTGTTCAACGGCTCATGCATCATAGTGTCGGTAGCGGTCGCGACCGAATGCAGGCGCCAGAGCGCCAGGCCCGTGGTCAGCAGCGACAAGACGATCACCAGCCCGAAGCACGCTTGCAATCGCGTCCTGATTCTCAAGTTACCCAGCATTGTGAAGCCCTTTTTTCTTGATCAGTCGTGTGGCACCGTCCGCGAAACGCAAACGGCGCTTTTATGCCTATCCATCCGGCATGCGGACAGCGGCTATGAGTGGGTGCACTTCGAATGAGCCGCGTAACGAGACCCCAATCTTGTTTACGGCAAAGCGCGAACAATATTTAACGCCCGGGACGCTTTTATGATGGTTCTGAGTGAGCGTTGACTGGCGTGTACGTTATTTTTCGGGCTTTGCTAAGCCGGCCGACCCGGATGGCGGGTCGCTTTTGTTGGCGTTGGGCACGTCCTTGGGAAACAGATGTTCCGCCAAAAAATCGACGAAGACGCGCGCCTTGGGAGATAAATAGCGGCGGGCCCCGTCTTGCTAAGCATCGCGCGCGATCAAAGCAAGAGCGGCCTGGATACCACTTTCGAGAATCTCGTCGGAAAATTGCCGGTCGCTCACGGCGCGCGCGAGCTGTAGCGTTCCGATCATCATTCCATATAACGCGATCGCGTCGCTGCGCTGCGATCGCGTCGAGTTGGGCGGTAATTGCGCCGCCATCAAGTCGATAATCGCGACTATTCTGGCGGTGAAAATCTCGCGCGTAGGCTTCGGGTGGCGCGCAACCTCAGCCGCGAGTGCCGCGGTCGCACAGCCCTTGCCCGGCGTATCTCGATGACGCGCACTCAGGTAAATTCCAACGGCCCCTTCCAATCCGCCCTTATCGATCGATGCCTGCAGCAATTCGACGCGCCTTTCCAGCAAGGTCTGCAAGACGTTGCAGAACAAATCTTCCTTGGATTCGAAGTGCGTGTAGAAGGCGCCATTGGTCAGACCCGCATCGGACATGACCGCTGCCACCCCCGCAGCCGCGACACCTTGCTCGCGAAAACGCCGCGCAGCTCCCTCGATGATGCGTTGACGCGTGGTGTCGTTATGGCCCTTTTCGTAACGCATGCTCTAGTCCCTTACTTCGAAAATATTGGTCGCGCCAAACACCCTCTGGCTGTACACGATTCCAGCACGGCGCCAGCCCGGCAGCCCGCCGCTCGCCCCCCGTTAAACAGCCCACCGCAGAGGTGAATTTCATTCTACAGAACAAAATATGGCGACCGGCCGGCACGAATTAGATTATGATCATACTGCAATATAGAATTACGATCATACTTTAATGGAATCACGCATGACCGAATTGGCGACTGCCGCCCAACCTACCGCGATCGAGGAGACGCCCAGCCTCGCGACGCCCTCTTCCATCGACAAGCCATCCAGCGTCGAGCGTAAATCGGCGATGCGCCAGGCGATGCTCGAAGGCCCGATCGTGCCGACGCTGCTCAAGTTGGCCTTGCCAACGTTGACCGTATTGCTGGCGCAAACCGCGGTCAACATAGTCGAAGCGTTCTATGTCGGCTTCCTCGGTACGCAAGCGCTCGCCGGCATCGCACTGGTCTTTCCCGTGTTCATGTTGATGATGACCATGTCCGGAGGCGGCCTGGGCAGCGGGGTGGCCTCGGCCGTCGCGCGGGCTGTGGGGCGTGGTCAGAAGGACGACGCCGATGCGCTGGTCTTGCACGCTATCGTGCTCGCGGTCGTCGTCGGGGCGGTGTTCACGGTAGGCGTGATCTGGGCTGGTCCCGCGATGTATCACCTGCTCGGCGGCAGGAGCGGCGCACTTGCCGCGGCGCTCACGTATTCGGACAACCTGTTCGCGGCCTCGATTGCGGTGTGGGTGGTCAACCTGCTCGCGGCGGCAATGCGCGGATCGGGCAATGTGAAGGTGCCCGCCACGGTAACGCTGATCGGCGCGCTCGTGATGATCCCCGCATCGCCGGCGCTGATTTTCGGTTTCGGCCCGATCCCGCGTATGGGAATAGCCGGAGCCGGGTTCGCATTCGCGATCTATTACGGTTTCGCGATGCTGGCGCTACTGGCCTACATGGCTACGGGCCGCTCTGGGCTGAAGTTGAAGTGGGCCCCGCTGGAGCGCAGGCTTTTCGCGGATATTTTGAAAGTCGGCTTGCCCACCGCGCTCAATACCATCCAGACCAATCTGACCGTGATCCTGCTGACCGGTGCGGCCGGACTTTTCGGCACCAGCGCACTTGCGGCTTACGGCATCGCATCGCGCTTCGACTATGTCATGACCCCGATCCTGTTCGGCTTGTCGTCCGCGGTCCTCACCATGGTCGGCGTCAACATCGGCGCGGGACACGTGGCACGCGCCAGGCAAATCACGTGGGTGTCCACCTTGGTCGGCGTTGGCATTACGGAAACCATAGGCTTGATCGTTGCGATTTTCCCCTCGTTGTGGCTGCACCTCTTCAGCCACGATCCCTCGGTGGTGGGGCCCGCGGCCACTTACCTGCATGTGGTAGCCCCGGCCTATGGGTTCCTGGCGGTTGGCTTTGTCATCTCCTTTGCGGCGCAAGGGGCTAGCCATGTGCTGTGGCCATTCCTCGGCGTAACGGCTCGCATGGTGGTGGCGGCCGGATTGGGTTGGATCGCAGTCAAGTTTTTCGGCGTCGGTATGTTCGGCTTGGCCGCGATCGTGGCCGGCTCGCTAGCGATATACGCATTGATTTGTTCGGTCGTGATGACGTCGCGCACGGTATGGCGACGATAGTGCAGGAAGACACCACTGTCGCACCGACATTCGCGCATGCGCTGAAGATGCGCGCGTTGGTCGATCAGATCGTCGTTTCGAATCGAACGCTCAGCCCAACGGCATGCGGAACGTGAAGCGCGTAAGTTCTGCAGTAGACGTTACGTCGAGCGCGCCGCCATGCGCGCGCGCGATTTCCGCAGCGATGTAGAGTCCCAACCCAAGGCCTTGCTGGCTGCTGCGCACACCCGAGCGGAAGAACGGCTGAAACAGGCTGGCCATCGCATCGCGTGGAATGGCGGGGCCGCTGTTTTCAACCGACAGCTCAAGGAAGCGCCGATCGTCGGACACCACGACGGCAACGGCAACAGGCTGATTCTGCGCACCGTGAGTCAAGGCGTTCGACACGAGATTCGACAAGAGTTGCGCGATACGAGCGCGATCGCAGCAAACCGGCTCGGTCACCTCTATTTTCGCGTCGATCACGCGTGCCGGCCAAGCCGCGCGAAGTTCGTCGACCACATGCTCGAGCTCGGGCCCGATCGGCTGGTCTGCATTGCGTTCCAGCACTATCCCATCGCCCAGCCGCCCCCGTGCCAGATCCAGCAGATACGCTATCAAATCTGACATGCGGGCGACGCTCTTTTCCATGATCGCCAGCATTGCCGGTACTTTTGGATGCCCCGGCGCCTTGCTGATGAACGAAACGCCTGCCGCGATCGACGACAGGGGGTTGCGCAGGTCATGCCCCAGAACGGCAATGAATTGTTCGCGTAGCTCCGAACTTTGACGTTCATCGAGCAGCGCGGCTTCGCTGCTCGCCAGTTGCGCCCGCTCCCCCTTCTGGCGTTCGCGCGCGTCGTAAAGCTCGCGCCCGCTCGCCTCGACAGCTTGTGCGGCGTCGAGATGGAAAGCGATCAGGTCCGCGAAAAGCCGAAACGTTTCGATCGTTTCCGGCGTATCGACCCGATTGGGGCGAGGGTCGATCGCGCACAGGGTGCCGAAGAATGAGCCGTCGCGCCGAAAGATGGGCATCGATATATAGCTTTGAAAGCCATACATCATTGGGGTGTGATGGTTGCAGTAAACCGGATCCTCGGCGACGTTGTCGATGACCACGGGCTGGCCGAGGTCGCGGATCGCATCGCAAATGGTCGTACTGACTTCGAGTTCGCCACCGGCTGCCAAGCCAAAATTGATTTTATCCAGGACACTGCAGGCGATCCACCGATCTTCGGTCACCCGTGCGACCGCGGCGAAGCCCATGCCGGTCGTGCGGCACACAACGTCCAAAATCCTGGGCACCGCGTCGATCCGAGCGATTGCCGCGATATCGTCTTGTAACACGGGCTCGGGCATCCTGTTGTGTGGTGCGACCCTTTCTTCTGGCCACCGGTCGTGGCCAACTCGCAGGGCATGCCAAGTTGGGCCGTGCGATTGCTTTTTGGCGGAGCTCAGTCTGCCCACGGCTTCAACGCGCACGTCGAGGTGACGATTATGCGCCCCGCACTTCGACCCCGCAAAGTGTCAAATCTCAAATCTATGTGACTCAGTATTTTTTCCCGCGAGCGCAATCGTTCTGGAACCACTACTGCGGCAGCCGGGCGCCGGGGGCAACGGGGTAAGGGTTTTTCGTATCGGTGACACCGACCATGGTCTGGTCGACAACCTGATCGACATCTGCAGTCTTGGCCAGCTCGAACAAGAACGTCTTCTTGTCGAAATCCGGCGACACGCAGCCTTGCAGGTAGATAAAGCGCCGCTGCAGCACCAGCCACAGGGAGGTCTGGTCTTTCCAATGAGTGGTCGCCGCGATGCTGGTCAGCCGACGTTGCACTGCCACGGCAATCTCCGCGTCGTAGTTGTAGGAGTTCGACAAGCGACAGCGCCCCTCGACCCAGCAACTGTTACCGCGTTCGACGCGGTAGTGCGACTCGCCCAACCATTGCTGCTCGGTAATTAGCGGTCCCAGCGGTACCGGGCATTCGGCCAGTGCATTCGATATTTGAAAGAACGGATCGTTACCTCGGTTCTTTAACGTGTCGTCGGCAAACACACTGTCGACACCGACGAGGAATAGCCCGCAATAAACGATCAACCTGATTGTCGACTTCATTGTCTATCCTCGCTTTAGTCGTACGGTGCTCGAGTCGTACCACAACTGATGCGTAGTTCCCACACTCGCCTCAACTGTGCGTCTCCGCACATCCCCCCCTGCCGCAGCTCTACAGAATTAATCCACAGATAAGCGTAGCGGCGCAATGCGTGTATGCGGGGGTAACGAGGCAACCCAGGCAACCCAGGCAACCCAGGCAACCCAGGCAACCCCGGGCAAGCCCAGGCGGTGGATGCCCGCGCGTTGAGCAATGCCACCCGCGCGAGAAAGAGGGAGCGAACCAATGAATGCGCGCACGGAGATCCGGCCGGTGTACTTGCCGCTGATGCAGCACGACGAGATCCTGGGCTACAGGTTTGTGCCCGGTTTGAACGTCAGAATCGCGCATGAAGGCGGTGGGTACCGGGTGAAGACCAACCGGGAAGGCTTTCGGTGCAATCGCGAAGTGATGTCCCCGAAGTCCAGGGCACACCGCGTTCTTGTCTTTGGCGATTCCTACACTGCAGGCGACGGCGTGAGCAACGGCCACCGCTATTCGGAAATCCTCGAACAGCAGCTCGAAGACACGGAAGTCCTGAACTTCGGGCTCAGCAATAGTGGCACCGATCAGCAATATCTGATTTTCCAGCAATACGCCCATAAGCTCGACTACGACGCGGTGGTCATCAGCGTGCTCGCCGAGAATATCAAGCGCAACGTCGCGAAATATAGGGAATCGGCCGACGAGGCCGGTGAGGCAATCTACATGCCCAAACCGTGGTTCGAGATATCGCCGGGCGGCGGGTTAAACCTGATGGGCGTGCCGGTTCCGCTTCAATATACCAATGAATCAGAGGAAGAAATCCCCGACAGCAAAGGCGAACTCCTTTCCAACGCACGGAAAATAATCAACAAGTTCGGCCCGGGTTTCAAGGACACCGTCCAGAAGCTGACGCGATATCAGCCGCTTCCCGAATACGATTCGGCCGATAGCCACGGCTGGCGCCTCATGCGGGCCATTCTTGCCCAATGGGTGTCCGAGTTGCACGTCCCCGTCGTGATTGCGGTGATACCCGTGTATCAGCATGTCGAACGCACCGCGAGCTACACGAATGTACGCAAACGTTTTGACGAACTGGCCACGGCCAGCGATGTCCCGGTTTATCACCTGGTCGACGATCTCTGGCCCCACGCCGCGAAGATCAGACGATCGTTCCGTTTTCGAAGCGACTGTCATTTGACGCCATTGGGACATAAAACGGTGGGCGAGTCGCTGGCCCGAGTCCTCGCCCCCTTACTGGAGCCACTGGAGCCACGACAGCGCTAAAGAGCACGATGGACTTCGCGTTGCCCTGCGACCTCAGACGCATCGGGCGCGCGACCAGACAAATTAGCTGAAAAATCGGCTAGACGAGCGGATACGGGTGGGTAAATGCGCATTTTCGATGAACTGTCTTCCAGAGCAACGCAATGGGTCATAACCGACACCCTGTACTTCAATTCGACGACGTATAGCTTTGTACGTGGCGACCTGGAAATCGACGGCTCCCGGATAAAACATATCCTGCCGCCAAAAACATCGCGGCGCACGAATATTCTCCCCGGCCACGAGATCGTGTGCGTACCGGGCTTGGTGAATCCCGATGTCGGCCTCGGCCCATGCGACTGGAATACGCATGCGCACGAACTGGCTCGCTGCGGAATCACGACAGCCGGGGCGTTTCATCAAGGTCTGCCCGATTTCGACACGTTCGCACACAGCGAAGGCGTAAGACGGCTGATTTACGTCGAATTGGGCGAAGCTGACGCGCAGCGCTCAGGCACCGGTGTCAACCGCCAGGCCGTGGAGGCATTCGAGCGCGCCGCCAATGCCAATGCGTACTACAACTACACAGTCTTTCCGGCGCTTGTTCCTGGAGAGATCTGGTCGGCGGCGTCTCTCTTGGCGGTCGACGCAATCGCGCAGCGTCTGGGCCGCAGGCTCTGCGTTCGCTTGTCGCGAACCAAAAGCGAAGCGGACAACTACAAGGAAACACGCTTTTTTACGGAAATTGGCTTGCTCTCGTACCTGGCGATCTTGCGCAGCGATACGACGGTTTTCGAGCTTTCCCAGCTTTCCCGGCGCGACGCCATCATGTTGCGCGACTCCGCCGCGAATCTCGTCTGCGCACCGGAAGCGATGAGCACGCCGTTGATCGAGCAGCACGGCACGATGCTCTGGTTGAAGGACCGCGCGGTGGGGCTCTCCATCAATAGGGATGCCATCGCCGATTTGAATCGGTATGCGTCGCTGCTCCTCTCATCGATGTCGCTCATGCATCGATCTGAAAACGTGACGCAGACATGCAACGCACTGGTCGATTCCCTGACCCATTCCGCGGCGCTGGCGTTGGGTATCGGCGACATCGGTGCAATCGCGCCGGAGATGCGAGCCGACCTGTGTTTATTCAGCCGGCCCGCCGATTTGCACGGCGGTCGTGACAGTCTGTATTTCATCAAACTGCTGGTCAGTGGGCGGCCGCGCCACGTATTGATCGATGGGCGGCCGGTCGTCGTGGATGGGGCTGTCGTGGGGGAGTTGGCTCAGGTGTGAGGGATTTTCCGACGCGAAAGAAGGATTTTCCGACGCGAAAAGACGTCGTTGCGGCGCAACACGCAAAGCGCCGGATTCCCCAAAGAATGGGCCTCGTAAATAGTGTGCTTCCGCACATTCTCTTGCCCCGATGCCCTACAGAATTCGTAGCAAAGCGCGTGCAGTAAGGGTGTTCAGTCATTCGGCAGTCGACGGCACGCGGTAACAGGACAAACGATGGCTTGTCGCGCAAGGCAAGCCCGTAAAAAAAAGGGGGGCCGAGCAATGGATGCGCAAGCAGGGATCCCGTCTTTGCACAGACAGCTCATGCAGCACGATGACGTCCTGGGCTACAAGTTTGTGCCGGACTTGAAGGTCAGGATCCCGCACGAGGGCGGTGGATATCTCGTGAAAACCAACGCGGCAGGATTTCGTTGCAATCACGAAGCGACGCCCAAAAAATCCAAGGCGCTCCGCGTGCTCGTTTTTGGCGACTCCTACACAGCCGGCGATGGCGTCAGCAACGGCAAGCGCTATTCGGAAATCCTCGAACAACAGCTTGAAGATACCGAAGTGCTGAACTTCGGCCTAAGCGGCAGCGGTACCGATCAGCAATATCTGATTTTCCAGCAATACGCGCCCAAGCTCGAATACGACGCGGTGGTGATCAGCGTGCTCGTCGAAAACATCAAGCGCAATGTCGCCAAATATCGCGAGTGGTCCGACCGCACGGGCGAATCGATCCATGTGCCCAAACCGTGGTTCGAAATTGCACCGGGTGGTCGATTGAACCTGATGGGCGTACCGGTTCCCCTTCCGTACAAAACCGAGGTCGCGAAAGAAACGCACGATGCCATGGGGGAGCTGGTTTCCACCGCACGCAGGATGGTCAACCTGCTCGGCCCCAGTTTCACGGATAAGGTACAGAAACTCACACGTTTCCAGCCGCTACCCGAATACGACTCCCCCGACAGCCCCGGCTGGCAACTCATGCGGGCCATTCTTGCGCAATGGGTTTCCGAGTTGCAGGTGCCGGTCGTGATCGCGGTCATCCCCGTGCATCAGCACGTCGAGCAAACGGCGAGCTACACGAATGTGCGCAAACGTTTCGACGAGCTGGCTGCCGCGAGCAACGTTCCGGTCTATCACGTGGTCGATGACCTCTGGACTCACGCGGCCGAGGTTCGGCGCTCGTTCCGTTTTCAAAACGATCGTCACATGACCCCGTTGGGACATAAGACGGTTGGCGAGTCGATGGCTCGATTTCTTGCACCCTTGCTAGGACAACGATAATGACACGTTACGTACTCGGCATCTCGGCCTACTATCACGACTCTGCCGCTGCAATCCTGAAGGATGGAGCGATCGTCGCGGCCGCCCAGGAAGAACGATTCAGCCGGCGCAAGCACGACCCGAGCTTTCCGCGCGGGGCGATCAATTATTGTCTCGAGGAGGCGGAGATCGACGCGAGCGATCTGGCCGCGATCGCCTTTTATGACGACCCGGCGTTGACCGCCGACCGGATCATCCGGTCTTCGATCGCCTTCGCGCCCGAATCCGAAAAGTTCTTTACCAAGGCCGTCAAATCGTTCTTCGGCGTAAAGCCGTACTTCAAGGAACAGATCGAGGAGATGCTCAATTGCGAGGTGCCGATCTATTTCGCGCGCCATCATTATTCGCATGCGGCATCGGCGTTTTTCCCCTCGCCGTTCGATAAAGCTGCCGTACTCTGCGTCGACGGCGTCGGCGAATGGGCTACCACGAGCCTGGGTTTGGGTGACGGCCGCGAGCTGAATATTCTCAAGGAAATTCGTTATCCGCATTCCCTGGGCCTGCTTTATAGCGCCTTTACTTACTACTGCGGGTTCAAGGTCAACAGCGGCGAATACAAGTTGATGGGGCTGGCGCCGTACGGCCAACCTATCTATGCCGACAAGATCAAGGATCATTTAATCGACATCAAACCCGATGGCTCATTCAGGCTGAACCTCGATTTCTTTGCGTTCCATAACGGCTTGACGCTGACAAACGAGCGCTTCCATGCGCTGTTCTCCGGTGCTCCGCGCCAGCCGGAGTCAAGAATCACCCGACGTGAAATGGATCTTGCGGCATCCATACAAAGCGTGACGGAAGAAATCATGCTCAAGATCTCGCGGTCCTTGCGCGATATGACCGGCGCCTCGAAGTTATGCCTGGCCGGTGGTGTGGCATTGAACTGCGTGGCAAACGGCAAGATACTGCGCGCCGGGATTTTCGACGAAATCTGGATACAACCGGCCGCCGGCGATGCGGGCGGTGCGCTCGGTGCCGCGTATCTTGCGGACTTCAATATGCTGGGTGGCAAACGGCCTGCCACGCAAGAGTCGGACTCGCAAAGCGGCAGCTTCATAGGCCCCGAATACAAGGACCGCGAAATCCTCTCTTTCTTGCAGCGTGCGCAGGCGGTGTATCACCCGCTCGATGACGGCGGCGCGGGATCGGCGGCCGTGGCCGCCCTGCTCGCCGAGGAGAAGATCATCGGGATGTTTTCAGGGCGCATGGAGTTCGGCCCCAGAGCGCTGGGTGGCCGCTCCATCCTGGGCGACCCGCGCTCGGCATCGACGCAGTCGCGCATGAATCTGAAAATCAAATTCCGCGAGTCGTTCCGGCCGTTTGCACCTATCGTCCTGAAGAGCCGCGCGGCCGAGTATTTCGAACTCGATTCGCACAGTCCGTATATGTTGCTGGTCGCGCCCGTGAAAGAGGAACGGCGCGTGGTACCCGATGCCGCGGCGGACCCCGATGACATGCTTGAAATCGTGAACGCGATACGCAGCGATGTGCCCGCCATCACGCATGTGGACTACAGCGCGCGGATTCAAACCGTAACCGAGGACGTGAACCCGCGGATCTTCGCTATCCTGACGGCGTTCGAATCGTTGACCGGTTGCCCGCTGCTGGTGAACACCTCGTTCAACGTCCGTGGCGAACCCATCGTTTGCACGCCCGAAGATGCGTACCGATGCTTCATGCGAACGGAGATCGATGCGCTCGTCATGGGCAACTATATTCTGTACCGGTCCGAGCAGAAGGCGGTTGAAATGGACGAATCCTGGAAGAAGGAGTACGAACTTGACTGACGCCGACCTGAACCAATTCTTTCTCGCGAAACTTGCGCCACTGCAGGCGACGGTTTATCCCTCGATCTCCGCGAAAACAGACGCAGACCGTGCGTCGTATTTCGATGACGTGTTCGAGCCCGAGCCCATCGTCAAGCAGGACGATATGATCACGTCTCTCATTGAAATATGGGATGGACTGGGACAGGACGCACTGGTCGCCCTGGAACCGCAACTTCGCAAAATGGCAAAAGAACTGCGCGCGCCCGAAGTCGAAAACAAGACCGTTTCGGATTTTGTTTACGCAATGTATTAAGGGTGAGCACTTGAGCACCGGGTCGGTCCGTGGCGCACGCGCCGTGGACTGACTTGGCCGCCCTCGACGTTGCGAGCTTGTGCCTTTCGGTCGCTATTTCAGCTAGCTATTTTAGGATGCTGCGTCGACTCGACGCGTGAATACGTCAATGCGAGCAGGCGGGAAATTTCGCCACACGACGCGGCTGGAAATTTTCTCGCAATCGGGCGCGGCCAGCGGCGACGAACCCCAAAGCGCATAGGTAAATTGCACGACGACGCCTCCGGGCGACAGCACCGTGCGACAGTGATCGACGATGGTGCGCACCGCGTCGGCTTTCAGCGAGCGCAGCGGCAAACTCGATACGACCGAGCTGACCGGGCCATGGTTACCGAGCAGCCCCGGCAGCATTTCGGCGTTGCCACATACCACCCTGACGGCCGGAAAGCGCCGCTGCAGATGTCGGCTCAACTTCGGCGATTGCTCGATGACGATAAGCCGTTCCGGAGCGATGCCGCGGGTCAAGAGCGCGGCGGTGACGGGCCCAGTGCCCCCACCGAGTTCGACCACGTAACCCTTGCTTTCCGGGTCGACGCACTGAGCCATGCAGTGCGCCAAAATGGCCGAGCTTCGGCACGCTGCGCCGATGGTCCCAGGGCTACGGAGATTTTCGATAATGGAAAGAAGCAGGGATGAGTGCCGCGAACCCAAAGCGGCGTGCAAGCCGCTGTCGGTCTCAGTGCGTCTGCGCAGAAAAGTCTTGCGCAGGCCTCTGGACAATAAGGTGAGTTGAGAATGGATGAATTCGTGCATAGGCATCTCCAGGCACTGGGGACCCGCGTGGCATCGCGTGCACGCTGCGCCGCGTCGCTAGAGCGCGGCCGATTTCCGGCTAGTGCTCATGAAGGGACGTTAGGACGTTGAGACGTCAGCCACTACGGGAATCAAATATCTCGGTGTTCGATGTAGAGTCGATCGAGTCGAACCACATCATTCTACGCGGGTCCCGATCTTCCGTTGTCGGGGCCGCGCATGGCGATAGTCGATTGGTATTGTATGACTATATCCCGGGTCCTGTGACGGGAATTTCTGGTCAAGCGGGTATCGAGAAGCCAGCGGGGATAGGGGGGTGGGCCGGCAGCCCTCCCTCTGCGTCGATCGGATAAGTCGCCGAAGTTATCGCTGCGCGTGTAGCCACGCAGATCAGCGCCCTTGTGCTGCACGCTCGGCGGCAACACGCCGCTCAGCTGCCTGAACATTGTCCGGATAATGAAACCAGTCGCGCGGGTTATAACCTGCTTGTACGAGCTCCGCGAGTTCGGCACGCACCTCGGCACGCGTTTTAGGGGCATCGGTTTGTTGAGCAAACGCAGCGGCCGGGACCGCCAATACCAACGCCGCGATGGCGGTATAAAAAATAAACGATTTCATGATGACTCCCCATCCAGTTCTGCTTGATCAATTTGCAACCGCGCTCGTCCAACGCGTGCTTTAAATATAGGTCAGCAGAAGCTTGGGGAGAAGCCGCATATTGCAAAACGATCATCTTGAAAACGGCAGCGCTCGACCGTGCCTCTTGCGGCGCTGCGTTCCCGCGGCGCCGTGATTTTCCAAACGCCGATAGGGATTCTGGCGGACCGCGCCATCACACATCCACGCGCGGTCGATATAGTCATACAATAAACGCCTCACTATCGACCACACGCCTGGGCAAAAACACTTTGATGACTTCTCAATTTCGTTCGCGTGACATGTTGCTGGCCCACATCGACCACACCATGCATTTCTATCACCCTCGCTGCATCGATCCCAGCGGCGGCTTTTACCACTTCTTCATGGATGACGGCACCGTCTACGATCACTCGACCCGTCATCTGGTGAGTAGCACCCGCTTCGTATTCAACTATGCGATGGCCTACCGCCGCTTTGGCGAGGCCGAATATCTCGAGGCCGTGCATCACGGCGTGAGATTTCTACGTGAAGTCCATCGCGACAGCCGCACTGGCGGTTACTGCTGGGAACTGTCCTGGCAGGAGGGGCGCAAGAGCGTACTCGACGGTACCAACCACTGTTATGGCCTGGCCTTCGTGCTGCTCGCCTACGCGCATGCGTTCATGGCCGGCGTGAGCGAGGCCCGCGAATACATGGAAGAGACGTTCGCCTTGCTGGAGCGGCGCTTCTGGCAGGCCGATCACGGACTGTACGCAGATGAGGCCAGCGCCGACTGGGCTACCCTCGATCGCTACCGCGGGCAGAACGCGAACATGCATGCCTGTGAAGCCTTGTTGGCAGCGTTCGAGGCCAGCGGCGAGATCCGTTATCTGCATCGGGCGGAAGCGGTGGCGCACAACATTACGGTGCGTCAGGCGGCGCTCGCTGGCGGCATGATCTGGGAACACTACAAACCCGATTGGTCTATCGACTGGGAGTACAACCTCAGCGACAAGACGAATATCTTTCGCCCCTGGGGTTATCAGCCCGGTCACTTTACCGAATGGGCCAAGTTGCTGCTCATCATGGAGCGACACGCAGCTGCCCTGGCCGGTCCAGCCGACTGGCTTGCACCGCGGGCAGTGCAGTTGTTCGACACCGCTCTGGCGAAAACCTGGGACAGCCAGCACGGCGGCATTTTTTATGGCTTCGGTCCGCACGGCGAAATCTGTGACGACGACAAATACTTCTGGGTGCAAGCGGAAAGTCTGGCCGCCGCCGCCCTGCTTGCCGTGCGCGTCGACGAGTCGCGGTACTGGCGCTGGTACGACGTGATCTGGGACTACAGTTGGCGTCATTTCGTCGATCATCAGCATGGCGCATGGTATCGAATCCTGCGGGCCGACAATGCAAAAATCAGCGCTGAGAAAAGCCCGGCCGGCAAGGTCGACTATCACACCATGGGCGCTTGCTACGAAGTGCTGAATGTCATTGGGAGCGCGTCGTGAGCGCGCTGCCACGCTTCGTGTCGGCAGGCGAGGCGCTAACCGACATGCTAAGAACGAGCGCCGACAGTTGGACCAGCCAGGTTGGCGGCTCCACCTGGAACGTGGCGCGTGCGATGGCACGGCTAGGGGTTGCGAGCGCTTTTGCCGGCGCGGTTAGCCTTGACGTGTTCGGCGCAGCGCTGACGGCGGCTAGCGAGCAGGCCGGACTGGACCCGCGTTTCTTGCAGCAAGTGGATAAATCGCCGTTGCTGGCCATCGTGCACGAGCTGGATCCCCCTCAGTATTTTTTTGTCGGCGACGACAGCGCGGACCTCTATTTCGACGCATCTCTGCTGCCGCCACAGTGGCAAGCGCACGCGCAATGGGTCCACTTCGGCGGGATCAGCCTGGCGCGCCAGCCGCTGGCCGACAAGCTGGTTGCATTGGCAGTCGAACTGAAAACCGCGGGCGTGGCGATCAGCTACGATCCCAACTTCAGAGTCGTCATGGATCAGGCTTACAATCCGATTTTTCAACGTATGGCCCGGTTGGCCGATGTGATCAAGGTGTCGGACGAGGATTTGTGCGGCCTGTTTCGCACGGATGAAGTCGATGTCGCGTTCGCCACGTTGCGAAGCTGGAATCCGCAGGCGACGTATCTCCACACCAAAGGGGCACAGGGTGCGGCCTTGTATCGCGATGGCACAATCTGGCAGGCCTCACCGCCGCGAATCAAGGTCGTCGATTCGGTCGGCGCGGGCGATGCCAGCATCGCTGGTTTGCTATATAGCCTGATGTTCAGGCCCGCGGCGTACGGCGGCGACCACCTGCGATTCGCGGTGGCAGCGGGGGCAGGTGCTTGCCTTGCAGCGGGGGCGACCGCGCCCGACCTGGCGCTGGTTGAGCGTTTGTTTGACGACTGTGCCCTGTCTGCACTTTGAGTCGCTGGGTCCTTGGTCGCTTACAGCAATTGCTGAAACGGCAACCGACGCCCCTCTCTATCGCTTTGCAGTGCGAGATCGATGACCGTCATCACGTCGACACCATCCTGCGCGGTGACGGGAAACCGCGTGCCGTCGAGAATCGAAGCCGCGAGGGCTCGGTAATAATCGACGTACGCACCATCCCGCGTCGCGATCGGTTCATGCAGATCACGATCGCCCTCGACTTCGCGCAGGCGTCCCGGCGGATTGCAACCAAATTGCGGATCGCCCGGGCGCAGGCCGGCTTTCAACTGACCCTCCTGCACGTCCAGCCCGGTTTTTACGTAACTGCCGCGAGTGCCATGCACGAGGAAGCGAGGCGGCTCGAGCGCCGCCAATGCGCTCGCATGCAAGATGACTTGCTTGTCTGCATAGCCCAGTTGCAGGTGCATGTAGTCGGGCACGCAGGCGTGATCGCGCAGCGCCTTCACGGTCGCCGACACGGTAAGCGGCAGACCGAAGAGTGTGAGCGCCTGGTCGATCAAATGCGGTCCCAAGTCAAACAGGAGCCCCCCGCCACGCGACGCCTGTTCGCGCCAGCGCTGCGCAACCGTGGGCCGAAAGCGATCGAAGTGCGACTCGAAATGTGTCACGCGCCCAAGCCGACCGCTTTCCAGTAACGCGCACACGGTCATGAAATCGCCATCCCAACGTCGATTATGAAAAGGCGCAAACACCAAGCCACGCTCGCGAGCGAGATCCGCTAACGCGCGGGCATCGTCAGCGTGTAGGGCCACGGGCTTGTCTACGACGACATGCTTGCCGGCTTCCAGCGAGCGACGCGCGAGCGTGAAGTGGGTATCGTTGGGCGTGGCGATCACGACGCAGGCTATGTCATCGCGAGCAACCAGCGCATCGATGCCCGGCACGATTGCCGCGCGCGGCCAGTGCGCCTGCGCGCGCTCGCCCTGGCTCGTCGCGATAGCCGTCAGCGTCGCACGGCCGCAATGCTCAATCACGGGCGCGTGGAACGTGGCGCCCGCAAACCCATAGCCGATCAGGCCGACTTTCAACATAGCGGTCAAATGGATATCCGTGGGCGGGTTAACTCAGTCAACAGCGTCGGTCAGCAGCCTTGCAACAAAGCCTATCAAGCCTTGCCGCGGTACCGCTCGGGCAAAGGCGCCACCCCGTGGCTCAGCCACTCCAATATTTCCTGCGCAGAGCGATCCCGACTGTTGCTGCCAAGGTCATCCTCGGAACCGCCGTGCCCCTCACTGGCAGGCGGCATCAGCGAGCCCGCCGGCGAGGCGCGCCGCATGGCAACACCGACTGCCAGGATATCTATCATGACCAAATGCAACACGCGCGAAAGCATTGACAACTGAGTCTCGCGAGTTTCGATGTGATCGGTTTCGAGTGAAATCGTCGCTCTTTTGGAAAGCGGTGTATTGCTCGAGGTAATCGCGATCACACAAGCGCCAGCCTGCATCGCGACTTCGATGACGCGCAGCAACTCCGGCGCCTTGCCCGATTTCGAAATCACCACGATCACATCGCCCTCGCGCAGCAGGGCTGCGGATGCCATCTGCATGTACAAGTCCCCGTACGCAATCGTCGGGATTCCGAAGCGGAAGAATTTGTAATGCGCATCCTGCGCGACGATACTGGAATTACCCAGGCCATAGAATTCAATGCGGCGCGCGTTGCTCAGTGCATCGATGGCTCGTTCGACCCGCTCGAAATTCAGGTGATCGCGCAACTGCAAAAGTGCCGAAACCGTATTGTCGAGCACCTTGGCACCGAAGTCGGTTGCCGTATCGCCCATATGCACCTGGCTGTGGCTCACAGGTATGGTGCCGGTCAACTCGCTGGCCAGCTTCAGCTTGAAATCGGACAAGCCCTGACATCCCAATGAACGGCAGAAGCGGATCACGGTGGGCTGACTCACATTGGCTTTACGCGCAATGTCGACGATGGGGTCGTTAATGATGGAGCGTGGATGCTCGATCGCAAGATCCGCCACGCGCCGTTCCGCCGGGGTAAGGCCGTCGCGCATCTGGCGGATCCTGCCAGACACTGCGGAGGGCGCGCCCGAGCGCATATCGAGTTGATCGGCGAGAATGGCGGCAACACCCAGGAAAGCCGGATGCTCGATCGTGATCAGGTAAGTCGGTACGTCTTTCAGATAGCCGGCGACACGCCCTTTCGCTTCGAAGCGCTGACGAAACGACGATTGCACGAAGAATTCGCCGAGCCTGGGCACCACACCGCCGCCAATATAGATGCCGCCCAACGCGCCTAGCGTCATCGCAATATTGCCGGCAAAGGTGCCCAGCACGCCGCAGAAGCAGTCGAGCGCCTCGCGAGCCAAGGGGTCGCCTGCCAGAGCGAGCTTGACCACCGCCGGCGTTTCCAGGGTAGCCGCAGCCCCCCGTTTCTTCGCCTGTGCTGCCAGCGCGCGGTAGATCAAGCCAATACCGGGCCCAGCGGCGACGCGCTCGAACGAAACATGCGTCCATTGCTTGCGCGCGTACGACAGGATGTAATCTTCCCGTTCATCGGACGGTGCGAAACTGGCGTGGCCGCCCTCCGAACCCAAAGCGAGCCAGCGGTCGTCACTCGGAATCAGTCCCGACACGCCCAGCCCCGTGCCGGCACCGACGAGGCCGATCACCGCATTCGGGCGGCGTACCCCCGCACCGACCTGCAAATACTGCGTCCCGGACAACATCGGCAACGCCATCGCCAAGGCCGTGAAATCGTTGACCACCAGCAGCGTATCGAAGCCGACCGCGCGCCGGGTCGCTTCGATCGAGAAATTCCAATCGTGATTGGTCATGCGCACCTGGTCGCCGTCGACCGGGTTGGCGATTGCGATCGCCGCATGATTCACCCGAACGATTTTCAGATCGGCCAAATACTTTTGAATCGCCTGAACGACCCCGGGAAAATCGGCGCACGGATAAACGCGTACTTGACCGATTTCGCCCGGCGCCTTTTCCAACGCGAAGCGAGCGTTGGTACCGCCAATATCGGCGAGCAAGCGCGGGCCATCGGCGTGTGCGTTCTTGCGCGGTGACACTGCTTTATTCAGTACACCAGTGAACATCGAGATCCCCCTTGATGGCTTGCCAATTTCGAGACTGCATTATCGATCAGATTGACTGCCGGCTGTTCATCGCGCAGCACAAACAGCGCAAGCGGCTCATGGGCGGCGTCGAGCGCCGACCGTTTTTGCACCGGCTTCTTATCGAGACGAGGGCCGATCCGGTAAATCTGTTGGGCTTGCATAAACCTCCGGGTGAACTTCGAATTTTAGTAGTCTAACAAAATAAAGTTTGACACTTATCTGTAGTTTAACTACGATTGCCTTCGTCAGATAGCCTCTTAAATCAAAAAGATTGCGCTGCGGCTCGGGTTGCAACGCGGTGAAGACGGATCAATAAGGCGTTTGAGATGGAATTGAGTAATCGTAGGCGATAGCAACCAAGGGTAACTAAGTAGAACTAATTACACATCGAATAAAAAGACTAAAAAAAGGAGACGTTAATGAGGAAAACGCTACTCGCAGCCGCGCTGCTGGGTCTGGGCACGAGCGCCTACGCGCAAAGCAGCGTGACGCTGTACGGTCGGCTGGACAATGGCCTGGAGTACCAAACAGGGGTTCCCACGAGCGCAAACGCAAGCAGCTCGCGCCTTCGCGTTGAAAGCGGAGACTGGGGGACCAGCCTGTTCGGGTTTGAAGGCGTCGAGGACATCGGTGGTGGCAACAAGGTCACGTTCCACCTCGAAGACGGCCTGAATACCGTCACCGGAGCCAGCGGCGGAGTAGCAGGCACGGCTTTCAGCCGTTACGCCGATGTCGGCATCGCCAACGACCACTACGGCACCTTGCTGCTGGGCAAGCAGCAGTGGATTTCGAACATGGTGTGGGACTTCGATCCACTAGGCCAGTCGAACTGGTCGTCGGCTTCGCTGGTTGGGGGCCGCAACTGGCCGGGTTCGCAGAACGATGTGTCTTATCACACGCCGACGATAGGCGGCTTCGACGCATACGGCGTGTATTCGCTGAGCGGTTCGACCGACTTCAACGGCAACACGACAGCCGGCGCGCAAAACGGGCGACGCGATGGTTTGGCACTGACCTATTCCGCGACGCTGTTTCAAGTGCGCGGCATCTATGACGAAATCCGCAGCAGCACCGGCGGCTTCACCGACGTGTATGCCTCCTCACGCGAATACTTTGCCGGTGTGAATGTGTTCCTCGGTCCGGTCAAGGTGCAAGTCGCTTATCAAGGCTCGCATGCGCCGCAAGCTTTGTTGGGAGCGCCGTCCACGACCAACCTCGAGTGGGGCGGTGTGACCTACCTCGTCAACCCGGCAGTTTCGCTGACCGCCGCGGCCTATCACGTGAACGCCAACAACAACGGGGGTTCAGCGACGCTGTACACGTTGGCCGGCACTTACAGTTTCTCCAAGCGCACGTTGATCGCACTGGAGGCCGCGACTGTGCATAACAGCTCGACCGGCGCATTTGGCCTGAACGCGAACGAACCGGGCACGGGCGATGCGCCGCTGCAAGGGCATGGACAGTCCGGTGTGTTTATCGACCTGCAGCACGCGTTCTGATCCCTACTTTCGTAGTCTTACGTTGGCGCGAGAAGTGTGTGTGATTTCCGGTGCGCCTGAATACAGCGCACCGGTTTTTTTTGTCGCAAGCGACGTGGGTCGGTAGGTCAATTGCTTCGCGCGCGGTGCGCGACACAAGCGAGCTCACCGTAGTTCAATAAAATATTTTTTGACACTCAAGTGTAGTTTAACTACAATAAAAAACAGGAGGTACCCCAAATTCTCAAAGATCTATAGCGCAGTCCAAGGCTAAGCAAGATTGCAGGGTAAGTAGCGCATCCCCGTAAGCGTTGTATCTACGCGGCGCGCACTGACGATACGAGGCCAGCCTCTTGTCAGAAAAATAAAAGCACCGGCCAACCCAGGCGGTCCGCAAAAAAGAAGGAGACAGCGTTGCATACCATTCCACTCAGAGTCTGAGCGGTTGCAGGCCTTCGGGCGCTGTAACCCACCCATGGGCACTCGCCCAGGGGGCTCAGCCCGATTGCCCGCCACCAAGACTACCCTTCCCGCCCCACGAGCCTGGAGCAAAACGTCTTTCAAATTGGTGTCTGGAGATCTCGATGAAATTGCGTACGATGATGGGTGCACTTTGCGCGGCCGGTCTGATGGTCGCGGGTATTCAGGTAGCGAGCGCGGCTGAACAGCTTGAAGTCCTGCATTGGTGGACGTCCGGCGGCGAATCCAAAGCGGTTGGCGTGCTCAAAGCGGACATGGACAAACAAGGCTATCAGTGGCGAGACTTCGCTGTGGCCGGTGGCGCAGGTGCCGCGGCAATGACGGCACTCAAGACCCAGGTTATCTCAGGCAATGCCCCCACGGCCGCTCAAATCAAGGGGCCGCTGATCAAGGAATGGGCGGACGAAGGCGTGCTGACCAATGTCGATGCGGCAGCGAAAGACTGGAGCAAGAACCTGCCCCCGGCGATCGATGCGCTGATGAAATACAAAGGCCACTACGTGGCGGCGCCCTTCTCCGTGCACCGCGTCAACTGGCTATGGATTAACGCCGATGCGCTGAAGAAAGTCGGCGCAACCGCCCCCACAACCTGGCCGGAATTTTTCGCACTGGCTGACAAGCTGAAGGCCGCTGGCTATGTTCCGGTCGCGACTGGCGGCCAACCTTGGCAAGACCTGACCATTTGGGAAACCGTGGTGCTGTCACAAGGTGCGCCGTTCTACAAGAAAGCATTGGTCGACCTGGATCCGGCCACGCTGACCTCGCCGCAAATGGGCACCGTCTTCGATACCGTGCGCAAGATCGAAAGCTATTTCGATGCGGGTCACTCCGGTCGCGACTGGAATGTCGCGACCGCCATGGTGATCAATGGCAAGGCTGGCATGCAGTTTATGGGTGACTGGGCCAAGGGCGAATTCGTCGGCGCCGGCAAGGTGGCAGGCCGCGACTACGTTTGCTCACCGGCACCGGGCACCGCTACCTCGTTCACTTACAACGTCGACTCGTTTGCTTTCTTCACACAAAAGGGTCAGTCCGGCGCAACGCCAGGACAATTGGCGCTGGCAAGCACCATCATGAGCCCCGATTTTCAGGCGGAATTCAGCCTGAACAAAGGCTCGATCCCGGTGCGTCTAGGCGTGCCGATGGATAAATTCGATGCCTGTGCGAAACAGTCTTATGCCGATGAGCAAACGGCATTGAAGAACGGCAGCTACGTCCCTTCGTTGGCGCATGGTATGGCACAGAACGATGCCGTTGCAGGCGCCATCACCGACGCCGTGACCAAGTTCATGAACTCGAACGAAGACACGAAGACGGCTCTGTCCGACTTGGCTAAAGCGGCCAAAACCAAGTAACGAAACCCAAGTTCGTCCGGCTTGCGGCCGGCGAACTATTTCGAGGAGTGATGCCGTGCCTGCTTCCCTCAGCAGCGAGAAACCCGAGCGGCTTGCGCCCCCGCGTGAACAACGTCGCACCGCGTCACGCTGGGCGACACTGGCTGACGCATGGATTCCCCGCATCGTGTTGGCGCCCAGCGTAGTCATCAGTCTGGTATTCGTCTACGGCTTTATCCTCGTCACCGGCTATTTGTCCCTGACCAGTTCGCACCTCATGCCGAACTACACGTTCGACGGTTTCTCGCGCTATACCGAACTATTCGCCAATGACGTCTGGTGGACCTCAGCGGCCAATCTGGCGTGGTTCGGCGTTCCGTTCATCGCCATTTGTACCGCTCTGGGCCTATTCCTGGCGATCCTGCTGGATCAGAAAATCCGTGCCGAAGGGGCATTGCGCGCGGTGTTCATGTACCCGATGGCCTTGTCGTTCATCGTCACCGGCACCACTTGGCAGTGGATCTTGAATCCGACGCTGGGCGTGCAGAAAGTGCTGCATGACTGGGGCTGGACCAGTTTCAACTTCGATTGGCTGGGCGATCCGGACAAAGCGATCTTCTGCGTGGTGATCGCCGCTGTGTGGCAATCCACCGGGTTCGTCATGGCACTGTGTCTGGCCGGCCTGCGCGGCGTCGATGGCGAAATTTTCAAGGCAGCCCAACTCGACGGCGCATCGTTGCCCACCGTCTATCGCAAAATCGTGATCCCCAGCATGCGGCCGGTGTTTTTCTCCGTGATGCTGATCCTGGCCCACATTACGATCAAGACCTTCGACCTCGTGGTGTCGCTCACGGCTGGCGGCCCAGGCACATCGTCGTCGTTGCCGGCCATGTTCATGTACACCTTTTCATTCAATCGCGGCCAACTTGGCGTCGGTGCCGCTTCGTCGATGATGATGCTCGCGACCGTGATTGCGGTGCTCGTGCCGCTGATGTACCTGGAATCCAGGAGTACGCGCAATGGACTTTAAGGCCAGCTCCAACATGGGCCGTTTCACCATCAACCGCGCCATGATTTACGCGGTATTGATCCTGTTTGCACTGTATTTTCTGTTCCCGATCTATGTGATGGTGTCGACGTCGCTCAAAGATCTCGACGAACTGCGCACCGGCAATATGTTGACGCTGCCGACGCACCTCACGATCGCGCCGTGGGTCAAGGCCTGGAGCGGCGCCTGTACCGGCGTGCGCTGCGACGGCATGGAACCGTTCTTCCTGAACTCGGTGCGCATGGCTATTCCTGCCGTGCTCATTTCATCGATCATTGGCGCTTTCAACGGCTATGTGCTGACGCACTGGCGTTTCCGTGGTGCGGACCTGATTTTCACGATGTTGTTGGTCGGCTGCTTCATCCCGTTCCAAGCGATCTTGCTGCCGATGGCACGCCTGCAAGGCATGCTCGGTCTGGCCAACACCACGGGGGGTTTGGTGCTGGTGCACGTGATCTACGGGATTGCGTTCACCACCATGTTTTTTCGTAATTTCTATGTGGGCGTTCCCCACGAACTGGTCAAGGCGGCACGTGTCGATGGCGCGGGCTTTTTCATGATCTTCACACGCATCCTGCTGCCAATCTCGCTGCCGATTTTCATGGTGTGCCTGATTTGGCAATTCACGCAGATCTGGAACGACTTCTTGTTCGGAATCGTGTTCTCGGGTGTCGATTCGATGCCGATTACCGTGGCGCTGAACAATCTGGTGAACACCTCAACGGGTGTCAAGGAATACAACGTCGACATGGCGGGCGCCATTATCGCGGCCCTCCCCACCCTGCTCGTCTACATGATCGCGGGTCGTTATTTTGTGCGCGGGCTGACTGCTGGTGCGGTCAAAGGTTAAAGCGCTCGGGTTGCGCCATGCCTGCGGGCTTCGCTACTCACGGCAGCACCGAACCAAGCTCATCGTCTGGCCCGCGCCAGCTTCTGATAAAGGATACAACGCATGGCAAGCCTTTCCATCCGCGACGTCTACAAGACCTACCCGAATGGGGTGCCGGTCCTCAAAGGTATCGATATTGAAATCGAAGACGGCCAATTCCTGATACTGGTCGGCGGCTCGGGTTGCGGCAAGTCGACCTTGCTGAATATGATCGCCGGCCTGGAGACGGTCACCCGCGGCGACATCCTGATCGATAACAAGATCGTCAACAATCTCTCGCCCAAAGATCGCGACATCGCGATGGTGTTTCAGTCGTACGCGCTGTACCCGTCAATGACAGTACGGGAGAACATGGCGTTTGGCCTCAAAATCCGCAAGATGCCGAAGGCAGAACAAAAAGCCATCGTCGAACGCGTTTCAGATACCTTGCAAATTTCGCACCTGCTGGACCGCAAGCCTGGTCAGCTATCGGGCGGCCAACGGCAGCGTGTCGCGATGGGGCGCGCGCTGGCACGCGACCCGGTGATGTTTCTGTTCGACGAGCCGTTGTCGAACCTCGACGCCAAGCTGCGTATCGAAGTACGTTCCGAAATCAAGCTGATGCACCGGCGCCTGGGTACCACCATCGTCTATGTGACGCACGATCAGATCGAAGCGATGACGCTGGGCGACCGGATCGCCGTGATGAAAGATGGCGTGGTTCAGCAATTCGGCGCTCCGCAGGATGTCTATGACAGCCCATCGAATCTGTTCGTGGCGGGCTTCATCGGCTCACCGCCGATGAATTTCATCAATGGCACGCTGCTGGAAGCCGGCTCCGGGGTGGGGATGCTGCTTGAAAGCGGTGATACCCAAACCGTTCTGAACCTGCCGTTCAGCGCGCCATCGGTGCGCAGCCATATCGGGCAAAACGTGATCCTGGGATTACGTCCGGAACGCATTACGGATAAACGCCATGCGCATAGCACGGCAGAATCGCTGCTTCAGGAAATCAACGTGAAGGTCGACTTGATCGAGCCGACTGGCCCGGATACTTTGGTTTTTGCACAAATCAATAACCGCCGCACCGTGTGCCGAGTCCATCCGAGTGCGCAGCCGCGAGCACGTGAAAATATTGCACTGATGTTCGATGTCTCGAAAGCAGTATTGTTCGATCCGACAAGCGAAGACCGAATCGCTTGAACGCGCTCAGTCAGACAACAGGGTCAGGTGTCGTTGCGCCTGTCCATTCTGTTTATGCCGCCGACCCGCCGTCGAGATCGAGGGCGACGCCATCGAAATTCGGAAAGTCGACATAGCCCTTCTCGCCGTTCCGGGTGTAAAAATCGGACGGGTCGGAATCGGTCAGCGGCCAGTCGCTTTTGAAGCGCTCCACCAGATCAGGATTGGCGATGAAGGGTCTGCCGAAAGCAATCAGATCGACCCAACCCTTATCGAGCGCCAACTGAGCGGTGCGTTGCGTGAATCCGCCGCACCAGATTAGTGTTCCGTGGAACGCATCGCGCACCCTACGCACGAGATCGTCGCTGAGATTTCCGCCGGTAAACTCACTGTCCTCCACATTTCCTGCTGGCATCAACTGATAGACCATGTGCAGATAGGCGACGCCGCGCCGACTCAACTCGTCGCACAAATACAGCAAGGTTTCTTCCTCGCGAGGATCGACCGGCATGCTGTTGAAGTTCCCGAATGGGGAAACGCGGACGCCGACTTTGTCAGCACCGAGCTCCCGGATCGCGGCATCCACCACCTCAAGTAGCAGACGGGTCCGGGTTTGCGGTGTCTGGCCACCATAATTATCGGTGCGTGTGTTCAGCGTCGAATTCATAAACTGATTGAACAGATAGCCGTTTGCGGCATGGATTTCTACACCGTCGAACCCTGCGCGTCTCGCGTTTCTGAAGGCGGTTGTGAATTCGCTGACGAGATCGGCCATTTCCTCGGTCTCGATCTGTCGCGGGGTGCTAGCCCGGACAAAGGTGAGCTTGCCGTCGGCATCATGGGCGAAGACATCGGACTCGCTCGCGCGTTCGTCCGTGACTCCCCAAGGCGCCTCGCCATCGGGCATCATAGACGTGTGAGCCATTCTTCCGACATGCCAGATTTGCAAAAAAATGGCACCTTTGTTGCGATGTACTTGCTCTGTGACCAAATGCCATCCCTCGACCTGCGCCTTTGTGTAGATACCCGGTGTCCATGCGTAGCCCTTGCTACGTGCAGACACGTCGGTCGCCTCGGTTACAATCAGTCCGGCGCTGGCGCGTTGACCGTAATAGGTCGCCATCAACGTGTTCGGAACATCGCCGTCGGACGTCCGTGTTCGAGTCATGGGCGCCATCACGACGCGATTTCTCAAGGTGAGGTTCTCACCGAGTTTATGGGTGTCGAATAAAACGGGCATCGATACTTCCTCAGGTACTGAATGGTCGATTCAGATTAACCTGAGCCAAATGTTCAATCCACACACCAATTGGTGCGCATGATGAAGGTGACAAAACGACTTCCAGGCTTACCCATTGAACGGACATTGGGCGTCATTGCTGGACGGTGGAAAGCCGTTCTCATTTACATTTTATTGAGCGGCCCCAGGCGCGTATGCGAGCTTGAAAACCAGATTGCCGGCATCTCGCAGAAGGTTCTGATTCAGCAACTCAGGGCGCTTGAAGAACATGGGCTGGTCCATCGGGAGACTTTTGCCGAAGAACCGCAGCGTGTCGAATATACGCTGACGCCATTGGGGATGAGCCTCAAGCCGCTGATTTCGCAGCTCTATGAATGGGGCCTGCACCACGCGGAAGAACTGGATCAAACGAGCAAACTCCTTCCCTGCGGGTTATGCGATCAACCGGACTCGCCATCGGCAGCCGGGCGTAAAGCCTGACGGCACGTCCCTCTAGCTCACGCAAAGCCGCCATTCGCACGAAGTATCTGTGCGTTGACCCACTCGCCATCCGGACCCGCGAGAAAAGAGACCACTCTTGCCACGTCATCCGGCGTACCCAGCCGTTCAAGCGGCGCGAGCTTGCCCAGGGTAGCAATCTGTTCAGGCGTCTTGCCTTTGAGGAACAGCTCGGTACCGACCGGACCAGGCGCCACCGCATTGACGGTGATATTGCGCCCGCGCAACTCATTGGCCAGGACAGGCACGAGCCCTTCGACGCCCGCCTTGGAGGCGATATACGCACCATATGTCGGAAAGGATTTCGCGAGCACGCTGCTCGAGAACGCGATGATGCGACCACCGTTGCCCAGCAACTTTGCCGCCTGGGAAAATACCAGGAAAGTGCCGCGCAGGTTCGTTGCGATGACTTTGTCGAAGACGTCGACGTCGAGTTCGGCGATCAAGCCCATCGGCATGATGCCGGCGCTGTTGACGACGACATCGACGCGTCCCAATGTATCGAGCGTGGCGCTGAACAACTGCTCGACATCCTCCGCGCAAGCTACATCGACCTTCACCGCAAGGCCGCGTCGACCGATCTTCTTGGCTTGAGCGATCACCGCATCGGCTACGGTCGAATGCCCTGCGTAGGTGGCGACCACATCGAATCCGTCTGCCGCGAGCCGAGCGGCCACCGCGCCGCCGATTCCACCTGAAGCGCCCGTGACAATCGCGACTTTCCCGTTCGGATCGGACATTTCGTGTCTCCTGACGAATTTGGAATCTTTTTAGGATTGTCAGCGGGATCGAGAGTAGGGGTCTTTCAAGTTGGCACGGAAACTATCAAAAATGCCGCGCCCGACCACTTCTGCAAACAGGCGCAGCGGGCGGGTGCGCACGCCTTACGATCAATGAAATAGGCCTGTCGATCGTCGATGCTGGTCACGGCTCGGTCAATCATATTGATTTCGGCGTCGTCAAAACGCGCCGGATGTTGATGACCACGACACGACCCGACGGCCAAGCGTTACCCAAAGGCTCGACCGTGCTCGATGACGCTAACCAATTCGTCACCACGATAGGCGACGGCGGCACCGCGTTCGTCTCGAATCCGAGCATGAAGCCCAATCTGCATGTAACGCTAGCCGATGGCCGTAGCTGCCAGCTGCAGTACAGCTTGCCTGAAAAGGCGAGTGTGCGCTTTTACGACAAGGTCGGTGCGATATGCGTCGCTCCGGATACACAGAACGGTGCAGGCCTGAACTGAGATGCTTGAGCGTTACTCAAGCGTTGCTTGCACGTTTTTGCGCAACCTAGGAAACAAGCGAAATGATTAATATTGGAATGAGCCGGCGTGGCCTGGCCAAAAGCATAACGTCCCTGCTCTTGGTGATTGGCATGCAAGCGGTCAGCGCCGCGCCGGCGAACAACTGCCAACTTTTGCTGGGCGACAGCCAGGTTGACTACGGTACGGTGACCCGTTCCGAGCTGAGCCCACTGACAAAATATCCGCGCTACCTGTCGTTTGGCAAACGCGTGGTGACGGCGACGGCGGTGTGCACGGTACCCACGCGGATGTCACTGTTTTTTAGGGGATCGCCGAGCCCGAACAACCTGTTCCGCTTCGGCGAGCACAACGGTTTTGTGGTGCACGCGATGCGGGCTCAGTTAGACAACCACTCTGTACTGCTCGCGCAGCTCGCCGCACCGCGTCAGCCCGTCGGCGCAGGCAGCGAAAGTGTCACGCTAATGCCGGGACAGGGAGTGGCCGTTGCAGCCAGCGACGGCGGTGTCGGCCGGCAATTAACGCTGCAGTTGGAGGTGGAAGCTTATCTCTCGGACAGCGCAGCACGCGTCACAGCGGCTCAAACGTTTGAAGGGAATACCAGCATCGAATTGCATGCCGAGTAAGCTTTACGGCATGCGCATCTTGATAACAGTTCATGCCCCTTCCGGCAACAAACCGGAAGGGAGCGGACAAACAAAGCTAACTATCCTTAGGCCTGAACAGCCGCCAACACGGCATTGAGCGTCTTGCTCGGCCGCATCACCAGTTCCAGCTTCTCGAAGTCAGGCTTGTAGTAGCCGCCGATGTCTGCCGGCTGGCCTTGCACGGCCGCCAACTCAGCTACGATAGCCTGCTCATTCTCGGTCAGTTTCTTCGCCAGCGGCGCGAACAGCGCGGCCAGGGCCGCGTCCTCCGCTTGAGCCGCCAACTCCTGAGCCCAGTACAAGGCCAGATAGAACTGGCTACCGCGGTTGTCCAATTGCCCGGTCTTGGGCGACGGGTTCTTGTTGTTCTCCAACAGCTTGCCCGTGGCCGCATCCAGCGTCTTGGCCAGGATCTTGGCTTTGCCGTTGCCAGTCTTGATACCCAGCTCTTCCAGCGACACGGCCAATGCCAGGAATTCTCCCAGCGAATCCCAGCGCAGGTGGTTTTCTTCCACCAGTTGCTTGACGTGCTTAGGCGCCGAACCACCCGCACCGGTTTCGTACATGCCGCCACCCGCCATCAGCGGAACGATCGAAAGCATCTTGGCGCTGGTGCCCAGTTCCATGATTGGGAACAAGTCAGTCAGGTAATCGCGCAGAATATTGCCGGTCACCGAGATCGTGTCCAGGCCGCGGATAACGCGCTCCAGCGAATAACGCATGGCGCGCACTTGCGACATGATCTGGATGTCCAAGCCAGCGGTGTCGTGGTCCTTGAGGTAGGTCTCGACCTTCTTGATCATCTCGGCTTCGTGCGGACGATACGGGTCCAGCCAGAAAATCGCCGGCATACCGGAGTTGCGCGCACGGGTGACAGCCAGCTTGACCCAATCGCGGATCGGCGCATCCTTGACCTGGCACATGCGCCAGATATCGCCTTCTTCCACGTTCTGCGCCAGCAGCACTTCGCCGGTGGCGATGTCAACGATGCGTGCTTCGCCCGCTTCCGTCACTTCAAACGTCTTGTCGTGCGAGCCGTACTCTTCAGCCTGCTGGGCCATCAAACCAACGTTAGGCACAGTGCCCATGGTGACCGGGTCGAAGTTGCCGTTGGTTTTGCAGAAGTTGATCACTTCCTGGTAGATGCGGGCAAACGTGCTCTCCGGGATCAAGGCCTTGGTGTCCTTCGGACGGCCGTCGGCGCCCCACATCTTGCCGCCGATGCGGATCATGGCCGGCATCGAAGCGTCTACGATCACGTCGTTCGGCGCGTGCAGGTTGGAGATACCCTTGGCCGAATCCACCATTGCCAGTTCCGGACGGTGTTCGTGGCAAGCATGCATGTCGCGAATGATTTCTTCACGTTGCGTACTGGGCAGCGATTCGATCTTGTCGTACAGATTGACCAGGCCGTTGTTGACGTTCACGCCCAGCTCATCGAATAGCTTGCCGTGCTTCGCAAAGGCATCCTTGTAGAAAATCTTTACCGCGTGACCGAAGACGATCGGGTGCGAGATCTTCATCATCGTAGCCTTCACGTGCAGCGACAACATCAAGCCGGTCTCGCGCGCATCTTCCATCTGTTCTTCATAGAAGTCGCACAGCGCCTTCTTGCTCATGAACATGCTGTCGATGATCTCGCCGGCCAGCAGCGACACCTTGGGCTTGAGCACGATGGTCTTGCCACCCTTGGTGAGCAGTTCCATCTTCACGTCGCGGGCCTTGTCGATGGTCATCGACTTTTCGCCGTGATAGAAATCGCCATGCTTCATATGCGCCACGTGGGTGCGCGAAGCCATGCTCCACTTGCCCATGCTGTGCGGGTTCTTCCGCGCGTAGTTCTTCACGGCGGCGGGTGCGCGGCGATCCGAGTTGCCTTCACGCAGCACCGGATTGACGGCGCTGCCCAGACACTTGGCATAGCGCTGGCGAATCGCCTTCTCGGCGTCGGTCTTCGGTTCTTCGGGGAAATCCGGCACCTTGTAGCCCTTGCCCTGGAGTTCCTTGATCGCGCCGACCAGTTGATGCTGCGAGGCGCTGATGTTGGGCAGCTTGATGATGTTGGTTTCGGGCAGCAGGGTCAGACGACCGAGCTCGGCCAGGTCGTCCGGCACGCGTTGCGCCTCAGTCAGGAATTCGGGGAACTCGCCCAGGATGCGGCCGGCCAGCGAGATGTCGCTGGTAATTACGTTCACGCCTGCCGGCGCGGTAAAGGCGCGAATGATGGGCAGGAAGGCACCGGTGGCTAGCAGCGGAGCTTCGTCGGTCAGGGTGTAGATGATGGTGGGTTGCTGGCTGCTCATTGCGTATCTCTAGATGAAGAAATAGGTTGGGGACGCCGCCGGCTGTGTTACGCACCGGCAGTAACTATCGAATTTTGCCTGATTTTGCGTCCGGGGGTGATCGATCGCGCCAGTCCTGGTGGGGGAATTGCAGCGGGAGGGGCGTGCCGGCTTGTACTGTCAAAGCACAACCGTGAGCGGAGAAATTAGAGTCGGCAAATGACGAAACTTCGACGAAACCTAGACGAAATCCATAAACCGACTGATCTTTCATTTGAAAATGTAAGGAAACTTCCGCCGAGGGCTGCGACGGAATTATACCTTGCAAGCATTAATAACGAGATTAATAGCTTTTGTCGGTTTGGGGCGCTAGCCGGACCGAGCGTTTGCGCAGCGGTCCGATGGTCGCGGCACCATCGCTTCCATCTGTTGTTACAACCAGGCTGTTACATATGGCTTACATATGTATGCGCTCGATTTTGCCGAGGAGGACCGTGTACGCGAAAGTCCCAATCAACGCCACGATGGCGCAGAAACCTAGAGCCCATTCGAACGAACCCGTGTTCTGCACAATAAAGCCGATGGTGATCGGCGTGATAATGCCGGCGAGATTGCCGGCGAAGCTGATGACACTGCCGGTCATGCCCACGAGGTTGCGCGGGGCGATCTCCGAGATCACGACCCAGCTCGTCGACGACATGCCTTGGGCGAAGAAGGCGAACGAGAGGATGAGGATCACGATCAAGTTCGAATGAGTAAAATTGGCCAGCACGATCGAGCCTGTCAGCAGCAAGCCGATGACCATCGGCGCCTTTCGGGCAATATTGACGCTGATTCCGCGCCGGATCATCCAGTCGCCCCACCAGCCACCGAACATGACACCGGCACCAGCGGCAAGATAAGGACCGATCGAAGCGGCGCCCGCATGCAGCATGGTCATGCCGCGCGCCTGGACTAGATAGGTTGGAAACCAGGTTAGAAAGAAATAAAGGGTGGTGGTCGCTGCGAGTTTGCCGATGCATACGCCCCAGATTTGGCGATACGTAAACAGCTTCCGGAAGTGATCCCAACGGAATGGCTCACCCCGCGGCGGCTGACCGATGATTGCGCCACCCTCGCGGATGTAATCGAGCTCTGCCGCGTTTGCCATCGCGCTATCCGCGGGCTCACGGTAGGCGACGAACCAGACGACTGCCCAGACGAGGCCCAGCGCACCCGATAACAAAAAGACGGGGCGCCAGCCAAACGACGAGGCGATCCAGAATACCAGCGGCGTGAGTAAGGCCGTACCGACATAGACGCCCATCGAGCAGACGCTGCCGGCGACACCGCGTTCGCTCTGCGGAAACCACGAAGTTGCGAGTTTGTTATTGGCGGGAAAGGCGGGCGCTTCCGCGCCGCCTACCCCGAAGCGCAGACTGAAGAATGACGTGACGCCTCCTGCGAACGCCTGCAGCACGGTCAAGAACGACCAACTCGCCAAGCACAGCCCGTAAGTGATCTTCGTGCCGAAGCGGTCGAGAAAGTAGCCGCCCGGAAGCGTCGCTGCAGCAAATGCCCAGGAAAAGGCAGAGAACAAAAAACCCATGGTCACGGGGCCGACCGCGAACTCCTTCGAAATCAGCGGCGCCACGATCGCCATGTTGGTCCGATCGAGATAGTTGACGATGGTCCCGACGAAGACCAGCCCCAGCATGAACCACCTCGCATTCGTGCGTCGCGTCACGGCGGCGAGGTCACCGGCTCTCACGTTTACCGCCAGGTTTTGCTTCATGTTGTGTCTCCTTGGGATTGTTCGGCATCTGTTTTTGTTTTTTGCCGTGCACGATTTGGGTGTTGCCCGTTGTCAGCTACATCAGGTCACGTCAGGACGGCGTCATCGATTCGCAGCCTCTGCGCCCACGTCCGCAGCGCCGCAATCGTTTCGGGCGAAACCGGCACGCCATCGCGACGGTGCGCTTCTACATTGCGCGTGGCCTGTTCGCCCGGCAGACGTACCGGCCGGCTCGGGTCGATCGGTGAATTTGCATGGCACTGCTCGACCAGGAAATCCATTTGATCAATCGAGGCCGCGCTGCCGGCAAACGCGGCAGGATCGATCAGTTGCAGATAGACGCTTGCGCCCCAGCGCGACGGCACATCGCGTCGACCGAAGCCCGACAAACCTTGAGTCAGCGCTTCGACCATCAAGGCCAGACCGAAACCTTTATGGCCAGACTCCATACCGCCGAGCAACATCAGGCTGCCGCGGTCCTGAGGCCGCTCGACAACGGCGGGATCCCGGCTCGGCCGACCATGCGAATCGATCAGCCAGGCGTGTTCGAACTGCTCACCCGCAGCCGTCTTCTCCCGCGTCATCGACACGGTGGTAAGCGATGCGCAGGTATCGACCAGCACGGGGAACTCGGTGGTGGGGAACGCAAAGGCAAACGGATTCGGACTGAAGAGGCCCTGCTTACCGCCAAACGGCGCCACCGCCTTGGTATGCGGGCCGGATGAGGCGATCATCGCGTAGTAGCCGCGATCGGTCGCTTGCTTGGCCAACGCGGCAAGACAGCCTATGTGATGACTGCGGCGCATCGACAGGGTGAAGACCCCATGCACGGCCAGGCGCTCAAAACCCAGCAACAGCGCGCGCTGCATCAACCACAGTCCGGGTAGATAGTTACCATCCCAGACCGCCGTCGATCCGGTGTCGCGTATCGTTTCCGGCACTCCGGTCGCGGTCATTCGCCCGCCGACCAACTCGTCGAGGTACGCCCCACATTGCGCGAGGCCATGGGTGTGACGACCCATCATGTCCGTTAGCAGCAGCAGGTCTGACACGCATCGCGCCTTGTCGGCATCCATGCCGGCGGCAATAAACAAATCGGTTGCCAGCTTGGAGAGCGCGTCGTGGGGCCGGCGGATCGACTTCGGAAAGGGTGTTATCAAGCAGGGTGTTGTCAAGCGTCCTCCTGTTGTGGTGCGTTCGATGTCGACCGGTGCGCCGATGTGCGCTGCCGGCTCGGACGATGGAACGGTTCAGGAGAGCGTATGCCAAGTGTCTGATACCATCTAGGATAATCCGTGAATCAGTTGATACCTATTAAGCATCGATGATCACTTTCGCGCAGCTTCGTTGCTTCCTCGCCGTCGTGGACGAGATGAACTACCGTCGAGCAGCCCGGCGCCTGAACATGACGCAGCCACCGCTGACGCGACAGATCCAGGCGCTTGAGCACGCGGTCGGCGCGCAGTTGATCGACCGCGATGCGCGGGCGATTCGCCTGACGCCGGCCGGCCACGATTTCGCCCGTTCGGCACGGCGGATCGTTGCGCAATCGGTCGATGCCGCGCGCGATGCACGCCGTATCGCCGGCGGTGATTCCGGCTCGCTGACCATCGCGTTCACTGCCGCCTCGAGCTACGTCTTTTTGCCTAGATTTGTCGCACTACTGCGCGCTGGTATGCCAGAGGTCTCGCTGACGTTGCGCGAGATGACGTCGGAGCAGCAGCTCGCGGCGCTCAGAGAAGAACAGATCGATATGGGCCTGACCCGGCCGCCGATGCAACAACCTGGGGTGGAATGGATACGCGTCTATCGCGAGCGGCTATGCGCGGCTGTGCCCGTCGGTCACGCGTTAGCGGCTCACCCCGCGATTGCGCTGCAAGACCTGTCCGGGCAGAACTTCATTACTTACCCGCCGGTGGAGGGTGCCTACTTTCATAACCTAATCACCGGACTCCTGCATGTGAAGGGCGTAGCTGTCGCGCAGGTTCAGCACGTTACGCAAACGCACTCGATACTGGCTTTGGTGGGCGCGGGGCTAGGCGTTGGGCTGGTGCCGCAATCGGCTGAGCGTGTGATGCCCGCCGACGTTGCCTTGAAGCCGCTGCTTGACGCGGATGAAACCACAGCGGATCTCATCCTCGCCTGGCGAGGCAATACCGATAACCCGGCATGCGACGTTGCGATGAAGCGTGTGACCGAGGCGTTGAAAGACCCCGCCTGGCTCACTTAAGGTACGCGGGCTCGGCCTCTGAGTCGGCGCTCATCTAACGCTCGATCGACGCTCACGCCGCGCCGACTGTGCGATCCGGCCGCGCGTACCACCCGGTCTAATGCGGCAAACGGCCCGAAACTTTGTCTACGCCGGCATGTGCACAAACTTCATCTTTATCGCCTCCCGGCGCTCCGCCGACACCGAGCGCGCCGACCATCTCGTTGTTGACCTTGAAGGCCACGGCACCAGGCAAGGCCATCACGTTATGGACCGTCGCCAACTGCGGCGCATAAGGACTCGTCTTCACAAGCTCGAAGAACCCACTCGACGCGTCGAAGCCGAATTCCGGTCCGAGCGTAACGACCGTGAACGCCTTCCGAAAGCTCGACTCCCCTGTGTGAACCGTGGCGTGATCACCGCGCAGCACCACCTGCGGCACGCCGTCCATATCAACGACAGTTGCCGTAACCCAGTAACCCTTCGCCGCGCAAGTCAAAACCGCTTCATTCGCGGCTTCCTCGGCCAAATTCATCGGTAGCACATACGCATAATTTTTCGGAGGGGTAACTTCCGCATGCGCTGAAACGGAAACGGATAGTGCGGCGAGAATCGCGGCGGCCGTGGCACTGAATTTCATAAATCCTCCCTGAGACATCTATAGGTAAGCGCGCATTCACGACGCAATTCACATTGACGCGCTCGGGTCAAAAATAGGCTCACGTGACGACGACATGCACGCCGCGCCGACCTGAGCTGATCTGATCGATCAGGCCCTATCGGACACCCGCACGCTCGATGGCGTCGAATTTTTCCTCGAGCATATCCACGGTCGTGTAGCCTGCGGCGATTCGATGAAGCTTGCCGTCCACTTCATAAAACAGCGCGGGAAACCCGGAAACGTTAAGCGTGCCTACCATCTTGAAATCGGCCTGCGTGGCGGCTATCGCCCGTTGAGATGCCCAGACATCATGGAACTGTTTCGCATCGACCGCAAATCCAACCCGACCGAGCGCCGCGGATCCGATCTCGGCAAGTACCTCGCCATCGGTTGTATTGCGACCCTCCGCATAAAATGCGTGCTGCAGCGCCCGGAATACGGGAAGAAGATCCGCGTCCGGCGCCAGTATGCGAGCGGCGACGACCGCCCGGCACACCGGCTCCGTGTCATAGACGAAGTTCTCGAGAGCGCCGAATGCATCCCGATCGAACGGGAGACCGCTGGCCTGCGCCACCCGTGTCCAATGTTGCAGCCTGAAACGCTTGCCCGCTTCGTCAAGCACGTCGGTCGCGCCCGCTCGAACGCCACCCACCACGATTTCCAACGGCAGGTCCGGCACCCGTTTCACGAACGCCGAGAGTTCCTTCCCGAAGCCGTAGCACCAGGAACACATAGGGTCACCGACATAAATCAATTTCATTGCTTCAACTCCGAACGAAGGCCAAATAAGAGGGACATCGGCCCCGTGCGTTCGGTGGCAGGCGCGGATGCTTACCGCTTTTTGTACGGTCGATCCGCCATCCATCCGAACGACATCACAGGGCTCGCGTGTCTTCGATGGGGTGGACTATAGAATCTTCCCTCAGGCGGATAAATCTCTTATCTGGAAATCACTTGTTACACCGGGTAAGGTGTTCCGGAATTGGCTCGGGAACGCAGGAGGGCGAAAGACCTCCGCGAATCGAGCAATGACCTATAACGAAACCGACTGGGCGGACCGAGTGGCCGCGCGCGTAGCAATGCGTTTGCTGCTCGAACTATAAACAACACTGCGCCAACTTCTCTTCTTCCCAAAATTGCATTATCCCGGCACGTAACCGATCCGCCTCGGCCTTGCCGCGGCTTTTCTCGACCTCATTGAGGTACATGCGGCGTTGCTCGAAGGGCCGCTGCGCGATATCCCAAACTTCGCGGGAAAGGCACTGCAGATTGCGCTCGGTTGTCATACGTACTCCGGATTCAGGCGGGTCATTGCTAGTGGGTTGACTCACGGGTTGACCGATTGTCAGAGGCGATCATTCGCCCCCTGCACTAACAATGTACCTACGCCAATATAGTCTCGCAATCTGGCACTAAGTTTCATACAAAGTGTTGCGAAATATATCCATTGAACCGGCGTGCGCTCGGCGTTTGCCCGGCGTTTGCCCTCCTCTTCGGCCATCGCCGTTCCCGGCTATCCCATTCTTCGGTCAGGCCACGGCAACCCAAAAATTGAAATAGAGGAAACTACCTGTCTGTGCCATGAATCCGACCCTGGATCCGATGCGTATCAACTACTCACCGAAATATGGCACCGTATGGAAAACGCCGGTGCACCTCAGAAATCCGGACAGAGAAATTCACCGAGAACAAATCTAGTGCTCAAGCAACTACCCATCGTCTTCCGCGCCATTGCGTTCGTTGCCATCGTCTGCACCGCCCTCATCGCAATCGATAGCTGGCGCAGTTGGAACGCCCGTTCGATTCAATTGCAGGAGATGGACGTCGCCACGTCGAATCTGGCGAACGCGATGGCGCAGCAAGCCGACGACACGATCAAGGAAGCCGACACCACGCTGGTCGGCATCGTGGAGCGCGTCGAATATGAGGGCATCAATCCGGCTAGCATAGCGCGGTTGCACAGGTTGTTGGCGACACGAACAGCGGAGCTACCGCAACTCAACGGGTTATACGTCTACGACGAGAATGGCCGGTGGATTGCAGATTCCCAGCCCGCCTTGGCAACGAATTTCAACAACTCCGATCGAGAGTATTTCGCCTTCCATCGCACTCATGTTGACTTGGGCCCACACATTGGCGTCCCGGTGATAAGCCGGTCGAGTGGCAAGTGGATCATTCCGGTATCCCGGCGCATCAATCATGCGGATGGCAGCTTTGGCGGGGTAGCGCTGGCGACGATCGACGTCGATTTTTTCAAGGCCTTCTACGATAGCCTGCACATCGGTCACGCAGGCGCGGTTGCCCTAATTTCGGATAGCGGGATCATGATGGTCCGCCGCCCCTTCAACGACAGTTTGGTCGGGAAAAGTGTGGCGAATACCGAGCTCTTCCGAATTTATGCTTCGCAAGGCGCCGTTGGTGCGGCCGTCATCACGTCGGCCCAAGATGGCGTGACCCGATTGAATAGCTACCGTCGACTCAAGAACTACCCCCTGTTCGTCGCGGCCGCGCTTTCCAAGAACGAGATCCTGGCTGAGTGGTGGCGCGATACGCTCTGGCATACCGGCGGGGTTATTTTTCTCGCGCTGGCGGTGGCGCTGTTTGGATGGCGCCTGGTCAAACAGATCGAGTTGCGCAATAAAGCCGAGGCGGAGATGGTTCGTGCTCGGGATGCGTTGCAGAGCCTCAACCAAACGCTCAAGAAGCTCGCCATGCAAGACGGCCTCACGGGGCTGGCAAACCGGCGGCAATTTGATGTAACGCTGGGCAACGAGTTCGGCCGGGCGATACGAACTGCCAGTACGCTGGCCTTGATCATGTTGGATGTGGACTGTTTCAAGCAATACAACGACATTTACGGCCATGCTGCGGGCGATGAGTGCTTGCGAACGATCAGCCGTACGATCAAGGATTTGACACCGCATCGCCCCGGTGATCTTGTCGCCCGCTACGGCGGTGAGGAAATCGCGATATTGCTGCCGAATACGGATGTGGCCGGTGCACTCGTCGTCGCGGAAAAAATCCGTAACGCCATCCGTAATCTGGAAATCGAGCATATTGGCAACTCAGCCGGTTTTGTCACGTTGAGCGCAGGCGTGGATGCGCTGGTCCCGATTCGAGGATCGGACGAGCCGACGGAGTTGATTCGGGCGGCGGACAAGGCTCTGTACTCGGCAAAAGCGGCGGGACGCAATCGCGTATGCACGAGTGTTGAATATGAGGTTTAACCGTAGGCACAGCCCTCGGATATAGGCGTCTCCTTGTACCGCAAGGCGGCACCCTTGGCGAGCCGAGCGGATGTTCGCCGTGACAGTCATCGCGCGGACTGGCCGACCAAGCTGGTCCATTCAACTTATAAAAACTGGCTCACTCAACTGGTCCAGGTATGGCGATAGCATTCGGAAAACCTAATTTTCCGACCGATCGCGATGAATGCCTCACCACTCCCGTCGTTTGCTCGTCCTTTCGATACGGCGCTGCTCGCGGTCGAGCCATTGGGCGAGACGGTAGTGCGCGTGCGACTCACGTCAGAATCAGGCCGTTCGATGAGCTATCGGGAAGGCCAGTTCCTCACAGTCGAATTGCCCGATGGCGACCTGCGCTCTTATTCCATGGCGGCGCCGGTCCGCGATGACGGCACGCTGGAGTTGCATATCCGCTTGTACCCCAACGGCAAATTTTCGTCGCTGCTTCGCGACCGACTTGGCGCTGGCGATAAGCTCAAAGTACATGGACCATACGGCGACTGCACCTGGCAGGCGCCCCCTTCGACTCAAACTCCCGTGCTGATGCTGGCTACCGGCACCGGCATCGCACCACTCAATGCACTCCTCGAAGCAGCGCTGCGCGCGGGCTGTGCAAATCCCATCTGGGTGTACTGGGGCGGCCTTAAAGCCGAGGACTTTTATCTGGCGGCACACTTTAATACGCTGACAAGATGGCACCGTAACCTGCGGTTTATCCCTGTCGTCGCGCCCGACGGCGACCCTTGCTGGACAGGCGAGCGGGGATACGTCCAGGACGTCGCTGCACGCCGACATCCCGATCTCGACGGCGCCTGTGTCTACGTGTGCGGTGCGCCGGCGATGGTATCCGCCGCCCGCACGCGCTTGATCGACGACTGCCGCCTTTGTGCACAAAATTTCCACGCCGATGCGTTTGTATCGTCTACCGCGCCGCCCGCAGACCCGTTCAAAGCCGTGACAGCGATATCGGTTTTGCTGTCCAGCGTGCACGACGGTCGACGCGAAATGAACTTGCCATCGGGCCAGTCGCTCATGGTGTCGCTGCGCGATGCAGGATTGATCAAAGGCGTGTGCGGCGGCAATCAATCGTGCGGCACTTGCAGAGTGACGCTGGACCCGGCTTCCTTCTCGCGGCTAAAACCGATCGAGCGCACCGAACGGCGTTTGCTGCAGTCACTGGAAGAGTGCGGCCCGTACGATCGCTTGTCGTGCCAGATACGCGTCGAAGCGGATCTGGACGGAATCAGCCTCGAGCTTCCCGACCCCCAACCCCTACCCATGAAGAGGTAAAAGCAACATGAGCACAGTCGTTAGCCAAAATGCGCTTGAAGCCGTCGGTGAAAAATACAACGCCGACAAAATGATGATCGTGCGCAAGATGACACGTGACGTCATCCACGAGATCGCAAACGCCGTGAAGCCCGGCATGATCGAAGAAGACGCCGTGGAGATGGCGAAAGATCTGCTCGCCGAAAAGGGCATGCTACGCGGCTGGCACGACGTGTACGTCCGCTTCGGCACCAACACGACCAAGACGTTCGGCGCCTTGTCGGACCCCGGCATCGTGCTGGGTGCCGATGACCTGTTTCTGATCGACATCGGCCCGACCTGGAAAGACTGGGAGGGCGACGGCGGCGACACCTTCGTCACCGGCACAAACGCCGACAAGGCGCGCTGCATGCGCGACGCGCGCGAAATTTTCCATGCGACGCGCAAGCATTGGCTGGCATCGGGCGCGACCGGTAAAGAGTTGTACGACTTCGCGACCGCGCAGGCCGAGCAACGCGGCTGGGCACTGAATATGGACCTCTCCGGCCATAGGCTGGCCGATTTCCCACATGCGGCGATTTATGAAGGTCCAATGGCGGAAGTGGATTTCAAACCGTCACGCCAATTATGGGTGCTTGAGATTCACATACGGCATCCGCAACACGCTTATGGCGCGTTCTTCGAAGACATGTTGCTCGAGGATCAATACTTCCAATAACGATAGCTGCAGGCCTGGACGCCCCCCCCGGCCAGCCAGCTTATCGAGTTGCCTGGCCCGCACCGGATTGCTGTGCGATTGCTCGATGCAAGCGCTCGACCGCTTGCGCCAGCTCGCTATCGTCCAGACTTGCAAAACCGAGCCGGGCACCGCTGACATTCCCGCCATCCATCGCAAAGCAACTGCCCGGCAGGAACCGGACATGATGACGATTCGCATCGGCGACCAATTTCATTTCGTCGATACCCGCACTAAAGCGTATCCAGAACGCCAAGCCGCCATCGGGCACATCGAATTCGATCGCGTTCCCTAACCGGTCCCTCAGTAAGTCGGCGAATAGATCGCGTCGTTGTTCGTACACCTTGACGACCTTACGCGCGTGGCGCTTGATCTCACCCGATTCGATCAGGTCGGCTACGGCAAGTTCGGTCGTCGAGTCCCCTTGTCGGTCTATGGTCAAAACCTCCTCTGCTGCCCGCTGGATGAAATGCGCCGGTGCGGCGATATATCCGGAACGCATGCTGGGCGCGAGCAACTTCGACAACGAACCGATGTACACCACCTTGCCCCAGCGATCGGCACTCGCCAGCGGCAATAGCGGACGCCCGTTGAAATGAAATTCATGGTCGTAATCGTCCTCCACGATGGCGAAACCGAATTGGTCTGCCAGCGCCAACAGCCGCAGTCGCCGCTCGGGCTTGAGTGAAACGGTAGTGGGAAATTGATGATGGGGCGTGACATAAAGGCAGCGCACCTTGCGCGTTCTACACACCTTCTCCAGCTCATCCAGGCGTAGACCACCACTGTCCAGACCAATGCCGATGACCTCGGCACCGGCGGCACGAAAGGCTTCGCGCGCAGGCGGGTAGCTCAGCGCTTCCATCACCACGGTGTCGCCTCGTCCCGACAAAATACGAGCGGCGAGGTAAATGGCCATCTGGCTGCCGCGGGTCAAGCAGATATTGTCGGCGACCGTGGTCAAGCCCCGTTCGATGTTCAACATCGATGACACCGCCGTACGTAGCGCAAGGGTGCCACGCGGATCCCCATAGCTAAGCCGGTTGCGGTGCCCGGCTCCAACCAGCGCACGGCGATACGCTCGCGCCAACGCCTCTACGGGCACCAAGCGCGTGTCGGGTGCGCCGTCATCGAAGGTCAACGACCCTGCCTCAGGCAGCAGTACCGGAATCTGGGTCCGGCTCCCGGGGAGGAAATAGTCAGGCTGGTCGGGCATCGGCGTCGGGTCGACGGGCCGGTAGGCAAACGACGCCGGCGTGACCATGGGCAAATGTGGCGAAATGAAGGTGCCCCGCGTGCCCTCCGACATCAACCATCCCTGCGCAATCAATTCGTCGAACGCCAACACCACGGTTTTTCGGTTCACCGCCAGTGTTTTGGCCAATTCCCGGCTGCCAGGAAGGGCGTCGCCCGAGGCCAACCGCCCGCGGCGTATGCCGTCGATGATCGCGTGCACGATCTGAAGATAGGGGGCGATCGGCGATTCGCGCCGTATCTCGAGAACGAAGTCCCACGGTCGCAACATGCTGGTCCACCTATATTTATTAATCTGGAGGGTTCACCTGGTCCATTCGAATCGTAGCATTTGTACAGAAATTGATGTTCCGCCTTTTACATTTTCTTTCTGGAGAGCTTCGATGGAACACACTCGACTACGTCCCAACTGCCTCAGTTTTTCCGAATTGCTCGCCCAAGCCATCGCGCTGATTTCACCGACGATGACCGCGGCATTGATCATCCCCGTGATGTTCTCGAATACCGCTAATCTCAGTTGGCTGGCCTATGCGCTTGGCACTGTCATGCTGATCTTCGTCGCCATCAACCTGAACCAGTTTGCCCGGCGCACCGCGGGCGTCGGGTCCATGTATGCATACGTGTGCCGCGGTCTGGGCTTAACCGCCGGGGGCATCGCAGGCTGGTCGCTGATCTGGGCTTATGCGGGAATCGCAATGGCCGGCGTCACCGGCTTTGCCGTGTTTGCAGACAAGCTGCTCAGCGCCGTCGGCATCGGCGTATCGCCGATCGTGCTGTTCGCGGTCTGCGTCCTCGCGGCAGGCTATTGCGCATGGAAGAATGTGCAGCTCTCCGCGTTGATGATGCTGTTTCTGGAAGGCCTTTCGATGCTGCTGATCCTGGCGCTGTGCGTCGTGGTCCTGGCCCAGCACCACTTTGCGCTGGACCTGGCTCAATTCGATATCGGCGCGTCGTCGCTATCGAACATGGGGTTAGGCGTCGTGGTCGCCATCTTCAGCTTGGTCGGATTCGAGTGCGCCACGGCCTTCGGCGATGAAGCGAAAAATCCCTTGAAATCGATTCCTCGCGCGGTGATCTGGAGCCTGCTTATTTCGGGCATCTTTTTCGTGTTTGTCACCTACGCGATGGTGTACGGCGTACGCGGCTACAAGACACCTCTGGACCAGATCGATGCGCCGCTGAATGTGTTGGCGGAAGTGGTGCACATGCAATTCCTGCAGATTCCGCTGTCGCTGGCGGCGATGCTCTCGTTCTTCTCTTTGTGCATGTCGTGTATCAATGCCGGTGCGCGGGTCGTGTTCGCAATGAGCCAGCACGGCCTGTTCCACGCCTCGGCGGCCAACACCCATGCTCGGAACGAAACGCCGCATGTCGCCGTGGCGGCGATGAGCATCGGGGCATTTCTTGTCCCTACGTTGCTGGTATTTGCGCATCAAGCACCGCTCGATATCTTCAACTACGTGGGTACATTAGCGGCGTTCGGCTTTCTCGTGCCTTACTTTTTGATCACGATCGCGGCGCCCGTCTACCTGAAGCGCCTCGGCCAGTTACGAGGACGCGATATCTTCGCCTGCGTAGCGGCGCTGGTACTGCTGCTGTTGCCTACCGTCGGCAGCGTGTATCCGGTGCCGGCCGCCCCGGTCAAATATTTCCCCTATCTGTTTGCCGTGTATGTCGCGATCGGCGCACTCTGGATTGCATCGTTCTATCGACGCGTACCTACCGCCTCGGGCCGTGTGAAACTGGATCTCGAATTGAGTCACGAGCGCTATCAAACCGTCCCGTCAACGGGCATTGAAGGACTATAAGGGAATCTGAGGCCCTAGATGAAGAAGCAGACGAAGAAACTACTGGCATTGCGCCACGTGCAGTTCGAGAATCTAGGCACGCTGACGGAATTTTTTCTGCGCGCCGGATTTTCAATCCAGTACGTTGACGTGGCAACCGCCGCACTCAACGATATCGATCCACTCGAAGCCGATCTCATGGTTGTATTGGGCGGCCCCATGGGGGTGTACGAGACTGAACGGTATCCATTTCTGCGCGAAGAAATCGAGCTTCTCGTGCGACGCATCGGCAAACAGCTGCCGACCCTGGGGATTTGTCTAGGTTCGCAATTGATTGCCGCCGCGATGGGTGCGAAGGTCTATCCCGGTGGCCTCAAGGAAATTGGCTGGGCCCCCTTGGAATTGACCCATGCCGGGCGGCATGGGGTGCTGGCGTCTTTGGGCCGTACACACGCGAGTGCGGCGCCAGCCGTACTTCATTGGCATGGCGACACGTTCGATCTTCCGCCGGGGGCGACCTTGCTTGCCTCCACGCAGGCCTACGCGCATCAGGCATTTTCGATCGACAATTATTTGCTTGCCTTGCAGTTTCATATCGAAGTTGTGCCTGGCGTAATCGAACCATGGATCGATGCGAATGCGCACGAACTCCTTACGGCGGGAATCAGCGCGGCTACGCTGCATGATTGCGTTAATCCGGTGAGCCCGGCGATCGCCCATCAGGTGATAGGCGATTGGCTCGCGGGTTTAGCCGGGGCCCAGGCGGCGTAATAGCACGTAGGGGTGGGGCAACAAGCGCGCCTTCGTGTGATCAAAAAGCATACGCCGCGATGCAGGAAGATAAAAACCGTTGCTCACAAGGGAACGCAATGTGACCTTAGTTGCTCTTGCTCGATGGGTTTCTCTCGACGAGCATGTCGATGTCTGAGGATTCGTTGATACCGACTGTACGTCCACCGTACGGCATTTCCCTGAACCCCGGATGTGCGAAATCCGGATTCCTATTGGAGTAGAACGTGTCTGTTTCCGCTATTGCGAATAACAACGGGGCGAGTCTGTTGCAAGCCGATGCGCAATCCACATCGCCCACGGCATCCACAACGGATAGCGCAGCCAACACCGCGGCCGCCGCGTCGAAGACAAGCGCAGAAACCTCCGTGCCCGAGTCGTCAACGCAAGTAACGCTCAGCCCCGATGCGCAGGCCATTGCAAACCTCAATCGAGCGGGCATCAGCATGTTCGAGACGAGTCTTGCTGGACTGAACCTGCCGCCACAATCGTCCCCTGGTTTCGCGCAGGCGCTGGCGCAAGCAGTCGACGCCAGCCGCCCGCCGACGCACAGCCCGGGAAAAAACGACGGCTTGATTTCGCAGTCGGCCTTCGAAGCCGCGGCCGCGCAGTTCGGCGCGACGAAAACGCAAGCCGATCAACTGTTTGCGTCGCTCGACACTGACGACCGAGGCTCAGTATCGAATGCACAATTGCTTAAGGCGCTGGCCAACACCGGCAGCGACCCGCACAGCGCAACGTCGCAGGCATTGCTCAAGCTGATGAATACCAACGGCGACAACACCGTCAGCAGCAGCGAATTTCTCAAATTCGAAAGCGCGATGATTACGGCGGAAAAGGCCCCGAACTAAGCCCACTGCGCAACCTAGCTTGTCGGAGACGACGACCGCCGACAAGCTATCGCCCCCCCGCTACCGCATACGTTCGATCAGCTCTTACTTCATTGCGACGCCTACGCAACGTAGGTACGAAATTTTTGCAGATCGCCCCTCCCCATCTTCGCTTCAGTCAATCAAATTCTATGCGCGTATAAAAGCGTACTGGATTATCGCTCTGCGAAATAGTATCGACTATACGACAGGACCTTTAATCAATCCCATCCATTATTATTCTGCAAGCGACTCTTCAAGCCAAGGGCGGAAGCCCTTCCAACGAATTTGCGAATCAGGCAAGATGAAGGGAGATTATCTTTAAAGATGGAATTTCAATTTCCAGATCTCAATGCTGATCATGTTTCCGGCGATCTGCTTTTCTAAGTTCTCCGGCATTCATTGTAAAGCGGCCCGAGAATTGTCCAACTATGGCCCATTGGTTACCGAGCGATCCACGTGCAAAATAAAAAGGTAAAAATATGAAGTTAGGGGAATCCGAGGGGCAAGTGGGGGTCGGGTTTATCGCTGTACAGCCTTCTGGACGGCAAAAGCAGGGCGAGCAGATTAATCAATGGACTCGTACTCTGTGTGTGCTTTTTTTCTTTTCCGGCTTTCCGGCACTGATCTATCAGCTTGTGTGGCAGCACGCGCTGTTTCGCATTTTCGGCGTCAACATCGAGTCCGTCACCATAGTCGTCACCGCGTTCATGCTAGGCCTTGGAGTCGGCAGTCTCGCGGGTGGATGGCTGTCGAGGCGACATGGCATGCCGCTAATGCCTGTTCTCGCGGCCATCGAATTGCTGACCGGACTTTTCGGCACCGTATCGCTGAGCGTATTCGATAAAGTCGGCTCGCTGGTGCTTGGCATGCCGCTTTCTGTTACTGCACTTGTCGCCCTGGCGCTCGTGGCAGTGCCCACGCTGCTGATGGGCGCCACCTTGCCCATGCTGGTCGGACATCTGGTCAAACGATCCGGCAACGTGGGCAATTCAGTCGGCCTTCTTTACTACGTCAACACCATGGGCGCCGGTGCGGCTTGCCTGATCTCGACGGTGCTGCTCTTTCCCTTCCTGGGTATGCAGATATCCGTGTACGTGGCGGTCGCAATCAACACGCTCGTAGCACTGGGTGCGCTGGGCGCGTACTGGCGAGACTATCGGACTCCCGCCGCTGCCATGGTCAAACTAGAGAGTTCCGGCCCGCGAATCGCGAGCCTGCATTTCGCACCGGTAGCGGCATTGGCTTTTTTGGGCGGCTTCATCTCGCTGTCGTATGAGATCTTCTTTGTGCGCACGATATCTTACGCAATGGGTGGCCTTTCAGTCGCTTTTACGCTGACACTGGCTGCTTTTCTCATTGGGTTGGCGTCGGGCTCACGGCAAGCGGCTGACTGGTGCTCGGCCACAGGGGAAGAAGGCCCCAAGCACATCGTCGGCAGCATACTCAAAGCCAACCTGATCGGCCTGCTATTTTTGCCGGTGCTCGCGCATCTTGCCTGGGCGAACTTGGGGATCGTCGCGGTAGCGCTGGTCATGGTGTATTTGCTCGCTCGCTATTGGGGAGCGCTGTTGCCGAGCCTGGCTCATTTTGGCATCGCCCCCGACAGCCGGGCAGGCACCCGGACCGCGTTGCTTTATTTCGCCAATATCGTCGGCGCTGCAATCGGCAGCATTCTCACCGGCTTCGTGTTGATGGATCACTTGGGCTTGGTCAGCATTGCCGCGGTACTCGTTGCGGCTGGATGCCTCTGTGCGGTGCTGCTGTCCGCGTCGTTGCCGCTGCCCGGTCGTGCGAAGTGGCGGCACGCAAGCTGGGCCGCGGGAGGATTTATTCTGGCCATAACATTGCTCCCGGCATCCGCCTCTGGAACCCTCGAGGCCTTGCAAGGGGGAGATTTTCCTGAAGCTCATCCACGGCTTACGCGCGCGGTAGAGAATCGTAGCGGCGTCATCACCGTTGATCACGCGGGAGTCGTGTATGGAAATGGAATGTATGACGGCCGCTTTAATGTCGATCTGGTGAACGACACGAACGGCATCGTGCGGCCGTTTGCGCTGAGTCTGTTTCATGATCATCCGCAAGATGTGCTGATGATCGGCCTCTCATCGGGCTCGTGGGCGCAGGTCATAGCGAACAATCCCCAGGTGGCATCGCTGACCGTTATCGAGATCAACCCGGGTTATCTGAAGCTCATTGCTCAAACACCCGAGGTGGCCTCTGTCCTGAAAAACCCCAAGGTGCGGATTATTACCGACGATGGACGCCGCTGGCTGCGTCTGAATGCCGATCGCAAGTTCGATGCGGTTGTTGCCAATACCACTTGGTACTTCAGAGCCAATGCTGCGAACCTTCTTTCGTCCGAATATTTGGCGTTGGTCAAAGCGCATCTGAAACCAGACGGCATTTATTTTTACAACGCCACCGAGTCTGACCGTGTTGAACGGACCGCATGCCTTAGCTTTCCCTATGGAGCGCGATTCGCAAATCATATGCTGGTCTCGCTTTCTCCTCTTGTATGGGATTTCACAAACTGGCGTAACACCCTTGAGGCTTACAAGATCGATGGTCGACCAGTGCTAAACCTTGCCAATGAAGCCGACCGCAAGCGCATGGATGAGTTGATGTCACTGCAAGCCAGTCTTGCCTTGAGGGGCGGGACCGGGCAAACGCAACCGATCGAATCGTGCACGCAAATTCTTGCGCGCACAGCCGACAGAATGCCGGTCACCGATGACAACATGGGAAGTGAGTATCGACGTACTCTCGGAATGGAATGAACGCGCTGTTCGACGGTCCGCTTCAGTGGATGCGACCGTTGACGTAGGGTGAAAGCGCGTTCGCGACAAACGTGTTGGCGGGCACCGGTACGTTGAACTCGCGGGCCAGCGATACCACGCCGCCGCTCAACCAGGGCAACTCGAGGCGATTGCCCTTTTCCAAATCGTGAAACATCGACGACGTCATCGTGTACGGCAGATTGTCGACCAGTTCCATGCATAGTTCGGCATAGTTTTCCGGCAAGGAAGCCCCATGCGCACGCCCCACCAACACGCCTTCCGCGATGATCGATCGAAGAAGCGCGCGGCTACCTTCGCTTTCGCGGATAGGTCCGATCGTCAGGTGGGTAACGCATGTCATAGCCGATAAACCGACCAGGAACACATACTTCTCCCACAGTACTTTCTGAATGTCGTCGCTGAGCGTCGCGTCGATGCCCCCGGCCGAAAAGCTCCGCACCAACTCCTGCGTGCGTTCAGACGCGCGGCCATCGTATTCGCCTATTTTGATGCGCTGTAAGGCGCCGACTTGCTTGATCACCCCGGGGCGACCTATGGACGTCGCCACGTAGCCCACGCCGCCGATCACGGCATCGTCGCCGAATACCCGTTTCAATACGTAGTCTTTGATAACGCCATTTTGCAACGACAGCACCGCGGTCTGCGGGCCCGCGATCTTTTTCAAGGTGTGCGCAATGTCCTCCAGATCCCACATTTTGACGGCAATGATGATTACGTCGGGTTTGTCCAGGGACAGGATGTCGTCCGTGGCCTTCACGGTGGCAGAAGCGTTGTTACCCAAGTCGTTTTCAATGTGGAGGCCGGTTTCCTGCATGGCTTTCAAGTGCGCGCCGCGCGCCACGAACGTCACGTCATGTCCGGCTTGCACCAACTTCAGTCCGTAAAACCCGCCCACGCCACCGGAACCTATCACCGCTATTTTCATTTGATCGCGCTCCATTTTGGTTAACCAATTTGCATATTGGTTTATTGTCGTTAAACCAATCGTCGCTGTCAAACAAAGGGGGAAGAGTCGGCGTGGCAGCCCGCCCTTACGGCCGCAACAGGGCAGAAGCGATGTACTGCAGATGCTCGCGCGCCGCGTCGACAGCGGCCGCCGAGTCGCGACTGCGGATGGCGGCCAGGATCTTGTCGTGTTCGTTGCGTGACGCGATGCGGCGCTCCGCCGTCAGAAAACGCTGGCGAATACTGCCCCATTCCGCCGCGGCGTTCGCGGCCGAAAACGACTGGTACGCGCTGATCAGCACGGGGTTGTGAGTTGCCAGGGCAATCGCGACGTGGAAATTCTCGTCGGCTACCTCGTAGGCCGCGAAATTGTCAGCGCGGTGGTATTGACGAGCGCATTCAGCCAGGCGCTCCAAATCGAGCGAGGTGCAATTCATGGCCGCGATACCGGCGATGTTGGGCTCGAACGCGCACCGCGCCTCGACGATCTGTTTCGGATTCATGTCCAGGGCTTGCGCGCGCACGCTCTTTGCACCGTGACTTGCACCGTCATTTTGGGCCGCCCGTTGCGTGGTCGGCGTGACGAAATAAGTGCCACTTCCGACCTTACGGTCGACGCGTCCCTCTACCTCCAACACGGCCAAAGCCTTACGGATCACGTTGCGCGATACGCCAAGCTGCTCCGCGAGTGCTCGCTCGGTCGGCAATTTCGAACCGTGCGCGACGCTGGAGCCCAGCAGATAGCTACGTACCCTCTCTACGTTGACATCATTCATCATACGGCATGCTCTCCAGAGCTCTCATTAGTTGCTGCCCTCTTCTCTGCGGGACCGACGTGACACGAACTAAAAATTGGGTAACCAATCCAATTATATGCGCAAAAAACTGCGCATAGGTTGACCATTGTCCGAAATTTGGTTTATAACTTTACCAGTACCACCATCCCTGGAGAGTGACGTGCCTGCCCATGCTTCCCCCGACGTTCGGCCCGTTTTGCATATCTCGGCCATACGCACCCGCTATGTGAAAGTCCCTATGCGTTTCCCGCTGGGCACCAGCGCCGCTACCATGACCGCCGCCCCGCTGCTGCTCGTTGATCTGGAAACCAGCGAAGGCGTAATTGGCCACAGCTATCTTTTCTGCTATCGCGAGAGCGGCGCCAAGGCCATCGCGGAAGTCATGCAGGAAGCGGCGGGCCTGATCGTCGGCATGCCAGTGGCGCCGGCGAGAATCGCCGAATTTCTTGGCCGGCGATATGCCTTGCTTGGCGTCACGGGCGTAGTGCGGATGGCATTGGCTGCGATCGACATTGCATTGTGGGATGCGGCAGCTATCGCTGCCAATATGCCCCTCGCGACGTTTTTGGGCGCAGACCTCACACCCGTGCGGGCTTATAACAGCGATGGCTTGGGATTAATGCCCGCGGCAAAGGCCGCGGAAGAAGCGGTCAAATTGCTCGAGCCAGGGTTCCATGCGGTGAAACTGCGGCTCGGCAATGCGGACCCCGAACTGGACCTGCAGGTTGCGACGGCGGTTCGTGCCGCTATCGGCGAGTCCACTGAGCTGATGGTGGATTACAACCAGGGGCTGACCGTGCCCGATGCGATCCGCCGTGGGCTGGCACTGAAGGATCTGAACATCTACTGGCTGGAAGAGCAGATTCGTCACAGCGATCTGCAAGGTTATGCGGCCATCGCCAATGAGCTGATCACCCCGGTTCAAATCGGCGAAAATCTGGATGGCCCGGAAGCCGTTTATGATGCCGTGGCCGCGAAGGCCGCAGACTACCTCATGCTCGACGCCGCCCGCATCGGTGGCGTAAGTGGATGGCTGCGCGGTGCCGCCATCGCAGCAGCGCGCGGCATCCCCGTCTCATCGCATTTGTTCCCCGAGATCAGCGTGCATTTGCTCGCCGCAACGCCAACCGCGCATTGGCTTGAATACGTAAGTTGGGCCGATGCGATTCTTAAGGAGCCGTTGCAGGTATCGAACGGCTACATCACTCCGCCCAACAAGCCCGGCCTGGGGCTCGAATGGTCGGAGGAAGGCGTGCAGCGCTGTCGTGCGGACTAAGTCCGGCCTCGCTGATCGGGTCAAATTGACAACCTGGAACTCAGAATGACTAGCACGGCAACAATCGATATTCCCTTAGTCAAACGTGTCGCCGACATACTGATCGAGCGGCGGCAGACGCTCGCCGTCTCGGAATCCTCGACTGGAGGCCTGATTTCCGCCGCGTTGTTGTCGGTGCCCGGCGCCTCCGCGTTTTTCCTCGGTGGCGGAGTCATCTACACAGCCAAAGCACGCGAGGCGCTGTTGGGTATATCCCCTTTGATGGTGCGCGAGATGCGGTCTGCAACACTGGAGATGGCACATCTGCTGGCTGCGACGGTGCAAACACGTCTTGGCGCCGATTGGGGACTGGCAGAGACGGGCGCTGCGGGGCCGACCGGCAATCGCTATGGCGACGCAGCCGGACATTGCTGCCTCGCGATCGCGGGCTCGCACAAGGTCGCCCGCGTGCTCGAAACCGGCGGCACCGACCGGATGGAGAACATGGTGGCGTTCGCCAATGCTGCTCTGGCTTTACTCGAGCAAGCTCTGGCCGGCCGGTAACGCGAAGCGGTTACGGCCCGTTCCTGCTGTGCACGCGCAGATTCACGCTTACCCTTTGAGCCCGAAATACGCACGCCGCAACGCATCGTCGGCGTGCATCGCCTCGACAGTCCCGCTAAAGCCGACCCGGCCACCCGAGAGCGTCACCACGTGGTCGGCCAGTTCGAGGAATTTGACGTTTTGCTCCGCGATCAGCAGTGACAAGCCGGTCTGGCGAAACTTGGCCAGCACCTGCATCACTTCCTGGACGAAAAGCGGAGACAGTCCCGCCGACGGCTCGTCCATCACCAGCAGCTTCGGGTCGCCTGCCAGCGCCTTGGCAATCCCGACCATCTTGCGTTGCCCACCGGACAAACTGCTAGCCAAGGCTTTCTTGCGGCTCGCCATCGCCGGAAATACTTCATAGAGTTCAGCCATGCGCTGACGCAGACGCTCGGGCGACGTGAACTGGCCGCCGATACGGATGTTTTCCTCGACGCTCAGGCCTGGGAAGCAGCCGATTTCCGACATGTACGACATGCCGGCACGCACGCGCTTGTCAGTGCGCGCGCGCGTCAGATCGCGCCCATCGAAGACAATCTTGCCCTGCCACGATGGGATCAGTCCCATGATGGTCTTGATCAGGGTGGTCTTGCCCGCCCCATTTGCGCCCAGCAGTACGACCGTCTGAGCCTGGCCCACAGTCAGTCCCGCCCCCCACAGCACTTGCACCTTGCCATACCCCGCATGCAGGTTCGTCGCGCTAAAAATATCAGCTGGCATGGGAGGTCCCTAGAAAGACTTCGACCACCTTGGGGTCCCGTACCGCTTGCGACAATGCGCCCTCGAAAATCTCGTGGCCGGCGTTCAGGACAATCACGCGGTCGGTGACCTCCTCGAGAAACCCCATCAGATGCTCCACCACGATCACCGACACACCCGAACGCGCGATGGCGCGCAAGTTTGCCGCGACGCGCGTCAGCTCAGTCGGGTTGAGCCCTGCCGCCAGTTCATCGACACACAGCAGCTTCGGTTTGGTCGCGAGTGCACGTGCCAGGTCGAGCATCTTTTGTTGCACGCTATTGAGTTCATCCGCGCGCCTGTGGGCATGAGCACTCAGATCGAGCATGTCGAGCAATTGCGCAACGTCGGCGCGACTGGCGCCGCCCTGCCCGTAAGTCGCGGCAATCTCGATGTTTTCAATGACACGCAGGCTCAGGAACGGCTTCGGAATCTGGAACGTGCGGTTGATGCCGGCATGCACCAGCCGGTGGGACGCCAGACCACCGATCGAGCGCCCCTGGAAGCGGATCGCACCGCCATCCGGCGCGTAAAGCCCGGTGATCACATTGATGCATGTGGTTTTGCCTGAACCGTTGGGGCCCACCAGACCCACCACTTCGCCAGGATGTACCGCAAAACTGACCTGGTCGAGCGCAATGAAGCCACCGAAACGCTTGAGCAACTTGTCGACCGTGAGCAACGGCAGCGGCAGCGGTTCGGCCAAGTTGCCCGGCGCGTTTGACGCGGGTTCCGGCGGTACGGTTTCAAGGGACATCAACACCTCGCCGCTGCAATAGCGAAACCAGTCCGTTAGGCAGGAACAGCACCAGCATCACGATCAACGCGCCGTATATCAACTGAAAGTATTGAGGGGTCGAGATACCGATCGCGTTGTACAGGCCGTATAGCAGCAGCACGCCGAGCACCGGTCCGGTAACCGTTGCGACACCCCCGAAAAGCGCGAATACGAGAGCGAAAATACTAAACTCGGAGCTGAACACCGTCTCGGGATAAAACACCGATACATACCAGGCGAAGTCGCTGCCTATCAGGCCGGCGATCAAAGCCGACAGCATCCATGCGATGGTACGGCTGCGCACCACCGCGACACCCGACATGGCAGCACTGACCGGATCGTCCTTGATCGCCTGCAATGCCAAGCCGAAACGCGAGTTGCGCAGATAGATGACGGTCAGCAGCGTGGCAGCCAAGATGACGACGGCCACGCCATAGCTCAGGTGCGGATTGAACACACCGGTGAGACTGATGCCGTAGGGTCCGCGGGTAATCGATTCGAGATCGGGATTGGACACGACCTGGTACGCAGCCAAGGCCGCTGCCAGATTGGCAATCGCAAAGTACGCACCGGACAGCCGCAGCAACGGCGTGAGCAACGCCGCCAGGGCCAGCGACGCTCCCGCACCTACCAGCATGGCGGCCAGGGGGGCCGCATGCAGATGCATTACCGCGAGCGAAAATCCATAAGCGCCTGCGCCAAAGAAGCCCACGAAGCCAAAGGGCAAATAGCCGGTAAAGCCATAGATCACGTTGACACCCTGGGCCAGCACCAGGAAGACGATGAAGTTGAACAGCAGCAATTCATTGCTATAAAAATAAGGCAGCACGATGGCCGCCCCGACCAACGGCACCAGTATGAGCAGGATATGTCGCAGCATTCTGGGCAAGGTGCTAGGCCGGGTTTCAGGCGCGGTGTCAGGCCGGGTTTCAGGCTGGGTTTTATGCATTCCGTACCTTCTTGCCGAGCAATCCACTAGGACGTATCAGCAGAATCAGAATCAGCAATACATAGGGCAGCAAGCCAGCCCACGAGCTGAAATAAGTTTGCATCAGCATTTGCGAAACGCCGTAGATCAGCCCGCCTAGCACCGTGCCCATGGGCCGGCCGAGAGACCCGATTACGATCACAGCGAACGACTGGATGTTCATCTCGACACCCATCGACGGGCTGAAGCTGCCCAGCATGAAAGGCGCAAATACGCCGGCGACGGCGGCCAGGGCCAAGCCGACGCCGAACGCGATGGCCGACACCTGATTGACATTGATGCCCGTCGCAAGCGCCTCGTCGCGATGCACCATCACGGCGCGGGTCAGGCGGCCCAGCCGCGTGCGATACAGATATAAGTAAAGACAGATCACCGCAAACGCGCTGACCGCGCCGCTCACAATCCAGGCCGCGGGCAGGCTTTGGCCCAGCACATGTATAGGCGCGGTGCCCAGCACCCGTCCCGGGATCGCGCGCTCGCTCGGCCCGAAACTGATGGTCGCGACCGCTTCTATCACCTGACTCAAGCCGAAGAACAGGATGATGGAGAGCATCTCCGGATCCTTCGCCTTGAGCAACTGCGGCACCAGCAAGTAATAGATCGGGATACCGATCAGGATGAAGCCTACCGTCGCGATCACCGCAGTGACCAGCGGATGCACATGCAACGCGCCATACAACCAGAATGCAGTGAACGCCCCGAGCATGAGGAAATCGCCATGCGCGAGGTTGACGATGCGCATCACCCCGAACACGAGGTTCAGTCCCAGCCCGACCAAGCAGAAATACAAGCCGAACACCAGGCCGGCAATAATCGAGTAGACGAGCATCCGATCAATCCGGCCTAGCGAAAATCATACGGTGTGTCAGGCTAGCCGTCGTCATTGAGGTGTGGGATAAACGGGTTTGCCTGTCGCCATTTCCGGCGGGTAGACCACCGTGAATTTGACGCTGCCGTGACCGTCGGGCAACAACTGGCCCAGCGGCGTAATTTCGCCCACTTGCGCACCGGCTTCGTCAAGTTGGAACGTGCCGTCCAGCGTCTTCAGCTTGCCGGACAAATCGCCGATAGCCTTGCGCATCGCCAACTGATCGAGGCTGTCGGTATTGGCCAAACCACTTTCCAGCACCAAACCGGTTAGATAGCCAGCCACCGCGTTGAAGCCGAATTCGACCTTGCCGTCACTGTTTTTCTTCGTCCAAGCCGCGTGGTAATCGTCGAGTGTCATGCCGAACTCGGGCTTGTAGTGCAGGTTGGAAGCCGTGACATAGGTATAGCTGTATTCCATTGCCTTAGGGCCCGCGGTAGCCAGCAAGTGCTCGGTCTCGAGGCCCGCGTAAATATTGAAAACGAAATTGAATTTGACACCCGAATCCTGCAGGTTGCGCAGAAACGAAATGTCGTTGTTGGTGTAGCCCAGTTCAACCACCGCATCGGGGTTGGTCGCCTTGATGTTGTTGATCAACACCGAATAATTGGTAGTGGTCGTGGGTACACCTTGGTCATACACGATCTCGATCGGCGCGCCCGAGTTCTTGATGAATCCACGCACCGCACTTGCCTGGGTTCCGGTGAAATCGTTGGTGGCATACAAGATAGCCACGCGCTTGATTCCCAGGGCCGGTCCCTGTTTCGTTATGAAATCGGCGGCGTATTTCGGCCAAATGCTGGAGACGGGGTTGGCCGTCAGCACGATGTAGGGGTTGTCTTTGGTAAAGAACGACGCGCCGGTACCGGTCTGATCGACCAGCAACATCTTGTGTTCGCGCGCAATCGGCACGCCCACGGATGTCAGCACCGAGCCTGAATCGGCCACCAGCAGATCGACCTTGTCCTGCGTGATCAATTGGTTGTAGAGGGTGGCCGCCGTGGCCGTATTGCTTTGGTCGTCATAGGCGATCAGCTTGATCGGGATTTTTTTGTTGAACGGTTTGACGAATACCCCACCTTCCGCATTTTTCTGGTCGACCCAGAACTTAAGCCCGGAATAGGTGGGCATCGAGATCGCGGCGAAGTTGCCTGACGAAGCGTACAGCGTGCCGATTTTGATTTCTGCAGGCGCCGTGGCCGCCTGGGCATCAAGCGCATTGACCGAGAACGCCGCTACAGTGAAAACGCTGATAAGCCCGTGGATAAGACCTTTTGTTAGCATTGCTTTCGTCCCCTCGATGACCGGTTCTCCGGATTCTTCCGAGACTGTGCCATGCGCGGACACAACTTCATACCGGTACTGACCCTAGACGCCGGGGTGAGGCGCTACACCACACCGACTCGCGACTGAAATCGTGCAGATTCGAAAAAATACGTGCTCGTGCGAGAGACGATGCCGTCGCGCCTGCCCATACTACGTCCCTAGACGGCCGCGCTGGAGCAGGCTCTGCGCACCGGCTTGATTTGGAATCTTGACCATTTCTGCGGAATAGGTGAATTTCATGATTACGAAAAATATCGCTAAATTATCTAAAGAAATCATTCTTTCTACTGCTATCGCAACCGGTGCACTGCTGCCCTCTGTCGCAGCATCCGCCGATACTGCCGACCCAACGGCGCAGACCACCGGCATTACGCCAAACGACTATTTTCATACGGGTGCGGGAGCGCGATATCTGGTCCGAGCCAAGGCCGATCTCGACGTAGAACCCCAGCGCGGAAATATCACTGTTTTGTTGGGATCGGGAGGCAATATCACGGTCCTGTCCGGCGCAGACGGCAAGTTTCTCGTCGATGCCGGCATCAGCCCATCGAAAGAAAAATTGCAGGTGGCGCTCAACAAGCTTGGACCCACCCCCCTGAAATATGTGGTCAATACCCACTGGCATTGGGACCATACCGATGGCAACGCGTGGATGCATGCAGCCGGCGCGCAAATCATTGCGCAGAAAAATACCTTGAAGCATTTGTCCGAAACCACTCACGTCGATGACTGGAATTGGACATTTCAACCTGTGTCGGCAGGGGCGCGTCCAACCATACTGGTCGATCAGGAAAAGACTTTCGACTTTGACGGAACCAAGATAGCAATCGAACATTTTGGTCCTGGCCATACCGATGGCGATCTGTGGGTTTACTTTGAAAAAGCGGATGTGTTGGCGATGGGAGATACCTTCTGGAATGGGTACTACCCATTTATCGACAACCAAGATGGCGGCAATATCAACGACGCAATAAAGTGGACCGATAAGGCAATCGAACGTACTACTGACAGGACGATTTTGGTTCCTGGTCATGGTCCAGTCGGAACGCGTGCCGATTTGATCGCTTTTCGCGACATGCTAGTCACGGTACGTAACAACGTACTCTCGCTCAAACAGCAAGGTAAATCACTGGATGAAATTATCGCCGCCAAGCCGACTGCCGCTTTCGACGACAAATGGGGACATTTTGTAATCGGTCCCGCCCATTTCGTCGCATTGGTTTACGCCGGTTTATAAGACATCGTTATCAACAAACACGGATTGTCCCGGACCGGCGTAACCGTGGCAGCAACATATCAGGCAAGCAACTTGGAGAAGATGTTGTCAGGCAACACCGCTTTCGCGTCCCGGCTGGCGTACGTGAGTTTCGCGCTTGCCGCGTTGCTCGGCGGTTTGCCGTCGGTCATAGGTGGCGGGTTCTATCTGCAATGGTGCGCAGTGTTGGCTAGCGCATGGATCAATGTGCTGACCGTGGCCGTCGCGGCGCAACGCCCAGCCTTCGGGTCGCCACGCGAGCGAGTACAGCCGTCCTGGCCAGAGGACCTCCGTGTGTGGCGAGTCAATTGGTGGTGTACCTCGGGTACCGCCGCGCGCAAACGCGTGCAGGCGGTGAGCTGGCAACCGTGGGCTGTGCTCTTGTGTGCGACGCTGTCGTCGTTGGCCGCCGCCGCCGGATGGCATGTACCGGTATCCGTGCCGGCGCCGACGCCAGCCGGCATGCCGGCCGTGGCCGCAGCGGGGGCGTTGATTCTGGCGTTCGGAACGCTCGTGGCCGAACGCTATTACTCGATGCACAGCGGGCGAGGTCGGGTCTGGGCGTCGCTGGCGAGCGTGCTGCGCGCCGCGCTCGCGATCTCGTTGATCGCGGCCCTATGTGCCGGCCTGCTCGCGTATTCCGGAGTCTCGACAGGCTGGCCGGTCCGCGCAATGGCGTTGTTCAGTGCTGCGATTGCGCTTGAACTTGCATTGCGCGCCGTGTTCTCGTGGTTTAGGCCATCGCCTATACGTACCGGCGATGCGTACGTGGTGGATGCTCGCATGGCGCATAGTTCGATCGCAAGCCTGCTGCGCTGGCGCTCATCTGCGTTCACGCATCTTGCGATCGAATTGCGCAGCCATTACGGCGTCGACCTGCGGCAGAACTGGGTATTGCTGAGCGTGGTGCGCCTGTTGCCCGCTGCGATAGCCACGATCGGCGTGTGCGCGTGGCTGCTCACAGGCGTTGTCATGCTGGGACCGGAGCAGCGTGCCGTCTACGAGCGCTTCGGTGCACCGGTCGCCGTTTGGCAGCCGGGTCCCCATGTGGCACTACCCTGGCCGTTTGGCCAGGCACGTGTGATCGACAACGGCGCGGTCCATCAACTGGTCGTATCCGGTTCCCAAGCCGACAGCCGTGTCGTCTCCGCGCTGATCCCCGCCGACGCCGCAACGCCCGAACCGTTGAACCGGCTGTGGGACGTCGTGCATGAGGGCGAGACAAGCCAGGTGATTGCCGGCGCGAGCGGCGACCGGCAGAACTTCCAGATTGTCAGTGCGGACGTGCGGCTCGATTACCGGATCGGCCTGTCGGATGCGGCGGCACGCGCCTCGCTGTATCACGCGGATGACGTGCCCGGCACCCTACGGGCGATTGCGAACCGCGAAGTGGTGCGCTATCTCGCGTCGCATACGCTGGATTCGCTGTTGGAAACACGTCAGACCGCGATGGCCGACAGCATCAGGTTGGCGGTGCAGACGCAGCTTGATCAGGTAGCGAGCGGCATCGACGTGGTGGCGGTGGTGATCGAGAGCGTGCATCCGCCGGCCGGGGCATCGTCGGCCTGGCACAGCGTGCAGGCGGCGCAGATCCGCGCGCAGGCGAGCGTAGCGCAGGCGCGCGGGCAGGCAGCCGCGTCGCTTGGCGACGCACAGCAGCAGGCGCAGACGGCGGTCGCGCAAGCGGATGCCCAAGCCGCCGATATCACCTCGGCCGCCCGCATACAGCAAACCGATTTCGGCGCCGAGATGGTTGCCGCCCAGACAAGCGGCCCTGCGTTCGTGCTCGAGTACTACCTGCACAACCTGCAGAACGGTTTGCAGAATGCGCATGTGACATTGATTGACGACCGGCTTGTCGAGGGCAATCGCGCCACCATCGATCTGCGCTCATATGGCTCAGACGATGCGGCGGGTGCGCGGCGTATCTATTGAAGCCAAGTGCCGCGTGACGGTACAGGTGCATGACAACAGCTTTGGGAGTTATCGTGAGTTTGAATCATTCGCACGCGCACGGTCACGCACATCATCACCCTCATGGCGGCGCAGACGCGCACGGCCATCGCGGTGCCGCGGCCGGTGGCGGCGGGTTCTACTGGCGCGTGGCGCTTGCAGCGCTGTGTGTCGTGATCGCGTTCGCGGTGGCCAGCTTCATCCAAGTGCAGGCAGGTGAGGCAATGGTAGTCACGCGCTTTGGCGAGCCGGTGCGGGTGCTGCTAGAGCCGGGCCTCGCGTGGCGCTTGCCGGCGCCCATCGAAGCCGCCGTGCCCGTGGACCTGCGTCTGCATACCACTTCGAGCGGCCTGCAGGACGTCGGCACGCGCGACGGCTTGCGCATCATCGTGCAGGCCTATGTGGCATGGCGCGTCCCGGCTAATGCGAACGACGTCGGACGCTTCGTGCGCGCGGTGCGCAACGAGCCGGACGAAGCGGCGCGGCAGATCCGCTCGCTGCTCGGCTCCGCGCTACAGACAACATCGGCCGACTTTAACCTGGCTTCGCTGGTGAATACGGACGCCAACCAGGTGCGCATCGGCAAGTTCGAGGACGAACTGCGCCGCCAAGTCGACTCGCAACTCTATGCGGCCTACGGCGTGCATGTCGTGCAAGTGGGCCTCGAGCGTTTGACGCTGCCGGCCGTGACGCTCTCGGCCACCGTCGAGCGCATGCGGGCCGAGCGCGAGACCGTGGCGGCGCAGCGCACCGCGGATGGCAAACGGCAGGCCGCGCAGATCCGCTCGGACGCGGATCGCGACGCGCGCGTGAGCGTCGCAGATGCGAGCGTCAAGGCCGCGCAGATCGAAGCACAGTCGCGCAAGGATGCGGCGGCCGTCTACGGCAAGAGTTATGCGGGCAACCCGCATCTGTACACGATGCTGCGGTCGCTCGACACGCTGAACACGGTCGTCAACAGCAATACGAACCTGATTCTGCGCACCGACGCGGCGCCGTTCAACGTACTCGTGCAAGGACCGGCCGGGCTAGGCGTGACCCAGCCGCCTGGAGGCGACGGTCAGGCAAATGCCCCGACGAAGAAGAGCGGGCGCACTCCATGAGCACGGCCGTGGACGCGCCTACCCTCGGACCCGGCGCGCAGGCCGTGCGCCTCGCCTTTTGGTTCATCGTGGCGATTGCGCTGCTCGCAGCGGGAGCGTGGGCGACAGCGAACATCCGCCGTATCCCGGCGGACAGCCGAGCAGTGGTCACGCGTTTTGGTGCATTCGTGCGGACCCAGGATGCGGGCCTGCTGCTCGCGTGGCCGCGGCCGTTCGAAACGGTGCTGCTCATCCCGGGCAGCGCCCGCCTGCTGGAACAGCGCATCAGCGCGCTCGACCGCGACCCGCGCGCGCGCGCCGCCGACCCGGCTGTCGCCACCGAGTCGAGCCAGACCGCGCAATTCCTGCTCGGCGATAACGGCGCCGGAATCTTCCAGACGGACGAGCCGACACTTGAGCCGTCCGGCCCCGGGCTGTCCGATGCGCTGGCCGGCTCGGGCTACGTCCTCACCGGCGACAGCGGCGTCGTGCAATTGAGCGCCACGCTGTATTACCGCGTGGTCGAGCCGTATGCGTACGTGCTACAGCAGGCTCGCCTCGACTCGGCACTGCAGCGCATCGTCGCGGCGGCGGTGGTCGAGGTGACCGCCGCGCGCGATCTCGATTCGATACTGGTGGCGCGCCCGGAACTGCTGTCGACCGATCAGCAGATGGCTATCAAGCGCGAACAGTTGCGTGGCGAGATGGCGCAGGCGGTGCGGCGCCATCTCGACGCGCTGGATGCGGCACATGCAGGACTGGGCATCGAAGTGGCACGCATGGACGTGCAAACGCAATTTCCGGCGGCCGCCGTGGATGCGTTCAACGCCGTGCTGAGCTCGCTGCAAACGGCCGACCGCAACATTGCTGAAGCCCGCACCGCGGCCGAGAACGCTCGCCAGGGCGCACAGCAGTTCGCCGATCAGCTCCTGCAAAGTGCTCAGGCGAAGTCCACCGAACGCGTGGCGCTCGCGCAGGCTGAGACCACGACGATCCTGCAGCTTGAGGCGCCGCTCGACGCCAATAGCGATCCGGGGCTGCTCGCGCGCGCGTATCGCGACCGGATCTCGCAGATTCTGTCGAAGGCGGGACGCGTGACGACCATCGATCCACTCGACGCATCGAGTCTGGTGCTACCGGGGCAGACTCAATGAACGCGCACATCGAAGCGGTCGAAGGTGCCACGCTCGACGGCGCGACTCGAGGCGTGCATGGCGCCGGGCACGATGCTGATCCTCATGCAGAGCACGTCGGCGGCCAGCCGCACCACGACGATGGAGCGCTCATCGTCTTGTCGGCGGCGCAGCGGCGCATCGTCACGCGGCAGATTGCGCTCGCACTGCTGGCGGGCGGCTTGCTGGCGCTGTCGCTTGCATGGCGGTATTTTGCAGCGGGAGGTGCGCAGCTCGCGGAGGTGCTGGCCGGCTGCGCGTCGCTGCTGGTGGCGGGGCCCGTTTTTTCCGGCGCATGGCACAGCCTGAAGGCCCCGAGCCTGCACGGCGTAACCGACCGCTTGATCGCACTGGCCATGCTGGCCGCGTGGGCGATTGGCGACATGACAACGGCCGCCTTGCTGCCCATCGTGATGACTTTCGGCCACGCGCTCGAAGAACGCAGCGTGCTTGGCTCGCAGGAGGCGATTCGTGCGCTGGGCCGGCTCACTTCGGGCCACGTGCGGCGCGTCAAGGACGATGGCTCGCTCGAAGAGATCCCCTATGAAGCGGTGCGCGCGGGCGACACCGTCGAAGTGGCCGCGGGCGCGCGCATCCCCGCCGACGGCATTGTGCGGCGCGGTCGTTCCAGCGTCGACAATGGGCCCATTACGGGCGAATCACTGCCGCTCGACGTCGAAGAGGGCCGTGCGGTGTTCGGCGCAGCGATGAATCTCGACGGGCCGCTGCGCATCGAAATCACGCACGCAGGCGAGCACTCTACGCTAGGCAAGATCATCGCATTGCTGCAGCGCGCCGAGCAGGTCAAGCCGCCGATCACCCAAGTGCTCGAGCGCTACATGGGCGGTTATCTGGCGCTGGTGCTGCTGATTGCGGCGATCGTCTGGTTCGCGTCGGCCGATGCATCGGCGATGTTGGCCGTGATCGTCGCGGCCTGTCCATGCGCGCTGGTGCTCGCAGCACCGTCCACGGCCATTGCCGGGATTGCGGTCGGTGCACGGCACGGCGTGTTGTTCAGGAACGCCGCGTTTCTCGACCGGATCGCCGAGATCGATACACTGGTGATCGACAAGACCGGCACGCTCACGCACGGCGAATTGCGCGTATCGGACGTCTTCGCGCAGCCGGGCGTTGATTCGGGCGTGGCCGCGACGCTTGCCGCGCGGCTAGGTGCGGGAAGCGTCCACCCGGTCAGCCGTGCGCTCGCGCACTACGCGGCCATGACCGAGCACGAGGCCGCGCCGTTCGAGCGCACTCGCGAATTGCGTGGCCTGGGTGTGGTGGCTCAAACGCCCGAAGGCACCGCGGTACTCGGCCGCGCCGAACTGCTGCGCGAACATGTGCATGCGCTACCGCCGCCGCCCGAGGCGATCGACGGACCGTGCGTCGGCCTCGCGCTCAACGGCCGATTGCTGGCATGGTTCGGTTTCGCCGACACCTTACGTGCGGAGGCCGTCGCTGCACTCGCCGAGCTCCGTGAGCTGGGGCTCGTACGGCAGACCCTGCTGACCGGCGACCGCGATGTTGTAGCGCACAAAGTGGCTGCGGCAGTCGGCATCGCCACGGTTGTGGCGCACGCGTTGCCGCATGACAAGCTCGACTACGTGATGCACGAACTCGAAGCGGGACACCATCCGCTCGTGGTCGGCGATGGCCTCAACGACGTACTGGCGATCAAGGCCGGTGCGACCAGCATTGCGATGGGCGAGCGCGGCATCGATATCGCGGTGGCGTCTGCGGACATCGTGCTGCTCGGCGACGATCTGCGGCGTATTCCGACTTGCATCCGGCTGGGGCGGCGCTGCCGCCGCACTGCAACCGTCAACGCGGCGATCGGCCTTCTCTGGACCGTCACGATCATCGCCCTGGCTGCACTGGGTCTGCTAGGGGCCGTGTGGGTCGCAATCCTGCATAACGTGGGCACGTTCATCGTGATTGCGAACGCGGGACGCTTGCTACGTTTTGACGAGAGCGCTGGCGTCGAGATTAGTGATATCGCGGCATGAACGCTCGCGCCTGATACGTTTTCGCCCGCATGGCGGCTTCACCCGCGCAAGGACTCAACTTTGCGCGCTCTACGCGGCTTCGGCTCGACACCCACGCGTGGATCGCGTGCGAGCACGAGCGCCGTCATCCTTTGCGCGATGATTTCAAACGTCGGATCGTCTTGCGAGACATAAAGCCATTTACCCAGCACCTGATGGGGCTGCAAAGCGGGCATTTCATCGATGAGCGCGGCATGGCGTTCCTGCGATGTGCACACCAGCAAGCCATTCCACGGTTCGTCGCGATCGGCGGCGACCAGACACAACAGGCCGTCGATATAAGCGGCATCGCAGCCGAACATCCGCTTGGCAATGTAGGTTGAATCGCGCTCGAATGCCTCGAAGATCCAGAGGAGCGAGTTTCGGATGGAAGAAGGCATACGCGTGAAGTCCTTGGGGACAGGGGCGAAGGTCGGTGCACGTATTATGTGCGCTACCGCTTACGCCATCTCGCTTCGGGCGTGTTATCTTTTGATATCGAGCTCGCCAAGCCTGCACGCCGCGGCTTTGCACGCAACGCATTCATCTTCGTGAGCACCGCCATGAACGATGCCAGTCACCCGCTCAGCCCTCAAGACCGTATCGAGCTGCTCTGTTGGCTCACCTGCGGCATCCTCGGCGCGTTTTATCTGAACGAAACTTGGCCGACCGCGGATTTCCATGTGCAGGCGGCGCACAAGTGGTTGAACCGGCACAGCCGCCACGCCGATTGGTTGGCGATTTCCAAGCTCGCGGTGGTGGCACGAGAGATCGCCGAGCGGCATGCGGGGTTTGTCAGCGCCGAATGGGCGCGCGATGCGGTGGAAGAAATACTGGATACCGACGACCTGAATCACCAAGCCAGGCTGGTGGTGAAGATCATTCACGATTGCCAACTGGCGCTGGCGGACAAGCGCATGCGGGACTAAAGATCGCCCGCCGGCTTTGCCCGATCGGACCTTTCCCAAAGCTGTCGAGGACGAGCCCGAGACCAGGCTCACTTGGTAACATTGTTTTTCTTCGGCCGGCGCATGAATCGCAACGCGAACCGCACGATCCCAGGCATCATCGTGGGACGTAGAAGACGCGCATCGTAGCCCGCAAAGCGGCGATCGTTCTCCTGCAAACACACGGTCATAATCTCGTGCACGCTAACCTCTCCCGCCGAGACGGACTTTGCGCCACTCACCGTGAAGTTGTAGTCCTGCTTGTGCTCGTGGCCATCAACGTCGATGGTGCGCACCAGTCCGATGCGCTGCCACCCGAGAATGCACCACGCAGCCAGAACCCTGAACTCGAAGCGTATCCGTCGCCACCGCGAAAGGCCGCAGCGATGCCACGCGACCCAGTTCGCGAACAGCAGGATGTGGCGGCACTCCTCCTGCATCACGGGTTCAAACGTATCGATTAGCTCGGGCGGGAAGAATGTCGAACGGCGCGCGAGTTCGAACAACCCGAACGCAAAGAAGCTATCGATACATTCACTGTAGCCGGTGACCAGATACGCCCATTCGGCGTCCCTCGGATATTTATACGGTGCCGCGCGCGCAAGTGGAATCCCATAAGCTGCGACCATCTTCGAAAGAACTTCCTTGTGGCGGCTTTCCTCCCAGGCATTCAATGCCAGCGCATCGCGCATGTCGGGGTTGGTCATCGTTTTCGCGTATGCCGATATGCGCAACCGGGCCCGGCCTTCTGTCTGCACAGCAATGTCCCAGATCGGCAGCGAGACGATGCGCTGGAGCGTCTCAGGGTCCAGTCCGGGCCAGTCAAGCACGGACGGACGATAGGGGTTGAACGTATCCCGGAACATCCTGCATATTTCCCGCAGGTGTGTGCTGGAACCAGGCTCTAGCGAGCCGGGGACCCGGCTGTGCCAGTGGCGCGTGTTCTCGTTGGCAGCTTCGATCGTGGCTCGGTCGGCATTTTGCGGCGACACCGTCGGCACAGTGAAGCCAGGGACGATCTTCTCGATGTCGAATTCATCAATGACCGACTGATTCATGGCGATTGCCTCAGGGTCGGAGCTATCGCCTAGAAACCTGCCAAGCTTTAGCGCAGCCGTACTACAGGGCCAGGACATAGGACGGGGAGTGCGGTCCTGATATCAGCTCCCATTCAAATGGATGACAGAAGTATGGCTAGCATGCGAAGTGGCCAATTCATTGGCGTTAGGGGGATGACGTCGCGGGCACTATCTCATATTACCGTCCCATCGGTCGGTGGCCGGCCGAACTGAGAGCGGCGTGGTGCGTTATGTCAGATTCCGGGAATGATACTTATGAGCATTTTATAGATCATTTAAGGCCTTATACGGATCACCCTTTCCACTTAAAGTGAAGGCTCCTAACCACCTGATCCAGGAGCCACACCATGAGCCGTATCACTGTACCCAATGTCACCTCGGCCACCGGCGCCACCGCCGAAGTCTATGCCCAAGTCCGCAAGATCGCCGGCGGCAGCGTGCCCAACCTGTTCGCAGCCGTTGGCCATGTCGCGCCCGCCGCGCTGAGCGCCGTGCTGAACGCCGAAGGCGCATTGGCCTCGGGCAGCCTGAGCAAGCAAGACCTCGAAACCATCAAGCTGTTGGTCAGCGAACAGACCGGCTGTGACTACTGCGTCGCGGCCCACGTGATGCTGGGCAAGATGACCGGTCTGTCGGCCGACGCCTTGCGCGCCATCCGCGCTGGCCAGCCCACAGGTGACGCCAAGCGCGATGCGTTGGTGCGCTTCGTGCTGAACCTGCACACGACCAGCGGCACGATCAGCGAGAACGAGGTCGCCGCGATTCGCACGGCCGGCTACACCGACACGCAACTGGCCGAGATCTCGCTGGCCATCGCCATGACCATCTTCACCAACACCTTCAATCGCATCAACGATACCGACGTGGACTTCCCGCCGGTCAAGTAAAGCGCAACTGGGCAGGCGCTCCTTTGCGGCGCCTACCCAGTTGACCAGAGCGATTCGGCAAGCGCGATGTCCCGAAGAATTGCATGTGCCACGAGCCGCTTGAACGGATACATCGCCGTATCTACAGACGCAGGATGAGAGATCATGAACGTTCATTTCCGAGTGGCAGAAAAGGGCAACGGCTCTTATTTGCATCTGGCATTGTTGAGGTGGTCCATGGTGGCTATCTTCATCTGGTTCGGCATACAAAAATTCACGCCCTACGCGGCCGACGCCATCGCGCCGTTGATCTCGCACAGCCCGTTTATGAGTTGGTTGGGCATATTCGGCGTGAGAGGCGAAGCGCGGGTTGTGGGGACGGTCGAACTGACGACGGCGGCGGCGCTCATTATCGGATCGGCGATCCCGGCCGTTTCAGCATTAGGAGCGGCGATGGCGAGTGCCACCTTTCTGTTGACGACGTCGTTCGTTCTGAGCACGCCGGGTATCACCGTGATCAGCCCGACCGGTTTCCCGATCATCTCTACGTTGTTGGAGCAGTTCCTGCTAAAGGACGTGGCCTTGTTGGCCGCATGCTTGACGCTGCTTGTAGCCTCTTTGTCGTCACGTTCTACGGCCTCGTGACGGGTTTGCAACTGTTACGCGACAAGCCACTTGCATCGGCCAGTCGAGTTTCCTCGAAGCTGGCCGTACGAATCCCTGAAGCTTAACCCTGCCGGATCGCGTGCACGATGGCGTCGCCCATCTCGCTGGTATTGCTCGTGCCACCAAGGTCGGCGGTAAGCGAGCGCTTCTCGCGCATGACCGTGCCGACCGCCTTCTCAATCAACGCAGCAGCCTCGCGCGCTTGCTCGTTATCAAGCTTGCGGCCCAGCCACTCGATCAGCATCTGGCCCGACATCACCATCGCATACGGATTGGCGATATTGCGGCCGGCGATGTCCGGCGCCGAACCGTGCGTAGCTTGTGCCATGGCATGGCGCGGGCCCGCCGAAAGACCGGGCGCTAGCCCCAGCCCGCCAACCAGCCCAGCCGCTTCGTCGCTGAGAATATCGCCGAACATATTGGTGGTAACGACCACGTCGTACTTCTGCGGCGTCATGACCAGGCGCATGGCAAAGGTGTCGACGATCGCTTCATTCATCGTCACATCCGGATATTCAGCGGCGATGCGTTTGGCTTCCTCGACAAACATCCCGCAACCTAGCTTGAACACGGTGTCCTTGTGCACGATGGTGAGCTGCTTGCGGCGCGAACGGGCCAGCTTGAACGCCTCATGGAGGACCTTCGACGAGCCGACACGCGTGATCACCCGCACCGAAATCGTCACGTCGGTAGTCGGCCGAAACTCGCCAGAACCCGCCACGACATTGCGGTCAGGCTGGAAGCCCTCATTGTTTTCGCGCACGATCACGAGGTCGACGTTCTGGTGCAAGGACGGAATGCCCTCGTACGACAAAGCCGGGCGGATGTTGGCGAACAGATCGAAGTGCTTGCGCAGGATCGGATGCGGGTTGATCGCTTCGGGCACTTTCGGATATGCCATATGGCCGATCGGACCCAGGATCCATCCATCGAGCGCTTCGAGGCGTTGCAATGTGTCGGGCGGCAACGTGTGGCCCAGCTTGTCATAAGCGGCCCGGCCGATCGGTATCGGATGCCAGTCGATCGCCAACCCGGTCACCTCGGCGGCCGCTTTGATGACCTTGACCGTCTCAGGCACCACTTCGTGGCCGATATCGTCGCCTTCCAGAATACCTATTTTCATGCGTGCTTCTCCGTTACGGGTTAAATAATTCAGTCAATCAGGAGCACAAGCGCGCTCGCGCAACCCTTAATTCTTGCCGCGCAATTGCATTCCCGCAATACTATAATCTGTCACTTCTTTATTAACTGTAGGTTAGCAATGCAGGATCGAACCGATCTTCTCCTGGTACTCGCAGTGAAGGAAACGGGCAGCCTGGTGGGCGCGGCGAAGCGTCTCCAGGTAAGCGGCGCAGCCATTACCAAGCGGCTTGCGCAGATCGAGGGGCGTCTGTCGGTTCGCTTGTTCCGGCGCACCACGCGTAGCGTGATGCCGACCCCCGAGGGGGAGCTGTACTGCGAGCTGGCCAGGCGATTGGTCGACGATTTCGAGAGTCTGGAAGCGCGCGTCGCGGATCTGAGCACGACGCCGCAGGGGTCCATCAAGCTGGCCTGCAACGTGGGTTTCGGTCGGCAATGGGCTGCGCCCGCCATCGAGCAGTTCTCGCGGCTCCATCCTGGCGTCGACGTCGAGCTTCATCTGCGTAACCGGTTGCCGGATCTGCAAGCGGAAGGATTCGACGGTGCAATCTGGTTGTGGCACCCGCAGTCGACGCAATGGATCGTTCAGACGCTGGCCAAGAACAACCGCGCGATGGTGGCATCGCCGGCGTACCTGCAACGCGCCGGTACACCGCGTACGCCCGAGGATCTTTCAGGACATACGTGTCTGCTCATGCTCGAGCGCGATATGCCCGTGCACATCTGGCGCTTGAGCCACCTGGGACCGCACGCGGATCCCAGCGTTGCAACCGATATTCGTGTGTCCGGTCCGCTGCGCAGCAACAACGGCGAGGTACTCCGGGACTGGGCCGTCAACGGCGCGGGCATCGCGCTACGGCCGTTCTGGGACGTCCATGCGTATATCCAGAGCGGGCGTCTGATCCACGTTCTTCCGCAATACGCCAAGCTCGATTCCGACGTCCAATGGATCGCACCGTATCGCGCGCATTTGCCGGAACGGGTGCGCCTGCTGAAGGAATTTTTCGTGGCGCGCCTGCGCGATGCTCCCTGGATTCAGTAGCCGCCGTACCCCAGCCGGCTCCAGCTATAACTGTTCGATCTTCCGCCCGAATTCGCGGGCGTTTACCCCGGTACAATTCTTTTTACAGTTCGCGTACAAGACTCGATTGGAAACGAGACTTCGTAGCCTCGGAACGAGCACGCGCGAAACGAACCCGACAGGAAGTGCCCATGCGTATACAGATAGCCTCGGATTTGCATCTCGAGTACCTGGAAAAAAGATTCCCCGATTACCGCGCGGTTGAACACAGCGATGCCGATGTATTAGTTCTGGCGGGCGACATTTCGGCCCGCACACGCGCGCTCGATCTTTTCTCAGACTGGCCCTGTCCGGTAATCTATGTCCCCGGCAACCATGAGTTCTACGACTCGAGCATCGACGACGTCGCGACAGAATTCGCATTGCGAGCGGCGGACTATCCCAACATCCATGTGCTCGCGCCGGGTGGCGTTGAAATAGCGGGCGTGCGGTTTGTCGGTTGTACCCTGTGGACCGATTTTGAAGTATTCGGAATCGATCAACGATCAAGTGCCATGCAAGAGTGCGACGACAAGATTCCGGACCACCGCGTGATCACAAGAAAAGAGGGCAAGCCTTTCAGTCCGGAGGCCGCGCGGCAACTTCACTGGGAACATCGTGAGTGGCTTAAAGAAGCCCTCTCCATACCGTTTTCAGGCAAGACTATCGCGGTTACCCATCACGCCCCGCATCCAAACAGTATGGATCCACGCTATGCGACCGATTTGACGAGCGCGGGCTTTGCCTCGGACTTGACGGACCTTCTCGGCATGGCCGATTTATTCATTCACGGGCATACCCATTGCTCGTCCGATTATGTCGCCGGTAGGACGCGGATCATAGCGAACCCGATGGGGTACTGTCATGGCATTAAGGTCGCGAAAACGCCCGCTGACCTGACGCGAGAAAATGAAAATTTCGACAGCCGTTTTGTCGTCGAGATTTAAGTCCGCATCAAGCAAGCCAATTCAAATCTGACGCTCACCGAGAAACGGCTCCGTGAGCGGCGCGGCAGTTACGCCTATGCTCCCGCCACGAGCTAGACACTGACGTTGATCGTGTGCCCCTTCTCCGCTGATTCTTCTTTTGCCTTCTGCATTTGGGCCTTCAGTAATTCCTTGATCTTTTCCTCGACCTGCAGACGCTCCTGCGGAGTCATTTTTTGCAGGTCGGCGGGGGTAAGTCCCAGTTGAGCCAAGACCATCGCTTCCATCCACTGCCCCGGTGAATCTTGCGCAAAACCGTTCAATTCGGCCAACAGCGCCTGAAAAGAAGGGGCGCCACTACTCGCGTTTCCGTTCACGCTCGAACCACCAGCAGCCGAATTCGTAGTGGGAAAAGATCCGATTGGTTTTGAAATTTGCATGATGGTCGCCCTCAGATATGAAACCTTTATAACAATCTTATACCAGTTTCATATTTCACCCGTGTTGCTATGAGCGCAGTCGCCGATTAGCCAGGTCGATCGACAAAGCGCTGCGATCCTTGGAATGATACTTTCGAGCACATCATCGAGAACTTAAGGCCTTATGCGAATCGCGTGCTCGGCCTACAGTAGAGCTTTAGATGCAGCAATAGATGAACATCGGACCTCTTACCCGCCCTGTCGGCTCGGTTATCTTTTTCGCAGTTGCAATCGCGTTGGCTGGTCTCGTTGCGACAGGAAATGTGTTTGCACTCGCCATGGCTCCCCACAACGCGTCTCATCCCGTATTGCAACAACCAGCAAGCGACGATCTGTCGTCTCCGAATGCGACGGGTATCAACTCCGACACGCCTTTCGCGATGCCGGTCGACGGCGCACGCGTGAGCTCGCCGTTCGGCATGCGCATTCGTACAGGCACCGGCCAGCTCCGGGAACACACCGGCGTGGATCTTGCCGCGCCGGTCGGGACACCCGTGAAGGCCGCGGCACCGGGCACGGTCGAGTTCACCGGGTTCGACAAAGGCGGCTACGGACGCTATGTCGTTGTGCAACACGACGGCGGATACTCGACGTGGTACGCACACCTATCTGCGATTGCGGCGCACCTGCGTGCGGGCGTCCAACTGCGGCTCGGACAACGACTTGGAGCGGTAGGTCGCACAGGTGACGCCACCGGTCCGCATCTTCACTTCGAGGTGCGCTACAACCACGAGCCGACAGACCCACTTCCTCTGATTCGCAATCGTATCGCACCGGCGCTCGGGGGCCGCGACCTCGTTGAATTCCGACGGAAAATTGGCGCCGTGCACGAGGCATTCAACGTAGGCCTCTCGCAAACCCATTAGCTCCTCAGCAATCAAGGGACACTGCGTTACGCAGTAACACGGGCGCTCCCAATACGCATTTGACTGCGCCGCAGGTGCGATCATCCGACAAAGCCGCTTCCCACCTGAGGTTCCATCATGAGAGATTTGCAAAAGGTCGTCGTTGTTACTGGCGCGTCGCGAGGCATCGGCAGCGAGTTAGTCAACGCATTCCGTGATTTCGGCTATCGCGTTGTCGCCACCGCCCGATCCATCGAGCCGTCAACAGATCCGAATATCCTCACCATCGCTGGCGACATTGGCGACCGTAAAGTAGCAAAACGGGTGATCACCGAAGGCGTTGCCCGCTTCGGCCGTATCGATACGCTGATCAATAACGCCGGCATCTTTATTGCCAAGCCCTTTACTCAGTACACAGCAGAAGACTATGCCGCGTTGCTCAGCGTCAATCTCAACGGCTTCTTCAACATCACGCAGCTTGCTATCGCCGAGATGGAAAAGAACTCAAGCGGTCATGTCGTACAGGTCACGACTAGCTTGGTCGATCATGCGATTTCCGGCGTTCCCTCTGTTCTGGCGTCACTGACCAAGGGCGGTCTTAACGCAGCCACAAAGTCGTTGGCCATCGAGTACGCAAAGGCAGGCATTCGTGCCAATGCCGTTTCTCCCGGCATGATCAAGTCACCTATGCATGCGCCTGAGAGTCACGACGCACTCGGCGCGCTTCAGCCTATGGGCCGCATGGGCGAAATGAAAGACATCGTGGACGCCGTCCTCTACCTCGAATTCGCTCTGTTCGTGACAGGCGAAATCCTGCATGTCGACGGCGGCCATAGTGCCGGCCACTAGGAAGCCGCGACTCGCCCACACCCCGCCCCCATATATTCACTGTGCTCCTGTATTTAATACAAAAGTGATTCTTTAACATCAGCGCGCACTGCGATAGAATGCCAGAACTAGGTATTTACCCTTAGCTTGCGCGCTGAAAAGCCATGCTGCTCGGCGTTCGCATACTGAACGATGAAAACTCATGACTTCAAGACCACTCGACGATAGACGCCCTGAGCGCCGAAGCCCGCTCGTTCTTTTGGCCGCCGTGACACTACTCACCGGAATTGGCGCTGGAGTGGCGGGCATGTTGCTCGCCTTGTTGCTGCATGCGGTTCAACACCTCGCTTATGGTTACAGTCTCCACCAATTGATCGGCGACGAAAGCTTCCTGCAGGGTGTGATGGCTACTGCGCCGTCCCGGCGCCTGCTGGTCATGCTCGCTTGCGGCCTCGCAGCGGGTATCGGTTGGTGGGCGACATACCGTTTTGGGCGTCCACTGGTCAGCATTTCTAAAGCCGTGGGTTCATCCGATCCACGCATGCCGATGGGGAGCACGCTATCGCACGCTCTTTTGCAAATTGTCACGGTCGCATTGGGATCGCCGCTCGGGCGCGAGGTGGCGCCACGCGAAATGGGCGCGGCTCTCGCCGGTTGGCTAGCGCATCGCGTGGGCCTCAGTGTTTCCGAGAGCCAAATCATGGTGGCATGTGGCGCGGGAGCCGGGCTAGCCGCAGTTTATAACGTCCCCCTCGGTGGGGCCGTATTCGTCCTCGAAGTTTTGCTCGGCACTTTCGGTTGGACTGCCTTGGTCCCCGCGGTAGCAACCTCCGTCATCGCGACGCTGGTCGCCCGCATCGGCCTGGGCGATTCATCGCAGTACACCATTCCGGCTTTTGATTCGCATACCGCTCTCGTTATATGGGCGGTTGTTTGTGGTCCGATCTTTGGAATAGCAGCTTATGTATTCACACGAATCATGAACGCGGCGAAGGCAAAGGCACCCACGAATGCGATGTTGCCTGTCTTGTCCGTCATTAACTTCTTACTGATCGGATGTTTGGCTTTGTATTTCCCTCAGTTGCTCGGGAATGGAAAGACGCCGGCCGCCATGAGCTTTGACAATAATCTGACGATCGAGCTGGCGGCTGTGTTGCTTGCACTCAGGGTCGTGATTACGGCGAGCAGCTTGCGTGCCGGTGCGCAGGGCGGTTTGCTTACGCCCGCACTGGCCAATGGCGCCTTGTTGGCCGTAGTGCTGGGTGGCGTGTGGAATCACTTTTGGCCGGTGGCTACCCCGGCGGGCGCCTTTGCCGTTATAGGGGCCGCGGCATTTCTGGCTGCATCGATGAAGATGCCCATCACCGCCACCGTGCTGATTTTCGAATTTACCGGGGTGAATCAGGAGTTCCTGATTCCTATCCTGGCTGCGGTCGCCGGCTCTGTTGCGGCCTTCTCGTTTTGCGATCGATTAAAACTCGCCCAGGCTACGCAGCGGCGCGCATCGCCGATCACGCAATTAACCGGGTCGACGAACTGACGCCGTATCACGCATGGCCGCGAAACGAGGCACACATCCTGAAGGCATCCTCCGAAAGCGGGATTTTTTTCGCGCAGCAGTAGCGTGTCGTCAGCTTTAGGAGTTCCTTGACGTCTCGTCCACTCGCTTTCGGATAGGCACTCGTCAGCGATTCGATCAGGTCATCAGTGAGGTCCGCACCTGACTGCTCGGCCAGCAGCTTCCACAGTCTGATTGCGTCGGGCTTAGGCGGCGTCTCGTACTGGATCTTGGCGATGCAACGTGACAGGATCGCGTCGTCGACATCGTCGATGCGATTGGTCGTCATAAACAGCAGGCCGTTGAAATACTCGAGCGTGCGCAGGAATTCCGCCACGATGGCGTTGTGCTCGAGATCGTTATCGCGGCGACGGATGTAGACGTCAGCCTCGTCCAGCAGCAGGATCGCGTCCCAACGCGCCGCACGCCGCAGGATGCCGGACAGCGTCGCGCCGACCGACGCCGCCGTCGTCCCGAGTTGCCCCGAATGCACGCGGTACAGCGGTTTGCCCACCACCTCCGCGTAGATCTCCGCGGTCAGCGTTTTGCCCAGTCCTGGCGCCCCCTGGCAAAGGATAGTCGTGCCGCCCGACTTGCCCGGCACGAAGTCCTGCGCGAACACACTCAATTTCGACGTCAGAATGTCGATCAGATCGCGATGATGATTGGGGAGGACCAGCTTGTCGCGCAGTTCGGGCCGGTATCGATACTCGGTCATGTGCTGTACATGCACCCAGATATTGCGGTGCCACTCCAGATGAAACAGGCAAACGTAGCAATGCAGCGGGACCTTTTCGAAATCGGTGCCTACGTTCGCGCCGCGCCAGAAATCGGCATCGATCGTCATTTGGAAGCGGCGTTCCAGTGTCTCTTCGTCGTTGACGCACTTCGCGCTCACGCCATCGACGATGCGCGTTAGCTCGGGGACACCCTTCGCATCGACAGTGAACGCCGCCTTCGAGACGACGAACTGCGCGCCAAAGCCCGGTTGAAACTTAAGGAAGCGCTGCGCGTGCTGCTCGTATTCACGCTTGAATTCCGCGCACTCCTTGTAAAACCCGGACTCCGCTAGCAGTTCCGGGATCGTGCGGTTGGCAATGTCGTGTCGATTGAACACGAGCGAGGTCGTCATACCCGAGTGGCGCATCTGCTGGTCGGTGCGCTCAGAGTTGGCCGACTGCATCGTATTGGCCAGCATGTCGATGACGACGTACGGCGTGCCCTGATCGGGCTCGACGTAACGCATCCGGCGCACGAGCCACGGCAGCAGCATGCCATCCTTGGCACGGTGGTAAAGCCAGCCATCGATCGCGTCGCGCGACAGGTACGCGATCAGGCCTGGCACCATCTGATCCAGTGCCGGAATCGTGCGAGCCTGCGGCGCGTTGTAGATGTTATCGAGCGCAAGCATCTGGAACATCAGCGCGCGCTCGTTATTTGCCTTGCTCAGTGAATAGAGTGCACTCAGCGACTTGGCATCGAACAGCTTGCTCGACACCAGCATTTTGCCGTGGCACAAACCGTGCTCATTCAGTTGTCTTGCGAGCGTCGATTCGGATTCGATCATCGCGAGCAGCGGATGAACCAGGGATTCCGGTATTTCAAAGTCCATAAACACACTCCAATCTGATCGTCATTCGGCAAGCCGGCCAGTCGACCGGCGGCGACCCACACGTTATTTGAGGAAGAATTGGATTGCCATGTCGACAATGACCGGCTGGATCGCATGCAAACCGCTGAATTCGATGTATTGCACGTCATAGCCGGCGGCCTTCAGCTTTGTGACGTTCGCGCGGCCGCTGGTCTCGATGGGGAGTTGTTCGTCGTTTAAGCCGTGCGCAATGAAGACCTTAGGCGCGCCTTCCTGCGTAAAAATCGACATGAAGCCGCCAGAAAATGCGATCACGTGGCTCGCGATGTCGCCGTTCGTAATGCCGATCGACAACGCGTAGCTCGCGCCGTCCGAAAACCCGGCAAATGCCAGATGGTCGCGATCGATCCGGTAGCGGGAAGTGACCGCTACGAGCGCCTGATGCAGCCGCTCAAGGTCTGGGCCGCTGCCGCCAATCACGATGTCCCAGGTCGGATACATCGAATGCGGCGCAAGCACCAGGAACTTGTCGCGCTCGGCGTGTTCTTCGATGAAAGGCAGAATCTTCTCAGGGAAGCCGCCTGCGCCATGGAACATCACGAATAGCGGTACCGGCCCACGTGCGTCGAGCCCGGTCGGCACGAACAGTATCGCGTCGCGCTCGGTGGCGACGCCAAGACGGTTGCGGCCTGGTCGCAACGGGTCTTGGCTAGGCTCAGCGGGCGTGAACGAAAGGCGGCCCAACAGCGAAGGATCGAACATTGCAGAACCTGGGATGAAGGTGCGAATGAAGAACACGATCCGGCTATTACCCTGTAGCGCGAAAATCCGCGATCGGGAAAGTCGGTTTCAGGCATGCCCCGATTTGGGTTACTTCGCCTGATATGTAATATATCACACGAAGAGTATGAGGCACACCCTACTCGGCAGGTCCCTCCCGCGGGAGCCAAGCCAAGATCTGCGCATCAGCAAGCCATCAAGGGAACAGACCCGCCGCCCGGTACGCCGTAACCGCCCGGTCGAACATTGTGATGTCATCGCGCCCTCTTGCCACGAGCTGAGCGCCTTCTAGCGCAGCGAAGATCGCAAGCGCCTGGTGTTGAATCCCATCTTTTCCTGCTTTGGTTTTTCGCAGCGCAAGGACTTCAGTCAACCATTTGACATTCACGGTGGTGAATCGGTCGACCTCCACTCGTACCTCCGCGGGCAAGTCGGCATATTCGGCGGACATGAGTCCAGCCAAGCACATCCGATTGTCGTTGAGCAGCGCCGCCCGAAATATGGCGGTGTACCCCGTCATGCATTTGTGAGCATCCTTGGAGGTGGCAAGCAATTTTTCGAGCCACGCGCTTCCGTCGTCGGTGTAGCGTTGCGCGAGGGCCGCGCCTAGATCGCCTTTGGTGGGAAAGTGGTGATGGATGCTTGCGCTGGATACGCCCACCTCTTTTCCGATTTCACGGAAGCTTAATGCGTTGTAGCCGTGCGCCTGCACCATGAGCTTGGCTACGCTCATGATTCGTTCTCTCGTGTCTGTGGTGGTCATCAAGTGCCTTCATCTACCGATCGACAAATATCCAAAAGGTAAGCAGTAGTTTCGAGTGGGTATCTATCGATAGCTAAGCATCAGCGCATTACTTAGCTATCGATAGATAGATACTTGTTGACATCATAACATTTCCACGACACACTTCGCTTCCCAACCTATCTACCGATAGATAACACCAAGGACTTGACCGTGAAAATTTATGACACTCCTGGCTTCCCTAATCCGGCCCGCATCCGCATCGTCCTCGCCGAGAAAGGGCTGGATTCTCAAATCGAATTTGTGAAAGTGGATCTGTTTGCGGCCGAACATAAGCAGAGCGCGTTTCTCGCCATCAATCCGACGGGAACTGTCCCCGTCCTGGAACTCGACGATGGCACATTCATCTCCGAAAGCGTCGCGATCACTGAATATCTGGACAACCTGGGTGGGAACCCCACGCTCACTGGCAAGACACCGAAGGAAAAGGCGGTCATCCACATGATGCAGAAACGCGCTGATGATCAACTCATCGATGCTATCGGCATTTACTTCCACCATGCGACGCCTGGGTTAGGCGCTCGCCTCGACGCCTACAAAAGCCCCGAATGGGCGCACAGGAAGGAGTGGGGTGACCGGCATCATCAGAAATTCGTAGCGGGCATGAAGTACTTCGACAGCGTTCTCAAAGCACGTCCCTATGTGGCGGGCGATAATTTCTCGATGGCCGACATCACGGCGTTCGCCGCGCTCTTGCACGCGGGCTTTGCGGGCATTGCGATTCCGGACGATTGTTCGGCGTTGTCAGCTTGGCAGGCAAAGGTCTCGGATCGGCCAAGCGTGAAGAACCGAAGTGGGCAAGCGATGTAAATGCCAACTAGATGAAATGTATGTTCTCTTGCAACAAGGCTGTAAACAGCGGCCGGTCGTCCCAGGGGGCATCGTGAAACGTTTCGTGCAGCATGGAGCTCAGCGGATCCCGTTGCCACTCGTCTGGGAAAAGCGCCACATGGCATTCCCCGCCAGCGCTCGGTCTTGGGTGGCCGATGGTCACGCCACACGCGGTAGCCAGGGCTGCGCATAGATCGTCACCCAGCAGGTACCCCAGATGGGAGACGGAAATGGGTCGGGGATTGTGCTCGATCATCACGGCGTTCCCGGTTTCTTCCAGTTGGAAATCCCAGCCATGGAATCCCGAGGCCCCGGTGGCCGCCACGAACGCGGCGCAGCTGGCTGCCATCGCGTCATGCTGAAGCAACTTGACCACGCTGCTTGGTGCTGTCTGCCTGTTGCTACGCGTTCTAATCTGGACCGCACTAACTTTCGCCAATATACGGCCCTGCTCGGCAAATACGGCGTGCATGCCCAGCACCCCGGGAATGAAGCCTTGAATTACCCACGGCGGGCCAGCCCGGCCAAATTGGCCGCTGGAGGTGAAGTCACCCAAGGCCGCTTCGCTGTCCAGGATGAACGCCGCGATGCCCCCGCTGGAGGCCTCCTGTTTTAGAACCACGGGATACCCCTGCTCTCGGGCAAATTGAAGGCACGCTTCAAACGTGTCCACGTCTGCCTGAACTGCCACCGGGATGCCTGCCGCATGGGCGGTTTCGAATGCGCGACGGCGCACGGCGAAAAGAGGATACCCAGTCGGATTTCCGAGGGAGCGTCGCACCAGTTCCACGACATCGGCCGGCAGCGGGAACTCACCGCCCTGAAGTTGTCCGCTGCCTATTTGCTGTAGAACCTGGGCGGATACTTCGTCCAGGGGGATGACCCACTGAGGCTGAGCCTGCCTGACGCAGTCTATGAACGGCTCAACGGTTAGGCCACCACCGTCGGACGGCCAGGGGTAAGACGTCCGGACATGGCCGGAACGAGATGCCATGCAACTCCCGACGCCGGCGAAGACGACTTCAAGACCAGCACGCGCCAAATGTCGAGGGAGATGCATATTGCCGATGCCTGGCATCAGGCCAACCAGTAAGATTCGTGAGGAGATCTGCGTCTTAGGCGACGGGCGTGCAGTCATAGAGAAATCAAAAGAGCGATGAACAATGTGGTGAAGTGGAAGTCGTCGATCCCAGCAAGCGGATCGGTGCTACAGCAGCTCGCGCTTGCGCATGACAATCTGGACTGCGTTGAGTACCTCGTCGATTGATGGCGGTTGGCCGCTATCCCCAACCGAGAGCGAAACCCCGGGCACATTCACGCCGAATTGACGGCGGGCCGTGGCTGTAAAAACCATTACAGTAGGGACGCCCAGCGCACTGGCGAGATGGGCGAAACCGGTGTCGGTCCCAATGACCACCGCCGATCTCTTGATATAGTGCGCGACTTCCTCGATCGATAGCCTGGGCAGTATCACTACGCCTTCCACCTCTTGAGCAATAGCGCGTGCTTCCCCTTTTTCCGATTCATTGCCCCAAGGCAACAGAGGTGTCATGCCCCACACGCTTAGCGACTGTGCTATCTCTCGCCAGTGGCCAGCGGGCCATTTTTTTTCGCTTTTCGAGGTCGCGTGAAACAACAGGGCCAGTTGAGCTTGACCGGCTGCCAGCGGCACGAAGGCAGGTTCGGGAATATGCAAGTTGAACTCGGGGCGTTCGTTCAGCGCGTATCCCAGTGCCTCGCTCACGGTTCGCCGCAGCCGGTCGACGACGCTGATGTCTTCGCGCGGCGCAAATCGGCGGTTATAGGCGAACGCTGCACCAGGCTCTCCAAGTTCATCGGTCCGATAGCCGTAACGCAGGCGCGCACGGGCCAGAGAGGAGATGATGGCGCTTTTATATACGCCGTGAAGATCAAGCACGGCATCGTATTTCACCCGCCGCAACCAGATGATAGTGGAAACAATCGCCTTTAAATCGGCCGGATCACGCGTTTTTTTGAATCGACGCAACGGCGCGCATATCACTCGGTCGATCAGGGGGTTCCAGCGCAAGATATCGACGAAAGCGGCATCGGCCGCCCAGTCGATCTTGATCCCGGGAAAGGCGCGATGCAAATCGGATACGATGGGCTGGGCGTGCACGATGTCGCCCATCGAGGTAACCATCACAACAAGAATTCGGTTCATGAGGAGTGGCTACATAGTCGCGCGCGAACGTTAGTTTTTACCGGAATTCATCTAGTCGCCGTGCTTCCCGCTTCGCTCTACAGTTGGAATCAGCTTAACTTGGACGACGCGGTATTGGCAAGCAGCGCAGGCGAATGGTGCGCCAGGAGATCGCAATAGCCGCATGCGTTTAGCGTGCTGGTAACCGGAGCATGATGCTGCGCATCCGCCGGTATAGAAGCCGAGCATATCGGTGCCCACGGCTCATCCGCATAGGCGCACTGGACGAGCTGACTGGCCAATGGAGCGAACACTGTGGCCGCCAGTTTCGTTCACGTACCACCTGCGCCCGCAGCGAGCGGGGCACTCGCTAGTGGAATAAATTCGCCTCAAAAGTGTTTCTCACCATACCGGTCATGCGGACAATCTAATTTTTAGGAACATATGTCATTCGCTAAAAAGGTTGTTTGGATAACAGGGGCATCATCGGGCATTGGTGAGGCGTTGATTTCGTCAAGATTCTTAGTAAGCGATTTCATGAGGGTTCTAATAATGCTTCTCAACGACCAGTGAATGCCGGAGTAACGCTGAGGGTCAGCGGCCGGCCACTGCGAACCGTCATGAAGTAGTGTCATGCTGCAAACAGCCGCGCGTCATTGCTCGATGAACCCAATCTCGTGAAATACGGATCTTATGAAATTGCAAACCATCAACAAGTCAGAAAATCTCTTATCAAGACCCGATATCGGAACATCCATTGCGACGCGGCTAGCGATACTACTGTTCATCGCCTTCGCGCTTCGACTTGTTGCAAAGTGGCTTCGGTTCGCCACCGGATGGCCGATCCCCTCGCTTGGAGACGTCGGATACACCTTGATATTCAGTGGATTCGCCCTGTCACATTGCTGCGCATCGCTCGGTAAGCGCCGCACGCTTGCGTTCTTTATGGTCTCCGCTATCGTTTCATGGATACTCGAGGAAATTGGCGTTTCGACAGGCTGGGTATACGGCCACTATCACTACAGCGACATGCTGGGCCCGAAGCTAGGGCTAGTTCCCGCGATCATCCCTCTCGCCTGGTTCATGATGATCTATTCGTCGTGGGTCATCGCCTCGGCGTTGGTGGGTTCGACAACTCAGGACGCTTCTGAACGCGTCCTGAGCCGCTCAATCGTCGCATCCATGGTGATGACCTCGTGGGACACTGTGATGGATCCGGGGATGAGCCGTGCAGGAAACTGGGTGTGGGAAGCGGGCGGTAGCTATTTCGGCGTCCCTGTTCATAACTACGCGGGCTGGCTTGCAACAACATTCGTCGTATACCTGCTCTTCGGCATTGCTTCTCGATACATTCGCCCCCCTTCAGTAACCGGGGGAGCGCCATGCTATTTCCGCGCATTACCAGTGGTGTGCTACGCCATGGTCGCGATAGATCACCTCATCGTGCAAAGCGTGCCCGAACTACGGGTCGTTGATATCTTCACGATGGGATTCGCCGTGCTTCTGGCATTCATCGGGCTCGGCCGCGAACGCGCTACGAAGCCTGGATGAAACGACCTGGCGGCCATCGGCTGTAGCGAGCTTAAGGCTGTGCGCCCCCAGCATCCCAAGATATTTGCGGTGCCCGCTTGCAAGTGCCACAGATTGACCGTTTCTCGAGGATCGAGCGGAGGGCGCGGTCGTGGCTGCCTAGACGGCCGCCAGCAAATCGAGAAAGGCTCTCGCTGCAGCATCCGCCGATGCTGGGTTTTGCCCGGTGACGAGATTGCCATCCACCACAACATGTGCGCCCCAAGGCGCCCCGGCTTCGAATAACGCCCCTGCTGCGCGGAGCCGGTCCTCGAGCAGCCAAGGTGCGTTCGCGGCAAGCCCCGTCATCGATTCTTCACTGTTGGAAAATGCCGTAATTCGACGACCTTTGAATGCCCAACCAGCGGAGTCCCCTGCGGCCAGGAAACTTGCCTGCCCGTGACACACTGCGCCAACCACCTTTACCGGATCGGCCAGTGCAGTAGCCAACACTTTGCCTACACTTTCGTTCACGGCGAGATCCTGCATCGGGCCATGGCCGCCTGGAACAAAAACGGCATCGAAAGCGGATAGATCCACGTCTTCGATGTGTTTCGGAGACTGCAAGATATCGGCGTGCTGCTCGATATAAATCGAGAGAGCGCGAACTTTGGCAGCATCGCCATTGTTCACTTCCGGAGTGAGGCTCATCGCATCGATCTTGGCTGGTTTGCCGCCCGGGGTGGCGATTGTTATCTTGACGCCGGCCGAAGACAGAATTTCGTGTGGCACAGCGAATTCTTCAGCCCAAAACCCAGTCGGGCGCTGGGTACCATCCATTTGCGTCCATGAGCTGGCGCTGGTGAGTATCATTAAAACCGAATGCATATTGCTTGCCTTGAGTTGTGTTCGGCGCCTTCCAGGAGCGTTTTGACGATGCGCTTGGACGACGCATTTGTGAGCGCATGCGAAGGATGCTTCCCTCTGCGATACTTCATGGCGTTCGAAGTGCGGGCTCGAACGGACTGTCGAATTGACGAGCCCAGTGTGCTGGGACGTAGCCTCATCATTCGAGGGTTGGCGCCGATACTCGCTGCACATCCGGGTCTTACTGTCGATCTCCGCCTGTCAGAGGTGCTGGCTGACGTTGTCGATGAACAAATCGATATCGGCGTTCGCATCGGGCCCATGCGGGATAGTCGCTTTGTCGCGCGTGCGGTCTCGACGGCTTCGCTTCATTTTGTTGGCGCACCCGGTTTGGTGCGGCGTTTGGGGCGCCCAACAAGCAAGGACACCCTGTTGAGGGGGCCGTTGACGATATTGATCGATCGCAATACCGGCAGACCATGGCCGTGGATGTTCAAGGATGGAGAGCAGATCGTGCCTGCCAGGCCTGCCTTTATCACCGATGATCCGCAAGCCGAATGCGAGGCTGTCGTAGCAGGAATTGGATATGCGCAGTTGCCAGGGCACCTCGCAATGCCATTGCTGCGTGACGGTCTTCTGACGTCGTTGCTTGATCGCTTGCGTCCTGCTGCGTCGACGCTGTATGTGTATCGGCCTCATCGGACGCCGGTCCCGGCGCGCGTCCGATTGCTCTTTGATGCGCTTTGCGGGATTCTGGCGGTTTGTGAAGACGTGTGATGTTCATTATCGGATCGTTGTGGCATCGCCTGGTACCAGATCAATCAGATTCTGTACGACCGGCGACAATCCATTGGCACGATGGGCAAGTCCTAGGCTTGCAACCATGCGCGAGCCGTTCACGGAGATGTAGCGAACATCATCCGCACGACTGCCTCTCATACAGGAAGGCACGATCGAAATACCGAGTCCGCTCGCGACCAGATTTATGGTGGACGAAATTTGCGGCGCGTACTGCACGACTTTTGGACTGAAACCTTTGTCCTCGCACGCGGAGAGCACCATCTCCGGCAGGCCAGAGCGCGTCGTGCGCGAATAAAGAACGAAAAGCTCGTCACGAAGATCTTCCAGACGCACCGTCCTGCGACCGTCCAACCGGTGGCCCTTGGGTACCACCACAACCATGGGTTCCGTTGACATCAGCACAAACCTGATCTCGTCGTCGTCGCCAATGGGTGGACGCACGAAGGCGACGTCGATGCGCCCTTGCCGCAACGAATCCATCAAGGGCCCCGTGCGGCTCTCTTCCAACGACATCTCCACCTGCGGATACAGGCTCCGGTAGCGATGCAAAGCAGTCGTCACCTCTTCTCGAAAGGATGCCGACTCGGTAAAACCAACCCGCAGCCGCCCCACCATCCCCTGCGCACTCAGTTGGCAGCGAAGCGTCGCTTTCTTGACATGCTCGAGTATCGCGCGCGCTTCCTCAAGGTAGACCTTGCCGGGCTCTGTCAGGGTTACCCGCCCTGGTTGGCGGTCGAACAAGCGCACGCCCAACTCGGTCTCCAGCGCCTTGATCTGGAACGTCAACGGAGGCTGAGCGATTCCGATGCGTAGTGCTGCTCTCGTGAAATGCAATTCCTCGGCGAGGACTACAAAGTATTTGAGGTGTCGGAGGTCCATACATAAAAAGTATCAAGTGTGCAATCACAATATATTAGACGATGCCTCCGACTTTGCCTAGACTAAGGTTCATTGCAACGTGACACATGCAAATTCCTCCACAGCAGCGAACGAGTGAAGTGGATCCTTTGGCCATTAGCGATACGGCCCCTCCGTCGACCTTGGACTCGCCTTTTTCCGACTGAATCATGACATTTAAGCCTGCCGACGCATTGCGCCCTCTTCCCATCGATGGATACACCGAGAGTCAGTTCTATTCTCTTGGCGTGCTCGAGGAGCTGGGATTTGGCAATATTTCTCGCCTCCCGCACTCAATCCGGATCATTCTCGAATCCGTTCTGCGAAATCTCGACGGGGTAAGTGTTCAGGAACACCATCTTCGCCAGTTGGCTGGGTGGAAGCCGAATGCCGAACGCACCGACGAAGTACCGTTCGTGGTCTCGCGCATCGTGGCGCCGGACTCCTCCGGAGTGCCGCTGCTCGCCGACCTTGCCGCCATGCGTGAGGCCGCTGCCAGATTAGGTATGGAGGCTGCAGACATCGAACCGACGGTGCTCGTCGATCTCGTCGTGGACCATTCCATCTCGGTTGAATACGCTGGAACCGCCGGTGCGCTCAGAGCAAACATGGAAGTGGAATATCAACGCAATGCGGAAAGGTATTCGTTCCTGAAATGGGCGGCCAATGCATTCAAATCTTTCCGCATATTCGCGCCAGGGACGGGCATCATCCATCAGGTGAATCTCGAATGGTTGGCTCGCGGCGTGCATCAGAAGCACGGCGTAACCTACTTCGATTCCCTTGTCGGAACCGACAGTCATACACCGATGATCAACGGAATCGGAGTTGTGGGCTGGGGAGTAGGCGGCATTGAAGCAGAGGCCGCGATGCTCGGGCAACCCATTTATCTTGTCATACCGGATGTGATCGGTGTGGAACTCACCGGTACGCCTGCTCCCGGCATCATGGCAACTGACATCGTGCTGACCGTGGTCGAGGCATTGCGCGCCAAGAAAGTCGTCGGGAAATTCGTTGAGTTTTTTGGCGATGGCGCCGCTCAATTACAGGCACCCGATCGCGCCACGATTGCCAATATGGCACCCGAATATGGCGCGACAGTCGCATTCTTTGGAGTCGACGACCATACCCTCGACTATCTGAAGTCCGTCGGTAGAACGAACGCCGAAATCGCCGCCCTCAAAAGTTACTTCCAGGCGCAAAACATGTTTGGTGTTCCCGAGCGTGGGCAGATCGACTACACCGAAACGATCAGCCTCGACCTCGGCGCCGTGGTGCCGAGCGTAGCTGGCCCTTCGAGGCCGCAGGACCGGATCGCGCTGTCGAAGCTCAAAGAAAAAGTCAGAGAGCTGCTACCTGAAGCAGATTCCGATACGCCCCGGCATCTCGGACTGCATCACGGAGATGTGGTACTCGCCGCCATCACGTCCTGTACCAATACCTCCAATTCCCGTTTGATGCTGGCAGCTGGGTTAATCGCGAAAAAGGCCGTGCAGAAAGGATTGAAGTCCGCGCCGCACGTCAAGACGTCTTTTACGCCCGGCTCGCGCGTCGTGAGCGCGTACCTGAGGGCAGCCGGTCTCGAACAGTATCTGGACGCGCTGGGCTTCAATGCCGCTGGCTATGGTTGCGCCACATGCATGGGCAACTCGGGTCCTCTCGCACCAGAAATCCTCGACCAGATCAAAGACGGGAATTTAACCGTTGCCGCTGTGCTCTCGGGTAACCGGAATTTCGAAGCCCGCATCCACCAGGCCATTAAAGCTAACTTCTTGATGAGCCCTGCGCTGGTCGTGGCGTTCGCCATTGCGGGACGCAGTGACTTCGATCCTGCATCCGAACCGCTGGGTAAAGGCGCGCATGGCGAGGACGTCTATCTGAGCGACATCTGGCCGACCGCTGCCGAGATGGCGGAAGTCACGCCATTTGCGCAGGACCCGCACAACGTAATCAGCCTTTATGCGAGGACTGCGGAAGAGCATTTGTGGGACGCTCTCCCGGCTCCGCAAGGCGATGTGTTCACGTGGACCGAGGGCTCAACGTATCTGAAGCGACCGCCCTTCTTCGACGGCGTGACGCTCGATATACCGCAAGCAGGCGAGATTCGCGGGGCCCGTGCACTCGCGATCCTGGGGGACTCCGTCACGACCGACCACATCAATCCAGGCGGTGCCATTCCTCCAGATTCCGAATCCGGAAAGTTCCTGATATCGCTCGGCGTCGAACCCCGCGATTTCAATAGCTACATATCCCGGCGTGCCAACGACAGGGTCATGGTACGTAGCAGTTTTGCACACGTTCGACTGCGCAATCAGATGGTTGCCGGCGCAGAAGGAAGCCTCACCTTGCACCAGCCGGATGGTCAACGCATGAGCATCTTCGAGGCCGCGACGAAATACACCGCTGAAAACGTACCGATGATCGTATTTGCAGGAGAGGAGTACGGCAATGGTTCCAGCCGCGACTGGGCAGCGAAGGGGCCGAAACTGCTGGGTGTGCGTGCCGTGATTGCGCGGAGCTTCGAGCGCATTCATCGCAGCAATCTGGTCGGGATGGGCATCTTGCCCCTGGAGTTTCCCGAGGGTGAAAGCGCGCAGTCTTTAAATCTTGTCGGTGACGAACTGTTCGATCTGCTTGGCAGTCTTGAGACGGTCAGCGTGGGCCAGACTTTCGATCTCGTGGTTCATCGGCGCAATGGAGAAACGCTCATTGCTCGCCTTCGCGCGCGAATCGATTCCGCCATCGAAGAAACGTATTTCAAGCATGGCGGAGTCTTGCCTTACGTATTGCGCGATCGCTACACCCGTCATTTGGAAAGCACTAATCTGCGTGCTTCCTGATTCACCGGCTCACGCGTTGCGTAACGGAAGGTTCGTGCCATGTCGGCTCGGGCCGCCGCCAAGGCGATGATCAGCGTTTAGAGCCGCTCGTTCAATTAAAAAAATAATCTAATCCACATGCAGGAGACATCATGGCGACCGCGCCTGACACTCGTATCAACTCCAACTCGATCGACGAACCAGACACATCCGATGCGACAACGCGGCCGCATATCCGCTCGATTGTAGGTGGGCTGGGAGGAAACCTGATCGAGTGGTATGACTTCCTGACCTACAGCATTTTCTCGATCTACTTTGCGAAGTCCTTTTTCCCTAGCGACAAGCCCACTGTGCAACTGATGAACACCGCAGCAATCGCTGCGGTGGGCTATCTGGCGCGCCCGCTGGGCAGCTGGCTCGTCGGCCTTTGGGCAGACAAGCGCGGGCGCAAGTCCGCCCTCACATGGTCGGTCTCGACGATGTGTATCGGCTCGCTGATGATTGCGGTCACGCCGGGCTATCGCACCATTGGCGTTTTTGCACCGATTCTCCTTGTCGTTGCGCGGTTGCTGCAGGGCTTGAGCATGGGTGGCGAGTACGGAACGAGCGCAACCTATTTGACTGAAATCGCCCCGGTCAACCGCCGCGGATTTTATCTGGGGTTTCTACAAGTCAGCGTCATTTCGGGTCAGTTGGTGGCACTCGGGCTCATGCTCGTCATGCAGAAGCTCATGACAGCAAGCCAGATCGAAGCTTGGGGCTGGCGGATACCTTTCGTCATCGGCAGCGTGCTGGCGTTGTTTGCCTGGTATATGCGCCGCAACATTGCCGAGACAGCAGCGTTTAAGGCCAGTCAGCTGGAAATGGGACCGACTGTCAGCGTGCAACTGCTCCAGCACTGGAAGCAGATTTTGCTTGCCATCGGTATCACAGTCGGCGGAACGGTCGGCTTCTACACCTATACCGTGTATATGCAGAAATACCTGGTCAATACGGTCGGTCTTTCAAAGGAAGCGTCGACCCTCATGTCCATCGGCGCACTGCTGCTCTACATGCTCTTGCAACCGGTATTCGGATATGCATCGGACATCTTTGGACGCCGTCCAGTGCTCATCAGCTTCGGACTCTCCACCACGCTGTTTTCTGTCCCGCTATTCAATGCATTGAGCGTCACGCGCGATCCGTGGGTGGCTTTCGCACTCTCGTTCGCCGGACTCGTGATGTTGGCAGGATTCACGTCGGTGCACATGCTGGCGAAAGCCGAACTGTTTCCAGTGCGCATTCGTGCGCTAGCCGTTGGCTTGCCTTATGCGCTGACCACCGCGCTCCTCGGCGGAACAACGGAGTTCGTAGCCCTGAAGCTCAAGGCCATAGGACATGAGCAATACTTCTACTGGTATGTGTCCGCATGGGCCGCTATCTCCCTGATTGTCTACATCTGCATGCCGGAGACGCATGGGCGCAGCGTGCGGCAAAGCCAGCCTTTCTTTGCTAGTGAGCGCAAGACCCGCCGATAACATCAATCTGTCGGTTTCCCCAAGAAACGTCACTGAAAGACTTGGTGGTTCTTCACAATAAAGTTGCGAACAGTGCGTACCGCAGCACAACGCTACGCTGCATTGGCAAGTCTTTAAAACGATCAATAAAGTTGAGAACAGGGCTGCAAAGGACCGTACTTTTAACAGCCTTAGAACAATAAACTTGCGAATCGGCTCCGTGCCGTCTCGAACCACTCAGACGATAAACCGAATAAGGCTATTACGTCGCGAGATAGAATATATTGAGAGACTCGTCCGGCTTTTTCCTTCGGCGGCAGGGTGCTCGCTGCGGGCGCTCCCAGGGTGAGCATTTTGGCTCTGTCGGGAAGCACCGTTCCCGGCATGTTGACGTGAATGCCGATCGAGCCCTTCACCGTTTGCATGGCCAAGGTTACTGTCGTTTATCCGTGCTAGTCTCGACGTCAACAAAATTCGACGCAATAGGAGACTCCGTTGGCAGCAACAGAACTTAGTTCCTTCGAACAACATAGGGTCTTCCTTCTTTACAACGAGCGCGAAGACGGGATCGACAAGATTGCTGACCTCTTACATTCCTTCGAAATTTCGACCTACTTCTTTCGACGTGACGGTAAACCAGGGGACGAATTCGAGAAAATTGAAGACACGGAACTTCGCCAATCCTCAACCGTGGTCATCATATTGGGGGAGCGAGGGTGGGGGCCAACGCAGCGAAAGTTGGCGGAGCGCGCAGTTATTCTGCAAAAGCAAATCATCCCCGTTCTCATCGGAAATCCACCGGAAGAAGCACTGGATGACATCGATGGACTTTTTCGGCGAAGGCTTCGCGTTGACCTCACTGGTGGAAGCGGCAGTTTCGACCAGCTGCTGAACGCAATTCGTTCGCCAACGCCGAAGTTATCTAGTACTCCGCCGAGCCAACAACGCGAAGTGAAATCGCGATTTGACGAAATCCTTTGGGTCATAGTAAATGGAACTGATGTCGACCGTTCGGTCTTACTTGACCGGGTTATCCGAGGTGATATCGCAAACCGCGAAGAACTAGCCATCCGGATTCGCACAGCCCTTAGCGACGAGTACAGCGTATCTCGAGCGAGGCAGTTCGTCGGTTCGCCGAGAGACCAAGCTCGAGGTGCCTCCATCCGCGGGTGGCTTTTGAGCATTCTCATTGGGCTCGAAGCGGATAGCGATGCGAGTTATGCGTTGATATTGCGCCATATTGATGCCAAGCACGAGCCGGACCGAACGGTCCGGTTCTGGACCTTGGCAGGCGTCATCGGTCGAAATCCCTCTTATCGGCAGCAAGCTCAAGACAAGGCTTTAGGAGACAACGCACCTGAGGTGGCTCTGCTTGCCTCGGTCTCCGTTAATCCGAATGACGAATCGCTGCTCCTGCAACTGCGAACATCGTTGCAGTCGGACGACATCGACGTCGCGTGGCCCGTTCTCCGATTGCTGCGAGCGTTTCCTGTACCAGAATTGGCGTCAGTCGTCGTGGACCAACTTGCGCGCAACGCAGATTGGCGGCGACTGAGGTATGACGCCCTTTTCGCTTTGTCGTCGCCGAAGATGGCCCACGCAGCTAGGGCTTCCGTGCTTGAAATTATAGGCTTAGAGCCATTTAGCGCGCTTGTGCTAGATGAGGCGCGCTCTGCAGAGCATCTCTCTCAGCGAGCGTTCGGTCGTTTGCTTTCGGTATTCGACTTCAACGACGTTCGTGATGCGCTTCGTGCTTCGTCGGGAGAAGCGGACAGAACTTTAGTGTATCAATTGCTTTCTGACATGTCAGACGTACAACAGAAAGAGTCGCCTTCAGGACCGGTTATAGCCGGCTATGCATCCGATACCATCGACATCTCGAAGGACGACATTGGTATCAGCCGAGACGTAGAGACTCTTGCGTCGGTGATGCTCGCTCGCGAAGTTGTTCCTCCTCTTGCGATTGGTTTGTTCGGGGAATGGGGCGCAGGAAAGAGTTTCTTCATGCGCTCAATTGATTCCACTGTGAAGCGCATTGCTCAAAAGGCCGAGGCCCAGAACAACGGCCCGTTCTGTTCAGACGTAGTGCAAATCCACTTCAATGCTTGGCACTACGTAGACACAAACCTCCTCGCAAGTCTGGTGAGTCACATTCTGGGCGAACTGTCGAGCCATCTAACGCCAGCGGTCGATGGCTCTGAAACGTATAGCAAGTTGACGCGCGAACTTGAAAGCGTTCGTGCCGAAGTCAAAGCAACCGAAGCCGAACGAAAGCTCGCGGCGGAGCAGTTGAATAAGGCATCACAGGCTCTGCAGGAAAGTATTTTTCAGCGCGAACGACGAGAGCTAAGGTTGCGTGACCTTCGCTATAGCGACCTTGTCAACCTGCTTGCTGAGGATAAGGACCTGAAGAAAGAGGTCGAAGAGGCCTTGTATCAAGTGGGTGCACCGGCCGCGCTCGACAGCTTCAAAGAATTAAGTCGGGTCGTGGAGCAGAGCTATTCAATTGGCGGGCGCGCAGCGTCTCTTATAGCGTCGATATTCAACGGCCGAAGCGTGCCATGGGCTGTCGGCGGAATTATTTTACTCTTCGTCGCACCGCCTGTAGTTGGGTGGGTTATAGCGAAGCTAATTGACCCAAACGCAGCGGCGATGTCAGCGTTGGCGGCGCAAGTCACGGTCGTAGTTGGGTCTATATCGACGGTAATTAGTAAGGCCCTCGGACACGCGAAAAACGCGCTCAAGGCTCTGTCGGAGGCAAAGCGTAAAGTTGATGCGGGGCTGGCCGCGAAGCGTTCCGAACCGACTGCGGACGAAACCAGACTAGAGAGTGAGCTTGCCCAAGCCAAGGCCGAGGAGCAGACCGCAGCTGAGCAGGTGGCAGTGGTCAGCGCGCGGGCCAAAGAGTTGGAAGACCGTGTGACGGCGATGCAGCAGGGACGTTCGCTAAGCTACTTCGTGGCCGAGCGCGCGAAGTCAGAGGACTATCGCCAACATTTGGGCTTGATTTCCGTGATACGCAGGGATTTCGACGGTCTTGTACAGCGTTTGCGCACGGGGCAAGACGGCCTGCGCCGCGTTGACCGCATCGTCTTATACATCGACGACGTGGACCGCTGTCCACCGAACGTTGTAGTCGAAATTCTCCAGGCGGTACATCTTCTCCTGGCCTATGAATTGTTTGTTGTAGTGGTAAGCGTCGACCCTCGCTGGCTGTTGCGTTCGCTCGAAACAAAGTTTAGTCACCTGAAAAGAGAGGGACCGGTCGCGGGAAGCGTTGCAACCGCGCAGGACTATCTGGACAAGATTTTTCAAATCCCGTTTAGCGTCCGCCCAATGAATGACCTAGCCTTTTCGCGGATGATGCAAAGACTACTGGCACCGACGTCGCCGCAATCAGCGACGGTCGACGACATGCGGAACGAAGACGGCCCTGCGGGTCTGGGCAGCATCCCGGCACATACCGCAACAGAGGATCCAATGGATGCAACGCCGGTAACCGAATACCCGACTTCGGAAGGCGAGGCCGCAGCCAAAGTGGCGACGCCGCGGGACCTGACAGAATTAGCGCAAGCGCTTTCAATCAACAAAGCTGAGGCAGCTTTCGCAGGACGATTGCATGGGCTGCTGCCAACTCCTCGAAGTGCGAAAAGATTTGCGAATGTATATCGGCTTTTGAAAGCGTCGGTGCCGCCTCGCAAGCTTGTCGAGTTCGAGGGCACTCTTGATGTGCCTGGTACCTTCCAAGTGCCAATGCTTTTGCTTGCCGCGCTGATTGGTGACCCGACGCTGGCGTCTTCCACTTTCCCCATATATCTGACGCAGGCTACAGAAGGAGACACACGATGGTGGGTGAAGAAGGCCAAGGTAGAGGAAAGCGAGGACGCTGCCCGTGCACTGCAAGCCTTTGAATCGGTTGTCGCCGGCGAGCTTTTCCCGCATAACCCTAAATTGATCTGCGAATGGTTGCCGCTTGTCGCGCGATATTCGTTTTTGACCGCTCGAATGTTTCTTGAGACTCGCTAGACCTTCAAAAGAGTTTCCCAGACCGGAGATCCCCGCTCCGATACGTCGCCCTTGCGCGTGAGCATATTCGAATGTATCAGCCCCGCCGGACTAACGTACGGACCCATGTCATGGCAAACTCGACGGCCCAATCAGTCTGCGCCGCTGTGAAAGCCGGCATGGGATCGCTACCGGGACCGTGGCCGAATCTGTTTCGCACATGGCTGAAATAAGGCTTCAAAACCTCCATTTCGAAGGTGTCGATATATCGCACCCCAGCCCTTTCGGCGACAAGATTATCGATATAGTTGTGTGCGCCCTTTTCGGTACCTCTCGTCCAGCCCTTCTGATCAGAGATAATCTTAATCGCACTTTCTAGTGCTTTACAGGCGTACCAAGCTGCGTCGCCTGCGCCTCGATCACGTCGGTCGAGCGCTTCGTGCATGTCAGTCGCCACATTCTGCCATTTAGCGTCGGCGATCACAGTCCAGAACGGTTTGCTGATCCGCTTTTCAATTTGCTCATCTGTCGCCACTTGGATGAACCCATTGTGATAGCTGAGCGGAACCCCTGATTGCTGAAACCTGACGTTTAGCTCCTCTACGGACGCATTAAAAGCGGCATTCATAGTCGCGTTCGTGGTCCTGAGCGCTGTCTCAGGACTGCCCGGAATTCGGATCACACCGCGCCGGGTCGGTTGCTGCGCTAGCAGCACCGCTTCTCGGACTTGTTGTTCGAGAATACGGTTCATTTCCTTGATCTCGTTTTGACGCTCTCGCATCGCCAGCTCTATCAAACTGATCCGGTCCTTCATGTAACGGTCGATGTTGCTGTGAATTTGCTGCTGATATGTGAATGTCGCAAACATCTCGCACATAGCGACCCACTCGTTGGCGTGAGTCGCTGGGACATCAACGCCTTGCCAATTCTTAGTTGTGTACTGAAAGTACCGTGGCCACAACTCTCCTACACCCAGCTCGCGCGCAAGCCGGTCGTGGATAAGTTTCCATTTCAACTTACGGCTATCAATAACCTGGCCATCGGCGGAATAGTATGGCAATACATCCTTGGCAACCTCAAGGCATTGAACCAGTAATCCGGACTCGCTTGCTGTGTAGTCGGACCAGATCGGATAATCGCGGTAACGGCGACCAAAGATGTCTGTGAGCATGTGGATTACTCGGCGGGAGTGGCGAATATGAGTGGCATAGTACCAGTCGCGATCGGCGGTTCCGTGAGACGACCTCGCCTCCCGTTCCGTGAGAATCTTACGACTGCTTTGAGCTCGAATGCTGCCATTCTCCAGAAGCACGCGCCAATGACAGAGACGCGTCGCGTGCTGCTGATCGCTGGCTCGCGCGTTTCGGGCTTCCAATCCGAACGGGCCGAATAGAGACGTACCTCTCCACACGACTAGGACACTCATAGCAAATTTGGTTCGGTAAAACCGCCAGTTTCAGCCAACATTACCCGTATCGTTCGTAAGAGTGCGGACGAAGATTTCGCCAATCACGTGACGAGGGTCCGCTCTGTCGCGATCCAAAGCTGTGATGATGCCATTCAGGTTAACGACGACCCCATCGTACTGATTCTCAAACCGGCCGGTCCCAATAAGCTGCTTGATGGCACGTTTGACAATCGAGAGTGGTAGGCCTGTGTCTTCCGCGACCGTGTGCTGAACGCCTTTCGGCCAGGGCTGCGCAGGCAGCCTTGAAAAGACTTTCTCGACGTCAATGGTCTGCATCGCGGGAAGCTGAGCAGCGGCAGGCGAGGTCTGTCTAACCGCTTTCGGTTGTCTTTGCGGAGACGTGGGGACATGAACCGATGCGCTTGGCATTTGCCATCTACCAATCACGTCGGTACCAGCAATGGAATTTGCGCGTCCAAAAGAAATGGCGTGGATATCAATGCGACCTGGCTGAAAAGCAACATGATCCCTGCTCTGTTGCGTCCCAACTGGGCCTAAATAAAGCATCTCGAATATGTGTGCCGCGCGCTCACGACTCAATAAGGCTTCGTCCAGGTCCAGCAAAGCCTGGACTGAGTAGTCAAAGCTACCCAGGATTTCGGCAACGCAGGCGAGAGCTACCGCACCTCGCCACCCAGCTCTCAACCGATTTTCCCGCTTATTTCGAGGTAATATCTCGGCGATTGCGACGTCCACGAACTTCATGATTGTTGCCAATTTTGGCCAAATGAGGATCGGCAACCTGTCCGAAAAAACTGACTGATAGCTTTCAGGGTCACGCATAAACCGCGACTTCAGACGCGCGGCGGAATGAGGAGCCTTTCTGATCAAGGCCACTACGCCGACAGCTAGAAATAGGGGGGCAACGAATCGTTCAACTGGCTTACCGATGTTTTTGTAGTAGTTGCGGCGGCGCTCATAATACCAATCGTAGCGCACAAGAATTTCTTCGATATCTCGTTGTATTTTGTCAGTGGCCGTGAGCGCGGCAAGCTCTACACTGCTCTGGTTATTTGTCGCGCGGATGATCTTGTCTCGTACTGCAAGATCCTCAGACACGATTATTTTGATGAGGACGCAAGCGGCGTTCGTAGTGTCAGGACTGTCGACGAAGCGATTGTGGATACTCTGGGTTGTCTGTAAGCCATTGACGATCTGCACATCATGCAGCTGGATTGCGTTCCCTACTGCCGTTTTTCCTAGAGGGATAGCCCGCGTTGCCAGAATCGTTACGCCGTTGTTTAGCCACCAGAATTCTGGTGCATCTTCGTCAGTCAACGTTTGCGCGATATCTTGATTTACAGCATTCGCGCCCAAAAAATCTCGGACGTTGGAATCGAACAAGTAGCGGCGCAGATGACCTTGCCCATCGCTGACGAACTTTGCGTATCCATTCAACGGCACGAGAAGCACATACGCACCGCTGTCTGTCGATAGTTGCTCCGCATAAGGTAACTCTAGGACAAAACGGGACTTCCGATGCAACGCAATGAGCTCGGTAGCGCCGACGTAATCAAGTTGTACGTCGGCTTCACTAAAATAGTCCGAGACCAACCTCTTTAATTGATTCCCTCGACCTTCGATGTTTACCGCCAGATCCGCGATATCGCCCCGCGAAACATAGACAAACTTGAACTGCAACTTAGGGGATCCGCTGGCGGTCGATCGGAATGCGGCAACAAGGTTCTCACGTGCCCTCAGAAGTTGAGACGAGTACTTCCCGTCAAAATCTGACGGGCCTTTCTCGAAATCCAGTAACTCTTCAATTGTTGGTAGAAGAGCATTTAGCGGATCCTGCTTGAAGGAGTCCTGATGCTTGCAACTTATGATCCAAACTTCGATGCTTGCGCCTTTCTTTGGCCAAGGGAACTTGGTGGGGTCGACGACCAGCGAACCGTTCACGAAAGAATAAAACCCGTCAATGCCTCCATCGTCCTTCCCGTCCACCCAGCCTGCATCTATCTCCTGCCGCGACGGGTCATAGCTTTTCAGAAGCTGCTCAAACGCGAATAGCTCAAAAGCTTCCCCCAAGTCTAGATTTTCGGTCGTTGTTCGTTCGGAAACTATGCCATCCAGCAGTACCGCGTCGTTCTTCGCCATCTTTCTTCACTTTTTGTGTGTACGGGCTGAGACAGCCAATGCCGACCAGATTTAGCCGTTTTTGGCGATTAGACTAACCACTTGCTGCATTTAGGGAAGGCAGCCCCCCAGAAAACCTTAAATACCCCGCAGAAATTCGGGATAGGGAATTGGCAGCATGGATGCGTTCAGCTCCCTGTCGTGAGCGAGGCGCTTAGCGCGACCACATCCAGCAGCGGTCAGTGAGCCATCGCCGTCAGATCTCTTATATACCGCTGCTTGTTGAATTCAAAAAAATCCTCGATCTGCTTACTAACAACGCCGAGCCACCCTTCCGTCCACGTTTCGAAAGCCGGCAAACCGTCTAGCTTGTATACAAGTTGCGGCAAGTTGCGAATCGTGAAGACTGAATTCTGAACACAGTACTCGTCACCCAAGGTTTTGAAGAAATCGCCCCTCAATCGAAACTTGGGAACGCCGGACTACGACAAAATAACGTCCGAAAACTCCTCTTCCTTCACTGCCGCCGCGAACTGCAGCAACACGCGAATGACGTCCATCGGCGAATTGGTCGAAGATCCGTCACGCAGATCGAACACGGCGGATGAAGAGTCGATGTAGTAGGCATAATGAGCGTCGACTGAAACGCCGGTGGCTCGGCTATCTATCGTGATTACCTTGTCGAGTAGCGCCGAAAGACAGACGCAATTGAATGCAGTTATGAGCACAGCACTCCAACCAGAATCACCGTCGCCCCAATTATCTTTCTTTTCATATGTTGTTCTGGTTATATTTGGTTTTAACAACAGTATATCTATATCAAGTCGCGCATTTCAAAAATAAAAAGCTACACTCTCGTTAATAATAATTAATTATATTGGGACAACGCCGTGCACTTATCGTTCGAAGCTTCAGGCTCATTTTGTTACCATTTCGCACGGTACACAGCGATTCCAGAGTTGTTGCTAATGCCTGAGGTAGCAGGCGGTGAGCGATTTCACTTGATCGAATTCGTGAGAAAAATTATCGATAAGCATTTCTCGATTGAGCAGCAGAGTCAGACTTACAAGAAAAAGCAGTCGGAAGGATACGAGACTGTTGGCAAAGCGCTTCGGTTCTATATTCCGTTCATTGCTCACAACACGGGGCAGCTGACGAGATTAGGCAATGGGTGGTTCCAAGTGCCTTCGGAGGGAGATGACGAGCTGGAGGATGCCGCTGAAGACAGTTTGGAGGCGCTGCCAAATGGCGAAGCGGCCTTAGACTATAACGGTTCAGTGTATGCCTTCAGTTTTCCTGAACTGATCAAGGCCGGAGAGCCATTTCCTATTAAGGTTGGTCGGACGCAGCTAAACGTCGAGGCGCGCGTTGTTGACCAGTGCAAAAAGTCCGCCTCCTTCAGTAACCCGGTGATCTTAGGACAGTGGCAAACCGCACGTGTTGAGGCGTTTGAGCATGCGATACACAACGTCCTTACATCGCGCGGCAAGTGGCGAAAAGACGTGCCAGGCACAGAGTGGTTCGACACGACGCTCGAAGAAGTTGAGTCAATTGTCGCATTCATACGAGACAATTGACCAGTCCACGGTACTACCGTCGACCGATGCAGCAGCGGCGCCTCATCTAGTGTTGGTCGACGAAGTGGATTCGCGAGAAATACAAATGTGAGTTAAACAACAGTACATTTTCAGAAATGTGTGAAGATAAAATGAGTGCAAAAGACTATCTTTCGACATTCCATGGCACATCAGAGTCCATCGCTCATGACTTGCGGGATGCCAAAGTGGACGTCACTGTCGGCGGAGGAGAACTCGGCCAGGGATTTTATCTGGGAACCGCGTTACACGTCGCCAAGGCTTGGGCCAAACAGCGTCACGACTGCGAAACGGTAGTCGAATTTCGATTCAGCGAGGACCATTTTTGGACGTTCGACATTCATACATTGGATCGAGCTGCGGCCATAGAGGCTCGGTCCGACATCCGAGCTTTCGAGAGACAGCGTACGTTCAATTTTGGAAAAGATATGGTGTGGTCTCCTATCGTCGGAGGCCCCTTGCTTTATTGCGACCAGCACAAGTGGGAATCGGCAGGAGGCGAAAATTTCCTTAACAGTAGCGATGTGCTGAGGGTCAAAAGATGAGGTTCGAGGTCTACTACTTAAGCTTCTACCCCCCATATGACGGATTTCTGTTCCCGGACGAGCTGCCCCCCACGTACTATGCGCCCGGTCTTTTCTTAGTCGAGGAAACAGGAGACGGGTTGTTGCCGTATTCATACGAGTTTGAGGCGATGGATAACGGCCAGCGTGTCACGCTTACAATGGTGAGAAACAACGAGGGTGATGTTAACTCCAATCTCTATGTTGTTAAGACGAAGTACTACGGAAGCTTCTGGTTTTCTATTGAACGGCTTAATCCACGGCTGAAATATCTAGGCAAGCGTCTTGCACTATCTGCGCACCGCGCCCTAAGCGTCGCCGTCACACGTGACGCCAACAAACTCGAACGAACCTGCGAACGATTCGACTTCTATTTCATCGGCACGACGCTACGTGAGCCTATCGAACAGACATGATTTATAAATCGCCCCCTCTTGACAGCGTTCGGAGTCGTTACGAAGGCAGCCAAGGGTAATTTCGTTAAGATAAACAACGACGGGAAAATAGCCAAAAACCTTTCGTTACCCAAAGCAACCGTCGTTCTCCCGCATGCGCACGATGGTGCGCGCGCTCAATCGAGAGAGGCTCGCGATCATCGCTAGCATGTCAACCCATCGGCACCGAACAGCTATCAAGGCACCGCATGAGCTTAATGTGTCATCCCCAGAAACACACGCCAGGCAGGAAAACTCGATGAAGCTTTTGCACAAATGGAAGGTCCCGCTTCGTCTACTCGTTGATGCAAGAACGGGCGTGTTCGTGGGCGTGATCACGGTCGCTATTGTGATTTGGGATCATATCCCTAAACCGGATATCCACAACGAAAAGTCGACTACAACAGAGAGTCACCCGCTCGCGACCCGAATCGTGCCTGCTAATGGCCTAGGAAACGCGTTGCCCTCAGAAAACATCGTTGGCAACGATTTGCGGCAACAGAGCGCGAATCTGGAGACGCACGGCAACAACTCCCCGATATCAGTGAACTTCGGCGCCGGTTCGATTGTTAGTCCAGCAGATAGTCCAGGTAAGGCAAGACAATGAACCGATTGTGGTCTATCGCATTACTTATCGCTATCGCATTTCAAAATGGCGCTGCGGACGCCGCAGACGTGACGATCGGCAAGATGGAGACCCATGGTAACCACAGCCCGATCAAGGTTTTCGTCACAGGTACCGCGGACCCGAGGACCATGGCGATCGCAGTTCTACCGGAGCTACTGGTTGAACTCTCGCATAGCAACGACCGGCTTCTAAAGAAAGTCTCATCTGAAGCAGGGATAGGCAATATGCCGTCCGCGTTAAGAGCAGCGGCGACAGCGGAAAGTGGCTTTGCGAACAACACTATGCAGCTTGCCCAACTGTACTACGTGGAAAGCCAGCTTATGTTGTTGGTGAACGAGACAGCCTCTGCGGCGGAACGCGGCCGCCTCGCCAGCGCGATGGAACCGTCGGTATGCAGATATCGGTCGTCCAGCGCTTATCTGTTCATGGCCGTCGGTAAGAATGCTGACGCCTACGATGCGGTTCAATCAGGTCTGCCGTCTGTCCAGAATTGCCTCAGCATGGGAGACACAATTGACTCCGCCCTGATCCATTTTGTGCGGGCAGCACTGGCAGGCAACGAGCGGAACGAGATTCTTGCTCGAAGTGAAATGGATGCGTTGAATCCTGTGCTCGACGGGCCAGTGAAACGATCACTGCGCGAAGGACCATACTACTCTGTCTTACTCACCTGCCTTTTCTCCCGCGCTGCATTTGACTGGTGGCACGACGACGCGAAAAAATACTGGCCTGGTGCCGAAGAGCGCTGCGTCCGAGCCGGAAAAAACGCGGAGAAAACCACTAGCGGAGCGTCCGTCTTTGCATCCTACCTGGGGACCAGTTGGGACCCGATGGAGGTCGGGCAAGATCGGCAGGACCGCGCGGACCGTCTAACGGAACAAATCTATCGTTGGTCTAGCGCGCCAACGATCCCGGCATTGGGCGTCGACGGCCTGCAGCGTCAGTCGGTACTCGGTGCACTTTATCTCCAACGAGGATATGAGCGCCTTTGGACCAAGCATGACTCAGTCGAAGCAGGAGAAGACTACCTTACCGCGTTTCGGCTGCTACTCCCTCCCGCCGACGCCGCGCGGCCTCAGGCAATGATCTCGTTTGCGGACCTCGCGTTCAAAGTTTCAAATCTGGAGGAATTGTCGAAAGTATCCGTGGTGCCTGACGCGTCTTCATTGGAGGCCGCGTGGATCGCGCGTGTAGCCAACTCTGACTTCAATGGGACGGATCCTGAGCATTGCGATGCGTTGAGTAGTGTCGCCGCCTTGGCGTACGCAACAAAGAGCACAGCGGTGCTCCCGTTAGATGAAAAACTTACATCATGCAAACGAGTCTTCGAGCACGACTCAGTGCAAGATTTATCGTTCCGTGCTTTGCTTTCTGATCGTCGCACAGACTATTATCAGTCGATTGGAGATATGAAACAGAGTCTGCAAGCGCAAGACGCCGCCATTGAAGCGAGGACCCTGATGGTCGGCTTCCCGTTTCCGAACGCTCTTACTACTATGTTAGCTGGGGATCTGCTGAGACGCGCTCATCTGCGCGCTGCGACGGGCGACTTGTCGCCGGCCATTCGCGACACCGAACTCGCTATCGATTCCGCGTCACCGGTGAGTGACGTCGACGTGATTGGTCAGAGTCTAGCGTTCAACGCACTCCTCGTTGCAGTGACGGGGGGCGACGCCACGCAAGCACAGCAAACAATGAATCATGCCAAGCAACTGCTGCAAAGCTCATATGAAAATCCAAAGCACCGGGACGCGAGCTGCGCATATCTCCACCAATATGTTGACGCGCTACAGACTGACGTGCGACTGAGCGTACTGCAAAAGGACTGGCGAGGGGCTAGCCAAAAGGACGACAGCCTAATGCAGACTCTTCAACTTGGATTGAAGACGTGCGGTGATTTGCGTTTCGACAACGCTGCGTCCGGCATAAGTCCGGTGAAGGGCGTGCTCTTCTTCCAGCTCACTGATGTAGCCGTGACCCGACCGGTTCTAATGGCGTGGGCCGATCACAGTTCTGATGCCCAGGCCAAAACGCGGGATTTGCTCGCAAAAATGAAAACTGCATGGGGAAGCTCCGAAGCTCTCGAACTGTTTGCCCCGGTGACCAGGCAAATCGACCTTACGTTAGGAAACGAGTCCATTAGCGGTCGAGCGACGCAGTGATACAGCACATGTTAGCGTGCAGAAGACCAGCAGGTATGCTCACCGAGAACTGACCGATCGACAATCTTGTAATGTGCGCACAATTCGATCAAATAGAGGTCTTCTAATTTCAAGCGCTCCAAGATGCGGTCACTCGGTTCTGCCGCGAGAATTTCATCGTGGGGTTTTAGCGATATACCTGCGAAGCGAGGACCATCGTCGCTTCGCAGTGTTACGCCGAGATCCAAGGTTGCAACGTAGGGAACCCCACCGCTACCAACTTCAAATCCGTGAGGAATATTCGCCTCGCTGGCTATATCCAGAAGACCGCGCACCAACGACGAATAGCCGCATCCAGTTCCTCCCGGAACGCCCGCCAGAGGATGAAGATGTGGCATTGGCCACATTGGAAACTGTTCCCGCACGTCCTGCGCGCCAAGGAATAGGCACAAGAGTGCTGTGTGGCGTTCAATTACGGCCAGAAAGTGCGACGTCCGTCGGTATCCTGGCAGCGGCGCGGCAACCTGATTTCCGCGCTTCGATGGATTTTTTCGGTGTATCCAGAGCCACGGCTGATATGCGTCACCATGGCCACTGCCGCGGCCCTCTTCAATACGCCGGAGGAGTTTTTCCCATGTCATTACAGGCATCGTTGCTTCTCCTTTGCAATAGGGCGACGAAATACTTTTCGGCGAATAGGCTCTTTGAGTACGGACGTGCTGAAAGACGCCGCCGGATTTCGAAGGCAGCGAGATTGGCCAGCAGGGTCGAACGGGATTGTTGGCAGTGCCGTGTGCTCGCGCACAAATACCCGAACCAACAGATACTCGCGATCGATACTGCTCGACGGGGAGCTGGACCGGTGCACGTAGCCGGGTGGATTTTTGTAAGTCATAAGATCTGTCCAAATCACTGTGGCGTTGCTCCACGCAGCGGAGCAGATCGCCTAAACTTCCAGGTAAATCCCGAGATCGATGATTCGGGACGAGCGCGGGCCTAGCTGAAAATGAAGGCATGAATTTTTGGACGAGCGGGCTTGACTTCGGGGAAACCACAGACGCACACTTGAAGTGCGAGCAACAAGTTTCGATCCACGGTCCGTCCCGAAGTAAAGAGCCAGTCATCCGAGATTGGCTTTTTTCTTTTCTACATGTCGGTTCTCCTTCCGCCCGTACGTTAAAAGAAATGAGGCGAGGTCGCGCCAGGCTGACGTGCGATATCCCGCCAGGGTTTCAGTGTAGCTAGATAGTTATTGGCGACAAAAAATGCTTGCTCCGGCGAGGAGGAAAGAACCCTTCCCGCAGCGTCGTTTTGCGTTGCAATGCTTCCGTATCCCCTACGAATATCTTCAAAATGTTAATCTTGCAGTCAACGTTCAACAAGCAAATTTCCTGAAAAAATTCGTAGTACAAAATAATATATTTATTTCGTTCCGAGATAGATATATTTGATATTTGTTTTTGTATCGAGCATCGCTTGGAAAACTAACAAGTATGTCGAATACGGGGGGATTTCTTGTCTAGACAACGGCATTCGATTCGTGACAGAAGATAGGAAGTTCGTCTCTTCTTTTTTTGAAATCGGGCGGTCACGAAAACGATCTTTTAAGATATCGTTAGCACGCTACATCTATCCGTACCTGGGAGCTCGATATGATCTGTAAGAACCGACAGCGATCGGACGGTCGAGTTAGCCGAAGGAGTCTACTGTCGTTCCAGAGCCATTATCATGGCTTCCTACCTGTCGTCTGGCACGCTGACTGGCGCACTCCTACGTCATCTGGAAAATGGCAGCGGCTTGGTCTAGGTTTCCGAGCGCACATGGAGCAGAACGGCGTGGGTCGAATGCGGTTCACACAGAATCTTCTCTCGCATCAACAATGCAAAGATTGCTGAGGTACCGGTATGAAAATACTAATTTGGTCTGATTTACACAACGAGTTTGAACCTTTCACACCGGACGTTGAGATCTTAAGCCAGGTCGATGTAGTCGTTTTGGCGGGCGATATCGGGCTCAAGGATCGCGGGGTCCTTTGGGCAAAAACCTGGGCCGTGGATATTCCGAAGACGCCTGTGCTCGTCGTGGCCGGAAATCATGAATTTTATACGGGCCACTTCGATACAGTCATCGGGAAGATGCGCGAAGCGGCGACGGACTCAAACATCCATATTCTCGAAAATGATGAGCTCGTATTCGATGGCGTGCGCTTTCTCGGTTGCTCATTGTGGACTGACTTTAAGCTCCTGGGAGCAAGCAGTGCCGGGACTGCGGTAATCGAGAGTATCCGCGGCAGCATGACAGACTATAAAAAAATTCGAACGGGTGGGAATTACCGAAAACTGCATCCGGCGGACACTATGCGCCGCCACGAAATATCGCGCTCTTGGCTAAAGGGTAAGTTGGCGGAGCCATTCGCCGGCCCAACTGCCGTCATCACCCATCACGCACCGTCCGCCCGTTCCATTCCCGAGGAGTTCGCGGGAGATTATGCAAGTGCGGCATACGCGAGCGATTTGGAATCTCTAATGGGAGAGCACGCCCCGCTTTGGGTTCACGGGCACGTCCACGAATCGTTTGACTATCAACTCAATGGCACGCGTGTTGTGTGCAACCCGCGCGGCTATGCGCCCAAGTACCTGAACGAGAATTTCAAACCCACACTGATAGTTACGCTAAAAGATTGATGTCCAGCCGCTTTAAATGAACTGCGGTCCGTCGATCTCGGTTTGCGGGTCTTCGACGCGACCGCACCGAGACCGCTCGAAGGAAGATGCGATGACTGGTCTCTAGCAAGCATAACAACCGACGAAGGACTTGCGGCGGACGGTGTACTTGCGTTTCGGGATACATCATTGGGGAATCTCAGGGAGCGGGACCCTGCGATCTACTAAGCCGAACAAAGTGCAGATAGGCTCCGAACAGCATCCTTCCTTGGCCAGATTTCGTGCTGTATTCCACGGAGATTCCGAAGGGAACATTTTGTACACTGTAGATATCGCCATTGCCACGTTCAAACGCATCGAAGGTGGGGCTTTTGGTAACGTCGGCAAGCCGATACCCGCGCTTCTCGGACGTCGGACCCAGGCAGCTAACAATGGAATCAGTGGACGTCAACCGGATAGAGTGTGGCTGATTGGAAAAGACTGCCGAATTGATTGGATCGATAAGGATGTTTATTTTGCATGGCGGAATTAGATCATCGGGGCCGAGGATCGTAGCGGACGTGATGGTAATTGGGTCGGATGTTGGATTGCTGACCGTTAAGTAAAGGTTACCAGCGCCTCCGTCCGAGAAGTCTTGCCGAGTCACGTCGAAGGAAATTGGACTGCCCAGGAGTGATCCATCTTGCAGCTGCTTGATACCTTCTTCTGTGAAAGGCACCTCGGAATACTTGTTTACCGTCGTCGCTGCCCACTTACGAATTTCACTATTCGAAGGGTCGGGCTTGTTTTTTAGGATTTCAACGGCAAGGCTCGTATATTTCTCTGCTATATCATCTTTACTGGTGGCGCTGCTTGTCGTGTATCCATAGTATGCGATCGCTGACGCCAGTATCGGAGCGAGCAAGGCCTGTCCGACTACCTCGACCACATCCAGCCATCTGGGCCGGCCGTTGCGGCCTGAATCATCTGCGGCTGGGCTACCCTGGGGTTCTTTACGCACACTCGTACCTTGTCCATTATCTGATGGTAATAACTATCGGCAGCCAACGACATCTCTTTAGCGCTGCGATCGCGAGATGCCATCAAACAGCGTCTTGATCATCTACCGTGCCCGGGTCGAGCGGCGATAAGTGACAAGGTCGCGCCCGACATCGGATTTGTGAGAACGGATAAAAGCTGGCCGGAGGTACGCATTGGGCTTTTTTAGTGGTAACCGTGCGGTGGCGCCCCTTCTGTGCGCCGTGACGTAGGGGTGACACAGTCTCGTCTAACGGTCGGATTCGTCAACGTGAGCGGGGAGCCGCGCTGACCAAACATTGAGCCAGCGAACAGCTTTCAGGTTACGATGCCCGTGCTACTTACAATTCACTTCTTTATAGTGAGGGCGCGTCTTTCCCGGACGAGTCTTTATCGCCCACATGAAGCCTTCTAGGCGTGTCCATTGACAGCTGTAACTGGTTCCTTCGGGCAGGTTTTGCGAAACGCGGGTATGGATTATTGCGGTCATGAAATGGAAGCGCCTCCGTAGCTGTTTGAAAGGATTTTGGCTAACTGGGGCGCGGCGCCCATTAATGTGTGGACGATATATATTCTGGGTGGATCAAGATACGGCCGCATATCGCCATTTGGAGAGCAAGTGCCTACAGTCGAGAGAATCATCCTTTCGAACTTCAAAAAGTTCGGCTACCTGGAGCTTGAGTTCAATGGGGCACTCAATGTGCTCATTGGGGACAATGAAGCAGGCAAGAGCTCGGTGCTGCTTGCGCTGGATCTTGTGATTAGCGCAAGCCGCAGCAAAATCGATACGATCGGCCTGGAGACGTTGTTGCATCGCGGCGCCATCGACAGGTTCGGCGGCGGTGCTAGGACGGTGGACCGCTTACCCGAACTCTTCGTCGAGGTCTATCTTTCGACCGGCGAAAACCCCGGTCTGAACGGCAAGGTCAATTCCAAGAGCATTGAATGCGATGGTCTCCGGATGACGTTCACGCCACTTGATGATTTTAGCAAGGACATTGCCGAGGCACTCGCGGAAGACCCCTCCAATTTTCCTTACGAGTATTATGGAATCCAGTTCTCCACGTTCGCTGGGGAAGCATATTCAAGTCTCAAAAAGCATGTTCGCCACCTGTCCATCGACAGCTCGCGCATCGACAATGACTACGCGGCACGCGAATACACGCGCTCAGTGTTCTCACTAAATACCGATGTGCGTCATCGAAGCAAGCTTGAGAATGCTTATCGGCAGAGCAAGGGAGCGTTCCGAAATATCCATCTGATCGACTTGAATGGTAAGTTGCAGACTTACCAGTTTGCTGTTCGCACCAGTTCAAAATCCAACCTTGAAACAGACCTCGTCATTACAGAGGGTGATATCTCGATTGAGAGTAAGGGAAAGGGTCGCCAGTGTTTCATTAAGACCGAGTTTGCGCTTAGCAAAAGGGGGGGCGAGAACCAGCTAGACGTGCTGCTCCTCGAAGAGCCCGAGAATCACCTGAGCCACTCTACCATGAAGCAATTAATCGAGAGAATCGCGCAGTCATCGAACAAACAACTTTTCATCGCAACCCATAGCAGCCTTATTTCATCGAGACTAGATCTGCGTAAGACGTTATTGCTCGGGGTAACGGAGACGCCAGCGGCGCTGAAAAATCTGCCAGAGGACACGGCCAAGTTCTTCATGAAGGCGCCGGACAATAATGTTTTGGAGTTCGCGCTATCGCGCAAGGTGATTCTGGTCGAGGGAGATGCCGAGTTCATTCTTCTGGACGCCCTCTACCGCAAGCATTCCGACTCGACACTCGAGCGCGACAAAGTTCACGTCATCTCAGTGGGCGGCACAAGCTTCAAGCGCTACCTCGACCTAGCAAAGTTGATTGGCGTTAAGACGGCAATTCTTCGTGACAACGACGGGGACTACCAAAAAAACTGCGTTGACAACTACTTAGACCATGTTATGCCGCACGCGAAGGTGTTTGCGGACGAGAATCCCGAGCGAAGCACATTTGAAATCTGCTTTTACCAAGACAACCAAGCCACCTGCGAAAGTCTCTTCCAAACCGCTCGCCGAAGACTGCTGACCCTAGACTACATGTTGGCTAACAAAGCCGATGCTGCTTTCGAGTTGCTGCAGAAAAAAGAGACGGAACTGGTCGCGCCTTCTTACATTCAGGATGCGATCAAATGGATAAGAGCGTAATTTTCGCCGTCGCGGGGTCCGGTAAAACAACGCGGCTCGTCAGCGAACTCGACATCCAGCAGCGTGCACTGTTGCTTACATATACCGATAACAACAAAGCCGAGCTCCGCCGGCGCATCGTAGCTAAGTTCGGGTACTTGCCTCCGAACCTCACTGTCAGCACGTACTTCACTTTCCTTAACTCGTTCTGCTATCGCCCCTTGTTGCTCATGCAAATGAAGACCAAGGGTATCTCATTCAAAATGCCATCACCTTACTCATCTCGCCAAACATTGAAAAATCGCGGCAGATACGTCGATGCATCGGGCCGAATTTTCCACGCGCGCTTGGCCAAAATAATGGATGTGATGGGTTGCATACCTGAATTACAACGACGGCTTGAGCGGTATTTCGATCGGATCTACGTGGACGAGGTGCAAGATTTGGGCGGTCACGACTTTGACCTGCTGATGCATATTGTTCGCGCAAACGTGAAGGTACTGCTCGTGGGTGATTTTTATCAGCACACGTACTCTACAAGCCTAGATGGCAACGTGAATAAGAGCCTGCATGACGACTATGACCGCTACAAAAGCCGATTCGAGAAGGCCGGACTGTTTGTGGACGTAACATCGCTGGTTGCCAGCCACCGATGCAGTACGACGGTTTGTTCGTTTATCCGCGAGCATATCGGGGTAGACATCTATCCCGCAGTCGACCGTACGAGCAAAGTATCGATCGTGCGAGATGCAGCAGAGGCTGCTGAGCTTTATGCCTCGCCAACCACGGTCAAACTTTTTCTACAGGAGCACGATCGGTATGGGTGCTATTCGCAGAATTGGGGGGCGTCGAAAGGACTGGATCATTACGAGAACGTCTGCGTCGTATTAAATCCCAAGACCTGGAAGCACTTCGTCGCCGGCGATCTGGCGAGCGCAAGTCCAAGCACGAGAAACAAGCTGTACGTGGCTTGCTCACGCACGCGAGGAGATATGCATGTCATGCCTGATTCGCTTCTCAAGAATTTTAAATCCCCTCGGCCGGCACGCCATGCGATGATAGCTTGAGGTTCAACGAGGACGGTAGAACGAGGTATCGACCCAATCGTAGTGAAACTAAATACTTCCGAACTATGCTCAAACGAATCTTCACGTACCGGTGAACGTCGGTTCCAACCTACCGTTTTCAACGAGCGCCATTCTACGAACTTCATCAACCGAGCATCTCCAGATGCGGGTTAAGTTACTGTCGCAGCGCCCGGAATAGCGACGGGCAATTGTGGCGCCGCCGGGATGACTGCGGGAACGGTTGCGGGAGGTATCGCCACCGCCTGAGCAACCAACTGTGGAAGCGGCGGCGGCGGTGGATTCTCCTGAGGTAGAACGATCTTAGTTTTGAATCTCGCATTAAACCATTCAACCAACGCCCTCTTAAACCCCCACTCGGTCATTGCTTGCTGGATGAATGGTTGCTGGAGCAGGTCCTGTAGCGGAGATCCAGGATGGGAAGCATCGAGCAGCCTTACCGGATTGGCGTCTAACTGAGTCACGGCGGCGGCAAATAACCGCTGTTCAAAGATGGGATCCCCCAGATGTTTCGCCTCTTCCCTGAACCCCACATACGCCTTCGATAGCGCTGCCTTGTAGGCATAATCCTCTGTTAGAGCAAAGCTCTTCGAAACCATCCGCGTTGCGACTCAAGCCCCCCAGACCAGTGGTCCGACACCGAGAAACGCCAGAACAACTTCCGCTGCCATCGCCAGCGGTTCGGGTTTTGTGATAATGAATGCGGTGAGACTTTGAAACCTAAATATTCCGATGCCCGCCGCAACCACTAGCGACAAGCCCAAGGCCAACGCCCAAAGGCCGCCGCGTTTTTTACTTTCTTGAGCCTTCTGATTGAATGCGCCCGCTAGACCAGCCGTGGTGCTGAGATGGTGCGCTTCCTGAGCCCTCTTGGCTTCTGCATCCGCTACCGCAGAAGACTCTGCCGCACATTTAGCGGCTTCGTCGGCCTTAGTCTGAGCAGCCTTTACTTGCCCCCCCAACTGCGACACCTGGTCGCGCTCGATTTCCACTTGCTGCTTCAGGGAGTTGGCCTCATGTGCCGCCGTTTGCACGGCAGCGCAAATGCTTTTCGCTCCCTCCAGTTCAACATTCATCGCTGAAGCTATTGTTTGCGCCTCAGCCTTCAACTCTTCTATTTTTAATGAGACCAACTGGATTGCCTCGCTAGCCGTGCTTACTGCCACTCGGGCTCTCTCAGCTTCCAACCGCTCCTGCTTAGCAGACTTCGCATCAGCTTCGACGCCATTCTTTGCGGTTTCGATAGTCGCAACAGCGGCGGCGGCCTTCGCTTGCTCTGACGCGACAGTCTCTAGAACAGTTGCTATCGCAACCATGGCCTGAGCCGCTTTAACCTGGTTTGCGTCGACTGCAGCTGTTGTCACGCTGAGCATAGCTGCAGTATCGGAAATATTCTTCGCATCCGCGATAGCCTGCCCCTTCGCGGTCGCAACAGCAGTATTAATATCGGCTATGGATGCCGCATTGGCATCGACACCCACTTTTACTGTAGTGACTGCCGTGCTGGCATCAGCTATAACTTTGGCATCTAAGTCGGCTTTCGCTTTGGTCGCGGTAATCAAGAGCAATTCGCCGGCAATACCGGCTGCATTAGCTTCAGCAGCCTCCTTCAGTTTTTCAAGTGCGTTTTTTTCAACAACGAGTTGATCTTTAAGCTCGATAACCTCAGTACGGATCTTCAGCGCCTCATCTCTCGCAGTTTCGATAGCCGCCCGCTCTATCTTGCACGCGGCCAATATTGCCTGAATTTCCTTGAGACTTTCCAGATGGCTGTTGGCGGGTTCTACGGCTTTCGGAGCAACGGAGGACGGAATCGTTGGAGACAGCCCGTTAGACGAATTTTCAGCGGATGTCACGAGCAATCTCCAATTAGTCGGCGTATGGAATCCAAACCCTCAAACCAAAATTTAAGGGGTCTGAATTAAATTCATAGTAACCTAGAATTATCTAGACTTGAATAAGTTCCATACGTCTGCGGATAATCTTCATATCAAATTCATCGTCAAACTAAACCTGTTTTAGACCATATTCCTGCGAAGCATTATATTCACCACGGACTGCGCACGATCGTCATACGATAGAGGCTGGGTGATCGGACAGTCGATCTTCGTCATTCAAGTATCATCTAAATCCCGCCATCCATGACGATCAAGAATGTCTCCCAGAGATAATTTCTCCCCAGCAACAAAGCGAACGCTAGCTATACGAGCTGCGCATTTCTGTTCCAACCCCGGTTGCCTGAAACTGACTGCGGGACCGCACTCCGATGAAAGGCAATGTCTGACAACGGGACACGCTGCCCATATCCACGCAGCAGCCATAAAAGGGCCAAGGTTCAACCCCGACCAAACTGTTGCCCAACGAAAGGCGATCACGAACGGCCTATGGTTATGCCGCGAATGCGGTGACATCGTCGATAAAGACGATTCACCTCACTCTGCTGATTTGCTGCGCCAGTGGAAGCGAGATCATGAGGCCATGATCAAGGAAGTTCGCACGCAGGGATACTCTAGAAGCCTGGAATTGATCCAATCTCGCCGAATGCAACCGGCCATGGCCAGGAAGGTCATAGCGGCGCTTGAGGACCGCCGTTCATTATGGGTGACATTCGATGCGGAGTTTCCGGACAGGGTGCGCACATCACTCGACCAGGTTAGGACGCGACTTGTTGATCTTCGGTCTGAATTGCCTGAAGGCGAACCCTTGGAAAAGATACTTCTTGTGCTGACGAAGACCATTCATGTCTTCTTCAATGCCGTCGAAGACACAAACCTTGCAACGTTGCGGTGCGATTCCAATGACCCTGGGTGGTGCCAATTCAGAGACGCACTTGCGACGCTGAGAAAGTCTGTAGGTTTGCAGATTAGCAACCTGGCGATCGCACATAACATTGCCCTCAGCTCGGATCTACAAAGAATCTCGCCGCGGTATTAACAGCTTCCAAGTAGGTTACCTCCGAAAGCGATCAGTTCCCGCTTAACTATGTCTTCGACGATGGCGAACTACCCTCCCAACGAAGCTGGAGATGTACCCTTTGCCTCGGTAGATGGGAAGAGCTAAAGTTTGCGCCGCGACAGAAATTTAGCGAATTCGCACCGCAATCTTGCGAAAAATAATTCACCGCTTATGATGTGGCGTCACATAATTGCGATTTCATACACTACTCTGCTCTCCGCTGGTGAACCGCCCGTCCTCGAAATATCTTCTCGACGCTGAGGCCTGGACCATTTTGTAACCCAAATGTTCGGCTACGTTACTTGGTTTTTGTCGATGGTTTATTCGCAGTCGACGCTACAGGCGTGGGCGCGGCGGTGCGTGACGAAGAAATAGGAATGTCGCCGGATTTAATCTTTGCCTCAATCGACGCAGCCTGCTGCGTACGTTGCTTCAAAACGTCAGGCCGCAGATTCTGAATGCCTTCTGCGCTGTCGCCAACGGCTACCCAGCCTGAGCGGTTAGTAATTTTTTTGTCTGCCATTTCACTGTCCTTGGGCTGGTGGTACGAATAGAGTGCGGCGGACACGCCGACAAGGGCTGAGCACATTGCGCCGAGCCCAAAAAAGAGCATAGCCGACTTGTCGAGGCGTTGGAGCGTTCTGTTCTCGATATCGTATGTGTTCGAGACAACCTCGATTATGTGTTTCTTGCTCTTTGCAAAAACAACGAGGATGAGTAGTACCGCGACTGCGAAGCAGCTAATACCGGATAGGTAGCCCGCCAACTGAAAGAGCGAAGTAACACCAACGGTCGTCAGCAGGGTAATCAGTAACCCGATGCCGCCGGCAGACAGCGCCAAGATGCTTTTGTCTTGTTCAAGCCCCGTTGCGTAGAAAGCGTCCAGTCCAGAGGCGTAGAACGCTACCGCCTGGTCGTCCGGCCGTTGTGCTTCGTCTCGCATCACCTTCTTGCTTCGATGCAGACGCCGCGTGCCGGGACTGCTGGGAGGTAGTGCCGAGTGCCACACTGGCTTTATCACATTATTTCCTGTCGCAAGCGAGCAGTGTGAAAACTATCGGCCCCGAATTATCGGTGCTCGGAGCGGCTAGCAGCGCGTAGCGTCTGTGGGTGAGATCAACTGGCTGGACGGCCATTTCGTCACGTTAGTCGTAAGAGCGTTGGCAACTTTATTGGCCAATTCGCATCTTTATTGTGAAGAACCACTTGGTGACCCCGATCAGTTTCCGTTAATGCTGACGCTGATTTCGATTAACGCTGGCAATCCATACTAATTTTTCAATAAAATCAAAAACCTGCTGCCACACGACCAACATGGCACCCTGTGACGATTCCTCCGTCGACCCTATCGACGCAAACGCCGTCTGCTTTTTGGTAGCTAACCTATCAGTTTCCATTAACGCCAGGGCTCACAACGCCCTAAGCGAGTCAACCTAAGGAAGCATCGCCAGTTCTTCCGCAAAGAATCGCCACGGATGAGATATTCCGTGGCGTTCGGTTAGTCGATCAGAGCCTAAGCGTCCCCAACGAATCGTCGGTCTTCGTCAGGGTTATAAAATTCAGGGAGCTTCTTGTTCCACGATGAGCCACTGACAGGCGCCGCGTCGTCACCGCCAACACCGAACAAAGCTTGGGCGGTCGCGTTGTCCGCGCGCTTTTCGGCGTCGACCGCATCTTTTCGCGTAGCTGCCTTCGCTCCTGGGACTTTCTTCTTAGTTGGCTTTAGGCCTGCCGCCATAGCCATGGCTTCTCGACGGCGCTTTGGCAGTTGCTGCTTATGCGGAACATTCACCTCGGTCTCGTACTTGCTTGCGCTCCCCCGCAGCTTAATCCGGTCATGTATGAGCCACGGATTTTTGCCGTAATGCTCGCGGGACTCGCGCATCATCCGCAGAATCTTCATCCCACCGTCGTCAAGTTCCCAAATCAGGAACTGGTTTGTGTCGGGGTGTGGCTTAACTCTGATTTCCAGCTTCTCGCCTCGCCCAGAAGGTGTCGAGTTGGTCATTTGCCAAAGCGCACCAAGCGCATCTGATCGAAAGGTAGCGCCTTTATATGTGACCGTGCCTTCCGATACCGGGAGCACAACTGTTTCGAGAAGCCGTCTATAGATATCTTTTGGAATCCATTCGATTGCGGCATCAGCCATACGCTCCTTCCGAAGCTCTTGAAAATAGGCCCGTGGCGTCGTCCCCACTCCTGCCCTCACCATATGCTCGGGTAACCGCTCGAAAATATTTCTGGTTGTATTCCAATCATGTACAAAGGTGAGCACAAGCCTAACGAATTCCTCGAATTGAATGCACGCCCACCGTTCGCTGTTGGACTTGGCATCCTTGTCATTGGACGTCTTCGACCTCTGATAAAAGCCTGGTAATCTTGAGAGCGCCTTCTGAATAAATTTGTTGATAGCTTCAATCAGGGGTTTATCTCGACCTTTCCTTGGCCGCGCGATTCGAACCCCGACCTTCATCTCCTCACTGAGCGGTTTCCGGATCGATCTGGCGATGCCAGAGCCTCGGTCAAAGACCGCCTCGTCGCATGGCCCATACACAAAGCCTTCTTCGAGGTCGCTCAATCCAAGTCGTCGCAGCATTTCCTTTTTCGGCGTGAACGCGTTGAACAGACATTTTCGGTAGGCATTCGCTGACTCGCTCTGAATCGAAATATTGATGCCCACGATGGCCGTGCTCCTTTGGCAGGCGGCGAAAACGACTGTCGCCTTCCCCACACGGTTTAGCACCAGGTCTGGCCCCCATAGCAATTGAGCGTTGAAATTGACGCCGTCCAGTTCATAGACGTCGATGCGCCCTCGAGTACCGTCAGTGCCGTGGCCAATTTTCGCTCGAGCGGCATCCCAATCATATTCGCCGTCGAAATATTGCTTCAAAACGAACTGCCGAAAAATGTCAGTGCCGGTCTCGATGTAGCGTCGCCGTCGCGGCAGCTTCCGAGCGGCGATAGGATAGCTCTGCAACACGCCCTTAACCTTCGTTTTCTGTACCAACTCAGTCTCTCTGAATTCCTCCCATAAATCGGTGATTGTGAACTGACCTGCCAGTCCCACTTTGCCTTTTGATTTGTGAATCTCTTCGGCACGGCGAAGAAGGAAATTTTTCCACTGATCGTACCTTCTTCGCGTCATCTTGACACCGCGCAGCTTGGTATCAGGGTCCTCAATTAGGGTGGACAGTTTTGCGCCTGGCTTCGCAGTATTGATATCAATCCGCATAGCGCCGGGCCCTCCCTGCCTTGGGCGCAGAGGAAGCATTGCTTTCTTTTTGTCACCGCCGAACCACCAATAGACAGTCAGAAGACGCAAAATCCTTTGCTTACTGACGGCTGCCACTTTTGCAGCCTGTTCGACCAGTTCCATCCTATATTTGGAGTCGAAGAGCAGTCTGTCTTTTCCCACTACTACCATTGCGCCGATTTTCTGCCAACGAGCATCACGCTCTAGCTTCCGCAGATCATTTTTTTTGCTATGTACCGTGTCGTCCCACCGCTGCATCCAAACCGGCATGACGACCTCGCTGACAATTTCCCACTTGTCTTTCCAATTTTCCATCGTCCGCTGCCGATCCCAAACGACGGGCACTCGCGAAGAGGGAAGGACAGCATCACTCTCCACCCTCATAACTGCAATCTTGTCACTATCCTGGTTCCAGCCAAGATAGCGCCAGAAATGCCCCGGTGGATCGTCGAGCGCACGGAACAAAGAGAATCTTTTGAACGGCTCATACGTGTCGTTTGCGCAGTCACTCATCTTCGAAACCCCATGGCAGCGACTCGGGCTCATTCGCGAACAAATACACGTTGCCTGAGGCTAACTGAAAAGGGGAATCCATTTCGAAGGAATAGCGATGGTCAATCCGAAGATGACCCAAATAAATGGCGACGCAAATAAGACGGAATGCATGATCTGGTGATATCGCGCTCCGACGAGCGACTCGATTTACTTTGTCTCGCAAAGTACCGCGCGCCTTACTTTTTTTTAGCGTCTCGGCCACAGAAAACGCAGCGCCTTGCACTTCGTGGATGTCCGTGTGCAAGATGTTTCGTTTTATGAACATGTAATTGCCTAACTCCGTCTCCGGGAAATACGCTTTGACGACGCTTTCCCAGGTCCCTCGAATACGGGTATAGAACGCCAACTCGCGACCAGCACGCGCTTTAGCATCTTTTTTCTCGAAATCAGATTCCGTTTCTTTGCACGAAACGCCATGCTGATGGAGGTCCCTCCGACCCGGTAAAACCACGCCAACATCGATGTCAATCGTTGGGGCGAAATTTGGGGGAATGCTCGCTCGAGACGTGTAACGTCGTGCGAACTCGGCCTCGTCATAAAATGGATACTGGGTTCGTATGACTGCGACATTCGAGTTGAAATCGAGGAAGTGCAGCGCGATGTACTCGGTCTGCGAGTGATAGACAAAATTCCCTTTCAGGCCAGAATACACGCCGGATTGGCCTTGCTTGCTGTCGGTTGGTTCTTTAGGACACTCCATATCGTATCGAATGTTGCGAGAGTCGGCTGCTGGAATTTCTAGCGTCGGGTCCAGCGGTGCCCATCGTGGCATCTCGAAAATCTTCATGACTTTTCCTCTCGGCCTGATGACAAATCCTTCCGCCGTCGTCCAATTCGCTGCGCGTATTCCTCCGTAGTTTCCGTGCACTCGTCAAGCGCCTGTACAGTCAGAGGCAACCGCTTTTTGATGGCATTAAAAATGGAGGCATTTCTGACTCCCTCAGTGAGTCTTTGCCGCGAAAGCCGATAAGGAGGGAGTTTGTCGCCGAACGCCGCACGACGACCACGCACTTCGCTCGCAAATTCGGCGTCGTATGCTAGCTGACGCTCCGTGATTCGCTTGGGCTCGTGAGGACCGCGGCTTGGTGGTGGAAAGTGAGCCTCGACGAATTTACGACTATGTTTATAGAGGACTCCGTAACCGTACTTGCCCAACTCAAATTTAATTTCGCGCCTGGAAGCGCACGGGCTTTCCCCCAAACATTTGAGTGCCTTTTGACGATACAACTCCACCGAGACAGGGGGGCAACGATTTGATGCACCGCGACGGCTAACCTGGTGTCGCTGGGGCAGCGAATCCAGTTCCTCATCTGACAGCATTCGAGCAGCCGCCACCTCGTGCACGTACGTTTCGGGCCTGCCAAAGAGCACCGCGACCAACAGCGAGTGGTGGAGCGGATTTCGAAGATAATTCCCCCGCCGCCCGAGCATCCGCACAACCGCGCCACCGGCACCCCAATGCAGCTTATGCCGAGCGATTGATGCGTCTCCGAGAACTTCTTTAGCAAAGTTTTCGAGGTCCCTCGTCTTTACTCCTCGGTTTCCGATAAGGCTTAACTCTTTGGCTCTCTTCCTGAGTACGTGGTACGTGTGCCGTGAATCAATTTCATGGTTGCTACCCATGCCGGTCAGCATGTTCAGCGACCGAGCAATTCGCACCTCGCCGTCTATGTCGCGAGAATCAACGAACCGAAACCGTTCTTTCAAATTCGAACCGCAAAGACACCTGTTTTGAAGCAGACCAAGATTTCTGGTGACTCTGATACCGTGCCGACATTCGTTGCACAGCTTCCATAGTGTACTTTTGTGTTTTGTGCATACGGCCAGTGTTGCCAATGCCCACTCCCTTCGGAGGAATGACCGACCTATGTCACGAAGATCTTCGTTAAAGCAATCGCGGCAAATTCCGACGTCCCATCCGCGGCGAAGGGTCCGATATGCTATTCCGGTAATCGTCCCGATGCCTGGAACAGGCGCATCGCAGAAATGGCTTTTCAGCACGCCGACGTCATCTACCGAAAGTGAAAGACGCATGGCCGGAAACATTGTGTTTTGATCGAGCAGCGAAGTGATGTCCGTTAATCCACCCGCGAGGGAATCGGCCAGCCCTCGCAAACGCGATGGTAAGAGATGCGAAGTACGTCCGGCCTGATGGTGATTTTTCCCAGTGGCATAAGAGTTCTGAGCGTTGTCACCGGCAAATACGAGCGCGTGGCTCAGATAACTGGCAATTGATTCTGTCGGAAAAATAGGGGATGCAAAGGCACTGAAGGCTAAACCGCTCATCTCGTGTATGTTTCTCTCGTAATGTAAATTTCTCAACTCAATCGACCAAAGCAATCCATCGGAGACCGGAACGCTTCGACACCTTCCAAAACGGGGCATCGTCACCCTCAAGCATGAGGATTTTCTCCGCTTCTAAGTGACGTCGCGTAACGAAGCTCGACCTGGTCTCGGTGACTGTACGCAGCACGTGCGCCGTTTTCCCGTCGCAGTTATTGAGGTAATACGGTGACAATCCTGTCTTTTCCGAGACGCCATTGGCGGTAAAGCGAGAAGCTTTCGGCACCGGCGATATCGTCGCGGTTTCGATTATTGCTCTGCGCGCGCGAGCTTTCAGTTCCGGAATATGCGCTCTAGGCCGGCGTTGAGCACCGGTCCTCGTTGACCTTACTCCGTGGCTGATCAACCACGTCCTGTCCGAGCGATAGAGTCTCGCGTACAGTTTGGGCGCCATGGTCCGAAGTTTGGACAAAGACGCTGCCGGATTAACGTCCTCCATCGCGAGCCAACGCTTACGGGCATCATCAGCGCGCTCTGCCTGTATGGTTTGTTGGTGCAACGCTAGTTGCCCACTGCCTCGAATGATTCGATAGATGCTCGGAACGGAAATGCCGGTTTTGGTCGCTATTTCTTCGATGCGCTCGCCTTTGGCAAACCTTCGCTTTACTTCGTCCACTACTTCGTCTGTGAGGCGGCTCGGCTTTCGGCGGACAGTGCACCCAAGTTCAGTTGCTCGAGTTAGAAAGGTCGTTGCCCCAACGCCCAGCGCACGAGCGGCTTTCGATGCGGTTGAGTGCTGGGCAAGCGCCGCATATACTTGGTCTTTATCGAGAGGACGCCTGCTCGCCGCTCTCACAGGTTGCTCGTGAGGCGCTACAACTTCAGATAACGTCCAGCAAAGGAGGCATAGCATCACTGGATGCGCGCTCCCTTTTCCCGTTATCAGTTTTCTAATTGCCGAGGTCAGAAGTGCGTCGTGATGGCATAGGTGATTGAGTCTGATATCGCAGAAGGGCTGGGAGTGGAAAGCATGATGCGCAGTGAGCAAGGATCTCACTCGTACGTGACGCGTTTCGGTCAAGAAACCTTTCTGACGAAGCAACTCTCGGAACTGTTCCGCCGGTCCTTGGCCATCGAGATTTCGGTTGACCAAATCCATAGTCCGCCTCGCATACTCCATCGAACGATGGTGCGGATCCGCACTCGTGAATGTCCTACAGAGCGAACTGAATACGGCTTTCTGATGGGCGTCAAACAACACGGCCCCATGGACAGGACATACCGCCACGAATGGCGCGATATGCGTCCGCATTGTCGGCGCGAAGCCATGCTGTCGCAAATGCAAGAGTTCGCACTCCGGGCAGTGCAGTCTTTCAAACGGGCTTTGCCCCAAGAGCAAAGGCAGTTGTGTCGGTCGTATTGGACCGTGACCACCGCTCATCATGTAACGCAATATACGATTCGCGGCATCTGCCGGCGTACCGCCGGTCCAATAAGCAAAATGTGTATTCTCGCGCAGCACTTTTTGCGGAGTCCCCAAACTATCAGGCAGCGCATCGCAAAGCGGTATCAGTGGTGTAGGCATTCCCTCAAGGGGCGCCCGCCACCGCCCCATATCTTCAATCAAAACCGCACGCAGCGACCTGTATCCCGCCATGAGTCCAGCGTGCTCGAGAAAACTGGGTATTGTTTGCCCAGGGATGATTGGCTCTATCCGCAAGGCTCGGGACGCTCCGCGCTGAGCAGTGAGCAATTCCCTATCGTGGATCCGCTTACTCATCAAGAGCCCTCGCGGCGCGGTAGCTATCGAGTGGCATGAAGTCGCCCCATAGGTTGGCAGAGTTAACTTTCCCCTTTTTTAGTATTCCAGACGCGATTTCGTCCGCGGCGAATTGCATCTGTCTTGATTGTCTTTTTACCGTCTCCTTGACATCGCTAAGGAGTTCTTCCGAAGGTTCCCGTGCATCACGGCGCACAGCTGCTACATGCAGCTGGCGGTAAAATATTCCGAGAATGTCTCGACTTCCACGCGAACACGCGGCCGCAGCTTGGGCTACATCTTCAGCAACACGCGTCACCGGCTTCCACATCAAACTTTGGTTGTAGTAACGAAGGCTTATATCTGACCAAAACTCGCTCTTGATTTCCAACCAATTGAGCTCTTCGATACCGCCTGACATCAGAGCCGCGCCAATTCCTCCCGTGTATAGCAGTTGGTCGCATACGGGCGCCGTGCATACAAAGACAACAGAGATTCCTGAGCTCGCCATGAACTCATTTAAGAAACTCAGCAGTTTTATGGACTTTTTGTAGTCGAAATTAGCTGCACACGCCCCCGTAACAAAGAGAACTCCAACGTTGGCCAACGCTGCGAGTCCCACCACGTATACAGAACGGCGCTGGGCCTTCGCGTTTTGTCGAAAGTTTGTGAGAAAATATTGACCATCGACATGTGCGTCGAATGCAGCAAGGAAGTTCGCGTGAAACTGTTCAAGAGTTCCGCATAGGGGCCATTGCACAACCATCGCTGGCCAAAACGGGATTTTCCTATCTGCCTCGACCGGCAACCACTCCAACTTGTTGCCTAGCAGATGGGACGACCGCAGCGCCAACCGATTTCCACTAGATCCGGTCACAGAGCACAGAGTTAGACCTCTTCCTGCCTCGCAGGCCCGTGGCATGAGGCTGAGTTTCCCAGCCTCTATCGCTTTACCGAATTGGTGATATCGCGCGACGGCCGCAGCGCTAAGTGGGTTCACCTTTGACCAAGTGGTTAATACCGCGTCGTGAATATCCGCGTGTAGCGCTGATTCGAGCCTCGTCGGATAGAAGCTCGTGTCGACCAACTTAAGGGCGCTGATCTTTTCGGTCTTGGACAGGTTACGCGCTTGGTTGGTCGCGACGACGCCGTCCACACGAAGCCCGTGATCCGCTTCAATGGAAGTAGGCCGGATAGGATACGAACGCACCAACGGGTTATCGTCAATAACGGAAGAGACCTCCCAGGTCTCGACGTGTGAAAACTGCGATGACTCGTCAGTCGCGCGCACAATCACACGAGCCTGAGACGGGACGGTTGCCTCTTTTAGGTTATCGGCCTTGTTTTGCATGGTCCGTCCTACCTGCAATAGTCGACTTTTTGTCGGACACGATCAGCAACGGCGAACCGTATCCGATACGGCCAACCGATACAGCAGTCCGGCAGAGAGTCGAGGACGCTAGGTCCCGGATTTCAAATTCAGCACTGAGATTCGGACAGAGTCCAGCAGCGACGTTATTGATGGTCGTCGACATAAATTGCTCGCGTAGGCCCATGCTTTAAAAAGCAATCGGGCAGGGGTTGACACGGCGTGCCCGTTGTGAGACCCTGCGCGCGCGTAAGCACTGGGGTGTCTCGCTCGAGGCGCACCATACGGAAGCCAAGGTTGCCACCTTGGCTTTTGTTTTTTGTAGCAGAGGAATTAGTTTGTCTGTTTGCTCGTGAACGCTTTCTCCGGTATCGTTTGGGCAGAGACCCGAGTTTGCTCGGGCTCGCCACCGCCAGTTGGCACATTGCTTATTTCTTGGTATATTTCGCTATCAGTTTCTAGTTTCTACTGGTATGATGCTGTTTTTGCGTCCAACTCAACTTCGATTCAAGTTGAGCGACGGCGATATTAACCGATGCAGCGGTAAGCTGCAAGCGCGCGCTCGATTTGCAGCAGCGCCTCGTTATCGCAACACCATCACCATCGAATCTCCGCCGCAAAAAACCACAAGTTCTGTGTCGTGACTCAACAGACACGAAATTCACCCTCCAGCGTCAGCGTCCCATCCACTTGACCATCACGAATTCATTTCGGTTAAATGGACAGCGGGCAAAAAAATTTCCAACAAAATCTATCTAGGCAGTTCACGCCGCGCTCATTAGAATCCCGTGATACTCCGCAATCCAGAGAGTCATCGCGAGAGGCTTGACACGGCGTGCAGCCAACTCTTATTCGGCGATCTTTACTGTCTTCTACACTAGTCGATTTTTTTCCAAAAACAAGGAAATTTGTGAGCGAAGCAGATACGCCCTGGGCTAACCTAGCTTCCCGCGTTGTTCGCGTTGTGCTCGCGCGAAAGGACATTAGTTACGCAGTACTATCCGATGCGCTCTCCATGTTGGGGGTGATAGAGAGCGAGCGATCACTTGCTTCGCGAGTCTCCCGCGGGCGAATTAAGTTGGCGTTGCTATTGCAAATCATCTCCGCAACTGACGCCGACGTACCGCACTTGTGGGAATCGGCTTTTTTGGTAACCGGAACCTGGGAAGACCGTGCCGCAGCGGTTGTTTCCGCAGAGCTATCACGTCACCCAACTGTAACCCTCGCCGAATTAGCACACAGACTGGTCCTACTCGGCGACGACCTAACCGAAAAAACTCTCGTCTCCCACCTATCGAGCGGAATACTCTCCCTCCCGTCATTTCTCGAGTGTCTCGTCGCACTTGGCAGTTCAAGCTTGGATAACTACGTGGAGTATAAGGACCTCGTTTCGGCTGCAATCACACGGGCCAATACCGCGGCTGAGTAGCTCCGGTTGAAGATGTCCTTGCCATTTCTCCAACGCAAACTAGAATTCTAATTGAGCAATTTTTATTGCCGATTTTTAATCGCATGTGATGCTCTCGTCGGGTTCCGAGAGAACGTCTGGTATGTGTGGTGGGCACCGCCACGGCACTCAACAACCGCGTATCGGCGGCGCTCCATGCGAGGAGTTTCCTGTCGAAGCTCACCGAGATGCAGGACAACACCGTTCCGAAAAGCTGGGATGGACCAATGGAACTTCAAACGCTCGCACCGCACCGGGATGCCCCGACACTTTTCATCGATTTCGATGGGACGCTGCACGATGGCCGCGCTGTTATCGACACGGATGGTCACGTGAGTCTCGATACTGGCAGGCCGCTATTCGAATACGCGCCGCTGCTTATCGCACTGCTCGAGCCGTACCCGTCCGTGGAAATCATCCTCACGACCTCATGGCTGCAAAAACTGCCTACGGAGAAGGTCATTTCGTATCTACCCGCAGGCCTGGCTCGGCGAGTCGTCGGCACGACGCAAGATATCAAGCCGCGCTTGAGCTATGTGCTAAATGGCTCCGAGCGAACGTATGTCATCGCCAGCTATGCCTATGGGCACCGCCTGAAGAAATGGCTCGCAATCGACGACTCCGCATATGGTGCCTACCATTTCGGCCGCGAGCCCGGCGAGCTGGCGCAAAACTTCATTCTCCTCGACTCGGCGCGCGGCATCAGCGATGCAGACGTCCAGCAGCGCATTCGGCAGTGGTTGTTCGATGTACGCGAGGACGGCAGCCCCAGTCATGCCTGACGTGTCGGATGGGGTGCAGCACATGTTGAGAACATGGGAGCACAGAAATGACAATGCCCGATCAGCGTACGAAGGCAGTCGTAGAGACTCGCAATCTCCTGCGCATACTCGCGACTGCTGAGGAGATCACTATCCCAGGTCTCGTTCAAACAGTAGCGGCCGGCCTTCTCAGACACTATCCGCTGGACGCAGATCTGGCCGTGTCCGCGTGCGCGCTGCCGGGCATTTGGGCTACTCCGAAGCAGCGCTGAGCGCGATGGAAGATTCCGAACCTCCAAAGTCTGATATTGAAGGCTCGCTAATTGCTCGATCATCATCAGTGACGAGGCGCACCATATGCTCAAGGTAATCGTTGAATTTTGGCCTGGTGGGCGTGACAACGGTCGCCGAGTGCTGGCAACAGCAAAGATTGGTCGAGTGAAGAACGGCGCACTCGCGGACTATAAGGTCGAACTACACGAAGACGTGCTGGGCGACCTCGGTGCAGCAACCCTCCACGGGTACCCACGCTTCGCAACGACCATTTGGGATTTGGTTGCCCGAGCGATTGCCATCGGGCTGACCGGGAAAGAGGGACTGCCTCCGCGCCCGCAACCACTCGACGTTCCCATCCGCAACGCCGGTAATCTCGCGTACGTGCGCCTCCGGGAAATACCTGAGCCCGCGCATAGCCTGTTCAGAAAACGACTCGCATATTCGACGCAACCAGTAATTGAAGAAGACGCGGAGCCCATGGATTGTGCCTACGCGTGGGATTGGCTCGATTTTTTGGCTGGAACCAGATAGTGCCCTGGCCTAGTCCATGTCTCGTTTGATAGCCGGTCGTCATCTTCATCACCGCATTGAAATGACGCTACCGCTAACCAAGAATGCGTCGACCGTCGGTTGCACCTGAGTAGCCTTGACGATTGATTTGTAGACGCATTTGATTTGAGAGGTGCAGATATGTCACTTTACGCAGCAATAGGCGGTAGCGACGTCGTACTCGGGCGCTGGTCTATTCGGGAGACTAGCTCGGGAGCACGCCACTTCCTCGGTTTCAATCTGGTCGACGGCGATGGCCGCGTGAGCACACCAATTCAATCGTTTGATCCGGTCACGCGCACCGGCGTGACGACCAGCGGCAGCACGTATCGCCTGGTCGGACCAGCGGGTCAGGACAAAGACGCTGAATACGTTTGGTTCTATGCCGCGAAGGCTTGGAAAATTGAGCAGTGGACAGATATCACCACGGCACTCGTTCCCGACTGCCGGCGAGACCTGCCGCTGAGCGAGCAGCACAACATCGGGTCGCGGGACGCCGGTGGTGACGAGACCTGATCGAGGTTGGTGATGCGGAAGCCTCCTCTCACATCACCGTGATTCCCATCATAGCCGTCAATACGGCCTTGATGCGACGCGCACGCTCCTCGGAAAAATCATCCATCAGAGCGTCATCATTTATGGCCACGCTCTGAAGAAATGGCTCTCAGACCTCGGCCCGCTGGCGATACTCGGGGCGTGGGCCGGGCACGACCTATTTGTCCCGGCCGCGTAATTTCACTGTTCAGCAGGAGAACTGCCATGACAGACGAACATGTTGTGCCGGAAGATTTTCCTCGGGAAATGCTGGCGGGCTCACTCGCAGGTTCGAACCCGAAGCTCTTGCTGCGCAAGGTCGGCGACCGATACTTTTCTGGTTTGACGCCTGATGAGCTGTACGAGAGGTATGACGCGTGCGAAGACGTGGCGCAACAGCTTGCGGTCTACACACAGCGGAAAATCGACACCAAAGGATGGGGCTTTGATGAAGCCCTGCATCGGGTCGAGATGGGTGTCGAAAACAAAGTCCGCGCCGGCGCGTGGGATTTCTCATCCGCGGAAATCGCGTGGCTCATGTCGCGAACCCGGCAAATCATGTCGGAGGCCGACTCCCGTGCCGTCGACCTACCGTCCCGGTAAATCTGGGAGCCTTGTCAGAAAAGCACGAAGCCCTTTGCGGCGGGGCCGGGATTCATAATAACCGCCGTAACGCCCTACCCGCTTGAGTTATAACAAAATCATCTCATTAGTTACCACGATTTTGTATAAACAAAAAAGGGCCAGAGCATCCGCAATTGATTGCGGGCTTTGTCATAGCAGAGCCGCCTCAAGAATTTTGACATCCGGCCATGACGGGCGGCCCAATACTAAAAGTAACTCGCTTTCGAAATCGCCCTCATAGCCCGCCAACTCGCGCCGGAGTTGATCCCTATCGACAGTCAGCGCACGGACCGATTGACGGTCTACCGGGATTTGCGCCCTCACCTGTACTAGAAGGACATCAATGCTCTTATATGCCGACCATGCGCGGTCCCAAGACCCGCTTATCGTTACCAGCGTTGCCCATACTTCAATAGGCCCCACCATGTGCCCAGCCCGGTTAAACATCGCGGCCAGCGCTCGTTGACGCAGGATGCCGAAAGAGCCGTTCAAAGTCTTATTCGTGACAATCTCGTTATCGGTCATGCGTCACCCATTGGACGCTCTATGCACCCTGTCAATGTCTGACCCGCAAATGGGCTGAGCGTTGCAATTGATTTCACTCCCGCCGCTGCCAATGCACGCAACTTACTATCGCGCCTAACGCGGCATCGAGTACGATATGTCACCAATAACGCCCGTTTCGTGGCGACCGAAGTCCTCAAGGCAGTGAAAAATGAAATTACTCGACGCCATTGTGGAGCTACTCAGTAGCGAGAACGGCTCGCTCACTGATGCGATGCTGAAAACGAAAGTGGTCATGAACAAGATGGGCCATAAAGAGCTTGGCGATTGGCTAAATAACGAAATGAAAGGCTACGACGCCGGGACCGACCTACCATCCTATCGCGTGGTTCCTGTGCGTGTTGTCGGCAATCTTCGAAACAGTTCTTGGTCTCACGCGGCTCAGATATTGCCAATTGGACACCTCGCAGAAACGACCCGCAAGGCGCTCTCGACGAGTGAATTGCGTGAGTCGGTTCACGTACTCGAAGAATGGATTTCGAAGCGTGACGCTCACATAGTCCATCCCATTACGCCATCGCTGTATCCAGAGCTAAGCAAAGGCTGGAGCAATGCCCATGTTGAATACGCGTGGGTACAGATGGAACCAACGCAAATCATGGGCGCGACCATCGAAGTTCGCACCCGGCTGTTGGATTTCGTGCTCAGTCTTCAAAATGAGCTTGGCGACGCAAAGGAAGACGATATGAAGGAAGCCGCAAAGGGCATAGACATGCCGCACCTGTTCGCATCATCAATGTTTGGTGACAACACAACAATTATCGTGGGCGACAGCAATACGGCGACCATAGTCAATACCGTGACGAAAGGCAACTTCAAATCGCTCGCCTCGACATTGAAAACAGCCGGTGTACACGATACGGATATCGCGGAGCTTGAGACAGCCGTGGGCGAGGACGACGCCGCTACGGTGGTTGCCGAAAAGCGCTTCGGACCAAAGGTCCGGTCGTGGATGGCAAAGATGGCAGGGAAAGCCGTCGACGGCGTCTGGGCCATCGGACTCTCGACTGGCGGCAAGTTACTTACTGAGGCACTCGCCGCTCACTATGGCATCAAGTTATAACCTTTCGCTTAGGCGCTGATTGGATTGCCGTTGCAAAGGCCCGACGTTCAACGACGACCCCGACCAAAAAATCGAGATTGACCAGCAATAAGCCTAAATCGAAGGGGGCGAAATGAACGGATGGACTCGTATTTGGGTGGTCTTGACCGTAGTAGTTGGCGCGTCGTCCGGATGGACTTATGTGGAAAACGCGCACTATGCACAGCAGCAAGCCGACGACGCCTACAAGAATGCACTCGACAACTACGATTCTTGTCATCAAGCGACACCACAACCACAGACGGGTGTGTCGTCTAGCCAGCCGCTGTCTGGCGATACCGGGCCGAAATCCGACCTGTTTTCGACGCTGCTGAGTGCGCGGTCTCAAGCATGTGACGGCACAGAGCAGCCCCGCGACCAGTATGCCAAGCTGCAAGCTCAGAAGCGCGACGCCGCAATCACGGCGGCAAATACCGAAGCCGCTGATAGCGCAATTTCGACGGTGGGCTGGATAAGCGGGACGGTCGGCGCGCTATTCATTGCAGTCGGATGGGTGCGGCGAGGGTTCCGCAGAAAGAAGCGAAGCTGAGCCTCGCGCGCGCATACTGCTTCGAGAAATCGCGTCGCCTGTTTTCGACCTGCTACTGCCCACCACTGAGTGGGCTTTTTTACGTCCGTCCGCAATCAATTGCGGCGCGAAGAACACTAGCCAATTTTGAGATAGTGGCAAAACCGCACGAAAATGCCCAAAAATCACAGTTTTGTGTAGGTTTTACACAGAAGCGAGTTTATCTGGCCGCGTTAGTCGCAACGCTGCGCGGCGGCGTCAGGTGGTACGCCGTCACTTCCGACAGCCCACTGGGCACGATGGATGCTGTTCTGCTCCTCAGTTATCTACCGGAAAAGGAGAGTATCCATGTCGAACTTCATCAAGGCACTCGGTGCCACAAGTGTGCTTAGCGTTGCGCTGGCCGTGAATGTAGCAAACGCGCAGACCACCACGCCGTCGCAGGGCAGCACGACCACGCGCACCCAGCAAAAGCAGCAACTCAAAACGCTGGAACAAAACGGCTATCGGCCCGGAGCGGGAGACGACCCACAATACCCGAACGACATCCAGGCCGCCGAAAAGCGTTCTCAGGGACAGGCCGGTGGTACGGGAGCCGGAGTAAGTCCGAACGGCACGGGACCACAGGCCCAACCCGGGACCGGCACGCACTAATCGCGATGCAGCAAGGGGATGGGAGGCCCTGAGTACGCCCGTATAACCAGCAACATCTCACAGGCCCGCTCAATGCGGGCTTTTTATCGCTGTCCGGCGTCACATTCCAATTCTGCCCATGCACGTAGCCACTCAAGAGCATTCTCTATTGCTTCGTGTTCGGTATCGAACGGGCCGCCAATGTCATCAAACTTATGAGCCACCGGCTCACCGCCATTGACACGGACTGCCGCACCTACCGAGACGAAGCCCCGCGTAAGTCCGCCTGTGACATGCTCTGCCGTCGCGGTAATTCCCCAGCCGTTACAGACATCCGACATGTGCATATTGGCTCCCTACAATGAGAGCTAGTGTACTCGACCTAAAGCGTGTTCAGCGATACTGACTATCCCCCTGAAGCCGCACGCAAGTACCACCTCTGACCCGAGCCTACGCAAACACGTGGGCAGACTTGATGCGACGGGATAGATAAGAGAATCGACAAATACGCCATTTGATTTGAGACAGAAAATGCAACAGAAGTCGCGGCTGTAGAATGGACGCGACACCACAGCTCAAAATGCGAAGGGAGCAAACTCGTGTACGTATACCGTTTGGAAGAGTTTGAAAGCAACGATGGGACCAAGGTCAACCTTGGAGATCTGACGGTGATCATCGGCCCCAACAACGCCGGGAAGAGTCGCGCATTGAAAGACCTATCCGAGATCACTACTACGCCATCGTATGGCCTGAATGCTAAGGTCATCAAGAACGCCACCACTTCGGTTCCGACCGATCTCAACGCCGCTTTTGAAGCGTATGCGGCGCTTCGAGGCACCGATAGTGCGGCCGGAATCAGTGTCAATTCCCTCAACCCGTCGCTACAAGGTACGGCGAGTATGAATTGGGGGGGGCCACCTAAGGTAGTCCTAGAAAGTTGGCGTCAAGGGATTGCACAGCGGGACAAAGCAACCATTGCTCAGGTGATTGGATCGAGGCTGACAACGCATCTGCTAACCGAAAATCGGCTACACCTTCTCGTTACCGGCCCCAACGTCTCAAATGACAATCCAGCGACGCTGCTCCAGCAGTTGTATCTCAAAGGCACGCAGAAAGAACTTGAACTGCGCCAGATCGTTAAAGCGACGTTTGGCGTTGAACTCGCTCTTGACTTCACGCTTCCGACTGAGCTCTGCCTGAGAGTGAAAGATACGCTCGGCCCTATCCCCCCGGATCCGCGCGACGCTCACTCGGTCCTCAAAGAGTTAGAAAAGCTCGATAATCAAGGCGACGGATTGCGAAGCTTCGTTGGGATAGTGGCGGCCCTGCTGGTCATGGACCGGCCAGTTTGCCTGATTGACGAACCCGAAGCCTTTCTGCATCCTCCGCAGGCACACGCGTTGGGAAGGCTTATCGCGAGCCGCAGCGGCCCGAGCAAGCAGCTAGTGATCGCTACGCATAGTGCAGACGTACTCAGAGGCGTGCTATCGGTGAAGAACGATATATCCGTAGTTAGGATCGACCGCATTGGAGATGCGAATGCCTTCCGACAGCTCGCACCGAGTCGCCTATCAGAGATCACAAAGGATCCCCTCTTGGCGTCACATCGCGTCATCGACGGGCTATTCTCCTCTGCGGCTATTGTAGTAGAGGCGGATTCCGACGCTCGGTTCTACGAGACGATTTTTAGCAAGATACACCCGAATGCGGACATTCACTTCGTCAGCGCGGACAATAAGCAAACCGTGCCGCGAATAGCCTCGCTTTATCGGGACCTTGGTGTACGCACCGCAGGAATCGTCGACATTGATGTCCTCAACAACGCAGATGAATTCTCCAAGCAGATTGGTGCACTGAATATCGACGAAGCCCAAACCGCACAACTCACCCAAGCGCAAAGCACGCTTGCAAAGTCAGTCACTGGGAAGACCGTTAACGAGAGAGCTGACGCGCTATTGAAGGCAATTGAGGCAGCCGCTAGCGATCTCGCCAGGGTGAGCACGAACGGTGACGACAGTGCGACGGACAAGGCGCTGAAACGGGTTGATGGAACGATTCGCAAAGCTATCGACGACGGCAAGCCTTGGGCCGATGCCAAAGCACGTGGCGTTGAAGCGTTCAACGACGACGGGAAGGCGGCGTTCGAGACGATCTTCGAGATCTGCGCCAATGCAGGGCTGTTCATCAATCGCTATGGCGAGTTGGAGTCAATGCTGTCGGACGTTGGGCTTGAGTACACGTCAGACAAGCGCAACTGGATCCAATCGGCTATACCGCTGGCAACCAATCTCAGCTACCCCAGCGAAAAGCGAGCATTCAGCTTCATGAAGATAGTCGACAGACATCTTTTCCCTGTGAATAAGACGCAGTAGTGGCCGAACGGATCAACTGCTTCTCCTGCATTCCATTTCAGCACCACTAACGGCGACGACGGGTCAACGGCCGCCCGATGCGGGCGCCAGGATGCGGCCTTTGCCCACCGCCATCGAAACGGATCATGACGAGATCGTGCCCGCCCCGAGGATGCTCATTAGAGTCTGCGCGTTACGTTGTCCTTGATCCTCGAAGTTATTATTGAAGACGACATGCGTCTGTGCGACGGCCCGCGATATCTCGTAAATCTGAGTCGCGAGACCATCCAACTCGTCATCGTCGTAGTCGTAATTGAACCGAGCAGAAGACGCCGTGGCACCTTGAATATTCCACGTCGCATGATTGCGTCCGTGGAGCCGCAACAGCGCTAAATCATCGTTCGTCACTTCCCATACTGCTGGAATGCTGTTGGCCGGCCCCTGCGGCTCGTCGACGATGACATTCACCAATCCTCGCTCTCGCTCAAACGCCAGCGTGCGGGCCGTGCGCTCGGCATCGGCGAACCACGACTCATGTCGAAATTCGACCGCCATGGTGTAGCCGGCCATCACATCGGCGCAATGCTCAACGTGCTTCCTGCCTTCTATATTGTTGAGCATCCACGGCGCGAACTGGAAATGGACTGCGCCGAGCTTGCCTGCCTCACGCAGCGGCTCGATGGCTTCCAGGTATCGACGCCACAATTCCTGAAGGACGTCGCCGGGCACCTGGCGGTAGTACAAATTCTTCTTCCCGTTCTGCGGCAGTGCTGCCTGCATGTCCTTCGGAAACATCGCGCGGTCGGTTTGGTGACCGGTGAATAACCGAAACGCCTTAATGTTGAACGTGAAGTCGCCTGGCGTGCGCTCGGCCCATAACACCGAATTGGTCGCGCTGGGCATTGCGTAATAGCTGCTGTCGACTTCGACGAGTGGGAATTGCGTGGCGTAAAAGCGTAAGCGTCCCTCGGCCGAGGAGCAACCCGGCGGGTAGAATCGCTTGGATTTGATGAGGGTGGGATCGGTCCAACTAGCGGTCCCAACTTTGATCGTCATGGGAGCTTCCTTGGCGCGTTCCCCGCCACTTTATCCCCTCACCCTGGCCGTTTTTGGGGGGAGGTAATGATTGAGACGTTTGAGACGCAGCAATCGGTGTTCCCACGCGTGGTAAAGACCTCACATCGGCGCGAGCCAGGAATACAGTTTGCTAACGATGCAGGTACTTGTCCATGCACGACGCGCGGACGAATCAGTGTACCGGTGATTTTTACGTAGTTTGAAATCCGGTTCACACCCTGACATCAAGGAGCCGTTCATGAGCGAGAAGATCTATCCCAGCCCGCCGTTTCCAGCTCAACAGCAGGACCAAGTACCAGGGCGCTTGGCACCGATGAATCCTCCGCCGGATCATGGAGAAAATAGCTACCGAGGCTCGGGTCGTCTGAGTGGAAAAACTGCGCTGATTACCGGTGGCGACAGCGGCATCGGGCGCGCTGTCGCAATCGCGTACGCGCGCGAGGGCGCGGATGTGGTGATCTCCTATCTGAACGAGCACGATGAGGCGCGCGAGACCGAAGCATGGATCAGGAAAGCCGGCTGCGGAGCGCTACTGATCCCGGGCGACATTGCCGATCCGGCGCACTGTCGTGAGGTTGTTCGCTTGGCCGTCGACGCGTTCGGCAAGATCGACATTCTCGTCAACAACGCTGCCTTCCAGATGACCTACAAGGCACTCGATGAAATCAGCGATGAGGACTGGGATCGGACGTTCGATACCAACATCGGCGCGATGTTTCGTTTGTCCAAGGCAGCAGTGGCGCATATGCCTAGGGGCAGCGCGATTGTCAACACCACCTCCGTAAACGCTGACAAGCCGAATCCGACCTTGTTGGCGTACGCTGCAACGAAAGCGGCGATCCAGAACTTCACCGGTGGCCTTGCCCAGTTACTGGCAGAAAAAGGCATACGTGCCAACTGCGTGGCGCCCGGTCCGATTTGGACGCCACTGATTCCGGCCACCATGCCCGCCGACGCGGTGAAGAACTTTGGCAGCCAGGTGCCGATGAAACGCCCCGGTCAACCTGCGGAATTGGCGCCCGTCTATGTGTTGCTCGCGTCGGACGAAGCGAGCTACGTATCGGGTGCCACTATTGCGATCACCGGTGGCACACCGATTATTTGATCGCGCATCTGTCTAGTAAGTGCCGATAGCGCGTCGCGCTACGGCCTGCGCCCTCCAAGAAACAGGCGGTCAGGTTGTGCGCGTCACGGCGGTCAGCTATATAGCTGATTGCGCGGATACGACGCGCGGCGGTACGCGCCCGGCTGACCCACGCATAGGCGGGACGGTGCATCAGCGGACCGTCCACGACGCGTGTACGCTGCAGAGACCAATCGCATGTAACCTATGTGAAAGCTGCAATCTTCGCAGCGCAGCTATGGGGATCATCGAGGGCTAGATGTCACCTGTAGCGTCGCCGTCATCGGATTCACTGGTCTCGTCCGACTCAAAGTCCAATTCACGCACGCCCACTTCACCGTCCATAGTGTCCGGCAGCACATCGCTGTCAGGACGTAGGTTCGAGTCACCATCAGCGCTGGCGCGCTCGCCGGTGCCGTGGCGGTCAGTGTCACTGTCGAGTTCGTCTGCACCCTGTTCGAGTGCGTGGCGATCCACGTCGTCGAGCGGGCCCAGCGCCTGCTGCCGCGCATGCACGGTGTCGCTGCCGCTGTCGGACGAATCGCTCGGGCCCAGCGCACGTGTGTCGTGTCCGGGCACGGGTTGCTCTGATGGGGTGTTGTCGGGGTCCAATGTGCTATTACCCATAATCGTCTCCTGTGTGGATAAAGAGTTTGATGCGAATTGGAACGGGCATGGATCACCGTGCTCCCACTGCGTCGTAAGGTTCGCGGCATCTCCATGCCGAGCGTCAGCTGCCGCGCCCTAGCACTGCATGCTTGTTCCCTTAACGGTCCTTGTGCCCGGGCAACACCGCGGAGAGTACTTGCTTGGCCGTGTCGATCAGCACATTGCCCTGGTCGGGATCTCCCTTCATCAGCGTCGAGGCGAATGCCTTTGCTTGAGCCAGCGTGATGTGAGGTGGCAAAGGTGCAACGTTGGGATCAGTTTTAACTTCCAAAACCACCGGCCGGTTCGACGACAAGGCCTCCTCCCATGCGGCGCCCATGGCCTCGGCGCTATCCACGTAGATCCCTTTTAGCCCGATCAATTCTGCGAATTTATGATACGGAACCGACGGTATCGTCTGCGAGGCCTCGAACTTGGGATCGCCCTCCATCACCCGTTGTTCCCAGGTCACCTGACTCAGGTCGCCGTTGTTGAGCACCATGCAGATCCAGCGTGGATCGGCCCATTGCTCCCAATACTTCGCCACCGTAATCAGTTCCGCCATGTTGTTCATCTGCATGGCGCCGTCGCCGACAATCGCGATCACGGGTCGCGCGGGGAATGCGAACTTTGCGGCAATCGCATAAGGCACCGCCGCGCCCATCGAAGCCAATCCGCCCGAGAGCGAACACATCATGCCGCGTTTGACTTTGAGGTCGCGCGCATACCAGTTGGCACATGAACCGGAGTCACTCGTGACGATGGCATCGGCGGGGATACGCGATGACAGTTCCCAGACGGTACGTTGCGGATTGACGCCGCCCTCGGCAGGTTCAAGCGCGCGCTTTTCGAGGGTCTTCCACCATTTTTCGGTCCACCCTTCGATGGTCTTGCGCCAGCTATCGTCTGTTTTTGCGGTCAGCAACGGTAGCAGCGCTCGCAGCGTTTCGGTGCTGTCGCCGACGAGGTTGACCTCCATCGGATAGCGCAAGCTCAGCATGTCCGCCTTGATGTCGATCTGCACGCCCCGAGCGGCGCCTTCCTTGGGAAGGAACTCCGCGTACGGAAATCCCGAGCCGATCATCAAGAGCGTGTCGCATTCCATCATCATGTCGTAGCTGGGCTTGGTTCCCAGTAAGCCAATCGAGCCGGTCACCCAGGGAAGGTCATCAGGTAACGCCGCTTTACCCAGTAACGCTTTTGCGACGCCTGCGCCGAGCTTGTCGGCAATGGCGATCACTTCGTCAGTCGCGCCGAGAGCGCCGGCGCCGACCAGTATGGCGACCTTCTTTCCCGCATTCAGCACCTCCGCAGCACGCTGGAGATCGGATAGATAGGGAACGATCTTCGGCTCGGTATAGCCGACGCCGGAATGCAGCGTGCCGTGTTTGCGGCCGGGCGCTGCGTAAGGGAGATCTTGCAGGTCGTTGGGTAAAACGATGGCGGTGACCTGACGGTCAGCGATGGCAGTGCGGATCGCCCGATCCATCAGATGGCGAGCCTGCTCCGGCACGCTCGCTTGCTGCACAAACGCACCGGCAACATCTTTCAACATCGAAACCAGATCGAGTTCCTGCTGGTAGTGGCCGCCGAGCGAAGCGCGGGCTTGCTGACCGGTAATCGCGAGTACCGGCATGTGATCCATGCGCGCGTCATAGAGACCGGTCACGAGGTGTGACGCTCCGGGGCCTGAGGTGGCGATGCACACACCCAGCTCGCCCGTAAATTTTGCATGAGCGCAGGCCATGAAGGCCGCCATTTCTTCATGGCGAACCTGGACGAATTCGATAGAGCCATGGGCCCGCTGCAAGGCGCCGAACATGCCGTTGATGCCATCGCCCGGATAACCGTAGATGCGGCGCACGCCCCAGGCATGCAAACGTTCCACCAAGAAATCGGCAACGGTCTGACTCATATCTAGCTCCATTTTTTTGAATGACAAAGCACCTACGGCACGAGTCGTCTTAGACGAACCAGCAAACTGTGTTCCCGCTTGCAGGGGAACACCGTTTCTGCCGTCGCGCGGTCGGTGCTTCTATGGCGGACGTATCTTACGCAGCGGGTTTGACCGGCCGGTCGCCGGCGCAGCGAGCACGTAAATGTAAAAAGCTCTCTTTTGTGTGCATGCTTGGGTATTCCGCAGCAAGGCAGACGAGCCGCCACAATCCGTCCGGGCGGCGCCCCGAGTTACGCAACCGGCGGCAGGTCGAGGCGGGCAAACATGCCATCGAACGTACGAGCATTGCGCCGCCCTTGATTCGAGTGATTCAAGCGCCGCTCGGGTCACCGGTAATTACGATCCTTTCACGGATATGGGATCGCTTTTTTTGCTTTTTGATAATCGAGTATCCTACGGACTAACCCATCTTCTTCGAGAGTCGCCGTGTCTAGCGTTACCGAGTCAGAGCCACCGACTGAAGTGTCTTTGAAAATCTTAGTGGTCGATGGACACACGGAAGCGGCCGAAGCGCTGGCGATCATGCTGGAACTGCTGGGCCACGAAGCGAAGAGCGCTACCGGAAAAGGAGAGGCGCTTCGGGCTACGCTGACGCTGAATCCCGACGTTATTTTTTTCGATCTTGATGCGAATGACTACAGGCTAGCGCAAGTCATCCGCGCTGGGTGTATCGGCAAGCATCCGCGCCTTATCGGCATGGCAACGCGGGCATCAGTCCACGAAGCGGCGCTGCAAAGCGGTTTTGAGATCGTGTTGGAAAAGCCGCTAATCGCCGATGTCATCAGCGAAGCGCTTCTTCGCGGTCGAGCGACGCTATAACTTGATCCCCGCGCGTAGGGTCCTTCCACCGCTATAGAAACCGAGTACCGCAGGAAAACCGCGGAGCACCAGCGCGACGCGCAATTCGCGTGCTGCTTCCGCATTCTTGTGCGCTTGCGTTCGGTAACGCAATTCGGTAAAAGTATTTTCCCGAAGCGATGTTTGGTTCACGAAGCCTATTGTTCCTCGGGATTGGAAAGTCGCTGCGGTCACCCGAAAGGTTATCGCTATCTGGCCTAGGCGACTTGGCCGGGCAGTTGACTCTCTTTCTGACGCGCTAAAATCCAGGTAAATCTCTCCCTCTCCGATGGAGATCGTCGATAGATTGCGGCACGATAAGGGTTAGTACCATGACAGAGAGAACATTGCCGCAGGACCTCTCCGGCTACAGGCATTATCGATGGCTTGAGCATGTGACTGATTACGCGATCATAGTGCTTACACCGGACGGCATGATTGAGAGTTGGAATAGCGGCGCCGAGCGGATCAAAGGTTATCGCGCCGATGAAATCATCGGCAGGCACTTTTCGGTGTTTTACGTCGAGGATGACCAACGCCAGGGTCTACCGGGACAGGTACTGAAAGCTGCGCTGCAAAACGGGCGACACGATACGGAGGGCTGGCGAGTCCGCAAAGACGGCACGCTGTTCTGGGCCAGCGTGGTGATCACCGCGATCTACGACGCGCAGGGCAAGCTTGCCGGCTTTGGCAAGATCGTGCGCGACATCAGCGATAAGAGGGCCGCGCATGAGGCCGTGAAAGAGAGCGAACGCCGATTTCGCTTGCTAGTTCAAGGCGTAATTGATTACGCGATCTATATGCTGTCGCCGGAAGGTTACGTCACGAATTGGAACGTAGGCGCGGCGCGGATCAAAGGGTATAACGCCGAGGAGGTGATCGGCACCCATTTTTCGCGATTCTATACGCAAGAAGATGCTGATGCGGGCCTGCCGATGCGTGGCCTTGCCATCGCCAAACGCGAAGGTAAGCACGAGACTGAAGGATGGCGCGTGCGTGGCGACGGGACCCAATTTTTCGCCCATGTCGTGATCGACGCCATTTACGACGACGATGGCTCGCTGGTCGGTTTTGCCAAGATCACTCGCGATATGTCCGAGCAGCGGCTTGCCAACGAGCGGCTGAAGAAGGCCGAGAGCGCGTTGTTTCAGTCGCAGAAAATGGAAGCTATCGGTAAGCTCACCGGCGGCGTTGCGCACGACTTCAACAACGTGCTCCAAGTTCTACGCGGCAATCTCGAACTATTAGAATCGCGGCACGCGCGCGACGAGTGGAGCCGGGAGCGGCTCGACAAAGCCATCGAGGCGGTCGAGCGTGGCGCCACGCTGTCGGCGCAGTTGTTGGCTTTTGGAAGGCGACAGGCATTACAGCCGCTGGTGGTCAATTTGGCGGGCCTGCTTCGGAGCATGGACGATTTACTGCGCCGTGCGCTGGGCGAAACCATTGCGGTCGAAACCGTGGTGAGCGGTGGCCTCTGGAATACACAGGTGGACCCGCATCAACTGGAGAACGTCGTTCTCAATCTCGCGATCAACGCGCGTGATGCCATGAAAAACGGCGGCCAGCTGACGCTGGAGCTGGCCAACGCGATGCTCGACGATCAATACGTAGCGACCCAGACCGATGTCCCGTCGGGCCAGTACGTGATGCTGGCCGTCACAGACACGGGCACTGGAATGCCGGCCAATGTTGCAGCACAGGCCTTTGAACCGTTTTTCACAACGAAGCCCGAGGGCGAAGGTACCGGCCTGGGCCTGAGCATGGCCTACGGTTTTATCAAGCAAAGCGGCGGCCACATCAAACTGTACAGTGAGATCGGACATGGTACGACCGTCAAGATCTATCTGCCCCGCTCGATGGAGGCCGCCGTGGAACCGGCAGCGCGGCAGGGTGCCGTTTTGGTCGGCGGCAGCGAGGCGATTCTGGTCGTGGAGGACGACCCCAAGGTCCAGTCGACGGTCGTGGATACGTTGTCCCAGCTTGGCTATGCGGTGCTCAAGGCTGACGATGCCCAGGGCGCGCTGACGATAATTCGCAGCGGCGTCCATATCGACTTGTTGTTCACTGACGTGGTGATGCCCGGCCCGGTGCGCAGCCCGGAAATGGCCAAGCAGGCCCTAGCACTGCTGCCGCACCTTCGGGTGCTGTTCACTTCGGGATATACGCAAAATGCGATTGTGCACGGCGGTCGGCTCGATCCTGGTGTGGAGCTGTTGAGCAAACCTTATAGTCGTGAACAGCTCGCATACAAAGTTCGCCAGATGCTGAGGGGCGCAACTAGCCCAGCGAACGTCCGTCGCCAGGATAAGGTCGCAGAAGCGCAGCCGACGACGGTGTCGAGCGCGACCAGCCTACGCATTTTGGTGGTAGAGGACCATGACGATTCGCGTGAAGCGATTTGCGAGGTACTTACGATGCTTGGCCATCGACCCCATGGCGTGGGCTCGGGCGAGGAGGCGCTGGCGAATTTAGGTGCTCAGACTTTTGAGGTTCTGTTGACCGATATTTCACTGCCAGGCATGTCGGGCATAGAGTTGGCTCACAAAGCGACCGACGTTACGCCTGCGCTCAGGTGCGTGTTTGCCTCGGGCCGCGACTTGCCCCACGATGCAAATTTCCCGTTCGAGTGGCTCGCGCTAAGGAAGCCCTACACGGGTGAACAGATCCAGGCAATTTTATCCAAGCTCTGCTCAGGGGAATAAACAAGCATCGCGCATGCTCCCACGGTGCGGAAAGTCGGGTTTTTGATGCGGTTATCGGCGGGAAAGACCGACAGCTTGTGGCGGCCGCCGCCGGCTGAATTAAACCGACACAACTGCGACAGACGAAGTTAGTTTAATGGCCGAGCCCGAGAGATTTTGGCTTGCTCGATCTGCGTGCCGAGCGCTTGATTAAGCGCCACCAGCTTGTCGAACGGAATGATGACGCCGAGCCACCCAAATCCAGAGTGCCGAAAATAGAGCGAAGAGCCGTTAACCATCTCGTTGGCCGCGGTGGAAAAATTCGGATCGAGTTGCGTTGGGACCGACCTTCCGCCCGGAACATCAAGGCACACTGGCGGCAGTAGATTGGCTCGTACTGCAGCCAGCGCCTCAATGTATTCGGACAAACCCTCTGCGGTGAAGCGCGTCGTCTGGCCGTTGTGCGTCAGCTCCACTTCCTGCGAGCCATCGGGCAACTGGTACGTAGTAGCTGCGATTTCGACTGGCATGTGTGCCCCGCTATCGAGGAATAAGCGGCTGTCAGTATCGCACGCTGACTGTCCGCTGAGCAGTGGCACTTACGTCGGACCGCCCAAGAACGACCGGTCAGAGACGACAGGAAAAATGGCGTTGTCAACAGTTGCTGCCAGAAAACTGAATCCCCGGAGTCCACTCGCGGGGGTGTCGAGGCTGCGCGAAAACGTGACGGTTACCGAGCAAGGCCGGCCGTCATGCGAGCGGTCTGAGATATGGCCAACCGCGCGTCCGCGTTTTTATCGACGCCCACGTCCTGAGCATGCTCGACAACGACAAACGGCGTCCGAAGACGCTTTTATTTGGGCCTATACGTCCGGCGGTCCCGGATGTTCCCTATGAAAGCGGATATGCTCAGCGCCACTCATCTTCGGATTGCCATTCTTAAAAAAATTCCATAACGACTCGCACCTATGGGCCGGCCAGAGAAAATTTATTAGGTGAATATGGGGGCCCCCGGCCTTGAAATGATTTTCATAAGGCGTGAGGTCTCGGTTGTCAAAATAGAAGAAATGCCAGTTCGAATGGTCCACCGTATAAAACATATGGCCTACGAGATAGCGTCGATCTTTTAAAAATTGGTTCCACTTTCGCCATGCCTTCGTTGCTAATTGTGTAAGTGGCCCAACAATTGAGTGCCCAAGCGCCTGACTGTCTTCGTCAGTGTATTTGAGGTGCTGTGGAAGAAAATCGCGGTGAGAAATTTGATGACGCCACGGCAGCTGACCGGCGTCGCATGCCGAGATCAGTGCGCCAAATGCGTCCTCTGTGATGATCGTGCCTTTGCACAGTTTGCGCAAATCACTTCTCTTATTGGCAAGCAGTACCGCTACGAGCGGCTGAATTTCCAACATCGCTTGATCGGATAGGTCCACGATCCGCATCCCGAAAATGCAATGGTTGCATTCTCTCACGAGCACATCTCGTTTCACTCAGATTCCCGGGAAACATGCGATTACATGCACGGGCCAGGTGTGCGTCAATGGCGCTATTGCGCCATTGACGCGCCCGCCTTGGCGCGCAACTGCAGATGCTATTGCTCAGCCTCGACGCTTTGTAGAGCGTGCCGACCTTCACCAACGACTTTGATTTTTTTTCCGGACGATGACACAAGGACCGCTGGATTCCACGACCCGTGTCCGTCCATATAGCGGTGCTGCTCTACCAGTAGCGCGCCCTTGTATTTGCCCACAGACACAACCGCAAGCGAATTGCCGCTCGTCACGAACCGTTGAGCGCCCCCCGTTGCGGATACTGCGTGAATTGCAGACGAGGTCGCCCACGCAGCTGTCATGAAGTACACCGTATCGTCGCCCGGTGAAAAGACGGGGTGGTCAATGGCAGCAAGCACCTGTTCCGGCTGTTCTTTCCCTTCCGGCGCTCCCGTGACAAGGCGACGCGCTTTATGATCCTTCAATCGAATCACCCAGAGGTCGCGAATGGCAGGATTGAAGTTTGCCTCGTCTGCGTCCCGCGTTAGCCGAGTGAACGCCACCAGAGTGCCGTCCGGGGAAAGCCTCGGCGCGCCGTCTGCGCCAGTTTCCGTCAGTACCTCAGTCGCTCCCGACGGATCAGTATAAACAATGTTCCCTTCTTGAACGGACACAGCCCCGAGCGGACTAGCAGCAAGTGACGCTCTGCAGGCGAACGCGACGCAGCAAAACGAAACGAGGTAGGTAAGCCGTGTCTTCATTGGTCCGGATTTGAAGTTATTGAACGGAACGCGGTCCGTAAAAGCATACCGCAGCGCGAGGCAATTTGGCGGTTCCGCGCGTTGCGCTGATTGCGCATTGTCCCTGAAGCGCAACACGCCGCGTATGCTCAGCGCCAGCGTACTCGCTCACCGGTTATCGGGCGCTGATGCGCACCCGCTATCGTCGGCTTATAAAGACAAGACTATCCGCTGAGCCACTGCTCATCCGCTAGCCAGTCCCAGCCATCGTCTGCTGTTTTGACCGAGCCACGATACTTCTCACGTAAACCATGAGATTGTTGAACGAATTGACCGACATGGCCGACCCTACGTGCTAGGATCCAAGAACAAACAATTGGGGCGCAATCCAGCATGCCTTTTCTGCCAGCGCCGTCCGGCCGGTTTTCTGCGGCGTAGGCAAATAAGGACATAAAAATGAGAATAGCGCTGGCTTTCGTGACCATCTTGTTACTGGCAGGATGTGCAAACGATTTTTCGAAGTTCTACAACGGGATGACAAAGGACGAGGTCGTCTCTCACACCGGCCCGCGCGCGGACGTTGAGCCTAGGGTGATCGTTACCGATAACATTGATGCTCAGAACGAGCGTCTCGCGCAAAACAACTATGCGCGGGTAGGCGAGTCATCGTTCCAAAGCAACGCAACCAGCCGTGCGGAGGCGAACGCCGTCGCACAAGCAAAGGCCATCGGGGCCGAGATGATAGTTCTCTCGTCACGCGATGCCGGGACCAGGACGGCAGTTATGCCACTGGTCACGCCGACTACAGCGACAGCGACCTCCAATTTCAACGGGACAGCGTTCAATCCGGCGTACGGAACAACGAATGTGAACGGCTCAGCGACGACCACATCCTACGGCACCACGACTACCTATGTGCCGATCACGGTCCACCGCGCGGACTACTACGCTGGATACTGGGTTAAGGCGAAACCACCTGCAGTTGGAATCCATGTAATGCCGCTCTCCCCCGAAGAGCACCGACGCATCGGGACCAATTCTGGTTTGTTGATCAATGTTGTCGTCATAGGCTCGCCCGCCTATAGGGCCGACATCTTCAAGGGTGACATCTTGATGTCCATTGGAGACATCCGCGTCGATACCGCCGACGATGTGCAGCAGGCTATAAAAAAATATCTTGGCGCCACCGTTGAAATCCAAGTGTTGCGAGATGGCCAAGTGCTGAAGAAGAGTGTCGCGCTGGCAACGCCGTGATAAATAACCCTGACCATGGGTCGCGCAGACGCCCCAACAACAGGGGAACACCTCATGGAATGGCAAAATAAGTATGCTTGCATTTTCAACAAATAAAAAGCTTAGCCATTCGGAAGTGTTGACTAGCGCACAGGGGGGGTCGTGACACGTATTCGCAGAGTCGAGATTAGGAACTTCCGCTCCGTCCAATCGCTGGACTGGACGCCTTCAGCTGGCATCAACTGCCTCATCGGTCCGGGAGACGGTGGTAAGTCCAGCATCCTGGATGCGATTGACCTCTGCCTTGGAGCACGCAGAAGTGCCCCCTTCGGAGACGCCGACTTCTCTAGCCTGGATGTCAGCCAGCCCATCGCAATCTCTCTGACGCTTGGTGCATTACCTGACGAGCTAAAGAATCTGGACACATACGGCGAGTTCTTGCGCGGGTTCGACGCTGCTACGAGGATGGTCGAGGACGAACCAGGCGCAGGTATCGAGACCGTGTTGACGCTGCGACTGACGGTCGCGAGCGACCTTGAGCCGTCTTGGACGCTGTTCTCAGAGCGTGCCGAGCAGCAAGGCCTAGAGCGAGGCCTTGCGTGGAAAGATCGAACCGCGCTCGCGCCTGCTCGGATTGGAAGCTTTGCAAACACGAACCTCTCATGGACGCGTGGCTCAGTCTTGAACAGGCTTACCGACGAGCGAGCCAATTTGGGCATTGAGCTTGCGCGGGCAGCGCGCGAGGCCAGAGCCAACTTCGGCAACCAAGCGGGAGCTCAGTTCGCAGAGTCACTGCGAGTTGTCAACGCGACTGCGACCTCTCTCGGAGTCCCTGTAGGGGCGTCAGCTCAAGCCTTACTGGATGCCCACTCGGTCTCCATCGGGGATGGGGCAATTGCCCTGCATAACGAGGCCGGAGTGCCTCTTCGGTCGCTAGGCACAGGCTCGGCCCGCCTGCTCATCGCAGGGCTTCAACGTGCCGCGGCGGAAGCGGCGACCATCGCCTTGATCGACGAAGTGGAGCACGGCCTTGAGCCACACCGCTTGGCTCGTCTTCTTGATTCCTTAGGCGCGAAAGACCCTGCGTTGCCGCTGCAGGTGTTCATGACCACCCATTCGCCGGTCGCGATTCGCGAGCTTTCAGGCAATCAAGTCTTCGTTGTTAGAACGCAGGGCACCCAGCATCAAGTGCACCAGGTAGGCGTTGCCGACGATGTCCAGAGTACCATTCGGGCCGATCCAGAAGCCTTTCTGGCGAAGGCCGTCATTGTCTGTGAAGGGGCGAGTGAAGTCGGATTTGCGCGTGGGCTTGACCAGTATTGGATTAGTCAAGGGTTCCCCTCGTTCCTCGCCAATGGCGGCTCATACGTCAACGTCGGCGGCGGCGACCCAGACAAGTGCTACTCGCGAGGAGCGGCTCTCCTTGGGCTTGGTTATCGGGTGCTCGTCCTAGTCGATGCCGACAGGGCGCCCGCGCAGGAATCAGTTGCTGCCTTCGTTGCCGCCGGCGGGATGGCCCTTACATGGCGACCAGGCCGGGCACTGGAGGACGAGCTGTTTTTGAGCCTAGACGACGGTGCCATCCGCGGGCTGCTGCAGCGCGCGGTCGACCTTGTCGAAGAGTCGTTGGTGAACGCGCATATCCAGTCCCAGTCGCAGGGACATATGACGCTCGATGCGGTTTGGACCGAGGGCCTCCTCGACGGCCATTCGGCTGCAACACGGACACTTCTTGGCCTGGCCTCCCGAAAGGGGAAGAACAGTTGGTTCAAGTCCGTGACCAAATTCGAGGGAGTGGCGAAAGACATCGTCGGACCGAACCTCGCGACCGCTGAGGCGGGCTTTCGATCAGTCGTCGAGCAACTTCGCAGGTGGACTCATGCCGCCTGAGATTGATCTGCTCGCGGTCAACCGAGGCTCGGTAACGGCCCCTGCCGGCTGTGGGAAAACACAGCTTATCGCAGACACGCTCAGCCTCCACGGAGGTCCCAAGCCTGTCCTCGTCCTTACGCACACGAATGCCGGCGTTAGTGCGCTGCGTGCTCGCCTTCAAAGAGCGCGAGTGCCAAATTCTGCCTACAGGCTGTCGACCATTGACGGATTTGCAATCCGTCTCATTAGTAAGTTCCCGCGTCGAAGCGGCCATGACCCGCGCATCCTGGACCTCGACAACCCCGCTCAGGACTACCCGGCGATCCGAAACGCGGCCTGGCAACTGCTCCAGGCTGGCCACGTGAATGATGCGCTGCGTGCTACCTATTCCCGCTTGTTTGTCGACGAGTACCAGGACTGTAACCTCAGCCAACACGTCATCGTCGACTGGGCGGCTGTTGTGCTACCGACGTGCGTGCTCGGCGACCCAATGCAGGCCATCTTTGGGTTCGCCGGAAACCGGCTCGTAGATTGGCAGGCGAACGTGCAAACACAGTTCCCCGCAATTGGCCAGTTGCAGACCCCGTGGCGCTGGCGCAGGGCAGGAACAGAAAACTTGGGCAACTGGCTGCTAGCAGCAAGGGGGCATCTCCAGGCAGGTCAGTCGATAGACCTTCGAGGCGCGCCCGTTGAAGTCCAGTGGGTGCAACTGAACCCGGCCACCGCCATCCAACAACGGCTCGGCGCCGCTCGTGCAAATGCCCCGGATCGGCATGGAAATGTCCTGATCATCGGTGACGCTCGAAACGCACAAGGCCGGTTTCAGGTGGCAAGCCAGACTCCAGGCGCAACGGCAGTCGAGCGAGTGGACCTCGACGATCTGACAAACTTTGGTCGCCGTTTTGACGTGGCAGCAGGCAACGCCCTCGAACAATTGGTCAACTTTGCCGCAAGCGTGATGACAGGTGTCGGAGCGACGAACCTGCTTAGGCGCGTTCAGACCATTCGCCAGGGTCGGGCTCGCAATGCTCCGACGCCAGCAGAGGAAGCCGCTGTGGCCTTCACCGACGTGCCCAGCCTCTCGGCAGCTTTGCACGTTCTAAACAGCTTGGAAGAGCAAGATGGGATACGCGTATACCGACCAGAACTACTGCGATGCTGCGTGTCGGCGGTACGAACCGCTGCCGGAGGTGCCTGCACCCTGCACGCCGCCGCGATTCAGACCCGCGAGCGGAACCGGCACATGAGCCGTCCCCTCGCACGTCGTTCCGTCGGAAGCACGCTGCTGCTCAAGGGGCTTGAAGCGGACGTTGCAGTCATTCTGCACCCGGAGCTTATGACGGCCCCCAATCTCTATGTGGCACTCACGCGCGGGGCCCAGCGGGTCGTCGTCTGTTCGGTAACGCCCGTGCTCACGCCGGCTCGATGACCGTGAGAAGAGAAGAAAGGTAGGTTCGTCTCAAGGCTGGCCTCGGGGCATCGACGATTCTCTTTAGCGCTTGCAGTGCGATTTGTGCTGGTCGCGACGGGCAGTAGCCGGCCATGAACTGCCCTTCGGCACCGCTGACTGCTTCACCGACACGGACTGAAGTGGCCATTGCCTACGTAAGCGCCGCACGGCTCAACCGCATCCGCAGACCAATCACAAAACTAGATTTTCATCGAGAACAGACCTTAGAGGAACCGTCATGAACTCAAGTGTCGTCCAACAGCGGCGTTTCTTTCACAGCTTGCCGCGGCCACGTGCGGATGAGTCGGAAAATGAAACTTTCGAACGTGGTCTCAAGATTCTTGCCTTTATGATGGATGTCGGACTTGTGCTCGCACCCGAAATAGTTGAGTGGGACGTGAGCGCGGTTAGTGGCCGTCCCGAGCAACATCGCGTTCTTCAGCGACGAGCATGCTTCACGGAGTTGGACGCATCGGAGTTGGGCATGCACAGTTCCATCTTCGGTCCCATCGCGCTGTCACTCTCCCTTTCGGGGCTTCGAGGAGCTGGGGCGATGCCGGTCATCTATGTGCCGCAGGGGACAGACGGGAGCGCGCTTAGTCAATTGAGCACGTTTTGCATGCGTGGGGTCCATCATACAAAGGAGGTACTTCGCACTTTGGAGAATTTGAAGGAGACGAGCGACCCAGCTAAGCTCGCCGAATTCGCTGCGCTGTCTGGGGCTATCGTGGCTCCGGATCTGAAACTAGCTTTGAGAAATCAAAGGGCAAGCGGCGAGGTCGTTGCAGAGTATAGCGTTTCTGCGACTGACGTCCATAATGTCCTTCAGTACGTCGGCTTTGAAAGTATCCCATTCAACCAAAGTATCGGCATCCTGAACGCGTTTCAAAACATGTTTTATCCGACGGATAATGCACATTCAGGGGATGTACTTGGCTACTATCGGCAACGGGAGTGGCGTCTGATCGCTGGCGATGTCAACTTCAGTGGTCGACCTATGGGACGGGCACTGTCGAGTAACGAGGTAACACGACTGAATCAAATCGACTCTCGTTTTTGGAGTCAGAAACTCATGATTAAAGGTGTACTACAACAGCGGTCGGCGCTAGCGCTTGTTTATGACCCGCTTCCGGGCTGGAACTTCTTCGACCTAGTGGAAAAGATATTCGGCCCTAAAGGGCGCATTGCGGAGGTTTGCGCGATTGTCGGAGACAAAATTGAGGTGACGGAGCACGATTGAGCAGATCTCAGAGCCGTCATGGACAGAGGTCCCGGCAACTAACGTACGAGAGTGAGGCACTTCGTCGGCTCAGTCCTTTTAACGATTCTACGTCGAGAGGCCGGGGCGTCGCAAAATGCAAATATCGGCCTAGTCTTCACGTAGATCAACGCGACAACGCTCGAGAATTTTCGACATCGAAGACCGTCGGCAGCAAAAGTGAAGAGAGCCTAGCAGGGAATTGTGCGTATTTCGTACGGGCATTAGACTTAGCCCGACAATTGCTCGCATCACGCTTCAGTAAAAAGATCGTCGCGCAGCTGTTCAACAACGGCGCCCTCCGGGTTCTAGGCCATATACAAAAAGATGAACGATAACTCCATCGAATCGGGTCGGTATTGGATGCCTCGCGGCAAAGGGGTGCAGGTCGACGAGTATGGCTATACCGCCCTCGCAACTAAGAAATGGCGCGCAGATTACAACCCAGGCCTGAAAACGACCGCCGAACTCTCCGAGTGTGGTGAAGTTATCGTCTTGCTCGGCGAGCCCGGCTCAGGTAAGTCGTTCGAACTCGATACTCTCAGGAAGGCGGCAGAAGCCGCCGATGAGCGCGTAGTGCGTTACATCGACCTCGGGAGACACGCCGACGCCTCGTATCTTGCTGGCGCGCTGCGCCTTCTACTGCATGATTGCCTCACTCAGGGTACGCCCACAATCATCTTTCTCGATGCTCTCGACGAGTGCCGGGTGAATATGAAACGGGCCGAAACCGTTATAGAAGACGTCATCTGCGAAGTCTCACCTAACGCACTGCGCGTAGTCATAGCTTGCCGAACGCCCGCGTGGCCACTTTCTCTTCAGGACACGCTGGGCAATCACTGGAAAGCCTTTGGTGACCAAGCAGTCGCGGTCTTCGAAATCGCTCCCTATTCGCGTGAACAGATTAAGGTGCGGTTACAAGAACAGGGGATCGACGAGGCCGCTTTCTTCGATGGCTTGGACCATGCAGGGGCTCATTACCTGTCGCTACAACCGTTGGGACTTGGCTTCCTAATGTCACAGTTCACGCAAGGAGCGACTTTCTCCACCAGTCGATGGGCGCTCTACGAGAATGGCTGCCTAGCGGCACTAACGGAAAGCGAGCGACGACGACAAGATAACAATCTTGCCATACCAGACCCCCGGTCTCGTCTGCAGCTCGCGGGGCTAATCGCTGCTTTTTCGCTTTTGACCAATAAGGCCGACATAAATTGGGATGGAACTGCGGCGTCTGTAGCAAGCAATTTATTGTTAGGTACTGACCAACTGACAAGTATTCCACTCGTTTTGGGCGCGAGAAAATGGCAACCAAGCAGAGAGCAATTCCGTGAGGTTTTGCAGACCGGGCTTTTCGTACCACGAGGCGATGATCTGTACACATTCGCACACCGGACGTACGCCGAATTTCTCGCGGCCCACTTCATCGCATCTCTCACGCTCCCTGTCGCAAAGGTCATGGATCTATTGTCCTTACCGGACGGATCCCAGCGACTTGTGCCTCAACTCCGGGAATTGGCCGCCTGGCTGGGGCAAAAAAGCCAGCAGGTTCTGGAGACGGTTCTCGCAAAAGAGCCATTGCTGGTGTTTGATAGCAGCGTGTCTCTATCGGACTCTTCGCAGGTCGGGAGGATCTATAACTCGTTGGAGCAGTTAATTGAGCAACGTCGGTATCCGATTCACGACTACAAGCTTGTTCGCTCATACGGAAAGCTGGCCCACCCCGAGCTACTCGGGCAACTCGAAAAGGTTCTAAGCGGCGTAAGCCGTGACAATGCAGTGAGGGAATTTGCCGCTGACGCGGCGTCTGCCTGCAAACTAGTGCATCAACTTCATGCACTAACTGCCATTGCTCTCGACGTCACTGATGACTGCATCGTGCGACAGCGCGCCGGGCATGCTATTCAAGAAGCTGGATCAGAGTCCCAAAAACAGGCTCTCGTTCCGCTATTCTTTAACGATCAGCCTGAAGACGTTGATGACGAACTGAAAGGGATCGCTCTCCAATGTGCCATCGACCTGGGAATCGCAACCGGCAACTTGATGGCATCGGTTCGCCCGAGGAAGAAATGGAATCTGACCGGCTCATACGCGCTCGCCCTCCGCACGCTAGAGAATAGAGAGTTAGCGCCAAGCGACATAGTGGGGCTTCTGGCATGGCTCGACTTACAGCTTCGCACCGAGCATCTTGAGCATACGTGGGACGATTTCGTTTTCCACATGTTCAGCAAGACCGCACTTGCAGTCATGTCGACCGACGAGCACTGGGATGAGCTCGGTAAAGTTGCTTGGCGGGCGCTATCGAATCACCATCGATTGTCCACCTCGCGCAGCAACCGAGGATTTGACGAGGGGCTACAACTTCTTAATGCTCCAGAGCGTCGATTACGCCTGTTTGATTCAATCGTACGTGCTGCGGATGGAGAGCCTCATGTCGTTGCTGGAACGTTGCTGTACGGAACGGGTTTTCTCATTGAATCGGACGTAACGCATTTAATTGAGTCGTACAGCCGGGAAGACCGGTCACCGCTCGTACAAAAAATCCTCGCCAATATGATCGTGTGGTATCTCCCTAGCAACCCGATTGCTCGAGAGTGGGTGCTTGAATCAGCCGGCGTCGACGTGGCCGCACGAGATGAACTACTTGTAGAGCTAGCCGCCCGTTACGTCGAGCCGGTTGTGCTCGACTCGGATTACGCCAGCAGTCAGCGAGAGATGTTCGCGCTTCAGCGTAAATCGGAAAGGCCGCTACCGGAAACTTCGGCACGCCAACAATCGCTGGACTTAATGCTCACAGCGTTGACAAACGCGGAAGCGGGCAACACATGGGAATGGCTCAACATACTGTCCTATCTTCGTCACGACGGCGACTTCCACGGGTACTATCCAATTTCCGGCCAAGTGACCCGAGCGGCGCTTTGGGCAAAACTCGACGAAACAACTCGTAATCGACTGATCTATCTTGCCACCTCATATCTTCGCGAGAATAAACCGGCGCGGCACGATCTCGCACCCAATCAATCGAATAGCGTTGAGGATGCCGGCGTCGCAGCGCTGGTACTGCTTCACGAGTCCAGTTTGCGCGCGTCCCCAGAATTTCAGGCGCTGCTGCTTAAGTGGACCCGCGCGGTCGCGCGGTACGCGCCCGACGAACAACCGCGCGCAGTCCTCGACGAGATGTTGGCCATCGCTCTTGTTCTTGACCAGAACAATGTTCTAACGGTGCTGATCGAGGTCTGCCAACGTTACATCGAGCACGAGCTGCCGCATCTCCCCGACTTTACCAAAACTGTGATGCCGGACGCTCTACGGGCGAGGCTGGAAGCCCTTCTTCCCACAGTGGGCGGCGAGACTGCGTTCTCGGCACTAGCGGATTTTTTGTTGACCCTGGGCAGTCAGTCAGCAGTACGTTTCGTGCTCGACCGCATCCAGTCACTGCCAAACCTTGCGACTCAGTTTGCCGTTAAATGCACGGCCCTACTAGCACAGCAAGAGCCGCGTAAATTTCTCGACGCTGTTTGGCCGCGCCTGCAAGCAGATCCAGCTTCATTGGCAGCACTGGCTGCTCAGATGCAAGTTTCGTTTTCTGGCCAATCCGTGCCTTTATTGCTCGTGAATGAAAGAATCACGGAGGAAATTTTTGAAACTTTGGAGACCGCCTATCCGTCTGGGCAAGATGTTCCGCTCGCCGGCATTCTCAACTGGCGGCACTACGTACAAGACTTCAGAAACGCGTGCCTCTATGCCTTGCGAGAAGAAGCGACGCCAGAGAGCATTTTGGCCCTCGAACGCATTGCAGAGCGGCATCCAGAGAAGCGCTGGATAGGATCTCTGATGCATGACGCACACATGAAAGCCGCCCGCGATTCCTGGATCCCGTATGACGAAGCCGAGACCATCTCGGCCCTAGGAATTGGCGGCGGAAGGATAGTTCGAAGTGAGGCGGAGCTGCGTGTTGCCGTGCTTGACGAGCTAGGTCATATCGCCAAAAAGATTTCAGCGAAATCGTCGCATCCAGATGTCTACTTTTTATGGGACGAGAAGCCAAATTGCCCGAAGCACGAACCGAGGCTATGTGACTGGCTAGCGACCCAGTTAAATGATCGCCTCTCGCCTCGAGGCGCGATTGTCAATCGCGAAGTTCAGGTTAGAGCGCACAATCCGACTGGCGTTGGGGAGAGAACTGACATTCTTGTCGAGGTGTCAGTCAGTACAGTAAGTGAGTCCAGGCAGACCGTGCGACTGGTGATTGAAGTCAAGGGATGCTGGAACGATGATCTTTATTCGTCCCCGACCACGCAGTTGCGAGACAACTATATGCGTGCGCTCGGATCGAACGAAGGCGTATATGTCGTCATGTGGTTCCTGTGCGATAGGTGGGCGGATAAGGATGGGCGGAAACAAAAGACGCGAAGGTTGGTACCTGGCGGAACGCTTGACGAGTGCTACGAACTTGTTGCTAGTGCTTGCGAGCAGGCGTCGTCTAAAACAACACTGCTGAGCCCGGTCATCATTGACTGTACATATTAGTCGGCCGCGGCAGGATTCACGTTCGTGTTGATATGCGTAATCTCGGGCTCCTAGGACGGCGACGACGTACATGCCAGACATTCGCATCACGTCGCCGGTCTCACATCCGAATGTTTGATCCCACTGCGCGGATGGCAAGTTGCTGGTCACGATCCGCGTTCGTATCGTTTCGCCACGATCTACAAAAAGTGGCTGGCATTGCCACCTCTGGCGGCCGTCCGCATATTTACTAATTACTCAACCTAGTCAAATGAACCCGAAACGCCTGCCTCGCAGCCTCTTCAAATATCGATCATTTGGAACCTATACGCTACGAATGGTCAGTGAAGCCGAAGTCTTTTTCGCAAAGCCGTCAACGTTCAACGACCCCTTCGACTGCAACCCGACCGTGTTTGTCGACGTTGAGTGGAAAGATGTCGAACGCCTTTGGAAGAGCATTGCTCTCAAGCAAATGGGAAAGGAAAAAGCCATCGATGCGATAAACCACTATCGATACGGCGCGACCGAGGATGGCGGTACGCATGACGACGGAGGGAATGGATCACAGATTTACACGAGATTTCTGGTTCGTGACATAGAGGCTTTCGTTAAGACAAGATTTAAGGAGCACGGTGTCTTGTCTCTGGCGTCGCATTGGGACAATCCCCTGATGTGGAGCCATTATGCGAACGAACACAGAGGGATCTGCATCGAGTACAGGACTGAGGATCATAGATGCGACATGCTCGGCCCGGTGAACTACCAATCGAGCCGATACTTAAAAGTAAGCGACTTGATTGAATGGCTGCTTCGGCGCTCGTCCTCTATCAAGGCGAAGATTTTCGATCAATATTTTTTTGCAAAGGCGCCACAGTGGAAGTACGAAAAGGAGTGGCGCGTGGTGTCTAAGACAAACGGCCCGCAGGACAGACCCTTTCGAATCGACTCCGTGCATTTCGGCCTGCGGTGCGACGTTTCGATCATCACGACGATTGTGAAGTTATTGGCCGATTTGGCGGAAGGGCCCAAGTTTTATCAAATTGGTTCACGCGACGATGGTTTCAAATTGGTTCGATACCAAATCGACTCTTCTGAAATTTCGGCGTTTGGTCTTCGTGAGTCGTCGCATTTCTCGATGGACGATTTCCAGTTCGACCCGCTGATGGCAATAGGAAAGATCTCGGGGCGTCAATTGGAGTAAAGGCTGCCGTTACGCCGTTCCTTAAGGCTGGCCGACAAACGGGCTAGCGGCGGGGCGGACGACGAGCCCCTCCACGGGCCACCGAAATTTGAGACACTTCGACGGAACGGTCCACCCAAAGCAAACTCGAGTCCAAGTGTAGCCGTTGGTATAAAGTTTTTTGTGTAGGTACAGACTTTTTTGTGCAGGTACAGGCTTTTTTGTACGGGTACAAACTTTTTTGTGCGCCGTTAAAGAGCGGAAGAAGGCACCCGCCGACTCCACCGTCACAGACTTCGCCAGATTCCGTGCAACAACCACTTCGCAATCGGCAGTCGAGTATCTATAAAGCCGTGGTCGACGGGTAGCCTACAGCACTCTCGCTATACATACAGACTGCGGCATAGGTCTTCGGGCTGCCGCCTGGCAGGCTAGCGGAGAGACAAACAACTAGCCCGTCGAAAATACCCGGAATTTGAGGGTACTTCGGCGGGACGATGCACCCCAAAGCAAATGCACCAACTTTCCGTTAACACCTTGGTCAGCAAACGTCTTGGGAACAATCGGCCCATGCCGTTAACGGATAACTCCGAAATCAGTAACCGATACTAATAGGGCTCTCCACCACTTGGCCGTACGCCCTCCGCCCCCTCACTCCACCGTAACCGACTTAGCCAAATTCCGCGGCTTATCCACATCCGTCCCACGCGCCACTGCCGTGTGATACGCCAGCATCTGCAGCGGCACAGTATGCAGAATCGGCGACAACATACCGTAATGCTCCGGCATCCGAATCACATGGATACCCTCTTCATTAACGATACGCGTATCCGAATCCGCAAACACATACAACTCACCACCACGTGCCCGCACTTCCTGCATATTCGACTTGAGCTTCTCCAACAGCGTATCGTTCGGCGCCACCGTCACCACCGGCATCGCCTCAGTCACCAACGCCAGCGGCCCATGCTTAAGCTCCCCGGCAGGGTAAGCCTCAGCGTGAATATACGAAATTTCCTTAAGCTTGAGCGCACCCTCAAGCGCGATCGGGTAATGCAACCCGCGGCCCAAGAACAACGCATTTTCCTTCTTCGAGAAATCCTCCGCCCAAGCGATGATCTGCGGCTCCAGCGCCAGCACGCTATTGAGCGCCGCCGGCAAATGCCGCAATTGCTTGAGGTAATTAGCCTCAGCCGAATCAGTCACACGCCCGCGCAACTTGCCCAAAGTCACCGCGAGGATAAACAACGCGGTCAACTGCGTCGTAAATGCTTTCGTCGACGCCACACCAATTTCCGTACCGGCATGCGTCAGGAACGTCAGCGCGGTGAGCCGAACCATAGCGCTCGTAGCCACATTGCAAATCGCAAGCGTATGTTGATGCCCCAAGCTTTGCGCATGCTTGAGCGCAGCCATGGTATCGGCGGTCTCACCCGATTGCGAGATTACAACCACTAACGCTTTCGGGTTAGGCACCGAATCGCGATACCGATATTCACTGGCAATTTCGACCTGCGTCGGAATACCCGCGATCGACTCAAGCCAGTACTTGGCCGTCATACCCGAGTAATAACTGGTTCCGCAGGCAAGTATCAGCAGACTATCGATCTTCGGGAAAATCTCATCAGCCTTCTCACCAAACAAGCTAGGCGTGAGCGAATCAACAGCCGGAATCGTGTCGGTAATCGCACGCGGCTGCTCGAAGATTTCCTTCTGCATGAAGTGACGATACGGGCCTAGCTCCACCGCGCCGCCATAAGAAGCCACCTGACGAATTTCGCGGTGCGCCACGTTGCCCTCGCGATCGACAACCCGAACCTGTTCCAACGACAACTCCACCACGTCGCCCTCTTCGAGGAAGATGAAACGGTCCGTGGTGCCGGCCAGCGCCAACGCATCGGAGGCCAGGAAGTTTTCGCCCTCGCCCACGCCAACCACCAACGGCGAACCCTGGCGAGCACCGACCACACGCTGCGGCTCGTCTTTGCAGTAAACCGCAATCGCATAAGCCCCATGTAGTTGCTTGACCGTCTCGCGCACAGCATCGAACAGATTGCCGCGGTACACACTGTGAACCAAGTGAGCGATAACTTCCGTATCGGTCTGGCTGACGAACTCATATCCCTTGCCACGCAGCACTTCGCGCAGGCTCTCGTAATTCTCGATGATGCCGTTATGCACCAGCCCGATCGAGTCACGCGAGAAGATCGGATGCGCATTGTGCGTAACCGGCGCGCCGTGCGTCGCCCAGCGCGTGTGGGCGATGCCGGTCGTACCTTCGAGCCCCGTCTCGCGCACCTGGGCGTCCAGGTCGGCGACGCGCGCAACGCTGCGTGCACGCTGCAACTCGCCGTTAGCCAGCACGGCCACGCCGCATGAGTCGTAGCCGCGATATTCGAGGCGACGCAGACCTTCAACGAGGATCGGAACGATATTGCGTTGCGCTACTGCGCCAACAATGCCACACATGGTTTGATTCCTCTAAATTGACTGCTTGCCAGGCGCGTGTCCACGCGCGGGGTGTATTGCGGGAACTCGATACTCGGCTTGCTTCTTTAACCTGCTTTCTTCTTCACCGGTCGGACGTAACCAGACTTGGCGATCTGCGTTTTTTCGTTCAACACCAGCGTGTCGGCCGGTACATCCTTCCACACCGTTGTGCCTGCAGCGATCGTCACGCCGCGGCCGACGCGTACCGGCGCGACCAATTGCGTGTCGGAGCCGATGAACACGTCGTCTTCGATGATCGTACGGTGCTTGTTCGCACCGTCGTAATTACAGGTGATGGTGCCAGCGCCAATATTCACGCGCGCACCCACATCCGAATCCCCGACATAGGCCAGATGGTTGGCCTTGGAGCCCGCGCCCAACGTGGCATTCTTGACCTCGACGAAATTGCCGATATGCACGCCGTCGCTCAATTTCGCGCCCGGGCGCAACCGCGCATAGGGCCCGATCACAGCGGACGCGCCGATGCTGGCCTGTTCCAGATGAGAAAACGCGTCGATGCGGGTGCCCGCGCCCACGGTCACATCCCGCAGCACGCAGTTCGGTCCAACCGTAACCTCGTCGCCGAGCACCACTCGCCCCTCGAACACACAGTTGACGTCGATCGTGACGTCGCGCCCGCATTCCAGCGTGCCGCGCACGTCGATACGTGCCGGGTCGGCAAGCGTCACGCCTGCAACCAGCAGTTCCTGCGCGATATTGCCCTGATGGATGCGTTCCAGCTCGGCCAACTGGCTCTTGCTGTTCACGCCCAGCGTTTCCCAAACCGCATCGGGCGCGCTCGTGACGATTTCTACGCCGTCGGCCAGCGCGCGTTCGACCACGTCGGTCAGGTAAAACTCGCCCTGGGCATTGTCGTTTTTAAGCGAAGCCAGCCAGCCGGTCAACTTGCCGGTCGGCGTCACGATGATGCCCGTGTTGACCTCGTCGATCTCGAGTTCGCTCGGGCTGGCATCTTTTTGCTCGACGATGCGTGTCACATGTCCATTGGTGTCACGCACGATCCGGCCATAGCCGGTTGGGTCGCCGAGTGCGACGGTAAGGATTGCGTAACGGGAACCGCCGGCAGCTTCCGCCAGGCGCTGCAAGGTGCTGGCGCGCGTCAGCGGTACATCGCCGTAGAGCACCATGGTCGGAACCTTCGGGTCCAGCAAAGGCAGCGCCTGCTGCACCGCATGGCCCGTTCCCAGTTGCCGGTCCTGCGTCGCGAATTGGATGTCGTGCGCCGCGACCCGCTCGCGTACTGCTTGCGCGCCGTGCCCGATCACAACGACGATGCGCGCCGGTTTCAGGCTGCGCGCCGTTTCGATCACATGCGAAAGCAGCGGCAAACCGGCCACCGGGTGAAGCACTTTGGGCAAGGCGGAGCGCATGCGTTTGCCTGCGCCCGCGGCCAGAATCACAATGTTCACGGGGTCGCTCGAGGGAATTGGACGGGCAATTCTAGCATGGGGCCGCGCTGTCGCCCACCGCACTGTGCACTGCGATAAACCCTGCTACGCCGGGCCTTTTAGTCGAATTTCAGTCGTTGAACCGATTAAAACTCCGATCGAAGCGAATCACGGATTCACCCGCCGAGGCGGCTGTCGACCGGGCCGCTGAGCCGGGCCCCGACGCGGCCGATACCGCTGCCGATGAGTCGTCCCATGCCGCGGCCGCCGACGCGCCCATTTCCGTGCTGGCGCATGCGCTGTCGTCGCTGGCTTCGTCGAACGCCAGATCGCCGTTCGCGTCGGTCACGCCCGTTGCCCGCAATTCGGTGAAAGGATGCAGCGAGCGGTCCATCAAATGCGAGGGCACCACATGGGACATCGCATTGAAAAGGCTTTCGATGCGGCCCGGGTAGCGCTTTTCCCAATCCCGAATCATCGCTTTCATCTCGGCGCGCTTCAAGTTGGGCTGGCTGCCGCACAAAGTGCAGGGAATGATCGGGTATTCGCGCAGTTCCGCATACCTCTCCAGATCGACCTCTTTCACATACGCCAGCGGGCGTATCACGATGTGGCGGCCGTCGTCGGACTGCAACTTGGCCGGCATGCCTTTCATCTTCGCCGCGTAGAACAGGTTCAGGAACAAGGTCTCGAGTATGTCGTCACGGTGATGCCCCAGTGCAATCTTGGTCGCCCCCAGCTCGTCGGCGACCCGGTACAGAATGCCGCGCCGCAGCCGCGAACACAGGGAACACGTGGTTTTGCCTTCCGGGACCAGGCGCTTGACGATGCTATAGGTATCCTGGTTTTCGATGTGATACGGAATGCCCAGCCCGCTCAAGTACTGCGGCAGCACATGCTCGGGGAATCCGGGCTGCTTCTGGTCGAGGTTGACGGCGATGATGTCGAAATTAATCGGCGCACGTTCGCGCAGGCGCATCAGAATTTCCAGCAAGGCGTAGCTATCCTTGCCGCCCGACACGCACACCATGACCCGGTCGCCCTCTTCGATCATGTTGAAATCGCCGATCGCCTGGCCGACCAGGCGCGCAAGCCGCTTGTGCAGCTTGTTGTTTTCGTAGTCGGCTTTTTGCTGGTGACGCGTGGGCGTAGCCGCGGGGGCCTGCGCGTGTATCTCTTCCGGAAGCATTTTCATTCCTCCTTGATCCGGAACACTTCGACGCCCACGGCTTCGCAATCCGTGTACACGTCGGGTTTCTCGGTCGACACCCGCACGCCGCGCACCTGCGGGTGAGCCAGCATGATGCGCGCCACGTCGTCGCACAGCGTTTCCTGCAGATGCACGTGGCCTTGCGCGACGCGTTGCGCGATGGTTTCGCGGATGAAATCGTAATCGACCACTTCGGCCAGCTTGTCCTCGACCGGAGTCGAGAGCGCGAGCGGAATAAACAGATCGACGTTGACCACCACGCGCTGCTCGCCGCGCTTTTCGAATTCGTGCACGCCGATGTTGATATTGATTTCGTAATTACGCAAAAACAGGCGGCGACAATTGGCCAGTTGCGGGTAGGACAGGGCGCTCAGCATGATGAAAGTCCAGTGTAATTGAGGCGGCAAGCGCCCTTCAGGTGGATGACGTACCGGTCATGAACATCACGTCACGCGGCAAAGGAAGTAGATGCTGGCCACCGTCGACCACCAGCGTGGCGCCGGTCACAGCGGGGGCTTCGGCCAGATAACAGACGGCCGCCGCGACGTCTTGCGGGTGCGAGGCGCGCCGCAGCGGCGTGCGCTGATGCGCCCGGGCAAAGTCCGCCGGCGTCTGGTCGCCCGACGGCATGGTCAGCCCGGGCGCGACGCCGACTACGCGCACACGCGGCGCGAGCGCCTGCGCCAGCGTGGTGGTGGCCGTATGCAGCGCCGCCTTGGTCAGCGTATAGGACAGAAAATCGGGGTTCTGGTTGAACAGCTTCTGGTCTAGCAGGTTGATCACCACGCCGCGCAGGCTCTCGTCTTCGTCGGCTTCCGGCGGCAAGCTCTGATACAGTGCGCGGGCTAGCGCCAGGGGCGCCGCGACGTTCACCGCGGTCAAACGCTGTAAGGTCTGGTAATTGAAGTCCGTGGCGCTGTCTTCTTCGAACAGCGACGCATTGTTGACGATGCAAGTCACGGGACCGAGCAGTTCGGCAATCTGCGGCAGCAAGGTCGCCACCTGCGCTTCGTCGGCCAGATCGGCTTTGAGCGCGACGGCGCGGCGGCCCATGGCATCGATTTCAGCGGCGACCGTCGCCGCGGCGTCGCCTGAATTGCCATAATGGACGGCAACATCCCAGCCGCGCGCAGCCAGCGCCAGCGCGATGACGCGACCGATGCGCTGGCCTGCGCCGGTGACGAGCGCCACGCGCGGCGCGGCATCCGGAAGACGTATCGATGATGGGAACATTTACAATACCAAGATGATCGTGAATTTACACAAGCCCGACAGTTTACCTGTTCCCGATGCCGCCGCGTTGGCGCATTCCGAAACCTTGCTCGCCCAAGTCTGCACGGAAATCCGCGCTAATGGGGGCTGGTTGCCGTTCGATACCTATATGGAACGGGCACTTTACACGCCCGGCCTCGGTTATTACAGCGGCGGCGCGGCCAAATTCGGCTGGCGCGCCGACGACGGTAGCGATTTCATTACTGCGCCGGAGTTGACGCCCTTGTTCGCTCAGACGCTCGCGCGAGTGGTGGGCGAGGCGCTGCAAGCGAGCCAGACCCGTCAGGTGATGGAATTCGGCGCCGGCACCGGCAAGCTCGCCGCCGGCATTCTGACCGGACTCGACGCGCTGGGTATTCCCTGCGAACGTTATACCATCGTCGAGCTGTCCGGCGAATTACGCGAACGCCAGCGCGCTACGTTGGCGGCTGCGGGCGCAGGTGATGGGTCGCTGCTTGCGCGGGTGGAGTGGTTGGATGCGTTGCCGGAGCAGTTTGACGGCGTGATGCTGGGCAATGAGGTGCTCGACGCGATGCCGGTGAAGCTGTACCGCCGCAGCGGTGGGGTTTGGCATGAACGCGGCGTGGCGCTTGATACGGACAGCGACCCTGACGGTGGCGCCCGCCTCGCTTGGGCTGACCGATTGCTCGAAACATCCGGTCCTGACGCTGATGCGACGCTGGCCGACCTGCTCGCGCTGGTCGAAGGCGACGAGGAATACCTGACCGAGACCAGCCCGGCGGCGGCGGCGTTTACCGCCACCCTCGCCCGGATGTTGGGGCGCGGCGCGTTGCTCCTGATTGATTACGGCTTTCCGCGGCACGAATATCTGCATCCGCAGCGTACCGGCGGCACGCTGATGTGCCATTACCGGCATCGCGCGCATGGCGACCCGTTTCTTTATCCGGGTTTGCAGGATATTACGGCGCACGTTGATTTCACCGCTATCGCCGAGGCCGGTTTGCAGGGTGGTGCGGAGTTGCTGGGCTATACGTCGCAGGCGCGGTTTCTGATCAATTCCGGCATCACCGAAGCATTGAGCGTGCTAGATCCGACACAGATCAGGACCTTCATGCCGGCGGCCAACGCGGTTCAGAAGCTGTTGAGTGAAGCGGAGATGGGCGAGCTGTTCAAGGTGATCGGGTTTTCGCGCGGCATCGACGGCACGCTAGCCGGTTTCGAGCGTGGCGACAGGTCGCATACGCTTTAGGGGATAGCGGTTTCGCAATTTGCGGCGGCTGCGGCAGTTGCTGTGCCTACCGATATTCGTCAATGTCGATGATCCCGCCCATGGATTCCATCATTGCGCGGATATCGTCTGGGACGTCGGGCACTCGGTCGCCCGTGTAATTGGCCCAGTAGCAAAAGAAGCGCATCCCCCCACCCTGCTTATTGACTAGATCGCGGAGGTCGGGGCGAGGCAACCGAAGATATTCGATGAGATACCGCAAATGAGGCTCAAGGTGGTCGCTTTGGACCCCGAACTTGCTGCTCACGCCCCATACGCCGGTCCGTCCAGGCTTGTAGCTCTTTCTGCCAGATGGGGTCATGAACGACACGCCCTTGATAACCGCCGTATCCGGCTTGACGCCGAAATAACGAGTCCAGAATTCAGGTATTACCTCATCTCCCCCAATTGAGAGCGACGCATGGGCAAGTCGATTTGGGTTCGAATCGACTTCTCTTTTGTAATCGTGGATGTTGCCGATAATATTTCCGGTGTGTGCGCGTTGCATATCAGTCTTTCGGTGGTGGTTCAGAATTTCGCGTTACGTTGATGTATGGGGCTAGTTTTGGCTGCGTTTGCGCCAGCAATAGCAGGGCGACTCCGCCGATTTGGCGGGCGAACTCATCACCAAGAATAAAGTTTTGGCTCTCCAACGGCCAAGGTACAGTCAGCGCAGCTTGTATTAGCTTGTCTACCAATGAGCGGTCTATCGCACAAGTCTGGATCGCTTGCTCATCTTCGTCATACGAGATCAGCACGCATCGGGGAGGGCGTCTATTCATAAATTCTCGTGCAGTGCACTTGGACATTGTGCGTACGCCGCACGGCCTTTTCTTTGCGCACGCCCTACGTTTAGCTACAGATACTCATCGATGTCGATAGTGCCGCCGATCGCCTCTGTCATTTCTTTGATGTCCCTCGCCACGTCCGGAATTCGTTTACCAGAAGGGTTAAACCAGAAACACGAGAATCGCATTTTCGCGCCTGCCTCTTGAAGGGTCTGCCGAAGATTGTCACGGGGCAGACCCAAGCGATTTATAAGGTAGCGGAAATGCGGATCGAGCAAAAAATCACTTTGCACCGCAAGTTCGCTACTTACACCCCAGAGACCTTGTTTCCCCATGCCCTTACTGGTCTTGCCAGACGGCAAGATAAACGGCCGCCCTTTAATAATCGTTATGTCTGGCGACACCTGAAAATATTCAGTCCAGAATTCCGGAGGTACCGCATCTCCTGTTATCAGGAACGACGCATAGGCTCCTGCATCCGCGTTCGCATCTGTTGTTGAAGGCTGGTTATGGTGCATAGTCGTGAATGTTATCCTCGAATATTGTTCCGTTAAATTCAACCGCGCCACTGTCGTGAAAAATGCTGTTATCCGCAGGTCCTAGACCATTGCGATCCTTGAACCTATGAATCATGCCCCTGAACGTTTTGGAATCGTAGCCCAGCATTTTTGCTGCGTAACCCGGATTTGTCGTGCTGGCCGCTAGCTCTTCTGTATCGCCGCTCACCTCGTCTGGTGTGTACTCAAACGGCTGGGCATCGCCTAGCGACGTAGCGGTTTGCGAGCGATCACTTGCAGCGTCGCCCGATGACGAAGCGGCCCTGTTCGCGCTGCGGGCCTCCATCTCGTGGATCTTCTCCACTATCTCGTTATAGCGGATCATGTAGGCCGTCGCAGCGTCGTACGACATGCCCAAGTTCGTCATCAACTCCTCACGGAAGCTGGGAAGTTTTTTGAGTTTAGGCGCTGGATCGTTCGACACGCCGCCTGTCCGCGATTGCTCAGCGATGAGTACGACACTCTCACCGCGAATCATGGCCTGCAACGTCTGTATGACCTCAAGATCAGCGCCGCTCTTTGCCAGCCGCTGATGCCAATAAAAATTCGTCCCGAGGAACGAACGGACGCGCCGCACTAGCGCGGCATCCTTCGCCCATATATCTGCGTATGCACCTTGCGAGAATTTCTTGCCTTCTGCAACCGCCTTTTTCTGTTCGGTGGTAAGAAATATTCGCCCATTTTCATAGGTATCCTTACTGTACATCATCCACCGTTGCAACGAATCTGTTTTCAGTTCAGCGCTGCTCATCGCCAAGTCCTGTTTCTTGTGACGGCGTAATTTAGCAGATTGCCGAGAGCCTATGTTTTTGGGAATTGGCCGCTTTTTCGGGACGAAAATTTGTTGACTGAAAAAACAAAATCCCCGTAAGCCATTAAAACTTACAGGGATTTTGTACCACTGCTGATGGGGGTGCTCAAAAGCTTATCCGCAGCAAGACGCCTAAGTCACACCTTGTCTTTAAGCGCTCGCTCCACCGCCTCGACCCGAGCACGATGCACTAATTCCTTGATCTGCCCTGGAGAAGGCGCCTGCCCCGCAACCGCCCCCGCATCAACTGCACGCGCAGCCACCAACGCTATCCGCAAACGCTCCGCCTGCGGATACGGCTGCTTCTCCAACCCCAAACGCCCGCGCGCATCGCTTTCACACGCCTGCAACGCTTCGGCAAACCGTGCCGGCTTGCGCATCGCATCGCATCGCTCGAATAACTTCACCAGCGCCGCCGCCCCGAACTCCATAACCCGATGTAAATTGCCATGTTCACGCGCCACCAGGATCGCCAGGTCGCGGCAATCGTTAGGCACACGCAAACGCTCGCACAAAGGCTTGAGCAACTCCACACTGCGGCCTTCATGTCCGATATGACGCGGCAAAATCTCCGCAGGGGTAGTCCCCTTGCCAAGATCATGCGTGAGCGCCGCAAACCGCACCGGCAACGCATAACCGCGCATCGCCGCGTAGTCGAGCACCATCATCACGTGCACGCCCGTATCGATTTCCGGATGGTATTCAGCCCGCTGCGGCACACCCCACAGCAAATCAAGCTCAGGAAGAATCCGCGCCAACGCGCCACATTCACGCAACACCGCGAACATGCGTGACGGCTTGTGCTCCATCAAGCCACGCGCGAGCTCCTGCCAAACGCGCTCGGGCACCAGCGCATCGGCTTCGCCCGCCGCAACCATGCGCGCGAGCAAGGCGCTCGTCTCCGGCGCAACCGTAAAATCATCGAACCGCGCCGCAAACCGCGCCAGCCGCAAAATCCGCACCGGATCTTCGACGAAAGCCTCGCCGACATGGCGAAACACCCGCGCGGCCAAGTCATCCCGGCCACCGTACGGATCGATGATCGGTCCCACTAGCTCGCCGTCCGGCGCAACTTCTCGCGCCATCGCATTAACGCTCAGGTCGCGACGCGCCAGATCTTCTTCGAGCGTGACATCGGGCGCATAGTAAAACTTGAAGCCGTGATAACCGGCCGCGGTCTTACGCTCGGTGCGCGCCAGCGCGTATTCCTCTTGCGTCTTCGGATGAAGAAATACCGGGAAGTCTTTGCCGACCGGCCGAAAGCCTTGCGCGACCATCTGCTCAGGCGTGGCGCCGACCACCACATAGTCGCGATCCTGCACAGGCAAGCCCAACAGAGCATCGCGAATCGCGCCGCCGACGGTGTAGATTTTCATGCGCAGCACTTCATGGCGTAGCAGCCAGCCCTTCGTAACGGGCGATCATGCGCGGGTCCGCATGCGCGTCGGCGATCCACCGCGCGACCGCCGGCAACGCCGTCACGCGCCCCATATAACCGCGCGCAACATCCGACACAGCAGGCTGGTAGGTATTGAAACGCATCACCACCGGCGCAAACATCGCATCGGCAATCGTGAATTCGCCGAACAGGAAAGGTCCGCCGTATTGCGCGAGGCACTCGCTCCACAGCGCGTCGATGCGTGCCACCTCGGCGAGCGCTTCGGGCACCGCGCCTTGGCCCGGCAAATGGGCGCGTATCTTCATCGGCATATGGTTGCGCACCGCGCCAAACCCCGAATGCATCTCAGCGCTAACGCTGCGCGCATGGCCGCGCGCCGCCGCATCGCGCGGCCATAAAGCGAATTGGGGATGGCGTTCGGCCAGCGTCTCGGCAATCGCGAGCGAATCCCACACCGCCCGACCCTGCTCGTCCAGCAGTGCCGGCACCCTGCCGGAGGGCGAAAATTGGCGTATCTTCGCGTCTGTGTCGGTCTCGGCCAGCCGGACCAGGATCTCTTCGAATTCGATACCGAAGTGCTTCATCAGCACCCACGGACGCATCGACCAGGACGAGTAGTTTTTATCTGCGATGACAAGTTTCATGATGATCAGCGGTGTGCGTTGGATCGATAGATGTTCATGCGTTCTCGCAGCGTCAGGCCTGATAGATATTCAGGCGCAACGGCTTCGAGACTGGTCGGCGTAATGCCCAGTTCAGGCGCAATGGGCCCGCTCATGACGTTATCGGTTTTCATCGAATCGAGATTGTCGCGCGTGAGCATTGGCGGCCCAGGCAGCATTTCAAACAGCCGCGCCTGCAAGCGTCCCACGAACCCAGGCAACGCATAGATCCTGCGATCTCGCCCCACCGCTTGCCCGGCAAAACGCACCAGTTCCGAGAGCGTGTAGACGCGCGGCCCGGCCAGCGCGTAAGTCTTGCCATAGGTTTCAGCGTTGTCGAGCGCATTGACAATCGCCTGGACGACATCGCCGACATACACGGGCTGGAAGCGCGCTTTGGCACAAGCCAACGGAATGACCGGAAACGCGCGCTGCAAAGACGCGAACGTGTTGAGAAACGCGTCGCCTGGCCCAAATACCACCGATGGCCGGAAGATCGTCGTGTCCAGACCGCGCGCCGCCTGTAGCGCGCGCTCGCCATCGCCTTTGGAGCGCAGATACATGCTGGAGCCCTGCGGATCGGCGCCCAGCGCGCTGATATGGATCACGCGGCGTATATTCTCGGCCGCGCATGCGGAAGCGATTTTCTTGGGCAATTCCACATGCATGCGCGCGAAATCCGTCCCGTACGGCTCACCACGCCGGCTGTGCAAAATGCCGACGAGGTTGATGACGGCATCCGCGCCACGCAGGAATACATCGAGCTGGGCCGGATCGAACAGATTCACTTCAAGCACATCGACCGGATAAATCGTCAGGCGCTTCGCGCTTTCCCGGCGACGTGTCGCCACCCGCACGTTCCGCCCGTCGGCTACGAGCCGGTTGATCAGCTCGCTGCCGATAAAACCGGAACCACCAATTACTGCAATCGTCTGATGTCGCATGTTCACTCCGTTACAGGTTCCGCCTTCACCGGGAAGCATAACGCCTCAGGGCGTGATGATTCCCAGCCGGGCCTTGAGCGATTGCGGACGGCCCTCGAACAAAGCCGCGTAGTACGTGGTGTTAGACAAGACGTTCTTCACGTAGTCGCGCGTCTCGTTGAACGGGATTGTTTCAGCGTATATCGCGCCTTCCACCGGATGCGTCAAGGTATCGCGCCATTGCCGCGCGCGGCCCGGGCCCGCGTTGTAGCCGGCCGAGGCCAGCACCGGCGAATCGTCGAGCTGTGAATAAATGTCCGACAGGTAGTTGGTACCCAGCAGGATGTTGGTATCGAGGTTGGCCATCTGGTCGGGCGTGAGCGCGCCCAGCCCGATCTTCTTCGCCACCAGTTTGGCCGTGCCCGGCATCAACTGCATCAAGCCGGTCGCACCCACGCCGGACTGCGCATTGATGATAAAGCGCGACTCCTGACGTATCAACCCATACGCCCACTCGACATCGAGCCCGGTGTTGGCGGCATCGCGCTGCACGATATCGCGGAACGGCGCGAGATAGCGCAAGGAAAAATCATGCTCGGTCTGCGTGCGGTCGGCCGTATTGACGGTGCGGTCATAGAGCTGGATGCGGCGTGCATATTCTGCGCTGGCCAGCAATTGGCGGTCGGTCATGTTGCGCAGCGTCCAGTTCCATTCGCGATTGCCCTCGAAGCGCAGGTTCATCGCGTAGAAGCGCTGCGACAACTGAAAACCCGGCAACGTGGAAACGGCGTCCACTTCCGCGTCAGTCACGACGGTCTTCGGCGGCACGGAAATTTTCTGGCCCTGCTCCTCCAGCGCCAGTTGGCCGTAGAAATTGAACTGCGACGAGATCTGAGCGAATTCCTGCTGCGCTTCCTGCTCGTGTCCGGTTTCGCGCAGTGCGCGCGCATGCCAGTAAGTCCAGGCGGGTAAGCTGCGCAGTGCCGTCGGCATATCGTCCACGGCGCTCTTCACCATTTTCCAGTCGCCGGCCAGCAATGCTGTGCGCACCCGCCATTCGTAGGCGGGCGTGGATAGCTTGGCGTGCTTGGCGTTGCGGTACCAGTCGAGCGCATCGGGCATGCGCTTGAGCGCCGCCAGATACGCGATGGAACCCCATGCTTCCTCGCGATGTTCATTGCTCAGCGAGGGCGAGACGCGGGCAAACGTGGCCGCGGCCAGCGCCGGATCGTTGCGTGCCATACGGATCACCGCCAGCACACCCAATTGCTGCACCCATTTGCCGGACCCGGGCCCTCGCGCGAGGTAGATCGGCGGCGCCGACGCCACTTGGTCGAAAACGGTGGGATCGGGCCGATCCGCGCCCAACGCATCGGCAATCCGGTTGCCGGTGTTGACGTTGTTTTGCTCGTAAGCGATGCGGATCTGCTGCCAAACGTCGTCGCTGCTCAGTTGCTGCTTTTGCGCCAGGAAATTGATCAGGTCGACACAACCGTCGCCATAGTTTTTGGGGTCGACAAGCAAGGCGCGCGCCGCATCGCCAACATTCTCGCCACGGGCCGCGCGCGATTCCAGCGCGTAGCATTTGACCTGAGTGTCATCGTTGAGCGCAAAGCGGCTATATTGCGCATCGAAATTGCTCCAGTCGTGACGCGCGCCGAGCACCAGCAGGTAGTCGTTGCGCATACGATCCGCAATCGCCAGGCCATCGTAGCGCTGCAGGAATGCCAGCACCGGGCCATCGGGCGCATCCGCGAGCGCGTGATTGGAACCGTCGAACAACTGCGGCTTGAGCATGAAGTAATCGACGTACGAAGGCACCGGATAGTCGGTGAGTTGCGCACCGAGAATGGCCGCGTTCGCCGCATCGTTATTGCGGGAAGCGTCGCGCAGCGCAAGAAAGATCTGATCGGCGCTTTGAAACGACGTGCGTCCCATGGGCGGCTGAGCTCCCGCCGCGCAGGCGCTAAGCACGAGGCTGCCCGCCAGCACCAGGCTGGCCATACGGGGCACAACGCTCGAGAGCGCGCGAGGCACGGCGCGTGCCAGTGTCAAACCAAGCGCACGATATACTTGATCCGCACGTTGTTCGAAGCGATGTGGAAGGCGAAATGAGGAGCGGTGTTCAGGGCGTTTGGGCAATTTGGGCATCGTTGAAAATCAGGCTGCGATGGCGTGAAGGATAGCATGCAACATTGGCCGAAAGAGGCCGAAACTGCGCGATCTCACGGGTGTCGTGATGTCTTTTTGCGGTGTCTTTGACAGAGGTGAAAAACAGTGACTCAGGAAGGACCCGAGGACGCCGGCGCCGTGCTAAAAGCCGCCAAGAGCGTAATGCGCAAACAGCTGCTCGAGATTCGCAACGCGCTAGTGCCAAACGCGTCGCGCGATCTCGCGCTGGCGCAGCGCGTGGCCCTTTTGCTGAGCGAACGTTCACCGCAATGTGTGGCGTTCTATTGGCCCATGGCGGGCGAATTCGATTTACGTGACGTCGTGGCACGCTGGCTCGAGGCCGCCGGCGGTCGTACCGCCGCGTTGCCCGTGGTCAGCGCGCCGAACGCGCCGCTGGCATTTCATGCGTGGCAGCCCGACGCGCCCATGCAAGCAGGACGGTATCAAATCCCGATACCCTCCCGGGCGCTCGCCGTGCAGCCTGATCTGTTACTGATTCCTTGCCTGGGATTTGACGCGACCCGCCGCCGGTTGGGTTACGGCGGCGGCTTTTACGACCGCACGCTGGCAACGCTTGCGCCACGCCCCTACACCGCAGGCGTCGCTTTCGAAGCGAGCCGGGTGGCCGCGCTGCCGCTCGAAGCCCACGACGTGCCGCTGGACACCATCGTGAGCGAAGTGGGCCGGTATTAGCAGCGAGCCGGTATTAGTATAGGTATTATTAAGATAGATACCGACTGGCGGCCACCGCGACGCGGTTAATCTTTATAGCGACGCGGCGGCCCGCGCCGCGGTATCGTATAAGCCGGAGGCACTGCGCATCAGTTGCGCCGCCTCGCCGATCGACTCGTTGCTCATGCCGGCGTCGGCCAGCGCCTCGATCAGGCAGCTTTCCCGCACTTCGCGATATTTCATGCACAGCTCGCGGCCCGCAGGGCTTGCGACAAAGAATACTTCCTTGCCGATTTTTTCGCTTTCGACATAGCCGCGCGCAACCAGCTTCTTCAAGGCATAGGTGGCCACATGCGTATCTTCGATATTGAGGACAAAGCAGATATCAGCCAGCTTCTTCTTGCGGTCGCGATGGTTGATGTGGTGCAGCAGCGAGACCTCGACAGCGGTCATGTCCTTGGCCCCGGCCGCCGACATGCAACGCATCATCCAGCGATTGAATGCATTGCCGGCCATGATCAGCGCGTATTCGAACTCGGACAGCTCCGCACTTTTTTCCGACACAAGGTGATCGGACGAAACGATTTTCCTAGGGCTTTTAGAGACAGATGTCGTCATTTTCCAGTCATGCCTGTTGCTAAATGGGGTGGCCGGGCGCCTAGTAGCGCCCAAATGCGCCGAATGATCGCGATAAGCCAATATACACGTGGCGACACTTCCGTAGCGATTTCGACCTACTGGGGAAAACTATTATTGATAAATTATCGATATTTTATTGATAATGTATTATTGCCGACGTGCTTCAGTCCAAAATGTACAGCGGCGTTTTCTTCTTCTTTGCTCGCAGGCGGCCCCCATTAATACGCTCAACGACATTCATTGCCAGCCCACTATCGTCCCGCTCGGAGATAGCGCGTTGCTGTGCGAATTCGCGCCGCCGGCGACGCTGGCAACCCAGCGTCGCGTGTGGGAGGTCGCTCGGCTCGCCCGCTCCTGGGGGCCCGAGATCATCGAAGTCGTCCCTGGCATGAACAATTTGACGCTGGTGTTCGACCCCTTGTCGGCCGACCGCGACGCGCTGTGCAACCAACTCGAAGCGGCTTGGCTCGCGCCTGGTGTGGAGCAGGAACAAGGGCGCCTGGTGGAAATTCCCGTGCATTACGGCGGTGAGGCGGGCCCCGACCTGGAGGCGCTGGCCCGTCATGCCGGCCTGCCCGCGCACGAAGTGATAGAGCGCCATACGGCGGCGCAATACGTGGTGTTCTTCCTTGGGTTCCAACCCGGTTTTGCCTACCTGGGCGGCCTCGATCCGGCGCTGGAAATGCCGCGCCGCGCCGAACCCCGCTTGGCGGTACCGGCTGGCTCGGTGGGCATCGGCGGCGAACAGACTGGCATTTACCCGGCCGTATCGCCGGGAGGCTGGCAATTGATCGGGCGCACGGATTTGGCGCTCTTCGACTCCACGCGCAATCCGCCGACCTTGTTCGCACCGGGCGACCGCGTGAAATTCACCGTTGCCGGGGTACTCGCATGATCGAAGTTCTGCGGGCAGGCACGCTCACCTCGGTGCAGGATCTGGGGCGTCGCGGTTTTCGTCATCTCGGCGTGTGCCAAAGCGGCGCGCTCGACACCTTGGCCATGGGTGTGGCGAACCGGCTGGCCGGTAACCCGCGCGAGGCGGCCGGCATCGAGATCACCATCGGTCCGACCGTATTGCGTTTTACCCGTGACACCCGCATCGCGCTGACCGGTGCCGATTTCGCGGCGACGCTCGACGACGCCCCCGTGCATGCCTGGTGGAGCGTGCCTGTGCAGGCCGGGCAGGTGCTCACGCTGCGCGCGCCGCGCCGTGGCATGCGCGCCTACCTCGCCATCGCCGGTGGCATCGATGTACTGCCCACGCTCGGTTCGCGCAGCACCGATCTGAAGGCCGGCTTCGGCGGGCTTGGTGGCCGGTCGCTGCGCGACGGCGATCGCTTGCCGGTCGGCACCATCAAACATTGCGACAGCGCGACGCTTGGGACCCAAAGCGCAGCCTTCGGCGTCAAGCCACCAAGCTGGTGCGATTTCGCGCAGCTCGACGCCGGCAAAGACACCCTTGCGCAGGGCACACCCGATACGCTCGTGCGCGTGTTGGCCGGCCCCGAATACCACACCTTCAAGACCGAATCGCAAAAGGCGTTCTGGGGCATGCACTGGTCGATCACGCCGAACAGCAACCGCATGGGTTACCGCTTGTCAGGCCCGGCGTTGGCGCGTACGACCGACGCCGGCCTGCTGTCGCACGCGGTATTGCCCGGCACCATCCAGGTCCCGCCGAACGGCCAGCCCATCGTGTTGATGGGCGATGCGCAGACCTCCGGCGGCTATCCGAAGATCGGCTCGGTGTTCAGCGCCGACTTGTGGCGGCTCGCGCAAGCACGCTTGAATTCGACGATGCGTTTCATCCCGAGCACGCAGGAGCACGCCGACCAGGCCTTGCGCGACATCGGGCATTACTTCAAACAGATCGAGTTGGCGCTGCAAATGCGCCGGGAACGTTTAGCCAGAACATAGAGCCCGCGAGGCACGCAAAAGAATTGCATAAGAGCATTACGTAAAAGAATTACGTAGACCGAGCGCGAGGGCTGACGCCGGCTACGGGTAACCCTGTTGATAAAGGATATTGCAATGCAAATAGATCTGAATGCCGATCTCGGCGAAGACTGTGGCAACGACGAAGCGCTGCTTGATTTGGTCAGTTCCGCCAATATCGCCTGCGGCTGGCACGCGGGTGGACCGACGCAGATGCGCGATTGCGTACGTTGGGCGCTGCAAAAAGGCGTGGCGATCGGCGCACATCCGAGCTTTAACGACCGCGCCAACTTCGGCCGTTCGGAGATGACGTTGCCGTTCGCCGAAGTCTACGCGGGCGTGTTGTATCAACTCGGCGCGCTCGACGCGATCGCGCGTGCCGAGGGCGGGCGCATCGTGCACGTCAAGCCGCACGGCGCGCTCTATAACCAGGCAGCGCGCGACTTGCCGCTGGCCGAGGCGATCGTCGCCGCCGTCCACGCGTTCGATCCCAGTGTGGTGATTTTCGCGCTGGCCAACAGCCAGCTCGTCGAAGCGGCGCGCCGCGCGGGCGTGCCGTACGCCGAGGAAGTGTTTGCCGATCGCGGCTATATGCCCGATGGCGCACTGGTGCCGCGTAGCCAGCCCGGCGCGTTGCTCGACGATGAAGACGCCGTGATGACGCGCACCTTGGGCATGATCCGCGAGAAGCGCGTGCAGGCGATCGACGGCAGCATCGTGCCGCTGAATGCGCAAACCATCTGCCTGCATGGCGACGGCGCCCACGCGCTCGCGTTTGCGCGCAAGATCCGCGAGCGGCTTGCCGCCGAATCGATCGCTGTGCGCCCAACCGCGGCAGCTGCCGCCACGGCAGCTAGCGCAGCCCGAGCCGCGCAAATGCATTAACCCCCGATTCAGAGCCTGGCCCGCAGTCGGCTGGATTCGTTGAATTTGCAAAGCGTGGTTGGCATCGAGTGCCACGTTTTGCAAGCAGTGCCCGAAGGAAGACTCACCTCGCAGATATATCTAAAACACAACGACCAGAGAAGTTGGAGGTAATCCCGATGCAAACCACGGTAAGTCTATGGCCGCTGATTGGCGTAGCCGTCATCATTGCGGGCTTTTTGTTGCGCTTCAATCCCATGCTGGTGGTGGCGGCAGCCGCGGTCGTGACCAGCTACGCGGCCCATTTCCCGATCGAAAAAGTACTGGCTTCGATCGGCACGGGCTTTGTCAAAACCCGTAACCTGCCGTTGATTCTGCTGCTGCCGCTGGCGGTGATCGGCTTACTCGAACGGCACGGTTTGCGCGAGCATGCCCAGGCGTGGATCAGCAAGATCCAGTCCGCGACGGTCGGGCGTTTGCTGATTGTCTATCTGTTGCTGCGCGAGCTCACGGCGGCGGTCGGACTGACCGGGCTGGGCGGTCATCCGCAAATGGTGCGTCCGCTGTTGGCACCGATGGCCGAGGGTGCCGCTGAGAAACGCTACGGCAAGATCAGCGACGCAGTCCGCTACAAGCTGCGCGCTTTTTCGGCCGCTACCGATAACGTTGGGCTGTTCTTCGGCGAAGATATTTTCGTCGCCTTCGGCGCCATTGTGCTGATGACGACCTTCCTGCACGAAGCCGGCATCGATGTGGCACCGCTGCACGTGGCGGTCTGGGGCATCCCGACAGCGATCTGCGCGTTCGTGATCCACTCGGTGCGCCTGTACCTGCTCGACAAAAAGCTCGACCGCGAACTCGGTCATCCCGTGAAGACCAACGCTGCAAGTGCTGAAAGCGCTACGACCACCGGAGAGCAGGCATGATCTTGTCCATCACTTATCTTTACTGGCTGGTCGGCATCATCCTGCTGATTACGTCGGGCATGATCCTGACGGATTCGAGTCATCCGAAACGTTTGTTATCCGGCGGCTTCTGGTTTATTTACGCGATCATCTTTTTGATCGGGGATATCCTGCCGCCGGCGTTGGTCGGTGCGCTCGTGATCGTGATGGCGGTGATCGCCGGTTTCGGTGGGGTGTTGGCGGCCAAGGCCAAGACGCTTTCCGATGAAACCCGCAAGGCCAGTGCCGCTCGGCTGGGCAATCGCTTGTTTGTTCCAGCGCTGACGATTCCGGTTGTGACCGTGATCGGCACCTTGTTGGCCAGTCACCTGATCATCGGTGGTACGCCGCTGCTCGATCCGAAAAACGTGACCTTGGTTGCGTTCGGTGTTGGCTGCGTGGTGGCGGTGGTACTGGCTTGCTTGATCACGCGCGACTCGCCCGTTCAAGCGACGAAGGAATCGCGCCGCCTGATCGAAGCGCTCGGCTGGGCCGTGGTATTGCCGCAAATGCTGGGGATGCTCGGCCTGGTGTTTTCCGATGCGGGTGTGGGCAAGGCTGTGGCGCAAATCGTGACGACGACGATCAACATGGACACGCGTTTGGTAGCCGTGATCGTGTATTGCGTGGGTATGGCGCTCTTCACCGTGATCATGGGCAACGGCTTTGCCGCGTTCCCGGTGATGACGGGCGGTGTCGGCGTACCTATCTTGGTGGGTGTGCATCATGCCAACCCGGCCATCATGGTGGCGATCGGCATGTTCTCCGGTTATTGCGGCACGCTGCTCACGCCGATGGCGGCCAACTTCAATATCATTCCGGCGGCGCTGCTTGAACTGCCGGATAAGAACGCGGTGATCAAGGTGCAGGTGCCTACCGCGTTGGGTATCTTGGTTGCCAATATCGTTTTGTTGTACGCATTCATGTAAGGAACGACACCATGTCGAACGTATCGCCCGCCCACGCCTCGAATCGCATGACCACGGTTTTGTTGACCGGCTTCGAGCCGTTCGACAAGGAAGCGGTCAATCCTTCGTGGGAGGCGGTGCGTGCGCTCGATGGGGTGGAACTTGATACACCTAACGGGCCGGCGCGATTGCTGGCCCGGCAGTTGCCCTGTGTGTTTGGGGCGGCTAACGAGGTACTGGGTGAGCTGGTGGGCAGTCTTAAACCGCAGTTGGTGATCGCTGTTGGGCAAGCGGGTGGTCGGGCCGATTTATCGATCGAGCGGATCGCGATCAATGTCGACGATGCACGTATTCCTGATAACGCGCAGCGTCAGCCTATCGATGCGCCGGTTGTCGACGCGGGACCAGCGGCGTACTTTTCGACGTTGCCGATCAAGTCCATCGTGCAGGCGTTGCGCGCGGCGGGCGTACCGGCATCGGTGTCGCAAACGGCTGGCACCTTTGTTTGCAATCATGTGTTCTATGGCTTGCAGCATTATCTGGCTTCGCATGCGCCGCGAGTGCGGGGCGGCTTTATTCATATTCCTTATTTGCCGGAACAGGCTGCGGCGCACCCGGGGCAACCGAGCCTTGCACTGGCTAGCGTGATTCAAGGGTTACGGATCGCGGTGCAGACGGCGCTGGCGGTCGAACATGACGTGAAGGAAACGGGCGGCACTATTAGCTGACGTATCTGAGCTCATCGGGGTTCCTTTGCGAGCCCCGCTCGTAAACAACCGGCGAGTATCCTCGCTGTTCATCATCGAAAAGATCCCGGCCAGACGGGCGGCCATGTTCTTGGCCAGTTGCTCGGTTGGGTAGTCGCAGAGCCACTCAAAGGTGTTGTCCTTTGTCTGTGCGTACATGCGATAAAAGTCTGGCTCGACGCCCATATCCTCTGCCCATCGGACTACCCCGTCGCGTTTGACGGCGCCCTTGATTTTCATCAAGCCGGTCCAGCCGTGCACGCGCTGCTCGTGTATCTGTTCCTCTGCCGAGCGCTGCCCTTCGGCAGCGCTCCCAAATCGTTTGTCCGCGGCGGAATCCATCGAAATGAACGCGCCAAGATCGCTCGATTGCCGCGTCCTCCGCCAAGGGGTGACGCCTTGGCGCAAACGCTCAATGAGTTCTTCCGTAAGGCGTTCATGAACCGGCTTATTCCCTTCGTCGTTCATCATCTCTCCCCTCTGCTGTTCCTGCATGGTTGGTTGATAGCGGTCGCGTCCACCGAGACGTCAGCAGCGACTTCTTGGTCCAGTTTATTAATTGCGCAACGCGCCTATAAGTGTCGTTTTTGGCATGATTTTCGACACCTATACCGGAGATGCGACCTGTCTCAATATATGCGGCATCTCTGTGTCAAGATCTCGCGATCTCCCGGCCGCGCTAAAACCCGTTGAGAACTTCGTTCTTGCCGAGATCATTTGCATAAAGGAGATTGAATTCTCAATTTCATCAGTTCAATAATCGGTGGAAAAAATGATAGATGCGTTGATACTCAAAAATTTGATTGATAATTTACCTTGCTCTTCTGCATATAAAGACGTTAATTCGATATTTACCTACGCGAATGCCGAGTACGCAAAAATAGTTGAATTGAAACATCCGTTTGATGTCATAGGTCGAACCGCTTATGACATGCCGGCGCGATCCTCCGAATGCGCGGCCCTGGTTCATGAGCAAGATAACAAGGTCATAAAATCCAGAAAACCCCTTAGTCTGCTTGGAATCCATCCCGATGCACAGGGGAAATTTAAAGCCTATAAGTTTCGCAAAACTCCTCTTCAGAATCAGCGTGGCGATATTGACGGAATACTCGTTACTGGCGAGGACGTGACTTCCGAGGCCACTTTCAAATTGGGAAGTTTTCTACAAAAGATCCCTATTGCCACGAACGGTAAACTACTGCTCGATAATGGTACCTACCTCATAGGAACGGACCACATTGGAGTTGATATTAGTAAGCGTGAGCATGAAGTATTGTTTTATTCGTTGAGAGTCAAACGAACGAAGATTATCGCAAACCTGCTTGATATCACTCCTCGTACCGTGTTCAAACATATGACAGCCCTACGTGAGAAATTTGAGGTCAGCACAACCGCTGAGCTGAGGGATAAAGCAACCGAGATGGGATTGATCCACGTGCTCCCGCAAGGCATATTTGATCCAAAGTTGGTAGCTTCGTTGAACGTTGAATAGTTAGGACTGCATGAGAATTAGTCACGTACTAGTTGCACTCTTAATTACCGGCATATTTGGCCTTAATTACTCCGCGATCAAGATGGGCCTGAGCTCTTTTGACCCTCTCCTTTTGGCGGGATTACGATTTTCCCTCTGCGCTTTTCCCGCGATTTTTTTTGCGAAGAAGCCCGTTTGCTCGTTCAAATACGTTGCGCTCTATGGCGTTTCCATGAGCCTGGGTTTGTGGTCTGTTTTACTTGGAATGCACGCAGGTCTGTCGGCGGGCGTTTCTGCGCTTGTTTTGCAGTTGGGCGCATTTATGACTGTTATTGTCGGGCTTTTTCTGTTCAAAGAAAGGATCACCATATTCAACGCATCAGGTTTTTTGCTGGCGCTGGTCGGATTAGGACTGATCGCTGCTGTCACGGATGGAAGTGTCACGCCGCGCGGGATGGCTTTCGCGCTGTTAGGCACCGCGCTTTGGGTGGTTGCTAACACTGCGATCAAAAAGTCGGGAACCGATCAGCCTTTCTTGTTCATTATCTGGTCTGCCCCCGCCTCGGCATTGACCATGTTCGCGATTCGCTTCGTTATTTTTGACAAGAGTCCCCTCGAAGGAATCGCTGAAAATCTGCATCCGTTGTCCATCGCCACGCTGCTATTTATAGCCTACGTCGCGACGCTCTTTGCGTATGGCATTTGGACCATGCTTCTAAGCAAGTATGCCCTCTCCGTATCTGCGCCGACTTATCTTTTGGTTCCAGTTTTCAGCATTCTATTTTCACATTTAATATTTAACGAACCAGTAGGATTACTAAAAATTTTTGCCGCAATTTTCATCATATTGGGCGTTCTCGTCAATGCCTGTGGACGCAACATCTTTAATGCGTTTCGACCGGGTCACGATAATACAAGCCGGCTAAGCTCGTCCGATCCTATCGCTAATCTTCCTGCGGGCTCAAAATGAGTGTATTTGAAAGTAGTTCAACCAATCGGACGCTCGTCGGCCCATCGCCCAGTTCAGGAACTGCGTACGTCGTCGCCTTTATTCTCATGGCGAATGCGAACGCAGTGTTCTCCGGCAGATTGTTGCAAAGTCTGCACCCATACACCTTTCTTTTCTGGGGTTTCCTCGCGACCAGTATTGTGTTCATGGCTCGCCTGATTTTCACGATGGGTACTGGCGCTTTGACCATCAAGCGTGCCGATGCTGGTGCGCTCTTTACAATGAACGCGATGACCGCATTGAGCTGGATCGGCTATTTCATTGCCCTGCGATACATTGAACCCGCGATTGTCACGGCAATTGTGTGCGGCTTCGGACCGCTAAGCGTCATCGTATTGGAGCGCGTGGTCCGACAACAAAAGTTGCCCAGCCATGCCTACGTAGCAGCCGCGGGAACTCTTCTCGGTACCGCCGTGTTGGTCTGGGCATCAATGGCCGGTTTATCGGGCATCAAGACGACGAACCCGTACGAGTCCCTTGTCGGACTGATCGCAGCAATAGTTGGCGGCATCTCTCAAGCCATGACCGTCATTGCGACTAAGCAGCTTGGAGACAAAGGCTGGAACGCGACACGCATCATGTCGCATCGCTTTCACCTTCTGATACCGATCGCAGCGATTCTCGCGATGAGCGGGCCTGGTCTGTCTTTGGCGTCGCTTGACCAAGCGAATCACATGGCCATTGCCATGATCTTTGGTGTCGCGCTGCCTCTCTGGCTTCTGCAGCGCGGAATTTTGCTTTCTACTCCCTTTGCCGTCTCAGTGCTTCTTTCGTTAGGACCGGTGCTTACCTACCTTGTTCAAGGTTTCGATGATCGCATCGCATGGTCCGTTCCTTCAGCGCTTGGCTGCCTTGTAGTCGTTCTATTCACGATCTACGGTACTGTATTCAAGTCAATTAGCGTTCGCGTTTGCGCGTAATACGTTGGTGCCCCACGGCTTCCAACCTCAGGAGAAAAGGGTGACCTTTGAACATTGGACCGCATTTTCCGCCGTCGCGGCGTTGAATATCGTAACGCCCGGGCCAACAAACCTACTCATTATGAATACCGGTGCTCGGTTGGGGCGGGGTCCGATCGTTTCGTTTGCTGTCGGTAACGTCCTGGCGCTGGGTATCATCGGGTTACTTGTAACCGCCGGGCTCAGCCAATTCATCGTCAAATCCGCGATGGCCATGCAGGTTTTGCGTTTGGTCGGCGGCGGCTACTTGATATGGCTGGGTATAAAACTTTGGGTTGATGACAAAAGCGAGGAGAAGGGTTACCGCGAGATTGTTCCCACTCACGCATTTCGTCTTGCATTCACCAACGCGATAACAAATCCCAAACCGCTTTTGTTCTTCGGAACAGTACTCCCGCTGTTTGTTCCAAAAATGGATCCTTCTTTGGCCGATATATCCGTGCTCGTTTTCACATTTATGTCGATATCGTTTGTTTCTTTAAACATCTATGGTTCTATCGCAGCACGTATGGGGCAGTTGCTCAAGCAAGCGAGAGCAAGAAAGGTGTTCAACCGTCTGAGTGGGACTGCATTGATCGGCTATGGCGGCGCTCTTGTGCTTCGCCGCTCACGTTAGCGGGCTGGTTTTGTTGCGGACGAACTGGATTTCACTGAGCAATGACGGAGTTGCCGAGCAAACCGTTCAGCCAGGCCGCACCGCAAACCCATCCTGCCGCAAAATCGCCAACACCCCATGCGGCCCACCCAAATGCAACGCACCGATCGCAACAAATATCGGATGCTGCGCCGGCGTAATCGCGATCATTCGCGCCACGAAGTGCCGGTTACGCCGATACAGAATTTTCTTATCGATCGCATCGGATAGCGGCTGGGAAAACGCCAACTGCGCTTCCTTGTTCGCCTGCCACTCCGCGATCTTGTCCGCGTCACCCGCCAGCCAAAGCGCATGCAGCGTGCGCACATCAGCCACATCCTGCTCAGGCGTCTGGCGCAGATCCTGCGCCAGCATCTCCCATTGCTCGGCGCGCGTCAGCGTGGTGAACGCGCGCATCTCCTGATCGAGCGTCTCCAAACCCACCAACGGCGCCCGCAGATAGATATTTTCCAGTTGCGCCTCGGTGCCGTACTCTGTCTGCAGGCCAGCCGAAAGCGAACTGAAAGTTTCAATCAACAACGCCGCCAACCAAGGCCGCATCTTCTTGATCTCATCCAACGCAACCGGATTGCCGCGCAAGCGATACGCCAGCTTGTCCCAAAGCGCCGGCGGCAACATCTTGGGCAGGCAATCGCTACGGCACACCCCGTATTGATTAACACGCCCCTGGGAAGCCACGATATCGTCCGGCGAAAGTTCGAGCGCAAGTATCGACGACGCCGTCAAAGCATCGAGGATAGGCGTGCGAAACGGCTGGTACGGCGGGTAATCAGCAGGATCCCCAACATGCAAGGTACCGAGCAAATAAATGGTTTGCGTGCCGCGCGTAGCGACATAAAACGGCAGATGAGGCAACGGCGGATGCGCCGGAGCCGCGGCATACGCGCCCTGAATCGAGAGGCAAAGCGCCAACCAAAGCGGCGCGCACCAGCGCCTGATCCGCGCGGACGCACGCGGCGCACGTCGCCCGTGCTCTCGCGCAACGCGGCCGGCCGCCAACCCTTGGCAGGCAAGCGCGCGTTGAAGTTTAGGCATCGATTTCCTCTATCCGGTGACAGGCCACCAGACGTCCGTCCAGCGATCTCAGCTAAGGCACGCTTTCGCTACACAGCGCTTTCGCGTAAGGGCAGCGTTCATGAAAGGTGCAGCCCGAAGGCAAATTCAGCGGCGAGGGCAATTCGCCCTGCAACTGGATTTTGACTTGTCGGCGCGGCACGTCAAGTGACGGCGCTGCCAACGTCAACGAACGTGTGTAAGGATGCAACGGTTTCTCAAAAATCGTGCAAATTCTGCGTTCAGTGCCCAATTTTTCCACGCTGCCCGGGTAGATGGCCTCTCAATACCTCAAGCATTCATGCGCTAGCCCGACCATCCTGCGTGCGCATAGTGTCGGCACCGTGTCGGTGTCGGCCGCCACGGCCGTGCAGACCGCTGCAAAGTGACCGGGGGACGGCTGCAAGCGCCAGAATACCCACCGCAACCCGGTTGCGTCGACATCAATACCAACATCGAGTGTCACGCCCTGCGCGGCGTCCCATTCAAAGCTGAACTGGTCCGGCGCAATCGACAGCCCCATCCCCCGGGCCTTGATATAACTTTCCTTCAAAGTCCATAACTCAAAAGACCGCCGGGGCTGCTGCGCGGGCGACAAGCGATGCAAGGCCGTAATTTCCTTCGATGAAAAACAATGCTCTGCGATTTCTATGGGCGCCGGGCATTTCATGTATTCCACATCGACGCCTAGGGCGCGGTCGCCAACCACACCCAACATAATCACCCCGTCCGTGTGGGACACGTTAAATGAAATGCGCCGTGCGATGTCGTGCGTGTTCACGATCAATGGACGTCCGTAGCGATTGTGCTCGAACCGCCAGTCCTGCGGGCGTATCGGCGCGTAGCGTGACAGCACGACGCGCACCAAAGCACGCGCAAGCAAATAGCGGTGACCCGCTTGGACAAGCTTGAAGCGCCCCATCAGCGCAAGCTCCTGCGGCGCCAGCAGCGCCCGATAGGAGTCCAATGACGATGTGTCGTGCACGTCGTCAACCTCGAGCAGCCAGATATCGATACGCTCGCTCGACAGCACCAAGCGCTGATCAGGGTTCGCCACGATGCGGCTCGATCGGACCGGCAACGCGCTAGCGCTTAACCGCGCTTGACGCAGCGAGGGCGCCAGTCAGCTCCGCGTGGATACATGCGATCACCGCGTGAAAATGCGCCTTGATAAAAAAATGATCGCCTTCGAACGCGTAAGTACGGCACTCGACACATGTTTGCTCATGCCATGCGTCCACAGGTTCCAGCTGAGTATGCAGATCGAGTGTGCCTGACAGCACGGTGATCGGCACCGGCAAACTGGGGCCGGGACGATACGCATAGGTTTCCGCCAAGGTAAGGTCGGCACGCAGCGCCGGTAGTATCAGCTCCATTAGTTCGCGGTGTTCTAGCAATTCAGCCGGCGTGCCGTTAAGACGCCTCAGCGCATCGACTAGCCCATCGTCGCTGAGGCGATGCAATTGCTCGAGCGAGTGGTAACGCTGCGGCGCCGCGCATCCCGACACAAGCAAGCGCGAAGGCTGCGGCAGCGAACGATGCATGGCATAGCGTGCCACCTCGAACGCGACCAGTGCACCCAGGCTGTGACCGAAGAACGCGAACGGCTGCTCGCCATCGCGCGCAATCACAGGCGCCAGGGTCTCGAGCAGTTGCGCCATCGATGCGACCGTTGGCTCGTCCAGACGCGCACCTCGTCCAGGCAACTGAATCGCGCAGACTTCAATGTCGGGGGCCAACGCCGACTGCCATGGCATGAAATCGGCGGCACTACCGCCGGCGTAAGAAAAGCAATACAGCCGCAGGCGAGGCGCCGGGCAATCGCTGCGTACCAACCACGGGGTTGAGTTCATAAGGCCGTTCCTATTCAGTCTATTGAGTGCGTCTGCTCGCAGCCGCGTATAACCGATTTGTGTCTGCAGCGTGTGGTCGACACGCTCGGCGGGTTCAAACAAGTGGTGTCGCCTGCGGCTCGCAGGCGGCAATCAGCCGTTCAAGGTGATAAATCGTGGGCTGACGATAGAAATCCCTTAACCGCACCTTACGGCCAAAGCACTGCTCGACTCGCGCCAGCATTTCGATCACTTTCAACGAGTGTCCGCCGAGCAGGAAAAAATCGTCGTCTATGCCGATCCCGCTCTGCTGCAAGGTCTTCTCCCAGATATCGACCAATTGCATTTGTGCCGGATCGCATGCCTTCGCACCGCACGCCACGTCAGCGAGTGCGCGGCGCCCGAGTTGCGCAAAGTCGACCTTGCCGTTTTCGTTGAGCGGTAGCGCTGAAACGATAGCCAATTCGTCCGGCAACATATAGGCCGGCAAGCAAGCGCTCAAATGTTCGCGCAGATCGTCGACTCCGTAGTGGCGGTCGATGCCGCAGCTCGCGTCGAGCAATCCGTAGTGACCAACCCAGATCGACGGATCGTAATAGCGCGCGCAATCACCCGCCAGGTCGACCTCGACCGGTTGCAGCATGCCGGGCAGCGCATACGATCCCGATGCAGCAAAGCTGACACCGGTCCAGCGCCGCCATTGCTTCAGCGTTCCTTGCACCAATTGCGAGTGGTCCGCCACGCCGAGGATCCTGGCGCCTAGCCGTTGATTCACGCGCAGCCAGAAATCCAGCGGTTCGCCACGCTCATCGCGTGCCTGGGCCCAAGCATGCACGTCCATGTCGGATTGTTCGGACATGCCCACGGGCCGTACCGGCCCGAGGAACTGATCGAATCCATGCATCTTGGCCAGCGCCCTGAAACTTTCGACGAGCGTGTTGCTCAGCCCACTCCCCTGGTAAGGGCCGGCGACGATCCCCGCGAGAGCCAAAACGGTATTCGGTGCGATCCCGGCAGCGAGCTGGCGGAACGCCAGCTCGACACCCGCATCCCAGCCCGCGGGCACGGTCGCGCTTCGGCCGTCCCAGAACAAGGGCACGCCATTGCCCACGCACGCAACGTTGTCCGTCGAGTCGAGCAGGCAATACTGATAGGCAGGAAATTGCGCATACACTTTTTCCCAGTATCGGGCTGCGGCGACACCACCCTCGAAACAGCTGGGCCACGTGTCGTGGTGAATCAAGTTCATGTGCTGGCGCAGCCAGGGCTGCTGCGCCAAAGTCCACTGTCGATAGACCTTGTCGCGCACCTCGAAGCGATTGACCGCGCGATCGCGCAATTCGACCACCGCTTTGAGGCTGCCTTCGCCGCCCGCTTGCGGCTGCAGCAGCACCGCGGCTTGCGCCACGGCCGGGTGCCGCAATAGCGCACTTTCGATATCGCCCAGCTCGATGCGATTGCCGTGCAACTTCACCTGATTGTCCTCACGGCCCGCAAAATGCATTACGCCATCCGCGTCGAGCTTACCGAAGTCGCCCGTGCGGTATAAGCGCAGCGGCGCGCAGTCCGGTGCAAAAACCTTGCGGAAGAAGGCTGCCTCGGTGAGCTCGGGCGCACCCCAATAACCCGGACTGAGACCGGGTGAGGCGATGCAGATACTGCCGGTTACGCCGATCGGCAGGGGCTCGTCATCCGGGTCGAGCACAAATACATGGACGTTGGATAAGGGCTTGCCGATCGGCACCATTTCGCCCTCAAACGACTCAGCACAGTCGAACCACAGCGCATCGACTGCCACTTCGGTGGGGCCGTAGTGGTTGGCCAGCCGGCATCCGAAGGCGGCGAGCGCACGGTCCCGCACGGCGCGGCGCAACACAGCCGCGCCGCAAATGATCAACCTGAGCAGGCTCCGGTCCAGGGGCTTGCGCCGGCGCGCGTCGCACATCGCGTCGAGCATGACCGGGACGGTCTGAAAAACGGTCACGCCGTAGGCGTCGATCACGTCGATCGCCGTATCGGGCTGTTTTGCCGCGGCAGGCGGCCACAACACAACGTGCGCGCCGCAGGCCAGCGGCCAACATATATCGAGCAGCGATACATCGAACGAGCTGGCGGTCCAGAACAGGACCCGGTCCTGTGCCGACAAGCGATAGCGCTCTTGTGTCGAAGCGATCAAATTGAGCAGGCCGCGATGCTGGATCGGTATGCCCTTGGGCTGGCCCGTTGTGCCCGACGTGAACAAGATGTAGGCGATGTCATCCGGGCGCGCGCGGCTGTCGATCGCGTCATGCACAGGAGGCGAAACCCCGCCGATGTGCTCAAGCACCAGGAACTGCGGGCACAACGCAGCAGCGGGGGCGGCCAGCTCAGTGCTCGTAAGTACCGTCTTGAAGCCGACCTGCGCGGCGATGTCAGATAGCCGGCTGCGCGGCCATTCCAGATGCAGGGGCACATAGATCGCACCGATGCGCATGATGGCGAGCAGACTCGCCACCAAATCTGCGCCGGGCTCGAGCAGCACGCCGACACGGTCTTGCCGAGCGACACCGGCGGCCAGTAGTGTCGCCGCCAGTTGCGTCGTGCGCGCTGCCAGCGCTGCATAGCTCAACGAGTCCCCTGCGCCGATCAGCGCCGCCTCCTCCGGTTGACGCCTACCTTGCTCGTCGATCCAATCGATCAGCGTGCTATCGGGGTCACGTGCTAGGTCAATGGAGTTGGCCCGGTGGGTACGTCGTTCGGCAGATTGGCTTGGCCCTAGATTGCACGGTTGTCGCTCGCTTGACTGTTTTCGCATCTTCGCTCCTATTTGCAGGTGTGCCACAGCATCGGCAGAGGAACAGCCAAGCTGCGGCACCATCCAAGAAATATCGCGTACCTCGATGCCACCGACCGTCACGCCGGACCCGCCGTACCTATCGATCGCCAGCGGAGTTCTTCGCCTGGCACACGAGAGGAGCCGGCCCAATTGCGCGCAACAAGCCTTGCATGCGAAACGACGCATGAGACAACGACGCATGGGACGACGACAACAGACAGGGGATAGGGAAAAGCAAAACGATTAGCGATCGGTGCCAGGGAGCGTAGCGACTAAGCACTGCCTAGCCGTCGCTTGGGCAGTGCCGCATTGAAGAGTGATAGGTGATCGAGAGATCACACAGAAGTGATACGATTATCAGACCAAAAGCGAATCGATTTCCTCTATCCGGTGACAGGCCACCAGACGTCCGTCCAGCGATCTCAACTGAGGCACGCTCTCGCTGCATAGCGCTTTCGCGTAAGGGCAGCGTTGATGAAAGGTGCAGCCCGAAGGCAGATTCAGCGGCGAGGGCAATTCGCCCTGCAACTGGACTTTGACTTGTCGGCGCGTTGCGTCAAGTGATGGCGTTGCCGACATCAACGAACGTGTGTACGGATGCAACGGTTTATCAAAAATCGTGCGTTTCGGGCCCAATTCGACCACGCCGCCCAGGTACATCACCATAACGTCATGTGCGACGTGTTCGACCACCGACAAGTTATGCGAAATGAACACATAGCTGGTCCCGAACTGTTCCTGCAAATCCATGAACAGGTTCAGGATCTGCGCCTGGATCGACACGTCCAGCGCCGAGACCGGCTCGTCCGCGACCACGATGCGCGGCTCCAGGATCATCGCGCGCGCAATCGCGACGCGTTGCCGCTGGCCGCCCGAGAACATGTGCGGATAGCGTTTGATATGCTCGGGCCGCAAGCCCACCGTGCGTAGCATGTCGGCCACCCGTGCGCTGCGCGCAGCCGCGTCCAGCGTGGTGTTGATCACCAGCGGCTCGGCCAGCGTCTGTTCCACAGTCTTGCGCGGGTTGAGCGACGCGAACGGATTCTGGAACACCATTTGCACCTGCCTGCGCAACGCGGCGGCCTGCGCGCGATCGTCGAGCGCGACATCGCGGCCATCGATCGAGAGCGTGCCGGAGGTGGGCGCTTCTATCATCGTCAACTGGCGCGCAAGCGTCGATTTTCCGCAACCCGACTCGCCCACCACGGCCAGCGTGCGCCCGCGCGCAAGCGTAAATGACACGCCGTTGAGCGCTTTGACCAACCCGTGACGGAACCAGCCACGGCTGACCGGATAGTGCTTGGTCAGTCGATCGGCCACCAGCACGATTTCGTGCGTGCTCGTAACACCGTGGGCGGTTCCGCCCTGGGTGTCTGCGCCGACATGAGCGGCACTATCACCCGTTGCGCCAGCCGCCACATCGGCGGTCGTCGCGATAGGCGTGCCGTCGGCATGAGCCTGCAGCGTAGTCATGGCTTCCCTCCCGAGCTGGCACCGCGTACGGGTTCGCCACCGCGCGGCTTGATGCAGCGGACGTCGACGCCGGAATTCAAGGTCCTGAGCAGCGGATGCTGCGCGTTGCACGCGTCCTCGACATAACGACAGCGCGGCGCAAACAGGCAGCCTGGCGGTCGGTCGTCGCGCCCGGGCACCATGCCGCGCAGCGCGCTAAGCCGGGCCGCGCCCCGGTTATGTTCGGGAATGGCTGCGAGCAGCGCTTCGGTGTAAGGGTGGCGAGGCTCGGTGAAGATCTCGGGCACGGTGTTGGTTTCGATCACCTCTCCGGCATACATGACCGACACGCGCTGAGCCACCTCGGAAACCACCGCGAGGTCGTGTGAGATCAGCACCAGCCCCATGCCGCGCTCGCATTGCAGCGACACCAGCAGCGTCATGATCTGCGCCTGGATGGTGACGTCGAGCGCGGTAGTCGGCTCGTCGGCGATCAGCAGCTTGGGGTTGCAGGCCACGGCCATCGCGATCATCACGCGCTGGTTCATGCCGCCCGAAAGCTGATGCGGATAGGCTTTGCTGCGCGTCGCGGCGTCCGGGATGCCCACTTGTTCGAGCAGCTCGATTGCGCGGCGATGCAAGACCGCGCCGCGCAGCTTTTCGTGTTCGCGCAGCACTTCCTCGATCTGGTAGCCCACCGTATAGCTGGGGTTCAGGCTGCTGAGCGCATCCTGAAACACCATCGCGATGTCCTTGCCTATGATGCGGCGACGCTCGCGCGGCGAGGCACGCAGGATGTCGACACCATTGAAGTCGACATGGTCGGCGCGCACCACACCGGGCGCATCGATCAGGCCCATCAGTGCGAGCATCGTGACGCTTTTGCCGGAACCGGACTCCCCCACCACGCCGACGATTTCGCCCTGCCCCACCTCGAGGTCGACGCCGCTCACGGCCGGCATGCCGTCGAATTCGACGGATAGATTGCTGATGCTTAACAGTGCGCTCATTTACGTCATCCGTTTGAGTTTGGGATCGAGCGCATCGCGCAAGCCGTCCCCCAGCAGGTTGATCGCCAACACGGTCACCAAGATCGCAACGCCCGGCATGGTCACGATCCACCACGCGTTGTCGATGTAGTCGCGCGCCGAGGCCAGCATCGCACCCCATTCGGCGCTGGGCGGCTGCACGCCGAGACCGAG
>NZ_LMUX01000009.1:197334-241152 GCF_009765705.1 Burkholderia sp. L27(2015) | reverse complement strand
AAGCCGAGCGCCGCGGCATCGAGTATCGCGGTCGAAAAACCGAGCGTGCCCTGCACGATCAACGGCGCGGTGCAGTTGGGCAGCACCTGCGAGAACATCAAGCGCAAGGAACCGGCACCCGCCACACGCGAGGCGGTGACGTATTCTTTTTGCAGCTCGCCCAATGCTGCCGCGCGCGTGAGACGCACGTACCCGGGCAGTCCGACAATCCCGATCGCCATCATGGTGTTGGCAAGGCCGGGCCCCAACACCGCCACTACGGCGACGGCCAGCAGCAGCGAAGGCAAGGCCAGCAGCACATCCATCAAACGCATGATCGGGGTGTCGAACCATCGACTGAAAAATGCCGCGATCAATCCGAGCACGATGCCGGGAATCAGCGCGAGACCGACCGACACCAGGCCGATAAATAGCGACAGCCGCGCGCCGAACATCAGCCGCGAAAGGATGTCGCGGCCGGCTTCGTCGGTGCCGAGCAAGAAATGCCAGGAACCGCCGCTGAAGCAAGCCGGCGGGATTTTGACGAACTCACGGTATTGCTCGATCGGGCTATGCGGCGCGAGCCACGGTGCGAACACCGCCACCAATATCAGCACCACCAGCAATGCGGCCGCCACCGTCGCGCCACGATTTTTCGAAAACTGCTTCCAAAACGCGCGCGCCGCCGGCAACCCACCGGTCGGAGGCAGCGGCGTGGGGTTCGGCGACAGGGATGGCTGCGACTGTGACACGTCCGCAGCCAACGAAGACGCCTGCGAGGGTGGCTGCGAGCTTACGTGCGACGGCACCTGGGACGATGCGTGGCCCGGCAGTTGCGACGATGAAACCTGAAACTCTTCCATGACTGGGCTCTCGTTAGCGGGCGTGCCGGATGCGCGGATTGAGCACGCCGTACAGCAGATCGACCAGCAAGTTGACGAAAATCACCAGCGTGGCGATCAACAAGATACCGCCCTGCACCACGGGATAGTCGCGGCGCGCAATCGCGTCGATCAGCCATTTGCCGATGCCGGGCCACGAGAACAAGGTCTCAGTCAGCACCGCGCCGGCCAGCAAGGTACCCACTTGCAGGCCGATCACCGTCACTACGGGGATCAGCGCATTGCGCAGCGCGTGCATGATGATCACGCGCGCCGGGCTCAACCCTTTGGCGCGTGCAGTGCGTATGTAATCTTCGCGCAGCACTTCGAGCATCGAGGAGCGCGTCATGCGGGCAATCACGGCCAGCGGTATGGTGCCCAATACGATGGACGGCAAGATCAGATGGCTCACGGCCGACGAGAACGCGCCGGGGTCTCCACCGAGCCATGAGTCGATCAGCATAAAGCCGGTCACGAACGGCACATCGTATTCGACCGAGATGCGACCCGACACCGGCGTCCAGCCCAGCGTCACCGAAAAGAACATGATGAGTATCAAGCCCCACCAGAAGATCGGCATCGAATAGCCGGTCAACGCGGCGCCCATCACGCTGTGGTCAACCGCCGTGCCGCGCCTGAGCGCCGCGATGACACCCGCCGGAATGCCTATGACGAGCGCAAAGAACAGCGCGCATAACGATAGTTCGACCGTAGCCGGAAAGCGTGTGAAGAACTCATTCAGCACGCTGATATTAGTGACGATGGACGCGCCCAGATCGCCATGAGCCGCACGCTCGATGTAATGCAGATATTGGACCGGTAGCGGCAAATCGAGACCGAAACGATGTAGCGCTTCGGCATGCATCTGCGGATCGACCGCGCGCTCCCCCATCATCACTTCGATGGGGTCGCCCGGGATCAGATGGATGAGCGCAAACGCCAGGACGGTAATGCCGATAAAAGTCGGCACCACCATCCCGAGACGGCGCAGGAAAAATCGCAACATCTAAGCGGCCTTACTTCATGCCCACCCCGGTAAATATCGTCGGGCCGAACGGATCGATCTTGAAGTCAGTCACGCTTTTTGCGATCGGCTGATAGACAGTCGAGTGGGCGATTGGCGAGAACGGCAATTGCTGCTCGAAAATCTGTTGGGCCTCAATATAGTACTGGGTCCGCTTCGCGATGTCGGTGGTCTGGCGTCCCTTCATGACGAGGTCGTCGAACGGTTTGTAGCAGAACTTCGAGAAATTGCTGCCCTTGACCGCGTCGCAACCGAGCAGCACGCCGAGCCAGTTGTCCGGATCGCCGTTATCGCCAGTCCAGCCTATCAACATTGCATCGTGTTCGCCCGCATGAGCGCGCTTGATGTACTCACCCCATTCGTAGGTCACGATATTGGCTTTCACGCCGATCTTCGCCCAATCGGATTGGATCATTTCCGCCATCAAGCGCGCGTTCGGGTTATACGGACGCTGCACCGGCATGGCCCATAGCGTGATTTCAAAGCCGTTCGGAAAACCGGCCTTGGTCAACAGCGCTTTGGCTTTTGCGGTGTCGTAAGGCGCACCTTTGGTGTTTTTATCGTATGACCACTGGGTCGGCGGCATCGGATTGACTGCTGCCTGACCGGCGCCCTGATAGACCGATTGGATAATCGCCGGCTTGTTGATGGCCATATCGAGCGCGCGACGCACGTCGACGTTATCGAGCGGCTTGTGCGTGGTGTTATACGCGACGTAACCGAGGTTGAACCCGACCTGGTTCGGCAACTGCAGGTTGCTGTCGGCCTTGATTTGGGCGATGTCCGCCGGCTTCGGGTAAGACATCACCTGACACTCGTTTTCCTTGAGCTTTTGCAAGCGCACCGATGCGTCGGGCGTAATCGAGAAAATCAGCTTGCTGACTTTGACTGCGCCGGGCATCCAATAGTCGGGGTTGCCGTCGTAGCGTATCGTGGCGTCCTTCTGGTAGCTGCGGAAGATAAAGGGCCCAGTGCCGATCGGCTGCAAGTTGATATCCGATGCATGGCCAGCCTTAAGCAATTGGTCCGCGTATTCGGCCGACTGCACGGAAGCGAACGGCATCGCCAAATCCTGCAGCAACGGCGCGTTGATCGCGTTGAGCGTGAAGCGCACTGTGTACGGATCGAGCTTCTCGATCTTGACGATATTCTTATCCAGCCCCATATCGGTGAAATACGGGAACGCTACCGGATAGGCCTTGCGAAAGGTGTTATCCGGGTTGAGCATGCGATCGAAGCTGAATACCACGTCGTCCGCATTGAACTCGCGAGTCGGTTTGAAATACGAGGTGGTGTGGAATTTCACGCCGTGCCGCAAATGGAACGTGTACTGCAGGCCATCGGGCGAAATATCCCAGCTTTCGGCCAACCCCGGCACGATCTTGGTCGTGCCGCGCTCGAATTCGATCAGTTGATCGAAGATCGAATGACCGGATGCCGTGAATTCGACGCTGGTGGTGTACTGCGCAGGGTCGAACCCGGCCGGGCTGCCTTCGGAGCAAAAGACGAGAGTCTTGTTGGGCAAGGTGGCAGCGCTGGCGCTGGCCGACGTAAGCATCGACAACCCCGCCACGCAACCGGCGACGGAAGCCGCCAGCGTGCCTACTACTGCCGCACGCCGTAACGCGCGTTCAATACGTTGGTTCATGCGTTTTTTCTCCAGTTTCAAACGTCGACCATGCCGACGCTGGCCGACACACTCTACTGGCGAATATTCGCTTCAACAAGTGGTAAAAAACCGCGGTATCGCATTACGAGTCGTCTGCGCGGCCGATTTTAAGAATTTGCTCGCAAATAAGCGTATTTACGAGTTTTCCCGCAAATTCAACCGCTCGCCGATCGCGCGAGTGGCCGTCGGGCTATTGAGCGTATAAAAATGCAAGCCCGGCGCGCCGGCGTCGATAAGGCGCTGGCACAACGCCGTGACGACGTCGAGCCCGAACGCACGGATCGACTCGCGATCGTCACCGAAACTCTCGAGTCGGCGCGCAATCCAGCGCGGCACCTCGGCACCGCACATTTCGGAAAACCGCATCAGTTGCGTAAAGTTGGTGATCGGCATGATGCCGGGTGTGACGGGAATATCGACGCCTAGCTTGCGGATGTCGTCAAGGAAGCGAAAGTAGGCATCGGCATTGAAGAAATATTGCGTGATCGCCGAGTCCGCGCCCGCTTTCACCTTGCGTGCGAAATTGTCGAGGTCGTGCCGCGGCGACTTGCACTGTGGGTGATATTCCGGATAAGCCGCGACTTCGATGTTGAACCAATCGCCGGTTTCAGCGCGGATAAATTCGACCAGCTCCGACGCATAGCGAAACTCGCCGATTTCGCCCATGCCCGACGGCAAGTCGCCCCGCAAGGCCACGATATGGCGAATGCCATTGTGCCGATACTGATTCAGGATCTCGCGAATATTGGTGCGCGACGAACCCACGCACGACAAGTGCGGCGCGGCCTGCGCACCGTCGCTGGCCAGTGCGAGCACCGTATCGAGCGTGCCCTGCTGGGTCGAACCGCCGGCGCCGAACGTGACGGACACGAACTTCGGGTTCAGCGGCAATAGCTCTACGCGCGCGGCGCGCAGCTTGTCGAGCCCCTCGGCCGTCTTGGGCGGGAAAAACTCGAAGGAAAGTTCAGTGGCGTGCATAGAGAATAGATAACTGATCAGAACGCGGTCCGGTGACCGAAAATCACGGCCGACAGCACCCAGGACACACAGCTATAGAGTAGGGAGCCAAAAAATGCCGACCAAAACCCCGACACCTCGAAGCCTTTCAATAGCGATGCGCATAGCCAGAACATCAACGCATTGACGACCAGGATGAAGAACCCGAGCGTGATCAACGTAACCGGCAAGGTCAGCAGGATCAGGATCGGCCGCAGCGAAGCATTGATCAGGCCCAGCACTACGGCCACGATCATCGCGGTACCGAACCCACTGATTTGAATCGAGGGGATCAGACGCGTGATGATGACCAGCGCGAGCGCATTGATCAACCAGGTCAGTAACAGTTGCATAAAACCTCCTAACCAAGGAAACGGGAACCGGATCGTCAATCGCGTGCACATGCCTTGCGTCGCCGACGTTACAGCGTCATCTCGGCCGAGGAAAGCAAACCCGGCAGGCTCACAGCCTGCCGGGTTTGCTTCGCTTCAGAGCGCTCCAAAGCTCATTGCGCTAGCTAATGGGCAACTAAGGAGCAACTGAGGCGCTAACTGAAGCACTAACCAATGCGCTAATCAATAACGATAGTGATCCGGCTTGTACGGGCCGTTCTTGTCGACGCTGATGTATTTTGCCTGTTCATCCGACAACGTCGAAAGTTCTGCACCGATACGACCCAGATGGAGGCGCGCAACCTTTTCGTCAAGATGCTTGGGCAAAATGTAAACCTTGTTCTGATAAGCATCAGGACGGGTGAACAGCTCGATTTGCGCCAGCGTCTGGTTCGTGAACGAATTCGACATCACGAACGACGGGTGGCCCGTGCCGCAGCCCAGGTTGACCAGGCGACCCTGCGCCAGCAGGATGATGCGCTTGCCGTCCGGGAACACAATGTGGTCCACCTGCGGCTTGATGTTGTCCCAGGTGTATTGCTGCAGCGACGCGACGTCGATTTCCGAATCGAAGTGACCGATGTTGCACACGATGGCGTTGTTGCGCATGCGCTTCATGTGCTCATGGTTGATCACATGGAAGTTGCCGGTAGCCGAGACGAAAATGTCAGCCTTGTCGGCAGCGTATTCCATCGTCACGACGCGATAACCTTCCATCGCTGCCTGCAACGCGCAGATCGGGTCGATTTCGGTAATCCAGACGGTCGCGCCCAAGCCACGCAGCGACTGCGCCGAGCCCTTGCCCACGTCGCCGTAACCGGCCACCACAGCCACCTTGCCGGCAACCATCACGTCGGTCGCGCGCTTGATACTGTCGACCAGCGATTCGCGGCAGCCATACAGATTGTCGAACTTGCTCTTCGTGACCGAGTCGTTCACGTTGATCGCGGGGAACGGCAGTTTGCCTTCCTTTTCGATCTGATACAGACGGTGCACGCCCGTCGTGGTTTCTTCCGTGACGCCCTTGATTTCTTTCAGGCGCACCGAATACCAATGCGGGTCGATCGCCAGGTAACGCGCGATCGCCTTGTACAGCGAGACTTCTTCTTCATTGTTGGGGGTGGCGATCACCGAACGGTCGCTCTCGGCGCGCGTGCCCAGCAGCAGCAGCAACGTGGCGTCGCCGCCGTCGTCGAGAATCATGTTGGCGTTCTTGCCTTCGCCCCACTGGAAAATGCGGTGGGTGAATTCCCAGTACTCGTCGAGGTTCTCGCCTTTGAAGGCGAACACCGGCGTGCCGGTCGCGGCAATCGCGGACGCGGCGTGATCCTGGGTCGAGAAGATGTTGCACGACGCCCAACGCACATCGGCGCCCAGCGCCTTGAGCGTTTCGATCAGCACGGCCGTCTGGATGGTCATGTGCAGCGAACCGGCGATGCGAGCACCCTTGAGCGGTTGTGCTGCACCGTATTCGGTGCGCATGGCAACCAGGCCCGGCATTTCGGTTTCGGCGATGGCGATTTCTTTGCGGCCCCAGCCGGCGAGCGACATGTCGGCAACCAGGTAGTCGCTGGAAGAATTAGCTTGATTAGCTTGAGTATTCGATTGGTTAACAGCGGCGTTCATCACGCCCTCCTTTCTAAGCAGAATAGAAAATAGACGTGAGCGCCGTTTGATGCGGCAGCCGAAAATCGTCGGCGCCGAAGCAAGGATCTGAGCCTGGCGGGAAAAACCCGTCGCAACGCTCCTCAGAAGTCGGCATTGTAGCAAACCCGCGGCAGTCGTGCGGCATGACGGCTCGCTCGTTGCCTTCATTTTCACGGCCGACCACTGGGCACAGCTTGCCGCACAGGCTACGGATTGGTGGGTTTCGCTTCGAGTTCCGCGACGCTCCAGCCACCGCCGAGCGCTTTGATCAGCCCGACACTGGCCGCCAACCTGCGGCGCTGCAGCGATACCACCGCGCGCTCGTCGGACAATGCCGTGGTCTGCGCGATCACCACATTCAAATAGGTGATGGCGCCGTTTTCGTAGCGGTTGCTCAGCAGGCTCAACGAACGCTGCGCCGCCACCACGGCAGCCTGTTGGGCTTTCATCTCGGCTTCGAGTATTCGCAGCGCGGCCAAGTTATCTTCCACTTGCTGGAATGCGCCCAGCACCGTCTCGCGATAGTCCGCCACACTTTCATCGTAGCCGGCACGCGCCTGGTTGCGCGTCGCTGCGCGGCCGCCGAAATCGAGTATCGTGCCGGCCAACTGCGGACCCAGCGACCAATACCGGCTCGGTGCAGTCAGGAACGGACCGAAATTGGTCGACTCCAGCCCACCGGTCAGCGTGATGAACAGGTTCGGGAAAAATGCCGCAGTCGCCACGCCCACTTGCGCATTGGCCGCGGACACCCGGCGTTCCGCCGCAGCGATATCGGGACGTCGTTCAAGCAGCGTGGACGGCACGCCCAGTGGCACAGCCGAGAGCGCCGCGGACGGCGCGGGATCGTCTTGACCCAAGGGTGCCGCCGTCGGCGTAAACGTCGATGGGCTTTGTCCGATCAAAATCGCTATCGCATGCTCGAGCTGATCGTGCACGATGCCCAGATCGAGCAACTGCGCCTGCGTTTCTTGCAATTGTGCCTCGGCCTGCGTCAGATCCGATTCGGGCGCCACGCCACCGTTGTAGCGGTTTTGCGTCAGCGTCAGCGCGCGCTGATAGGCCTGTACGGTGGAGACCAACAGTTGCTGCTCCTGCTTGATGCCGCGCAACTGGAAATAATCGGTGGCCAGCTCAGCCTGCATCGAGAGCAAGGCACCCTGTAGATCGGCGGCGCTCGCCTGGGCCGAAGCCTCGGCGCCTTCGACCGAACGCGAAATGCGGCCCCATAAATCCGGCTCCCACGACACTTGCGCACCGACCAGATAGTCGGGCACCGTAACGCCGGCACTCGATTTAAACAGGATGTTTTGCGAAGCATGGGTCTGGGTAAAGCCTGAGTCGATCGACAGCGTCGGGAACAAGGCCGAGCGGAATTGCGCGATGGTGGCCTGCGCCGAACGATAGCGCGCAGCCGCCGCGGCGACGTTCTGGTTGGCGGTGGCCACCTGCACTTCAAGCGCATTGAGTCGCGGATCGCCGTAGACTTCCCACCAGCGTTGTGCGGCGGCCGTGCCAGGTTGTGCGGGCTTCCAGTTCGAGGTGTCGAGGCTGGTGGCGGGGCTAGGAAGCGCTTCCTTGTAGGCCGCCGCGACCGGCGCGGTTGGGCGCACATAATCGGGGCCCATGGAACACGCCGCCAATGCCAGCGCGGCACTCAACGTAATGGCGCGGCTCGCCACGCTGCTGTACGTTCGTTTCTGGCGCATTCGTCTCATGATGCAGCTCCCGATGCCGCTCTCGAAGTAGCCAGTGCATCCGAGGCCGGGGCCAATACCGCGGAGGGCTCGGCAGTCGCGGCCGACGCACCTGCAGCACCCGATGCCGCCGTTACGCCCGACGCTGCCCGCCCTGGGGCCGCCACGATCCTGACGGTCGCGCCATCGACGATGGCATCGGGCGGATTGATTATCACGCGCTCCTGTCCGCTCAAGCCTGCGGCGATCGCTACCCGCGTGCCATAGTCGACTCCCAGCTTAACTGGCACCAGCTTGACGTGTTGCTGCGCGTCGACCACTGCGACACGCACGCCGCCCGGTCTAAACAGCAACGCGTTGCCTGGCAACAGCAAGCCTGCCTGGCCACTCGTGAGGCGAAAACGAATCTGCGCATAAGAACCGGGTAGCAGTTCACCCGTCGGATTCTTCACTTCGACTTCGACCAGCAGAGTCCGCGCGACCGGATCGACCGCACCGGCCGTACGCACCACGACCCCGGTGACGGGGCGCCCCGCCTGTTCGTTAAGAATCAACTCAGCCGTCTGGCCGATCTTGACTTGCGATGCGTAGGCCTGCGGCACATTCGCATAAACACGCAACGTGGTCGCATCCTGAATATGGAACAGCTCCCGGCCCGCTGATGCGCTGCCAGCATCGATCAATTGTCCTACGTCGGTATTGCGAGCCGTCACCACACCGTCGAACGGCGCATAGAGATTACCGAACGAAGTCAGCTGCGTGAGCCGCGAAGCATTGGCGCGCGCGCTGTTAAGGGCCGATTGCTTGGCCTGCATGTCGCTGTCTTTTTCCTCGGCTTCCTGTTGGGAGACCGAGTGGCTTTTCAGCATCTGATCCCAGCGATCGGCGGTGCTTTTGGCCAGCAGATAATTGGCCTGCGCGGTCTGCTCATCAGCATGGGCTTGGCGCAACTGATCGTGGACTTCAGGCGTATCGACCTCGGCCAATAACTGGCCCTTTTTCACATGACCGCCGATATCGACATACCACTTGGTCAAATAGCCACTCACGCGCGCGAAGATCGGCGCGTCGGCGTAGGCTCGCATATCGGCCGGCAGCACCAAGTCCTGCGAAGCTGCCGCGAGCATCGGCGTGATCACCGAAACCGTCTGCACACTGGAAACCGCGGCGTCGCGCTCCAGCGCCGAGTGCGTCAAGTGCCGCGCAACGATGCCCTGCACGGCGAGCGCCAGTACCACGAGTACGGCAACCGCGATCCAGATCTTGCGTCGTCGCGACATCGCGGGCGAGGGGGTGGGATGTATCGAATCCATAACGTTCCGAAATACCTCTTAATGCTGCGGGGGCACGATCTGCCCGATCATGCGTAGCCGGCGTGCTGCCAACCGCTGATAGATCATCGAAAATACTACCGGTACAAAAAACAACGTAGCGCCTGTGCCTATCAGCAGCCCCCCGATGACTGCGCGGCCCAGCGGCGCATTCTGCTCACCGCCCTCACCCAGGCCCAGTGCCATCGGCACCATGCCGATCACCATCGCCAATGCGGTCATCAGCACCGGTCGAAAGCGTGTGTACCCGGCTTCGAGCGCGGCGCGCAACGGCTCGCCATGTTCGAGCAACTGCTCGCGCGCAGCGCTGACCACCAGAATACTGTTGGCCGTAGCAATCCCGATACACATGATGGCCCCCGTGAGCGCCGGAATCGACAACGTCGTGTGCGTGAGGAACAGCATCCAGACGATACCCGCCATCGCGCCCGGCAAACCGGTGATGATGATGAAAGGATCCAGCCACGACTGGAAATTCACCACAATCAGCAAGTACACCAGCACGATCGCAAACAACAGACCGGCGGCCAGGCCACTGAACGATTGATTCATGGTCTGTACCTGGCCCCGGATCTGGATCTGCGAGCCGCGCGGCAAGTCTTTGCGTGAGGCGTCGACGATGTGCTGCAGGTCGTCGGCAACGGCACCGAGGTCGCGGCCCTCAGTAGTCCCGTATATATCTATAGTCGACTGGACGTTGTAATGCGTATTGACGGCGTTGCCCATTTCCCGGCTCAGCGTGGCCAGTGCGCCGAGGATGGTGCTTCTGCCCGTCGGCGTGACTAGCGGGATATTGGACAACGCCTGCAGCGAATCCATGTCGTATTGCGGCGATTCGGTAATGACGTTGTAACTCACGCCGTTGGCCGGATTAAGCCAGAAGGTCGGTGTGGTTTGCTGGCTGCCGGACAAGGTGATCAGCAAATCGCTGGAGACATCCTTCTGCGTAAAGCCGGCTTGCAGCGCCTTGGTGCGGTCCACTTCGATATGAATGCCAGGCAGGTCGCCCGGTTGCTGGATCCGTGCATCGGCAAACCCTGGGACCGAGCGCACCCGTTGCAGCAATTGCGCGGCAAACGCGCGGTTGCCCAGCACGTCGCGCCCGACGACCTGGATATCGATAGGCGCCGGGATACCAAAATTCAGAATCTGGCTGACAATGTCGGCCGGCAGGAACGAAAACTGGATGCCAGGGAATTCAGCGTTCAGTATGCGCCGCAATTCGCGCACGTAGCCCGCGGTAGGCCGGTGATCGGGCTGCAGGCTGATCAGGATGTCCGAGTCGGCGGTGCTGATGGTGCCGGTGTTGCTGTAGGACAAGTTGATACCCGAAACCGGTAAGCCGATATTGTCGATGATGGTATTGAGTTCGCGGGCCGGAATGATCTGCCGAATGCGTTTATCGATACGGTCGGTCAAGCGGGCGGTTTCCTCGATACGGGTGCCGGTTTTGGCGCGGAAATGCAAGGCGATCTCGCCCGCGTCGACGGCCGGGAAAAAGTCGCGCCCAAGGAACGGCATGAGCACGAACGACAATGCACAGCACAGCAGGAAGATGCCGGCAAAACGGCCTGGGCGTGCGAGGCGCGCTTCCAGGAAATTGCGGTAGCCCTCGCGCACCACCACGAAGCCGCGCTCGAAACTCTGATGCACGCGCATGAACGGGTTGTTCGAGCGCGGCGCATCTTCACCGGGCGGGCGGTGGTGATGACGCAGCAGATAGTTGGCCAGCGTGGGTACCAGCGTGCGCGAGAAGAAATAAGACGCAAGCATCGCGAACACCACGGCTTCGGCCAGCGGCACGAACAGATAATGCGCCACGCCCGAGAGCAGGAACATCGGCACGAACACGATACAGATCGACAGCGTCGACACCAGGGTCGGCACGGCGATCTGTTGCGCTCCATCGAGAATCGCCTGCTCCAGGGTCTTGCCCTGCTCCAGGTTGTGGCTGATGTTTTCGATGGTGACCGTCGCATCGTCGACCAGGATCCCGACCGCGAGCGCGAGCCCGCCTAACGTCATGATGTTGATGGTCTGGCCCAACGCCGACAGCAAGGTGATCGAGGTCAGCATCGACAAAGGAATCGACACCGCGATGATCAGCGTCGCACGCCAACTGCCGAGGAATAACAAGATCATCAACGCCGTGAGGCCCGCAGCAATCAAGGCCTCGCGCAGCACACCCGAGATCGAGGCGCGCACGAACAACGACTGATCTGAAACGGGATCGATGCGCAGCGAGTCGGGCACCAGCGTATGCAAGGTCGGCAGCAGTTCCTTGATCCGGCTGACGATGTCCAGCGTCGACGCATTGCCGCTCTTGTTCACAGTGAGCAGCGCTGCGCGCTGGCCGTTCACGCGCACGATGTTGGTCTGGGGCTGAAAGCCGTCGCGTACCTGGGCGACGTCCTTGATATAGATCGTGCCGTTCGGACCGGTGCGTATCGGCATGTCGTTCAGACCGGCCAGGCTCGTGGGGCTGGCGTTCATGCCTACTTGGTATTCGGTCGAACCGATCTTGGTGGTGCCGGTTGGCAGAATCAGGTTTTGCGCGCTGATCGCGTTGACCACATCCATCGGCGAGAGATTTTTCGCCTGCAGCTTGCGCGAATCGATGTCGACCATGATCTGGCGCTGCTTGCCGCCATAAGGCAACGGCACCGATGCGCCCTGCACGGTGGCGAGCTGGGTCTTCAGGAAGCTGTTGCCCCAGTCGTACAGTTCCTGCTCAGTCAACTGGTCCGAAGACAGCGCAAGCCGCAGGATAGGCACGGTCGACGCGTTAAAGCGCAGGATGTTCGGCGGCGTGATGCCAGGCGGCAATGAGCGCAACTGGCTCTGCGAAAGTGCGGTAATTTCCGCGACCGCTTCGCTGATATTGGCGCCCGGCTGGAAGAAGATCTTGATTACCGCAATACCGGATAGCGATTGCGATTCGATATGCTCAATATCGTTGACCGCGGTTGACAGGCCACGCTCGTAATTGAGCGTAATGCGGCGCTCCATCTGATCGGGCGGCAGGCCGTTGTACGTCCATATCACGGTGACCACCGGAATATCGATATTCGGGAAAATATCGGTAGGTGTTCTTAGAATCGTCAGCGGGCCGATGATCAACAGCAGCAGCGACAGTACGATAAACGTGTAAGGGCGCTTAAGCGCCAGTCTGACGATCCACATGCTGGTTTTTTATATCGAAGCCGGATTAACTTTTACGTGGGTTCGGTCCCTGCGTTCACGCGTTACAAAATGCACCCGATTACAATCGGCTAACGCTTCTTCGAGGCGACTGAAAAGCTTGAAAGGCAAGCAGGCTATGAATCGCAGCGAGTGTACTTTATTTCGCAAGCGGGTTAGTTCTTTTTATTATGAAGATTTCGGGTTAACCATATTCGCCTTCCTTAATATACGCGCAGCCTTCGTTTTTTGTCCACAGCGCGGACGTTTATGTGCTTTTTTTATGCTTTTTTTGTCTTCCTTTAGCACTCGCTGGCGCATCCCGCGCGAGTCGTGCATCGACACACAGCGCTACAATTGCAATTGGAACTTTAGTGGAGAGCACCTTTATGCAAATCGGCTCCATCGTGCAGTCGCGTCACATCGCCGTACCCAGTGGCGCATTTGGCATCGTTACGAAAATTCTGGGCGACATGGCCATGGTCACTTGGTACGCCGGCCAGCCTGGCGCATCACGAGAACTGAGCACCGAACCGTTCTTTATTACCGACCTGATCGATACCGGCGATTTACTGCCTTCGCGCCCTATCAACGCGTCTCGCGCGCAATTGCATTGAGGATGCATAGCCGATAGCCCGATCGAGGAACGGCAAATTGCCTATCCTTATCGGGCAGCGAGCCGCACAATGTCGGCATGAACTCCGACCTGCAGCCCGATTTTCCCGCCACACCCTGCGCGACTGCGCCCGTCAACCCTGCCGGCGTGCCGTTCGCTGGGCTCACGCCCGAATGTGTGCTCGATGCGCTCGACTCAATCGGCCTGCGTACCGATGGTCGGCTCCTGACGCTCAATAGCTACGAAAACCGCGTCTATCAGGTCGGCATCGAAGATAGTCCGTTCGTCGTCGCCAAGTTTTACCGGCCGCAGCGTTGGAGCGATGCCGCGATTCTCGAAGAACACGCTTTCGTCGCTCAACTGGCTGAACATGAGATACCGGCCGTGCCCGCCACGGTGATCGACGGTCGTTCGCTGCACGAATTTGCCGATTTCCGGTTCTCGGTATTTCCTCGCCAAGGGGGCCGTGCACCCGAGCTGGAGGATCGCGATACCCTCGAACGCATAGGCCGTTTCCTCGGCCGCTTGCATGCGGTGGGCGGCACGCGCGTCTATCAGGAACGACCCGCGCTCGATATCGCCGGGTTCGGTACGGAGCCGCGCGAATTCCTGCTGGCGCATCGATTCATCCCGGCTGAATTGCTGGACGCCTACACCACCATCACGACACTCGCGCTGGAAGGCGTGCAGCACGCGTTCGATCGAGCGGGCGACGTGCGCTCGCTGCGCCTGCACGGCGACTGCCATCCCGGCAACGTTTTGTGGACCGACGCCGGCCCTCATTTCGTCGATTTCGACGACAGCCGCAGCGGACCGGCGGTGCAAGATCTATGGATGCTGCTGTCGGGGGAACGCGCCGAGCAGAGCCGCGCGCTGGGCGATCTGCTGGCCGGCTACGAAGACTTCTGCGAATTCGATACCCGCGAACTCTATTTGATCGAGGCACTGCGCACGCTGCGGCTGATTCATTACGCCGCATGGCTGGCGCGCCGCTGGGACGACCCGGCATTTCCCGCCGCGTTTCCGTGGTTTAACACCCAGCGCTACTGGGAAGACCGCATTATCGAGTTACGCGAGCAGGTTGCCGCGCTCAGCGAACCGCCGCTGTGGCCAGTCTGAGCAGCGCTGCGCGACGATCTACTGCTGCACTATGGCCTGATCGTCCTACCGGCTCGGGCCCCATCTGGTAATTGGTCTGTTTTCCAGTGCCATTCGTTTTTCTGCTTCATCTCATGGTCCAGTGCTACTTCCTTCCCTCGTGTAGATCGCTCATGTCGATCACTCATGTAGACCAATCGGGCAGATCAATCAAGCAGTCGCGAGGCATCGCCACGCCTGCGATCTGTCCGCGCAAGGGAAATATCAGGAGATCCATTGAGATGAGTTTGTTACGCACAAAAAGTATCGAAAGCATGTTGGCCGACAGCTCGGCGAGCAACGGCCTCAGTAAAGCGCTCGGCCCCCTGGACCTGACCTTCCTCGGCGTCGGCGCCATCATCGGCACGGGGATATTCGTACTCACCGGCACCGGTGCGCTGACGGCGGGACCGGCGCTGACCTTGTCGTTTGTGATTGCGGCCATCGCCTGCGGCCTGTCCGCTCTGGCGTACGCGGAATTTGCGTCGTCGGTGCCTGTAGCAGGATCGATCTACACCTATTCCTATGCGACGCTGGGCGAGATCTTCGCCTGGATCATCGGCTGGGATCTGCTATTGGAATATGGGCTGGCCGTCTCGGCGGTGGCGACCGGCTGGTCCGGTTATCTGCAATCGCTGCTGCAGAGCTTCGACATCGCGTTGCCCGTCGCGCTCACCGCCGCACCCGGCATGGTGCCGAACGCGCAAACCCTGTTCAACCTGCCAGCCTTCCTGATCGTGATGGCGATCACGACGCTGATCTCGCTAGGCGTAAAAAAATCCACGCGGGTCAATAACATCATGGTTTCGATCAAGCTGGCCGTGCTGGTGCTGGTGATCGTGCTGGGGGTGTCGCACGTACAGCCGGGCAACTGGCACCCGTACCTGCCGATGGGCTGGGACGGCGTGTTCAGTGCGGCCGCCGTGATCTTTTTCGCGTTCCTCGGTTTCGACGCGGTCAGCTCGGCTGCCGAAGAGGTGCGCAATCCCAAGCGCGACCTGCCGATCGGCATCATCGGTTCGCTGTTGCTGTGTACTGCGTTGTACGTGGTGGTGACGGCAATCATGACGGGCGTGGTGCCGTGGCAGCACTTCGAAGGCTCGGCGCACCCCGTCTCGCTGGTACTGCAAGCGGCCGGCCAGCCATGGGCCGCAGCGTTTGTCGATCTGGGCGCAGTCCTCGGTATGACAACCGTGATGCTGGTGATGGCCTACGGCCAGACGCGCATCTTGTTTGCGATGTCGCGTGATGGGTTGATGCCCGCCGCATTGTCACGGGTTCATCCGCGCTTCAAGACCCCGTTCCTGAACACTTGGGTGGTCGGACTGACCTTCGGGCTGATCGGCGCGCTGGTGCCGCTCAACGTGCTGGCCGAGCTGATCAACATCGGCACCCTGGCGGCCTTCATTATGGTCTCGGTGGCGGTGCTGGTGCTGCGGCGCACGCGGCCCGATATGCCCCGCGCGTTTCGTTGCCCGGGCGTGCCGGCAATCCCGTTGCTGGCGATCGGGGCCTGTCTGTTCTTGATGGTCAACCTGCAGAGCCTTACCTGGATCGCCTTCGGAATCTGGCTGATCATCGGGCTGACGATCTATTTCGGCTACTCGCGCCGTCGCGCCACGCTTGCGCGTCAATAAGGCGCTACATTTGACTCAGACGATCTGAGTCACGTGATCTGAGTCACGTGATCTGACTCACGTGATCTGAGGCAGGCGATCTGACGCAGCCGGGCAGGCGCTCACGTACCCACTCGCATGCAATAAAAAAGCGGCCAATCCCTAGGGATTGCCCGCTTTACTTTTGCCTCTTACGTGCAGTCGGTGCTATCAGGCGGCCGCTGCATTCAGGCCAGCGGCGGCTGCCAACTCGGCGGCCTTGTCCGTCGTTTCCCACGTGAACTCCGGCTCTTCGCGGCCAAAGTGACCGTAAGCAGCGGTTTTTTCATAGATCGGGCGCAGCAGATCCAACATCTTGACGATGCCCTTCGGACGCAGGTCGAAATGGCGCAAGACCAGTTCGGTGATGACCGCATCGGAAACGCGGCCCGTGCCGTAGGTATTGATCATCACCGAGGTGGGACGCGCCACGCCAATGGCATACGACACCTGGATCAGGCAACGCGAAGCCAAGCCTGCTGCGACGATGTTCTTCGCGACATAACGACCGGCGTAGGCCGCCGAACGGTCGACCTTGGACGGATCCTTGCCCGAAAACGCGCCGCCGCCGTGCGGCGCTGCACCACCGTAGGTATCGACAATGATCTTGCGACCGGTCAGGCCGCAATCGCCTTGCGGGCCGCCGATCACGAAACGCCCGGTCGGGTTGACCAGGAATTTGATATCGCCTTTGATCAGCTCTTTGGGCAGTACCGGCTTGATGACTTCCTCGATCACGGCTTCACGCAATTGCGCAAGCTCGATATCCGGCGCGTGCTGCGTCGACAGCACGACGGTATCGATACTGTCCGGGCGGCCATCCACATAACGGATCGTGACCTGCGATTTTGCGTCCGGACGCAGCCACGGCAGACGGCCATCGCGGCGCAGATCGGCTTGACGCTCGACCAGCCGATGCGACAGATGGATCGGCAACGGCATCAGTTCCGGCGTTTCATCGCAGGCGTAACCGAACATCAAGCCTTGGTCGCCCGCGCCCTGGTCGAGATTGTCGTCGTGCGCGGCATTCACGCCCTGGGCGATATCCGGCGACTGTTTGTCGTAAGCCACCAACACCGCGCAGCCGCGGTAGTCGATGCCGTAGTCGGTATTGTCGTATCCGATGCGCTTGATCGTGTCGCGAGCGACCTGAATGTAATCGACGTTCGCGGTGGTGGTAATTTCACCTGCCAACACGACCAGCCCGGTGTTGCACAGCGTTTCGGCTGCTACACGCGAATGCGGATCTTGCTTGAAGATCGCGTCGAGCACTGCGTCGGAAATTTGATCGGCAACCTTATCTGGGTGCCCTTCGGAAACGGATTCCGAGGTAAAGAAGTAGTTATTTGACACTGCAAACCTCCAAGAACGGGTCAAACGGATTAATTTCACTTCCGCGTGCCGGCTTGTCTGGTTTGTCAAAGCGGCGACGCTTTAGCGGATTTCTAGCACAGTCGCGGATACAAGCATTTGCATCCGTTTCTGCATTCGCCCCGCAAGTTGTCTGTTAACTCGGCGAAGCTTGTATTATAGCCGCTTCTTTTGTTTTCGTTTTGACATCGCCGTGCCACATTTTTCTACCTACAAGGCTTTAGCGGTGAACGCATGCTGAGCAGATTCGCGACTTGGTTCGCTTTGTCCCTATTGCGCTTGTTCGCTCGCCTGCCCTATGCGCCGGTCGCTTTCTTCGGCGATATGCTTGGTTGGCTGCTGTTCCAGATTCCCAGCCGACGCAAACGCGTGGTCCTGACCAATCTGCGCTTGTGCTTTCCCGACTGGAGCGAAGGCAAACGCTATGCCGTGGCCCAAGGCGCGTTCCGTCATGCCTTGCGCAGTTACGTCGAACGCAGCGTGCAGTGGTTCGGGTCGGCGAAAAAGCTCGGTAGCGTGTTCGAGATCGAGAGCGAAATCGATCTGCACGACCCGGACATGCCACCCACGATCATGCTGGGCTTTCACTTCGTCGGCATCGAGGCGGCGTCGATGTGGGTCAATTATCAACTCGGGCGCCCGTGCGGTTCGCTCTATACGCCGATGTCCAATCAGACGGTCGACCAGGTGGCGCGCGACGCCCGCGCCCGGTTCGGCGCCGAAATGTTGTCGCGCGCCGACAGTGCGCGCGCCGTGCTGCGCATGCTGCGTGAAAAAAAGCCGGTGATGCTGGCGGCCGACATGGACTACGGCATACGGAACTCGACGTTCGTCCCGTTTTTCGGTGTCCCCACCTGCACGCTCACGGCGGTTGCCCGCTTGGCCAAAGCAGGCCACGCTCGCGTGGTGCCGTTTATCGGCGAGGTATTGCCGCATTACCGCGGTTACCGTCTCAAGGTGTTCAAACCCTGGGAAAATTACCCGACCGGCGACGACGAGCTCGATGCGCGGCGCATGAATGCGTTTCTCGAAGAGCAGATTCGGAGCATGCCGGAGCAATATTATTGGGTCCACAAGCGCTTCAAGACACGGCCTGAGGGTGAGCCTGGGGTTTATTAGGGCGCGGAGCCTGCGTTTCAGGCGCGGGGGCCTACCTGTTTAAGGCGCGGGGGCCTACCCGCTTAAGGCGGCCCGGCTTACCAGCGCGCAGCCGTGACCGATGCACCGCCCGAGCACCGGCCGGTTCGCGCTAGAATAGCGGCAAAATCCAGCCTTCCTCCCAAGCGTCAAAGAGACCCCGTGAAACTCAAGTTCACCAAAATGCATGGCGCCGGTAACGATTTCGTCGTGCTCGACGCCACTCGCCAGCCGTTTGCGCTGACGACCGGCCAGATTCGCCACTTGGCCGACCGGCATTTCGGCGTAGGTGCCGACCAGATGCTGGTGGTCGAGCGTCCCAGCATCGCCGGGGTCGATTTCCGCTATCGCATCTTCAACGCCGACGGCGGCGAAGTCGAACATTGCGGCAACGGCGCGCGCTGTTTCGTCAAATTTGTCCGGGACCAAGGGCTCACCGAGCTATCGACCGTGCGCGTGCAAGTGCAGCAAGGCGTGCTGACGCTGACCATGCGCGAAGACGGTTCGGTCATGGTTGAAATGGGCGTGCCCGAGTTGCGCGCCGAACGCGTGCCCTTCGACACCGCCGGCCTGACCAGCCGCAGCGAAGGCCGCGCCGCACTATGGCCGCTCGACGTCAACGGCAAGACGGCCTGGGTCACCGTGGTTTCCATGGGCAACCCGCATGCGGTGCAACTGGTAGCCGACACTGAAACCTGGCCGGTCGCAGTCGACGGCCCGCTGATCGAATCACATCCGCGTTTCGTGCAGCGCGTGAACGCCGGCTTCATGCAGATCATCGACCGGCACACCATCAAGCTGCGGGTGTATGAGCGCGGCGCCGGTGAGACGCTGGCCTGCGGTACCGGCGCTTGTGCGGCCGTCGTGGCCGGCATCGAGCGCGGTCTGCTCGACACGCCAGTGCGCGTCGAAACGCATGGCGGCATCTTGCAGATTGCATGGCAAGGCGAGCAGGTGCACATGTCGGGGCCGGCCGCCACTGTATTCGAAGGCGAAATTGAGCTCCCCGAATTTCCTGAACTCCCCGAGCAATCGGAAATCACCCTAGCCTGAGTGCATCTTCGCCTCGCGGCGCGCACGCGGACCCTTCCTCCTTTTTAGCCCAGACCATGAACGAACGCGAAGTCGCCGATTACCTGCAGACCGATCCGGATTTTTTCGTGCGTCACGCCGAGCTGCTCGCGACGGTCAAGCTGACCAGTCCGCACGGCAATCGCGCCATCTCGCTGCAGGAACGCCAGATGGAAATGCTGCGCGACAAAAATAAGCTGTTGGAGCGGCGTCTGGCGGAGATGATGCGCCACGGGCACGAAAACGACAGTATCGTGACGCGCCTGACCGAGTGGACCGCGCGCATCCTGGCCGAGCGCGATGCCCACGCGCTGCCCAATACCATCAGCGCAGGCCTGGGCACCGTGTTCGACGTGCCGGCCGCCGCCCTGCGGCTTTGGGATCTCGCCGAGCCCTACGCGCAGGCCGACTACGCCCGCAACGTCGGCGCGGAACTGCGGCTTTTCACGCAAAACCTAAGTCTGCCGTACTGCGGCCCCGACACCGGTTTCGAAGCCGCGCAGTGGTTGACGCTGCCGGCGACGGCGATGGCGGCCGCCGCTGCGAGCACGGAGCCGGAGGCCGCCGCCAATGCTTCGGGCGCGATCGCCTCGATCGCCTTGATTCCTCTACGCGTGCCGGCGGCGCAAGCCACGGTAAGCGCAACCGTCGCGCCCGCAGCCGGCGAGTTGGCCGATCCGGTGCTGAGCAAGCCGCCGGCCTTCGGCCTGCTGGTGATGGGTTCGCCCGATCCGCGGCGGTTCCATGACGGTATGGCGACCGATTTCCTCGAACAACTGGGCGAGCTCGCCAGCGCTGCGCTCAGCCGTCTGCTCGCCTACTAAATAATCCGCCAATAAGCACGCGATGAGCTCTGCCGACCCGATCGCGCGTTTTCTCGACATGTTGACGCATGAGCGCAAGCTCTCCGAGCACACGCTACGCGGCTATGCGCACGAGCTCGCGGAATTGCAAACGCTGGCCGGCGAACGCGCCTTCGCAACCCTGACGTCCAGCGATATTCGCGGTAGCGTGGTGCGTGCCCATAGCCAGGATTTGTCGGCACGCTCGATCGCGCATCGGCTCTCCGTATGGCGATCGTTCTATCGTTGGCTAGGCGTGCATGGCGAAGTCGGCGCCAACCCGGTCAGCGGCATCCGCGCGCCCAAGCAAAAGAAAACGCTGCCCAAGGCACTCTCAGCCGACGATGCCCACACGCTGATGGAAGCGCCCGATGCCGGCACGCCCGAGGCGCTGCGCGATCATGCGATGCTCGAGTTGTTTTATTCCTCGGGTCTACGGCTGGCCGAACTGATCGATTTGGACGTCGGTTACGCCCAGCTCGACGGCTATAAGTCCTCGGGCTGGATCGATCTGGACGCCGCCGAAGTGACGGTGACCGGCAAGGGCCAACGCCGTCGCAGCGTGCCGGTGGGAGCCAAGGCGATCGCGGCCCTGCAGGCATGGCTGGCAGTGCGCCCGCAGATGGTGCGGCTGGATCCGCATCCGTTGTTTGTATCGGCACGCGGCAAGCGGATGTCACCGGGCGTGGTGCGCTTACGTATCAAGCAGATGGCGCTCGCCGCCGGCATTCCCGCCAACGTCCACCCCCATGTGCTGCGTCATTCGTTCGCCACGCATGTGCTGCAGTCGAGCGGCGACCTGCGCGCAGTCCAGGAAATGCTTGGGCACGCCAGCATTACCGCGACCCAGGTCTATACCGCGCTCGATTTCCAGCATCTGGCGAAGATTTACGATAGCGCGCACCCGCGCGCCAAGAAGCGCGATCCTTAATACCCCCTCACCAACGCCCGACGAACGCCGGGCCAACCCCGACCAGTGCCCCGGCCAACGCCCCACCAACGTGCGGCCCGCCCCGACCAACGCACGGCCAATGCCCTGCCAATGCCTGGCATTCAGCTCAACTACCGACGCAACCGCGGCGATTTGGTTATGATGGCGCATTGAGCTATCCCCATCCGGCCCGCTCACCCGAGCGATGCGCCCCAATCCGGCGCGGCTTTTTGCACCGCTTTTTGCACGATTTACTGCGCATCGACTGCGCCCGAACCTTAGACGAGCGACTTCACCATGATTCCCGTAACCATCCTGACCGGCTTTCTTGGCAGCGGCAAAACCACCCTGCTAAAACGCATCCTGAACGAACAGCACGGCATGCAGATCGCCGTGATTGAAAACGAGTTCGGCGAAGAAAACATCGACAACGAAATTCTCGTGCAGGACAGCAATGAGCAAATCGTCCAGATGAGCAATGGCTGTATCTGCTGCACGATCCGTGGCGACCTGGTGCAGGCGTTGGCCGACCTGGTCACGCAGCGCCAGGAAGGCAAGTTGAAATTCGACCGCGTCGTCATCGAGACGACCGGTCTGGCGAACCCGGGTCCGGTAGCGCAAACCTTTTTCATGGACGAAGAGATCGCCGACCAGTACCTGCTCGACGCGATCATCACGCTGGTCGATGCCAAGCACGCCAACGCGCAACTCGACCAGCACGAAGTGGTACAGCGCCAGGTCGGATTCGCCGATCGGCTGTTTATCACCAAGAGCGATTTGATCAGCGAAACCGAACTGGCCGACCTCAAGCATCGCTTGCTGCATATGAACCCGCGCGCGCCGATCTCCGTCGTTAATTTCGGTGAAGCGCCACTGAAAGAAATTTTCGATATCCGCGGCTTCAATCTCAATGCCAAGCTAGAGATCGATCCGGACTTCCTCGCCGAGGACGACCATCAGCACGCGCACGACGATCACGCCGACTGCGACCATGAGCACGACCAATGCGCGCACGAAAGCCACGAGCATGGCGACGAGCACGCTCACGGCCATGCGCATCATCACCACGCGCATCATGACGACAAGATCAAATCGTTCGTGTATCGCAGTGAGCGCGCGTTCGATGCGGCCAAACTCGAGGACTTCCTGGGCGGCGTGCTGCAGATCTATGGCGAACGGCTGCTGCGCTACAAAGGCGTGTTGCACATGAAAGGCGTGGACCGCCGTGTCGTATTCCAGGGCGTGCACCAGATGATGGGCAGCGATTTGGCGTCGAAATGGCTGCCGGCCGACAAAAAGACCAACAAGATGGTGTTTATCGGCATCGACCTGCCCCAGGATCTGATTACCGACGGTCTGGATCGCTGTCTCGTCTAAATAGCGCCACAGTACGGAGATGCTCGCCCAAACCCCGTTTGGGCGAGTATGATAACCAGTGGTAGAAATGTCGGCCAGCCCTGCCACCCAAGCATCAGGCGGCATCACAACCGGCCGCGCAGCTGAAATTGCAGCCGCCCGTGGCATGTCCCGGGCGATTCGACCATACGATGTTGCTGAGCAAAATCGGCGCTTAACACGTCAGTTGCGGAAGCGCATCGCGATTCAGTTACAATACGTCGCCGCTAGAGAACGATGATGCTAACGATCCGCCCGGCCATGGCGCCTCGCAGATCGGCCAAGCAGAGTCGGTCAACTGTAGGAGTTAGCCCCCGCAGCAGCGGATCAGGTTGCGAGCATGAGAAGCGACCCCCGCGACAAGCGACCAGCCGTACCGGCCGTTTGTGCCGCCGCCGATTGCGGGTAACGCATTTGGGTGGGCCTCATCCCTGACATGGAAGACAGTAAGCCAGATGACGACGAAACGACCTTTGACCGAAGCCGAGCTTCTCAAGATGGGCGAGAAGGACTACATGAACGAGGATCAGCTCGCGTTCTTCAGGGTCAAGCTTGAGCAGTTGCAGGCCGACATCCTCAAAAATGCGGGCCAGACCACGGAAAACCTGCGTGAGACGGTGATCGTGCCCGATCCGGCCGACCGTGCAACCATCGAAGAAGAGCATGCGCTCGAACTGCGCACGCGCGACCGCGAACGCAAGCTGCTGAAGAAAGTGCAGCAATCGCTCGCCCGGATCGAATCCGGCGATTACGGTTGGTGCGAAGAAACCGGCGAACCGATCGGCGTGCCGCGCCTGCTCGCTCGTCCGACCGCGACGCTGTCGCTGGAAGCTCAGGAACGTCGCGAATTGCGCCAGAAGCTGTTTGGCGATTGATTTGACGCTATAGCCACCGGCCCGGCAACCGGCCCGGCGCCCCAGAGAAGGCACACCATTGGTGTGCCTTTTTTTTATTGGCTTGGCACTTTGCCCACTGAGACAAGCGAAGGGGTTGATAATTAGCCATACGCCCTAAACTGCAGTCGATGTACTCGCGGTCCAGCGAGCGATCCAGATTCGAGGCGTCGATTCCGATTCCGCATGGTGCGACACTGGGCCGGCACATCTTCTGACAAGGAAAAAACATGGAGCAGTATCACGGCACTACGATCGTTTCAGTGCGGCGCGGCAATCAGGTTGCGCTCGGCGGCGATGGTCAGGTAACGCTGGGCAATATCGTCATGAAAGGTAGCGCGCGCAAAGTGCGTCGCATTTACGAAGGCAAGGTATTGGTCGGCTTTGCCGGCGGCACCGCGGACGCATTTGCGCTGCTCGACCGCTTCGAAGCCAAACTCGAAAAACACCAGGGCAACCTGACCCGGGCGGCTGTCGAACTCGCCAAGGACTGGCGTACCGACCGCATGCTGCGGCGGCTTGAAGCCATGCTGATCGCGGCGGACGCCACCGCGACGCTGGTGCTCACCGGCAACGGTGACGTGCTCGAGCCGGAAAACGGAATATGCGCCATTGGTTCGGGAGGCTCCTATGCGCAAGCGGCTGCTGTGGCGCTGATGGGCAACACCGAATTGAGCGCTCGCGATATTGTCGAAAAATCGCTCGAGATCGCTGGCGACATGTGCATTTATACGAATCACAGTCGCATCATCGAAACGATAGAAACCGGCGAATAAGACGCATGGCGTCGGCACGCATTCAATAGGATTCCCCATGAGCACCATGACTCCCGCCGAGATCGTCTCGGAACTCGACAAACACATCATCGGCCAGAACAAGGCCAAGCGCGCCGTCGCGGTGGCATTGCGCAACCGCTGGCGCCGCCAGCAGGTCACTGAACCGCTGCGCAGCGAAATCACACCGAAAAACATCCTGATGATAGGACCGACCGGTGTGGGCAAGACCGAGATCGCGCGACGCCTGGCCAAGTTGGCCGATGCGCCGTTCATCAAGATCGAGGCGACCAAATTTACCGAAGTGGGCTATGTCGGCCGCGATGTCGACAGCATTATCCGCGACCTCGCGGAAATCGCCGTCAAGCAGACTCGCGAAACCGAAATGCGCAAGGTACGCACGCGCGCCGAGGATCTTGCCGAGGATCGCATCCTGGCCATTCTGCTGCCGTCGGGGCGTGCCGATCCGCTGGCAAGCAGCGACGACGCGCAAAGCGCCACGCGGCAAACGCTGCGCAAGCGTTTGCGCGAAGGCCAGCTTGACGACAAGGATATCGAGCTCGACGTGGAAGCGACGGTGCCGACCATGGATATCATGGGGCCGCCGGGCATGGAAGAAATGACCGACCAGATCCGCAGCGTATTCGCGAATATGAGCGGCGGCAAGAAGCAACATCGCAAGCTCAAGATCCGGGAAGCGATGAAAGTGCTGACCGACGAAGAGGCCGGCAAGCTGCTCAACGACGACGAAGTGAAAACGTTGGCGATCAAAAACGTCGAACAGAACGGCATCGTTTTCCTGGACGAGATCGACAAGATCGCTGCGCGCAATGAAGGCGGCGGCGGGGGTGAGGTATCGCGCCAGGGCGTGCAGCGCGATTTGCTGCCGCTGGTGGAAGGCACCACGGTGAACACCAAGTTCGGCATGGTGCGCACCGATCACATCCTGTTTATTGCCAGCGGCGCGTTCCATCTGGCCCGGCCCAGCGATCTGATTCCCGAATTGCAGGGCCGGTTTCCGATTCGAGTCGAGCTGGATTCCTTGTCGGTCGAAGATTTCGAAGCCATCCTGGTCGGCACCGACGCCAGCCTCGTGAAGCAGTATCAGGCGCTGCTCGAAACCGAGGGTGTACATCTCGATTTCAACCCGGAAGGCATCCGCCGGATGGCCGAGATCGCATTTTCAGTGAACGAGAAAACCGAGAATATTGGCGCGCGCCGCCTTTATACGGTGATCGAAAAGCTGCTTGAAGAAGTGTCGTTCGCGGCGGGCAATCACGCAGCCAAACCGATCACGATCGATGCCGCTTATGTGAACACCGCGCTCGGCGAAGTGGCGAAGAACGAAGATTTGTCGCGCTACGTGTTGTGATGCGACGTGACGCGGCGTGACGTCACATGATGTGACGTCAAGTGATTCGGCCGGCCACGCTATTGCTTGACCGGCCGCTTCGACAGTTTGCGCTGCAAGGTGCGTCTGTGCATATTGAGCGCGCGCGCCGTCGCTGAGATATTGCCCTCATGGTCTGCCAACACGCGCTGGATATGCTCCCATTCGAGCCGTCCGACCGATAGCGTCGCCGGATTTTCCAGCGCTTCCTCAGCCCGAGCCTCGCTGGCGTTTTGCGAGAGTGCGGCCAGTATCGTTTCGACATTGGCCGGCTTGGCCAGATAGTTGTCGGCACCGTCCTTGACCGCCTGCACCGCTGTTGCAATGCTCGCGTAGCCTGTCAGCACGAGGATGCGCGCCTGCGGGTGCAGTTCGCGCAGCGGCGCCACCAGCGTGAGGCCGGAGTCGTTACCCAGATGCAAATCGACCGTGATGTGGCTGAACGACAACACGTCCGCCAGTTTCAACGCTGCCTGCGCGTTATGCGCCTGATGCACGACGTAACCGCGCCGCCCCAGTCCGCGCGCCAGAATGCCCGCGAACACCTCATCGTCGTCGATCACCAGAAAATTCATATCACTCATCGTTAGTCTGCCCACGGGCCGCCGGCAGGCGGAGTATCGCCAAGGTACCGCCCTCGGGCGCATCGAGCAGCTCGATCGAGCCCGACAATTGCGAGGCGGTCGCAAACGCCAGATACAAGCCCACGCCATGTCCGCCCAAAGTGCTGTCCACAGGCGTCAAGCCCAGGGTATCGCGCAACTCGGGGTCTATGCCAGAGCCTCGATCGGAGACTCGTAATTCCAGGTACGGCGCGCGATCAAACGCGGCAAACCCGGATTCAACCGCCAATGCCGATCTGAAGCCGAACCCGGATCTAGCGCCTGTTTTCCTAGCCTGCACCGCGGTTGCGCTGTCTGGCTTGACGTCAGACTTGGCGTCCGCTCCAACTTCAGCGCCGACCTTGGCGTCGCCCCCGCATTGGCAAACTTCCAGCGTCACCGCATCGGGACTGGCTCGTGCGGCATTATCCAGCAAAATAGTCAGGATCTGCCCCACTGCGACGGTGTCGTCCAGTGGCGCATCCTCCGGGGCTGGCCCCACCAGCTCAAAATTAACATGTGGGTGACGCAAGCGCCATTGCTCGATGAACTCAGGCAGCCACGCGCCTAGCGGTTGCCGGGTCGGCGAGCTGGCGCGTACCTGCAGTCGCGCCAGCGCCGATTTGCACAACGCGAGCTGCTGTTCCAACAGTTTGAAATCATCGCGATACGGCGCGAGCGCCGCGTCGCCTGCGGCAGCATGCCGCAGCTCTTCGCTGAGCAGCATGACCGAGGACAGTGGTGTGCCGATCTCATGCGCCACGCTCGCGGCCTGCGCACCGAGCGCCACCACCCGTTCGTCGCGCAGCAGACGGCGCTGCGCCTGCGCAAGCGCCGCATCACGCATGCGCAGCGCATGCGACATGCGCGACACGAACCACGCGATCAAGCCGACGCTCACCATGAAGTCGACCCACAGCCCCGCCTGGAAATAATCGAACAGCCGTTGCGGATCATCCATCTTCAGTGGTACCGACACCACGCTGAGCAGCAAGTAGCTGATCACGGCGAAAACCGCTAGCCACAGCGCCAGGCGCAACGGTAAAACAGCGGCAGCAATGGCCAGCGACGGCAGATAGAGCGAAACGAAGGGATTGGTAATACCGCCGGACAAAAACAACAGCGCGGTCAGCACCACGAGATCGACGAACAACTGCCCGAACAACTCGGGATTGGTCTCTGCACGGCTGCGCTCGGACGCGCGCACCCACGTCATCGCGTTGAAGCCGATTTCCAGGCTGATAACCGCCAGCATCCACGCCAGCGGTAAATGGATATGCAGGAAGAGCTCAACCACCCCGATGGTGACGAACTGGCCGATGATGGCCAGACAGCGCAACCAGAATAGTTGATCGAGATGGACGCGACCGCTTTGACTCAGAGGGCTCATGCCTGCATGCTTATCGGCTCATTGTCGGTTCATGCAGGCGGAACCTCGTCTTCCTGTCCGAGTTTGCGCATGGCGCCATGCAGCAGGCGCATCTGCGCCGTAATGGTCGTGCAAGCGTCGCAAGCTGTCAGATGGGCCCGCAAACGCACGCGCTCGAACCACGACAAATGCCGGTCCATCTGCTCGATGGACAGGCGATGTGCTTCGTGGCATTTGAGGCGAAATTTCATTGTCAGGGCATTTCGTCGGGTATTGCATATAAAGCGGGGGCCCGAATTCAGGCAAAAGCGTCAAGCAACAACCTCAGGCAACAACCTCAGGCAACAACGCCCGTAGCATTGCCGAACCAGTTTAACTGCAAGCATTCGCGCAAGCGCATGCGTGCCCGATACAGCATGACCCATGCATTAGTCGAGGTCACGCCCAATTCCTTACAAATCTCTTCCGTTTCGAGCCCCAGCCATTCTCGCATCATGAAGATTTGCGCCACTTTGGCCGGCAAGCGTTCTATGCATAGCTCCAGGATTTCGAAAAATTGCTTCTGTTCATACGTGGCGTTCGGGTCGCCCCAACTGCGTGGCGCTTCGCGAAAGTGCCCGGTTTCGTCGAACATGGCGTCGAACTCGGCCATATCGGCGGAGGTGGAATCACCCTCGGCATCGTCTTGCCCATGCAGGGCCACTTCGCGTTTGCCCCGGCGCAGCACGTCGACGATCTTGTGCTTGAGGATCCCGATCGCGTACGTCTTCAGCGACGATTGCCCGGCGAACCGCTCTGGATGCTCCAGCAGCGCCACAAGCGTCTCCTGCACGACATCTTCGACGGAAGCGTCCTGCCGCAACTGAATGCGCGCAAATTTGACCAATTGCAGTCGAAGCGCTTCGTATTGTTTCGGGTCCGTCATGGAGTACCTGATGAGCGGTTACATAAGCCAAGTTATCCGCACTTTACTGGGGAGCGGCAGTTCTCGCAATCGGACCCTGAAACGGGCCGCTAGTCGTGGGCGCTTTGCCCACGGCTTAGCCTGAACCGGTCAAGAATTCCCGGCGAACGCCCTACCTGCAGAAATGACGTATTAATGACGTATCACGGCGCGCGAGTCCTGTACAATTTCGGCAAATTGTTGTTCCAGTCCCCGGTACCCCTTCTTACGTGCCCGCCGCCCATGTCCGACTTTCCCGACATTTCGCAGATCGCTCCCGCCCTGAAAGCTGAAATTCTGGCCGAGGCGCTGCCTTATATCCGTCAATATCACGGCAAGACCGTGGTGATCAAGTACGGCGGCAACGCCATGACCGAAGAACGTCTCAAACGCGGGTTCGCGCGCGACGTGGTGCTGCTCAAGCTGGTCGGCATCAACCCGGTGATCGTGCACGGCGGTGGTCCGCAGATCGACCACGCACTGAAAAAGATCGGCAAGCAAGGCACCTTCGTGCAGGGCATGCGCGTGACCGACGAAGAGACCATGGAAGTGGTCGAATGGGTGCTCGGCGGCGAAGTGCAGCAGGATATCGTGATGCTGATCAACCACTACGGCGGCCAAGCAGTCGGCCTGACCGGCAAGGATGGCGGCCTGATCCATGCGCGCAAGCTGCTGCTGCCGGATCGCGACAATCCCGGCGAGTTTCTCGATATCGGCCAGGTCGGCGAAGTCGAAGCGATCAACCCGGCGGTCGTCAAAGCGCTGCAGGACGACGCATTCATCCCGGTGATCTCGCCGATCGGCTTCGACGAGAATGGCCTGTCGTTCAATATCAACGCTGACCTCGTCGCCGGCAAGCTGGCGGTGGTGCTGAACGCCGAGAAGCTGGTGATGATGACCAACATCCCGGGCGTGCTCGACAAGGAAGGCAACCTGCTCACCGATTTGTCGGCGCGCGAGATCGACGCGCTGTTTGCCGACGGCACGATCTCAGGCGGCATGCTGCCCAAGATCTCGTCGGCCCTCGACGCCGCCAAGAGCGGTGTGCGCTCGGTGCACGTCGTGGACGGGCGGATCGAACACTCGGTGCTGCTGGAAATTCTGACCGAGCAGCCTTTCGGCACGATGATCCGTTCGCATTGAGATCCGACAGCATGAACGCAACGGCCCGCAGCGTGCGCAAGCGCTGCGGGCCGTTGTTTTTTGTACCCGGTGCCGCACTTGGCGCCTCATTTTGCAACACCCGATGCCTATTTCCACTACCGAACGCCGCCTGAGCCTGCACACGCGCCATATTGCCCCCGGGCCGGTCTGGCTATTCGATCTCGACAACACCTTGCATTCGGCTTCTTTCGCGATTTTCCCGGAAATCAATCGAATGATGACCGAATACGTCGAGCGTATACTCAACGTCGATCGCGACACCGCCAATTACCTGCGTGCCGAATACAGCCGCCGTTATGGCGCCACGATGCTGGGCCTGTTGCGGCATCACGCAATCGATCCGCATGATTTCTTGCGCGAAGTTCATCGCTTCGAGGACATGGCGCCGTTGTTGCAGGCCGAGCGCGGTTTGGGCCGGTTGTTACGGCGCCTGCCAGGCAGAAAAATCGTACTGACCAACGGCCCTCAAGCGTATGCTCGCAGCGTATTGCATGGTTTGGGGATCGAGCGCTTGTTCGAGCGGGTCATCAGTATCGAACACATGCAATCCGGCGGGCGATGGCGCGCCAAGCCGGATCGGGCGATGCTGCGCCGCACGCTGCGGCGCGCGCATATCCGGCCGGCCGACGCGATCCTGGTCGAGGACACGCGCGGCCATCTGAAAAGCTATAAGCGACTGGGCATCCGTACGGTGTGGATGGTCGGTCATTTGCCGCCGGGGGTGGGAGGCAAGGCCGTGCTGACCGGTCGCGGCAGACCGCATTATGTGGACCACCGGATTCGTTCTCTAAAATCGTTGCAAACAGGCACTGGCGCGAGGCGATACCTATGGCAAGCACCCGTTCAAGTGAGACGCTAGCGGCGAAAACCGCAGACCTATCATCGGCTTCAAAGCCTGCTTTGCAGCCGGTTTCACGAGCCGGGTTGCAAGCCGGTTCGCGACCCACTCCACGGCGCGGCGCGCAACCCGTCGCGCCGGCAGGCTCCGCAACCCTACCCGACGATGCGCCCGCGGCTCGAACCCGTGCTCGCCCGGGCGAGCGCCGTGTGCTGATCTTGCAAGCGCTGGCCGCAATGCTGGAGCAACCCAAGAACGAAAAGATCACCACGGCCGCTCTAGCGGCCCGGCTCGGCGTTTCAGAAGCTGCGCTGTACCGTCATTTCGCCAGCAAGGCGGAAATGTATGAAGGGCTGATCGAATTCATCGAGCAAACCGTCTTCACGCTGATCAACCAGATCACGGCGAAGGAACCCTCGGGCGTACTGCAGGTACGTGGCATTGCGCTGATGCTGCTTAATTTCGCCGAAAAAAATCCAGGTATGACGCGCGTGCTGACCGGGGAAGCGCTGGTGGGTGAACACGAACGTCTGCTCGAACGGATGAACCAGCTCACTGATCGCATCGAGACCTCGCTCAAACAGGCGCTCAAGCTCGCCGTCACAGGCCGCCGTGGCAGCACTGATGCGCTCTTGCCCGCCGATTACGATCCCGCGTTGCGCGCCAACCTGGTGGTCAGCTATGTGCTCGGGCGCTGGCAGCGTTACGCGCGTAGCGGCTTCATCCGCAAGCCGAGCGAGCAGGCGGATGCGCAATTGCGGTTGATGCTGCAATAGGCCTTAGTCCCCGTCCTCGTGTAAGAGATTGAGGGCGGCGCGGCGAATGATGCCCTCTAGTTCGGGGGAATGGGTTGCCTGCCTGACCACGGACCGGCTCAGTACGGCTGGCGGATTCGATAGCTCCCTCCTCACTCTCAAAGAACCACCACATCCCAAGCACTCCACTAAGTCTTGCAACGGCTTCATAGGTCGATTGCTTTAGAGCGACTGCTTCGCAAAAAAGCATGGCTGATATCGGGCCATTGATGGCAGTTCCAGTGTCAGACCGGGCGAATGCAAACCCTTCCGTTTCGGGGCATGCGGACAGAGACTGCCCGTTATGAAATCCTATTTTCTCCGACGAGCTCCTCCCGAAAATATAACGATGTAGCATCTTCAGCTCGGTGAGCTTTTAACGTGACTGACGCACCGGTTTTCAAGCGCAGATCGCTGAATATTCCGATGGTTTTTGTAGCGGGAAAAACTCGATATCACGGGGCAAAATTTATATTATTGAAAGAAAAAATAATGCCCTATTTATTTAGTATTACTTAAAACAAAGGAAAAATTAGCATGGGAATTTACTACAGCGCAGTGGAAGGCGATCCGCTTGATAGCGGCGGCAATAGCCGTGTGATTGAGGGCGCGTCAAACTTCACGATTGAAGGCGAAGACGGACGGAGCCGAGGTCAAGCCTACATCGGGCATAAAGCCTATTGCGACGCGTGCAAAAGCGTGGGGCCTATCGTAGCTGCACGGGTTCGCCGGACACGATGCGCATGCATGATTTGGAACGTGGGCAGAAGCAAGCGCTAGGTGGCGACCTTGTGTTCTGCAAATGCGAGCGACGCCCTCGCATCATTCCCGTACATGGACGACGCTGGATTATCGATGACGGAGACGGCGAGGCGCAGGCTAACACAGCGAATGCCACGACAACGCGCCCGGCGCAGCCGCCATCTTTTGATTATCGCTACGTCTTACGCACTGCGGACGGCATGCCGATCTGCAATAGGCGTTACGTGATACAGCGCGGCGACGGTGCGCCAGAAATCGGCCAGACGGATGACCTAGGGCGCACGCATCTGCCGGCCGCAATTGCCGCCGAAGAAGACGTTCATGTCTATCTCGGGGGCGCGGCATGAGAGACCCACAACCGCCACGCGGCGTTCCAAAGACCATCAAAGGCGAGCACGGCGAAAGGATGTTTTATGTCGCGACCCGGACGCTGACGCCGACCACGGACAAGACGGTGAAGGAAATAGTCGTCCATACCTGTGAAGACAAGTGGTTGGAATTACAAAAAGAAGCGGAAGCGGTCGTCGCACCTCGGGGTGAGTTGATTACAGACCCGTATAGGCGCAATGCGCGGACTAACGCCGCGTACGCACGACTCTGGCTCGCGGATAATCGCTTCCAATGGGCGCCGGGCTCGCGGCCTTTGCATCGAAGCAGGTCGGCTGCGGCATGCTTCATGCGGCGAAGCTGAAGCAGGAGGCGGATGAATTGGAGGATTATTCGCGTGCATCGATGGGTGACCCGACAATCAGCGATGGCTATGCGGTGATGGCGAAGGCTTCCTCGCAAATGCTTTCTTTGTTGGCGTTGGGTAATACAGCGCTATTCCTCGATATTTATCCGCTGCATCTGTTTTACAAGCGGTATGGCATCCAACGGTTTGAGGCGTGTCGGTTCGATCGGCAGAAAATTGCCGACAAGGTCTTATGGCCCGTCGACCCAAAAATCTTGCCATTTGGTTATCCATTTCTCGAAATTTTGCAAGGCTTCCGGCAAATTGAGCGAGGCGAGGTAATGCTAGGCGTACAAAGCCTCGCTCGCCACGAACAACTGAATATTCTGCAAAAAGTCTTGTATAACCGACCGGACATGCGATTGCTCCTAAAGAGCAATCAGGCGGCATGGGTGACGGGGATACCGACTGGCGTTGCAGCCGAAATCCAGCTTACGCTGGCCGCGCAGTGCAGTCGCGTTGCTGACCGTGCCGAGGCTTTCCCGCGAATCTTGAGCGCCGACCTCGCCGACCCAAATCAGCGCATGGCGTTCGTCATACGCGGTGCCCAACGCTTCGACGTGCTATTGAATGGACCCGCTCGCAGGGACATAGACCAGTCTCTGAGAATAATTGGGACTGGCTCCAGCCTTTGATGAAGCGCCATCGCTATATTTATGCCGCCGTTGGAATCGCGGCAGTCGTTGCCGCAGCGGTATGGGCAAAGCCGCATCGCCGCGTCCATACAGCCATAGCATTCGTCAGCCACTCGGCTGCCCCCTCCCCGCCATCCGCTCCCCATCCCAGTTTGCGTTATAATTTCCACTGCATAAGTTATTCGAAGTACCCAATCCGCTAGTGATCATCCACTAGCCACCAAACGCGCCGATTTGCTGACTCGATTGCGGGCGCGTGAATTCTGCCTCCTCCTGTGGATGCAGATTCATATAAATGCGGCTAAAGAGGTCGTCAGCAGCGCTCAACGCCCATTCAGTTCGGTTCCCGCGCCCATCGTCGACTCCCTTTAGCCTTTGTTTGGCTTTTACCCGGTGGGTTTATGGAATCGTCGGTCGGTATCGTCACACCTCAAACCATGCATTTCGCCGAGCCGTTGCCTTTGCAAAACGGCAGCACGCTCGCAGGCTACGACCTGATGGTCGAGACCTATGGCGAACTCAACGCGCAGCGCTCCAACGCGGTGCTGGTCTGTCACGCGCTCAACGCCTCGCACCACGTAGCCGGCGTGTCCGCACACGACCCCACCGATCTCGGTTGGTGGGACAACATGGTCGGCCCCGGCAAACCGCTGGACACCAACCGCTTCTTCGTGATCGGCGTGAATAATCTCGGTTCGTGCTTCGGCTCAACCGGCCCGATGAGCCTGGATCCGAGCAGCGGCCTGCCCTACGGCGCGCGCTTTCCGGTCATCACGGTCGAAGACTGGGTCAACGCGCAAGCTCGCTTGGCCGACCGCTTCGGCATCGAGCGCTTCGCCGCGGTCATGGGCGGCAGCTTGGGCGGCATGCAGGCCGTAGCCTGGAGCCTCATGTACCCGAGCCGGGTCGGTCACTGCGTGGTGGTCGCCTCCACGCCCAAACTCTCGGCGCAAAACATCGCATTCAACGAGGTGGCCCGTTCCGCGATACTGTCCGATCCCGATTTTTACGGCGGCGATTACTACGCGCACAACATCAAACCGCGCCGCGGCCTGCGCGTGGCGCGCATGATCGGCCACATCACCTATCTGTCCGACGACGACATGGCGGCCAAATTCGGCCGCGCGCTACGCCGCGAGGTGCACGCGGAAGGCGGCGACGCCTACCAGTTCAGCTTTGACGTCGAATTCGAAGTGGAATCGTACTTGCGCTATCAGGGCGACAAATTCGCCGAATACTTCGACGCGAATACCTATTTGCTGATCACGCGCGCGCTCGACTACTTCGACCCAGCCAAGGAGTTCGACGGCAACCTGACCGCGGCACTGGCCCAAACCGAAGCGAACTTCCTGGTGATATCGTTCTCGACCGACTGGCGCTTTGCCCCGGCACGCTCGCGCGAACTGGTCAAGGCCCTGCTCGACCATAAACGCACGGTGACCTACGCCGAAATCGATGCCCCGCACGGACATGATGCGTTCCTGCTCGACGATGCGCGTTACCACAACCTGGTGCGCGCTTACTATGACCGTATTGCCACGGAGATCGGCGCATGAGCCAATTTGTCGACACCGCCGCCGCTGTACCCGCCGCCGTGCCTACCGCGGCCGCCCGTCATGAATCGGCGTCCCAACAAAGCATTTTCGATAGCCTGACGCCGCGCGCCGATTTCCGCACCATCGCGCGTTGGGTCGAGCCGCGCTCCAGCGTGCTCGACCTCGGCTGCGGCGACGGCTCGCTGCTCTCCATCCTGCGAGCGGAACTCGAGATCGTTGGCTATGGCATTGAAATCAACGATGCCGGCGTGCTCGCGTGCGCCGAAAAAGGCGTCAACGTCATCCAGCAGAATCTCGAAGACGGCCTGCGTCTGTTCGAAGACCAGAGCTTCGATCTGGCCGTCCTATCGCAAACCTTGCAGACCATCCACCAGACCGCTGCTATCCTGCGTGAAACCGTACGGGTCGCACGTCAGGCGATCGTCTCGTTTCCGAACTTCGGCTATTGGCCTCACCGCCTCGAAGTGTTGCGCGGACGCATGCCCGTATCCAAGGCGCTGCCTTACCAATGGCACAATACGCCGAACGTGCGGGTACTGACGATCGAGGATTTCGAAGCGCTGGCGCCCGAGGTTGGCATCGAGATTATCGAGCGCAGTGTCCTGCATGGCGGCCGTACTATCCGCTGGGGGCACAACTGGCGTGGTAGCCTTGCGGTTTATCGCGTGCAAGAAGTGGGGCGCGGCAAACCATCGCGGTAGCCGGTGGCGGTGCCCATGCGCCATACACTGCCCCGATTTTAGCCATCCCTCGATTTACGGTTCGATATGAAGCGAAGCGATCACGGCGGACGCATACCATGCCTACCCGCTGCTCCAGGTAACACCATGACGGGCCGCCGATGCCCGAATTGAATCCGGACGCCTCGGCCAGCACGCCGACTGCGAGCGCCCGCGGCGACACGCCTCATCCCCACTCCGGATGGCAAGCCTATTTCAATCGGCGCATGCTGATTTGCGTATTCCTGGGCTTTACCTCCGGTTTGCCGCTGTTCGTCCTGCTTAGTCTGGTGCAGGCGTGGTTGCGATCGGACGGCGTCGACCTCAAGGCGATCGGTCTGTTTGCCCTGATCCAGTTTCCGTACACCTGGAAATTCCTTTGGGCGCCGTTGATGGACCGCTTCGTGCCCGCTTTGCCGAGCTGGGGACGCACATGGGGACGCCGGCGTGGCTGGATGGTGCTCACGCAGATCCTGACCATGTTCACCATCGCCGCGATGGGCTTTATCTCGCCGCACCAGGCGATCTGGACCGCCGCACTATTTGCGGTCCTGCTGGCGTTTTTCAGCGCGAGCCAGGACACCGTGATCGACGCGTACCGCCGCGAGTTGCTCGACGATCGGGAGCAGGGCTTGGGCACCGCGGTTCATGTCAACGCTTATAAAGTCGCCGGCCTGGTGCCGGGCTCGCTGTCACTGATCTTGGCCGACCACGTCAGTTGGCCGACCGTGTTTATCGTGACGGCCGCTTTCATGTTGCCCGGCATCATCACCACGCTGATCATCGATGAACCCGCCACGTACGGCGCGCCGCCCCGGAACCTGAAACAGGCCGTGGTGCTACCGTTTCGCGAATTCATAGCGCGCGACGGGTGGCGCGGTGCGTTGCTGGTGCTGGCGTTTATCTTTCTCTATAAACTCGGCGATAGCATGGCGACGTCGCTGGCGACCTCGTTTTACCTGGATCTGGGTTTTACCAAAACCGAAATCGGCCTGATCGCCAAATCCGCCGGCTTCTGGGCCAGTATCGTCGGCGGCATTGCCGGCGGCGTGTGGTTGATGAAGATCGGCATCTCGCGCGGTTTGTGGGTGTTCGGCTTTGCGCAGTGGGCCTCGATATTCGGTTTCGCATGGCTGGCTTATCACGGCCGCTCCAACTTGGGGCTGGCCGGTGTGATCGCGCTTGAAGCGTTCGCGGCGGGCCTGGGCACGGCGGCCTTCACCGCCTATATCGCCAACGCCACCGACCCGCGCTATACAGCGACACAGTTTGCGCTGTTCACCAGTCTGGCCTCGGTGCCGCGCACCTTCGCCAACGCAGGCGCAGGTTACGTGGTGAAATGGGTGGGCTGGCCGGAGTTTTTCCTGATGTGCGCGTTTCTCGCAATTCCCGGTATCCTTCTGTTGCCCCGTATCGCGCCCTGGAGCCGCTCTCGATGAACCCGTCTTACGTGCTGCGTCATTGCATCGCGCTTATGCTGACCTTGGTCGGCGGCCTTGTCGTCGAGACCGCTGTTGCCGGCCCCGCGGTCGGTGGCCCGGCTGCCGCCGCGCCAAGTCGTCAAGCTGCGGCACCCGCCGTAGCGATCCCCAGCAGCGAGGTACAAGCGGGCAATGGCGCGATGTTTCGCAGTCTCGTGCCCGTCGAGATGCTCGAGCAGCAAGCCGAGGAACAATACGTCTATGTGCTGGAAGGTGCGCAACGCGAAAACCATCTGCTCAACGACAAGCAGGCGCCGCTGCCGCAAGTGCGTACGATCGCGACCAAGCTGGTGCCGTATGCGCTCAAGTGGAACGATCGCTCGCGCCAGTGGCACTGGGAGGCCAACGTGATCCGCACGCGCGTGATCAATGCCTTCTGCCTGCCGGGCGGCAAGATCCTGATAACGACCGGGATGATCGACCGGCTCAAGCTCAACGAAAACGAAATTGCCATGTTGCTGGGCCACGAGATTGCCCATGCCTTGCGCGAGCATGCGCGCGGCAGGCTGGGCCAGCAGGAAGCCGAGCAAATCGCTGCGCGCACGACGCCGCAATTGTTCGGGTTGTCGGGGCTGGGAACGAATCCGTTAGGCATAGGCACCCAGTTGCTGACGGCCGGCTACAGCCGCGATGACGAAACCGAAGCCGACGTGATCGGCACCGAGATTGCCGCGCGTGCCGGTTACGATCCACGCGCGGTGATATCGCTATGGACCAAGCTCGACAAGCTCAATAGCCATGAAAAGCAGCCGTTCCTTCAGGCCCGCCCCTTCGACGATCGACGTATCGCCGATTTGAAGAAGCACATGCGCGACATGCTGTCGCTGTATGCACGCACCCAGCACAAACCGTTGTCGCAGTTGCCGCCTTATAGCGGCGTGGGGTATCCCGAGCTCAAGGCAACGCTCAAGCGGCCAGCCAGGCGGGCGGCGCATCCGGCAGTATCGAGCGACTGAGTTCATTCAAACTCACCGTCCGCGCGCCTTGAACGCGCGCAAACCGCTGAGTACCAGCAGTGCGCCAACGCCGATGCCGATCCCGAGCGGGACGATCGCGCTCAAGTGATCGCGTATCAAGGGCACGTTCCCAAAAAAGTAACCGGCCAGCGTCAGGCTGATCACCCACAGCACTGCGCCCGCAAGCACGAACGACAGAAACCGGGCGAAGGTCATGCCCGACACCCCAGCGACAAACGGCGCGAACGTGCGGATCACCGCCAGGAATGGCGACAGCAAGAAGGTCAGGCCTCCGCGCGCTTCATAAAAGCGATGCGTTTTCTCCAATGCGCCACGATCCAGCCAACGATAATCGCGTGTATAGACCTGCTGCCCGACCACGCGACCGATCCGATAGTTGACGGCGCTGCCCGCCACCGTCGCCACCACCAGGACCGGCGCCAGGATACGCAGATCCAGCGAGCCCGACGCGCAAAACGCGCCGCAGATAAACAGCAACGGGTCGCCGGGCAGGAAGAACAAAGGGATAAACGCAATTTCCAGAAAAATGATCGCAAAAAGGATGGCATACACCGCCGTACCGTACTGCGCGATCGCGCCACCCAATTGATGATCGAAATGCAGCACGAGTTGCACCAACTGTGTCCACTGCGTCATATCTCTGCCCATCAGTTAGAAATCTAATTTTCGCTAACGGCGACGCAAGCGCCCCCGCCTCTCAATGCATTGCACTGACATTGCACGGAATCGCCAGAAAAACCGGGGCGTACCACGCATCAATCGAGTGCGGTAAGCGACGAACCACAACGATCGCGCACCATATTCGAGCGAGCAAGTGTACACACAATCGCAACGACACCTACGCATCCAGGCCTGAGAAGCCCAGTCGACGACTCCATTCAACAGGCGCAGTCCTTGCTTATGTAGTTCGGATTTCGCACATGCCTTCGACCGGTTTCCAGGAGCCTCTCATGTCAAATATCAACTTCACGCGTCGCCGTCTGTTGCAATCGGCCGCGGCCGCCACGGCGCTCGGCCTGACAGGCCGATCCTACGCCGCCGGCGACAAACTGGTAATCGGCTACTGGCCCATTGCCGCCGGCTTGCCGTTTTATGCGGCGCTCGACTTGGGGCTGTTCAAAGCCGCGGGTGTCACGGTGGAGGGCGTCAAGTTCGGCAGCCCGAATCAGGTTGCCGAAGCGTTGATCGCCGGGCGTATCGACGGTTGTGCGAACGGCACCGCGATTACCGTGCTGGGTCTAGCCGAAGCGCAATCGCCAGGCCTGCTCAAATTTGTTTGCCTGAATTTTGCCGATGAAAAATATGTGCTCGACCAGATCATCGTCCCGATCGCCTCGAACGTCAAAACGGTCAAGGAGCTGGCCGGCAAGAAAGTGGCCTGCGGCCCGGGTATCAACAACGTCACGCTAACCAAAGTGATGCTAGAACACGCCGGCGCCGTCGGTGCGCAAGTGGTCGAACTGCCGATCGGCCAGCTCGTGCCGGCACTGGCGGCAGGTCAGGTGGACGGCGCCTACATCCTCGAGCCCACCGGCGTAATCGGACGTCAATTGGGCGTATCGCGTTCGCTGGGCGCGGGCGTAGTGTCGCGCTATGTGCTCGACGATCCGAATACACCGTGGGTAGGTGGCGCGGCAGCGCTCACGACCACGGCATTCAAGGATAAAGCGTCGCTGGTGCCCGGGTTTCTCAAGGGCTACGCGGCCGGCGTGGACTACGTCCGCAAACAGGGCTTGCAGGCCAACGTCCATCTCAAAGGCTACACCGCGATCGATGGCCCGGTTGCCATGGAAGTGCCGATCAGCGGCTACATCACCTACGACGAAGTCAAACCCTCGGACGTGCAGTCGATCCAGAAACTCTTCGATGTCTTCACCGACCACAAAGTGTTCGACAGAAAAATCGTCGCCGCGCCCATGCTTTACAAAGCCTGAACCCCAGGGCCGCCGCTGTCGTGTCACCTAACCTAGATCCCCGCATGAATGAGTTTAAGATTTTCGATGCCGGCAATGTGCCGTTGCAGTCCGGCATCACGTTTCGGGGTGCCCGGTTGGCCTACCAGACGTACGGTATGCTGAACGCCGAGCGCAATAACGCGATTCTATTCATGACGCCGTTCGGCGCCCACCATACCGATATCGAATGGATGGTCGGCCCCGGCCGCGCGCTCGATCCGCAACGCTACTTCATCATCATCCCCAACCTGTTCGGCAACGGTCTGTCATCATCGCCGAGCAATGCCGCGGCGCCGTTCAACGGCACCCGCTGGCCGCACTTCACCGCCGCCGACAACGTGGCGGTCCAGCATCGGCTGTTGCATGAGGTGTTCGGTATCGAACGGCTCGCGATGGCGTGCGGCTGGTCTATGGGCGGCATCCAGGCCTATCACTGGGCGGCGCTCTATCCGAACGAAGTGCCGCGCCTCGCGGTGGTATGCGGGGCGGCCAAGATCTCGCCGCACAATTACGTGTTCCTCGAAGGCGTCAAAGCGACGCTGACGGCGGACGAACATTTTCAGAATGGGCGCTTCACTGGGTTCCCGGAGCGCGGGCTGCGCGCGATGGGGCGCGTATATGCCGGCTGGGCGATGTCGCAAAGCTTTTATCGCGAGGAGCTTTGGCGGCAGGTCGGTTGCAGCTCGCTGGAAGACTATCTGGTCAGCTTCTGGGAGGGCAATTTCTTAAAACGCAACGCGGCCAATTTGCTCGAACATATCTGGACCTGGCAGCATGCCGACATCAGCGCGAACCCGCTCTACGACGGCGATTTCGAGCGCGCGCTGGGCGCCATCTCGGCCCGTGCGCTGATCATGCCGAGCGAAACCGATCTGTATTTTCAGGTCGAGGACAATCGCCGCGAGGTCGCAGCGATGCGCAATGCACGCCTATTGCCCATTCCTTCGATCTGGGGACACCGGGCCGGCATGCCCGCGAATAACCCGGTCGACGACAAATTTATCGACGATGCCTTCGCCGAACTGCTCGCGCAGTAGCGGCCCTGCGGCAAGACCATTGCAAGATCATTCAAAGCGCATGCGGCATCAGGCCGCTGCGATGTGCTCCCAGGAACGCTAACGTGCCCAAGAAATTCGAGTTTGGCCAGTTGCTGCCGTTTATCGGCCCGATCGCGCTATTTGTGTTTTGGTATGTCGCCGTCTCAGCCGGCTGGGTCAACAAGGTGCTGATGCCGTCCCCGGTAGACACGATCCATCACCTGTTCGACGCGCTGGCGAACGGCAACATGATGGGCGATATCGACACCACCTTCATGCGCACCATGATCGCGTTCGGCATTGCCGCTGCCATCGGCGTGCCGCTCGGTATCGCGCTGGGCAGCTCGGAGCCCGCCTATCGCAGCGTCGAATTCTTGATCGACTTCTTTCGCTCGACGCCATCGAGCGCACTGATCCCATTGTTTCTGCTGATCTTCGGCATTACCGACGCGAATAAAATCGCGATCGCCAGTTTCGCGGCCGTCCTGGTGATCCTGTTCAACAGCGCCTACGGTGTAATGCACGCGCGCAAGACGCGCATCCTCGCCGCGCGCGTCATGGGCGCCAATAGCTGGCAGATCTTCAGGGACGTGCTGCTGCTCGAAAGTCTGTCGCAAACCTTCGTCGGTCTGCGCAATGGCATCAGCATCACATTGGTGATCGTGATCGTGGCCGAAATGTTTATCGGTTCAGAAAGCGGCCTGGGCCATCGCATTATCGATGCGCAACAAATTCTCAATGTCAAAGATATGTACGCATCGATTCTCGTTACCGGTGCGCTTGGCTACGCGCTTAATCTCGTCTTCATGCTGATCGAGAAGCGCTTCATTCACTGGAGCGGCAAATGAGTTGGTTCAAACCTGCGCCCGTGCTGCGCTCAGCGAGCTTGCAGCAGGACTCGTCACGAGCCGGCGGCGGCTTTCTGCCAGCGGCACCGCATACGCACATCACCATGCGCGGCCTGTATAAGACCTTTGCCGGCGCGCCGTTGTATGAAGATCTCAACCTCGATTTGCCCAAAGGCAAGATCGTGTCGATCTTCGGACCGAACGGCTGCGGTAAATCGACCTTGATGAACATGATCGCCGGCTTGATTCCCCTGGATCGCGGCGAAATCCTGTTCGACGGCAAGACGCTCAAGGAAACCGTGATCGGCTACGTGTTCCAGAACTATCGTGAGGCGCTGTTTCCCTGGCTCAGGGCGGTGGACAACATCGCGTATCCGTTGCGCCGCATGGGTCTTGGCGCGAGCGAGGTGAAGGCGCGCGTGGACGAGCTGATCGCGTCGTTTGAAATCCGCTTTGACCTGCAGCGCTACCCGTACGAATTGTCGGGCGGCCAGCAGCAAACGGTCTGCATCATGCGAGCGCTGGCCGCACGCCCGGAAGTGCTGTTTCTCGATGAGCCTTTTTCAGCGCTCGACTATGAAATGACGCTCTTCATCCGCGAAAAACTGCAGGATATCTACATGAAGAGCGGCGTCACGATGGTGATCGTCTCGCACGATCTCGAAGACGCGGTCTTTCTGGCGGACAAGGTGTTGTTGCTCACTCGCCGTCCGACCCGCGTCGCCGAATTCATGAGCTTCGATCTGGCGCGCCCGCGCACGCCAGCCTCGATGTCGGATCCGCTGTTCGTGAGTACCAAGGCGCGCGCGCTGGAAGTGTTTCAGCGGGAAGTCAAAGCGAGCCCGCCCAGCAGCGCCTGATGGAACGCGTGGGGATCCTGGATTTGGGGCGAGTGGCCCAGGTCGGGGAATTCCACCAGCGTCGCGTGCGGGATTACCTTGGCGGCCAGTTTGCCGAGCACCGGATAGTTGCCCAGCGTCGCACGCACTTCAGGGGGCGCGAGGTCCTTGCCGATCGCGGTATTGTCCTTGTCGCCTATCATCAGCAAAGTAGGCATCTTCAACTGGCCGAGTTCATACACGACCGGCTGCGTGTAAATCATGTCGTAGAGCAATGCGGAATTCCACGCCACCCGCTGCTTGCCTGGGCCCCGGTTCATACCGGCCAGCATCTGCACCCACTGCTCGTACTCGGGGCGCCATTGGCCCGCATAGTAGGTAGCGGTCTCGTAGCGGCGAATATTGTCGGCATTGGTCTTGAGCTCGCGCTGGTACCACTGGTCAACGCTTATCGACGGGACGCCCTTGGCCTTCCAGTCCTCCAGGCCGATCGGGTCGACCAGCACCAATTGCTCGGTCTGCTCGGGGTACATCAAGGCATAGCGTATCGCCAACATGC
>NZ_LMUX01000009.1:0-197237 GCF_009765705.1 Burkholderia sp. L27(2015) | reverse complement strand
GAGTGACCGATCATGATGGCATGGTCGATGCCCAGCGACGCCAGCAGCGCACGGGTATTACGCGCCAGTTGTTGGAAGCTGTACTGGTAGTGCTCGGGCTTGGTCGATTTGCAAAAACCGATCTGGTCGGGCGCGATTACTCGATAACCGGCTGCGCTCAATACTGAGATGCTCTCCTTCCAGGTGGCGGCGCAAAAATTCTTGCCGTGCATCAGCACCACGGTCCGGCCGTTGGAGGAGGCGCCTTTGACGTCGAGGTAAGCCATCTTCATCGGCACGCCTTGCGAGGTGAAGGCGAATTCGTGAACCGGCGCGGGGTAGGTATAGCCTTGCAGCTCGGCGCCATAGACCGGGCCGGGGTCCGCGGCATGGGCCGAGACGAGGTCAGCGGCGTGAGCGGGGGCCGACGCATGATCGAGGGCGTGGTCCGGGGTGTGGTCCGGGGTGTGGTCATTGGGCGCGGCAGCGAGAGCCCACGGCGACGCTGCCTGCAGCGCAAATGCAAAGGTGGTTAGCGTAACGAGGTGTCGAAAGCGACGCGGCAAAAGCTTGAACATGAAGAAGTATCCCCGATGAATCCGTTGAGTTTGAATCCGCTGTGTTTGAATCCGCTGTGTTTGAATCCGCTGTGTTACCACCCACTGCATCGCGTTTGTGTTTGCCGCAGATGCAGTTGCGCCTCAATCCATGCCCAGACGCGCCTTGATCGCCGGCATCATCCGCTCGACGGCCGCACGCCCTTCTTCGATGGCGGGCGAGGCGCGATGGAAATCGAAAATTCTCATGCCACCCAGGCGCGGTTGAATCAGGATATCGGCCGGCTCACCCGCCAAACGACTGCGGCTGATGCGCACCTGCATGATATCGATACTCTGCGCAATCGAGCTGATCATCGAAGGCACGCGTGTGCTGGGCTTGGGCGGCGTATGCACGTCGTCGGTCAAGCGATCCGGATCGGGGGCGAGCCAGGCCGGCCATGGCTTGCCGTTGCGTCGCAAAGCGGGCGATGGGCGCGCTGACACATCCACGGGTGGCTGGTTGGGAGTCGGACCGCCAAAATCGCGGCCGTTAAGAATGTCGTTGTTCAGGTCGATCGCGATCACACAATCGGCACGCATCGCACGAGCCAGCGACACGGGCACCGGATTCGACAAGCCGCCGTCGACCAGCCAGATGCCATCGCGATGCATAGGCGTAAAGATGCCGGGAATCGCGATCGAGGCGCGTACCGCCTCGACCACGCCGCCTTCCTGCAGCCATATCTCGCGTCCGGTATCGAGCTCGGTTGCGACCGCGGCAAAGGGCACGGCCAAATCGCCGATCTCACGGCCGTTGAAGCGATTGGCAAAAAGCTGGATGACTTTTTTACCGCCCAGCAAACCGCCCGACAAGCGCACGTCCAGCAAGCGCACCACGGTCTGCCACGTCAGGCGCGACACCCAGTGCTCCAACCAGTCCAGATCGCCGTTGGCATACACCGCGCCGATCAAGGCACCGATCGACGTGCCACACACCACGTCGGGTTTGATGCCGGCGTCGAGCAGCGCGCGAATTGCGCCGATATGCGCCCAGCCGCGCGCAGCACCACCGCCCAAAGCCAGGCCGATGCGGGTATGACGAGGTGGTCTGAGCATCCGGTTCATGAGGCGGCCTTGTGGTTATCGATACGAACACGCGCTAGGGACATGCGCTACAGACATGCATTACGGATATGCGATCCACACGATCCTTGAAAGTTCACGGCTGATGGCTGTACGCCACCAACAACGGCGCGTGATCGCTGAAACGCTCTGTCTTGTAAATGGATGCCTCCTGCACGCTTGCGGCCAGCGTCGGTGTGGCGATTTGATAATCGATGCGCCACCCGACGTTCTTCGCCCACGCCTGGCCGCGATTGCTCCACCAGGTGTAAGCCTCGTCTGTCGTTTCCGGGTGGAGTCGGCGGTACACATCGACCCAGCCGAGTTCGTCGAACACGCGCGTAAGCCAACTGCGCTCCTCCGGCAAAAAGCCCGAATTCTTGCGATTGCCTTTCCAGTTTTTCAGATCGATTTCCTGATGGGCGATATTCCAGTCGCCGCAAAGCACCACTTCGCGGCCCGCTTTGAACAGTTCGGCCAGGTGCGCGAAAAAATGTTCCATGAAACGGAATTTGGCCGCCTGCCGCTCTTCACCACTGGAACCGGAAGGCAGGTACACCGACACCACTGACAACTTGCCGAATACCAGTTCGAGATAACGCCCCTCGGCATCGATCTCCGGCACGCCCAGTCCTTCGATAATGCGCTCCGGCGTGCGGCGGGTGTAGATGCCCACACCGCTATAGCCTTTCTTCTCGGCGTAGTGGAAATAACCCTGATAGCCTGCCGGCGCAAGCATTTCCGGCGTCATGTCGGCGGCCTGCGCCTTGAGTTCCTGCAAGCAGATAAAGTCGGCGTCTTGTAGCGGCAGCCATTGCAGGAAGCCTTTGGTGACTGCGGATCGGATGCCGTTGAGGTTGGCGGAAATGACGCGGAGCATGGAGTTTTCTCTGGAACGGTTGGATGAGCGGTGCGTGAATGAGGAGCAAGCGATAAATGAGCGGTAAATAATTGGTAGATAAGCGGTAGATAAGCAACAAGTCAGCAATAAAGATCGATAAACAAGCGATACGGTCAGCGATAACGTGGACGCTGAGGCACGCGCGGTCACGTTAAAACAATTACGGGTTAAGAGTCAGGCGTGGACGATCGGGTGCGGCTGATAGATGGCCCTCTCTCTGGGTGGCGCCATCTATCGCTAGCGTCACCGATAGGTCCTGTCCTCTATTCGATTTTGACGCCCTTCATCGCCGGATTGACGGGCGGATAAGCGAGCGTCATCGCGTCCATCGCACGACGCACCAGTTCAGCCACCATCACATTGCGATGCGATTTCGAATTGGCCGGTACGACGTACCACGGCGCGTAGGGAGTCGACGTGGCCGCAAGCGCGTCGGCGTAGGCGTCCTGATAATCGTCCCAGTGCTTGCGCGCCTCGATGTCGCTGGGGTCGAGCTTCCACTGCTTTTCCGGATCATCGGCACGCGCCTGCAAGCGGCCGCGTTGCTCGTCTTTCGAGATGTGCAAAAAGCACTTCAGGATCGTGGTGCCGGCCTCGGCCAGCAGCGCCTCGAATTGTCGGATATTGCGATAGCGCCGCTCGCACTCTTCGCTATCGAGCGTACCGAGGATACGCGGCACCAGCACGTCTTCGTAGTGGCTGCGATTGAAGATCGCCAGCTCGCCGCCGGCCGGCACCTGCGCATGAACACGCCATAAAAAATCGTGCTGTGCCTCGTATTCGCTCGGTTGGCGAAACGCGACCACGCGCAGGCCCAGCGGATCGACTTCGCGAAATACGGAGCGGATGGTGCCGTCTTTGCCGCTGGCGTCCATGCCTTGCAATACCAGCAGCACGCGTTCGGCCTTTTGCGCATGCAGGCGGTTTTGCAAACGGTCGAGCGCCACACCGAGTTCCGCGACATATTCGAGATCGGCCGCTTTCGAGCCCTTCGAGAACGGTTTGAGCGAGGCGTCGTATTGGCTCAACGAAAAACGGTCGGCTCGACTTGCCGGCGACTCGCCCTTTTTTTCCGCGTCGGCCTTTTTCCCCCCTTCGGCCTTTTTTTCCGCTTCGGCTTTCTTTTCCGCCTTGATCAGGCCTTTTCGGCTTTTTCTGGCGGCCGGTGTCTCGCCCTCCGGGTCCGATGCACCGGCGCGTTCCGGGACAAAAAACGGTACGCAGTAGTCGTCCAGCTCGCTCGCTTTGGTCATCAACGTTGCCTCGAAGATCGGGCGGGGTCGGCATGCGCCCCGCACTTACCTTGCACCGATATCGCGTTCAATGCAACAAGCTCAACTCAGCTTTTTCTTCAGCAAGTCATTGACCTGTTGAGGATTGGCTTTGCCGCGCGTTGCTTTCATCGCTTGGCCGATCAATGCGTTGAAGGCCTTTTCCTTACCCGCGCGATACTCCTCGACCGATTTGGCGTTAGCGGCCAACACCGTGTCGATAATCGCTTCGAGTTCACCGCTATCGGAAATCTGGCGCAATCCCTTGGCGTCGATAATACGATCGGCCGCGGCCTCGTCGGTAGCGCGCTCGTCCCAAATCGCCTGGAACACTTCCTTCGCGATCTTGTTCGAGATCGTACCGTCAGCAATCCGCGCGATCAGCACAGCCAACTGCGCGGCACTGACCGGGCTCGCGTCGATATCCAGGCTATCGCGATTCAGTTGCGACGCCACCTCGCCCATGATCCAGTTCGCAGCCATCTTCGCTTGGCCTGCGCCCGCCTTGGCCAGCACGGCTTCGAAATACGCGGCGATGCCCTTGGAGGTGGTCAGCGTCGCGGCGTCATAAGCGGACAACGCGTATTGCTCGACAAAGCGCGCCTGCATGGCCGCCGGCAATTCGGGCAACTCGCTGCGCACCCGTTCGATCCAGTCGACGCCGATCGCCAAAGGCGCGAGGTCGGGGTCGGGGAAATAGCGGTAATCGTGCGCGTCTTCCTTGCTGCGCATCGAACGTGTTTCGCGCCGGTCCGAATCGTATAAACGGGTTTCCTGCACCACCGTACCGCCGTCTTCGATCAGCTCGATCTGGCGGCGCACTTCGTAGTTGATCGCTTCTTCGAGAAAGCGGAACGAGTTCAGATTCTTGATTTCGGCACGCGTGCCGAATTCGGCCTGCCCAAGCGGGCGCACCGACACGTTCGCATCACAGCGGAACGAGCCTTCCTGCATGTTGCCGTCGCAAATGCCCAGCCACATCACCAGCGTATGCAGGGTCTTGGCGTAAGCGACCGCTTCTGCCGCGCTGCGCATGACCGGCTCGGTGACGATCTCAAGTAGCGGTGTGCCAGCCCGGTTCAAGTCGATCCCGGTCATACCCGCGTAATCCTCATGCAGCGATTTGCCCGCATCCTCCTCGAGATGCGCGCGAGTCAGCTCGATGGTCTTTTCATAGGCCGCCTGACCGCTCTTGTCGTGCGCCGGCACCTGAATGGTCAAGGTGCCACCCTGCACGACCGGAATCTCGTACTGGCTGATCTGATAGCCCTTGGGCAAGTCCGGATAGAAATAATTCTTGCGCGCAAACACGCTGCGCGGCGCAATCGTGGCACCGATCGCGAGACCGAAGCGTATCGCGCGCTCGACGGCACCGCGGTTCATCACCGGCAGCACGCCCGGCAACGCCAGGTCCACCACGCAAGCCTGCGTGTTCGGCTCGGCGCCAAAGCGCGTCGAAGCGCCCGAGAAAATCTTGGATGCAGTCGATAACTGCGTATGCGTTTCCAGCCCAATCACCACTTCCCACTGCATCTTTATGCTCCTGCCGGCGCACTCGCCGGTTGCTGACCTGGTTCGCGACGATGCCAGTCGGTCACGCGCTGAAACGCGTGCGCCACTTGCAACATGCGGGCTTCGTCGAAATAGTTGCCGATGATTTGCAGACCCACCGGCCGCTGGCTATTGGCGCCCGCGCCGAAGCCGCAGGGCACGCTCATGCCGGGCAGGCCGGCCAAGCTGGTCGACAAGGTGTAGATATCGGCCAGATACATCTGCACCGGGTCGTCGGTTTTGGCACCGAGGTTCCAGGCCACGGTCGGCGAGACCGGCCCCATGATGACATCGCACTGGGCGAACGCTTGCTGGAAATCCCGCGCAATGATGCGGCGAATTTTTTGCGCTTGCAGGTAGTAGGCATCGTAATAACCGTGCGACAGCACGTAGGCACCGACCAGGATCCGGCGTTTGACTTCGGGTCCGAAACCTTCGGCGCGCGTCTTTTTATACATGTCGAGCAGGTCGCCGTATTGCGCGGCGCGGTGACCGTAGCGCACGCCATCGAAACGCGACAGGTTCGAGGACGCTTCGGCCGGAGCAATGATGTAGTACACCGGGATCGACAGCTCGGTTTTCGGCAAGGTCACATCCACGAGGGAGGCGCCCAGTGCCTGGTATTGCTTGAGCGCGACATCGATGGCGGCTCGCACGTCGTCGGCCAAGCCGGGACCGAAATATTCCTGCGGCAGACCGATGCGCAGACCCTGCAATGGCTTGTCCGCAGTGCCCGCGGTGTTCACGGCTGTACCGGCCGCATTCCAGCTCTGACCCAGATGGCGCGTGTAGTCCTCATCGGCGCGCTCGATGCTGGTCGAATCGCGCGCATCGAAACCTGCCAGTCCGTTGAGCAGCAGCGCGCAATCGGCCGCGCTTTGCGCCAGCGGGCCGCCCTGGTCCAGCGAGGAGGCGAACGCGATCATGCCGTAGCGAGAGACGCGGCCGTAGGTCGGCTTGATGCCGGTCACGCCGGTAAGCGATGCGGGCTGGCGAATCGAACCCCCGGTGTCGGTACCGGTGGCGGCCGGCGCCAAACGCGCCGCCACTGCCGCGGCCGAACCGCCAGAAGAACCGCCCGGCACGGCGGCGTGATCCCAAGGGTTTTTAACCGGACCGAAATGCGAATTCTCATTGGACGAGCCCATCGCAAACTCGTCCATGTTGGTTTTGCCCAGGCACACCATGCCGGCCTGCGCCAGACGTTCGACCACCGTGGCGTCGAACGGGCTTTCGTAGTGTTCCAGCATCTTCGAGCCGGCGGTCGACTTCCAACCGCGCGTGACGAACACGTCTTTATGCGCGATCGGCAGGCCGGTTAGCGGGCCGCCCGCGCCTTGCGCGAGCACGGCGTCGGCCGCGCGGGCCTGAGCGAGTGTGCGCTCGGCATCGACGTGCACGAACGCGTTGAGCCCGGCAGCGGCATCGATACGCGCCAGGAAATGTTGTGCGAGTTCAACCGCGGAATATTCTTTTGCATCGAGCGCGGCACGCAGCTCGGTGAGGCTTTTTTGATGCATCTAACGTGTCCTTCGTGCTGATTTAGCAGTGTGGCAATGTGGTCGGGGCCCCGGGCTAAACGTGATCAATAAGCTTGATCCAATAAGCCCGCTCGAAAACGTCACTCGATAACTCTGGGGACCAGGTATAGGCCGTTCTCGGTCGCCGGCGCGCTACGCTGGAACGCTGCGCGATCGACCGTTTCGGTCACCGCATCTTCACGCAAGCGCAAGTGGACCTCTTCGATCTGTTCGATTGGATGAGCGAGCGGCTCGATGCCGGTCGTATCGACCGCCTGCATCTGCTCGACCAGTGCAAAAAATTGATTGAGCTGACCCAGTGTCTGTTGGGCTTCGCCCTCCGCCAGCTCGAGTCGAGCCAGGTGGGCAATACGGGTCACATCGTTAAGCGTCAGGGCCATGCGGTCACCGGAAAAAATGCCTGAACTACCTGGGGCACGTACACGTCTTACGGCATCCCGCAATGCGGGCTATTTTGCCGACCGACGTGCACTGAGCCCCGGCGGGCAAAGCGTTGAGGACAGGTAAACCCGAGCAAAAAGCGATGTGCCTCTTGGTCCGGTTTCCTGTAAAACAGCGAAAATTATAAGGTATCATTATGCGCTCGATCTAATACCAGCCAAACCGGCCCATGCGTCGGCCGGCTGGCAATGCGCCGGTCGTCCGCGTGTCGGCGTTGTTTAGCGTCCCAGTGGCTCTTGTCGGTCTCGCGCAAGCGGTCTCGCGTCAATTCGATGCGAAAACCGGGTGCGTGTGCAGCGCGGCAAGCAGTCGCCGGCCAATTTTTTCGCGGTATCGGGTCTGAGGGCAGCAATCGCCGCCCAGGGGTCCGATCCGATATTTTGCGCTGAGCGAGCCGTTTTGGCTCCCAGTGAAACAGGATTTTGAATGTTCGGTTTTCTGCGTAGTTATTTCTCCAACGATCTCGCGATCGACCTTGGCACCGCCAATACCCTGATTTACATGCGAGGCAAGGGCATCGTCCTCGACGAGCCCTCGGTCGTGTCGATCCGACAGGAAGGCGGCCCGAACGGCAAAAAGACGATCCAGGCGGTCGGCAAGGAAGCCAAACAGATGCTGGGCAAGGTGCCGGGCAATATCGAGGCGATCCGCCCGATGAAAGACGGCGTGATCGCCGACTTTACCGTCACCGAGCAGATGATCAAGCAATTTATCAAGATGGCGCACGAATCGCGGATGTTCTCGCCCTCGCCGCGCATCATCATCTGCGTGCCCTGCGGTTCCACCCAGGTGGAGCGGCGCGCCATCAAGGAAGCGGCTCACGGCGCGGGCGCCTCGCAGGTGTACCTGATCGAAGAGCCGATGGCCGCGGCAATCGGCGCCGGCCTGCCCGTATCCGAAGCGACCGGCTCGATGGTGGTCGACATCGGCGGCGGCACCACGGAAGTGGGCGTGATTTCGCTGGGCGGTGTGGTCTACAAGGGCTCGGTGCGGGTCGGCGGCGACAAATTCGACGAAGCGATCGTCAACTACATCCGCCGCAACTACGGCATGCTGATCGGCGAACAAACCGCCGAAGCGATCAAAAAAGAGATCGGCTCGGCATTTCCGGGCTCGGAAGTCAGGGAAATGGAAGTCAAGGGGCGCAATCTTTCGGAAGGCATACCCCGCAGTTTCACCATTTCCAGCAATGAAATCCTGGAGGCACTGACCGACCCGCTCAATCAGATCGTTTCGTCGGTCAAAATCGCATTGGAACAAACCCCGCCGGAACTCGGTGCAGATATCGCCGAGCGCGGCATGATGCTCACCGGCGGCGGCGCCCTGCTGCGCGACCTGGACCGGTTGCTGGCGGAAGAAACCGGCCTGCCGGTGTTGGTGGCCGAAGATCCGCTGACCTGCGTGGTGCGCGGCTCGGGCATGGCGCTCGAACGCATGGACAAACTCGGCAGCATCTTCTCGTACGAGTAAGGGCACTCGCATCGCGCAGCGCGGGCCATTCGGCGCCCGAGCCGCGCGGTGTCTGTCCTGCCGCCGCCCAGAGCTGAATTAGCCGCAGTCCTCCCGTAACCGTCTTACCCCCGACTGGCGCCGAGCATGGAATACAGTCCGCCGCCTCTTTTCAAACAAGGCCCTTCGGCGATTGCCCGATTGGTGGTGTTTGTCGCACTGGCGTTAATGCTGCTGGTGTTGGATGCGCGTTACAAAACGCTGGAAAAAGTCCGCGAAGTGATAGGCACCGGCCTCTACCCGCTGCAGCGCGTGATGCTGGTGCCGCGCGACGCGGTGCGGGGCTCGCTCGACTTCTTGACTAGCGGATACCAACTGCGCACCGAAAACTCCGCCTTGCAGGCCAACAATCTCAAGCTTTCCTTGATCGCGTCGCAGACGGGGCAACTCGAGGCCGAGAACCGCCATCTGCGCGACTTGCTGCAATTGGCGCAACGCCCCGGCATGCAAGCGACGCCCTCGGAGATCCAGTATGACGCGCGCGATCCCTTTACGCAGAAGGTCATCATCGATCAGGGTACGCGCTCGGGCATTCAATTGGGCGCACCGGTTGTCAGTGAAGGCGGCGTGCTGGGCCAAGTGACGCGTATCTATGCGCTACAGGCCGAAGTTACACTGATCACCGACAAGGACCAGGCGATTCCTGTGCAGGTCGTGCGCACGGGCCTGCGCAGCGTGATCTACGGCACCCCGCGCGGCGAGGCCCTGGATCTGCGTTTCGTGCCCAGCAGCGCCGATCTCCAGGTGGGCGACCAACTGGTGACGAGCGGTCTGGACGGGGTCTTTCCGCCCGGCTTGCCGGTGGCCAAGGTCGCGCAGATCGATCACCAGGCCGATACTGCGTTTGCCCGCGTGATCTGCACGCCGGTGGCGCAGATACACGGGCCGCGCCAATTGCTGGTGCTGCACTATCAGCCGCAGGTGTTGCCGCCGCCCGCCGAATTCGAATCGGGCTCCAGCCGTGACCCGGGTAAAAATGCCGGCAAGAAAGGCGCGAAACCCGACGCGCCCAAAGCGCTAGCGACGGATGGCGCATCGAGCGCTGCGGCACATCCGCAGCCCGAGGCGAAGGAAGCGGCTAAGGAATCGACGAAGGAATCAACTAAGGAACCGGCTAAGGAAGCAACCAAGGGCGCGAAGGAGTCGGCGAAGGGGGTTCCCAACACCACGGCAAAATCCAACGCACCCACCGCGCCGAACGTGGCCAAGCCGGCCTCTCCTAACCCTGGCATTGCCAAGCCTGCCTCCGCCGGCGCCACGTCCAAGGCCCATCCATGAGCCGACCGCAATACATCTTGTTGCCGGTGAATTCGGTATTCATCGCATTCAGCCTGGGCGTTGCGTTTCTGCTCAATCTGGTACCGTGGGGCCGCACGATCGGGGTGCCCGATTTTGTCGCCGTGACTTTGCTATTCTGGAATATTCACCAGCCGCGCAAGGTCGGCATGGGGATCGCGTTTTTGCTGGGCATGTTGATGGATGTGCACGACGCCAGCCTGTTCGGCGAGCACGCGCTCGCTTACACCCTGCTTTCGTACGGCGCGATCATGATACATCGCCGGGTGTTGTGGTTTTCGCTGCTGACGCAGACACTGCATGTGTTGCCGCTGCTGGTCGGCGCGCAACTCGTGCCGTTTGTGATCCGGCTGATCGCGGGCGCTTCCTTCCCCGGCGGCGAGTATTTGCTCAACGGTTTTATCGAAGGCTTGCTGTGGCCGATCGCGAGCGCACTGTTGCTGGCGCCGCAGCGACGAGCCTCGGACCCGGACGACACGCGCCCCATCTAGGGGTTTTGTACCGCAGCGCCCGCCCCTACCGTATTTAACCGAGCCTTTGCATGACCGAGTTCAAGAACACCGAACAACAGCTACTTCGATTTCGTCTGAGAATCGGTGCGGCAAGCTTGTTCGTGTTTTTGTGTTTCGGGCTGCTGGGCTTGCGCTTCGTGTACCTGCAAGTCTGGCATTACAGCAAGTACTCACTGCAAGCCGACGAAAATCGCATCTCGGTGGCGCCTATCGTGCCCAACCGCGGCATCATCACCGATCGCAACGGTGTCGTGCTGGCAAAAAACTACTCGGCTTACACGCTGGAAATCACGCCATCGAAGATCAACGGCACGCTCGATGAGGTGATCGATCAACTCGCTCAGGTTGTCGACATCGACGCCCGTGACCGCCGTCGCTTCAAGAAGCTGCTCGAGGATTCGAAAACCTTCGAGAGCCTGCCGATCCGCACGCGATTGACCGATGAGGAAGTGGCGCGCCTCACCGCGCAACGCTATCGCTTTCCCGGCGTCGAAGTGCGCGCGAGACTGTTTCGTCAGTATCCGTTGGGCACCACGGCGGCGCACGTAATCGGGTATATCGGCCGGATCTCGCAGCACGATCAGGACCGCATCGACGACGCCAGCGAACAGAACGACAACGACCAAACGAACTACGACCCCAGGCTCGACGCCAACAATTACAACGGCACCGATTACATCGGCAAGATCGGCGTCGAGCAGAGCTACGAAACCGAACTGCATGGCGAAACCGGCTTTGAAGAAGTCGAAGTCACCGCGGGCGGGCGCCCCGTGCGCACCCTTTCGCGCACCCAGGCGGTACCCGGCAACAAGCTGGTGTTGTCGATCGATGCGGGTCTGCAAGAGGTGGCCGAGCAAGCGTTTGCCGGGCGACGCGGCGCACTGGTGGCCATCGAGCCCAGCACCGGTGACGTATTGGCCTTCGTGTCGGCTCCGAGTTTCGACCCCAACCTGTTTGTCGACGGCGTCGACCAGCAAACCTGGGACCAGCTCAATAATTCGCCCGACAAGCCGCTGCTGAACCGGCCGTTACGCGGTACCTATCCGCCAGGCTCCACCTACAAGCCGTTCATGGCGCTCGCCGCGCTCACCTTACACAAGCGAACCACGCAGTGGGGCTTCCAGGACACCGGCTCTTACACGTTCGCCGGCCACACTTTCCACAACGACGTGCGCGCCGGTCAGGGCTGGATCGACATGAACCGCGCCATCGTGGTGTCGAACGACGATTACTTCTACATGCTGGCGCACGACCTGGGCGTCAACGCGATTGCCGATTTCATGCGACCGTGGGGGTTCGGCGGGAAAACCGGCATCGATGTGGAAGGCGAAGCGATTGGCGTGTTGCCGTCGACCGACTGGAAACGCAAGAACTATAAACGCCCTGAAGCGCAGCGTTGGTACGAAGGCGAAACCATCAGCCTGGGGATCGGGCAGGGCTACAACTCGTTCACCATCCTGCAACTGGCTCATGCGGTAGCTACCTTGGCTAATGACGGCGTGGTGATGAAGCCGCACTTGGTCAAGGAAATCGAAAACCCGATAACGCACGTCGAGCGGCTGACTGTGCCCAAAGCGAGCGGCCGGATTGACGTCAGCCAGCAGAACATCGACTTCGTCAAAAACGCGATGGTCGGTGTGACCACTAACCCCTCCGGTACCGCTTATTCGGTGTTCCGCAACGCGCCGTATGTGGCAGGAGGCAAGACCGGTACCGCGCAGGTGTATTCGTTGGAAGGCGCAAAATACCAGGCGCATGCGGTCGCCGAAGACCGGCGCGACCATGCGTTGTTCACTGCCTTTGCGCCGGCGGACCAACCCACGATCGCACTGGCGCTGGTGGTTGAGAATGGCGGCTGGGGTGCCGAAGCGGCAGCGCCTATTGCTCGCAAGGTGCTCGATTACTGGCTGATCGATCGACTCAAGCCAGGCGCAGAAGCGGCGGCAGTGGCGCAAGCGGCGTCCGCGACCGCGGTGTCCGACGCACCTGTGATCGGTGGCGGCGAGACCGCGCTGCAAGCGGCATTGCCGGCCTCGTTGGCAGCCACGGCGCCGTTCGCGCCAGCATCCACAGTGGTTCAGGGCGCCTCGGCTGTCGCGCCGGGTTCCGCTGGAGCGCCGGCTTCTGCCGTGGCGGCACCAACTGCCAGGACGAATGAAGCCAGCGCGCCTCGCTTGCCTAAGCCGACACCCAAGCCTAAGCCCAAACCACTGACACAGTTGCCGGCGCAACATTCGCCGCAGATGCCTCCCCAAGCGCCACCGTCGCCGCGCCCAGCGCCGGACGGGCCGCCGCTGGGCCCGAACACCCAGCCCATCGTGGCGCCCGCAGATCAACGCGCTCGGCCCAGTACGCTGGGTAGCCCGAACGCCCAGGATTAATCAGGAGATGCTGTCATGACTATCGACTCGCGCGCCTGGCTAAGCCGTATCAGGAACCTGTTCGTCGGCTTCGACAAACCGCTAGCGCTGTTCGTATTCTTGTTGCTCAGCGTGGGCATCGTGACGCTGTACAGCGCCAGTATCGACATGCCGGGCCGCGTGCAGGACCAACTGCGCAATATCGTGCTGACCTTCGTGCTGATGTGGGCCATCGCCAACGTGCCGCCGCAAACGCTGATGCGTTTTGCCGTGCCGCTCTATACGTTTGGGGTGGCGCTGCTGGTCGCCGTCGCACTATTCGGCCTGACCCGCAAGGGGGCACGCCGCTGGATCAATGTCGGCGTGGTCATCCAGCCATCCGAGATCATGAAGATCGCGATGCCACTCATGCTGGCTTGGTACTACCAACGCCGCGAGGGCCTGGTGCGCTGGTACGATTACCTGATCGGCCTGCTTTTGCTGGCGGTCCCCGTAGGTTTGATCGCGAAACAGCCGGACCTTGGCACGGCCGTGCTGGTGCTGGCCGCGGGCCTCTTCGTGATTTATTTTGCGGGACTGAGTTTTAAACTGATATTGCCCGTGCTGCTGGCGGCTTCGATTGCGGTGGGTTCGGTGGTCGTATTCGAAGATAAGATTTGCCAGCCCGCAGTGCAGTGGCCGATGATGCACGACTATCAAAAGCATCGCATCTGCACCTTGCTGAATCCGGAGTCCGACCCGCTCGGCCAGGGTTTTCACACGATCCAGGCGGTGATAGCGATAGGCTCCGGCGGCACGACGGGCAAAGGCTGGCTTAAAGGCACCCAGGCCCACCTCGATTTCATTCCCGAAAAGCACACCGACTTTATCTTTGCGGTTTTCGCCGAAGAATTCGGACTCGTGGGGGAAATCGTATTGGTGTTGCTCTATCTGGCGGTGATCGTACGCGGCCTTTACGTGGCCGCGAATGGCTCGTCGCTATTCGGACGCTTGATTGCCGGATCGGTCAGCATGACGCTATTCACTTACGCGTTCGTCAATATGGGGATGGTCAGCGGGATACTGCCGGTGGTCGGCGTGCCGCTGCCTTTCATGAGCTATGGCGGCACTGCACTGTCCACGCTGGGCGTGGCGATCGGCATCATCATGAGCGTGGCACGGCAAAAGCGGCTCATGCAAAGTTAGCGCGTCGCCAACGCGTTATGGCGACGCTGTGCGACGCGTTATACCGAGAATACGGCGCCGCTTCATAGTGGCGCTTCAGAACGCAGCTTCAAAGTCCCGCTTCAAAGCTTCACTTCAAAGCCCCACTCCACGCCGTCATTTTGCAACGCTGCTACAGCGGCTTTGGGTTCTCGGCAGGCGCTGCGCCAGGGGTGCCATTTTGCTGACCTTGAGAATGCTCGCGCGCCAGCTCCTGCGACAACTCCCTGAATTTGCCCAGCCCCGCCGGATCGCCCTGAGCACCGGCTTCCGCATACCAGAAGCGCGCGATATTCAGATTTTTCTCCACGCCGCCCCGGCCGAATTCATAGTAGCTGCCCACCACGTACTGCGACGTCAGGTCGCCAGCCTGCGCGGCCAGTTTGTACCAGTGGAACGCTTGCGCATCGTCACGCGGCGCGCCGCGTCCGATAAAAAACTGGTTGGCCAACGCGACCTCAGCCAGCACATGACCTTGAGCCGCCGCCAGCAAATACCAGCGGTGCGCCTCGGCGGCATCGCGCGGTACTTCAGTGCCGTCGTCGAACAAACGGCCATACGCATACTGCGCGTGCGCCATGCCGGCCTCGGCCGAGCGTTTCAACCATACTTTGGCGGTATCCAGATCGGCCGGGCCACCCTCGCCGTTGAGCATCATCATCGCGTAGTTGAATTCCGCGAGACGGTCACCCTTCTCGGCCTGCTCCTTGAATTCTGAGCGCGCTACCGGGTAGTTTCCGGCATCGTAATCGGCGATCGCTTCCTTGGTTTTAGGACTCGACTTTGCGACGTCCTGACCGGCTTGGGCCTGTGCGGCAAATGTGCCTACGCCCAGCATCGCGCACACCAGCGCAAACCGACCCAAGCTACATCGAGCCCTACGTGGCGCACGCACAAGCGCCGCAGATGGGTTGAACTTCATCGAAACGTCTCCTGCAAGGTCTGCCGCCCGTTGGCGTCACACCGGATGATGTGCGCTGCAGTTGCAGCCGACAGAAAAGTGAAAAGCGGTTGAAAGCGCTTGAGCAAGCCCGTGCTATCAAAGCCATCCGGCGCACGCGCCGGGCTAAGCGGCGCGGCGAACGCAACACTGGGTAGCGCTGGGTAGCGCAGACATGACTTGCATTAGTCGCGCAACGCCGCAAATCCTGACAACCGGATCGCGCCCTTTTGCACTTGCTCTCAACACTCGGAAATCATACCGCGACATTAAGCCGGCCGTGCAACGCCCCGCTGGACGCACCCACGGGCGACGAGCCGGGTGCGGAGCAAGCGCTGGGCCTCGTGGGACGCGTTCGACGCGATGTTGGAGTGGGCATTGAGGAAGCCCCTTCGGGAATCCGATGAAACCCGGATAGGAGACGCTTCCTGTCGGACTCTCAGTTAGCTTGCCGCTAGAGCGCGGGGCTCATTTTGCAGCCGGCCGCTCGATATCGGCCCAGCAATTGGGCGTTTCATAAAGCCGCAAGTGTTTCAATCGCAGATCGACACCGTAATGGGCGTCATACACGCCGCACAAGATCCGAAACGCCGTAGCGGCAAGGTTTTCCACTGTAGGAATACAGTCGAGCACCACGGTCTTGTGGTCCGGCAGCGTTTCCAGAAACTCGCGCACCGCCGTGTCGCCCTGGTAAACGATAAAAGCATGATCCCACTTGCCGATCAGGTGCTCCATCGCCAATGCTTTCACATCGGCAAAATCCATCACCATGCCGCGATCCGGCGCGCCCTCGACGTCGACCAACTCGCCTTCGAGGGTGATTTCGATCACATAACGATGCCCGTGCAAGTTGCGGCACTGGCTACGGTGATCAGGGATGCGGTGACCTGCATCGAATTCAAGTTTGCGGGTTATTTTAAGCACAGCGTGGGCCTGCTACGGGTCAGGGAATATTCAGGTATTTATGGGTTTGCATCGACAACCGCCACTGCGGATGCCGCTTGCACCAGTCGATCGCCAAGCGCGTGTTGAACTCACGCGCCGGGCCGTCCATCGGCTGGATCAGGAAATAATCGAAGGCCAGTTGCGCGTATTCTTCGAGCCGCTGGTTGGTCTGCGGCACCACCACTTTCAATTCATGGCCGCGCTTCACCACCAGCTCGGCGTCGGCCTTGGGGCTGACACAGATCCAGTCGATGCCGTCCGGTACGGGCAAGGTGCCATTGGTTTCGATGGCGATCACGAAGCCTTGCGCGTGCAGCGCGTCGATCAGTGCAGCATCGAGTTGCAGCAGCGGCTCGCCGCCCGTGCACACGACGAAACGGTGCCCCCAGCCCTCGGGCCACAGCGCCGCGACCTGCTGTGCCAATTCGGCGGCGCTGCGATATTTGCCGCCGTTCTCGCCATCGGTGCCGACAAAATCGGTATCGCAAAACTGGCAAACGGCGCTGGCCCTATCGTCTTCACGCCCGCTCCACAGGTTGCAGCCGGCGAACCGGCAGAACACGGCAGGGCGTCCGGCATTCGCACCTTCGCCTTGCAGCGTGTAGAAAATTTCCTTGACGGCGTAGGTCATGGCGCACGAGCGGACGCGTGGTCCGCTTTGGTTTGCGCTTCGGCTTGTGCTTTGGTTTGCGCCTCGGCTTGTGCCTGCACCTGCGCTTCATGCTGCAATAGCTGCGCCACCGTCAGTCCGGCTCGATACGCCTGATAGCCACGACGGCGCAACTGGCAAGCCGGGCATGCGCCGCAGCCATGCCCCCAGTCGTGCAGCTCACCGCGCTCGCCCAGATAACAGGTGTGGGTTTGTTCGCGCACCATGTCCAGCAGATCGGCTCCGCCCAGCGTTTCAGCTAGCGTCCAGGTGGCCGCCTTGTCGATCCACATCAGCGGCGTTTCGAGTGCGAAGCGGCTATCCATGCCGAGATTGAGCGCCACTTGCAGCGCCTTGATGGTGTCGTCGCGGCAATCCGGATAGCCGGAGAAATCGGTTTCGCACATGCCGCCCACGATCACTTGCAGCCCACGCCGGTACGCGATGGCTGCGGCAAATGTCAGGAACATCAAATTGCGGCCCGGCACGAAGGTGTTCGGCAAGCCGCTCGCGTTCGTTTCGATTGCGATGTCGCGGGTCATGGCGGTGTCGCTGATTGCGCCCAGCACGCCGAGGTCGAGCAAGTGGTCTTCGCCGAGACGGTCGCGCCATTGGGGGAAGCGCGCGCGCAACTGCTCACGAAAGCCTACACGACAGCTCAGCTCGATACGATGCCGTTGCCCGTAGTCAAAGCCCAGCGTTTCGACGCGGCTATAGCGTTCAAGCGCCCATGCAAGGCATGTGGCGGAATCCTGCCCACCTGAAAACAGCACCAAGGCGCTGTCGTGCGCGACTGTCCGGTTCACCGCGGTTTGCTCCTGCTGCATACGCCCGGCCGGTCGGCTCGGACTCGATTGGATCTGAAGAATTCGTCTGGACGATGCGGTCTCGATTAGGGTGGTGGAGCTGCCACCCAACTTACGACCGCATTTAGGGGAAGCAGCAAACCGACACCTTTGTCAAGCATAACCCGCGGCGATGCTAACGTCGGTGTAAAAAAAATGCCCCGCTTTCGCGAGGCATTTTTTCTTCAACCCCGCGCAAGCATATCGCTTTGCGTGGGACTTTATCTAGTTGGTGGCCTGGGGCGGAATCGAACCACCGACACAAGGATTTTCAATCCTCTGCTCTACCGACTGAGCTACCGGGCCACAAGAGAGCGAAAGTATATCAAACGACGGCCCGAAGCTCAAGCACCATCTTGCCAGCAGTTAAAACTATTCGGTAAAAGCTATTCGCTTTTGTTCTTGCCCAATTCGACGCCCAACTGCTTGAGCTTGCGATACAGATGCGTGCGCTCAAGCCCGGTACGTTCAGCCACGCGTGTCATGCTGCCGTTCTCGCGTGCCAGGTGATATTCGAAATAAGCGCGCTCGAACGCATCGCGCGCGTCGCGCAGTGGGATATCGAACGAGATCGACGCGCTTTGTCCGGCCATGAAAGCACCGGGAATCGCACCGTCAGCCGGCAGCGCACCTGCAGCGACGGTAGCACCTGCCATCAGTGCAGGGCTCACGTTGATCGCGGCTACATGATTGACCGGTGTCATCGGCTGACCTGCGCGCGCGAGCCCTTGCTCGACCGCTTTGAGCAGCTTTTGCAACGCGATCGGCTTTTCCAGAAAATTAAGCGCGCCGATTTTGGTTGCTTCCACTGCAGTGTCGATCGTCGCATGCCCCGACATCATGATGACCGGCATCGTCAGTTGACCTTGAGCGGCCCACTCCTTGAGCAGGGTCACGCCATCGGTATCGGGCATCCAGATATCGAGCAACACCAGATCGGGCGTCAATCGCAATCGATAGTCGCGAGCCTGCTGCGCATTCTCGGCAACTTCGACTGCGTGCCCCTCATCGCTCAGAATTTCCGAGAGCAATTCCCGGATACCCATTTCATCATCTACCACCAGGATGGTTGCCATTTACGCTACCTTTGTCTGCGCACTGCTTTGCGCCTTTGCATGCTCTGTTGCATCGGCCGACGGCACGGTATCTTGCGCCAACTGTAAAAACAAAATCGAAATCTGTGCGCCACCACCGTCGGCCGTGGACTTATCACGGTTACGGATATCGATGCGCGCGCCATGCTCATCCACGATCTTCTTCACGGTGGCCAGCCCCAAACCGGTGCCCTTGGCCTTGGTCGTTACATACGGCTCGAAGGCCCGTGTCAGAATTCTTGCCGGAAAGCCCGCACCGTTATCGGAGACCGTCATGCGAACCGCGATCGGTGTTTTCCCGTCCGCATCCGGGTCTCCGTATTCTACTGTCTTAGTCTCCAGCAAAACGCTAGGGTTCGGTTGATCGGCCACCGCATCCTGAGCATTTTGTAATAGATTATGTATCACCTGCCGCAATTGAGTCGGATCTCCCTTGATAATCGGCAGCGTGCCCAACTCGACACGGATCGGGCCGCGCCCTTCGTCAATGCCGTATAAGGTCAGCACCTCAGCCACCAACTCGTTCAACTGCAAATTCTGCAACACCGCCGGCGGCGTGCGCGCGTATTCGCGAAAGTCGTCGACCATGCGCTTCATCGCCGCCACCTGATTGACGATGGTGGTCGCGCCACGCTTGAGGAATTCCGCGTCAGGCGGCGTCAGCTTGGCGGCCAACTTCATCTGCAAACGCTCAGCCGACAACTGGATCGGCGTGAGCGGATTCTTGATTTCGTGCGCCAGCCGCCGCGCCACTTCGCCCCAGGCCACCGAACGCTGCGCCGAAATCACATCCGAGATATCGTCGAACACCACCACATACCCTGCTAACGATACGTCTTCCTGCGCCTGTACTTCGCCTTCGGCACTGGTGCCCACCTTGGCGGTACGCAACAACCGGGTGCCACGCACGAGCAAAGTCACGGGCTCGCTTTCACCGGCTACCGGCACTTCGATCTGCCGCTGCCAATGGCCGCGATCGCCGCGCCCGCCCCGGTTGGCTGCATCACGATCGGCAAACGCCTTTTTCACCAACGCGCCGAATTCGCTCAATACCTCGATATTATCTAGCGGCATATTCAAGCTTGCTTCGAACGGTTGACGAAAAATCCGCTCGGCACCGGGGTTCGCCGTCGTCAGCCTGAACTGCCGATCGAACACAAACACGCCCGCCGTCAAATTCGCCAACACGCTTTCGAGGTAGGACTTGGAATTTTCCAGCGCGACCCGATTACCTTCAACCGCCGCTCTTGCCTCCGAAAGCTGACGCGTCATCGCATTAAACGATTTGGTCAAAAAGCCCAATTCGTCGTTGCTCTTGATTTCGCCTTTGGGCGTGTAATCGCCGCGCGCCACCTCCATCGTGCCCTGCGCCAGCAGAAAGAGCGGCCGCGCCAACTGATTGCCCAGCAGCAGCGCAAGCAGCATGGCAATAAAGGTAGCAAGGAACAGCGCCAATGTCAGCGTGCCGATATACATTTTGCGCAAGCCGGTGCGCCCTAACGCCTTTTCCTGGTACTCGCGATAGGCGCGCTGCACCGCCTCGGCATTGCGCGCCAATGCAGGCGACACCGGCTGGGTGATCTGCAAAAAACGATCTTCATTTTGCAATGTGCTGCCGTCGTAGCCGGCCGGGATGCGCACCACGACCCGCAGCCGCAATGCGCCTTGCGCGGAACCCGCACCGCCATCGCCGTCGAGCTCGCCCTCGATCGCCGCATAACCACGCCCGCGCGCTTGTTGCAACATAAGCGAGGTCGGCAAATCGTCGGGAACCAGAGTCGCGAAATCGGACGAAGCCTGCGATAGCACGCGCCCGGCCGACGACACAATGGTGGCCTCCTGCACCCCGAACTGGTCGCGCAATCGCAGCAAGGTCAGGCTTGAGTTGGGATTGTCGCTCGACGCCAACTGATCGGCCATTGCTCGGCCTTTGTTCTGCAAATCGTTCAACGAGCTGTCGAGCATGCCGCGCCCAAGGTTCAGGCCCGATTCGAGCGCGGTTTCGACGTTCACATCGAACCACGACTCGATACTGCGCGACACGAACTGCAACGACACCAGATAGATGATCCCGCCCGGCAACACGCCGACCAGCGCAAAGAATATGGCCAGCTTCGCCAATAGCCGAGTGCCGAAACGACCCTCGCGCACACGCGCGATGATCACCCAGATCAGCACGCCGACGAGCAGCATGAACACCAATGCGACCACGACGTTGGCGGCGTAGAGCCACGAATAGTAGCGATCGAAAAATTCGGTGTTGGCGCTCGCGGTGGCCAGCAGTGCGAGCAGCAGCAGCGCGGTGAGCCCCACTGTGCCGACCAGCAGGCGCATCAGGAAGAGTTTTAAGTCGGCTCTACTTGGCATGGTCGCTCACCTCGAATGGGAAGCGCTTCCATTCGGACGCGAGGTTCCAGTCGCGGTTATTCACCGCGTCGATCTGGAACGGCTTGGGCATCAGCGCAGTGTCGAGCAGCATGCGCACCGAAGCCGTGTAGGTTTCGCCCGTTTGTACCTGACCACGATCGATCACATGCCATGACGTGACATGCTTGATGACGTTCAACGCCTCTCTGAGTGAATTGAATCCGAGCTGCAAGCCGCCACTCGACACACGGTATTCCCGCGTGAGCGGTTGGAACGACAAGCGTATGCTTTGCGAGATATGCACAGTCGGTTCATCGAACCAATACCAGCGCGGCCGGGTTAGCTCGAAGGTGGTAGTGAAATAAAGCGGGATGCCTTTGTTGACGACATCTTCAAGGCTGCTATTAAGCTCGAAGTCGAAGCGCGCATCGAGATTCCAGCCGCCCACGCTGTCGGCTTCAAGCGACGCCTGCTGGATCGCGATCGTTTCGGCGTGAGCCGGCGCGCTCATGCATAGCAGCAGCGCAGCCCAGAGACTGACCAGCAGCCTGAGCCGGAATTCGCGATAGAAGAAGCGTCGAAATGTCACCGTTTTTGAAATCGCGCGTAAAAGAATCCGTCATGGTTAGCGTCCCGCTGCGTTCCCGGCACGGCGGCCGAAGGCAGCAACTGGCCGGGTGCGTCCAATCGTACCGCATCTTGTTGAACGCTTTCAAACCATTGTGCCTGTAGCTCGCCTTCCTCGGGAAAGATTGAACAGGTGACATAGAGTAATTCGCCGCCCTTGGCCAGCAGTGGCCACAATGCCAGCACGATGCGCCGTTGCAACGCGACCAGCGGCGCGATGTCGGTCGCACGGCGTAGCCAGCGAATATCGGGGTGGCGCCGCACGATGCCCGATGCCGAACACGGCACGTCGGCCAGGATCCGGTCGAACGGTATCCCATCCCACCACGTCGAGGGGTCGCCGGCGTCGCCGATTTGCACCTGCGCCTGCAAACCGAGCCGGCTCAAATTTTCGTCGATGCGCCGCGAGCGTACGGCGTCGCTTTCCAGTGCCACCAGTTCGATCTCGGCCAGTTCCAGCAAATGGCCGCTCTTGCCGCCGGGCGCCGCGCATGCGTCGAGCACCCGCATGCCGTCGCGCACTTCGAGCAATACGGCCGCCCGTTGCGCGCCTGCGTCCTGCACGGAGACTACGCCATCGGCAAAGCCGGGCAGCCGATCGACCGGCACCGCCTGCAGCAATTGCACGGCGCTCGGACCGACCACGACGCACGGCAGGTGGGCCTGTTCGAGACGCGCCTGATAGGCCTCCATGGTACTTTTGCGTTGGTTCACTCGCAAGGTCAACGGGCCCTGCACGCGATCGGCATCGAGCACCGCTTGCCATTGTTCGGGCCATGCCTTGCGCACTGCGTTTATCCACCAGTGCGGCGCGTTCCAGCGCGCTACGGGGTCGCGCATCGCCTCGGCGAGCAAAGTTTCACGCTGCCGCAGAAAATTGCGTAATACCGCGTTGACCAAGCCTTTGGCGAAGTTGAATTCACGCCGCGCGCCGATCGCGCTGACCGCCTGGTCGACCACGGTGAACGGCGCGTAGGCGGCGTTTTCAGGCGCGTCGGCCAGCAAGGCCAGCGCACAAGTCAGCAGGTTCGCGACATGCGGGGGCGGAGCCTTTGCCACCAGCGTGGTGGCGAGCGCATCGGCCAAGCCGAGCGCGCGTAGCGTGCGGTACGCGATGTCCTGGGTGGCCCCACGTGCAAGCGGTGCGGCCTGCGTTGCGATAATCGAGGCAAGTGCGGCCGGCAAAGCTGCGCCGGCGCGCACGGCGCCAATCACCTGGGCTGCGCCGTCAAGTGCGAACGCCAAGGAGTCGTGGGCAAGCGGCGGCGGTGGGAAACGGATCGCGTCGGTGTCGACCTGGGCGGCGGCTGCGCCCGAAGGCTTGCGTTCCGAGCGCCCCGGTGCGCCTGACGGACGTCGCCCGGGAGCAGAAGATCCAGGCGCGCCAGCATTTTGGCGAGCACTGCGAGGCGAGCGCTCACCCGCATGCGAGGAAGGCGATTTTTTATTCATCAACAGGCCTGCGGCGAGCGCGGGTAAAGCGTGGCACGCACTGTCGCGAGCCCTGCGGCTGCAGCGGCACTGCGTGTCATGCGGGTGAACAGGCATGGGCCGCCTGATGCGACTGCGGCTACGGCGGCGGCTGTGACCCGAAAACGGCGTATTGTAACGCGCCGCCGGAACCCACGCGTGCATCGGGTCATGCGAGCGGGTGCGCCCTCACTTATTTGTCTCCTTATTTGCCTTCAGGCGAGCGCGGCCGGATCAGCGCGCCAGCGCCATTAGACGCGCGATGCGCTCCTCGACCGGCGGATGGGTAGAAAACAGGTTCGCGATGCCCCCACCGGACAGTGGGTTGACGATCATCATTTGCGCCGTGGCCGGGTGAGCCTGCGCCGTGTCGAACGGCACGGCTTGCCCGAAGCGATGGATTTTTTCGAGCGCCATCGCAAGCGCCGCCGGGTCCCCTGAAATTTGCGCGCCGCCACGGTCAGCTTCGAATTCGCGGGCGCGCGAGATCGCCATCTGGATCAAGGCGGCCGCAACGGGCGCCAGCAGTGCCACCGCAATCGATGCAATCGGATTGGCCGGCCGCCCTTGCTCGTCGCGGCCGCCGAAGAACAGCGCGAAGTTCGCCATGGCCGATACCGCACCGGCCATCGTCGCCGAAACCGTCGAGATCAGGATGTCGCGGTGCTGAACGTGCGCCAACTCGTGCGAGATGACGCCGCGCACTTCGCGATCCGACAACATCCGCAACAAACCGGTGGTGGCCGCTACGGCCGCATGCTCCGGATTACGCCCGGTGGCAAACGCATTCGGCGCAGCTTCGTCGATGAGGTACACGCGCGGCATCGGCAAGCCCGCGCGCTGCGCCAGCTCCTGCACCATCCGGTAGAACTGCGGCGCGTTGCTCGCGTCGACCGGCTGCGCGTTATACATGCGCAGCACCATCGAATCGGAAAACCAATAAGCGAAGAAATTAGTGCCCAGCGCGAATAGGAGTGCCAGCAGCATCCCGCGCTGGCCGCCGATCAAACCGCCGATCACCACAAACAAGGCGGCTATGGCCGCCATCAGCATGGCTGTCTTGACACCGTTCCACATCGTTTGCCCCTTCTCTCAAAACGCCGCGCCGAGCCGATGGCTCAGACGCGCCGAATATTACAAAAACCTTTCGGCATCGATTAGATAGAGGCGGATCGGGGAAATTCAATAGCTGCGGTGAACATCCACATTTCCGCTGAAATATAGGAGCAGAAGCCGCAGCCGATATCTGCCATCGCGGCTTCGAACGTTCGGCTCACGATTGCCCACCCTCGCGCACGGACTCCCGTGCGCAAGCCCCTACTAACGGTGGGCGGTTGCGAGGCGGATGCCCAGCCCGATAAAGGCGCTCCCGACCACCCGGTCAATCCAGCGGCGCAGCGAGGGTTTTTGGCCAATGCGACGCGTGACCGTGCCGGCGATCCACGCAACGAGGCTGTTCCAGATCGTGCTCATCAGCACAAACACGCCGCCCAGTACCAGGAAAGCGAGCGTCTTGTGGGCACTCCCGACACTGACAAACTGCGGGAAGAAAGATACGAAAAACAGCACCACCTTGGGATTGAGCACGTTGGTCCAGAAGCCCTGTACGAATAGCGCACGCAGTGGCCGCGGCGTCAGAGGACCGGTCGCCGGCAACGTTTTTTCCTGCGCGGCGCGCTTGATCAGCAACATCGCGCCAAGATAGATCAGATAAATCGCGCCCACCAGCTTGACTACCGTGAAGGCGGTCGCCGAAGCGGCCAGCAGGGCGGTCAAGCCAAACGCGCAGGCCAGCGAATGCACGCAGCAGCCGGCGGAAATGCCCAACGCCGAAACCAGACCCGCGCCGCGCCCCTGGGCGAGACTGCGGCCGACGATATATGCGGTGTCAGGCCCCGGCGTTGCGTTGAGCAACATCACGGCAACGAGGAAAAACCAGAATTGGGTAATACCGAACATCGACGGATCCTCAGCGCGCTGAGCCGCGCAATGGGTGAAATTTTTGCCGCGGCGCGCCAGTCAGAAGCCCGCGCCGGGCTTTGTCGATTCTAACGTGCCGGGCTGGATCGCGTCATCAGCATGACGCCGGGCCCTCGATTTTTTTGCTCCGGTTTTTGCTTGAGTTCGAGCCCTGCATTCGCAGTCTTTACGACCACGCGTTAGCTTGCCACCTCGAAGTAATGCCCGGCACTCAGTGCGAAACCAGCGACAAATTCTCGCGTAGTGAGCCGCTTTCCACCCGGTTTCTGCCATTGCGTGATACGCAGGGCGCCCTCACCGCATGCCACCGTCACACCTTCGGGCAACACTTCAACCACGGTCCCCGGCGGCACCGAAGGCGTGATCGCCAGCGGCTGCGCGAACCAGATTTTCAACGTCATGCCGGCCAAACTCGCCGAAGCCCCCGGAAAGGGATCGAACGCACGGATGCGTCGCGCCAGCACGTCGGCAGGCAAACGCCAATCGATATGCGCTTCGTCTTTGCTGATTTTTTCCGCGTAGGTCAGGCCTTCCGCAGGTTGCGGCGTCGCCGGCAAACTGCCCTGTTCAGCCAGACGCTGCAAGCTTCCCACCGCCAACTCGGCACCGGCGGCGGCCAATTTGTCGAGCAAGCTGGCGGAGGTTTCCTCGGCGGCTATCGGCACCACCACGCGGCTGATCATCGGCCCCGTGTCCAGGCCCGCCTCCATCTGCATCAGTGTGATGCCGGTTTCGCTGTCACCAGCTTCAATGGCCCGCTGTATCGGCGCCGCACCGCGCCAGCGCGGCAACAGCGATGCATGGATATTGATGCAGCCGTGCGGTGCAATGTCCAACACTTCCTGCGGCAACAGCAAGCCGTAAGCCGCCACCACCATCACGTCGTGCGGGGTTGCCTGCAACAGTTCGATCGCCTCGGCCGCCTGCTCCGGATACTTGCCGGCTCGGCGCAACGACGGCGGCTGCGCCACGAGCAAACCCTGATCGAGCGCGAATCGCTTCACCGGGCTAGGTGTGAGCTTCATGCCGCGGCCTGCAGGCCGATCCGGTTGCGTCAGCACCAGCGGCACCGTGAATCCGGCGGCGTGGATCGCGGCCAGCGCGTGCGCGGCGAACTGGGGCGTTCCGGCAAAAATGACACGCAAGGAATTCGACATGAGCAAGAGCACCCGCAGAGCTAATTGATTGAGCCCGATGGCTCGGGGTGGTGCGCGCAAACCGAGGTGGCCGCGCGCGGCGAGAAGCCGTTACATCGCCGTGGCGAGTTTTTTCATCTTGGTCTTGATACGCGTCTGCTTGAGCGGCGATAAGTATTCCACGAACACCTTGCCCAACAGATGATCCATCTCGTGCTGGATGCATACGGCGAGCAGCCCATCGGCGTCGAACTCGACCTTCTCGCCTTTTTCGTTCAAAGCCCGCACGCGTATGCGCTCGGCACGCTCGACGTTGTCGTAAATACCGGGAACCGATAGGCACCCCTCTTCCGAAAGCTCGCGTGCCTCGCTGGCCCAGACGATCTCTGGATTGATCAGCGCCATCAGTTCGTCATGCGTTTCGGAAATGTCGATCACGATGACGCACTCGTGTACATCGACTTGCGTGGCAGCCAAGCCTATACCCGGCGCTGCGTACATGGTTTCGCCCATATCCCGCACCAACTGGCGAATTCGTTCGTCGACCTGTGTCACCGGCTGCGCGACCTTATACAGGCGGCGATCGGGGTAGGTCAGTATGTTTAGTAATGCCATGGCAATCTTGGACCTTGATTTACGTTACCGAGTCACAGTTTTACGTGACCTTGCTGTGTCGGCTTGCTGTGCTTGCCGTGCTGGCTCGCTGTGCCAGCTCTGCGCACCGGCTTTTCTGCCGGCGCACGGCATGGGCGATTCGTCAGGCTTATCCGAACGGCATGGCCCTACCCGAACGGCTGACTGGCGGCCCGATGGCGCGCGATACACAATTCAACCGACATGCTTGCTGCGTCGGTTGCGGGCAGTACCGCCCCTGGCTGCACCCGGTAACCGCGACGATGTCTGCGGCGGTAGCCACTACTATCGCCGCGACTACCCAGGTGGCGTTCGGGATTTTGCACCGGACTCGTGCGCAAGACTCATGCGCCAAACCTATGCGCCGTTGCCAGCGACCGTTCGGAACCCGTCGTGCAAGGCGTGTAACCGAAATGAAATTTTAGCATAAGGGGCTTATTCGGCGAGGCTGCCTGCCCATGCGGCGCGCCCGTGCCCCCAATTTTCAAGGCCGCTTTATCTATGCATACCTTGCCGCTCGCGCACCCCGAATTGACCGCGTGGCTAAGACTGACCGCGACACAACACGTATCGCGCCGTGCGGCACGCGCGTGGCTGGCGGCCTTCGGTCTGCCTCAGCAGATTTTGGCCGCCGGCCATGCCGCGCTGGCAGAGGTAGCGGGGGCTGCCGCTGCGACGGCGTTGCTGAAGCAGCCCGGGTCAGAATTAGCCAAACAGCATGCGATGGTGCTCGACTGGCTTGCCCAGCCGGGCAATCAGGTGGTAACGCTAGCTGACCCCGCTTACCCGCGCACATTGCTCGAGGGGGGCGACCCACCGCTGCTGCTCTATGCAAAGGGCCGGCTCGATCTGCTGCACGCGCCCGCGCTGGCTATCGTAGGCAGTCGTCACGCGAGCCCGCAGGGGCTGGCCACCGCACGGGCATTCGCCAGCGAACTCGGGGCGGCGGGGCTGACGATCATTTCCGGCCTCGCGCTCGGTATCGACGCCGCGGCTCACGAGGGCGCGCTCGACACGTCCGGTGGCACGGTGGCCGTGATCGGCACGGGTGCCGATCTGGTTTACCCTGCACGCCATCATGCATTGGCCCAGCGGCTCGCGCAGCACGGTACGTTGATCTCGGAATGGCCGTTGGGCACGCCCGCGCGCAAAGCGCATTTCCCACAGCGCAACCGTTTGATCGCCGGCCTCGCACGCGGTGTATTCGTGGTCGAAGCCGCATCGCAATCCGGTTCGCTCATCACCGCGCGCTTGGCGGGCGAGATGGGCCGCGACGTATACGCGATGCCCGGGTCGATCCACTCGGCGTTGACCAAAGGGTGCCACCGGCTAATTAAAGATGGGGCAAAACTGGTCGAATCGGTCGCCGATATTCTTGAGGAGTTGGGGCCGCCCGTGCCAGTGTGCCAAAAAACCACCGCCCCTGCGGTTTTCAGCGGCGATGCCCTGGCGGCGCTGAGCGCTCTCGGCCACGACCGCGCAGCACCCGATTTGCTCGCCAAGCGCACCGGCTTGAGCGCATCGCGCCTGCAAGCGGCCCTGCTGGAGCTGGAATTAGGCGGCGCCATTGCACCTTTGCCATGCGGGCGAGTCGAACCGTTCGCAGGTGGAGTGCCGTGACATAAAGCGCTACCCTAGCACCAACAATTCGCCGCTATAACCACGCTCTCTAATTAGGAAGCGTGAGCCCGATAAAAGATTCGTGTTACATTCCCGCCGAATACAGCCGTCGATGCGATGCCTTTGCGAGACGGCCGCCGCAAGGATTTTTTGTGTATGCCCGCGCTTAATTTAGATACCGACGCAGCCGTTATTGCCACGCACTTGAGCCGACCCGATATGGCGTTGGTGGCCTGTCTGTGCGCGCAGTGGTGTGGTACTTGCCGCGATTACCAGATCGCATTCGATCAATTGGCCGATGTCCATCCCGAGAGTTGTTTTGTCTGGATCGATATCGAGACTCATGCCGACCAACTGGACGAATTCGATTTTGATGTCGAGAATTTTCCGACTATCTTGATCGAGGATCCCACGGCCCGGCGATTTTTTGGTACGGTTTTGCCGCAGGCGCGAATTGTCGAAAGAATGCTTAGCGACCTGACGATGTTGCCGGCCGCTCATGGCGCTCCACTGCTGCGCAAACAGCTGGCAGGCGTTGCCACTACTCCGGCTCAAGGGTAAGTCCGCGTTTTGCGAACTTACATATAGTTGAATAACCGCATTAAACCCAGGTCATCACCAGATCAACTCTCATGTCCAAAGCCCTGATCATCGCCGAAAAGCCATCCGTCGCGAATGACATCGTGCGCTCGCTCGGCGGCTTCACCAAGCATGACGAGTATTTCGAAAACGACGACTACATCGTCTCGTCGGCAGTGGGCCACCTGCTGGAAATCGCGGCGCCCGAAGAATACGACGTCAAGCGCGGCAAATGGAGCTTCGCCCATCTGCCTGTGATCCCGCCGCACTTCGACTTGAATCCGATCGCCAAGACCGAAACGCGGCTGCGGGTGCTGACGCGGCTGATCAAGCGCAAGGATGTCACGCAACTGATCAACGCCTGCGACGCCGGGCGCGAAGGCGAACTGATTTTTCGCTACATCGCGCAACATGCCAAGGCCAAGCAGCCGGTGCAGCGCCTGTGGCTGCAATCGATGACGCCGGCGGCTATTCGCGACGGCTTCGCCAAGCTGCGCAGCGACGAAGACATGCAACCGCTGGCCGATGCCGCGCGCTGCCGCTCCGAAGCCGATTGGCTGGTGGGCATCAACGGCACGCGCGCGATGACCGCGTTCAACAGCAAGGGCGGGGGCTTTTTCCTGACGACCGTCGGCCGCGTGCAAACGCCGACGTTGTCGATCGTGGTCGAGCGCGAAGAAAAAATTCGCCGCTTCGTGCCACGCGACTACTGGGAAGTGAAAGCCGATTTCGTTTGCGCCGCGGGATTCTACGAAGGCCGCTGGTACGATCCGGCATTCAAGAAAACCGACGTCGATGCCGAGCAACGCGATTCACGCCTGTGGAGCGTTGCCGCCGCCGAATCGGTGGTGGCTGCATGCCGCGGCAAGCCCGGCAACGTCACCGAAGAATCCAAGCCATCGTCGCAACTCTCGCCGCTACTGTTCGATTTGACCAGCCTGCAGCGCGAAGCGAACGGCCGCTTTGGCTTCTCCGCGAAAAACACGCTGGGCCTGGCTCAAGCGCTATATGAACGGCACAAGGTACTCACTTATCCGCGTACCGATTCGCGCGCTTTGCCGGAAGATTATCTCGATGCAGTGCGCGGTACGCTCGAGATGCTCAAGGAAAGCGACAACTACCTGCCGCACGCGAAGCAGGTTCTCGACAAGGGCTGGGTCAAGCCGAACAAACGCATCTTCGACAACTCGAAGATCAGCGATCACTTCGCTATCATCCCCACCCTGCAAGCGCCGAAGAACCTCTCGGAGCCCGAACAGAAACTGTATGACCTGGTGGTCAAGCGCTTCCTCGCCGTATTTTTCCCCGCGGCCGAATATCAGTTGACGACGCGCGTGACCGAGGTGGTCGGCCATCGCTTCAAGACCGAGGGCAAGGTTCTCGTCAATCCGGGCTGGCTGCAAGTGTATGGCCGCGAAGCCCAGGGCGAGGATGCCAACCTCGTGCCGGTCGACAAGAACGAAAAGGTCAAGACCGAAAGCATCGCAGCACACGGCCTCACGACCAAACCGCCCGCGCGCTACAACGAAGCGACGCTGCTGTCGGCGATGGAAGGCGCCGGCAAGCTGGTCGAAGACGAAGATTTGCGCGAAGCGATGGCCGGCAAAGGTTTGGGCACGCCAGCGACGCGCGCCGCCATCATCGAAGGGCTGCTCGCAGAGAAATACCTGCTGCGCGAAGGCCGCGAGATGATTCCGACTGCCAAGGCGTTTCAATTGATGACGCTGCTGCGCGGGTTGCGCGTGGAAGAACTGACCGCGCCCGAGCTGACGGGCGGTTGGGAACATAAGCTCGCCCAGATGGAGCGCGGCAATTTGGCGCGCGCTGACTTCATGCGCGAAATCGCGCAGATGACACAGACCATCGTCAAGCGCGCCAAGGAATACGATTCGGACACCATCCCCGGCGACTATGCGACGCTTGCCACGCCATGCCCGAATTGCGGCGGCCAGGTGAAGGAAAATTACCGCCGCTTTGCGTGCACGAAGTGCGACTTTTCTATCACCAAAATTCCGGGCAGCCGGCAATTTGAAATTCCGGAAGCCGAGGAGCTGCTTTCGCAGAAAACCATCGGCCCGCTGTCGGGGTTCCGCAGCAAGATGGGCCGGCCGTTCTCGGCCATTCTCAAACTGAGCTTCGATGACGAGATCAAGAATTACAAGCTCGAATTCGACTTCGGCCAGGATCAGAACGACGAAAACGGCGAGCCGCCCGATTTCTCCGATCAGGAATCGGTCGGGGCGTGTCCGAAATGCGGCGGCCGCGTGTATGAACACGGCATGAGCTATCTCTGCGAAAACTCCGTTGCCAACCCGAAGACCTGCGACTTCCGCTCCGGCAAGGTGATCTTGCAGCAGGAAATGACCCGCGAACAGATGAGCAAGCTGCTGACCGGAGGCCGCACCGATCTGCTGACCGGCTTCAAGTCGTCGCGCACCGGACGCAATTTCAAGGCGTTCCTGGTCAAGCAGCCCGATGGCAAGATCGGCTTCGAATTCGAGAAGAAAGAGCCGTCGGCTAAGTCGATCGCGGCGGCGGCGGCGAAGGCAGCCAAAGCAGGTGCCAAGGGTGAAGAAGGCGATGACGACGACGACGGCAACCAAGCGGCCGTAGCACGCTCAAGCGCCCGAGCACCGGCTAAGAAAGCGGCGCCTGTTGCCAAAGCAGCAGCCAAAAAAGCGCCCAAGCCAGCAGCCAAGAAAGTGGCGGCGAAAAAAGTCGCTGCCAAGAAGGTTGCCGCTAAGAAAACGGCGTCCGCCTGATCAATCGCGGCTGCTCAGCAGTCAAAAAAAATGCCCCGTTCACAAGACGGGGCATTTTATTTTTACCTTGGTGCGGGTTTCATCGCCTATCTCGCACCAAGTGGCAGACGCGCCTTACCGCTCGCCACTACGCGGGCGTCGCGGCCGCCCTGCGCAACCCCGTCACCGGCTTCTTGCCGGAGCGTACGGGCCCACTGACCAGCGACGACGGCATCGCGTCGAGCGCATCGACTGACAGTGCTCGCGGCGACTCATCCAACCCGTCGAAGGGCACCGGATACTCGAACGCGGCTGCTGCGGCCGCGGCAGCCGAAGCCGCAGCACGGTCACGAGGCGTAGCCAAATTGGCTTCTTCCACGGGTGCCGCGGCGACCGACGCACGCGTGCCATCCTTGAGCCATTGTTCACCCAGCATGCCGTTCGGAGTCTTGCTGAAATGCTCAACCAAGTGATCGATAAAAGTACGCACCTTGGCCGGCAAGTGACGGCGGCTCGGATAGGCGATGTTCACCTCGACCGGCGGCAACTGGAAATCCGGCAATAGGCGCACCAGCTTGCCGCGGGCCATGTCGCGCCCGATCAAATAACTCGGCAGTATCGAAATACCCGCGCCGTGCAGCGTCATTTGTCGCAGCATTTCGGTATTGTTGGCACGCATCAGGTTATGCAGGCGCACGCGCACCTCTCCTTGCGGACCGGCGAAAACGCGCTCGTCACCCCAGAACTCCGCCGGCAGGCTTAGGTGCGGGTGTTCCAGGAGCTGCTCGGGCACGAGCGGCGTGCCATGCTCCTCGAGGTAATCGGGGGTTGCGCACACCACCATGCAGCCCGTGGTCAGACGGCGCGACACGATGCTCGCGCTGCGCACGAAACGCGCAATCACGATGCCGACGTCGAAACCCTCTTCAACCAGATCCACCTCACGGTCAACCAGACTGACATCGGGCACCACCAGCGGATACTTCTTCATGTAGTCGTTGATCACGGGCGCCAAGTTATGCAACCCGAACACCACCGGCGCGGCGATGCGCAAGGTTCCCACGGGATCGTGGGTGCGCTCCAGCACCATCTGCTCGACATCCTCGAGCTCGTCGATAATGACGCGCACCTTCTCCAGGTACACCTGGCCCGATTCGGTCAGCGACAAACTGCGCGTTGTGCGGTTCATCAGCCGCGTACCCAGCCTGCTTTCGAGATCGGCGACATGGCGGGTGACTACGGCATTGGATATATCCAGTTGCGTTGCAGCCTTGGCGAAACTACCTAAATCGGCCACTTTGACGAACACGCGCATCGACTGTAAATGATCCATCTGGGAACTCCTCAAAACGTAGCGTCTTCTTTGCTAAGCTCAAATGCTGCAAAGAAGCAATAGTGAGATTCTCCTACGTTCAGCAAATTCCTGCTCGATGCGGCCCGATCCACGCCCTTTAGCCAACTATGGCCGATTTTATATTTCTGCTCATTACGTGGGCATCGAAAACCAATCAAAAATGCTGCTATGCGGCGTTTTTTCTGCAGATTATTGCCAAAAACAGAGCAAAAACCACTTTGTGAGTTAGTCCAATGTCAAGTCGACAAAAAAAACATGCCACCGCGATGGGTGGCATGTTTGCGTCTGGCATTCCCCTGAAATATTCTTGTAATCAAGGAGTTATAAAAATTTACACTTTCAGGCGCGCCTCCAGCCTGGATTTGACGTCGATCAGGGCCGTTGGCATACGATTTTTCAATTTTTCGAATAATTCTTCATGCAGCGTCAATTCGTCACGCCACGCGCTGTTATCGACGCTGATCACCTGGTCGAACTGCTGCTCGGTGAAATCGCTACCGGTCCAGTCGACGTCGGCATAGTGCGGCGACACGCCCGTCACGTGCTCTGAGCCACCCGCCCGGCCTTCGATACGGCCCAACATCCAGGCCAGCACGCGCATGTTGTCGCCGAAGCCGGGCCACACGAATTTGCCGTCGGCGCCTTTGCGGAACCAGTTAACGCAGAAGATCTTGGGCAGCACCGCGCCCGATTTTTGCAGCTTTTCACCCAATTTGAGCCAATGGTTGAAGTAATCGCTCATGTTGTAGCCGCAAAACGGCAGCATCGCGAATGGATCGCGCCGCACCACCCCCTGCTGCCCGGCGGCGGCGGCCGTGGTTTCGGAGCCCATCGTGGCCGCCATATAAACCCCTTCGACCCAATCGCGCGCCTCGGTCACCAGCGGCACGGTGGTCGAGCGGCGGCCGCCAAAAATAAACGCGTCGATCGGCACGCCGGCAGGGTTCTGCCAATCGGGGTCGATCGAAGGGCATTGAGCGGCCGGCGCGGTAAAGCGAGCGTTCGGATGCGCGGCCTTGGCGCCGGTTTCCCGGGCGATCTCCGGGGTCCAGTCATGCCCCTGCCAATCCTTCAGGTGAGCAGGCGGCGTATCGGTCATGCCCTCCCACCAGACATCGCCATCGTCGGTCAATGCCACGTTGGTGAAAATGACGTTCTCCTTCAACGAAGCCATCGCATTGAGGTTGGTCTTGTCGCTGGTACCCGGTGCGACACCGAAATAGCCGGCTTCGGGGTTGATCGCATACAGGCGACCGTCCTTGCCCGGCTTGATCCAGGCGATATCGTCGCCGATCGTGCTGACCTTCCAGCCCTGCATGCCTTGCGGCGGAATCAGCATGGCGAAGTTGGTCTTGCCGCAGGCCGACGGGAACGCCGCCGCCACGTGATACTTCTTGCCCTCGGGCGAGGTCACGCCCAGGATCAGCATGTGCTCTGCGAGCCAGCCTTCATCGCGTCCCATGTTGGAGGCGATACGCAGCGCAAAGCATTTCTTGCCTAGCAGCGCATTGCCGCCATAGCCGGAACCAAAACTCCAGATCTCGCGGGTTTCCGGGAAATGCACGATGTACTTGGTATCGTTGCATGGCCAACGAACGTCCTTCTGGCCGTCGGGCAATGGCGCACCCACCGAATGCACGCATGGCACGAACGGGCCATCTTCACCGAGCACGTCGTACACCGCGCGACCCATACGGGTCATGATGCGCATATTGGTAACCACATAAGGGCTATCGCTCAACTCGACACCGATGTGCGCAATCGGCGAGCCCAGCGGCCCCATCGAAAACGGCACTACGTAGAGTGTGCGGCCCTGCATTGAGCCTTCGAACAAACCGTTGAGCGTTTCACGCATCTGGTCCGGGGCGACCCAGTGGTTGGTCGGTCCGGCATCCTCGCGTTGCGCGGAGCAGATAAAGGTGCGGTCCTCCACCCGCGCCACATCGGACGGATCCGAACACGCCAAATAGGAATTAGGCCGCTTCGCAGGATTGAGCTTGATCAGCATGCCGGCCTTAACCATCTGTTCTGACAAGCGATCGTATTCCTCTTGCGAACCATCGCACCACTCCACCCGCGCTGGCCGGGTAAGCGTCACGATTCGAGCCACCCATTCGATCAAGCCTTTGTGCTTGACGTAGTCCGGGACATTGAGCTTGGCAAAACCCGTGATGTCAGATTGATTCACAATAGTCTCCACTTCAAGGAAAAAAATCTGTGCCGTCGCGGCACCCTTGCGAACTTGCCTGCTATTGCAGTTCGTCTTATGAATGCACACGATTGAAAAAAGCGTAAGACGACTGAACGCTTGAGGTCTTACAATCACTAAAGGATTTAGGATATCACTCAGACACCTGCGCGCCATTGTGCGGCGCAATACAAAGGCGACACCCAGCACACTATGAAAATAGCCGTTCTTGACGATTATCAAGACTTCGTACGCAAGTTGGATTGTTTCCCGATGCTCGCCGAGCACGAAGTCAAAGTCTTCAACAACTCCGTGCGTGGCATAGGTCAACTCGCCACCCGGCTTGCCGAAGTTGAAGCCCTGGTGCTGATCCGCGAACGCACCCGCATCACCGCCCAGTTGCTCGACAAGCTGCCGCGATTGAAACTCATCAGTCAGACCGGCAAGGCCGGCAGCCACATCGACATGGAGGCCTGCACCGCACGCGGCATTACGGTGCTGGAGGGGTCGGGCTCGCCGGTAGCGCCCGCTGAACTCACGTGGGCGATGATCATGGCGGCGCAGCGACGCATCCCGCAATACGTAGCACACCTCAAGCAAGGCGCTTGGCAGCAATCGGGTTTGAAAACCTCCGCCATGCCGCCCAACTTTGGGATGGGCGTGGTGTTGCGCGGGCAGACGCTGGGCATTTGGGGCTACGGTAAGATCGGTCGTCTCATTGCGGGCTACGGTCGCGCGTTCGGCATGAAGGTGCTGGTTTGGGGTCGCGAGATGTCGCGCGAGAGTGCGATCAAGGATGGCTTCGAAGTTGCCGAAAGCAAAGCCGCGCTTTTTGAACAGAGCGATGTGCTCACGCTGCACCTTCGCCTGCACGATGACACGCGCGCCGCCGTGCAGCTTGAGGACCTGCGCATGATGAAACCTAGCGCGCTACTGGTTAACACTAGTCGCGCGGAACTGGTCGCAGAGCACGCGCTGTTTACGGCGCTGAACGAGGGACGACCAGGCATGGTCGCCGTCGATGTGTTCGAGAGCGAACCGATCTTGCAAGGCCACGGTCTGCTGCGGCTGGAAAATGCGATTTGCACCCCACACATCGGTTATGTGGAGCGAGAAAGCTACGAGCTGTACTTCGGCACCGCGTTCCGCAACATCCTGGATTTTCTGGCGGGCAATACGGCAAGCGTGGCAAATTCAGCGGCTGCAGCGAAACGTTAGGCATCGGTTTTTAGGAACCGGTCCGCGCTTCAAACCGATTCGCGCTTCAATTTCGTAGGTCAGTGCATCAGTGCGTCAGTACGTCAGTACGTCGATGCGTGCGTCAATACGACGGCATATCAGCGCGTTCATTCTTGTCTCAGCAAATGTGGCAACGCTTCGACGAAACGCTTGCCATCTTCTATGCCGAGATCGTAGGCATGCTGCATCTGCCCCGGGCGCGTGTAGTCCCAACTTGAAATCGGCACCTTGCGCGACGGCTGCACGTAGACGCGTCGCTGCCCGGCGTGGTGCAGCACGAAACGCTGCGGTCGCGGATAAAGCCGCGTCACCATCACCAGCACGTCGCCGGGCGTCGTATCGAGCGCACCGACGGGGACGTTATCCACCATCCCGCCATCGAGTACCGGGCGTCCGTCACGGCGCAATACAGGCGTAAAAGGCGGAGTACACGAAGATTGCAAGATCAGGTCTGCCAATTGCTCCGGGGTCGCGCAATCGCCCGCTTTCATGAATTCCGAACGAAAACCCAATGCGCGTCCCAACGTCGGATGCAAGGTCTTGCGCCAATGTTTTTCGATGTTGTAAGCAATCAAGCCTGCCGCAACCGCGCTTCGAGCGCCCAACCAGCGCGGCACATGTGACACGCCGATTCGGATCTCAGGTGTTTTGCGGCGATCGGCCAGATCGGCGAAGCGCTCGCTGAAGATGTCGAGCAAAGCCTGGCGATAGATGCCGTAGTGAGGCAGGATCGGCTTGCGGCGCAGCAGATTGCCCCAATAGACATTGCGAACGTTGCCGCGCAGCGCTTCGCGGTAGTACTCCATGACCCATAGTGGCTCGCGGGTATAGAGCATGCAGGCCGTGGCCGCACCGGCCGAGATGCCGGTAATCACCTGCGGCTTGATCGCAAGCTCGGCCGCGGCGATTTGCCAGAACCCCGCTTGCCACCAACAGCGGTTGCCGCCACCGGCGAATACCACTTGGTCAAACATTGGCGGGGGACTCTTTGAGCAACGCGTACGTGGTGGTCGCGTGAGCCGCTAGTTTGCCCGCTGAATCGAACAATTCGACTTCGCCGAAGACCAGGTTCTGTCCGAGGCGCAGCACGCGCGCCGTGATTCGCATGTCGCCGGCTCGAACCGCTCGCAGAAAACTGGTGTTCAGCGATACCGTGGTCATGGGATGGAAACCGCCCAGCGCAGCGGAAATCGCGACGACCATGGCCGTATCGGCCGCAGCCATGAAAACTTGGCCGCAGATCACGCCACCGGCGTGGCGCAAGTGCTCGGAAAACGGCAGAGTCAGCGTGGCCTGGGTGCCGTGGACGTCGCCGGCGACGAGGCCCAGTTGTTTGACCCAAGGGGCCAGAACCTGGTCGAGCAGTCGATTGACGGCGAGTTCGTCCATGGAGATCCTATTGGGGGGCAAGCTGCTGCGAGGGGAGATGGAGATGCATTCCGTAGATGATACGGGGGCCGGCGGAACATGCCAAAGAGGCGATTAGAGGGCCCGGTCGAGGCAGGAATCAAGCCCTCGGGGGGCTGGCGAAAAGTGGAAATTTGCTGTTATAATCGCGCTCTTCGTGTGGGGGCGTTAGCTCAGCTGGTAGAGCAGCGGACTCTTAATCCGTAGGTCGACAGTTCGAATCTGTCACGCCCCACCAAAGAATTCCCTTAAGAATCAAGAGATCGCGCCGCTTCTTCAAGCGGCGTTTTTTCTTTCTGATCAACTCTCCTTCGCGCATGCCCGTGGCAACCACCACGATCGCCACGTCCCGCATCCACGGTAACGCACTGATACGTTCCCGCCTGTAGCAGATTCGCCGAGCGCATCCCCTCCCCGCGCATCTGTCCGGACAGTCCGTAGAAGATCACGATCCCCGCGACCACGCCGACGAAGCAATCGACCACGGGGCCCAGCCAGAAGAGGAAGCTGAATGCGAGTGCGGCCCAGCTTCAGAGCCGGACGCCACTGCGCCGTGGCCCTTTTGACCGGGGCAAACCCCATTGACAGTCGCAATCCCGTCATGCAATCATACAAACATAATGGTCCACTCGCGAGTTCTCATAGGAAAACGGAATGTCATCATCGCCTCACGCTGGCAGTCGCCAAGCCAACGTTAGCACCGCCGTAGAAAGTCAAGTGCACAGTACCGAAGCCATGTTCGATGTCCTCCCGGGAGGCCACGTCCCCGCCAAGGACTCGATCCTGATGGGGCTCCAGAACATCTTCGTGATGACCGGCATCTTTGTGTTTCCAGGCATTATGGGGAAGTCGTTCGGCCTTCCGATCGGAATGGTGGCGGACCTCTACGGTGCCACGTTCATCGGCTGCGGCCTGACGACGATTCTAATCGCAGGTTTCTTCGGCCGTGCGCCACTCGTGGTTGGCCCTTATGCCGGCGTCTTTGCCGCATTGATGTCATTCGGCCATATGCCTGGCAGCAGTCTCGGTGCCGGCTTCGGATCGCTCTGCGTCGCCTCGCTGATTTGGTGTGCGCTGTCGGTTCCGATACGCGGGAAGAGTGCGATCGCACTGCTCGCCCGCATAGTGCGCACCCCTGAGATCGCCGGCGTGATTGTGATGCTCGTGATGATGCAGATCGCCGATCTCGCTTTCCCGCACTGGCTCGGCAAATCCACCGACCCGACCTTCCCGCTGATCAACCTGGGTGCCGGGCTGGTGACGGCGGTAGTACTGATGGTACTGGCAATCTCAAAAATTCGCATCCTGCGCCGCCTTGCGCTTCTGATCGCGCTGATCGCAGGCGCGGTGACCTTCGAATGCTTCCACGCGATCGATTTCGGGATGGTGGCCAAGGCGCCCTGGGTGGTGCTGCCCCACTTCTTCGCCTTTGGCTTTTCGGTAAACCCCCAATATGTGCTGGTATTCTTCCTCGTCATCGTCGCGATCAACATCCAGACGATGACGCTGATGAGTGTCGTCGGCGAATGGACAGGCGAAGCCATGCCCACCGCGCGCCTTTCTTGGGGTGTGTTTGCGATGATGCTGGGCTCAGCGCTCGGGAGTTGCATCGGCGCGTTCAGCAACGTGCCCTACCCGGCCAATGTGGCACTGCTGCGATCGACGCGCGTCGCCTCACGGCAGGTGACGATGGCGACCGGCATTATCCTGGTCGTCATGGGCTTTTTCAACAAGCTTGACTACCTCTTCGTCGTACTGCCGGTGCCGATCCTGGCGGCCGCTGCGACCGTGCTGTTCGGTATGGTCTTCGTCCACGGCGTCGAGATGCTGGCCGAGGTCGAGTGGACCGAGCGGCGGCTCGCGATCACGGGCTTCTCGCTGATGCTCGGCTTCGGCAGTCTGTTCATCGACCCCGAGGTGTTCAAAGCCCTCCCGCTCGTCGTGAGCCTGTTGCTCAAGCAGCCGGTCATTGTCGGCGTCGCCTCGCTCATGATCTTTTCGGCGCTGTTGCCCGGACGGACCCGCGCGGTCCCATCCCCCCTCCCGTCCCCACGTCAGAGCTGAGACGTCGACTGCTATCTGGACCTGCGCTGGGCGGAGCATGTGCCCGCGCAATACCTTTTCCGGCGCCTCGGCGCCAATCCTGTTTCAAACTATGGGCCGCCATTCGGCCAAGGAGAGTGTGATGGACAATCTTTCGCCCGCCGCAACTGCCGCCGGTGATCCGCTGGGCGCCCCGCGCGACTTGCAGGAGCATATCGCCCGACTGGAAGCCAAGGGTCTGCTCACGCGCATCGACCGGCCGATCAACAAGGATACGGAGCTGCACCCGTTAGCGCGCTGGCAGTTCCAAGGCGGGCTAGACGAAGATCAGCGCCGCGCTTTCCTGTTCACCAACGTGGTCGACGGCGAAGGCCATACCTATGACATCCCGGTGCTGATCGGCGGCCTCGCCGCCTCGCCGGAGATCTACGCCACCGGCCTCGGCCTACCGGTCGAGCAGATCGGCAAGGTCTGGATGGAGGCGATTGCCAAGCCCATCCCGCCGGTGATGGTGGAGAAGGCGCCCTGTCAGGAGGTGGTGATCACCGGCGACGCGCTCAAGCACAAGGGCTTGTCCATCCTGCCGGTGCCGGTCTCCACGCCTGGCTTCGACGCGGCGCCCTATCTCACCGCGACGCTCTGCGTGACCCGGGATCCCGAGAGCGGCGTGCAGAACATGGGCACCTACCGCGCCGCCTTGAAGGCGGAGGACCGACTGGGCGTGCGCATGGCGAGTCGCCTGTCAGGGGCCGGCGGCTATCTCCACTGGGAGAAATATCGCGCCAAGGGCCAGCAAATGCCCTGCGCCATCGTGCTGGGCTGCGCGCCGGCCGTGCTGTTCACCGGGCCGCAGAAGCTCCAGATCGACCAGGACGAGATGGAGGTAGCAGGCGGCCTGATGCGCGCGGCAGTCGACGTGGTGCGCTGCAAGACCATCGATCTCCTCGTCCCTGCCGACGCCGAGATCGTGATTGAAGGCCTGATCGACACGGATGCACTGGAGCCCGAAGGCCCGTTCGGCGAGAGCCACGGCCATATCGCGCTCGAAGACTACAACATGTCGATGCACGTCACCGCGATCACGATGAAGAAGAAGCCTGTCTTCGTTTCGATCATCAGCCAGGTGACGCCCAGCGAAAGCTCTGTGATGAAGAAGGTGGCCTATGAGCCGCTGTTCCTCGAGCATCTGCAGAAGACGATGGGTGTACGCGGCGTCAAGCGGGTGGTGATGCATGAGCCGCTGACCAACCTGCGCAAGGTGATCTTCGTCCAGTTTGCACGCGGCACGCCACAGGCAGAAGTCTGGCGCGGCATGCAGGGGGTCGCGACGCTCCAGGCGCAGTGCGGCAAGATGGTCGTCGCCGTCTCCGAGGATATTGACCCGGAAAATGCCGATGCCGTCTTCTGGTCGCTGGCCTATCGCTCCGACTTCACGCATGACGTGCATGTGACGCCCTATCGCACCAGCGGGCATGGCCCGAAGTCCGGCCGTGCGCCACTCGAAAGTACGCTGCTGATCGACGCGACGCTCAAGCACGATATGCCGCCGCTGGCTCTGCCGACGGAGAAATACATGACCGCCGCGCGCAAGATCTGGGAAGAGTTGCAACTTCCCCACCTTACTCCGCGGTCGCCATGGCACGGCTATCATCTGGGCGACTGGGACAAGCGCTGGGATGAGTATGCAGAGGCGGCCACCTCTGGCGGTTGGCGCGAGACCGGCGAGCGCACCTTCGCTAACCGGCGCGGCGGCGTGAAGCCTGAAACGCCAGTGCGTGAAGCCTCGGGCGGCCATGACTGAGTAACCGTCTTCGCAGACAAGTTCGATGAAGCGTATCGTCCCAAGGCGTATTGGTCCTGACCATGGCATTAAGCATGGTCAGGCGCTTGCACATGCAGGCAACTAGCGCGACCTTGGGCAGGTTGCCAGCCTACACCGGCGCCACGACCGAGGTCGGGTAAAGAAGCGTGTCCGACACGCAGGTCTTTCTTGCGAACAATAATCTCTCGCCATCCAGAACGACGCGGTCGACATAGCGACCCGACATCACGATTTCCGTGCCCCGGTCAAGCATGGTCTGGACGACCAAGAAATTCGCCCCGATCTCATAGCCCCCCTCTACGACCTCGCGAACCGCGATGCCCGTCACGAAGTGCCGTAGCGATCGCGGTTGGGCAATGGTCGTTTCGACGGTCGTAAATGCACGGTCTTCGATCATCCCCTTTCCGTCGCAATAGATGATCGCGATGGGCAGGTTGCGGTCGTAGTTTTCCTTCGGCACGAGCCGGTAAACCGCATCGTCGGTAAAGAACGAGGCCCAGTCGCTGTAACGGCCTTCGTCGAGCGCGGCACTATAGGCGTCGTACAGGTCCATGATGCCAAAGCGCGTTTCGACGGAAATTGCCGGTGCGGCCAGATGAGCAAATGTGTTCATAGTCCCATGACCTTGCGATAGTGTTGATACAGGCCGCGAACGGCCACTTCGGTAATCGTGTGATCGTGGTCCTCGACGGTACGGCCTGCCATTTCGGCGATGCCCGCCCGCTCGTTGTAAGGCGTCGTGCCCTCTTGCGACATCACCATCACCTCGCTGTCGTCGACTGAAACAAAGCCTGCCGGGCCCATCAGGTTCGCCTGGCGAATCCGGTGCGCACGCATTTCCGGCGTGTCATCCGCGTAGCCGAAGAATGTCCAGTGCAGGTCATGTTGTCCCGGGCCATGCGGCACGATATGGCGCATCGCCAGCGTGTTCGACTGTTGCTGAAGAATCAGGTTGGGCCAAACGGTGCTCATGACCGCCGTCACATCGCCGGGAAACTCGCGAATCAGGTCCAGCACCCGCGTGTCCTTGAGCTTCATATCGCCGCGCAGGGTCTGGCTCATTTCGCGTGCGGCTTCAGCTTCCAGTACGCCCGCGCGTCGGTTGACCATTGCGCAATGCCGTCCGGTGTCGTCCATTTCGATCGCCGATTTCGCATCCATGCGGAACAGACCGAAGGTGACGAAGAACACATGCAGCAGGCTAGCGTGGTACGGGTCCTTGAGATTTTCGAACATCAGCTTCCAGTTGCCATCGATCCGTTGCCGCATATAGCCGAGCAATTCGAGCCGGCGGCCATCGAAGACACGGTCGAAATACTGGAGCATGTTAGGGCCCATGTAGTCCTCGAACGATTCGACGCTGGCGTCGAACGATGCGAAGACCGCCCCGTTGCGGATCGTGACGACAAGCGGGCGGGCGCGATGTTCGGTGACGTCGAAGTCTTTCGGCATGCCACCCTTGCCCTTGTAGCCACGCTTGAAAGGCAGCCCCGTGACGTTGCCCTTCAGGTCATAGCTCCAGTGGTGGTAAGGGCAGGTAAAAGACTTGGTGTTGCCAGAATCGCTCTGGCAGAACGCGACGCCACGATGCGCGCAACTGTTGGCGAAAGCATTGACGCTGCCGTCGGTGTCGCGCACGACGACGATCGGCATATCGCCGACAAAGCTGCGCTTGTAGTCGCCAGCGTTCGGGATCTCGCACTCGAGTGCCACGTACGACCAGTTCGGCCCCAGAAAGATTCGCTCCTTCTCGAGACGATAGACTTCCGGGTCGCTATAGACCCAGAATGGAATGCGCGAGTTTCCTTCCTCGGGCCAGGTGCGTTCGACGTTAGCCGGTGTGGCGCAAGGCGACGCGGGTCGGTCGACCTGTTTTATTTCAATCTGCATGCTTTATCTCCATTAATTTAGGATCACTTATTTATTACTACTTCGATATACGGCGAAACGGGATATCGATTGTCGAACGGGCGGTATCCGGACGTTCGACCGGCTTTCAGAGCGGGGCGCCGCGTGCGTCGATCGTCACGTCAAATCAGGTGGCAACCAGACTTTTCAATGGACGGGCAAGGTCGCCGAGCGCGCCGCAATCAACGATCTGCCGCGCATCCATGATCTGCCTGACGATACGACGCTCACGCCCCGCATTCATCAACACTGCGCCGTGTAGCCGGCCGCGGCGCACGAAGAACGCACACCACGACGGTGCAGCGGCATCGCCCCGCATCACGACCGCATCGTCCGGCTCGCAACCACCGAGGACCTGGATGTTCTGATCGTATTGATCGGTCCAGAACCAAGGGGCCGCGTCAGCGGTTACAGGTACACCGAGAATCGTGCGCGCCGCGGTCTGCGCCTGCAATTCCGCGTTTTCCCATGATTCGAGGCGAACGCCCATCAGAGACCACCGTTCACGCTGGCGAGCGACATCCCCGACCGCGTAAATTCCGTCTACCGAGGACCGTGTATGAGCATCGACCAGCACACCATCCGCGCATTCGACACCCGCCGCTCTCGCGAGCGCGTCGTTGGCGAGCGCCCCGACAGCGACCACGACGGTGTCTGCGGGTATCGTTGTGCCATCTTCAAGCATGATGGCGCTGACCGATCCCTGGCCTTCAATTGCCTTGATACGCGCATTCGTCTGGATATCGACGCCATGCGAACGGTGTAGCTTGGCGAGGCTCTCACCGAGAAATCCGCCGAGAATCCGGCCGAGCAGCACTGCTGCGCTCTCGACGACCGTCACCGCACATCCCCGCTTGACGGCTGCCGCGGCGATCTCCAGGCCCAGAAAACCGCCGCCGAGAACCACGATCCTCGCGTTCGGCGTCAGGCGCGCGCAGAGTCGTGTACTGTCCTGCGCCGTGCGCAGCGTCAGCACACCGTCTAGCTCCGCACCAGGGATATCGAGCCGTCGCGCCCGCACGCCCGTCGCCAGCACGAGTTGGTCATAGGCGAGCCGCGACGAATCTGCGAGCACGATCTGCTGCGAGGCCGGCTCGATCGCGCTGACGCGTGTGTCGACGCGCACATCGATGTCGTGTTCCGCGTAGTACTCCGATGGAAAAATGACGGTACCCGAAAGGGGTGCCCCGGCAAGGATATCCTTGGATAAAGGTGGCCGCTCGTAGGGCAGTTCGACTTCGTCGCCGATCAGTAAGATCTCGTCCGTACTTCCCTGCTTGCGAAGCGCCGCTGCCGTCCGGGCCCCGCTCTGGCCAGCACCGATGATAATGACTCGCTGTTTCATGCGCCGCACCTCCCGGGCCGATGAGGGTTCATGCCATGGATTGAATTCATGAGGCGTCAATCCATGTCCACGAGGACGTCGTCGCCTTCCACACGCACAGCGAAAGTCTTGACATTGGTATCGACCGGGCCCGAGACCGCGTTACCCGTGCGCACGTCGAATACGCCCTGGTGCAGGGGGCACTCGATCGTGCCGTCTTCAAGATATCCGTCCGACAGGCACGCATGCGCATGAGTGCAGATATCGTGGGTCGCGAAGAATTCGCCGTCGAGGTTGTACAGTGCCAGCGGAACGTTGTCGACCCGACAGGCTTTCACTGCGCCCGGTTCTACGTCGGTAACCCGGGCCATTGCTTTCCATGCCATCGTGTTGCTTCTCCAGATATTTTTGTGGAATGCACACGGCCTTCCGAAAACGCTCGACTGAGGTCAACGAGCCTGATGCAGATCGATGAAATTGTGTACTTGGTGGATAGGCGTGTGTCACTATTTCATTGAGCGAGCGTTCGCGATCGGCGAATTCATCGCGATAGCAATGATCTTGCATGGAACCGAGTAAGCGCTAAAGCGCCAACCCGAGTCGACAGGAAGCGGAGGCCTAGATGCGTTTCGATTTGACAGATCTACGATTGTTTGCGGCAGTGGCTGCCTGCGGCAACCTCACCAAGGCGGCGGAGAGTCTGCCGATCGCGGTTGCCGCGGCGAGTTCACGAATCAAGAGCCTCGAGGAGTCGGTAGACGCGCGACTATTCGTGCGCCGCAGCCGCGGTGTCGAACTCACGCCCGCGGGCGAAGTGTTTTTGACCAGGACGATCGCGATCCTGCGCGAGACAGCCAGGTTGCGGCAAGACTTGTCCCAGTTCGGCGAGGGGACGCGTGGGAACATTCGCCTGTTCGCCAACACCAACGCAATCCACGAATATCTGCCCTCGCTGCTGCCACACTTCCTGGTCGAACACCCGAAGATCAACGTGGAAATCGAGGAGCATACGAGCCCCGAAACCGTGCGGGCGGTCGACGAAGGTCTCGCCGACCTGGGGATCATCGTCGGGCTAGTGAACACGCGTAGCCTCGAGGTCGTGCCGTTTCGCGAAGACAGGCTCGTCGTGATCGTACCCAACGATCATCCACTGGCGCGCGCGAAAGCAGTGCGCTTCTATCAGGTCCTCGAATGGAATTACATCGGGCTTAACGAACGGTCATCCCATCAGCAATACGTTTCGAAGACCGCCCTGCTGCTTGGGCAAACCATCCAGTTTCGCATCCAGGTCGAGAGCTTCGAGGCCGTGTGCCATATGGTGGCAGCAGGTGTAGGCGTGTCGCTGGTGCCCGAATCCACGACCCGCCGGCTCAGTGGCGCGCTGGCGTTTTCGATCGTATCGCTCGACGAGGATTGGTCCAGGCGGAAGTTGCAACTCGTCTGCCGGTCTTCGCAAAGGCTGGCACCCCACGTCAGAAAACTTTTCGACGCACTGGAGCCGGTGCGCAACCCAGCGTAAAACGGTGTGTCAGAAGTGCATGCTCACGCATGCGGTATCACTCAACTTGCATGGAAATCCTCTTGAGAGCCATGGCTGAAAGAGTTGTAGGATTGTATAATCACTTACAGTACGCGCACCTGGTGATGCGCTGCCAATGTGAATGTATGACGAGAAATGGCCGACGAATGCCTGCCATCTAGATAATGAACAACGAAGGAAGGAATGGATACGAACCGACGAGTTGTCCGTCCGGCTGCGACGTTGCGTCAACAGGTAATTGAAGGGCTGCGCCTGTCCATCAGTGATCTGACGTTCAAGCCGGGCGACCGGCTGATCGAACGCGAACTGTGCGAAATGCTGGGCGTGAGCCGGACATTGGTCCGCGAGGCATTAAGTCAGTTAGTGGCCGAAGGTCTTGTGCAGATCATTCCGCACAAGGGGCCCATCGTCGCGGTCATCACCAAGGACGAAGCGAAGGGACTGTATGAAGTGCGCGCGGCGCTGGAAGCGCTGGCCGGGCGGCAATTCACTGAGCGCGCGACGCCCGATCAGCGGGCGGCGCTCGTCCAGGGGCTGAAGGAGCTTGCGGCGATCAAGGACATGAAGGCGGAGGACGTGACCCTGCTGTTCCTGAGGCAGAAGGCGCAGTTCTACGATGTGATACTCGACGGGGCAGGTAATCCAGTGCTCACGGAGATGCTGCGGCTCATCCATACGCGAGTAATGATGCTGCGTGCGACTACGCTGTCTCACACCGGGCGGCTCGAACAGAGCTACGCCGAAATTTCGGCGATCGTCGACGCGGTCATGCGCAATGATGCGACCGAAGCCGGGAACGCGTGCAAACGCCATGTCGAGCAGGCCGAGAAACTCGCGGTCGATGTGCTCGCGGATATTCACTGACGGCGGATCTCGCTGACGTGTCGGGCGGCGCCTGCCTGCAGGCGCCGCGGCATCGATGAATGGCGGCAGTTCGAGGCGCCCTGACTGCTTCGACCGCTGCCGCCCTGCGGTGCCCTCGATCAGACCACATCAAGAGGCCGCTTCACCCTGAAGCTGGCCGGCATTCCGTCCGCAACTATTGGGCGCGCCCCGTCGGCATTCCTGTCCGCCCACTGCATCCGCCGATTACGCAATCCCTTCGCCTATCACGTAAGCCTCTGCCTATCACCCAGCCAGATATCATACGTATTGCAATATCATTGTATTACGGAATATACTCTCGGCAACGGACGTTACCGTGCCGACATGTGCCAATGGAAATAGGCGTTTGATCGGAAGAAAAAGATCGGCAAGGAGACGGCAGCATGAGCAACTCGCAATACATACGCGCGGTGGCAACAATAACGGCGGGGACACCCGGTTTCCGTCTGTCGCGCTGCCAGTGGCTCACGCCTATTTCGGCCTTCAACGACGATAAGTGACATTCAATCAGGGCTGACCCGGCTTCGGTCGGGTACGCCTATTTAAAGATGCGATGTTCGTAGTGCAGGGGGTGATCTACCGGAATCAGTTCAAACCCGGGCTTGACAGTTTCTTTTTCATCGCTTGCAAATTTAGTAATCCATACCAAAACGATTCCGATTGAAGACAACGAAGCAATACGGAGGGGACGTGAAGAATAAGGTAAATAAAGATTTCCCGGCAACGGTCCACAAGTTCTCCATGAGCACGCTGTCCGTGCTGGCGGTACTGGGCCTTTGCACGGGTGCGGCGCATGCGCAAAGTTCCGTGACGCTGTACGGCTCGCTGGACGGCGGTTTGCGGAATTTGGTGAATGGCACCAAAGCCGGCGGTGCGGCGCTGACGATGGCGTCGAACGGGGTTTTCGAATCGAATCGATGGGGTTTGCAAGGCGTTGAAGACCTGGGCGACGGTCTGAAGGCGGTGTTCAACCTGGAATCGGGTTATGTCCTTTCCACGGGGGCTAACAACAACACCACCAACATCGAGTTCCAGCGGCGGGCGACGGTCGGTCTGGCAGGCGCATGGGGCCGGGTCGACGTAGGCCATCAATTCACGCTGCAGCATTACCTGATCGATGACTTCGAGCCGTTCAACTTCAAGTACCTGAGCATTACCGAAGCGACGGCGCTGACCGACGGCAATACCGGCCGGGACGACAACGATATCTACTACACGGGCAATTTCGGTCCGATGATATTGCGCGCGGAACTTGCGCTGGGCGGCAATGCCGGCAGTGTCAACGACGGTTCGACCCGTGCAGTGGGGTTCAACTATCGGACGCCGACGTTGAAATTCGGTGTCGGTTACACGCACAAGGCAAATCAGCTTGTTACGGGTACGGGTCCTTTTTATGGTGACGACCAATACACTGCGGGCGGCACTTATACACTGGGGCCCGTGACCGTGCTGGGCGGTTGGGTGAACAACATTCAGACCGCGCCGAACTCCTTCAGCTCGGTGAGAAACCAATACCTGTGGGGCGGCGCCCGCTATCAGGTCAATCCGTTCACCCAGATCGTAGCCGCCTATTACGACAACGCGAATGTGACTTCGGGGGTCAGCGGCAGGAAGGACGTCGCCATCCTCAGTGTGACTTACGCCCTCTCGAAGCAAACCACTTTGTATACGGACGTCGACTATACGAAGTTCAAGGGCGGTGAGATCACCAACGTGGTGCTGAACCCATCCACCCGTCCCAGCCAGACTGGCGTGTCTGTCGGTATCAATCACTTCTTCTAAACCTCGGGGCCCCGCGCCGCATGTCCGCGGCGCGCGCGTAATCCGAAACGTTTTGACACAAAAGGTGAAAGCGGTGGATAGAAAGAAAACGCAAATGGGCGGTCCCAGCCGGCGAGGCTTCATCAAAGGCGCATTGGCCGCGGGCGCGGCCGGCGTAGCCGGGGCCACTAGCGCCGCCACTATCGTCGGCGCATCGGCCGAGGACAAACCGGCCGCCGCGGCACCGATTGAGCCGTCGTCGAGAACGATCGCCGCCGAAACCATGGGCACGCTTGCCGATGAAGTTCCGAAAGGGCACGTACGCAATCCGGGTTCGGACTTCATGGTCGATGTGATGCGCAGCGCGGGCATCGAGTATGTGTCGATGATGACCTCCTCGGCACTGCGCGGCCTGCAGGAATCGATCATCAATTATGGCGGCAACAAGGCGCCGGAAATGATCGTCTGCTGCCACGAGGAAGGGGCGGTAGGGATGGCGCATGGCTACGCCAAGATGGCGGGCAAGCCGATGGCGAGCATGGTTCACGGCGTGGTCGGCCTGCAGCATGCGTCGATGGCGATTTACAACGCCTGGTGCGACCGCGTGCCGGTGATCGTGCTGGCGGGTAATACGGCGGATGCGGCGAAGCGTTTGCCTGGGGTCGACTGGATCCACACCGCCGTCGATGAAGGCTCGATTGTGCGCGACTTCGTCAAATGGGACGACGCCCCCGCATCGCTGCAGCACTATGCGGAAAGCTTCATGCGCGCCCGAATGGTGGCGACGACTGCGCCGCGCGAGCCGGTGCTGATCGTCACCGATGGCGAGCTGCAGGAGAACCCGATCGAAACAGCGCAGCAGCTGCGCATCCCCAAACTGGTCGACGTCGCGCCCCCTGTAGGGGACGCGACCGCGCTGGCGCTGGCGGCCAAATGGCTGGTAGCCGCGCAGAATCCTGTCATCGTGGTCGACCGCGCTGTGCATTCACAGGACGGCGTGTTGCAACTGACGCAGCTCGCCGAGTCGTTGAACGCACCGGTCATCGATCTGTACGGCCGGATGAATTTCCCCACGACCCATTACTTGAATCACACAGCGCGGCGCAGGGCCCTGATCGACGAGGCGGACGTCATCCTTGCGCTCGAAGTGGGCGACCTGTGGGGCCTGACGAATACGGTCTCCGATACGCCCGGGCGCGCGGCGAAACGGCTGATCCAGCCGGACGCCAAGGTGATCAGCATCAGCGACGCCTATATGTATTCCAAGTCGAGCTATGGCGACGTACAGCGCTATCTCGCGGCTGACCTGCCGATCGGCGGGGACGCACAGGCGACGGTACCCCCACTGATCGAAGCGATTCGCCGCGCGGGACAACCGAGCGGTTTCGACGCGCGCAAGCAGGCCATGCAGGCGGCGCACCTGAAGATGCGCGAGACTGCGCGAAACGCCGCCGCTGTGGGATGGGACGCCACGCCGATCAGCACCGCGCGGCTGTGCCAGGAAATCTGGGCACGGATCCGGCACGAGAAGTGGTCGCTGGTTTCGCAGCCGCAATTTGAAAGCTATTGGCCTCAACGGCTCTGGGATTTCACCGAGTACGAGCAGTTCATGGGCGGCTCGGGGGGTTACGGCATCGGCTATGGCTTTCCGGCCGCGGCCGGTGCGGCGCTCGCGTGCAAAGGCACCGGGCGCATTGCGGTCAATATCCAACCGGACGGCGATCTGCTGATGGTGCCCTCGATGTTATGGACCCTGGCGCATCACCAGATTCCGCTACTGACGATCATGCATAACAACCGCGCGTGGCATCAGGAAACCATGCACATCCAGCGGATGGCGACGCGGCGCGATCGCAACCCTGAGAGCTGGCGCTTGGGGACACTGATCGAGAAGCCTTACGTCGATTTCGCTACCGTCGCGAAGGGCATGGGCGTTTGGGCGGAAGGGCCGGTCACCGATCCCTCCGCGCTAGGTCCGGCAATCGACCGCGCACTGGCTGTCGTCAAGAGCGGCCATCCGGCGCTGATCGATGTCGTCACGCAACCGCGTTAGGGGAACCGCTTTGAACGTTTTCAAGAGGACTGTTTCGCTGGCGCTCGCACTTACCGCGTCGTGCGCCCTGCTGACGCCGGCGCTTGCGCAAACGTCCGACACCATTCAGCGCGGCCACGAGCATTTCCTGAAAGATGGCTGCTACCTGTGCCACGGCACGGTCGGGCAAGGCGGAGTGGGGCCGGCCATTGCGGTCAATCTGTATCCCTACCAGGCGTTTGCCTATTATGTGCGCACGCCCTCCGGAGCAATGCCGCCGTTCTCAGAAAAGATCCTGAGCGACGCGGATCTAAGCGACATCCATGCGTATCTGGATTCGCTGCCGAAGCCGCCGGCGGCAGATAGCATCAAGCTGCTGCCGAAGCCGGAAAAGTAAAGCCCGAACCGGGCATCGTATGAGCGACTGCGAATCGATGCTTACCGACTCAACGCTTGATCAGCGAACGCGACGGCCGGTCACCGGGTCGGACAGGAATACGGATTCTGAAGTGCTGTGCGTGATCAGCAAGACGGTCTTCTCCGACTCCAGCTCGCGCGGACAATCCAGTGCTTATTCGCCGGCTTGGACTGACCTGATGAGATTGTTCCGCAGCGTCACGATCGCCTTCTGCACTTTCGTGAACTCGTCCGGCGCGAGGCCAGTCGCCCCGGCGAGATCCCTGTTAAAGGCTTTTTCGCGCAGCTTTCGACCGTTCTCCGTGAGACTAACCCGCACTTGGCGCTCGTCTTCGGGATCGCGCTGCCTTTCCAGATAACCCATCGCTTCGAGTTTCTTCAGCATCGGCGTGAGCGTGTTGGATTCGAGAAACAGCTTCTCGCCCAGACCGCCGACGGTCTGGTTGTCTTCCTCCCACAACGCAATGATCGCGACGTATTGCGTATAAGTGAGCCCAAGCTCCTCGAGGATAGGCTTGTATGCCTTGCCGAACGCCAGGTTCGCGGAATAGACCGCAAAGCACAGGTAGCCTGTGAGCATCCGGTTTGCGGGTGTCGTTTGATCCGTGGATTTCATCTGCATCCTCTTTCGCTAAAGACTGCTGTTTCACAAGGAAAGGCGTATATCGCGATGTTACGAATGCTGCGCTACCGCGGCTTGGGCCACCGCGGCATTCGAGTCAGGCCGGCATGCGATACAGGGCGCCGATTTTGTTGCCATCTGGATCGCGCAGATAGGCGAGATACAGGCTGCCGGACGGGACCTCGCGCACTCCGGGCGGGGCCTCGACCGATAGACCGCCATGGGCGACCCCGGCGGCATGCCAGTGATCAACTTGGCCGCTCGACTGGCAGGTAAAGCCGACCGTTCCGCCATTGGCATGGGTAGCCGGCTGGCCATCGAGCGGCTGGGTGATGATGAAAAGCCCCGTGTCGGCGCGATAGACATAACGCCGGCGCCGATCGTTGTCGTCGCTGAGACCTTCGGCATAGCCGAGTGCGCCCAGCACGGCATCGTAGAAACGCTTTGCTTTTTTCAGGTCGTTGGTACCGAGCACTACATGACTGAACATTGCTTCTTCCTTCCTTAGTAAATAAACCATGACCCGCTCGATGCCGTGACCGTCGCGCATGAGGAACAGAGATGCGCGACGACCCAGCATCACACCGTGACGATGTTCGTGCTGATCTCGATGTTGCCGCGCACAGACTTCGAGTACGGGCAGATCTGATGGGCCAGGTGCGCGATTTTCTCGACAACTTCCGTTGGCAGACCCGGCACGCGGACGTTGAACTGAGCGCCGAGGAACCACGCGGGGCCGGTCTGCCCAATGTTTACCTGGATGTCCACGGAAAAGTCAGGCGGCAGCGTGACCTTCTTCAGCTCGGCCGCCTTCCCGAATACTGTGGTGTAACAGGCCGACCAAGCACCCGCGAACAACTGCTCGGCTGTCGGGTGCGGTTCGGTAGCGGTGAACTCGATGCTTTCAACGCCGGGCGCTGTCAGCTTGAGGTCGAACACGCCAAACTCCCCGCTCTGAAGAGAGGGGTCGCGATTGACCGTGGCGTGGGAGTTGCCTGAGGCGAGTACTTTTTCGATCTTTTCCATGATGGATTCCTTCGTAAATAAAAGTGTTAAGCGGCTTTAAATTGCAGACGACGTGATCGCACGCGTTGCGTGATGGGCGTAGATGCAGCGATATCAATCGGATAAGATCTCATCGCATACGTGTTAATTGGGTCTGGATGACAATCTTGCGTTGACCTATCACACGGTGACGACGTTCAGGCCGACCTCGATGTTGCCGTGCACAGCCTTCGAGTACGGGCAGATTTCATGGGCCAAGTGCGCGATTGCCTCGACCACTTCCGTTGCCAGACCGGGCGCGCGGATGGTGAACTGGGCGCCGAGGCAGTGCCCGGCACCGACCGACCCAATGCTGACCTGGATGTCTACGGAATAGTCGAGCGGCAGTGTGACCTTCTTCATCGAGGCCGCGATCTCGAACGCGCTGATGTAACAGGCCGACCACGCGCCCGAAAACAACTGCTCGGCTCTCGGGTGCAGTCCGGTGCCGATGAACTCGCGGCTGTCACCGCCGGGTGCTGACAGCTCGAGGTCGAGGGCGCCGTACTCACCGCGCGGGACATTGGGGTCGTGATTGACCGTGGCGTGGCTGTTGCCTGAGAAGAGGACTTGTTCGATCTTGGTCATGCTGGATTCCTTCGATGTCTGAATAAGAGCCTCAACTATATAACTATGAAAATCATACTGTCAAGCGCGTCGTAGATTTATTTACGACTGCGCGACGCGAACGCAAGGTCGCGTGCACCTCGCACCTGCGCTACAAGGTGATAGGGTGCTACAATAAATATGATTATCATATTTAAAAGGCATTTTGATTCCGAGGGAGGTTCGAATGGCCGCATTGCCCGATGTGAATGACACGCTGTGCCCGGTCGCACGTTCTCAGGCTGTGATGGGTGACCGCTGGGCTGTCCTGCTCGTGCGAGAACTGTTCATGGGCAATCGACGGTTCGATAGCCTGTTGGCGCAGTCACAGGCGACACCGCAGATGCTCTCGACTCGCCTCAAACGGCTTGAAGCGGACGGCATGATTCAGCGCAACCGCTACATGGATAAGCCGCCCCGCTACGAGTACGAACTCACGGAGATGGGGCGCGCGTTCTACCCTGTCATTCTGGCGCTGCGGGAATGGGGTGAGACGTGGTGCAAGTCACCGGACGAGGACGTTGCGGTGCGCTATATCCATCTCACCTGTGGCCACGATACCGGGATCGGTACCGTCTGCGAGGCTTGTGGTGAACCATTGAGACGCGAAGAGCTGAAGCCCGAATTGAGCCGCTCCTACGCGCAGGAGCGCGCTGCGCGCCAGGACGCAGCGAAGGCTCTGAAGTCGGCCTGAGGCAGGTTTTCCGCCCCCTCTGAAGCAGGTTTTCCGCCCCCTTATTCATCCGGCTCGGCGCCATAGAATTGCGTCACCAATTCTTCGACCAAATAGCGCTGATGCGGCGCGAGCGACTGGATCTTTTCCGCGAGCGTCAGCGTTTCAGTCGAAACCGGGTACTGATGCTGCTTCTGTCTGGCCTCTTTTTCGGCCTTTTCAATGACATGAGTCGGCGCTGGCCCATAGTGCAACCAGTGCGCGCTGACATTTAGCCATGTGGCAAGCGTATCGATCTTGTCGCTGGTAGGAATGGATCGTCCGGACAACCACTTGTGAGCGGTCTGAGGCGACACTGGGGCACCAAGGCGGTGCCGCAAGTTGAAGCGCAACGCCAATTCCGTAGCGCCCTTCACGGGGTCAGCGTTACGATTGAGTGCGAAGCGCAGGCGCTTGGCGAAAGCCGCTTTTTCGAGATCTGTAGGCATGCGCCGATTTTGCAGTGCGTGTTACATGGGGCCAGCAACCGAAAAAGATATTTATATCTCGCTTGGTTTACTTATTAGTCCATCCAAGTTAAGATCGATTTCGAACATGCAGTGCACCGCGACTTCCTGATAGCAGTAAATTGCTGTGGCTTCTCAGAAATGGGAGCGCCACCGGCGAAGTTCTCGGGATTCGAAAAACAACCATACAAGTTAAACCTCGACAACAGTCAGGTCGGTCACGGAGCAAGAAGAATCTCGATTTCTATCTCAAATATATAGGATAACGAACAAAAAAAGAATCTAATTAGATCTAGAGTGCTAATGCTTCAACTGCGGCCAGAAGCATACCGGCCTGCGACCAGCCGTAGCAGCACAAGCACCCGTATCATCGATGCATTACAATCCACGCTGCCAGGGGCTCCCTTCTGGCAGCGTTTTTTTTCTTAATTGCATGCCCCATGTGGGCGATGTCCTCCGTGATCGCAGACCGAGACCCGATTGCCGCTATTGCCACTGCTCCCGGCCGGGGCGGTATCGGCGTAGTGCGCGTTTCATTCGGCGCCGCGCCGGTCGCCGCGCTGCTCGATGTGATCCAGTCTCTATGCGGACAAGCGCTGGCGCCACGCCAAGCCGTCTACACCGCGTTTCTCGATGCGCGTGGCGAAACACTCGATCGTGGCATTGCACTCTATTTTCCGGGACCGAATTCCTACACCGGTGAGCATGTGCTCGAACTTCAGGGGCATGGCGGCCCGGTAGTGATGCAATTGCTGCTGCAAAGCTGCTTGGAAGCCGGCCGCGGCTTGGGTGTCCGGCTCGCGGAGCCCGGTGAATTTACGCGCCGCGCTTTCTTGAATGACAAGCTGGATCTGGCGCAAGCCGAAGCCGTCGCCGATCTGATCGAAGCCAGCACTGAAGCCGCAGCGCGCTCGGCCGGTCGTTCGCTGGACGGTGCTTTTTCGCGCGCGATCCACGCGCTGGTGGAAGCGCTCGTTACGTTGCGCATGCTCGTCGAGGCCACGCTCGACTTTCCCGAGGAGGAAATCGACTTCCTCGAAGCCGCCGACGCACGGGGCAAGTTGGCATCCATACGTGCCGATCTCGCCCGGGTGCAAAGCGATGCGCGCCACGGCGCATTGCTGCGCGAAGGCCTTTCGGTCGTTCTGGCCGGGCAGCCCAACGTCGGCAAATCGTCGCTGCTCAACGCGCTAGCCGGCGCGGAGCTGGCAATCGTGACGCCGATTGCAGGCACTACGCGTGACAAGGTCGCGCAGACCATCCAGATCGAAGGCATCCCGCTGCACATCATCGATACGGCCGGGCTGCGTGATACCGAAGACGAAGTCGAGCGGCTCGGCATCGCGCGCACGTGGCAGGAAATCGAGCGGGCCGATGTGATTTTGCATTTGCTCGACGCGCGTATCGGCCAGACTACCGGCGACCCGGAAATAGCGGCTAGGTTCGCCGCCGGCGTGCCCGTGGTGCGAGTGTTGAACAAAACGGATTTGCTAGGCGCTGAGCCGGCCATCCATCATGCGGCCGATGGCGCTTCGGAGGTCAGACTTTCAGCGAAGCTCGGCTCCGGGATCGACTTGCTGCGTGAAGAGTTACTCAGATTGGCGGGATGGCAGACGGGAACGGAGAGTCTCTATCTGGCACGTGAGCGCCATTTGATTGCGTTGCGCGCGGCGAGTGAACATCTCGCCACGGCCGCCGCATTAGCGCAGCAGAACGCACAGGCACTGGATTTATTCGCCGAAGAGTTGCGACTCGCGCAAACGCAGCTCAATACGATTACAGGGGAATTCAGTTCCGACGATTTGTTGGGCGTGATTTTTAGTCGGTTCTGTATCGGAAAATAGCGAGTCGCTTAGCAACGGCCACAAGCAGCCCATAAACCGCCATCAGCATGGCCCGCTCAGTTGTCATCTGTCTGTAGGGTAGCTCGTGTAACATCGCCCACTCCACCCGCTAACAGGACACACCATGAAACACGCCTTGCTCGCTCTCGTAACCGTCGCCGTAACCTTCGGCATGATCGCATCGGCTTCCGCCGACGAACACCATCGCGTCTGCCACAAAGTCAAAGTCCACGGACATTGGCAAAATCGCTGCAAGTAAGCTGCTTTCGCGAGATGTGCCCCGGCTTAAGGTCGCACGCTCGGCCGCGGGTTCATGGAGCGTGTTCACGCAGCGGGTTCAAGCCACACGTCTAAACCGCGTGGTAACGCCCCGTTGCTGGCGCGCCCGGGTGTGTTCTACGGCGCCGACCGCCGTGTGACGTCGCCAGCAACGAATACGCACCCGCATTATCGGCGCATGATTGCACGCCTTCATGCGGACTTTCCCTCCTTGACGATAAAGCCGCTTTCAGTTTTGACAGCGGCGTAACGCTTGTCTGTACGCCAACGCAATGAACATGCGTTGTTTGTCGTCAAGCAGTGCTAGCGCACCCGCCCGAGTCCAATGCAAAGCAAGCGAACCTGAACGCGACCAGCCGACCGAAGGACGAATAAGCTCACTCCTCGAAGCTGAGCTTTTTAGGCACCTCGTATTGGGTTCCATCGTATTGAAGCGTGAAATCCGCGCGCACCGCCGGCACGTCCCGGCTCACACATTGCCCCCCGCTCATCTTTGCATCACTGCTGCCGCTTTTTTGACTCACGCGCAGCACGGCGTAGCCATTGGCCTGATTGGGATCGATCGAAATGACCCGATTGACGGTAGAAAAGGTTCCGGCGCAATTCCCGTCCCAATCGCCGGTTTCGACGCGCGTTTCCAGGTTGCTCAGCACGCGCTTGAGCGTATGCCCTTGCATGACGTACAGATCAAGCACCGAGTTGCCAAACGGATTCACGCGTGACGAACCTTGATGATCGATGCGTACGCCAAACGCGCGCGTATCGGGCGCCAGCTGATAGCGCGCGGTATCGAGGCCGACGCTTTCTATCGTGACCGCATCTTCGTTTAGCGCGGCGGTTCGATACAAATGCGCGAGTACTTCTCCGGTATCGCTTTTGGCGACCAGCACGTCGACATCGTAAGTCGCCGCATCCGGATCAGTGGCTTTCTGCTTGAACGCGAGCACGGCCAGCGTCAGTGTAGGGTCGGCCGACCACACCTTGCAGGCGGAATCGGCGGCGGTGATTGCGCGCCCCGGGTGCAAGGCCTGCGCCCACGTGGACAGGCGGTCCTCACAGCCGGCATGAGCCAATATCGGAATAGACAATAGCGCCGCAGCCCAAAATTTGAACATGAGATCCTTTGTTGATTAAGATGGCCCAATGAGGTGATCCAACAGCGCAGCGCCAGTCGCGAGCGGTTTGTGTCGACTAGCGCCGATAGGCGATCAGGTCGTCCATTACGGGCACCGCAGCCAACAGCAGCAGGATCGCCGCCAACGGTATCGTCGAAACGAAGCCGACATGTTTGAAGCCGAGCGCACCGACCACGCCGCCCACGAAGAACATAGCAAACAGCGACGCAAGCAATTTCAGCTTCGGCTTATCGACCTTGACCGACGCTGCACCCGACGCAGGAAGCACGGCGTTCCAGTACAACATCTTGCCCAGCTCGATGCCGATATCGGTAACGAGACCGGTGACATGGGTCGTGCGAATTTCTGCCTTCGAGATTTTGGTGATCATGGCGTTCTGAAGGCCCATCACGAAGCACAGCAGTATCACTGTCGCCGGGACGTACAGCAGCCGATGATTCTCCAGATTCGAGCCCAGCAGGCCGAAACATAGCAGAAGCCCAGCCTCCAATACAAGAGGGACCGCGTATTCGCTTTGGGCATTTCGCCGACGCCCCCAATTGATCAGAATGGCCGAGGTGGCCGCACCGGCGACGAATGCTACGAGCGAGCTGAGCGCCGACATCAGCAGTCCGATTTCGCCCAAGGCGAGATTGTCGGCCATCGATGAAACGATGCCGGACATATGCGATGTGTATTGTCCGACGGCAAGAAAGCCGCCGGCATTCGCCGCACCTGCGACAAAGGCCAGCGAGCACCCCAGGCGTTTATTGGCCCGAGTGGTGCGCTGCGGGCTGGTGAAGCCGCGGAGATAGTTAATAGGCATGGGCTAGCCAAAAACGGGCCGGCGTTGCGGAGATCCGGACAACGCACCGGGAATTGTCGCATCAAATACGTCGAAATTCGCGGTAATTGCGCTGACGGCTAACTATCCTAACTCTTCGTCGCTGGTTTTTTCGGCGCAGGCTTTTTCGTTGGCGCGGGCCGTTTGTCTTTGATGGAGTTTGTGCGGGGGTTTGCGTCCGGGCTGTCGTGCGGATCGCCGATCTCGTCGCCGATGTACTCCGTCTGCTCCGGTGGAAACTCGAGCGAACACGATTCCACATCGCCATGCGACAAGCACGCGATAAAGTCACTTGCCGTCATCTCGTCCTCGAACGTCAACCGCTCGTTGTTGACGTCGACCACGTTGGGGCCACTACGCCGGATGGTCATACACTTGCTCCGTGAAGAAGGACCACGATATGGGCGCACCAGTTCATGGGCCTATTCCACCAAACGCAGCGGCCCATCCCACGGGAGAAACTGGAAATTCAATTGAGCTTCCGGCTGATCAAGTTCCTTTGCACTGTATAAGCTCGTAGCGCTAGCCAGTGCCTGCGCAATCGCAATCCTGCATAGGGTTTCGTCGCTGATACCCGAGTCCAATGGCGCATCGTCAACGCGAAAGGACATCTGCCGCGCGTTCTCGCGCTGTCCGGTGACCACCGTGACGCGCTTGAGCCCTTCGAATTCGGCGGTGCCCACCTGCGCATCCCGAGCGCTGCCGTCGTGGGTAAGATCGGCTTCGAAATCGAACATCATGATGCACCCCTTTTATTTTTCATGATGCTTGGGCTTCTCGTGCGGTGCCGGCGCGGCTTTGCGCACGACGCTGTCGCCAGAAACCGACAGCGGGTCGCTGGCCGGAAACGACTCGTCCAAACCTTCGTCCAACCTGTCTTCGAGACGCTCCTCCGCTGACGTCGGCGTTTTCTTGGGCGTTTGCATAGATTTCTCCGCAGTAATGGACGGCGACCCCGTGCTAATGGGTTTCCATCCGGGTCGGCGCGCGGTGCCGTCGTGCTCGCGTCGCGGCTCGCCTGCGGTTCAACACCAAACCACAGAGTGCGGCTCCCACTATGAATATGACAACGGTGACCAACATCGGTTCGGCATCAAAGCGCATGGCGGCGCCACACGTGACAAAACCGAATAGACAGGCAATCACGATATTTTTTTGCATATCTCCCCCACCCAGCGCAGTCAAAGGTCGTGGTCGTAGCGATCTTCCTCGCTCACGTATTAGACACTAGCAAATCTGACAGCAGTAAGTCGGACATCAGCAAATAGGATTCCCGCCATAATTCAGCGAACTGCGGCGCGGGCGCAGGATCTCTGCATATTATTTGTGCAATTCGGGTTGTGCAGCTCGGCCCGTGCAAGCTATCGAATCAGATCGAAGTGGTAGGTAACCAGCGCCGTGCCGGCAGTCGCATCGCCGCCCATGCTGGGGTGGTACGGCGTGCACGATGCGGCACGGGCCGAATCCAGTGCGGCCTGATCCAGCAGCGGATAACCGGAAGATTGGACGAGATACAAGCTTTTCGCTGAACCGGTTTCTGAAACACCGATGCGCACCTTGACGGTCCCGTGCGCGCCTTGCGCTTTTGCCGCCTCGGAATACACCACTCTTGGGGTCGAGCATTCCAGTTGAGGGGCTGAGGCACAGCCGGCGAGGGCCGCGACGGCGGTCAGCGAGGTGAGGATCTTGGCGTTCAAGGGTTCTTTCCTGTAAAGGGATGGTGGGTGCCGAACCGCACGCAATGGCAACTGGCTCGGCGTTGCTGCCAGCCGCCATTCGACCGCGTTCCAAGCCGCAAATTCCCCGGCTTTCCCGGCAAATGCCTACGCCCCCTTCAACTAGCGGGATTATCGTCGTCCGGTTGAGTCGGAGTGCCTTCGTCGGCCCCGCCGATAATGGTGATCTGGAAAATGGGCGTGGCCGCCAGCGAGCTCAAAGCCGGGTCTTCGGGAATATCTTTTAGTAAAGGCATGATCACCGAGCCGCCGATCACCGCGCGCCGACTATCGTCCGCGGGCCGCAAGCCCCAGATATCCTGGTACACCACAGCTACGGCATGCCCGCCGCGAGAGGTATTGCCAAGGTACAGCATGACGTGGCCGCCGATATAAATGAGCGTGCGATACGGTTGACCGTGGCTGACCAGGTAATCGAGGCGCTGTGCGGGCGTGTCGGACGAGAGATCGACCATGCGACCGGCACTCATCTGAGTCGACGAGTGCCGTGGCAACCACACGCCAAAGGTGGCGAAGATGCTTTGAAGTTCGGATGAACAGTCGTTGTAGAAACCGGTATTGCCCCAGCCATATGGGCGCCCGATCAAGGTCTTGATCAGCATGGCCAGATGGCGCGGCGTGGCGCTCAGCGGCACCCGTGCGATCTGCTCACGGCCAAGTTGCGCGGTGCGAATTTCGGCTCGGCCGTTCGCATTGCTGGCTGGAACCAAAATGGTACGGGTCGAGGTGCCTGATGTGGCCACAAGCGTGGGCACAAGCGCAGACATAGCCACCGGCCCAGACGCGGACTCAGAGGCAGAGACAGACTCGGACTCAGAAGCAGGCGCAGCCGCGAGCACAGGCAGCAGCGTGCCGGCCGGCGCATCGAAGCGAAATGCGCCTTGGTCATCGCGGACCGGCGCCGAAGCCACGGTCACCGCGCCCAGGGCCTGCCGCGCGGCCGCTCGCCAGGTGGCGACGAAGGCCTCGTCCACCAGGCCTACCCCCGTGCTACGGACCCAGCCTTGCACATCGGGCGTTTGCACGTAGCGCCAGCCTCCGTCGGCGCTGCTGCCCAGCACGTAAAGCGGCGTGCCTGGCCGCACGGCCGAGATCTGGAGGTTGTCGAACGGGTACCCTTCTCCGGCCAGGCGGCGGTCATAAAACGAGGGGTCCAGCGTCGGGAGCTCTCGCACCAATAGGTTGTCAGTTGCAATCGCACGATCTGCCGGCCGATACAGCGCATCGTGTTCGAATTGCGCCACGTTCATGTTGCTCGCAATGGCCGCGATCCAGGCCGATGTGTGCGGCAGGAAGTTCTGGCCAAAACCGATATGCCTGCCGGTCTTGTCCTCGTTGTCGTACGAGGCTATGCGGCGTCGCTGTAAAGCAGCAATATCGCCGCCATTCTGGCGATACACGCGCGCCTGCACGAACGAGCGATTCCACGGCGACGGATCGCTCTCGCCAACCCCGAAATAACGCGCGTACAACGCTTCGAAATGCGCGTGCTGTTCGGCAGGCGACAGGAACGGTTGGTCATAACTCGCGCTGCCGGGATCTATCCAATGGTCGACGGTCTGATCGTACGCCGCCATCGGGAAAATGCCGACCGGGTCGACAGCGGCGCGCGGCGTCGGGGCGCTAACGCAGCCGGTGAGCGCGATGCACAGCGCCGCCGCGGCCGGAATCGACATCCAAGTACTCACGCGCCGGCGCGATGCCGCTTTATCGGAAATCACAGATCGAGGTGATGCAGCAGGGCGAAAATCGACAGTGGGCATGGGCTGAGCCGCGAGTAGGCAAGCCTGGATAATACGACGCGACACCGGGTCTACGCATGTCGACCGACTGGATCGGCTAAACTTCTCGCTTGCAATGAGGAACAGTATGAAAAATATAGCTGTGTTTTTGCTCGCGGCGCTGGCCGCTACGTCAGCCTTCGCAGCAACCCCTGACGGGGGGGATTGGGTGCCCGTAGGCAAGAGCGAGTCGGAAACCGTGTACCTGCAACGCACGGCCGCGACGATCTACGCCAATGGCGAGCGTCACGCTCTCGTGAAGTCTGAGTTCGTCAGCCCTCGCGAAGTCAGCGGTAATTTTTTCAAGACCATGATGGCCCAAGTGGTGTTTGATTGCGACCGCAATCAGTCAAAGATCACACAGACCGATTTTCTCGATGCCGATGGCAAGGTCGTGTACTCCGACCCCCAGCCAGATGCTACGTTTGCGCCTATCGCCGCAGATTCCGAAACTGCGTTTATCCAGGGTTTCGTCTGTATTCATAAAAAACCCGGTCCGGCCAAGTAGATGATCAATGTCGCGCGTACGCCGGTTCGGGTACGCCGATTGCTGGTATTGCTCTGCCAAATCGCTTTCGCGATCGCACTTAAAGCAACTACTCAGGAGATCATCATGCGTAATCTCAGACTTTCGGCCATTGTGGCTGCGGCAGCGCTGCTCGTCTCGGGCGCCGCGTTCGCCCAAAACACACCGGGCAACCCCGGCCCCGGCTCGCCGGTTCCCAACGATCAAACCAATTACCCGAATAAGGCCGGGACGCCCAACTCTGCAATGAAGAAGTCAGCGATGAATACTTCGACGGGCGTCAATACGACCACCAACAACGTATCGGGAAATTCGGCACACGAAGTTTCCAAACCCAAAACTCAAGGTCCGGAAACGTCGCAAGGGCCCCATTAACCCCGAGACGCGAGTTTTAAATCGATGCTTAGCACAGCCCTTTTGCATCGACATTCCGCGCGCAAAACGCGCTGCCGCAATCTGGCTCCGACGCCGCGGCAGCGCATCTGCACCGTTCCGTACGTTAGCGCACACTGGATGCCCTTCGTAATTGGGACGATTTTCTTAACTTTCGCCCCTTCGGAGCGAAATCCTTTCGTTCACGTCCCCTTGTAAAAAGGTGCGCCCTTTTAAAAGGCACGGCCATCTGTTTTATATCTCCGTAATCCCGTGTAAAAAAAAGTAAGAAAATTGTAATCGGCACCCCGGAAAGAACCGGTTAAAGTCCCACCATGCCCGGACCCAATCAGGCAGTTGAGCTCACCGGGCTCCCGTTCGTGGAACCGCCACTTAAAAATGATATTGGGCAAGGTGCGACATGAATCTGGAAGAATTTGAGCAGGCGCTTAAAGAGCTCGACTGGACGCACGACGACTTTTGTCGCATGGCAGAAGTGAACAAAAACTTGCTAGGCCGTTGGAAGAAAGGCACGGTAGCGATTCCCGAGTGGGTTCGCGGATTTCTGACGACAGCTCGTGATATTAAAAATCTCTCCGGCGTGATCGACGCCAACAATAGTGGTCGCCAAAGCGTGCGCTGAGTGAATCGGTCAGTTGCCCCAATTTCTCAGTGGCTCAGTTGCTCAGGCGACCCGATACCTTTATCCGGTTATTTGCGTTTAAACAAATTTAGAAATCTCGTGCCGTCAGATGAACCGCGCGGGAGCCATTGGTCGCGAGTTGTTCGCGCGTCGCCGCGTGAATTCGCTCACGTCCGCTTTCGAATGCCTGCTTGATCTCGGTGCTCGCCTCGGAGGCTGCGCCAAAATGCTCGATCAGCGCCTGGAATGTGATATCGCTCAAGAAGCGTCGGCCATCGACGATCACCGGAAAACTAATGATATTGACGACCTTCGCGCCCTCCAGCGAACTTGCGATATCGGGCGGTACTTTGGGGAACTCGATTTTCATGGTGACGGTTGAATCCTTATACGATGAATCACAGAACGCCCTGCGCGAATCAAACGATGAGTTTGGAGCGGTCGACGAGCGGCCTGGAGTAGGGACGGCGGCGCGAGTAGATGACGCGCTTACATATTGATCGCGTGGACGCACGGGAGTTCCGGGATAAAACCGGCCTAGCGAGGCTTTTCTCAAAAATAAACGGGCCGTGCGCCACGGGTGCCCGCACCGTTAGCGGTGTGCGCGAACTTTGCAAATACGCTGAGGAAACCGCGGGGAGGGCACAGGCGAAGACAGCCGCTCAATCGGGTAAAGAGGTTTTATCCGACTAGCAGCGTGGTGTTGGTGAAGTCTTATTCAAACAGCCTTGACGAGCAGTGTTTCCCACTCATTTGGGTTGGACGGCAGCGTTTGACGATCGCCCGATGGGGTGAATCCGAGCCGCTGGTAAAACTGCATGGCGTTGACGTTTGCGTCCGTCACCCAGGCGTAGACCAGCGTCGAATCGTGTTCGATCAACCAGCGGGTAGCTGCGCTGACCAGTAGTTCGCCACCGCGTAGATGGCGCACCGCCGGTGCGACCCATAGCGCGCGAAGGAAGCTTCGGTGCTCAGGCGCGTCTTCGAAATAAGCACCCACCAGTCCGGCAGGCTGCCCTTCGGTGTAGAGCACGAAGCCGGCGCGTTGATCGGATTGCGCTAGTTGCTGCACCAAAGCGTCGAGCGTTTCCTCGTCTTCGGCGAGCGCTTCCGAAAGCGTCGTGCCAAAAGCGTAAGGCGCTTCGCGTAAAGCGGCGATACGCAACTCGCGATACAGCGCAGCTTGCTCCCCTGCGAGTCGGCGAACCGTAAGCGATGTGTTCATATCTGGCCCGACGTGAAAGTTGGACGATGTGACTTAGCGTAGCGATTATGAATCGCTCGCGAACACGCGACAGGACTCCAGTTCAAGCGTAATTACCCCACGCGTAATATCACATGTCGAATATCAAGATCCAAACGGATTTTTTCAGCTTATGCGTGCCCAAAAAATGGAAACTTGATATTTGTGAAAGGTGAAAAAATTACCGTAAAAAAACGACAAACCCGGAATATGAACGTGCTTATTGTGCCGCTAGTGTATGCCAGTCGCAACTGTATGCTAAGCCGCATCTCGCCACCGTATCAACTTAACGTCAGTAGCAGCGCCTTCCTTGACGTGCCGCCCGCCATGCGGCAAGTCAGGGTGCCTGGGTGCCAGGGTGCATTCGGCAGATAATCGACTTTGACCAGATTGCCTAACGACGCGCCTACAATACCGAATATGCGTCGCCTGGCATCAGTGGCAGTACCCATAGCGGCAGAGCGGCAGAGCGGCAGAGCGGCAGAGCGGCAGAGCGGCCAGGATAGGGGACACTACTCTGAACAGCATCGGTCATGGCCTGTCTCCCCGATTTTTTTTAGTCGGCGTAGTACGCGCCTCGCGCATGTCTGCTACAAGTTGGGTGCGTGTTTGAGGTTCCGTATCAGCGAGCTGATTGTAAGATATCTGAATGATTCGTCAATGTATTGCAGGTTTGCGCTCGGGTGTTCCGGGTTGCCCTACCATCGCCTAGCTCAGAGCCACTCGGAACAATTTCGATTTTTGGATTCTTTTATTAGCGCCCCGATGACTTTTGCTGTTGAACCCACCGCTTCGGCGCACTCAAATGCGCGCATCGTCGCCGCTTTCGATTTCGACGGCACCATCACTACCTGCGATAGTCTGCAGCGCTTTTTATCCGGCGCGCTGGGTTGGCCGCGTTTCGCGCTGGGCGCGCTGTGCGCGCTGCCCTGGTTGGCGGCCTGTGCGCTGCATCTGACCGATCGCCATCATGCCAAAGAACGTCTGCTGCGCGCGACGCTCGGTGGCCGTCCGGCCGCGCAAGTCGAACAGTGGGCGGCCGATTTTGTCGAGCATGACCTGGCGCAATGGCTGCGCCCCGAGATGTTGGCCCGGCTTGCCTGGCATCAGGCGCAAGGGCATCAGACCGTGTTGGTGAGCGCTTCGCCGTCGCTGTACCTGCGGTTGTGGGCGAACAAAATGGGTTTTGCCACGGCCCTGTGCACTGAGCTTGAAGTCAGCGCGGGCCGTTACACCGGTCGACTAGCCTCGCGCAATTGCTGGGGACCGGAAAAAGTGCGACGCCTCGAGGCATGGTGGCAGGAAGACGCACCCACCCTGCTCTACGCCTACGGCGATAGTCGAGGCGACACCGAAATGCTGGCGCGCGCCAATGTGCGCTGCTATCGCGGCGTCGAGCAGTCACCTAACCTGCCCGATCACCTGAACCCGAGTCACCGCCCCGTCGCATGAAAACACCCTTCGTCCTTAACCTCGACACGCGCAAAGCCTTGTTATTTGCGCTCGCGGCCGAGCGTCTCTCCACCTTCTACGAACATGGTCAGTGGATGACCGACGCACAGGGCGCAACGCTGGCCGCTTTGTGGTTGTCCCGCTCGAAGGTGCAACTGGCGCTTGCCGAGCGCCGCCTGCTTTCCAGTCTGAGCGACCAGTTTGCCCGCGAACTCGCGGCCACTTTGTCGCGTGAAGCGGGCTTATATACCGCCCATGAAATGATGGAAGCGCTCGATCCCAACCATCAATCCGGACTGGCGCTCGACCTGCTGGATGAATGCGAACGCCTGCTGCGCGAAAACGGCCTGGACGAAAACACACCCACAGCGCCTTAGCATTTCGCGTGACATCGCCGGCTTCTGCCCGCGCGATGATTACACTCAGCGTAATAGATAATTGCAAATTTCGTACTAATGGTACGAGGCAGGTTCCAGTATTTTGCCCAATCCCCTTTGGATCAAGGCGTTTGGGCGAGTCGCGCTTGAATTGTTGCTGAAATTGAAATTATCAGTTTAAGCAAGCGCCGTTAATTGGGGCGGAACAAGGGTATACACTGATTCTTGTCGACACACTAACCGGCAAGTCCGGTGCAAGCGTCCCCCATCAACGATATTGGAGAAATACCATGAAAAACAAACTCTTCGCAGCTCTGTTGGTCTCGGCCGCAGTTGTCGCTTCGGCTCCCGCTTTCGCCGGTAACGCAAATGTCGGCGATGACGTCTCGACATGGGCGGGAGTCAGCACCAAGACTCGCGCTGAAGTTCGTCAAGAACTGATTCAAGCGCAGCAACAAGGTTTCATCCAAGCGAACGACGACACCTATTACCCGTCGGTCGCAACTACCGGCCCGTCGAAATCGCGCGCCGAAGTGAAGCGCGAATTGGCCGCAACGCCTAACCGTCAACTCGCCGCCGGCGAAAACGAAAACACGATGTACCCGACGCGTGCCGACGTGGCAACGTCGTACAGCGCACCCGCAGTTGCATTGTCGCAAGGCAACGGTCAAGCGGCGGCTAACAACGAATAAGCGGTTCTCGTTGGCCGGGCACCGCTCGGCGCAATGCGGTGAAGTAATGAAAAGCCTATGACGATTTATGTCATGGGCTTTTTTGTTTGCCTGGCGCGACGTGGTTGGTGGCGTGGTGAGCGGGCCGGTTGGGTGAGACGATTGAATCGCGCGGTTGAATGATGCGGCAGTGCTCAGGCAGGCCGAAATCGCGGGCTGAAATACATTTAGCCTTAAAATAGGCGATTGGGCGCGCAGCCGATTGCTTCCAAATCGGGGCACTGAAGAAACCGCGCGTTGTCAGGGGAGGGCTAGCCATGGAGCACCATATCGTCAGCGAATCGCGCTCGCCGCGCGAGGTCGACATTGCACATGCGAGCGGTCTGCTCGCGAGCTTAGGCAACGCCGCCTTGCGTCCGTTTGCTGCCCAAGTGCTGCGCACAGCGCGAGCCTTCTTGCCGATCGAGCAATGCACGCTGTTTGCCTATGAATTCGGCAATCGCCCTCGCACCGTAGCGGCCGCCGATCAACGCGATGGTCGCGAACTGGACCGGATCGCCAGCCTTTACGCCCGTCTTTATTACGCTCAGGATGGTAATCAGGCCGTGCTGTTCGGGCCGCAAAGCCGCGCGAGACGTTCGGACGCCATCGTTTTGCATCGCCAGCAGCGCGATGAAGTTGCCAGCAATGCCTATCGCGCTACCTGTTATGACCGCCCTGGCGTGCAAGATCGAGTCGCGCTGTTATTGCACGTTGATGATGACGTCAGCCTGTCGCTGAATCTTTATCGCAGCATGGCGCACGGCCGCTTTAGCGCGAATGAACTGGAAATTCTCGAAACGCTCGCGCCGCTGCTCGGTGCGGCGGCACGTCAACACTACACGTTGCTTAGCCGCGCCGAGACGTTACCCGAGCAAATGCTCAGGCGGCTCGCGAGCCTGTGCCCGGCGCTAACCAAACGCGAGACCGATGTCGTGCGTGGTGTGCTCAGCGGTGCAAGCGCGACAGCAATCGGCGAGCGCATGGGCATCGCCGTCTCAAGCGTGGTGACTTATCAAAAGCGTGCCTATCGACGTTTGGGCATCGGCAGCCAGCGCGAACTGTTTGCGCTTGCGGCGGGCAGCGCGCACTAAGCTGAGTAGCAGCCGCGCCGTCAGTCGCTTGCCTCGTTGTTTGCCTGGACGCCTGCCTTATTGCCCGCCTAATCGCTCGATCAGGCACCTATCCCGCACGACCGCCCCCAGGCGACGTTTGTCCCCAAAATGAGGACAAGCAGCGACGCAACAGCCGCTAAGATGTGCTCACACGCTCCGCTCAGACGGGTCGAAATTCGCGCCGCCATCGCGTCAGGAGACATATGCATCAGCCCACCGCCACCGCGCACTCTTCGCTGTACTACGACTACCAGGTGCATCCGTATGCGCCGCCACCCGAGAAGCAAGGCTCGCGCACGCGTCACCGCGTCGTGATCGTCGGCGCCGGTCCGATCGGTCTGGCGACGGCGCTCGACTTGGCGCGCTATGGCATTGCCAGTGTCGTGCTCGAGTCCGAATTGCAAGTGGTCGAAGGGAGCCGCGCCATCGTATTTACACGCCGTTCGATGGAAATTCTGCAGCAGGTCGGTGTCGCCGCCGCGGTAACGGCAAAAGGCTTGCCCTGGCGCTACGGCAATTCGTTCTACCGCGGCGAGCGCGTGTTTCGCATGGAAGCGCCACACCCGCAAGACGATCGTTTCGGGCCGCTGATCAACCTGCAGCAACAATACCTGGAAGGCTTTTGCGTCGCGCAGATCGAGCGCGAACCGTTGATCGACTTGCGCTGGGGCAACCACGTCACCGACATTGTTCATAACGACGGTGACCACGCAACGCTCAGCGTCGACACGCCCGATGGCGGCTACGAGATCGACAGCGAATGGGTGATTGCCACCGACGGCGCCCGCTCCGGCCTGCGACAGAAGCTCGGCCTGAAGATGCAGGGCGACGCCTACGAAGGCCGCTTTGTGATCGCCGACATCCGCATCAAACTCGACCTGCCTACCGAGCGGCTGGCATTTTTCGACCCCGTCTGGAACCCGGGCAACACAGTGCTGATGCATCGCGAGCCCGACGACATGTGGCGCATCGACTATCAACTGCCGCCCGGCGAAGCGCCCGAGCAAGCGCTGCAGCTCGACTCGCTGACGGCGCGCATCAATGCTCAACTGGAAATGATCGGTGCGGGCGGCACGCCGTGGGAGCTCGATTGGTACTCGGTGTATTCGGCACGTGCGATGACCTTGTCCGATTATGTGTGCAAGCGGGTAATCTTCGCGGGAGACGCGGCCCACATGCTGCCGATCTTCGGCGTGCGCGGCGCCAATACCGGCTTGCAGGACGGCCACAATCTCGCGTGGAAGCTGGCCTTCGTGTTGCGCGGCTGGGGCTCGCCGCGCCTGCTCGATACCTACAGCGAAGAACGCGTGGCGGCCGCGCGAGAGATCGTGGGCGAGGCGGGCAAGAGCACGCGCTTCATGACGCCGCCTACACGCGGCTTCCGCTTGCTGCGCGACGCCACGCTCTCGTTGTCGCTGCAACATGAATTCGTCCGGCCGCTGTTTCACTGGCGCACCTCGCGACCGCACGAATATGTGTCCTCCAGCCTGAATTATTCGAGCGCTGCGGGGCCGCACGGCGCGCCGGGTTCGCTCGACGGTGTGCTGAACGGCGCACCCATACCCAACGTGTGCCTGGGTCCGGATGACTATCTGTTCGATCATCTGGGCGCATCGTTCTACCTTTTCTACTACACCGCCGAGCCCGAACTACCGGAAGCGCTGCGTGACGCGGTCACGGAGATTCAACAGCGCGGATTTCCTTTCGAGGTAGTGGCGATCGTTCCGGCCGGGCGTCGTGCAGCACCACCCGTGCTCGGTGCTGCGCAGACATTCAGCGACGAGGGTGGCCGCTTCGCCGCGCTTTATGGTTTTGCACCAGAGGGTGCGCAGGCTTATCTCGTGCGTCCGGATCAACATACCAGCGCCCATTGGCGTGCCGATAGTCGGCAAGATAATCAGAAAATAAGCGCCACGAGCCTCAAGGCCGCGTTGCATAGCGCGCTGGGCCTAGCGAACGGAGCATGATCAACATGAGCGAAACTTCTTTAGCCGATCTCGAACAAATCTATGACGCGCTGGCACAGGCGATCGATCGCGCAGGGCCCGCAAAATCGGAGCTGCTGCTGGTCAAATTCGCGTTGCTGTTGGGCCAGGCCATGAATGATCGTGCCGGCTTCGAGCGCCTGCTCGAAGCCGCCTTGCAGGATTTGTGAACCCTATCTGCCGCTTTTTATCTGGCGTTTTCCCCCTAGAACTGCGCGACAGGCCCAAAATACGCCTGCGGGCGTCCTGTCCGGTTGCCTTAATGCCGTCTTAGCCACATTGTGAGTGCCATGTTTGCCTGTCTTCAATCCCATCCCGTGCCTTGCGCGCGAACCGTCGACCCTGCTGTTCTCGCTGGAGCCGCACGATGACCGAGCTGCCGATGCTGCATTGGGACGAAGCCGATCAACCCCGCTCGGCGCTCTGGCGCTCCGAGAGCGGCCTGCCGCCGCCCAAGCGCGTCATGGTGGTCGACGATAGGCTCACCGCCGATTCCGCATTTCGGCTCGCCAGTGAAGGCACCGCATTGTTGTGGCGCGGCGATTTCCAGAATGCACGCCAACTCTTGGAGGCGCTCGCGCGTCGCATCGAGCGCCGGCCGCGCAAGGAGCCGGCAACCTTGCTGGACGCCTTCAACCAGCATCGCCAGGCGCAATCGCAGCGGGCTCGCACGCTGGCGATGGTGTTGCTGCCGCTCGATGCCGAATACAAGATTGCACTGCGACGCGCGCCCGACGTGCACGAGGCCTGCTTGGAAGCGTACGGCGCGCCCCAAACCGAATCGGTGGTGTCGCTGCGTGAGGTGCTTGGGCTCGTGGGCGCCCACGAGTGGCGCAAGAAAGGCGTCGAGATCGACGTGCTCGGTGAGCGCATCCATCCCCACTACGGCGTGTTCTCCCCGGTTCGCGGCGAATACCTGAAGCTGGTCGCCGATGCGGTGTTGCCTGCGCGCACGCTCGCGTTCGATATCGGCACGGGCACGGGCGTGCTTGCGGCACTGCTGGCCAAACGCGGCGTGGCCCGCGTGGTCGCCACCGATCTGGATGCGCGGGCGCTGGCCTGCGCTCGCGAGAACCTGACGCGGCTGGGCTACGGCGCACAAGTCGAGGTGCTCGAAGCCGATCTGTTTCCTGCCGGCCGCGCCCCGCTCGTGGTGTGCAACCCTCCGTGGGTGCCCGCACGACCCAGCTCGTCGTTGGAACAGGCGATATTCGACCCCGAAAGCCGGATGCTGCGTGGCTTTCTGAATGGCTTGAAGGATCACCTCGAACCACGCGGCGAAGGCTGGTTGATCCTGTCGGATTTTGCCGAGCATCTCGGTTTGCGCAGCCGTGAACAACTGCTGACGCTGATAGAGACAGCGGGGTTGAAAGTGCTCGGGCGCACCGACATCAAACCGCATCATCCGCGCGCGGCCGACAAGAGCGATCCACTGCATGCCGCGCGTGCTGCGGAAGTGACGTCGCTGTGGCGGCTAGCGGTGCGTTAGGCCCAGATAAGCCAACGCTCCCTGCCCGGCCAAGCGTCCGCTGGCCAGGCAGGCCGTGAGCAGATAGCCGCCGGTCGGCGCCTCCCAGTCCAGCATCTCGCCCGCGCAAAACACGCCGGGCATCCTCGTCAGCATCAAACTGTCGTCGAGCGCCTCCAGTGCCACGCCGCCCGCCGTGCTGATCGCCTCAGCGATCGGCCGCGGCCGCAGCAAACGCAGCGGTAACGCTTTGAGCGCGTGTGCAACGCGTGCCGTGTCTGTAAAAGCATCCTTGCTCAGGCATTCGTGCAGCAGCCCCGCCTTCACCCCGGTGATACCCACTCGGCTTTGCAAATGGCTACTCAGCGAACGAGCGCCACGCGGACGTGTGACCTCGGCCAGCACGCGCTCGAGCGGCAAAGCGGGCAGCAAATCGAGCATGACGTTGGCTTCGCCTTGCGCGAGCCACTGCTCGCGGATCGGCGCCGACAAAGCGTAGACCAGACTACCTTCGATGCCGGTTTCGGTGATCAAGCATTCGCCGGCACGGGAGATCTCGCGTCCGTCGGCGTCTCTCAGCGAGAGCGCCACCGACTTCAGCGGCTGTCCGGCAAACCGGTCCTTGAAGTGCGCGCTCCATGTCGTATCGAAGCCGCAATTGGCGGGCAATAGCGGTTGAACAGGCACGCCTTGTTGCACGAACGTCGTCACCCAGGCGGCGTCAGATCCCAGACGCGGCCAGCTCGCGCCGCCCAACGCGATGACCACAGTGTCGGCCGCGATCAGCTTCTCGCCTTCCGGCGTAGCAAACCTTAACCGAGACATGTTGGCGGCAGCGGTCGCACCTTTCGCGCCGTCGCGGTTCGAAGCCGCAAGCGCACCCTGCGCTGCGCCACCGGTCGAAGTCAAAGTCGCAGTCGCGCCGTCAGCCACATCGCCCAACGCATCCCCAGACACGCCATCGCCCCATCCCAGCCAGCGATGCCGCATGTGAAATTGCACCCCGCTCGCACGCAGTCTATGCAGCCAAGCACGCAATAGCGGAGCCGCCTTCATGTCGGTGGGAAACACTCGCCCGGAGCTGCCGACGAACGTGTCGATGCCCAACTCGTACACCCAAGCGCGCAGCGCGTCCGGACCGAACGCCTCCAGCCACGGCGCGACCCGTTCACGACGCGCGCCATACCGACTGAGAAAAAGCTCCGCCCGCTCGGAATGCGTGAGGTTCATCCCGCCTTTGCCGGCCAGCAAGAACTTGCGGCCGACCGAAGGCATCGCGTCGTACAAGTCGACGCGCAGCCCGTGGCCAGCCAGCGCTTCGGCGGCCATCAGCCCGGCGGGGCCGCCGCCGATCACGGCGACTGAGAGGGAAGTGGAACCCGGCATGCAAGACGCTTCTTAAAAGAGAAAAGAACCCGTGGAACAGCAGAGGAAAGAACCGGTGAATGCCGAGAGTTTACTGGGTTGCGGCCGCGCACGGCGGCTTAAAACGCGCGGCCGTGCTTTAGATTCCTGTATTTATGCAAACCTGCCACTCGCAGCAACGATAAAATCGGCGTTCCTGTTCACGTTCACGTTACGAGACTCGACACGACCATGCTGACAAGAAAGACAACGCTGCAGAATCTGGCCTCGCTGGCCTTGCCGGCTCTGACCGCGCTGAGCGTCCTTGGGACTAGCGGCGCCGCCCACGCACAGGTGACATTGCTCAACGTTTCCTACGACGTCACCCGCGAGCTATACAAAGATATCGACACTGCCTTTATCGCCAGCTACAAACAAAAAACCGGCGAAACCGTGGCCGTCAGGCAATCGCACGGCGGCTCCAGCCCGCAGGCGCTAGCGGTAACGCAAGGCCTGCCGGCCGACGTCGTGACGATGAACCAAGCCAGCGATATCGACTTGCTGCACGAACGCGGCGATCTGGTGCCGGCCGACTGGCGCACGCGCCTCCCCTATAACAGCAGCCCCTACACCACCACGATGGTGTTCCTGGTACGCAAAGGCAACCCGAAACACATCAAGGATTGGGATGACCTGATCAAGCCGGGCGTCGCCGTCGTGATCCCCAATCCGAAAACATCCGGCAACGGCCGCTACAGTTATCTGGCCGCCTGGGGCTGGCGCCTGCAGCATGGCGGCAACGATGCGCAAGCCAAGGATTTCGTCACCAAGCTTTTCCATAACGTGCCGGTGCTCGATACCGGTGGCCGAGGCGCCACCACCACCTTCACGCAGCGCGAGATCGGCGATGTGCTGGTGACGTTCGAAGACGAAGTCGCCCTGATCGATCGCGAAGTCGGTGCCGGGAAATTCGAAGCGGTCTATCCGACCTCCAGCCTGTTGGCCGAACCGCCCGTGGCGCTTGTCGATAAAGTGGTGGACAAGCGCGGCACGCGCAAGGAAGCGCAGGCCTATCTGGACTTCTTGTTCGCACCGGAAGGCCAGGAAATCATCGCCAAGCATTATTTGCGTCCGCGCGATCCGGCCGTGCTCAAGCGCTATGCCGCGCAGTTCACGCCGATCAAGACGTTTACGGTCGAGCAGGTGTTCGGTAGTTGGGACAAAGCCCAAGCGATTCACTTCAACGATGGCGGCACCTTCGACCAGATCATCGTCGATGCAAAGCGCGACGGCAGCTAATTAGCCAGTTTCGCATCCGACGCTCGTTCCTCATTTCAATCCGAGGCGCTTCGCGAGCCGATTCAGGTTGGCGCGGTCCAAGCCCAGTTCGCGCGCCACGGAAGCCCAATTGTGGCGATGTCGCGCGAGCGTCTGCCCAATCAAATCGCGTTCGAACGCCGTGACGGCACTACGATAATCTTCCCCGGGCGTATCGGCGGCCACGCCGGTCGTCGGCGCCGCGAGGCCTGCAGCGAGGCCCGCATCAAGCTTGGGCGTATTCGTCAAATCGAGGTCCCGCTGCGTGAGAGTCAGGATCCGCGGACGCTCGCGATGGCTGGCGAGCGCCTTGAGGGAACTGCGCCCGATCAGATGTTCCAGCTCACGAATGTTCCCGGGCCACGTATAAGCGACGAGCGCCGCTTGCGCTTCCACGCTCAGGCGCAAGCTTTGCAGGCCCAGCCGCGAACGATTTTCCTCGAGAAAGGAACCCGCCAGTAGCAGCGTATCGCGCCCGCGTTCGCGCAACGGCGGCACCCGCAGCGGGTACACGCTAAGTCGATGGTAAAGATCGGCGCGAAACCGGCCTGCTCGGACCTCTTCCGCGAGATCGCGGTTGGTCGCGGCAATCAGCCGCACGTCGACCTTGTGGTCAAGGTCCGAACCGATGCGCTGCAACTGTCCGTTTTGCACGACCCGCAGCAGCTTCGCCTGAACGCTGGGCGACAACTCCCCAACTTCGTCGAGGAAAAGCGTGCCGCCGTCGGCCAGCTCGAACTTGCCGCGCCGGTCGGCCGATGCGCCCGAGAACGAGCCGCGCACGTGACCGAACAGCTCGCTTTCGACAAGCGTATCGGGCAAAGCGGCGCAGTTCAGCACAATCAACGGTTTGCCCACTCGCGGCGAAAGCGCATGGATACCGTTCGCAACCAGTTCCTTGCCGACCCCGGTCTCGCCCAGGATCAGCACGGTGAGATCGCTATCGGCGGCGATGCGCATCTCTGCGACCAAACGCTTATGCGCAACGCTGCTGCCTATCATTTCGCGGCGGCTCTGCCCGCTCGCTTGGCGGTAAGCCTCGGCGCGCTGCCGCTCCTGTTCGGTGTTACGCGCGAGCGTATCCATGCGCTCGACCACGCTGACTGTGGCAGCCGCCAGACTCAAGAACGTCTGCAATGACGGCAGGTCGAGCGTATCGAACCGCGCGGGATCGAGCGCGTCGAGCGTGAGCAAGCCCCAGGCGCGCCCACCGATATGCAGTGGACAACCGAGGCAATCGTGAACTTCCAGCTCGCCGACCATGCCGTGCACGAGTCCATCGTAAGGGTCGGGCAAATCGGAATCTGCAGGGAAGCGTGTCGGCCCGTGCTCGGCGAGCAATTTAAGAAAACGCGGATGCTCGCTCACACGAAACCGGCGTCCGAGCGTATCGCTGCTCAAGCCGTCGATCGCGACCGGAATCAGGAAATCGCCTTCGAGCCTTAACAACGCGGCCGCATCGCTCGGGAACAGGCTGCGTGAAGTCTCCAGCAAACGGCGGTAGCGTTCGGCGTCAGGCAGGTCGCGGGACAGGTCTTCCATGAGCGGCAGCAATGCATCCAGAACCGCTCGCGTAGTCATTTTGACCGCTGCTGCAGTCTTATCGACTCGTGTCATATTAACTGCCTTGATTTATATCTCTATGATTTTAAAGCATTTAACAGCTGGCATGGAAAGTGGATAGAGTAAGTGCTTTCACGAATCTGGCGTTGCCCGGTTCAGCAGCATCAATCTACTTTTTCCAAGGCAAGCGATCATGTTATCCATCGAACACCGCACCATCGTCAAGGCAACCATTCCGCTGCTCGAAAGCGGCGGCGAAGCACTCATCAGCCACTTCTACAAAACACTGCTCGAAGAGAACCCGCAAGTGCGGCCGCTTTTCAACCAGGCCCATCAAGCGAACGGTGCGCAAGCGCGCGCGCTGGCCAACGGCGTGCTGATGTACGCGCGGCATATCGACCAGCTTGAACAACTGGGTGGCCTCGTCGGGCAGATCATCAACAAGCACGTCGCGTTGCAGATTCTTCCCGAACACTATCCCATCGTCGGCGGCTGCTTGCTGCGCGCGATTCGCACGGTACTCGGAGCGGAGATCGCGACCGATGCCGTCATCGAAGCGTGGGGCGCAGCCTATCAGCAACTCGCTGACCTGTTGATCGGGCTGGAAGAAAAAGTCTATGCAGAGAAAGAACACGCCAAGGGTGGCTGGCGCGGTGCGCGCGCGTTCCGCGTGGCGCGCAAGGTCCGCGAGAGCGACGAAATCACGTCCTTCCACCTGCGCCCCGCCGACGGTGGCGACGTGCTCGCATTCCAACCGGGTCAGTACATCGGGCTGCGCGTGGTCGTGAAGGGCGAGGAAGTGCGTCGTAATTATTCGCTGTCCTGCGTATCAAACGAGCACGAGTACCGCATCAGCGTAAAGCGTGAACCGGGCGGCAAGGTGTCCAACTATCTGCACGACGAGATCCACGAAAACGACACGTTGGAACTGTTCGCGCCGTCCGGCGATTTCACGCTCGAACCGAATACACGTCCGCTCGTGCTGATCAGTGGCGGCGTCGGCATTACGCCCACGCTCGCGATGTTGCAAGCCGCGTTGAAAACGCTGCGGCCGATCCATTTCATCCATTCAGCGCGCCACGGGGGAGTGCACGCGTTTCGCGGCTGGATCGATGAATTGGCCCATGGCCATCCGCAGCTCAAGCGCTTCTATAGTTACGACCAACATCGCGAAGGCGACACGCAGCCGAACGCGATCGGCCTTCTCGATGAACAACGTCTGAAGGAGTGGCTGCCGGAAACGCGCGACGTGGACGTCTATTTCCTGGGACCGACCGGGTTCATGAGGGCAATCAAGAAGCACTTGAAAGCACTGGGTGTTCCCGAGAAGCAAATCCGCTATGAGTTTTTTGGACCGGCTGCGGCGCTCGAATGAGCTTGTACGACTGCTAATGGCGGCGCCCCGCTACAGGTCCGTGCGCCATTAGCTTGTGCGATGCGCCAAGGGTAGCGTCGCGCCAGACTCAGTCCGCTGCGCCCCGCACCCGCAGCGGCACAACGCCTTCTTCGTTGTTCGCTTCCACGAGCCGTACCAACTGCAGCATAAACAAGTCTCGCTGCGCCGGTTCAAGATGCTCCAACGTGCGATCGTGTGCACGTTGTACAGCCGGCGCCATCTTGCTCACGAGTCGCTTGCCCTGGCGGGTCAGCTTTACCAGCTTGATCCGCTTGTCGGTCGGCGATTGACTCCTATCGATCAAACCCCGTAATTGCAGACGCGGAATCACTTCGGCGACGCTCGATCGTTCGAGGCCGATCTCCAGCGCCAGTGTGTTCTGGTCGATCTCGCCCATTTCCGAAAGCGTCGTCAACAAACTGTACTGCACCGGCGTGATGTTGAACGCGCTGGTTTCCTCGGCGAATAACCAACCGTGGATCTGATGCATGCGGCGAATCAAAAAGCCCGGGCGCGTGAATAACAACGATCTGGCCTGACGACGGGCAAGTTCGGCACGCACCGCATTAGGCTCAATGTCGAGCTCCACCGCGGACTCGGTCTGTTCTTCGGTCATGATCGGTACGATCATCTACGGCTCCCCTGGATGGTAGCAATGCTGCGTGGACAAACGTTACCAACACCACGCAGCAATCGCCACGCAACAATCGCGCCATTCTACCTCTCAACCCTGGCCTTTCGCCAGATATGTGGTACACCCCGTAATTCACCAAAAACGAGCAGGGCGCACGGGCTTGGTGCGCGCCGTGCACCGACACTTTTTCTTTGGTGCGGAAAATTATGAGGTATGGCCCGTATCTCGTCGCCAAAAAAAGCCAAGGTCCTTATTTCATAGGCATGAACCTCGAATTCCAAGCGACCCGCAAAACCGGCACAGAATTTGCGGTACACCACACATCTTCCTCAAGTCGGCTGATGCAAAAATGACAAAAATGTTGCTCAAGGGCGGGCGCGTGATCGATCCCGCGGCGAAACGCGATGGCGTATTTGACGTGCTGGTTACTGACGCCACCGTCACCGCTATCGGCGCAGATCTGTCTGCCCAATCGGCAGACGCGGAAGTCATCGATTGCCGCGGGCAACTGGTGCTGCCGGGCCTGATCGACACACACGGTCATGTCTTCCAGTACGTGACCGGCCGCTTCGGCCTCAATGCCGATATGTGCGGCGTACATTCCGGCGTCACCACACTGATCGACCAGGGCGGCCCCAGTTGCATCACCTTGCCGGGCTTTCGGCATTTTGTGGCCGAACCGGCCGCTACCCGAGTGTTTGCGTTCCTGTCCGCGTATCTGGTCGGAGGACTCGAAGGACATTACTACCCTGATCTGTACCGCCCGGATTGCCTCGATGGCGCCGCGACCGTCAAAGCGGCGCTGGCCAATCTGGATCTGGTCAAGGGCATCAAGGCACACGCCGAAATCGGCGGGTTCGCGCGCTGGGGTCTCGACGTGATGAAGATCGCAGCGCAAATCGGGCGCGACGCGCAATTGCCGCTCTACATCCACTTCGGACAGCTATGGCCCAAGCCGTCGCAGGGCGGCCGCGAAGTCGAGGCCGATTCGATTTTCAACCAAGTGGTCGAAACGCTGAAGGCTGGCGATATTCTTGCGCATCCATTCAGCCGGCATCCCGGCGGCTTTGTCGAGCTCGATGGCTCGCTGCATCCCTTGGTGCATGAAGCGGTGGCGCGCGGGCTGAAGATCGACGTGGGCTACGGCTCGCATTTCAGTTTCAAGACTGCGCGCATCGTGCTCGATGGCGGCGTGATGCCCGATACGCTGGGTGCGGACATGCACGGCTATAACACCACCGTGCCGCAGCCTGCGGGCACGCCCGACTCGCACCCGGACGAGGAAGAACACTCGTTCGTCGGACGTACCCGGTTCAGCCTTGTCGGGGCCATGACCAGCATGCTGGCTCTGGGCCTGCCGCTCGAACAGGTCGTGGCGATGGTGACCGACAACGCCGCGAAAATGATAGGGATGCAGGGCGAGCTCGGCACGCTCAAGGTCGGCGGTGTCGCCGATATCAGCGTGCTGGACGACCAGCGCGGACGCTGGGTGCTGCAGGATAACGAAGGCACGCAGATCGTCACGGACCGCATGCTGTCGCCGTTGTTCTGTCTGCGCGCCGGTCAACGCTTTGCCGCCGACGCATCGATTTTGCCGCTCGCGCATGCTGCCTGATTCAGGAGCCGAGATGAACCCGCTAGAACATGCCAGCAGGCCGCAAGGCATAGGCGCACCGCTTACCCGCAAGGAAGACGACCGTTTCATGCGCGGGCGCGGCGAGTACGTCGGCAATATCCGCATGGTCGGCATGCTGGATGTGGCGTTCGTGCGCAGCCCGATTGCACATGGTCACATCATCGGCATCGAAAAGCCGGCCGGCCTGGAGCACGCCGTCTACACGATGGCCGATCTGCCCGGCGTGCTGCCTATCGTCGCCAATTCGTCGTTGCCCGGGTTCAAATCCTCAGAGCAACCGGTGCTGGCGAGCGGCAAGGTACGGCAAGTGGGCGAGACGATCGCGATGTGCGTGGCCGAAACGCGCGCCGCTGCCGAAGATATCGCAGCCCAGGTGTTTGTCGATTTCGAAGAACTGCCCGCGGTCACCGACATGCTGGCGGCACGCCTGCCCGAATCGGCACTGGTACACGAACACTGGGGCGATAACGTATTCCTCGAAACGAGTATCAACACTGAGCCTAACGCGGCTTTCGATGCAATCCGGAACAGTGCCCCGATCAAAGTGCAGCGCAAGCTGCGCACCGCACGCCAAAGCATGGCACCGATGGAAGGCCGCGGTGTCGTCGCGCATTGGGACAAACGGCTCTCGCAACTGATCGTTCACACCTCTGCGCAGATGGTTCATGTCACGCGCACCGGTCTTGCGCAGTGCCTGGGCCTCGACGAAGGCCAAGTGCGCGTGATCTCGCCCGACGTGGGCGGCGGCTTTGGCTACAAGGGCATCCTGCTGCCCGAGGAAGTCTGCCTGGGTTGGTTGGCGATGCGCCTGGGACGTCCGGTGCGCTGGATCGAAGACCGGCGCGAGCAACTCACGGCCAACGCGAACTGCCGCGAGCACGACTACGACATCACCGCCTATGCCGATCACGATGGCCGGCTATTGGCCGTCGATTGCGAAGCCAGTGTCGATTCGGGCGCGTATTCGTCGTATCCGTTTTCGGCGTGTCTGGAAGCGGCGCAGGTCGGCAGCATCCTGCCCGGACCGTACAAGATGGAGCGCTATCGCTGTCATACGTGGTCGGTAGCGACCAACAAGCCGCCTATCCTGCCGTATCGCGGCGTGGCGCGCACGGGGGTTTGCTACGCGATCGAAACAGTAATGGACGCGATCGCGGTTGCCGCCGGACTCGAACCGTACGAAGTGCGGCTGCGTAATCTGGTGGGCCCGCATGAAATGCCGTACGACAACATCACCAACAAACACTTCGACAGCGGCGACTACCCCGAAGCGGTGCGTCGCGCCATCGCGGCCATCGACTTACCCGCGGTACGCGCGCGTCAGCGTCGGGGCGAACCGGACGGTCGCCGTATCGGATTCGGCTTGGCCGTGTTTTGCGAGCAGGGCGCGCACGGCACCTCGGTGTATCACGGCTGGGGTATTCCGATGGTGCCGGGCTTCGAGCCTGTGGTGATGCGGCTGACACCCGACGGCGTGCTGGAGCTACGTGCCGGCGTTCATTCGCACGGGCAAAGCATGGAGACCACGCTGGCGCAAATTGCGCACGAAGTGCTCGGCATCGATACCGATAGAGTGCGCACGGTGCTCGGCGATACGGGCGTTACACCTTATTCGACCGGAACCTGGGGCTCGCGCTCGATCGTGATGGCCGGTGGTGCAGTGGGCAAGGCGGCCAAGGAGCTCAAGGAACGGCTGATGAAAATCGGCGCGTGGTTGCTGCAGGAACCGATCGAACAAATTACTTGGGAAGCGGGTGCAGCGGTTGGTGCGAGCGGTCGCCGCAGCATCGCCGAGATCGCTCACGTCTGGCACCTGAAGCCGCAATTGTTGCCGCCCGATGTGGATCCGCGCGGCCTCGAAGTGGCCACCAGCTATCAAGCCCGGCGCGACACCGGCACGTTCAGTTATGCGTGTCATGCGGTGGTGCTGGCCGTCGACACGGATCTCGGCAAGGTCGAACTGCTCGACTATGTGATCGTCGAAGATGGCGGTGTGCTGATCAATCCGATGGTGGTCGATGGACAAGTGTATGGTGGCGCCGCGCAAGGCATAGGCACCGCGCTTTACGAGGCGATGCCCTATAGCGAGGATGGTCAACCGCTCGCCTCGACCCTGGCCGATTATCTGCTGCCCGGTGCGACGGAAGTGCCGGCGATCCGCATCGAGCATATGGAGACGCCGTCGCCCTATACGGAATTCGGGCAGAAAGGCATAGGCGAGAGCGGCGCGATCGGTTCGCCCGCGGCGATTTCGAATGCGGTGAACGATGCGCTGCGCCCGCTTGGTGCTGAGGTCAGTCAATTGCCGATTACACCGCGTGTCATTCTCGAAGCGCTCGCTGTGGCTGCGCGCGAGTCTACGCCGTTAGCGGGAGTCGCCGCATGAAAGCCGCGCGCTTCGATTATTTCAAACCCGCCGATCGCGCTGAGGCCGTTCGCCTCGTCGCCGCGAGCGACGGCATGGGTAAGTTCGTATCGGGCAATCAGTCCTTGGGGCCGATGATGAATTTGCGTCTGGCTCAACCCGAGTTGCTAGTCGATGTGCGTGGCATCGCCGCATTGCGCGAATGTCGGCATGAAGACCACTACTTCGTGATCGGCGCCGGTATCACGCATGCCGAGATCGAAGACTGCCGCATTGAGGACGTGACGCAGGGCTTGTTACCTTTCGTCGCGGCGGGTATCGCATACCGCGCGGTGCGCAATCGCGGAACCGTAGGCGGCAGCCTTGCGCACGCGGACCCCGCAGCGGACTGGATCAACGTGATGCGGCTACTCGATGCGCAGTTCCTCGTGAGCGGCCCCACCGGTGAGCGCGTGGTCGCGAGCGACGCCTGGATGGCCGGTGCCTTCACCACTGCGCTCGAACCCGACGAACTCCTCACGGCGGTGCGCATACAGCGCTTGGCACCGACCGCGCGCTGGAGCTATTACAAGTTCAACCGCAAGCCGGGCGAATTCGCCGAGGCGATCGCCGCTTTCTACGACGATGCCGCTAGTGGCGTGTGCCGCGCCGTGATCGGCGCCATCGACGCGCCGCCCTTCCTGATAGCTAACGCCAGCCCGCTACTCGAGCGAGACGACCCCGCGTTGCTCGCGCAACATCTCGAACACGCTGGCCTGGAACCGGGCAGCTATTCCTATCAGGTTCATCGCGTGGCGCTCGAACGCGCGGCGCGCATGGCCCGCGAATATCGCAGGACCCCACAATGAGCGACACCATCAAGAAGCCTATCGAGTTGGTCATCAATCGCGTCAAGGTTGCGGCCTTCGTCGAGCCGCGTACCCACCTCGCCGATTTTCTGCGCGAGCAGCAGTTGTTGTGCGGCACCAATATCGGCTGCGAGCAGGGCGTGTGCGGTGCTTGCACGCTGCTGGTCGATGGCGTGCCCACACGCTCCTGCATTACCCCCGCGATTGCCTGTGCCGGTGCGCAGGTGCAGAGCATCGAAGGCTTCGACGAAGATCCGCTGATGGCGCAACTGCGCTCGGCATTCAGCGCCGAACATGCGCTGCAGTGCGGGTATTGCACGCCGGGCATGTTGATGACGGCGCGCGATATCGTGAGCCGGTTGCCCGATGCCGATGACGCGCGGGTACGCCTGGAATTGTCGGGCAATCTATGTCGCTGTACCGGGTACGTGGGCCTTGTGCGTGCGATTCGGCGCGTGCTCGATGCACGCCGCGACGTCGGCGTCGTGCGGCAGCCGGACGCCGTGACGGCTTGAGTGCGCTTGCGCTGAATCCTGCAGCTAAGCGTTGGGTCATTCCGGCTTTGTCGGAGCGCCCGATCTAGCCACCTCATTTAACGTGTCATCTAACGTGTATTAGGCCGAGCCACACTATGGAAATTACACAGCGTTTTACCGTACCTTATCCGCGCGATGCAGTGTGGGCCTGCTTTCACGATACGGCCGCGATTGTCGCCTGCCTGCCGGGCGCGGCGTTGAGCGCCGAACCGCAAGAGGGTCAGTTAAAGTTGGCGATGACCATCAAGCTCGGCCCGATTGTCGCGACCTTCGCCGGCGATGGGTTGATGACACTGGACGAGGCGGCGTATCGCGGCAGTGTCAGCGGCACCGGCATCGATCGCAAGAGCGCGTCGCGGGTTAAGGGCGAGGCCGCGTTCGCGCTGGACGCGAGCGTACCGGGTGAGACCGGCGTCGATGTGAAGGTCGACTATACGATCGCGGGCGCACTGGCGCAGTTTTCACGCGGCGGGATAGTGATCGAACTGGCAACGCGGTTGACTGAGGCGTTTGCCGGCAATTTGAAAAAGCGACTCGATGAGCAGGCGTCTTTGAGCGCGGTTGGCAGCGACAATGTTGTGGTCGATGTGGTGGCAAATCAAAGTCCGGTGCCGAGCGAGGGTGGTACATCGGATCATCAAGTTATGGCAAACGACGACGCTGCGTTGATTGCGTCGAATGCAATGCGCGGCGACGCGACCGAGGCCGCAGCGACGCAAGCCATGTCTGCCCCCGAGTCTGCTTCGGCTGCTTCGGCTGCTTCGGCTCCGGCTGCTTCGTCTCCTCGCCCGACAGTACCGCCGCCCGTCGCCCCGTTGGATCTCGGCAATCTGTTTTGGAAGATGCTCTGGGATCGTGTACGTAACCTGTTCGGCTTCGGTCGCAAAGCGTCATAAGTTGGCGGTCATGACCCCCACTAACCCACTCCCTCAGACGACCGACACCCCGCGTGCGCGTGCCAACCATGCCGCACTGGCACGCTTGTACGCTACGCGCCCGCAGTGGCGCAGCGTAAGTTGCGCGCGCGATGCAGTCGGTCTACCCGATCACACGCTGCTGCATGCCGGAGCGCCTTACGCCGATCCTCGGCAACCCTCCGCACCCGTGCTCTCGTCTGCGGTGTTGTGTTGTCTATACGAAGGCTGGGCTCGCACCGAATCCGAAGCGGAACTGTTGATCGCGAACGGTACGGTCAAATTGGTACCGGCTCAATCCTATGGCGTGGTGACACCACTGGCCGCAGTGATATCGCCTACCACCTCGCTAGTCGAAGTCAGCGATGCCGCCGCGCCCGATCAAACAGCGCGGCGCGCCTGGTCCCTGCTCGGCAGCGGCGCGGGCGCACAGATACGCTTCGGCAGCCGCGACCTGGCCATCCTGGCTCGCCTTGCGTGGCGCGACACGGTGCTCGCGCCGTGCCTGAGCGAGGCGTTGGCCACGCAGCCCATCGATTTGCTGGCACTCGCAGCGGCGGGACTCGCCGCCGGCGACGACCTGCATGCCCGCACTACCACCGCCACACAACTACTCAGCGCTCAGTTGTCGCCCCGGCTCGCAGCGTGCCAGCGGCCCGAGCACGGTGCGGCGGTCGAAGCCATGTTGCAGCAGACGCCACTATTTTTCCTGACGCTCTGGATGGCCGCCTGCCACTTGATGCTCGATGCCGCGTCGGCGGGCGGCCAGGACGCAGCCTCGACGCTCGTCGTCGCACTCGCCGGCAACGGGCAAACGTGTGGCATCCGGCTAGCCGGCGCGCCTGATCGCTGGTGGACTTGCACAACCGGCAGCCCGCTCGGACCACGCATGAATCCCGCATCGACCGACGCGATAGCCGCGCTCACGGGCGACAGCGGTGTGATCGACAGCGCAGGCTTCGGCGCCCAAGCGCTTGCAGTCGCGCCGGAAATCGAACAAGTGTTTGCCCCCTGGTTGCCAAGCGATAGTCGCAAGCAGCAAGCCAACCTACTAGTCGGCGTGCACCCTTATTTTGCCCACACACCGCATACTGCCGCGCTTCGCTGTGGCCTGGACGCCGCCGCCGTCGCCACCAGCGGCGTCAGCGGCACTCCGCCGCTGGCAGCGATTGCGATGATCGCAGCGGACGGCCGCACCGGGTTGCTCGGACGCGGCTTGTATAGCGCACCTGCCGAACTGTTCGCCACCGCCGTCGCCGAGCTTGGCAACAGATAGGCTTACTATCTCCCTGACTATCCCTACCCGAGACGCCTTGCCGATGCAGATCAACGACCCCGCCGCGCTTGCCGAAGTGAGCGACGCTTTCGACGCCTACGAACTCGCCTTAACGAGCAATCAAGTAGAAACGCTGGACACCCTGTTCTGGAATAGCGAACACACGCTACGCTACGGCGCCGCCGAAAATTTACAGGGTTACGCGCAGATCCAGGCGTATCGGGCACAACGCCCCTCGCGTGGCTTGATGCGCACGATCGTCTCGCGTTCTATCACGACGTTCGGCGCCGACTTTGCCGTCGCGAACATTACCTTCACACGCGAGGGTGAGCCGCGCGTAGGTCGTCAGTCGCAGAGCTGGGTGCGTTTCCCCGCCGGCTGGCAGGTGGTCGCCGCTCATGTCAGCTGGATGGATGCGTAGTCAACTGGGGTCAGCCGGCCTCACGCTCCTTCGCTCGCGTAACCGGTGTACGGCTCGACTCATTACCTGCTTCGACCAGCAACTGCAGATGCTGCATGAATTGCTCACGCGCGGCCGGCGGTAATTTTTCAATCGTGCGCTGGTGCGCGCGTGCGACGCCCACTTCAAGCCGGGCCAACAGCGCGCGTCCCACCTCGGTCAGTTCGGCCACTTTCTTACGTTTGTCGCTACGCGCAACCTTGCGTTGAATAAAGCGCCGCTCGACAAGTCGCGTAATCACATCCGCCGTATTGGCGCGATCCAGACCGACCGCGCGCGACAACGCGATCTGTTCGGAAGGTCCCAGTTGTTCGAGCGCAGTCAGGATGCTGTACTGCACCGGCGTAATCCCCTCCGGCGCACACTCTTCGAAAAACAGCGCGACGTGAATCTGGTGCAGCCGGCGAATCAGAAAGCCAGGCCGAGACTCCAGCGAAGTGCCACGCCAATCAGTCGTCGCTTGATCAGCAGACTCTGCCGACTCGGCAATCGGCAAATCGGTCATCGCCTGCGTACCGGATTCAGCGACCGACAGCTCGTTCCGTGCCCGCGCACTGGATACAGCGACCGGCGGTTTGGTCGCCGCTCGCGCAACGCGCCGCCGCGGAACAACGGGCAATTTAGCGCTCGCCATCTTGATCACTTTGCGAGGCAGGCCAAACGCTGACGTGTATCGGCGTCGGCTTAAAGCCCGACGAAGGATTATTCTGCTGCGGGCAATTGGACAGCACGGCAAGTACCGGCATTTCCGCCCGCAACTCGACATAGTCGCCGGCCTTCGATGAACTAGGCTCGATCGCGACCTGCCCCTGCGCATCGAAAGCAACACGCATGAAAAAATTGATGTTCGACACGATTTCCGAAGGCGCCAACGCCCATTTCGATAACTCGGCCACGAAATTGCTGCGGCAACTCTGCGTCTTGACTACGCCGTAGCGCAACTCGTCCATCTCGTTGCTGCAGCAACCGGCCAGCGTGTCGTGGAATCCGCAGGTGTCTTCGATCACGGTAAAGAGCGTCTTCGCGTGATCCGAGTAGAGCTTGTTGCCTTTGGTCACGTACAGCGAGCGATTCAGTTTGATGGTGTTGGGCACATTGAGACGGTCCAGCGGCAAGCTCGCCGAGTAGCAAAGGAAGTCGACCGCCTGTTGCCCTTCGAGGTCGACAATGCGCAAACGCTCGCCCGCCTCCAGGCGCCGCGACCAGCGCCCGCCTGCCTCGATGGTCTCGCTCGCGATCGGCTCAAGCTCGCGACTCGAATGTTGTTGTGGCTCCTGCATGCCGCTCTCCTTTTTCTCAGCGGGATCGATACCCGGTACATGGTAGTCCCGCACCATGACGCAAGAACCGCGCCGCCTCACGCATATCGTCAGCATACATCCTATCTTGAAACGGCTGATACTTGAACTACCCCGCCGGGAAATATGCCTGAGCTAAATGTCGTCCTACGAAAGGCGTTCTCCAGACCCCTGCAGTGCGAGCCAAAGCGGTGCGTCATGCACCGCCGTACAAGCATTCGGCGCGCAATTCATGCACCGGCACAGTGCTTATTTCGAGCCGCGAAACGCGCCGGATTCCGTCTGGCCTTTTGCGCGTTCGCTGGCCCATTACTGGCATGAGCCTTGCATGGTTATGCACAATTCGTCAGTACCCGTACTAATTGTGCGAGTGCAGCGAACTCCACCCGACCGCGGACGACGTGCATCGCACGTGGAGACGGTCTCAACAGCGAAAAGGGAAAATCCATGTCGTCTCTCGTATCACGCGCCTTCGGTCAGCCACGCCGCGCATCCGACCGTCCGCAACGCGCCGGCATGCGCCGCGCCGCGGCACTCGCCATCTTCACGCTCGCAGCCACCTTGGGCGTGAGCGCCACCGCAAGCGCCCAAACCGCAGACGCGATCAAGGCACGCGGGTCCATGACCGTTGCGACCGAAGATGATTTCAAGCCGTTCGAATTCGTCGACAACGGCGTGCCCACCGGCTACGACACCGAAATGCTGGCCTTGGTCAAAAAGAAACTCGGCCTCGACATCAAGCAGCAAATCATGCCGTGGTCAGGCATCTTGCCTGGCGTCACGACGGGCAAATACGACATGGCGGTAACAGCCGTGCTGGTCACCCCCGAACGCAAAGCAGTATTCGATTTCACTTCGCCGCTTGCGCAGTCCACCACGTTCTACGCGGTTAAAAAAGGCTCGAGCATCACCTCGGCTAATGATCTGGTCGGCAAGGTAGTCGGCGTCCAGACAGGCAGCGCAATGCTGGCCGATCTGAAAACGTTCGACGAAGCGATGAAGAAGAAAACCGGCAAAGGGCTCAAGCAAATCGTCGAGTACCAGTCCTACCCCGAGATCTATCAGGACCTGGCGCTTGGGCGTGTAGACGCTGTCGCCAACACGCAGATCAACCTGAACTCATTGATCCAGACTCGCCCCGACACGTTCGTGATCGGCCAACCGATTGGCAACCCGGTCTATATCGCATGGGCGGTCAAGAAGGGCAATCCGGGAGCCCTGGCGCTCGTGGACGGCGCGTTGAGCGATTTGCGCAAGAGCGGCGAAATGTACGCACTGCAAAAGAAGTGGCTCGGTGCGAGCTTCGAAGCAATGCCGCAATCGATTAATTGATTTGCCGCGAGCCCGTCGATGACCGCATACGATTACTGGAGCATCACGCGCGGCGCGCTGGCGACGATCTCGCTGTCGCTCGTGAGCATCGTGCTTGGGGTCCCGCTCGGGCTGGCGTTGGCATTGATACGCTGGGCCCGCGTTCCGGTGCTCAGCCGGCTGGTGTATGGCTACGTCAGCGTGATCCGGTCATGCCCGACCGTCACGCTGACCTTGCTCGTGTATTTCGCGCTGCCCCAACTCGGTTTGTCGCTCGAGCCGACCGGGGCGGCCATACTCGCACTGACCGTCAGTACCTCGGCGTTCAACTGCGAGATCTGGCGTAGCGCGTTGATCGAGTTTCCGCGCGACCAATACGATGCGGCGCGCGCGTTTGCGATGTCGCGCTGGGTGCGCCTCAAATTGATCGTGTTTCCGCAAATCTGGCGGGCGAGCCTGCCCGGGCTCGTCAACGAAATGACGCTGCAAATCAAGTCGACGCCGGCCGTCGCCGTAATCGGTATCGTCGACATTACGCGCGCAGCGTTGCGCGTAGGCGCGAATACCTACCAACCACTGCCGCCGTTTATCTTCGCGCTGCTGCTATACGGCTTGATCGTGTTCGCCTTGTTGCGCGTGCAGCGTGCGCTCGAACGCCGTCAACGCGCCAGCGGGGCGATGGCATGAGCGATTTCCTGGTTATCTGGGGGCAGCGCGACGTCGTACTGGCAGGTCTGCTCAACACCGTGATCCTGCTCGTGATCGCCGCAATCGCTTCGATCGTGCTCGGCGCAGTGCTGGCAGCCCTGTTGATGTCGAAGCAAAAGGCAGTGGCGAAAAGCGCCGCGCTGTATGTCGATGCGATGCGCTGTTCGCCGTTCCTGCTGTTCGTTTATCTGATCTATTTCGGCTTGCCGACCTTGGGCATCAGCTTGTCGAACTGGGTATCTGGCGCGATCGCGCTGATACTCTACAACACCGCCTACATGGCGGAACTGATGCGCGGCGCGTGGCTGGAGCTGCCAGCCACGATGATCGAATCGGGCAAGGCCTTCGGCTTTCGCGGCGTGTCCTTGCTGCGCTATATCATCCTGCCGCCTGTGCTGCTGCGTGCAATGCCGATGATCAGCAGCCAGTTGATCCAGATCGTCAAGGACAGCGCGTTTCTCACCGTGATCGCCGTATCGGAACTCACGCATGAGATGACCAGCATCCAGGCGACCTACTTTATTCCGTTCGCGGCCTTCGTCACGGCAGTCGTTCTGTATTGGGGCATCTGCCTTGCGATCGAAGCCGCCAACGGCATGCTCGACAAGTATGCAGAACAACGCAGGTCGTGACCCCTACTCAACGGCAAGCTCAATGAATTCGATCCCTGTCAGCGCCCCAGACGCGCATAAGCCCGATGGATCCAACGCAGGCACCCCAGCGGCCGCGGTGGACGACATTGCGCTGAATGTGCTCCTCCTGAACGGCATTTCCAAATCCTTCGGCAGCAATCAGGTTCTGCGCGATGTCTCCTTGAAAGTGGCCAAGGGCGAGACGGTTTGCCTGCTCGGCCCCTCGGGCTGCGGCAAGTCGACTTTGCTGCGCTGTATCAACTGGCTCGAGATTCCCGATGCCGGCAGCATTCATGTATCGGGCAACCGCATGGGTGTGCGCGGCAACACCAGCTTGAAGATGAGCGACGCCGACCTGGCGCAGGTGCGCGCCAAAATCGGCATGGTGTTCCAGCATTTTGCTTTGTGGCCGCATTTGAGCGTGATTGAAAACGTGATGGCGGCGCCCTTGCATGTGCTCAAGCGCAACCGTGCCGATGTCCGGGCGGAGGCGGAGCAACTACTGGCGCGAGTCGGGCTTGCCGAGAAGTGCGACCAGTTTCCGTCGCAACTCTCGGGCGGTCAGAAACAGCGCGTCGGCATCGCCCGCGCCCTCGCGATGAAACCCGACGTACTGCTATTCGATGAGCCGACCAGCGCGCTCGATCCGATGCTGGTCGGTGAAGTGCTCAGCGTGATGCAGGCGCTGGCAAGCGAAGGCGCGACGATGGTCATCGTTACGCACGAGATGGAGTTCGCGCGGCAAGTTGCGAACCGGGTGGTGTTCATGGATGCGGGGCAAGTGGTGGAAACCGCGCCGCCCGCGCAGTTCTTCAGCGCGCCCGAATCGGCACGGGCTCGGCAATTTTTGGCGCGCTTTCACGGACAGGGCACGGTAGCGTGAGAACGGCCTGCTAGGGAAAACGCGAGGCCGTGCGAATGAGCACCTCCGTCAAGCGGGCAAGCTTGCACGAAGGCACCCTCGGTTCAATCAAGTTTTCTGCTTGGTCTTCAACGACTCGACGAGCGCGAGTAGTTTCGCCATTTCGGTTTCGAGGAGCTCGGTCAGATTACGCAGCGCTTCCTCTTTGGAAGTCCCGCTCGCGCTGTATTGCCTCAAAACCTGGGCATGGTCGGCCGACAACGCTGCCAGATCCAGGAAAATTTCGTCGCCTTGGCGGCTCGGCGCAGTGGCGCAGTAGCCACCGCGTTGTGCACCCCCTGTAGCCGCCTGGGTCGAGGTTCCCGGGCTTGCATCCCTCTGCGCGGGTTTCGCCGCTGCCGCACCTCCAGGAAGAAAGCCCGCACCCAGCAGGCTGCGCCCGCGTTTATGGTCCTTGTACATGTTGCCTCCCGCCCACCTTTAAGAATCGCAAAGATCCCAGAGCTTGCGATCCGGGAATGGAGTTCAGTATTTGGGATTCAATACGCGGGCGGTAGTTCCCTCAGTACGGGAACGCACCTCGAGGAATTTTTGCGGAACGCCCGAGCGCGATGGGCGCTCGGGGTATCAAGGACAACGATGCGGACGTTCTAACGCGCGGTATCAGCGGCCATCATATTTTTGCCGACTGCCGCTGCGGGCTTACGGTCCGGCAGCAGAAAGGCGATCAGTGCAGCGAGGAACGCGGCGATTGCAAGCACCACTAGCGCCATCGAGAAGTTGCCGGTGAAGTCCTTGATGATGCCGACGACCCACGGGCCGGCCAGACCGCCAAACTGCCCGATGGTGTTGATCAGCGCAATGCCGATTGCCGCTGCCGCACCGCCAAGGAACTCACCCGTCAACGTCCAGAATACAGCCAGGCAACCCCAGATACCGGCAGCGGCGATGCAAAGCAGCACGAGTCCGATGACAGGCTGCGATACAAACGCGCAAGCGAGCAAGGCCACGCCGCCAACGACCATGCAGATGGCGATGTGCAGCTTGCGCTCGGCCACTTTATCGGAATGACGCGAGACGAGGCTCATCGACAGCGCCGCGCAGCAAAACGGCAATGCGGTCAGGAAGCCCACTTCGAGGTCGCTCGACGTGCCCATGCTCTTGATGATCTGCGGCAGCCACAGCAGCACGCCGTAGAAGGCCGTCAGAAAGCACACGAACAAGGCAGACAAGCTCCACACGCGCGGCATCACGGCGATCTTCAGGAACGGCAAGTCGGCGGTCTTCTCCAGCTTGGCGGCTTCGCTGGCCAGTTCGTTCACCAGCCATTTCTTTTGGTCCGGCGCGAGCCACTTGGCGCGCTCGGGCCGGTCGGTCAGCCAGACCAGCACGAACAGGCCCAGCACCACAGCGGGCACAGCCTCGAACAACAGCATCCAGCGCCAGCCGGAGATCCCATTAATGCCGTCCATCGTATGCATCAACAAACCGGAGACCGGCGAGCCGATCGCCGAGGCAATCGCGGTCGCCATGATCACGCCGGCGTTGGCGCGCGAGCGGTAACGAACGGGAAACCAATAGGCCAGATAAGCGACTACGCCCGGAATAAAGCCCGCTTCGGCAACGCCCAGCAAGAAGCGCAGCACATAGAACGAGGTCTGCGTATGCACGAAGGCCAGCATGCCCGACACCAACCCCCACGTCACCATGATGCGGGCGATCCAAAGCCGCGCACCGACTTTATGCAGCATGATGTTGCTGGGGACTTCGAACACCGCATAGCCAATGAAGAAAATGCCGGCTCCGAGACCGAATACCGATGCGCTAAAGCCCAGCTCATGATTCATGCGCAGGGCGGCAAAGCCGATGTTGACGCGGTCCAGGTAGTTGATGATGAGCAACACGAACAGGAACGGAATCAGGCGCCAGTACACGCGCTTGATCGTCAGCGATTCTAGTGAATTCTCCACTACGGTCTCCTTGTGGAAGCCACTTGCCGAAGGGCTTGCGGCCAGTTTGGTTTTTGCTTTTCTTATGGTTGAGCGAGATGCGCGTCGATGCGATGGTTTCAACGCGCGGCGTGTTCGGTCCAGGCTTCCGGATTCAGCAAATTGATGGGCCGGCCGGCACGCCATGCGATCAATTGCTCGATGGCGATGCCGAAGTAATGCTCGTAGGTGTCTTTCTCGACATAGCCGATGTGCGGCGTGGCCAGCACGTTATCGAACCGCAGCAGCGGATGATCGGCGTTGTAGATCGGCTCGCGCTCGTACACGTCGACGGCAGCGAAACCAGGGCGACCGGCCGTCAGTGCCGCTTCGAGCGCACCATCGGCCACGACTTCGCTGCGACTTGTGTTGACGAACAGCGCGGTCGGCTTCATCGCCAGCAGGTCGTCGCGCGTGATCGAGCCGCGCGTGGCCGGCAACAGACGCAAATGGCAGCAGACCACATCCGCCTGGCTAAAGAATTTTTTCCGGTCGGTCTCGGTTTCCACGCCGTCCTTGGCCGCGGCCTCGATCGACGTCACGTGGTCGCCCAGCGCGACTACCCGCATTCCGAAGGCGCGGCCATATCCCGCCACCACGCTGCCGATCTTGCCGTAACCGGCGATACCGAGCGTGCGGCCTTGCAAACCGGTACCGAGGTGGCCTTGCCATAGACCGGCCTTGAAGCGCGTTGCTTCGAGATGAACCTTGCGCATCGACGTCATCACGAGCGCCCAAGTCAACTCGGCAGCCGCAGTCGTGGCCGAGCCCTCGGAGCACACGGGAATGCCGCGCGCCGTGCAGGCTTTGAGGTCGACGTGGTTGGCGGCCCGCCCGGTCTGGCTGATGAATTTCAGGTTCGGCAGCCGCGCGAGCAACTCGGCGCTGATCGGCGTGCGTTCGCGAATCAGCAGCAACGCGTCAGCAGAGGCGAAGCGCCGGGCTTGTTCGTCGATCGAAGTCACGGTGTCCTGATGGATTTCGACTTCGAAATCACGCGCCAGCGACGCATAGCAGTCGAGCGTCTTCACGCAGTCCTGGTAGTCGTCGGAGATGATCACTTTCATAGTTTTCTCGGGTTTTCTCGCGAACAGCCGCTTAGATTTTCGACCAGGGGGCCGACATCAGGAGCTGGTTTTCCTGGTTGTGGATGAAGCGGCCTTCCGCTGTTTTCTGCTTGTACGCCGTCCACTCCGGATCGTTCTCCATCGCGGCGCGCTTGCGCTGGCGATCGGCGAAATCCTCGTAGCCCCACAAATGCACGACTTGGTTGAGCTGCCCCACTTCGGTGATGAAATAGCCGAGCGGGTCGCCGAGATGTCGGCGCTGCACCGGCAAACCCTGCGCTTCGTAGATGGCGAGATACGGCTTGAGCTGGCCGGGCACGATCGTGTACCGGCGAAGATCGACCAACATGTGAGTTTCCTCGTAAAGACTGGCGCTCAGTGTAGGGCGACGTGCTTCCCTAGTACAATCGATTAAAACTACGCTATTCACGAGAAAAATTGATGAATGAAGATCGGTCCACACGGCGCCTCTCGGTGCGGCATGTACGTGCGTTTGTCGCCGTGGCCCAGCATCGCAGCTTGACCCGAGCCGCGGAGGCGCTGTTCGTGACCCAGTCGGCGCTGAGCCTGACGATCCAGCATCTGGAGCAAGATCTTGGCGTGTCGTTGTTCAATCGGACCACGCGCCGGCTCGACCTGACCGAGGCCGGCGAGGAATTCCTGCCATCTGCCAAACGTTTGCTGCATGAGTTCGATTCGACCATCGGCGACATGCGAGCGCTGGGCAAATGCGAACGGGGCCGGGTCGGGGTGGCGGCGGTGCCGTCGGTCATGGCGCTGTTGCTGCCGGAGGCGGTGGCGACGTATATCGACGCGTTTCCCGGCATCGATGTGTATCTGCGCGAGGACAATTCCGAAAGCGTGCAGCAGCGCATCATCAACGGCGACGTCGACTTCGGCATCTGCAGCCCGTGGGAAGCGGATCCGGAGCTGGTGTTCGAACCGCTGCTCGAGGATTCATTCGGCGTGGTGTTCGCGCCGCATCATGCGCTGGCTGAAAGTACCGGCGAAATCTCGTGGGATGAGATCGGCGAATACCGGATCATCGGCTTCAGTCCGGACCTGGGGATGCAGCATCAATTGAGCAACACGCCAGGCTTGAGCGAGGAAGTGCGCCAGCCGCGCTATCGCGTGTCGAACACAGCGACGATAGAGACTTTATTGATGCGGGGGCTCGGTGTGTCGGTGATGTCGGCGCTGGCGGCACAGCGTACGCCGCTGAATCGGCTCAACTTGAGGCTGCTGTCCCAGCCGGTGCTCACACGTAGCGTGGGCGTGGTGCGTCGCGAGGGCAAGGCCTTCTCGCCCGCCGCAACGGCGATGCTTGCGCACATTCGCAAGGCCGTGCCGCAACTGGCCCGCTTTCCGGGAGTGAGGGTGTTAGCGCAATGACGCCCATGAAAAAGCCGCCTGGTCTGACAAGACACAGGCGGCTTTTCGGGGCGAATTACGCGTTGGCTTCGGGTTAAACCCCGCGCCCGCTTATCAGGCCGCTTTCTTCTTACCCATCATGCGCGTGATGTAATACTGCTGCGTAATCGACAGCACGTTGTTCACCACGTAGTACAGCACCAGGCCGGCCGGGAAGAAGAAGAACATGACCGAGAACGCCAGCGGCATAAACATCATCATCTTGGCTTGCATCGGATCCGGCGGCGTCGGGTTAAGACGCGTTTGCAGGAACATGGAAGCTGCCATCAGCACCGGCAAGATGTAAAACGGATCGGGCTGCGACAAATCGTGCAACCACAGCGCCCACGGTGCACCGCGCATTTCCACCGACGACAGCAGCACCCAATACAGCGAGATGAACACCGGGATCTGGATCACCACCGGCAAACAACCGCCGAACGGGTTGACCTTCTCGGTCTTGTACAACTCCATGAGCGCCGCATTCATCTTCTGCGGCTCGCCCTTGAAGCGTTCGCGTAGCGCGGTCATCCGCGGCGTGATCGCCTTCATACGCGCCATCGAGCGATAGCTTGCTGCCGACAGCGGGAAGAACACGGCCTTGATCAGCACCGTCAGCGCGATGATGGACCAGCCCCAGTTGCCGAGCACGCCATGGATCTTGTCGAGCAGCCAGAACAGCGGCTTGGCGATGATCGTGACCCAGCCGTAATCCTTGACCAGATCGAGCCCCGGAGCGATCGAAGCGAGCATGCTCTCTTCCTCGGGACCAGCGAACAAGCGCGCCGAGATATCGACCGATTGTCCCGGTGCCAAGGTTTGCAGCGGCTCTTTCATACCCACGCGATACAGCGTCGGATCGATCTTCTGCACGTAGATATCGCGCTTCACGCCTTGCTGCGGAATCCATGCCGTGGCGAAGTAATGCTGCACCATGGCAACCCAGCCGTTATCGGCTTGCGGTGCGTATTCCTCTTTGTTCTTGTCGATATCTTCGAACGTCATTTTCTGGAAATGATGTTCGTTGGTATAGACAGCCGGGCCGATGAAGGTATGCGAGAAACGTGGCGTTTCAACCGCCTGGTCGTCGCGCACCAGCTCCATATACAGCGTAGGCGTAACCGGTACAGTACCGGTATTGGTCACCTGATTCGACACCCCGATCACATAGCTGCCGCGCGTGAACGTATAGGTCTTTACAACCTTCACGCCATCCTTGACCGGCGACTCGAACTTGACCGCCAGCGTGTCGCTGCCCGGGGCCATCGTGGTCGGACCCGGCACCAGCGTGAATACGTCGCTGTGGTTCGGGAAGTTGCCGCCCGTCAAGCCGGTACGCGCCAGATAGGTATGCGTCGGCGTCTGGTCGAACAGCGTGATGTAGTCGTCTTTCTTCTCGTCGCCATCCTGCAGCAACGAGAGCTTGCTCATCGTCGCGCCCTGCGTATCGATCACGCCTTTAAAGACGTCGGTCTGGAACTCGACTTTCTGGCTCGGCACGGCAGCAGCTTGCGTGCCACCGGGCAAGGTTGCGGAATTCTGAGCGGTCACGCTGCCGGGCTGATCCGACTTCGCGCCTGGCGTCGCGTCGGACGCGGCCTGCGTGGAGACCGGGCTCGGGAAAAACATCGATGGGTGACCGTGCGAGCGCTGCCAGTTATCGAATAGGATAAGCAGCGACACAAAGAAGATAGCCCACAGAATGTTGCGTTTTGTGATAACCATGCGGCGTCTCGATATCTGGGAGGGCAGCGCTTCAGCGCTTGGAGTTGAAAGATCGTTCGGGGACGGCGTCTATCCCGCCAGCCGAAAAAGGATGGCAGCGGCATACCCGCTTTATCGCGAGATACGTGCCCTCTGCAGGGCCATGACGCTGGATCGCTTCGCGTGCGTAATCGGAACACGAAGGATAGAAACGGCACCGGTCGCCAAGGAACGGGCTGATCGCCAGTTTATAAAAGCGCAGCAGTGCTAGCAGCAGGGTTTTCATCCCGCATTATTCCGATTCGACCGGCGGCGTCACTGGAGGTGTCGCGTTTGCCGCCCGGCGCGACGCATTATGCACCGCGTTTGTGACGAGTGTCGCAATTTCCGCCTGACAAATAGCCTTCAAAGCCGGCGAAGCGGCTCCGGGTAAGGCTTTCTTGTCGAAACGTTTATGCAGGCGCATCAAAATATCCCAGCCTTGCAGCTCGGCACGATGCCGCCGGAACGCCTCACGCGCCAAACGGCGCACCAGGTTGCGGGTAACCGCGCGCGGTGCGAATTTCTTGCCGATCACGAGCCCTAGCCGCGCAGGGGCGCCACTTGCGCGCCCATACAGGACAAAATGCTCGGTACGCGCCCACGGGCGCAAACGAAAAACGGATGAGAACTCATCCGTTTTCAAAAGCCTCGCGGCTTTCGGGAAGCTGGCTGCGCGCGCGATCAATGTAAATTCCATTGAACGCTCACGCCGCTCGCGACTTGCATCGCACGGGCACAGGCACGAGCGATGCAGGCGCGATCACTGCCGGCCTCAGACTGCCAGACGTTTGCGGCCTTTTGCACGGCGCGCGTTGATGACTTTACGGCCACCGGCGGTCTTCATGCGAACCCGGAAACCGTGGGTCCGTTTGCGACGCGTTACTGACGGTTGGTATGTACGTTTCATGTTGCTCTCACTCGCGGTTAACAATAACCAAGCTGCTTGGTTATCGCTTAATTAATGCTTACTAAGCCGGCCGTTGCGCCCTTGCAGTACCGCGGCGGGCATCGTGCAACGACTACGGGTTCACTATTCGGTTTTGCGGAACCCGCTATTTAAGCCGTTTTTCCGTTTAGTGTCAAGAATTTAGAGCCCGATACTACGCGCGTTGCGGGACATCGAATGCAAAACTGGGCGCGAACCGCAGCGGCAAGCCTGCGCGCGCATCCTGCATCGCAGCCTGTGGATAACTCGCCCGGGATGTGAGTTTGGCGGTAAAATCATGGACAATTCGAAATTACCCACATCATCTGATTTACGCCTGCGCTGCACGCTTGAGCACCGCACTCGCCGCCCCGCGCACCTTTGCCGGCGAGCGGGTTGCGCTCTATCGTGCCGCGCTGCACGTGACCCTTAAGTGACGCTCCGGCAGCACGTAAGGCAAACGCAGCATTAGTAGAGCGCGCACGAAATCCGATGGTGAGCATTGCATCAATTCAGACGGATACATGAACGATTTTTGGGCACACTGCTCCGCGCATCTCGAACGCGAACTCACGCCGCAGCAATTCCAGACGTGGATCAAGCCGCTCGGGCCCGTCGCCTTCGACGAAGGCGCCAAGACGCTCAGCATCGCCGCGCCTAACCGTTTCAAACTCGACTGGGTGAAAAACCAGTTTTCCGGACGCATTTCCGACCTCGCTCGCGATTTTTGGAGCTCGCCGATCGAAGTGCATTTCGTGCTCGATCAAAAGGCCGGTCAAGGCCGTGCTCAAGGCAAGCCGGCTCAAGCACCGTCTTCGGGCCCGACTGAAAATGGCGACGCCGTTTCACGCGGCAGCAGCGCCCTGATCACGCAGAGCACGTCGGCTGATAACGCCGCCGGCGAAGTCGACCTGCCCAGCCTCGACGCGCACGAAACGGCCGCCGGTCAACGTACGTGGCGCCCGGGCGCCGGAAACCGCATAGGCAGCGACAGCGGCACCACCTACGAACGCTCCAAGCTCAACCCGGTGCTGACCTTCGACAATTTCGTAACGGGTAAAGCCAACCAGTTGGCGCGCGCCGCTGCGATCCAGGTCGCGGACAACCCCGGCGTGTCGTACAACCCGCTATTCCTGTACGGTGGCGTGGGCCTGGGCAAGACCCACTTGATCCATGCGATCGGCAATCAATTGCTGAACGAAAAAGGCAGCGCGCGGATCCGCTACATCCATGCCGAGCAATACGTCTCGGACGTGGTCAAAGCCTATCAGCGAAAAGCGTTCGACGAGTTCAAGCGCTACTACCATTCGCTCGACTTGCTGCTGATCGACGATATTCAGTTTTTCTCCGGCAAATCGCGCACCCAGGAAGAATTCTTCTACGCCTTCGAGGCACTGGTGGCGAACAAGGCGCAGGTGATCATCACCAGCGATACCTATCCGAAGGAAATCTCGGGCATCGACGACCGCCTGATCTCGCGCTTCGACTCCGGCCTGACGGTGGCGATCGAGCCGCCCGAACTGGAAATGCGCGTGGCGATCTTGATGCGCAAGGCGCTGATCGAAGGCGTGTCGGTTTCCGAGGACGTTTCGTTCTTCGTCGCAAAGCACCTGCGCTCCAACGTGCGCGAGCTGGAAGGCGCGCTGCGCAAGATCCTCGCGTATTCGAAATTCCATGGCCGCGAAATTACCATCGAGCTGACCAAGGAAGCGCTGAAAGACTTGCTCACGGTGCAGAACCGCCAGATTTCGGTGGAAAACATCCAGAAGACTGCGGCGGACTTCTACAACATCAAAGTTGCAGATATGTATTCGAAGAAGCGGCCCGCCAATATCGCGCGGCCGCGCCAGATCGCGATGTACCTGGCCAAGGAATTGACGCAGAAAAGCCTGCCGGAAATCGGCGAACTGTTCGGCGGGCGCGATCACACCACGGTGCTCCATGCGGTGCGCAAAATATCCGACGAGCGCACCAAGGATGCCCAGCTTAATCACGAACTCCACGTGCTAGAGCAGACGCTCAAGGGGTAAGTGGATAGTCGGCGCGAGGGGTAAGCATAAGTTAAGCCCGACTTATGTGGACCCAGCGCTCAACCCATCGTGATTTTAGGGAATAAGCTGTTTTTGAGGCACAATATGGGTTTGCTCTGTCGACCGCTTTGACGTACAGGAAGCGGCAACAGCGCAAATCGGGGCGCAATCGGGGCCAGATCAAACGAGCCAGCGATTCAGACCTGAAAACCGGTAAAAACCAGTCGGGCCGTTCAATTTTCGAAGGAAATCTATGCAATTGGTCAAGACCGAACGAGACAATCTTCTGCGGCCACTGCAAACAGTCAGCGGCATCGTCGAACGCCGCCATACGTTGCCGATACTCGCGAACCTGCTGATCACCAAAACGGGGGCGGACGTTTCATTCCTGTCCACCGACCTTGAACTGCAAATCACGACGCATGCCGGCTTCGGCGTCGGTAGCGACCAAGTTGCCACTACGGTTGCTGCGCGCAAATTGCTCGACATCCTGCGCGCGATGCCCAATGGCGAAGTCAGCCTGACGCTGTCAGACAAGCGCTTGACCGTGCAATCGGGCAAGAGCCGTTTTGCGCTGCAAACGCTGTCCGCCGAGGAATTCCCGACGGTCGCGCAAGCCAAGGATTACGGCGCGAGCCTAAGCGTGCCGCAAAAGACCTTCCGCCAGTTGCTCGGCATGGTCCACTTCGCGATGGCGCAACAGGACATCCGCTATTACCTGAACGGCATGCTGCTGGTGGTCGACGGCAACCAGTTGATGGCGATTGCCACCGACGGTCACCGGCTCGCCTACGCGTCGATGGAAACCGACGCATCGTTCGCGCGCCAGGAAGTGATCATCCCGCGCAAGACGATATTGGAATTGCAGCGCCTGCTCGAAGACCTCGACGATGTGTTGAAAATCGATATCGCGCCGACGCAGGTGAAATTCACCTTCGGCCAGGTCGAGCTCGTGTCGAAGCTGGTCGAAGGCAAATTCCCCGATTTCCAGCGCGTGATCCCGAAGGGTTATAAAAACCACTTCATGATCGGGCGTGAAGAACTGCAGCGTTCGCTGCAGCGCGCCGCCATTTTGACGTCGGACAAGTTCAAAGGCGTGCGTTGCCTGATCGAGCCGGGCCAGCTCAAGATCCTGTCGACTAACGCCGACCAGGAAGAAGCCCAGGAAGAGCTCGAAATTGCCTACGACGGCGACTCGATCGACATCGGCTTCAACGTCACCTATCTGCTTGATGTGCTCGCCAACCTCAAGGTCGAGTTCCTGCAAGTCAGCTTGGGCGACTCCAACTCCAGCGCATTGATCACCGTACCCGAAAACGACAACTTCAAGTACGTGGTCATGCCCATGCGCATTTGACGTAAATTCGCGCAACCATCACCAAGGGGCTCAGGTTTAAGACCGGCCCCTTTGGGGTTTTTAGCATCGCAGTGTTTAGCAGTCTGCAGACCGGAAGAAACTATGAGTGATACGCAAGCCACGCAACCCGACACCAGCTACGGCGCTTCATCGATCCAGATCCTGGAAGGCCTGGAGGCCGTACGCAAGCGACCCGGCATGTACATCGGCGACACCTCTGACGGCACCGGCCTGCACCATCTGGTATTCGAAGTGCTGGACAACGCGATCGACGAAGCGCTTGCCGGGCACTGTAATGATATTCAGGTGACTATTCATCCGGATAACTCGATCTCGGTGACTGACAACGGTCGCGGTATTCCGACCGGGATCAAGCTTGATGACAAGCATGAGCCCAAGCGTAGTGCGGCTGAGATCGTGATGACCGAGTTGCATGCGGGTGGCAAGTTCGACCAGAACAGCTACAAAGTATCGGGCGGATTGCACGGTGTGGGTGTGTCGTGCGTGAACGGGCTGTCGGAATGGCTGCGCTTGACGGTGCGCCGCGATGGTAAGAAACACTTCATGGAATTCCATCAGGGCGTTCCGCAGAACCGTATTGTCGAGGATATGAATGGCGATAAGGTGTCGCCTATTCTGGTGACCGGCACGACGGAACATCGCGGCACTGAGGTGCATTTTCTGGCCGATATTTCGATCTTCGGCAATATCGAATACCACTACGATATTCTCGCCAAGCGGATGCGTGAGTTGTCGTTCTTGAATAATGGCGTGCGGATTCGGTTGAACGATTTGCGCACGGGTAAGGAAGATGATTTTGCGTTTGTGGGTGGCGTGAAGGGCTTTGTTGAATACATTAATAAAGCGAAGTCGGTACTGCATCCGAACATCTTTCATGTCTCCGGCATGAAGGATGGGATCAACGTCGAAGTGGCGATGCAGTGGAACGATAGCTACAACGAGAACGTGTTGTGCTTTACCAATAACATTCCGCAGCGGGATGGGGGCTCTCACTTGACCGGGTTGCGCGCGGCCATGACGCGGGTGCTCAATAAGTACATCGAAAGCCACGAGATCGCGAAGAAGGCGAAAGTGGAGACCGGCGGCGATGATATGCGCGAGGGGTTGTCGTGCGTGTTGTCGGTGAAGGTGCCTGAGCCTAAGTTCAGTGCGCAGACCAAGGATAAGTTGGTGTCGTCGGAAGTGCGGGCGCCGGTGGAAGAAGTGGTGGCGAAGGCGCTGGAGGATTTTCTGGCTGAGACGCCGATCGATGCGAAGATTATCTGCGGGAAGATCGTGGATGCGGCGCGCGCGCGTGATGCGGCCAGGCGTGCTCGGGAGATGACGCGGCGTAAGGGTGTGCTTGATGGTGTTGGGCTGCCCGGTAAGCTGGCGGATTGCCAGGAGAAGGATCCGGCTAAGTCGGAAATTTATATCGTCGAGGGCGACTCCGCAGGTGGGTCGGCTAAGCAAGGTCGGGATCGGAAGTTTCAGGCGATCTTGCCGCTGCGCGGGAAGGTGCTTAACGTTGAGAAGGCACGGTACGATAAGTTGCTGCAGTCGGAGCAGATCGTTACGTTGATTACGGCGCTGGGCTGTGGGATCGGGAGCGAAGATTACAAGCCGGAGAAGTTGCGTTATCACCGGATCATTATCATGACCGATGCTGACGTGGACGGTGCGCACATTCGGACGCTGTTGTTGACGTTCTTCTATCGGCAGATGCCGCAGTTGATCGACAATGGTTATATCTATATCGCTCAACCGCCGCTTTATAAGATCAAGCATGGCAAGGAAGAGCGGTATTTGAAGGATACGCATGAGTTGAATCAGCATATGTTGAAGTTGGCGTTGCAGGGTGCTGCGCTTACGCCGGCTGAGAATGCTGAGCCGATTGCGGGTGATGCATTGGGTGAGTTGGCGCGTAGTTATTTGCTGGCTGAGGCGGTTGTAGATCGGTTGAGTCGGTTGATTGATTCGAGTGCGCTTGAGGCGGTGATGGATGGGGTTGCGCTTGATTTGAGTTCGGAGGAAACGACTCAGGTTAGTGCGGCTGCGTTACAGGCTGCGTTGCAGGCGGATCCGTTGAAGCCGGAAGTTACGGTGCGTGCGGTTTATGACGAGATTCGGGAACTGCGAGCGCTGAGGATTGAGCGTAGGCATCACGGCAATATTAAGGTTAGTGTGCTTGATGAGGAGTTTCTGCTAACGGCGGACTTCCAGCAGCTGATGCATACGGCGGCGACGTTTAAGGGTTTGATTGGGCCCGGGGCTGTGATCAAGCGTGGTGAGCGGAATATGCTGGTGACGGGGTTCAAGGGCGCGATGCGGTGGTTGCTGGCGGATGCGGAGCGCAATGTTTCCAAACAGCGCTATAAGGGCCTCGGCGAGATGAATCCTGGGCAGTTGTGGGAAACGACGATGGATCCGGGTGTGAGGCGCTTGTTGCGTGTGCAGATCGAGGATGCGATTGCGGCGGATGGGATTTTTACTACCTTGATGGGGGATGAGGTGGAGCCGCGGAGAGCGTTTATTGAGTCTAATGCGTTAAGGGCGGGGAATATTGATGTTTGAGGTTTTGTGCAGTTGTATGGCGCCAGAGTAAGTACGACTGGCGCCACAGTTTTGCGACTGTGAGACAAAGTTACTGCGGCCGGCCTGGACGTATCCGAATCTCTGTGTGTGAGGCGGTTGTGAATCTCATAGCGCGATAGTGAAACGCTCCGGGTAAAGCAATGCAAATTGGGTCATGGCGCCTTTCCAATCATGTCGGGTGCCGGTCCATTTGGCAATGATGTTGCGCAATGCCAGCCAGATCAGTTTGAGGGCCCCCTCGTCGGTTGGGAAGTGTCCGCGTGCCTTGATGACCTTGCGCAACTGCATGTGCAGCGACTCAATCGCGTTTGTCGTGTACATAATCTTGCGCACGTCCGGGTGAAACGCGAAGAACGGAATGACCTGTTCCCAGACCCGGCGCCACAGGGCTGCAATCGGTGGGTGTTGCGGCCCCATGGACCTGCATCGAAGTCCTCCAGCGCTTGTGCGGCAGCCTCAGCCGTTGGCGCTCGATAGACTTCCTTCAGTGCTGCGGCAACTTGCCTGCGGTCCTTCCAGCTCGCAAAGTCCAGCGAATTGCGGATCAGATGAACGATACAGGTTTGCACGGTCGTCTCCGGGAACACGGCATTGATCGCTTCTGGAAAGCCTTTGAGTCCGTCCACAACTGCGATCAGGATATCCTGCACGCCACGGATCTTGAGGTCATTGACCACGCGTAGCCAGAACTTGGCGCCCTCGCTGTGTTCGATCCAGATTCCCAGAACATCCCGTGTGCCATCGCGGCGCATGCCCAAGGCCAGGTAGATCGCCTTGTTGCGCACGGTACCTTCGTCGCGAATCTTGACACGCAACGCATCGAAAAAGACCACCGGATACATGGCATCGAGCGGGCGTTGCTGCCACTCCCGCACTTCCTCGACCACCGCATCGGTGACCGTGCTGATGAAATCTGGCGACACCTCGATGCCGTACATCTCCAATAGAAAACCCTGAATCTCGCGCACCGTCATGCCACGGGCATACATGGCGATAATCTTGTCGTCAAAGCCCTTGAACCGGCGCTCGCCCTTGGCGATCAAAACCGGGTCAAATGTGCCTTCGCGATCTCTGGGGATTTCTAATTCGACGGTGTCGTCGTCGGTCGTGACGCGCTTGCGGCTGCTGCCGTTGCGGTAATTGGCCAGCTCGGCCGGCTTGGCCTCGCCCTTGTTGTAGCCGAGGTGATGACTCATCTCGGCGCCCAGCGCGCGCTCGAATATCGCCTTCTTGAGCGCGCGCAGCTGTACCTCCAGTGTCGAGCGATCCAACATTCCAGGCACCAGCTGCTTGATCAATTCCGGGTCCAGATTGAGTCCCTGACCCGGCTCGATCATCACGTCTTCCTTCTGTTTGCGTGGCATAACAGGCCTCCTTACGTTGCCAGTTTATGCCTCACACACAAAGAAACGGATAGGCTCGCCGGCCTACATTTCACGAATGCCGTCTCTGCGTTTTTGGCCTACGGACTCTTAATCCGTAGGTCTCCGCGCTCCGGAAATCAAGCACCGCTCCGCAAAAAACGCTCCAACCATGGTTGGAGCGCTATCTCACCAGCATCAATCGCTGAACTTAGACTTAAAGAACACTCCAGCGCCCATACCCACGACGGCCGCTGTCAGCTTAACTTTAAGTACCAACCACAACTGCTCTGACGACACACCATACCGCACGTCCTCGAAGTATCGCGACGAGTCACCAAACGACTCATGCAGAAGATCCCATCCCTGCGTGACAAGAAGACAGCCAATCAACAAGACCATCAGCATTGCAGCCGCGGTCCAGAACGGCCAGTAGAAATAATCCGCCACAAAAACCGCCAACATATACCCGCCAGCGAACACCGCCACCATCGCCACGAACGTCGGCAGGCTCGACAGAATAATTCCAGCTTCATCAAAAAATCCCATGCTGGGCGCCTCACATAAAAAACGTTCACAAATAAGGATCCCAAAACCGATCCGCCCCACTCGCAACCATCATAGAGCAGCTTGGCATTAAGGGGCAAATCATCTCAGTCTCCTATTTCCCACACTATTTCGTCGATCCCACTTTGTCACCCTTTCGCTCACGAGCGTAGTGCTCTGTCATCATCAGCGATGCATGCCCCGGCCAAGGCTTCCGGCAAGTTGATCACGCCGACCACGACGTTCGAAACACCGCCCGTCGACTGCTCCAAGATGCATTGAGCCTCCCCCGTGGTGTACGGTCGACCGCTTTTCTGCGATATACCGCTACGCGTATTGATCTCAAGGGTCGTAAGTTTTTGACGCGTTCTGGCTAGCGACCGGCGCTACCGATCCGCGATACGGCCACATCGCACCGAAAGACGAGGGATTTCCCATACATGGTGCTGAGCAGCCGTCGAGCACACGCTACTTCAAAGAAATGCTTTTGGAGCGTAAAGCGGCCGAAGAGGCGACCAGCAGATGGCTGGGAAATTGATGCACTAGACACTTCCGAACGGTTGTATATCGCTAGCGGCAACGTCTTACGCTCGATAGGCACAATCAGTGAACAAGACACAGCGGGACTAAAGGCCTGCCGCGAACGGAGGCACCTTGCAGAACGTCTGAGAGACGCTGAGATCGCGGTTCATGAAGACATGCCGACACTAGAACTACGACGAAACCGCGACAGTCTTAATTCGTTTAAAACGGTCGCTCAGCGACGATCGCCGAAAAATCGATCCAAATGAAATCAAAGCCGAATACGATACAGTTCAACGGAACATACACAGAATCGACGAACAAATGGCTCGTCACAAACACGTCCAAGCAATTCTCCACGCCGAAAAACCTCTATAGCCGAAGCGACTAAACCATCGATCACCATCCAAAACGAAAAACGACGACAGTCCTATATTCTTCGACGACATTGATCGTAATTCAGAGCTTCGCATCTGTATGCTGCACGCGAGTTCAATATGAACGACTCACACCAGAAGGAGAAACTCCGAGATGCCTTTAAAACGGCCGATGCCATTTTTCAGCTAGAAGGCTATGACTCGGACGCTTTCGAACAACAGCAAAAAGAACGAGTCGTACGGAGTGAAATAACAACCGAAGAATTAATTCAGATCATGCGCGAATATTTTCGGAGGCGCTAATTCGCGCGAACAAACCGTAAAATACCCTTTGAGATCAAACCTACGATAATCTCCACTGCGCACTTCAAATATCCAAAACTCTCCAATTTTATAATCGGCGCTGCTGCAGTTTCACTCCTTCGGAGCCTGCTAGAGTTAAACAATTCTCAAGCAATTTAACTTTTTTTTGCCCCGCAAATTTCCTAATGTTCTACAATGCTTTTTCCGATGAGCACCGAGGAAATTCAGCTGCCGCAGAATAATACTCTGCCGCGAACATGGGTGAATTGCCTCGGATAGCTCGCCGATCAAATCACACAGAGAAGAAATTCAAATGGCCGCGAGCATCCAACTCACATTAGACGGTGGACTGCTATACGGTCCCCATAGCGTAACGGTTCGCACGTTAAGCCGGTCTATGACCAGCATTCAGGCAACAGTGGATAGAGCGTATTTGGACATTCGCTTTGGGCAAGTGTTTAAGCATGCGAGGTTGCGAGTCGCCGACTATACCAACGCGGACTTCATCGTCGGTGAAGCGTATGAAGGCAGCTTTGTAATTGATTTTCTGTCTGACCATGGTGGCCCAATAGTCCGGCGCATGATACAAGCAATCAAAGATCCGTATGAGCAAGCTGTCGCAGGCGCCGATCAAGAAATATACGCTATAGCGCACCAAATCGAGGGTGTAAAAGGTCAACTACTGAACACCATCGTTCAGCCCCAAGACTACGAAGACTTCCTCAACGCACCCGATCCTCAAGCGACGCGGGCCTACGGTGATCGGTCGATAACGAAGAATATTGATCACATGCTTACGCCAGTACGGAAAATCGAAGATGCAAATCTAAAGCTTGCATTAAAAGCAGACGAAATCGAGGGCACACAAACCTTCGAATTCGACTCAGTTATAGCCAGCAATTTTTCCCGCATCGTGGGTCACAGAAGGCTCGGAGCACCGGTAACGATAAGAGGAAGTTTAAGGGCGCTAGATCGTGGGCATCAAAAATCAAATTTCAAAGGAAAATTTACAAACTTTATCAATAACAAAGACATGATCATCCACATTCAATCAGAGGCTGATTTGATAGAATTGGTGCCGTATCTGAACGAAGAGGAGATGACTATCGTCGCATGTCCAATAATTGAATACGATGCATTCGATCCAAATGCAGGTGACATTCAGTTTCTCAGCATCATTCCATGACCGAAAAAGCGGCTGACAAAATCAAGGAGCAATGTCTAGAGACGATATTGAGCATCGTCCCAATGGGTCAATTTGTCTTCGTTATTGCAACGGCGGTGATTCTTTTTCGGATGGACAACAACTCAGCATCCTCGCCAATCGTCGCTCTTAAGGACGTCGGAATCAAGGGTCTCGTAGGCTTCGACACTGGCCAATTTTGGCTCGTCGGCGCACTATATATTCTTCCTGCCTTTTTTCTCGCACTACTGAACGACTATCTCTTCAAGTCGGGCCTAAAGCGATCGTATGGCGTGAGCAAGGTCCTCTCCAAAATCGACGGCTGGATGGAGCGATCGATCACCGCAATGGACCTCGCGGACAAGGATTTAAGAACGTCTGTCCATGACGCGATCTCAAAAGAGCTAGATAAACGCATTTCTCGTTATCGCTCTAAACGGCTTATCTGCGAGATGTCAATCTCGTTTGCGTTGGCGATCATTTATGCATCTGCATACCTGTGCTGGCGAAACACAGCCGCACTCAGTCAAATACACTTCTCATCGATCGATTTTTCCGCGGCTCTATTTCTTTCGCTCGTAGGGTGGTCTTACCACCGCGCCTCGGTCCGCTACGCAATACAAAAAATAATTCCGCTACAGGTTTACCTAAGCGCCTCTACCGGTGAGTTAGCCTTTTTTATCGATATCGAGTGACGGCGCTGAGACTGGCGCTCCTTGTATCCTTTAGGTTCAAAGGCTGACGAGCGCGAACCGACGTCCTACGCCCCCATGCCCTCGACGGCATCAATAATTCCAGACAAGCGTCAGGGAGCAGCAACGTGAAAAAATCTGAATTGCGAAGTGACCTAGTGGAGTTGCGCGAACTCGTTCGCCAGTTTGTTGGCGAGCGCGACTGGGACAAATTCCACACTCCTAAGAATCTGGCGACAGCGCTCAGCGTGGAGGCGAGCGAGTTACTAGAGCCTTTTCAATGGCTTGTTTCGGGTAACAAGAGCGAGCTTAACGAAGCGAGCCTAACAGCGATCCGTCATGAGATGGCCGACGTTTTAGTCTATCTGGTTCAGCTCGCCGATAAGATGGAAGTTGATCTCTTCCAGGCTGTGCTGGAAAAAATGGCTCTCAACCGGTTAAAGTATCCAGCCTACAAAGTGCGGGGTGACTCGCGAAAATACTCTGAGTACGAAGACTAAGAACAATAAGTCCATACGGCATGCGGTTTGTCGGTAAAAAGCAAGCGACAGCGGGCTTGGAAGCCAATTAGGCCACCAGCGCATTGAGAGTACCCTTTATTTGCTCCCAAGACTTTGTTAGATCGATCGTTGCGATCCTGAGGTTTCGTCCTTTGATTTGATAACTGACGTCGATATGATGCGACGCCGCGGGATACAAAAGAATGCCCTCTGGAACGGGGCGACCGGAGATGACGTTGGGGCCCGCTTGCTGTTCCACATAAGTTAATATCTGATACAGGTGTTCGGAGCGCAGCGAGCTCTTTTTAAAATATTTTTTGAATAATTCAGCTGTATATTTTGTGTCGAGAATTATATGACGCGTATCGCTCACCAACGTAACGTCGGTGCGCATGCGGGGAAGTAAGTACGCGTCAATATTTGGCGGCGTGTCCCATTTGATATGCGAGCTTGTTACCTTGTAGTGTTTCGCTTCAATTCTGAAATAATTAAATACGAAGTCCTGAAAAACACGCCACATCTTTTTCTCATCCCTGAAATAATCGATAGCTCGATATCCAACTCCTCCTGGCTCTGGCACCAAATGATCGAACGCCAATCGGCACACTTCCAATATGAATGCATAGATCCCTGTGGGACAGAGTTTTCGAGCTCGATTAAGGACGTTATGATCGATCACGATCGAAGAGATTGACGCTAGTTTAGGCTGAAATTTCAAAAGTCTAGTGCGAAGCTTTGCGTCTACGGAGTGGCAGTGTACAAAATTGCCCAATGTCGTTTTGATTATTTGGTTATATAGGATGTTTTCAGACAAATCGTCATAAGTGCAACGCGCCATCCCGCGTTCGAAAAGCATACGCTGTATGGACTCCCCGGGCTCGACCCGACCTCGAAGCGTTGACATGTCGTCTGTACGCTCCACATATTCGCTATGTAGTCCACGTTTAAGTAGCGATGCGACGCCGTCAGCAAGCATGAGGCAGAGAAGATTTTCTAGATTGTCAACTTCCAATCCACCTGTTTTGATATCCTTTAACGAATCTAACTTATCCCATGCATAGCAAAGCATAAGATACATATTTTGTATCGGGATCATTGGAAAAGATCATCAACAATTGACTCTATATCTGACGGATTTTTATCAAACCAGTACTCGTTGAGCAAGGGCCTAATTTCAGCATCTATAATCTGAAAATAATAATCTTCATCGGAGAGCGACGAGGGCTTTGACGTGCAAAAATAGCTATGACCAAGACAAAATCCTTCGCGAAGCTCCAAATCATCAACTATTTTTTGGTTTAATGCCTCGAAACGGTCAACGATATGCTTCGCGTAAGCCTCGGACCATCCGAGTTCTTGCAAGAAAACAGGAAATTTATCGTGCCCGAAGCCTGGGACTATAGGAATAAATGCGAATCGTCGACGCAAGGCGTAATCAATTGCTGTAAGTGATCGATCGGCCGTATTCATTAACCCGATTATGAAAATATTTTCAGGGACGTAGAATTTGTCGTCATGTTCATCGGCATAGGCAAGTTGCAAAGCCCATTCTGAGCTACGCTTATCGGCCTCGATAAGCATGAGGAGTTCACCGAAAATTTTGCCAAGATTTCCACGGTTTATTTCATCGATGATAAAAACAAATTTTTCATCTGGGTTATCTCGCGCCTTTTCGCAAAATCGATAAAAAACCCCATCTCGTATGGCAAAGCCGCTGCCGTCGCGCTTGGGCCGGAAACCTTGAATGAAATCCTCGTACGAGTATGCCTGGTGAAACTGAACCGTCTCTACTCGGTCCGCGGCTTTGAATCCAATCGTCGCATATGCAAGTCGTTTTGCAACGAATGTTTTTCCGACTCCGGGGGCACCCTGCAAGATTACGTTTTTCTTGATCGACAGGAGTCGCTGCGCCTTCTCGAAAACCGGTTTGTCGATAAATAGGTTGGCCAGGGCGTCATCGATTGAATATGGCTCAACGGGAGGAGCTTCGATTTCCTCCTGCCCGAACCGCGCAAACCCGAAGGCATTTTGATTTAACAAGCTCGATGGCTTTGACCACGGCTCTACCGCCGAGAAAGCGCTGATAGCTAGTGGCGGTTCCAACTCGTCGATTTTTCGGACCAACAGCCAAGTCTTAAATATTTCACTCTGTTTGGGCCCCGCGCGCCGAAGTCCACGCTGCCCCGGCGGGGTGTGTTCGGTCCAGGGACTGATGAGTCCCTCAAGTCCGGGCGAACTGACATACCTATCGCATTGCAAACGATGTGTAATTCGTCCGTACCCCGCGTTAATGTACAAAAAGAAAGTGGCACCGAGGTCTCGACCCACGGCCTCTGGGATTTTAAAGCTCCACCACGAAGCGAACGCGCCTGTTTCCTCGATCAGCTTCTGTGCAGCCAAAAGCCAGTGATGCTCTTTTGATGTTCCAATTAAACATAGCTGATCCGCGGTGGAGTGCGAAGAATAGCCCTCGAGTACGCAGTTGAACCCGAGTTTCTCGAACACATGTTTCGCCTGTACGTCCGTATAGACTGCATCGTTGGTTACTCCGGGAAGCAGCGCAAATACCGCGCCAACGACCTTTGGTGCATCGCCAATTCGAATCACCCAGTAGGCATCCCTATCGGTCAGGGGCGGCAACAGCGTTTCACTTTTCTCATAGGCTTTCCTGACGTCGGATGCGTTCAGCCGTAGCGTTAAATTCCCGACGTGAAACTCTTGTCGGGTGTCCTTCACACCCTCAAGGATCGCCTCGTATAATTCCGCCGATAGCGGTTTTATCGCGTGTTGGACGTTATAGCCTGCTTGCTTCGTCAATCGTACGCTCAGATCCGCGGGCAGTGGCCGCGCTGGGGATACCCCTGACCAGTCTATATATTTGGCTTCGAAGTATTTGTGCGCGGGCGACTCGCCCGAGCTAGGATCTCGCGTCGTCGCGGGACCCAGTCGCCCGAAGCCAAAAATTTCAGCGCCATTCTTTGACTTACGATCAACGATTACCCACGCGCCGCCGAGCAATTTTTTGTGATTCGGGACATTCGTCCCAAATCGATAGGTATTTCCCTCCAAATCACCCCAGTGCGTATCCGCGTTTGAGCGAATGAGGAAATAGTTGGTGGGTGCGGACGTGGCTGGATTCGATTCCCGGTTCCCGATTTCGATCGAGGACTCGGGTCGATTTAACAGCATCGTATGCACGAATTCGTCGAGAGAATCAAACTCAGACAGTATTTTTGAGTGGTTGTCGTCACCAACACGTGCAAAGCCAAAAAACTGTTTAGGAAGATAGGCGTTGAGCACAGAAAGAGGTATTTCGATGGGTATCGGCCTCGAAAGAAAGAACATATATTGCCAAGTCTTGCCGTCGTCTGTTTGCCCCCACAGCGCTCGAGCTAAATTAATGCTATCCACTTTGTATACGACCTTTGCCACAAAGCGATATTTGGCGCCGAACACGCACAACATCCAGTCCCCAACTTCAAGTGCTGGGTAGTAACTATTGTTCATCTTGCCGGGAACCGCTCCCCAGGCATAAAGCCCCTCGTCCCGACTAATTTTTTCAAGCACCTCCAAATGTTCCGGCCCAACATTCTCGCGCACGGTCGTGGCGTCTATAGGCCGCGTGATTGAGACGTCGAGATGTTTTCTGGCTTCCGGATCGCCAGCAGTAAAAACGAAAATGTTTTGTGTCACGCCCCTCTCCATATTGTCCAATCGACTACAGGATGCCACAGCAAGACTCGTTCGGGCATTAGAGGCGCACAAACGAGGGCATTTTGGATTCGGAGTCTGTAAAATAGAACGTAGCCGATAGATTACGAGGCAACAAAAGTCGGCGCAAAAATCGCTGAGCTTTATATTTTTTTAGCATCCCGCTACTCTTTCGGTAAGCGGTTGTACTGCCGATTGCCACTCGGCAGAGCCCACTCACCAAAATACAACGCGAAGAGTCGACTTAAGTGGGCGGAGCCAAGTGATCTCGACACCCAGAATAAAGTGGCATGCATTCAAAAATACCAAGAAGCAAATTCAGTGCGGCGAACCGTAAGAAAGTTTCAGCTTGAGCTAATTGCCAATGGAGGTGCCGCTATGGATACGAAAAAAATGTGATTGAGTTTTAAAAAGCTAGCCGTTGGCGCAACAAATGAGCATGGTGATTCGCCCAGTATTTTCGTTTTCCGGAGCCCGCCTATCTTAGCGGTGTCACCTCATCAGGGATAACCACGACTCAACGCCGATCGCGTAATCCACCTAAAAGGGGGATCAAACGCTACACTACGTTTGCGAAGCAGTGTTTGCTTAGAAAAATACTTATTAATGGGGAGGCGGCGCTCTGCCGCGCAATGATCGCCATCCACACCCACCTTACAAAGCTGCTGGATCCATACGATTTAAAAGCGCGGTTGTTTCCGGCATTGCTGGTGCTTATTCCAGCCATCGCATTTGTGATACTTACATGGGGTTCGCAGCACCCTGTTGTTGTCAGTTTGTCGTCGTTGTTGATGTTCTGCGGCGGCCCCTACGCCCTAGCTTCGATCGTTCGAACATGGGGCCAACGTGCGCAGGTCCGTCTATACAAAAGGTGGGAAGCGCAGCCAACAACGCTGCTGCTTCGCCACCGTGACTTACGCCTCGCGAATCAAACCAAGTTGCGGTATCACGATTTGGTCCGCACGAAATTGCTTCTGACAATCCCGAGCGCTATGGAAGAAGCTGAAGATGCTGCCTCAGCCGACGGCGCTTACGAGGCTGCCGCTAATGCGCTCAGGCCACTCACCAACAACACTACGAAGTTTCCGCTCCTCTTCAAAGAGTTGACCGCGTACGGCTACAACCGCAATGCATACGGTTCGCGTTGGTTCGGACTTGCAACCTGCTTGCTTGCGGCGCTGGCGGCACTGGGCAAGTCTGGCGTGCTTTCGATGCATCGCCCAATCGTTGAGCTCACGCGGATGGAAGACGTGCCGCTGTCCGAGGGACTCGTTTTATTACTGTCGCTAGGATTCGCCACACTGTGGCTGTTCCACTTCACGCCACGGACGGTACAGCAGGCAGGGGTTTCCTACGCACTCCGGTTGTATGAAGCGCTGCTCGTCATCCCGAAACAGAAGAACACGCCTCCGGCCGCCGCCGCCGAATCGTGAGCTGCTACGACCCATTCTGAGGAGCCGATTCGTGAAATGACGAAGGCTTCTCCGGTGATAAGACAATCGGTTGAGTGTGCAGTGAGCACGCTTAACCCATTTAAGCATCCACGACCCTGGTCGGCCACGGATTCTGGCGCTTCCTCACAATCGTGGAAGCCTTCGCAGTGACTAAAGAAAAGGATTAACGTGGCGGACTTCTTCGAAATCGATTTTCTGGACGTTGAAACATCCAAGAGCGGCGATGCAATCACAATACGATATTCACAAGACAACGTTACTCGAATTCATGTCGTCGACGGCGGCTACATCGAAACGGGCGAAAAACTCGTTCTGCATATGGCCACGCACTATGCATCTACAACTGTTGATCACGTGGTACTGACACATCCCGATCAGGACCATGCGAACGGTTTGCGCAAAGTGCTGGAAGACTGCGTCGTCGGAACTCTCTGGATGAATCGTCCGTGGCTCTACGCGGAAGAACTGATCCATCGTTTCGAGACATACACCTCGGTAGACGCGCTTCGTAAAAAACTGCGGTCGACCTACGCAGCTTCTGCGATGCTCGAAGACATAGCGCTTGAGAAAGGAATCCCAATAGAGGATCCAATGCAGGGCGCAAAAATTGGCGCATTCACCGTTCTTGCACCGACCAAAGCTCGTTACCTCGATCTTATCGTCGCGTCCGAAAAAACGCCCGAGGCAGTGAAGGAGAGTGCGGCGACGTCAGTGCTTGATGGTTTGTTCAAGGTGCTCAAAGCCGTAACGACCTTTATCAAATCGGCTTGGGGCGACGAGTACTTTCCGGCCGACGGGACCAGTAGCGAAAACGAAATGAGCGTCATTCAGTACGCGAACCTCAGTGGCAAGCGGATCCTTCTGACAGGGGACGCTGGCCGAGATGCTCTTGCTGAGGCTGCGAACTTCGCGCCCGCTGTCGGTCTCACTCTTCCAGGCATTGGCTATTTCCAGGTGCCCCACCACGGTGGACGACATAACGTCAATACCGAACTCCTTGATCGCTGGCTGGGCGAGCGACTGCCGAGCATGCCACGAACAACAACATGGAGCGCGGTATGTAGTTCAGCGAAAGCTGACGAGGATCACCCGCGAAAGTCCGTCGTCCGGGCAATGCTTCATCGCGGCGCGCACTTTGCGGCGACCGAAGGCCGAAACGTATGCCTCTCTCACGGCATCTCCCGCACGGGATGGGTCACAATTCCGCAGGAAACTTACCCGGACGAGCAGGAGAATTGACCAAAAGTCGGTACGGCGATGCCTCGCGACTAGCCGTGCAGGGTCACTGATCCGCGCAGCGTCCAAACGTTGCCATGAAATATCCTCAAAGGCGGGCCAGAAGAAACGGGTGGTCTCGAATTCCTTCCAAGTGATGCGAACGTGTTTCCGTGTAGACGAGATCTGATATGTCGGCATCAGGTCTCGCAGACCATCCCTGACCGAAAGCGTGACTCCAAAAGCCTAAAGACTGGCCATCACGCTGCCCGCGGGCTCGCCGTCCAGGGACATGCGTCGCTGAAGCACCGAAATTGAAGCCCTTTGCTCAGCAATGACGATGGCCTTAGCCTTGTCCGGCAGACGCGGCGAGCAGGCGGTGCCGGGCATGTTGATGCCTAGGCGGCTACATTGACGTAGCCGCCCCCCGGAAGCGCTGATCGTCGCGAATGGATTGCAATAGGGGATTGTGCACGGATAAGCGCGCTGCTTACCGCGTTTTGTGAAACCTCATGTCGTGTTGAGCGAGTGTATCTGCTTGTGATCTGCTAGCTAGCAGACGAATCAATGTGCTGGTTCGGACGGAGCGGCCTTCTAGCCAATGTCGAAGTCACTGAGGTCCGCAATGCCGTTCGCGCTTGTTATCCGGGTGAGTATTGCTGCAGCGGACACTTCATGGTTTAGAAACCGGGAGAAGGCTTGGAACAGATCAATGGTTGACACTAAAGACACCCCAAATTGCTTCGCCCTCTCTATAACATTGGCGGGAAATACGGGCTTGTCTTTTGTGTCCCTCTCACACGGCGGCAGGTCACGCCAAGCATTTCCGAACAGAATTCCCTTCCCGGGCGTGAGCTCGTCTTCCTCATACTTGAGCACGTAGTCCTGAACTTGCCGAAGATGCTGCAGAGAGATGCTCTTCGAGACGCCCTTACATTCTGCCAGGAACACAGCGTCATCCACCTCCATGACAAACTCTTCTTGAGAATAGCGTGCCGGCTTGATCGTCGCACCCAGAAGCGTTAGGCACTCGGCTACCAGCTCTTCAAGTTCGAAGCTCGAAACGTGTAGCAACCGCTTAAAGCGCTCCATTTTTGCTTTCTCGGCTAGTTGCTGCTCGACTTGAGTACCGAGTGTGGCTATCTCTTGCCGAAGTCTGGCTAGACGCGCATCGATCGGGGACACTGACGCCATCGAAATAGATGATAGCCAGTCCGGGGCGCTCTCCGATTGAGGTTTACCTAAAAGATCCACCAACGTCGTCGCGACGATCAAATGCGGTTCGTCATTTGGAAAGTGCGGTAATACTGTTACCGACCCGGGCCAATCGTGCCGTTCGCCCCGGATTGGCGTGTAATACGTGTATTGCGCGGCCAATATCCCCTTCGCACGATTCAACGCGTATGGTCGGTACTCAAACGCCAGTTGTGCAAGCCCTTGTGACAAGATCATCGCCAAAACTTGACCGGGGTTATTCGGATGCAATCGATACACACAGTCCCATGACTTGAGTCGGCTGAGGAGCCCATCAAAATCGTCGCTGATTTTCTCGATCGTGTCGCCTTTTTGGGCCAACGACACGATTGGCACCGGACACCATAACCATTGCGCATCTTCGTTGGCGTCATTAGAAAGGGGCGGGGCTCCCAGAACGACAAGTTCGCCGTCCGATTTCAAAAAATGCGAAAAGGTATGCTGCAACTCAAATAGCGTCTGTCTTCCGATATTAGAAATCGTCTTACTGTCTAGGCTTGGCAAAAAAAGAACCACAGTGTCGAAGTCTAAGACGTTCACAGAGGTCAAATTCGGCCATAGCACCGCTGTCGCATGATCGTGCCGCAGAGACCCTACAACCAGTGTTTTCTTCTCATCCATGGGAATGGGATCTTGTGACGCAGGATTGGAAACGCGAACACTCTTTTCAGTGAGGTCCCCCCTAAATACATTTATGCCCGAGCCAAAGCTTTAGATTGAGGAGTTTTGAGCCCTAGAAGAGCTCTACGAGCCCATCCAATATAGTTATTTCACTGGAACCGGGAATTCGATGTTGATGCTACAAATTGAATAAAAAATCCAGCTTGTTCGACGTTATGGTGTCGATAGTAACCGCCTCTATCTTACGACCTTTTTTATCGCTCTGGCACGGAAGTCCTGTAGCGATCACGGCCAATTGTGTCGCGACGGATGACCCATCAAATTTCATTTCGTCGGACACTCGAAACACCTAAGGTGCGGGGCACTAAACGTCTCCTTGATGCACGGATTCAATCGGTCGGTCGCGGCCATCTCAGTTCTAGGCTCGACGGCGGAACGATATCGGTTAAACCTACACTTTATTCGCTATCACGAGCCCTCCACATTATGATAACTGTTCCACTCATGCACTTGTCCAAAGCGCTAAGCGAGGCAGATACTTGACTGACGTCTACGGATGGTGAATTTCGTCAGATACCCTCGCCAGCATCGACAAGTTCCTACAAGAAGTTCATCACGGATGATGGTATTTCTTGGCGATCATCGCACTCGCCTTTTTATCAGCGGCGTCATAACTCACCCCTTGTCAATCAAACTTAGGTTGATATCTTGAAAATCCTTGTAAATGGCCACATTTTTTGTGTCACGACATGAGCTGGATCAGCCACAGATATTGCTCACATTTTTTCCGTCGTCCCATACTAAATGTTTGAGATTCGGCCTTAGGAGGTATGCGCAGCTTCTCGAAACATTGCACCCCGCGATTGCGTTATGTCGGTAACCCCTCGGCGTGCTACTACTTTGCCATCAGTCACTTGATTTGAAACTTGGCGAAGGTCTTCATGTTCAGCCAGCCCTCAGGTTTTGGTCTGGGTCTAATGTGTCCAGAGCGGCGGACCAGCTTCGAAGTCGCGACGTAGTAAACATACCAAAACTATCATGGCAAAGTAGAGCGTCACTGGGGACGACCCTTGGCCCCCGAAGCCGCCGTTGATGTGATGCTAGCTTCTCAATGTCCGAAGCGTGTCGTACAGCGACATCCGCCTTCGGCATTAGCCGACTGCCATCAGACGGCGCGGATTTTCTCGTTCGGATGTTCCAGACACGCTGAAAGCGGACATTCGTCGAAGGATGCCGCCGACGGCTGCTCGGCCGTTAGGATCGGTCGAAATGAGCAGGAGCCCCTTCCACTGTGTTTCAACTCGGGTTGGCCAAATTGCAATCAGGCGAAGCTGAAAATCAACACCAGATCATCAAAGCGCCCAATTCGACTGCGTCAGAGCGCAAACCTCGCCCCTACCGAGGCAACGTCTTCGCTACATCCGTCACCGCAATAAACTTCCTCATCACCGCAAGCGGATCAGCGCCGAGCGCAACCGTGATCTCAAGAAATTCCACAAGATCCAGGCGCCTGGCCCCGCTCTCGTATTTCGAGACGAACGCCTGTGGCCGACCGATTTTTTCGGCGACATCCTGTTGCAGCAAACCATGCTGTTTGCGCAGGTCGCCAAGCACTTTGGCTAGGATTTGGTAACGGGGATCATGTAGAGGGTGGGCCATGTTGTGGATTCTATGGTCCGAGTGTTAATATTCCATATACGCATATAGAATATATGCACACAATAGCTCGACACCCAGAGGACAGCCATCATGAGCCAGCAACTTGATTTCGCCGAAAACTTCGCCCACGCCACCCAAATCCCCGTCAACGGCCCGCTCTATATCCGTACCACACCCGCCGGCGCCTTAGAAATCCTCTGCTACCAGGAGCTAGGCCACACAGCCATTTCTACGGTAGTCCAATTCCACCCCGACGCCGCAGGCCAATTGGTCTACGATCTCAGCGAAAGCGTCAAGAGCGGTGCCATACAGCTCTCCATCACCAAAGAAGCCCCTGCCGTTCAGTGACTCGCGCGACGTTAAGCTCCCAATGTTCCACCTTACCGCGTGGAAGCCACATCCTTTTCCAACGGCAATTGAGTCGCGTCCCACCCGCCCCCCAATGCTTCGATCAACTGCACGCTGCTGGTCATCTGCTGGACCCGCAGCGTCACCATGGATTGCTGGTCAGAAAACAGCGCAGTCTGCGCCACGTACACGTTCAGATACGTATCCACGCCAGTCCTATAGCGCACCGCCGCAAGATCGTAATAGTGCTGAGCCGCGGCCACCACATCGCGTTGCTGCTCTAACTGCGTAGCAAGAATCCGTTGCGCGGCCAGATAATCCTCAGTCTGCTGGAAAGCCGTCAGCACAGCCTGACGATACGCCGCCACATCACCCTCATATAGCGCCTTGTACTGCGCAACCGTCGCGGTACGCAATCCCCCATCGAACAACGTTTCGGACGCTGACGGCCCGATAGAAAAAAACCTCGCCGGCCACGCAAACCAGTTTGCAAGCGTCGGGCTTTCAAAGCCAGCGGACAACGAAATGCTAATAGTCGGATAAAACGCCGCCGTCTCCACCCCGACCAACGCATTAGCTTCAGACATAGTGCGCTCAGCCGCCGCAATATCCGGGCGCCGCTGCAAAAGCTCCGACGGCACACCAACCGGAATCACCGGCACAGCCGTAGTCAGCGGCCGCGCCGGTAACGAAAACGACGAAGCCGGCTGCCCAACCAGCAACGCAATCGCATGTTCATACTGAGCACGCGCAATGCCAAGATTAGTAGCAGACGCCTCCGCAGTCTTCAGATTGAGCTGCGCTTGCGCCACCGACTGCGCGCTATCTATCCCCGTCCTTCCCAGCACCTGCGTAAGCTGAAGACTTTTCCTATACGCCTCGATAGTCCGCTCATTCAGCGCGATCAATTCATCCTGCCCGCGCAACTGGAAGTAATCCTGCGCAAGGCTCGCCTGCTGGCTAAGTCTTTCGTTAGCAAGATCCGCCGCGCTAACCTGCGCGGCGTTGGCAAACTCCTTCACCGTATTGCGTATACGCCCCCACAGATCCGGCTCCCACGAAACATCAAGCGGAAAGTCGTAGTTATTGCTGGTAGTCCTGAGCCCAGCCAGCGACGTCGCGGAGCCAAACAGGCTCGTGGCGCCCCCGCTCGACACAAGCGGTGACCCAGAGCGAGTGAACGACGGTTGAACCGTCGCGGTCGGCGCATAACTCGCACGCGCCGCGCTGACCTGCGCCCTCGCCGCCATATAGTTCTGATAAGCCTGCGCTATATTTTGATTCGAGCTGTTTAGCTGGTCCTCAAGCGCATCGAGTTCCGGCTCCTTATAGATCTTCCACCACGCTCCACGCAGCGCAGCATCTTGCGGTCTCGCTGGCGCCCAGATCGTTCCGTCAGGCGCTACCGCAACCGCCGCCTCCTTGAACGTTGCGGGCGTAGCAACCGAAGGACGAACATACGCCGGCCCCACCGTGCAGCCTTGTGCCAGCATCAATGCCAAGAGCACGGAGGCCCCGCACCGGAAGCGTGCGATGCCGCCGTTCCATTCCACTCGCTTGTTCATGATGTGCAGTGCCATATAAGTCATAAAAACCACAAAGCCATGAGCTACTGTTGCGCCGGATATCGGCTAGCTACGCCACGCCTGCGCCCTCGCCAGCGATGGAACCACTGGCTCATCCGATCGAAATAAAGATAAATCACGGGCGTGGTGTAAAGCGTAAGAATCTGGCTAAAGATCAACCCGCCAACAATCGCGATACCCAGCGGACGCCTAAGCTCCGACCCAGCACCATGTCCTATTGCGAGCGGCAACGCGCCCAACGCCGCAGCCACGGTCGTCATCAAGATAGGCCGAAACCGCATCATGCAAGCTTCAAAGATCGCTTCCTCAGTGCTCTTGCCTTCGAGCCGTTCCGCCTGCAACGCAAAGTCGATCATCAGAATCGCATTCTTCTTAACGATTCCAATCAACAAAAAGATACCGATCAACGAGATAACATCGAGTTCACTATGGAACAGGATCAACGCGATCATCGCCCCGACACTCGCCGATGGCAGCGTAGTCAAAATGGTGATCGGATGAATCAAGCTTTCATAAAGTACGCCCAACACGATATAAATAGTGAGGATCGCACCCAGCACAAGAAACGGTTCGCTCGCCAGAGAGCTCTGGAACGCTTGCGCGGTCCCTGCGAACTGCGTCACGATATTCGCGGGCGTACCAAGCCGCCGCTGCATCTGAGTAATCAGCGCCGTTGCCTGCCCCAGCGACACACCGGGCGCGAGATTGAAGGAAATCGTCACCGAAGGAAAGAACGACGAGTGGTTGACCGACAGCGGCGAAACCGACGGCTTCGCGGTAGTAAACGCACTCAGCGGCACAGCACCGGTGCCCGACGCATGCACGTAAGTCGAGTTCAGCGTAGACGGCGAACGCAACAGCGGAGGGCTCGCTTCCATCACCACGTAATACTGATTGAGCGACGTATAAATGGTCGACACCTGCGATTCGCCGAACTCGTAGTAGAGCGCGTTATCGATCAGTTGGGGAGTAATGCCGAACCGCGCCGCCGAGACCCGGTCGTAATTAAGCAGTATCTGCAGGCCGCTGTTCTGCTGATCGGTCGTGACGTCCTTGATCTGCGGCATCTTCTGCATCTCGTGATAGAGCGTGGGAGCCCATACGCTCAATGCATCGACCGTATCCGCCGAAAGCTGGTACTGATACTGCGCGTTGCTTTGCCGGCCGCCCACGCCTATATCCTGCGCCGCTTGCAGAAACGTCGATGCCCCAGCGAGCGCGTTAAGTTTGGGACGCAGCCTGTCCACGACTTCAGTGGCCGTAACATCCCGCTCGGCCCGGGGCTTGAGCGTGAGGAACAGGAAGCCCGAGTTGCTCGCGCCACCGCCCGCGCCACCCTGTCCGCCCGTAAACCCCGCTACGTTCTCGACCGCCGGATCTTGCTGCGCCACGCTCTGGATTGCCATCAACGACCGGTTCATCGATTGGAAAGAAGCGTCCTGCGAACCCTGGAAGCCGCCGAAAATGGTGCCCGTGTCTTGTTGCGGAAAAAGCCCCTTGTTCACTTTTCCGGCGAGGACCACATTGAGCACGAGCGTCAACACCAGGCTCATGACCACGATCAGCGGATGCCTGATAGCCCATCCGAGCGTGGTGCGGTAACCCGAAAGAATAGCGTCGAACCCGGCTTCGCTTACCCGATACAACCGGCCATGCGCTTCTTCTCGGGTCGGCTTGAGGAGGAATGCGCACATGGCTGGAGTAACCGTGAGCGAGACCACCATCGAGATGATGACCGACGTAGCCAGCGTGTACGCGAATTCATGGAACAAGCGGCCCGGAACCCCGCCCATAAACAAAATGGGCACGAACACCGCAATCAGCGACAAGCTCATGGCAATGACGGTGAACGCCACTTCCTGAGTCCCACGCAGCGCGGCGCGAAAACTCGGCACGCCCTGTTCGATCAGCCGCGTGATGTTCTCCATGACCACGATGGCATCGTCGACCACAAAACCAGTCGATACCGTCAGCGCCATCAGCGATAGATTGTCGAGCGTATAACCTGCCAGGTACATAACAGCAAACGTGCCGATCAGCGACACCCCCACCGCCACGCCCGGAATCAGCGTGGCGCCCGGGCTGCGAAGGAACACGAACACCACCGCAATCACCAGCAATACCGAAAGCGCAAGCGTGCGTTCCACGTCGTTGACCGAGGAGCGGATCGTGGTGGTCGTGTCCAGCATCAATTGCAGGTGATCGGTTGCGGGAAGCGACGCGCGTATGGCCGGCAGTTGCGTCTTGATCCGGTCCACTGTCTCGATCACGTTCGCGTTCGGCAGCCGGAAAACCAGCAAGATCACCGACGGCTTGCCGTTCACATAGCCCGCCGAGCGCAGCGTTTGCACCGAGTCGTACACGTGCGCGACATCGCTCAGGTGTATCACCCGGCCGTTGCTCGTGCCCACGACCACCGGCGCAAAATCCTTCGCTTTGGAAATCTGGTCGTTTGCCGTGATGTCCGCGGTGGTCATGCCGTCACTGAACTGCCCCTTGGGACGGTTCGAGTTCTGCACCGACAAAGCCTGCGCCACGTTTTGCGTACCTATGCCATAGCTGTTGAGCTGCGTAGGATTAAGGTCCACACGCACAGCCGGCAGCGAGCTACCCACCACCTGCACCTGGCCCACGCCTGGGAGCTGCGCGATTTTTTGCTCTATGACAGACGAAGCGATGTCGTACAACGTGCCCCGGTCGGTCGTATCCGAGGTCAGGTTCAGGATCATGATCGGCGCGATGGACGAATTGATCTTCCTGTACGTTGGGTTGGATGGCAAGTTGGCCGGCAAGTTCGTGCGCGCCGCGTTGATCGCCGCTTCCACGTCTCGGGCGGCGCCATCCACGTCACGACTGAGATCGAATTGCAGCGTCACCGATGTCACGCCCAGGGTGCTCGAAGACGTCATCTGCGTCACCCCTGCAATGTGACCGAACTGGCGCTCGAGCGGCGTTGCAATGGAAGATGCCATGACCTCGGGACTGGCGCCCGGCAGCTGCGCGGCTACCGTGATGGTCGCGAAGTCTATTTGCGGGAGCGAAGCGACCGGCAACTGCTTGAACGCAATAGCGCCCGCAATGACAATGGCGAGCGCCAGCAGGGTCGTCGCCACCGGACGCTTGATGAAGGGCGACGAGATATTGATCACGTTTCATCGACCGGTTGCTGTCCGAACGAACGCGCGCCGCGTGGGCGGAAGCGCTTCGCTAGGGCATCGAAGAAAACGTAGATCACCGGCGTGGTATAGAGGGTCAGCGCCTGGCTCAGCAGCAGGCCGCCGACCATCGCGATCCCGAGCGGCCGGCGCAATTCCGCACCAATACCCGTGCCGAAGGCGAGCGGCAATCCGGCAAAAAGCGCGCACAGCGTGGTCATCAGGATCGGCCGGAAGCGCAGTTGCGACGCCTCGAAAACTGCCTCGACCGCGCTCAATCCACGCGTGCGTTGTGCGTCGAGGGCAAAGTCGACCAGCATGATGCCGTTCTTCTTCACAATGCCGATCAGCAAGATGATGCCGATCGCCGCGATGATGCCCAGATCCTCGTGGAAAAGCCGCAGCGCAAGCAACGCCCCCACACCAGCGGAAGGCAAGGTGGACAGAATCGTGACCGGATGAATGAAGCTCTCGTAGAGGATCCCCAGGACAATGTAGACCGCAACGAGCGCGGCGAAGATCAATAGCGCCTCGTTCCCGCCAAAGGTTTCGTAGGCCGCCGCTGTACCCTGGAAACTCGACTGCACGCTCGCCGGCATGTTGATTTCGCCCTGTGCTTTCTGGATCGCCGTGACGGCCTGGCCTAGCGACGCGCCGGGGGCTACGTTGAACGAGATCGTCACCACCGGAAACTGGCCCTGATGAGAAATGCTCAAAGGCGACGCATGGATGACGAAGTGGCTGAACGCGCCCAGCGGAACCGGAGTGGGCGCCGACGTCGAATTATTCGAGGAGCCGCCTGACGAGCTGCCTGACGAGCCGCTGGATGAGCTGCTGGACGAACCGCCGGATGAGCCACCTGAGGACCCGTTTGACGAACCGCTCGAGCCAGAAGAAGACGAGCGCGGCGATAACACCGTCGCGGGTGTCGCCGCCGAGAGGCTCTGCGCGGTCGAGGCGACCAGCGTCGAGACCGTCCCGACCGAACTCAGCGAGGTCCGCCCCGATGTGCTCTGCGCGGCGCCTGCACTGCCGGAACCCGTGCTTCCCTGAATATAGATACGGTTGAGTTGAGATGGATTGCTCTGGAACTCGGGCAGGGCTTCCAAGATCACGTGGTACTGATTCGACTGCGTGTACAACGTGCTGATCTGGCGCTGGCCGAATGCATCGTAGAGGGTGGAATCGATTTGATCAGGCGTGATGCCCAGGCGCGATGCCGTCGCCCGGTCAAAGGTCAGGGCCGCGCTCACGCCGTTGTTCTGCTGGTCGGTCACCACATCGGCCAATTGCGGCAAGGTCCGCAGTTTGGCGACCACACGCCCGGTCCATTCATTGAGCTCGGCCATATCCGGGTCTTCGAGCGTGTACTGATACTGCGTGCGGCTCACCCGGTCATCAACTGTCAGGTCCTGCACAGGCTGCATGAACAAGCGGATGCCCGGCACATTGCCCAGCCTTTTTTGCAGGCGATCGATCACCTCGCCGGCGCTCACGTTGCGTTCGGCATACGGCTTCAGGTTGATCTGGACGCGGCCACTATTGAGCGTGGTATTGATCCCGTCCTGTCCGATGAACGATGACAAGCTCGCCACCGCCGGGTCCTTCAGTATCTCGGCCGTCAACTGCTGTTGCTTGCGCGCCATGGCCTCGAACGATATGGATTCCGGTGCTTGCGACACGCCCTGGATGATTCCGCTGTCTTGCACCGGGAAGAAACCCTTCGGGATCTCGATGTACTGGAATACGGTCAGGATCAACGTGGCCAGGACCACCAGGAGCGTCGCGCGTTCGTGATCCAGCACCCAGCGCAGGCTGCGACCATACGCGGCAATGATGCGGTTGTAGCGGTCCTCGCTCCATCGGTAGAACCGGCTTTGCTCTTCAGGCGGCTTGTGACGCAGCAGACGCGAACTCATCATCGGCGTCAGCGTGAGCGACACCACCCCGGAGATGAGCACCGTCACGCTTAGCGTCACCGCGAATTCGCGAAAGAGCCGGCCGACTATCTCGCCCATGAACAGCAGCGGAATCAGCACCGCGATCAGCGAGATGGTTAGCGAAACGATCGTGAAGCCAATCTGGCGCGATCCTTCCAGCGCCGCTTCCATGGGCGACATGCCCTTTTCAAGGAAGCGCGATATGTTCTCGATCATCACAATGGCATCGTCGACCACGAAGCCGGTGGCAATCGTGAATGCCATCATGGTCAGGTTGTTGATGCTATAGCCCAGCACATGCATGACAGCCAGCGTGCCTACCAGCGACAGTGGCACGGCGACGGTCGGAATAAGGGTCGCCGCTACGCTCCTGAGGAACACGAAGATCACCAGGATGACCAGGCAGATCGTGAGGAGTAGTTCGAACTGGACGTTCTTGACCGACGCGCGGATCGTGGTTGTGCGATCCGTGAGCACGGTGGTTTCCACCGATGCAGGCAGCGTGGCCTTCAACTTGGGCAATAGCGCTTCGATCTCGTTGACCACGGCGATCGTATTGGCACCCGGTTGCCGCTGGATATTGACGAGGATCGCCGGCGTGTCGTTCTTCCACGCTGCGAGCTTCGCGTTTTCGATACCGTCGGTAATGCGGGCCACGTCGCTGAGCATGACGGGCGCGCCGTTCTTGTAGGCAACCACGACATCGCGAAAACCCGCCGCCGAAAGCAACTGGTCGTTGGCATTGATCTGGAACGCCTGCGCAGGGCCGTCAAACGTACCCTTTGCCAAATTGACCGTCGTGCTGGTGAGGGCAGTGCGCAGGTCTTCGAGGTTCAGGCCGTACGAGGCGAGCGCGACGGGATTGGCTTGGATGCGCACCGCCGGCTTGTTGCCGCCGCTGATCGTGACCAGGCCCACGCCGCTCAACTGGGAAATCTTGGGCGCGAGGCGCGTGTCGACCAGGTCTTCTATGGCCGATAAGGGCATCGCCTTCGAAGTCAGCGCCAGCGTGATGATGGGGGCATCGGCGGGATTCGATTTGCTGTAGACCGGCGGAGTAGGGAGGTCGGTCGGCAGGTAGCTGTTGGCCGCGTTGATGGCGGCCTGCACCTCCTGCTCCGCCACGTCGATATTGAGCGAGAGCGCGAATTGCAACACGATCACCGAGCTTCCGTCGGAACTCGTGGACGTCATTTGCGACAGACCTGCAACCTGGCCGAACTGGCGTTCAAGCGGCGCGGTCACGGCCGAAGCCATCACGTCCGGGCTCGCGCCCGGGTAGAAGGTCTTCACCTGGATGGTCGGGTAATCCGCTTCGGGCAACGCCGAAATCGGCAGGCCCGGCATGGACGCGAGCCCGATCACCAGGATGGCGATCATCAGCAGCGCCGTAGCAACCGGCCTGACGATAAAGAGTCGGGACGGACTCATGACTTCGAGCCGGCCTCTATGCTCGCGGCCGAACTGGCGGGCCCAGCAGGCTGCGGCCCCGCTGCCTGCTGCACGGTGACCTTGGAGCCATCCTGGAGCTTGTCGAAGCTGGTCGCCGACACCACATCGCCATCGACAACGCCGGTTAAGGCGGCCATATCGTTTTCCGTGGACAGCTCCGTCACGTTACGCATCTTCACGGTATTGCCGCTCACTACGTAGACGAACGCCTGGGTGCCATTGCGCTGCACCGCCGCCGTGGGCAGCAGGACCACGTTCGTCAGGGTCTTGACCAGCAGGCGAGCGTTGACGAACTGATTGGGATAGAGGTTCAGCCGGGCGTTGTCGAACTGGCCGCGAAAACGCACCGTGCCCGTGGAGGTATCGATCTGATTGTCGAGCGTCAGCAGCTTGCCTGTCGCAATCTTCGTTTGCTGTGAGCGATCGAAGATATCGACAGGAAGCGACGCCCGCTGCAAGATTTCATCGTGGACCTGTTCGAGGTTGTCTTCCGCCACGTTGAACACGACCGTAATCGGCTGCAATTGCGTAATGACGGCGATCGATGTGGAGCCACCCGCGAACATCACGTTGCCTGGGTCCACAAGGCGCAAACCGATCCGCCCTGAAATGGGCGCGGTTATATGACAGTAGGCCAGCTGGACCTCTGCATAGGCCACTTGCCCTTCGTCGTTCTTCACCGTCCCGCGAGACTGCTCGACCGCCTGGACCTGGTCGTCGTAGGTCTGGCGCGCGATGGCTTGCTGATCCGACGCTTCCTTGTATCGGGCCAGGTCCATCACAGCCTGCGCCAGCACGGCGCGGTCGTGCTGCAAGGTGCCTTGCGCCTCCTGCAACTGCGCCCGGTAGCTGCGGGGGTCGATGTCGATCAGCGGGTCGCCACGGCGCACCATCTGCCCTTCCGCGTAATGAACCGCTTCCACCGTGCCGTTGACCTGACTGAAAATATTGACTGTCGCAACCGGAGTGACGGTACCGAGCGCCTCGACGTACAAGCCCATGTTGCCCAGACGCGCCGTCGCCGTACGGATGGTGACGGGCTGAGGTTGATCCGCTGCATCGCCGGCACCGGTCTTCGGCTTTCGGGTGACAACCAGCGCCACGACAATGACCAGCAAAATCGCGATGCAGATCAGCACCCAGTGCCGACGGCGCACAGGTGCGCGCTGTCCCGCGTTGACCTCAGGATCGACTTCATTCATGTTTGCTTGCACCTTTTTGGAGTTTCGCGCTTATCCGGCGGAATAATTGCCATGCCACGAGCGAAGAAGACGGCGTATCCATCGATCAACTTGTCGATCTCCGCTTGTCCCATCTGCAGCAGTTCGCGATGCACGAAGCCCAGTTGAAAAATGAGGCTCAGCAGTAGCTCGGTCATCACGTCCATATCGAGCCGCGGATCAGCGATGCCGGCCTCTACACACCGCAATAGCCGTTCCTTGAGGGCTTTCTGGACATGTGGACGCGTCGATATCCGTTGTAAATCCGACTGGAACGTACGGTCCAGCAATAGGCGCGAGAAGACGATGCGAAGTCTCTCCGAGCGTTCGGCTATGACTGAAATGCCATGCTGCAGCACCTCGCGCGCCTCCTGCTCCATGGACGAGCACAGCGGCCGTCCGAAAAACTGGTCTCGACGCTCGCTGTCTTGCTGCTTGAGGACAGCAAGAAGCAGCCCTTCCTTGCCGTTGAAGTAGCGCTGGATCAAGCCCTCCGAACAGCCGGCCGCCTCGGCAATGCTTCGGGTCGTGGCCTTTTCATAACCTCGTTCGGCAAACGCGACGGCCGCAGCCGCAACCAGTTCATCTTCGGTGGCCTGCCTGTCGCGCTGCCGGATTTTGGTCGCTGACGCGAGTTGCGCTGGAGGTGCTTTCACAGGGAATTCGTTTGTATGTGTTTGATCACATACATTATGGGAAGAGGGTGTTTCAATGTCAAATTGCGTCGCGGTAGCCACACTCACTGGGCTGCGCAGTCAAGCGAAGCGCACACGTTCGGCCCGATGGCCACAACCCTACATCAAACCCTACATCCAACCCTACACTTTTGTTTACATTTCTATATAAATCAATCGATTAATGTGTAAACTAAAAAACATTTAACCCTACATTAAGCCTAAACGCCTCCATGACAACAACCGCTTCGTTCGAGCCGCTATTTCCCGAAGATCGCGTGCTTGAACCGCTGCTCGAACGCGCGGCTGAACTGGTCAGTTCATCGCAAAAACTGTTTGCTGTGCAGGAAACGCCGCTTGCGCAGGCGCTGACACCGCAGTTACGGGCGATGAATTCGTATTACACGAACAAGATCGAAGGTCAGCACACCACGCCCGCCAAGATCGAGGCAGCCCTTAAGCGAGATTACTCAGCCGACGTCGCCGAGCGTAAGAAACAATACCTCGCCATCGCGCACATCAAGATGGAATGCGAGCTTGAGCAAACGTGGGGGGTGCTCCCGGTGACCGCCCTGTTCGAGCCGGCGCGAATTTCGAGCCTTCATGAACAATTTTTTTCTTATCTGTCTCCCGACGACCGGTTCACCAGCGAAGGCGAACCCATCGTGCCGGGCGAGATTCGCACCGTCGATGTCACGGTCGGGCGCCATCACGCGCCAGAGCCCGAGATGATTCAACCGTTGTTGGATGCATGGGCCACGCGATACGCGCGCATCAAGCCTAAGGAGTACCAGTTGATCGGCATCGCTTGCTCGCACCATAGGCTGGCCTGGATTCACCCATTCGTGGACGGAAACGGCAGAGTGGCACGCTTGCATTCGCATCTCGCATTGCATGCCGCCGGTTTGACCCAAGGTTTATGGTCGCCGCTTCGTGGCCTAGCTAGGGAACACGAGCGCTATTACGCAACGCTAAGCGCAGCAGACCAACGGCGACGCAACGATCTGGACGGCCGGGGCAATCTCTCTCAGGAGGGACTGGTGCAGTTTTGCACGTTCTTCCTCGACTGCTGTCTAGATCAGGTCAACTTCATGGTCCGCGTGACTGCGTTCGAGGGTTTTGCCGATCGCTTGCGGGATCTTTTGCGCTACTTGGATTCGAATCCGTGGACAATCGGCTCCGAGAAATCTGTCATCAAACCGGAAGAAGCCGCACTGGCGATGGAATTCGTGGCGCTGCGGCGTGCCGTCTCGCGCGCGGAGTTCGTCCAGATGCTAGGTGTTAGCGAAGTAGCAGCACGCCGGATTACACGCTCTCTACTTGACTTCGGCTTGTTGCACTCGTCCTCGCATCGAGGTGAGCTTTCTCTCGGGTTACCGCTGAAAAGCCTTAGGTTGCTGTTTCCGCGCCTCTGGCCTGAAGTCGACCAGGAGTGAAGCACAGCAAGTGGGTACGGCTGTACGGGTTGAACTGGCAATATTAAATTTTCCTCGATAGTGTAATGGGAGGCGCGGACAGAACGACTAAGCACGGTAAGCCGCCGGCAAAAATTCTGCTCAAGGCCGAACCTGGAAAGCCTATCCGTGAATATCAATTTCGAATGCACGACTTGCGGCAAATGCTGCCACGACTTGCGCCTGCCTCTCTGCGTGGATGAAGCCCTCACCTGGCTGGATCGCGGCGGCGACGTTCAAATCATCTGCGAGGCAGTGCCTTGGCCGGAAGAACCGCCGTCCGAGGATCTGCAGGCTGCGGCCAAACATCGGCGCTCATTTCCCGCCATAAGCGGTACATTGCCTACACGCATCATGGTGATATTGGCTGGCGTGTTCACGGGGGCATGCCCCAATCTCCAGCCCGATATGCGCTGCGGTATCTACGAGGAACGGCCGCTCGTTTGCCGAATCTACCCGGCTGAAATAAGTCCGTTTATCGAATTGGTACCGACGCGAAAAGCCTGTCCGCCGGAAGCCTGGACTACGGCTAGAGCTCCTTTAATGCGGGAAGGAAAACTGGTTGATAGCGCGATAGCGAGTATCGCGCAACGATTCCGGGTTGTCGATGAGGCAGACGTCAAAACAAAGCAATGGCTGTGCTCCTATCTTCAAATCGATGCGGCGGCATGGTCCAACGAAGGCTACGTTCTATATTCTCCGGAGCGAAAACTCCTACGGATGATGTTGCAACAAGCCAAGCGGGCAAGCGAGCCACCGCCTCCTTCCACGAATTGGCGTTACGTCTCGAATCGCCGCTCTACGGTGGAGATGTTTCTATCGGTGGATGCCGATAGCGTATTGGCGGAAGAAATAGCCTCTGAGTCATTTGAGTATTTAGGGTTATTCGGGGCGACATCCTGACTTTTGTCTCCCCAGGTGGGGGCTAAACTGAAGATAACTTATCAGGCAGTTTCTTCTGATAAAGTATCTTCAACAATAGGTAATACAAGATTCTGATATGGCGAAACTGACAACCGAAGATCTAACAAGCGAGCGCTCACCCGGGCGGCTCTTGCGTCGCATCCACAAATTGCTGGTAACACGCGTGGATTCGCTCTTCGATGACGAACAGTTGAGCATCACCCAGTGGACCGCGTTAAAGCTGATCCGTGACGGCTTGGTCACGACTGCAGGAGAGTTGGCCCGGTCGCTTGGCATCGCGACGGGCGCCACGACTCGACTGATCGATAGCCTCGAAGAGATCGGTTACATAAAGCGTGACCTGGGTTCTTCCGATCGGCGAGTGGTCCGTCTGGTGCTCACGAAATCCGGAGAGGCAAAGCACGCGGAAAGGGTGCCGGTCATGGTCGCGAGTTGGAATGAGATTCTTGCCGACTTCAAAAAACAGGAAGCAGAGCAATTAATCCATCTTCTTACGAAGCTCCATGACTCCATGGAACGCGTTGTCGCGGCAAGCAGCCGCGAGGATGAATAAGGCACCGATTGATATCACAGCGTTTCCGGTACCATCCGGCACTAATCCGCTGCCGCAACGTGCTTCGCCGGCGCAGGCCTGCGGGTGAGCCAGACCACTAGCACCATCGCCATCGCCAGCCAGCCGCTGGCGTAGAAGATGTCCATCGACGACAACATGTAAGCCTGATTGATCGTCTGTCGCATAATGGTTCCAGCAGCCTGCAAGGGATCCATGCCTTGAGCCTGAAGTTGCTCGGTGGCTTGCCGGTAGATAGGCGAGAAGCTGGTGCTTGATTCGACCAGCCTGCTCTGATGCAAGGCCTCGCGCCGATCCCAAAACGTCGTGATCAGCGATGCGGCAAAGCCCCCCGACGTGATGCGGACAAAGTTCGAGATGCCGGTCGCAGACGGGACGCGCTCAGGCGGTATTCCGTCGAGCATGATATTCAGAAGCGGCACAAAGAACATACTCAGGGCAAAGCCTTGCAGGAACAGGGGCATGGCGAGCGTCCAGAAAGGGGCATCAGGCGTGTAGTGAGAACGCAAGAAGAAGCCTGCCGCGTACGCTACGAAGGAGCCGGTTGCCATCCAGCGCGGATCCACCTTCATCCGCCCAACCGGCGTCGTCATCAACACTGCTACCAGACCGCTCGGAGCCGCAACGCACCCTGCCCACGTTGCCGTATATCCCATCTGCTGCTGCAGCCAAAGTGGCAGCAACACATTGTTGGAGAACATCAACGCATAGCCCAGGCAAGTTGCCAGAACACCAAAGCAGAAATTGCGCCGCTTGAACAACGTCAAGTCCACCGCGGGTTTGCTCTCGGTGAGCTCCCAGATCACCCAGGCGACAAAGCCGAACGCGGCACAGATCGCGAGGACAACAATCAGCGTGTTGTTGAACCAGTCACGGTCTTTGCCCAGATCGAAGAATGTTTGCAGGCTGAACACCCAGAACACGAGCAGTCCCAAACCCACTTTATCGATGGGTAGCTTGCGCAACGGTGTCTCACGCTTCCCAAGGAATTTCCATGTGACCAGGCCGGACACCAATCCCACGGGCAAGTTGATCAAGAAGATCCATCCCCAGTGAAAATTGTCAGAGATGTATCCGCCTACGACTGGGCCGAGAACAGGAGCGGACATCGCTGTCATCGACCAGATGCCAAGCGCCGTTGCCCGCTTGTGCGGAGGAAAGATTGCAATCAGCAACGCCTGGCTGCCTGGAACCATCGGGCCCGACATCGCGCCCTGCAAAATACGGAACACAATCAGCGACGGCAGACTCCAGGCGATACCGCAAAGGAACGATGCGAGAGTGAACGCGAGTACCGCCGCGGTGAAAGTCCTGACAACGCCAAAGCGCCCCATCAACCAACCCGTCAGCGGCACAGTGACGCCATTGGCGACAGCGAACGAGGTGATCACCCAGGTACCGCTATCGGTACTCACGCCAAGATTCCCGGCGATAGTCGGGAGCGATACGTTGGCGATGGTCGAGTCGAGAACCTGCATGAAACTGCCGAGTGCAAGTGCAACGGACGTCAAACCCAATGCAATGCCTGCGAGCGGCGCAAGTTGCCCGCCGGTGCCGGTGCCCAGGCTCGTGCCCGCACTCATGGTTTGCGCCCCGCGTTCTCCTCGATGATTTCGCGGATGCGGTCTTCGAGCTTCGGGCCGCCGTCGAGGCTTGCCATTTCGCCTCCAGCCGGCGGCGCACTGTTAGCCACAAAAGAGCCAGACCGATCTGCGGTTTCGACTTCCACGTCGACCGACAAGCCCACTCTCAGCGGCTTCTTTTCCAGCTCGGCGGGGTCAAGTGCAATTCTCACAGGCACACGTTGAACAATCTTGATCCAGTTGCCAGTCGCATTCTGCGGCGGCAACAGAGAGAAAGCATTGCCGCTGCCAGCGCCCAGGCCTGCAACATGACCATGGAACACGACCTTCCCGCCATAGACATCCGTAGTGATAGTGGCAGGCTGCCCCACACGAAGATCCTCAAGCTGAGTCTCGCGAAAATTTGCGTCGACCCATACGCTGTCCAGCGGCACCACCGCCATCAGTGGCGTACCCGCCGCGACCTTTTGACCCAACTGCACGGTGCGTTGCGCGACCTCCCCGGACAAAGGGGCCACGATCTGCATGTAGCTGGCGTCGATAGCCGCCCTTCGTACTTCGGCAATCGCGCTCAGCACTTGCGGGTTGGTTTCGATCGTCGTCCCGGACAACGTGCTGGTGGCCTGCGCTTGCCGCGCCCTTGCCAGCTTGAGTGCCGCGCGAGTCGTTGTCACTGCGTCGGCCGCATGGCTCAGGTCTTCACCTGAAATTGCGCCTGCCGCCGCTGCCGCCTTGCGCCTCGTGTAATCGTTCTCCGCCTTCGACAGGTCTGCTTCGGCCTGCACGATTTCAGCGCCCGTCTCGTCTACCTGCGCGGAATTGACGCGAACCGCACGAACGGCCCGCCCAAGCGCTGCCTCGGCCGCATCAAGTTGCACATTGGCCATGGCTGGGTCGAGTTCAATCAACGGTTGTCCGCGAAGCACACGCTGCGTGTTGTCGGCGTGGAGTGCGAGAACCGTACCCGCTTCACGCGCGGTCACCGCCACGATATTGCCGCCCACGTAGGCGTCGTCTGTCTCCTCGGAGGGCGGCGCAAACCAACGCGTGCCGAGATAAGCGATGGCTGCAATACCCGCAAAGACAGCGAGAGCCATGAACAGCCGCCGCCGGGTTCGAAGCCTGGTGCCGTCACCGGGCTGTTTGACGCCAGGTGCGAAGTTGGGTTGGGCCGTGCCGACCGCCAGCGTTTTTTCAGTCATTGTGATTTACCCGACGAGGAAGTCGTCGCGGTCGTAGGGTTAGAGATAAATCCGCCGCCAAGTGCAGCGATCAGTTGTACGCGCCGGCTCAACCCCTCTGCCTGCAAATTGACCCGTTCCTGTTCAGCTTCAAGAAGACGAAATCCGCTATCAATGGCGTCCAGTTTTGACCCGAGTCCCGTCGACGTGCGTACCGCGTCCAAACGTACGGTGTCGCGCAGCCCCGCCACGATCCGGTCCTGCTGAGCGAGGTCGGAATCGTTCGACCGGACTTTGGTCAATGCATCGGCTGATTCGCGCACGGCCCGAAGAACGGAGTCGTTGTAGTTCGCGACAGCGGCGTCGAGATCCGCGCTGGCGCGGCGATATTGCGCGCGCAACCTGCCGCCCTCGAAAATCGGCACATGTATGGCAACCCCACCGCCATACGTCGTGGCGCCTGCGCTCAAGAAGTTTCCGAAGCCGACCGACGCGAGTCCTGCTAGCGCCATAAGATCGACATCCGGCAAGAAATCCGCTCGCGCCACCTTCTCACCCGACACCGCCGCATCGATGCGTGCCTGGCCGGCTAGAAGATCCGGTCTTCGGCCGAGCAGGTCGGCGGGCAGCGTGTCAGGAACCCGAGGCCGTTTATTGAGCGCGAGGGTCGGCGCGCTGAGGGTTGGATAAAAATCGGCTCCGCGCCCAACTAGCGCTGCGAGCGCATGGATCAACAGATCCCGTTGCTCGGTCGCCCTCAACTCAGCCTGCTGCGCCTGTGCGAGCAAGGTTTCGGCGGTGCGTTCGTCGAACTCGCTGGCCAACGAATATCTGGCCTTGCTTCGTGTCAATGCCAGGGCATCCTCACGTGTTTTCACAAAGCCATGAGTGACCGTTATCAATTGTTGCGTTCTTGCCAGCCCGATATAAGTCTGCGCGATACTTGTGGAAATGATCAGCCGCGCTTCTGCGGCGTCCAACCCCGCCGCTTCGGCATCTGAACGGGCCATCGCCACGACCGCCCTCTGCCGGCCAAACAGATCGAGATCCCAATCGAGGTTGGACTGAACCGTCGGGACCCATCGCGTGGTGCCGGCGTAGGGTGGTGGGATTAGGCCCTCTCTACTAAAGCGCTGATCGAGGACCTGTCCATCCGCCGACACCTGAGGTAGTTCGGCGGCCCGCTGAACGCTGACTGTCGCGTCAGCCACACGTACCCTTGCCAGTGCCGCCTCAAGGTTCGGATTGCCCTTCATCCCTTCATCGATCAATCGGCCGAGTTGAGGATCGTCGAACGACTCCCACCAGCGCTCACCGATTGCGGCGCTCTGTGCGGCTAGACCCAGTTGATTGGCGCGGGACTGCACAACCTGCTGAGGGGCATCAGGCGCAGAAATACACGCGCTTAGCAGCAGCATGGCAAGCGCCGAAACCGCAACGGTCCTGGACTTCATGGTTTCCTCGATGCAATGATGCCGCGGTCAAGGCCGACGAAGGGCCTCTGAATTCGCGATTTGAGCAATGCATTGATACGCCGGAGAAGTCTTCCCGGAGAGCGCTCTCCGGTTACATCGTCGATAGAAAGGACGGCCATGCGACCTGGGGCTCCCGTTTGATCCATACGTGCACGGCAGCTCTTCCACCGTACATCTCCAAATGAAGATACTTAATTTGGAGCAAGTAATCAAGAGTTTTTCTCTATTTGGAGATTTTTGGGCGTTGATGAGCATTTCGGAACGATCTCTGCTCTATCGGTTATCGGAACCGTCTAAACGTTAGCGGGGCAACCAAAGCGTTGGTCGATTGGGTCAGGGAGATCGTTCAGCTAGCTGACTTCAGCCGAGATGCCGAACCGCCAGGTAGGCGGACACGGCAGCGACGACGAGCGACACTGCCAGGAAGATCAACGCAATTCGCACACAACGTTGTGTCCAATCTGCGAACACATCGGACGAGGACAGGCTCACCGTCACCACCATAGGGGCGCCAACGACACCCCATCGCGCCGTAATCGCGCCACGCGCCGCGCCAGGATCAATGACGCGTGCCAACCGAAGCGCAAATTGCTCGCCGAGCCGTTGCACAGCGCTGTCACTTATCGGCGAGCGGTCTTCGCGTTCCCGCGTTCGAAGTAGTTCGGTGCCGTCGCGCAGCGATACCTGCACCACAGTCCGATCGCCATTTTGAACATCTAGAATAAGCTCGGAGAAATCGTTGAGATTGACGGTCGCAATAACCACGCCATCGAATTTCCGATCGGTAGTCCATATGGATCGAGAAAACGTGACCAGTCGAGTAATCCGATCACCAGCGAGATATGGGTGCCCTATAAGCAGTTGGTTCGCTGCACTCCGCTCTCGCGCCACCAGAAATGCCTGACGCAAAGGAGGATCCCGTTTTTTCTCTGAGTCCAAAGAATGCGCGACCAGGGTACCGTTGGCGTCAAATACCGAAACGTTGCGAATATAGCGAGCAGCCGCTGCTCGCGAAAACAGCGCTTGGTCACGTAGCGCTGGCGACAGGCCCATCAAATCGGGTTGCTCGACGCCATCGACAACGGCTTCTATGGACAGGTCGATCAGATCCACATTGCGTGATATCTCGCGCTCCACCACCAGCGCCAAGCGATCCGCATCGTCGCGCGCATGCGAATCGATATCCTTGTGCTCGCCTGCAAGAAGAGCGAGCAAGGCAACCGCCAACAACAAGATAACGAGGAAGCCGATCGACAACGCTACGGCCGGGCCGAGCACTGAACGTTTCATCATTAGCCTCCCCGCTACAGGGTAGAACCATGCGAGCTTCCGACGGCCAGACCGTTCGAAAGCGGTCTCCGCACACAACACCGCCCACGGATAATTCTAAAGGCTAAGACAAGAACGCCACTTGCACAACCTTCACGACGACCAGACCCACAGCAACGATCAAATATCCTCGCAAGACCCCCATCCAAATGCGTTTTGTCAGGGTCAAGTTTGGCGCTGCCAATTGGTCGAGATGCGGCATCCGCCAGGAATCGCGGTCTTCCTTCGAATACTTCGGTTCCGCCGGTTCGCTGGCCTGTGCTACCTCGTTCACCGTGTCCTTGCGCGAGCGACGAATTACCGATGCCGCAACGTAGCCCACGACGGCGAATACGCTGCCACCAGCCAGCATCTCAAGCAAAGTCTCGCCGCTGATATCCGGGTAGATAACCGACGCCGTCAAAATAATGGACAGCATCACCAGAACCCAAACCACGGCCCCCGTAAACACATTGAGTTTCTTCGAGTTGACCCAGGGCCCCAACACAGCCTTGTCATTGCACAAGAGCAGCAGGAACACCGTGGCGCTCGGCAGCAATACGCCGGCGAGGGTTTGAACAGCCTCAGTCAGAAGCCCTAGCGGGCTGCCTGGAATCAACACCAACGCGGCAGCGGCTGCAATGATGGCGAAGTAGACGAGGTAGAAGCCCTTGGCATCGCCCACACCGCGATGCAGCGAATGGCGAATCTTGAAGACATCGCCTATGGCATACGCAGTCGACAGCGAGACCGCTGCCGCACCGATGATGCAGGCATCCAATAGCGCGATCGCAAAAATGACCGCAGAGGTATGTCCGACATACCTGCTCAGGCCGGCGATCACACCTCCTGCATCGGTGAAATTCCCAATTTCGGGCTTGCCGGCATACATCGCCGCACAGAAAGACATCATGGCGATGCCGCCGATCAACACAAATACGATACCAATCCAAAGATCGGCCTTTTCATATTTCATGAAGCGCGGTGTGATGCGCTTGTCGATGACATAGCTTTGTTGGAAGAACAGCTGCCATGGCGCGACAGTCGTACCGACAATACCGATGACCAGCAACATCACATCGCTGAGCTTGGAATTTGCAGGCCAGTTCGGAATGAAGAAGTCGCGCGACATTTGCGCTACCGGCGGATGAATCGATACCAATACCGGAATCAGCAGCAAGCTCAGCAAACATAACCCAACCGCAAAACGCTCGAACCGCCTGAAGCTGCCGGTACTGACTGCAGCCATCGTCAGAGCGGCCGCGATACATACGCCCAGAATTTTGGATATGCCGAAGAAATCGAGGACGAACGTGATCCCGATGAACTCCGTAACGATGGTCAGCGCATTGAGGATAAACAGATCGATCACGCTGAATGCGCCCCAGAACTTGCCGAAGCGCTCAAAGATAAGACGCGCGTGACCCACGCCCGTAACCGCGCCTAGACGCAATACCATTTCCTGATTGACGAAGAGCACCGGCACCAGAAGCAAGAGCGTCCACAGCAGCGTGGTGCCGTAGTTTTGCCCGGCTTGCGTGTAAGTCCCGAACGCGCCGGCGTCGTTGTCGCCCACCATGACGATGAGGCCGGGGCCGAGTATAGCCAGCAGGGTTCGTATGCGTGCCCACCAGTCGGTGCGAGGCGCCGTGTCGTGGTGTGCAATGGTGCCCAAGGCGCCGCGGATGTCCCCGACATGGGCATCATCGAGAACGGCGGAGCGGGGTGGTGAGATATTCGATGGCGTCGACATGTTCGTTTTCTCGTGAAGGCGGTATGTAATCGAACACGCGCCGACAGCATACGTAAAGGCAACCGCCATCCGAGGCTATGGTTTCCCTTGCGTATCGCCGCAGCACGCAAAAAAAAATCAGGAAACGAGCGCCTTCAGACGATTCCAAAACGCCGCAAGCCGATGCTCGCTAGTCCCATGCAGACGCAGCATCGCGTCGTAGTGGGTACGGGATTCTTGGACGTTGGGAAGGTGCGGCAGCAGCAGGCCGAAGTTCATGGCACTTCTCCGAGTATTAGGCTCGACGTGTGATTCACGGAAGCCAGCAGACCCGGAGCAATGCGCATGGCGCAGGTAGCCGCGACGGTCTACTCGCTTCCCTTGGATAAAGGCAAAGTGAGGCGGTGTAACGGGTAACTGTCACTGTCCGGCATGGAAGCTCCTTAAATTCGTTCTCGGCGAACGTGTTTATCCCTGCGCGTGCTCACGCCGCTCCGTTGAAGGAGGACGAGCGCGAGCGCACACATCACGAGCGGCGCTCGTGACTCGATGCCGTATGGACGTGCAAAAGCACAACGTCAATACGGCGAAAATGGGTGCACAGGAGGTATTGCTACGATGCGCACCGCTTGCCCGTTCGGCAAGACGGCGGCGAAGAAAAAAGCGCGGACGTCTTGCTTATCGGGCGGTAAAACCCTTCAAGGATCTACAACTACTGGTGTCCAAGGCGTCAGCCCCATTTGTGAGAACAGGCGAATTTTATGTACCGGCCGAGTCGAAAGTCAACCGAATATTTGCCGTAACCGAATTACTTTGATTACGGCGCAACACTCGGTTGTAGAAGTCCGATCTGAGCAGTGCTAATGGTCTAACCGTAGGCGCCGGATCGCGCGCTATTCGGGTCGGACCTGACTGGTGCCCGTATGGGCGAGGGTCTTTCCGACCGCACCGAAACCGGCGATTGCGGCCAGCCCCAGGAACGCGAGCGCGCTGCCGAACCAGAAATCGGCAGGGATGCCGACCCGGTCCACCACTGTGCCGCCCACCAGGGAACCGACTGCGATCGCTACCTGGATGATGCCGACGAACAAGGCCGAGCCCGCCTCGGGCAGATCAGGTGTCGCGAGTTGCACCCATACGCTAAGGCATAGCGGAATGGCGCCAAACGCGACGCCCCACAGCAGTACCGTAACCGTCACCGCAGATTCGGAATGCCGCAGCAGCGGCATCGTCAACAACGCGAACATGAGCAGCGATACTACGGTCCCCAGCGATGCTTTCAGATTGCGCGTGACGAGCGCAGAGAACGCGGCGTTGGAGACGAACCCGACGAAGCCGAAGCCGAGCAGCAACCACGTAATGCTTGAGACACTGAAGCTCGCGTTTTGCAGCAGGAACGGCGCGATGTAGGTGTAGGAAGAAAAGTGCGCGCCGAAGATCAGCGCGACCATCAGCAAACTTCTACGTGCATGGGCACGGCGCCATAGCGCGACGAGATCGGCGAATCGCAGAGCGGCCGTCGATGGTAGCGAAGGAACCAGCAATGCTTGCGCAGCCAATGCGACCGCGACCAATCCGCCGGTCACCATAAACGACGCGCGCCACGACGCCAAGCCCGAGATAAACGTGCCGAGCGGCACGCCGATCACCGTCGCGCACGTCACCCCGGTTAGTATCATCGCTGTTGCTCTCGCTGCGTCGTTGGGTCGCACCAGCCGTCCTGCCGCTGCCAGCGCTAATGTCCAGAAACCGCCCAAGCTCGCGCCGAGTATCGCGCGTCCCAGCAGCATGACCCCGAAGCTGGGGGCGAATGCCGATATCAGGTTGGACGCCAACAGCAAGACCGACAGTATCAGCAGGATATGGCGACGATCGATACGCCCTGCGCCCAGCATCAGGCCCGGAGCTGAAATTGCGGCGATGACACCGGGTACGGTCACCATCAAACCGGCAGTGCCGGGCGTGACGCCCAGATCGCGCGCAACTTGTGGCAACAGACCGACGGGCAAAAACTCCGTCGTGACAAACGCAAACGCGCCGAGCGTTACTGATCCCACCGCCAGCCACGCGCGCAAAGGAGACGAGTCGCCGCTTTCCGGGGTCGGGTCAACCGCCGGTTGATTCTTTTCCATCATCATGATGCTGCTTTCAGTCCAATATGCGCGATCGAGTGTTGGGATGGGTGATGCCGAGTCGTCCGAGGTTTCGGGAGCGCGCGCGTATCAAAGAAAAAGCCCTGTTTCCAGAGCGGTTTTCATTGAGAAGCAAGCGACGCGGTCTGACCGTTTCACCAAGTCGAATGATAGAAGACGCTCGTGACGATAACGTGCAAGCGTGCGCCTCTCTCAACCGGCCGCTCACCACGTCATCAATGTCATTTGTGCTGCCTGGCTAAGACACGTATCGATCGCTGAGTGCCTGGGCGCACGACACCATATCACCCCTGCGGATATCGTGCAGGCGGCTGAACCGTGCTTTGCCCATACCGCTGCCGCGACGAATGCGACGAATGCATAAAAATGGCAGCGGCGCTTCGCGGAGCGCCGCTGCCAATTGCAATTCATTGCTGTTCCGTCTCCGGGGTAAGCGGTTCACCCATGCTTACGTCGATGAGGTATACAGATTTCGCGCTAGGCTCGGGACGGCACTCCTCCCAGCATTTGAAATTGAAAATCATGCGATACCTTTCCGTAGCAGACAATCCGCGGCTCCCGCCCACACGTAATTCTTTAATCCCTTCCGGTGAGCGCGTATCGAACCAGTCCGGGGGACCGTCAGCCGAGGTTCTGATGGGTAGCCAGCCAGCCTTCTTGAAATCGGCCTGCAGCCGATTCAATAGGGCAATCGCTTCGTCAAACGGCAACGCGTCAAGCATCGGTGACGAAGTAATCGTTACAACTTTTCGATCTTCGTACCCAACCGCGCCAAACTTGGTAGGCGGAAGAGTAAAGCCATACTCGGGGTCGTTGAATACGATGACAACGGCCGGTTTCGATATCCAGGTCGAACCGCCGTAATACGGTTTTTCGCTGGGCGGAACGGAGTTCCTCTCGACCGGGTACGTCGATCCTTTTATGACGTCATCATAGGTTTCACCGATTCGTAGTGAGAGCGTGGTCGTTGGAACCAAGTAGTCGTGCTTTATCCATACCGCTGCCGCAACGGCTACCGCGATTCCAGCGACTGCATAAATATACCGAGGACGATTCATCGAAGGCTGGAGCCGGTCGCAATGATGATCATCGACTGTTCTATGTCCCTGCGCGCAGGTCCATTCACGAGCATGTCGAAGCGTTGGGCACCGTGCATGACGAACGCCATGCGCTGATCTGGGTCAGCGAGATCAGCGGTCAAGGTCCGCGGGAAAGTCTCTGTTCGGTCAGCAACAGGACTGCACTGCGCGGCCAGTGTAAGCTGGATTTCGGCTGCAACGCCAGTTGGTATGCCCGTCACCCATGCGGCCTGATTGCTCTTCAAGAGCAACCGCATGTCGGGTCGGTTGTACAAGACTTTTTGCAGAATATTCAACTGTTCGTGGCTGGCTAGACTATCGACGCTTCGCATTATCTTGCCTTCGTCGACTTGCTGGAAGCCTCTTAAAATTTCGTAAAACGGATAACCAAATGGCAAGATTTTCGGATCGACTGGCCATAGGACTTTATCTGCAATTTTCTGCCGATCATACTGACACGCCTCAAACCGTTGGATGCCATACCGCTTGTAAAACAAATGCAGCGGATAAATATCCAGGAATAGCGCTGTATTACCCAACGCCAACAAAGAAAGCATTTGCGAGGAGGACTTCGCCATCACCGCATAGCCATCACTAATGGTTGGGTCACCCATTGATGCACGCGAATAATCCTCTAATTCGTTGGCCTCCTGCTTAAGCTTCGCCGCATGTAGCATGCCGCAACCGACCTGCTTCGACGCGAAAGCGGCGAGCCCGGCCCACTGGAAGCGCTTATCTTCGAGCCAAAGTCGTGCATATGCGGCGTTGATTCGCGCATTGCGCGCATACGGGTCTGTAATCAACTCTCCCCTAGGTGCAACGATGGCTTCCGCTTCTTTTTGCAATTCCAACCACTTGTCTTCACAGGTATGGACGACAATTTCCTTCACTGTCTTGTCTGTAGTTGACGTCAGCGTGCGGGTGGCGACATAGAACATCTTTCCGCCGTGCTCGTTTTTGATGGTCTTTGGTACGCCCCGCGGCGGTTGTGGGTCTCTCACGCTGCTCCCCCGAGGTAGACATGAACGTCCTCTTCGCTGTCAATTGCGGCCGGCAAATGCGTACGCCCTTGGTCATCCGTTTGGCCGATTTCCGGCGCACCGTCGCCGCGCTGGATCGCGTAACGCGTATTGCAGATCGGCGTGCCGTCCACTGTGCGCAAGACGTAGCGATCATCAAAAGATGACGCCCGCGCCGCGCGCGTTGTCGTCGCATTCGTTGCACTAGCCGTCGCCTCGCCGCCTCCGTCATCGATTCTGCAGCTTCGTCCATGGACAGCAATAATGCGAGGGCGTCGCTCGCATTTGCAGAGCACAAGGTCGCCACCCAGTGCTTCTCGTTGCCCAAGCTCCGAGTCATGCATGCGCAGCATGTCGGGCGAACCCGGCGCAGCTACGATGGGCCCCACACTTTTGCACGCGTCGCAATACGCTTTATGGCCGATGAAGGCTTGATTCCGGCTCCGCCCGTCTTCGCCTTCAATTGTGAAGTTTGACGCACCTTCAATCACACAGCCGTTGCCGCCGCTATCAAGTGGATCGCCTTCCACCGCACTGTAATAAATTCCCATGTCGACATTCCAAATTTTTAGTATTGCTAATTAAACAAAGAACCACGTGTTGTCTCTTGTACAATCGAAATTCCTCCCGGCGATATCCAGCATGTTTGGTACAAGAGCCACCGAGATGCTTGACGATCTGGGTTTGCGTACCGGCTCGTCAGCCAAGTGAACAAATCACCCAGTCGAATATGTTAAGTCGTTATTTTTTTGGGAAGGGCGGTTCAGCGAAAATAAGGTTTCGTAACCCCCGCGTTCTGGCTCGGGCGGCCCAAACGGAAACATCATTGCGTCCGTCTCGCCGCGACACTTGAAATGACATCAGCAATGAAAGCTGGTTAAACGCAAACAAAAGGTCGCATCATGGCAAAAACCGCAACCCCCAGGCTTAAGGAGCGAGGCAACACCCTCGCCGCGCGTCTTCCGGCTACCGTCGCTGGCACGGTCCGATACAAGGTCGGCCAAGAGGTTGAAATATCGACACAGGAAGTCGGATTGGCCATGGAACTGATCGGTCCGCGCAAGCCGACACTAGCCGAAAGACTAGAGCGGTTCGACCCGGAAAAACATGACGACGAAGCGATGGCAACTGGGCCGATCCGCGCTGAGGTACCTACCGCACATCCGCAAGCAAACACTCAAGCAGCACCGCAGCCGAAGGCGTGAGATCCTCGCGATTACGCACACAAATCTTCACGTTATACGGCGCCCACTCATCAGCAAGCTCGATCGTCCGCAGTCCCAGCGACGAAAATCGCGTCGCAATGAAGCGCGGCGAGGGACTAATCCCCGCAAGAGCTGACAGACCGATTTAGTCACGCCCTCATTCTTCTATTTTCTGAAACGCTGATAGCCCCTTTCAATCGGTTCCATGGATGTTTGCGCCGCATTAGCCACGGAAAGTGAAGTAATCATTTTCCCGAAGCGCCCTTTGTCTTTGACGGTCCAGGAAATACCATTGTTTCTGTCGACGGCGCTTCCACTTACTGGCTTCAACCGCGCCGCCTCCCTCATTAATGACTGGAGAAACACCATGAAACGCGCACTTTTCGCCACCCTGCTGATGTCCACCGCCGCCGTACTCGGTAGCACCCTGATCGCAGCTCCCACGTTCGCAGCCACTGCGGATCAAGCCGCACTTCAAGCGCACGTGCAGCAGAAAACGCGGGCCGAGGTTCGCCAAGAATTGGTCGCCGCGGAAAAGAGCGGCGAACTCGCCCGCCTGGACACCACCATCTACGACCACAGCTAAAGACGGGTCGCAGGACCGATCGAATTTGAATAAAGAGCCTCGGCGTCTGTCGCCCGGGGCGATGCCGGCCGACGAGAGCCGGCGGCAATTTACTAGGCCGCGTTCCGATAGGAGCCGGCAGCACCGAGAACCCCAATGCTTTTACACCTATCAACCTGGGCCGAAACCGAGCAATTCCTGGAACGCAGCCGCACCATTGTCGTTCCGATCGGATCAAACGAACAGCACGGCCCGACCGGCCTGCTAGGCACCGATTGGCTGTGCCCACAGATCATCGCGGAAGAAGCGCAGGAAACCGCCGACATCCTGATTGCCCCGACCTTCAATATCGGCATGGCGCAACACCATCTGGGCTTTCCCGGGACGATCTCGCTGCGCCCCTCGACTTTCATGGCTGCCATTGGCGACTGGACGCGTTCGTTGGCCGCCCACGGGTTCCAGAAAATTCTATTCCTCAACGGCCACGGCGGTAACGTCGCGTCGATTGACGCGGCTTTCTCAGAGATCTATGCCGAGGCGAGCTTTGCCAAACGCCGTGCGGGATTCGCGTTGAAGTTGTGCAATTGGTGGGACCTCGAAGGCGTCGAGGCACTGGTGCGCGAGCAATTTCCGACCGGTCACGGCATACACGCCACGCCGTCTGAGATCGCCATCACCCAATGGGCCTTTCCAAACGCGATCAAGTCGGCCAATTACGCGCCGGAGATCGCCCCGTCAGGCCCGATCCGCGAAGCCCGCGACTTCCGGGCTCGCTTCCCGGATGGACGCATGGGCTCGAACCCAGGCCAAGCGACACCAGAAAAAGGCGGTGCGTTGGTCAAGCTGGCCGCGCAAAGCTTGGTGCGCGAGGTGGCGGCGTTTAGCCAGGAGACGGCACCGAACTGATCAGAAGCATATCGGCGCGAGTGATCGCGCTCTTCAATCGTTAGGACCCCGCCTTTTTCCGCAGACCCCGGAGGCCCCGCAGCCCCGCAGCCCCGCAGCCCCGGAGCCGCCGAAGCCCCGCCCACATGCTGGGCGGGATTTGCATCTTCCCGCTAGAAATCAAACAAGTGATGCGCAAGAGCGCCGCCCGGAAAAGTTATTTTGGCGGGCTTGAGTTTACCTATCCGACTTGATATTGTTGCAAGCGATGCAATCACTTGATTGCATCGGTTTCTATTTGATTCAGCGCATTTGATTTAGCTTTCGCATTTTATTTTGCTTCTCTTTGCAGTTAATTTTAACCGCTGAACAGAGACGAATCGATGGCTCTTTCTCCTTTCCTCACGGCACGTGTCGCCGAATTGAAACCGTCGGCCACGGTCGAAATGACTGAGCGCCTGCGCGCCGCGCGCGCCGCCGGCCGCAACATACTGAGCCTGTCCAGCGGCGACCCGAATATAGAAACCGACAGCCGTATCATCGATGCGGCCGAGCGCGCAATGCGCGCGGGCGATACGCGCTACGGTCCCGCAGCCGGCATGCCTGCACTGCGCGAGGCGATCGCCGAGCGCGAGCAGCGCCGTTGCGGCGCGACCTATGAAGCCGCGGACATCCTCGTCACCCCAGGCGGCAAGTTTGCACTGCTCACCGCCCTGATGGGAACCGTGGCACCGGGCGACGAAGTCATCGTCCCGGAGCCGGGCTGGGTCAGTTACGGGCCGTGCGTCAAGCTGTGCGGCGGCACGCCCGTGATCCTGCCGATGCTCGATCGGGTCGACAGCGCGATGATCGAGCGTGCGATCACGCCGCGCACCAAGGCCATCATCCTGAATTCACCCGTCAACCCTAGCGGCCGCGTCTTGCCGCAAGACGAGATCGACGCGGTGCTGGCGCTGGCCGAGCGGCATAACCTCGTGCTCGTGTTCGATCAGGTGTATTCCGACTTGCTGCACGAGGGTCCATTCGCCTACCCGCAGGCGACCCCTGCTGGCCAGGCGCGCACCTTCGTGGTCGACAGTTTCTCGAAGACATTCGGCATGACAGGCTGGCGCTTGGGTTATCTGGCGACGCCGCCGGGGCTGGCGAAGACTATCCTGCGCTTCGTCCAGCATTCGATCTATTGCGTGCCCGGCTTCGTACAGGCCGCTGGACTCGAAGCGCTCGGGCTATATGACGAATTGGTGCCCGTGTATCGCGAGCGCTTTCGCACCAAGCAACTGCGCGTAGCTGAACACCTCAACAAGATCGACGGCATCGAGTGCACGGCGCCGCGCGCCAGTTTCTATCTCTTTCCGCACGTGGCCGCCGACGACAGCGCGCTCGCTACCGCCTGGCTCGACAAGCTCGACGTCTCGTCGCTGCCCGGCAGCGCATTCGGTGCGGCGGGTGCCGGCCATCTGCGTCTGTCTGTCACTGCCAGCGACGCGGATATCGACGAAGCACTCGAACGAATCGCAAGATTCGGCCTCGGCGCGTAGTCCGGCCTCGGTGCGTAATTCGGCCTCGGCGCTTAGTCCAGCCTCTACGCATTGTCCGATCAGCAGCACTCGATTCGTTGATTTCGTTTATCTGGTTCGGTCAGCCAGTCTACTGACTTGATTCGTTTCTCAATGGGGAAGGCGATGAATTGCAAACATGTGCTGCGCACAGCCGCGCGCATCTTGATGATGACCCTGGCGATGCTGATGGTGGCAGCGCCCGCGGCCCACGCACAAGCATCGCAGGACGGCGTAGCCGCCATCAAGCAGCGCGGCAAGTTGCTCGCGGGCGTGAAATTCGACACGCCGCCGTTCGGTTACCTCGACGACCAGAATCAGCCCACCGGTTTCGATCTCGACATCGTGCGCCTCGTCGCAAAACATCTGGGCGTGCCGGTCGAGTTCGTCAAAGTGACCTCGCCCACGCGCATACCGCTGCTCGTCAGCGGCAACGTCGATCTGGTCGCCGCCTCGATGACCCGTACCCCCGAGCGCGCCAAGGTGATCGATTTCAGCATCACCTATTACGTCGGTCATCAATCGCTCCTGGTCGCCAGCGACAGCGCGATCAAAGGCCCCCAGGATCTGCAGGGCAAGCGCGTCACCGTGCAGCAGGGCACCACGCTCGAACAGACCATTGCCAAGGTAGCGCCCGGTGCACAGGTCATGAGTTTCAAGGACTATGACAGCGCGTGGCTGGCGCTCGCCCAGGGTCGCGCGGATGCGTTGACCGGCAGCGAATACATCTTGCGCGGCTTCATGAAGAACAACCCGAAGTTCAAGATCGTGGGCCAGCCATTCAGCTCGGAGCCGTTCGGCATCGGCGTACGCAAGGGCAATACCGCATTGCTGACACAGGTGAATGCCGCATTGAACGATGCCTGGAAGAGCGGTGAATACCAGAAGCTCTACGTGAAGTGGTTCGGGTTCCAGCCGACCACGCCGGTAGGTGCGGATAATTAAGGATGGACAGCAGGTGAACTATTCGTTCGATTGGAGTGCGCTGTGGCTGCACCGCGACCTGATCGTCAGCGGCTTCGTAACCACGGTCGAGCTGGCGTCCATCTCGCTGGTGCTGGCGACGGTGCTAGGCATCGTCATCGGTACGTGCGGCGCCGTCGGCTCGCGCGGGTTGCGTGTGCTGGCCATCGGCTGGGTCGAGCTGATACGCAGCGTACCGCTCTTGATCCACATGTATATCTGGTACATGGCGCTCGCCGTGCTCAAGTTGCCGGCGTTCGCCTGCGCTGTGCTCGCGCTGTCGATCTATTCATCGGCGTACGTTACCGAGATCGTGCGGGCCGGTATCGAAAACCTGCCGGCCGGTCAGGCGAAAGCGGCATTGGCCAGCGGCCTCACGCAGTTCCAGACGCTACGCCTGGTCATCTATCCGCAAGTTTTTCGCCGGATCCTGCCATCGCTGGCGAGCGTCTTTTCGCAACTGATCAAGGACTCGTCGCTTGCCTCGGTGATCGCGGTAGCCGACATCACCTACGAGGCTGGCGCGCTGGACGGCATGACCTTCCGGACTTTTGAAGTCTATGCGATGACGCTCGTGCTGTACCTGGTGCTGGTAAGCATCGTCAACCGGCTGCTGGGTGCGTTGCTCGGCTCGTCGATGCGCTCTTCGAGACCGTCGCCCAGGGAGCTCAGCGATGCATGACGTCATCTTCGTGAACCGCGATTTTCTCGCCGCGGGCTTGTTGGCGACGCTGCAGATCTCGGCGATTTCGATTGTGTGCGGCACGCTGATCGGCGCCATCGTGGCGCTCGTGCGCTACCTGCGTGTACCATTCGCGTCGCGGTTTTGCGCGCTGTATGTGGGGCTGATCCAGGGCGCGCCGCTGTTGGTTGTGCTGCTGTTCTGCTATTTCGCGCTGCCCGCGCTGTTCGGCTACACGACGACTGCATACTGGGCGACCGTGTTGTCGTTCTCGGTTTTCATCGGCGCCTACCTGGCCGAGGATATCCGTGCCGGGCTGCAGGCGGTCAGCCCCAAGCTGATTCAAGCGGCGCTCGCCAGCGGCCTCACCATGGCGCAAGTGCTGCGCCTGGTGGTGCTGCCGATAGGCGTGCGCTCGGTCATTCCGCCTATCATCAGTCAGTACGTGCGGCTGATCAAGTTCACCTCGGTGGCCTCGATCATCAGCGTGCAGGAGTTGACGGGCAATGCCTTGCTCGTCAACGCGCGGGTATTTGAGCCAGCGACGATCCTCAGCTTCGTGGCGATCGTCTATCTGATCGTTTGTCAGGCAGTATCGTTGTTCGGCCGCTGGCTGAACGCGCGTTTTGCGGTAAGAACATGATAGACATCCAGAATGTATCGAAATCGTACGGTGCGATACCCGTATTGCAAGACTGCTCGCTGTCCGTCAAGCGCGGCGAAGTCGTGGTCGTGTGCGGGCCGTCCGGCTCCGGCAAAAGCACGTTGATCAAATGTGTGAATGGGCTGGAGCCTTATCAATCGGGCAGCATCAAAGTGGCCGGCGTGGAAGTCGGCGCGCGGCAGACGAATCTACCCAAGCTGCGCGCAAAGATCGGCATGGTGTTCCAGAGCTTCGAACTCTATCCGCATCTCTGCGTGCTCGATAATGTGATGCTCGCGCAAATCCATGTGCTGCGCCGGTCGCGCGACGAAGCACGCACGCGTGCGATGGCGCTACTGACGCGGGTCGGACTGGCCGAGCGCGCGCACCAGATGCCCGCGGATCTCTCGGGCGGCCAACAGCAACGCGTGGCCATCGCGCGCACGCTGGCGCTCGATCCCGACGCGATCCTGCTCGATGAACCGACCTCTGCGCTCGATCCGGAAATGGTCAGTGAAGTGCTCGACGTGATCACCGCGCTCGCGCGCGACGGCATGACCATGATGGTGGTCACCCATGAGATGGGATTCGCCAGGCGCGTGGCCGACCGCGTGATCTTCATGGACCGGGGGCGTGTAGTGGAAGATGCGCAGGCGGAGACGTTTTTCGCCTCGCCCGCGAGTGCGCGTGCAAAAGAATTCCTGTCCAAGATCCTGGCGCATTGAAGCCACGCCAACACGAGCACTAGCTAGACGAGATGAGTATTCTTATTCGCAAACCCGAGGCGGCGACCGTCGACAAGATTATCGCCATCGCGGAAAAAATGTTTGCCGAACACGGCTATCGTGGCGTGTCGCTGCGCGCGCTCATGCGCGAGTGCGGCGTGAACGCGGCCGCTGTGCACTATCATTTTGGTTCGAAGGAAGCCCTGCTCGAAGAGATTTTTGTGCGACGTGCCGGCGCGCTCAATTCGGCGCGGCTACGCTTGCTTGATAGCAGCATGCAGGATGCCGGCGTAGACAACAGCGGAACCCTAGAACTCATCCTGCGCGCGTTCCTGAGCCCGGCGTTCTCGCTGCCCGACGGCGACGAGGGCGTGCGCCGCTTTACTCGCTTGCGTTCTGTCATCGCCCACGAGAACGCCGAGTTGTCGCAGCAATTGATCAGCCGCTATTTCGACGAAACGAGCGGCCACTTCATCGCAGCGTTGCGGCGGGCCTTGCCCCGGTTGCCGGATCAAGCGCTGTTCTGGCGCTTCCACTTCCTGCTCGGTGCGCAGTATTACACCTTGAGCAACCCCGGCCGAATCGAAAGCCTCTCGGGCGGATCGTGCGATGCAAGCGATCTACAGTGCGCACTCGATGAGATGATCGCGTTCGTCGCGGCGGGATTTCGCGCGCCGTTGCCGACGTCGCGAGGCCGCGGGGCACAGCCGAAGAATCTGCGGCGTGCGGATAGTGCCGCTGGTGCGGCTGGTGCGACTGGTGCGACTGGTGCGGCTGGTGCCGTTGGTGCTGCCGGTGCCGCTGCTGCTGGCGCCACTGCTGCTGGTGCTGGAAGGGCTAGAGGTGCCGGAAATGCTGGAGCTGCAACCGGTACCGCGGGCGCGATAGCTCACACCCGGGTAGCACCGGCCCCTTCGCGGCAAGGTACGGCCGCAGATCGACGCCGCGCTCATGACGCCGACCTGCAAATCAGCGACGTGACATGGTCGGCAATCGCACCGTTGCTCGAAGCCGCTTCGACACGTCTCGACCCACCGCGTGGCCGCAAGCCCATCTCCGATCGTGAAGCGCTCAGCGGCATCGTCTACATGATGCGCCACTCCTTGCGCTGGCGCGACCTGTCGAACGCGTCCGGCTTTCGCTCCGGCGCCAGTTGCTGGCGGCGGCTGCGCGAGTGGGAGGCGAACGGCGTATGGCAGCAGATCGAACAAGTGCTACGCGAGCAATTGTCCGATGGACTAACGCTGGATTACGCGACAGTGGCAACGCGTACGAACGCCGCTACCTGAGCGTATCAACGCATCCCGCACAGATCAATGATGCTCGTATTCCGCTCTGGGTTTTGGCATCGCAGCCATCACCTTGGCGTACTGAAACACCGGCATCGCCTTGATCGCACTCTTAGTCGCACCGGCAAGCACCAGCCGGCCATTGGCGAAATCGAGCTGCTCGATCGGGATCGCGACGTCATGATGCGAAACGCCCAGGAACTGGTCCGCCGCAATGATCGCGTACGACACCGACCGATCCGGCGCGACGATGATGTCATGTATGACACCCACACGCGCCCCGTCTTGATTGAATACCGGTTTGTCCATGATGGACTTCCTGACACTCCACCCTCCCAGTATCGCCGCTGATTCTTCCACGGTGATGCCGAGCGGCTGGGCGCCGGCCACTTGAGCATGCGTCGGTATCGATGCCAGCGCGAGTGACGACGCAATCAGCAATGTGAGCAAGTTCGCCTTCATGATTTTCCTTATTTAAAAAGAATTGCCGATTCCGCGCTGTCGTTGCGCCATCGGCCTATCAATGATCTGGTGAATAGCGCGCCATACGCGCCCCAGTTCATCTTAGGTCGCATTGCGGCCAATCGTTAGAAAAAAATGGCGATCTCTTATATTTTTTCTTGCACACGCACGCATAGGATACGTGCCGCGCTCCCCAGCATCCCGGCCATGCCAGTACATTGAAGCATGCATGCATTCATGGGTGTGCTTATGGGTGTGCTTATGGGTGTGCTTATGGGTGTGCTTATGGGTGTGCTTATGGGTGTGTTCACGCACCGATCATCCGACCACACGATGATAGCCTGAGCTCAGTCGCATCGGGCGGCTTGCCAGCCCGGCAATAAAGCGACCCTGACCCCGCGAGCACTAGAAAGGCCTGTGCGTAAGCCAGCACGGGGCCGTCTTCCGACCACGGTTCAAGGACTAATCCCATGCAATCTTCCCTCAAGATATCTCTGCTGCTCGCCACACTCGGCCGAACGGAACAGCTAAAATTTTTTCTCGAGAAAGTTCGCGCACAGAGCTATCAAAACTTCGAAATCGTTATCGTCGACCAGAACGCCGACAACCGTCTCGATGCGTTGCTGGCTAGTCACGGCGGCAACCTTGCTATCAAACATCTGCACTGCGCGCCGGGTTTGTCCAAGGCGCGCAACGTCGGCTTGAAATCATGCGACGGCGACATCATCGCGTTTCCCGATGACGATTGCTGGTACCCGCCCAATCTGCTGGCTCGTGTAATGCGCTTGCTGAATTCGGACTACGACGGTGTCACAGGCCGCCAGCTCGATAGCAAGGATCGCGACTCCGGGCCCCGGTACGATCGCAAAGACGGTCCGATTACCCTATTCAACGTTTGGGGGCGCGGCATTTCCTCCTGCATTTTCTTAAAAAGGCATGCAGTCGAAGCGGTCGGCGAGTTCGATGAAACACTGGGCGTCGGGGCAGGCACGCCGTATGGTTCCGGCGAGGAAACCGATTATCTGATCCGTGTCGTCAAAGGCGGCTTTCGGCTCAACTACCTCCCTGACCTATTCGTTCGCCACCCGCCTTCCGAACAGGTGATCACGTCCAAGATGTTGGAGCGTACTTATTTTTACGGTGCTGGTATGGGGTACGTGCTGCGCAAACACCACTATCCGCTCTGGTTCAAGGCGCGCTCGTTGACTCGCCCTCTGCTGGGTGCTGCGCTTGCGCTTGTGCGCCTCGAGCCGAAGCGCGCCCGACTGCATTGGACGCGTTGTCTGGGCCGCAGCCATGGATTGCTTGCCCAACATCCGTCCACCTGATGCCGAACCCGACATTGAACGCAACGTTCAATCCTTAGCCGCCCCCAGGAGATCGTCGGAATGGCTTCGGTCAGAAAAAACTTCGCCGTATTGATGACGGTGCAAATCTCGACCTATGTGGTCCCACTGCTTACCCTGCCGTGGCTGACCCGTATCTTGTCGCCGGACGGTTATGGCCGCTTGAGTTTTGCATTGGCTTTCACCACCTACTTCGTCACGTTGACCAATTACGGCTTCTACCTGACGGCTACGCCCCAAGTCGCGATTCACCGGCATGATCGGACTCGCCGATCACAAATCTTCTGGGCGACTTTCCTCGCTCAGTTGCTGATCATGGCGACCGGCTTCGTGGTGCTGCTCTTGCTGACGTTCGCGTTCCAACGTCTCGCGCAGGATCGCGGACTACTCGTCATCGGCTACGGAATGGTGCTGGGCGCTTCGCTGCTGCCGACCTGGTATTTCCAGGGTGTCGAAGACCTGCGCGCGATCAGCATCCTGGTTTTCGCGGGGCGCGCGCTCAGCATCCCGGCGATGTTCCTGCTGGTGCGCGATCGTGGCGATCTGGAGTGGGCGATGGCCGTGAACAGTGCGGTACCGATGCTGTCAGGAATCGGCGTGATGATTTATCTGTTTGTACGGCGCGAGATCGAATTCGTGCGCATCCAGCCAGGCGAGATCTTCGCGGCTTTGCGCGATGGCTGGCGCGTTTTCATGGCGACCGCGGTGGCCGACTTCTATGCTTCGAGCAACACCGTGGTGCTCGCACTCATTTCCGGCAATGTCGCAGCCGGTTATTTCGCCGCGGGCGACAAGCTGATCAGGGCGGCGCTCGGCATGCTCAGCCCGTTGAAAACGGCGGCATATCCGCATATCAGCTACTTGATGCACCATGCACGCGAAGATGCTTTTGCGTTCCTGCGCAAAATGCTGATGGTGCAAGGGACCATCGTGCTCTTCATGTCGCTGGCGATTTTCCTCGCTGCGCCGTTTGCGGTGCACCTACTCTACGGGCAGCAATTCGCGCCCACGGTGGACGTGCTGCGCTGGATGGCATTCGTGCCGTTCATGGCCGGAATGACCGACGTGTTCGGCGTGCAGACCATGTTACCGCTCGGACTCAAAGTGCCGTTCAGCCGAATCTTGATGGCGTCCGGCGTATTCAATTTCGTTTTGCTGGCGCTGCTGGCCAAACTGTTTGGTGCGACAGGCGCCGCCGCCACCGTGTTGGCGACCGAAACGATGATCGTGGTCGCCATGGCTTACACGCTGTCGCTGCAGGGCGTGGAACTCTTCAAGCGCAAGCCCGCTTGAACGGCCCGGGATACGCGTAACGTGTGCGCGCGGTGTGTGATCCTGCACAGCCCTGTGTGTGTGCCTGCGTGGGATGTGCGTGCGATGTGTCCGCGACGTGTGTGATTTCGCACAGCCATGCGAGCTCGCCACGCGTACGATAGTTCGGCAGGGTGCACACCGCGCCTATGCCACCGCGCCAGGAGCCAACCCATGACGACAGCTGCGCAGGAATCCGGCGACCGCTTGCTGACGGTCGTTATCTCCGTCTATAACCTCGAACATTACATACGCGATTGTCTCGAGTCGGTCTTGCAACAACGCTTCAGCGAAGACATAGCCGTGATCGTGGTCAATGACGGTTCCACCGACAGCACCGCGGCACAAATCGAAGCCACCCTGCGCGACCACCCAGGGCACCATGTCAGGGTGATATCGCAAGACAATGCGGGAGTAAGCGCCACGCGCAATCGAGGCATTGACGAGACCCGTTCGCGTTACCTCGCTTTTCTCGACGGCGACGACATGTGGGCTCCTGACTTCTTCGAGCAGATAATGCCGGTTCTGCTCGCGGGTCGAGCCGACATCGTCGAATTCAATATCGACGTGGTAAGCGACGCCGGCCACCCGGTCGATACGGTAACGCTGGTCCCCGTCGACGCAACAGGATCGCGCAACGTCGACACAGCCGCGTTATCCGAATTCGTCGAAACCTATCAAGCGTTCGTGTGGGCACGGGTTTATCGCAGCACGCTTTGGCATGACGTGCGCTTCCCGCTCGGGCGCCACTACGAAGACAACGCCATACTTCCCCAACTCTATTTGCGTGCCAGCTCGCTGCATCGGCTGGAGCATCGGTTATATCGCTATCGCCGCCGCGGCGGCAGCATCACCCATGTGGCAACACTGAATACGGTGCGCGATCTCGCCATGAATGCCGCGGAAGCGCTCGCGCGTTGCGGTACTGCGCAGGGGGAGTATTGGTTGAGCCTATTCCACAAGATGTTCCTGCATACCTGTTCGCAAGCGGCGCGCGTGGATGCCGCCGTATTTCCGGCCGCCCTGCAGATCGTTGGCGCCCTGGCAAAACAGCACCAGGATTTCCTCACGCAACATAGCGACGCCGCGCCGCGCCGCGCGTTGGGAAATTTTGCCTGGGGCGTGCATCTCGATCGAAGCGTGTTTCTCGTCAAGCGTACGGTGAAGCGCATTCTTGGCCGCGAGATGAAGCCACGCGCGCGCCTGGCAATCGCGTCCGTTCACGACCGCGCGCCGCCCTCGCACTGAGCGGCATACCGCTCTCTACATCTCAGACAAGGCTATCTCCATGATGCAGCGCAAACGGCCGCTATCGCGGACGCAATACCTTGGCGCCTGCGCAATGCTCGCCGCGAGTGCAAGCATGAGTTTTCCGCAGACCGCTTACTCGGCCGATGCCGTGCCGAACACCGCGCCCTCGCGGATCCAACCGCGGCCCGAACCGCCAAGGATCACCGAACTGATCGGCGCCAACGGTTGGCCGAGCTCGGCGAATGACTTCCTGGTCTGGAAAAACATGGGCTTGACCTGGGGCCGCGATTCAGTCGGCCCAGGCCGTGCAGACTCGCCCGCCAGTGCGCTCGATATCGACAAGACCGGACCCGGCTATAACACGGCGCTCCCCTCGATCATCTTGAACAACAATCGGCACGGCATCAAATCGTTGATCTTCCTGGGCTATACGCCGGCCTGGAACGGCATGGTTCCGGGCGACAGTAACTCGGCGCCGAAGAACGAGCATTATTGGCAGGAATATGTGGAAGCCGTGGTGAAGAAGTATTCGGCGCCACCCTACAACGTGAAGTATTTCCAGATTTGGAATGAAGCGGCCGGCCCATTATCGGGCGGCTCACCGCAGGCGACCTTCTGGCATGGGCCGTCACCGGACAATCCGCACGGTGATCCGCAACACGCGCAGGTCTATGCCAACGCCATGCAGGACTACGTCAACCTGATCCATATTCCGGCGGCACGCATCATTCATAAGTACCACGCCTATGTGGTGTATGGCGGATGGCCCGACCAAGGCGGTATGGACAACTACATCAAGTGGCTGGAATACGAGAGCCCCAGCGAGCATGCACGCATGCTCGACTATGTCGATTACCTCGATGTGCACTATCTCGGCATCGGCGACCTCGATCGGCTCTACCAGCGCTATGTCGCGACGGGCAAGGTACGCGGCGTGTGGCAGACCGAAATCGGTGATACGTATATGCGCAATCCGCAGTACTTGCCTGACTATTACTTCAGCCTTGCGGTATGGGCCTTGGATCACCAGTGGAACGATCCCGATAAATACCTCTCGCTGATCTATCACTGGGACGGGCTCGAAGCGTATCGGCTCACGCACCGCGGGTCGCCTCGAACCTATAACCCATCGGGACGCGCGTTGATCGCGCTCAGGCAAAACGTGTCAGGCGTACTCGCGCCGTTTCACCACCCGATACGATTTAGCGACGGCGCATCGGGCAAGGCGCTGTATGCGGATGAAAATATTGTGTTTCAGGTTCATGCACAGCAAGGCCATCGCTCGCTCGAAGTCGACGATCTGCCAGCGCCCGCTTCGGGACACGTCAAGCTGACTTACATCGATGCGGTCAGCGGCACGCCGGTGCCCGATGCGAAGCTCGAGGTATCGTGGCAAGGCACGCGCCTGTCGCTTGCCTTCGATGCACCGGGCGCAGGTAGCAACTCCGATGGCAAGCCCCTGGCGAGCCATCTCGGCTACCTGGTGGTCACACCGCTGCCGTGAATCGGTACGGTGCGCGGTGGCGTATGCGGCCCCGTCTGTGGCCCCGTCGGCGGCGCCATATTCGGCCCTGTCTGCGGGCCACCCCTTAAGCCAGTGAACCCGGCGCGCACAAGCGACCGACCGAGACCGGAGGTAACGGTAGCGGTCCGCAAGCGCGAGGCTAGCAGCAAGGAAATCGCCAGAGCCGGCAATAGGACATTCGAAGGCGTGGTAAGCCGATGTTCCGATACCGACATAACCAGCAGGCATACCGCAGACAGCTCGACAAAAACAAAGCCGGTGTAATCGGTGTAGGCGTCGCTGGCCGACGCCTTGGCGCCTTTGATCGCCCACATCATGAGTTCCCAGTAAAAGCGCATCATCAGGAACAGTCCCACGACACCCAGCTCGGCCAGAATATTCAGGAAGGAATTATGCGCATGCGAATCGCTGTGCATGATGGTCACGCCGACCGGTTGCGCGTACACCCCAAAGTAATTGACCACTGACGAGATCTGGTCGTCGAACGATCCGAAGCCCATCCCCACGATGGGACTGAGTTTGAAATATTCGAGCGCCCGCGGCCAAAGCCACTCGTAGCGGATATCCAGGTTCGCGACCTTTTCGTCCGGGTTGGATATGTCGAAGCGGTAACCCAGATAGTTGATCGACGAGTGGGTGTGACTGATCGCGATAAACAGCGACACGCCAATGAGGCCCACGATCAAGGTGGCTAGCACCGGACGCGCCCAACTGCGGCGCACAAACAGATAGGGCACGACGACCAGCAATCCAAGCATCGACCCGCGGCTGTATGTCGAAAACAGCATCATGCCGTTAAGCATCAGCATGCCCGTGAGCAGCGTGCCACGCCGCGTCAGATAACATGCGATTCCCAGGCAAAACAGAATCGCCAGGAAGCCGCCGGCAGCATTGCGGGCGACGAAATAACTACCGAACGATTCGTCGGGATGCGTGAAGATGGACAATAGGCCGGCATGTGCGAGATATACCGCGTAAACAGGAATGTTCGCTGCCACGGCGAAGATGAAGAAACGCCTCAGCAGCTTGTTCAAATCCCATCTGTGCGCATAGACACAGCCAGCGAGTATGGGCGCATAGGCGATAAAGAAATTTCCGTCGCGTCGGTAGAACTCGAAATTACCCAACGACGCCGGATCATAGAGCAGCGTCGACACCAGTGCATAGAGCGCGAACGCCGCCAGTGCCACCACGAAGGCCGGATAGGTCCGGCCAAAAAACCGCCACACGCCCAGCACAATCGGAATGAAACCGATGGCACTCAGCGGCACGAAGTTCGTGACCGAAAACAGCAATGCGATGAGCGATATGTACGCCACAAATTCCGCCTGAAATGAGTTATTACGTATCGGAAGCCAGACCGGCATCTGACGCTTCAATGTGCGCCAACGCGTCGGACAATTGATCTGCTGCCTCGCGCCAACCGTGCGCGTGCGCGCGTTTCAACCCAAGTTGCCGGTGCCTCTCACGCAACTCTGGAGAGCCCAGCATCAGCTCGATTTTCTGCGCGATGTCGTCGATCGAGGCTGCATCGCAATACAACGCCGCATCGCCGCACACTTCAGGCAACGATGCCTGCCGCGACGCGATCACCGGACAACCGCAGTACATCGCCTCGAGCGGCGGCAGTCCAAATCCTTCATAGAGCGAAGGGAACACAAAACACATGGCGTTTTCGTAAAGCGCCTTCAATTCGCCATCGGTGACAAAACCCGTTCGTATCACTTGTCGGGAGGCCTGCGATTGCGGCCCTGTCACGGCCTCGAAGACGCGGGCGTTGCTCCCTCCGGCCAGAACGAATTTGAAGTCGGGCGGGTAGGCGAGCTGCTCGATCGCCGCCAGGCATCGCGTCAGGTTTTTGCGCGGATCCAGACTACCGACCATCAGACAATACCGTTGCGGCAGCAGGGCATGCCGCGCGAGCACGCCGTCATCACTGACAATGTGTTCCAGGTGGTCCACGGCCGGGCGGATAACGGAAATCCGCGACGCCGGCACATGCAGGTGATGAATCATGCGTTGCCGCGAAAATTCTGAAACCGTAAGCAAGTGCAGTGAATTGCGACGCAGCAGCGAAAATACCAGGCGATACCACAGACGGAATTTTCGAGTGAACGCCGCAGCCGTGTCGTAGATCGCCATGTCATGGATCATCACGACGTGACGTCTTTTGAATAGGGGTCCGGTATTGCACAAACTGACGAGCGTCTGCGCGCGTGTCGATAGCGGCAACGCGATTTGCTCCCAGAGATTGCCTGTGAGACGGCCTATAATGCCGCCGCTGACTTGACGCCGCTCGAGCTCGGATTGCGCTGGCCGGGCGTTCCTGGGCACCACCAGCGCGAGGTTGCCGTGCCGCATCGCGCGCTCGGCCAACGCGCGCGTCAACTCGCTTGCGACACGCTGCACCCCAGTGATGCGTTGCGCGGTAAATTTGCCATTGATGACGAATCCCATCGTGCGCTCTCCTTTCATGAATACGGATTGCGCCAGTGCAGTCACGCCCGCTCGCGCAAACGCCTTGCACCGACCCGATACCGCTGCGGTTCCCAGTTTTAAGCGGCGCTCGCAGCGTCGACACGCGGTTCGTACACGTAGCGGGTATTGAGATCATGGCCATACGGTCCCGCTCCCTGCCGCGTCGGCATCGCATTGAAAACCGCACCGACCAGGTGGGCTCCCGTGCGGTCCAGCCCTTTCACGGTGTCTTCCACTTGCTTCTTGCTCTGCATGTCGGAGCCGAGCACGAGCAGGGTCGCTCCCGCCTGCGGTGTGACAATGGCAGCATCGGTGACCGGCAGGAACGGCGGCGTGTCCACGATCACCATGTCGAACTGTGCATCGAACTCACTCAGTAGTTGGCTGAACGTGCGCGTCATCAACAATTCGGAAGGGTTGGCCGGGTAGGCGCCGCAGGCCATGAACGACAGGTTCGCGATACCGACCGAGCGGATCGCGCTGCGCACTGGCAGGCTGCCGCGTAGCACGTCGGCGAGGCCTCCCGCATTGAACTGCCTGAAGAAAGACGCGAGACGACCACAACGCATGTCGGCATCGATGAGCAATACGCGCGCTCCTGTCTGTGCCTGCAACACGGCCAAATTGGCCGCGATAAAACTCTTGCCGGTTGCCGCAGTCGGCCCCGTGAACGCGACGATCTTGTTGGGCGCATGAACCATCTCGAAGCGCAACGCGGTACGTACGCGGCGCAACGACTCCATCGCTGCATCATGCGGAAAACTGCGGGCGAGCAGGCGATGCGCGCTAGGCGGTAGCGACGCGGTGAGATTCATCGTCTTGGCAACCCCGATGCGGGCACCCCAGCCGGGGCGCATCGGCACTTCGTCGCTGGCGCTGTCGGTTCCGCCCGGGTTCCCGCCCGGGTTCCCGCTCGGGTTTGCGCTCCGACTGCCGCTCTGGCTCCTGCTTTGAATTCCGCTTTGATTCCCGCTTTGATTCCATTCAACGCGGCTTTCCGGCTGCGTCGACCGCAGCGGCTCCGCCGACATCTCAAGGCCCGCTTGAGCACGGCTGAAGCCCAGAGCGCCGAACAGCGGCACGCTCAAGTATTGCTCGATGTACATCGGGTCTGTCACTCTTCCGAACACTTGGTAGCGCACAAACACATACGCGATTGCGAGGAGCAACCCAAGTCCGATCCCACCGCCGATCACCAGGATCCGGTTCGGTTTGATCGGCAGCGACGGACGCACCGCCTGATCGACGATATGCGCGTTCCCGGTCGTGCCGGCGCGTCGCACCGATAGCTCCTCGGCCTTGTTCACCATCGACGTGTAAATCGCTTCCGCGACTTTCGCTCGACGCGTAAGATCGGCATTCTCTCGCTCCGACGCCGGCATGCTGCTGAAGCGCGCGTCGAATTTCTGCTTGTAGGCATTGAGCTGCCCCAGTTGCTGGTCGACGTTGTGCACTTGAGTGCTATCGGGCGTGAAGTTCTGCAGCAGTTGGGTACGCTGGATTTGCAGCAAAGCGATCTGCCGCTGGAAATCGATACCGCCTTGCAGATACGATTGCGCTTCCGCCACAGGCTCCATCGATCCCGACGACGTCCGGAACTGAGTCAGATCGGTCTCGGCTTGCTGGAGATCGTTACGCAAGCGCGGCAACTCCTGCTGGATGAAAGCCAGCGTCTTGCCGTCGGTGCCTTGATGGCTTTCGATCGATGCCGCGATGTAGCTCTGCGCGATCGCATTGGCAACGCCGGTGGCAACCACGGGGTCGCGGTTGCTGAATGTGATGCGTACCACCCCGGTATCCTTGCCGTCGTCCGACACGGTCAGACCGCCCTGGAATCGGTGGATCGTATTGACCTCGTTGGAACCGCTCACGTCGAAGCGGGTGCCAGGCCGTGCGACCAGACCCTGCACCAGCATCGACACGCCATTGCCTTGAGCGGGCTGCCCGACTGTGCCGCTGAGTAAAAGACGGCCAGCCGCGTCGAATAACTGATAGTGGCCGTTGTCCAGCGCTTTCAAATCGAGTTTCTTGTCTTCCAGTTGCGCCGGTACCGTGAGCGACGCGACATCGATCTGTTCACCGCCCCACGCATACGAATCGAGGTCGATGCCCAACCCCGGGTCAAGACGCAGGCTGGGCCAAATCGGCACCCCCGGCTTGGCGAACAACTTGGTCAGGGCGCCTAGCACCGGCACCGCGTGGGGCACGGCGAGCACGCCGAACTTGTACTGTTGGATTACCGGCTCGATCACCGAGCGGCTTTGCATGATCGCGATTTCCGCCTGGGTTGGAGGCTGCACCGCCTGGGTCAATATTTGACCCTGCGGGGCCACGCCAAACGCATTGGGTTCGGGCGGATCGACACGGACCAGCACATCGGACGAGTAAATCGGCGTGGCCAGAAACGCGTACGCGACCGCCAATGCCGCAATACACGCGGCAATCCCGAGCACCTGCCCGATGTGGGCGCGCATCAGACGCACGATATCCCCGGCACTGGGCTGTCGTTCCCCCGCTGTGACCACACGGGGGAAAGCCGGACTCATAGGAGAAGTATTCAAATTGATGTACCTCGCAGATCGATTGCCGAAGAAGAACCCGCCATGTTGAGCGGCCGGTTCACGGTCGGAGAGAATTGAGCAGATACAGGCTTTCCGCAGTCGGCAGCAACTGGTCCAACGCGCGGTTGAAGTGAGCCATACCCGAGGTTCCGACATAAACGACATCCAGTGGCTGCAACTGGAACTGCGTCGCCAGCATGATGGCGTCGACCTGGGACATGTCCAGCCGGTACAGCGATGGCTTGGTCGGATCGGCCGCCGAGCGCCGGATCACCAGTATTTGGCGGGGATTGGCGCTACCCGTGTCGATACTGCCGGCGTTCGCAATCGCATCGGCCAGCGTAAGGCGGCCCTTGTTCATGAATAGGCTTTGCGGCTTGAGGATCTCACCCAGTACGAATACGCGGGTCTGGGTATGATCGGGAACGTTGAGGATGTCGCCGTTTTGCAGCACCACGTTCTGATCCACTGCGCCCTTGTCGAGCGCGGCCTGTATATCGAGCAACGTGGTCTTGCCGCCGCGCGTAAGCTGCACGCGCTGCAAATCGGCATCGGCCAGTGCGCCGCCCGAACGCGCGATGGCATCGACCACCTTCAGAGGTGCATCGGTGATCGGCATCGAACCGGGATCTTTCAGATCCCCGGTCACTTGTATTTGCTGGCTACGGTATTGCAGCACGTGGACTTCCAACTGCGGATTGACCACGGTGCGCGACAAGCTCCGGGCCAGCATCGCACCAATTTCCGCCGTAGTCTTGCCCGCGACCTGCACGCGTCCCAGTGATGGGAAGAAGATCGTGCCGTCGGTGCCGACCCGTTGACCGCCGGGTGCAATTTCCTGGCCCCCGGCGTTGCCGGACACCGCGCTGCCCGCGCTCGGCAGTGCGGCCGTAGCGGCGCCCCCCGCCGTGAGTTCGGGGTGATTCCAAATGGAGATGCCCACGATATCGTCAATGCCCACGTGATAGTCGCTATCACGCGCAGCCGTGGAGATCACCGGCGGTGTGGGCCGCCGCGTTTGGTCGTGCAACTGAGTGGCGATCAGTTCCGGGGTGATCAAGGTCACGGGGTAGACCTCGGTACTCGTCTTCGCACTCAAGTCGTCGTGCATGCGCGATGCATCCAGATGCGGCCCCGGCGCGAGCGTGCAGCCCGCGAACGCGGCAAGGGATAAACATACGCATAGGCTTGTCGCGGTTCTGATAGGCATAGTCGCTTTTTCCTTGGAATGGCCAATGCTGCGCTCGGCATACCGATGCCGAGCGCGCTGGCCTTCGTGATGTCTGGTCGGCTCAGAACGCGTTTCGTCCGCCAAAGCCCTTGAAGATGGTGATGAAGATAATTTTTATGTCGAACCAGAAACTCCAGTTCTGGATATAGAACAAATCGAACTTGACGCGAGCCTCCATTTTTTCGACTTTGCGTGTTTCGCCGCGATAGCCGTTGACTTGCGCCCACCCCGTGATGCCGGGTTTGATCCGGTAGCGGTACATGTAGCCGTCCACCAGATCCTTGTACAAATTGTCATGCTCGATCGCGTGTGGACGCGGCCCCACCACCGACATCTGACCCAGCAACACATTGACGAACTGCGGCAACTCGTCGAGGCTGGTACGGCGCAGGAATGCGCCGATTCGGGTTATCCGGCGGTCGTGGCGAGAGGCCTGGGCAAGTTCGCCCGGCTTGTCCGCATGAAGTTTCATGGTGCGGAATTTGAAAATAGAAAACTGGCGGCCGTCGACGCCTTTGCGCTTCTGCATGAACAGCACGGGCCCCGGCGACGACAGCTTGACGAGCAGGCTAAGCACCAGCAGCAAAGGCAGCATCGGGATCAGCACCAGCGCGGCGAAGACCCGGTCGAACACCAGCTTGGGCCACAGTTCCGGCTCGCTGATCGGGCTGGCCGTCAGGTTGATGGCCGGCATGCCCACGACTTCCGCAACGCTTTGCGTAAACAGCGATACGCTGCGCACATCGGGCAAGAAGCGCAGATCGACGAAATCGTGACGGAACTCGCGCACGAACCGCTGGATCGTGTGCTCTTCCGACAGCGGCAACGCCAGCCAGATCTCGTCGATGTTTCGACGCCGCACTCGTGTCACCAATTCGTCGAACCGGTTCATCACTTCGAGGCCGCACACTCGGTGCCCTTCTGCGGCGCTTTCATCGAACAGGCAGCGGGGGCGAAAACCCGCTTGAGCCGCGCTGTGGATTTGGTTCAGGACCATGCGGCTATAGCTTTCCGGCCCGACGATAACGATAGCCTTCTCGTTGATGCCCCTGCTGCGCAATTTGCGCAAGGTGAAAAGCACGAGCGCTTTCTCCATGATCAGAAATGCCCCGGCAATCAGCGTGGCCAAACCGAGCCACAAGCGCGAAATGGCATCGGTGCGATGCAGTGTGAAAGCGAACAGCAAACCGATTGCGGTCACCACGCACCATGCGCCCAGCACACGCCAAAGCAATTGCGAAACTGGCATGCCACGCCATGACCTGTAAAGGCCGAAGCCAGGGAACAGCAGCAAGACCAGCGTGCAGTAAAACGCAATCATCAGTTGCTCCGTGTCGGCCAGATAGACACCCGCACCGAAACGAAGCCTGTGAGCAAGAAGCGCAGCGGCCGCCACCAGCGCGACGTCCAATACCCTCGCGGAAATTCCCAGTTTCAACATCGTGCGTTCTCCGTCGATATGCCTACCAAGTCAGCGCGCGCGCCGGCGCATGCAAGCCCTTGGACGAAATGACCGCGCGCCCGGTGTCACGGATGCGTGTGGATTTTTCTTCGGCGCGCGCTGGCAACAGGCGCTGGAACTCGCCCTTGATGATGCTGTAGCACTCGCAGGTACGGTCTTCCAGACCGTCACGATCTGTTATCGTTATGCGGCCGCGATGGCGAAGAATGAGTCCCGCAGACTCGAGTTTCCCGGCCGCTTCGGTTACCCCCTCACGGCGCACACCCAATCTGTCCGCAATCATCTGCTGCGTCGTCACCAGTTCGGTCACCTCTGCGCCGGCCTGCATACGGTCTTGCGCCGAGAGTAACCAACGACATAGCTGCTCATCGACGGAGTGACGCCGATTACAAAGCGCGCTTTGCGCGATCTGCGTCATCAGCGCCTGGATATACAGCAGCATTAGGCTATTGATGGCGTCCGAGCGTGCGAATTCGCTTTTGAAATGGTGCGCGTCTACTGCGTATCCGTATCCTTGCGTGGAAACTTCGATACGGCTTGGCATTGCATGACCACCGGTCAGAACGGGTACGCCGGCGACACCTTCACGACTGATCGCGGAGACCTCCACGCTAGCGCCGTCTTCCATCAAGCAGCGCAGCGACAACACCGCTGTCGTCGGGAAGTACAACGCTTTGATCGGTTCACCCGCATCGGAAAGCAACTGCCCCGCTTGCAAGTGCACAAGACGAAGATGGGGAGCAAGCCGGCGAAGCTCCGTCGGTGGCAACGCACCCAATAGATGGTTGTGGTGCAGCTCCGCTGGTACGTTCAATCTTGATACGTTCGACATTTTTGCTACCCCCTGTTATCCGGCTCCCGCAAAGCGACCGCTCGGTGTTGCAACGAGCCTTGTACCCGACGCGTTGCTCGATGAGACCTTATGCATAGAGCGACATCCGTGCCACGGCTGCGCATCCCCTGTGTTGAAAGGGTTACGCCTTGATGCGCGAAATGCGGCGCACCTCTTAGCAAAAACGTTGCGGATATGAATCGTTGTGGGACCGAGCGCTTATCGCACTACGAAATCGAAGTGGTGACTCGCACCGTCCGGGAGGCAATAGGCCTTGTGATACCTACTGATTGGCGATTCGTGATGCGGCATCTAGCGACGTGGATGGCGCCGCGTAAAACCGGATTCGCAGCCGGTGAGGGCGTGAAAATGTCGCATCAGCGAGACCTGCCGATGAGCGAGTGCGCGATGCATGGATGCATGCGTCACTGCTCCATGACGAGAGCGAACAGTAGCGACGGCCGCTCTCGCGCCGAAAAAATATTAAAGAAACCGACATGCTGTTGCCTATGAGTTCGGTTTCGAACCGATCCTCGCCATCGGTACGCGTAAGGTGCAATGGTCAATGCGCGCCGGGCGTTGGTCTACTGCGCACCGGCTAATAAAACGGCGAACGTAATGCCAGCTTTAGAGGAACCGGTCATGAATTGGAAATGCAGTGATTTCGAACATCTCTCGGCCAAAGAGTTGTATTCAATACTACGAGAGCGCAGCACCGTTTTCATTGTCGAATATGCGCACATTCATCTGGACATCGACGACAAAGACGAGACAGCGCTGCACGTCTTTCTTCTTGAATCAGGTCATGAAGCCGCGAACATGCGGCCGCAGATCGGCGCCTACGCGCGTCTGCTGCCCGGCGATGAATTGGACCCGGAAGTGATCATCGACAAACTGCTGACGAACCCGACGCGACGCGACGACGACACGCACGAGCAGTTGGTGACTCATGCGCTGGCAGCCGCCCAGATGGCGTGGCCGGGCCGTCCAGTTCACGTCAGCGTTCCAACGCAGCAAGAAAGTTTTTACGAAGCGTTTGACTTTCACAAGACCGTGGGGCCCTTTCTGGAGCACGGCATGCCTTATCTCAGCATGGCATGGAACCCTCCCGACATCGAGCACGATGCTGCGCACGCTGGGTCGGTCTTGCAGTTCAGGCGCGCTTCCCCAGAGGTAACGGAAGCGGCGGCGGAACTGCCCCATCCTTTTGGAGCGACGCTATGAAGATAGTCCACGAAAACGTCCACGCACTGACCACGGAACACACTGCTACTGAGCACCTCGATATCGCGCTGCAACCGGTGATTCTGGCCGGCGGCGCCGGCACCCGTTTGTGGCCGCTGTCGCGCGAACAGTACCCCAAACAGTTACTCGGCTTGCTGGCCGACGAGACTCTGCTGGAGGCTACCGCTTGCCGCCTGGACGGTCTATCTCACGCGACTCCGGTGAACGAGCGCGTAATCCTGGTGTGCGGCGAAAACCATCGCTTCATGAGCGCGGAACAATTGCGGCGCGTCGGCAAACCGGCGCAGATCATTCTCGAACCGAGTCCGCGCAACACCGCGCCAGCGCTTACCGCCGCAGCACTTGAAACACTAGCGGTCGGCCACGATGCGATCATGGTGGTGATGCCCGCCGATCATGCGGTACCGGACACGAACAGTTTCAAGGCGGCCGTGCTGTGCGCCGCCGGCTACGCTGCACACGGCGCTATCGTCACGCTCGGTGTGGTGCCGAGACGCGCCGAAATCGGGTATGGCTATATCAAGGTCGGCGCACCGTTCGACACGAACGGCGGCCACAGAATCGAGCGCTTTGTCGAAAAACCTCATCAGGAACTTGCGCAACGTTATTTGCAATCGGGCGAGTACTGGTGGAACAGCGGCATTTTTGTAGTCCGCGCATCCGTATGGCTGGCGGCGATAGAGGCCTCTCGTCCCGAGATCTACGCGGCATGCAAGACCGCGTTTTCATCCGGCTCGCTCGACGGTCAATTCTTCCGACTCGATGCAGACGCATTCCAGGCTTGCCCCGACGATTCGATCGATTACGCCGTGATGGAAAACCTTTCCGCCAACGGTCCGTTCCCGGGCGTTGTGGTACCGCTGATCGCCGGCTGGTCCGATATCGGTTCGTGGGACGCCATCTGGGAGGCGGTGGCTAAAGATAACGACGGCAACGTGTCTCGCGGGCGTGTGATGTTCGAGGATACGACGTCGAGTTTCGCCCATTCCGAAGGGCGGCTGATCGCCTGCTTGGGCTTGCAGGATGTCGTGGTGGTCGAAACGGCGGATGCGATTCTGGTCGCCGATAAAAATCATATGCAAGGCGTGAAGACCGTCGTCGAGCGGCTCAGGGCTGAGCACGGCAGCGAAGTCAGTTGCCACCGCAAAGTGCATCGGCCGTGGGGCTCCTACGATTCCATCGATAGCGGCGAACGGTTTCAGGTCAAGCGCATCATCGTCAATCCAGGGACTAGCCTTTCTTTGCAGATGCACTATCATCGCGCCGAACACTGGATCGTGGTTCGCGGGACCGCCAAGGTGTCTTGTGGCGACGAGACCTTCCTGCTCACTGAAAACCAGTCGACCTACATTCCGCTGGGTACAACGCATCGACTCGAGAACCCAGGCAAGACGCTGCTCGAAATCATCGAAGTTCAATCCGGAAACTATCTGGGGGAAGACGACATCGTGCGCTTCGAGGATAACTACGGGCGAGTCCCGGCCGAACCGGCCGCGTCATAAGCTCGCGCGTCGCGCGGTTATTGGTCTACTACTCAGGCAGAGGGCGCCGGCTGCCGAATCAATGCGAGCGCTTCGCCATCGATCTCACGAGGGCTCAACGCGGGGCCCGGGTCGCGGCTGGAGTCGGAAGCCGATCCGTTCTGGCCGCTCGAAGCATCCGAGCTCTCTTCGGGCGACGCTTGTGCAGTTGTCGACTCCTGCGTGTCTGCGCGCAAACCATGACTTTGTATCAGCCGGTAGAGCGTGGCACGCGAGATCCCGAGCGCCTGGGCCGCCCGGTTGAGGCGATTTCGATGATGCAATAACGCGTCTTCGATGGCCTGACGTTCGGCCGCTTCGCGGGCGTCGATGAGGGTAACGACACCGGCGTCCACACAGTGTTCGAGTTCAAGGTCTGCGGGCGTCACGACACGTCCCTCGGTCATGACGATGGCACGCCTGACGCGATTGATCAGTTCGCGAACATTGCCCGGCCAATCATAACTATAGATCGCCCGAATCGCCGCCTCGGAAAAGCCGCGGATGCGCCGTGGGCTGTCGCCCCGAAAACGTTCGAGCATGTGGTGCGCAAGGATCTCGATGTCTTTGCCGCGCGCGCGCAAGGGCGGCTCGACCAGTCGCAACACGCAGAGCCGATGGTACAGGTCGGAGCGAAAAGTACCGTTGCGCACGGCCTCCTCAAGTTCAACGTGGGTTGCCGAAATGATGCGCACATCGACAGCGATAGTCTCGTGGGAGCCCAAGCGCTGGATCTTTCGCTCCTGAAGGAAGCGCAATAGACCGACCTGACTCTCGAGCGGCAGGTCGCCGATCTCGTCGAGAAACAGCGTGCCTCCATCTGCCGATTCGACGTGTCCGATTTTGCGTTGTTGTGCCCCCGTAAAGGCGCCGCGCTCGTAACCGAACAACTCGGACTGCAGCAGTTCGTGAGGAATCGCGCCGCAGTTGATGGCGACGAACGGCCCTTTGCTGCGGACCGACCGCTTATGGATGGCCGCTGCGGTCAACTCCTTACCGGTTCCGGATTCGCCGTAGACGAGCACCGGCGCATCCGTGTTGGCCACCTTTCCTATCGTTCGGAACAGGGTCTGCATCGCTTCGCAGGTTCCGATCATTTCAAGGTCCTCGACCGGCGCCGTTTCGGTGCCTGCCTTATCGACCGTGGTCATGCCGTGCGCATGGTCGACGGCATCGACGACACGGTCTGCAGAGCACGGCAACGCGACAAAATCGAAAAAATACAGCCGTATCATCCGTAGCGTCTGGCTCTGCTCCAACTGGGCCTCGGATACAGTGGTAACCCACCCTACACCAGGCACAGTGAACACGCTCTCATACGCGGAGATTTGGCGCGTCGTAAAACCGCTGTGGAAATCGAACAGTCCGACGATAGGCGCTTGTTTCGACAGCAGCCGTTGCGCCTCGCGCAGCGACCCGGTCGTCGAGACCGCCCAGCCTCTCTCAGTCAACAACGCCTGCAGAGCGGGGTCCGGCGTCCTCGACACGTATAGGAGGTGTCCTCCAGGTTGTTTGTTCATCGCGTGCATCCTTCATTGGGTGGTGCATTCGGTGTCTCCTGGGAACTCGACAAATTCGTACGACCTATATGAGAGAAGTGGGTCTGAAACGGAAATGCATTGTCGATTCGACGATATGTAATGGTCGGCAGTTGTTGATAGCGAACGGGGTTGTCCATCGGACAAGGATCAAATCAGGATCAAGGTCGAGGCCAGGATCGAGCGAGCGGCACAGCCTCGTTCTCGGGCTGGGCAACGCACGCGTCAAATAGGCGCATCACGAACTATTTCCGCTCCAAGGATCCTGTAAGCCGAGCGATCAATGGGTAGTCTTCTTGAGACCAGCAGTTCGAACCCCCTGTGCAGGGCAAGTTCCAAACGGATACACAATGAAACATAAAGCCTGATCCGACCCGACCCTACTGCGCTCGGGTCCTCAGATCGTTTGCCCGCCACGCTCTAGTGACGTTGAGCCCATGCCGATGTCCGGGAAAGTACGTAGAGATGTTCGGGCAAAACGCCCTGGACCGCAACTCATAAATTTCTATCGACATTTTATTAAGCACTCCGTCATAGATTATTTATTTTTCGCGTTCTGCCCCTACGGCGAAAATGATCGGTCATTTCGTTACCGAACAGACGGTTCAGATAGCTGACTTTCCCTACCATGAGACACATGACAGAAGAATGACAATTCGCGATTACAAAGCAGAAGGAATCGTGGATGTGTGCGCATGCGCCGCGCGTCGCTGTCGGCACGTTCGTCCATGCATTGAGGTGGGCGAGAACTCGATCGAAGAATCGCAGATACGGAGAACAATAAATGAACGCCTTCGATACACAGGTCATCGACTATCTGAGCCACATTACGTTTCAGTCGCCTCTCGTCCCACATATCGTCCTGGCAGTCGCCAACCACTATATCTTCAAAGGTTTGGTTCTGGTCGCCCTATTGTGGTGGGTGTGGTTCAAGCCCAGTGGGCAGCCTCGACGCAACCACGAAGTCGTCATCGTCACAATCGTGAGCGGCCTGCTTGCATTGATACTGGGCCGACTGATGGCTCACTATCTGCCGTTTAGGATCAGGCCGATGTACAACCCGGCATTTGAGGCGCTGTTTCCGTCCACCGCAGACGTAAAGGAACCGTTGTTGCGCACCTGGAGCTCATTCCCGAGCGATCACGCGATGTTGTGGTGCGCGGTCGCCACGGGCATTTTCGTGGCGTCGTGGCGTGTGGGCATCTACGCACTGCTGCACGCTGCGATACTGATTTGTCTGCCGCGTGTGTTTCTCGGCCTGCATTACGCAAGCGATGTGCTCGTGGGCGCGGCCCTCGGCGTCGGGATGGCCTGCGTGATGAATGTGCCGTATGTCCGAACGCGCGTCGCGGCACCCGTGTTGACCTTAGCGCGAGGATATCCGGGGGCCTTCTATGCGATGGCCTTTATCCTGAGCTTCGAACTCGCGATGCAGTTCGACGAGTTGCGTTCGCTAGTGCAGGGGTTGACGAAGGCCTTGTGAGGCGCGTTGAAAGCACATCGCGAAGCGCTGGCAGAGCTGTCATCGAGCGATGCAACGCGGTACGCAGTGACGATGGGTGGGAATACGAACAGAACTTCAAACGCATCCGGCGTACAACAGAAGGACTGTAATTTCGCGGGAGGCGTATGAAAGTTGCCATCGTCCATGACTGGTTGGTTGTCTATGGAGGAGCCGAACGGGTCCTCGAACAAATCATCGACTGTTTTCCCGAGGCCGACCTGTTTAGCCTGGTCGATTTCCTGGGCGAGCGCGAGTGTTTGCGCGGCAAGCCTGTTCATACCTCATTCATCCAGAAGCTGCCCTTTGCCAAGAAGCATTATCGGAACTACCTTCCGCTGATGCCTCTAGCCATCGAGCAATTGGATCTGTCGCGCTATGACCTCGTGATCTCGAGTTCGTATGCGGTCGCCAAAGGCGTACTCACCGGCCCGAGCCAACTGCACGTGAGCTACGTGCACTCGCCGATACGTTACGCATGGGACCTGCAGCACCAGTACCTGAAAGAATCGGGTCTGGACGCTGGCGTCAAGTCAATCGCCGCGCGCATGCTGCTGCACTATATTCGCAATTGGGACGCGCGGTCGGCCAACGGCGTGGATCACCTGATCGCCAATTCAGCCTTTGTCGGACGACGCATCGGCAAGGTGTACCGCCGCAACTCGACGGTCATGCACCCGCCTGTCGCCGTCGATAAGTTCAAGCTCATGGAGCGTAAGGAAGATTTTTACGTGACGGCGTCACGCTTGGTGCCGTACAAACGTATCGACCTAATCGTCCAAGCCTTTGCACAGACGCCAGAGCGTGAACTAGTCGTCATTGGCGACGGCCCAGAGATGAACAAGATTGCCGCTCTTGCGAGCCCTAACGTGCACATCCTCGGATATCAGCAGTTCGATGTGCTGCACGATCATCTCCAGCGTGCCAAGGCATTCGTGTTCGCCGCCGAAGAGGACTTCGGCATTTCCGTTGTCGAGGCGCAAGCCTGCGGCACACCAGTGATCGCGTATGGCCGCGGGGGCGCGCTGGAATCGGTACGCCTGCCCGGCAATACGCATCCCACAGGGCTGTTTTTCGACGAGCAGTCCGTCGAATCGTTGCACGATGCGCTCACTCGTTTCGAAGATTCGCCCGAGCAATTTACCGCTGCCGACTGTCGCATGAATGCCGAGAAATTTTCCGCGCCCCGTTTTCGCGCGGCCTTTGGGCGCCTCGTCAATACCTTGATCGAGCGCTCCAGTGCGCTAAGTGGCACGCAGAGGACTGGGGCAGAAAGGCCAGAAGAAAACCGCGAGGAAGCACTCAGGCTCGTTCGCTGATGGGTTCGCCGGTTTGTCGGCGGACGTTTCGTTGATACCGCCCGTGCCTCTCCCGATCGACATTGACGCGCGCAGTCTGCGCGCGTGACCCGGCAAACTCTCTGCAATCACTGGCGCTTATGAATTTTTGGAGACTACTCTCCGCTTTCGGGGATCCGTATCTCACGTTGCCACTGGCCGGCATCATCATGGTCTGGCTCGCGACGACGGGACGCCGACGCATCGCAGTCGCCTGGGCGACGTTCTTTTGCGTCGCCGCGCTTATCGTCGGCGTGACGAAGTTCGCCTATGCCGGCTGGGGACTCGAAATCAGCCCGTTGCATTTCACCGTGATCAGCGGCCACACGATGCTCTCGAGTGCGGTGTATCCGATGGCGTTTTACCTGTGCGCGCACAGCGCCGGTGAGCGTACCGCACGATGGGCCGCACGTGGCGGCCTGGGATTCGCCGTGCTGATCGGCGTCTCCCGGGTCATGGTAGGCGCGCACAGCACATCCGAGGTGGTGGTGGGGCTGCTGCTGGGGTCCGTGGTCAGCACGGTGCTTGTTCGTGCGCTGGATCGCAAGGGCCACACGCTCGCGTCGTCGTTGCGGTTTGTATCGGCGTGCGCGATTACGATGTTCGCATGCTATGGGCACGCCGCACCGATCCAGGCATGGATAGCCGATACGGCCCACAGCTTTCGCATCTGCTTACGCAGCACTTTTAGCTCAGCGATGGCCCCTGGCCGAGCTTCAATAACCGAACCGAAATCAAACCTTCACCGAGCTCAGGATTTCCCGTGGGAACAGATCTTCGGGTTGCAAAAGCCGATGGCAGACGCCTTGTCGATACGCAAACTTCAGGAACGCTTCCAAGGTCGTGCGGTTCGGCTCGATCCCGTACGGCCACACATCCGCGCCGAACAAACCCTCGGCCTGCTGAGCGCGCTCGCTCATCCACGGCAGCGGAAAGTGTGAACACGTAATGTCACGCAGACGTTCCAGGCTATTTTGTTTGGCCTCCTCGAAGGCCTTGAGCAGATTGCTGGCGATCCAGCGATTCGCCTCGAACGTCTCCCGGCGCAGCACGATCAAGTGCATGATAGGGAACACGCGGCTTTCGAGAAAATAATCGCGCTCCGCCTCGATGAAATCCGGGAACAGTCGCACGATCTCTCCGCTACGCTCGGCCGGCGGTGCCGGCGGCCGAGCGCTGAAAATGGCATCGATCTGCCCGTTCAACAGCAGATCGGTCAATGCGTATTGCGGTTCATGACGATACGCGACGCCCTCGGGCAATTTTATTTGGACCTTCTCCTTGCGGCCGGCCTGATTCACGCCGCCCTGTACCCACTCGACGTCCTGCAGTGCAATTTTTTGCGTGTCGGTCAGCCAGCCTCGCGTGTAGATCGAGGCGGTCTGCGCCCACTCGGGCAGCCCGATTTTCTTGCCGCGCAAATCCGCTGCGGTTTTGACCGCGCCGTCGCGGCGCACGTAAATCGACGAGAGCCGGAACGAGCGCGACGGGAATATCGGCAGGGCGATCAGCCGCTCATCGCCCTGGGAGCGCAGCGAAGCGTATTTGCCGAAGGACATCTCCGAGATGTCCCATTCCTGGAAATGCGTGGTCCGGTAGAAAATTTCTTCGACGGGCAGCACCGAAGGCAAGAGCTGAATACCTTCGGCGCTCACTCTGCCGGATACGAGATCCCGCACATGGTCATAGTCGTTGATGGCCAGGCTTAGCGTCAGTTTTGACATGAAGTGACTCGGTTTTTAGTTAATGCACGAAAGACGCCGCCATCGCCTTCTTGGCCGGCGCGGCAAGAAACAGCAGTGTGGCGGCCAGCAGCAGAGCCGCGCCGATCACGACGAACATGATCCCCGGCCCGCCCGACCATTGCTGCAAGACACCCGCGACTGCCGGGCCGAGCATGGCGCCAAACCGCGCCAAGCCAAGGAACACACCCACACCCGTGCTGCGGATTTCCGTCGGATAAGTGGAGGCAACGAGGTTGTTCAGTACCAGTTGCGGACCAATCACGAATGCGCCCGCGGTGACGATACCGATAAACGTGATCGAGCTGTTGGCCGCCAGCGCGAGTATGGCGATGGCCGTGGCGCCCAGAATCCATGAAACCCAGAGCACGCGCCGACGATCTCCGGCGCGGTCGGCAAACCAGCCGCCGATCAGCCCGCCGACGACAGAGGTTGCCGAGAGCAGCGAGCCGTAGGCGAAACTGGTGGACAGGTTCTCGCCACGCGCCAGCAAGATGGTCGGCAACCAGCCCGACAAACCGTATGAGGCGAACAGACTCAGTGCGCCGGCCGCCCAGAAGGAGAGTGTCTTGCTCCGGTATTGGCTGCTCAGTAGTTCGCCGATCGAGCCCGCGTTCGCGCCGCCATTGGCGAACGTGAACTGCGCGGTCTGATATACCCTCACGCGGTCGGGCCGTATCTTGATCATCAACGCCTTGACCTCGGGCCAGCGCGCTCGGCTCGCAAGGAAGTGCACCGACTCCGGCAACAGCAATTGCAGCACCAGCGCAAAAGCCAGCGCGATCCCACCGACGTAGTAAAGGCTTTGCCAGCCATACATCGGCGTCAATCGTGCTGCGATCAAACCGGCCGAGCTTGCGCCACCTAACCAGCCGATCGAAAAGAAGCAGATCGTAAATACGTTCGAGAGGCGCTTGGGCGCGATCTCGTTGATGAACGTGACGGCCTGCGGCATCAGCAGACCCAGCGCCAAGCCCATCACGACGCGCATCGCGATGAACGAAACCAGGCCGCTCGCGCCTACCGCGATCGCGAGGCTCATGCAGCCCGACGCCCAGCAGCCGAACAGCAGCACCTTGCGACGTCCGAAGCGGTCGCCGAACAAACCGCTTACGGCCGAGCCCAATGCAAAGCCGGCCAGGCCACTCGAAAGCATCAGGCCGATCTTGCTCGGCGATAGGCCCCAGGGGCCGGTAACGTAGTGGACGATGTAGGCCGCGTTATAGAGATCGTAGCCATCGAAGAACAGGATCAGCGCAATCATCACGCCCACTTTGATATGGAAGGCGACCATCGGCGCCTCTTCGATCTCGAGCCGCACATCGAGCGCTCGCGCAGCAGTGTCCCCCGCAGCGTTGTCTCCGGCAGAGGTTGGGGGTTGCCCGGTAAATTCGGCTGCCATGTTTTGTCTCCGTGATATTTCTATTTTTTTTAGTGGCGTTGCAATGGATATTCAGAACAGGCGAGGGGCCTGTCGTTGCGGCTGCGGCAGCGGTGTCCCCAGGCCCGCCTGCCGCGCCCGACGCAAGATCTCGATGCCAAGCGCTAGGTCGGAAATGCCCATACCCATTGCCTTGAATATGGAAATGTCAGTGCTTGCACCCCGTGGCGCGGCGGCTTCGATCACCTTGCTCAACGAGCGCACGCGATCCCAGTTCCTGGTTTCGCCGAACGCGCCGCGAAACTCGCTCGACAAGTTTTGTACTGCCTGAAGATCGTCTGCTACGGCAATGTCGCAACGCGCGAAAACGTCGCCGCCTAGTTCGGCACGTTCCGACGTGATCGCGCCCACGGCGTTGATATGCGTGCCGGGCGCCACGGATCGCGCATACAAGAACGGTTCCGTTGCTCGCGTCACGGTCGTGATGATTGCCGCATCCTTGACCGCCGCCTCGATGCTCGTGGCATCGACGAAGGCGATCTCCAACTGCGCACACTGCGCCGCGGCGCGCTCGATAAACGCTGCACGTCGCTGCGCGTTCGGGCTGAATACCCGCACTTCGCGCAACTTGCGCACCGCCGCGACCGCCGCTAATTGCGCAAGCGCCTGCTTGCCGGTACCGATCAAAGCGAGCGTATCGGCCTCGGGGCGAGCGAGCCATTTGGTCGCGACGCCCGAAATGCCGCCGGTACGCATCTGACCCAGCGCAAAGGCTTCGATAATCGCCTGGAGCTGGCCGGTTGCCGCATCGAAAAGAACCAGCAGCGGACACGCGCCGCCCGTCGTATGCGCCCATGTCTTGGTGCCAATCAAGCCTGCGCCCGGATAGACCGCGCCGATCGCATGCAGATTGTTATGGCCCCAGGCGACATGCGTCTTGACCATGTTCTGCGCTTCACCTCGGGCTTGAAGAGCGAGTCCGCTCTCCAGAGCAGTAATCGCTTCCGCAAGGCTCATCAGCCCAACAACGTTTTGTTCGGAAATCCAGATCGGCTCAGCCATTAATTTCTCACTCAAACAAGATATCACTCGAATATAGAAGGCACGGGCGGCGCTAGCTTCAGGGTGTTGACGACCATGGCATGCGTCACGTAGCGGCCGATGAGCAGCACGAAGGCCATCGCCTCACTTGGGCGCACCAAAGCGGCAAACGCCTCGAACTCTTTTTCGGTGTCGAGCCCGCGGGTATGCAGCGCTTTGAGCGCGTACCGCTGGGCCGCTTTTTCCAAGTCGTTGAGTTGACTCGCCGTGTCCGGGTTCAGTTGGTTGACCTGCGCGACCCACTCCTTGGGGAACCCGAGCTTCACGCTCAGGCGTTCATGCTGATGACGTTCGTACCGGTTCTCCATGAAGCTGGCCACCGTCAAAGCACCCAACTCGGTCAGGCGGTCAGGCAGTGCGTCCTTGAGCGCGTCGGTGAAATGCATGAACTGCAGCGTGACGTCCGGCGCATGGCCCGCGCACTTGAAAAGCTCGCCCAGATAGCCGAGCCGTTTGACACGCGGTGCCAGGTAGTCGGCAAGGTCCGCTCTCAGTTCGTCCATCTCCAACCGGGGAATCGACGTGCTCACGACAAACCCGCGCGTGCCAGCACAGCATCCAGGCGCAGTTCGAGTTCGCGCGTGGCAGGCATCATGGGCAAGCGGTGCTCATTGCTCTTCAATAGCCCCATGCGTTTCATCATGTATTTGATCGGAATCGGATTGGTGTCGTAAAAGACCGAGAGATTCAGGTCGAACAACTCGAAATGGAGCGCGCGTGCAGCGTGCAAATCGCCACGCTCGACGGCCTCATACAAGAGTGCAACCTTGCGCGGTGCCAGGTTGCCCACGGCGTTCATCAAACCGCAGGCGCCGACGGCCAGCATCGGGAAACTCAACTCTTCGAGGCCGACGAATACGCGCCACTGCGGCCCGAACGTATCGAGCATGTGCGTGACAAAGCCCATATCGTTGACCGCGTGCTTCATGCCGACCAGGTTCGGTATGGCTTCCTTCATCGCCTTGACGGTCGCCAGATCCGTGGTCACCGCAGCGCGCCCAGGGATGTGATAAATCAGCACGGGCAGTTCGGTACGTTGGCAGATATCGGTGTAATAGGCGATCAATCCGCGTTGCGGCGGGCGCACGTAATACGGGGTGACCACAAGAAGACCGGCAACGCCGGCTTTGTCGGCATGTGCTGTCAACTCGACGGTCTCGGCGTGAGACTGCGAGCCGGTGGCCGCCAACACTGGAACCCGCTTGTTGGTGGCTTCGAGTGCAACGTCCACCAAGCGGTTTCGCTCAGTCACCGTGAGCAAACTCGGTTCGGCCGTCGTACCGTTGACCAGGATCCCATGTCCGCCATTGACGATCTGCCAATCGACCAGACGCGCGTAGGTGTCGTAGTCGACCGCGCCGTCCTTGAAGGGCGTGACGATAGGTGTGATTGAGCCTTTTAGCCAGGAAACATCGGTCATTGCTGTCTTGTCCTTTTTTTCTGCGTCCTCTTCGTCACTTATTGGGTAACTTAGGCGGCAACCTTCTTGCGATTTGTCTCAAACCCGCTCTGCGTACCCAGCACCACTGGCGGCTCTTTCATGCTTTCCTGCCAGAGCAGCGATTCCATGTAGATGTTGAGCGGCTGATCCTGAATCGTCAGCTCATACACGTAGTCGTCGTACGAGGCATGGTTATGAACGGCCCAACCAGGTGCGGAAAGCATCAGGTCGCCCGCTTTCCATTCGTACCGGTTGCCGGCGACCATGCTGTAACCCGAGCCCGAGAAGTAATAATTGATCGCGGCGGAAACATGGCGATGCGGACGATCGACGATCTTGGGCGGCCGTATGGTCATGGTCGCAAAGAAGTTGGGCGTGATGCCGTTGGTGCGCCCGGTGACCGGGTTGTACATCATGTAGAGGCGTCGCCCGACGTAGTCGCTGCCGAGCGCTTCGAGCTTGTCCAGCTCGGCCTTCACCTGCTGCCACGGAAAATGCAATGGGTGCGATTCGACCGCGGTCGGGTTGATCAGCGTTTCATAGGGCATCAGCAGGCCGCCATCGGTGCCGATGGGGAACATCCCGTACGGATTCGTGCGTTTCGGATCGGCGCCGGCATGCTGAGGGGCCGCGGCTTCATGCTGAGGCGCATCGAGGCTGATCTCCCGCTGCGCGACATACACTTCCATGTGCTGCAGCAGCGCGATATTCGAATACACCAGCCGCGCCTGCACTTCCTTCGTATCGTTGGTGTGCACGTACGGCGCAAACGATGGGTGGTTCCACACGTCGTACTGCTTGAACTGAATGGTGCGGCCCGCGACCGTGGTCCTGCCAGCACCGCGGATGCAAAAATTCACTTCGGTGGCGTTGTGGCGCATCGGCGCGGTCGATTCGCCAGGCAGCAATACCTGGAGCGCAACCTGGATGCCGGGCGCCAAGCCAGGGGACCCGGCCCGTGCGCTAGGGTGGACGATCAGCGACTGGCGTCTGCCGTCTTTAGGCGCGGGAAGCGAGGCGAGCCGCGCGATTTCCGCATCGATTTCCTCGCCGGTTACGACCACCGGCTCCCAAAACGTGTTCTCCGCCGGGACGACGCCCGTCTGGTCGAGAAACAGGGCCTGCTTGCGCTCAAACTGGCGCTTCAAATCATGCATGAGTTTGTCTCCGAGAGATTCTGCTTATCTTTCTACTTGGCCATCGCGACACCGCAAGCGACGACCTATAGCTGCAAGTTAATCCTCGGATTTCTAATTATCAAGATCGATATTTAAAATCAATATAACGTTTTACGAATCTTGTACTGCCCTGTGTGTGCTTCGCTGTTTGTCGATGCTAGACTCCGTATCATTGATTATTTACTAGAAAAATGATGCAGAAAGATCTGATGACCCGGGAAGAGGTGTTGGCGAGGCTCAACATCAAGTCGGCCACTTTGTACTCCTATGTCAGTCGCGGCCTGATCAAGACCGCACCTCACGACGACGGTCGCAAGAGTCTCTATATGCGCGCGGATGTGGAGCGGGTGGGTAGCCGCAAACGCGGCCGGCCGCCACGCCAGGTTGCGGCCGAATCGACGATGCGTTGGGGCGAACCGATCATCAGCTCGTCGATCACGCAGATCACGACGCAAGGCCCCATGTATCGCAATCGTTCGGCAGTCGGGCTCGCAACGGCCGGCGCCTCATTTGAATCGGTCGCACAACTGCTGATCACGGGCGTGTGGCAGGACAGCATCTCAGCGTGGCCTGTCATCGAAACTCCTGCGGATGTGTTGCCGCTGCTCGATACCTACGCCGGCACGCTGGCCAGCAACGATATGGGCAACGTGCTGGGCATCGTTGCGCTCGCGATGGGTATGTGTGGTCGCGGCCAAGCAGAAATTTCAGATGGAAACTCGGTCCAGGCCGCGCGCTTGGTGATACAGAGCATGGTGGGTTGCATCGGTTTTCTCGGGCCGACGCGCCGCTTCGTGCGTCGCGACCCGGCAGAAAGCTTGGCGGCGTACATCCTGCGCGCGGCAAGCGGCACCGCATCGGCGGATGCGCTGCGCGCCATGAACGGCGCATTGACGGTGCTGGCCGACAACGAACTGGCGCCGGCAACCTTTGCCGCGCGCATTGCCGCGTCCACCAACGCGGATCTGTTCAACTGCGTTGCTGCGGCAATCGGCTCGCACGTCGGTTTTTCCACCGGCACCGCGACGCAGAAAATCGAATCGTTGTTACTTCAGAACGCAGGCGCGCATTCGTTGGAGTCGCGCTTGAACCTGGTGCGCGAATATGGCGCCAGCCTTTTTGGATTCAATCATCCGCTTTATCCCGATGGCGATACACGGGCCGATCTGATTCTGCAATTGATGCGTGAAACACCGAGCGCCACTCCCGAAACGTCCGAGACACTCGATTTTCTCGCGTTGGCCCGGGAAAAACTCGGGACGCACCCGGGCGTTGCTATCGCGCTTGTCACGCTTGCGCGTGGCCTGGGTCTGCCCGACGGATCGGCAACGGCAATCTGGATCATCAGCAGGACTGCAGGATGGGTCGCGCATGCGCTCGAGCAACGAACGCAAGCATTTCTGTTGCGTCCTCGCGCGAAATTCGTCGCGACTTCGTGGCCGTATTAGATTTGTTCAACTGAGTTGTTCAACTGTAACGCAATGTATCTGGCCACCGGAAATCTACATTAGCATTCAAATCCGACTGCTTGGGACACATCTCGGATACATCGGAATCGTATCTTCGCAACTGGTTCAGCCCCAATTGATGGAGAGAGATAGATGCCCGAAGAAATCAACCACCGGCGCCGCCTGTTTGGCGCTGCGGCGATGACCTTAGCCGCAGCCCAGCTTGGCGTAACCGGTTCCGCGATGGCGCAATCCGGCAAGACCAGCGCGGCAGGTGTGCCCGCGATCAAGCCGGGGACGAACACGTCCTTTGGCCCGATCAAGCAGATCAATGCCGGCCTTCTGAATATCGGCTACGCCGAAGCGGGCCCGGCAAACGGTCCGGTGGTTATTCTTCTGCACGGCTGGCCCTACGACATTTATAGTTTTGTAGACGTCGCGCCTCTGCTGGCCTCAAGCGGTTACCGGGTGATCGTGCCGTATCTGCGCGGTTATGGCACGACACGCTTTCTTTCCGACGACACGATGCGCAACGGCCAGCAATCGGTCGTCGCGCTCGACATCATCGCCTTGATGGATGCGCTCAAAATCCAGACCGCGGTCATCGGCGGTTTTGACTGGGGTGCGCGCACGGCCTGCGTCATCGCGGCACTATGGCCACAACGCTGCAAGGCGCTGGTCTCGGTGAGCGGTTATCTGTTGAGCAACGTCGACGACGGCAAGCACCCGTTGGCGCCGACGGCTGAGCACGACTGGTGGTACCAGTTTTACTTTGCCACGGAACGCGGCCGCGCCGGCTACGACAAATACCGGCATGATTTTGCGAAACTCATTTGGCAGACGGCCTCGCCGAAGTGGAACTTCGATGCTGCCACGTTCGAGCGCAGCGCCGCAGCACTCGACAATCCGGATCAGGTCAGCATCGTGATCCATAACTACCGCTGGCGGCAGGCCTTGGCTGCGGGCGAGCCGCAATATGACGATCTGGAAAAGCGGCTCTTCGCCGCACCGGTGATTACCGTGCCCACGATCACGCTCGAAGGCGATGCGAATGGCGCGCCGCACCCGCCTCCAGCGGCCTATAGCAAGAAGTTCTCGGGCAAATATACGCACCGGAACATCGAAGGCGGCATCGGCCATAACCTGCCGCAGGAAGCGCCGAAGGCTTTTGCTGACGCGATCATCGAGGTCGCCGGGTACTGAGCGATTGCATCTGGCGAGCGTCGGAACCGAGGGCGCGGGCTACAAAGCCTGCGCTCTCGGAAGCTCAGTCGATTAAACTCACCGGCACTTCGGCCTGCACGGTCGAGTGGCGATGCTTGTTGTTGTACACAATGGCGCTGAGCAACAAGATCAGTATCAAGCAAAGCTCTGCACCCAGGCCCGCAAGCGCCGCATTCAAATACTTTCCGGAGCGCTGCAACGTTTCCGCGAACACAGCACCCAAAAGAGCGGATCCCAGCCCGAAACAAGCCTGCTGTACCGTGCTCAGCACGGCGCTGCCGGCGCCACCTTGATCGGCTGGCACGTCGGCCAGGCCTATGCGGAAAAAAGACCCGACGATAAAGGCTTGCCCGAAACCGATCACCATGGTCGCAGGTGCGAGGTTCAGGATGCCCGGACCGGGCCACACGATGCGCAGTGTCGCAATCAGGGACAAAAGTCCGACCATCAGGATGACGCAACCCACAATCAAAACACGGGTGCGGCCCAGCCAGGCCACGCTGCGCGCGCTGAGCAGGGAACCGATGAAATAGGCCGTACCCATGGCCACGAAGACATTGCCTGCATGTACCGGCGACAAGCCCGCACCGGCTTGCAACGCCAACGCCATGACGAACATGTAGCCGCTCCACGAGGAGACGAACAGGAAAGCGATCAGCAAGCCGAAGCGAACGCTAGGCAGTCGCAGCAACGAAGGCGGCATCAGCGGGAACTCACCTCGCATCTCTTGGTGCAATTCGACTTTCCAAAGCAACCAGAGCAGGGGGATCGCGACCAACATAGGCAGCAGGCTTGGCAACGACCAGTGCAGCGTCGGTCCCAGCGACAGCGGAAGCAAGAGGCAAAGGATGATGATGGCGAGCAGCAATGTCCCGGACTTATCGATGCTGGCTGCATGGTCACGGCGCGTTTCAGGTATCCAGCGGCGCGAGAACGCAAGAACGGCGGCGCACACCGGCAAGTTCACCAGGAACACGCTGCGCCATCCCGTGCCGGCAATATCGGCCGATACCAGAAATCCACCCAGTACTTGGCCAACGATAAACGCCAGGCCGCCGATGGCGCCGTAAAAACCCAGCGCACGTGAGTGCTCGTGTCCTCTCATGCTGACGTGTATGGTGGCCAGGATCTGCGGGACCAACAGTGCGGCCGCGGCCCCCTGTAACCCCCGGGCGACCAGCAGGAACCACATCGAGTTCGCAACACCACACAACAGTGAGGCGACACCGAACAACAGCACGCCGATATTGAAGACGCGTTTGCGGCCAAAATTGTCGCCCAGCCTCGCCCCCATTGCGAGACATACCGCAAATGCGACGCCGTAGACAGCCACTAGCAATTCGAGCTCGGTTGCGCTGGCATTGAGCGAGTGGGCAATGGCGTCAAGCGCCACGTTGACGATCGAAAAGTCGATCTGCGGCAGCATTTGTCCGGCGAGCAAGACGAACAGGCCCGCTTGACTGAGTTTGGGGAGGGAGATCGGTGCGGTCATGACGATGCTTTTATCTGAAAGATACGACACGAATGCTATCAGCGAACGCGATTGCACACAGCGATGGCCTTTGCTGCGCACGGCCTTCGGCCAACTTTCTGCACTGTGCAGTGAACTACCGCTATTTAAGGCACTTCCCCCCGGAATTTCGTTTATTCTGACTCGGGTATGCAGTTCGCTCGTCGGGGTCGACTGGCTGCGACGTCAGTACGTTCGAAAAGGCCGGGAACCACTGCACATGGATACACTGACACCCGACCCGGTAAAACAACCGGATCGTCCCAAGCTGCTGCTGGTGATGGGGCCTGGCCTGATCACGGGTGCATCCGACGATGACCCGAGCGGCATTGCCACCTATTCTCAGGTCGGCGCGCAGTTCGGCTATGGGCTCGCCTGGACCTTGTTGTTCAGCTATCCGCTGATGGCGGCCATCCAGGAAATCAGCGCGCGCATCGGTCGGGTGACGGGCTACGGCATCGCGGGCAATCTGCGGCGCCACTATCCAACATGGCTTTCCAGCAGCATAGTCGGCCTGCTGTTGATTGCAAACATCATCAATCTGGGCGCCGATCTGGGTGCGATGGGGGCTGGGCTCAAACTGCTGATCGGCGGGCCAGCGCTGCTCTATGTCTGTTTGTTCGGGTTATTGTCCGCGGCGTTGGAGATTTTCACGCGCTATGCCCGCTATGTTTCGGTCCTGAAGTGGCTTTGTCTGTCGCTTTTCAGCTATGTCATTTGTGCCTTCGTCGTGGATGTGCCGTGGGGTGAAGTCGCGCGGGCCGTCTTCTGGCCGTCGATATCGCTTAAGCCGGACTACATTGTGGCCATCGTCGCGGTGATGGGCACTACGATCAGCCCTTATCTGTTCTTCTGGCAGGCAGAGCAGGAGGTCGAAGACGAGAACGAGCGGCCTGGGGCACATCCTCTCACGCACGCGCCATGGGAAGCGCGCGCTGAATTCTCCCGTATCCGCGTCGACACCTATCTGGGTATGGCGCTATCGAATGTCATTGCGTTCTTTATTGTTGTTACTACGGCGACGACGCTACACGCGCATGGTCATACGGATATTCAAACTTCGGCTCAGGCGGCCGAGGCACTGCGCGCGGTTGCCGGGCGCTTTACGTTCGTGGTGTTTGCGGCGGGCATTATCGGCACGGGTCTGCTGACCCTGCCGGTGCTCGCGGGTTCGGCAGCTTATGCGGTTGGGGAAATGCTTTCCTGGCGAGTCGGGCTGGCCAGTCGGCCTTTGCAGGCCAAAGCGTTTTATGCGGTTATTGCTGCGGCGACGGCGATAGGCGTGGGCTTGAACTTCACGGCTATCGATCCTGTGAAGGCCTTGTATTGGAGTGCGGTTTTGAATGGCGTGGTCGCGGTCCCAGTGATGATCGTGATGATGCATCTGTCCATGCGTAAGGGGATCATGTCGGCTTTTACGCTGCCACCCGCGCTACGTGTGCTGGGTTGGATCGCGACCGTTGTGATGGCGGCGACCGTGGTCGCGATGGTTGTTACGTGGCTTGCATGAGGTTGCGCGTACCCCTGCTTGCGGATCTGTGCGATCCGGTCTTTGAATTCGTCGCTGATTTTGGGGAAGAGGCTTTAAAACGTCTTATGCGCCAAACGGACGTCCTTGGTGACTTCGACTCAGGACTCCAGCCCGTACCCGGTGAGTGTGTCGACAGCTACCATACACGCGCATCAAGACCTCCCGCATCAGACTCGCAATAACAGGCCAATCGAGAAATCCGAAAGGCCGACGCCAGATATCCGATTCTCACGTAGTTCCAGGCGGCGGACCAAACACAAGTGCCGCGTTCGTCCCACCCAACCCGAACGAATTCGAAACCGCATAGCGCCCTCTTTCGCGCTATTGCTGCCGCTTCCAAATGCTGTAAACGTCGTCGTCGTTTCGCTTTCCAATGACGATGACCTCAACGGTGTCGTCACGGATTGCGTAGATGGCACGATACTCGCCAATATCGACACGCCGTTCGCCGTGTTTGCTCCCCTTCAGCAGAGAGCTGTCGTGCGGCTCCGGATCTTTAAGCAATCCAATTACCGTCAGCATCACCTGCCGAAACTGCTTAGCGTCGAGGCTTTCGAGTGTCTTGGATGCCTGTCGCGTTAGGCTTAACCTCATCTTGTACTGCTCCTAGCCGGACAAGGAGCGCGTTAACCTCTTCTGGTGTTGCGTAGCCTTCGTTGCGAGCCGCTTCTGCTCGCGCGAGCCAGAGCTGATCTTCCAGCTCAGTCAGGCGGCTAAGTAGCGCATCGTAGTCTCGCTTTGACACAACGTAGGCCACTGGCCGGTCATGTCGAGTGATGCTGACGGGTTGCCCTAAGGCTTGATCCAGCATCTCACCAAATCGGGTTTTAGCGTCCCGCGCCGTGTAATTGACGGGGGTATGCATACCTGACCTTCCTTCTCTCTAATAAACCTGGTTTGCTTTGGTTTCGTTTCGTTTGCTTGATTTGTGACGAGGAACTAACGGATCCAAGTACACGTGCGAAGTATAGTGCATAAGAATCATAATAGTCAAATTAATCACTTTGAATCACTTTGAATCACTTTGAATCACTTTGATGCTCGATGGCCATAATCGTCCCCATTTTCGCTCTGGCCGAAAAGCCTGTAGGCACATCGGTGCGTCGAAGCGAGGTAACCTCCGTCCTTCACGCGGGGGGCTGCCGCGGGCACCTGCATGATCAACCCTCCACCTCGCGATATTTCGTAAATTTCGAAGTCTTCCCTATCCCCGGATTGAAACAGTTGCACGGATCCAGCTCCTGATAGAACGTCGCGAGCGCAGGCTTAGCGTGATACAGATGCCCGACATTATGCTCAGCCGGATACTCCGCACCCCGTCGGTCCAGCAACTCCCACATCTTGTGTTCAAGTTCCAGGCAATCATTTCCCTTTTTCACAATGTAATCTTGATGAAACACATGACAAAGGAAGTGGCCGTAGTAGAGCTTGATAGAAATAGCTTCGTCGATTTCCGGCGGCAACTTCTCCAGCCAATCCCGATCATTACGCCTGAGTGCGATATCGAGCGCGACGATATTTTCAACCTCCTTGGCATGCACAGTCCGATAACGCACGGCCGCGCCGGCCGCCGCGAACCGATGAAGGAAAGCCTTCTTCCCCTCGTCATCCGTGCATTCAAAATACGCGCCGCTTGCGTTCGCGAAGTAGCGCGACAAAAAATCCTTCGCTTCAGCCACACCCTCGGCCGCGACCTTCAGCATCAAGTGATGCTCATACTTGTCCCGGTACTCTCTCATTCGCGGCGGAAGGTGGCTAGGAAACAAGCGGCTCAAGGCTTGCAGCACCCGATCGCTGAAATTCGACGGCAGAAAACCCAAACGATCGAAGAAAGCATCGCACCGGCTTTTCAGCCCGAACAACGCTGGCAAGCGCTCCGTACCCAGAATATTGATCATCAGAAACATATCCTTGCCATACTCTTCCGCAATATCGAAAGCGTCCTTGTGCAAGTACTCGCCCGAGATCGGCAGATGCGTGAAGTCGTGGAGTGCCTGGCGACGAATTTCCGTCAACACCTCCGGTTGGTTAGTGCCGATGTAAAACACCTTCGCCCCCTGCTCGATAGGAAACGTATCGAGCCGCACCGCGAACACCATCAGTTTCCCGGCTGATCCCGACGCCTCGTATAAGCGATGCGGATCCGCGTTGAAGCGGGCGGGCGTGTCGGCATCGATCTCACGGACGTGGGTAACGTAGTTGCGATCGGATGCGGCACCCGTATCGTGCTGGACATCGGCGTCCGAAAAGTCCCCGCGATCCAGTCGCCCCAGTACATCCTCCGGCGTACTTCCGAGGCGAATACCAAGATGGTTCACGAGATTAAGCTTGCCGCTCGCATCGACCTGGGCAAACACCGCCATTTCGGTATACGCCGGCCCACGCTGAACTAAAGCTCCACCCGAGTTATTGCAAACACCGCCAAATACCGAAGCACCGATGCAACTCGACCCAATGACCGAATGCGGTTCACGTCCAAGCGGTTTGAGCGTGCGCTCGAGCTGATCCAACGTGGCACCCGGTAGACAAACCACCTGATTCCCTTGCTCGATCACGTACACCTTCTTCATCCGCGTGGTGCTGACGATGACGATGTCGCGATCGTAGTTATTTCCATCCGGCGTGGACCCGCCAGTGAGACCGGTGTTCGACGCCTGCGTAATCACGATGACATTCGCCGACATACACGCTTCGAGCACCTTCCATTGCTCGACGAGCGTACCGGGTTGGACAACGGCCAAAGCCTTGCCCGCACCGAAGCGAAACCCAGTCCGGTAGCGGTGCGTCGCACTGTCGTCGGTGAGAACATGCTTGCCGCCCACTATGCTCTTCAGACCCGCAATCAACGAGCCATGGTCGCCGTTTAAATTCCCTGCCTGAGCCATCGATCCTTCGCGAACTGCCGACATCGTAACCTCCTCGTAAATATGACGATTGCGACGCGCCTGCGTGCACCTCCAGAGAGATAAATGCTCTCGGAAAACACAAAACGAGTCGAGCTAACGAAAGGTTAGAATCTGGCAAGCGATTAGTCCAATATCTCGATAACACCTTTTGGAGACGAAAAAGATATGGAATTTCGTCAACTGCGTTACTTCCTGGCTGTGGCGGAGCATCTGCATTTCACCGAGGCTGCGGCGCATCTGGGCATTGCCCAACCCCCATTGAGCCAGCAAATTCTCAAACTCGAACGGGAGATCGGCACCAAGCTATTCATCCGGCATCCGCGCCGCGTTGAATTGACGGAAGCCGGGCGAGTCTTGCAGGAAAGTGCGCGCCGCATCGTCGAAGACGCGCAGCTTGCGCTCACCGAGGTACAAAATGCGGGGCGAGGCGAGTCGGGGCATTTGTCGCTCGGGTTCGCAGGCTCAACGGTGTTTCACCCGCTCGTTGCCAGCGTCATGCAGAACTATCGCAATGCCTACCCGCGCGTTGTGATCCGCTGCGAGGAAAGCAATAGCTCCGCGCTACTGGACAAAGTGAGCGAAGGCCACGTCGACGCGGCGCTGGTGCGCTTGCCCCTTCATTGCAGGGACCTCGTCGTGCAGCCACTGGTCGACGAAGACATGCTCGCCGTTCTTCCGGCGAACCATCGCTTGAATCGTCGCCGACGCATCGATCTCGCCAGCTTGGCAGACGACTCGTTTATTTTCTTTCCCCGCCCGATCGGGCCCGATCTCCACGATTCGATCATCGCTGCGTGCATATCCGCCGGATTTTCTCCATCCGTCAGCATGGAGTCTCCGCAGATTTCGTCCACGGCGAATCTGGTCGCAGCCGGCTTCGGTGTCGCGTTGATTCCTGCATCGATACGGCAGATCCATGCCGAAGGCGTGTCCTATCACGAGTTGTTGGGCAAGCCATTGCATACCGGCATTGCGCTGGTGCATAGGCAACGCGAAAAATCGCCGACGGTATTGAACTTCGTCAAGGTCTTGCGCAAGGCCGCGAGCTAGCCCCGCAAGAGGGTTCAAGAAACCCCGTTAGACATATAGGTGTATATCAACGCAATATCCCATCGAATGTTACTATGGCCAGAACACTCGACGGATATTTCAATGAAGAACATGCCCGATACCGATGCCGGCGGATCGCCAAGCGTCGAACTCGACGAGGCTCGCCCCAAGACCGAGCGATGGGTGACCGGACGTCGCGCTCGCGTGCTGCTATGCGCGTCAGGCGTGTCGTTCATGATCATGCTCGACTCCAACATCGTCGCCGTTTCGCTGCCCGCCATCGCTAGAAATCTCAACGCCGCCTTCGCCGATATCGAATGGGTAGTGAGCGCCTACGTCCTGACTTTCGCGGCGCTGCTCATGCCCGCCGGGGCGCTCGCCGATCGTTTCGGTCGCCGGAAACTGCTGGCTGTCGGGTTGTCCGTTTTCACGGTGGCGTCCCTATTGTGTGGTCTCGCGCCGAGCGCGCCCGTCCTGAACTTTGCACGCGCGCTCCAGGGCGTAGGCGCCGCGCTCCAGCTCAGTGCCGCGCTTGCCGTTTTAGGCCACGAATTCCGGGGCTCCGAGCGCGCACGAGCGTTCGCTTTTTGGGGCACAGTGATCGGGGTCGCCGTTGCGCTCGGACCGCCTGTAGGCGGGATCATTACGTCGGCGTTCGGTTGGCGCTGGGCTTTCCTCGTCAACATTCCGGTAGGCATAGCGCTGCTCACGCTTACGGCGACCGCCGTTCAGGAATCGCGCGATCCCGATGCACGTGCGCTCGATCTCGCCGGCATGACGCTGTTCGGCAGTGGCCTGTTTTGCCTGGTCTGGGCATTGATCGGTTCGAATACGATCGGCTGGTCAAACCGCGTCACGGCCATCAAGTTCGGTGCCGGAGTCTTATTGCTAGCGCTCTTCGTTGTGGCGGAACGTATGCAGAAGCGGCCGATGGTCGACTTTGATCTCTTTCGCAAACCCACGTTCCTGGGTAGCGCCGTCGCCATGCTCGGCTTCGCGTCGGCCGCTCAAGTCATGATGACCTACCTGCCGCTGTATTTGCAGAACACCTTCGGCCAAAGCCCCGCGGCCGCCGGGTTGGGCATGCTGCCTTTTGCGCTCCCGCTGTTCTTTTGCCCACGGATCGGCGTGAGACTGGGCGGCCGGATTTCAGGGCGCGCGTTGCTCACGATCGGCCTTGCTATCGTCGCCATGGGCAATCTCGCCACGGCCGCGGCAGCGTGGGCGGCGATGCCCTATCCGGTCCTCGCCCTCGGCATGTTCGTGACGGGTTGCGGCGCGGGGCTGCTCAACGGCGAGACGGCTAAAGTCAGCATGAGCGTCGTGCCGCCGGAACGCGGCGGGATGGCGTCCGGCATCAGCGGAACGCTGCGCTTCGTCGGCCTGGTCACCGGCATCACGGCCCTGGGCGCGGTGCTCGTGAATGAAACGCAGCGACATTTCATAGCATTGGCACCGGCGTCCCTGTTTTCGGATGCCACAGGCGCAAACATTCATTCGCTGGTTTCCCGCATCCTCGCAGGCGACATTCCCGGCGTGGTTTCACAGATAGCGGCCCCGGCTCAGGCAACGATGCTCGAAGTTGCGCGCTTGAGCTTCGCTTCCGGTTTCACCGTCGTCTTATTGGTGGCCTCCGCCATCGCCGCACTCGCAGCCATACTGACATGGAGTCTTATCAGCGCCGTGGAAACGGCGCCCCACCGTTAAGAGAGAATTGGAAATTCGATTGCTCGCGCTTCGCAAGCAATCCACCGGTATACGCCAAGCCACGCGGTAACATAGAGCTCTCGCAGCCAGTGCTCTTAACACCTCGATAAAGGATAGCCCCGTGGCACGTGTCATTCCGGACGGATGGGAAACCATGCAGGAAACGGGCGCCGCCCAGCGCGAACTCGAAACGCTGGCCGTGCTGGCGACAGCGCTCCCCGATGACTACACCGTCTATCACTCGGTGCACTGGACGAACATCGACCATAGCCATGCGATCTACGGCGAAATCGATTTCGTCGTCGTGAACCGCAGCGGGCACCTACTGGTTATCGAACAGAAAAGCGGCTACCTGGACGAGACCGAGAACGGTCTTGCAAAAAACTACGCGGGCAAGATCAAGGTGGTGTCCGTACAGATGGGACGTACGGTGGATGGATTGCGCGGCAAGTTGATGCGCAGCCTCAACGGGCAGCCGGCGACGATAGAACACCTCTTGTATTGCCCGGACTACGTCGTGAAGAACCCGCTGACCGCGGGCCTTTCGCCCGAACGCATCGTCGACGCCAACCGACGCGATCAATTGACGAGGCTCATACAAACGATCTTGCCGCCGGGAGAGGATCGTCCGATTGCGGAGCGCGTTCATCGCTTTCTGCGCGACATCATTCATCTGGAAACCGATGTCAGCGCGCTGATCGGTCAAGCGCAAGCGCTGATCACACGCGTATCCGGGGGGCTGTCGCATTGGGCACGCCAACTCGATATGGACCCGTTCCGGCTACGCGTGATCGGCACAGCCGGTTCCGGCAAAACACAACTCGCGCTAGCTGAGTATCGTGACGCGGTCGATCGCGGGCAAAAGCCGTTGTACGTCTGCTTCAATCGTCCGCTAGCCGACCATTTCGTTTTGATCGCGCCGCCGGGCGGTTTGGCATGTACGTTCCATATGCTGTGCGATTTGCTGCTGCGGCACGCTGGGCGCGCGCCCGATTTCACTCGACCGGATGCTTTTGCACGACTCGTGAGCGACGCCGCGAAACTTGCTATCCCGGAGGAATTTCTGTTCGACACCATCATCATCGATGAAGGGCAGGACTTCACGGCGCAGTGGCGTGATCTGATCTTGCGTCACGCGAAACCACAGGCGCGGATGATCTGGTTGGAAGATCCCATGCAGAACCTCTACGATCATCCGCCGGTCGATCTGCCGGGTTGGGTCAGACTGCGCGCCAAGTCCAATTTCCGCAGCCCTCGATCGGTCGTGAAATTGCTGCAATCGTTGCTGCCGGGCGGCACGGAAATCGAAGCCGCCGCGCCGATCTCCACTGCCGAGGTCGAGATCCTGACTTACCGGGATCAGCCAGGGTTGTTGCAGGCCGTCAAAGACGCTGTCCGGCTCAGCTACTCGGCGGGTTTTCGCAAGAATGATGTGGTCCTGCTCAGCTATCGTGGCCGAGAGCATTCGCATCTGCTTGGACAAAAGCAGCTCGGCCCGCAAACCTTACGCACCTTCACGGGCGAATACGATCTGTTCGGGCAACCGGTCTATTCGGAAGGCGACATGCTGATGGAATCGGTATATCGCTTCAAAGGCCAATCGGCTCCGGCAGTGGTGTTTGCCGAGATCGACTTTGAAACGCTCGATGAACGAGAACTGCGGAAGATCTTTGCCGGAGCCACGCGTGCCACGTTGAAACTGGTGTTGGTGATTTCGGAGCGGGCGGCGACCGCGCTTTTACAAAGCGTGTAGAAGGTCGCACGGCCTCGCACGCAATCACGCCGCCATCGTCGTGGCAACATGAATGATCAGACCGACCAAACCGCCGACGAAGGTTCCGTTCAAGCGTATGAACTGTAGGTCGCGGCCGATGTTGAGTTCGAGCTTGTTCACCACCTCGTGCTCTTTCCACTCTTTCATCTTGCCTGAAATGAACGCGCCGATTTTTGGACGGAAGCGGTCCAGCAGTTCGGGAACGTAATTCAAGATTTGGTCGTTGATCCAGGTTTGCATCGGCGTGTCGCTGCTGAGCGTCGTGCCGAGCCGACCCGCAATTTCCGATATCTTTGCGTGTATCAGCGACTGCTTGCTTGAAAGGTCCTTTTGAATCCACGCGCTGATGTCGCGCCATAAGCTGTCGACGAAATCGGCCAACACTTCGTTGGAAGCGAGCTGCTCCTGATACTCCTTAATTTTCAGGCGAAACAGCAGATCGGATTTCAGCTTGACGATCAGTTCCGCGATTGCCCTGTCGAATTCCGCACGTAAGGGATGGTTGGGATCCTGATCGACCTCGGCTAACGTGTCGCCTACGTATCCGAGGATTTTTTCGATGAAGAAGGTGGCGGTCGTATCTTTCCAGGATTTGACGTATAGCGGAATTTTGTCAGCGGCGAAGTCGATGATGCGGCGTTTGATTTCGGGTTCGTTGATGTAGTTGCTGGCCCCCTTCAGCATTTGATCGAGTATGGCCTGGTGTCGTCCTTCGTGCGTGAGCGCTCGGAGGATCTGGCTAGCGAAGGTCGACAAATCCAGTTCGTTGAATTTCAGCGCGACGTTTTTTCGCAGGAAGGAGCGCACTTCCGTTTCGTCGAGCGCGTTGAGACCGTATGCGAGAACCTTGACCACGATGGTCCCGATCATGTCGGCATGTTGATGGTCTGAAAGCCACCCTGCGAGCTTCTGCGCGGGATTGAAATCGCGGATGACCGAGGTGACGCGTTCGGTCGAGAAAAATTCGCCCTGTACGAAATCGCCGAGGTTATCGGCGATGCGATCCTTGTTCTTTGGAATGATGGCTGTGTGCGGGATAAACGATAAGCCTAGCGGATGCCGGAACAATGCCGAAACGGCGAACCAGTCTGCCAGCGCGCCGACCATCGCGGCCTCCGCGAACGCGCCGACGTAAGGCCACGCGACGCTCGTGTTCTTGAAGAATACGGAGGCGATATAAAGCCCCGTTACGAATAGCAGCAGGCCGGTCGCAACCCACTGCATACGCCTCAACCTTATCCGCTTTACTTCGTCCTCTGCTCGCGCGAGCCGGACATAGACCGAATCAACGTACGGGGTAGGCATCTGAAAGAATGCTCCTGTTAGAACATCTATAGGTCAACGCGCTGGGCGATCTGAAGCTCCGATGGGCGACGCGGACCGTCAACGTTGCCTGCGTGCCTCGACCATTCGTCAAGTACGTCTCACTGGCATCAATACTGACCGTTAGTTGACTCGCCGTCGTCGAACATTGCTCACACAATGTTTGTGAACCCGAAGCTTCGACTCGTGAACGTAGAGAAAAATGCCCGAGTGAAATGTCGACGGCCAGTCGCTGACACCCGATCAAACTATAACGACAATTTGCTTGACCGCCAATTATTTCGTAACTACAATTTAATTACACGGACATCGAATTCGATCCCTCCAAGAGCCGCCGCAATGAAATTCTTCGCGGCATCTCTTTTGAACTGGTGCGTGAGTTCGATTTCATTACAGCCCTGACCAAAATTGACGCCCGGTGCGACTATGGCGAAACGCGCTATACGTCGATTGGCCCCATCGCATACCGGCTGCACGTGCTCGTATTCACGATGCGTCCACCAGGCATTCGAGTAATCAGCTTACGAAAGGCAAATGACCGGGAGGTTGCCCTTTATGAACAAGAAACCTAACCCCGAACTGACCGATTCGGACAATCCCGAATGGACTGCGGAAGATTTCAAAAA
>NZ_LMUX01000008.1:256259-391895 GCF_009765705.1 Burkholderia sp. L27(2015) | reverse complement strand
GGATGATCGCGTCCGTATCGACGTTTTCACGATCGAGCGGCATCACCATGCCGGTATGTACGACGAATTTATCCATGATTGCATCAAACCCGTAAAGACCGCCGCGGCGTCGCCGCAGGCAAGTCGGTTAGCGGCGCGAACCGCGCGCGCCTGTGTGCGCTCAGATGCACTTATTCATGCGCACCTGCCATGCACCTACATGCGGCCGAGCCGCTCGCTAGGAAAGCTTGCGAATATCGACAAAATGACCTTCGATCGCAGCAGCAGCCGCCATCGCCGGACTCACCAGATGCGTGCGGCCACCCGCGCCCTGCCGTCCTTCGAAATTGCGGTTCGACGTCGAAGCGCAGCGCTCGCCCGGCTCGAGACGATCGGCATTCATCGCCAGACACATCGAGCAACCGGGTTCACGCCATTCGAAGCCCGCGTTCAAAAAGACCTGATCCAGCCCTTCCTGCTCCGCTTGCTCTTTCACCAAGCCCGAACCCGGCACGACCATCGCCAGCCTCACATTCGGCGCAACACGCCGGCCCAGCTTGCGCACCACGTAAGCGGCAGCGCGTATGTCTTCGATGCGCGAGTTGGTGCAGGAACCGATAAACACCTTGTCGAGCTTGATCGATTCGAGCGGCGTATTGGGCGCCAGCGCCATGTACTTGAGCGCACGCTCCAGCGCCTCGCGTTTGACCGGGTCTTTCTCGCGCTCGGGATCCGGCACGCGCCCATCGATCGCGGCGACCATTTCCGGTGACGTTCCCCACGTGACTTGCGGCGAGATTTCTGCGGCATTGAGTTCGACCACGCGGTCGAACTTCGCACCTTCGTCCGAAACCAGCGTTTTCCAATAACGCGCCGCCTGCTCTAATTCGACGCCGGTAGGCGCATACGGACGCCCCTTGAAATACTGGATCGTCGTGTCGTCGACCGCGACCATGCCGGCGCGTGCGCCCGCTTCGATCGCCATATTGCATACCGTCATGCGGCCTTCCATCGACAGCGCGCGTATCGTCGAACCACCGAACTCGATTGCATAGCCCGTCCCGCCTGCGGTGCCGATCTTGCCGATGATCGCGAGAACCACGTCCTTTGCCGTACAGCCGCGGGGCAACGGACCGTTCACTGCGACCAGCATGTTCTTGCTTTTCTTCTGCATCAAGGTCTGGGTCGCGAGCACATGCTCGACTTCCGAGGTGCCGATGCCGAATGCCAATGCGCCAAAAGCGCCGTGGGTCGACGTATGCGAGTCGCCGCACACGATGGTCATGCCGGGCATGGTCGCACCTTGCTCGGGCCCTATCACGTGTACGATCCCTTGGCGCAGATCGTTCATCTTGAACTGGGTGATGCCGAACGCGTCGCAGTTCTCATCGAGCGTATCGACTTGCAGACGCGACACCGGATCGGCAATGCCGTTGCGGCGATCGGTGGTGGGAACGTTGTGATCCGAGACGGCGAGATTCGCACTGATACGCCACACTGGCCGATGCGCCAGCTTCAAACCTTCGAAGGCCTGCGGGCTCGTCACTTCATGCAGCAAGTGGCGATCGATGTAAATCAGTGTGGTGCCGTCTTCCTCGGTATGAACGACGTGCGAATCCCACAATTTGTCATAGAGGGTTTGGGCCATTTCCAACTCGATAAAAATGCGACTGGGCGCAGCGACATACCGCTGTAATCGACTTATTATGCCACAGGGAAACCCTCGAATCGAGCCAACCGATCGGCCAAACCGCCCATTAAAGTGCCATTAACGCGAGTCATGCACCAAATGCAGGACTAGTTCAGGATGTCTGATAGAAAGTCTGCGCAAAATTACGTTGCAGCAATGTCGTCCTTGGCGCGGCGTCCAAGAACAAACGCCCCCGGCATGCATCGCATACCGGGGGCGTTTTGGTGCAAGCGAACCGACCCGGAAGCCGCTTCGCTCGCCACACGCAAGATTACTGCTATCGCTGTCGCTTAATGCTGCGGCAGCCGAGCTATCCTGCGCGCTTGACGTTGCGCTTTAACGCTGATCCAGCGGCTTCGCTTCGCGCGGCGTGTTGCCGACAAAGAGCTGACGCGGACGACCAATCTTCTGATCTGCTTCGGAAATCATCTCGTTCCACTGCGCGATCCAGCCCACCGTACGCGCCATCGCGAAGATGCAGGTGAACATCGACGTCGGAATGCCCAGTGCGCGCTGCACGATGCCGGAATAGAAGTCCACGTTCGGGTAAAGCTTGCGCGACACAAAGTATTCGTCTTCGAGCGCGATTTTTTCCAGTTGCATCGCCAGCTTGAACAACGGGTCGTCGTGCAGGCCCAACTCATCAAGCACTTCGTGGCACGTTTCGCGCATCAGCTTGGCCCGCGGGTCGTAGTTCTTGTACACGCGGTGACCGAAGCCCATGAGCTTGACGCCCGAGTTCTTGTCCTTGACCTGCTTGATGAACTCGGGAATGTTGTCAACGGAGCCGATTTCTTCAAGCATGTTCAGCGCCGCTTCGTTGGCGCCGCCGTGTGCCGGGCCCCACAAGCAAGCGATACCGGCCGCGATACACGCAAACGGGTTGGCACCCGAGGAACCGGCCAGACGCACGGTCGAGGTCGAGGCGTTTTGCTCGTGATCGGCATGCAAGATCAGGATACGGTCCAGTGCGCGCACCAGCACATCATTGACCTTGTACTCTTCGCACGGATTGCCGAACATCATGCGCATGAAATTGGCGCTGTACGACAAATCATTACGCGGATACACGAACGGCATGCCGATCGTGTACTTGTACGCCATCGCCACCAGCGTAGGCAACTTCGCGATCATCCGGATCGCGGACACTTCGCGGTGACGCGGATCGTTGATATTGAGCGAATCGTGATAGAACGCCGAAAGTGCGCCCACGCAACCGGTCAGCACAGCCATCGGATGCGAATCGCGACGGAAGCCACGGAAGAAAAACTGCATCTGCTCGTGAACCATCGTGTGATTGGTCACGGTCGTCACGAATTCTTTCTTCTGCGCCACGTTCGGCAGTTCGCCGTTGAGCAGCAGATAGCAGGTCTCGAGGAAGTCGGTCTTGACCGCAAGTTGCTCAATCGGGTAGCCGCGATACAGCAGCTCGCCCTTGTCGCCATCGATGTAGGTGATGGCGGAGTTGCACGCCGCCGTCGACATGAAGCCCGGATCATAGGTGAACTTACCGGTCTGGCCATACAGCTTACGGATGTCGATTACATCCGGGCCCATCGTACCCTTGAAAATCGGCAGTTCTACACTGGGGGAATTGTCGCTGAACGTTAGCGTAGCCTTAACATCGGACGGAGTCATAGGTTCCTCGAGTCGAAAGAAGGTGAAACTTAAACGGACCGCAGCAGGCCCAGCACGCGCTGGACAGCCGGGGTGGCTAGCGGACCTTGCGGCTCTGAACGAGCCAACAACAGGTCCATCAAATCATTGTCGCCGAGTTCGAGAAGCTCGGTCAGCGCGCCCACATCGGCATCGCTGAGCTCATTCTCGTAGCGCGCAAAAAAACGCTCCATGATCAGGTCGTTTTCAAGCAAGCCGCGCCGTGCCCGCCAGCGCAGACGTGCCCGGCGCGCCGGGTCCTCCTGGTGAGAGGTGGACTCGGGCGATGCCTGAGGGGACACCCTCGGCGGCTCTGCCGGCGTAGTCATCTCAGATCGCCCTACGCACCATCAGTTCTTTGATCTTGCCGATGGCCTTGGTCGGGTTCAGACCCTTCGGGCATACGTCGACGCAATTCATGATGGTGTGGCAGCGGAACAGGCGGTACGGGTCTTCCAGGTTATCCAGACGCTCGGCCGTGGCTTGGTCGCGGCTGTCTGCGATAAAGCGGTAAGCCTGCAGCAGCCCGGCGGGTCCGACGAACTTGTCCGGATTCCACCAGAAGCTCGGGCAGGAAGTCGAACAGCTTGCGCACAGGATACATTCATACAGACCGTCCAGCTCGTCGCGTTGTTCCGGCGATTGCAGACGTTCTTTTTCAGGCGGCGGCGTATCGTTGATCAGGAACGGCTTGATCGAATGATACTGGTTGAAGAATTGCGTGAAGTCGCAAATCAGGTCGCGCACCACCGGCAGGCCCGGCAACGGACGCAGCACGATCTTCTGCGGCAGATCGTTCAGGTTGGTCTGGCAAGCCAAACCGTTCTTGCCGTTGATGTTCATCGCGTCCGAACCGCACACGCCTTCGCGGCATGAACGGCGAAACGACAGCGTTTCGTCGATCGACTTCAGTTTCACCAATGCGTCGAGCAGCATGCGCTCGTGCGAATCGATCTCGACCTCGTAGCTCTGCATGCGCGGTGCCGCATCGCTGTCCGGATCGTAACGATAAATCTCAAATGTTCTGATTGCCATAATGTAAGTCCTTGCTTGCGGATTCGCCTGCGTTTAGAACGTGCGTGCCTTCGGCGGTACCGATTCAACGGTCAACGGCGTCATGTGCACCGGCTTGTAATCGAGGCGATCGCCTTCGCTGAACCACAACGTGTGGCGCATCCAGTTTTCGTCATCGCGATGCTCAAAATCCGACTGAGCATGAGCGCCCCGGCTTTCCTTGCGCGCTTCCGCGGAAACCAAGGTCGCGCGGGCAGCTTCGGTCAGGTTGGCCAATTCGAGCGCTTCGACCAGTGCCGTGTTGAACACCTTCGACTTGTCCTTCAAGTGAATGTGATCCGCACGCGCGGCGATTTCCTGGATCTTCTGCACGCCAGTCGACAGCAGTTCCGAGGTACGGAACACGCCGGCGTAGGTCTGCATGGTCTTGCGGATATCGTTCGCGACGTCCTGGGTGTACTCGCCCGATGTCGAGTTTTGCAGCTTGGCCAAACGCGACAGTGAGCGGTCAGCGGCATCGGCCGGCAACGGCTTGTGTTCGCGGACGTTCTTGAGGTTCTCGATGATGTGATTGCCCGCGGCGCGGCCGAATACCAGCAAGTCGAGCAGCGAATTCGTGCCCAGACGGTTGGCACCGTGCACCGAGACGCACGAGCATTCGCCCACGGCATACAAACCGTTGAGCGGCGCTTCGACCGCACCCGGGCGGCCGACCACCTGGCCGTGGATATTGGTAGGAATACCGCCCATCTGGTAATGGATGGTCGGGATCACCGGGATCGGTTCCTTGATACAGTCGACGTTCGCGAATTTCAACGCGATTTCACGAATCGACGGCAAGCGCTTCATGATGGTTTCGGCGCCGATGTGCGACAGATCGAGCAGCACGTAATCGCCGTTCGGGCCGCAACCGCGCCCTTCCTTGATTTCCTGGTCCATCGAACGCGACACGAAATCGCGCGGCGCCAGATCCTTCAGCGTCGGGGCATAACGTTCCATGAAACGTTCACCGTTCGAGTTGCGCAAGATACCGCCCTCGCCGCGCACACCTTCGGTAATCAGCACGCCCGCACCCGCCACGCCGGTCGGATGGAACTGCCAGAACTCCATGTCTTGCAGCGCAATGCCGGCCCGCGCCGCCATGCCCAGCCCGTCGCCCGTGTTGATGTAGGCGTTGGTGGAAGCTGCGTAAATCCGGCCCGCGCCGCCGGTGGCGAACAAGGTGGTCTTGCCTTCGAGAATGTAGACGTCGCCCGTTTCCATTTCCATCGCGGTCACGCCGAGCACGTCGCCATCGGCATCGCGTATCAGGTCGAGCGCCATCCATTCGACAAAGAAATGCGTCTTGGCCTGGACGTTCTGCTGATAAAGCGTGTGCAACAGCGCGTGACCGGTGCGGTCGGCGGCCGCGCAAGCGCGCTGCACCGGCTTTTCGCCGTAGTTAGCGGTGTGGCCGCCAAACGGACGCTGATAAATCGTGCCGTCCGCATTACGGTCAAACGGCATGCCGAAGTGTTCGAGTTCGTAGACCACTTTCGGTGCTTCACGACACATGTATTCGATCGCATCCTGGTCGCCGAGCCAGTCGGAACCCTTGATCGTGTCGTAGAAGTGATAGTGCCAATTGTCTTCGCTCATGTTGCCCAGCGATGCGCCAATCCCGCCCTGGGCGGCCACTGTGTGCGAACGGGTGGGGAACACTTTGGACAGCACGGCAACCGACAACCCGGCCTTGGCCAGTTGCAGCGACGCGCGCATGCCCGAACCGCCTGCACCGACAATCACCACGTCAAAACGACGACGCGGCAAAGACTTTTTGATTTCAGCCATGCTTAAACTCTCCAGAGAATCTGTGCGGCGTAGCCAGCGCATCCGAGCAACCAAACGATCGTCAAAACCTGCAGCACGAGGCGCAGGCCGACCGGCTTGATGTAGTCCATCCAGATGTCGCGGATACCGACCCAAGCGTGGTAGAACACCGCCAGCATGGTCACGAAGGTAGCCAATTTCATCCACTGTACGGAGAAGATCGAAGCCCAGCCTTCGTACGAGAAATCGTGGGCGGCGAAAAACCAGCCCAGCAAGATAATCGTATAGATCGCCATGATCGCGGCGGTCGCGCGTTGCGCGAGCCAGTCACGCAGGCCGTAATGCGCGCCGACGACGACCCGCTTGGAACCGATTTTTTCAATCTGCGCCATGATTAAAACGCTCCAAACAATTTAGCTGCGACGGCCAGCGTCAGCAGGGAAGAAACGATCAGCACCACGGCGGAAGTCGTACGGCCGCGTTCTTTGGTAACCGCAGCGTGGTTGGTGTCCATGATCAGATGGCGCACGCCCGCGCAGAAATGGAACAGGAACGCCCATGACAGCACGAGAATAATCAATTTGACGATGATGTTGGAAGCGATGCCCTTGAGCGTGTCAAAGGTGATTTCCGAGGTGAGGCTTTGTTCGAAGAGATAGAGCGCGAAAGGCAACAGCAGAAACAGGATCAATCCGCTTGCGCGGTGCAGGATGGAGACCCGGCCGGCCAACGGTAGCCGATATTTCAGGATCTGAGCAATTCCGATATTCCGGTATTCCGGTCTCGGTTTCTTCAAAACTTCAGCCATGCTGGACCTCATTAAGTCGTTTAACTTTTGAATTTTAGCGCCTTTTGCCCCGGCCCTGCAGCGAAACCACGGACCGAGTCGACGGCGCACCTACTAAATCATTGATATGGCGAGCGATATCCGTAAATGACGATTTAGAACCGCTCCGGTATTTATCATTTCGACAGGCTCATTCAGCTTAAATCGTTCTGATAAAAGTATTGTGTCGTGACGTACCAGCCGCGGCGCACCTCGACCGGCCGATCGCCATAGGTATAGGTCACCCGGTCGACACTCAGGAGCGGAAATCCTTCGGCCACGCCCAACCGCTCCGCGACCGCGGCATCGGCTGCTACCGCTCGAATTTTTTCCGACGCGCGAATCATACGCGTGCCGAACTCGGTTTCAAATAGCGCGTACAACGGCCCCTTGTGCTCGGCCAGCCGTTCCAGCGTCAAACCGCGGAACATTGCGCCGGGCAGCCAGATCTCGTCCAGCACCGTCGCCACGCCGGAAAACTCCAGCACCCGCCGCACCAACACCACCGGATCGGCCGGCCGGATCTCGAGCTGGCGCGCGATCTCGGCGGGCGCGCGCAGTCGTCGGCAGTCGATCAAACGGCTGTCGTGCGGCGTGTCGAGCCCACTATCGGGTAGTAAACGTAAGAAACGGAACTGCACGCGATCTTCGGTATGCGTGGCGACAAAGGTGCCCTTGCCCTGCCGGCGCACCACGATGTTGTCGGCCGCGAGTTCGTCGATGGCCTTGCGCACCGTGCCTTGGCTGACCTTGTAACGCGTCGCCAGCTCGACCTCGCTGGGAATGATCTCGCCGGGCTTCCACTCGCCAGCCTCCAGGCTTTGCGTGATCAACCCTTTGATTTGCTGGTATAACGGACTGAACGTGGGCGATGGCGCACCGGCATCGGCAGTGCGCTCGCCGCCCGCGGCATTCGATGAATTGGCCTGGTTCGTAGTCATCGCAATATTGCATCATAAAGTGCCGGGTCCGTCCATCGAAATCCCTGAAATTCTTATGTCTTATATAAGACATAAGAGAGGGTTGACTTTCGACTTTCGCACTTCTACACTCCGTGTCAAAATCGAGGTCCGATCACAGTACCGTAACCGGACTGTGTCATATTAAGTCAGTCGCGCTTCGGTATGTCTCGGGCTTGCCTGCCAGGTCCGTGATCGCGAGTATGTACTAGTGTGCCCGTCACACCCCTTCACGATTCGTTTGGAGAACTCTCATGGCCAAGACCGCAAAGCGCGTTGCCGTTACCGGCGCCGCCGGTCAAATCGCTTACTCCCTGCTGTTTCGCATCGCCAACGGCGACCTGCTCGGCAAGGACCAGCCCGTAATCCTCCAGTTGCTCGACCTCCCGCAAGCTCAAGGCGCCGTTAAAGGCGTTGTAATGGAGTTGGAAGATTGCGCGTTTCCGCTGCTGTCCGGCGTGGTGATCACCGACGACCCGAAAGTGGCATTCAAGGATGCCGACGTTGCACTGCTGGTCGGCGCCCGCCCGCGCAGCAAGGGTATGGAACGCAAGGACCTGTTGACCGCCAATGCGGAAATCTTCACGGTCCAGGGCCGCGCCATCAACGAAGTCGCGAGCCGCGACATCAAGGTGCTGGTCGTCGGCAATCCGGCGAACACCAATGCCTACATCGCGATGAAGTCGGCGCCGGATCTGCCGAAAAAGAACTTCACCGCCATGCTGCGCCTCGATCACAACCGCGCGCTGTCGCAACTGGCTGCCAAGTCGGGCAAGCCTGTCGCTTCGATCGAAAAGCTGGCTGTGTGGGGCAACCACTCGCCGACCATGTACCCGGACTTCCGCGTCGCCACGGTTGAAGGCCAGTCGCTGACCAAGCTGATCAACGACGACGAATGGAATCGCAACACGTTCATCCCGACCGTCGGCAAGCGCGGCGCGGCGATCATCGAAGCACGCGGCCTGTCGTCGGCAGCTTCGGCGGCCAATGCTGCGATCGATCACGTGCGTGACTGGGTGCTCGGCACCAACGGCAAGTGGGTCACGATGGGCATTCCGTCGGATGGTTCATACGGCATTCCGGAAGACATCATCTACGGCGTTCCCGTCACCTGCGAAAACGGCGAATACAAGCGCATCGAGGGCTTGGCGATCGACGCGTTTTCTCGCGAAAAGATGGACGGCACGCTGCAGGAATTGCTTGAAGAACGCGAAGGCATCCAGCATCTGCTGGGCTGAACGTTCGAGGCGCTGGCCCGGTATGGTCCAGCGTCTTGATCGGCGTTTGCCACCCGGGTCTGCCACCTTAATGCTGGCGACTCCGATTTTCCCCCGTCCGGCCCTGTTGTCTGGCCGGCCGTTCGACCTGCTGTCTGGCCGATGCTAGTGCCAGCTTATTTGAGATTCAAGTCGCTCTTCGCCATGCGCGCACAGAATCCTGCCGAAGTGTTGTTCGACGGTGAAGCACCTCCGGTGCTATTACCGCCGTGTGATCATTACGCTGGCAGCGAAAAGCTGATGCTCAAATCGCTGGCGCTGCAGCAGCGGCTAGGTCCCGTGTTCGACGTCACCCTCGATTGCGAGGATGGCGCAGAGGTTGGCCGCGAATCGGCTCACGCGGAGCTGGTCGCAAGCCTGATAGGTAGCCGCGAAGATCATTTCGGCCGGGTCGGCGTGCGTATCCACGCGTTCGATCACCGGGCCTGGCGCGATGACATCGATTTGATTTTGCGCGCCGCACACCATGCGCCCGCCTACATTACACTCCCGAAAATCCGCAGCGCGCACGAAGCGCGCGAGATGATCGCTCATATTGAAAGCACTGTTCGCGCGTTGGGCTTGGATCGCCCGGTGCCGGTGCATATACTCGTTGAAACACATGGCGCGCTTGCCGAGGTCGCTCAACTGGTCGCGCTGCCTGCGGTCCAGGCGTTGAGTTTCGGGCTGATGGATTTCGTCTCCGCGCATCATGGCGCGATTACGGACAACGCAATGCGCTCTCCCGGGCAATTCGATCATCCGCTGGTGCGGCGGGCCAAGCTGGAAATATCGGCGGCTTGCCATGCGCATGGCAAAGTGCCCTCGCATAACGTCACCACCGAGATTCGCGATCTTTCCGTCGTAGCGAGCGACGCACGACGCGCTCGGGAAGAGTTTGCCTATACGCGGATGTGGAGTATCCACCCCGACCAGATCGAGCCTATCGTCGCCGCGTTTGCGCCCGACGGCGCTCAGATCGAGCTTGCCGCACAGATTTTGCTGACGGCCCAGGCCGCCAATTGGGCGCCGATCCGGCATCAGAACACCCTGCATGACCGCGCCAGCTTTCGTTACTACTGGTCCGTACTGAGCCGCGCCCGTGCAATAGGGCTATCGTTGCCGGCGGAAACGGCCATTTTCTTTGCCGCGGAGGCGCCCCTTTCTACGAATCAGGCACGACACTCTGCGAGCAAGGCGACACCCGCCACGAATGATGAAGCGCCCCTCATTAATGATAAAACGTCGGATAAAACGCCGCTTACGGCCGCTGCAGGCCGATCCGCCTCATGACCCCAACATTTTTCTTCTTAGTGCGAACCCCTATCAGGGCGAAGATTTGGAATTCATACCGATAATTAGGCGAAAATAGAGGCCGCCGCAATTTCCGTAAGTGTCGCCTGCGCCGTCAATGACCCAACGACCTTACTGCCGCGACCCTGGTAACCCTGATCATCCTTTGGAAGGTTTAATGAAAAAAGTACTCTCTCTAGCAATCGCCGCCGCATTTGCAAGCACCTCGTTGTTGGCTGCCACCGACGTGATCGCCCAAACCGCCGCCTCGGCCCCCAAAGCCGCAACCGCAAAGCCCGCTTCCGGCGTCAAGCCGGCAGCCAAGCATGTCGTAGCCAAGCGCAAGGTCGTCAAGAAGAAAGAAGTTGTCGCTGCGAAGGAAACCATGCCGGCAGACGCCGTCAAGTGGAGCTGCGCTGAAGGCGAATCGATCTACGTCGAGGGCGACCTGAAACACGATGAGAATTTGACCGTGTTCTTCGACCATCATTCCAATAAATTGCCGCGCGAAAAAACCACCACCGGCGCCGATCGTTTCTACGATCCGGCCAGCACGTGGGATCTGGTGGTCATTCCGACCAAAGCGATGTTGTTCCAGGACAACCAGCACGACCGCCTGGCTGACGAATGCAAGGCCGACGTGGCCAGCCAAAGCGCACCGGTGCAAAAACCCTAAGGCTCACGGAAATCTCCATGTCCGCATCGATTTCGAGCGTTCGGCCTAAACCAGACAAAGTTCTGGTCGATATTGTCGACTATGTACGCAAGTACAAAATCGACAGTAAGCTGGCGCTCGACACCGCACGCAACTGCCTGATCGACACGCTAGGCTGCGGACTGGAGGCCCTGTCATACCCGGCCTGCACCAAACTGATGGGGCCTATCGTTCCCGGCACTGTCGTTCCCAACGGTGCCAAGGTACCGGGCACGCAATTCCAGCTCGACCCAGTACAAGCCGCCTTCAACATAGGCGCGATGATCCGCTGGCTGGACTTCAACGACACGTGGCTCGCCGCCGAATGGGGCCACCCGTCGGACAACCTGGGCGGCATCCTCGCCACCGCAGACTGGCTCTCGCGCAACGCAGTCGCCACGGGTAAAAAACCGTTGACGATGAAAGACGTCTTGATCGGCATGGTCAAGGCGCACGAAATTCAGGGTTGTATCGCACTCGAAAACTCATTCAACAAGGTCGGCCTCGACCACGTGCTGCTCGTCAAGCTAGCCTCGACCGCGGTGGTCGGCGAGCTGATCGGCCTCACGCGCGACGAGTTGATCAACGCCGTCTCGCTGGCGCTGGTCGATGGCCAGTCGCTGCGCACTTACCGCCACGCGCCCAACACTGGCAGCCGCAAGTCGTGGGCCGCGGGTGACGCCACCTCGCGCGCGGTGCGCCTGGCGCTGATCGCCAAGACCGGCGAGATGGGTTATCCGTCGGTGCTGACGGCTCCGACCTGGGGCTTCTACGACGTGCTGTTCGATGGCAAGCCGTTCAAATTCCAGCGCGACTACGGCAGCTACGTGATGGAAAACGTGCTGTTCAAGATTTCGTTTCCGGCCGAATTCCACTCGCAAACCGCGGTCGAAGCCGCGCTCACGCTGCATGCGGCGCTTGCGAAGGCCGGCAAGTCAGTCGCCGACATCAAGAAAATCACGATACGCACGCACGAAGCGGCGATCCGCATCATCGACAAGCAAGGCCCGCTGGCCAACCCGGCCGACCGCGACCATTGCATCCAGTACATGGTGGCCGTGCCGTTGATCTTCGGGCGTCTGACGGCGGCCGACTATGAAGATGCGATCGCACAGGATCCGCGCATCGATACGCTGCGCGAGAAGATCGTGTGCGTCGAAGACAAGCAATTCACCAAGGATTACCACGATCCGGAAAAACGTTCGATCGCCAATGCGTTGACGATCGAATTCAAGGACGGCAAGAAGCTCGCGGAGGTGGTGGTGGAGTATCCGATCGGGCACAAGCGCCGCCGCAAGGATGGTATTCCGTTATTGATCGAGAAATTCAAGATCAACTTGGCCCGCCACTTCCCGGCCAAGCAACAGGAAGCCATCTTGGCGGTGTCGCTCGATCAGAAAAAACTCGAAGCAATGGCCGTCAACGAGTATGTCGATTTGTATGTGATTTAACTGTTTCCGATTCTTTTTGCGAATAACCGAAGGAAATTCCATGGCCCATAATCTGCATAAAACGCTGAAAGATTTCGACGCAGGCTCCGGCAAGCCTGCCAAATTCTATTCACTGCCCGCACTTGGCAAAGCACTCGGCGTCAAAATCGAGCGCCTGCCGGTTTCGATCCGCATCGTGCTCGAGTCGGTGCTGCGCAACTACGACGGCAAGAAGATCGCGGACGAGCATATCGCTCAGCTCGCCAACTGGAAGCCAGTCGCCAACCGCGTCGATGAGATTCCGTTTGTCGTGTCGCGCGTGGTGCTGCAGGATTTCACCGGTGTGCCGCTGCTCGCCGACATCGCTGCCATGCGCGGCGTGGCCGAACAGATGGGCAAAGACCCGAAATCGATCGAGCCGCTGGTGCCGGTCGATCTGGTGGTCGACCACTCGGTGCAGATCGATTATTTCCGTCAGCCCAATGCGCTTGACCTGAACATGAAACTGGAATTCCAGCGCAATAACGAGCGCTACCAGTTCATGAAGTGGGGCATGCAGGCATTCGATACGTTCAAAGTCGTGCCGCCGGGCATCGGCATCGTTCACCAGGTCAACCTTGAATATCTGGCACGCGGCGTGCACAGCAAGAAGATCGACAACGACAAGGTCTATTACCCCGATTCGCTGGTCGGTACCGACAGCCACACCACCATGATCAACGGGATTGGCGTGGTGGGCTGGGGCGTGGGCGGCATCGAAGCGGAAGCCGGCATGCTCGGGCAGCCGGTCTATTTCCTGACGCCGGATGTGGTCGGCGTGGAACTGAAAGGCCGCTTGCGCGAAGGCGTGACGGCGACCGACCTGGTCCTGACCATTACCGAAATGCTGCGCCGCGAGAAGGTCGTCGGCAAGTTCGTTGAGTTCTTCGGTGAAGGCACCGCTTCGCTGGCGTTGCCGGACCGCGCCACGATCGGCAATATGGCACCGGAATACGGCGCAACGATGGGCTTTTTCCCGGTCGACGACAAGACCATCGAGTACTTCGAAGGCACGGGCCGCACCAAGGATGAAATCGCTGCGTTCCAGAATTACTTCAAGGCGCAGGGTCTGTATGGCATCCCCAAAGCCGGCCAGATCGACTACACCAATGTCGTCTCGCTGGACCTCGGCACCGTGTCGCCGTCGTTGGCAGGCCCGAAGCGTCCCCAGGACCGCATCGAGCTCGGCAACATGAAGACCAACTTCGCCGATTTGTTCTCGAAGCCGGCCAGCGCCAACGGTTTTTCCAAGACCCCCGCGCAGCTCGAAGAAACCTACAAGACCACCGACGGCGTGTCGGTGAAAAACGGCGACATCCTGATCGCAGCCATCACGTCTTGCACCAACACGTCGAACCCGAGCGTGCTGCTCGCGGCCGGCCTGCTGGCCAAGAAGGCCGTGGCGGCCGGTCTGAGCGTGGCTCCGCACATCAAGACCTCGCTCGCGCCGGGTTCGCGCGTCGTGACCGAATACCTGACCGCTGCCGGCTTGCTGCCCTACCTGGAACAGTTGGGCTTCGGCGTCACGGCCTACGGCTGCACGACCTGTATCGGTAATGCCGGCGACCTGACCCCGGAACTGAACGAAGCGATCGCGAAGAACGACATCGTGGCGGCGGCCGTGCTGTCGGGCAACCGTAACTTCGAAGCGCGGATCCACCCGAGCATTCGCGCCAACTTCCTGGCCTCGCCGCCGCTGGTTGTCGCTTACGCGATCGCCGGCAACGTCACGCGCGATTTGATGACGGAGCCGGTCGGTAAGGGCAAGAATGGCAAGGATATCTACTTGGGCGACATTTGGCCGACCAGCGAAGAAATCCAGAAGCTGATGAAGTTCGCGTTGAATTCGAAAGTGTTCAAGCAGAACTACGCTGAGCTGACCAAGAAAGGCGATCTGTGGAGCAAGATCGAAGGTGAAGCGGGCGAAGTCTATACGTGGCCGAAATCGACCTACATCGCTGAGCCGCCGTTCTTCGGCAACAACTTCAGCATGCAGCCCGCTGACAGCATTGCACCGGTCAAAGGCGCGCGCGCCCTGGGCGTGTTCGGTGACTCAGTCACCACCGACCACATCTCCCCGGCCGGTTCGATCAAGGAAGCGTCGCCCGCAGGCGACTGGCTCAAGGCCAACGGCGTGCAAAAAGCCGACTTCAACAGCTACGGCTCGCGCCGCGGCAACCACGAAGTGATGATGCGCGGCACGTTCGCCAACGTCCGGATCAAGAACCTGATGCTGCCGGCCAATGCCGACGGCACCCGGATCGAAGGCGGCGTGACGATCTTCCAACCGTCCGGCAAACATATGCCGATCTACGACGCGGCGATGAAGTACATCGACGAAGGCACCCCGACCGTGGTGTTCGGCGGCGAAGAGTACGGCACCGGCAGCTCGCGCGACTGGGCCGCCAAGGGTACGCAATTGCTGGGTGTGAAGGTCGTTGTCGCACGCAGCTTCGAGCGCATTCACCGTTCCAACCTGGTTGGCATGGGCGTGTTGCCGTTGCAGTTCAAGGACGGCGCGAGCGTCGATACGCTGAAGATCACCGGCGAAGAATCGTTCGACGTCGAAGGTCTGGGCAACGATTTCAAACCGCAACAGGACGTCACGCTGGTGATCCATCGTAAAGATGGCAGCACTCAGAAGGTGCCGGTTCTGCTGCGTGTCGATACGCCGATCGAAGTCGATTACTACAAACACGGCGGTATCCTGCCGTACGTGCTTCGTTCGCTGCTCGCTGCATAAATTGTTTTTGCAGGTTGTCGCGCCTTAGGCGCGGCTTTCCCAGCCCGGCTCAATGCCGGGCTTTTTTATGCGCGCTTCCGGGCGGTTTTTTGCCTATTTATCGGGCGTTTTATCGGGCCCTTCGTTGGGCCCTTCGTTGAGCCGCTGCATCGAGTGTTTCATCGACTTTCTTCGCCGTTGCTTAGCGATTGTTGATCGTTAGTTTCGTCCGCTCTTGCGTTGCTGGTCCTTTAACTCTCAAGAGGGGCTAAAATACGAGGTTCCGTGTACTTTTGATTATCCTGGCTTCCCTCCTATGCGCTCGCGAATTGCCAAACGTCTTCCCCCCGATGCAGAAAAGCTGATCGAGCTGTCGCTCGCGCTTTCGGCATCCGGTAGCCGAACCGAAGACCGCTTCTGGGAACACCGCATCGACGCGCTGATCGGCAAAGTCGTGCGCAACGGCAATCAGGCCACCCTGGACGCAGCGCTCGATCATCTGCAGCAACATCATCCCGAAAGCTATGGCGTACTGGCCGATCAAAGCGAAACCGCCAGCGAATCGCTGGATCTGACGCACGACGACTCACCGTGGCAGACCCTGTTGATTGCCGCACCGGTGTTGGCCTGGACGCGTTACGCGATTCCGTCGGGGCAACTCAGGGACGAGGTCACCCTCACGCTCGCCGCCCACTTGCAGGCCCATGTGCTGGCCGAGGGTAGTCGGGTCGCGCTGGCGCCGTTTCTGTACAGCATCGACCAATTGCCGCGCCATCACGTGGAAGTCCATCGGCTGACCCAGCAGTTGTCGCAAGCCGCAATGCTGGGGCAGATTCCGAAAATAAACCTGTCCAACCTGCCGGAAACCGCGCCCATCCTCGCCGATCCGCGCTTTCTACTCGCGGTGGTAGCAGCGCCGGCCGGCGCACCGTTGTTGCGCTGGCAACAGGATGTGGACGGCGCGTATTACGAACGTCACCGTTGCCTTGAGCAATGGAAGGCGCAGGGGGGCGCCAATCTGAGCAGCCTGTTCCCGGGCTGCGAATTCGAATGCCTGCTCCCCGACGCCTACTATTCGGCCTGTCGCGACGCGGACGAGCGCGTGCGACCTCACACGCTACGCACTGCGGTGCGCTATCTGCAGGACGTGCTTGAAACCACGGCAGGCGATTTGCGCGCAGTGATCGGCGGTTTCGGCGAACAACGCATCGATGAGTTCCGCATCGGCTTTACGCGACGTGGCAGCAACGATGTGCTTTACGGTGTGATCTGGCCGCTCTATGGCCGCGAGAGCGGCGAAGCCGATGAACCGCTGGATCCTAACGAACCACCGGCTGATCCGATCGATGCCGTGCTTGCCTTGCTCAAGGAAACGGGCGTAACCGAGATCCGTCGTCATCAAGGCTGTTTCGAACCCGAGTTTTGCGACGATTGCGGCGTGCCGCTCTACCTCGATCCGCTGGGCGAAATCGTCCACGCCGAAATGCCTCCCGACGCTGAACCCACTCAGCCTCACTTCCACTAAGAATACCGCGTCGACATGTGAAACCGCGCCGGCATCGGCGCGGCGCATTCTTGCGCCGCGTCTATCTTCGCTCGCCTATCTTCTCTTGTCGGGCTTCTCCTGTGATTCTCAGCAGGAATTTTCTGTTTTCTTGGCCAACCTGGTTGCAACGCTTGGCGTAAGGGCTTGATATGGCTTTCGGACAGGGCGCGCGAGTGTCCCTGGTCCGCCATCATGCACCTGACGATACCCGCCGGTTACGGCCGCCCAGTACAACTGCCGGGTATAGCCATCGGGTACAGCCATTTACCCACGCGAGCCATCGTGCCTATCGGCGCGACTGGCCGTGTCCGCCACTCCAAGGCAATAAACCTGAGAAGTACGGGGGAGAATTGAAAATGATTTTTTGTGTTTTGAACGATCAATCTGAACGACGCGAGGGCCTTAAAGCGCTGTTGCGCCAAGTCAATCGCCACGCGACCACAATCGACGCACGTGATTGGCGTCAGGCCCAGCGTGTAGTCGAGCGCACGCCGCCGGACCTGCTATTGATCGATTGGCAAAGCCAGTGGATGAAAGTTGCCGATCTCACGCTTTTTCTAAGCAAGCACCCCACCCTGCCGGCGGCCGTGCTCGCGGACGATGCTCGTCCCGGCGCGGTCGCGACCTTCATGCAGGCAGGTGTGCTCGGTGTGGTGCCACGCGACCTGGCGCCCAAACTGATCGTGCGTGCTTTCGAGCTTGTCTTGCTGGGCGGGCACTACGTGCCTGCACGCGCACTGGATCTGGACGTGTCGGTCGCGCCACCTTACTGTCCCAAACGGGCCGAGCACGTGGCAGGCGCCTTAACGCGCAAGGTTCACACCGAAGATCTGCCGCCTCTGTCGCCGCGCCAGCATCAGATCATGCGATTGGTGCACCTGGGCAGCACCAACAAGGTCATTGCGCGCGCATTGGGAATTAGCGAAGGGACGGTGAAGATTCACTTGTCCTGCGTATTTCGTGCCCTCGGCGCGACCAACCGTGCCGCGGCCGTCGCAATCTATAACGGCTGGCAATTCAATGGGTTGCGAGCATTACGGCGTGACGCCGAATTGCCGCCGCTTGAAATGCCGGTCGCAGATAATGACGCCTCGGTCGAAGCCGTGGTCGCGAGCATTGCACCTGTCCAACAAGCGGACACAGCGGCCCGATGGTTGATGGCCGCTCAGCCGGAGGCTGCCTATCACGCAGTCGCAACTCATGACCCAGGCGGGGTTCAAACCGGTGAGGACGAGGAAGACGAAGGAAAAGACGGAGGCAGAGGCGCGGGTAACGACGATGTGGGTGGAGGTGCGGGTGGAGGTGCGGGTGGAGGTGCGGGTGGAGGTGCGGGTGGAGGTGCGGGTGGAGGTGCGGGTGGAGGTGAATTCGCGGACGCAGACGAGAACGCAGACGAAACCAATTAACTCGCGATACCTGGCATCGGATGAAATATGCCTTGCTCGCATTTCAGCCTAGCGGCGAGTCTTTTACGTTAAGATTGAACTCCCGCTATTTGTCAGGCATCTCAACAAGCCTGTAAGCTCTGATTTCCTTATTCATGCATCGCTATACTCTGATGTCCCGACTGCGGTACCGGGTCGGCACCCTCTTGATTTCGTTGACGGTCCTTCCTGCCCTCACCGCTCACGCGGATCAGCTTGAGCAACACGATAACCTGGTCCAGAAATTCGTCAACGAACAACATGCCAGTCCCTTGGTCGCGGACTGCGCTGCACATGCCAGCTTCGTCGTCAGTACCTCGTCGTATTTTGATCATGCTGAATTCCCGGCCAACACGCTTGACGACGATCACGCGAAGACACAGCCGTGGAATGACGCGTTCGACTCCGGCAAGCAACGCATCAAAGTGGACACGATAGTTACCGTGACCGGCGAAGGCATACGTAAGGATTCACAAGCGGCACCTGAATCGCTGACGTTCAAATGCGGCTACGTCGACAACAAGATGTTGGCGTTCTCTTACAACGACCCCGTGCCGTCGGCTGTTAGCCATGCAAGCGCCAACGGCAAGCATCACGGCAAGCCGGTCCGAGGCGCCCATGGCTCGAAGGGCTCACACGCGCAGGCCAGCAGCAAGCACGGTACGAAAGCGCATGCCCAACCGGCCAAAGGCCGAGCTGTCAAAAAGCCGGCGTCGAAAACGAAGAAGGCCGCTGACTGAGTGTGCTGACGGAAGGTGCTGGCAGGGATTGCTGGCTGAGTGTGCCAGGAAATACGTTCCGCTCAGGTCGCCGCCTCGTTGGGCGCCTCGAGAGGCGCCTCATTGGGCACCCCCACCCGACCACTAAGCAGACACCTCAGCGGGCACCACAGCCCGCTCGAGTTGCCACAGGATGGCCGAGAGCATCGCGGCCCCCAGCGACGCACTACGCGCGCCGCTCCATCCTTGTTTCGGTTCCGGCAGATTGGCGTTGTCCTTGAACGGCATTTCGAGCGTCAGCGACAGGCAGCCAAATTGGTGTCCGATGTATTTCGAGGCAAGCTTGAGTGCATCGACGCGATATTTATTGCTCGAATAACCATACTTCGATTGGAAGTCCGGGCTCGCTGTCTTGAAGTATTCGATGAAATCATCCTGCTCACGCCGCTGCCGCTCGCCAAACTCCGGCAACATTTCGCAGCCGGCAACGAATACATAAGGCAGCGTTTCGTCGCCGTGAATATCGAAGAACATGTCGCAGCCCAAGCCATGGATCGCATCGCGCACCACCTTGACTTCGGGGCTGCGCTGCGCATCGGGTTCCAGCCACTCGCGATTGAGGTTGGCGCCCGCCGCGTTGGTGCGCAGATTGCCCAGCGCAGAGCCATCGGGATTCATATTCGGCACCACGTAAAACACAGCTCGCTCGAGCAGCACACGCGCCACGGGGTCGCCAGCCCAAGCACCCTGCCCGGTCAAACGTGCGAGCAAACCCTCAGTGAACCACTCGGCCATGGTTTCGCCAGGGTGCTGGCGGCCGATCACCCAGATTCGCGCTTTGCCGGGAGCGGCCGTGCCCAGCGTTACCAGCGTCATCGGCCGCCCTTGCACCGTCTCACCCAATGTGCTCGTGCTGACGGCCTCGTGCTGCTGCAGCGTGCCCAGAAAAGCCGCATGGCGCGCTTCGCCATAGGGTTCGAAATAAGCGTAGTACACGCTGTCGAATTCGGGTTGGTGATTGATCGTCAGAGCGTGCCCGTCATAGCGCGTCGGTACGCGGAACCAATTTTGATTGTCATAGCTCGCTACGGCTTGATAATCGGTCCAGCCACCGGGAAATGCGCACTCCGACGCATTTTCAAACGTGATCGTACAAGGCGCGCCGCGCACGCCGCTCAGGCGGAAATAGAACCACTGAGCAAAATCGGCTTGCGTGTCGGGCCGCATGCGCAGCCGGATCGCGTCGGCTCGCTCACACTCCAGGACTTCGATGGCCGCGGCATCGAATTGACTATGGATGCGCACGACAGGGGCAAGCGCGAACGACATGAAGCACCTCGACTTAAAGATTTTGGGGGACAGGAACGATCGCCAGTGCGCGCTTCTCAAGTGGATCACTCATGCGGGCCACTCACGTGCGTCACTCACGTGCGTCATTCATGCGAACACCCATGTAGAGCACGCGACTGGCCATTCCAATGGATCGCTCAGGCGGCAAGCCTGCGGCGAAACACCCAGGTGGCCGGCCCTGAAATGTCCGGTTCGAAAGTATAGCCGTCACTGTCGAATGATTTTAGCTGTTCGGCATCGGTCACCCCGTGCAGCGCCGCATATCTGGCCATCAGCCCGCGCGCGCGTTTGGCATAAAAGCTGATGATCTTGTAGCGCCCGTTCTTCCAGTCTTCAAACACCGGGGTGACCACGGGCACAGTCAGCCCTTTGGGCTTGACCGATTTGAAATACTCTTCCGAGGCTAGGTTCACCAGTTTGCGAGCGCCGCCCATGTTCGAGAGTGCGTCGTTGAGCGCGTGGGTAATCCGGTCGCCCCAGAAACCATACAAATCGCGCCCGCGCGCGTTCTGGAAACGCGTACCCATTTCGAGACGATAAGGCTGCATCAAATCGAGCGGCCTGAGCAATCCATAGAGTCCGGACAAGATGCGGATATGGCTTTGCGCGTATTTCAAGGCAGGCGCGGGCAAGCTCGCGGCGTCCAATCCTTCGTAGACATCGCCGTTGAACGCGAAAATGGCCTGTTTGGAATTGGACGTGTCGAACTGCTCGATCCAACTCGCATAGCGTTCGAAATTCAGTTGCGCCAACGGATCGGAAATCTTCATCAGGCTCGCGATCTGCGGGGGCGACAAGTCGCGCAGCGACGCGATCAGCTCGGCACTATCGGCGACGAAAGCCGGCAGCGTATGACGCGCGACCGGCGCGGGTGTCTGGTAATCAAGTGATTTGGCAGGCGAGAGAACGATTATCATAGGGTTCCGAAAAGCGATTTACCCTCTTATTCTATCGAATGGTGCCTGCGCACGTGACCGAGTCAATTTCAACGCCAGGCGCACAACCCTGCGCCGCCCCCCTTGCTGACGGTATTACAACCGTGATTCTCGATTCCAACGTATGGATCGACATCCTGGTTTTCGACGACCCGGTGAGCCGCCCGATTCGGCTAGCACTCGAAGGCGGCCGCCTGCAGGCGTTGATCGACCGGCGTTGCCTGGCTGAACTGGCGTACGTGCTCGATTACCCTCAATTCGCGAAATACGCGCTCGACAAAGCGCAAACGCTGCAGCGGCTAGCGGCCTTGACTCGGCAGGTCGACCCCGCTCCGCCGGCCGACGCGCGTCCATTGCCGTCATGCCGGGACAAGGATGATCAGAAGTTTCTTGAGTTGGCCCATGCGAGCGGTGCGCATTGGCTTGTGTCGAAAGACCGCGCCGTGTTGAAATTGGCGCGCCGCATCGAGCGCGATTTCGCGTTTAGCATCGCAATCCCGGCCGTTTTTGTGGCGGCCTGCGGGCTTGCCGACGAACCGGTTTGATGCGCGCACTACGCGTGCGCTACACGTGCACCACAGGGCGCCCCGCTCACCACCGCACCTTGCTTGATAACGGTTGCGCACGCAAGCGGCTACAATAGCGAAATCTTTTGCCTCCTTGCGAATCACCCCATGAATGCTAAAGAATCTGCTCACTTCGAGCTGACATCGCGTTTGCCCGATGTAGGCACGACCATCTTCACCGTGATGTCGGCCCTTGCCACGCAAAAAAGTGCGGTCAATCTGGGTCAAGGCTTTCCCGATTTCGACTGCGATCCGCAGATCATCGATGCGGTGGCCGGCGCCATGCGGGCTGGTCACAATCAATATCCGCCGATGACCGGCGTGCCCGCACTGCGAGCCGCGATCGCGAAAAAAATCAATACGCTATACGGACGTCAGTACGACGCCGATCAAGAGATCACGATCACCGCCGGCGCCACCCAGGCGCTGCTGACGGTCGTGATGGCCGTCGTGCATCCCGGCGATGAAGTGATCGTGATCGAACCGGTGTATGACAGCTACGTGCCCTCGATTCAACTGGCCGGCGGCATACCGGTGTTTGTCGCGCTCGACGCGCCTCACTACGCCATCCCCTTCGACAAGCTCGAAGCCGTGATTACGCCCAAGACGCGGTTGATCATGATCAACACGCCGCATAATCCGACCGGAACGATCTGGCGCGAAGCCGACATGCGCCGCCTCGAAGATCTGGTGCGCGGCACCGACATTCTCATTTGCTCCGACGAGGTGTACGAGCACATGGTGTACGATGGCGCCCGCCATGAAAGCGTGATCCGCTATCCCGAACTCGGCCGCCGTAGTTTCGTGGTTTCGAGCTTCGGCAAGACCTACCACGTGACCGGCTGGAAAGTGGGTTACGTCGCAGCGCCGGCAGCGCTTTCCGCCGAATTCCGCAAAGTGCATCAGTTCAACGTATTTACCGTCAACACGCCGGTGCAATATGGGCTGGCGAGCTATATGGAAAACCCCGCGCCCTATCTTGAGCTAGCGGCGTTCTACCAGCAAAAGCGCGACTTCTTCCGCGCCGGGCTGGCCAAAACCCGGTTGAAGTTGATGCCATGCACGGGTACGTATTTCCAATGCGTCGATTATTCGGCCGTCAGCGACTTGCCTGAAGCGGATTTCGCGCAATGGCTGACCGCCGAAATCGGCGTGGCTGCGATACCCGTGTCGGCGTTTTATCACGCCGGCCAGGAATCGGGCGTTGCGCGCTTCTGTTTTGCCAAGAAAGAATCGACCTTGGCGACCGCGCTGGAACGATTGGCGAAGATTTGACCGCACGCAACAACGCGTTTATCTAACGCACGGGCGCGTCGCAACCCGACGCGCCTGGAAGTACCCCAATGTGCCCCGACGAATTACCGTCCCGCCTCGGCCTTGCGCGCCGCCAGATAGGCCTTACGGTCCGCCACAACCTTTTGTGCCGCCGGCCGTTCCCCGATCAGCGTTCCGTGACTCTTCCAGTCGATTCCCGCTTCCTCGACGATGTCGCTGCCGTACACCACCTTGCTCGCCATGCTCACGATCGGCAAGTGCAGGTAGGCGACCAGATCGGCTAACGTGAATGTTTCTCCGCCCAGATAAGGCGCAAAATGTGCCAGACGCTTGAACCCCGCGAGATTGCGACTCAGCGTCTTGTGTACACGTTCACGCGTCTCGTCGCTGATAGCCAGCCCCGAAAACGCATGGCGATAAAGATCGCGCGCAACCAGCTCGATATGCATTTCCAAATAGGTGATTAATTCGCGCTGCTGCGCGGCCGCAAACGGATCCGACGGCAATAACGGGGTTTGCGGATACGCCGCCTCAAGATAATCGACGATCACCTGGGACTCGGTCAGCACCCCTTCGTCCGTTTCGATAAAAGGGATCTTGCCCAGCGCGGAACGCCCCAACAGCTCATCGGGTGGGCTGAACAGCACATGCACTTCCTCAAACGGAATCGCTTTCTCAAGCAGCACGAACTTTACTTTGTTGTAGTAGTTCGAAGCCGAAAAGCCGCACAGTTTAATCATTGGAGTTCCCATGGAGTTTTCAATCAGCTTACCGGTATTTGCCCGCAATCGTCACGCTTAACGCTTCGGCCCCCGTACGTCTTGATACTATGTAGTCGTGTTGATCGTTCATACAACGCGAGCCTGATAAATGCACGATCGTGCTATTCTAATTCAACTTTTCGTCCGGCCGTCGCTTGATTCATAGCCGCTGATGTAGCCACCGATGTCGCCACTGATTTAGCTCTCAATGAGTCGCCATACCACTCTCATCTACCTTATCCAGCCTGCTCAATCCGAATGACATCTACCACTATCGAACACGCACCCTTTGCCATCCATTCGGTCGGAATCGTCGGCGCCGGCGCGATGGGACGCGGCATCGCCCAGATCGCCGTGCTTGCCGGACTTGACGTCAAGCTCTACGACACCCATCCCGAAGCCGCAGCCGCCGCGCGTACCACGCTGGCCGACGTGTTCGCCAAACTGGTCGGCAAGGGCCGGCTCGCGGAAGCGGACGCGCACGCGGCCGTCGCACGCATCGTGCCCTGTGCCACGCTGCAGCAATTCAGCGGATGCGATCTGGTCGTCGAGGCGATCGTCGAACAGCTCGACATCAAGCAAGCGCTGTTGCGCCAGCTCGAATCGATCGTGCGCCCGGAGTGTGTGCTTGCCTCCAATACGTCGTCGTTGTCGATTACCGGTCTCGCGTCCGCATGCGCCCATCCGGAACGGGTAGCCGGTTTTCACTTCTTCAACCCGGTGCCCTTGATGAAAGTGGTCGAGGTGATCAACGGCTTGCGCACGGCGCCGCAAACGACCCAGGCGCTCGTGCAGCTCGCGCGACGCATGGGTCATACCGCCGTGCAAGCCAGGGATATGCCGGGCTTCCTTGTCAATCACGCGGGACGCGGTATGAACACGGAAGGCTTGCGCATTGCCGGCGAAGGCGTCGCGAGCTTTGCGGATGTCGACCGCATCATGCGCGAGCAGGCGGGTTTCAAACTCGGTCCGTTCGAACTGCTGGACCTGACCGCGCTCGATGTGTCGCATCCCGTGATGGAATCGATCTATCACCAGTTCTACGAAGAAGCGCGCTTCCGCCCTTCGCCCATTACCGCCGTTCGGCTGGCGGGCGGTTTGCTCGGACGTAAAACGGGCGCCGGCTTTTATACCTATACCGACGGGCGCCAGGATCAGCCGACCGAATTGCTGCCGCCGTTTGCAATGCCCTTGCGCGTATGGGTCAGCAACGTGCACCCGAGCGCGCGCGACGCGGTGGTTGAGTTGATTCGTCTGGCCGGCATCACGCTCGACGAAGGCGCGCGCCCGCAAGCCGACTCGCTGATCATCGTCACCCCCATCGGACTCGATGCCACCACGGCCGCCGTCAACGAACAACTCGATGCCGCTCGCACGGTCGCGATCGACACCTTGCTGCCCTTCGCCACGTCGCGCCGCCGCACGCTGATGACCACGCCGGCCACTTTGCCCGTCTCGCGCGATGCCGCCCATGCGCTGTTTGCCGCGGACGGCACCGCCGTTACCGTGATCCGCGATTCCGCGGGCTTTGTCGCGCAACGCATCATCGCGATGATCGTCAACATCGGTTGCGATATCGCGCAGCAGCGCATCGCCAGCCCACAGGACATCGACCTCGCCGTGACCTTGGGCCTGGGCTATCCGCGCGGTCCGCTGGCGCTGGGCGATACCGTGGGCGCATCGGTCATCTTGACCATCTTGCGCAACCTGCAAACGCTCTCGGGCGATCAACGCTATCGCCCCTCTCCCTGGTTGATGCGCCGCGCCCAGTTGGGCATGTCGCTGACCAGCGACGATCTATAAGGACTATGCAAAGATGGCCGCTGAACTGCTCGCGCAACGTAACGAATCGACACTGGTTTTAACGCTGTCCAACCCCGGCGTGCGTAATGCGCTGCATCCGGATATGTATGCCGCCGGTGTCGAAGCCTTCGAAGTGGTCGAACGCGATGCGTCGATCGCCGCCGTGGTGATTACCGGCGCGGATGATTTTTTCTGTGCCGGTGGCAACCTGAACCGGTTGCTCGAAAACCGTGCCAAAGATCCGGCTGAACAGGCGCAAAGTATAGAGGCGCTGGGCGCATGGATCAGCGCGATTCGTAGCTGCTCCAAGCCGGTGATCGCCGCAGTCGAAGGCGCGGCCGCCGGCGCGGGCTTTTCGCTGGTGCTGGCTTGCGATATGGTGGTGTCGGCCGAAAACGCCAAATACGTGATGGCCTATGCGCGCGTTGGCCTCACGCCCGATGGCGGTGGTTCGTGGTTTCTGGCGCGCAGCTTGCCGCGCGCGCTGGCCAGCGAAATTCTGATCGAAGGTAAGCCGGTGAGCGCCGCACGCCTTTACGAAGCCGGGCTGATCAACCGCTTGGTCAAGTCGGGCACCGCGCGCGACGCGGCGCTCGAATGGGCGCAGCAACTGAACCAGATTTCGCCCAATGTGGTCGCGCGCATGAAGGGATTGATCGAGCAAGCCGCGACTCAACCGCTCGCCAACCATCTGCTCAGCGAACGCGACAGTTTTGTCGAGTCGCTGTTTCACCGCGATGGCTTGGAAGGCATCAGCGCGTTCCTGGAAAAGCGCCCGGCGCGTTATCTTTGACGTAGCAATATCGGGAGGAACGATGCCACAGGATTTCTCGGCGTTCCAAGGCACGCGCGCTGTCGCCAGTCAGCATGAATTCGACGTGCGTGCATTGGAGACATGGCTGCTCGCTCATGTCAGCGGATTCAACGGGCCCATCGTCTGCGAAATGTTCGCCGGCGGCCAGTCCAATCCGACTTATAAATTGATCACGCCCGAGCGCACCTACGTGATGCGCGCCAAGCCGGGTCCTGCCGCAAAACTGCTGCCCTCGGCACACGCCATCGAACGCGAGTATCGCGTCATGGACGCGCTCGCCGGCACCGATGTGCCGGTCGCCAAAATGATTGCGCATTGTGCTGACGAGAGCGTGATCGGCCGCGTCTTCTACATCATGGAGTTCGTCTCGGGCCGGGTGCTATGGGACCAGGGCCTGCCTGGCATGAGACGCACCGAGCGCGCCGCCATCTACGACGAAATGAATCGGGTGATCGCGGCGCTCCATTCGGTCGACGTGAATGCCGTCGGCCTCGGCGATTACGGCAAGCCGGGCAATTATTTCGCACGGCAAATCGGTCGTTGGAGTAAACAATATCTAGCCTCGCAAACCGAGCCCATCGAAGCGATGCAGCACCTGATCGATTGGCTGCCCGCGCATATTCCCGAATCGCCGAACGAGAGCGTCGCCATCGTGCATGGCGATTTCCGGCTCGACAATCTCATCTTTCATCCGAGTGAGCCGCGCGTACTGGCAGTGCTCGACTGGGAACTCTCGACGCTGGGCGATCCGCTTGCGGACTTTGCGTATAACTGCATGAGTTGGCACGTTCAGCCGAGCCAATTCCGTGGCATCGCCGGGCTGGACTTGCCGGCGTTGGGCATTCCGGCCGAAGCCGACTATATCCGCCGCTACTGCGAGCGGACCGGTCGCGAAATTCACGGCGACTGGAATTTTTATCTGGCGTACAACATGTTCAGGATTGCGGCGATCTTGCAGGGCGTCGCACGGCGCGTGGTCGATGGCACCGCATCGAGTGCACAAGCGCGCGATGCCGGCGCTAGTGCCCGGCCACTAGCGGAACTCGCCTGGCGGTATGCGCAAAAAGCGGTGCAATGAGCAAGGCGCTAGCCCTTGCGGACGCAAAGGCCGCACTCACATAGGTTTCGAGGAGCCACAATGATAGATGTCTATAGCTGGGCCACGCCGAACGGTCACAAGGTCCACATCATGCTGGAGGAGTGTGAGCTCGCCTACACGGCGCACCCGGTCGATATTGGCGCCGGCGACCAATTCAAACCCGACTTCCTGGCCATCAGCCCCAACAACCGGATTCCCGCGATCATCGACCACGACGGTCCCGGCGGGAAAGATCTCGCGTTGTTCGAATCCGGGGCGATCCTGCAATATCTGGCGGACAAAACCGGCAAGTTCTTGCCCACCGAACCCGCCGCCCGCTACACCACCTTGCAATGGCTGATGTTCCAGATGGGCGGCTTGGGGCCGATGCTGGGTCAAACGCATCATTTCCGCATCTACGCGCCAGAAAAAATCGACTATGCGATTCAACGCTACACCAATGAAAGCCGGCGCTTATACGGCGTGATGGATCGTCAACTGGGCAAGCATACTTACCTGGCCGGCGACGCCTACACGATTGCCGATATCGCGAGTTTCCCGTGGACACGTTCGTGGAAAAATCAGGGTATCGAACTCAGCGAATTCCCCAACGTGCAGCGCTGGCATGAAGAGATTGCGGACCGCCCGGCTGTCAAGAAAGGCGTCGATGTGCTGGCCGACTTGCGCAAGCCTCTGGTGGACGACAGAGCGCGCGAAAACCTGTTCGGCTCGACTCAGTACAGCAAACGCTGATCTGCCCGCCCTGACCTGATGACCGGCCTGGCCGCGCCGCATTAGCGGCCTGAGCCACACTATCCGCCCCACTTCCTAATCGCTCGCGGGCGGCGTTGCCAGCGCAATTCAGGCTTCGAGTTCAGACTTGTTCTTGTTCGCCCGCGGCTTGCGTCGGCGGGCGGCGTCCCATCAGCAGTTTCGAGCGTACATAGACGACCTGCTCGCCGTTTTGATTGTAGCCTTCCGAGCGCATCACGAGCAGCCCGCGGTCCGGTTTGCTCTGCGAAGCACGCGCCCCTTCGATGACCAGTACCACGTCGAGCGTGTCACCTACCCTGACCGGCTTGAGCCAACGGATCTCGTCGACACCGGGCGAGCCCAGCGAAGATGAGTCGTGCAGAACGCTATCGACCAGCAGCTTCATCATCACCGCGCAGGTATGCCAACCGCTGGCGATCAAGCCGCCGAACACTGACTCTCGGGCCGCGCCATCGTCCGTGTGAAACGGTTGCGGATCGTATTTACCCGCGAATTCAAGAATCTCATCACGCTCGAAGGTGTACTTGCCGAGCTGCAGCTTGGAGCCGACCTTCAGATCTTCGAAGTACGTATTGATAGTCATCGCGTGTGTCCAGTTTAAGTGTGCTGCGCAATCGGCCTACGGCGCAATAACTACTGCAACGGTTCCTTGAGGTTGTCGGGAATCGCCAGCGGCAACACTTCGATTCCTTCTTCCAGCAATTCACGAAACTGATCACGACTGGCCACACCGCGGATATTGCGCGCCGGCGCTTCTTCGTAATGCATGCGGCGTGCTTCGTCGGCAAAACGCTCGCCGACGTTCTCGGTTTGCGCCAGCACTTGGCGAACCGCGGTGAGCCACGCACCCTGCGCGCCCGCCGCGGTTTGCGGTACGCTTTGCGGTGCACTTTGTGAGGCCGGCGATTGCGGCTGTCGCGCGTTACGCCCGGCCGCGCGTTCAGCCTGGATCGCGCCGGACAGATTTAATCGGGGTGCGGAGGGTAAGCGCGTCAACTCGGTCGAATTGCAAATAGGGCAAGCCACCAGACGACGCGACAACTGGTCTTCAAAATCGGCATCGGACCCAAACCAACCCTCGAAGTGATGGTCCGCTGGGCATGTTAAATCAAGGACTTTCATACTAAACCTGGGCGCCCGAACGGACGACGCCATGTGCAAACGCATATAACCGGAAGGAATGCCGCGCGGCCACGATGAACGTGAGCGCAAACGTTCCGCTTTTTCTAGCTTGTCGTGAAGTCGATTTTAGCGCGCAGCAAAAAAAAGTGCTCGCGAAGACATCGCAGCCCCCCGAGCATGCGGGTTTCGAACGCGAGCGCTGCTGGAAATAGAGGACCCGGAAAACCTCGGCGCCCCGCACAAAACCCGTGCAGCATCCGAGAAAACCCCGATCGGGCAAGCCAAAGGCGCTTAGAAGCGCTGCGCCGGGCCCACTTGCCAGGTACCGGCCAGGATTTTTTCCAGCCAGAACGTACCGATGATGGTTTTGACGTCGGTCACCTTGCCGCTGCGCACCCATTCAAGCAGTGTCGGTACATCGGCCGTGAAGGTCTCGAGGAATTCGCCGTCGTCGAGTTTGCGCTCGCCGGCCGTCAGGCCCCGCGCAAGGTAGATGTCGATGAATTCCGTGGAATAGGAGATCACCGGGTGGATGCGCGCCACATAGCAGAATTCACGGGCGCTGTAGCCGGTTTCCTCGCGCAGCTCGCGCGCGCCGCATGCTAGCGCGCCTTCCTGCGGATCCAGTTTGCCGGCCGGGAACTCGACCATCACACGGGCCAAGGGATAACGATATTGACGCTCCATCAGCACGCGGCCGTCGTCGAACAGCGGGATGATCATAACGGCGCCCGGATGCAGCACATACTCGCGCATGGCGGTGTTGCCGTCCGGCAAGCGCACAGTATCGCGCTTGAGCGTCAGGAAGCCGCCCGAATACAGGGTCTCGCCATCGACCTTGACTTCGATCAGGCCGGCGTCCTGCTGGTCGTCGTTATCGGGGTACTGGGAAAGAATCTGCGTCATGGCCTGGCCTCGCTGCGTGCTCATTTACGTGCTCATTTACCTGCTCATCGAATTGCTCAACGATGTTTGACCAGATAGCGCACCGTGAAACCCGGGAAAGCGAACACCAGGAACAGGCTGAAGGTGACGGCATAGAATTGCCACCCCTGCACGAACACATTGCCGGCACGCGCTTCAAGCAAATAACCGAGACCGCCGATCACGAAATAGAAGACGATGATTTCGGCGATCCGTATCCATCCGGATTTGCGGCTCCCCCGCAATGAGATCACCGCAAACAAACGTTGGTTGAAGAACGGCAGATTCGCACCGATCAGTGACAACAGTACGACAAACCAGCCTGCAGAAGACATTAATGCAATTTCCCGCTTAGAGCTTGATTTGTTGGAGCGCGTGCTGACACATCGTCATGAGCGGACCGGGCAAGATACCCAGCCCCACGATGGCCAAACCGTTGAGTATCAGGAAAGCTCGCGTAGTCGGGCTCGACTCGATCGGGCTCGCGTCCAGCGGCTCGTCGAAATACATGAGCTTGACGATACGCAGGTAGTAGAACGCGCCGAACAGCGAGGTGATAACCGCCAGCACCGTCAGCCACACCAGCCCGGCGTCCATGGCCGCGCTGAGCACCGACAGCTTGGCGTAGAAACCGACCGCGGGCGGGATGCCAGCCAGCGAGAACATGAAAATCAGCATGACGAACGCCAGCAGCGGATGGCGTTTGCTCAGGCCTTTGAAGTCGTCGATGTTTTCGGCTTCGAATTCACGACGCGACAGCAGCATGACAATGCCGAAGGTGCCCAGCGTGGTGAGCAAATAGGTAATGCTGTAGAACGTTGCCGAACCATACGCGTCCGAAAGGCCCAGCGTCTTGCCGTCGACCACGCCCGAGAGCATGCCCAACAGTACGAACCCCATGTTGGCAATCGCGGAATAGGCCAGCATACGCTTGACGTTCTTCTGCACGATACCGGTGATGTTCCCGACGATCAACGACAGCGCCGCCAGAATCACCAGCATCATCTGCCAATCGACCGCCAGCGGCAGCAAGCCGAACACCAGGAAGCGCAAGCCCCAGGCGAAGGCTGCCAGTTTCGGGCCACCGCCCACCAACAGTGTCATCGCGGTCGGTGCGCCCTGATACACGTCGGGCACCCACATATGGAACGGCACTGCGCCCATCTTGAACGCGATCCCTGCCACGATGAAGATCACACCGAACAGCAACACCGCCGTGTCGATACGGCCGGTACTGATCGCATGGAACACTTCGCCGAGGTCGAGCGAACCTGTCGCGCCGTACACCATCGAAATACCGTACAACAAGAAGCCCGATGCGATCGCGCCCAGCACGTAGTACTTCATCGCCGCTTCGTTGGCGACCGGGCTGGTCTTGCGCAATGCGATCACTGCGTACAGCGACAACGACATCAATTCCAGACCCAGGTACAACGTCAGGAAGTTGTTGCCGGAAATCATGACCAATTGGCCCAGCAACGAAAACATGCCGAGCAGGTAATAGTCGGCGCGAAACAGATCGCGCGCTTCAAGATACTGGCGTGAATAAATAACGGACACCGCATAAGCGACCGAGACGAAAGCTTTCATCAAGTTCGCGAACGGATCCACCACATACATATTCGAGAAGAAATAGTAGGTGTTGGGATCGGTCGCCAGCACGCCGTACCAAATGGCCGCGACGACCGTCGAAACCAGCGCGATGCTCGCCGTCAGTTTGCGAGTGCCGGCACTTTCGTTGAACGTATCGTTAAGCCAAGCCACCACGACGGCCAGCATCAGGAGAGCGTCTGGCAGTAGTACGTTCATATGGGCGTTTTGCATGATCTTTTAAATCCTCTGCTCTTTATTATTGCGCCTGCAACGGCAGCTTGGACTGCGCGACGTGGGAGAGGAGGTTCGCCACTGATTCGTGCATAGCATTCGTGAAAGGTTTCGGATAAATACCCATGAACAGCACCAGTGCCGCGAGGCAAGCAAGAATGAAGAACTCACGCTTGCCCACGTCGAGCAACTTGGCCACGTTCGCGTTGGCGACCGCGCCGAAAATCACGCGTTTATACATCCACAAGGTGTAAGCCGCGCCAAGAATGAGCGTCAAGCCCGCGAGCGCGCCGATCCAGAAGTTGAAGCGAACCGCACCGAGTATCACCATGAACTCGCCGACAAAACCGGAGGTGCCCGGCAAACCGCAATTGGCCATCGCGAACAGCATCGAGAACGCCGCGAATTTCGGCATGGTGTTCACGACACCGCCGTAGTCCGCGATCGAACGCGTATGCATGCGGTCATACATCACGCCGATACAGAAGAACATCGCGCCCGACACGAAACCGTGCGAAATCATCTGCACGATCGCGCCTTCCGCACCGATCTGGCTGAAGATAAAGAAACCCAGCGTGACAAAGCCCATGTGCGCAATCGACGAATAAGCCACCAGCTTTTTCATGTCGGTCTGCACCAGCGCCACCAGCCCGATATAGACCACCGCGATCAGCGACAGGATGATCACAACCGGCGCGAGGAAATGGCTGGCGTCCGGAACGATGGGCAACGAGAAGCGCAGGAAACCGTACGCACCCAGCTTCAACATGATGGCCGCCAGCACGATGGAGCCGCCGGTCGGCGCCTCGACGTGTGCGTCCGGCAACCAGGTGTGGACCGGCCACATCGGCACCTTCACCGCAAACGCGAAGAAGAAGGCGATAAAGACCAGGATCTGCGGGACGAATTCGAGCGGCAGTTTGCTCCAGGCGGCCAGATCGAACGTGTGCGATTGCCCGTACAGGTACAACAGCGCCACCAGCATCAACAACGAGCCGGCCAAGGTGTAGAGGAAGAACTTGAACGCGGCATACACGCGATTCTGTCCGCCCCACACACCGATGATCAGGTACATCGGAATCAGCGTGGCTTCGAAGAACACATAGAACAGCATGCCGTCGAGCGAGCTGAACACACCGACCATCAACCCGGAAAGGATCAGGAAGGACGCCATGTACTGCGCAACGCGCTTCGTGATCACGACCCAGCCAGCGAGCACGACGATCACGGTGGTGAACGCGGTGAGTATGACCAGCCACAACGAGATGCCGTCGATGCCCAGGTGATACGTGATGTGGAAGCGCTCGATCCAGTTCGATTGCTCGACGAACTGCATTGCGGCGGTGCTGTCATCGAAGCCAGTGATCAGCGGGATGACGACGATCAGACCGAGCACCGAGCCTATCAACGCCACCCAGCGCGCCGGTGCCGGATTGCTGTCGGAACCGACGAATAAAACCAGGATACCGACAGCGATCGGAATCCAGATCGCCAGACTCAAAAGAGGAAGTGATTGCATCGTGATCGTTCGCCTTATTTGCCGCCGAGCGTTACAAACAGGGTCAAGAGCCCCAACATGCCAAGAATCATGGCAAACGCGTAGTGATAGATATAACCCGACTGCAGGAAGCGGATCACGCCGGCAAACCAGGCCACCGACCGGGCGCTACCGTTCACGATGCCATCGATAACCGCCTGGTCGCCCTCTTTCCACAAACCGTTGCCGATCGCCACAGCACCCTTGGCGAACACGACCTCGTTGATCTTGTCCAGGTAGTACTTGTTATCGAGCAGCGTGTAGATGCCGCTGAAACGCGCTTGGATGCGCGCCGGCAATTCCGGACGCTTGATGTACAGGAACCACGCGACGACCACGCCCGCCAATGCCAGCCATACCGGCAGACCTTCGACCGAACTCAGGCCCATTGCCAGCCAGCCGTCGAACTCCTTGGCCATGTCCTGCAATGCCGGGTGGTTGCTGCCGATCGCGATGACCTGGTCGAATACGACCCCGTGGGCAAAGAAACTGCCGTAGATCAACGGGCCGATCGCGAGCGCACCGATCACGACCGACGGAATCGCCAGCAGGACCAGCGGCACCGTGACCACCCATGGCGATTCGTGCGGCTCGTGAGCATGGCCGTGTGCATCGTCGTGGCCATGCGCATCCTTGTGCCCGTGTGCATCATCGTGAGCATGCGCGTCGAGCGTAGCGTCGTCGTGGACCGGTTCCGGATGCGGCTTGTTGCGGAAACGCTCAGGACCGTGGAACACCATGAAATACATGCGGAATGAATACAGCGCCGTGATGAATACGCTGAAGGTCACCGCAAAGTAAGCGAAATCCGAACCGGGCAGATTCGACAGCTTGACCGCGTCGATGATCGAATCTTTCGAATAGAAACCCGAGAAGAACGGCGTGCCGATCAAGGCCAGCGAGCCGGCCAGCGACGTGATCCAGGTGACCGGCATGTACTTGCGCAGACCGCCCATGTTGCGCATGTCCTGATCGTGGTGCATGCCCATGATCACCGAGCCCGCGCCCAGGAACAGCAAGGCCTTGAAGAAAGCGTGCGTCATCAGGTGGAACACGGCGACCGGGTAAGCCGAAGCGCCCAATGCCACGGTCATGTATCCGAGCTGCGACAGCGTCGAATAAGCGACCACTCGCTTGATGTCGTTTTGCACCAGGCCGAGAAAACCCATGAACATCGCGGTAATCGCGCCGATCACCATCACGAACGACAAAGCCGCGTCGGACAACTCAAACAGCGGCGACATACGCGTCACCATGAAGATACCGGCCGTCACCATGGTTGCCGCGTGAATCAGCGCTGAAATCGGCGTCGGGCCTTCCATCGAATCGGGCAGCCACACGTGCAGCGGGAACTGCGCCGACTTACCCATCGCGCCGATGAACAGGCAAATACAGGTCACCGTCATCAGGTTCCATTGCATGCCGGGGAATACCATCGCCGCCAGTTGGGCGCGATGCGCGAACACTTCGCTGTAATCGAGCGAGCCGACGAATGCGTAAATCAGGCCGATGCCGAGCAGGAAGCCAAGGTCGCCGACGCGGTTGACGAGGAACGCCTTCAGGTTGGCGTAGATCGCGGTCGGACGCGTGAACCAGAAACCGATCAGCAGGTACGAGACCAGGCCCACCGCTTCCCAACCGAAGAACAGTTGCAGGAAGTTGTTCGCCATCACCAGCATCAGCATCGCGAACGTGAACAGCGCAATGTACGAGAAGAAGCGCTGATAGCCCGGATCTTCTTCCATGTAGCCTACTGTGTAGATGTGCACCATCAGTGACACGAAGGTCACCACGCACATCATCATCGCGGTCAGCGAATCGATCAGGAAGCCGATCTCTAATTTGAAATTGCCGATCCGCATCCATTCGTAGACGGTGGCGTTATACGACGCCCCGTCCTGCACCTGGAACAGCACGATGGCCGAAAGGACGAACGCGATCGCGACGCCCAGGATCGTCACGCTATGCGCGCCGGCTCGGCCTACCGCTTTGCCGAAGAGGCCGGCTATTAGCGAGCCGGCAAGTGGTGCAAGCGGGATCGCAAGCAGCAAATTGGGGTTTAGTGTCGTTGGCATAACAGCTTCGCGTGAGTCACCCAAAAATTGACCCGGGTATTGCTACCCTGGGGCTTACACATATTAATCAGCATCAGTACTTGAATCGGCGTGCCACCTTGAGCATGCAATGCGGTGGCGCGCATCGAATCACCCTTTCAGGCGATCGAGATCTTCAACATTGATCGTATCGAGACTACGGAACAACGTAACCAGAATCGCGAGGCCGATCGCCGCTTCGGCGGCGGCGACCGTCAGCACGAAGAACACGAAGATCTGGCCATGCACGTCGCCCAGATAATGCGAGAACGCGACGAAATTCGTATTGACCGCCAGCAGCATCAGTTCGATCGCCATCAAGATGATGATCACGTTGCGGCGGTTCAGGAAAATGCCGACGATGCTGATCGCGAACAGAATCGCGCCTAAAACCAGATAGTGGGCAAGAGTAAGCATGAGGGTCCCTTATTTTGGCTCTTTAGTAGCGCTGCACGCTCAATGCGACGCAGGGCCAGACGGCGCCGCAGTCTTCTCGGCAGGCTGCTCGGTTGGCTGTTCCGGCACTTCGGTTTCGGATTTGACTTTTACCAGCCGCACGCGATCTTCGCGACGCGTCTTGAGTTGCTTGCTGATGATCTGGCGTTTGCTGTCCTTGCGGTGATCGACCGTCAGGCCGATGGCGGCGATGATTGCGACCAGCAGCACCAAGCCCGCGACTTCAAACGCAAAGATGTAATCGGTATAGATGACCTTGCCGATCAAGCGCGTGTTCGCCATCGGCGTGCCGTCCGTGGTCGCGGCGGCGACTTGCGTCGTCGCATCGTGCAGTGGCGTGGTCGTGCCGCCGTAGCCATGCCACAGCACCAGCGCCATTTCAAGCACGATGATCGCGCCGACCAGCATCGCTACCGGTACGAATTTGCCGAAATCGCGGCGTAACACGTCGACATTGATATCGAGCATCATCACCACGAATAGGAACAGCACCATCACCGCACCGACATACACGAGCACCAGCAAGATCGACAGGAACTCGGCCTGCAACAACATCCAGATCGCCGCGGCGCTGAAAAACGCCAGCACGAGAAACAGCGCGGATTGCACCGGGTTGCGGGACGTAATCACCTTCAGCCCCGATACCACCAAGGCTAGTGAAAACAGATAAAACAGTACGCTCGTGAATTCCATTTTTGCCGGATCTTCGTCATCGTTGGGCTCAGGTTTCGGAAGAAACCCTTTGAGCCGGCGCCACCTGAGAGTGGCTCAAACTTATTAAATACGTGTTACTGACTCGCCCTGCGGCACCTTAACGATAAGGCGCATCCGCGGCGCGCGCTGCAGCAATCTGGTCTTCGTATCGGTCACCCACTGCCAGCAGCATTTCCTTCGTGAAATACAGGTCGCCCCGTTTTTCGCCGTGATACTCAAGAATGTGCGTCTCCACAATCGAGTCGACCGGGCAGCTTTCTTCGCAGAAACCGCAGAAGATGCATTTGGTCAAATCGATGTCGTAGCGCGTGGTGCGACGCGTGTTGTCTTCGCGCACCTCGGACTCGATCGTAATCGCCAGCGCCGGACACACCGCTTCGCACAGCTTGCAGGCGATGCAACGCTCTTCACCGTTCGGGTAGCGGCGCAGCGCGTGCAAACCGCGAAAACGCGGCGACTGCGGTGTCTTTTCTTCCGGGAACTGCACCGTGATCTTGCGCTGGAACACATAACGGCCCGTCAGCGCCAGACCGCGCAACAGCTCGGTCAGCAGGAAGGTTCTAAAAAAATTGCGAATAACGGTAATCATTGTCTCGTCCGTAAGGTCCGTTCGTATCTGGTCTAACCCCGGTCAAACCCCGGGATCATATCCCTGGGGTCACGCCCGTGAGGGCACACCTCCAGCCATACTTACTTCCAGATGTTCAGCGGTGACATGATCCAGAAACCGACCACGATCAGCCAGACAACGGACACCGGGATAAAAATTTTCCAGCCCAATCGCATGATCTGGTCATAACGATAGCGAGGGAACGTGCCGCGAGCCCAGATGAAAATGGACAACAGCATGAACACCTTCAAGACCAGCCACAAGATGCCGGGGATAAAGCTCAGGAAACCGAACGGCGCGTCCCAGCCACCGAGGAACAAGGTGGCTGCAATCGCCGAAATCACGATCATGTTGATGTATTCGGCGAGGAAGAACAGCGCGAACGCCATACCCGAATAATCGATCATGTGGCCGGCTACGATTTCCGACTCGCCTTCCACCACGTCAAACGGGTGACGGTTGGTTTCGGCGATGCCCGAGATGAAATAGACCACGAACATCGGCAGCAAGGGCAACCAGTTCCAAGACAGGATATTGAAGCCGTGGCTGGCGAAAATACCGCGCTGCTGCGAGTTGACGATGTCCGACAGATTCAGGCTGCCTGATGTCATCAGCACGACCACCAGCGCGAAGCCCATCGCGATTTCGTAGGACACCATCTGGGCCGCGGCGCGCATCGCACCGAGAAACGCGTATTTCGAGTTCGACGCCCAGCCGGCGAGTATCACGCCATAAACGCCCACCGAGGAAATCGCCATCACGTACAGCAAGCCGGCATTGATGTTGCCCAGCACGGCCTCGGCCTGGAACGGCACCACCGCCCACACGGCAAAGGCCGGAGCCACCGCCATGATAGGCGCGATCACATAGAGCGCTCCGCTGGCCTGGGCCGGCTGGATCACTTCCTTGAGCAACAGCTTGAGCACGTCGGCGATAGGCTGCAACAAACCTGCCGGCCCCACCCGGTTCGGGCCGATACGCACGTGCATCCAGCCGATCAGCTTGCGCTCCCACAGGATCAGGTAGGCAACGCACAGCAGGATCACCACTGCCACAACCAGGATACGCACCAGCGCCCACACGGTAGGCCAGGCCACGCCCAGTAGGCCGTTACCTACAGTATTGATCGTATCGAACATGTTTATGCTTTCTCCACGAGCAGTTCACCGAACATGCTGCCGAGCGCCGCGCTGGCAGAGGTGGCAGCAGGCACACGTACGACGTTATCAGGCAAGTTCGCATCGCGGGCCGCCGGCATTTCCACCGAACGCGCACCCTGACGCACGCGAACCGCGTCGCCATTCTTCAGGCCCAGCCGATCGAACACGGCGGCCGGCAACGAAACCTGCACGGCTTGCCTGGCTGCGCGCGTAAGCTGCAGCGATTCGGCGCGACGTACGATTGCGTCGGCGTGATAAATCGGCACATCGGCGATACGTTCGAAAGCGCCGTCGCTGGTGGCCGCATGCGTCACCGGTGCGAGCGTGGCCGTTGCGGCATTCGACAGACGCGACGCAATGTCGGTACCGTTCAGTGCCGCCGCGCGCACTTCTTCCGCGGTGTCGTAGCCAAAACCCGGCAAGCCCAGCAAATTGCCCAGCACTCGCAGGACCTTCCAGCCCGGGCGGGTTTCGCCCAGCGGACCCACTACGCCGTTGAACGGTTGCACCACCCCTTCGCAGTTGATGAACGCACCGGACGTTTCGGTGAACGGCGCGATCGGCAGCAACACGTCGGCCAAGCTGGCACTGTGTTTGAAACTCGAGAACGCGACCACCATCTGGGCTTGTTCCAGCGCAGCTAGCGCTTCGCCCGGATTGGCCGTGTCGAACTCGGGCTCGACGTTAAACAGCAGATACGCTTGACGCGCCTGCTTGAACATTTCGCTGGCATTCAGACCGCCCTGCGCCGGCAACGCGCCAGCCAGGTGAGCACCGACGGTGTTCGAGGCTTCGGTCAGGAAGCCCAGCGTGGCGCCGGTCTGTTCCGCAATCCAGGCAGCTGCTGCGTGGATTTGCGCGAACGCCGGATGCGCTACCGCGCCGTTGCCCAGCAGAACCACGCGCTTTTCACCGGCAACCAGTCGATCGGCCACCTTGCGATGAGCGTCCGTAGCCGTCGCATCGCCGAACGCCGCCGGCAATTCGACACTGCGCGACTTAGCCACCGCGGCAGCAATCCCGGCCAGCTCCATCAGCCATGCGGACGGCGCTGCAGCGATATGTTGCGCGGTCGGAATCAATACATCATCTTTAGTCGCGTTCAGCAACGCGATAAGCGCACCTTCTTTCGCGGCCAAACGCAGACGCGCGGCCAACAAGGGGTGATCGCGCCGCAGGAACGAGCCCACGACCAACGCGGCATCAACCGTCGACAGATCGGTGATCGGCATACCCAACCACGGCGTGCTTGACGAGTTGGCGCTGAAATCGGTCTGACGCAGACGGAAATCGACGTTTGGCGTGCCCACGCCATTGGCGAGTTGCTTGACCAGGAACAATTCTTCAACCGTGCTGTGCGGGCTGACCAGCGCACCTATCGAATTAGCACCGTGCTCGGCCGAGATCTTCTTCAAGCCGTTCACGACATATTGCAGCGCGGTCTCCCAATCGGTTTCACGCCAGGCGCCGCCCTGCTTGAGCATGGGCTGAGTCAGACGATCCGCGCTATTGAGGCCTTCATACGAGAAACGGTCCTTGTCCGAGAGCCAGCATTCGTTGATGGCTTCGTTTTCTCCAGGCAGCACACGCATCACGCGGTTGTTCTTGACCTGCACCACCAGATTGGCACCCAGGCCATCGTGCGGGCTGACCGACTTGCGACGCGACAGCTCCCACGTCCGCGCACTGTAGCGGAACGGCTTGGACGTCAAGGCACCGACCGGGCACAGGTCGATCATGTTGCCCGAAAGTTCGGAGTCGACCGTATTGCCGACGAACGACGTGATTTCCGCGTGCTCGCCACGACCCAACATGCCCAACTCCATCACGCCGGCCACTTCCTGGCCAAAACGCACGCAACGGGTGCAGTGGATGCAGCGGGTCATCTCTTCCATCGAGATCAGCGGACCGACGTTCTTGTGGAATACCACGCGCTTTTCTTCGTTGTAGCGCGACGAAGATTTGCCGTAGCCCACCGCCAGATCCTGCAACTGACACTCGCCGCCTTGATCGCAGATCGGGCAATCGAGCGGGTGGTTGATCAGCAAGAATTCCATCACTGACTGCTGCGCCTTGATCGCCTTTTCCGACTTGGTCCTGACGATCATGCCGGCCGAAACCGGGGTTGCGCAGGCCGGCACGGCCTTGGGCATTTTTTCCACTTCGACCAGACACATACGGCAGTTCGCCGCAATCGAAAGTTTCTTGTGATAGCAGAAGTGAGGAACGTAGGTGTCAGCGGCCTGAGCGGCCTGGATCACCATACTTCCTTCTGGGACTTCGACTTTCTTGCCGTCTATTTCTAGTTCAACCATGGTGGCTAACCTTGTCACGCGTATGCAGTGGCCGACACGAGACAATGCTTGTGCTCGACGTGGTATTCAAATTCATCCCAGAAGTGCTTCAACATGCCACGCACCGGCATCGCAGCGGCATCGCCGAGTGCGCAGATGGTACGTCCCATGATGTTTTCGGAGACCGAATTCAACAATTCAAGATCCTCCGGGCGCCCCTGGCCGTTCTCGATACGATGGACCACCCGATACAACCAGCCGGTCCCTTCCCTGCATGGCGTGCATTGGCCGCACGATTCTTCGTAGTAAAAATACGAGAGACGCATCAGCGCGCGTACCATGCAACGCGTTTCGTCCATCACGATGACCGCACCGGAACCGAGCATCGAGCCCGCTTTCGCGATCGCATCGTAATCCATATCGGTGTTCATCATCATTTCGCCCGGCACCACCGGTGCCGACGAACCACCGGGGATCACTGCCTTGATCTTGCGCCCGCCGCGCATGCCGCCCGCGAGCTCAAGCAAGGTGGCAAACGGGGTACCGAGCGGCACTTCGTAATTGCCCGGCAGTTCCACGTCGCCCGATACCGAGAAAATCTTGGTGCCGCCGTTGTTCGGCTTGCCAATCTCGAGGTATTGCTGCGGACCCACCGTCAACAGGAACGGCACGGCCGCAAACGTTTCGGTGTTGTTGATCGTGGTCGGCTTGCCGTACACGCCGAAGCTCGCCGGGAAAGGCGGCTTGAAACGCGGCTGGCCTTTCTTGCCCTCGAGCGATTCGAGCAGTGCGGTTTCTTCGCCACAGATATAGGCGCCGTAACCGTGATGCGCGTGCAGCTCGAACGAGAACGACGTACCCAGGATGTTTTTGCCGAGAAAGCCTGCGGCGCGCGCTTCTTCGAGTGCAGCTTCGAAGCGCTCGTACACTTCCCAGATTTCGCCGTGGATATAGTTGTAGCCCACCGTGATACCCATGGCATAGGCGCCAATCGCCATCCCTTCAATCAGCGCATGCGGGTTCCAGCGCATGATGTCACGGTCTTTGAACGTGCCCGGTTCACCTTCGTCCGAATTGCAGACCAGATACTTCTGCCCCGGGAATTGGCGCGGCATGAAGCTCCATTTCAGGCCGGTCGGGAAACCCGCACCGCCTCGGCCACGCAGGCCCGATGCCTTGACATCGGCAATGACTTGTTCCTGGGAAATTTTTTCGTTGAGTATGCGCTTGAGCTGGGCGTAACCGCCGCGCGCCACATAATCTTCGAGATGCCAGTTCTCGCCGGTCAGGCCAGCGAGTATCAGCGGTTTGATATGCCGATCGTGCAACGATGTCATTTGGACAGTTCCTCAAGCAACTGGTCGATCTTCTCGTGGCTCATGAAGCTGCACATTCGTTTGTTGTTGACGAGCAGCACCGGGGAGTCGCCGCAGGCGCCAAAGCATTCGCCCTCTTTCAACGTGAACTTGCCGTCCGGCGTCGTTTCGTTGAAATCGATGCCCAATTTCTGCTTCAGATAGTCCGCGGCCGATTCGGCGCCGGACAACTGGCAAGGCAAATTGGTACACAGCGTGATCTTGTGCTGGCCGACCGGCGAGGTTTCGTACATCGTGTAGAACGTCGCGACTTCCTGCACAGCGATAGGCTGCATCCCGAGGTAATCGGCGACAAACTGGATGACCTCGGGCGACAGCCAACCATGCTCGTCCTGTGCGACGGCGAGCGCCGACATCACAGCCGATTGCTTTTGGTCGGCAGGATATTTTCCTAGCGCGCGATCAATTTCTTTCAGAGCTTCAGTTGAGAGCATTTTCTAACACAACTCTTATAAATCCTACCGAACGACATCCCGCCAGACCGGCCAATGATTGCAACTTGCCGCGACAGACCGAGCGCCCCTTTTTAATCCGATTGCCATGCGTCCTTTTGACGCATTCTTTAACGCATTTTTTTAATGCATTATTTATTGCCGATCCGATACTCTGGTCTCGGCTCAGCCAAACAGCTCGCCTTTGATCTCTCGGGCCGAACTGCGCTGGCGCTTATTACCGATCCACTTCCCCGAACACAATATCCTGCGTACCGATGATCGTTACCGCATCCGCAATCATGTGGCCGCGCGCCATTTCGTCGAGCGTCGACAAATGCACGTAACCGGGCGCACGGATCTTCAGGCGATAAGGCTTGTTGGCCCCATCCGAAACCAGATAGATGCCGAACTCGCCCTTCGGATGCTCAACCGCTGCATACGCTTCGCCTTCGGGTACATGAAAGCCTTCCGTAAAGAGCTTGAAGTGGTGAATCAACTCTTCCATGTTCGACTTCATGTTGACGCGCTTGGGCGGCGTCACTTTATGGTTGTCGAGCATAACCGGACCGGGGTTCTTGCGCAGCCAAGCGATACATTGCTTGATCAGACTGGTCGACTGACGCATTTCTTCGACACGCACCAGATAACGGTCATAGCAATCGCCGTTGGTCCCGACCGGAATTTCGAAGTCGAGCTTGTCGTACACTTCATACGGCTGTTTCTTGCGCAAATCCCACGCGAAGCCCGAACCGCGCAGCATCGGCCCAGTCATGCCGAGCTGCAGTGCGCGCTCAGGCGTGACGATACCAATATCGACGAGACGCTGTTTCCAGATACGGTTATCGGTCAACAGGGTTTCGTATTCGTCGACGCAGGTCGGGAAACGATTCGCGAAGTCTTCGATGAAATCGAGCAACGAGCCTTGGCGGTTTTCATTCATCCGCCCTATCGATTTTTCGTTGTGGATTTTCGACGCTTTGTATTGCGGCATCGCATCCGGCAAGTCGCGATACACGCCGCCCGGACGGTAATAGGCCGCATGCATGCGCGCGCCCGAAACGGCTTCATAGACGTCGAGCAAGTCTTCGCGCTCGCGGAACGCGTACAGGAACACGGCCATTGCGCCGACGTCCAGCGCGTGAGCGCCGATCCACATCAAGTGGTTGAGCACTCGCGTGATTTCATCGAACATCACGCGGATGTATTGCGCGCGCACCGGTACCTCGACGCCCAGCAACTTTTCAATCGCCATCACGTAGGCGTGCTCATTGACCATCATCGACACATAGTCGAGACGGTCCATATAGGGCACCGACTGGATGAACGTCTTGGATTCAGCCAGCTTTTCAGTCGCGCGATGCAGCAGGCCGATGTGCGGATCGGCGCGCTGGATCACTTCGCCGTCCAACTCCAGCACCAGACGCAACACGCCGTGCGCGGACGGGTGCTGGGGACCAAAGTTCAGGGTGTAATTCTTGATTTCCGCCATTTAGAGGCCTCGACAACATGTTTCGCCGGCCTGATGGCGCCGGCTGGCCGCACTGCGCAGCGCTTAATGCTTCAAACCGCCGTACAAGTTTTCGCGTATCACGCGCGGGGTGATTTCGCGCGGCTCTATCGTTACCGGCTGATACACCACACGTTTTTGTTCCGGGTCATAGCGCATCTCGACATAGCCCGACACCGGAAAATCCTTGCGGAACGGATGACCGATGAATCCGTAATCGGTCAGGATCCGACGCAGATCGGGGTGGCCGTCGAAGATGATGCCGTACAGATCGAACGCTTCACGCTCAAACCAGTTGACCGAGTTCCAGACATCCACGACCGAGGCCACCAGCGGCATGTCGTCGTCAGGCGCGAAAACGCGCACCCGCAGGCGCCAGTTGTGCTCGATCGACAGCAGATGCAGAACCGCCGCAAAACGCGGACCTTCGTATGCGCCTTCCCCATAGGTCAGGTAGTCCATACCGCATAGATCGATCAGTTGCTCAAAGCGCAGCGACGGTTCGTCGCGCAGACGCTGACACACATCCAGGTAGTCATCCGCTTTCACAACGACAGTGAGCTCTCCAAGCGCCAACGTGACGCTTTGCAGGCGGCCAGCCAACGCCGCCTCGAGGTTCGATTTCAGTGTCTCGAGTTTGCTTGCCATGGAATTCAGCTCCGCTTATTGCCGAGCAATAGTATTGGTACGCTTGATTTTCGCTTGCAGCTGTATCACGCCGTACAACAGCGCTTCAGCCGTAGGCGGGCAGCCCGGCACATAGATGTCGACCGGCACGATGCGGTCGCAGCCGCGCACAACGGAATAAGAATAATGATAATAACCGCCGCCATTGGCACACGAACCCATCGAGATCACCCAACGAGGCTCGGCCATCTGGTCGTACACCTTGCGCAGCGCCGGCGCCATCTTGTTGCACAAGGTACCGGCAACGATCATGACGTCCGACTGACGCGGGCTCGGACGAAACACGACACCGAAACGATCGAGGTCGTAACGCGCCGCACCTGCATGCATCATCTCGACCGCACAGCAGGCCAAGCCGAACGTCATCGGCCATAAGGAGCCCGTACGGGTCCAGTTGATCAACTTATCGGCCGTGGTGGTGACGAATCCTTCCTTCAATACACCTTCGATACTCATTGCTTTCCGCTCCAGACAAACAACCGGCACCGCCGGCCGTCAGTGATTGCTCGTCACTCCCAGTCTAACGCCCCTTTCTTCCACATATACGCAAAGCCCAGCAGGAACTCGACCAGGAACAGCATCATGGAGAGAAAGCCTGGCCAGCCGATATCCTTCAGAGCGACGCCCCAAGGAAATAGGAAGGCTGTTTCCAGGTCAAAAATAATGAAGAGAATGGCGACCAGATAGTAGCGCACATCGAATTTCATGCGCGCATCTTCGAAGGCTTCGAAGCCGCACTCGTAAGGTGCGTTTTTTGCGGTGTCGGGACGATTCGGCCCAAGTAATTTGCCGATGCCGATTAGAGCGGTACCCAAACCAGTGCCCACAATAATAAAGAGCAAGACGGGAAAATACGCTGCGAGGTTCAAGGCAATCCTCTATCGATGGGTTCAGGACGCTGACCGAGCTTGGTCAGCTCTTGTCAGATGCAATAACATCCACGATCTCGATGACCGGAAGATGAAAGAAATATGCCAGCCGAAGCTTCTGGCCAGCGGCTGGCATCATAAATACATTTGGTGCCGGCGATGAGACTCGAACTCATACGGCTTGCGCCACTACCCCCTCAAGATAGCGTGTCTACCAATTTCACCACGTCGGCACTTCTTGTAATTCGCGGTTTCTGCGAATCCCTACAACTCAGCAATTGTAACGTGTTCAGACAGATTTTTCAACTTTGAAACACTTTAACAAACTCATGAAAGCCACACGCCATCAGTCTTTCACGAGCCTTACTTAGGTACGTCCTGCCCCGGAACGGACGCTGCCGCCGGCGACGCCGCGAGCGCACCGGAAGCCGCCGCCCCGCTCGTTACCGGCATCGTTGCAGCAGAACCCAGCAAGCCGGCCGATTCCTTGGGCCGATACGACCCGAGGTAGGTCAGGCCCAGCGTGCAGACGAAAAATAGCACCGCCAGTACGGCTGTTACGCGCGACAAAAAGTTGGCCGAACCCGAAGCGCCAAAGAGGCTGCCCGACGATCCGCTACCGAACGCCGCGCCCATATCGGCGCCCTTGCCGTGTTGAACCAATACCAACCCAATCACGCCTAGCGCGGACAAAAATTGCACCGCGGTAATTACTGTTTTAAACCACAACATGTCAGCCACCTAGATTTTTTAATACCCGCTCTTTATGAGCCTGTATCAAGCTCGATATCAAGCCTGATTTAACAATTCACGGATGCCCGCGCTGCGGCACACACCGCCAGAAAATCGGCCGCTTTCAAGGACGCACCGCCGATCAGGCCGCCATCGATATCTGCAGCACCAAACAGTGCGGCAGCGTTACCCGCATTCACGCTACCCCCATACAAAAGTGCCACGTCGGCCGCGGCCGGTGTTTTTGCGCTCAACACCGAGCGCAAAAACGCATGCACCTGCTGCGCTTGCTCGACGGTTGCGCTTTTACCCGTGCCGATCGCCCAAATGGGTTCGTACGCCACGACGATACGCACTGCCTGCTCGTCGCTCAGCGCGTCGAGTACCGCCTTCAACTGGGTGCCGACGACCGACTCGGTATGCCCCGCCTGCCGCGCCGCATCGCTTTCACCTACGCAGACGATCGGCGTTAAACCGGCGTCCAGCGCGCGCAAGGTCTTGGCCGCCACTAGCGCGTCGTCTTCGCCGTGATACGCGCGGCGCTCCGAATGACCAACCACCGCAAACGTCGCACCGAACTCGGCCACCATCGCCGCGGCCACCTCACCCGTAAAGGCCCCTTGCAGATGCGCCGAGACATCCTGCGAGCCCCACTGCACGGCGCCCGAACCCGAACTGGCGCCCAGCAGCGACTGCGCCTGAGCCAAATAGGGGTACGGCACACACACGCCGACTCGCAAAGCCGGATCTGCAACCGTGCCGGCAGTCACCGCCGCCAGCAACGCCGCGTTATCGCTTAGGCGTCCATGCATTTTCCAGTTGCCAACCACCAGCCGGGAATTGAGTCTCGCCATAAATGCGTCGTATCGTGTGTGTTGTTATTATTTTGATCGGAATATAGGGCACCTGCCCAATCGCGCAAAAACCCTGGATTCTAACGCGGCGCCCTGTGCGGGTCAAACTACCTTATGTGTAAAACACAGTTGCACGGCGCGAGACACTGCGGAAACTCAGTGCTGAAACCCGTCCAATGAAACGGGCTCGACCGCGCCAAACGCTTACCAGGTAAGGACCAGCTTGCCGACATGCTCGCTGGACTCCATCATCGCATGAGCGGCCGCCGCCTCTTGGGCCGGGAACGTACGATAAATCACCGGTTTGATCTTATCGGCTTCGATCAGGGGCCAGACGCGCTCGCGCAACTGCGCGGCAATTTTCGCCTTGAATTCGATCGGCCGCGGACGCAATGTCGAACCGGTCACAGTCAACCGGCGGCGCAACACATCGGCCAGATTGAGTTCGGCCTTCGCGCCGCCTAGCAGTGCAATCAGGACGATTCTGCCGCCATCGGCCAACGCGGTAAGATCCCGGCGGATATAGTCGCCCGCGACCATCTCGAGTATCACATCGACGCCGCGGCCGTTCGTGGCCGCTTTGACCGCTTCGACAAAGTCACCGGTGTTGTAATTGATCGCAAGCGCCGCGCCAAGTTTTTCACACGCGCGGCATTTCTCGTCGGTGCCGGCGGTGGTATAGACCGTAAAACCCAGCGCCGTGGCAATCTGGATCGCGGTGACACCGATCCCGCTCGAACCGCCATGCACGAGCAGCGTTTCATCCGGGCCGCCTTCGCCAGCGCCCAGTCTAGCGCGGTCGAATACATTGCTCCACACGGTAAAACAGGTCTCAGGCAACGAAGCGGCCTCGATGTCGCTCAAACCCGCCGGTACAGGCAAGCATTGCAGCAACGGCGCACTCGCGTACTCGGCGTAGCCGCCGCCCTGAACCAACGCACAGATCCGGTCCCCCCGCTTGAGTCCGAACGGGTTGAGGCTCGTCGAATCGGGCAACTCCCCACCGATGATCTCGCCGGCAATCTCCAGCCCCGGAATATCCGAAGCGCCAGACGGCACCGGGTAATGCCCTTTGCGCTGCAAAACGTCGGGGCGGTTCACGCCGCTCGCGCTCACCTTGATCAGCACTTCGCCATCCCGTGGCTCGGGCATTGACCGCTCCCCCAGCTTCAGGACTTCGGGCCCACCAAATTCAGTTATTTCAATGGCTTTCATCGTCGTCTACCTGAAGTAAAAATCGCGGCTGGTCGTGCAGCACCGTGTCAGTTGCCAAAGTCTACGCGCTGTTGGCGACAGATGCATCGCGCTCACTGCGTCGCACACCTGATCGCGCCCTCGCGGCGTCCATGCAGTGGGCGCGAGCTATTCGCGGTTAGTCTATTTTAGTCAGCTCAACTGGCCATATCCGCCGTGAGTGCGCACCGCACTTCGCGATGTCGCGCAATGCCACCCAATGTCACGTCGCGCACGCACAGCAACATGCGCGAGCCTAAATAAAAACAGCCGGCTCTAAGGCCGGCCGTGGTTCGGCACCGAATTTCGCCGCGAACGTTCAGTGCTAGCTGCGTGCGCGCTTAAGCGTGCGAGTCAGGCTCAGGCGAAGGTTGCGGCTGCGACGGTGCGCCGTCGTTCAGCAAAGCCTTGGCCGACAAGCGGACACGGCCTTTTTCGTCTGTCTGAATGACCTTGACGCGTACGGCCTGGCCGTCCTTCAGGTAGTCGTTGATATCCTTGATACGCTCGTTGGCGATTTCGGAGATATGCAGCAGACCATCGCGACCCGGCAGGATGTTCACAATCGCGCCGAAATCGAGCAGCTTCAGGACCGTGCCGTCATAAACCTGGCCGACCTCGACATCCACCGTGATGTTTTCGATGCGGCGCTTGGCTTCCGCCATGCCTTCGCTGCTGGTCGAAGCTATCGTCACGATACCATCGTCGGAAATATCGATGGTGGTGCCGGTTTCTTCGGTCAGTGCGCGGATCACCGAACCACCCTTGCCGATCACGTCGCGGATTTTTTCCGGATTGATCTTCAGCGTGATCATGCGCGGTGCAAATTCCGACAATTCGGTGCGTGCACCGGTCACTGCACCCTGCATCTTGCCCAGGATGTGCATGCGGCCTTCCTGAGCCTGAGCCAGTGCGACCTGCATGATTTCCTTGGTAATACCCTGGATCTTGATGTCCATCTGCAACGCGGTAATGCCCGCGGCGGTACCTGCAACCTTGAAGTCCATGTCGCCGAGGTGATCTTCGTCGCCCAGGATGTCGGTCAGCACCGCAAACTTATTCCCTTCCAGAATCAGGCCCATCGCGATACCGGCAACGTGCGCCTTCATCGGCACGCCAGCATCCATCAACGCGAGACAGCCACCGCACACCGAAGCCATCGACGACGATCCGTTCGACTCGGTGATTTCCGAAACGAGACGTATCGTGTAGCCGAAATCCTGGCCGGTGGGCAAGCATGCTGCGAGCGCGCGCTTGGCCAGACGACCGTGGCCGATTTCCCGGCGCTTGGGCGAACCGACCCGGCCGGTTTCGCCGGTCGCAAACGGAGGCATGTTGTAGTGGAGCATGAAGCGTTCGCGATATTCGCCTTCGATCGCGTCGATCACCTGCTCGTCGCCCTTGGTGCCCAAGGTCGCGACAACCAGAGCCTGCGTTTCGCCGCGGGTGAACAACGCCGAACCGTGGGTACGCGGCAGCACGCCGGTACGGATCTCGATCGGGCGCACCGTACGGGTATCGCGGCCATCAATGCGCGGCTCGCCGGCCAGAATCTGGCTGCGGACGATCTTGGCTTCGAGGTCAAAAATGATATTGCCGATCGCCGTGCTGTCGGGCTTGCCGGCACCGGCTGCAGCGGCTTCCTCGGCCAGCTTGGCCGGCACGCCGTTGTAGAGGACCTTGAGCTTTTCGCTACGCGCGGACTTCTGGCGAATCTGATATGCGGCTTGCAAGTCGGCCTCGGCCAACGCGGTCACGCGCGCGATCAGGGCTTCGTCGCGAGCTGCCGGCTGCCAATCCCATTCCGGCTTGCCGGCGTCGCGCACCAGGCCATGGATCGCTTCGATGGCGACCTGCATTTGCTCGTGGCCGAACACCACGGCACCCAGCATCACGTCTTCAGGCAATTGGTCGGCTTCCGACTCGACCATCAGCACAGCACGTTCCGTACCGGCAACGACCAGATCCAGCTTCGATTCCTTGAGCTGCGTGCGGGTCGGGTTCAGGATGTACTGGCCATCGGTGTAAGCCACGCGTGCGGCGCCGATCGGGCCGTTGAACGGGATGCCCGAAATGGCCAGCGCAGCCGATGCACCGATCAGCGCGGCGATGTCAGCCTGGACGTCCGGGTTGATCGACAGCACATGGATGACCACTTGCACTTCGTTGTAGAAACCTTCCGGGAACAGCGGGCGCAGCGGACGATCGATCAGGCGCGAGGTCAGCGTTTCGCCTTCCGAGGGACGGCCTTCACGACGGAAAAAGCCACCGGGGATCTTGCCGGCAGCGTAGGTTTTTTCGAGGTAATCAACGGTCAGGGGGAAGAAATCCTGGCCCGGCTTGGCCGTTTTGGCGGCCACGACGGTCGCCAGCACAACGGTTTCATCGATATTAACGAGCACTGCACCACTGGCTTGACGAGCGATTTCGCCCGTTTCGAGGCGAACTTGATGTTGCCCCCACTGAAATTCTTTCACAATTTTATTGAACATACAGACTCCTGGTCTCGGTTGCCGCGCTAGATGATAGCGGCGCGACAGCGCTACGGCGGGTGTCGCGAGTCAGCGGCGTGTTATGCCATTCCAGCAGGTCGGGTTGAGTCGCGATGCCGAACTGCTGGAATGACACAAAGCCCTGCCCCCGACTCCTGCCGGGTATTACGGCGGCCTTACATAAATTTCGGTAACGCCAGAAAACAAAATGCCTGCATCAGCAAACTGACACAGGCATTTTTCAGGTCGACCGACCGCTTACTTGCGCAAACCGAGTTTTTCGATCAGTGAGCGATAGCGATCAGCGTCTTTTTGCTTCAGGTAATCGAGCAGCTTACGGCGGCGCGACACCATGCGCAGCAGACCACGACGGCTGTGGTGATCTTTCATGTGCGCTTTGAAGTGAACAGTCAGTTCGTTGATGCGCGTGGTCAGCAATGCGACCTGCACTTCTGGCGAACCGGTGTCGTTCGCACCGCGCGCATATTGCGCGACGACGTCTGCCTTCGGGGTATGTACTGCAACAGTCATGATTTTTTCCTTTGAAACTGGACATGCGGTCACGGAAGAAAGGCCGTGCCGTGGTTGAACACTCACACAACTAACTTTGATACAGGGCGAGATCATAGCACGAAGCGCGCGTTGCGCCTACCCTTCGCCTGCCCTGCGCTTACCTTGCAATTATCTTGCGCTTATTTGCATTTCGGCCGCGCCACCGGCGGCGAACAAGGCGGCTGCGGCCAAGCCAGACGGGGCAGGATCGAACGATTCGAGATCGCATCGCTCTAAAGCTATATCCACCGGCGACAATTTTGCCGGCGGCGGTTCGGCACAAAACCCAGTCTGGCCCTAGCCGTGTCAGAATTGAGAAAACGCCGGAGTCAGGAGCCCACGATGTCATTGTTTCGCTTGTCACTGTCCCGTTTCACCCCCACCCGCTGCGTCATGCTGGCCAGCGCGGCAGCGCTACTGCTCAGCGGTTGCGCCAACCCTTGGCAGCAATTCCAGGCCGGCGCGCCGCAAAGCGCGCTGGTGGCGAAGTTCGGGCCGCCCAAGGAGGTCTATACACTGCCCGACGGCAACAAGCGACTGCTGTGGCCGACCCGGCCCTACGGCGAGACCACCACGGCGGCCGTCGTCAATCCTAGCGGCATCACCGTGAGCATCGAGCAAGCGCTCACCACCCAGAATTTCGACCGAGCGGAGGTTGGCACGTGGACTCAGCACGACGTGCAGATTCGCTTCGGGCTGCCTGAAGAAACCGCTTACTATCCGCTGATGAAGCGCAGCGTCTGGAGTTACCGGTTCCAGGAGGACAATTACTGGTACATGCTTTACCACTTTTATTTCGACGACGCCGGCGTGCTGCGCATGACCCAGAAAATGGTCGATCCGTTGCACGACCCTGAGGCGCGCGACGCTCTTTAAGCCATCTGCGCGTTGAATCGAAAAAGGCGACCGGCATTACGCCGGTCGCCTTTTTCCTATTCCCGCATACCGATTTCGCCGGCCCGGGGTTTCTCTCGCCGCAGCCCGCCTCACTGCAAAACTCATCGCCGCAAAACTCGTCGCTGCAGACGGTCGGCTTGGCGTATCGCTCCCCTAACCCTGCGGACTGAGCTTTTCAGCCTTGGACTGCAACTTGTTGAGCGCCGCCAGATAGGCCTTGGCGGAAGCCGCGACGATATCCGGATCGGTACCCACGCCGTTGACGATGCGCCCACTTTTCGACAGCCGCACGGTCACTTCGCCCTGGGCCTGAGTACCGGTGGTAATCGCGTTCACCGAATACAGCAGTTGCTCGGCGCCGCTTTTGACCTGCGTTTCGATCGCGTTCAAGGTCGCATCCACGGGACCGTTGCCGCCGGCCTCACCGCTGACCTCCACGCCATCCATCGCGAATACGATCCGAGCCAGCGGCCGCTCACCCGTCTCAGACCGCTGCGACAGCGAAACAAAACGGAAATATTCATTTTCGTGCGCTTCGGCCTCGTCGGACACGATCGCCATGATGTCCTCGTCGAAAATCTCCGATTTGCGATCCGCCAGTTCCTTGAAACGTGCGAATGCCGCATTCACGTCGGCTTCGCTGGGCAGCTTCACGCCCAGTTCTTCCAGACGCTGCTTGAACGCGTTGCGCCCCGACAGTTTGCCCAGGACGATCTTGTTGGCGGCCCAGCCCACGTCCTCGGCCCGCATGATCTCGTAGGTGTCGCGCGCCTTGAGCACGCCATCCTGGTGGATGCCGGATGCGTGGGCAAACGCGTTGGCGCCGACCACCGCTTTGTTCGGCTGCACGACAAAGCCGGTGATTTGCGAGACCAGCTTCGAGGCCGGCACGATTTGCGTGGTGTCGATGCCCAGTTCGAGGTTGAAATAGTCCTTGCGCGTACGCGTGGCCATCACGATTTCTTCCAGCGCGGTATTGCCGGCACGCTCGCCCAGGCCATTGATCGTGCATTCGACCTGACGCGCGCCGCCAATCTGCACGCCAGCCAGCGAATTGGCGACCGCCATGCCCAGATCGTTATGACAATGCACCGAGAACACAGCCTTGTGCGAATTCGGAATGCGCTCGCGCAGCGTCTTGACCATCGTGCCGAACAGCTCCGGCACCGCATAACCGACCGTGTCGGCAATGTTGATCGTCGTCGCGCCTTCCGCGATCACAGCTTCGAGAATCCGGCACAGGAAGTCCATGTCTGAACGGCTGCCGTCTTCGGGAGAAAATTCGACGTCGTCGGTAAATTTGCGCGCGAAACGAACCGCCAGCTTCGCTTGTTCGAACACCTGATCCGGCGTCATGCGCAACTTCTTTTCCATATGCAACGGCGAAGTCGCGATGAAGGTATGGATACGGAAGTTCTCTGCCGGCTTGAGCGCATCCGCGGCGCGCTGGATATCCTTGTCATTGGCGCGCGCCAGGCTGCATACCGTGCTGTCCTTGATGGTCGCGGCAATCGCCTGGATCGCTTCGAAATCGCCGTTTGAGCTGGCCGCGAAACCGGCCTCGATCACGTCCACTTTGAGCCGCTCGAGTTGCCGCGCGATCCGGAGTTTTTCGTCTTTCGTCATCGACGCGCCGGGGGATTGCTCACCGTCTCGCAAGGTCGTGTCGAAAATAATCAGTTTATCTGCCATGTTGCTCTCCTGGAGAGGGTGGTATCGGTCGTAGCGGGTTGATCGTCACCGAGTCAGTCGTCACTTATTGCGCTGCGTGCCGGATTGGGCCGTCCGCGCAACATGCTATAGCCCCAGAAAATATAGCCGGACATGCCATACAGGACGAACAGGCCGAACAACATCACGGGCGGATCAGACGAAACCAGCACGAATACCATGACGACCAGCAAAACCCCGGCAAACGGCACGCGATGCCGCACATCGAGCGCTTTGCCGCTGTAGAACGGCGCATTGGAAACCATTGTCACGCCGGCGTACACCGTCAGGAAAAAAGCCACCCACGGCAGCCAGACAAGATTGACCGGCACTCGGTTATCGATCGCCAGCCACACAAAACCGGCAATCAGCGCCGCGGCGGCCGGACTGGGCATACCCTGGAAGAAACGCTTGTCGACCGAACCGATATTGGTATTGAAGCGCGCCAGGCGCAGCGCCGCGCCGGCGCAGTAAACGAAGGCGGCAAGCCAGCCCCAGCGACCCAGGTCCTTGAGCACCCATTCGTACATGACGAGCGCCGGCGCGACGCCGAACGACACCATGTCGGACAGGCTGTCGTACTGCTCGCCGAACGCACTCTGCGAATGCGTCATGCGCGCCACGCGCCCATCCATGCCGTCCAGCACCATCGAGGCAAAAATCGCAATCGCCGCGGCCTCGAAGCGCAAATTCATCGCCTGCACGATCGCGAAGAAGCCGCCGAACAGCGCCGCGGTGGTAAAGGCGTTGGGCAGCAGGTAAATGCCGCGCTTTCTCAGCAGATGCTGCCGTTCGGCGCGCAAATCGCCACCCACGTTATCGGCGCCACTCTGGTTGCGACGAAACGGTCGCGGCAGCGGTGTCACATTAGTACGAGGACGACGAGGTTTAAAAGCAGCCATGCCAACTCCCTGTTGCCAGTTTTACAGCTCGAGCTCGGCCAGCACGGTGGCCGAAGCCGAGACTTTTTCGCCGATCGCTACGCGCGCCCGGCTGCCGATCGGCAAATACACGTCAACTCGAGAACCGAAGCGGATAAAGCCATAACGCTCGCCGCGGCTAAGCACCGCGCCGAGCTTCGTGTAACAGAGCACCCGACGCGCAATCAGGCCCGCTACCTGTACCGAGGTGACAATCTGACCGCTCGCAGTGGTCAGGACAATCGCGTTGCGCTCGTTTTCGAGCGACGCTTTATCGAGCGCCGCATTCAGGAACGCTCCTGGAAAATATTCGACCTTGCTGACCGTGCCGTCAACTGGCGAACGCTGCGAGTGTACGTTGAATACGTTCATGAAGACGCTGATCTTCAGCGCGTCGCGACCGGCATACGGATCGAACGTCGTTTCGACCGCCACCACACGGCCATCGGCCGGACATAACACGGCATTGGCCTGGGCCGGAATCGGCCGCGGCGGATCACGGAAAAACTGTACCACGAACGCGAGGACGACCCAGACCGGCAACGCCCAGCCAAACCCCAGTCCCGATTGGACCAGCACGGCGAGCACGGCGACGATTGCGATGAAGGGCCAACCTTCGCGGGCGATAATCGGATGTGGATAGTTCATGAGTTTGGCAATGTTGGGGAAGAGTCGGACTGGATCGGCAGCGCCAAATCAGCGCCGGCAGCAAGCAGGCAGTCAGCTAGGATAACAAAAAGCCGTCCCGGGTTTCACAACCCTGGACGGCCTGCATGATACCGAACTTGTCAGCGCTGCGCCGCAAACTGTTGCGGCGAACCTGCCGCGAACTGTTGCAACCGGCGCCGACGCATCGATAGACTACGCTTCGACGGCTTAGTTTTTCGCTTGATCGACCAGCTTGTTCTTGGCGATCCACGGCATCATCGCGCGCAGCTTGGAACCTACTTGCTCGATCTGGTGCTCGGCGGTCAGGCGACGACGCGATTGCAGCGTCGGGGCGCCGGCGGCGTTTTCCAGCAGGAAGCTTTTCGCGTATTCGCCGGTCTGGATGTCCTTGAGCACCGCGCGCATCGCGTTCTTGGTGTCTTCCGTCACGATCTTCGGACCCGTGACATATTCACCATACTCGGCGTTGTTCGAGATCGAGTAGTTCATGTTGGCGATACCGCCTTCATAGATCAAATCGACGATCAGCTTGAGTTCGTGCAGGCATTCGAAGTAAGCCATTTCCGGTGCATAGCCGGCTTCGACCAGCGTTTCGAAACCCGCCTTGATCAGGTCGACCGTGCCGCCGCACAACACAGCTTGTTCGCCGAACAAGTCGGTTTCGGTCTCTTCGCGGAAGTTGGTTTCGATGATACCGGCACGGCCGCCACCGTTCGCTGCGGCATACGACAGCGCGACATCGCGGGCAGCGCCCGACTTGTCTTGTGCAACGGCGATCAGGTGCGGTACTCCGCCACCTTGTGCATAGGTCGAACGCACCGTATGGCCCGGCGCTTTCGGCGCGATCATGATGACGTCCAGGTCAGCGCGAGCGATCACTTGGCCGTAATGGATGTTGAAACCGTGAGCGAACGCCAGTGCGGCGCCGTTCTTGATGTTCGGCTCGACCTCGGCTTTATAGACCGCAGCGATCTGCTCGTCCGGCAGCAGCATCATGACGATGTCGGCGCCCTTCACGGCTTCGCCCACTTCCTTGACGTTCAGGCCGGCATTGGCTGCCTTGCTCCACGAAGCGCCGCTGCGACGCAGGCCGACCGTGACGTTGACGCCACTTTCTTTCAGGTTCAGCGCGTGTGCATGACCTTGTGAGCCATAGCCAATGATCGTAACCTGCTTGCCTTTGATCAGGGACAGGTCGGCGTCTTTGTCGTAATAAACTTTCATGTTGTCTTCCTTCGCATAAATTCATTAATGGGTCGGTCGGCTGTCGTCTGACGTAGCGCGGCCAATAACCCGGATCAAGTGTGAAACGAAAACCCGGGATCTCAAACTTTCAGGATCCGCTCGCCCCGGCCGATTCCCGAACCGCCGGTACGCACGGTTTCCAGAATGGCTGCGGCATCGAGGCCTTCGATAAAAGCATCGAGTTTGCTGCTGTCGCCAGTCAGCTCGATGGTGTAGGTCTTTTCCGTGACGTCGATAATGCGGCCACGGAAAATATCCGCCATCCGCTTCATTTCTTCGCGTTCCTTGCCTACTGCCCTTACTTTCATCAACATCAGCTCGCGTTCTATGTGGGCGCCCTCGGTCAGGTCTACCACTTTTACCACCTCAATCAGGCGGTTCAGATGCTTCGTGATTTGTTCGATCACGTCGTCGGAGCCAATGGAGACAATCGTCATACGCGACAGTGAGCGGTCTTCTGTAGGCGCCACTGTCAGAGTTTCAATGTTATAACCGCGTGCGGAAAACAGGCCGACCACGCGCGATAAGGCGCCGGGCTCGTTTTCCAGTAAAACCGAAATGATATGTTTCATGATGTGCGTAGTTATCGGTACAAATCGCAGTGCGATCGCGAGGCGCGCGCGGTTTGCTATGCAGCAAGACGCACCGCCGGCGGTTCATGTCGGCATGTCCGCAGTCGTCGACGCCACGAGGGCGCCGCCGGCCGCGTGTTTGCCACCTTATAGATCTTCCGAGCCGAGCAGCATCTCGCTGATGCCTTTGCCTGACTGCACCATCGGCCAGACGTTCTCGGACGGATCGGTCTGAAAGTCCATGAATACCGTGCGATCCTTCAATCGCAACGCTTCACGCAGCGCGGGCTCGACCTCCGAGGTCTTTTCGATCCGCATGCCGACGTGCCCGTAGGCTTCGGCCAGCTTCACGAAATCGGGCAACGCATCCATATAGGAGCTCGAATAACGCTCCTTATATTCGATCTGCTGCCACTGACGCACCATGCCTAGATAACGGTTATTCAACGAAACGATCTTGATCGGCGTGCGGTACTGCAGGCAGGTGGAAAGCTCCTGTATGCACATCTGGATCGACCCTTCGCCGGTGACGCACACCACTTCGTCATCGGGATGCGCCATCTTGACGCCCATCGCAGCAGGCAGGCCAAAACCCATGGTGCCCAACCCACCTGAATTGATCCAGCGGCGCGGCTTGTCAAAGCGGTAGTACTGCGCGGCCCACATCTGATGTTGGCCCACATCCGAACAGACATACGCATCGCCGTGAGTCAGCTCGTAAAGCTTTTCCACCACATATTGCGGCTTGATGATTTCGCTTTCACGATCGAACTTCAGACAGTCGATGCTGCGCCACTTTTCGATCTGCGCCCACCAGTCCGACAACGCCTGCGCGTCCGGTCCGGGCGCAGCGGTCTGCAACTGCTCGATCAGCTCCTTGAGCACTTCCTTGACGTCGCCGACGATGGGGATGTCCACCTTGACGCGCTTGGAAATGGACGAGGGGTCAATATCGATATGGATAATCTTGCGTGGCACCGAAGCAAAATGCTCGGGGTTGCCGATCACGCGATCGTCGAAGCGCGCGCCGATCGCGATCAGCACATCGCAATTCTGCATCGCCATGTTGGCTTCGTACGTGCCATGCATGCCCAGCATGCCAAGGAACTTGGAATCGCTCGCGCGATACCCGCCCAGGCCCATCAGCGTATTGGTGACGGGGTAGCCCAGCAGGTCGACAAACTGGTTCAGCTCACGCGCCGCATTGGCGAGGATGATGCCGCCGCCGGTATAGATATATGGGCGCTTGGCCGACAACAACATTGCGACCGCTTTGCGAATCTGCCCTGAGTGGCCTTTGACCACGGGGTTATACGAGCGCAACGAGATCGACTTGACCTGTTCATATTCGCAGGGCGTCTTTGAAACGTCCTTGGGAATATCGATCAGCACAGGGCCCGGGCGACCGGTACTGGCAATGAAAAACGCCTTGCGTATCGTGACCGCCAGTTCGCGCACATCCTTGACCAGGAAGTTGTGTTTGACGCAGGGACGCGTGATGCCCACCGTGTCGCACTCCTGGAACGCATCCTGGCCGATTGCCGCTGTGGGCACCTGGCCGCTGATGATCACCAGCGGAATCGAATCCATGTACGCCGTAGCGATGCCGGTAACGGCATTGGTCACGCCAGGCCCGGAGGTGACAAGGCAGACGCCGACATTGCCTGTGGAGCGCGCATAAGCGTCGGCAGCATGGACAGCGGCCTGTTCATGGCGCACCAGCACATGCTTGATCTTGTCTTGCTTGTAAAGCTCGTCGTAGATGTAGAGAACCGAGCCGCCGGGATAGCCCCAGATGTAGTCGACTTTTTCGTCTTGCAAAGCCCGCATTAATACGGTTGCACCGATCGAAATATCAGCAGATGGGGAGGACGGACTGGTGGGTGTATCAGATTGTGGGTCGGGATCGTTCAATTCCGACGTAGAGAATTCCGCGCTGTGCGTATTCATCGTTCACCTTTCGAATTTTCGGCAAAAAATTGATCGGGAGCTCTCCCCTCAGGCTCGTGACCCGGGTTCAAGCGGCGCGTCCAAAAGACAGGCGAGCCTTGTAAGCTGCGCCTCAATGGAACTTATTGCAGCTTGTTGCGAACCTTCGACAATACCCACCTAGGGCGGCAGGGTCAACAATTATTTGTTCCAAGCAGCAAACGGAGTCGGTTATGCTGCTTGCGGTAATCGGCCGCTTGGCCAATAAAACAGTGCATAAGCCTCGAAATCGGGCCAACGCGTCGTTTGGGATTCGAGGCTAAAACCACCCTTTGCGCGGATTTTTTTGCTAGCATCCGCGGGCTTTACGACATTTTTATAGACGGATAACGCGCGCAGCCACTCGCGTCAAAATACAACGGATGGCATCAGACAAGGAACTGGCCGATTTTCTGGCGAGCGTCGAACGGCGTGCGTTCAAGCAGACCATTTACGCGGTGCGCGATCACGAGGCGTCCCTGGATTGCGTCCAGGACGCCATGATTCGGCTCGCCGAAAAATATGGCGACAAACCCGCTGCCGAACTTCCTATGCTGTTTCAGCGTATTCTACAAAACGTCATCCTCGATTATTTCCGCCGCCAAAAAGTCCGTAATACCTGGGTTAGCCTTTTTTCCTCGCTCACGCCCAGCAACGAAGACGACGATTTCGATTTGCTTGAGAATTTTGATGCCGAAGCGCGGTCTATAGGATCGGACAGCGGTCAAGATCAGCTCGAACGAGCCCAAATCCTGAATTTGATCGACGAAGAGATTCAAAAGCTGCCAACGCGTCAACGAGAGGCCTTCCTCATGCGTTATTGGGAAGACATGGATGTCGCTGAAACTGCCGCCGCGATGGGTTGCTCCGAAGGTAGCGTGAAAACGCACTGCTCACGAGCTACACACGCCCTGGCCTTGGCGCTTAAGGCGAAGGGAATTACATTATGAACTCCACTGTCGATACCAAGGAACGTGAATTCGCGTTAGCGGTGCGTCGCGCGCTGGACGAGAGCGCCGAAGGCCTGCCGCAGCCAACGCTGGCCCGGCTGGCATTGGCGCGCCGGGCGGCACTGCAGCGCAAGAAACCGGAAGTGGCCCCGCAAACCGCGCCGGTATCTGCGATGGCGCCGGCGTTCGCCGGCGCAATGGGTGCACGCCCGCCGGTCGTGCGTGCGCCGCGCTTTGTCCTGATGTGGCCAATGTTCGCGCTGGTGGCGGCATTGATCGGCGTCGCGTACTGGGAAGACCAGCAGCGCATCGCGGATACCGCCGACATCGATGCTGCCATGTTGTCCGACGAGCTGCCCCTTAACGCTTATCTGGATCACGGTTTCAACGCCTACTTGTCGCGCACGCGATAGACCGGGAGCCGCCGGTGTCCAGCAGGCGTGGTCTCGCCATCGTTTTTATCAGCGTGATCGCGGCTGCCGTCTCGTTCGTCGCGACCTATCCGCGCTGGCACCCGGCGCGCAGTTCGACCAATACCGCCAACAATTCCGCTGAAACCGTGCCCGCGGCGCTCGCCCCGGATACAGCAGGCGTATTGCCCTCGCTCACAGCGACACCCGCCCCGCTCGCCTGGGCCAAGCTTTCGGTGAACCAACGCACCGCGTTAGCGCCTTTTGCCCGCGAATGGGATCAGTTCAGCGACGTACGCAAGCGCAAGTGGCTCAAAATCGCCGTGCAATATCCGAAATTGTCGCTGGACGAACAAGCGCGACTGCATGAACGCATGGCGGAATGGGTCAGCATGACGGCCGACCAGCGCCGCACCGCGCGCGAGAATTTTCAGCTTTCGAAAGCGGTGCCTGTGCAGCAGCGAGAAAAAGCGTGGGCAGATTACCAACGGTTACCGGAAGATCAAAAAAAGAAACTGGCGGCCACTGAGCGCAAGAGCCACCGCCAAACTGTTGTCAGCACGCCACTGACCGGCAAAAAAGAAATCAAGGACATTACGCCGCCGCATCGACCGCCCGAGCCCTCCAAGGCGCCGACGGCTCCGCTCGGCGGCACGTCTCCGGGGGCCAAGCCGGTGGCGACCACAGCGGCCCCCGTTTCGGTACCGGCGGCGGTCGATCCGCATGTGGCACCGCCCGTCCCGCATCCCATGCCCTCGGCCAGCCCCTTGTGGGGCGAGCACGTCGAACAGTAAGCCGCGGCGCGTCACGCTAGGCCGCGGGGAGTCTCATTAAGCGGCGGCGCACCTCATAGGCGGCGGCGCATCCCATCAAGCCGCGGCGCATCGACGTACAGCACTCCGTAATAAGAACTTCCCATGAATGTCACGCGGCAGTCATATACACATGGCTGAATGCAGGCATTGCATCTATCAAGGGATCTCATGGAGTCCAAGTCGATATCTGTGCCGCCCCTGTTCCGACAGGCAGGACTCGGTTCCGAGCTGCCCGGTGCGCGCACCGCTGCCTTACCCCCCTCATTTATCCCTCCCCAGATCAACAACAGTGGTCCGATTCTCGACGACGAGAGTGCGACTCATCGCTACCGGACCATCTGGATTTCCGATATCCACCTCGGCACCAGCGGTTGCCAGGCTGATTACCTGCTCGATTTTCTGCGTCACAACGACTCAGAATATCTGTACCTCGTGGGCGACATCATCGACGGCTGGCAACTGAAAAAAGGCTGGTTTTGGCCGCAGGCTCACAACGACGTGGTGCAGAAAGTGTTGCGCAAGGCGCGCAAAGGCGTCCAGGTCATCTATATCCCCGGTAACCACGACGAGTCGGCCCGCCAGTTCTGCGATCACGCGTTCGGCGATATTCACATCCGCGAGGAAGCCTTCCACACCACGCTGGCCGGCAAGCGCTTGTGGGTCGTACATGGCGATTTGTTCGACGGTGTGATCCAACATGCAAAGTGGCTCGCCTACGTGGGCGACTCCTTGTATTCGCTGATCCTCGTGCTCAATCGCTGGTTCAACCGGATCCGGATTCGCTTTGGGTTCCAGTACTGGTCGCTGTCGCAATACCTGAAACACCAGGTCAAGAACGCCGTCAATTTCATCTCCCAGTTCGAGCGCGTCATGACCGATGAGGCGCTGCGCCGCGGCTGCGATGGCGTGGTTTGCGGCCACATTCATAAAGCCGAAGTCCGCGACATCGACGGCGTGCTCTATTGCAATGACGGCGACTGGGTAGAAAGCCTGTCGGCCTTGGTCGAAACCACCGAGGGCGAACTCAAGATCGTCTACTGGACCGTCATGCAGTCGCCGCCCGAATCGTCGTCCGGGTCGTCGTCCAAAGTGCAGGTTCGTAGCAAGGCCCGGGAAATCGCTTGAATCGGGCGTCCCCCCATAACCTATCCAACCTCCCCTACACCCCGCACTGCGCCACTGCGCGATGGCTGAAATCTTATGAAAATCATGATCGTTACCGATGCGTGGGAACCTCAAGTCAACGGGGTGGTTCGGACCTTGAAGAACACCACGCGCGAGTTGATCGAGCTCGGCCATCGCGTCGAGTTGCTCACGCCGCTGGAGTTTCGCACCATCCCCTGTCCGACTTACCCGGAAATCCGCCTGTCCCTGATGCCCGGGCAACAGGTGCGCAGGCGCATCGCCGAATTCGCGCCGGACGCGCTGCATATCGCAACCGAAGGCCCACTGGGCATGGCTGCTCGCGCCTATGCACGACGCCACAAACTGCCGCATACGTCGGCCTATCACACCCGTTTTCCGGAATACGTGCAGGCTCGCTTCGGCATCCCGCTCGCACTCACCTACAAATTCCTGCACTGGTTCCACGGTCCGTCGCGCGCCGTCATGGCGCCCACGCCCGTGGTCAAGCAGGATCTCGAAAAATTCGGCTTTACCAATGTGGTGCTATGGACCCGCGGTGTCGATCTGGAAATTTTCCAGCCGCAAGAATCGAAAGTACTCAACACCGCGCGCCCGATCTTTTTGTACGTCGGCCGGGTCGCCATCGAGAAGAACGTCGAAGCATTCCTGAAGCTCGACCTGCCAGGCTCGAAATGGGTGGCCGGCGAAGGCCCGCAGTTGGCCGAGCTTAAATCGCGCTATCCGGAAGTCAACTACCTGGGCGTGCTGACGCAGGCGGAACTCGCCAAGGTCTACGCGGCGGCGGATGTGTTCGTATTCCCGAGCCGCACCGACACCTTCGGCTTGGTGCTGCTGGAAGCGTTGGCATGCGGGTTGCCGGTGGCCGCCTACCCGGTGACGGGTCCAGTCGACGTGCTGGCCGACGGCGGTGCCGGTGCGATGAACGAGGATCTGCGCGAAGCCTGCCTGGACGCGCTGAAAATCGACCGCGGTCATGCACGAGCCTGGGCCGAACGGTTTTCGTGGCGCGCCGCATCGGAGCAATTCGCATCTCATTTGAAGCCCTTGCCGCACGTTGCGGTCGGCGCCGAGCAGGCCACGGCCTGATGTATTTGCGCAGCCCGGTCTTCGCGGCGAATTCAGTGAATTCGCCGGATAAGCAGGCGGCAAATCGCGGGCTGCACACCGCGAGCTGCGCACCCGTCCACACACCGCCGGACTTCCTTTAGTCCTACCCACCATACGCGCTGCCCGGCATCCATTTGGCGTGTGCTAATCTGAAACGGTAATCATTCTGGCGACCCCCTACAGTGCCCCACTCAACGTCTCATCCCGTCAGCGAAAAGATCAGCGACACGGCCTCGACGCAAGCTCCCGTTGTGCCGACCGGACGCGCCGCAGATCCGAGCGCCGCAGAGGTGCCCGCCCCAGAAGAGATGGCGCCGCTGCCGTTCAATCCGTATAAAGGCAACCGCGGCATCACGCGCGCCTGGCATGCGCTGAAGAATTCGATCAATGGCTTCCGCGTCGCATTTCGCGAGGAGAGCGCATTTCGTCAGGAGCTCACGCTCGCCGCCATCCTGGTACCCTGCGGCATCCTGATCCCGGTGCCGCCCGTTGAACGCGTGCTGCTATTGGGTTCCGTGCTGATGGTGCTGATCGTCGAACTGCTCAATTCCAGCGTCGAAGCCGCCATCGACCGGATTTCGCTGGAGCGTCACGAGCTTTCCAAGCGTGCGAAGGATTTTGGCAGCGCTGCCGTTACCGTGGCGCTGGTGATTTGCGCACTAACCTGGGGTTTGCTGGCTGGCCCGGTCGTCATCGCTTGGGTGAGGTAAATACCCTGCTCGGAGCCGGTAGGCGAGGTTTATAATTAGAATTCTTTTTCCGATTATAACGATCCGGGGTTCCCCACCCTGGGCACACCCGGCAATCTCTATGGACGCAAAACCGCCTCGCCGCACTCGCGAACGCATCCTTGAACTGTCGCTCAAACTATTCAACCAGTTCGGCGAACCCAACGTCACGACCACCACCATCGCCGAGGAAATGAAGATTAGCCCAGGCAATCTTTATTACCATTTTCGCAACAAAGACGACATTATCAACAGCATTTTTGCGCAATTCGAGCAACAAGTCGAAAGGCGCCTGCGCTTCCAAGAGGATCGCAAACCGAGCATCGACGAGGTCTGGGCCTATCTGTCCTATATGGCCGATTTCCTGTGGCACTACCGATTCCTGTACCGCGACTTGAACGACCTGCTCGCACGCAACCGCACACTGGAAACCCATTTCAAGCAAATCATCGGTCACAAGGTGCGGTTTGCCCGCGATCTTTGCGAGATCCTGGTGGACGACGGCGAAATGATAGCCACCGCCGAAGAAATCGCTGTGATCTCCACTAATATCGGCGTTATCGCCACCTATTGGCTGTCTTACCAGTTCGTCATGAATCCGCGCCAGTACAACGACCAGGAAGCGATACGCAAGGAATTGCATGCATCGAGCCGCCACATCATTTCAATGATGGCGCCTTACCTGCGCGGGCGTTCGCGTCAACTATTCGATGATCTGGTCAGCGGCAAACTGCCGCCGCGCGAATTCAGCGAGTTTCTCAAAGACCCTGCGCGCGAGAGCGACGATATCAGCGTCGATGGCGGCGGGGACCGGGTTGGGGACAACAGCGGGCGCCAGCGCTCATGATCCGATCGGTGTGTGTTTATTGCGGCTCCAGCCCCGGTGCGCGGCCCGTTTTCATCGAGGCTGCGCAACAGTTCGGAACCGCCGTCGCGCAAGCCGGGCTTACGCTGGTCTACGGCGGCGGCAAGCTCGGGATGATGGGCGCAGTCGCCGATGCGGCGCTGATGGCGGGCGGTCGAGTTATCGGCGTGATCCCCGAATTGCTGCTCGATCGCGAAGTCGGCCATCACGGCCTCGATGATCTGCATGTGGTCGACGACATGCACCAGCGCAAGAAAATGATGGCCGATCTATCGGACGCGTTCATTACCTTGCCGGGTGGCGCCGGCACGCTCGAGGAATTTTTCGAGGTGTTTACGTGGGCCCAGCTTAGCTACCACGCCAAACCGCTCGCGCTGCTCAATACCGACGGCTATTTCGATCCGCTGTTGACGATGCTGCAACATACGGTGAACGAAGGGTTCATGCGGCCGGCTTATCTGGATTTGTTGCAGGTCTCGACCGAGCCACTGGCGTTGCTGCAGCGTTTGACAGGCTGAGCCCCGAGTCGCGAATCGCTTACATCCGACTCCGCTCGGCTCGCGGCGCACGCGTCAAAATCGAGCGCCACGCTCCTGCAAAAACTTGATCTCATCGGGGCTGGATAATCGCCCAAGTACGGCATTGCGATGCGGAAACCGGCCAAACCGCGCGATCACCGCGGCGTGTTTCTCGGCCCATACCCGCGGGTCCGCCCAACCGGTTTCTTGTTCCAGAGCACCGAACAACTTGAGCGACAAACGCTGGCTGGCCTCGTTTTCGTCATGCTCGAACGGCAAATACACAAACGAACGATGCATAGGCGTGGGCAATTGCCGATCGATCCCGGCATGCACGATGCTCGCTGCAATGCCCAGTGCTTGCGCGTCGGCCGCAAACGCCGCCGGCTGGTCTCGAAAGAGGTTGCGCGAAAACTGGTCGAGCATGACGATCAATGCGCACGCGCCCAGCGGCGTTGCCACCCAGGCATCGCACCGTCCGGCCACCGCCTGTGCATGGAGCGGGCCGAACAGCTCGCGTATGCGCTGATCGGTTGCGGCCGATTTCTTGAACCAGAGGCGACGCTCCTGCCCGTATTCTGCCGACCCTGGCGCACCGAACCAGAAATCGAGCACGGCTTGCGCACGGGCGTCGGGCAACGGCGACGGCATGTCGGAATCGTTCGGTTTCGAATCGTGATTCAAGGCAGGCACTCCGCAACGATGCCCAATTTTAGTCGGGGCGATTACGCATCCAATCCGCGGTCTGGAAAAAAGAGGTCAGCAGGCGCTCGCGCAAAGTCTCGTCCAGGCCGACATCCTCCATGGCCCAGGCCATGCAGCGCAACCATTGGTCACGCTCGCTGCCACCAATCGCGTAGGGCATGTGACGGGCGCGCAGGCGCGGGTGACCGAAGCGGCTGACGTAATGATCGGGACCGCCCATCCAACCGCATAAGAACCAGAAGAATTTATCGCGCGAACCTTCCAGCGTCGGCGGATGCAGAGCGCGGATCCCGGCAAACTCGGGTTCCAGATCCATCAAATCATAGAAGCGGTCGATCAACTCGCGCACGCGCGCTTCGCCTCCGACCAATTCGAAAACGCTAGGCGCGTTATCAAGGGTTTCTGTCATCGAGCTCTAATGAAAAAAAGCGGTGTAAAAAGCGCCGCAAGGGGACGTGGATGTGCATTATCGCCGACTTGCCGTGCGCGCGTTTTGCTTGTACGCCGTTTTGGTAGCGCCCCGCTTTTGCTCACGCGCCGCTTGCTTGCACGCGCTTGCGCTTACGCCTCGGATATTGCGTACACGCCCACGGCTTACACTCCTTCGCTTAGCCCCCGTTTCTTAAACCCCTTCCCGCAACGATTGCAGCGCAGGCCGCGCCAGCACCGCGCGCAAACTGGCCCAGCCGCCGGCCGTCGCACACACGATACCGGCCGCAGTGCCCAGCAAAGGCAGCCACGGGTTGATCGTGAGATGGAATGAAAATATGCGCTGCGCGAGCACCGCGCCCAATATCTGCGCGCCCAGCGCCGCCATCAGCCCGGCCAAACCGCCAACCACCACGAACTCGGCGATCTGCACCCCACGCACCTGTCGGCTCGAAGCGCCCAGCGCGCGCAATAAGGCGGCTTCTCGCACCCGTTCGTCGCGCGTTCCCGCAAGCGCTGCGTAGAGCACCAGCACGCCCGCCGCGAGCGTGAACAAGAACAAGAATTGAACCGCCCCAATCACCTGATCGAGCACCCGTTGCAGTTGCGCAATCAACGCGCCGGTGTCGATCACCGTCAGGTTCGGAAAGCGCGCCACCAGCGCGTCGACGACGCCATGCTGGTTGCTCGGCAAATGAAAGCTCGTGATGAACGTCGCGGGAAAATCCGCCAGCGCCGCAGGCGGCATCACCACAAAGAAATTGACTCTGAAACTTCCCCAGTCGAGCTTGCGCAAGCTCGTCACCGGCGCGTCGATCTGCTGGCCGGCCACGTCGAAACGCGTCATGTCGCCCACTTTGATCTTGAGCGCCTCGGCTATGCCCTCCTCCATCGAAATCTCGGGCCGCTTGCTGGCGCCGTACCAATCGCCGGCAACCACGCGGTTGTCCGAAGGCAACGCGGAGGTGTAGGAAAGGTTGAATTCGCGCTCGATCAAGCGCTTGGTGTTGTCATCCTTGTAGTCGTCCGCACCAATCGGCCGGCCGTTCAGGGCGATCAAACGGCCGCGTATCATCGGCGACAACGTAATGTCCGATTCGCCGTGCTGTGCGAGGAAATCCTTGAAGACCGCCGTCTGATCGGGCTGGATATCGATGACGAATTGGTTGGGCGCATCGGGCGGCGTCGAGGCACGCCAGCCCGCGACCAGATCGTTGCGCGTAATCGCCAACAGCAGTAAGCACATCAGGCCGATGCCCAGCGCCGTGATCTGCAGCGCGCTCGCGCCGGAACGGCGTTCCAGCGAGGCCAGCGCATAGCGCCAACCGAGCGCCGCGCGACCTCCGAAGCCGCCAAAGCCATTCAAGCCACCGATCCCCTTGCTTGAGCGCGCAAGCCGCGCCAGCGCCCACAACGCGATGCGAGCGAGCAAGCCGAAGCCCAGCATTCCTGCCGCGAAACCTCCCGCCACGATGACGCCGAGCTTGATCTCGCCGGCCGCCACCATCAGCAGTGCGCCGAAACACGCGATGCCCACCGCGTAACCCAACCACATCATGTGGGTATTGCCCTCCAGTTCACGACGCAACACCCGGCCCGGCGGCACGCTCGTGAGCGGCGCCAGCGGCGGCAAAGCAAAACCGAGCAGCAACACCAGACCGCTGGCAATACCTTCGACCGCGGGCAATACGCCGGCCTGCGGCAAACTCACGCCTATCAGTCCGCCCAGCCATTCCAACAGCGCGTAATGGCCGGCGAAACCAAGCACCACCCCTAGTGCACTGCCGGCCAAACCGACCAACACGAATTCGACGAGAAACAAACCACGCAGCGTGCGCTCGCTCGCACCCAGGCACCGCATCACCGCGCCGCCGTCGAGATGACGCCGTGCATAACGATGCGCCGCCATCGCGATTGCCACGGCTGCCAACAGGGCGGTCAGCATCGCCACCAGGGTCAGAAAGTGGCGTGCCCTCGTCAGCGTGTCGCGCACCTGGGGCTGGCCGTCGTCGATGCTCTCGAGCGCCACGCCACGCAAGCGATTGCCGTCGACCTGGGCATGCGCCCATGCGGTATACCGCGCTACTGCCGCAGGCGAACCGGCAACGAGCAATCGGTAAGTTGCACGGCTGCCGAAGGTAAGCAGGCCTGTCGATGGTAGATCGTCGGCACGCAGCATGACGCGCGGCGAGAAGTTGACGAACGCAAAGCCGCGGTCCAGCTCGCGCGTAATGAGTGCGGCAACGGTGAATTGACGGGTGCCTACCTTTAGCGCACCGCCGACTTTCACATGCAGGCTATCGAGCAATTGCGGATCGATCCAGACTGTCCCCGGAGCCGGGACGCTGTTGGCCGCCGTGCCCGTCTCGTCCGGGGCTGCCGCGATCGAGACCGAGCCGCGCAAGGGGTAACCGGGAGAAACTGCCTTGACCGCAGCCAGCCGCGTAGGGAGATCGGCGACGGCGGGCGACGATGCCGGTGCAGCCGGTGCCGCAATCGCCGCAACCATGCTCGGAAACACCGTGGTGCTGGCGGTCCGCAGGCCCCAGTCACGCGCTTGCTCGATGAATTGGGGGTCGACCGGATGATCGGCGCGCACGACCAGATCGGCGCCTATCATCTGACGCGCATCGCGCTCTAGCCCGCGCGCCAAGCGGTCGGCCAGAAACCCGACACTGCTGAGCGCGGCGACGGCCAGAATCAGCGCGAGCAGCAGCATGGTGAGTTCGCCGGCGCGCCAGTCGCGCACCGTCATGCGCCAGCCCTGGCGCAGCAGTGGGGGGTGGGATCGGAGCGAGCGTTTAGGCGGGGCCGCTGGCAGCATCAGTCATGCTTGCCGGCAACCGGCCGGACCGCGGAATGCACCATATGCAAGGCCATGCCGCGCCAGCCGCCCTGCACACCGCGCCACAGACGCGGCAAAGCCCATGCGGCGGCCAGCAGGAAAGCGGCAATCAAGGCCAAAAAGACCAGCGGCAGGAAAAAAGCCAGCGATAAACCGACGATCACGAGCACGTCTTCGGCCAGCGAAGCGATCTTTCCCGAAGGCTGCTCGCCGGAAAAATTGATGACGGCACGCGTGCCAGCCTTGGTCAAATGCGCGGCTCCAGCCAGCACGCCGCCTGCCAGCGCCATCAGCAGCACGGTCTGCGGCGCCGCATAACCGAGCGCGCCGGCCGCGAGCAAAGCGCCCGCGGGGATGCGTATCAACGTATGCACCGCATCCCAGAGCGAATCGAACGCGCGAATCTTGTCGGCGAAAAACTCGATCAGCGAGAACACCACGGCAGCGCATAACAGCCATGGCGAGGCAAGCGGCTGCAACGCGAGAGGCAGATGAATCAGGCCCAGATTGGCGAACAACCCGGTGAACAAAACAGTGAGGTAAAGGCGCAAGCCCGCAGCCCATGCCAGCCCGGCAGCTAAAGAGATCGCTTCAAGCATGACTGTTCCCTCTTTACGAAACCCCGGGCGCCATACAACGACCGGATCTGAAATACCCGGCTGACCCAGTCAGGAAGCGGGACCGGATCGCGTCGCAAAACGACGGCGTCCGTCTTATTTCGATTTAATTATAACCATGCTGCACACAGGGTGTCGCATAGCATCGCGGTGTAGCCCCGTACAAAATCAAAAAAACGTCATGATTTGTGGTTTTCCAGACAGCGCACACCGCGGTCGAGCTGCCGCGATACGCTCCATGGGCCCCGGACTCTGTCGAAATCTGTAGGAATGCGCCGCTCTGCTCGGACAGGATGAACAGGTCGCGCGAGTCTTTTAGGCACGAGGAGCCGGCATAAGTTTCCGTCTCGGCCACTTATGCCTCTCGGTGCCGTTTTTTCGTATGTCGCGCCTGCTTCCGACGTTTTGCAGCAGCGGTTATAACAATCCGACGAGCCGATAGCCGACACCGGTTTCGGTCACGATATGTTCGGGCTGCGTTGCATCGCGCTCAAGCTTTTGCCGCAAATGCCCCATATAGATGCGCAGATAGTGGTTGCTTTCGACATGCGACGGTCCCCATACGTCGCGCAGCAACTGGCGGTGCGTGAGCACGCGTCCGGCATGGCGCACCAGCGTTGCGAGCAATCGGTATTCAAGCGGCGTCAAATGAACCGCTTCGCCATCGCGGCGCACCTGGCGCAAGGCCAGATCCACTTCGACCGCGCCGAAACGCACGACCGGCGTCTCAGCGGCGCCGCCTTGGTTGCGTCGACGCAAATGCGCACGGATACGCGCCATCAGCTCCGATACGCCAAACGGCTTGGACAAGTAGTCGTCGGCGCCGGCATCGAGCGCGGCAACCTTCTCGCTCTCCTGACTACGCGCCGACAGCACGATCACCGGTAACTCGGTCCACCCGCGCAACTCACGTATCACGTCCAACCCGTCCGTATCGGGCAATCCCAGGTCGACGATAATCAAATCCGGTTTGCGCGTAGCGGCCTCGATCAGACCGCGCTGACCGGTATCGGCCTCGTGCACGGTAATGCCTTCGGCCTCGAGCGCCGCTTTGACAAAACGGCGGATCTGCTTTTCATCTTCAATCAATACGACATTCACGCCCGGATCATTCATGCCGAGTGTTCCTCCGTTGTAGGATCGCCATCGGTCGGATTGCCGATGTGCTGACTTTCACCGCCGCTCTCATCGGCGAGCGTCTCGGGCCCCGGTGGCGCCTCACCGGCCGGCAAGGTGAACCAGAAACGCGCGCCGTGCACGACGGTCCCGGTGGTACCGCCCGACATCAGGCGATTTTCCGCACCGATCTCGCCGCCGTGCGCGTTCACGATCGCCCGGCAGATCGCCAGCCCCAGTCCAATGCCGGGCTTGGCCGACTCTTTTTCGCCGCGCGTAAATTTCTCGAAAATGCGCTTCTCCATGCCCGACGGCAAACCCGGACCATGGTCGTCGACGTTCACCCGCACGAACGGTTTGCCGTCGACGGTCACCGTGTTCGCGCTGATATCCAGGCTGCTGTTGGCGCCCGCGTATTTGGCGGCGTTCTCGAACAGGTTCGTGAACAAACGCTCCATCAACACGGCATCCAGTTGCAGCAAGGGCAAATCGGGCGGCAAGTGCACGTGCACCGGATGTTGCGCCAAGCGTCGCCGGCTCGCGCGCAATGCCGCCCCGACCACCTCCTCCAGCATCAGCCACTGCCGGCTGAGCTGCACGCCACCGGCCTGCAGCCGGGCCATGTCGAGCAAGTTGGTGACCAGTCCGGTCATGCGCAAGGCCTCTTCGTGAATCGCCTCGACCAGGTCGGAATTCGACATGGCCAGGCCGTTCTGCCCCGACTCGATACCTTGGCTTTGCGCCAGCATCGACGAGAAGCCGACTATGGTCGTCAGTGGCGTGCGCAAATCGTGCGAGATGGCCGACAGCAGCGAATTGCGCAAACGCTCCGACTCCATGCTGACCACGGCGTCGCGCGCAATATCGACGTAATGCACGCGCTCCACCGCCAACGCAATTTGCGCGGCGAAGGTATCGAGCATCTGGGCCTGCTCGGGGCCACTGAACAATTGTGCGCTTTCACTGGTGAGCGCCAACACGCCGCGTGTGCGCATCGGCGCTTTCAGCGGCAGATATTTTGCCGGACTGGCCGGCAAGGTATCGGTACCTGCCCCCGCCGGCTTCTGCTGGTCGTACACCCACTGCGCGACATCGACGTCCAGCTGCGGGCCGGTCAACCACATCGGCTGGAGCAGCTCCTCCACCGGCTGGCGTACCTGATCCGCGCTGTCGGGCAGCAGTATCGCCACCTTCGCGCGAAACACCTCGCTCACATGCCGGCTGCCGATCTCGATGATCTGCTCGGTCGTGAGCGCCGCCGCCAGCTCGCGCGCCATCGCATACATCGCACCGGTGCGGCGCTCGCGATAACTGGCTATGCGCGCCTGCTGGCGCAGGCTCGACGTCAGGTGGCTGATGACCAGCGAAGTCACCAGCATGCCGGCAAACGTCAATACGTATTGCGTGTCGCTCACGCTAAACGACATGCGCGGCGGCACGAAGAAAAAGTCGAACGCCGCCACGCTGAGCACCGACGTCAGCGCGCCGGGACCACGCCCGAGCCGGGCGGCGGCGAAGATTACGCCCAACAGGTAGAGCATCACCAGATTGGTCAGATCGAGGTGCCCGGTCAGAAAACTCGCGACCCCGGTAATGAGCGCCACCGTCACGGCCGCCCAACCATAGCTGCCGGCCGATGAGCGCTCTTCGCGTTCGCCGGCCAGCGCATTGCGGATATCGCCGGCGAGGGTCTGCGGCTGCGGTACGCCCGCGCCCGCCTGCACCTGAATGTGCACCAAGGTCACGTCGATCTCGCCGGCATGTTCGATCAGGCGGTCGCCCAACGAACGCTTCAGGGTGCGCGACAGCCCCTGGCGGCGCGACGCGCCCACCACCAGCTTGGACACGTTGCGCACGCGCGCATAGCTCAGCAAAGTCGGTACCGCGTCCGAGCCATCCAGCGTCACGGCCTCCGCGCCCAACTCCTGCGCAAGCTTGAGTGCTGCGAACGTGAGTTCGCGCTGCGCATCCGAGCGTCGCTGCAACGCAGCGGTTTCCACATAGACGGCGATCCAGTCCGCCTTCAGGTTGGCGGCAAGGCGGGCCGCCGAGCGCACCAGCGACTCGGCCCCGTCGCCCGGGCCCACACACACCAGCAGCCGCTCACGGGCTTGCCAGATGCGCTGGATCGATTGATCGGCGCGATACTCGCGCATTTGCGCATCGACACGATCGGCGGTACGGCGCAGTGCCAGTTCGCGCAGCGCAATCAGATTGCCCTTGCGAAAGAAGTTGCGCACCGCGCGTTCGGCCTGTTGGGCCAAATACACCTTACCGTCGCGCAACCGGTCGAGCAGTTCTTCGGCGGGAAGATCGACCAGCGTGACCTCATCGGCCATATCGAACACATGGTCCGGCACCGTCTCCCAGACCCTGATGCCCGTGATCTGCCCCACCACATCATTGAGACTTTCCAGATGCTGCACGTTCACCGTGGTGTACACGTCGATGCCGGCGGCGAGCAACTCCTGCACGTCCTGCCAGCGCTTCAGATGCCGCGCCCCGGTCAGATTCGAGTGCGCCAGCTCGTCGACGAGCAGCAACTGCGGCTTGCGCACGAGCGCAGCATCGAGATCGAACTCGGATAGCGTGCGGCCGCGATACTCGATTTGCAGCGGCGGCAGCACTTCCATGCCTTCGAGCAAAGCCGCAGTTTCGCTGCGGCCGTGCGTTTCCACCACGCCCACCACCACATCGAGGCTCTCTTCGCTCAGGCGGCGTCGCGCCCCTTGCAGCATTGCAAAGGTCTTGCCCACGCCAGCCGAAGCACCGAAGAATATTTTGAGACGACCGCGCTGCTGGCGCGCTTCGTCGCGTTGTAGTTTGTCGAGCAATTCGTCAGGATCGGGTCGGTCCATAATTCACATGAAAAAGTAAAACGCCAGCCCGTTACCGAGCTGGCGCAGTCGCCACCACTGCAGCCAGCGGTCGCGACTTAGGACTTCGGCAACGCGTCCAAGGCAAGATTGAGCTTGAGCACATTCACACGTGCTTCGCCCAGTATGCCGAACTGGCGGCCGGAGGTATAGCTATCGACCACTTCCTGCACTTTCTCGACCGGCAAGTGGCGAGCCAGCGCCACCCGCTTGATCTGATAAGCGGCTGCGGCCGGGCTGATTTCCGGATCCAGGCCACTACCCGACGACGTTACCAGGTCGACAGGAATCGGAGTGCCAGCGGTCGGATCGGCGGCCTTCAGCGCGTCGATGCGTCCTTTCACCTCATCTTGCAGGGCCGAGTTGGTCGGTCCGAGGTTGGAGCCCGACGAATTTTGCGCGTTATACGGCATCGGCGAAGTCGCCGACAGACGGCCCCAGAAGTACTGAGGCGCATCGAATTGCTGGCCCATCAGTTCCGAGCCGACCACCTTGCCGTTTTGCTCGATCATGCTGCCGTTCGCTTGAGACTTGAACGCCGTCTGGCCAATGCCCGTGATGACCAGCGGGTAAGCCACGCCCGTCACGACGCCAAGCAAAACGAACAACGTGATCATCGGCCGCCATAAGGCGGGCTTCTTTACCGGTACTTCCTGTTGCAGAACTGAGTTCATCGCAGTATTGCTCCTAGCCTTGTTTATTCATGATGTGCATCGTCGACCTGTTCCGTGCGTTCAAGCCCAACCGCAGACGGCCAGGATCACGTCGATGACCTTGATCCCGATAAACGGCACGATGATCCCGCCCAAGCCATAAATCAACAGGTTGCGGCGCAGCAGCGTCGCAGCACCCAGCGGCCGATACCGCACGCCTTTGAGCGCCAGCGGAATCAACACAACGATGATCAGCGCGTTGAAAATCACAGCCGACAAGATCGCCGAGGACGGGCTGGCCAAGTGCATCACGTTAAGCGCGTTGAGCTGCGGATACGTGGTGGCAAACGCGGCCGGGATGATCGCGAAATACTTCGCAACGTCGTTGGCGATCGAGAACGTGGTGAGCGAGCCGCGCGTCATCAGCATTTGCTTGCCGATTTCGACGATCTCGATCAACTTGGTCGGGTTCGAATCGAGGTCCACCATGTTGCCGGCTTCTTTCGCCGCTTGGGTACCCGTATTCATCGCCACGGCCACGTCGGCTTGTGCGAGCGCCGGAGCGTCGTTGGTGCCGTCGCCCGTCATGGCCACCAGCTTGCCCTCAGCCTGATGCGAGCGAATCATCGCCAGCTTGGCTTCCGGCGTGGCTTCGGCCAGGAAGTCGTCGACCCCCGCTTCCGCCGCGATGGCTGCTGCCGTCAACCGGTTGTCGCCGGTGATCATGATGGTCTTGATACCCATGCGGCGCAGCTCAGCAAACCGCTCCTTGATGCCGCCCTTGACGATGTCCTTGAGCTCGATTACACCCAGCACGCGAGCACGACCGGCCTTCGTTTCGGCAACCACCAGCGGCGTGCTGCCGCGGCGTGCCACTTCGTCGACCGCAGCGCTCACTTCGGCGGCAAATCGCGCACCGGTTGCCTCGACATATTTACGGATGGCGTCGGCCGCACCCTTGCGGATCTCGTGATCGACCAGGTCGACCCCGCTCATGCGAGTCTGTGCGGTGAACGGCACAAACACCGCATGCAAGCCAGCCATCTCGCGCTGACGCAGGTTGAAGCGTTGCTTGGCCAGCACGACGATGCTGCGCCCTTCAGGCGTTTCATCGGCCAGCGACGACAGTTGCGCAGCGTCGGCCAGTTCTTGCTCGGTTACACCAGGCGCCGGCACGAAGGCCGAAGCTTGACGATTGCCCAGCGTGATCGTGCCGGTCTTGTCGAGCAACAGCACGTCCACGTCGCCGGCCGCTTCCACTGCACGTCCGGAAGTCGCTATCACGTTAGCCTGCATCATCCGGCTCATACCCGCCACACCGATGGCCGACAGCAGGCCGCCAATGGTGGTCGGAATCAGGCAGACCAGCAGGGCCACCAGCGCCGTGATCGTAACCACGTGCCCGGCCTTGGCGATATCCACGCTGAAGACCGAGAACGGCAGCAACGTGGCGGTTGCCAGCAACAGCACAATGGTCAGTGCCACCAGCAAAATGGTTAGCGCGATTTCATTGGGCGTCTTCTGGCGCTTCGCGCCTTCGACCATCGCGATCATCCGGTCGAGGAACGCTTCGCCCGGATTGACCGAAACGCGCACCACGATCCAGTCGGAAAGCACTCGCGTGCCGCCCGTGACCGACGAGAAATCGCCGCCCGACTCGCGGATCACCGGTGCGGATTCGCCGGTAATCGCCGATTCGTCGACCGATGCCACGCCTTCGATCACTTCACCGTCGGCCGGGATCGTATCGCCCGATTCGACCAAGATGACGTCGCCGCGGCGCAAGGTGCTGCCCGAGACTTCCTGCCATTTCGCGCCGTAACGCGCTTCAAGCAGTTTCTTGGCTACCACGTCGCGCTTGGCGCTGCGCAACGATGCGGCCTGGGCCTTGCTGCGACCCTCGGCCAGTGCCTCGGCAAAGTTGGCGAACAACACCGTGAACCACAGCCACAGCGAGATCGCCAGAATGAAGCCGGCCGGAGCCTCGGCTTGGCCCACGAGCGCGGCGAGCCACAATACGGTGGTCAGTATGCTGCCGACATACACGACAAACATCACCGGATTGCGTATTTGCGTACGCGGGGTCAGTTTCTTGAATGAATCGACGATCGCCGGGCGCACCAGCGATGGATCGAACATTGAACGAGTTGCAGAATGTTGAGTCATTTGATCCTCTTAGTGGCCTGCGATCATGATGAGATGCTCGACCACCGGGCCCAGCGCCAGCGCAGGGACATAGGTCAAGGCTCCGACCAGCAGCACCGTACCGAACAGCAGCACTACGAACAGCGGGCCATGCGTGGGCATGGTGCCGCCTGTAACAGCCAAGCGTTTTTTCGCGGCCAGCGAACCGGCAACTGCCAGCACCGGCAACATCGAGAAGAAGCGGCCGAACCACATCGCGATTCCCAACAGCACGTTGTAGTACGGCGTGCTCACGGTCAAACCAGCGAAGGCGCTACCGTTGTTGTTGGCCGCCGAACTGAAGGCGTACAGAATTTCCGAGAAGCCATGTGGCCCGGGGTTCGAAATCCCCGCGCGTCCGGCGTCCGACAGCACTGCGATCGAGGTACCGAGTAGTACCAGCAACGGCGTTCCCAGCACGACGATCGAAACCATCTTCATCTCATACGATTCGATCTTCTTGCCGACGTATTCCGGGGTACGCCCTATCATCAGGCCCGCCACGAACACCGCCAGCATGGCGAACACCAGCATGCCGTACAGACCCGAACCCACGCCGCCGAAGATCACTTCGCCAAGCTGGATCAGCAACATCGGAATCAAGCCGCCCAACGGGGTTAACGAATCGTGCGTGTTGGCAACCGCGCCGCAAGAAGCCGAGGTAGTCGCTACCGTGAAGATCGCCGACTGTGCGATCCCGAAGCGCGTTTCCTTGCCTTCCATATTGCCGCCCGACTGCGTCGCGCTCGCTTGTTGATCGGCGCCCAGCGTCGTCAGAATCGGATTGCCGGTTTGCTCCGCTGAAATTTCACCGAACAAGGCCAGTGCGAACGAAATCGTCATGACGGCCAGCAAGGCGTGACCCTGCCGCTTGTCGCCTACCATCCGCCCGAACACAAAACACAGGGAGGCCGGAATCACCAACATCGCGATCATCTGGATGAAGTTGGAGAACGGCGTCGGGTTTTCGTACGGGTGAGCCGAGTTCGCATTGAAGAAACCGCCACCATTGGTGCCCAGCATCTTGATCGCTTCTTGCGAAGCCACCGGACCCATGGCGATGGTCTGCGTCTTGGCGGTGATCGTTTCCGTTACTGGATTGCCTTTGGCGTCCTTGACCGGATTGCCTTGCGCATCCACCTTCGGCTGCGTGTAGTCAGTCGCTTGCAAGGTCGGCACATCGCGATAACTATCCAAGTTCTGGATCACGCCTTGGCCCATCAGCAGCACCGCAATCAGAATCGAGAACGGCAGCAGGATGTACAAGGTCACGCGTGTGAAGTCGACCCAGAAGTTACCGATGGTCTTCGCGCTATGGCGAACGAAGCCGCGGATCAGTGCCACGACGACCACGATGGCAGAAGCCGCCGAGAAGAAGTTCTGCACCGTAAAGCCCAGCATCTGTGTCAGATAGCTGGCGGTTGTCTCTGGCGTGTAATCCTGCCAGTTGGTATTGGTTACGAAACTGATGGCGGTGTTGAATGCGCTGTCAACCGAGAATGCCCCGAAGCCGGAGGGGTTGAGCGGCAAGCCGCCCTGCACCCGCAGGATCAGGTAAAGCACAAACATACCCAGCGCATTGAACGAGACTACAGCGATCGCGTAGTGCTTCCAGCCCATTTCGACGTTCGAATCGACACCGGCCAAGCGGTAAAGCAGTTGCTCGAACGGGCGGCCAAAACGACGCACCACAGCCGAGGAGCCGTCCATCACCGAGGTTATGTAGCGGCCAAGAGGGGCCGCCAAAAGCAGCAGAACTACAATATATAGTGCCGGTTGCAGCCAATTATTCGCGTTCATTCGAGGTCCTCCGCACGCAGCAGTGCGTAGACGAGATAAGCAAACAGCAACACCGAGAGAACCCCGGAGACCCACATCATCCAGCTCATGGCCTACCTCCAGGACCGCGACGCAGTTTGTCGAAGCCCACGATTAACGCCAGGGTCAACGCGGTAAAGACCACGAGCCCGCCCAGATACACCAGGTCCATTTCTATGCCCTCTTCAAAAGGAGTTTTAGACAGGTGCAACAATAAGAGAACGCGTGTAAAGGACGGGAAGAAGTTCCCCAAGTGGATGTAAAGAAGGTGTAAACGTGCGCCGCGCAGATCGGCGCGGGCATTGGGCCGCAGGGAAGGCGCTGCGCACCGGCATAAAAAAAGCGCATGACATTGCGTCATGCGCTGGTGGCGCCGCGGCCTTGGCCGCGGCCCATCGATGTGACTGCCGGCTGGCGCCTTCCGGCTTCCGACGTGGGGCCAGCCTTCTACGTTTTACGGCAACAACACCGTCGACCCCGTCGTACGACGCGATTCCAACGCGATATGCGCCTGCGCGACATCCTTGAGCGCAAACGTCTGATTCACGCTGATCTTGACCTTGCCCGACGTAACCACCTCGAACAACTCGTTAGCGCTGCGTTCCAGGTCCTCGCGCTTGGCGATATACGAGAATAAGCTCGGGCGAGTAAAGAACAGCGAACCGCGCGAGGCCAACATGCCCGAATCGATCGGCGCGATCGGTCCCGAAGAGTTGCCGAAGCTGACCATCATGCCCAGCGGCGCCAGCGCATCGAGCGAATGCACGAACGTATCTTTACCGATCGAGTCGTAGACCACCGGCACACCGGCTCCGCCGGTAATTTCACGCACGCGCTCGGTGAAATTTTCACGGGTATAGATGATGGGATGATCACAACCGTGCGCACGCGCCAGTTCCGCTTTCTCGTCCGAACCCACCGTACCAATCACCGTCGCGCCAAGCGCTTTGGCCCACTGGCAAGCGATCAGTCCGACCCCACCGGCAGCCGCGTGTATCAGGATCGTCTGCCCGGCCTGGACTGGGTACGTGCGGCGCAACAGATATTGCGCGGTCATGCCCTGCAACATCATCGCGGCGCCCTGTTCGAACGTGATCGCGTCAGGCAGCTTGACGACAAAGGCCGCGGACATCACGCGCACCTCGCAATACGCGCCCGGCGGACGCGACGCATAGGCCACCCGGTCGCCGGGCTTGAAGTTCGTCACGCCCTCTCCGACGGCCTCGACCACGCCGGCCGCTTCCATCCCCAAACCGGCGGGCAACGGCTGCGGGTATAGGCCGGTGCGAAAATACACATCGATGTAATTCAGTCCGATCGCATGGTGCTTGACGCGAATTTCTCCCGCGCCGGGCTCGCCCACTTCAACATCTACCCACTGCATGACTTCCGGACCACCGGTCTTTTCGAGTCGAATCGCCTTGCTCATAATTTCTCCTTGGATGATTTTATTGTCTCAGTACGTGCACGCTCAGTACGTCCCCGGATAGGCCCCGCCATCGAGCAGCAAATTTTGCCCCGTCATATAGGCCGCCTGCACGCTGCACAGAAACGCGCAGAACGCGCCAAATTCGGCTGGCGTCCCAAAACGCCCTGCGGGAATGGCCGCCGCGCGTTGTGCGCGCACCTCTTCGATCGTGCGATTTTGCTTGCTCGCGGCGCCCGTCATCGTCACGTTGAGCCGGTCGGTATCGAACGCGCCCGGCAGCAAATTGTTCAGCGTAACGTTGTGCGGTGCGATTTTGCGCGCAAGGCCCGCCACAAAGCCGGTCAACCCCGACCGGGCACCATTGGACAAACCAAGAATATCGATCGGCGCCTTCACCGAAGAGCTGGTGATATTGATGATGCGCCCGAAGCGCTGCGCAATCATCGAATCGACAGTGGCCTTGATCAGTTCGATCGGGGTCAGCATATTCGCGTCCAGCGCCTTGATCCAGTCATCGCGATTCCAGTCGCGAAAATCTCCGGGCGGCGGCCCGCCGGCATTCGTCACCAAGATGTCCGGCGCCGGGCAGGCGGCCAACGCCGCAGCGCGTCCGTCGGGCGTCGTGATATCCGCAGCGACGGTCGTCACCCGCACCCCGCTCGCCCGGCGAATCGCCTCAGCCGCGGCTTCCAACGCCGGCGCCGTGCGCGCCACCAGCGTTACCTGCACGCCCTCTGCCGCCAGCGCCTGCGCGCACCCCAAGCCCAGGCCCTTGCTGGCGCCACACACGAGCGCGCTGCGCCCTGCAATTCCCATATCCATTCTGATCTCCGGTACGGCTTTGATTGAAATCCCTATCGCGCCTTTCGCGCGCTGCGGCTCTTGGTTACACTCGGGTTGCCCCCACCGCGATGAAAACAACGATGACACAAGATCCGCGCTTTCCTTTATTGCATATTCTCGATCATCCGCTGATTCAGCACAAACTGTCGCACATGCGCGACCAAACCACCTCGACACGGACCTTTCGCGCGTTGCTGCGCGAAATCTCGCTTTTGATGGGGTATGAGATTACCCGTACTCTGCCGCTCGCGCTGCAAACCATCACCACGCCGCTGGCCACGATCGAGGCGCCCGTGCTGGCAGGCAAGAAACTCGCCATTGTGCCGGTGCTGCGCGCCGGGATCGGCATGTCCGATGGGCTGCTCGATCTGGTGCCCTCGGCACGGGTGGGGCATATCGGCGTCTATCGGGCCGAGGATCATCGCCCGGTGGAATATCTGGTGAAATTGCCCGACATCGAGGACCGCCTGTTCATTATCTGCGATCCGATGCTCGCCACCGGCTACTCGGCCGTACACGCGGTCAACGTGCTCAAGCAGCGCGGTGTCGCGGCGGACCGGATCCTTTTCATGGCGCTAGTGGCGGCCCCCGAAGGCGTACAGGTTTTCAGCGACACACATCCCGACGTACATTTATATATTGCGGCGCTCGATTCGCACCTCGATGAGCACGCTTATATCGTGCCCGGCCTGGGCGACGCCGGCGACCGCATCTTCGGCACCCGCAACTGAGCACGCGGCCAGCCAAAACCGTGGCAAATGCCGCCGAGCCCACTTGCAGCACACTTCCAACAGGGTTGCGCATGGTAAAATCGCCCCTCTTCGCGATGCAGGTCGCAAGTCGATTGCAAGTCGCTCGCAACTGATTTGCCCCCGCTACGGCGCTTTTTTGCAAGCAGCAGCCGACAGCAGAGCACGCGCGGACCTCTTTTTGCCCCACGTAATATGCGTGCGCCCAAGCCGGCGAACGCTCTGGAGAAGTTTCATGGCAGGTCATTCAAAATGGGCCAATATCAAGCACAAGAAAGCCGCGACCGATGCTAAGCGCGGCAAGATCTGGACCCGGCTGATCAAGGAAATTACCGTGGCTGCCCGCTTGGGCGGCGGCGACTCCGATATCAACCCGCGTTTGCGGCTGTCGATGGACAAAGCCATGGACGCGAATATGCCCAAGGACAACATCACCCGCGCGATCCAGCGCGGCGTGGGCGGTCTGGACGGCGCCACTTACGAAGAAATCCGCTACGAAGGCTATGGCATCCAGGGCGCGGCCGTGATCGTCGACACGATGACCGATAACCGGATCCGCACTGTCGCGGAAGTGCGTCACGCCTTTTCCAAATACGGCGGTAACATGGGACAAGACGGTTCGGTCGCGTTCCAGTTCGACCACGTCGGCCAATTCCTGTTTGCGCCAGGCACCGCCGAAGACGCGCTCATGGAAGCCGCTCTGGAAGCTGGCGCCGACGACGTGGCGACGCACGATGACGGCAGCCTGGAAGTGATCTGCTCGCCCAACGATTTCAGTCAGGTCAAGAGCGCGCTCGAAGCGGCCGGCTTCAAAGCCGAGCTGGCGGAAGTGACGATGAAGCCGCAGGTGGAAGTGGTGCTCACCGGCGAAGATGCGCAAAAGATGCAAAAGCTGCTCGATGTTCTGGAGAATCTCGACGACGTGCAGGAGGTTTATACCAACGCCGTCATTGATGAGGAATAAGCGAGGAATAGTCGAGCCAGCAACGTAGTACCAGGCGTGCCAGCCGTGCCCGCCATGGCCGTAGCGCGTTTCTCAGGATTCGGGGATTTTCATGAAATTATTGGTAGTCGGTTCGGGGGGGCGAGAGCACGCTTTGGCGTGGAAATTGGCGCAATCGCCACGCATCCAGTTGGTTTATGTCGCGCCGGGCAACGGCGGGACGGCACGCGACGAGCGCTTGCGCAATGTGCCGATTACGGATCTGGAAGCGCTGGCCGATTTTGTCGTCAAGGAAAATATCGCTTTCACGCTGGTCGGGCCGGAAACGCCGTTGGCCGCCGGCATCGTCAATTTGTTTCGCGCGCGCGGCCTGAAGATCTTCGGCCCGACCCGCGAAGCCGCGCAATTGGAAAGCTCCAAGGATTTCGCCAAAGCGTTCATGAAGCGTCACGCGATTCCGACTGCGGAATACGAAACGTTTTCCGATGCCGCCGCAGCCCATGCCTACCTCGAGCGCAAGGGTGCGCCCATCGTGATCAAGGCTGACGGCCTGGCTGCGGGTAAAGGCGTGGTCGTCGCGCAAACGCTGGAAGAGGCGCATGCCGCAGTCGATTCGATGCTCTCCGACAACACGTTCGGCGATGCGGGCGCGCGCGTGGTAATCGAAGAATTTCTCAGTGGCGAAGAAGCCAGCTTTATTGTCATGGTCGACGGCAAGCACATCCTGCCGCTCGCCTCGAGCCAGGACCACAAGCGCCTGCTCGACGCAGACCTGGGTCCCAACACCGGCGGCATGGGCGCGTACTCGCCCGCCCCTATCGTTACACCGCAACTGCATGCGCGCGTGATGCGCGAGATCATCGATCCGACCGTGCGCGGCATGGAACAGGAAGGCGTGCGTTTCACCGGTTTCCTGTATGCCGGCCTGATGATAGACGCGCACGGCAACCCGAAAACGCTCGAATTCAATTGCCGGATGGGCGACCCCGAGACGCAGCCCATCATGGCTCGACTCAAGGGCGACTTTTCCAAAGTGGTCGAAGCCGCGATCGCCGGCACGCTGGACCAGATCGACCTGACCTGGGACAGGCGCACGGCGTTGGGCGTGGTGCTCGCCGCGCACGGTTATCCCGACGCGCCGCGCAAGGACGACCTGATTTCCGGTGTGCCGGCCGAAACCGAGGAATCGGTGGTGTTTCATGCCGGCACGACGTTCGCCGATGGCCGCCTGACCAGCAATGGTGGGCGGGTGCTGTGTGCGGTCGGCTTGTCGGATTCGGTGCGTGGTGCGCGCTCGGTTGCGTATGAAGTGGTCAATCAGATCCATTTCGACGGCATGCAATACCGGCACGATATCGGTCACCGCGCCTTGACCACCCGCAAACATTGAAGCGCCCACTGGCACAGGCGCGCATGCCGTCGTGCGGGCCTGGCGTGCGCAGGTCCGGTGAATGCTCACATAGCAGGCGGCCGGCTGCCTGCGTGGACCTGAAATGGCTCATCTGACTGACAATCTGAACAATCCCGTCCCCAAGCCCGGAAGCAACCCGGGCGCTCAGCCCGCGATCGATGCCGTGCTCGATACCGCAGCCGTGCGCAGCTATTTGCTGGGCCTGCAGCAACGTATCGTCACGGCGCTTGAAGCGCTCGACGGCGGCCAGTTCCTGAGCGACGACTGGCAGAAAGCACCCGATGAACCGTTGCGTGGCAATGGCCACACCCGCATTCTGGAAGGCGGCCAGTTGCTGGAACGCGGCGGCGTCGGCTTCTCGCATGTGCAGGGCGACGTGATGCCGCCCTCGGCTAGCGCGGCTCGCCCGCAACTGGCCGGACGTGGATTCGAGGCGCTGGGCGTGTCGCTGGTGCTGCATCCGCGCAACCCGTATTGCCCGACCGTGCACCTGAATGTGCGCCTGTTCGTCGCGGCGCGCGCAGGGGAAGCGCCCATATTCTGGTTCGGCGGCGGTATGGATTTGACGCCGTTCTACGGCTTTGAAGCCGATGCACAGCATTTCCACGGCGTGTGTCGCGATGCGCTGGCGCCGTTTGGCGACGATTTGTATCCGCGCTTCAAGAAATGGTGCGACGAGTATTTTTACCTTAAGCACCGCAAAGAACCGCGCGGCATCGGCGGCATCTTTTACGACGATTTCTCCGAACTGGGATTCGCGCGTGGCTTCGAGATGATGCAAAGTGTCGGCGATGCGTTCCTGTCGGCCTACCTGCCGATACTCGAACGCCGCCTGGCGACCCCCTACGGTGAACAAGAACGCGCCTTTCAGGCATACCGGCGCGCACGCTACGTGGAGTTCAATCTGGTTTTCGACCGCGGCACCTTATTCGGACTGCAAAGCGGCGGACGCACCGAATCGATACTGATGTCGATGCCACCGGTCGCCCACTGGCGTTATGACTGGCATCCCGAGCCGGGCACGCCGGAAGCGCGCCTGTATAGCGATTTCCTGATGGCGCGCGATTGGTTATGAAAGCCCCCGCAACCGAGACACGAGGCGCCAAGGATGCCGCGACGCACGCAGGCAAGGCAAGCGACCCGGTAACCCATACAGCAGCTCATGCAGCGGCGGATCCAGCAACCGATGCCCGCGCAGATATTTTGCCGCGGCGCGTCGGAATTCTGGGCGGGACCTTCGATCCCATTCATAATGGGCACTTGGCGTTGGCGCGCCAGTTCGTCGAATTGCTGCAGTTGACCGAGCTGATCCTGCTGCCCGCGGGTCAGCCCTGGCAGAAAACCGACGTATCGCAGGCGCACCACAGGCTGGCAATGACCCAGCTGGCCGCACAAACGTTACACTTCGCGGGTACCACGGTGTCAGTCGCGACCGATGAGATCGATCAAAACGGTCCGACCTACACGACCGAGACATTGGCACAATGGCGCGCGCAGGAAGAACAAAGCGGCGCAGCGCCGGCTTCACTGGCTTTGCTGATAGGCGCCGACCAGTTGCTCAAACTCGACACCTGGCGCAACTGGAAGCAGTTATTCGAATTTGCGCATCTTTGCGCCGAGAATCGCCCCGGTTTTGAAGCGTCCCGTATTCCGGCCGCCGTCGCGCAGGAGATCGCCCAGCGACGCGTTGACGCGGCAGGAATCCAGCGCTCGGCGCATGGCGGGATTCTGGTCGACGAGACGCTGGCGATCGATCTGTCGGCGACGGCAATTCGGCAACACATACACGAGCGGCTCGCTGGCCGTCACGAAACCAGCGAACATGTGCCCCCTGCGGTTTGGCACTATATTAGAAAAAACCACCTATACCGGACTTGAAGCGAAGCGAACCTATGGATATTACCCAACTGCAACGTGTCATCGTCGATGCACTCGAAGACGTCAAAGCGCAGGACATTCGCGTTTTCAGCACCACGCACCTGACCGGCCTGTTCGATCGCGTCGTGGTAGCGTCAGGCACCTCCAATCGGCAAACCAAAGCGCTCGCCTCCAACGTGCGCGAGAAGGTCAAGGAAGCCGGCGGCGACATCATCAGCACGGAAGGTGAGGAAACCGGCGAATGGGTGCTGGTCGATTGCGGCGATGCCGTGGTCCACATCATGCAACCGGCGCTGCGCCAGTACTACAATCTTGAAGAAATCTGGGGCGACAAGCCGGTCAAGATCAAACTCAGTGCTTCCGGGCCGATGACCGCGCGCTACGCCGAAGAAACCGCAGAAAACAGCGATACGGCCAAACCGGCGGCAAAAGCGAAAGCCAAAGCACCGGTGCGCAAGGTTGCTGCGAAGAAGACGGCCGGCAAGCCTGCCGTCAAAACCGCGCGCAAGCCTGTCGCCAAACCCGGCGTTCCGGGCACCAAGGCCGGCGCCAAAGCGCTCGCAGCCAAGCAGCCGGGGGCCAAGCCCGCTGCTGTGAAATCGGCGGCTGCAAAACCGGCTGCAAAGCGTGCACCGGCTCGCAAGACCACGCCGGCGGCATAAGCCAAGGCGGCAAGCCTAGTCCGGCAGCCTGCCAGTCAGGCCGCCGGCGTACCGCCCAGCCTCCCTCGGCCACGCCGCTATCCATCTCGATGAAACTGTTCATTCTGGCCGTCGGCCACAAAATGCCCAGCTGGATCAGCACCGGCTTCGAAGAGTATACGAAGCGTATGCCGGCCGAGTTGCGCATCGAGCTGCGCGAAATCAAACCCGAGCAGCGCTCGACGGGACGCTCGGCCCAGAGCGTCATGGCCGCCGAACGCGTTCGCATCGAAGCCGCGCTACCGCGGCAGGCCAAACTGATCATGCTCGATGAGCGAGGCCATGACTGGACCACCGTGCAATTGGCCGACGCACTGCCGCGCTGGCAGCGCGACGGGCTCGACGTTGCGTTCATCATTGGGGGCGCCGATGGTCTGGACCCCGAACTCAAGGCGCGCGCCGACATGCTGTTACGCCTCTCCAGCCTGACGCTACCGCACGGCATGGTGCGCGTGCTGCTGGCGGAGCAGTTGTACCGGGCCTGGAGTATCACGCAGAACCATCCGTATCACCGCGCCTGATTGCCTCTGAGCATCTGTTCGCCTCGGAGTATCTGTTTGCCTCCGAGCGTCTGATCGCCTCTGAACATCCTGTTGCCTGTGAAGCGCCGCTTGCACCCGAGCACCGGATTCGACACCGCAACCAGCCGGCACGTTACACTTTGTCGAGTTCTATCCTCCCTCTTTCAAATCGCTCGCCATGTCCAGTGCTTCCTCTGCTCCACCCCGGCCCGGCCACCCAGTCGATCACTCAACTGACCGCCCTGCCGACCGTGCCGCAAACCGTTCCGCCGACTACCCTACTGAGCGCCCCACTCGCGACCCCGCATCGCCGGCAAGCCCATTTCACTTTGCTTACCTTGCCTCACAAAGCCCGCGACGTCAGGAATTGCTCAATCAATTGGGAATCGGCTTCGAACTGCTGCTGCCCGACGCCGACGAAGACGCCGAGGCGCTAGAAGCCGAGCTGCCGGGCGAACCTGCGCGGCTTTATGTGGAGCGCGTGTGCCTGGCGAAGGCCGAAGCCGCAGCGCGCCGCCTCATGCGCACCGGCCGCAATCCCGCACCTATCCTGGTGGCCGATACCACGGTCGCACTCGGTGCAACCATTCTGGGCAAACCCTCGGACGCTGCGCACGCAATCGAAATGCTTACGCGCCTGTCGGGCCGCAGCCATGAAGTCATGACGGCCGTAGCCGTGGTGCCCGCGCCTGGCGTCAACGGATATCCGAGCAGCTTCGACGCATCCGCCATCGCCCGCACGGTGTCGATATCCACCGTGCGCTTCGCCGCCCTGACGCGCGAGCAGATCGAACGGTACGCTGCGAGCGGCGAGCCCTTGGGCAAAGCCGGTGCCTACGGCGTACAAGGCCGAGCGGCCGAATTTATCGCCCATATTGAGGGCAGCTATTCGGGTATCATGGGTCTTCCATTATTTGAAACTGCAGCGCTGTTGCGCACTGCCGGTGTTGCATTTTGAGGCGCGATGAACGAAGAAATCCTGATTAATATCACCCCCCAGGAAACCCGGGTCGCCTTCGTTCAACAAGCGGCGGTCCAGGAATTGCATGTCGAGCGTACGCTCTCGCGGGGCCGGGTCGGGAATGTCTATCTGGGGAAAATTGTCCGTGTTTTGCCGGGCATGCAATCCGCCTTTATCGATATCGGTCTCGAACGGGCGGCGTTCCTGCACGTAGCGGATATCTGGCACCCGCGCCAAGCGGGGCAAAACGGGCATCACAGCGCGCATGGGTCAGCGCCCTTGCAGCCGATCGAAAAGACCATCTACGAAGGCCAGACCTTGATGGTCCAGGTGATCAAGGATCCGATCGGCACCAAGGGCGCGCGCCTGTCGACACAGATCAGCATTGCCGGGCGCATGATCGTCTATCTGCCGCAAGAACCGCACATCGGCATTTCTCAAAAAATTGAAAGCGAGGCAGACCGTGAAGCGGTCCGCGCGCGGCTAACCTCGGTGCTGCCACCGGGCGAAAGCGGCGGCTACATCGTGCGCACGATTGCCGAAGACGCAAGTTGCGACGAACTCAAAAGCGATGTGACCTACCTGCGCAAGACCTGGACCACGATCCAGTCGTTGGCGCTGCGCTCCCCGCCCACTACGCTGCTGCATCAAGACTTGAACCTGGCACAACGCGTGCTGCGCGATTTCGTCACCGACGAGACGAGCCGCATTCAAGTGGATTCGCGCGAAACCTTCCAGATGCTGTCCGCGTTCGCCGAGGAGTTCACGCCTGCGGTCAGCTCGCGCCTTCATCATTACACTGGCGAGCGGCCGCTGTTCGATCTCTACAATATCGAAGCGGAAATCCTGCGCGCACTGTCGCGCCGGGTCGATCTGAAATCGGGTGGTTATCTGATGATAGACCAGACCGAGGCCATGACCACCATCGACGTGAATACCGGCGGCTACGTCGGTGCGCGCAATTTCGACGACACCATTTTCAAGACCAATCTTGAGGCAGCACACACGATCGCCCGTCAGTTGCGGCTGCGCAACCTGGGCGGCATCATCATCATCGACTTCATCGACATGGAGAACGGCGAGCATCGCGACGCTGTGCTCGGTGAGCTCAAGAAGGCACTGTCGCGCGATCGCACCAGAGTGACCGTGAGCGGATTTTCACAGCTCGGGCTCGTCGAAATGACGCGCAAGCGCACACGCGAATCGCTCGCTCATGTGTTGTGCGAACCGTGCCCGGTTTGCGACGGCAAAGGCCAATTGAAAACCGCACGTACCGTTTGCTACGACGTGTTGCGCGAAATCCTGCGCGAGTCGCGGCAATTCAATCCGCGCGAGTTCCGCGTGGTGGCCTCGCAGGATGTGATCGATCTGTTTCTGGAAGAGGAGTCGCAGCATCTTGCGATGCTTTGCGATTTTATCGGCAAGCCGATTTCGCTGCAGGTGGAGTCGAATCTGAGTCAGGAGCAGTACGACATTGTGTTGATGTAGGGACCACATACGGTTATCAAGGGACCGGACAAGCCACACAAAAACTACCGATAGATTCTGCCGGAACGCCTATAACTAATATCGGCAGATGAATTTCGGCAGCGCGCGAGCTCAGTGGGATTTCAGCCGGTGTGACGCAGTACGCGTCATCAAGGTAGTCGAAACAAATATGCCATTCAACTTCCAAACAGGAGTCTGTGGAAAATGATGACATATTTAAAAACATTCGTGCGTCGGCGCTTATTAGCCACCTCAGTATTGGTTGGGATGATGGCAATGTTCATGCCTATGTCTTCTCAAGCCGATACCGCAAAGCCCGCCGCAGCGCCACCGAATACCGTACAAGCACCTGCCCAACAGCCACCTGCTGGCGATACATCGATACGTCCATTCCATTTCCACGCGTCAGATAAGGTGCTCGCCGACCTGCATCGGCGGATTTTGGCGACCCGATGGCCGAGCCGGGAGCTGGTGGACGATGCGACCCAAGGTGTGCAACTGGCAACCATGCAGAAGCTCGCGCGCTACTGGTCGACCGACTACAATTGGCGAAAAGTTGAGGCGCGGTTGAATGCCTTGCCGCAATTTGTCACCAACATCGATGGCGTGGACATTCATTTCATCCACGTTCGCTCGAAAGAAAAAAATGCGCTGCCGATCATCATTACGCACGGCTGGCCTGGCTCGATCATCGAGCAGCTCAAGATCATCGATCCACTGACCAACCCAACGGCGCATGGCGGAACCGCATCGGACGCCTTCGACGTCGTGATCCCATCACTGCCGGGATATGGGTTCTCTGGAAAGCCAACGGCTGTCGGTTGGGATCCTCAGCATATCGCACGCGCCTGGGCGGTGCTGATGCAGCGCCTGGGTTACACGCGGTATGTAGCGCAAGGCGGCGATTGGGGTGACGCCGTAACCGAGCAGATGGGAGTGCAAGCGCCCCCGGGACTCATTGCGATTCACACCAACATGCCGGCTGCGGTCCCACCCGAGATCGACAAGGCGCTGCAGTCCGGCGCACCGCAGCCGGCCGGCCTCTCGGCGGACGAGCAATACGCTTACGGTCAGCTCGACTTCTTCTACAAACATGGTCTTGCCTATGCCCAGGAGATGACCAACCGGCCACAGACGCTGTACGCGATTGACGACTCGCCTATCGGCCTCGCGGCCTGGATGCTCGATCATGACGCGCGCAGTTATGCGCTCATCGCACGTGTCTTTGATGGCCAACGCGAAGGCCTCACACGAGACGATATTCTCGATAACGTCACGCTCTATTGGCTGACCGAGACCGGCGTGTCTTCGTCGCGTTTGTACTGGGAGAATAAGCTCGCCTTCTTTGCGCCCAAGGGGATCAAGATTCCGGTTGCGGTCAGTGCGTTTCCGGACGAGCTCTATCAAGCGCCCAAGAGTTGGGTCGAGAAGGCGTTTCCAAATCTGCTGTACTACAACCGACAACCGAAAGGCGGTCACTTCGCCGCTTGGGAGCAACCCGACGCTCTCACGATGGACCTTAGGGCAGCATTCAAACCGCTGCGTTAATGCGATACCGCGCGGACGGCGCAATGCGGTCGTCCGCGATCGACTTTCGCCAGTCTGGACCCCAGAGGCCGAAGCGATAGGGGCGAAAACTTCACCGGAGAGCTCTCTCTTCTGGCCGTGGCACCGCCAACGAGTGAGTCGCTTTTCTTACTGTGACGAGCCGTCAGTATCTTCTGCGGTCCTCTGCACACGCGGGAGCGACACTGAAAACGAGGTCTCTGTTTCGTCGGATCGCGCTTCGATCGACCCGTGATGGGCCTTGGCGATTTCACTGGCAATATATAAACCTAATCCGAGACTTCCCGCTGTGCCACTTTTGCTCTGATGGTCCGGGCCCTGCGTCAGCGGGTCAAAGATGCTGGCCAGCATTGCGCGCTCGATGGCAGGTCCACAGTTTCTGACATCGATATGGACATGCGTGCCATCGCCAGTGGCGTCGACTCGGACTGGAGTGTCTTTTGCGCCATATTTGATGGCATTGAGAACGAGATTTCCAAGCAACTGCTGCAAGCGCCGCCCGTCCCAAACCCCCTGTAAATTGCCATTTACCTGTAGCTCAATCTGTCTGTCAGGATGAACCGAACGCAACACGTCCAGCTCGTCAGCAAGCACATCCGCAAGATTGACGCTCGTGGACGTTACGTTGATGCCCAAGCCCAGTTTGGTCCTGTTGAAATCAGTCAGGTCATCAAGCAACGCCTGCATCCGGGCTCCGCTGCGTATCAGGCGGCCGGCGGCTTCCGATACTCGCTCCCCGGCATTCAGCGCGCCCAGATACGATGCAGTCACCTGAATCGCTTGGAGAGGGCTGCGCAGGTCATGCCCCAGCATGCCAAGCAAGAGGTTACGACTCTGCTCGACCTGTGCACTGAAAACGGTGACCGATTCGGAAATTGCTTGATCGATCGCTTCGTTGAAACGAATGACGTCATCCAGGTCAGGCGCTTCGAGTGCGCACTCGTCCATCCACAAGCGCAGTACGCTTGCGCGCAGGGCGCGATATTCGGCGAGGAGCTGATTGATATCAAAACCGGCCCTTGCCCTCAGAACCGCGTGCGTTTGCGCGGCTGTTTCAGCCGCGTCGATTGGACCGAGGGTTCCCCCTAGGGATTTTTCGCGTTGAGCTTCCCGGGTTTGCGAAGTCCGCAAGTCCTTTACTACCGCGAGCAAGATTTGCTGTCCGTAGTCTCGTAATGCCGACGATTCCATGTCTGCTGCGGCCGGCAGAAGGGTGGCGGCGAACGCCTCCCATTGCGCCAGAATCGGCTCCATGTCTCGCGAGATAAAGTCAGCAAGTCGCATCTGGGCGCCTCCAAGGCGTGAGCGGGTGTCGAGGTCCATCAGTTTGTGCATGGTACGCCCGAACTAGGGGCGAGTTTCGATTGGAAAGAAGCCCCGTCGAGGGCGCTCGCTGCGGGGAGCGGACTCAGCCTCGATATCCCGGAATCTCTCGCGCGATCGTGAGTCCGTCGTTCTGCAAATCTTAATTTTTCGATCGATCCAAGGGGAATCAAAAATTTGGACATGCCGACCCGCCTAAACTTCAGCGATTGCGACTGTGCAGGGGGGCGCAGTATTGACGCGGATGATTACAGAGGAAAATCAATCGCCATGCGACTAGCTCACGAATGAGCCTTTGCACGCGCGCTTCGCCCTCGCTTTACCCGGATGCACAACGCCAGGTCGCGGGCTCCAAGTCACTGGATTTCGCCCTCGCACTGCGTTGCAACATCCTCGAGCGCCTGTGCCCGGAAGTGCTTTGGCGAGCGTCCGACGACGCGCCTGAAGGCATTGCTGAACGCGCTCTCGGACGCGTAGCCAAGTGAGCGTGCAAGCACGTTGACGTGGGTTCGGCTCTCCAGAAGAGCGCGCTGCGCAAGGTGCATCCGCCATTTCGTCAGATACGAAAGCGGCGACATTCCAGCAACCGTCTTGAAGTAAGCGGCAAACGTCGCACGTGACATCGCTGCGGCTTGTGCGAGTTCTCGAAGTTGCCAAGCGCGGCCGGGATCATCATGCATGAGCTGGAGTGCCGGCGCGAGACGCCTGTCGCTCAAGGCGCGAAGCCATCCAGCAGGCTGCGATCCAGCCGCCTCGAAGTGCGCCCGCAGTATCTGAATGAACATCAAATGCGCGAGTTGGTTCGACGCGACATGCGCTCCGGGAAAGGCCCCTTGCCGCTCCCGAACGAGTTGATCGAGCAGCCAGCGAAGGGATTGCGCCTGGCTCGATGTCCCGCGCACGTGAATCAGGGGCGGCAACGCGTCCAGAAAAAGCTGGCTGGAAGCGATGCTCAGCTCGACCTTGCCGCCAATCATGAAAAACTCATCGCCGTCGCCATGATGGACCATGTTGCCCACACGCCCCTCGAGGACGTCGGCGAGATCGACGCGCTGCGCCTCCAGGTCGCTGCCGAGGACATGTGAGCGCGGCTCGCAGAGCAGAAACACGTCACCGCTTTCGATGCGAAGGGGAGCCGTGTCGCCTTCAAACAGCATCCAGCAGCTTCCCCGCGCCACGCCCCAGAACTTGACTGTGTTCGCCCGCGGGAAATTGATTGCCCACTTGCCGCCGGCAACAAGTCCACCCGAAATGACGGACCGCGCGCCCATGAGGCTGAGAAAGTCGGAGAAGGGATCGATCATGATTGTCAGATTTTGACGCATGAAACCACGACTTTCAAGTATTCAAAATCTGACGGTCCGGTTTTAAGCTACGTTGACTGCCCGGACTTGCCAGGTAGAACTCGTAGCCCGAATAGATCGGAGAGGATGTCAATATCATGAAGCAAACCTGGTTTATCACTGGAGTGAACAGCGGTTTCGGCCGTCACATGACCGAGCAGCTCCTTGCTAGAGGAGATCGCGTCGCCGGTACGGTGCGCGATCTGGATTCGATGACCGATCTCAAGGCTTGCCATGGTGCTGCGCTTTGGCTCGCAAAACTTGATTTAACGGACGCTCCCGCCATCCGCCGTGTCGTCGACCTCGCCTTCGGCGAACTGGGGCGTATCGATGTGGTCGTGAGCAACGCGGGTTACGGACTATTCGGCGCGGCCGAAGAAATGACCGACGTGCAGATCATGCATCAGATCGACACGAACCTGATCGGCTCCATTCAAACCGTTCGTGCGGCGCTGCCGCATCTGCGCCGCCAGGGCGGTGGACGCATCATCCAGTTATCGACGATGGGCGGGCAGGCTACGTTCCCCGGCGGCTCGCTATACCACGCAGGCAAATGGGGCATTGAAGGGTTCACTGACGCTGTCGGGCAGGAGGTGGCCGGGTTCAACATCGGTTGCACGTTGGTTGAACCGGGCGCGGCGCGAACGAACTTTCGCTATCAAAGTGCCCAACTCTCGCCCAAGCTCGCGGCCTACGATGCGTCGCCGGCGCGCATGGCGCATCGGATGATCGAGGAGGGAATCAATATTCCGATCGGCGATGCAGTAAAGATGGCCGAAATCATGATTGCTAGTGCCGACCAGCATCCCGCGCCCAAACGCATAGCGCTGGGGAGTGATGCCTACAACGTCATGCACAAGCAATTGAGCGAGCGTCTCGCTGCGCTAGAGGCACAGAAAGAGCTCGCGTTCTCGACCGACTTTGGGCCGGGCATGTAGGCCTTGCAGCGAGGCAGCTAGAGGACCGTCGCTCACTTTGAACATCAAGAAAAGGGAAGTCGGCATTCGGAGGAGATTCACGCCGGATGGTAGGTGGCGTCTCCAAAGCAGACTTCCCGGGACGGATCGCAAGCGACCATTCATGACCGATTCCGGTTTTGGCTTGTCTCTACTTTATTTCAATGGATTATGGACGTCCTGAGACGCGCTGAGCATCCGCTCCACATACCAGGCAATTATGTTGAATCAGACTGGAAGGCCAAGTCCCACATCGTGGGGGCACGAAATGTAGCTCGTATTCCATCAGAAATACCGCCATGTCGCGGTGGTTGTAGCGAGACGTTGATAGACGATGACGAAATCAGTGGGGTGACTTTTCGACCCTGGGTGTTCGGGGGCGTGGTACTGAAGAAGTTATTCGCAGGACCGAGTTCGGCCAATCTTTACTTCCGTTTGCCCGGTACCAAGCCGGCATTGTCTTGAGAGGTCGGATCGTGACCATTGCTGTGCATGCACTCCACTTTATGGTGCGAGTGCCCGCGCCGGCACCATTGCGCGTCAGCCTCGACGCCGGGTCTGCGGGTCTACGCCTCGGTACATCCAGCGGTCTCGATCTCCCCTACGCCCCGTTCTGTCGGCCTCTGCGCCCGCGATGCACTGTTCCATACATTCCACTGGCATGCATGTTGCTTTATTTTAAGTAAAGAGACTTGAATGCAGTTCCATTACTTGAAATAGGGGAAGCCGAAGTGCGTGTGAAAAAACTATTCAAAGCCGTCGGGTGCGCTGTGCTCGGGCTATCGATGCTGGCCGGCGCAGCACAAGCAAAAGACGTGGTCAAAATCGCGTTTATCGGCCCGCTGACCGGCGGCGTATCCGCGATCGGACTGGGTGGTCGCGATTCGGCGGACCTCGCGGTGCGCCTGCGCAATGCGGATCCCAAGAGCAAATACCAATATCAGTTGGTGTCGCTCGATGACGAATGCAAGCCCAACATCGGCGTGCAGGTGGCCACGCAGGTCGCCTCCGACAACAGCATCGTCGCCGGTGTCACGCACTTCTGCTCGGCGGTGGCGATGGCGACCGTGGACGTGTACCACCGCTTCAACCTGCCGGTTGTGGTGTGGGGTGCAGTGCTGCCCGATGTCACGTATGCCAACGACTACAAGGAAATCCATCGCGTCAACGGCACGATGATCAATCAGAGCCAGGTGGCCGCACAGTTCATGACCGGCCTCGGCTACAAGAAATTCGTGATCATTCACGACACCACCGATTACGGCAATGGGCACAACAAATATTTCAGCGAAGCGCTGAAGAAAGACGGTGGCGATATTCTTGGCGACTTCGGCGTGTCGGCCGATCAGCAAGATTTCACCACCGAGCTCACCAAGATCAAGGAGCTGAAGCCGCAGGTGGTGTACTTCGGCGGCTTGACGCCGATCGGTGTGCGCATCCGCACGCAAATGGCAAAACTCGGCATCGATGCGCAGTTCGAAGGTACCTCCGGGATCAAGGCCGATGCCTATATCGACGGTGCCGGCGCAACGCTGGCCGAAGGCTCGCTCTCGTTCCTCGAAGGCGCACCGACCGACAAGCTGCCGGGCGGCACGTATTTCTTGACGCAATATGCAGCGCAGAAATACAGCGAACCGCCTGAGGCCTACGGTGCATTCGCGTTCGCCGCGACCAACCTGATCATCGACGCCGTGGAGAAAGACGGTCCGAACCGTCACAAGATACGCGACACCCTGAACCACACGCAGAACGTCGACACCATCATCGGCAAGGTCACGTTCGATGACCATCGTCAAAACGTCGTGCCGCTGGTGAGCAAGTACGTGGTTCAGGACGGCAAGTGGGTGATCTGGGAAGACAGCGTCTACGCCAAGGGACAGAAAAAGCTCGCGGGTCTTTAACCTGGGCCTTTAAGTCTCGCGGTGCCGTGGGCGCCGCAACACTGGCAAACGGTAGAGAGGAGACGCATGCGCGACGATGATGCCGTGCATGCGTGCTCTACCGGCAATTCTTTTTCGACGGGACAATGATGGAAGCGTTGGGGCAATATCTGGTCAACGGGCTGATGCTCGGCATGATCTATGCCATGGTGGCAGTCGGATTCACCCTGTTTTTCGGCGTGTTGGATGTGATCCAGTTTTCGCATGGCGATGTATTGATGGTCGGCGCGTTCGCAGGTCTTGCGGCGTCACTGGGCGTGAGCGCACTCGGCATCAGCTCGCCGTGGCTGCAACTTGTGGCGGTGGTATTGAGTGCCGTGATCGTGACCGGTTTGCTCGGAGCGGCGATCGCCCACTTCCTGATTTTGCCGTTGCATAAGGCGCCGCCGCTCAATACGCTATTGGCCACGCTGATGCTGGGTTCCGTGCTGCGCGAATGCGTACGCTTGTTCTATCCGGACGGCGCCAATCCCAAGCCTTTTCCGGCATTGCTGCCGACCTCGTCATTCTATCTCGGCGGCTTTGCACTGCGCTGGGACAACCTGATTTTGCTGTTGGCCGGGCTGGCAGCGATCGTGTCGCTGCACCTACTGATCACACGCACTCGCCTGGGCATGGCGATTCGCGCGGTGGCGCAGGACGGTGAGACGGCGCGGCTGATGGGCATCAACTTCGGCGCCGTGGTGCTGGTGACATTCGCGCTCGGTTCCGGCATGGCAGCGCTGGCAGGCGTGATGAACGGGCTGTACTACAACGAGATCAATTTCAACGTCGGGCTGCTGCTCGGCGTGATCGGCTTTGCCGCGGCGATCCTGGGTGGCCTGGGCAATGTGTATGGCGCGATCCTGGGCGGCTTCCTGTTCGCCGCGCTGCAGGTGCTGGGCAGCGCGGCGCTGCCGGCCTTGATTCCCGATATCCCCAGCGCCTACAAGGACGTGTTCGCCTTCGCGGTGGTCATCATCCTGATGGCGTGGAAACCGACCGGCCTGATCGCCGAACGAGCGAGCGAACGCGTATGACCACTATCACTTCACTCGCCCCTGGCCGTCGCCATGGCGCGGCGCTCCAGATTGCGCTGGCCGTTGGGTTGACCGTGTATGTCTGGGCATTCCTGTATGCCCAATCGCAGTTCCAGGTCGGCGTCCTGCTGGTGCTGGCCGCCGTGCTGGTGCCGCTGGCCAAACGGCTCGGTGTGAACCGGCGCATCGAAGCGGCCGCGCTGCACAATCCGCGCGTCGGTCCGTGGTGCGCGCTGCTCGGGACACTCGCGCTGATCGCGGCGTTTTACGACACGCACTATGTGCTGCTGATGCTGTGCACCGTGATGCTTTTCACGACTGCTTGCCTGGGCCTGACGCTGCAGTTCGGGTATGTTGGCGTGGCGAACTTTGCCGGCGCGGCATTTTTCGGTATCGGCAGCTACACGATTGCCGTGCTGGCTGCGCATACGGCCATCCCGCATCTGCTGCTTATCGTGCTGTCCGGTATCGTGTCCGCGGCGATCGGGTCGATCCTGATTCTGCCGGTGCTGCGTACGCGCGGTCATTACGCGGCACTCGTGACCATCGCATTCGGCATCCTGTTTCGCACGTTCGTGGAAGTCAACGATGTGCTGGGTGGCCCGCAAGGTCTGCGCCTGCCCGGCATCTCGATGTTCGGTTTCGCCTTCAACGACGGCTTCGAACTGTTCGACCAGGACGTGTCGTTTTATGTGCCTTATGCCTTGCTGAGCCTCGCGATTTGCGGCGCGGCGTTCGTGTTGGTGAAAACGCTGGAGCGCTCCTGGATCGGCCTGAGCATGGACGTGGTGCGCACCGACGAAACCGCGGCTGCGACCTTCGGCATTCATATCGCGCGCTGGAAAGTGGTGGCCTTCATGCTGGGCAATTTTCTCGCGGGCATTGCGGGGAGCGTCTACGGCATGATGACCGGCTTTGTCGCACCTGATAACTTCGCCTTCAGCGATTCGCTGTTGCTGGTGTCCATCGTTGTGCTGGGCGGCCTGGGCAATCCGGTCGGCCTGGTGCCGGCCGCGTTCATCGTGCTGGTGCTGCCGCAGAAATTGCAATTTATCCAGGAGTACCGCTTCCTGTTCTATGCGGTGGTCGTGCTCGCCATCTTGCTGTTCCGCCCTGATGGCTTGTTGCCGCGCACGACGCGGCTGTTCTTCGGCAAGGGGGCGTCACGATGAACGCACAGCCACCGCTGGTCGAAGTCGACGCATTGACGATGCGTTTCGGCGGCCTGACCGCGCTCGACAATCTCTCGCTCGAAGTGCACGAAGGCGAAGTGTTGGGTCTGCTCGGACCCAACGGCTCGGGCAAGACGACCTTCTTCAACGTGCTGACCGGCATTTACAAGGCGAGCGCCGGCACGATCCGTTTCAACGGTCGACCGATCACCGGACTCAGCCCGCAGGAAATTTACCGCAGCGGCGTGGCGCGCACCTTCCAGCGCTCGCGCTTGTCGCTGCCGCTCACGGTGTTCGACAACATCGTGATCGGCAATTACCAGCACTTGCAGCACGGTTTGTTCTTCAACGTGTTCAGGCGCGCGGCATTTCGCGCCGAATATGAACGCGCGCTGGAACAGGTGCGGCAGTTGCTGGCGATCTTCAGCCCGCCGCTGCTTGAGCGCTTGTTCGAACCCGTCGGGACCTTCTCGATGATAGACCGGCGCCGCATCGAAGTCTGTCGTGCGCTGATGAGCAGTCCGCGTCTGCTGCTGCTTGACGAGCCGTCTGCCGGGATGACGCACGACGAGACACATGCCTTGATGGACGACATACTCGAGGTGCGAGGCAAGTTGCCCAAGCTGAGCGTGGTGCTGATCGAGCATGAAATGAATGTGATAGAGCGCATTACCGAGCGCTGCATCGTGTTCAGCTACGGCAAGAAGATTGCCGATGGAACGTATGCCGAGATCACGGCGGACCCGGTCGTGCAGACGGCCTATCTTGGAGAGGCGGCATGAGCGGGCTCGAAATCCGGAATTTGCGTACCGGCTACGACAAGGTCGACGTGTTGCACGATGTCTCGATCGACGTGCAGCCGGGCAAGATCACCTGCATCCTCGGTGCGAACGGCGCGGGCAAGACCACGCTGATCCGCGCCATCCTGGGCTTGACGCCGCCGCGCGCCGGCCGGGTGCTGTGGAACGGCACCGATATCGCGGGACAAAAGACCCATAAGATCATCACACAGGGTATTGCCTGCATCCCCGAAGGACGCAAGGTGTTCCCGCGCATGAGCGTGGCCGAGAACCTTGCGCTGGGCGCTTACTTGGAGAAAGATGGAGCGCTGGTGCGCGAGCGGCTGGCGCGCGTGTACGACACTTTCCCGCGCCTCAAGGAGCGTGCGGGGCAACTGGCCGGCACCATGTCGGGCGGCGAACAGGCCATGGTGTCGATCGGGCGTGGCCTGATGGCCGCGCCGCGCTTGTTGGTGATCGACGAACCGTCGCTGGGCCTGTCGCCGCTGTTTGTCAAAGAGAATTTCAAGGTTATCGAGAATATCAACGCACTCGGTATCACGGTGCTGCTGGTGGAGCAGAATGCACGCCAGACGCTGGCGATTGCCCACTACGGCTATGTGCTCTCGCAGGGGCGCGTGGTGGTGGCGGGCAGCGCCGCCGAACTGGCCGCTAACGATGAAGTCCATGCGGCGTACTTTGCCTGACAGGAGAATCAAATGAACGAAGTGCTGGCTTTGAGCCTACGTGAGATCGCGCGGCAGGTGGCGCAGGGCGCATTGAGCGCCGAAGCGGTGACACGCGCCTATGTGGAGCGCGTGCAGGCGCTGGATGGCGATCTGCATGCGTGGGAGTACTTCGACGCGGCCGCCGCACTCGCACAAGCGCGGCAGTTGGATGCACACGGCGGCGCCAAGGGCGAACTCGCCGGCGTGCCGGTCGGCGTCAAGGACCTGATGGATACGGCGGATATGCCGACGACCTACGGCTCGCCCATTTATGCAAAGCATCGACCCGAGACGGACGCGGCCGCGGTGGCAGCAGTGCGCGCCGCGGGCGGCATCGTGCTGGGCAAAACGGTTACGACCGAATTCGCGACTTTCAAGCCGGGGGCGACCGTGAACCCGCGCTCACCCAATGCCTCTACGCCGCATACCCCCGGTGGTTCTTCCAGCGGATCGGCAGCCGCGGTGGCGGCGGGCATGGTGCCGGTGGCCTTCGGCACGCAGACCGCGGCTTCCATCATCCGGCCCGCGTCCTATTGTGGCATCGTCGGCTACAAGCCGACCTTCGGCACCTTGCCGACGGCGGGCGTCAAGTCGCTTTCGCCGAGCCTGGACACGATAGGCGTGCTGGCCCGCAGCGTCGATGATGCCGCGTTCTTCGTGGGCACGTTGGCGCGCTGGGAATTCGGCGCGCTCGATGCTGCCGGGCGCGCGCCGTTGCGTATCGGTATCTGCATGACGCCGCATTGGGCGCAAACCACGGATGCCAGTCGCGCGGCATTGGCGCGGGCCGGGCGCCTGCTCGAAGCTGCCGGCGCAGTACTGGCGGACGCGCAGTTCGACGCGGCGGCAGCCGGTCTTGCCGGGGCACAGATACAGATCATGAGCTACGAGGCTGCTGCGGCATTCGTGCCGGAACTGCATGAGCAACCCGAGCAACTGAGCGAACCGTTTCGCGCAGTGCTGGCCGCAGGTCTCGCTGTGAGCGGTGCCGAATATGCGCGCCAGCAACGGGTGGCGCAGCACGGTCGGGCCGCACTCGCGAGCCTCTTCGAGCGCTTCGATGTGCTGCTGGCACCGAGCGCGCCGTGCGAGGCACCGGCCGGCTTGGCGTCGACCGGCGACCCGATCTTCAGCCGGATGTGGACGCTGCTGGGCAACCCGTGTGTCGGCGTGCCGGTGGGCAGCGGTCCGAGCGGCTTACCGATAGGTGTGACCGTGATTGGTCCGCGCTGGGGCGACGGACAGGCATTGGCAGTCGCAGCACAACTGGAGCGTGCGCTAGGCGCGTGTTAACCGTAACCGATAGCGGGCATGCTCGACATGACCCGCCAGGAACACAAGCAATGAACCAGCATACGAATACCGCCGGCAGCGCGGAACAAGCGCAAGACGCGGTCGATTCGGCGCGGCTGAACGCGGCGGTGGCAGCGCTCGCAGGCTTTGGTGGGCGCAGCGATGGCGGGGTGGCGCGCGAGACCCTCACCGCGATCGATATCGAGGCCAGGCGCTACCTGATCGATCAGGCGGCTGCCTTGGGCTGCACAGTGTCGATCGACGATTGCGGCAACCTGTTTTTTCGCAGGGCCGGACAGACCGAATTGCCGCCGGTGTTGACCGGCAGCCATATCGACACACAGCCGGTGGGCGGCAAGCTGGATGGCGCCTATGGTGTGCTTGCCGGATTCGAAGTGATGCGTGCGCTCAACGATGCCGGCATCGCGACCAAACGCCCCGTCGAGGTGGTGATCTGGACCAACGAGGAAGGCTCGCGCTTCGGCCCCGGTGCGATGGGTTCGAGCGCGTTCGCCGAGCCCGGACGGCTGGCGGCTTATCGCACGTCGCGCGATGCCGATGGCGTGACATTCGGTGAGGCACTCGATGCGGCGCTCGCAGTGTCTTCCGATGTGACGCGACGCGAACTGGGTCAGCCGGTAGACAGCTGTGTCGAACTGCATATCGAACAGGGGCCGGTGCTTGAAGCCGCGGGCGTACCGCTGGGCGTGGTGACGGGTATACAGAGCGTACGTTGGTTCAGCGTTACGCTGGTGGGTGCCGCTGCGCATGCCGGCACGACACCGATGGAAGTGCGCCGCGATGCGATGCAGGCTGCGGTCTCGCTGGCGGCGCGCCTGTATGAGGAAGGCGCGGCTGCGCTCACGCAAGGTCTGCGCTTGACGTTGGGGCGCTGGCGCGTGAGGCCAAATTCGATCAACACCATTCCGGGCGACGTCGAGTTTACGATCGACGTGCGCTGCGTGGACGAAGCGGTGTTGGAGAAATTCGAGCGTACGCTGCATGATGAAATCGAGGTGCTTGATGCCGTATGGGCCGGTTCCATCTCGGTGGAGAATCTCTTTACCCGAGCACCGACTCGTTTTCCTGCCGAGATGACCGATTTGATCGAGCGCGCTTGCGCACGCGCGGCCCATCGCGCCGACGCATTGCCGCCGTTGCGCCTCACTTCGGGCGCATTTCATGACGCGATGTATCTCGCCGATTTGTGCCCGACCGCGATGATCTTCGTGCCGAGCCGAGACGGCGTCAGTCATAATGCGGCTGAATATACCGATCCCCACCAACTCTATCTGGGTGCGCAAGCCCTCGCGTACGCCGTGACCGAACTGGCGAACCGATGAGCGCGCGTGCCTGCGGGAACTCTTGACCTTGCAAACTCCACCTCCCAAGCAGCCCGAAACAATCCAAGAGGCTGACGGCGCGAACTCGCCGCAGGCGGTGCTCGGCCAACATCTGCGTCATGCGCGGCGGATGGCCCGACTGACGCTGTTGCAATTGGCGCACAAGGCGCAGTGCTCGGAAAGCCTGATTTCGAAGATCGAGAATGGTATTGCGATGCCGTCGCTCGCTACGTTGCACCGGCTGGCGATGGCATTGGACACCAATATCGCGGCGCTCACTTCGCCGTCTACTCCGACCGGGCCGATCATGCGCAAGGGCGAGCGGCCGGTGATCCGCAGCGGCGGGGTTGCGCTGGAGCGCGTGTTGTTGCCGAGCAGTAACGCGCTGTTGCAGGCCAATATCCATATCATCGAACCGGGGCAGGGTAGCGACGGACAGATCGAACATGTGGGGGAAGAGGTCGGCTATGTGCTCGAAGGCACTGTTGAGCTGACGCTGCGCGACGTCTGCTACACGCTCGCGACCGGGGACGCCTTTACCTTCAGCAGCGACACGCCGCATGGGTACCGCAATACCGGTGATGTGGTGGCCAAAATCTTGTGGGTCAATACGCCGGCAACTTATTGAGTTGAAGCCCGGTGTGCGCGTATACCGCGACTTCGCGCATGTCTGGTAGATAGCCCGAAATAGTCAAGGGCGTGAAATCCACGGTAACACACTAAGTAGTCCCTACTACCAGAATGTAGTTCGTGACCCAGTGAACTTTCGTACTTATTCCAACCAGATACCGAATAAGCGCGCATCACGTAAAAAAAATGGTCGTTGGGGTTCCACCTTCGCCTACCGATCAGGGATTTAAATCAACGACGACATTCGGGGAACGTGAAGTAGGTAGAGAGCGAAGCGTTGGCTATTCTGCTCACGGGCGAAGGTCATGAGGTCGAGACTCGTCTTGACGGTCTGCAGGGCAGCGCGGTTACCCTCCGGGCACTACGTGCCGGGGAAGACTAATCGTAAAGACGCAGCCTACGCGCGGAACGTCGCGCACGCTCAGCACCCCATCGTTCGCTTCGACGCTACGCCGAGCGATTGATAGTCCAAGTCCTAGGCCACTTCTATCGCTGCCTGTCTGTACGAACGGCAGGAACATGTTCTCGGCCGTTCCGGGGGGCAGACCGCCGCAGTTATCCTTGACATCCATCAGGATCCGGTCGCCGCTGGCATAAACATCCAAGCTCACTTCCGTATGGAGGTGCGTGAATTTGAAAGCGTTTTGCAGCAGATTTCCGATTGCGGAGAAAAGCAGATCCCAGTCTCCCGCGATAGCCAACAATGGATCGACAGCCGAAACAATGAACAGGCACCCATGTATCTCGGCCTCGAGGGTGGCGGAATGCCGGACTTCGGCGACAAATTGAGCCGCTGAAAATACTCGGCGTTGCGCGGTAGGGCCGGCTGTGATCCTGACCTCCGCTAATGAGCGATCGATCAGATTGCGTAATCCCACCAAACTGCGTTCCAGCACCGAGCCCGTTGCTCCTGCCAGATTCAAATTTCCGACCTTGGCGGCGGTGAAGGCGAGAGTGGCCGTTCCGAGGAAGTTGCGTAATTCGTGCGCAAAGAAACCGAGCCGTTCGTTCATTTCTAGGGCCTGCTTATCGGCCACAGCGAAGTCGCGCTGATAGCTGAATTCCGTGACCGCTTCGGCGATTGCATTATCCAGGCAGCGGTTGAGAGTTCGAAATTCGTCGATTTTGAACGGCGCATCACGCTCGTGCGCGAGGTCCGTAATCGCTTGGCACAGATCACCGTAGTCATGGACGACCTGCTCCAGGGTAAATCCCAAGCCTAAAAGTTCCTTTCCATGTCGTGCTGCCGTTACTCCAATCTCCGATAAAGCCGGTGCGCCGCTCGCGGGGCCGGAGATCTTGCGACTATTCATGGGCTGACTAGTCTGTTCAATTCGCAGCGTCCGAATAAGCTGATCCAGGAATAGCGGTACGCCCGTTTGAAGTTGTCGGACCGTAGCCGCACGCGCGAGCCTTTCGGCAACCTTGGCCCTGCATCGGTCTATCAGTTCTATACGGTTGTTGGATAAAAAATCGTGCATCATGACTGGCACCTCGAAACGTATCGACGCTAGTTTGGATTGACCATTGTTGATGGCCTGAATAGCTTATCGACGTGATCACGAGCAGTCGGTCGGCGTTACTCCACAAATGGTACACCGGTGAAATAAAATCGAGTCGGTAAAGATTACCGGTTTGACGAAATTGGTTAAGTCATTTTTAGAATTGATACCTCTGGAACTTACACAGTATTACTTACAATCTTTATTATCAACTCCACGAATTAAACGGTTGTTTCCCTGTCTGACTGACTCGTTTCACGAGATCCGGCCATCTTCTGATAATAAAAACCAATGCTTCCTCGGAGGTCCCGTCGATATTCTGGATCTGCTTCTCGTAATTAATCCATGGCGCCGGGCGCTTGCCTGACGTATCCGAAACGTCATGACCGATGCTTCATCCGATTGCGCATAACCGGCTAGAAAGTCCAATGAAGTCGGGAGTCGCCAACCGTCCATTGCTGCCGTTTCTGCCATTCGGCACAAGTCAACCTGACATGAAGGAACTGCCTACATGGATGCACGCACTATGGTGAATAGAGTTCTGATCATTACGAACGACGCATCGGATGCTGCGGTGTTGAGAGGCGTGCTTGCGAATGCGCACGACGGCCCGTTTGCCATCGAATGGGTGACGCGGCTCGCGGATGGCGCCGAGCGCTTGCGTGCCGGCGGTATCGATGTCGTCATGGCGGATCTGTCCTTACCCGATAGCCAGGGCATAGCCACATTTGACCAGCTATTCGCTGTCGCACCCCAGACGCCAATCATGACGCTCAGCCCCATGGACGACGAAGCGCTGGCAATTGAAGCGGTGCAACGCGGTTCGCAGGGCTATTTATCTAAAGGCCACTTCGACAGCTATCTAGTACCGCAGTCGCTGCGCAATATCATTCAGCGTAAGGCGGTCGAGCAAACCCTCACATCGGAGAAAGCGCGCGCGGAAATTACGCTGAACTCGATCAGTGACGCGGTCATCGGTACCGACTTGCTGGGTAACATCGACTACCTCAACCTTGCCGCCGAGAACATGACCGGATGGTCCAAGGAAGAAGCGCGCGGCAACAAGATCGGCGAGGTCATGCAAATCGTCGACAGCAGAACTCTCGCGCCCGCCCGCAATCCGATCGAAATGATTCTGCACAAAGATACACCTATGGCCATACCGGCCGGAACGATATTGATACGACGAGACGGTAGCACTGTGGCGATCGAGGATTCCGCGGCGCCTATTCACGACGCAAACGGGGAAATCACCGGCGCGGTGGTGATCTTTCACGATATCACCGGAGCACAAGCGACGGCCGTGAAGATGACGCATCTGGCTCAACATGATTCTCTCACCGGCTTGCCGAACCGCACTTTGCTCAACGACCGCATCGCCCATGCGATTGCGGTGGCGCAGCGGGACGACACCCAACTGGCTGTGCTCTTTCTGGATCTCGACAATTTCAAACTGATCAACGATACGCTCGGCCACATGGTCGGCGATAAATTGCTGCGCTCTGTGGCCCAACGTTTGCGCGAATGCGTACGCGGTTCGGACACGGTGAGCCGGCAAGGTGGAGACGAATTTATCCTGCTGTTGCCCGAGGAAAAAGATGGTGGCAATGCTGCCCTTACCGCTGAACGGATACTCACCGCACTGAGTCTGTCGCATACGATCGACGAGCATGAATTGCATGTGACACCGAGTATCGGAATCAGTGTGTACCCGGCTGATGCTAAGAACTTCGAAACTCTGATCAAGAACGCCGATACCGCGATGTACCATGCCAAGGAGAGCGGCCGGAATAACTACCAGTTCTTCGAGGCCGACATGAACGTGCGCGCGGTGGAGCGGCAAGTCATCGAAGCCCATTTGCGACACGCGTTGGAGCACGACGAGTTCATCCTGCACTACCAGCCCAAGGTGAACCTCGCGAGCGGCACGATTACGGGCGCCGAAGCGCTAGTGCGTTGGATGCACCCTCAACGAGGCATGCTGCTGCCGGGTCGCTTCGTGCCCGTCGCCGAGTCCTGCGGTTTGATCGTGCCGATAGGCCGCTGGGTATTGAGGGAAGCCTGCGCTCAAGTCAAGCGCTGGGAGCGCGGTGGCTTGTGGATCGCGTCGATGGCGGTCAACGTTTCAGAGCTTGAATTTCGAAGTCCGGATTTTGTCGAGGGCGTGCGATCGACCTTAAACGAAACCGGTCTCGAAGCGAGCCGCCTGCAGCTTGAAATTAGCGAAAGCGCATTGATGCGCGATGCGCAGGCCAGCAAAGCCGTGCTGGAGCAGCTTAAAGGTATGGGTGTGCAATTAGCCGTGGATGATTTTGGGACCGGCTATTCGAGTTTGAGTTACCTCAATCAATTTCCAATCGACGTCCTCAAGATCGATCGTTCGTTCGTGCGCAGCATTGGCTCTTCAGAGGGAAGCGGCATCATCGTCACCGCCGTCATCGCGATGGCCACTAGCCTCAAGCAGCAGGTGGTCGCGGAAGGCGTGGAGAAATTCACGCAACTGGCCTTCTTGAAAACGCAACAGTGCGAGGAAGGGCAAGGCTATTTTTTTAGTCTGCCGCTATCGGCTGACCAATTCGCGGTGCTGTTGGCAACTGGCGTAGCGACGAGCGGCCCAGATTTTGTCGAGACGGTCGGGAAAAGTTAGGCGCATCATGTATTTGTCCACTCGACCGGTGAACTTCTGAAGCCAGCGCTAGCAAACGCAACTGGACATCCATGTCACAGCGCCAATCGGCTTGTCCTCGATTCGCGACCGCACCGGCCGACGAATGAAGGTCTCGGGAACATCAGGCGACGTCGCATGTATATCCATATGAGCGGCCGGTCTCATGCCTCGCGTGAGCGGCAGAAGCTGGCCGATAATCAGCGCTACAGTGAGCCTTAGCGAGACGACAGTACTCACCAAGTTTTTAAAAACAAAATTATTTCAACGACTTATAGCCATCCTGAGACGTAGCGAGCATCCGCTCCACATACCGCGCAATTATGTTGAGTCTGGCTGCAAAGCCGCGTCCCACATAGGCGAGGTTGCGAAAAGTCGTTCGTACACCGTCAGAAATACCGTCGCGCGATGGTGCCTGTAGCGAGACGTTGATAGACGGGAACGGATGGCTGCGCAGAGCGCCACTCGCTCTTCAGTCGTGATTCATAGACCCGCCGCGCTCGGCTTCCGGATCGTTCCCGTCGCGACAGCAGGTAGCCCATCTTTTCCAGCCCATGCGGCATCGGATTACATGCATTGGCGAGGCTTCTAGACGTTCGGCCGGCCGTCACAGTCTTAATTTATTTTTAAAATCAATAAGTTAAGTATATTTTGGAGAAAATTTGTCCCTCGGCTCGCCAAGGATAAAACGCTTTTGAAAAGCATTCCCCTACTTGCGCCAGCGTTGCGCATGCGAGAATGTTGCGAAAGTGGCCGGCTCGCCTTGAACTGCCGCAGCGCCCGTCTGCTGGGGTTTTGTGAACCTCCGCCACTTCAACACGACAACTGTGCCGAGGAGCTTGCGCTAATGAAGCCGGATAGACAAACGGCAGACGCGTTGCGCGTCAGTTTGAATACGACCTTCCTGAGCGGCGGCGGCGAAATGGGCGCGCTGATACGCGCACACGACTGGGGCTCGACGTCGATCGGCGCGCCGGGGAATTGGCCGCAAGGCCTGAAGACCGCGATCCGCATCATGCTCACGTCGCGCCAGCCGATCTGGATTGGCTGGGGACCGGAGCTGCTGTTCTTCTACAACGACCCCTACAAGTCGATTATCGGCGGCAAGCATCCGGTCTCGCTCGGTCAACCGACCAAGGTGGTATGGCATGAAATTTGGAGCGACATCGCGCCCCTGCTCGCCCCTGCATTGACGGGCGAAGAAGGCACCTTCGTCGAACAGAAGCTGCTGATCATGGAGCGCAACGGCTTTCCCGAGGAGACTTACTACACTTTCTCGTATAGCCCGATCCCCAACGACGACGGCAGTGCCGGCGGCATCATCTGCGCAAACAGCGACGATACCGCACGAGTCGTCGGCGAGCGTCAACTGATGCTATTGCGCGAACTGGCAGCCTCGACTGCGGATGCGCGGTTGTGGCGCGATGCCTGCGAACTTGGCGTACGCGCGTTACAGACCGATCCGCGCGATATCCCGTTTGCCCTGTTGTACGTGGCCGAACCGGGGGGCGCGAACCTCACGCTGGCCGGCGCCAGTGGCATCGAGCCCGGCCATCGCGCGGCCCCCGAGTCGATGCACGCAAGCGACGCTGCAGGCTGGCCGTTGGCGCAAGTGCTGCGTACGCAACGCCCGGCGGTCGTGAGCGATCTGGCGCAACGCTTCGGGCCGGGGCTGCCCAGCGGCCCCTGGAGCCGCGAACCGGCTCAGGCGGTCGTGCTGCCCATCGCACCCGGCGGCGAGACTGCGCGGGCGGCCGTACTGGTCGTCGCGCTCAATCCATGCCGGCTGCTCGACGACAGCTATCGGGCTTTCCTCAATCTGGTAGCAGGGCAGATCGGCGCGGCCATCGGTTACGCCCATGCGTATGAGCAGGAGCGGCGGCGCGCCGAAGCGCTCGCTGAAATCGACCGCGCCAAGACCACCTTTTTCTCGAACATCAGCCACGAATTTCGCACCCCGCTGACCTTGATGCTGGGTCCGCTCGAAGAGCTGCTCGCCAAGCCCGGTGCGACCAGCGATGCCGATCGCAACCTGATCGAGATCACGCATCGCAACGGCCTGCGGCTCCTGAAGCTGGTCAACGCACTGCTCGACTTTTCGCGCATTGAAGCCGGGCGGTTTCAGATCAGTCCCCAGCCGACCGATATCGCCGCCTTCACCGCCGAGCTCGCCTCGCTGTTTCGCTCTGCCATCGAGACAGTCGGGCTGCAACTGGAGGTGGACTGCGGACCCGTGCCGGTCATTGCAGCGATCGATCACGACATGTGGGAAAAGGTCGTGATGAATCTGCTGTCGAACGCGTTCAAGTTCACGTTCTCCGGCGCGATCAAGGTGGCGGTGCGGCAGGCGGAAGACGGCAGCATCGAGATGAGCGTGGCGGACTCGGGCATCGGGATTGCGCCCGATGAAATTCCGCGGCTTTTCGAACGGTTTCACCGGGTGGCCGGGTCGGCGGGGCGCTCGGTCGAGGGCAGCGGCATTGGCCTTGCGATGGTGCAGGAACTGGTCAAGCTGCACGGCGGTACGATCCGGGTTGACAGCGTGCCCAGCGCCGGCAGCTGCTTTACCGTCGTGTTGCCGTGCCCCACTGGACTCGTCGCCGCGCCGGAACTCGCGGTTTCCGCACCGGCCGCGCTGAGCCGGCACGCCCTTGCGTATGTCGATGTCGCGCGGCGCTGGATTCCCGCGTCGCCCGCCCTTTCCGACGTCGAGGTGGACGATACGCAGTCCCTGCAGGACCTGGCCGAAGCGCCGGCGGCCCTGCCTGCCGGACACGTCGCCGGGCGGCTGCTGGTGGTTGACGACAACGCCGATCTGCGCGACTACATGCGCCGCATTCTGAGCCAGGCGGGGCATGAGGTCACGGTCGCCATTGACGGGCAGGAGGCATTGGAGATGGTGCGGGCGAGTGCCCCTGATCTGATCGTCTCAGATGTGATGATGCCGCGGCTCGACGGCTTCGGTCTGTTGCGCGAACTGCGCGGCGACCCCGCCTTGCGCGAAACGCCGGTGCTGCTGCTTTCAGCGCGTGCGGGGGAAGAGGCGCGCGTAGGCGGCCTCGAGTCCGGCGCTGACGACTATCTGACCAAGCCGTTCTCGGCGCGGGAACTGCTGGCGCGGGTGAGCGGCAATCTGCAACTGGCCCGGCTGAGGCGGGAAACCGAGCGCAATCTGCGTGAAGAGTCGCGCACGCTGGAAATCCTTAACCGCGTCGGTAAGACAGTGGCCGCGGAACTCGACCTGAGCCGTGCCGTACAGGTGGTGACCGACGCTGCAACGGAACTGACAGGCGCCGCGTTTGGCTCTTTTTTCTATAACATGCAGCCGGATAATGGCGACGGCTACATGCTGTACTCGCTCTCCGGCGCGCCGAAAGAAGCGTTCGCGCGTTTGCCGATGCCGCGCAACACCGCGCTGTTCGCGACCACCTTCAAGGGCGAGGGCATAGTCCGCGTCGACGATGTGACGCAGGATCCGCGTTACGGCAGGAACGCCCCCTTTCACGGCATGCCGCCCGGCCATCTGACGGTACGCAGCTACCTCGCCGCGCCGGTGATCTCGCGCACGGGCGAAGTGCTCGGCGGTTTGCTGTTCGGTCATCCAGAAGCGGGGGTATTTGGTGCTCGGGCCGAACGCATCGTCGTGGGCATCGCGGCGCAGGCCGCCATCGCCATCGACAACGCGCGGCTGTATCAGGCCGCGCAAACGGAAATCGTCGAGCGCACCAGGGCCGAGGAGGCCCTGCACGAGCTGAACGAGACGCTGGAGCGCCGCGTGAGCGAGGCCCTCGCCGATCGCGACCGGCTGTGGGAGCTGAGCGAGGATCTGCTGGTGGTGGCCGGTTTTGATGGCACGCTGCAGCGCATCAGTCCATCGTGGCAAGGTACGCTCGGCTATCCGCTGCATTGGCTGCTGTCGCACGATTACATGCAACTGGTTCACCCCGACGATGCCGCCACCGTCACCGAACACCTGGAGCGCTTGCGGCTCACCGGCATGCCGGTGCGCTATAAAAACCGCTTGAAGCGCATCGACGATACGTGGCGCTGGGTGTCGTGGACCCTCTCGCTCGATACGGCGTCGGACCGCATCCACGGCGTGGGGCGCGATTTCACCGCCGACAAGGAAACCGCCGAAGCCTTGCATCATGCCGAAGAAGCGCTACGCATGGCGCAGAAGATGGAGTCGATCGGCAAGCTAACCGGCGGCGTAGCGCACGATTTCAACAACCTGCTGCAGGTGATCGGCGGAAATCTTCAACTGCTTGCAAAAGAGGTGGCCGGTTCCGACAAAGCCGAGCAGCGCGTGCGCCACGCGCTGGCAGGCGTGGCGCGCGGCGCCAACCTCGCTTCGCAGTTGCTGGCGTTCGGCCGGCGTCAGCCGCTCGCGCCGAAGGTCGTCAATCTCGGTCGCTTTATTCGCGGGCTGGACGATATGTTCCGCCGCGCGCTCGGCGACGGCATTGAGATGGAGACGGTGGTCTCCGGCGGCCTGTGGAATACGCTCGTCGATCCGTTTCAGGTCGAAAACGCGCTGCTTAATCTGGCGATCAACGCACGCGACGCGATGCGCGGCCACGGCAAGCTCACAATGGAGGCGGGCAACGCCTCGCTCGACGACGCCTATGCGCAGCGCAATGCCGATGTGACGCCAGGCCAATATGTGATGGTGGCGCTTACCGATACCGGCTCTGGCATGCCGCCCGAGGTGCGCGACCGCGCCTTTGAACCGTTTTTCACCACCAAAGCGGAAGGCCAGGGTACGGGTCTGGGATTGAGCATGGTGTACGGCTTCGTCAAACAGTCTGGCGGCCACGTCAAGATCTACAGCGAGCCCGGTCACGGGACGACGGTGCGCCTCTATCTACCGCGTGTGCGCCAGGAGGAGGATCGCGAAACGCAGGTCGACGCAGGCCCGGCCAAGGGCGGTACGGAAACGGTGCTGGTGGTTGAGGATGACGAGGACGTGCGCTCCACAGTGGTCGAGATGCTGACCGCTCTCGGCTACACGGTCCTCAAGGCCAAGGACGCCCAGAGCGCCCTGGCGATCGTGGAAAGTGGCGTGCCGATTCATCTGCTGTTTACCGATGTGGTGATGCCCGGGCCGCTGCGCAGCACGGAGCTGGCCCGCAAGGCGCGCGAGCGCTTGCCCCTCATTGCGGTGCTGTTCACCTCAGGCTATACCGACAATGCTATCGTGCACGCCGGCCGGCTCGACGAGGGCATCGAATTGCTCAGCAAGCCGTACACGTACGAGGCGCTGGCCCGAAAAGTACGCCATGTAATGAGAAATCAGCGCCGCCAGAGCCTCGATGAGACCTCTGCGGGTTCTGGTGTGCGGGATGCGAGCGCTGGTGCGTTCGCCAGGGGGCTGGGCGATGAAGCGACGCTTAAGGTTCGCCACCTTGTGGATCAGGCAAGTAAGGCCGCGCAAGCCGACGATGCGCCTGACGCCACCGATGCCGTCAATCGTCTGCGGATTCTTTACGTCGAAGACGATGAACTGGTGCGCCTGAGCACCACTGAATTGCTTCAGTCCTTCGGACTGCAAATATTTGAAGCCGACGGCGAACTTGAAGCGATGCGCATTCTGCGCGAACAGCCGGTCGACGTGCTGCTGGCCGATGTCGGGCTGCCGGAAAAATCGGGCGTCGATGTGGCAATCGATGCATGTCGGAGCCGTCCGCAACTGCAGGTGATTTTCCTGACCGGATACGACCTCGTACTGACGCCGGAACAGCGGCAGGTGCTGCCCAACGCAATTGCGCTGCGAAAGCCGTATGATCCGCTCGCGCTAATGGATGCCTTGCGACGCTGCGCCCGCTGAAGCAAGTGGAAACCGAAGCGAGTCTCGGCTCAACGCGGAGTGCTCGCTTCAGCGTCATCTGTTATCCGACTGATCGACTCATGGCTTGCAGCATCGGACTAACGACAGTTGCTGGAATTCATCGCTCGGCCTGTTGCTCAATCATCATGCGGGCCTTGGCGCCCAAGGCATCCAGCGCGAACGGCTTCGTCATCATGTCCATGCCGGAATCAAGGAAGTCTGCGATGAGAGTTACGGAATAGACCTCGCGTCGCGCGGGCCGCCTGAACCTGTCAGGCGGGAACAGGCGCGTCCTGTTCGATGAGTTTGCGCTGCTTCAATTCTGCCCAGAAGTCCGCCGGAATCCTAACCTGCAGGGAACTGTAGTCAGCGACAATCTGCTGCTCGCTGGCGGCGCCGACAATCAGGGCCGCGGCGATATCGGGTGTCGAGGAGAATTGCAACGCCGCCGCCCGAAGATCGACCCCGTGCCGTCCAGCTACCTCACGCAGCTTTTCGCGCTTTTCGATGATCGACTTAGGGATCTGGTAGTTTTCCTTGCCGTAGTTGTACCGCTGACTGCCGCTGATGAAACCAGCGTTAAGCGACGAACCCACCACAAATGAAACGCCCTTGGCGCGCGCGGCCGGGAAAACGTGGTGCAGCGCATTCTCGTGGTCGATCAGCGAGTATTGCGAGGCGAGTAGGCAGACATCCGCATCGGCGACCTCCAGCAGCTTCATGATCGGTTCCGGGCTGTTCACGCCGAGGCCCCAGCCCTTGATGATGCCTTCCTCACGCATCCGGGTGAGCGCAGGGAAAGCTCCCTTGCGCGCAATCTCGAACTGCTCCTCCCAAGCCGACGGGAGATAGGGATTGTCTGGTGAGAGGTCATGTACGAAGACCATATCGAGCGCATCCAGGCCGAGCCGTTGTAAGCTGTCCTCAATTGAGCGCTTCACGCCATCCGCCGTGTAGTCGAAGGCCACGTCGTTCGGAGACGGTGTGAAGGGAAAATATTCCTTCGCGTTATTCTGTCGCGACGCCTTGAGCAGTTTTCCTACTTTGGACGAGATCGTAAACTCGCGCCGGTCCTTGGTGTGCAGGAAGCTGCCGAACCGGCGTTCGCACAGGCCGAGGCCATACCAGGGCGAGGTGTCGTAGTAGCGGACACCCGCGCTCCACGCCGCTTCGAGTGTGGCATGGGCGGCCTTTTCCGTGATAATGCCGAACTCATTGCCCAGCGGTACACCGCCCATACCGAAGCGGACCGGGAGCTTGAAGCATTCAGTCGTGGTTGATTGCATATTGGTTTACCCCTGCGTTGAACTATCAGGTGGATGACCCGATCAGGATCGGAAAATTTACTAGCACCGTCGTAAAATAATCGGTATTCCCCCGTCACGCTTTTCGAGGAGCCCGCTCGCTTGTAACTAATGCGAGAAACGGTAATTTATGCCGCGTCTCGTAGCAAGGTCGCCGGGGCTAGACGTCGTCGATATCGCCGGTGGCGTCGCCGTCGTCGGATTCGTCGCTCTCGTCGGCCTCCAGGTCCAACTGATGCAGGCCTACTTCGCCGTCCATCCTGTCAGGCAGCACATCGCCATCCGGTCGCAGGTTCGAGTCGCCGTCAGCGCTGGCGCGCTCACCGGTCCCGTGGCGGTCGGTGTCACTGTCGAGTTCCGCCTCGCCCTGTTCGAGCGCATGCTGATCCACTTCGTCATGCGGGCCCAGCGCCCGTTGCCGCGCATTGATGGTGTCACTGCCGCTGTCGGATGAATCGCTCGGGCCCAGGGCGCGAGTGTCGTGCCCGGGCAGGGATTGTGCCGACGCGGTGTTATCGGGGTCCAACGTGCTATTGCCCATGTTCGGCTCCAGGGGTGACAAGGGGTTTCGATGCAAATTCGGATCGGCGGGGACCCGTGTCCCCGACATTCGCCATATCCTGAGTTCAGGGTCGAGCAAGCGGCGTTCCCGCTGCGACAGTTCTTGCGCAGACAGCGACGCGCCCCCTTATGATCTCGATTCAAGCGTGTTCGAACTGGCATCTGATCAATCTGTCGAAGATCACGCCCTGCGTGAGCGATGCGATGACGTGGCTTTCCCCGCGCGTGGGCGGACTCAGTGGTACGGCGATGGTCGCGCTGAGAGATCCAGCGGCGGGAGACGGCAGCGGGTTCGCCGGCTACTACGCGACGCTCGACTATCAGCTCGTAGCCTTAGCGAGACGACAGTAACCGTCGATTTTTGACAAGCCAAATTATTTCAACGACTTATAGCCATTCTGAGACGTAGCGAGCATCCGCTCCACATACCTTGCAATCAAATCGATCTCCAGATTCACCTTAACCCCCGCACGCAGATGATGCAGCGTGGTGACTTCCACCGTATGCGGAATCAGGTTGATCGAAAATTCGCAACCTTCAGCGAGGTCGCTCACCGAGTTCACCGTCAAGCTAACGCCGTTGACCGTAATGGACCCTTTGTAGGCCAGATAGCGACCGATTTCCCGAGGCGCCAGAATTCGCAATTCATGCGATTCACCAACCGGTGCGAAATGCGAGACCGTACCCAACCCGTCGACATGGCCCGACACGATATGGCCGCCCAGCCTGTCGTGTGCGCGCAGCGCCTTCTCCAGATTGACATCGCCCGGCTGGTCGAGCCCGGCGGTTTTGCTGAGACTTTCGCGCGACACGTCGACTGCGAATTGATGGCTGGTTTTCTCCACCACCGTCATACATGCGCCTTGGATAGCGATGCTGTCGCCCAGCCCGACATCCTCCAGCCCGAGATGGGCTGCTTCGATCGTAAGACGCACGCCGGCTTCAGGTTCGGAGCCCAGTGCCGTGATGGTTTCGATACGGCCAACCGCCGCTACGATGCCAGTAAACATATTCGTTTTCCTTCGCTACAAAAAAGAGTCGCCGCATTGGCGTGGCGATCGCGGTGTCCATGCGAGCCCCGCCGCGTTTGTCATCCACTTTACTACTGCGGTGGAGCCGCTTCGACCGCCGGCGGCGCGGCGCCGAAGCGCGCCAGAATGCGCAAGTCGTCACCGATGCGCTCCACCGTGTGGAAATTCAGTTGCGTGCTTTCGGCCAGGCTTGCCGGCGCGGGCAGTCCAAACATGCCCGGCCCGGCAAGCGGACCATCGCCCAGCAGCATCGGTGCGATATACATCAACACTTCATCGACGCAGCCTTCGCGTATCAGCGAGCCGTTGAGCTTGTAGCCTGCTTCGACATGCAATTCGTTGATGCCGCGCTGGCCGAGCAACTTCATCAGCGCGGGCAGATCGACCTTGCCGTCCGGGTTGGGCAGCGCAACCACTTCGGCACCGCGCGCGCGCAAAATCTCGGCTTTTTCTTCGAGCTCGGCATCGAGCGTGGCGCACACGATCAAGATCGGTTCGCCTTCCAGCAGACGCGCGTCCGGCGACAGGCCGAGCCGGCTGTCGACCAGCACGCGTAGCGGCTGACGCGGTGTCTCTACGTCGCGTACGGTCATGCGCGGGTTGTCTTCGCGCACGGTGCCGATGCCGGTCAGGATCGCGCAAGCACGAGCGCGCCAAGCGTGGCCGTCGGCGCGGGCGGCGGGGCCGGTGATCCATTGGCTCTCGCCGCTGGGCAGCGCCGTGCGGCTATCGAGGCTGGCGGCGATTTTCATCCGTACCCAGGGCCGCGCGCGCGTCATGCGGGAGACAAAGCCGATGTTGAGTTCGTAGGCTTCTTTTTCCAGCAGGCCACAACGTACGTCGATGCCGGCATTGCGCAGCATGGTCAAGCCACGGCCCGATACGCTCGGGTTCGGGTCTTCCATGGCCGCAATCACGCGGCTCATGCCGGCTTCGATCAGCGCGTTGGCGCAGGGGGGCGTGCGCCCGAAGTGGCTGCACGGTTCGAGCGAAACATAGGCGGTGGCACCACGTGGATCATTGCCGCGCGCGCGGGCGTCTTTGAGCGCCCGCACTTCGGCGTGATCCTGGCCGGCTGGTTGCGTATAGCCTTCACCGATGACTTGCCCGTCTTTGACTAGCACGCAGCCGACTCGTGGGTTCGGCGCGGTGGTGTATAGACCGAGCGCGGCGAGCTCAAGCGCACGCTGCATGTAGGTGAAATCGGTGTCTGAGAACATCGTTATCCGTTGGAGCTGTGCAGCAGCGTTAGGCTGCTGCTTGATAAAACGCGTAAGCCGCTGCTTAAGAACGCGTAAGCCGCCGCTTAATAAGACACCAGCGCGCTCGATTAGTGCTCCAATGCGCCGAATGCCTGTCGCGCCGCGGCCAGCGTCGCCGCGATGACCGCGTCGTCATGCGCGCTGGAGACAAAACCGGCTTCATAGGCGGACGGCGCGAAGTAGACGCCCGCGTCCAGCATCGCGTGAAAAAATGCGTTGAATTGACCGATATTGCAGGCCGAGACTTCGCTGAAGCGACGCGGCACCCGCTCGCTGAAATAAAGGCCGAACATGCCGCCGATACTGTCCGCGCAAAACGGCACGCCGGCGGCCTTCGCCTCGTGCGTCAGGCCTTGAACCAGTTGTGCGGTGCGTTCGCCTAGCCTTTGATGAAAGCCTTCTTCCTGTATCACTTTCAGGGTGGCGAGGCCCGCGGCTACCGCTACAGGGTTCCCCGATAGCGTGCCTGCCTGGTACACGCCGCCCAGCGGCGCCAGATGCGCCATGATGTCGCGCCGGCCGCCGAATGCCGCCGCCGGCATGCCGCCGCCGATGATTTTGCCCAGGCACGTCAGGTCCGGTTCGATTTCGTACAATGCCTGTGCGCCGCCCAGTGCAACTCTGAAGCCGCACATCACTTCGTCGAAAATCAGTACCGCGCCATGCTTGGTGCATAGCGTGCGCATCGCCTGCAAAAATGCCGGGTCCGGTTTGATCAGATTCATGTTGCCGGCAACCGGCTCGACGATCACCGCGGCGATCTCGTCGCCCAGCGCAGCGAACGCCGCCTGCAGTGCCTCCACATTGTTGTACTCGAGTACGGTGGTGAATTGTGCGATCTCGGGCGGCACGCCGGCCGACGTGGGGTTGCCAAAGGTCAGCAGCCCGGAGCCGGCTTTCACCAGCAGACTGTCGGCATGGCCGTGATAACAGCCTTCGAATTTGACGATGCGGCTGCGTCCCGTATAGCCGCGTGCTAGCCGCAGTGCACTCATGGTGGCTTCGGTGCCGCTGGAAACCATCCGGACTTGCTCGATCGACGGCACGAGCCGGCAGATTTCTTCGGCAAGTTCGATTTCGCCTTCGGTGGGTGCGCCAAAACTAAAGCCGTTGGCGAGCACGTTTTGCACGGCTTTCAGGACGTCAGGATGGACATGCCCCGCGATCATCGGCCCCCATGAACCGATGTAGTCGATGTAACGTTGGCCGTCTGCGTCCCAGAAGTAGGGGCCTTCGGCGCGCGTAATGAAGCGCGGCGTGCCTCCGACCGAACGGAAGGCACGCACAGGCGAGTTGACGCCGCCAGGGATGGTTTGCTGGGCGCGTTCGAATAAAGTCTGATTCCGGGACATCGAAGTTTCCACAAAGTATGAAGCGCGAGCGGCCAGCAGCGTGAGTTGTGGGTGCCTGCTCGCAGGTGTTTGAATTGTACCGGAGTGCATGTTGCGGCGCGCCGTCGGCCGGCTCGCTGCTGGCCGGCTTCCTGAGCCGCGCCGTCAGCCCCCTCGAGCGGGCTGCGCGCTCGCCGGGGCGGGCGGCCCCCGACGAGCGCCGGTGCGCTGCGCCCACAATTTTTCGAGCGGACCTTCGACCATCGGCTTGATCAGGTTACCGGAGCTTTGGGCGTCCCATTGCTGCACCGAAAACGGGTGGCTGCGCAACTCTTCCCGAGTGATGACCACTTCGTGATGCGCGTCCACCAGCCAGTCATACGTGAAGTCTATGACTAACCGATAGCCGCGCTTGCGCTGCGGGTCCGGTACCTCGTAAGGCGCACGGGTGACCCAGCCCGAAGCGAACAGGCCTTTGGGTTCCTGGGCGACGCGGTGTATGAAGACCCGGTCGCCGGGCACCAGGCCGCGCGAGAAACCGCAGCCCCAGCTATCGGGCACAGGCATAGACAAACTCAGCGCTTGACGACGCGCGACCTCCGCGCAGATATCGGGTAGTTCGGGCCAAGGCCATTTGCGTGGGCTCCAGATCAGCAGGAAGGCAGTCATCGATGCTCAGTCATGGTGTTGTCGGCGGGTGTCCCCGGGTTTGACGGCTATGGCGGTCGCGCAGAGTGCTCAAGCGCGGCGGTCGCGCGCACCGGCGTTATTTTGGCGTAAAACCCGTGTGAGGGCAGCGGTAAGCGGGTTTTGCCGACACCGCTACCGATTTAATTGCGTGCGCACGCGTTCGCTCCGCTAAAATGCAGCCTTATCCGCACTGACCTGTCAGGTCAAAATTACCGATGTTTTCCTCTACACGCGCGCGTGCGCGGCCCACGTCAACAGGCGCGCACGGCGCACCGTCCGGGCAATCCGATTGGCGTCTTATTTTGCTGCTCGGCGCACTGGCCGCATGCGGGCCGATTTCGATCGATATGTATTTGCCGAGCTTGCCGGCCATCACGCTCGCCTTCCATGTGACGGCGGGCGTCGCGCAAGGCACGCTGACCAGTTTCATGATTGGCTTCTCGCTGGGCATGCTGCTCTACGGTCCACTGTCGGATGCGTATGGGCGCCGTCCCATATTGTTGGGCGGCGTCGGTTTATACGTGGCCGCTACCCTGGCTTGCGCATTGGCACCTGGGATCGGCATGCTGGTAACCGTGCGTTTTATCCAGGCCTTGGGCGCCGGAGCCGCGTCGGTGCTGGCGCGTGCAATCGCGCGCGACACCCATGCGCCGCACGAGGCCGCCAAGGTGCTGTCTCTGTTGGCGATCGTGACATCGTGCGGGCCGCTGGTGGCGCCGCTGATCGGCGGCCAATTGCTGTTGTTGGGCAGTTGGCGCTTTGTCTTCGCGGTGTTGACGTTTTACGGCCTGGTCAGCCTCGTGACCATCATCTACCGGGTGAATGAGAGTTGGCCTGTGGAAAAGCGCGCCAAGTCCGCGCTGCGCGTGTCGTTCAACGCTTACCGCCATATGCTCGCCGATCCGGTGGTGTGGGGCCACACGCTGTGCGGCGGTATGGCGTTTGCCGCCATGTTTGCCTATATCACCGCGACGCCTTTCGTGTATATCAATTACTTTCACGTTGCGCCCCAGCACTACGGCTTCCTGTTTGGTCTCAATATCGTCGGCATCATGCTCGGCAATCTCGCCAATACCCGATTGGTGCACCGGCTGGGTCCGCTCAAGATGATTTCGGCCGCGGCAACCGTTTCGATGTTTGCCGGGCTAGCCGTAGCGATAGTCGGCTGGACAGGGTGGGGTGGATTGGCTGCGCTTGCTGCGGCGCTGTTTTTCGTGGTCGCCGTGGTCGGGATATTGTCGGCTGACTGCACCACCGAAATGATGCACCGCTATCCCAACAACGCTGGTGCGGCGGCGGCTTTGTTCGGCGCGACGCAGTTTGCCTTGGGGGCATTATCGAGCTTGGCGGTGGGCGCTCTGCAGGATGCCGCGGGTTCGCCTCGCGCCATGGCGACGGTGATTGTGGCTTGCGGCCTGGTCTGCTATGCGGCGCGAGCGGCCATCATGCGCTGGCATACGTTGCCGGCGCGCGCTTGAGGTGGGGCCGTGTGCATCTGAGGCGGCGGCCGTGCATCTGATGCGGCGGCCGTGCACCTGAGGCGGCGCCCACCTGCGCTAGCAGCTGCGGCCGTATGCACTTGAGACCACATGACCCGGAGCCTGGAACGACGCATGGCGGCCTATGCCTATAGCGCGTCACGCCAATCGCACATGGCGTAGCGTATCGAACAGCACCGCTTTGGATACATCGAACAACAAGGGCATGGTTTCCAGCGCGCGCGGCTCGGCGGCAGGGTGGACCCGACAGGTAACCCGTTGCCCGTTCACCTTCGTGTACACCAGCGTATCGGGCCCGGTCGGCTCCACGACATCCACATGCACCAGGATTTCCTGCGGCGGCGTCGGACCGCTGCTTTGGGCATGTCGCATGTCGGTGATGCGTTCCGCGCGCAAGCCAAGAATCACGATGCGATTCAGATGCTCATGCAAGCTGTGCGCGAGGAAGGGTAGCTTCAGGACTGTACGGGCCTGGCCCGTGTCCAGCTCCATGCCGACGTGCTGACCCACGGTGACGAGCTCACCACGGATGAAGTTCATCGGCGGTGCGCCGATGAAGCCGGCCACGAATAGATTGGCGGGGTTGTCGTAGATCTCCTGGGGGGCACCGAACTGTTGCACCACCCCATCCTTCATTACCGCAATCCGATCGCCCAAGGTCATTGCCTCGATCTGGTCGTGAGTCACATAGACGATAGTCGTGCCCAGCCGTTGGTGCATCAATTTGATTTCGGCTCGCACTTCGATGCGCAACTTGGCATCCAGATTCGAAAGCGGTTCGTCGAAAAGAAACATCGCCGGGTCGCGCGCCAGTGCGCGGCCCATCGCAACCCGTTGGCGCTGCCCGCCCGATAGCTGGCCCGGTTTGCGATCGAGCAGATGCGAGATCTGCAGCGTTTGCGCCACGCGTTCGACAATGGCGGTTCGCTCAGGCTTGGGTGTTTTGCGTATTTTTAGGCCGAACGAAATATTGTCGCGTACCGTCATCGACGGATACAGTGCGTAGGATTGGAACACCATCGCAATGTCGCGATCTTTCGGCGGCAAATGGTTGACGGCTTTCCGGTCGATCAGAATATCGCCTTGCGTGACGGGCTCGAGCCCGGCAATCATATTGAGCAGTGTGGACTTGCCGCATCCGGAGCCTCCGACCAGAATCAGAAACTGACCGTCCTCGATATCAATGTTGACGCCCTTGAGAATCGGTACACCGTTTGCGTAGGTTTTATATACATCGCGAATGGAAAGACTAGCCATGCGTAAAATCCTCGATCAAGTTCATGAATGTGTCAGCCCGGGTGTTACCCCGGGGGTCACCCTTTAACGGCGCCGGCCGTCAGGCCACGGACGAAGTAACGACCGGCAAGCACGTACACCAGCAGTGTCGGCAGCGCTGCGATCAAGGCGCCGGCCATGTTGACGTTGTATTCCTTCACACCGGTAGAGGTGTTCACCAGGTTGTTCAGCGCGACCGTAACCGGCATGGAATCGACGCCGGAAAAGACGATGCCGAACAGGAAGTCGTTCCAGATCTGCGTGAATTGCCAGATCAGGCAAACCATGAAAATCGGCAGCGACACCGGCAGCATGATGCGAGTAAAAATCAGGAAAAATCCCGCTCCGTCGATACGCGCCGCTTTGACCAATTCACTGGGAACGCCCAAGTAGTAATTGCGAAAAAACATGGTCGTGAAGGCCAGGCCGTAAATAACGTGCACGATGACCAGGCCTGATGTCGTGTTAGCGAGCCCCAGCATGCCTTCCAGGCGAGCCATGGGCAGCAGGATCGCCTGGAACGGAATGAAGCAGCCCACCAGCAGCAGCGTGAACAGCGTGTTGGCGCCGCGAAAGCGCCAGTGGGTCAATACGTAGCCGTTGAGGGCACCGACGATGGAGGAAATCAGCACCGCCGGAATCGCCATGCGCAGCGAATTCAGGAAGAACGGTTGCATGCCATCGCAGCGCACCCCAGTGCAGGCCCCGCTCCATGCTTTCAGCCACGCCGCGAAGCCAGGATGAAGGGGCAGGCTTAACATGTTGCCGGCGCGCAGGTCGTCGAGATTCTTGAGCGAAGTCGAGACCATGACGTACAGCGGCACCAGGAAATACAGCGCAAATAGCAGTAGCACCGCGTAGATGAAAATCCGGTTGACCGGAACGCGGCGGCGGTGGGGCGGCGCAGTGAGTTCAACGTTCATGACGGTTGCTCCTGGATTCCAGATACATCAACGGGACCAGCACAGCGACCACCGTGGCCAGCATCATGACCGAGGACGCCGCGCCGACTCCGAGTTGTCCGCGATTGAACGAAAAGGTGTACATGAACATCGCGGGCAGCGACGACGCGTTGCCGGGGCCACCGGCTGTCAGCGCGACAACGAGGTCGAAGGTCTTGATTGTCAGGTGCGCGAGGATCAGCGCCACCGAGAAAAAGACGGGCCACATGCCGGGGATCACGATTTTTCGATACACGGTGGGCAGCGTCGCTCCATCGACCTGGGCGGCCTTGAAGATGTCGGCGTCGACGCCTCGCAAGCCGGCAAGAAACAAGGCCATGACAAAGCCGGTCGATTGCCAGACGGCGGCAATCACGACGCAAAAAATCGCTTTGTGCGGGTTATCGAGCCAGTCGAAACCGAACTGTGTCCAACCCCAGTCGCGGAACACTTTTTGCATCCCGAAGTCGGGGTTGAGTATCCATTGCCATGTGGTGCCTGTCACGATGAACGACAACGCCATCGGGTACAGGAAAACCGCGCGCAAGGCGCCTTCACAGCGGATCTGCTGATCGAGCAGGATTGCGAGAAACAGGCCCAGCGCAATGCACACAGCCATGAAGGGAATGCCGAACCAAGCCAGGTTGGCGGCCGAGGTCCACCACACCGCGTTGGCAAAAAGATCGGTGTAGCGGCCCAAGCCGTCGAAGGTGAAGTTCGGCATGAGCCGCGATGGCGTCAGCGACAGATAGCCGGTCACTGCCATGAAGCCATACACAAATACGAGACTGAGAACCAGACTCGGCGCGAGTACCAGGCGTGGTATCCACGCGTCGGCCAGAGTGGACCCGCGTCGAGGCGTGCGTTTCGATGCGGGGATAGGCTTGCTCGGGGCGTCGGTAAGGGAAGCGGACACGGCTTGACTCCTGAAAAGGACCCGCGGCAACGTTGCCGGCGATCGTCGCAGTGGGCCATAACGACGCGTCACCACTGCGGCTTGTTACAGCGGGTCGATGCGGACTTAGCGAGTTTTAGCGGCCTGGGCGAGATTCTCAAGCGCAGCTTGAACACTTTCGTTCGAGTTCATGAACTGGGTCACCGCATCGGTCATCGCGCCCGAGATCGCTTCGCTCTGTGCCATGCCGTGAGCCAGCGAGGGCAGGTAGGTGCCGCTTTTCAGCGCCACCTGTTCATCGGCATAGGACTTTTTCGCGCAGGCGTCGAACTGCTCCATGGGCATGTCGAGTCGCGCGGGCACTGAACCTTTGTTAAGCGCGAACTGCATCTGGAAATCGGGGCTCATGATGGTGCGGGCCAATGCAAGCTGACCTGGCGTGGGGCCGCTCTGAGTCTTCTTCTGGAAGAATGCGAACGAATCCACGTTGTAGATGAACGACTGCGCGGTCCCAGGCACCGGCGCGCAAATATAATCTTTGCCCACGCTCTGGTGCGCACTGGCAAATTCGCCTTTGGCCCAGTCGCCCATGAATTGCATGCCGGCTCGGCCATTGATGACCATCGCGGTGGCGAGGTTCCAATCTCGCCCGGAGCGTGCGTTATCGAAATAGCCCTGGATACGGCGCACCGTCTCGAAGACCTGGGCCATCTGCGGCGAAGCGAGCGTGGCGGGATCGAGATCGACGATCGCTTTTTTATAGAAATCGGCCCCTTGCGAAAGCACGACGGTTTCCCAGATCGTCAGGTCCTGCCATGGTTGACCGCCGTCGGCAATGGGAATGTAACCGGCCGCCTTGAGTTTGTCGGCGAGCACGAAAAATTCCGGCCAGGTCGTCGGCGGTTGCGCACCGACTTTCTTCAGCGCCGCGGCGTTGAACCACAACCAGTTGACCCGATGCACCGAGAAAGGGACCGCGACGTAGTGACCACCGTCTTGCATCAAGGTATTGATTTGACGCGGCAAAAGCTGATTCCAACCTTGCGCTGCGGCATCGATCTCGGTCAGCACACCTTCATCGGCCCACGCCTTGATGAGCGGCCCCTTGATTTGGGCGGCGCTAGGTGCATTTCCGGAAATAACCTGGGTTTTCAGCGTCGTCATTGCGGCGGCTCCGTCGCCGCCCGCGATGGCGAAGTCCTTCCAACGATAGCCTTGCTTTTCCATATCGTCTTTTAGGACCGCGGCCGCCTTGGATTCGCCGCCCGAGGTCCACCAATGCAGAACTTCCAGCGACTCGTTGGCGCGCGCTGCGGGGACCGCCACAAAAATTCCTGCGGCGCACAACGCCGCGATTGCTCGGTGTAGTTTTGACATCTTCTCCTCCAGGTTGATGACCGCGAGATTCTCTCCTTATTTTTCTTTTAAAATTGAGATAACTACGGTCTACTGAGCAATAAATTCGCGCGATATTATTCGGATGCGTTCTCGAAATGCCAGCGCGGTCACGCAGCATCGCACACGGCCGCGGTGAGCAGCCGGTTCGATACGTTAGGTCTAGACTAGACGCGAGCGATGTCCAAATTTCAAATCTGGCCCCTATCCTCGGTGCCCGATCGTAGGTAAACTGCACGTAGTTAAACTACAATTCAGACCAGCCACAATTTCAAGTCGAGGCGCATTTCGCCAGACTCTTACCCAGACTGTCCACAAGGAAGGCCTATGCAAGCGGAGCCCAGTTTTACTTTCGTGTTGTTCGGTGGAACGGGCGATCTGTCGATGCGCAAGATTCTGCCGGCGCTGTTTGCCGCGCATCAGGGCGGCACTTTGTCGCCACAGGGCAAGATCGTGGCGGTTGCACGTGATGAGCACGACACCGATAGTTACCGCGAGTGGGTCGACCGGCATGTGATCGAACATGTCCGGCGCCGGGTGGCCATGGCCACGTGGGATGCTGGGCTGTGGGAAAGCTTCAAGGCACGTCTGTCCTATGTGCGTCTCGATCTCGGGCGGCGCGAGGATTTCGGCGCACTGCGCGAGAATCTCGACGCGCTCGACGCCTGCATAGGCACACGGGTCTTCTATCTCGCCACGGGGCCCTCGTTATTCGTGCCGGTGTGCCGCGCTCTGGCCGATGTCGGCCTGAACCGCGGTGCGCGCATCGTGCTCGAAAAGCCGCTCGGTTACGACTTGAAATCGTCCACCGCGATCAACGACGCGGTCGGAGAGATATTCGAGGAACAGCAGATCTATCGCATCGATCACTATCTCGGCAAGGAGCCGGTACAGAATCTGCTGGCGCTGCGGTTTGGCAATACCTTGTTCGAACCTTTGTGGCGGCGCGAGTGGGTCGAAAGCATACAACTGACGATCGCCGAGGAGCTTGGGGTCGAGGGGCGCGGCGATTTCTACGACCAGACCGGTGCGATGCGCGACATGGTGCAGAATCATCTGCTGCAACTGTTATCCATCGTGGCGATGGATCCGCCGCATTCGATGGACGCCGACAGCGTACGCGACGAGAAGCTTCGGGTGCTGCGCGCGCTCAAACCGGTCGAGCCCCGCGATATCAGCAAGATGGCCGTACGGGGTCAGTACCACGCCGGCACGATACGCGGCGTACCGGCTGCGGCTTATCAAGCGGAGCCCGGGGTGAGAGACGGCAGCGGCACCGAAACCTTCGTCGCACTCAAGGTCGAAATTGACAACTGGCGTTGGGCCGGCGTGCCGTTTTTTCTGCGCACGGGAAAACGCTTGGCTGACCGCGTTGCGGAGATCGTCGTCAATTTCCGCGCGGTGCCGCATTCGGCATTGGGTCCGAGCGCGTTGCGGCCTGGCGCCAACCGGCTCGTGATCCGGCTGCAGCCTGACGAGTCGATTCGACTTTATTGCCTGGCCAAGCAACCGGGCGAGGGCATGCAGTTGCAAAGCGTGCATCTCGATCTGGCTTTCGACCAGTTTTTCAAGGATGAGCGGATGGACGCTTATCACCGATTGCTGCTCGATGTTATCCATGGCCGGCTCGCGCTGTTCGTGCGGCGCGACGAGCAAGAGGCAGCTTGGCGCTGGGTCGAGCCTATTCTGAACGAGTGGAGCGCTCAGCGGTCTATCCCTAAGCCGTATGGCGCGGGCACTTGGGGGCCGGCGGCGGCGAGCGCCATGCTGGCGCAACATGACACATGCTGGCTGGAAGAAGAGAACTGACGCAAAGGATAGACCCAGGAACTGTTGCAAAGGATAGACCCAGGGGGTTGATCCAGGCACTGATGCCGTGAATTGACCCAGGCACTGATGCAGGGACTGACCCGGAGAACTGAAGCAGCCGGTCCGGCAACACCCGAGACGAGGGGGCAATGTGATCGAGTTACACAATTTTGATACGCCGGCGCTGCAGGCCAATGCGCTGGCTGACGCGGTTGCGGGCGAGCTGTCCGCCCTCTTGGCAAAATCGGCCGAACGACCGGTGCTCGCTGTTTCGGGCGGGACCAGTCCGCGCGCATTGTTTGCCGCGTTATCCACGCGACCGCTTGAATGGGCGCAAGTCGATGTGACATTGGTCGACGACCGCTGGGTGCCCGAAGACGACGCTGCCAGCAACGCGGCATTGGTCAGGACGACGCTGCTGCAAAATGCTGCCGCGGCGTGCCGGTTCTGGCCCCTGGTGGACACGGCGGTCGAGCCCGCGCAGCAGGTCGCGGCGCTCAATGCCGATCGACAGCGGCGCGTGCCCGATGTGGCGGTGCTCGGTATGGGCGACGATGGACATACCGCTTCGCTGTTTGCCGATGCCCCCGAATGGGACTTGGCCACGGCTACGGCTGCGCACTTTGCGCTGACGAACCCAGTCACCGCACCGTATGCTCGGATTACGTGGTCGCTGCAAGCATTGAAGGCCGTACCCAAGCTGTTTTTGCTGATTTCCGGTCAGCACAAATTGGACGTGCTACAGCAAGCGGCGGCAAACGAAACGAAAAACGCCATATCCAAGTTGGCGCACGACAAGAGGATACATATCGATGTCTACTGGAGCGCAGGATAAGGCAGGTCGGTCGCGGCGGGGCCCGCATTCGGATGGGCCGCGCCTGCTCGCCGACGTCGGCGGCACGAATGCTCGATTTGCGCTGGAGTGGGAGCAGGGCGACATACGTTCGGTCCGCGTTTATCCGTGCGCCAATTTTCCCGGCATCGTCGACGTCATTCGGAAATATCTCGCTGACGAACAGGTTGCCGGTGTGCAGCATGCCGCGATTGCGATCGCCAATCCGGTCGATGGCGATCAGGTGCAGATGACCAATCACGACTGGCGCTTCTCGATCGAGGCGACGCGGCTCGCGGTGGGTTTTGACACGCTGCTGGTGGTCAATGATTTCACCGCGCTGGCCATGGCTTTGCCGGTGCTCACCGATACTCAAAGCGTGCAGGTCGGCGCCGGCACGCGGCGTCCGAATACGGTCATCGGCTTGGTCGGCCCTGGAACGGGCCTGGGTGTTTCAGGCCTGGTGCCGATGGGTGACCGATGGTTCCCGCTGCACTCGGAAGGTGGACACGCCAGCTTCTCGCCCACCGATGAGCGCGAGGACTACGTGCTCTTGTACGCGCGCAAACATTGGCCGCATGTCTCGTTCGAGCGTGTCGTCTCCGGCCCCGGCATTGCGCTGATCTATCGTGCGTTGGTGCAGCGCAATCAGGAGCGCCAAGAACACCAACCGCTCGATGTGGTCGAGCGAGATACCCCTGCCGTGGTTGCGCTGGCGCTGGCGGGCGACCCGTTGGCGCACGAGGCACTAGACTGTTTTTGCGCGATGCTGGGAACGTTCGCCGGCAACGTTGCCGTGACGCTAGGCGCGATGGGCGGTGTTTATATCGGTGGTGGCGTGGTACCGCGACTCGGCGATTTCTTCGCGCAGTCGTCGTTTCGCCGGTGCTTCGAAGCCAAGGGGCGTTTTGAAGAGTATTTGAAACAGGTCCCGACCTACGTGATCACGGCCGAATATCCGGCCTTCCTGGGCGTCGCCGCGATTCTCGCCGACCAGATCGGCTGACAGAAATACGGCGCGCCACTGAATGTGGCGCGCCGTATCGCATGCCCTTGGCCCGATGGTTAAAACATTCCCAACTGCTTAGAACGCGTGATTGATACCGGCGTATAAACCGGACTGACTATGCCCGGGCAATGGGTTTTCCGGGTTGGTCGAGCCCGGCGTATTTTGCGTGGTGGCCTCCAACGAGAAATTGCCCTTGGCGCTGTTACGAACCACGGCGCCCGTCAGATAAAGCAGCGTGCGCTTCGAAAGCGCGTAAGTGCCGCCCGCTTCATACATCGTCGCGTTGCCCGCGCCGTTGTTGGCATTGATATGAAAGCCGCCGACCGTGACAGCGACGAACGGGTTGGCCTGATAGGTCAATCCCAGCCATTCGTGGTCGGCTTGAGTGGGCGCGCCCGCTACTGCGGCCGGTGCGCTCATGTGCGTATAGGCGGCCTGGATCTTGAACGCACCCAGGTTGACCCGTCCGCCGACAAACACTTCGCGAGAGTAGTTATACAAATCATCGAATTTGCCATTTTGGCCGTCGCGCAATTCGTCGTAGATGACGCGCGCCATGAAGTTCGGCGCGGTATAGGTCAGCTGCAAGCCGTCTGAGCGTCCAAACGGCGCGGAGCTGGCCGTCCCCTGATTGAAATTCGAATTGTTGGTCAGCGCGTATTGACCCGCGAGATCGAAGCCGTTGATGGTTGGGGTTTTGTAGTTGAGCGTATTGCTGGCCTGAAACCAACTGCGGCCACGCACCAGCGAGGCCGACGACCACGCTTGCTGCACGAACGGATCGAAATCCCAGACGCCATTGGAAATGAACAGCGAACGGCCTGCCTGAAATGTACCGTAGGTGTCGTTGGTCAATCCGAGTAGCGCATAGCGTTGGAAATACTGCCCGGTAGCGGGATTGCCGGCGGTGCCTACCGCGGTGTTCAAGCCCGATTCGAGCTTGAAGATGGCTCGCGTGCCGCCGCCCAGGTCCTCGGTGCCTTCCAGGCCCAACATTGCGGTACCCCAGTCGCCGGATTGCGCGCGCACGCGAGAGGTGCTTTGTCCTTGTGCATTGCTTACGCCATGCATATATTCGACTCCGTTATCGAGCCGCCCGTAGAGGGTGACGCTGCTTTGGGCGTGGGCGGAGATAGCGATACTGCTAAAGATTGTTGCAAAAATTGTTGCGGTTAGCTTTCTTTTCAATTTCTTATGCATCAACAACTCCGTAGTACGACTAAACATAAAAGCTCGCGTTCGACCAACTCGCCGCACACGCGCGAGCGGACGTGTGCGTGGGCAATGACCGTGAGGTCAAATGACTTCGAACGCGTATGTTAGGGACTTCTACTACTGAGCGATGAGGTGGCTAAAAAATAGGGCTAAGCGCAGTATTTACGCGGCGCAGGGATGGACGTACGGGACGAGAGGGACGGGCGTGTGTTGCTGTAGTGGTTCAACGAGGGGGAGGGCAAACGGTGGACTCGTAGGAAAAGTCCGACCGTTTCAGTTTATTTCAAGCTGCCCGACAAAAATCGCTTGAGACGTTCGCTGCGAGTCTGCCCGAACACTTCGTCCGGTGTGCCTTGCTCTTCGACCACCCCTTGATGCAGAAACATAACCTGATTGGATACGTTGCGCGCGAAGCTCATCTCATGCGTCACCACGATCATGGTGCGACCTTCTTCTGCCAGCGTCTGCATCACCTTCAATACTTCGCCGACCAGCTCCGGATCGAGCGCCGAAGTCGGTTCGTCGAACAGCATTACGTCCGGGTGCATCGCCAGTGCGCGCGCAATAGCGACCCGTTGTTGCTGGCCGCCGGACAAGTGCGAGGGGTACTTGCCCTCGACATCGCGGCCCAGCCCCACTTTATCGAGATACATGCGTGCACGCTCTTCGGCCTCGGCTCGCGAAAGCCCGAGCACATAACGCGGTGCCTCGATGATGTTTTCGAGCACGGTCAGATGCGCCCACAAGTTGAAATGCTGGAACACCATCGCGAGCCGGGTGCGCACCCGTTGCAGTTGCTTGGGATCGGCGACGCGCAGCGCGCCGCGACGGTCATGCACGGTGCGGACTTCTTCGCCGTCGACAATGATGCGCCCGGCGTTCGGTTGCTCGAGAAAATTGATACAACGCAGGAACGTGCTTTTTCCCGAACCGGATGAACCGATGATGCTGATGACGTCGCCGGCCTTGGCTTTTAGCGAAACGCCCTTGAGGACCTCATGATCTCCATACTGCTTATGAAGATCGTCGACGAGCAGTTTATACATAGGGGTTTCCTGGGTCATGACTGTGCCTTGGGTAGCCTTGCGCGGCTTTGCGGTTGGAGGTAGGCCAGCCAGCGGCGCTCGGCTCGGCGAAACAGCCAGACGAGGGTGAAAGAGATGATCAGATACAGCAAAGCCGCCAGCCCGAATGCCTGGAACGACAAATAGGTGGCCGAATTGGCGTCGCGCGCCACTTTCAGGATATCGGGCACGGTCGCGGTGAAGGCAACCGTCGTCGCGTGCAGCATCAGTATGACTTCGTTCGAATAGAACGGCAGCGCGCGCCGCAGCGATGACGGCAAAATGATGCGCCGGTACTGTGTAAAGCGCGACATGCCGAACGCTCGGGCGGCTTCGATTTCTCCATAGGCCATCGCCTTGATCGAGCCGGCGAAGATTTCCGTGGTGTAGGCGCAGGTGTTGAGCGTGAAAGCCAGCAAAGTGCAGTTGTACCCTTCGCGAAAAAATTCACCCAGCAGCGGTTGGCCGCGCACCCATGACAGGCTGTACAAGCCGGTATAGCAAATCAGCAACTGTACATAGAGCGGGGTGCCACGAAAGAGGTAGGTGTAGAACCAGACCGATCCGGACAGCCAACGGTTTTGCGACACGCGCGCCACCGCGAGCGGAATCGACAGGCAGAAGCCGAGACCGATCGAGACCGCCAGCAGCCACAGCGTTACGGCTACGCCGCTGAAGTGGTAACCGTCGGTATAGAGGTAGGCGCGCCAGTAGGTGTTGATCAGTTCAATCATAGCTGGGCCTTTCGCACGCCGATGGAGTAGCGGCGTTCCAGCCAGATCAGGACGAGGTTCGAGACGGTCGTGATAGCGAGATAAATGGCCGCCGCAATCAGCGTGAATTGGAAGAATTGCAAGGTGCCCTTGCCGGCATCCTGGGCGGCTTTGACAACGTCGGCCAGCCCGATGATGGAGACCAGGGCCGTGGCTTTGACCAGTACCTGCCAGTTATTGCCGATGCCGGGCAGCGCGAAGCGCATCATTTGCGGAAACAGGATGCGGCGGAAAATTTGCGGTCGCGTCATGCCGTAGGCGACGGCCGCTTCGATCTGGCCGCGCGGCACGGAAAGAAAGGCGCCGCGAAACGTCTCGGTGAAGTAAGCACCGTAGATGAAGCCGATCGTCAGCACGCCGGCAAAAAACGGATCGATATCGATCGTGTCGAGGCCGAGCCAGTCGGTCAATTGATTGAGCCAGATCTGCAGGCTGAAAAACAGCAGCAGCATCAGCACCAGGTCCGGGACGCCCCGAATCAACGTGGTATAGCCAGTGGCGATGCCGACGGCCAAGCGGTTGCCGGAGAGTTTCGCGCCGGCGCCGATCAGCCCGAGCACGAACGAGACCAGCAGCGACAGCAGCGATAATTGTATTGTTTGCACAGTACCCGCGAGCAGCACGGGGCCGTAACCTTCCAAAAACATCTTGTATCCTTCGCGGCGCGACCCGGTCCAAGCGCAGTCTGCGCGTGGCGGGAGGGTGGCCCGGCTATAAGCCCACTGCGCCAACTGGGCCGACTGAGCCAATCAGCCCGGGTGGTCCATGTGAGCCGGCATCGCGCAACGTCAAAGTGCGCCAAATCACTGGATTCGATGCTAAAAGAGCCCCGCCTGTCGGCGAGGCCCCTTCAGGGACTTAAAAATGCAGAGCCGCGCAGACTCGTTTTCGGCTTCAGCTCAGCGTAACCACACGCTGCGACCTCTGCAAAGCCTGCCGAGTCTGGCGCGTGCTTACTTGCCAGCGTAGATGCTGAACGAGAAGTACTTCTTCTCGAGTTTGTCGAATTGACCGGTCTTGTGCAGGTCGGCCAAAGCGGCGTTCAGTTTGGCTTTCAGATCGGTGTCTTCTTTACGCAGGCCGATCGCGGTACCGTCGCCGACCGTTTTCTGGTCGTTGATTTCCGGGCCGGCAAACGCGAAACCCGCGCCGCGTGGGGTCTTCAGGAAGCCGACGTCAGCTTGAACTTCGTCTTGCAACACGCTGTCGAGACGGCCAGCCAGCAAGTCGGCGTAGACCTGATCCTGGTTTTGATACGGCACGACAGTGACGCCCTTGGCTTGCCAGTAAGCCTTGGCATACGCTTCGGCCGTGGTGCCTTGCTCGACGCCTACGTGCTTGCCTGCCAGCGATGCCGGCGTGGGCAGCAGGGGCGAACCGGTTTTGGCGATCATGCGGATCGGTGCGTCAAACAGCTTGTCCGAGAAGTCGATCTGCTCGCGACGCTGGTCGGTCACCGACATCGACGAAATGATGGCGTCGAACTTCTTGGCCTTCAGCGCGGGAATCATGCCGTCGAAATCTTGCTCGACCCAAATGCATTTGGCGTGGATTTTCGCGCACAAAGCGTTGCCCAGATCCACGTCGAAGCCAATGACCTTGCCGTCCGGTGCCTTCGATTCGAACGGCGGATAGCTCGCATCGACGCCGATCTTGACGGTCTGCCAATCTTTTGCGAAAGCGCCGGTGGCAACGGCGGCGAGAGCGATACACAGTGCGATTTTTTTCATAGGTCTCCGATACCAGTGATGTAAGTCCCAGCCCCCACTACCGGGTGCGGGCAGGATGCCATTTTAGGCCCGTCAAAAAGTGCCGCAAGCTCTAAACAGCTCAAGCTGAATAATGTCTCTATTTTCATAATATGAAAATAAATGCTGGCAATGACAAATATACCCGATTAGCACGCTCGTTCGAAATAAGTCCCGGAACGAAGTTCGATCTGACTGTTTTGACGAGCAAGGCGGGCGCATTTTATCTCAACCGGCGGGAGTGTAGTGAGACGGAGCGACAAGGCCGCCAGCTGACAAAAATGAGATGAGGTGTAGAGCAGGTGCGGGCGAGAGCGAGGGACGGCAGGGGAAACCGGTACAGCCGA
>NZ_LMUX01000008.1:222255-255991 GCF_009765705.1 Burkholderia sp. L27(2015) | reverse complement strand
AAAGCGGGGAAAGCGGGGAAAGCGGGGAAAGCGGGGAAAGCGGGGAAAGCGGGGAAAGCGGGGAAAGCGGGGAGGCGCGCGGCAAATCGGTACTAAATAGTAGTCGCTAGCAATTGCGCAAAGCGCCGAAGCGCTTGCCGCCCGAAACGGGCGCCACTAAGTGGCGACGCCGTTCGGGAGAGGCCGAACCTATTGACTACTTCGGCGCAGGAGCCGCATTGCCATGATGCTCCCATTGGGCGTGACGTTTCGCCATGCGCTGCCATTGCGCCTTGAGGGCGCTGCTTACTGTTGCTTTTTGCGTCTGATCCAGCGCGTCATACACATTCAGCCACGCGGCTTGAGTATGGGCGCGCAACTGCTGTGACTGGCTCTGGGTTTGCTCGTGCTGGGCTTGCAGTGCGTGCATGTCGAGCACCGGCGCTTGCATCAAGCCCTCCATTTGCTGTTTCGCCTGCTTGTGCAATGCACGTTCTTGCTGGCGATCGGCCTTCATGGTGCTCAACGCCGTTTGCCACAGTTGTTCCTGGCTGGCGTTCAGGTTTAACTGGCTGTGGATCTTGTCGAGGTTGTGCTGCATCATCGAGCCGCCGTGATGAGCATGGCCGCCCGGGGGCGGCGTATCGCCGGCTGCCGCATAAGCCGTGGAGACGCTAAGCAGCGTTGCCGCAATAGCGCTCAAAGATAAGTTGCGAGTGAGGCGTGACATACGGACTCCTAGATTCATGCCGGGATTGGCTGATTGGAAGCTTAGGGCACGACCCTGGCATCCCGGGTTACGAAAAAGTACGGATGTTTACCAGCAATTACGCGGCCGCGTGTGCGTAATACGTGGTAACGCCGCTTGCATTGTCTAACCTCCTTAGAAACTGACTGCGGCAACGGTACAAGATAAACTGCGAGCTATGGCTACCCAAATACTCATTATTGACGACGACCCCGAGCTGCGCGACCTGTTGCGCGACTACCTGACCCGCCAGGGCATCGAGGTTTCGGTGCTGCATGGCGCGGCGACCCTTGAGCGACGCCTTGAACTCGAACGCCCCGACCTGATCGTGCTGGACCTGATGATGCCCGGCGTGGACGGCTTGACGGCGCTGCGCCATTTGCGCGCAACCGGTGACGATATCCCCGTGATCATGCTGACCGCACGCGCGGACGATGTCGATCGTATCGTCGGTCTCGAGCTCGGCGCGGACGATTATCTCGGCAAGCCCTTCAACCCGCGTGAACTGCTGGCGCGCATCCAGGCCGTCCTGCGCCGTCGCCGCACGGTGCCCAGCGCCGCGCCTGAGCAACGCGAACCCTATACGTTCGGCCGCTTCGTGCTCGATTTCCAGACCCGTTCGCTGTTGCAGGAAGGCGAGCCGGTTCAGCTCTCGGGCAGCGAATTCGCGCTCCTGAAGATTTTCGTCAACTACGCACTGCGCACGTTGACCCGCGAGCGCTTGCTCGAATTGCTGCACGGCCCGGAATACGATGGCACCGACCGTGGCATCGACGTACAGGTGTGGCGTTTGCGCCGGATCCTGGAAATCGACCCGTCAGTGCCGCGTTTCATCCAGACCGTAAGGGGTCGCGGTTACGTGTTCGTCCCCGACGGCAGCCATGAAACTTCGGCCGGTTGATTCGCTTTTTGGGCGTCTGGCGTTGCTGGTGGTATGTGTACTGCTGGTGGCTCACTTTGCCTGGTATGAGCTGGTGCGTTTCGAACGCAGCCAGACACAGACACGCTATGCGACCGAGGAAGTCGTCTTCCTTGTCGATGCGATCGAACAACATCAGGCCGTCAATCCCAATCAGCCGCTGCCATCGCGCGTGAGGCTCGTCAGTGTCGATTCGCCGCTGGTGCCCCGCGCGGGGAACCTCGATGAGCACCGCGGCCTCCAGCGTTTCGAAAACGATCTACGCGATCGGCTGCCGCCTGGCAGCGAAATTCGCTTCTCCAGCATGGACTCGCCGCCACCGCGCATTTGGGTGCTGCGCCCCGGTAGCGATCACTGGATTGTATTGCCGATGCAGCCCATGCCGCCGGCCCGCTCGATCGACCGGATGGTCATCTGGCTGGTGTTGATCTTTCTCTCGGCGGTGCTGTCCGCGTTGTTTGCGGCCTGGCAACTCCAGCGGCCCTTGCAGACGCTGGTCAGCGCGGTTGCGCGGCTTGGCCGCGGCGAACAGGTGCCACCGGTGCCGGAGCGTGGGCCACACGAACTGCGTCAACTGACGCGCGGGTTCAACCAGATGGTGAACGATATTTCCCAGGCCGAGAGCTATCGTCAGATCATGCTCGCAGGCGTTGCGCACGACCTCAAGACGCCGCTGGCGCGCTTGCGGCTGCGCGCGGAAATGATGGACGAGGTCAAGCTGCGCGACGGTGTGGTGCGCGACGTCGATTCGCTGTCGCATATCGTCGACCAGTTCCTGGTGTTTGCGCACGATCGTGGCGACGAGAGCATGCCGGTGGGCGTGGATGAGCGTTGCGAATGGCTGTCGCGCAATTACCGCCAGGAACATGGGGGTGCCGACCACATCGTGCTCGATTTGCGCGCCGGCCCCGAGTTCCTGCTGCCGATTGCGACGCTGGACCGTTTGCTGTCCAATCTGCTGGACAACGCCACAGTGTATGGGGCACCGCCCATCACGATCGCGACCGCAAAGATCGGCGGCGGGCGCTACGATAAGCGCTGGCAGCTCACGGTGAGCGATCGTGGCCCCGGCATCTCGCCGGACGATCTGCGCAACGCGACGCGGCCGTTTGTGCGGCTCGATCCGGCGCGCGGGGGCAATGGCCATAGCGGCCTCGGACTTGCGATTGTCGATCGATTGGCACGTCGTGTCGGTGGCGATTGCACCATCGAGAACCGCACCGCGGGCGGCCTCAATGTGCTGCTGACTTTCCCCGATTGATCTCCACTTCGTCGTGCTCAGACGGTGACTGCCGAGCGCCGTCAGCACGATAGACAGCCAGAATCGGTCTACACGGCAGGGCGGCAGCGCTGAGCCGCACCACAAAAATCGAAATTAAACCGAAAATAGCGAGTTCAGCGCGGTCGCGGCGTCGGCATCGACCGTATTGAACGTGACCGAGCCGGCTTCGAAGATGTAATGCGTGGTGTAGCGGCCCAGGCGCGCCAAAATCTCTTCCTGGATCAGTTCCGGCGTCACGTCCAGCTTCAGATACCAGGTGGTCGACGAAAGTTTGATCTGGAATGCTCCGTATTCGGACATGATGCTGTCGAAGGCGTCTGCGTCCGGATCGCGGCAAACGATAACAAGGTTGCCCTTCATGAGACCTCCTGTGGCATGCAGTCTAGGAAACTGCATGATACCTGTAGTGCTTGCTCCGTGCGTAATGACGTACCAGCGGACGTACCAGCGGAAGCACCAGCAGAAGCACCAGCAGAAGCACCAGCAGAAGTACCTGCGGTAGTACCCACGGTCGTGCCCGCGCGTCCTCGCGCTTGCCCAATGTTGCATGTAAGCCAAGCTATCGCGAATTCGGCGCGGTTTGACGCCCCGATTGTGTCGGGAAGGTTGTGTCTGTCACGTAGGTTGTAGTAGTGTCGGGACGTCGCAAAAATGTCTTATTGGCATTTTTTCTCGAGCAGCGCCATTGTTGATCGGTGAACCGGATGAGTGCCGCGCACTAGCGCCCTGGACATCATTCGCTTACCCGTTTCTTTTTACCCTGCTGCCCGTGTTGGAGTCGCTTCATGCGTCTGAATATCCTCAGCCCCTCTTTCAATGCCTCTGCATGGCGGCTTTTGCCCAATCGATGGGATTTCATCGCGTTTCCTCTGATTATTTGCTTGATTGCGATGGCGGCTGTCGGTTACCACGAAACCATGGCGCCGATTTCGGTGCTGAAAACCCAGGCTATTTCGCTTTCGCCGTCGATGCTGCCCGAATACGCGCTGCGCACGACGCTGCGCATGCTGGCCGCGATGGTCGCTTCGCTGATTTTCACGTTAGGGTATGGCACGCTGGCCGCCAAAAGCCGACGGGCCGAGAAAGTGCTGGTGCCGATTCTGGATATTTTGCAGTCGGTACCGGTGCTCGGCTACATCTCGTTCACGGTCACGTTCTTTATCGCCTTGTTCCCGGGCCGAGTAGCCGGTGCCGAATGTGCGGCCATCTTCGCGATTTTCACCAGCCAGGCCTGGAACATGACGTTCAGCTTCTACCAGTCGCTGCGCACCGTGCCGCGCGATTTGCAGGAAGTCTCGCGCAGCTTTCACCTGACCGGCTGGCAGCGTTTCTGGAAGCTTGAGGTACCGTTTTCGCTGCCCGGGCTGATCTGGAACATGATGATGTCGATGTCGGGCGGCTGGTTTTTCGTGGTCGCATCCGAAGCCATCACGGTCGGCAACAACACTATCACCTTGCCTGGTATCGGCTCTTATCTGGCCGCGGCCATTGAGCAGCGCAACCTCGGCGCGGTGGGCTACGTGATCCTGGTCATGTCGCTGGTGATTCTAGCGTATGACCAGTTGCTGTTTCGCCCGCTGGTCGCATGGGCCGATAAATTCCGCATGGAGAACACCGCGTCGGCGAGCGCGCCTGAATCCTGGCTGCTCGATCTGATTCGGCGCACCCGGCTGATCAACCAATTGCTCAAGCCGATGGGCTGGATACTGGCGACTACGGCGCGCGTTCCGGTGCGTATGCCGACCATCGCAAACGCCACGAGTGCGGTTGCCCGGCCTGCTCGTGCTCGACGCAAGCCGTCCAGAGTGGCGGATGCGATCTGGGCAGTGCTTATCTTGCTGATGACCGTATATGTGGTGTTTCGCGTCGTTACCTACGTGCGCACCGGGGTGAATTTGCCCGAAGTCGGTCATGTGCTCTTACTCGGCGTATTTACGCTGATACGCGTGTTATTGCTGATTCTGGTGGCGTCGGTCATCTGGGTGCCGCTGGGCGTGATGATCGGCCTGCGGCCGGCGCTGGCGCAGAAAATCCAGCCCATCGCGCAGTTCCTCGCGGCGTTTCCGGCTAATTTGCTGTTCCCGGTTTTTGTCGTCGTCATCGTCAAATTCCACCTGAATGCCGATATCTGGCTGTCGCCGTTGATCGTGCTGGGCACCCAGTGGTACATCCTGTTCAATGTGATCGCCGGCGCATCGGCGTTCCCCAACGACTTCAAGGAAGCGGCCGCCAACTTCCGGATTCGCGGCTGGCAGTGGTGGCGCAAGATCATCTTACCGGGCATCTTCCCGTATTACGTAACCGGTGCGATCACCGCCTCGGGCGGCGCGTGGAACGCCAGTATCGTTTCGGAGGCAGTGTCCTGGGGTAACGACAAAGTGGTGGCCCATGGGCTGGGCGCCTACATCGCGCAGACCACGGCGGCAGGCGATTTCCCTAAAATCATCTTGGGGATCGCGGTGATGTCGCTCTTCGTCACCTTGTTCAACCGGCTGTTGTGGCGTCCGATGTACGCTTACGCCGATGCCAAGCTGCGCATGGACTGAGCGCGCAGGCGGCGCTGCCTGATCGGTCACCTACTAAGCGGTCACCCGCTAACTATTCGAGTTCGAACCGTAACTGAAAGCACATCATGCAAAATCCTGAAGCGATCGCAAGCACTGAAATCATGCGTGTCGAACACGTCCGGCGCGGCTTTAACAAGTCGCAGGGCGAATTGCTGGTGCTCGACGATGCCAACCTGGTCCTGAAAGAAGGCGAGATCGTCGGCCTGCTGGGACGTTCGGGGTCCGGCAAATCGACGCTGCTGCGTATCATTGCCGGCCTGATCCAACCCACCGGCGGCTCCGTGACGTATAAGGGCGAACCACTGGACGGTCCGGCCGAAGGGGTGGCGATGGTGTTCCAGACCTTCGCCCTGTTTCCGTGGCTGACGGTGCTGCAAAACGTCGAGGCCGGACTCGAAGCGCTCGGTGTCAACCCGCGCGAACGCCGTGAGCGCTCGCTTGCCGCGATCGACTTGATCGGGCTCGACGGCTTTGAAAACGCCTATCCGCGCGAGTTGTCGGGCGGGATGCGCCAGCGCGTGGGTTTCGCCCGCGCCCTGGTGGTCGATCCCACTTTGCTGTTGATGGACGAGCCGTTCTCCGCGCTCGACGTGCTGACCGCCGAGACGCTGCGTACCGACTTGCTCGATCTGTGGAACGAACGGCGCCTGAAGATCAAATCAGTGCTGATCGTTACGCATAACATCGAGGAAGCGGTGTTTATGTGCGATCGGATCCTGGTGCTGTCGTCCAATCCGGGGCGCGTGATCGCCGAGATCCAGGTGCCGTTCGCGCACCCGCGCAACCGGCTGGACCCGGCGTTTCGCCGGCTGGTCGACGATATTTACGCACGTATGACGGCACGCGCCACCACGGGCGGCGTGCGCAAGGAATTGGAGCTGGGCACCTGGTTGCCGGCCGTGTCGACCAACCTGATGGCCGGTTTGATCGAAACGCTTGCCATGGCGCCCTACAACGGCAAGGCCGACTTGCCCGAAATTGCCCGAACCCTGCATCTGGAGGTCGACGATCTGTTTCCGGTCGCGGAAATGCTGCAACACCTCGGCTTTGCCGACGTGCAGGAAGGCGATATCTTGCTGACGCAGCCCGGCAAGGTGTTCGCCGAATACGGCACCCAGGAGCGCAAGCTGATGTTTGCCGAGCATCTGGTGCGCTCGGTGCCGCTGGCGGCACGGATACGCCGGGTGCTCAACGAGCGGCCCGGGCATCGGGCGCCGCGGGTGCGCTTCGAACAGGAACTCGAGGATTTTCTGTCGGACAACGCAGCCGAGGAGACGCTGGACGCCGTCATCAATTGGGGCCGATATGCGGAAATCTTCTCGTATAACGATCAGGCCGAGACCTTCAGCCTGGAAGACGTGGAATCCTGAAGGAGCTGAGGCACTAAGGCACTAAGGCACTAAGGCACTAAGGCACTAAGGCGCTGAGCTGCCCAGGGCTTGCTACGGCCAAGTCATGAGCAAAATTTACGGACTGCCTACAGTGCTTGCAGCGTTCACAAGCCGGCTTTTGCCGGCTTTTTTGCGCCCCGATTCCGCTGTAACGAATAGAAATGCAGATGTCAGGGAATAAATGACCGGTCCGCGCGTTTACTCGTCTAATTGGCTCGATCTCATTTATCGGGTTCGTAGGGCTCATTGGGTAAAGCGGGAGGCGTAATGAACACAGAATTTGAAGATACTCAGGTCTACCGGGTACTACGCGGTCCGGACGGCCGGTGGCAAGTCACTCAGCGCGACCGCAAAAAGCCGCTCGCCAAATTCGATCGTATGGAAGACGCGATGCAATACGCGCGCGATTTTCTTGCCGAACAGCGGCTGTGTCGCCACCTTGGCCTACGCCAGTACGTTTGAGCTGCCTTGAGCGGCTCAACGGTGGCTAAGTGGCCGCTTAGTGGCACTTAGTAGCGGATTAGGGGCAACTTAGCGGCCATTTGGCGGTCGCGTATAAGCGAGCCGCCCCCGATCAGTGAGCGGGATGCTGCTTTGGCGCGGCGCCCAACCGTGTCAAGCTGATCACTGCGGCCAGCGCCGAAAAACTCGACGCTACGACCAGCGTAACGACCGTGCCGCGCAATGGCGCCATATTGAAGATCAACGCGACCAGCGCAGCGCCCAGACTCTGTCCTACCAAACGGGCAGTACTGAGCATGCCGCTCGCGCCACCGCTACGCTCGCGCGGCGCCGAGGACAGCAGGGTGCGGTTGTTAGGTGACTGGAACATGCCGAAACCGAAGCCACATAAGCCCATGCGCCAGATAATGGCTGCTTGCGCCGGATGCGGTGGCAGCGTGGCCAGCAGCGCCAAGCCCACGCTAAGCGCAACCAGCCCGATACCCCCCAGCACACCAGCCGAGTAGCGATCCGATAGATAACCCGACAGCGGCGCGATCACCACGATCACCAGCGGCCAGGGCGTCATCAGCAGGCCGGTCTGAACCTGGTTGAACCCGAGCGTATTCTGCATGTAGAACGGTAGCGAGACAAATGCAATCATTTGCGCGACGAACGAGCAGACGGACGTCCCGACCGACAGCGAAAAAATCGGTATCCGTAGCAAGTCGACCGGCAATAGCGGCACCGCTTGCGTCAACTGTCGTCTGACGAACAAATATCCAATCACGATCATCGCCGTCACTTCCAGATACACCAACGGATGGACTTGCCCGTGACCCAGGCCATCCACGCTGATAATCAGCAAGCCGAAGGTGAACGCGTTCATGATCGCGCTTGGCACGTCGAAGCGGCGGGGCTCGGTTTTCTGGCGGGGCAGGCAGCGCAGGCCGACCAGCGTCGCGGCAATGCCCAGCGGCACGTTCACTGCAAACAGCCAAGGCCAGGTCGCAACCGACAGGATCGCCGAGGCGATGCTCGGCCCAATCGCCGTCGAGATTGCCACCACTGAGGCATTGACGCTGACGCCGCGTCCCAGCAGCCGGTACGGGTAGATCACGCGGACCAGCGCGGTATTGACGCTCATGATGCCGGCGGCGCCGAACCCCTGGATGACGCGCGCCGCAGTGAGTGTGAGCAGCGAATCCGAGAGCGCACAAGCCAGCGAGGCCGCGGTAAAGAGGGCGAGCCCTCCCAGGTATATGCGCCGATAGCCGATGATGTCGCCCAGCGAGGAAAGCGGCAGCAGCGAAATGACAATGGCTAATTGGTAGGCGTTGACGATCCAGATCGAAGTCGCCGGGTCGGCGTGCAGCGTGCGCGCGATGGTCGGCAGGGCCACGTTGGAAATGGAGCTGTCGAGCACCGCCAGCGTAATGCCCATCATCAGAACCAGTACCGCCCAATAGCGCTGCGGCGAGGGCATGCCGTCGGCGGGCTCGCCGGGTGCAGGACTATGGGGCTGGGCGGGCGGCTTGACGGGGGGCTTGGCCGATGAGTCGGCGGTGGGCTCGATAAGGGACCCGCCTGCAGCGGCAGAACGGGTCGCAGATTCGGCCGCAAGCGCGGGAGTGGAGCTGACGGTAGAGGGGGCTGTCACTGGCACACTTAAAGGAGACCGGCAGATAAGTAAACGCTGAATACGCGCAAAAATCGAATTTTACGCCAGCCACCGGTTTCCTGGTGCCGCGTGCTTGTTTTTGTTGTGCGGCTATGGCACGGTTGCGGCTGCACCGCTTGCGTGGCGCGCCCATTTCACCGCGTTTCATTCCAATAGACCCGTGCTCGCCTTCCTGCTCCGATTAAGAACCCAGGCTCAATCCTTATTCCGTTTCTCGGAGATACACGCGACTTTGCTGTGGGCGGCGGCAATCGGTTTTATCGGCGCAGGGGCTACCGTCGTGTTCCGGGTGGGTATCGAGCTCGTGCAACACGCGCTGAGCGGCCGCGGCGGCGATCTGGCCGAGACCGGCAGCTCGCTTTCGATTGCCATGCGCGTACTCATGCCCACTGGCGGCGGCGTGGCGGCCGGGCTGCTGTTGCTATGGAGCCGGCGTTACGCACGCACCGGCACCCATCAGGACTACATGGATTCAATCGCAAGCGGCGATGGCTATGTGCCCGTGCGCCATACGCTCACGCGTAGCCTCTCGTCGCTCGCCACCATCGCCAGCGGCGGCTCGATCGGTCGTGAAGGCTCGATGATCCAATTGGCGGCGATGTGCGCGTCGGTGGCCGGCAGGCTGCTGCATTTCGAGCCGGCGCGTTTGCGCGTGCTGGTCGCATGTGGCGCGGCGGCCGGGATTACCGCGGCCTACAGCGCTCCGATCGCGGGCGCGCTGTTCGTCACTGAGATCGTGCTCGGGTCGATTGCGATGGAGAGTTTCGGGCCTATCATCATTGCGTCGGTGGTATCCAACATCACGATGCGGCGCTTCGCCGGCTATCAGCCGCCTTACGTGATGCCGGTGTTCCCGACCATTTCAGGCCGCGAGATCGTGCTGTTCGCGTTGCTGGGCATCGTCGCCGGCTTGATGGCACCGCAGTTTTTGCGCCTCGTCGGTTTCTCCAAGCGCCAGTTCGGCCGTATGCTGGGGCCGCTGCCCCTCAGGCTAGGCGTGGGGGGGCTCGGCGTCGGCATATTGTCGATCTGGGTGCCCCAGGTCTACGGCAATGGTTATAGCGTGGTGAACTCGATCCTGCATCAACCGTGGGTCTGGTCGACTTTGCTACTGGTGCTGGGGTTCAAGATACTCGCGACGACCCTGACGGTGGGTTCGGGCGCCATAGGCGGGATTTTTACGCCGGTGTTGTTTGTCGGTGCGGCGGTGGGCTGCCTGTTCGGGCAGGCCGTGCATCTGCTGTGGCCTGCGGCGACGTCCGCGCCGTTTGCCTACGCGATCGTCGGGATGGGCGCCTTCCTGGCCGCTGCCAGCAATGCGCCGCTGATGGCGATCCTGATGATCTTCGAAATGACGCTCAGCTACGAGGTTGTGCTGCCTTTGATGCTGGCGTGCGTGATCGCATTTTTCATTGCACGCGCGGGCGACGGCCTCTCGATGTACGACGTCACCCAGCGACGCATGCGCGAGGCGCAGGCGCGCATGCGCTTGCGTGGCACCCGCATGGTCGAACTGATCCGGCCGGCCGATACCGTCTTGCCGCTCACCGCGAGCTTCAAGGAATTGACGCGGATGTTCCTGGAATATCCGGTCAAGTACATCTACATCACCGACGAAGCCGGCGCGTTCTGCGGGGTTGTGGCGCTGCAGCAGCTGACTTCGGCCATGCTGACCAAAGAAGAAATGGACACCAAGACGGCGGCCGATTTCGTGCAACCGGAGTTCCAATACATCACGCCGGATATGCCGTTGGCCGACGCGTTGCAGTGCTTTATGACGCATAACGGCGAGCGCTTGCCGGCGATCCGTAGCGAGGGTGATCGCACCTTGCTGGGCGCCGTGTTCAAAACATCGTTGCTGGATGCCTATTTCAAAATGAGCGCGCCACCGAGCTGAGCGACGCTTGCGGCTCGGCCTACGACTTCAACACCGCGCGCATTATTATTGCGTCATCCCATTGACTTCCTTTACTCGGTACACTGGAGGTTTTTCGCGTAGCGAGCCCTTTTCCTCATGAACGACAGAATGCATAGCGAAGCTACGGTAGAAGCCCTGCCCGATTTGACCGAATTGCTGAAGACGTTGCGCGATAGCGCGGCGGAGCGCGATCGCCTGGGCGGCCACGCCGTTTTCGAAAAGAATATGCTGGCCGAGGCGGGCTTGCTGATTCTTCCGGTGCCGCGCGCATACGGCGGCGCGGGAGCGAGCTGGCCTGCTATCTACGGTCTGCTGCGGCAGATCGCCCAAGTCGACAGTGCACTGGCGCATTTGCTGGGCTTTCAGTACTTGCAGATCGCGAGCGTCTTGGTATGGGGCGATGAAGCTCAGCGCGAGCGCTATTTGCGCGGGACCGTCGAAGGCAACTGGTGGTGGGGCAACGCCGTCAATCCGATCGATACGCGGCTCATCGCAACCGAGCATGAAGACGGTTATCTGCTCGACGGTACCAAGGGGTTTTGTTCGGGCACGCTTGGCTCGCATCAGATGGTCATATCGGCGCATCACGCCGTTAGCGGCAAGCCGGTGGTGGTCGTGGTTCCGACCGATCGCGAGGGCATTACGGTGCGCGACGACTGGGATCCGATCGGACAGCGCCAGACCGACAGCGGCAGCGTGAGGTTCGAACAAGTCGTCGTGCACGGTGACGAGGTGCTGCAGCGTTCTCCCACCTTCGCGGCCAATGCGCACACCAGCTTGCGCACGCTGGTATCGCAATTGCTGCTGGTGAACCTGTACATTGGGATTGCTGAAGGCGCGTTTGCCGAAGGACGCGAATACGCGCTGAACTTCACGCGTCCGTGGGTGGCATCGGGCGTGGCCCGTAGCGCAGACGACCCCTATGTGATCCAACGCTTCGCCGAGATGCACCTGAAGATCGTGCCGGCGCGCGCGCTGGCCGACAATGCCGCCCAGGCGCTTGAGGCCGCGTGGCAGAAGGGCGCCGCGCTGGATGTGCAGGAGCGTGCTTACTTGGCGTTATCGATTGCCGAGGCGAAGGTGCTCGCGCATCGTGCGGCGCTCGATGTCAGCGAAGGGATTTTCGATGTCTGCGGCGCGCGCGCGACGCATGCCGTGCTTGGGCTAGACCGTTTCTGGCGCAATGCACGCACCCACACGCTGCACGATCCGATCGACTACAAGATCAAGGCGATCGGCCAATTTGCGCTGGAAGGCACGCTGCCCGAAGCCGGTCTCTATACTTGAGCGCGCTGAACTGAGCCCCGGGTTTCGGGGCTCGTGTATCGAGCGTTGATCTGAACTGCGCCCGGAGCTCCTAAGCACCGAGCACCTCAGGCGCCGGTGTGGTTCGTGACTTCTCGCTGCCTCATTGTTTCGGCAGGAATCCGATCGACAGCCACGGGATAAACGCCACCAGCACCAGCGCGACCAGCAGCGCGGCCATATAGCCCCAGACTCGGCCCACTACGCGATCGGGCGAGACCTTGCCGATTGCGCAGGCCGCGTAAAAGCCCACGCCCATCGGTGGCGCGAACAGTCCCATGCCCATCGCCAGAATCACCACCATCGCGTAATGAACGTCATGGATGCCCAGCGTGCGAGCGACCGGGAACAGTAATGGACCGAACAGCACGATCGCGGGTATCCCTTCCAGCACGCTGCCCAGAATCGCAAACGTTACCAGCGATACCAGAATGAAACTGGGTGCGCCTCCCGGAATGCTTTGCATCGCGCGCACCAGCGCCGCGGAAAAACCCGATTGCGTGAGCGCCCAGGCCATTGCGGTCGCCAGGCCGATAATCAGCAGGATCGCCCCGGAGAGCGCAGCCGCATCAACCAGCATCGGATAGATGCGGCGCGGATCGATGCGCTGGCCGCACAGGTGCGTGATCAAAGCGACCACCACGGTGTAGGCCACGCCGATGGTCGACACCTCGGTGGCGGTGGCGGCGCCGTCGATCACCGCGGTTCGAATCAAAATCGGCAACGCCAGCGCTGGCAACGCGATAATCAAGGTGCGCAGCACCGTCTTCAACGGCGCCCGCTTGGCATCAATACTCGGTTCGCGGCGGGCACGCCGCCAGCAAACGAAGCCGATCGCAATCGTGGCCACCACGGCCGGCATCAGACCACCGACGAACAGGGCCGAAATCGATACGCTGCAGACTGCGCCTATGGTGATGAGCACCAGGCTAGGCGGGATGGTTTCGGTCATCGCGCCGGTCGACGAAAGCAAGGCGACCAGTTCCTCGGGCTTGGAGCCGCGCTTTTGCATTTCGGGAAACAGCGCGGGAGCGATGGCTGCCATATCGGCCGCTTTCGAGCCGGAGATCCCCGAAACCAGGAACATGGCGCCGAGCAGCACGTACTGCAATCCTCCGCGCACATGGCCGAGCAGCGCCGCCATGAAATTGATCAGGCTGCGCGCGAGGCCGCTCAACTCGATCAATGCGCCCAGCAGCACGAACAGCGGCACCGCGAGCAGGATCATATTGGACATGCCTTCGTCCATCCGGCTCACGACAATGCCCAGCGGCGCGCTGGTGGTCAACGCCAGATACGAGAGCGTGGCGGTGCCGAATGCGAAAGCGATCGGCACGCCACCCGCAACGCATGCGCCAACGATAAAGACAAAGAAGATCAGCAGGTTGTAATTGCCCAGCGTCGCCAGCAGCGGTTGCGCGAGCCATAGCACCCCGGCCAGCACCGCGACCACGCCCAGGGCGCTCGCGACTTGCCCGACGCTCGAGTGTCTCGCCATGCGGGCGAGCGCCGCGAACAGCATCAAGATGGTGCCGACCACCAGCGACATGCAGCGCAACCCGTCCGGAATTTCCAGCGCGGGTGTGGTGATATCCATTTGGCTGCTGGCATGTTGGACGGCAGGCACGATGACGAGCGCCACGAACACGCAAACCACCAGCGCCCCGAGCGTTTCGAACCATACCCGCCAGCGCTCCGGCAAGCGGTTCACCAGCGCGGTGAGCCGCATGTGCTCGCCGCGGTCGAGCGCGATCACGGCGCCCAGCATCGCCAGCCAACTGAACAGGATAGAGGCGAGTTCGTCGGACCAGGTCAGCGGATTGTCGAGCACATAGCGCGAGACGACACCGGCCAGCAAGATCACCGTCTCGGCCACCATCAGCGCGGCTGCGACGGCCTCCACGACACGCATCAGGATACGCACCAGCGTATTGAACCAGCGGCCCAGCCGATAAGCGGAGGCCGTGCCAGGCGTACCGCTGCGAGTCGTGGACACCGTCATTTAGGCCAATTTCCCCGAGTATTTTTCGAGCAGCGCCCAGGCTTCGTCGCCGAACTTTTTGTGCCAGTCGGCGTAGAAGCCGGCCGACCTCAGCTTGTCACGGAACGGATCCTGATCGATGTCATTGAACTGCAAGCCCTTGGACTGCAAATCGGCTTTCAGCGAATTGTTCAGGGCGAACACATCGGCGCGCTCCTTGACGGCCGCGTCGTTGACCGCGTTGCGCACGATGACTTGCAACTCAGGGGGCAGGCGCGCGAACGATTGCTTGTTGGCGAGGAACCAGAAGCCGTCCCACATATGGTTGGTCATCGCGCAATATTTCTGCACTTCGTAGAGCTTGCCGGTCGCGATCACGGCGAGCGGGTTCTCCTGACCTTCGACGATGTGCGTTTGCAGTGCCGAATACACTTCGGCAAAGTTCACGCTGGTGGCCGACGCGCCCAGCGCGTTGAACATCGAGGTCCACAGCGGGCTGATCGGCACGCGCATCTTGACGCCCTTGAAATCGTCCGGCTTGACGATGGGATGCGTGCTGGTGGTGGTTTCGCGATAACCGTTGTCCCAAATCTTGTCGAACGCAAACAGCGAGGTCTTCGCAATCTCGCTGCGCACGTGTGCGCCGAGGTCGCCGTCCATCGCGCTCCATACCTGGCCGTAATTGCCGAAGGCAAAGCCGATGCCGCTGATTTGCGCCGCAGGCACCAGCGTGCCCAGGATCAACGGCGACAACGTGAAGTAGTCGATCGCGCCGGAACGTACCTGCGACAGCATGTCGGTGTCGCTGCCGAGCTGGTTGCTCGGGTAGACCTGAAAATCGATGCGACCCTTCGATTCTTTGCCGATGCGCGCTGCCATTTCGCGCGCACGCGTGTTCATCGGGTGGGTAGCGGGCAGGTTGTTCGCGTACTTCAGCGTGAATTCCGCGGCATGCGCGCTGGTCAACGGCGCGAGGCCGGTAGCGCAAGCAGCGGCCACCGAGGCTGTCTTCAGAAAGGCGCGGCGCGACAAATGGCCGCTTTTGTCGCCAGCGGCCGGGGAAATCTTCTTCTCATCGATGAAACGGCGCATCAGTGTGTCTCCTGAGGGGATTTATTTTTATGTGCCCGCACCAGCGCTTGAGCCTGGGGACGTTGGCTCGTAGTGCGCTTTTTGTTTGGGCTTTATTGTCGCCGTTTTTTTTTGGTAAAAGCAAGCTCAATGCCGTGGGCATGAACTTTTTGTACGCGTGGTAGGGGCTAACCCCGAGCCAACCCCAGGGCTTACCCGAAGCGCGTGCGTGCTCCAACTCGTGTAGCGAGTGAGCAGCGTGCTGAGTGGATAGGGTAGGGGAAAGAAAGGTACTCGAAGTGATCCGCTAATGACCTGCTGATTACCCGCTAACTATCCGCCAACTATCGGCTTAGAACTCGACATCGAGTTCGTCGATGTCTTCGGTTTCCTCTTGCGCTGCCACGATCCATTCGCGCATTTCAGGCAAGTCGAGAATACGGCGGCAGTAGGCGACGATGTCCGGATCGAGATGCACGTCATAGGTCACGAAGCGCGTGACCACAGGGGCGTACATCGCATCGGCCGCGCTGAGTTTGCCGAAGAGGTAGGGGCCTCCATATGTGGCGAGGCATTCTCGCCATATGTCCACGATGCGTTCGATATCGCCCTGGGCGCGCGACCAGACCTTGAAGTTGGGGAAATGCCCGCGCAGATTCATCGGGAGTGCCGAGCGCAACGAACTGAAGCCCGAGTGCATCTCGCCGCAGATCGAACGGCAATGCGTACGCGCTGGATTGGTGGCCGGCAACAAACCGGCTTTCGGGTACAACTCGTTGAGATATTCGGTGATGGCGAGGGTGTCCCACACCTTGATTTCCCCGTGATTCAGACAGGGCACCAGGATCGAGGGCGACAGCAGCAGGATCTCGGCGCGCGCGGCCGCGTCGTCGGGAGGAATGGCTATGGTTTCGAATTCGATGCCGCTGAATTTGGCCACGAGCCAGCCGCGTAGCGACCATGACGAATAGTTCTTGCTGCTAATGGTCAGCGTGGTGGTGGTGGCGGATGCGCGTGCGGGTTTGGGCGCGGATTTGGGCTCGGTTGCGGTCGCTGCGGTTTTCGCCATGATATGTCTCCTAGCCCGTTTGGCTGATGGTGATCGAACCGCCATGTGTATCGGCTGTCGTCGTGGATGGGGCCCGCCCAAGTGTAGCGATTCGTCCCGATTGAGCACCGTTGCAGTGCGGTGTTGCACCGGGATATCGCGCCGCACACTCACGCATTGCCGCAAGCCGTTGCTCGGCTTGTCCGGCGTGGAAGGGCGAAGCAGGCATATGGCTACAGCCAAGACTGCGCGCAAGCCGTGCATGAAAGTCGTGCCGCAATATTTATGCCCATTGCCGCCGCTAGTCTCTCTGGCATGGCTATTGCGTCCTTCTAACTAAATTCCTTTTCGGCGGCCGGCTATGAACCTCCTCGCTTATCCGTCTTACCAGGCAGTGGCCGACATGATGCGGCCGTTGCGTTCGCTGGCCGATCTCTCGCGTCTTTCGTTGAATACGTGGCCGGAGCTGGCCGATAGCCCGTTTGGGCGCAACACGCAGGCGCTGTGCGAACTGATTGCGCTGTCGGGCCTTACGCATCATCGGCCGGAATTCGGTATCGATATGTCCACCGACACGACCTACGGCCCGGTTGCGGTAACCGAAGAGATCGCTTATCAAACGCCGTTCTGCTCGCTGCTTCACTTCAAGAAAGACGTGCCCATCGAGCAACCGAGGGTGCTGATGATCGCGCCGATGTCGGGCCACTTCGCGACGCTGCTGCGCGGCACGGTACGCACCATGCTGGCCGACCACGATGTCTACATCACCGACTGGCACAATCCGCGCAATATTTCACTTTCGCATGGGCGCTTCGGCTTCGATGAATATGTGGCGCATGTCATCGCATGCCTCGAAGCCATTGGGCCGGGCGCACACGTGATGGCAATCTGCCAGCCGACCGTGGCGGCGTTGGCCGCGGTGTCGCTGATGGCCGCGGATGATCATCCGGCCCAGCCGGCCAGCATGACGCTGATGGCGGGCCCGCTCGATACGCGAGTGAACCCGACCAGCGTGAATCATCTGGCGAAAAGCAAGCCGATCGAATGGTTCGAGGAAAAATTGATCAGCGTGGTGCCGGCCGGCTTCGCCGGTGCGCACCGGCGCGTGTATCCGGGCTTTGTTCAACTCAGCGCGTTCATGGCGATGAACCTGCAGCGCCACCGCGATTCGCTGGGCGATATGTATCGCGAGCGCATCAAAGGCGATCCTGAAAAGGCCAAAGCGGTGCGCGTGTTTTACGAGGAATACTTCGCCACGATGGATCTGTGCGCGGAGTTCTATCTGGAAACGGTTGAGACGATTTTCCAGAAACATGCGCTGCCGCTGGGTGAACTCACGGTGTTCGGGCGGAAGGTCGATCCCTCACTGATTCGCCGTACCGCGCTGTTGACGGTCGAGGGCGAAAAGGACGATATCTGCGCGGTGGGTCAGACACTCGCAGCGCAAGACATGTGCAGCCGTCTGCGCCCTTATATGAAAAGCCATCATGTGCAGACGGGCGTGGGCCACTACGGCGTGTTCAACGGGCGGCGCTGGGAGAACCAGATCTATCCGCGAGTGCGGGCGGTGATCCACGAGTACGACGCCAGTGCGGTGCCGGCGCAGGTACGTGCACGTCCGGCGTCGGGCTTGCACGAATACATGCTGGCGACGACGCGTTGAATGTCGCGGGGAGGGCCGCGGCTTTAAACCTGCGGCTTCACGCCAACGTCTTGCTCGACCATGGCGTAGGAGCCGGAATTGCGCAAGGGCCCGGCTCCTCGATCGAGGTGAAATCGGCGGGCGAAACAATCTCCAAGTACTCCATATCAGGCGAGTAATCGAAGAGGTAATGCACGATACCGGGCCGCTGATGCACACAATCACCTGCTGAAACCAGGGTTTCCTTGTCCTCATACATGAAACGCGCCCATCCCTTGAGCATGATGACAATGTGAAAATCCGCCTCATGGCGGTGCCATCCGGTGCCTTGCTCTGGTGCAATGTTCGCCTTGACGAGTTGCGCAACGACCTTTCCGCCCGTGGCTGCGGCGATGCCGAGGTCGCGGTAGAGGAAGAAATCCCGCAGGCCATTCTCTTCAAACGCAGTATCGCCGGGGCGCACGTGAGAAAAAGCAGTGGGCGCAGTGAGCGCAGTGTCGACGGTCGCAGTCATGGCAGAACTCCTGGTCGGTTGAACGCCTAAACCTTAAGCATTAATTATTCCAACCGAAAAGCGGGCGAAGCCGTCCGATTCGGGCCCAACCTGAGTCCCGCTCAGAAAAAATCGTTGTTTTGATGCGGTGCAATATTGGAGATTAGGGTTTTCCCTTATAATCCTCTTCATCCGCATGTTTATTTGCGCCTCAAGATGCGCTTCCTAGTGAGACTGGTTCTGACCCTTATGCACGCCGCCAGAAGCCTTTTACCGCGTTCCTCCGAGCGCTGGCTCGAAACTTTCGGGCATGTCGTCGACACGGCCATGCGCAAACGGCCGGCGTGGATGACTTCGTTTTCGATCGCCAATACCAGCCTCTCGGAAGGACTGCGCGCGGCCTGGGCCGCGACCGCGATGCTGATGATTGCGCATCTGCTGCATCGGCCGGAGTTCGCTTGGGCGGCGATCGGCGCGTTCTGGACGTGTCTGGCCGATGCAGCAGGTTCGAACCGGATGCGGCTTGCGTCCATGGGTGGTTTCGCGCTGTTGTCGACGCTTTGGGGCGCCGCCGCCATTTATGCGGCCGCGCATGGCGCCTGGGTGGCGGCCGCCGCGGTGCTGGTGTTCGCGACGCTGGGTGCGTTCGGCCGGATCTGGGGCGCGGCGGTCGCGCAAGTGGCCATTTTATCGGCAACGGCTTGCGTGGTGATGGTCGATCAGCCGTTGCAGCGGCCCGGCGCGGCGCTCGTGCTGTTGGCGGTCTATCTGTTCGGCTGCCTATGGGCGACCGTGTTGAGCCTGGCCTTGTGGCGCATCCACCCGTTCGCGCCCAGCCGTACCGCGCTCGAGCGCAGTTACGCCAGTCTCGCTCAGACATGCCGCGACACCGCGCGTCTACTGGCGCAACCGCGTTTTAGCCGCGCCGAGTGGTCGCAGCATGCGCTGGCTTCACGCAGCCAGGTGAGGGTGGCGCTCGAGAGCGCGCGCACGTGCTTGGCCAAACTGCCACGCGCCCACGCGGCGCGGCGCGAACTGTACGACAGCATGCTGATCGCCTTGTCCGAGGCCGAGCGCATTTTCGGTTATCTGATTGCCGTGAGCGATGCCTGCGAGCGTCGCCGCTCGCAGGTCCCCGAACCGCTGCGCGCAGTGCGCGCACTCAACGCGCTCGCCGAAGTGCTGCGCCGCCATGGCCGCATGCTGGCGAATTCGTCTCAGGAGGGTCAGGCCGAGGTACAGCCTCATTTCCTGTCCCTCGCTGACAAACTCGACCGCGCGCTGGGGGAGTCGCTGCACATGGCGCTCGATGCGCCCGAACTGAAAGCCCGGACAGCTCGGGCAGCCCGGGCGCAAAAAACGACATCCGCGATTTCGGGCGACAGTGTGCTGCAACGCGGCTGGGCGACGTTGCGTCAGAACCTGACATGGCGCTCGATTGGTTTGCGTCATGCGGCACGTTGCGGTGTGACGACGATGCTGGGCTATGTGCTCGTGCACGCGCTGCACCTACCGGTCGGCTATTGGGCCACGATGGCCATACTGCTGATTCTGCAACCATCGGTTGCAACCTCCTGGTCGCGTGGCCTTGAACGCGCAGCGGGCAGCCTTGTGGGTGGGTTGATTGCCGCGCTGATCGCCTCGCTGGTGCATGCGCCGCTGGCGATGGCACTGCTGGTGTTCCCGCTGGTGGCCGCTACGATGGCGTTTCGCTCGGTCAGTTATAGCTTGTTCGTTATGTTTCTTACGCCGACATTCGTGCTGGTGGCCGATTTTACAAGACCCGGCAGCGGCGATTTGAGCTTTGCGTTGGCGCGCGTCGAAGACAATGTGCTGGGCTGTGCGCTTGCGCTCGCCGCGACCTTCCTGTTATGGCCGAGCCGCGAGCCGGTCAAATTCATCGATCGGTTCTCCGATGCGGTGGCGGCCAATCTGCGCTACTTGGCCAATGCATTGAGTTGTCTTGAAGCGCCTGCGCGCGTCAGCGATGTTCCGGTGCTGGAAAATTTGCGCCGCGAAGCGGGCCTGGCCAGCAATAACGCCGAAGAGTCGTTGCAACGCGCGCAATTGGAAAGCCTGCAACGCAGCTCGACCTATCAGTTGGCGCCCACGGCTTTGGCGTTACTGCGCCGGTTGGCGGGGATTTCCACGCGCGCCTGGATGAGCGGGCAAGCGAGTGCCGCCACGCGCGAGGTGGTGCAGTGGCTGGAGGCGGGACATGATGTGTTGCTGGGTGAATTGAGGTCCCATGCGCTGAAGTCCCATGAGCTGAAACCCAATGGACCGAAATCGGGGCAAGTCGCTGGACGAGCGTTGGCAAGCCGACTACCCCCGTTGCCCAAGGGTGAATATTCGGCAGTCGAGCGCGATGCGATTGAGTGCGTGACGCTGCTGGGCGCGGTGATCGACGAGCTTTCCTGATCGGCGCGACCGCCGCGACTGCTGTGACTGCCGCTGCCGCCGTGACCCCATGACGCGAAAAATCGGGCGCCAGCTAAAACTGGCGCCCGATGTCATAGGCGCATCGATCACAGTTAAAAGCTGATCACACGCAAATGCTGATCACAAACACGTACTGATATCAGCCGGTGGCGGCATCGTCGATCCCACTGAGCGATAGCCCACCCACGAACCGGTTCCGGTTTGCGCGGGTCGCACCATGGCGGCCGAGCCACCTGGCGCTTGACCCGGCAACAGCACATCCATCGCTACGTTGCCGGCAATAACCGTTTGTGACGTGACAGGCTGCTGGGATTTGTCCGCCCAGGTCTTGGCGATGCACATCGCTACGTCGGTCGGTGCTCGAGCACTTTGTCCGACTGGAGTGATGTTGACGGGTGGCTGGGACGCGCAAGCGGCGAAAATCAGCGGGACGGCTGCGATCGGTAAAATTTTCACTATTTTCACAGTAGCTCCTTCGGTAATGGCTCACCTCGGCAGTACTTGCCGACGGCGAAGGCCGCCAGGGCGGCGGCAGATAGGAAAAAATTGCTTACCCCGAATTATGGGGACAGCAAATACCGTTCCCGCAGGCGCTCGCCGTGCGATCCGAACGTGTCGAAGCAAGGTGCGCAATGCACCAAAGGGCTTTAAGTACGGGGGAGGAGGGGTAAAACGATACAGCCGATTCATCGCCACTGCGGCGGCGGAATCAACCGAACGGAGGGTCGATCGGTATTTTTCACATGAGAGCGTGGACGCTCCCAGCGGTATTTTTTACCGGGAGAGCGATCACTCTCAGCAGCACATTTCACCGTAACACCGGAAGCGCGCACGCTCCCGGTGGCCGATGCTTAGTGGCTGATTTTTTCCAGCGTAAGGCCCTTGGTGGACGGTCCGAGCAGAATCATGCAGATCCCGACTACCATCGACACGCCGATAAAGGCCGCGACGCCAGGCACACCATAGTTGTGAAGCAGGACGCCGATCGCCAACCCGGCAAAGGCGGCAGCGATGCGGCTCCAGGAATACACGAAACCAATCGCTCGTGCACGCACGCGCGTCGGATACACCTCGGCCTGATAGCTGTGATACGCGTACGACATGATGTTAGCCGACAGCGTGAACAACACACCGAGCACGATCAAGATCCACGGCTCGGACGCTTGCGAGAAGAGCGCGATCACCACGCCCATCGTCACCAGACCGCCCACCACCTGTGTCTTGCGTTCCAGCTTGTCCGCAAACCATGTACCCAGCAGAGGCCCGAACGGATTCGCAATGGCGATGATGAACGCGTACTGCAGGCTCGCCGTGACGTGGATGCCGCGATGGATCAACAGCGTGGGCACCCAGGCGGCAAAGCCGTAGAAGCCGATCACCTGCGCCATGTTGAAAATCGACAAGCTGATGGTGCGGCGCAGATACAGCGGTCCGAAAATTTCCCGCAGCGAGCCGCGTCCTTCTTTTTCGGCTTGCACTTGTTGCGGCACCGGCAACGCCACACCCGTTTCCGCCTGAACCTTGCGCTCGATTTCCGCAACGATGGCTTCGGCTTCCTCGAGTCGGCCGTGGCGGGCGAGCCAGCGTGGACTTTCCGGAATCTTCCGACGCACGAACCACACGGCGATTGCCCCGACCGAGCCGATCAGCACCACCACGCGCCAGTATTCCAGCCCCAGCGGGTGCGTGCCCTCGAGGATGAACGCGAGGAACGCAATGATAGGAACCACTGAAAAAGTGATGAACTGGTTGACCGCGTAGGCGCGACCGCGCTCACCGCTCGGAATCAGCTCGGAGATGTAGGTATCGATCGTCACCAGTTCGATGCCGATACCGATGCCCGAAATGAAACGCCAGATGTCGAGCGCAGCCCCCGAGGTCTGGAATGCCATGATTGCGCTGCACACCATGTACCAGATCAGCGACCACGTGAAGATGAAACGTCGGCCAAACTTGTCGGCGACAGAACCGAATATCAGCGTGCCCACCCACAGACCCGCGAAGGTCGCGAACACGAATGTCCCCACCCCGGCTACCGCCAGCGTCTGCAGCGACGCAAAGAAACCCAAGGACTCGGGCGTGAACAGCCCCGACTTCACCATGCCCGGCGCGATATAGCCGGTAAAGAACAGATCGTAAAACTCGAACACACCGCCCAGCGAGATCAGAATCACCATCTTCCAGATGGTGCGAGATGGCGGTAATCGATCTAGTCGCGCCGCGATCTCCGCCGATTTCTGAGTAGACATATAACGCCTCTTATTTTTTTGAAAGACTTGTAAAAATCAGGGGATTGAATGGAATTGCGCCGTGCGGCCACGCTATAGAAGCACAAAGCGGCAGGCTTGATTAAAGCGGGTACATTGTTAACCGATGGCGCGATCGTTGTCGATAGGGGTAATGCAGAGTAGTTCTATAAAGCGACTGGCGTCCCCAGCGACGATTGCTGTAGTAAGGTGCTGCCGTGAAGTGTCGCTCGAAGTGTCGCTCGTTAAAGTTTCAAGGAATTACGCCGTAACGCAGAGCGAGCCACAACATAAAAACTATCGATCCATACAGTGGATTCCAGGAGAACAAATGGCTGTCTCGATCAAGATGCGTGTCGCCGTCACCATGGCGGTACTCGCTTCGCTGCTTTTGCTTATCGGTGTACTCGGGCTAACGGGGATGAGCGACAGTAACGACGCCAACCGCGACACCTACAGCAACAAGCTGCCCAGCGCGACTTACATCGGCAATGCCGAAATCATACTGGCACGCCAACGAGCAGCGCTGATGCGAGCCGCTCTCGACCCGACCGCGCCCGGGATCGCCGGGATTATCGAAAAATCGAAAGGCTTTGCCGGCCAGTCGCATCAGCAATGGGACAAATACATGGCGCTTGCGCGAGGCGCCGAAGAGGACCGCCTGGCGCAGGTTGTTGCGAAAGATCGCGCTGCCATGGATCAAGCGCTGGATGTGTTCGCCAAAGCCGTCCTCTCCGGGGACCCCAAAGAGATCATGCGTGCGGCGCTAGTGAACAACGATATTTATGCGACCTTTTCCAATAGCAGCGAGGCGCTCAAGCGCTTTCAATTTTCCGCGGCCAAGGCTGACTACGACGCGCAGGAGCATACGTTCCAGTTGTTTCGAATCGTGACGTGGGTATCCATCTGCCTGGGGTTGGCGATCGCGGCCTACAGTTGGTACAGTTTGCGCCGCGCCATCGGTCGACCGCTGAGCGCTGCACTCGAGCACTTCGACCGTATTGCCGCGGGCGACTTGACCCATGCCATCGAGGTGACTTCGCGCGATGAGATGGGGCAACTTCTGCACGGCGTGGCGAGAATGCAGAAAGGCTTGATCAAGACCGTGCGCACGGTGCGAGCAGGCAGCGAGGCGATTGCGACGGCTACCCGTCAGGTGGCAAGCGGCAACGTCGATCTTTCGGCTCGCACCGAGGAACAAGCGGCATCGCTCGAAGAAACGGCGGCGAGCATGGAAGAATTGACCAGCACCGTCAGGCAGAATGCCGACAACGCGCGTCAGGCCACGAGTTTGTCGGCTACCGCGTCGGCCACTGCCGACAAGGGCAGCGCGGTCGTCAAGGATGTCATCACGACGATGGGGCAGATCAACGAAAGCGCAGGCCGGATAGGCGACATTATCAGCATCATCGAAGGGATCGCCTTCCAGACCAATATTCTTGCTCTCAATGCCGCCGTGGAAGCGGCGCGCGCGGGCGAAACCGGGCGTGGCTTCGCGGTCGTGGCGAGCGAGGTTCGCAGCCTCGCGCAACGTTCATCGAGCGCCGCCAAAGAAATCAAGGAGCTGATCGAGCAATCCGTCACACGCGTCAATACCGGTTCCGCGCTGGTCGGGCAGGCCGGCGACACGATGGCGGAGATCCTGAGCTCGGTGAAACGGGTCACCGACATCATGGAGGAAATCTCGGCGGCGTCGGTGGAGCAGAGCGCGGGTATCGATCAAGTTGCCAAGGCGGTGACACAGATGGATGAGGTCACGCAGCAAAATGCGGCGCTGGTGGAAGAAGCGACCGCTGCCGCGCAGTCGTTGGAGGATCAGGCTGTGGCGTTGCGCGATGCCGTTGCGGTGTTCAAGCTGGCGGATGAAAAACACGGGCAGTCTGAAAAGCGGGCCGTTTTGCGGTAGCGGGTGGGGCTGTAGGGTTGCACGGGGCTTCGTGGGACTCATGCAACCGCTATGTCGCGAATCAAATTGTCACGGGTAAACGCTAGGTAACGGCGGTTAGCCTATCTGCAGATGTGCTAACTATGTCGATTTCTCGTCATCCATTTGGGTGGGGGAAGCGTTAAAGACAAATGCACGTAATTTCGTGTCTCTATCGAGGTCTGCCATGAAAAACTCGTTCCTGATGTTCGCAATCGGCGCTGCTTTGGTAACTTCCTCTGCATTTGCGCAAACTGCAGCGCCGGCGGCCCCTGCCGCGGCTGCGCCTTCTGTGACCGCCGTTTGTAAAGACGGAACGCCGTTTTCAGGTACAACCCTCAAGGGCGCGTGCAAAGGACACGGCGGCGTCAACAAGAAAGCCGCGGGCGCGAGTGCGGTCCAGGCTCCGGCTGCTGGCGGCGCGGCTCCAGCGGTTGCGGCCGGCGGGATGAGCCAACCTGCTGCCGGTGGCGGCCCGGGCAAGGTATGGGTCAACACCAAGACCAAGGTTTATCACTGCCCGTCGGATCCGTATTACGGCAAGACCAAAAGCGGCTCATATATGTCCGAAGCCGACGCCAAGAACAAAGGGTTTAGAGCCGATCACGGCAAAGCTTGCCAATAAAGCAAATGGCAGGGAAATAAGCGGGTGCAATAAGCCGGCCGCAATAATCAGCGGCCTGTTAGACGTAATTGCTGTGTGAACGGCAAATGCGTGACAAGTGCACTAGCACGCGCACCAACAAGCGGAATGACGAATAGGGCGGCGACCAACTCTAAAAAGAGACTCGCTGCCCTTTTCAATTCCGGGTTCGATGGATAACACCGTCTGCTTGCAAATTTTGATTATTGCGTTTTCAAAAAGAGTTTAATGCGGGTTAACACCTATGTCTGGCGGGTGTTGTGAATTACCATGACTTCATCGGCAAAGCTTCGGTCAAACGGAGTGCGCCACTCTAAATAATCGAGAGGTCGTCATGAAAAATACATACAAGATGCTCGTAGTTATGGCCGCGTTGCTCTCAGCACCCGTTTTGTCGTATGCGCAATCCGTGGACAACCAGCAGCCCGTGACCCGTGCTCAAGTGAAGCACGAGCTGGCCGAGCTGGAAGCCGCTGGATACAATCCGAATGACTGGTACAACTACCCGCAAAACGTACAAGCTGCGGAAGCCAAAGTCGCCGCTCAGCATCAAGCTCGTGCACTTGCCGAGCAATCAACTGCCGCGCAAGGGTCGTAATTGGTCCGGTGAATCAGGCCGCGGTGTGCCGCGGCCTTTTGTCGAGAACACCACCACCGAGGTGGGAATAAAAGCGGCTTGCCGGTTTTAACTCCGACCGCTCGCACACACGTGGGCGAGTGCGATGCGTAGTGCTGCCGCTCGGCCGCTATCAATGGCTGCGGTGGTTTTCCAGTTCGCCAGGCTTTGCGCCAAACGAGCGCCGCAATCGGGCGCAGTACGCATAACCTGAATCTGCGCCAAAGCCATCAACATCGCGTGTTCGATCCGTTCCTGCTCGGGGCGCACGGTGGTTGCGAGGTCGGGCACTGGACCTTGAGGCGGTGCAGTACGCCATTGCGCATAAAGAGCGTTCTCTACGCTATTGACGGCGTCCAACTGGTCGCCGAAAAACTGGCGCGCAAAATCAACGTTCACACCGTTTTCGGGCGCCCGCTGCGTCAAGCGGGTCAGTGAGGCTTGCTCGTGGACGGGGTCGACGACCGGTTCCTGGCGGGCCCACTTCGCTCGGGCTGCGGGCTCGGCCAACGCGATGCGCCGAGATGCCAAATCGATCACGTTGCTCAAGGCCGGGTCGGTCTGTACCGCCTGTGCTTCGAAACACATCACCATGCCCGACGCGATAAGACTCAAGGCGAGGGCACGAAAGCCCGCTTCTTTCCATGCTTTCATGTGCGTCGAGTCTCCGGCTGTTTTTATTTCAAATTGTCGAGTCCATAGTAACAAAGATGAACGGGGAACCTTGGTATTAAAGGCAAGCCACCGGCTTGCTCACTTCCGCGTCCGAGATGGTGTCTGCTTGCGAAATGAGTGATTACGCTCGATGTCATCCGCCAGCTCCTGGAGCGCGACGGCAGTGCGTTGAACCGTCGTTTCATCTTCCGACACCTTGTGGCGTAACGCTGCATTCAGCGCCCGACGATCGAGAACGTCCGCGATGGCTTGCGCGGGAAGCATGCCTTCCTCGTGTAGCGCTCGAATAAGCGCCATCAACACGAGCATCGTGGGATCTTTGCTGCGTGAAAGTGTATGCATCAATTCGCTCCGTTGATGCTTCGAAGAACGCGGCGCGGCGCCACGATGCGGACAGCCCAGCGACGGCCAGTCCATTGCTTGATGCGTCGAGCGGCTCGCATTCGTAACTTGAGCATCGGCTTCAGGAACAGGGCAGCGCTGTTCGCTCGCGAACACAGATAGAGAAAAGCAGGTCAAAAGCGCTTGCAGGGTATGCCCGATGTTGTCACGGCGCCACGACGCCTGAGAAACGCACGCGCCACATCCCCGTCACACGCCGTCGCGGTGCAAGCCACCAGCGCTGGCGCACAGCCGCCACCACGCGGCACGCCGCCAAAACGTTCGCATGATCCGAATGGCGGGCGGACGTCCTGTTCGCCCGCGTCAAGCACTTACCACGGTCCCATGAACGGAGCCCCCATTTTTTATTAATGCTTGACGGTTAAATTTTTAATAAATATTCTGAATTCAGAATGACCTTTTTGAGTGGAAATGCACGGCCTCGGTTCGAAGCTGGACGGGACAGCATGAACCGTATCGCGCCGTAGAACGAAAGCTACACACAGCGGCGCGGTTCAGTTCGTCAAGCGTAGACGCGGCAGGCAGTAGTCGAATCGGATGGCGCGAGCCCTTCGGTGGGGTAGGGGTAGCCATGCCGGTCGACAGGACGGCATGTTGAATCGGGGCATCGTCTGTCGCCTAGCGTGCGAAGGCGATAACGGTAATCTTTGTAGGCTCAACGACTAAGTTCGAGGTACACGTGAAAAATATTCTCGCAGTATTTTTAGGAGTACTAGGCGTGAGCGGCGGTGCTTACGCTCAGAGCAGTGTGACGCTGTACGGCATTATCGATAACGGTCTGACCTATTCCAATAACCAGGGCGGCCATAGCGCCCTTCAAATGTCAGGCAGTATCTCGCAGGGCAATCGTTGGGGCATCCAGGGGGTCGAGGACCTTGGCGGCGGCAACTCGGCGGTCTTCAAGTTGGAAAACGGCTTCAACGTCAACAATGGCGCGTTTAGCCAGGGTGGCCGCGAATTCGGCCGGCCAGCCTATGTCGGCTTGAGCAGCAAGAAGTACGGTACCGTGACCTTCGGTCGGCAGGATGAGGAAATCGGCGATTACGTGGGTGCACTGTCGGCGAACGCGCAGCTTCCTGGCGGTATTTTGTTCCCGCACCCGGGCGACCTGGACAACAACGGTATCGATTTCCGCCTGAATAATGCAGTCAAGTACGTTTCGCCTGTCATCGGCGGCTTCACCGCTGTGGGCGAGTACAGTTTCGGCGGCACTCCGGGTGCCTTCGCTCTGGAAAGCGCCAAGTCGTTTGCCCTCCAGTACCAGGGAGGCTCATTGACGCTGGCCACCGCTTACACGGAGATCGATCACCCGGCCGCCGCTGTGACCGAGGGCGTGTGGACGCCGACCAACACCGTCGACGGCAACTACGGCATTGCCGCGGGCAACTACCGAGTGGTCGGTGCAGGCGCTCTTTACAAGTTCGGCAGTTTTACGCTCAGTGGCGACTGGACCAATACCCAGTTCTCCAATTTGGATCCGACTCTGGGTGCGAAGATCGGTGGGCACGTCACCTTTAATATCGGTGAAGTTGTCTTGAGCTACCTGGTGACTCCGTCGTTGCAGCTCGGTACTGCCTACAGCTACACCCAAGGCAGTGTCTCGGCAACCGGACAGAAACCGAAGTATCAGGAAGTGGATGCCAGCGCCGATTACTACTTGTCCAAGCGTACTGACGTGTACACGATTGCGACCTACATGCACGCTGGTGGCGGCGCCGTTGCCGACCTTGCGCCGGTACTTGCGCCATCGAGCACGCCCAACCAAGTGGAAGTGCGCGTGGGTCTGCGTGTGAAGTTCTAAACGATCGCCCGGCAGGCCCGACCGGATCGCTAGCCTAAACGCGCGATCCGGTATTGTGCTTGGCAGACGTTGGTGATGTTACGTTGCCGACGCCTGCGCATGCCATGAGCGGCTGACCATCGGGAAGTGAAAGTTCTCACCGGTGAACGGTGGGAACAGCTTGAAGTCGTCTCGCATCGCGTGGCGGACCGGCGACGCCAAGGCCACGTTGAGCGCATCGGGTGAGTCGAACACCACCTTGTTCCGCTGCATCGCTACCGAGCGTGCTGCGGGCAAGTCGCTGCGGTAGTCGACACGCGTGTAGATCTCGATCTGGCGTATGCCTGGGAACTGCGCCATGAGCTGCGGATGGTGATCGACGTAATGCCCGAGCCATGCATTGAAATCGTCGGCCTGGCCTTCGTAGCTGACCAGGTAGGTGCAACGCGTGTCGTCCGATTGGCCCGATTGTTGAGCCCGCGGGTGCGGTACCGGAAAGCGTCGCACCGCCATCACCTGTTGCGAAAGCAGGGTGTCGTTCAATGACGCGAAATGCTGCATACCTGAGGACGCATCCCCCTGCGGATGGAACAACGCATGCAGCGCTCCCCCGCTAACTAGCGTCGCCTCCAGCGCACCGATTTCGTCGAAATAGAATTGCATTGCGCAGCGCGGCGCCGACTCGTCCTTCAAATACGGATCGTTTGCGCCGCCCGGCACCGGCGTATGCAGCACGAGCTGTTTCAGGCCGGGCATGCTCGGCGCCAGAGCGGTGAGCGCCTGCAGGATATCGCCCGCATTGTCGAGGGCAGGTGAGGCCCCGGCCGAGCGTGGCATCGCGGTGATGAAGAGACACACTTCCATAAAAATCTCCTGAAAAGGTCGGGCCGATATTACTCTAGTGAAAAATTTGCGCGTGGGGACGTCAACCCGGCTTGAGCCCGAGGTAAAAATCCCACTTCAATGTGGGTTCGCTCACGCGTTATGTTGCAGTGCAAAAGATGTTTTTATACTTGACGCCGAATTTTTACGCAAATAATCTGAATTCAGAATCGCTAAATGCGAGCTTAGCGCACTTTCCGATCGTGGTATCGAGTCCGTCGTAAGTTTTAAAGCTGGCGCAAACGTGCCCTTTTTCCCCTACTGGAACCCTCCATGAATAGTTTCGAGTTCGATCCCAAACGTCGTCACATGTTGCTGGGCGCGCTAGCCACCGTCGGCGGTACGATCCTTCCCTGGGAGTTCGCCGCGGCTGCGCAGGCCGCCGGCGGAACCAGCGCGCTGAATATCGCCTATATCACCGATGTTCCGACCTGGGATCCGGGCGCGATCACCGTGCCGCAGGCGCAATCGATCTATGAAACGGTATTTGACTCGCCGCTGCGGTATTCGCCGACGCTGCAATTGCAGGCCCGGCAGATCACGGCCTGGGAATGGCAGGACAAGAATGCGCAGCGCCTCGCGGTGACATTGCGCAACGATATTTTCTTTCACGACGGCTCGAAACTCACCACCGCAGACTTGAAGTGGAGCCTGCTCGAACGCCCGGTCTCGGACAAGAAACTGGCCGTGGGCGGCATGTTCAATACGTTGAAGGATATCGAGATCGTGTCGCCGACCAAGGCGGTGCTGGTATACGCGAAGCCGACGCCGGCTGCCGCGATCTACCTCGGCTTTCTGGCCGGTTATATCTTGCCCAAGGACTACATGCAGAAAGTCGGGGCAGACTTCCTGAACAAACCGGTCGGTGCGGGTCCCTACAAGCTGGTCGACTACGAGCGCGGCTCGCGTATCGTGCTCGAAGCCTTCGACAAATACTGGGGCGGCGTGCCGCCGATCAAGAGCATTACGTTTCAGGTGATGCCGGAACCCGCGGCGCGTGTCGCGGCCGTGGAGTCGGGGAGCGCGGGGGTTGCTGTGCAGATTCCGTTGCGCGAGGCGCAGCGGCTTTCGAAGATCCCGGGCATCAACACCAAGACCTATCCGTATTCCGAGATCTATATGCTGCGCATGCCGAACTACGTCAAGCCGTTCGATGACGATAACGTGCGTGCGGCGATGCATTACGCGATCGACACGGAAGCGTTGTCGAAAGCATTCTACGGCGGCGTGGCGCGCCCAATTTCGGTGTTTGCCACACCCGGCTCGCCCGCCGATGTGCCGGGTTTCAAAGTGCCTTTCGACCGCAAGCTCGCGATCGCCGCACTCGCGCGCTCGGGCTACGGTCCGAACAAGCCGGTCAAGGTGCCATTCCTGACGACCAATGGCACGTTCCCCAGCGACTACGACATGGCGCGCGCGATCGCCGGCATGTGGCAGCAAGTCGGCATCCAAGCGGACATGCAGGAAACCACGATGGCGAAGGTCATCAGCGAAATCCAGGCGACCAAGATGAGCGGTGTGCTGCTCTACAGTTGGGCCAACTCGACGGGAGATCCCGAGAACTACACGGGCCGCATCCTGGACCCGCGGCTGCGTTTCTCCGCATGGAAGGATCCGGCGTTGGGCCCGCGCATCGAAGCCTTGATGACCGAAGTCGACGAGCAAAAGCGCATGGAAGGCTATCGCGCGTTGAATCGCGAATCGTCGGAGAAGTCCTGGGGCATCCCGCTGTTGCAGGCCGTGACCACGATTGCGTATCGCAGTAATGTCGAAGTGCAAACGTTCGACAGTGGTTACGTCTTGCCCGCCGAGTACCGATTGAAGTGAGCCGTCTACATAGAATAAAGGGATAAAGGGAGGCAGCCGATGATCGACGCTTATTGTCATAGCAGCAGCATTCTGGTGAAAGCCGACGCGCAACGCGCTTTCCAGTTGATGGCCGACGGCGTGCGCCAGGGGCGCTGGGCGCTCGGTAGTTGGCAACGGCGCGAGGTGGGCCCCGATTTGTTCGTCGGGGTATCGATTTTTACGGGGGCCGAGACCTGGGTGCGCATTCACGCGGACCCCGAGACGTTGACCATCGACTACGATGTCGGTGCGAGCGAGGCGGCGCTGCGCCTGCGTAATGCGGCGCGTGTGTTCGACGGGCCGACCTTGGGCCATGAACCAGGCACCGCGCTCGTGACGCTGTTTACCTGGCGGCTGGCGACGCAAAGCGACGACGCGTGGGCGCAGATCAGCTCGACGCACGAGACGGAAATGTTCCTGATCCGAGCCTTGCTCGAATCGGGCCGCGATGGGTCGGAGGATTTTTTCCCGAAGTCATGAACGGCGATTGTTGGCGGCAGGTTGAGTGGTGGTGAGTGGCAATGAACGGCAGTCGCGGGTCGGACGCTGAACGAGAGATCGATCCATGCATGTAATTGAGTATGCGCAGTACGGTGGCCCCGAAGTCTTGCAGCCGGTGGAACGGCCAGCGCCGTCGGCGGGGCCCGGGCAAGTCCGCGTTCGTTTGCTGGCCGCGGGGGTATCGCCCATCGACGTGAAGCTGCGCGCGGGCTTGTTGCGCGCGCATTTTGCTCTGGCGTTTCCCAAGATTCCAGGTCGCGATGGGGTTGGTGTGATCGATCAGATCGGTGCGGGTGTCACCGGCCTCGCGCTCGACGATGCCGTTTGCGTGACGGCGGACCCGGCGGGCGGGGGCACTTATGCGGACGCTATTGTGTGCGACGCGGCGCGTGTGGTTCGGCGTCCGGTTGGTCTGACCGATGTGCAGGCGGCGGCGCTTTTGCAACCGGCTATCAGCGCATGGATCCCGGTCGTTGAGACTGCACGGATATCGAGCGGCGCGCGCGTGTTGATACACGGCGGCTCCGGTGCGGTCGGCGGCTTGATGGTGCAGCTGGCGAGTTATCTGGGTGCGCATGTCACGGCAACTTGTCGTGCGGCTAATCTCGACTATGTGCGCAGCCTGGGCGCGGAGCACGCGATTGCCTATGATCGCGACGATTTTGGCACGCTGCGCGATCAGGATGTCGTGTTCGACCTGATGGGCGGCGATGTGCATGCACGCTCCTATCCGGTGCTGCGGCGCGGCGGTCATCTGGTCTATCTGGTGGCGCAGCCGATCGTCGACCAAAGCGACGCATTCGGCGTGCACGTGTCGCGTGCGATGATCATCGAGTCGCCCAGAGTGTTGCAGGCGGTTGCCCAGTTGGCGGAGCAGCGGGTATTGCAACCCCAAGTGGCTGGTGTGTATGCGCTTGCGGATGCGGCGGTGGCTCAGCGTGCGTTGGAGCAGGGCAAGGTGACACGGGGTCGCCTGGTCCTGGTGATGTGAGTGCAAGCAATTGAACCGCCTCGCTACCGATCCAGCCGTTTCAGCTTGTAGCCGGCCGCTTCGCGATCCCACGTTGCGGCGCCGATGCCACGTTCTCGCAACGCGAACTTCTGGATCTTGCCGTTGCTGGTCTTTGGCAACTCATCGGTGAATTCGACAAACCGCGGCACTGCAAAATAGGCAAGACGCGGTTCGCACCATTCAATCACTTCGACGGGCGTCAATGTCGCGCCCGGGCGCAGCACGATCATCGCCATCACTTCGTCTTCGGCAAGTTCCGAGCGCACGGCATAGACCGCGACAGTCTCGATCGACGCATG
>NZ_LMUX01000008.1:145148-222139 GCF_009765705.1 Burkholderia sp. L27(2015) | reverse complement strand
ACGACGCGATCGCCTGTGTGGAACCACAAGTTGCGCCAGGCTTCGACGGTTTTTTCCGGCATGCCGAAATAGCCGCTCGCAAATGAGAAGGGCTCGTCGGCACGCAGCAATAGTTCGCCCGCCACGCCATCGGGCACGACAGCATCGTTCTCGTCGACCACGCGTGCCTCGAATCCCGGAACGATGTGGCCCATGTGCTCGGGCCGCCCGCTGCCCAGTGGTTTTGCGATGACGAAATTGGTCTCGGTCGAACCGAAGCCTTCGATCAGGCCGATGCCGCAGCGCGTCAGGAATTCAGCGTGACAGGCCGCAGGCACGCCCGGACCCAGGGCGATGCGCACGCGATGTGCGCGCTCACCGTCGTGAGTCGGCCTCGACAACAAAATAGGCACCATTGCGCCCAGCAGGTATGTGACGGTTGCGCCGGTCTCGGCCAACGCGTCGAAGAAGCCGCTCGCGGAAAAGCGCGCATCGACGACTACCGATGCACCGCTGACCAGCGCCTGGAAAAATGTGTTCAGCGCATTGGTATGGAACAGCGGCAAGACGGTGTACAAGACATCGCCTTGCACAACGCCCAGTAGCCGTGCCGTATGCACGCCCCACCAGTAGAACTGCGCATGCGGGCAGATCACGCCTTTCGATGGACCGGAAGTGCCCGATGTATAGAGTATGGCCAGTGGGTCGCCCGGACCCAGTTCGGCGGCGGCCAAGGCATCGCCGGGCGCCGGCCATGGCTTGCTTGGGCGAGGTAGCACGACGGGAGGGAGCGTTGCGACCCGTGCCTGTTCGGGATTTCCATCGCGTGCGCCGATGACCCAGATCGACTCGATGGCCAGTGGCTCGAAATCGAGCATGTCGAGCAAGCCAAGCAGCGCCGATTCGATCACCAGTAGGCGCGCGGCCGAGTTGCTCAGAATGTGGTGTAGCGGCAAGCCTCGCGACGCGGTGTTGATCGGCACTACGATGGCGCCGAGCCACGCGCAGCCCAGCACGACCTCCATGAATTCGATGCGGTTGGAGCACAACAACGCGACGCGGTCGCCACGCTTGACGCCTTCAGCCGCCAACGCGCCGGCGCGGCGCGCGGCGGCCTCGATCGCCTGCTTCGCACTCCACGTTGTGCGGCGGTCTGAAAACAACGGGGTTTCCTCGTGAGACCCGGCGGCGGGCCCGGCGTCGTTCCGGGCGTGAGTTGCAGCGGGCGTGGCCGCGTGAATCTTGGCGTCTGCTTCAGCGTTTGCGTTGGCTTCGGCATCAATTTCGGCGCGCAGGGCAAGCAAAGCGGGCAGCGTCAGCGAGGTCTGTCTGAACCGGCTGGAGTCGATGGGCAGTGCGTTGGATGTCATGGATATCAGTTACGCGTGAGGTTGTAGCAGCGGCGGAAAGCGTCTGCGCGCCAGACTCCGAACGAGATTTGGAGCGGTGTGTCTCGACTACCGAGCAATTTGACTTCTTGACCCAGTACAGGCGCGCCGACCGCGACGCCCAATCGCTGGGCGTGCGCCGCGCTTGCCGCATCGGCATAAATCTCTTCGAGCGCGCGTTCGACACGCACGCCCAAGGCCTTTTCGAACAGGTCGATCTGCGTGGTTTTATCTAGATCGTGGCGCGCCAGTGCCCGACCGAGCGCCGGCGCAACGTAGGCTTGCATGTAAAAGACCGTGAGCCCCGCCCTGGCACGCGTCGCGCGCAGGCGGAACACCGATTTGCACGACTCGCCGAAGAAAGCCGACGCGGTGTTCGGCACCGGCGTCTCGCGCCAATCGAGAATATGAATCTCTGTCTGAGCGCCCAAGCGGGCAAGGTCGTCGACTGAGCCGAGCTGCCACTTCGACGCGCTAGCCTCGGTAACAAATGTGCCGCGGCTGGGGAACCGTTCGATCAAACCCTCTTGGCGCAACAGGTCCAATGCGTGGCGAACCGGCACTCGGCTTACACCGTGCAGTACGCTCAGTTCGGCTTCGGTCGGCAGGCGATCGCCCGGCTTCAGGCGTCCCTCGGTGATGTCCTTGAGCAATAGATTGGCAAGTCGCTCATACAGCGGCTCGCGCGGGCGATGGCTCTTCAGGCGCGAGGGCTCGGGCATGGCAGGGTCCAGCATTTTCTTGTTCGGCATGGGGGCTCACGCAGCGGATGCTGTCCTCAAAATTATACCTAGCCACAATCAAATTCTTTATTTTTCGGGAGCAACATTGTTATTATAAAGATTACCAAGTCAGGCCATAAAAAAGTAAGCGAAAAGTGTTTTTTCGGCGGCGCTCGTTGCCGCGCATGGCAGCTCACCGGGTCATCCTGGCAATTCCGGCATGGCCCATCGCTATCGTCAAGGAGAAGTGATCGTGCAAGAACTGGAAGGAAAGGTCGCCATCGTCACGGGCGCCACGGCTAGCATCGGGGAATACATTGCACGAGGCCTGCATGCGGCCGGCGCGCGCGTCATGATCACTGGCATCGAGGACGCCAAGGGCGAGGCCGTCGCGCAATCGCTCGGTGAGGGCGCCCACTATCGGCGCATGGACGTCTCGATCGATGCGGACTTGGATGCTGTCCTGAAGGACTGTCAGACGCTATTCGGGCGGCTCGATATCATCATCAATTGTGCGTGTTCGTATCTCGACTCGGGGCTGTCGACACCGCGTGCGGACTGGCTGGCGTCGCTGAACGTCAATGTCGTAGGCCCGGCGATACTCGTGGATAAGGCGCTGCCGTATCTACCCCAGCCGGGCGGCGTGGTGATCAATATCGGCAGCGTCAGCGGCAAACACGGTAACAATACGCGTGGGCCGTACTCGGCCGGCAAAGCCGCGCTGATGCACTACACGCGAACCGCATGCGCCACGCTGGGCTCGAAGGGCATCCGCGTGTTGAGCATATCGCCGGCCTGGACTTGGTCGCCGCCGATGGAGAAAATGACCAACAACGATCGCGACCGCGCCGATCGCGCGGGCGCACCGATGCATCCACTGGGGCGCGTGGGCCGCATGGAGGAATTGGCGAACGTGGTGGTGTTTGCCAGCTCCGATAAGGCGTCGTGGGTCAACGGGTGCGACATTGCGGTGGATGGCGGTTACTCGATACTCGGTCCGGACCAGGGCAAGGGGCCGACCTATTGGACCTCTGTAACGAAATAAGGCCCGCCGCAATTACCTGACAACGAAGGCTGCTCTCATGGGAACTGACATGGACGACTTGCACGCTAGCGCTATCACTTCAACGAAGGAACCGGGCGATGCGCGTGCGATGCGCAAACTTGTCGTCGCTTCGTTGTTCGGCAATGCACTCGAGTGGTACGACTTCTTCCTATATGGCACGGCCGCGGCGCTGGTGTTTGGTCAGTTATTTTTCATCAAGGGCACCGACCCGTTGCTGGCGACCATGATCGCGTTCGTCGGATTCACGGTCGGGTTCGTCGTGCGACCCATCGGCGGCATAATGTTCGGGCATGTCGGTGATCGCTACGGGCGCAAGACCGCGCTGGTCTGGACCTTGTCGCTGATGGGTTTGTCGACCTGCCTGGTGGGCGTGTTGCCAACTTATGCGCAAGCGGGTATCTGGGCGCCGATCGCGCTGTTGGCGCTGCGTGTCGTGCAGGGCATCGCGAGCGGAGGCGAATGGAGCGGCGGCGTGTTGATGATCAGCGAAAGCGCGCCCGAGCGGCTGCGGGGGTTTTACGCGTCGTGGAGCCAAGTGGGGGTGGCCGGTGGGTTCGTGTTATCGAGCGCGGCGTTTCTGGCTGTGCAAGCGCTACCGCATGACGAGTTCTTGAGCTGGGGATGGCGGTTGCCGTTTCTTGCCAGCATTCTGATCCTCGGCGTGGGTGTGTATATCCGCACGCGACTGCCGGAAAGCACCGCCTTCGTTCAAGCGGAAAAATCCGGACGCACCGTACACGCGCCGATTCTTGAAGTTATCCGTAACCAGCCTATACAGATCCTGCAGGCGATGGGGCTGCGTGTTGCGGAGAACGGCGGCTCGTTCATCTTTCTCGCGTTCTCGCTGGTCTATGGTCGCTTCGCGGGTTTGCCGAACAGTGTGATGCTGACCGGGGTGATGGTGTCGATGATCATCGAGTTGGTCACGATTCCGCTATGGGGACGCCTGTCGGATCGGATCGGCCGCAAACCGGTCTATCTCATTGGGTCGATCGGGCTGATGGTGGTGGCCTTTCCGTTTTTCTGGCTGATCGACTCTCACGCTTCGGCGCTGATCTGGTTGGCGTTCATACTCGGTAACCCGATATGTCATGGGGCGATGATTGGCACTCAGGGCGCGATGATGGGGGAACTGTTTACCACCGAGGTACGGTATAGCGGCATGGCGCTGGGGCACGAAATTGCCTCAGTGTTCGCGGGGGGGCTGTCGCCGTTGTTGGCTACGGCGCTACTGGCGAAGTATCACGCGGCTTGGCCGATCTCGTTGTTGTTGATGGGGCTGGGCCTGATTACGGTGATCTCGCTGGTGTTTACCAAGGAGACGTCGAGACGCGCGGGGAGCACCGCGACGATGCCCGGGCCTGCGGCGCAGCGGGTCCCAACGGATTGACGTTTTGTCGAATCTGAAACATGATCTTCGCAAAAATAAGGCAAACAAAGAGGCGACATCGACAACCCTATGCGCACCCTCAGACAAGACTCCAGGATCATTGTTGCGACGACCATCGGCAACGCGATGGAATGGTACGACTTCATCGCGTTCGGCTTCCTGCTTGGCATCATCGCTCGGCATTTCTTTCCGTCCAGCGATCCCACGACACCGTATTTAATGGCTGCGGCTACATTCGGCGTGTCGTTCGTTGCGCGGCCGATCGGTGGCATCTTGTTGGGCATATACGCTGACCGGGCAGGGCGTAAGCCTGCGTTGATCCTGGTGCTGGGGATGATGACTGTGGCCACGGCTATTGTCGGGCTGTCGCCGGATTACACGACCATTGGTGTGGCTGCATCGCTGTTGCTTGTGTTGGCGCGGTTGCTGCAAGGGATTTCGGCGGGTGGGGAGTTTGGTAGCGCTACTGCTATGTTGTACGAGTACGCACCACCTAATCGTACAGGTCTGTATGGCAGCTTTCAGATGATGACTCAGGCTGTTGCTGGGTTCCTGGCGGCGGTTGCGGGTTTCACGGTGACGCGCTATCTGAGTGCCGATCAGCTTGATGCGTGGGGTTGGCGGCTGCCGATTCTGATCGGGCTGTTGATCGGTCCGGTGGGGTGGTATTTGCGTCATGGTTTGGAAGAGCCCGCTGCGTTCAAGGCTGTGCAGAAGCAGGTGCAACGGGTGTCGTTTGGGCGGGTATTGCAGCAATACTGGAAACAGCTTTTGATCGCTGGTGGCCTGGTTGGTGGCATTACTATTCTGCAGTTCACGCTGGCGGTGTTCATGCCGGCTTACGGTGTGCAGTATCTGAAACTGCAGGCCAGTTTGCCGTTTTTGGCGATTGTTATCGCCGGCCCGGTACGCATGATCATGTGCGTGGTGTTTGGTGCGTTGTCCGACCGGCTCGGCCGTACCACGGTGATGAGTGCGGGCTTTATCGCGCTGGTGATTTGCACGTATCCGTTGTTCGCATGGGTGGTGCAGGCCCCGAGTTTCGCGCGTCTGCTCTCGGCGGAGCTGGTGTTCAGCGTTGTGTCCGCGGCGTGTTTGGGACCGGTGTCGACCGCGTTGGCTGAGATGTTTCCGACTGCTATTCGGGCGACTGCGATGTCTATTACCTATAACATCGCTACGACGATTTTCGGTGGCTTCACGCCGTTTATGCTGACGTGGATGATCACCTCGATGCACGACCTGCTGGCGCCGGCTTACTACGTTATATTTGGCTCGTTACTGGGTCTGGTGTCTTCGATGTGGCTGGCGCGATCGTTGCCGTCGACCGCGCCGCGTACTACTGAGGCTTGAGCTTGAGCCCAGGCCCGGGCTGTTTCAAGCCGTCTCCCCCTTTTTCATGCGAGTAGGAACGTTGGCGTTGAGCGTCGTATGCGCTACGCGGCCGACATCCGCGAACATCAAACGCTGCAACTCGGCGACGATTTGCCCGCTGGTCGATTGACTGTTGCTTGCGGCTCGGGCTTTCAACCACTCATTCAGATTGCGCGTGAGAACGATACACTGTAGTTGCGCTGCGCATTGAACTGCTGTGGTGACGGTGTTGTCGGATGATGTAGACATATTTCGGTATCCTAATAGTATTGCTGTTATGGATCGATCGATGCAGGGGTACTCAGCATCGGCACTGCTCGCTTTCCTTACTAACGGACGGGCGTGCTAGATATTTGCCCTAAGTCGAACAATAGACGCAGCCGAGCGGATTCGCGTCGGCGTCAATTACTGAAGCCGGTCCGATCTGGTCCGCGCTTTCAAGTCTTTTTTGAAACGATGCAGCGGCACTTCCCATCGCGGTGAACCGCGTTAGCTTGGATAGGTTAAATAGGCCTACAGCCTAGGTTAATTGGGGCTATTTATGCGGTGACGCTTTTCCTAAAAATAAGGCGACCTATAGTCCGAACCGGTGCTCCAGCGCAAACGCGCGAGACGTCAACTATTCCAACAATAGACGTTATTTGAAGCGTTGGTACGACGAGAGGGCACCTCACTTCTAGGGGGCAAAGGCCATGAACTCGCATCGCGAATTCATCAACTTGATGGAAAATCTGCCACAAACGGTTACGGTTACGTTCAAGACGGCCGATACCGGCAAGTACATATTCAGCAATGCGGCATTACAAGAAAGATTTGGCGATCTGTTTCCGCGAGATCTGGTGGGTCTCACGGTGCGCGACCTTAATTATGCGTTCCCCGCTTGGGGCGGGGAACATAGCAGTCGGACCGAAGCATTTGATTTGCGCGTGCGTGAACACAAGGCTAGCGTCACCGACAAACGCGCGATGCGGCTCAATAGCGGAGCCATCGTGTATGAGGAAATGACCAAGTCTCCGGTGCTGGGCATCGGTAATCACGTGCTAGGTGTCGTCACATATGGACAGGATCTGACGCCGACGCTTTCCTGCACTGAACTGTACCGGCAGTACCAATGCTTTCATAACAAGCAGGAGGCGATCAGACGCGTATTGATTCATATCGACGCCGATGCGAATTTTACATCTCAGCCTACAGAAGCACAGTTTGAAGTTTTCCTGGAGAAGGTGCAGGGCCGTACCAGCAAAGAAATCGCCCAGCGGTTGGAACTCTCGCACCGGACGGTTGAATCTCATCTAGCCGCGCTGCGTGACAAAGTGGTTGGGGGTGATTTGCGTAGAGCCTTGTCGCTGATCAAACAGGGAGGCGCATCGTGCGAAAACTAGATCCGGTCTTGCGGGTTGCTTTGACCTCCAATACGTTCGAATACTACGAATTTACGCTTAGCGGTTTCATGGCGCTGGAAATCGGCAGGCTTTTCTTTCCTCAAACAGGCGACAAGAGTGCTCTGATCTTGAGCTTTGCCGTGTTTGCCGCCAGTTATCTTACGCGGCCGATGGGCGGCGTATTGCTTGGCTGGCTGGGCAATCGACATGGTGCGGGCAAAGTGCTCAAGCTTAGTGTCACGCTGATGGCGATTCCTACCGTGCTGATCGCATTCCTGCCAACGTATCAATCTGCAGGCTACTGGGCGACTGGTTTGCTGATCGGGTTGAAAATGGTGCAGGGCATTGCGATCGGCGGCGAGGTGCCGCTGAATATGTCCTATGTGTCGGAGAACACGGTCGGCAGGGATCGCGGACTGTATTTCGCATATACGTGTATTAGCGGGTTCATGGGGACGCTGCTCGCGTCACTGTTGGTGTTCATGCTCCCGTCGATCGTCTCGATGCTGTCGTTACTCTTGCCTGATGCAATCTCGCATACTCGTTTAAACGAAGCCTGGCGCTGGCCGTTCTTGCTCAGCATCCCTCTAACGTTGTGGGTGATGTGGGTGCGTGCTTCGATTTCCGAGGTTTCGGCCGTGCGCCCCACACCTGATCGTACCTCACGCAGCAGGCCTATCGCGCCGTTGCTGCAGGCTGCCGTACTGGTTGCTTTTCTTGAAGTGAATCTTTATACGGTGTTCGTCTGGCTGCCGAACTATTTGAATCTTTATCTCGGCGTTGCGCTCTCCGACGCTCGTGAGCTTAATGTGATTACTCTCGTCGTCTTGTCGATTGCGATCTTGTGCAATGGTTATCTGTCGCGATGGATAGACGCGTCGAAGATCGCGTTTTTCAGTGTCTGTGCCATGGTGTTGAGCACTTATCCGCTCTTCGTTTTATTGCAGAATGGTGATTTCCTTTCGCTGCTATGGGTGCATCTGGCCTTTGCTCTCGTGGCGAGTGGTCTCCTGGCCATGTTTTATCTTGTGCTGGCCGATCTGTTCAAAGACAACTGGAAAAGCCTGGGCTTGGGTATTGGGTTCAGCGTGCCGACAGCGGTCTTTGGTGGCACGGCGCCGCTGGCATGTAGTTATCTTCTCAAGTACACGGAAGTGCTGACGGTTCCTGCGCTATACATCACTGGGATGGGATTGCTGGCTTTGCCTGTTGCGTATCGTCTGGCATTTTCGCAAGGAGAACGCCGCGCGAGTGCGTCGATGGCGGTATAGAGAGAGCCTAGCTCGCATGCGAGCCGAGCGGAGAAATTCCTCGCTCGGTGTTCGCAGTATTCGAATTGTCGGCTTATGTCACGACGCTTATCGTGCTGATTGTGCCTTGATGGAGAGCAAGGCGCTACTTAGTCCACCATCGACGGTTTTGCCGCGCAACGCCGCCATATGAGAATCGACGGTGCGGGGGGCGAGGTCCAAGCGCTTCGCAATTTCCTTGGTGCTATAGCCTCGCGCTTTTTGCAGTAGCACGTTGAATTGCCCTTCGGAGGGTTGGGTAATGAAATTCGTATCGATTTTGAAATATTGCAGCAAGCGCGTAATGACTTCTGGCTTTTCATAGAACTGTTCGTACAGAGCGCACAAATCGGCAAGTGGAACCGTGTGCGTGAGATCGTGCCGGTAGGTGACGATGCCGAGGATCTTCTTTCGCAGACCCAGCACGGGGGCCTTGGTCAGCTTCTCGTACCGGACTTCGCCGCTGTCGTCGAGAAATAGGTGTCGGTCGGTGACGAACCGCTTTTCGTCGCTAGCGAGAAAATCAAGCTTTTCGATTGTACTTGCGTATTGTGCGCCCCATGTCGGTTGCGCGAACTTCAAGTCGTTTATGGTCAAGCCGTTTAGGTCTTTGGGGTTTAGCACGCCGAATTGCCGCGCGTTGCAGGCATTGTTGACGATGTATTTTCCGGTATCGGCTTCCTTGAAGCTGGCGGGGCAGGGGCATGTCTCGATTAATTTGATTAGTTCGCTATAAAATTTCATGATTCGGCATCCTTAGTTTTAGCTAATAGGAGCAGCGTAATCACCGACCTTCCTTACGGCGATTGCTTACGAAATTCTATCTTGAGATTTATGGGGGCACCGGGAAGATGGGTCTGATTTCGTCGGTGGCAAGAGGGTTGAAATTACTGATTTAATTTGGTTGCGGCGGTTGATCACTTCAGATCGGTGTGCGTTTCTCAGTTTTTCGACGTTTTTTCTTCTGTGGCGTCACGGTAGCCTGCGCCGTGGTAACCATTGACCGACAGCGCGGGGGCAGGGCGAACCTCTTTGTATTTATGAAAATACTGTGACGTCGAGATTAATCGAAGGTGTGTGTTCACCCCGAGGTCAGCTCGAAATTTCCCTGGTGCTTTATGGCCGAAGCGGTAGACGACTAGAACGGAGTCGTCGTAAGTGAACTGCTCCTTCTACTCTAAGCTTTGGGTGCAGGATGCTTAATCGCGTTAAGGATTAGTTTAGATTCGATCGCGGCGTTAAGGTTTACCCCAAGAACTGCGGCGAGGCGCACGAGATATAGGGCGATGTCTGCAAGCTCCTGCTCGACATGTTGGGCATCGCGGCCCTCCATTATTATTTTAGATTCGACCTCAGTTTTCCATTGGAAAATTTCAACTAATTCTGCTACTTCGACGCTCAATGCCATCGCGAGATTTTTGGGGGAATGAAAACGCTCCCAGTTTCGCGTTTTTGCGAACTCGGCCAGCACCAGTTCGAGTTGCTTGGTCTCAATCAAATTCACAATCGCTCCATTTAATTTCTAAAATACTTTGCGTGCCTATTTTTATGCTTTTTTTCTCAAGTGAGAATGAAAATCAGATTTCAAGAATGAGAATTTATTTGAGGAGGGCCGTCATGCAGGAAAGGTTCACATTTTCCTGTGAATATTATTGTGAGATAGAATGCTCTCATGTCTGCAGTAAAAATGCCTTTTAGCGCTAAAAAATCGATTACATAGTTTCATGTTTGGAAACAAGAAAAAACGTCTAATTCTTATATTTCCTGCTCTTTATAGCTGCCTTCTTCGGGCGATAAATTGTCGGTTTGCATGAGGTAAATATGTCTTCCGAATTCGATCAAATCCCCTTCGGCGCCGCAGACTTTGCGGACAATCCTGAACCGCGCTGCCCTTGCTTGCTGCTGCTCGACACATCGCATTCGATGCAAGGCCCGAGAATCGCCGCTCTCAATCAAGGTCTCGTTGCTTTTAAGGAAGAGCTTTCCACCGACAGTCTTGCGATGAAACGAGTCGAAGTCGCTGTTGTTACCTTTGGCCCAGTGAGTGTGATAACCGATTTCGTGACCCCTGACAATTTTTATCCGACGACGCTTCCGACGACGGGCGATACGCCGATGGGAGCCGCTATTGAGAAGGGGTTGGACATGCTGCGCCAACGTAAGGACGCGTACAAAGCCAACGGAATCTCGTATTACCGTCCTTGGATTTTTCTCATCACTGATGGCGCTCCCACGGATAGCGTTGCCCGAGCATCACAGCTCGTTCGCGAAGGTGAATCGAGCAAAGCTCACTCGTTCTTTGCAGTGGGAGTGGAGGGGGCACAGATGGATGTCCTCGCGCAAATCGCGGCCCCCAATCGCCAGCCCCTCCATTTACAAGGACTGAAGTTCCGCGAGCTATTTGCTTGGCTTTCGTCCTCGCTCAGCGGGGTATCGCGCTCACAGGTTGGTGAGGTAGTTCCCATACAGAATCCAACGGGCCTGGATGGATGGGCGAACGTTTGATTTATGAAACCTCCTTCGTTGTGGCGACTGGCATCGGCCTCGGCAATTGGTACATCGCATTTGCTGAGCGGCTTACCGTGCCAGGACAGCCAGGCTATCCAGGCTCTAGACAGTGTTGATGGCCCCGTCCTAGTTGTCGTTGTCTGTGATGGAGCGGGAAGTGCCGCCTATTCGGATGTCGGTTCTGCGATGGCCGTGTCTACCTTCATCGGTCTGGTCGACGTCTATATGGCAAAAGGCAATAGACTCCGGGAGTTGACTCGAGACATTGTCGTTTCATGGATTGAGGCAGTCGCACAGGCACTCGAAACGCATGCCGAAGGAAATGGGCATGCGGTTCGCGATTATGCCTGTACGCTTCTTGCTGCCATCGTTGGACAAGATGAGGCGGCATTCGTCCAAATCGGCGATGGCGCGATTGTCGTTTCCCACGGAGAGGCGGATGGATGGAGCTACGTGTTTTGGCCGCAACACGGCGAGTTTGCGAATACCACTAACTTCGTGGTGTCGTTGAACGCGCTCGATGTCGTCGAATTCGATTTTGCGCCTCGGTGTATCCAAGAGTTCGCGCTCTTCTCTGACGGCATCGAGAAGCTCGTGTTGCACGACGAGACTCGGACGGTGCACCAGACCTTTTTCAATTCAATGTTCATTCCGGTTCGCAAGGCGCCCTCCGAAGGAGTTGATGAGGTGCTCTCAAAGGGGCTTCACGACTATCTTGCTTCGCCCGTCATTTGCGATCGCACGGACGATGATAAAACACTGGTCCTCGCAACGCGCCTGTCTCCATCGGTCGAGGGATTGTCGCGATGAATCGGAAACCCCTCAATCTTGTTGATGACGGCGGGGCGCCGATTGCACTTGGCCTCTTACTGGGTCAAGGAGGGGAAGGAGCTGTCTGGGACATACCAAGCAAACCAGACCTAGTGGCGAAGGTTTACCATGAACCGCTTTTGCCCGAGCGCGCTATGAAGATCCGTGCGATGGCCGGTATGGACGGCGCTGGACTTAAAACGCTTACTGCGTGGCCGGTCGGTTTGCTAGAACAGCATGACGTAGGGCCGGTCGGGCTATTGTTACCAAAGGTATCAGGCGCGAAAGATATTCATGAGCTTTACAGCCCCAAAAGTCGTCGCGTCGAATTTCAGCAGGCCGATTGGCGATTCTTGATCCGCGCTGCAGGCAATACCTCGCGCGCGTTTGCAGCCGTCCATCAGGCCGGTTGTGTTATCGGCGATGTGAATCATGGGGGCATCCTAGTTGCACCTAATGCGACAGTCAGGCTGATCGACTGCGATTCCTTCCAAGTGGCTGCAAATGGACGTCAGTACCTCTGCGAAGTAGGCGTCGATAATTTCACGCCACCGGAGCTTCAGAGCCGCTCCTTCAAAGGCATTGTTAGGACGGAAAATCATGACAATTTTGGTCTGGCCGTCGTAATCTTCCTGTTAACTTTTATGGGGCGACATCCCTTCGCAGGCCGTTATTCTGGGCAAGGCGACATGGCGATTTCGAAAGCGATAGAGGAGATTCGGTTTCCATACGGCGCGCATCGTAGCCAGGCACTCATGACGCCGCCTCCAGGCATGCCGTCTTTGTCCATCGTTGGGCCGGAGATTGCCGCTCTTTTTGAGCGCGCATTCGCGCGCTCATCGATCGGCACCGGTCGCCCAACTGCAAAAGAGTGGATTGCAGGTCTCGAACATCTCGAAAAAAATCAGACTCGCTGCACCGCGAACCGTGTTCACTGGCACCACAAGGCGACCAATTGCCCTTGGTGTGCAATGGAGGGGACGACCGGGGTGCCTCTATTCAGCCTAGCGCTCGAGAGCTCGACGAGCCTAGGCACTTTCAGCATGACGGCATTTTGGGCAATGGTCGATTCATTGCAACAGCCGGGGCCAGTGCCGATAATAGCTGCAAACCCCAAAATGCCCTCCGCTCAGGCGCGTAAAGTGCGCCACCGTAACCGACTTGGGTACCTTGGAGCCGCAGTTGTGGGAGTGATGTGTCTTGTTGGCGCAATTTTGACTGGAAATCCAGAAGTATTATTCTCCGCTGTCGGTGTGGTCATCATCGTTACGTTGATGAGGGGCGGAAAGGGTGTGGAAGATATTGACCAACGGTATAAAGCTACAAAGGCGCAGTGGCAGGCTGCTAACACCGACTGGGAAAGAAAAGCTGGGAACGGAGCGTTCAACGACAAGAAAGCCGCGATAGCCAATCTTCGACAGCAATGGGAGGGACTTCCCAGTCGTAAAGCTAATCTGCTTGAAGTGCTCAAAAAAAATCAGCCTCGACTTCAACTCGAACGTTACCTGGACACCTTCAAAATCTCCGCTGCCAAAATCGAAAGTATTGGATCGGGCAGGACGCAAACTCTCGAATCGTACGGCGTCGAAACCGCGCTCGATGCCACTCGTGCCAATTTGCAAAACGTTCCAGGGTTCGGCCCAAAAACGCAGCAAAAACTAATCGCTTGGCGCACTTCAATCGAGGCATGTTTTCGGTTTGATCCGACGAAGGGCGTTGACCCGCGTGACATACAGAAGATCGACACCGATATCCGCGCGGCAGCGAGAGATCTCGAAGACCGACTCAATCGTAGTCTTGCAGAACTTCGACAGGTCAAGGCGCAAATCATGGGAGCGAGGGAGCATTTGCGTGCGCATGTGGAACGCGTGCATGACGAGCTGATGCAAGCTGATGCTGACTATAAGGCAATTCATTAGGAGCGAGCGTGTTTGACTAGCTCAACAAGCGCTTGTCGCTCGGAAGCATTTTGGTTTATCGCTAAACATCTTCGTCAAATCGGGCATGGTTCACCAACTCAACGGAATTCTGGGTCTCCAAAGATGAATAACTTCTCGAACATTCTATGGATAGCCGGTGTGGTTACAATTTTGGTTGGTTTTTCTGGCTTTGTAGACACCCGAAAAGTGGATCGCCGATTCAGAACAGGCTATCGGAACAATGCGATCGACTCTCGCGATATTCCCCGAGCGAAAAAGCGATTTCTGCTCGGCGTGGCTATATGTATGGTGGCCTTTGGCATTGGCAGTTTGGGTTCGACTCGACGGAGAGGGGAGCCAGACGCCGATGTGCCCATTCGGAGCGCGACCACAGTGCAAGTCACGGCTCCGGATGTATCTCTGCCTCCCGAACTCCCCAGCGAGCCAATAGGCAAAACCACGGCTGACACTGTGCAGGATACTCAAGCGCTACCCGCGGCCGAGCCGAAAGGGACTTTCACCGCAAGTTTCAACTGCAGCAAGGCACACTCGGATTCGGAAGTGCTTATTTGTAACGACGCGGAGTTAGCTGCGGCAGATGTCGACTTGGCAGGAATCTATGTACGTGCCAAAGCTGCGGCGAAGGATCCCGCCGACTTCAAAGAAGGGGCGCGACTCGCTTGGAGTTCTCGTGAACTTGAGTGTCACGATAAACAATGCCTGGTTCACTGGTATGCACAGCAGAAATTGAGACTTGAAAATATTGCTAAGTTTGGTGAGTGATGTTTGCTGTGAGAGTGTCGGCCGCTGCGTGACGAAACTCTTTTCGTCACTGGCGCGAAAATCAAGCTTCTCGATTGCATTCACGTATTGAACGCCCCATACCTTGATGCGTTCGATGAGGATAAACCGGCCATTGAAGAGCTAAAGCGCCAATATCGTCAAGGGGGATTGGGCGATTCAGTGGTAAAGCGGCGGCTTGAAGTGTGTTTGCAGGAACTCTTGGCGCCGATAAGAGAGCGGCGATCGGCTCTCGCTAGAGATCCCGGCTGCATTCGCGACGTGATCCGAACCGGTACTTTTGCCGCACGAGAGATCACGCAGCAGACACTGGATGCCGTGAAAGCAGGCATGGGCCTTTATTCACTTCAAGCGCTATCGTCAACTTAAAACGCCTGCCAGTCCTCGATAGCAGAGTCCGTACGTCTGGGGGACGCGATGCTCTGAAGACGCTTCCGAGCCATGCCGTCCGACACAGCCTTCACATTCCGCACAACGTTCTCTGATTGCCGACTTGCCCCTCGCACGGCCTCGCTCCCCAACTGAAACGCCCCAACCGCGATATGCAATTGCTGCCCCCGGCCTCCAGCGATTTAGCCGTCCCCGTCACCACGTCATACGGACTCGATCCGCAGAGAGGTAAATTCGACAACCATTTCTGCGCCAACCGTTGCCGCAACCAACGCGAGATGCTTAGGTTGCTTGTCAGAAAAACGATCCGAGCTATCAAGTGTCTTTAGAGCGTGCTCATAGCGCGGCGTCCCGGGCTCGAGAATTTTTATGTCGTAGACGATGTTGAGAAGGCCGTAGTGTTCAATAACGCATCGGGTTGTCCCGACGAACGTGACGGTAGCGCGCCGATCGGCTAACTTGAGTCCCAAGGTCAAACTGTCGCCGTCATCCGTTACGGCGAGAATATCGATGTACCAGTCGTGAAAATAGGTAAAGGTCTTGAGTTCATTCATGATCGTAGCCCGTCAGTAAGGCAGGAGAGAAAAGGCGTTTCCCTGATCGCGGGTATTGCCGTCCCAATTGTGCGCGTGCGGTGCCCCGAAACCATGATTGTGGTCGAAGTCGAAATCCACCGCAGCATTTCCGTTCCCGTCGTAGAACCGCATCTGTCCACTTCCGGAAGGGTTGGTGACCCACCCCCCAGCGGGTCCTCCCGTGCGAGGCAACCATGCGAGTTGGCTATCCCCGGTCGGTATCGCGGCGGCGTCGCCATACTCGAACGGCTGCGCATCGCCTAGCGGCGTAGGCGTTTTCGTGAGGCCGCTCGTAGCGTCGTCTGATGGCGAAGCGGCCCTGTTCGCGCAACGGGCCTCCATCGCATGGATCTTTTTCACTATCTCGTTGTAGCGGATCATGTAGGCGGTCGCAGCGTCGTACGACATGCCCAGGTTCGTCATCAACTCCTCACGGAAGCTGGGAAGCTTTTTGAGTTTGGGCGCTGAATCGTTCCGCACGCCGCCTGTGCGCGATTGCTCGGCAATGAGTACAACACTCTCACCGCGAATCATGGCCTGCAACGTCTGTATGACCTCAAGATCAGCGCCGCTCTTTGCCAGCCGCTGATGCCAATAAAAGTTCGTCCCGAGGAACGAACGGACGCGCTGCACTAGCGCAGTATCCTTTGCCCATATATCGGCGTATGCACCTTGCGAGAACTTCTTGCCTGCTGCAACTGCCTTTTTCTGCTCGCTCGTAAGAAATATTCGACCACTTCCATAGGTATCCTTACTATACATAACCCACCGTTGTAACGAATCTGTTCTCAATTCAATGCCAGCCATCGTCAGGTCCTGGTACGTGTGACGGCATAATTTAGCAGATCACCGAGCGCCCATGTTTTTGGGATAGTGGGGCTAGGCGCTCAGAGGGGGAATGCATGTCGTTGTCGACTCAGAAAAATTCTAGTGTGCTTAATGTCAGTCCTCCGAGAGAACCGGTCTGATTTCGTGGACTGCGGGCGGGACGAAATTCCTGATTAATTTAGTCATGAAGCGCTGGAACACGAGTACCGAAACACAGGTCTGCCGGGACCAATCTATTGATGTAATGACACTGTGTCGATCACGCGTTTCGCCGCGATTCATATCCCAATTTATTTGATGAATATCCCTTATGCTCGCGATCGCGCCGTGTTCGGGCGTGTCTCTGAGATTGGGGAAAATTGTGTTGATGAAATCGATGGTGTTGCCGTCACAGGCCTATGAGGTGAAGCTGGCACCGCATCCGGCGCCGTTCTCGGTGCTCAAATTTTCCGGCCATGATGCGGTCAGCCAACTGTATCGGTACGAGGTCGAATTCACGAGTCCGGTTGCCAATCTCCCGATAGAGAAAGTGCTCGGGCGGCCGGCCAAATTCATCATCGACCCGATCGACCCGAACGCCGAGTAACTTAAAACGCCTGCCAGTCCTCGATAGCGGAGTCCGTCCGTCTGGGGGATGCGATGCTCTGAAGACGCTTCCTACCCATACCGTCCGACACAGCCCTCACATTCCGCACAGCATTCTCCGATTGCCGACCTGCCCCTCGCCCGTCCTCGCTCCCCAACTGAAACGCCCCAACCGCGATATGCAACTGCTGCCCCTGATCCTCCAGCGATTTGGCTGCCGCCGCCGCCTCTTCAACCAACGCGGCGTTTTGCTGCGTAACCTGGTCCATCTGCGTTATCGCCTGATTAATTTGCTCGATGCCTTTGCTTTGTTGATTCGATGCCGCCGCGATTTCATTGATCACCCCGGCAACCCGTCCGACCGCCATCTTGACCTGCGAGATAGTCTCACCCGCCTGATTGGCCAAGGCGGACCCATTGTGGATTTCATGTACCGACGACGCGATCAGATCCTTGATATCCTTGGCCGCGCTCGACGAGCGTTGGGCCAGGCTACGCACCTCCGCAGCCACCACAGCGAAACCACGCCCTTGCTCGCCGGCCCGCGCCGCTTCCACCGCGGCATTGAGCGCGAGGATATTCGTCTGAAACGCAATGCCCTCAATAATGCCCGTGATATTGGCAATCTTGTCCGAGCTCTGATCGATCGTGTTCATCGTATCGACCACGCGGCTCACAACGTCGTGCCCCCGTTCTGCAAGTTCCGATGCGTCCGCCGTCAGCGCGCTGGCCTCGCGGGCATTATTAGCGGTATGTTGAACCGCCGAGGTCAGTTCCTCCATGCTCGACGCCGTTTCTTCGAGCGACGCCGCCTGCTGTTCTGTGCGTGAAGACAGATCGGTATTACCCGTCGCGATCTGTCTGGCCGCCGTGCTCACCGAGTCGGACGACCGTTGCACCTTCCACAGAACTGCACGAACCCGCTCGATAAGCTGGTTGAACGCCTGAGCGGTCTGCCCGATTTCATCGGCCCGTTGGACCGGAGCGCGTTGCGTGAGGTCAAGCGATTCGCTCACGCTCTTGAGAGTTCGCTGAATACTATCGAGCCCGCGTTGTATCACCCGATACAAATGCGTTGCCAACGCGCTCGCCAGCACAAAGGCCACTAAAGTCGTCACGCCCAGGGTCCAGAGCGCCAGCCGCGCAGCGGATTCGCCTTTGACACCCAAGGCATGTGCCTCCTTGATGTTGTAGTCGGTCTGAGCTTTCAAACCCGCTACGACTACGACCGTGGCCGGAGTGAGGGGGCCGAGAGCGACGGAGATATCGCTAGCGCTTTCGCCCGCGGTGGTCTCGCTCATGAACTTGGTTTGCACGGCCCGGTAGGCAGCGAGATTCGCCTTGTCGTCCTCGACCATCTTCCGGTCGGTATCGTCGAGTACGTGGTCGCCTGCGTACCGCTCCAGGATCGCGTCGAGCTGTTGATGGTCCTCAGCGATGCGACGGTCACGGTCGTGCCGTTGATTCTCATCGGTACTCAGGACTCGCGACAGGGTCGCGGCTCTCAGGTCAGACATTTGAGCCGCTGCTTCGGCCAGGTCCACCATCGCCGGAATGGTGTTGGTCTCCACGTAGGCATAGCGCGCTTGAAACTGCACGAGTTGCCAAAATCCGTAGCCGCTCACAAACAAAAGCGCCAATAAAGAGATCGACAGCGTCAGAGCCAAATTCCTCGTAATAGTCACACCGATTCCTCGCCCATTGAATGATAAATAAGTCCCGCGGCACCCGGCCTAACAAACGCAGGGAATCCCGCTACATTCGAATAATTGAGAAAAAAGAGGTATCGGCAGATTCTGAATCGAGTGTAGGGTTATCCCTATAATGTGACGGTTTCCCTTTATCGTTTCGCTACGACGCGATCGGAGTGCTGATGTGCGAACCTACTCGACCAAGTGATAGGAAACGGCATATCGGATCAATTGCGCATTGTTTTGGCAATTCATTTTTTGCATCAGCCGCACCTTATGCGTGCTGACAGTCTTGTTACTGATCGACAGCTCATCGGCAATTTCGTTGACACTGCGTCCGCGAACCAACTTATCGAAAATCTCGAATTCTCGAATCGAAAGGAGTTCGTGCAGCGGGCGTTCTACGCGCTCCTGATGGTCGAATATCAACGACTCGGCCAGCCGCGGATCGATGAAGCGGCCTCCCGATACCACCTTGAAAATAGCGGCAATCAAGGTTTTCGGATCGTTATCTTTGGTCAGATAGCCGGACGCACCAGCGTTTAATGCGTAGCGTGCAACCTGAGCCTCGCAATGCATGCTGAGTACCAGTATGCGTGGGCTATCTTGCTGCAGGTGAATGCGATTGATAAGGTTTGCGCCGCTAATACCGGACATGGACATGTCGAGCAATACTAGGTCGACCTCCACCCGTCGAAGGGCTTCAAAAACCTCGTTCCCGTTTGCAGCTTCGGCAACCACCGAAATGCCTTTTTCCAATGCAAAGAGTTGTTTCAGTCCCTCACGCATGATGGCGTGATCATCGGCTATTAGTATTTTTATCATCAGTATTGTGGAACTGCGGAAACCGGTACGTGTACCCGGATTGTCGATCCTTCACCCAAGGCCGTAGTTATGCTCACTTCGCCGTCGAGCATCAAGACGCGTTCGCGTATACCTACTAAGCCAAACGAGCCGGATGTTTTCACGGAAGGATCGAAGCCCATACCGTTGTCCCGCACCTCGAGTATGTAATCGCCATCTTGTTGTTTAAAACATACCTCGGCTTTGGTTGCATCTGCATGCCTTCCCACATTGCGCAGCGCCTCCTGAGCTATACGAAAAATGGCCGTGGTACTCCTTTCACACAGTAAGATTTCGGTAACGTCGCTATGCAGTTCGCACGGCACGCCTGTCTGTTTGACGAACTCGCCCACCAACCATTCCAGAGCGGCGAGTATTCCCATATCCAACTCGACCGGGCGCAACGTTGTCATGACGTTGCGCACCGTTTTGATCGTCGAATCCACCAGTCCTATCATGCTCTGTGCTTTGGCCTCTAAAGCATGATTACTACCGCCGTACTCGATGCTGAGCAGCGATATGTGCATGCGCAGAGCGAGAAGATACTGCCCCAATTCATCGTGTAATTCGCGAGCTAGATGTTTGCGCTCCTCCTCGCGAACCGATTCACTGCGACCCGCTAATTGTCGCAGCAGGAGGCGTGACTCTTCAAGGCGCTGCTGAGCAATCTTAAGAGAGGTAATGTTTCGGCCGATCGCCAAGGCACTGATGATCTCTCCGTTGCCGTTCCTCTCCGCCACGATATGGAGCGCAAAGTGAAGCGGCATGCCGGGTCCGGTTGTCCATATGCCCACCAACTGATGAGGGGTCCCGGTTTGCAAGACTTGCCGCAGAATTTCTTTGAATCGGTCGACTGGAATATCGGCACCCCAGTGGACTTCCAAGGGCTGGTTGAGTACCTGTTCGGCGTCTGTGCCTCGGGAGCGCACGAAAGCCGGATTCACATAAATCCGATGGCAATTCATATCGTATCGAATCACCTCGTCCGGTGAGTTTTCCGCCAAGGTGCGGAATTCCCGCTCACTCTTGCGCAAAACCTCTTCGGCTTGTCGACGAGCGGTGATATCTACCGTGGTGCCGATGTATTCCCTGGAGCCGTGCAGATCCTGCAAGACTGGACAGCCCACGCCTTGTACATATTTCAGCGTTCCGTCTGGATAGACGACGCGATATTCGCATTCGAAGCGTTCCCACTGGCTGACGGCCTTTTGAACAATGCGCCGCAACTCGTCTCTGTCATCGCTATGAATTCTTTTCGTAATGGATTCAATGCTTGGGGCTTGCGCCTGCACCTCATAGCCAAAAATGCGGAATTGCTCGTCGGACCATATAAGCCGCCCCAGAGAAAGATTCCAGCGCCAGCTACCGGTATGACTGATCTTCTGGCCTTCGGTTAGAAAGGCCTCGCTCCACGCCAATTGCTCTTGGACTTGCTTGCGCTCGGTATTTTCCAGTTGTAACGCCGTATTGGCTTCTTTCAATTCTCCAAGAGTGGCAACCAATTTATCGTGTGTGCGTCGTAGCGTTTTCGTTGCATTGTTTTGAGCCACGCCGAGCGTGCCAATGAAAAGACCGGTCATCGAAAAAATGATCAACCGCGGTGCATCCGCGGCGTCGATGAACAGAGAGTGGCCAGGAGGGGCGAAACGGTTATCGAACGCGATTATGGAAAGGACAACGGCAAAAATGCCCGATCGGGTGCCTCCGATTCGTGCGCTCAATGCGATTGAGCAGAGAAGCAATGACCCTTGTGCCCCGGGAAAGTGGAGCCTCATCCATCGGGTAATAAGCAGCGCTGATGCCATGAAAACAAGTACAAACCCTTCGCGTTTGGTGAAGGATAAATGGCGCCAACTGAACACGTACACCTCATCGGTTTTTAAGTTTTATATAAGGCTGAGCGATTTATTTTAATTGTATCCGGAACTTATAAGGCGCTCAGTCCTAGTTTCTTTGCCGAAGGTTCAATAGCACGTGGCCGACGCGCTGGAAAAAGTACGAGGATAGCGAGTGACGGTACGAAGCGCGCGTTAGATGGCCGCCCCCGTCGCCACGTCATGTGGACTCGATCCGCAGAGAGGTAAAAACGCCGGGATCATCGGGGCGGGGGCGGGCAGTGCGCCGCGACCGTTCTGCCACCCCGGTTGAATCCACCGGCGTTTCAGGACGGAATCGGCGCGAAGGTCTGCATCAGCAATTCGCGCAATGCCAGCAGCGGCCGGCTCTCGGTTTCGTCCTTGCGCGTGACCAGTGAGAACTGCAACACCGGCGCATCGCGCAATGGCAGTACGTTGACGGGGTACACCATGCAGATGCCAGGTTCGCTCAGCTGTACGATGGAGAAACCCAGGCCCGCGCTGACCATCGCCACGATAGCGCGCACCACATCGAGCTCCATCGTGCTCTGTTTCTGGCGCATGCGCTGCTTCACATACCGGGCGGCCATGCGGCCCGAGACGGTGGCACGGTCGTAGCGTATCCAATCGTAGCGTTTGAGCAGTGCGGTGAACGAACGCTCCTTTTCGCGCGGCGGCACAATCAGCGCGAGCTCCTGCTGCATCAGCGGATGCCAGTGCAGTCGTGACGATCCGCCGTCCTCCGGCTGTGCCACGACGGCCGCGTCCAGCTCGCCCGCCTTCACCGCATTGGTCAGCTCGAAGCTCTTGCCGCGATGCGACTGCAATTTCAGCGCCGGATAACGCACTTGCATTGCTCGCATCAGCCCAGGCAGCACCACCGGCTGCAACGACTCGATTACCCCCATACGGATGTGGCCCTCCACCACGATGGTCTTTTGGTAGCGGAACGCTTCGAGCCGCGCGAGCACCTCGGCCATCGAATCAGAAAGCTCATAAGCGCTCTGCAAGGCCTTGACCGACAAGCCCGAGCGATCGAACAACTGATGGCCAATATAGGTTTCCAGTTGCTTCATTTGCATGCTCACCGCGCTGGGAGTGAGATGCAGTTCCTTGGCTGCGGCGGCCAGCGAGCCGGTCTTGAGAACAGACTGAAGTGTCAGGAAGGTCTCAATCTTCATCAAATTTTTTGTTGTATTGACTAATGAAGATTCGATATTAGCAGTTTTAAATTTGTCATAAGCTGCAAAGAGGGTGCCAGGCGGCAAGAGACCGCCACGGACGATCTGGAGATGAATAAATGAGTCAAGCCTTTCAACCGCGCGCCTGGTATAGCGAAGATCTGCAGCGCGACTCGTCCTGGGTAATGCGCCTGAACGAGCAAGAGGCAACAGGTTTCTCGACGGCGCTGGAGCATGCAAAGTCGCTCGGCAAGCCCATGCTGTCGATGACGGCCGACGATTTCCCGTTGGGTGAGGCGTCCCTGGCGGCGCTGCAGCGCGCATTCGTGGCAACCCAGGGGCGCTGGGGCTTGTGTCTGCTCAAGGGCTTTCCCGTGAATGCCTGGAGCGCCGAGGACGCGCGGCTGGCGTTCTGGGGCATGGGCTTACACGTAGGCGTGGCGCGCACCCAGAATCGCGCCAGCGAGATCATGAACGACGTGCGCAACGAAGGCGGCTCCTACAAGACCAAGGGCGGCCGCGGTTACAACACCAATGCGGCGCTAGACTTCCATGCCGATTCCTGCGATGTGGTGGGGCTGTTGTGCTTGCAGCCGGCCAAGTCCGGCGGCCAGAGCAAGATCACCAGCACGATGGCGGTGCGCGACGAGATCGCGCGGCGGCGCCCCGATTTGATCGCCGCGCTCCAGGGGCCGTTCTATCATAGCTACCAGGGCACGCAATCGCCCGACCAGCCACCGTTCTATAACTGTCCGATTCTCGGCAGCCTGCCCGATTACTTTGCATTCCGCGCCAATCGCAAGAACACCCATGCGGCGCAACGCGATTTCCCCGAAGTGCCCCGCCTCACGCAGCAGCAGCTCGAAGTGCTCGCATTGATCGACGAACTGACCGCCGATCCGCAACTGTGTTTTTCGATGTGGCTGGAAAGCGGCGATCTTCAGTTGCTCAACAACTACGTCATGTTGCACTCGCGCACCGAATTCGAGGATTTCGACGAACCGGAGAAACGGCGTCATCTGCTGCGCTTGTGGTTGTCGATCCCGCAGGCGCAGCCGCTGCCGCCGCAGTGGGAAGAATACTTCGGCGATGTGCGGCCAGGCTCGGTGCGCGGTGGGGTACGCGGCAGCTACATCACCGCTGAGTTTCTTGAGTATGAAGCGCGCCAGGCCCAGCGCATGCATATGATGTTGAAGTAGCAGGATGGCCACCACACGCTGCCCGGACACGGAGTAGCGGGGATAAGAAGGAGACACGCTGTGAATAGGATAGATGTCCAAAGGGCAGTCCAGAGCCCAACCCAGGCCGGGAGCGCCAATTCTGGCGCGCGGCTCGACCGCCTGCCGATAAGCTGGTTCCATTGGCACTTGCTGCTGCTGATCGGCTCCGGCCTGTTTCTCGATGCGTTCGACATCTACCTGCAAAGCGGTGTGTTGGCCACGCTGGTTAAATCGGGTTGGTCGACGTTGCACAGCAACGCGGCGTTCATTTCGAGCACGCTGGTGGGCATGTGGCTGGGTTCGTTGATTGGCGGGTATGTCGGCGACAAGTATGGTCGCCGTGCCGCTTACCAATTCAACCTTGCCCTGTTCGGTGTCGCGTCGATCGCGGCCGTGTTCGCACCCAGCATGACCTGGCTGATTGCGATTCGCTTCGTGATGGGGGTAGGTCTGGGTGCCGAGTTGGTGATCGGTTATGGCACGTTGACCGAATTTGTACCGACCAAAGCGCGCGGCCGGTTCGGCGCGCTGCTGGCCTTGCTGACCAATCTTTCGGTGACGGCGACGGGGCTGGTCGGCTATTGGGCGATTCCCGCCTTTGGCTGGCGCGCCATGTTTGCGATCGTCGGCCTGGGCGCAATCGGTATCTGGGCTTTGCGCAAATCGATGCCGGAATCGCCGCGCTGGCTCGAAGCCCAGGGGCGTCACGCAGAAGCCGATGCACTGCTGAATGCAATCGAAGCCCGCTATACGAACTTGCCGCCGGCCGATACGGCAAAACCTGTGGCAGTGGTGGCCAAGGCGCCGTATCGCGCGTTGTTCGCACCCAAACTGCTCAGCCGCACCTGTCTCACGATGCTGATGGGCGCGGTGAACCAGACCGTGCTCTACGGCCTGATTGCGTGGTTCCCTACGTTCCTGGTCAAGCAGGGCATTGCGGTGACGTCCACACTGGGTTACACCGCCGTGATGGGCTTGGGCACGCCGATCGGGTGCGTGATCGGGATACTGCTCACTGACCGCGCGGGCCGACGCGACAGCATCGTGGCGGCATTGGTGCTGGAAGCCGTGTTTGCAGGCTGCTACCCGTTCATGCAGTCGCCGGTGGCGCTGATGCTTGTGGGTGGCGCGATCATGATGTGTTCGGCATGGATTACTTCACTGGCCTTCGCCGTGTATATCCCTGAACTGTTCCCAACGGAATTGCGTATGCGCGGCTCCGCCTTGTCCGCTGCGGTTGGCCGGCTTTCGTCAGCCGGTGCGCAGATTGCGATCGTGGTCATGTTTGGCCTGGGCGGCATCATCGGGGTATCGGGTTTCCTCGTGGTGCTGATCGTGCTGCAGATCGTGGCCTTGCTGGTGTGGGGCGTGAATACGCGCTCGCGGTCATTGGAAGAACTGGCACCCGAGGCAGTGGATGAGGCGGATGGGTCGGCGAATAGCGCGGCAAACCGCGCGACGACTCCGCTGCAAGACGCACGCTAGGGCGCAAAGTCTTGAGCGGGGAAGACAGGATCTGCTTGAGCCCAGGTGTTGAGTTAGCAGGGCTCGTAACGGACAAAGAACGATAGTGGCCGCGAGCCCCAATCACTATCACTCGCTGTACTTCTTGCCCTTGGCCAGCAACTCCGGTGTACCGATCAGTTCATTGAGTTGGTCGAAGTCGAACATCTCGCCGCGCATTGGCTCCGTGGTGCCGTGTGCAAACAGACTGGCATAGTAGAGCTCGAGCTTGCGCGCCACGAAACGCGCCACGCCACCCGGGAAAATCACGATGCGGTAGCCGCGCTCCGATAATTCCGCGGCGCTTTGCACCGGCGTCTTGCCGCCCTCGACCATGTTGGCGAGCAGGGGCACGCGCGGGCCAAAACGCTTGCACACGATATCCATTTGCTCAGCCGACTTCACCGCCTCGATGAACAGCGCATCCACGCCGCAAGCGTAATACGCTTCGGCGCGCTCCAGCGCGGCATCGAAACCTTCCACGGCAAGCGCATCGGTGCGCGCGAGTATCAATGTCTGGTCGCTGTGGCGTGCATCCAGCGCCGCCTTCAGTTTTCCGCACATCTCTTGCTGCGACACCACTGATTTATTCTCCAGGTGCCCGCAGCGCTTGGGAAAAGCTTGATCCTCAAGCTGTATCATCGCGGCGCCGGCGCGCTCGAAATCGCGCACGGTGCGTTGCACGTTAAGCGCGTTGCCGAAGCCGGTATCGGCATCGACGATGATAGGCGTGCTGACACGGTCCGTAATGCGTGCGAGCGTGTCGACGGCTTCCTTGGCTGTGGTGAGTCCGACATCGGAGCGACCGAACTGTGTGTAGGACACGGCACCGCCCGACAGATATAGCGCCTCGAAGCCCGCACGCTCGGCGATCAGCGCGGTGAGGGCGTCGTACACCCCAGGAGCCAGCACAGCCGGTGAGCGCTGCAGCCGTATCTTGAGCGATTTCGTGTCCATCGGGTCTCCCATTGTTTGACCTTCGAGCTTATGGCTTGGAGCCATCAAAGGAAAGCGACTTTTTTTGTTGTAGGCGTTCAAAAAAATTGTGCTGAACCGGCTTCACAGGAAAGTATCGTCGATGCGCGGTCTGATCCCTGCAAGCCTAAGCCTTCCCCGATTCAATACCCAGCGCCATGTTGCATCGGCCGCTCCCACTTATTACCTGAGAGGTAATTGAGGCTTGTAGCTCGGTTGAATATCCTCCAGTCATCGTGTGATCACCCCTGACGCACGCGGTTAAACATTGAGGAAAAAACCATGTCTGCTTATCCGATTTATACCATCGAGTCTGCGCCCGAAAAGTCGAAGCCGGTGCTTCGGCAGCTACAACAGGCGTTTGGCCTGATCCCGAACATCGCAGGAGCCATGGCTGGGTCTCCTGTGCTCATCAGCGGGTTTGTCGGCGTCTTTCAACAAGTTCACTCAGGTAGCTTCACAGAGGCAGAGATCCAGACTTTACTACTGACGAACGCAGTGACAAATGCTAGTACGTGGGCCGTTGCATTTCATACGGCACTCGCGCTCAAGGAAGGTCTCGACCCGTCAGATGTGCAGGCGATTCGCGAGCGTCGTGCGCCCAGCGATATCAAACACGCAGCGCTTTCGAATATGGCGCGTACGCTAATCGAGAAGCGCGGTCGTGTTGACGACCAGGATATCGCCATGTTCACGCAAGCGGGCTTTACCCGTAATACGGTGCTGGACGTGATTCTGGTGGTCGCCGCGTCGACTATTACGAACTATACGGGCAGCGTTACCCAACCCCGGTTGGAAGCTATGTTCCAAGAGCATGCCTGGAAAGCCTGAACGGGTAAGCACACCAGGACAGTGGGATCAGGACAAGCGCCGGTGGTTCACCGTCGCCTGCAGGATATCGACAAACGCCGCGGCCGCTGGCGACAACGAGCGGTCGGCTTTGGTCACCACCGCGATCCTGCGGATAAAACCCGGGTCGTCGACCGGGCGCGAGTCCAGGTCGGGCATGGTCTCCAACTGCACGGCCATCGGCGGCAGTACGGTTATCCCCAGGCCTGCTCGCACCATGCCGATCGCCGTGGACATGTAGACGACCTCGCAGCTAGCATCCGGACGCCTGTCGTGGCTCGCGAACGCGACGTCGACGGCGGTGCGTGCGTTGCTCTCCGGCGCCAACAGGATGATCGGATATTTCGCGAGTTCCTCGACGGTGATCGCCTTAGCCCGCGCAATGGGGTGGGCCTGCGGATAGAACACATGCATGGTTTCGTCGAAGAGCCACACCGAGGCCAGGTCCGGCGCGTCGACGTCGACATCGGTGATGCCGAACTCTATGGTCTCCTGGCGCACGTCCTGGACGATGCGCTTGCCCAGGCCGTCAGCCAAGACGAACGATACATTCGGAAATTGCTCGCGAAACGCGGCGATCGCGAGCGGCAGGACACTGGCCGCGACTGACGGCAGGCAACCGAGGCGGATCGAGCCCACGCGCTTGGACGACAGGTCCTTCGAGCGGCTGACGACACTGTCCAGCTCGCGCAAGAGAGTCTGCAGGATGGGCACGATGTCCTTGCCGGCCTCGGTAAGCTTGACTTGCCGTGTGGTCCGGTCGAGCAGCTTCAGGTCGAGCGCTTCTTCCAGTTGCTTCACCTGGACGGTGAGGGCTGGCTGGGTGACGTGCAGCAGCTCGGCCGCTTTCGTAAAGCTCTCGAAACGCGACACCGCCACGAGTGCACGGAGCTGTCGTAGAGTGATATTCATAAACAGATTGTATCAATCTATAAAAAAACGACAATTGTCTTATAAGTGGATCGATTTTAGTATCCCGCTAATAAGAAAAAAACAATTGGAGACGTGTATGAAGTTCTTTAGCGCTGCCGGCTTTCGCTCGGACCAGGAATACACCTTGTATAACAAGGCTGCGACTCGTCTGTTACCGTTTCTCTTGCTGCTGTATATCGTGGCGTTCCTCGACCGGATCAACGTCTCGTTCGCGAAACTGAGCATGGCGGCCGATGCAGGCATCGGCGATGCTGCCTACGGGTTGGGCGCCGGCATCTTCTTCATCGCGTACTGTCTGTTCGAAATTCCCAGCAACCTGATCCTGCGTCGCGTCGGTGCGCGCTTCTGGATTGCACGCATCATGTTCATCTGGGGGTTGGTGTGCGCGGCCATGGCCTGGGTGCACTCGCCGCTCACGTTCTATGTCACCCGTTTCATTCTCGGCATTGCCGAGGCCGGCTTTTATCCGGGCGTGGTGTTCTACCTGACGTACTGGTTTCCGCGCAGGCTGCGCGGCCAGGCCACGGCGATATTCGTCATTGGCATTCCACTGGCCGGCGTCATCGGTGCCCCTATGTGCGGCTGGGTAATGGCGCATATGGGCGGAGTGGCCGCGCTGCAAAACTGGCAATGGCTGTTTGTACTGACCGGCCTGCCCGCGACCGTGCTGGGCGTCATTACCTATTTCTTTCTCGACGACAACCCGGACAAAGCGCGCTGGCTCACGGCCGACGACCGGGCGCTGATGGCCGCCGAGCGCGAGGCGGAATTGCGCGAGCGTCCCGAGGTGGCCCATATGCACAGCACGCGCGCGGCCTTTGCCAACGGCACTCTATGGCTGCTGGCGTTCGTCAATTTTTCGATCGTGGTCTCGCTATACGCGCTGTCTTTCTGGCTGCCGCAAATCGTCAAAAGCCTGGGCGTGTCGAACGCATTCGAGAACGGCTTGATCGTCGCCATCCCGTCCGCGCTGGCTGCGGTGTGCATGATCTGCGTGGCTCGCCATTCGGACCGCCGCGGCGAACATCGCTGGCACATGGCTGGGGCCATTATCGCGGCGGGCGTCGGGCTGTGCGTGGCAAGCTTCTTCTCGCACAATGCCTGGATCTCGATGGCCGGTTTGTCGCTGGCAATGATGGGCATCCTGACATCATTTACGATCGTGTCGAGCCTGCCTGGCCTGCTGGTGTCGGGCGCGGCCGCGGCGGCCGGGATTGCCCTCATCACGACGGTCGGCAATCTCGGCGGTTATGTCGGTCCGTTCCTGCTCGGTTGGATCAAGCAGGCTACGGGGCACCTTGAATACGCGCTGTTCCTGTGCGGCATGCTGTTGTTCGCCGGCGCGCTGATCACGCTGTGGCTGCCCGGGTTGCGCCGGGCGCGCCATGAGGCGAACGTGGTCCGCGGCAAGGTGGTCGCATGAAGGTGATCGCATGAGGGGGAGACAGGCAATGCATACGCAGCAGGTGCGGCCACCCGTGGTTCTGACAGGTGAGGTGAACCGATGATGACGGACCGGCCCAGCGACTGGACTTACGCGGCGCCAGCGTTCAATGTCCCGGAGGGTGCGTGCGACTCGCACGCGCATGTGATCGCGCCCGACGGCAGCGGACTCATCGCGCAACGGCGCTACACACCGGCTCCGGCTCCCGAGGAAGAATACTTCCGCATGCTCGACAGTTTGCGGGTGCGCTACGGCGTGTTGATACAGCCCAGCGTGTACGGCACCGACAACAGTCACCTGCTGGCGACGCTGCGGCGCAATCCGCAACGCTTGAGGGGTGTCGCGGTGCTGGGCGCTACCGCTGGCGGGTCGGCGCAAAATCCAGCGGATCGTCATGCCGCAGACGAGACATTGGCCGACATGCACGCCGCCGGCGTGCGGGGCGTTCGCATCAACGCGCTATTCGGCGGCGGTGCGTCGCTGTCCGATATCGACGTGCTTGCGCGACGAATCGCGCCGCTAGGCTGGCACCTGCAACTCTATGTGGACGGTCCAACGCTGCTCGCGCTGCGCACGACGCTTGAAAGGCTGCCCTGCGACGTGGTGTTCGACCACATGGGTCATGTGGATCCGGCAGAAGGATGCGATGGGCAAGCATTCCAAGTGCTGCTGGCGCTGGTGCGCGATCACGGTCGCTGGGTCAAGTTGTCGGCGGCTAACAGAATGACCCGGATGACAGCGGCCACCGACTTTGCTGACACGACGCCACTGGCCAGCGCGCTCGCCGAGGCGGCGCCTGATCGTGTGCTCTGGGGCAGCGACTGGCCCCATGTCGGCGTGACTCAATGGCCGAACACTGGCCAATTGCTTAACCTCCTGCCTCAGTGGCTGCCCGATCCGGTAGCACGTCGTCGCTTGCTGGTCGACAACCCTGCGCGGCTTTATGGCTTTGAAACGGCAGCCGGCGATGGCGTCAACGGCGATGCCAATGCCGGGCCACGGATCGCCTAACTCTACTCCTGATAACCAGAGACTATCCAACGTGAAACGGACAACCTTGCGAGAAATCGCTCATTCCCGGTCGGGCGAAAAGGGCAACCATTCGAACGTGTCGGTGATCGCCTATGAACTGGCCGACTACCCCATCCTGCTGCAGCAGGTCACCGTTGCGGCGGTCGAGAAGCTCTACGGGCCGATCACCAAGGGCAGCATTACGCGCTATGAGGTGCCGTCGATCGGCGCACTGAATTTCGTGCTTGAAGACGTGCTCGAAGGCGGCCGGTCGCGAACGCTGGCCTTCGAAGAATCGGGCAAGGCGCTTTCGTCGTTGATGATGACGATGCCCATGAGCGTTTCCGATAGCTATATCGAGCGATCGACCCACATGCTGAAGAAGGACACGCAATGAAACGCATACGACTGGGATCGGCCACCGGCTGGTCGCGCGATCGCTTTGAGCCGGCCAGCGCGCTGGTACGCGACGGCAACATCAATTACCTGTGCTTCGATTCAATGTCCGAAGTGACGATGAGCGCGGCTCAAGTGGCGCGTATGGAGAATGGCGAGACCGTCCCCTACGATCCCTACCTCGACGATCGCATGCGGCCCATCATCAAGGCCTGTAAAGAGAAGGGCATCAAGATCATCACCAACCAGGGCTGGCTCGACCCGCAGGCGGCAGCCGAGCGCGTGCTCGCTATCGCGCGAGAAGAAGGCGTCTCCGACCTCAAGGTCGTGGCGGTCAGCGGCGGTCTGCTGCTCGACCGGCTCGAGGAATTGGACCTCACATTCATTGAAAATGGCGCACGCGTCCTGGCAAGTCCCGACAAAATCGTTTCGGCGGAAACCTATCTCGGAGCCGAAGGAATCGTGCAGGCGTTGCGCGACGGGGCCGATATTGTCATCACGACCCGCGTTGCCGATGCCTGTGTCTATTTGGGCCCGCTCGCCTATGAATTCGGCTGGGACTTCAATGACCATCACCTGATGGCCAAGGGAATGATCATCGGCCATCTGCTCGAATGCGGCTGCCAGGTGAGCGGCGGTTATTTTGCGGATCCGGGCTACAAGGACGTGCCCGACCTGCATAACGTCGGCAATCCGATCGTCGAGGTCACCGACGATCACGTCATCATCAGCAAGTTGCCGAACACGGGTGGAGTTGTCTGCGAAGCGACCTGCAAGGAACAACTGCTGTATGAAGTGCAGGATCCGTCGCGCTACCTGTGCCCCGATGTCATTGCCGACCTGACCCGCGTCACGTTTAAGCAAGTGGGCAAGGACCAGGTCGAGGTGTTCATCGACCAGGCAGGCTTACCTAAAACGCCGACGCTCAAGGCCCTGATCGGTATCGAGGAAGGCTTCATGACCGAGGAAATGGTGCTGTTCGCCGGGCCCGGCGCACTCGAGCGCGCCGAACTGACCCGGGAGATATTAACTGAGCGGTTCAAGCGCGTGGCCCTTGTGACTGAAGAGATCCGCATGGACTATATCGGTTTGAACGCCGTGCATCGGGAATCGTCGGGTGAAGCGCCGTCGTCGCCGTATGAGGTAGTGCTGCGCATCGCGTTGAAGACCCGGACGCGCAAGGAAGCTGACAAGCTGCGCCGCGAAGTCGACCCGCTGGCAGTGAACGGGGCATCAGGAACCGGCAAATGGGCGACCAGTTCACCGGGCTCGCGCGTACGGCCTGTGGTTGGCCTCAGTTCGGCGCTGGTTCCGCGTGAACGCGTGCCGTTCCACGTGTCGATCCATAGTTTGTAGACGCGAGCAAGGCCCCCGCCGCACGCTCGAGCCTGAACGTCGTCAGCAGCGCGCTTGCCCCGCGCTGCTGCGACGAATTCAGAAGCTATGGCGCAAGCGTTAGTCGAGGGAGCGGCGATGACGCGTCATGATTCTTGCACGACAGCCGCTGCAGTACTGCGCCGATGCGCAATAGCGAAATTCATGAACGCTTCGTTGGCTTTCGAGAGGTAGTGCTCGTCGAGCCAGCACAGATCGAAGCGAAAGCGCTCCCGCGGCTCGAACGATAAAGCAGCAAGCCGTTCGTCGGCCGTGACGATAGAGCGCAGCAAAGTCGCGGCGCCGAGACCATCGACGACCGCTTGATGCACCATCGGCACATAATTGCTCTGCATGACCATGCGGAATTTGACACCGGCTTTCTGGCAACGTTGTTCAAGCACATTGCGTTGCAAAAAACTGCCTTCGAACAGGATCATCGGCAGATCGTCGAGATCCCGGTCGGCTACCTGGGTCTGCTTCGCCAACGGGTGATCGGCGCGCACGCAGAGCACGACCTCTTCCTCATCGAGGGTTGCATGCGCCCAGCCTTTCTGCACGCGACGCTCCTCGAGTATCGCCAGGTCCACTTTGCCATCTTCGAGCAAACCTTTGATTTCGCCGGCGCTGCCTTCGAGTGCGGTGACGGTAATACCCGGATGTGCCGCGTGGAATGCTTTCATCAGCGACGGAAAGTAGCCGATGCCGTACATCGGCGGCATGCCCACACGCACCGTGCCGGTCCGAAGCCCGATCGCGTCCGCAAGCTCGCGGCGTGCCGAATCGTATTCATGAAACAGGCGTGCCGCCCGGCGCATCAGCAATTCCCCCTCCGGCGTAAGCGACACCGGACGGTTGCGAGTGCGGGTGAACAAGGTGACGCCGAGTTCCTCTTCCAGTTTGCGGATGGCGACGCTCAGGGCCGGCTGGGCGACATGCAATTCAGCGGCCGCTCGCGTGATATTGCCGAGCCGGGCTACGGCTTCGCAATAGCGCAGAACACGAATGTCCATATTCAAAAGCGATGCTGACAATGCATGAAAAGTATTTCCCTTGGCGCGTGCCGCTGACTAGAATGATCTGCTGCTTCATTCGATAACAAGGTGCGATCGTAACTTTATCGTAAGGTGATCGAGCCTTGGCAGTATGCAACATACAGAACGCAACCACGGAAAAATCAATGAAAATCGCGTTTGTCGGGCTGGGGCAGATGGGCAAGCCCATGGCGATGAATATGCTCAAGAGCGGTGCGCCTCTGAGCGTGTTCGCCGCGGACATATCAAGCTACGCCGAATTCCAGCGCGTGGGCGCAAGCACGGCGAGCACGCTGGAAGAACTGGCCGGCGCCGACATCGTGTTCCTTTCGTTGCCTCACGCACAGGCGGTATCGGATGTCGTGTTGGGCGACGGCGGTTTGGTGAATGTCATGCAAGCCGGACAGATCGTGGTGGACACCAGCACCGCAGCCTATAGCGCTACGATCGAGATCGCGAGCGCGTTGGAGCATCGCGGCATCCGCTTTATCGATGCGCCGGTCTCGGGGATGGAAGCGCGCGCCGTCGACGGAACCCTGACTGCCATGTGCGGCGGTGCACCTGAGGTCTTTGACGCGATCCAGCCCTACCTGGCTTGTTTCGCTAACCATATCCTATACATGGGAGCGGTGGGCCGCGGGCAGTTGGCCAAGCTGGTCAACCAACTGCTGTTCGATATCAACTGCGCCGCCTTGGCCGAGATCTTGCCCATGGCAAGCAAGCTGGGTCTGGACCCAGAAAGCATCGGCCAAATCGTCAATAACGGCACGGGCCGCAGCTACGCATCGGAGTTCTTTATTCCGCGCATACTCGAGAACGATTTCTCGGCCGGTTATCCGATGCGTCACGCGTACAAGGACCTTATCAGCGCAGCCGAACTTGGCGCCAAGGAAGGAATTCCGATGCCGGTCTTGGCCGCCGCCACGGCCACTTATCAAATGGCGTTGCTCAAGGGCTTTGGCGACCACGACAAGGGCGCCATGATCCATGTGTTCGAAGAGCTGAATGGCACACGCTTTCGGCATCCCCATGCGGCAACTGACGTCAAGACGGTGGCTGACCGATGAGCAATTTGCGATCTGATAGTGGCGACCGCGCTTATGCACCTGCAGCACCGGCGTCGGCTGCGTCCACTTTGCTGCAGCGCTGGCAAGACGGGGGCCGACTCGACGCGTTGAGCGCGGATTTACGGCCGCGAAGCTTATCCGAAGGTTACGACGTCCAGGACGCATTCGTGGCGATGACCGGCGACGCGGTGGCGGGTTGGAAGCTAGGTGTAGGCAGCCCGGCCGCGATGCGCAAGGCGGGCACCGAGCGGGCGTTGATTGGGCGCTTGCTGTGTTCGCGCTGCACGATGGTCGACTTCTCCGTGCCTGCGCCTATCGTGACGATTGCGGCCGCTCGTCCGGTGACCGTCGAATTCGAAATCGCTTTTGTGTTGGGGCGCGATGTTAGCCCCGGCGATGCCCCACGCGATCTGATGGACGCGGTAGCGGCGGTGCACGTAGGGATCGAGCTGGTACTTTCGCGTTTTGTCGATCGGCGCATAGTGGGCCAGCCGAGTTTCGCGGCCGACAACGTCGGATTCGAGGCATATCTGTGCGGTGGCCAGATCGATCCCCATCGTATCGCCGAGGTCGTGGCGTCAGTGGAAGTACAGCTCGATGGCGTATGCGCCGCACGCGGACTTTACGGTGACGACGCGGTCGACCCTCTCACCGCGCTGGGGCACCTGTTTGATCATGCGCGCGAGCGCGGTATCACCTTGCACCGCGGTGATATCGTGACCACGGGTGCGGCGGCCAGCCCCTTCGATGTTCTTGCGAACGAGTTCGAGATTTCGGCACATTATCTGGATACGGGATTTTCATCCCGGGTGAAAAGCATTTAAAGGATTCCTAAATGAGTAAAGACAAACGCAGCACGATACCGGCGACCTTGATTCCTGGGGATGGTATCGGCCCAGAAGTGACAGCGGCAACCGTACGTGTACTCGAGGCATTGGGCGCACCGTTTGTATGGGAAGTTCATCAAGCGGGTATGGCCGCCATCGAACAAAGCGGCGACCCGTTGCCCGCCGCGACGCTCGCCAGCATCCGCAAGAATAGTCTGGCGCTCAAAGGCCCTCTGACCACGCCCAGTGGCGGGGGCTACCGCTCGGTGAACGTGCGCCTGCGCGAAGAGTTCAAGCTCTATGCCAATGTGCGTCCGGCCAGCACCATCGTGCCGGGCCGATATGAAGATATCGATATCGTGCTGGTGCGCGAAAACATCGAAGGGCTGTATGTCGCCTACGAACATTTCATCCCGATCGGCGACGACCCGCACGCAGTCGCGATTTCGCAAGGCATGAACACGCGGGAAGGATGCCGTCGCATCGCCCGCTTCGCCTTCGAGTACGCCGTCAAGCATGGCCGCAAGAAGATCACCATCGTGCACAAGGCCAATATCCTCAAGGCGCTGACCGGAATTTTCCTGGAGACTGCGCTGCAGGTCGCGGCCGAGTACGAAGGCCGGGTTGCCGTGGATGACCGTATCGTCGACGCGTGCGCGATGCAACTCGTGCTCAATCCCTGGCAGTTCGACATGCTCTTGTGCACCAACTTGTTCGGCGACATTCTTTCCGACGAGTTGGCGGGTCTGGTCGGCGGTTTGGGCATGGCGCCAGGCTCCAATATCGGCGCCGATGCGGCAATCTTCGAAGCGGTGCATGGCTCGGCGCCCGACATCGCCGGCAAAGGGATTGCGAATCCGGTGTCGCAGATGCTGGCGGCGGGCTTGATGCTGGCGCATGTGGGTCGTGACGATCTGGCCGAGCGCTTGAGCACCGGAATCCGGCAAACCCTCAACGACGACAACGTGCGAACGCGCGATCTCGGTGGCGATGCGACAACCGATAGTTTCACCACCGCGTTGATCCAGCGGCTGGCGTGAAGCGTTGGACTGCGCAGTGTAATCGCGCATCGCGCATCGAGCCGATTCAGCGTTGCCCGCATTAAGTGGGCAGTTAAGCTGGCAGTTAAGCGGGCAGCGTTCATCCTTTCAATTTCTGCTGGACCCACATTATGAAAAAGATTCCCGAATCCAAGGCCGGCGCAAGCGTAGCCAATCCGACCCAACCCGCAGAGCCAACCTCGGGGATCCGAGCCGGATTGACCAACTATGGCGACGCTGGATTTTCGTTGTTTCTGCGCAAGGCTTTCATCAAGGGCGCGGGCTACACGGATCAGGCGCTGGATCGCCCGGTGATCGGCATTGCCAACACGGGCAGCGCGTATAACCCGTGTCATGGCAACGCGCCTCAACTCATCGAGGCACTCAAGCGCGGCATCCTGATGGCGGGCGGCTTGCCCATGGACTTTCCGACGATTTCGGTCCACGAAAGCTTTTCGCAGCCGACCAGTATGTACTTGCGCAACCTGATGTCCATCGACACCGAGGAAATGATCCGGGCGCAGCCGATGGATGCCGTGGTGCTGATCGGCGGCTGCGACAAGACGGTGCCGGCGCAATTGATGGGTGCGGCGTCCGCGGGCATACCTGCGATCCAGCTCATCACCGGCTCGATGCTGACGGGCTCGCATCGCGGTGAACGGGTTGGCGCGTGCACGGACTGTCGGCGCTACTGGGGACGTTTCCGCGCGGACGAGATCGACGAGCAGGAAATCGCCGACGTCAATAATCAGCTTGTCGCCAGCGTAGGCACCTGCTCCGTGATGGGCACCGCCAGCACGATGGCCTGCATTGCGGAGGCCATGGGCATGACGGTTCCGGGCGGCGCCTCGCCGCCGGCAGTGACCGCCGATCGCATGCGGATCGCTGAAGAAACGGGCATGCAGGCTGTGCAGATGGCCCGCGACGGGTTGACGATAGACAAGGTGCTCACGAAAGCGTCGTTTGAAAACGGCTTGCGCGTATTGCTGGCGATCGGTGGGTCCACCAACGGGATTGTGCATTTGACAGCGGTGGCCGGGCGACTGGGCTTCGATATCGATCTCGACGCACTCGATCGCATGGGCCGTGAAACGCCGGTGCTGCTGGATCTCAAGCCATCGGGCCAGCATTACATGGAGGATTTCCATCATGCGGGCGGCATGGCCACGCTGTTGCGTGAACTCAAGCCGCTTCTGCGCCTGGAGGCGCTCACGGTAACCGGCCGCACGCTCGGCGAAGAGATCGAGCGCTCGGGCCCAGGCTTTGCACAGGATGTCGTACGCACTGCGGCCAACCCGATCTACCCGCAGGGCGGCATCGCAGTGTTGCGCGGCAATCTTGCGCCGGGTGGGGCGATCATCAAGCAATCTGCTGCCGATGCGCGACTGATGGAGCACGAGGGGCGTGCCGTCGTCTTCGAGAACGCCGCGGATATGGCCAATCGTATCGACACCGACGACCTCGACGTAACGGCTGACGACATCCTTGTATTGAAGAACATCGGTCCCAAGGGCGCACCGGGCATGCCGGAAGCGGGTTACATCCCGATTCCGAAGAAATTGGCACGCGCAGGTGTGAAGGACATCGTGCGGATCTCAGATGGACGCATGAGCGGCACGGCTTTCGGCACCATCGTTCTGCATGTCACGCCCGAGTCGGCGATCGGCGGCCCACTGGCGCACGTGCAGACCGGCGACCGCATTCGCCTGAGTGTGCGTGCTCGGGAGATCGCTTTGTTGGTATCCGACGAAGAACTCGAACGGCGCGCGGCAAGCAACCCGGTTGTCGTGCCGAGTGCTGAGCGCGGCTATCGCAAGCTGTTCCTGGAAACCGTGACTCAGGCTGACAAAGGCGTCGACTTCGATTTCCTGCGCAGCGTCGAGATGCGCGGAAAGGTGCCTGAGAAGTAAGACGGCTTATTGCCCGCATCATCCGTCACAAGCGTAAATGGGCCGTCGAGCCCATCGCTAACAACAAGGAGACACGCCGAAAATGTCGAGCACCGTTGCTGCTTCGCCATCGGACCGGGTTTGGGTCGATGAGCAATTGAAACTACGTCAGAGCGCGCTGAAGAAGAACATCTGGCGCATGATGCCTCTGCTGATCGCTGCGCTGATCTTCAGCTACATCGACAAGAACAACGCGGGCTTTGCCGCCTTGACGATGATCAAGGACCTCCACATGACGTCCGGGCAATTCGGTTGGGGAGCCGGTTTGCTGTTCGTCGGTTACTGCCTGTTCGAGGTGCCGAGCAATCTTGCTTTGTACCGCTTTGGCGCTCGGCGCTGGCTCGGCCGCATTATGGTGACCTGGGGCCTCGCCACTGCGGCCACGGGATTGGCCACTGGCCCTCACGGTTTCTACGCGCTACGTTTTCTGCTGGGCGTGGCGGAAGCGGGATTTTTTCCTGGCGTGACTTACCTGCTTGCTTGTTGGTTTCCCGCCGAATACCGGGCGCGCGTGCTCGCTATATTCATGCTTGGCGCACCGTTGTCTTCGGTCATCGGTGGGCCGATGTCGGGGTTCTTGTTCAAGCTCGACGGTGTGTTGGGTCTGCAGGGATGGCAATGGATGTTTATCGCCCAAGGGGTGCCCGCTGCGCTGGTCGGTGTTGCGATTTTCTATTGCCTGCGCGATCGACCCGAAGACGCACAGTGGCTCACGCAACCGGAAAAAACCGCGCTGATCGAGACGCTGCGGGCCGAGTCGCAGGAAAGTCATATGTCGTCGTCTTTTGCGGCGCTCAAGGATGTACGCATCTATCTGCTGGGCGCGATCCAGTTCGGTTTCGTGATCAGCACGTATGGCGTCGGTATCTGGCTGCCGTTGATCCTGAAGGAATTCGGCTACAGCTACATAAAGATCGGCATGTTGTCGGCGATACCGTATGTATTCGCTGCCATCGGCACTTTTGTTTGGGCACAGCGAGTCGACAAGACCGGCAATCGCATCCTGCACTTGATGCTGACCTGCCTGCTTGGCGCGGTGGGTCTGGCGCTTTCGACAGCTACGCTGGGCATCGTCGTGAAGCTGACCGGCATCAGCCTGGCGGTGTTGGCCGTGTTCGCCGCGCGAGCCATCTTCTGGACCATACCCACGAGCTTTTTGGCGGGGAGGGCGGCGGCCGGCGGCCTCGCGTTGATCAACTCGATCGGTACGCTAGGTGGATTCGTTGGCACTGTGATGGTCGGCCAGCTCAAGGACATCTACGGCACTTTCGCCGCCGGTATTTGGGCCATGGCGATTGCCTTTCTGATTTCGGCCGGACTCACGGCATTCCTGTGGCGGTTCTCCAAGCAATAGCGCGTCAATAACACGCCGCAGCGGGGCATGCCGCCGCACTGGTAGCGCGGCATGCGCAGTCCACGTTCCAGCAACCCGAGAGGAAACCATGGAGTCGGTAGATAGCCACGCCCATATATTCGAAACTACCCAGTCGCTGGCCGGCGATCGACGCTACACGCCCGTCCACGATGCCCGCGTTGAACAATATCTGGCTCGGCTCGACGCCAATGGCATAGCGCGCGGCGTCCTGGTGCAGCCGAGTTTTCTCGGCACCGATAACCGTTATATGTGCGCGGCTTTGCGTGCTCATCCGCAGCGCTTGCGCGGCATCGCCGTGGTCGAGCCCGGCATCGACGCGGCGGCACTGGATGCGTTGGGCGCCGCCGGCGTGGTGGGGATACGTCTGAACTGGATCGGGCGAGAACTATGCGATTTGCGCGAGGCAGGGTGGCGCAAGTTGATCGAAGCGGTGGCGCAACGCGGCTGGCAGGTTGAGGTCCACCGGCAGGCTGCGGACTTGCCGCGGATTATCCCCGCTTTGCTCGAAGCGGGTGTGAAGGTCGTGGTCGACCACTTCGGCCGCCCCGACCCTGCGCTGGGCGTTGACGATCCCGGTTTTCGCTACCTGTTGAGTCTGGGCGGTAGCGGCCGTGTGTGGGTCAAGCTTTCGGGCGGCTATCGTAATCTCGGTAACTTCGGTAACTTCGATAGTCGCAGCCCCAACAGCAACGGTGACAGCCTTGCCCAAGCAGCAACAGCGTTGCTGCAGCAATCGTTCGGGTTCGAACGCCTGGTGTGGGGTAGCGACTGGCCGCACACGCTATTCGAAGACGAGATCACCTATGAGAAGACCCGAGCGCAATTGAACACGTGGATACCCGATCCCCCTGCTCGTCACATCGTGCTGTGTACAGCACCCGCTGCGCTATATGGGTTTCCCGAGCCTGCGGCAGCAGCTCGACCCCGATAAAGGGGTTCTTTACGCGATCTTAACGTTGAGAGGCAGAACTCACCGCCCTCTTGATATCGATTTTCGTAGACTGCGGGTCATTCTCAAAGAGGAGTTTGACCATGCACCCGCCATCGAATTTGAATCTCTCGATCGCACCCTGTAAATCCCGCTCTGGACCGTTTGTGATTGCGCGTGCGCAACAGGCTCCGAGGGGCACGCCATGATCTGGCTCGCCAGTTTGTGCGCCGCTGCGCTGTTCGCCTATTTGCTTTTTGCGCTGGTTAAGCCGGAACGATTCTGATCGTCCGCATCGCCGCATACCACTCAAAACAACCACGGGTAATTCTAATGAACGATCTGACCTTCCTGGTCGTGGGACTCGTTTTCTTCACTATCTCGGCCGCATTTGTCGTTGCGCTGGGCAAGATCTGAAAGGCGTCAACATGGTCAACGATATTGCTCAATTTGTACTCATACTCCTCGTTTTAACGGGCCTCGCTGTCGTCATGGGGAAATGGCTGACACGGGTACTGACCGGCGCGTATCACGGCGCTCCGGAACGCTGGACCTATGCCGCGCTGGGCGTGAACCCGGCGGAAAAAATGTCATGGCAGCGCTATGGCATGGCCTTGCTGCTTAGCAACGCCGCCATGATGCTGCTCGGCTATATGCTGCTGCGCATACAGGGGTGGTTGCCTTTCGATTCCTTGCAACGTGCCGCGCAGACTCCGGACCTCGCATTCAACACGGCCGCCTCGTTTGTCACCAACACCAACTGGCAGTCGTACTCAGGCGAATCGAGTCTTTCCAACTTCTCGCAGATGGCGGCGATCACGTTTTTGATGGTGGTCAGTGCCGCCACCGGCATAGCCGCGTGCGCGGGCTTTATCCGCGGATTGAGCCGCAAGAATGCGCTCGATATCGGCAACTACTGGGTCGACTTCACACGCATCATCTATCGCGTGCTGTTGCCCGTATGCTTTTTCCTCGCACTGGTATTTGTGTGGCAGGGCATGCCGCAAACGTTCACCAGTGAAACGGTTGCCACGACGCTCGAAGGGCTGAAGCAGCATATCTTAATGGGCCCTGTGGCGAGCTTGGAGTCGATCAAGCATATCGGCACCGATGGTGGCGGCTTTTTCGGTATGAACGCCGCTCATCCCTTCGAGAACCCGACACCGCTGACCAACACCTTGCACATGCTGAGCATGTTGCTGATCCCCGGCGCGCTGACCTATGCATTTGGCAGCATGCTGGCGCGACGTCGCCAAGGCTGGTGTTTCTTCGCCGTTTTCATGGTGATGCTGGTGGGTTTCCTCGCCCTTGTCTATACCGCCGAGCAACACGGTAATCCACTGATGACGCCTCTCGGGGTTGATCAGCAGCAAAGCGCGCTGCAAGCGGGCGGCAATATGGAAGGCAAGGAACTGCGCTTCGGTATCGGCCAAACCAGCCTGTTTGTCGCCATTACCACGGCAGCCACGACCGGCTCGGTCAATGCGATGCACGATTCGTTGATGCCGCTCGGTGGTCTTGTGCCGCTGTCGGAAATGATGCTGAACGACGTGTTCGGCGGTGATGGCGTCGGTTTCATCAACCTGGTGACATTCGCGATCCTGACGGTGTTCCTGGTGGGCATGATGATAGGGCGTACCCCGGAGTTTCTCGGTAAGAAGATCGAAGCGCGCGAAATGAAGTTCGTGATGCTGGCGGTGCTGGCTCACCCGCTTTGTATCCTGGCTTTCACGGCGCTCGCGATCTGTTGGCCAGGGACGTCCGACGCGCTCAACAATTCCGGCCCACATGGGTTCAGCGAAGTGCTGTACGCCTACACCTCCGCCACCGCTAATAACGGATCGGCATTCGGAGGGCTGAGCACCAACACGCCATTCTTCAACACCACCATCGGTCTGGCGATGTTGTTCGGCCGGTTCTTCACTCTGCTGCCGATGCTCGCCGTAGCCGGTGTGCTGGCTGCGAAGAAGAGTGTGCCGGAGGGTCCGGGAACGCTACCCACCGCTACGCCGCTCTTTACCGGTCTGCTGGTCTTCGTGGTGTTGCTGGTGGGCGGCCTGACCTTCTTCCCGGCGCTCGCGCTGGGCCCCATCGTCGAACAATTGCTGATGGCCAGCGGCCATGTGTTCTAAGGAGTTTGTCATGACAGCAGTAAATCAACCGACGGCGCCTGGCGCGAAGGTATTCCAGGGCCTGACACGCCCGGCAGTTGTCTCGGCCATTCTGTTCATGCTGGTAACCGGCCTCGGATATCCGATGGCGACTACCGGGGTGGCACAAGTGCTATTTCCAACGCAGGCGCATGGCAGCCTGATCGTACGCGAGGGCACGACAGTGGGGTCGGCCGTGATCGGCCAGAATTTCACCAAGCCGGATTATTTTCATCCGCGTCCGAGTGAGACTCAAGGTACTGATCCGGCCAACGCGAGCCAGACAGTCGCGCAGCCGTACAACGCGGCACTCAGTGCCGGCAGTAACTACGGCCCGACCAACAAGAAATTGATAGCCGAGGTCACCGCGCGCGCGCTGGCCTATCGCAACGAGAATCACCTGAGCCCGACTGCGTTGGTGCCGGTGGACGCCGTGACAGCTTCGGCGTCCGGCCTGGATCCCGACATCTCGCTGGCCAATGCGATGGAGCAGGTGAAGCGTGTGGCGCAGGCGCGCGGCTTGTCCGAAGCACGGGTGCAGACGCTCGTCGACGAGCAGTCGACACCGCGCCAGTTGGCGGTCCTGGGCGACCCCCGTGTGAATGTGTTGCAGCTTAACCTCGCGCTGGACGCGTTGGTGGCCCAACGACCTGCTGCTCAGTAATCGAGAGACTAGTATGACTTCGCAAAATAAAGAGTTGATTAGCGACACCGAAATAACACTGCCGGTCGTCATTCCGGTTCAGTGGCGAGCCGTGGCGGGCGAAGCGCTGAAGAAGTTGTCACCGCGGGCGCAGTTGAAAAACCCGGTGATGTTCGTGGTCTACCTCGGCAGCATCGTAACCACATTGCTATGGCTGCAGGCGCTGCGCGGTCACGGCGATGCGCCGGCGGGCTTCATCTTCGCCGTGTCGGTGTGGCTCTGGTTCACGGTCCTGTTCGGCAACGCCGCCGAGGCGATGGCCGAGGGACGCGGCAAAGCGCAAGCGGCCGCGTTGCGAGCGGCCAGAAAGCGTGTCTATGCCAAGGTGCTCAATGAGCCGAAATTCGGCAGCACCTCGTATCCGGTACCCAGTGACGAACTGGTTGCAGGGAAAATCGTGCTGGTCGAGGCCGGCGACGTGATTCCCGCGGACGGTGAAGTGATCGACGGCGTTGCGTCGGTTGACGAGTCCGCGATTACGGGCGAGTCGGCACCTGTGATTCGCGAGTCCGGCGGAGATTTTTCGTCGGTGACCGGCGGTACCCGCGTGCTTTCCGACTGGATCATCGTGCGCATTACGGCGAACCCTGGCGAAGCCTTTCTGGACCGCATGATCGCGATGATCGAAGGCGCCAAGCGCGGCAAGACACCCAACGAAATCGCGTTGACCATTCTGCTGGTAGCGTTGACGCTGATATTTTTACTGGTGTGTGCAACGTTGCTGCCGTTCTCGCATTTCAGCGTGGCGGTCACCGGCAGCGGGACACTGGTCAGTCTGACCGTGCTGATCGCGCTGCTGGTGTGCCTGATACCGACCACGATAGGTGCGTTGCTGTCGGCAATCGGTATCGCGGGCATGAGCCGCATGCTGCGCGCCAATGTGATTGCGACCTCGGGCCGCGCGATCGAGGCCGCAGGTGATGTCGATGTGCTGTTGCTCGACAAGACCGGCACGATCACGCTGGGCAATCGTCAGGCGAGCGCCTTTCTACCCGCTCCCGGCATCGACGAACAGTTGATGGCCGATACGGCACAGCTCGCTTCACTCGCCGATGAGACGCCAGAGGGCCGTTCCATCGTGGTGCTGGCCAAGCAACGTTTCAATTTGCGCGGCCGCGACTTGCAGGACAGCGTGGCGGTGCCGTTTAGCGCGCATACGCGCATGAGCGGCGTGGACATCGGTGAGCGGCAGATCCGCAAAGGCGCGGCACACGCGATTCGGGAACATGTACGCGGCCTCGGCGGCGTGTTCCCCAAGGAAGTCGATCAGCATGTCGATGAGATCGCGCGGCGTGGCGGCACCCCGCTGGTGGTCGCGGACGGCAAAACTGTACTGGGTGTGATCGAACTCAAGGACATCGTCAAGGGCGGCATCAAGGAGCGCTTTGCGGAGCTGCGCCGCATGGGCATCAAGACGGTCATGATCACCGGCGACAATCGCTTGACCGCCGCGGCCATTGCGGCCGAAGCGGGCGTGGACGATTTCCTCGCCGAGGCCACGCCGGAAGACAAGTTGAAGCTGATACGCGAGTATCAGGCCGAAGGCCGGCTGGTCGCGATGACGGGCGATGGCACCAACGATGCTCCGGCGCTGGCGCAGGCCGATGTCGCGGTGGCGATGAACAGCGGCACGCAGGCGGCGAAGGAAGCGGGCAACATGGTCGATCTCGACAGCAACCCGACCAAATTGTTGCGCGTGGTCGAGGTCGGCAAGCAGATGATCATGACGCGTGGTGCGTTGACGACCTTTAGCGTGGCCAACGATCTCGCCAAATATTTTGCGATCATCCCGGCGGCGTTTGTCGCGACCTACCCGGCGCTTGGCGCGCTGAATGTGATGGCATTGCACAGCCCGACATCGGCGATCTTGTCGGCCGTCATCTTCAATGCGTTGATCATTGTGGCGCTCATACCGCTGGCGCTCAGGGGCGTTCGATATCGTGCCGAGCCGGCGCAGCGTCTGCTCACGCGCAACCTGCTAATCTACGGTGTAGGCGGCGTGATCGCGCCCTTTATTGGGATCAAGCTGATCGATTTGCTCATCACGCCTTTTCTGTGAGATGGCTTTTTTGTGAGGTGGATAGGGCGCTTGCGATGGCCCTCCACACCGCAACGCTCAACGGCAGTGATAGTTCATCGTGAAAGAAATCCGCCCGGTACGGCCCACGCGCGAGCGCCTGCTGCAACGTTCAGCACGCTCGCTTGGCTGGCAACTTGCCCTCTCCATACTCGCGTGTGCGGTAACGACGCTAATCGCCAGTTTTCTGCTGCGTGTTTTTGATCTGGCCAATGTCGTTACGCTATTCCTATTGACGGTCATCCTGGTCGCGTTGCGTTTCGGACGGGTTGCCGGTGCGCTGACGGCGTTGCTCAGCGTGGCGAGTTTCGATTTCTTCTTTGTGCCGCCGCGCTTTTCATTCGCTGTTTCCGATACCCAATACCTGTTTACCTTTGTGCTGATCCTGATCGTTGCATTGGTCACGGGCCAGCTTGCTGCGCAATTGCGCAGCAAGGCCAAAGCGGCGACCGCTGGAGAGCAACACGCGAGCGCCGTGGCGCGGGTTGCGCGCGACCTGTCCGGTGCGATCGAGATCGACCAGATCGCCGAGATCTGCGCGCAAACCATTGCGCCGATGTTCGCGGCACGTGTGGCGCTTGTTTTGCCGGACGGGGCCGAGCGCTTGGTATTGACCTACCGCGGCGATTTCGCCGACCTTTCTGTCGCGCAGTGGGTGTACGACCACGTCCAACCTGCCGGTGCCGGCACTCAGACGCTTGCCGGGGCGGCAGCGCTCTATCTGCCGCTGAATGCGCCGATGCGTACACGCGGCGTGCTCGTTCTGCTGACTGATGACGGAACCCTGACGCTCGAGCCTGATGACCGCCGCCTGTTGGACTCTTGCTGCTCGTTGATTGCGCTGGCGCTCGAGCGCACCCATTTTGTCGAAATAGCGCAAGATACCCTCGTGCGGATGGAAGGCGAGCGGCTGCGCAACGCGCTGCTGTCGTCGGTCTCGCACGATCTGAAAACGCCGCTTACGGCCATTCGAGGTCTGGCCGAAACCTTGGAGACCACTGACCTGCCGAGCGCCGATCGTGTTGCGGTGTCACGCGGTATTCGTTTGCAGTCTGAGGGATTGCATCGTCTGGTGACCAACCTGCTCGATCTGGCGCGCATTCAGAGCGAAGGCGTCAGGCTTAACAAGGAGTGGAACGCGTTGGACGAAATAGTCGGCAGCGCACTTGCCAGAGTTGGCAACGTGCTTGCCGATCACACCGTGCGTACGCAATTACCTGCTGACCTGCCGCTGGTCGAAGTCGATGCGATCGCTTTCGAGAGGGTGCTGGTGAATCTGCTCGATAACGCCGCTAAATACACGCCACGGGGCTCGACCATTTCGGTTCGTGCCCAAGCATCGGGAAGCATCATGCGTCTATTTATTGAAGATAATGGGCCCGGCCTGCCCAAGCGCGACCACGAGCAGTTGTTCGAGGCATTCACGCGCGGGGAGAGCGAATCGACCATCACCGGCGTGGGTCTTGGGCTGGCGTTATGCCGCACCATTGTTGCCGCGCACGGCGGCACCATTTGTGCAGCGCCGCTTTTGCCGCATGGCGCAAGCTTTGAAATCGCGTTGCCGCTGGCCCCAGCGCCCACGATTGAAACGGAGACTGCGGTATGAGCAAATCGCGCATTCTGATCGTTGAAGACGAGGCGGACATCCGCCGCTTTGTGCGTCTGTCGCTTGAGCGCGAAGGCATGACCGTGTTTGTAGCCGCCACCGCGGCCGAGGCGCGGATCGAAGCCAGCACCCGTCAGCCGGACTTGGTGATCGTCGATCTGGGCTTGCCCGATGACGATGGGAAAATATTGATTGAAGAGCTACGGGTCTGGTCGTCCGTACCTGTGCTGGTATTGTCAGCTCGCGACCGGGAATCTGAGAAGGTCGCCGCGTTGAATGTCGGTGCGGACGACTATCTGACCAAACCGTTCGGCGTACCGGAGCTGATCGCCCGCGTTCGTGCGCAACTGCGTCGCGCGGCCCTGGTGACCACTGGAGGGGAGGCGTCTTCGGTTGTACGGTTCGGCGAGGTTCAAGTCGATCTCGCCACCTATGAGGTAAAGCGTGGGGACGCGATGGTTCATTTAACACCGATCGAATTTCGCTTACTGACGGCTTTGATCCGCGGTTACGGAAAAGTTATCACGCATCGCCAGTTGCTGGTGGATGTCTGGGGGCCCGGGTATGGCAATCGACCGCAGTATCTGCGGGTTTATATGGGCAACCTGCGTCAAAAGCTCGAGGATGATCCGACCCAGCCGCGCCATTTCATCACGGAACTTCAAGTCGGCTACCGGCTGGCGGGCTTGAACCCCTAAGGCGCCCGTCTCTTGCGAGGCTCTTGGTCTCAAACACGAAGCTTGTCGCCGGCTCCCTGCGGCAAGTTTGCGTAACCAAAGGCCGAGACGAAGGCGATGACGGCGATGAACAAAAACGCCATTCTGAAATTCGACACGGCATATCGCGACATACCTGCGTTTAAGCGTCCTGCCCATTGGAGCGCCAGCGCGCCCATCGCGATGCCCATGCCCATCGCTGCCTGCTGTATCGTGCTATAGAGCGTACTGGCCGAACTCATCTGCCCCGGTTCGATATCCGCAAAAGCCAGTGAGTTCAGACACGCGAATTGCATGGAACGGGCCATCCCACCGAGGAACAGCACGAAGAAGATCAGAATCGGTGAAGAGCCACTCGATAGGATGGCGCAACAGGCTAGGGTGAGCGAGACAGCGATCGCGTTCGCCGTCATGGTGCTGCGAAAACCAAAGCGTTTGACGATGCGAGTGGTGACGGCCCTGATCCCCACCGTGCCCGCAGCGAAAGCCAAGAACAACACGCCGGCCTTGAATGCACTCATGCCGAAGCTAGCCTGCAGCAATAGAGGAATCAGAAACGGCACCGCGCCGATGGCCACCCGCGTCATGGAGCCGCTGATGACGGTGACGGAAAACGTCGGGAACCGCAATACCGAGTAATCGATCAACGGGCTGCGATGTCTGCGTGCGTGGCGAAATAATAAATAGCCGAACACTACGCTGATGGCAAACAAGGCTAGACCGATCGCAGCGCTGCCAGGGTCTCGACCTAACAATTCGGCGCCGGCCAACAGGCTGCCTAGCGATGCACCGCTCAGGAAAAACCCGAGCCAGTCGAACCGGCGAGAGTCCTGCGCTGCGAAATACGGCACTACGGTCGCGACCAATAGTATGCCCAGCAGACCCAGCGGCAGATTCAGGAGGAATATCCATCGCCACGAGGCGAAGGTCGTAATGAACCCACCTAGCGGTGGCCCGATGACCGTTGCGGTCAAACCGGGCAAGGTGACGGTGGCTAGCGCCTGAATCAGATCTCGCTTGGGCGTGCTGCGCAGGACCAGCAGCCGTCCAACCGGCACCATGGCAGCGCCGCCGATTCCCTGGAGGACGCGGGCGATCGTGAACATCGTTGCATCGGAAGTCAGGCCGCACAGTGCCGAGCCCAGCGTGAAAATGGCGATCGCCACGCCGAAAACTGCGCGTGCCCCACATCGATCAGCGATCCAGCCGCTCACAGGGATAAACAGCGCCAGCGTTACCATGTAGGCCGACATGCCTATGCTTAGCGACGAGGCCCCCACACCGAACGAGCGCGCCATCTGCGGCAATGCGGTGGCGATGATGGTGCTGTCCAGATTCTCCATGAAGAACGCTGTCGCTACGATGACCACTATCCAAAACGATTCCTTACTGTTTCGCTCGGTCAGATCAGACATGGTCGCAGGAGTAGGACTTTGGCTACACAATAAGCGGGACAGTGACTAAGGGTTCTATGGCGAGGGCCTTGATGCCATATGCCAAAGGCGTGTTTTGATCACGTCACATGCCCGCTCGGACAGTGGATTCTACGCCGAAATGCGCCGTTCCGAAGCTGTGACGGTATTGCTGTGGAGATACACCAAACCGACGCTGGAAGACACTACGCATGCGATGCGCGTCGTTGAATCCGCACTCGTAGGCGATGGTTTTCAAGGGCGTTGTCGTGCGCTCGAGCTTCACACGGGCGGCGTCCATGCGGGCACCTTCGACGAACTCAGCCGGCGAAACTTTGGCGTCTCGGGCGAACATGCGCGCAAAGTTGCGAACGCTCATATTCGCAACGCCGGCAAGAACTTTGACAGATAGATCCTCGGTGAGGTTTGCCAGCACGTATTGTTGAACCTGCGCGACCGGAGAATGCGGCTCGGCATAAGGGGTTAGGTAAGGGCTGAATTGCGACTGGCCTCCAGCTCGCTGCATGAACACGACCAGCCGCTTGGCGACGTTCAATGCGACTTCGGGTCCTTTTTCCTGAGTCAGCAAGTAGAGGGATAGATCGATACCCGCGGTTACCCCTGCGGAGGTATAGAGGCGGCCGTCCTGAATGTATAAGCGGTCTGCCTCGATGTGGGCGGTAGGGCAAAACGAGGCGAGGGCGTCGGCGTAATTCCAGTGCGTAGTCGCTGTCTTTGCGTCGAGCAGGCCCGCGCGTGCCAGGATGAATGCGCCGCTGCAAATGGAACCATAGTTTCGGGCTTTCGCGGTTGCCCGGCGCAGCCATGCGTAGAGCTCTTCGCTGAATTCCTGTTGGACGAGTTCAGGGCCGCCCGCTACCAGTAGCAGATCGAATGCGTCTTCGACTTCGCTGTAATGTCGGTCTGCAGTAATGCTGATGCCGTTTGAGCACCGCAGCGGTCCGTGTTCGATTCCGAGTATTTCGAGCTGGTAATGGGATTCAGGAAGCAGGAACCGGTTCGCTTCCGAGAATACGTCCATCGGCCCGACGATATCCAGAGATTGCGCGCCTGAGAAGGCGAGGATGGCGACTTTAGTCATAGATACGTTGCAGTGTTCTCACTTCGGTTAGCGGGAAAAATCACGTTCGCCGCTAACGTTATCGGAACAAAGTCGGTCGTGCGTATGCGGGCGAGGTGGTGTCCGTAAACGACGTCTGTTTGGCAGAAGACGAATGCTAAAGGTCTTCCCCCTTTCGAATTCGGTTCCGGCTTAGTCGCGTGTGGCTTGAAACGCGCCCATAGTGGCGGTTTCTTGACTACATCAGCACAGCATTCCGGAGCGGGAGTTTTCATAATTCCTCCTAGTCACAGTTCGGCATTTTGCGGAGCTGTATTTGGAGAATTACAAAATGGTTAACGCTGCTACATCGGCCGCTGAAAGAGTCGGTCCCGCGTTCTCGGTTGACGGTATGTTGCTCGCACGCCAGAAAACGCGTCAGGCTATAAGGGACATCTCAGCGCTTATCAAGCCCGGGATGGTAGAGGAAGACGCCGTGGCTTTGGCGCGTCAAACAATGACTGATGCCGGGCTGGCACTGAGCTGGCACCCGACCCGTGTCCGGTTCGGTATCAATACGATTAAACCGATGAAGCAAGCGTCGGTGCCGGGGGTTGTTCTCAAGGAAAACGATATTTTCTTCCTGGATATCGCTCCGCGCGTGGATGCGTGGGAAGGGGACGGCGGGGCGTCTTTTATTGTGGGTGAACATGCCGAATATGCACGGTGCGCTCGGGATGCGGAACGGCTGTTTCATGAAGTTCGGTCTGTTTGGAATACGCAGAAGCTGAGCGGCAAGAAGCTATATGAGTTCGCCGATAAGGCGGCTCGCGAAATGGGCTGGCATCTGAACTTCGATCTTCCGGGGCACAGGGTCTCTGATTTCCCGCATGCGGCGATTCATACGGGTTCGCTTGCTGATTTCGATGCAAGCCCCGCTGCCATGCGTTGGATTCTGGAAATTCATATCCGTGATCCTAAGGGCGAGTTCGGGGCGTTCTTCGAAGATATGCTTTTACCCGACGAATACTATGCGTGAGGGGGGAGGGCTGCGTGCGCATCCGTGTGGGCAGCTCAGTACGGCGAGCAGACTCCATGTTGGAGGATTGTTCGCCGAGTCCTGTATAGCGGCCGTTGCGCTGCATATGCTCGAGAATTTTTTGTGGGATCTCGGACGCGATGATGTATGTCGTGAATGCCCCCAGCAGGATTAAACCAACAGCAAGCACAAGCAGTAGGATTTCCATGGGTGATATGAGCGATCGTTATTGATTGAACGGTCCTTGTCGCTTTCTTAAGGTTTCGGGATCGTTGCCATGCGGCGTGGTTGGGGCTTCGATGATTGAAGTCCACTTTTACGGGCTAGAGAATTATCGGATGAGCTTGCGCGAAGCTGGGTGAAAGACGGGGGCGAATTGCGCCAAAGTGGGGGTGTTTTGTGCCAACTGCCGCGATTGCACAGGGTAGGGGGGGTAGGGGTTTTGAAGCTGTGCGCCGTGCAGGAAAAAAGACCCCAAGCCCGGAGAAGCCTGGGGTTAATTAGCAGTATTAAATGAAGATAAAGCGTACTTCGCCAAATTTACATATCTCTAGATCCTAAAAAGTCCACTTAGAATTTGTGACGAATACCCAGGCGGACCACAGCCTGACGGTCGTTAGATGAATCGCCCAAGCTGCCGATGTTGGCCACTGCAGCCGCACCCGTCGAGCTGGTACCGGCTGCCTTTTGCAACGTGCCAATAGCATATAGTTCGGTGCGCTTGGACAGTGCGTAGTCGGCAACCAGACCGAGTTGGTTATAGTGCTGGTTACCCACTCTGACACCGGCCGCATTGGTCAGGCTGTCGCCCTTCGTGTAGTTGTACGCCACGCCCGTGTAGAACGTCGGCGTGAAATTCCACTTCAAGCCTGCTTCCACGTCGTTGAACGTAGCGGTCGCGCCGTTCATCGTAACGATGCTCTGGTACTTGGTGTTCGAATACGATAGGCCGAAGACGGCGGGTCCGATTGCGTACGTACCGCCAGCTGCTGCAACTTGGTAAGAACTAGCGGATTGGTAAGCGCTGTTCAGCGTGCCGCTCAGCGAACTTGTGCCGTTCACGTTATCCGTGAACAAGCCCGTGCTGCCGGCTGTGCCCGTCGGGTTCTTGAAGTAGTTGTATGCAGCACCCAAGGTGATTGGGCCGTTCGCGTACGCTGCGCCTGCGGAGTATCCGCCGCCGCCGGTCACGTTACCTGCTTGGCCGCCCAAGCTGACTTCAGCACCGAAGGTCAACCCGCTGAAACTCGGGCTTGCGTACTTGATGGTGTTATTGGTGCGCAGGCTGTTGTCGGTGTTATCCAAGTCACCCGGGTGCGCGAACAGGCTGGTGCCGGCGACATAGGCGATTGTTGTTACCGGTTGGACGTAGGTTACGACGGAATCGTATTGGCGACCCAGGGTAACCGTACCGTATTTCGTGCTGCTCAAACCGACGAATGCTTGACGACCGAATGGTGTGGTGCCTTGGCCGAATGCGCCGGTGTTCAGGTTGACGCCTGACTCGAGGGTGAAGATGGCCTTCAAACCGTCGCCTAGATCTTCGGCGCCTCGCAGGCCCCAGCGACTACCGTTTAGACCGCTGGCCGAATCGAGGGCGACTTGGCGGCCACCAACGTTGGTTGTACCGACAATGTTCTTGGCGTTGCTGTTGAATTGCACGCCTTCGTCGATGATGCCGTATAGCGTCACGCTGCTTTGCGCGTGTGCGGTCGCGCAGAACAGGCTGGCTATAGCAGACACCAATAGTACTTTTTTCATCTGACTGAATCTCCTTTATATGTCGCGAGTAGTTGCACTCGATGTAAATGCGCATCGTGCTAGTGCGATTGCGCGCAAGAGCTTGGGAACGACAACGCATTCGGTGACGCTCTTGTTCCGCGACGGGACAGAGTTTAGGAGAGGGGCTCCGATTGGCAGAGGCCAAAAGGTGGAAGACTGTCTTTCAGGAAATGGGAATAGTGGTTGGGAGAACGATGGGAAGGCTTGTGGGGGTTGGCTGGACGATGGGAGGTTGCGGTGCCTTTTTAGGGGAGCGATGCTTATGCGTTGTGCTATCGCGACGCCCCTAGCGCAAGATGGGTAGCGACCCGACGTCGAGATGGCCCGAAATGGAGTGGCGATATGGAACTGAAACCGATTCGAACTGAAGCTCAGTACAGTGCGGCTCTTCGCCAAGCGTCAGCGTATTTTGACAACGAGCCGGAGCCGGGCACGAAAGCAGGCGATCGCTTTCAAGTACTGGTGATGCGGATCGAGGCATATCGCGACCTGCTGTCGATTTTAGTTTGGATGATCGAGCGGCGAACGCTCACCTTAACTCCCTACAGATGGGCATGGTGCGTCAACGTCGCCGTGTCGCTACTGCCGCGCGAGCAGCAGTAATTTCAGTCAACACGCGCTATGCCGGCGGCAGAAAAGGGCGATCGGGCCTTATCAAAAGCACACCGCCGGCCCCAAGCAGCAGTACGCCAATCGCGGTCGCAAACGGCACGTTCCAGTTCCCAGTCAGGTCTATCAGCCACCCAAAGACCCACGGCGAGGTGATACCGGCGAGCGCGACGCCCATGATGATGAACGCGCTGCCCATACCGGCGAACTCCCTCGACATATCCATGGGAATGGCATACATAGGCGCGATGGTTAGCTCCAGGAAGAACATCGCCAGTGCCAGGCAGGGCAGCGCAACCGCCAGGTTGGGCGTCAAGGCCACGGGTATCAACGCCAATGCGCAACCGGCAAGTGAGCCCGCCACCACACTGCAGCGCGCGATACGGTGGTTACCAGTACGCCGCAGTAGCCAGTCGGAGAGCATGCCGCCTGCGGTATTGCCGAACATGCCGGCTACCAACGGTACGCTGGTCAGAAAGGCCGACGCTTTCAGTTCGACGTGATGGTGATTGATAAAGTACAGCGGCAGCCAGGAGACAAAAATCCAGTAAGCCCACCCATAGGCGAACATCACTAAAGTAACCGGCAACATGCGAGTGGTCAGCGCCCAAAGCGGGACAGGGGTTTTTGCAGTGGGTGCGACCGGTTCCACGCCGGCCAGCGCCGCGCGCTCGACGCTCGCGTGTTCGCGCGGATCGTCGCGAAACTGAAACCACCAAAATGCCCCCCAGACCAGGACTGCGCTCCCGCAGATCACAAACGAGATGCGCCAATTCGTTGCCACGATCAGCCACGCGACCAGCGGCGGTGCGATAGCGGCACCCAGGCGCGACGCGCTATGGGTAATCCCCTGGATATAGCCGAATTTCTCGGCCGGGTACCAATTGCGCATGGCTTGCGTGGCTGCAGGAAACGCCGGACCTTCACCGGCGCCCACCAGCATACGAATCAGGAACAAGCTCACGGCGCCCGCGGCGAAAGCGGTGCCGATCGTGGATACGCCCAGCAGTACTGCGCAGCACGGCAGCACCACGCGTGGGCCGTAACGTCGCGCGGCCCAACCGCCGAACAGCACGGTGGCCAGATAAGTCCAGGAAAAACCAGTAAAAGCCACGCCAAGCTGCGAATTCGAGAGCCCGAACTCCGTTTTGACGGCGTTGGCAGCCGCCGACAAATTGACGCGGTCTAGATACATGAGCGCATAGATGGTGGACAGCAAGAACGTGACGCGCGCCCGTGCGGGCAGACTGATGGCGCTCAGCGTCGAATCGGTAATAGCCTCGCCGGAGTGTCTAAAGATCGTTTGAATCTTGTTCATGCTGTCTCCACGTTCTCATCGTCGCAAGCTCATCGCCCACGCGTGCAAACTGTTGGTCTTGATTTGATAGCGATACGAAATGCTCCACCCCGGACGAGGATCGCGGTCTGCCTCAGCTTTTGTTTCGCGGGTCGTCTGCGGGGTCGCAATACACGAAGCCGCTCGGACCGGTCCCGGTTACCTGCATGATCACTTCACCTTTCTGAGTCCAGGAGAAATGAGGCATGTCCTTGGGCATATTGTAGAAACTGCCGGGGGGGAGTTCGATCAGCTTTTCCGGATTGAATTTATCCCCCACGCCCGAGTACATCATTCCGGAGATCACCGTATAAGTCCTGTCGTCTGGGTGAGTATGCGCGGGCTGTTGCTCGAAAGGCGGCAGCTTGAATCGCGCAACGTAGAACCCTGGTTTCTTGACCTGTCCAATCAGATTTGCCGACTGGACGCCGTTTGGCGCTTCGGGATTGACCAGGAATTTGACGTCTCCAGGGCGGATTTTGGTGGACGTTTCCCAGTTGCAAAGCGGACATTCACACATGTTCGACTCCTTTATTTTGTGGTTGGATAAAACGGCGCTACAGAATGCGGCTTAAGTCTCGGCTTCCAGCCAGATCTCGGAAAGACCGGCAAGCGAGGTGACCTCGCGGCGTTCGCCGGTAAGAGGGTATTCGGCCGGCCAGCCTTTGCGGTTAACCCACACGACCCGGAACCCGTACGCCGCCGCACCCGCGGCATCCCACGGATTGGACGATTGGAAGCTGACGCGATGCGCGGGCACGTTGAAGTGACGAGTGACGAGTTCATACGCGCGCGGATGCGTTTTGAAGATGCCGGCCTCGTCTACTGAGATGACCTGATCGATCAGGTCGGTGAGACCGGCGGAGCGCACGGCGCTATTCACCATCTCGGCGGTGCCGTTGGAGAGTATTACCACCTGCGTGCCGCTTTCCTTGAGCGAGCGCAGTGCCTCGGGCACCTCGGGGAATGCTTGCAGTTTCAGGTAAGCGTTGAGCAGGTCTGCGCGTAGTGCACTGTCGGCCACGTCATAGCGTTGCATTGCGTAGTCCAACGCGAGCTGCGTCAAAGTCCAGAAATCGCTCTTATGCCCCATCAAGCTATACGTCCAGGAGTATTCCACTTGGCGCGCTCGCCAGAGTTCCGATAGGGCAGGGGCATGTGGGCCGACGCGCGCAGCGTATTGAGCAACGGCCGAGTGCACGTCGAACAGTGTGCCGTACGCATCGAAGACATAGGTGTCGATAGACGAAGTCATCTCGTTTTAACCAATAAGTAGGGGATCCGATTTGCCGAACCGGCGCTCGGGCTTTTGTACTGCCGAGAAGGCAACGCCACCGCGAGCGGGGAGCGCCTGACTGTCGGAAGAACATGAAGAAAGATTAGGTTTATGCTACCTATATTGCAAATTGAAATATCCAATCTTTTAATTGAAAAATCGTATGAATATTACGTTCCGACAGCTCCGCGCATTTCTCGCCGTGGCAGATTTGGGTGGGTTCACCCGAGCGGCTACAGCGATCGGGTTATCCCAGTCGGCCACCAGCATTACGGTGCGCGAGCTGGAGGAGGCGCTGGGCGTACGACTATTGGATCGCACCACACGGCAAGTCAGACTCACCGATGCGGGATCGATGCTGGCGGCTACCAGTACCCGGCTGATCGCCGAGCTCGACGTTTGCTTGCACGAGATCCGCGATATCGGTGCGCAGCGCAAGGGGCGGGTGACGCTCGCCTGCGTGCCCTCAGTGATGAGTTCGCTGATGCCGGACTGGGTAAGGGCGGCACAAGTGCGCTTGCCGCATGTTCAGGTAACGCTTTGTGACGACTCGGCGACCGAAGTATTACGGCGGGTGCGGCTTGGCGAGATGGAGATCGGTATCATAGGAGGTATCGACGACACGCCGGATCTGCATTGTTCGCCGTTGCTGCAAGATCCGATGTACCTGGTCTGCAAACGCGATCATCGGCTTGCCCGAAAGCGCAACGTTCGGTGGAGCGATCTGGGCGGCGAGAAGGTGGTGATGTTGGGCAGCACGTCGGGTAGCCACGAAATGATTCGTCGCCACTTGGTGGAACAGAAGGTCAAGGTCGAGATTGTGCTTGAACTGGCGCAGCCCAATTCGGTGCTCGGTATGCTGGACGCCGGCATGGGCATTTCGATCATGCCCTTGCTGGCCATCTCGACGACGCAACATCCTGGGTTGGTGTCAAAGCCGCTTGGTCATCCGGAGTTGCTGCGCTCGATCGTCGCAGTTCGGCGCCCGGACCGATCTTTGTCACCGGCCGCAGATGCGTTGTGGCAGCTCATTCATGAGCTTGCGTGCCAGCTCGCGTGAGATGCCACGACAGCCCACTAGGCAATGGCTGTTGTACGCTCGATAAATACGCTCACGGTTCGGTTACCTACCGACACATCTCACTGGGAATGATCAAATGTATCGAAAGTGGTCGATGGTTTTTATAGTGTGTGGATTGGCCGCGTGCGGCGGCAAATCCATGTTGTCGGACTCACGGGCACCTAAGAGCATTACATTGCCGTTGTCGGCCGCGTGGTACGACAACGAGAAGGTGTATTACATTACTACCGAGATCACAGATCCAACAATGGCATCCGGAGCGGGAATCACGCTCACGCCACGGTTGCGCGATGCTGTACCTTCTTATCCAAAACCGCCGGAATTAAAGACGGTTCTTGAGCGTGTCTATAAATTCCCTGCCGGCGAACAGGATGCTGTGTTCGCCTCAGCGCCCAATCCCGTCGGAGCGGCGAGCACAGATAAGCAATACAGTCCCCTGTGGTTGCTGTACACGGTTAGTTGGGGTAAGACAACGCACCCCTATGCGTTAATGAGCGAAGCGGCTGTGTTGGAGGCCGAGCGGGAAGGGGCAGTGACCATCACGCGCACCGCAATTGTAATTAACTGCCCGATCGTGGTCAGTGCGGAGGGATCCACGTTGTCCGGCGCAGTTGTCAATCGATGAACTGAGGCAACGGGGCAAACTAGCGCCGATTAGTAGACTATCTTGAACGTCGGTGATTGTTCGGGCCGGCTAAACCGCCGGTCGTACAGTCTGGTTGTTGCGATGTTTGCGTGCCCGAACCATTCCTGGACTTTCGCGATATCTGCCTCATGGTGCCGCCGGTCTCCAGCACGCGGTCGACCTTGTGCGAGCCCGTGCCCACACTTCATCAATGATCCAATGTTTGCGCAAACGACTTTAGGTACTTCATGCCGGTATCGCACATAATGGTGACGATCGTTGCGTCAGGACCGAGGCGCTCGGCGAGCCGCAATGCACCGGTCACGTTTGCGCCGGTGGACGTGCCGCAGAAGAGGCCCTCTTCGGCTGCCAGCCGGAACGCCATCGCCCTGGCGTCCCCAGTCGAGACACGCTCGAGTTCGTCGGCGATCCGGTCGTGCCACAGCGGCACGACGTAGCCCGCACCGATGCCATCGATCTTGTGCGCACCGGTAGGACCGCCCGACAATACCGCCGACTCTACAGGCTCGACCCCAACAACGCGAATGCGTGCGTCGTGCTCGCGCAGGCGCTGCGAGATACCGCGCAGCGACGCAGCCGTGCCAACGCTCTGCACGAAACCGTCGATACGGCCGTCGGCCTGATCCAAAATCTCGTCGGCCATCTTCGTGTAAGCCTGTAGCTGGTCTGTGTTTTCCATCTGAGCGGTGATGTATGCACCCAAATCATGGGCGATCTGATGCGCTGCACGAATCATGTCTTTCGTCAGCTTCTCGGTCTGCTTGCCGTTGTCGCTAGGGACGAGCGTCAGCTTCGCACCCAACAGACGCATGTGATCGAGTTTTTCCTTCGAAAACGCATCGGACGAGACCAGATGCAGCGGGTGATTCTTCACCGCGCACACGAGCGCGAGCGACACGCCCGTGCTGCCGCCCGTGTATTCGACGACTGCGCCACCCGGCTTAAGTCTGCCGTCGCGTTCGGGCGTCTCAATCATCGCGAGCGCGATACGGTCCTTCATGCTGCCGGTCGGGTTTTGGCTTTCGAGCTTCAAGAAAATCCGTGCGCCGTTGCTGGGAACAACATTGCGCAGCTGAAGCAAAGAGGTATTGCCAATCGTACCGAGAATGGAGCTAGGTTTTGTATTCATGATGGGTCTCGTTTATCAGGTTGATAGGGCAGATGCGGGGGAAGACTGGACGACGGTGCACGATCAGGTTGCGCTTGCGAGGATAGTCGCGGCGAGTACCAGCGTCGCGCCGGCGCCGACGACGAAAGCAAGCGTGCGTACGACGGGAATGCCCGCGGCATAGACGACGTAATGAACGAGCCGCGCAAACAGGTAGAGCTTCGCAGCGAACACGGTGGCAGGCGTGCTGATCCCAATGGCCGTCGCAACGAGTACCAGAGGCGCGAATACCGCGAGGTTCTCAATCGCATTCGCATGCGCAAGCTTCGCGCGCTGCGCCCATGCGGGTTCGGGTGGCAACGATGGATCAGGATTGGCCATCGCTCCCATCACGCCTCGTGTTGCAATGCGCGCGAGCGTATAGGGAATCCACATGAGTGCGGTTGCAGTGGCGACGAGCGTCAGAAAATAGAGTTCGGGCGTAAGCTTCATTGGGAACATGGAGTGGTGAAAGAGCTTCTTAGTCTAGACGCCGCAAGGTCCCCGGGCTATAGTCGTAAATGACATTTTTGGCATAATTTGCGACATGAGACTGACAATTTTGGCGCTGGACGGTGTGTTCGATACCGGCCTGACTGTATTGCTCGACACTTTCGCGATGGCAAATGAGCTAGCGGCAGCGCAAGGTTTTGCCTCGGCACCGTTTGACGTTAGCCTCGTCGGCGTTCGTCGGCGTATTCGCACTGCGTTGGGCTTTTCAACTACGGTCGAATCAATCGGCTCGGTTCGCCGGTCAGACTGGGTCGTTGTGCCGGCGCTCAATGCGAAAGACCCGGATCAGCTAGTTGGGGCGTTGGGGCGCCGTGACGTGCGCGAGGCTGTCGAGTTCCTGCGCCTAAGCCACGCGGAAGGCAGCGGTATGGCGGCTGCCTGCATCGGCACCTTCTTACTCGCCGAGACTGGCTTGTTGGATCAACGCGAGGCGACCACCAGTTGGCCATTGGCACCGCTGTTTCGTCAGCGCTACCCAGCGGTGCGTCTCGACGATTCCCAAATTGTTCTTGCATCGGGACAGATCGTTACCGCAGGCGCGATGATGGGCCACCTAGATCTTGCACTATGGTTGGTACGACACGCGAGTCCCGAGCTGGCGACGCTCGTCGCTCGCTTGATGCTGATCGACAACCGGACGTCGCAGGCGCGGTACATCATCCCCGACCACATTGCGCACGCCGATCCGTTGACCATGCGATTTGACCGATGGGCACGCGAGCACCTGGCTGAAGGATTTTCCCTCCAGAAAGCCGCCAGCGCGCTGTCGGTACACACGCGCACATTGCAGCGGCGTACCCAGATGGTTCTCGGCAAGTCGCCATTGGCGTTTTTCCAGGACTTACGAGTCCAGCGCGCGCAACAGCTCGTCACGCAGGGCTGTGACCTTGAGACCGTTGCGCGCGAAGTCGGTTACGCCGACTCCGCAACGTTACGCGCGCTATTGCGTCGTAGGCTAGGCCGCGGCGTTCGTGAGCTCCGGGCAGAAATGCGCTAGCAGCGTGATAGAGGTCTGAAACACTCTTTTGCGATCACGCCTAGCCTTCTTACACGGTATGTCTTTGAGTTTGTGCATTTTTTACGGAATTTGACGGTACCTTTTCGACAAGTTCGCCGAACGTGAGCGAGTGCCGTCAAATTTGCCGGTATGTGCTGAGGTATTCCACCCATAAATCAGCGGTGGCGGATTCAACCGGTTCGCCGCAAGTATTCGAACGGCTTTCTGTAGCGATCGCAACAAGCGCAGAAACGCCACGCATAAGAAAAGTGACTACGAGATTTTCACGCAGCTTAGACGCGCGGCGGACGAATGGCATTACATGGGGCGTGCCCAGAGTTACCGAAAATTATGCGCAATGACGCGGCGTGCGAGACCAGACAGTGACGAATCCGGCGGCGCCTGAGGCGCTATAACGTCCTCAGGCAGATCGACATGACGTGGCATTTCCAAGCCTCGTTGTACCAATTAACGATGCGTAATTTTTCGCGTCGTCACGCCTCGATTGAATGCTTTCATCTGCTGCTACCATCGCTTTTGACCGTAAGCGGAATGCAGGCTGATGGCGCGGAGTTCGCTAGCCTTTTCTATGGGCCGTTCCATCGAAATACTCGTTGCGGGGGTCTGAGATGCTCCGACAAAGTCCTAACCCATTTTGCAATATGGACAATTCCGAGCTCCCTCTCCTGGACCCTGCTTTTACCGCTCACGTCAGCGATGTGTCGGGTACCGGTCTCTCTTCGCTATGGAGCAAAGCGTTTTCGGGACACGGGGTCGCGGCTCTTGGGGAGGCGCTGATCGAACGAGTGAGACAGCGTGGCGACCCGCATGCTTTGCTTGATCTATCGAATGTGCTGCAGCTGGAATTTCAACGCGATACGGCGTTGAAAGCGCAAGCCATGGCGCTCAACGAGCAGCGACTCTATCGCGTGGCCGAATCGTGGAGTGCCGATGCCTTGCACTTACTGGTGCTCAAGGCTGCCGGCGACCTCATGTGCAACACGCCGTTTGAATTGCTGCTCGATGACTATGACCTGATCGTCGACGTGCTCTATGTCGATGCCGGCTTACCGCTGCCTGCGGTATTGCCCGACCATGACGTGCTATGGGTCGTGGTCGCCGAATCCGATGCGAATCGAGTTTTGCTGGAGGAACTCGGTACGTTGCTTGCACATTGGCCCCGTCCGGTGCTGAACCAACCCGCACTGATTGCTCGTCTATCGCGCGATGTTTCCTGTATGACGCTAAGCGATGCACCAGGCGTCATGATGCCGAAAACCGTACGCGTGAGCCGCATTGCGCTGGAGCAACTGGCGGCTGGGGTGGTGCTGCCGACAGCGCTGTTGGCTGGCATGCAATTTCCGTTGATCGCGCGGCCGGTAGGCTCGCATGCGGGAAGCGGCTTGGTCAAAATCGAATGCGCTGAACATGTGAACAGTTACCTCGAGGAACAAAGCGCAGCGACGTTCTTTCTCTCGCCATTTATCGACTATGCATCGAAAGACGGCCTGTTTCGCAAGTTCAGGTTGGTTCTAATCGATGGGAAGCCGTATCTGTGCCATATGGGTATTTCAGAACATTGGATGGTTCACTACCCTTACGAAGAGATGATCGCCCAGGCATCGCGGCGTGCCGAGGAGGCGTCAGTGATGACCTTATTCGAACGCGATTTTGCACAACGACACGCGTTGGCACTTGGGACAATCCAGCAGCGTATCGGCTTGGATTACTGGGGACTGGATTGCGCCGAGACACCGGATGGCCGCTTACTGATTTTCGAAGTGACAAGTGCAATGTTGATCCATCGTATGGATCCCACAGATGTCTTCGCTTACAAAGCTGGGCACATGACCCAGGTGTTCGCCGCATGTTATCGGCTACTGGAGCTCGCCGCCGGGCGGTTACACACTGCGCGACGCATCTGATGGCCATAAAGTCGGTGCCATCGAATCCAGAATATGTCTTTGAGTTCGTGAAAAAACATTTAACTGCTATAGAACTTTATAGGTTTGGTACTCCAAATAACTTGTTATGTTGAGGGCTCCTGCAATTTGCAGTCCGTCAGTATTGCGTCGAAGTATGGCTAAAAATATAAGGCTCGCGTGACATGTATAACGACACAATAAAAATTAAACAGCTTCGTCTGTTCGTTGCTGTTGTTGAATCAAAGAGTATTCACCGGGCCGCATCCGTGCTCGGTATTTCTCAACCGGCTGTTTCCATGGCCATACGCGAACTCGAAACGATTTACGGTGGATCACTGTTGATACGCAAGACGAAGGGTGTGGAAGTCACGACACTAGGCGCTTTATTGCACCGTCGAGGTCGTGCAATTCTGGCAGACCTGGATCGAGTGGGCGAAGAAATGGCGCGCCTGCAGAGTGAAAGGGGAGGCGTGGTTTCTATCGCTGTGTCTTCCGTCATTGCCTGTACAGTTCTTCCTGACGTGTTGCTGCGGTTTCGCGAGAAGATGCCAAACGTACAGGTGAGGATAAGTGAGATCTGGGGGAGAGATGTTCTAATTGATGGACTGGTAGGAGGGGAATTCGATTTTGCAATGGTACTTACCGCGCCTTATTTTTATCCGCTTCCTGACGACATCGAGAGATTGGCAGAAATAGATATACCTCTAATTCTTGGAGCACGGAGCAATCATCCGCTTGTGAATTCAAAATCGATCACCGAATTGATGGACGTTGATTGGCTGATTCCGTTTGAAAACACCAATCAACTGGAATTATCCCTTGAAAATGATTTTTCTAAATTTGGCTTAAAGATACCCAATAGACCGATACGTTGCCATTCTTTTTCTGCGGCAATGGAAATTTTTGAAAAAATGGATCTTATCGGGGTATTTTCAAAGCGATTCGCAGATATTCAATTCAAGCGATACAACCTTGCCAAGATAGAAATTCGTGAGACTCTTCCAATGATACATGCGGGACTATTTCAGAGGCAGCCGTATATTCAAACCGAGGCCGCGGAATATTTTATCGAGTGTTTCAGGGCTGCCTTGTAGCTGGGTCTCTTTGGGCTGCACTCTTATCCAGCCGCCACCGATGTGCGGTCCGCGGCTGGATGATCTCTTGTAAATCTCACAACACCATTCCGGCCTCAAAGCTCCGTCGCCCGAGGCTCTCCTAATTGTTCAGGCTCGACCCGAAGTGTCGGGTTATGCCTTCTGCAATTGCGGTCGCTGCTGTGGTTCTGACACGGTCACACCGTCGTATCGGCGACGCTATCGATAAAACATCCCTGCAGAAATGCCGCGCTTGCGGCAAGCTTCGCGCTGCCAGTGAGTGAGGTCCAACGTCCTGACCGTTGCTAACGAATAATATTTTCTTATGGCACGCTCGAAATTCTTATCATTTTCGGGCGGTCTCAAAAACATTATCATGGCGGCAATGGCTCGTTAGTACTCGTGTGAGCCGCAGGCAACATTAATTATCGCGATTCGTCGGGAAAGGTTGGAGTGTGTCTGAGCTTGTGTGGAGTGCTGTAAGGGAGGGCAGGGTCGAGTTCGCGTTTCAGCCTATATGTCATTCGGCCGATCGCAGCGCCGTCTTGTATTACGAATGTCTGGTCAGGTGCATGGATGAAAATTCACGTGTGATATCGCCCGTTGAATTTATCCCGGATCTGGAACGGAGCGGGGAAATCCGCCTTTTCGATGTTCAGGTATTTCAGCGCGCTGTGGCTTTGCTCGGCGAGCACCCTGACCTTACGTTGGGCGTAAATGTCTCAGCATTGAGCGCGGTTGGCGATGCGCTATGGGACCCTGTGTTTCTTAGACTGTCTGATACGCCGGACATCGCTCGCCGACTCGTTGTTGAGATTACAGAAACGGCTCCCGTCGATCCTGCGGGGGCGTGGGTGTTCGCGAGACGCCTGCGGCAAATGGGATGTCGTGTCGCGGTGGACGATTTTGGCGCGGGATATTCATTGCAGGCAGCAACGGCATTGGAGGAAGTCGATATCGTCAAAATCGATGCCTCATTCATCGACAGGGTTGGGCGCAGCGTGGATGCATTGTGTCGATTCGATGCGATTGTTGCGTCGGCATTGAAGTTCGTCGATTGCATCGTCGTCGAGGGAGTCGAAAATGAAGGCGATCTCTCGCTAGTTCGTGGCGCGGGCATTGAATGGGTGCAGGGCTACTACTTTGGCAGGCCGTCTTGCGAAATTTTTCCGTTTCCATATTGAATAAAATTAGTACTGCTATTTTATAGATAGATATTGGGCGTGTTCCCGCAAGAGCACGAGATCGTATCGAGGGCCATCGATACCCACATCTATCGAATTCGACGAAAGCGCTTTTTGATGTTCTTTGTCTTTGATTTTCGCAGAATGTAATGAACAACTTGGACGTGTGTGATCTCGTGTGGGGTGCACTAAGAAGCGGTGGTATTGAGATTACGCTCCGGCCTACATATCGATGGGTAAATCGTAATGCGGTCCGATATCACGAATGTCTGGTCGCGTGTCCGGGCCGCGACACGCGTGAGATGTCGGCGCGGGAATTCGTTCCCGCTCTGGAGGAGTGCGGGCTGATTCGACTGCTGGATCGTCATGTATTCCGGCGCGTTGTGGCTTTGCTTGGTGAGCAGCCGGACCTGGTGGTGGAAGTGAATGTGTCGGCATTGAGTGCGGTGGTCGACGTGTCATGGGAGGCGGTTTTTCTTTCGCTACCCGACACGCCGAACGTTGCGCATCGACTCGTTGTGGTGATTTCAAATGCAGCTTCGGTTGATGCGTCGAGGGTGTGGGCGTTCGCGCGACGCTTGCAGCAACTCGGATGTCCCGTTTCGGTTTCGTGAGGCCATCGAGGTTAGGTAGTGAGCATTTATTCTGATGTTCAAATTTTATGTGCACAGGAGTGCTAATTAGGAAAACTGCTCGCATGTTTTCCCTTCTGTCTTAAATCTGAGTATTTTTGTTTAGGTGAAAACGTATGAACAGAGCATATCGATCTATTTGGAACCAGGCCTTAGGCGCGTGGGTTGCCATATCGGAATTGGCTTCCGCGCGAGGAAAACCGGGAAAAGCGAGGTTGCTTGGTCCTGTCACGCTGGCGGTGGTGTCTTTAGTGCACGGTCACGCCGCGTATGCGCAGTACTTCCCAGATGGCGGTACCGCCTCCAGCGCGGGTAGTATTGCACTAGGATCATCGTCCTCGGCATTTGGGACTAACGCAACCGCGATTGGCACGGGTGCTACCACCACCGGTACCGCCACCGTCGCGCGTGGTATTGCAATAGGAACGTCGGCCACGGCACAAGGGACTGATGCAACCGCGATTGGCACGGCCGCTAAGGTCGGGGTCGGCTCGTCCATCGCCATTGGCACATCCGCGAGCGTCGCAACAGCAGTAAACGGAGTCGCGATCGGCACGAGCGCTAGCGCTGGCGGTCTAGTCAACTCCTCGGCCTTTGGTGCCTTCGCGACCGCGTCAGGAGGTAACTCAGTAGCGGTTGGGTCATCGGCTTCGACTGGGATTGGTTCGGTGGCCGCAGTCGCGGTGGGGGCGCAATCCAATGCCACCGGGACTGCTTCTATTGCGCTCGGGCAGATCGCTGTGGCGACTGCCACAAACTCAGTAGCGGTTGGGTCATCGGCTTCGGCTGGTTCGCTGGCCGCTATCGCGGTGGGGGCGCAATCCAATGCCACCGGGACTGCTTCTATTGCGCTCGGGCAGGCCGCTGTGGCCACTGCCACAAACGCTATTGCGTTCGGCGCGGGCAGCAGCGCCAGCTACGCTAACAGCGTGGCGATTGGCGCGGGCAGCGTCACCGGGCTGGCTGCGCCGACGGGCACGGGCTATCTGACGAGCGCTGCCGCGCCGCTTTCCGTGGTATCGGTGGGCAGCCCCACCGCGTTGCGCCGGATCACCAACGTGGCCGACGGCTCCGCGCCGCAAGACGCGGTCACCGTAAGCCAGTTGCAGGTTGTGGCAAGCGATGCCGTGATGTACGACAGCAACTCGCATACGAGTGTGACGCTCGGCGGCGTTGGTGCAGCCTCTGCGGTCGCGCTCACGAATATCGCCGCAGGCGCCATTACCGCGACCAGTACTGATGCGGTCAACGGCAGCCAATTGTTTGCGCTCGAAACGCAAATCGGCACGCTCGGCGGCCAAGTCACGCAGATGTCGCAAACCACGACGACGACGGGCGGGTCGTCGGCGGCGGCGTCGTCGTCGGCGGCGGCAGCGAATTCGAAGTACGTAGCCGTGAATTCGACGGGCAGCGCGGCGAGCGCTACGGGCACGGAGTCGGTTGCGATTGGCGGCAATTCGACGGCGAGTTCGAGCAACGGCGTCGCGGTGGGTTCGGGCTCCCAGGCAACCGGGTCCGGTTCGTCGGCGGTGGGCGCCAACGCGGTAGCGTCGGGGGCGAATTCAGTGGCGCTCGGCGCGGGCTCGGTAGCAAGCGAGGCGAACTCGGTATCGGTGGGCTCGCCGGGCAATGAGCGCACCATCACCAACGTGGCGCCAGGCGTAAATCCGACCGATGCGGTCAATATGTCGCAGTTGAACAGCGTGCAGGATTCTGTGAACTCAGTCGCGCGTACCGCCTACTCCGGTATCGCCGCCGCTACTGCGTTGACCATGATTCCTGAGGTTGATCAAGGCAAGACCCTCTCGGTCGGGATTGGTATGGGGAGCTATCAAGGTTACTCGGCGGTGGCGATCGGGTTTACGGCGCGAGTTGCCCAAAACATGAAGGTGAAGGGGGGTGTCAGCGTGACCGACGCAGGCACTGTGTACGGCGCAGGGGTCGGTTACCAGTGGTAGTGGGGGGATCTGACCTCATGAGCGATTCGATAGCGGTGAGCCTTGCACGGATCGATGAGTTGACCGTGCAGGGAGATTTGATCGGAGCGTGGCGTCTGTTGAATGCGGGCGAGCTCGGGCAATCCGGCCATTCTGGCGTGCTGGTCGCTAGAGCCCGGCTCCTGCGTTTACGGGGTCGTCACCTCGAAGCCCGTGTCTCGCTTGAGCAAAGGCTGCTGGATTCTCCCTGCGACAGTGCTGTGCAAGTTGAGCTCGCGCGTATCGCGCTGGATTTTGGCGAACCTGATGAAGTCGCGCATGCCTGGTATGAACGCGCCTATGGTGACGAGGCTATTGGTGAGCGGTGGGTGCTGGACTGGGTCGACCTATTGTGTCGTCTTAAGCGGTTCGAAGTGGCGCAGTCTGTCGTCTTGGCATATTGCGAATGTGTACCGGCGAGCGCGCATGGGTGGTTCGTTCTGGGATTGACGTACCAGTTGCAGAATCAACACGATCTGGCACTGTCCGCTTATGACCGCGCGCTACAGCTCGATGCAACAGTCCCTATGCTGCGTAACAATATGGCCGCGTCCTATATCGAGACAGGGGCGCATGCTCAAGCGAAATTGTTGCTGGAGCAGGCACTTCGCGAAGAACCGGCCAACGCGTTTGCATGGACCAATCTCGCTATTGTCCTGCTGCGCGGCATGGATCCTGCTGCCGCGCAGGTGGCTGTGGAGCGCGCCTGTGCGCTCGCACCCAACTATCTGGTTGCGCTGCAAATAGGCTCGAACGTTCACAAGGAACTACAGGAGTGGGACCGCGCTCTTGCTCTCGTCCAGCGCGGGTTGACCCTCGAGCCTGGCAATGCTCCCATGTTGTGGTCGCTCGCGATGCTGCAACTGCTTCGCGGTGACTATGCCGCGGGTTGGTCGAGCCATGAAGCGCGGTGGGACGGTTCTCCCGAGTTACGCAACTCATTGCCGAATATACCTGCGCCACGGTGGCAAGGCCAGTCCCTGGCAGGCAAGACACTTTTTGTCTGGAGCGAGCAGGGCTACGGCGATGTCATACAGTTCGTGAGATTTTTGCCGTCAATCGCCGAGCGTGTTCGGCGCGAGGGCGGCAAGCTTGTCTTCTGCTGTTACTCGGGCCTGTGCACGCTGGTGAGACGTAGTTTGGGTGGAGACGTGGATACGATCGTATCCCATGACCAGGCTCCGCCATATCCCCCGCCCGATTTTCACCTGCCTCTGGCGAGCCTGCCGTTGATGTTGAACGTGACACTGGACCAACTTCCGGTAGCCCAAGCGTATCTGAAAGCTGACGACGCGAAAGTCGACGCGTGGCGTGTAAGTTCGCCAGCGCGCTCGGGCCGGTTCCGGGTCGGGCTGGTGTGGAGCGGCAGCCGGACGCACCAGCGCAATCCGTTACGCGCAGTTGATCCCCTTGCCTATGCGAGAACGTTCAATCATTTCCAATCCATCGATTTTGTCAGCGTGCAGCTCGACGGAGGAAGTGACGTGCAAGCCATGTGCGACGAGGGCTTACGCGTGATCGATCATTGTGGTGAATTGAGCTCGTTCGACGACACGGCCGCCTTGCTCCAGAGCATGGATCTGGTGATTACTGTGTGTACGTCGGCGGCACATCTGGCCGGTTCACTCGGTGTGCCGACATGGGTATTACTGGATGTGAACCCACATTGGGTCTGGATGACCGAGCGCAGCGATAGTCCGTGGTATCCCTCCATTCGTCTGTATCGGCAACAGAAACATGGTCAGTGGGCTCCGGTCCTGGAACAGGTCGCATGGGATCTGGACGCCGTGACCGGCGCTGTCCTCGGTAATTGCTTGACTGACTCCGGTGAAAATAGAGATTTGGCCGCAACCTGCACACCAGATCTAGAGATGGATAGGCTGGCGGAGCGCTATATATGGCCGCTCAGCAACCTCGATTTTCCTATTACACCAGCGCCGAATTTTAAAGTCCCGATACGCCAAAGTACTTGTTATGTTGAGGATTCCTGTAATTTGCAGTCCGTCAAACCGAAGCGTGATTAGGCTTCTTAGTATTGCGTTGAAGTTGGGTAAAATTTAAGGCTTGCGCGAAATGCACAACGAGATGATGAAAATTAAACAGCTCCGCCTGTTCGTTGCTGTTGTTGAGTCAAAAAGCATTCACCGGGCCGCATCCGTGCTCGGTATTTCTCAACCGGCTGTTTCCATGGCTATACGCGAACTCGAAACGATTTACGGCGGATCACTGTTAATACGCAAGACTAAGGGTGTGGAAATCACGACACTTGGCGCTTTATTGCACCGTCGAGGTCGTGCAATTCTGGCAGACATGGATCGAGTGGGCGAAGAAATGGCGCGCTTGCGGAGCGAAAAGGGGGGGGCGGTTTCTATCGCTATTTCTTCCACCATTTCCTCTACAGTTCTTCCTGACGTGTTGCTGCGCTTTCGCGAGAAGATGCCAAACGTACAAGTAAGGATAGGCGAAATATCGGGTAGAGCTGCGTTAATTGACGGGCTGGTAGAAGGGGAATTCGATTTTGCAATAGCACTGACTGCGCCCTATTTTTATCCGCTCCCTGACGAGATCGAGAGACTGGCTGAGATCGATATACCTTTAATTCTTGGGACAGGGCCAAATCATCCTCTTGCGAGTTCACAATCTATCAGTGAATTGATGGGAGTTGACTGGTTAATACCATTTGAAAGCACTAACCTGGACGAATTATCCCTTGAGCATGATTTCGCTAAATTTGGTCTGAAGGTGCCCAATAGGCCGATTCGTTGCCATTCTTATGCTGCGGCAATGGAATTTTTTGGAAAAATGGATCTTATCGGGGTATTTTCGAAGCGATTTGCAGATATTCAATTCGAGCGATACAACCTCGTCCAAATAAAAATTCGTGAGACGCTTCCAATGAGACAGGTGGGAGTATTTCAGAGGCAACCGTATATTCAAACCGAGGCGGCGGAATATTTCATCGAGTGTTTCAAGGCCGGATTGTAGCTGGATCTCTTTGGGCTTCTCCCTTATCTTGCGGGCTTTGCCCCTCACGCGCCCTGCGCGCCCGGACAAGGCGCGTGCGTGTGATTATAGGAGATCCGCCACGGCCGCGAGATCCTGTAACAGGCTCAGATTATCGATGCGCAACAAGGTCACGCCCAGTGTGACAATCACGTACTGCGAGCCCGACCCGGCAAATTATCTGGCTTTCGAGCGCTCACGATAATCGTCCGGCCCAGAAGCACCCGCAGGTGATTTTGTACCGCGACGTAACGCCGGTTGCTTGGATCTATGGTTCTATATTTTCGGACCCCGCACCGCCACTCCATTGAGCCGAATAGGGCGATCGCCGGGTAGAACAATGGCAATTTCCATAGGCTGCTCTTTTGCACCTTATCGATCGACAGATCGATGTCCTCGAAGCCGCTTTCGGCGAGTGCATGGGCGAGGTAGAAGAAGCTGATCGGAGTGATGTGGCCAACCGTCGAGAATCGCTCCTTACGGCCGACCGGCAGCGGACCGAACAAGTTCGCAAATCCGAAACTCAGGTACCGCAGCCGCGATCTGAGATTTAGGATGTTGGGGGTGGAAAAAAGGATCCAGCCGCCGGGTTTCGTCACTCGAAATGTTTCTCGTAACAGGTGTCTGAAATTCTCCAGATGCTCAATGCACCTCGGTGCAGGTCAATAAATCAATGCTATCTGCCTCGTAGGGTAACGACTCCGTGTTGAGGTCGCAGATGTCGACCTTCTGCATGGGCAGCGGCATGAATAATCTCGTCTAGGAAGAAGGCTAAAATGCCCAAATCCGCAGTTGGGGGTACCAAGATGGCAGAGGTACCGAGGTACCCCCGAAGGTACCTCCGGATACCCTTGGATTCTGCTGGATGGTTATAAACACAATTGGACAAGAAAAAACCCGCGAAGCTAGGCTTGGCGGGTTTCTTAAGACTTTCCTGGACTGCTTTGGATGCTGTTTTGGTGGAGCCGGCGGGAATCGAACCCGCGTCCGTAAGTACTCTACAACGAGTTCTACATACTTAGTTCTATCATTTAATTTAACCGCATCAGCGCGGACGAACACGCTCTGCTACGGCGATTCACTAAATTTTCGGACCGGACGTCGTGACACCAACCGGTATTAGCTGACGTATATGACCTCACTAGTCTTGCGACCCTGACCCATCAGCAAGTCAGTGTGAGGTTAGCCGGTGTTACGCGGCTAATGCGAACGTTTCGTCGTTTGCAGTTACTTATTTCCCGTTGTATTTACGAGGTGACGGGTCCTCGGTATGCCCTGCGCTGCTTTGCAACCCACGTCGAAACCAAGTCGGCCCCAAGAAGTCAATTATCCCACAGTTCGTCCAGTACAGCGGCACGCGATTGTCACTGACACGGGAATCAGACCCAACTAACCACTTCCCGGCCGCCAATTCCACCGAATCCACCCAATAAGGGGCCTAACCAACCTTCCCCAAATGCAAGCGCACCGCTTCGCGCGCCGCAATCACATGCGCCTCGGCCGCAGCGCGGGCCGCAACCGGATCGTGCTGCTCGATCGCCTGCAAAATCTTGCGCATTTCCGCCAGGCTGACTTTAGCCCGGCCCGGATTGGACATCGAAGTCGCGCGCAACGCGTTCACGCGGGCTAACAGCGATTCCAGCACCTCGCAGATGATCTTGTTGCCGCAGCCGCGCAGGATCACATCGTAGAACTCACCGGTGAACTGAACCCGCTCAACCGCGGCCTCATTCTTGACCGCGCGCTCGAACAGCTTCAGCGATTTCGTGAGCTGTTCTATCTCGGGCGGCGTCGCCCGCGCCGCAAAGAGCGCTGTGGCTTCGCCTTCCAGCAGTCGGCGCACGTCGTAGATCTGATCCGCTTCCTCAAGGTTGATCGTCGCGACCGAGGGCCCCTTGTTCGGCGCCGTCGTAACCAGTCGCTCCGATTCAAGCCGGCGCAACGCTTCGCGCACCGTCGTGCGGCTTACGCCCATCCGGTCGCACAGCACCGCTTCGACGAGTCTTTCGCCCGGACGAAAATGCCCCTGCATGATCGCCTCGCGCAATTTACTCGCAGTCTGTACAAGTACCGTCTGCGGCGTAATCCTCATGTCCACGGTCATTGGCGTCTCCTTCCTGTTTTATTGGGATCCCGCAAAACGGTCCCCATGTCGTGCAAAAACTGCATATTTACCTTTGAACCAGCTTTCTGTCGCAAGCCGATCGCGCCATGCCGAAGCCCGGGCCTCCGCGCGTTCAGGCGAGTCTAGAGCGGAGGTCGAAGCCAGATAGTGCAAGGCCAGGTGGCTCCATTGTTCCGGCGACCCGTCGCGAATCCGGAAGCGCCGCACCATCAACCAGTCTTTGCATTTGAGCAGGGTAGGGATGTGATCCTGCGCATACCAGTCTTCGAACTCGGGCGCGCGCGCGTCGGGCACATTGAAAAAGACTGCATAAACGTACGGCGCCAGTTCTCCGGCAACCGCATCGGGCCGCGCGACACAGTCGATTTCTTCGCCGATGTAGCGCGTGAATCCTTGTACGTCGCGCAGCATCCGGCTCGTCCGTTCGCTGGGCTGGCCCTTGATGGTTTGATATTCGGGGGTGGCGAGCGCGCCGGCCGTGGTCATGTCGTAAATGGCCAGGTAGTCGGGCCCATCCACGCGGCGATAGCGCTGCGCGCCGGTAAAGCCCGGCGCTTTCATGCGGATCGGTATGTGCTCTTCGTCATACCAAGCGTTGAACTCGGCTTCCCAAGCTTGATCTGGCGTCATTTCTGAGAACAGCACGGCTTTTTTGTCCATGATTTACTTCTCCAATCATATTGTAACACAATCAAACGAAGGAAGCTGCGTTGCGCACATTGTACGACAATAGTATAGTGTGTGAAACAGTCATTGCCGACCTTCGCGCGGCGCAATTTTGGAGTGTTCATGCCTTTGCAAATCGTAGCTTTCCATACCGTCGTTCAAGACCACCTGCAACAACATGCCGCGTTCGATGACACACCGTTGCGCAAGGTAGCGGTCGCTGCCATCGTCAAGAATCCTCACGCAGGCCGATTCGCGGCCGACTTGTCGGCCATGATCGAGGACAGCGAGGCGCTGGGCGCCAAGCTCGCGGAAATGGCACGCAGCGCCATGGGCGAGTACCCGGTGGAAAGTTACGGCAAAGGTGGCATCGTCGGTACCGACGGCGAACAGGAACACGCCAACGCGTTGCTCACCACCGTCTTTGCCACGCCGTTGCGCGCGGCACTTGGTGGCACGGCATGGATCTCGTCGTTCACCAAATGCGCCGCATCGGGCGAATCGATCGACGTGCCGCTTGCGCATAAGGACGAGCTCTACGTGCGGTCACATTACGACGGCATGAGCGTCACCTTGCCTGGCGCACCGATGCCGGACGAAATCGCCGTGATCTTCTGCGTCGCCAACCGTGGGCGGCTGACGGCCCGCGTTGGTGGTTTGAAAGCCAACGAAGTGACGCAAGCCCGCGCCTTGATCTAACCCCTCTAAACCCATCACGCGATCCCCGCTTTCGGAGTTCCCCATGAAGACTGCCATCGTTAACCTGAAGACCATCGTCACCGGTGACTGGCGCAACCCGTTCGCCAGCGGCGACTCGATCCTGATGGAGCACGGCAAGATCGTCACGGTCGGCACGCTGTCCGCCGATGCCTTGAAGGACTGCGACGTCGTGATCGATGCGGACGGCGCCACCGCCATCCCCGGCCTGATCGATTCGCAGATCCACAACACCTTCGGCGATTACACGCCGCGGCAAAAGACCGTCGGGTTTCTGGAAAGCTACTTGCACGGTGGCACCACCACGGCAATCAGCGCATCCGAGGTGCACGTGCCGGGGCGGCCCACCGACCCGCAAGGCGTGAAGGCGCTCGCGGTTGCGGCGCAGCGCTGCTTTGAACATTACCGTCCGGGCGGGATGCGGGTATTCGCGGGCTCGATCATTCTCGAGCCCGGTCTGGTCGAGGCGGACTTCGAAGATATCGCGTCGCAAGGTGTGTGGCTGGCGAAGGCGGGCTTCGGCGGCGTGGCCACGCCATTCGACTACGCGCCGATGATAGGCTGGGCGAAAAAACACGGGATGATCACCACGGTTCATACCGGCGGTTCATCGATCCCCGGTTCCTCTGGAATATGGGCCGACCATTTGCTGGCGATGCAACCGCATGTGTCCTTTCATATCAACGGCGGCCCGGTCGCCATGCCCGACCGCGACTTCTCGCGCATCATCGACGAGAGCGAGATCGCCTTGCAGGTATGCACCGCCGGCAACCTCAGGACCTTGCTGCTGATCGCCGAACTGGCGACCAAGGCCGAACAGTTCGATCGCTTCCTGATTGCGACCGACACGCCGACCGGCAGCGGCATCATGCCGCTGGGCATGATGTACACGATTACGCATCTGGCGAGCCTGGGCAAGATGCCGGTCGAGTCGGCCATTTGCGCGGCCACCGGCAACAACGCCCGGGTGTACGGCATCAACTCCGGGTTTATCGAAGCCGGTCGCGACGCGGATGTCGTGATTCTCGATTCGTGCGTAGGCGGCACCCAGCACACGGCCCTCGACGCGCTTTCCAATGGCGATATCGCGGCGGTCGCTGCAGTCGTGACCGACGGCGTGCCCCGTTTTGTCGGACGCAGCCGCAACACGCCTGCATCGGAGAAGAACGTGCGCGTCGCGCATACGACGCTCCTGCAGGACTTCGCCACCCCCAAACACTGAGGATCAGCATGTCGAAGCGTAAGAAAATCATCGTGGTCGGCGCCGGCCCGGTCGGTGCTGTCGCCGCGCTCGCGTGCGTGCAACGCGGCTTCGCGGTGACCCTGATCGACGCCGCAGCCGAAGTCGATACCAGCCCGCGCGCCGCGACTACCCATCCCTCGACGCTGGAAATGATTGCGAGTCTTGGGATCATCGATGAATTCATCAAGGTGGGATTGGTCGCGAGATATTTCGATTTCTGGGACCAGACGCAACGTGAACTGGTTGCGCGTTTCGATCACAACACCTTGCGCGACGACACGGATTTTCCGTTTGTCGTGCAGACCGAGCAGCATAAGCTCGTCAACATCGTGCTGCCGATATTACGCGGTTGTCCCGATGTGGATGTGCGGTTTTCGACGGCACTGACAGGGATGGAGCAGTCCGCGGATTCGGTGCGTGCCACGCTTCAGACGGCCGAGGGCAGAGAGGTGATCACGGCCGATTACATGATCGGCGCGGATGGCGGCCGCAGCACGGTGCGCAAGATGCTGGAGATCGAGTTCGAAGGCTACACCTGGCCCGAGCGCTTCCTTGTTTTGACGACGTCGTTTGATTTTGCGGCGGCGATTGGCTGCTCGTATCGCAGCTATATCTCCGACCCCGATCAATGGGGCAATCTGTTCAAGATTGCCGGCGACGATCAGCGCGGTCGTTGGCGCGCCGTGTTTCCGGTGCATGCGGACCTCAGCGACGAATCGGCGCTCGCCGAAGACGAAGCGCAAACGCGGCTCAACCGGCTTTTGCCGCGGGAGGAACCTTATACCCTGTTGCACCGCAATCTTTATCGCGTGCATCAGCGGGTTGCTGCCTCGTTTCGCAAGCACCGCGTGTTCCTGGCCGGCGACTCCGGGCATGTGAATAATCCGATCGGTGGCCTCGGTTTGAATTGCGGCATCCACGATGCACTTGAATTGGCCGATACGTTGAGCGAGGTTGGCGACTTTGCCACGTCGGCGACGTTGCTCGATCGGTACGAACGGCGGCGACGCACGCTTAATATCGAGTTCGTCCAGCAGCAAACGGTGGCGAATAAAAAGCGGCTCGAAGAGAAGGACCCCGTCGCGCGTACGCAAAACCTGCGTGAGCTTGCGCAGTCAGCGGCGGATCCGGTCCGTCACAGAGCGTTTCTGATGCGCTCATCGTTATTGCAAAGCGTGCGCAGTTCGAAAGACATCGCTTAGCCAACTTTCAACGGCGACCAGCAACGGGCGCCGTTTTTCATCCACGCGTTTATTTTCCTTCACGCGCTGAGCCACACCGTTTTTTCCTGTGAGGGCAGGCGACTGCACCGCCGCGGTTCTACATCTCGGCCCAAGCCTCTCGACATATTCCCATCGGATTATTTTTGGTCGCTTGTCTAAATTGTACGACAATCATACTATTAGATTGGCGGACATAATTATGCGCGGTACTTTCCCCCTGTGACGTAAGACTCACCACAACCGGAAAATTAAATGTCAAACGTGGTTTCCGAAAGCATCAAGTCTCGAACGGTGGCTTCCAAGGTGCGCTGGATCATCGTGCTGGTACTGTTCTCGTCGGTCCTGGTCGGATTCTTCGATCGTATCAGTGTCGCCGTGCTGTTCAATAATCCCGAGTTCTATACAGCAATCGGCACCGGCTTCAATCCGACAAAGCTGGGATTGCTCATGAGCGCATTTCTCACCGCATACGGCATCTCGTCGGTGGTGCTGAGTGTTGTCGGCGACCTTTGGGGGCCGGGTCGAATGTTGGCGATCTCTACGGCTATTTG
>NZ_LMUX01000008.1:142940-144997 GCF_009765705.1 Burkholderia sp. L27(2015) | reverse complement strand
CGTGCACCGCACGTTTCCAGCACGCGAGCGCGCGCGTGCGAATTCGGTGTGGATGGTCGGCAGCCCGATCGGATCGGCAATCGGCTTACCGCTAACACTATGGTTGGTTACCGACTATGGTTGGCGCGCGTCGTTTTACATCCTGGGTACGCTAAGCACGCTGATCGTGGCGCCATTGATTTTCTGCGTCGTGCGCGAATCACCCGCGGACAAAGTGATTGAACGGCAGCCGCGCGCGCCTCGCGAGAAGATTCAAATGGGATTGTTCTTGCGCAACTACAAGTTCTGGCTGGTTACGTTCTACGGTTGCGGCCTGCTGATGTACCTGTGGGGACTCAATAGCTGGCTGCCGACTTATCTTGCCCGGTCCCGCCATTTCGATCTCAGGCAGATGGGTATTTATTCGTCGCTGCCATTTATCGCGATGTTCGTCGGCGAGGTGCTGTCGGGCCAGATCGCCGACAAGACGGGCCGGCGCGCGTTGATGTGCTTCATCGGGCTGCTCGGCGCCGGATGCCTGATGTATGCAGGGACAAAAATAGCCGACCCGCACCTCGCTGCAATTGTGATTGCGCTCAGCGCCGGCTCATGGGGGCTGGGCTTGCCGGCTCAATACGCGCTGGTGATGGATGTCGTCCCTGTCTCGGTGACGGCTGCCGGCATCGGCGTGAAAAATGGTGTCAGCAACCTGGTGGGTGCGATTGCACCGGCATTGATCGGCTGGATAGTCGGGCGTACGGGCAGCTTTGACAGCGGGCTGATGGTGATCGTGATATCAGCGGTCGTCGGCTCGCTATTCGTGCTGCCGTTGATCAGGAAGCACTGATGGAGAAACGCCGGCAGCATCGACGAATGCGTTATCACCGAATAAATAATAAGTAAACCTGATTAAATAAGTCTGTCATAAATAGGTAATGCGTCGCCGCGTGCCCGTAGAGGCGCGGTGGCGTAGTTTCGTAGTGGCATCCGCCCGCGCGTCGAATCGCGGGGCTCCCGTTGCATCCGCAGGAAAAGAACCGGCGCGCAGAACCAAAATGCGTGCCGGATGGGTGCGTTCGACTTTAAAAACACGCGAGGGCCCGGCACTTGCCAGTGTCGTCCAGGGGACTCAGCGTGGTTGCAACAATAACGTCAAAGTCATTTTCTTTCTTGTGCAAATTATTTCTTTTTGTTTTAAAGTCGGCTCAATGAATGCTTACAGTGCTTTTGTGAGCAGCTCACAGTAAGCGGGTCGTTAGGTTCACGTTCGCTGTGGGTGCCTCCGATCTGGATGAGAAAGAGAAGTTCGATAATCGATTAACTGTTCAATAAATTGAGGAGTGCGAAGGATGAAATATCCAGTGGTCGGTTTCATGGGGGTGCTCGCTGCGCTCGGATTGGCGGGGGTCTCCAGCGACGCGTGCGCGCAGTCGTCGGTCCAGTTGTACGGCGTCGTTGGCACATACGTTGGTTCTGTCAAGAAGAGCGGCAGCACTCCCGCGGCGCTCGTTGAAGGCGGCGGCGGCCTGACCACCTCGTTCTGGGGGATACGCGGGACCGAGGATATCGGCGGGGGCACCAGCGTGATATTTACGCTGGAAAGCTTCTTCCAGCCGACCACCGGAGCGCAGGGCCGCACTGCCGCCGACCCTTACTGGTCGCGTAGTTCGTACGTCGGTATCACGGGCGACTATGGCCGTGTGACCTTCGGTCGACAGACCAACCCGACCTACCTGAACATGCAGTATCTCAACCCGTTCGGCGCATCCGTAGTGTTTTCCCCGCTCGTTGTGCAGTCGTTCGTGGCCGGGTTCAACGGCGTGATCGTCGGCGACACCGTCTGGAACAATACGGTGCAGTACACGACACCCAACGTCTCAGGGCTCAGCGCGACCGGCATCTATGGCTTCGGTGGCGTGGCGGGTGAGACGGGCATTGCGAATGTCGGTTTGCATGCGACCTATACGAACGGTCCGTTCCTGGCCGCAGTGTCTGCGCAGCGGGTGCGTACACCGGTGACCTCTCCTGTGACCGAGCAGTATGCGTGGCTTGGCGGCGCGACTTACAACTTCGGCGTG
>NZ_LMUX01000008.1:84398-142715 GCF_009765705.1 Burkholderia sp. L27(2015) | reverse complement strand
TATTGGTGGAATGGGCGCGCACTGCGAGTTCTTCGGCTAAGGTCTCGACGCGCAGGACCACGGCGGCGGTTGCCTACGATTATTTCCTATCGAAACGCACCGATGTCTACCTCGTCTACATGTACGACAAGCTGACGCCCAACGGCTCGGCGAGCACAACTGCGCTCGCCATCCGGCACTCGTTCTAGTTCACTACCGCCTGAGCGGTGGCGTGGCGGCTTACGTTCTTTGTACATTTTCCGTACAGCGGGATTTCGTTCTTGCGCGCTCTCTGTGGCGAACAAGTGGTGCAATCTTCGGCATAGCGAAGTAACAGGCGCCTGCGTGGAAGTCGGCGTTTTGTAAGCCTAATAAATCGTTCTGAACAGCTCAAAAATTTCTTGTGCAATTTCTTTTTGGCTGTTCTAAGATGATTCATCGACGGCTTACGAACACTATCGTGAGCAGCTTACAAGAGTTTGGAGGGATGCCGTGAACGATAGAGTAGTCGTGATCGAACCAGCACCACCGGCATCGCCGGCGGTTACGCTGGTTGATGCGTCGAGCGAAGCTACGCTCTTGAGCGAACAGGCTTGCTCGACCATCCGCCAACAGATTTTGTCGTGCGCGTTGCCCCCGGGTAGCGTGCTGACCGAGGCGGGCCTGACAGTGCGTTACGGGATCGGCAAAGCGACCTGCCGGGTTGCGCTGCAGCGCCTGGCGCAAGAAGGCTTTATCCGCGTAGTGCCGCGTCAGGGCTATGTGGTGACGCCGATCACGCTGAAAGACGTCGAGGAAGTGTTCGCGATCCGGATGCAGCTTGAGCCGTTGTCCGCGCGGTTGGCTGCCGGCAATGTCGACGCTGAGTCGCTCAACCGCCTCGAACGCGCCTGCCGCAACGACGACAAGACCTTGGGTATCACCAGCCGGATCGGCAATTTCATGGACGCCAATGCGGCCTTTCACATGGCGATCGCCGAACGCTCCGGTAACGGCCGGCTGGTTCGCATGTTGGGTGGACTGCTCAACGAAATGGCCCGCCTTGTTGCACTGGGCTTCGGTGTGCAAAACACCAAGCCGGAGATTCGCCACGATCACACTGCGCTGATCGATGCGCTTGTGAGCGGGGATGGCAAGCGCGCCGAGCACATCGCGCTACGGCATGTGTCGACCTTTCGGGACATGACGATGGAAAAGGTGATCGCCAGCCTGAAAGATACCCATGCGGGCGCGCCGATCGCCCCACTGCGCAAGGGGCCGCGATGAACGCCATTTCCCGGGAAGAATTTCGCATGGCGGCGGGCACGCGCAGCGCGGTGGTCGTCGACCATGTGTCCAAGCGCTTCGGCAATCTCGCGGTGCTGGAAGATATCAACCTCGATGCGCCGGCGGGTTCGGTGCTGGCGATTGTGGGAGCATCGGGCTGCGGCAAGAGCACGCTGCTCAATATCATCGCCGGGCTGGCGCAAGCGGACGAGGGCAGTGTGAGCATCGACGGTGCTTCCGATCCCTCACGCGACACGCGCGTCATCAGCTATATGTTCCAGGAAGATCGCCTGCTGCCATGGCGCAACATTTTGTCGAACGCCGCGTTCGGGCTGGAGGCGCATAGCCTGAGCTCCGCCGAACGCAACGAGCGCGCCCGTGCCGCGTTAAAGATGACCGGGCTGGAAGGATTCGAGAACGCCTATCCCTACCAGCTCTCGGGCGGTATGCGCAGCCGCGTGGCGCTGGCGCGCAGCTTGATCGTCAAGCCCTACATCTTGCTGATGGATGAACCGTTTTCCAAGCTCGATCCGCAGATGCGCTCGCAGATGCATGACGAATTGCTCAAGATCCGCGAGCAACTGCGCATGACGGTGGTGTTCGTCACGCACGATGTCGAAGAGGCGGTAGTGCTCGCAGACAAGGTGGTGGTGCTGTTGCCGCGGCCGGGCCGCGTGCGAGACGCGATGATGATCGATCTGCCCCGGCCGCGCGATCCGCTTGCCGCCGATGTGGCCGAAACTGTGCGCCGTTTGCGCAGCCTTATCTAAAGAATCGAAGGACGATCCCATGGCTACCCTACCGACCGCGACCCCTGTCTACGAGAGCGCTCCAAGCCGCTTTACCGCGTTGGCCAGCCTCGCCGGTCAACGCCTGTCGCTGCTGGTTGCATTTGTCCTGTTGTGGTGGATCGGCTCGCTACGTGTGCCGGCGTTCATCCTGCCGGGTCCGGAGCGCACGCTGCAGGCGCTGCGCGACCTGATCGAGGGCGGAACGTTCGGCGCCGACCTGGGCATTACCTTGTATCGCGTTGTCGCGGGGTTCGCGCTCGCGGCGGTAATTGGCACGCCGCTGGGCATCCTGCTCGGAGCGAATCGGCGGCTCGGTCAATTCTGCGAACCGGTGCTGTCCGTGGTCAATACGGTATCGGCGGCGATCTGGGCCATATTCGCGCTGATTGTTTTCGGCATTTCGAACGCAACGACAATTTTCGTTGTGTTCATGGAAGCCATGCCGTTGATCCTGACCAACGTGTGGCAAGGCTCGCAAAGCGTCAGCGCAGAGTACGTCGAGCTGGCGCGTAGTTTCCAGATGTCGCGCTTCAAGATCATGAGCAAGATTTATCTGCCGACCGTGCTGCCTTATTTCTTCTCCGGTGCACGCCTCGCTTTTGGGTTCGGCTGGCGCGTCTCGCTGGTGGCGGAGACGATAGGTTCGTCCAATGGTGTCGGCTATCGCTTGCGGCAAGCGGCGGATCTGGTACAAACCGACCAGGTCTTCGCATGGACGCTGACCTTGGTGGTGCTGATGGTGTCGCTGGAATACGGCATCCTGAAACCGATCGAGAATCATCTGTTCCGCTGGAAAAGACGCCTTTGAACAGCGGGGCATTAAAAACGAATGCGGACTAACGCGGATTAATGTGCAGATAACGCGCAGACGACGCAAAGACGACGCGGGGATGAAGCCGGAACGAAGCATCGCATCCCCGCACCGAATACCCGGTTGCATCCAGCTCTTAAGGATTCTGGACCGCAAACCCGGTGTATAGAAATTGCTTGGCTATTTACATTGAGGACTACTTATGGGCAGTATGATGAAAGCATTGATTCTCCCGCAACATGGCGATATCGAGAATCTGCAGGTTGGCGAACTTCCTGTACCGAAAGCGGTGCCGGGTCACGTCGTGATCCGTGTGCGTGCGTCGTCGTTCAACTATCACGACGTGTTTACGGTCAAGGGCATGCCTGGCATCAAGGTGCCGCTGCCTATCGTGATCGGCCTCGATATGGCCGGTGAAATTTCCGAAGTCGGTGAGGGTGTCGAAGGATGGAAGACAGGCGCACGCGTGCTGGTCAATCCGTTGAACAAGAGCAAAGGTTTGATGGGCGAAATGCTCAACGGCGGGATGGCCGAGTATTGCCTGGTTTCAGCCGACCAGTTGATCGCGATGCCCGATGAAGTTTCCTTCGTCGAAGCCGCTTCCTTGCCTGTGGCGTATGGCACTGCGCATCGGATGCTGGTCACGCACAACACGATCAAGCGAGGAGACCGCGTGATCATTCTCGGCGCGAGCGGCGGTGTGGGCACCGGTTGTGTGGTGCTCGCGAAAATGCTGGGCGCGGAAGTCATCGCGGCGGCGGGCGGCGCTGAAAAAGCCGAGCGGCTCAAGGCGCTCGGCGCCGATCACGTGATCAACTATAAGGAAGTCGATTTTTCGAAGTGGGCCATCGAGAAATACGGCAAGCCGCAGCGCCGCAGCTATGAGGGTGGTGTCGACGTAGTGGTGAATTTTACCGGCGGCGACACGTGGGCGCCTTCGCTCAAATGTATCAAGCGCGGCGGCAGCCTGCTGGTTTGCGGCGCGACCGCGGGCCACGATCCGAAGGAAGACCTGCGCTACATCTGGAGTTTCGAGCTGCGCGTGATCGGTTCGAACAGTTTCTATGACGACAATCTGGCGTCGTTGATGGAGCTCATCCGCACCAAGCAGATCACCGTATCGGTCGATAAGGTGCTGCCGCTCGAAGAAGCTGCCGAAGGTTTGCGGATGATCCGCGACCGCGAAGTCCTCGGCAAGATCGTCGTGACGCCTTGAACCCGGAGCCACAGATGACACAGATATCGGAAATCCAGAAATTGACCAAGGAACAGGTCGAAGAGATGCTCATGCGCGGCCCGTACCATCAGTGGCTCGGCTTGCGCGTTATCGAGGTCGGCGACGGTACGATCGAAATTGGCGCGACATGGCGCGAAGAGTGGGTCGTCAATCCGCAGCGCCGCTACACGCATGGCGGCATTCTCGCCGCACTGGTCGACCTCACTGCCGATTGGGCGTTGGTCTCCAAGACCGGCCGCGGCGTGCCGACCATCGACTTGCGGGTCGACTACCATCGCGCCGCGATGCCGGGCGATCTGGTCGCGCGCGGCAAGGTGATCAAATTCGGTAGCGCGATCTCGGTTGCCGAGGCGCAGATCTTCGACGACGCCGGCAACCTGCTGGCAAGCGGGCGCGGTGTGTATTCGACTGCGCCGGCGCCGGCGCCGGCACCGGCACCGAAAGCATGATGCAACGCAATGCGCCGATGCTCGACCACCTGGTAGTCAACGCGATGTTCGAGATGGACGCGGCCGCCGCTTGTTTCGCCGCGCTCGGTTTTACGTTGACGCCGCTGGGCTATCACTCACTCGGTTCAGTGAATCACCTGATGATGCTTGGCGATCACTATCTCGAGCTGGTGGGCCTGCCGGTCGGGGCGACGACATTGCGGCGCGAGATACTCGAAAGCCGCCTCGGCATCGACGGCCTGGTGTTCAAGTCCGACGATGCGCAGGCGACCTATGAGCGCTTGATCGGCACCGATGTCGATTGCGGCGCGCCGCAGTTGTTTTCGCGACCGGTCGAAATCGACGGCGGCGAACAGATTGCGCGCTTTCGCACGACGCGTCTCACGCCGGGCGAATTGCCCGGTGTGCGGGTGTACTTCTGTGAGCACCTGACACCGCAATGGGTCTTCGGTCCGGCAGTGCCGCCGCACGCAAACGGCGCACACGCGCTGACTGAACTGGTTGTCGTCAGCGGCGACCCGGCCGGCGATGCAAGGCACTACGCCAGGATCGCCGGTCACACAGGCGCCGACGTTCATGGCGGGGCGAGCACCGGAGCGCAAACCCATGCCGAGGCAGAGAGCGACATAGCGCGCAGCAACAGCGTGTGCATCGGGCTCGAAGGTTTCGACCTGAAGTTCGTCGACGCACGAGCCTATCAGGCGCGCTATGGCGAACTGATGTGCAACTCGGGCGGGCGCGACAGCTATTTCGGTGCGTTTGTCGTGGCGGTCGACGATCTTGCCGCGGCGCTCGACCGCGCCCACGCGCTGGCCGCTGCGGATGAAGACTGCCTGGTGCAGATGTTGGCTGATGGACTGGACACATCGGACGGCACGCGCGATCCGTCGTTCGCGGTCCTGCTGCGCCGCTTCAATACATTGATCGAATTTACCGGAGTTGTTGAACATGTCCACGCTTGAGAACCTTGGCGACCTGGTCGATGCAAGTGTCGATCCGGACAAGATCGCGTTGATCGCGCTTGGTGAGCTCAATGACGCAGGCGAGAAGGCCCGCGCGGGGGGCCATGAGATGGGCCGCAATCCGCCCCATGAAGCCAGCCTGACCTATCGCCAACTCGATGAGCTCGCCAACGGTGTCGCACGCAGCCTTGTCGCGCGCGGCCTGCAGGCCGGCGAGCGGGTGGCGATACTCGCGGCCAACAGCGCGGAATATGTCGCGGCGCTGCTCGGCATCATGCGAGCGGGCATGGTCGCCGTGCCCGTCAATTTCAAGTTCCCGCGCGCGCTGTCGTCCTTCGTGATTCGCGACAGCGGCGCGCGGCTGCTGTTTTGCGATGCCGCACGCCGGGCGGATTGCCCCGACGATCTGCCGGTCGTCATGTTCGACGGCGAGGGCGCAGGCAGCTTCGCTTCGTTTGTCATGCCGGGACCGTTCGAGACCGTCGCGGTAGATCCGAACGACCCTGCACTGTTTCTCTATACCTCGGGCTCAACGGGCAAGCCCAAAGGCGTCAAGCTGTCGCATCGGAGCCATCTATGGGTTGCGCGCACCCGCGCGCGTGCACAGCCGCCCGAGCAGCATCGCTTCCTGGTGGCCGCGCCGCTTTATCACATGAACGCGCTAGCGCTGGTGTTGATGTCGTTGCTGGGCAAGGGCACGGTCGTACTGCTGCCGCAATTCAACGCCAAAACGTATATCGCGGCGATCGAACGCCACCGGATCACCTGGTTGACCTCGGTGCCGCCGATGACCGCGATGATGCTGCGGGAAAAGGAGGCGATGGCGCGCACCGATCTATCGTCGGTCCGTTTTATTCGGATGGGGTCGGCTCCGGTCAGCGAGAGCCTGCTCGCACAAATCAATATGGCTTTGCCTAACGCGAAGCTAAGCAATGTGTACGGCACCACCGAAGGCGGCCCGGTGGTATTCGGCCCGCATCCGGATGGGCTGGAACCCCCGCTGCTCTCGGTCGGCTACCCGCACCCGGAGGTCGCGGTGCGTTTGCTCGACGCGCCGGCGGAAGGACCTGGGGTAGGTGTACTGGCGATGCGTAGCCCGGCGGTGATGCTCGGCTATCACCAGCGCGACGACATCGCCATGCCGATTACGCCCGACGGCTATTACGTGACGGGCGACGTATTCCGGCGTGACGAGCACGGCTTTTACGCATTCGTGGGCCGCGCCGACGATATGTTCGTGTCGGGCGGCGAGAACATTTTCCCAGGCGAAGTCGAGCAGATGCTCGAGACCCATCCGGACATCGTGCAGAGCTGCGTGGTGCCGGTGGACGACGATATCAAGGGCACCAAGCCGGTGGCATTCGTGGTGCGGCGCGCAGGCTCGGCGCTGTGCGAGGACGAGGTCAAGCGCCACGCGCTGGAGCACGCACCCGCCTACCAACACCCGCGACGGGTCTGGTTCGTCGATGCGTTACCGCTGGCGTCGACCAACAAAATAGATCGCACCCTGCTCAAAGCGACTGCACTCGCAACATTGAGTTCGCAGAGCAATCGCTGAGCGGCTTTCTCCACACCATTCCAAAGTGAGGCATCGGACATGAACGAAAATTTTCGCAGTTTCCTCGATCGCTTGCGCGCCGCAAACGAGTTGGTCGACATCAGGCAACCGGTCGACATTCGCCACGTCGGCACGCTGGTCGATCAAAGCGATAAGGCATTGCTGTTTCATAACGTGATCGGCTATCAGATGCCTTTGCTCTCGGGCATCATCCGCACGCAAGAGCGTGCGATGCTCGCGATGGGATGCGAGAACTACTCCGACATCGAGAAGATGTTGCAGCATGGCATCGACAATCCGATTCCGCCGCGGTACGTCGAGACTTCCGCGACCAAGGAAGTGATCTACAAAGGCGACGACGTCGATCTGTTCAAGCTGCCGATCCCGATGTCGTCGATCTTCGACGGCGGACCGATGATCACCGCCGGCATCGTGATTGCTCGCGATCCTGAATACGGCCTCAACAGCGGCATTTATCGTTTCATGGTCAAGGAAAAGGGCTTGACCGGCATCGATATCGTGACGCCCAACAATATGCGCATGTTCGCGCAGCGTGCCTATGAACAGGGGCGCCCATGCCCGATTTCGATTTCGATCGGCAACCATCCGATGGAGATCATGGGCGCCGGCTACCGGGCCCCAATCGGGGTCGACGAGATGGCGATCACCGGCGGCATCCGGGGTGTGGCGGTCGATCTGGCGCAGTGCGAGACGATAGACTTGCCTTACATCGCCGACTCGGAAATCGTGATCGAAGCAGAAATCCTGCCGACCGGCTGGACGCAGCCCGAGGGCCGGTTTGGCGAGTTCACCGCGCTGATGGGCGGTTTGCACTGGAATCCGAACGTGCGGATCAAGGCCATCATGCACCGCCGCGACGCGATGTACTACTCGCTGCACATGCCATGGGAAAACACTTGGCTCGCCGCGCCCACGCGCTACCAAGCGATTCGGCGCGCCCTGCGCACGGCCGGCGTACAGGTCAAGGATATCAACGTGACGCTGGGCGGCCGCGCTTTCTGGCACGCCGTGATCTCGATCAAGAAGCAAGCCGGCGAGGGCAAGAACGCGCTGCTCGCGGCGCTCTCGGTGATGGACCTCAAGCATGTCGTGGTGGTCGACGACGATATCGATGTGTTCAACGGCGAGCAGGTCGAATGGGCGATCGCGACGCGGGTCCAGGGCGATCGCGACCTGATCATTATCCCGGGCGCGCGCGCCAAGCCGCTCGACCCGAGCTTGCCGGTCATGCCACCCGGCGTGGTCCCGATTGGCGCCAAGGTCGGTGTCGATGCGACGATTTCCGAAGGCATCCCGCATGAACGCTATGAGCGGATTTCGTACGCGTATGCGGACACCGCGAAAATCGGCGACTACGTGGCCGGCAAGGCCGATCCCGTGCAGGTGTCGCAGCCCGAACAGCTCGAAGAGGTGGCGGAGAAAATTCTCGCCTTGATCGTTGACGCACCGCTTTATTACACGGCGCTTGCCGAGCAACTGTCGCAATACGATTTCCAGACGATCGCCCGCGCGCTCGGGGCGCTGCACGAGCGAGACCAATTGTGGAAAACGCCGGAAGGCAAATTGTGCGTGCGCGGCTCGCGTTTCGACGCCGTGCCGCCCACGCGCCGCTAGCCGAACGGATCGCTCGCGGCTTGGGCCCGCGGCGCACGCGTCGCGGCGGCAAATGTGACCTACCGTATTGACAGGGATCGAACTATGCAACTGCACAGATGTTTAAAGCACGCCGTATTGGCTTGTACGATGACGGTGCTGGCCGGCGCCGCGTCGGCCGAGACCTTGCGCATCGGTTATTGGACGAGCGGTGTCAGCCTGGGCCTGGGGGCGGTGCTGGAGACCGGTGATTTTCTGAAAAAGGTCGGAATCGACGACGTACGCTTCGTGCATTTCGCTGAGGTCAATGCGCCGGCAAGCGGGCTCGCTGCCAACGTGATCGACATCAGCTTCAGCGTACCGGCCGCCAGCGCATTCAGCATCGCGGCGAGCGGCGTGCCGATTAAGATTTTCGCCGCGACCGCGCCGGCCGACGTGACTTTCGTGGCCGACGCCGATTCGCCGATCAACTCGCTGGCCGAGTTGCGCGGCAAGAAGGTCGGCATGTCGCCGGCCGGCAGTTCGGTCGCGTTGATGACGGCGGCCGTGTTGTCGGCGAACTATGGCTTCAAGACGGGTGACTACGCTTTGGTGCCGGGCAACGAAGCGCGCCTCGCGCAGTTCCTGCTGCAAAAGCAGATCGATGCGGCGGCGTTGCGTTCGGTGACGGTGGCGCAACTGACGGAACTCAAGACCAAGCGCTTGGGGACGATGATCGACGAGTGGCATAAGCTGACCAAATCCGATGCGATGCCGTACCTCGGTGTGGGTGCGGTGCGCAACGAGCTCATCGAACACGATCCGCAGACGGTGGCTAAATTCATCGTGGCCGTGCGCAATGCCATTGCGTGGGGAAGCGCCCATCCAGACCAGGTCGCAGCGATCCTGCAGAAGTCCGCGAACCTGCCGGCCGCCGACGCGAAGATTTACGCTGCGCACTGGAGCGAGTTGAATAGCGTATCGCTGGAGCCGATCGACATCGCCACGCTCAAGCGCGAACAGCAGATCTTTGCGCAGGACGGCACGATCAAGGGCGTGTTGCCGGCGGATGTGTTCGCACCGGGACCTTATGAGGCGGCCAAGAAAATGCTGGCGGGTACCGCACCATGAGCGCGCGGCGTCGCATTGTGGTTGGCATCAGCGGCGCATCGGGCGCGATCTATGGCGTGCGGCTATTGAAGATGCTCGCCGAACTGGACATCGAGTCGCACCTGGTGATGAGCCGTTCGGCCCAGGTGACGCTAGCCCATGAAATGCAGTTGCGGCCTACCGACGTGCAGGCGCTTGCCGACGTTTGCTATCCGAATGCCGATATCGGCGCGGCAATTTCAAGCGGTTCGTTTCGGGTCGACGGCATGATCGTGGCGCCATGTTCGATCAAGACGCTCTCCGAAATCGCGACCGGCTGCACGGGCTCGCTGCTTTCTCGTGCGGCCGACGTGATGCTCAAGGAGCGCCGGCGTCTGGTGCTGATGGTGCGCGAGACGCCGCTGCACGCGGGCCATATCCGCAGCCTGGGCGCCGTGACCGAGGCGGGCGCGATCGTCTATCCGCCGGTGCCGGCATTTTATGCGATGCCGGCGAGTCTCGAGGAAATGGTCGATCACACCTTGGGCCGCGTGCTCGACTTGTTCGGTATCGATGCTCATGCAGTGCATCGTTGGGGAGGGCTAAAAAGCAGCGTTGCCTGAGACGGTGCCGCGGCAGCGCTGCCGTGGCTTCACTACAACTGATGTCGCTTCTGTAGCACTGCCGCGGGGCTGAGCGCACCGGCTGGCTTGAGAAATTGTTTACTTCCTTGTGAGCATCCCATAGAATCACAGCACACACTGTGAGCTGCCTACAGATTTTTGTGGGCCTAATAAGATGTGAATAAGCAAAATAGGGGAGGGAATGGAAACTCAAGCGATTTCTCCTGCAAAGGCGGGCGGCGAGGGTGTATTGCTCGGCGAGTCGACTTATCTGGCGATGCGGCAAGCGATCCTGTCGTGCTCGATGAAACCGGGCAGCATGCTGACCGAGGCGGCGCTGATGGAGCAGTTCAAGGTCGGCAAGTCGACATGCAGGCTGGCTCTGGTGCGGTTGACCCAAGACGGTCTGGTGCGCTCGGTGCCGAGGCACGGCTATGTGGTGGTGCCGGTCACCTTGAAGGATGTTGAAGAAGTATTCGCCTTGCGGTTGATGCTGGAGCCGGAAGCGGCCCGGCTTGCTGCGGGCAAGGTCGATGCCCATGCGTTGATGCGTATCGATCGTGCGGGGCGTGCCAATACGGCATCGCGTAACAAAGGCAATCGCGTCGGATTCTTTCTCGATGCGAATCGGGAGTTTCACCTGACGATTGCGATGGCGTCCGGCAACGAGCGGCTGGTGAAAAGTCTCTCGGGGCTGTTCGATGAAATGACACGGATCGTGGCGCTGGGCTTCACGGGCCAGGACGACAATCCTGAGATCGACGACGATCACCGCCTGCTGGTCGAAGCGCTGGCCGCGGACGATGGCAAGACAGCCGCACGAATTGCGCGTCGGCATGTTGAGAAGTTTCGCGATATGACCTTGGAGCGGGTTTTTCGCAGCATCAAGCAAGATTACGAACTGTTTCCGCTTGCAGCACCGCCAGGACGTCGCGAGCGTAGCAACGCGTGATCGCATGACGCGGTAACGCGTGCTCAGGAAGCGCCCGGATCACGGGTGGTTCCTGAGCCAGTTTCGAAGTTTATTTTATTTATTTAGTATTGCTTTATATTTTTGAAAATGACAGACGTTCTTTTTACCTAAGTTCATAGAGAAACCATGAAACCATTCGGCGTCGTGCGTAAGGCTTTGCTCTCACTAGGACTGGTCGTGTGCGCTACCACCTCGGTATATGCGACGACACTGCGAGTGGGTTATTGGACCAGCGGGATCAGTCTCGGTTTTGGCGCGGTGCTCGAAGCGCAGCAGTTCTTCGAGAAGCAAGGCTTGCAGGTGCAGTTTGTTCACTTCCCCGACGTGAACGGCCCGACCACGGCGCTTGCGGCGAACGCCGTCGACCTTGCGTTCGGTACCAGCCTTGCCGGCGCGTTCAGTCTTAGCCAGCAGCAAGTGCCGGTGAGAATGGTCGCGGCGACGCAGATCGTCGACGCAGAAGTCGTCGTGCCCGCCGATTCACCGGTGCACTCGCTCGACCAGTTGAAGGGGAAGAAGATCGGCATGTCGCCGATCGGCAGCGCCACAACGGGTGTGGGTACCGCGGTGCTGGCGGCCAACTATGGAATCAAGCTTGGCGACTATCAGCTGGTTTCCGGCGATGAGCCGCGCCTCGCGCAATTCCTGCTGCAAAAAAATGTCGACGCGGCGGTACTGCGTCCGACCACCGTGGCGCAGGTGCCTGATGCAAACACGAAGTTGCGGGTACTGGCTACGCTGTCCGACGAGTGGAAAAAAATGACCCAGTCGTCGACGCCGCCCTATATCGGTGTGGCGGTAATGCGCAAGGAATGGCTGACGCAGAATCCGGCCGACGCGGTGAAGGTCATCGTGGCAATGCGGCAGGCCTTGCAGTTCGGCGCGCAAAACAAGGATGCTGTGGTCCAGATATTGAGGAAGGCCGGCAACATGAGCGAGCAGGGCGCAAGCGTATACGGCGACCACTGGAGCAGCATGAACACGGTGACGTTCGAGCCCTCCGACATCGCGACGCTGAAGCGCACTTTCGAAGTATTCAAGGCGGCCGGCACGCTCAAGGGCCAACTGCCCGCCGACTTGTTCGACCAGGCACCGTATCTCGACTCGAAGGGGTTGAAATGATCGCTGCCGAAGTTTGTCAATGTATGGGCTTTCGTGGAGTCTCATGATCATGCAACATCCAACCGAACCGGGTGCTTCGATGCCGGACGAATCGGCCCGATGCGCATCGGCGCGTACCCCCAGGATCGAATGGCCAAGCGTAGGCATTACGCGGATCCCGTTGCGGATTTATTCCGATGCCGACGCTTATGCGCAGGAACAGAACGCTGTATTTCGCGGACCGACCTGGAGCTTCCTGTGTCTTGAGGTCGAGATTCCGAACCCCGGTGATTACATAACGACCAAGGTCGGCCATACCTCGGTTATCGTCGTGCGCGAAGAGGGCGGCGGCATCCATGCGCTGGTGAACAAATGCGTGCACAAGGGGTCTGTGCTGTGCTACGAAGCGCAGGGTCACCGCAAGCGCGCTAATTTTGTCTGCCCTTACCATAACTGGGTCTACAACTTCGAAGGAGAACTGACCAGTGTTGCTTTCGAGCACGGTGTACAGGGCAAGGGCGGGATGCCCGAGGATTTCGATAAGTCGCAGTTCCGCCTGATCAAGCTGCGTGTGGATACCATCAAGGGTCTGGTGTTCGGGTCGTTTTCGGACAAGGCGCCGCCCCTGCTCGATTACCTGGGACCTATCATGGTCCGGCACATCGAGCGCACGCTGTACGGGAAGATCAAGATACTAGGCCGTTATAGCCAGGTGATGCACAACAACTGGAAGCTGTACGTCGAAAACAGCCGCGATAATTACCATCCGAGCCTGTTGCATGCATTTTTCTCGACCTTCAAGATCAACCGCCTGTCCGCCGAGGGCGGCACGTTGCAGGACGACGATGGGCGGCATCACATCACATTTACCAAGCGCTACACCGACGTCGGCGACCAGGCTTACGACTCGGGCATCATCCGCGCGATGCGCGACGACTTTGGCTTGAAGGACCCGTCGCTGATCGATCAATGGATGGAGTATCCCGACCAGATCACCAACGCGATCCAGAGCATCTTCCCCGGCTTCGTGCTGCATCAGATCATGAATTCGCTCGGTACGCGGCAGGTGGTGCCGCTTGGGATCGACAAGTGCGAGCTGATCTGGACGGTGCTCGGGTTCGAAGAAGATACGCCGGAGCAAACCTTGATCCGGCGCAAGCAAAGCAATCTGGTGGGCCCCGCCGGTTACGTATCGATGGAAGACGGCACGATTGGCGCCTTCGTCGAGAAGGGCATACGCGGCGACCCCGACGATGTGGCGATCATCGAGATGGGCGGCAAGACCACCGGCTCGATGGCAACGCGCGCGACCGAAACCTCGGTGCGCGGGTTCTGGAAATTTTACCGGGAGTTGATGGGTGTCTAGTGTCAGCCGTTTTGCCAGCCTGGAAGTCGATGAGCTCACTCGCACCGGCATTGCCCGGTTGATGGCGCGCTATTGCAGCGCCATCGACAACAACGACCTGGACCGTTGGCCCGAGTGCTTCGCACAGCAGTGCGTGTACCGGATCCTGACCCGCACCGACTTCGACGCCGGCCGCGACTTCGGAATCTGGTTTTGCAATAGTTACGAGATGCTGCTTGACCGGGTCAACTCGATTCGCTCGGTCAACGTCTTTGAACCTCATGTGTACCGGCACGTGCTGGGACCAACCGAAATCGTCGGTATCGAAGGCGATGCGATTCTCTGCGAGACGAATTACTTCGTGGTGCGCACCGGGTACGAGGGCGAGATGGTGGTGTTCAGCGTCGGGCGTTACATCGATGTCGTGACGATGGAGGGGGAGGCAGCGCTATTGCGCGAGCGCACCGTCGTTACCGATTCGTGCCGGTACGACGCGCTTGTCGCATTGCCGATCTGAGGCGAGATCCGATGAGCCCAGGCTTGCGTCGTTATCGTTTGCATCTGGAGAGCCGGCGGCGGCAGGCCGCTGCGTTCCATCTCGATGAGCCTGCGTGGCAGCGAGCCGCAGCGCGGCACGCCGAATTGGCCGCTGCGCTGGACGTGTCGTTCGGTTGGGACGGCGAGCGGTTCGCGCAACCGATCGACGACATCGATTTTCTGCTGGCGTCGCAGTTTCCCCATGCGGCGGTCAACACAGCGGCGCGCTTGCGCTGGATCCATACCACGGGCGCCGGGGTCGACCAGCTCCAGCCGCTGGCCGCGTTGCGCCGCGATCTGCTGTTGACCAACAGTAGCGGCATTCATAGCGACAAGGCCGCGGAGTACGTGCAGATGGCCTTGCTGATGCTTAACGCGAAGATGCCCCAGGTGATGCGCGCGCAGCGCGAGCAGCGCTGGGAAAGCTGTCTGACTTCATCGATTCGCGGCAAGACGCTGCTCGTGATCGGCTTTGGCGATCTGGGGCGCGCGGCGGCCGGCGCGGGGCGAGCGCTGGGGCTGCGCGTGGTGGCTTTGAATCGCAGTGGCCTCGCGGACGTTTCGGGAGCCGCTATGGCCGATCTGTTGGTGCCAGTCGCGCAACTGGACGACTGGTTGCCGCAAGCGGACTTCGTGGTCGTCACAGCGCCGCTCACGCCCGCTACTCACAATCTGCTGAGCGCACAGCGTCTGGCGTTGATGCGCCCGGGGGCTTGCATCGTCAATATGGCGCGTGCGGTGCTGGTGGACTACGAGGCGTTACTCGCGAGCTTGGGCTCAGGCGCATGCGGCGGCGCCGTGCTCGATGTGTTCGATCCTGAGCCGTTGCCGCGCGATGCCCCTTATTGGGACGCGCCGGGGTTAATCGTCACGCCACATCTGTCATGCGATGTGCCCGATTACAACCAGCGGGTGCTGGACGTCTGGTTCGGCAATTTTGCGCGGTTGCTGCGCGGTGAGCCGCTGACCAACGTGGTAGATCGCACGCTCGGTTATTAATCCGACCTCAGGGCGACGGGGCCCGGTCACGATCATCGCGCAACGACTACGCGGTCACTGTGCCGTTTGCGCCGCTTGCTGAGCGTCGACGCGACGTTGCGCGGCCAGAAAGTTGTCTGGGTAGCTCAGCCACTCGTTCGGGTTGTAACCTGCAGCGAATAATTGGGCGGCTTGCTCTTTCACCTGTGCGCGTGTCACCGGATGCTGATCGGCATTGCTCGATTGAGCGAAGGAAAGGGTGGGCGCAACAAGCAAGACAACGGCGACCGAAAGGATTTTGTAAGAATTTTTCATGATGACCTCTGGTTGGGTGAGCGCGCGAGTTGGCTGGTCGCACTGAACGGCTCACACACCTATCCTAGTGCACGATTCCCCACCTAAATAGGACACAATGCGCACTAGGCTGTTTTTGAATTGGCAACAATTGAGGCTTTGTCAGGCACCCGTGCTTTTGGCCGGAATATGCCGCAGCAACGCCGCCAAGCCCACCGTACTGTCCGCGAGCTGATCCGCGCCCCATTCCTCGGGGGGAACGGCGTTGCCGCAATAGCCGTAGGCCGCGGCAATGGTCAGCATGCCGGCCGCGTGCCCGGCCTGGATGTCCCGCAGATCGTCGCCCACATAAACGATAGCCGCCGGCTCGACACCGATAGCCTGCGCGGCATGCAGCAAAGGCGCGGGGTGAGGCTTCGAGTACGCGGTTGTGTCGCCGCACACGACGCATCCCGCGTCCTTGGCCACCCCAAGCAATGCCACCAGCGGTTCGGTCAACCGCGTAGCCTTGTTCGTGACGATGCCCCAAGGTATCCGGCGCTCGGTCAAGTCTGCGAGCAGGGGCTGGATACCGTCGAACAGACGACTCTCAGCGCAGATGTCCGCTTCGTAATTGCTGATGAATTCCACCCGCATCGCTTCGTATCCGGCGTCATTGGGCGCAATATCGAAGGCCGCGCCCAGCAAGCCGCGAGCTCCCGCAGAGGCGAGCGGACGCAGCGTTTCGACCGGCAAGGGCGCAAGGCCACGCGCAACGCGCATCTTATTAGCCGCAGCAGCAAGGTCGGGAGCGGTGTCGGCGAGAGTGCCGTCCAGGTCGAAGAGGACCGCCCGCAAGGTATCGGGCAGCCGAGATTCAGTAAAAGTCACAGGCGCTTCTTTTCTTAGTAGATAGAGTGTCGATCAGGCAGGGCGGGTGCACACCAGCATGTAATTGATACTGGTATCGTCCGACAGCGAAAACTGCTGGTTTAACGGGTTATAGACCACGCCTTTGAATTGATGAGCATCGAGGCCCGCCGCGCGCACGAACCCGGCCAATTCCGACGGACGGATAAACCGCGCGTAATCGTGCGTGCCCCTGGGCAGCAGCTTGGCGATATATTCCGCCCCGATAACAGCAAACAGATAGGCCTTCATGTTGCGATTCAGGGTCGAGAAGAATACCGTCCCTCCCGGTTTGAGCAACTTGGCGCAGGCGGCCACGGTAATAGCCGGATTCGGCACGTGTTCAAGCATCTCCATGCAGGTCACCACGTCATAGCTACCCGGCTCGCGATCCGCCAGCGCCTCAGCCGAGATTTCCTCATAACTGACGTTAACACCCGTTTCCAGGCTATGCAGATCGGCGACGCCGAGCGCTTTGCTGGACAGATCGATGCCTTTCGCGTGCGCACCCAGTTTAGCCATGGACTCGGTCAAAATGCCGCCGCCACACCCTACGTCCAGAACCTTCTTACCGGCGAGGGGGGCGTGCGAATCAATCCAGCTCAGCCGTATCGGATTGAGCTCGTGCAGCGGCTTGAATTCAGCTTGCGGGTCCCACCAGCGATGGGCAAGCTCGCTGAATTTCTGAAGTTCGTGCGGATCGGCGTTCGTCATTGATGGCGCTATATCGTAAATGGGTACAGGCAGAGTATATCGGGGAGCCGGCCGGATGGCAGGGCAGTCGACTTTTTAGCAGGGCGCGCGCAAGAGAAGAGCTAGAGGCGGCGGAAAGACGGGGGCGGTTTGTTCATAGCGGCAAAGCCATAAAAAAAGCCCTGCTTATGCAGGGCTTTTGTGCAACTGGAACCCGAATTACTGGGCTGCAGTGCCAACCACTTCAACTTCCACGCGGCGGTTCGGTGCCAAGCAGGAAATCAGAGCCTTACGGTTCTTCTGCATGCAATCCGTCACGACCGGGTTACGCTTGCCCTTGCCTTCCGTATAAACACGGTTGGCTTCGATGCCTTGCGATACCAAGTATGCCTTCACAGCTTGAGCGCGACGCAGCGACAGACGATCGTTGTACTTGTCCGAACCGATTTTGTCGGTGTAGCCGGTTGCAACGACGACTTCCAGATTCACACTCTTGATCTTGGCGGCCAGATCGCTCAGCTTGGCTTTGCCTTCCGGCTTCAGGACAGCTTTGTCGAAATCGAACAGTGCATCAGCTTGGAACGTGATCTTTTGGCTGCTGATCATCGGAGCCGGAGCCGGTGCGGGTGCCGGTGCTGCCGGAGCCTGGGCTACCAGCGCGCCGTCACACTTGGCGTTCGCGGTTGCCGGGGTCCAGAAGCCATTGCGCCAGCAGAGTTCGTCCGTGCCGTTCTTCCACACCCATTCAGCCGTGCCGTTCACCCAGTTGTCATTCGTTGCTTGCTTCGACGCAGCAACCGGCGCAGCCGATGCGGATGCAGCCATAACCGCGGTAGCTGCAACGAACGCGAGCTTTGAAAGTTTATTCATATTTCTCCTCTCGAATTGAGAATACCGCAGAATTACTGCGAACCTTATTGACGAACCCAAGTTTTACGTCGCTCGAAGTGTAACATTGCCGCCACGGCGATTAAGCGCTGACTACACTTCGAAAGAAGTCGAACTTCTGCAGCGCATTTTGCCATAGAGCTTAATTCGGACGATAAATTTCTCCCTCAATCATCAAGAGCACAAGTCAACTGTGGCGCTACTGCAACAATAGCGCGCCATGGACTCCCAATGCTTGCCGAGCGCCAATGTACACGGGATGTATGTCCAATTCAAGGCGTTCTTGAGCCATGAGAAAAGTTACCCATCAGTAAGCTCAGGGCGAAAGTGGGCCGCGTGTTAAAATCGCAGAGATGCTCGCCTGTGGTTGGCCTATCGTGCCAGCCCGTTCATAGATACGGATAATGGATCAATTCGCAAAAGAGACACTGCCCATCTCCCTAGAGGAGGAAATGCGCCGCTCCTATCTCGATTACGCGATGAGCGTGATCGTGGGGCGCGCGCTGCCTGATGTGCGCGACGGTCTCAAGCCAGTTCACCGGCGTGTGTTGTTCGCAATGCATGAGCTCAATAACGACTGGAACCGCGCTTATAAGAAATCCGCGCGTATCGTCGGCGACGTGATCGGTAAATATCACCCGCACGGCGACACCGCCGTGTACGACACGATTGTCCGCATGGCGCAGAATTTCTCATTGCGCTACATGCTGGTCGACGGGCAGGGCAATTTCGGCTCGGTGGACGGCGATAACGCGGCGGCAATGCGTTATACCGAAATCCGCATGGCCAAGATTGGCCACGAGTTGCTGGCCGACCTCGACAAGGAAACGGTCGATTTCGGGCCCAACTACGACGGCAGCGAGCACGAACCGCTGATCATGCCTGCGCGGCTGCCCAACCTGTTGATCAACGGGTCCTCGGGTATCGCGGTCGGCATGGCCACCAATATTCCGCCACACAACCTCAACGAAGTCATCGACGGGTGTCAGTACGTACTGAATCACCCGGAAGCGACGATCGACGAGTTGATCGAGATCATTCCGGCGCCCGATTTCCCGACGGCCGGCATTATCTACGGCATTGCCGGCGTGCGCGAAGGCTATCGCACCGGCCGTGGCCGGGTGGTGATGCGTGCCACGACCCACTTCGAAGAAATCGATCGCGGCCAGCGCAACGCGATCATCGTCGACGAGCTGCCGTACCAGGTGAACAAGCGCTCGCTGCTGGAGCGCATTGCCGAGCTGGTCAACGAGAAGAAGATCGAGGGCATTTCCGACATCCGTGACGAGTCCGACAAGAGCGGCATGCGTGTCGTGATTGAGCTCAAGCGCGGCGAAGTGCCGGAAGTGATCCTGAACAATCTGTACAAGAACACGCAGTTGCAGGACACGTTCGGCATGAACATGGTCGCGCTGGTCGACGGCCAGCCGAAGCTGCTGAACTTGAAGCAGATGCTCGAATGCTTCCTGTCGCACCGTCGCGAAGTGATCACGCGGCGTACCGTGTTCGAGCTGCGCAAGGCGCGCGAACGCGGTCACGTGCTCGAAGGGCTGGCCGTGGCGCTGGCCAATATCGACGAATTCATCGCCATCATCAAGGCGGCTCCGACGCCGCCGCTGGCGAAGCAGGAGTTGATGACCCATTCGTGGGATTCGCAGACCGTGCGCGACATGTTGGCGCGTGCCAGTGGCGATACCCCGGATGGCTACGCGGCCTATCGTCCGGATGGCTTGAACGCGCAGTTCGGCATGCAGCCCGACGGCTTGTACCGCTTGTCCGACACCCAGGCGCAGGAAATTCTGCAGATGCGCTTGCAGCGTTTGACCGGCCTCGAGCAAGACAAGATCGTGACCGAGTATCGCGAAGTGATGTCGCAGATCGCCGATTTGCTCGATATCCTCGCGCGTCCGGAGCGGATCAAAGTGATCATCGGCGACGAGCTTGCCGCGATCAAGGAAGAGTTCGGCGACGCACGTCGTTCGCGCGTCGAAATGAACGCTACCGAGCTGAATACCGAAGACTTGATCACGCCGCAGGATATGGTCGTGACGATGTCGCATGCCGGCTATGTGAAATCGCAGCCGCTTTCCGAATATCGCGCCCAAAAGCGTGGTGGACGCGGCAAGCAGGCGATTTCGATGAAGGAAGACGACTGGATCGAGACGTTGTTCGTGGCCAATACCCACGATTACATCTTGTGCTTCTCCAATCGCGGCAGGGTTTACTGGATCAAGGTATACGAAGTGCCACAGGGTTCGCGCAACTCGCGTGGCCGCCCGATCGTGAACATGTTCCCGCTGCAGGACGGCGAGAAGATCACGGTGGTGCTTCCGGTGCGCGAGTTCTCGGCGGACAAGTACATTTTCATGGCGACCTCGCTGGGCACCGTGAAGAAAACCCCGCTGGAAGCCTTTAGCCGGCCGCTCAAGAAAGGTATTATCGCGGTGGGCCTGGACGAAGGCGATTTCCTGATCGGTGCCGCCATTACCGATGGCAAGCACGATGTCATGTTGTTCTCCGATTCCGGCAAAGCGGTGCGTTTCGATGAAAACGACGTCCGCCCGATGGGTCGTGAAGCGCGCGGCGTGCGTGGCATGCAGCTCGAAGAGGGGCAGCAGGTGATTGCACTGCTCGTTGCCGAAAGCGAACAGCAATCGGTGCTCACGGCGACGGAAAACGGTTATGGCAAGCGCACTCCGATCACCGAGTACACGCGTCATGGGCGTGGCACCAAGGGCATGATTGCGATTCAGACCTCAGAGCGTAACGGTAAAGTGGTGGCGGCAACGCTGGTCGAGCCGGAAGGCGAGATCATGTTGATTACCACGGCTGGTGTGCTGATTCGCACCCGGGTTTCAGAGATCCGCGAGATGGGTCGAGCGACTCAAGGTGTTACACTCATCAGCCTCGACGAAGGCACCAAGTTGTCCGGCTTGCAGCGTGTAGCCGAGACTGAGGCCGAAATCGATGTCGAAGGTGAGGCGGATGATGAATCCGGCGCGCCGGCTACTCCGGCGGCCGACACATCAGCGGCAACCGATGCACCGGATGCTTCCGATGCACCTGATTCACCCGACGCGTCGAAGGATGCCGAGTAACACAGACGGATAGCAGATTAGGCGGTAAGCATCGGTAACCGGCGCTCGAGCACTTAAATGAGCTTGGACGTCGGCGATGCATCCGAAACGAAACATATCCCTTAAAATGGTCGCCGCACGCAACCGCACAGCGTGAATTTGCGGTGGATGTTGAACTGATTTCTCTTGGAGCGAAGATGCAAACACGATTTAAACAATGGATGATGCTGGCGCTGTTCGTACCGACCCTGGCTATGGCACAAGCTCTGACCGATCAGTCGGCTCCGGTTGCCGCCGGCCCGATGGATTCGGACAAGCAAGCCGCCATCAAGGATCTGCTGACCTCGATCGACGCGGACAAGCTGGTGGGCGCCATTGCTAATAGCGCACAAGTGCAAGCCAAGCAATTGGTGCCGGCGATCCTGTCGGATGCATTGACCGAAAACAAGACGCTCACCGACAAGCAGAAGCAAGCTTCGGTGCCGGCGCTGCAGAAGAACACCGTGCCCAAGCTGGTGAACGATGCGGGTACCGTGTTCCAATCGGATCAATTCCACAAGGACGCGATTCAGGCTCAGTACGACGCCTACGGCAAGTACTACACCACGGCTGAAATCAAGGATCTGACGGCGTTCTATCGCAGCACGACCGGCCGCAAGTTCATCCAGGTTCAAGACCAGGTTGGCCGCGATATCGTGAACGGTTTGATGCAACGTTACATGCCGCAATCGATTCAATCGACGCGTGCAGAAGCTGACAAGGAAGTGGCTGACGTCAAGCCGGCCAAGTAATTGGCGCTTGGGTACTCGTCGCGGTTCGGCGGGTACCGTATCAAGCACAGCAGTTCAGCAGATGCAATAATCGGTGAGCTGCATCGCGGCTGAGCTGCTTTGGCGGCACGCAGTTCGCCACGATTATAAAAAAACGCCGGCGCAACCAGCCGGCGTTTCGTTTTTTTCAAAAGACTTTACGCGGAGAACCCATGCGCGCGTTCAATTTTTCACCTGGTCCGGCTGCCGTGCCGGTGGAAGTATTGCAGCAGGCTGCCGAAGAAATGCTCGATTGGCGCGGCTGTGGGATGAGCGTGATGGAAATGAGCCATCGCGGTCGTGAGTTCACCGAGATTCACGAGACGGCGCTGGCCGATCTGCGCGAACTGCTGCAGGTTCCGGCTAACTATCGTATTTTATTCATGCAAGGCGGCGCGCTGGCCGAAAACGCGCTGGTGCCGATGAATCTGCTCGGCAAGCACGACACTGCCGATTATGTTGTCACGGGCTCGTGGTCGGAGAAGTCGGCCAAAGAGGCCGCTCGCTACACACGCGTGAACATCGCCGCGTCGACCGAAGGCAACTACACGCATGTCCCGGCGTTCGATCAGTGGCGATTGTCCACCGACCCGGCCTACGTCCACATCTGTTCCAACGAGACCGTGAGCGGTGTCGAGATGTTCGAGATTCCGGACTTTGGCGCGATTCCGCTGGTCTCGGATGTGTCTTCGCACCTGCTGTCGCGTCCGATGGACGTGACGCAATTTGGCGCGCTCTATGGCGGCGCGCAGAAAAACGCGGGGATCGCCGGCTTGACCGTCGTGATCGTGCGTGACGATATGCTCGATCGCGCGCTGCCGATTTGCCCCAGCGCGTTCGAGTGGCGCACCGTAGCCCAGAATAATTCCCTGTACAACACCGCACCGACATTTCCAATTTATATTGCTGGCCTAGTATTCAAATGGCTCAAGCAATTGGGCGGTTTGGCGGAAATGGAGCGCATCAACGTCGCAAAAGCGACCTTGTTGTATGACGCGATCGACGCGAGCGATTTTTATATCAATCGCGTGGCGCGGCCGTTCCGCTCACGCATGAATGTACCGTTTTATCTGGCTGACGAAAGCCGGAATACCGAGTTTCTTACCGGCGCGCAAGCGCACGGGTTGTTGCAGCTGAAGGGCCATAAGTCCGTCGGCGGCATGCGGGCATCGATCTATAACGCGGTGCCCATCGAAGGCGTTAAAGCGCTGGTCGATTACATGAAGGAATTCGAGCAACGCCACGCGTAACGTGGCCCCGCCATCCTTTTTTTGACGACTGCATGAACCAAGAACCTAAATCCGAGCTGTCCGCTGCGGCGGATGCCGAGCTCAACCAGAAGTTGCTGCCTTTGCGCGCGCGCATTGATGCGCTGGACGCGCAGTTGCTTGCTTTGCTGAACCAGCGCGCCGCAGTGGCGCTGGAAGTGGGCGAAGTCAAAAAACATCTGAACGCGCCGGTTTTTCGCCCGGAACGCGAACTGCAGGTGATTGCCGGCCTGCAGAACGCGAGCCGCGGACCATTACGCGACGACCATATCGCAATGATCTGGCGCGAAATCATGGCGGCCAGCCGCTCGCTCGAGAAAAACCTCAGCGCGGCATTCCTGGGGCCGGAGGGCACGTACAGCGAACTTGCGATGCGTGCGCATTTTGGCCATTCCACCCAAGGTGTGCCTTGTCCGTCGATTGACGAAGTATTCCGTGCGGTCGATGCAGGAGCCGCAGATTTTGGTGTGGTGCCAGTAGAAAACTCCACCGAAGGCGCGGTCTCGCGCACCTTGGACTTGCTGCTGCAATCGCCACTGACGATTTCGGGCGAGGTGGCGCTGCCGATCCAACACAACCTGATGACCTTGAACGGCACGCTCGATGGCGTCACCACGGTCTGCGCGCACGCGCAAGCACTCGCGCAGTGCCAGGGCTGGCTGACGACGCACGCGCCGCAACTCGAACGCCGCGCGGTTTCGAGCAACGCGGAGGCGGCACGGCTCGCTGCGGGCGATGCGACGATCGCCGCGTTGGCGGGTGAACATGCTGCGTCTCGTTATGGTTTGCAGATTGCCTATCCCATGGTCCAGGACGACCCGCACAATCGCACCCGTTTTGTGGTGATTGGCGGCGTGCCTACAGCACCCAGCGGGCGGGATCAGACTTCGCTGATCTTGTCGGTCAAGAACGAGCCGGGTGCGTTGTTCCGCATGCTCGAGCCATTGGCCCGACATGGCGTGTCGATGACGCGCTTTGAGTCGCGTCCCGCCCGCAGCGGCACGTGGGACTATTATTTTTACATCGACCTCGAAGGGCACCGGGACAATTCGCCGCTGGTCGCTGCATTGGCTGAACTCGAACACACCGCCGCCTTTATCAAGATCCTGGGTTCGTACCCCCGGGCTGAATAAGGCCCGACTGTGCAGACTATCTCTTTCAACAAAATAGTCATTTTCGGGGTCGGCCTGATCGGCGGCTCGCTGGCGCTGGCTTTGCGGCGCGCGGGGTGGACGGGCACGGTGGTCGGGGTCGGACGCACGGCGACGTCGCTTGCCCGAGCGCGGGAGTTGGGTGTGATCGACGAGGCCCTGGCGCTGAATGATCCTGACGTGTTCAGGGCCGCAGCCACGGGCGCAGACTGCATCATTTGTGCGGCCCCGGTCGCACAGACGTTGCCACTGCTGCAGGGTCTGGCGCCGTGGCTGGCGCCGCACACCATCGTGACCGATGTCGGCAGCACCAAATCGGACGCCGTCGCCGCTGCGCGTCTGGCTCTCGGGGCCAAGGTCGGCCAATTCGTGCCGGCTCATCCTATCGCGGGCCGCGAGGCGAGCGGTGTGGACGCCGCGCTCGCCGATTTATACGTTGGGCGCAATGTCGTGTTGTGCCCGTTGCCCGAGAACGCTGCAGCCTCCATCGCGAGTGTTGCCGCCATGTGGACGGCTGCCGGCGCAAACGTTGCACAGATGGGCGCGGCTGAGCATGACGCGGTTTTTGCTACGGTCAGCCATCTGCCTCATATGCTGGCGTTCAGTTTTCTCGAACATATCTTGCGTAGTGCCGACTCCGCGCATAGGTTGAATTATGCGGGCAGCGGATTTCGCGATTTCACCCGGATTGCCGCGGCCAGCCCTGAAATGTGGCGGGATATCTCGTTGGCGAACCGCGTTGCACTGCTTGAGGAAATCGACGGCTACCGCACGGTGCTCGATGAACTGCGGGGCTTGATTGCAGCAGGGGACGAGGGCGCAATGAACGCGTTGTTCGCGCGCGCCAGCGCCGCACGTTCCTCCTGGGGCGAGCGCCAGGCCGCTTCCGGCGCCGCTGCGGGCGGTATAGCGAGTTCAAGCGCGGATTCAGGTGCAGGTTTCGCATCCGGTTCAAGCGCGGTCTCTACTGAGCCTTTATCCGCGGCTGGCGTTACCAAGCCACGTTCCGACACCGGCGACAAATTTTCAGAATAACGATCGATAGCTCAATGAAAACACTGGATTTAGGACCGTTCGATCGTGCCGCTGGCGTGGTTCGTCTGCCCGGCTCGAAAAGCATTTCCAACCGCGTGCTTTTGCTGGCCGCCCTGGCGGACGGTACGACGGTAATCGATAACCTTCTGGAGTCGGACGACACGCGCGTCATGCTCGATGCGTTGAAGGCGTTGGGCGTGAACTGGGTGCGGGACCGGGTACAGGACGGCGAGCAATACCGCGTCAGCGGCGTGGGCGGCGTGTTTCCGGTCAAAGCGGCCGATCTGTTCCTGGGTAATGCTGGCACAGCCGTGCGCCCGCTCACGGCCGCATTGGCGATGAGCGGCGGCGAATACAGGGTGTCCGGCGTGTCGCGCATGCATGAACGGCCGATTGGCGATCTGGTCCACGGCCTTCGCCAAGTGGGCGCCCATATCGACTATTTAGGCCAGACGGGCTTTCCGCCGCTGGCCATTCATCCGGCGCAACTCGCCGTCGAACGCCCGCTACGTGTACGTGGCGACGTATCCAGTCAGTTTTTGACGGCGCTTTTGATGGCGCTGCCGCTGGTTGCCGCGAACGGTGCGACGATCGAGATCGAAGGCGAATTGATCTCCAAGCCTTACGTCGAAATCACGATCCGCTTGATGGAGCGGTTCGGGGTCGAGGTGAAACGTGACGGCTGGGCCCGTTTCCAGGTGCCCGCGGGCGCCCATTACCATACGCCGGGCCGTTTTTCGATCGAAGGTGACGCTTCTTCTGCGTCATATTTTCTCGCCGCCGGCGCTATCGGCGGCGGCCCGGTGCGGGTCGAAGGGGTGGGGCGCAGCAGCATCCAGGGTGACGTGAAGTTTGCCGAGGCGCTGAACCAAATGGGCGCCAACGTGATGATGGGCGAGAACTGGATCGAAGTGCGTGGTGTCGATCGCGAAACCGGCCGATTGACCGCGCTCGATCTCGATTGCAATCTGATTCCGGATGCCGCGATGACCTTGGCGATTGCCGGCCTGTTCGCCGACGGCACCACGACGTTGCGCAACATCGCCAGCTGGCGAGTCAAGGAAACCGACCGGATCGCCGCGATGGCCACCGAATTGCGCAAGCTCGGCGCGCACATCGAGGAGGGCGCCGACTATCTGCGGGTCACGCCTCCCGCCGTGTTGCTGGGCGGCGCCGCCATCGATACTTACGACGACCACCGCATGGCGATGTGCTTCTCGCTCGCCAGCTTGGGCGGCGTGTCGATCACGATCAACGACCCGAGCTGCGTCGCCAAGACGTTTCCAGACTATTTCGAGCGCTTTTTGACGATCGCCGGCTCAGCTCAGGGTTCGCTATGAGCGTGGTCACTCACTACTCAGCCACCACCCCCGCGCCAGTCGTCACCATCGACGGTCCTAGCGCGTCGGGAAAAGGCACGGTGGCCCAGCGAGTCGCCGATGAATTAGGGTTCCACTACCTGGACAGCGGTGCGCTTTACCGACTGACCGCGTTAGCGAGCACGCGGCATCACATCGCCATTGAGCAAATCGATGCGCTAGCCGAGGTGGCCGGGAATCTGCAAATCGCGTTCCGGGGCGATGCGGTGTTGCTCGAGGGCCACGACGTTGCGCACGAAATCCGTGCCGAGGCCATCGGCAACCGCGCTTCGGCGCTGGCGGTGCACGGCCCGGTGCGAGCCGCACTGGTGGCCCGGCAAAGGGCTTTTCGTGCCGAACCCGGGCTGGTGGCCGACGGGCGGGACATGGGCACGGTGATCTTCCCCGACGCGACACTCAAGGTATTTCTGACCGCGAGCCCCGAGGCACGTGCCGAGAGGCGGTATAAGCAATTGATCGGAAAAGGTTTTTCTGCTAATATTGAAAACCTGCTCAAGGATTTGCGGGAACGCGATGCGCGCGACAGCAGCCGCACAACCGCTCCCTTGAAGCCCGCGCACGACGCCATTACGCTCGATACATCGGCGCTGTCAGTCGATGAAGCCGTCATTACCGTGATCGGCTGGTTTGAAGCGTTGACCCGTGGGCATGGGATACACCATAAGCCGTAAATAAGCAGTCAGTACCTGTTGCCGTACCCGTAGTGTTCCGCCTGGTCGTGCGTGCGGAATGTGTTTTTAACCCTTAACCCCGTATGACAGTGAGTGTTACGGCCTTCCAGCCATTAGCAGGCGCTCCTGACGTACAACTTTCGATCTTTATGTCCGACCTTCAAACCTCTACTCCGAATACCGAATCTTTTGCGGCTCTTTTCGAAGAGTCGTTGTCCCGCCAAGACATGCGCGCAGGCGAAGTTATTTCCGCCGAAGTCGTGCGTGTCGACCACAATTTCGTGGTCGTGAATGCGGGACTGAAATCCGAAGCTTATATTCCGCTCGAAGAATTCCTGAACGACGCGGGTGAAGTTGAGGTGCAAGCTGGCGACTTCGTGTCGGTTGCCATCGATGCGCTGGAAAACGGCTATGGCGACACGATTTTGTCGCGTGACAAAGCGAAGCGTCTCGCTTCGTGGCTGTCGCTGGAAAAAGCGCTCGATAACAACGAACTCGTTACCGGCACGATCACGGGTAAGGTTAAGGGCGGCATGACCGTCATGGTCAACGGCATCCGTGCATTCTTGCCCGGTTCGCTGGTCGATACGCGTCCGGTTAAGGACACCACCCCGTACGAAGGCAAAACCCTCGAATTCCGCGTCATCAAGCTCGACCGCAAGCGCAACAACGTTGTGCTGTCGCGTCGTGCCGTGATTGAAGCGACTCAGGGTGAAGAGCGCGCCAAGTTGCTCGAAACGCTGAAGGAAGGCGCAATCGTTGAAGGCGTGGTCAAGAACATCACCGACTACGGCGCATTCGTTGACCTCGGCGGCATCGACGGCTTGCTGCACATCACCGACATCGCATGGCGTCGTGTGCGTCACCCGAGCGAAGTGCTCACGGTGGGCCAGGAAGTTACCGCGAAGATCCTCAAGTTCGACCAGGAAAAGAACCGCGTCTCGCTGGGTATCAAGCAGCTGGGCGACGATCCGTGGGAAGGCATTTCGCGCCGTTACCCGTCGGGCACGCGCCTGTTCGGCAAGATCACCAATATCACGGACTACGGCGCATTCGTTGAAGTCGAATCGGGCATCGAAGGTCTCGTGCACGTGTCTGAAATGGACTGGACCAACAAGAACGTTGCCCCGAGCAAAGTGGTTCAGCTCGGCGACGAAGTCGAAGTCATGGTTCTGGAAATCGACGAAGACCGTCGTCGTATCAGCCTGGGCATGAAGCAGTGCAAGCCGAACCCATGGGACGACTTCAGCCGCAACTACAAGAAGGGCGATAAGCTGTCGGGCGGGATCAAGTCGATCACCGATTTCGGCGTGTTCATCGGCCTGCCGGGCGGCATCGACGGCCTGGTTCACCTGTCCGACTTGTCGTGGACGGAAACCGGCGAAGAAGCGGTTCGCAAATACAAGAAGGGCGACGAAGTCGAAGCCATCGTGCTTGGCATCGACGTCGAGAAAGAGCGTATTTCGCTCGGTATCAAGCAGCTCGATGGCGATCCGTTCAGCAACTACGTTGCAATGAACGACAAGGGCGCGCATGTGACCGGCACCGTCAAGACGGTAGATGCGAAGGGCGCTGTGATTGTTCTGTCGGGCGAAGTGGAAGGTTATCTGCGCGCGTCGGAAATCAACAACGACCGCGTCGAAGATGCTCGCAACGTCCTGAAAGAAGGCGAAACCGTGAATGCTGTGATCATCAACATCGATCGCAAATCGCGCGGTATCAACCTGTCGATCAAGGCAAAAGATGCGGTAGAGACGCAGTCGGCGATGCAGAAACTGCAATCGGACAGCTCGGCAGCCAGCGGTACGACCAATCTTGGCGCGCTGTTGAAGGCCAAGTTGGACGGGCAGAGCCAGTAAGACCGGCTCGCTGGCGCGCGATCTATGACCAAATCCGAATTGGTCGCTCATCTGGCAACGCGATTTCCGCAACTTGTCCTCAAGGACGCGGATTTCGCGGTGAAGACGATGCTCGACGCGATGTCCGAGGCACTTGCCCGAGGCCATCGTATCGAGATTCGCGGTTTCGGCAGCTTTGGGCTGAACCGCCGTCCTTCGCGTGTTGGGCGCAACCCGAAATCGGGCGAGAAAGTGCTGGTGCCGGAGAAATTCGTGCCGCATTTCAAGCCGGGTAAGGAGTTGCGTGAACGCGTCGATCGGCGGGCAGGCGAGCCATTGAAACCGGATAGCGTGAGCGACGATACGTGAAGCGGGCTGACGTCCTAGGATGTCACGCTGTATCTTGTTGAAAGAAAAAAGCGCCAGCGGGCGCTTTTTTTATTTGTGGATTCTGCCGCTCGTGTGGCTGTCTCGGGAAATAGCAGTCCTTTCCTTTACAATAGAGGGTCTGTAGAAGGGCGTCGCACAAAGCCCCTTTAGCCTTTCTAGGCGCGCTTGGTGTCATGCGCATACGATTCCCCATTCGTCCCCATGGGCAACTACGGAGTCTCGAGCATGAGGTTTTTCGTCTGGCTGATCCGAATTCTGGTGCTTCTGGTGTTGTTGGTGCTAGCGCTTAACAACACCCAAGATGCGACGCTGAATCTGTTTTTGGGGCACGTGTGGATTGCGCCGCTGATTCTTATTGGGTTCGCGTTCTTCGCGGCGGGTTTGCTTGCGGGATTGCTGTCTGCTGCCCCCGCGTTGTTTCGTCACAAGATGGAAAACGGACGTCTGAAGCGTGAATTGAAGAAGACGCGCACGACGGTCGTGGTTCCCGATCAACAGCCGCCGTTAATGTGAGTGCCCGAGGGCTCGCGCACGAAGTTCGCGCGTGAGGTCCGCGCTGAGTCCGCGTTGAATCTGCGTTGAATCTTATTAACCGATGTTCTACCAAGCCATGCCCGGCAGTGCGCCAGCGATTGAATTGGATCTCGCGCACGCGTACGGGCTGCTCAAGCATTCATGGATCTAGATTACTGGTGGCTGCTTCTTATCCCCGTTATTTTCGGCCTAGGCTGGATGGCCGCGCGCTTCGATTTGAAGAATCTGCTGTCGGAAAGCGCCAATCTCCCGCGCTCCTATTTTCGCGGCCTTAACTTCCTGCTCAACGAGCAGCCCGATAAAGCCATTGATGCTTTTATCGAAGTGGTCAAGCTCGACCCTGAAACGACCGAACTGCATTTCGCATTGGGCAATCTGTTTCGCCGACGCGGTGAAACGGAACGCGCAATCCGGGTCCATCAGAATTTACTCAAACGCGCCGATCTTCCCACCAACGAACGCGATCACGCGCTCTATGAATTGGGCCAGGATTTTCTCAAGGCCGGATTGCTGGACCGTGCGGAAGAAACGTTCAAGGAAATCAGCGTTGGGCTTTACGCGGTGGGTGCGCAACGCGCCTTGCTGACAATTTTCGAGATCGAGAAAGACTGGCGCCGGGCCATTAGCTCGGCGACCGACCTCCAAAATGCGGGCGTGCAGTCCTACGGCAAGGAAATCGCACAGTTTTATTGCGAGCTTGCACAAGAGGCACTACAGGCCAAACAGCCCGATCAGGCTCGCACCGAACTCGGCCGCGCGCTCAAAGCCAATAGCGGCAATGTGCGTGCCACCATCCTGCTGGGCGAAGTCGAGCAGGCCGCAGGCGACCATACGGCGGCGCTCGCGTATTGGGAACGCGTCGAGCAGCAAAACCCGCAATATCTGCCGCTGGTGGCCGAGCGCATCATGCAAAGTTACCAGGCGATCGGGCGCGAGGCTGACGGGGCTAAAATGCTCGCAGACTATATCGATCGATATCCTTCCACGGATCTGCTGGATGTGGCGTTCAAGTATGTGTCGGCATTGCACGGCAGCGACGCCGCGCATAGGCTCGCGCGTACGCAGATGCAAAAGTCGCCGACCGCTGCGGGCATGATCCGGTTGTTCGACGCTCAAATCGCGCATGCCGAAGAGCCGCTCCGCTCGGAGCTCGAACTGATGCGTAACCTGGTATTTCAACGGACCAAGAATCTACCGCGCTATACCTGCCAAAGCTGCGGTTTCAGGGCTCGGCTGTTTTACTGGCAATGCCCGGGTTGCAGCGGCTGGGAAACCTACGCGCCGCGGCGGGTCGAGCCGATTGCGAACGTCGCCTGAAAAGTCACCGCGACGGTTTAAAATCACGTTTTTCTTCAAGCTGAATTTATATGAAAATCACCATCATTGGCACGGGTTATGTGGGTCTGGTCACAGGCGCTTGCCTTGCCGAGCTCGGTAACGACGTATTTTGTCTGGATGTCGATCCGCACAAGATCGAGATTCTGAACAACGGCGGTGTGCCTATCCATGAGCCGGGCTTGCAGGAAATCATTATCCGCAACCGTGCCGCTGGGCGAATTCAATTTTCTACCGATGTCGCCGCCAGTGTTGCCCACGGTGAGGTGCAATTCATCGCCGTAGGCACGCCGCCCGATGAAGATGGTTCGGCGGACCTGCAATACGTGTTGGCGGCCGCCCGCAATATCGGCCGCCACATGAGCGGCACCAAGGTCATCGTCGATAAATCGACCGTGCCGGTCGGCACGGCGGGGCGCGTTACCGCGGCAATCGCCGACGAGCTCAAGCAGCGCGGCGCGAGCCACGTGTTTTCGGTGGTTTCCAATCCGGAGTTTCTGAAGGAAGGCGCGGCTGTCGACGATTTCATGCGTCCGGACCGGATCGTGCTTGGTTGCGACGAGGACGAACTCGGTCAACTGGCACGCGAAAAAATGAAACGGCTCTACGCACCGTTCAACCGCAATCACGAACGCACGATGTACATGGATGTCCGTTCGGCCGAATTCACCAAGTACGCGGCCAACGCGATGCTGGCGACGCGCATTTCGTTCATGAACGAAATGGCCAATCTGGCTGACCGCGTAGGGGCCGATATCGAAGCGGTACGTCGCGGTATCGGCTCGGATCCGCGCATCGGCTACGACTTTCTGTATGCCGGCTGCGGCTACGGCGGCTCCTGTTTCCCCAAAGATGTCCAGGCGCTGGTGCGCACGGCGAGCGAGTACGACCAGCATCTGCATATTTTGCACGCGGTCGAAGCCGTCAACGATGCGCAAAAGAAGGTGTTGGTGGACAAGATCAAGCGCCGCTTGGGCACCGATCTGACGGGGCGGCACTTTGCGGTTTGGGGTCTCGCATTCAAGCCCAATACTGACGATATGCGCGAAGCGCCAAGTCGGCCGCTGATCGCCGCGTTGCTCGAATGCGGCGCTTCGGTGAGTGCCTACGATCCGGTTGCGCTGAATGAAGCGCGGCGCGTCTTCGAGTTGGATTTGCAGGATCGGCCCGAGCAACAAGCTCGCTTGCGGTTTGCGAAAACGCAGATGGAAGCGCTCGATGGTGCCGATGCGCTGGTGATTGTCACCGAATGGAAGGCGTTCAAGAGCCCCGACTTCGTATTGCTCAAACAGAAACTGAACACGCCTCTGATATTCGATGGACGCAACCTTTACGAGCCGGCTGCGATGACCGAGTTGGGCGTTGAATATTATGCGATTGGCCGCGCCAACGTTGAAGGTGCCGGAGCTCCGGCATGAGTGTCGCCAGCCTTTTGCCGGGTGTGCCCGGTGTGCCGGTCGTGCCGCGTGCGCAGCTTGCCGCGGCTCGCGTGTTGATCGTCGGCGATGTGATGCTGGACCGTTACTGGTTCGGCGACGTCAACCGTATTTCGCCCGAAGCGCCGGTTCCGGTCGTACATGTGCAGCGCACGGAGGAGCGGCTTGGTGGCGCAGCCAATGTGGCATGCAATGTGGCGGCGCTCGGCGCGCACGCGGGGCTGTTATGCGTCGTGGGCGTGGACGAACCAGGGCAACGCATTGTCGAGCTGCTGCAGGAAAGCCAGGTCAAGGCGCATCTGCAGCGTGATCCGAACCTGCCCACCACGATCAAGTTGCGCGTGCTGTCGCGGCAGCAGCAGTTGTTGCGCCTCGATTTCGAGAACACGCCCAATCACGAAGTATTGTTGGCCGGTCTCGCCCATTTCGACGGTTTGCTGCCCGACTACGACGTGATTCTGCTATCCGATTACGCCAAAGGCGGGTTGACGCATGTGACGCGCATGATCGAAAGCGCGCGCGGCGCCGGCAAAACCGTGCTGGTCGACCCGAAGGGCGACGATTGGGAGCGTTATCGGGGCGCATCGCTGATTACGCCGAACCGTACCGAACTGCGTGAGGTGATCGGGCGCTGGCAATCCGAAGCCGATCTCGAAAAGCGCATCCATGCGTTGCGCCGCGAGCTCGATTTTTCCGCTTTGTTGTTGACGCGTTCGGAAGAGGGCATGTCGCTCTACAGCGATCAAGGCGTGCTGCATGCGCCGGCCGAAGCACGCGAAGTGTATGATGTTTCGGGCGCTGGCGACACGGTGATTGCGACGGTAGCGACGCTGCTGGCGAGCGGTGTAGCGCTGGTTGACGCAGTGGGGTATGCGAATCGGGCCGGCGCGATCGTTGTCGGCAAGCTGGGTACGGCGACCGTCACGTATGACGAGTTGTTTCCGGCATAAAGGAAGTTTCATGACTATCATCGTTACCGGCGCAGCCGGCTTTATCGGCAGCAACCTTGTCAAAGCGCTCAACGATCGCGGTGAACGCGATGTCATCGCCGTCGATAACCTGACGCACGCCGACAAGTTTCGCAATCTGGTCGATTGCGAGATAGCCGACTACCTCGATAAAACAGAATTTGTCGCCCGTTTCGCACGCGGCGACTTCGGCACCGTGCGCGCTGTGTTTCACGAAGGTGCTTGCTCGGACACGATGGAAACCGATGGCCGCTACATGATGGATAACAATTATCGTTATTCCAGCGAGTTGCTCGACGCTTGTCTCGCCCAACGCGTGCCATTCCTGTATGCGTCGTCGGCTGCCATCTACGGCGGCTCGGACGTTTTCCGCGAAGAGCGTGAGTGCGAGCGGCCGCTGAACGTGTACGGTTATTCCAAGTTCCTGTTCGACCAGCGTGTGCGACGCATCATGCCCGGTACCGCCAGCCAGATCGCGGGCTTTCGCTACTTCAATGTGTACGGGCCGCGCGAGTCTCACAAGGGGCGCATGGCGTCGGTCGCGTTTCACAACTTCAACCAGTTTCGCGCCGACGGACGAGTGAAGTTGTTCGCGGAATACAACGGCTATGAACGCGGTCAGCAGACTCGCGATTTCATTTCGGTCGAAGACGTCGTGAAAGTCAAACTGGACTTTCTGGATCACCCCGAGCGTTCAGGTATTTTCAATTTAGGTACGGGCCGTGCTCAGCCTTTCAACGATATCGCCAAGAGCGTGATCAATACCTTGCGAGCGACCGAGGGCAAAGCGCCGCTGTCGCTCGAGGCGTTGGTCGAGCAGGGGCTGATCGAATACATCCCCTTCCCGGATGCGCTGCGCGGCAAGTATCAATGTTTCACTCAAGCCGATCCGCAGCACTTGCGGGCGGCCGGCTACACCGCACCTTTCCTGACGGTGGAGCAGGGCGTCGAGCATTACGTACATTGGCTGATCGGCCAGCTGTAAGCGGCGTACCCTGCGCGTTACATTGAGGACTCGTTCAGTTGTCTCGCATGCCTTGCCAGGCGCGTGCGAGGCACAAATCCGAACCTGTTCATGGAGAGTCCTCATGCTGAAAAAAATCGTCGTGCTATTGGCCCTGCTGGTTCCTGTCTGGGGCGCTTGGGCCGCTGTCGATGTCAACACTGCAACTGAAGCGCAGTTGCAGGATCTGAAAGGCATCGGGCCGTCCACGGCTCGTGCCATCGTCAAAGAACGCACCGACCGCGGTCCCTATAAGGACGCGGACGACCTGTCCAGCCGCGTCAAAGGCCTGGGTGCGAAATCGCTGAGCAAACTCGAAGCGCAAGGCCTTGCAATCGGCGAGGCCTCAGACGCAGCAGCCAAAGGCAAAAGTGCTGCGCCTGCCGAGTCCGACGCGCGTGCCGCCGGTAAAAATGTGGGTGGCAAAAAATAACTCCGTGAATAATTCTGTGAGACCCGGTTAGTCTGTGGCAGCGTGGGCTATGGGCTATGGGCTATGGGCTATGGGCTATGGGCTATGGGCTATGGGCTATGGGCTATGGGCTATGGGCTATGGGCTATGGGCCATGAGCCATGAGCCATTGACTCTTGCCTCACGTCGTCGAGCACGGGGCCGGCTCCTTCAGCCGTCGTTTCAGGTGACGGATTCCCGCAGCACGCGCTGCGGGCTTTTTGCATGCGGCGTGAGCCGCGGGGGCATGCCGCCGGGGTCATGCGGTCGGGTCAAACCGCCAACTTATGCCGCTGGATCTGCCGCCGCGTCTTCCACCGGCTTAGCCATCGGGTTTATCACCGCGTCTGCCGCATCAAGACGCTCACCCAGCCGCTGCATTACAATCGGGAGTATCCAACCGAATTGCGCTCGCGACAGTCAACAACGCTGTGCTTTCGGATGCCCCACGACGTAGTAGTTTCCCTGGTGAGCCATGAGCTATAAAACTATCGAAGACACGATCGGCAACACGCCGCTCGTGCAGCTGGTGCGAATTCCTGACGATGAAATCCGCCGTCGTAACAATGTGATTCTAGGCAAGCTCGAGGGCAACAATCCGGCGGGTTCGGTCAAGGACCGTCCGGCGATCATGATGGTCAAGCAGGCGGAATTGCGCGGCCGCATCAAACCCGGCGATACGCTGATTGAAGCGACCAGCGGCAATACCGGCATTGCGCTGGCATTGGCGGCTGCGATCCGCGGCTACAAAATGATCCTGATCATGCCCGAGGACCTCTCGCTCGAACGGCGTCAAAGCATGGCGGCCTACGGCGCGGAAATCGTCCTGACGCCGGTGAAGGGCGGTATGGAATATGCGCGCGATCTGGCCGATCAAATGCAGCGCGAAGGGCGCGGCATCATCCTCGATCAGTTTGCCAATGCCGATAATCCGCTGGCCCACTACGAAAGCACCGGGCCGGAAATTTGGCGCGAAACCGAGGGACGGGTGACGCACTTCGTTTCGGCGATGGGCACCACGGGTACCATCATGGGGGTATCGCATTATCTGAAAGAGCAGAACCCGGAGATCCAGATCGTCGGTGCGCAGCCCGAGGACGGGTCGCGTATCCCCGGCATCCGCAAATGGCCGGAAGCTTATCTGCCGAAAATTTTCGATCGTAGCCGGGTCGATCGCATCGAAAGCGTAAGCCAGTCGGCGTCCGAATCGATGGCACGGAAAATGGCGGCTGTGGAAGGGATCTTCTGCGGAATCTCTTCGGCGGGCGCATGCGAAATTGCGCTGCGCGTTGCGCGTGAAGTCGAAAACGCGACAATCGTCTTTGTCGTCTGCGACCGAGGCGATCGCTACTTGTCGACCGGCGTGTTCCCGGCCTGACGGATGACGTGCCTGAGTTGCCTGTCCCGGTGGGCAGGCAACTCAGGAGTGCCTTACTGGGACGCCGGCATCGGCGCGTTTGGCGCGTAACGCGTTGAACCCGAACCCATAGAACCCGAACCCATAGAACCCGCGCCGGTTGCGCCCGAGCCCATCGGCGCGGCCTTATAGGTCGGCGGCGGCAGTGTGTTCGGCACGCCCGGTTGCGGGCTCACCGAGTTTGGCGCTCCGCCCGGGGACATCGCCTGCACCTGCATCCGCGCATCAACCTGCTGCGCCAGCTCATAGACCGCCTGCGCATAGAAGAAACTGCGGTTATAGCGGGTCAGCACATAAAAATTCTGCAGTCCGAGCCGATATTCGGTCGCGCGTCCGGGGCTCGGCAAATCGACCACCGTAACGGGCGTGCTAAGTTCATCGGCAACCCGTGTATTCGGCTCGTCAAGTAGCATCCCGGCCCGCAGCAACTGGCTGAGCTGCCAATGCGGCGTCACTTGACCGTCGGCCGCAGCCTGCGCGATGCCAATGCTACCGGGGTCGTCGCGCAGATGCCATTCCACAGGACGTCCCGGCTCCCAGCCCTGCTGTTTCAAATAATTCGCCACACTGGCGATCGCATCGGCCGGATTGCCGCGCAGATCGACCGGCCCGCTGCCGCTGAAACTCACCGCATACTGAAGGATGCTACTGGGCAGAAATTGCGGGATGCCGATAGCGCCCGTATACGAGCCCATCAGCGTAGTGGGATCGATTCCCGCGTTGCGGGTCCAAACCAGATAGTCCTCGAGATTCTTGCGGAACGTGGCCTGCCGTTCGTCGCGATTGGGCGTGTCGGGATAGCTGAACGCCAGGGTAGTCAGCACATCGAGCACCCTGAAGTTACCCATATAGCGGCCGTAGATGGTCTCCACGCCGATAATCCCGACAATGATTTTGGCCGGCACCCCGGTTTGTGCGGAGACCTGCTGCAAAGTCGCTTGGTTATCGCGCCAGAACTTGACGCCGGCATTGATCCGGATCGGCTCGATAAACCGCGCCTCATAGGCGCGCCAGTTCTTCTGCCCGGGTACGGCCGCGGGCGTCACCAGCTTGACGGCGCTGGCCGAATAGCTGACACGGGCGAACAGATTGCGCAGTGCATCCGGATCGAAATCGTAACGCGCAACCATGTCGTTGATAAAGCGCTCGACGCCCGGATTACCCACATAACGCTGCGGCACGATCTCTTCTTCGAACACCTGGGGTTGTCCCGTGGTGGGCGAAGTAGGAGGGGCATTTTCCGGCGCCTGGGCCAGCGCCGCGACACTTTGCGCAAGAACCGTGGCGAATGCGAGTTTGAAGAGGATACGGGCGGTTGCGTGCCCCGAAAAGAAACGCGTGACGGTCATATTCGCGATGGCTTGGACCATATTCGGGTTAGTCAGAAGAGTGTGAGGCAGTATAACCGACGGCGCTGTGGTAATTTATAGCATCAGGCATTACCTATAAAACATAAACGGAGATCGCGATCGCCAATCGACCGCGCCGGTAATTTGTTCCTGTGCGGGCGATGCTTTTTCGCTACACGCTCGACAATCCCGGTGCCGGAATGCAATGAGGCCAAGCTGGCGTCGTGCGTCGATCTGGCGGGTGCAAGGGGCTCATATGGCTACTGGTTTCTTTACCCACTCGGATTGCCTGTTGCACGACATGGGCGAATGGCACCCTGAGTCGCCGGCACGCCTGCAGGCGATCGAAGATCAACTGATCGCAAGCCGCATCGACGCGCTGCTCGTGCGTCGCGAAGCGCCATTGGCGCAGGACGCCGATCTGCTGCGCGTGCACTCCGAGGAGCATGTCGATTTCATCCGCGAACTCAGTCCGCAATCGGGGCGGGCGGAAATCGACCCCGACACCATGATGAATCCCTACACGCTGCGGGCTGCACTGCGCGGCGCGGGAGCGGCGGTTGCTGCCACCGATGCGGTGCTGGCGGGCGAACTCGACAACGCATTTTGCGCGGTGCGCCCACCGGGCCATCACGCCGAGCCGCGGCGTGCGATGGGTTTTTGCGTGTTCAACAACGTAGCGATTGCGGCGCGACATGCGCTGGAAGTCCATGGTCTTGAACGCGTCGCCGTGATCGACTTCGACGTTCATCATGGCAATGGCACCGAAGCGGCGTTTGCGAACGATCCGCGTGTGTTGATGTGCAGCTTTTTCCAGCATCCCTTCTACCCGCACAGCGGCACCCAGAATGTCGCCCCCAACATGATCAACGTGCCGCTGCCGGCGCGCACGGCGGGGCCGGCGGTGCGCGAGGTGTTCGAGACAATCTGGTTGCCGGAGCTGGAGGCATTCCGGCCGGAAATGCTGTTTATCTCCGCGGGTTTCGATGCTCACCGCGAAGACGACTTGGGCGGCATGGCGCTGGTCGAGGCCGATTACGCGTGGCTGACCACTCAACTTAAACAGTTCGCCGAGCGGTATGCGCACGGACGCATCGTCAGTTGCCTCGAAGGCGGCTACAACCTCTCGGCGCTGGGCCGTAGCGTGGTGGCCCATCTCAAGGCGCTGGCCGACATCTGAAGTTCTCTTAATGCGGTGCGGGAGTTGCGATGACCGATCTATACGCGGAAGGACTCGACCGGAATCCGGCCAACTTTGTCGCCCTCACGCCACTGAGCTTTATCGAGCGCAGCGCGGCAGTTTATCCGGACTACCCAGCGGTGGTTCATGGCGCAATACACCGTACCTGGGCGCAGACGTATGCAAGGTCGCGTCAACTGGCTTCGGCCCTGGCGCAACGCGGGCTAGGCGTGGGCGACACGGTGGCCGTGATGCTGCCGAATATTCCGGCGATGGTCGAGGCGCATTTTGGCGTGCCGATGTCGGGCGCGGTGCTCAACACGCTCAATACCCGGCTCGACACACAGACTCTCGCGTTCATGCTCAATCACGGTGAGGCAAAAGCGGTGCTGGTCGACCGCGAATTCGCGGCTGTCATTCGGCCCGCACTGGCGATGGTGGAGCGGCCGATCTTGGTAATCGATGTCGACGATCCGGAATATCACGGCGCGGGAGCGCGCGTCGGTGAAATCGAATACGAAGATTTCATTGCCGCGGGCGACCCGGAGTTCGCGTGGCTGCGGCCCGCCGATGAGTGGCAGGCGATTTGTTTGAACTACACCTCAGGCACTACCGGCAATCCCAAAGGGGTGGTCTACCACCATCGCGGCGCGTACACCAACGCGATCAGCAACGTGCTTGAGTGGGACATGCCCAAGCACGCCGTGTATCTGTGGACGCTGCCGATGTTTCACTGCAACGGTTGGTGCTTTCCCTGGACGGTGGCGGCGCGCGCGGGCGTGAACGTCTGCCTGCGCAAGGTCGACGCGGCCACGATTTTCGACCTGATCCGGCGTGAACAGGTCAGCCATTATTGTGCGGCACCGATTGTCCATAATCTGCTCGTCAATGCCCCCGCACCGCTCAAAGAGGGCATTGCGCACCGCGTGCACGCAATGGTGGCCGGCGCGGCGCCGCCTGCAGCGATGATAGAAGGCATGGAGGGGCTGGGCTTCGAATTGACCCACGTCTATGGTTTGACCGAAACCTACGGGCCTGCTGCCGTGTGCGCGTCGCATGGCGATTGGAGTCAACTGGAGATCGGCGAGCGGGCCCGCCTGAATTCACGGCAGGGCGTGCGCTATCACTTGCAGGATGCGGTGTGCGTGCGCGATCCCGACACGATGGAGGTGGTGCCGTCCGATGGTGAAACGATGGGGGAGATCATGTTTCGCGGCAACATCGCCATGAAGGGCTATCTGAAAAATCCCACGGCGACGCAAGAGGCGTTTGCCGGCGGCTGGTTTCATACCGGCGATCTCGCGGTGTGTTATCCGGACGGCTATCTAAAAATCAAGGATCGCAGCAAGGACATCATCATTTCCGGTGGCGAGAATATCTCCAGCATCGAAGTCGAAGACGTGATGTATCGCCATCCGGCCGTACTCGCTGTGGCGGTCGTTGCCAAACCTGACGAGCGTTGGGGCGAGACACCGTGTGCGTTCGTCGAACTGAAGGACGGCGCGCAAGTCACGGCGCAAGATCTGATCGACCATTGCAAACTGCATCTGGCGGGTTTCAAGGTGCCGCGCGCGATCGAGTTCTGCGAGTTGCCGAAGACCTCGACCGGCAAGATACAGAAATTCGAACTGCGCAAACTCGCCGCGTCGATACCGGCGAAAGACGCTTGAGGAGCCCGGCAATGGAACAGATCGCGAAAGCGCAAACCGCAACGCAAACGCGGCGCCTGCATAACGACTACGCGTTGCTGCAGATCGAAACGGACGTATCCGGTATAGCGGGTGCAGTGCGCATTACCCTGAACCGGCCGAATGCGTTGAATGCGCTCTCGCAAGCGCTGCTGACCGAGCTGCAACACGCACTCGACAGCGTGGCGGCTTCTCCTGCCCGGGTGGTGATCTTGGCCGGTGCGGGCCGCGCCTTTTGCGCAGGCCATGACCTGGCTGAAATGCGCGCGCAGCCGTCGCAGGCTTACTACCAGGCGCTGTTCACGCAGTGCTCCAAGCTAATGCTGACAATACAGCGCATGCCGCAACCGGTGATTGCCCAGGTGCATGGCATTGCGACCGCTGCGGGTTGTCAACTGGTGGCCATGTGCGATCTTGCGGTCGCGGCTTCGGATGCACGGTTCGCCGTGTCAGGCGTCAATCTCGGACTGTTTTGCTCGACGCCTAGTGTGCCCTTGTCGCGCAATATTTCGCGCAAGCAGGCTTTTGAAATGCTGGTGACGGGCGATTTTATCGATGCGCCGACGGCTTGCGATCGCGGTTTGATCAATCGCGTCGCGGCGCCGGACGCCTTGGCCAGTGAGGTCGCCGCGCTGGCGCAGCGTATCTGCAACAAGCCGCGCAGCGCTATCGAAGCCGGTAAAGGACTGTTTTACCGGCAACTCGAGATGGGCATTGAAGCCGCGTACCAATTGGCCGGCCAGACCATGGCCTGCAATATGATGGACGACTCGGCGCTGGAAGGCACGCAGGCGTTTCTGGAAAAGCGGCCGCCGAAGTGGTGACAACCCGCGATGATCAACGTGTGGTGAGCAATCCATAGCGAATGCTCCGTGCTGCACGACAGGCCGGCCCATGTCAAGCCGCATCGCTTCCTTTCGTAACCCTGATTAGTCGCGCAACCCTTTCCGCGCGATATAAGCCAATCGCAAATGGTTATTTCGAATGGCGCGCGGCGCTTGGTAGAATTGCGCTCCGCTAACGAATTAAATCGACGGTGGCCGAGCGCCTATGCGAGTCGCTCGTGCCGCCGTTTCATTTTCCATGATCGAACTTGAGCATATCTCGCAACGTTTTGCAGGACCGCGCGGCTGGACCGACGCCTTGCGCGATGTCAGCCTGAGCATTCCGTCCGGCGAGGTGTTCGGCATCATCGGCCGCAGCGGCGCGGGCAAAAGCACGCTGGTGCGCACCATCAATTTGCTCACCCGCCCCAGTGAGGGGCGCGTCATCGTCGCCGGACGAGACTTGACGGCGCTGAACGCCGAGGGCTTGCGTCAGGCGCGCCGCGAAATCGGCATGATTTTCCAGCATTTCAATTTGCTCTCGTCGCGCACCGTCTTCGATAACGTGGCGCTGCCGCTCGAGCTCGCGGGCGCAAGTCGCACGCAGATCAACTCGACGGTGCTGCCCTTGCTGGAACTGGTGGGCCTGAGCGCTCAGAAAGATCGCTACCCCGCGCAGATCAGCGGTGGCCAGAAACAGCGTGTGGGCATAGCACGCGCGCTCTCCAGCAAGCCCCAGGTACTGCTCTCGGACGAGGCCACCTCGGCGCTCGATCCGGAAACAACGCGTTCGATTCTGGATTTGCTGAAGAAAATCAACCACGAACTGGGCCTCACGATTGTCCTGATTACCCATCAGATGGACGTCATCAAGCAGGTGTGCGACCAGGTCGCGGTGCTCGACGCCGGGCGCGTGGTGGAGCAGGGCACCGTGCTGAAAGTGTTCATGCAACCGCATCATGAGGTGACGCGCGCATTGATCGGCGATGTGATCGCGCAGGATTTGCCGCCGGCCATGAAACAGCGCGTTCAGTCGCGCCTCGGTAACGGACGCGACCATTTGCTGCGGCTGGCCTTCAGCGGTTCGGGTGTCGACCAACCGATTCTTTCAGAGACGATTCGGCGCTATGAGCTCGATTTCAATATCCTGCACGGCCAGATCGATGAAATCCAGGGGCAAGCGTTCGGTTCGCTCGCCGTGTTGGCGGGCGGTGAGCCCACTCAGGTGGCCGAGGCGATCGCGTTTTTGCGGCAACAGGGCGTAGTGGTCGAGGAGATCAATTATGTTGACTGAAATGTCCGGCATGTTTGTTCAGTCGTTCTGGGAGACGCTGGTGATGGTCGGGATCTCCGGCCTGATCGGCGCGGTCTTCGGGATTCCGCTGGGCGTAGTGCTGTATCTGACCGATCGCGAAGGCGTGCTGCAGAATCTGGCCTTGAACCGTGGCATGGGCATCGTCGTCAATGCGGTGCGTTCGACGCCGTTTATCATTTTGCTGGTGGCCGTGATTCCGTTCACGCGAGCGATTGTCGGCTCGTCGATCGGCACGGCCGCCGCCGTGGTGCCACTGACGATTGCGGCCGCGCCCTTTATCGCGCGGCTGGTCGAAACGGCATTGCGCGAAGTCGATCGCGGCCTGATCGAAGCGGCGCAGGCGATGGGTGCCACGACGCGTCAGATAGTATTCAAAGTGCTGGTGCCGGAGGCGCTGCCGGGGATCGTCGCGGGCCTGACCATTACGTTTGTGAGCCTGGTCGGCTACTCGGCGATGGCGGGCGCGATCGGTGGCGGTGGCTTGGGCGACCTCGGCATCCGCTATGGCTATCAACGCTTTCTGCCCGAAGTCATGGGCGCGGTCGTATTGATTCTGATTGTGTTTGTGCAAATTGTGCAGTCGCTGGGCGACGTGCTGGTGCGTCGCTTAAGCCATAAATAAAACCTGGATAAGGAAATCTCGCTATGTCACGTCGTCAAATTCCACACCGTCAACTCTTGAATCGCGTCACCTCATGGCTGGCCGCGCTGGCTACGGCCACCGTTGCCGTTGCCGCATTCACTGCGCCGGCCAGCGCTGCCGATAAAATCAAAATCGGCGTGACCGGCGGCCCGCATGCCCAGGTGATGGAAGTGGTCAAGAAAGTGGCCGCCAAGGATGGGCTCGACATCCAGATCGTCGAATTCAGCGACTACGTGCAACCGAATGCCGCGCTGGCTGCCGGAGACCTCGACGCGAACAGCTATCAGCATCTGCCGTATCTCGAAGCCCAGGTGAAAGACCGCGGCTACAAGCTCGTCAATGTGGCTTACACGGTCACGTTCCCGATGGGGATTTACTCGAAGAAACTGAAGTCGCTGGCCGAACTCAAGACCGGCGGCTCGATCGCGGTGCCTAACGATCCGACCAATGAAGGCCGGGCATTGTTGCTGCTGCAAAAGCAGGGGCTGATCAAACTGCGCGCTGATGCGGGCTTGAAAGCGACGGCGCTGGATGTCGTCGAAAATCCGCGCAAGCTGAAATTCGTCGAACTCGATGCGGCGCAGATTCCGCGTTCACTCGATGACGTCGATGCAGCCGCGATCAACACCAACTTCGCCATGCAAGCCGGCCTCGTGCCCCAGCGTGACGCCATCGCGATCGAAGATCCTCATGGACCTTATGCCAATGTGTTGGTCGTGCGTGCCGCCGACCAGAACAAGCCATGGGTGGCCAAACTGGTCAAGGCTTACCAGTCGGATGAGGTAAAGCAATATATCAACAGCCAGTTCAAAGGCTCAGTGATCGCTGCTTGGTAAGCTTGCATGCCCGTATGCCGCAATGTGGGTAGGGCGGGTTTATCGTTGTATGCTTGGCTGCCGATACCGCTCGGTAGCCAAGCTTGAGTCAATTAGAAGGAGTGATCGGCCGTGGTGCTGGTCAAATGGAGTGTTTTTTCTTAAAATAGCACGATCGTTCTATAAGGGTCGGTGCGGGGCAGTAGCGTTAATGTCTGCTGCATGCGCTTGCCGGCTCTCGCTGTACCGTTTGTAAAACCGCTGCGGTGAGGCCGCGTCGGGCTCACGATGGGGCTCAATGAGCGGGCTTAACCGCAGGCGGGGTGAGCCGCACGGCTATAATGGCTCAGTCGCAAATTCGTCAAATTGGAGCGTGGAGATGAAAGTTTTAGTGCCAGTGAAACGCGTGGTGGATTACAACGTGAAGGTCCGCGTCAAAACGGACGGTAGCGGAGTGGATATCGCCAACGTCAAAATGTCGATGAACCCGTTCGACGAAATCGCGGTTGAAGAAGCCGTGCGCCTGAAGGAAGCGGGCGTGGCCACCGAAGTGGTCGTCGTGTCGTGCGGCGTGACGCAATGCCAGGAAACGCTGCGCACGGCGCTGGCAATCGGCGCGGACCGCGCGATCCTGGTCGAGTCGAGCGAAGATCTCCAGCCGCTGGCCGTGGCCAAGATCCTCAAAGCACTGGTCGATAAAGAACAGCCGCAATTGATCATCCTGGGCAAACAAGCGATCGACGACGATTCGAACCAGACGGGCCAGATGCTGGCTGCGCTGGCGAACCTGCCGCAAGCGACCTTCGCCTCGAAGGTGACGATAGCCGACGGGCGCGCGACCGTCGCGCGCGAAGTGGACGGTGGGTCTGAGACGCTGTCGCTGAAGCTGCCGGCCGTGGTCACGACCGACCTGCGCTTGAACGAGCCGCGTTATGTCACGTTACCCAACATCATGAAGGCCAAGAAAAAGCCGCTCGAGATCGTCAAGCCGGCGGACCTCGGCGTGGACGTCGCGCCGCGCCTGAAGACGCTGAAGGTAGCGGAGCCGCCCAAGCGCTCGGCCGGTATCGTGGTGCCGGACGTAAAGACGCTGGTCGAGAAACTGAAGACCGAAGCCAAGGTGCTGTAAGGCGCCGGGCAGATCATTCGGATAGAGATAAAGGCAGATACGATGACGATTTTACTGATAGCCGAGCACGATAACGCCGAGATCAAGGGCGCAACGCTCAATGCCGTGACGGCCGCCGCGAAGCTGGGCGGTGAGCTGCACATTCTGGTCGCGGGACACAACGCGCAGGCAGTGGCCGAGCAGGCTGCCAAGATTGCCGGCGTGAGCAAGGTATTGCTGGCCGACGCGCCGCAACTGGCTGCGCAATTGGCGGAAAACGTCGAAGCCACTGTGCTCCCGATCGCCAAGAACTACACGCACATCCTGTTGGCGTCGACGCCGTCAGGCAGGAACGTTGCGCCGCGCATCGCCGCCAAGCTCGACGTGGCGCAGATCTCGGACATTGTCGCAATCGATTCTCCGGACACATTCGAGCGGCCGATCTACGCGGGCAATGCGATTGCCACGGTGCAATCGAGCGATCCGATCAAGGTGATCACGGTACGTACCACGGGTTTCGATGCGGCAGCCGCCGAAGGTGGAAGTGCTGCGATCGAAAAACTCGACGCGGCGCCAGATAGCGGTATTTCCGAATTCGTGAGCCGCGAGATCGTGAAGCTGGATCGTCCGGAACTGAATGCGGCGCAGATCATCGTGTCGGGCGGCCGTGGGCTCGGTTCGGGCGAGAACTACACGAAGGTGCTGGAGCCGCTGGCCGACAAGCTCAATGCGGCACTGGGCGCCTCGCGCGCGGCGGTGGACGCGGGCTATGTGCCCAACGATTACCAAGTGGGCCAGACCGGCAAGATCGTGGCGCCGTCGCTGTACCTCGCGATCGGCATCTCGGGTGCGATTCAGCATTTGGCCGGGATGAAGGATTCCAAGGTGATCGTGGCGATCAACAAGGATGCGGAAGCGCCGATCTTCAGCGTGGCCGATTATGGGCTGGTGGGGGATCTGTTCACGCTGGTGCCGGAATTGGTTGAAGCGCTTGGCTAGTCGCATGTTCTAGTCCGATGCGTTGCGGTTCAACCGCGAGGTTTATCTAGTGGTTCAACCGGCGATGCAGCAGGCGCTCCAATCTCGTGTGGCTCACGCACCGCGAAGTTGGAGCGCCTTTTTTTCGGCGTGCCCGTTTTGCAGCGACGCTACACGGTACCGCTTCACAGCAACGCTTCACAGCAACGCTTTGCAGCGACGATAACTAAAAGTAGGAGACAGAAATGAGCTATACCGCACCCGTCAAGGACATGTTGTTTGTGATGAAAGAGCTCGCCGGGCTCGATCAGGTAGCCGCGCTGCCCGGGTTCGAGGAGGCCGGCTATGAGACTGCCCAGGCCGTGCTCGAGGAAGCCGCCAAGTTCAATGGCGAGGTGCTGGCTCCGCTGAATCGCGCGGGCGATCAAAATCCGAGTACTTGGCGCGACGGCGTCGTCACGACACCGCCGGGTTTCAAACAAGCGTTTCGACAGTTCAGCGAAGCGGGCTGGCAGGGTGTCATTCATCCGCAAGAGTATGAAGGCCAGGGCCTGCCCAAGCTGATCGCGACGGCCTGTACCGAGATGCTCAACGCGTCCAACCTGTCATTTGCGCTATGTCCGCTGCTAACCGATGGCGCCATCGAAGCGATACTGACAGCGGGCTCGGAAGCGCAGCGCAAGCTCTTTGTGAGCAAGATGATTTCCGGCGCATGGACCGGCACCATGAACCTCACCGAGCCGCAAGCCGGCTCCGATCTGGCGATGGTGCGCACTCGCGCGGAACCGCAGGGCGACGGCGTTTACAAACTCTTCGGCACCAAGATTTTCATCACCTACGGCGAGCACGATATGGCAGAAAATATCGTCCACCTGGTGTTGGCGCGGTTGCCCGATGCGCCTGAGGGCGTGAAAGGCATTTCGCTGTTCATCGTGCCGAAATTCTTGGTCGATGCGCAAGGTGCGCTGGGCGAGCGCAACGATGTTCATTGCGTTTCCATCGAGCATAAGCTGGGCATCAAGGCGAGCCCGACCGCAGTGCTGCAATTTGGCGACCAGGGCGGCGCGACCGGTTATCTGATCGGCGAAGAAAACCGTGGCCTCGAGTACATGTTCATCATGATGAACGCGGCGCGCTTCGCGGTCGGGATGCAGGGCGTGGCGCTGGCGGACCGCGCTTATCAGAAGGCGGTCGCCTACGCGCGCGACCGCGTGCAGAGCCGTCCGGTCGACGGGTCGAGCAAGGCTGCAGTGGCGATTATCGAGCACCCCGATGTGAGGCGCATGCTGTTCACGATGCGCGCATTGACCGAAGCTGCGCGCGCGCTCGCTTATGCTGGAGCCGCCGCGGCCGATCATGGGCATCGTGCGACGGACCAGGCGGTACGTGCGCAACAGCAAGGTGTATACGAGTTTCTGGTGCCTATCATCAAAGGCTGGAGTACCGAGCTGTCGGTCGAAGTGGCAAGCCTCGGCGTGCAGGTTCACGGCGGCATGGGTTTCATCGAAGAAACCGGCGCAGCTCAGTATTACCGCGACGCCCGCATCCTGCCGATCTACGAAGGCACGACCGCGATCCAGGCCAACGATTTAATCGGGCGCAAGACGCTGCGCGACGGTGGGGCCACCGCACGCTCAATCCTGCAGCAGGTTGCTGCGACTGTCGAGTTGCTGCAGGCTCGCAATGAGCCAGCCGCCGAAGCGATGGCGAAACATCTGGCGCGTGGCCACGATGCGCTTGAAAGCGTAGTGGCGTATGTACTGGCCAACTTCAAATCCGACCCGAATGCGGTGTTCGCCGGCAGCGTGCCTTATCTGAAGCTGGCCGGGGTCGTATTGGGTGGATGGCAAATGGCGCGCGCGTTGCTGGTCGCGTTTGAGAAGCAGGCTGAAGACCGCGCGTTTTATACGGCGAAGATCGCGACGGCGCATTTCTATGCCGATCATGTGCTATCACAAGCGAGGGGTCTGGAGGCATCGATCACCAGCGCTAACGGATCGCAAGGCATGCTGGCGCTGGATTCGGCTTTGCTGTAACGCTCGCGGGCGGCGCAGCCGGCCTGCGGTTGAATGGAGAAGGGCACTCATTGTGAGTGCCCTTTTTTTACGCCCTGTTTTTGCGCTTGCTTCTGCGGCACCGCACGAATTCGACTTATGCAAACGCCGGCCGCACCGCCACTTGTTCGCCACGCATGTAGCGCTGTACCGAAAGATCACCGGCATAGATTGCGGGTTTGCGTCCGGACATCACGTCTGCCAGCAACCGTCCCGAGCCACATGACATGGTCCAGCCCAGCGTGCCGTGCCCGGTGTTGAGGAACAGGTTATCGAGCCCGGTGCGTCCTACGATAGGTGTGCCGTCGGGCGTCATCGGGCGCAAACCGGTCCAGAATGTGGCTTGGGAGGTCGTCCCTGCGCCCGGGAACAAATCGTTGACGACCATTTCCAGCGTGGCGCGGCGCTCCGGCCTAAGCGTTTTATCGAAGCCCACGACTTCCGCCATGCCGCCCACCCGAATCCTGTCGTCAAAACGCGTGATGGCGATTTTGTAGGTCTCGTCGAGCACGGTGGAAACCGGCGCAGCCTCGGCATCGACGATAGGTACGGTAATCGAATAGCCCTTGAGCGGATAAACCGGGATCTTAACAATGCCCGACAGCAACCGGGTCGAATAGGATCCCAACGCGACGACGTAGGAGTCCGCCTTGAGCACCTTATCGCCGCTACGCACCCCCGACACGCGGCCGCCGCTGACTTCCAACGCGTCGATCGCGGTGCCGTACTGGAACTTGACACCCAGCGCCGTGGCCATCTCGGCCAAGCGGGTGGTGAACAATTGGCAGTCGCCCGTTTCATCGTTAGGCAGGCGCAGGCCGCCGGTGAGCTTGCCACCGGCGCGAGCCAGGGCCGGTTCTGCGCGGGCCAGTTCGGCCGCGCTCAGTAATTCGAACGGTACGCCCGCGTCCTTGAGTACGGCGATGTCTTTTGCTGCGCCGTCGAGCTGTTTCTGGCTGCGAAACACTTGCAGCGTGCCACCTTGGCGGGCTTCGTATTCGATGCCGGTCTCGCGGCGCAATTCCTGCAGGCAATCGCGGCTGTATTCGGCCAGACGGACCATACGGCCCTTGTTGACGGCATAAGCGGCATGCGTGCAGTTGGTCAGCATTTGCCAGACCCATTGCAATTGGAACAACGTGCCGTCGGGACGCATTGCCAGCGGCGCATGCGTTTCGAACATCCATTTGAGCGCTTTCAGCGGAATGCCCGGCGCGGCCCACGGTGCGGCGTAGCCGGGGGAAATCTGGCCGGCATTGGCGAAGCTGGTTTCCAGAGCGGGTCCCGGTTGGCGATCGATCACCGTCACTTCATGTCCCGCGCGTGCAAGGTAATAGGCGCTGGACACGCCGACGACGCCACTGCCTAGAACGATGATCCGCATGGGATGCTCCTAAAAAAGATGTTTTTTACGATAAAACCAGTAATATTGACTATGGTAACGACGACAAAGCAGTAATTGTTCGCGTATTTTTTTGATAAACATGAAATTATCGTGGAATCAGCTATGCGCACGCATCGCCAGCCCGTTCGAGCACTGGACCGGCTCGACCTCAAGATCTTGAATTTGCTGCAACAAGAGGGTCGGGTCGCCATGACCGATCTGGCCGAGCAAGTGGGCTTGTCCATCACGCCGTGCATCGAACGCGTCAAACGCATGGAGCGCGACGGCGTGATCATGGGCTACTACGCACGCGTCAATCCGACCTTGCTCGGCGCAAGCTTGCTGGTGTTTGTCGAGATCACGCTCGATCACAAGAACGGCAATATGTTCGACCAGTTCCGACGCGAGGTTTTGCGTATTCCCGAGGTACTAGAGTGCCATCTGGTATCGGGCGATTTCGACTACCTGATCAAGGCGCGGCTGCGTGAAATGTCGGATTATCGAAAGCTGCTAGGCGACATCCTGCTGCAACTGCCGGGTGCGGTGCAGTCGAAGAGTTATGTGGTGATGGAGGAAATCAAGGAGTCGCTGATGATTGCAGTGGGGGAGTGACGCAATCGCATGACGAAAGTCCGAATGTCGACCTGTAGTGCAATTCGTAGTGCGACCCGTAGTGTGACCTCGTCATGCACCCTCATTTTGCAACTTCGGTACGCAACTTCGTTATGTAACACCTGGTCGCGGCCGCGCAAATCATGCTCGCGCGCGTACGCGAGCGAGCATGCGATCGGCTGACACGAGCAAAAGCGCGCCCGCGACAATAGCCGCAGTCAGCACCACGCAGTTGATCGCCACGCGCGTGTAGCCGAATTCGAGGGCGTTAATGAACGGGTAGGGGTACCGCCCTGTGTAGGCGCCGCGGGCCAGTACCCAGCTCGCATACAGCGCTGGGTAGATCAACCATCCGGCGATATGGCCAAAGCTCAATTCGCCTTTGCGTACGCATCCTATCCAGTACAGGACGTACATGATCGGTACGAAATCGTGGAGCACGTAGTTCGCCACGGCTTCCATCCCCGTGAGCGTTTTGAGATGCCGCAGCAACACTTCGTAGACTATGCCGACGAGCACGATATAGAGCGCGCAAGCCGAAGCCGTATCGGCGCGCAACAACCATTCCGACAGAGCGTGGCGGGGGGCGAGGCGTCCCCATACCCGTCCGAGCAGAGTGAGGGCGACCAGCAGATTCGTAAGGATCGTGAAGTAGCTGAAGAAGCCGATCACGGCGCCGAGCGTGCTTTGGCTTGTCGGATTGCGATCGTGCATGAAAAGACCGAACTGCGTAGCCACTGCGCACAAAGCGGCGATTGCGATAACGAACTCAAGGAGCAGCGCGTGGGTTTTTTTGACTAGCATGACCTGTCTTGTTTCGTCGCGTCAGTTCGGATTATGAGGGAAATCGGGCGGACTGCCAGGGGCTTTTATTGAGATGCAATTGTGCGGTGCGCCGAAGACTTTGGCAGGTTTCGAATCGATGCGGCTTGGGCGAGGTGAATTTCAGACGATCGGAAGTCAACGGCGTTGTCTAGCGCTTGGCCAAGAACTGTTGGCCGTTGCCGAATGAAAAAACGGGTCAAACACGAAGGGCAAAAATACTGTATATTTAAACAGTGTTTTTGCATCACTGCTCGTCCGCATCTTTTTCCTTCGACTTCATGAACAGCACCCGGCATCCCGATCCCGACTCGCTGAATCTGCCTGACCCTGCAGAAGCCTTCGATCTCGAAAAGATCGCGCCGGTACCTATCGTGCTGCATAGAGGCCGCGGCGCGACGGGCAATATGCAGGGGCGCTTCGAGGTCGACCAGCGCGAGCAGTTCGACGATGGCTGGGGTGTAGCCCTTGCCGGCGACGACGAGGAACAGGCGCGCCCATCGCTGCGTACCGAAGTGTTCGAAGAGCACGCTAAAACCATCCTGAGCCGCAACGCTTCGCCCGATGTGCCGTTCAACGTTTCGCTCAATCCGTATCGCGGTTGCGAGCACGGCTGCATTTATTGTTTCGCGCGGCCAACCCACAGTTACTTAGGGCTGTCGCCCGGCCTCGATTTCGAAAGTCGCATCTATGCGAAGGTCAACGCGGCGCAGGTATTGCAGCGGGAGCTGGCGCATCGCTCCTATCGGCCGGAATCGATTGCAGTGGGCGTCGTCACCGATGCCTATCAACCGGTCGAGCGCGACCTGCGCATTACGCGACAGGTGTTGGAGGTGCTGCATGCGCATCGACATCCGCTGGCCGTAATCACCAAATCCTCGCTGATAGAACGCGATATCGATTTGCTGGCGCCGCTGGCCGCGGCCGGTCGTGCAATTGCCGCAATCACGATTACCACGCTGGATCCGGTGTTGGCACGCGCACTCGAGCCACGTGCGGCCACGCCGTCGCGCCGTCTGCGCACCATCCGTACGTTGGTCGAGGCAGGGATTCCTGTGGGCGTCAGCGTGGCGCCGCTGATTCCGTTCGTGACCGAACCGGATCTGGAACGCGTGCTGGAGGCGTGCGCTGAAGCCGGCGCCACGGCGGCGAGCTACATCGTGTTGCGTTTGCCGTGGGAAGTGGCGCCGCTATTTCGCGCCTGGCTGCAAGTACATTACCCGGACCGAGCCGAGCGGGTCATGAACCGGATACGCGAGATGCGCGGGGGCGCGGATTACGACTCGAACTTCGCGCAGCGGATGAAAGGCCAGGGCTTATGGGCCGATCTACTCAAACAGCGTTTCGATCGCGCGGCGCGGCAGTTTGGCCTGGTAGGGCGGCGCCACGGCGCACTCGATATGTCGGGATTCTATCGGCCGGCCGGCCCCACGGCCCAGCCGCCGGCACAGCATGATCTATTCTGATAGCGAAGTGAAGATGCCGGGCTGGTGTTCAAAATAGGTCTGGAAACCCAGCGCGAGGCCGCCCATCAACACGGACGCGCCGATAAACAACGAGGCGATCACCAATAACACTACGCTCCAGCCCGAATCGCTTTTGCGCGCGGACCCCGGATTGAATTGCTCATCCCATTTCTGATCAGGCCGCAAACCATAGACGAGGGCAGCTAAAAACCCCGCCATCAGCGAAATGTCGCCCGGCGCCACCAATACCCATCCGAGCAAGGAATCGCGGTGGCTGGCGATGAGCAGGGCGATGCCGCACAGGCCCGCCAGCGTCGCGAGCAGATGCAGCCAGCCGAAAATATCGCGTTTGCCATACAGGTAGAAGCGGTGCAGACCCAGCGAGCCGCCCACGCAGGCGAGCAAGGCTGTCAGGGTTTTCGACCGGAAATGGCCGTGCTGGTGCTGGGAAGGGACCTTTGAAGGGAGCTGTGAAGCCGAACCAGAGGACATAAATCGCTTTAGAAAAGGGTTGTGCCGAACGTAGCGTCGATCTCCGGCGGCACCCGGAGTATCGCGCCTGACGATCATTTTACGTGGCTTGAGCTCGGTCGTGCACGACTAGCGGGCGGTAAGTATTTGTTCAGGTAGAGGAATCACGCTATAATCGCGTGCTCTGTTGCGCTAGCACCGAATTTTGCTGTTCGCCCGCGCAGTTCGACCGTGCATCTTGCTCGCGCATTTTGCTTGGTTTCTGCCTGATCAGGTTTGCAGTCGGCTGGTTTGCAGTCGGGATCGTCCGGGTTCGTTGCGAGAAAAAGCCGTGCCCCGGCACTTCCGATTTCGCTGCGCCCAGTTTCGTCAAATTGAGTTTCGTAAGGAAAAAGCATGGTCATCATCCGTCTGGCACGTGGCGGCGCGAAAAAGCGCCCGTTCTACAACATCGTTGCAACCGATTCGCGTAATCGTCGTGACGGCCGTTTCATCGAGCGTATCGGCTTTTACAACCCGGTTGCTCAAAAGGGCGAAGCCCTGCGTATCGCTCAAGATCGCCTGACCTACTGGCAAGGCGTGGGCGCGCAGTTGTCGCCGACGGTCGAGCGTCTGGTCAAGCAATCGCAAGCGACCCCGGCAGCAGCTTAAGCTGTTTCCAGTCGAACCACGTTATCAGCGTGAGTCGCGTCAGCGCGGCGGCCCGATCGGGCATGCCGGCTGATTGAATGTCCCACGCAGAGATAAGCCATGCCGTCTAAAGATCGGCTCGATTCGCCGGATGCACCCGTAGCACAGGCTCCCTCGGCAGCAAGTGCTCTGGCAACTGGCGGTCTCGCAGTGAGTGGCCCCGCAGTGAGTGGTCCGACAGCGAGCTCCGACACTACGTTTGGCGCATTTCGTCGCAAAACGGTCAATCCGCCTGCGGCAGTAGAGTCGGCCAGCGTGCAGGTGCCGCTCGCGGCGCCCGACGATCTGGTCGAAATCGGCTCGATCGGCGAAGCGTATGGCGTGAAGGGCTGGGTTAGAGTGTTTGCGCATGCGCAACCCGGTCAGGGCGGCGATGCGCTACTGGCTGCCAAAGTCTGGTGGCTGGTCAATGGGCACGGGGCGCAAGCTGAAACCCGCGCCTATCGAATTTTGCAGTCGCGGCTGCACAGCGGTACGGTAGTCGCGCAGTTGGAAGGCATAGACGGGCGCGATATCGCGCAAGCCATGCGCGGCCAACGTGTCAGAGTGCCGCGGTCGTCGTTTCCGGCGCTCACGAGCGGCGAATATTATTGGGTCGATCTGCAAGGCCTGGACGTGGTCAATCCGGCCGGGCAGCCCTTAGGCAAGATTGCAGATCTGATCGACAACGGCGCGCATACGGTATTGCGCGTCGAGTTTGCAACGGTGAACCGGCAGGGCGAAGCGGCGAAGGGCGAGCGCATGATTCCGTTTGTCGACGCGTACGTCCATCTCGTCGATCTGGCTGCCCGCCAGGTTGTCGCCGACTGGGACCCCGCTTGGGATCTCGATACGGGCGAGGCTGCCGACAAGGCGCCAACCGGCGAGCCACGCAAGAAGGCGAGAAAAAAGTCGGGTAAAAAGTCAGGTGAGCACGCGAGCCGGCAAACGCCACCCGAGGTGGTAGCGAGTACCGACAGCATTGCCGGCGACGTAGACAAGTCATAAGCGGGAGGCGCGATGCACTTCGATGTGGTGACGCTCTTTCCCGAGATGTTCGGTGCATTGACGGACTGGGGTATTACCAGCCGTGCCGCGAAGCAGGAACAGTATCAGTTGCGCACCTGGAATCCTCGCGATTTCACCAGCGACAACTATCGTACGATAGACGATCGCCCTTATGGCGGCGGTCCGGGCATGGTGATGTTGGTGCGTCCGCTGCAAGAGGCGCTGCAGGCGGCCAAGACTAAGCAGCAGCACGCGGGCTTGCCTGAGCCGCGGGTCGTGATGATGTCGCCGCAGGGTACGCGGCTCACGCATGCGAAAGTGATGCAACTGGCGCAGGAGCCGGGTCTGGTGTTGTTGTGCGGCCGCTATGAAGCGATCGATCAACGCTTGCTCGATCGCTGCGTCGACGAAGAAATCAGCCTGGGCGATTTTGTCTTGTCGGGCGGTGAATTACCGGCAATGGCGTTGATGGATGCTGTGATCCGCCAACTCCCCGGTGTGCTCAACGATGCGCAATCGGCCGTGCAGGATAGTTTTGTGAACGGGCTGCTCGATTGCCCGCACTACACGCGGCCCGAAGAATACGAAGGGATGCGCGTGCCCGAAGTGCTGATGGGCGGCCATCATGCTGAAATAGAACAATGGCGCCGCCACCAGATGCTGGAAAATACGTTGAAAAAACGTCCGGATCTGATCGTGGCGGCACGTAGTCAAGGTTTGTTGAGTCCGGCCGACGAGGCATGGCTCAAGAAACAGGTCGGTGTCAGGCATCCGGCAGCGTAGTAGGCTGCGGGATTAAAGTGGTGCAGCGCCCAGGTAATGCAATGAGGTGATGCAATGCCTCAGGTAGTCCAGTGCTCAGGGCGCGGTACCTGTATAACCCCATCCTCTGTCGGGACCCTACATGGGTATCGAACTTCGACAAGATGGTTTAAGGAGTAGGTAATGAATCTGATCGGTAAACTCGAACAGGAAGAAATCGAGCGCGTGCTCGCAGGCAAAACGATACCCACGTTTTCGCCCGGCGATACGGTAATCGTCAACGTGAACGTAGTCGAAGGCACGCGCAAGCGGGTCCAGGCTTACGAAGGCGTTGTCATTGCCAAACGCAATCGTGGTTTGAACTCGTCGTTCATCGTGCGCAAGATTTCTTCGGGTGAAGGCGTTGAGCGTACGTTCCAGACGTACTCGCCGTTGCTTGCCAGCATCGTCGTGAAGCGTCGTGGCGACGTGCGTCGCGCAAAGCTGTACTACCTGCGCGAACGCTCGGGCAAATCGGCGCGTATCAAGGAAAAGCTGGTCTTCAAGGACCGCTCGACCGCAGCGTAAGCGCTGGTTGGGAGAAAGGCACCCTACGGGGTGCCTTTTTCTTTGGTACGCTTGAATCTCTGGCCAGCCAGTTCGTCGCTAGCCCAAGCTTGTGCCCACCCTTGATTTCGCCCGATGACCGATCGTATTAGCTCGCCCCGCCGCTTGCCTTTCGACCCCGAACGCCTGCCCATTTACACGGATACGCCCTTGTTGCCGCCGGTGGCGCCCGAGCGCCTGAGTGTCGAGGGGTTGCGCCAGGGTTTCCGGGCGCCGCGCGACTGGCAACCGGAGCTGCTCAAGGACACGCGGAGCAAACTGGCCGACTTGGTCCACGCGGCCGTGCTCGTGCCGCTGGTGACCCGCTCACAGGGTCTGACGGTGATGTTCACCCGGCGTACCGCGCACCTGAGCAACCACGCCGGTCAAATCAGCTTTCCGGGTGGCCGGTGCGATCCCGACGACGCCGATGCCATAGCGGCCGCATTGCGCGAAGCGCACGAAGAGGTGGGGCTCGATTCGCGGCATGTCGAAGTGCTCGGGACTTTGCCCGAATACCTGACGGGCACCGGTTTCCGTGTTTCACCGGTGGTCGCGCTGGTCCATCCTCCCTTCAGCGTGTTTCCCGCAGAAGCGGAAGTGGCCGAAATTTTCGAAGTGCCGCTCAAGTATTTGATGGATCCGGTCAATCATCAGATCCGCTCGCTCGTGTGGGAAGGCGGCGAGCGGCATTTTTTCGCGATGCCTTATCCGCGCGAGCAGGGTGAAGGGGTGCATTTTATTTGGGGCGCGACAGCAGGCATGCTGCGTAATCTTTATCGCTTCCTTGTCGCGTAATCGCGCGGCAGCGCTGCACACCGCGCGTCCAAGCGATACTCGATCCATACCCAAACGATAGCCAAGCGATACGGCTATCCCCTCGGGCGTGTGCTATCTTAGCGAAAAAACCTGTCCCCACTGACCGTACGCATGACTTTCTTCTCCGTATTACTGGCACTCTTCCTTGAGCAAATGCGCGCTTTGTCGCCGCGCAATCCAGTCGCTACTTTGCTGCAATATCATGCGCTTGGCGCCGGGCACGGCTTCGACGCCGGCAAGCGCAAGCATGGCGTGCTGGCCTGGTTGGGAGTGGTGTTGCCGTGGACGTTGGCGGTCGCCATCGTTTATTACCTGCTGCACAAGATCAACTTCATCTTCGCCTTCGCCTGGAACGTGGCGGTCGTGTATTTCACGCTCGGTTTTCGCCAGTTCAGCCATTACTTCACCGATATCCATCTCGCGCTGAATAATGACGATGTTCCGCGCGCGCGCGAAATACTTCAGCAGTGGACTGGCATCGATACGGTCGATATGCCCGTTAGCGAAATCGTGCGGCACACATTGATTCACGCGGTCGTGGCATCGCATCGTCACGTGTTCGGCGTGTTCTTCTGGTTTCTTGTGCCGATCGGGCCGGCAGGCGCGGTGCTGTATCGAATTGCAGAATATTTGTCGCGTGCCTGGTCGGACCCATTGACCGAGCACAGCATGCCGTTTTCGCGTTTTGCGCAGCAAGCATTTTTCGTGATCGACTGGGTGCCTGCGCGCTTGAGTGCCATGGGCTTCGCGATCGTCGGCAATTTCGAAGATGCCATTTACGCCTGGCGGCATTACAGCCGGCAGTGGCCCAACTCGAATGACGGCGTGCTTCTGGCGGCCGGCAGCGGCGCGCTGGGTGCGCGCCTGGCGGGCCCGTTGGCCGAGCAGACCAGCCTTGACGCATTGGCCGCGGGCGACGCTGGCGTATTGCCCGTTGGCGAAGACTGC
>NZ_LMUX01000008.1:0-84155 GCF_009765705.1 Burkholderia sp. L27(2015) | reverse complement strand
AGCATACGGTGAACTGCGGTTCCAGCCACTCCTGGCAATGCATGCAGCGCCATCTCGGCGTGCTCGCGTCTGGCCCGCGGCGGGCCGTCTCTATGAGCCGCGAGGCCAGCGCCATATCGCGCTCGTCGGTGATCCAGATCTCCGGGCCGCATTGATCTACCGGAATTTCCCCGAGCGCTCCCTGCAAATAGCGGTTGTGCAGTTCGCAGCCGATGCCCGCATGCTCCAGCAGGTTGATCCAGTGCTGGGCCAACATCAGATTGGGAGCACGCAACAGCTTGTTCATCGTTGCCTTTGTAAGCTAACGCACGATCTGGCTTGCCTCGTGCACCAGTTGCGCATAGAGCGCATGCCGGGCCGGTGCGATCTCGCCGCCGGTCACGGCTTCCAGGATGGCGCAGCCAGGCTCATGCAGATGCCGACAATTATAAAAACGGCAACCCGCCAGACGCGGTCTGAATTCGGGGAAGCCCCGCTCCAGTTCACCCTCGGTCAGATGATACAGGCCGAACTCCTGAAAACCCGGCGAATCGATCAAGGCACCGCCATCGGGCAGCGCGTATAGACGCGTGAAAGTGGTGGTGTGCTTGCCGCTATTGAGCGCAGTCGAAATTTCGCGGGTGGCGGCTTCTGCGTCAGGCACGATCAAATTGACCAGTGTCGACTTACCCATGCCCGATTGCCCCAGCAGCAAGGTGGCGCGCCCGCGCAGATGTGGCGCAAGCGCTGCCAACGTCGCTTCCGGATGGGTGCGTGCGGAGGTTTCAAGCACCTCGTAGCCGAGCGCGCGATACGGCGCGAGCCGCGTGCGGGCAACCGCCAGCGCGCTTTCGACGTCGATCTTGTTCAACAAAATCAGCGAGCGCAAGCCATGCGCGTCGGCGGCGACCAGCGCGCGGCCCAGCAAATCCTCGCTGAAGAACGGCTCGGTGCCGAGCACGATCAGCAACTGATCGAGGTTGGCTGCAAACAGCTTGGATTTGAATTGGTCGGAGCGGTGCAGCAAGTTGCGCCGCTCGGCAATTTCAACGATCACGCCCTGGTCGGCCGAGCTGGTTTCGTACCAGACACGGTCGCCCACTGCGATCAGGCTTTTTTTACCGCGCGGAAAGCATTGCAGGGCAGGGCCGCCTGCCGCAGGGGCTACCAGGTAATGGCGGCCGTGGGCCGCGATGACTTGGCCGCTCAGCCTTGCTTCCTTGAGTTGCGCCCCGCTGGCGTCCAGTTCGCGCTGCTTGCTGGCCGCGATATTGCGCTTGGGCCGCGTCATGCGGCGCCATGGCCGAGCAGGCGGTCGATGCGCTGCGAAGCTGGCGGGTGCGAATAATAAAAAGCGGTGTAGAGCGGGTCGGGGGTCAACGTCGAGGCGTTGTCCTGATACAGCTTGACCAGCGCGCTGACCAGATCCGCCGGATCGGTCTGTTTGGCCGCGAAGGCGTCGGCTTCGAACTCGTGCTTGCGCGAAGTCAGGCTGTTCAATGGGCTGGCGAAGAACAGAAACACCGGCAGCACCATGAAGAACAGGATCAGCGCGAGCGCCTGATTACCGTCGGCTGCGGGTGTCACTCCCAGCCCCGTATAGAACCACGGCTGTTGCGCGAGCCAACCGAGCAGGGCGAGCAACACCAGGCTGATCGCGAAGGTCACCACCAGACGTTTGAGGACGTGGCGGCGCTTGAAATGCCCCAGTTCGTGCGCGAGCACCGCTTCGATCTCATCGCCGCTCAAGCGTGAGAGCAAGGTGTCGAAGAACACGATGCGCTTGGCCGAGCCGAAACCGGTGAAGTAGGCATTGCCATGCGCCGAGCGGCGGCTGCCGTCCATCACGAACAGGCCTTTGGCCGCAAAGCCGCAGCGCCTGAGCAAGGATTCGATACGTTCGCGCAGGCTGGCGTCGTCCAGCGGCTTGAATTTGTTGAATAGCGGCGCGATCAGGGTCGGATAGAGCACCAGCACCAGCATATTGAACGTCACCCACAGCAGCCACGCCCACCACCACCAGGCGTCGCCTGCCTGACGCATCAGCCAGAGCACGGCGAACAGCAGCGGAGCGCCCAGCAGCAGCCCGATGAGGGTACCCTTGGCCAGATCCGCGAGGAACAGGGCCGGCGTCATCCGATTGAAGCCGAAGCGCGCCTCGATCACGAAGTGACGGTAATAGTCGAACGGCAAATCGGCCACGCTGGTGATCGCGATCACGGCCCCGATGGTCACCAACTGGCCGACATAACCGTGTCCGAGCACGCCGGAAATCACCGTGTCGAGCCACTGCAGCCCGCCGCACAGCGTCAACGCCAGCAGTACCGCGGCGCCGACGGCGATTTCATAGAGTGCCAGCCGAGTGCGCGCTATGGTGTAATCGGCGGCATTCTGGTGCGAGTCCAGCGTGATGCTTGAGCTGAATTGCGCAGGCACGGCGGCGCGGTGTTGCGCGACATAGCGTATCTGGCGCAGCGCGAGCCAGTATTTGGTAGCAACCATTGCCGCAAGGACAATGACGAACAGCGTGGTAAACATCGGCGAAAATCCGGTTATAGCAGCATTGGAATGCAAATTCTCTCACGTTCGGCGCTACCCAAGCGCGGCGCGTTAGCAAGGCGTGAACCGGCCACAAATTGGGCGCGAGTTGGCCACCAGTCGGCCATCAACCCATGCCGAAGATGAGGGCGACGGCCCCGAAAACAATGGCGCGGGTCGGTACAACGGCCGGTCGCTCACCCTACCTGGGATGAATCGGGCACAATACCGCCAACTCTTCTCCCTTCCTTGCGATCTTATCGACCATGACTACCCCCACCGAAGCACCTGCCACGCTGACCCGCAGTGAGTTCAACCTGATTTGGCTGGATATGGAAATGACCGGTCTCGAACCGCAGACCGACCGCATTATCGAAGTGGCCGTGGTCGTGACCGATTCCGATCTGAAAGTGGCGATCGAAGGCCCGATCTTGGCGATCCACCAGTCCGACGCCACCTTGGATCTCATGGACGACTGGAACAAGAACACGCACGGCCGTTCCGGTTTGATCGAGCGGGTGCGCGCGTCCACCGTGGACGAAGCGTCGGCGAGCGCGCAGTTGCAGGCGTTTCTGGCCCAGTACGTACCGGCTGGCAAGTCGCCCATGTGCGGCAATTCGATCTGCCAGGATCGCCGCTTCATGGCGCGCTGGATGCCCGAGTTCGAAACGTTCTTTCACTATCGCAATCTCGACGTCAGCACCTTGAAAGAATTGTGCCGTCGCTGGGAGCCGACCATTTATAAGGGCTTTCAAAAGCGGGCGATGCATACCGCGATGGCCGATATCCATGAGTCGATCGACGAGCTGAAGTACTACCGCCAGCATTTCATTCGGACCACGCGGGGCATTGAAGTCGCCGACTGACCCCCTCAAACGGCAGGGCGCCGCGCGCTTTTAGGCCGAAACCCCAGCACAACCGCAGGGTTGGTCTCGATGTAAGGGCCGCCTATCAGGTCGATACAGTAAGGCACAGCCGCAAAAATGCCGTCGACCTGCACGGCGCCGTCCGGCCCGCGCAATCCTTCCAGCGTTTCCTTGATCGCCTTGGGTTGCCCCGGCAAATTGATGATCAGCGCCGCGTGTGCGGCCGTCTCGCGGATCACCGCCACCTGGCGCGAAAGAATCGCCGTCGGCACGAAGCGCAGGCTGACTTGGCGCATCTGCTCGCCAAAACCGGGCATGGTCTTGGTGGCCACCGCCAGCGTTGCCTCGGGCGTCACGTCGCGCCGCGCCGGGCCCGTGCCTCCGGTAGTGAGCACCAGATCGCAGTGCGCCTGGTCGACCAGCTCGATCAGTGTTTTCGAGATCAAGTTCAGTTCATCGGGAATCAGGCGCGTCTCGATCCGAAACGGGGATGCGAGCGCACTTGCCAGCCATTCCTGGAGCGCCGGGATACCCTGGTCCTGATAAGTGCCCTGGCTAGCGCGATCGCTCACCGACACCAGTCCTATGACCAGCTCACGCTCTTGCGCCGGGTCGGCGGCAGCGTTGTTACTCGGGGCGGTAGTAGGCGTCATCTTGGTCCTCGCGTGGGTCGCCGTCGTCCAGATTCAGCTGCGCATCAGCGTCGTCGTCTTCGTCCTTGTGCGCTTTATCCAGTGCGGTCTTGACCCACTGGAACAGCTCGCGAAAGTAACGCGGCGATTTTTTCTGTTCGGATTCGCGCCGGCTATTGCGAATCAAGGTGCGGCCTTCTTGCGGGTCCGCATGCGGATAGCGGCGGATGAATTCGGTCAGTGCCTCGTCGCCCTTGAGCAATTGGTCGCGCCAACGCTCGATGGCATGCAGCTTGGCGGTCTCGGCGCTGCTTGCGCCCTTCATTTTATCGAGCGCGGAGCGTATGGCCGCCACTTCGCTTTCGTCCAGATCGCGCATGACGCGCCCGACATACTGGATTTGCCGGCGTCGGCCTTCGTGGGAGGTGATGCGGCGTGCTTCACGTACCGCATCATCGAGCTTTTCGGGCATCGGGACTTTTTTCAGTGCGTCTTTCGACAGATCGGCAATTTCGGAGCCTAGCGCCTGCAAAGCCAACATGTCCCGTTTGAGTTGCGATTTGCTGGGGCGGTCGTAACCGTTTTCGTCGACGTTGTCGTCAACGGGGTTGGCGGCAGTATCGTCGGCGACCGGCACAAGGCCGGAATTCGCGGTAAAAGGTCTTTTCTTCATGATGGGCGTATTGTAACGCGGCGCGTCCGCGGGCCGCACGCCATCGTGTTAGAAGTCACTTGTAACGTACTTCTAACAGGTAGCTCGGAGGTGCGCGGACGAACTCGAACGAATCCGATTCGAGCACAGGGGCGCAAGCCTTGCTATGATCCTCCAGTCCACGGAGATTCCTACCTATATGGCTGCACAAGAACGCTTTTTCCCGCATACCCAGGACCAGCTCAAATCGCTGGCGCAGGATATTCTGCTACACGCCAAGGAGCTGGGCGCGAGCGACGCCGCGACTGAAATCGCCGAAGGCGATGGCTTGTCCGTCAGCGTCCGGCATGGCAAGGTCGATACGATCGAGCACAACCGCGACAAAACGGTCGGCGTCACGGTTTTCATCGGCACCAAGCGCGGCAACGCCAGCACTTCCGATTTTTCGCCGCAAGCCTTGCGCGATACGGTCGCGGCCGCGTACAACATCGCCCGCTTCACGGCCGAGGACGATTGCGCCGGTCTGGCCGAGAGCGACCTGCTCGAAACCAATCCGCCCCAGCTCGATCTGTATCACCCGTGGGATGTGGATGCCGACCAGGCTGTCGAGCTGGCGCGCCGCGCCGAGCAGGCTGCCTTCGATACCGATCCCAATATTCGCAATAGCGAAGGCGCAAGCGTCTCGGCGCAACATTCGCAATTCGTGCTGGCGACCAGCCGCGGCTTCTTGGCCGGCTACCCGTATTCACGTCATTACGTCGCGTGTTCGCCGATTGCCGGCTCCGGGCGTTCGATGCAACGTGACGACTGGTACAGCTCGCAGCGCCGCATGGACGACTTGGCGCCGCCCGAGGCGATCGGCCGTTACGCCGCCCAGCGTGCGCTTGCACGCATCGGTGCGCGCAGCCTGGACACGCGCAAATGCCCCGTGCTGTTCGAGGCGCCCCTGGCGGCAGGCTTGCTCGGCGCGTTCGTGCAGGCCACCAGCGGCGGCGCGCTGTATCGCAAGACTTCGTTTTTGGTCGACAGCCTGGGCAAGCAGGTATTTGCTCCGCACATCGAAATCGTCGAAGACCCGCACGTGCTGCGCGCGGTCGGTAGCGCACCGTTCGATGAAGAAGGGGTGCGCACGCGGCAACGCAGCGTGGTCAGCGGCGGCGTGGTGCAAGGTTATTTTCTGTCGACCTATTCGGCGCGCAAACTTGGGATGCAGACCACCGGTAACGCCGGCGGCTCGCATAACCTCGCGCTGCGCAGCACCAAGACCCGCCGTGATGACGACTTCCGCGCGATGTTGAAAAAGCTTGGGACCGGATTGCTGCTGACCGAATTGATGGGGCAGGGCGTGAACTACGTGACGGGCGATTACTCGCGTGGCGCGGCCGGTTTCTGGGTTGAGAACGGCGAGATTCAATATCCGGTGGAAGGCATTACGATTGCTGGCCGTCTGCAGGACATGTTCCAGCAAGTGGTGGCGATAGGCGCCGACACCTTGATACGCGGCACCAAGGAAACGGGTTCGGTGCTGATCGAGCGGATGACGATCGCCGGGCAGTGATATCGGCCGATCTCCCGGCGTGCCGTGCGGCCGCCGGGACCGCAACGATGCCGACCCGAACCGACGCTCACCCGACGCCGACTCGAAACCGACTCGGCCGCTTATCTAGCTTTGCGCCCGTACTCGACAAACGCATAAGCAAACGGTTCAGGTTCGATCGCCCGATGCGTTTGCCGCGAGACCTCCACCCATAACGCTGGATCCGGTGCCGGAAAAGTCGCGTCGCCGGCAAAGTCATAATCGATCTCGGTCACGATCAGGCGCTGAGCCAGCGCGATGCCGGTGGCGTAGAGTTGTGCGCCGCCGATCAGGAATGCCTCTGCGACACCATCGACGCCACAGCGCGACAGCGCTTCTTCCAGGCTACCGACGGTTTCGCATCCCTCGAAGGTTTTCGTGGCATCCCTCGTAACCACCAGGTTACGGCGCCCCGGCAGCGGCCGGCCTATCGATTCGTGAGTCTTGCGGCCCATGATAATGGGCGCGCCCATGGTGGTGCGCTTGAAGAATGCAAGGTCTTCGGGCAGGCGCCACGGCAGTTGGTTGTCGCGTCCAATGACGCCGTTGCGTGCACGCGCAACGATCAGCGTAAGAGTAGTCATGGACCGCAGTTTACCCGATCTTGCCCGGCTTTCTGATGCCGTAGCGAGGCGGCTGTGCCAAAAACAAGCTCGACCGATTACACTATTATCCACTCGACACGCCCGCTTGCTTGGCAGGCGCAGTCGCTTTCCGGAGCTAGACTTGAAGACACGTAAACTCGGTTTGAACGGCCCAGAAGTTTCCGCAATAGGGCTGGGCTGCATGGGTATGAGCGAGTTCTATGCGCATCGCGACGACGCGGAATCGATCGCGACCATTCACCGCGCACTCGACCAAGGCATTACTTTTTTCGACACGGCCGATATTTACGGCCCGCATACCAACGAGCAACTGCTGGGCCGTGCCCTCAAGGGACAGCGCAACTCGGCGTTTATCGCGACCAAATTCGGCATCCTGCGCGATCCGGCCAATCCGCTGGTGCGTGGCGCCAGCGGCCGCCCGGATTATGTTCGCAAATCGGTCGACGGCAGTTTGTCACGCCTGGGTGTCGACCACATCGATTTGTATTACCAGCATCGCGTCGATCCGGCGACACCGATCGAAGAGACGGTCGGCACGCTGGGCGATCTGGTGAGCGAGGGCAAGATCCGCTTCGTGGGCTTGTGCGAGGTATCGCCGCAAACGCTGCTGCGCGCTCACAACACGCATCCCATCACCGCGGTGCAAACGGAATATTCGCTGTGGACGCGTGACGCCGAGACCGACGTGCTTGCCGCGTGTCGCAAGCTAGGAGTCGGGTTCGTGCCGTATAGCCCGCTTGGCCGAGGTTTCCTGACGGGTACGATCACGAGTCCGGACGACTTTACCGACGACGATTACCGCAAGCAGAGCCCGCGCTTTCAAGGCGAAAACTTCGCGAAAAATCTGGTGCTGGTCGAGAAGGTCCAGCAACTGGCTCGCGTGAAGGGGGTGCCCGCATCTCAGCTTGCATTGGCTTGGGTACTGGCGCAGGGTGACGATCTGGTGCCTATCCCTGGCACCAAGCGCCGCAAATATCTAGACGAGAATGTGGGCGCGCTGGAAGTGACGCTCAGTGCTGCCGAATTGGAAGAGCTCAATGAGGTATTTCCGCCGGATGTCGCCGCGGGTTCGCGGTATCCGGAGCAGGCGATGGGGCTGCTGAACGGCTGAACGCGGATAAGATTTCGCTGCGGCGATGCTCATCGCCGCAGCGTTCCTCGTCCAGCGAGTAGTTATCCCGCCGATTTCATCCCACCGATCCTGTCAGGCGAACACTCAATTAGGCAATACCTGGCCTCGGGTTTCCGGCGAGAATGGAATGATCAACAGACCCAGCACAAAGATGATCGCGGTCAGCGCCACCGGCGTGCCCAGGGTTCCCCAATGCAGCACCATCGCGCCCAACGCGAAGTTCACCCCGGCACCCAGAAAACGTCCCGAGGACGTACAAAACGCGAACGCCGTAGCGCGCACCCGGGTTTCAAACTGCTCGGGCAACCACAGGCTGAACAGCGCAAAGTTGCCGCCGAAAAAGCCCAACACGAACAACAGCGCGATAAAAATATACAGGCCGTCGTCCAGGTAAAACGCCCACCCGAACGTCAGTGCGATCGACGCAGCCATACCGATAAAATACACTGCGAGCGTCGCGCGTCGCCCTATGCGTTCCGCCATCGGCGGCAGCGCCAGACAGCCGAGTATCGTCCCGATCGAAAGCAAACCGGTGGCGAGTGAAGCGAGCTTGACGGCTTCCGGGCGCGCCAGGCCAGCCTTGGTTGCCATCAGAATCACCGCGGACGGCTCGTACACCGCTCCGGCCCACAAACCGATAATCGCGACCGTGAGCAATGCAGCGGCCACCAAGGTTCGCTTCAGATATTTCGGGCTGAAAATTTCCTTGAGTGGACTGCCGTGGTGTACTGCGCTGGGGTCCACCTTCTGCCATTTTTCGGTTTCCTTCACGCGCAGCAGCACGATGATCGACACCACGACAGGCAGCGCGCCGACCAGGAACATGGCCCGCCAGCCGAAATGCGCGCCTACCGTATAGTTCAGCGCGGCCGCGAGAAAGAAGCCTGCGTAATAGCCGGTCTGCAGATAGCCGGCGCCCATTTTGCGGCGATCCTCGGGCCATGCCTCCGCAACGTAGGTACCCGCCAGCGCCCACTCGCCGCCGATGCCGATGCCGGCCAAAAAGCGATAGGTGCCTAACTCCCAGACGTTATGTGAAGTTGCGGCCAGGCCTGTGAAGATAGCGAACATGAAAATCGTGCCGGCCAGCACCTTGGTACGGCCAAAGCGGTCGGCCAGCGGCCCCCATATGAACGACAAGCCCCAGCCGACCAGGAACAACGCAAATAAAATCGAGCCCGCGAGCCCGATGTTGCCCGGGGTCGCCGCATACCCTGACTTGGGCAGCAGTTCGGTGAGAGCCGGGGCGAGCACCAGGGCGTAGATGAAGGAATCCATCCCGTCCAGGGTCCAACCGGTCCAGGCGCCCCAGAAACCGACAATCTGGTTGCGGTTTAACGGCGTGCGTTTCTTTGCAACGGCGCGCTCTGCTAATGAACTCATGTGTCTCCTCCGTGGGAATCTATATTTTTGACGACTCTTCGCCCGCCAGACTTTGGCCTCCAACTGCGGCCGAAATCGTTCATCGTCAAGCTGCTCGGTCATGCTTAGGTGAATGTCAGGCTGCTATCTGCCAAGTACCTAGCGTAACTCTGGATGTTTTTACGCATTTTTATATATAATATTTGATCTTATGGATAAATCAACGCCTCGTTTTCCCGGGGGTGCGGCCAGTCAGGGTCCCATCAGCAAGGTGACCTTCCCGGTCGGCATCACACTGGAACCGCGACCGAGCACCTCGCGCATGATTGCCGACGCTTTGCGCCTGGCCATTGTCGAAGGGACTTTGCAGCCCGGCATGCCGCTACGCCAGGATGCGGTCGCGCGCCAATTTTCAGTCAGCGCAATTCCGGTGCGCGAGGCATTGCGCCAGCTCGAAAGCGAAGGCTGGGTCCGATCCGAAACGCACAAAGGCGCGACTGTCAGCCCGTTGGTGGCCGATGAAGCGCGCGAAATCTACGAAATGCGTGCCGCGCTGGAAAGTCTCGCGATCGGCCTGGCCATTTCGCACCATACCGATGGCACCTTGGCGGAGGCCGCCGCGCGCCTGAAGGCCGCTACGGCCGAAGCTGACGAAACACTTTATGTGGCTCACAATCAAGCTTTCCACCTGAGTCTTTACGCACCCGCCTCCCGGCCACGGTTGATGGAGCTGATCCAGACGCTGCACCGACGCGGCGAACGCTATCTGCGCGTAAAATTCGATGTGCCGTCGCGCAAGGCCCTCTCGGATAGCGAGCACGCCGAGCTGCTGCGAGCGGTCGAGCGCCGCGATGTCGCCCGGGCGCAGACGCTGGTGAGCGCGCACTTGCTCAGTAGTGGAGAACTGCTATACCGTTTTTTGACCGATAAACAAGCAGCCGAGGCCAAGCCGGTGAAGCCCCGCCGCCAACGCGCCTAGGCCTGCACCCACCTGCCGCATTTATCTGTGATTCGGAGTTTTTGACCATGAATCAAGCCGCCATTGCTCAATCAGACTCCAGCGCCGCCCCTCGATCGTGGACTACGCTGCGCGACGAGAAGTTGAGGAGACTGGCCAAAATCGCCCCTTGGCTGGACCGCGACGGGGTACTGCCTACCGAGCGGATCGTCGACGCGCTCGAAGCGCTGATCGTGCCCGGTGACCGCGTCGTGATCGAAGGCGATAACCAGAAGCAGGCCGATTTCCTGTCGCGTTCGCTGGTCGAGGTCGATCCCGCCAAGATCCACGATGTCCATCTATTGATCTCGTGTATTAGCCGCCCGGAGCACCTGACGCTGTTCGAACGCGGCATCGCTCACAAAGTGGATTTCGCGTTTGCCGGAACGCAAAGCTTGCGCGTCGCGCAATTGCTCGAAGACGGGCTGCTCGAGATCGGCTCGATCTACACCTACATCGAGCTGTACGCGCGCATGTTCATCGACCTCACGCCGCAGGTTGCGCTGCTGTGCGCCGAGAAAGCCGATCGCCATGGCAATCTGTACACGGGCGCCAACACCGAAGACACGCCGACCATCGCCGAAGCCGCCGCATTCAAACACGGCATCGTGATCGTACAGGTCAACGAAATCGTCGACGAGTTGCCGCGCGTCGATATTCCAGGCTCCTGGGTCGATGTGGTGGTGAAGGCCGACCGGCCGTTCGCGGTCGAGCCGCTATTTACGCGTGATCCGCGCCATATCGGCGACCTGCAGGTGCTCACTGGGATGATGGTGATCCGTGGCATCTATGAGAAATACGGCGTCACCGCGTTGAACCATGGCATCGGTTTCGATACGGCGGCCATCGAATTGCTGCTGCCGACCTACGGCGCATCGCTCGGGCTGAAGGGCAAAATCTGCACCCATTGGGCGCTAAACCCTCACCCGACCATGATTCCAGCGATTGAAAGCGGCTGGGTGCAGAGCATGCACTGCTTCGGTAGCGAAGTGGGCATGGAGGACTATATCCGCGCACGCCCCGATGTATTTTTTACCGGGCGCGACGGCAGCCTGCGCTCGAATCGCGTGTTATGCCAACTCGCCGGGCAATATGGCGTCGATCTGTTTATCGGTTCGACCTTGCAAATGGACGCCGACGCGAATTCGTCCACGGTGACATTGGGGCGCTTGGCCGGTTTTGGCGGGGCGCCGAATATGGGCCATGACCCTCGCGGCCGACGCCATTCTTCACCGGCGTGGCTCGCGCTTCTCAAAGGAGATGCGCCGGTTGCGCGCGGCCACAAGCTGGTGGTGCAACTGGCCGAGACGTTCAAGAAAGGCGGTGAGCCGACCATAGTCGATGCGCTCGATGCGATTGCCGTGGGCAAGAAAAGCGGGATGCCGATTGCGCCGGTGATGATCTACGGCGACGACGTCAGCCATGTGGTCACGGAAGAGGGCATCGCCTATCTGCACCACGCACAGGGCATGGAAGAGCGGCGTGCGGCGCTGGCGGCGGTCGCGGGAGTGACACCCGTGGGCTTGCGCGCCGATCCCGCCAAGACCACGGCATTGCGTGAGCGTGGCATTGTCGCGTTCCCCGAAGATCTCGGCATACGCCGCGGCGAAGCCAAACGCTCGCTGCTGGCCGCGCGCAGCATCGACGATCTGGTGGCGTGGTCCGACGGTCTGTACGTGCCGCCGCCGCAATTTCGCAGCTGGTAGGGGCTGCGGATGACGCTTATCGCGGTCCACGCGGCTTCAGACGAGTCATCGACGTTGACGGCGGCGTTGCTGGCCGACTACGCCGTCGATGCCTTGCTTGCCGAGGCACGCCTGACACCGAAGCCCGCGCTCGTCGATCGACGTGGCAGCGGAGCGCATCGCGACCTCGACCTGACCAGGATGACGCGGTCGGCACATGCGCTAAGACCCACCTTTGCCGCATTGGCGATGGCGGGGCTCGGCGAGCGCGCGTCGCAGGCGCTGCGCGAACGTCTTGCGTTGATAGGCCGGCGCGGCGAAGTGGCGATGCTCAGCGCCACGGGCGGTAGCAATGCACATCGTGGCGCGATCTGGGTGCTCGGGTTGCTTGCCGCTGCTGCGGCGATGCAGGCGGGCGATGGCGGCGCCGCAATGAGCAACACGGCGGTCAACGCGGGGGTCAACGACATCGCGACCCACGACATTGTCACCGGCGAGATTGCGCCCAACGACATCGAAGATCACGAAACCGCTCAGCAGATCTGCGCAAGCGCGGCCCAAATTGCCGCTTTCCCTGATCGGTTCGCTCCACCTGTCGAAAGCCATGGCCTGCGCGTCGCGCGCCGTTTCTCGGTTGGCGGTGCTCGCGAGCAAGCGCGCGCCGGTTTCCCGCATGTGCGCGAGATCGGCTTGCCCGCCTTGCGTGCCGCACGTGTCGCCGGACACCCCGAAAATATCGCTCAACTCGACACGCTAATGGCGATCATGACGACGCTGGCCGACACGTGCTTGTTGCATCGCGGTGGCCTCGCGGCCCTGCATGCTGCGCAACGTGGCGCCCGCCGGGTGCTCGATTTGGGCGGCGTCGGCAGTACGGCGGGCTTTGCCGCGCTGCTGGCGCTGGACACGCAGTTGCTGGCATTGAACGCATCCCCCGGGGGTGCCGCCGATCTACTGGCTGCAACCCTCTTTATCGACCGCATCGCCAGTCGCGGCGGTGATCGCCGCACCGATCACAACGCATATTGCAACCCTTCCCGCAATCCTCACCAGGAGGCGCAGCCGCAATGGAACATCTAAATTTCGAGTACCCGGCCCACGAGCCGGTCAAACAGCGCGCGCATGTCGGCGTGGTTGGTTCAGGCGATCTGGAAGTGCTGCTTTCGCCGCACGAAGGTGGCTGCGCGCAAGTCGTCGTCAAAACCAGCGTCGACGGCTACGGGCAGATCTGGAAAAGCGTACTGGACCGTTTCTTCACGCGTTACGCAGGCGCGGCCCGTATTGAAATCAACGACTTTGGCGCAACGCCCGGCGTGGTGGCGTTACGCTTGGCCGAAGCGGTGGAGGCAAGCGAATCATGAGTGCTTATGACGTTTTTCTGGAGCGCCGCAGCTTTATCGAACTCGGCGCTCGCGAGCGTGCCGGCGCTATTCTCGACGAAGGCAGCATGCGCGAATTGCTCGGGCCTTTCGATCATCTGGAGTCGCCTTGGCTGCCGTTGCAGGACATCGTCTGCCAGGCCGATGACGGCGTGATCATTGCCAAGGGAACGCTGGCCGGTCGCCCGGCGGTGGTGCTCGCTATCGAGTCGGCTTTCCAGGGTGGGAGTATCGGCGAAGTGTCGGGCACCAAGATCGCGGCCACGCTGGAGTTGGCGTTGCGCGAATGCGAAGCGGGCCGGCCGGTATGGCCCGTGATTTTGTTCGAGACCGGCGGCGTGCGTTTGCAGGAAGCCAACCTCGGGCTGGCCGTGATTGCCGAGATCCAATCGGCGATCGTGGCGTTGCGCCGGCATGTGCCGGTAGTCGGCGTGATCGCGGGGATGGTGGGCTGCTTCGGCGGCATGTCGCTGGCGGCGGCCTTGTGTTCGTACCTGATCATGACGCGTCAGGGCAGACTGGGCATGAACGGACCCGAAGTGATCGAGCAGGAAGCCGGCATCCAGGAACTCGATTCGGGCGATCGGCGCTTGATCTGGAGCCTGATTGGTGGCGAGCAGCGCGCGGCCACGGGCTTGGCGGACGCGTTGATCGAAGACGATGCACACGGGATCGCGCAGGCAGTGCGTGCCGCGTGTGCGCAAGGACCGGTGGCGCCGGCACGCAGCGAACAGGTGGAGAAATACCTGAAATTGCTGGATGCGGTGGACCCCGCGACCATCGACAGCGCAAGCATGCGTTTGAACTGGCGGCCGGCTCATGCAGCCGCGGCAGGCCATGTCGCACAGGAGGGTGTATGAGCGCGAACCGTAGCCGCGGCGAGATCTGGTTTGAAGCGCTCGCCGGCAAATCGCTTGAACCCGCGCCCATCTTGAGCGGCAGCGGCATGCTGGGCGAAGAGAGTGTGCAGTTCATCGCCGTCGTGCCGGATGCGCATCAGCGCTTCCCGCGCGCTATCACCAATGTCGTGGGGCTTGAACAGGGCTGGTTGCTGGCCAAGACAGTGCGCGCGACGATGATTGCCGATAGCCACGCGGCCGAGCGTCGTCCTATCGTTGCCATAGTCGACGTAGCGAGCCAAGCGTACGGCCGCCGCGAAGAAACGCTGGGCCTGCATTTGGCGTGTGCCGCCGCCGTCGATGCCTACGCCAGTGCGCGGCTCGTCGGCCATCCGGTGATCGCGCTGATCGTAGGTCCAGCCATGTCGGGCGCATTCCTGGCGCACGGCTACCAGGCCAATCGGATTGTTGCGCTCGATGCGCCGGGCACGCTGGTCCACGCGATGGGCAAGGAAGCCGCCGCGCGAGTCACTCGGCGTTCGGTCGAGGCACTCGATGCACTGGGCGAAACTATCATCCCAATGAGCTACTCGATGAAGGCGTTCGATCAGCTCGGCCTGTTGCATCGGCTGATAAACGATATAGACGCCGACGCGCCCACGCCGGCGCATATCGAAACGGTGCGCGAGGTGCTTGCGGCGGCGGTGGCCGACGCGCGCCAGGGGCCACCTGATTTATCGAGCCGGCTCAGCTCGCCGCAGGCGCAGAAAAATCGCGCCGCTTCGATCGAAGTGCGACGGCGTCTCGCGCTGCAGTGGCAGGACAACTGAGAGACCACGATGAAAATGCGCCGGCCCCCAACACCTCACGATCTACTGCTACTGCAACGGGTGCCGCGCTGGAGCGCCGCGCCCGATTGGGTCGGTGCAGCGCTTGAGCGCATGCCAGTAGTGGTGGTGCGTCGCGCTGGCGCGCCACAAGGTCTCGTGAGCGTGGGGGTACGGGGTGCGGGTCGCAGCGAGCGCTTCGGTGCGCTGGTGTCGATTGCGGATGTGGCGGCCGTCGCCAGCCCTGAGGACTTGGTCGACGCGCAAACGCCCTTGCTCGCGCCCGCGCCGAGCGAACACGACGCCAAGCGCCATGCGACGCTGCCGGCGTTTGCGGTGTTCCGGGAGCTGGCGGCGGTGCTGCGCCCGTTTCGGCTGGCTTGGGGACCGACTGGCAGCGTCGGTTTCGAACTGGCCACGGGCTTGCCTGTGGTGCATGCGGACAGCGACCTCGACCTGACGCTGCGCACGCCGGAATGGCTGGCGCGCGAGAGCGCCCAAAAGCTTTTGCAGTCGTTGGCGGTGCCCGCGGCCAACGCGGGACTGCGCATCGACGCGCAACTCGAAACGCCCGCCGGTTGTATCGCACTAGCCGAATACGCCGGCGGTGCGAAGCGCGTGCTGTTGCGCACCTGCGGCGAACCGATGCTGGTGGAAGACGCTTGGGCGTTAAGACTAGCGGTCCCTCCCGAACGCGCTGCTTGACCAAAGCACCGACGCAGCATATCGACGTAGCACACCGACGCAGCACTTCGACGGACCGACACCATGAAAGCGATCCTGTGCCCAGGGCAGGGCGCGCAAACGCCCGGTTATCTACAACAATTGCCCGATCATCAGGCGGTTCGGCGCACGCTTGCCGAAGCTTCGCAAGCGTTGGGCCGAGACATTCTTCTACTGGATAGCGCCGCGGCACTCGAATCGACCGTGGCCGTGCAATTGACCCTGGTCACGGCCAGCGTCGCTGCGGCTCGCGCACTGGCCGCCGAAGGCATCGAGCCAGACTTCGCAGCGGGGCTTTCGGTGGGCGCGTTTGCCGCGGCGGTCATCTGCGATGCGCTTGATTTTGCCGACGCATTGCGTCTGGTCGAGCTGCGCGCACAGTTGATGGAAAACGCCTATCCCAGCGGCTACGGGTTGGCTGCGGTAGTGGGACTGAACGAGTTGCAGATTACGCGCTTGCTCGCGCAGATCGAAGCACCGGTTTATCTCGCCAACCTCAACGCAGCGCGGCAGATCGTCGTCGCGGGCAGCGACGCGGGGCTCGCAGCACTGATTCGTCTAGCCCTCGAGCAGGGCGCACGGCGTGCCGAGCGGCTGGCTGTCAGCGTGCCCTCGCATTGCGAATTGCTCGCGCCGGCGTCCGAGACGCTCAGTGCGGCTGCGGCCAAAGTGGCGTTTCGCGCGCCGCGCATTCCCTATCTGGCCAACCGCACCGCGCGTGCCGCACGCACGGCCGAGCCGATCCGTGACGATCTGGCGACCAATCTGCGTTATCCCGTGAGATGGAACGACTCGGTGCGTTTGATGTATGAGCTGGGCGCCCGTGTATTCATCGAGACGCCGCCGGGGCAGGTGCTAAGCGGGCTGATCAACGATAGCTTTCCGGATGCGGCCGCGGTAACCATGTCGACGCAGGCGCTTGATGGAGTTGTCGCGACGGTCAAGGCGCGTGCGGCGAATCCGGGTAAGCGTTGAGAAAGTCCGCATTCGGCGCTGCATGTCATGCGGCGACTGGCGACTATCCGGCTACCTCGACGCGCGCGTACCCGGACCCGTGTGCCGTTACACAATCAAACCGCGATCCGGCGCTGGGTCAAACCGCGATCCCGCGCTGTGTCAGACCGCGATCGGCGCCTTGATAGCCGGGTGGAACTGATAGTTCTGCAGTTCGAAATCGTCGTATTGATACGCCAGGATGCTTTCGGGCTTGCGGTGGATATGCAGCGTCGGCAGCTCGAAAAAACTACGGCTGAGCAACTGATCGACCTGTTCAAGATGGTTCAGATAGATATGGCAGTCGCCGCCCGACCAGACCAGCTCTCCCACTTCAAGATCGCATTGTTGCGCCAGCATATGGGTCAGATAGGCATAGCTCGCGATATTGAACGGCGTGCCCAGGAACACGTCCTGGCTGCGACAGTACAGCAGGCAGCTTAATTTGCCTTCGTTGACATAAAACTGGGCAAAGCAGTGGCACGGCGCGAGCGCCATTTTGCCGTCGCGCGCGTTATCCGAGGGCGATTTCGATTCGTCGGGGAAATCTGCCACGTTCAGCGCCGTGAGCAGCAGGCGGCGCGAATGCGGACGGGTGCGGATCTGTTTGACCAGATCGGTGATCTGATCCACCGTAGTGCCATCCGGGCGCGGCCAGAAGCGCCATTGATAGCCGTACACCGGGCCCAGGTTACCCGTTTCATCGGCCCATTCGTCCCAGATCGTCACGCCATTCTGGTTCAGATACTTGATATTCGTGTCGCCGTTCAGGAACCACAGCAATTCGTGGATCACGCTTTTCAGATGGATACGCTTGGTGGTCACGACCGGGAAGCCCGCCGCCAGATCGAAGCGCATTTGCCGCCCGAACACGCTGATGGTGCCGGTGCCAGTGCGATCGGCCTTACGGGTCCCGTTGCTCAAAATGTCTTTGATCAGGTCGTGGTATTGCTTCATGGTGGTTTTCCGGCGAACGAAGGGTGTGAGCTCAGCTAATGAGCGCTATTGTATCAAGGCGATGGGGTGCCTTGACTGCGCCCGTGCCTTTGGCATGCGACGGCCGGTTGCCCCGGGGCGTCGATGTCGGTCGTTGCGTGACGCAGCATGGCGATCCCGCACTGGCTAAAATGGCAGATGTTCTTTCATTCAAGTAGGTGCAGCGTGTTCAAAATTTTTGTTATCGTCGCGGCGGTGTTGACGCTTACGGCCTGTGCCAATGGCAATGGCGGCGCGGGTTCCGGCAGCATTTCCGCATATGGCACCATCGACGAAGGCGTCAGCATCAAAAGCAAATAAAACGTAACGCGCCGATTCGTCGCGGCCGTTGGCTAAATTCACGGCGCCAAGACAGACGCATCGCGACCGAACGCGAACGCGTCCATGCGCAGCACGCCATAAGTCGTGCCGGTGTCGAAGTGCTGTTGTGCGCTCCAGTCGTCGGTCGCGCCCAGTGCGATAAACAGCGGTAGCAGATGCTCTTCGCTCGGATGCGCGCGCGCTGCATGCGGCGCCCGGTTGCGATAATCGAGCAACGCATCGAGATCGTGGTCCGCCAGCTTGGCTTTCATCCAATCGCCAAATTCGTCGACATACGGCTCGGCTTCAATCTGCTCAGCGTGATTGCCGAAGCGGATTTCGCGCAAATTATGCGTGAAACTGCCTGAGCCGATCACCAGCACGCCGTCGCGCTGCAGGGCACGCAGCGCCTGGCCGATCTTGAACTGGTACGCCGGGCCCTGCTGTTGCTGAAGCGACAACTGGGTGACCGGAATGTCGGCGTCGGGAAACAGATAACGAAGCACCACCCATGCCCCATGATCCAGGCCTGCCTCGTCGGTCAATTGTGCCGGCACGCCGGCGCTAGCCAGCAGGCTGACCACCTGATCGGCCAATTCGGGTGCGCCCGGAGCATTGTATTCAAGCGCGTAAAGTGCGGGCGCGAAGCCGCCAAAATCGTGCACCGCATGTTGGCGCGGCGCGCGCCTCACCTGTGCCTGAGCGCTGCTCCAATGCGGCGACACCACCAGAACGGCGCGCGGCTTGGGCAACCGCGCGGCGAGTGCCGCCAGCATCGCGCCAGTGCGCCCGGGTTCGATCGCCAAAGTCGGTGCGCCGTGAGAAATAAAAAGCGTGGGAAAGGTCGGGGTAGACATCAGATCGATGAGGTTCCGTACTTATTTCGATACTTTACGTTTGACGATGCAGGTGGCCCAGCCATGAAAATCTTGGGTGGTCGCGAAATTGCTGCTGCTGCGGCAGTCGCTCCACAGCGCCACCGAAACGGAAGGGTCCCGTTGTAGCGCGATCAACTCCTGCATGCCGTCGTAGTACGGCTTGATGCAAGCCTGATAGGCCTTCAGGTTTTCATCTTCATGGTTGGCGTTCGCGGCATCCTCGTTGACGCTGGCCGCGGCTTGCGCGTTACAGCGCTGCTCGATCGCCTGCTGTGTGTAATTCATTTCCGAGAGCTGGAAATCCTTGACGTCTGCGGCCTGGGCGGCCAAGGGCAGGGCCAGGGCAATGGCGCTCGCCAGTCGGAACAGTGACGCGTTGATCTGGTTCATAGGAGACGGTGGAATGAGCCGATTCGAAGAGCTGGGTTATCGCGGGTGCGAAGGTGAAATCGTTGAAAATTAGGTCGCGGTGCGGTCTATTCTAGGCGGTCAATTAAAGCCGCGCAGCGATGGTAGAAATAGGGCCTGTTGTGCAGATGTAGTGCTGCATGTCGCGCCGCGCGCAGCTTTGGGTATGCGTTTATCGCGGGCGTTCGAGTCGATAACGCAGGAATGCGCTGATGGCGAGCCAGATGCCGGCCCAGGTCGCCAAGGAAATTACCCAGGCTGCGACGCCGTAGAAACTGGCGTACGAGCTTGTGCTGCTGGCATGGACATGTAAGAAAGCGGCCGTGCGCGGCAGCCAGAACGCAAACAGTTCCAGCAGGAAATTGCCCGGCAGGCAGAGTAGCCATTTTTCCAGCAACCAGACATCGGCGCTCGTGAACAACCCGTCGCCGTTCATATCCCAATCGACTTGTAGTGCGAGAAATGGCATTGAACGATCAAACCCCGATGCAACGTCTATATTTTTTGCAATTTTTTGACTGTGGACGTCGAACGCGACGCGATGAGTACGTCAAATCGCCGAGTGCGGGTAACTGGGCATCGAGCCGCGTTATTGGTCCCCCTGACAGGAATCGGACCTGTATCTAGCGCTTAGGAGGCACTTGTTCTATCCATTGAACTACAGGGAGAGGACCATTTCTACCGCGTGGCGAGAGGCATTCAACACCGCCTCGTTCGCCTATCGAGTCTACTTTTCCGGTGAATCGCCAGGCTTTTGAGGGCTGGCGATTCAGAATTATCTGGAATGTAACACCTCTAGCGCTACAAAATTACATAGCTGACCTATTCTACAAACGGACAAGCGATGATCTTGCGATGCGCTTCAATTCGCCGCAGCGGCCAAAGTATAGCAAAGTCGTTCCGCGTGACGTAAGGGGCTACAAAGTGCGCGTCCCGCGCAGCCGATGTGGCAGTCGTGTAACGATTTCTAGACGTCTTATCCGCCTACGAAAGATTTGGTTGGAGCTCGACATGGAAAAACAGGAAAAGCACAAATCCAAAGTGACGGAGCCGAGTGCCGCTCTTCGCGTTCAAACAGCCGCGCGTACCAGAGTCGCGCCATCGCCACAAACCGAGCCGACACCGGCTATCTCTAACGACGAAGACTTCGCGGCCGCCCTGAAGGGACGCCGAGGCATTGGGCCCGTGGAGTTGATGTGCCGTATCGACGAAATCAGACACCTGTTATTGGTGTGCGATGGCGACGTCGCCAAAGAACAGGCGTTGTGCGAATTACTGGGTGTTAAAGAGCTTGAATCGCTCAGGCTGGTGCTGACGATACAAGCGCTGAAGGCCGTGTATAAGGGAGACAACTCGAAGGAGGAAAACTCGACGGAGCAAAATGCAAAGGAGGAAAAGTCGAAGAATGAAAAGTCGAAGGGGGGAAAATCGAGCTAAAGGTCGAGAGCCAGGTCAGGATAATAAAATCCGAAGATAAAGCCACGAGCAAAAAACATCCTGGCCTTGTGGCATTTTGCCGCATGGGTCTGCGCATTTCTTTTCCGCGCCAATGGCGGCAGACTTGGCGCCGCATCAGCGGCTTTTGAGCGGATATGGCCGCCAGAGCCCCCAGAAACGGCAATAAAGCGCGACATAGGCAGGGTTGTCACCGCACTGCCAGTACAATGCGTGTTTTATTCGAGTATCGCCGACATGTCGCTGTTTTCCTTTTCGGGCGCGCAACTCGCGTTCGGTCACGTAGCCTTGCTGGATCACGCTGATTTTTCGATCGAGGCGGGCGAACGAGTCGGTTTGATCGGTCGTAACGGAGCGGGCAAATCTTCACTGCTGCAAATCGTCGCGGGCATTACGCGACCCGATGACGGCTTGATCACGCGTCAGCAGAATCTCACCACAGTCTATGTTGCACAGGAACCCGTTTTCGAGGGTACCGACACCGTGTTCGAGGCCGTGGCCTCCGGGCTGGCGGAAATTCGCGCATTGGTCGACGAATACGAAGTGGTTGTGCATGAACTGTCCGACGCGGCCGAGGGCGTGCGCCATGACGAACTGCTGGCGCGGCTGAACACGCTGCAATCGGCGCTGGACGCCAGCGACGGATGGAATTGGCAGACGCGCGTGGCCACCACGCTCGCACAGATCGGCTTGGACGGCGAAATTCGCGTCAACGCGCTGTCGGGCGGGATGCAAAAACGCGTTGCATTGGCACGCGCACTGGTGGCTCAGCCCGACGTGCTGCTGCTTGATGAGCCGACCAACCATCTGGATTTCGAAGCGATCCGCTGGCTAGAAACCTTCCTGATGACGCTGCGCAGCAGTGTGCTGTTCATCACCCATGACCGGACCTTCCTCGACAAAGTGGCGAGCCGTATCGTCGAACTCGATCGCGGTAATCTGCTGTCCTACCCCGGCAATTTCTCGGCGTACCAAGCGCGCAAGGCCCAGCAACTCGAGGTCGAGCAGGTCGAGAATGCCAAATTCGACAAATTGCTGGCCCAGGAAGAAGTGTGGATCCGCAAGGGCGTCGAGGCCCGCCGCACGCGCAGCGTGAGCCGCATCGAACGTCTGGTCAAGATGCGCAACGACCGCGCCGAGCGCCGCAACGTACAGGGCAACGTCAAGTTGGACGTTAGCCAGGGCGACAAATCCGGCAAGATCGTTGCCGAGCTGACCGATGTCACCAAACGTTACGGCGAGCGCACCGTGGTCGATACGTTTTCGGCGACGCTGATGCGCGGCGACAAGATCGGTTTTGTCGGCCCGAACGGCGCCGGCAAGACCACCTTGCTCAAAATGATTCTGGGCGAGTTGCAGCCCGATGAGGGCAAAGTGCGCAACGGCACCAACCTTCAAGTGGCCTATTTCGACCAGATGCGCGCGCAGCTCGACCCCGAGCGTAGCCTGGCCGATACCATCAGCCCCGGTAGCGATTGGGTCGAAATCAACGGTGCGCGCAAGCATGTGATGAGCTATCTGGCCGACTTCCTGTTTTCGCCAGAACGGGCTCGCTCGCCGGTGAAGTCGCTGTCGGGCGGTGAGCGCAACCGTTTGCTGCTGGCGCGTTTATTCGCACGTCCCGCCAATATCCTGGTGCTGGATGAGCCGACCAACGATCTTGATATTCCGACGCTCGAATTGCTCGAAGAACTTTTGACCGAGTTCGACGGCACCGTGATGCTGGTCAGCCACGATAGGGCATTCCTCGATAACGTCGTGACGTCGGTGATTGCCGCCGAAGGCGAGGGCCGCTGGCGCGAATATGTCGGTGGGTTTTCCGATTGGCAGGTTCAGTCGGCGCGTTCCGAGGAGATGGCCCGTGCTGCCGCGAAAGGCGTTGCCCGCGATCAGAAGGACAGCAATACCAAGGATATCAACGCCCGGGATGGCAACGGCAAAGCGTCCGCCAGCGCCGCTCGCAATACCGCGCGCCCGGTTAAATTGAGTTTCAAGGAACAGCGCGAGCTCGACGCGCTGCCGGCCCAGATGGCTGCGCTCGAAACGGAGCAGAAGCAAATTACCGACCTGCTTGCCGACGGCAAGATCTACGCACAGGACCCGAAACAGGGCACGCAGCTCAGCAGTCGCTTTGCCGAGATAGACGCGGCTCTGCTGGTGTTGATGGAGCGTTGGGAAGTGCTGGAAGCGAAAGCGGCCGGGACCGCCTGATCAGCCTCTCGGCATCTTCGCGTTCAGCGTATCAGTGCCGCTCAGGCCAGCCGCCTCAAAAATGACATAACAGACGCGGTATAAACCTGACTTGGGGCGAGAGGTAGGGTCGGCGCAGCCCGATTTCCTCCCCCGATTGGCCAGGAAAAAATAGTGGATGACGGCATAGCTGTATGCTCATACCGTTGCAGGCGCTCATAGGCGTCAAGCGAGGCGCCAGGCGGTGCGTCCGGCGGCGTGTGTGGCCTGGGCGAGCGCGCCGGAAAAAGACGTTGACGGCGTCGCGGCTCAGGGTTCATCCTTCGCCTCTACTAGTTTTCATGTTTAGCCATCGAACGGCGGGCGGCGCGGCCAGCAAGGCGACCCGCGCCAACGATCGCTTGGCTAAAGGGATTTGAATCGTTCATCCATGTCGAAAAAACAGCCTACTTCTGCATATAGCGAAGCATCCATCAAGGTTCTCAAGGGCCTGGAGCCGGTCAAACAGCGGCCAGGCATGTACACCCGCACCGAAAATCCGCTGCACATCATTCAGGAAGTGATCGACAACGCTTCCGATGAGGCGCTGGGCGGACACGGCAAGCAGATCATGGTGACCCTGCACGCGGACGGCTCCGTCAGCGTCGAGGACGACGGTCGTGGCATCCCATTCGGTTTGCACCCGGACGAGGGGGTGCCGGTCGTCGAAATCGTTTTCACCCGGCTGCACGCGGGCGGCAAGTTCGATAAAGCGGCCGGTGGCGCTTACACCTTCTCGGGCGGTTTGCACGGAGTCGGTGTGTCGGTGACGAATGCCTTGTCCAAGCGGCTCGATGTGGTGGTCTGGCGCGAAGGCAAAGTGGCGACCCTGGGTTTTGCCAACGGCGACGTGGTCCAGCCGCTGGAAATTCGTCCGGCCAGCCGCAGCGACAAGAAGTCCGGCACGCGGGTGACTGCATGGCCCGACACCAGTTACTTCGATTCCGGCAACTTGCCTACCAGCGAATTGCAGCGTCTACTTCGCTCCAAAGCGGTGTTGCTGCCTGGTGTGGAAGTGGTGCTGTTGCACGAAAAAACCGGAGAACGGCAGACCTGGCGCTATGAGGATGGTCTGCGCGGTTACCTGCTCGAAGGCCTGGACGGCGCCGAGACGCTGATTCCGCTGTTCGAAGGCGAGCGCTCGGCCGACACCTCGCGCAATGGCGAGGAAGGCTTTGCCGATGGCGAAGGCGCGGCGTGGGTCGTCGCGTGGAGCGAAGAAGGGCCGCTGCTGCGCGAGTCCTATGTCAACCTGATTCCGACGCCCGCGGGCGGTACCCATGAATCGGGTTTGCGCGACGGCCTGTATCAGGCGGTCAAGAGTTTCGTCGAATTACACAATCTACAGCCCAAGGGCGTGAAGCTGCTTGCCGAGGATGTGTTTGCGCGGGTCTCGTTCGTGCTCTCGGCCAAAGTGCTCGACCCGCAGTTCCAAGGGCAAATCAAAGAGCGTCTGAATAGCCGCGATGCGGTTCGGCTGGTGTCCTGGTTCACGCGGCCGGCGTTGGAGTTGTGGCTGAATCAGCACGTCGAACACGGCAAGAAGCTCGCCGATCTGGTGATCAAGCAGGCCCAGGCGCGCACGCGCGCCGGTCAAAAAGTCGAGAAGCGCAAGAGCTCCGGCGTGGCCGTGCTGCCCGGCAAGCTCACCGACTGCGAATCGACCGACATCAGCCGCAATGAGCTGTTTCTGGTCGAAGGCGATTCGGCCGGCGGTTCGGCCAAGATGGGACGCGACAAGGAGTTTCAAGCGATCCTGCCGTTGCGCGGCAAGGTGCTCAATACATGGGAAACCGAGCGCGATCGGCTATTTGCCAATAATGAAGTTCATGATATCGCGGTGGCGATTGGCGTCGATCCGCACAGCCGCGGCGATATGGTGGATCTGTCGAATCTGCGCTACGGCAAGATCTGCATCCTCTCGGACGCGGACGTCGACGGCTCGCATATTCAGGTGCTGCTGCTGACCTTGTTCTATCGCCATTTCCCGCAATTGATCGATCTCGGTCATGTGTGCGTGGCTCGGCCTCCGCTGTTCCGTGTCGACGCGCCGGCACGCGGCAAAAAGCCGGCGCAAAAGATCTACGCGCTCGATACCGGCGAGCTCGAAGCCATACTCGATAAATTGAGCAAGGACGGTGTGCGCGAAACCCAGTGGTCGATCAGCCGCTTCAAAGGACTAGGCGAAATGTCAGCCGAACAGTTGTGGGATACCACGATGAACCCGGACACGCGTCGCCTGATGCCGATCCAGCTCGGGGAACTCGATAACGACGCCACGGCCGAGATGATGAATATGCTGATGGGTAAGGGCGAAGCGTCGGCGCGGCGCGGCTGGCTCGAAGACAAGGGCAACCTGGTCGAAGTCGATATCTGAACGGTGCCGCGTGGCAGCCACGGTTGCTGCGGTTGCGGTGGCAACCCACGCTTGCGCTGCGCTCGATATCATCGCGCAAGCGCGCGCCGGTCCTAACATGCTAGTCCCAACATTAATGTATGCCTGAGCTTTAGCTCGACCAAGACACTATGGAACAACAGGACATCGATTTTATTCCCCCGGCAGAAGGCGAGATTCTGACGCTGGGCGTCTATGCCGAACGCGCGTATCTGGATTACGCGATCAGCGTGGTCAAGGGACGCGCCTTGCCCGATGTGTGCGATGGCCAGAAGCCGGTGCAGCGGCGCATTCTGTTCGCGATGAACGAGATGGGCCTGTCGTCCGACGCCAAGCCAGTGAAGTCGGCGCGGGTGGTGGGCGACGTGCTCGGTAAGTATCATCCGCACGGCGACCAGTCGGCCTACGATGCGCTGGTGCGCTTGGCGCAGTCGTTCTCGATGCGCTACCCGTTGATCGACGGCCAGGGCAATTTCGGTTCGCGCGATGGTGACGGCGCAGCGGCAATGCGCTACACCGAAGCGCGCCTCACGCCGATCGCCAAACTGTTGCTCGATGAAATCGGCATGGGCACCGTCGATTTCATGCCTAATTACGACGGCTCGTTCGAAGAGCCGAAGCTGCTGCCGGCGCGCTTGCCCATGGTGCTGCTCAACGGCGCATCGGGTATCGCGGTGGGGATGGCCACCGAGATTCCTTCGCACAACTTGCGCGAAGTGGCCGCTGCGGCCGTCGAACTGATCCGCAACCCCAAGCTCAGTCACGCCGAATTGATGACGCTGATACCGGGTCCGGATTTTCCGGGCGGCGGGCAGCTCATATCCAGCGAAGCTGAAATTGCCGCCGCCTACGAAAGTGGCCGCGGCAGCCTGAAGGTCAGGGCGCGCTGGAAGATCGAAGAGATGGCGCGCGGCCAATGGCAACTGGTCGTCACGGAATTGCCGCCCAATGCGTCGGGCCAGAAAGTGCTCGAGGAAATCGAAGAACTGACGAACCCGAAAATCAAGCTCGGCAAAAAGGCACTGACGCAAGATCAGTTGCAGACCAAGCAAACCATGCTGGCACTGCTCGATGCGGTGCGCGACGAGTCGGGCAAGGATGCCCCGGTGCGCCTGGTGTTCGAGCCGAAATCAAGCCGTATCGACCAGGCCGAATTCGTCACCACGCTGCTCGCGCAAACCTCGATGGAATCGGGGGTGGCGCTCAATCTGGTGATGATAGGCGGCGATGGACGGCCACGTCAGAAGGCGCTCATCGATATCTTGCGCGAATGGATCGCGTTCCGGTACGTGACCGTGACGCGTCGCAGCCAGTTCCGTCTCGACAAGGTCAATGAGCGCATCCATATCCTGGAAGGCCGGCTGATCGTCTTTCTGCATATCGACGAAGTGATCCGCATCATTCGCGAAGCCGACGAACCCAAGCCGGCGCTGATGCAGGCCTTCGGTTTGAGCGAACGGCAAGCCGACGACATCCTGGAAATCCGGCTGCGGCAATTGGCGCGTCTGGAGAGCATCAAGCTGGAAAAGGAACTTGGCGAACTGCGCGGCGAAAAGCAGAAACTCGAAGATCTGCTAGGCAGCGACAGTGCGTTGAAGCGTTTGCTGATCAAGGAAATCGAGGCGGATGCCAAGCTGTATGGCGATGCACGCCGCACCTTGATCCAGCAGGAGAAGCGCGCCACGTTCGAGGTGCGGGTGGTCGATGAACCGGTTACGGTTATCGTCTCGCAACGCGGCTGGGTGCGCACGCAAAAAGGTCATGGGCTCGATCTGGCCAGTTTTGTCTTCAAGTCGGGCGACGCGTTGTACGGTGCGTTCCAGTGTCGTACACCCGATATCCTGGTTGCGTGGGGTAGCAACGGCCGGGTTTATTCGGTCGCGGTTGCGCAATTACCGGGCGGTCGCGGCGACGGCGTACCGGTCACGTCGTTGATCGAATTGGAGAGCGGTTCTAGCCTGTTGCATTTCTATGCGGCGCCGGCGGAGCAGCAGTTGCTGCTCACGACCGACGCTGGTTTCGGTTTCACGGCACGCATGTCGGATCTGGTCAGCCGGGTCAAGGCAGGGAAGGCCTTCATGACCGTCGATGCTGGTGCTCGGCCGCTCACACCTATGCCGTTGTGGGATGCCGCGCGTCAGGTGGCCTGCCTGGCCGACGATGGCCGCCTGCTGGTATTCGGGCTCGACGAGCTCAAAGCGCTGTCGGGCGGTGGGCGAGGGGTGACGCTGATCGCGCTCGACGACACGCAGAAGTTGCTGCAAGCGGTACCGATTGCAGCCGCCGGGGTGGTGCTCAGCGGCACCGGGCGTGGCGGTAAGGCGCAGGATGCGGTGCTGTCGGGCGAGGCGCTGCAGGCGCATGTGGGCAAGCGAGCCCGGCGTGGCCGCGTCAGCGCGGTCAAGTTTGTCGTGCAGGCGTTGCGTCCGGTTTTGCCGGCGAATTGAACCGTCGCAACGGCTAGTCTCAATTTTATCCAAACCGATTGCAACGAAAGCAGTCGGCGCAGGTCTGTCAGGGGGCGCCGTATTTTCGCCTTTGCCTGTGCTGTTGCCCGCGTTGTTGCTTGTGCATGCCCCCACGCCGATGCGCGCCCGCTTGAGGTCGCGGCCGCGCTCATTAAAAGGAAAGTCGGATGAATTACACGTTTGAAATCGCCTTGTTTCTTCATATCCTCGGCGTGACCGTGTGGGTTGGGGGAATGCTGTTCGCGCATTTCTTCCTGCGTCCCGCGCTGGCCGACTTCACACCCCAGATCCGCCTCCCTTTGATGGAAAGCGTGTTGGGGCGATTTTTCTTGTGGGTCGGCGTCTCGGTGCTCGCAATCCTGATCTCGGGCGGCCTGATGATGGCGCGTTATGGCGCTTACGCGCCTTGGACGGTCAAGGCAATGGCGGGTGTCGGCGTGGTGATGATGCTGCTGTTCGGGCACATCCGCTTCGGCATTTTCCCCAAGCTGCGTCGTGCCGTGCAAAGCCAGAACTGGACGGAAGGCGCGCTGCGTCTCGGTAAAATCCGACTATGGGTCAGCGTCAATCTGGTGCTGGGCATCGTTACGATAGCCTTGGCGGTATTTGCCTAAGTACGGGGGCTGCAGCTCACGCAACGCCCTCATAGCGCGCGGCATGCACGCACCACGCACGGCGGCGGCCGTGTCAAATAGGCCGGTCCCCCTATAGCGCCTCTTCGGGATGACTGATACCGAAGCGTTCCACCAGCCTGGCAACGCCGCTTGCCGGCACCGGTTTCGAGAACAGGTAGCCTTGCGCTTCGATCTGGCCCAGGGCGGCCAGCCACTCGATCTGATCTTCGCTTTCCGTCCCTTCGACGACGACCTTGAGCCCCAGCGACTGGGCCAACTTGATCACGCCCGCCACCATGACGCAGGCCTGAGCATCGTGCGGAATGCCTTGCACGAACGATTTATCGACCTTGAGCGTATCGACGGCAAAGCGATTCAGAAACGACAACGAGGAATAGCCGGTGCCGAAATCGTCGAGCGCGATACGCACCCCCAGTTGCTTGAGTGCGTGAACGCGTTCCGAAACCAGTTCGGTGTGTTCCATCATCGCGGTCTCGGTGATTTCCAACTCGACCAGATGTGCCGGCACCCCGTATTCGCGGATGCAGCGCGACACGGCCGCGACAATATCGCCGCGCCAGAATTGCACCGGCGAAATATTGATCGCCAACGTCAGGTCACGGTAGCCAATCTGCTGCCACAAGCGCAACTGTGCGAACGACTGCTCCATCACGAATTCGCCGATCGGCCCGATCAGGCCGTTGGACTCGGCAATAGCGATGAATTCGACGGCGCTGATCATGCCTTGCTGCGGATGGTTCCAGCGCAGTAACGCTTCGAAACCGGTGATCCGGCGTGTGGCCAGATCGATTTTCGGCTGATACACCAACATCAGTTGGCGTTCCGCGATTGCCGTGCGCAGCTCGCGTTCCCAGCGCATCATCCGGTCGGCATGGTAAGCCAGTTCGGGGGAGTAAAAGCGATAGCAATTCTTGCCGGCGTTCTTGGCGCTGTACATCGCCAAATCGGCTTTTTTCAGCAGGTCGACTTCACTTTCGGTCGGGCTGGAATGCAGGGCGACGCCGATGCTGGCACGCAATACAAAGGAGCTACCGCGCACATCGCACGGTTGGCGCAGCGCTCGCGCCACGCGTTCGGCGAGCCGTATCGCGTCAGCCTCTGCTTGTGCAGGCGTGCTGTGCAGCACGATCACGAATTCGTCGCCGCCGATACGAGCCAGCAAGCCGTCGCGGCCGGTCGTTTCGCGCAAGCGTTCGGCCGTAATTTGCAACACGATGTCGCCGGCGTTGTGGCCTAGCGTGTCATTGACCGTCTTGAAGTTGTCGAGATCGATAAACAGAATCGCCAAGCGACCGACGCTCTCGGCGCAGATCACCTCGCGCAGGAATTGCAGCGCCTGGAACCGGTTGGGCAGACCGGTGAGCAGGTCGGTTTCGACCAACTCGACCATATCGCGCTCGCGTGTCCACTGCTTGTCTATCAAGCCTATGGCCACCGCGAAGAATCCCACCATCGCGAGCGAGACGAACGACGCCATCAGCAGATAAACGTTGCGGGTGCGTCGGTAATCGGCCATCTCGTCGACTTCCGACAAACCGACCAACACGCCCAACGGGTAACCGGTGAGACGTCGATAAGAGACGAAGCGGCGCACGCCATCGACGGGATCGTCGTGTATGCCGGACACACGCTGGCTATTCGAATAATTCGTGACCGGGTTGACCTCTGCCGGGTTGGTCTGAGCATCGCCCGAGCGTCGCGACAAAATATTTCCATCGTCGGTTAGCACCGCGATTACACCATTGCGGCCGAGCGCAACGTCGTTGTAGAAGTCGCTGGTGAAATACGAGGGATCCTCCGACACGACGACGACACCTGCGAACGAGCCGTTAGGATGGTTGAGGCGGCGTGTGACCTGCAGGGTCCAATGGTGCGACACCCTGCCTAATACCGGTTTGCTGACGTAGAGAAAATCCTCGCGGCTGTTCTGATGGACCTTGAAATGTTCGCGATCTGACAAGTCCAGTGGTGCCGGATCAGCGGTGGCCGTGGTGGCCGACAATTTCCCGTGTTCATCGATCAGGGCGACTTCCACCAGCGTGTCGCTGGGCACGACGCCGGTGTCGACCGCGCGCGACAGGTCGAAATTGCCCGGGGTTCTTTCGTATTCGTATTTGACGAAGCGCGTGATCTGGTCGACTTGCAGCAGCGCCTTGATCGTATGCTGTTCGAGCGCGGCGCACAGCACACCGGCTTCGGCCACCGCATCGCGCGCGACCGTGTCGCGCTCTATCGAGAGCCGCGTAATGATCACGGCCCACAGCAGTATGATTACCGCGCATCCCAGCGCCGGTATCAGCAAGAAGGCGAGTTTGCGCGACGAGCCGCTGCGCCGCCGGGTAGCCATACCGGCGACCCTCGGTGATTGCCCTAATGCAAACTCTGTCGCGATTTGCGCGGGCTCGTCCGTCTTGCCGTGCGGCATACGTTCGCTCCGGATCGAAAAGACTGGGCTGTGGTGCGCTCTTCAGCTTAGCGCAGCCCGGCTATTGCAACCGAAACGACAACATCGGCTCGGCCTTCGATAAATGGGATCACGTCCCATAGTACTCAAAGGTCAACGCTTTAGGAATAGAGGATAGTTCGGATAAACGAATGCGCGACATAAACCGCCGGCCCTCGTGGGAACTCGGCGGTTAGGGACAGGAACGCTGGCGGATCAGGCGGACACTTCAGCGATCAGCTCGATTTCGACGCACGCGCCGAGCGGAATTTGCGCGACGCCGAAGGCCGAGCGTGCATGCTTGCCCGCAGCGCCAAATACTTCGGCGAACAATTCGGAAGCGCCGTTGGTCACGAGATGTTGCTCGGTGTAGTTGGGCATCGAATTGACCAGACTCATCACTTTGACGATGCGCGTGACTTTATTCAGATCGCCAGTGTGAGCATGCAGTGTGGCGATCAGGTCGATCGCTACGTTGCGGGCTGCGCGGCGGCCGTCGTCGGTGGTGAGGTCTTCACCGAGCTTGCCGGCCCACACGCGGCCATCCTGTTTGGCGATATGGCCCGAGACAAAAACGGTATTGCCGGTTTGCACGCTCATCACATAAGCAGCAGCCGGTGCGGCGGTGGCCGGCAATTCGATGCCCAGCGACTTGAGCGTGTCGTACACGGAAACGGTCGGGGAGGTCATGGTGTGCGTCCTTGAAGTTGAAGCGAAGCTGGAATTTTAACGTATTGCCTAATGTCAGGCGTCACTGATCGGGCGCACCCGCAGGCGTCACCCGTCAGGTGAGCCGTGCGGCAATCAGCGTTGCCAAGCGTTCGACGCCGGCGTTGATGCGCTCCTCAGGCACGGTCACGAACGACAGACGCAGTGTGCCGCTGGCCTGCGCCGCATCGGCAGCGTTTGCGTAAAACGGCGCACCAGGCACGAACGCCACGTTGGCGTCCAGTGCGGCGCGCAGCAGCTCCGCACTGTCCACGCCGGCCGGCAGATTCAGCCAAATGAACATGCCGCCTTCCGGCCGGTTCCATTTCACGCCCGCCGGCATGGTGCGTTTCAACGCGGCCAGCATCGCTTCGCATTGGTGCTTGTACAGTTCCCGCACACGCGGCACATGGTGATCGAGAAACCCTTGGTGCACGACTTGATGCACGATCTGCTGGTTCAGGCTGGGCGTATGCAGATCGCTCGCCTGCTTGGCCTGCACCAATTTGAAGTGCAAGCCGGGCGGCGCAATCAGGTAGCCCACTCGCAACCCGGGTGCCAGTACTTTGGAAAACGAGCCGAGATAGACAATGTGCTGCGGGGCCATCGAGAACAGCGTGGGCAGCGGGTCTGACCCATAACACAGCGCGCCATACGGGTCGTCTTCGATGACCGGCCACGGGCTGCGCGTTGCGAGATCCGCCAACGCGCGTCGACGCTCGAGCGGCAGTCGGCGTCCGGTCGGGTTCTGGAAATTCGGCTGGGCATAGAGCAGGCGTGCGCCCTGGGTCATTTCTTGAGTCAGCAGCTCGGGTTGCAGGCCGTGTTCGTCGGTCGGCAGCGAGACATACTCGGGCTCATAGAGCGAGAACGATTGCAGCGCGCCGAGATAGGTCGGCGTTTCGACCAGCACACGGCTGCCCGGATCGACCAATACCTTGCCGAGCAGATCGAGCGCTTGCTGCGAGCCGGTGGTGATCAGCACGCGCGACGGATCGACTTCCGCGCCGGGTTGGGAGTGGCGCGCAGCGATCCACTCGCGCAGCGGCAGGTACCCTTCGGTGGGGCTGTATTGCAATGCAGCCGTGGGCGTGTCGCGCAGTATGCGGTCAGCCGCCGCGCGGATTTCCGCCACCGGAAACGTAGCCGGCGAGGGCAGGCCGCCCGCGAACGAAATTACTTCAGGGCGCTCGACGACCTTGAGCAATTCGCGAATTGCCGAGCTGGTCAATTTGCGAGCGCGTTCAGAGAGCTGCCAGTTCGGCGTGGACAAAGCATCGTGGTGCATAACAATTACCTCTGAAAAAAGATACCGTTGCAGCGGCAGTGACTGTAGCTGTGGCTCGGGCTGTGAACCGGGCTTAACTTGCGCCTAAGGCGCTCGGGGCGCCGGTACGTGCCGCTTTGGTCTGACGCCCGAAGGCGACGCATACGATCACGGCTGCGGCGAAAACCCAAGTTAGTGGTTCGACATGTTCGCCGAAAAACAGCGCGGAAAAACCCAGCGTAAAAAATATTTGCAGTAGCTGGACTTGCCCGACGCGGGCGATACCGCCCATCGCGAGCCCCGCATACCAGGCAAAAAAGCCGATAAATTGCGAAAACACGGTGACATATCCGAACGCGAGCCACGTTTGCTGCGAAATCGGTCCTCGATGGACATGGACCAGCCACGCTACGGGCGCGAGCAGAAACGGCGCGGATAAGACCAACGCCCAGCATATCACTTGCCAACCGCCCATCTCGCGCGCCAGCCGGCCGCCCTCGGCATAACCGAGCGCGCCCACGCCCACCGCCGCGAGCATCAGCAGATCGCCGACTTGCGGCGCGCCACCGCCAGCGCGCAACGCAAACCCGATCACCAGCACGCTGCCGGCAAGCGCACCAACCCAAAAACGCCGCGACAGCCGTTCATGCGACAGCCACGCCGCGTACAGCGCCACGCATAGCGGCTGCAGCCCCATCAAAACCGCGCCGTGGGCCGAAGGCAAGGTCTGCATCGCCCAGGCGGTGCAGACCGGAAAGACCACGATCACGCCAGCCGACACCAGCACGAGGCCTTTGAGCTGCGCGCGCGTGGGTAGCGGCACGCGCCGCAGCCACAATAGCAACGCGGCGGGAACGGCGGCGAGCAAGGCGCGTCCCAAACCGTTCAGTATCGGGTTGATTTCACGCACGACAATGTGCGTCATCGGCAAGGTCAGGCTAAAGACAATCACGCCGATCAGCCCCAGCAGCATGCCCTGCAAATCGCGTTTTTCCATAATCAGGTGTGCTCGCTAGATTCGTGCTTGTTCGCGTTGTCGGTACATATTCTTCGGTAAATCCTCGCAGCGGCTACCGCTACCGGCGGTGTAACCGCCATGCGGCGCCGCTATTTGAGGACTCGTACGCCGGTGGGCGTGTCGAATTCGGCAACCAGGCTGGACTCGACCAGCGTGGGCTCGATCGTCAGTAGATGCGCCGCGCCTAGCCAGGTCAGTTCGCTTTGCAATTGCGCAGCGCGCTGATGGAAGCCGCGCAGACTACGCAGCGACACCAGGGCTTGCGGTAGACGCTGCGACGGATGCAGAGGCGTTTGCCACTGGATCAGCGTCGGCAGCAGACCGTCGCCAGGCAGGCTACCGTCATCGGGAACGCTGATCTGCCACGCGAAGTCGCCGCGTGTCATCGGCAGCACTGGCGCGATCCGACCGGGATATTGGCTCTGCCAGCGTGCAAGCTGTTTGGGCCGTTGTACGCGCGCCACCCAATGCGCGAGAAACGGACCGCTCTCAAGGCGTGCTTGCACCGTGGACTGATCGAGTCCGAACCAACGTGCACGCTGCGGTGCCGCCGCCTGCGGATCGATCGCGATAATTTCCAGGTAGAGGCCACCGCCCACGTTCAGCAATTGATTGTGCGTACCCATGCCTGGATGTTGTCCGCCGGGCACGGGCTCGACTTGCAACGCGTCGACCACGTGGCGTACGCCGGCGTCCAGCGTGTCGGCGATCACTACCAGATGATCGAATTGGATGGCTTGCGAGGCGTCGGAAAATAACGTCATTTTTTATATTGAAACTGCGTTTATCGAAACTGCGTGATTTTTAACATAAGTTTGCAATCATGCAGGAGCCCGCACGAACCGCTGCAATTCGATTCTGCCAAGACTGAATTTACCGGGATCGACCAGAACAGTAACGGTACAATCTACTAAATACTTTTCAGTACAGTTATCCGGCCGGCAAGGGGTCTAAGCCATGTCAGTAAATACCGATCAAATTCCGGCGCCCGTCGAATCGGCGCAATTGACCCTGGTTGACCAGTTGGTTCAATGGGGGCGCCGGCGCATCGATGAGCGCGTGTTCCGGCCCGGCATGCGCATGCCGTCGATACGCAAATTGGCCGAGGACAAGGGCGTCTCGCGGTTCACTGTGGTCGAGGCGTATGAGCGTCTGGTTGCCCACGGCTACCTGGATTCACGGCGCGGCTCAGGTTTCTATGTGCGCGAGCGTGCCGCGCCGGTGACGCATCAAGCGCGATTGGCGCCGGTGGACAGCGCCATCGACGTGCTTTGGTTGCTGCGCAACATGCTGCATACCGCGACGCCGGAAAAAGGACCGGGCCTGGGCTTTTTGCCCAATCGCTGGCTCGACGGCGAGCTGCTCGCCAATGCCTTGCGTGCGCTGGCGCGACAATCTGGCGCCCAACTGCTGATGCACGGCACGCCGCAGGGTTTTTTCCCGCTGCGGCAACAATTGCAAACGCGGCTCGCCGAGCTTGAGATCGGTGTCTCGCCGGAGCAGATCTTGACCGTGTCCGGCATTACCCAGGCACTCGACCTGATCGCACGCTTATACGTGCAAGCGGGCGATACCGTACTGGTCGGTGACCCGGCATGGTTCCAGATGTTCGGGCGTTTCGCCTCGCAAGGCGCGCGCGTGGTCGGCGTGCCTTATACGCCGGATGGGTTGGACCTCGAAGCGTTCGAGACGCTGGTGCGCACCTGGCGGCCCAAAATGCTGGTGCTCAACTCGGTGCTGCAGAATCCTACCGGCACATCGCTTACGGCGCGCCAGGCGTTCCGCATCCTGCAGTTGGCCGAGGAATTCGACATGATCGTGGTCGAGGACGACGTCTATTGCGATCTCTGCCCGCCGGGTTATGCCGCTACCCGTATGGCCAGCCTCGATCAGCTCAAGCGGGTGATTTATCTGGGCAGCTTTTCGAAAACGCTGGCCTCCAATTTACGGGTCGGTTTCGTGGCGGCTGCTGCGCCGATCATCAAGGCGCTGAGCGACCAGAAAATGCTGGTGGGCGCGACTTCGCCCGAAATCAATGAGCGGGTGGTGTTCAAAGTGCTGACTGAAGGGCACTATCGGCGTCACGTCGAACGCTTGCGCAGCCGGCTCGACCTGGTGCGCGACAAGACCGCTCGCGCGCTGGAGAAACTCGGTTTCCGGCTGTTTGGCTCGCCAGGCGCCGGCATGTTCATCTGGGCCGACGCCGGTGTCGACACCTCCGCGATGGTCGCCGCGGGTCACGAAGAAGGTTATTTCCTTGCGCCGGGCAGCCTGTTTTCGCCGCAGCAGAGCGTTTCGACCTGGATGCGGTTCAATGTCGCCAATTGCGGCGACGCCGGTCTGTTAGCATTCCTGGCACGCCAGCTAGAACGTGCGTGATTGAGAGTAACTGCGTGAGAGTAACTGAGTGAGAGTAACTGCGGGTAACCGGAAGAAGAGCGAAAATCCCGCCACGCCCGGCGGCGGCCCTCTTGGAGCCGCAGCCCTCTTGAAAATCGCCGCGCCGCCCCCATTTCCCCTGTCAGCGCAGGGCTAGGCGCAGGGTTTGGCATGTGCGCCGCTCTAGCTCCCCATTTCCATTGATGACTTGAAGAGGTCCGTTCCATGTCGCAACAGACAATGAGCTTTCAGGCAGAGGTCAAGCAGGTCCTGCACCTGATGATCCACTCGCTGTACAGCAACAAAGAGATTTTCCTGCGCGAGCTGGTATCGAACGCTTCCGACGCGGCCGACAAGCTGCGCTTCGAAGCGATCGCCAATGGCGCACTCTACGAAAACGATACGGAACTGAAAATTCGCGTCAGCTTCGACCGCGAGAAACGCACGTTGACGATTACCGATAACGGTATCGGCATGAGCCTGGACGACGCCGTCACGCATCTGGGCACAATCGCGCGCTCGGGCACGCGCGAATTCTTCCAGAAACTCTCGGGCGACGATCAAAAAGATGCGGCCCTGATCGGTCAATTCGGCGTGGGCTTTTACTCGGGCTTCATCGTCGCCGATCGCATCACGGTGGAATCGCGCCGCGCCGGCTTGCCGGCAAGCGAGGGCGTGCGCTGGGAAAGCAGCGGTGATGGCGAGTTCACGGTCGAGAACATCGAACGCGCGGCGCGCGGCACGGCAATCACGCTGCATTTGCGCGAAGGCGAAGACGAGTTGTTGTCCACCTGGAAACTCAAGTCGATCATCCAGAAGTATTCGGATCACATCGCCTTGCCGATCCTGATGCAAAAAGAAGAATGGGACGCGGAAAAGAGCGAGCAGGTGCTCAAGGACGAGGACGAAACCGTCAATCAGGCCAGCGCGCTGTGGACCCGTTCGAAAAGTGAAATCGACGATGCCCAGTACATCCATTTCTACGAGCACCTGAGTCACGACCACGAAGCACCGCTAGCGTGGACCCACAACCGGGTCGAAGGGCGCAGCGAATATACCCAGTTGCTGTATCTGCCGGCGCGCGCGCCGTTCGATCTGTGGGACCGCAGTCAGCGTGGCGGCCTGAAGCTCTATGTCAAGCGCGTCTTCATCATGGACGATGCGGAGCAATTGTTACCCACGTATCTGCGCTTCGTGCGCGGCGTGGTCGACTCCAACGATCTGCCGCTGAACGTGTCGCGCGAAATCCTGCAGGAAAGCCGTGATGTGAAGGCAATCCGCGATGGCGTGGGCAAGCGCACGCTGTCGATGCTCGAAGATCTGGCGGAAAACCAGGCGGAAAAATACACCACGTTCTGGAAGGCGTTCGGGCAAGTGCTCAAGGAAGGCGTGGGCGAAGACCAAGCCAATCGCGAACGCATTCTGAAGTTGCTGCGCTTTGCCAGCACGCACGTCGACAGCGCCGAACAGACTGTCTCGCTGGTGGATTACGTCGGTCGCATGAAAGAAGGCCAGACGATGATCTATTACGTGACCGGCGAAAGCTGGCAGGCCGCGCGCAACAGCCCGCACCTCGAAGTGTTCCGCAAGAAGGGCGTCGAAGTGCTGGTGCTGACCGATCGCGTCGACGAGTGGATGCTGTCGTTCCTGCAGGAATTCGACGGCAAGCCGATGACCAGCGTGGCACGCGGCGACCTGGACCTGGGCGCGCTGGATGATGAGGAAAAGAAAGCGCAGGAAGAAGTGGGTGAGTCGTTCAAGCCCCTGGTCGAATCGATGAAAGAGGCTTTGAAGGGCCGCGTCAAGGACGTGCGTTTGACATTCCGTCTGACCGATTCGCCCTCATGCCTGGTGGCTGATGACGGCGACATGAGCGGCTATTTGCAGCGCATGCTCAAGGCTGCGGGCCAGAATGCGCCGCAAGCGCAGCCTATCCTCGAGGTCAATCCCGAGCATCCGCTCGTGAAGCGCCTGAAGGCCGGGCAGGATGGCTTCGACGACTGGTGTCATCTGCTGTACGAACAGGCATTGCTGGCTGAAGGCGGCACGTTGGAAGATCCGGCGAGCTACGTGAAGCGGGCCAATACCCTGTTGCTGGGCGCTGTCGCGTAACGCATGCGGCACGCTTACGATGCGGCGCGCGCACGTTGGCGCGTGCGCCCTAAAGCGCTGCTCACGCGTGCGCAGAAGGATTGGCTCACGCGCTCCGGTTCGTTGACTCGGCATTTAGGCAAGTTGGGCCTGGTTGAGGTGCGGGTGGTGCGCGAGGCTGTCGACTTGGCGTGGCGCGATGAGGCGGCTTGCCTGGGTCTGACGGCGCGCGAGCCGGTGTGGGTGCGCGAGGTCGTGTTGAGTGTCGATGGCGTGCCCTTCGTCGCGGCGCATAGCGTAGCGCCGTTGCCGGCGAGCTATGGCGTGTGGCGGGCGATGCGGGCGTTGGGTACGCGTCCGCTCGCGGAACTGCTGTACGCCGACCCGACCGTCAGCCGTTCGCCGCTGGTCAGTTGCCTGCTGACGGCTCGCGCGCCGCTATATCGCTGCGCGCAAGCGGCATTGGCGTCGCATAGCGGGTCGTATGCGCATCCGCGACTGGTTGCGCGGCGCTCGATTTTCATGCGCGCAGGCGCTCCGTTGATGGTGACGGAGTGCTTCCTGCCTACGCTCTGGTCGCATAAGCGGATAGAATAAGCGCCGTTCCCCATGCGGTGACGACGGCTCGTCTCGAAGCCGTTAGCCGGTTTGCCCGTATCGCTTTCCTACTTAAAACAAAAATCCATGCGCTACTTCCTACTGCTGTGTTGTTACCTGTTTTCGTCCAGCGTACTGGCACAAGAAATTCCGAAAAATATGCATGAATCGGAGGTTTCCATCGACGTCAAGGTGAAGGACCGCTTCGCCACGCAGGAGACGGGGAAGGTTCTCATCACCCAATACAAACCGGACGGCGATGGCCCTTTCCCGATTGTCATCATCAATCACGGACGCGGCTCGGATCGTGTCAACCCACCGAAGTTCTCGTATATTGAGCAAGCGCGCTTTTTTCTGCGCCGCGGCTTTGCGGTCTTTGTGCCAACCCGTATTGGTTACGGGCAGATGGGAACGGCGTTTGATCCGGAGGATAGCGGCTCCTGCAATAACAGGTACTACCAGGTGACCGCAGAAGCGGCCAGCACTGAAATATTGGCGGTATTGGCCTACGCTGATCGACTGCCCTATGTGGACCCGAAGCGAGCCATCATGGTCGGTGTATCGGTGGGCGGTTATGCGACAACGGCAAGCGCGGCCCAGAATCCACCGGGTCTGATTGCCGCCATCAATTTTGCTGGCGGTGCCGGCGGCGATCCTTTGAAGCATCCGGGCGTCCCGTGCGAGGGTAATCGGCTCGAGGACATGTACTCTCGCTTCGGTGCGACCACCCAAGTTCCCATGCTGTGGCTCTACGCGCAGAACGATCTTTTCTTCGGCCCGGCTTATAGCCAAGCCTGGCATAACGCATTCGTTAAGGCGGGCGGCAATGCCGAGTTTCATCTACTCCCCCCATTTGGAACAAATGGGCATTACCTGTTTGGCAAAGGCGTAGACGTGTGGTCACCCATTGTCGGCCAATTCCTGGACAAACTGGGATTTCCCGAGCAAGCACCTGCGCATAAGACATGACGGTATGGGCACCTGGTTATTTGGTGCTGGTCACTGCCTCCACAAATATCGTGTGTCGTGACAAAAGGCGTATCGCATGACGTTCAAGCGATGTTTCCCACCGGTCGTAGATGCCAACACACGAATATTGATTCTGGGCAGTCTGCCGGGCGAGGTGTCGTTAGCCCACGGCCAGTACTACGCGAACCCGCAAAACAAATTTTGGTTCCTTGTCGGTAATGTGATCGAACGAGATTTGGTTGGCATGGACTATCCGGCGCGGCTCGATACCTTGCTCAAGCATCAAGTTGGTTTATGGGATGTTGTTGCTGAAGCCCGTCGCGTTGGAAGTCTTGATAGCCGTATACGCGACCATGCCAGTAACGATCTCGTACAGCTTGTCGGCTCCTTGCCCAATCTCGCTGCGATCGCGTTCAATGGCGGTACGGCGGCCAAGCTTGGAATTCGGGCCTTAGGGCAGGATGTCGGCAAGATTGAGTTGATAACGCTGCCTTCCAGCAGTCCGGCTCATACATTGGCTTATGCGCAAAAGCTCGATGCGTGGCAGGCGTTGCGCCGTTGGCTACCTGAGAGATAAGCGCAGGTCTATCCGCGAGTCGATGCGCGCACGATAAGCTCACCGGGCAGCAGACACTCACGCGCTGCGTGCTTGGCACCATCGATACGCTCATGCAGGAATTCCACGGCTCGGTAACCGATCTCGTAGGTCGGTTGACGTATCGTCGTGATGCCTGCGAGATCGGCCCATTCCGGATCGTCGATCGAAATCAGCGCGACGTCGGCTTGCCCGTTGGCGCCGTCATGATTGTTCAAGGGCAGCGCTGTATGCGGCCTCGTACCTGGCCGAATCGGTGGCGCTATGCGCAGCGCTATCCGTAGCGCGACCGGCGCGTTCGCCGCAAAAAACGCAATGCGCCTGCCTGCATCGCGAGCCGCTACGATCCGCTGGTCGAGTACGGTCAGCGCACGTTCGAGCTCGGCGTCATCATCCAAGTCAAGCACCAGCGTGTCGCCCAGAATGGTTGGGCTGGCCCGCAAGACGTCGCGAAACGCGGCTTCGCGCAATCGACGCGAGCTCACATGTTCAAACGGTTGCACAACAAAATGAATCTCGTCGAAGCCTCGCTCCAGGAGATGCTGCGTGCCGAGTCGCACCGCCGCGTCATTGTCCAGGCCGACCATGTCCGCACCGAGCCGCTCGACCGCACGGTCCACGAGCACGGCGGGGATACCGCCATCGTCAACCGGGCGCAGCGTTTGTTCCTTGACGCCGAGCGCATTGACGATCACGCCTTCCACACGATAGGTGGTCAGCAATTGCACATAACGGCGTTCCATTTCGACTTCATTTGCCGCATGGCAGATGATGGGCATATAGCCCAACGCATGGCAGGCGGCCTCGATGCCTTGCAGCACGCCGATCGAGTAGGGATTGGTCAAGTCGGCAAGCAGCAGCCCGAGCAGCCGGTTGCGGCCGTGTTTGAGCCCGCGCGCCATCTGGTTGGGCTGATAGTTGAGTTGGCGGATCGCGTCGGCGATGCGCTCGCGCAGGTCGGACGACAGCACTTCCAGCTCGCCGTTCAAGTAGCGAGAAACGCTGGTTTTCCCCGTGCCGGCTTCGCGCGCGACGTCATTGATCGTGGCGCGCCGTGCGGTGTGTCCGGTGTTCATGGCTCGATGTTCATGACTGGCCGGCGCTGCGCGCGAGGGCTTCTGGATTGACGATGTTGTGTTCCAACGTGCCGTTGAGCGCGGCGACCATGTTTTCGGCCGCGCAACGCGCCATCGCATAGCGCGTTTCGTGCGTCGCCGAGCCGATATGCGGCAGCGCCACGACGTTAGGCATAGCCAGCAGAGGAGACGTTACCGGCAGCGGTTCCTGTTCGAATACATCGAGTCCCGCCGCGCGTATCGTACCCGCGCGCAGGGCTTCGATCAGCGCGTTTTCGTCGACGATGGCGCCGCGCGCCGCGTTGATCAGGATCGCGCTTTTCTTCATCACAGCCAGCTCGGCAGCCCCTATCAGGTGATGCGTTTCGGGAGTGAACGGCACCTGCAGGCAAACGAAATCGGCTTGCGCCAGCAGATCGGCGAGTTCCACGCGCTGCGCACCGTACGCCTGTTCAGCCTGCGGATTTGAGTGCCGGTTGGTGTAGAGCACGCGCATGCGAAAGCCGAGCGCTGCGCGCCGCGCAACGGCGCCGCCGATGCGTCCCAGGCCGACGATGCCCAGGGTCTTGCCTTGCACGTCTGCGCCATAACGCTCGGGGCTCACACTATGCGTCCAATCGCCGGCTTTGACCCACTCCGCCAGCTCGACCACGCGTCGTGCGCTCGCCAGAATCAGCGCGAACACGGTGTCCGCCGTCGACTCGGTGAGCACGTCCGGCGTGTTCGTCAGCACGATGCCGCGACGCGTCAGATCGGCGACGTCGAAATTATCGAAGCCGACCGAGATCGTCGATAACGCTTTGAGCTTCCCAGCGCCGGCCAGCATCTCCGGCGTGAACGGGACGCTCGCGCCGATCGCACCGTCGGCGTTCTTCAGCGCGGCCGCGAGTGCTCCGGGCTGCGCGGCATCGACTTGCACTACCTCGACGTGCGCGCGCAAATAGTCGAGCACGTCGGGCGGCAGCGGTTTATAAGCAACGACGGTTTTCTTCATCAAATTATTTTCCCTGCATTCCGGTCGCCAGGGCGGGTGCCTGTAACGGCTGGGGCTTCACGGCCAGCGTAAGAATCACAGCGGCAATCAGCGCGATGCTCATGAACGCGTATGACGCCGAGGGCGAACCGGTCGCGCCGTTGAGGTAGCCGACCACGTACGAACCGACGAACGAGCCTAGTGCGCCCATACTATTGATCAGCGCCATGGCGCCGCCGGCAACATTCTTGGGCAGCAATTCTGGCACGATCGCGAAAAACGGTCCATACGGCGCATACATCGATGCACCCGCAATCACCAGCAGCGCATACGATACCCAGAAGTGCGTCGAGCCGACCGCATAGGAGGCCGCAAACGCCACGGCGCCCAGCAACAGAAACGGCCAGACGAATATCTTGCGGCGCTCGAGCTTGTCGGACGCCCACGACGCGGCCAGCATGGCGATCGTCGCGGCGAGGTAGGGCAGCGCGCTCAGCCAGCCAGTCTCGACCATGCCGAGCGTGGAGCTGTTCTTGAGTATCGACGGTAGCCACAGCACGAAGCCGTACACCCCGATGCTCCAGCAGAAATACTGTGCGCCCAGCTTGACGACCGCCGGCGAGCGGAACGCTTCGCCGTAGTTGCGCACCGGTTTGATCGTGGCTTGCTCGGCGCGCAGTGCAGCCGCCAAAGCGTCCTTCTCCGATTGCGACAGCCACGTGACTTCAGCGGGCTTGTCCCGCACCAGGAACCACCAGCACACGGCCCAGATGATCGCCGGAACGCCTTCCGCGATGAACATGTGACGCCAGCCGAACGAATGCACCAGGTAGCCGGACACCACCGACATCCACAACACGGTCACCGGGTTGCCGAGGATCAGGAAGGTATTGGCGCGCGAGCGTTCGCTCTTGGTGAACCAGTTGCTGATCAAGATCAGCATCGCAGGCATGACCGCCGCTTCCACTACACCCAGCACGAAGCGGATGACGATCAGCGAGGCGATGTTGCTCACGATGCCGGTCAGCGCCGCACAGCCACCCCACAACACCAGGCTGACGAACACGAGTTTTTTAACGCTACGGCGTTCCGCGTAGATCGCGCCCGGAATCTGGAAAAAGAAATAGCCGAGGAAAAACAGCGCGCCTATCAGTGACGACAGGCCCTGGCTGATGCCCAGGTCGCGATTGATGCCGGCGGCCGAGGCGAAGCCGTAGTTGGCGCGATCGAGGTAAGCGAGGCTATAGGTGATGAATACGATCGGCATGATCGTCCACCAGCGGCGTATCGCGAGCGTTGATTTCATGGTTGTCTCCTGGGTAGGGATGAGCGGCGCCGGTTGGCGGCGCGCGCGGGGCGTGCGGTCAAGCGTCGGGGGTGTTGGTTATGGCGCTTGCCGGCATCTGGTTTAGGGGGTGAACTGGGGTTGCTGTGTCGGCGAGGGCCGAGGGCGTCGCGGCTCTATCGCTGGTCGCGTCGTTCGACGGCGGGTTCGGTTGTTGTTCCAGTGCGTCGAGTTCTGCGCGCGTCGGTAGCCCTTCCGAATCGCCGATCACCTGGATCGCGAGCGCGCCGATGCGGTGGCCGCGGGCGACCGCGTCAACCAGTGTGCGTCCCTCGAGTAGGGCGCTGACCACACCGACCGCGAAGCCGTCGCCCGCGCCCACGGTATCAACGACCTTGGCCACCGGCTGAGCGGGAACGACACCTTCGGCATCCGCGGTGCGGTAATAAGCTCCGGCTGCGCCCAACTTGACGATCACACCGCGCGCGCCGCGTTCCAGATAAAAGCGTGCGATGTCTTCCGGGCGCTTGTGCCCTGTGAGTATCAGCCCTTCGCTGATACCGGGCAGGACCCAGTCGGCGAACGTAGCGAGCGCATTCAGCGTCTCTATCATGGCGGCTTGAGTCGGCCACAGCGTAGGGCGCAGATTCGGGTCGAACGAAATGCTCTTGCCGGCGGCGCGCATTTCATGGGCGAGATGAAATGCCAGTTCGCACGACGACGCGGAGATCGCGGGTGCAACACCGGTGAGGTGCAGGTGTCGCGCGCCGAGCGCGTAAGCGGGGACGTAGTCGGTCAACGACAAGTGGCTCGCGGCCGAACCCTTGCGGAAATATTCGACGCTAGGGTCGCTGCCGTCGTCGTTTTTCGACTTCAGTTGGAAGCCGGTCGGATAGCATTCATCGGTACTCACACACGCTTGATCGATGTCCTCTTTCTTCAGCGTGTCACGCACATACTGGCCGAACGAATCGTTGCCTACGCGGCTCATCCAGCCGACTTTGAAACCGAGCCGCGACAAGCCGATCGCCACGTTGAGGTCGGCGCCCGAGATGCGTTTGGTGAATTGGCCGACCGCGGCAAGCGGGCCGGTTTCGGCGGCGACGAACATGGCCATTGCTTCGCCGTAGGTGAGGATATCGAGAGTGGGAGTCATGGTGTTTCCTTTCATCATTCAGCGCGTGGCTAGCCACTCCACGTAGCGAGCCGCGTCGGCGGGCAGGCGGCTGGCGTCGAACGGGAATTCGATGCCGCGCGGCACATCGCCGGGCAACAGGGCGAAGAGCGCCGCACACTGCGCATCGTCGGGCTCAGGCGGGACGGCAAACAGGCGCATGCCTTCGCCGACCACCGCCTTGCAATGGATGTATTCGACGTAGCGCGCAAGCAGGGGGGCGGCGTCCAACGGGACTTCGCCCGGCCAGCGCCAGTTACCCATATCGAAGGTCATGCCGAGTACGCGTTCGTGCCCCTCGCGGGCAAGCGCTTCGAAAAGTGCGACGAACTGCGCGAGCGAGCCACCTTCCTTCAATTGACCGTTTTCGACGACCAGTCGCACCGCCGTGCCGCGCAGGCGGTCGGCGATCTCAGCCGCGGCGGCATGCTTGATAAAGCCGCCTAGTTGGAGCTTCACGTAGCGTGCGCCGAGCGCCGTAGCCTCGCGTAGCGCACGTTCGAGCGCACCGCTGTCGAGGGTGCCGTCAGCGCAATAGAGCGCATCGGGCGTGGAGTACACCGACCACATACCCGCTTGAGTGATGGCCTGACCCAGTTGGTTCAATGCTTCGGTCGATGCTTGTGCTTCGGACGAGAACAGCTCGCGGCGCACTTCGAACCCGGCTGCACCTGCGTTGGCCGCGATTGCCAGCCATGCGCGATGGCCTTCGCGTCTAACCGCGTCCATGCCGAACGCACTGGCGACAATGACGACTTCCGGCGTGGCTTTATTTCCTGGTTTCATTCTCGCTTCATTCTCGTTGGCTGCGTACGGTACACCGCATGAGCGGCTTTTGACCGCAAGAATCGATCCCTTTTTGATGATGGAACCGGTTCCATTTGCGAATTTAAAAAAAAGCGCAAACGCGCTACTATGCGAATGGTGCGCCGGCCCTCGTGCGCCACGCTATAGTGGAAATCCCTTAGGTGGACCGCTCGTGGCCGCCCTCTCTAACGCAAGAAGTGCACGCAAGTTCGGTCGCGTGAATGCTATGCTCACGGTCGAACAAAATTGCGCGTGTGGCGCCGATTGGGTGTGGCGCCGACGCTGAGCGCTACGCCCGCGACTTCTGAGCATTCCGATGATAAAACTGATCAAGCGCGCCTCGGCCGAAGCGCGCGCGTTCCGGCAGGCACAACGTGACGGACTCGAACTCGAGAGCGAGAAGGCGGGGCAGCGCGTGAAATCCGCCAAGGGGCGGGCCCGCCAAAACGGCGGCGCAAGGGAAGATTTGACTGACGATGGCGTCAAAAACGCACGCGAGCAGGGCGGCCGCCGCCCACGTTTTGCGCCGGTGACGTTTTCCGAAGAGGGCGGCGTGCGCTTCCTGCATTTCGGCACCGAATGGGTACAGGGCGCGATGCGGCTGCGTCATCCGTGGCGCCTCGAACTCGAATACGCCCAGCAAATGATGGCGTGGCTGCTCTTTCTCGATGCGCCGGCGCGCATTGTGCAACTGGGTTTGGGCTCCGCAGCGCTGACCAAATTTTGCTATCGCCAGTTTCCCAGCAGCCACATCGAAGCAGTAGAGCTCAACCCCGCGGTGGTCATCGCGGCGCGTAGCATGTTCGCGCTGCCGCAGGACGATGCGCGTTTGCGTGTAATCGAGAGCGATGCGTGGGATTTTGTCAACGATGCGCAACAGCGCGAGCGTATCGGCGTCATGCAGATCGACCTGTACGATGCGACGGCCCGCGGTCCTGTGCTCGATAGCGTGGCGTTTTATCGCGCTTGCCGCGACTGCCTGAGTTCGCCGGGCATGTTGAGCGTGAACCTGTTCGGCGACCATCCGAGCTTCGAGCGCAATCTCAAGCATTTGCGCACCGCCTTCGAAGGCCGCGTCATCGCGCTGCCGGAAGTCCACGAAGGCAACCGCGTGGTGCTGGCGTTCAAGGGACCGGCCCTGGCGTTCAGCGAGGCACAGCTTGCCGCCCGTGCACGCCATCTCGAAGACACCACCGAATTGCCTGCCCGCAACTGGCTCGCACGCTTGCGTGAAGTGACCGACCAGGCCGTCGATTTCGCGATTTGAACGCTGGGCTAGCCTCTTGGCAACCTCTATTAGAGGACTGCGCAACATTTCCTTGGTGAATAGGCGGCATTCCCTTTAAGGGGTTGCCCCGGCTTGACCGAAACGCCCTGTCTCCGATACGCTGCGCACACTTCGTATTCGTTATAAAACGAGATACGTACGCCCAACGAAGCTGGACATATCGGCCCGCGTTTCGGTTGTACGTTTCCAGTTACTCCTGTTTTACCCAGGGTGGCCGGCGTTTTATCTATCATAAAAATTAAATCGAGGAGTCTCTCATGTCGCAGCATTCTTCCTCCAACGGCAGCAAGCACTGGCTTTGGCTGCTGTTGATTCCGTTTGTCGCGGTGTTATGGGTGCCCTGGTACAACAGTGTTGAGCCGCAATTAGGCGGCTTTCCGTTTTTCTACTGGTACCAATTGGCCTGGGTTTTGATCAGCGCTGTACTGACCGCCCTCGTGTACTTCAAGACCAAACCCAAAAATAACGCAGGGGACGCACGATGAACGTAACGGCAACCATCATCTTTGTCGTCCTGTTTGTCGGGGTGGCATTGCTCGGTTTCTATGCAGCCAACTGGCGCAAGGGCGACATGGGCTTGCTGGACGAATGGGGTCTGGGTGGGCGGCGCTTCGGCACGGTCGTGACCTGGTTCCTGCTCGGCGGTGACCTGTACACGGCCTACACCTTTGTGGCGATTCCGGCGCTCGTATTTGGCGCAGGCGCGGTTGGCTTTTTCGCACTGCCGTACACGATCCTGATTTACCCGTTCGCCTTCGTGGTGTTCCCCAAATTGTGGAGCATCGCCAAGCGGCATGGCTATGTGACCTCGGCCGACTTCGTCAGCGCTCGCTACGGTAGCCGGATGCTGGCGTTGGCGGTGGCTGTCACGGGCATACTCGCGACCATGCCGTACATCGCGTTGCAACTGGTGGGGATCGAAGTGGTGATCGGCGGGCTGGGCTTTCAGACCACTGGCCTCGTAGGCGATATTCCGCTGATCATCGCGTTCGCGATTCTGGCGGCATACACGTACACCAGCGGTTTGCGCGCGCCTGCCATGATCGCGATCGTCAAGGACATCCTGATCTACATCACGATTGCCGTGGCGATTATCGTCATTCCGCAGCAGATGGGTGGTTTCAGCCATATCTTCGCGTCGGTACCGTCGGCCAAGTTGTTGCTCAAGGCGCCGGATGCCGGCAGTTTGAACGGCTATAGCGCTTATGCGACGCTCGCGCTCGGTTCGGCCTTGGCGCTGTTCCTGTACCCGCACTCGATCACGGCTGTTTTGAGTTCGTCGTCGGGCAACACGATCCGCCGCAACATGGCGCTGCTGCCGGCTTACTCGCTGGTGCTGGGTCTGCTGGCGTTGCTGGGTTTCATGGCGCTGGTGGCGGGTGTGGGCACAATGCCGGAATTTGCCAGCTACTTCAAACAGTACGGGGCTAACTTCGCGGTACCGGCGCTGTTCCTGCATTTCTTCCCGTCGTGGTTTGTCGGGATCGCATTTGCGGCGATCGGCATCGGCGCGTTGGTGCCGGCGGCAATCATGTCGATTGCAGCGGCTAACTTGTACACCCGCAATATTCATAAAGAGTTCTTTAACAAGAACATCGACGGTAAGGGTGAAACGCACGTAGCCAAGACGGTATCGCTGGTGGTCAAGGTCGGGGCGCTCGCGTTCATCATCTTCTTGCCGGTGACCTATGCGGTGCAGTTGCAACTGTTGGGGGGGATCTGGATCATCCAGACGCTGCCGGCTATCGTTCTCGGGCTGTACACGCGCTTCCTCGATCACCGCGGCTTGTTGCTGGGCTGGGCGGTCGGGATTACCTCGGGCACCTGGATGGCGATTACGCTGCAGTTGAAGGGCTCGATTTTCGCGATCCATGTGGGCGGATTGGCGATTCCGGGTTATGCGGCGATCTGGTCGCTGATTCTGAATATCGTGGTGGCTGTGGTGGTGAGTCTGCTGGTTAAGGTCACGGGCATGAAGCGTGCAGCGGACCGTACTGCGCCGGGTGATTATTTGGATATCGTGGAGGGCTGATTGCATGGGCGCTTTGCGCGCTTGTGTAGAAAGCCGCTCCGCGGGATGACTGCCGTTCGGATAGGCGCTTTTTAAAGGCTAGAACGGGTAGCGAGAAGGTTGGAATTTGACGGCTCGGACGCATGCGCGTTCGGGCCGTTTTTCATGGTCGACCATGCCTAGGATAAAATTCCGATTTGCCGCAACGGCATTTATCTATGTCGGGGTTGCGGTTTCCGTCAACGCGATCAATAGGTCGAGTGCGGTCGGTGCCAACTCGCAAGGCACAAAAATGTAGTCGTGAAAACACGCCGATACGACGTTGCGCGGGATATGTGCCTTAGCCAGTACAGCGGAGATACGGGCGATAAATCCCACCGCTTCCAGATCTGAATGAACTGTTAGTGTGATCATCCGCACTTCCAGTATCCAAGGGAGGTGGGCCCGCTCGGCTTGTTCCCTTTCGACAATGATCGAGATGCCTTCTACTTCCTTAAACGTGCAGATGGGATCGATTTCTTTAGGCAAGGATCTCGAGTCAACCGACGCATAGACAAACACGTCTGGCGAGAGGGCCGGCGCCATGGTGCGAAGCAGTGTATTTAGATCGATTTCGGATTCGTTCAATTTGTACTCCTATTATTAATGGATGAATCTATCACCGGGGTATCCCAAAGCGAACGAATCGCCGCGATCCCATGGGCGCCGGCCTTGCGGGCCTGTGCCAAGGTATCGACACTCATCCCGCCCAAGGCATAGATCGGGATCGAGGTCTGCTGCACGAGGTCGCGAAAACGCGGCCAACCAAGGGGCTCAGCGGTGGTGTGGGTAGCAGTCGGCAAGACTGGCGAAATGGTTAGCAAATCGGCTCCTATCCGGTCCGCATGCAGCACTTGGCGCGCGTCGTGGCACGCAGCGGAAACGAGGAGTCCGGAAGGCAGCGGCCTTGTTACGCACGCCATCAGGCGTGTGCTGGTGAGGTGTACGCCGTCGGCTTGCAAAGCCAGCGCCACATCGGCCGACGCGTTCAACAGCAATCGCGCATCGTGGCGCCGACAACACGCCAGTGCCTGTTCGGCTAGCTTGGCATACTGCAGTGCTGTCAGGGTCTTGGCACGTAACTGCACCAGGCGGATGCCTGTTTCCAAGACGTGCTCCAGGTGCGCGATAAAATCGGCTAAGGGCTTGCCGGGCAGTGGTTCTGGCGTGACTAGATAGGTCTGCGGTAACTCGGGCAAACGGCTCATCGAAGCTTGGCGATAAACGTAAAATCGAGACGACGCGCGCCGCTGAGATAAGGGCTGGCTAAAGGATAGAACGGGATAGCGAGACGCTTAGCATTTGACGGCTGGAACCCATGTGCGTTCTAGCCGTTTTTTTTTGAGGAAATGCTTCTAATGGCGATAGCTCGTTAGTTAACCTCTTCATTGCGAAAATATAAACCACAAACGAAAATTGCCACGAAACTGAGCAGCGGAATTACGTAAGCCAAGGAGGTGCTGTAATTATCTGCAATTCTACCCATGACATAAGGTGAAATTCCTCCGCCGATGACGGACATCATCAAGATGGAACTGCCTTCCTTGGTCCGTTCTTTGAGCCCTTTGATTCCCAACGAAAATATCGTGGGAAACATGATCGACATGAAGAAAAATACCGCACATAGTGCGATTACCGAAGTTTTGCCAAAGTCCGACACGACAAATATAGACAACACCACACCGGCCATTGCGTACCCGATGAGCAATGTTCTTGGGGCGACGTACTCCATAACAAACGTACTGATAAATCGACCCACCATGAATAAAAAAATCGACACAGAAAGCAGCCATGCCGCTTCCTGTGAAGTCATGCCCGGCCAATTTTCCGTCGCGTAATTGACGAAAAATACGCTCACTCCCACAAGTGCAGCCATTGAGAAAAATTGAGCTATGATAGCGCCGACGAAATTTCTATGGCTCAACAACGAATTTGACGGGTTATTATTGGCGCGCATCGCCGATCGGGCTTCCGGCATTGTCGCTATCGATATTAGGAAGGCGATTAGCATAACCACAATCGCAAGGCACACGTAGACCCGCTTCACCATGTCGTGCTGCGATGGGGCGCTAACGGAGATGGGGTCATTAAAAAACAGGATTCCACCGATCAAAGGTCCGATAGCTGTTCCCAGGCTACAAAACGATTGGGCCATGTTGAGTCGTTTTTCCGCCTTTCTCGGATCGCCTAGAAGCGTTGCATAGGGATTTGCTGCCGTTTCCAAGCAACCCAAACCGCTTGCTAAAACGAACAGAGCCACGAGGAAAAGCGGATAGCTCATGGAGGAAGATGCGGGAATGAATAGTAGTGCGCCGACCGCAAACAAACCCAGACCCAGCAGAATGCCTCCCTTATAACCAAATTTCTCATTGAACACGGCCGCCGGGCGCGACACAATAAAGTACGCGAAAAAATAAGAGAATTGCAACAATCCAGATTGTGCTTTACTGATACTCATAGATTCCTGGAAGTGTTTGTTCAAAACCTCCAATAATCCATACGACAAGCCCCACATAAAGAAGACGCACGTCAACAAGAATAATGGCTTGTGCAAATTTATCTTGCGATCTTCTAACGAATCAACCGCTGAATTTTTGGATTGCATTTTTTAATGGATGTTTGTTTGGATAAGCACGACTGCGAGGTGAGCGTGCCGGCAGTCCATGCGAGCCCGAACGTGGGTCATATTTCCAAAAGAGACGAGATCAATCAAGTCCGTCGACGATTGTATTTCGATCCCTATTGCTTAGGTGATAAGTAATTCCACCACCGATCTTGCTCATCGCAAATCCCAGCTCACATAAAGTGCTGCAGTTCAGTTTCCGCTTCAAATTCTTGACGTGCTTATTTACAGCATCGTTTGAAACTCCCAATTTAGCAGCAGCGGCCGACGAGCTAAATCCGCGTATCAATAAGCTCGCTAATTCAAATTCTTTTTTCGTTAAATAGGAGCTTTCGAAATCATCATTTAGGTAAATTCTCGAAGCGCTCTTTTGGTCCATCGATTGGAAGAAGATCTTCCCATCTATCTCGGCATCAGGCTCGTTTCGGCTGGTGTTGTCACCCTGCGGTATCGCAACATGGAATTTGTGATTTTCTGCATCGGAAATCAAATCTTTCATTCGATATTTGAAGAACGCAGTGAATTGATACAAAAATGGCAAATTCTTGATTAGATGTTCACTTGTAACAGAGTCGTCGTTCACCGAGCCGAAATTTAGAAAGTCGCAATAATTTTCGTGTTTTTCGGTGATCGTTATGCCGTGGTCTATACCGTAGAGTGATGCTGTCGAGTAAACAGGTTCACGACTGAGCCAACTCCAAAGCACGTGGCCACCTGAAAATTTAAGATGGTCTTTCTCAAATATCGAATTTTCATATAATTTATATTCCCAATAGTGACGTATCCAATCTACGGAAGTGGTCAGGGAAATTCTGGAATTGTCGATATAGTGTCGATCGAAAGTGAAGTAGCTTAGGTTCAGTTTTTTTAATGGCTTGATGAATTCCGTGATCGCACTGGTCGATGTAAATAACGGGTTTGTTTCATAAAATTTCCCATCTAACAATTTTGAATCGGCCATGTATTTTCCCCACGACGAAAATTGTCTTCGATATTTATTAGATGATTTTTTGAGAATCGAGGTGATCGTAAGCACATGCAAATTTTTTACTGTGCGTAACCGCGAGCCTCTATAGCGGCCATCTGTTGATGGTCGCATGATTACGATGGTATTTACGAGGTCCAGCCTTAAATCAGCGATATCTGAGCGTAGATTTTTGAGAAGTAGGACCGTTGGAAATTGGTATGAGGATTTGATGTTTTATAGTGGGCGCTTAAATTAGTCATACTTACTACAGGTTTCTGTACTAATTCAAACGAAGGATATATCTTACGGTTTGGCGCGATTTTTTTAAGGCGACTTTTGAGTCGGCTGAAGATTGCGTACGCCTGGGTTCTGTCCGCAGATCACGGCCTTGGCTGACGGTGTTCATGTTGGCCGACGATCAAGGACGCGGGCCCAAACGAGGGCACATGAGAAGGAAGCGGTTGATACCGGTGCTGCAACACTGATATCAACCTGACCACGTAACAAATGGAGAGATACGATGGCTACAGTCATTATAAGAGAACACGCCCTTATTTCGAGGGGGCAGCGTCTTTGCGCGACGGCATTGCAACCTTTCGTCGCGGCGCCCGCCGTACTGCTCCTCAGGAGGGCTGGATGATGGCCGACAACCTGAAAAAACCGCTCCATGAACTGATTACCGAACAGCTCATCGAGCGGTTGCGACAAGGCAGGGTCTCTAGCGAGCGCCTAACCCCGGTGCAAGCAATACACGAGCACCGCATGCAAGACTGGACCGGCTCGCTGTGCATCAAGGGGGTTGTCCAAGACGGCGATGCAACGCAGTGGGCCGATGACTTAGGCGTTGAGCCAGATTTCTACGGTCTATACGCACAGAAAACGGACAACACCTTGCAGTGGCTGTGCAACTATCGCACGGAGCGACAGGCAGAGGATATGGCCGAACGTCTAGCGGGAGTCTTCTCAATGCTGAAAAACAGCAAGCGGGATTCGAAAGGGACACAGCTTCGTCTAGAGTAAGTACCCGCGATGGTGAGTACCCCCAAAGTGCTCAATTGAGCACCGTTAACTTCGAAGGGGGTACTTTACTTGGTCTATCGCGCGAAAGAAGAGCAGAGGCTCGTCTTTTCTATCGCAACGCCGCGATCATTTTTTCCAACTTGATCGCGTCCGCACAGAACTGACGTATACCTTCCGACAGCTTTTCCGTAGCCATGGCATTTTCGTTGAGCATGTAGCGGAAGGTCGCTTCGGTCGCATCGATGCGCTGCAGCGAGCCATCGGCCGTTTGCGGCGACAATTTGCGCGCCACAGGCTGTTCACTGTCCTGCAACTTCTGCAGCAAATCCGGACTAATGGTCAGCAAATCGCAGCCTGCTAGCTCAAGCACCTGGGAAACCGAACGAAAACTCGCGCCCATCACTTCGGTGGCATAGCCGAACTTCTTGTAATACGCATAGATCTGCTTGACCGACGCGACGCCCGGATCGTTGGCACCACCATCACGCGCTTCATCCCAGTTGCTGCCAGCGTTCTTCTTATACCAATCATAGATGCGCCCGACAAACGGCGAGATCAGTTGCGCACCCGCTTCGGCACACGCGGCGGCCTGCGGCAACGAAAACAACAGCGTCATGTTGCAGTGAACCCCGCGCTTTTGCAGGATCTCGGCCGCGCGTATGCCTTCCCAAGTCGATGCGATCTTGATCAGCACGCGTTCGCGCGAGATGCCTGCGTCGCTGTAAAGCTGGATCAATTGATCGGCTTTGGCGATGGTGGCAGCGGTGTCGAACGACAGGCGGGCGTCCACCTCGGTGGAGACCCGGCCAGGAATGATGGCGAGGATTTGCGTGCCGAACGCGATCAGTACCCGATCAATAAGCGCACCGACCGGCTCCGTAGCGTGGTCGCGCACGGTTTTTTCGAGCAGCGGACGGTAGGCGTCCTGTTGCACGGCTTTCAAGATCAGCGACGGGTTGGTGGTGGCGTCGCGCGGCTGATAGCGTTCTATCGATTGGAAGTCGCCGGTATCGGCGACCACTGTCGTGTATTGCTTGAGCTGTTCGAGTGCGGTCATGATGAGGTCCCGGGTGGGTGGACAAAATCTGGCGCAAATCGGCTATGGATTTGCATTGAAGCCATTGTAGCGCTGGCTTATGACGTCAAGCAGATCGGCGCCCATTCAGTATGAAATGGGCCAGCACGCCCGCAATAAGTCCCCAAAACGCAGACCCGACCGACAGCAGGGTCAAGCCCGAGGCCGTCACCATAAACGTAATCAGGGCCGGCTCTCGCTGGCGTGCCTCGCTCATCGCCTGGCTCAGCCCGCTCATGATCGCGCCCAACAACGCGAGCGCGGCCACCGAGACCACCAGCTCTTTCGGAAAAGCGGCGAACAAGGCCGCGATGGTCGCACCGAAAATACCGGCTATCAGGTAGAACACGCCACACCAGAGCGCGGCCGTATAGCGCTTGTCATGCCGCTCGTGCGCATGCGGCCCAGTACAGATCGCCGCCGTAATGGCCGCCAGATTGATGCCATGTGCACCAAACGGTGCAAGCAACAGCGACGCGATACCGGTCGTCGCAATTAGCGGCGCGGATGGCGTTTGATAGCCGTCGGCGCGCAGCACCGCCAGCCCGGGCATATTTTGCGATGCCATGGCGACGACAAAAAGCGGCAGCGCGATGCCTATCGTCGCGGCCATCGAAAATACCGGCATCGTGAATACAGGGTGTGCCAGCGCAATCTGGAAATGGCTGAAATCGATCAAACCGAGCGCGCGCGAAACCGCGATACCCAGCAGCAAAGTGACCATCACCGCATAGCCAGGCGCGAGGCGCTTGACCACCAGATAGGTGAAGAACATCACGAGCACCAACAGCGTCTGGTGCTGCGCGGCCAGGAAAATTTCGATGCAGATGTGAAACAGGATCCCCGCCAGCAGCGCAGCCGCAAGGCCGGGGGGGATGCGTCGCATGAGCGAGTCGAACCAGCCGGTGATGCCCACTGCCGTGACCAGCAGCGCACACACGATAAACGCGCCGATCGCCTCGGCGTAGGGCACGGTCGTCAGGCTGGCGATCAGCAGCGCGGCACCGGGCGTCGACCAGGCGATGACAATCGGCGCCCGATAGCGCAACGACAGGCCTATGGTGGTCAGCGCCATGCCGATCGAGAGCGCCCAGATCCACGAGGAAATCTGTGCCGCGCTCAGGTGCGCGGCTTGGCCAGCCTGGAACATCAGGATCAGCGAGCTGGTGTAGCCGGTCATCATCGCAACGAAGCCCGCGACCAGCGCGGCCGGCGAAGTATCGGTAATGGGGCTGAACCAGCGATGGCGGCTGGTGATCGCGGCATCCGCGGGGGCGGGTGGGGGAGAGGCCGTAGGTGTCATCGAAAACTCAAAGGCGGAAAAACGGGGTGACTGTGAAACTGACCGCAGGGCTAACTGAAAAGCAGACTACGGGATTAACGGCGCAACAGACCGCGAGCGGCTGCGAGATCGGATCCGAGAGCGACCAATTGGATAGCCCGCGTTTATTTACTGAGCATGCGCATCGCGCTTTCAAGCCCGGCCAACGTCAGCGGGAACATCCGGTTAGGCAGCAACTGGCGAATCGCCGCGATTGACTGCCGATAACCCCAGATCGCTTCCGGTTCAGGGTTGAGCCACGCATGGTGCGGGAACTGGGTGGCAAAGCGTTGCAGCCACACGGCCCCGGCTTCGGCGTTGTTGTATTCGACCGAGCCGCCCGGTTGCAGAACTTCGTATGGGCTCATGGTCGCATCACCGACAAAGATCAGCTTATAGTCGGCGCCGTATTTATGCAGGACATCCCAGGTCGAAAAGCGCTCGGTCTGACGACGCTGGTTTTTCTTCCACAAATAGTCATAAACGCAATTGTGGAAATAGAAAAATTCGAGGTGCTTGAACTCGGATTTTGCAGCCGAGAACAATTCTTCCGTGCGTTTGATGTGATCGTCCATCGAACCGCCCACATCCAGCAGCATCAGCACTTTGACCCGGTTATGCCGCTGCGGCACCAGCTTGATGTCGAGCCAGCCGGCGTTAGCCGCGGTGCTGCGGATCGTATCGTCGAGGTCGAGCTCTTCGGCTGCCCCCTCGCGCGCGAATCGACGCAGGCGGCGCATCGCGACCTTGATGTTGCGGGTGCCCAGCTCGACTTCATCGTCGTAGTCGCGATAGGCGCGCGCCTCCCAGACTTTGAGTGCAGTGCGATTACCGGCCGAATCGCCGCCGATACGCATGCCTTCCGGGTTGAAGCCGCCGTTGCCGAACGGCGAAGTGCCGCCGGTACCGATCCACTTACTGCCGCCTTCATGGCGGCCTTTTTGCTCTTCGAGTAGTTCCTTGAGCCGCGCCATCAGTTTGTCGATGCCGCCGAGCTTTTCGATGCGGGCTTTTTCCTCGGGCGACAGATCGCGCTGCATCTGCTTTTTCAGCCATTCCATCGGCACGTCCAGGCCGAAGTCGGGAATGTGCTGGATACCTTTGAAATAGGCACCGAACGCCTGATCGAACTTATCGTAGTGCTTTTCGTCCTTGACCAGCGTCAAGCGCGACAGTTGGTAAAACTCGTCGATCGAAGGCGCGATCAAGCCTTGCTGCATGCCTTCGAGCAAGGTCAGGAATTCCTTGATCGAAATGGGCAGTTTGGCCGAGCGTAGCGAGAAGAAGAAGTCGATCAGCATGGTTGGGACCGGTGCCGCCGCTTAGCGATGATTGCGGTTCATGAAAATCAAACGCTCGAACAAATGCACATCCTGCTCGTTTTTGAGCAGCGCGCCATGCAATGGCGGAATCAACTGCTTATGATCGGTGCTACGCAGCGCTTCGGGCGGGATGTCTTCGGCCATCAGCAATTTCAGCCAATCTAGCAATTCCGAGGTCGAGGGCTTCTTTTTCAGGCCCGGCACCTGCCGCAGCTCGAAAAAGCTTTCCAGCGCGGCTCGCACCAATTGGCTCTTGATACTGGGGAAATGGACGTCGATGATTTGTTTCATCGTCACCGCATCCGGGAACTGGATGTAATGGAAGAAGCAGCGGCGCAAAAACGCGTCCGGCAGTTCTTTCTCGTTGTTCGACGTGATGATCACCAGCGGCCGGTGCTTGGCGCGTACCAGTTCACGCGTCTCGTAGACGTAAAACTCCATGCGATCGAGTTCGCGCAACAGATCGTTGGGGAATTCGATGTCGGCTTTGTCGATTTCGTCGATCAGCAGGACGGTCTGCTCGTCGGCGTCAAAGGCTTGCCACAGCACGCCTTTGACGATGTACTGGCTGATGTCGCCCACCTTCGGGTCGCCCAGCTGCGAATCGCGCAAGCGCGACACCGCGTCGTACTCGTACAGCCCCTGCTGCGCCTTGGTGGTCGACTTGACATGCCATTGCAACAACGGCGCGCCGAGCGCCGCGGCCACTTCTTCGGCCAGCATGGTCTTGCCGGTACCCGGTTCGCCCTTGATCAGCAGCGGGCGTTGCAGGGTAATCGCCGCGTTGACAGCAAGCTTGAGGTCGTCGGTAGCGACGTAGTGTTCTGAGCCTTCGAAGCGCATGGGGAACGAACCGTCAAAAAGTCAAGTATAAGGCAGAAGTGTGAATTTCCGCAGACGGAACTGACGGTTAGCCGGGGGTTAAGCCACGGCTAACCTTAAGCTTAAGCGACCGGTAACCTTACGGTTAAGCGACGGTTAACTGAGGCATAACGACGCGCCATAGCCATTCTGGCGCATGTAAGCGTTGCCGCGGTGGACGTCAAATATTGGTCCGCGGTACAATTACGTGTTTTTTCGGGCTCGCCTACCTGAGTCGAGAAGCAAAGGCGCTGGGCCAGTTGCGCGCAGCGACCGATATTCCCCAATGTTTAGGTCAGAAGCTATGAACAAATTCGTCATGATGGCAACGCTGTCGGCGCTCGTGGTGTGCTCGGTCGGCGCCCGTGCTGACGTGGTGGGCGACCCCGCTGCGGCGCGCGGCAAGGTGGCGAACTGCATCGGTTGCCACGGCATTACCGATTACCGGACCGCTTTCCCCGAGGTCTATCGGGTCCCGAAACTGGGTGGCCAGAACGCGGCGTATATCGCCACCGCGTTGCGCGAATACCAGAACCGGGACCGTAAGTTCCAAACCATGCATGCGGCAGCCTCCTCGCTCACCGAGCAGGACATTGCCGATATCGCCGCCTATTACGCGGCGCAAACGGCTACCAGTCCGATCAATCCGGACAAGTAAGCTCACGGCCGCCCATTGCCAGACCATCGCCACATTAAGCGCCCGCTGATCGAACTACGAGCATAGGGACAGGAGAATTCATGAACAAGCGTGTACATTCGCCGATTGCCACGATCGCTGCCGCGCTCGCTGCGACCGGTTCGCTGCTGGTCAGTTTCGGCGCGCAAGCGGCAGACGTCGCTAATGGCCGTGCCGTCGTCGATAGTCATAACTGCGCAGCATGTCATGGCGCGACGATGAATAATCCGGTCAATCCGGAATATCCGAAGATTGCCGGCCAATACCCCGACTACATTTTTGCCGCATTGCGCTCGTATAAGGCCGGTGGCAGCAATCCGCTGTTTGGCCGCAACAACGCGATCATGGCAGCGCAAGTGCAGGCGTTGTCGGACGACGACATGCGCGACGTGGCCGCTTATATCGGCTCGCTGCCTGGCGACTTGTTGACCAAGAAATGACATGCATGAAGACGCGTGCGGCGTGAGAGCGCCATTCGCGGTCGCCGAAAAGCGCTAACTGCGATGCAGAAGCGGCGATGCAACAGAGTAGTTAAAAAACCCGGCTCAGGCCGGGTTTTTTATTGGGGCGCGCTGATTGGGGGTGCGCATATTCAGATTTAACTCGGCGTTCAATTCGGCGTTCAATTCGGCGTTCAACTTGGCGATCGACGCGGAAATCGACGCGGTAATTGAGTTAACCGCGGCTGGCCCGGCGCTCGATTGCTGCCAGATAGGCATCGGTATCGGGCGGCGTGCCGTTGCGCTGCGCCTCCCATAGGATCTGACCGAGGCAGTCCATGATCGCGTGCTGGGCGTCGTGAGGCGATCCCAGTCGCCCGATCAATCGTTCATGTGCAGCGCGGATGCCCGGCGGCTGATCGATGGAAAGCTGCTCGGTGATCGCCAAGTGCATCGACAAATGCAGAAATGGGTTGGTCTCGCCACTTTCGGGGCCGTAGTCGGCGCCTTGAGCCCGTTCCGGGTCGCTCAGCGACGCTTGGTATTCAGGGTGCTCGCCGATCCAGTCAGCGGCGATGCTTTCCAGCGGCGTGAGGATTTCGCTGGCGCGTTGCTTGCGCCAGGTTTCGCAGAAAAATTGACGGACCTCGTCACGGCTGGGTTCGAACATAAGGCGGATGGGCTCAAGCTGATGGTTACGTCATGGGCTACTCAATCCCGCCATTTTAAACGCAGGCCGAATTGTTCGCAGAGCAGCGCCTCAACCTTCCGGGTGCGGTGTTTTCGGGCGGAACTCACACAAGGGCTCGATGACACAATGCCAGCACTCTGGCTTGCGCGCCTTGCATACATATCGACCATGCAGCAGCAGCCAATGGTGCGCATTGAGCAGGAACTCGAACGGCGTGACTTTCTCGAGCGCAGTCTCGACGGCGACTACATCCTTGCCTGGCGCGAGGCGTGTGCGATTGGCGACGCGGAAGATATGCGTATCGACCGCTATCGTGTGATGCCCGAACGCCGTATTGAGCACCACATTGGCGGTCTTGCGGCCGACCCCAGGCAGCGCTTCGAGCGCTTCGCGGTTTGCCGGAATTTCACCTCCATGCAGCTCGATCAGCAGCTTGCAGGTGCCGATGACGTTCTTTGCCTTATTGCGAAACAAGCCTATCGTCTTGATGTGTTCCGTTACGCCAGCCTCGCCCAGTTCGATCATGGCTTGCGGTGTATTGGCCGCCGCGAACAAGCCGCGCGTCGCCTTGTTGACGGACACGTCGGTGGCCTGTGCGGAAAGCAGGACGGCGATCAGCAGTTCAAACGGCGAGTGGAATTCGAGTTCAGTGGTCGGATGAGGATCGAGACTTTGCAAAGTCTCGTAGATGGCGCGGCGTTTTTCAGCGTTCATAGGCGGCATTCATGGGCGACGTTCGTTTCCAGGCTTCCCAGGCATTCAGGACGGTTCGTTTGTCTCGGGGGCATTCTTGGGGGCGTTCGGGTCTGAGCCGGCGTATGAACTCTCGCCGGATTCAAGCGACGGCGTTTGCAGCCCTAAGCGCTGACGGCGCTGTTCAGCGGCGTCGATTTGAGCTTGCACTTCGGGGCTGACTTGCTCGATATTCTTGGGTCCTTGTCCGCTTGCCGCCAGCGCTTCCTTCTTGAGGCGAGCGCGCTCCAGCGCGGCCTGAATCACGGCGCGCTTACGGGCTTGCTCCGGATCCACTGGCACGTTTTCAGCCGCGCCGGCCGGCGTTGCCGGGGCCGCACCGACACGGGCAGCTACGCGAGCAGCGGCGCGTGCCTCGGCCTGCGCACGTTCGCGCACTTCACGCGCGAGGCGCTGATCGTGGCGTTGCCGTGCGGCGTCGGCTTGATCCTGAGTCCAGGCCTGCCATCCTGTTTCGTTGCCCGTGATGGGGATCATGTCGATGCAATCCACAGGGCAGGGCGGCACGCACAAGTCACATCCCGTACATAACTCGGTCACGATCGTATGCATCAGTTTCGGGGCGCCGACGATCGCGTCGACCGGGCACGCCTGCATGCACAAGGTACAACCAATGCAAAGCGATTCATCGATGCGAGCCACGGGCCGCGGCCGCTCGATGCCGTTTTCGACATTTAACGCAATGACCGGTTTTCCCAGCAGGCGAGCGAGGCGCTCGATGCCCTCTTCACCACCTGGTGGACATTGATTGTAGTTCGCCGCTGCGCTTGCAATAGCCTCGGCGTAGGGACGGCAACCCGAGTAACCGCACTTGGTACATTGGGTTTGCGGCAACAGGTCTTCGATGCGATCCGAGAGGGTTGAAGCGTCGGTCGCAGTGGTAGCGCTGTCAGCCATGTCGATAGGAGTGCGTTTCATACATCAATTGTCTTCGATTTCATTTTGGCTCGCAGCGCTGTGCCATAATCCAGCCATACTAAATAATCTGAAAATGAACGGCATTGCGCAGTGATCTGGATGCGCGCCGGACTTGTCCATGAGGACGAGTCAGATCGGGTTCCTCGAATTACATCGTATTCTATGACTGAGCAAAAAACGAAACGTGACCCACAGGGCACGCAGCGGCGAATACTCGCAGCCGCCACCGAGGAGTTCACCCGCGCCGGTTTGTCGGGCGCTCGCGTCGATCAGATTGCGAAAAAAGCGCTGACCAACGAACGTATGTTGTATTACTACTTCGGCAGCAAAGAGCAACTGTTCTCGGCTGTGCTCGACCTGGTTTTCGCCAATTTTTCCACAGCGGAGCAGGCAATCGACTTCAGCGGTCTTGGACCGGTTGAGGCGATCACGCTTCTTGCGCACTCGATCTGGAAATACTATCGCGATCATCCGGAGATCTTGCGCCTGGTCAACAACGAAAACCTGCATGAAGCGCGCTATTTGAAACAGTCTACGCTGGTGCCTCAGGCGATTTCACCTTTCCTCGAAACCATTCGGACTATTCTCAAACAGGGCGAAGAGGCCAAGTTGTTTCGCTCGGGCGTTGATCCGGTGCTGCTGATGGTCACGATCTCAGGGCTGGGATATTACGTGGTCTCGAACCGTCACACCATCGAAGTTTCACTGGGCAGCGATTTTACGCAGGGCGCATTGTCTGATGCCGCGGTTCAGATGCACACAGCGATGCTGTTGGCCTATCTGACTCAGAGGTGATGGATAGAGGCGATTCGGCAGTGGTAGATCGCGGACAGGCAGATATCGTCGCCGAATACACACTCTATAGCCTGCAGTGAAAAAACGCTCGAGGTGGTCATCTCGAGCGTTTTTTTAGAGCTGCATAACTGGCCAATTGCGCGAATAACTGCGTGACCGACTGCGCTGGCAATCGCACCGGTACTGCGCACCGGTACTGCGCGCGACCGAACCGCATCGAGACCGCTCAGGCGATTTCGGTTTCGACCTCGCGATCATGCGCGAGGATGAAATCACGCAGTTGCGGATACACCTCGTTGCGCCAGCGTCTTCCCGAGAAAATCCCGTAGTGGCCGCATTTGGCTGCGGTCATATGACGCTTGGCGTACTCCGGAATGCCCTTGCATAAATCGTGGGCTGCGCGCGTTTGTCCCGCGCCGGAAATATCGTCGAACTCGCCTTCGATGGTCAGCAGGGCGGTGTCGCGAATGTCTTGCGGACGCACCGGTTCACCGTTGACGACCCAAGTGCCCTCGGCCAGCCTGAATTCCTGGAACACGACCTTGATCGTATCGAGGTAATACTCGGCTGCCATATCGAGCACGGCGTTGTATTCGTTGTAGAACACACGATGCGCTTCGGCGTCTTCCTCGTCGCCGCGCAGCAAGCTCTCGTAAAAATCGTAATGTGAATTCATGTGGCGCCCCGGATTCATTGCCACGAAACCGGTGTGCTGCAGGAAGCCCGGATAGACGTGACGGCCGTGGCCCGGGTAATTGGGAGGAACCTTGTAAATCACGTTGTTCTCGAACCACTCGTGGGAGTGGCGCATCGCCAGCGAATTGACCGCGGTCGGGCTCAGACGCGCGTCGATCGGCCCGCCCATCATCGTCATGGTGCGTGGCGTATCTTCGCCGCGGCTGGCCATCAGCGAAATGGCGGCGAGTACCGGCACGGTGGGTTGACACACCGAGATCACATGCAGGTTTTTCGCGCCGATATGACGGATGAACGATTCGATATAGGCGACGTAATCGTCGAGATGGAAGGGACCGACCTCGGCGTCCACCATGCGTGCGTCGACCCAGTCGGTGATGTAGACCTTGTGATCTTGCAGCAACGTGCGCACAGTTTCGCGCAACAACGTCGAATGATGGCCCGACAGCGGGGCGCACACGAGCACGACAGGCTCTTCCTTGAGCTGGGCGACCGCATCGCTGTCGTCAGCGTAGCGTTTGAAACGCACCAGCTTGCAAAACGGCTTTTCGACGATGATCTGTTCGATTACCGGAATTCGATGGCCGTCTTTCTCGATTTCGCGGATGTTGAATTCGGGCTTTTCGTAATCCTTGCCCAATCGGTACAGCAGCTCATAGCCGGCCGCGATGCGCGGAGCGCCGGGCACGTAGGATAAGGGGCTGGACGGATTGACGTAGGTTTTTGACGCGGCCTCGGCCCAGGCCGTCAAGGGCCCGAGCAGGGCGCGCTGAAATTCGTGGAGCTGATAGAGCATGGGAGCTCCAAGTAAAAAGTGAGGATAAACCAAGGGGCGCCCATTACGACGCAGTCTTATTCACTAAGACCTTACCACCTAAGGATAATTTACCACATCGGACTAACCCGCATGTTGCAACGCGTCATCGAAACAGACTAAAAATTGTCTTTTGCCGACGATCTTATTCGTATACACCGATTTTCGCCACTGGCACGAAGCGTGTAATAATCGGACATATTTCACCCGTTACGCGCGCTCCGGACCGCCGCCCGAATCAGAGCAAGAAGGCCGTCTGGCGTTCGCCACCGCTTGGTCGTCGTTTGCCGCCGCTTTGGTGCTGTTTCGGCGCGGTTGTGGCACATTGCTCGGCGCGCGGTTCTGCAGTTTCGCGACAATTACCCTGACCTAGTGTCCACTGAATCTTATGAAAATACGTAACGCCCGCCGCTGGGCGCCTAGCGGCGGCTGGCGGTATGCGGTTGCATTGGCGGCATTTGTCCTCGCTTTGGTAACACGTCGGGAGCTGCAGCCCCTGCTCGGGCCCTTTCTACCCGCGTTGTTTTTCAGCGTCGCGGCGATCCTGACCGAGTTTTTCCTTGGCTTGGGGCCGGCGTTGCTCCTCGTCCTGATCAGTTTGCCCGCGCTCGATTTCTATTTCGTGCCACCGTTCGAGGATTTCGGCGCGATCAACCAAGTCGACGTGATTGTTATTTTTGGTCATTTAACGATTAATTTGCTCGGTATCGGCTTGATCGAGTGGTTGCGGCGCGTGCAGTATCAGGCCGAGCTATTGGCAGAAGTCTCGCGTTCTCGCTACGAGATCCTGTTGCGAGTCGATAACGAGCGGATCCTGGCCGAGGACACGACACGTCTGACCAATCGTCTGTTGCGCAATTTCACCGCTAATCTCGATAGCGTGATGTATATCGGCAATGCCAGCATCGGTTACGAGTTTATCGGTGAAGTGTTGCGCCGCGAGGCCGACCTTCCGCTGGCCGACACGCGTGGCCGGGATTTTCAGCACATTCTTCATCCCGAGGATGCCGAAATGCTGGAGGCCGATCTGGCCGGTGAGGGCGATTCGCTCGAACGCCGGCAGCTCAGGCTGCGCATACGTCGCAAAACCGGTTCCTACCATTACTACGATTGCGGCCTTGAGTTTTTCAAGGCGCAAAGCGGGATATTCGTCGTGATTCGCCAAACGATCGTAGCGGTTGATCCACTGCCCCCCGCAAGCGTTGTCTTGGCGATAGAGTGAGACACATATCATTGATCTACGGGAGTCTTGTGACGTGAAGCGGCGTGTTCTGGTTACTGGGGCCAGCGGGGGTATTGGCGGCGCCATTGCCCGTCAACTGGGCGCTGACGGGTTCGCCGTCACGGTTCATTATCGTGGCGCACTGGCGCAGGCTGAGGCCGTATGCGCAGAAATCATCGCGCAGGGGGGCGCTGCGCAATTGCTCCAATTCGATGTGCGCGATAGGCTTGCATGCCGCAGCGCGCTCGAAGCCGACATCGCTGAGAACGGCGCGTACTACGGCATTGTTTGCAACGCCGGCGTGACGCGCGACAACGCGTTTCCGGCGCTCTCCGGAGAAGACTGGGATATCGTGCTGGAAACCGGCCTCGACGGATTTTTCAACGTCGTCCAGCCTTTGACCATGCCGCTGGTACGTGCCAAAGCCGGTGGGCGCATCGTTACGATCGCCTCGGTATCGGGTGTGACGGGCAATCGCGGGCAGGTCAACTACAGCGCAGCCAAAGCGGGCTTGATCGGCGCGACCAAAGCGCTGGCGACCGAACTGGCCACGCGTGGCATCACAGTCAACTGCGTGGCGCCGGGACTGATCGATACCGATATGCTTCAGGGCGCGGCGCTGGAGCACGCGCTCAAGGCGGTACCGATGAACCGCGTAGGGCGGCCGGAAGAGGTCGCAGCGCTGGTCGGGTTTTTGATGTCGGACGCAGCGTCTTACATTACACGTCAGGTGATCGGTGTGAACGGCGGAATTATCTAGTCGGCTCAACGACAGCGGGCAGCATACGTGCGGGGATCTACTGCAATGAAAGCAGCGTTCTACACCGAAACAGGCATCGCGAGCGACGTACTGCGCATCGGCGAGGTGCCGACACCCGAACCCGGCGTCGGTGAAATCCGCGTCAAACTCAAATATTCGGGCGTCAATCCGTCGGACGTCAAAAGCCGTGGGGGCACCGTGGCACGCAGTGCGGGGCTGCCGCTCGTGATTCCGCATAGCGACGGCGCGGGCGTGATCGACCGGGTGGGCGACGGCGTATCGACGGATCGCCTCGGCGAACGGGTGTGGGTCTTCAACGGCCAGTGGAACCGTCAATACGGTACTGCGGCGGAATTTATCGTCCTGCCCGCTCAACAAGCCGTGCCGCTGCCCGGCGCGACTTCGTTCGAGGAGGGCGCCTGCCTCGGCATCCCGGCATTGACCGCGTGGGTTGCCGTGCATCATGCCGCGCATGATGTCGATTCGTCGACCCATACACGCGTGTTGGTCCAGGGCGGTGCGGGCGCGGTCGGGCACTACGCGATCCAGTTCGCCAGGCTGCGCGGCGCGTTCGTGCTCGCAACCGTGAGCTCGGAGGAAAAGGCCGCCTACGCGAAAAGCGCGGGCGCCGACCAGGTGATCAACTATCGAACTGAAGACGTCGCCGCACAGGTCAAGGCATTGACCGAAGACCACGGTGTGGACGCCGTGATCGAAGTGAATTTTTCCGCGAACCTGCTGCCCGATCTCGATGTGCTCGCGCACGGTGGCAAGATCGTCGTGTATGGCGCGCAAAGCGATTCGGCGACGTTACCGCTGCGCCGCTTGCGCGGGCTCAACGCCACGCTGCAATTCATGCGTGTCTACGACATCGCGCGAGTCTTGCGCGCGCAGGCTATCGATTCGTTGACCCGACACCTGGCGCAGGGTGATTTACGCCATCAGATTGCCCAGGTTTATCCGCTCGATCGTATTGCCGATGCGCACGACGCGGTGGACTCGGGCAGCGCGATCGGCAATGTACTAATCGCGCTGGACTGACGGCTCAACGTCCGGGATCAACGCTCGGGCTCAGCGTCCCGAATCAACGCCCTGAATCAACGTCCGAAATCCGGGTTCAACGTGCCGATCGCGCAGCGCGCCACCGACGACAGTTGAGAGGCGGCGCTTAACACGAGCGTCACGCAATGCTCGGTCTTGGCCGGTTCCCGCCGCGCTGACGGCATCGAAATGCCGATGCAACCGATGATCGCGTCGTCCGCACCGCGTATCGGTGCTGCGATCGCGTGCGAACCTTCAAAGCGCTGACCATTCGTCGTGCAATATCCGGCGCTGCGGATCTGCTGCAAGTCGGACCATAGATCGTCCCACTGCGGCAATGGCGCGGTGCCTTCCGCCAAGTCCTTCTCGCGCGCATACAACTCGGCCACCGTGCTCTGCGGAAGAAACGCCGCGATCGATCGACCCGAAGCGCCCCAAAGCAGCGAATACGTTTGATCGGTGCGCATCACGTACTGCAACGCGTGATGCGAGTGCAGGTTGGCGACGAACTTCAATCGGCCCACTTCGCCCAGGAACGCGCCATAAAAGGCCGACTCGCCGCTTTTTTCCACCAGCTCGCGCAGCATTGCATTGACCACCGGCGGAAACTCGCTCGACGACGCCATCAACGCCGCCATCCGCAGCAGCGCCCCGCCGGGGCTATAGGCGCCCGTATCGGCGTCTTGCGTCACGTAGTCGCCCTGGCGCAGCACGTTGAGTATCCGATGTGCGGTGCTGGCGGGCAAATCGACCGCGTTCGCCAGCCGGCTGACGGTCATGGGCCGACCGGCCTCCACGAGACCGAACAAGACCCGCACGCTTCGCAACAGCGTGCTGTTGGGGTCTTCTTTCATTTTTGCTCCCCTCTTTTTGGACGATCGAAGTGTAACGGCATCAGCGCAATCCCGTCTTGCGGATTCCAATTCCGGTGTATAGAATGCATTTCCATACTGTTTATCGAAATAACATTCCACTCAGTAGAAAGGATTATGCGCGATGACGATTCCGAATGCAAAGCCGCGGGCGCCGCTGACTGTGTTGCCTTATCTCCGCACACTAGCCGGTGGCCAGGTCCGGTTGCTGGCGACGCAATGCAAGAGCTGCGGCTATCACACCTTTCCGCCGTCCACGGTGTGCCCGCGCTGCATGTCGCTCGATGTGGAGCCGCTTGAACTCAGCGGCGTCGGCGAGCTTTACAGTTTTACGACGATGCGCCATGCCGATGGCCAGGTGTACTCCGGGTACGTCGACTTCCCCGAGAAGATTCGCGTTTTCGGGCACCTGTGGAGCACCGCGGGAACACGGCCGCATTGCACGATGCAAGTCCGGGTGGTTGCAGCCGCCCCGGTCGAGGGTGCAAGGACGTCCGCCCCGGTCGATTTCAAATTCGAGCCGGCCGATGACGCCAGGAGGTCTGCATGAAGCGCCGCACGTTTGTAATCGGTACCGGCATGGTCAAATTCGGCCGTTTTCCGGAGCTCAGCCACCGCGAATTTGCATGGCCCGCCGTGCGTGAGGCGATACTCGAAACCAGTCTGCCCAAGGATCGAATCGATGTGGCTTATTCGGCCTCGATGCTGGGCGGCATGTTGATGGGCCAACAGGTGCTGGGCAAGCTCGGCCTCACGGGCTTACCGATCATCAACGTCGAAAACGCCTGTTCGAGCGGTTCAACCGGGATCGGCGAGGCGGTGGGCCGTATCGAGGCGGGCAAATGCGATGTGGCGTTGGTGTTCGGCGTCGAGATGCTCAGCAAGCTCGGCGGCGGCCCCTTGCCGCTTAGCCAGGACGACTGGGATGCCGCGCATGGCTTGACGATGCCCGGCATCTACGCGATGCGCGCGCAGCGCTATTTGTACGAGCATGGCATCGATCGCTCGGAGCTGTCGCATGTCTCGGTGAAAGCGCGCGCCAACGGCGCACGCAACCCTTATGCGCAGATGCAGACGCCGGTGACACTGGAAGAAGTCGAAGAGTCGCGCATCGTTGCCGATCCCCTGCGCTTGTTGCACTGCTGCCCGACCGGCGACGGTGCCGCAGCACTCGTGCTGGCGTCAGAGGAGGGCGTGCGCGCCTCGTCCTGCGATAACCCGATAGAGATCAGCGCGACCGTCGTGCATTCCGGCCTGTTCGAGCCGGGCCCCATCTCGATGATCAAGTCGCATGTGTCGAGCAAATCCGCCAGTGAAGCCTATGAGACAGCGGGCATCGGGCCCGAAGACATCGACGTCGCGGAAATCCATGATTCATTCGCGATCGCGGAACTGATGTACTACGAAGCATTTGGCTTTTGCCCACCGGGAGGAGCGGTCAGTCTGCTCAGGAGCGGCGCGACTTCCTTGGGTGGCCGGCATGTGATCAACCCGTCCGGCGGCCTGATGGCACGTGGCCATCCGGTCGCGGCCACCGGCGTCGCACAAGTGGTCGAGATCGTCCGTCAATTGCAAGGGCGTTGCGGCGACCATCAGGTGCAGGGCGCGCGCGTGGGGCTGGCGCACGCGACGGGCGGTGGTATTTCCGGATTTGAACACGGCGCTTGTGGAGTCACAATCCTCAAGCGATAAGTTTGAGCGATTGAGGTGGGCAATAAGGAGGTAATAAGGTGAGCAGTAAGTGAGCAATAAGCATCGCAGGTGGTACCAAGAGGATTCGATCTTCATAGATCGAACCGGACGGTAAGCGGGAAATATCCGAGCGCCGTCTCGGCAAAGTCCCATAAAAAAACTGGAGACAAAGAGATGAGCAATTCGACATACTCGCGCCGCACGGTATTGGGTGGCGCGTGCGCGCTGATCGCTGCGGCAAGTTTACCTGGCATCGCATTCGCGCAAGCGGGCAAGCCGATCTCGGATCAACCGATCCGGATCATGGTGCCGTTTTCCGCGGGCGGCACAGTCGATCTGGCGGCACGCGTGATGGCAGCCGCCTTACAGAAGAACCTGGGTCAGTCGGTGATCGTGGAAAACAAACCGGGCGCGGGTGGCAACATCGCGGCAGTCTATACCGCACATGCTTCGCCCGATACGCCGACCTTGATGGTCACCAGCGTCAATTACTTCGTCAATCCGATCATCTTCAAAGACGCCGGTTACGACATTCAGAAAGACTTTGTCCCGATCGCGCAATTGACGACGATGCCTTACGTTTTTATCGTTCCGGCCAATAGCAAATTCAACACGCTTAACGATCTCGCGGCATACGCGAAAGCGAACCCCGGAAAATTGTCGTGGGGCTTCGGCGGCATCGGCTCACCCGGTCATTTCTTCGGCATCGAGTTCGAGCAAGCCGCCAAGGTCAAGACCAATCCGATTGCCTACCGCGGTGGGCCGGATGTGCTCACGGCGGTAGTCAGTGGTCAGGTCGATATGGTCGTGATGTCCGCGGACACATCGTTGCCGATGCTGCGCGACGGCAAGCTCAAAGCGATCGCCACGACCGGTGCGCAGCGCAACGAGGCCCTGCCTAACGTACCCACCGCGACCGAGGAGATGCCGGCCTATTCGCCGCTGACCGGGTACGCGCTGATGGTGGCGCCCAAGACAATGCCGCAGGCGATGCTCGTGCGCTTGCACGACGAAGTCACCAAGGTCCTGAACACGCAGGCCTATCACGACTACTTGAAGCGCGCCGGAGCGTCGGTGCAATCGACCGCAACGCTGCAGGAGAGCCAGGCGTTTTTCGATGCCGAGGGCACGCGCTGGCAATCGATCGCCAAGGCATCCGGACTGAAAGTCGAATAGTCGAGTAGTTGCACCATTGATTCGTTGAATACCGCGTTCTCTCAGGGAGTGACGATGCAGCTCGGGCTGACAAACAAGACGGTTCTCATAACAGGCGCTTCGCGCGGCATCGGTTTGGCCGCCGCCGAAGGGTTCGCGGCCGAAGGCTGTGCGCTGCAGCTGGTTGCGCGTAGCGGCGAGGCGTTGGCGCAAGCTCGCGCCGCGCTAAGCGCTTCGTACGGCGTCAACGTCGATACCTTCGCGATCGATTTGCGCGAACCCGGTGCGATTGCGGCGGTGGCCGAGCGTTTCGGCGATGCCGATATCTTGGTGAACAACGCGGGGGATATCCCGCACGGCACGCTGCTGGAAATCGACGCTCAGCGGTGGCGTCAGGCCTGGGATCTGAAAGTGTACGGCTACATCGACCTGACGCGCGCACTCTACGAGCGCATGTGTGCGCGCCGTTCGGGCGTCGTGGTGAATGTGATCGGCATGGCCGGTGGCGAGGGCGTCGTTCCTGAATACATTGCGGGAAGCGCAGGCAATGCCGCGCTGCATGCCTTTACCCGCGCGCTGGGCGCATTGAGCCCGGAGCATGGCGTACGCGTGGCCGGTGTGCATCCGGGCATGATCGCCACCGACCGGCAAATAACGCGTTGGCGGCAGCGGGCGGTAGACGCTTTCGGCGATGCGCAGCGCTGGCGCGAGTTGACCACGCATCTGCCGTTCGGCCGCATCGCCGAGCCGCGGGAAGTCGCGAATGCGCTGGTGTTTCTCGCGTCCGACGCTGCTTCGTATATCTCGGGCGCAACACTCACTGTCGACGGTGGTTTCAGCCAGCGTCGCGGTGCCAAATAGGAGAATTGTTCATGACATCCCCCTCGGCGAATGTGCGTCAGGTTTCCCCGGCGACACTCAACGTTACGCGCTTTATCGCGCAGGCCATGCAGACCGAGATGTCCGCGCGGCTGATCGAGAAGGCCAAGCATCACATCGTCGACACGGTGGCCGCGATGGTGTCGGGCGCGGCTCTCGATGTCGGCCGCAGTGCATTGGCCGCGCTGCCGGTCTTCGCCGGGCAGGAGGAGGCGACTGTGATCGGCACGGGTCAGCGCCTGCCGGTATTTTCCGCTGCAATGTTCAACGCGATGCTCGCGCACGCCGATGAAACCGACGATTCGCACGAGAAGTCGATTTACCATCCGGGCTGCGCGATCGTGCCGACCGCATTCGCAATGGCGCAGCGCCAGGGGCGCGACGGTCGAGCGTTGATCGCGGCGGTTGCCGCTGGCTACGATCTTGGCGCGCGCGTGAACGAGCAAATGGGGGCAATGGCGCTTAACCATCGCGGCCACTCGACCCACGCGTTCGGTGCGCTATTTGGTGCGGGCGCGGCGGCGGGCGTATTGGCAGGTTTCGACGAGCTGCACGCGCGCCGCTTGCTGTCCTACCTGGGGCACGAGGTGTCCGGCTTGTCGTGCTGGATGGTCGATCACGATCACGTGCAAAAGGCCTACGTGTTCGGCGCGATGGCCGCCAAGAACGCGATCTTCGCCACCTTGCTCTGCGAGGCCGGCTGGACCGGTATCGACGACGTGTTGCAAGGCGACCGGACCTTGTTCGAGGCCTATGGGCGCGCGACCGGCGTGCGCACACTGGATCAGCCGATTGCGCTCGGTGACGAAATCCTGGGCTCGAACATCAAGAAGTGGTGCGTCGGTTCTCCGGTACAGGCGCCGTTGGACAGCCTGGAAGCACTGCTCGACTCGCTGCCGCCGCCCGATACGATACGTTCGGTCAGCGTTGAGGTTCCGGCCAAAGAGGCGTTCATTGTCGATAACCGCGACATGCCCAACATCAGCCTGCAGCATCTGGTGGCCATCTACATCATCGATCGTGGACTGACCTTCGCCTCGGCGCATGATTTCGCGCGCATGCAGGACCCGCAGGTTGCGGCGCTGCGCGCCAAAGTGAAGCTGATACCCAGCAAGCCGCTCGAGGACAGCGGCAGTCGCCAAGCCATCGTCACGATCGAATGCGAAACGGGGCCGGCGCTGCGGCATCACACCGAGCACGTTCGTGGCACATGGGGCAACCCGATGCCGCGCGAAGAGGTGGATGCGAAGGCGCGCGACCTGATCGAGCCGTTGCTGGGCCGCGCTACCACCGAGGATCTGCTCGCCCAATTGTGGGTGCTGGAGACACTGGACGCGCCCGCGATCCACAAGGTGCTGGCCTTGACCAAACTGTCTGCGCGCGTATGACCATGCAAACTCCCGACACGGCTGAGCGCGCTGTATCGTCTGCGAGCGGCCCCTTGAAAGGGCTGCGCGTGCTGGATTTGACGCAATTCCTTTCCGGCCCCTATGCGACGATGATCCTGGGCGATCTGGGTGCCGAGGTCATCAAGGTCGAACCACCGGCGGGCGAGTTGTCGCGCACGATTCCACCGCATTTCATCGACGGCGACAGCGCGTACTTTCTGAGCACGAACCGATCGAAACGCAGCTTGGTGCTCGATTTGAAAAAAGCCGACGGCGTGGCCGTGTTGCGTAGGCTGGCGCTGGAATGCGATGTGGTAGTCGAGAATTTTCGGCCGGGCGTGCTGGAGCGCCTCGGGCTCAGTTACGCGGAGCTGGCGGCGCTCAAGCCGGCGCTGATCTGGTGCAGCATCAGCGGATTCGGCCAGGATGGCCCGTACCGCGACCATCCTGCCTACGACATGATCGTGCAAGCGCTCTCGGGCGGCATGAGCATGACCGGGCTACCCGATGGGCCGCCGGTTCGCGCCGGTATTCCGATCGGCGACCTCTCGGCGGGCATGTATTCGGTGATAGGTGTGCTTGCCGCGCTGCACGAGTGCAAGGAGACGGGGCGTGGGCGGCAGGTCGATATCGCGATGCTGGATTGCCAGGTTTCCATGCTCTGCTACCAGGCCGCCTATTACCTGCATTCAGGCGCGGTACCGGGGCGGCAGGGCAGCGCGCACGATTCCATACCGACCTATCGCACCTTCATTGCGGGCGATGGCCACAGCGTTGTCGTGACCGCCAACACGGAGCGCATGTGGCAGGACATGGCAAAGGTGCTGGGCATGGCCGACGCGATCGACGACCCTCGCTTCGTCGACAACCAGACTCGCTTCGCCCATCGGCATGCGCTCTGGGCGCTGCTGGACGAGGCGTTCCTGGCGGCTGAGGCGCATACCTGGGTCGAGCGCTTCAAGCGCGCGTCGATTCCGGTGGCGCTGGTCAATACGCTCGATCTCGCGCTGGCCGATCCGCAAGTCATGCATCGGCAGATGGTGCTTGACTTGGAAAAGGAGGACGGTCGTGCGACGGTCCGCGTGGTCGGCAATCCGGTGAAGTTCGCGAGTGGGCCCGCGGCCGACGCCGAGGCACAGACCCAGACCCAGGCGCGTCCCGAAACCTACCGCTACCCGCCCACGCTCGGTCAGGACAATACGGCGATTCTGAAAGACATCCTGGGCTACTCGGACGTGGAGATCGCGGGCCTCGAGCAAACAGGCGTGGTCAAGGCGGCGCCTGTGCGTACAGCGGATGCACAGACCCATGCGCTGCGTCGAGCGAGCGAGGGGCTCGATCTAGCGAGCGGCCGCCCATAGTAGCGACATGCCCGATGAAAACATCAAGGCATCGACGATCAGCTTGAACGCGTCGGGAGTCATGCGCAGCACGATCCGGCGCGCAGCAAATGCACCGACCATGATTGCCGAGCCGGTAATCAAGCCCTTCAGGATGATGTCGATGGGCAATGCGCCGAAGTGGCGGAACACGATGATCTTGGTGCAATAAACCGCCAGGGAGCCCGCAGCTTCCGTGGCGAGGAACGCACCTTTGATCAGCCCATACGACATGAACACGGGCACGGTGATCGGCCCGGTCGAGACGACGATCCCGGTCAGGAAACCGACCGGGCCGCCAATCAGCGCCAAGTGCAACAGTGAGAACTTGACATGGCGCCGTGCCAGCCAGCGACGGGCCGGGATCATCGAAACGAAGAAAATCCCCAGGGCAATTTCGACCGCATGAGGCGGAAGCGCAAGCAGGGTGCGCACGCCTAGGGCCGCGCCCGGTACCGCGGTCGAGCAATACGCCGCACACGCGCGCCAGTCGATTTCACGCCACCACGCCAGCATTTTCCCGAAGTTGCCCATCACCGCTGCAATCGCCATGATGGGCACCGCATGCTGAGGGCCGAACATCCCGACGAGCACCGGCATCAGCAGCATCGCCGAGCCCGTGCCGATTACACCGCTGAGTAGCCCGGCGAGTACGCCGACGATAAGTATGAGTGCGTAGCCCACGCGCAGTTTTCCAAAAATTCGGTTGCGGCATTGTATCCGATCGCTTGCGGCCGCAATGCTGCACTGCGGCGACCGTTGAACAGGCGATGCGGCTATTATGTCCAAGCGTTGGCCCGAGCGGGGAGATCTATCCCCCATCTTCCAATATGACAGGAGCTGCCCACGATGTTAGGTCAGATTGAGCTTGTTTCGCGACTGCTGCTTGCGGCCGCCTTGGGGAGCGTAATCGGCGTGGAGCGCGAACGCCTTTCCTGGGCTGCCGGTTTGCGCACCCACATGCTGGTATGCGTGGGCGCATCGCTGCTGATGATCGTCTCGGCCTTCGGTTTCCAGGACGTGCTGGGCCGGCCCGACATCGTGCTGGATCCTTCGCGGGTCGCGGCTCAAGTCGTGTCCGGCATCGGCTTTCTGGGCGCCGGTTCTATCTTGTTGCGTGGCGAGGTGGTGCGCGGGCTGACTACGGCGGCCAGTTTGTGGTCGGTCGCGGCAATCGGCCTGGCGGTGGGGGGCGGGCTTTACCTTGCAGCCGTGACGGCCACGGTGATCATCCTGGTGATTCTGGCGGGCATCAAGCCGCTGGAAAAGCGTTTCTTTGCCGCGCGCCAACGGCGCGAACTACGGCTGGTGGTCGATCGTGGCGCAATGAATGTCGCGACCTTGTATCGTGTGCTGGGCCCGGGCTCTGCACGGGTCAAGCAATTCATCGTGCAGCAAAATGAAAGCCTGAGCGATACCGACGAGGTGACCATTACGCTGTCGCGGGTTTCCTCTACCGACTTCACTGTGATTTGCGGGCAATTGGGCGGTGTCGAGGGGGTGCGTGAAGTGATCGAAGTGGGTGGTCCCTGAGATTGTGCCTGGCAGAATGGCGGGCTTTGCGATTGCGCGGGCATGACATTTGCGCGCTTCTGTGCGGGCCGGCAACCGCCGTACCTGCAAGGAGCGTTCATGAGCACAATGCAAGCATTTCGCATCCACCGTTTCGGTGGTCCCGACGTCATCCAGCGCGATACGATAGAAGTCCCCACTCCCAAGAACGACGAGGTGCTGGTCGTCGTTCGCGCCGCAAGCCTGAATCCTGTCGACTACAAGACCCGCGAAGGGCACTATCCGCTGGTGCGCGAAAGCCAGCTTCCTTATACGCTAGGACGCGACTTTGCCGGCTCTGTGGTAACACCTGGCGACGCCGGGGGCGGCCTGCAGGCCGCAGAGGATGTGTATGCGTTCATCGGGCAGGAGCAGGGTGCATTCGCCGAATACGTAACGATCAAACGTGCTTGGCTTGCGCCCATGCCGGCCTCGCTCGACTTCCGCACCGCTGCGGCTGTACCTCTTGCAGGTCTGACCGCTTGGCAAGGCTTGTTCGAGCGCGGCGGCGTGCAAGCGGGCCAGCGCGTGCTGATCCATGCCGCTGCCGGCGGTGTCGGGCATCTTGCCGTGCAGTTCGCGAAAGCCAAGGGCGCTGTGGTCTACGCTACGGCATCGGGCGATGGGGTCGCGTTCGTGAAGGCGCTGGGCGCCGATGTCGTGATCGACCATAAGCTCCACGATTTCGCATCGAAGGTGCCGCAGGTCGATATGGTTTTCGATCTGGTCGGCGGCGACACACAGGAACGCTCGTGGGCAATTCTCAAGGATGGAGGGGCCTTGATCTCGACGATCGCGGCGCCTTCCAGCGAACGCGCACGCGCACGCGATATTCGCGTGGCGCGTTACACCGCGCACCCGGACGGCGAGCAGCTTACGCAGATCGGGCGTTTGATCGACGAGGAGAGAGTCAAAATCCGGCTCGCCAAAACCTTTCCGTTCGCGCAGGCTGTTCAAGCCGAGCGCGAATTGGAGGCTGGTCATATTCGCGGCAAGCTGGTTCTGGATGCGCGCATGAGCGCGTAGCGAATACGCACGCAGCGAACGCGCACGTATTAAGACGCGAACGAATAGACATGCCGATCCGCGTTCCACTTATTTCGTATGAGCCGCTGCTGGCGACGGGTACGCTCCGGGTAATTGGCTATCCGTTCGGGAATAGTACCTGCTGGCATTCACTGTGAGAGGGCTTTCCCGGTCGAGGGCTCGCACCGGCACCGCCGATTTTTCAGGAGTTTTGCCATGCCTGATGCGTCAACGATTAAAACCTTGAATCGCTTGATCGAGGTTAGCAGGGACGGGGAGTTAGGGTTTGTCGCCAGCGCGAAGGATGTTTCGGATCCTGAATTGGCTGCTGTGTTGCGGGCGCGGGCGCAGGAATGCAGAGAAGCATTGCGCGACCTGCAAGAGCTCGTGCGGATGCTGGGGAGCGAGCCGCGCGCCGAGGGCAGTTTGACCGGGGCCCTCCATCGCGGTTGGGGTAGTTGGGATAGCGCGAAAGCCGCAGCCGTGCAGCATCGCAATCACGCGATCTTGGTCGAGTGCGAAAAAGGCGAAGACCACGCGCGCAAGGTCTATGGTGCTGCGCTAAAAGAGAAACTGTCGCCGCAGGTGTATGCCTTGGTTGCGGCACAGTATCAGGGCGTGGTGAAGAACCACGATCGCATCAAGGCCTTGCGAGACCGGTTTGTACGCTGAGGCTTGTGTACTGAGGCTTGCGCGCACAGGTGCTTCGGTCGCTTCGTCGGTTCCGTCGCTGGCCGTTGCTTCGGCCACATTCGTTGGCTACTCTCTCGCCGCTTCGTTGCCGCTTTTGTCCGAAGCCGTAGAAATTACCGATAACCCCCGTTGTTACAAGATGCTGGTGCAGCAACATATTGGTCGGTGTCTCTCGGGAAAGCGCTTACCCCATACGGCGGCTGCCGAATGCGGGACAAGAATCATCTCGGGCGCGGTCCCAACATTGCTTTATAGGAGCCCATGCACTAATTTTCTTGTGCGGTTCCTGATAAACGTCGCGTGCCGATTACTCACATTCCGAGGAAAAATCCATGGCAAAGATCCTAGTTCTTTATTACTCGATGTATGGCCACATCGAGCAAATGTCGCAGGCTATTGCGGAAGGCGCACGAGGTGTCGCGGGCACGGAAGTCACGATCAAACGCGTGCCCGAAACCATACCCGCTGAAGCCGCCAAGGGAATGGGTGTGAAGATGGATCAACAGGCTGCGGTTGCCGCACCGGACGAGTTGGGCGATTATGATGCAATCATTTTTGGCACGCCCACGCGCTTTGGCAATATGGCCGGCCAAATGCGGACCTTTCTGGATCAGACAGGGGGGCTGTGGATGAAGGGCGCGCTGGTCGGCAAGATAGGCAGCGTCTTTGCGTCGACCGGCACGCAGCACGGTGGCCAGGAAACCACCATCACGTCGTTTCACTCTACGCTACTGCATCACGGGATGGTGATCGTAGGCGTTCCTTACGCGTGCGCGGGTCTCATGAACATGAGCGAAATTACGGGTGGCACGCCCTATGGTGCGACAACGCTGGCCAACATCGACGGCAAGCGTCAGCCCACGAAAAACGAACTCGATATCGCTCGCTATCAGGGCAAACACGTTGCCGAGTTGGCTGCCAAGTTATGCCGAAGTTAAGGTACCCAAATAAGTTACCCAAGGCCATAGGCAGGCACGCGGTGCGGTGACGGGCGGTGCGCATCCCCGGTGCGCATCCGCTACTACCTCCCGTGCCAGCCGTGTCCGTAGCCACCGCCTACGCCAATGCCGACATCGACGGCAGGGCCCGCGTAATAACCGTAGGCCGGCGCAGGTGCGTAACCGTAAGGGGCGGGGGCCACCACACAGCCTCCCAGGCTTACCGCCAACGCGACAGCAGCAAATAGCTTGATCATGATTTTTCTCTCCAGTTGTATGTTGGAGACAGACGTGTGCCACTTCGTTCGCGTCGAGTTGTATCCGCAAGTAACCGCGTAGGCGACTCGAGTGCCGGACAGTAACAACCGAGCGGTAGCACGATCCCGTGTTGGCCAAAAAAATTTCGAACCCAATCAAACGTTTAACGTGCTCGTCGGTCAGAGTTACCGGTGGCTCTGCCTGCATCTGGCGTTTGCGGGACAAATGTGTACATGTTCACACCCCGGCTGTCCATCGACCCCGTCCTCGCGAGTTCGGCCGATGCCACCAACTTCCTATATTCAAACCCCTCGCCTAGCGGGTGCAAAACTTGCTTGATACTTGGCGTGGGACCCTTTCAACCTCGCGGGAAAAAAAATGAAACTTGGAAAAATTATTCTGGCCACGCTTGCGCTCAGCGCGTTTTTTGCCACCTTCGCGCCATTGAGCGCGCAAGCCGATGAGCATGAGCACCAGCGTCATCGGGTATGTCACACCGATCAGCACCACCATAAGAGCTGCCACTGGGCAAATTAAGGGCGGCCGGCTATGGCCGGTTGACCGTTGATTCACGTGACCTAGCTCGAACCTGAAAGGATGGTCTTTCGTTAGTCTTGCATTTCCGAAAGCCGTCCTTTCCTGTTCGACTGGCCAGGGCAGGAACTTCGGCCTCGCGCCGCTCTTCTGCTTTTTCTTCGCACGTTTTCCCTCACCCGGTATTTCGAATTTCTCCCAAAGACATCTCCGCGTTTAAGAAACGTCAGGGGTAGTCGCATAAAAAGCCGTCGTGTAAAAAGCGGCGGAGTAAGCATCGCTGACACATGAATAAAATACATGCCAACAGTGAATATTTTGTATTTTTCATATGTCTTGCGCGTCGGTACGCTTGTCGAACGTTCACTCATTGGGGACTTCGAAAATGTCGACGCTCTCTACCGAAAAAGAAATAAAAGCCGTAACCGGATTCACCGGCACTTCAAATCCACTGATGCGCGTGGCGCCGGGCGTTCTTTTGTGCGCCGCCGTTACGGCAGGGGCCTGGGCTTTGCAATTGGCCGAAGCCAGAATCTTCGGACACGTCTGGCTTGAATCTCTGGTGCTGGCGATTTTGCTTGGGACCGCGATACGCAGTGTGTGGGCGCCGAGCTCACAATGGCAAAGCGGTATCGACTTCAGTGCCAAATTTCTGCTTGAAGTGGCGGTCGTGTTGCTCGGCGCGTCGTTGAGCGTGACGGCGTTGAAGCTTGCCGGTTTGGATTTGCTGGGCGGGATTGTGGCGGTGGTAATTGTGGCGATTGTGCTGAGTTACGGCATAGGGCGCTTACTCGGTTTGCACCATCGCATGGCTCTGCTCGTGGCCTGCGGCAATTCGATCTGCGGCAATTCAGCAATTGCGGCCGTGGCCCCGGTGATCGGTGCGCATAGCGACGATGTCGCCGCTTCGATTGCTTTTACCGCTGTCCTCGGCGTGTTGGTCGTGTTGGGACTGCCGCTGCTGGTTCCGGTGCTGCATCTGAGCGATCTGCAATACGGCACGTTGGCGGGCTTGACCGTCTATGCGGTGCCCCAAGTATTGGCGGCCACGGTGCCGGTGTCGTTGTTTAGCGCGCATATCGGCACCCTCGTGAAACTGGTGCGTGTGTTGATGCTGGGCCCGGTCATTATGGTTCTGTCGGTTTTGACACGCGGCGCTGCGCAAGGAAGCGATCCGACCGGCGCATCCGGAAAGACATCCGCCAAATCGCATGGGGTTGTTTGGCACAAGGTGTTGCCGTGGTTCATCGTCGGCTTTCTGGCACTGATGGCGGCGCGCTCGGCGGGTGTGATTCCGACAGTGTTGCTGCAACCGGCGAATGAGGTTGCCAATTTGCTGACCGTGGTGTCGATGGCCGCGCTTGGGTTGGGTGTGGACGTTCGCACCGTCGTGAAGGCAGGTCCGCGGGTTACGGCGGCGGTCGTATTGTCCATCGTGGCGCTTGCGGGTATCAGCTTGCTGTTGATCCACGCGTTGCACATGATCTGATCCGTTATCGGAAAAGCACGGACATTTTCGCCCGCGCTTCCACGAATACAGCCGGGTCAGCGGAGAAGCGAAACTTCGCGGCTCGGACAACCCAGTTCAAGCTTTTGACCTGATCTGAAAGCACCGCACTCTTGCCTCCGTCGGGTGCGACGATCTCAACCTCGAACGGGTAGCCCTTGATTTTCGTAGTCATCGGGCAGCACAGCATGATGCCACTCACGGCGTTGTAGGCGCGCGGTGAGATGACAAATGCCGGTCGATGACCCGCTTGTTCGTGTCCTGCCGACGGGTCGAAGTGCAGCCACACGACATCGCCTCGTTCCGGTACATATTTCGCCACTTAGAACGTCTCCTTTCCTACGGGCGCTCCGAAATCGACGGACGCATGCTGGTTTGCTGGTGTGATCGCGGCAAGCATCGAATCCAGGTCGTATTCCCGCTCGCGCAAAGGCTCTAAGACGATATGGCCACGCTCCGCACGCAGCTCGACCGCCTGGTCAATCTGCAGGCTTACCGCATCCATGAGCGATGCTGGCAGGCGCAACGCAGCGCTATTGCCCCACTTCTTCACAACGACTTTCATATCGGGCTCTAATTACGTAGATACATTGTAGACACCATACCAAGCGCTATAGCCGGATACAAGGCCGGAACGCTCTGCATGTGTATTGAAACGCCGATCGGAGAAGCTTGCGCTCTTATCGCTGCTTTGGGTATCGTCCGTTGGGCTAGATCGCATTTTGCAGGCCATCGCTGCTGGCCGAAGCGACTTCGGCGACGCTGGAGGCGATGAATAATAATTACGTATGGGAGATGTGATGAAGCTGAAACGTATTGGCTGCGGGCTCGCGGCCCTTCTGTTGATCGCCAATGTCCATGCAGACCCGCTCGACCACGGGGACCTCGTGACGCTCCCTACGCGCGACGGCGTGACACAGAGCATCTTCGTCGAGTCGCCATCTTCGAATCCGCCGTGGGTGGTTGTCCTGTTTCCTGGCACGCCGGGCGACCTGCATCTGAATGCCAGTGGAGCAACCACACTCAAGGGCAATTTTTTGATTCGCTCGGCGCATCACTGGATCGATTACGGCGTCGCTGTTGCGCTGGTCGATACGCCGTCCGACAACGCGCAAGGCGTGGACGACCACTTCCGGATGAGCAAGGAATCGTTCACGGATACACAGGCGGTCGTGGCCGCGTTACGCCAACGCTTCCCGAACTCGAAGATCGCGTTAGTCGGCACGAGCGCCGGGACGGTTTCGGTCGGTAATGCGCTGAACCGTGGTCCGACGCTGGCCGATGCGTTTGTGTTGACGTCCCCTGTGACTGTATCGCGCCGGGGCAACCCCAGCCTTGCCGACCTCGACGTGGACGGCACGAAATACCGCGTGTTTGTCGTATCGAATCAGCACGACGCGTGTGTATCTTCGCCCGCGTATGCCGGCAAGCATTTGGCCGAGCGTGACCACTTCGATTTTGTCCAGGTCGATTCGACAGACGGAGGTGGCGACAAGGAGGCCGATTGCGGCGGGCATTCACCACACGGTTTCCTTGGGATCGAGAAGGACGTGCTTGAAGACATTAACGGCTGGCTGACAGGCCACCCGGTTGCGATTCAATAGCTAGTGCTCGTCGTGTTCGTGTTACGCGTGAACTGCGTCTACTTTTGCCTTGCGAGGACGCCCGCCACGCTTTCCGTTCTCGCGCGCTGCGGCTGACTTGGCTTCGGACCGCGCAAAGCCACTTCGCGCAATTCAAAACTCCGATAGCGCGCGCAGTGCACGTCACCGCGACTGTAAAAATGCTTGTACCACCTCGGTAAACTCACGGCTCGCGCCCAGATTGCCCAGATGGCCCGTCGGTAGCTCGTGGTACTGCGCGCGGCGCAACTTATCGACCAGCACACGGGCTTGCTGTGGCGTAGTCGCCAAGTCGCCAGCGCCGGCGATGACCAAAGCCGGAATCTCGATGTCCGTCAATCGCTCGGAGAAGTCGAAGTCTCTGACCGCGGCGCAACACGCGGCGTAGCCCGCTGGCCCGGTCGCGAGAAACATCGATTGCGCGAATACCACCACGTCGGGGTGGGCCGCGGCAAACTCGGCGGTGAACCATCGGTTTAAGGACGCCGTGCACAACTGAGCGATGCCGTCCTCGGACGCGGTCGCCGTCGCGATGCGTTGATTCCAGAAATCGCGCGAACCGAACTGGGCGGCCGTGTTGCTTAAGACCAGTTTCTGCATTCGGTGCGGATGCAAGACAGCGAGTTCCATACCGAGCGCGCCGCCCATCGACAGTCCGCAATACGAGTACGTGTCGATCTCCAGCGTATCGAGGAGCCGGCCGATTTTCGCGGCGTACTCGCTCATGCTGCTTGCGTTGCCCCAACTGGGACTACCGTGCCCCGGGTAATCGAACCCGACAATTCGAAAATCGTTTTTCCAGACTTGGATTTGGTCTCGCCATAAGCTGATGTCGGTCGCCAGCGAATTGCCGAGAACCAACACCGGAGCATTCGCGGGCCCGGTTATTTGAAAGCGCACCCCATCGCGCAGCGACGGCACGGCCTCAGGAGAAGCATGTTCATGCATGGTAGTTGCCAGAATTCAAGATTTAGATCGGAGTTTGTTCGTTAAACGAACAAGTGTTCGTTTAATAGATGCTACTGAGAATTCAGAGGCGGGTCAAGCCGGATAGGTCTGCGCTCGCGACTCGGAACGCAAATCTTGCGCATCAAGCGATGCATCGTCGCGCCTCGGCCGACGCAGAAGATCGGTTTGCAGCTGCACAGTTTTCTCGATGTCAGATATTCACACTGAGAATATTTTCTAAGTCGATCATATATTATGGATAACTTATCTTTTAAGATGGGAAACAGGGTACTCGCGCGTGGAGAAACCAGAACGTAACGCGGACGACGGTATGCCACCGCCCGCGCAACGTCGCATTAACGCAGCGGTTTGAATGCTGCCCTAAGGTCCATCGTGAGAGCGTCGGGTTGCTCCCAAGCGGCGAAGTGACCGCCTTTCGGTTGTCGGTT